>NZ_WVHL01000006.1 GCF_009861525.1 Pseudomonas sp. LD120 | reverse complement strand
ACTGTCGACTTTTTCCCCCAACTGCAGTTGCTCGACCACCAGTTTGTTTTCTGCCTTGAGCTGGCCCTTGGTGATCATGTAGTGCAGGTCGAGATTGAGCCGGCCCTTGCGAATGCGCAAGCCGGCGAACTTCCCGGAATAAGGCGTCAGGGTGGTCAGTTCCACACGTTTGAAGCTGGTGGCGATGTCCAGCGCGGCCATTGGGTCGAATGGGTTCACGCTGCCCTTGATGGTCACTGGAGCATAGCGGTCAACCTTGCCCTTGACGTCGACTTCCGCGGGTTTGGCCTGGCGGCTGTCGATGGTCCCGACATGCCCGTTGAGCTGCTGGATGGCGGTGGCAAAGTTCGGCGTCAAGCTCAGGTCGGCAAAGTTGGCCGAGCCATCATTGATGGCGATTTCACCAATGTGAATGGCCAATGGCTTGCTGGCGCTGGGGGCCGACTTTGCCGAGGACTTGCTGCTGCTCGCAGGCTGTGGAATCAGCAGGTCGTCGATGTTGGTGGTTCGGTCATCGTTGATGATGAAGCGCGCATAGGGTTGCATCAGGTTGATCCGGCTGATGCTCAGGCTATCGCCATGCTGATAGTCCAGCCCCTCGACGACGACTTGCTTCCACTTCACGAAGTCGCGGCTCTTGAGGGTGTCCAGGGTGTGCAACTGGTTCACTTCGGCGCGACCGGCGACGCTGAACGTCAGAGGCTCTACTTTCTTCAAGTCTACCGCCAGATCACTGCCGAGCATGCCGCTGCGCAGCTCCAGGCGAATGAACGGGCTGATATAGGACTGGGCGACACGCAGGTCGATGTCCTTGGTCTGCACTTTGAGCTTGGCAGTAACCGGGTTGAGATTGACCTCGCCGCTGGCGCTGATCTTGCCTTGTTTCCCCAGACCTGTATCGAGTTTGAGGGAGAAGGGCGATTGATTGAGGCTGTCGAAATTGTTCAGGTCCAGGTTTAGCGGCCCCAGTTCCAGGGCGACCGCCGGTTTCGCCTGACGATCGGCCAGATGCACTTGGTAATTACGCAGTTGCACATCCTTGAGCAGTACTTGCCAAGGCTTGCTCGGTGCCGCTGGTTCTTTGGCGGTATCGGCAGTGGCCGGCTCGGGTTTTGGGGCGGGTTTGGCTGGTTGGCTGGCGAAGAGTTTCTGCCAGTCCAGTTGGCCATCGGCTTCGAGGGCCGCCCAGGTTTCCAGTTTTTGGCTGTTGATCTTGCCGACAATCACCTGCTGCTTGGCCAGGTCCACCGAGGCTTGGCTGACGTCCAGGCGTTCCAGTCGCGCCAGCGGGCGTCCATCCGGTGCCTTGATCGCGAACGGCGCGACGCTGATCGAGGTGTTGTCCAGCAGCAGCTCGGTTTCCTTGGCCAGGCTGAACCTGTAGTGGGTGCTGAGGTTCACCACGCCCTCTTCCAGTACCAGTGGTACCGCGTCGCGCACATAAGGCCACCAGGCTTTCATTTGGCCGTCGGTGACTTTCAAGGTGCCCTCTGAGGTCAGTGGGGTGATGCTGAAATTGCCGGACCAGTCGATCTTTCCGCCCTCGGGGCCGCTGGCCACCAGCGTCAGATCGGCTTTGTCGTCGGGCAGCGTGCTCAGATGCTTGAGCTCGAAATCGAGTGTGTTGTAGAGGAAATCAATCGGTTCGCTGGGGCGCAGGTCCAGGAAGTGCAGGTAACCGCCCGCCAGCTTGATGCGCTCGATACGTACCGGGAAAGGCTTGGCATCGGGATCGCTCGGAGTCGGTTCGCTGGCAGGGAGCTTGAACAAGGTCAGGAGGTTGAGCTTGCCTTCCTTGTCAAAGAGGATTTCGGTCTTGGGCTGGTCCAGTTCGATGTCGGCCAGGTGCAGCGCGCCGGTCCACAGGCTGTCCAGTTGCAGATTGGCATAGAGGCGTTCGAACGCCACCTGTTCCTTGCCCGGCTCCCCGATGTTCAGGCCCCAGAGGGTCAGTTCCAGGCTGAAGGGATTGAGCTCTATGCGCTGCAGATGAGCCGGGGTCGTCGCGTAGTTGGCCAGTTGCTGATTGGCCACCCGCAAGGCGATGCCGGGCAAAATCAGAAAGCCCAACAGACTGTAAAGGGCGAGAGCGGTCAACAAGGCGCTGAGAGCGCGAATCAATCCTTTGGTCATGCGAGGCTTCATCTATCTGAATCGGAAGTGTGTTGGAGTATGGCACGCGTTTTCGGTTCCGAAACCATCACAGTCTTCAGGATTGTTCAGATTTCTTGCGGTTGATCAGAGTTGCAGGATCAGGGTTTTCAGCGGTGGTTGTCCGTCCTGGGAGGGGAAATCCGCCGCAGGTGCCAGGACCTGGCAATCGCGCACCGGTCGCCCGGCTTTCTCGGCGCAACGCAGTACCTGCTCGCGCCAGTCCGGCAGCGACACCTTGGCCAGATTGTTACAGCAGATCAGTACGCCGTCCTCGGCGGTGGCCAGCAACGCCGGTTTCAGCAGGCTCTGGTAGTCGCGCAGCAGGTCGACGGTACCGAACGCGCTTTTGGCCCAGGCGGGCGGGTCCAGCAGCACCAGATCGTATTGGCGTTGCTCAAGACGGGGATAGCTGGGCAGTTTTTGCCCGCGCCGCTGGCTGATGGGCAGGCCCGCCAGTTGGCGGATCGCCGGGAAATAGTCCGACTGCACGAACTGCATGGCGGGTAGTTGCGGGTTGAGCTGAGCGTTTTCTCGTCCTACCGCCAGGTTGCCCTCGGCGAAGTCCAG
This sequence comes from Pseudomonas sp. LD120, assembly GCF_009861525.1. Lineage (GTDB taxonomy): Bacteria > Pseudomonadota > Gammaproteobacteria > Pseudomonadales > Pseudomonadaceae > Aquipseudomonas. The sequence continues at coordinate 237,891 of NZ_WVHL01000006.1, read as the reverse complement.
GTTGCATACCTCTCGGGCGCCACCGGCGGCGGCGCTGAGGCCAACACCGCAGGTATAGGCGAAGAGGTTGAGGACGCTCTTTCCGCTGCTGTGTTGTTTGACCCAGCCGCGGGCGTTGCGCAAATCGAGAAACAGCAATGGATCTTGCCCGGCGTGACGGCCTCGAACCCGGTAGTTCAGGCCCCACTCTCGGCCAATGAGGTCGTCCAGGGCACGCTCTTCAGCGCGGTAGACGGAGTCTTCACGGTCGATGCGTGAATTGCCCCGTGAGCGATCGTTGTAGACCAGCAGGGTCGAGAGGTTCAGTTGTTGATCGAGGGTCTCGTGCAGTTGCAGCAGGGCATCGCGGTCCAGCGTCTGGTGAAAACTCTGCACCAGCAGTTGCGGCCCATAGCGGTCGACGGTCAAGCCGCTTGCACCTTCCTGGCTACCATGGAACAGGCGGTAGCAGTCGGTGCCTTGTTGATGCAGCTCGGAGAGCAAGTCTTGACGGTGATCGAGGGCGGCGCGCAGCGCCTGATTCAAGGAAGACATGCAGGGCGCCTTGGAGAAGAGGAATAAGGCGCCGCAGTCTACCAGCCTCCTGCCCGTTGTAGGAGTCAAGTGCTGGCGAAGGCGATCTCTCGGACTCTATGGCCAATGCCACGCCCTGGCCGCCGCCAATGATTACCTTGGCATCGTCGCAGCCAATGGCCTGGGCGCTCAGGTGCAAGGCCTTGAGGGTGGAGCCGCAGACTTTGTTCAGGGTCATGGTGGATACGGCGTGGGGCTGGTCGGCCAATTGCGAACTGTCTGGGCGTGTTGTGCATGAGCGGTTGTCTTCTACAGACCCATGCGTCGTTTCGCTCGATGCACCGAACTGTCACGCACCGCCCAGCGCAGCATCGGCGTACTGCGTTTGACGCTGGCTCGAATCAGCTGGCGTTGCAGCGGGGTCTGATTGACATCAAGCATGGAGCTGGCCCAGTCCGGCAGCAGGTCGATACCTGCCTGCATCATCAATGAGCCAAAAGGTTTGGCCAGGCGACTGGGGGCGGGAGCGGCCAGTAGCAGGCGCAGGACTTCGCGGCTGCGCTCATCGCAGAGCAATTGGGGGCGCATGCTGCGCAGATAAGCGGCCACTGCTTGCCGCGAACGGGGCACGTCGCGGGCGCCGAGGCGTTCGGCAACCAAGGCAATCTCGTCGTAGTAGCGATCCTGGTCGGCTTCCGACAGGCGAGGATTGAGGTAACGCAGGTGGGCGGCGAGAAAGTTGCTGACTTCCGCCACATGCACCCAGGTCAGCAGGTCCGGGTCGCTGGCGGCGTAAGGACGGCCATCAGGAGCGGTGCCGACGATGTGCAGGTGAATAGTGCGGACTTTTTCGATCAGCCATTCGGCGTCCTGACGGGAGCCGAAGGTGGTGCCGGAGATGAACTGACCCGTGCGCCGCAAGCGGCCGATCATGTCCTGGCGAAAATTCGAGTGGTCCCAGACCCCGGCCAGGGCCAGCGGATGCAAGGCCTGCATCAGCAGGGCGCTGATGCCGCCGATCAGCATGCTGCTGAAGTCGGCGTGGACTTGCCAGCAGACGGACCCCGGCCCGAACAGGCCGGGATCACCTTTGGGGTTCTCCAGGTCAAGCTGGCCCAGGGAGAGGCCGGACAAACTCATGACCTGGTTTTCGATACGGCTGCGAATGAATTCCATGACCGCTCGGCGTGGAGGTTAAAAAGGAGGCGCGGCGGTGGCCGCGCCGGTTTCAAGTGTTCAAGCGTTCAAGCGTTTGTCGATCAGACCGTCCACTACGCTGGGGTCGGCCAGGGTCGAGGTGTCGCCCAGGGTATCCAGTTCGTTGCAGGCAATCTTGCGCAGGATACGCCGCATGATTTTGCCGGAGCGTGTTTTTGGCAGGGCCGGGGCCCATTGGATCAACTCCGGCTTGGCAAAGCTGCCGATTTCGCGGCTGACCAGGGCCAGCAACTCCTTTTTCAGCTCTTCGCCGGGTTCGACGCCTTGCATGGGGGTGACGAAGGCATAGATGCCCTGGCCCTTGAGGTCGTGGGGGTAACCCACCACCGCCGCCTCGGCGATGTTGGCGTGGAGGACCAGGGCGCTTTCCACCTCAGCGGTGCCGATGCGGTGCCCGGAGACGTTGATCACGTCATCGATGCGTCCGGTGATCCAGTAGCTGCCGTCTTCGTCGCGGCGCGCGCCGTCACCGGTGAAGTAGTAGCCGGGATAAGGTGCGAAGTAGGTTTCGATCATGCGTTTGGGGTCGCCGTAGACGCTGCGGATCTGCGCTGGCCAACTGGCCTTGATCGCCAGGATGCCGCTGCCGACGCCTTGGATTTCCTTGCCCTGGTCGTCCAGCAGCACCGGTTGCACGCCGAACGTCGGGGTCGAGGCGCAGCCGGGTTTGATCTGGCGGGCGCTGACCAGGGGGCTGAGCATGATGCCGCCGGTTTCGGTCTGCCACCACGTATCAACAATCGGGCAACGCTGCTCGCCCACGACATTGAAATACCACTCCCAGGCTTCCGGGTTGATCGGCTCGCCAACACTGCCCAGCAGCCGCAGGCTAGCGCGGGAGGTGTGTTGCAGTGGCTCGCTGCCTTCACGCATCAGGGCGCGCAGGGCGGTGGGCGCGGTGTAGAAGATGTTCACCTGGTGTTTGTCCACCACCTCCCAAAAGCGCGAGGTGTTGGGGTAGTTCGGTACGCCTTCGAAGATCAGCGTGGTGGCGCCGTTGGCCAGAGGGCCGTAGAGAATGTAGCTGTGGCCGGTGACCCAGCCCACGTCGGCAGTGCACCAGAATACCTCGCCATCGCGGTAGTCCAGTACGTATTTGAAGGTCATGGCAGCCTGTAGCAGGTAGCCGCCTGTGGTATGCAACACGCCCTTGGGTTTTCCGGTGCTGCCGGAGGTGTAGAGGATGAACAGCGGGTCTTCGGCGTCCATCGGTTCGGGTGTGCACTCGTTGCTGGCGGCGTCTACGGCGGGCTGATACGCGATGTCACGGTCCTTAACCCAGTTCACCGGGTTGCCGGTGCGTTCCACCACCACCACGCTGCTGACGTCCGGGCAACTGAGCAGGGCTTGGTCGACATTGTTCTTCAGGGCGATCGATTTGCCGCCGCGCACGCCCTCATCGGCGGTAATCACGGTACGGCAGTCGGCGTTGATAATCCGGTCGCGCAGGGCTTCGGGTGAGAAGCCGCCGAACACGACTGAATGCACGGCACCGATGCGTGTACAGGCGAGCATGGCGTAGGCCACTTCGGGAATCATCGGCATGTAGATGCAAACCCGATCGCCTTTTTTCACACCACGGCTTTTCAGGACATTGGCCAAGCGGCAGACATGGTCGTGGAGTTGTTGGTAGGTGATGCGTTGGGAGTCGGCGGGGTTGTCGCCCTCCCAGATGATTGCTGTCTGATCGGCGCGCTCTTTCAAGTGACGATCGATGCAGTTGTAGCTGACATTGAGCTGTCCGCCGCGGAACCAGTTGGCTTCGCCAGTACGCATGTCGTGGCTGTGCACGCTGTCCCAGGGGTGGCTCCAGTGCAGAAAGCGCTTGGCCTGTTCGGCCCAGAATAGGTCCGGTTGCTCAATGGATTGACGGTAAAGGTGGTGGTAGTCGTCCTGACTCAACTGCGCCGCCCGGCGGACGGCATCGGCTTTCGGAAAAGTGCTGATATCGAACATGACGGTTCCTTATTCTTGTTTTGCGACAAGCCATAAGGGTGCGCACAAGTGTCAGGAAGGTTCAAGGGGCAGGGGGAGTACCCGACAGGAACCGGCGGGCCGGTTCCTGGGGGAGCGAAGGCGGATCAGCCGCGGTGACGGCCGCGGAAGTAGTTGATCAGGCCTTGGGTCGAAGCATCGTCAGCCTGGGTTTCGTCACTGCCGGTCAGGCGGTTATACACGCCTTTGCCCAGTTCCTTGCCCAGCTCGACGCCCCATTGGTCGAACGCGTTGATGCCCCAGATCACGCTCTGCACGAAGACCTTGTGTTCGTACAGTGCGACCAGCGCGCCAAGACGCCGCGGGCTGATGCGCTCCACCACCAGGGTGTTGCTGGGACGGTTGCCCGGGATGACTTTGTGCGGTGCGAGTTTGGCCACCTCAGCTTCGTTCAGACCTTTGTCCCGCAGCTCGCTCTCGGCTTCGGCGCGGGTCTTGCCGACCATCAACGCCTGGCTTTGGGACAGGCAGTTGGCGTACAGCCATTGATGGTGGTCGGCCACTGGGTTGAAGCTGACGATTGGCACGATGAAATCGGCCGGAATCAGTTGGGTGCCCTGGTGCAGCAACTGGTGGTAGGCGTGTTGCCCGTTGCAGCCTACGCCGCCCCAGATCACCGGGCCGGTATCGGTGGACACCGGGGTCCCGTCCTGACGCACGCTCTTGCCATTGGACTCCATGTCCAGTTGCTGCAAGTGCTTGGTGATGTTGCGCAGGTAGTGGTCGTACGGCAGGATCGCATGGCTCTGTGCGCCCCAGAAATTGCCGTACCACACCCCCAGCAGTGCCAGCAGCACTGGCATGTTCTGTTCGAACGGCGCGCTCTGGAAGTGCTGATCCATGGTGTAGGCGCCGGACAACAACTCCTTGAAGTTGGACATGCCAATGGCCAAGGCAATCGGCAGGCCGATAGCGGACCACAAGGAGTAGCGTCCACCGACCCAGTCCCACATCGGGAAGATGTTTTCTTCGCGAATACCGAAGGCCACCGCGGCGGCGTTGTTGCTGGAGACGGCGATGAAGTGGCGATGCAGTTCAGCCTCGGAGCCGCCCTGAGCCAGGTACCATGCTCGTGCCGCCTGAGCGTTCTTCAGGGTTTCCAGGGTGTTGAAGGATTTGGATGAAACGATGAAGAGCGTGGTTTCCGCGCGGATCTTTGCCGAGAGTTCATGGAACTCGCTGCCGTCGATATTCGCCAGATAGTGGCAGCGCACGCCTTTCTGGGCGTAGGACAACAGCGCTTCGGACACCAGTTCCGGGCCGAGGAAGGAGCCGCCGATGCCGATGTTGACCACGTCGGTGATGGGCTTCTCGGTGTAACCGCGCCACAGACCGTCGTGGATGCGCCCCACCAGCTCGGTAATCTGGTTCAGCACCTTGTGCACTTCTGGCATCACGTTGACGCCGTTAACCGACAGCTTGTCGCCGACTGGACGACGCAGCGCGGTGTGTAGCGCTGGGCGGCCTTCGGAGGCGTTGACCAGCTCACCGGTGAGCATGGCGTTGATCGCGTCGGCCAGGCCGACTTCCTTGGCCAGACCTACCAGCAGGTCGCGGGTTTGGCTGGTGATGAGGTTCTTCGAGTAGTCGAGAAACAGTCCGCAGCTGCTCAGGGTAAATTGGCTGAAGCGCTGTGGATCGGCATTGAACGCCTCGCGCATGCTGAAATCCTGCATGGCTTGGCGGTGGTCTTTTAACGCTTGCCAGGCGGGCAGAGCGGTAACGTCGTGAGGGGTGCGGTAGTACGCCATCGCTGCGGTTTTCCTTTTGCTTGAACTGCCTTTTGGACACTGAAAAGCTCAGAACGTCCTGCTCGGTCCCAAGGACCTCGTTCGGTCGGCCCTGTGCTGATACGTTTAATCACCCAGGGGGATAACAGTAACCTCAGTGTGCTGTTCTGTCTTGGCTTTGTCGGACTTGCGGCCAGTACTCTTTTGCACAGTAGGCGCCAATCAGGGCGTCATGGGGTTTTCAATGCGAAGAAACGGGAATCGATTCAGATGCTCTGAGTCGTTAGCGCACGGCTGATGAGGCTCAGCGTGTTGCCAAGGCTCAGGTACCGCATGCGGGTTTTTGGCTTCACCGTGAGCAAGAAGGCGCACATCGAATGTTCCCTGGGGGAGCTCCTCGATCAGGGCCCGCAATCATGGCGGCAGGCCCCGGCCGGCGGCAGTTTGCCCGAAGGTTGGAGTTCGGGCAATCAGCGGTTTATGCCGGGGTATCGAGGTTCAGGTGCAGGTTGTCGATCAACCGGGTCGCGCCCAGAAAGGCGGCCACCAGAATCACCAGGTCACGGTCGTCTGCCGTGGCTGGGCGCAGGTTGCGTGCATTACGTATTTCCAGGTAGTCGTGGCGCAAGCCGACGGCCTCAAGCTGCAACTGGTGCTCGGCGAGCAGCTTGGGATAGTCACGCTCGCCATCTCGAATGGCCGCGGCGATCTGGCTCAGGCTGCGGTACAGCGCCGGGGCGATGGCGCGTTGTTCTTCGTTCAGGTAACCGTTGCGCGAGGACAGCGCCAGGCCGTCGGCGGCTCGCACCGTGGGCTCGCCGATGATCTGGATTGGCATGTTCAGGTCATGCACCAGGGCGCGAATCACTGCCAGTTGCTGGTAGTCCTTTTGGCCGAACACCGCAAGATCGGGCTGAACCATGTTGAACAGCTTGCTGACCACTGTCGCCACGCCTTCGAAATGGCCGGGACGGCTGGCGCCGCATAGCCCTTCGGACAACTGTGGAACGCTGACCCGCGTCTGTCCGGCCATGCCGTCGGGGTACATCTCCTCGACAGTGGGCGCAAATAGCAAGTGGCAGCCGGCTTCCAGCAGTTTTTCCTGGTCGGCGGCGAGAGTCCGCGGGTACTTGTCCAGATCTTCGCCTGCGCCGAATTGCAGCGGGTTGACGAAAATGCTCGCAACCACGAAGTCCACACGCTGAGCGGCCTTGGCTACCAGGGCGGCGTGACCGCTGTGCAGGTTACCCATGGTTGGCACAAAGCCGATCCGCTTGCCTTCGCCGCGAGCGCGGGCGACTGCAGCCCGCAGTTCGAGCACGGTTTTAACAGTATTCATGCAGAGAACCCGTGTTCGGCACCCGGGAAGGTAACGGCTTTGACTTCTTCGACATAGGCGCTCAATGCGGCCTGAATGCTGTCTTTGCCGGCCATGAAGTTTTTCACGAACTTGGGCGAACGGCCGCTGAGGGACAAGCCGAGCATGTCGTGAAGTACCAGAACCTGGCCATCGGTGGCATTGCCGGCGCCGATGCCGATGACGGGAATCTTCACGGCCTGGGTGATTTCCGCCGCCAGTTCGCTCGGGACGCATTCCAGCAGCAGCATGGCGGCGCCGGCCTGTTCCAGGGCGATAGCGTCAGCCCGCATTTGCCTTGCCTGGTTCTCATTACGGCCCTGAACCTTGTAGCCGCCCAGGACATTGACGGCCTGCGGAGTCAGCCCCATGTGTACGCAGACCGGCACGCCGCGCTCGTTCAGCAGGCGGACCGTATCGGCCAGCCAGGCGGCGCCTTCGATCTTGAGCATGTGCGCGCCAGCCTGCATCAGTTGGGCGGAGCTGCTCAGCGCCTGCTCGGTGGTGGCATAGGACATGAATGGCAAGTCGGCGAGGATCATCGCACCGTTGTTGCCGCGTTTGACCGCCGCAACGTGATAGGCCATATCGCCATTGGTAACCGGCAATGTGCTGTCGTGCCCTTGCAACACCATGCCCAGGGAGTCGCCTACCAGCAGAACTTCGACGCCGGCTTCGCAGCAGGTGTGGGCGAAGGTTGCGTCATAGCAGGTCAACATGGTGATTTTTTCACCTTTCTGCTTGAGGCTTTGTAGGGTGGTCAGAGTGATGTCTGGCATGAAAAGGGGTCCTCATTCAGGCGCTTTGGAAACTACTGCGAGTAACGCGCGTGATTCTTCGTTATTCAGGCGCACGGTCTTGTGTCGTGCTTATACAGCCTGGTTCCAAGCGATTTGACGCGGTACCGGGACTCGCGCTTGCAGCGCTACGCACATCACTCTGTGCTCAGAAGGGGGCTACGTACCAGCGGGTGCCACCGCTGTTGCATAGTTGCTTCTGCCTGGCGTTTCCTGGGTTCGCCGCGAACAAGCCTCGCTTGAATTGCGCCCTTTAACGCCGTAATGGCGGCAACGGGACGCCTATAGTCGTGAGGAGAACTCGGGAAGTCAATTAGATGTGTTACCGCGTTGTTACGCTGCAAGTGTTACCAGCGTTACTGATGCGTTTCAGCGGTCAGGCCAGGCGTTCCAGGCCGACAAATGGGCAGGCGGCAAGCAGTGCTTGTAAGGTGCGTCCATCGGCCAGTTGCAGGTCGGCAGGGGCCAGCTCTGCCAGTGGATAAAGGACAAAAGGGCGCTCTTGCATGTGATAGTGCGGAACTTTGAGGCGTGCCTCGTCGATCAGCCGATCACCGAACAGGAGGATATCCAAGTCCAGGGTACGCGGCCCCCAGCGCTCATTGCGTTCGCGGCCTTGCTGGTTTTCGATGGCTTGCAGCGCATCGAGTAACGCCAGGGGTTCCAGCTCGCTGTCCAGCGCTGCTACGGCATTGGTGTAGCGTGGCTGGCCAGGCAGCAGGGAGTCGCTTTGATAGAGCGCCGATACAGCATGCAACTGGCTGGCGGGCAACTGCGCCAGGGCCTCGATGGCATTGCGCAGTTGTTCTTCGGGGGCCGCCAGGTTACTGCCCATGCCGATGTAGATACGCGTCATCTGTTACTCGCCTGATGCGCTTGTGCTGCCAGCGCGCTTGCGCTTGGCGCCGCTGCTGCGCCGCCGCTTGCGAGGGGCACCGCTGGCGTCATCCTTACCGCTCAGCTCGCGGATCATTTCACGGCGCCCGGAGTCGTTGGCGTCCTGGTAATCGGTCCACCATTGGCCCAGGCCATCGGTCTGCTCGCCGGCGCTTTCACGCAATAGCAGGAAATCATAGCCGGCCCGGAAGCGCGGATTATCCAGCAATTGGTCGGCACGTTTGCCGCTGCGTCGTGGCAGGCGCTCTTGCATGTCCCAAATTTCACGGATCGGCATGGTGAAGCGCTTGGGGATTGCAATGCGCTGGCACTGTTCGGCGATCAGTTCATGGGCCGCCTCCTGCATCGCCGGGATCGGCGGCATGCCGCGGTCTTGCAGGCGCAGTACGCGGGCTGGCAGGGCTGGCCAGAGTAGGGCGGCGAAGAGGAAGGCTGGGGTAACCGGCTTGTTCTGCTTGATCCGCAGATCAGTGTTGATCAAGGCTTCGCTGATCAGTGTATGGGTGTAGGTCGGGTTGTACTCCAATGCTTCGGCGCTGGCGGGGAACAATGGATCGAACAACTGCAGGTCGACCAGCATCTCGAAGGTGTCGGCAGCGTATCCAGACAGGAACAGCTTGAGGACTTCTTCGAACAGGCGTGCCGAAGGGATCTCCCGCAGCATGGGCGCCAACTCGCGGATTGGTGTCGCGGTGTGTTTCTCGATGCCGAAATTCAGTTTCGCCGCAAAGCGCACTGCGCGCAGCATTCGCACCGGGTCTTCCTGGTAACGCTGGCGAGGGTCGCCGATCAGGCGGATCAGGTTATTGCGAATATCGTGCACGCCATTGGCGTAGTCGAGAATACGTTCGCTGACCGGGTCGTAATACAGCGCGTTGATGGTGAAGTCGCGGCGCTGCGCGTCTTCCTCCAGGGAGCCGTAGACATTGTCCCGCAGGATGCGCCCGCTTTCGTTACGAGAAGACTGATTGCTGTCTTCTTCATCTTCGTTTTGCGGGTGGTTGGCACGGAAGGTCGCGACTTCGATGATTTCACGACCGAAGTGGATGTGCACCAGTTTGAACCGACGGCCAATGATCCGCGCATTGCGGAACTCGGCCTTGACCTGTTCCGGTGTGGCGCTGGTGGCGACGTCAAAATCCTTGGGGGTGATGTTGAGCAGCATGTCGCGCACGCAACCACCCACCAGGTAGGCCTGGTAGCCGGCGTTCTGCAGGCGCTCGACGATATTCACCGCATATCGGCTGAACTGGGCACGTTGCAGCGAATGTTGGCTGCTATTGAGCACTTCAGGCGTGCTGCGTTTGTGTTGCGTACGACGCAAGGGAGAACGGAATGACTGGAACAGCTTCTTCAGCATGGGATGCACTGTTTGAAGGAATGTTCGGCCAAAACGAAGAATGACCGCATGATGGGCGGGGATTCTAGCATTTAGTCGAAGGATGGTGTAGGAAGCTGCCGCGACTTGTACAGGTCGACGCAAAGGTGTGGTTTAGCGGGGGTGACGTGGACGTTTTTTTGGGGGGGGGCACGTTGCGAATTCTGGAAACCACAAGGGGAGCCGAAGCTCCCCCAGAATAGTTGCATGCTCTATTTTTATTATTGGTTTCGGGCTTTTTGTTTTTGTTGAGCGCCCTTGTCACTTGGTTTACCCAGAGTGACCCTCCCAATCGGGAGCCAAGAGCAAACGGATTGCTTTGATCGCTGTGTTGCAATGACCTTTCGATCCAACCAGTTCAGGCTCTGCCTTAGGGCAGTTTTTGTTGTTCTCGGCCTGGTTGTGGGGCAAGCCCCAAATACAACGCCTCTCCAAAAGAATCAGTTAGCTGCGCCTCCGCCGTGTTGTTTTTATTATGCGTGAGTCGATTCGTCTTATTTTTATTGTCTTGTGCATTGCTTGTTATTGTTCTTGTACTAAACATATAGCAGATGCCGTGCCAACTTTTGATAAGCCCAGTAAAACAAGGGGTTAGCTGCGTTTTGCGGCGTTTTTTGGGCCTAAAAAAACCGGGGCTTCGTTACCTTTAGCCCCGGTTCTTGTTACGTGCTTTTACACAGGTAACAGTTTTTTCACCAAATCGAGTGTTACCTGTGCTTTTGTCAGCACAGGTTCAGCTTTCGCTGGCCACCCCGCTTTTGCGTCGAGGAATCCCCAGGCGCTGACGGCGCTCCCACAGGCATTTGCGGCTGACCCCTAGTTTGCGGGCCAGCTCGGTCTCGGTCATGTGGTCTTGGTGTTCGAGGACGAAGTGCTGGAAGTAGTCTTCCAAGGACAGGTCTTCGGTGGGTTCATGGCTGGTATTGCCCGCTTGTGCTGTCAGGCCGACGAAGTCGTCCTCCAGATCACTTAATTCGATATCGATGCCCAGCAGGTCCGCAGAAATTTCCGGGCTTTCACACAGAATTACTGCGCGCTCGACGGCGTTCTCCAGCTCCCGTACGTTCCCCGGCCAGGAATAGTGACGGATAGCCTGCTCGGCATCGGCGGCAAACTTCAGGTCCGAACGGCCGATGCGTGCGCTTTGGCGAGCGAGGAAGGCGTTGGCGATCTCATTCACGTCGGCGCCACGCTCGCGCAAGGCTGGCAGCTTCAGAGCAATGACATGAAGGCGGTAATACAAGTCTTCGCGGAATTGACCGATTTTCGAAAGGCTCTTCAGGTCGCGGTGAGTAGCGGCGATCAGACGTACATCGACTTTCTGCGATTGCACCGAACCCACACGGCGGATTTCGCCTTCTTGCAGGACCCGCAGCAGGCGCGCCTGGGCTTCCAGTGGCAGTTCACCGATTTCGTCGAGGAACAAGGTGCCACCATCTGCTGCTTCCACCAGGCCCGCACGACCAGCACTGGCGCCGGTAAACGCGCCTTTTTCGTGTCCGAACAGTTCAGATTCGATCAGGGTTTCCGGAATGGCTGCGCAGTTCACCGAGATCATTGGGGCCTTGGCGCGTTTGGACAGGTTGTGCAGCGCCCGAGCTACCAGTTCCTTACCGGTGCCGGACTCGCCCTGGATCAGCACATTCGAGTCGGTCGGTGCGACCTTGCGGATCTTGCTGTACATGTCTTGCATGGGCGGGCAGGAGCCAATGATGCCGATTTCGCCGTTGCTGTTTTCGGCAGCCGCTTTGTCAGCGCTCGCGCCAGCCTTGCCGGATGCGCGTTCAGCCGGCGCGTTGTCGACGTTTTGCCGATCACGGAGGATTCGTGCCACAGCCTGGAGCATTTCATCGTGGTCGAACGGCTTGGCGATGTAATCCACCGCGCCCATTTTCATCGAGTCCACGGCTGAGCGCAGGCTGGCATAGCTGGTCATGATCAGCACCGGAGTGCCTTGGCCCAGCTTGATCAGCTCGGTGCCCGGGGCACCAGGCAGGCGCAGGTCACTGACGATCAGGTCGAACGTTGGGATGCTGAAACGCTCCTGGGCTTCCTGCACTGAGCCGGCTTCGCTGACTTGGTATTGATTGCGCTCCAGCAGGCGGCGCAGGGCGGAGCGGATGATGGTTTCGTCTTCGACGATCAGAATATGCGGCATTGATTCAATTCTCTCGACGGTCTCAGTTCACAGCGGACGTCGCTTCGACATGACGCGGTAGGGTTACCCGAATACGAGTGCCGCGTTGGCTTTGTGGATCGGCCGGGCTGTCGATGGTGATTTGTCCATAATGCTCTTCAACGATGGAATAGACCAGTGCAAGGCCCAGGCCGGTGCCTTCGCCTGGGTCCTTGGTGGTGAAAAACGGCTCGAACAAACGGTCCATGATGTTCTTGGGAATGCCGCTGCCTTCGTCTTCCACGATCAGGTCGACCGTATGCTCGAAAGCCTCGCTCTTGACGCGTACCGCACTGCCGGGAGGAGAGGCGTCGCGGGCGTTGGACAGAAGGTTGATCAGGACCTGGGCAAGACGTTGTGGATCGCCATCGACCCAGTGCTCGGGATCACACAGGTTGAAGAACTGTACTTCGAAATTGCGTCGGTTCAGCGCCAGCAGACCAATGGCGTCCTGGGCGACTTCGGCCAGGCATACGGCTTCGTCGTTGTGCTGGTGGCTGCCAGCGTGAGCAAAGCTCATCAACGACTGCACGATGCGCGAGATGCGTTTGGTCTGCTCGAGAATCTGCTCGCTGATTTCCGTCAGTTCGCCGTCTTCCTCGCGCTCTTCCCGCAGGTTTTGCGCCAGGCAGGCGATGCCGGTGATGGGGTTGCCGATCTCGTGGGCGACGCCAGCGGCCAGGCGCCCGATGCTGGCCAGGCGTTCAGAGTGCACCAGCTTGTCTTCCAGGGTCTGGGTTTCGGTCAGGTCTTCCACCAGCAGGACCAGGCCGCTGTTACCCGGAGCCAGAGGCTCATCGATCGCGGCTTTGTGCAGGTTCAGCCAGCGGGTCTGGCCGTCGAGCGCCAGGTGCTGCTTATGCAAGTGCTCATCTGGCAGGTTGATAAAGCCTTGCAGCAAATCTTTCCATGGATTGGTAATGGTGCTCAGACGCGACCCCACCACATGCTGGGCGGGAATGCCGGTCAGTTCTTCCATCGCCTTGTTCCACATCAGGATCTCCTGATCCTTGGCCAGGGAGCAGACGCCCATCGGCAGCTCTTGCAGGGTTTGCCGGTGGTAACGCCGCAGGGCGTCGAGTTCGGCGGCCAGGCCAGTCAGGCGCGAGTGGTAGTCCTCCAGCCGGCTTTCGATGAAATGGATGTCCTCGGTGACGTAGTTTTCGCCGCCCGCCTTATACGGCAAGAAGGTTTCCACCATGTCCTGGGCGACGCTGGGGCCCATCAGGCCTGACAAGTTGGCTTCGATACGGTCACGCAGGCGCCGCAATGCGTAGGGGCGTCGCTCGTCGAACGGTAGGTACAGGTCACGCAGCGCCTGTTCCACCTCCTTTTGCGCTGCTTTGGCCCCCAGGGGTTTGGCCAGTTGGGTGGCGAACTCTTGAGGCGAGGCAGCATGCAATTCGCGGCGTTGTGGGCGGCGAACGTTGTCCACGGCGCAGGCTTCGGCGGCGCTGGCTTCTTCACTGCTGGCGTTGGTGAACAGCGAGATCAAGGTGAACATCAGCACGTTGGCTGCCAGCGAGGCAATCGCCGCCATGTGCCAACTGGTGTCGTCTAGCACGTAGATCATGTTCAGCAGCGGAATATAGAAACCCTGCAGGTCGCCAATCAGAGGCAACAGCATCGTCACCAGCCACACCAGCACCCCGGCTAGCAATCCGGCGATAAAACCACGGCGGTTGGCGGTCGGCCAGTACAGCACCGACAACACCCCAGGAAGAAATTGCAGGGTGGCAACGAAGGCGACAATGCCCAGGTTGGCCAGGTCCTGTTCGGCGCCCAAAAGCAGATAGAAGGCGTAGCCGGCCATGATGATGGCGACAATCAGGGCGCGCCGGGTCCACTTCAGCCAGCGATAGATGTTGCCTTCCGCTGGCGGCTGGTAAAGCGGCAGCACCAAGTGGTTGAGGGCCATCCCCGATAGCGCCAGGGTAGTGACGATGATCAGGCCACTGGCGGCCGACAGCCCGCCGATATAGGCCAGCAACGCCAGGGCCGGGCTGTTGGCGGCAATGCCGATGCCCAGCGTGAAGTACTCCGGGTTGGTGGTGGCGCCGAGCTTGAGTCCGGCCCAGAGAATCAATGGCACCGCCAGGCTCATCAGCAGAAGGAACAGTGGCAGTCCCCAACTGGCGCTGACCAGGGCTCGGGGGTTGAGGTTCTCGGTAAAGGTCATGTGATACATGTGCGGCATGACGATGGCCGAGGCGAAAAACACCAGCAGTAGGGTGCGCCAGGGGCCTTCTTGCAGCGGCGTGTGCAGTGCGGCGAGGGCGGTCTGGTTCTGCAGCAACCAGAGCTCCAACTGCTGTGGGCCATCGAACACACCGTACAGCGCATAGAGGCCGACGCCGCCGATGGCGATCAGTTTGATCACTGACTCAAAGGCAATGGCGAATACCAGGCCCTCGTGTTTTTCCCGGGTGGCGATGTGGCGCGAGCCGAAGAAAATCGTGAACAGGGTGATCAGCGCGCAAAAGCTCAGCGCCACTCGGTGTTGCACCGGCTCGCCGGTAAGGATGCCGATGGAGTCGGCCACCGCCTGGATCTGCAGGGCCAGCAAGGGCAGAACGCCCACGAGCATGAAAATGGTGGTCAGAGCCCCGGCCCAGGTGCTGCGGAAACGGAAGGCGAACAGGTCTGCCAGCGACGACAGTTGATAGGTGCGGGTGATCTTCAGGATCGGATACAGCAGCACCGGTGCCAGCAGGAAAGCCCCGGAAACCCCCAGGTAGCTGGAAAGAAAGCCGTAGCCGTACTGATAGGCCAGCCCCACCGTGCCATAGAACGCCCAGGCGCTGGCATAGACCCCCAGCGACAGGGTGTAGGTCAGCGGGTGGCGGATGATCGAGCGTGGAATCATGCCGCGCTCGCTGATCCAGGCCACCCCGAACAGCACCAGCAGATAGGCGGCGCTGATCAGGATCATCTGGGTCAGGCTAAAGCTCATCGGCATCTTTTTGGCTCTGCAGGATGAAGGTCACGACGATCAGGATCAGCCACAGCAGATACGGGCGATACCAGGCGCCAGTAGCATCGATCCACCAGTCCATGATGGCGGGGGAGAATAGATAGATCCCCACTACCAGGAGCAGGACCAAGCGATAGATGTACATCTCGGCCTCTCTTTATTGTGTGCGTGCCCGAAAACGTGCGGCGATGGTAACGGATGGGCGCCAAGCTGCAAGTGGCGTCAGCGTAATTGCGCTTCCGGCACGCTCAATGTGCGTGGAATCAGCCCGGCGTCCCAGTGCGCGATCCCCCAGGCCATGATTTGAGCCACGCTCGCGCCAGCCAGCTCAGTGCCCGGGTTGTGGCCCAGTGCTCGTAGTGCTCGTAGCAGCAAGGGCGGCGCCTGATCCTCGGGCAGTGGCGGCGAACGGTAGGACTTGCCCAATTTGTGGCCATCCGGCTGGGTGATCAGCGGTACATGCAGATAACGCGGCTGGGGCAGCCCGAGCAATTCCTGCAGGTACAACTGACGCGGTGTGGAGTCCAGCAAGTCGGCGCCGCGCACGATGTCAGTGATGCCCTGCCAGGCATCATCGAGCACCACAGCCAGTTGATAAGCATAGAGGCCGTCGCGGCGGCGGATGACGAAATCACCAACTTCCCGACCCAGGTGCTGGCGCAACTCGCCCTGGACTCGGTCGATGAAGCGGTACTCCAGTTCCGGTACCCGCAGGCGGATCGCGGCATCATCCTTGGCATGGCCGAGGTTGCGACACAGACCCGGGTAGATGCCGTGGTAAGGCTCCAACTGCTTGCGTGAGCAAGTGCAGGCATAAGCCAGGCCTTGGTTGAACAGGCGATTGAGCACCTCGGCATAGGCGTCGTGGCGCTCGCTTTGGCGGATCATCTCGCCGTCCCACTCAAAGCCGTAGCTTTCCAGAGCCTTGAGAATGGCCGCCTGGGCTCCGGGCTCTTCTCGTGGGGGATCGAGGTCTTCCATGCGCAGCAGCCAACGGCCGCCAGCGGCACGGGCGTCGAGATAGGAGGCAAGCGCCGCCACCAGGGAGCCAAAGTGCAGATAGCCGCTGGGGGTGGGGGCGAAGCGTCCAATGTAGGGGGCGGAATGGGCGGCGGTCATGGGGCTGATGCTATGTCGTCGGGTCCCAGGGGGGGCGATGGTGTTGGGAGGATCGCTATCGCGAGCTCGCGCCTGCCGAGGGATGGGGGCAGAAACGAAAACGGAGCGTGGGTACGCTCCGTTTCAGGTACGAGTCGACGATTATTTGCCGACCTGTTTTTCCTTGATTTCCGCCAGGGTCTTGCAGTCGACGCACATGTCGGCGGTTGGGCGGGCTTCCAGACGGCGGATGCCGATCTCGACGCCACAGGATTCGCACCAGCCGTATTCTTCGTCTTCGATCAATTGCAGAGTCTTGTCGATTTTCTTGATCAACTTGCGCTCACGATCGCGGGCACGTAGTTCAAGGCTGAACTCTTCCTCCTGGCTGGCACGGTCGGCCGGGTCGGGGAAGTTGGCTGCTTCGTCTTTCATGTGATCAACAGTGCGGTCAACTTCCTGCATCAAGTCCTGCTTCCACTTGTTCAGGATCTTGGTGAAGTGCTCGCGCATGGGCTTGCCCATGTACTCTTCGCCCGCAGTTTCAACATAAGGTTCAAAACCGCTGATCGATTGACTCTGTTGCTTTGCTTGGGTGGGCATGAATGGACCGCCTCTACTCTTGTAATCCATTGCGCAGGATTGCTCCATCTCCGACACTTGCCGGCCCTGCGGCTGCAAGCGGGCGAACTTACCAGATCAAACCAGAGCGCGCTACTCCCGGTTGTCGAGCCTAGGTCCGGTATCGCCCGCAGATCGGGGAAAAGTCAGGCATGGCTTGCTGATGGGGCCGTTCGATCATTGATTTTAGTCAAGTCTGCGGGTTCTGTTGGCGCCGCTTGGCGCGAGGCTGCAGAGTGCCTGGGCGGCATTGGGTTCTCTCAGGCTTGGCAGGATGGGTAGAATCGGACGTTTGCTCCCCCCTCAAATGAAGGAAGGCTAATGGCTCAGCCCTACAGTGCGCGCAGTCGCGCAATCGAACCTTTCCATGTCATGGCCCTGCTGGCTCGGGCCAATGAGCTGCAGGCTGCCGGACATGATGTGATTCACCTGGAGATCGGCGAGCCGGACTTCACCACCGCCGAGCCGATCATTAAGGCCGGGCAGGCGGCATTGAGCGCCGGTAAGACCCGCTATACCGCGGCGCGGGGCATTCCCGAGTTGCGGGGCGCGATTTCTGGTTTTTATCAACAGCGTTATGGCCTGGATATCGACCCCGAGCGGATCATGATCACCCCCGGCGGCTCAGGCGCGTTGCTGTTGGCCAGCAGCCTGCTGGTGGACCCCGGCAAGCACTGGCTGCTGGCGGATCCGGGCTACCCCTGCAACCGGCATTTCCTGCGTCTGGTGGAAGGCGCCGCGCAGTTGG
Organism: Pseudomonas sp. LD120; assembly: GCF_009861525.1. Lineage (GTDB taxonomy): Bacteria > Pseudomonadota > Gammaproteobacteria > Pseudomonadales > Pseudomonadaceae > Aquipseudomonas. The sequence goes on along the minus strand of NZ_WVHL01000006.1, from coordinate 220,389 downwards.
TTCCGGTCGGGCCGGAGGTGCGTTACCAACTGACCCCAGACCTGGTCGAACGCTATTGGGACCAGGACAGTGTTGGCGCCTTGGTGGCATCCCCGGCGAACCCCACCGGGACCATTCTCAGTCGCGATGAGCTCGCAGGTCTGTCTGCGGCGATCAAGGCGCGCAACGGGCACCTGGTGGTGGACGAGATCTATCACGGCCTGACTTATGGCACGGACGCCGCCAGTGTGCTGGAAGTCGACAACAGCGCCTTTGTCCTGAACAGCTTTTCCAAGTATTTCGGCATGACCGGCTGGCGCCTGGGTTGGCTGGTGGCACCGCCAGAGGCGGTGGGCGAGTTGGAGAAACTGGCACAGAACCTCTACATCAGCGCGCCGAGCATGGCCCAATACGCGGCCTTGGCCTGTTTCGAGCCGCAAACCATCAGCCTGTTGGAGGAGCGTCGAGCGGAGTTCGGTCGTCGTCGCGACTTTTTGCTCCCGGCCTTGCGTGAGTTGGGTTTCGGCATTGCCGTGGAACCCGAGGGGGCGTTCTATCTCTATGCCGACATCACTGCCTTTTGCGGCGATGCCTTTGCCTTCTGCCGGCACTTTTTGGAAACCGAGCACCTGGCCTTCACCCCGGGTCTGGATTTTGGCCGCCACCAGGCCGGTCACCATGTACGTTTCGCCTACACTCAGAACCTTGCGCGTCTGCAAGAAGCGGTGGAGCGTATCGCCCGTGGCTTGCAGAGCTGGCAAGGCTGATGCGCTTCGATCCTCCCTTGGAAGAAGGGCGTCTGTTGCGTCGTTACAAGCGTTTTCTGGCGGACATCGAAACGATGACGGGCGAGCCACTGACCATCCACTGTCCTAACACCGGCTCGATGTTCAATTGCATGGTCGAGGGCGGGCAGGTGTGGTTCAGTCGTTCCAATGACCCCAAGCGCAAGCTGCCGGGCACTTGGGAGATCAGTGAAACTCCGCAGGGACGACTCGCCTGCGTCAATACCGGACGGGCCAACGGACTGGTTGAGGAAGCGTTGCGGGCCGGGCTGATCAGCGAACTCAATGGGTTCACCGCGTTCAAGCGCGAGGTGGCGTATGGGCAGGAGAACAGCCGCATCGATTTTCGCCTGGATTACCCCGATGGCCCGGCATACGTCGAGGTCAAAAGCGTTACCTTGGGTTTTGACGGTTCGACGGTGGCGGCATTTCCCGATGCGCCAACCCTGCGAGGAGCCAAGCATCTGCGTGAGCTGGCGAGCCTGGCCCGTGAGGGAGTACGCGCGGTTCAGTTGTATTGCGTCAATCTCACGGGGATTGAGGCGGTGCGTCCGGCCGAGGAGATCGACCCGGGCTATGCCGCCGCCTTGCGTGAGGCGCTGGCGGCGGGCGTCGAGGTCCTGGCTTATGGCGTTCGCCTGACTGCACAGGAGGTGTCCATCGATCGGCGTCTTGAGGTGTTGCTCTAGGCTAAAGTGTCACCCAGATCCCCTGACTGTCTTCACGGCAGTCGATGGCCTCCAGGAACTGGCCGGCGCAAGGTCCGGCCACGCACTCTCCGCTTTCAATCAGAAACAGGGCGCCATGGCTGGCGCATTGAATCAGGCTGGCGCTGGCGTCGAGGAACTGATCGACTTGCCACTCCAGCGCCACGCCTCGGTGCGGGCAACGATTGACGTAAACATAGGTCTGGCGATCACGACGCACAGCAAAGAGTTTCAGCCCTTCGAGCTGAAAACCCCGGCTGCCGGCCTCGGGCAGATCACTCCCGGCGCAAAGAAATTTCATGTCTATCCTCAGGGTCCAAAACTGCTGCCGCCAGGCGGTCGCGGTTTTTCCGTGGCTGCAGGCTGAAACATGTCGGTGCTTGACGGTCAAATGAAAACAATTATCAAATGGCCGCCTCGCTCGTCATGGGCAGCTTGTTCATTTCGATGCCGGCTAGGCCTGGCCTGTCACATGGACCGCCGTTTCGCGGGCCCCACTTCTATAAAGGAACTCTTTTATGCGTCTGAGTGCCAGCGCCATTGCGCTCTGTGCCGGATTGCTGCTCAGCCAATGGGCCGCAGCCGATGACTTGCCGCAGCGTTGGGTCAGTGCTGGCGGGTCGTTGTCGGAATGGGTCAGCGCTTTGGGCGCGCAGGCAAAGCTGGTGGGGGTCGATACCACCAGCCAGCACCCGGCCTCGCTCAAGGCATTGCCGAGCATCGGCTATCAGCGGCAGTTGTCGGCGGAGGGCATCTTGAGCCTGAGGCCGCAGATTTTGGTGGGCACCGAAGAGATGGGCCCGCCGCTGGTGCTGTCACAGCTTCGCAACGCAGGGGTCAAGGTCGAGTTGTTTTCTGCCCAGGCGGATCTGCCCACCCTGCAACGCAACTTGCAGCACTTGGGACAGCTTCTGGGGCGTGAGCAGTTGGCCGAGCAGCTATTGCAGAGCTATCGGCAGCAACTTGAGCAAACGCAGGCCTGGGTCGTTCAAGCGCAGGCAGAACAGGCGGCGCCAGGGGTATTGCTGTTGCTCGGGCACGCGGGTGGCAAGCCGCTGATTGCAGGCAAAGACACTGCCGCAGACTGGCTATTGCAGCGCGCAGGTGGGCGCAACCTGGCGACTCACAGCGGTTACAAGCCCTTTTCGGTTGAATCTCTGGCGGGATTGAGTCCGCAGGTTTTGCTGTTCTCTGATCGCAGTCTGAGCGGTGCAGCGGCTCGCGCGGCGCTGTTCAAGGAAAACCCGGTGCTGGCGTCCACCGCGGCGGCCAAGGCGGGGCGAGTGATTGAACTGGATCCGACCTTGCTGGTGGGCGGCCTGGGCCCGCGTCTGCCGGAGAGCCTGAAACGTTTGTCGACAGCCTTCTATCCTCAGGCCAAGCCGGTCCAATGAGTCGCCTGGTTAAACCGCGTTCGCTGTTTCTCGGCCTGGGCGCCTTGTGTTTGCTGGCTATCTGGCTATCCCTGGCCTTGGGGCCGGTCAGCTTGCCCTTGTTCGATACCTTGCGCGCCGCCTTGCGAATGCTGGGTGTGCCGATCGATGGGCAGGGGTTGGAGCAGGCGGAGCTGATTCTTGGGCAGATTCGCTTGCCACGAACCCTGCTCGGCTTGGCTGTCGGTGGGGTGCTGGCCCTGTCCGGCGTGGCCATGCAGGGACTGTTTCGCAACCCCCTGGCTGATCCAGGGCTGGTGGGGGTGTCCAGCGGCGCGGCATTGGGCGCGGCCGTTGCCATTGTTGGTGGTTCGATGTTTGGCGGTTTGCCAGAGGTTGTCGGCCCTTACCTGTTATCGCTGTGCGCCTTTCTAGGTGGGCTGGGGGTGACGGCGCTGGTTTATCGGTTGGGGCGGCGCAATGGCCAGACCCATGTGGCAACCATGTTGCTGGCGGGGATCGCCTTGACTGCCTTGGCCAGTTCGGCGGTGGGCTTGTTTACCTATCTGGCAGATGACGCCACCCTGCGGACCTTGACCTTCTGGAACCTGGGCAGCCTGAACGGCGCCAGCTACCCGCGCCTGTGGCCGCTGTTGCTGGTGACGGTCGGCGTCGCACTGTGGCTGCCGCGTCGCGCCCAGGCGTTAAATGCCTTGCTGTTGGGGGAATCCGAGGCCAAGCACCTGGGTATTGATGTCGAAGGGCTCAAGCGTGAACTGGTGTTCTGTACTGCTCTGGGTGTGGGGGCCGCCGTTGCTGCTGCGGGAATGATCGGCTTTGTCGGTCTGGTGGTGCCGCATTTGGTGCGCCTATTGTCGGGGCCGGACCATCGAACCTTGTTGCCAGCCTCGATCCTGGCGGGAGCCAGCTTGTTGCTGTTGGCCGATCTGGTGGCGCGCTTGGCTCTGGCGCCTGCGGAACTGCCCATCGGTATCGTCACGGCCTTCATTGGTGCCCCGTTCTTCTTGTACCTGTTGCTGCGAGGACGTGCCTGATGTTGCAAGTAGAGAACCTGCATGTCCGGCGCTCAGGGCAGGCAGTCCTGACAGGCGTTGATGTGGAGCTGTTGCCCGGTGAAGTGCTCGGCGTGCTGGGCCCCAATGGCGCCGGCAAAAGTAGTTTGCTCGGCGCGTTGAGCGGTGAACTGGCGGCCTATCAGGGGCGAGTGTTGCTGGATCAGCGCGAGCTGGCGCAGTGGGAGGGGACGCTTCGAGCGCAACGTCTGGCGGTGTTGCCGCAGGCGTCGAGCCTGGATTTCGCCTTCCAGGTCGAGGAGGTTGTGGGTTTGGGACGTTTGCCTCACCAGAGCGGTCAGGCGCGGGATGAAGGTATCGTGGCGGCTGCGCTTGAGGCAGCGGATATCGCGCATCTTAGGGGACGCAGCTACCTGGCCTTGTCCGGAGGCGAGCGTCAGCGGGTGCATCTGGCGCGGGTTCTGGCGCAATTGTGGCCGGGGCAGGCGGGGCATAACTTGCTGCTCGACGAGCCCACTTCTGCCCTTGATCCATTGCATCAGCACGTTACCCTGCAAGCGATTCGAGCCTTTGCTGATCGTGGGGCTGCGGTGTTGATCATCCTCCATGACCTGAATCTGGCGGCGCGCTATTGTGATCGCGTGTTGTTGCTTGAAAAGGGACGAGCGCACTCGTTGGGCGCCCCTGCCGCCGTGCTAAAACCTGAGCCCTTGAAGGCAGTATTTGGCCTGGAGGTGCTGGTGCATGAACACCCCGAGCGCGGACATCCGTTGATCATTGCTCGTTGAGTCGTTCCTGGAGAACCCTGATGCGTTCACTCGCGCTGTTGTTGGTGATGCTGTTGGCTGCCTGCAGCAGCTCGCCACAAGTCTTGCCTCCCCCTGTGGTGGCGCACCCAGGCAGCATCATCGACCTGCGCAGCGGCCAAGTGCTGAGTCCGGCCGAGTTGGTGGAGCGTTTGTCGGGTGTTCCGCGGGTGATCGTTGGTGAGCAGCATGACAACGCCGATCACCATGCCCTGCAATTGTGGCTGCTGCGATCACTGTCAGCGGGTCGCCCCCAAGGCAGCCTGCTGCTGGAAATGCTCAACCCCGATCAACAACCCAGAGTCGATGCCGTCAAGCGCACGCTTGACGGGCGGCGCTTGCCCGATGACTTGCCCGGGCTGCTGGCTTGGCAATCCGGCTGGGACTGGAGTCTTTATGGACCGTTGCTGAGCTATGCGCTGATCCAGCCCTACCCATTACTGGCGGCCAACCTGGATCGCCAGGAAGTGCGGGGAATATATGCCCGGCCCCCGGTGCTGAGGGGAGACCGGGTCAGCGCCAGCGCGGTCACCGAAGCCCTGTCTGCGCAGATCCGTGAGTCTCACTGTGGCTCGCTGCCGGAGCGCCAAGTGCCGGCCATGCTGGCAGTGCAGCAGCAGCGGGACCGGCGCATGGCCGAGCGACTTCTGGCGGCGCCGCCCCCGGCCCTGCTGTTTGCCGGGGCTTTTCATGGGCGCAAGGATCTTGGGGTGCCCTTGCACATCGCTGATCAGGGGCAGTCGCAGGACGTTGCGGTACTGATCCTGGCGGAGCAGGGGAGTGAAGTGTTGGCGTCCGCCGCCGATTTTGTCTGGTATACACCGTCCCAGCCTTACAAGGACTATTGTGCGCAGCTCAGGCGTTAAGCGGCGCATTTTTTTCGAGCAAAAAAAGACCCGGCAAGAGCCGGGTCAAATAACCGTGATTAGCCTGATGAGGAGATAATCTGAGAGTCCGAACCACTGGTCTTCCAGGTTATCGACTGATCTCGCGATCAGTTGTGATAATCATAACGATTCTCATTTCTAAGTCAACACAGCTTTTAAAGTTTTCACATATTTCGCTAAACGCTTGTTTGGATCATCAGCACACCTCTTCTATTCGGCGGTGTTCAAAGCCATGAGTCGGGTGACTTCCTTGTTTAGCAGGTCGATACGCCGAGCCATGCTTTCGATCAAGCTCTGGGCGATGCGCGGGTTGCTTTGGGTCAGGCTGAGAAACTGTTCCTTGGGAATCAGCATGACCGTGCACGGTTCGCTGGCGACTACGCTAGCGCTGCGTTTTTCCCCGGTGAAGACCGCCATGGCGCCGAAAATCTCGTCTTTGGGTACATCACCCACTTTGTGTCCGTCAACGAAGGCTTGCGCGTGGCCTTCGAGTATCACAAATACATGATCGGCCTCATCGCCTTGGGCAATCAGTGTTTCGCCGGCCTCTACCCGCTTGAAACCATTACTGCTGCGCAATTCTGGCGGCTTCAGCCGGGCGACAGCATCGCAGAGCAGGGCGGTCTGGCCGAGCAGGTACTGCAGTAACAGCTCTGAGCGTTGTTCGTCAGCATAAATATGTTGGAACACCGCGTTGCGCAAATAGGGCACCAGGCGCAGCGGCGTATCGCAGCTCAACTTCCATAGCGGGTGTTCGACTCCACGGCGCAGGCCCACCAGATCGCCTTCATGCAGGTAAAACAAGGCTCTGCCTTCAACGCTGGCCTGAATCACGCCACTTTCCAGCAGGAACAACTGATGACCGGGCAACAGGCTGGACAGGTCCTCGGAAGGGGCGAGTTCCAGCGGCGAGTCACAGGGCGAGAGGTCTTCGAGCAGTTGGGCCGGGATGCTTTGCAGCCTGTTGATCAAGGCGTCGGCGTAGGCCGGTTGCTCTCCCAAGAGATACATAGATATCTGCCAGTCAGTTTTTGTGACGTGTGGAAATGGCGTCTAGCTGCTTGTTCAGCGCCTCTTTGCGTTCAGCAGGAAGGTCGTTCCAGTGCATGTCCATCAGCGCCCCCTCAATGGCGTAGAGCAGGACTTTCGAGGCGCGAAAACCACGGGTACGCACGGCTCGGTACGCATCCACCGCCCCCAGGCGACGTAAGTCGGAAGCACTGTGAATGCCCACTGCATGCAGCCACTGTGCGGATGTCTTGCCAAGGTTCTTCAAGTGTTGCAGTTCATCATTCATTAAGCCTCCTGGCGATGGCCGAATGGTGAGTGGGCAGCCTCAAAGGAGTGTAGCGTTCAGTAGAAAAAACGTGGTTTTTTGCTCGTCTTTGGCGCAAATGCTTCTAAGGCTGCTCTGGCGAGAGGCAGGAACAGCGGATGCTGTCCGGCAAGCACAGCTGGAGCACCGGACAGAGGGGAGGAGGGGCGATGTTAGCGGGTGTGGTAGCGCAGGCGAGTGCCGAAATTGACTGACATGAGAATTTCATCGGCGGTCAGCTCGACCGGGAAGTAGGCGCCGGAGATTTGCGCATGGGCCAGGCTCGCACCCTCCATGCTGGCGTGGCGCAAGTCGAGGCCGCGCAAATCGGCAGATCGGAAATAAGCATCGGTGAAGTCGATGCCTTCGGCGTTCAGCGCACGTAGATCAAGGCCGCGGAAGTCACCGCCGCGCATGTCGATGGGCTTATCTTTTGGACGTTCACGGTTGAAACCGACGATGTCGTCTTTGTGCAGGAGGGTGTAAAGCGGAGTGTCGAGTAGCTTCGGTTGGCTCATGGCGACGTCACCAGTGTTGGATTTATGACGCCAGTATAGTGCCACTGTTTTTCAGCCGTGAAGTCTTTGCAGCTTCACGGCTGAAATCGTCGTTTACAGGCCGGGGAGGCGTTGGCGAATGTTCGCAACCAGGGCATCCAGGCTGCCGCTTTCGTTGGTCTCCACGCGTTTACTGCGCAGCAGTTCTTCGTCTGTCAGGGCTTCGCGACTGGCTTGCTGGGAGGCGATCACTTCGAGGGTCGCATCGGACGGATCGTTTTGATCGGCCTGGCGTTGGGCCAGCCAACTGGCAACGACCGCTTCAGGTGCATTGCAATCAATGATCAGGCAAGGGGTGCCGGTGGCTTCGGCAACTTTGGCGGCATCATCGCGCTGGGCGCGTTTGAGGTAGGTGGCATCGATGACCACCGGGAAGCCTGCGCGCAGGATGGTTTCGGCGATTTCATGCAGGCGCGCGTAGGTGGCGCTGCTGGCTTCGTTGCTGTAGATGCCGGCCTGCACATCGTTCGGTACGCGCTGTTCGCCGAACAGGCGCTTGCGTTCCACGTCGGAGCGCAGGCGAATGGCTCCCAGGGCTTCAACCAGGCGCATGGCTACACGGCTTTTACCGACGGCCGAGACACCCGAGGTGATGGCCAGGAAACGTGAGGGGATGGTGCTGTAGCTTTCTGCCAGGTTGGCGTAGTTACGGTACTGACGCAGGGTTGTGGCGCGCTGCACTGGTGTGGCGTCGGCCGGCATGCTGAACAGACTGACTTTAGCGCGTACCAGCGCGCGGTAGGCTTTGTAGAAATTGAGCAGTTCCAGGCCTTGGTAGTCGCCGGTCAGTTCCAGGTACTGACTGATAAAGCGCCGCGCCAGGCTCTTCAGGCCTCGGTCTTCGAGGTCCATCGCGAGGAAGCCGGTGTCGGCGTAGACGTCGGTGAAGCGAAACGGTTCGTTGAATTCGATGCAGTCGAAAATCACCACCTTGCCGTCAATCAGGGTGGCATTGCCCAGGTGGATGTCACCGTGGCACTCGCGGATGAATCCCTCACTCTTGCGTTGCGCCAGGAGTGGCTTCAGGCGCTCGAAGCTGGCCTCAGCCCAGGCGTCCAGTGCCTCCAGTTGCTGCAGGTCGGCCTTGTCGCTGAGAAAGGCGCGGATCTGTTCGAAGTTCTGGCGCACCGGTGCCATGACGCTGTCTGGCGTGCCAGCCTCATGATCGGCCGGAACTTTGGGCGCGCAGAGGTGGAATTGGGCGATCTGCTGGGCCATCTCGTCGATGTGTGCGGTGGTCAGCTCGCTGTTGGCCTGCAAGGTGCTGAGCAACTGGCTCTGGGGGAACTGACGCATTTTCAACGCGTATTCGATGACCGGGCCGCTACCGCCCAGTTCCGGAGCCTCGGCGCTACCGGTGATCGGCAGCACTTCCAGATACAGGTCATTGGTCAGGCGTTGGTTCAGGCGCAGCTCTTCGCCGCAAAAGTGCTCGCGCGCGTCTAGCTGGGTGAAGTCGAGGAAGCCGAAGTTAACCGGCTTCTTCACTTTATAAGCAAAAGGGCCGGTGAGCAGTACCCAGGAAATATGGGTTTCGATGACCTGAAACCCTTCAACGGGATGAGGATACAAGGCGGGGTTTTGCAGGGCGGCGATCAGTGACTGGCTCACAGGCGATCCTTCAGAGTCGGGAAAAACGAGGGCGTCATTATGGCCGTTGGCAGCGTTAAGGCAAACCTCGGGTGGCGCATGTTGAGGATGAATAAAGTGCGTATAATCCGCGCCCATGACTCGTACCCGATCCCCCCGTTCCGCTAAAAAAACGTCGTCTAGTGGCCTACGCCCCTGGCTGGGCTGGGCGCTTAAGCTCAGTCTGGTTGGCCTTGTGGTGCTTGCCGGCTTTGCGATTTACCTCGATGCCGTGGTTCAGGAGAAGTTCTCCGGTAAACGCTGGACCATTCCAGCCAAGGTTTATGCCCGCCCGCTTGAGCTGTTCGTCGGACAAAAGCTCAGCAAGGATGACTTTCTGACGGAACTCGATGCTCTGGGGTATCGTCGTGAAAGTGTCGCCAATGGCCCCGGCGCTGCGGCGGTCAGCGGCAATACCGTTGACTTGAACACCCGTGGCTTTCAGTTCTATGAAGGCCTGGAAAAGGCCCAGCCCGTGCACGTGCGCTTCTCTGGCGACTATGTGGCGGAGCTTTCCGGCAGTAAGGGTGCGAAGCTGGCGGTGGTGCGCCTTGAGCCGTTGCTGATCGGCGGTCTGTACCCCAAGAACCTTGAAGACCGGATTCTGATCAAGATCGACCAGGTTCCGCCTTATCTGTTGGAAACCCTGGTGGCGGTGGAAGATCGCGACTTCTATTCGCACTTTGGCGTGTCGCCGAAGTCGATTGCCCGTGCTATCTGGGTCAACACGTCTTCCGGACACATGCGTCAAGGCGGTAGCACCTTGACCCAGCAGTTGGTGAAGAACTTCTTTCTGACCAATGAGCGCAGTCTTTCTCGCAAGCTCACCGAAGCGATGATGGCGCTGTTGCTTGAGCTGCATTACGACAAGCGCGAGATTCTTGAGGCCTACCTCAACGAAGTTTTCGTCGGTCAGGACGGTCAGCGTGCGGTGCACGGTTTCGGCTTGGCCAGCCAGTTTTTCTTCAGTCAACCGCTGTCGGAACTCAAATTGCACCAGGTGGCGCTATTGGTGGGGATGGTCAAGGGCCCGTCCTACTACAACCCGCGCCGGTACCCGGAGCGTGCGCTGGAGAGACGTAATCTGGTGCTCGACCTGCTTGAGCAACAGGGCGTAGCGACGCCTGAACAGGTTGAGGCGGCGAAGAAGATGCCCCTGGGCGTGACCAAGCGCGGCAGCCTGGCAGACAGCTCGTTCCCAGGCTTTCTCGATCTGGTGAAGCGTCAATTGCGTGAAGACTACCGCGACGAAGACTTGACTGAGGAAGGCCTGCGGATTTTCACCAGTTTTGATCCGATCCTGCAGATGAAGGCGCAAGCTTCGGTCAACGACACGTTCAAACGCCTGTCTGGGCGTAAGGGGGCGGGAGATGTCGAGGCGGCGATGGTGGTGACCAATCCGGAAACCGGTGAAGTCCAGGCCATGATCGGCAGTCGTCAGGCTGGTTTTGCTGGGTTCAACCGGGCGCTGGATGCTGTGCGTCCGATCGGCTCGCTGATCAAGCCGGCGGTTTACCTGACCGCACTGGAGAAGCCCAGCCAATACACCCTGACCAGTTGGCTTTCGGATGAAGCTTTCTCGGTCAAGGGCGCTGATGGCCAGGTTTGGAAACCGCAGAACTATGATCGGCGCTCCCACGGTACGATTTTCCTGTACCAGGGGTTAGCTCATTCGTACAACTTATCCACCGCCCGGCTCGGTCTGGAGGTGGGGGTGCCCAATGTCTTGAAGACCCTTGGCCGCTTGGGCGTTACCCGTGAGTTTCCTGCGTTCCCCTCGATGCTGCTGGGGGCGGGGAGCATGACCCCGATCGAAGTGGCGACCATGTACCAGACACTGGCCAACGGTGGTTTCAATACACCGATGCGTGGCATTCGCAGCGTACTGACTGCCGAGGGCGAGCCGCTCAAGCGTTATCCGTTCCAGATTCAGCAGCGTTTCGACGCCGGCTCGATCTACCTGGTTCAGAATGCGATGCAGCGGGTGATGCGTGAAGGCACGGGCAGGTCGGTATACAACGTGCTGCCCAAGAACCTAACGCTTGCGGGCAAGACTGGCACCAGTAACGACTCTCGTGACAGCTGGTTCGCTGGATTCAGCCAGGATCTGCTGGCAGTGGTCTGGTTGGGGCGAGACGATAACGGCAAAACCCCGTTTACCGGAGCCACCGGTGCTCTGCAGGTCTGGACCAGTTTTATGCGCAAGGCTGACCCGCTGCCGCTGGACATGCCGCAGCCAGACAACGTGGTTCAGGCTTGGGTCGATTCGCATACAGGGCAGGGCTCCGACGCCAGTTGCCCGGGCGCAGTGCAGATGCCGTATATTCGCGGCAGCGAACCACCTCCCGGGGCTTCTTGCGGTGGTGAGAGCCCGGCGGGTGGCGACTCGGTGATGGATTGGGTCAAGGGCTGGATGAACTAAGCGATGAGGGTTTGACGTGAACAAGTGGTGGGTTCCAGCTATTACAGCTCTGGCATTGCTCAATGGCTGCGCCAGCGTGCAGCGCGGCTCTATTCCTGTTGTGGATTCCGGTACGGCCGTCTCCAACAATGAACGGGTTTCTGCCTCTGGCGGTTTTCGCCAGACGACCATCAAGCGTCCGACGCAAGCCCAGGGGCAGGCGATTGCGCAAGACTCCGGGGTGGTGGTGATGGTCCCGGGTGGTGGCGCAAGCGCATCGGCGCCAATCAGCAGCTCGCCGATTATCCCGGGTCCTGTGACGTCCGGTCCGATTATTCCGGGCCCGGTAGATGGCGCGGGTTATCAGGCGGCGCCGATCAACCAGGGCGGTTACAGCATGCCCGCGACGCCGAGCGGTATTCCGTCGGCCCGGGCGGGCGGTTTGTCGGCCGATGAGCAATTGGACGGTCCGGTGCTGGCGTTGCTGACAACGGCTCAGCAGCAGCAGTCCAGCGGTGATCTGAACGGTGCTTCTTCCAGCCTTGAGCGTGCTCAGCGCGTAGCGCCGCGCGAGCCTCAGGTGCTTTATCGTCTGGCTCAAGTGCGCATGGCTCAGGGAGATGCCGCCCAAGCCGAGCAATTTGCGCGTCGTGGCCTGAGTTTCGCCAGTGGTCGTCCGGATCTTCAGGCGAGCTTGTGGGAATTGATCGCACAAGCTCGTGACAAGCGCGGCGATGCCGCTGGCGCCGCCCAGGCTCGTCAGAAAGCCCGGGTTTCTCTGTAATGGATGTGCGCTTTCCCCAAATCGCCGAGCAACTGCTGTTGATCGAGCGTGAGTTGCGTCTGCAGGGTTTGTGGGATGAGGCGACTCCCAGTGCCGAGGCGTTGGCCAGCACTCAGCCGTTTGCGGTGGACACACTGGCCTTTGAGCAGTGGCTGCAATGGATCTTCCTGCCGCGCATGAAGGTGATTCTGGAACAGGACCTGCCGTTGCCCAACGCATCGGGTATTCAGGAAATGGCCGAGATGGTGTTCTCCACTCGCCCCATGCAGGGGCGCGATCTGCAGTTGCGCCTCCTGCTCAAAGAGTTTGATCAGCTCATCGTTGCCACTCGCTGAAGCCAGGCTGCCAGGCGCTTCTGGCAGTCACCCCCCCCCCCTCAGGGCGAGCGTGTTCCTTTCTTGAGTTACCCTGGCGCCTGTTTTAGCAGGCGTACTCCTTGTCGGAGGGCGCCTTCGGTCTTCTACGACCACTTGGGCCTCGCTCCAATTAATCGGACTGGGGCCAAAGTCAAGGTGCGCATTTCTGAGTTGCTTGCCGAAGATTGCGCAATTGAAGCGCAGGCAGTTGTCGTTTTTGGGTTTTTTCTTGCGTTCTCATGCGCTTAGTTCGAATTAACTACATAGACGGCTTGACTTGATGAGGGCGAAACAGAAGAATCCAAAGTCCGCTGTAGAGGGACTGCCAGAAGCAGACCCACTCAGCAGATCATGAGGCGCACATCCGCGCCGAAGTGCTACACCCGCAACGCGTTACCTCGCGCTGGGTGGGAAAACCCCGCAACACTTTGGGGCGCTCCCAATACTTGCTCAGTCAGTGCTGACGTAGTCGGCGACCACCGTCGCTCATGCTCTGCTGAGAAGTAAACCTATTAAGACCCGCTCCCTTGTGAGGGCGGTATTCTGGCGTTTTAGAGGTGAACAACGTGGAGCTTTTATCTGGCGGTGAGATGCTCGTCCGCTTTTTGCGTGACGAAGGCATCAAATATATCTACGGGTACCCGGGTGGTGCTCTCCTTCATGTTTACGATGCCCTGTTCAAAGAGCCGGAAGTGACTCACATCCTGGTTCGTCACGAACAAGCGGCGACCCATATGGCTGACGGCTACGCCCGTGCCACCGGCAAAGCCGGTGTGGTACTGGTGACTTCCGGCCCGGGCGCGACCAATGCCATTACCGGTATTGCCACCGCCTACATGGACTCGATTCCAATGGTGATCATTTCCGGTCAGGTGCCCAGCACCATGGTCGGTACCGACGCGTTCCAGGAAACCGACATGATCGGTATCTCCCGGCCGATCGTGAAGCACAGCTTCATGATCAAGCACGCTTCGGAAATCCCGGAAATCATGAAGAAGGCGTTCTATCTGGCACAATCCGGTCGTCCTGGTCCGGTGGTGGTTGATATCCCTAAAGATATGACCAACCCGGCTGAAAAGTTCGAATACGTTTTTCCCAAGAAAGCCAAGCTGCGCTCCTACAGCCCAGCCGTTCGCGGTCACTCCGGGCAAATCCGCAAGGCGGCAGAAATGCTCTTGGCGGCCAAGCGTCCTGTACTTTATGCAGGCGGTGGGGTGATCCTCGGCGGCGGCTCTGCACCGCTGACCGAACTGGCCAAGATGCTCAATCTGCCAGTGACCAATACCTTGATGGGCCTGGGTGCATACCCTGGCACCGATCGGCAGTTCGTCGGCATGCTCGGCATGCACGGCAGCTACACCGCCAACCTGACCATGCACCACGCTGACGTGATCCTGGCGGTTGGTGCGCGCTTCGACGACCGGGTTATCAACGGTGCACCGAAGTTCTGCCCGAACGCCAAGATCATCCACGTCGATATCGACCCGGCTTCCATCTCCAAGACCATCAAGGCTGATGTGCCTATCGTGGGTCCAGTGGAGAGCGTGCTGACCGAAATGGTCGCGGCACTCAAGGAAATCGGCGAGACCCCGAACAAGGACACGGTGGCCAGTTGGTGGAAGCAGATTGACGAGTGGCGCGGTGATCGCGGCCTGTTCCCTTACGACAAGGGCGACGGCAGCATCATCAAGCCGCAGACGGTGATCGAGACTCTGTGCGAAGTGACCAAGGGCGATGCCTTTGTCACCTCCGACGTGGGTCAGCACCAGATGTTCGCCGCGCAGTATTACAAGTTCAACAAACCCAACCGCTGGATCAACTCCGGTGGCCTGGGCACCATGGGCTTTGGTTTCCCGGCGGCCATGGGCGTCAAGTTGAGCTTTCCGGATAATGATGTCGCCTGCGTCACTGGCGAAGGCAGCATCCAGATGAACATCCAGGAACTGTCCACCTGCTTGCAGTACGGCCTGCCGGTCAAGATCGTCAACCTGAACAACGGTGTGCTGGGTATGGTGCGCCAGTGGCAGGACATGAGTTACGGCAGTCGTCACTCGCACTCCTACATGGAGTCGCTGCCTGATTTCGTCAAGCTGGTTGAGGCTTATGGGCACGTGGGCATGCGCATCACGGATCTGAAAGACCTGAAGTCGAAGATGGAAGAAGCGTTCGCTATGAAAGATCGCCTGGTATTTCTCGATATCCAGGTCGACACCAGCGAGCACGTCTATCCGATGCAGATCAAAGACGGCTCCATGCGCGATATGTGGCTGAGCAAGACGGAGCGTACTTAATCATGCGGCACATCATCTCCTTGCTTCTGGAAAACGAACCGGGCGCTCTGTCTCGTGTTGTCGGTCTGTTCTCGCAGCGTAACTACAACATTGAAAGCCTGACTGTAGCGCCGACCGAAGACCCGACCCTGTCGCGCCTGACCCTGACAACGGTTGGCCACGACGAGATCATCGAGCAGATCACCAAAAACCTGAACAAGTTGGTTGAGGTGGTTAAGCTGGTCGACCTGTCGGAAAGCGCTCATATCGAGCGCGAACTGATGCTGGTCAAGATCAAGGCCACTGGCGCTCAGCGCGCCGAGGTCAAGCGCACTACCGATATTTATCGCGGGCAGATCGTTGATGTGAATGCCAGCGTGTATACCGTTCAATTGACCGGAACCAGCGATAAACTCGATAGCTTCATTCAATCGGTCGGTACCGCATCGATTTTGGAAACCGTACGCAGTGGTGTCACCGGGATTGCCCGTGGCGACAAAGTACTGAGCATCTAATTCAAATTAGCGAATGGCCGGAACGGCCTGATATAGGGGTAATTCATGAAAGTTTTCTACGATAAAGACTGCGACCTGTCGATCATCCAGGGTAAGAAAGTTGCAATCATCGGTTACGGTTCTCAGGGGCACGCTCAGGCGTGCAACCTGAAAGACTCTGGCGTTGATGTGACGGTCGGTCTGCGTAAAGGCTCGGCCACTGTTGCCAAGGCCGAAGCACATGGTCTGAAGGTGACCGATGTTGCCGCGGCTGTCGCCGGTGCCGACCTGGTCATGATCCTGACCCCGGACGAGTTCCAGTCCTCGCTGTACAAAAACGAAATCGAGCCGAACATCAAGAAAGGCGCCACCTTGGCCTTTTCCCACGGTTTTGCGATCCACTACAACCAGGTAGTTCCGCGCGCCGACCTCGACGTGATCATGATCGCGCCGAAGGCGCCAGGTCACACCGTGCGTTCCGAATTCGTCAAAGGCGGCGGCATTCCAGACCTGATCGCTATCTACCAGGATGCTTCCGGTAACGCCAAGAACGTTGCTCTGTCCTACGCGGCCGGCGTGGGCGGTGGTCGTACTGGCATCATCGAAACCACCTTCAAGGACGAGACTGAAACCGACCTGTTCGGTGAGCAGGCAGTTCTGTGTGGCGGGACCGTTGAGCTGGTCAAGGCTGGTTTCGAAACCCTGGTTGAGGCTGGCTATGCGCCGGAAATGGCCTACTTCGAGTGCCTGCACGAACTGAAGTTGATCGTTGACCTCATGTACGAAGGCGGTATCGCCAACATGAACTACTCGATCTCCAACAATGCTGAGTACGGCGAGTACGTGACTGGCCCAGAAGTCATCAACGCCGAATCCCGTCAGGCGATGCGCAACGCTCTGAAGCGTATCCAGGACGGCGAATACGCCAAGATGTTCATCAGCGAAGGTGCTACCGGCTACCCATCCATGACTGCCAAGCGTCGTAACAATGCCGCTCACGGTATCGAAATCATCGGTGAACAACTGCGTTCGATGATGCCGTGGATCGGTGCCAACAAAATCGTCGACAAAGCCAAGAACTAAGTTCGAGTCTTGTCAGGGAAAACGCGGCCTAGGCCGCGTTTTTTCGTTTGGGCGGGTAGGTTCTGGTATAAAGCTGGATCCTTTGTGGCCGAACTGCGGCCCTGGGTATCTGTCGAAACTTTTCACACCGTTGCAAGGTAATGTCCATGAGCGAACGTCCCGAAGAGCCAAACCAGGCCTCTGACGCCGAAAGCCTGCTACCGATCGATGAACATGTCGAAGAAGGGCATGACGCTGAAGGCCGTAAAGTCCGGCATCGTGGTATCTATCTTCTGCCGAATCTGTTCACCACTGCGAACCTGTTCGCAGGGTTCTATTCCATCATCAGCTCCATGAGTGCCCAGAGTGCGATGAGCGCTGGGGACACAGCAGGGGCGAGTAAGTACTTTGCTTTTGCTGCCATCGCAATCTTTGTGGCGATGGTGCTTGATGGCCTGGATGGGCGTGTTGCCCGCATGACGAATACTCAGAGTGCCTTCGGGGCCGAGTACGACTCGCTGTCAGATATGGTTGCGTTTGGGGTTGCGCCAGCGTTGTTGGCTTTCGGTTGGGCCTTGGGTGATATGGGCAAGGTTGGCTGGATGGTGGCCTTTATCTATGTGGCGGGCGCCGCATTGCGCTTGGCGCGTTTCAATACTCAGGTGGGTACCGCTGACAAGCGTTATTTCATCGGTCTGGCCAGTCCAGCGGCGGCGGGTGTAGTGGCCGGTATTGTCTGGGCCTTTAGTGACTACGGTATCCAGGGGTCGAAGATGTCCTTCCTGGTCGCGCTGATGGTCGCGGCGGCGGGCATGCTGATGGTCAGTAACATCAAGTACAACAGCTTCAAGGATCTTGATCTGAAAGGGCGTGTGCCTTTTGTCGCGATCCTCGCGGTGGTGCTGGTGTTTGCCGTTGTGTTCAGCGATCCGCCTCGGATTCTACTATTGGTGTTCCTGGCTTACGCCGCTTCCGGACCGATTCAGTATTTGTTGCACCTTCGTCGCCGTAAAAGCGTCGAGTGATGTAATTTTCCCCAGACTCCGCAGTCTATTGGTGCATCTGTCCTCCAATACTGCGGAGTTGCCATGTTGTTTAAATTCCCCCAATCCTCCGACTGTAAAGAGTCGGATGTCACGCCTGAATCCTTCTATCTTTCTCGACGCAGTCTGTTGGGTGGTGCGGTTGCCGGTCTTGCGGCGTCTGCGTTGCCTCGCTGGGTTGGGGCGCAAGAGGTCGGGCGTTACGCCGATGTTGAGCCTGGCCGTATGCCCGCCTGGTTTGCCGAAAAGTTACCGAGCACCCAATGGCAGGCGGTGACCGTTAAAGATGAGGCCATTACACCCTTCAAGGATGCGACTCACTACAACAACTTTTATGAGTTTGGTACTGATAAAGGCGATCCCGCCGCTAATGCGGGGGCGCTCAAGACCGAGCCCTGGAGTGTGGTGGTGGACGGGGAGGTGGCCAAGCCGGGCCGCTATGCCCTGGAAGACTTCATGAAGCCTTATCAATTGGAGGAGCGCATCTACCGTCTGCGTTGCGTAGAAGCCTGGTCGATGGTGATTCCCTGGATAGGCTTTCCTATTTCCGCACTGCTTAAGCAGGTGGAGCCTACCAGTAAGGCCAGGTTCATTCGTTTTGAAACGCTGCAGGACCCTAGAAGCATGCCGGGCCAGCGTTCTGGTTTTGCTTTGATTGACTGGCCCTATGTCGAGGGCCTGCGTCTTGATGAGGCGATGCATCCATTGGCCATTCTGGCGGTTGGGATGTATGGGCGCGAATTACCTAACCAGAATGGCGCGCCGCTAAGGCTGGTTGTGCCTTGGAAGTATGGTTTCAAAAGTGTGAAATCGATCGTGCGTATCAGCTTGGTCAGTGAGCAGCCCAAGACCACATGGCAAAGCATCGCGGCCAACGAGTACGGTTTTTACGCGAATGTGAATCCTACGGTTGATCATCCTCGCTGGACTCAGGCCAGGGAGCGTCGGCTGCCGAGCGGTCTGTTCAGTCCTAATGTGCGGGAGACGCTGATGTTCAACGGTTACTCGGATGAAGTGGCTTCTTTATATAGCGGTATGGATCTGCGGAAGAACTATTGATGCGTTATTCGTTCTGGCGTGCTGGCGTTTTCATCGCCGCAGTCATCTGGCCGTTGTATTGGTTGTATGAAGCTTGGTCTTCAGCGTTGGGGCCTGATCCGGGAAAGGTGCTGGTTGATCGATTGGGGCTGGGTACTTTGGTTCTGCTACTGGTCACCCTGAGCATGACACCGTTGCAAAAGCTAACGGGGTGGGCGGGCTGGGTTGCGGTTCGGCGACAGTTGGGATTGTGGTGCTTTGCTTATGTAGTACTTCACCTGAGTGCTTATGGGGTGTTCATCCTCGGTTTGGACTGGTCGCAGTTGGGAGTTGAGTTGCGTAAGCGGCCTTATATCTTTGTCGGCAGTTTGGGTTTCCTCTTTCTATTAATGCTGGCAGTGACGTCAAACCGTTACAGTCAGCGTCGTTTAGGTGCGCGCTGGAAGAAGCTGCATCGCCTTGTTTATCTCATTCTGGGGCTTGGCTTATTGCACATGCTTTGGATTGTCCGGGCGGACCTGAAGGAGTGGGCTATTTATGCATCCATAGGCGCGCTGCTGTTACTGCTGCGGTTGCCTCCTGTGATGCGTCGTATCCCTCGCCTTATCGCTAAAAAAGCACCTTCTGCAAAAAAAACGTAATTAACCCTTGACGGCAGATTCTACAGGTCTATAATTCGCCCCACTTCCGGCGCAGTCGAAACGGAAAACTCCTTGAGATTCAACGAGTTGCGCAGTTTTCGGCAGCGGTTACGCTTCAGATCATCGAAGCCAGAAGCAGTTAGTAAGGCAGTGTGTTTTCGCCTTGTTAACGATTCGATCCTCTCGGTCGAAAGCGGTTAAAAAGAGGTGTTGACAGCAGCGTGTAACGCTGTAGAATTCGCCTCCCGCTAACGAGAGATCGGAAGCGCAAGTGGTTGAAGTTAAAAAGGAAACTTTGAAAACTTCTTAAAAAAATCACTTGACAGCAAATGAGGCTGCTGTAGAATGCGCGCCTCGGTTGAGACGAAAGATCTTAACCAACCGCTCTTTAACAACTGAATCAAGCAATTCGTGTGGGTGCTTGTGGAGTCAGACTGATAGTCAAAAAGATTATCAGCATCACAAGTTACTCCGCGAGAAATCAAAGATGTAACCAACGATTGCTGAGCCAAGTTTAGGGTTTTCTCAAAACCCAAAGATGTTTGAACTGAAGAGTTTGATCATGGCTCAGATTGAACGCTGGCGGCAGGCCTAACACATGCAAGTCGAGCGGCAGCACGGGTACTTGTACCTGGTGGCGAGCGGCGGACGGGTGAGTAATGCCTAGGAATCTGCCTGGTAGTGGGGGATAACGTCCGGAAACGGGCGCTAATACCGCATACGTCCTACGGGAGAAAGTGGGGGATCTTCGGACCTCACGCTATCAGATGAGCCTAGGTCGGATTAGCTAGTTGGTGAGGTAATGGCTCACCAAGGCGACGATCCGTAACTGGTCTGAGAGGATGATCAGTCACACTGGAACTGAGACACGGTCCAGACTCCTACGGGAGGCAGCAGTGGGGAATATTGGACAATGGGCGAAAGCCTGATCCAGCCATGCCGCGTGTGTGAAGAAGGTCTTCGGATTGTAAAGCACTTTAAGTTGGGAGGAAGGGCAGTTACCTAATACGTAATTGTTTTGACGTTACCGACAGAATAAGCACCGGCTAACTCTGTGCCAGCAGCCGCGGTAATACAGAGGGTGCAAGCGTTAATCGGAATTACTGGGCGTAAAGCGCGCGTAGGTGGTTTGTTAAGTTGGATGTGAAAGCCCCGGGCTCAACCTGGGAACTGCATCCAAAACTGGCAAGCTAGAGTATGGTAGAGGGTGGTGGAATTTCCTGTGTAGCGGTGAAATGCGTAGATATAGGAAGGAACACCAGTGGCGAAGGCGACCACCTGGACTGATACTGACACTGAGGTGCGAAAGCGTGGGGAGCAAACAGGATTAGATACCCTGGTAGTCCACGCCGTAAACGATGTCAACTAGCCGTTGGGAGCCTTGAGCTCTTAGTGGCGCAGCTAACGCATTAAGTTGACCGCCTGGGGAGTACGGCCGCAAGGTTAAAACTCAAATGAATTGACGGGGGCCCGCACAAGCGGTGGAGCATGTGGTTTAATTCGAAGCAACGCGAAGAACCTTACCAGGCCTTGACATCCAATGAACTTTCTAGAGATAGATTGGTGCCTTCGGGAACATTGAGACAGGTGCTGCATGGCTGTCGTCAGCTCGTGTCGTGAGATGTTGGGTTAAGTCCCGTAACGAGCGCAACCCTTGTCCTTAGTTACCAGCACGTTATGGTGGGCACTCTAAGGAGACTGCCGGTGACAAACCGGAGGAAGGTGGGGATGACGTCAAGTCATCATGGCCCTTACGGCCTGGGCTACACACGTGCTACAATGGTCGGTACAGAGGGTTGCCAAGCCGCGAGGTGGAGCTAATCCCATAAAACCGATCGTAGTCCGGATCGCAGTCTGCAACTCGACTGCGTGAAGTCGGAATCGCTAGTAATCGCGAATCAGAATGTCGCGGTGAATACGTTCCCGGGCCTTGTACACACCGCCCGTCACACCATGGGAGTGGGTTGCACCAGAAGTAGCTAGTCTAACCTTCGGGAGGACGGTTACCACGGTGTGATTCATGACTGGGGTGAAGTCGTAACAAGGTAGCCGTAGGGGAACCTGCGGCTGGATCACCTCCTTAATCGACGACATCAGCTGCTTCATAAGCTCCCACACGAATTGCTTGATTCATTGAAGAAGACGATAGAAGCAGCTTTAAGCTCCAAGCTGATAGCTCCAAGCTAACAGTTACAAGCTCGAAATTGGGTCTGTAGCTCAGTTGGTTAGAGCGCACCCCTGATAAGGGTGAGGTCGGCAGTTCGAATCTGCCCAGACCCACCAATTTTGTTATGGGGCCATAGCTCAGCTGGGAGAGCGCCTGCCTTGCACGCAGGAGGTCAGCGGTTCGATCCCGCTTGGCTCCACCATAAACTGCTTCTGAAAGCTTAGAAATGAGCATTCACTTTGAATGTTGATTTCTAGTCTTTTGATTAGATCGTTCTTTAAAAATTTGGGTATGTGATAGAAAGATAGACTGAACGTTACTTTCACTGGTAACGGATCAGGCTAAGGTAAAATTTGTGAGTTAAATTGCAAATTTTCGGCGAATGTCGTCTTCATAGTATAACCAGATTGCTTGGGGTTATATGGTCAAGTGAAGAAGCGCATACGGTGGATGCCTTGGCAGTCAGAGGCGATGAAAGACGTGGTAGCCTGCGATAAGCTTCGGGGAGTCGGCAAACAGACTTTGATCCGGAGATCTCTGAATGGGGGAACCCAGCCATCATAAGATGGTTATCTTGTACTGAATACATAGGTGCAAGAGGCGAACCAGGGGAACTGAAACATCTAAGTACCCTGAGGAAAAGAAATCAACCGAGATTCCCTTAGTAGTGGCGAGCGAACGGGGACTAGCCCTTAAGTGGCTTTGAGATTAGCGGAACGCTCTGGAAAGTGCGGCCATAGTGGGTGATAGCCCTGTACGCGAAAATCTCTTAGTCATGAAATCGAGTAGGACGGGGCACGAGAAACCTTGTCTGAATATGGGGGGACCATCCTCCAAGGCTAAATACTACTGACTGACCGATAGTGAACTAGTACCGTGAGGGAAAGGCGAAAAGAACCCCGGAGAGGGGAGTGAAATAGATCCTGAAACCGTATGCGTACAAGCAGTGGGAGCAGACTTTGTTCTGTGACTGCGTACCTTTTGTATAATGGGTCAGCGACTTATTTTCAGTGGCGAGCTTAACCGAATAGGGGAGGCGTAGCGAAAGCGAGTCTTAATAGGGCGTCTAGTCGCTGGGAATAGACCCGAAACCGGGCGATCTATCCATGGGCAGGTTGAAGGTTAGGTAACACTGACTGGAGGACCGAACCGACTACCGTTGAAAAGTTAGCGGATGACCTGTGGATCGGAGTGAAAGGCTAATCAAGCTCGGAGATAGCTGGTTCTCCTCGAAAGCTATTTAGGTAGCGCCTCATGTATCACTGTAGGGGGTAGAGCACTGTTTCGGCTAGGGGGTCATCCCGACTTACCAAACCGATGCAAACTCCGAATACCTACAAGTGCCGAGCATGGGAGACACACGGCGGGTGCTAACGTCCGTCGTGAAAAGGGAAACAACCCAGACCGTCAGCTAAGGTCCCAAAGTTATGGTTAAGTGGGAAACGATGTGGGAAGGCTTAGACAGCTAGGAGGTTGGCTTAGAAGCAGCCACCCTTTAAAGAAAGCGTAATAGCTCACTAGTCGAGTCGGCCTGCGCGGAAGATGTAACGGGGCTCAAACCATACACCGAAGCTACGGGTATCACGTAAGTGATGCGGTAGAGGAGCGTTCTGTAAGCCTGTGAAGGTGAGTTGAGAAGCTTGCTGGAGGTATCAGAAGTGCGAATGCTGACATGAGTAACGACAATGGGTGTGAAAAACACCCACGCCGAAAGACCAAGGTTTCCTGCGCAACGTTAATCGACGCAGGGTTAGTCGGTCCCTAAGGCGAGGCTGAAAAGCGTAGTCGATGGAAAACAGGTTAATATTCCTGTACTTCTAGTTATTGCGATGGAGGGACGGAGAAGGCTAGGCCAGCTTGGCGTTGGTTGTCCAAGTTTAAGGTGGTAGGCTGGAATCTTAGGTAAATCCGGGATTCTAAGGCCGAGAGCTGATGACGAGTTACCTTTTAGGTGACGAAGTGGTTGATGCCATGCTTCCAAGAAAAGCTTCTAAGCTTCAGATAACTAGGAACCGTACCCCAAACCGACACAGGTGGTTGGGTAGAGAATACCAAGGCGCTTGAGAGAACTCGGGTGAAGGAACTAGGCAAAATGGCACCGTAACTTCGGGAGAAGGTGCGCCGGTGAGGGTGAAGGACTTGCTCCGTAAGCTCATGCCGGTCGAAGATACCAGGCCGCTGCGACTGTTTATTAAAAACACAGCACTCTGCAAACACGAAAGTGGACGTATAGGGTGTGACGCCTGCCCGGTGCCGGAAGGTTAATTGATGGGGTTAGCTAACGCGAAGCTCTTGATCGAAGCCCCGGTAAACGGCGGCCGTAACTATAACGGTCCTAAGGTAGCGAAATTCCTTGTCGGGTAAGTTCCGACCTGCACGAATGGCGTAACGATGGCGGCGCTGTCTCCACCCGAGACTCAGTGAAATTGAAATCGCTGTGAAGATGCAGTGTATCCGCGGCTAGACGGAAAGACCCCGTGAACCTTTACTATAGCTTTGCACTGGACTTTGAATTTGCTTGTGTAGGATAGGTGGGAGGCTTTGAAGCGTGAACGCCAGTTTGCGTGGAGCCATCCTTGAAATACCACCCTGGCAACTTTGAGGTTCTAACTCAGGTCCGTTATCCGGATCGAGGACAGTGTATGGTGGGTAGTTTGACTGGGGCGGTCTCCTCCTAAAGAGTAACGGAGGAGTACGAAGGTGCGCTCAGACCGGTCGGAAATCGGTCGTAGAGTATAAAGGCAAAAGCGCGCTTGACTGCGAGACAGACACGTCGAGCAGGTACGAAAGTAGGTCTTAGTGATCCGGTGGTTCTGTATGGAAGGGCCATCGCTCAACGGATAAAAGGTACTCCGGGGATAACAGGCTGATACCGCCCAAGAGTTCATATCGACGGCGGTGTTTGGCACCTCGATGTCGGCTCATCACATCCTGGGGCTGAAGCCGGTCCCAAGGGTATGGCTGTTCGCCATTTAAAGTGGTACGCGAGCTGGGTTTAGAACGTCGTGAGACAGTTCGGTCCCTATCTGCCGTGGACGTTTGAGATTTGAGAGGGGCTGCTCCTAGTACGAGAGGACCGGAGTGGACGAACCTCTGGTGTTCCGGTTGTCACGCCAGTGGCATTGCCGGGTAGCTATGTTCGGAAAAGATAACCGCTGAAAGCATCTAAGCGGGAAACTTGCCTCAAGATGAGATCTCACTGGGATCTTGAATCCCCTAAAGGGCCGTCGAAGACTACGACGTTGATAGGTTGGGTGTGTAAGCGCTGTGAGGCGTTGAGCTAACCAATACTAATTGCCCGTGAGGCTTGACCATATAACACCCAAGCAATTTGCTTAAGAAGCGAGTTGCGGTGTGTGAAGACGAAACGAACCGAAAGTTTGCAAACACACAAAGCTATTACATACCCATTTGCTGGCACGTTGCACAGGCAACGGACTGGCTACCGAATTTCTTGACGACCATAGAGCGTTGGAACCACCTGATCCCATCCCGAACTCAGAAGTGAAACGATGCATCGCCGATGGTAGTGTGGGGTTTCCCCATGTGAGAGTAGGTCATCGTCAAGATTAAATTCCGAAACCCCAATTGCGAAAGCAGTTGGGGTTTTGTCTTTGTGGCGTGGAAAAGTTGCTCGTGTTCACCGACAAATTTGCACAGTTATTTTCGAATTGGAACATTAGAATAGCCGCTACTTCGTTCACTTCCAGAGCCCTCTATGTCAGATCCGGTTGACGCCCCCGGGTTGTCAGATTTACCGCTGGACGACCTGGTTGCCTGCCATGAGTGCGACTTGCTGATGCGCAAGCCAAGGCTCGCGCACGGCGAGAAAGCCCAGTGTCCGCGCTGTGGCTATGAGCTTTATGCGCATCGGCACAATGTCGTCGAGCGCAGCCTGGCGTTGGTGATCGCTGCCTTGTTGCTCTATGTACCGGCGAACTTTCTACCCATCATGCAGCTCAATCTATTGGGGCAGTCTTCGGAGGACACGGTCTGGAGCGGAGTACAAGGCCTGTTCGATACCGGTATGGAAGGCGTCTCGCTGGTGGTGTTCCTGTGCAGCATGGGCGTTCCATTGCTCAAGTTGATTTGCCAACTGCTGGTCCTGTTGAGTATTCGCTTGGACCTCGGTCGCAGCTATGGTCTGTTGCTCTATCGCATTTATCACCATCTGCGCGATTGGGGCATGCTCGAGGTGTATTTGATGGGCGTATTGGTTGCCATCGTCAAGTTGGCTGACATGGCGTCCATTACCGTGGGCCTCGGCCTGGTGTGTTTTATCAGTCTGTTGCTGGTGCAGGTCTGGCTGGAAGTGGTGATGTCGCCTCACCAGATCTGGCAGGCGTTGTCTGGAGAGGATGAGCATGCGGGCGATTGATGCAGGCATTCTGATTTGCACTGAATGCCACGAGTTGAATCGGCGGGAAGACGATTGCGACGGGCAGACCTGCTCCCGTTGCGGAGCCTCGGTTCACCCTCGTCGCCCCAACAGCATTCTGCGCACCTGGGCGCTACTACTTACCGCCGCCATTCTTTACATTCCGGCCAATGTCCTGCCGATCATGACCGTCAGTTCCCTCGGCCAGGGCGAGCCTAGCACCATCATGTCCGGAGTCATTCAGTTGGTGCAGCACGGGATGTTCCCCATCGCCGCCGTGGTGTTTGTCGCCAGTATTCTGGTGCCCACCTTCAAGCTGGTGGGCATTGCTCTGTTGTTGTTCTCGGTGCAGCGTCACCAGCCATTGTCTGCGCGACAACGGATCATCATGTACCGCTTCATCGAGTTCATTGGCCGCTGGTCGATGCTGGATATCTTTGTCATCGCCATCCTGGTGGCCGTGGTCAACTTTGGACGGCTGGCCAGCATCGAAGCCAATCTTGGTGCGGTCGCCTTTGCCAGTGTGGTGATTCTGACCATGTTGGCCGCAGTAACTTTCGATCCCCGACTGATCTGGGATAACACGGAGTCGGACGACGACCATGAGTGATTTGCCTACCGCCAAAACCCGACCGGCTTCCAACTGGTCGGCCATCTGGGTGTTGCCCCTGATAGCCCTGATCATCGGCGGCTGGCTGGGTTGGCGTGCCTATAGCCAGACTGGTATCGAGGTTCAGCTGCGTTTTGAAAGCGGTGAAGGGATACAGGCCAATAAGACCGAAGTGGTCTACAAAGGCATGTCTGTGGGCAAGGTCAAGACCCTGGCCCTGGACGACGAAGGCAACACCAAAGGGGTGATCGCCACTGTCGAAATGAACAAGGACGTTGAGCAATACCTGAGGGCCAACACGCGCTTTTGGCTGGTCAAGCCGAGTGTCAGTTTGGCAGGTATTACAGGTCTGGAAACCCTGGTCTCAGGCAACTACATCGCGGTCAATCCAGGGGACGGGCAACCGACCCGCAAGTTCAAAGCCTTGGCCGAAGAGCCGCCGTTATCGGACGCCAAACCAGGCTTGCACCTGACCATTAAAGCCGAGCGCCTGGGTTCGTTGAACCGCGGTAGCCCCGTCTTTTACAAACAGATCCAGGTGGGGCAGATCAAAAGCTTTCTGCTTTCCGAAGATCAGAACACCGTCGAACTCAAGGTCTATATCGAGCCCACCTACGCCAATCTGGTGCGCAAACACACGCGATTCTGGAATGCCAGCGGCATCAGCATCGATGCCAACCTGTCCGGGGTAAAGGTACGCAGCGAGTCGCTGTCTAGCATCGTTGCTGGCGGTATCGCCTTTGCTACTCCAGAGAACCGCAAGGACAGTCCGCCTACGGACCCAAGCTTGCCCTTCAGGTTGTATGAAGATTTTGATGCGGCCCAGGCCGGCATCCGAGTCAAGGTCAAACTGACCGACTTTGAAGGCTTGCAGGCTGGGCGTACCCCTGTGATGTACAAGGGTATACAGGTCGGTAGCCTGAAAGCCCTGAAGGTCGACCCGAACCTGACCAGCGCCACCGCCGAACTAACCCTCGATCCGCTGGCTGAGGACTATCTGGTGCAGGGCACGCAGTTCTGGACGGTTAAACCTTCGATCTCCCTGGCTGGGATCACTGGCCTGGAAGCGCTGGTCAAAGGCAACTACATTGCCATTCGTCCCGGCGACAAGGGGGCTTCGCCGCAGCGCGAGTTCGAGGCGCGGGCCAAGGCGCCGCCCCTGGACTTGCGCTCTCCTGGTCTGCACATGGTGTTGTTTACCGATAACCTCGGCTCTTTGGACGTTGGCAGTCCGATTCTTTACAAGCAGGTCAAGGTCGGCTCGGTGCAGAGCTACCAGTTCTCTCGCACTCGCAAGCAACTGGTGATCGGCGTTCATATCGAGAAAGAATACGAAGGCTTGGTCAACGGGTCGACGCGCTTCTGGAATGTCAGTGGCATTACCTTGACGGGTGGCCTGGCGGGGGGCATCCAGATCAAAAGTGAGTCGCTGCAAAGCCTGATGGCTGGTGGCATTGCCTTCGAAACACCGGTGCCCAACGTCCCGTTGAAAAAACGCATTCCACGCTTCCGCCTGTTCGCCAACCAAGAAGAGGCCGCTCAGCGTGGCACCCTGGTGAGCATCAAGGTTGACCGTGCCGACGGTTTGCGTGCCGGCACTCCGGTGCGCTTCAAGGGGTTGGACGTGGGCAAGCTGGAAGAGGTGAAGCTCAGTGCCGACATGCAGTCAGTGATGCTCAAGGCGCGTATTACCGAGGTGCCTGAACGCATTGCTCGAGTTGGCAGTCAGTTCTGGGTGGTTAAGCCGGAGTTGGGGCTGATGAAGACTTCCAACCTGGAGACCCTGGTCACCGGGCAGTACATCGAGGTCCTGCCCGCGACAAAGAACCAGGGCCCGCAGACCCAGTTTGTCGCCCTGTCGCAGCCGCCGGAAATCAGCGTTGCAGAGGCGGGCCTGAGTTTGGTGCTCAGCGCTGCCCGGCGCGGCTCGCTGAAGGTCGGAGTGCCCGTGACCTACCGCGAAGTGACCGTGGGCAAGGTCACCGGCTACGAACTGGGACAGACGGCTGATCGGGTACTGATTCACATCCTGATTGAACCCAAGTACGCCCCGCTGATTCGTGGTGGCACGCGCTTCTGGAACAGCAGTGGTTTTGGCGTGGACTTCGGCCTGTTCAAGGGGGCTACGGTGCGCACTGAATCCCTGGAGACCCTGATTCAGGGCGGGATTGCTTTTGCTACTCCGGACGGCGAACGCATGGGCAGCCCGGCCCGCCCTCAGCAGACGTTCCCCCTGTTCGATCAGTTCGAAGACGAATGGCTGACCTGGGCACCGAAGATTCCACTGGGCCAGTAGCCGCGCAGGCGGCGTGCCAGCAAGGCGTGTCTGAAGTCTGCATTGCTCTTAAGGGGGAACCGTCCGGCCAGCATCCTCTCCTGACAGCCCTCCAAATTAGCCAAGATAGTGGACACCATTTTTTAGTGGACACTATCTTGGATACCGTTGCCCTAGCCCGTCGAACCGGCCGCCGCCCCAACTTCCCGCTGGCGCTCAAACGCCAAGTCGTCGAGGCGACCCTCCAGCCTGGTGCCTCCGTGTCGTTGATCGCTCGTGAGCATGACGTCAATGCCAACCTGGTGTTTCGCTGGCGGCATCAATATCAGGAAGGGGTATTCGGCGCCGTCAGCCAGAGCGCAACGCTTTTGCCCGTCCAGGTGATGGAGGCGCCAATCGATCTGCCGCACGTCGTCCAGCCACAGGCGGAGTGTCATTCCGAGATCGCAGTTGAGGTCGGAAAAGCCAAGTTGCGTATCATGGGCGCCCCCGATCCGCAGACGCTGCAATTCGTCTTGCAGCAGTTGCTGCGATGATTGCCCCGCCCGCTGGAACCCGTATCTGGATCGCCGCCGGCGTCACGGATATGCGCCGTGGCTTCGATGGTTTAGCGGCACTGGTGCAGACACAGTTGGAAGCCGACCCGTTTTCCGGTCAGATCTTTGCCTTTCGCGGACGGCGCGGTGACCGGATCAAGCTGTTGTGGTGGGATGGCGACGGCTTGTGTCTGTTTTGCAAACGGTTGGAACAAGGGCGCTTCGTCTGGCCGCAAGCAACCAGCGGCAGCGTGTCGCTGACGCCTGCGCAGTTATCGATGCTGTTGGAAGGCATTGATTGGCGCAGGCCAATTCGTACAGCGCCTGTCCTCGCAGTCTGACTTGCCGCGCTGAAAAAATCCCCAGTAACATGCGGTCATGACTCTCGTGACCGACTCCCTGCCGAACGATCTTCAAGCCTTGAAGACTCTGGTCTCTGCCCAGGGGGCAGAGATTGAGCGCTTGAAAATGATGATCGCCAAGCTGCGTCGTACGCAGTTCGGTCGCAGCTCCGAGCAACTGGACGCGATGATCGATCAACTCCAGTTGAGCCTTGAAGAGCTGCAAGTCAGCCAAGCCGAAATGACACGGCCAGTCGAACCGGCCCCTCGCGCAGTTTCGCGCCGCAAACCATTGCCCGAACACCTGCCTCGCGAAACTCACGTGCATCATCCCGAGTCGCAATGCACGGGCTGCGGTGGGAAGCTTCGCTATTTGGGTGAGGATGTGTCCGAAGTGCTGGAGTACGTTCCGGCACGTTTCAACGTTATTTGCCATGTCCGTCCGAAGTGGGTCTGTCGCTGCTGCGAGCACATCGCCCAGGTGCCGGCGCCGAGTCGTCCGATAGCCCGAGGCCTTGCAGGCCCGGGGTTGTTGGCCCATGTGCTGGTCTCCAAGTTTGTCGATCATCTGCCGCTGTACCGGCAGTCCGAGATCTACGCCCGTGAGGGCGTGGAGCTGGAGCGCTCAACCCTGGCCGACTGGGTGGGCCAGAGCAGTCAGTTGCTCTGGCCGCTGATCAACGCCCTTGAGGACCACGTCATGAGCGGTCACAAAGTCCATGCAGACGACACGCCGATTGGCGTGCTCGCGCCGGGCCACGGCAAGACCAAAACGGCTCGCCTGTGGACATACGTGCGGGACGACCGACCTGCGGGTGACTCGACACCGGCGGCAGTTTGGTTTGCCTACTCGCCGGATCGCAAGGGGCAACATCCGCGCGCTCATCTCAAGGGCTTTAGCGGGATCTTGCAGGCTGACGGCTACGCCGGTTTTGCTCAGCTGTATGCGACGGACACTATTGAGGAGGCTGTATGCAGGGCTCACGCCCGGCGCAAGTTTTACGATGCCTACAAAGACTTGGCTTCACCTCTTGCCGCCGAGGCGCTGCAACGGATTGCAGCCCTGTATGCCATCGAAAGCGAGATCCGAGGGCAGCCGCCCAACCTGCGAAAAACGGTTCGGCAAAGTCGGGCCAGTCCGCTGCTGGAGCACCTGCACGCATGGCTTAATCAGACGCTGACTCAACTGCCGAAAAAGTCGGCATTGGGCGGTGCAATCCTCTATGCCCTCAACCGGTGGCAGGCCTTAACGTGCTACTGCAATGACGGCCGAATCGAAATCGACAACAACGCCGCCGAACGGGCGCTACGCGCCGTCGCGCTGGGCTGCAAAAACTACCTGTTTGCCGGTTCCGATGCCGGCGGAGAACGAGCCGCTGCGATTTACAGCCTGGTGGGTACTGCCAAGCTAAACGGGTTAAACCCACAGGCCTATCTGGCCTACGTACTTGAGCACATTGCCGAACACCCGATCAATCGGCTGAGCGAGTTGCTGCCTTGGAACATTTCTTTGAATCACACTGAACACTGCGAGGCCGCCTGATCCATGGTTAAAACTGTCCGTTTACCCAAACCCGCCCCCGACCTGTTACTGCTGCACATCGAGCTGAAGTGGATCACTCCGAAGATTTGGCGTCGGTTCGCGGTGCCTGAAAACATCACCTTGGGCAAGCTGCACCATGTCATCCAGGTCGTGATGGGCTGGAGTGATAGCCATCTGCATGAGTTTGAAATTGCTGGTGAGAATTACGGCATGCCCGACCCTGATGGTTGGGGGCCGACGGTGAACCCGGAAGCCCGTAAAACGCTGATCAAGGCGCTGAACGGAAAGCGGACATTCAATTATCTCTACGACTTTGGTGACAGCTGGCATCACAGTATCAAGGTCGAAAAAACGCTACCCGCTGTTGCCTGCCCTCAGGTCCCGTACTGCATCGACGGCGCCAATGCTTGCCCACCGGAAGACGTGGGTGGCGGGCCTGGTTACGAGGAGTTTCTGGAGGCGATGGGCAACCCCGATCATCCAGAGCATGATGCCATGGTTGAATGGCATGGCGATGTTTTTGATCCGGTGACATTTGAGTGCGAGCGCGTGAACCAGTGGTTTAAACGGATTAAGGTTTGAGTTGCAAGGCGGTGTAGCTCGGACGCTTACCTTAAGGGCGCTGGCTCAAAGCGATAAAAAAGGCCGCACTCGAAAGAGTGCGGCCTTTTGCGTTGCAGTGCTAACGAAATCAGACTTCGTCCAGTTGTACCTCAGCTTCGTCCTGCGGCTCGGGGTTCAGGGTGGCCCTGACCTGATCGTGACGGCGGATGAACTTCCAGTCCGCCTCGTCGATGTAGATGCCGTTTGGCCCGCTGCCGCCTTCCAGGTCGATGGCCACCTGGGCCGACACCTGCGGCTTCACACTGGCCAGGATCGGCACGAAGCCCAGCTGCAGGCTGGTTTCCAGCAGTGCCGCCTGGTTGCGTTCGTCGATGTCCGCGGCCTCGTCGAGGTAATAAGGCAGACGTATGCGCCCGGCCTGGTCGCGGTCCATCAAGTGCAGCAACAGGTACATGTTGGTCAGCGCCTTGATGGTCATGGTGGTGCCGTTGGACGCCGCACCATCGATGTCGGTGTGGATCACTGGCTGGCCATTGACCTTGGTGATCTCGAACGCCAGCTCGAACAGGTCCTTCAGGCCCAGCTGGTTGTGGTTGGCTGCCACCAGCCGCGCCAGGTACTCCTTGGCCTCTTCGTTCTTGTTGTCCTGCTCGGCGCTCTGGCTCAGGTCGAACACCGACAGGGTCTCGCCTTCCTCGTACTGGCCGGCGCTGTGGATGATCTGATCGATGTGCTTGAGGGCTTCCTTGTTTGGCGCCAGGACGATGCGGAAGCTCTGCAGGTTGGACACCTGACGCTTGTTGATCTCGCGGTTGAACAGCGCCAACTGGTGTTCCAGGCTGTCGTAGTCACTGCGAATATTGCGCAGGGTCCGGGCGATATCGGTCACCGCGGCGCGGCGTGCCTTGCCCAGGGTCAGGGCTTCATCGGTGCGGTGGGCATAGGCGTTGATCAGCAGTTGCAGGCGGCGCTCGACGTCATCCTCGCTGTCGAACTTGGCCACGCCCTTCAGACGCACTTGGGCATACAGTGCCTCAATCTGCCCGTCGACCCGCTGCAGGCCCTGCCAGCTGTCCTGGTAGTCGTTGAGCAGTGGCAGCAGGTTGTCCATGGAATCGTCCACCGGGTCCATGAACGGCGTGCCGAACGGCAGGTCCGCCGGTAGCAGCTGACGGCGACGCAGGGCGTCGTCGAGGGTGCGCTGCTTGGCTTCCATGTCGGCGATCTGCCGGCCCACCAGTTGCAGCTTGGCCGACAGTTGCTGGACACGTTCGGTGAAGGCATCGCTGGAGCGCTTGAGTTCGTCCTGGGCGGCTTCCATCTGCGCCAACTGTTCCAGCTTTTCGCCTTCCTCGGCGCTCAGGGTCTGGGCGCGACGGAAGTCTTCCAGGGCCTTCTGCGCATCCAGCACCTGCTGGTACAGGGCTTCGGTCTGGGTCTTGCTCGCGGCGCGGTCGGCAGCAACGGCGGCCTGGGTCTTGAGCTGCTTGAGCTCTTTTTCCAGGCGCTCTTTTTGATCCCGCAGGGCGGCGCGGTCGGCCAGGGCCTGCAAGGCTGGTGGCTCGATGTGGGAGATGTCGATGGACAGCCCCGGCACTTCGAAACGCTCGCCCTTGAAGCCATCGAGGATCAGCTCCACCGACTTCACCCACTCGCCGTTGTCGTCCAGGGCGATGCCGTGCTCGCCCAGAGGCAGGCTGAACAGCGCGCTGTTGAACAGACGCATCAGGCGTTCCACGTCCTGCTGGGAGAACTCCTCGCGCAGGCGGGCATAGCTGTTGTTGTCAGCGTGATCGAGTTGCTGCTTGACCGACTTCAGGCGCTTTTCCAGGTCCCGCAGGCGTTCTTCCAAATCTTCAGCGGAGAACTGCCGGGACTGGGCCAGGGCACCGGCCAGTTCATCGTGGGCATCCTTGGCCGCCAGCAGTTGCTGTTCCAGGACCTTGACGTCATCCACCAGGGCGAAGCGGTGCTTGAGCACCGACAACTCACCGAGCCAGCGCTGAGTGCCGGTGATTTCCCGTTCCAGGCGCATCATTTCCTGGGTGCTGCTGCGCTGGTCGTTCTGCAGCGCGTCCTGCTCATTACGGTAGTGCTCGGCCTGGATGGTCAGCTCTTCCTTGCGCGCACCGGCGTAGTCCGACCAAGTACCCAGCAAAGAATCCAGCAGCGGCGACAGGCGATGCAGCTTGCCGCGCAGAATGTCCCGCTGCTTCACGCCGTTGGCCAGGGCTTCCACCAGGGGGCCGGCGGCCACCAGGGAGTTGTAGTCCTGCTCCATGCGCCGCACATCACGGAAGGCTTCGTCGCAGGCGGCGATGTAGTCGACGCTGCCGGAGCGCAGGCTGTGCTCGAAGGCATCGAGGAACAGCTGCTTGAGCTTGGCTGCGGTGATTTCGCGCATGTGCAGCAGGTTGATGAACAACGCGCGGAAGGTCTTCAGGCTCTGCTCGCTGGTGGAGCGCAGCGGGATCAGGGTCAGGTCCAGGGGGATCGAAGTGTGGCCGCCCACCAGCAGGCGCCGCAGTTCATCCGGCTTGAGCTCATAGGCCTTCAGGCCCTGGCGCTCCAGGTTGGTGAACAGCTCTTTCTGCCGCAGGCAGGTGTCGTCCTTCTGGTAATGCGCCAGGTCCAGCTGTCCGGCATAGGCGAAGAACTGGTGGCCGAAGCCGCCGCCTGGGCCGCGTCCGACCACGCCAATCACGTGCGGGCCGTGGGGCAGCGAGACTTCCACCAGGATGTAGCTGGTGTCGGACGCGAAGTAGAAGCGTCGGGACTGTTCCAGGCTGTATTTGCCGAAGCTCATGTCCGACATGCGCGCCAGAATCGGGAATTGCAGGGCGTTGATCGACGCCGATTTGCCCAGGTTATTGGCCCCGTAGACCGACAGCGGCTCTTCCAGGGGGAACAGGCCCAAGCTGTAGCCGGCGGTGTTCAGTAGGGCAAAGCGGCGGATGCCGTAGCGTTCCTTGCTCATGCGTCGAGCTCCTGTTCTTCGGCGATGGCCCGGGCCAGCGCGTCTTCTTCACTTTCTTCGGACTCGTCGAATTCGCTCAGGTCCAGCGGGTCATCGGTCTGCAGCAGTTTTTCGTCGCTGTCGTCGTCCACCAGTACCGGGGTCGGCAACGGCAGCACGCTGTGCAGGCTGGCCGCCAGGTCGCGGTCTTGCTGCACCGACAGGCAGACATCGAGGAAGCGGTGCATCGGCGGCAGGAAGCGGTAGATGCCCGGCTCCTCGGCGGCAAAACCCAGCTGGGTCATGCGGCGCATGATTTTCTCCTCCAGCTCTTCCTGGGTCTGCACTTCCGCCTGGATGAACAGGTCACGGTATTTCTCCAGCAGCGACGGCAGTTCGTCACGGCCGAGGCTGCCGCCATCGAGCACGGCGATCGGGTCGCGGCCCTGGTCGGCCAGATGTTCCACCAGGATGAAGGTGAACAGCGCCAGGCGCTGGGCGGTCTTGTTCACCTGGGCGGCGGCGTTTTCCGGCACGAAGTAGTAGAAACCCCGGGTGTCGCACACCAGCTCGAAGCCCAGGGCCTTGAACAGCGTGCGGTACTGGTCCTGGAAGTTCGACAGCTGAGCGTACAGCTCCGGGTCGCGGCGGCTGACGTGGTAACCCTTGAACAGCTCGCGGAAGATCGGCGCCAGCTGGGACAGTTCGGAAAGATCAAGATGCATGGGCGTTGCTCGCAGAATGCTCGGCGGCGTCATCGCGGGCCGAGAGCAGGGCGAAGGAGCGCAGGCTGACCTGGTGCTCCTGGGTGTGGTAGTCGCGGCGTTCGAGGCGCTCGCGCTTGAAGCGTTTTTCCCGGGACAGGCGCGAGAACCAATACAGCAGTTCGTCGGTGGCCCCATCCGGTTCCTGGTCCAGCAGCCAGCTCATCAGGTCCGGCATCGGCAGGGCGTCTTCGCAGCGCTCGAGCATTTCCCGGACCGTGCGTGGCGCCTTGGGGGCCAGGCCTTTGTGGGTCTTGTGGGCCTTGGGGAAGCGCGCCGGCTTGGGCTCGAAGCGGGCCAGGGCGTAGACATAGGCTTCCACTTGACCGGAACTGCCAAGGAAGGTGCTCTGCGGACGGGTGAACATCGGCATCGCCGCCTGGGGCACCGCATCGATGCCCTTGCGGCGGATCGCCGCCAGGGCCAGGGCCGCGCCACGGGTCACGGCGTTGTGTCGGCGGGCTTCCTCACGCAGCGGCAGCAGCAGTTCCCGGGCGTGACGCAGGGTCAACTGGGCGCTGGTCTGCATCTCCAGGATCCGCGCGTGGGTGCGCAACAGCATGTCGTCGTCCACCAGATGGCCCAGGCGCTGTTGCTCGGTGAGCAGGCGCAGCAGGACGTTCTCCACCTTGCGCACGCCCTGTTCGAAGGCGCCGTCGGCGTTCACCAGTTGGATCATCGGTTCGACGTATTCGTCCCAGGTGGCCAGCACCTCAGCGTAGCGCTGGCGCAGGGGAATCTGTCGGTCGCTGGTTTTGGCCCGCTCGGCCACGGCCACCAGGGCCTGTTCGTCGTTGGCGAGCTTCTTCAGCACATCGCGTACGCGCATGTCCAGCAGCCGCAGCTGGCGCGCCAGGTCGTTGCCGTCGCGCACGTCGAAGGCGTCCTGGATGTAACCGGCCAGGCGCTCCAGGTGACGCAGGTAGGCTTCGATCTCCAGGCACAGGCCCAGGCGGTGTTCACGGCGCAGGTAGGCGAGGAAGTCGTGGATCTGCGCATTGAGCTCGAAACGGTTCGGGCTTTTCGCCACCGGGACCAGGATGTCCAGGCGTATCCATACGTCCAGCAGGTGGGTGATGTCCTGGGGCGTGCTGTCCAGTTGTTGGGCAGCCAGCTGTGAACGCAGTTCGGCAAGACTCAGGGTGCCTTGGTCGAAGTGCTCGCACAGCGGCTCCAGAAGTGCCCAGTGTTCGGCGAGGGCGCGCAAGACGCGCTTGGGTTCGATCATCGGAATGGCCGGCTGGTTGGCAATGAAAAGCGGCGATTGTACTGCATCAGACGGTCGACGATTCACCCCCGGGCCCAGGTATGAGACGGACTGTCGCTTTTGCGCGCAATCAACAGCAGGCGATCTTTGGCGAAGGACGGTAGAATCCCCCACCTCAGTTATCCACAAGTGGCCGACCTTTGCTTATCGAGTCCCGTCGTCGCGCTTATCTGTCCGCCATGCAGGTGGTCAGTTGGCTGCCGCGCAGCGAATTGCCCTTTGCCGCCCCTTCGCGTCCTGAATTGCTGGCCTTGCCGGAACCCGAGGTGCAGGCGCCGCCTGCCCCAGTGGTCGAGGCCAAGGCCCCGGCGGCGCCGGCGGCCAGGACGGGTGAGCGGCCGAGAATCGAGGTGCCGCGCCCATCTGCCGCCCCCGCGCGTCCGGCCAGCAAGCCTGTGGCCGAGGGCGAAGAAGCCCCGGC
This sequence comes from Pseudomonas sp. LD120, assembly GCF_009861525.1. Lineage (GTDB taxonomy): Bacteria > Pseudomonadota > Gammaproteobacteria > Pseudomonadales > Pseudomonadaceae > Aquipseudomonas. Next base: position 183,406 of record NZ_WVHL01000006.1, on the reverse strand, counting down.
TCCGGTGGTCAAGGCGCCGGTGGTTCCTCCGCCGCGCTTTGCCCTGCAACTGTTGCGGGCCGGCCGTTGCCTGTTGCTGGTGGAGTTACCCACAGGCGAAGCCTTCCAGAGCCGCGACCCGGCCTACCTGCTGCTCAAGGACATGCTGCGCGCCGCCGGCCTGCCGGACAGCCCGCAGATCCTCGCCGAGCCGGTGCGCTGGCCGATGCTGACCCGGGGCAACCTCGACCAGGGGCCGGAAGCTGCCCGGGACTTCGTTCAGGCCTTTGTCGGCGTGCGCATCGAAGAAGAGCCCTGCGTCTGCCTGTGGCTGATTGGCTTGCCGGCCGTACGTTTCGCCGGGGAAGCCAACGCTGAATCCTACAACCGTGAACTGCAGGTCGAAGGCCTGGGGTCGGCCTGGGCCTTGCCCGGCCTGGAACTATTAATGGAAGAGCCACAGCGTAAGGCTGATGTCTGGCAAGCCATGCGTCGGCTGATGGCGCGCTGGAAAAGCACTGATGAGCACAATGACCAATGAGTGACGCGTTGACCTTCCGCCTGGCCACCGAGGCGGACCTGGATGCCATCCTGAAAATCGAATATGCCGCGTTCAGTCACCCCTGGACCCGGGGTATTTTCATGGATGCCTTCAAGTCCTACGAAGTCTGGCTGATGTTCGAAGGCAGCCAGCAAGTGGGCCACGGGGTGATCCAGGTGATCATCGACGAGGCGCATCTGCTGAACATCACCGTCAAGCCGGAAAGCCAGGGCCGCGGCCTGGGCCTGCGGCTGCTGGAAGAGCTGATGAAGCGCGCCTACCAGAAGGACGCGCGCGAATGCTTCCTCGAAGTGCGTTCCAGCAACCAGACCGCTTATCGGCTTTACGAGCGTTATGGCTTCAATGAAGTGGGCCGGCGCCGCGACTACTACCCTGCCGTGGGTGGCCGCGAAGATGCCTTGGTGATGGCCTGCACCCTGGTCGACTGAACCTTGAATCAGCACAGTTGGCAACTGAAGTGGGCTTGCCAGCTAAGGCGCCATTCGCGGCGCTGCATGGCTTGCGGGCCTCTTCGCCGGCAAGCCGGCTGCTACGGAAGAGGGCGTCATTGAAGGTGGCTCAGGGTTTGCCGTCCAGCGGGTCGCGACGTGCCAGTTCGGCTTCATCCAGACCACTGCCCCCGCCAATGTCCGTAGCATCGACAATACTCAAGTCCCAGTCTGCGGGTTTATCGGCCTCGACTTCCCGGGCAGAACGGGCCCCATCCTCGCGGATCAGGGTTTCCGGGCTCAGGTCGTCATCGCTGGAGCCGTCGCTGGTGAGGCCGGTGTTGCTTACGGGGCCGGGTTCGTCGTCATCGAAATGCAGTTCCTCCATGGACCCCATGCGATCCTGATCATCGTCGATCGGCTCGGGTTGGGGCGCGGTGAAGGGGCGTCGTGATTCGGTCATGGCGATTGCTCATACTTTTAGGGGCTTGCAGGGTGGACCCCACAGCCCCGGTGAAGATTCCCCGGCAGGGATAACCGGTATCTGCAGTGATTGGCGTGACCCCGACGGGCACTCGTCTGTCAAAGCTGCGCATCATTCTTGAGGCCTCACAGCATGAACGAACTACAAGATCTGATTGATAACAACGAGCGTTGGGCCGAAGCGATCAAGCAGGAAGATCCGGAATTCTTCTCCAAGCTGGCCCGCCAGCAGACTCCGGAGTACCTGTGGATCGGCTGCTCGGACGCGCGAGTGCCGGCCAACGAGATCGTCGGCATGTTGCCGGGCGACCTGTTTGTGCACCGTAACGTGGCCAACGTCGTGCTGCACACCGACCTCAATTGCCTGTCGGTGATCCAGTACGCGGTGGATGTACTCAAGGTCAAGCACATCCTGGTCACCGGCCACTATGGTTGCGGCGGCGTGCGCGCCTCGATGCAGGATCGCCAGTTTGGCCTGATCGATGGCTGGCTGCGTTCGATTCGTGACCTGTACTACGAACACCGCGAGGCGCTGGCGCAACTGGCCACTGAAGAAGAACAGGTCGACCGCCTGTGCGAGCTGAACGTGATCCAGCAAGTGGCCAACGTCGGCCACACCAGCATCGTGCAGAACGCCTGGCATCGTGGGCAGAGCCTGTCGATCCACGGTTGCATCTACGGGATCAAGGACGGTCGCTGGAAGAGCCTGAACGCGACCATCAGCGGTTTCGAACAGTTGCCACCGCAATATCGCCTGCGTCCCCTCGGCGCGGTCTGAATGCGGGCTGGCCGCTGCGTGAAGGCGCAGTGGCCAGCCACGGACCTCAGATGTGCGGCACCTCGGTGCTCGGCGCCGGGGCTGGCGTCTTGAGCTGGTTGAGCTGGGTCTTGACCGGTGTGCTGGTGCACTTGGCCGCGGCCTGCTGTTCGGTCAGCTTGCGTACCGAGGTGTAGAACAACTCGCAGGTCTGCACTTTTTGCGTCACCTGCCAGGTCTGGGTGCAACGGCTGAGCAGGGTGCTCGGATCCGTCCCCGGCTTGCTCCCCATGCCGGCCTGCCAGCAAGCGGCACTCAAATCCTGGCCCATGACTTTCAGTCCGGCAGCATCGGCCTTGGCCTCGTCGTTGTCATAGTTGTCCGGGTCCGCCGCGTACCAGATGTAGCTCGGGTGGTTGGAACCCAGTACCGGCACCTTCACGCCTTCGCTGGGGCTGATCTGCGCCAGGCCCAGCACATTCACCGTGACCCCATATTGCTGTTTGAGCCAGTTACGCACGGGCGCACCGAAAGCCACCATCGGCAAGGCCGCGCCGCTGGCGTTCTGGCTGACCTGCTTGACCATGGTGGTCTGGTAGTTGTTGAAGTAGCTGTAGACCCCTTCCAGGTCCTTGCCGGCACTCGATGGCGCGGCGATCGGTGCGATGTCGACAATGGTCTGGTACGCCGGCGTTTGCTCTGCGGCAATGCCGTTGACGGTGAGCAGGGTGGCCCAGCGGTCGGTGGTGGCCGACTCCAGATAGTCCTGGGCCTGGGTCAATGAATAGTCCGGCGGGAAGTGCAGCAGCTCGACGCTCTTGCGGTTTTCCAGGGCCATGCCCAGAGGCAGGAACAGGTACCAACTGTAGGCCCATTTGCCATCGGTATTGAGCTGGCTGGCGCCTTTATAGGCCAGGTCGCCGGCATCGAGCAGGGCGCTCAACGGCTTGTCGTAGCCCTCGGGCACGCCGCTGATGGAGGCGACAACCTTGTCGTTGGCGGTTTTCACGCTGACCTTGGCCGCGCTGTAGCCATCGCGCTGCACGCTTTGGGTCAGGTAGTGCTCCACCGTCTGCTCCAGGGTCCAGTTGCGATAGCAGATGACGTTGCAGTTGTTGGGGTAGGCGAAGAGTTGGGTGACACGTTGCGGACTGCCCAGATCGACCTCGACATCGGCCATGACGCTGGTGCTCAACGCGGCGGCCGCCAGGGCCAGGGTGATTCCTGCGAATTTGAACATGCTCAGATCCTTTTCAGCGTGAACCCCTCCACGGGGGCTGCTCATACTGGAACACAGCTGTGGATAGAGAAAGACAGCGGAGAAAAAATCTGTCCCCCATGTACAGGCTTCAGCCCGGGATCAGCCGGGTCAGCGGGAAGGCCGGGTAGAACACTTGGCACGCCCGGATAACCCCCACCATTAGCAACAAGAAGACCGATTGCCAGGGACTGAAATTCGACCAGTGCAATACGCTCAGCCAGGGATGCTTGAGCCGGAAGGTTTCGCTCACATGGCCAACGCGTTTGTGGTGCAGGGCGCCAATCAGGGTAAAACCCAGGTACGCCAGCATCCCCAGCAGGCCGAGCAGGCTGGCGAACAGCGCCAGCAAGGTCAGGAAGGGCACGCCGTGCCGCAGCAGCCTTGGATCAGGAGGCCTGCGCAGCGCTTTCGGTATCAGGCGTTCGCTCAGCCACAGGTCCAGATCCAGCAGACGCAACGCCAGGGCGTTCCAGGCGGTCAGTGCCAGAAGTCCGAGCACCGCCGCCAGCCAACCGCAAAAGGCCGCCATGGCGGCTGCAAGCAACGGCGGGTCGTGGCGTTCCTGAATGAAAAAGAGGGTGAATGCCAAGCCGATGCCGGCCCAGGTCCGGACCCATGTTTCCTCTATTGTGGAGGGTTGCGGCATGAATATCCGCCAATAGAACACGTCACTCTGGGGCAGGCGCTCGATCAGTTGAGGGAAGCGCCAAGTCAGGGTCTGTGCCAACTCCTGGCAGGCTTGCCATTCATTCTGGGTAAAGCCGCGGGTGAGATTGCGCTGCTGGCGCGGGGACAGCGGCTTGGCGAGCAGTTGTGCCGCCAGTACCTCCGGCGCCCAGCTGTGGTCCTGCTGCAGCTTGTTCTGCAAGTCCTGGTAGAAGGTCTCCTGCTGACAGCGTTGCACCAGCTGTTGCCAGATCCAGGCCGGCTCCGGAATGACGCCGCGTTGTTCATCCCAGCCGAACACCTGGCAGACCCGCTCGAACAGGGGAACGCTCCACTGTTGCTCGTTGAGGAGCATCAGCACCGTGCTTTGCCATTGCAGACGGTGATCAAAAATCTGCAGCCACAGCTGTTCGCTGTAGTGCGTCAACTGCGCGAGGAACGCCCGTTCCTGGCTGGCTTGCAGCCGCTTTTCCAGGGCCTGGCGGTAATGGCTCAGCAGGGCATCCACCAGCGAGTGTTGTTGCGCGTCGCTCATCGACAGGCTTTGCCAGGGCGTTAGCCAATCCAGATGTTGAACCGCCCAGTCGACCAGTGAGGAGCGCTGTTGGGGGTGGCTGCAGCAGTGCTCCAGCAGCAGGTTCTGGAAGTCCTGGGGGCAACGTTGAGCCTGAGCCTCTGCCCAGCGTTGCGGCAGATTCTCCAGGGTCAGGCCCTTGAGCAGGGTCTGTGCCGGTGTTGGCGCGACAGCGGTTGTTGGCAAGGGCACCAGGGGCGGGCTCATTTCGACCAGGCCCGACCAGGCCTGCAGGTTGTCCCCAGGCAGAGCCGCGGCGAGGGGCTCGGTAGAGGTGTCGTCGGTTTCGTCTTCTCGCCAGCGGGCCAGTTGCAGCGCCCGCTCATAGGCCTCGCGCAGGCGCTGGAAGCCTTCGGCATCATCATCGGGGCGGGTGGTCTTCAGGCGTTTGGCATAGCAGCGCTTGATGCTGCGCTCATCGGCATCGTCCGGCAGCTCCAGCAGGGTCCAACAGTCCATGTCGCCGCTCCTCAGTGCCAGTGGCCGTTTTCCAGTCTCTGCAGCTGTTCACTGAGTTGGTGGCGCACTTCTCGGATCTTGCGCTCGTCCTGGGTGTCCAGCACTTGCTGGAATTGCCCGGCCCAGTAGCCGATCTGCTCGCGCAACTCCCCCAGGCTTTCCTGATACAGGCGTTCCAGGCGGGCACTGAGCAGGGTGTTGACCTGCTGGTCGCGGGGATGAACCTTGAGTTGCTCCAGGGCCTTGAGCCGCTGCTGGATTTCTTCCGGGGTCAGCACTCCGGGGTTGTTCTCGATCACCAGGGAACGGCTTTCACCGGTCAGGGGAATGCTCACCTGGGCTTCTAGCAGGCCGTTGATGTCGTAGGTGAAACGCACGTCCAGCGAGACTTCGCCGGCCGGGCGCTTGGGCACCTGCATTTCCAGCTGGCCGAGGGCAACGTTGTCGCGCACCAGGCGGCTCTCGCCCTGGAAAATCTTCAGCAGCACCTGCTCCTGGTTGTCATGCAGGGTCTGCACGGTCTTGACCCTGCTCACCGGCACCACGCTGTTGCGCTCGATGATCGGCAGGTAGTGTCCGCCCTCGATCTGGTTGCCGTACTGCTGGGAGGTTTCGATGCCCAGGGTGTAGGAGCAGACATCGGTCAGGACCACTTCCTCCAAGGCCGCGGAGCGTGCCTTGAGGGCCGCCTGGACCGCCGCGCCCTGGGCCACCACTTCGTCGGGGTCGAGGCTGATGGACGGAAAGCGCCCGAACAATCCGGCCGCCAGCTTGCGCACCAGAGGCATGCGGGTGGCGCCGCCCACCAGGAGGATTTCATCCAGGTCGCTGACACGGATTCGCGCATCGCGCAGGGCCCGCTCAATGGGGGCCCGCAGGCGTTCCAGCAGGGGCGTATAGAGGTTGGCCAACTGCGCCTGGGTGATGGTCTGGGTCCATTGCCGGCCATCGACCCGCAGGCTGAACTCGGCGCTGGGTTCCTGGCCCAGGGCCCGGCGTACCCGTTCGGCTTCGCGGCGCAGGGCCTGGAGCACGCTATGGCGCTCGGGAAAGTCCGCCGTCCGGCCTTGCTGTTCGATGAAGTGCTCCAGCAGCAGGTTGTCGAAATCCTCGCCGCCGAGGAAGTTGTCACCGGCGCTGGCACGGACTTCCATGACCCCGTCGAACAGCTCCAGGATCGACACGTCGAAGGTGCCGCCACCGAGGTCGAAGACCAGGAACGAGGTTTCCTTGTCGCGCTGGTGCAGGCCATAGGCCAGGGCCGCGGCGGTGGGTTCGTTGATCAGCTTTTCCACCTTCAGCCCGGCCAACTCGCCGGCGATCCGCGTGGCCTTGCGCTGGGCGTCGCTGAAATAGGCCGGCACGCTGATCACCGCTTCTTCCACGGCTTGGCCGTAGGTGCGCTCGACATCTTCCTTGAGGCTCTTGAGCACCAGGGCCGAGAGTTCTTCCGGACGGAGCGAGCGGCTGCCCAGGCGCACCTCGGTGGCACTGCCCATGTAGCGCTTGAACAGCGCGGTGGTCAGTTGTGGGTGGGTGTGCAAGCGCTCCTTGGCCGCCTGGCCCACCAGCACCCGGCCTTCGTCATCGAGGCCCACCACGCTGGGGGTGAGGAACTGGCCCAGGGCGTTGGGCACCAACTCGCTGGCGCTGTCGCGCCAGACCGCGACCAGGCTGTTGGTGGTCCCCAGGTCGATGCCTACGATCATGACGACGAACTCCCTTTTCAATCGGAAAACTGACGAAACAAATAAGTGGCGCGCAGAATATTACCCGCCGGGTGGATGGGTAAAGCGCATGATGTCACATAGCCATTATTGGCGCCGGTGCCGCAGAGCCCAAGCCGGTCTTGAGCTTCGGTTCTGCGGTGGCTGGCGGACCCGTTGCGGGCCCCGCCGGGGTCAGACGCTGAAGTGCAGAGCGTTAGTCAGGTCGCCCATGGGCTTCTGGCCCCGGGCAAGCATGGCCTCGTCACGCTCCTTGATGCCGTCCAGGGTTTCCAGCTGGAACACCCGGGTGATCAGCCGCAGGATCGAGGCGGTGTCATACACCGTGTGATCCACCGTACCCTTGCGGGCGAACGGCGACACCACCAGCGCCGGAATCCGTGTGCCCGGGCCCCAGCGATCGCCCTGGGGCGGCGCTACGTGGTCCCACCAACCGCCGTTCTCGTCGACGGTGACGATCACCACCATGTCTTTCCATTGCGGGCTTTCCTGCAGCACTTTCAACGCGCGGTCGATGTGCCGGTCGCCGGCGGCCACATCGGCATAGCCGGCGTGCAGGTTGAGGTTGCCCTGGGGCTTGTAGAAGGTCACCGCCGGCAGCTTGCCGGCCTCGGCGTCGGCGAAGAACTTGTTGGTGCTCGACTCATCCCCCAGGCCGCCGTCGCGCAGGCGTCTGGCGCGCTCGGCCGGGTTTTCCGGGCCCTGGCGCAGGAAGTAGTTGAACGGCTGGTGGTGGTACTGGAAGTTGGGGATCTTGGGAATCCCGCCGGAATCCTTGAACTGCTCCAGGGTCGCCTGCCAGGCGCCGCCGTACCAGGCCCAGTCGACGTTGTTCTTCGACAACTTGTCGCCGATGTGTTCATGGGTTTGCGGCACCAGCACGCTGGGCAGGTCGGGCTTGGCGTAGTCCGGGCGCTCCGGGTCGCGGATCCAGGTCGGCCAGTAGGGCGGGGCCATGGTGTTGACCGCGTAGCCGTCCGGGGTCAAGGCGCTGGGGCCGAACTGCGGCGCCCCGTCCATGGCACTGGCCGGGGATTTGTCCAGGGGCTTGAGGCGGGTGCCCTTGGGGTCGTCGCCCTGCAAGGTGGCGATCTGCGGTTTGGCCACCGAGTTGGCGGCGTCGGGGTAGAACGGCACCTTGGCGCTGATCAGGTACTGGTGGTTGAGGAACGAGCCACCAAAAGCCCCCTGGAAGAAGTTGTCGCAGAGCACGAACTCTCGGGCCACATCCCACAGGCGCAGGGAGTAACGGGTTTGCGCGTAGTGCCCCATGGTCAGGGCGCCGGAGTCGGCCCAGGCCACGAAACCATCATTCTTGCCGCCGTTGATTTGCATCTGGTTCTGGTAGAACAGGTGCCACAGGTCTCGGGTCACCAGGCCCAGGGGCAGGTCTTCGCCGCTGGGGCCCTTGAGGGCGAACGGTGCGTTGGGCAGGTTCTCCTGGAATTGGGTTTCCACCGGGTAGGTGACGCCGTCCAGGGTTTGCGGACCGACCTGCAGAATGCCGCCCCAGATCGGCGGCAGTTTCGACAGCAGGCTGCCATCGCGATCCCGTTGCTGGAACGCTTCGGGCTTGAGGGCCGAAAGGGGTTTTTCGACCCCGGGGAAGTTGGCGAAAAGGTTATTGAAACTGCGGTTTTCGGCGTAGATCACCACTACGTTTTTCACCTGCTCGTGTAGCGCCTTATCCAGCTCGGTGGCCGACAGCGGCCGTTCAACGGGTTTGCCTCCTGGCTCGCCGGTGTTGCTGCAGGCACTCAGCGTGGCACCGACCCCCAGAACGGCAACGCCGCCTAGAAAGCGGCGGCGGCTGGTATCGGTGGGCTCATCGGTGGCGGATTCGGAAGTGTTGCGCTGATCGGTGTCGTCGCTCATGTCGGGTCCTTGCTCGTCCATTTGAGAGTCTGTTACAAAATATTTCGTTCGCACGGTAGCAACCGAATATGACGCAAAGACTACAGGAATGCTTCAGGAGTCCACTGCGAAGCGTACTGATCAGTCTGAAATCTTTAGCGAATTGGCTTATCCACAGGCTCGCCGCCAGATGCCGCAAGCCTGTGGTCCCGTCAGGGGAGTAGCGGTGGCAGGTACGCCAATGTGGTGCCCAGCGCCCAGAGCAGGACCAGAACCAACGGCGCGTGCACCAGTAACTGGACGAAGGAGAAACCGATCAGGTCCCGGGCCTTCAGACCCAGTACGCCCAGTAGCGGCAGCATATAGAAGGGGTTGATCAGGTTCGGCAAGGCTTCGGCGGCGTTGTAGATCTGCACGGCCCAGCCCAGGTGGTACTGCAGGTCATTGGCCACCTGCATCACATAGGGCGCCTCGATGATCCACTTGCCGCCGCCCGAGGGAATGAAGAAGCCCAGCACCGCCGAGTACAGACCCATCAACAGGGCGTAGGTGTCGTGGGAGGCGATCTGTACGAAGAAGGTCGAGATGTGGTGAGCCAGGGTCTGGCCGTCCACGCCCTTGACCTGCGTCATCAGCGCGGCGATGGAACCGTACAGCGGAAACTGGATCAGCACCCCGGTGGTGGTGGGCACCGCCCGGGCCACGGCGTCGAGGAAGCTGCGTGGGCGCCAGTGCAGTAGGGCGCCGGCCATCAGGAACAGGAAGTTGTAGGTGTTGAGCCCGGAGATCGCGGTGATCGCCGGCTTGGTGGCGAACTCGTGATACAGCCAGCCGGCGGCCAGCAGCGCCAGGAGAATGGTCAGCAACGGGCTGTACTCCAGCCACTCGCCGGGGCGGGTCCGCGGTGCTGGCTCGGGCAGGCTGAAGCTCGGGTCGACCCCGCAGGCCTGGGCATCCCGGGCGCTGTTGGGCCCCGGGGCGGTGGCGTAGGCGACGATCAGCGAGACGACGATCAGGGCTAGCAGCAACACCCCCGACTGCCAGAGAAAAATGGTCTGGGTGAAGGGAATCACCCCGGTGATGGCCAGGATCGACGGCGGCAGGCTGCCGGGGTTGGCTTGCAACTGCGCGGCCGAGGACGACAACCCCAGCGCCCACACCGCGCCCAGGCCCAGGTAGGCGGCCGCCCCGGCGGCGCGGTAGTCCATGCGCAGTTCGCTGCGTCGGGCCAGGGCCCGTACCAGCAGACCGCCGAACACCAGGGACAGTCCCCAGTTGAGCAAGGAGGCGAGCATAGAAATCAGCGCCACCCAGGCCACCGCCGAGCGGCCGTTCTTGGGGATACGCGCCAGCTTGTCGATCAATTTCACCGCTGGCGGCGAACTGGCCACTACATAGCCGCCAATGACCACGAAGGCCATTTGCAGGGTGAAAGGGATCAGGCTCCAGAAACCGTCACCGAAGGCCTTGGCGGCATCGGTGGGTTTGGCACCCATGGCCAGGGTGGCCAGGGTCACAACAATCACTGCCAGCGCGGCAAACACCCAGGAATCGGGAAACCAGCGTTCAGCCCAGTTCGAACAGCGCAGGGCGAAGCGGGCGGAGCGGCTCTCTTGAATATCAGCGGCCACGATAGTACCTCGTGTTTTTTATGGTTATCAGGAGGTGGCCGTTCCAGACGGAGGCGGCCGAAAACTGTGCCAGAATGCGACAATTGCCACGGACTGCAAAGGACTCAACGCCGATGTCATTTTCTGCTGAAGAACGCGCCGCACTGCTCAAGGTCAAGGGTGTCGGGCCCACGGTGGTGGGCCGCCTGGAACAATTGGGGATCCATTCCCTGAGCCAGTTGGCCGCCGCCGATGCCCTGGACATCGTCACCCAGGCCTCGGCCCTGGTGGGCTCCAGTTGCTGGAAAAACAGCCCTCAGGCCCGCGCCGCGATCCAGGCGGCGATCGCCATGGCCAAGGGCTCGTCTATAGAGCGGATCGCCAACGACTGATGGTTGTTCCTCGGGACGATTGCATGGACCATGTGCAACCTTGCTGATTGCCACCCTCCGAGTTGCTTTTATGACCCCTTCCTCTGAGTCGTCACCGGCGCGCTTTTCCCGCTCCGACTACAAGACCCTGGGCCTGGCCGCCTTGGGCGGAGCCCTGGAAATCTATGATTTCATCATCTTCGTATTTTTCGCCCTGACCCTGAGCCAGTTGTTCTTCCCCCCGGAGATGCCTGAATGGCTGCGCCTGCTGCAAAGCTTCGGGATCTTTGTCACCGGCTACCTGGCCCGGCCTCTGGGCGGGATTCTCATGGCGCACTTCGCCGACCGTCTGGGGCGCAAGAAGGTCTTCAGCCTGAGCATCCTGATGATGGCGCTGCCCTGCCTGCTGATCGGCATCATGCCCACCTACGCCCAGATCGGTTACTTGGCCCCCTTGCTCCTGCTGGCCTTGCGGGTGCTGCAAGGCGCCGCGGTGGGCGGGGAAGTGCCCAGTGCCTGGGTGTTTGTCGCCGAACACGCGCCGCGGGCCCATCGCGGCTATGCCCTGGGTTTTCTCCAGGCCGGGTTGACCTTCGGCTACCTGCTGGGCGCGCTGACCGCGACCCTGCTGGCGCGGGTCTTCAGCCCCGAGGAAATCCTCGACCACGCCTGGCGCTACCCCTTCCTGCTGGGCGGGGTGTTTGGCGTGATCGGTGTCTGGCTGCGCCGCTGGTTGAGTGAAACCCCGGTATTCATGGCCCTGCAGGAGCAACGCGCCGCCGCCGGCGAGTTGCCGCTGCGCACGGTGTTGCGCGAGCACCGGCTGGCGATCTTGCCGGCGCTGATCCTCACCTGTGTGCTGACCTCGGCGGTGGTGGTGTTTGTGGTTATCACCCCGACCATGATGCAAAAGAGTTTTGGCATGAGCGCCAGCCACACCTTTGCCCTGAGCAGCCTGGGCATTGTCTTCCTCAACATCGGCTGTGTGCTGGCCGGGCTGATCGTCGATCGCCTCGGCGCCTGGCGCACGGTGATGCTCTACAGCCTGCTGTTGCCGCTGGGCATTGGCGTGCTTTATGGCTGCCTGATCAGCGGCGGCGAGTGGATCGGCCTGGCCTACGCCATCGCAGGTCTGGGTTGCGGAGTGGTGGGCGCGGTACCGTCGGTGATGGTCAGTCTGTTTCCGCCGCGGATTCGCGTGTCGGGTATTTCCTTCACCTACAACATTGCCTATGCCCTGTGGGCCAGCACCACGCCGTTGCTGCTGATCGCGCTGATGCCCTGGAGTCCGTGGGTCTGTGTGATCTATTGCGCGGTGATGGGGGCGGTGGGCATCGCCAGTGCCGGCTACTTTGGCGCGCGCGTGGGCGCCGCCAGCCCGGCCACGGCAGCAGGCGACTGGTGCCATTGATCCGGGTCAACGGCCTGCAGTCGGCGTAGTTCTGCGCCGCTGGCGTGCGGGCCACTGACGCCGGCCGCGACCGATCATTCAGGCAGCAGTTGCTCCAGATAGCGAGTGCGCTCTTTGCTCAGACGGGTCACGCAGAGGTTGATCAGGGTGGCGTGAGCCGGCTTGCCGGGCTCTACTTCAAAGGCTTCCAGCACACAGGTGTGGTCACGGTATTTGATCCAGGCCCGCTGGGCATTGCGCAGTTTGCTCAGGTATTCCTGCTCTTGCAGCATGTGGCTGGGGTACTGGGTGTGAACCCGCCCCAGTAAGGCCTGATAACTCTGGTTCAAGGCGTTGTCGGCAAGTTCCTTGTCTTGCCGGGCGCAGCGCTCGACCTGTTCGCTGACGCTGATATTCACGCAGTCCAGTGGCGCCGCCTGGGCACAAGTCCAGCCGCCGAGCCCGATGAGCAGGGCGCAGACCAGGCTGGATCTGCAGGGCTGATGGTGCATGACGATCCCTCGCGCTGAGAATGGAGCGGGCATTCTACAGTGCTGTCGCCGATGCCCAAGGGGTGGGGCTGCAGGGGGCGCTCAGTCGCGCGCTTCCAGAACATAACCCACGCCGCGCAAGGTGTGGATCAGCTTGCGCTCGAAGGGGTCGTCGATCTTCGCTCGCAAGCGCCGGATCGAGACTTCAACCACATTGGTGTCGCAGTCGAAATTCATGTCCCAGACAAAGGAGATGATCTGGGTCCGTGACAGCACCACGCCGCTCTGGCGCATCAGCAGGTGCAGCAGGGCGAACTCCTTGGTGGTCAGGTCGATGCGCTGCGTGCCACGAAAGGCCCGGTGCCGGCTCTGATCCAGTTCCAGGTCGGCAACCCGCAGCACATCCGCCAGCGGTGTCTGCTCACTGCGGCGCATCAAGGTACGGACCCGGGCCAGCAGTTCGGGAAACTGGAACGGCTTGACCAGGTAATCGTCGGCGCCCAGGTCCAGGCCGCGGATCTTGTCCGTCAGCCGGCCCAGGGCGGAGAGCAGCATGACCCGTGTGTTGCTGTCCTGGCGGATCTGCCGCAGCACCTCCCAGCCGTCGATCTGCGGCAGGTTGATGTCGAGGATCACCAGGTCGTAGGCGTGCTGGCGGGTCAGGTGCAGACCGTCCGCGCCAGTGTTGGCGCAATCCACTACATAACCACTTTCACTCAGGCCCTGTTGCAGGTAGTCGGCGGTTTTGAGTTCATCTTCGATGACCAGGATACGCATGCAGGGAAAACTCTCGGAAGGGTAAAAAAGGCCGTTGGCAGCACACCGCGAAAAGAGCGCGTTAATACTCGATAAGTGGCTCTTCTGGTGTTTATGGAAGTGTTGATTAAGCAGATTAAAAGTGTGCTTTGCGGTGGTCTGCGAATACTCGAATGCTAATACAGATCCTTGTGCCAGAGCCTTGGCTAACGGATTTGTAATCTTTGCGCCACCCTGCTGATAAGTGCTGAAAGTTACAGTTGGCCGAACTTGAAACTCTCCCTATCAATGGGCGGAGTGTTGCAGCGTTCTATCGGCCTGAGTTTCAGCTCTGGCGTCTTGATAGATTACGCCGCGCCTTCGCAGACATGTTGCCTCTGTAGGGGCCGGACCCTGTTATGCCGACTTTCCCGAGACCTTCCGAGCGGCGGGCGCGCCCGTACCTGGTGATGCTGTTATTGGCGTTGGCGGCGCCGCCCCTGAGCGCTGCTGAACAACCGTTACTGAGCCTGGATAGTGCCCTGGACAGGGCTTTTGCCAACAACCCTGAGCAGGCGGCCGCACGCTGGGAAATCGATATCGCCCAGGGCGCCCGCCAGCAGGCTGGCCTGATGCCCAACCCGGTGTTGTCGGTGGAGGCCGAGGACACCCGCCGCGACTCGCGCACCACGACGGTCAAGCTCAGTCAGGCGCTGGAGCTGGGGGGCAAGCGTAGTGCCCGGGTGGCGCTGGCCAGTGGCGAGCAAGCGCTGGCGGCCTTGGAGCTGGAACGGCGCCGCAATCAACTGCGGGCTGATGTGCTGGAGGCGTATTTCGCCGCGCTGCGGGCCCAGGAGAGTACGCGCCTGGCCGGGCGCTCCTTGGCCCTGGCCGAACGTGGGGTGCGCGTGGCTCAGGGCCAGGTCAACGCCGGCAAGGCCTCGCCGGTGGAGGCCACGCGGGCCCAGGTGCAGTTGGCGCAAGTGCGCCTGGAACTCAAGCGTGGACAAATGGAACAGGCCAACGCCTATCGGCAGTTGGCCAGGGTGACCGGCAGCAGCACCACGGATTTTGCTGGCGTACAGGACCCGCCGCTGACGGCGCCGCGGTTGCCGACGGCGGCGCAGTTGCTGGGGCGATTGCAGGAAACCGCCGAGTTGCGCCTGGCGGAGCAGGCGATCGTCCAGCGCGAGGCGTCCCTGGGGCTGGAGCAGGCTCAGCGGATTCCCAACCTGGACCTGAGCATCGGCAGTCAGTATGACGCCGCGGCCCGTGAGCGGGTGAACCTGGTGGGGGTATCGCTGCCGCTGCCGCTGTTCAATCGCAACCAAGGCAACGTGCTGTCGGCGGCGCGGCGGGTCGATCAAGCCCGTGATGTGCGCAACGCCACCGAGCTGCGCCTGCGCAGTGAAACCCGTCAGGCCCTGGCGCAATGGCGCACGGCCCAGGGCGAGGTGCGGTCTTTCAATCAGGCCCTGCTGCCCGCCGCCCAGAGTGCCGTGGACAGCGCCACTCGGGGTTTCGAAATGGGCAAGTTCAGCTTCCTCGACGTGTTGGATGCCCAGCGCACGCTGATCAACGCCCGTCACCAGTACCTGGCCGCGGTGGCACAAACCACCGAGGCCAGGGTGCGCATCGAACGCATCTACGGTGACCTTGCCCGGTGGTGAACGCCTGGCTGCGGGGCCTGACCTGTGTGGTCGCGTTGCTGGTCAGTGATTGCAGCGCAGCGCCCCCGGTGGAGCCTGACGACGGGCCCCGGCATGGGTGCGTGCACGAATGGCATAGGGCCTTCGATCGATTCTTCTTTCCCTCTAGCTCGTAAGGCCGCGCCCGGCGCCGCCGAACCTCGATTCTTTCAGGAGCCTTCATGGATAAAAAACGCAGCCTCGTTGTGGCCGTCAGTGCAGTGCTCGGCCTTGGGTTGGCCGTTTTGCTGCTGCCTGAACTGTCGGTTGCTCCGGCCGCCTCCCAGGTCAAGGCCCCCGCGGCACAAGAGCAGCCCGGGCACGCAGAGCAAGGGCACCTGGAACTGAGTCCCGAGCAGATCCAGGCCGCCGGGGTCGAGTTGGCCGTGGCCGGCCCGCGGCGCCTCAAGCGCTTGCTCAGCCTGCCGGGGGAGATTCGCTTCGATGAAGACCGCACCTCGCACATCGTGCCCCGGGCGGCCGGGGTGGTGGAGTCGGTGCGGGTCAATCTCGGGCAGTCGATCAAGCGCGGTGAGCTGTTGGCGGTGATCGCCAGTCAACAGGTGTCCGATCAGCGCAGCGAGCTGGCGGCCGCCGGGCGCCGGTTGGAGCTGGCCCGTACCACCTTCGAGCGCGAACGCCAGTTGTGGATCGACCAGATCTCCGCCGAGCAGGATTACCTGCTGGCCCGCCAGAACCTGCAAGAAGCACAAATCGCCCTCAACAATGCCCGGCAGAAAATGAACGCCCTGAGCGGCAGCGCGCAGTTGTTGGGCGGCAATCGCTATGAAATGCGCGCGCCATTCGACGGCGTGGTGGTGGAAAAGCACCTCAGCGTCGGTGAGGTGGTGAGCGACAACAGCGCCGCGTTCACCCTGTCCGATCTGTCCCGGGTCTGGGCCACCTTTGGGGTGTTTCCCCAGGACCTGGACAAGGTCCGGGTCGGCCAGCCCGTGACGGTCAGCTCCAGCGAACTGGGGACTCAGGTCCAGGGCCGGGTGGCCTATGTCGGCAGCCTCTTGGGTGAACAGAGTCGGACCGCCCCGGTCCGAGTGACCTTGGCCAACCCCGACGAGGCTTGGCGTCCGGGGCTGTTCGTCTCGGTGCAGGTGGCCACCGAGGCCTTCGACGTACCGGTCACTGTGCCGCAGACGGCGATCCAGACCGTGGAAGACCGGCCTTCGGTGTTTGTCCGGGTCGCCGAGGGCTTCCAGGCCACGCCGGTGGTCATCGGTGCCAGCGATGACGGTTTTGTCGAGGTCCGCGAAGGCTTGGCCGTCGGGGCCCGGGTCGCCACCCGTGGCAGCTTCACCCTCAAGTCCGAGCTGGGCAAAGGCTCGGCCGACCATGGCCATTGATCGGTCACAGCACAGAGTGATTTCCCATGTTTGAGCGCCTCATTCAATTCGCCATCGAGCAGCGCATCATCGTCCTGTTGGCGGTGCTGCTGATGGCCGGGGTCGGCATCGCCAGCTACCAGAAGCTGCCGATCGACGCGGTCCCCGACATCACCAACGTCCAGGTGCAGATCAACTCGGCGGCGCCGGGTTTTTCGCCCCTGGAAACCGAACAGCGCATCACCTTTCCCATCGAGACCGCCATGGCCGGGCTGCCGGGTTTGCAGCAGACCCGCTCGCTGTCGCGCTCGGGGCTGTCCCAGGTGACAGTGATCTTCAAGGACGGCACCGACCTGTTTTTCGCCCGGCAACTGGTCAACGAGCGCCTGCAAGTGGCTCGCGAGCAATTGCCTCAAGGTGTGGAGGCGGTGATGGGGCCGATCTCCACTGGCCTGGGGGAAATCTTCCTGTGGACCGTGGAAGCCGAAGACGGCGCGCGCAAGGAGGATGGCACGCCGTACACGCCCACCGATCTGCGGGTGATCCAGGACTGGATCATCAAGCCGCAGTTGCGCAACGTGCCCGGCGTGGCCGAGATCAACACCATCGGTGGCTTTGCCAAGGAGTACCAGATCGCCCCGGATCCCAAGCGCCTGGCAGCCTACAAGCTGACCCTCAATGACCTGCTGACCGCCCTGGAACGCAATAACGCCAATGTCGGCGCCGGCTACATCGAGCGCGGCGGCGAGCAGTTGCTGATCCGCGCTCCGGGGCAACTGGCGTCCATCGAGGACATCGCCAACATCGTCATCAGCCGCAGCGACGGCACGCCGATCCGCGTGCGCAATGTCGCCCAGGTACAGATCGGTCGCGAACTGCGCACCGGCGCGGCCACCGAGAACGGCCGGGAAGTGGTGCTGGGCACGGTGTTCATGCTGATCGGCGAGAACAGCCGCAGCGTGTCCCAGGCGGTGGCGAAAAAACTCGAAGAAATCAATCGCTCGCTGCCCGAAGGAGTGGTGGCGGTCACCGTGTATGACCGCACCCACCTGGTGGAAAAAGCCATCGCCACGGTGAAGAAGAACCTCTTCGAGGGCGCGCTGTTGGTGATCGTGATTCTGTTCCTGTTCCTGGGCAACATCCGCGCGGCACTGATCACCGCCCTGGTGATTCCGCTGTCGATGCTGTTCACCTTCACCGGCATGTTCAGCAACAAGGTCAGCGCCAACCTGATGAGCCTCGGTGCCCTGGACTTCGGCATCATCGTTGACGGCGCGGTGGTCATCGTGGAAAACGCCATCCGCCGCCTGGCCCATGCCCAGCAGCGCCACGGGCGCCTGCTGACCCGCTCCGAGCGCTTGCATGAAGTCTTTGCCGCAGCCAAGGAAGCCCGCCGGGCGCTGATCTTCGGCCAGTTGATCATCATGGTGGTGTACCTGCCGATCTTCGCCCTCACCGGGGTGGCCGGGAAGATGTTTCATCCCATGGCGTTCACCGTGGTCATGGCGCTGTTGGGGGCGATGATTCTGTCGGTGACCTTCGTCCCGGCGGCCATCGCGCTGTTCGTCACCGGCAAGGTCAAGGAAGAGGAAAACCTGCTGATGCGCAGCGCCAAGCGCGGCTACGCGCCGGTGCTGGACTGGGTCATGGCCCGGCGTGGTCCGACCGTTGCCCTGGTGGGGCTAATCCTGTTGGGCAGCGCCGGCGTGGCCAGCCGCATGGGCAGCGAATTCATCCCCAGCCTCAGCGAGGGCGACTTCGCCCAGCAGGCGTTGCGGGTGCCCGGTACCAGCCTCACGCAATCGGTGGACCTGCAGCAGCGTCTGGAGAAAACCCTGCTGGCGCAGGTGCCGGAAATCGAGCGGGTGTTTGCCCGTACCGGCACCGCAGAGATCGCCTCGGACCCGATGCCGCCGAATATTTCCGACAGTTACGTGATGCTCAAGCCCAAGGCCCAGTGGCCCGACCCGGGTAAATCCCGCGAGGCCCTGATCGCCGATATCCAGCGCGCCAGCGCCCGGGTGCCCGGCAGCGCCTACGAGCTGTCGCAACCGATCCAACTGCGCTTCAACGAACTGATTTCCGGGGTGCGCAGCGATGTGGCGGTCAAGGTATTCGGCGACGACATGACAGTGCTGAACAAGACCGCCAATGACATCGCCACGGCCTTGCAAGGGCTCTCGGGCGCCTCGGAAGTCAAGGTCGAGCAAACCTCCGGCTTGCCGGTGTTGACCATCAACATCGATCGCGACAAGGCCGCACGTTTCGGCCTGAACGTGGGCGATGTGCAAGACACCCTTGCGGTGGCGGTGGGTGGGCGCCAGGCCGGCACCCTGTACGAAGGCGACCGGCGCTTCGACATGGTGGTGCGCCTGGCGGATCCACTGCGTACCGACATCGATGGCCTGTCGCGGCTGCTGATCCCGATCCCGGCGATGGCGGGCGCGGCCAGCGGGCAGATTGGCTTTATCAGCCTGGCGCAAGTGGCCAGCCTCGACCTGGTGCTGGGCCCCAACCAGATCAGTCGCGAGAACGGCAAGCGCCTGGTGATCGTCAGCGCCAACGTGCGCGGCCGCGACATCGGCTCCTTCGTTGAAGAGGCCACGGCCATGATCGAAGCCAAGGTCAAGGTCCCCGCGGGTTACTGGACCACCTGGGGTGGCCAGTTCGAGCAATTGCAAGAAGCCTCCGAGCGCCTACAAGTGGTGGTGCCGGTGGCTCTGCTGCTGGTGTTTGGCCTGTTGTTCATGATGTTCAACAACCTCAAGGACGGCCTGCTGGTGTTCAGTGGCATTCCCTTTGCCTTGACCGGCGGGATCATGGCCTTGTGGCTGCGGGACATCCCACTGTCGATCTCGGCGGGTGTGGGGTTCATTGCCCTGTCCGGGGTCGCGGTGCTCAACGGCCTGGTGATGATCGCCTTCATCCGCAACCTGCGCGAAGAGGGTCGTGGCTTGTCCATGGCGATTCACGAAGGGGCCCTGACCCGCCTGCGCCCGGTGCTGATGACCGCTTTGGTGGCGTCCCTGGGTTTCATCCCCATGGCCTTGGCTACCGGCACCGGTGCCGACGTGCAACGCCCTCTGGCCACCGTGGTGATAGGTGGCATCCTGTCCTCCACCGTTCTCACCCTGCTGGTCCTGCCGGCGCTGTACCACTGGGCCCACCGCAGGGAAGAGGACTGATCGCGTGCTGCTTCTTGTAGCCGCTGCCGCAGGCTGCGAACGGGCTGGGCGGCACTCCGTCGAAGGGCGCGGCGCTCTTGAGGCCGCTGCGGGTTTGGCTGGAGATTGTCAGGCAAGGTCCTACGGACCTTTGCGTAGCTTCGCCTTGGCTCAGCAGCGGCTACAGATGCCAGTCCTGCGGCAGATTTGGGGCAAAAAAGGCTCTTCACGGATTACCGGGAAAGACGCTCTTGATCTTCATGAAAAAGAATTCGCTATCTCGGTAACCGTACGCCATCCGCTTAATGACCTTTATTCGATTGTTTATTCCTTCCAACTGCCCCGTGTGCATCGGCCAGCGAACCCGGCTCACGATGCCCCGCCAGTAATCCTTTAGCCGTTTGGCGAACTGGATCAGTGCTGGTATTTCGCTTTCATGCGCATGGCGCAGCCATCGCTTCCAGGCCGATCGCCAGCCCCAGGCAGTACTCGGGGTCCAGAGTGTTTTGAGTTCAGCCTTCATCAAATAGACCGTCATCAACGCTTGGTTGGCTGCCAGCAGATCCTCCAGGCGGACCTGTTGTTCCGGCGTTTTCAAGTTCTGCGCATTGCGCAGCAACAACCATCGCGCCTGCTTGATAACCTTGCGGGCAGGCTTGTCGTGACGCAATCGATTAGCCTCATCGACGCGGACCCGGTCAATCACCTCTCGGCCATATTTGGCCACCACATGGAAGAGGTCGTAGACCACTCGCGCGTTGGGACAGTGCTGACGAACCTCCAGGTCAAAAGCGGTGTTCATGTCCATCGCCACTGCTTCGATTCGAGCACAACCCTCTGGCCCCAGCTCTTCGAAGAAAGGCCTGACCGCTGCTCGGCTGCGACCCTCGCCGATCCACAGCACTCGTGGTGTATCCGCGTCCAGCACCACGCTGGCATAACGGTGACCTTTGAACAGTGCGAACTCGTCCATCACTAGACGTCGTGGTTGGGCTTTGGGGAGCGCGCTCAAGGCCACTTGCAACGCGCGCCGCTCCAGCAACCGAACGGTGTCCCAGTGCAGCCCGAACAACTGCGCCACATGCAGCGTCGCATGGCCTTCGCAGGCTTGAGTGACGGCCTCCGCCAGACGCCGCGTCATGCGGGCATAGCGATCCAGCCAACTGACGGCCTCCATGCGTTTACCGCAGTCACGACAGCCAACACGTCTGAGCAACACGTTGAGGCGCACCGCACGGCCGAGAATCGGTAAATCGCGGACAACTCGCTCGCAATACTCATGGGTGGTTGAACAGGTTTTTTGGCAGCCGCTACAGGAAGGGAATCGGGTGGCGTGGGGAATCAGGTCGATCTGAAGCGCATCGCCATCAGGCTTGATGGTGACGACAGAAAAGCCCTCCCAAAAAGGAAGGAAAGTATTAATATCGCGCATAAGAACGCCGGTTTTTTAGATGTGTTTGCTCGCACGAACATCATCGATCAAATCGGCGTTCTTGTTTCTATGTTTCCCGGGATTCCGTGAAGAACCAAAAAAAAGCGCCCCATGAGGGACGCTAAAAATTCATCTCTTTCCAAAGGAGCATCAGAAAAAACGCTTCAAGAGATGAACGTGCTCTGTGGGCAACGGCGCTCAGATGTCTTGTGCGGCCGCGTTGGACGATGACGCATCACGGGGGGCTTTGCCGGTGCCGTCGGTGCTGGCGGTTTGCTGGTTGGCATCGCCGTGAATCTGTTCCTGGCTGGCCAGGAAATCTTCACGAACTTGCTGCGGGCGTTCGCTGCCATCAGCCGCCCAGGTGGCCGAGCCGGTCGTGGCCAGAAGGCCGATCAACAACAATTGGGTTGGGTGCATGGATGGTCTCCTGACAAGCTATCGAGCCGGGGAAAGTCCGGCGGATTTGAGTGTGTCCGGGAGTATAGGGAGGCCAACCTAACGAGAAGGTGAGGCCGATATTACCGTTCTGAAAGGCGCGAGTCTGTGAAGAAGTTTTAACACCGGACAGGCCGTAACCTGCCCGGCCAGACGCTTTAGAGCAGGGCCAGTGGGTACTCGACGATCAGCCGGAATTCCTCCAGGTCGGATTCGAACTGGCTGGAGCGGATGGTTGCCTGGCGGATGCGCAGGGACAGGTCCTTGAGCGTGCCGTCCTGGAACACGTATTTGGCTTCGATATCCCGTTCCCAGCGACGTTGATCGGTCAGCGGATCACCCGCCGCGTCGCGGCGCATGTACACCGCGTTGGCGTGGCTGTAGTCGGCGTCGCGGCCTCGGGCGTAACGGGTCATGAACGACAGCCCGGGAATGCCCAGGGTCTGCATGTCCAGGTCGTAGCGGACCATCCACGAACGCTCCTTGGGCGAGTTGAAGTCGCTGTACTGGATCGAGTTGTCGAGGAAGATCGAGTCCGACTGGCGCAGGTAGTCGAAGTCGTCGTTACCGTTGTTGCGCTGGTGCGACAGGGCCAGGGTGTGGGCGCCGTAGGTGGCGCCGACCTTGGCGCTCCAGATGTTGTTGTCGAACTCGCCCAGCAGTTTCTTGCCCTCGTCCACAGCCTTGTAATAGTTGAAGCCGCTGAACAGGGTCAGGTCGTCGGACACCGGGTAGTTCACCGCCGTACCGAAGTAGTACTGATCCCAGGCGTCTTTCAGGCGGCTGCTGTAGAGGCTGAAACTGAGGTGGGGGTTGAGCCTGTAGTCGCCACCGAAGTAGCCGACCCAGGGCGAGTCGACCTTGCCGGCGTAGAAGGTGGCGAAGCCGTCGCGCAGGCCGCTGCTGTCGGGCTGGCTCATGGCGTGCAGGCGCCCGCCCTGCAGGTTGAGACCCTCGAGGCTGGTGTTTTCCAGAGTCATTCCGCGAAAGCTTTCTGGCAGCAGGCGCGAGTCACCGTAGTGCACCACCGGGGTCTTGGGGAACACGTCGCCGACTTTCAGCACAGTGTCCAGGGCCCGTACTTTTACCGCGCCACCGGCCTTGCCGTAGCCATCGGCGGGCTCGTTGTCGTGGTTCACCGGCAGCATGCCGAAGGAGCCACGGCCGCCGCTGCGCCCGTTGCCGGAGTCGAGCTTGAGGCCATACATGGCAAAGGCGTCGATACCGAAGCCGACCGTGCCCTGGGTGAAACCGGATTCGAACTTGCCGATCAGGCCCTGGGCCCAGGCTTCGGAATAACCGTTGCCGGTGGGGCTGGACTGGCCTTTGCGATCGTCACGATTGAAGTAGTAATTGCGTAGCAGCACGTCGAGGCGGCTGCCTTCGACAAAGCCTTCGGGGCGTTCCTCGGCGGCCACTGCGGCCACGGGACACAACCCCAGTACCGCGGTGAGCACGGACAGGGACAAGGGGGGGGGATACGCATGGGGTCGCTCCTGAGTGTTGGCAGCTATCAACTTTTATATCGCCAGAGGCGTTCTTATTGGGCTCGACCAACAGGCGTGGTAACGCCCTGAAAGTCGTCGTCGATAGTTGCAAACGGCAGATAACGGCGCGGTGACCCGCTGATTACAATTGTGCAAGAAAGGCTCGTCGACAGGCGCTGGCGGCGTCCCTGAAACCCCGATGAACCGGGTGTCCGATGGCGCACCGGGGCAGTGCGGGCGGGTGCATTACAGATAAGTAATGTGCCTGCGATCATTCTGACAGGGTCGGCTCTTTATCCTCGTTGGTGTCAACTGGATGAGGAAACGGTCATGAAGCGATTCAACGCAAGTCTTGCCGCGCTCTTGCTCGGTGTCTCTTCCCTGGTCCTGGCCGAAGGCGGTGGTGATCGCAGCTTTGCCCGGGCCATGGTGGAGAACCAGAAGGCCATGGAGCGTTACGCGGCAAACCAGGGCAAGGCGGCACCGGTGGTGCAGAGCTATCGCTATGGCATGGCGCTGGATATCGCCAAGGTAGTCAGCGTCACTGCGCCGATCAAGTCTTGCAAGGTGGTGCCGTCGCGCATGACTTATGAGGATTCCGCCGGCCGCCTCAATACCATCGAATATCAGGTCCTGGGCCTGTGCCGTAACAACGGCCGTTGATTCATGGGGCTTCGGCGCGCTGGTGTCGATCGTTGCCGGGCTCGATCGTCGGTTTCATTGCACATCGGGCCGGCAAAGCGCTGCCGGTCCTTTGCAGTTGCCTACCGGAAAAGTGCCTTGCGTGGCGCCTTCATGGTCCAACTCCGGCCATCGCCGTTGATCGTCTCGGTGCCAGCGCCAGGCCGTCCTGGGGGCGCAAAATGTTCACTGAAAGCCCCGCAAGCCGGGGCTTTGCTTGCCGTTGAATTATTTTGCTCAGACAAGTCCTGGCTGCTATTCAGAAAGTTCTTTCCAGGCCGATGTTAGGCCAACAGTCGCTTATTTTCTCAGCCCCCCCCCCGGTACGTCCCCATGTTCAATAAACGCTTGAAGCAAGAGTTGTCGGCTCTTCGTGAAGAACTTTCGAGTCTTCAGCAAGTTAAGGAGAGTCTTGAAAGCGAGATGCTGGTCTTCAGCCTGAGCGCCGATGGCCGTATTCAATCGGTCAATCACAACTTCGCTCAGGAAATGCTCTACAAGGGCGGCGACCTGGTAGGACGAGCCCTGGAGGACATCGTTCCGGTTCACCTCCGGAACGAGGAGCTTTACCAGCGCTTCAAGGCGACCCTAACCAGGGGCGAGCACTTTGCCGGGGCGGTGCGCTTGTTGCGGGGCAATGGTGACGAGGCTTGGTTGCGCTCGATCTCCCAGCCGATTCGTGATTCGCAGGGGCGGATCAAATACTTTGCGATTTTCTCCAGCGACCTGACCCGCACCATCGAAGCCTCCCGCGAGCACGAGAACCTGATTGGCGCTTTAGTGCGTTCCACGGCAGTGATCGAGTTCGACCTCAATGGTCATGTGCTGAGCGCCAATGAGCGGTTCCTCTCGAGCATGGGTTACAGCCTGGCGCAGATCAAGGGCAAGCATCACCGCATGTTCTGTGAACCCGAGGAGTACAACAGCGCGGCCTACCAGACGTTCTGGAAGCGCTTGAATGCCGGGGAGTACATCGCCGAGCGCTTCAAGCGTATCGATGCCCATGGCCGCACGGTCTGGCTGGAGGCGTCCTATAACCCGGTACTGGACGCCAGTGGTCAACTCTACAAGGTGGTGAAGTTCGCCACTGTGATCACCGATCAGGTCAATCAGGAGCAGGCGGTGGCCGAAGCGGCGAACATTGCCTACAGCACGTCATTGCAGACCGACAGCAGCGCCCAGCGTGGCACCACGGTGGTGACCGAAGCGGTGAGCGTAATGCGTGATCTGGCCAAGCACATGCAGGACGCCGGCGAGGGCATTGAAGCCCTTAACGATCAATCCCAGGTGATTGGCAGCATCGTCAAGACCATCAGTGGGATTGCCGAACAGACCAACCTGCTGGCGCTCAACGCAGCCATCGAAGCGGCCCGGGCCGGTGAACAGGGGCGGGGGTTTGCGGTGGTCGCCGATGAGGTCCGGCAATTGGCTTCGCGCACCAGCAAGGCCACCGAAGAGATCGTCAGCGTGGTGCGCCAGAACCAGGACATGGCCCGAGAAGCCGTGGAGTTGATGGCCACCGGCAAGTTGCAGGCCGAACAGGGGCTGGCTCTGGCGGCGGAGGCCGGCACCGTGATCGTCGAGATCCAGGACGGTGCGCAGAAAGTCGTCAGCGCGGTCGGGCAGTTCGCCAATCAGTTGTCGTCCTGATTGGCCTGGCAGCGCTGACTGGGCGCGGTTTGTGGTTCCAGGTGGCGCCGTCGGCAAACAAGAAAAATAAGCAGGTTTCCCAAGAGATATTCAGATATTTCTGAAAGACCGGGAGCAGCTTGGAGAAAGACCGTGCTGCGCCGATGGGTAGGTGGATGCTGTATCCACTCTTAGTCTGTCGGTGTATCCATGTTCAACAAACGCTTGAAGCAACAGCTTGTGACCTTGAGCCAAGAACTGAGTGCTCTGCAACAATTCAAGGCCTGCCTGGAAACCCAGATGCTCAGTATCGAGCTGGATGACCAGGGGACGATTCTGCGAGTCAATCCCCCATTTGCCCAAACCCTGGAACGTGATGCGCGGCAGTTGTGTGGGCAGCCTCTGGACAGCATCGTTTCGCATCACCCGCAGGCGGTGGAGCAGCAGCGCGCCCTCAAGGCCGCCTTGGCCCGCAACGAGCCCTATGTCGGGCAGTTGCGCCTGCAGCGCAGTGACGAGCGCGATGCGTGGTTGCAGATCTGTGTCCAGCCGATTCACGACAGCACCGGAAAACTCGACCATTACTCCTTGATCTGTACCGACCAGACCGCTTCGGTGGAAAGTGCCTGCGAGCATGAAAACCTGATGGCGGCGTTGCTGCGCTCCACTGCTGTGATCGAGTTCGACCTGCAAGGCCGGGTGCTCACCGCTAACCCGCGTTTCCTGGCGTGCATGGGCTACCGCCTTGATGAAGTCATGGGCCAGAAGCATCGTCTGTTCTGCGAGCCTCAGGAGTATGAAGGCCCGTCCTACCAGGATTTCTGGGCGCGCTTGAACGCTGGTGAGTATGTCGCCGATCGCTTCAAACGTGTCGACAGCCAGGGTCGTGTTGTGTGGCTCGATGCTTCCTACAACCCGGTGTTGAATGCCAGCGGTCAACTCTACAAGGTGGTGAAGTTCGCCACGGTGATCACCGATCAGGTCAACCAAGAACGTTCGGTGGCCGAGGCGGCGAACATGGCGTACAGCATCTCTCGTCAGACCGACACCAGCGCCCAACGCGGCTCCGCGGTCGTCACCGAAACCCTCGATGTAATGCGTGACCTGGCCAAGTGCATGCAAGACGCCGGTGACGGTATCGAGGCCTTGAACGAGCAATCGCTGGTGATTGGCAGCATCGTCAAGACCATCAGCGGGATTGCCGAGCAGACCAACTTGCTGGCGCTCAACGCGGCGATCGAGGCCGCCCGAGCCGGTGAACAGGGACGTGGTTTCGCCGTGGTGGCCGACGAGGTCCGGCAACTGGCCTCGCGCACCAGCAACGCCACCGACGAGATCGTCGGCGTCGTGCGGCAAAACCAGGACATGGCCCGCTCGGCGGTGGAACTGATGGCTGAAGGCCGGCAGCAGGCTGAACAAGGCCTGACCCTGGCGGCGGAGGCCGGCACGGTGATCGTCGAGATTCAGGACGGTGCGCAGAAAGTCGTGGGTGCGGTGGGGCAGTTCGCCAATCAACTGTCCAGTTGAGAGGGCTGCCCATGACCATGACACCTCGTGCGCTAAGCACCGATCAGGGGCGCGCCGGGTGGTCTGCCGAGCAGCCGAACTGCCACTGCAAGGTCCTGATGAGGGTTAGCGTTTTTGCAGCGACCCGTGGCATTCGTAATGCAAACGGTCGAACCACTGTCCGTGCAGCAGGAAGCTGCGGCGTGAATGGCCGTAACAGGAGAACCCGGACGCTTCCAGGACCCGCACCGAGCCGAGGTTTTCCGGACGGGCGTTGGCTTCGATACGGCTCAGTTGCAATTCCCCGAAGGCCTGCTGCAGGACCTGTTCCACCGCGGCCCTGGCGATACCTCGGCCGTTGAAGCGGGCGCCCACCCGATAGCCCAATTCCGCGCAGTTGAAGTAGGGGCGCTGCACCCGGTGCAGATTGATGCGTCCCACCAACTGTGAGTCCTGGCGAATCAAAAACTGATAGCCGCGATCCGCTTCGGCGTCTTGCCGAGCCTGGACGATGGCTTCGGCTACCCCCTCGCGGGAATAGTAGTGGGGAGGGCGGGCGTTGATCGACGCTTCGAAAAAGGCCCGGTTTTGTTCTTCGAACGCCAGCAGATCGGTCAGGTCGTCAAGCTCTGGAGCGGTGAGGTGAACGTGGGTCATGGTCCGGGGATCTCAATCCGTTGAAGGCGCTTTCATCTCACGTTCTGCTGTTCGTCAGCAAGTCTCCAGCTGCGGTTGGATCAGTTCGGCGAACCACTCGATGAAAACGTTGAGACGGCGCGAGCGATGGCGGCGGTCGGGGTACAGTGCACAGATGTCCATGGGCGAGACCGGCAGTTCGTGGAGTATCTGCACCAGCTCGCCACGGTCCAGCAGGTGCTGTACATCGAAGCGCGGCACCTGAATCATGCCCAGCCCCTGGCGACAGCAGGCGATGTAGTTCTCGGCGTTGTTGACGATCACCCGGCTGGGCAGGCCCAGGAAGTGTTCGCGACCGTCTTGCAGGTATTCCCAGGGTTGTTCGCGGCCGGTATCTGGCGAGGCGTAACCGACCATCCATTGGCCGCTCTGCAGGTCTTGGGCATTGTGAGGTTGGCCGTGTTGGGCGAGGTAGCCGGGGCTGGCGCAATTGATCAGGGCCAGTTGCCCCAACGGGCGAGCGATCAGGCTGCTGCTTGCCAGGGTGCCGACGCGGATTGCGCAATCGACGCCTTCCTGGACCAGATCAATGCTGCGATCGCTTGCCCCCAGCGCCAATTGCAGGCCCGGGTACTGTGCCAGCCACTGGGGCAGGGCAGGAACGATCAGGCGCCGGGCGATGCGGCTGGGCACATCGATATTCAAGCGCCCGCTGACGTCCACCTGGCGGTGTTGGAACAGCCGGTTGAGTTCGAAGGCATCGGCCAGCAGGCAGCGTGCCCGCTCCAGAAGGATGATGCCGTCGGCGGTCAACTGTACATGCCGGGTGGTGCGGTGCAGCAGTCGGGTGCCGAGCCCGGTTTCCAATTGCTGCACGGCGGAGGAAACGGTGGCTCTGGGCAGTTCCAGGGCATGGGCAGCCTTGATGAAACTGCCCATGTCGGCCACCTGGATGAACACTCGGTATTGCTCAAGCTTATCCATCTGCACAACGATCCTGGTTCGGGGATACCTGATGGCAATGAGCCGCTGCAGCGTGCGAGGCGGTGCGGCGGATCGGCAGGCCAATTTACCCCTTGGGCGCCAGGATTACTTGGTGGTGTAGCCGCCGTTGATCAGTAAGGTCTGGCCAGTGATCCACCAGCCTTCGGTCACCAGATGACGAATGAAGGGCACCACGTCCTCGATATCGGTAAGCCCGGTCTTGCTCGACGGCGACAGGGCCGCGGCACTCTGGTGGTAGGCCACGGCGTCGGCGCCTTCGGCGGGGTAGAAGAACGGCGTGTCCATGGGGCCCGGTCCTACAGCCGTTACCGAAATGCCCCGGGCGCCGAACTCTTTGGCGGCGGCGCGAGTGAAATGCTCCACCGGCGCCTTGGAACCGCCGTAGGCGGCATAGAACGGGGTGAAGGCCCCCAGCAGCGACGTCACCAGGGTCACCAGCTTGCCGTTGTCCTCCAGGTGCTTGCCGGCTTCCTTGATGAAGAAGAACGCGCTCTTGGCATTGACCGCGAACATTTGGTCGTACTCGTCTTCGCTGATTTCGATGATGGGTTTCTTCAGCACTTTGCCCACGGTGTTGATGGCGATGTCGATCTGGCCGAAGCGTGCCTTGACCTCGCTGAACAGACGCTCCACCGCACCGGCGCGGGTAAGGTCGGCCTGCCAGGCGTGGGTGTCGACCCCTAGGGCCCTGAGCGCCTCCAGGGTGTTCTGGGCATCGGCCTGACTGGCATCGCTGTTGTAGTGCACGGCCACGGCCCTGGCACCGTGGCTGGCGAGATCGCGGGCAAGCAGGCCACCGAGGTTCTTCACCCCGCCGGCGATCAGCACGACTTTGTTGTTCAGGGAATGATCCGCCATGGCATGGCTCCTTCGACGATTGCGGTGAACGCTGAGTCTAGTGTCTGCCATGGCGTTGATAAGCCGTCGATGCTTGGACGGACTGTCCAGAAAATCCGCCCAATCAGCGTGGCTGCACAGGTGGCGGATGGGTCTACAATCGGCCTTTTTCAGGAGCCTGCCATGCCTGCATTTCGTCATCCGGTGCCATTGGAAAAAGCCTACCGTCTGCTCAATCACGGCCCTACGGTGCTGGTCAGCGCCGCCCATGGCGGGCAGCGCAACATCATGGCCGCCGCCTGGGCCATGCCCCTGGATTTCGAGCCGCCGAAGGTGGCTGTGGTGCTCGACAAGTCCACCTGGACCCGGCAGTTGCTGGAAGCCTCGGGCACCTTTGTCCTCAACGTGCCCTGCGCCACCCAGGTGGACATTGTGCAGACCCTGGGCAACAGCTCCGGACTGGAGTTGAGCCAGGCTGGCGGCGACAAGTTTACCGCTTACGACCTCGCCACCTTTGCCGGCGAGCAGCTAGCGGCGCCGTTGCTCGAAGGCTGCGTGGCCTGGCTGGAATGCCGGCTGCTGCCCGAACCCCACAACCACCAACACTACGACCTGTTTCTTGGTGAAGTGATTGCCGCCCAGGCCGATGCGCGGGTGTTCAACGAGGGGCGCTGGCATTTCGACGGCCAGGACCGGCTGCGCACCCTGCACCATGTGGCGGGGGGGCACTTCCTGACCATTGGCGAGGCCGTTGTCGGCCGTCGGTTGCCTCAGGTTAGCGAGGCTTGAGGCGCGTCGGAGCCACTCTTTCAAGGATTGCACATGCACGAAGTCTTCCAGCGTCTGGTGAACCTGTTGGACAGCCATCAGGCCCGTTATCGGGTGATCCTGCACCCGGCCGAAGGGCCGTCGGCGTGGGTCGCCGAGATTCGTGGCACCGAGCCGGGGCAGGGGGCCAAGGCCATGCTGTGCAGCCTCAAGGGCATGAGCGATGTGTATGGGCTGGTGATTCTCTCCGGCGACCAGAAGCGCGACATGAACAAGGTCGGTGCGGCCCTGGGCGGCAACAAGGCCCAACTGGTCCCGGCGGCGCTGGCCAGGGAACTGACCGGTTGCGTGATCGGTGCCATTCCTCCGCTGAGCTTCGATCCGCCACTGATCAAGCGCTACGCCGAAATCGGCTTTCAATGCCGAACGCCTGGATGCCTCCATGGTCCTTGATACCCAGAACTATTTGAGGATCGCCCGGCCGCTGCTGTTGAGCGTGACCCAGAAGGCCGAGGGCTTGCAGGTTCCTACCAACTGATCCGGCCCAGGGCGTCGGCCAGGGCGGTGAGCTTCGGCGAACACTGGCGCGAGGGGGGATACACCAACGACAGCTGCCGACTGCGCCCGGCATGCGCATGCAGCACCGGCAGCAGCAGGCCGGCATCCAGGGCATCGCGCACGGCGAACTCCATCAACTGGGCAACGCCGAACCCGCCGAGCACTGCATCCACCAGGGCATCGCCGATGTCGAAGATCAGCCGCCCCTGCACCGCCAGGTCCAGGGGCTTGCCCTGGTCCATGAACTGCCAGTCCACCAGCCGGCCGCTGCGCAGATTGCGCACCGTCAGGCAGTTGTGCTGCTGCAGGTCCGCCAGCTGCCGCGGTGTGCCGTGGCGCTCCAGGTAGGCCGGTGCCGCCACGGTGACCCAGCGCAGGGGCGCCAGGGGCCGGGCGATCAGGCGCTGATCCTGGATCAGCCCGGTGCGCAGCACCGCGTCAAACCCTTCGTCGATGATGTCCACCACCCGATCGGTCATCACCGCCTCGACGCTCAACTGGGGATGCTGGGCCGTCAGCTCGCCAATCACCGGCATCACCACCTTGCGCCCGAACAGCGACGGCGTGCTGATCTTCAACATCCCGCTGGGCGAGTCGCGGCGGTCCAGCAGCAGGTGCTCGGCATGGGCCAGCTCCGCCAGCAACGGCGCTGCCCGCTCCACCAGCACCTGGCCGTCCGGGGTCAGGCTGACACTGCGGGTGTTGCGTTGCAGCAGGCGCACACCGAGCTGTTGCTCCAGGCGCGAGATGGCCCGGGACAGGCCGGACTGGGTCAGCCCCAGGTCACCGGCGGCGCGGGTGAAACTGCGGGTTTCGGCGACCCGGACCAGTAGACGAAGGGCGTTCAGATCCATGATTAAAGTCATTACTGAAAGAGAGAAGGCCGTATTTATCATTTAAACCGCATCGATGACACTGGCCGCCGCTTATTTCCACACAAGGATTCTCGCGATGTCCGCGACCCCGTTAGCCAAGCCGTCGGGCTGGATGCTGTCACTGCTGGCCACCGCGCAACTGATCATTGCCCTGGACGCCACCATCGTCTTTGTGGCGTTGCCGGAAATCGGCCTTCGCCTGGGGTTCTCTGCCCAGCAATTGCAATGGGTGGTCAGTGCCTACAGCGTGGCTTTCGGTGGTTTCCTGCTGCTGGGCGGACGCGCGGCGGACCTGCTGGGCAAGCGGCGTTTCTACATCGTCGGGCAGTCGCTGTATGCCCTGGCATCCCTGGCCGGTGGCCTGGGTGGCAGCGCGCTGTTGCTGGTGCTGTCGCGGGCGGTACAGGGCGTCGGCGGGGCGATGTTGTTCCCCGCGACCCTGGCCTTGATCAATACCTGGTACGCCGAAGGGCCGGTGCGCAACCGGGCCTTCGCGGTGTGGAGCGCGGCCTCGGCGGCGGGGCTGGCCCTGGGTGCCCTGCTGGGCGGGGTGCTGACCCAGTACTGGGGTTGGGAAGCGGTGTTTCTGGTCAACGTGCCCCTGGCCGGTGCCTGCGCGTTGCTGGCCCGGCGCTGGATTCCCGCTGACCCGCCACGCCAGCGCAGCCGCCAGTTCGACCTGCGCGGCGCGCTGACCGTGACCCTGGGCGGCACCCTGCTGGTGTTCTCTATCGTCCAGGGCCCGGAGTGGGGCTGGGGCGCGCCGGGGACCCTGGGTTGCCTGGCGTTGTCCCTGGCCTTGCTCGGGCTGTTTGTGCGCCTGGAACAACGCTGCCGCGATCCGCTGATGCCGCTGCGCCTGCTGGGTTATCCACAGCTGCGCATGGCCATGCTGATTACCGCGCTGTTCATGAGCAGTTTCGGCGTGCAGTACTACTTTCTCAGCCTGTATTTCCAGCAGGTCTATCAGTTCAGCGTGCTGCAGAGCGGGTTGGCGTTCCTGCCCTCGACCCTGCTATGCACGCTGGGCATCTGGGTCGCGGAACGGGCGCTGCTGCGCATTGGCCTGCGGGCGAGCCTGGTCACCGGCCTGCTGGCGGGGGCCGTGGGCATCGGCATGATCTACCTGGCCTTGTCCGGCAGCCACGGCTTTGTCGGGCTGCTGCCGGGCATCGTGGTGATGAGCATTGGCCAGGGCATGACCTGGACTTCAATGTGGGTTTCGGCCGGTCAGGGCATTGCCGCTGTCGAGCAAGGGGTGGCGGCGGGTGTGGCGTCCACCAGTCAGCAGATTGGCGGGGCCCTGGGGTTGGCGCTGCTGGTGTCGCTGGCCAACACCCTGAGCCCGACCGGCAATCAGGCCCACGGCATTGAAATAGCCACCGCCGCCAGTGCTTTGCTGGCCCTGCTTGGGGCACTCCTGGCGCTGCGCTTGCCTCGGGCCTCAGCGGCTTTGCCGAGCTGTTCCGTGGCTCAGGGCTGAAGGGGACTAATGGGGTTGGGGCAAGTGGCGGCGCACCGCCCACAGCACCCCGGCCAGCAATAGCAGGGCTGCCGAGCTTTGCAGCAGGCTCGGCAGGTGCTGCAGCCAGATGAAACCGTACAGCAGGGCGAACAGGGTCTCGAACACGATCAACTGGCCGCTCAGGGTCAGGGGCAGGCGCCGGGTCGAGGCATTCCACATGCGATTGCCGAACCAGGAGCCCAGCACTGCGCTACACAGGCTCAGGCCCCAGAACAGCATCCAGCGCTGATCGCTGGCTTCAAGCGCGGTGCCTGGCAACGAAAAACCCTCCGCCAGCAGCCAGACCACAGCGCTCATCAGGCCAGTGGTGATGCCCCACAGGGTCGACCACTGGCCGCTGTTGAAACGGTTGTTCTTCAAGTGGCGGGCGTTGTCGGTGGCGAACCAGGTCCAGCACAGCAGGGCACCGAAGGCGCAAAGCAGGCCCAAGGCGCGCTGGCCGAGTTCCGCCGAGTCGTTTTGTGCGCTGATCAGGGTGTCGAGGTTGATGCAGCAGATGCCGGCGAGCACCAGTAGCAGGGGCCAGCGCAGTTGGCGCAGGGAGACGGCGTCGGCATCTGCGCGTCCGGCCAGGGTGATGGTCAGCGGCAACAGGCCGACAATCAGCGCGGTGCTGGCCACCCCCGCCCACTGGATGGCGCTGGCCAGGAGCATGAAGTAGATCAGGTTGCCGGTCAGCGCCAGCTTGATCAGCAGCAACGCGTCGCCCCAGCTGAGGCGTTGCAGCAGCGTCCGGGCCTGGGGTGCAGCCAGGAGTAGAGAGAATGCGCCATACAGGGTGAAGCGGGCACAGCTGAGCATCAGCGGACTGAACTCCGGCAACAGGCTTGGCACCACAATGGCCAGGCCCCAGACCGCACCGGCCAGGGCCGCATAAGCAACTCCGCGTTTCATGCACACACTCGCAGCGATTCATCAAAGCGCGCAGCCTAGTCATTGCTGACCGACTGGACAAAGGATATATAGGCACTCACCTATTCTTCTGGGGAATGTCTAATGAGTCGCTTCGCCCGTCATTTGCCGCCGCTGGAAACCCTGGTGACTTTCGAGGCGGTGGCGCGCAATGCCAGCTTCACTCGTGCGGCCACCGAGCTGTGCCTGACCCAGAGTGCGGTGAGTAAACAGATTCGGGCGCTGGAGCTGTCGCTGAAAACCCAGCTATTCGAGCGTCAGGCCCGAGGGGTGAAACTCACCGCCTGCGGCGCTTCGTTGTTCGCCGAGGTCAGCACCCAGTTGGAGGCTTTACTGCGTAGCGTCAGTCGTTTGCGGGCCGGGCGCGACGCCAACACCGTCACCGTGCAATGCACCCACGCGGTGGCACAGTTCTGGCTGTTTCCACGTCTGTTGGCGTTCAACAAACAGCACCCGAACATCACCGTGAGCATCCACGCCAACAACGACATGGATGAGTCCAGTGTGGCCGAGCATGATTTCGGCATTCTCTACGGTGCCGGACAATGGTCGTCCCTGGCGGCCACGTCGCTGTTCGCCGAGGTGGTCTATCCCATTGCCAGCCGGCGTCTGGCAGTGCCCGTCGTCAGCGAGTTGGCGCAGTTGGCCGAGTTGCCTCTGATCCAGCTGGACGCCTCGGCCTGGAACTGCATTGACTGGCGCGACTGGTTCCAGCATTTCGCCCTGGACTACAGCGCGCCGCCGGGGGCATTGGGCTTCAACCAACTGACCCTGATGTTCAGTGCCGTGCAGCAGGGCCTGGGCGTCGGCCTGGGCTGGGATTTCATGGCCAGTGAGTTGGTGGCCCAGGGCGAGTTGCAGCGCGTTGGCCAGTGGGCGTTCCGTTCTGGCCAGGCGGACTTTCTGGTGCATGTGCGGCACAAGCGCCTGTCCGCCAGTGGCCAGTTGTTTCACGACTGGCTGGTGGCGCAAGGCGCCGAATAGGGGCGTGGGGAGTCAAATCCAGACGTCGTTCTGTGCCGTACGCTCGCCACCCTGATCGCCGGTGTTGAGCACGCCCTTGGGTTCGATCAGCAGCAGTTTGACCTCCTGCTCGGACCAGGGTTTGTGTTCGACGCCCTTGGGCACCACGAACATTTCACCGCTGGCGATGGACACCCGACCGTCACGAAAGTCGATGTGCAACTGGCCTTCCAGCACGATGAAGGTTTCATCGGTGTCGGGGTGGCTGTGCCAGACGAACTCCCCTTGCAGCTTGGAGATCTTGAACTGGTAGTCATTCATTTCGGCGATCACCTTGGGCGTCCAATGTTCGCTGAACAGACCAAGTTTCTGGACGAAGTTGAGGCTCCGGTAGGGGCGTTGCGCGTTGGCTGGGCTGTGCATGCTGGGGTCCACATCAGTGTTGAATGAGCACTGAGTGTAAGCAGCCGGCGAGGCGGGGTTCTTGAACGATTGTGCGTGGCTCAGCGACCAAGCATGTTCAGCCAGCGCGCCGGTGGCAGGCCGAAGGTCTGGCGAAATTGCCGGGTCATGTGGCTCTGATCGGCGAAACCGGCCATCAGCGCGGCATCGGCCAGGGATTGACCCTGCACCAGCAGCGCACGAACCAGATCCAGGCGGCGCATGTTCAGGTAGCGATAGGGGCTGGTGCCGAACAGCAGGCGAAAGTCTCGGGACAGGCTCCAGCGGTCGCGTTCGCTGTGGGCCGCCAGCTCATCCAGAGTGAGGGGACGATCCAGGGCGCTGTGGATGTATTGCCGGGCTCGCTCGGCTGCCGTGTAGTTAAAACGCGGTCGCGGCTGAGCAACCCCGGCCACACTGTTCAAGGCGTGGGCCAGATCGAACAGCGCGTCTTCCTGTTCCAGCGGGTCCAGGGGGCTGTCGAGGCTGCGCAGCAAGGCATCGGTGGCGGCGAACAGGCGTCGATCATCGGACAGGCCGCCCTTGATGAAGGGCAGCGGCTGGCCACCTAGGATCTGCTGGATCAGCGCCGGTTCGACGTACAGCATGCGGTAGTGAAAACCGTCATGGGTGCCGGCCTCGCCATCGTGGGCTTCATCGGGGTGCAGCACCATGGTCCCGCCCGGCAGGCTGTGGCGCCAACCGCCGCGGTACTGAAAACTCTGTACCCCACGCAGGGTGCGGCCGATGGCGTAGGTGTCGTGGCGGTGCATGTCATAGCCGTGGCCGGCGAAGTACGCCTCGATGCGCTCCAGCCCCTGGACGGGGGGCGCGCGGTGAACCCAGTCGGTGACGGTGGTGGGTTTGGCCATGGAAGGGAGCGGTCCTGGTGGCAATCGTGAAAAACGCACCTTAACCGATGGGCTGTAAGGCTGTCTGCAAGGCCCCAGTCGCGGCGGTGCAGCCATCGCCCCTTGCTATTGGTCCTTGGGCTGATGATTAATTCCCAGGCATGCTTTGCCCGCCAACGAGGAGCATGCGTCCCGCCATCAGGAGTCTGAACATGGCCGTTACTTTTCGCCCGGTAGACACAACCGACATCTCGCGCATTTGCAGCTTCGTGCGTCACCCGCAGGAACTGTTTTTCTTCTTTCCCGCAGCCACCTGGCCGTTGAACCACCAGCAGTTGCGCGACTCTATCGCTCAGCGCAGCGACTCGACGGTGATCGAACATGAAGGGCAGGTCGCGGGGTTTGCCAACTTTTACCGTTGGGAAAGCGGCGGCACCTGCACCATTGGCAACGTGATCGTCGACCCGCACGTGCGCGGCATGGGGCTGGGGGCGCAACTGATCGGGCGGATGATCGAGATCGCCTACGGCAAACATCAGGCGCGTGAGGTGACCTTGTCCTGTTTCAACGACAACGTCGCAGGCTTGTTGCTATATCCCAAGCTGGGGTTCGTGCCGTTTGCCATCGAGGAGCGCAAAAACAAGGAGCAGCAACGGGTCGCGTTGATCCATCTGCGCTACAGCCCTCACTGAAGCGCAGGACAATCAGAGCATTTCTTTAACAGGAACCAGTCATGAGCAAGCTGCGGATCGGAATCATCTTTGGTGGCCGTTCGGCCGAACACGAAGTGTCGCTGCAGTCGGCGCGCAACATCGTCGATGCCCTGGATCGTTCGCGCTTCGAGCCGGTGCTGATCGGCATCGACAAACAGGGCCACTGGCACCTCAATGACACCTCGAACTTTCTGATCAACCAGGAAAACCCGGCGCTGATCGCCCTCAACCAGTCCAACCGTGAGTTGGCGGTGGTTCCGGGCAAGGCCAGTCAGCAGTTGGTGGAAACCTCCAGTCAGGAGCTGTTGGGCCATGTCGATGTGATCTTCCCCATCGTCCACGGCACCCTGGGGGAAGACGGGTGCCTGCAGGGCTTGTTGCGCATGGCCGACCTGCCCTTTGTCGGCTCCGATGTGCTGGGCTCGGCGGTGTGCATGGACAAGGACATCAGCAAGCGCCTGCTGCGCGATGCCGGGCTGGCGGTAACGCCGTTCATCACCCTGACCCGGGCCACTCTGGGCCGTTACGGATTTGCTCGGGTCAGCGAAAACCTCGGCTTGCCGCTGTTCGTCAAACCGGCGAACCAGGGCTCCTCGGTGGGGGTGAGCAAGGTCGAAAGCGAAGCCGACTATCTGGCCGCGGTGGAACTGGCCCTGGGCTTTGACCACAAGGTGCTGGTGGAGTCGGCAGTGCGCGGTCGGGAAATCGAATGCGCGGTGCTGGGCAATGACCAGCCGGTCGCCAGTGGTTGCGGCGAGATCGTGGTCAGCCAGGGCTTCTACTCCTACGACAGCAAATACATCGACGAGCAGGCGGCCCAGGTGGTGGTACCGGCGGCGATCAGCTCGGCCGATAGTGAGCGGATTCAGGCCCTGGCCATCGAGGCATTCCAGGTGCTGGGTTGCTCCGGGCTGGCCCGGGTCGATGTGTTCCTCACCGACAGCGGTGAAGTGCTGATCAATGAAATCAACTCCCTGCCGGGATTCACGCGCATCAGCATGTACCCCAAACTGTGGCAGGCCGCCGGCATGAGCTACAGCGAGCTGATCAGCCGGCTGATCGAGCTGGCCCTGGAGCGTCAAACCGAGCGCCAAGCCTTGAAAATCAACCGCTGAGGCGGATCACCACAGATAGGATCGTCACGAATGAGTGTTGCAACGGCGGCATCGGTTTTTCTTTTTTCCTACGGCACCCTGCAGGACAGGACGGTCCAATTGGCCAACTTCGGTCGTGAGTTGCAGGGCAGCAAGGACGCGATGCTCGGTTATGAGCAGAGCTGGGTGGAAATCACCGATCCTGAGGTATTGGCCGCCAGCGGCAAGACCCATCACCCGATCCTGCGCCCGGGGACGGTGGACAGCGCGCCGATAGCCGGCACGGTGCTGCGTATCACCCCCGAGGAACTGGCGGCGGCCGACCGCTATGAAGTCGCCGACTACAAGCGGGTCAGCGTGACCCTGGCCTCCGGGATCCAGGCCTGGGTCTACGTCAGCGCCTGAGTTCCGGGGTCACTCCGGCGGCAGCATTAGCCCGATGCAAGCCAGCACCAGCACCACGGCCCCGAGGGCGCAGAGCACATAGTTGAGCGGGGTGAAACGGGCGTTGCTGCGGCCTTCGGGGTCGCCGGCGGCGGCATTCAGGCCACGCTGACCGAGCCAGGTGACCCAGGCCAGCACCGGCAGCAGCGCCAGGCTGGCGATGTCGGTTACCGGGTAGCCGATGTTCTTGCGTGACAGTGCATCCACCACGTTGTTGACGATCAGCCCCACCACAAACAGGGTCGCCAGTTCACCGGGCCGCCAGTCATGGCTGCGGCCGTCGCGCTTGAGCTGTGCATCGGCTTCGCGGTACAGCGCATGGGTGAAGAAAATCGCGAAAAACGCCCGGGCCACCGGCCACAGCTCCTGACCGCTGGCGTGCCTGAACTGATGCCAGTTCTTGTAGGCCCAGTACAGCTGGTAGATACCGAAGGTGAGGATATACAGGGTCAGGAACTTGGCCTTGGACACCACATAGAAAGGTTGCGCTGCTGCTTGCGTCGAAGGGGCGGCCAGATCCGCCTGGGGCGGGGCATAGAGATTGTCAGACACGGGCACTCCTTGGGTTGGGTCTGAGGGGGCGGCAACGTTAGCTCAGATTGCAGAGCAAGAACCAGTAAGGTCTTGATGGCCGACGGGAGCCGGATTCAGGCCCGAGGTGGATCTGCCGGCCGAACGTAGTGAATATCCCATTCACTTTCTTCCACTTGCACGAAACCCAGGCGTCGATAAAAACGATTCGAGTCACTGCCGCGCAACGCATCCAGGTGGATGGGCAATTGTTCTCTGGTGGAACGCTGTAAAAGCGGCTCCAAGGCCTGGGCACCGATGCCCCGCCCTTGGAATTGCGGCATGACGTACAGGTGCTGCAGTCGCAGATGATCCTCGTGTGATTGGCTCTGGATAAAGCCCACGGGTTGTCCGTCACTGAGGATGAAGTGACAGCGTTCGGCCGCGAAGCTGGCGGCAAAACGCTCCCGGGCGCGCTGCGGGTCGAAGCGACCCAGGCGCTCAAGGCTTTCGCGCATGGCCGCGATGCGCATCTGGACCAGGGTTTCCAGGTCTTGCTCGGTGGTGGTCCGCAGTGCAATCGCCGGGCTCATGTTCGGGCTATCCAGGAGTATTGGAAGGACTTCTCTTCCCCTTGATGGTTCCGTCGCCGGTAGCTGGCCAGCTTCGGGGTCGAGCAGTAGGTGCACAGTGGGCTGAACTCGACCTGTTCATCGCTCACCCCGGCGGCACGCAGCAAGTACAGGGCATAGCGGCTCAGGTCGAACCACCGTGAGCCTTCCTGGCTGGGTTGCGGCGGAGTGATCTCGGGCGGCAGCAATGGGGCCGGTTGCTGGCGACTCCAGGGGGGCTGTGTTGCGGGCCACAGATGGCCTTGAGTGGCAGACAGCCTGTTGACGAACTCGGCGCTGACCTCATAGCAGCAGGGTTTGATCGACGGGCCGCTGATCACACGCAATTGATGCGCGCCAATGCCCCGGGCGGCAAAGTGTTCCAGCACATGGGCGATGATCCCGCCGTGCAGGCTTTTCCAGCCGCCATGCACCGCTGCAACCCAGGCACCGTCGTGGCTGCTGATCAGCAGTGGCAGGCAATCGGCGGTGACCACTGCAATCGGACGGGCCGAGCGGGTCAGCACCGCGTCGCCACGAATGATGCCGCTGGGCAGCGTGGTACTGGCTTCGACCACTTCGCCGCTGTGGACCTGGGAGCAGAAGAACAGATTGGCCGGCAGGGCACCGCCGGCGATGGAAAATTCATGACGGATGCCGGTTATCTGTTGCAACTCACCTGCCTGGAAACTCATCGGGCCTTCGCTCGGTAACCTGGAAATGGCTGCAGAGCATAACGGCATCCGCGGTACTTTTGCTGACAGTGGACGCTGGATGAGCAGGCGCAGACCAGCGGTAGCCTGCGGCTCTGTTCGCCCCGTGGGTTTTTCAGGCGTTCAGCGGGATGTACAACTCGATCACGCTGTCCGGGTGCTGGGGCCCCAGGAAGCGCTCGCCGCTGTACTCGAACTCCACGGCCTCGATGGGCGTGAGCCCGGCGGCGGGCAACCATTCGCTGTAGGCCGCACGGAAGGTTTCCGGCAGGGTGGCCACCGCGCCGTGGTGTTCCACCCGGGCGTAGTGGCGAGCGGGAATGTCCAGCTCGACCATCCCGGGCACCAGCGGCGCGTCGGCGGCCACTGGCAGGCCGGCGACATAGCGCCACTGGCCGTCCTCCAGGGGCTGGCAGATGCCGTAGGTGCCCACCGGCTCGGCCAGGCGCTGGATCTCCTGTTCCCGGGGTTCAAAACGTTGCCAGAGCTCGGCGATGGAGCCCGGATCATCCTGCTGCCAGGCCATGCCGATGATCCGTTGCATGGCCAGGAACACCTTCTGCGGTGTTTGCGCCGCCGGGATCTGGCGCTGCGGTTGGGCCAGGTAGCGCTGCAGATGGCCGAGCACCTTCTGGCTGCGGGCAATCTCGCTTTCCAGCTGCCGGGCGTGGTCCTGCAGTGATTGCTGCATGTGCAACACGCTGTCCAGGCCGCCCTGGTCCGCCAGCGAGCGGATGTCTTCCAGGGACATGCCCAGTTGCCGCAGCCAGACGATGCGGCCCAGGGTCACGATCTGTTCCGGGCTGTAGTAGCGATAGCCGTTGTCACGGCCGGTGAGGGCCGGGGTGAACAGGCCGATGCTGTCGTAATGGCGCAGGGTCTTGGTGGTGAGGCTGTGGCAGCGAGCCATTTGGCCGATGGTGAGCATGGAGCGTCCTTTGGGGGGGGGCTGGACGGCAGTCTGGGGGTTTACCCAAGGGCAAGCTCAAGCCTTGCTTCAACGCTGGCAATGTGTCCCCCCAATCTGGTCTTGTTGCAACCTGTCATGCAGACCCCAGCGCTGAGGACCAGGCTCAGGACGATTTGTTAGGCTTGATCAGGCTTTCGGCCGGGATGCCGAACAGCTGGTGCAGTTTCCAGATCATCGGCAGGGTCAGCGCGCGCTTGCCGTTGAGCACTTCGTAGACGCGATTGGTGCGGCCGATGGCCGGCGCCAGGTCGGCGGCGGACAAGCCGGATTGTTCCATGCGGAACTTGATCGCCTCGATCGGGTTGGGCAGGTCCAGGGGAAACTGCCTGGCTTCGTATGCCTCGATCAGGGTGATCATCACATCGAAGTAATCGCCTTCAGGCGTCCCGGGCTGCGGTTCGTTGTCGAACAGGGGCGAGACGCTTTTGAGCGCGGCGCGGTAATCCTGGTCGGTGTGGATAGGGCGGATGTTCATGCGGGTTGCTCCATGTCTACGCTGTCGGCATCAATGGCATCGTACTGCTGGTGGGTACCTACGAACTTGATGTAGAGCGCGCCGAAGCGAAAGGCCACGGCAACGATCAGTCGATACTCATTCCCCTTGATGTTGAAGACCACCCTGCGGCTTTTGAGAATGCTCGCGTTGCGATACTGGTCCTTGATCTGCGCAGGGTTGGACCACTCGGCTTTCCTTGCTTCATCGACCCAGGCCAGCAAGGGCTGTTCTGCGTCCGGGTACTTCTCCCAGAAGGCCTTCAACTGACTGACTGCAATAATTCTCATGGCGTGATCCTAGTCCCGTCATGGGACTTAAACAAGTCGCTGAGTGCGTCAAGCGATGTACGGGCAGATCGCTGGATCTGCCCGCGCAGGCGACGTTGGTTCAGGGACGATCAGGTCATGCAGAGAGCGTGGCGTGCACGTCGTCCATCAGTGCCTTGCCCATCTCTGCCAGGTAGTGTGCCGCCCAAGCATAGCGGTCACACCGGGGCTCCATGGCGGCCTCCAGGGTGAATTGCTTTGCCAGATGCAACAGCGCCGAGGCGTGTTCCAGGGCGTCGTTGATCGGTACGTCGGCATTCACTCGAAACAGCGGATGCAGGTGTTCGCCGCACTGGGAAAAGCGGATTTCACCGAGGGTGGTCAGGGGCGATTGAGTGGTCATCGGGCACCTCCGGTTTTGTGTGACGGGAGGTGTGGGGAGGACGGATTTCGAGTGTGGTGCATGGTGACGACTCCTTTCGTATTGGGAACCACCACCGTCTGCCGCCAAGCAGATTTGGGTGGCGGATTGCACAAGGTTGGCGGACCGGCACGAAAGGAACCGGCACCCCCGAAGGGGTCCCTGCGCAATCCGCCATGACACAGAAATGCGGGCACAAAAAAAGGGCCAGCCTTACGGCCAGCCCTCGGGTTCATCCGATAACCCTCAATCCCCCAGCGCTTCCCCTTCACGCCGTGGATCGGCGCCACCGGCCCAGGATGCTTTGCCCTGGGTATCACGCACGCGAACGATGGCCTGGGTGCCGCTGGTCATGTCGATCTCGTTCACTTCATGGCCTTGGGCTTGCAACGCCTGTTTCAGCGCGGGGCTGAACTGGCCTTTCTCCAGTTCGGTAGGGCCATTGCGGCTGCCGAAGTTGGGCAGGCCGACGGCGGCTTGCGGGTCGAGGTTCCAGTCGAGCATGCCGATCACCGACTTGGCCACGTACTCGATGATCTGCGAGCCGCCGGGGGAGCCGACGCTGGCCAGCAGTTCGCCGTTGGCGCGGTCGAAGACCAGGGTCGGTGCCATGGATGAGCGCGGACGCTTGCCCGGTTCGACGCGGTTGGCCACCTTCTGGCCGTTTTCCTCGGGGATGAACGAGAAATCGGTCAGCTGGTTGTTGAGCATGAAGCCTTGGACCATCAGGTGCGAGCCAAAGGCCGCTTCCACCGTGGTGGTCATGGACACCGCGCCGCCTAAGTCATCCACCGCCACCACTTGCGAGGTGGAGATGCGCATCGGCGAGCGATCCGGTGCGTAGACCACCTGGATGCCCTGGGGCTTGCCCGGTTCGGCCTTGCCCAGGCTGCGCTCACCGATCAGCGCGGCGCGTTGGGCCAGGTAGTTCGGGGCGATCAGACCGGCCACCGGCACGGGCACAAAGTCACTGTCGGCCACATACAAGCCGCGGTCGGCATAGGCCAGGCGCTCGGCTTCGGCGATCAGGTGCACCGCTTGCGGCGCGGGCTCAAGGCCGGCAGGCAGGTTGGTCTTCTGTGGCTTGAGGTTGGCCAGGGTGTAGCGCGGGTCGCGCTGTTCCAGAGCCTGCAGGGTGCCGAGGATCTGCGCCACCGCCACGCCGCCGGAAGAGGGCGGCGGCATGCCGCACACCTGCCAGCGCTTGTAGTCGCTGCACAGCGGCGCGCGTTCCTTGGCGCGGTAGCCTTGCAGGTCATTGAGCGACAGGCTGCCGGGGTTGGCGTGACCCTGGACCTTGGCGACGATTTCTGCGGCCACCGGGCCCTTGTACAGGGCATCCGGGCCTTCCTGGGCGATGCGTTTAAGCACCGCGGCCAGTGGCGGGTTTTTCAGCAAGGTGCCCACGGCTTTCGGCGTGCCGTTGGCATTCAGGAAGTACGCGGCCATGTCCGGCGAACGCGCCAGGAACGGGTCGGCGCTGATCATGCTGTGCAGGCGTGGCGAGATGGCGAAGCCTTGCTCGGCCAGGCGGATCGCCGGTTCGAACAATTGCGCCCAGGGCAGGCGCCCGTGTTTCTGGTGGGCCATTTCCAGGGCCCGCAGCACGCCTGGGGTGCCCACCGAGCGGCCGCCGATCTGCGCCTGGGGGAAGGGCATCGGCTTGCCGTCCGCCTGCAGGAAGAGTTTCTCGGTGGCGCCCGCCGGCGCGGTTTCGCGACCGTCATAAGTGCGCACGGCCTTGCCGTCCCAGAGCACGATCATCGCGCCGCCGCCAATCCCCGAGGACTGCGGCTCCACCAGGGTCAGCACCGCTTGCATGGCAATCGCCGCATCGATGGCCGAGCCACCGTTGCGCAGCATCTCGCGCCCGGCCTCGGCGGCCAGCGGGTTGGCGGCGGCCGCCATGTGTTTGTCGGCGTGTCGGGTTTGCATCTCGGTGCGGTAGCCCGAAGCGATTTCCGGAGCGGCAGGCAGGGCGGTGGAAGAAGGCGGGTTGTGGCAGGCGCTGAGGCTGAGGGCGGCGGCCAGCAGGCCGAGGAGTCGGGGGTGACGGGGAGGGAAGATCGAGAACACGCGTTGAGCTCCGTTCACTGGGAAATGAGGTGTCGTCCGTGAGGGGGAATGTACAGCAGTGGCGCCGACAGCAGGGCCGACAGGTGGCCATGACCGTGCGCTCGGCCAGTGGCAAGGCATGGGGCAGCGGCCCTGTACATGGGGTCGCAGGCAGGCGTGCACACGGCCACCGATTGATCTGAGTCAGGCCG
Source organism: Pseudomonas sp. LD120 (assembly GCF_009861525.1). Lineage (GTDB taxonomy): Bacteria > Pseudomonadota > Gammaproteobacteria > Pseudomonadales > Pseudomonadaceae > Aquipseudomonas. Next base: position 138,821 of record NZ_WVHL01000006.1, on the reverse strand, counting down.
TCTGGGCACGGTACAGGAGCAGCCGTGGAGTGCTGAGTAGGGGAAGCGTGAGTCCAGGGTGTTCGGTCACTGGATCCGTCGGTGTGGCTGGCGTTGATCTGGGCATGTTGCGATTCCGAGACGCAGCAGGGAGTGAAAGGGGGGCTCGGCCATGGCGCGCGGGGAACCATGGCCGTCCTTGAACGCGGGCTGTGACGCTACCGGATCAGGGCTTCATCTGCCAGGCCGTCGAGCTAGCCGCGGCCTTGAACTTGGCCCGATTCTCCGGAGTGGCCGGCGGTTCGGAATCACCGAAGATCGCTTTCAGCCAATGGCCGTCGGTGGGGTTGGGGAAGAGGATGAACTTGCGCCCGAACTGCTCCTTGTCCTCGGTCATCAGGCTGCTGCGCTGCTTGACGTCGGCCACGTAGTACTTGCGTTTGAAGTCGTTGAGGTTATCGCCCAGCATCAGCACCACGTTGTGGTCCTTGGCGATTTCCTGCTGCCGCGGCTCTTTGTTGGAGCTGTCGCGGTGCACCGTCAGGTGCTGCTCATCGGCATAGGGCAGCTGGTTCTTGCGCAGGTTGGCCAGGGCGTATTGGTCAGTCTTTTCGCCCTGGTCGCGGCTGGTGACGTAGAACACCTCGACGCCCTTGGACTGGGCGTACTTGAGGAATTCCACCGCTCCCGGAGTGGCCACCGGGCCATTGTCGGCGACCCACTTGTCCCAGGCCTCGTCGTCGAAGAACTCTTTGCCCGAATTGATCATGTAGCCCCAGTAGCTGTTGCTGCTGAGTACGGTGTCGTCGACGTCGCTGATGATCGCCAGCGGCCGGTCGCCGGCCTTGTGTTCCTGCAGGGCGCGATCCAGTCGCATTCGGGCGATGTTGAAGCCCTGGTAGTACAGCGCCTCGAACTCGGCGGCGGTCTGCTTCCAGGCCACGGCGGCGGTTAGCAGGTTGGAGGGTGGGGACGTGGTCTGTTCGGCGAAGGCTGGGGCACAGCTGATGGCCAGGAGCGAGAACAGCCAGGGAACGACTGAAGTTCTGTGGTTTTTTATTGTCATTATCGAGCCCTTGAAGTGAGGATTGCGCAGCTCTCACAAACACTGCCCCAGTGTTCTATCTCACCCCGGGCAGGGGCTCAATGCAGGTGTCGCGTTTGTGGATCAATGCGGCGTAATCTCCTGCGTTTTTGCGGCAATGCACAGGTCGGTGTGTTGCCTGCCTCGGTACTTGCGATACGCAGTACGATGGCCGCTTTTCTGACCAGGCTCTTAGCGAGTTTGTCGATGACATTTACGGCTCGTTTGCCTAGGGCGCCAGTGCGCGAGGCGCAGACGAGTCGTTCTCAAACACAGCTCAGGGAGCATGACGTGCGCAAGTCCGACCGACTGTTCCAGGTCGTCAACCTGATCCGCGTGCATCAGCCGATTACGGCTGAAGATCTGGCCGAGCGCGTTGGCGTTTCGGTCCGCACTATCTATCGCTACATCGACGACCTGTCGGTGAGCGGTGTTCCGTTGTATGGCATGCAGGGCATCGGCTATGCGCTGCGCGAAGGTTTCGAGTTGCCGCCTTTGACCCTGACTCAGAATGAGTTGGATGCGCTGATGCTGGGCGTCGAGATGCTTTCAAATTCGGCGGGGGCGGAACTGGCGGCTTGCGCCAGGACACTGCTGAGCAAAGTGGCCGCTGCGGTGCCGTTGCGGAATACACAGCCTTGCCTTTCCAGCATTCGGGCTCTGAGGGTCAGGCCCTCGACCGTACAGCAGCACTACCTGGATGACCTGCATCGGGCGATTCAAAAGGCTTGCGCGGTGCGTTTTTCCTATCTCAGCTTGAGTGGGCAGTTGTCGAGCAGGCTGGTGTTTCCGTTGGGGCTGTTCTACTGGGGCGGGAAGTGGACAGTGGGAACCTGGTGTACGAGCAGAAAGGCGTACAGGGATTTCAGGGTCGATCGGATCAGCCATTTACACATCACTGAGCAGGAGCCGCCGCTGGAGGGGCAATGGAATCTGCGTGCCTACATGCAGTTCCAGTCTGAACAATGGGCGGCTCAGAACGTCAACAGCCACTGACAGCACGCTGTCAGTAGGGGCTCCAGATACTGACAGCCTTTCACCACAGCAAAGGAGTGATGTATGACGCAGAGCAGTCATGTACTGGAGTTGGCCGTTTTTACCGTCAAGCAGGGTTTTGAAAGCCAAATGCCGCAATTGCGCGTGATGCTTCGAGAGGCGCTGCGAGGATTTGATGGGCTGATCGAGTTCTCGGGGTATAGCCCTGAACCCCAAGGCCGGGTCTTTGTCGATCTGGCTAAGTGGGACAGCCTTGAAAATGCGCAGAACGTTGCACGGGCTTTTGCGGAAGGCGATCTGAGGTTTGCCCCATATGCTCAGGCGATAGAAACACTGACGTTCATGGGGCATTTCTACCCTGAGTAGAACGGGCCGTTGCAAGGCCGCTCGTGCAGTTGCTTTTGCGCGGGCATAAAAAAACGGCTTACCTTGCGGTAAGCCGTTTTTAGTACTTGGTGGCTACACAGGGACTTGAACCCCGGACCCCAGCATTATGAATGCTATGCTCTAACCAACTGAGCTATGTAGCCAAGTGGCGCGCATTATTCGCGCAGAACGACAATGCGTCAAGCGTTTTTATAAAAAAATTATCTACGCTATCAACCGTTTATCCCTTCCCCTCGGAAATCAGCGGCGATGGGCAGCGCTGGAACCAGCGGCTGGCCTGTTCGTAAGCGTGGGCCAGTTGCAGGACGGCGAAGTCAGCCTGGTGTCGGCCGATGATCTGCAACCCCATCGGCAGGCCGTCGGCATTGAAGCCGGCCTGGACACTGGCCACCGGGCAGCCGGACAAGGTGCCGGGAATCACCACCTCCATCCAGCGGTGATAGGTGTCCATGGCCGCGCCTTCGATGCTGCGTGGCCAGGGGGTGTTTTTGTCGAAGGGGAAGACTTGGGCGCTGGGCAGCAGCAGGTAGTCGAAGCGTTCGAACAGCTTTGAAATGGCGCGGTACCAGTCGCTGCGGATCACCGAGGCGTCGAAGACCTGGCTGGCGGACAGCTTGAGGCCGTTTTCCACTTCCCAGATGGCTTCTGCCTTGAGTTGTGAACGCTTGTACGGGGCGGCATAGGCGTTGCCCAGGGAGCCGGCGACCATCCAGTGGCGCAAGGTGCGCCAACTGCTCCACAGGCGCTCGGGGGCGAAGTCGGGGCTGGCCGGTTCGACGCTGCAGCCCAGGCTGCGGAAGTCGCCCAAGGCCTTTTCGCAGAGTTGCAGCAGGCCCTTTTCCATCGGCAGGTAACCGTTGAAGTCCCCCAGCCAACCCAGGCGCGAGTCCTTGAAATCACGCTCCAGTGGCGCGGCGAAGCCCTGGCCGGATTCGGCGATGGACAGCGGCGCCCGGGCATCGCCGCCGGCCTGCACCGACAGCAGCAGGGCCGCGTCGCGCACGCTGCGGGCCATGGGGCCTTCGTAGCCGAGCTGGTCGATGAACAGGTCGCTGCTGTCGTCGAAGGGCACCCGGCCCTGGGACGGTCGGAAGCCGAAGATGTTGTTGAAGGCCGCCGGGTTGCGCAGCGAGCCCATCATGTCGCTGCCGTCGGCCACCGGCACCAGGTGCAGGGCCAGCGCCGCGGCGGCGCCGCCACTGCTGCCCCCGGCGGTCTTGCTTGGGTCATAGGCGCAGCCGGTGGTGCCGAACAGCGGGTTGTAGGTCTGCGAGCCGAGGCCGAACTCCGGGGTGTTGCTCTTGCCGATAATGATCGCCCCGGCAGCCTTGATCCGCTCCACCATGATGCCGTCGCGCTCGGGGATGAAATCCCGGTACAGCGGCGAGCCCAGGGTGGTGCGGATGCCCTGGGTCAGGGACAGGTCCTTGATCGCGTGGGGCAGGCCGTGCATCCAGCCACGGTACTTGCCACGGGCCAGTTCGGCGTCGCGCTGGTCGGCCTGGGCCAGCAGTAGCTCGGCCGGTTGCAGGCTGACCAGGGCATTGACCAGAGGGTTGTAGCGCTCGATGTGGGCAAGGTAGGTCTGCATCACTTCCCGGCAGGAAACCTGACGCAGGCGGATACGCTCGGCGAGTTCATGGGCCTGGAGCAGGACCAGTTCGCTGGGGGGATTGGCGATCATGGCAGGGGCCTTTCAAACGGCTTTAGAAACGCCCCGGCATCCAGGCCGGGGCGGCAGAAGTCAACGCAGCTCAGCGCATCAGGTTGGTCCACAGGCGGTCGGCGAGGCGGATCGCGCCTTCGCCGCAGGTCTGGCTGAAGACCACCTTGGTGCCATCGGGAATGTGCAGCTCGGGGGCATCCTTCAGACCGGCGTCGAGGAAGGGTTCGACGCCCTTGATCGGGCTCTGGTGCTTGAGGAAGTTCTGGGTCATGGCGGCGTTCTCAGGCTGGCTGAGGAAAGCGATGAAGGCCTTGGCGTTCGCCGGGTGCTTGCTGCCCTTGGGGATGACCATGTTGTCCACCCAGGCCAGCACGCCTTCTTTCGGGTAGAGGTATTTCAGGCTGGGCTTCATCTCCCGGGCACGCATCGACGAGCCGCCCCAGAACATCGACATGTCGATTTCCCCGGCCGCCAGGTTCTCGCGGATCGCCCCAGCCTTGGAGCTGTAGGTCTTGACGAAGGGCTTCTGCGCCTTGAGCAGGGCGAGGATCTGCTGCATCTGCTTGGGGTCTTCGCTGCACAGCGGAATGTTCAGGTACAGGCTGGCCATGTCGATCACTTCGCTCACCGAGTCGAACATGTTGATCCGCCCCTGCAGCTCTGCCGGCGGCTGGTAGAGCACCTTGTAGCTGTCGCTCGGGCCTGTGTAGCGTTCGCCGTCGAGCACCACGCTGGTGGTGCCCCAGATGAAGGGCACCGAGTAGGCGCCTTCAGGGTCCCAGGTGGGCTTTTTCAGGTTGTCGACCACGCTGGCGTAATAGGGCTCTTTGGCCGGATCGAAGCGCTCCAGCAACTGCTCCTGGATCAGGATCGGAATGAACTGGTGGGACGGGATCGCCACGTCATAACCGGTGCCGCCCTGTTTCAGCTTGGCCAGCAGGGTTTCGTTGGAATCGTAGGAATCCACCGTGACTTCGATACCGGTCTGCTTCTGGAACTTGGCGAGAATCTGCGGCGAAAAGTAGCCGCTCCAGCTCACGACGTTGAGTTTCTCGGCGGCCTGTACCGCCAGTGGCAGGCTCAGCAGCAGCGAGGTTCCCAGACTTGCAATCAACTTGCTCATGGCATTTCCCCAAGGTCAGTGGACGGTTCAAGCGTGTTTCTTGCTCAACAGGTAAGAGAGGCTGACGAACAGCACCGAGACGCCGAGGATCAGCGTCGACACGGCGTTGACGTCGGGTGTCACACCCATGCGCAACAGGCCGAAGATGAAGATCGGCAGGGTGGTGGTGCCGGCCTGGGACACCATCATCGAGATCACGAAGTTATCCAGGGAGACGATGAAGGCCAGCATCAGCCCGGAGACGATCCCCGGCATCAGCAGCGGCAGGGTCACCTTGCCAAAGGTGCGCCAGGGGCCGGCGTACAGGTCCGCCGCCGCATGCTCCAGGGACAGGTCCATGTCGTTGAGGCGGGCGCGGATTGGCAAATAGGCGAAGGGGATGCAGAACACCGTGTGGGCGATGATCAGGTTGCCGTAGCCCAGGGACAGCCCCAACGTGGAGAACAGCGCCAGGGTGGCCACGCCGACGACGATTTCCGGCAGCACCAGGGGCAGCATGATGGCACCCATGGACAGTTGCAGGCCCTTGAACTTCGCCCCGCGTGAGGTGCCCAGGGCCGCGAGGGTGGCAATCGCCGTGGCCGCCATGCTGGCGCACACGGCAATCAGCAGGCTGTTGCCCGCGGCCTGGCGCAGGGCCTGGTTGGCGAACGCGGCGCGGTACCAGTCGAGGCTGAAGCCGCTCCACACCGTGGCCGACTGGTTGGCGTTGAAGGAGAACACCACCAGCACCAGGATCGGCGCGTAGAGGTATAGGTAGAACAGCAAACTGAAACCGCCGAAGCCGGGAAAGTCCTGGACGCCTGGGCCGTTGCGTTTGAACAGGCGAATCATCATGCACCCTCCTGAAGGGTTCGCTGGCGCTGGGCGCGCAGGGCGTAGACGGTCAGCACCAGCATCACTGTGGCCATCAGCACCAGGGACAGGGCGGCGCCGAAGGGCCAATTACGGGCGTCGCTGAACTGGCGGAAGATCAGGTTGCCGAGCATCATCCGGGTGCCGCCCCCCAGCAGTTCCGGGGCGATCATTGCCCCCAGGCAAGGCACGAAGGTCAGGATCGCCCCGGCAAAAATCCCCGGCTTGGCGATTGGTAGCACCACCTTGCGCAAGGTGCGCCAGCGCCCGGCGTAGAGGTCTTGGGCGGCTTCCAGCAGGCGGATGTCCATCTTTTCCAGGGTGGCGTAGATCGGCAGCACCACGAAGGGCGCGTAGGTGTAGACCAGCCCCAGCAGCACCGCGCCGTCGGTGTACAGCAACTGCAACGGCTCGTGGATGACCCCCAGGCCCATCAGGCTGTTGTTGATCACCCCGGTGTTGCGCAGCAGCAGAATCCAGGCGTAGGTGCGGATCAGCAGGTTGGCCCAGAACGGCACGGTGATCAGGAAGATCAGCAAGCCCCGGCGCTGCACCGGTTGCATGGCCAGCCACACCGCCACCGGAAAACCGATCAGCAGGGTGATCACCGTGGTCAGCCCGGCGATGCCGATGGAGCGCAGGGCGATCAGCAGGTAGGAGTCGGTGAAGGCCAGGCTGTCATCCAGTTGCCGCTCGAACAGCAGCGAGGTGTAGGCGTCGCTGCTGAAGGCCTGGTTCACCCCGCCGTAGGGGTTGGCTTCCATCAGCGAATAGCCGATGACGATGAGGATCGGCACGATCAGGAACAGGCCGATGGCGATCAGCGCCGGGCTGACCCCGAGAAAACTGCGCAGGGCCTTGCGCCGTTCCAGGTGCTGGGAAATCGATGAGGCGTGCATGGCGAATCCTCGTGGTCAATCGAGCAGGACGCTGGCGCTGCCGCGTTCGAACACCAGCCCGGCACTGCTGCCCACGGCTAGGCGCGGATGGTGTTCGAGGTTGTTGGGCGTGCGCACCGTGAGGCGCGTGCCGTCGCCGAGGCTGACCTGGTATTGCAGGTCGGTGCCCAGGTAGATCTGCGCCTCGATGCGGCACGCCAGGGCCCCCTCCACGGCGTCGCTGCGCAGGTGCAGGCGCTCCGGGCGTACGGACAGGGTGACCTGCTGGCCGACGTTGACCGTGTTGCAGGGGGGCGCCGGCAGTGCCTCTCCGGCCGGACCGCTGAACCAGGCCAGGCCGGCTTCAACGCGGCTGACGGTGGCCTGGATGAAGTTGGTTTCACCGATAAAGTCGGCAACGAAGCGGTTGCGCGGCTGCTCGTAGATCTCTTCCGGGCGGCCCACTTGCTGCACTTCGCCTTCGGAGAGCACGGCGATGCGGTCGGACAGGGTCAGGGCTTCTTCCTGGTCATGGGTGACGAAGATGAAGGTGATGCCGGTCTTGGTCTGGATCGCCTTGAGTTCTTCGCGCATGGCCTGGCGCAGCTTGAGGTCCAGGGCCGACAGCGGTTCGTCCAGCAACAGCACCTTGGGGTGGGGCGCCAGGGCCCGGGCCAGGGCGATGCGTTGTTGCTGGCCGCCGGAGAGTTGGTTGGGCTTGCGTGCGGCGAAGCGTTCCATCTGCACCAGGGCCAGCATCTCGCGCACCCGCTCGGCGATCTGCGCCTTGCTCAGCACCTGGCCCATGGGCCGCGATTCCAGGCCAAAGGCCAGGTTTTCGGCCAGGGTCATGTGGGGGAACAGCGCGTAATGCTGGAACACGGTGTTCACCGGACGCTCGAAGGGCGGCCGCTCGGCGATGTTCTCGCCATAGAGGAGGATCTCGCCCTGGGTCGGGAATTCGAAGCCGGCGATCATCCGCAACAAGGTGGTCTTGCCGCAGCCGGAGGGCCCCAGGAGGGTGAAGAATTCGTTGTCGCGGATGTCCAGATCGATGTGCTTCAGGGCCACCGGGCCGCTGTGTGGATCGCCGTAGACCTTGCGCACCGAGCGGATGGACACCGCCAGTGTTTGCAGCGCATGCAGGGCATTCATGCCTTACCTCCGATTCCCCCACGGGCTGTCGTGCAGGCCATGGATATTGTTTTTCTTAGGGCAGGATCGAGATGTGTTCGGATGCGTGCAAAGCCTGTTTTTACGGGCTTTGCGCGGGTTCTTATGGTTCTGCTGGAGCGGATTATCAGTGAGGGGTTGCGGGGGCGAAACATCAATTTTAACATACATGCTATTAAAAAATTTAATAGCAAGGGCGTGTAGAACCATGGCCGAACAGCGTTTGCCGCCGTTGAATGCGGTGCGGGCTTTTGATGCCGCGGCCCGTTTGGGCAGCTATGTCGAAGCCTCCAAGTCGCTGCATGTCACCCAGCCCGCCATCGGCCGCCATGTGAAACTGCTGGAGGATTGGCTGGGTGTGCAGTTGTTCGAACGCACCTCGCGCGGGGTGATCCTGACCCCGGCGGGGGAGGCTTATCACCGCAAGACCGCCGCGGCCTTGCGCTTGATCATCGAGGCCGGGCGCGAGGTTCAGTCCAAGGCCGCCGAGCGCTGGTTGCGGATCATGGTGGTGCCGGGGTTTGCCAAGCGCTGGCTGACCCCGCGCCTGGAGGCGCTGCGCCATCTGCGCCCGGGACTGAAGTTTGCCATCGAACCGAATTCGACCTTCACCGACGTCGACGCCAAGAGTGCCGACCTGGGGATCGCCTACGGCCTGGACGGGCAATACCCCCAGTCGCGGGTCAGCTTGATTTGCCCCCGGGTGTTTCCGATCTGTACCCCAGCCTATCTGCAAAGTATCGAGCCGATCACTGGGCCGGCGGATCTGGCCCGCCACACGCTGATCCATTTCGATGACGGGGAGTGGTGGAACCTGTGGTTCGCCGCCAATGGCCTGCAGGTTCACCTCACATCCGATCTGATTTATGTGAACAACGACCATGCGCTGTCGGTGGCCGAAAGCGGTGGCGGCATCGCCCTGGCCAATGAAGTGCTGGTGCGTGAGGAGCTCCAGGCCGGCACCCTGGTGCGGGTGCTGGCCGATCAGGTGAAGCTGGAAAGCTATCGGGTGTTGACGCCGGCCCCTGAGTGGTCGGCGGATGTCCAATGGTTTATCCAGTGGCTCAAGGCCGAACTCGAAGCGGATTTCCCCGAGGCGCGGATCAGCGGTTGATGGCAGCCCAGCGCCTCAGGTCAACTGGAAGCGTCCGGTGTTGGCGCTCAGGGCCTGGCTGCCTTGGCTCAGGCGGTCGGCTGCGAGGTTCACCGCCCGGGCCCCCTCCAGCAGGCGCACGGCGGCCTGATCCACTTGCTGGATATTGCCGCTGACTTCATCGGCGGTGCTGGCTTGCTCTTCCACCGCGGTAGCGATTTGCGTCAGGGTATCGCTGACTCCTTGTACGGCATCGGCAATTTCCACCAGGCGCTGGCCCAGGCCGGTCACTGATTGCGCGTCACTCTGGGCTTGGCCGCAGGCGGCTTCCATCAGGTTCACCGCCTCGTTCACGGTCGCGCGCAGGCTGTCCACGGTGGCGGCGATCTGCTCGGTGGAGGACTGGGTGCGCTGGGACAAACTGCGCACTTCATCGGCGACCACGGCGAAGCCCCGGCCCTGCTCCCCGGCGCGGGCGGCTTCGATGGCGGCGTTCAGGGCCAGCAGGTTGGTCTGCTCGGCCACGCCGCGAATGGTGTCCACCACCAGCTGGATTTGCTGCCCTTGTTCACTGACCCGGGCGAGGGCGGCGGCGGTGTCGTTCAAGCGTTGGTTGAGTTGCTGGATGCTGGCGGTGGTGCGCTGGCTGTCGCGGCTGCTGTCGCTGGCGATGCGCCGGGTGTGCTGGGCGCTGCCGGATGCCTGTTCACAACTTTGCGCGACCCCTTGGGAGGTGGCGGCCAGTTGTGTGGCGGCCGCGGCGATCTGGCTGATCTGCTGTTGCTGGGCCTCGACTTCGCTCAAGGCTCCGCTGGAATGATCGTTGAGACTGCGCACGGCGTCCCCCAGTTGCAGGGTCTCGTGATCCACCCCTTGCAGGCTGCTACGCAGTTGCACCACGGCGACGTTCAACGCGTTGCTGATCAGCGCCAGTTCATCGCGTCCCTGTACTGGCACTTGCAGGCACAAGTTGCCGTCGCGCAGGGCTTCGGCCAGTAGGGTGATACCGCTGGCGCTGCGCCGGATCGAGGCTTGCAGGCAAATGAACAGGTACAAGGCGGCCAACACCAGGCAACCGAGCACCGTGGCCACCAGAATGAACTGGCGCAGGGCTGAACCCTGGTAATGGTCGAGGCGTCTGTCGAGGGTCGCGAGGGATGTCTGGCGCAGGTCTGCAAGGTTGCCCAGCAGGCTGTCCAGGCTCTGTTCGAATTGTTCGGGCTTGAGCTTGATGTCGCCGCCAAACATGCCGTCATCCAGCACGCTCAGTTGGTCATCCAGGTGCTTGAGGCTATCGTGATAGTGCCCGGCCCAGCCTTGCAGGGCGCTGGGCAGGCGCGTCTCCAGCAGGCTGCCGGTCTTGCTCAACTGCTCCCTTGCATCGCCGATGCGGCTGCGCAGGTCACGCAGTTGCAGGCGGCTTTGCAGGGTGAACTGGCCCGAGACCACCGAGGCTTGACCGACGGCGGCCAGGCGTCCGACCCGCTCGATCAGGTCCGGGGCGTGCTGGGTAGAAATCTGCGTCAGCAGGTAGGTTTCCAGCCAGGGGGCGAGGGTCAGGCGGGTGTCCATGGCGATCTGTTCGCGCAGCGCCTGCAGAGCACTCAGGGCCGAAGTGAAGCGCTCGTAACCGTCCGGCCACCAACCGACGCTGGCCAGACTTTTCGAGTCCAGTTGCGCCAGGGGGGCTTGCAATGCCTGGTAGCGGGTAAGGGTGTCGCTCTGAGCACCGGTCTGCTGTAGGGCTTCGCCCAGTTGGCTGTAAGCCTGGAGCACGGCGGGCTGCACCGCATCGAAGGCCGCCACGGCGGCAAGGGTCGCCGGAGTCGGCTTGCGGTTGGTTTCGGTGGCACGCCAGCGGGCAGCACGATCACGTTGTGCGGTCAGCAAGTTATCCAGGGCATCGAGGGCCAACAATTGCTCGACCCCAGAGCGCTCGGTGGCCATCAGACCGAGCTTGTCGTGGTAGTCCTGGCCAATCATCCACAGGCTGCCCAGCAGCGGCAGGATGAACAGCAAAAACAGCAACTGGAATTTGCGGGCAAAGCCAAAGCGCCCCAACAGACTAATCCCCGGTGCTAGAAATAGATGCATGCCGATTGCTCCTCTGGACACCACGCACCATCGGCGTGCGATCGGGGCGTGTGGCCCGGACCCCGTGCCCTTGTAAAAAGGCTTCGGAAAGTGTGCGACGGCTGCCAGGATCAAGCCGGCGCTGTAGCGTTACTTCCCATTTTCGACGCCCTGGATAAGGGCGCCGGGTTGGTCTGCCAGTCAGAGCAAGATTCAGACCATGGCGATGAGCTATTAGTCAGGTGGAAGAAGTCGTTAGCCTGCTAAGGGGATGGCCTGGGCGCACTGAAAAATGGCACATTGGCGCACCTGCCCCTGTGCACCCACCCGCTGTACGGAAAACTCTATGGCTAGCAGCAACTCTTCGAACGTCGCAACGACGAGTGTCCCGGCTTCACAAAGCAGCCCACTGGTGCTGCGCATCATCGGCGCAGTGGCCCTGGCGCACCTGATCAACGACCTGATCCAGGCGGTATTGCCGGCCATCTACCCGATGCTTAAGGACAACTACGGCCTGACGTTCACTCAGGTCGGCCTGATCACCCTGACTTTCCAGCTCACCGCCTCTCTGCTGCAGCCCTGGGTGGGGTTCTACACCGATCGGCGCCCCTTGCCGTTCCTGCTGCCGACGGGCATGGTCTGCACCCTGATCGGCATCATGATGATGTCCCAGGCCGGCAGTTTTCCCTTGATCCTGCTGGCGGCGGCATTGATCGGCATCGGCTCCTCGACTTTTCACCCGGAGGCTTCCCGGGTCGCGCGGCTGGCCTCGGGCGGGCGTTATGGCCTGGCGCAGTCGAGCTTCCAGGTGGGCGGCAATGCCGGCACCGCATTCGGCCCTTTGCTGGCCGCCGCCATCATCATTCCCTACGGCCAGGGCAATGTGGCCTGGTTCGGCCTGTTCGCGCTGTTGGCCCTGGCGGTGCTCTACGCCATCAGTCGCTGGTACGCTAACCACCTGCGCCTGCACAAGCTCAAGCAGGGTCATGCGGCGACCCACGGCCTGTCGAGGAACCGGGTGATCAGCGCCCTGGTGGTTCTTGGGCTGCTGGTGTTCTCCAAGTATTTCTACATGGCCAGCTTCACCAGCTACTTCACCTTCTACCTGATCGAGAAATTCGACCTGTCGGTGGCCAGCTCGCAACTGCACCTGTTCCTGTTCCTCGGCGCGGTAGCGGCGGGGACCTTCTTTGGCGGGCCGATCGGCGACAAGATCGGGCGCAAGGCGGTGATCTGGTTCTCGATCCTCGGGGTGGCGCCGTTCACCCTGCTGCTGCCCCATGTCGACCTGTTCTGGACCAGCGTCCTCAGCGTGGTGATCGGCTTCATCCTGGCCTCGGCGTTCTCCGCCATCGTGGTCTACGCCCAGGAACTGGTGCCGGGCAACGTCGGCATGATCGCCGGGGTGTTCTTCGGCCTGATGTTCGGTTTTGGCGGGATCGGCGCGGCGCTGCTGGGGCACCTGGCGGACATCCATGGCATCGAGTACGTGTACTTCCTGTGCTCGTTCCTGCCGCTGTTCGGAGTGCTGGCGATCTTCCTGCCGCGTACCCGCAAAGCCTGACGCGCGGTTGTTCGACGGGTAAAAAAACGCCCGGGGCCAGGCTCCGGGCGTTGTCGTTTCAGCGCTGCGCTAGTTGAGGCGTCGCTGCCTGCGGCCTCAGTGCAGACTTTTCAGGTAGGCAATCAGGTGCTGGCGGCTCTGCGGGTCGGCCTGGCCGGGAAACATCATCTGGTTGCCCGGTACCAGGGCCGCCGGGTTGCTCAGCCAGCGTTCCAGGGTGGCGTCGTTCCATTGCAGGCCGGCACCCTGTAGCGCGCTGGAGTAGCTGAAACCCTGGGCCTGGCCACTGGCCCGGCCGAAGACTTGGTGCAGGCTGGGGCCCATCAGGTGTTTGCCGTTCTCGGCGCTGTGGCAAAAGCCGCATTGGGCGCTGAACAGGGCCTTGCCGAGAACCGCGTCGCCGTCGGCCAGGGCCAGTGGCGCGGCCAGCAACAGCGCTTGGGCTGTGAGCAGTGGGCTGTACTTCATGACTTTTCCTGTGTTTCAAAGGGCCCCGTGGCGCTACGCCGACGGGGCACGAGCTGCTTAGAAAGGGTTGGCCAGATCGATCCCGGACTTGCCCGGGGCAAGGATGTTGTTCGGGTCCAGGGCGCGCTTGATGGCGTGCTCGACCTTGCGCTTGACCGGACCGTAGCTCTGCGCTACCCGCTCCTGGAAGGCGGTGTTGACCCGGTACACGGCATAGCCATGCTGCTCGAACACATCCAGCAGCTCGGCGAAGCAGGCGTTGGCGCGCTGGGTTTCTTCCGGGTTGCTGCGGTCGTACAGCACGTCGATCACGTGGTGCATGTCGCGCCAGCCGACGATGAACTCGCCGACATAGTCCAGGCCGTGTTTGTTGAGGATCTGCTTGGCCAGGGCCTGCTGCTTGTTGCACTCGCTGCCGCGGGCCTGGCTCACCGGGGCGAACCACATCGAGCCACCGCCGCCGCGCCAGTTGTATAGGCCGAACTCTTGCAGGTTGGGTACCCCGGACATCAGTTGCGAGCGGTACAGGAAGGGTTGGGTCGTGCCGGCTTCCTCCTGGGTGACGATGCGTCCCTTGCCCAGAGCCTTGAGGGCCTGATTGACGATCTTCCAGTTGACGTCCACCTGCTCCTGGGTGCCGTAGAGAGCGGCATAGACGTTCCAGGCGCCGAGGTTCTTGTCCTTCTGGATCTGCTTGAGGATGGCCTCGGAGGTGGGCCCAGGCTCTTGGGTGTAGTCGGCGCGGCGGGTGTTGCAGGTGGCGGCCTCCCACAGCACGCCGGCGATCACCACCGAGTTGGGAATCACTTGGGCGATGCGCAGCGGGCGGATGAATTCGACGATCTCGGCGATGTCCGACTCGTTCTCGAACTTGATCTCGAACGGTTTGAACACTGGCGGCTTGGGCATCAGCCAGAAGCCCATCTTGGTGCAGATGCCGTAGTTGGCCTGGGTGAACATGCCATCCAGGGTCGGGCCGTAGCCCCACTTGAACACCTGCCAGGCATTGTCGCCTTTGACCCCGCCCATGCCAGTGCGATAGACGTCGCCGTTGGCCAGCACCACCTCCATGCCGCACTGCATGAGGAAGTGTTCACCGTAGGGGGTGTAGCCGACGCCGCGGTCCATGGTGTTGCCCAGGGGGCCGGCGATGGCCGAAGGCGCCGAGAAGGACAGCATCAGCGGCAGGTTGTGTTCCTGGATGTAGTCGTAAAGCTGCTGGTAGGTGACCCCGGGCTCCACCAGTGCGGTGCACAATTCCGGGTCGACGTGGAGGATCTTGTTCATTTTCTTCAGGTCGAGAATCACCTGGCCGCGCTGGCCGGGCGCTGCCGAGCCGTAGCCGAAGTTGCGGCCGGTGGAGATGGTCCAGACCGGAATCTTGTGCTCGTTGCAGATCTTCACCACCCCTTGTACCTGCTCGACACTGGTGGCGGTGACGGCGGCCGAGGGCATGTGCTCGGCGGTGTCCACCGCCATCATGATCTTGGTGTAGGGCACCAGTTGGTCGTCCTTGACCAGCACGTTGTCGTCCCCCAACAGGGCACGGAACTGGGCGATGGCTTTATTGAAGCGGGCCGCAGTCACGCCCCGGGGCAACAGTGGCTTCTGGGTTTGCTCAGTCATTGGATCAGCTCCTTCAAGCCTCAATCGAGAACGAAACGAAATGGCCGCTCAATGGCACGGCCCGAGGGCTGGCCAACGGCGCCTGGCCGAGGCGGCCGCTGGCCAGTTCGGCCAGGCTGTAGCCCAGGGTGGCGGCCCATTGTTCAGCGCTGCGCGGGTCGCGAGCGCGGGCGCCGGCCTGGAACGCCGGCTGTGCCAGCAGGCGCTGCTCACTGAGGCTGAAACCGGCGCCACAGGCGTTTAGTTGCAGGCCCAGTTGCAAGGCACAGCCATGGGCGGCCGTGGTGCCCAGCAGTTGGTGGCGCGAGGTCCGCGCATCGCTGTGGTGCTGGCCAAGCCATTGCACCCGGGCCCCGGCGCTGCGGGCCTGGTCGAGCACCAGCGCGGCGCTGGCATCGTCCAGCAGGCCGATGATGCGTTGCCGCTGGCCACTGCCCAGGCGTTGTTGCAGCGCCTGAATCGACGCCAGGCTGGCCTCCCAGCGTTGCACGTTGACCTGGCGCGCCACCGAGCTGGCGTTGATCCCCTGGACGAAAGCCGAGTCGGCGACGGCGGCGCTGACCAGGGCCAGGGTCGGTAGCCGTGGGCCGGTGGACGGGCCCAACACGCTGTTGGCCAGGCTCAGGCCGGGGCCGGTCACTGCGACGCTGGCCAGACCGCCCAGGGCCATGCCCTTGAGCAGTGAGCGACGTTCAATGTTCATGGGCGTCTCCTCAGGGTTGGGCGGCCGTGGCCGGGGCTTTGGAGATGTAGTCGGCGACCTGCTGCAAGGCGTTGTCGTCGATGAACGACGCCGGGAATGCCGGCATCGCGCGAAAGCCGTTGCGCACTATCGCGGTGATGTAAGGCGCTGGCAGTTGGCGTCCCTTGATTTGCGGGCCGACGTTCTTTTCGTGGCAGTGGCCGCAGACCTTGGCGTAGACGTTCTCACCGTTTTTCCAGACGCCGTCGCCATCGGCGGCGGCCGTTGCGGCCAGCATCGTCAGGGGCAGGCTCAGGCACAGGGCAAGGCTGCGTTTCACCGCTGGGCTGTTGAGGAGCGAGGACATTGCGTACTCCGTATTGTTATGGGGTGATTCGGTGGACAAGCGCCCCGCTCAGAACGGATAGGGGCGCGGTGTGTGTTGCAGGGTGATCCAGTGGTCGGTGGTGAATTCATCGATGGCCCAGTCGCCGTTGAAGCGGCCCAGGCCCGAATTCTTTTCACCGCCAAAGGGCGCGTTGGGCTCATCGTTGACCGGCATGTCGTTGACGTGGCTCATGCCTGCGTGCAGGCGTTGGGCGAACTGCACGCCACGCTCCGGGTTGGCGCTGAACACCGCGCTGGACAGCCCGTATTCACTGGCATTGGCCAGTTCCAGGGCGTGCTCGGCATCCCGTGCGCTCTGGATGCCCACCAGGGGGCCGAAGATTTCTTCGCGGGCAATCTCCATGTCGGCGCTGACGTCGCCGAACACATGGGGCGGCAGCACGTTGCCCGTGGCCGGGCCGCCCACCAGCAAGGTCGCCCCCTCGCTCAGGGCCAGGCGGATCTTGTCCTGCAGGCCGGCCAGTTGTTTGCTGTTGATCACCGGGCCGACCACCGTGGCCGCCAGGCTTGGGTCGCCATACGGCAGGGCCTTGACTCGTTCGACAAAGCGTTGGGTAAAGGCTTGCAGCACCGGCTGCTCGACGATGATGCGGTTGATCGCCATGCAGATCTGCCCTTGGTGCAGGAACTTGCCCACCACCGCAGCGTTCACCGCTTGTTCCAGGTCGGCATCGGCCAGGACCACGAACGGGCTGTTGCCCCCCAGTTCCAGGGCCACGTGCTTGAGGTGCTCGCCGCCGCTGGCGATGCGCCCGATGTTGCGGCCGACCTGGGTCGAGCCGGTAAAGGAAATGAACGCCGGCACCGGGTGCTCGACAAAGGCATCGCCGATGTCCGCCCCGCTGCCGACCACTACGCTGAGCACCCCGGCGGGCAGGCCGGCTTCCTCGAAGATCCGCGCCAGCAGCAGGCCACCGGTCACCGGGGTGTCGCTGGCCGGCTTGATCACCACCGCGTTGCCCAGGGCCAGGGCCGGGGCCAGGGAGCGGGCGCTCAGGTGCAGGGGGAAGTTCCACGGGCTGATGATCCCGATCACCCCCAGGGGCTTGCGGTAGACGCGGCTTTCCTTGCCAGGGACGTTGGAGGCGACGATCCGCCCATGGACCCGGCTGGGCAGGCTGGCCGCTTCGACGATGATGGCGCGGGCCGCGCCCCATTCGATCTGCGCCTTGATCCGGGTGCTGCCGGACTCGCGGACCAGCCAGCCGATGATTTCTTCGCGGCGCTCATCGAAGATCCGCGCGGCGTTGAGCAACACTTGGCTGCGTTGCGCGGGCACGCTGGCGGCCCATTGGGCCTGGGTCTGGCGGGCCTTGGTATAGGCGTCATCGAGGTCCTGGCGGTTGGCCAGGCTGACCTGCAGCAGGCATTGCTCGGTGAACGGGTCGAGGACCGCCAGCATTTGGCCGCTGCTGCCGGCGCGCCAGCGTCCGGCGATGGGTTGCAGTTCCAGGTGTTGATAGGCAGGTCGAGTCGCAGTCATGGGGTGCTCTCTTGTTGGTGGCCATGGCTCGGCTGTCGGCAATCAAGCCGATGGCTCGGGAGGGTAGGGAGGGATGCCCGCTACGGCGGCGCTTCAGCCGTGGGGGGCTGCGTTGCGGAGTGGGCCGTGGTGCAGAAGTGAGGGACAGGGCAGGGGCGGCGCAAGGAAGGCAGAAAGCATGGCAAGGTCACCTGTGGTCTTGTTATGGATGAGTGTCTGCCTGTGCATAACAACTATCGTGCCACGGTCGCTTATTGTAAAAATATTGTTTTAAAACAATAGGTTAGTTGTTTTTTGTTTGTCATGAGACCCGTCGTGGAAGGCGTACTGCGGAAATTTATGCAGAGAAGTCGCAAGGGCGTCGAAAGCTCGGCACTCCCGGGGCGCTTGCAGAAACTGTGCGGTTACCGGCCAGAATCTGCGCCTCGCCTGCGGCCAGGAGGGACGGTGATTGACCCGGCAAAGCACCGGGGCATACTGCAAGGCCCCTGAGCTGCCCGTTGATTGCCCATGACTCGTTCTCCTTCCAGCCAGCCCGGCCGCCCTGCGGATGAAGACTTCCTCAAGCAGATGCTGGGGCGGCAAAAGCGCTTGATCGTCGATCGCACCAGCCAGTTCGAGGCCCGCGGCCTGCCCTCGGCTGAACAATTGGCCGAGACCGTGGCCTTTGCGCCCCAGGACGGCAGCATCTGGTTGTGCGGGCAACGGATGATGCTGATGCAAGGGTCGGCGTTCGGCTCCATTCGTCGTGAGTTGATCGAGGCCCTGGGCTTCGACAAGGCCCGTGGCCTGATCACCCGCATCGGCTGGCAGGCCGGGGCCCGGGACGCGGCCCAGGTCAGCGAGCAGTGGCCGGACGGCGATCACGCCAGCCTCTACAGCGCTGGGCCGCGCCTGCACATGCTCGAAGGCATGGTCAATGTCGAGGTGGTGCGTTTCGAGATCGACTCCAGCATCGGCCATTTCTATTCGGAATTTCTCTGGCATAACTCATTGGAGGACGACGAGCACATCGCCGCCTATGGCCTGGGCGGCGAGCCCGCGTGCTGGATGGAGATCGGTTATGCCAGTGGCTACGCCTCGTCGCTGCTGGGGCGGCTGGTGGTGTTTCGCGAGTTGGAATGCCGCTCGATGGGGCAGTCGGCCTGTCGGATTGTTGGCAAGCCGGCGCAGCTGTGGGACGACATCGATGTCGACCTGATGTACCTCGACCCAGGGGATTTTCTCAGCCGCAGCGCCTATGCCTCGGGGATGCAGACGCAGGTCGCCGAGCTACCGGTATCGCCCGACGAACAGCAATTGGTCGGCATCTCGGCGGCCTTTGTGGCCGCCAGCCAGTTGTTGCAGCGGGTGGCGCCGACCCAGGCCACGGTGCTGCTGACCGGAGAGTCGGGGGTGGGCAAGGAATTGTTCGCGCGCCATCTGCATCAGGCCAGCAGCCGTCGGCAGCAGCCCCTGGTGGCGCTGAACTGCGCGACCCTGCCGGAAAACCTGGTGGAGGCCGAACTGTTCGGCGTGGAGCGGGGGGCCTTTACCGGCGCCGACCGTTCGCGCCCGGGGCGCTTCGAGCGGGCTCATGGCGGCACCTTGTTTCTCGATGAGATCGCCACCCTCAGCCTTTCGGCCCAGAGCAAGATCCTGCGGGCCTTGCAGGAAGGCGAGATCGAGCGGGTGGGGGGCAGCGAGCCGCTGCGGGTGGATGTGCGAGTGATCGCGGCGACTAACCTCGACCTGCGGCGTGAAGTGGAGGCCGGGCGCTTTCGTGAGGATTTGTTCTATCGCCTGAATGTGTTTCCCATTCATCTGCCGCCTCTGCGCGAGCGCCGCGAAGACATTCCCCTGCTGATGAGTTATTTCCTGCACCGCTTCAGCCAGCGCCACGGGCGTCAACTGGCGGGTTGCAGCACGCGGTTGGTGAATGCGCTGCTGACCTACCGCTTTCCCGGCAATATCCGCGAGTTGCAGAACCTCATCGAGCGGGGGGTGATTGCCGCCGGCGACGGCGAAATCATCGATGTGGTGCACCTGAGTGAGGCGGGGACGCCCCTGGCGGGAGTTGCCATTGGCTTGAATGCCGACGGGCGCCTGGCGCCACCGACGGTGCGTGAGCCTGCGCCAGCTTCAGCGGCGGCCAGGGCGGCTGAGGCGCCGCTCGAGGAGCCGGAGCTGGCCAGCCTGCAGGCGTTTCTCTCCGGGCGGGCGCCGGCTTTGAGCACATCGCTGGAAGAGATCGAATTGCGCCTGGTGCATCTGGCCCTGGAGCGCTCCGGGGGCAACATCACCGCGGCGGCGCAGATGCTCGGCATGAGCCGGGCCCAGGTCAGCTATCGCCTCAAGGGCCGTTGAACCGGCCCTCTGCAGCGTTTCGGCAGCAGAGGGCGCGGCGTTCGGCGGTTCAGAGTGTGTTGATTCAGGGGGGATTCAGAGCGCGGTGGTGAATTTCAGCCAGTAGGTCTGGCCCTCGGCGCGGTTGCGCACCGCCGACTCGTCCTGCCATTTGGCGCTCAGCGACCAGCCGCTCTTGCTGCGAAATTGCACCGCCGGGCCGATGGAGAACGAGCGTCCGCGATTACCATCACTGGCTTGCACCTGGGGCGCGGTGGCGCAATCGGCGACGCTGCACTTATCGTCGCTGATCTGCTGATAAGCGTGCCCGCCGACGCCGATCACCCAGCCATTGCCCAGCCCCCAGCCGAGGCTGTAGTCGGCATGCAGCTCGCGTCCGGACTGATAGTGGGTGGCGCGGTTTTCGAAGTTGTAGTCGTGCATCAGACGCACATCGGCGTTGAAGCCCTGCGGATCGGTGTAGGTCATGGCATACACCGCTTGCACGGTGTAGTAGTGGTTGCCCAGGTTGATCAGGTCGTCCTTGTTGTATTCGCCGCCGCTGGGCAGGACGAAATCGACCCCCAGGGCACTGTGGAACTTGTTGCTGTGATGAAAGCCCAGCACCGGGCCAAGATGGGCGTCGCCGATGCCACGCTTGTGATCGTGGGGGCCGTTCTGAATGTTCAGGCGCATGTCGTTCAGCGGCAGCAGGGCGTGGAAACCGAGTTGGGCCCCCAGCACCTGTTGCTCGGTGACCCAGACAAAACGTGGCACCACGCTGGTGACTCGCAAGTCGATGCTGGCCGCGCGGTGACCCGCGTCGTCCCGCAGGCTGTCGGCCAGGTAGTTGCCAACGAAGACCTGGGCGTAGGTGCCGGGCGGCGGCAGGATGCCCATGCCGTAGAGTTCGATGCCCATGGGCCAGGAGGACACGCCGCCTTCGCTGGCCTGGAGCCAGGGGGCGTGGGCGGTCAGTAGCAGGCTGGAGGTGAGTGCAAGGACGCGCAGGCGCGAGGAGGTCTGATGCATGAGAAGGTCTGCCTTATTGTTATGGGAGCGCTGGCAGGAGCAGGACTCCTGACGCGCCGGCAGAGCGTCTCAACTAGCGTGCCAATCCTTTTATTTTTAATTTATCGTTTTAAATCAATTGGATAGATGGTTTCTGCGACAAGGTTGGCGACCGCCGTCGGCGGCGTGTGGCGAGATTTGTTAAGACAAATCGACGAGCTGTACAAAACTCGCGTCGCCTCAGCGACTGCCGGGGGCTTGCCCGGCGCTCTGGCGAAAGGCATTGGGCGACTGGCCGCTGAGGCGCTTGAAGAAGCGTGAGAAGTAGGTCGGGTCGCTGAATCCCAGGTTGTCCGACAGCTGGCTGATGCTGATGTTGGTGTAGATCAGGCCGCGCTTGGCTTCCAGCATCAGGCGCTGGTGGAGCATCTGCAGCGCGCTCTGCCCGGCCAGTTCCCGGCACAGGGTGTTGAGGTGCACGCTGGACAGGCCGATGCGATGGGCCAGGGACTCCACCGTGGGGTGTTGCTGATAGTGCTGCTCCACCAGCTTGATGAAATGCCCCAACAGTTGCTGATTGCGCTCGCCGCGATTGCTCGGTGGGGTGTTCTGCTGGCCACGGCGACTGATCCACACCACCAGCACGTTGACCAGTGAATGCAGTAGCAGGTCGCGGGCGGCGGCGCTGCCTTCGTATTCATTCATCAGCGCCTTGAACAGGGTGTTGAGGCTGTGGCGGTCACGGCCCACCGGGTAGCAGGCGGAAGACGCGAGCACAGCCAGGGGCGCCCCCAGTTGCGCTTCCAGCTGGGCCACCAGCGGTGCGCCCAGGGTCAGCACGTAACCCTGGATGTTTTCCGAGAACTGAAAGCCGTGAACCATCAATGGCGGGACTACCTGGATCGCTGCTTCGCGCACGTCCTGGCGCCGTCCCTCGACTTCCACCAGGGCCTGGCCGCGCTGCACATACAGCAGTTGGTAGAGGTCGGCGTGACGGTGCGGCTTGATCTCCCAATGGTGCAGGCTGCTGCGCTTGGGGATGGATTCGCAGTGCAGCAGGTCTGGGGTCGGCCAGGCCTGGTTTTCCCCATAGAGCTTGAACACCGGGATGCTGGAGCGGCTGGCTTTCATCGGACGCGACCTGTCGAAACGGGGTGGCTAGAGTGCTCGATAATCGAACGCTGTTTTCAAAAGTGCATTTTTAGCGTGGCTTATCACCATTTTTCCGCGTTTCTGTCGGCAAAAATGCAGGGGTACAACAATAACCATAAATTCCAGTTTGTGCCCACCGGGTCACTGGAATGCCCTTATGAGACGACAACAATGAAAACTCAGGTTGCGATTATCGGCGCCGGACCTTCCGGCCTTCTGCTGGGCCAACTGCTGCACAAGGCCGGTATCGACACAGTGATTGTCGAGCGCCAGACCCCGGATTACGTGCTCGGCCGCATCCGCGCCGGGGTGCTCGAGCAGGGCACCGTGGACATGTTGCGCGAGGCCGGGGTGTCTCAGCGCATGGATGCCGAAGGCCTGGTCCACGAGGGCGTGGAACTGTTGATGGGCGGCAAGCGCGTGCGCATCGACCTCAAGGCCCTGACCGGTGGCAAGACGGTGATGGTCTACGGCCAGACCGAAGTCACCCGTGACCTGATGGAGGCCCGCGCGGCCTGCGGGGCGCCGATCATCTACTCGGCGGACCAGGTGCAGCCCCACGATATGAAGGGCGCACAGCCCTACCTCACCTATGAAAAGGACGGCCAGCAGCACCGCATCGATTGCGACTACATCGCCGGTTGCGACGGTTTTCATGGCGTAGCGCGCAAGAGCATTCCCGAGCAGGTGCTGACCCACTACGAGCGCGAGTACCCCTTCGGCTGGCTGGGGCTGTTGTCCGATACCCCGCCGGTCAACCATGAGCTGATCTATGGTCAGCATGAGCGCGGCTTTGTGCTCTGCAGCCAGCGCTCCCTGACCCGCAGCCGCTACTACCTGCAAGTGCCGCTGAGCGACAAGGTCGAGGACTGGTCCGACGAGCGCTTCTGGAACGAGCTCAAGGCCCGTCTGCCGGCGCAGGTGGCGGCGGATCTGGTGACCGGGCCGGCGCTGGAGAAAAGCATCGCGCCGCTGCGCAGCTACGTGGTCGAGCCGATGCAGTACGGCAAGCTGTTCCTGGTCGGCGACGCTGCGCACATCGTCCCGCCCACCGGGGCCAAGGGCCTGAACCTGGCGGCTTCCGACGTGTGTTACCTGTACCGGATCCTGGTCAAGGTGTACCGCGAGGGGCGCAGCGATCTGTTGGAAAAATACTCCGAGCTGGCCTTGCGTCGGGTGTGGAAGGGCGAGCGTTTCAGCTGGTTCATGACCAACCTGCTGCACGATTTCGGCGAGCACCAGGACGCCTGGGACCACAAGATGCAGCAGGCCGATCGCGAGTATTTCCTCAATTCCCACGCGGGCCTGGTGAACATTGCCGAGAACTATGTGGGCCTGCCTTACGAAGACATCTGCTGAGCCTTCGGCGCTGTCAGCATCGGCCCTGGAACCGCTCGCGAACGGGGGGGGTTACGGGGCCGTGTTTGCACATGGCATGGACCGAAAGGCGCAGGTCGAGAAATATTCCTATTTATAAATGATATTTATTAGCATTACACTTCGATCCCCTCTCCCTTGATGCACCACCAAGGTGCATTGAATCGACAAGGATCGTTTGTCATGAAAGTCAGCTCCTGCCTGTTCCATTCGCTTCTGCTCAGCGCCGGTGTCGGCCTGTTGCCACCGCTGGCGCAGGCCGGCGCGACGCCAGAAGAGACCAAGCCGGCGCCGTTGGAACTGGACACTGCGTTTGTCACCGCTACCGGCGGCGCCACTGACCTCAAGGATGCTCCGGCCAGCGTCAGCGTCATTACCCGTGAGGAAATCGAGCGCCAGCCGGTCTACGACCTCAACACCCTGCTGCGCCGAGTGCCGGGAGTGACCGGTGGTTTCGGCCCGGTGGGCGAGCAGTCGAAGATCAAGCTGCGGGGCCTGGACGACAAGTACACGCTGATTCTGGTGGACGGCAAACGGGTCGGCAGCTCCGCCGACCTGAGTTATCGTCGTGACCTGGCGCGTCAGGACCTGAACTGGATTTCGCCGAACATGATCGAGCGCATCGAGATCGTCCGTGGACCGATGTCGTCGCTCTACGGCTCGGACGCCATGGGCGGGGTGATCAACATCATCACCCGCAAGGTCTCGCGAACCTGGACCGGTTCGGCGAGCACCCACATCACCGTGCCCAAGGACTCCGACCGGGGCCAGACCACCCAGTACAGCGTGAACGCGGCGGGCCCGTTGACCACGTCCCTGGGCCTGCGCCTGGGCGCCAACGTCACGCGGCGGGCAGCGGATGAGGTCGAGGCACGGCGCGATGCCCAAGGCGATTTCATGTACGACGACGGCGCCGGCGGCTCCAAGGACCAGAGCGTCAATGCCCTGCTGGACTGGCAGATCAACGAAGAGCAGAGCCTGTCCTTCGAGGCGGTGCATGGCGTTGAGCATTCCTGGTCATCGAAGAAGACCTTTGGTGATTGGGACGAAACCATTGGTGGCGCCTTCGGCCCCAGCCGCCTGACCCGCGACAGCTACATCCTGTCCCACAGCGGCGACTGGAGTTTCGGCACCTCCAAGCTCGACGCCTACCTGAACAAGTACCGCAATGACCTTGATGCGGGTAAGGCCAACTCCGAAGAGAAGATCGTCGAAGGCAGCCTCAACATGCCCTTCGAACTGCTGGTGGACCAGCGCCTGACGCTGGGTGGGCAATGGAAGCGTGAGGAACTGACCAACACCAGCACCCTTGGCACCGTGCCCGTGGATTACCAGGGCACGCCGGTCAATGGCTCGACCTTGAAGGGCGATTACTCGGCGGCTTTTATCGAGGATGTGTCCCGTCCTGAATAAGGTTGACACCTTCTGACCTTATTCAAGGAGAGGGTGATGAGCACTGAGATCAAGCGCACGCAGAGTGATTACACGCTGGCTTTTAAACTGGCCGTGGTGGATCAGGTCGAAAAAGGCGAGTTGAGTTATAAAGAGGCTCAACAGCGCTACGGTATCCAAGGTCGATCAACTGTTCTGGTCTGGTTGCGCAAGCATGGCCTCCAGGACTGGAGCCAAGGCGCTTCAATTCGCTCTTCGAGGACCATTTCCGTGAATGAGCCCGCCCTGCCGTTAACCCCGGAACAACGTATCAAGGAGCTGGAAGCGCAGCTCGCGCTGTCGAATCAGAAAGCCCAGTTCCTTGAGGCGGTAGTCAATGTTCTAAAGAACGATTACGGGATCAGCGTCGTAAAAAAGCGTCCCGGCAAGTCCTCACGCAAAAGCAAATCCAGGACCTGAGTATCAGTAGGGCTTGCCAGTTCATGGGGATTAGCCGACAGGCCTACTACAAGCGCAACCAAGCTCAGGACGCGCGCTTGACCCTCGACCAGAGAGTGATGGATTTCGTCCAATACAAGCGCTTGCACCAGCCCCGCTTGGGCACCCGCAAGCTGCACCATCTGCTGCATTGCCAGCCCCTGCTTGAACTTCAAGTAGGCCGTGATCGGCTGTTTGCAATCTTGCGCGAACATCGCCTGCTGGTGGCTCGCAAGCGTGCTTACCATAAGACTACCGACAGTCATCATCGCTTCCGGCGCCATCCAAACCTGCTTAAATCCGGCCCTGATCAAGTGGTGCCAAATGGTCCGGAGCAGGTCTGGGTGGCCGACATCACCTATCTACCCACTCGCGAAGGTGTGGCGTATCTGAGTCTTGTGACCGACGCTTACTCGCGCAAGATTGTGGGTTATCACGTCCATGAAAACTTACGGACCGAGTCGGTAATACGAGCGCTGCGCAGTGCCGTGAAGCAGCGTCAAACCGAATTACCGTTGGTGCATCACTCGGATCGGGGTAGCCAATACTGTTCTGCGCTTTATCAGGCGCTGCATGCCAAACACGGAATCCGTTGTTCGATGACGGACGGTTATGACTGCTACCAGAATGCTTTGGCGGAGCGGGTGAATGGGATCTTGAAGACAGAGTTTCTGTTTCATCGACCAGAGAACTTGGCGCATGCAAGGAAGATGGTGAGTGAGTCGGTATCAATTTATAACGCTGAGCGACCCCATCTAGCGCTCAAATACAAAACGCCCGATGCGGTGCATCGGGCGTTTTGAGTGAAACAAGTGTCAACCTATTTCAGGACTAGACAATGAGCTGTTCCTGCTGGACAACTTGTCCCTGACCCTGGGCAACCGTTTCGACCACAGCGAGAAGTACGGCAACCACAACAGCCCGCGGGCCTACGTGGTCTATCACCCGCACCCTGACTGGGCCGTACGCGGGGGAGTTTCCAAGGGCTTTCGTGCGCCGAGCCTGAAGGAGGGCAGTGCGGGAGCGGCGACCGAGTCCAGAGGCCGTGGTTGTGGATCGTTGCGTCCGTTGGGTTATGTCACCGGCAGTTGCTGGATGGCTGGCAATCCGAACCTGATGCCGGAAACCAGCACCAACAAGGAAATCGGCGTGGCGTTCGAGCATGACGGCTGGGAGGCCGGCCTGACTTACTTTCACACCGATTTCACCGACAAGATCGAATACGGCCCGTTGGGCCAGTACCAGGGCCGCTGGTGGACCATGCTGGAAAACGTCGACAAGGCACGTACTCGTGGTTGGGAAGGCACCACCCGTGTGCCGTTGGGGGACTCCGTGACGTGGCGCACCAACGCTACCTACATGCTGGAAAGCCGGAACCTGAGCACCGGAGAAGACTTGATCAGCTCACCCAAACTGTCGGCATTCAGCGCGCTGGACTGGCAGATCAACGACCGTTTGAGCACCGAACTGTCGGCGCAGCACGTCGGCAAGCAGCGGGGCATGGGCAATGATTTCGTGCAGTCCTACACCACCTACGACCTGACGGCGAATCTGGCGGTGACCAAGTGGCTGACCCTGAACGGCGGGGTACAGAACCTGATGGACAAGGACCTGCGGGACGGATCGACCAACTTCTATGTGCCCGGACGGGCGTTCTTCGCGGGGGCGACCACCTATTTCTAGGGGCGCTGGATAGAGCGGGGGAGGTCAGCCCCATTGCGCGGCAATGGGGCTGAACAGGGTTACACGTTGAAGCGGAAGTGCATCACGTCGCCGTCCTTGACGATGTATTCCTTGCCTTCCAGGCGCCATTTACCGGCTTCCTTGGCACCGGCTTCACCCTTGAACTGGATGAAGTCGTTGTAGGCGATGACTTCGGCGCGGATGAAGCCTTTTTCGAAGTCGGTGTGGATCACAGCGGCGGCTTGTGGCGCGGTGGCGCCGACGCGCACGGTCCAAGCGCGGACTTCCTTCACCCCGGCGGTGAAGTAGGTCTGCAGGTTGAGCATTTCGTAGCCGGCGCGGATCACCCGGTTCAGGCCAGGTTCTTCCAGGCCCAGGGCCTCCAGGAACATGTCCTTTTCTTCGCCGTCTTCAAGCTCGGCGATTTCCGCCTCGATCTTGTTGCACACCGGCACCACGATCGCGCCTTCTTCTTCGGCGATGGCCTTGACCACGTCCAGCAACGGGTTGTTCTCGAAGCCGTCTTCGGCAACGTTGGCGATGTACATCACCGGCTTGGTGGTCAACAGGTGGAAGCCACGGATGATCAGCTTCTCATCGCTGCTCATGTCCTTCATCAGGCTGCGGGCTGGCTTGCCTTCGGTGAAGTGGGCGATCAATTGCTCCAGCAGGGCTTTTTGGGCCACAGCTTCTTTGTCGCCGCCCTTGGCGTTGCGGGCCACTTTCTGCAGCTGTTTTTCGCAGCTGTCGAGGTCGGCGAAGATCAGCTCCAGGTCGATGATCTCGATGTCGCGCTTGGGATCGACGCTGTTGGACACGTGGATCACGTTGTCGTCTTCGAAGCAGCGAACCACGTGGGCGATGGCATCGGTTTCGCGGATGTTGGCCAGGAACTTGTTACCCAGGCCTTCACCTTTCGAGGCACCGGCCACCAGGCCGGCGATGTCGACGAACTCCATGGTGGTCGGCAGCACGCGCTCGGGCACGACGATGGCGGCCAGGGCATCCAGGCGCGGGTCGGGCATCGGCACGATGCCGCTGTTGGGCTCGATGGTGCAGAAGGGGAAGTTCTCGGCCGCGATCCCGGATTTGGTCAGGGCGTTGAACAGGGTGGACTTGCCGACGTTAGGCAGGCCGACGATGCCGCAATTGAATCCCATGGTGTATTCCCCGAGGAGTAGAGTCAGGCCTTCTGGCTGTGCAGGTTTTTCATCGCGCGATTCCATTCACCGGCGAAGATATCCGGCAGCACGCCGAGGGCAAAATCGATGCTGGCATCGAGTTTTTCCTGTTCGGCGCGTGGCGCACGACCCAGGACAAAGTTTGAAACCATACTGGCAACGCCCGGGTGGCCGATGCCGAGCCGCAGGCGGTGAAAGGTATTCTGATTACCGAGCTGCGCGATGATGTCCCGCAGCCCGTTGTGCCCGCCATGCCCGCCACCGGTCTTGAGCTTGGCGACGCCGGGCGGCAAGTCGAGTTCGTCGTGGGCCACCAGGATCTCTTCCGGCTTGATGCGAAAGAAGCCGGCAAGCGCCGCCACGGCCTGGCCGCTGCGGTTCATGTAGGTGGTGGGGATCAACAGACGAATGTCCTGACCTTGGTGACTGAAGCGCCCGGTCAGGCCGAAATATTTGCGATCGGCGACCAGACTGATGCCTTGTTTGTCGGCGATGCGCTCAACAAAAAGGGCCCCTGCGTTATGCCGGGTCTGTTCGTATTCGGCACCTGGATTACCCAGGCCAACGATCAGTTTGATGGCAGTCACGATAGGGGCCCTTCTTTGGAGTGGTGGATAACATCGCCGCAACCGGTGCTACGGCGAAAATGGACGACAAGTGCTTGGTTGCCTTGCGGCAAACTTCGCGTTCTCGCCCGCTTTCTCGCTACGTTCCAGTCCGCGATGTATTCCGCTTAACTCCGGCGTCAGAGCATTACTCTGCTGCGCCTTCTTCTTTCTCTGCTGCAACACGTGGCGCATAGACGTTGGCTACTGCCAGGTCGTTGCCGTGTGCCAGAGCAACAAACTCAACACCTTTAGGGGCGGTGAGGTTGGACAAGTGGATCACGGTGCCGACGTCGGTTTCAGCCATGTCGACTTCGATGAACTCAGGCAGGTCTTTCGGCAGGCAGGAAACTTCGATCTCGGTGGCTGCGCGGAAGATCTCGCCGCCTTTCTTGACCGGTGCTGCTTCGTTGATCAGGTGTACTGGAACCATGGCGGTCAGTTTCTGACCCGCTACCACGCGAACGAAGTCAGCGTGCATCACGTGGCCTTTGGCTGGGTGACGTTGCAGGGCTTTGATCACGACGTTCTGCTTGGTGCCACCCACGTTCAGTTCGATGATGTGGCTGTAGGCAGCTTCGTTTTCCAGCAGCTTGGCCACTTCTTTGGCCAGCATGCTGATGGACTCAGGGGCTTTGTCGCCACCGTAAACTACCGCTGGAACCAGGCTTGCGAGACGACGCAGGCGGCGGCTCGCACCTTTCCCCAGGTCGGAACGCACTTCAGCATTCAGAGTAAAATCGTTCATGTTGTATCTCCAAAATAACCACACTCGCCCCAGCGTTTGCGACCAGCGCTAAAGGCGATATGGGCAAAAAAGCCCCGTCCCAACAGAGGTTGGGACGGGGCGCTTTTCGTCATCGGGATGTTTTGCCAGGGACTAACCCTTAGCGGAACATCGCGCTGATCGATTCTTCATTGCTGATGCGGCGGACCGCCTCGGCAACTACCGGTGCGATATCCAGTTGGCGGATACGCGCACAAGCTTGTGCTGCAGCGGACAGCGGGATGGTGTTGGTCACCACCAGCTCGTCCAGCACGGAATTTTCAATGTTCTCGATGGCTCGACCCGACAGCACAGGGTGTGTGCAGTAGGCAAAGACCTTGGCTGCGCCATGCTCTTTCAGGGCCTTGGCCGCGTGGCACAGGGTGCCGGCGGTATCGACCATGTCATCGACCAGAATGCAGGTGCGTCCTTCGACGTCGCCAATGATATGCATCACTTCGGAGTGATTGGCTTTCTCACGACGCTTGTCGATGATCCCGAGATCCACGCCCAGGGACTTGGCCACGGCACGTGCACGCACGACGCCACCAATGTCCGGAGACACGATCATCAGGTTTTCGAAACGCTGGTCTTCGATGTCATCCACCAGAACCGGGGAGCCGTAGATGTTATCTACCGGAATATCGAAGAAACCCTGAATCTGGTCAGCATGCAGATCAACCGTGAGAACACGGTCGATGCCGACTACGGTGAGCATGTCAGCCACGACTTTCGCGCTGATGGCCACACGTGCGGAACGCGGACGGCGATCCTGACGGGCATAACCAAAATAAGGAATAACAGCAGTGATACGAGTCGCTGAGGAGCGGCGGAAGGCATCAGCCATCACGACGAGTTCCATCAGGTTATCGTTGGTCGGAGCGCAAGTCGGCTGAATAATGAAAACGTCTTTACCGCGGACATTTTCATTGATCTCGGCAGTAATTTCGCCGTCGGAAAATTTTCCAACAGAGATGTCACCGAGAGGGATATGCAGCTGACGTACGACACGCCGAGCCAGATCGGGGTTAGCGTTCCCCGTAAAGACCATCATCTTGGACACGCGCAGTACCTGAAGGCTGAGGGTATACCTGGATGAGTATAAGGAAAATGGCAGGGGCGGCTGGATTCGAACCAACGCATGGCAGGATCAAAACCTGCTGCCTTACCGCTTGGCGACGCCCCTGTATCTGTTGCTTCGAATGCCTTGCATTCGTTTCCGTTAGAGCAGACTTTGCAGCTTGCGATGCAACATCGAAACGTTGCTTCCTTTTGCCACAAACCCTGTAAGGGTCTCTGTAAGAAGGGCCGAGACTTTATCAGCTTCAGCTTTGCTTGGGAAGCCCCCAAACACACAACTTCCAGTTCCAGTCAGTTTTGCTTCGGTAAATTTACCTAGCAAATTCAATGCGTTATGTACTTCTGGATAACGCCTTGCAACTACCGGAAGGCAGTCGTTTCTGCTGTTTCCCTTGGGAACGGGGCGCACTTTAATGGGCGCGCTGTCACGTGTCAACAGCGGATCTGAAAAAATTTCTGCTGTACTTACAGACACTTGCGGGACCAGTACCAGGTACCACGGCTCTTCGGGGTTTTCGGGGGTGAGTTTTTCCCCCACGCCTTCAGCAAAAGCCGCATGTCCACGCACGAAAACCGGGACGTCGGCGCCCAGTGTCAGTCCCAGTTGGGCCAGTCGATCCTCATCCCAGCCCAGTTGCCAGAGATGATTGAGGCCCAGCAGGGTAGTGGCAGCGTTGGAACTGCCGCCGCCGATCCCGCCGCCCATGGGCAGGATCTTGTCGATCCAGATATCGATGCCCTGAGTGCAGCCGGACTGTTCCTGCAGTTTTTTGGCTGCCTTGACGATCAGGTTGCTGTCGTGGGGTACCCCGGGGAAGTCGGTGTGCAGGCGAATGACACCGTCGTCACGTAGGGCGAAGGTGATTTCATCGCCGTAGTCGAGGAACTGAAACAGGGTCTGCAACTCGTGATAGCCATCAGCGCGACGACCCAGGATGTGCAGCATCAGATTGAGTTTGGCCGGGGAGGGCAGGGTCAGTTTCTCTTGGGACATGTCATTGCCCCAGCTTGCGAGGTTGCCATTCCTTGATCACCAGGGTGACGTCAAGGTCGCTGCCATGCAGTTTGATGCGCTCAGGCAGCCAGTAACCGTTCTGCTGCGAGTAGTTGCGGTATTCCACTTGCCAGCCGTCTTGTTCAAGGTTTGCCAGATGGCTGTCGCCGTCCAGGGTCAGGCGGCTTTTGCTGCCGGGCGCCGGCAGGCCGCGAACCCACCAGGCCAAATGCGACACGGGCAATTTCCAGCCCATTTGTTCTTCCAGAAGAGTTTCCGGGCTGGTGGCTTCATAGCGGCCCTGGTTGGCCACTTCCAGGCTGACCTGGCCGGGACGACCGGTAAGGCGCGCAGCCCCACGACCCAGCGGGCCGGACAGGCGAATGTCGTAGTAGTCCTGGCGCTGCAGCCAGAACAGGGTGCCGCTCCCCGAGTCCTTTGGGGCGCGAATGCCGATCTTGCCGTTGATCTGCCAGCCATCGAGGCCGGTCAGTTGATCTTTGTGCAGGCGCCATTGCGCGGGACTGCCCTGGCCCTGAACGGACTCGCGGGCACCGAAGCCGGCACAGCCGGCCAGCAGGGCGATGAAGCTGAAAATAATGAAGTGGCGCAAAAACATGGTCTTAAAGAGTCTCTGATCCGGTCAGGCGTTTGATGGTGTCACGCAGGACAGGGCTGTCGGGCTGGTCCTTGATGAACTTGCTCCAGATCTGCTTGGCCTCGCGCTGCTTACCGTTGTTCCACAGCACTTCGCCCAGATGCGCCGCGACTTCCTGGTCGGGGAAGCGTTCCAGGGCCTGGCGCAGCAGACGCTCTGCCTCGTCGAGGTTGCCCAGGCGGAAATTCACCCAGCCCAGGCTGTCCATGACCGCTGGGTCTTCCGGAGTCAGGAGGTAGGCTTGCTCGATCAGCGTTTTGGCTTCGGCGTAGCGGGTTGTACGGTCGGACAAGGTGTAGCCCAGGGCGTTCAAGGCCATGGCGTTGTCCGGTTCGCGCTGGATGATCAGGCGCAGGTCTTTTTCCATCTGCGCCAGGTCGTCGCGTTTTTCCGCCTGCATGGCGCGTGTGTACAGCAGGTTGCTGTCGTCGGGGTATTGCAACAGGGCTTGTTGGATGACCGTCCAGGCCCGCTCGTCCTGGTTGTTCGCTGACAGGGTCTCGACTTCGATCAGGTACAACTGGATGGCATAGTCGGGCTGGGCGTCGCGGGCCGCCACCAAGCGTTCTTGCGCTTCGTCGGTGCGGCCGCTGTTCATCAGGACATCGGCTTGACGCAGTTGTGCTGGCAGGTAGTCGTTACCTGGACCGACCTGGGCGTACTCGATCAGCGCCCCTTGTGGGTCGTTGAGTGCTTCGGCGATCCGCCCAAGGTTGAGGTGTGCCGAGTCTTCATGGCTTTCCCGGGCGATCAGGTCCTCCAAGTAACCTTTGGCTTCTTGCCAGGCCTGGGCTTCCAGGCAGACCAAGGCCAGGGAGTAACGCAACTCATCGTCTTCCGGGTACTGCTGGACCAGGCTGGAGAACTGGGTCTTGGCATCGTCCATGCGGTCCTGTTCCACCAGCATGCGGGCATAGGTCAGGCGCAGGCGTTTGTCACCGGGGTACTTGCGGATGCTCTTTTCCAGCAGCGGCAGGGCTTCCTTGCCGCGGTTCAGGCCTTGCAGCAAGCGGGCCCGCAGCAGCAGTGGCGCCACTTCTCCTTCTTCCGGCGGGTTCTGCTCCAGCAAGGTCAGGGCTTCTTTGACGTCACCATTCTGCTGCATCAGCAAGGCCTTGCCGAAGATCAGCTGGCTGTTGTGCGGATGTTTTTGCAGCAGGCGGTCGAAACTGCTCATCAGGCCGTCGCGAGTATCCTGATCAGTGTCTGCGGCCGACAGGGCGAGAAAGTCGAAATGGGTATCGCCCTTGCCTTGCAGAACCTTCTCCATATAGAGCATGGAGTCGTCATAACGCCCGGCGCGGGCCAGTTGGATGGCGGCGGCTCGTTGCGCTTCCAGGTCGTCGGGCGCGTTCTTGGCCCAGATCAGCGAGGTGTCCAGTGCCGCCTGATCGGCCCCCAGGTACTCGGCAATGTGGAACGCGCGCTCGGAAATGCCCGGATCCTGGGTGTTGATGGCCTGGGTCACGTAGTTGTCCAGGGCAATGTCGAAACGATTGCGCTGGCCCGCCAGTTCAGCGCTCAGCAGGCTGAAGATGGTGTCTTCGCTGAACGATGAATAGACCTTGGGCTTTTCAGGGGCGGGGGTACTGTCTTCCACCGGCGACGTAGCGTCCGATGAAACGGGGGCCAGTGACTGGCAACCACTGAGGAAGACAAAGGCGAGGAGCAACGCGGAAGATCTATTCATATAGGAAGAGGGCGACTAACCTGCGGTCGGATCATCATGACACAAGCCTTCGGCCAAACATAACCGAGACTCAACGGGATGCCAGAACAGAGGCAGTCTAGTCGTTTGTGCGGGAAAACTGCCTGCGCTTTGATCGTGCTGGCGCGCTGGGCGCCTTCGGCGTTACGCAGAAACAGGCTCGTTCTGCTCATTTAGTCCCCTGAACTCCGCATCCTTGCTTGTTTTCGCCTTGCCTGATCTTCGCTCGGCGAGTTTTGGTACAAAACTAGGACAATAGTCG
This sequence comes from Pseudomonas sp. LD120, assembly GCF_009861525.1. GTDB lineage: Bacteria > Pseudomonadota > Gammaproteobacteria > Pseudomonadales > Pseudomonadaceae > Aquipseudomonas. The sequence goes on along the minus strand of NZ_WVHL01000006.1, from coordinate 104,612 downwards.
GCGGTAGTTGTTCTGCGTCGGTCGAAGTAGGACAATTGCCGGCTTCTCGACATCATCAGCGACCTTGAATGGCCTTCCTTGCACTCGGTATTAACCACAAGACTGCTTCTGTAGACGTCCGCGAGCGCGTGGCCTTTACCCCTGAGCAGTTGGTTGAGGCCTTGCAGCAGCTCTGCCGACTCACCGACAGCCGCGAAGCTGCGATCCTCTCCACCTGCAATCGCAGTGAACTCTATGTAGAACAGGATCATCTTTCTGCGGATGTGGTGCTGCGCTGGCTGGCGGACTTTCACCACCTGAGCCTAGACGAGCTTCGTGCCAGTGCCTATGTGCATGAAGATGATGCGGCAGTTCGTCACATGATGCGGGTGGCATCGGGCCTGGATTCGCTGGTGTTGGGTGAGCCGCAGATCCTGGGGCAAATGAAGTCCGCCTACGCCGTGGCTCGCGAGGCCGGCACTGTCGGTCCGTTGCTGGGCCGGCTGTTTCAGGCCACCTTCAGCGCCGCCAAGCAGGTGCGGACCGATACCGCCATTGGCGAGAATCCGGTGTCCGTGGCCTTTGCCGCCGTGAGCCTGGCCAAACAGATTTTCAGCGATCTGCAGCGCAGTCAGGCGTTGCTGATCGGCGCGGGCGAGACCATTACCCTGGTGGCCCGGCACCTGCACGACCTGGGGGTCAAGCGCATCGTAGTGGCCAACCGCACCCTGGAACGGGCCAGCCTTCTGGCGGAGCAGTTCGGCGCTCATGCGGTGCTGCTCTCGGACATCCCCCAAGAGCTGGTACACAGCGATATCGTCATCAGCTCCACCGCCAGCCAGTTGCCGATCCTTGGCAAGGGCGCGGTGGAAAGCGCGCTGAAGCTGCGCAAGCACAAGCCGATTTTCATGGTGGATATTGCCGTTCCCCGGGATATCGAACCTGAAGTCGGCGAGTTGGACGACGTTTACCTCTACACCGTCGATGACCTGCACGAAGTGGTCGCGGAAAATCTCAAGAGCCGCCAGGGCGCCGCTCAGGCCGCCGAGGAGTTGGTGAACGTCGGCGCCGAAGATTTCATGGTGCGCCTGCGGGAATTGGCGGCGGTGGATGTGCTCAAGGCCTATCGCCAACGGAGCGAGCGTCTGCGCGACGAAGAGCTGCAAAAAGCCCTGCGCCTGCTGAGCAATGGTTCCAGCGCCGAGGACGTCCTGGCGCAACTGGCCCGTGGCCTGACTAACAAACTGCTGCACGCGCCGAGCGTGCAGCTGAAAAAGCTGTCCGCCGAAGGCCGCCTCGATGCGCTGGCCATGGCCCAAGAACTCTTTGCCCTCGGTGAGGGCTCTTCGGATAAAACCCCGTAATGAAAGCGTCACTGCTCAGTAAGCTGGACATTCTCCAGGACCGTTTCGAGGAACTGACCGCCCTGCTCGGCGATGCTGAGGTCATTTCCGATCAGGCCAAGTTCCGCGCCTATTCCAAGGAATACGCGGAAGTCGAACCGATCGTTGCCGCCTATAAACAAGTGCTCAAGGTCCAGGCCGACCTCGAAGGCGCCCAGGCGCTGCTCAAGGACAGCGATCCGGACCTGCGGGAAATGGCCGCCGAGGAAGTGCGCGAGGCCAAGGAACAACTGGCCGAGCTGGAAAGCACTCTGCAGCGCATGCTGCTGCCCAAAGACCCTAACGATGGGCGCAACGTGTTCCTGGAGATCCGTGCTGGCACCGGCGGTGACGAGGCGGCGATCTTTTCCGGCGACCTGTTTCGCATGTATTCACGCTATGCCGAACGGCGCGGCTGGCGGCTGGAGATCCTCTCGGAAAACGAGGGTGAGCACGGCGGCTATAAGGAAGTCATTGCCCGGGTCGAAGGCGAGAACGTCTACGGCAAGCTTAAGTTCGAGTCCGGCGCCCACCGTGTGCAGCGGGTACCGGCCACCGAGTCCCAGGGCCGTATCCACACCTCGGCCTGCACCGTGGCGGTGTTGCCGGAGCCGGATGAGCAGGAGGCTATCGAGATCAACCCGGCGGACCTGCGAGTCGACACCTATCGCTCTTCCGGCGCCGGTGGTCAGCACGTGAACAAGACCGACTCGGCGATTCGCATCACCCATATTCCTACGGGGATCGTGGTGGAGTGCCAGGAGGAGCGTTCCCAGCACAAGAACCGAGCGCGGGCCATGTCCTGGCTGTCGGCCAAGCTCAACGACCAGCAGACCAGTGCCGCGGCCAACGCCATTGCCAGCGAGCGCAAGCTGCTGGTGGGGTCGGGGGATCGCTCCGAGCGCATCCGCACCTACAACTTCCCTCAGGGGCGGGTCACCGATCACCGGGTCAACCTGACCCTGTATTCCCTTGACGAAATCCTTGCCGGGGGCGTGGAAGCGGTGATCGAGCCGCTGCTGGCTGAATATCAAGCCGATCAACTTGCGGCATTGGGTGAGTAAATGACCATCATCGCCAGCTTGCTGCGCGCCGCTCAGTTACCTGATTCGCCGACGCCGCGCCTGGATGCTGAACTGCTGCTGGCTGCCGCTTTGGGTAAGTCCCGCAGTTTTCTTCACACCTGGCCGGAGCGCATCGTGCCCAGCGAGGCGGCGCTGCTGTTTGCCGAGTACCTGCAACGCCGCCGTTCCGGCGAGCCGGTGGCCTACATCCTTGGCCAGCAGGGGTTCTGGAAGCTCGATTTGGAGGTGGCGCCGCACACGCTGATCCCGCGTCCGGATACCGAGTTGCTGGTGGAGGCGGCGCTGCAACTGCTGCCCGCGACCCCGGCCAAGGTCCTCGACCTGGGCACCGGCAGCGGTGCCATCGCTCTGGCCCTGGCCAGCGAACGTCCAGCCTGGAAGGTCACGGCCGTGGACCGGGTACTGGAAGCCGTGGCCCTGGCCGAACGCAACCGCCAGCGCTTGCAACTGGACAATGTCACTGTGCTCAACAGTCACTGGTTCAGCGCAGTTGAGTCCCAGCGTTTCCACTTGATCGTCAGCAACCCGCCTTATATTGCCGAGGCCGATCCCCACTTGGCGGCCGGCGACGTGCGCTTCGAGCCGGAAAGTGCCCTGGTGGCGGGCAAGGATGGCCTGGACGATCTGCGCCTGATCGTCGATCAGGCTCCGCAACATCTGGAAGGCGGCGGTTGGCTGATGCTGGAGCACGGTTTCGACCAAGCTGCTGCCGTACGCGAATTGCTGACAGCCCAAGGCTTTATCGAAGTCCACAGCCGCGTTGACCTGGGCGGGCATGAACGCATCAGCCTTGGGTGCCTGCCGTGCTGACCGATCAGGAGCTGTTGCGCTATAGCCGGCAGATTCTGTTGCAGCACGTCGACATCGACGGTCAATTGCGCCTCAAGCAGAGCCGGGTGCTGATTGTCGGCCTCGGCGGTCTGGGTGCCCCTGCTGCCTTGTACCTGGCGGCGGCCGGTGTGGGTGAACTGCACCTGGCAGACTTCGACACCGTGGACCTGACCAACCTGCAGCGTCAGATCATCCATGACAACGCCAGTGTCGGGGTCAGCAAAGTGGATTCGGCCATCGCTCGCTTGTCTGCCCTCAACCCGGATATCCGTCTGGTGCCGCACCGCATAGCACTGGATGAAGACACCTTGGCCGCCGCCGTGGCCGCGGTGGATCTGGTCTTGGATTGCTGCGACAACTTCGGTACCCGTGAGGCGGTGAATGCGGCCTGCATGGCGGCAGGCAAGCCCCTGGTCAGCGGCGCGGCGATTCGCCTTGAAGGGCAATTGTCGGTGTTCGACCCGCGTCGTCCGGAGAGCCCTTGCTACCACTGTTTATATGGGCACGGCAGCGAAGCCGAACTGACCTGCAGCGAAGCTGGAGTCCTGGGTCCACTGGTGGGCACCGTAGGCAGCCTGCAGGCGCTGGAAGCCTTGAAGCTGCTGGCCGGATTCGGCGAGCCGCTGGTGGGCCGGCTGTTGCTGATCGACGCCCTGGGCACGCGCTTTCGCGAGTTGCGGGTCAAGCGTGATCCGGGTTGCAGTGTGTGTGGTGCCCATCGTGAGTGAAGCGCCGATCGGCGTGTTCGACTCCGGCGTCGGCGGTCTGTCGGTGCTGGCGGAAATTCAACAACGGCTGCCCCATGAGTCGCTGCTGTACGTCGGTGACTGTGGCCATATTCCTTATGGTGAAAAGACCCCCGCGTTCATCCGTCAGCGCTGCAGTCTGATGGCGCGTTTTTTTCGTGAGCAAGGCGCCAAGGCGCTGGTTCTGGCGTGTAATACCGCAACCGTGGCTGGGGTGGCTGATTTGCGTCGGGACTACCCGGACTGGCCCATCGTCGGCATGGAGCCTGCGGTCAAACCGGCTGCCGCTGCCACTCGCAGTGGCGTGGTCGGGGTGCTGGCCACCACCGGCACCTTGCAGAGTGCCAAGTTCGCCGCCTTGCTCGACCGCTTTGCCACTGACGTCAAGGTCGTCACCCAGCCTTGCCCGGGCCTGGTGGAGATGATCGAAAACGGCGATCTGCGCAGCAACGCTCTGCGTCAGTTGTTGCACGGGTATGTCGAGCCGCTGCTGGCTGCCGGTTGTGACACGATCATTCTGGGCTGTACCCACTATCCGTTTCTCAAGCCGCTGTTGCTGCAGATGGTGCCCGCCTCCACTAGCCTGATCGACACCGGTGCGGCGGTCGCCCGGCAGTTGCAGCGTTTGCTGGATGAGAGTGGTCTGCGTGCCCGAGGCGCCTCGCGTGAAGCCCTGTTCTGGACCAGTGGCGACGTTTCTCACTTTGCCCGGACGCTCCCGCTGTTGTTGCAACAAACGGGCAGTGTTCAGCGTTTCGAGTACTGAAAGAAGCGCAAGTGCTGGTTGTCGTGGCTAAACTTCTGCGCCTGCGCGGACTTCTATAACCTGTCCACAAGGTTGTACAAAACCCTACAAAACTGTTGAAAAGGATGTTCCTGATGAAGCGACTGTTCTGTCTGGCTGCGCTTGCGGCCGCGTTGTTGGGTCACAGTTTTTCCGCACAGGCGGCGGGTGTCGAATTTTCCCTGGGGCAAACTGGCGATTCCACCCAGACTTATCGGTTAGGCCTGCAGTTCGATTGGGACAGGAGCTGGTTGCAAAGCGATCTCGGTCGCCTGACCGGCTACTGGAGCGGTGCCTACACCTACTGGGATGGCGACAAGAGGTCGAGCAACCACAGCCTGTCGTTCTCGCCGGTGCTGGTCTACGAGTTCGCGGGTAACCGAATCAAACCCTACATCGAAGCGGGGATCGGGGTGGCGGCCTTTGCCCACACCGAGGTTGAACACAACAAGCTGGGGTCGTCCTTCCAGTTCGAGGACCGCCTGGGGCTTGGCCTGCGCTTCGCCGGCGGGCATGAAGTGGGCATCCGCGCCACCCATTACTCCAACGCCGGTATCCAGACCCCCAACGACGGTATCGAAAGTTACGCTCTGCATTACACGATGCCGCTGTAAGGCCGGCTCAGCGATACGCCGTGGTGATGCCCTGGCGTTCGCTCAGGCAATCGGCTTCACCCAACTCGAACTCGCGACAGATCAAGGGGCGTCGCTCATAGATGCTGCAACGCATGGTGTCGCGGTCCAGGGCTGCGCACCAGCCGTCATCCAGGCGACGCATCACTTCTCCGCCCCAATCGTCGCTGTCGATAAAGCGCTCGGGCACTCCGGTGTCGGTGATCAACATGACTTCCAACTGACAGCAGCAGGCGGCGCAGGTCGAGCAACTGACGGCCGGTTCGGAGATGGCGGTAACGGGAATGATGGTCATAGGCGCGCAGTGTAAGGCAGCGGGCCCAGGCTGTGTGAAAGCCCTGACAAACGCTCAGTCCTGAGCCGCCGGTTTAGGTTCTTCAGCTGCCTGGCGTGCGACAACATGCAGCAGCGGTAGCAGCATTCCCCAAAGCACGCCCATCCCGATCAGGGTTGGCCACTGGCCGTAGCCGAAGGTCACTCCGGCCAACTGCGCTCCGGCGTAGTAGGACAGTGGGCCGAACAGCGCGCCCAAGGCTGCGGCCACCCACCAGGGATGCGCGGTCCAGGCCAGGCAATGGCGCAGGGTGGTTCCCAGCAAGGGCCAGAGTAGCATCAGCCAGAGCGGGATCAGCAGGCTCACCTGCTTGAACTGAAACACCCCCAGCCAATGCAGAAAACTGTCCAGGGTGATACCGATCAGGGTGATGCCGACGATCATCCGGCCTTCATCGGCCCAACTGCCGATCCACTTGAAATGCGCCACCAGGATCATGGCTCCCAGCAGCAGCCACGGGCTGTCTCCACCTAGCACACAGGTGAACCAGCCCAATTGGAACAGCAGGGCATTGGCCAGTTGTTTACGCATCGAAGCGGCCCAGCAGCGGTTGCGGCACCGCCGAGGGTTTGGCCAGTAGCAGTTGTGCGGTGCCAATGGCGCGTTCCAGAAAGCCCCCTTCGCAGTAGCACAGATAGAACTCCCACAAACGCAGGAAATATTCGTCGTAGCCCAGTTCGTTCAGGCGGCTGTGAGCCCGCCGGAAGTTCTCGTGCCACTGCCGCAGGGTGCGAGCGTAGTGCAGGCCGAAGTCCTCCATGTGCACAAGGTTCATGTCGGTGTCGCGGCTGACCACTTCGAGCATTTTGTGCATGCAGGGCAGGGCGCCGCCGGGGAAGATGTAGCGTTGGATGAAGTCCACGCCATTCTTCGCCTGCTCATACCGCTGGTCGCGGATGGTGATGGCCTGCAGCAGCATCAGGCCGTTGCTTTTGAGCAGCTGCGCGCACTGCTTGAAGTAGGTGGGCAGGAAGCGGTGGCCCACGGCTTCGATCATCTCGATCGATACCAGTTTGTCGTACTGTCCGGTCAGGTCGCGATAGTCCTCCAGCAGCAAGGTGACTCGGTCTTGCAGACCCGCCGCCTCAATGCGTTGTCGGGTAAAGGCGAACTGTTCTTTGGACAGCGTAGTGGTGGTGACTCGGCAGCCGTAATGTTGCGCCGCATACAGAGCCATGCTGCCCCAGCCGGTACCGATTTCCAGCAGGTGATCCTCAGGCTTGAGGGCAAGCTTCTGGCAGATGCGCTCCAGCTTGTTCAACTGGGCTTGCTCCAGGTTGTCGTCGTCGCTGCGAAACTGCGCCGCGGAATACATCATCGTCGGGTCGAGAAACTGCTCGAACAGCTCATTGCCGAGGTCGTAGTGGGCGGCGATATTTTTCTGCGAGCCCTTGCGGGTATTGCGATTGAGCCAGTGCAGGCCGCGGACCAACGGCCGTCCGAGTTTCGCCAGGCCGCCTTCCATCGCGTCCAGTACCTCAAGGTTGCTGACAAATACCCGGACCACCGCGGTCAGGTCCGGAGTGCTCCAGTAGCCGTGGATAAAGGCTTCGCCGGCCCCGATCGAGCCACTGCTGGCCACCAGGCCCCAGGCGCTGCTGTCGTGGATGTGGATTTCCCCAAGCAGGGGGGCGCCGCGGTTGCCGAATACCAGTCGCTCGCCGTCTTCGATGATCGCCAGTTGTCCGTGCTTGAGTTGCGTCAGTTGCCGCAGCACGCCACGGCGCAGCAGGCCGGCGGTGAGGCTGTGGGTGCTGAGCAGGGAAGTCTTGGCCGATACGCTAGAGGATTTCATGGCGGCGATCCTTGGGTTGTACAGCAGCTGTGCGATAGGCGCCTTCGGCGGCCTCATGGGGGAAAAATCTGATGCCTTTGCCGGCCAGGCGCAGGGCTTGCCAGTAGATCGCCAGGCAGGTCTTGGCGGTCATCCAGGGGAAGCGTCGCAAGTACCGATGCAGGCTACGGCGATCCAGGGCCTGGCGTTGCAGGCTGAGCGTGGCGTCGAACACCTTGAGCTCGTCCTGCCAGTCGGCCATGTGGACGCCCAGGCGTTCGGCGGGCGGGCTGAAGCTCATGCGGTACTGCAGGTCTCGGGGCAGGAACGGTGATACGTGAAAGGCCTTGGCCACGGCGAAGTGTTGGTGTTCCGGGCTTTCGCCGGTGTCGGGGCGGGCTGGCAAGACATAGTGATAGCGCTCGCGCCAGGGCGTGTTGGTGACCTCGCAGAGAATCGCCGCCAGTTGCCCATCGGCCTCAAAGCAGTAGAAGAAGCTCACCGGATTGAACGCCAGGCCCCAACTGCGTACTTGGGTCAGCAGGCGCACCGCGCCGCTTGGCGTATGGCCGATGGCCTCGGTCACTTGCTGGCGCACTGCATCGATCAGGCGCATGCCTTGGCCGGTAAAGGCTTTCAGGTAGTCGCTCTCGCGAAAGGAAAAGGCGGCGAAGCGGCTGTGGCCCGCCAGGGGCGAAAGTCCGAGTACTGCCTCCTGTTCGTCCAGGTCCAGGTACAGCAGGCCGATCTGGTAGCGAAAGGCATGCCCCTTGGGGACGAAGCGCCGGTGGCTGATCCAGCCGCTGTACAGGGCGCTGTTCACAGCTGCTCTCCAAAGGACTGGGCCACACGCAGAGCACTGACCACACCGTCTTCATGGAAACCATTGGCCCAGTAGGCGCCACAGTAGAAGCTGTGCTGAGCGCCTTGCAGCTCGCTCCAGCGCGCTTGCGCCGCGACCGCGCCGAGGCTGTATTGCGGATGCGCGTAGGTGTAGCGGGCCAGGATCTGCGCCGGGTCGATGGCCTCGGTCTGGTTGAGGCTGACGCAGAATGTCGTGTCGCTCTCCAGGCCCTGGAGAATGTTCATGTCGTAGGTCACGGCGGCGGCTTTTTCACCCGTGCTGTCCAGGCGGTAGTTCCAGCTGGCCCAGGCCAGGCGCCGGCGCGGTAGCAGTCGGGTATCGGTGTGCAGTACCACATCGTTGTCGGCGTAGGGCAGGGCCTGGAGAATTTCCTGTTCAGCGCGGCTGGGGCTGGCCAGCAATTGCAGGGCCTGGTTGCTGTGACAGGCGAACACCACTTTGTCGAAACGCTCACTGCCCGTCGCGCTGTGGATTACCACGCCGTGCTCGTCGCGCTCAACCCGTTGCACCGGGCAGTCGAGACGGATGTGCTGGCGGAACGAGGCCGTCAGCGGCTCGATGTAGCGGCTTGAACCGCCTTCGATCACACACCACTGCGGACGGTTGTTCACTGAAAGCAAACCGTGGTTCTTGAAGAAGCGGACAAAAAACTGCAGGGGAAAGCCGAGCATCTGCACCCGTGACATCGACCAGATCGCCGAGCCCATGGGCACGATGTAGTGCTGGATGAAGCGTTCGCCGTAGCCTTGGCTCTTCAGGTAATCGCCCAGGGTGGTGTCGGCGGCGATCCGCTGTTGCTGCAAGTCGAGCAGCGCGGCCTTGTTGAAGCGCAAGATGTCTCGCAGCATGCCCCAGAACCCGGGCGACAGCAGATTGCGCCGCTGGGCGAACAGGCTGTTGAGGTTGTTGCCGTTGTATTCCAGGCCCGAGGCCGGATCGCACACTGAAAAACTCATTTCGGTGGCCTTGAACTTGACCCCAATCTGCCCCAGCAGGCGGATGAAGTTGGGGTAGGTCCAGTCGTTGAAGACAATGAACCCGGTGTCCACGGCGTGGCGTTCGCCGTTCAGGCTGACGTCCACGGTATGGGTATGTCCGCCGATCCAACTGCCGGCCTCGTAGACCTGGATCTCATGGCGGCGGTTAAGGACATAGGCGCAGGTCAGGCCGGCGATGCCGCTGCCGATGATGGCGATTTTCACGATGCGTTCCCCGTGCGGGCCATGCGCTTGGCGATGGCCAGTTGCAAGCGGCCAGGCAGCCAGGACAGCAGCTTGAGGCCGAAGATGAACGGGGCCGGGAAAGCGATCTCCAGGTCCCGGTGCGCCAGGCGTTTGTGGATATGTTGTGCGGCCCTGGCGGCGGACCAGCTCATGGGCATGGGAAAGTCGTTGCGTGCGGTCAGCGGGGTGTCGACGAACCCCGGGCTGACCACCGTCACATCGAGGCCTTCGGCGGCCAGGTCGATGCGCAAGGATTGCAGCAGGTAACGCAGCGCCGCCTTGGATGCACCGTAGGCACCGGCCCGAGGCAGCGCCAGGTAGGTCACGGAACTGGCCACGCCCACCAGATGTGGACGATTGCCTGCGCGCAACAAGGGCAGCGCCGCCTCGATGCAGTGGCTGGCGGACAACAGATTGCTGTTCAATACCCGTTCGATCAGCGTGGCGTCGAACTGCTCCACGTCGATGTATTCACAGGTGCCGGCGTTGAGGATGGCGGTGTCCAGGGCGCCCCAGGCCTGAGCGATGCGCTTGCCGATTTCGCGTACTTGCAAGGCGTCGGTCAGGTCTCCGGGCGCCACCAGGACACGGCCTGGATAACGCAGGGCCAGTGCTTCCAGGGGCTCCCGGGAGCGCGCGCTGACGGCCACTTGGGCGCCGGCCTTGAGCAACTCTTCGGCCAGCGCCGCACCGATCCCGCTGCTGGCGCCGGTGAGCCAGACTCGCCGTGGCATTGCAGGTTTCATCCGAGTCTCCTTTTTAGCCAGGCGATCACGGATCCAAGGACCGGTACGTGTTCGTAGAGCAAGGCCCCAGCGTCGAAGTAGTCGCGGTGGCGGTAAACCTTGCCCTCGCGCCAGTGCAGGTGCGAGCAGCCGGGCACGCGGATCATCTGGCCGCCCTTGAGACGGGGGTGGCGATAGCTCATGGTCCAGCGCAAATAGCCCTGGCCCTCGACGCTGCAGTCGGCGCCGTGGAAGTCAAAACGCAGCTCGCTGACGTTGGCGTACAGCTCGGCAAAATACTCCTGCAAGCGTGGCAGCCCGCGGACTTCATGCAGCGGGTCGGTGAACTGGATGTCGTCGCTGTAGAGACGGTCCAAGCGGTGCAGGCTGTGCTTGTCGAGAGTGGCGAAATCGCGGGCGAATTGTTCGAGGTAGTCACTCATCTGAGCCGCCTCCTTCTGCCCGCGAAGGCAGCGCCTTGAACGCCGCCAGGGCACGATCGCGGGACATAGACAGGTTGACGATGGGCGCCGGGTAGTCGGCGACACCGAACAGCCCACCCATGGCTGCCGGGTTGTGCACTTGTTTTTTGTTCAGCCCCGCCAGTTGCGGCAGCCAGTGCTTGATGAAGCGCCCTTCGGCGTCGAAGCGTTCGGACTGGCTGAGCGGGTTGAAAATGCGGAAGTAGGGCGCCGCGTCGGTGCCGGTGGATGCGCTCCACTGCCAGCCGCCGTTGTTCGCTGCCAGATCGCCATCGATCAGGTGACGCATGAAGAAACGCTCGCCCTCGCGCCAGTCAATCAACAGGTTTTTGGTCAGGAACATGGCCACCACCATCCGCAGACGATTGTGCATCCAGCCGGTTTCGAGCAACTGGCGCATGGCCGCGTCGATGATCGGCAAACCGGTGCGCGCTTCTTGCCAGGCCGCCAGTTCGTCGGGGGCGTCGCGCCAGGCTACGGCTTCGGTTTCCGGGCGGAAGGCCCGGTGTCGCGACACCCGTGGGTAGCCGACGAGGATGTGTTTGTAGAATTCGCGCCACAGCAGCTCGTTGATCCAGGTCACCGCCCCGGGATTGCCGCTTTCGAATTCCCCCTGATTGCAACGCAGCGCGGCGTGCAGGCACTGCCGGGGCGAGATCACCCCGGCGGCGAGGTAGGGCGAAAGCTGGCTGGTGCCTGGCTTGGCCGGAAAGTCACGTTGGCTCTGGTAGTCGTTGATGTGCTCATCGGTGAACTGTTCGAGGCGTCTCAGGGCTTCGTCTTCACCGGCGGGCCAGAGGTCGCGCAGGGTCTGGGAGGGCACCGGAAAACCGTCGATGTGACGGGGTACGGGGTCGGTGCTGATCGGCATGGCGGTCTGCGCCTTGGGCGTGCTCACCAGCGCTGGCAATGCACTGTGCAGGCGGCTGTAGCAGACCTTGCGGAACTGGCTGAAGACCTGGAAGTAGCTGCCGCTCTTGGTCAGCACGCTGCCCGGCTGGAACAGCAACTGGTCAAGGTGGCTCTGAACGCTGATATCAGCGTCCTCCAGCACTCGGGTCACGGCGGCATCGCGCCGGCTCTCGTGGACGCCGTATTCCTCATTGAAATGCAGCATTCGCACTGACAATTGCCGGCACAGTTCCAGCAGTACTTGTGGCGCTTGATCCCAGGTGCTGGCGCTGCGGATCAGCAGCGCAATGTTCAGTTGCCCCAGCGCGCGGCTCAGGGCGTGCAGATTGCGCAGCCAGAAGTCGACTTTGCACGGTGCATCATCATGGGCCAGCCACTGCTCCGGGCTCAGCAGGTACACCGCCACGGTCGGGCCGCGTTGCACTGCGGCGCTCAGTGCGGTGTTGTCGTGTAGGCGCAGGTCGCTGCGCAGCCAGATCAATTGCATGCTGATTCCCGGATTAGATAATGCCTCGCTGAAACAGTGCCTGGTGGGCCGCGAGCGGGTCCTGGGCCAGGTACAGATCAGCGATGCGTGTGATACATACGGACCACTGAGCGGGGTGGATGCACACCGCGGGTCCGGCGATGAATTTTTTGCAGTCAATGCCGCTGAGCAGCTTGGGCAGGTGCTCGGGATTCAGGGCTTTGCTGGAGTACAGCAACAGGCCGCGGGCCTGCAGGCGCTCGATGGCCAGGGCCAGTTCGGCGCCGGGTAGCGGCCAGTCGAATACTTCCACCGGACAATCGGCACTGCTGGCCAACCAGGCGGTCAGCCACAGCTGGGGCTCCAGGGGCAGATCCGAATGATTGACCAGCAGCAGCGGGGCACCGGGCAGTTGACGATTGTTGTGGTAGATCCGCGCACCGAGTTTGCTGCGCAGCCAGGAGTAGAAAAACACCTGTTCCATCTGGCTGCCGAACTGGCCCTGCCATTGCAGTTCCAGTTCCGCCAGCAGGGGCATCAGCAGTTGTTCGCAAAGCGTGCGTGGCGGGTACAGCGCCATGGCCTGGTTGAAGGTGTCATCGACCTTGCGCTCGGCCAGTTGAGTGATAGCGCTACGCAGGGTCTGACGCAGGCGCTGCCAGTCATTCTCGGCGGGTTTGCTCAAGGGGGGCGCGCTGCCCAGCAGGTGTTTGACCTGGCTCACGGCAACGCCGCGATTGAGCCAAGTGAGAATGGTCAGGATCTCTTGCACCTGCTCCTGGGAAAACAGTCGGTGTCCCTTGGGGGTGCGCAGGGGCACGATTAGCCCGTAACGGCGCTCCCAGGCCCGCAGGGTCACAGCGTTGACTCCGGTTTGGCGCGCCACTTCACGAATGGGCAGCCAGCCTTCAGCCAGCGCCCGCTGGTACTGGGCACTGTTGTCATCGGCCGCTTGGGTGGGCTGTGTCATGGCTTAGATCGCATTGCGCAGGCTGAGATTTTCCGGGTGCGGCTGCAGGTACAACTGCTGAGCAATGTAAGGATCTGGGTGCTGGCGGAAGTGATGCTTGAGCAGCGTCAATGGCACGACCAGCGGCACGATACCGTGGCGGTACTGGCCAATGACCTGCTGCACTTCCTGTTTGTCTGCGGCGCTGATGGCTTGTTTGAGGTAGCCGCTCAGGTGCTGCAGCACATTGCTGTGGGTGCCACGGGTGGCGCATTTGCTCAGCGCCGCCATCAGCTCACTGAAGTAGCGTGGGCCGATTTGTGCGGGGTCGCCTTTGCCCATGCTGCCCAGCAGGTTGCCCAGTGTTTTGTACTGCACAGGGTGATGGGCCATCAGCAGGTACTTGCAGCGCGAGTGGAAGTCGGTCAGAGCGCGGCGAGTCAGGCCTTGTTTGAGCAACGCCTGCCAATCGCGATAGACGTAGACACGGGTCAGGAAGTTTTCCCGTAGCACGGGATCGTTCAATCGCCCGGCTTCCTCCACCGGCAGGTTGGGGTGTCGCTCGCAGAATGCCTGAGCGTAGATGCCCCGGCCGCCTTGCCTGTGGGGCATGCCGTTGGCCTGATAGACCTTGACCCGTTCAAGTCCACAAGACGGTGAGTTTTGCATGAAGATGTAGCCACAGATATCGTCCACCTGGGCCGCCATGCGCTCGCCATATTCCGCCAGAGGCTGAGTCACATCCACAGACGCATCCACTGTACCCACGGCCCGTGGTTGCTCGGGTTCGCCGACCAGCCGGATTGGCTCGCGAGGTGTGCCCATGCCGATGGCCACTTCCGGGCACAGAGGCAGGAAGTCGAAGTGCTCGCTGAGCACCCGACTGCACAGGCGCGATTCCTTGTGTCCACCGTTGTAGCGGACCTCGACGCCCATTAAGCAGGCGCTGATGGCAATTTTCGGTTTGGTGGACATGGTTTAACCTCCGGGGTACCTGTACAAAAACATGTTCGTTGTACAACTTGTCTTCATCATAGAATTAAAGTTGTACAAGTCAAATTATTTGTATAGGTATGGCCCCGGCAGGTATGTCGGGCTACTGCCAGCCCATGCGCCAGTCACTGTCGTTTTGCAAAGTCTGCCAGCTCAGGCGCTGGCAGCGACGGGTGAGGACTGCCTGTAACTCGATGTCCAACACGGTGCCTTCCTCATCGCAGAACAACTCGGTGACCAGGAAGTGTTTCTCGCGATTTTGCGGGTGCGTCGCCGTCCATTTCGACAGCAGCAGTTTGCGTGGGTTGAGGCGATTCACTGCAGGCTCTCGTGTAGCCGGCGCGCCGCTTCCTGGCCACTGAGCCAAGCCCCTTCAACGCGTCCGGACAGGCACCAGTCGCCGCACACATACAGGCCCAGATCGACATCGGCCAAAGCGCCCCATTCATGGCTGGTGGCCGGGCGGGCATAGAGCCAGCGATGAGCCAGGCTAAAGGTGGGCGCGGGCATGACGCTATGCAGCAACTCGGCGAAGGCGCCGTGCAAGTGTTCGATCACGGCCTCTTTGGACAGGTCGATGTGTTGGCGGCTCCAGGCACTGGAAGCGTGCAGCACCCAGGTGTCGAGGTGGCTGTCGCGTCCCGGTTTGCTGCGGTTGCGGGCCAGCCAGTCCAGTGGGCTGTCCTGCACGAAACAGCCTTCCATCGGGGTTTCCAGGGGGGTATCGAAAGCCAGGGCGACGGCCCAGGTCGGGTCCATTTTCACTCCGGCAGCAACCCCGGCCAGCTTCGGTGCTGCGGCCAGCAGCGCAGTCGCTTGCGGTGCCGGCGTGGCGATCACCACATGGCTGAAGGGACCATGATTGGCGCCCTCGGCATCCTGCAGGTGCCAGTGTTGTTCGCCGCGGAAGACTTCGGTGATGCGGCAGGCAAAGTGCACTTGCAGGTCACCGATCAAAGCGCGGGTGATGGCGCTCATGCGCGGAGTGCCGACCCAGCGGGTCTGTTCATCCGGAGAGGAACTGAGCTGTCCGCCCTGAGAGTTATAGAGCTGTGGCGTCCATTCGGCGACCCAGCCCTTGGCTTGCCAACGCTGGACTTCGGTGACGAAACGACGGTCGCGAGCGGTAAAGTACTGGGCTCCCAAGTCCAGGCTGCCGGCATCGCTGCGTTTGCTCGACATACGTCCGCCGCTGCCGCGGCTTTTATCGAACAGTTGAACGGTGTGCCCGGCATCTCGAAGCGCCTGGGCGGCGGAGAGTCCGGCGATGCCGGTACCAATGATTGCGATGGGTACTGTCATAGGGGCCTCGTTTACCTTTCTGTACAGATTACGCCGCCGCCAAAACCTGTACAATATTGTTTTTTGGTATAGCTTTCGGCGTGCTCGGTCGTGCTGGTTGTCTATGGTTGAAACTCAGCCTGTCCGATTGAAAAGATCCCTGCTTTTAAAAATAGACTAGTGATTCGGGTAAAACGCCACGCGAGGAAGATGTCATGCATATATTGCTGACCGGCGGTACTGGTTTGATCGGGCGTGCGCTGTGCCGGTATTGGCAGGGCCAGGGTCACCAGTTGAGTGTATGGACTCGTCGCCCTGATCAAGTCGCAGCCCTTTGTGGTCCGCAGGTACGGGCGATCAAGACGCTGCAAGAGTTGGACCAGACACCGGTGGATGCGGTGATCAATCTGGCGGGTGCGCCGATTGCCGATCGGCCTTGGACTCACAAGCGCAAGGCGCTTTTGTGGAGCAGTCGGATTACCCTCAGCGAAACCCTGCTGGCCTGGCTTGAAACGCTTGAGCACAAGCCGCGAGTGCTGGTTTCAGGGTCGGCGGTGGGCTGGTACGGCGACGGCGGTGAGCGAGAGTTGACTGAGGAGTCGCCTCCGGTCAGCGAGGATTTCGCCAGCCAGCTGTGTATTGCCTGGGAAGAAACCGCCCTGCGTGCCGAAGCCCTGGGCATACGGGTGGTACTGGTACGCACGGGCTTGGTGCTGTCCGCCGACGGCGGTTTTTTGTCGCGTCTGTTGCTGCCCTTCAAGCTGGGGCTGGGTGGGCCTATTGGTAATGGTCGGCAGTGGATGCCATGGATTCACATCAACGACCAAATCGCCTTGATTGATTTTCTTGTGCATCAGGATGAGGCGCGGGGTCCCTATAATGCCTGCGCGCCGAATCCGCTGCGCAACCGCGAGTTCGCCAGGAGCCTGGGGCGGGTACTGCACCGGCCAGCGCTGATTCCGCTGCCGGCGTTTTTCTTGCGTTTGGCGTTGGGAGAGTTGTCGTTGTTATTACTGGGGGGCCAGCGTGCCGTTCCCGCGCGTTTGCTGGAGGCAGGTTTCACTTTCCAGTTCACTGATTTGCCCGCGGCCCTGGACGATCTGTCCAGCCGCCTTTGAATAGGACGTTGCATGACCGATCACGCATTGCTTCTGGTCAATCTTGGTTCGCCGGCTTCCACCTCGGTGGCGGATGTGCGCAGCTACCTCAATCAATTTCTGATGGACCCCTATGTCATTGACCTGCCGTGGCCGGTGCGGCGCTTGCTGGTGTCGCTGATCCTGATCAAGCGCCCGGAGCAGTCCGCCCATGCCTATGCCTCGATCTGGTGGGAAGACGGCTCACCTCTGGTGGTGCTCAGTCGTCGCCTGCAGCAAGTGATGAGCGAGCAATGGAAGCAGGGCCCGGTGGAGCTGGCGATGCGTTACGGCGAGCCATCCATCAAGTCGGCGCTGCTCAAGCTGGTGGCTCAGGGGCAGAAAAAAATCACCCTGGCGCCGCTTTATCCACAGTTCGCCGACAGCACCGTGACCACTGTGATCGAGGAGGCCAAGCGGGTGGTGCGCGAGCACCAGCTGGATGTGCAATTCAGCGTGCTGCAACCCTTCTATGATCAGCCTGAATACATCGAAGCCCTGGCGAGCAGTGCCAAGCCCTATCTGGCTCAAGAGCATGATCACCTGCTGCTCAGCTTCCATGGTCTGCCAGAGCGTCATCTGACCAAGCTGGATCCCACCGGTCAGCATTGCTTCAAGGATGCCGACTGCTGCCGCAATGCTTCGCCAGCGGTGTTGGCCACTTGTTACCGCGCCCAATGCATGCGCACCGCATCGGCGTTGGCCGAGCAACTGGGGTTGGCGGACGGTACATGGTCGGTGTCGTTTCAGTCGCGGCTGGGGCGGGCCAAATGGATCGAGCCCTACACGGAAGCGCGGCTTGATGAGTTGGCCAAGCAGGGGGTGAAGAAGGTCATGGTGATGTGCCCGGCATTTGTCGCCGATTGCATCGAGACCCTCGAAGAGATTGGTGATCGCGGTCGCGAGCAGTTTCGCGAAGCAGGAGGGGAGGATCTGGTATTGATTCCATGCCTGAATGACGACCCGCAATGGGCCAAGGCCTTGAATACGTTGTGCGCGCGGGCGCCGCTGGCGTTGTAACAGCTTCGCCGGCAACCCGGCTCCTAAAGGAGAGGGTGTGCCGGCGAATGTCTCTTTAGGTCAGAGGCTCATCACTGTTTTTGTTCTTCCAGCCGTCGTTGCCCGGTAGCACCAGGTTCAGCACGATGGCTACGACCGCGCACAGGGCGATGCCCTTGAGGCCGAAGTCATCCGGGCCGGTGCCGGTGCCTACCAGCACACCGCCGATGCCGAATACCAGGGTCACCGAAACGATCACCAGATTGCGGGCTTCGCCCAGATCGATCTTGTGACGGATCAGGGTGTTCATGCCTACCGCAGCAATCGAACCGAACAGCAAGCACAGAATCCCGCCCATCACCGGGACCGGAATGCTTTGCAGCAGCGCGCCGAACTTGCCGATAAAAGCCAGGGTGATGGCGAATACCGCCGCCCAGGTCATGATTTTCGGGTTGTAGTTCTTGGTCAGCATCACCGCGCCGGTGACTTCGGCGTACGTGGTGTTGGGCGGGCCGCCAAACAGGCCGGCGGTGGTGGTGGCGATGCCGTCACCGAGCAAAGTGCGATGCAGGCCGGGCTTTTTCAGGTAGTCACGACCGGTCACGCTGCCCACGGCAATCACCCCGCCAATGTGCTCAATGGCCGGCGCCAGGGCCACCGGGACAATGAACAAGATGGCCTGCCAGTTGAACTCCGGTGCAGTGAAGTGCGGCAGCGCCAACCAGGGCGCTGCGGCAATTTTCGCGGTGTCCACCACGCCGAAGTAGAAAGACAGGGCAAAGCCCACCAGCACCCCGGAGATGATCGGCACCAGGCGGAAGATGCCTTTGCCGAACACCGCGACAATCAGCGTGGTGAGCAGTGCCGGCATGGAGATCATCATCGCCGTCTGGTAATGAATCAGCTCGCTGCCGTCACCGGCCTTGCCCATGGCCATGTTGGCGGCGATGGGGGCCATCGCCAGACCGATGGAAATGATCACCGGACCAATGACCACCGGCGGCAGCAGGCGATCGATGAAGCCGGTGCCCTTGATCTTTACCGCCAGGCCGAGAAAGGTGTAGACGAAGCCTGCCGCCATTACCCCGCCCATGGTCGCGGCAAGGCCGAACTGGTCCTTGGCGAGAATGATCGGGGTGATGAAGGCAAAGCTCGAGGCCAGGAATACTGGTACTTGACGCCCGGTCACTATCTGGAACAGCAGAGTCCCAAGACCCGCGGTGAACAGCGCCACGTTCGGGTCAAGGCCGGTAATCAGCGGCATCAACACCAGGGCGCCAAAGGCCACGAAAAGCATCTGTGCGCCAGACAGCATCTGGCGCCAGAGCGGATCGTTGAACTCATCCTGCATCATCAGGAGTCCTTCTGCTTGGTGCCGAAGATCTTGTCACCGGCATCACCCAGACCTGGAATGATGTAGCCATGTTCGTTGAGTTTCTGATCGATGGAGGCGGTGTAGATGGTCACGTCCGGGTGTGCTTGTTCCACGGCGGCGATGCCTTCCGGGGCGGCCACCAGGACCATGGCGCGGATATCGCGGCAGCCGGCTTTCTTCAACAGGTCGATGGTGGCGACCATGGAGCTGCCGGTGGCCAGCATCGGGTCGATGATCATCGCCAGGCGCTCGTCGATTTCCGGTACCAGCTTTTCCAGGTAGGTGTGGGCCTGCAGGGTTTCTTCATTGCGGGCCACGCCCACGGCGCTGACCTTGGCACCCGGGATCAGGCTCAGTACGCCTTCGAGCATGCCGATCCCGGCGCGCAGGATCGGCACCACGGTAATCTTCTTGCCAGCGATCTTCTCGACCTGGACAGGGCCGCACCAGCCCGGAATTTCATAGGTTTCCAGGGGCAGGTCTTTGGTGGCTTCGTACGTCAGCAGGGCACCGACTTCCTGAGCGAGCTCGCGAAAGTTCTTCGTGCTAATGTCTGCGCGGCGCATAAGGCCAAGTTTGTGTCGGATCAGCGGATGGCGGATCTCACGGATGGGCATAGGGAAAGGCTCCGGCGGCGGGCAAAAAAAACGGCCTAGATTAATCTATCCGAGGTTGTTGTCCTATAGACATAAAGCACGTTAGTCCAGAAACGCTTGATCTGGCCGAGCCGGATGCGTACCTTTGCCCGCTTTTCCGAAACTGCCACCCCCTTGGAGAGCGCCATGTCCGCTGATCTCGAGCATATCCGTCAAATCATGCGCGAGGCTGACTGCCTGTACACCGAAGCTGAAGTCGAGGCAGCCATTGCCCGGGTCGGTGCACAAATCACCGAAGAACTGGCTGAGCGCAATCCGGTGGTGTTCTGTGTCATGAACGGCGGTCTGATCTTTGCCGGCAAACTGTTGACCCACTTGCGGTTCCCCCTGGAAGCCTCCTACCTGCACGCCACGCGCTATCGCAACGAAACCAGCGGTGGCGAGCTGTTCTGGAAGTCCAAGCCGGAAGTCTCCTTTATTGACCGCGACGTGCTGATCATCGATGACATTCTCGATGAAGGTCACACCCTGGGCGCCATCATCGACTTCTGTAAACACGCCGGTGCCCGGGCGGTACACACTGCGGTGCTGATCGATAAGGAACACGATCGCAAGGCCCGTCCTGATTTGAAAGCCGACTACATGGGCCTGCCTTGCGTTGACCGTTATGTCTTCGGTTATGGCATGGACTACAAGGGCTACTGGCGTAACGCCGCTGGCATCTATGCCGTGAAGGGGATGTAAGACATGTCCGGGCCGAGCTTTCTCGATCAAGCGTTGTTCAGCGAGCTGGCTGAGAAAGCTGTGGCCAACCCTCGTGGTCGTCAGCATCACAACTTCCATGCCATGGAAGAGCCTTGCCATCGCATGGCGGTGGGGCTGCAGCCGGCAACCTATATTCCCCCGCACCGCCATTTGAGCGCCGACAAGGCCGAGACCCTGCTGGTGCTCAAGGGGCGCCTTGGCGTACTGATTTTCGATGAACAAGGCCAGGTGTTGGACAAGCGAGTGCTGCAGGCCGGCGGCGATTGCGTGGGTGTCGATCTGCCGGCCGGGGTCTTCCATGGTCTGGTGGTGCTTGAGCCCGACAGCCTGATGTTCGAATGCAAGGCCGGGCCTTACCGTCCGGTGGGCAAGGGCGAACAGGCCAGTTGGGCGCCTCGGGAAGGCGAGCCGGGAGTGGCGCAATACCAAGCCTGGATGCGTGCGCAATTCGACTGATTGTGTTCCCCCGTTTGTCGTATCCGCAGGCTGCGGCAGGCGCCTCAGACGGCGGTGCAGGATCTGCAGCAAAAACCCGTGCTAGAGTGCTCAGCCCTTGATTGGAGCCTGTCATGAGCCTGTTGATTCGCACTAGCGCGGCCCTTCTGCTGAGTTTGAGCCTGCCTCTGGCCGCTGCTCCAGCCCCTCTACACGTGCAGTTTCTGCCGCCTGACGACCTGGCTCTGCGCAACTCCGTGCCTGAACAGCAACAACTGTTGCAGGTCACCGAGTACTCGGTGGTGATCGGCAGCCAGCGCCAGTCCAATCAACAGCCGATTCCGGTGACCTCCTCGGTGTGGCTGCGGCTCAAGGGCAAGCCGTTGAACAAGGGGGCTACGATCACTCAAGTGCTGGTGAGTTTCGATGGCGAAAGCAAAAGCCTGAAAAAACCGCAGTACGATGCCAAGACCCGAACCTTGAGTCTGTATTACCCCCTGGCTCAATACCGCGCGGTGATGGACCTGCTGCGTAACAACACCGTGTACTGCCAATTTCTCAGCTACGCCAATGGTCATGTCTGGGCTGACTTGCACACCGGGAGCGTGCGTCCGCGTTGAGGCAGGAGGTGGGCTGAGGGTAAACTGCCCGCCCCGTGAAATGTCTGCGAGCTGGAGTCGGCGATGCGTAAAGATAAGAAACAAGTGATTGGTGACGAGATCGGTGATGAGCAGATCAAGTTGTTCCTCGATTTTGAACCGGTCGACGCCACTTCGCCGTCCCTGCACAAACTGATCAAGGCCTATCGTGGCCTGCGTATCGACGACTTCGAGCGTTTCCTGACCTTCTTCGTCGAAGCCGGTCTGGACCTGGACGGCAAGGATGAGCGCGGCCAGACCTTCGTCGACCTGATCAAGGATCAGCGCAACGCCGCTGACTATATCGAACTGATGGACAACGCCCGCGGCTGACCCGCTCAAAAGGCATAAAAAAACGCCCCGTCCTTTAATAGGCCGGGGCGTTTTTCATGGGCGTCAGATCATGCGCAGCTTTCGGTTTCCTTGCTGGGCTCGACCAGCTCCAGGCTCAGGTTATTTTCGCTGTTGATCTTGTGGTACAGGGCGGCATCGGTTTCCAGGACCTTTTCCCGCGCAGGGAAAATTTCCTTGAGCTTGCCGGCCCATTCACCTTTGGCCTTGGCCGGGAAGCAGCGTTCGATCAGTTCCAGCATGATCGACACGGTCACCGAGGCGCCTGGAGAGGCTCCGAGCAGGGCGGCCAGAGAGCCGTCCTTGGCTGCTACCAGTTCGGTGCCGAACTGCAGAATGCCGCCTTTCTTCGGGTCTTTCTTGATGATCTGCACCCGTTGGCCGGCCACTTCCAGGCGCCAGTCTTCGGCCTTGGCCTGCGGGTAGAAGCGGCGCAGGGATTCCAGGCGCTGTTCCATGGACTGCATGACTTCGCTGACCAGGTATTTGGTCAGGTCCATGTTGTCCCGGGCCACGGCCAGCATCGGGCCGATGTTGCCGGCGCGAACTGACATTGGCAGGTCGAGGAACGAACCGTGCTTGAGGAACTTGGTGGTGAAGCCGGCATAGGGTCCGAACAGCAGGGACTTCTTGCCATCGACCACACGGGTGTCCAAGTGCGGCACCGACATCGGCGGCGAGCCCACGGCGGCCTGGCTGTAGACCTTGGCCTGGTGCTGCTTGACCACTTCCGGGTTGTCGCAACGCAGCCATTGGCCGCTGACCGGGAAGCCGCCGAAGCCTTTGCTTTCTTCAATGCCGGAAGCCTGCAGCAGTGGTAGGGCCGCGCCACCTGCGCCAAGGAACACGAACTTGGCGTCGACCTCGCGGCTGTTGCCGCTGTTGACATCCTTGATGCTCACGGTCCAACCATTGTCCTTGTTGCGTTTCAGGCCGGTCACGCGCTTGCAGTACTTGACCTGGGCATCAGGAGCGCTGGTCAGGTGCTTGAGCAACTGGTTGGTCAAGGCCCCGAAGTTGACGTCGGTGCCGTTGATCACTCGGGTCGCGGCGATGGTTTCATCCGCTGGGCGGCCCGGCATCATCAGCGGCATCCACTCAGCCATCTTGGCCTTGTCCTCGGTGTATTCCATGTCCGCGAACGCATGGTGCTGGCTCAGCACTTCAAAGCGTTTCTTGAGGAAGGAAACACCCTTGTCACCTTGCACAAAGCTCAGGTGCGGCACTGGGCTGATGAAGGATCTGCACGAGCCGAACGTGCCTTTCTTGGTCAGGTAGGACCAGAACTGCTTCGACACCTCAAACTGGGTGTTGATGTGCACGGCTTTCTTGATATCAATGCTGCCATCGGCGGCTTGTGGCGTGTAGTTCAGCTCACAAAGGCCGGCGTGGCCGGTACCGGCGTTGTTCCACGGGTTGGAACTCTCCGCGGCACCCGAATCCATCAGCTCGACGACTTCCAGCTTGATCGCAGGGTCGAGCTCCTTGAGCAGTACGGCGAGGGTGGCACTCATGATGCCGGCCCCAACCAATACGACGTCTACTGCTTCGTTATGCGCCATTAACGCGTCTCCAAAATCTGCAGCACCAAATTGACGGCATAGCTGCCAGGAGTTACGGGGCGGTTCACGTGATGCCCCAGGTCACCCATGGCCAGAATCGCCATGTCCGAATTTTCGCAATTTTTTGCAACTACTACGGACGCTGCCAACCGGGCCTTAAGGTGCATATGAACGCATCTTGGGGCGCCTCGGGCAATTCGACTTATGGTCGATACATCCGTTCGTGCAACCAAATCCGTCAGCGGACAGGCTTCAAACTCCAGTTCTTGAGGAGCGCTCGGTCCTGTGTAATCGGGCTGTTGTAGAGGCTAATGGTGCCAGTTCAGACGCAAAACTATTCATTTGCTCGCCACACTCTTGTGAAGTTGTGAAAACCCGTTTTTTCACGCTCTTTTGAAGACGTGAACCTCAAAAAAGGGCTGCCTCGGCTTGGCACCTGGCCCGAGCGGTGATGCCGGCATACAGGTATGCGAGCACAACGGGCAAACAGCTTCAGTGTCCGAGCAACGGCAGCTCTGCAGATTCGCGAAAAGTGGAGGTTTGCAAGGTTGACAGCAAGCACGCCAGCTTCACTCGATCTGTGTGGGCGGCTCTCTGTGGGCGGTGCGGGGTGCCAACGCAGTGGCGTTGGCGGTACTGCGAGGCCCGATCAGGAGACGTCCTTATAATCGGGGGGAGATTGTAACGAAGAAATGCGCAGAAATGATCCTGTTTCGCGACTTTTATTAGGCTTTTGGTCAGGTGGCCAGTATCGGTTGTACCGATGGCAGGGCGCAGCGTGGGGCGATCCGAGCACTGATGGGTAGCGGCTTGTGCAGCCAGTTCAAGCGAATTTCTTCGATTTCCACCCAGCCGTCGCCCACTGGAGGCGTCTGGCAATGCTTGAAGGCCCGGCAGTGGCCCTGGCTGTCCAACAGGGCGAAGCTGCGAAACGGCTGACGCGCAGTGAACAGGGAGCGAAGGAAGTTCATGACCAAGCACCTGATTGTGTCATTGATGATAAGACTGCCCTTGAGCTGTTACATCATGATGTATTGCGAGTGAACGGCAGGTTACAGGAACCCGGTTGTACGGCACCTGTCTGAGGGCTGATTAACTCTTGCCTGACGCTGGTTCGTCGCGGTTGTGCACCGCTATACTGCCGGCCTGTTTGTGCCTGATTCCTGGAGAAATGAGCATGTTGCAACGCCTGTTGTTCGGTTTGATCACTGTGACTAGCCTGTCGCTGGTGGGGTGCGCCCACAGCCCGCAACAACTCAGCCCGGAGCCGAAGCTCATGACCCAGCTGGCGCCCGTTGGTCATGGCCAGCCAGTGGTGGTGAGGGTGGTTGATGGGCGTTCATCGCCTGTCTTGGGGACCCGTGGCGGCCTGTACCCGGAAACCAGCGCCATCACCGTGCAGGGTGCGCAGATCTTGCCGAAGCTGCAGGCTCAGGCAGAAGCCGCGGTGCGCTTGCTGGGGTTCACCCCGACCGCTGGCGGCTCCAATGCTCCACAGTTGACCGTGACCCTGGCCGAGCTCAAGTACCAGTCGCCGAAAGAGGGGCTGTACGTAACCGAGGCCACCATTGGTGCCACCTTCCGTTCCGATGTGCAGAACGCCAACCGTCGCTACAGCGGCCGTTACGGTGCTTCCCTGGATCAGCGTTTCGGTATGGCACCGAATCAGGAAACCAACACCAAGCTGGTGGGCGATGTTCTGAGCGACGCGCTGACCCGGCTGTTCAAGGATCCGACCGTCGGTCAGATCCTCGGCGAGTAAGCCACTGCCGCGGGCCTGGGCCTGCGCACCGGCAACATGAAAAAAGCCCGGCTGCCGATCAGGCCGCCGGGCTTTTCTTTTTCAGCGACGCTTGTCAGGCGGCTTCGACGTAGAAGTCCAGCATGCTGACCCCGGTCAGCAGATCGGTCTCCGGCAGGTCTGCGTGTTGATGCCCGCCCAGGGCGCAGTACACCAGCCAATGCCGGTCTTGAACATTGAAGGCCAGGGCGTCTACCAGCGCTTGCTGTTCTTCACTGGGGGCGATCAGGTACAAGCGATCCTGGTTTTCTGCGTGCAGCATGACAAGCTCCGTGGGTCATCAAGGGGCGACAGAGTGGCGTGTTTAGATGACGAAAAGATGACGCTTGAAATAAGCGGATTCGCTGTCGTTACTGGTCGGAAAGCTGCACGCCCCGCGCTGGGGATTGAGTAGAATCCGTGCCTCGGGCGTGCCGGATGCGCTCAAGCACAGGTTTGATTCGAGGTTCATGATGTCGCTGCAAATGATCTGGTCGATGTTCAACGCCCACCCCGCCAAATTGATCAACCTGTTCGCCCTGTTGTTCGCGTGCCCGGGCAGTTGGTTGCTGCATGCCACTCGCCGTCGTGAGTTGCGGGCCCTGGCCAATCTGGCGGCGCAGAGTGAGGGGCGGGCGGTGGATTCGCCTGTGTTGATGCTGGATCCTGCCACCTTGCGCATCAATCGCTTCTTTTATCGTTTTGGCTTCGCCTGCCTGGGGCTGGCACTGCTGGTGTCCTGGATCAGTACGCGGTTCTGAAATCTTTGGCCGCAGACACGACAACGGCGCCGATGGGCGCCGTTGTCGTGTCCGGTGCCGCAATTACAGTGGCAAGCCGGCTTTGACCCGGTACTGATTGCGTACTGGGTTGGCGTATTGCAGTACCAGGTAGGGGCGGTGTTCCGGCGGGCAGGCGTTGAGCCGGCGTTGCCACTCTTCTTTGGCGGTGGCCAACTCCTGCGCGGGGAATACCTCGGCCGCCGCTGGTACTTGCAATTGCGGATCGGCGTCAGCCCACTGGGCGTAGGCCAGGTAATGCACCGGGAACAGGCGATAGCCGCCGAGAATCTGCCGGTCCATCTCCACCGCCAGCTGTTTGGTGTCTTCGAACAACTCGCTGATGGGCGCGGCGAAGTTGACGTGGACCCGGCCTTTATAACCGGTGATGCCCTTGGCGATACTCACGTCATCCTCTCCCGGGGCCTTGGTGTAGCTGCCAGTGGTGGCGCGGATGTACAGCTCGCGGGCCTTGGCCTGATCGCAAGGGTCGTATTCGTAGCTGATGGACACTGGGGTCAGGTTCAGCGACTGGATGACTTCACCGAACGGCTCGTCTTTGCGGCTCATGTGGAACATCTTGAGGATCGCTGACTCGGTGCGGTCGTCGCCATCCTTGGCCCGGCCTTCGGCCTGGGCGATCCAGATCGACTGGCGGTCGTTGCGGATCGAATGGTTGATGTAGGCCGAGAGCAATTGATAGGCGGCCATCTTCTCCCGCCGGCCACTGATGGAACGGTGGACGATGAAACTCTTGTTCAGGCGCATCAGGTCGCTGACGAACGGTTTTTGCAGCAGGTTATCGCCAATGGCTATGCGTGGCGTCGGCAGACCGGCGTGATACACCGCGTAGTTGACGAAGGCCGGGTCCATGACAATGTCGCGATGGTTGGCCAGAAACAGATAGGCGGTGCCGGACTTGAACTGCTCGACGCCGGTGTAGGTCACGCCATCAGTGGCCCGTTCGATGGTGTGGTCGACATAGAACTCGACCTTGTCCTGCAAGGTGGCAACCGAAGTGACCCCGGCGAACTCGCGGCGCAGGCGATGAGCGATCAAGGGCTTTAGCAGCCAGCCGAACGTATTGGCAAAACGCGGGAAGCGGAAGTGGGTGAGGATATCTAGAAACGCCTTGTCCCCCAGCAGCCGGGCCAGCACCGCTGGCACTTCACTGTCGTGGTAAGGTCGGATGGCATCGAATTCGCCCATCATGCTCTCTTGTTGGAAACGGCTAGGGTAAGAAAAGGTTTGGACCAGAAAATGGCCGGGCGTGGTCTGAAAGGTCAGTTCAAACGAAAAAAGCCCTGCAAATAGACCGGTGATTATACGCATAAGTCACTCTGGAGACGGCGATGCTGGAAACCGAGCATTATCAATGCCCTTACTGTGGCGAACGGGCGCAAGCGGTGCTGGACCTGTCCGCTGGCGATCAGACCTATATCGAAGATTGCCCTGTGTGCTGCCGGCCCATTGTCTTCACGCTGCAAACCGATGGTCAGGAATGGATGCTCGAGGTTCACAGTGAAAACGACTGATGTGGGGAGTGGCCTTTTATGCAACGCATCTACGAGCCGGAAAATCTGATGGAAGGTGAATTGCTTCAGAGCATGTTGGCCAGCGAGGGGATCGAGTCGCACCTGCTGGGGCGAGACTTGCTGGGGGGCGCGGGGGAGTTGCCGTTGTGCGGGCTGCTGGGGCTCGCGGTGGAGGATCACTATGTGCAACAGGCGCGGGAACTGATCGCTGGGTACAATGCCGCGCTGCCATTGCCCTTCGATGAACCGGAGAGTTTTGCCGGGGTGCTGGTCTGTTAGGCTGAGCGCCGAATTGTCGAGAGTTGTTTGCCCCATGTGTGGACGTTATGCCCTGTTTCGCTGGAATCCCGCCTTTGCCGCCTTGCCGGGATTTCCCGCTGATCAGCAGGCGCAGTGGAACATATCCCCCCATGATTCAGTGCTGATCCAGCGCGCAGAAAGCGGCCAGCGTACCCTGGCCCGAGCGCGTTGGGGCCTGACCCCGCCCTGGCTGACAGACTTGTCGCGCACGCCAGCCCACGCCCGAGCGGAAACCTTGGCGGAGCAGCCGATGTTTCGTCAGGCATTTCGTGAGCGCCGCTGCCTGCTGCCGGCCAACGGGTTTTACGAGTGGCGCGGTGGTAGCCGCAAACGACCCTATTGGCTGACGCCGGGGGAAGGTTCGTCGATTTTTTTTGCGGCGATCTGGGAGGCTTACCCGGTGCAGGAGCAGGTTTGGCTGAGTACCGCGGTGGTGACCCAGGCGGCATCCAATCTGCGTCGCCCGCTGATTCTCGATGCCGCGGGCCAGGAAGCCTGGCTTGATCCCCAGACCCCGATGCACGTGCTACATGCTTTGCTCGCCAGCCCGCCCGCGGCGTTGCGCGAACGGGTTCTGGCCAATCTGGTCAACGATCCCAAGCTCAACGGTCCCGAATGCCTGACCCCCGCTTGAAGGCGTGGCGAGGACACAGGCTCCGTTCGATTGCGCGGCTGTTGCCCTGATGCCGCGCGGCGGTGAATGTTCGGTCGGGGGGGGCGCTGAGCGAGCAGGCCCCGCCACATCAAACCTTGAACTGATTGATCAGGCGTCGCTGCTGCTCGGCCAGTTTGGTCAATCCGGCGCTGGCGGCACTGGATTCATCGGCGCCACCGGCCACTTCATTGGCCACCTGGCCGATGTTGATCACGTTACGGTTGATGTCCTCGGCCACGGCGCTCTGTTCCTCGGCGGCGCTGGCGATCTGAGTGTTCATGTCGTTGATCACCGACACCGCCTCGGTGATGGTTTCCAGGGCCTGGGCCGCCTTGGCGGCGTGCTCCACGCTCTGGTCTGTCTTGTGCTGGCTGTCTTCCATGACCCGCACGACTTCGCGGGTGCCCTGTTGCAGTTGCTGGATCATCGACTGGATTTCTTCGGTGGCTTGTTGGGTTTTCTGCGCCAGGTTGCGTACCTCGTCGGCGACTACGGCAAAGCCGCGACCTTGCTCGCCGGCCCGGGCTGCTTCGATTGCTGCGTTGAGGGCCAGGAGGTTGGTCTGTTCGGCGATCCCGCGAATGGCGATCAGGATCGCGTTGATGTTCTCGCTGTCCTTGGCCAGGGTCTGCACCACGCCCACTGCTCGGCCGATCTCCTCGGCCAGGGCGCCAATGGCGCTGGAGGTGTCGCGCACGATCTGCATACCCAGGCTGGCGGCCTGGTCGGCATGGCCGGCGGCTTGCGCCGCCTGGGTCGCGTTGCGCGCCACATCCTGGGCGGTGGCGGTCATTTCATGCACGGCGGTGGCCACCTGATCGATCTCCACCATTTGTTTGTGCACGCCTTGGTTGGTGCGAATGGCAATGTCGGCGGTGTGTTCGGAGGAGTCGCTGACGCTCTGCACCGAGGTCACCACTTGGCTGATCATCGCCTGCAACTTGGCCAGGAAGGTGTTGAAGCCCTTGGCGATGGAGCCCAGTTCGTCGGCGCGGTCACTGCTCAGGCGCCGAGTCAGGTCGCCCTCGCCCTGAGCAATGTCATCGAGCATCGCCACCATCTGCCGCAGCGGTCGGGCGATGCCGTGTCCCACCAGCCAGATCACCAGCAGACCGACGCCGGCAATCACCAGGCCCACCATGGCCATGCCGAAGGTGTCGGCGTTGCGCTGCTCGGCCAGGTCGTTTTGCAGGGTGTTGAGGTCGGCCATCACGGCGTTCAGCGGCAGTTGCAGCATCAAGGTCCATTGAGCATCGGTCTGGCCAATGCCGAAGGGCAGGGACAGGGTGATGGTGCCTTTGGCTTGGTCGACGTTGTAAGTGACTTCGCCGCGCTTGAGGTTGGACAGTTTGGCGACCGTATCGCTGCTGAGCACATCGCTGACTTTCTCGCCGAACTTGCTCGAATCCTTGGTGTAGGCCACCAGGCGACCGTTGCCACCGATTAACGCCATCTCACCGGCGCCGCTGTAGAGTTTCTGATTGGCACCCACCAGCATGTCCTGGATGAAGTTCACCGACAGGTCGGCACCGACGATGCCCTGGAACTTGCCGTTGAGCAGGATGGGTTGGATGAAGGAGGCGAGCATCACCACCTTGTCGCCAACCTTGTACGGGGCGGGGTCGATCACGCAGGGCTTGAGGCTGTCCTGGGAGCACAGGTAGTACTCGCTGGTACGCACGCCGGTGGACAGCAGCGTTCTATCGTTTACGTCGGCCAGTTTGTCCAGGCCCAGGCTGCCGTCTTCATTGCGGAACCACCAGGGCAGGAAGCGCCCGTTGGCGGCATCGATGCCCGCCACCGAGGTGCCGACATAGGCGGCGTCGTTGTGGTCGATGGCGTTGGGTTCCCAACCGATGTAGGCACCGAGAATTTTCGGGTTCTGGCTGACGTTTTCCTTGACCAGCGCGATCAGCTGCTCCCGGCTCAAGTCGAGGCCGGCGTGCCCTTGCGCGTCCTGGGTGCCCAGCAGCGCGTTGACTCGCACCAGGCCATTGGCGATCAGCAGCGGCGCCTCCAGTTCTCGCTGGATCTGACTGGCCTGGGTTTGCGCCAGCCCACTCAGGCGTTGCTCGATGACTTGCTCAAACTGGGTCTGAGTCCGCTCTTGGACCATCTGCTGGGTCCTGGCTCCGGAGAACAGGGCATACAGCACCAGGGCTACAACCACGCTAAGGACGATGGCTCCGGCCAGGGCGGCCACTGAAAACTGGATCGACTTGAACTTCATAGAGGCTCCGGCGCAGGAATTGAGGTCTGCGCTGCTGTATCGGCCGCTGTAGGGCCAGTCATTAGCCTGGAGCGCGCAAATGACCGTTTCAGAAGGGTTTGCGTGGTTGTTGGCGACCTGTCATCCCCGCTGGTTGGCGGCCTGGAGGGTGTATGAAGTTTTTCTGACAGGAGGGGATATGTATCTGAATTGCGTTTGATTGTGCGTTTTGCATCTGGCGCGGACAACGTTCCGCCCTTAGGATACGCGCCATGTTTTCAGGGAGGTTTCATGATGAAGAAGTCGTTACTCGTATGTGCATTGAGCGCCGCTGTTCTGCTGACCGGCTGTGAAACAGTCAACACCACCAGCAGTGGCGTGGTGGGTGTGGATCGCAAGCAATCGATGTTCAGCATGGTGTCCAGTGCAGAGGTCAACCAGTCCTACGCCCAGTCCTACCAGGAGACCCTGGGTGAGGCCAGCAGCCAGGGCGTGCTGGACAAGACCAGCACCAACGCCAAGCGCCTGCAGGTCATTGCCAACCGTCTGATCGCTCAGGCGCCGACCTTCCGCCCCGACTGCGCGCAGTGGAAGTGGGAGGTCAATCTGATCAAGAGCGATGAGCTCAACGCCAACTGTGGTCCTGGCGGCAAGATCATTTTCTACTCCGGCCTGATCGAAAAGCTGAAGCTGACCGACGATGAAATCGCCGCGGTCATGGGCCACGAGATTGCCCATGCCCTGCGCGAGCACGGTCGTGAAGCGATGTCCAAGCAGTACGCCGTAGGTGCCGGCAAGCAGATCGCAACCCTGTTCGGTGTTTCGCAGGAAACCGTAGCCCTGGGCGACAACGGGGTGAACCTGCTGATGACCTTGCCCAACAGTCGCGAGAATGAAAACGAAGCGGACCTGATCGGCCTGGAGCTGGCTGCCCGCGCCGGTTACAACCCGAACGCGGCCATCAGCCTGTGGAACAAAATGGGTCAGGCTGCCGGTGGTTCTGCGCCACCCGAGTTCATGAGCACTCACCCGGCCTCCACCAGCCGTATCGCCTCGTTGCAGGCGGCGATTCCCAAGGTGATGCCGCTGTATCTGCAAGCCAAGAAGTCTTGATCCCCATGCGTCACGTTCGATGACGCTGTCGCCGGCCCGCCGGCTCCTATGCACGTTGCAGGAGTCCCAGGGCCGGCGATTTCATTTACAGCCAGCCACTGATCTGCATGGCCTTGTACACCGCCACCACGGCGAGGATGAAGAAGGCTGACGCTGCCAGGCGACGAATCAGGGTCAGGGGCAGTTTGTCCGCGGCGAAGTTGCCCGCCAGGACCACCGGCACGTTGGCAATCAGCATGCCCAGGGTGGTGCCGATGATCACCAGCCACAGGTCCGGGTATTGCGCCGCCAGCATGACGGTGGCGACCTGGGTCTTGTCACCGATTTCCGCCAGGAAGAACGCGATCAGGGTGGTCAGGAACGGCCCGAGTTTGCGGGCGGTCGTGGCTTCGTCGTCATCCATCTTGTCCGGTACCAGGGTCCACAGCGCAGTGGCGGTGAAGCTCGCGGCAAGAATCCAATGCAGGGTCGAATCCGAGAAGAAGCTGCCGAACCAGGCGCCGACCGCACCGGCGGCCGCATGGTTGGCCAGGGTTGCGGCGACGATGCCGGCGATGATCGGCCAGGGTTTGCGAAAGCGTGCGGCCAGAATCAGGGCGAGCAGTTGCGTCTTGTCGCCGATTTCGGCCAAGGCAACGATTGCGGTGGGAACGAGGAGGGAGTCGAGCATCATCAGGGTTTTCCTAAGGGGCGGGTCGACACGGCTATGACACGTACAGCCTTCCCGCCCCGGGTAAGGTGTGCGTGTCATAGGTCTTGTCAAACCCTGCGGTCCGTCTGTGCGGACTCTTGGGTCGCAGGCGCCATGGTCTGAGGACCAAGTATGTTGACGCATGCCGGACGAGCGTGGCGCTCGTGGGAGACTACTCCCCTAGGACGGAGCGGATTCTGCCTAGGCAAAATCCATTCGGCAAGCCTTGTTTGCGAAAAACCATGTCAGCCGCGCTTGGCCCGGTAGATCCGAAAACCCTGGCCTTCGGCTTTGATCGCGCAGGGCCCGAGGTGCTCTTCGATCAGCGGTTGATAACGCAGGAAGCTGTTGGCGACTACCCGTAGTTCGCCGCCTTTTTGCAGATGTTTAGCCGCTTTTCGTAGCAGATTTTCTGTGGCTTGGTAGTCGGTGTGAACCCCGGTATGGAAGGGCGGATTGGTCAGGATGCCGTTCAAATCCATGGGCGCGGCGTCGATACCGTCGCCGGTCAGGACCTCGGCTTGCAGACCGTTGGCGGCCAGGGTCAGACGACTGCTGGCGGCGGCAAAGGCGTCCACATCCAGCAAGGTCACGCTGTTATTCGGGTAACGGCGCTTTACCGTGGCCCCCAGCACCCCGGCACCACAGCCGAAGTCCAGCAGGTGGCCGGCGGGCAGGTGATCCAGATGCTCCAGCAACAACGCGGTGCCGCGATCCAGGCGTCCATGGCTGAATACGCCGGGCAGGCTGATGACTTTCAACGGACCTTCGGCCAGGGGCAGTTCATATTCCTCGGCCAGGCTCTCCAGGGTTATCGGCTCCGGAGCATGGGCCACGGTGACTTGCCACAGTTGGCAGTGGCGTGCGCTGTCGAGCTTGCGCGGCTTGCCGAAGGGGTTGAGTTGCTTGGCAGCGCTTTCCACGCCGCTGCGTTTCTCGCCCACTAGGTACAGCTCGCGCCCGGCCAGGCGCGAGGCCAGGGCATTGAGCAGGTAGTGGGTGAGGTCCTTGGATTTGGGCAGAAACAGCACGGCGCTGTCGAAGGAATGCGTTGGGGCGTCTACGCCAAAGTGACTGCGTCCTGGAAAGCGCGCCTCCAGGGCTGCCTGATCGCCGGCGTGCCAGCTCCAGCCCCGGGCGTTGGACAAGCGGCCCAGCAGGTCGTCGGCCGCCAGGCCGGCCAGCAGCAGTGAACCTTGAAACAATTGAGCCTGGCGCAACAGTACTTCACTGCGTGTGTCCATGATCTGCACCCGAAAAAAGTGGCGAAGTTTATCAAGTCACGACCCGCAGCGGGGCGCCACTGAAGAAGGCTTGGGCGTTTTCTGTCATTTGCCCGACGATTCGCTGGCGGGCCTCGCGACTGCCCCAGGCGTTGTGTGGGGTGACAATCAGGCGTGGGATGTCACTGGCCAGCAAGGGGTTGCCGGCCACAGGCGGTTCGACGCTCAGCACGTCGGTGGCCGCGCCGCCCAGATGACCGCTGCGCAGTGCGTCGGCCAGGGCCTGTTCGTCGATCAGGCCACCACGGGCGGTGTTGATCACCAAAGCGCCGGGCTTGAGCAGGGCCAGTTCTCGGGCACCGATAAAGTTACGTGTGTGTTCGTTGAGAGGGCAGTGCAAGGTCAGGGCATCCACTTGTGGCAGCAGTTCCTCCAATGGCATTCGATCCGGGCGGGCCGGGCGGCCTGGAATCTGCCCCAGCACCACACGCATGCCGAAGGCTTCGGCGAGGCGCGCCACCGCACTGCCCAGTTCGCCATTGCCCAGCAGGCCCAACGTCTTGCCCGACAGTTCGATGATCGGGTAGTCCAACAGACAGAACTGCTTGGCGTGCTGCCAGCGTCCAGCCGCCACGGCCTTTTGGTAATCGGTAACTCGAGTAGCCAGGTTGAGCAGCAGCATCAGGGTGTGCTGGGCCACCGAGGGTGTGCCGTAGGCCTGGCAGTTACTGACGGTGATGCCCTGGCTGCGGGCGGCAGCCAGATCGACATTGTTGGTGCCGGTGGCCGCCACCAGGATCAGTTGCAGGTGGGGGCAGGCGGCCAGGGCTTCGGCGGTCAGCGGGACTTTGTTGCTGATGACCACCTGGGCGCCCTGCAGGCGTTCGACCACTTGTTCCGGGGGAGTATGGGCATGCAGTTGCAGGGGGCTGAACGTGGCCTGCAGCGCACCGAGATCCAGGTCGCCCAGGTCCAATGAGTGGTGATCAAGGAACACGGCGCGGCGATTATTAGTCATGAACTGTACCTTTTGCACGGGGGATCTAAGGCGTAATCTGCCGAGCCTAACAGATGAAATAATTAGACATACACAGGAGCCTGCATGTACCTCACCGAGTTCTTGACCGTTGCCCTGATTCACTTGCTGGCGGTGGCCAGCCCCGGCCCGGATTTCGCCGTGGTGGTGCGCGAAAGCGTGACCCACGGCCGTCGAGCTGGCACCTGGACGGCCTTGGGCGTGGGCTGTGCGATCTTTCTGCACGTGGGGTATTCGCTGTTGGGAATCGGTCTGATCGTTTCCCAGTCCATTGTCTTGTTCAACGCCTTGAAGTGGCTGGCGGCGGCCTACCTGTTGTACATCGGCTATAAGGCTTTGCGCGCCCAGCCGGCGAAACCGGCAGCGGACGATCTGCACAAGGAAGCCGGGGGGCGCACCGCGCGTGGCGCCTTCACTTCAGGTTTCGTCACCAATGGCCTGAATCCCAAGGCCACGTTGTTCTTCCTCTCGCTGTTCACCGTGGTGATCAACCCCCACACGCCTTTGGCGGTTCAGGCTGGTTATGGGCTGTACCTGGCGGCGGCCACGGCGCTCTGGTTCTGCCTGGTGGCGATGCTGTTCAGCCAGCAGCGGGTTCGCGCCGGCTTCGCTCGCATGGGCCACTGGTTCGATCGCACCATGGGCGCGGTCTTGATCGCTATCGGCGTGAAACTGGCGTTCACCGAGATGCATTGAGCGCGCTGAGCTGATTCAGGGTCGTCACGTAATGCCGTGGCGTATCCCCGAGCAAGCGGCAGAACATGGCGCTGAAGGCCCGGGCGCTGCCGTATCCCAATGAGTCGGCCACGCTGTGCACGCTTTCCCCGGCGAGCAGGCGTGGCAGGGCTTCCATCAGGCGCAGTTGCTGGCGCCAGGCATTGAAATTCATCTGCATTTGCTGCTGAAACAGCCGCGCCAGGGTTCGTGAACTGGCGCCGACCTGTTGTGCCCAGTCTTCCAGGCTGTGGGGATGATCCGGCGTCTGTAGCAAGGTCCGGCAGATGCTTTGCAAGCGTCGGTCCTGGGGCATGGGGATGTGCAGGGGCAGATTTTCCAGGCCGGCGATCTCTTCCAGCATCAGTTGTTGAATCAGCGGATTTTTCGCTTGCTCCGGTCCTTGTACCGCCCGCAGGATCAGCTCCCGCAGCAGAGGCGTCACCGCCAGTACGCAACATTGTTGCAAGGACGGTGGGCACCGTTGTGGGTCGATGAACAGGGAGCGCATGCGAACCTCGCCGACCATGAAGATTTCATGCTCCACCAGGGGCGGAATCCACACTGCGCGGGTTGGCGGAATCACCCAGGCGCCCTGGGCGGTGACCACGCGCATGGTGCCGCAGGCAGCGTAGAGAAACTGCGCTTCGCGATGGCGATGGGATTGCTGGTGGGCGGCATCGGGATAGTCGCGGGGATAGGCGCTCACAGGGCCGTGGTGGAAGTGGCTGATTAACATGTCTGATTCAATGACTTTGTTGTCAGGAAAGCTGTAAACGGCCAATTTAGCATAGGTGCCACAACAACCAACCTTGTGTGCCGCCATGAA
This sequence comes from Pseudomonas sp. LD120, assembly GCF_009861525.1. GTDB lineage: Bacteria > Pseudomonadota > Gammaproteobacteria > Pseudomonadales > Pseudomonadaceae > Aquipseudomonas. The sequence goes on along the minus strand of NZ_WVHL01000006.1, from coordinate 68,448 downwards.
TCAAGCTCGAAACGTTATCCGCTACGTCAACGCCGCCCATGTCATCGATCACATGTTCATGCTGATCTTTCCTGCTGCTGTGCTGGGCATGACCCAGGCCTTTGCCCTGGACTATGCCGCGCTGATTGGCCTGTCCCTGGGTGGTTTCATCGCCTTTGGCGCTTGTTCGCTACCGGCTGGCTGGTTGGGGGACCGTTGGAGCCGGCGGCGGATGATGCTGTTGTTCTTCTTCGGCATCGGGGGCGCCTCGATCTTTACTGGGCTGAGCAGCAGCCCGACGATGCTGGTGATCGGGCTGACCCTGATGGGCGTCTTCGCTGCCATCTATCACCCGGTCGGCACCGCAATGCTGGTGGCCTATGCAACGAACCGCGGCCGTGAAATCGGCATCAACGGTATGTGGGGCAACCTTGGCGTGGCGTTTTCGGCGTTGATCACCGGTGTGCTGGTGGTCCAGTTCGGCTGGCGCTCGGCGTTTATTCTGCCGGGCGTGGTGGCCCTCCTGCTGGGGATCGGCTTTGCCTTGCAGGTGCGTGATGAACCAGTGCCGGTGCGGCCTCATGTCAGCTTGAGAAACAAGGGCGGCCAGCCGATCTCGATGTTTCTGGTATTTGGCGTGTTGGCCTTGGTCACGGCCACAGGCGGAGTCGTGTTCAATGCCACGACCATGACCTATCCCAAATTGTTTCAGGAGCGCCTGCATGAGCTGTTCACCTCGCCGCAGACCCTGGGCGTGGTAGTCAGCCTGGCCTACGCTTTCGGCGCGGTGGCGCAGTTGACCATTGGCCGGGTATTGCATCGCTTCAGTCTGAAATGGCCGTTCATTGCCTTGACCCTGTTTCAGGCCCCGCTGTTGTTGGTGATGGCCCACGCCGAGGGGTGGAGCGTGATCGTATGGGGAGCGGCCTTCATGTTCGTGGTGTTCGGCCAGGTCACGGTGAACGACGCCATGGTCGCCAACTTCGTCGCCCCCCAGTGGCAGTCGCGGGTTTTCGCGTTGCGCTATTGCCTGTCGTTTGGCGCCAGCGCCACGGCGATTCCGCTGATCGCCTTGGTGGAGCCGCGCCAGGGTTTGAGCGGCCTGTACCTGATCCTGGCCGGATTCGCCGCGTTGACCTTTGTCGCCGCGTTGATGTTTCCCCGTACGCCGGCAGAGGCGGCGGTAAGACAAAGCGCCTAAAACGTCATTGAGAGCCGCATCAATGCAGGCTTGGAGCTAGTATTCGTACGGCTCTGCAAATCATCCCTTTGGCTGATTTAGCGGACGCACAGGAACTCTAGAGTGAGTGATCTCCAGTCACGACCGAGCCATCAGAAAAGGGACTCTTATGTTGCAGACTCGTGTTATTCCTCCCGCCGAAGGCGCCTATCAATACCCACTATTGATCAAGCGGCTGCTGATGTCTGGCAGCCGTTACGAGAAAACCCGCGAAATTGTCTATCGCGATCAGGTGCGTTACACCTATCCGACCCTGAGCGAGCGGGTGGCACGGCTGGCCAACGTGTTGACAGCGGCCGGGGTCAAGGCCGGGGACACCGTGGCCGTGATGGATTGGGACAGTCATCGCTACTTGGAGTGCATGTTCGCCATCCCGATGATTGGTGCGGTGATCCACACCATCAACGTGCGTCTGTCGCCGGAGCAGATCCTCTACACGATGAATCACGCCGAGGACCGCTTCGTACTGGTCAACAGCGAGTTTGTCGGCTTGTATCAGGCCATTGCCGGGAACCTGAGCACGGTGGAAAAAACGCTGTTGCTCACGGATACCGCCGAAAAAACTGCCGAACTGCCGAACTTGCTGGGCGAGTACGAAACGCTGCTAGCCGCGGCCAGCCCTGAGTACGACTTTGAGGATTTCGACGAGAACTCGGTGGCCACCACCTTCTACACCACGGGCACCACCGGCAACCCCAAGGGCGTGTACTTCACTCACCGCCAACTGGTGCTGCACACCATGGGGGTGTCCACCAGCATGGGGGCCATCGACAGTGTCCGTCTGTTGGGCACCAACGATGTGTACATGCCCATTACGCCGATGTTCCATGTACATGCCTGGGGCTTGCCCTATGTGGCCACCATGCTTGGGCTCAAACAGGTCTACCCAGGCCGTTACGACCCGGAGTACCTGGTGGAGCTCTGGCGCCGCGAGAAGGTCACGTTCTCTCATTGCGTGCCGACCATTCTGCAAATGCTGCTCAACGCCAAGGCTGCCCAAGACACGGATTTCGGTGGCTGGAAAATCGTTATCGGCGGCAGTGCGCTGAACCGTGCCCTGTACGAGGCCGCCAAAGCCAAGGGTATTCAACTGACTGCCGCCTACGGCATGTCGGAAACCGGTCCTCTGGTGTCGTGCGCGCACCTCAATGATGAGTTGATGGCGGGCACTGAAGATGAACGCATCACTTACCGGATCAAGGCTGGTGTGCCGGGGCCGCTGGTGGAGGCGGCGATCATCGATGCCGAGGGCAACTTCCTGCCGGCGGACGGAGAGTCCCAGGGCGAGCTGGTGCTACGGGCGCCCTGGTTGACCGAGGGCTATTTCAATGAACCGCAGAAGGGTGCCGAGCTCTGGCACGGCGGCTGGCTGCACACTGGCGACGTGGCAACCCTGGACAGCATGGGAGTGATCGACATCCGCGACCGGATCAAGGATGTGATCAAGACCGGAGGCGAGTGGATCTCATCCCTGGACCTGGAAGACCTCATCAGCCGGCACGCGGCGGTACGCGAAGTAGCAGTGGTGGGCATCGCCGATCCGCAGTGGGGCGAGCGTCCGTTTGCCTTGCTGGTGATCCGCGAGGGCCATCAAATTGGTGCCCGGGAGCTCAAGGAACACCTCAAGCCTTTCGTGGAGTTGGGCCACTTGAGCAAGTGGGCGATCCCCAGTCAGATCGCCCTTGTTACTGAAATTCCCAAGACCAGCGTTGGCAAGCTCGACAAGAAGCGCATTCGCATCGACATCAGCGAATGGCAAGCCACTAACAGCACCTTCCTCTCCACGCTCTGAGCGTTCTCTGCCGTGCCCTCGCGGGCGCGGCATGCCTCTGCGGCACGGCTTGACCTTGTGAAATCGTTTTTTTCAGCCATCCTTTTGACGCCATCCCTAATCGCCTCGGCAGAGGGCTGATCCAGTGCGGCTGGGAGCTGCAAATCACACTTTAGAGGGATCAAGCGGTAATCCCTGCTGGATATAGTCCGTTTAAGGTTTTTTCTGAGAGACGGGGCACTGCGGGGTGTTCGCACCACGTAACGTTGGAGTCGGAGCAACGTGTTTGTTGTCCGACATCCGAGGCGTTTCAGGAAAAATGACTGCCATAAAAATAATGCACATGGAGTAGCGTCGATGACATCAGCAAACCAGTTCTGGCGCCGGGCGAAATTGCCTTTGGCCGTCGGTCTCGCCTCTACGCTCGCCGGGCCGGCATTCGGCGTCACGTTCAATATCGGTGAAATCGAAGGCAGCTTCGATTCGTCTCTTTCCTTGGGGGCCAGTTGGTCGACAGCAGGTCGCAACAAGAACCTGATTGGGGTCAACAATGGCGGCAAGGGCTTGTCCCAGACGTCCGATGACGGTCATTTGAACTTCGACAAGGGTGAAACCTTCTCGAAGATCTTCAAGGGCATTCATGATCTGGAGCTGAAATACGGCGATACCGGTGTGTTTGTGCGTGGCAAGTACTGGTATGACTTCAAGCTCAAAGACGAAGACCTGGACTTCAAGAACATCAGTGACAACAACCGCAAGGAAGGCGCCAAGTCCTCCGGCGGTCAGATCCTCGATGCCTTCATTTATCACAACTACTCAATTGCCGATGAGCCGGGCTCTGTGCGTTTCGGCAAGCAGGTCGTGAGCTGGGGGGAAAGTACGTTCATTGGTGGTGGCATTAACTCGATCAACCCAATCGATGTGTCGGCGTTCCGTCGTCCTGGCGCCGAGATCAAAGAAGGCCTGATTCCGGTCAACATGTTCTACATCTCGCAGAACTTGACGGAAAACCTCTCAGCTGAAGCGTTCTATCAACTGGAGTGGGATCAGACCGTTACCGATAACTGCGGCACTTTCTTCTCGCAGCCGGACATCATTTCCGATGGTTGCGACAATAACCTGCGGGTGTTGAACAAGCGCTCGACCATCAACCCGGCAGCCTTTCCGACGTTGAATGCGCTTGGGGTGGATGTGAACAACGAAGGTGTTCTGGTTCGTCGCGGTCCGGATCGCGATGCACGCGATAGCGGTCAGTTCGGTGTTGCCTTTCGCTATAACTTCGAGCCGCTGGACACCGAGTTCGGCGCCTACTTCATGAACTACCACAGCCGTGCGCCGATTTTCAGTGCACAAGGCGCCCCATCGCAGTTCTACACGATGCCACTGGGGCCTCTGGCCAGCGCCAGGCCGCTGATCGTGGCGGGCAACTCCAATTACTTCGTGGAGTATCCGGAAGATATTCGCCTCTACGGCTTGAGCTTCTCCACCACCTTGCCTACCGGCACGGCCTGGAGTGGCGAATTGAGCTACCGGCCAAACGCTCCGGTTCAGCTCAACTCCACCGACATTCTGTTTGCCGGTGTGACGCCAATTGCGGGCTTTGGCAACGCATCGGTCCTCAAAGGCACGCCAGGCCAGGACTTGCACGGCTATCGCCGTAAGGAGATCACCCAGTTCCAGACGACCTTCACCCACTTTCTGGATCAGGTGATGGGGGCAAGCCGTCTGACTTTGGTCGGTGAGATCGGTGTTACTCATGTCGGCGGTTTGGAAAGCAAATCCGAAGCGCGCTATGGCCGTGATCCGGTCTTTGGCCCTGGAGAGCTGCCCAACGGTTTCTGCTCCACGCTCAACGGCAACACCATTGCCGGCGCGGGTGCAGGTGCTGATGCCAGCAACCGCACCACCAACTGCAACAACGACGGCTTCACCACCGCCACTTCGTGGGGCTACCGTGGTCGCGCCATCTGGGAATACCCGGACGTCTTCGCCGGCGTGAACCTCAAGCCCAACGTGGCCTGGTCCCATGACGTCAAAGGTTACTCGCCAGGCCCTGGTGGCAACTTCGAGGAAGGTCGCAAGGCCATCAGCCTGGGGTTGGATGCCGAATACCAGAACACCTACACCGCGAGCCTGGCCTACACCAACTTCTTTGGTGGCGACTTCAGCACCGTGGATGACCGTGACTTCCTCGCCTTGAGCGTTGGCGTGAACTTCTAAGCACACTGTATTTCAGGAAGAACAAGACTATGAAAATCACCAAGAGTCTGTTGCACATCGGTGTGCTGGGACTGTCGCTGATGGCAACTGGGGTCATGGCCGCGGTGTCGGCCGATGAAGCGGCCAAGCTGGGCACCAGCCTGACGCCGATGGGCGCGGAGATGGCCGGGAACGCCGCCGGCACCATTCCGGCCTGGAAGCCTCTGGCGACCAACGCCGGCACGGTGGACAGCAAGGGGTTCCTGTCCAACCCCTATGGCAGTGAGCAACCGCTGTTCACCATTACCGCGCAGAACGTCGAGCAGTACAAAGACAAGCTGGCACCTGGGCAGTACGCGATGTTCAAGCGCTACCCCGAAACCTTCAAGATGCCGGTGTATCCGTCCCATCGTGGCGCCACCGTGCCGGCTGACGTATTCGCTGCGATCAAGCGCAACGCGACCAACACCAAGCTGGTGTCTGGCGGTAACGGCCTGGAAAACTTCGAAACCGCCATTCCGTTTCCGATTCCCAAGAGTGGCGTGGAAGTCATCTGGAACCACATCACTCGCTATCGAGGCGGCAGTGTGACGCGCTTGGTCACCCAGGCCACGCCACAGGCCAACGGTTCCTACAGCCTGGTGTACTTCCAGGATCAGTTCGTGTTCCGTGACAAGATGAAGGATTTCGACCCGAAGAATCCGGGCAACATCCTGTTCTACTTCAAGCAGAAAGTGACGGCACCGGCGCGTCTGGCCGGTGGTGTGTTGCTGGTTCACGAAACCCTCGACCAAGTGAAGGAGCCACGCTCGGCCTGGGTTTACAACGCCGGCCAACGCCGTGTGCGCCGCGCGCCACAAGTCTCCTATGACGGCCCGGGTACCGCTGCAGACGGTCTGCGTACCTCGGACAACCTGGACATGTACAACGGCGCGCCGGACCGCTACGACTGGAAGCTGGAAGGCAAGAAGGAGATGTACATCGCTTCTGACAGCTACAAGCTCGACTCGCCGACCCTGAAGTACTCCGACATCATCAAGGCCGGACACATCAACCAGGACCTGGCTCGTTATGAGCTGCGTCGGGTCTGGCATGTGGTCGCCACCTTGAAAGAAGGCCAGCGGCATATTTACGCCAAGCGTGACTTCTACATCGACGAAGACACCTGGCAAGCCGCCGTGATCGACCACTACGACGGTCGTGGTCAGCTGTGGCGTGTGGCTGAAGCCCACGCCGAGAACTACTACGACAAACAAGTGCCGTGGTATGCCGTGGAAACGCTCTACGACTTGCAGTCCGGCCGCTATCTGGCGCTGGGCATGAAGAACGAAGAGAAACAGGCCTATGACTTCGGTTTCACCGCTACCACCAGCGACTTCACCCCGGCCGCACTGCGTCAGGAAGGGGTTCGCTGATTTGTTGTAAATAGAGGCCGCATCCTCGGAAATTGCCCCGACTGGTTCGGGGCATTTTTTTGTGTCGGATTATGCTGATGGCTTTCCCAGCCAAGCCGAAGGTAATGCAGGTGAGTTTCTCTAGCTACATGAGCCTTTTGATCGATCAATAAACGAAATGTCACACAATCATTACGTACGATCTGGGTTATTTGGTCATAGTCTTTTCGCTTGAATGGTCGCAAAAATCTTCAACAGGTGGCCTTTTACCGTTAGTCTGCGGGCATCTGCTACGCCGACAACCGTACATCAATAAGAGTTGGCCATGACTGACCTGTCCCCCCTTAAACGGTCTGACCGCGCGGTGATTCCTGCCCCGGAAGGGCGTTTTTATCGACCCCCGTTGCCTGAGGGATACGTTCCGCGGCCGCGTCTTTGTGAGCGCTTGAATGGTGGGTTGAAGGGGCGTCTGTTGCTGGTGTCGGCTCCGGCCGGGTTCGGCAAAAGCTCACTGGCGGTGGAGTTCTGCCAGAGCCTGCCTGGGCAGTGGCAAAGTCTGTGGCTAGGGTTGAGCCGTCGGGACAGCGATCCCGGACGGTTCCTTGAACGCCTGCTGGCTTGCCTGCAGCAATACGTTGCGCAATTGGGTCAGCAATCTCTCGGCCTGTTGAAAATGCGCCAGCGCCACCAGCCTTTTGCCTTTGAAGAGTGGTTGGACGGTTTGCTGGATGAGCTGGCACTTCACCTCTCCAGTGCGACGCCCTTGTTGCTGGTTCTGGACGACTATCACTTGGCCCAAGGGCCGGTGCTCGATCGCTGCTTGCAGTTTTTCCTCAATCATTTGCCTGATGGTTTAGTGGTGTTGGTGACCAGCCGTCAGCGCCCTGACTGGCATTTGGCGCGGCTGCGATTATCACGGCAGTTGCTGGAGTTGACTGAGCAAGACTTGCGCCTGACCCATGACGAGTCTCTGAGCCTGTTGGACCATCACCGCACGGCGCTGCGTGGTGAGGCTCTGGAGAACCTGATCCTGCGCAGCGAGGGCTGGGTGGCCGGGCTGCGATTCTGGTTGTTGGCGGCCTCCGAGGCGGGCGCCGTGGGCGCATTGCCCCAGAATCTGCATGGTGGAGAAGGGCTGATCCGCGATTACCTGCTCGAAGAAGTCATTGATTGCCTGCCAGCCGAGGTTCAGGCCTTTCTGTATGACACGGCGCCCCAGGAGCGTTTTTGCGCCGAACTCTGCGATGCCTTGCGCGAGGCCCATGACAGCGCCGAGATCCTGGGCTTTTTGCAAGCGCACCAAGTGTTCCTGGTGCCGTTGGATGAGCACGGACACTGGTATCGCTATCACCATCTGTTTTCCGATCTGTTACGTACCCGGCCCACGGCCAATGTCCTGGTGCCATCCGCCACTCTGCATTTGCGGGCCTGTCGCTGGTTCAGTGCCCAGGGTTTGCTCGATGAGGCGGTGGAGCAGGCGTTGCGTGCCGGACATTTGGATGTGGCGGCCAACCTGGTGCAGAACCTGTCGGAGGAGCAACTGCTGGCGGAGCAGAACGTTGGCATGCTGCTGCGCTGGAAGATGGACTTGCCCGACAGTTTGCTGATCAGTACGCCGCGGCTGATCGTGCTCTATAGCTGGGCTTTGGGGCTGGCTTGCCAGTTGGATGCGGCGCAGGAACTGGCGGCTCACTTGAGCCGGTTCTTGCCGGCCCCTTCGGCCACCGCGCAAAAGTCGATGCTGGCCCAATGGCTGGCGCTGAGCGGGATCATCGCCCGTGGACGCGGGCAGCGGGAAAAGACCCTGGCCTATTGTTCCGAAGCCCTGGAAAGCCTGCCTCATAAACGTTATGGGCAACGCTTGATGTGCCTGTCGACCCTATCCAACCTGGCCATTACCGAGGCTGACCTGTGGCGTGCCCGCAGCCTCAATCGCGAGTCCCTGGAGTTGGCGCAGCGAGTGGGCAATCCCCTGTTCGAAGCCTTGGCCCATTACGATCGTGCGCGAGTCTTGCAAGCGCGAGGTGAAGTGTTGCGGGCCTTGGAGGAGGTGTATCAGGGGCTGCGTCGTCTGCAAGGGTTGTCGGCCCAGCGCTTGTACGCGGTGCGGGCTCGGCTGACGCTGTATGAAGGTTATTTGCTGTCCTTGCGGGGCCAGCCCGAGACCGCACTGGAGCGCTTGCAAACTGGGCTGGTGGAGGCGCGTGCCTGCCGCGATATCAGCGTGCTCATCGGTCATTGTGTCATTGCCAAGCTGGAGGGCCTGCGGGGCGAGTTTTCCCATGCTTTTGCAGAACTGGCCGAGGCCGAACGACTGATGCATATCTGGGACGTACCGCCGATTTATTACCTGGCGATGATCACCCTGGTGAAATGCGAACTCTGGCTGGCCCAGGGGCACACCGATCTGGCCGAGGCCTGGCTGACACGCTTGGGCCAGACGTACACCGGCGAACAGGCCGCGGCGCCGCCGGAGTTTCATCCGCAACTGCCGTTGCACATCGAGCTGCAACACGCTCGATTGGAGCGCATCAAAGGTGAGCCGGACAGGGCTGAACAGCGTTTGAAGCTGTTGGTCGAGCTTGGTCAACACAGCGGCCGCCAGCTGTTGAGCGTGATGGCCCTGGTCCAGAAAATCCCCCTGTTGCTGGCGGCGGGGCGCGGGGTGGAGGCGCGACAGGATTTCGCCCAGGCCCTTGAGGCAGCGGTGGGCGGCGTTCTGCAGCCGTTTGAAGGGTTGATCCGCGGTCATCCCTGTTGGGTGCGCGAGCAGTTGCAGCACGCTGGGTCGACAGCTCTGGTCCAGGCCTTGCTGGAGCGTTTGCCAGCTGCGCCCCGTGAGTCTCCAGAACCGCCGGTTCTTAGTGAGGCTCTGAGTTCCCGGGAGTTGTCGGTGCTGCAGTTGATCGCCCAAGGGTGTTCCAACCAGGAAATCAGCGAGCGTCTGTTCATTTCACTGCACACAGTGAAAACCCATGCCAGCCATATCAACAGCAAGCTGGGAGTGGAGCGCCGGACCCAGGCGGTCGCCCGAGCCCAGGAATTGGGGTTGCTGGGCTAACTCTTGGCGCGCGCCACCGCTTATTGGGCCAGGTGCTGCTTGCAGTAATCGGCGAACAGTCGCGCCGGCTTGGTCAACTGGCCGCGCTTGAGCCAGGCCGCTACCAGACCGGAGCCGGTCACGTCCTCGACGATGTCCACGCACACCACGGGCTTGCCGTCGTAGGAACATTGGGAGTGAGGGCGGGTCACCAGAATCGAAAAGCCGAAGCCTTGCCCGACCATGCCCCGCACCATCTCGATGGACGGTGAACTGAAGGCAATTTGCGGCGTCAGGCCGAGCTCTTCGAACAAGCTGACGAAATAGGTGCGGCTCGGTTGTACATCCAGCAGAATCATCGGCTCCAGGCATAGATCGCGCAGCGACACCTGGGCTTGTTTGGCATAGCGATGGTCGGCGGGCAGCAGCGCGTAGGGGCGCTGTGGTGGCATCAACGGCTCGGTTTCGATGGTGCCGTCCAGATCATGTTCATACAGAATCGCCAGATCGAATGCGCCCCCGGTCAAGCCCTGTACCAGTTCCTGCTGTTCGCCGTCGCGAATGCGGATTTCCACCCCTGGATAGAGCGCGCTGAATCCGGCAATCAGTTGCGGCAGGTACAGCGGCGCCACGGTTTCAAAGCAGCCGATGTCGATCTGTCCAGCCACTACGTCGTTGTCCGCCAGGGCGTTCTGCTCGAACTCCTTGGCCATGCGCAGCAGTTCCTGAGCCTTGCGATAGAAGCGCGCACCACTGGGGGTCAGGGACACGCCCAGGGCGTGATGACGGATCAACAGTTGCACGCCGAAACTGTCTTCCAGGCCTTTGATGGCAGTGGAGATGGACGGTTGGGCGATGTACAGCTTGCGTGACGCTTCGGCGACGCTGCCGCATTCGACGGTGGTGATGAAGTACTTCAATTGACGCAGATTGTAGGTGGCCACAGCGAACCTCGTGCTTTGCCTTGGCGCGGGGGATGGAGCCTGGTGACCCGGGCTTGCAGGCATCACGCCGATTGCCGTGCGCTCGATGCCAGCACGTTGCGCATCGGTCTCCCCCCGAGCGTGTTTTTTGTTCCTCAACAATACTCACATGCGACGTGGTGGAGGGTTCAAGCTGGCGAGCTTTTTCATCGCTTGCGAGCATATATTTCCTCGCTTCGTCGACCTTGGTCACTCAGCGGCTGTTGTCTGAATGGACGGCGCTGGGCGGCTTTAGGTGGGCTCGTCGTCGTTTTGCGCGATGGTGGGAGAGGCCTCGACGGACGAGGCGGCGTTGAAGTTCAGCGTAACGGTAAAGCGCTGTTGCTCGATGAGCACGTTGATGTGCCAGCCCAGTCTCGCGCTCAGTTGGCGCATCAACTCCAGGCCCAGGCCGTACCCGAAGTCGCTGGACGATTCGAGTTGCTTGGCTTCGCGGATGCGGTTGACGATACGTAACTGCGGGTACTCGAAGTTGATGTCGACGCTGCCGTCGTCAGCGTATTGCAGGGCGTTGCGCAAGAAGTTGCCAACCACGATCCGACAGGCGGTCAGGGGCAGGCGGCAGGGCTCGTTGCTGATGTTGAGCAGCAGTTCGATATCCCGTGTACCGATCAGGTAGCGGTGTTCCTCGATCAGCTCGTTGACAAGTCCGCTCATGTCGATGGCTTCTTCGGGCAAGGGCTCGGGGAGTTCGCGGCTCATCCATAGCAGGGTTTCGGCGATGCGTTGCATGTTCAATACCGAGCGCTCGATGCGTTGCAGGGGCGGGGGCAGGACCCCGCCGGACTGCAGGGTCAGCAATTCGATATTGGCCTTGAGTACTGCCAGCGGGGTACGCAGTTCGTGGCTGGTATAGCGCAGCAGGCGGCCTTCGCGCGCGCTGGCTCCCTGCACTTGCCGCACACTCTGGGCCAGAGCATCGGCCAGCATATTGAACTCCTTGAAACCGAAATGTGGGCGCTGGCCGGACACCGCTGCTGGGTCCTTCAGGGTCGTGGACCATTGGGCCAGCCGTCCCAGGGGGCGGACCAGCCACCAGACCAACAGGGCGATGATGATCAGCGCCGGAATGAATACCGCCAGGCTGATGAAGTTGACGCCGCCCAGCTCACGCTCGAGGTAGGCGTCGGACAGAGGCGTCTCGACCTCACCGCCTTCTTCGTGGTAGTGGTCGACGTCGAACATGTACAGGATCTTGCCGTCAGCCAGAGGCTGGGTCAGGACCGCTCGGCCTTCGTCCTCGTCGTCGGAATTGAGATCGCCAAAGACCTGCACCGCGCCAAAGGACAGGCTCGGGGGCGTATCCAGCACCTGACGGATTTTTTCCGGCAGTGCTTGTTTGCCGATGACGCTGGTGTAGAAGTAGTTACTCGGCGTCGGAGTGGTGGGGTCCTTTTTGTAGTGCCTGGCGAAGTATTGAGCTTCCTCTTCCATCATGGCGCTGGCGGTGTAGAGGAAGCCCCGCACACCGTATTCCGGTAGCAGCAGGCTATAGATCATCAGCACCACAGCGATCAGCAACAGGAAGCTGCCGCTGATCACCCACTTCAGACTCAGTCCCTTACGCATGTGAGCGCAACTGCATGCCAATGCCCGCAAGCGTGTGGATCAGCGGCTGATCGAAGGACTTGTCCACGGTCTTGCGCAGTCGGTGCATGTGCACCTTGAGGGTGTTGCTGTCGGGTGGTTCGTCACCCCAGATGGTCGCTTCCAGGCGTTCACGGCTGACCGGTTCGGGGCTGGCGCGCATCAGGCACTCCAGCAGCGTCCAGCAGATGGGCGACAGGTGTAGTTCCTGTCCGGCGCGGCTGACTTTACGGGTGTTGAGCTCCATCACCAGATCGGCCACTTGTAGGCGGCTGGCCTGTCCGCTGCGCCGCATGCTCAGGGCGCGAATCCTGGCCACCAGCTCGGCCAGTTCGAAGGGTTTGACCAGGTAGTCGTCGGCGCCGGCGGTAAAGCTGGCGAGTTTGTCTGGCAGCGCGTCTAGAGACGTCAGCATCAGCACGGGGGTCTGGCTGCCCTGCTGGCGCAGCTGTTCGCACAACTGCTGGCCGTTCAGGCGCGGCAGCATGATGTCCAGGAGAATAACGTCATAGTGCTGGCTGAGTGCCAGATTCAGTCCGGTCTGGCCATTGCTGGCGTGGTCGCAGACGATGCCGCTGATTTCCAAGTATTCAATCACGGTATTGGCTAGATCGAGGTTGTCCTCGACCAGCAGTAGGTGGATGTGCACGGGAATGTCCCCTTGGGGCCTTGTCGCTTGGTGGACCGAAGGATAGCGGAGTCGGACCCTTTGCTGACGATGTTTACCTAGTGTTAACCCATCGCTCTCTAAGCTGGGGGGCTCTTGTATCCAGAGCGTGACCCGCCATGAGTTTGTCTTCAGTGGTCAAAGGAGTCTTGCTGATCTTGATTCTCCTCGGCCTGATATCCTGCGTCCTGCCTTCCTATACGCCATTGCTGCGACTTGGGCAGGGAGGCCCCTTTAACTGGTTTTGGATTGGCCACAGCGTTGAGTGTGCAGGGGCGGGTTATGTCACCAACACCGTCTGATGACACCAGCGCCCGTTACTCCGATCAGTTGGTGTTGTGTCTGGTGCTGATTCTGTGTGTGTCGATTTCCATGGGCGGTTATATCGTTCACTTCAATGCACGCATTGATAAGCAGCGCGAGCTGTCACCGGTGCATTTGCTTGAATGCGGCAAGGGACGAGGGGCTTTCATCATCGACCCTCATGGTCAGCGCAGCAGCAGTGACAACTGCTACCTGATCGAAGAAGACAAGTAGTCTCTGGCCTGGCGGATGCTTCGCCATTGAATTCCAGCGCAAGAAATGTAGTTCTTGCGCTGGAATCTCGATTTACAGTGACGGCGTGGGGAGGTAAAGCGACCAGTCGTAAATGGGTGTGCCAGGCCTCCTGGGTAGATTTTAGGAGGCATAGCATGTCCTGCGTATTCAAGAAAACCCCATCCCCGGTGGGGGATCTAACCCTGGTGGCCAGGGGGGCGAAGCTGGCCGCGATTCTCTGGGAGCATGAACAGCAGAACCGCGTGCGCCTTGGCCCACTGCAGCAAGCAGACAATCACCCGCTGCTGCTGGAGACCGAGTGCCAGCTTCAGGAGTACTTTGTCGGCCGCCGTGAACGCTTCGATCTTGAGCTGGACTGTGTTGGCACCGAGTTTCAGCGCAAGGTCTGGCAGGCGCTGCTGACCATCCCCTTTGGCGAAACTCGTAGTTATGGCCAGATTGCTCGACAAATCGGCAGCCCCAAGTCCGTGCGCGCGGTGGGCGCGGCCAATGGCCGGAACCCGATTTCGATTGTTGTCCCTTGTCACCGGGTGATCGGCGCTACGGGGAGCCTGACCGGTTTTGCGGGCGGGCTTGAGGCCAAGCAGTTTCTGCTGGCGCTGGAAGGCGAAGAAACGCTGCCTCTGGCGTTTTGAATGAGCTGCGACGGCGAGCTGTGCGAAAATGGCCCATCGACTTTCTGGAGCATTCCCGTGGACGCCGCTAAACCCTGTCTTATCCGCGAAACCTTCCCCGTCGGCCCTTTGCAGTGCAACTGCACCATCATCGGTGATCCGTTGACCAAGAAAGCCATCGTTGTCGACCCAGGTGGCAACCCTGATCTGATCATGGCGCGTCTCGATGCCCTGGGGTTGAAAGTGGTGAGCATCATCCATACCCATGCGCACTTGGATCATTTCCTTGCCTCCGGGCAGATGAAGGAAAAGACCGGTGCCACGTTGCATCTGCATAAGGACGATCAGTTTCTTTGGGACAACCTGGAGATGCAGTGCAGCATGTTCGGCGTGCCTTACACCCCGGTCCCGTCTCCAGACCGCTGGCTGGACGATGATGAAGAGCTGGCCTGCGGTTGTGGCGTGGCCTTGCACACGCCCGGGCACACCCCAGGTTCCATGAGCTTTTGGTTTTCTGAGGCTAAGCTTCTGATTGCTGGTGACACGCTGTTCAAGGGTGGTGTCGGGCGTACGGACTTGTGGGGCGGCGATCAGGCTACACTGGTGCGTTCGATCAAACAGCGTCTGTATACCCTCGACGAAGAAGCCACAGTGATCGCCGGTCACGGTCCAGACACCCGCCTGGGTGATGAAATGCGTCAGAACCCATTCGTGAGAGCCTGACTATTTGCTCTGTGGTTCACGGAATTTTTGCCGTTCTGCGTGTTCCAACTTCAGCAAAGGTCTGTTGCCAACGTCCGCTGCACCACAGAATGCAAAATGTAGGAGCTTTCCATGTTCACCTCGCGTCGTTTGATTGTTGTCGCTACTGCTGTGGCCTTATTGTCTGGTTGCGCTTCGCCTAATCCCTATGACAATCAGGGGCAGGCCGACGGCGGTTCGTCGGGCATGAGCAAAACTGCAAAATACGGTGGCCTGGGAGCCTTGGCCGGTGCGTTGGCCGGTGCCGCCATCGACCACAACAACCGTGGCAAGGGAGCACTGATCGGTGCGGCCGTGGTGGGGGCGTCTGCCGCCGGTTACGGCTACTACGCCGACCAGCAGGAGAAGAAGCTGCGCGCCAGCATGGCCAACACCGGAGTTGAAGTGCAGCGTCAGGGTGATCAGATCAAGCTGATCATGCCGGGCAACATCACCTTCGCCACCGACTCGGCGAACATTGCCTCAAGCTTTTACCAGCCGTTGAACAACCTGGCCAACTCCCTGCGTGAGTTCAACCAGAACCAGATCGAGATCGTCGGTTACACCGACAGCACCGGCAGCCGTCAGCACAACATGGACCTGTCCCTGCGTCGTGCCCAGAGCGTGGCAACCTACCTGACTTCCCAGGGTGTGAGCGGAGCCAACTTGTCCGCGCGTGGTGCCGGTCCGGATAACCCGATCGCCAGCAACGCCGACGTTAACGGCCGCGCGCAGAACCGTCGGGTGGAGGTCAATCTCAAGGCGATTCCCGGTCAGCAATATCAACAACCCGGTCAGCAGTACCAGCAGTACTGATCGCCCCGTCACAATTTGACGGACAAAAAAACGCCCGATGTGCATCGGGCGTTTTTTATGGCTGAAACGAATTACTTCTTCAGGCCGTATTGCTCGTCGAGCATGCCGGGTGCGTTCGGCGTCTTCGGTGCGTAGTCCCGTGGTGGCTCCTGATCTCGCGGTGGAGTCAGGCGCTCGCGCGGTGCTTGTGCCGACTCCGAATGCAGTGCGGCCAGCAGGCGCTGGCGGGTCAGTTCGTCCAGGGCCAGGCGGTTGGCGCCCTCGGCGAGGTGATCCTGCACTTCCTGATAGCTCTGGGTGAGCTTTTTCACCAGGTTTGCAGTGCTGTTGAAGTGGGTGACCACTTCGTTCTGATAATTGTCGAAACGTTCCTGAATATCATCCAACTGACGCTGCGTGCGGTTAGGCGCGGCATTGGGCAGCAGGCGAGCAACCAGGAATCCAATGGCGACACCCGCGACCAGGGCAAGAGTCGGCAACAACCAAACTAAGAGCGAGTGTTCCACGAGTCCTTCCTCTATAAACGGCTTTGCTTTACGTTAACGGCTCGAACCTGCGCTGTATACCGCGATTCACTCGCAATAGATTGGCACAGACCATTTGCTAGACGAGTCGACCCCCTTCGAGGTCACGGAGTTCCTTCCTTGCTAATGCGTGAAACCCCTGTAGTGATTGCCGGCCCGGTGGGCCAACTGGAAGCCTTGTATCTGGAGGTGCCCGACGCTCGTGGCGTGGCACTGATCTGTCATCCAAACCCGGTGCAGGGCGGCACCATGCTCAATAAGGTGGTGTCGACCTTGCAGCGCACCGCGCGGGATGCCGGTTTGATCACCTTGCGCTTCAACTATCGGGGTGTCGGCGCCAGTGAAGGTTGTCACGATATGGGCAGTGGCGAAGTCGACGATGCCCAGGCGGCCGCCCTGTGGCTGCGTGACAAACACCCCGAGCTGCCTTTGACTCTGCTGGGTTTCTCTTTTGGTGGTTTCGTCGCCGCCAGCCTTGGCGGGCGCCTGGAAGTCCAGGGCGTGCCGCTCAAGCACCTGTTCATGGTAGCGGCGGCGGTGACCCGGTTGCGGGAGACCGACCTGTTGCCGGAAACCTGCCCGTTGACTCTGATTCAGCCGGAAACCGATGAAGTCATCGATCCCCAAGCGGTCTATGACTGGTCTGACGCGCTTGTTCGCCCCCATGAGCTGCTGAAAGTGGCAGAATGCGGGCACTTTTTTCATGGCAAGCTCACCGATCTGAAGGATCTGGTACTGCCGCGACTTTCGAATTGATAGCAGTCTGACAAGCGATTACCCATGACTACTCGTACGCGTATTCTCACTGGCATCACCACCACCGGCACGCCGCACCTGGGCAACTACGCTGGTGCGATTCGCCCGGCGATCTTGGCCAGCCGCGACAACAATGCCGATTCCTTCTACTTTCTGGCTGACTATCACGCGCTGATCAAGTGTGATGACCCGCTGCGTATCCAGCGCTCGCGCCAGGAGATTGCCGCGACTTGGCTGGCCGGTGGCCTGGATGTGGAGCGCGTAACCTTCTATCGCCAGTCGGACATTCCGGAGATCCCGGAGCTGACCTGGCTGCTGACCTGTGTCGCCGCCAAGGGGCTACTCAACCGCGCCCATGCTTATAAAGCCTCGGTGGACAAGAACCTTGAGGCCGGGGAAGACCCGGACGCCGGTATCACCATGGGCCTGTACAGCTACCCGGTGCTGATGGCTGCGGACATCTTGATGTTCAACGCGCACAAGGTGCCGGTGGGGCGTGATCAGATCCAGCACGTGGAAATGGCCCGGGATATCGGCCAGCGTTTCAACCACCTCTTCGGCCAGGGCAAGGAGTTCTTCACCATGCCCGAGGCGCTGATCGAGGAAAGTGTCGCCACCCTGCCTGGCCTGGACGGTCGCAAGATGTCCAAGAGCTATGACAACACCATCCCGCTGTTCAGCAGTGCTAAGGACATGAAGGACGCGATCTCGCGGATCGTCACCGACTCCAAGGCACCTGGTGAAGCCAAAGACCCTGACAACGCCCACCTGTTTACGCTGTTCCAGGCATTTTCTACCCCGGCGCAGGCCGCTGAGTTCCGTGGTGAATTGCTTCAGGGCCTGGGTTGGGGCGAAGCCAAGAACCGCCTGTTCCAATTGCTGGATGGCGAGCTGGGCGAAGCCCGCGAGCGTTACCACCAATTGATCGCGCGCCCGTCGGATCTGGAAGACATCCTGCGTGTCGGTGCGATCAAGGCTCGGGCGGTGGCGACGCCTTTCCTCAGCCAACTGCGTGAAGCGGTAGGTTTGCGTTCTTTTGCTACTCCGGTGCAGGTGGCCGCGACCACCAAAAAGAAAGCCGCCAAAGCTGCACGCTTCATCAGCTTTCGCGAAGACGATGGCAGCTTCCGCTTCCGTCTGTTGTCCGCCGAGGGTGAGCAGTTGCTGTTGTCGCGCAACTTTGCAGATGGCAAGGCGGCCGGTGCGGTGACCAAGCAACTGCAATCTGGTCAGGAACTGGACCTGCGTCGTGAAGCTACCGGCTTCAGTATCTGGCTGGAGGGTACCTGTGTAGCCGACAGCCCGGCTTTCGCTGATGCCGCGGCCTGTGACATGGCCATCGATGCACTGCGGACTGCGCTGACTCCAGCGCAGGACTAATCGGAATCTTCCCGACCAAGGGCTGATTGCCATTCCCCAGGGCCGTCGCTAAAGTGACGGCCCGTTTTTGTTGCCTTGCTAACGAATTATGACGCCCCTAGAACGATACCAAGCAGACCTGAAACGCCCGGACTTCTTTCACGACGCTGCGCAGGAAACCGCTGTGCGTCATTTGCAGCGCCTGTATGAGGATCTGATCGCCGCCGAACAAAACAAGCCGGGGCTGTTCGGCAAAATCTTCGGCAAGAAGGATCAGGCACCGGTCAAGGGGCTGTACTTCTGGGGCGGAGTCGGGCGCGGCAAGACCTACCTAGTGGACACCTTCTTTGAAGCCTTGCCGTTCAAGGAAAAGGTTCGTACGCATTTTCATCGTTTTATGAAGCGTGTACACGAAGAAATGAAGACCCTGGGTGGCGAGAAGAATCCGCTGACCATCATCGCCAAGCGATTCTCACAAGAAGCGCGGGTGATCTGCTTCGATGAGTTCTTTGTGTCTGATATCACCGACGCGATGATTCTCGGCACCTTGATGGAGGAGTTGTTCAAGAATGGCGTGACCCTGGTGGCCACCTCGAACATCGTTCCAGACGGTTTGTATAAGGATGGCCTGCAGCGTGCGCGCTTCTTGCCGGCCATTGCCCTGATCAAGCAGAACACCGAAATCGTCAACGTCGACAGTGGCGTCGACTATCGGTTGCGTCACCTGGAGCAGGCGGAGCTGTTCCACTACCCACTGGACGAAGCGGCCCACGAGAGTCTGCGTAAAAGTTTCCGGGCGTTGACACCGGAGTGCACTCAATCGGTGGAAAACGATGTATTGATCATCGAAAACCGTGAGATCCGCGCACTGCGTACTTGTGATGATGTGGCCTGGTTCGATTTCCGTGAGCTGTGCGACGGGCCTCGTAGTCAGAACGACTACATCGAGTTGGGCAAGATTTTCCATGCCGTGCTGCTCAGCGGCGTGGAGCAGATGAGTGTCACCACCGACGACATCGCACGGCGTTTTATCAACATGGTCGATGAGTTCTACGACCGTAACGTCAAGCTGATCATCTCCGCCGAGGTTGAACTCAAGGACCTCTACACCGGTGGTCGTCTGACGTTCGAGTTCCAACGAACCCTAAGCCGGTTGCTGGAAATGCAGTCCCACGAATTCCTCTCGCGAGCGCACAAACCGTAATCATTGAACCAATGAAAAAGGCCTGCACTGCAGGCCCTTTTTTTTATGCGGCCTGTTGCTGGAATTGCTGGCGGTACTGGTTGGGTGAGAGTTCGGTATGCTGGCGAAACAGCCGGGCGAAGAAACTGGCGTCGTCGTAGCCGACTTCGTAGCTGATGGTCTTGATGCTCTTGCGTGTTCCCGAGAGCAGGCCCTTGGCGGTTTCGATGCGCAGGCGCTGCAGGTAGTGCAGAGGCTTGTCGCCAGTGGCGGTTTGGAAGCGACGCATGAAGTTGCGAATGCTCATGCCATGCTCGCGAGCCACATCCTCGAAACGGAACTTGTCGGCGAAGTGCTCCTCAAGCCAGTGCTGGATCTGCAGGATGAGCACATCCTGGTGCAGTTTCTGACCGCCAAAGCCGATGCGCCCGGGGGCGTAGTTGCGTTGCACTTCGTAGAGGATGTCCCGAGCCACCGCTTGAGCCACGTTGGCGCTGCAGAAGCGTTCGATCAGGTAGATATAAAGATCGCAGGCTGAAGTAGTACCGCCGGCGCAATAGAGGTTGTCGGCGTCGGTCAGGTGTTTGTCCTGGTTGAGTTGGACGTTAGGGAAGCGCTCACTGAAGGCACTGAAGAAACGCCAGTAAGTGGTGGCTTCCTTACCGTCGAGCAATCCGGCCTCAGCCAGCCAGAAAACGCCGGTGGCTTCGCCGCAGAGCACTGCCCCGCGAGCGTGTTGCGCGCGCAGCCAGGGCAGTATCTGTGGGTAGCGTTGGCACAAGGTATCGAAGTCATCCCAAAACGCCGGGAGGACGATCACATCCGCGTCTTCCAGCGGACCGTCCACCGGGATGGTCACGTTGCTGAAACTGCTCACCGGCTGACCGTTGGGGCTGACCAAGCGGGTTTCGAATGCAGGGGTCAAGCCTTGGCCCAGTTGTTTGCCGTAGCGCAGGCTGGCCAGGTGGAAGAAGTCCTTGGCTTGCATGAGGGTGGAGGCGAAAACCCGGTCGATGGCCAGGATGCTGACGCGCCGCAAGGGCGTGGAGGTTTGGTTAGACATAATTCAATTGTTCTTATAGGGGAAAGTGGTCACCAGACGGCTGGATCGTCTTATTTTTTGTCGGATGTGTCCAGTGTCCTGTGCAGATACCTGGGCTTAGGCTCTGGCAGCCAATCCCAATCAATAACAACCACAGGTGGCAGCATGATTCCCAGAACTTTGTTCAGTTCCGAGCACGAACTCTTCCGTGACAGCGTGCGTAGCTTTCTTGAGAAAGAGGCGGTGCCCTTCCATGGTGATTGGGAAAAACAGGGCTATATCGACCGTCAACTGTGGAGCAAGGCGGGCGAGGCGGGGATGCTGTGCTCACATATTCCAGAAGAGTACGGCGGCCTGGGGGCGGATTTTCTCTACAGCACGGTGGTCATTGAGGAGATCGGCCGGCTTGGCTTGACCGGTATCGGCTTTTCCTTGCATTCAGATATTGTCGCGCCCTACATCCTGCATTACGGCAGTGAGGCGCTGAAGCGCAAGTATCTGCCCAGGCTGGTATCAGGGGAGACGGTCACCGCGATTGCCATGACGGAGCCTGGCGCGGGTTCCGACCTGCAGGGAGTGAAGACCACGGCGGTACTCGATGGCGACGAATACGTGATCAACGGTTCCAAAACCTTTATCACCAATGGTTTTCTGGCCGAGCTGGTGATTGTCGTGGCCAAAACCGATCCCAAGGCGGGCGCCAAGGGCACCAGTCTGTTCCTTGTTGAAGCCAATACCCCTGGGTTTTCCAAGGGCAAGCGCCTGGAAAAGGTCGGCATGAAGGCTCAGGACACCTCGGAGTTGTTTTTCCAGGATGTGCGTGTGCCCAAGGAAAACCTGCTGGGGCAAGCCGGGATGGGGTTCGCCTATCTGATGCAGGAGCTCCCTCAGGAGCGGCTGACGGTTGCGATCGGCGGTCTGGCCAGTGCTGAGGCGGCGCTGCAATGGACTTTGGACTACACCCGCGAACGCAAAGCCTTCGGCAAGGCGATTGCCGACTTTCAGAACAGCCGATTCAAGCTGGCGGAGATGGCCACGGAAATTCAGATTGGCCGAGTGTTTGTCGACCGCTGCTTGGAGCTGCACCTGCAAGGCAAGCTCGACGTGCCGACAGCGGCAATGGCCAAGTACTGGGGCACCGATTTGCAATGCAAGGTGCTGGATGAATGTGTGCAGCTACATGGTGGCTACGGCTTTATGTGGGAATACCCGGTGGCTCGGGCCTGGGCGGATGCCAGGGTGCAGCGTATCTATGCCGGGACCAATGAAATCATGAAGGAAATCATCGCCCGGTCGTTATAGGCCCGGCGGCGTGCCAGGGAGCGTGAGCGACTCATGCGGTGCTGCGCTCGCTGGCAAGCCCTTTTCGGGTTTTTATGGCGCGGGGCTGGGGTGGTCCTTGTGGATCGCGTCGATTGCCGCCAAGACCTCTTCTGAAAGCTTCAAGTCGGCGCTGGCAATGTTGCTGTCCAATTGCTCCAGGGTGGTCGCACCGATGATATTGCTGGTCACGAATGGCTGTTGATTGACAAAGGCCAAGGCCATTTGCGCAGGGTCCAGGCCCTGTTCGCGAGCCAGGGCTACGTAGCGGATGCAGGCTGCTTCGGACTGCGGATTGAAGTAGCGATTGAAGCGACTATAAAGGCTCAGGCGTGCTTTGGCCGGGCGGGCACCTGCCTCGTACTTGCCGGACAAAAAGCCGAACGCCAGCGGGGAATAGGCCAATAGGCCGCATTGTTCTCGAATCGCGATTTCCGCAAGGCCCACCTCAAAGCTGCGGTTGAGCAGGTTGTAGGGGTTTTGGATCGAAACGGCTCGCGGCCAGCCGCGGCTTTCGGCCAGGGCGAGGAATTTCATGGTGCCCCAAGGGGTTTCGTTGGACAGGCCGATGTGGCGGATTTTGCCGGCCTTGACCTGTTCATCCAGTGCTTCGAGGGTTTCTTCCAGTGGGGTGAAGTCTTCATCGGCCTTGTGTGTATAGCCCAGTTGACCGAAGAAGTTGGTGCTGCGCTCAGGCCAATGCAGTTGGTAAAGGTCGATCCAGTCGGTCTGTAGGCGCTTGAGGCTGGCATCCACGGCTTCAACGATGTGTTTGCGGTTGTGCTTGAGCTGTTTATCGCGGATGTAGTCGATGGTGTTGCCCGGTCCGGCGATCTTACTGGCGAGGATCCAGTCGGCGCGGTCGCCGCGTTGCTTGAACCAGTTACCGATATAGCGCTCGGTGCTGGCGTAGGTTTCAGCCTTGGGGGGGACCGGGTACATCTCGGCGGTGTCGATGAAATTGATCCCGGCATTCTTGGCTCGTTCGATCTGAGCGAAGGCCTCAGCCTGAGTGTTCTGCTCGCCCCAGGTCATGGTTCCCAGGCAAATGGCACTCACATTCAGATCGGTTCGGCCCAGTTGGCGATAGTCCATCGGGTGCTCCCTTGGCAAAACAATCATAAAAGCAGGTTGAATTTTTTTTCGCAATCTGCATAATTCGGCAGCTCTTTCTGCAGTGGAAGTGATGCGCCGCCTGCCGAAGAATCTTGCCGTATACCAGACGCGCTGACCCGAGCCCCCGATAGCGTCTGTGTCCGGCTGCCTTTGACCTTGTCAAAGTAAGCACTATTCAGTAAGATCCGCCGTCTATTTTGCTGGGCGGCCCCTGAGGCTATAAAGAATGAAAACTTTTACTGCTAAACCGGAAACAGTAAAGCGCGACTGGTTCGTCGTCGACGCTGCAGGTCAGACCCTGGGTCGTCTGGCCACCGAAATCGCGAGCCGTCTGCGTGGCAAGCACAAGCCTGAGTACACTCCTCACGTTGACACCGGCGACTACATCGTCGTGATCAATGCCGAGCAGGTACGTGTTACTGGCGCTAAAACCACTGACAAAATGTACTACTCCCACTCCGGTTTCCCGGGCGGCATCAAGTCGATCAACTTCGAGAAGCTGATCGCCAAAGCCCCTGAGCGCGTGATCGAGACCGCGGTAAAAGGCATGCTGCCTAAAAACCCGCTGGGTCGCGACATGTACCGTAAGCTGAAAGTCTATGCGGGCGCTGCTCACCCTCATACTGCTCAGCAGCCCCAAGAACTGAAGATTTAACGGAATAGTTCATTATGTCGGCGACTCAAAATTACGGCACTGGCCGTCGCAAGACTGCAACCGCACGCGTTTTCCTGCGTCCGGGCACTGGCAACATCTCGATCAACAACCGCTCCCTGGATAACTTCTTTGGTCGCGAAACTGCCCGCATGGTAGTTCGTCAACCGCTGGAGCTGACCGAGACTGTTGAGAAGTTCGATATCTACGTTACCGTTATCGGCGGCGGCGTAAGTGGTCAAGCTGGCGCAATCCGCCACGGTATCACTCGCGCTCTGATGGATTACGACGAAACTCTGCGTGGCGCTCTGCGTAAAGCTGGTTTCGTAACCCGTGACGCACGTGAAGTAGAGCGTAAGAAAGTGGGTCTGCGTAAAGCGCGTAAGCGTCCGCAATACTCCAAGCGTTAATTCGCTGTCGCGTTCAAAAGCGCCCAGTCTCCTTGCGGAGCTGGGCGTTTTTTATTGTCTGAAAATTGCGGTGTGACAACTTGCCACATCCGTGGAGGCCCTATACTACAAGGCTTGGCGCTGGCTTGGCTTGGTAATTACCTTGTCAGAATAGGGGCTTTTCATTACCATTCGGCAAAATTTTTATAAGTTCAGATTTTTACTTAGTAGATGCCTGATTTAACAGGCCACAAAGCTGATGGGAGAGGACTGAATGAGCAATGACGGCGTGAATGCAGGCCGGCGTCGCTTCCTAGTAGCAGCCACATCCGTGGTGGGCGCTGCTGGAGCGGTGGGGGCTGCGGTCCCGTTCGTGGGGTCATGGTTTCCCAGTGCCAAGGCGAAAGCCGCAGGTGCACCGGTGAAAGTGAATATCAGCAAGATCGATCCAGGTCAGCAGATGATTGCTGAATGGCGAGGTCAGCCGGTGTTCATCGTCCGCCGTACAGAGGAAATCCTGGGGAATCTTAAAAAGATCGAGGGCCAGCTGTCTGACCCTGACTCCAAGAACTCAGTACAACCAACCTACGTCGACCCGGAAGTGCGTTCGATCAAGCCAGAGATTCTGCTGCTGATCGGTATTTGCACCCACTTGGGCTGTTCTCCGACCTTCCGTCCTGAAGTGGCGCCTGCGGATCTGGGCAAGGACTGGGTAGGTGGCTATTTCTGCCCTTGCCACGGCTCCCACTACGATCTGGCTGGTCGCGTCTACAAGGCGCAGCCCGCGCCCCTGAACCTGCCAGTCCCCCCGCATTCCTATGAGTCGGATGACATCATTGTCATTGGCGTCGACACGGAGAAAGCGTGATGAGCAAGTTCATGGATTGGGTCGATGCGCGTTTCCCCGCGACCAAGATGTGGGAAGACCATCTCAGCAAGTATTACGCTCCGAAGAACTTCAACTTCTTCTATTTCTTTGGCTCCCTGGCGCTGTTGGTTCTGGTCAACCAGATCGTTACCGGTGTCTGGCTGACCATGAGCTACACCCCCTCGGCGGAAGAGGCCTTTGCTTCCGTTGAGTACATCATGCGGGATGTTGAGTACGGCGCAATCCTGCGTCTGCTGCACTCCACCGGAGCTTCCGCGTTCTTCATCGTGGTTTATCTGCATATGTTCCGTGGCCTGCTCTACGGCTCCTACCAGAAACCCCGTGAGCTAGTGTGGTTGTTTGGCATGCTGATCTACCTGGCACTGATGGCTGAGGCCTTCATGGGCTACCTGCTGCCTTGGGGGCAGATGTCCTACTGGGGGGCCCAGGTGATCATCTCGCTGTTCGGTGCGATCCCGGTGATTGGGGATGATCTGACCCAGTGGATCCGTGGCGATTACCTGATTTCCGGGATTACCCTGAACCGCTTCTTCGCCTTGCACGTGGTTGCGCTGCCGATCGTTATTCTCGGTTTGGTGGTGCTGCACATCCTGGCATTGCACGAGGTGGGTTCGAACAACCCTGATGGCGTCGATATCAAGAAGCACAAGGACGAGAACGGTGTTCCGTTGGACGGCATCGCTTTCCATCCTTACTACACCGTGAAAGACATTGTCGGTGTTGTAGTGTTCTTGTTCATCTTCTGCTCGATCGTGTTCTTCTTCCCGGAAATGGGCGGTTATTTCCTCGAGAAGCCGAACTTCGAACCGGCCAACCCATTCAAGACGCCTGAGCACATTGCCCCGGTTTGGTACTTCACTCCGTTCTACGCGATTCTGCGTGCGGTGCCGGACAAGCTGTTGGGTGTGATCGCGATGGGGGCTGCGATCGCGGTGCTGTTCGTGCTGCCTTGGCTGGACCGTAGTCCGGTCAAGTCCATGCGATATAAAGGGATGTTGAGCAAGATCTGGTTGCTGCTGTTCTGCATCTCGTTCGTGATCCTGGGTGTGCTGGGTGTATTGGCTCCGACTCCTGGTCGTACATTGCTGTCGCAGATATGTACCTTCCTGTACTTCGCCTACTTCATTCTGATGCCGTTCTACACCAGGCTCGAGAAGACCAAACCGGTTCCGGAAAGGGTGACTGGCTGATGAAAAAGCTATTTGCTGTACTGATTCTTGCTGCTATGCCCGTAATGTCTTTTGCGAGTGGTGCTGCTGGCCCAGAGCTGGAGAAGGTCGATATCGATCTGTCTGACAAGGCTGCATTGCAGGACGGCGCTCGGACCTTCGCCAACTATTGCATGGGCTGCCACAGTGCAAAGTTCCAGCGTTATGAGCGGGTTGCTGATGACTTGGGTATCCCTCACGACCTGATGCTGAGCAAACTGGTTTTTACCGGAGCAAAGATTGGCGACCATATGAACATTGGCATGCAGCCCGCTGATGCCAAGAGCTGGTTTGGTGCTGCGCCGCCAGACCTGACCTTGGTGGCACGTGTTCGTGGTAATGACTGGCTCTACAGCTATCTCAAGTCCTTCTATGAAGATCCATCGCGTCCTTGGGGTGTGAACAACAAGGTCTTCCCTAACGTGGGTATGCCTAACGTTCTGGTTGGTCTTCAAGGTCGTCAGGTGGTGGGTTGCAAGCAGGTTCAGATCGTTGAGGACGGTAAGAAACAATACGATCCGCTGACCGGTACGCCGCTGACTCATGAAGCGTGTGACCAGTTGACCATCAAGGAGAATAGCGGCGCTCTCAATGAGGAGCAGTTCGACGAGAAGGTCAAGAATCTGGTGACCTTCCTGGCTTACTCGGCCAACCCGGTCAAGCTTCAGCATCAGCGCATTGGTACATACGTGCTACTGTATCTGGCCTTTTTCTTTGTGTTCGCCTATCTGCTCAAGCGTGAATACTGGAAAGATATTCATTGATAACGGTTTAAACATCAGTTGTTGAACGTGCGCGCCCGTGGGCGTCTCTGAAGCTGTAACAACCTTGTATCATTCGGGGGTTACCAGAGGCGCCTTTAGGGCGCGCTCGTTTTTTCTGCTTCCGATAATTTCAACAAGCGAGGAGGATCGCCATGGGCGTGACCAATCGGTTGGCCTGTTACTCCGACCCCGCCGACCACTATTCCCACCGGGTGCGCATTGTGCTTGCGGAGAAGGGTGTCAGCGCCGAGATCATTAATGTGGAGGCGGGGCGTCAGCCGCCGAAACTGATCGAGGTGAACCCTTATGGGAGTCTGCCTACGCTGGTCGATCGTGACCTGGCATTGTGGGAGTCGACTGTGGTGATGGAGTACCTGGATGAGCGTTATCCGCATCCACCGTTGCTGCCAGTCTATCCAGTGGCGCGGGCCAACAGCCGTTTGCTGATACACCGTATTCAGCGTGATTGGTGTGGGCAGGTCGACCTTATTCTTGACTCTCGAACCAAGGAAGCTGCACGGGTTCAAGCGCGTAAAGAACTTCGTGAGAGCCTGACCGGAGTTTCTCCGCTGTTCGCCGACAAGCCGTTTTTCCTCAGTGAGGAACAAAGTCTGGTGGATTGCTGCCTACTTCCCATACTCTGGAGATTGCCGATCCTGGGTATTGAGTTGCCGCGGCAGGCCAAGCCGCTGCTTGATTATATGGAGCGCCAATTTGCGCGTGAGGCTTTCCAGGCGAGTCTGTCTGGTGTCGAACGTGATATGCGCTGAGGCTTAAGGAGCCGCTATGAACTCCAGTCGACCTTATTTGGTCCGCGCGCTCTATGAGTGGATTGTGGACAACGATTGCACCCCGCATTTGCTGGTCAACTCCGACTATCCTGCGGTGCAGGTGCCTCAGGGATTTGCCAGTGACGGGCAGATTGTCCTGAATATTTCTCCCAGCGCCGTGCGTCATCTGCATATGGACAATGATGCGGTAACCTTCGAAGGTCGCTTTGGTGGCGTGCCTCATAGTCTGCATGTGCCTATTGCTGCGATCTTGGGGATCTACGCGCGGGAAAATGGTCAAGGCATGGTCTTTGATTTGGAGTCGCCTCTGGAAGAGGATGACGATGTCGATCCGGATGATGACGTGCCGCCACCAGATAGTGAGCCGCCGCGCCCTAGCGGTCGACCCAGCTTGAAAGTGGTTAAGTAAGAAAGGGCAATGTGGATGCAGGTTGCTTGAAAGCTTAACAATGTGCTCGTCGGCATAAAAAAATGCCCATATCGCAAGATGTGGGCATTTTTTGTGTGTTGCATTCCAGATAAGAGCCCGCCTGGAGTGTGTCGTTTCCAGCTCCTCTGGGCGAGCTCATGGCAAATAGTCAGAAGAGGGCTTTCTTGGGTTGTAAGCGTCTGGCCAAGTCACCTTCAAAACTCCAGCATTAAGGGCGATGGTGTCCGCGTATTTTTAAGCGGACACCATCGCCCTTAATCGCCAGGATTTTCATGCGCCAACGAAGCTCTTATCCCAAACCGTTCAAAGCCCAGGTCGTTCAGGAATGCCTTCAGCCCGGCGCCACCGTTTCAAGCGTCGCCATCGCTCACGGCATCAACGCCAACGTCATTCGTAAATGGCTGCCGCTTTACCGGCACAGCTCAGTGCCCGCGTTGCCTGCGTTTGTCCCGTTGAAGGCTCCTCCTAAGCGGCCGTCAGAGGCATTGGCGATCATCGAGATACCCGTTGGCGAACAAGCCATCGCCGTGAAGTGGCCAGTGTCCGATCCTGATGGGTGCGCTCGATTTATCCGAGAGCTTGCCAAGTGATCCGCATTGACGCCATCTGGCTCGCCACCGAACCCATGGATATGCGTGCCGGCACCGAAACTGCGCTGGCCAGAGTGATCGCAGTATTCGGTGCGGCGAAGCCGCACTGCGCTTATCTGTTTGCCAATCGCCGGGCCAATCGTATGAAAGTTCTCGTGCATGACGGAATCGGCGTTTGGCTGGCGGCACGGCGGTTGAACCAAGGAAAATTCCACTGGCCAGGCATACGACAAGGCAGCGAGTTGGAACTGGATAGTGAGCAACTTCAGGCCTTGGTACTTGGTTTGCCTTGGCAGCGCGTTGGCGCTGGCGGTGCAATCACGATCCTTTAAAAAGCTGTAATTAAACCCAGAACACGCTGTCGCACGCGGTCGGCTTTGGTAAAATCCACGGCATGACTTCTATGCCAAACCTCGACCACATGACCCCCGACCAACTGCGTGCACTCGCTGCGCAGTTGATGTCGAAGGTCGACACCATGGGCAGAAAGAACCACCGCGATCAAACCATCATCGAACAGTTGACCCACGAGATCGCGATCCTCAAGCGGCACCGGTTTGCCAAGCGCAGCGAGCAGATCAGTCCTGAGCAAGGCAGCTTGCTCGACGATCTTCTTAACACCGATCTTGAGGCTATCGACGCCGAGCTGACGGCACTGCTTCCGACTCCTGCTCCAGAAGTAGCGCGCCAAAAGCCAAAGCGCGCGCCGCTGCCGTCGCAGTTTCCACGTACCGTCATTCATCACGAACCAGAAAACACTCAGTGCACTTGCGGTTGCCAACTTCAGCGCATCGGCGAGGACGTCAGCGAGAAACTGGATTACACGCCAGGCGTGTTCACCGTCGAACAGCATGTGCGTGGGAAATGGGCCTGCCGTCAGTGCGAAACACTGATCCAGGCACCAGTACCGGCCCAAGTGATCGACAAAGGCATCCCAACCGCAGGTCTGCTGGCCCATGTGATGGTTGCGAAGTTCGCTGACCACTTGCCGTTGTATCGGCAGGAGAAAATCTTCGGACGTGCCGGTTTAGCGATCCCGCGCTCCACACTGGCTCAATGGGTTGGACAGACCGGTGTGCAGCTTCAGGCGCTGGTTGATGCCTTGCGAGAAGCCGTTTTGGCCCAACGAGTCGTCCATGCCGACGAGACGCCGGTGCAGATGCTTGCGCCCGGACAGAAGAAAACTCACCGTTCTTATGTATGGGCTTACTGCACCACGCCGTTTTCGGTGCTCAAGGCCGTGGTCTATGACTTCAGCCCGAGCCGGGCAGGTGAGCATGCACGTAACTTCCTCGGCTCATGGAACGGCAAGCTGGTGTGCGACGACTTTGCTGGCTACAAAGCTGGCTTCGAGAAAGGCATGATCGAAATCGGCTGCATGGCCCACGCCCGCCGCAAGTTTTTCGATCTGCACGTGGCGAATAAAAGTCAGCTGGCCGAACAGGCGCTGCACTCAATTGGTGGCCTGTACGAAGTTGAACGCCAAGCGCGGGACATGAGCGATGAGGATCGCCGCCGAATACGGCAAGAAAAAGCAGCGCCGCTGGCAAAAACACTGCACGACTGGATGTTGACCCAGCGCGATCTTGTGCCCAACGGGTCAGCGACGGCCAAAGCCTTGGATTACAGCCTTAAACGCTGGATCGCGCTGACGCGCTACCTGGATGATGGCGCTGTCCCCATAGACAACAATCCAGTCGAAAACCAGATCAGACCGTGGGCGCTTGGCCGTTCGAATTGGTTGTTTGCCGGATCGCTTCGCAGCGGCAAACGGGCGGCGGCGATCATGAGCTTGATCCAGTCGGCGCGCATGAATGGGCACGATCCGTATGCCTATCTCAAAGATGTGCTGACGCGGTTGCCGACGCAACGGGCGAGTGAGATCGACCAACTGCTGCCGCATCAGTGGGTATCTGTCTGACTTACGCAACGTGAGTTGGGCAGACGCTTACCTTGGGTTTCTGTCACTCATAGAAAAGCCAATGCCCCGACAAGGCGGGGCATTGGCTTTTGATGCTTGGCTGGTTGCGTTTTCACGTGGTCTGCGCGGGGCGCCACTTGCAGATCCAGGGTGTCAGTCGATGTACTCGAACAGTTTGACGATTTTCTGTACGCCGGAAACGCCTTGCACCAAGTTGGTGGCTTGAGCAGCCTCTTGCCTGGTCAGCAGGCCCAGCAGGTAAACGATGCCGTTCTCGGTCACCACTTTGATTCGTGAGGCGGGAATGCTGGCGTCGGTAAGCATTTGGGTTTTGATCTTGGTGGTCAGCCAGCCATCGTTCTGCCGTGCGAGAAAGCCGGAAGGAGGCAGTACCTGCAGTTCGTTGTGTACCTTTTTGACTCGCTGTACTTCACCTGCGGCCTGTTCGGCGACGCTCTTGAGGTCGGCGCGTGGTGTCTGGCCTGCCAGCAGTACGATGCCGTTGAAGCTGGTGACGACAATGTGCGAGCTGTTTTCCAGGTCTGGATTGGCTTTGGCAACGTTGACGGCGACTTTGGTTTCGATCAATGAGTCGTCGATCTTGCTGCCAAAGGTGCGAGTGCCGCGGTCGTCGTCAATGGGTTTGTCGCGGGTGGCGGTAATCACCGAGCTACAACCACTGATGCTGAGGCACAAGGTCAAGGCCAGAAGGCCAAGGCGATTAAGGGTCATTCTTCACTCCCGAACAGTTGGCTGTCGATCAAGTCGCAGAGGCAATGGATCGCCAGCAGGTGGACTTCCTGAATGCGCGCCGTGACGTTGGCCGGTACGCGAATCTCTACATCTTCAGGCAACAGCAGAGATGCCATGCCTCCGCCGTCTCGGCCGGTCAATGCTACGACAACCATTTCTCGATCATGTGCGGCCTGGATGGCTTGAATAATGTTCGCTGAATTGCCGCTGGTAGAGATGGCCAGCAGGACGTCGCCCGGTTGGCCCAGGGCGCGGATCTGTTTGGAGAAGATTTCGTTGTAGCTGTAGTCGTTGGCTATCGAGGTGATGGTCGAACTGTCGGTGGTCAGTGCGATGGCTGGAAGGCTTGGGCGCTCGCGCTCGAAGCGGTTGAGCAGTTCAGAAGAGAAGTGTTGGGCATCGCCGGCGGAGCCGCCGTTGCCACATGAGAGCATTTTTCCCTCGTTGAGCAGGGCGTTGACCATGACTTGGCTGGCTTGCTCGATGTGCGGTGCAAGTACGTCCATCGCCTGTTGCTTGGTGTCGATACTGGCCTGAAAAAGCTGGCGAATTCGGGATTGCATGTCCATCTGTGTGACCTTAAGTGGCGCGGCTTAGTGGCACGTGAATGTGCAGCCCGCAAAGCAAAGAGCAAAATAGTTGGGTAAAAATGGGCGCTGCCCAACAGCGTCTTTCAGCTGTCGAAGGCATTGCGTAGCCAGTTCAAGCGGGCTTCTGTGCCCGGGGCGCCGTCAATGGCGACCACGTCGAACCGGCAAGGGTGGTTGGACCAGCGTGATTCGCATTGCAGAAAAATCTGTGCGGCCAGGATCAGTTTCTGACGCTTGCGCCCATCGATACTGCCCAGGGCGCCACCCCATTGCGTGTGTTGCCTGTAGCGTACTTCGACGAATACTACTGTATCGCCGTCAAGCATGACCAGATCAAGCTCGCCGCGTTTGCACAGCCAGTTCTGCGCCAGCAGGCGCAGTCCTTGCTGTTGGAGATGCCTTAGCGCTTGGCTTTCGGCATCTCGTCCGCTTTGTTGGCGTGACCCTTGAAGCATTAGCGAGGCGTATCGGGCAGGCGAGTAACCTGTCCGCCGACGAACTTGGCCCAGGGCAACTGGCGTTCGATCCGTTGTCCGGCAGCCATGCCCAGGCTGCCGGACTCGCCTTCGATGCGGGTGTCTGGCAGCGCTTTGAGTTGGCCCAGGCGCGGTGCGAGTTGATAGGCGTCAACGCCCATTGCATACAGGCGTCCGAGGCTGCCTGCCGCTTGTGGCCACTGTGCGGTGACCTGGCGGCGTAGCGGGTCGTTGGCGTCTAGCAGCCACGGCGTTTCGCAGAACATTACGCCGGTCATGTCCCTGTACTGGTTCAGATCGCCACTGGCGCTGAATACGTTTGAAGTGGCGTACACCGGAACGTCGCCAGCGTACTGGAAGTTCAGGGTTGGCTTGATCTGTTGGGCTTGTTGCGGAGTGGCGGCCAGGAAAATGAATTCGATGTTCTGACTGCGCGATGGCTGCGCGGCGACTTGCGTGCCTAGGGTGCTCTGTAGGCTCTTGGCTCGCCCTTCGCTCTGGCGCAGTCGGAACAGATTGGCAATCTGTTGCGCCAGAGCCACAGGTTGATCAATCCGTTCGATGCCCACCACGCTGCCACCATTGGCTTCCCAGTCCTGACGGAACGCTTTGAGCACACGATCGCCCCATTCGCCTTTGGGAATCAGTACCGCAGCACGATGTAGGCCATCGGCGCGAGCGCGGCGAGAAACCTCGCGCGCTTCGTCTTCGGCTGCCAAGCCAAACTGGAATAGTTGCGCAGGGGCTTGCTCACCTTCGCTGTAGTTCAGTGCCAGGGTAGTGATGGGCAGTTGCGCGCGCGTGGCCAGTTGTTTGACCAGGGGTTTTTCCAGTGGGCCGACCACCAGTTGTACTCCATCCGCTTGAGCCTTGCGGTAGAAGTCGTCTATGGAGGTCAGGCGTGAGCTGTTGTAAAGCTCAATGCTTGGCGGCTTTTGCCCGGCTTGCTGGGCTTGGTAGTGAGCAGCCATGAAGCCTTCGCGCAATGCTCTGGCAACTGATGCTAAGGGGCCGTCTTGGGGCAGCAGCAGGGCGATTTTGGAGACGGGCTGGCTGGCCAGTTCTTTGAGCTTGATCAGCGGTTGTGGCAGTTGAATGGCGGCAGGGTGTTTTGGGTTTTGCGCCCGCCAGTTGTCGATGGCTGCCTGTTGTTGTTCCAGTGTGCCTGCGGTTTTGATTGCCAGAGCCAGGTTCAGCCAGCCCGCCAGGTCATCATTGCCTACAGGTTGCAATTGGTCGGTGGGGAGCGCGGCAATCAAGGCCCAGATGGCTTCGTGGTTTTTTGTTGCGACGTCATCTTTTAGTAGGGGGGCGATGACGATGCGTTGCTTGGCGGCGGCCAGCGTCTGGCCATCAGCTTCCAGTGCGCGAGCATGAATGCTACCGGTGCGGATCTGCTGTCCAGCAGGTAGCTCACTCAAGTGTTGCAGGCTGGTGTGGCTCAAGGCGCTCAGTGCGGCTTTCGGCTGATTGCGTGCCATGGCCAGTTCTGCGGCCAGGGTACTGGCGAAAATCTGTTGGGCGGGTTTGAGCTGGTCCAGCTGTATTTGCTGGAGGATTTGTCCGGCCCGTCCGAGATCGCCTTGGTTATAAGCCAGGTCGGCGGCGCTTAAGCGCAACAGGGCAGCCTTATCGGGGGATTTGCTGGTGGCGGCCTGTTCGAGCAGTTGCTCGATGCTGGCATCCGGTGTCCGTGGAAGTT
Organism: Pseudomonas sp. LD120; assembly: GCF_009861525.1. Taxonomy (GTDB): domain Bacteria; phylum Pseudomonadota; class Gammaproteobacteria; order Pseudomonadales; family Pseudomonadaceae; genus Aquipseudomonas. The sequence goes on along the minus strand of NZ_WVHL01000006.1, from coordinate 34,404 downwards.
CGCCAAGGCTGGAAGAGGGCGAGCTGGCGCAAGCCACCAAGAGGGTAGCGAGGCTAAGGGCAAGAAGCAGCCGCAGGCAAGCGATCATGTAAGTGTTCCCGATACTCGATCAAATGAGCGGCGAATTGTACCCAAGCGCTGGCCGGGACGCGATGTTACTGGTGATAAACCATCTATTTAGCGGGTGTAAATGTTGTTGCGTGGCGTAAGCGTCGCAATACGGCGCAGGTGTCGGCTTGTCGCCGGAGCTTTTGAGGCGGCGTCAACGCGCTACAATGGCGCTTTTGCCGATCAAGAGGTGTGTGCTTTGACTGCTCCAGGTCCTTTGAATTCTGCTGCTGGCTCGCTTTATGTGGTGGCGACGCCCATCGGCAACCTGGACGACATCAGTGCTAGGGCTCTGAGGTTGTTGCGCGAGGTGTCTTTGATTGCGGCTGAAGACACGCGTCACTCACAGCGTCTGATGCAGCACTTTGGTATCTCCACGCCTTTGGCCGCTTGTCACGAGCATAACGAGCGCGATGAGGGCAGTCGTTTTATTACTCGTTTGTTGGCGGGCGATGATGTCGCTTTGATTTCCGATGCTGGAACGCCGTTGATTTCTGATCCGGGTTATCACTTGGTGCGTCAGGCGCGGGCGGCGGGTATCAATGTGGTTCCTGTGCCGGGGGCGTGTGCATTAATTGCGGCGTTGTCGGCGGCGGGTCTGCCATCGGATCGTTTTATCTTCGAGGGTTTTTTGCCGGCCAAGGCTGTGGGGCGGCGGGCGCGCTTGGAGTTGGTGAAGGAAGAGTCACGTACGCTGATTTTCTATGAGGCGCCACACCGTATTCTTGAATGTCTGCAAGACATGGAGTCGGTGTTTGGTGGTGAGCGGCCGGCGTTGTTGGCCCGCGAATTGACCAAAACCTTTGAAACGCTCAAGGGCTTGCCGCTTGCTCAATTGCGTCATTTCGTCGAGTCCGATAGCAATCAGCAGAGAGGTGAGTGTGTCGTGCTGGTGGCGGGCTGGACTGCGCCGGAAAGCGATGATGTGATCAGCAGTGAGTCGATGCGGATTCTTGATTTGCTGCTCAAGGAAATGCCGCTTAAGCGGGCTGCGGCGTTGGCGGCTGAAATCACTGGCGAGCGCAAGAATGTGCTCTATCAGGTAGCTCTGGGTAAACAGAAAGAACAATAAATGGCGTGGCAGGGTGGCCAAAGGCTTTTAGCGCTTGTTCTTAGGTGGCTCTGCCGTTAATCTGCGCGGCGGAGAGTCGATTGGACAGTCGCTGCCCTCTATGAAAATTAGAGGGGGGAGGAAAGTCCGGGCTCCATAGGGCGGAGTGCCAGGTAATGCCTGGGAGGCGCGAGCCTACGGAAAGTGCCACAGAAAATAACCGCCTAAGCACTTCGGTGCCGGTAAGGGTGAAAAGGTGCGGTAAGAGCGCACCGCACGTCTGGTAACAGTTCGTGGCTAGGTAAACCCCACTCGGAGCAAGACCAAATAGGGTTCCAAGGCGTGGCCCGCGCTGGAACCGGGTAGGTTGCTAAAGATGTCCAGTGATGGCCATCGTAGAGGAATGACTGTCCTCGACAGAACCCGGCTTACAGATCGACTCTCCACCTTTCCCTCCCTGCTTGATTCAATAGCAGAAGCGTTTTTGTAATATCGAAAAAATCTTACTCTTAATAAATCACTTTAACTTTGCGCAGTAGCTGATTGAGCTGTGAGAAGTTGATGCTCGAAAATGCCTCCCGAATTCTTGTTATCCCTCCTATAAGTGTCCTAAATCTCCGTTCTATAAGGCTTTTCCGTCGCTGCGCGCCTTGACGGTGGTGTGGGCGCATTCCTATAGTGTGCGCAAGTGGCGGAAAGTGGCATGAAGTGGGTTTTTTGAGCGCAGAACGCTAAAATTTGGAGAAACGCTGACGTGTTTCGCGGAGCTAACGCTATCAGTCTCGATGCAAAAGGCCGTCTCGCCATGCCGAGCCGGTATCGTGACGAGCTTGTTTCGCGAAGTTCCGGTCAGTTAATCGTCACAATCGATGCCGTTGATCCTTGTTTGTGTGTTTACCCGCTTGATGAGTGGGAGCTTATAGAAACCAAACTGCGCGCACTGCCTTCGCTTCGTGAAGAGAACCGTCGTTTGCAGCGTCTGCTGATTGGTAATGCTGTCGACCTTGAGCTTGACGGCAGTGGTCGTTTTCTGGTGCCGCCGCGCCTGCGCGAATATGCCAAGTTGGATAAGCGCGCAATGCTGGTGGGCCAACTGAACAAGTTCCAATTGTGGGACGAGGATGCCTGGAATGCTGTTTCCGCAGCAGACCTGGCGGCTATTCAACAACCGGGCGCGATGCCTGATGAACTGCGTGATTTGATCCTGTGACTATCGATAGCGGCTTTAACCACATCACCGTACTGCTTGACGAAGCCGTCGAGGCTCTCGCTGTGCGCCCTGATGGTTGCTATCTAGATGGCACCTTTGGTCGTGGCGGGCATAGCCGGCTGATTCTTAGCAAGCTTGGGCCGGGCGGCCGACTTTTGGGGTTTGATAAGGACCCCCAAGCGATTGCCACAGGGCAAGCGCTAGCGGCCGAAGACGGCCGCTTTGTCGTTGTGCAGCGCAGTTTTGCCGAGCTGGGGTCTGAGGTGGCTGAACGCGGATTGGCGGGTAAGGTCAGTGGTGTTTTGTTGGATCTGGGTGTTTCCTCGCCTCAGTTGGATGATCCTGAGCGAGGCTTCAGCTTTCTCAATGATGGTCCGCTCGACATGCGTATGGACCCGACTCGTGGCATCAGTGCCGCGCAGTTCATTGCGACCGCGCCAGTGGAAGAGATCGCTCGCGTGTTCAAAGAGTACGGGGAAGAGCGCTTCTCGGGACGCATGGCTCGGGCGGTGGTTGAGCGCCGCGAAATCCAGCCTTTCGAGCGTACCGCCGATCTGGCAGAGGTCTTGAAAGTTGCGAACCCAGCCTGGGAAAAGGGCAAGAATCCGGCCACCCGGGCTTTTCAGGGGTTGCGTATTCATGTGAACAACGAACTGGGCGATCTTGAGGCGGGTCTCGAGGCTGCCTTGGAGTCCCTGGAGGTGGGGGGGCGTCTGGTGGTGATCAGCTTCCACTCGTTGGAAGATCGGATCGTCAAACTGTTTATGCGACGTTTGGTTAAGGGTGAATCTGACAACCTGCCACGCAACTTGCCAGTACGTTTTGAGGCCTTTGTGCCGAAAATCAAGATCCATGGCAAAGCGCAGTTCGCCTCCGAGGCCGAACTCAAAGCCAATCCTCGTGCTCGTAGTGCCGTCATGCGGGTTGCGGAGAAGCTTCGGTGAGCAAGCTTTTCGCCAAGCCACTCCCAGGCGGAAGCTTTTTCATGCTTCTGCTGTTTATAGGTGTTCTAGTCTCCGCGATTGCGGTGTCTTATAGCGCCCACTGGAACCGCCAGCTACTCAATACGCTATATGGCGAGTTGAGTGTGCGTGACAAGGCCCAGGCCGAGTGGGGGCGTTTGATTCTTGAGCAAAGCACCTGGACCGCCCACAGCCGGATCGAAGTCCTGGCCACCGAACAGTTGAAGATGCACATCCCTGGCGCAGCTGACGTTCAAATGGTGGCGCCATGAAACTTGAAGGCGCGCTCTATCCTTGGCGGTTTCGTCTGGTCCTGTGTTTGCTGGGTATCATGGTGTCGGCAATTGCTTGGCGCATCATCGATCTGCAGGTGGTCGATCGTGACTTCCTCAAAGGCCAGGGCGATGCGCGCAGTGTTCGACATATTCCCATTCCGGCGCACCGTGGGCTGATCACCGACCGTAATGGCGAGCCCCTTGCGGTGAGTACGCCCGTCACCACTTTGTGGGCCAATGCCAAGGAAATGCAGCAATCCAAGGATCGTTGGCCAGCGCTGGCGGTAGCGTTGGGGCAAGACCCGAAAGCCTTGGCCAAGCGTCTTGAGGCCCAAGCCAACAAAGAATTCATTTACCTGGTTCGAGGTCTGACGCCAGAACAGGGCCAAGCCGTGCTCGATCTCAAGGTTCCGGGTGTCTATGGCATCGAAGAGTTCCGGCGTTTCTACCCCGCTGGGGAAGTGACCGCACATATGGTGGGCTTTACCGACATCGATGATCGCGGCCGCGAAGGGATCGAGCTGGCTTACGATGAATGGCTTGCCGGTGTTCCTGGCAAGCGCCAGGTCATCAAGGACCGGCGCGGAAGATTGATCAAGGATGTCCAGGTCACCAAGAACGCCAAGGCTGGCAAGCCTTTGGCGTTATCCATCGATTTGCGCCTGCAGTATCTGGCCAATCGTGAGTTGCGCAACGCCATTGTCGAAAACGGCGCGAAAGCGGGCAGCCTGGTGATCATGGATGTGAAGACCGGTGAGATTCTGGCTATGGTCAATCAGCCGACTTATAACCCGAACAACCGCCGTAACCTGCGGCCGGCGATGATGCGTAACCGCGCGATGATCGATGTGTTCGAGCCTGGCTCGACCATGAAGGCGATCTCGATGAGTGCCGCGCTGGAAACGGGGCGCTGGAAGCCCGGCGATACCGTCGAGGTCTATCCTGGCACCTTGCAGTTGGGTAAATACACGATTCGCGATGTTTCCAGGAGCGAAGGTCCGGTGCTCGACTTGACCGGAATTCTGATCAATTCCAGTAACGTCGGCATGAGTAAGATCGCCTTCGATATTGGGGGCGAGACCATTTTCCGGTTGGCGCAAAAAATCGGTTTGGGTCAAGACACTGGCCTTGGCTTCCCCGGGGAGCGGGTCGGTAACTTGCCCAACCACCGTGAGTGGCGCAAGGCTGAAACCGCGACGCTGTCTTACGGGTACGGTCTTTCCGTCACGGCTATCCAGTTGGTGCATGCATTCTCCGCATTGGCCAATAACGGGCGTATTGCTCCGTTGACGCTGATCAAATCCGACAAACCGCCACAGACCACTCAAGTGATCCCGGAAAGTGTCGCCAAGACCATGCAGGGCATGCTCCAACAAGTGATCGAAGCGCCGCGTGGTGTGTTCCGGGCCAAGGTGCCGGCTTATCACGTGGCGGGCAAGAGTGGTACGGCGCGTAAAACCTCGACGGGCGTCAAGGGCTACGCCGAGAATTCCTATCGTTCACTGTTTGCCGGTTTCGGCCCGATGAGTGATCCACGTTACGCCATCGTTGTGGTGATCGACGAACCCAGTAAAGCCGGTTATTTCGGCGGCCTGGTTTCAGCTCCGGTATTCAGCAAAGTGATGTCCGGCACCCTGCGGCTGATGAACGTTACCCCTGATAACTTGCCGACCACGCAACAGGCCAATGCGGCACCCAGCACCCCAGTACAAGCCAATGGAGGGCGCGGCTGATGTCTCTTAGCCTGAACAAGATTTTTGCCCACGCCGGACGTGACCTGCTGATTCGGGAATTGACCTTGGACAGTCGCCATGTCCGCGCCGGAGACCTTTTTCTGGCGGTGCCCGGTGCCAAGTTCGACGGTCGTGCGCACATTGCCGATGCGTTGCAACGGGGGGCTGCGGCGGTTGCCTATGAAGTCGACGGGGCGACAGTGTTGCCGCTGACCGATGTGCCGTTGATCCCGGTCAAGGGGCTGGCAGCGCAGCTCTCGGATATCGCGGGGCGCTTCTACGGTGACCCCAGTCGTCAGTTGAATCTGGTGGGCGTGACCGGGACCAATGGTAAGACCAGCGTGACCCAACTGGTGGCCCAAGCCCTTGATCTGCTCGGCCAGCGTTGCGGTCTGGTGGGTACCCTGGGTACGGGGTTTTACGGCGCGCTGGAAAGTGGCTTGCACACCACGCCCAATCCTATTGCCGTGCAGGCCACCCTGGCTGACCTGAAGAGCGCCGGCGCCAAGGCTGTGGCTATGGAAGTTTCATCCCATGGCCTGGATCAGGGGCGTGTCGCGGCTTTGGCGTTTGATGTGGCAGTACTGACCAATCTGTCCCGTGATCACCTGGACTATCACGGAACCATGGACGCCTATGGCGCGGCCAAGGCCAAACTTTTCAACTGGACCGACCTCCGTTGCCGGGTGATCAATCTCGATGACGACTTCGGTAGGCAGTTGGCGGCCGACCAACAAGAGTCGCGGCTGATCACCTATAGCCTGGAAGACTCTGCTGCTTATTTGTATTGCCGTGACGCGCGGTTTGATGACGATGGCGTACGCGCGACCTTGGTAACGCCGCAGGGCGAGCATCATCTGCGCAGCCGCCTGCTTGGACCTTTCAACCTGAGCAACGTACTGGCCGCCGTGGGGGCTTTGCTCGGGTTGGAGTACGCGCTGGATGAAATTCTCGCGGTTCTGCCAAAGCTTGAAGGCCCAGCCGGACGCATGCAGCGTTTGGGTGGCGGTAATCAGCCTCTTGTGGTGGTCGATTACGCCCACACGCCGGATGCGCTGGAAAAGGTTCTGCTAGCTCTGCGGCCCCACGCCAAGGGACGTCTGCTGTGCCTGTTTGGCTGCGGCGGCGACCGTGATCGCGGTAAGCGTCCGTTGATGGCTGAAGTGGTCGAGCGCCTGGCCGATGGGGTGCTGGTGACTGATGACAATCCGCGAGGCGAAGACCCGGCACAGATTTTTGATGATATTCGCGCCGGCTTTCACGCTGCAGACAAGGTCGACTTCGTTGCCGGCCGCGGTCTCGCCATCGCTCGCTTGATCGCTTGTGCATCGGCTGATGACGTGGTGGTACTGGCGGGCAAGGGGCATGAGGACTATCAGGAAATCAATGGTCAGCGCCATGACTTCTCTGATCTGACAGAGGCTCAAGCTGCCTTGGGCGCCTGGGAGGTGGCTCATGTTTAAGGCCCTGAAGCTCAGTGAGATTTCCGCCCCATTGGACGCCCGCCTGATCGCGGGCGATGCTCGTTTTACGGGGGTCAGTATCGACAGTCGGGCGATCCAGGCTGGACAACTGTTCATTGCCCTGACCGGGCCGCGATTTGATGGTCACGACTATTTGAATGAAGTGGCGGCCAAAGGTGCTGTGGCGGCGTTGGTTGAGCGTGAAGTGCCCGACAGCACATTGCCGCAATTGCTGGTCAAGGACACCCGTTTGGCCCTGGGGCAATTGGGTGCACTCAATCGCGGGGCCTTCACTCGGCCGGTGGCAGCAGTCACCGGGTCCAGCGGTAAAACCACGGTCAAGGAGATGCTTGCCAGCATTCTGCGTACCCGTGGTCCCGTGCTGGCCACCCGCGGAAACCTGAATAATGACTTGGGGGCGCCGCTGACACTGTTGGAGCTGGCGCCTGAACACACGGCCGCCGTGATTGAGCTTGGGGCGTCGCGCATCGGCGAGATTGCCTACACCGTGGCCATGACCCGGCCTCACGTGGCAATTATCAATAATGCCGGCACCGCTCACGTCGGTGAGTTCGGAGGCCCGGAGAAAATCGTCGAAGCCAAGGGGGAAATCCTCGAAGGGCTCGACAGTGCCGGTATTGCAGTCCTCAACTTGGACGACAAGGCCTTCCAGACCTGGAAGGTCCGCGCTGCGGGTCGTCAAGTGTTGACTTTCGCTCTGAGCAACAGCGCTGCTGATTTCTATGCCTCTGAGATGAGTCGTGATGTCCGCGGCTGCCCGTCTTTCAACGTGCACAGCCCGAAGGGCGTCGAGGCAGTGCAACTGAACCTGTTGGGTGAGCATAACGTCGCCAATGCCCTGGCCGCAGCAGCTGCCGCTCATGCCATGGGGGTGTCGCTGTTCGGTATCGCTACCGGCTTGAATGCAGTGCAGCCGGTCAAGGGGCGTACCGTTGCGCAGTTGGCGAGGAATGGCATGCGGGTGATCGACGACACTTACAACGCAAACCCCACCTCAATGTGCGCCGCCGTTGATATACTCGCCGGCTTTTCCGGCCGCACCGTCCTGGTGCTCGGAGACATTGGCGAGCTAGGCGAGTGGGCGGAGCAGGGGCACCGCGACGTAGGTGCATATGCTGCGGGCAAGGTTTCGGCTCTCTATGCCGTAGGTCCGATGATGGCTCATGCCGTCGCCGCCTTCGGCGAGCATGCGCGCCACTTCGCCAGCCAGGCTGATCTGATTGCTGCTCTGGACGTTGAGCAAGACCCAAACACCACCATTTTGATCAAGGGATCGCGCAGCGCGGTGATGGAAAACATCGTCGTGGCTTTGTGTGGTTTGCATCTTCAAGAAAAAAACGGAGATAAACATTAATGCTGCTGCTGCTAGCGGAGTACCTGCAACAGTTCTACAAAGGCTTCGCGGTCTTTCAGTACCTGACCCTGCGCGGGATTCTTGGGGTACTGACTGCGCTGTCTTTGGCACTGTGCCTGGGTCCGTGGATGATCCGTACTTTGCAAAATCGGCAGATTGGCCAGGCCGTGCGTAACGACGGCCCGCAATCCCATTTGTCCAAGTCGGGTACGCCGACCATGGGTGGAGCACTGATCCTATCAGCGATTGGTATCAGCACCCTGCTTTGGGCCGACCTGCGCAACCACTATGTTTGGGTGGTGCTGGTGGTGACCCTGGCCTTTGGTGCCATCGGCTGGGTGGATGACTACCGCAAGGTGATCGAGAAGAATTCCCGTGGCCTGCCTAGTCGCTGGAAGTATTTCTGGCAATCGGTGTTCGGGCTTGGCGCCGCGATCTTCCTTTACATGACCGCCCAGAGCCCGGTGGAAACCACCCTGCTGATCCCGATGCTCAAGGATGTGAGCATTCCTTTGGGTGTGGGCTTCGTGGTCTTGACCTACTTCGTCATCGTCGGTTCGAGCAACGCGGTCAACCTGACCGATGGCCTCGATGGCCTGGCGATCATGCCGACCGTGATGGTGGGCGGTGCGCTTGGGATCTTCTGCTACCTGTCGGGTAACGTGAAGTTCGCCGAATACCTGCTGATTCCCTATGTGCCGGGAGCGGGGGAACTGATTGTCTTCTGCGGCGCGTTGATCGGTGCCGGCTTGGGCTTTCTCTGGTTCAACACTTATCCCGCACAAGTCTTTATGGGCGATGTCGGCGCATTGGCGCTGGGCGCAGCCCTGGGCACCATTGCGGTGATCGTCCGTCAGGAAATTGTCCTGTTCATCATGGGGGGCGTGTTCGTCATGGAAACCCTGTCAGTGGTGATTCAGGTGGCCTCCTTCAAATTGACCGGTCGCCGGGTGTTTCGCATGGCGCCGATCCACCACCACTTTGAACTCAAGGGCTGGCCCGAGCCACGGGTGATCGTCCGTTTCTGGATCATCACCGTGATTCTCGTGTTGATCGGCCTTGCCACCCTGAAGCTGAGGTAGAACGAGTGTCTCTGATCGCTTCTGACCACTTCCGCATCGTTGTCGGGCTCGGCAAGAGCGGCATGTCCCTGGTTCGTTTTCTGGCGAGCCGGGGCGTCGCTTTTGCGGTGGCTGATACGCGGGACAATCCACCTGAACTGGCCACGCTGCGTCGTGACTATCCTCAGGTGGAAGTGCGTTGTGGCGAGCTGGATGTCGACTTCCTGTGCCGCGCCGACGAGCTCTACGTGAGCCCCGGTCTGGCCCTGGCGACCCCGGCCCTGCAGGCTGCCGCTGCCCGTGGTGTGAAATTGTCCGGTGACATCGAGTTGTTCGCGCGCAACGCGAAGGCGCCAATCGTCGCCATCAGTGGCTCCAACGCGAAAAGTACTGTGACCACCCTGGTGGGTGAAATGGCCGCCGCGGCGGGCAAGCGTGTGGCGGTCGGCGGTAATCTCGGCACGCCGGCGTTGGACTTGCTTGACGACGACATCGAACTGTACGTGATGGAGCTGTCCAGCTTCCAGCTGGAAACCACGGATCAGTTGGGTGCTGAAGTCGCCACCGTGCTGAACATCAGTGAAGACCACATGGACCGCTACAGCGGCTTGCCCGCCTATCACTTGGCCAAGCACCGGATCTTCCGCGGTGCGCGGCAGGTGGTGGTCAACCGTCAGGATGCCCTGACCCGTCCGCTGATGGGCGAGGGCCTGCCGTGCTGGACGTTCGGGCTGGGTCAACCGGATTTCAAAGGGTTTGGTCTGCGCGAAGACAATGGCGAGAAATACCTGGCGTTCGAATTCCAGAACCTGATGCCGGTTCGCGAACTGAAGATTCGCGGCTCCCATAACCAGGCCAATGCCCTTGCGGCGTTGGCGCTGGGGTATGCGGTTGGCTTGCCATTCGATGCCATGCTTTCGGCTCTGCGCAGGTTCGCAGGTCTTGAGCACCGCTGCCAGTGGGTTCGCGAAGTCGATGGCGTGGGCTACTACAACGATTCCAAGGCCACCAATGTTGGTGCTGCGTTGGCTGCCATCGAAGGTCTGGGGGCTGACATCGCCGGCAAGATTGTGCTGATCGCCGGCGGCGACGGCAAAGGTGCAGAGTTCAAAGACTTGCGCGATCCCGTGGCCGCCAATTGCCGGGCTGTGATTCTGATCGGACGCGATGCGGACAAGATCGGTGAAGCCATCGGTGAGGCCGTGCCGCTGATTCGTGTGGGCTCACTGGCCGACGCTGTGGAGCAATGCCGCGCCAGCGCCCAGGCCGGTGACGTAGTACTGCTGTCGCCTGCCTGCGCCAGTTTCGACATGTTCAACAATTACGAAGACCGTGGTCACCAGTTCGTCCGCGTTGTGGAGGAATTGGCATGAGTTTGAGAAACATCATCAAGCCCTACCCCTCACCGATCATCACTGGGCGTGGCGTCGATCTCGACTTTCCGATGCTCGCCGGTTGCCTGACGCTGCTGGGGCTCGGGCTGGTCATGATTGCGTCAGCCTCCACCGAAGTGGCGGCCTTGCAGTCGGGCAGCGCGCTGTACTACATGATTCGCCACCTGATCTATATCGTTCTGGGGCTTGGGGCCTGCATCGTCACCATGATGATTCCAATCGCCACCTGGCAACGCCTGGGGTGGCTGATGCTGATTGGTGCGTTCGGTTTGCTGGTGATGGTGATCATCCCGGGGATCGGTCGCGAAGTGAACGGCTCAATGCGCTGGATCGGCTTCAGTTTCTTCAATGTGCAGCCTTCCGAGATCGCCAAGGTGTTTGTGGTGATCTACCTTGCCGGTTATCTGGTGCGTCGTCAGAAAGAAGTGCGCGAAAGCTGGATGGGCTTTTTCAAGCCGTTCATCGTTCTGTTGCCGATGGCGGGCCTGCTGCTGATGGAGCCGGACTTCGGCGCCACCGTAGTGATGATGGGCGCTGCGGCGGCGATGCTGTTCCTTGGCGGCGTCGGGTTGGCGCGTTTTTCCTTGATGGTTCTGCTGGCGGTTGCAGCGGTGGTATTGCTGATTCAGATGCAGCCCTATCGGATGGCGCGCCTGACTAACTTTGCCGACCCCTGGGCGGACCAGTTCGGTGCGGGTTACCAACTGTCCCAGGCGCTGATTGCTTTCGGTCGCGGTGAATGGCTGGGGGTCGGCCTGGGCAATAGCGTGCAGAAGCAGTTTTACCTGCCGGAAGCCCATACAGACTTCGTGTTTTCGGTACTGGCCGAAGAGTTGGGGGCGGTGGGTTCCCTGTGCACTGTCGCGTTGTTCGCCTTTGTTTGTATTCGCGGCATGTACATCGGTCTGTGGGCCGAGAAAGCCAAACAGTTTTTTGCCGCCTATGTCGCTTACGGTCTGTCGTTTCTATGGATTGGTCAGTTCTTGATCAATATCGGAGTAAACGTCGGCCTGTTGCCGACCAAGGGGCTGACTTTGCCCTTCCTCAGCTATGGCGGCAGCTCCTTGGTGATCTGCTGCGCCTGTCTCGGTTTGTTGCTGCGCATTGAGTGGGAGAGTCGAACCCACTTGGGCAGTGAAGAGATGGAGTTCAGTGAAAGTGACTTTGCCGAGGAGCCGAACCATGGGCGCTAACGTGCTGATCATGGCTGGCGGCACCGGTGGCCACGTGTTTCCGGCATTGGCCTGTGCCCGCGAGTTTCAGGTCCGCGGCTACACCGTGCATTGGCTGGGCACCCCTCGCGGCATTGAAAACGAGCTGGTACCAGCGGCGGGATTGCCTTTGCACTTGATCAACGTCACCGGGCTACGGGGCAAGGGCAAGTTGTCCCTGCTTAAGGCGCCGTTCGTGCTGATCAAGGCGGTGCTGCAGGCGCGGCGGATTATTCGTCAGCTCAAGCCGGTTTGTGTATTGGGCTTTGGCGGTTATGTGACCGGTCCAGGAGGCGTCGCAGCCAAATTGTCCGCAGTCCCCGTCATCGTTCATGAGCAGAACGCCGTGGCCGGTACCGCCAATCGACTGCTGGTGCCGTTGTCCGCCCGCGTCTGTGAAGCGTTCCCGGATACCTTCGGCGCATCCGGTAGCCGTCGCACCACCGGTAACCCGGTACGCGCTGAACTGTTCCTTGAAGCACCGCGCGAGGCCCTGGCGGGCCGCAAGGCGCGCTTGCTGATTCTGGGCGGAAGCCTGGGTGCAGAACCATTGAACACTTTGCTGCCGCAAGCCCTGGCACAGGTCGCCCCCGAGCTACGTCCGGAGGTCTTCCACCAGGCTGGCAGGAACCACGATGAGGTCACTGCAGAGCGCTACGCCGCGGTTGGCGTTGCGGCGCAGGTGCAGCCCTTTATCAAAGACATGGCCCAAGCCTATGGCTGGGCCGACCTGGTGGTCTGTCGCGCAGGTGCGTTGACCGTCAGTGAACTGGCTGCTGCCGGCCTGCCCTCGATGCTGGTGCCGTTGCCCCATGCCATCGACGATCACCAGACCCGCAATGCCGAATATTTGGCTCGTGAAGGTGCAGCCTTCCTGATGCCGCAAAGAACGACTGGTGCAGCGGACCTTGCCGCTCGCCTGACAGAGGTTTTGATGCAACCAGAACGACTCGACACCATGGCCCAGGCCGCGCGCCGACTGGCCAAACCCGATGCCACCGTTGATGTGGTGAATATCTGTCTGGAGGTGGCCCGTGGTTGAGAATCAAAAAGCCATGCCGCAACCGGAAATGCGCCGTATCCGTCGTATCCACTTCGTCGGCATTGGTGGCGTCGGCATGTGCGGTATCGCCGAGGTGCTGTTGAACCTGGGCTACCAAGTGTCTGGCTCCGACCTCAAGGCCTCGCCGGTCACCGAGCGTCTGGAGTCCTTTGGCGCGCAGATCTACATTGGCCACCGTGCCGAGAACGCTGCCCATGCCGATGTATTGGTGGTATCCAGCGCGGTGAATACCTCGAACCCGGAGGTCGCTACCGCACTGGAACGGCGTATTCCGGTGGTGCCGCGTGCGGAAATGCTGGCGGAGCTGATGCGTTACCGCCATGGCGTCGCCGTGGCCGGTACTCACGGCAAGACCACCACCACCAGCCTGCTGGCCTCGGTGTTCGCCGCGGGCGGTCTGGACCCGACCTTTGTGATCGGTGGCCGGCTCAATGCCGCTGGGACCAATGCACAATTGGGCACCAGTCGTTACCTGATCGCTGAAGCCGATGAAAGCGATGCCAGCTTCTTGCATTTACAGCCGCTGGTGGCGGTCGTCACCAACATTGACGCCGACCATATGGCGACCTACGACGGAGACTTCAACAAGCTGAAGAAAACCTTCGTCGATTTCCTGCACAACCTGCCGTTCTACGGACTGGCAGTCATGTGCCTGGACGACCCTGTAGTGCGTGAAATTCTGCCGCAGGTGAAACGTCCTACCGTGACTTATGGCTTCAGCGAAGAAGCCGACGTGCGTGCGATCAATGTTCGCCAGCAAGGCATGCAGACCTTCTTCACCGTGCTGCGTCGCGACCGTGAGCCGCTGGACGTATCGGTGAACATGCCGGGCAACCACAACGTGTTGAACTCCCTGGCGACCATCTGCATCGCCACCGACGAAGGCATCAGTGATGAAGCCATCGTTCAAGGCTTGTCCGGCTTCCAGGGTGTGGGACGGCGCTTCCAGGTCTACGGCGAACTGCCGGTGGAAGGCGGCAACGTGATGTTGGTGGACGACTATGGGCATCACCCGACCGAAGTCGCGGCGGTGATCAAGGCGGTCCGTGGCGGCTGGCCGGAACGCCGTCTGGTGATGGTCTACCAACCGCACCGTTTCAGCCGTACCCGCGATCTGTACGACGACTTCGTGCAGGTGCTGGCCGATGCCAACGTGCTGCTGTTGATGGAGGTCTACCCGGCCGGCGAAGAGCCGATTCCCGGCGCTGACAGCCGCCAGTTGTGCCACAGCATCCGGCAACGGGGCCAGTTGGACCCGATCTACATCGAGCGCGGTGTCGACCTGGCGCCCTTGGTCAAGCCACTGCTGCGCGCCGGCGACATCCTGTTGTGCCAAGGCGCCGGTGATATCGGCGGCCTGGCGCCAAAACTGCTCAACAGCCCGCTGTTCGCCGGTGCTGTGGCCGCTGGCAAGGGGGCGAAATGACGGCTGCCTACGCCAACCTGTTCTCCAGCGTAAAGCCGAGCGATTTCGGCCGCGTTGCCGTGCTCTACGGCGGCAAGAGCGCTGAGCGAGAAGTCTCGCTGAAGTCCGGCAAGGCCGTGCTTGAAGCCTTGCAGAGCGGCGGTGTGAATGCCTTCGGCATCGATGTCGGCGACGATCTGCTGCAGCGCCTCTTGAGCGAGAAGATCGACCGCGCCTTCGTCATTCTTCACGGCCGCGGCGGTGAAGACGGCAGCATGCAAGGTCTGCTGGAATGCCTGGGAATTCCCTACACCGGTAGCGGCATCCTCGCTTCGGCCCTGGCCATGGACAAACTGCGCACCAAGCAAGTCTGGCACAGCCTAGGCATTCCGACGCCACGCCACGCAGTACTGAGCTGCGAGGCCGACTGTATTTCCGCGGTGGCGGAACTGGGCCTGCCTTTGATCGTCAAACCGGCTCATGAAGGCTCCAGTATCGGTATGGCCAAGGTGACTTCCGCGTCTGAGTTGATCGATGCATGGAGGGCGGCCAGTACCTACGATTCGCAAGTTTTGGTTGAACAATGGATTCAAGGTCCGGAGTTCACCATCGCGATGCTGCGTGGCCAGGTATTGCCACCGATCGCTCTGGGTACCCCCCACACGTTTTACGACTACGACGCCAAGTACCTGGCTTGCGATACCCAGTATCGGATTCCATGCGGGCTCGAAAGCGCCAAGGAACAGGAGCTCATGGAGCTCACGGCGAAAGCCTGTGAGGCGCTAGGTATTGCCGGTTGGGCACGTGCCGATGTGATGCAGGATGCGCAGGGGCAATTCTGGTTCCTGGAAGTGAACACCGCTCCAGGCATGACCGATCACAGCCTGGTGCCGATGGCCGCCCGTGCGGCGGGTCTGGATTTCCAGCAGTTGGTATTGGCCATCCTGGCAGCCAGTTTTGAGGCGAGGGGTTAAGTCCATGCAAGGCGCGTCGCTTCGTCATCAGCAACCTGCCCCCGGCCGTAAGCCGGTGCCGCGGGGGGCCAGTCGAATGGTGGCCAAAGAGCCGATGTCGGCGCGCCTGCCGAAAGCCAATTTCGGCTTTCTGAAAAGCTTGCTCTGGCCAGTGCTGCTGGTGGCCTTGGGGTTTGGCACCTATGAAGGTGCTCAACGTTTGCTGCCTTACGCTGACCGGCCGATCACCAAGATCGCGGTGCAGGGGGACTTGAGCTACATCAGCCAGCAGGCCGTGCAGCAGCGGATTGCGCCCTACGTCGCGGCAAGTTTCTTCACCGTCGACCTGGCCAGCATGCGCACCGAACTGGAAAAAATGCCCTGGATCGCCCACGCCGAAGTGCGTCGTGTGTGGCCGGACCAAGTGGTGATACGCCTGGAAGAGCAACTGCCGGTGGCCCGTTGGGGCGACGAGGCACTGTTGAACAATCAGGGCCAGGCCTTCACTCCGCGTGAGCTGGCGAACTATGAACACTTGCCACAGTTGTTCGGGCCGCAGCGGGCTCAGCAGCAAGTGATGCAGCAGTATCAGGTGTTGAGCCAGATGCTACGGCCGCTGGGCTTTTCGATCGCCCGTCTGGAGCTGCGCGAGCGCGGCAGTTGGTTCCTGACCACCGGTGCCGGCAGTGCCGGCCCGGGTATCGAATTGCTGCTAGGTCGCGATCATCTGGTGGAGAAGATGCGCCGCTTCATTGCCATTTATGAAAAAACGCTGAAAGAACAGATCACGAATATCGCGCGCATCGATCTGCGCTACGCCAACGGCCTGGCCGTGGGCTGGCGCGATCCGGCGGCACCCACGACGGCACAACCCGCCGTCGCGAAGAATTAAGAAGAGGCAGGACCATGGCAAATGTGCAAAGCGGCAAAATGATCGTCGGCCTGGACATCGGCACCTCCAAAGTGGTGGCGCTGGTGGGCGAAGTCGCGGCCGATGGCTCGCTGGAAATCGTCGGCATCGGTACCCATCCATCCCGTGGCCTGAAGAAGGGTGTGGTGGTGAACATTGAATCCACCGTGCAGTCGATCCAGCGCGCGGTGGAAGAGGCGCAACTGATGGCGGGCTGCCGCATCCACTCGGCCTTCGTCGGTGTGGCGGGCAACCACATCCGTAGCCTGAACTCCCATGGCATCGTGGCGATCCGCGACCGTGAAGTCAGCTCGGCGGACCTGGAGCGGGTGCTGGATGCGGCCCAAGCAGTGGCGATTCCGGCTGACCAGCGGGTTCTGCACACCCTGCCGCAGGATTACGTGATTGATAACCAGGAGGGTGTACGTGAGCCTCTGGGCATGTCCGGCGTACGCCTGGAAGCCAAGGTCCATGTGGTCACCTGTGCAGTGAATGCGGCGCAGAACATCGAGAAGTGCGTGCGTCGCTGCGGCCTGGAAATCGACGACATCATCCTTGAACAACTGGCCTCGGCCTATTCGGTACTCACCGACGACGAGAAAGAGCTGGGCGTGTGCCTGGTGGACATCGGTGGCGGCACCACCGACATGGCGATCTTCACCGAAGGTGCGATTCGTCACACCGCGGTGATCCCGATTGCCGGCGACCAGGTGACCAACGACATTGCCATGGCTTTGCGCACCCCGACTCAGTACGCCGAGGAAATCAAGATCCGTTACGCCTGTGCCCTGGCCAAGCTGGCCGGTGCCGGCGAGACCATCAAGGTGCCGAGTGTCGGCGATCGTCCGCCGCGCGAGCTGTCGCGCCAGGCCTTGGCCGAAGTGGTCGAACCGCGTTACGACGAACTGTTCACCCTGATCCAGGCCGAGCTGCGTCGCAGCGGCTACGAGGACCTGATTCCTGCTGGCATCGTGCTCACCGGCGGCACGTCGAAGATGGAAGGCGCGGTGGAGTTGGCCGAGGAAATTTTCCACATGCCGGTCCGTCTGGGTGTGCCCCACAGTGTCAAGGGGCTGTCCGACGTGGTGCGCAATCCAATCTATTCCACCGGTGTCGGCTTGCTGCTGTACGGATTGCAGAAACAATCCGACGGCATCTCGTTCTCTGGCATTGGCAGTCGCGATAGCTATAGCAGCGATGAGCCCAAGGCGGCATTGCTCGATCGCATCAAGAGCTGGGTGCAAGGCAACTTTTAAAGGTTCACCGCAACACCGTTTCAAAGCAGTAGGCAGTAGGCGAAAAACTAGAGAAATGAAAGGAGAGGGAAAATGTTCGAACTCGTAGACAACATCCCGCAGAGTCCGGTAATCAAGGTTATCGGTGTTGGCGGTGGCGGCGGCAACGCGGTCAATCACATGGTCAAGAGCAACATTGAAGGCGTTGAGTTCATCTGCGCCAACACCGATGCTCAAGCACTGAAAAGCATTGGTGCGAAAACAATCCTGCAACTGGGTACCGGTGTGACCAAGGGCCTGGGTGCGGGTGCCAATCCTGAAGTCGGCCGTCAAGCCGCCCTGGAAGACCGCGAGCGTATCGCCGAAGTACTGGCGGGCACCAACATGGTGTTCATCACCACTGGGATGGGCGGCGGTACCGGTACTGGTGCCGCGCCGATCATCGCTGAAGTGGCCAAGGAGATGGGCATCCTCACCGTTGCGGTGGTGACCCGCCCGTTTCCGTTCGAAGGCCGCAAGCGCATGCAGATTGCCGATGAGGGCATCCGTGCGCTGAGCGAAAGCGTCGACTCGTTGATCACCATTCCCAACGAGAAGTTGCTGACCATCCTGGGTAAGGACGCCAGCCTGCTGTCGGCTTTCGCCAAGGCGGATGATGTGTTGGCCGGTGCCGTTCGCGGTATTTCCGACATCATCAAGCGTCCGGGCATGATCAACGTCGACTTTGCCGACGTACGGACCGTGATGAGCGAAATGGGCATGGCGATGATGGGCACTGGCTGCGCCAGCGGTCCGAACCGTGCACGTGAAGCCACTGAAGCGGCGATCCGCAACCCGCTGCTGGAAGACGTGAACCTGGAAGGTGCACGCGGCATCCTGGTGAACATCACCGCCGGTCCTGACCTGTCCCTGGGTGAGTACTCCGACGTGGGTAGCATCATCGAAGCTTTCGCTTCCGAACACGCCATGGTCAAGGTTGGTACCGTTATCGATCCAGACATGCGTGATGAGTTGCATGTCACCGTAGTGGCCACTGGCCTGGGCGCGAAAATCGAGAAGCCGGTCAAGGTGATCGACAACACCGTTCAGACGTCCATGTCCGCACCGTCGCAGGCGCCAGCCGCTGCCCGTCAGGAGCTGCCGTCGGTGAACTACCGTGACCTGGATCGTCCGACCGTGATGCGCAATCAAGCGCAGTCGAACGCGGCAACCGCGGCGAAACTCAATCCGCAAGATGATCTGGATTACCTGGACATCCCGGCATTCCTGCGTCGTCAGGCCGATTGATGGAATGTATCAGGGGTATTCGGGTGATTGGTGTTCAGCAAAGGCCTGGTCTGCTATTATCGCCAGCCTTTGTTGATACCAGTTCGCAATTTGCGCTGAAGCGGCCCAAGCCATGATTAAACAACGCACCCTGAAGAATATTATCCGTGCCACAGGTGTAGGCCTGCATTCCGGAGAGAAGGTTTATCTGACTCTCAAGCCTGCGCCTGTCGACACCGGCATTGTGTTTTGTCGTGCCGACCTGGACCCTGTGGTGCAGATTCCTGCTCGCGCGGAAAATGTTGGCGAAACCACGATGTCGACCACGCTCGTCAACGGTGACGTCAAAGTGGACACGGTGGAGCATTTGCTCTCGGCCATGGCTGGCCTGGGCATCGATAACGCCTACGTCGAGCTCTCCGCGTCCGAAGTCCCGATCATGGATGGTAGCGCCGGACCCTTCGTATTCCTGATTCAATCTGCTGGCCTCGAAGAACAGGACGCAGCTAAAAAGTTCATCCGCATCCTTCGTGAAGTGACCGTGGAAGACGGCGACAAACGCGCCACTTTCGTGCCTTTCGATGGTTTTAAAGTGAGCTTCGAGATCGATTTCGATCACCCGGTTTTCCGTGACCGCACCCAGAGTGCAAGCGTGGACTTCTCCAGTACTTCGTTTGTAAAAGAAGTCAGTCGCGCCCGTACCTTTGGTTTCATGAGTGATATCGAGTACCTGCGCAAGCACAACCTCGCACTCGGCGGTAGCGTGGAAAACGCCATTGTGGTCGATTCGGATGGCGTACTGAACGAGGACGGTCTTCGCTACGAAGACGAATTCGTCAAGCACAAGATCCTGGATGCAATTGGTGACCTCTACCTGCTGGGCAACAGCCTGATAGGTGAGTTCAAAGGCTTCAAGTCGGGGCATGCACTGAATAACCAGCTACTGCGCAAGTTGATTGAGCAGAAAGATGCCTGGGAAGTCGTGACCTTCGAAGATGCCAGCACTGCACCGATCTCTTACATGCGTCCGGTCGCGGCCGTGTAAGTAATTCTCTCTTTCCTTTTGTTTTTAAAGGCCATCCCCCCGGATGGCCTTTTTTTATAGTCAAAAAAAGGCCAGTAAACAGGCTGGCCTTTGGCGTTTGTGGCTTAAAAGACGTTGATCGGGTAGTCGAGGATTACCCGGTATTCATCGGTGTCGTTATCCAGCGCGCCATAACCGTTGCCGCCCCGGTTGGTGGCCCATTGCAGGCGTAGCGTCAGGTCTTTGGCTGTGCCGCCTTGCACCACGTACTGGAGGTCCAGATCGCGCTCCCAGTGCTTGGCGTTTTGGCCGTCGGCGCTGTGCCAACTGGCATAGCCGCGGCTTTGCGGGTCTACTTTGCTCAGATCCAGTTCACCGCGAGAGTAGGACAGCGAAGAGCTCAGGCCCGGCAGGCCGACACCGGCAAAGTCGTAGGCGTACTTGAGCTTCCAGGAGCGCTCATTGGGGCCGTTGAAGTCCGAATACTGCTGGGAGTTGTCGAGGTAGACGCTATCACCCTGGGCGATGTAGTCGAACGGTGTATTGCCATTGACCCGCTGGTAGGCGGCGGTGACGCTGTGGCTGCCTATGCCCACGGTCAAGTGCAGGCTGTAGGTGTTGTTGTCGATATTGCCCAGCAGGGCCTGGCCTGTGTCCTGGGTGTGATAGAAGTGCAGGCCCGGGTTGAGGATGATCTTGTCGTTGATCCTGTAGGTGTAGTCCAGGTCGTAGTAGTACTGGTTCCAGATATCCTTGAGCTCGGAGGCGTAAAGGCTGCTGGTCAGGTTGGGGGCGCCGCTCCAAGCCACTCCTGCCCAGTTCAGGTGCAGGCTTTCGTCGCCATCGCGCAGGTTGCCGTAGGAGGTGCCGATGCGCTTATGTCCGCTCTGGTTGTAGGGCTTGGTGAAGCTAGCCTGGCCACCTTCGATCAACCAGCCGTCGAAGCTGTGATTAGTCAGGCTTACACCACGAAAAGTCTGCGGCAGCATGCGGGTCTGACCACCGGCGATGACCGGATTGTTGAGGAACAAGTCGCCGGCTTTGAGCTCGGTATTGAAGGCACGCATCTTCAGGGTGGCGCCAGCCGTGGAGAACGAGCCTGGCGCGTTGCCGTTGCCATCGCTGACCGGCAGGATGCTTGAATTGTCGGTGCCGCCACCGCCGTCGAGCTTGAGGCCGAGCATGGCGTTGAGATCAAGGCCGAAGCCGACAGTGCCCTCGGTGTAGCCCGATTCGAAGATCCCCAGGAAGCCCTGGCCCCACTCAATGTTGTCGTCGGCTTGCTGCTGACGATTGCGGTTCATGTAGTAGTTGCGCGCGTTGAGTCTAAGGCTGGAACCGGCGACGAAACCCTCGGCCTGAGGGGATTCTGTGGCTTGGCTTAATGTCGGTATCGTTGCAGTGATTGCAATGAACAGTGGGCTGATGCTTAGCGGGGGCTTGAACAACGTGTAGCTCCTTTGGTGAATGAACATGGTTTTTTATTGTGGATTCGGTGGTTTTTAATTCTGTGCGTGAGGTGTTTGCCGAAGGTTTTCCACGGCAAAAAAAAGCCGCTGAATTCAGCGGCTTTAAGACAACTTACTCCAGGGTTAAAGCAGAGAAGTTGTCGAGGGAAACGAGTCGGTGATCGCGGATCAACTGTCTTTCTGAGCGCCGCTTTGGCTGCGTTTGGCCGTCATTTTTGGCGCTTCCTGACTGTTCTGCCGCTGGGTGGCCTGAGCAATCTGCGCTTGTTCAAAGGCGGCGGCACGGGCGTCATTTCGCGCCACGAAAGCCTGAGACTCTTCGGCCATGGCAATTGGCGCCACGAACAGGGAAGACAAAACAAACGCGCTGGCAATACCCATACTGTTGGACATTTCTGAAGACCTTCTTGCAAAGCAAGTTCAATTTGGTGCGACAAAAATATAACCACGGCACGCATGGAAAAAGAGCCGAAGAGGATAAGGACTGTTACAGAAAAAACAACAGTGGGCTTTCATCGGCCACTCTCGGGTGAGGGGAATGATGGGCTCGGTTGCTGGGCCAGCAGACCTTGCCAAGAGTCGCCATTCGGCACGTTTCCGGCGTTGCTGGAAAAGTACCGGTGGCTGACGGCGCCCCTGGTTAAAGATTTGTGGTGGGCAGGTATACTGCGGCCCCGGCGACCAGTTCTCCGGCACTCACCCCTTTCCCTTCTGGAGTTTCCATGACTTCCCCTGCACCCCCTGCCGCCGATGATGCTCTGCGCGTCGATCCGGCGGCTGAATCGAGCGCCATTGCAACCGAGGGCAAGGCCGCGATCCCGGCGTTCAAGTTTCCTTTCAAGCCGGCCGAGTTCGCTCCGGCGAAAAACGCCCAGCAGCCCTGGTACAAGAACGGCGCCAGCAACGGCCACGCCAAGACCCCCGGCGCAGCGCCTCCTGGAACCCGTCGCTCCATGGGAAAACGCTAAGATCGGCGACAATCGACGACAATGACCTGATTTGTGCTTTTTAATCGCAATGATGGCTAATTGCTTTAAAGCTGAGCTGGATCAGTGTTTGTAACATCAGTGCGCTTAGAGTCAGCAGCCCTGCCGACGCCTTCTAACAAATACGAGCGCGCTTTCCATGAAGATCAACCTCCCGGTTACTGGGCGAAACGTGGATTTTGCCCCTGATGCGAACATCCTTTCGACCACTGATCTGACCAGCGCGATCACTTACGCCAATCCTGACTTCATCGACATCAGTGGCTATAGCCGCGAGGAACTGCTGGGTTCTGCGCATAACTTGCTGCGTCACCCGGACATGCCGGCGGCGGCCTTTGGCCACATGTGGCGTACCCTCAAGCGCGGTCGTTCGTGGATGGGGCTGGTGAAAAACCGTTGCAAGAACGGTGATCATTATTGGGTCAGCGCCTACGTTACCCCGGTGACGCGTGATGGTCAGACCGTGGAGTATCAGTCGGTGCGCACCAAGCCGACCCCGGAGCAAGTCGAGGCGGCGCAACGCGCCTATGCGCAACTCAATCATCCACGGGCCTCCACGTGGCGTTGGCCGGTCTTGAGCCTGCGTCTGCGCTTGTGCGCCACCATCAGTTGCGGCTTTATCGGCACCTTTGGCGTTTCGGCGTGGTTGTTGCCGCAGACCTGGATGTTTCAGGGGGCGTTGGCCGCCTTGGGCTTGGGCTTGAGCATGATTGGCGTCAGTCTGCAGTTGCGGCCGCTGAGCCGGCTGACCGAGCGTGCTCGGCAGGTTGGTGATAACCCCTTGAGTCAGGGGATCTACACCGGCCGTGCGGATGAGTTCGGGCGTATCGAATTTGCCTTGCAGATGCTTGAGGCTCAGGTGGGCGCGGTGGTGGGGCGTATCGGTGATGCCTCCCAGCGTCTGGCCGGGCACGCGGCAGAGCTGGTGGAGCACTTGCACAGCAGCCATCACAGCACCCTGGAACAGCAGGCAGAAACCGATCAGGTGGCGGCGGCCATTCATCAGATGGCGGCCAGCGTGGCCGAGGTGGCCAGTCATGCCCAACAAGCCTCGGTAGCGGCCGATCAGGCGGAAAGTGAAACCCGTGAAGGCCATCAATTGGTGGGCGAGAGCCGCAGTGCGGTGATGCGTCTGGCCAGCGAATTGGAGCGGGCCACTGAAGTCATTCATCAGTTGGAGGGCCATAGCACGGATATTACCGGGGTGTTGGAGGTGATCCGCAGCATCGCCGAGCAAACCAATCTGCTGGCCTTGAACGCAGCGATCGAAGCGGCCCGGGCCGGTGAGCAGGGCCGTGGCTTTGCCGTGGTGGCGGATGAGGTGCGTGGGCTGGCCCAGCGTACTCAGGATTCCACCAACGAGATCCAGCGCATGATCAGCACCCTGCAAAATGGTGCGCGCAATGCGGTGGAGGCCATGCAGCACAGCAGCCAGCACGTCGAAAGCAGCGTCGATCAGGCCAAGCGGGCGGCGGAGGCCCTGGACGGCATCAGTCAGCGGGTCAACCAGATCACGGAGATGAGCCTGCAAATTGCCGCGGCGGTGGAGGAGCAGAGTGCGGTCAGTGAGGACATCAACCGCAACATCATGGGCATTCGCAATGCCTGCGAGGCGACGGCCAGTGCCGGCCAGCTCAGCCATGTCAATTCCGCTGATGTAGCCGGGCTGGCGGGAGACTTACGCCAACTGGCGCAGGAGTTCTGGAACCAGCGCGGCTAACGTGTTCGCCGGGCGATCCTTGATCAGGCGACCCGCAAGGAAATAAAGGCGTAGTCCAGTGGTGTATCGCTGGCCACGTGGGCGCCGGCGGCCAGGACCTTGTCGGCGATGTCGTCTGCTGACAGATGAAAACGCCACGGTTGCCGCGAGGTGGCGGGCGGTGTGGCCAGGACCTCGTCAATGGCGTTGGCCAGCGCGCTCATCTCAGGCAGATACGCAGTAAAACCGTCACCCTTGAGCGCGGTGGTGCGAATGCCCAGGCGCTCGCAGATGGCCTCCTTGAGCTGGATGTCGTCGCGGTCGGCCTGGCGCGAGCGTTGGATCAACGCGGCCAGTTCCTGATCCACCAATTGGCCTCCCAGAATCAGTGCCGGTCCCTGTTCCCAGGACTCTGGCGGGCACTCCTTGGCCAGCGGGTTGAGGGGAATGTGCGGATTGATCTCCATGGGGTAGATGCGACATACCAGCGGTCGCCGTGCATAGATGCGGCACAGCTGGTTTTCGTCAAGATTCCGGCAGGGACCGACGTTGTAAGCGGCGAACGTGATTGCCACATACGCGTCGGTATCGCCGCTCAGCACTCGGCAGGAACGGCGCTGCGCGTGCTCACGCTGTTGTGCCGGCAAGCCCAGGCCATTACCTAGGAAGGCTTCTACCAGAACGATTACTTGGCCGCCATCGGCCGCCCAGGCACGGGCTTCGGCCAGGGTCAGGGGCACGTGATGATCGTTGCAGCATTTGCCGCAACCTACACAGGAAAACGAAGTGTCCATGGGGCTAGAAACCATTCTGGGGCGACTGGGATAGCGTCGGAAATACGGTGTCAACGCCGTCGGAACGTTGTCGAAGCAAGTTACACGCCACTCACTGGCGCTTGAGGGATGGGTCGATCGAGTCCCACCCGCTGACGGTGGCGTTGCGGGTTTGTGGTTGATACAGGCACAGCTCGATGCCGGACTGGCCCTGCATGTGTTTCTGTGGGTATTGGCCCCGCAGCAACAGCGCCATGTAGCCGACCTGATCGGGAAATTGCGCGACATTGCCAACAGGTTTGGGGTTCAGCAAGCCGCTGGCCTGGAGGCAGCTGTGCAGAGCGGCTTGGTCGAGGGCGGCCCAGGCCTCCTCGCTGGAGGCCGAGGCTTGGCTGGCGAAGGTGCTCAGGCAGAGCAAACTCAGGGTTTTGGCGTTCATGGGGCGGAACCTTGTCGCGTCGATGAGGGGCGGGTGTGAAGTCAGGCGCCTTGAGGCACCTGCTCGTGACGCACGATATGCATGCCGACGCTTTCATACAGCCGGCGGGCCCGCTGATTGTCTTCCAGCACCCGTAGATCGACAAAACCTTCCCGGCGCTCAGCGAACATGACGAAGATCTGTTGCAGCAGGGCACGGCCCACACCCTGACCGCGGGCGCGAGGGAGCACCACCAGATCCTTGATGTAGGCACTGGTCCAGCATTGAGCAACGCCGATCAGGCCTTCGCCATCGCTGACGACCCAGCACAACGAGGGATCGTATTCGGCATTGGTTTCGAAAGCCTGGCGCCAGCTGTCCAGCGTTGGCACGTTACCGCCGCCGTCCTGATAGCCTAGGTGCATCAGGTGATGCACGGCTTCGGCCAGTTCCGGGGTGTAGTGCTGCACGCTGACGCCTTCTGGCCATTGGGGGGGCGTTTGCGCTGCGCTCAGGTCGCGGCGCATCAGCAGGCAATGGAGCGCCGCCACGCCTCAGGCGCCTTGGGTCGCGATGGCCTTGGCGGCATCGATCAGGCAGCGGGTCAGCTCCGGTGAGGAGAATTTGGTGAGCACCGCGTTAGCGCCGGCCAGGCGGGCTTTTTCGCTGTTCATGGCGCTGTCCAGGGAGGTGTGCAGCAGCACGTAGAGGTGAGCGAAGTCCGGGGTTTCCCGCAGGGTCCGGGTCAGCGCGTAGCCGTCCATCTCGGACATTTCGATGTCCGAGACGATCAGATTGATCTCGTTGGCCGTACCTTGCAGTTCCAACAGGCAGTCGATGGCCTCCTTGGCGCTGCGGGCGGTGTGGCATTGCAGTCCCAGGTTGCGCAGGGTGTGCACCGATTGCTGTAACGCCACTTGGCTGTCATCCACCACCAGGATGCGCGCGTTGCCCAGGGCGTCGGCGTCTTCCATGCTCAGTTCCGTAGGCGCCGTCTCGATCTGGGCCGGGGCGATACCGTGGATCACTTTTTCGATGTCCAGCACTTGCACCAGGGTTCCTTCCACCTGAGTGACTCCAGTGATGTAGGACTTGACGCCACCGGAGCCAAAGGGCGGCGGGCGGATATCGGTGGTCAGGCAATGCACGATCTTGCTCACGGCCTGTACATGCAAGCCCTGTTTGGAGCGGCTGACGTCCGTGACGATCAGGCAGCCGCCGTCGGGGTCTGCCAGGGGGCGTTCGCCGATGGCCCGGCTGAGGTCGATCACCGACAGCGAGTTGCCCCGCAGGGTGGCGATGCCTTTCACGTGGGGATGAGATTCAGGCAGTTTGGTCAGTGGCGGGCAGGGGATGATTTCACTGACTTTAAGCAGGTTGATGGCCATCAGCTTGCCGCTGCGCAAGGTAAACAGCAGAAGCGAAAGCGAGTCTGCGCGGGCTTTGTTGGAGGACATAGAAACCTTCTCTGGAAAAATTGGCTCGTGGCTCAACCCACGCGTAACCATTGATAAAGGGTTATCGACGTGTTCAGGGCGGGCTTTAGCCGCGCCCTCGCTTTGTCTCGGCCTCTGGCCGCTACCTAAGGCCCAAGCGTTTAGCCAGACGACTAAGGTTGGCTCGATCCAAGCCTAGCTCACGGGCGGCGCTGGCCCAATTTTGCTGATGGCGTTCAAGGCAGTCGTTGATCAACTGGCGTTGATAATGCGCCGTGGCTTGACGCAGGTCGCTGTTGAGAGGCGCGGTGAGGGCGCGTTGAGCGGCGCGCTCGACGACGGGGGGCTCGCTGAGGTGTGGCAGGTCCAGGTCCGCCGCGTCCAGGCTGAGAATTTTCGGTCGTTCACGGCAGTTGCCCAGGGCCTTGAGGGCGCTGCGGCCAATCAGATGTTCCAACTCGCGGACGTTGCCTGGCCATTGGTAAGCCAGCAACGCCTGTTGCGCATCGGTGCTCAGGCGCAGGCTGCCCAGGCCCATGCGCGAGCGGTTCTGCTCCAGGAAGTAGCCGCTGAGCAGCAGCACGTCGCGGCCACGATCCCGCAGGGGCGGCACCGGCAGGGGATAGACACTCAGTCGGTGATAGAAGTCGGCGCGGTAGCGACCGTGGCGAACCTCTTCGGCCAGGTCGCGGTTGGTGGCGGCGATCAGGCGCACGTCCACTTGGTGTTCTTTGTCCGAACCCAGGCGCTGCAGTTGGCCGCTTTGCAGTACCCGCAACAGCTTGGCCTGCACGGTCAGCGACAACTCGCCGACTTCATCGAGAAACAGCGTGCCGCCATTGGCCAGCTCGAATTTGCCGTGACGATCCTGGGTCGCGCCAGTAAAGGCCCCGCGCACATGGCCGAACAGCTCGCTCTCCACCAGCGTGTCCGGCAGGGCTGCGCAGTTGAGGCTGATGATGGGGTGTTCGGCCCGGGGCGAAGCGGCGTGAATGGCCTGGGCCACCAGTTCCTTGCCGACACCGGTTTCGCCGGTGATCAGGACCGTCAAGTCGCTGCCGCCCACCAGGGTTATTTCTTCTTGCAGGCGTTTGTGGGCTTTGCTCTGGCCGATCATCTCGCGCTGCTGTCCGCTGGCTTGGCGGTAGACCTCCGCTCGTTGGTGCTCATTCTCGGCGCGTTGGGCCAGGCGCTCGATGCGTTCGGCGGCGCTGACGGTGGCCGCGGCGAGGCTGGCAAACGCTTGCAGGGCGTCCAGTTCGATAGGTTCGAAACGCTGGGGGTCCAGGGCGTCCAGGGTCAATAAACCCCAGGTGCGTTCATCGACGAATAGCGGGCAGCCCATGCAATCGTGGACTTCCAGGTGATCGTCGAGACCTTCTACCAAGCCGTCATAGGGGTCGGGCAACTGACTGTCGCTGGCAAAGCGGGTTGGCCCAGGGCTGCTGAGCAGGGCGGCAAAGCGCGGGTGTTCACTGACCTTGAAGCGCCGACCCAGGGTATCGGTACTCAGGCCATTGACCGCCAGGGGCACCAGCCATTCGCCTTCCAGGCGCAACAGGGCGGCGGCGTCGCAGGGGAGCAGGGCGCGCAGCGCTTCCAGCAGGCGGCGATAACGCTCACCCTCGGGCAGTTCCCGGGACAAATCACTCACCAGGGGCAGCAGGGTCGTCAGCAGAGATTTTGCGGTCATAATGACTCCATGTGGTCGAAGTGACTATAAGCGCCTGGATGTCTTTATGACTACAAGCTTTTTAACTTTATGATTTATAAGACTTTTATAGTTGGCATGAAAGCTGATTAGACAAGGACAACCTGCAAGTCATCAAATATCCAGGAGTTGTTCTTATGCTTAGCGTCCAAGATCGCGCCATCATCAAAGCCACTGTGCCCCTGCTGGAAAGCGGCGGCGAGGCCCTGATCACCCACTTCTACCGGATGATGCTCAGTGAGTACCCCGGCGTGCGCCCGCTGTTCAACCAGGCGCATCAGGCCAGTGGCGATCAGCCCAGAGCCTTGGCCAATGGCGTGCTGATGTACGCCCGACATATCGACCAGTTGGATCAACTGGGGGATCTGGTGACCCGGATCATCAATAAACACGTGGCCCTGCAGATTCTGCCGGAGCATTACCCGATTGTCGGAGGCTGCCTGTTGCGAGCGATCTCGGAGGTGCTGGGCAGCGAGATCGCCACTGCCGAAGTGCTTAGCGCTTGGGGCGCGGCGTATAACCAGTTGGCGGATCTGCTCATTGGCGCCGAGGCCGCTATCTATGACGAGAAGGCTCAGGCGCCAGGCGGCTGGCGTGGGGCTCGGGCATTCAAACTGGTGCAGAAAGTGCAGGAGAGTGCGGAAATCACCTCGTTCTATTTTGCGCCGCAAGACCAGGGGCCGATCCTCGCTGCCAAGCCGGGGCAATACATAGGTTTGCAACTGTTTATAGAGGGCGAGGAGATCCGCCGTAATTATTCCTTGTCGGCACTTTCCAATCAGGGCCAGTACCGCATCAGCGTCAAGCGCGAAAGCGGTGGCGTGGCGTCCAACTACCTGCATGACCAGTGTCCGGTGGGGGCGAGTATTCTGCTGTTTCCGCCAGCGGGCGAGTTCACCCTGGCCGCCAGCGACAAGCCGCTGGTGCTGATCAGTGGTGGCGTGGGCATCACCCCGACCTTGCCTATGTTGGAGGCGGCGTTGGCATGCGAGCGCCCGGTGCATTTCATCCATTGCGCGCGTAATGGCCAGGTGCATGCGTTCCGTCATTGGGTCGATGAGTTGGCCCGGCGTTATCCACAGCTCCAGCGCTTCTACTGCTACGCCGAGGATGATGGTGTCAGCCCGGCGGCTGACAAGTTGGGTCTGTTGACGTGTGAACAGCTGGGGCAATGGCTGCCGCAGCAGCGCGATCTGGACGCTTACTTTCTCGGGCCCAAGGGATTCATGACGGCGATCAAGCGCCACCTGAAGGCGTTGGGCGTCCCTGAGCAGCAGAGTCGCTACGAGTTCTTCGGTCCCGCCGCGGCTCTGGAATAGCGCCAGTCAAGGCACCTGCGTTAATCCCGGCTTAACCTGTCTGTCGTTAATTCCCTGCGATACGAATGCAATGCTTCCGCCTTCAGCCCATCCGTGTGCATTCAAGCCTGCACCTGGGGGGCTGGATAGGGACGGGGCGCTTGCTGGGCTCCTGCCACGCAAGGCATTCAAAGGTCATGATCAGCGTGTAGACTTGCGCGCACTCCCATGGCAATCAATCAACTTCGCAACTTCACCGCCTGTTGTCGTGCCAGGCACGGCAGGGCGGTGGAACAGACAACAGAAAAGGAATAGGGATGAGTGACGACAGACTGCGATTAGGGCGTGAACGACGTTTCCTGGTGCTGCTTGGGGTGATCTGCCTGGCGCTGATCGGCGGCGCTCTGTACAGGCAAGTGGTGTTGGGCGAAGCGCCCTGTCCGCTGTGTATCCTGCAGCGCTATGCCTTGCTGTTGATCGCGCTGTTTGCCTTCATCGGCGCGGCCATGAGTTCACGACGCAGTATCACCGTCATGGAAACCCTGGTGGTCATCAGTGCCATCGCCGGGGCCGGGGTGGCCGGGCACCATGTATACACCCAGTTCTACCCGGCGGTGAGCTGCGGCATTGATGTGCTGCAGCCGTTTGTCGATAGCCTGCCGTTGGCGACGATCTTTCCCCTGGGCTTTCAAGTCGACGGTTTTTGCTCCACGCCGTATCCGCCGATCCTGGGCTTGTCCCTGGCGCAATGGGCATTGCTGGCGTTTGTGCTGACGGTGATCCTGGTGCCCTTGGGCATTGTCCGTAACCGCAAGACGGTCAACTGATTCGCCTGCAAGGCCTCGGCTCCTCACGGAGTCGGGGCCTTTTTGTGTCTGTCATTCAGGGCTGGAAATGTCCGTGATTTGTGGCAAGCGCGGGTGCGGCAAATGTGCGACATGTTGTCACAGTTGCGTGGTCGCAGAAGAGCTGAGTCAGGGTGTGGACAGACGGCTTTGCGGTCAACGGGTTCAAAAAAAGTCTGTCAGTTTGTGTATGCCGCACTGTTCGAAAAAACCATAGCTTGCTATCGATGCCTTGCGTTGCAGACCGCGTTTTACAAGGGATGAAGCCTTATGAGGTGCAGCCTTCAACGGTTTTTTGAGGGGGAGAGAGCAACTGTCGAGAGTCTTTTTTTGGAGTTTTTATTGCAAATGAAAATCTATATCATTTCTGTCTGTGACGCTAATCGTGTGTGATTGTTGCGCCCGACGATAAAAATTATTTCGGGATAAGACATGGTTTATAAAACGCGACATATCTACAATCGCCCGCACTGAATTTCCGACGCTGCTCATCCCTGAGCACACGAGGACGGTCGAGGGGCGGATTGAGTGCCCCATGCGACTGCGGGTGTCGGCGCCTTCCTAACTTCCGCACCAAATGGAATTGGTCTGTAACAAGGCCTTTGACCACGAGATCGAATAAGAACCACTGCTAGCCCGGGATGTGTCGTTGAGCGTTTAACCCAACGGGCAGGCCCTTATTCAATTGAAGAAAAATGCCAACCCTTGGCAGGGTGAAGTGTTGGCGATCAAAACCCAACTGCATTGCGCAAGCTGCTTTAGAGGTCGTGAGATGAGTAAAAACAGGTACCCCAGATTACTAGGCTTATTGCCGCTGCTCGGCATGTTGATGCTGGGAGGCTGCAAATGGACCTTGCTCGATCCCAAGGGTCAGGTCGGTCTGGACGAACGAAACCTGATCATCACGGCAACCCTCCTGATGCTGCTGGTGGTTGTGCCGGTCATCATCATGACCTTCGCCTTCGCCTGGAAGTATCGCGCCTCGAACAAGGAAGCGACCTACGCGCCGAAGTGGTCCCACTCCACCAAGATCGAAATCGCGGTGTGGCTGGTTCCAGTGCTCATCATCATTGCCCTGGGTTATGTCACCTACAAGTCGACTCACGCCCTGGACCCGTACCGTCCGATTGACTCCGACGTCAAGCCGGTGACCATCGAAGTGGTCGCCATGGATTGGAAGTGGCTGTTCATCTATCCCGAGCAAGGGATCGCCACCGTCAACAAGATCGTGTTCCCGGCACATACTCCGGTGAACTTCCGCGTGACCTCCGACACCGTGATGAACTCGTTCTTCATCCCGGGCCTGGGCGGCCAGATCTACGCAATGGCGGGCATGACCACCAAGCTGCACCTGATCGCCAACCAGAACACCGAACTTGAAGGTATCTCCGCCAACTACAGCGGCGCGGGCTTTACCGGCATGAAATTCAAAGCGATCGCCACCAGTCAGGAAGATTTCGACGCCTGGGTAAACGAAGTCAAAAAGGCACCTAAACAGCTGGACACCGCTGAATACGAAGCCCTTTCCAAGCCAAGCCAGAACAATCCTGTCGAGCTCTACTCCGCGTACGCGCCGAACCTGTTTCAGACCATCATCGACAAGTATGAGGGCATGAATCCGGGCCAGCCGCTCAAGCACGAGAAGAAAGAGAAGGAAGTGGCCGCAACCGAAGGGATGGACGTGAGTTCGCATTCAGCTGCCGGGGCAGAGGAGTAAACGATGTTTGGTAAATTAAGTCTGGAAGCGATTCCGTTCCACGAGCCGATTGTCATGGTGACCATTGCCATGATCGCGCTCGGTGGTCTGGCGCTGTTCGCGGCAATCACCTACTTCAAGAAGTGGACCTACCTGTGGACCGAGTGGCTGACGTCCGTCGACCACAAGAAAATCGGGGTGATGTACATCATCGTCGCCATGGTCATGCTGCTGCGTGGTTTTGCCGACGCCATCATGATGCGTACCCAGCTGGCCATGGCCACCGAGGGTTCGCCTGGCTACCTGCCACCTGAACACTATGACCAGATCTTCACCGCTCACGGTGTGATCATGATCATCTTCATGGCGATGCCGTTCTTCACTGGCCTGATGAACCTGGTCGTGCCGCTGCAGATCGGTGCGCGTGACGTGGCCTATCCGTTCCTCAACTCCCTGAGCTTCTGGCTGCTGGTATCGGGCGTGGTGCTGATCAACCTGTCCCTGGGCGTTGGCGAATTCGCCAAGACCGGCTGGGTTGCCTATCCGCCGCTGTCGGGCCTGCAATACAGTCCGGGCGTGGGTGTCGACTACTACATCTGGGCGCTACAGCTATCAGGGCTGGGGACAACGCTGACGGGGGTCAACTTCCTGGCCACCGTGCTGAAAATGCGTACCCCGGGCATGAAGATGATGGACATGCCGATCTTCACCTGGACCTGCACCTGGGCCAACGTGCTGATCGTGGCTTCGTTCCCGATCCTCACCGCCACCCTGGCACTGCTGACGCTTGACCGTTACATGGATTTCCACATTTTCACCAATGAACTTGGTGGCAATCCAATGATGTACGTGAACCTGTTCTGGGCCTGGGGTCACCCCGAGGTGTACATCCTGATCCTGCCAGCGTTCGGTATCTTCTCCGAAGTCATCTCGACCTTCTCCGGCAAGCGCCTGTTCGGCCACCACTCGATGATCTACGCGTCCGGCGCGATTTCGATCCTGGGCTTCATGGTCTGGCTGCACCACTTCTTCACCATGGGGTCGGGTGCCAGCGTCAACGCCTTCTTCGGCCTGGCGACGATGCTGATCTCGATCCCCACGGGGGTGAAGCTGTTCAACTGGCTGTTCACCATCTACCACGGCCGCCTGCGTATCACCAGCCAGGTTCTGTGGACCCTGGGCTTCATGGTGACCTTCGCCATCGGCGGCATGACCGGCGTACTGCTGGCCATTCCGGGTGCGGACTTCGTCCTGCACAACAGCCTGTTCGTGATCGCCCACTTCCACAACGTGATCATCGGCGGCGCGGTATTCGGCTACATCGCCGGCTTCAGCTTCTACTTCCCGAAAGCCTTCGGCTTCAAGCTGCATGAAGGTTGGGGCAAGGCTGCCTTCTGGTTCTGGATCTCGGGCTTCTTCGTCGCGTTCATGCCGCTCTATGCACTGGGCTTCATGGGCATGACCCGTCGTCTGAACGCCACCACCAACCCTGAGTGGGTGCCATACCTGTACGTGGCCATGGTGGGTGCACTGATGATCGCCGTGGGTATCGCCTGCCAGTTGATCCAGCTGTACGTCAGCGTGCGTGACCGCAAGCAGAACATGTGTGTGTCCGGCGACCCATGGAACGCCCACACCCTGGAATGGTCGACCTCGTCGCCACCGCCGTTCTACAACTTCGCGGTGCTGCCCAAAGCCGAAGGCATCGATCCGTTCACCGAAGCCAAGGAAAATGGCACTGCCTACGCGCAGCCAAGCCGCTACCAGCCGATCCACATGCCCAACAACACCGCTACCGGTGTGGTCATGGGGGCCCTGCTGACCGTGTTCGGTTTCGCCATGATCTGGCACATCTGGTGGCTGGCCATCGCAAGCCTGGCCGGCACTGTGATCTATTTCGCGATCCACGCTGCCCGTGATGATCAAGGCTACATGGTGCCGGTCGAGACGATCGAACGCATCGAAGCCGAGCAGCACAAGCGTCTGGTATCGGAGAACAAGATCCCGGCTACCCGTGTTGAAACCTCGTTGGAACAGGCTTAATCCATGTCGAACTTAGTGACCAATGCTGGACACGCCCATGTCGATGACCATGGGCACGATGACCATCACCACGACTCGGGCGAGATGACCGTATTCGGTTTCTGGCTCTACCTGATGACCGACTGCATTCTGTTTGCGTCGATCTTCGCGGTATACGCGGTACTGGTTAACAACGTAGCGGGTGGCCCGTCGGGCCACGACATCTTCGAACTGCCTTACGTACTGGGCGAAACCGCTCTGCTGCTGTTCAGTTCGATCACCTACGGCTTCGCCATGCTGGCGTTCTTCCGAGGCAACAAGAAGCAGGTACTGGGCTGGCTGGGCATGACCT
>NZ_WVHL01000005.1 GCF_009861525.1 Pseudomonas sp. LD120 | reverse complement strand
ACGGCTCACGGTGAAAGTACTGACCGGCGACAACCCCATCGTCACCGCCAAGATCTGCCGCGAAGTCGGCCTGGAAGCGGGCGAACCGCTGCTGGGGCGCGACATCGAGCACATGGATGACCAGGTGCTCGCGCGCCTGGTGGAAGAACGCACGGTGTTCGCCAAGCTCACCCCGCTGCAGAAGTCCCGGGTGCTCAAGGCTCTGCAAGCCAACGGCCACACCGTGGGCTTTCTCGGCGACGGCATCAACGACGCCCCGGCCCTGCGCGATGCCGACGTCGGCATCTCGGTAGACAGCGGCACCGACATCGCCAAGGAATCGGCGGACATCATCCTTCTGGAAAAGAGCCTGATGGTGCTGGAGGAAGGGGTGATCAAGGGTCGCGAGACCTTCGGCAACATCATGAAGTACCTGAACATGACCGCCAGCTCCAACTTCGGCAACGTGTTCTCGGTGCTGGTGGCCAGTGCCTTCATCCCCTTCCTGCCGATGCTGGCGATCCACCTGCTGCTGCAGAACCTGATGTACGACTTCTCCCAACTGGCGCTGCCGTGGGACAAGATGGACAAGGAATACCTGGCCAAGCCACGCAAGTGGGACGCCAAGAACATCGGGCGCTTCATGCTGTGGATCGGGCCGACCTCGTCGATCTTCGACATCACCACCTTCGCCCTGATGTGGTACGTGTTCGCCGCCAACAGCGTGGAAATGGCCGCCCTGTTCCAGTCCGGCTGGTTCATCGAAGGCCTGCTCTCGCAGACCCTGGTGGTGCACATGCTGCGCACCCGCAAGATCCCGTTCATCCAGAGCACCGCCGCCTTGCCGGTCATGCTGGCCACGGGGCTGGTGATGGCGCTGGGGATCTACGTGCCCTTCTCGCCCCTGGGCAGCATGGTCGGCCTGGTGCCGCTGCCGTGGGAATACTTCCCGTGGCTGGTGGGCACCCTGCTCGCCTACTGCGTGGTCGCCCAGACCATGAAGACCCTGTACATCCGCCGCTTCAAGCAGTGGTTCTAAGGGCCTGGTTCTAAGGGCGTGAGCCCGGCGCGGCCGCCCTCGGACGGCCGCGCCCGATACACCTGACCAACGATGCCACCGTCGGCGCGGCCAGCGCCCTGCCGACGGCGACGCTGTTCGCCCGAAAGGAGCATCGCCATGTATCTCAAGCCTTTTTCCATGTTGCAACGCGGCCTCCAGGCCCTGCTGGTCTGCAGCCTGTGCACCTGCGCTCGCCTGCTCACCCGCATGAGCATCCGGCTGTATGTCCGCGGCCTGCTGAGCGTCGTTGAAATTCGTTTTTTGCTGGGTTTCAGCGCCGCCCTCACCCGCGCCTCGCTGCGCGTGGCGATCGCCTGAACCTGTCACCGACCCGGGAGCACACTCATGTCGGGCACCACTCTTCTGATCAACCTGGCCGGGGCCATCGCCCTGCTGCTCTGGGGGTCGCAGATGATCTGCGGCTCACTCCTGCGCGGCTTCGGCAGCCCGCTGCGGCACTGGCTCGGGCAACACCTGAACAACCGCTGGCTGGCGCTGCTGTGCGGCGTCGGCATCACCGGCGTGCTGCAAAGCAGCACCGCGGTGAGCCTGATGGCCAGCTCCTTTACCGCCGCCGGCACCCTGGGCCTGGCCCCCGCCCTAGCGGTGATGCTGGGGGCCAACATCGGCTCGACCCTGGTGGTCCAGCTGCTCAGCCTCGACCTCTCACTGGCGGCGCCAGTGGCGCTACTGGTGGGTTTCTTGACCTTGCGCCTACGGGACGACTCGCGCTTTGAAAGCATCGGCTGCGCGCTGATCGGCCTGGGCCTGATGCTGCTGGCCCTGGGCCTGCTCGGCGCCACCCTGGGCGCGGTGGAAAGCACCCCGGTGTTCCAGCTGGTGATGACCAGCCTCGACGGCGACCTGTTGCTGGCGCTGCTGGTGGCCATGCTGCTGACCTGGATGTGCCACTCCAGCGTCGCGGTGGTGCTGCTGATCGCCTCCCTGGCCGGCACCGGCCTGCTGTCGCCAGCCACCAGCATGGCCCTGGTGCTGGGGGTCAACCTGGGCGGCACCCTGCCGTCCCTGCTCGGCGCCAGCGACAACCTGGCCCGGCGCCTGCCCCTGGGCAACCTGCTGGTGCGCCTGGTGGGCGTGGTCCTGGTGCTGCCCTGGATCGCCGCCCTGGCCCGCCTGGACACAGTGCAGGCCCTGCCACCGGAGTTGCTGGTGGTCTACCTGCACAGCGCCTTCAGCCTGATCCTGGGCCTGCTGTTCATTGGCGTCACCGAGCCCCTGGGCAAGCTGCTGATCCGTCTGCTGCCGACTCCCGCCCCGGTCACCGATCCGGGCATGCCGCTGTACCTGGACCAGGCCGGCCTGGAAGTGACCAATATCGGCCTGGCCAACGCCGCCCGCGAAGCCCTGCGCATGGCCGACATGCTTTCGAGCATGCTCGACCGGGTGCTGCAGCTGTTTCGCACCTCAAGCATCACCCATGCCGAGCAGGTGCGGCACATCGATCAGTCCCTGGACCTGCTCAGCGCGGCGATCCGCGCCTACCTGGCGGACGTCGGCAAGGAAGGCATCAGCGACCAGGATGCCGACCGCTCCCAGGAGATCCTGCTGCTGGTGATCAACCTGGAACACGCCGGCGACATTCTTTCCACCAGCCTGGCGCAATTGGCAGTACGGCGTCTGCGTCGTGGCGAGGCCTTTTCCGAGTTCGAGCTGGGCACGCTGTACCCGCTGCACCAGGAGTTGCTGGACAGCCTGAGCCTGGCGATCACCGTGTTCCTGCGCGAGGACCTGCCCACCGCCCACCAACTGCTGGCACGCAAGAAAACCGTGCGGCGCCTGGAAGCCGCCGCCGGCCGCGAGCACTTTCGCCAACTGCGCGAAGACCAGAGCGCCTGGGCCGAATCCGGGGACATCTTCCAGCGCCTGCTGCGCGACTACCGCCGGGTCCACCATCACATCGCCGCCCTGGCCTATCCGGCCCTGGAGCGCGCCGGTGAGCGCGACATCGAACACAGCCAGCTCGGCGAGCCGCTGGCCGAAGTGCCGAGCGCCGAGCATCCCGTGGCCGGGGCCAAGGAGGACACCCCATGCGCGTCCTGATCTGCGCCGGTCGCTACTACGCCGACAGCCGCCTGTGCCGCCAGGTCCTGGAAGCCTTCCAGCGCCTGCACGAAGTGCGGGTGGTGATCCACGGTGGCAGCCAGTTCCTCGGCGCCCACATCGAGGACTGGGCCCGGGAGACCGGGGCCCACATCGTCCGCTACCCGCCTAACTGGCAACTGCACGGCAAACACGCCGAGCGCCTGCGCAACAGTTTCATGCTGGCCGACAGCCGCCCGGACATCGTCCTCGCCCTGCCCGGCGGGGAAGACACCGAAGCGCTGCTGACCCAGGCCCAGGTGCGCGGCATCCAGACCCTGTCGGTGGACGCGCAGTAAACCCACCCCACGCAGCACTCACCCGCGCCGGTTGCCGAACAGCACGGCCCGGCGCCTGATACAGAATGAGATCCGCCATGTCCAAGCACCGTCCACATCGTTCCTCGCGTTGCGCCTCCTGGGGCCACTCCCTGCCTGCCGCGAAAAGCCGCATGCTCAAACGCAACCTGCTGTTCCTCGCCCTCACCGCTGGCATCACCGCGACCCTGGCCCTGTGCTCCAAGGCTCAGGCCGCCGGCGGCGCCTACGTGGTGGATGACGGCGCCATCAATGCCGCCGGGGAATGCAACGTCGATGCCTGGTACCAGAGCACCCGGCACCCAGGCTCCAGCCATAACAGCGTGCTTGCCCCGGCCTGTACCTTCAGCCAACTGCCTTGGGTGCAACTGGGGGCCGCGGTGCAGCGCCAGCAGGCTGACGGCCAGGGCGAAACCCAGCTCAGCCCCCAGCTCAAGATCGCCCTGCTGGACCGCCAAGACCTGGGGCTGCAACTGGCCTTGGCCGGCTCCGCCCACTGGGCCCTGAACCGCCACCACAGCGTCGACGGCGCCGACCTCGCCCTGCCCCTGACCTTCAGCGCCAGCGACCGCCTGCGCCTGAACCTCAATGCCGGCTGGACCCATGCCTATGACGAAGGAGAACAGAACCTCCGTTGGACCTGGGGCAGCGGCATCGAATACGACCTGATGCCAGGCCTGACCCTGATTGCCGAGCGCTATGGCCAACGCCGCGGCGAACAGGGCTGGCAGGCCGGCCCGCGCCTGCACCTGGGCCAGCACCTGGACCTGGACCTGATCCTTGGCCAGCACCTGACCGACGCCCGCGACCGCTGGCTGACCAGCGGCGCGACCCTGCGCTTCTGACCCCGCCCGCCACACCCAGTGCCTTGCCCACCCCAACCACACGCCCCTGTCGCCGCAGTTGAGTCGTGGCGAAGCTGCGACAGGGCCCGCAGAGCCTTCTGCAACGCCAAGCACCGCGCCGCCTGCCCAGGCGTGCGCGACCGACGGGGTATCAGGAGAAGGCCGCTAGGCGCGCTGCCAGGGCCTTGGCTTGCAGGGCCACATCGGTCACGGCCGTGCTTTCCCACCACATCCCACGCAGGGGCGGCCCCAGGGCGAATAGCCGTTCGGCCGCCTGGCCATGGGCGTTGTACACGGCGCCATCGGCGGCGGCGCGAATGCCCAGGGCCAGCGGTCCCGGCGTCACCCAGCCGCGGGCCAGCAGTTGCTGGGGCAATGGCCGGGCCACTTTGCGCCAGTCGTATTCGATACCGCTGGAGTTGATCAGCGCATCGCCCTGCACCACTGCGCTGTGCTCTGTGCCGCGATAACGCAGCCGGATCGCCAAACGACCACCTTGGCCGGGCTCCAGTCCTTGATAGGACGCCGCATGAATTCGCAGTCGCCCCGCCTCGTGCAGGCGCGCCACCCACTCGGCACTCAAGGGCGGCGAACGGTGGTGATGGCTTTCCCACCACGGTCGCACATGACGCACGAACTGCCGGCGTTGGCCATCCGTGGCCTGGCTCCACAGGCGCGGGATATGGCCCCGTACAGTGTCCAGCGGTGCCTGCCAGTCGATGCCCAGGGCCTGCGCCTGGCGGCACTGCTGACGCAGCTCGCGCAGCAGTTGGCGTGGGCTGCGAAGGTTCGGCGCGCGCCCCAGAAAGTCGTCCCAGGCCGGTGGCTGACGGCGGACATGCGGCAGCAGCCCATGGCGGGAAAACACTTCGATCGGCCCGCGATGCCCGGCCTGCCCCAGGGACACTGCGGCGTCCACCATGGTCAACCCGGAACCGATGATCAGCACCGTCGATAAAGGATCGAGGCGGGCCATCGCGGCCACGTCCCAAGGGTCCAGCGCCGCTGCGTTGAGGCCGCTGGAGCAAGTCTGCGGGGTACGCGCCGCAGGGAACATGCCCGTGGCCAGCACGGCCACAGCGCCCTGGCGCTGCTGGCCATCGGCCAGGGTCAGGCAAACGCCGTCGCGCTCGATCTGCAGGTCCACCGCTTCGCCGCGCACGTGGCTGAGTGTCGAGCCGTGCAGCGCGCCAACCGCTTGCGCCTCGGCCAGCCGCTGCTGGACATAAACGCCAAACAGCCCGCGAGGCATAAACAGTTCGCTGATCGGCACCGCCTGCTGCCGCGATTCGGGCCAGCCACCGCCGGCAATGTGCTGAGTGAGCCAGCGAGTCAGGTCGTCGGCGTCGTCTGGATCGACACTCATGCGCGCCGCATTGCCGTTCAGGGTGTGCCCCAGTTCCATGGCGCTGTAGGCTTCGCCGCGCCCCAGCTCGCCGCGCGGCTCGATCACCAGCAGCCGGCGCCGGCCCGGCAGGCGCAGCAATTGCGCCGCCAACAAGGCGCCGCTGAGGCCTCCGCCGACGATCAGGATCTGGGCATCGTGGATGCCCGGTGCACTGTGGGTTTGGCTCATGGCGTTCTC
Organism: Pseudomonas sp. LD120; assembly: GCF_009861525.1. Taxonomy (GTDB): domain Bacteria; phylum Pseudomonadota; class Gammaproteobacteria; order Pseudomonadales; family Pseudomonadaceae; genus Aquipseudomonas. The sequence continues at coordinate 3,213,829 of NZ_WVHL01000005.1, read as the reverse complement.
ACGATCAGTGTTTGCCCTGGCGGTGGTTGTGCACATTGCCCCAACCCAGCAACGGCAGGTGCCCCGCGCGCTCACTTGCGCCTGGCGACTGGGCGGCGCGACAGCTGAAAAGCACCGTGCCGATCATAAGCGTCAAGCCTTCACCAGGTTCATCGAGCAGTACCAAAGTAGGAGAGCGCCGGCACCTTCGACCGACCGCGTCGGCCAGCAGAAGCGCGCAGCACAGATCTGCGAGCGCCCTTCAACACCCCGCCGGAGCACGCCTCGACCAAGGCCCGCTCCGGGTGCGGGCTTGTCAGATCACGACGTTGCGCACAAAGCGCGTGGCTTGAGCACCGTCATTGCGATAACCATGGGGCACATGGCTGGCAAACATGAAGAAATCGCCACTTTCCAGACGCCGTTCGCGATCACCGAAAAACACCGTCAGGCAGCCCTGGAACACATACAACTGTTCGCTCCAGCCCATCGCGTCGCATTCCGAGTGATAGACCTCGCCAGGCTCCAGGCTCCACTCCCAGAGCTCCACCTCACGGCTGGCGTCGGCCTTGGCCAGCAACACCGCCTTGCTGCCGGGGATCGCGCCGGCCCAGGCCAATTCGTTGATGCGGCTCGGATCGCGTGAGTCCGGGGCCTGGATCAGATCGCTGAAGACGACGTTCAGGGCTTGCGCCACTCGGTCCAGGGTGCCGAGGCTGACGTTCTTCTCCCCCGCCTCGATGGCCACCAGCATCCGTCGGCTGACAGCGGATTTTTCCGCCAAGGCGCTCTGACTCAGGCCGGCGGCATGACGCAGACGGCGCACGTTGAGGCTGACGTGTTGCAGGACCGAAGCCCGCTGGAGGTTATCCTTGTGCACTATATTGCTCACCCTTTCGCCCTGCGCAGTATACTGCCCAATTTTCCGCGCATTGTGCGTCCCCCTCGGGTCGCGCGCAAGGCCACGGCCTCAACGCTCAGCGCCCACCGGCGCGGGCAGGCCGGCACCGCCCCCGGCGGATGACAACGAAGGCGCATCAGGCTCCGGGGCGGACAGCCAGGCCGGGACGATCAATAAGCCGCGATGCTTGGCTTCCAGTGGCAGCCGGTCATGCTCCGGTTCACCCCGGTAGTAAAAATAGGCGCGGTAACGCACATGCCCTTCAGGGAAGGCGCGGTCGAAGTAGAGCACAGTGCCGGGCGGCAAGCGGTAGGTCCGGTCATCCCCTGGGCGGCCGTCAATGACCAGCGCCTGGCGGGTGGCGAGCCTCTTGGGACGGTCGAGATAATGCTCCAGACCGATCCCCAACCCGGCGCCTAGGGCGGTGAACAACACGGCAAAACAGCCCCGTCGAAACAGCCGGCCCAAGGCCGATCCTTTAGTCATGTGCACCCTTGTCGATCCTTGTGGTGATGTGACCCGGGCAGGGCATTGGCCACACAGCCCGCGGGGAACGGGCGCATCAGGCTTTTGCCCCCTACCTTTGAAAGCACATGTAACATTTCTCATCCCTGCCTGGTCGCGCGTGGCGGTTGGTGATGCAGAGCCTGGCACGTATTATGCGTCATACTTTTCCGCAGATTAGAAGCCTATGTCCCTGATAGTTCTACTGCTTCTGCCGTTCATCGGCAGCTGTCTGGCGGCCGTGTTGCCGCACAACGCACGCAATAGCGAATCCCTGCTGACCGGTCTGGTGGCCTTGCTCGGCACCATTGCCGTGGCGCTGCTTTACCCGCAGATCGCCGATGGCGGGGTGATCCGCGAGGAATATACCTGGCTGCCGAGCCTGGGACTGAACTTCGTGCTGCGCCTGGACGGTTTCGCTTGGTTGTTCTCGCTGCTGGTGCTGGGGATCGGCACGCTGGTGGCGCTCTATGCGCGTTATTACATGTCGCCGCAAGATCCGGTGCCGCGCTTCTTCGCCTTTTTCCTGGCGTTCATGGGGGCCATGCTCGGCCTGGTGATCTCCGGCAACCTGATCCAGATGGTGTTCTTCTGGGAGCTCACCAGCCTGTTCTCGTTCCTGCTGATCGGCTATTGGCACCACCGCTCCGACGCCCGCCGCGGGGCCTACATGGCACTGATGGTCACCGGTGCCGGGGGCTTGTGCCTGCTGGCCGGGGTCATGCTGCTCGGCCATGTGGTCGGCAGCTACGACCTGGATCAGGTGCTCGCTGCCGGAGACAAGATCCGCGCCCATGCGCTCTACCCGATCCTGTTGCCACTGATCCTGCTGGGCGCCCTGAGCAAAAGCGCGCAATTCCCTTTCCACTTCTGGCTGCCCCACGCCATGGCCGCGCCGACGCCGGTCTCGGCCTATCTGCACTCGGCGACCATGGTCAAGGCCGGGGTGTTTCTGCTGGCCCGCCTGTGGCCGTCGTTGTCCGGCACCGAAGAATGGTTCTACATCGTCAGCGGCGCCGGGGCCTGCACCCTGGTGCTAGGCGCCTACTGCGCGATGTTCCAGAACGACCTCAAGGGCCTGCTGGCCTACTCCACCATCAGCCACCTGGGCCTGATCACCCTGCTGCTGGGCCTGAACAGCCCGCTGGCGGCGGTGGCCGCGGTGTTCCATATCCTCAACCACGCCACCTTCAAGGCCTCGCTGTTCATGGCCGCCGGGATCATCGACCACGAAAGCGGCAGCCGCGACATTCGCAAGCTCAACGGCCTGATCAAACTGATGCCCTACACCGCGACCCTGGCCATGGTCGCCAGCGCCTCGATGGCCGGGGTGCCGCTGCTCAACGGCTTTTTGTCCAAGGAGATGTTCTTCGCCGAGACAGTGTTCATCAACTCCAGCGCCTGGGTGGAAATCGCCCTGCCGGTGATCGCCACCCTCGCCGGGACCTTCAGCGTCGCCTATGCCCTGCGCTTTACCGTCGATGTGTTTTTTGGCGAACCGGCCACTGACCTGCCCCACACGCCGCATGAGCCACCGCGCTGGATGCGTGCGCCAGTGGAGTTGCTGGTGTTCACCTGCCTGCTGGTAGGCATGTTCCCGGCGCAGGTCATCGGCCCGCTATTGGCCGCAGCGGCGCGCCCGGTGGTCGGTGGCACCCTGCCCGAATACAGCTTGGCGATCTGGCATGGCCTCAACGCGCCGATGATCATGAGCCTGATCGCCATGTCGTGCGGCATCGTCCTCTATCGACTGCTGCGCAAGCCACTGGTGCGCGGCACGTTCGCCTACCCGCCTGGGGTCGGTCGCTTCAACGGCAAGCGCCTGTTCGAGCGCTGCCTGGTGGGCATGACCCGCCTGGCCCGCCGCCTGGAACGGCGTCTGAGCACCAAGCGCCTGCAAACGCAGTTGTTCGTGCTGATCCTGGCGGCAGTGATCACCGGTCTGATCCCCATGCTGTACAGCCAATTGACCTGGGGCGAGCGGCCGAAGATCCCCGGCTCGATTGTCTTCGTGACCTTCTGGCTGCTGGCCATTGCCTGTGCCCTGGGCGCCGCCTGGCAAGCCAAATACCACCGACTGGCGGCCCTGACCATGGTCAGCGTCTGTGGGCTGATGACCTGCGTCACCTTCGTCTGGTTCTCGGCGCCGGACCTGGCCCTGACCCAACTGGTGGTGGAGGTGGTGACCACCGTGCTGATCCTCCTCGGCCTGCGCTGGCTGCCACGGCGGATCGAAGAAGTTTCGCCACTGCCCAGCAGCGTGCGCAAGGCACGGATTCGTCGCCTGCGCGACTTGAGCCTGTCGGCCGCCGTGGGCCTGGGCATGGCGGTGCTGTCCTACGCCATGCTGACCAGGCCGACCCCCAACGACATTTCCTCGTTCTACCTCAGCCGGGCCCTGCCCGAAGGCGGTGGCACCAACGTGGTCAACGTGACCCTGGTGGACTTCCGCAGCTTCGATACCTTTGGCGAGATCACCGTGCTGGTGGCGGTGGCCTTGACCGTGTTCGCCCTGCTACGACGCTTCCGTCCTCCCAAAGAGAGCATGCAGTTGCCGGCACAGCAGCGCCTGCTGGCCCCGGACGTGGTCACCGACCTGGTCAACCCGCGCCACGCCAGCGATACCGCCCTGGGGTTCATGATGGTGCCGGCGGTGCTGGTGCGCCTGCTGCTGCCGATCGCCCTGGTGGTGTCGTTCTACCTGTTCATGCGTGGGCACAACTTGCCCGGCGGCGGTTTCGTCGCCGGACTGGTGATGTCGGTGGCCTTTATCCTCCAGTACATGGTGGCGGGCACCCAATGGGTCGAGGCGCAGATGAGCGTGCGGCCGCTGCGCTGGATGGGCGCCGGGTTGCTGTTCGCCCTGGTCACCGGGCTTGGCGCCCTGGCCTGGGGCTATCCGTTCCTCACCACCCACACGATGCACGTGGACCTGCCGCTGTTCGGTGATATCCATGTCGCCAGCGCGCTGTTCTTCGACGTGGGCGTATACGCCGTGGTGCTGGGCGCCACCCTGCTGATCCTCACCGCCCTGGCGCACCAGTCGGTGCGGGCCCACAAGCCGGCCAGCCAGTCCAAATCCCTGATCAAGAGCGGAGCCGCCTGATGGAAGAAGTCATCGCAATCGCCATTGGCGTCCTCGCCGCTTCCGGCGTCTGGCTGGTGCTGCGCCCACGGACCTTCCAGGTGGTGATGGGCCTGTGTCTGCTGTCCTACGCGGTCAACCTGTTCATTTTCAGCATGGGCAGTCTGTTCATCGGCAAGGAGCCAATCATCAAGGACGGCGTGCCTCAAGACCTGCTGCACTACACTGACCCGCTGCCCCAGGCCCTGGTGCTCACCGCCATCGTCATCAGCTTCGCCATGACCGCGCTGTTTCTGGTGGTGCTTCTGGCGTCCCGGGGCCTGACCGGCACTGACCACGTCGACGGCCGGGAGCCCAAGGAATGAGCTCGTTATCGCACCTGATCATCGCTCCCATCCTCCTGCCGCTGCTGACTGCGGCGATCATGTTGCTGCTGGGAGAAAAACGCCGTCCGCTCAAGGCACGGATCAACCTGGTCTCCAGCCTGCTGGGGCTGGGCCTGGCCTGCTACCTGCTGTACTGGACCCAGGTCCAGGGTGCCAGCGGCTCCTTTGGCGTGTACTTGCCGAGCAACTGGCAGGCGCCCTTTGGCATCGTTCTGGTGGTGGATCGCCTGTCGGCGCTGATGCTGGTGCTCACCGGCATCATCGGGGTCAGTGCGCTGCTGTTCGCCATGGCCCGCTGGGACAGCGCCGGAGCCAGCTTCCATGCGCTGTTCCAGATCCAGTTGATGGGGCTGTACGGGGCCTTCCTCACCGCCGACCTGTTCAACCTGTTTGTGTTCTTCGAGGTGCTGCTGGCGGCCTCCTATGGCCTGATGCTGCACGGCTCGGGACGGGCGCGGGTGTCTTCAGGCTTGCATTACATCACCATCAACCTGCTGGCCTCGTCGCTGTTCCTGATCGGCGCGGCGATGATCTACGGAGTCACCGGGACCCTGAACATGGCCGACCTGGCGATGAAGATCCCGCTGGTGCCGGAAGCCGACCGGGGCCTGCTGCACGCGGGTACGGCGATCCTGGCCATTGCCTTCCTGGCCAAGGCCGGGATGTGGCCGCTGAACTTCTGGCTGGTGCCGGCCTACTCCTCGGCCAGCGCACCAGTGGCGGCGCTGTTCGCCATCATGACCAAGGTCGGCATCTACACCGTGCTGCGCCTGTGGACCCTGTTGTTTTCCGGGCAGGCCGGGGCCTCCGCCTACTTTGGCGGCCAGTGGCTGGTGTATGGCGGCATGGCGACGATTTTCTGCGCGGCCCTGGCGATTCTCGCCGCCCAGCGCCTGGAACGCATGGCCAGCCTGAGCATCCTGGTGTCGGCGGGAATTTTGCTCTCGGTGATCGGCTTCGCCCAGCCGGCGCTGACCGGGGCGGCGCTGTTCTACCTGTTCAGCTCGACCCTGGCGCTGTGCGCGCTGTTCCTGCTGGCAGAACTGATCGAACGTTCGCGTTCGGCCAACGAAATGCCCCTGGAGGATGAAGGAGAAGTCCTGCCGCGGCCCATGGAGTCGCTGCATCCCCCTCGGGGCACCAACCTCGACGATGAACGGCAAGTGGTGGTGGGCCAGGTGATCCCCTGGACCATGGCCTTCCTCGGCCTGAGCTTCATTGCCTGCGCCCTGTTGATCATCGGTATGCCACCGCTGTCGGGCTTTATCGGCAAGCTCAACCTGATTGCCGCCCTGCTCAACCCACTGGGCCTGGGTGCCGGCGATGGCCCGCCGATCTCGGTGGCGGGCTGGTGCTTCCTGGCGCTGCTGATCCTGTCCGGTCTGGCTTCGCTGGTGGCCTTTACGCGCCTGGGCATCCAGCGTTTCTGGACCCCGGAGGAGCGTCCCTCGCCGGTACTGCGACGCCTGGAATGCCTGCCGATCGTGGCCCTGCTGGGGCTCTGCGTGCTCCTCAGTTTCAAGGCCGAGCCGCTGCTGCGCTTCACCCAGGCCACCGCCGACAGCCTCAACCACCCGGAGCATTATGTGATGGCGGTACTGGGCACCCGCACCGTACTCAGCCCTGAGTCCAAGGCCGCAGCGGCGGCGGAGGTGCAACCATGAAACGCCTGTTTCCCGCCCCCTTCCTGTCCCTGGCGCTGTGGCTGTTGTGGCTGGTGCTGAACCTGTCCATCAGCCCCGGCAATCTGCTGCTGGGGGCCATCCTGGCCTTCCTCGCGCCCTTGCTGATGCGTCCGCTACGGCCCTTGCCGATCCGTATCCGCCGCCCCGGCACCATCCTGCGCCTGTTGCTGCGGGTCGGCGGCGATGTACTGGTGTCGAACCTGCTGGTGGCTTGGGGCGTGCTCAACCATGCGCGCCGCCCCGTGCGCTCGGCCTTTGTCAAGGTGCCTCTGGAGCTGCGAGACGCCAACGGCCTGGCGGCGCTGTCCACCATCACCACGGTGGTGCCCGGCACGGTCTGGTCCGAACTGTCCCTGGATCGCAGCATCCTCTTGCTGCACGTCTTCGACCTGGATGATGAGGCTCGGTTTATTCAGCATTTCAAGGCGACGTACGAGCGCCCGCTGATGGAGATTTTCGAATGAGCGTCCTGTTGACCAACGCAATACTGCTGAGCCTGTTCATCTTTTCCCTGGCCATGGTCCTGACCCTGGTGCGCCTGTTCAAGGGTCCTTCGGCCCAGGACCGGGTCTTGGCCCTGGACTACCTGTACATCCTGGCGATGCTGATGATGCTGGTGCTGGGCGTGCGCTACGCCAGTGACACCTACTTCGAAGCCGCGTTGCTGATTGCCCTGTTCGGCTTTGTCGGCTCCTTCGCCCTGGCCAAATTCCTGCTGCGTGGCGAGGTGATCGAATGAACAGCCTGGAACAACTGCCACTGTGGGTGGAAAGCCTGGTGGCCCTGCTGCTGTTGATCAGCAGCGTCTTCGCCCTGATCGGTGCAGTGGGCATCCTGCGCATGAAGAGCTACTTCCAGCGCATGCACCCGCCGGCACTGGCCTCGACCATGGGTTCCTGGACCGTGGCGCTGGCCTCGATCCTGTACTTCTCGACACTCAAGTCGACACCGGTGCTGCACGCCTGGCTGATCCCCATCCTGCTGTCGATCACCGTGCCGGTCACCACCCTGCTGCTGGCCCGGGCGGCGCTGTTTCGCAAGCGCATGGCCGGCGACGATGTGCCGGCAGAGGTCAGCAGTAAACGCAACGAAAGCGGCAACTGAGCGCACCACCCCATGTAGATACCGGCTTGCCGGCGAAGAGGCCTTTGAGCCTTGCAGCGAATCGGCTGGCAAGCCAGCTCCTACACAAGCCAGCGCCCACAGTGGGCGGGCTTGCCCTTCAGGCCCAGGCCAGCACCAGCAAACCGGCGCCCAGCACCACGCACAGCGGGGAATAGAACAGGGTGTCGAGACGGGCGAACTTCGAGTCACGCACCTGCTTGAAGAACCCCACCAGTTCGGAGTCGCCGATGGCCCGGGCGAACATCAGCAAGGCAATGGCGCTGATCACCCATTGCAGGGACGGATGGGTCACGGTCGGCAGATAGAGCCCGACCCGCAGGCACACCAGCATGGCCACCAGCAGCAGCCCCACCGCCACCAGCAAGGAGGCCAGGGCAGGAGGCTGAAAGGCCGGTTGGCTCTGCCCGGGAAGCGGCCCCGGCACCTGTGGAATCACCGCATCGCTGCCGCGCTTGCCTCCGGCAGCCCAGTACAGGTGGACCAGGCTGATCAACAGAAAAATGCCAGCCATCCCCTGTGCAAGCAGAAGGTTCATGTTCAGACGTCCTTGTAAAAAAGTCGTAAGGAGAATGGACTCGATTGCACGTTTTTGTAAGTGCGTTCGTCGCCTCGATGTTAAAGTGCCGCCCCATGAAATTTGCCCGCACCGATCGCTCACTCGTTGCCTGGATGCTGTATTGCTGCGTCCTGTTCAACGTGTTCGCCTGCAGCATCGGTCACGGGCAGATGCTCGGCCTGCAACTCAACGGCATCGGCGGCCAGTTCTGCAGCATCGAGCCCAGGACCCAGGCGCCGTCGCAGCAGCCGGCTGACCAGGACTCCTTGCCCACCCTGTCCAAGGCCTTTGGTTGCCCGCTGTGCTCCACCGGCGGCATGGGGCCGGCACTGAACACCAGCGTCACCCTGGCGCTGTTGCCCCAACCCCAGGCGCCGCCGCTGGCCCGCCAGCTTCAAAGCCCTCTTCCCCTCCGTTTCACCTGGCCCCCGGCCCATCCTCGGGCACCGCCTCTCGCCTGACTCTTGCTCGTGCTCAACCGGCCCACTGTGCTGTCGCGCAGCGCGCGTTCGTGGGCCTTTTCCTAGACAAGAATTCAGGATGCACCGATGAAACACCTTCCTTTACTGGCGAGCCTGTTGGGCTGCCTGTGTGCTGACGCCTGGGCCCAGAACGGCCTTGAGCTGGCCCCCACCACCATTGGCGCCGACGAGCCGGACGCCGAGCCCGGCCTGAACCTGGAGCAGTCCAGCGGCATGGCCTCGCGCCTGGGCCTGAGCCTGCGGGAGACGCCGGCCTCGGTGGCTGTGGCCAGTCGCCAGGACCTGGAGCGCCGTGGCGACCGCACCTTTCAGGACGCCGCCAACGCCCTGCCCGGGGTCAACGCCAGCGCCCCGCCGGGGTTTGGCGGTTTTGTCTCCTACCGCGGCTTCACCAGCAGCCAGATCACCCAGATGTTCAACGGCATCAACGTCGCCACCGGCCTGGCGCGGCCGGTGGACGCCTGGATCTATGACCGGGTGGAACTGGTGGGCGGGCCCTCGTCGCTGATCAACGGCGCCGGCTCCGTGGGCGGCTCGCTGAACTACGTGACCAAACTGGCGGAGCGGCGTGAACAGGCGGTCGAAGGCCTGCTCGGCTACGGCAGCTACGACACCACGCAGACCGCCTTCGGGGTCAATCATGCCCTCAGCCCGGCCGGCGCCGAGGTGGAGCACTACGCGCGCTTCGACGTCAGCCACAACACCAGCAACGGCTACATCGACCGCCAGGAACGGGACGCCTGGAGCCTGGCCTTTTCGCTGCTCAGCGACCTGAGCCCGGAGCTGTCGCACACCCTGGCCGTGGAATACCAGGACGAGCACGAAGACAGCCCCTACTGGGGCACCCCGGTGCGCAACCCCAAGGCCGGCGAGCTGAAGATCGACAAGCACAACCGCTTCAACAACTACAACGTCGCCGACGGCCTGTACGAGCAGCGCACCGTGTGGCTGCGCTCGATCATCGATTACCGGATCAACCCCAGCACCACCTTGCGCAACACCCTCTATCACCTGGACAGCCAGCGCGACTACCGCAACCTGGAAACCTACCAGTACAACGCCGACAACAGTCGGGTGAACCGTTCCACCGCCTACCTGGTGCGGCACCAGGGCCAGCAGGACGGCAACCAGTTCGAACTGCGCCATGACGATCAATTGTTCGGCCTCGACACCACCTGGTCCGGGGGCTTCGAATACAAGGTCAACAGCAGCACCAACTCACCGTGGAACGTGCCGGCCAGCCACAGTGTCGACCCCGGCAACTTCCAGCCGGGGTACTTCTATGACCTGAAGGGCACCCGCCAGCGCTGGGTCAAGGACAAGACCAACCAGGTCACCACCCGTGCCCTGTTCGTCGAGAACCGCCTGGCCTTGAGCGACGAGCTGTCGCTGCTCAGCGGCCTGCGCTATGACGCCATCGACCTGGACCTGACCAACCACCGGGTGATCACCGCCAGCAACCCGCGACATCTCAAGCGCGGCTGGGAGCCGGTCACCGGGCGCCTGGGGCTGACCTGGCAGTTCCTGCCCAGCGCCAACGTCTACGTGCAATACAGCACGGCCGCCGAACAGCCCAGCGGCACCCAGAACTTCGAGGTATCCACCGGCAAGCAATGGGAAGTGGGCAGCAAGTTCGACTACCTGGACGGACGCGGCTCGGCGACCCTGGCCGCGTACCGTATCGAACGCAAGGACTTTGCCGTCACCGATCCCCTGGACCCGGCCAACAGCATCCCCGTGGGCCAGCAGAGCTCCAGGGGTATCGAACTGGCCAGCTCGCTGCGGGTGACGCCCAAGCTACTGGCGCAAGCCAACTTCGCCTGGGTCGACGCCGAATATGCCGAGTTCAACGAGAAAATTGCCAGCGGCGCGGTGGTCTCGCGCCAGGGCAACACCCCGACCAACGTCCCCGAGCGGGTGGCCAACCTGTGGTTGACCTATGACCTGGCCCCGAGCTGGCAAACCGGGGTCGATGCCCGCTACGTGGCCTCGGTGTACGCCGACAACGCCAACACCCTGACTCTGCCCGCCTACACCCTGTACGGCAGCTTCCTGCGCTACCGGGTCGACAGCCACACCAGCGTCACCGGCCGGGTACGCAACCTGACCAACGAGGTCTATGGCCAGTTCGCCCATGTGTCCCCGGCGTATTACCTGGGCACCCCGCGAACCTTCGAGCTGGCGCTGCAGACCCGTTTCTGATGCGGCGTGACCCCGTGGCCGGCTGCCCAGCGAAGGCGATCCTGGGACGGCGCATGCCTTGCCGGCCTCTTCGCCGATAAGCCGGCACCTATGGGAATATCCTGCGCTGCCGGGGCAAGTCTAGGTGCTGGCCGGCCAGCGAAGGCGGTCCCGGAACGGCGCATGCCTTGCCGGCCTCTTCGCCGATAAGCCGGCACCTATGGGAATATCCTGCGCTGCCGGGGCAAGTCTAGGTGCTGGCCGGCCAGCGAAGGCGGTCCCGGGGCGGCGCATGCCTTGCCGGCCTCTTCGCCGGCCAGCCGCGTCCTACATCAGGGCGGCGGCGACTTTGGCGGCGACGTCCTGGGGCACCCAGGCGCGCCAGAGCTCGGGGTGTTGCTTGAGGAAGGCGCGAGCCGCGTCACGGGGAGCGCTGTGGTTTTCGCTCATCTGCGCCAGGGCCTGGTTGAGGGGCTCGATGGGCAGGTCGACCTGGCTAAAGAAACTCACCAGTTGCGGGTACTGCTGGTGAAACGGCGCGGACACGCCAATCGACAACTTCGAGGCCAGGGAACGGGTCGGACGCGGGTTGGGGTTGCTGGCGTCGGTCAGGGTCTTCCAGGCCTCGGCATCAAAGGGTGGCTCTTGCAGCTGGACCAGTTTGAAGCGCCCCAACAGCGGCGTCGGTGACCAGTAGTAGAACAGGATCGGCTTGCCCCGACGGATCGACGAGCTGATCTCCGCATCCAGGGCCGCGCCGGAGCCACTGCGAAAGTTCACGTAGCTGTCCTCCAGGCCATAGGCTTTGAGCTTCTGCTGGTTGACGATTTCCGAGGTCCAGCCGATCGGGCTGTTGAGGAAACGGCCCTTGTCCGGACTTTCCGGGTCCTTGAACACATCCTTGTAGCGAGCCAGATCCGTGACGCTGCGCAACTCCGGCGCCAGCGGCTTCAGGCCTCTGGCAGGATCGCCCTTGATCACGTACTCCGGCACCCACCAGCCTTCGGTGGCGCCCTTGACTGTGTCCCCCAGGGCCAGCACCTTGCCCTCGGCCTCGGCCTTGACCCACACCGGGCTGCGCCCCGCCCACTCTTCGCCAATCACCTGGATATCGTTGTTGGCCAGGGCGGTTTCCAGGGTGATGGTGGTGCCCGGCAGTGTATCGGTGGGCAGGCCATACCCTTTCTCGACCACGATCCGCAGGATCTCGGTGATCAGGCTGCCGCTCTCCCAGTTCAGGTCGGCGAAGTGAATCGGCGCGGAGGCCGCTGTCACCGGTGGTGCGTTCAAGACGGCAAAGGCCAACAGGCTGCTGGTCAGCAGCGCTCGAATTCCTTTCATGGGGTGCACCTCTCGGATCGTGACCAGGGCAAAAGGGACACACCACACACAACTGCCAGGTCCCTGAAGCATTCAGTCAACTGACTGTAGTAGAGGTTCCGCATTTTCAACCGAGGGCGAGCCCCGGATCGACCATCAAGGCTCCGCCGGCTCCTGCAGGCGCTGCAACTCGCGGCGCACCATGCTGGCGTAAGCCGCCGGGCGCAGGTGGTATAGCTGGCCGGCCACCCAGTTCAGCCAGGCGCCCTGCAAGCGCGCTTTCTCGGCGAACAGGCGCTGAGCTTCGTCACTCGCGGCCTGCTGGTGCTGCTGGTGAAACTCGGCGCGGTCCTGGCTCATCACTCGCTGGCCTTGAAGCTCATCAGTTCGCCCTTGCGAAATTTGGCGGCCTTGGCACAAACCGCCTTGAGGGTCTTGGTCAGGCCTTCTTGCAGTTGCTCGTTGGCGGCAAAAACCATCACCACGCTATGACCTTCCTTGAAGACGATCCCCTCGCCCAAAGGACTGCTGACAAAGGCGTAGTCACCCAAGCCATAGACGGTCAGTTTGATCTCGCGAAAGCGGATCTCCAGCTTGCCGCCTTCGCGACTGGGCAGCACCGCCGCGCGAAAATGATCACCGACCTTGAGTTCCAGGCGCGGCTTATCGTCCACCACCAGCGCCGTCTCGGTATCGATCTCGGCAAGATAGATGCCTTCGGCAGATTGTTCGGTGATGTAGACAAAACGAGATTGAAACTGCTTGACCAGCTTTGCGCGCAAATCACCCAATACGAACAGCGCATGCATTTCAAGATTACTTACTGCCAAGGAACACTCCCCGATACTCAAAATGATGCCGTCCTAGAAAAAACGGACAGCACAAAAAACCGCCATGGCGGCGTACTCACCCCAGTCAGTCATCCATCTAGTCACTCAAGTGAACCTGGCACTCCTTCGGCCAAAGCGCTTGCAACAGTGCCGGGCAAGGGGTACTTCGCCGCTGCATCAGGCACATGTGAAGGCTGAAGGAGTTGGTTCTGACAGCCCGAAAATCACCGCAACGCGCAGTCGGGGAAGAGCGCCTAGACGAGCCAGAAGGCCGCGCGCGCCCTGATGATTAATCCCCGGATCAGCCGCTATTTCAGGTTGCAGACGCAATTCTAGAGCAACTTTGCCGGTTTCGACTATTTAATGCGAAGAGGCACTTCTTCCCTGGCCATTCATGCAAACCAGGTTTATGCCGTACATCCACTCATATTGCCCCGCGTCCGCCGTTCAGCGGCCGCTATTCTAACCCCTGTCGTTGCATGGCGGCGCGCGATACTGCCGTTGTTGAGCATCAGAAGTTTCAGTTTGGCTCGCCAGACTAGTCGCCACCTAAAATCAAGGTGACATAACTCAGCCCACCACCACGCAACAACTGCCATACTCCGCCACTGGTTGAATGAGCGCGTCACGCGCTCGTTCAAGCACTCACTCATCTCCAAGGGAAGGCTAGAAGTGACCGAACTAGATATTGGCGAGTTTTTCATTCGTGGCGAGTGCAGAGAAGTCGAAGGCGAGTTCCAGGCCGTGATTGCCATGCGCGCCAAACCTCCACTGAACCAGATCAGCTTCCATCAAGTGGAACGCGACCGCTGGTTCAAAACCTCTGATGAAGCCGCAAGCGCGGCCAGGGAATCCGCCAAAGCCCTCAAGCAAGCCATCGACCAGGGCGCCCTGAACCTCTGATCCCCGCCGCGCCGGTCATGGATACGGCGGCGCGACCGATATAAAAGGCGAGATCCGTTTTAAGAGCATCACGATGATTAACTTAAATCCACGACTCGCCTGGCCCAACGGTTCCCTCCACTCACGGTACCGCGACGCTGAAGGCGTCCGACGATGGCGAAACCCCGGAACTGAGCCGCTCCAGCGCGAAAAGCGAAGCCGAGGCGCTGTTGCTGACAAAGTAAAAACGCATTCGTCAGTTGAAACAGCAGATCGTACAACCGCAGCTAACACTCCTGCGGGCCAAGGCCGGGCTGGCGACGCTCAATGAGACCCACTCAGGTTCCGCAACCCATCAAGCCATGGCGCTGCCTTCAGCCCAAGCTCAAGTCATGGCCTAGTCCAGGATCCACAGCGGATTATTTCAGGCCCTGAGAGCACCCAGGCCTGGCCCTGGAGTGCCCGGCGCCGGCCCTCAAGCCGAGTGCTTCAGGTATCGCTCGCCCTGGCAACCCGCCAACTGCGCCTGCCAGGCTCGCTGGCACTCTTCGGCCTCGGCGCGACTGGCGAAGGCGGTGCCACGCTGCTCACCATTGACCAGCACCACCCAACAGGCTTTGCGCCCCTGGCCCCTTAACGTGCGCGGCACGCCACTGCCAATCATCACTGCCACATCGACTTGACTGCACATGGAGACACCTCCAGGAAGTTTGTTAGTTACCTAACGATGTCGGCATGTTAATGATTTGCCCGGTCCTGAAACAGCCTGTTTGTGCACATTTGCATTACGCCCCCGGTAACAATCCGCGCGCTCAGCGAGCCGGTTGCGACGGGGCCCGTTCGGGTTTGTAGCCCAGTCGCAAGCCACCCCAATGCCGCCCTTGCACCATGATGGGCACCGACAGGTCGTGCATCAGCTCGCCGGTGTCGCGGGTATAGGTTTGCAACAGCAATGGCTGCTGGTGACTGCCACAACGGATGCCGGTGCGGTCGGCGAACTTGCGTTTACTGCGGTTATGCAGGTTGTCCACCTGAAGATCACCGGTCAGCGGCTGGGAGAACACCGTGTTGTGGGTTGGCACATAGCCTTCCTGGGTACAGGCGATGGCGAACACCAAGCCATCGTGGCGTGGCAGCAAGGATTCCTGAATCGCTGGCAGGACCTGATCGGTGTAGCGATCGAAACGGGTCTGGTACCTGGCCGGCTGGGTGTTGGCAATCAGTTGGTAGTTGCGATCGAACAGGTCGTCGAGGCTGATACGGTTTTCTGCCAGGTCGGTTTCGAACTGCTGGCTGATACGCCGGGCGCCTTCTCGGGCCAGGTCATAGATGCGCTGGTGGTAATCATCCAGGCCCACCGCGGCCAGGCGCTCACTGATGGTTTCCGCCTGCCCTTCCATCTGTACCGCTGCCTGGGCCAGGCTGCGGGTCTGCTGGTCGCTGATGGCCAGATCGCTGCGCATCTGTTCCACGGCATGGAACAGGCTGTCCAGTTGTTCGCGATTGGTCTGCGCGCCTCGGGCGATCTCACTGACTTGCCCCTCCACCCCCGCCGCCAGCCGAGCGATGTTGTCCAGATGCTGCCCGGTGTGTTCCACCTGCTCGACCCCCAGGTTCAAATCATCGGACAGTTGGCGGATCTGCTCGACGACCTCGGCGGTGCGTTGCTGAATATCCGCCACCATCACCCCGACTTCATCGGTGGCCGTGGCGGTGCGCCCGGCCAACCCGCGCACCTCGTCGGCGACCACGGCAAAACCACGGCCGTGCTCTCCGGCCCGCGCCGCTTCGATGGCCGCGTTCAAGGCCAACAGGTTGGTTTGGCTGGCGATGGACTGGATCACCAGCGTCACCCGCTGGATCTCCTCGCTGCGCTGGCTCAAGGCTTCGATCAGCTCACGGCTGCCATTAGCCCGCTGGCTCAACAAGTGCATGCGACTGATGGACTCCTTCAACACACTGCGCCCCTCGGCACTGCTGGAGTGGGCTTCGCTGGCGGCACTCAGGGCTTGCTGACTGAGCGTGGAGGTGGCCTCCTCAGTCTTGATCATCACTTCGGCGCTGCCGACGATGAGCGCTGCGGCGTCAAGCTGCGATTGCAGTTTGTCCGCCAGTTGCGCCACCGAATAGGCCACGCCGGCAGCGGACAGTGCATTGTGGGTAGTGCTGTAGGACAAGTCGCGGGTCAGCGCCGACAACGGATCATCGGCATCCGCGCAGGAGGTGTTGGCGGCTTTGCGCGTTCGCAATCTGGGCAACCAGACCACCAGCACCGCCAGCGGCAGGCACAGGTACAACGGCCAGCCACCCAACGCCTGAGCGCCAAGCAGGACCATCAGGGCCAGGGTCTGCAAGGTCGGAGTCCACCAACGGGCGGCTTCGGGTGTTGCCAGCGGTTGCGCGATCGGCACCGCTAGAGATCCATCTCTTGACACGTTTATCACCCCGTATTGTTCTCATTTTTTCAGCATTAAACGCCATCAGAACGCCATTAACCATGATCCCTTAGTAGGAGCAACAGCGGCGGAAAAAGGCATGCGCGAGCATTATTCAGAGTATTGAGGGGCAGGTGTTGCAGCAGATCAAGAGAAGTGGCGGCCGCGATGCGGATGCCGGGGAGAGGCTGATGACGGGAGTTTGCTCCCGCTCCAGTGCGCAGCGCTGGCATGGCCACGCACTCGGAGAAGGACGGTGCTTGAAACGCTTGCGGCCTACAGCTCAACGCTGGCCGCTGCCGCTATCAAGCTTGACGCTGGTGCTTGTCGATCTGCTCGTGACGCTCTTGAGCTTCGATGCAGTACTTGGTGGTCGGGCTGATCAACAGGCGCTTGAGGCCGATCGGCTCGCCGCTGTCGTCGCACCAGCCGAAGCTGTCATCACTGATGCGGCCCAGGGCCTGCTCCAGTTGCGGCAGCATGCGCTGGTCGCGATCAATGGCGTTGACCAGCCAGGTGCGCTCTTCTTCGACGGAAGCGGCGTCGGCCGGGTCAGCCGGGGTGTCCAGGCTTTCAATGGCGATCCGGTTCTGTTCGATGCGCTCGTGGGTTTCCACCTTCATGGCTTGCAACAGGTCGCTGAAAAAAGCGTGCTGCTCGGCATTCATGTAGTCATCCGCCGGCATGGCCAGCAACTTTTCCTTGGTCATTGATTTCTCTATAAAAAATACGTGCATTAAGGCGAATTCAAACGGTTTCCGGTTGACCCGTCAGGTCATCAGAAAGGCGCCATACCTTCCAAGCGCCACCCGGCACTCAATTTACGAGGGGCGGCAGTCTAAGGCCGGTTTGAGGGCGCAGCAACTGAAATGACAGCGAATCTGTCCGACAAACCGCACAAAGCCCGTAATTACGGGCTTTGCTGGTACTTATCGGAGTGCGTTTATAACAAAAAATTCCATAACCGTAGGCCTGTTAGAAGACAAACGGCAGTACCGGACGGCGGATTCGAGCTTTTTACCGCCCTTTTTCAGCCCCCAAATCGACGTGCCGGCGAACAGGCCGGCACGCTTTTCATGCGCTGGCGGGCGCCTTCGCCGGCAAGCCCACGGCGGCGGCAGGCAGGCGCATCAACGCTTGAGTTTGCGCTTGTTGCGGTACTGGTCGATGACCACCGCCGCGACGATGATCAGGCCCTTGATGATGTCCTGGATGTAGGCATCGACCCCGACAAAGGTAAATCCGCTGGCCATCACCCCAAGGATCAGCGCACCGATCACGGTCCCGGTGATGCGCCCCACCCCACCGGCCAGGCTGGTGCCACCGATCACTGCCGCGGCAATCGCATCCAGCTCGTAGGACATGCCCATCCCCGCCTGCCCGGTGGCGGCCCGGGCCGAAGCCACTACCCCGGCCAGTCCCGCCAGCAGCCCGGCAATGCTGTAGACGATCACCAGATGACGCTTGACGTTGATCCCCGAGGTGCGCGCCGCCTGCATGTTGCCGCCGATGGCGTAGGTGTACTTGCCGTACTTGGTGTAGCGCAGGGCGATATGGAAGATCAGCGCCACCACCAGGAAAATCACCACCGGCATCGCCCCGTGACCGATGGCGGTGTAGTTATCCGAGAGCATGCTCACCGGCTGCCCCTCGGTGTAGTAGCGGGCCAGGCCACGGGCCGAGACCATCATGCCCAGGGTGGCGATAAAGGGCGGAATGCCGGTGATGGCGATGATGCTGCCGTTGATCGCCCCCGCCAGCAGGCCCACCCCCAGCCCGGCCAGCACCGGTATCCACACCGGCAAGTCGGTCAGGGACGGGAACACCGCCCGGGAAAAGTCCGAGGTCTGCGCCAGGCTGGCGGCAATCATCGCCGACAGCGCCAGCACCGAACCCGAGGACAAGTCGATGCCCGTGGTGATGATCACCTGGGTCACGCCGATGGCCAGCAGGCCGATGATCGACACCTGCAGGATCATCAGCACCAGGCGCTGGGAATTCATCAGGAAGCTCTGGTCACGAACGATCCAGCCGAACAGCTCGAACACCAGGCCGATGCCGATCAGGACCAGGAAAATACTCAGTTCGGTGGGAAAGCGCCGGCGCGTTCTGGCGGGCGCCGCGGCCGGTTTGTTTTCAGACATCACGTTCATAACCACTCACCTTTGTTATTGCCTGGACCGCGGCGCGTCACAGCGCCGACAACCGTCATCGATTGAAGAATCAGTGCAACGCCGACATACCGGAGGCCAATTGCATCACCCGTTCCTGGGTCGCCTCGCTGCGGTCGAGGGTGCCCATGAGCTCACCTTCGTGCATGACCATGACCCGATCGCTCATGCCCAGCACCTCGGGCAGCTCCGAGGAAATCATGATCACCGCCATGCCTTCGCTGGCGAGGAGGGAGATCAAGCGGTAGATCTCCGCCTTGGCCCCCACATCAATGCCCCGGGTTGGCTCATCGAGAATCAGGATTCGCGGGTTGGTCATCAGCCAGCGCGCCAACAAGGCCTTCTGCTGATTACCCCCGGACAGGGTGTCGATGCATTGCTCCAGGGACGGGGTCTTGACCCGCAGCTTCTTGCACATGTCTTCGCATAAGGCGCGCAGGGCCTTCTGCTGGACGAAACCGCCGCCGGCGTACTGGGGCAGCACCGCCACTTCCATGTTTTCCAGGACCGACAGGCACGGGAACAGCCCGCTGAGCTTGCGATCCTCGGTCAGCAGGGCAAAGCCCTTCTCGATCGCCTGGTGCGGATCGCCGATGCGCAAGGCCTGGCCGTCGAGGACCATCTCGCCGGCGTCGCAGGGGGTGATGCCGAACAAGGTTTCGGCGACATTGGTCCGGCCCGAGCCCATCAGCCCGGCGATGCCGAGGATCTCCCCGGCATGCAGGTCGAAGGACACCCTGTCAAATACCCCCTCCAGGCGCAGGTCGCGGACCCTGAGCAGCAGTTCGCCGACAGGCTTCTCGCGCTGGGGAAACAGCTGGCTCAGCTCGCGCCCCACCATCATCGAGATCAGGCTGTCGCCGTCCAGGCTGTCGGCCCGTTGCAGGCCGATATAGGCACCGTCGCGGAACACCGCCACCTCATCGGCGATGGCGAACACTTCGTTCATTTTGTGGGTGATATAGATGATGCCCTTACCCTGGGCCTTGAGGTCGGCAATGATCGAGAACAGGTGCGCCACCTCCTTGTCGGTAATGGCCGAGGTTGGTTCGTCCATGATCAGCACGTCAGAGTCGTAGGACACCGCCTTGGCGATCTCCACCATCTGCCGCTCGGCAATGCTCAGGTTGCCCACCTGCTCCTCGGGGTCGAGGTTGATGCGCAGGCGTTCCAGCAACTGCGCGGTGCAGCGGTGCATGGCGCGGTGATCGACCAGGCGCAGGCCGTTGAGCTGTTCACGGCCGATCCAGATGTTCTCGGCAATGCTCATGTGCGGCATCAGGTTGAGTTCCTGATGGATCATGGCGATGCCCGATTGCAAGGCCTGCAGGGGCGTCTCGAACACCACCGACCGGCCCTTGAGGCGCAGCTCGCCGGCGTCCGGCGGATAGATGCCGGCGATGATTTTCATCAGGGTCGACTTGCCGGCGCCGTTCTCGCCCATCAGCGCCAGCACCGTTCCCGGGCGTACCCGCAGTTGCACATCGGACAGGGCGACCACACCGGGAAAGCCCTTGCTGACGTTGATCACCTCCAGCAGATAGGGTTCTTCACTCGATGGGGCGGCAGGCTGGATGCCCGCCAGCGGGGAGCTCAAGGCAGTCGCGCAAGAGAACATGATCAAGTACTCCATTGGCAAGGCTGCCCGGGGCGCCTTGCCACTTATTGTTGTTAGAGCCTGTTCACGATCTGCTGCGCTTCGCTCATGCGGCGTTTAGCATGGCGGCCTGAGCGGCGCTCGCTGGATCGTGAACCGGTTCTTATGGAACAGCTTTGGAAGGTGAGCGGCGTTACTTGAACTGGTCGACGTTGTCCGGGGTGATCAGGCGATACGGTACCCACACCGCCGATTCCACCGGCTCATGCTTGATCATCTTCAGCGCGGTATCGATGGAACCGTCTGCCTGGCCCTGGGCATCCTGGAACACCGAGAGCGCCAGATCGCCCTTCTTCACCGCACGCAGGCCATCCGGGGTGCCGTCGACACCGGCGATCAGCACACTGCCCTTCTCGACCCCGGCCTGCTTCAGTGCCATGGCGGCACCAATGGCCATTTCATCGTTGTTGGACACCACTGCGTCGAACTTGCGGCCCTGGGTCAACCAGTCGTTGACCAGGGTCATGCCCTTGTCCCGCAGCCAGACCCCGGTCTGTTCCTGGTCGACCTTGATCCCCGGGTACTGGGCCAGCACCTCCTTGACGCCCTTGGTGCGGTTGAGGGTGGAGTTGTTCGCCAGGTCGCCCAGCAGGATCACGATGTCGCCCTTGCCGCCCATTTTGTCGGCCAGGTACTGCATCTGCATCTTCCCGGCTTGCAGGTCATTGGAGGCCACGGTCACCACGCCCTTGGGCAGGTTCAGGTCATCCGGGCGGCGATTGACGTACACCAGGGGGATGCCGGCCTTGACCGCAGCCTCGGTGATTTTCCGGGTGGCGGCGGTGTCCACCGGGTTGATCACGATCGCGTCGACGTTCTGGCTGATGAAGTTCTCGACCTGGCTCAATTGCTTGACCACATCGCTGCGGGCGTCTTCGAACTGCAGTTTGACGCCATCGGGCAGGGACTGGGCTTTGTGATCCATCGACTCGCGCAGATAGGTCAGCCAGGTGTCATCGAACTGCGACATGCTCACGCCGATCTTGATGTCGGCGAAGGCGGCCCCGCTGACCAGCCACATCGACAGTGCAAGCGAGGCAAAACGGATCTTGGTGTTCATCACAGGTCTTTCTCCACATTCTTGTAGGTTTTATGGATAAAGCGCGGAAACAGCTCAGAGCGGCAGACGCACGAGGGGGGCGCCAGGAACGCAGCACAGCAGAGAGCCGTTACGTTCGACGCACAGAAAGCCGAGGCAGGTCAGGAGGACGGTAGAGCGGCTGGGCCGAGGTGAAACAGCGGACCGTGCACAGGAAGGGCGAAACAGCGAACGTACAGCGAGGACAACGCAACTGAAGGTTTTCATCGACGGTACCTGTTTGTTTTTGTGGGTCGGTGCGCACCGTCTCAAGGCGTGCTTGAGGGGTTTGCGACCTAGCTAGTCGGCAACCTGGAAACGACTTTATTGGAAAATAATTTCTATATCAACTCATTTTAGAATTTTATTCTAAATCTGCACATCCCTCCACAGACCTCGCCATGGACACCACCCGTGACTGCTGCGCGCTCAAGCGCGCGGCGTCTAGCACCTGGGTCGTGGCCAAGGCTTCGGCAGCCGTCACCGGCAACCCGCCCTCGCCTGCCAGGGCCTGTTGCAAGCGTTGGTAGAACTGATTCCAAGCGCCCCGTTCCGAGGCCACGCGCTCGCGTTCACCCCCTTGCTCGAACCAGCCCCAGCGTCGATGCTCCTCCACCCCCCAGCGCTCGCCCTCGGTTTTCGGCGAGCGCCCGGCCACCAAGGCCTGTTCCTGACCGTCGAGGCCGTCGACCGTGTAGCAACCGGCGCTGCCACTGACCCGAAACCGCGGCCCCTGAGCGTTCTGCAGGCAACTGCCCGATAAATGCGCAACCACACCGCTGACGTGGGTCAGAGAGACGAAAAAGCCGTGGTCGACCACGGCTTCTTCTGGGCTGTATTGCAGCTCGGCATAAACCCGAGCCACCGGCCCGAACAACTGCAGGGCCTGGTCCACCAGATGGCTGCCCAGGTCCCGCAGGAAGCCACCGCCACTGGCATTGCCCACGGCGTGCGGGGCATAGCGCTCGACCCGCGACTCAAAGCGGCTGATCCGCCCCAACACGGCGCTATCGATGAGTTTGCGCAAGGTCAAAAAATCCGAATCCCAGCGCCGGTTCATATAGACGCTGAGCGGCACCTGACGTGCCGCGGCGGCCTGGATCATCCCCTCGGCCTCCGCCGCATCGGCGGCGAAGGGTTTGTCGCTGACCACCGCGATGCCCCGCTCAATGGCCTCCAGCACCAGGGCCGGACGCCCGTCCAAGGGCGTGGAAATCACCAGGACATCGACCCCCGCCTGGGCCAGTTGGCCGATGCTGTCGAACACCGCAACCCCCGGATGATCCTCGGCCAGCAAGCGCCGACGCTCTGCGCTGCGGGTCACCACCCCGACAAAACGCGTCCCGCCCAGACTGGCAATCAGTGGTGCATGAAAATGACGACCGCCATGGCCGTAGCCCACCAGACCTATACGCATACACTCTCCATCCATTCATTCCCCACCATCGCCTCCCTCACGCCATCCCTCGTAGGAGCTGGCTTGCCAGCGAAAGCGTCCTCAAGACATGCACAGCATCCACAGGCCCTTTCGCCGGCAAGCCGGCCACAGGGTGGGGTTAGCCGTAGAAGCGCGGGCGCTCAGGCAGCTCGACCTTGACGATCTGGCCGCTGTCCTGCGCTTCAATACAGGCGTCGGCCGCCACGGCGGCGGCAAAGCCGTCCCAGGCCGAAGGCCCGCCTACCTGGCCGGCGCGCACGCCGTCGATAAAGGCCTGCAACTCGACGTCATAGGCGGCGATAAAGCGGTCCTTCCAGTCCATCAGAATCGCGTTGGACAGCTTGGCCTCGCTGCGCAACTGCACCTGGGACGGCTCCGGCAATCGGGCGACGCCGCTCTCCCCCACCACTTCGCACTGGATGTCGTAGCCGTACTGGCAGTTGACGAACACCTCGACGTCGATGCGCGTGCCACGGGCGGTTTCCAGCAGCACGATCTGCGGGTCGCGCAAGTGGGCCAAGGCCTTGCTGGTCTTGCGCGGGAACACCACCTGCACCGACACATAGTCGTCGGCCAGCAGCCAGCGCAGCACGTCCAGTTCGTGGATCAGGGTGTCGGTGATGGCCATGTCGGTCTTGTAGTTCTCCCCCACCCGCGGGTTGCGGTGGGCGCAGTGCAGCATCAGCGGCTCGCCGATCTGCCCGCTGTCGATCACCGCCTTCAAGGCCTGGTAACCGGCATCGTAGGGGCGCATGAAACCCACCTGCACCAGGCGCTTGCCGTGGGCGATTTCGGCCTCGACGATGCGCCGGCAGCCGGCGGCGGTCACCGCCAGGGGCTTTTCACAGAACACCGGCTTGCCCGCGGCAATCGCCGCCAGCACGAACTCCTCGTGGCTCGGGCCCCAGGAGGTGACCAGCACTGCCTCGACGTCCGCCGCCTTGATCAGCGCGTGGCCATCCGAATAGACCTCGGCGCTGAGCTTGAGGTCGCTGACCACCTTGGCCGCCGACGCCAGGTTGATGTCGGTGACCGCCACCACCTGGCTGCCCAGCAGGGTCTGGCTGCAACGACGGATGTGATCCTGGCCGATGGCCCCGGTCCCGATAACCCCAAGTTTCAAAGACATGCAGATACTCCTGTTGTTGTGCGTTGCAGAGCAATCAGTACTGCCGGGCCTGGGCCAGGCGTTGATTAAGGGTCTTGGCCGCCGCATCGGTGCGCGCGCTGGTGGACACCTGGGCCACGCCCACCCGCCACCAGGACAGGTAGCTGTGGATCATGGTCTTGGGCAGGACCTTGATGTCGATCAGGGTCGAGACTGTCTGGGTCCGGGCATCGGCCAGGGCCGCCAGCAACTGCTCCTCGTTGCTGACCTTGTAGGTCTTGCAGCCGTAGGCGGCGGCGCTCATGGCGAAGTCCACCGGCACAAAGCCGCCGTCGAGCTTGCCGCTCTGCGGGTTGCGGTAGCGGAACTCGGTGCCGAAGCTGTCCATGCCGTGGCCCATCTGCAGGTTGTTGATGCAGCCGAAGGTCATGTTGTCCAACAGCACCACGTTGATCTTGCGCCGCTCCTGGATCGAGGTGACCAGCTCCGAATGCAGCATCAGGTAGGAACCGTCGCCCACCAGGGCGTACACCTCGCGATCCGGCTCGGCGAGCTTGACCCCCAGAGCCGCGTTGACTTCGTAGCCCATGCACGAATAGCCGTATTCCACGTGGTAGGTGTTGACCCCCTTGCTGCGCCAGCTGCGCTGCAGGTCGCCGGGCAGGCTGCCGGCGGCGGCGACGATGATGCCGTCCTCGGGCAAGGCCTGGTTGAGCAGCCCGAGCACCCGGCTCTGGGTCAGGCAGGAACCGGTCAGCTCGATGAATTCGCGCAGCACCGCCGGGTCCAGGTGGTCGTTGATCTCCGGGACAAAACCGTCGTCCTGGTATTGCACCTGATACACCCGGTCGACCTCGGCCTGCAATTGCGCCTTGGCATCAGTGATCTGCCCGCCCCAGGCCGCCCGGTAGCCGCTGCGGCCCAGGGTTTCGCTCAGAGCCTGCAAGCCGGCCTGGGCATCGGCCAGCAGTTGCACGCCCTCCATCTTCAGGCTGTCGCCAGGGCAGACATTAAGGTTGAGAAATTGCACCCCGGGGTGCTGGAACAGCCATTTCGACGAGGTGGTGAAATCGCTGTAGCGGGTGCCGACACCGATGATCAGGTCGGCGTCCCGGGCCAGCAGGTTGGCCGCCAGGCAACCGGTTTCGCCGATCCCGCCGACGTTCAGCGGGTGCTCGGAAACCACCGCGCTCTTGCCCGCCTGGGTTTCGGCAAAAGGAATGTCGAAGCGTTCGGCGAAGGCCTGCAAGGCCCGGTTGGCCCCGGAGTACTTGACCCCGCCGCCGCAGATGATCAGCGGCTTGCGCTTGCCTTTGAGCAGCGCCAGGGCATCGCCGAGCATGGCCTCGGTGGCCGGGCGGCGGTCGATGCGATGCACCCGCTTGGCGAGGAAGGCGTCCGGGTAATCGTAGGCTTCACCCTGCACATCCTGGGGCAATGCCAGGGTCACCGCGCCGGTTTGCGCCGGGTCGGTGAGCACGCGCATGGCGTGGATCGCCGCGCTCATCAGTTGCTCGGGCCGGTTGATCCGGTCCCAGTATTGGCTCACGGCCTTGAAGGCATCGTTGGTGCTGATGCTCAGGTCATGGAACTGTTCGATCTGCTGCAGCACCGGATCCGGCTGGCGGCTGGCGTAGACGTCCCCCGGCAGCAGCAGCAACGGAATGCGGTTGGCGCTGGCGGTGGCCGCCGCCGTCAGCATATTGGCCGCGCCGGGGCCCACCGAGGAGGTGCAGGCGTAGATCTTGCGCCGCAGGTGCTGCTTGGCGAAGCCGATGGCGGCGTGGGCCATGCCCTGCTCGTTGCGGCCCTGGTGCACCAACAGCTCGCCACTGTCCTGCTCCAGGGCCTGGCCCAGGCCGAGCACGTTGCCGTGGCCGAAAATGGTGAAGACCCCGGCAATGAACTTGCTCTGGACCCCATCCACCTCGACGTATTGGTTATCGAGGAATTTCACCAGGGCCTGGGCCATGGTCAAGCGTGTCGTACTCATGGTTTGCACCTTAATGTTGATGTGTCGCCCACACTCCGGTAGGCACTGGCCTGCCAGCCAAAAGACCTTCGAGACTTGCGCCCCCTGTGGGGGCCGCTTCGCCGGCAAGCCGGCGCCTACTACAACCCGATCTCTGCTTCAGGCCAGGGATTTTTGCAGGTGCCCGATGCTCGCGACGAGCGCCTGCCGGATGTCCGCCAGCCCGTGCACGCTCTCGGCAAACGGCTCGAACGACAGGTAGCCGCTGTAGCCACGGCTGCGCAAGGTGTCGATCTGCGCCGCATTGCCGAGGATGTCCGCCTCGCCCACCAGCACCCGATGGCGGTCGCGAATGCGGTTGAGCGGCGCTTGGCGGTCCTCGACCCCGGAGATGTGCACCAGCCCGGTCAGCTCGGGAAACAACTCATGCTCGCCGGCCAAGTGGTGGTGGAAGGTGTCGTGCACCAGGCGCAACACGTCCAGGCCGCCGGTGGCACGGATCGCCTCCACTGCCGTGCGCTTGTGGCGCAGCGCGCATTCCTCAAAGCCCAGGGGCTCGATAAACCCCAGCAGGCCGTGATCCCGCAGGATCGGCGCCAGCGCGCTCAAAGCGCTGCGCAAACCGCTGCTGCGCTGGGCCTCGGTGCGCGGATCGGTAGGGTCATTGAGCGGGCACAGCACCAGCCCCTCGGCGCCGCAGGCACGGGCATAGGCGGCAAGTTTCAGGGCCTGCTGGCGACGCTCGTCATTCCACACATCGAAGGGGTACAGGGCGTTGATCGACAACACCTTGAGTCCCTGGGCCGCGCACAATTCGCGGACCCGCTGCGGCGGCGTGCCGTCCTCGATTTCCACGCCCGCAAGGTCATTGCGGATCTCAATGGCATCGACCTTCAGCGTCACCGCCAGGTCGATAAACGCCGGCAGCGACAAACGCGGTGCAACCATACGATTCAGGGCGAAACGCAGGGGCTGGCTCATTCTTCTTGTTCTCCAAAATCCATCGCGTCGAGACCGTTACTGGGCGGTCGGCATGCTGAACTCCGGGCCCATGGCAATGCTCTCGGGCCAGCGCTGCATCACGCTCTTGTAGCGGCTGTAAAAGCGCAGGCCCTCCTCGCCGTAGGCATGGTGATCGCCGAACAGCGAACGCTTCCAGCCACCGAAGGAATGCCAGGCCATGGGCACCGGAATCGGCACGTTGATGCCCACCATGCCGACCTTGATGGAGCGGGCAAAGGCCCGGGCCACGCCGCCGTCGCGGGTGAAGCAGGACACACCGTTGCCGAACTCATGGGCGTTGATCAGCGCCACCGCGCTGGCAAAGTCGGGCACCCGCACAATGCCCAGCACCGGCCCGAAGATTTCCTCGCGGTAGATGCTCATCTGGGGGGTGACGTGATCGAACAGGGTGGCGCCGACAAAAAAGCCCTGCTCCGCCCCTGGCACCTTGAAACCGCGCCCGTCCACCAGCAGCTGCGCGCCCTGGGCCACGCCCTGGTCGATAAAACCCTCAACCCGGGCCTGGTGTTCGGCGGTCACCAGCGGCCCCATGTCGCTGTCGCTGTGCAGACCGTTGCCGACCTTGAGCCGGTCGATGCGCGGCAACAGCTTGGCGATCAATTCGTCGGCCACCTCGCCCACCGCCACGGCGATGGAGATGGCCATGCAGCGCTCGCCGGCCGAGCCGTAGGCCGCGCCGATCAGCGCGTCGGCGGCCTGGTCCAGGTCGGCGTCGGGCATCACGATCATGTGGTTCTTGGCCCCACCCAGGGCCTGCACGCGTTTGCCTCGGGCGTTGGCCTGCTGGTGGATGTACTCGGCAATCGGCGTCGAACCGACAAAGGAAATCGCTTCGATGTCCGGGTGCTGGAGCAAGCCGTCCACCGCGCTCTTGTCGCCCTGGACCACGTTGAACACCCCTTCGGGCAACCCGGCTTCGGTCAGCAAGCACGCCAGCAGCAGGCTGGCGGACGGGTCGCGCTCGGACGGCTTGAGGATGAAGCAGTTACCGGTGATCAGGGCGATGGGGATCATCCACAGCGGCACCATCACCGGGAAGTTGAACGGCGTGACCCCGGCGCACACGCCCAGGGGCTGGCGCAGGTTCCAGTTATCGATGCCGCCACCGATGTTGTCGCTGAAATCGGTTTTCAACAGGTTCGGCGCGCCACAGGCGTATTCGACGATCTCGATGCCGCGGGTCACTTCGCCCATGGCGTCGGCCAGCACCTTGCCGTGCTCGCGGGTGATGATCTGCGCCAGCGCCTGGTGGTGCTGGTCCAGCAGTTCCTTGAACTTGAACATCACCCGCGCGCGGCGCAGAGAGGACTGCTCGGACCAGGCCGGGAACGCCTTCAGCGCCGAGGCCACGGCTTGGTCCACGGTCTGCTGGCTGGCCAGCGCCACGTGGGCCTGGACCGCGCCCGTGGCCGGGTTGAACACCGGACTGAGACGCTCGCCGGCGTCCTGCACCTGGCCGCCGATGTAATGACCTATTACCGGGGTGTCGCTCATTGTTCTTGTTCTCCGTAAAGGGTTGCCGTCTGAGTTCGGCGCTTCAGAGATCCAGCAGCCAGCTGTGCTGCGGGTCGTTATGGAACTGCCAGACCCGCTTGGGCCCGGCCATGACGTTCAGGTAATAGGACTGGTAGCCATAAGGCACGCTGACCGGGTGATAGCCCTTGGGCACCACCACCAGGTCGCTGTTTTCCACGGCCATGGCCTGATCGATGCTGCGGTCGTCGGTGTAGACCCGCTGGAAGACGAAGCCCTGGGGCGGATGGACCTGGTGGTAATAGGTCTCTTCCAGAAAACTCTGGTGCGGCAGGTCATCGGTGTCGTGCTTGTGCGGCGGGTAGCTGGAGGAATGCCCGGACGGCGTGCGCACCTCCACCACCAGCAGGGAATGGGCCGGCTCGCTGTCGGGCAGGATGTCGCAGACATAGCGGGTATTGGCGCCCTTGCCGCGCACGCTGCGCTTGCACTGCTCCGGGCGGATCAACCGTGGGCTGAGGCCGGCGTCGGCATCACCCGGGGCGGCACACAGGGCGATCTGCACCTCGCTCAAGGCCGTAACCTGAGCCTGGCTGCCCGGCGGCAGGTAGGCGGCAAAGGGCGCTTTGTCTTCGAACACCGATTGCCGGTCCCCCAGGTTGTCCCACTGGAAGGCGCCCTGGGGCGCTTGGCCCTGCACATCGATGCGGCCACTGAGCAGCACCAGGCACAGCTCCTTGTCGCCCGCGCTGATTGGCAGGTGTTCCCCCAGGCTCAGGCGATAAGCCTTGAAACCCACGAATTCCAGGGCGCCCTCTGGCAACTGGACCAGGGTCCGTCCCTTGGCCGCGCTTTTAATCAACAGGCTCATTGGGCAGCACTCCTGCGTTGTACAGTGGCGTCCAGCAGGGCCCGCAGGGTGTCGTAACCTTTTTTCGCATAGACGTAGCTCGGCGCCACGGCCGGGTCCTGCTCGGCTTCCACCACCAGCCAGCCCTGGTAGCCCGCGTCCAGCAGCACATCGAGCAAGGCGGCAAAATCGAGGTCGCCATCGCCGGGCACGGTGAAGGTGCCGTTGACGATGCAATCCGGAAAGCTCCACAGGTTGTTGCGCGCCAGTTGCACCACCGGCTTGCGCACGTCCTTGAAATGCACGTGGCAGACGCGGTGGATGTGCTTGCGCAGCACCTCCAAAGGTTCGCGGCCGCCCATGTAGCAATGGCCCGAATCGAACAGCAGGCCGACTTCCTCGCCGCTCAGGCGCATCAACTGGTCGATGTCCGCCGGGGACTCAACGTAGGCGCCCATGTGGTGGTGATAGGCCAGGCGCACGCCCTGGGACAGGGTGAAGCGCGCCAGCGTCGTGAGTTTGTCGGCGTAGTCCTGCCAGGCCTGGGCGCTGTGGAAGCGCGGACGTTCGATCAGGCGTACCGGTGAACCCTGGATCGAGTCGGCCACCTCGCCGTAGACCAGCACCGAGGCGCCGTTGTGCTTGAGCAACTGGACGTGACTGGCGATGGCGTCGATTTCCTCGGCCGCCGAACGCCGGGCCAAACGCCCGGAATACCAGCCCGACACCAGCGCCAGCTCATAGGGGCGCAACACCGCGGCCACGCCCTGGGCGTCCTTGGGGAATTTACCGTTGAGTT
The DNA here is from genome assembly GCF_009861525.1 of Pseudomonas sp. LD120. Classification (GTDB taxonomy): domain Bacteria; phylum Pseudomonadota; class Gammaproteobacteria; order Pseudomonadales; family Pseudomonadaceae; genus Aquipseudomonas. The sequence goes on along the minus strand of NZ_WVHL01000005.1, from coordinate 3,183,909 downwards.
CAAAGCCTTGGTAACCGATCTCCCGGCCTTCACTGAGAGCGGTACTCAGGGGCGTTTCACCGCCCAGGGCCGGCAGGTCGTCGTTGCTCCAGGAGATCGGGTTGATGCCAATTCGGATCGCGGGCATGGCTGCACCTTTTGTTGTTGTTCGAATAAAGGGTGAAAACGACCCCGCCGACAGGGGCTTCCTGCGGCGAGGGAGCTTGCTCGCGCTGGGTCGCGTAGCGGTCCCAAAAGCGGCCAATCGACGGCAACGAAGGCCGCGCGCCAGCCAGTTTGTGGCCCCCCCCAAAAAAACGGGAGCAGGCCCCCTCGCCACATCATCAGCGGCGGTCACTGTCGGGCGCTGCGCCAGGCGTTGATCAGTTGCTCGAACGTGCCCTGCACTTTCCGGATCAGGGTGGCGTCGTCAATCTCCCCCACCAGCCATGCGCGGCTGGGCTCCTGGAAGATCGTGCGGCCCACGGCAAATCCGCGGCAGGTGCGGCTGTCGGCGGCTTGGCGGAAGCCCTCGGCGAGGGCTTCGGCCGAGGCATTCAGGCCCAGCAGCACCACGCCACGGCAATACGGGTCGCGCTCCTGAATCAGCTCATCGAGCTTTTTCCATTCCTCGGCCGACTGCGCCTCGATCTTCCACCACGCCGGGTAGATGCCCAGGTTGTACAGGCGCTTGAGGCTGCGGTAGAGCACCTCGGGATGAGCGCCGGGCAGGTCCTTGGGCGGGATGATTTCCAGCAGCAGCTCATGCCCGCTGACCTGGGACGCCTGGTACAGGCCGCGGATCTGCGCTTCCTGCTCCAGGCGCAGCAGGGGTTCGTCGTCGGGGTGAAATTGCACCAGGCACTTGATGATCTGCTCCTGGGGCCAGGCGATCAGGTTGCTGCCCACCGAGCGCCCGTGCTCGAAAGCCAGGGGCCGCGAGCCCTGTATCTCCACCGGCCGCGCCACCCACCAACCGCGCCCGCTGGCGGCATTCAACGCCTCCTGGCCGAAGCGCTGGTCGGCCAGCAGGCCGACATCGGCCTCGATGCCCCGGCGCCGCAGGTCGGCTTCGACCCGCTGCACCGCCTCTATGAAAAGTTGCTTGAGCTGACCAATGGCCTTGAGCTCGCGCCCACCTTGCTGCGCCAGTTCCACCAACTGCCCGCGGTGGTCGAAGGCAAACACGAACAGTGGCTTCCAGGCCTTGCGTGGCACGCTGACCTGATGCAAGCGTTGCAGGACCGGGTCCTGGTCGGGACGGGTGATCGGCACCGGGCTGCTGAACAGATAGTCCAGTTCGGCGCGGGTCGGCATCGCCGGGGCGCAGGCGTGGCGCGACACCACCAGGCCGCCGCAGGCGTTGGCCAGCTGGCAGCAGCGCTCATCGCTGGCCTCTTCCAGCCAGCCACTGAGGAAGCCGGACATGAAGGCATCGCCGGCGCCCAGTACGTTGAGCACTTCCACCCGCACGCCGGGGTAGATCGCCGCGTCTTCCAGGCGCAGGGGAATCGCGCCGTGAATCACCGTGCAGCCCTGCGGGCCGAGCTTGACCACCAGGGTCGCGGCACTCAGGGAACGCACGGTGCGCAAGGCCGTCAGCAGATCGTCACTGCCGCCGGCAATCAGGAACTCCTCTTCGGTGCCGACGATCAGGTCGAAACGCCCCAGGATGCTCTGCACATGCTGGCTGACCTGCTGGTCGGCCACGAACCGGGTCTCGCCGTCGGCCTTGCCCGCCAGGCCCCAGAGCACTGGCCGGTAGTCGATGTCCAGGACCCGCTTGACTCCGTGCTTTTCGGCGTAGTCCAGGGCCTGGAGGCTGGCCCGGTAGACACCGTCGGTGGAGAAATGGGTGCCGGTGATCAGCAGGGCCTTGCTGGAGGCAATGAAGGCTTCGTCGATGTCTTCGGCGCACAACGCCATGTCCGCGCAGTTCTCGCGATAGAACACCAGAGGGAAGGTTTCGCGGTCCTTGAGGCCCAGCAGGACCAGAGCGGTGAGGCGCTGCGGGTCGACCTTGACGGCGCTGACGTCGCAGCCTTCGCGCTCCAGCGACTCCAGCAGAAAGCGCCCCATGTGATCGTCGCCGACCCGGCTCAGCATCGCCGACTTGAGGCCCAGGCGCGCGGTGCCGAAGGCGATGTTCGCCGACGAACCGCCCAGGTACTTGGCAAAGCTTGCGACGTCCTCCAGCCGCGCCCCGACCTGCTGCGCATAGAGATCGACGCCCAAGCGTCCGAGGCAAATCAGATCCAATTGACGCCCACTGGCAAAACGAGTCTGGCCCATGCTGGCTCCTGTTATTTTTATCAGCCTGCGCTCGCCGCCGTTACCGGCCGCCGAGCACTCTTGGTGGGTGCAGACTAAAACGTCTCCGGGCCTCAATCAATATTTTTTCTATATATTTTTACATGGAATATTTTTTCCATTAAACTTTTCCAAGCCTGAGCCAGACACCCTGCATCGTTTCAGCACAGCCCCGGCCGGCAGCGGCCCGAAGATTTTATGGGCCCCTACCCTGTAGACTGCCGGCTGCCCACCTATTGTCAGGGGACGGAATCACAGGCCGTTCCCATAAGCACAAGCCAGAAGGATTTTCTATGCCCCGCACCGATCAGCCGGCCCCGGCCGAGCGCACGTCCGAGAGCGACCTCGTCAGCCCCCCGATCACTGCCGAACGCCTGCTGCAACTGATCACCGAGGAGTACGAGAGCCTGCCGCGCCAGCTCAAGCGCATCGCCAGCTACATGAGCCAGCAGCGCGACCGGATCATGGTCGACCGCATCAGCGACATCGCCCGGGAATGCGAGGTCCATCCTTCGGCCATCGTGCGCTTTTCCCAGCGCTTCGGCTTCAGCGGCTTCAGTGAAATGCAGGCACTGTTTCGCGAGGCCTACACCCATAAGGCCACGCCGGTACAGAACTACCAGCAGCGCATCCGCAGCATGATCGCCAACAAGTCGCAGAAGGCCAGCGGCGGTGACCTGGCGCGCGAATGCATCAACGCCACCCTGTCGGGGATCGAGCGCCTGGGCCTGGAGCTGGACGACAGCGCCTTCGACAAGGCCGTGGACCTGGTGGTCAACGCCGACAACATCTACGTAGTGGGGGTGCGCCGCTCCTTTGCTGTCGCCGACTACCTGGTATACAACCTGCAACACACCAACAAGCGCATTCACCTGGTGTCGGGGCTGGGGGGCAGCTACCGCGAGCAGATGCGCAGCATCCGCCCCAACGACCTGGTGATCGCCATCAGCTTCACCCCCTATGGCAAAGAGACCCAGCACTGCCTGCGCATTGCCCAGCACAACCAGGCCAAGACCCTGATCATCACCGACAGCACCCTGTCGCCCCTGGCCAAGCGCGCCAACAGCGTGCTGCTGGTCAACGAAGGCAGCTCCTTCGCCTTCCGCTCACTGAGCGCCACCCTGTGCCTGTGCCAGGCACTGTTCATCGCCGTGGCCTATCGCCTGGAACTGAAGATGGACGAGATTCACGAACAGGGCGGCTTCGACGACTGACCCTTCGGCTGGCGCGGCACTATTCGTAGATCTTGCCGCAGTACAGGAACACCGCGAAGCGCTGCCAGGGCGAAGCCTCCACCAGCCCCTGGGTGGCACCGATGCCGGTGGCCTCGGCCCAGGCGTGGGCGCCGTCGAGGAAATCTTCAATGCAATGGTTTTGCCAACTGTCGGCCTCGCCGGCCTGGGCCATGCGCTGCGCCTGGCGGCGATCGGCAATCAGCGCCTGGACGAAGTCGAGGAAGCTCTGCTCGTCATGCACCTGCTGCAAGCATTGTTCAAGGTCCATTGGGGCTCTCCGGAGTCAGGACGTTGCCTGGAGCGCCAGGCCCTTGCGCAGCAGTTCCTTACGCAGGATCGGCCGGCCCGGGCAATGCACGCCGTCCAGGGTGCTGCACTCTAGCAGCCGTTCCAGCTTGCGGGCACTGCCCGGGCTGCCGGTCAGCAGGTAGCTTGTGCCTTCGCCGAGGCTGATCAGGTTCAGCAGCCAGTCATCGCCCCACTGCCCCAGCACCTGCTCGATCAGGCTGCGCTGGCGCACCAGCAGGCCCTGGGCATGCCACAGGGTCAGTTGGGCGAAACGCCGCGGCAGGTTGCTGGACGGTTCGAGCACCTTCAGATCCTTGAGCAGGGCCTCGGGCAGTTGCGCTTCGATCTGCTGCTGACATTGCTGGAAATACGCTTCGGGCCACTGCGGCCCCAGGCCTGCATGAGCGGCCAGGGCGGCATAGGCCTGGCGGTCCGCGGCGATGCAACTGGCGCCGGTGAAGTTCAAGGTGTTGTCGAGAATTCCCGCCGCCAGTAGTTGCGCGCTGTCGCGGCTGATCTGCGGCAGCAGCCCGGCGTCGCGCCAGCGCTCATAGACCTGGGTGCAGGCGGCGCCAATCGGGCGGATATCGGCGTATTTGCCCAGGCGCTCGTCCCAGAAGGCCTCGAACCCGGGGTGATGGTCAATGACCTCGATCACCCGGGCGAGGTCCACCAACGGGTCCAGGTGCAGGTGGTTGGAAATGTCCACCAGCACGAACTGATCGGCGCCCTCCGGGACGTGACAGTCCAGGCCCTTGAGCTGCTGGCGCAAATGGGCCGGGATGCTCTCGTTCAGCGGTGCGCTGCTCAGGGCCCGGGCCGGGCGGCCGCTGAGGTTGAGTAATTCGGCGTAGGCGATGCAACCGGCATAGGCGTCGATATCCAGGTAGGCCGCGCCGGAAGTGACAATGATCATGACGTCCGTGTAATCCACAAAGGCCAGAGGCCGGGGCGTCGAGGGTGCCCGAGGGACATGACAGCCAGATGACAGGCCATGCTCGCCAATGCAGGCGCCAGCCTACTGCCCGCTCGCAGCCTGCAGCGGCGGCCGCAGGAGGGGCGGTGCAAGGTCGATTCAATGCCGCTACATTAGCCACGCCGTCCCCATCCGTTGCGCCGTTCAAGACAAGGAAATACGCGATGAAACTCATTGGAATGCTCGATTCACCCTATGTACGCCGCGTCGCCATCAGCCTCAAGAGCCTAGGCCTGCCCTTCGAACACCACTCGGTCTCGGTGTTCAGCGCCTTTGACCAGTTCAAGGCCATCAACCCGCTGGTCAAGGCGCCAAGCCTGGTCTGCGATGACGGCGAGGTGCTGATGGATTCGAGCCTGATCCTCGACTACCTGGAAACCCTCGCCGGCCCGCACAGGGGCCTGATGCCCACGGCCCTGGCGGAGCGTGCGCATGAGTTGCGCCTGATCGGTCTGGCCCTGGCGGCCTGTGAGAAGTCGGTACAGATCGTCTACGAACGAAAACTGCGCCCGGCGGAAAAACAGCATGCTCCCTGGCTGGAGCGGATCGGCGGCCAGTTGCAGGCCGCCTATGCCGAGTTGGAGCGCGAGTTGCAGAACCAGCCGCTGCCCCGGGACGGAGCCCTGAGCCAGGCCGGGATCAGCCTGGCGGTGGCCTGGAGTTTCAGCCAGATGATGGTGGCCGATCAGTTCGGCCCCGAGCAATTTCCGGCGGTGCGCGGTTTTGCCGACTACGCCGAACAACTGCCGGTGTTCCTCGACACCCCCGCCACCTGATCCACACAGCGCCATCACCGTAGCCGGCTTGCCAACGAAGAGGCCCGTGAGCCGTGCAGCGCTAGAACGCTTTCGCAGGCAAGCCCGCGTCTACGCAAGCTCAGCAGCCCCTGCACACCCGTAGCAGCCGGCTTGCCGGCGAAGGGCCCGCAAGCCTTGTGGCGTCATTGCAAACGCCCTCGCTGGCACACCAACTCCTACGGCAGCCCTGCTGAGTCTGGTGGTGACCGGTCAGGCCGGTTCGGGCTGTTTCTTCACCGGGGCGGTGGCAAATCGCCGGGCCAGGAACGGAGTGATGTCCAGCGGCAGGGCTTCGTCGTTCACCAGCTTGTCCAGCAACACGCCGGTGATCGCCGAGGTCAGGATGCCGGTACGGAAGTGCCCGCAGGCGTTGAGGTAACCCTCGACGCCGTCCATCGGCCCAAGAATCGGCAACTCGTCCGGCGAACCCGGGCGCAGGCCCGCCCAGCAGCGCTTGAGGTTGACCTGGGCCAGCTCGGGAATGCAGCGCACCGCCCCCTGCACCAGGCCGTTGATTTCCGGGTAGGTGGTGCTGACGTCGAAGCCCTTGTCCTCGGTGGTGCTGCCAATCAGGATCTCGCCGTTGTCCTTCTGCGCCATGTAGCAGTCACTGGTGGTCAGGCAGCCATTGAGCAGCTTGGGCATGCGCTCGGTGAGGAGGATCTGGCCCTTCACCGGCTTCACCGGAATCTCCACCCCAGTGGCCTGTAGGCTCAGCTCCGCCGCCCAGGCACCGGCAGCGTTGATCAGGGTCGAGCAGTGGAACAACCCGGCCTCAGCGGTTTGCACACCCGTCACCCGGCGGCCTTGGTGCAACACAGCGGTGACATTGGTGTTGAAGAACACATCCACGCCGTTCTGCCGCGCACCTTCGGTGTAGGCGTCGGTCAGGCGGAAGGGGTTGACCTGGTGGTCGCAAAGGAACTCCAGCGCGCCCTGGGCGTGATGGCTGACCTTGGGTTCGGCCGCGCGCAGAGCCGCCTGGTCGAGCCAGCGCACCTGATCGGACAGATGCGGAATGCAACGGGCAATGTGCTCGGCGTACAGCCGGTCTTCCTCGTCGTAAATCACGAACTTGAGCCCGGTCTGCTCGAACTTGAAGTCCATGCCGTGCACGCCCATCAGTTCGCGGTGCAGGCGCGGGTACAGCTCGTTGGACTGCAAGGCGAAGTCGAAGAACGACTGCGGCAGGATATGCGGAGTGCTGGAGTCCACCACCACCGCCGACCCTTTGGCCTCGCGCTTGCGGTTGGCCGACATCATGCGAAAGAAGATCACCCCGCAGCCCAGGCCCACCGACTCGCCAATGGCCCACAGGCCTCCGGCCGAGGCTCGGCTGGCGTTACCCGGCCGCTTGGCGTCGATCAGCGCCACCTTGAGGTTCTTGCGCTTGGACAACTGATAGGCGCAAGACGCCCCGATCACACCGCCACCGGCGATCACCACGTCGTAATACTTACTCATGTTCGGAGACCTCCTGGTCAGGCGCGGCAAAGGCCGAAAACGGAATCGGATCGAGCGGAAACCGTGGACGTATCCAACCCACATCCTTGCGGCCGGTGGCTTGACGCAGGCGGTCGCTGCAGTAGCCGACGCACATCCGCCCCTGGCAGTCGCCCATGCTCACGCGAGTGCGCATTTTCAGGCTGGCCATGTCCTGCACACCCTGAGACAGCGCACGCTCGATGTCATTGCGGGTGGTGTTCTCGCAACGGCAGATCACCGTGTCGCCCTTGGGCAGTTCTATCTGCCCGGTGCCACGGGCGGTATAGCGATCCACCGCACCACGAAAACGCAGGATCGAGGCCAGTTTGCGCTCGTAACCCTGGCGCCGCTGCAGGGCCGCTTCATTGCTCAGCACTTGGCGCTGCATGAGGATCGACAGCGCCGCGATACGGCCGGTGAGCATGGCCGCCTCGCCGCCGCGAATCCCGCCCATGTCACCGGCCAGGTGAATATGCGGCTCGCTGCTCTGCTGCCAGACATTGGCGTTGGCACGTAGATAACCGTCATCGCTGAAGCCATGATCCAGGCCCATTTGCTGACTCAACTGAGTGCGCGGAATGAAGCCGTAGCCCACCGCTAGGGTCTGGGCGGCAATGCGCTGGGCCTGGGTCATGTCCGGCTGCCAGTCGGCGGAATACGGCGCCACGGTGACCACGCTCAACGCGTCCTGCCCCTGCGCTTCCACCACGCCCCAGCCATAACGCAGGGGAATGCCATGGAGCTTGAGGTAGGCCAGCATGCTCAAGCCGTCGAGAAACAACTGTGGCTTGTTCAGCAGCGCCAGGCTCTGCTTGGCGATCTTGCTCAAGGCGCTGGCCTCGTAGACCCCGGCGACCCGCACGCCCGAGGCATGCAACTGGCACGCTACCAACGGCAGCAAGGGGCCGGTGCCGGCGATCACCACCGGTGCTTGCGGCTTGACCACGCCGCTCTTGATCTGTAACTGCAAACCGCCCAGCAGCTTGACCCCGGGCAAGGTCCAGCCCGGAAACGGCACGCTGCGCTCATGACAGCCAGCGGCCAGCAGCAATTGCGAATACTCCACCTGCTGCACTTGCTCCTCGGCGTCCAGCAGCATCAGGCTGTCCTGGCCTTCGGCGCCAATCACCCGGCTGTTGAGGCGCACATCGATCATCTGTTCGTGGTCGCTGAACTCACCGTGCAGCTTGGCCAGCATGTCGCAGTAGCGCGGCCCCAGATAGTCCAGTTGCACGCCGTCGCGCAACGGACCGCGAAAGACCACGCCGCCCAGGCGCGAGGCCTCTTCAAGCAGAATGCTGCGCACGCCGTGCTTGGCCAGTTCGATGGCCGCGGCCATGCCCGCCGGCCCGCCCCCGACGATCAGCGGATCAAGGCTCATAGGCTGGGCTCCGTTTCAGTGATGCGGTTGCTCAGGGTCTGCACCTGCATGCCCGGTTTGACCAAGGTCTGGCAGGCGCGGCGTTTGTGGCGGCCGTCGATCTGCACCAGGCAGCAATGGCATACGCCCATCCCACAGTAGGCACCCACCAGTTGCCCATGATCATTGCGCGCCACCTGGCGCAGGCCGGTGGCCTGAATCACGCTGAGGACGGTTTCGCCGAGGGCGGCAGTGACCGGTTGGCCATTGAGGCTGATGGTCATGTCGGCCTGCTGTAGCGGCTGAATATCGAAGTTGCGGTCTATCTGACGCATTGCGGTTCATCCGTGAGAAGTGAGTGGGTCTGCCGGCAGCCCGGCGCCCAGGTTCCTGGGGCGGACGCGACAACACCCCGGTTCTGAACCTCTGTCAGAACCGAGCGCGGGCCAATCTAGTGGTTTTGCCCAACACGAACATTGATCTGTGCCAAGCAAAAGGCCGGAGTACAACCAAGCAGTACATGCCTTCTCAGGTATGCGACACAGGCCACAAAAAAGCCGCCACCGGCAGCGGCGCAGGGACAACAGGCACCCATGTCGGAAGGTTGCTTGGTGCATGCAGAGGGTGATCAGGTGAGTCTCCGAGCGCGGCACACCGAGGAGCCTCAAGTGTAATGAGCGCATGGCCAATCTCCTGGAGCAGTGAACCGCAATCGGGCCACCCGGTGCGCCAGGTCGTGGCGGCACCGGAAACGACTGAGCGCTGCCGCTGATGACGCTCGTGACCTACCCGGCCCCGGGGGCCTGGTCACCAAAGTGGCCACGGCCCGGGCCTGGAAGCCACAGGCCGTGTCGCGCAAGTACACTTCAGCGCCGTGCAGACTGGCTCACTTGATCCGCAAGCGCCCGGCGAGAGGGCCGCCTACCCCGCAGGCAAGCAGTGCTCTCAGGGGCCGCCGGACAATTCGTATAAAAACTTATATTTCAGTGACTTGCGAAAAGAACCGCGAACCCGGCAACTGACCGGCCCGGTTTTTTCTCAGGGGCATTGCGCAAGAATCAATCCTGGCCTTTGGCCCGCAAGTAGCCGTACAGATCCCGGACCTTGAGCCAGCTCAGGCGGGCCAGTATCACGAACATCCAGTAAGCCAACAGGAATTGCCCGACGCTAGGCTCTGTACCAACAGTTTTGAGGCGAAGGTCAGGCAAGGCGAAAACGGTCGAGGAACGACCGGGGTCGCGTTCGACTTTACGGGTTGTCAATGAGTATTCCGATCAGACTCGCGCACGAGACCGTTTTCAACGTCGCATCACCGAGTATCAAGGCTTTTCGTACAAAGCCTAATGTCCGGCAATCCCAGGGCATAGGGCAGAGTACACACTGGCAGGCTTGCCCAGGCGCAGAAGCGCCTACCGCCTATCATCATTAGCCCGATGATGATCGCAGCCACCAGGGACAGTTGGGCAATCCTGATGCCCATATTCAGCAACAGGCTCCCGCTGTACCGCGGATTGACATCGAACATGGCGATGGCCACAGCCACGCAGGTGAGCATCGGCACTACGCTGTTGAGCAGCAGACTCACCAGCAATAACATCCCCAGGCGCTTGAAAAGCGCCGTTTTTTTTCATCACCACAGCCTTGTCCAACGAAATTTCGCTACGCCCTAACGGCGCTTGTAGCTCTTGTTGCCACTGGGGGTCAGGCAGTAGACCCCGCCCCGTGGCCCCGTGCAAAAACTGCCGCTGCCGCAGCTACAACCCTGGGCATCGCGCAGCAGTGACTCGGCGCGAGGGGTGGAAGAACGTTGGCCGAACATCAGCGCACAGTTCTTCTTCGAACCGCTGATGGAGCCGTCGTTGCACAGGAAGAGTTCGCCGTCACAACCGGCGATGCCGCCTTTGTTTCCGGAACAGGGTTGATTGCCCGCCTGAGTCGTCGCGCTGCACAGCAGCATCAGGCACACCGCGAAAAAGGGCTTCCAGCCTGCCTGAGTCAGGGCACTCATGGCGGCGCCTCCTGGCAAAAAAGTGAACGAATGATAGCAATCTGCACCCACCGAGACTCAGGTTTTATCAGGGCCAATGCCGCGGCGTTGTAAGCCAGATGAACGTTTTTTTAGAATCTCGCGCGCGGTTTCTTGGCAAAATGCCTGCCTGTGCCACGAACCGTAGAACAGGTACCGCCATGACCCGCATTCTGACCATCGAAGACGACGCCGTAACGGCCCGGGAGATCGTCGCCGAACTGAGCAGCCACGGCCTCGACGTGGACTGGGTGGACAACGGCCGTGAAGGCCTGGCGCGCGCGGTGAGCGGTGACTACGACCTGATCACCCTGGACCGCATGCTGCCGGAACTGGACGGCCTGGCCATCGTCACCACCCTGCGCACCATTGGCGTGTCGACGCCGATCCTGATGATCAGCGCCCTCTCCGATGTCGATGAACGGGTACGCGGCCTGCGCGCCGGCGGCGACGACTACCTGACCAAACCCTTCGCCTCCGACGAGATGGCGGCCCGGGTCGAGGTGCTGCTGCGGCGCAAGAGCACGGTCAAGGACTTCGACACCAGCCTGCGGGTGGCGGACCTGGAACTGAACCTGATCAGCCGCGAGGCCACCCGCGCCGAGCAACTGCTGAGCCTACTGCCCACCGAATACAAACTGCTGGAATTTCTGATGCGCAACACCGGCCAGATCCTCTCGCGAATGATGATCTTCGAGGAAGTCTGGGGTTACCACTTCGACCCCGGGACCAACCTGATCGATGTGCACATCGGCCGCCTGCGTAAGAAGATCGACCCGCCCGGCCTGCCCCCGTTGATCCGCACCGTGCGAGGTTCGGGCTATGTCATTGCCGAACCCCTCTAAAGGCTGGCGCTCCTCCAGCAGCCGCCTGCTGGCGCTCTACAGCGCCTTGTTCGTGGCCTGGAGCTGCATCCTCATGGGGGTGCTGTACTACGAAGTGTCGACCTACCTGGACAACCTGGCCAAGCACTCGCTGATGCAGCGCCAGCACCTGTTCGCGCGCTTCGAAGGCGAGCAACTGGAAGAAGCCCTGGCCACCAGCATGACCTTCGACATGCGCGCCATCGATGCCTATGGCCTGTTCGACGAACAGCGCCGGTCCTTGAGCGGGCCGATTCGTCAGATCCCCGAGGACCTGCCCCTGGACGGCCTGATCCACGAACTGAAAAACTGCATCGCCTCGGACGACCCGAGCCTGCCCCGGGACAGCTGCGACGCGGTGGCCACCCACACCCGCGACGGCCGCTGGCTGGTGCTGGTGCGCGACAACGGTTCGCTGTTTGCGGTAACCCGAATCATCCTGCACGCCCTGCTCTGGGGGATCTCCCTGACCATCATTCCCGGGGTCGCGGGCTGGCACCTGCTGCGCCGCCGGCCGTTGCGGCGCATCCGCCAGATCCAGGCCAGCGCCGAGGCGATCGTCGCCGGCGACCTGACCCGGCGCCTGCCGTTGTCGCAACGCCGGGACGAGTTGGACATGCTGGCAGCCATCGTCAACGCCATGCTCGAACGCATCGAACGCCTGATGCATGAGGTCAAGGGCGTGTGCGACAACATCGCCCACGACCTGCGCACACCCCTGACCCGCCTGCGGGCGCAACTCTACCGTTTGCAGCAACAAGCCGAAGAAGGCTCGCCCCAGGCCCTGCAGATGGACCAGTTGCTGGCCGAAGCCGACACCCTGATGGCGCGCTTTCGCGGGTTGCTGCGCATCTGCGAACTGGAAGACCAGCAACGCCGCTCGGGCTTTCTGCAACTCGATCCTTTGCCACTGCTCCAGGAGCTCTACGACTTCTACCTGCCGCTCGCCGAAGAAGGCCAACTGAGGCTGGTGCTGGATGTTCCCGCGAGCCTGCCGCGCCTGACCGGCGACCGCGCCTTATTGTTCGAGGCCCTGGCCAACCTGCTGAGCAATTCGATCAAATTCACTCCCCCCGGCGGCGAGGTGATCCTGCGCGGCCTCAATGCCGACGGCAGTGCACGCCTGGAAGTGCTCGACTCCGGGCCGGGCATTGCCCCGTCGGAACGCGCGACAGTGTTCCGACGCTTCTACCGAGTGGATGTAAACAACGCCCAGGGCGGCTTTGGCCTGGGCCTGTCGATTGTCGCAGCGATCGTCAACCTGCACGGTTTCAAACTGGACGTGGGCAGCAGCGAACTGGGCGGGGCGCGCCTGAGCCTGGACTGCCGAGCCAGCCTGATCAGCGAGCATTGAGCGGCCCGCAGGCCCTTGCCTAACGCCCTTTCGCGCCGCCGGGAACAGCGTGCCTGCTGCGCAGGAGATCGCAGCCTGCGGCAGCTGCCACCAAAAGCCACGCGTCTGTAGCAGCTGTCGAGCCTTGGCGAACCGGCGAAACGCTCAGCAGTCCCTTGCATGCAGCTGTAGCCAGGGTCGAGATCAAGGCCCCAGTTCGAGCTGGCCCAGGGAGTTGCTGTCCAGTTCGTAAAGCAACTCGTCGATGATCTTCAGTACATCGGCCTCGCTTTGCAGTGCCTTGGCGCTGAGCCCTGTCACCACCAGATCGACCCGACCGCTTTCGGGCTCGAACACGCGCAAGGTCAGGGTACCGTCGCCGGCGGTGCTGAAACTGCAGGCCAGGGGCGCCAGGCGCTGCTCGATGTACCCACGCAAGCGTGCCTGGGTAATCACCGCCGGGGTCTCGGCGCCGCCGTCTGAGCCTTGCCCGCGACGTTGCCCGCGCGCCCCTTGATCCGTTCATCACCCATGCTGGCTATCCCTTTGCTGTGGTTCACATCGCCCAGGCCCGATACAAGGGCCTGCGCGGGATCACAGGGTAAAAAAGCCGGGGGGTGGGCAGAAGGCGCATTTGTACTGGCCGCACTGGTGCATTTGCACGGGTATCAGCGCCGCACAGGCCGTGGCGTCCCCACGAACAGACCGCGCTCGCGGGCCCAGACGATCGCCTCGCCACGCCGGTGCACGCCAAGCTTGGAATACAGCGTGGCGACGTGGTTGCGCACGGTGTTGGGCGCCAGTTGCAGTTGCGCGGCAATCTCCTTGTCCGCCAGCCCCTGGTAAATCAACCCCAGCACCTGGCGCTCGCGATTGGTCAGGTCGGCGGAGGACACCCCGGAGACCTCGGCGTTGCGGGGCTTTTTCACGTTGGCCAGCTTTTCGATCAGGGTCTGGCTGAACCATGAGGCGTCGCGCATCACTTCTTCAATCGCGCCGACCAGCTCCAACTCCGAGCGCTTGCGTTCGCTGATGTCCATCAGCACCAGCAGATAACAGGGGCTGTCCTGGATGCTCAGCGTGTCGGCGTAAACCACGCAATCGATCCGTTCGGCGTTTTTCTTCCGCACTTTGAGGTCCTGGCCCTCGACGTTGCCGACCTTCTCCAACTGCGCGAACAGTTGCTCAGCCGCTGGCGCCTCGGCAATGAACCCGATGGCCGCCACGGTCTTGCCCAGCAGTTCCTCGCTGCTGTAGCCACAGGTATTGAGAAAGGCCTCGTTGACATCGACGATCTGCTGTTCGGCGCTGCACACCAGGGTTGGCACCGGGGTCAGGCGGAACGACTTGGCAAAGCGCTCCTCGCTCTGGCGCAGGGCGATTTCGGCCTTGCGCCGCGGCTCCAGGTCCATGAAGGAAAACAGCATGCAGTCCTCATCGTTGATGTCCAAGGGCTGGCCGGCAACGATCACCAGCTTGCTGCCACCATCGGGCAGGCGCAGTTCGGCCTGCATCTGCGGAATGGTTGCGCCCCGGCCCAGGCGCTCGACGGCGAGGTCCTTGTGCTCGGCATCCTCCAGCACATCCAGCTCGTACACCGAACGGCCAATCACCTGGTCCCGAGCGTAGCCGGTCATCTCCAAAAAGCCCTGGTTGACCTTGATATAGCGCAGGTCGCTGAGCCGGCAGATCACCGCTGGCGCCGGGTTGGCATTGAAGGTCTTCTCGAAACGCTGCTCGGCGCTGGCCCAGTCGGTGGCGTCGCTGAGGATCAGCACCAGGGACTCCGGCGCACCGCTGCGATCGGTGAGAATCATGCTGCGAACCCGATGCACCCAGCAGCGGGATTCGCCATCGATCTGGGCCTGCACCTCCACCACGACATCGCTGAAGCGCTCGCCGGCGGCTACCCGACTGATGGGATAGCTGTCCAGCGCCAGCGGGTGATTGTTGCGGTAGCGCAAGGCGTAGCGCTGGGCATATTCCTCGGCATTGCCCCCCAGTTGACCGACCTCGCTGACCCCGTGCATGGCCAGCGCCGCATCATTGGCCCAAAGCAAGGTCTTGGCCGGGTCGGTTTTAACCAGGATCACCCCGTCAGACAAGCCGGAGATGATCTGCTGCAGTGGGTGGCGATTGGTTTCGGTGGCAAGTACGGCCTGGCTCATGGCGTCTCCAGATGGGCCGGCGTCGCACTGATAGATCCCGCGCGCCGAGCAAGAAAGGGCTTGAAACTACGACCATGAGCCGCCGCTATCGTGCCCTGGCGCGGTCGCCACGCCGCACTGGAGCAGCAACGTGCAAGGGACTAAGCTGCTGTGCTTGGTCTGACCATCCTCAAGGAAGTGAAGCATGATCACCATCCGCGAAGCCGACACCCGGGACATCCAATTGCTCCAGGCCATCGGTTGCGCCACCTACCGCGAACATTTCTCCTCGATCTGGAGCAGCGCCGGCCTGCAGCAGTTTCTGAATCAGGACTTCGCCCCCGAACACCTCGCCCAATCCCTCGACGCCCGGCACAGTCATCTGTGGCTGCTGGCCCTGGACGCACAGCAGCCCATCGGCTTCGCCAAGCTCAACTGGCGGCGACCGGTGCCGGGGAGCGAGGCGTCCGGGGCCGAACTGCAAAAGATCTACCTGCTCAAGTCCCAGGCCGGCAAAGGCTATGGCCGACGCCTGCTGCAGCACGTGCTGCAACGGGCCAGCGACGCCGGAGAAACCTGCCTGTGGCTGGACGTGCTCAAGAGCAACAGCGGTGCCCGGCGTTTTTATGAAAGTGCCGGCTTGCGGCAGATTAGCGAAGTGCCGTTCAACACCGACCTGGAGCAGATCGGCATGTGGGTGATGGCCCGCGACCTGCCACTGCCCAAGCAGCCTCAGGCGACTAAAGACCCAGCGCCTTAAGACGCCGGTACAAGGTGCGCTCGCTCAAGCCTAGGGCCTTGGCCAATTCACTGCGCGAACCCTCAAAGACTTCCAGGGCATGGGCCAGTTGCTCCAGGTCCTTGCCGGCCCGGCGCCGTTTGACCGGCGCCGGCGCTGACGAGCTGCGCAACTCCGGCGGCAGGTCCTGCAGACGGATCACCCCGTCGTCGCAGAACAACCGCGCCCGCTCAAGAATGTTGCGCAATTCGCGGATATTGCCCGGGTAGCTGTACAGGCTCAATTGCTCCAACGCCTGAGGATCAACCCGTGGCACCACAGCCGAATCGAGGCGGCGCAACAGGCTGTCGATCAGCAACGGCAGGTCTTCGCTGCGTTCACGCAGGGCGGGTAGGCGGATCGGAAACGCGCTGATGCGGTAGTACAAGTCCTGGCGGAATGTGCCTGCGGCGACCATCTCCTTGAGCGGTTTATGGGTCGCGGACACCAGGCGAAAATCCGAGTGCACGGTACGCAGGCTGCCCACCGGGCGAAAGCTGCCGGACTCGATCAGACGCAACAGTTTGACCTGCATGGCCAGGGGCACTTCGCCAATCTCATCGAGAAACAACGTCCCGCCATGAGCCGCCTCCGCCAGACCGATCTTGCGCTGCAGGGCGCCGGTAAAGGCACCCTTTTCATAACCGAACAACTCGCTTTCCAGCAGGCTTTCGGTGAGCCCGGTGCAGTCCACCACCACCAGCGGCCCACTGGCCCGGGGGCTGCCGTCATGCAGGGCGCGGGCAAAGAGTTCCTTGCCGGTACCGGACTCGCCCTGCAGCAGCACCGGAATCGGCGCCGGGGCTGCTCGCTGCAAGGCGCTCAAGGCTTCGTTGAACGCCGGCGAGCGCCCCACCAGGCCCTTCTGCTGGGGTTGCACCGAGGCCACCGCCACCGAACTCAAGCGTTCGACGTAGGCCACTACCGTCCCGCAATCACCGATGATCGGTCGCAACTCCACATCCACGTGCTCCGGCCCGCGAGGCGTGTGGTGGATGTGCAGCATGCGCTCCGGTGCCCGGCTGTCGTGGGCCTTGCGCATCGGACAATGCTCGCCGGCCTGATCGCAGGGCACGGCGAACTGGTGCGACACGCGATAGCACTTAGCGCCCAGATGCGGCTTGCCAGCGACACCGAACTGACGCTGGTAGGCCGCGTTGGCCGCGATGATGTTGTAGTCGGTGTCAAGCACGATGGTTGGTTGCGGGTCGTGCTCAAGGTAGGAAACCAGGGCAGACACCTGCGGATGCGCAAGGTCGGTGGCGATCAGGGACATAAGGGCTCCGGGGCAGTGGCGCTAGCTTAGTGCAGCGCACGGCCTTCTGCCAATATCTGCCATCAACTGCCACATGACTGCCACCCTTACCTGGCAGTCCATGCAAAAACCACTGATCGATTACCGCCAAAACCCTCTCACTCAATGAATCTGCGGCCCCAAGTAAGGCCTGGGGGTTTGGCACGTTTATTGACACTTCAAGGAACGAGCGTCAGCGCAGACTGCCCTCACCTTCATTGCCTGGAGTGCCCCATGATCATCAGCGACACGCTGCGTGTAGAAGCCTTTTTCGACAGCCATACCTGGACCATCAGCTATCTGGTGATGGACCTGCCCAGCCGCCACTGCGCACTGATCGACAGCGTGCTGGACTACGACCCGAAATCCGGCCGCACCCGCACCGCCTCCGCCGACCGCCTGATCGCCCGCGTGCGTGAGCTGGAGGCCCAGGTGGACTGGATCCTGGAAACCCACGTACACGCCGATCACCTGTCCGCCGCTGCCTACCTCAAAGAGCAACTGGGCGCTCAGGTGGCCATCGGCAACCAGATCACCCGCGTGCAAAAAGTCTTCGGCACGCTGTTCAACGAAGCACCGACCTTTGCCCGCGACGGCAGCCAGTTCGATGTACTACTGGCGGACGGCGCCGAGTTCGCCATCGGCGGGCTCGCGGCCCGGGCCATGCACACCCCCGGCCACACCCCGGCCTGCATGACCTACCTGGTCCAGGCCGGTGACGAAACCGTGGCCTTTGTCGGCGACACTCTGTTCATGCCCGATTACGGCACCGCCCGCTGCGACTTCCCCGGGGCCGATGCACGCACCTTGTACCGCTCCATCGGCAAGATCCTCGCCCTGCCCCCAGAAACCCGGCTGTTCATGTGCCACGACTACCTGCCCAACGGCCGCGAGCTGCAGTACATGACCACCGTCGCCGAGCAGCGCGACCACAACATCCACATTCATCAGGGCATCGACGAAGACAGCTTCGTGGCCATGCGCGAAGCCCGCGACGCCACCCTGGACATGCCGGTGCTGATCCTGCCTTCGGTGCAGGTCAACATGCGCAGCGGGCACTTCCCCGAACCCGAGGACAACGGCGTGAGTTACCTGAAGATCCCCCTCAATACCCTATAACGATTACTCCAAACGGAGACTTTGCCATGCGTCCCATCAACCCAGCCCTGCGCGCCGTCAACGGCAGCCATCAGGTGCTGATCGTCGGCGGCGGTGCCGCCGGCATCGCCGTTGCCGCCAGTCTCATGTCCCGCGACTCGCACCTGGACGTGGCGATCATCGACCCCGCCCAGCTCCACTACTACCAACCCGGCTGGACCCTGGTAGGCGGCGGTGTGTTCAGCGCCGAGTCCACCGTTCGCAGCATGGCGTCACTGATCCCCAAGGGCGTCACGTGGATCCGCAACGCCGTCAGCCAGTTCGAGCCGGACAACAACGCCCTGGTGCTCGACGACGGCCGAGTCCTCGCCTACGACCAGTTGATCGTCTGCCCGGGGCTCAAGCTCGACTGGGCGGCCATCGACGGCCTGCCGCAAGCCCTGGGCAACAACGGCGTGACCTCCAACTACCGCTACGACCTGGCGCCCTACACCTGGCAACAAGTGCAACAACTGCGACAGGGCCAGGCGCTGTTCAGCCAACCGCCGATGCCGATCAAGTGCGCCGGGGCTCCGCAAAAAGCCCTGTACTTGTCCTGCGATCACTGGCTGCGCCACGGCCGTCTGGGGGCGATCAACGCCAGTTTCATGAATGCCGGTGGCGTGTTGTTCGGCGTCGCGGACTACGTGCCCGCGCTGATGGAATACATCAGGAAGTACGCCATCGACTTGAACTTCGGCCACAACCTGGTGGCAGTGGACGGTCCCGGCAAACGGGCAACCTTCGTCCGCATCCTGGCCGACGGCAGCCAGCAAACCCTGGAACGCGCCTTCGACCTGCTGCACGTGGTGCCGCCGCAATGTGCACCGGACTTCATCCGCCACAGCCCGCTGGCGGACGCCGCCGGCTGGATTGACGTCGACCCCGGCAGCCTGCGCCACACGCGCTTCGTCAACATCCACGGCCTGGGAGACGCCACCAACACCAGCAATGCCAAGACTGCCGCCGCGGCGCGTAAACAGGCACCGGTGGTGGCCAATAATGTGCTGGTAGCCCTCAAGCGCCTGACCCGACTGGCCGAATACGACGGGTATGGGTCCTGCCCGCTGACAGTGGAACGGGGCAAGATCGTCCTCGCCGAGTTCACCTACGGCGGCAAACTGGCACCCAGCTTTCCCAACTGGCTACTGGACGGGCGCCAGCCGACCCGCCGCGCCTGGTGGCTGAAAGAGCGTCTGCTGCCGCCGCTGTATTGGCGCGGCATGCTCAAGGGCCATGAATGGCTGGCCCAACCGACCTTGACCATGGACACCCCAAAAACATGAATGAACACAGTCTGCTAGGTGCCGGGCTGGGAACAATCATCGGCGCGATCCTGGCGCTGACCGGGGCCGGTGGCGGCATCCTCGCGGTGCCGCTGCTGGTCTTTGGCCTGGGCTTGAGCATGGTCGAGGCAGGCCCGATCGGCCTGTTGGCGGTGGGCCTGGCAGCCAGCGTCGGCGCGATACTCGGCTTGCGCCAGGGCATCGTGCGCTACCGCGCGGCGGGCCTGGTCGCCGGGGTCGGCGTGCTCATGGCGCCCCTTGGGTTGTGGCTGGCCCACCGGCTGCCGAACATGCCGCTGGCGTTGCTGTTCTCCCTGGTGCTGCTGTACGCCTGCGCACGGATTCTGCGTAAAGCCAGCCAGGAACTGAAACACGGCCAGGCGGCGCCTCGTCCGGCCTTCCTACCCTGCGTGCTCAACCCGGCTCAGGGCCGCTTGCGCTGGACCCTGCCCTGCGCCCGCGCCCTGACCTTCACCGGCATGCTCTCGGGCCTGCTGTCGGGGTTGCTGGGGGTGGGAGGAGGTTTCGTGATCATCCCGGCCCTGAGCCGCTATACCAACCTGGACAGCAAGAGCATCGTCGCCACCTCATTGGCGGTGATTGCCCTGGTGTCCCTGGGCAGCGTGATCACCGCCAGCCTCAGTGGGGTGATGCACTGGGCGGTGGGCGCGCCCTTTGCCCTGGGCGCGGTGGTGGGCCTGGTCGCAGGACGGCAACTGGCCAGGCACCTGGCGGGACCGCGCTTGCAACAACTATTTGCCATCACCGGCATCCTGGCAGCCCTGCTGCTGGCAAGCGCGGCCTTGGGCTGGTTGCCCCATTGAAGCCCTTTCGCCGGCAAGCCGGCTTCTACAGCAGCGGGTACACACCACCTGTAGGCGCTGGCTGGCCGGCGACGGCGTACGCACCGACGCTGCGGTTGCGCGGTGGAAATGCCTGAGCCATGACCGGCCCCTGCACCAGCATGGGCCATGCAGAGGAAATCGATATACTCTTTGACGCCGCACATTTCACCCCGGGCTCGGCCCTGGCCGGGGGCGCGTTGATCGTCGCCAACGGGCGCATCGCCGGAATCAGCGGCCTGCTCGGCAGCCTGCTGCAACCGGGCAGCGACGGCTGGGGCGAGAAAGCCCTGTTCATCCTCGGGCTGCTGCTGGCGCCGCTGCTCTGGGGCCTGTTTCACGCCCTGCCCGTCGCCGAGTTCCAGGGCGGTCTGCTCGGCCTGATCAGCGCCGGCCTGCTGGTGGGCATCGGTACCCGCTACGGCGCCGGTTGCACCAGCGGCCACGGGGTCTGCGGTATTTCCCGACTGTCGCCACGCTCGATCATCGCCACCCTGTGCTTCATGGGCACCGGCTGCGCCACGAACTGGGGCTGCTGCCATGAGAAAACTCAGCGCTTTTATCGCCGGCCTGCTGTTCGGCATTGGCCTTTTGCTGGCGGGTATGGCCAACCCGGCCAAGGTCTTGGGCTTTCTCGATCTGGCGGGCACCTGGGACCCGTCCCTGGTGCTGGTGATGCTCGGCGCCATCGCGGCGGCCTGGTGGCCCTTCCATTGGGCCATGGGCCGCTCGCGCTCGCTGCTCGGGGCCCCCATGCAGATTCCCGCCAAGCGCAGTGTCGATCGGCGCCTGATCGGTGGCAGCCTGCTGTTCGGCGTCGGCTGGGGCATCGCCGGGATCTGCCCGGGGCCGGCCCTGGTGCTGTTGCCGGGCGGGCACTGGCAAGCCTGGGTGTTCGTCCTGGCCATGCTCCTGGGCATGCTGCTGTTCCAGCACCTGGTGGCCCGTCGCCAGTCCTGACCCGTACTCCCAGCGGCACTGTGGCAGCTGGCTTGCCAGCGAAGGCGTCCTGACAGACACCGCAGACCTGACCCAGGATTCACGGCGCCAGGGCCGGCCTCCTCGCCGGCAAGCCGGCTCCTACCTGGGCAACCACCGGGGAAATATTGGCCTCTGCCGGTCCAGCGCCCGGGTGGCGACCATGACCTCGACCCATGTCCTCCAGGAGTGCGCCATGTCCACCGCCCAATCCCTTGAACTCTGTCTCTGGCGCAAGATCGGCCGCTACGCCTCGCGCATCGGCCGGGCCTTGATCCAAAAGGCCCTGTGGCTCTACTACGCCGCGCAACGACCACAAACCCCGATCTGGGCCAAGACCACCATCTACGCCGCGCTGGGTTACTTCATACTGCCGCTGGACATCGTCCCCGACCTGCTCCCCGGGGCCGGATACACCGATGACCTTGGGCTGCTGGCCGGTTCAGTGGTGGCTGTGGCTGCGCATATCAACGCCGAGGTCCGGGAACAAGCCAGCGCACGCCTCGCGGACTGGTTCGGCAGCGAGCCGGAATAAGCCGCAGGTCGGCGTCAGGGGGCGCATGCAACTCAACAAGTCCCTGCAAAACTCCGGGCACCATGGCCGCCCGGCTCACCGCGCCTGCGTGTCCAGGGCATAAAACTCCTGCAGCTTGGCCTGCAGCAGCTTCTTGTCCGGCAGTTGGGTCCGGTACTCGGCGATCAACGCCGGCGACAGTGAACGGTTGAGGGCATATTCCACCACCTCGTCATGCTTGCTGGCACAGAGCAACACGCCCAGCGCCGGGTTTTCATGGGGTTTGCGCACCTGACGGTCCAAGGCCTCCAGGTAGAAGTCCAGCTTGCCCAGGTACTCCGGCTCGAAACGCCCGACCTTGAGTTCAACGGCCACCAGGCAATTCAACCCACGATGGAACAGCAGCAGATCCAGGGCAAAATCGCGCCCGCCGACCTGCAGGGGATAGCCAGAAGCGACAAAGCAGAAGTCGCGCCCCATCTCGATCAGAAAATCCTTGAGCTGGCGCACCAGCCCCTGGTGCAGATCGGCTTCATCATGCCCCTGGGCCAGGCCGAGAAATTCCACCATATAGGCATCCTTGAACACCTTCAGGGCTTCGGGGCGGTCCTGCCTCAAGGTGGCCGAGGCGTTTGCCGGGCGGGTCAGCGTGCGTTCGAACAGGGCGGATTTGATCTGCCGTTCCAGTTCTCGGGTCGACCACTGCTCCTGAATGGCCATGCGCAGATAAAACTCGCGCTCTTGCGCACACTTGCCTTGCGCAAGAATGATCAGGTTCTGGGTCCAGGGTAATTGTGACAGCACTGCTGACACTTTCTCCTCCCCTCGATAGGCCTCGTAGAATTGACGCATGCGGAACAGGTTACGTCGGGTAAACCCCCGCAGCCCCGGCTGCTGCCGCGCCAGGTATTCCGCCAATTGCTGGACCACGCCATCGCCCCATTCCGCCGCCTGGATCTTGCGGCTGATGTAGGCCCCGACCTGCCAGTACAGTTCCACCAGTTCAGTGTTCACCGCCCGCACCGCCCGTTGCCGCGCGGCGGTGATCATTTGCGCCACTTCGCCAAATGCCACATCGGTGGCGGTGATTGCCGCTTCAGCCTCTTGCGTCATGACGCCACGCCCCAGGGGATCGCCGAGCACTGGTGGCGGCTGTACCAGGACCCGCAGCTGGATGACCTGCAACAACGCCTGCTCCGAGCCAACTCGGATCTGGCGGCGGCCCTGGCCCACTACGACGCTGCCCAGGCCTACTCCAGCCAACTGCATGCCGGGCTGTTCCCGCAGATCAGCGCCAGCGCCCAACCGTTGCACCAGCACCAGTCGGACAACCGCCCCCTGCGCGGCAGCACGCAACCGTCGATCTACAACAGCAACACCGCCGGTTTTGCCCTGAGCTTCGACCTCGACCTCTGGGGCGGATTCGCAATCAAGCGGCGGCCGGAGACGCCCAGGCCCAAGCCTCCGGCGACGACTTGGTAGCGGCGCGCCTGAGCCTGCAAAAACAATTGGCGAGCCTGTATGTGCAACTCAATGGCCTGGACGCCCAGAGCCGCATCCTCAGCCACTCCCTGGAGGATTACGCCCAGACCCTGCAACTGACCCGCGACCGCTACCAGGGGCAGATCGCCTCGGAACTGGACCTGACCCGGGCCCAGAGCCAACTGGCCAGCGCCGAAGCCGAATTGGACGAAGTGCGCGCCGAGCGCAACCTCACCGAACATGCCATCGGCGAACTGGTGGGCGAACCGGCCAGCCAATTCCACCTGGCGCCCTCTGCGCAACTGCTGAACCTGCCGAGCATTCCCCGGCAACTGCCCAGCACCCTGCTGCAACGCCGGCCCGATATTGCCGCCGCTGAACGCCGGGTGTACGCCGCCAATGCCGGCATCGGCGTGGCCCGCGCGACCTGGTATCCGGATTTCAGCCTGACCGGCATGCTCGGTGGCCAGACCCAGGGCGTGGGCAACCTGCTGGCGGCGGGTAATCGCTATTGGGCCTTGGGGCCGTTGGTGAACCTGCCGATTTTTGACGGCGGACGGTTGAGCGCCAATGAGCGCCAGGCCCATGCCGAGTTCGAAGAGGCCGCCGCGCATTACCGTGGGCAAGTGCTGCGGGCGGTGCGCGAGGTGGAGGACAACCTGGGGCAACTGCGGGATTTGCGCCAGGAGGCGCTGGATCAGCAGTCGGCGGTGAATACGGCGTTGCATACCCAGACCTTGGCCATGAACAGCTATCAGGCCGGGGCGGTGAGTTACCTGGATGTGGTGACGGCGCAGACCGCGGCCTTGCAGGCGCAACGGGGGTTGCAGGCGGTGCAGACCCGGGAGTTGCAGGCCAGTGTGGGGTTGGTGGTGGCGTTGGGAGGAGGAGAATCAGCGACAAGTTTGTAGCGGCAAGCGGCAAGCTAAAAGCTTGAGGTTTGCCGCCTCGCCGTATGAGTCGCCAACCGTTGCTAATAGTGTTGAGCGGCAAAAAGTAGGGGACTGTCAGATTTTTTGTGTGCGGGCCGGTAACGGCCTGCCGCTAGGCAGGCCATGCTTTTACCAGGTCGGCCTGATAAATCGATCTCCGTACAAAATCGCAAACTGATTCATCGCACTTTTCCAATCATGCGCCGCTGAGCCCCAGTTCGCTGTGATGTTGCGCAGCCCCAGCCAGATCAGTTTGGTCGCCGCATCATCGTTCGGGAAGTGGCCACGGGTTTTTATGATCTTGCGTAACTGGGCGTTGATGCTCTCGATGGCATTGGTGGTGTAGATCACTTTCCGGATGGCGGGTGGGAAGACAAAGAACGGAATAACTCGATCCCACGCCCGTCGCCAGGCAGCCACCACCGTTGGATATTGCTTACCCCAGGGCCCGTTTTCAAACTCATCCAGCGCCTGTTCAGCAGCTTCGGCGTTAACTGCCTGATAGATCGGCTTGAGGGCCTTGGCCAAGGCTCTACGTTTGTCCCAGGCCGCATAGTCGAGGCTATTGCGGATCAGGTGCACGATGCAGGTCTGCAGCGTTGTGTCCGGGAACACCGCACTGAGCGCCTCTGGCATCCCTTTAAGGCCGTCGGTCACAGCAATCAGCACGTCCTCGACGCCACGGGTCTTGAGGTCGTTGAACACCTTCATCCAGAACTTCGCGCCTTCGGTGTTCTCGATCCAGATGCCCAGAATATCGCGGGTGCCATCGGGCAAAACGCCCAGCGCCAAGTAGACCGCCTTGTTACGAACCAAGCCTTCTTCGCGGATTTTGACTCGCAGCGCATCAAAGAAAATGACCGGATACATCGGCTCCAGCGGGCGCTGCTGCCAGGCACCAATCTCTTCCATGACCTCATCGGTCACGGAGCTGATGAAGTCATGTGATACGTCCGTTCCGTACTGCTCGGAAAGAAAGGCCCGGATCTCCCTAACCGTCATCCCGCGGGCATACATGGCGATGATCTTGTCGTCGAAACCGGTGTAACGGCGCTCGTGCTTGGGAATCAGAATGGGCGAAAAGCTGCCATCCCGGTCACGAGGAATATCAAGCCGTAGCGGGCCATCACCGGTGAGTACCGTCTTAGCGCTCTTGCCATTGCGCAGGTTGGTTTCATCCTCCGGCCGCTGTGCGCCCGGAGGATAGCCCAGGTGATGACCCAGCTCAGCATTCAGGGCTCGCTCAATCAGCGCCTTCTTGAACGCTGCAGAGGCTTCTTCGATGGCTTCTGCGGTCATCAGCGGAGCAGCGGAAAACTGCTCAAGCAGCTCTTTCGGAACCTTTGGTAACTCTCGAAGCGGTTTCTTTTTGGTTGGCATACATGCACCTCTTACTCATGGTATGCCCGAACACAAAATTTCTGACAGTCTCAAAAGTAGTCACCATAACCACCACGACAGGGAGTTGAAAGTGATGTGAACAGCCGGCAACTCATCGCTCAAATCGAAGCAGATGGTTGGTATCTGGTCAGGGTCAAGGGCAGTCACCACCACTTCAAACAGCCAACCAAGCCAGGCCTGGTCACCATTCCCCCTGCCAAAAAAGATCTACTGGCCAAACGGTAAGCCGCATATTGAAACAAGCCCGGCTCTAAGCACTCAGGCTCAACGCTCCCAGGTCCGAAGGAGGATCAGTCCATGCTCTATCCCATTGCCATTCTCCCCGGTGACGACCAACACGCCTGGGGTGTGGAAGTACCCGATATTCCTGGCTGCTTCTCCGCCGGTGACGACCTCGACGACGCCATGGCCATGGCCCGCGAAGCCATCGAAGGCCACCTGGAATTACTGGCCGAAGAAGGAGCAGCCATTCCCACCGCGCGCACAGTGACCCTCCACGCCGCCAATCCCCAGTATCAAGGCTGCACTTGGGCCGTGATTGATATCGACATCACTCGCTACATGGGCAAGGCGGAAAAACTCAACATCACGCTGCCGGGCTATTTGCTGAATCGAATTGATGAATATGTGAAACATCATCCGGAACAGAAAAGCCGATCGGGCTTTTTGGCTCAGGCTGCGTTGAGGGTCTTGCAGGGCGTTTGAGGGCTTTGCACTTGCTCTCACGCCCACTTCAGAAGCCCGGAACGAGGCGCCGGAAACCGGAGCAGGAACCCTTTGGTTATTTTGAGCTGGACCGGCATTCCGGCTTTGCCAAAGTGATTCGCCCTTACCGCGAGTTCTGGGTACATATCCGTTGCTGCGGTCACGGCCACTTAGGGTTTCGCCCTTACGGCGACTCACTTTGGAAAAGCCCCAAAGTAAGCAAAGGGCTCCTGCCCCTCCACTCGGTGCCTCGCTTAGGCTCGGCATGCCCTCACTCCGGCATTGATCCGTGGGCCGCCGCAATGGGCCATCCCTGGCCCAGTGCGGCTAACCCGGCGTCCTGCCGGGTTACCCACGGCTCAATGCCTGCGTTCGGCCATCGTGTCTAAAGGGGCAGGAAGATCAAAAGCAAGATCAAAAGCAAAGGCAAAATCTGACGGCGGCCTTGCGGCCGGCCTGAAACAGATAGCGCGTAAAACGCGCTTGGCTTTTGCTCTTGCTTTTGATCTTCCGGCCCCTTCCCAGCCGGCCGAGCGTAGGCGTTGCGTAGGGGGCAGCTCGGCATGGATGCCGAGCTAGCCGCCACCCGGCCATGGATGGCCGGTTGGCGGCGGGCCCCCGGAGCAATGCCGAAGCGAGGGAACCCCGAGCCCCAGCGAGGGGCCCATGGAGGGGCAAGCCCTTTTGGTTACTTTTACGGCGTTTGGTAAAAGTGACTCGCCGTAAGGGCGAAACCGCCAGCCACCACACCCGCAGCAACGGAGATGTCCCCTTCAGATCCGGCCACCAGACAGTCGACACAACCACTCAAACATCACCTTCAATGCCCGGTTGCACCGCTCTGGCATCCCCCCTATAGTTCGCCCTCGCGGCAAAATCCGCGAGCGACCTTGGCCGGTCGAATATAGGAACGCATCAGCGTCCAAAACATCATTGCAGGCGCTTTTTTTGTGCCTGCAATTTTGTCTCATGGCGGCTGTGCGTGGGACACCTTCGGGTGTGCCGGTTTCCTATAGCCGGTCGGCCAACCCGCGTACAGCTGCCACCCTCATTCGCTTGGCCGCGAAAGGTGGTAGCTCAATTTATAGGA
Organism: Pseudomonas sp. LD120; assembly: GCF_009861525.1. Lineage (GTDB taxonomy): Bacteria > Pseudomonadota > Gammaproteobacteria > Pseudomonadales > Pseudomonadaceae > Aquipseudomonas. The sequence goes on along the minus strand of NZ_WVHL01000005.1, from coordinate 3,156,671 downwards.
GCTACACCGATGACTGACCATCACCTCCCCCGCTTCACCCCCATCGACACCCACGACACCGAACACCCGGTGTTCTACCTCGACACCCAGGCCCCCTTGAGCGACCTGGCCAGCGCCGCCCACCATTTCACCGTGGTCCTCGACCTGATGGACAGCCTGTCCACCCTGGGGCTGAAAGACATCAGCGATTGCGACCTGACCCGCATCACCCGCGGTGTGCATCTGCTCACCCGAGAAGGCTGCGCGGTGCTGGAAGTGATTCAGTGGCGGGTCGCGTAGCCCTGCTGTCTGCGTGAGCGTGGCGAGGGAACAAGCGCCCTCGCCACAATGCGGGCGTCAAGTCTTGCCGTGGGCGATGGCCTGGGAAGCAGCGAGCATGGCCCGCAGCAGCACCGCGCAACCCGCGGCAAGGTCGTCGGGGTCGGCGTTCTCGATTTCGTTGTGGCTGATGCCGCCTTCGCAAGGCACGAAGATCATCCCCGCCGGGCCCAGTTCGGCGACGAAGATCGCGTCGTGCCCGGCGCCGCTGACGATGTCCATGTGGGACAGGCCCAGCCCTTGGGCCGCACCGCGCACGGCGTCGACGCACGCCGGGTCGAAGTACAGCGGCGGGAAGTCCGCGGTGGGGGTCAGTTCGAAGCTCAGTCCATGCTCTTCGCAGGTGTTGTCGATCACCTGGCGCACCTCGGCAATCATCGAATCCAGGCGCGCCGGTTCCAGGTGACGGAAGTCCAGGGTCATGCGCACCTCCCCCGGAATCACGTTGCGCGAGCCCGGGTAGGCTTGCAGGCAACCAACGGTGCCGCAGGCGTGGGGCTGGTGACTCAGGGCGGCGCGGTTGATTGCCGCGACCACGGCCGCAGCGCCCACCAGGGCGTCCTTGCGCAGGTGCATCGGCGTCGGCCCGGCGTGGGCTTCGACGCCCCGCAGCGTGAGGTCGAACCACTTCTGGCCCAGGGCACCGAGCACCACGCCTATGGTCTTGCGTTCGTCTTCCAGGATGGGGCCTTGCTCGATGTGCGCCTCAAAGTATGCCCCCACCCGATGACCGCTGACCGGGCGGCTGCCGGCGTAGCCGATGGCGTTCAACGCCTCGCCGACGCTGAGGCCCTCGGCGTCGGTCTTGGCCAGGGTGGCCTCCAGGGTGAACTTCTCGGCGAACACCCCAGAGCCCATCATGCACGGCGGAAAGCGCGAGCCTTCTTCGTTGGTCCACACCACCACTTCCAGGGGGGCTTCGGTATCCAGCTTGAGGTCGTTGAGGGTGCGCAGCACCTCCAGCCCGGCCAGCACGCCAAAGCAGCCATCGAACTTGCCGCCGGTGGGCTGGGTGTCGATATGGCTGCCGGTCATCACCGGTGGCAGCGCCGGGTTGCGCCCGGGGCGGCGGGCGAAGATGTTGCCGATGCCGTCCACCGTGACCGTGCAACCGGCCGCCTCGCACCATTGCACGAACAAGTCCCGGGCCTGACGGTCAAGGTCGGTCAGGGCCAGGCGGCAGACGCCGCCCTTGACCGTGGCACCGAGCTTGGCCAGTTCCATGAGCGACTGCCAGAGGCGGTCGCGGTTGATGTACTGATGGCTGGATTGCAGAACTTCGACGGCAGCGTTCATGGTGATCTCCTCAGGCTGTTGTTTTGCTTGTGGCGGGCGATCCGTGCCGGCAGTCGCCCGGGATAACAGGCCCCTGCCCCTCTGTCTGCGCGGGCCCCGAGCAGGCGCTGGTCCACTTGCCCGCGCAGGCGCCCAAGCGCCTTGTCACGGGTTTGAGCCCCACCCCGCTGGGCGCTGCGCCCGGCACTGACGCTCCCTATTCATATCGGGGTTCTGGCCGTGGCCGCCTGCCGGCTACGCAGTGTACATAGCACGTAGTACAGCAAGCCGCCCAGGGTCGAGCCGGTGAACCAGCCGTAGCTGTAGAACCAGTTGAAGGCGCTGCTGCCCAGGGACATCAGGGTCAGGGCCACCGGCACGCCGAAGGCGATGAAGCCGTGCCAGTTCCACGCGGGATAGACGTCGTCGCGGTACAGGCCGGCCAGGTCCAGGCGCTGTTTCTTGATGATGAAATAGTCCACCACCATGATCCCGGCGATCGGCCCCAGGAGGCTGGAATAGCCCAGCAGCCAGTTGGAATACACGCTCTCCAGGCTGACATCGGACACCAGCAGGCCAAGCTTTTTCAGCAATTCATGGCCCATCAGCGCCAGCCCCACCAGGCCGGTGAGGATCACTGCCGTGCTACGGTTGATCAGCTTGGGCGCGAGGTTCTGAAAGTCGTTGGTGGGCGAGACAATGTTGGCCGCGGTGTTGGTGGACAAGGTGGCGATGATGATCAGCGCCATGGCCAGCGCCACCCAGCCCGGGCTCTGGATATGACCGATCAGACTCACCGGATCAGACACCGTGCCCCCCACCAGTTTCACCGAGGCGGCGGTCATCACCACCCCCAGAGCGGCAAACAGGAACATGGTCAGCGGCAGGCCGAAGACCTGCCCGAGAATCTGGTCCTTCTGGCTTTTCGCGTAGCGGCTGAAGTCGGGAATATTCAGCGACAGGGTGGCCCAGAAGCCCACCATCGCCGTCAGCCCGGCCATGAAGTAACCGGTGACGCTGGCGCCTTCGGGACGCTTGGGCGGGATCGCCAGCAACTCGCTCAGGGACACACTGGGCAAGGCCCACACCAGCAGCCCGATGCCCACCGCCACCAGCAACGGCGCGGACAGGGTTTCCAGCCACTTGATCGACTCGGCGCCGCGCAGCACCACCCACAGGTTGAGGGTCCAGAAGACCATGAAACCGATCACCTCACCGGTGCCGCCCAGGGCCTTCCAGCCCTCGAAGATCGAGCCCAGGAACAGGTGGATCGCCAGCCCGCCGAACATCGTCTGGATACCGAACCAGCCGCAAGCCACCAGGGCGCGGATCAGGCACGGCACGTTAGAGCCGATGATGCCGAACGACGAGCGCAGCAGCACCGGGAACGGAATGCCGTACTTGGTCCCGGCAAAGGCGTTGAGGGTCAGGGGGATCAGCACCACGATATTGGCCAGCAGGATCGCCAACAGCGCCTCGCCGACGCTGAGGCCGAAATAGGCGGTGAGCACCCCGCCCAGGGTGTAGGTGGGCACGCAGATCGACATGCCGATCCACAGCGCGCTGATGTGCCACTTGTTCCAAGTGCGCTCATGGACCTGGGTGGGGGCAATGTCGTGGTTATACCGGGGGCTGTCGAGCACGTCGCTGCCGGCGTCCAGCTCATACAAGCCAGCGCGCTCGGTCACCTGGGATCTGTTCTGTTGCATGGCCGCTCCACTGTTCTTTTGATTATTTTGCTCATCAGGCCAGCGCACCTACCTACAGCGCGCCGGACGATGGCCGGAGAACTGACGACTTCCGCCCTCCTGGCCAGCGATCTGCGGCGGCAATCAATAAAGATGCCAACTACAACCGAACTCGCTTCTGCACAGTGCGCGAAATCCATGTAAACAACTGATGCCACTCAGTTTTATTCAATCAACTTTGACGACTTCGGTTAGTTGCCAAATCACTCAGACCGGGCGCTTGACAAGTTGTCCGCTCGATCAGGACCCAAAGCAGTGCACGTTTATTTCCTTAGTTGTTTTTGCGGCTTCTCGACGCCTCCTCAAGCGGCTGATTTACCATAGGAAATCTCGACTATTTTTCGATCCTGTCAAGTGCGTCAAAATGGTTAGGAGTCGCACCATTTTGCAGATTTTCATTTTTTATCATTAAAATTCAATAACTTAATGACTATATATGTTTATAAAAAATATTCTTGATGTTTCTTTGAAGTGCGGCTAGCTTCTAATCCTGTCACCGCTGACAGGATTGCTTAAGTTGTTAGCGCGTTCAATAAAAAGTTAGAGCCGACAGCAGTCGGTCATGCCTGCGAGGAACTCGGAATGTCTCTGTTGATCCGTGGCACCACCGTTATTACCCATGATGAAAGTTATAAAGCCGATGTGCTCTGCGCAGAGGGTCTAATTCGTGCCATCGGCCACAATCTGGATATTCCCGCTGGCTGTGAAGTGCTCGATGGCAGCGGCCAATACTTGATGCCCGGCGGCATCGACCCCCATACCCACATGCAACTGCCCTTCATGGGCACCGTGGCCAGCGAAGACTTCTTCAGCGGCACGGCGGCGGGTCTGGCAGGGGGCACCACCTCGATCATCGATTTCGTGATTCCCAACCCCCAGCAGTCGCTGTTGGAGGCCTTTCACCAGTGGTGCGGCTGGGCCGAGAAATCCGCCAGCGACTACGGCTTTCACGTGGCCATCACCTGGTGGAGCGAACAGGTGCGCGAGGAAATGGCCGAGCTGGTGCAGCACCATGGCGTCAACAGCTTCAAGCACTTCATGGCCTACAAGAACGCCATTATGGCCGCCGACGACACCCTGGTGGCCAGCTTCGAGCGCTGTCTGGAATTGGGCGCGGTGCCCACGGTGCACGCGGAAAACGGCGAGCTGGTGTATCACCTGCAACGCAAGCTGCTGGCCCAGGGCATTACCGGGCCGGAAGCCCACCCGCTGTCACGGCCTTCGCAAGTGGAAGGCGAAGCCGCCAGCCGGGCGATCCGCATCGCCGAAACCCTGGGTACCCCGCTGTACCTGGTGCACGTGTCGACCCAGGAAGCCCTGGACGAAATCAGCTACGCCCGGGGCAAGGGCCAGCCGGTGTACGGCGAGGTCCTGGCCGGGCACCTGCTGCTGGACGACAGCGTCTATCGCGACCCGGACTGGCAGACCGCCGCCGGCTACGTGATGAGCCCGCCCTTCCGCCCACACGGCCATCAACAGGCGCTGTGGCGCGGCCTACAATCGGGCAACCTGCACACCACCGCCACCGACCACTGCTGCTTCTGCGCCGAACAGAAAGCCGCCGGCCGCGACGACTTCAGCAAGATCCCCAATGGCACCGCCGGCATCGAAGACCGCATGGCGGTGCTCTGGGATGAAGGGGTCAATAGCGGGCGCCTGTCGATGCAGGCGTTCGTGGCCCTGACCTCCACCAACACCGCGAAGATCTTCAACCTCTACCCGCGCAAGGGCGCGATCCGCGTCGGTGCCGATGCCGACCTGGTGCTTTGGGACCCCAACGGCAGCCGCACCATTTCCGCCAAGACCCATCACCAGCAGGTGGACTTCAACATCTTCGAAGGCAAGACCGTGCGCGGCGTGCCCAGCCACACCATCAGCCAGGGCAAAGTGGTCTGGGCCGACGGTGACCTGCGAGCCGAGCGCGGCGCCGGGCGCTACATCGAGCGCCCAGCCTACCCGGCAGTGTTCGACCTGCTGAGCAAACGCGCAGAGCAGCACAAGCCGACGGCGGTTAAACGCTGAGACCGGGGGCGTTGTCCCCTATCGCGAGCACGCTCGCTCCCACATCAAAAAGCACCACCTTGTAGGAGCGAGCTCGCTCGCGATCCGGGCGCCTGCGCCCGCTTGAATACATGCCTGCCCCAAATCTGTAGCCGCTGCCGCAGGCTGCGATCGGCTCCGCAGGAGACGCGGGGGTCTTGAGACCACCGCAGGGTTGGCAGGAGATCGCCAAGCAAGGCCCTGCGGGCCTTTTCGCAGCCTCGCAGGCTCGGCAGCGGCTACAGGACCAGCGCCGATCCACGATTTGTGTAGCCGCTGCCGCAGGCTGCGATCGGCTCCGCAGGAGACGCGGGGGTCTTGAGACCGCCGCAGGGTTGGCGGCAGCTACAGGACGGCAGGACAGAACGCTTTTCGTGAACCCCCATGCCCGTCAGAGGCAGATGAAAAACCGTGAGGCCAATACCGTGATCAAGACCTTGAACCACTTGCCCCACCCGACCCTGGACGGCGCCACCCTCGCCGGTCACTTCAGCGATCTGGCGCCGCCGCTCAATGCCCGCCAGGCCCACCTGGAAGCCTCGCGCTGTTTGTATTGCTACGACGCGCCCTGCGTCAACGCTTGCCCCAGCGAGATCGACATTCCGTCATTCATCCGCAATATCCACACCGACAACGTCCAGGGCGCGGCGCAGAAGATTCTCTCGGCCAATATCCTCGGCGGCAGTTGCGCAAGGGTCTGCCCCACCGAAATCCTCTGCCAGCAGGCCTGCGTGCGCAACAACGCCCAGGAGTGCGCGCCGGTACTGATCGGCCTGCTGCAGCGCTATGCCCTGGACAACGCGCACTTCACCGAACACCCGTTCCAGCGCGCCGCGCCCACCGGCAAGCGCATTGCCGTAGTCGGCGCCGGCCCGGCCGGTTTGTCCTGCGCCCACCGCAGCGCCCTGCACGGCCACGACGTGGTGATTTTCGAAGCCCAGGAGAAAGCCGGCGGCCTCAACGAATACGGGATCGCCAAGTACAAGCTGGTGGGCGACTTCGCTCAACGGGAGCTGGAGTTTCTGCTGGGCATTGGCGGCATCGAGATCCGCCACGGGCACAAACTCGGCGCCAACCTGAGCCTGAGCCAACTGCATCAGGAGTTCGACGCGGTGTTCCTCGGCCTCGGGCTGGCCGCCAGCAAGCAGCTGGGGCTGGAGCATGAAGACGCTCCCGGGCTGCTGGCCGCCACCGACTACATCCGCGAACTGCGTCAGGCCGACGACCTCAGCCAGTTGCCCCTGGCCGACCGCTGCATCGTCCTCGGCGCCGGCAACACCGCCATCGACATGGCGGTGCAAATGACCCGCCTCGGCGCCCGGGACGTCAACCTGGTGTACCGCCGGGGCGTCGAGGACATGGGTGCCACCGCGCACGAGCAGGCAATCGCCAAGGCCAATCAGGTGCGCCTGCTGACCTGGGCCGCGCCGCAACAGGTGCTGCTGGATGACCAGGGCCGGGTGCGCGGCATGCGCTTCGCCCGCACCCACATGCACGAAGGCCGTTTGCAACACACCGGGGAAACCTTCGAGCTGGCGGCCGACGCGATCTTCAAGGCCATCGGCCAGTCGTTCGACGGCGGCGCCCTGGCCGATCCACTGGCGCGGGAACTGCAGCGTTGCGGGGAACGTATCCAGGTGGACGAACAGCTGCGCACCAGCATTCCCGGGGTCTACGCCGGCGGCGACTGCGTCAGCCTCGGCCAGGACCTCACCGTGCAGGCGGTGCAACACGGCAAGCTGGCCGCAGACGCCATGCATGCCCAACTCATGCTCAATGTGGAGGCTGCGTAAATGGCCGATTTGTCGATTGTCTTTGCGGGTATCAAGGCGCCCAACCCATTCTGGCTGGCCTCCGCGCCGCCCACCGACAAGGCCTACAACGTGGTCCGCGCCTTCGAGGCCGGCTGGGGCGGCGTGGTCTGGAAAACCCTCGGCGAGGACCCGGCGGCGGTCAACGTCTCGTCCCGTTATTCCGCGCATTTCGGACCGAACCGGGAAGTGATGGGCATCAACAACATCGAGCTGATCACCGACCGTTCCCTGGAGATCAACCTCAAGGAAATCACCCAGGTGAAGAAGGACTGGCCGGACCGGGCACTGATCGTGTCGCTGATGGTGCCCTGCGTCGAGGAATCCTGGAAAGCCATCCTGCCCCTGGTGGAAGCCACCGGTTGCGACGGTATCGAGCTGAACTTCGGCTGCCCCCACGGCATGCCGGAACGCGGCATGGGCGCAGCCGTGGGCCAGGTGCCGGAATACGTCGAGCAGGTGACCCGCTGGTGCAAGACCTATTGCTCGCTGCCGGTGATCGTCAAGCTGACGCCAAACATCACCGACATCCGCATGGCCGCCCGCGCCGCCCATCGCGGCGGGGCCGACGCGGTGTCGCTGATCAACACCATCAACTCCATCACCAGCGTCGACCTGGAGCGCATGGTGGCCCACCCGATGGTGGGCAGCCAGAGCACCCACGGCGGCTACTGCGGCTCGGCGGTCAAGCCGATTGCCCTGAACATGGTGGCCGAGATTGCCCGTGACCCGCAGACCCGCGGCCTGCCGATCTGCGGCATTGGCGGCATCGGCAGCTGGCGCGATGCGGCGGAGTTCGTCGCCCTGGGCTGCGGTGCGGTGCAAGTGTGCACGGCGGCGATGCTGCATGGCTTTCGCATCGTCGACGAGATGAAGGACGGCCTGTCGCGGTGGATGGACAGCCAGGGCTACCACAGCCTGCAGGACTTCTCCGGGCGCGCGGTGGGCAACACCACCGACTGGAAGTACCTGGACATCAACTATCAGGTGATCGCCAAGATCGACCAGCAGGCGTGCATTGGTTGCGGCCGCTGCCATATCGCCTGCGAAGACACCTCGCATCAGGCGATTGCCAGCCTAAGGCAGGCCGACGGCACCCATAAATATGCAGTGATCGACGACGAGTGCGTGGGCTGCAACCTGTGCCAGATCACCTGCCCGGTGCAGGACTGCATCGAAATGGTGCCCCAGGACACGGGCAAGCCCTTCCTCGACTGGCTGCACGACCCGCGCAATCCCTACCGCGAAGCCGTGTAACACCGCACCACTTGTAGCCGCTGCCGCAGGCTGCGAACGAGCGCTACGCTCGCGGCGTTCTTGAGGTCAACAGGGATTGCAACTTCGCATGTTGCTCAGGGCTCCAGGCCGATGCCGCGCAGGATGACGCGGGTGACGGTCTGCACCGCACGTTCGAATTGCAAATCCGATAACGGTTGATGGTCGTTGAGGATCATCACCTGGTGGTCGAAGTCGGCGTAATGCTGGGTCGAGGCCCAGATCATGTACAGCAGGCTCGACGGTTCCACGGGCAAGATTCGTCCAGCCTCGACCCATTGGCGGATCTTCGCTTCCTTCATCTTCGCCCAGTCGTACAGGCTGGCATCCAATGCCGCGCCCAGGGTCGGCGCGCCATGGATGATTTCGTTGGCCCAGACCTTGGAGCCATAAGGCCGGCTGCGCGAATGCTGCATCTTGGCGCGGATGTAGCTGCTGAGCACCACCCGCGGATCGTCGAACATTTCAAAGCACAGGGCGTCCTGCTTCCACACCTCCAGCAGGTCCATGAGCACGGCGCTGTACAGCTCGTTCTTGGTGCTGAAGTAGTAATGCAGGTTGGAACGCGGCAGTTGCACTTCTTCGGCGATGTCGGCCATGGCGGTCCCGGCATAGCCCTTTTCAGCGAAGATTTTCTCGGCCGCCAGGAGGATTTTTTCCACGTTGCTGCGACGAATCTCGATCTTGTGATTGCCCATGAGGGCTCCTACGAAAACAGTCTGCGGCAAGACTAGCATCCGCCCAGGTCTTGCGGGGGCTGTCAGGGCCGCGACATTGCGCGCCGCCGATGGGTCTTTCGCCGCCCGGCCGGATTGAGTAGGATCGGCCTCCCGCTCATTTGCAGCAGCCACTGCGGTGCTCCGTCCAGGCGTTAATTCGCGACACGGGCATACAGGCCTCTGCCCGAATGCCGGCCCTGCTCCATCGCCGGCCATCTGTCCTGTTACCGATGGAATACCCCCATGAAGATTCGCCCTCGCGTCGCTGCGGACGACGCCCTGCTGACCGCGCTCTGGGAGCGTTCGGTCCGCGCCACCCATGACTTTATTGCTGAAGACGACATCCAGCGCCTGTACCCGCTGGTACGCGACAGCTACCTGCCGGCCCTTGAAACCTGGGTCTTCGAAAACCCCGACGCCAGCCCCGCAGGCTTTATCGCCACCAGCGACGACACCGTACAGATGCTGTTCATCGAACCGGCCCAACGCGGCCAGGGCATCGGTCGAACGCTTCTGGATCACGTTCGCCGTCCCGGCCTCAAGGTCGACGTCAATGAACAGAACCCACAGGCCCACGGTTTCTATCGTCACTACGGCTTCGTCGACTGCGGCCGCTCGGAAACCGATGGCGAAGGCCGGCCGTTTCCGATCATCCACATGCAGCTGAAAAACACCTGACCGCCCCTTGCCGGGGGAGTGTCCCTCCCCCGACAACCGCACAAGTAAGCCCCAGTATTCGCACAAATAACGACAAGTGTCCGGCGAGTGGAATTCTTAGAATCACGGTTCCTCTTGTCGCGGATAACAACAATGAATACGCCAACCGCCAGGATCTGCGCGAGCTACGTGGTCCTAGGTGCCAAGGAGAAGATCGGCTACGGGCTGGGCGATCTGGCCAGCAACCTGTCTTTCGGTTTCGTCTCGCTGTTCCTGCTCTACTTCTATACCGATATCTATGGCTTGTCCGCCGCCGAGGCGAGCCTGGTGTTCGTCATCGCCCGCGTGGTCGATGCCTTGTTCAACCTCCTCATCGGCTACGGGGTGGACCGCACTCGCAGCCGCCACGGCAAGCTGCGCCCCTACCTGCTGTACGGCACCCTGCCCCTGGCAGGCCTGAGCATCCTGTGCTTCAGCGCCTGGAACATCGAGCTTAAATTCACCTATGCGCTGGTCAGCTACACCCTCTATTGCCTGGCCTATACCACGGTCAACACGCCCTACTCGGCGCTGACCAACCGCATGACCCAGCACGAGGGCTCCCGGGCTTCGCTGTCGGTGTATCGCTTTGTCCTGGCGGTAATCGGCTACCTGATCGTGGCCACATGTGCCGAGCATCTGGTGGCGCTGTTCACCGACCCCAGGGACGGCTACGTCTTCGCCGTGAGCCTGTTTTCCCTGCTGGCCACCTTCTGCTTCATCGCCTGCTTTGGCATGACTCGCGAACGCGTGGACCCGGACCAGGACAGCCCGACACCGTCGATCCGCGAGATGCTGCGGGCAGTGCTCGACAACCTGCCCCTGATCCACCTGTCACTGTTCACCCTGTTCTTCTACATCGCCTATACGCTGTGGATGGCCATGGCCGTGTACTTCATCAAGTACGTGATCGGTGATGAGGGCTTCAGCCCAATGTTCTTCGCCCTGCAGACCGCCGCCTACATCCTCGGCACCGTGCTGTCGGAGAAACTCATCGCCGTGCTGGGCAAGAAGAAAATGACCCTCGGGGTATTGCTGCTGGGGATCGGCGGGCTGCTGACGCAGTACGGCTTCGCCGCTGGCAACTTGCCGCTGACCCTGCTGTGCATCGGCCTGTACAGCATCGCTCTGGGCGCCGGGTTCGTCGCCATGTGGTCAATGATCGCCGACACTGTGGAGTACGCCGAGTGGAAGAACGGCTGCCGGGCCGAGGGCGCCATTTATGGCTTCTTCAACTTCGTGACCAAGATTGCCATGGCCCTGGGCGGCGGCCTGGCCGGCCTGCTGCTGCAGCTTTCGGGCTACTCGGCGGCGCAGGTGAATGCCCAGGCGATCAACGCCATTACCCTGATGATGACCCTGGTGCCGGCACTGATGTTCGCCCTGGGTTTGGTCTTCGTGCTGCTCTACCCCCTGGACGAACAGACCTACCGCAACCTGCTGCAGCGTATCGAACAACGCAAGCAAGCAGCCCCAGTCCGCTGACCTCAAGGAGCCAGCCCCATGCCCGATTCTCACTCCCGGTTGTTGGCTCGGATGAGCGCCGCCGACAAAGTCAAGCTGCTCAGCGGACAGGGCCTGTGGCGCAGCGCGCGCCTGGACCATCTGGGCCTCGAAGACTTCATCATGACCGACGGCACCTACGGCGTGCGCTACAGCACAGGACAGATCGAGGACGGTGCCAGTTGGAGCTTCGAGGATTTTATCCAAGTGGTGAACCAGAACTCCGGCGAAATGCCCGGGCAGCCGTCACAGGCCAGCGGTTCCGAAGCGCTGTTCAGCCCATCAAAACCTGCTACCTGCTTTCCCAACGGTTCCAGTCTGGCCTGCTCCTGGGACCTGGACCTGCTGTACCGCATGGGCCAGGCCCTAGGGGTGGAATGCCAGCACTTCGGCGTCGGCCTGTTGCTGGGCCCGGGGATCAACATCCGCCGCACGCCTTTGGCCGGACGCGGCTATGAATACTATTCCGAGGACCCGATCCTCAGTGGTGAACTGGCCGGGGCCCTGATCAACGGCCTGCAGGATCAAGGCGTAGGCGCCAGCCTCAAGCATTTCGCCTGCAACAACTCGGAGTACCGACGCACGGAAATGGACTCGGTGGTGGATGAGCGCGCACTGCGAGAAATCTATCTGGCCGGCTATAAGCGGGCCATTGACCGCGCCCAGCCGTGGACCTTGATGTCGTCCTATAACCGCCTCAACGGGGTACAGACGGCTGAACACTCATGGTTGCTGACCCAAGTGCTACGCCACGAGTGGCAGTACCCGGGACTGGTGATATCCGACTGGTATGGCATCAAGGACCGTCCGGCAGCGCTGCTGGCGGGCAATGACCTGGCCATGCCCGAGAGCCGCCGCGACCAGCGCGAGCTACTGCACGCCATTGAGCTGGGGCAGATCCCCAGCGATGTTCTCGACCGCTCCTGTCGGCGCATGCTGGAGCTGATCGACAAGGTACAGCGCGGCCGCAAGCCCGATACCCGGGCGGATTTCAACGCCCATCACCGGTTGGCCCAGACCCTGGCAGCCGAATCCCTGGTGTTGCTGAAGAACCAGGACCAGTTGCTGCCCCTGTGTCCGAAGAAAACCCCGCGTATCGCAGTGCTGGGCAAGCCGGCCCAGGAGCCGGTGATCCAGGGCTCGGGGTGCGCCACCACCCGTCCCTACCTTCTGGACCGGCCTCTGGACGAGATCTTCGAACTGGGAGCCGAGTCCTTCGAGATCCACTATGCGGTGGGCGCGACAGACGACCAGCAACTGGACCCCGCCGACCTGGCCCTGGCCCTGGAGACCGCCCGCGCCGCCGATGTGGCGATCCTGTTCGTCAGTACCGCGGTGGGCGAAGACGGAGAAAACGGCGACCGCCAGCACCTGGACATTCTCCCCACTCACGAGCGACTGATCGACGAAGTGGCCAAGGTTCAGGCCAATATCGTCGTGGTCCTGGCCAATAGCGACGCCGTGGTCATGCCCTGGCTGGGGCAGGCCAAAGCCGTACTGGAAACCTTCTTTGCCGGCCAAGGCATGGGCCGCGCCGTGGCCCAGGCGCTGTTTGGCCTGATCAACCCCAGCGGCAAACTTACCGTCAGCGTGCCCAATAGCCTGGAAGAAACCCCAGCGTTTCTCACCTACCCCGGCGAAAACCTGCAACAGCGCTACAGCGAAGGCCTGTTCGTCGGTTACCGCTACTACGACAAGCGCCGCCTGGAGCCGCTGTTCCCGTTCGGCTTCGGCCTCAGCTACACCTGTTTCGAGTACCGGGCAATCCGCCTTTCCAGCAGCCGCCTGACACCCGGGCAGCGGCTGACGGTCAGCGTGGAGATCACCAACCAGGGCGAGCGCTTCGGCAAGGAAGTGGTGCAGCTGTACCTGGCCCCGCCAACCTGTCGCCTGCCCCGGGAAGTCCAGGCCCTCAAGGCATTTGCCAAGATGGCCCTGGAGCCGGGCCAGAGCGCCTGGGTCGAACTGCATCTGGACTGGGAGGATTTCGCCTACTACGACCCGGCCCTGGCCCGCTGGGTGGTGGACAGCGGCGAATACCAGCTGCGGGTTGGCGGGTCCTCGCGGCACATCGAGCTGTTGGCCGAGGTCCAGGTGCAGGCACCAACCCTGTATCCGCCGCTCAACATTCACAGCTCCTTGGTGCAACTGCTGGACAACCCGGTGCTGTTCCAGCAGGTGGCGCGGCTGGTGGCGCACAAGAGCGGACTGGCGGAGCAACAGGTACAGGAAACGCTGCGCAAGATCGCCCCGGAGCTGTTCTGCGGCTTGCTGATCACCCTTACGGAAATGCTCGAACTGGACATCTCCCGTGAAGAACTGGCGGCGGCCCTGGAAGTGGACGCCCCGGCATGACCCGGTGCCGGTTCGGGTACAGTCCGCAAACCGACGCCGCTGATTCGAGGATGCCCGATGCTGCCATTTTCCATGACCCGTCCTGCCCCGAGTGCCGGCCCCGGGCATGAGCTGGTGGAGTTCGACCGGCAGCAGATCAACCTGTTTGCCGCCCAGGTGCATCGCTGCGAGGCCCACTGGCATGCCGCCGCCGAACTGATCTGCGTGCTCAAGGGCCGCTTTTTGGTCAGCGTCGACCCGCACAGCCAGCACCTGGGCCCCGGCGGCATGCTGTACATCAACCCCGAACGCAGCCATGAACTGCAGGCCCTGGAAGCCGACAGTCAGTTGCTCACGGTGCAATTCTCACCGCACCTGTTCGAGCAATTGCAGCCCGGCCTGCACATCGACTATCAAGTGCCGGATGCCAGCCAGTACCGCCCGCGCGACCGTCAGATCAAGGCGGCCCTCAGGCAACTGGTGGCGCATGACCTGGACGATGCCGAGGGCGATGCCTTGCGCCGTACCGCGTTGATCTACCTGCTGCTGTCCAGCCTGCACCAGGCCAGTGCCGCGCCCCGGGAACCGGCACGGCTGAACCTGCGCAGCAAGGACCAGCAGTTGATCAGGCACTGCATCGACTACATCAACCGCCATTACCAACGGGAACTGCCCCTGGCGGAAGTCGCCGCCCAGGCCAACCTCAGCTACCACCACTTCTCCAAGCTGTTCAAAAAGGTTAACGGCTGCAACTTCAAGGACTACCTGGCGCAGGTGCGGGTCAACCGCGCGCGCTTCCTGCTGAAAAACACCCAGCTGCCGATCACCGAAATCTGCTACAGCTGCGGCTTCAGCGAGCACAAGCAGTTGATCGCAGCATTTCGCAACCACTGCGCCCTGACGCCCAGCGAGTACCGCAAGCAGTACCTGTCGCAATTGCAACGGGATTACCGGGATGCCGGCCGGGACTTTCGCTGCCTGGAGTGGGACAGCCAGATCCTCGGGTTGCTCGACGCCGATCCGCCACGGGCTTCCTGATCCGCGGCGGCTTCGATGTACACTGGCGCCGCCCACGGATTGGGACGCGGCCGAAAGTCCGCCCTCGGCCTTTTTAGTCGCCGCCAGTCGTGGCCTATTACCCTCCACTGTTCATCAGGTACCTGACCATGTCGCTGAAAAACCTGCTCAATGCCACCGCCCTGCTCACCTCGCTGCTCGCCGCTTCGTCGGCAATCGCCCATGCCCACCTGAAAAGCTCGACGCCGGCGGCCGACAGCAACGTGAGCGCGCCCAACGAACTGCGCCTGGTGTTCAGCGAAGGCGTGGAGGCGGCCTTCACTCAAGTGAAAATCAGCCAGGGCGGCGCCCCGGTCGAAGTAAAAGACCTGGCCACCGAAGGTGCGGACAAGAAAACCCTGATCGTCACCCCGGCCGCCACGCCGCTGCGCGCCGGCGAGTACAAGGTGGAATGGCACGCGGTGTCGGTGGACACTCACAAGAGCGAAGGCCGCTACAGCTTCAAGGTGAGCCCGTAACCCGTGGCGACGTGGCTGGTGCTGTGCCGCTTCGTGCACTTTGCGGCGGTGTTGACCCTGGTGGGTGCCTGGGTGTTTCGCCCGTTGCTGCTGGGGCGCGATGCGCAATCGAGTCCCTGGAACGCCCTGCATCGGCAACTGGACCGGCTCAGTCGCTGGCTGACCCTGATCGGCCTGGGCAGCGGCTTGTGCTGGCTGGCGCTGATCACCGCCAGCATGACCGGGACCTGGTCGGCGGCGCTGAACCCGGTGACCTTGCAGTTGGTACTGAGCAAGACCTTTTTCGGCTGGGTCTGGACCTGGCACTTGCTGCTCAACCTGCTCCTGCTGGGCCTGCTGCTCACGCCTCTGGGCCAGCGCCTACCGCTGCAACTGGGCCTTGGCGCTTTGCTACTGGCGACCCTGGCCCCGGTGGGCCATGGCGCTATGCTCGATGGCGTGCCAGGACAGTTGCTGATCCTCAATCAGATCGTGCACCTAAGCACTGCCGGCCTCTGGCTGGGAGGGTTGCTGGTGCTGTTGCGGTTGTTGCGGCAACCGGCCGGCGCCTCGATCGAGCCGTTGTTGAGACGCTTTAGCGGTGTGGGCTACGTCCTAGTGGCGGGGTTGCTGGTGAGCGGTCTGATCAACGTCCGGGTACTCAGCGGACAGTGGTGGCCGACTCCATTGTTCAGCGGCTTTGCCCTGATCCTGCTGATCAAAGTGCTGCTGGTGGCGGGGATGTTGGGGCTGGCGCTGTTCAATCGCCTGCGGATTCGCGGCTGTGACCAGCGCCTGGCAAGCCTGCGCACCAGCGTGCAAGTGGAATGGCTGCTGGGCGTGACCGCCGTCGCCGCGGTCTCGCTGCTCGGCATCTTGCCGCCGATGCAGGCGGCATAGTCTGCGGCGTCGCGCCCCACAGGGCTAGGGTCTTGGTTGGTGGGCAGCAGTGGGCTATGAAGGCGGCGCCATACAAGATGCGCAAAGAAGGTGAACTGGGACGGCCAGGGCAAGGCGCGCCTGGCCGGCAGCGTGACCCGGGGGTTCAGCGGGTCACGGTGAGGTACAGCCCAGTCCTCACATCCAGCCCAGCCATTTCCACCAGGTCATGGCGAACACCAGCATCAGCAGGTAGCCGATCAGCGTCAACAGCAGCCCAACCTTGGCAAACTGCCGTGCATTGAAGGTCTCGGTGCCCAGGCAGACCATGTTCTGCGGCGCGTTGATCGGCAGGATAAAGCCATAGCTGACGACAAAGCCCAGAAGCATGGTCATGCCCAAACGGTTGAACTCACCGGGCAAGGTCTGCAACACGGCGATCAGGATAGGCAGCAAGGCCGATGTCAGGGCCGTGGCGCTGGCGAACCCTAGGTGAATCAGGATCAGGAAGGCACCAAGAATCGCGAATACCGCCAGCGGCCCCAGTTGGTCGAGTCCGGTGCGGGCCACCACCTGAGTGCCCAGCCATTGCCCGGCCTGGGTGCTGAGCAATGCCGAGCCGAGGCTGATGCCGACCCCGAAGACGATCACCGTGCCCCAGGGAATGCGCGACTGCACGTCCTTCCAGGTCATGATGCCGATGCGTGGCAGCAGCAGGATCACCAGCCCGGCGTAGGTGGTGGTCGTGGTATCGAAGGGGTGCAGCTTGCCTTCGGTGGACCAGGCCACAAGCAGTAACAGCGATACCGTCAGCAAACGCTTCTGCGGGCCGGTCATGGGCCCGATGTCCACCAGGGACTGGGCCACCGCCTCCTTGCCGCCGGGGATGCTGTCGGTTTCCGGCGGCAGCAGTTTCAGCACCAGCCACAGCAGCACCAGGGACATGATCACCGCCCAGGGCGCGCCGGCGATCAGCCAATCGAGCCAAGACACCCGCTGGCCGAGCATTTTCTCCATGAAGCCCCCGGTCAGCAGGTTCTGCGCTGCGGCGGTCTGGATCCCGACGTTCCAGATGCTGGTGCCCTGGGCCACGACAATCATCAGTCCGGCGGCGATGTTGGAGCGTTTGTCGACACCGAACGCGGCAATCACCCCCATCATGATCGGCACCACGCAGGCACTGCGGGCCGTGGCGCTGGGCACCAACAGGCTGAGCACAATGGTCACCGCGATGGCCCCCAGCAGGATGCGTCGGGTGCTGGTGCCGACCCGGTTCAGGGTCACCAGGGCGATGCGTCGGTCCAGCCCGGTGTGGGTCATGGCGGCGGCGATGAACAGGGCTCCGGCCACCAGGGCCAGGGCCGAGTTGGAGAACCCGGTCAGGGCCAGGCTGATGGCCGCCGAGCTGCCATAAAGCTGGGTCGGGTCCTGCAGGGTCGGCGCGGTGCCGATGAGAAAGGCCATCAGCGCGGTGATCATGATGGCGCTGGCCTCGTAGGACACCGCTTCGCTGATCCACACCACCACCGCGAAGGCGAGAATTGCCAGCATGCGCTGCCCGGCCACCGGCAGGTCGGCGGGCAGTGGCAGCAAAAGTACGGCGACCAGCGCCAAGACGCCGATCAACAGGCCGACGGGCAAGCGCGCCCGAGGCTCGCTAGTGTGATTCACAGGGGCATTCATCGGTAGGGTGTTCCTTCTCCGGGTGGGCGGGCAAAGGATGCCGGCAGATTCGCCTGAACGCCTTGATAGAGGTCAAGCCGGAAACGCCGCAACAGCTCTAGAACGCGGTTAAAGCCGCGATTTTCGGGCGTTTTTCAAAGACTCGGAGGGGCCAGCGCCGTGCCTGTGACTAGGTTTTTTTTCATTTCTACAGATTTTTCACTTCAATGAGATCAAATTGACATCATATCCTGAGGGCATCGACACCTCGCCTTACCCCTTCTGACAAGCAGGTACCTTATGGTGACAAGAAACATAAAACCGACCGTGCGGACACCGTTCAACCTGGGCTCGATCGGCTTGTTACTGATTGGCCCCGGTGGACTGGCCCCGTGGAGGATGGAGCAGATCCGTGACCCCGCGGCGGACCTGCACACCAACGGGCTGCCCAGCAAGCGCCAAACCATCGCTGCACAGACCAACCTGCTGGCCCCCAACGCCGCCATCGAAGCCGCCCGAGCCGGCAGGCAGGGTCGTGGTTTTGCCGTGGTGGCCGACGAAGTGCGCGCCCTGGCCCATCGCACCCAAGTCTCGACCCAGGAGGTCGAGACCATGATCCAGGGCATTCAGAGTGGTTCGAACACGGCCATGCTGTGGATGCAACAAAGCCGCGAGGACGCCAGCCAGACGTCGGTGGCCAGCGGCCAGCTGTCGACACTGGCCGCGAGCCTGAACCCGCCGGTGACTCGCTGCTCGCGGTAAGACAAGCCCAGACCCGCGAAGAGGTCAGGTAGAAAAGCGGACGCGCTGACGCCGTTCGGTGGCAAGCTAGTGCCTACACTCGTCCACGTGACCCGTAGGAGCCGGCGTACCGACGATGGTCAGGCGTCCTGAGGGAGAGTATTGGTCATGCTGAAATTGATCTCGATCGAACAACTGCAATTGGGCATGTACATCCATCAATTCTGTGGTTCCTGGCTGGACCATTCGTTCTGGAAAGCAGGCTTCGTTCTCAACAGCCGCGAAGACTTGCGGCGCCTGCAACGCTCAAACCTGAGCAGCCTGTGGATCGATTCCGCCAAGGGCCGCGACCTGCCTGCCGCACCGGTCTCGCACTCACCCGCCGCTCAGCGAGTACAACCTGCCGAGCCTGCCAGGGCCACGGCGCGAGTGAGCATGAGCGATGAAGTCGCGCGGGCGTTAAAAATCTGCGCCCTGTCGCGCCAGGCGGTAATGGCGATGTTCCAGGAAGTGCGCATGGGCCAGGCCCTGGAGGTGCAACACGCCGAGGAATTGGTGACGCAGATCGCCGAGTCGGTGATGCGCCACCCCAATGCACTGATCAGCCTGGCGCGGCTCAAGACCAGCGACGACTACACCTACATGCACTCGGTAGCGGTGTGTGCGTTGATGATCGCCACCGCGCGCCAGTTGGGTCTGTCCGAGGACTACATTCGCCTGGCGGGCATTGCCGGCTTGTTGCATGACGTGGGCAAGCTGACCATCCCCGACACTATTCTGAACAAACCGCACAAGCTCTCGGAAAGCGAATTCGAGCGGGTCAAGCTGCACCCCGAAGCCGGCGGCGCGATCCTGCGTCAAAGCCACGATGTGGATGCACTGGTTCTGGATGTGTGCCTGCATCACCACGAAAAGGCCGACGGCTCGGGCTATCCGCACCGTCTGGCCGGCAACCAGATCAGCCTGTTCGCGCAGATGGGCGCGGTCTGCGATGTGTACGACGCGGTGACCTCCAATCGTCCCTACAACCGTGGCTGGGACCCGGCCGAAGCGATCCAGCGCATGTCCACCTGGAAAGGCCATTTCGATCAGCGGGTGTTCCAGGCCTTCGTCAAGAGCGTGGGTATCTATCCGGTGGGAGCCCTGGTGCGCCTGGAGAGCGGGCGCCTGGCGGTGGTGATCGAACAAAACCCCAAGTCGTTGCTGACGCCCAAGGTCCGGGTGTTCTTCTCCACCCGCTCCAACCTGCACCTGGAACAGCACGTGGTCGACCTGGCCAGGATCCACGGCCAAGACCGCATCGTGGCGCGCGAAGCCCCGGAGGACTGGGAGTTCAAAAACCTGGACCGGCTCTGGAACGGCGTTCCCGCCTGAGCCTCAACTGCCCAGGGTCAACCCGTTGGCCGGCAGCGGCAGCGCAGTCTTGTAGCGCACCTGCTTGAGGGCAAAGCTGGAACGGATGTTGGCCACCCCCGGGACCTTGGTCAGAAAGTCCATCATGAACCGCTCCAGGGCCTGGATGCTGGGCACCAGCACTCGGATCAGGTAGTCCGGATCACCCGCCATCAGGTAGCACTCCATGACCTCCGGGCGGTCGGCGATGGCCTCTTCGAAGTGCTGCAACGCCTCTTCCACCTGCTTCTCCAGGCTGACGTGAATGAACACGTTGACGTGCAGCCCCAAGAGGTCGGCATCCAGCAGGGTCACCTGCTCGCGGATCAGCCCCAGCTCTTCCATGGCCTTGACCCGGTTGAAGCACGGCGTGGGTGAAAGGTTCACCGAACGGGCGAGGTCGGCGTTGGTGATGCGGGCATTCTCCTGAAGACTGTTGAGAATGCCGATGTCGGTACGATCCAGTTTGCGCATGAGACAAAACAACCTTCTTTTTATGTTTATGCAGATTTTTTATCTGCAAATAACTTCCAGCGCAATGAAACAGAGATAAATATTCTTCTACGCCCAGCCTATGATGTTTGTAGGACAAGATTTCCCTTACCCAGGGAATGACTGTCAGCTAGCGCGCCCAATTACAAGAAATCCACAAGATCGAGCGTAGAAAGCCATGACCACCGCGTATGCACCGCTACGCCTGCACGTTCCCGAACCCTCGGGCCGTCCCGGCTGCAAGACCGACTTCACCTACCTGCGTCTGAACGACGCCGGCCTGGCCCGCAAACCTCCCATCGATATCGAACCTGGCGACTGCGCCGACCTGGCCCGCGGCCTGATCCGTGTGCTCGACGATCAGGGCAACGCCCTGGGTGACTGGGCCGACGACGTGCCGCTACAGATCCTGCGCCAGGGCATGCGCGCCATGCTCAAGACGCGGATCTTCGACAACCGCATGGTGGTTGCCCAGCGGCAGAAGAAAATGTCCTTCTACATGCAGAGCCTGGGCGAGGAAGCCATCGGCAGTGCCCAGGCCCTGGCCCTGAACATCGACGACATGTGCTTCCCCACCTACCGCCAGCAGAGCATCCTGATGGCCCGGGAAGTGCCGCTGGTGGAGATGATCTGCCAACTGCTGTCCAACGAGCGCGATCCGCTCAAGGGGCGCCAGTTGCCGATCATGTACTCGGTGAAGGAATCCGGCTTTTTCACCATCTCCGGTAACCTGGCGACCCAGTTCGTGCAGGGCGTGGGCTGGGGCATGGCCTCGGCGATCAAAGGCGATACCAAGATCGCCTCGGCCTGGATCGGCGACGGCGCCACTGCCGAATCGGACTTCCACACCGCCCTGACCTTCGCCCACGTCTATCGCGCGCCGGTGATCCTCAACGTGGTCAACAACCAGTGGGCGATCTCCACCTTCCAGGCCATTGCCGGCGGTGAAGCCACCACCTTCGCCGGCCGCGGCGTGGGCTGTGGCATCGCTTCCCTGCGGGTCGACGGCAACGATTTCATCGCGGTCTATGCCGCCTCGCGCTGGGCCGCCGAACGCGCCCGGCGCAACCTCGGGCCGACCCTGATCGAGTGGGTGACCTACCGCGCCGGCCCGCACTCCACCTCCGACGATCCGTCGAAGTACCGCCCGGCCGACGACTGGAGCCACTTCCCCCTGGGCGATCCGATTGCCCGCCTCAAGCAGCACCTGATCAAGATTGGCCAGTGGTCCGAAGAGGAACACACCGCGGTCAGCGCCGAGCTCGAAGCCCAGGTCATCGCCGCGCAGAAGGAAGCCGAGCAGTACGGCACCCTGGCCGGCGGCCAGATCCCCAGCGCCGCGACCATGTTCGAGGATGTCTACAAGGACATGCCCGAACACCTCAAGCGCCAACGCCAGGAACTGGGGATCTGACATGAACGATCACAACAACAATATTCAGCTGGAAACCGCCATGACCACCACCACCATGACCATGATCCAGGCCCTGCGCTCGGCCATGGATGTGATGCTTGAGCGTGACGACAACGTCGTGGTGTTCGGCCAGGACGTCGGTTACTTCGGCGGTGTGTTCCGCTGCACCGAGGGCCTGCAGGCCAAGTACGGCACCTCGCGAGTGTTCGACGCGCCGATCTCGGAAAGCGGCATCGTCGGCGCGGCCATCGGCATGGGCGCCTACGGCCTGCGCCCGGTGGCGGAAATCCAGTTCGCCGACTACGTCTACCCGGCTTCCGACCAGATCATTTCCGAAGCCGCGCGCCTGCGTTATCGCTCCGCCGGCCAGTTCACCGCGCCGATGACCCTGCGCATGCCTTGCGGCGGCGGCATCTACGGCGGCCAGACCCACAGCCAGAGCATCGAGGCGATGTTCACCCAGGTCTGCGGCCTGCGCACCGTGATGCCGTCCAACCCCTACGACGCCAAGGGCCTGCTGATCGCCTCCATCGAGAACGATGACCCGGTGATCTTCCTCGAACCCAAGCGCCTGTACAACGGCCCGTTCGATGGCCACCACGATCGCCCGGTAACCCCCTGGTCGAAACACCCGGCGGCTCAGGTGCCAGACGGCTACTACAAGGTGCCGCTGGACGTGGCGGCCATCACCCGCCCGGGCAAGGACGTCACCGTCCTCACCTACGGCACCACGGTCTATGTGTCGCAAGTGGCGGCCGAGGAAACCGGCATCGACGCCGAGGTCATCGACCTGCGCAGCCTGTGGCCGCTGGATCTGGACACCATCGTCAAGTCGGTGAAGAAGACCGGCCGTTGCGTGGTGGTGCACGAAGCCACCCGGACCTGCGGGTTCGGCGCCGAGCTGGTATCGCTGGTACAGGAACACTGCTTCCACCACCTGGAAGCCCCGATCGAGCGCGTCACTGGTTGGGATACGCCGTATCCCCACGCGCAGGAGTGGGCATATTTCCCAGGGCCGTCCCGAGTGGGCGCGGCGCTGCAACGGGTCATGGAGGTCTGAATGGGCACGCACGTTATCAAGATGCCGGACATCGGCGAAGGCATCGCGGAAGTGGAACTGGCGCAGTGGCACGTAAAGGTCGGCGACCAGGTGGTGGAAGATCAGGTCCTGGCGGACGTGATGACCGACAAGGCGATGGTCGACATCCCCTCCCCGGTGCACGGCACGGTCATTGCCCTGGGTGGCGAACCCGGTGAAGTGATGGCGGTGGGCAGCATCCTCATCAGCATCGAAGTCGAAGGCGCGGGCAACCTCAAGGAATCCGCCCAGGCCGCCGCACCGGCGGCAATAGCGCCGGACGCTATCAATCAGCCGGCTGCCGCGCCGGTGGTCGACGCGCCAGTGGTCGAAGCACCCAAGGTGGAACAAGCCGTCGTCAGCCAAGCAGCCTGCCGCCCTGCTCCCCAGGCGCCGGTGGCGCGCCAGGCCGACGAACGCCCCCTGGCCTCGCCCGCCGTGCGCAAGCACGCCCTGGACCTGGGCATCCAGTTGCGCCTGGTGCAAGGCAGCGGCCCGGCCGGGCGCATCCTGCACCAAGACCTGGAGGCCTACCTGGCCCAGGACAGCCAACCGCTCAAGGGTTACTCGGCACCGGGCGCTGGTTATGCCGAACGCCACGACGAAGAGCAGATCCAGGTGATCGGCATGCGCCGCAAGATCGCCCAGCGCATGCAGGAATCCAAGCACCGCGCCGCGCACTTCAGCTATGTCGAGGAAGTGGACGTCACCGCCCTGGAAGAGCTGCGCATCCACCTCAATGAAAAGCACGGCGGCACTCGCGGCAAGCTGACCCTGCTGCCATTCCTGGTGCGGGCCATGGTCGTCGCCCTGCGCGACTTCCCGCAGATCAACGCGCGCTACGACGACGAAGCCCAGGTCATCACCCGCCACGGCGCGGTGCATGTCGGGGTCGCCACCCAGAGCGACGTCGGCCTGATGGTGCCGGTGGTGCGTCACGCCGAAGCCCGCAGCCTGTGGGGCAACGCCGAGGAAATCTCGCGCCTGGCCAAGGCGGCCCGCAGCGGCAAGGCGGCCCGGGATGAACTGTCCGGTTCCACCATCACCCTCACCAGCCTCGGCGCCCTGGGCGGAATCGTCAGCACCCCGGTGCTGAACCTGCCGGAAGTGGCGATTGTCGGGGTCAACCGCATCGTCGAGCGGCCGATGGTGATCAAGGGCCAGATCGTGATCCGCAAGATGATGAACCTCTCCAGCTCCTTCGATCACCGGGTGGTCGACGGCATGGACGCTGCGCAATTCATCCAGGCCATTCGCGGCCTGCTCGAACAACCCGCCACGCTGTTTGTGGACTGACTTTCAGAGGAGCAGGCATGCAACAGACTCTCAACACCCAACTGCTGATCATCGGCGGTGGTCCTGGCGGTTACGTGGCGGCAATCCGTGCCGGCCAACTGGGCATCTCCACCATTCTGGTGGAAGGCCAGTCCCTGGGCGGCACCTGCCTGAACATCGGCTGCATCCCGTCCAAGGCGCTGATTCATGTGGCCGAACAGTTCCACCAGACCCGCCACCACAGCCAGGGTTCGGCCCTGGGCATCGAAGTGGCGGCGCCAACCTTGAACATCGGCAAGAGCGTGGAATGGAAGGACGGCATCGTCGACCGCCTGACCACCGGGGTCGCCACGCTGTTGAAGAAAAACAAGGTCCAGGTGATTCACGGCTGGGCCAAGGTCATCGACGGCAAGACCGTGGAGATCGAAGGCGCCGACACCCGCATCCACTGCGAGCACCTGCTGCTGGCCACCGGTTCGAAGAGCGTCAACCTGCCGATGCTGCCCATCGGCGGGCCGATCATCTCCTCCACCGAGGCCCTGGCGCCCAAGACCCTGCCCAAGCGCCTGACCGTGGTCGGCGGCGGCTACATCGGCCTGGAACTGGGGATTGCCTATCGCAAGCTCGGGGTCGAGGTCAGCGTGGTCGAGGCCCAGGAACGCATCTTGCCGGCCTATGACGCGGAACTGACCCAGCCGGTGCTGGAATCGGTGAAGCAGCTGGGCATCAAGCTCTACCTCAAGCACAGCGTGCTGGGCTTCGATGCCGCCAGCAGCAGCCTGCAGGTGCGCGAGCCCAATGGCGACACCCTGAACCTGGCCACCGATCAGGTGCTGGTGGCCGTGGGCCGCAAGCCCAACACCCAGGGCTGGAACCTGGAAAGCCTGAACCTGGACATGAACGGCGCGGCGATCAAGATCGACCAGCGCTGCCAGACCAGCATGCGCAACGTCTGGGCCATCGGCGACCTCAGCGGCGAGCCGATGCTGGCCCACCGGGCCATGGCCCAGGGCGAGATGGTGGCCGAGCTGATCGCCGGCAAGCACCGCGAATTCAACCCGACGGCGATCCCGGCGGTGTGTTTCACCGACCCGGAACTGGTGGTGGTGGGCAAGACTCCGGACGAGGCCCGCGCTGCCGGGCTGGACTGCATCGTCAGCAGCTTCCCGTTCGCGGCCAACGGCCGGGCCATGACCCTGGAATCGAAAAGCGGTTTCGTGCGGGTGGTGGCCCGAAGCGACAATCACCTGATTGTCGGCTGGCAGGCGGTGGGGGTCGGTGTCTCCGAATTGTCCACGGCGTTCGGCCAATCCCTGGAAATGGGCGCGCGCCTGGAAGACATCGGCGGCACCATCCACGCCCACCCGACCCTGGGTGAAGCGGTCCAGGAAGCGGCGCTGCGGGCACTGGGCCACGCCCTGCATTTATAGAAGCCCCCAGTGGCGGGGGAGCTAGCTCCCGCTCCAGTGCGCAGCGCTGGCAATAAGGAAGACACGGTGCAACGGAAATACTGCGTAGGCCGGATTGGGGCCGCTTTACGGCCCAGCGGGAGCAAGCTCTCTCACCACAGTAGGTGCACATGGCTGTATCGAGAGCGCTTTATGAGCTGGCTAAGTTTTTTTGCTCACCCGCCCTTAGTCCGGGATGCGATACGCCCCCGGAATGCAGTATTGTTGTGCCCATCCAAAAAAACGTCAGAAGCCTTGAGCCGTTCCGGCGGTTGTTAAGTGATAGAGGGTGTCATGGGTAACGAAAGCATCAATTGGGACAAGCTGGGTTTTGACTACATCAAGACAGACAAGCGCTATCTGTCGCACTGGCGTAACGGCGAGTGGGACGCAGGCACCCTGACCGAAGACAACGTGCTGCACATCAGCGAGGGCTCCACCGCCCTGCACTACGGTCAGCAATGTTTCGAAGGCCTGAAGGCCTACCGCTGCAAGGACGGCTCAATCAACCTGTTCCGTCCGGACCAGAACGCCGCGCGCATGCAGCGCAGCTGCGCCCGCCTGCTGATGCCGCAGGTGTCCACCGAACAGTTCATCGAAGCCTGCAAGGCCGTGGTCCGTGCCAACGAGCGCTTCATTCCGCCATACGGCACCGGCGGCGCGCTGTACCTGCGTCCGTTCGTGATCGGCGTGGGTGACAACATCGGCGTGCGCACCGCTCCCGAGTTCATCTTCTCGGTCTTCGCGATCCCGGTCGGCGCCTACTTCAAGGGCGGCCTGACCCCGCACAACTTCCTGATCTCCGGCTACGACCGCGCCGCGCCGCAAGGCACCGGCGCAGCCAAGGTCGGCGGCAACTACGCCGCCAGCCTGATGCCCGGCTCCCAGGCCAAGAAAGCCAGCTTCGCCGACTGCATCTACCTCGATCCGCTGACCCACAGCAAGATCGAGGAAGTGGGCTCGGCGAACTTCTTCGGCATCACTCACGATGACAAATTCGTCACCCCCAACTCGCCATCGGTGCTGCCGGGCATCACCCGCCTGTCGCTGATCGAGCTGGCCAAGACCCGCCTGGGCCTGGAAGTGGTCGAAGGCGACGTGTTCATCGACAAGCTCTCGGACTTCAAGGAAGCCGGTGCCTGCGGTACTGCGGCGGTGATCACCCCGATCGGCGGCATTCAGTACCAGGACAAGCTGCACGTGTTCTACAGCGAAAAAGACGTCGGCCCGATCACCCAGAAGCTCTACAAAGAGCTGACCGGCGTGCAGACCGGCGACATCGAAGCGCCAGAGGGCTGGATCGTCAAGGTCTGATTGGCTGCTTTATCTTTCCCATCGTTCGGAGACTCCGTCGGTGGGAAAGCGCTGATTCGCCAGATAGGTAGAACGTCACCAGCGACTCAAAAAGACTGCCTGCTATTAGTAACCGTCCGGCCTGCACACAAAAAATCTGACAGTCCCCGTCGACTTACTACTTGATTTTGTCTACACCGTCTTAAAGTAACGCTCAGGGCGGTCCAAGCGTGATTGACTAGGGGGCTCAGCGCACGGCGCTCGCAATACTGATCACAGTGCTAAACGACTCGGGGCGGCTCACCGCCCCTCAAGCAGACACTCAGGATTGAACACCATCGGATCGATGGCAGGCATCATCCAGACTCACTAAATCACCTCAACCGCCTGGGACCGTAGCCACGCCAGGCATCCACCAACTGCACCGGCACACCCTATGCAGCACCATTCATCGGCCGCCTGCGCTGCCATCTATGCAGCCGATGCCAAGCCGGGCACTCACACCGGCGTTCAGGTTTGAGGCTCAAGAGCCGATCGGAGCTGTGCGAGGATCAGTTGCACCGCCTGCTGTAGTGATAGTTGCGCGCTGTCAATAAGCAGCGGCGAAGACGCCCAGGGCTGGTAATCATGTTCAAGCACCGACTGCCAACTAGGGGCTTGCAGCCCCGGCACATCCAGCTCCCGGGTCTCGACACGGCGTCGATGCTCCTGCCGGTCGGAGCAGACCACCTCAAGTTCCAGCAAATCCACGCCCAGGCGACGCGCCAGGGCCTGCCAGGCCTCGCGGCTTTCAGCCACGGGGTTGACGCAGTCGGCCAGCACCAGATTGCCCAGCAGCAGGTTGGCCTCGGCCAGCTGCAAGGCAATCTGGTAGCCGCACTTGCCAACCTCCGGCCAGCCACTGTTGCGCAGCTCCTGCTCGATGGTGTCGATACGCAGATAGGTGGCCTTGAGGTGTGGCGCCAGCGCCCGGGCGATGGTGGTTTTGCCGGTGCCGGGCAATCCGCTGAACACGATAAGCATGCACGTTGCTGCCGGAGTCAAAGGGTGGCCAGTTTCAACACAATGGCCACCGGCGTCCAGTAGGGGTTGGTCCGGTGTTTCACAAAGATTGCGTTGGCGGTACGCTGGGAACGCTGCGAGGCCAGGCGAGCAGTTCGGCTTCCGGCATCGGCCTGGCGTACCAGTAGCCTTGGCCCAGCACGCAGCCCATCTCCAGCAGCAGACGACGTTCAAGCTGGGTTTCCACGCCTTCGACCACCAGGCGCATGTCCAGCTTGTTGGCCAAAGCCAGGGAGGCGCCGACCACCGCCCGGCAGCGCGGCTGACGCACCAGTTCACGGACAAAGTGGGCATCAAGCTTGATCTGGTTGAAGGGCAATTCGCACAGACGTTGCAGCGAGGAATAACCGGCCCCGAAGTCGTCGATGGCCAGGTTGCACTCCATCATGCGCAAGCGCACCAGGTTTTCCAGGCTGATGGCCGGGGCCTGTACCAGCCCCACCTCGGTGATCTCGAACGTCAGCAAGCGTGGCGGCACCCGATGGCGCTCGATGGTCCGGCGGATATGCCCCACCATGTCGCTGCAAGCCAACTGCCGGGGCAACAGGTTGAAGGCCAGCTCCAGTTCTTCGCCCTGATTCAGCAATTGCCGCTGCAAGGCCATGCTTTGATCCAGTTGTTGCAGAAACACCTGATCCAGCAGGCCTTCGGCTTCCAGTTCATCGAGAAACGCGGCCGGAGCGAGAATGCCGCGTTGCGGATGGACCCAGCGCATCAGCACCTCGGCGCCGCAGCAAATGGCCTGCTGCAGGTCGAATTTGGGCTGGTAGTAGGACACGAACTGGCCCTGCTCGACGCCCTGCAGCAGGTCCTCGCGCTTCACCGGGGCAAAGTGCCGCGGCGGCGCCGAGGCCGGTTGCTGATGGTGCTGCTGATAAAAATAGAGCATCGCCTGCAAGGCCGACAGTTCCGCCGGCTTGCCCACATCACCGAGGACGATCAGACCGTGCAGGCTGATCATCTGCAGCACTGCCCGGCGCAGGTCGGCGTCGATCAGGCTGTAGAGAATCACCCCGCGCACCAGGCGCTCTTCACTGGCCCGGCGCAAGAACTCCAGGCCGTCCATGCCCGGCATCTGCAAATCACAAAGCACCACATCCGCCGCACCGCGCTCACGCAACAGCGTGAGCGCGCCGACCCCATCCGCCGCCGCCAATGGCTCGACCACCCCCAGGCGCTGCAACTGCTCCAGCGCCAGTAGCTGCTGCACGGGATGGTCTTCGAGCACAAGTATCTTCAAGGTATTCAATCAATGATCCTGGAGAAACGGGGACGACCAAAGTTGAGCGTCGCCGAATCCGTGTGGGGACAGCAATCGACGCGCCCACCCAGAGCGCACGGATTAAACAAGCGTATCGCTAACCGCCAGCGGGTCAAGCGATCAGCATAACCTTCGGTCCGCCCGCATCGGCGGACTTGCTCAACAGGCAATGGCTCGGGAAAATACCCAGGTTTCATATATATTGGTTTCCAGCACTGGCGACCCGTTGGTGCACGGCCATGAGCAGCGGCCATCCGCTGTGTCCCTCTCGCACCGTCCCTGTGCCGCTATTCGATCAGGAGCCCAGATGCCTCGTTTTTTACTGCTGCCGGTGCTGATCTGGCTGGCATGCCTCCCGGCACTGGGTGACACCGCGATCCCCCTGCAACTGCTCAATTATGAAACGCCCCATAACCACGAATTGCCGCTGTCCGGCGAAGACTGGCAATGGCTGCGCAAAAGGCGCGAATTGGTTTATGGAACCTCAAGGCAAAACCTGCCGCCTCTGGAAATGGTCAACGAAGCCAAAGAATATGAAGGCGTTACAGCCGACTACCTTGGCCTGTTGGCGGACTCTTTGGGGGTGAAAATCAGCATCCGCGCCTACGACACCCGCGAGCAGCTTTTCAACGCCCTGAGCAAGGGTGAAATCGATTTCATGGGCAGCGTCACCTCGGACGAAGCCCACCGACACCAACTGCGACAGAGCCGCGACTACCTGGTCAGCCGCCCCACGTTGGTGATCCGCCAAGGCGACTCGCAGGCCCTAAAAAACGGACTGCAGGGACGCCGCCTGGCCATCTCTCTGGATATCGTCTCCCAGGCGCAGGTGCAGACCATGTACCCCAAGGCACAGATTGTCGGCTACGAGAGTGCGGACGCCGCCATCGCCGCCGTGGCCTTCGGGGACGCCGACGTGCTGCTCAGTGACGCGATCTCGGCCCAGTTTCTGATCTCGCGCAACTACAGCGACTACTTGCGCATCATCTACAGCGGCCCGACCGGCGCCTTGGGATTCTCCTTCGCAATCGCCCCCCAGGCCCCGCAGTTGCAGCGGTTGCTCAACGCCGCGCTGCAGTCCATTCATAAAGAGCAGGACACCAGTATTCGCAACCGTTGGGGCGACCGGCTGTTGCTGAGCATGGAAAAAACCATCCTCACCGATGACGAACAACGCTGGGTCGAAAAGAATCCGGTGGTGCAGATTGGCGTCCATCGTTACCTGCCGCCGCTGTCCTATTACGATCCCGATGGCAACTACCTGGGGATCACCGCAGACTTGCTGGAGATGCTCGAAACCAAGACTGGGCTGACCTTCAAAATCACCTCATACCCCAGTCTCAAGGATTTGAACCAGGCCTTACGCAAGGGCCAGGTGCAAATGCTCGCTGACGTGGCGCGCAACCCTGAGCGCGAAACCTACATGCTGTTCACCCGTCCCTA
The DNA here is from genome assembly GCF_009861525.1 of Pseudomonas sp. LD120. Classification (GTDB taxonomy): domain Bacteria; phylum Pseudomonadota; class Gammaproteobacteria; order Pseudomonadales; family Pseudomonadaceae; genus Aquipseudomonas. The sequence continues at coordinate 3,125,998 of NZ_WVHL01000005.1, read as the reverse complement.
CCTCGTGGGGCCGTACATGCTGATCACTCGCGATGAACCCGGGGCCCCAAAAAACCTGGACGAGATGGCCGGCAAAAAACTCCTGATCGGCCGGGGCCATGCACTGTTGCCCCTGCTGCGCGAGCGCTATCCACAGATCCAGCTTGAAGAAGTGCAGACCAACATCGAAGCCCTGAGCCTGCTGCGCGAGCACAAGGGCGACGGGGTTGTGCAGGCCGAAATCTCCATCAGTTTCAACATGCCGCGGATCAAACAAGACCAACTGAAGATCAGGTCAGTGCTCAACCTGCCCTTGCTCAATGAGTCCTTGGGCGTGCGTCGCGACCAGTTGGAGCTGTTCAGGATCATCGATAAGTCCTTGCGCAGCATTGCTCCCGATGCCATCACCGAGCTCAACAACCGCTGGCGTTCCAAGGCCCCGATCGTCCCGCCATCCTGGCGCGACTACCGCAACACGCTCTATCTGGCGGCCGCTGGCTCGGCGCTGTTGCTACTGATCGCCCTGGCCTGGGGCTATGCCATGCGGCGTCAGGTCAGCCAACGCAAACGGGCCGAGGATGCGCTCAACGACCAGATGCGGTTCATGGACGCGCTGATCAACGGCACGCCGAACCCGATCTACGTACGTGACCTGCAACGACGCCTGGTGATCTGCAACGACAGCTACCTCAAGACCATGGGAGTTGACCGCCAGCATGTTCTGGGCACCAGCCTCGACCAATTGGACGTGCCCGAAGCCAAGCAGTTCGGCGAAGATTTCAAGACCATCCTTGACGGTGGCCAACCCCTGCTGCTTGACCGCCAGGTGCACATCAACGGCCAATTGCGGCAGATCTACCACTGGATGCTGCCCTACCGCGACGCCGAGGGCGCGATCGTCGGCATCATCGGCGGCTGGCTGGACATCAGCGAGCGCCAGCAACTGCTGGATGAACTGACCCAGGCCAAGAACGACGCCGACAAGGCCAACCGGGCCAAGACCACCTTCCTGGCCACCATGAGCCATGAAATCCGCACCCCCATGAGCGCAGTGATTGGCATGCTCGAACTGGCCCTCAAGCGTGCCGATCAAGGCCAGCTCGACCGCAACTCGATCGAGGTGGCCTACAGCTCGGCCCAAGGGCTGCTGGACCTGATCGGCGACATCCTGGACATCGTCCGGATCGAGAGCGGGCGCCTGAGCCTGAGCCCGGAGCGAGCCAACCTGCGGGACCTGGTGGAATCGGTGTTCCGCGTGTTCGATGGCCTGGCCAGGCAGAAAGGCCTGCGCCTGGAGCTGGATCTGGACTTCAGCGCCAACGACGAGGTGCTGGTGGACCCACTGCGCTTCAAACAGATTTTGTCGAACCTGGTCAGCAATGCGATCAAGTTCACCGAACACGGCAGTGTGCAGATCCGTTTGCTGGCCGAGCGCGACGATCCGCACCTGCTCCCGCTGTTGCTGACGATCAAGGACACGGGGATCGGCATCAGTCGCGACGACCAGAAGCGCTTGTTCCAGCCGTTCAGCCAAGTACCCGGACAGCATCAGAATGCCCGCTCGGGCACCGGTCTGGGGCTGGTGATCTGCCGGACCCTGTGCAAGATGATGGGCGGCCAGCTCAGCCTGGAGAGCGTCCCCGGCCAAGGCACCCTGGCTCGGGTGCAACTGCAGTTAAGCCGGCTCGCCCCCTTACAGGACCTGCCGCGCACCGAGACGCAACAACCTCCGCCAGTGACCGCCAAGCCACCTCTGCACATCCTTGTGGTCGACGACAGCCAAGCCAACCGCCAACTGCTCTGCGAACAACTGCGCTTTCTCGATTATTCCCTGAGCCAGGCGCAAAACGGCGCCGAAGCGTTCAAGGTCTGGCAGCGTGAAACCTTCGATGTGGTGATTACCGACTGCAACATGCCGGTGCTCAACGGCTACGAACTGAGCCAGCAGATCCGCGCCGCCGAGCAACTGCAGAACCGCCCGGCGGTGCAAATCTTCGGCTTTACCGCCAATGTCCAGCCCGAAGAAGAGCAGCGCTGCCGGGATGCTGGGATGAATGGCTGCATCTTCAAGCCCATCGCCCTGCCCGAGCTGGATCGGCGCCTGCGGCAACTGCCGGTCCTGCCCCGGATGCCCCTCAAGGCCACCAGCGAGCGTTACGACATCCAGCAGTTGAACCACCTCACCGGGGGCAACCCGCAGTCCATTCAGCGGGTGCTCAAGGGGTTGCATCAGAGTAATCAGCAAGACCTGAAACAAATCCGCGAGCTGCTGGCCAGCGACAGCAATGAGGGCGCCGCCGACCTCGCCCACCGTATTCGCGGCGCGGCGCGGATCATCAAGGCCCAGGCGTTGATCGAAGAATGCGAGTACCTGGAGCGAGCTTGCCGCGAGGACAGCAGCGCCAGCCAGATCAAAAGCGCTCTGACCCGGCTGGAGCTGGCGATGGTCGGCCTCGATCGTGACTTGCTGGAGTCCTTGAACACCGACTGACCAGGGCTCGCGGCACCGGCCGGACGAGTTCTCAGTCGGCCAGGCTGTGCAGCTCCAGGCGGACCGAGGCGGACAGCGGCTTCGCCGGCTGAATCAAGGCCATGCCAAAGCGCTTGCTGATGTAACGGCCACCTGTACCGGTCAGGGTCAGGGCGCGACTGTCCAGGTCCTGGATCAACCATTTCCGCTCCAGTAGGGCACGCAGCAATGCCGCGCCCAAGGCGCCCCCCAGGTGCGGACGGCGCATGCTCCAGTCCAGGCACGGGCAAGCAAGACGCCGGCGCAAGGTTTTCAACTGCGCCACCTCGATGCCCAACCCACGGAAAAATTCCACGCCGCTGTCCGTGACCCGATAAGCATCGCCCTGCTCGCCGTCCTCGGCCGCCAGCAGCCAGCCGGCCTCAAACAGCCGGTCATGCAACTGCACCCCCAGGGTACCCGCAAGATGGTCGTAACAGGTGCGGGCGAACTGCAGGCGATCGGGGGTGCGCGGGGTGAACGTCGGGGCACTGGCCTGACCGATCACCATCAGTGCCTCCAGGGCCTGGGCCACCAGCGGGTCGCCCAGGCAGTAATAACGGTGCCGTCCCTGAACCTGCAGACGCAGCAAGCCGGCGTCCTTGAGCTTGCTCAGATGGGCGCTGGCGGTGGAGGTACTGACTTCGGCGATGGTCGCCAGCTCGGTACTGGTGCGGGCGTGGCCGTCCATCAGCGCACACAGCATCCGGGTCCGGGCTGGTTCGGCAATCGCCGCCGCCACACTGGATACCCGCTGGTCGTTCTGCACTGCATTCATATTTCGCTCCCTGACGAATCATGCCTTCGAAACGATGAGGATAGTAGCAACCTGAATATCTGCCAGACAAAGAGATAAATCATGGACCCGATCAGTGCAGCTACCCATTTCAACCCCTATGACGTTCACTACCCCCGCCTGCGCGCCCGTGGCGGCCTGACCTTCGATGCCACCCTCGGGCTCTGGGTGGCCAGCAGCGCCACGGCGGTAGCGGCGGTGCTGAACCACCCCGCCTGCCGCGTGCGTCCGCTGCATGAGCCCGTACCCCGCGCGATTGTCCGGCGCCCCGCCGGGCAACTGTTCGCCCGATTGATGCGCATGAATGATGGCCCGCGCCACCGCTGCCCTCGCGCGGCCATCGAAGCGGGCCTGGGGCAACTGGTCGCCAGCGACCTGATGCCCACCCTGGCCAACTGGCGCCCGGCCCTTGTTGCACCGCTGCGCGCCGCCGACCTGCGCCGCTGGCAGTTTGCGTTGCCGGTGGCGCTAGTCGCGGGCTTGCTGGGCGTGCCCACCGAACAGCGAGAGGACCTGGCCCGGCGCACCGGCGAATGGGTGGCCTGTTTCTCGCCGCTGAGTAATGAGTCGCAGTTGCTGGCCGCCGATCAGGCCACGCAGCACCTGAGCGCACAGTTGCAGGCAGTGCTCGCGGCACCTGAGCACAGCCCATTGCTGAGTGACATCCTGCGCCGATCGGGCGACCTCGATCCCCAGGATCTGCTGGCCAATCTAGTGGGCCTGCTGGCGCAAACCCACGACGCCTGTGCCGGGCTCATCGGCAACAGCCTGATCGCCCTGCTGGCCGATCCGGCGCTGTGCCAACACCTGCGCCAGACGCCGGCGGCGCTGGCGCCCTGGCTGTTGCAACGCCAGCGTCTGGACCCACCGGTGCAGAACACCCGACGTTTCGTGGCCGAGCCCTGCACCCTCAACGGGATTGAGCTGCAAGCCGGTGATTGCGTACTGGTGCTACTGGCGGCGGCCAACCATGACCCGGCCCTGGCGGCGGTCACCGGCGCTGCGGCCACGCCACCCGACTTCAGCTTTGGTGCCGGCGTGCACCGCTGCCCCGGACAGGGGCTGGCGCAAAATATCGTCGGCGCCCTGCTGCAGGCCCTGCTACGCACATCGGATCTGAGCAGGTTGCCTTTGCGCTGGTGCTATCAGCCCTCGGTCAATGGCCGCATTCCGCTGTTCGAAGACAGCCTGGAGGCCGGACAATGATTGCCGTGATCTTCGAAGTGCTGCCGCACCCACCGTTGCGCGAGCAATACCTGGCGCTGGCCGCCGAGCTCAAGGAGCACCTGGCGGGCATCGACGGATTCATTTCCATTGAGCGCTTTCAGAGCCTCAGCCAGCCCGAGAAACTGCTGTCGCTGTCGTTCTGGCGCGATGAACAGGCCGTAAGCCAATGGCGCCAGCTGGAGTGTCACCGCCAGGCTCAGGCCCTGGGCCGGGAGCGGGTCTTTGCCGACTATCGCTTGCGGGTCACCCAGGTGCTGCGCGACTACGGCTTGAACGAGCGCGCACAAGCCCCCCGGGACAGCCTTCAAGCCCATTGGCATGCACGCCGCCCTTAAGGTAAAACGTGCACCCGCCGAGCCGAGGGCTCATCCCGCAACCGATACCGGAGAAAGGAACGCCCATGCTGTTTGTGGTGATGCTGGGGGGTAAGCACCCCAGAGCGAAAATCGAAGTCCATGACGTGCAGTTCGTGATTGCCGACAGCCTGCAAGCGGCCTATCCACAACTGCGCGAAGGCTGGTTCGGCAGCCCGGCGGGCTTGCATATCGACTCGTGGATGCAGGTCGACGGCGTCGAGGAATACAAGGTCGAGCTCAGCTCCCTGGCCCCCGGGCCGGGCGCGCCGCGCCTGTACTTCCTCAACCTGGGCGGCTACGAGGCGGCAACCTTCGGCGAGGCCCACCACTACCTGCTGGTGGTGGCCAGAAACAAGACCGAAGCCAAGGCCAAGGGCAAACGGCAGATGCTCGCCCACTGGCACAAATCCCACACCGATGCACTGCTGGATGTGGACGACTGCCTGCCGATCGACCTACTGCAAGGCCGCTATGTGCACCTGGTACCTGGGCCGCACGACGGCATCGTGCAGCACAACGATTACCTCATCCTCAGTTGAGCGGCGCGCCGGGAACCCGGTAGCTCAGATCAAGATCGGCAATCGACGTCACCTGACTCAACAGAAACCCCCGCAGTTGGTGGATTGCCTCCTCATGTCGGTTGCCCGGCGGCCAGACCAGGTAATAACCGTCGCCTGAAGCCACCGCGCGAGGAAACGGCAAGCCGACCCGCCCGCGGCGGATGTCCTCGGCCAACAGGTGCAGATCGCCAATGGACAGGCCATGCCCGCCCATGGCGGCGCAAATGGCCTGATCCAGGGTGTCGAAGACCAGGCCGCGATCCAGGCGCACCTGTTCCAGCAGCTCCTGCTCCTGCGCCCCCTGCGCCTGCAACCAGCGCCGCCAGTCGCGGCGGTCGACCGAAGGGTGAATCAGCGCCGCGCCCTTGAGCCGCTCCAGCGTCCAGGGCGGGGCATCCGCCGGCTCAGGCGGGCCGATGGGAATCAGCCATTCATCAAACAACTTGCAGGCTTGGACTGTGCTACCGAACTGGCCGTTGCCCAGCAGGATCGCGCAGTCATAAGGCTCGGCATGAAAGTCCACATGGTCGAAATCCATCCACACGCTGGCCAGTTGCACCTGCAGTGACGGATCGGCGTGCTTGAGCTGCTCCAGAACCTGTAACAGCCAGCGCATGGTCAGGGTCGAGGGGGCTTTCAGGCGCAACGGACCACCCGCGCCGCGCAAGGGCGAGCAGGCGTCCTCGATGATTCGAAAACCCGCCTTGAGTTCCCGGGCCAGGCGCTGCCCGACGTCGGTGAGTTCAAGCCTGGGTCCGTGGCGCTCGAACAGACGACAGCCGAACTGCTGCTCCAGGGTCCGGATATGCCGGCTGATCGCGCTTTGGGTCAGCGACAGTTCCTCGGCGGCCCGGGTAAAGGAACTGGAGCGGGCAGCCACCTCAAAGGCACGCAAGGCGTAGAGGGGCGGCAAGGATTCAACCATTGGCAAGCACCAATCATGATTAAAAATCATAGTAGGTCATAGCTTTTTGCGTTTTTCAATGCCGACAAAAGCCACCAAGCTGCGCGCTCCCCCCTTACTGAGGAGCGCTTGCTCGTGGACATTAATCTGTCGTTATTGTTGCTGTACATGCTCAGCGTGCTGATGCTGGTGGCGACCCCGGGCCCAGTAGTGGCGCTGATCGTCAGCACCAGCCTCAACGCCGGCCCCCGCCAAGCCCTGCTGACCGCTCTGGGCACCCATGCAGCGTCGCTGCTGCTGGCGTTGCTGGCGGTGCTGATGCTGACCACCGGCTTTGCGCTGGACCCACGGCTGATCAATTGGGTGAGTCTGCTGGGGTGTGGCTTTATCACCTGGTTGGCGCTGCAGGGATTGCGCGAGGCTTCAGCGGCGCAGGACCAGCCAGCCGTTGCGAGGCGTGCGCACAATCGCGGCAAGGGCTTGACCAGCGGTTTTTTGCTGGGCATCAGCAACCCCAAGGACATCATGTTCTTCGTCTCGTTCTTTCCCCAGTTCATTCAGGTCAGCCATTCGTTGCAACACAGCGCGCTGCTGCTGACGTTGATCTGGGTGTTGATCGACTTTGCCGTGCTCGGGGCTTACATCCTGGTGGCGCGCCAGGGATTTTCGCGTCGCTACCAGCGCCTGGTGACCCTTGTTTCAAGCCTGGTGTTGCTGACGGTGGCGTTGCTGGGGATGCTCTATTCACTGTTTGAACTGTGCCACCCGGGCGCGGCCTGAAGCCCCCTGCTACCTGCTACCTGCTACCTGCTACCTGCACCCTGCACGGATAGGATCGACGAGCCCTCCAGAATGGCCCGGCACGGCCAATGCCGGCGACGAACGAGGCGCAGGGGCTGCAGAAAAAAACTGCGGATCAGCCCTTGCCGTGAATTAACATAGCAAAGCGCCATACCGGTTCCAGGAACTCCCTTTGATGCTGTCCAGAATCCGATGATTGCTGTCTGGTCCCTGCTTTGCCTATGCGTGCTGCTGAGCGTGCTGACGCTATGGCTGTTGCGCCGTGAACGCCGCGCCCAGGCCCAACTGCGGGCGTATCGAACACGTGCCGAGCAGTTGCCCGAGGACGCCGAGCGATTCAAGCGCAGCCAATACTTTGCACGGATCGGCACCTGGGACTGGGAGGTCGATACCCAGCGCCTGTACTGGTCGGAAGCCATCTACGGCATGTTCGGCTACGAGGTCGGCGCCGTGGTGCCTTCCTACGAGCTGTTCTGCTCCTGTGTGCACCCCGAGGACCGGGAACGGGTTCGCGCCGGTGAGCTGCGTTGCCTGGAAACCGGCGAGAACCATGACGAGGAGTACCGCGTGGTGTGGCCCGACGGCAGCATTCACTGGCTGCGGGAAACCGGTAACGTGGTGAAAAACGCCCACGATGAAACCATCAAAATGATGGGCGTGGTGCGCGACATCACCGACGAAAAGGTCTCCACCCGGCACTTGCAGCAACTGGCGCATTTCGACCCGCTGACCGGCCTGCCCAACCGTCTGATGCTGGAGCAGCGCCTGTCTCGGGCCCTGGAGCAGGCCCGCTTGAACCGGACCCGGGTCGCCCTGGTGTTTGTCGACCTCAACCGTTTCAAAGCCATCAACGACCACTACGGCCACGCCGTCGGCGACCGGGTCCTAAGCACCATCGCCCAGCGCCTGCAAGGCATCCTGCGTGCCAGCGACACCGTGGCGCGCATTGGCGGCGATGAATTCGTGATGATCCTCGAAAGCCTGTCCATGGAGCTGGACCTGATAGAAGAAGCCCGGCGCATCTGCGAGAAAATCGTCCAGGCACTGTCCCCCCCCGTAGCAGTGGACAACCAGCGCCACAGCATCGGCAGCAGCCTGGGGGTGGCGGTGTTCCCCGACCACGCCGGGCGCATGGATCAGCTACTGCACATCGCCGATCTGGCGATGTACGAGGCCAAGCGCAGCGGCGATAACCAGTATCGGTTGGGGCCGTAAGGCGAGGTCAGTCCAATGCCCTCAGGCATTAACCTGCAGGCTGACTCTGCGCTCACGCAGAAAATTCAAAGCGCCTTGAAACAGCGGATGCCATTCGGCGGAGGGCTCACAACCCAGGGGATGCCAGAAGAAACTGAACCTGTGTCCGCCATCATCACCGCACGCATGCTGCCAGCGCTCCGGCAAACCTTCAGCCACGCGACGCTCATGGAAAGCCCAAACCTGCCCGGAAAAACCCGAGTGCCAGATCCCCAGCTGGCGCACGGCCTCTCCCTGAACCCCCGCCTCCTCCAGCAATTCACGGACCGCGGCGACAGCACTGGACTCACCGGGCTCCAGCGTGCCTTTGACTAGTTGCAATCCGGCCAAAGGGTGCCTGAAGGCCAGTATTTCCAGTGAACTCCCGTGCCGCAGTACCACCGGGCAGGCTTTATTGACCAGCATCTAGACCGCCCTCCAACCGAGGATCAATCATCCCGAGTCAGCACTTCCAGCAACTCGATCTCGAAGATCAGGTTCGAGTTGGGCGGGATCGCCCCCATGCTGCGCTCGCCGTAGCCCAGGTGCGCCGGCACCAGTAGCTTGCGCTTGCCGCCCACCTGCATGCCCATCAGGCCCAGGTCCCAGCCCTTGATCACCCGCCCAGTGCCGATCACGCACTGGAACGGCTTGCCGCGATCGTAGGAAGAATCGAAACTGCTGCCGTCTTCCAGAAATCCCCGGTACTGGGTGGTGATCAGGGCGCCCTTGACCACGGCCTTGCCGTCACCCGGCTGGATATCGATCACCTGCAATTCGTCGCTCATGGTTCACTCCCGTTCAAGCATGGCCCCGTCACGGGACTGCGGCGCGCTTTTTCGCAGAATTGCCGCGGCTTGGCAATCACTGCGGCACGGCCGGCCCGCGCTGGACCTGAATCTGGGTGTCGGTGCCGAGCAGCATTTCACCGAACGCCGCCTCGACCGCTTCGACGCTGGCCAGCCCAAGGTCCCAGCTGACTTCCAGGCTAGGCAAGCCCCGGCACCAGGCCTGGTCGCGGGAGAAGTGCAGGGTCAAGCGCCCCGGTGCCAATTGCAGCCGCTCGATGCCGCCATAGCCGGCCACGCACTGCCCGCCCAGTTCCACGTAATAGGTATCCATGCCCAGTTGCCGATCCTGCTCGTCAAAGCAATCGGCACGTTGCAACAGCAGGTAGTGCTCGGGCTGCTGCCCGTCGTCAGCAAAACCCAGGATCTGCACTTCATCCTCGGTGCAGGCACTGTAGGTGTTGGCATGAAATTTCAAACTCATCGGTCCTAGCTCCTTGGCGCGGTCACTGCCGCAACAGCCCGCTTTCATAATCCAGCCAATCCTGGTCAAAGCATTCCTGCAGGTAGTCCAGCACGCTGTCCAACGGCACCGAGGCCGGCACATTGACCGCGAAGAAGGCCTGGCTCATGCCCTCCCAGGTGCAGCCCAGGGTGTTGATCCGCTCCAGCACCTCGGCGCTCCGTTCCCGGCCGGCCTTGAAGAACACCAGGCGCAGCGTGCTGTTGCCACTGCTGCGCTCGACCTGCCTGAACCATTTCAGGCCATCGGCCTCGACCTGGACTGCCACGTCGTCCTCGTAACAGAGGTCCTGGGAATAGAAAGGCAAATTGGCGATACGGTACAGACCGTCAGGCTGCCGCTCAGCCCAGACCCCTTCGCTGGCAACCGGTGGATAGTCGTCGACCACCGTCAACCTGAGCATGATCTTGTCCATTGCCTGTCCCTGGTTCATTGAATAGAAGGCGCCCGCTCGACCTAGAGGCCGGCGCATGCCGCGCGCTTTTTCGCAGAATTGCCAGCCCATGGCAATCCTTGAATGGCGCTCGGGCAAAGGTCTGTCACGGCCCGGACCCTTTCCGTTACCATGGCCGCCCCCACGCCTGCCCCCCCCGATAAGGACATCCAATGGCCACCGTCGATATCGTCGCCCTGGTGCTGCTCGCCGCTGTGGCACTGTACCTGGTCAACCTCTACAACCGCCTGACGACCCGGCGTAACCGCCTGCGCAATGCCTTCGCCCAGATCGAAGTGCAACTCAAGCGCCGCTATGACCTGATTCCCAATCTGCTGGAAACCGTCAAGGGCTACCTGCAACATGAGCGCCAGACCCTGACCGCCCTGGCCGAGGCGCGCAACAGTGCCCGGAACAGCCTGCAAGCGGCCGCCGCGACCCCCGGCGACAGCGCGCGCATCGCCCGTCTGGGCCAGGCCCAAGGTGCTCTCGACCAAGTCCTCGGTGGCCTGCACCTGCGCCTGGAGGCCTACCCGGAACTCAAGGCCTCGCAGAACATGGCGCAACTCAGCGAAGAGCTCACCAGCACCGAGAACAAGGTCGCCTACGCCCGTCAGGCCTTCAACGACGCCGTGAGCGACTACAACTTGTGCAAACAGCAGGTGCCGGCGCGATTGTTCGCCGGGCTGTTCGGCCACCGGGCCGATGCCGCCCTGCTGCAATTCGCCGACAGCGCGCAGATTCAAGACGCCAGCAAAGTGTCGTTCCAGTAACCCTGCCGCCTGCCCCCGGAAGTTTGCATGAAGTTCTTTCAACACCAGGCCCGTGCCCGGCGCCACACCCTCAAGCTGCTGCTGTTGATGCCCCTGGCGGTGACCACCCTGGTCAGCCTCAGCAGCCTCGGGCTGGGCCTACTGTGGCGTGAGTTGAGCCAGGAGTACGGCCAGCCCAAGGTGCTGAACTGGATCGTCGTCGCGGGATTGGCGCTGCTCATACTCGTGGTGGTGCTGCTGGGCAGTGGGTACAAGACCTGGCGCCTGCGGGCCGGGGGCCAGGTGATCGCCGAGCACCTGGGCGGACGCCTGATCAACGACTCGCCACGGGGCAGCGAAGAACAGCGCCTGCTGAACGTCGTCGAGGAAATGGCCCTGGCCTCAGGCACCACGATGCCAGCGGTGTATGTACTGCCGGAAGACGCGATCAATGCCTTTGCCGCCGGGCTGACCCCGCAGCAGGCCGTGCTGGGCATCACCCGCGGCGCCCTCGTCCATCTGGACCGCGACGAGTTGCAGGGCATGGTCGCCCACGAGTTCAGCCACATTCACAACGGCGACATGCCCCTCAACACCCGATTGCTGGCGGTGATCCACGGCCTGCTGGTGTTCAGCCTGGCGGGCATCGCGGTGCTGCGCCAGGCTGAAAAACAGCACCTGGGCAGCGACCGCCACCGTTTCATCTGGCAGATCGTTTTCGCCGTGCTGGGCCTGGCCCTGCTGATCTTCGGTTCCCTGGGCAGCCTGCTGGGCAACCTGATCAGGGCCGCCGTCTGCCGCCAGCGCGAATTCCTCGCCGATGCCTCGGCGGTGCAGTTCACCCGCAATCCCCAGGGCATTGCCGGGGCCCTGAAAAAGATCGGCGGCAGCAGCGCCGGTTCACGCCTGCGCACCTTCGCCGCCGCCCAGTACAGCCACCTGTACTTTCACCAGGGGGTGAAACTGCGCCTGGGCCGCCTGGGCCGCCTGTTCGCCACCCACCCACCACTGGCGGCGCGCATCCAGCGCCTGGACCTGCAATGGGATGGGCGCTTCAAGCCCTTGTAGATGCGCTACCAGAGGGCAATGTCGTAAGTGATGTAGAGGCGGTTGCTGTCGCGTCCACGTGAGTAGCTAGAGCGATACACATAATTGCGCAACTTCACCCCCAGCCCCTTGAACGAACCTTGCTGGAGCACATAGGCCAGTTCGGCGTCGCGCTCCCACTCCTCGACCTGGGTCTTGGACTTGCCGTCACTGCCGCTCAGGTAACGTGAGCTGAAGGTCAGGCCGGGCACACCAACAGTGGCGAAGTTGTAACCATAACTGAGCATCCAGGTCTTTTCGTCCTCCTCGATGAACTTGCCGATGCCGGCGTTGCTGAAGGAGTAGACCGAGGCGCCGCTGATGTAAGGCAAGCCGGCCTCGCCATCCAGGCGCTGATAACCGCCGCCAAAGGCATGCCCGGCAATGACGTAGGTGAGCTGGCCGCTGAGCATCCGGTTGGCGATCTTGCCGTCATGGGCCGCACCTGAATCGGCGCTGCGAAAGTAGCGCAGATCGCTGGTCAACGTCCCCTGCCCCAGCGCCAGGTCATGTTGTAGGCCGACAAAGTCCTGCCGATAGAAGTTCTCAAGCTCGCCATGGAAATAGCTCAGGCGCAGGTTCTTGCCCCACGTGTAGTCGGCTCCGGCATAACGGAAATCGCCGGACTTGTCGCCACGGTAACCGTTAGGCACCAGCCCTACACTATCGCTGGAGTCGCGCTGCTTGAAGCGCTCCAGATAACCACCCGACACGCTCAGGCCATCGATATCGGTGCTGGTGAGCTGGGTTCCCTGGAACGTCTGAGGCAGCAGGCGGGCATCGTTGTGAACCAGCACCGGGGTCTTGGGCAGCAAGGTGCCGTACTTGAGCGTGGTCTTGGCCAGCCGCACCTTGGCCGTGGCGCCGGCACTGGCAAATTCGCTGGCGGCGCGACCGTCATCGTGTACTGGCAGCAGCCCCGTACCACTGCGCCCGCGACCGGAATCGAGCCGAACCCCCAGCAGGCCCAGGGCATCGACCCCGAACCCCAAGGTGCCGGGGGTGAATCCGGACTGATAGTCCAGCAGAAAGCCTTGAGCCCATTCGGTGCGCTCGCTCTTGGCGGTGCGCGCCGCCTTGGCGCTGAGGCCGTGTTCGTCGCGAAAGTTTTCGTTGAAATAGACGTTGCGCAGCTGCAGCTTGAGGCTGCTGTCGTCGATAAAGTCAGCGGCCTGGAGCCCGGCCACGGGCAGCAGGCTCAAGCAGGAAAATAGCGTTGCGCGAATCAGCAAATGGCTCATGTCGGACTTCTCGTTGTTGTTATTCAAGGCGCAGTTCGCCTAGCGCACCTGAAGCCGGCGCGCCGCGATAAAAGTGAGGTTTCGAACGAATCAGACGAGCAGGGTCAAGGCACCGGTCAGCAAGGCCAGGGCCGTGATCACCAGAGAGGTCAGCACGGCCCACTTCACCGTGGCCTTCTGGAAGTCGCCGATGTCACGGTCCACCATGCCCACCAGCAGCAGGGTCGAGGCCACCAGCGGGCTCATCAGGTGCACCGGCTGGCCGAGGATTGAGGCCCGGGCGATTTCCAGGGGCGAAATGCCGTAGGCCGCCGCCGCGTTGGCCAGAATCGGCACCACGCCAAAGTAGTAGGCATCGTTGGACAGGACAAAGGTCAACGGCATGCTGGTCAGTGCCACCACCAGCGGGAACAGGTGGCCCCAGGAGGGCGGAATCCAGTCCACCAGGGTCTGCGCCAGGGCGTCGACCATCTTGGTGCCGGAGAAGATCCCGGCGAAGATCCCCGCGGCGAATACCAGCAGCACCACGGTCATGGCATTGCCGGAGTGGGCCAGAATACGCTCCTTCTGAATATCCAGCTGCGGGTAGTTGATCATCAGCGCCAGGACAAAACCAATCAGGAACAGCACCGCCGAGTGCATCACGCCCAGCACCAGCGCGGTCATGATGACCACCACCAGCAGCAGGTTGACGTAGGCCAGCTTGGGCCGCTTGTGCGGGGTGTCTTCGAGAATGGCCTTGATGTAGCAGTCGCCACCGCCACTTTGCAGTTGGGTATTGCCGATACGCTTGCGCTCGGCCCGGCCCAGCAAGTAGGCGGTGAACACCACCCAGGCGGCGCCGCCGATCATGGTCGGCAACAGCGGCACAAAGTACTCGCCGGCATCCAGGCCCAACGCCGCGATGGCTCGGGTCGCCGGCCCGCCCCAGGGGGTCATGCCGCTCATGATGCTCAGGGACAACATGGAGATGGTGGCGAGGATCATCGGGTTCATGCCGATGCGCTTGTACAGCGGCAGCATGGCCGCGCAGGTGATCATGTAGGTGGTGGTGCCGTCACCGTCCAGGGCCACCACCAACGACAGCAGCGCGGTGCCCATGGCGATCTTGGTCGGATCGCCATTGACCCGCTTGAGGATCTTGCGGATCAGCGGATCGAACAGGCCCGAGTCGATCATCAGGCCAAAAAACAAAATGGCAAACAACAGCAGCGCCGCCGACGGCGCGACCATCTTCAAACCGTCGAGCATCATTTTGCCGGTGGTGCCGGCAAATCCGCCGAGCACTGCAAAGACGATGGGCACCAGCGTCAGCGCGACGATGGGCGACAAGCGCTTGGTCATAATCAGAAAGGTGAAGACCACCACCATGGCGAGGCCGAGCAAAGCGAGCATAAGTCGATTCTCTTGTTTTTATGATGAGCGTGGCCGCCACCCAGGCGCACGGCCACCCGAGCGCCTGGCGACCCGATCAAGGGCGCCCGGCACAGGTGTTGAGTCGGTACTTGGGGTAAAGCGGTGCTGCCTGGCGGGTCTAGCCGAGCTTGCTTGCCAGAGTGGCCGCTGGGCTGTCATCAGCGGCAGCGGCCTGATCCGCAAGCGGCTGGCCATCGAGCGTGCGTAACAGCACCTGGCGGTCGCAGGCCTGCTCCGAGAGGGCGATCACCACGGTTGCCACGGCATTACTGGCCAGGCTGGTCAAGGCCCGGGCCTCGGACATGAAGCGGTCGATGCCGATCAACAGCGCCAGGCCCGCCAGGGGAATGTCATGAATCACCGTCAGGGTCGAGGCCAGCGCCACGAAACCGCTGCCGGTCACCCCGGCGGCGCCCTTGGACGACAGCAGCATGATCGCCAGCATGGTGATGACCTGACCGGCACTCAGGTCGATGTTGCATGCCTGGGCAATGAAGATCGCCGCCAGGGACAAGTAAATGGCCGTGCCGTCGAGATTGAACGAATAGCCGGTGGGTAGCACCAGCCCCACCACGCTCTTGCGGCAGCCCAGGGCCTGGAGTTTTTCCAGCATGCGCGGCATCACCGGCTCCGTGGACGAGGTGCCGAGCACCACCAGGAACTCTTCACGCAGGTAGCGCAGCAGCTTCCACAGGCTGAAGCCGTTTGCCCGGCAAATACTGCCCAGGACGACGCAGACAAAGAAGCCGCAGGCGATGTACAAGGTCATGATCAGTTTGGCCAGGGCGCCCAGGGACGTGATGCCGTACTGACCCACGGTAAAAGCCAGCGCGCCAAAGGCACCGACGGGGGCAAAACGCATCAGGTAGGAAAAATCTTGAACACCATCTGCGAGGCCGACTCCAGCACCACCAGCACCGGTTTGCCGCGCTCGCCCAGGGACGACAGGGCAAACCCGCACAGCACCGCGATAAACAGCACCGGCAGCACCTCGCCTTTGTTGAAGGCGCCAATGAAGGTCTCGGGGATGATGTGCATGAAGAATTCCACCACCCCCAGCTTGGCCGCCGAATCGGTGTACTGCGACAGCCCCACAGTGCTCAGCTGGGTGGGGTCGATGTTCATTCCCGCCCCGGGCGCAAACAGGTAGACCGCCCCCAGGCCGATGAACAGGCTGATCAGCGTCAGGCCCAGGAACAGCAGCATGGTCTTGCTCAGCAAGCGTCCCAGGGAACGCTTGTCGCTCATGCCGGCGATGCCGGTGACGATGGTGCAGAACACCACGGGAGCGATCATCATCTTGACCAGCTTGATGAAGGCATCTCCCAGGGGCTTCAGGGCCACGGCTTGCGCGGCCCAGAAGTGCCCCACCAGAACCCCGAGGAGCACGGCGCAGAGGATCTGGAAGTAGAGCGATTTAACAACTTTCATGGCATCACCCATTTTTAGAATTGTGTTGATGCAACACGGGTCGACAGCAACGACTAACCGGCCAGACGTTGTGAAGCAGGCGCATAGACGTACCCGGAGAACAACCGCCGGGCGGTGCGGACCACCGAGGCGCGGAGGGTCTCAGGATTGTTTGCGGCGTAGGACAATACGACATCTATTGCACCGCCGGGGTGTTCGATACGGACCGTTTGCAGGCGCGGCTCACTGACCCCGCCCAGCATCTGGGCCACCACACTGCCGGCGGTGACACAGGCGGTAGCCAGGCCAATGGAGCCGGTGATGGCCAGGGCCCGATGACAGTTATGGGGCATGAAATAGCGCACCGCGAGGGTCCCTCCCGCCCGAGCCTGGGACACCAGGACCGGTTTGGGGATCACTTTGTCGCTGACATCCCCCAGGCCCATGGCCAGGCCGGCCTTCAGGCGCAGCCTCTCCAGACGCTTGAGAAACTCCGCGTCAGCGTCCAGTTCGGCCGGAGTTTCATCGCCGCGCTTGCCCAGGTGGGCGGCCTGCACCAGCACCATGGGCATGGCCATGTCGATGCAGGTCACGGGAATGTCGTCGATCAGGTCCTGAGGCTGGCCGGTGGGGAACAACTGGCCGGTCTTGCTGCCAGCGGCATCGAGAAAGGTCAGGGCCACCGGCGCCGCGCTGCCCGGCACGCCGTCAATGGTGGTGTCGCCTTCGTAGCTGACCTTGCCATCGGGGGTCTGTACCTGGGCATGAACCATAGTGCCGGTGTTGAGGTTGCGAATCCGCACCTGGGTCTGTGCCCCCGTGGCCTTGACCAGCCCCTGCTCGATCGCGAAAGGCCCGACGGCGCACAGCATGTTGCCGCAGTTGGGCGCGGTATCGACCCGACGCTGCGACACCATGACCTGGACGAACAGGTAGTCGACATCAGCCTCCGGGTGCAGCGACGGACTGACGATCGCCACCTTGCTGGTTTGTGGGCTGCCACCGCCGATACCGTCGATTTCCAGCTCGTGGCCGGAGCCCATCAGGTTGAGCAGCAGCTCATCGCGCTCGGGCACCGCCACCGGCAGATCCCAGGCCAGGAAAAACGGCCCTTTGGAGGTGCCGCCGCGCATCAACACACAAGGAATTCGTTGCATGAACACTGACTCTTGTTGATCAATCGAGGTAATTGATGTTCTGGACACAAGAGTGTCAGGGATTAAAAAGTGTTTCCAATGCAAATATCAGAGGGATTATTGCGTTCTGCGCATGAATTAAATATCGTGTCCGGCAGCGCCCCACCGACTCCCGCCTTGAGAAGCCCGCATGGAATATGAGCTCCAGGACATCAGATCTTTCGTGAAAATCGCCGAACTGGGGAGTTTCCACGAAGCCGCCGACGCCTTGCACCTGTCCCAACCGGCCCTGAGCCGGCGCATGAAAAAGCTCGAAGAGGGACTGGGCACCGCCCTCCTCGACCGCACCACGCGCAA
This sequence comes from Pseudomonas sp. LD120, assembly GCF_009861525.1. Classification (GTDB taxonomy): domain Bacteria; phylum Pseudomonadota; class Gammaproteobacteria; order Pseudomonadales; family Pseudomonadaceae; genus Aquipseudomonas. Next base: position 3,108,491 of record NZ_WVHL01000005.1, on the reverse strand, counting down.
GGTCAGCCTGACCAGCGTCGGCCGCGACTTCCTGCCCAAGGCCCGACGCCTGCTGGATGATTTCGACGACTCGATCCTCAACATCCGTGAGCTGGCAGAACGGCAGATCGGCCAGGTGACCCTGGCCTGCATCCCCACGGCGGCCTTCTACTTTCTGCCGTCGGTGATCCGCCTGTACAACCAGCGCTACCCGAAAATCCGCATCCGCCTGCTCGACCTCAGCGCCAACGAAGGCCTTGAAGCGGTGCTGCGCGGCGAAGCGGACTTCGGCATCAACATGATGAGCGGCCAGCACCCGGACATCGAATTCGTGCCACTGGTCAACGAGCCCTTTGTCCTGGCCTGCCGGCGCGACCATGAACTGGCCGGACGCCGTTCGGTGACCTGGTCGGAACTCAGCGATTACCGCTTGATCGGCGTTGGCCGCCTGAGCGGCAACCGCATGCTGCTGGACCACGCCCTGTCCGGCTTGAGCTGGCGGCCCCAGTGGTTCTACGAGGTGCAGCACCTGTCCACGTCACTGGGCATGGTGGAGGCCGGGCTCGGGGTTTCGGCGATGCCGAGCCTGGCCATGCCCGCCGCCGATCACCCGACCCTGGTCAGCGTTCCGCTGACCGACCCCGTGGTCAACCGCACCCTGGGCCTGGTGTACCGCCGCGGCGCATCGCTGTCGCCGGCCGCGGAAAAATTTGTCTCGATCCTGCTGGAGCAGTGGCCGCACTGACTCGCGCGCCACTCCAGCAACCTCCCGCCAGATCCGACGTGCCTTGAAGGCTGCACTGCCAGTCTGAGAACATCCACGTCGTTTTTTTTACCCCGGCGCAAGTCGGCAACATCACACAGGTCATCGCCGCCGCTGAGCCTCGATGATCACCTGCGCCCCGCTCTGGCTGGAGTCCCCCGATGCCCCATGAAGGCAACCTGCTACAAGCCGCCGTCGTGTTCCTCTGCGCCGCGGTGCTCATCGTACCGCTGGCCAAGCGCTTGCAACTGGGCGCCGTGCTCGGCTACCTGCTGGCCGGGGTGCTGATCGGCCCGTCGGTGCTGGGGCTGGTGGGCAATCCGCAAAGCGTTAGTCACATCTCCGAGCTGGGGGTGGTGCTGCTGTTGTTCATCATCGGCCTGGAGCTGTCGCCCAAGCGCCTGTGGGTGATGCGCAAGGCGGTGTTCGGCGTCGGCCTGGCCCAGGTGCTGTTGACCGGTACAGCGATCGGCGTGGTGGCGCTGTTTCTGTTCGGCCAATCGCTGAACAGCGCCATCGTGCTGGGCCTGGGGCTGGCCCTGTCGTCCACCGCCCTGGGCCTGCAAAGCCTGGCCGAGCGCAAGGAGCTGAACAGCCCCCACGGGCGCATGGCCTTCGCCATCCTGCTGTTCCAGGACATCGCCGCCATTCCGCTGATCGCCATGGTCCCGGTGCTGGCCGGCAACGATCACCACACCAGCAGCGCCGAGGACCTGCGCCACGGCCTGCAAGTGCTGGGCAGCATCGCCGTGGTGGTGGTGGGCGGACGCTACCTGCTGCGCCCGGTGTTTCGCATCGTGGCCCGTACCCGCTTGCCGGAAGTGTCCACCGCCACCGCCCTGCTGGTGGTGATCGGCACCGCCTGGCTGATGGACCTGGTGGGGGTGTCCATGGCCCTGGGCGCCTTCCTCGCCGGCCTGCTGCTGGCGGACTCGGAATACCGCCATGAGCTGGAAGCACAGATCGAACCCTTCAAGGGCCTGCTGCTGGGGCTGTTCTTCATCAGTGTCGGCATGGGCGCCAACATCGGCCTGCTGCTCAGCGCGCCCATTGCGGTGCTGGGCCTGACCCTGCTGCTGATCGGCCTCAAGCTGCCGCTGCTGTTTGTGGTCGGGCGGCTGGCCGGCGACCTCAATCGCGAGAGCGCGGTGCGCCTGGGCGTGGTGCTGGCGGCCGGAGGTGAATTCGCTTTCGTGGTGTTCAAGATCGGCCGCGACCAGGGCCTGTTCGAGGCCCGCCTGCATGACCTGCTGGTGCTGACCATTACCTTGTCCATGGCCCTCACGCCGCTGCTGTTGCTGGCCTGCTCGCGCTGGCTCAAGCCCAAAGCCAAGCCCCTGGAAATGCCCGCCGAATACCGCCAGATCGACGCCGACAGCCCGCGGGTGGTGATTGCCGGGATGGGCCGCATGGGACAGATCGTGGCGCGGATTCTGCGGGCGCAAAAGATCCCCTTCGTGGCCCTCGACACCTCGGTGGAAACCATCGAGCTGATCCGCAGTTTTGGCGGCGTACCGGTGTTCTACGGCGACCCCATGCGCCCGGAAATCCTCAGTGCGGCCAAGGTAGGCACAGCAGAGTACTTCGTCATCGCCACCGACGATCCAGAGACCAACATCAAGACTGCCGAACAGGTGCGCAAGCTCTACCCGCACCTGAAGATCATCGCCCGGGCGCGCAACCGTCAGCACGTGCACCGGCTGGTGGATCTGGAAGCCCAGGCCGTGCGGGAAACCTACTACTCCAGCCTGGAAATGAGCCGCCGGACCCTGGTGGGCCTGGGGCTCAGCCAGGCCCAGGCCGACTCGCGGATCCAGCGTTTTACCGAGCATGACGAACAACTGCTGGCGGCCCAGCACGGGGTCTACGATGACGCCGCCAAAGTGCTACAAAGCGCCCAGGAAGCCCGCGCCGAACTGGCCCGGCTGTTCGAGGCCGATGAGCAGGAAGAACAGCTCGAAAGCCCGCTGCCGCCGGTGCGCTGACGCCGCTGCCCCCGCACCACCTCGTGGGAGCCGGCTGGCCGGCGAAGGCGGCCTTGAGAGCGCCGGAGAATGATCTGAGGGCCGTGGTGTGCCCTTCGCTGGCAAGCCAGCTCCTACAGGCACGGCACGACACACCGTAGGAGCCGGCTTGCCGGCGAAGGCGGCCTTGAGGGCGCCGGAGAATGATCTGATAGCCGTGGTGCGCCCTTCGCTGGCAAGCCAGCTCCTAACAGGCGCGGCACGCTTGAGCGACTACCGTCAGGTTCTGTCAGGAGCGGTTGTGTAAAGTGGATGCCGCCTCGCCACTGAACGGATACACCCCATGAGCTCAAGCCAGCAGAACGCTCCCGCCCTCAAGGAGATCTTCAACCAGGAACGCCTGGAACACATCGCCGAGCAGATGCACGCGGTGTATCCAGACTTCCAGCGCCAGGCCTTCTTGCGGCTGGCCAGCCAGGATCTGCCCCAGCTGTCGCTGATGCAGCGCCTGGCCCGGGTCAGCGACAGCCTGCATCAGGTGCTGGACCTGGACTACGCCACCAGCCTCGAGCTGTTGCGCCAACTGGCGCCGCGCCTGAACAGCCGCTTCGTGTGCATCTTCCTGCCGCATTACGTGGCCAGTTTCGGCCTAGACGATTTCGAGCGCTCCATGCAAGCCCTGCAGTACTTCACCGGGTTTGGTTCATCCGAGTTCGCCGTGCGCCACTTTCTGCGCCAGGACTGCCAGCGCACGCTGGCCGTGCTGCAGGAGTGGGCCACCGACAGCGATGAACACGTGCGGCGCCTGGCCAGCGAGGGCAGCCGTCCGCGCCTGCCCTGGTCGTTTCGCCTGGAACAGTTGCAGGCCGACCCGCAGTTGGCGGCGCCGATCCTCGAACGCCTGCGCAACGACCCCAGCCTGTACGTGCGCAAATCAGTGGCCAATCACCTCAACGACATCACCAAGGAGCACCCGCAGTGGGTCCTTGAACGCCTTGAAGGCTGGCCCCTGGAGCAACCCCACAGTGCCTGGATCGCCCGTCATGCCTTGCGCAGCCTGATCAAGCAGGGCGACCGCCGGGCCCTGGCGATCATCGGGGCCGGGGCCCGGCCCGAGGTCGAGGTCCAGAGTTTTCAGGTGGCGCCCGGGCACTTGCGCCTGGGGGACAGCCTCGAACTGTCCCTGACCCTGGCCTCCACCAGCCCGCGCGATCAGCGCCTGGTGGTGGATTACGCCATCGACTACGTCAAGGCTTCAGGCGCCACGGCGAGCAAGGTGTTCAAGCTCAAGACCTTCACCCTGCAGGGCCTGGCCCAGGTGGACCTGGGCCGCAGCCAGCAGATCCGCGAACTGACCACCCGCCGTCACTATCCCGGACGCCATGGCGTGCAGTTGCTGGTCAATGGCGAGCCCCTGGCCGCCAGCCATTTCGACTTGTTCATCCCCTGACATTCAAGGAAGACCGCGTGGCAATCATCAGCAAATGGGCGAAATCCATCGCCCGGGTCCTGGAAAGCAGTTTCAGCGTCAGCAGCACCATCGCCAGCCACTCCGGGGTCCTTGGCGACGCCCGGGAGAGTTTCATCCGTGACGTCCTCAAGCGTTTTCTACCGAGCAACATCAGCATCGGTGCCGGACAGATCATCGACGCCCAAGGCGGCATCTCCAAGCAGATCGACCTGATCATCTACCGCAACGATTTCCCCACGCTGCGCACCTTCGGATCGGCCGACGTGTACCTGATCGAAGGGGTGATCGCCACCGTGGAGGTCAAGTCCCAGCTCAACGAAAAGAGCCTGTACGAGGCCCTGGAGAACGGCAAGTCGGTGCGCAACCTCAAGCCCTCGGTGCTGCGCCATTCCCTCGACGAGTACAGCGCGCGCATCTATGACCGCGACTATCAGAACCTCACGGTCTCGCAGATGAATTCGGTCATGGGCCTGGTGCTGCCGCCAGCGTATGTGTACGGCTATCGAGGCTATCCCGGCGCCAGCCTGGAGCAACTGCGCAACAGCCTGAACACCTGGCACAACCTCCCCGACCGTGCCGGTGAACTGGACGTGACCCTGATGCCCGAGGTCATCGCCACCCAGGGCTGTGTGACCCTGAAGAACCTCAACAACCACCTGGCCCTGCCCCGGCCCGGCGCTGCCGACCTCGAAGCCTGTCGCCAGAGCTACAACACGGCCATGTCCAGCAGCATGAGCAAGCAGGAATTCTTCGCCTGCTTTCGCGAAAGCAACGCTGAGAGCTTCGACTACGGCATCGCCATCAAGGCCTACGAAACGCCGCTGCAGTACCTGATTTCCAGCTTGCTGGAGGCGGTGACCTCACGCATCGGCTACCAGCAACTGGGGGGGACGGCGATCCAGTACAACCTGTTGAAATATCACCTGAGTGAAGAGATGGAGGGCGGCTGGTCCGGCGCCGCGATCAACCTGACCCGGGTACGTGATCCCAAGCTGGATCTGGCGGGCAAGTTCGGCCTGTGGAAGGCCAGGACCTGAAGCAATCGCCCCCCCACCACAGACCGTCCCCCCGTAGGAGCCGGCTTGCCGGCGAAAGCGATCCTGAGGACGTCGTGGAGAATCGGCAGACCGCGGCGCGACGGTTCGCTGGCAAGCCGGCGCCTGCCGGCCACGCCGTATTTCAACGCCGGGTACCCGGCAGCATGCGCTTGAGGGTGTTGTCGCCCACCCAGTAATGGTGAAACAACCCGGCCGCGGCGTGCAGGCCGATCAACCAGTAGCCGGCGTTGCCCAGTTGCTCGTGCCAGTGCTTGAAGAAACGCGCTTGGTCAGGGTCCACGGTCACCGGCGCGGCCGGCAGGAAGAACTCGAAGTAAGGCACCGGCTTGCCCGCTGCCGAGAGCATCAGCCAGGCCAGCAGCGGCGTGGCGATCATCAGCGCGTACAGGATCAGGTGCATCAGGTGCGACAGCCCGGTCTGCCAGACCGAAGGTGCCGGCGAGATTGGCGGGCGCGGCTGCAGGCGCGCCATCAAGCGTATCCACACCAGGGCAAAGATGCTGATCCCGAACAGGCTGTGCAGGCCAAGAAACACGCCCCGAGCCGTGCTGCCCCGAGGCATCAGCCCCTTGAGTTCAATGCAAGCGTAAACGCCGACGAACAAGGCCAGCATCAGCCAGTGCATCAGGATCGACAGGCGCGCGTAACGAGATGGTGCGGCTTCAGCAGTCATACACAGTCCTCACGGTGGTTCGGGACGCCCGACTCATTCAGGCCGTCGCGGGGATACCAGCCAGCGCTGTTCGCTGCCTGGGTGCGCCACCTTGCCGTGCCTGCCTTAAGGCAACCTGAAGATGGCAAAAATGTCTTTTTGCCATCTTCAGACTTCGTTAAGAAAGCCTGCCGATACTCCTCTCCAACACGTCTTGGGAGGAATCACATCCATGCCCGGTTTCGACTGGAACATCCGTTTGCCCCTGCGCTTCGGCCTTACCGCCGACGCTCCGATGACCCTGGCCCGCGCCCTGCCCGAGGACAGCCAGCGAGGCGCCTTCGAAACCTATATCAGCCAACGCTTCCAGCAGGTGCATGGCGCCCGGATCCATCAGTTCATGCCAGAGCTGTTTGGCCTGAGCAACCTTGAGGGGGCGCTGTGCGCAGTCGCCGGCGTACGCATGGCCAGCAGCGGCCCACTGTTTCTCGAACGTTACCTGGACGCCCCCATCGAGGGCTTGATTGACACTGCCGCCCAACGTCCGGTGGAGCGCCAGGGGGTCGTCGAGGTGGGCAATCTGGCGGCCAGCGATACTGGCAGTGCACGCCTGTCGATCATCGCCATCACCTGGCTGCTGGCCATGGGCGACCTGGAATGGGTGGCGTTCACCGGCAATATCGGTCTGGTCAACAGCTTTCATCGCCTGGGCCTGCGCCCCCTGACCCTGTGCGCCGCCGACCCCGAGCGCCTCGGTGAAGAGCGTCATCACTGGGGCAGCTACTACCAGAGCCAACCATCGGTACACGTGGGCAGCATCCGCGCCGGTTTCATCCACTTGCGCAACATGGGGATGTTTAACCGCCTGGGCCTGCCGGTGTCGTTCGAGGAGAACAGCCATGTCGCTTGAAATCCAGCGCTTCAAGGAAACACTGCGTAAACACGCCGAAGAAAAGACCATTCACATTGCCCTGTGGGGCGACCAACTGCGCCTGGACTACGCGACGCTGTATGCCGAGGTGGTGTACCGGCAGCAACGCCTGCGCGATGAGCGAATCCAGGTGCTCGCCCTGGCCTTGGACAACGGCCCTGAACTGCTGCTCTGGGACCTGGCGGCGCTGTTCGAGGGCCTGACCTGCCTGACCCTGCCGCCCTTCTTCAGCGCCGCTCAGCGCCAGCACTGCCTGGAACAGAGCCGCGCCGAGCTGCTGCTGGCCGAAGACGGCCAGGACGCGCAACTGCAAGCCGCCGGCTATGAGCGCCAAGGCGAATTCTGGCGTCGGCGCTTCGATGAACCGTCGACCCTGCCGCCAGGGACCGCAAAACTGACCTTCACCTCCGGCACCACCGGCACTCCCAAAGGCGTGTGCCTGGGCGCCGAGAGCCTGCTGCGGGTAGCCCGGGAGCTGGAGCACGCCAGTCATTCCTGCAACCCGCGCCACCACTTGGCGCTGCTGCCCCTGGGGATTCTCCTGGAAAACCTAGGCTGCTACGCCGCGCTCTATGCCGGTGCCACCCTCAGCCTGCCGAGCCAGAAAACCCTGGGCATCCAGGGGGCCAGCGGGGTCGACGCGCCGACCCTGCTCGGCTGCCTGGCCCAACGCCAACCCGAAAGCCTGATTCTGGTGCCACAGCTGTTGCTGCTGCTGGTGGGCGCCGCCGAACAGCGCCTGTTCAACCCCGCCCACCTGCGTTTTGCCGCGGTCGGCGGGGCCAAGGTCGCGCTGGAACTGCTGCAACGGGCCCAGCGCCTGGGCCTGCCGGTGTACGAAGGTTATGGGCTGTCGGAATGCGCCTCGGTGGTGTGCCTCAACCGTCCTGGCGAGCAGCGTCCGGGCAGCGTCGGCCAGCCTCTGCCCCATGTCCGAGTGCACCTGGCGGCCGATGGTGAGGTGCTGATCGAAGGCTCGTTGCTGCTGGGTTACCTGGGCGAAACCGGCCGCCCCGATGGCTGGTGGCACAGCGGCGATATCGGTGAATTCGACAGCGACGGCTACCTCTACCTCAAGGGCCGCAAAAAGCACCAGTTTGTCACCAGCTACGGACGCAACGTCAATCCCGAGTGGGTCGAAGCCGAACTGACCCAGCGCAGCCATATCGCCCAAGCCTTCGTCTACGGCGAAGCCCTGCCCCACAACCATGCCCTGCTCTGGCCGCATCGGCCCGACTGCAGCGACCGCGAACTGGCGGCCGCCGTGACCGAAGCCAACCAGGCGCTGCCCGATTACGCCCAAGTCCATCGCTGGACCCGCCTGCAACAACCCTTTACCCCCGGCAACGGCCTGCTCACCGCTAACGGCCGACCACGTCGCGAGGCAATCGTCGAACACTACCGCGACTTGCTCTGCGCCCCTGTTTATTCCGAGGAGTCACCATCATGAGTTTTTTTGACCACTTGCAAGCCGCCACCAGCCAGGACCGTGAACAACTGTTCAACCTGCCAATCATTCGTGAAGCCCTGGTCGGCCAGGTCAGCCTCGAAGGCTACCGGGCCTTTTTGACCCAGGCTTACTACCACGTGCGCCACACCGTGCCGCTGATGATGGCCTGCGGCGCGCGCCTGCCAACTCGCCTGGAATGGCTGCGGGGCGCGGTGTGTGAGTACATCGAGGAGGAGTACGGCCATGAACAGTGGATACTCAACGACATCGCCGCCTGCGGGGGCAACCGCGAGGCCGTGCGCGATGGCCAGCCGGCCCTGGCCATCGAGCTGATGGTGAGCTTTCTCTATGACCTGATCGCTCGCGGCAACCCGGTGGGGCTGTTCGGCATGGTCAACGTCCTGGAAGGCACCAGCATCGCCCTGGCCACCATGGCCGCCGGGAGCATTCAAGAAAGTCTGCAACTGCCACAGACGGCCTTCAGCTACCTGGCCTCCCACGGCTCGCTGGACATCGAACACATGCAAACCTACCGGCGCCTGATGGACCGCCTCGAAGACCCGGCCGATCAGGCTGCGGTGATCCATGCCTCGAAAGTGGTCTACCACCTCTACAGCGAGATGTTCCGCGGCTTGCCACGTGCTGGGGAGAACGCTCATGCGTCTGCCTGAAGCCCGCGTGGTGTTGACCGGCGCCAGTGGTGGCATCGGTCTCGCCATCGCCGAAGCCCTGTGCGCCAGTGGTGCCCATGTGCTGGCCGTGGCCCGGCACAAGGAGCCCCTTGAACCGTTGCTGGCGCGTTACCCGGAACGCCTGTGCTGGATCTCGGCGGACCTGACCTTTCTCAGCGACCGGCGCAAGGTGCTGCTGGCGGCCGAATCCATTGGCGGGGTCAATCTGTTGATCAACGCCGCCGGGATCAATCATTTCGCCATGCTGGAGCAGCTCGATGATGCCGAGATCAACGCCATGCTGGCGGTCAACATCAGCGCACCAATGTGCCTGACCCGGCTGCTGCTGCCGATGCTGCAACAGGCGCCCAGCGCCATGGTGGTGAATGTCGGGTCCACCTACGGCTCCATCGGCTACCCCGGCTACACCGCCTACTGCGCCAGCAAATTCGCCCTGCGCGGCTTCTCCGAAGCCCTGCGCCGCGAACTGGCGGACACTCGGGTCAACGTGCTCTACGTGGCCCCCAGAGCAACCCGGACCCGCATGAACAGCGCCGCGGCCCAAGCCTTGAACGCCGCTCTTAAAAGCAATGTCGACGATCCACAGACCGTGGCCGCCGCCGTGGTCCACGCCATCGCCGGCGACCACCGCGAGCTGTATCTGGGCTGGCCCGAGCGTTTTTTCGTGCGCCTCAACAGCCTGCTGCCCAATGTAGTGGACCGTGGCTTGCGCAAACATCTGCCGCTGATCCGGCGGCTCAGTGTCAGATCTGAACGGGAGCATCAGGAACCATGAAAACCTTGATCAGCGCACTTTTACTGGGCTGCCTGAGCCTACCGGCCTGGGCCCTGGATACTGCGGACCAGGAACGTCTGAGCAACATCCAGCAAAGCTGGGCGCACATTCAGTACCAATTGCCCGACAACCAGCGCACGGCCGCCTTTGCCACGCTCGCCACGCAAACCCAAGCCTTCACCCAGGAGCGCCCGACGCTGGCCGAGGCCTGGATCTGGTCGGGGATCATCACCAGCAGTTGGGCCGGAGCCCAGGGCGGACTCGGCGCCCTGAGCAAGGCCAAGGCGGCCAAGGCCGACCTGGAACGGGCGCTGAGCCTGAACCCCAAGGCGCTACAAGGTTCCGCCTACACCAGCCTCGCCGCGCTGTATGATCGCGTTCCCGGCTGGCCCATCGGCTTCGGCGACGCCGACAAGGCCGAAGCGCTGCTCAAGCAGGCCTTGCAGTACAACCCCGACGGTCTGGATAGTCTGTACTTCTGGGGCGACCACCTGTACCGCCAGGATCGCTACGGCGAGGCTCGGGCGGCCCTGCTAAAAGCCTTGCAGGCAGCCCCGCGCCCCGGCCGGGAAGTGGCCGACCAGGGCCGACGCGAAGAAATCAAGGCGTTGCTGGACAAGGTCGGCCAGAACATCAAATGAACGAAACGGGACAGGAGTCGTTGTGCGCTTACTACTGATCGAAGATGACCAGCCCCTGGGCGAAGGTATCCATCAAGCCTTGAGCCGCGAGGGCTACACCGTCGACTGGCTCAAGGACGGCAGCAGCGCGCTGCATGCACTGCTCAGTGAAACCTTCGACCTGGCCCTGCTCGATCTTGGTCTGCCGCGCCTGGACGGGTTGGAGGTGCTGCGGCGCCTGCGCGACAGCGGATCGACCCTGCCGGTGTTGATTCTGACCGCCCGGGACGCCACCGAAGACCGCATCGCCGGCCTGGATGCCGGCGCCGACGACTACCTGATCAAGCCCTTCGACCTGGACGAACTCAAGGCCCGGTTGCGTGCCCTGCTGCGGCGCAGCGCCGGCCGCGCCCGGGTGCAGATCGAACACGCCGGCATCAGCCTCGACCCCGGCACCCAGCAAGTGCACTACCACGGCGAGCCGGTCGCCTTGACGCCCAAGGAGTACCAGTTGCTCTACGAACTGCTGTCGCCGCCGGGCCGGGTGATGACCCGCGACCGCCTGGTGCAACTGCTGTATGGCTGGAATGAAGAAGCCGAAAGCAACACCCTGGAAGTGCACATCCACCACTTGCGCAAGAAGTTCTCCGCCGACCTGATCCGCACCATCCGCGGGGTCGGCTATCTGGTGGAGGAGCGCCGATGAGTTCGATCCGTCGGCGCACCCTGACCCTGATCATCGGCCTGCTGTTCGCGGGGCTGCTGATTCTCACCGCCTTCAACCTGCACGACAGCAATCACGAGATCGACGAAGTCTACGATGCCCAACTGGCACAACATGCCCGTCTGCTGCTGGGCATCATGCGCATGCCCAACAGCAGCACCGACCAGGCCCAGCTGTACCACGCCTTCAACCTGGCGCTGAGCCAGGCCATACCCCAGGTCGACGGCCACCCCTACGAAAGCAAGATCGCGTTCCAGGTGTGGAGCCGCAAAGGCAGCCTGCTGGTACGCACCACCAGCGCGCCAGCCCTGGCGGTGCCGCCCCTGGAACCGGGCTTTAGCAATGAACGGGACGCAGGCGACCGCCAGTGGCGCGCATTCATCCTCGACGATCAGGACAGCGGCCTGCGGATCTGGGTTGGCGAACGGGTGGATATTCGCAGCGATCTGGTCGGGCGCATCATGCGTCACACCTTGTGGCCCAACATCGTCGGCAGCCTGCTGCTGACGGTGATGATCTGGCTGGCCATCGGCTGGGGCCTGCGCCCCCTGGCCAACATGGCCGCGACCCTGAGGGCGAGGCACAGCGGCTCCCTGGAACCACTGCACCTGGAGCCCTTGCCCAGCGAGCTGGAACCCATGCAGGCCGCCCTCAACCGCATGCTGACGCAGATCCAGGAAGTGCTGGGGCGGGAACGGCGCTTCATTGCCGACGCCGCCCACGAGCTGCGTACCCCCCTTGCAGTCCTGCGGGTGCACGCGCAGAACCTGTTGGAGGCCGGCACCGAACAAGAACGCCGCGCCTCCCTGGAATCCCTGCTCCTGGGCGTCGACCGCGCCGCACGCCTGGTCAACCAATTGCTGACCATGGCACGCCTGGAGCCCAAGGCGCAGCAGCACCACACTCAGTCGGTGGATCTGGCCCAGACCGTGCGCGAAAGCCTGGTACAACTGACCCCCTGGTTGCTGAGCAAGGGCCTGGAGCTGTCCTTCGACGTGGATGAGCGTGACTACCCGATTCGCGCCGAAGCCGCGTCCATTGATATCGCCTTGAACAACCTGATCAGCAACGCGGTGAATTTTTCGCCGGCCAACGGCGTGATCAACGTGCGCCTGCGCCAGGCCGGCGAGCAGTTCGAACTCAGCGTCGAGGACCAGGGCCCCGGCATTGACGAGGCTGAACGCGAACGTCTGTTCGAACGTTTCTACAGTCGCGGCAACGCCCACGGCGCCGGCCTGGGCTTGACCATTGTCAGCGTTATCGCGCACCACCTGGGCGGGCGCATCAACCTCGACAACCTGCCCCAGGGCGGCCTGCGCGCCACCTTGTCGATTCCCTGCAATCAGCGGTCGCGACTGAGCAGCGCCTGGATGCCGCAGCGCGGGCAATAGCCCATGGGGTTGTGCCAGGGCTGGGCGTTCAGTCCACCTTGGCTTTCGCGGTCAGCACGATCAAGTGCTCGTTGCAGCCGAAGCCGCCCACCGCATCGTCGTACCAGGACACTTCCACCACCGCAATGCAGCCGTCATAGGACCGCCCCACCAGCGTGCCGTCGGCCTTGAACACCCGCAGGTAGCCGCCAACGCTGTACCGAGAGCTGTCGCCATCACCGGGCATGGTCATGCTGGGAATCCAGGTGCGCCAGCTGAACAAACGGTATTTCTGGTAGTAGAAAGCCTGGTCGGGACTGTAGTCGCGGCCCTGATACGGCTTGCCGTAATAGAACGAGGCATAGGCCTGGTACGCCAGGAACGCCGCCAGTGCGGCACCCAGAATGGGTCGGATTTTTTTCACTGGGGGTCGTTCCTTTTACCCGCGCAAACGTCTACGGGGTTGCAGGCCCAGCATGCGTAAACAGGCCTGGACAATGGCCTCGGCCAGGGCCCGAGCATCGTCCTCGCCAGCGGCGATTACATCGTCGGTGGCTCCGTGCACACCGGCGTAGATCAGCGACGCAATCACCCCCGGCTGGGCCAGGGACCAGCAGCCGGCGCGCTGGCCGCCTTCGAGGATGCCCTGCAACTGCGCAAGGATCGCGTTCCTTTGCGGGTTACCGCGGTCGTGGTGATGGTGGTTGGGGTAGACGATATCGTGCAGGCGGTAAGTGTCGAGATAGGCCTGCACGCTGGTGCCGATCCAGCAGGAAACCTTCGCCACCCAATCATCCTCGGGGCAGGCATTCACCGCCTCCTCCAGACGCGCCAGGAAGCGCTGGGTATAGCGCTGCCCCAGGGCCACCAGCATGTCGTTCTTGGAATCGAAGTAGTGATAGAAGGTGCCCTTGGCCACCTCGGCGCGCTGGACGATTTCACTGATAGTGGTGGCTTCCACGCCCTGGCTGAGGAACAAGGCTTCGGCGGCGGCCATCAACTCTTCCAGGCGCACTTCAGCCGGCTTGGTGCGCGGCCGCGACGGGCTGGCGCGCTTGGCAAGCGGGGAGGTTTTGACACTCATGAACGAATCCGAGCTGCTCGACAAAGGCCGACAGTCTAGGGCAATTGCCGGAAGAAAGAGAGTTGAGAATACATGTCACTTCCCATTGACCGACGGTCAGTCAAAACACTATGCTCGCCCCGAAAGCTCATTCAAGAACCTGCGGGAGACGCCTCATGGATCGCTATCGCCGCCCTGCCCTGGTGGCCGCCACCTACCTCGGGACCTTTCTCGCGTCCCTGGACATCAGCATCGTCAACGTCGCCCTGCCGACCTTGCAACACAGTCTGGCCACCGACCTCAGCGGCCTGCAGTGGGTGGTCAATGCCTACGCCATCGGCCTCTCGGCGTTCATGCTGTCGGCGGGGCCACTGGGGGACCGCTTCGGCCACAAGCGCTGCTGGCTGCTCGGGGTACTGCTGTTCTGCCTCGGCTCGGCGCTTTGTGCCCTGGCCCAAGAACTCTCGCTGCTGCTGGCCGGGCGTGCCGTGCAAGGACTGGCCGGGGCCCTGCTGATTCCCGGGGCGCTGCCGATCCTCAGCCATGCCTTTCCCGCCCCCCGGCAACGGGCCCATGTGATCGGTGGCTGGTCGGCCTTCAGCGCCCTGGCGCTGATTCTCGGCCCACTGCTGGGTGGCCTGCTGCTGGAGCAGCTGGGCTGGCAGAGCATTTTTTTGATCAACCTGCCCATTGGCCTACTGGCCCTGGTTCTGGGTTGCTGGGGCATCAGCGAACGCAAGCATCCCCAGCACGCCGCACTCGATCCCCTGGGCCAGATCCTCTGCGTGCTCTGGCTCGGGGCCCTGACCTATGGGCTGATCGCCTCCGGCGAAGACGGATTCGGTAGCCCCGGGGCGCTCACTTCATTGCTGCTGTCGACCCTGGCGCTGCTGGCTCTGATTCAGGTGGAGCGTCGAGTGCAACGGCCCCTGGTACCACTCGCGCTGTTCCGCCTGCGCCCCTTCGCAGTGGCCAACCTGGCATCGTTCATCCTTGGTTTCTCCTGCTACAGCAGCCTGTTTTTCTTCTCGATCTTCCTGCAGCAGATCCAGGGCTGGTCCGCCGCCGACACCGGCCTGCGGATGCTCCCGCAGTTCGTGTGCACAGGCTGTGTATCGATACTCTTCGGCCAATTGCACCAGCGCCTCCCCCTGCCCTGGCTGATGGTCGGCGGCTATGGCCTGGTGGGCCTGGCCCTGAGCGCCATGGCCGGCTTCGACGCCCACACGCCCTACTGGCGGGTGGGTTCGTTGTTCGGCCTGCTGGGGCTGGGCATGGGTCTGGCGGTACCGGCCACCGGGCTGCTGGTAATGGCCTGCGCACCGGCGGAACGCGCCGGAATCGCCTCGGCCAGCATGAACGCCCTGCGTCAGACCGGCATGAGCGTCGGCATCGCCCTGCTCGGCAGCCTGATGAGCGCCCGGGCGGTGCAGGTGCTCAGTGAGACCGCTGCAGCGGCCGGCATCAATGGCGCTGCCGAACTGGCGCACCAGGCCGTGAACGAACACCGCCTGCCGCTGCACAACCCGTTGTTCGCTGAACTCTATGGCGTCGCCATGACCAGCGGCTTTCGTCTGGCCATGGCCTTGGCCGGATGCGCCAGCCTACTGGCCATGGGAGTGCTGCTGGGAACTCGCCGGCAGTCGGCTCACGAACCTGCCACCGAGGCTTGCCGGTAGCCCCGGTGCCAGGCTGGCTCGTTGACAAGCCCCGTGGCACCGCCGACCATCGGCTGCCGTCCGCACGGGCGGATGCCTGGATCGAGGAGCGGCAAGGGTGAAAAGGATGAGCGCACTGCTGTTATCGCTGGCCGCTGCCTGCAGCGCGGCCCAGGCCACCAGTGAGGTCGACGCTGCCCGCCAATCCCTGAAGAACTACGGCCTGGCCAACTGCCTGGCCCAGCGCTTCCCGGAACCCTCTGCCCTGCGTCGGGACGTCGGCCACGCCGTCGGCATGTACGGCGTGCTGGGGATAGGCCTGTACAACGTGCTGCAGAACGAAGACACCCTGAAAACCCTGCACAACCCCTACACCGCCACCAGCGACTACGTGGCACAAGCCTATGAGCAGGCCTCGGGAAGCAGCAAATACAGGCGCGACAAGGTGGTGCTGCATGCTTGCCTTGAGGTCTACAACTCCCGGGCTTTCGATGCCTTCATCCAGACCCAGGATCGCTACATCCGGCCTGACGACTGAGGCACCGGGCGTGCCGGGCGAATGTCGCAAAAACGTTGTTCGAGGTCGAATCCAGCCTGCCGACCCAACGCGTGCTGTCCATACTCAAGGGCCTTGTCCCCTGGTAATGGAATACCCCTGTGAACCTGCCACCGCTCCTGCCTGACACCGCCCCTGCCCTGGTCAACCCGCTACGTCTGGACCAGGACGATCTACGGCATTTCAAGGAGCGTGGCTTCATCAAACTGCGCAGTCTGTTGACACCAGCGGCCATCCTGCAACTGCGCGAGCTGGCCAACAGCCAACTGCGCCCGGCCCCCTCGGGCACCTCGGCCCATGGCGACGGTTTCAGCCGCCTGACCCACCGAGTGACCCAGGTGGGCATCCTCGAACGCCTCTACCGGCAACCGGCCTTCGCCCAGGTGCTGACCCGCCTCACCGGCTGCCGCTTGATCATGAGCGAGGCACAGAGCTTCGAGCTGGGGGTGGGACGCTCGGGCTTTGCCTGGCACTACGACTCGCTGAACTTTCGCTACATCCGCCCCCAGGACCCGGCCTTCAGTCTGTGGATGCCGTTGCAGCCGATCCGCCCCGAGCGCCAGGGTGGTGGCATGGCCTGGGTGCCGCTGTCGCAATTCTCGGCCCAGGCGAACTTCCAGTTCTCGCGCCTGTTGGCCGAGAAGCTGGCGCGCGGCGAGGCCATCGATGAATTTTCCGCACACCTGCGCCAGACCTACTGCACACCGGGGCTGCTCACCGACAGCTTCGAGGCACAACGCACCGAGGAGGCCTTCGAGCCCGGCGACGCCCTGCTGTTCAGCAAATACCTCTGGCACCGCTCCAGCCCCTTGCTGGCCGGCGACCTGGAACGGCGCCAGGCCGTGACCCTGCGCCTGCTGGACTGGCGGGCCTGCCTTGATCCAACGCTGCAGGACGGTGAAACCCGCAGCGCCGGTGGCCTGGGCATGGGCCTGGACGGCGGCCCGCTGAACCCGCTGTCCTACGGCTCGCGGTTCGTCGACATCAAGCCCGGTGCACCGATCCGCAGTTCGGCCCATTGCGGGCCGATTCTCTGATCCAGGCTAGCGCTCGGGCCCCAGCAGCACCTGCTGCTGCGCCGCGCACTGTTCCACCAGATAGTCCCAGACCACCCGCAGCCGCACCGACTTGTGCAGCTCGCGGCGAGTGCTGATCCAGTAGGCGCGCTGGATGCTCTCGGCCGGCAGCAGCGGCACCAACTGCGGATCTTCGGCGGCCATGTAGCACGGCAGCACGGCGATTCCCAAGCCCGAACGCGCCGCTTCGTGCTGGGCGATGACGCTGGTGCTGTGAAACACCACCTGAGGGTTGCGGCAAAAGCTGTTGAGAAACATCAGTTCCTGGCTGAACAGCAAGTCGTCGACGTAGCCGATCCAGGCATGGCGCCCCAAGTCTTCGCGGCTGCGCAGCGGCGGTGCGCGGTCCAGGTAGGCCTGGCTGGCATACAGGGCCAGGCGGTAGTCGGTGAGTTTACGGGTCACCAGCATGTCGGCGCTGGGCCGCTCCAGGTGGATGCTGATCTCCGCCTCGCGGTTGAGGATGCTGACAAAACGTGGCACCGCCACCAGCTCCACCTGCAACCCCGGGTAACGCTCGAACAAAGCGTACAGGCGACTGGCAAGGAACTTGACCCCCAAGCCCTCGGTGACGCCGACGCGGATCTTGCCCAGGGGCGCGCTGGACTGGGTGATGTCCTCCTGGGCCAGCAACGCGACGTTTTCCATGGCCTCGGCATGCTTGAGCAACACCTCGCCGGCCGGGGTCAGTTCATAACCCTGGGCATGCTGGACAAACAGCGCGGTGCCCAAGGCTTTCTCCACCGCCTCGATATGCCGGGCCACCGTGGCGTGGGTGGTGTTCAGCCGCCGGGCCGCGGTGAGCAAGCGCCCGCTGCGTTGCAGTTCAAGAAAAAAGCGCAGGTCATTCCAGTCGAACATTGCGATTCCTTGTTGAGATTCCTTGTCGATGCCGAAAATCATCGCTGTTAGAAAACGCACAGCGGGTGGGCAAAAACTAACATTCTTTTAACGAAAGCTAACAACTAGGATTGACCCCAATAAAAATCAGAAAAACGAGGTCATGGATGCTCCCTGCCTTTGACGCCTACGACTACATCGTGGTCGGCGCCGGTCCCGCCGGCTGTCTGCTGGCCAATCGCTTGTCGGCCAATCCCCAGCACCGGGTGCTGCTGCTGGAAGCCGGCGGCCGCGACAACTACCCCTGGATTCACATTCCCGTGGGCTACCTGTTCTGCATCGGCAACCCGCGCACCGACTGGTGCTACAAGACCGAAGCCGAACCGGGCCTGCAGGGCCGCAGCCTGAGCTACCCGCGGGGCAAGGTGCTGGGCGGTTGCTCGTCGATCAACGGCATGATCTACATGCGTGGCCAGGCCGCCGACTACGATGGCTGGGCCGCCGAGGGCAACTCCGGTTGGGGCTGGAAGGATGTGCTGCCGCTGTTTAAGAAAAGCGAAAACCACTTTGCCGGCGACAGCGAACTGCACGGCGCCGCCGGCGAATGGCGGGTCGAGCGCCAGCGCCTGTCGTGGCCAATCCTCGATGCCTTCCGCGCAGCCGCCGAGCAGAGCGGTATCGGCACCATCGATGACTTCAACGGCGGCGACAACGAAGGCTGTGGCTACTTCCAGGTCAACCAGAAAGCCGGGGTGCGCTGGAATGCCGCTAAGGCCTTTCTCAAGCCGATTGCCCAACGCGCCAATCTCACCGTATTGACCGAGGTCGACGTGCAACGGCTGATACTCGAAGACGGCCGGGCCAGTGCAGTGCTGGCCATCTACCAGGGATGCGAACAGCGCTTCAAGGCACGCCGGGAGATCATTCTGTGCGCCGGCGCCATTGGCTCGCCAAGCATCCTCCAGCGCTCGGGCATCGGTTCGAGCGCGCTGCTGCAACGCCTGGGAATCGGCGTCAGCCACGCCCTGCCCGGAGTCGGTGGCAACCTTCAGGATCACCTGCAATTGCGGCTGATCTACAAGCTGGAAAACGCTCGCACCCTGAACCAGATCGCCGGCAGCCTGTGGGGCAAGATGGGCATGGGCTTGCGCTACTTGTATGACCGCAGCGGCCCGCTGTCCATGGCCCCGAGCCAACTGGGGGCCTTTGCCCGCTCGGGCCCGGAACAAACCCGCGCCAACCTCGAATACCACGTGCAGCCACTGTCCTTGGAGCGCTTCGGCGAGCCTTTGCACAGTTTCCCGGCCTTCACCGCATCGGTCTGCGACTTACGCCCGCAGAGCCGGGGCCGGGTGGAAATCCGTTCCCTGAACGCCGGGGATGCGCCGCTGATCCAGCCCAATTACCTGAGCCACCCCCAGGACCTGAAAGTCGCCGCCGACGCCATCCGCCTGACCCGGCGCATTGTCAGCGCCCCGGCCCTGCAGCCGTTCAAGCCCAGCGAATACCTGCCTGGGGCGGCGCTGCACAGCGAGGAGCAATTGCATGAAGCCGCCGCGCGCATCGGCACCACCATCTTCCATCCGGTGGGCACTTGCCGTATGGGCAGCGACGCCCAGGCGGTGGTGGACGCCCAACTGCGAGTGCACGGCATTCCGGGGCTGCGCATCGCCGACGCCTCGATCATGCCGCGCCTCACCTCCGGCAATACCTGTTCACCCACACTGATGATCGCCGAGAAAGCCGCCGAGTTGATCCTCGCCACCGCCCCCAGGAGTACCGTCCAGCACATGCAACCCACCATTCCGGCATGACCGTAGGAGCCAACTTGCTGGCGACGGCGCCCCCAAGATCGGCATCTGATTCAAGGGCCACCTCGCTGGCAAACCAGCGCCTACGGGAGAGCAGGAACAGATGCACCTGATGCAGGCGCCGGCTTACCGGTGAAAGCGCCTCCAAGGCCGGCACCTGGCGCAAGGCTCTCTTCGCTGACAAGCCCGCTCGCTCAGGAAGGAAACGAGGGTTCATCGCACGGTCGCGGTGAATCGCAGCAACGGCGTCGGTCACGACGTCGGCAGTGGAACAACAACAATAATCACTGTAAGGAAGCCCCTTTATGTCAGAACACGCTCACTCCCTGAATCCGTCCGTGGACGACGCCGTCGCCAAGGGCAGTCAGAAGGTCATCTTCGCTTCGTCTCTCGGCACGGTGTTCGAGTGGTACGACTTTTTCCTCTACGGCGCCCTGGCGGCCGTCATCAGCAAGCAGTTCTTCGCCGGGGTCAACGACACCACGGCGTTCATCTTCGCCCTGATGGCCTTCGCCGCCGGCTTTGTCGTGCGTCCCTTCGGCGCCCTGGTGTTCGGCCGCCTGGGGGACATGATCGGGCGCAAGTACACCTTCCTCGCCACCATCGTCCTCATGGGCATGGCGACGTTCGCCGTGGGTCTGTTGCCCAACTACGCCAGCATCGGCATCGCCGCACCGATCATCCTGGTGGCCCTGCGCATGCTCCAGGGTCTGGCCCTGGGCGGTGAATACGGTGGCGCCGCGACCTATGTCGCCGAGCACGCGCCCCAGGGCAAACGCGGCTTGCACACCAGCTGGATCCAGTCCACCGCGACCCTGGGCCTGCTGCTGTCGCTGCTGGTGGTATTGGCTTGCCGCTATTTCACCGGCGATCAGTTCGAGGTCTGGGGCTGGCGCCTGCCGTTCCTGCTGTCCATCGTCCTGCTGGGGATTTCCACCTGGATCCGCATGAGCCTGCACGAGTCGCCGGCCTTCCTGAGAATGAAAGAGGAAGGTAAGGCCAGCAAGGCGCCGATCCGCGAGTCCTTCGGCAAGTGGGAAAACCTCAAGGTGGTGCTGATCGCCCTGTTCAGCATCAACGCCGGGCAGGCGGTGACCTTCTATGCCGCGCAGTTCTACGTTTTGTTCTTCCTCACCCAGTTCCTCAAGATGGACCCAGCCCTGGCCAACAGTCTGCTGATCATCAGCGTGGTGATCGGCGCGCCGATGTTCATTTTCTTCGGCTGGCTCTCGGACAAAGTCGGCCGCAAGCCGGTGCTGATGCTCGGTCTGTTGCTGGCCACGCTGCTGTACTTCCCGATCTTCAAAGCCCTGGCCCACTACGCCAACCCGGCCATCGATCAGGCCAGCCGCCAGGCGCCCATCAGCGTCACCGCCGACCCGGCCACCTGCACCTTCCAGTTCGACCCAGTGGGCAAGGCACGCTTCGACAGCCCTTGCGACAAGGTCAAGACCTTCCTGGTGAAACAGGGCCTGCCCTATAGCAGCGTCGCCGCCCCGGCCGGCAGCCCGGTGCAGGTCAGCGTCGGCGAGGTGAAGATCGACGGCTTCGACGAAGCCGCCCTGCGCGACGCGGTGACCTTGGCCGGCTACCCGCAACAGGCCGACAGCCAGAACGTCAACAAACCCATGGTGGTGCTGCTGATCGTGGCGCTGATCCTGATTGCCGCCATGTGCTACGGCCCGCTGGCGGCGCTGATGGTGGAGCTGTTCCCGACCCGTATCCGCTACACCTCGATGTCCCTGCCCTACCACATTGGCAACGGCTGGTTTGGCGGGTTCCTGCCGACGGTGTCCTTTGCCCTGGTGGTGTACACCGGCGATATCTTCTATGGCCTGTGGTACCCGGTGCTGATTACCGGAGTCAGTCTGATTGTCGGCATGCTGTGCCTGCGCGAAACCCGCAACGTCGACATCGACCAGGTCTGACGGCCCTGCCCGGGACGCCAGTCCCGGGCATTGTTCGCTTGAATTGAACGGCACTTTACGCCACTGTCTCGGCACTTTTGCGCTGGAGACCGAGCATGCTGTTGATCCTTCCTGTCGTGGTGACCCTGGTCTTGATCCTGGTGCTCTGGCGCCGCCAGAAAGCCCTCAGGGCATTGCGTCGGGACGCCTATATCCGCAGCTTCACCTTGCCACCGCGGCTGTTCGAACCGCTGCGCACCCAGCATCCGCACCTGAGCCTCAAGGACTGCCAACTGGTGGCCCAGGGCTTGCGCCAGTTCTTCCTGGCCTACCTCAAGAGCGGCCAGCGCTACGTGTCGATGCCGTCCCAGGTGGTGGACGACCTGTGGCATGAGTTCATCCTGCATACTCGGGATTACCAGGCCTTCTGCGACAAGGCCTTCGGCCAGTTCCTCCATCACACGCCCGCCGCGGTGCTTGGCCAGAACGCCGAGCAGAAAAGCGACAATGGCCTGCGCCGGGTCTGGCGCCTGGCCTGCCTGGAAGAGAACATCAACCCCGCCCAGCCCAGTCGCCTGCCGCTGCTGTTCGCCCTGGACGCCAAGCTGAAGATCGCCCGGGGCTTTCACTACGTCGCCGACTGCCAGTCCCTGCGGCGCCTGACGGACAACGGCAGCGCGGCCGCAGTGGTCCACTGCGGCAGCGAGCTGCACAGCAGTTCCTTAGACAGCGATTCCGCCAGCAGCGACGGCGACGGCTCGCGTTTCGGCGGCGACGGTGACAGTGGCGGCAGCGATGGCGGCGGGGGCGACAGTGGCGGTTGCGGGGGTGGCGGTTGTGGCGGCGGGGGCGGCGACTGACCGCCCGTGGACCAGCGCCACCGACAGCCAGGTGGCCGAGGCAATGTCCTGGTGCTGTGATTTGCCAGGCGCGGGCGCAGACCAGGAGGCTTGCCTGAGCGCTGAGCGAAACCGACACAGGCACACGGGCTGGGCGCGATGCCCAGCCCCCACATCAGAGCGCGCGGGCGCTGAAAAAATCGGGCGTTAGAACACGCGGATCGCCAGCTCGAAAACGCTCTCCCCACACCATGACGTCCTCCTGCGATGGCAACAGCATGGGGCGTGATCGATACCCTTTGAGCAGGGCCTCGATGCCTTGGGCAAAATCATGCCCAACAAAAAGCATCATGGACGCGACCAATCCGTTCGAGAACAAACGGCCTTGGCTGTCCAGCCAGAGCTGTGCATGACCATGATGTACATCACCCAAGCACACAAAGTCGGTGCGCAGCGCTTCTTGCCAGCCATCTACTTGTTCATCGGGGCACGCCGGACAGCCAAACTCGATGTCACTGGAGGCACACTCCTCCCCCGTGCCGATATGCCCTACGGTCAATTCGGCAAATGCTTGCAGGATGCGAAATGCCGGATGTGCGCGGGGTACGCGACGATCAACCACAACGGCCCTGCCAGGGGACCACCCGGCAGCTCTGAAAAACGGTTCTATGTTCGGAGTCAGGAGATTCATGCGGCGAAGATAATCAAAGTGCAGGAAAACCGCAAAAGCCCTGGATACGGCCCCCGCCGGAAGGCTATCAGTAGCTCTGCGCGACAAGTCGACATCCACGACCATCGACGGCGACGCCAAAACAGGCGATGGGTGGCAAGGTCAGAGGTCACTGCCATTCCAGGTCGTGTGAACAACATTGGCTGAATCGCTTTTTTTCGACTGCGCGGCGGCATCTTCTCTGTCGAGCCTTGTGCTTCTGGGGACCGTGAATACGTGTTGAACCGCCATGGCCAGCCAATGCCTGCTTCGGCCAACCCTGCCCAGGACCGGGGAAAACAAGGGGAAGAGTGGAAGAGTGATGTGGCAGCGGCGCATCGCACGCCGCTCCACTGCTTCCGATCGATCAGGCGATGATGTCGGTGACGGCCGCCTGGCCCACGGTGCCCACGGCGAAGTCCACCACGCCATGACCGCTCAGGTCGATCATCAGGCTGGTCTGGTTGGTTTCGGCGAAGTAGGTGAGGATCGCGTCGCCCGCATGGCCAGTGAAGCCGCTGACGAAATTCAGGGTGGCGCCGGTGGAGGCAAACAGGCCGCTGAGGTCGATCTTGTCCTCGCCACTGGCGAAATCCATGATCCAGTCCGGGGCGTCGAAGGTCGAATCCGAGGCTGCGCCGAACACGAAGGTGTCGGCCCCTGCCCCGCCCCACAGCGTATCGCCGCCGCCACCGCCGTAGAGGATGTCGTTGCCAGCACCGCCTTCGAGGAGGTTGGCCACGGCGTTGCCGATCAGCAGGTCATTGCCCGAGCCGCCGATGGCGTTTTCCACGGTCACGCCGTGGGCAATGGAGACGTTGCCCACCAGGCCGCCGACATCGGAGAAACCACCCTGGTTGAGGTTGATTTTCTGGTTCTGGGTAAAGCCGGAGAAGTCCAGGGTATCGTTGCCGCCACCGTCCCAGACCGCGAACACCAGCTTGTCGGAGGCGCTATGGGCGCTGTAGAAATCCCGCTCGGTGTTGGAGTTGAAGCCGTACACCGTGTCTTCGGCGCGGGTTTCAAGGTTGGCGCCATAGAGCTTTTGCACCGCGACGATATCGTCCAGCAGCGGTGCCGAAGCATAGGCACCGCCGCCGTCCTTGCTGAAGTTCTGCCCGGTGTGGCTCTCGCTCCAGTAGCTCATCAGGCTGTAGCCGCGGGTGTCCTGGGCGTAGGAGACATCGTTGTAGGTGGGGTTGCCGTTGCCGGCGTTGTACACGCCCGGGTGGGACAGGCCCAGGCTGTGGCCGATCTCGTGGGTCAGGGTCTGACGGCCATAGTTGCCGTTGCCCGGGGTTTCGTTGACCCGGTACTGGTCGTTGATCAGGTACCAGGACTGGCCGTCATAGCTGCTGCCGGACGGCAGGTAGGCAAAGGCCGCGCCGCCGGTGCTGACGTTGTAGTTGCCGAAACTCAAGTGGCCGTCGCCGCCTTTGGCGGATTCGCTGAAGGTGATGTTGGCCACGTCCGACCAAGATTGCAGGGCCAGAATCGCCTGGGCCTTCTGCAGCGCGCTGAATTCACTGAAGCTGCCCAGGGCCGGGTTGTAGTTGGCCGGTTTTTCGGTGAGAAAGCTGAAGCTCAGGCCGATCTTGCCGTCGCCGTTGTGATCCTGCCAGGACAGGCCTTTGCGCAGGATCGAGTCGGCAGCCTGGTCGGCAGTGAAGGAAGGCTTGCCATTCACCAGCGTGCTGCCGCCCCGGTCATACAGGTGGCTGAACGCCTGGACTTGCTGATAAGCATCGCTGGCCGCCGCAGCCACGATGCCAATCCCGTGGGCCTCTGAAAGTACTTTTGACATTGCTACGTCCTTGTTCCAGATCAAAAAAAACCGATAGAACACACGCGACTCCGCCTGCGAGATCGTCCTATCACTCGCCCATTGAGGCGTAGAAAACCTGACACAGCCATTCGCGCCGAGTCCATGATTTTTTTCGTCCTACAAAAGCCCGGAATCGCCCTGACACAGGGGATAGATTCCACTCGCGCGGGACGTTGGCAAACGATAGGCTGAGCACTGATCCGGGGCGCAACGCAACGGTTGTATGAACACGCGTCCCTTCGTCCAAGAGGAGTCCACGATGCGCAAAACCCTGCTGCTAGGCACCTTGATGATCTTCGCTGGCGCAGCCCAGGCCGAAGACCTTCCGCTGTTCAATGTCTCCTGCCCAGGCAATCTGGCGGTCAGCTCGGACCAGGGCGGACCGGTCTACATCAACGGCGAGGCGGTCGCGAGCAGCGCCGTCGATGACCGGCATTTCCAGGTCAAGACGGCGCAAATAAACCTGTTCATCAGCCTCGAAGACGACGATTCGGTGACGGTGCAATACAGCGATCAGCACGGTGCCAGCGGTGTTTGTGAAGCCATCGACGATTGAGCCGCCCTCGCCCTGCCTGCTCTTTACCCCTGGGCGTCCGCCATGCAAATCACCGCCACTCCCTTCGCCACCACCGACTGGTCCAGCATCGACCCCACCGAGCATCGCGGCGAAACCGGCAGCGCCTTCTGGCGCACCCAGCAGTTCGGGGCAATACGTGTGCGCATGGTGGAGTACACCCCGGGCTACCTGGCCGACCACTGGTGTTCCAAGGGGCACATCCTGCTGTGCCTGGAAGGCGAGCTGCACACCGAACTGGAGGACGGCCGGCAGTTCGTGCTGACCCCGGGCATGAGCTACCAGGTGGCGGACAACGCCGAGCCGCACCGCTCATTTACCGCCGTGGGGGCCAAGCTGTTCGTGGTGGATTGAAGCGTCTCAGAACAAGCCCATCTGCCCGCCCACCAGGGTGCTGAAGTCGTCCTGCACGAACGGCAGGATAGCGTCGGCCACCGGCTGCAATTGCCGGGTCAGGTAGTGCTCGTAGTCGATGGCGGCACGGCGGTTTTCCAGAGGCTCGGGGCCGGCCAGGGTGATCACGTAGCTGATCCAGCCACCATTCTGGTACTGCAAGGGGCGTCCCTGCTCGCGATTGTATTCATCGGCCAGGCGCGCGGCGCGCACATGAGGCGGCACGTTGCGCTCGTAGTCGTCCAGGGGCCGGCGCAGGCGTTTGCGGTAGATCAGCAGATCGTCCAGTTGCCCGGCCAGGGTGCGTTGCACGTAGTCGCGCACATAGTCCTGATAGGGCTGGCGGTGGAAGATCCGCTGGTACAGCGCCTGCTGGAATTCCCGGGCCAGGGGCGACCAGTCGGTACGCACGGTCTCCAGGCCCTTGTAGACCATTTCCTGGCGCCCATCGGCGCGCGCTACCAGACCGGCATAACGCTTCTTGCTGCCCTCCTCGGCGCCGCGGATGGTGGGCATCAGAAAGCGTTTGTAGTGGGTTTCGAACTGCAACTCCAAGGCGCTTTCCAGACCGTATTGCTGCTGCAGATGCTCGCGCCACCACTGGTTGACGTGGGCCACCAGGCCGCGGCCGATCAGCGCCGCCTGCTCCTCGTCATGCAGGCGGCCGAGCCAGACGAAGGTGGAGTCGGTATCGCCATAGATCACCTGATGACCCTGGGCTTCGATCAGTTGCCGAGTGCGGGCCATGATCTCGTGACCACGCAAGGTGATGGATGAGGCCAGGCGCGGGTCGAAGAAGCGACAACCGCTGGAACCCAGCACCCCGTAGAAGGCGTTCATGATGATCTTCAGGGCTTGGGACAATGGCGCGTTGTGCTCGCGCTTGGCCACTTCGCGGCCCTCGGCGACTCGGGTAACGATCGAGGGCAGGCAATGTCGGGTGCGGGAGAAGCGCGCGCCGCGCAAGCCCGCCACCGAATGCTGCTCGTCCGGCTGGCGCAGCCCCTCCACCAGCCCCACCGGGTCGATCAGGAAACTGCGGATGATCGAGGGGTACAAGCTCTTGTAGTCCAGCACCAGCACCGACTCGTAGAACCCGGGCCGCGAATCCATGACAAAACCACCGGGGCTGGCCTGGGGTGGCAACTCGCCGAGGTTGGGCGCGACAAAACCCTGGCGATGCATCAGCGGCATGTACAGGTGAGTGAAGGCCGCCACCGAGCCACCGCTGCGATCGGCGGGCAGGCCAGTGACCGTGGCCCGCTCCAGGAGAAAGGTCAGCAGCTCGGTCTTGGCGAAGATCCGCGTCACCAACTCACAGTCCTTGAGGTTATAGTGGGCCAGGGCCGGCTTGTCCTCGGCGAACATGCGGTTAATTTCGTCCATGCGCTGGTAGGGGTTGTCGATCGACTTGCCCTCCCCCAGCAGCGTCTGGGCGACGCTTTCCAGGCTGAAGGACGGAAAGCTCCAGGTCGCCGAACGCAACGCCTCGATGCCGTCGATGATCAAGCGCCCGGCGGCCGCGGCGAAATAGTGGGTGCGGCTGCCGTGCTCGCGCCATTGCATTTCCTCGCCCCCCCGCCCCAGACGCAGGGGCACGGCCAGGCGCCGGGCATGTTCGTGAAGCACCCGCAGGTCGAACTGCACCAGGTTCCAGCCAATGATCGCGTCAGGGTCGTGCTCGGCCAGCCAGTGGTTGAGTTTCTCCAGCAACTGCTCGCGGCTGGCGCAGAACTCCAGGTCGAAATCCACCGCGCTGTCGTCTTCCCGGGCCTTGCCGAGCATGTACACCTGGCGCTGGCCACAGCCTTCCAGGGCGATGGAATACAGCTCGCCACGCTCGCTGGTTTCAATGTCCAGGGACACCAGCCTGAGGGTTGGCCGATAGTCCGGCGCCGGCTTCATCTGCGCCTCCAGCAGCAGACCGTCCGGCCCTGGCTGGCCGCCGAAAGTCACCGGCGCAGTAATGAAACGCTCCATCAGGTAGCGCTCGGGCGGTCGCACATCGGCCTCGAACACCTCGACACCGGCGCGACGCAGGGTCTTGTCCAGGCGGATCAATTGATTGTGCTGCGCACAGTACATCCCCAGCACCGGGCGCTGGTGGAAGTCCCGCAACTGCAGGGGACGCAGTTCGACATCCGGGTCGTCGGCAAGCAAGCGCTCGGCCTGAGGACGCTGCACGGCCGGGACGAACGCCACGGACGTCTGCAACGGCAAGCGGATCCGCCGCGGGCCCTGGTCGGTGGCCAGCCAGAATTCGACTTGCGTGCCCGCCGGCGTATCGCGCCAGTGCCGGGTCAGGACGAAGCCTTGTTGTACCTCCACCGCTGCAACCTCAAAGCCGTTTCAAGACGCCGATTCTACCTGTCCCGGACGGCGACAGGGTGTCTGGATGATGGCTTTGGCGCTTTTGTCAGACAACATGTAGTGCTTTAAAATTTTCACTACAAAACCGTTGACGCGAGGATTTCGCCCTTGCATGATGCAGACGTCTCCCCGATCGGGGGACGAGGCAAAGGTGTTATGAGCAAGCTCGTCTGACCGCCGAGCTGTGACCCGGATGTGTACTGCCCACAAGGCAGATTGATGAAACTGACCTGGCATTGACCGTCCAGTACAAGGACCGGAAGCCGGCGAAAACTCTTCAAGATGCTTGTGGCCGATGGTGGGAATGTCGGCAGCTTCATCCAGGTTTACGCTGCTTCTCTTCGTTGTGACGCTATTGCGTAGCAGTTAATCAAGGCAACTACACGCATCAGGCTCTGGGCCTTATCTGTATCCGACAGACACCCTCTGTCGCCCTGTTTCCGGTATCAGGGTTCAACTTACCGACGTAGCAAGATGAATTAGCGAATCAACTTAGATAGATCGATAAATGGTCAAGGGGGCTACACATGAATCTTAATAATCAACCCACTATTGATGAATTGGCACGTATGTTCGCCGCACAGAAAGACAGCCACGACAGCCACATCCTGTGGATTGCCAAGTCGGGCCAAGTGCACATCGACTGCCTGTCGCCCCATAGCCATGAAGCAGAGTTCGACCAGAACAACCGGGACCTGGCGGCCCGCCTGAAGATGTACCGCCGTGGCCAGGGCTACGTCGGCAAGAAAGCCGCCGCCGACAAGGACTTCATCGGTCGGGTACTGGAGACCCTGAAGACTGAATGGCAGTCGCTGCGTGGCAACTCGGAAGTTCGGGTTATCGATCGGTTTTGTTGAGCAGGTTGTGTGATCAACGGGTTGAACACCCGTTGATCCACCCTCTTCCTGGAACAACTGCAACACGGCACATGACTGACTTCTGCGTGTTGCAGCCACCTCTAGCAACTTTCACTCCCCTCATGATTTGCCACAGCCTTGCAACAAGTGGCTCGGAACTTCCCTGACGCGCCTGTTTCTCGACCATTCGATCCAGCACCTGGGCATGCTCTTCGAGCACAGCGGCCTTACTTGCCAGTGAACGAAGCCGGAGGGACGAAATACGCATCGCGGCGTTTTAGCCCATAGTTCCCCATGCGCAGGTAACGCTCATTCATGTTCATGAAGGGCTTGATCATCGGCGCGATGATCAATAGAAACGCGACAGTGCCGATGCCGAATGGCCCACCCATGAACCAGCCGAGGACAAAGACCGAAATCTCCAGAACCATCTTCGCCAGGGTGAAGGACCAACCGAGTTTGTTCATCATGCTGATCACCAGTAAATCGATGACCCGGATGCCGATCCCGCTCATGATGATCAGCGCCGAGGAATAAGCGCACAGCCCCAAGCCAATGGCGAGCAACCCATAAGGCCCCAGGGCCGCCGCCAACACCTCGTCAAACTGCAGGAACAGCCAGAGATCGATGAACAGTCCGGTCAGGGTCGTGGTCACGAAGGGGCTGATCGGCGGCCACTGCCTGTTCCACAGTGCCCACCAGAGCAACAAGCCCACCGAGAACAAAGCAGAACAAGCCCCCAGTCCCACCTGCAGATGACCGTTCAAGGCAATGACAAACACATCCAGTGGATCGGTGCCCAAGCGGCTGACGATAAAGAACAGAGCCCCCAGCGAAAAGACCATCACGCCTATCAAGTACATCGCCAGCCGACTCGGCGTCAGCCAGCCGCGAACAGAGGCGGCCAGGACTTTCTTCAGGCCCTTGGGCTCATGGAGCGGTTCGTTGATCATATCGTTGGCCTTTTCTCAAAATGGATACATCCGTTGTGTCCTGCCATGAGCCCGCTCACCTCGGGCTCATGGAGATAAAACTCATGCCGTTGCTGACATGGCGAATGCTGACCCTGGAATTGTCGATGCCACCTTCGCAGATCTCGTTCTGCACTTCGTGGCTGGCCTGGGCCAGATACAACCCACCCAGCACCGAGGCTTCGGTGCCCTGGGGGGAATGCATCACCAGGGGCGGATTCAAGGAGGGTTTCAGGTAGCCCGGCTCACGCAGCAGCATGCCCACCTGATGGGGAATTTCCGGAAAGCGTCCGAGCATGCCCCCGCCAAGGCAGATCACCTCCACCCGGAACAGCTCCACCAGGTTGGCCGTGGCCAGCGCCAGGGCCTGTACCGCCCGCAAGCGCCAGTGGTTAAGCGTGGCGTCATCGGAAAAGCCCATCGAGGCGACAAACTTGTCCAGTGAACGAAACGACGCATAGGCCTGCAGACAACCCGCCCGCCCACAACTGCAGGGCGCACCTCCGGGCCAGACCAGCAGGTGCCCCAGCTCGCGATCGGGCAACATGCGACCCTGATAGACCACGCCGCCACCAACCCCGGTGCCCAGGGAGAAATGCACCAGGTTGGAGGCACGCATGACCGTGGCGTCGCCGAAAGTCGCCGCCGTTCCGTCATCGCACCAGATCACCCGTTCGACCCCCTCGATGCGAAAGGCCGGGCCGATGGCCAGACCTTCCCAGTCCGGCCGATTGGGCCAGCGGATGATGGTTCCGTCGGCATTGATCGTCGGTGCGCTGGCAATCACCAGGCAATTGATCGGGCCGTACAGCGCGATCTGCTGGGACAACAGGACCACCGCCTGTTCAAGAATGCTGTGCGCAACACAGCCGGCCGGAATCTCGATGCGCTCACGCTGCACAACGCGTCCGGCGATGCTGAAGTGAAGGGCCATTTTGCTGCCGCCCAGGTCGATACTTGCGCAATGCATCAGAAACGCCCTCCGCCATCGACCGCGATCACCGCACCGTTGATGTAGGAGGCCCGGGCCGAAGCGAGAAAGCCGACCACCGCCGCCACTTCCTCGGGGCGCCCCAGGCGTCGCAGGCCGATACGCTGGCACACCTGCTGCTCCTCGGCGGCGCTGTAATGGGTCGGTGGCCCGGCCACGGCTCCTGGAGCGACCACATTGACAGTGATGCCGAACCCACCGACCTCGAAGGCCAGCGACCGGGCGTAACCATGCAGCGCCGCCTTGGACGCGGCATACAGGCTTTGCCCGGGCATCCCGCTTTCGCCGGCCAGTGACCCCAGGAGCACCACGCGCCCGGCTCGCTGTCCCAGCATTGGCCGCACAACCTGACGCACCAGGCCGATCGTGGCCTCGACATTGAGTTCGAACAGCGACTCGCCATCGCGTTGATTGCTGAGCAAGGCGGACTTGCGCAACATCGTCCCTGCACAACAGACCAGGGCGTGAATCGGCCTTGAGTCGGCGGCCAGGGTGGCCAGCATGTTGGTGGTTTTTTCTGTGCATGTCAGGTCGCAAGCGACCGGAGTCAGTGTGCCAGGTAGCTCCGCGGTCTCGGCGACCAGGGCTTGCATACGCTCGATGTTGTGCTGGTAGACCCCGTAGACCCAAGCGCCTTCACGGACCAACTCTTCACATATCGCAGCGCCCAGCACACCTGAAGCCCCTGTGACAAGGCACACCCGTCCATTCAGTTCCAGCATGATTTTCCCTATCTGCAATCGATTTAAACAGGCAGCTGAACCGCTACCCTGTATGACACCCGGTACTGCATGGTTCCTGCCGTCGCCACAGGGAGCTGGCGAAAGTACTTGTCTTCGAAGCAGCTCAGGCAGGGGGCTCCGTTGTGGTCGTAGGAGTCGACCACGCACAGCCTCAACAGCGCGCCCAGCGGTGACCTGTGCAGCGGCCATTGATCACAGACAAGCCCCGCCTGCTGCGACAGCAGGCGAATCATCAAGGGGTCCACGGCAATCCACTCGCCACGAATCTGCAGCTCGGCCCAGTAATGACCGGTGGCATAGGGGGAACTGAGCAGCAGGCCAAATACCTGCCGGGCTGGCAAACCGAGTGCCTTGGCACGTTCGACCAGCAATTTCGAGAAACCGCCGCATTCGGCCAGCCGATGCCGGCTCATGAACTCAAGGTCCCAACGAACACCGTCGTGCAGCATGTAGAACTGCATGCCGGCGCTGACCTCTTCGAGCAACTCCCGAAACGGACTCGGCAACAGCCGTGTCTGGCCCGCGATGACCAGGCGCTGGTGATAGAAGTCGCCGCCCTGCGGAGCCTCCAGCACACACAGGCGCTCCGCGGCGGTCAGCACCTGGATCGGCCCCTGGGGCGGCTGCTTTTCGTTGAGCGTGTACACCAGGTCGACCTGTCGCTGACGATCGGACTGGCGAAACGCCGTGGCCCAACTGCGCATCGCCAGCTTGTGCAACGACGGCAAGCGCAGGTGCAGGGACAGGCTGTACAGATCGTCGGGATCGAAGAACTCGTCGTGTTCCTGAATGCGCGAGGCCAAGCCAATGGACTTCAGTGCCTGCAGGTCACGGTCGACAAAACCGTAGAGCCCCGCCTCCCCCGCCGCCACGCTGAACCGGCGATGGTGATCCCCGACCTTGCCCAGGTTATCGAGAACGGCTTGCGCCAACGGCTGCCCAACAAGCGCCAGGCCGGTCATGCAAAACTCGTCATTTCACATTGGGCAGCAGGCTGGCAACCACTCAGCCCAGCGATCGTCGGGGCGATCTGCTGCAGTTGAAGGGGCCCCGGCGCGGCCTGGATCCTGGCCCCGTCCAGCAGCACGAAACCGCAATCGCGATGCCATCCCGACTGCGCGGTGCGGCGCACGTGATTGGCCCAGCGCGGATCGCCCAAAGGAGGCCGCTTGGGGTCCGCCGGAGTCACGATCAGGCTCGGGGCCAGGTGAGTATGGGGCCCCTGGTACACCTCCTCCCGAGCACGGACGCTGGCCAGCGCCGGCTGCCCATCGGCAAAACGGATGTCGCTCAGGCATTGCATCACCGCCTGGCGTTGAGCAGCGCTGGCACGCCCTTCATTGCACAGGTCGGCGCACAACATCACCCCATGGGAACCCTGCACCGTCTCCAGGGCGACGCTGCGCTTGAGGTCAACCTGACCCTGCTCGTCGAGCACTTGCAGGCCGGCGGCTCGCAAGTGCTGGTCAATGGAGAAGAACCCCGTCAGTTCGCCGAAGCCCATCTCGGAAAACACCAGCATCGACTCCGGAGCCAGGGACTGCAGACGCTCGCAGGCACGGTCGATGAAGTCATAAGCGCAGAGAATCTGCGGGCGCTGCGCGGGCTCGGGATCGAGCATTTCGTACCACATGAAATGCGACAAGCGATCGGCCAGGGTCAGGTTGACGATCATCACGTCCGCCTCCGCCCCCAGGGCCATGGCGCTGTCGAGCTGATGCTCGGCGATCCGCAAGGCCTGGGCCGCGAACTCGTCGAAGGGCTGCCCGGTGTAGAACAGCGAAACGTCATGGGCGTAGCGCACCCCCTGGGCATTCAGGTCGCGCAGCAGGCTGCGCGGGTGGCTGGTATTCATCGAGTTGTGCATCGGGTAGGTAATCAGCGTGCCATTGAGCGGCTGCGGCGGATGGGTGAGCTGCACATTGACCACCGCAAAGCGCTGCCCGGCCATTTCCGGCCACTCCCAAAGCCGCGGCGCCATGACATCGGTGGTTTCGAGAATCCGTGGGATCTCCCCCGAACTGTGGGCGCTCCAGTAAGAAAAACACCCATGCCGACCGGGGTTGACCCCCGAGAAAGCGGTCGCCAGGTTGCTTGGTTCATAGGGCACTGGCCCACAATTCAAATGCCGATAAGAGTGCGCGCCCAAGCGCTGCGAGAACCATGGAAGCCGGCCTTTGGCAACTTCGGACTCCAGTACCAACGGGTCCATCCCTTCGGCAATGACAATCAACGTCTTCATAATATCAATTAGCCTCTTATCGTCCCTGAGCCCGGCAAACTTAGTGAATACCGAACCAATACTTAGACATGACTACAAAGCGACAGTCGCTTTGCAATGTCGCGAACAGCACCCGTCAAGAAAGCAAATAAAAGGCAACCGAACACAAACCACTCCATTACTTAAAAGGAGAGTTACATAGAAATTCCCGGATATGAAATGACACTTCCTTGACGTCAGCTATTTTTTTATAGGCGCGCTCATGCCCGCCACTATCCTGCCTAAAAGCCACTCAAACCGGGGCCCAAAGGGCAAGTCCGGCATTGGCGATTTTTTAACACAGGGATTAATCCAGACACGACAACTGCAACTATGAGAGTATTTCATAATATTACAAAGGATTACTAAAAATAACCTTGCATCCAACTTTTAATCCCATGTTATCTTCACGGCCACGCTGAAAATAACAACTTTGGAAGCACGACCCAGCAACTACAGAACCTATAGCGCGACACATTCGACACTTAACTAAAACTTCAGGCAAAACACTTCAATCGCCGAGAACTTTTCCGAAATATCCCGGCAATAGTCTGCTGCCTGCCTGTTTATAAACCTTTCCAAGGAAATGGATGTATGACCCTGGCTATTGATGGCGGTACCCCTGTTCGACAAACCCCTTATCCCGGCTGGCCGCAGTTTGGTGCCGAAGAGGAAAGCGCTCTGCTGCGCAGCTTGCACCAGGGCCAGTGGTGGCGCATGCAAGGCTGCGAAAACCTCGACTTCGAGCAGGCCTTCGCGCAGGTGCACGGTGCCCACTCGGCCTTTGCGGTAAGCAACGGCACGGTGGCGATCGAAATAGCCCTGCAAGCAGCGGGCATCGGTGCCGGTGACGAGGTCATAGTGCCGGCCTTCACCTTCATCTCCACCTCGATGGCCTGCCAGCGTATCGGCGCCACCGCGATTGCCGTGGACGTGCTGCCCGACACGCTGTGCATCGACCCGGCCGCCGTGCTGGCAAACATCGGGCCCCGCACCCGAGCCATCATCCCGGTACACATGGCCGGGCACCTGTGCGACATGCTCAGCCTGTCGAGAATCGCCGACCAGCATCGACTGGTGATCATCCAGGACGCCGCCCACGCTCACGGCGCACGCGGCCTGGGCGATACCGGGATTGGCGAATACGGCTCCCTGGCCTGCTTCAGCTTCCAGAACTTCAAACTGATGACCGCCGGGGAAGGCGGCCTGGTGCTGTGCCCCAACGAAGAACTGCGGGAAAAGGTCTTTCTCTACGGCAACGTCGGGCGCCCCCTGGGTGATCGCAGCTACCAGCACACCGTGGTCGGCACCAATGCCCGCTTGAGCGAATTCAGCGCCGCGGTACTCAGTGCCCAGCTCGGGCGCCTGGAGCAGCAGACCCGGGTGCGCCAGCACAACGCCCAGTTGCTCAATGCAACGCTGGTACGCCAGGGGCTGGTGACGCCGCAGGTGCGTACCGCGGATGCCCACACCCACCCCTACTACATGTTCCTGTTCACCCTCGACGACCTCCCGGGCCAGCGCGCGCTGGACCGCAACCAGGTGGTGGACTGCCTGGTGGCCGAAGGCATCCCGGCGTTCCGCTCCTACCAGGCGCTGTACCGCATTCCCAGCTTCTGGCAGGCACCGGCTCCGACCCGGCAGGACCTGGCACAGTGCATCGCCGCCTGCCCGGTGACCGAGCACCTGGCGCATCGCGGTATCTGGATCCACCACCGGGCCCTGCTCGGCAACGAACAGGACACCCTGGACATCGCCACGGCCATCGCCAAGGTCCACCAGCATCTGGCCGGCGCACGATGATCGAGCCCCGTGTAGCCCTCGTCGGAGCCGGCTGGGTGGCGCGCAATGTCTGGGCACCGCTGCTGGTACAACACAATGCGCACATCGTCTCAGTGATCGATCCCCAGGCCGAGGCGAGTACGGCCTTCCCGGCCCTGTCGCCTGGTCCGCGCTGGCATCGCTGCATGAGCGACCAGGCATTGCGGGACTGCAACCTGGCCCTGATCTGCTCGCCCAACGTGCATCACGTGCCACAGGCCTTGAGGGCCATGGGCCAGGGACTGCATGTGATCCTGGAAAAGCCCGCCTGCCTGTCCTGCGCGGATGCCGAACAGCTGATCCGCTGCAGCCGTGAAACCGGTGCCGAACTCCTGGTCAGCGCAGCCGCGGCCCACCGTAGCGACGTTCGCGCCATGGCCGCGGCCGTCGCCCGGGGCGCGGTGGGCACGCTGCACTGTATCGATGTCAGCTGGCGTCGGCGCCGTGGGGTGCCGCGCCCGGGCTCCTGGTTCACCCAGGCCGGCCAGGCCCTGGCCGGCTCCGGCGCGGACCTGGGCTGGCACCTGCTGGAGGTGGCCCTGCATGCACTGGACTATCCGTTGATCGACGCGGCCCTGAGCAACCATGTACCAGCGACCGCCGACGAAGCTCAACAGCCGGCCACCTGGCGCGGCGACCAGGGCCCGGGAGGCGCGATCGAAGTCGAGTCGCAGTCATTCAGTTGCCTGCAGGTCCGGGGCGGCACGCTGGTGCGCATGAGTACCGCCTGGGCCTGCCACCAGGAGCTCGATGAAACCCGCATCACCCTGTACGGCAGCGCCGGCGAGCTGTGTTTGCGCACCACCTTCGGCTTCAGCCAGAACCGCATCCAACAGCCGAGCCTGACGCTGACCGTGGACGGCACCCAGACCCCGCTGGCCTTCGCCACCGAGGACAACCTCGCGCCTTACCGGGACTTTCTCGGCCGCCGCATCGCCCGCCTGGGCACTTGTGCGCAGACCCGCGAACACGAGTACCGCAAGCTGCGCTCGCTGGCCTCGGCAATGTCCGCGCTTTACCCCCATCTCACGCCATCTTGCACCGCCCGGCCAGGTCACTGACCGGGCGCCGCAGCCAGGAGCCACTCCCATGGCCAGTTCCACACCGCTCAAAGACAAGTTGCTGCAACTCTCCAAACTCTCGGGGCCGATCGTCGTGTCGCGCATCGGCTTCCTGCTGCTGTCCCTGGTGGACACCATCATGGTCGGGCGCTATGCCACCGAGTCGCTGGCGGCGATCTCCATCACCCACGCGATTGCCGACACCTACATGCTGATTGCCGCCGGGTTGCTGCTGGGCATCCTGGTCATGGGCTCGATCGCCATCGGCCAGCAGGACCCGCGCGCTGCCGGCCTGGCCGCCCAGCGCGGCGGGGTCCAGGCCCTCGGTCTCGGGCTGGCCTGCGCCCTGGCCAGTGTCGCCAGCCTGCCCTTGCTCGCACGGTTCGGGGTGCAGGCGGAGCTGGCCGCGGCCATTGCCGAACTGATGGTCATCGTGGCGCTGGGGTTGCCGGCGATCCTGATCTACATCGCCTACTCGTTTTTCCTCGAAGGCATCTCTCGCCCCCTGCCCGCCACTCTGGTCATCCTGGGCGGCAACCTGGTCAACGCGGTGCTGTGCTACGCCATGGTCTATGGCGAGTTCGGCCTGCCGGAAATGGGCGCCCTGGGCTCGGCCTGGTGCACCACCCTTGTCCGGCTGTTGATGGCCCTGGCGATCATGCTGTATGTGCACCGGATCATGGCGGACCGGGCCGACTTCGGCATCAACCGGCGCTTCGCCTGGGGCTGGTCGCAATGGCAGATGCAACGGCGCATCGGCTATGGCGGCGGCTTGAGTTTCGGCATCGAGGCCGGCGCCTTCATGCTGATCGCCATCATGGCCGGGGTGGCCTCGCCATTAATTGCCGCCGCCTGCGCGGTGCTGGTCAACATCCGCTCGATCCTGTTCATGATTCCCATGGGCGTGGGCTTTGCCACCTCGATCCAGGTGGGTATGGCCCACGGCAACCGCGACCTGCCGGACATCCAATTGTCGACCCGGGCCGGGCTGCTGCTGGGGGTGTCCTTGAGCACCCTCTGCGCCCTGGTCCTGGCGGCCCTGCCGGGCCCCTTGCTGGCGCAATACAGCCATGACTCGCAACTGCTGGCCGTGGCCCTGCCCAGCATGCTGCTACTGGCCCTGGCGCTGCCCTTCGATGCCTGGCAGGGAATCATGTCCAATGCCCTGCGCGGACGCGAAGACGCCATGCCCCCCACCCTGATCCATGCCATTGCCTACCTGCTGCTGATGGTGCCCCTGGGCTGGCTGCTGACCCTGCACTGGCAGCGCGGCCTCAATGGTCTGGTGGAGGCCATGCTGATCGGTAACCTGATCGCCGCGGTGCTCATGACCCAGCGTCACCACCAGCTCAATCAGCGGACCGGCCGGGCGGCTCGCGCCTCCGACCTGCGCGACGAGGGGGCCTGATGTTGCTCTCCGTGATCGTTCCGGTGCATGCCAAGGCCGAGCGCCTGCGCCTGACCCTGGCCAGTCTGCAACGCCAACAGGCACGCTGTGAATTCGAGACCGTGATCGTCGCCGACGCCGCCCAGCCCGCCGTACAGGCCCTGATCGAAGCCTTGCCGGACGTACGGCTACTCAGCTCGCCGGGCCTGGGGCGCGCAGCGGCGAGGAATCTCGGGGCCAGTGTCGCCGAAGGCGAGGTCCTGCTGTTTCTCGACGATGACATCCTGGTCCAGGACGGTTTCTTCGAGGCCCACCTGCAGGCCCAGCAGGCACACGGCGGCCTGGTACACGGCCGGCTGCGGGAACTGATTGCCCTGGGCCCGCTGAGCGATCCGGCCCTGGGCACCGCCGGCTGCCCGCCGATCCTGGTGGACGACTTGCTCGCCGGGCGCTGGACAGCCGCAGGCGCGCGCGTCGTCGCCAACCCCCTGGAGCAGGCCGCGGAACATCCACGGGCCAGCCAGTGGCCATGGCTGGCCAGTGCCGGAGCCAATATCTCGGTGGCCCGCGGCGACTGGCAGCGGGTCGGCGGTTTCGATGCCTCTTATGGCCGACGCTGGGGCATGGAAGACCTGGACCTGGGCTACCGCTTGTGGCGGGCCGGGGTCAGGCTGAGCCTGGAACCCCGCGCCTGCGGTTACCACATGTCCCATCACAATCCCCAGCGCTGGGAGGACCATCGGCATAACCTGCAACTGTTCCAGGCCCAGGCACCGATCGCCGAGGCCCTGGCCCTGGACGAACTGCTCTCGCCCACCGGCTCGGTGCAGCGCTACATCGCCCGGGTCGACCAGATCCGGCAGAACGCCGTGTCCCCCTGTACACGGCAGTGACGCTGCAAGGCCTGGAGAAAACGGCCCTGAGTGGCGAACAGCATCAGCACCTGGGAGCGGTAGCACAGCGCCGCCTCGCGCCACGCCGGCCAGGAACAGGCAATATCCCGGGCCTGCAGCTGCAGGCCCAAGGCCCGCACATGCCCCTGCAGCGCCTGCTGCGACCACTGTTCGGCATAGGGAAACTCACTGTAGAAATACACCCGGTTAGGCAGCTCGCGGGCCAGGCGATGGGTCAGGCAATGGTCGACATGCCCCCCGATGGCCAGCGGCGCGCAGACCACATCCTGCGGCCGTAGAAAGCCTTGCAGCGCAGCCACCAGGGCAGGCTGCGGGGCTGGCCAGGAGGCCGGGGCGCTGTCCAGGAACAGCGACTGCAGGCTGGCATGCACAAAGCCCGCGTTCTGATCCAGGCGCAATGCACCATCCGTTGCCTCCAGGTTCGAACAGCCGTAGCCGAGGACTGCGGCGGCACGCCGATCCTCGGCGCGACGTTGCCCGGGCGTGGAAAAACAGCGCCAGCGCTGCTCCGGCGCACGGGCCCGGGCCAGCCCTGCCGGGGCGTCGCCGGCGAACAGGCTCAGCAGCACGATCTCCCGGCCCCCGGCCCAGGG
Source organism: Pseudomonas sp. LD120 (assembly GCF_009861525.1). Lineage (GTDB taxonomy): Bacteria > Pseudomonadota > Gammaproteobacteria > Pseudomonadales > Pseudomonadaceae > Aquipseudomonas. The sequence continues at coordinate 3,068,823 of NZ_WVHL01000005.1, read as the reverse complement.
CGCCAGACCGCTGCCCAGCGACCAGACGGCGTCGTCCGGGTGCGGTGACAGCACCACCACCCGGTCACGCGGCGCCTCAGCGAGCATCGACGGCGCCGCCGGCATAGAACTGCCCCAGGCGCAGGAAGCGGGAGATCTCCCGGTCATTGCGCTCCACCACCCGGCAACGGCCCATTTTCAGCGGCGAGAGCTGGATGTCGGGGAAGTTGGCCATCTGCACCCAGGACAGTTGCTGGAAATCCCGGTACAGCCCCTGCAGCTCGACAGCGCAGGCCGCCAGGCGCAAGGCCGGCGGCACTTGGGCCAGGCGCCGGACGCTGGCGCTGAAGGCCTGTTCGAAATCCGGGCCGACATGGGTTTCCGGACAGGGCACGCAGTAGTCCAGGTACATGCCGAAGCGCAATAGCGTCTGATACAACTGCGCCTCCTCCTGGACCCGGGCCGCCGACGGCACCTCGTGGCTGCCGAAATTCAGATAACCACTGGCCATCGCCGCCGGTGCCTTGAGTGCTTGCAGGGCGCGGCCGACAAACATCAGCAGGCCTCCCAGGTCCTTGAAGCCATTGACCGCGAAGCAGTCGAAGCGGCCACGCAGGCTGGGCGGCAGCGGCTCAAAGACGTCGTAGTGGACCACCTCGATATTGTCGAAGCCCTGTTGCGCCGCGACCCGGGCGATGGTCGCCAGCAACTGCGGATCGATGTCCGCCACCACGATCTGCCGGCGGTAGCCGTGGACCGCGAGAAACAGCGAGAACAACGCGTCGTCCCCCAGCAGCAACAGCGCCTCATGGTTCAAGTCGCCCAGGCTCTGCATGATCTTGTAACGACGGATCAAGGTTTCGTAGGTCTCGATGGACTGGCTGTAGCGGTTCTGCTTGTCGCTGACGAGGTCGGCGAGGATCTCGCGAAAATGCGGGTTCAGTTGCAGGCAGTCATCGCTGACCAGATGCAGCCCATGCCCGGGCGCCGGCGTGTGCGGCGCACCTTGCCAGACGAAACGCGGCGCGTCCGTGCCCGGCACTTGGCCCACGCGCTCATCGGCCAGCAGTTGCGCCAGGCACCAGAGCACCTGGCGCACCGTCAGGCGCGAGGAGAGCAGTTGGTAGATCCGCTGCGGGCGCCCGAGCTTGGCCAACAGATCGTCCAGCGCCGCCGGTTGCGCGCCGCCCGCGCCGGGCAGGGTCGCCAGCGTCGCCTGAAGTTCCGACTGTGTTGCAGTCACTGTATGCATGCAGCCTCCCGTGGCTTTGCTTGAAGTGAAATGCCGTCAGAGCACGGCATGCAGAATGTTTCCGGCACACCGGCCATGAAAGAAATTGACCCCGACTTCCAGGGTGGCGCCACGGCGGTCGGCATAACCCAGCCCGGTGCCGAACAGCCCGGGCAGCGCCTGACCGCCGACCATCAGTTCGTGGGTTCGCGGGTGTTTGCACAGATTGCCGTCACGCTGGTCGAGGGTCAGGCTGACACCCGCCGCATTCAGCAGCCCGGGCACCCTCGGGCGGTAGCCGGTGGCATTGATCAGCAGCGCGCCGCGGCTGAGCCAGGGGCGTGGATCGGCACTGCCGATGTGCAGTTCGACGCAGGCCCAGGTCCCCGCCTCGATCTGCAGCAAGGTGTCGCGGGCGGCGCCGCGCAAGCCACAGAAACGGTTGACCTCGCCGCTTTCCTCATCGATCAGGTCCCGGGCCTGCAAGGGTGGCGCGACCCCGGCGCAGGCCGACCACAGCGCCGGACGCTGGCGGCACAGCACCTGGATCGCCCCCACCGGCAGACGCCCGGCAAAACGTTCCAGCAGGTAGCCGACCACGGAGAAGGCGCTATGGCTCCCCCCCAGCACCAGCAGTTGCAGGCCCTGCTCCAGGGCCTGCAGCAACTGCGGGTCGGCCTGCCCGCGCAACACCCGGTCGGAGCAGAGGCTCGCAGTTGTCGCCGCGCCCTCCTGCGGCCGCAGGTCACGCACCCGGGCACCACAGGCCAGCACCAGGTAGCGGCTGTGGCTGCTGCCCCAGTCGCCGTGGACGCTGAAGCCGCTGACGGCGCTGCGGACACTGGCCACCGGGTGAGCAAAATGGATCGCCGCGTTGGGCTGGTCCCGGCACAGATCGAGGATCACCTGGGCCAGCTGGCGCAGGAACGCCGAGACTTCGACCAGCGACACCACCTGCTCCGGGTGCTGCAGCCAGTGCTGCACCCGGGGCTGGCGCAGACACTGGGCGAACGCCCCGTCGCTGCGGATGCCCCGGAGAAAGTCCGCGATCGGCGAGTTGGCCTCGATGGCGTAGGCCATACACTCCCACTGGCTGAAGGACGCACTGCGCTCATGCACCTGCACCCCGCCGTCGAGCAATGCCTGCAGGCGTCCATTGCGGTCCGCGGCAATGAACAGGCCCAGGGCGGCGGGCCCGAAGCCGATGATCTGTAGCAGCGTTTCCATGGCGTTACCCCTTATAGCGACTGCATGGGATCGCCCCGGTGGTGACCGGCGCGATCAGAATGAATAGGAAAGTTCCAGGGCCAGGTGGGAGTCGCTGGCCAGCGCATCCCACACCGCATCGCTGCTGGAGCTATTGACCAGCACGGCGGAGACTCCGGCCCGCAGGGCATCGCTGAGCCCCAGGTCGAGGGAGGCGCTGAGCATGTTGTTGCCCAGGTCCGAGGCCTGCGCGGTGTAGCCCAGAAACAACGAGGACAGGTGCGCATCGTTGAGTTCCAGGCGCGCGCCGAGCAGGAACTTGCGGTCGAAGATGCTCACCGGGGCCAGGCGCTGATCCTGGTCGCGGTGGTACTCGCCGATCAGGCTCAGGTCGGCATCACGCCAGGCCCGGGTGATGGCGTATTCCAGGCCGACGGACAGCTTGCGCGAGTTGTAGGCACTGTCCGAAACCCGCTGGTCCAGGGCTTCGAGCTTATACAGCCACTGCTCGCGGACCCAGATGGCGTCCAGCCCCCACTGCGTGACCTCGGTGTACTGGGCCACCAGGCTGTCGCCCTCTGCGCGAAACGCCGGCGCGCGGTTAGTGCCCTTGAAGTAGCTCAGGCCGATGTCCAACTCGGACAGCGAAACGAAATAGCGTGCCGCCACATCCAGCGCATCCCGGTCGGCGCCGTGGATGTACTCGGCCGAGGCCTGCACCTGGTACGCGGCAAAGCGCGCCGGCTCGCGGTAGAACTGCACCGGTTCGAAACCGTCCAGCAGGTACAGGCTCAGGTGCCCGGGGCCCAGGCTGCTGCCCAGCTTGAGGGCCTTCTGCGAGAGTTTTTCCTCCGGTTGCAGGCCGTCGAGGTTGTCGTAGGTGTTGATTACGTCCACCAACTGACGGGTTTCCATGACGCCCCAGTGTTCCTTGATCCGGCCAACCTTGAGCTCGCGGCTGTCCTGCTCCAGCAGCACGAACAGCTCATCCCAGTAGAAGTCCGGGCGCGGATCCCTCTTGGCGCTGGCGAGGTAGCGCGGGTTGACCACCAGCCGCAGGCGCAGGCTGTCCCAGCTCTGCAGGTACTGATAGTCCAGGCCCAGTTGCGCGGTGCCGGGCAGGCCGTCGTCGTCGACCCCGTCGGCGGGCGACGAGGTGAAGACATAGCGCTTGAGGGCGATCTTCGCCGACAGCCCCTGCTCCGCCTCGGCCTGCGCCTGGATGACGCTCCAGCACAGCCCCAGCATCAACGCCTGGAGCCTGCGCCGGCCCTTGCCTGGGTTCATTGCGTCAGGTTTCCAAGCCTTGCAGGTTCAAAGGCGTCCTCGCGGATGCCGGTGCGAAACTGCACGTCGGAACTGACCAGGACGGTTTGCCGACCGGTGATGTGGTTGACCATGGTCATGTTCAGGGCGCGCCAGTAGCGCCCCAGGAACAGCTGGTAGTCGCCCAGGGTCAGGGTCTTGAACTTGCTGCCCTTGCGGTCGTAGTACTCGGTCTTCATCTGCCGGTAGTCGATCTTGTTGTACCAGACCCAGATCGACGAATAGCCCGAATACGGATACAGCGGCACCTGCTTGACCACCGCGCACTGGAAGTCGCCGCAGGGCTCGTCGCGCAACCACTGGTAGTCGTAGTTGCCGACCTCCATCGAGCCGATGTCCTCGTAGGAAAACTCGCTGCCCGAGAACGAACCGGAACGGTCGGCCGCCGCCACCCGCTTGACCCGCTTGAGGGCCGGCAGGTACAGCCAGACCTGGTCGCCTTCCTTGATCTTGGAGTGGATCAGCACCCGGGAATGCTTGATGTTCTCCGGGGCCTCGAAGGTCAGCAGCACCTTGTCGCCCACCGCGCTGCTGGCGGTTTCGAAGCTGTTCATGCGCATGAGGCGGTCGGTGCTGGCGCCCTCCTTCTCCACCAGGGTCAGGCGGATCCTGGCACTGGTGTCCTGGTAGCCCAGGTCACTGTCGCGCCAGCGATGGGCGTATTGCTGCCCCAGTTCCTGCTCCGGGCTGGCCTGCAATGACGCCTGGTACAGCAGCGCGCAGAGTGACAGGCAGGCGCTCGATAGGGCGTTGCGGTTCATTGTTGGATCCTCTCTGGGTACGGGTTGGGGTTCAGGCTTCGCGCATGGCCAGCCGCGTGGCGGCGCGCCCCCACAGGAAGCGGTCAAAGGTCAGCAGCACCAGGGGCAGGCACAGCGCGTCGAAGATCAGACCGAGGAAAATCGCGATGACCGCCAGCAGGCCGAAATCGGCATTCATCGAAAACGGCGACAAGGTCATCACCATGAAGCCCGAGGCGAGAATCACCGCATTGGCGAACACCGACGGCAGCACCTGCTGATAGGTCCGGCGCAGCGCCTCTCGGGGCGGGTGGCCCTGCACCAGGCGCAGCTCCTTGTAGTGGCTCATGATGTGGATCGTGGCCTCGACGATCAGGCCGTAGACCACCACGCAGACGTTGATCGCCGCGGTGTTGATCTCGCCGCGCCACAGGCCCCAGAGGCCGAACATGATGAAGAACGGAAAAACATTGGGCAGGATGCTGATCAGCCCCAGGCCGGCATTGCGCAGGAACAGCGCGACCATCAGGGTGATGGTCACCAGTTCGAACAGCAGGCCATTGACCATGTACTCGATGCTGATGTGCGTGAGGTTGGCAAACACCACCGCCTCGCCGGTGCCCAGGCTCGGCACCAGCGCCGCGCGCTCGGCATGGGTCTGCCACCAGTCATCGGCCCGCTGCTTGATGTCGCGGATCTGCTGGGTGTCGAGGCGGGTCAGGGTCACCACCAAACGCGTGGCCGACTTGTCGATGTTGATCTGGCTGCCCAGGTCGAGGCCGAACGGCAGCGACATTTCGTAGACCAGCAGCATCTGTGCCGCCAACGCCGGGTCGGCGGGCAAGCGGTATTCCCCGGCCTGCCCGCCGTTCATGGTCTGGTTGAGCTTCTTCAAGGCATCGCCCAGGGTGGTGACCGAATCGACTTCCGGCTGAGTCCTGAGCCACTGGGCGAAACGGTCCAGTTCGACGAGAAAGGCCGGATCGGAAATATCGCCCTTGGCCGAGGTGGCGACATATTCCAGGCGATAGATCCCGGACAGGTTGTCCATGGCGAACTCGGTGGCGTTGCGCACCGGGATGCTGGTGTCGAAGTTCTCGACGATCCGGTCATTGATCAGGTTGTGGCGCGCCGGCTCGATCGCCAGCATGAACAGCACCACGAACCCCAGCAGCCACAGCTTCGGGTAGCGCAACAAGGGCTCCATGTACAGCGAATAGCGCCGCCTGGCAGCCCCTTCGAGCGGCTTGAGCCGCAGCAGCGGGATCAGCACCGCGGCCACCGACAGGGTCACCAGCAACGCCATGACCGCACCGATGGCCGCCAGCACCCCGAACTCCTTGTAGGGCGGCGACGCGGCGAACACCAGGCTGTAGAAACCCACGGCATTGGTCGCCGTGCCAATGGCGATGGGCTTGATGGTGTCCCTGATCGCCGCGCAGGCCAGGTCCACCCGGCGCTCGCCGTACTGGCCACTCATCTGCCGCGCGGCGGACAGCACGTGCATGATCTCCGCCACCGAGGTCGCCAGGACAATGGTCGGCAGCAGGCCGGTCAGCGCGGTCGCCTCGAACCCCAGCCAACCGCTGGCGCCCAGGGTCGCGGCGGTGGCCAGGCTGATGGCGATCAACACCACCAGCAGCGCGCCGATGCTGCGCAGCATCAGTACGCTGGCCAGGAGAATGATCAGGTACATCAGCGGGGTCAGCACCGCCATGTCCTGCTGCGCCGCCGCCGGATAGGCCGCCTCTACCGCCGCCAGCCCGGTCAGGTGCACTTCCAGGCCGGGGTTGTTGCGCGCGAAGTCATCCAGCAGCCGCTGGCCTTCGGCGGTGGCGGCCAGCGCCGCGTCCAGGGTCTGCGGCGGAAACTGCAGGGTGACCAGCACGCCCAGGGTCTGGCCATCGCTGGACACCAGGCGCTTGACCAGTTCGATGTCATTGCGTCCCAGGCGCTCCATCAACTCGATGTGAGCCGGCGTCAGGTCCATGGGCTCGCGCACCAGGGCCTCGACATGCACGGTGTCGCCTTCGGCGAACACATGCTGGAAGTTGGTTACCGAGTCCACCCGATAGGCGTGGGGAATGTGCCAGGCCTGTTGCGTCAGCTGATGCAACTGCTCCAGGTACTCGCGGGTAAACACCGTGCCCTTGGGGTTCTTGATCACGAACAACAGGGTGTCGGACTTGCCGAACTGCCGGTGCAGGGCGTCCAGTTGCTCGACGGTTTTTTCGCCCTCGGGAAAAAACGCCCGGTAGTCGGCGGCGAAGCGGATCGAGGGGATCCCCCAGGACAACCCCGCGACCAGCGCCAGCACCAGGGCAAACAGCCAGAAACGGTAACGCTTGAGCCCGCGTTCGAAGGTCGAAGTGGCCATCAGTGCTGCCCTCCACCGACGGCCGCCATGACTGCCAGCAACTGCCCGACGCCGTCGTCGACACTGCGCCCCGCCGTCTCGATCAGGCACTCGCAGGCCGGCGGCGGCTGGTAGGCACTGTCAATCCCGGTGAACGCCGGCAACTGGCCGCTGCGGGCCCTGGCATACAGGCCCTTGGGGTCGCGGGCTTCGCACAAGGCCAGAGCAGTGGCGACGTGCACTTCTATGAACTGCCCGCCAGGGAACAGCGTCCGTGCCCGTTGGCGATCTTCGATAAAGGGTGAAATGGCACTGACCAGAACGATGTAGCCACTGTCGTAGAACAGCCGGGCAACCTCCCCCAGGCGGCGGATATTCTCCTTGCGGTCGGCGGCGCTGAATGTCAGGTCGCTGTTCAACCCGCCGCGCAGGTCGTCGCCGTCCAAGACCCGCACTCGCGCGCCGAACTCCCCGAGCCGCGCTTCCAGGGCCCTGGCCAGGGTCGACTTGCCGGCCCCCGAAAGGCCGGTGAACCACACACACAACGGGCCGTGGACGAACCGGCCGGCCACCTCATCGAGCAATGCGATGGCGCCGGTGTGGCCCTTGCCCATGTCATCGATATTCACTGTCGCGCCTCTCATAAACAGATCCAGTAGGTTCACTCGTACACCGAGCGGATGATTCGGCAGGGATTGCCTGCCGCCAGTACCCCGGGCGGAATCGAGCGGGTCACCACGCTGCCAGCGCCGATGACGCTGCCATCGCCAACCGTCACGCCCCCCAGCAGCACCGCCCCCGCGCCGATCCACACGTCGTTGCCCAGCACGATCGGCGCCGCCCGCTGCACGCACTTGAGGCGACCGTCGATGCGCACCGTGCGCGCCCGGGGATCCACGGGGTGAGCGGTGGTCATCAGCTGTACGCCGGGCGAGAGGTAGGTGCGGTCGCCAATGAGGATCCGGTTAGCGTCCAGAAAGATGCAGTTCATGTTGATGAACACCTCATCGCCAATCTCGACATGCACCCCGTAATCACAATAAAAGTTGGGCTCTATCCAACTGTTCCGGCCCACTCGCTTAAGTAACTTCGCCAGCAGGGCCTGCTGTTCCTTGAACGCCGATGGCGAACAGTCGTTAAAACTTCGTTGCAACTCCTGGGAGCGAAAACGCATACGCGCAAGTTGCAGGTCAGGCGTGCAGAACCACTCTCCCGCGAGCATCAGCTCGCGGGCCGAACGACGTTCGTCAATCACAATGCGTGGGGATGGGGAAACGTCCATGTCCAACTCCGAAGTTCTGAAAAGTCAGACCTGGGGCAACTTTTCATAGGTCGATATATGTTTGAACGAGCCCTCGACGAAGGGCGTCTTGTCCCAACTTGACCAGCGCTGCACCAGGCGCATGCCCGCCAGTTCGGCCATCAGGTCCAGTTCCGCCGGCCAGGCATAGCGCAGCTCCACCGGAATCACGTTCAGCCCCTGCTCCTGCATGCGGATAAAGCGGCAACTGACCCGCTGCGCGACGGCATCCAGGCGCGAAGCTTCCAGCAGCACTTCGTTGCGCTCCAGGCCGCCGACATAGACCGGCTGGTCCTTGCCGTAGCGCGACAGGTCCGGATAAAAGGTCTCGATCACCAAGCGCCCATGGTCCTTGAGCAAGGCGCTGGTGGCCTTGAAGCAACTGACCTGGGCGGCCTGGGACAGCAACAGGAACAATGAACTGAAGGTGCAGAAGGCCAGGCTGAACGGCCCCCCCTCGACCCCGTCCAGGGTGGCGAAATCCGCCTCGGTCAGGGGAATGCCGGCCGCACCGGGCTTGGCCCGCAGTTTCTCCAGCATCGACGGTGACGCATCGACGCCATGCACCTGCACCCCGCGGGCATGCATCGGCAAGGCGAAGCGCCCGGTGCCGATCCCCAGCTCCAACACCGGCTCGCAGGTGCCGGCCATTGCCACCAGAACCTCGATGGCATTGGCCGGCGCCTCGCCATACAGATCGTCATAGATATCGGCCAATGTTTCGCCGTAAGTGCTGGCATCGTTCATGTGCTCATTCCACTCTGTGGTTTTTTTAGGGCAATAAAGTCCCGTGCGGGGGATATGATCCCCCGCAGGAAACAACCGTTAGTTAGGTATTCAGTTCAAAAGACTATTGATTGATTGCTTGCCTTACATAATCAGCAAGTTGCTTCTTTTGAACATCCGATACAGCAAACAACTTGATATGCCTGCGAAACTTTCCAGAGCCTTCGAGCACCCCGTGCGGGTCGTCGAACAAATAGCCCTGGCCAAACTCCACCGATACATGGTCGGTATAGGCATAGACCCCGCAGAACGGCGCCGCACGGGAAAACATGATGCCCCCGTACTTGACCATTTCCGTGACGCCGCCGCAGGTTTCCTCCACCACCTGGCGCACACGCTGGACGATGTCCAGCAAGGCTCCGTGGGTGCTGCCGATGTCCTCGAGCAACGCCAGCACCGCCTCATCGGTCTTAACCATGGCCGAACACTCCCTGGCAGCCGGCAACCTCACGCCCGGCGCTCACTGGCCCACCGGAGTGCACAACTCGACCAGGGTTCCGGCCGGGCAACGCACATAGGAAACCACCTGCCCCCAAGGCTTTTGCTGGATGGCCGCATGCTCGGTGGCGCCGGCGGCCAGGGCCTTGGCGTGGGCCTTGGGCACATCATCGGTGACCAGGGCAATCTCGATGCCCAGGGGTTTGTGCTCTGGGCTGCAGAACTGATAGCCGCCCTCGCAATTGGAGTCCGCCAGGCCACGGCTGGCGAAGGCCAGGGTCGTGGCGCCACTGTCGAGTTCTCCGTAATCACCGGACTCGTCGAGGAAGCGACGGGAGAAACCGAAAGCGTCCTCGAAGAAACGGATCGAGGCTTCAACATCGGGGACATAAACAATCGTGTATCCAAACTTCACAGTGTCACTCCTTTAATTACCCTGTTTATGAGGCTCCTGGCGCCTGGGTGGCCACCTTGGAGCCAAGGCGAATTTTCCCGGTTAGCGGCGCGATCCGCCAGTGCAGAATCGGCCTGGAACAGCACTTTCAGACACTCCACATCATGGCCCGCAGCCACTAGTGAGCCGCCTGCCGGGGTGGCCACTGGGCGCGCGCGCCTGTTGTCAGCAGCGTTCATGTCCCTGCCTGGTGGTCATCCGCCGCGCTGACTTCGCGCACCGCCGCCGCCAGGCACAGCACAATCTGCTCCAGGGCCGCCCCGGAAAGAATGCTGTAATGGTCACCGGCCAGGGTCCGGCAATGGGCGTCCCGGTCCTGCTCGGCCAGGGGACGCAGGCCGCTGGATGGGTGTGCGACGCTGGCCTGCAGGTGCCAGGTCGGGCAAGCCGGCGCTCGGTAGCGATAATCGAGCAAGGCGGCGTAATGCCGACAGAACAAGGCAAAGCGTTCCTGGGTGGCGCTCTCGCAGACTTCGGCTACCGCCTGGCCCATGGCCTGGATCTGCGCGCCATGCTCCAGATCGTCCTGGAACAGTTGCTGCAACAGGCTCGGTGGCAATTCGAGCACGCTGTCCAGCGGCGCACCCGCATCGAGGGTCACCAGCGCCAGTTGCCGATGGCCGCGATTACCGAGCAGGCGGGCCATTTCCACCGCCAGCACGCCACCGAACGACCAACCGGCGAGCACCACCGGACGTGCTGCCGGCAGGCTGTCCTGCAATTGCTCCAGGTACTCCCGGGCCTGATCCTCAAGCGTCTCGAAACGCTGGCCGGTGTCGGCACACAGGCCAATCACCTGGAAGTCCTCGCGGGTGGCACGAATCATCGGCCAGTAGCACGACAACGCCCCACCCACCGGGTGCACCAGCACCAGCAAGGGTTGCGGCTCACCGCTGCCGGCGCAAAAATCCACCCGGTTGCGGTGCCGCCGACCCGTGCCCTGCACATGAGCGAGCAAGGCACTGACCGAGGGATAGGCGTAGATGTCCGCCAGGCTCAGGTCCAGCCCCAGCTCGGTGTTCAACCCCAACAGAATGTGCACCGCGTGCAGTGACGAGGCGCCCATGTCGAACCAGGAATCAGCCGCCCCGCGCACCGCCGGCAACACCCGCTGGACGCAGCTCAGCAGCAGTTCCTGCCGGGCCGAGAAGCCCACCTCCGGCACCGGCCCGGCGGGTTCGCAAAGCCCTGGCAGCAAGGCCACCAGCGCCCCCCGATCCACCTTGCCGTTGGCGCTCAGCGGCATCTGCGCCAGCGCGAACAACTGCACCGGCAGCATGTAAGGGTTGAGGTACTGCGCCGCGAAGGCCAGCAACTGTGGGCCACTGGGTGCCGCTTGGCCGGCGACGAAAAACCCGTACAAGACCCCGGCAGCGTCTACACACACCGCCACCTGCTCGACCCCGGGGGCGCGTCCCAGCACCGCATCGATTTCCGCCAGTTCCACGCGCATGCCATTGAGCTTGACCTGCAGGTCCTCGCGGCCGAGAAACTCGATCTCCCCGTCCATTCGCAGGCGTCCCATGTCACCGGTACGGTAGACCCGCTGCTGCAGCCCGGGCTCGATGAAGAAGGCCTGCTCGGTCCGTTGCCGATCATGGATGTAGCCCGCCGCCAGGCCGTCGCCGGCGATGTACAGCATGCCCTTGACCCCAGGCGGGCAACGCCGGCCCAGCGCGTCGAGAATGTAGAACCGCTGGTTGCTCAGCGGCCGGCCATAAGGAATGCTCGGCCACTCGGGGCACACTTGCTGGACCTCGAAGCAGTTGGACCAGATGGCCGCCTCGGTGGCGCCCCCCAGGGCCACGAAGCGCGAACCCGGGGTAAGCTCTCGCAGGCGCTCGGGTAACCCCAGGGCGATCCAGTCGCCGCTGGCCATCCACAGGCGCACACTCGCCGCCGGCGCCGGCAGGCCCACCGCCCTGGCGTAGCCCAGGGCCATTTCCATGATCGCCGGGACCGAGTTCCAGACAGTCGCCCCATGCATCCGTGCCGCGTCGAGCCAGGCCTGGGGCTCGGCCCGCTCGCCATTGGCCGGCAGGATCAGCGCGCAGCCGCACAATGCCGGCATGAACAGGTCGAACACCGACAGGTCGAAGCTGAACTCACTGACCCCCAGCAGGCGGTCCTGAGCGTCGATGGCAAAGCGCTCGCGACAGTCCAGCAGGGTATTGAAGGCGGCGCGATGACTGACCGCCACCCCCTTGGGCGTGCCCGTGGTGCCGGAGGTGAACATCAGGTAGGCCAGGGAGCTGTCCACCGCCGGATAGGCCGGTGCGATAGCGGCGCCCTGCGCCTCGGGCGACGCCAGCCAGTGCCGGTAGTCGAGCGACCAGTTCACCGGCGATGCGAGCACCGCCGCGATGTCCGCAGCATCGTCGCCCAGCACCGTGGTAGCCGCCGCCTGGGTGATGATCGAATGCACCCGGCGTACCGGGGAACTCTTGCTCACCGGAACATAGGTCGCCCCGGCCATCAGTACCGCGTAAATCGCCACCACATTGGCGCTGTCCCGACTGCCGCGCACCACCACATGGTCGCTGGGGCCTACGCCGTTTTCATTCAGGTGGCTGGCCAGACGACTGGCCAGGCGCAACAGCTCGGCAAAACTCAGACAGGTGCCAGCGCTCAACAGCGCCGGCGCATCCGGGCGCAGCGCCGCCTGCCTTGACAGGCCCTGATGCAGAGACTGCCGAGGCAGCGGACGCGTGGCGTGATTGAAGGCATCGACCCGCTCCAGCAGTGGCGCCGGCAGGGCCAGTTCAGTCAGCTCCCAGGTCGGCGGCTGGGTGGCCAGGCGCTCCAGGGCGCCATGAAAATGCTCGAAGGCCTGGGCCACAAGCCCGGGCTCGAACACGCCCTCGCGCTCGTCCCAGGACAGGCACAGGCCCGCCTCGCTGGCGAAGGCCTGGGCGTCGATCCAGATCTGCGGCGTCATCATCGCGTGGTCGGTCTGTTGCAGCGGCGGCGCCGGCAGGTCCATTTCCAGCAACGAGGAAAACACATACGGCATCGGCGGCTCGCTGCTGTCCTGGCGCTGGTCGTGTTCGCGAATCCATTCGCGGACCACTGACACGCCATCGTAGGCGGCATGCCGCAGGGCGGCGTACAGGTCCTGCTGGACCCGCTGGGCGCAGGCGGCAAAGGCCAGGGATTGGGCTGGCAGATTGAGCAGCAGGGTATCGGCGAAATTGCCGATGGTGCGGGCGAACTCCGGCCCCAGCAGCGTCCGGGTGCTGTACATGACGCTACAGGTCACCGTGGCCCTGCCCGACCAGCGCGCCAGTGTCTGCAGGTACACGGTCAGCAGGACCGCATTGAGCGACACCCGGTGACGCCGGGCCGCCGCACTCAGCGCCTGCTGCAACGCCGGCGCCAGGACCACCCGATGCTCGATGAAGCGTGCCGGGGTTGCGCTCGCTTGCCGGCGCCGAGCCAGTGGCAGGTCCGGCCCCGCGGCCAGTTGGGGAATCTTCTGCAGCCAGTAGTGCCGGGCCTTGAAACGCGCCAGGCGTCGGGCCCGACTCCACGCCGCGACCTGCGCCGGGGCATAGCCCTGCACGTCCGGGGGGCTGCCTCCGGCAACCAGCGCCAGCAAGTCACCGATAAAAATCTGCACCGCCGGGGCATCGAACAGCGCCAGCCGATAGACCACATGCAAGCAGCGCTCATGGGGGCCGCTCACCAGCACCAGGCGAAACAGTGGTTGTTCCGCGGTCAACGGCGCAATCGGCATGGCGCTGTCTGCCAGGGCCGCGCAGCGCCTTGGGTCCGCGCCCTCTGCCGCGACCTGCTGCTCGACCATCAGTGACGGCGCGACCATGGGTTTGAAACGCGGTGTCTGGGCATCCAGGGTGTACGCCAGGATCGGGTGCAACGCCAGCAGCCGGGGCAAGGCCGCCTGCAATTGCACGGCCGTGGGCACCGCGCCGGCATAGACCAGGTGCAGATAGGCGGCACTGCCCTGGCTGAACGCCGAATGCTCCCCCAGCCAGTAGGCCTGGCGCAGCCCGCCAAGCTGAGACGCCAGCGGATCCGGCGGGGCCAGGTACGCCAGCAGGCGACGCCTCTCATGGCCCACCGCGTGGCGGATATCCTCAGGCAGCCGGTCCGCGTCGCAGTAATAGCGCAGGCGCCCGCTGTCTTCGTAGAGGTGCACGCCGCGTTGTTCCCAATGCTCGATCAAGGTCGCCATCGCCTGGTTCATAGCTCGCCCTCGGAAATCGCCCCGACCGGCCTGCCGACCGCCCCCTGCAGCAGGGCGTCGACAAACTCGCCAAGGGTCGCGGTGCCGACAATCAGGGTCAGGTCAATGCCGTCCTCGCCGCATAGCTGTGGATGCCGCTGTTCGAGCAGCGCACACAGTTGCAGGGCCTGCAACGAGCTGCCGCCGAGGGCGAAAAAATTCTGCCCGGCATGCAACTGCTCCTGCGTCACCTTCAGCAAGCGGGCGCAGAGGCCCAGCACGTCGTTCATCACTTGGGTCTGCAGCGCTGCTGCTGTCGCACTACACATGGCGGGCTCCCACCAGCGCCGCGGCGGCCAGGGCATAGCCATCGGTGCCCAGGCCGGCAATGAAGCCGTGGCACAGGGGCGCCAGCAACGACTGGTGACGGAAGCGCTCGCGGGCAAACAGGTTGGAAATGTGCACCTCCATCCAGCGCCCTGGGTAGTCCTGCAAGGCATCGCGCAGGGCCCAGCCGGACATCATCAGCGCCCCCGGGTTGATGATCATCGCCTCGGCCTGATGCTGGCTCTCGATGAAGTCGATCAACTCGCCCTCATGGTTGCTGTGCCGGGCCAGCACCGCCCAGCCACGGGAGTCGGCGACGGCGGTGACTTCAGCGGTGATCTGCTCCAGGGTCTTGGTGCCATAGACCTGCGGCTCGCGCTGCCCCAGGCGCCCCAGGTTGGGGCCGTTAAGCAGGAGTAATGTCGGCATGGCGAGCCACCTCCAGCAAGGCCAGGACCTGGCCCGGCGCGGTCAGTTGATAGGTACTGGGATAGCGCCGGACCTCCTCGCCGGGGTGATCCCAGAGCGCCAGCGCGGTCTGCATGCCAGCCGCCTGGCCGCATTTCAGGTCGGCCAGGGCATCGCCCACGAACAGGCAACTCGCCGGGTCCAGATGCAACTGTTCGACAATCATCCGGGCCATGTCCGGCGCCGGCTTGGGGTTGGCCACATCGTCGCTGCCGACGATGCAGGAGAAATACTTCAGCAGGCCCAGGTACTCGAGAATCGCCACCGTGCGCCCATGGTCCTTGCCGGTGGCAATCGCCATGGGAATGCCCCTGGCATGCAAGCTCGCCAACAGTCCGCCGACGCCCTCGAACACGCGGATGCGCTGCATTCGCGCGTTGCTTTCACGCATGAACACCGGGTGCATCTGCGCCGGCAGCCCCATGATCTTCATGATCTGCACGAAGCTGCGTCCCAGGTGCTGGCAGTACTCGCTGAACGGTGGCGGCTCGACGTCCGCCCCTACCACCTGGGCGTGGGCCGCGTGGTAGGCCTCGCGAATCACTTGCTTGCTGTCGATCAACGTTCCGTCGAGGTCGAAGATGACTGCACGGATGGGCAATTCAGACATGGCTCGCAGCCTCCATCGCCGCTTGATGATTCAGACCTCGATCCACCGTGGCCGCCATCGACGGCACCGCCAGGGGCAAGGGTGAGAGGAACGCCGCAACCCGGGTGAATTCGCCGGTCGGGTCTTGCAGCACCCGTTGATAATCCAGTTCCAGCAGCTGCATGTTCGGCCGCGAACGGACCCACGCCAGCACCTGGGCCACATGTTCGCGATACAGCCGCGCCAGTTCCTCGACCTCCTGCCCTGCCCAGACCTGACCGCTGTGGTGCTCGGCCATGTCCTGCTGGGAACGGATCACCGCATCGATATCGCGGTGCATGAACAGCACCCGATACCCGTGGGTCGCTGGCAGGTACTGGAGAAAGCGCGACACCAGCTTGACCGCCCGGCCGCGGGCCTGGTCCATCCACCCCAGGTAGCCGTCCCGGGACTTGACCGCTTCCCATTCGAAATAGCCATGGGGATTGCGTTCATCGCCCTGGCGCAGGTTGTCGGTCAACGGCGCCAGGCCGGCACTGGCCAGGGCACGCATCATCATCGAGGTGCCGCTGCGCGGCAGCCCGGACACCACGGACACGAAGCCGCCATCGCCGGCAACGCAGTCCGCTACCTTCATGCATTCATATTGCTTAAGCATCCCAGCTCCTTACTCGTTCTTTCCCGGCTGCCCGGTATCCCGGACAGCGGCCTGCGGGCTGCACTGGACCAGGCCCAGGCGGTTGCCGAACGGGTCCTCGATCACTGCCTTGTAACTGCCCCACAGGGTCGGCCCTGGCGCCTCGACAAGGGTCACTTGCGGCGGCATCCGCGCCACCAGGGCGTCCAGCTCAGACACCATCAGGTCAAGCATGCTGGCCGGCGACGGCCGCGCCATCAGCGGGTCCTCGATCAGGCCGAGCCCGGCACCGCCCTGCTCGTCCACATCCAGGCTGATCCAGCGGGTCGGGGCAAAGCGCCGGCTGACCTGCAGACCCAGTACCTGCACATAGAAGGCTTCGGCAGCCGCCAGGTCGGGAACCGCCAGGGTGGCGAAACACAGGGTCGACTGATTCAGCATGGCTGGCACTCGCGGGCCTCCTCGGACAGCGGCCGGGCTCCGACCTGGAACTCGAAGCCCACCCGATGGCGGATCAGGGCACACACCACCGAGGCCTCGATGCTCGCCGCCAACTGTTGCGTCAACGTCGCCAACTGGGCCGCCGGCCAGCCTTCAACCTGCAATTCAAGCTCGATGTCCTGCAGGTGGACCGGGGTCGGCGCCACCTCACACATCCCGCGGATATCCACCATGGCCCGCACATCCAGGTGCACCGCACCCGGCAACTGCTGGCGGCGGTTGAGCTGCGCCAGGACATCGGCGGCAATCGCCATCAGCAGGTATTCCTGAGGGTTGGGCCCCCAGTCGATACCGGCCAGTTGCTTGGGTTGGTCGATGGGAAAACTGCGCGGGTCCCGAGGGTCCTGGTGGACGAAGTCCGCCCGCAGTTGGGTGCCATAGAGCCACTGGCAATCCAGGGTCTGGGTCTGGGTCTGGGTCTGGGCCGCCGCCGTATCCGCAGGCGCCTGTTCAAGGGGGCAAAACCTTTGCCAGGGGCCGGCGCCCTCGGCATTCACCAAGCGTGCCGACAGGCCCAGGGCCTGGACGAAGGTCTGGTGATTGGGGCTGTGGCTCTTCACCGCCTCGATCACTTCCAGGGCTTCGTTGATCTTCTTGTCGGTGCCCGAACGGATCTCGTAGCGCACCTGGGGAGCCGCAGCGGCCGCTTCCTGCAGGATCGCGCGGGTGGTCATGGACAGATGATCGACCGTGGTCCGTCGCGCGGAAAACCCCGACACCGCGGACACCAGGAAACAGCCGGAGAGCGCCGCCAGGGCCAATTCCTGGGGCCAGGCCGGGTCCAGCAGCCCCTGGCATTGCAACGCCGGGCTGGGACGGATCGGCACTTCGAAATGCCGCGGCGCGCGCAACAGGCCGATCAGCGCCGGAGCCACCCCGGCCAGCATGCCGCCGGCCGGCGAACAGTGCGCATAGGCGGCGTAACGGAAGATCGCCTGGGCCGGCTCTTGCTGGATCTCGTGGACGATCTCGCTGAAGCCCGAGATGTTCATTCCGTTTCTCATGGCTGACTCCTTCCTTGATAGACCTGGCGCAACGCCTGTTCGAGATCGGCACACAGGTCATCGGGGGCCTCGATGCCCACCGACAGCCGGACCAGGCCGGGGTTGAGCCCGATCTGTTTCTGCTGCTCGCGGGTCAAGCCGCTGTGGGAGGTGTTGAACGGCAGGCTCACCAGGGACTCGATGCCGCCCAGGCTGGTGGCGCAGGTGATCAGCTTGAGGTGCTCCAGCAGTTGCAGGGCCGCCGGGTCCCCACCTTGCAGCTCAAAACCGAGCATGCCGCAGGTGGCCTGGGGGGCGTACTGCCGCAGATGGGGGTGGGCATACGCCTCGGCATACACCGAATGCACCGCGGTCACCTGCGGATGGCGTTCGAGAAAACGCGTCACCTGCCGGGCCCCCTCGGCATGGGCCTGCATGCGCACCGCCAGGGTCTTCATGCCCCGCTCCAGGAGAAAGCACACGAAGGGGTCGAGGTTGCCGCCAAAGCGCAACAGTTGCGCCCAGACCCGGTCCACCAGCTTGCGACTGCCCGCGACCGCGCCACAGGTGGCGTCACTGTGCCCGTTGAGGTACTTGGTCGCCGAATGGATGACGATGTCCGCCCCCCACTCCAGGGGACGGCAACTGATGGGCGACAAGAAGGTGTTGTCCACCACCAGCAGAATGTTCTCCTGCTTGCACAAGGCAGCGATGGCCACCAGGTCGATGGCCTTCATCAGCGGGTTGGACAGCAGCTCGAAGAACATGATCTGGGTCTGCGGGCGGATCGCCCGGCGGATCGCCTCCAGGTCCAGCGGGTCGACATAGCTCACCGAGCGCCCGGCCTGACTGATGTCGGCGTGCAGCAGACTGTAGCTGCCACCGTACAGATCATAGGAAGAGATGATGTGGCCATTGCGGTTGGTCAGGGCGAACAGGGTCGAGGCGATCGCCGCCATGCCCGATGACAGTACCAAGGCACTTTGCGCCCCCTCCATGGCCGCCACCTTCAACTGCACCGACCACTGCCCCGGGTTGCCGTAGCGGCTGTAGGTGGGAATGTCACGCACGTAGCCTTCCAGGAACGACTCATAGGTGGACTGGCTGAAACGGAAGGTGGTGCTGGGAAAGATCGGCGTGCCCACGGCCCCGGTCACCGGGTCCTCATAGGTGCCGGCGTGCACGCAGAGTGTCGCCGGGGCCTCGCCGGCGGTCAGCCAGCGATTGTTCTCCATCGCCGGCCCGGCCAGGCGCTGGCGGTTGAGCTGGTTGAGCCAGGGCAACTGGACGTCGGTGCCAGGACGATTGGCAAACACCGCCTCAGTCTTTTTTGCGTCGTTCACACGAATTCCCTCGTCGTTCGGTTCTTCCGGGCGGGCCGGCGGGCGCCGGGCCGCCCACATCGGCGCGCGCAGGAAACCACGCAGCCGAGGTTGGCAAAGAGACACATGCCGTCATCACCTTCAGACAACCTGGGCCTGGGTCTTGTCGGCGACGAAGGCTTCCAGGCGTTCCAGCGAGTTGACCAGTTCGATGGACAGCTCGTTGTCCTCGATGGAGAAGCCAAACTCGGTTTCCACTTGGATCAGCAACTGCAAGGCGTCGATCGAGTTCAGGCCCAGGGTGCCGATCAGGTCGCCCCCCGAGAGGTCTTCACGGCTCAGTTCACGGCCCACGGTGCTGGAGAACACTTTGATCAAGCGGTCGGTATCGGTCATTTTCTAGCTCCTGCTGAATAACATCGTGCATTGATAAATCATCGATTCGCGGCGCCAGATTTGCTCGCCGACGAACCCCAGGCGCGCCAGCGCCGCAACCACCTCGTCCTGCCTCGGGTACTGGCAGCCACCGTGGGTCAGCCAGTCCACACCGACGGCTGCCGAGGCCGTGTCGCAAAAGAAAATCTCGTCAATGATCAGCCGGCCATCGGGTCCCAGGCGCTCGAGCAAAGCCGGCAGCGCCTGGACCACGCTGGGCTGGTGCAGGGTGTTGTCGAGCACGATTACGTCGAACCCGCGCGCGTCCAGCTGCGCCAGCTCCTCGTGGCTGTGCACCGGGATATCCGCCGCCGGCGGATTGAGCCCCCCCAGCTGCACGATCCGACTGGCCCGGCAGTCCAGGCGCCGGCGGCCCAATAAGGCTTGGGTGTACACCGCGCCAGTGGCGCAGATGTCCAGCAGGGCGATGGCCCGGGGCGCGTTGTGCAGGGCCTTGCGCCAGGTCAGTTGGGCCGCCAGTTGCTTGTCTGCCCCGGCCACCGCGCGCTGGTAGCGCCGCTGCAGTTGCGGGTGCTTGGGGGTCTGTTCGAAGGCGCGCCGGTCGAGGCCGTCATGCAGCACCGCCAGCAACTCGTCCAGGCGGTTCCAGTGGCGGTTGTTGAAGGACTCCAGGTCCAGCACCCGGGCCAGATCCTCCAAGTCCCGGGGCGGCGTCTCGGCCTCCAGGGCCTCGTGCAGCAGGCCGTTGGCCTGGGCCGTGTCGAAGGCCACCGCCAGGGTGTGGGCATGCAGACCGGTACGCTGGGCGATCTGGTCGACGCTCAGGCCCTGGGCACTGAGTTGCAAGGCCCCGCACTCCCACAGCGCCAGCAACAACTGCGAGCGCTTGTAGGCCTGGGCGGCCTCCAGCAACACCTGGTTCGCGGCCGGACGATAACGCCGGCTGAGCAGCGGCTTGCCGTTGCCACGGCGGGCAATCAGCGGCGTGCGCTCGAAGCGGTCGGGGACCTTGGCCGGCGCCAGATTCGCCTGGCAATGTTCGCGCAGCAGTCGTGGGTCCCACGGGCGCTGAGGGTTCCAGACCACGAAGGCAAAGATATGGTCGTTGCCCGAGCGGGCCGACTTGACCGCGCGCACCGCGCAATCTTGCACATCCGGGTGGCTGCCCAGCACCGACTCAATCTCGAACGGCGAAATCCAGCGTTCGCCCCGGCGGATCGCACTGCTCTCGCGACCGACGATGCTGTAGCCGGCTGCGCTCTGTTCGGCAATGTCGCCGGTGTCGTAAAGGCGGCCATCCTCCAGTCGCACCTTGAGGGCAAACGGCTGCCCCGCCGCCGGCTCCACGACTTCGATCCCCGGCATGGGAAAGCCGATGGACAACGGCGGCAATGGCGCGACGCCGGCAAACACGGCACCGCTTTCGGTACTGCCATAGTTGCGCGACAGTCCGATGCCGAAGGCCTGCTGGAACTGCTGGTCGAGCTGTCCGTCCACTGGACCGGCGCCGGACATCACCCCCTTGAGCTGGGGCGGACGCTCACCCTGGCCTACCCGCTGGGCCATCAAGGCCGCCAGCATGGGCGTGACCACGCAATGGCTGGCGCGCAGGCGCAGCGCCTGCAGCGCCGCCCCCAGTTCCGTGGGTTTGCAGATCTCCACCTGGGACCCGGCCAGCAACGCGCCCCACAACCAGCCCAGTGCATAGGCGTGATACACCGGAGCGATGAACAGCACCCGATCCTCGCGGCTCAGTTGCAACAGCCGGCAGTAGCGCAGGCCCTCGTCACGCCAGCTGTTCAGGTCGCGAAAAACCAGCGACGGTTCCCCCGTGGTGCCCGACGTCAGCAAATAGATGCCACGCCGGTGTGGCTGCACTGCCGAAGCGCCAGGCAGCGCAGCGCCAGGTTCAAGCGCTGTCACCCGCAGTTCGCCCTGCTCCAGCTGGACGCTGTGGCTGATCGCCCCCTGGGCGGCATAGCGCTGCAGTTCCTGAGGCTTGGCATCGCTGGCCACCAGCAGCGGCGACAAGCCCTGCTCCAGTAGCACCAGCAACAGCGCGGCATGCTCAAGCGTACTGTCGAACACCAGCAGCAAGCGCCGCTGGCCGCTGCTGGCCAGTTCACCAAGCTGCCGGGTCCATTCACTGCGCCGGATTGCCGGCAGCGAAGCCAGTACCGGCCCCGCGCTCAGTTGGGCCAACCAGCGGTCGTCGATCCGTGACTCAGGCGCCATGTCGATACGCCTCCTTGGCTTGTTCAAGCAGGTTCCTGACGGCCTGGGGCGCGTAGGAAGGCGCACGGCACAGCTCGTCCAGGCTGATGGCGTCTTCGAAATACAGGCTCAGGGTGTCCCAGGGGGTGAAGCAGCCCTTGCAGGCATCCAGCCGCGGTCGTTCAGCCAGCAACAGTTGATAGAACGGTGAACGGTTGACCGGAGCCAGGGCCTTGTTCCAGTCGTCCTCCAACAGATTGCCCATGTTGTGGAACCAGATGTTCGGGCACGGGGTGGCCACGCCGTCGCTGAAGGTCGACATCACCAGGCGTGGCAGGTGGCAGCGCCAGGTGCGCCGCCCCTGGTGATAGAACGAACTGAGGCGCTCCAGGTAGGCCTTGGGTGGCAGGATCTGCGGGTAGCGCTCGCGCAGCTCGAACAATGCGTCGATGAACGGATACTGCTCGGGGCGGACCTTGAACGTCTCGCTGTCCGGGCCGCGCACGGGGAACGGAAACAGCTGCGGTGGGTTGTCCGCAAACCCGGAGCACCACTCCACGAACTCGCGCAGATACGGCGCGCTGCGGTCATTGAGCACGCCGTAGATTTCCAGCGGCAGGCCGGCCTCCAGGACCATGGCGATGCGCTCCATGATCATCTCGTGGATGCGTGGCGACAGGACCCGATAGCTGTTGCCCTGATAGTGGCTGCTGTCGAGTGAGATCTGCACCACGACATTGCCCAGTTGGGCCAGGCGCCGCACTTTGTCCCGGGTCAACGGCAGGCCGTTGGTCTGTACGATCAGCACTTCATGCAGGGGCGACATGCGCTCGATGAAGCTCATGATGCCCTTGATGATGAAAATCTCGCCGCCGGTGAGTTTCAGCAGCGGTGGCTTGAAGGTGCGGTTGACTCGCTCGACGATGGTCTGCAGGCGCTGGCCCAGGTCGCTGTCTTGGCTGTAGACGTCGTGCACCGGCGGCTGGAAGATCAGCTTGCCCTCATGGGACGACTTCATGTTGCTCTGCCCGGTCAGGCAGTAGGTGCACCCCAGGTTGCAGGCGTCCTCGTTGATCACCAGGTCGTTGCCCAGCAACTGGCTGTGACCGAGAAAGTTCACCGGTTCGGCATTCGTCATGGCTCAAGCCCCTTTGCTGAACTGGATGTCGCGCAGGCTCAGCCCGGCGCGGTGGAGTTGCATGCTGATACCCAACTGGACCTGGCGCAGCTCGCCAAGCTTGACCCGGTAGAACTGCTCGACCTGGGGTCGCCGTTCATGGGCATAGGCCTCGTCGAGGGTTCCCAGTTCGGCCAGGTCGGTCATCTCGGAAATCAGCGCATAGTTGAAATCGCTCATGAGCCGGCGCAATTCGGCGGCCTTGGCTTCGCCGGCTTCGAGAATCGCCATGCCCCGGACGTCGCCGAGCACCGCACGCCGCAAGCGCGACATAAAGGTGTGCATGACGATGTCGTAGGTCTCGAACTCGAACACCGCCGGCTCTTTTTCGATGACCATTTCCGAGGCGTACTTCTCGCCGTAGAGCAAGGCGCTGATGGTCGACAACTGCCGCACTCGCGGGTCTTCGAAGTCGTAGCTCAGGGCATTGAGCGACACATCGAAGTCGTCATGCAGCTTGCCCTCGGCGCGCAGGGTCTCCACCGCCTCCGCCCCGGGATACAGCTCCAGGCGCACGGTGTAGCGGCGCAGGTTGTAGCCCATGTACTCGCGCAGGAAGAGGTTGTTGTCGCGGATCTCCTGGAAGGTCGACCAGGGGTGATAGGCAATGAAGCCGAAGGCCACGTAGATGCCGGCGCCACGCACCAGTTCGATGGCGCGCTTGTTGTCCTCGACCGTGGATTTCTTCTTCCAGCGATCCAGGCCGATCTGTGAACCCGACTCGATGCCGATCAGCACCTTCTCCAGGCCGGAGCGGTACAACAGGTCCAGCAGCGGCTGGTCTTCGGGGTGCCAGTTCTTGGCCTGCATGCAGCAGTTGTAATAGATCTTCAGGCCGCGATCGAGCACGCCTTGGGCGATGTCGGCGATGCGCTGCTTGGCGAACGGCGCACCGCCCGGATCTTCGAAGGTCGAATCGACGAAGTCGAACGTGTTGAAGTTGTACTTGTGATAAAGCCGCTCGATTTCATCGACGATATTGTCCGGGGTCCTGGCCCGCCAGAGCTTGCCGGGATTGATCTTGTTGCCGGCGTGGGGCGCGTTGCAGAAGGTGCAGCGCGCCGTGCAACCACGGGTGGTGGCCAGGCGCAGGTAGGGCAGCTTGCCGCTGTTGAGCTCGAACTGATCCCGCGCCGGTTCAGGCAGCATGTCCAGCTCCGGCACCGGCTTGCCAATGGGGTTGTCGATGACGAACCCGCCCTCCTCGCGCCAGCTCAGGCTCGGCACCCGGGCGTAGTCGCCATGATCCCAGAAGGCCTCGACGTAGCGCACCAGCGGCACGTCGCCCTCACCGCGCACCAGGGCGTCAAGGAAGCTCCAGTTGGGGTTGCTCAGCAACTTGGAGCCCAGGAAGGTGGCCAGCGGGCCACCGGCCAGAAACGCCACCTGCTCGGGCAGGGCCGCACGCAATGCCGAACCGAAAGCGGTGGCATGACTGACGGTGACGGTGGTCAGGGAGAACCCGATCAGGTCGGGCTTGAAGGCCACCACTTCAGCAATGGCAATCTCGTCGCCGTGCTGGATCGACTTGACTTCGACCACCTGGCACTCGGCGCCCAGGTCCCGCAGGATCGACACCAGGTAGCTGACGCCCAGGTGTTCGGAACTCATTACCAGGTCGCCATCGAGCAACACCGGAAAGCACACGCGCATCGGCTGCGGCTTGCGGAAGTCGACAGTGGAATGCAGCGGATTGCTCGCTGGCGCGTCGATCGGCTCAGCCAGGTTGGCGAGCGGAATCAACCCGTCGGCGGCGTTGGTGAACGGCACGGTTTCCATTAAAAATACCCAATTTGTTGTAATTGGCGGTCCATGAAGCGCTGTTCTTCTTCACTCATTCGTTGCCCGCCACAGCCTTTGCGGCCGGGCTCGCGCTGCGGCTCGTGGGCCGGTTCCAGCAACCAGTGACCTTCCAGCCCTTCAGGCACTGGCAGCCCCAGATGGGCCAGGATCGTCGGGTAGATGTCTTCGATCCGCGCCTGCAGCGCGGCGTCCTCGGGAAAGGTCGAGCCACGAATGAACACGATGCCGTCGGGCCGATGCACGCCACGCTGGGCCGGTGTGTTCCAGACCCGGCCGGTGAGTGCCGGTGTCGGCATGACGCTGAAATCCCTGGGGATCAGCAGGTAGTCGGGAGCGTCCTGCAGGCGTGCGCCGGCATACACCTGATCGGCCTTGACCAGCGTGAACCAGGGGCGGCCCTGCTCGTCGAGCTCCTGCGCCAGGGCTTGCTGCAAACGCGCTTCGGCCTCCGGCAACTGCTCGGCGCGCAGCACCCCCTGGGCCTCGCGCCCCAACAGATTGGCATTGACACCGAAGCAGCCAGGGGTGGGCATGTAGAACTCGGTGCGCGACCAATCCACCACGCGTCGGTAGCTCGCCGGCGCGTCGAACCAGGAACGCGCCCCCGGATCGTCGTGGGAGGCCTCGGCGCCCGAGTCCTGGGGTTCATAGCGGGTCGCCAGCAGGCCCTGTTGTTCGAGGAACTCGTGCACGCTGAAGTCCGCTTCACACAGGCCGAAGCCATGGTCGGAAGCCACCACCACCAGGGTGTCGTCATCGGCCAGGGTCAATACGGTGCCCAGCGCCTGATCGATATCGATATAACACTGTTCCACGACGGAACTGGGCGCCGAGTGATCGCCCCAATAATAGTGACTGACACGATCAACTTCGGTGAAGACTACAAACAGTGCATCCACGGCCCGCGTCTGCTGTAGAAAACAGCAAGTATCGGCACGCCCCTTGATGAACTTGCGCGCCTGCTCACAGTAGTCTTCCTGACCGCGATACATAGTGACAATGTCTGAATGATAGTGCAGCCCCGCCTGCATCAACTCATGCATCAAGTTGGCGGGCGAGGTATATCTCAGGGTTTTGGCCAATGGCCAGCTGATCATATAGCCGCCCTGCAGATCTGCCGGCGGATGAGTCATGGGGATGTTGTAGGCACCGACTTTCAGCCCGTGGCGCTCCAGGGTCAGCCAGCAGGGTTCGCGCCCATAGTCGGCAGCGTTCATTGCCCGGAAACGATAGTCCGCAGACTGGGTCGACCAGAACTGGTAGATCCCGTGTTCACCCGGAGAAACCCCAGTAAACATGGAGGCCCAGCCCGGTGCGGTGTGCGGTGGAAAGGTCGATTGCAGTACCCCATGGGAGGCGCGCCGGCGCAGTGCGCTGAAGTTGGGCAGCAATCCCCGAGCCATCAGTTGCTGGAGGACAGCATGGGACGCCCCGTCGATACCGAAGACCAACAACTTCAACTTCTGATCTTCCATGATCACCCACCTCCGACACTAAAGTTCAACCAGATAAACTTTTATCAACATTGCAGAACAACATTTCAAACAGCAGCGACGTATAAGAAGCGCTATTGCGACGCCATTCGAAAACCAACCGATAAAGTTCGAGACTCACAACTACCAGACACAGCCAGAACAGCGGCGAAAACAAGCTAACACCGACACCGAACAAACAACCTCGAAAATAATTTCAGACTTGTAACAAAATCGCTCCGAGTATGAATCGATATTTCCAACAACTAATAAAGGAACGATCCCCCCCGGACAGCACGGCGACACCTGTCGATGGCGATAACTGATCCAATGAATGAGTTGATCAAGGCCCATGAATCAACGCCGGCGCCGGTCGCCGGCTTGCCTCGGGGGCGTGCGCGCCAGGTGCTGATCGCTCCGCCAGGACCTGCGAAACAATTGGTATCAACCTCTTACATGCTCAAATAACCCGCCGGCAATTTGCCTGGAAAGCGAGCACTGGCTATCCCATCATCGGCGTCTGCAATCAGGCCTGCGCAGCCTTTCACTCACCCACCCGCGCCATGCGTACTGGTGTCGAAACAGGGAAGTCCTATGAACCCGAACGCCAATGCTTTTTTTGGCAGGCACACACTGGGCGAGCTCTATCAGATCGCCCCGGAAAAGCTCAATGACCTGGATGCCTTGACCCAACTGCTGTGTGCCGCCTCCGCCGAAGCCGGCGCGACGGTCTGTGGCACGCTGACAAAACGCTTCGAGCCACAAGGCGCGACGGTGCTGGTGATGCTGGAGGAGTCCCACGCCTCCTTCCACACCTACCCCGAACACGGGGCGCTGTTTCTCGACATCTTTACCTGCGGCACGACTTGCGACCCGGTCAAGGCGTTCGACTACATCTGCTCGAACCTGGGCTGCGATGTACGGGCGATGAAGATCGTCGAGCGCGGAGCGGCGCAACCACCCCAGCACCTGCCCGCCAGCCATGCAGCGCCGGTGGTACGGCACCAGGCAGAGTCGGTCGATCCCTAGGCGTTGTACGAAGAGCCTTGATACTCGGTGATGCTGCGTTGAAAACGGTCTCGTGCGCGAGTCCAGAAGGCTCATTTACACCCCGTAAAGTCGAACGCGACCCCGGCCGTTCCTCGACCGTTTTCGCCTTGCCTGACCTTCGTCTCAAAACTGTTCGGACAGAGCCTAGCGAACGCCGGCCCAAGCTGAAGCCCCGAGCCTCATGCACCGCCGACAGGGGCTGCCGGCACCTGTTGCCCGGTGTCTACTGGGGCTCTGTAAAAAAAATCAGACACTTCTGGCATTCGGGAAGCACCGCTCTAGCTCACGCCTCTCCCCGTAGGCGAAGGGCAGCCGGCAGGGGACTGGAGCCTTTTACCCCCCTTACATTGGCCGACGGATTCTTGCAGTATTGATCCGCCCTGGGACAGCGGCCCCATTGATCCGCCCCAGCAGCACCCGGTTCCCATAACCCATAACCACAACGAACTCGACAGCGAGATCACATCGGCGATGTCCCCCCTGAGCCCGTATCACGGATTCGACAGATCAGCGCCCGCGCCCCTGCACAGAGGCTGCGGCGGTGATCTCGACGCCCGACTCGCGCTGTCCTGCCGCTCACTTCCCGCCACGCCTCATGAGGTTCATGAGGACCGCGCTGTCGTCATCGGCTCGTACTTGCTGGACAGGCCCTGCCCATGAAGCTCCTGGTCAACCTGCCCATGGCCCTGTGCCGCTCCCGTCTGCGCCACTCCTCACGCCCTCCGGATCACTCGCTGCTGGCCTGAGCGCGCGTCCCTGCGCGCTCCCTTTCCAGATCTGATTTCTGCCCTTGCAACCAAGCCGTGCGCGGCGTCGTTGCAGGACCTGAAAACCTGCGCGCCCCAATGGCGCAAGCGAGAACCCTGATGAAATTTGCCGCCCTCGACGAAGCCCGTGACTTCCTGGCCGCCAACCCCGATATCGACATGATCGAACTGTTCATCCTCGACGCCAACGGCGTGCCCCGGGGCAAGCTGCTGCACCGCGAAGAACTGCTGGCGGTCTACGCAAGCGGCCGGCCCCTGCCCAGCACCATCCTCGGCCTGACCCTCAACGGCGACGACGTGGAAAACTCCGGCCTGGTGTGGGACGTCGGTGATATCGACTGCCGTGCCTACCCGCTGGCCGGCAGCCTGGTGCGCTTGCCCTGGCGGCAAATTCCCACTGCCACGGTACAGGTCAGCATGCACCCGCAGGAGGGCATGCCCGCCAGCATCGCCGACCCGCGCCACCTGCTGATCAAGGTGATCGACGGGCTCAAGGCCGAGGGTTACCACCCAGTGATGGCCTGCGAGCTGGAGTTCTACCTGCTGGACGCCAAGCGTGACAGCAATGGCCGACCGCAACCGGCGCTGGATGCTGACGGCGGTCGTCCGCGCAGCACTCAGGTCTACGGCCTGCGCGAGCTGGAGCAGATCGAGCCGTTCCTCGCCGACCTGTACGCCGCCTGCAAACTGCAAGGCATCCCGGCGCGCACGGCGATCTCCGAATACGCCCCGGGCCAGGTGGAAATCACCCTGGAACACGGCGATGCCCTGGAAGCCATGGACCAGGCGGTGCGCTACAAGCGTCTGGTCAAGGCCGTGGCTCACCAGCACGGGATGCAGGCCACCTTCATGGCCAAGCCCTTTGACCACCTGGCCGGCACCGGCATGCACATGCACGTGAGCATCGCCGATGCCGCGGGCCGCAACCTGTTCGCCTCCGAAGACCCGGCCGGCACCCCGCTGCTGCGCCAGGCGGTGGGCGGTATGCTCACATCGCTGCTGGACTCCCTGCTGCTGTTCTGCCCCAACGCCAACTCCTATCGGCGCTTCCAGGCCAACAGCTACGCGCCCCTGGCACCGACCTGGGGCGTCGACAACCGCACCGTGAGCCTGCGGGTGCCCGGCGGTCCGGCCAACAGTCGGCACATCGAACACCGCATCTGTGGTGCCGACGCCAACCCTTATCTGGCGGCGGCGGCAATCCTCGCCGGCGTACATCGCGGCCTGCGCGAACAGCTCGATCCGGGCGATCCGGTGCAAGGCAATGGCTACGCCCAGGCCACCGAACTGCTGCCCACCGACTGGCTGACCTCGCTGATCGCCCTGGAGCAATCGGCCTGGGCCCGGGATGCCCTGGGCCGTGAATTCCTCGGCGTGTACCTGGCAGTCAAACGCGCCGAATACCGCCAGTTCATGGCCGAAGTCGGCGAGCAGGACTGGCGCTGGTACCTGACCCAGGCCTGAGCCCCGGCACGATCTGCACAGCCTGCTGCATCCAGGCGGCAGCGGCAGATCGCCGACACGTTATCCAGCACTGGCGGCTGTCCACACACAGCCGCCCGGTCGAATTTTTCAAGGATATTGTTCATGACAACCGCTCTCGATCCGCGGACCCCGGCAGCCGAACGCTGCCCCAGCTACTACAGCGCCACCCTGAACCAGGAAACCCAATACCCGACTCTGCAAGGCACTCATCAGGTGGATGTGGTGATCATCGGCGGCGGTTTTACCGGCGTCGCCAGCGCGGTGGAACTGGCCGAGCGCGGCCTGAAAGTCGCCATCGTCGAAAGCCACAAGATCGGCTGGGGCGCCACCGGGCGCAATGGCGGCCAGGTCACCGGCAGCCTGTCCGGCGATGAAGCCATGCGCAAACAGATGCGCCGCCAGCTCGGCAAGGAAGTCGATGATTTCATCTGGAACCTGCGCTGGCGCGGGCACCGGATCATCCAGCAACGGGTGGAGAAATACGCCATCGCCTGCGACCTCAAGCACGGCCACCTGCACGCCGCCTACAAGCCCAGCCACCTGCCGGGCCTGCGCGCCGACTACGAAGAAGCGCTGCGCCGCGGCATGGGCGATGAAGTCAGCCTGCTGGACCGAGCCCAGGTGCGCGGCCTGCTGGAAAGCGAGCTGTACCACGGCGCCATCAAGAACACCCGCAACCTGCACCTGCACCCGCTGAACCTGTGCATCGGCGAAGCCCGGGCCGCCGAGAGCCTGGGGGCGCTGATTTTCGAGCACAGCCAAGTGCTGCAGATCGTCCACGGCGAACACCCGGCGGTGATCACCGCCCAAGGCCGGATCAACGCCAAGCAAGTGCTGCTGGCCGGCGACGTTTACCACAAGCTGGAGCCGAAAAAACTCAAGGGCAAGATCTTCCCGGCCATGGGCGGCATCGTCACCACCGAGCCCCTGGGGGATTTGGCCAAACGCCTGAACCCCGAGGACCTGGCGGTCTACGACTGCCGCTTTGTCCTCGACTACTACCGCATGACCGCCGACGGCCGCCTGCTGTTCGGTGGTGGCGCCAACTACAGCGGCAAAGACTCGCGGGACATCGCCGGCGAACTGCGCCCCTGCATCGAGCGCACCTTCCCGGCGCTCAAGGGCGTGGGCATCGCCTTCCAGTGGAGTTGCGCCATGGGCATCGTGATCAACCGCATCCCGCAACTGGGCAAGCTCTCGGACAACGTCTGGTACTGCCAGGGCTACTCCGGGCACGGCGTGGCCACCAGCCACATCATGGGCGAGATCATGGCCGAGGCCCTGACCGGCCACCTGGGCGACTACGACACCTTCGCCGCCTGCCGGCATATTCGCGTGCCCCTGGGCGACCAGTTGGGCAACTCGATGCTGGCGGCGGGCATGTGGTACTACCAGATGCTGGAGAAGCTGCGCTGAGCCCAGGCCAGGCACGCACTGGCGCACAGCGCCATCAAGCAACCGTCCGACACGATCCTGTGAGCGCTATCAGGCATCCTCCAGGATCAGGTCGGCGCCCTTCTCCGCCACCATCAGCACCGCCGCATGGGTGTTGCCCGAAGTGACGTTGGGAAACACCGAGGCATCGACGATGCGCAGCCCTGCCAGGCCATGCACCTTCAAGCGCGCATCCACCACCGAGTGCTGTGCGTCACGGCCCATGGCGCAGGAGCCGCACAGGTGGTAGATCGAGCCGCTGTTCTGGCGAAAGTACTGCAGCATCTGCTCGTCGCTGTCCACCGTTGGGCCCGGTAGCACTTCGTCCACCGTGATGCCCTTGAGCGCCGGCGCCTGCATGATCTTGCGCAGCAGGCGACTGCCCTGGATCACCTCGGCGATGTCCTTGTCGGTGCTCAGGTAGTTGGGGTCGATCAGCGCCGCGTCCCGCGGGTTGTTCGAGGCAATCTCGATGCTGCCGCGGCTGGTGGGACGACACGGGTTGAAGCACAGCAAAAAGCCGGAATACGGCTCGGGCTTGAGGCGCGCCTTGTTGCTCTTGGGAATCTGGTACGACAACGGGTTGAAGTACAGCTGCAGGTTGGGGTGCGCTTGCCCGGCGTCGCCCCGGAAAAAGCCACCGGCCTGGTTGACGCTCATGGCCAGCGCGCCCTGGCGCCTCAGCAGGTACTGCAGGCCGAGCTTGAGCTGCCCCAGCAGCGAGCCGAACTGGTCGTTGAGCGTGGGAACATTGGCCTTGTAGTAGTAGCTCACGCACAGGTGATCCTGCAGGTTCTGCCCCACCGCCGGCAGGTGCTTGAGCAAGGGAATCCGGTGCCGGGCCAGCAGTTGGCGATCGCCGACCCCGGACAGTTGCAGGATCTTCGGCGTGTCCACCGCGCCGGCACAGAGGATCACTTCCTTGGCCGCGTTGAACGTCCGGCCGACCCCGTGCTGGGTCACCGCAACCCCCACCGCGCGCTGTTGCAGATCGTCAAACAGCACCCGGTCCACCAGGGCATGGTGCTCGACCTGAAGGTTGGGCCGGCGCAGCGCCGGGTGCAGGTAGGCAAAACTGCTGGAGCAGCGCTGGCCGTTACGGGTATTGACGTCGTAGATCCCCGCGCCTTCAACATCCGCGCCGTTGAAATCCTCGCTGCGGGGGTAACCCAGCTCCTCGCAGCCCTTGAGAAAGGCCTCGCAGATCGGGTGGGTCTGGCCCTTCATCGGGGTGATGCTGATGGGGCCGCTAGCACCGTGGTATTGGCTGTTGCCCAGCGGGTGGCTCTCCAGTTTGCGAAAGTACGGCAGCACCTCCTTGAAGCTCCAGCCGTCGTTGCCGGCCGCCGCCCAATCATCGAAATCATGGGCCTGGCCACGCACGTAGATCATCGCGTTGATCGAGCCGGAACCACCCTGGACCTTGCCCCGGGGCGCATAGAGCGCGCGGTCGGCGAGTTGTTTCTGGGGCTGGCTGTAGTACATCCAGTTGAAGGTCGGGTTGTAGTACATCTTGGCGAACCCCACCGGAATCCTGAACCAGAACGAGGCATCCTTGCCGCCCGCCTCCAGCAGCAGGACCGAGTATTGGCCCGATGCCGAGAGCCGGTTGGCGAGGATGCAGCCGGCGGCGCCGGCGCCGGCGATGATGTAGTCGTATGTCATGCAGGAGTACCGCGTCAGTCGTATTGAAGGCAGCCGTCAGCGGCTGCCCATGCCCCGCCCGCAACGGGCGGTCAGTGCTCAACCCTTGGCCGGTGAAGTGTCCTTGACGTCGGCCGGGGTCGCGGCCATTTGCAGGTGCAGGCGGTCACCGCTGTAGGGCGAGTGCTGGCGCACCACGTCCATGTTCAGCTCCACCCCGAGCCCCGGCTCGGTGGACGCAATGATGTAGCCGTCTTCCCATTGCAGCGGTTTGGTCAGCACCTGCGC
This sequence comes from Pseudomonas sp. LD120, assembly GCF_009861525.1. Classification (GTDB taxonomy): domain Bacteria; phylum Pseudomonadota; class Gammaproteobacteria; order Pseudomonadales; family Pseudomonadaceae; genus Aquipseudomonas. Next base: position 3,036,264 of record NZ_WVHL01000005.1, on the reverse strand, counting down.
ATGGAAGCCGCCCCAAGTCATGATGCTTTCCTGAATCAGGAAGTTCGGCGTGCAGGTGGCCAGCTGGAAACTCGCCGCCGCGCCGATTGGCCCGTTGTAGAGGTGCGGCGCGATCTGCGCGTAGTAGGCCTCGGCCATGCTGGCGATTTTCTTCGCCTCCAGCAGCCCGCCGCAGCGCGCCACGTTCATCTGCAGAATCGACGCGGCACCGGCCTGCAACAGCTTGAAGAACTCGAACTTGGTGGTCAGGCGCTCGCCAGTGGCAATCGGGATGCTGGTCTTGGCCGCGACCTGGGCCATGGCCTGTTCCTGGCCTGGCGGCACCGGCTCCTCGAACCACAGCGGGTCGTATTGTTCCAGGCGCTTGGCCAGGCGAATGGCCGAGGACGGCACCATCTGCCCGTGGGTGCCAAACAGCAGGTCGCACTTGTCACCCACGGCTTCGCGGATCTTGCGGCAGAAGGTTTCACAGCGCTCCAGCACCTCCAGCGACAACTGATGCCCGGAGTACGCGGTATAGGGGCCGGCCGGGTCGAACTTGAGCGCGGTGAAGCCCTGCTTCATGTTCTGCACCGCGCACTCGGCCGCCAGGTCCGCATCCTCGTAGTCGTACTCGCCACGGCTGTTGAGTGGATACAGGTAGGTGTAGGAGCGCAAGCGCTCATGCACCTTGCCGCCCAGCAGCTCGTACACCGGCTTGTTCGCCGCCTTGCCGATGATGTCCCAGCAGGCCATTTCCAGGCCGCTGACCACGCCCATCATGGTCAGGTCCGGGCGCTGGGTAAAACCACTGGAATAGGCCTGGCGAAAGAAGCGCTCGATGTGATGCGGGTCCTGGTCCAACAGGTAGCGCTGGAACACGTCCTCGATGATCGGTTGCATGACCTTGGGGCCAAAGGTCGCGGCATAGATCTCGCCCACGCCTTCAATACCGCAGGCGGTCCTGAGCTTGACGAACAGCCAGTACATGCCGCCGATATGCGGTGGCGGTACGGCAACGATATGGGTTTCCAGGGAGACGATCTGCATGTCAGGCACCTGCCTTGTGATGGAGTGTTGTGCGCTTGACCCGGGCCCTGAGCACCAGGGCCGCGAGGGTGCCGAGCAAGCCGACGGCGGCGATGTAGCCGAAGTACAGTTGGTAGCCCAGGGCACCGGGGAAGTGTTCGGTGAGGTAGCCATTGATCAGCGGGATAAAGGCGTCCGGCAGGTAACCGACCACCGAGACGATGCCGATGGCCAGCCCGGTGATGCGCAGCGGAATGTTGCAGGTATCAAGAATCGCCCAGTACAAACCGCGGATCGCGTAGGTCATCAGGCCGATGAAGATCACCGTGCCGATCAACAGGCCCAGGCTGTTGAGGCCGGGGAACACCATCAGCCCGGCCACGCTCAGGGTCGCCAGCGACAGCGCGACTATCAGCACCGAAACGTTGGAGAAGCGATCACCCAGCCAGCCGCCGCCGATGCCACCAATCGGGCGCATCCACAGCTTGAGGGTGGTGATGGTGCCAGCCATGACGGCGGTCATGCCGTTGCTCTGCAGGTAGTCGGAGAAGCTGTAGGTGGCCCAGAAGATGTGGTAGCCGCAAAACACGATGGCGGTCACCAGCCACAGCTCGGGAATCTTCGCCAGAGTCGCCAGGTCGCTCAGCAGGTTGAAGCGGCCCTGCTGCACCGCGGCCGTGTCCGCCATGGGCTTGGGGTCCTTGAGCAGCACCAGCACGCAACCGATGGCGATGCAGGTAAAGGAATACAGATAGACCACCTGCCGGAATCCCTCGACCGCCGACTGGCCCCGGGTTTCGGTGGCGAAGGCGAACAGAGCCAGGGCCGCGGTCGCCAGCAACGCCTCCACCAGGCCGCGCCCACCGTCGAGGATGCCGAAGAAACGCCCCTGTTCGTTGGCTTGGGCAATCATCTTCACCCGCTTGAGCACCGAGGCCCAGAAGGTCAACCCGGTGGTCAGGCCCCAGCAGCCGAAGATGACCAGCAACCCGTTCATCGACGGCGCGCTGGAGTACCACAGGCCCAGGGCGCCGGTGGCCACCAGCGAAAAGAAGATCAGAAAGCGCGGCGCGATGCGGTCCGCCAGCCAGCCGCTGGGCAAGTAGCTGAGGAGGAAAATCGTGCCCAGCATGGAATACAGATACCCCAGCTGGCTGTGGTTGATCTGGAACACGTCGAGCATGGTGGTCTGGTAGACCTGGCGCAGGTAGAGGATGGGGTAGATCGCCCCGGCGGCCAGCACCAGCAACAGCAATTGAACGTAGCGACTGCCCTTGTCGTGGTTGCCCACGGGCAAGGCGGCACTGGCCTGGACCGCGACCGGATCGGCTGCATATTTAGACATGACGATGCCCTCGGGCGCCGGTGTCCGGCGCCTCTCATTGTTATTAGTGAGGCAGCGGCAAGCTTGGAGCTTCAAGCGGCAAGAACGACGGCGCTGCTCTTGCTTGCGGCTTGCGGCTGATGACTTGCAGCCGCCTTAGAAAGGCATGACCACCAGGCGGGTCTGGGTGAACTCCAGCATGCCGTGCTTGCCGTCGTCACCGCCCAGACCCGAGCGTTTCCAGCCCGCGTGGTAACCCTGGTAGGGGTCGGCCGGGGTGCGATTGACGTACAGCTCGCCGGCCTCGATGGCCCCGGCGACCTTCATCGCGGTGCGGTAGTTCTCGGTGTAGAGCACCGAGGCCAGGCCGAACTGGTGGTCGTTGGCCAAGGCCAGGGCCTCATCAATATCGCGGTAGGTGAGCACCGGCAGCACCGGACCGAAAACTTCCTCCTGGACGATCTCCATGTCCTGACGGCAGCCACTGAGCAGGGTCGGCGGGTAGAAAAAGCCAGGTCCGGGCGGCAGCACGCCACCGGCTTCAAGCACCGCGCCCTCGGCCACGGCACGCTGTACCAGGCCGTGGATCGCCTCCCGCGACGCGCCATTGGCCAGCGGCCCCATCAGGCTCGGGTCCTGGCGCCGGTCACCAAAATGCACCGCCGCGATCTGCGCCTTGAGCAGGGCCAGGAAGCGTTCATGCACGCTTTCATGCACGTAGACCCGCTCCACCGCCGTGCACAGCTGGCCACAGTGGGTGGTCTTGGAGCCGACGATGGCGCGCGCAGCCTGTTCCAGGTCGGCATCGGGTTCGATGATCGCCGGGGTCTTGCCGCCCAGTTCCAGGGACGGTTTGGCGACGTTGGCCTTGCAGTAGTCAAGCACGATGCGCCCGGCATTGACGCTGCCGGTCAGGGTGATCATGGCCACCGCCGGGTGGCTGCAGACCGTGGCGGCGGTGGCGTGATCCATGACCAGGATGTTCACCACCCCCGCCGGCAGGCCGGACTGCTGCACCGCCCGGGCGATCTCAAGGGCCGACAGCGGCGTGTTGTTGCTGGGGCGCACCACCACGCTGTTGCCGGCGATCAGCGCCGGGGCGACCTTGCGCAGCAAGGTATAGACCGGGTAGTTGAAGGGAATCAGGCAGGCCACCACGCCCAACGCTTCGCGGTGCAGAAACAGCTTCTCGTCGGGGCTGTCGCTGGGGATGATTTCACCCTCGATGCGCCGCGCCCATTCGGCGTGGTAGCGGGTGATCTGCGCCGCATAGCGGGCTTCGTTGCAGGCATCCTCCAGGCTCTTGCCGGATTCGGCAGCCAGGCTCTGGCCAATGGCCTCGGCCCGCTCTTCAAGGGCATCGGCCAGGGCCCGCAGGTGTTCGCCGCGCTGGATGCTGGTCAGTGCCGCCCACTTTTTCTGTGCGCTGCGCGCGGCTTCCACCGCCTCCCGCGCCTGCTGAGCGGTGGCCGCCGCGACCTCGCCCACCAAGGTTTCATCGGCCGGGTTGCAGACCGTGACGCGTTCATGGCCGGCCGGCTCGATGAAGTGGCCGTTAACAAAGTTTCGCTGAAGTTGCATGCTGGTTGCCCCGTCGTTGGCAAGAAAAGGTAATGCCGGCGGCCTGGAGGCGCTCCAGGCCCGGCGCTCAAAGGATCTGGCGTGATCGAGCGCGCATGGCGGCGCCGGCGCACAGGCCAATGGCCTGCGGGCAACGATGGATACAGCGGGCAAGGCGCAACGGCAGGCAATCGGCAAGGACCGGATACGGCATGGCTAGGCACTCGGGTTGTTGTTAGGTGAGTGCCGGCAGTCTTGTCGCTCGCCGCGATGGGGACAAACGATTAATGTCGCCGACTAACTTGCATAAAACGCATGTTAGTCGCGACCAGGGGACGGTTCATGGCGTCGCCGCACAGGCGCTGAAAGGCTCTGGCTCAGGCCTAAGGCGCAAAGGCTGCAGTGGACGGTTCGAGCTGGCGCTGGGCAAGCCAGACCTCCTCTTGCAACCATTGCCCGAACTGCTGCAACTGGGGCAGTGGGGTCTGCTCCGGACGGGTCACCAGCCAATAGGACTGATGCCCCTCCACATGCACGTTGTGCACCTGGGTCAACTGCCCGCCCGCCAGCTCCGCCGCCACCATGTGCCAGTCGGCGATGGTGATGCCCAGGCCGTCGATGGCGGCACGAATGGCCAGGTCCAGCAGATCGAATTCATAGCCACCCTGGGTGTCGACGCCACTGATGCGCGCTGCGTCCAGCCAGTGCTTCCAGGTCAGGTAGCGCTGGTCTTCGCGGGCCAGCACATGCAACAGGGTCATGCGCCCCAGGTCGATGCCCTGCTCCGTCGACTCGCGAGCCAAGAGCGACGGCGCGCACACCGCGACATGTCGCTCCTGGAACAACTGCGAGCTGTCCAGGCCGTCCCACTCGCCATCGCCAAAGCGGATCGCGCAGTCCAGGGTCGCGGTTTCCGCCAGGCTGTCCTGCAAGCGCGTGGTCAGGCTCAGCTCCAGCGCCGGATACTGCTCGCGCAAGCGCCCCAGGCGCGGCAGCAACCAGCGGCTGGCGAAGGTTGGGGGTGCATTGAGGTGCAGGCGATTGGCGTGGGATTTCTGCTGGATGCCGCGCACCGTCAGCTCGATCTTGTCGAACGACTGGTGCAACGCACGCAACAGCACGCGCCCGGCACTGGTCAGTTCCAGGTGGTGATGGCGTCGTTGCAGCAGGCTCTCGCCCAGCTGTTCCTCCAACTGCCGGACCTGCCGACTGACCGCGCTCTGGGTCACGTTGAGCAGCTCGGCGGCCCGGGTAAAACTGCCCGTGCTGCCTGCAACTTCAAAGGCTTTGAGCGCATTGAGCGCGGGGATCTTGCGTTTCACGTCAGGCTCTCGCTGAGGGCGGCTCAAGGGCACCCAGCATGGCACGGCGACAGGGCGCCGGCCAATGGGACAAACATGCGTTTTACGCATGCTGCAACGCACAATAAATCGTTTGTCGCCCTCCGGCGCGCAGGGCAACACTGCCGGCAGCCTAGGCCCTGTAGGAAAAGTTTTGAGACGCAGGTCAGGCAAGGCGAAAACGCTCAAGGAACGGCCGGGGTCGCGTTCGCCTTTACGGGTTGTAAATGAGCATTCCGATCGGACTCGCGCACGAGAGCGTTTTCAACACAGCATCGCCGAGTATCAAGGCTTTTCGTGCAAAGCCTAAAAAAACAACAAGACGAGTACTGCCCATGCCCACGCACCTGCCTGCTCCATCGATCGCCAGCGGCTGACACCCCCGACGCCGGACACTTCCCCCCTTTCACCCTTGGCTACAGCCCCCTTGCTGCGGCCCGGTCCAGCGCACCTGACCATAACAATCCGGGAGAAAACCCCATGCACACCCTGCGCCCTCGCCCTCTTTGCCACTTGGCCCTGTTGCCCTTGCTCGGCAGCCTTGCCGCCCCGGCGCTAGCCGTCCAGGTCAGCGATCACCTGGACCTGGGGGGCGCTCTTCGCGCCCGCTGGGACTACGACCCGGACCGGGACATCCAGACCTTCAACTTCGACACCGCGATCCTCAGCGCCAAGTACAGCTCCGACACCTGGATCGGCGCCGCCAAGTACCGCCTCTACGGCGGGGCCTACCCTTATCGCTACACCGACAAGGTCGGCGAGGTCGCCTTCGCCGAAAGCGCCTGGATCGGCTACCGCTTCAACCCCGAGCAGCAGGTGCAGGTGGGCCTGAATCAGATCCCCTTCGGCCTGCAGCCTTATTTTGGCAGCACCTTCTTCGAAACCCTGGGCAACGTGGTGGGCCTGGAGGACATCTCGCAAGTGGGCGCCAAGTACATCCAGGACAACGGCAACTGGAACCTCCAGGCCGGTTATTACCTGCGCCCGGCGTGGCAAGGCAAGGGCACCAGCAACGGTCGGACCTACTCCAGCGTGGTGTCTTCGGCCGACAGCTACGTGGCCGACGGCAGCGACAACCGCGAGCGCAACACCCTGGTCCTGCGGGTGGCCAAGGCCGTGCAGTGGGGTGACTGGCGCTCGGAAGTCGGGGTCTCGGGCCTGAGCTCGACCCTGAAGAACAACGACACCCACCACGATGGCCGGCGCAATGCCCTGGCCCTGCACTACCTGGGCAAGCACGGCCCCTGGGGCGTGCAGTTGCAGGCGGCGCGCCAGCAGATGTCGCCACGCAATCCCGGCAGTGATGAGCTGGTGACACTGGGCGGCTATGACGGCACCTTCAACGTTGCCAGTCGCGGCAGCCTGTACGTCGCCGACCTGAGCTACGACGTCGACGGCAAGCACCTGTTCGACCAGGTCAGCGGCATCAAGCTGTACGCCAACTACAGCGCCTTCGACAAATCCGCCAGCGCCTACAAAAGCTCCCAGCGGATGATCCTCGGCAGTTCGTTTTCCGTGGGGCCGTTGTGGGTGGCCAGCGAATGGCTGCTGGGCAAGAACGACCCCTACATCGGCGGCAGCAGCTATACCCAGAGCCTGGGCCCGGGTGGCAGCAACCAGTGGGAAAACCAGCTGTACGTGAACATTGGTTACTACTTCTAAGCCTCGGCCAGGGCCCTGGCGCATCGTCGCGCGGGGCGCCGCCAGGGTAGGATGAGCGCCTTGAAACACGCCGTCGGCCCCTAACCATGAACCTGCTCCACTCAGTGCCGCCCTGCCCTCCAGGTTCGGGGCGCCGCGTCCTGGCGCCAGGTGCGGAGTCTGCCCGCCATGCGTCAACTGCCCTCTTTGAACAGCCTCCGGGTCTTCGAGGAAGTCGCCCGCCACCGCAGCTTCAGCCAGGCCGCCCAGGTCCTGAGCGTTACCCAGGGCGCGGTCAGTCGCCAGATCAAGCAACTGGAGGATTACCTCGGCGTGTCGCTGTTCAGCCGCTCCCCCCAAGGGCTGGCGCTGACCGAAGCCGGCACGGCCCTGGCGCCGGAGCTGGGGCAGGCCTTTGAGCAGATCGAACAGGCGCTGCAGCGCCTGCGTGTGCCCAACCTGCGCCAGCGCCTGCGCATTGTCGCGCCGCCGACCTGGGCCACCCGCTGGCTGTCGGCGCACTTGCGAGACTTCTGCCGGCAGCACCCGGCCATCAGCCTCAGCGTGACCCAGCACGCCAGCCACGACAGCCCCGCCGAAGTCGACTGCCAGATTCGTTTCGGCCTGCAGGCCGCGCCCCATTGCCACAGCCGCTTGCTGGTGATGGAGCGGCACCTCGCCGTGGCCAGCCCGGAACTGTTCAGTGCCGGCCAGGCGCCGGACCTGCGCGACCACTCGCTGCTGCACATCCTGCACGACGGCAAGCGTTTGCGGGTATGGGAAAACTGGCTGGCGGCCATGGGCCGGAAGGACATCGACGCGGGAGCAGGCCTGGAGTTCGGCACCCTGGATCAGGTGATCCACACCGCGCTGGCCGGTGGCGGGCTGGCCGTGATCGACCGACAGATGATCGAGCGCGAACTGGCCGACGGCCACCTGCTGCCGATCACCCCAGTGGAGGTGATCGGCCCTTACGGTTATTGGCTGGACGTGGCGCACGACAAACACGGCCTGTCCAAGGTGCAGCGGTTCACTCACTGGCTGAGCCACCAGAGCCAAACCTGAACCCTGTAACCCCTGTAGCCGCTGGCGCCTGCGACGCCTGGCGGCGCCGCAGACGCACAACCGCCTCAGACGGTTTTCAACGCGCCGCTGTCGCTCATACCGGGGCCGCCACCTTGGGTCGCTTGAGCGCGGCCGGCTCGCCAGCCGCCACGCTGCAGGCCTGGTTCAAGGTCAGGGACTTGGTCTCCGGGGCCCAGGCCCAGGCAATCAGCGCGCCCAGGGCGAGGATGGCCGCCAGAATCCCCATGGTCGGGCGGAGGCCGATCCCGGCCACGCTCACCGGCAATAGAAAGGTGCTGATGGCCGAGCCCAAGCGGCTCACAGCGGTGGCCAGGCCAATCCCGCTGGCCCGCACCTCGGTGGGGAAACTCTCCGCGGGAAACACCCCCACCAGGTTGCTCACCGCCGACAGCACCAGGGTAAACACCCCGAACAGCAGCACCATCAACCAGGCGGCACTCCCCGGCAACACCGCCAGCAGCAACAGCGTCACCGCCAGGATGATGAAGGCGTTGATCAAGAAACCGCGGCGGGAAAACTTCAGCGTGCAGACGATGCCGATCAAGGCGCCGAGGATCAGCAGCAGGTTGAGCATCAGCTCAGTGCCAAAGCCCTCGGCCAGCCCCATCTGCTGCAGGATCGACGGCAGGAAGGTGTAGATGGCGAAATACGGCATGACGATGCACACGAAGAACAGGCAGTTGAACGCCGTGCGCGTGCGGTACTCGGGGCTAAACAGCACCGCGTAGCCGGAGCGCTTGTCGCAAGCCGGCTGCTCGTCAAGCAGCACATGCGCCCCCAGGTGCTTGTGCACGATGGCCCGGGCCTCGGCGAGGCGCCCGCGGTTGACCAGCCAGCGCGGCGACTCCGGGGTGCCAATGCGCGCCAGCAGAATGAGCCCGGCGGGAATCGCCGAAGACCCGAGCATCCAGCGCCAGGCATCGTCGCCGAGGCTGAGCATGGCGGCGCCGACAAAGGTCGCGGCCACGTAGCCAAAGGTCCAGACCACACTGAAAGAACCCAGCAGCACGCCGCGGTGCTTCTTCGGCGCGAACTCGGCGAGCATCGCGTGGCCGACGCTGAAATCGCCGCCCAGGCCGATGCCGATCAGCACCCGGCAGAGAAACAGGCCCAGGGCGGTTTCGGCATAGAACTGCAGCACCGAGGCCAGGGTGATCAGCACGAAACTGGCCAGGAAGATTTTCTGCCGCCCCAGGTGATCGGAGATCCAGCCGAAGAACAGACTGCCGATAAACAGCCCCATCAGCGCCGAGGCGCCGATCAGGCCCTGCCAGAAGGCATCCAGTTGCATCTGCGGGCTGAGCAGGGTGAAGGCAATGCCGATCAGGCCCAGGATGTAGCCGTCGGTAAAATGCGCGCCGAAGGTCAGGCCGGCGATTTTCAGGTGGAACCGGCCAATCGGCAGGTCATCGATCTTGACGGTTGCAGTGCTCATGTTCGTCTCCACTTATTGTTCTTGAATAAGAGATGAAGCGTTTGCGGGCGCCCCTGGCCGTGGCTGCGCGCAGCCAGGGGCCCGGCCTCAGAGGCCGCCCATCAGCAGGTATTTGATCTCCAGGTAATCGTCCAGGCCGTACTTGGAGCCTTCGCGCCCCAGGCCCGAGGCCTTGATCCCACCAAAGGGCGCGACTTCGGTGGAAATCATCCCTTCGTTGATTCCCACCATGCCCGCCTCCAGGCCCTCGGCCATGCGCCAGACCCGACCGATGTCGCGGCTGTAGAAGTAGGCCGAAAGGCCATAGAGCGTGTCGTTGGCCTGTTGCAGCACTTCAGCCTCGTCGCGAAAGCGCAGACAGGCCGCCACCGGGCCGAAGGTTTCTTCCTGGGCGATCAGCATCTCGGCGTTGGCTTCGGCAAGAACGGTCGGCTCGAAAAAAGTGCCGCCCAGGGCGTGGCGCCGGCCGCCGCAGAGCAGCCGTGCGCCTTTCTCCAGGGCATCGCCGACGTGCAGTTCGACCTTGGCCAAGGCTGCCGCGTTGATCAGCGGGCCCTGCTCGGTTTCGCCGTCCAGGGCACTGCCGACGCGCATCGCCGTCACCGCCTCGGCCAGCTTGGCGGTGAACGCGTCGTACACCCCGTCCTGGATAAAGAAGCGGTTGACGCAGACACAGGTCTGCCCGGTGTTACGAAACTTGGAGGCCATGGCGCCCTGGACCGCGGCGTCCAGGTCGGCGTCGTCGAACACGATAAAGGGCGCGTTGCCGCCCAGCTCCAGGGACACCTTTTTCAAGGTGTCGGCAGCCTGACGCATCAGCAGCTTGCCGGTGGCGGTGGAACCGGTGAAGGACAGCTTGCGCACACGACTGGACGCTTGCAGTGCTGCACCGATGGCCACTGCATCACCAGAAACGATGTTCAGCACACCGGCGGGAATCCCCGCCTGCTCGGCCAGCACCGCCAAAGCCAAGGCCGACAGTGGCGTTTCTTCCGACGGTTTGAGAATCATTGTGCAACCGGCCGCCAGCGCCGGGCCTACCTTGCGCGTGACCATGGCCAGGGGGGAAGTTCCACGGCGTGATCGCCGCCACCACACCAATCGCCTCTTTGACAACGATGATCCGCGCATCGGCCTTGTGGCTCGGAATCACATCGCCATAAGCACGCTTGGCTTCTTCACCGAACCACTCCAGGAAGCTCGCGGCATAGACCACCTCGCCCAGGGCTTCGGCCAGCGGCTTGCCCTGTTCCTGGCTGAGCAGCCGGGCCAGGTCCTGCTGGTGGCTCAGCATCAGCTCGCTCCAGCGCTTGAGGCGCTGACTGCGCTGCTTGGCGGTGAGCGTGCGCCAGGCTGGCAAGGCGCGATGGGCCGCGTCGATGGCCCACTGGGTTTCTTCGGCGCCGGCACGCTGCACCTCCGCGATCAGCGCGCCATTGGCCGGGTTGAACACCGGGTAGGTCGGGCCCGCGCCGGTCCATTGGCCATCGATGTAATGACCTGTGCGAATCAGTGGGTTCATGCCACGGCCTCGATCAGATTGAAGCGCTCCAGGCCCGGACGGGCGCTGCGCAGAATGCGCTGGCCGGCGGTGTAATCGTTGATCACATCGCACGGGGTGTAGTTGCGCTCCAGCTCATGCAACTCCTCGACATCCAGCGGGGTGTCGAGGGCCGCCAGGGCGCTGTCGAATTGCTCGGTGGTGTCGGCGCCCACCAGCATGCAGTCCACGCCGGGATGATTGAGCACCCAGGCCTGGGCGATCTGCGCATTCGACACCCCACGGGCACGCGCCACGCGCTGCACCGAATGGGCGATGTCGAACGAAGCCTGGTCGCTGTACATCTGCTGGGTGAAGAGGTCGGTCTGGTTGCGCGTTGACTGCGCCTCACCGGTGAGCAAGCCACGGGCCAGCGGGCTGAACACCGAGACGCCCAGGCCCTGGTCGCGGCAGAACGGCAGCATCTCGCGCTCCTCTTCGCGGTAGGCGCAGTTCAGTTGCAACTGCATGTTGATCGGCTTGACCCAGCCATGGCGCTCGCACGCCATGAGGATCTTCGCCAACTGCCCGGTGAGCATGGTGGACACGCCGATGTAGCGCGCCTTGCCAGCGCGCACGATGTCGTGCAGGGCGCTCATGGTTTCTTCCACCGGAGTGTTCACATCGAAGTAATGCAGCATGAACACATCGACGTAATCCATGCCCAGGCGCGTTAGCGAGGCGTCGATGCTGTCGAGGATGTGCTTGCGCGAATGGCCGCTGGCGTTGATCGCGTTGCGGGTGCCGTAGCCGACCTTGGTGGTGATCACCAGGTCTTCGCGCCGCGCCAGGCGCTTGACGATGCGTCCCACCACCTCCTCGCCAACGCCAGCCGAATAGAAGTCGGCCAGGTCGATGAAGTTCACCCCGTGATCCAGGGCGTGCCTGACGATGGGCTCGCTCTGTTTCTCGTCGAAGATCCAGGGCTTCCAGTCCGGGGTCCCCATGTTCATGGTGCCCAGGCACAGGCGCGAGACGTTGAGGCCGGAGTGGCCCAAACGGATGTAGTGCATGGCGCGCTCCTCAGGCTTTGGGGGTGTAGAACGGGTTGCTGATGTGGTTCACCTCTTCGGCCAGGCGCGCCCGTTCGGGCTGGCCGGCCAGGGCCGCGCGGATCGCCGTGCGGCAGGCGGTGTAGTTGTTCAGGTACACCGCATCCAGGTCGTCGCAGTCCGGGTTGACCCAGTTGGCGGTGACGATTGCCCACTGATCCTCGGCCTCGGCCGGCAAGCTGCCATCCAGCAGCGCTTCGAGCACCGCCTTGGCGATCCCGGCCTGGGATGCGCCCCAGGTGGCCTGGCCGTGCAGCTCACTGGCGATGGCGGCCTTGTTCACGTAGAGGGTCATGGGCTTGACCGGCAGGTTCGGCTGGGCAATGACCATGAACGGGCAATGGCCCTGGCTCGGCGAGGCCAGGCTGTTGGCGAAGGCCTGCCCGGCCGGACCGTTGCGCGGACCGATGAGAATATTGATGTGGGCCGCGTTGACGCCCGGGCCTGCGAAGCCTTCACCGATGTAGAGGTCGAGTGGGTGCATGGGTACTGACTCGTTGAGGGTGCAAGGGAAACAATCCGGATCAGCCGAGGCGGCACCGGATCGGGGGAACAGGCAACTCAAGGAGCGTGGCCGCAGGTCACTGCAACAGGGGCCGGGAAGCCCGGCGGGACGAGAGGACGTCATGGCGCAAACGCTCTTTGTTGTTAGGGATGAGCTGAATGAACGCTGTTGTATCACCGGGTTTTCAGGCCCCCGTAACCATTAAAAGTCATGCGGCCATGAGCTTTAGTCATACCCGCCGGCGCAGGCGCAAGCCGCTGGGTATGTCGCGCTACCAGGTGCTGGATAAGCGGCGCTATGGACCCACAGGGCGTCCGGCGCCCACCGGCGCGACAGCGGCACTTGATGAACCACGCCTGTGTTCAGTAGGCTCCGCCCCTCGAAGGCATGGATCGCCCTGAACCTGTGGGCAGTTCTTGCGCTTTTCCGACCCGTACCAGCCCAGGCTTGCACCCAGTGAGAGCAGCGTTATCAAAGTCCTCGATCCAGAAAGAATCGACCGTATCAATCGGCACTTGATGCGCTCCAGGCGGGGCGATCTGGAAACCACCTGCGTCCTCTCGGGCGTCACGCTGATCGTCTTCCTCATCGGTATTGGCCTACTGGAGGGGCCGCTGTTCGCCAAGCTCATACTGGCCGCTTTTCTATGCCTCATGATCGGCGGCTGGTGCGCAATCAAGTGGGTGAGCAGCCAGGAACAGCCCAGGTTCGACGTCGCTGAAATCCCCGTGGAGCAACTGCAAGGCTACTTCGATCGCCGCTGGGTACGCGCCGCAGGCAAACCTTATGTCCGATACAGCTTTGGCAACTATCCACTGCACATCCAAACCTGCGCCAGCCTGTACTTCAGTGGCGACACCCAATTGAAACTGAACCGCCGCTATCGCGTAGACGCGCTCTACATCACCGGGCTGAACAGTTCTGAGTCTGGCTATTACTTATTGGAAGAGACGTTCCAGGAAATCTTCGATGACAGCGACCTTAGCGCCGAGGAGAAAGCCGAGGTCGCCGAGCGTGAGGAACGGATCAACGAGGAACTCAAGGCCCAACACAAACGCCTCTATCGCCTCTACCGCAGCCCTCAGGGCGAACTGGCGGCGGTGGCCATCGGCTTCAATTTTGCGGCGTGCTTGCTCACCCTGCTCTGGTCGTTCAGCGCCGGCCTGAAGTGGGTTACCGGCATTGCTCTGGTAGCCCTGAGCCTGGTCCTGCTGATCCCGGATGCCGGCGATGATCACCATTGGTTCACCCTGGGGTTACTGCTCAGCGCCGGGGTTTTTGGCGCGTTTGGCAACCGCTGGCGAGAAAAGCAGGTGTTGTCCAGGGGCATGGTGCTGGTCGATTCCCTGCGCTCTTGCAACCCCGAGCAGGCCATCGCGGATTACCGAAGAAAGGTCGAAGAGACCGCAGCCAAAAACAACGACTGCACGCCATAACACCGCGTCTCACGACCATAAACCGGCCCTTCCACCTCCAGGCGCGGGCCTGGAGCATGGGCTTTCATCGCCCAGCCGATCAGCCTTGGATGGACCATAGGCCGGCGCCAGAAACACAAAGGCCCTCCGAAGAGGGCCCGTGCCGCGCCTGCCGGAGGCTTACAGGTAACTGATGCTGTACTGCATCGAGCTTTCCACGGCGGTGGCTTCCAGGCCCGACGCTTCGGCGTAGTAACGCACGCCCAGCACCTTGCTCACGCCCTGGGTCGACTCGCCCTCTTCCACCAGAGTGACCCGGCTCAGTTCGCCGGACGCCAGATTGATCGGGGTGGTTTCGTCGAGCAATTGCAGGCTGACCTTGTTGCTGCCGCCCGGTGCCTCGTTGGCCAGGCGGCCATCCTTGGTCACGTCGCCATTGGGCAGGAAGGAGGCAGCGATGGTGCGGGTCGCCTCGGCGCCGGTGCAGCCCTTGAGGGTCAGGGTGAAGCGCGACTCACCCGCAGTCTGGCCGATGGCGGACAGGTCTTTTTTCGAGACCGAAGGCAGCATGATGGTCGGGTTGGTCACGCCATTGACTTCCAGGCTGCAGGTCTCATCGACGATCTCCCCGATGAACTTGACTTCTGCGGCCTGGACTTGCTGGACGGTGGCGATCAACGCCAGGGCAATCACTGTTTTTTTCATGGTCGACTCTCTTCAAATAGGTACAAGGGGGTGGGCAATGGCCAGTTGTTCAAGCAACGAAGCCCTGGGGCTCGCGCTGAATGAGAGCGATTTTCGAGAGAGTCCGGGCAAGGATGAATAGGACAATGACTAATTATCCAAACCACCAACGATCCCGGCCATTTGTCTGAACTTTGCCGAAATTAGCATCTTAGTACCGGTCCTATTCAGGCGCAGGCGGCGCGCTTGTAACCTGCCCCCAGTGAATTTTTTCGAGCCACGGCACGTGCTGTAGCGCTCCGCGCTACGCCAGACCTCATCGCCAGCGGGCACCCCCGGCCCACCCTGCGCCTGAGGCGTGGCGCAGCGTTTTCCATCCAGCACCCGACCCGGGTGAACAGAGTGTGTTTCATGTCGAAAAAAAGCCCCGCGGTACTTTTCCTGGCCGGCTGCCTGGCCTTTATGGCCTGCCAGGCCCAGGCCAGCGTGGTGATTGTTGGCAGCCGCATCATCTACCCGGCCCAGGCCCAGGAAAAATCCCTGCAACTGAGCAATCGCTCCGATCACCCTAGCCTGGTGCAGGCCTGGGTCGACCGGGGCAACGAAGAGTCCAGCCCGCAGACCGCCGACGCGCCATTCATTGTCACGCCCCCGGTCTTTCGCATCGAAGGCCACACCGGCCAGGCGGTGCGCCTGCGCTTCACCGGGGAAAAACTGCCCGAGGACCGCGAGTCGCTGTTCTTCCTCAATGTGCTGGAAATCCCCCCAACCAAGGCCGACCAGGAAGGCCGTAGCCTGTTCGTGGTCATGCCCCGCCACCGGCTGAAAGTGTTCTACCGCCCCGCCACCATCGCCCAGTCACTGGAGCGCCTGCCGGCGTTGCTGGAACTGCGCCTGAGCCGCGAAGGCAATGACTGGCTGATCAACATCAACAACCCCAGCGGTTACTACGCCACGTTCGTCGAAGCCAACCTGCTGGCGGGCAGCCAGAGCGCCCCGCTGCAGTTGCAGAACAGTCTGCCGCCGTTTTCCAGCGCCACCTGGCGCGTCGCCCGCAGCGCCCTGGCAGGCCAACCGGACACCGTGCAACTGCGGCTGGTGACCGATGCCGGCGGCAGCCTGGAAAAACGCATCGCCCTCAAGCCCTGAGGGAACGGGCAGACATGATGTGCGCACACCGCCTACGGCTCCTGGGCCTCGCCCTGGCCGCACCACTGGCCTGGCCCGTGGCCGCCGACCCAGCCACCGTCGCCCCGGCCGCCAACGCCAGCCCGGCCTACCAATTCAACCCGCGGCTGCTGCGCGGCGCGCGCCCCGGCGGGCTGTCGGTGGAGCGCTTCAATCAGACGCATGTCACCCCGGCCGGTCGCTATTCGGTGGATGTATTGGTCAACGGCAGCAGCCTGGGGCGCCAGGATCTGCACTTCGAGGAGGGCCACGGACAGCAGCTCAAGGCCTGTTTCAGCACCGAGCAACTGCTGGAACTGGGGGTGCAGGCGCGCTACATCAAGAACGCCCTGGAGGAGAACTGCGCCGGTCTCGGCAAGAGCGTCAAGGGCGCCAGTGAGCGCCTGGACTTCGCCGCCTTGCGCCTGCAACTGTCGATCCCGCAGGCAGCACTGCAGCCCAGGCGGCGCGGGCAAGTGCCCAGCAACCAGTGGAGCCATGGCGAGCCCACCGGCTTCGTCAACTACAGCGCCAGCCATTTCCACCTCAACCAGGCCGGTGGCAATACCTATTCCAGTTACCTGGGGGTGCGCTCCGGGGCCAATCTGGGCGAATGGCGCCTGCGCCACCATGCCAGCCTGACGGCCAGCAGCGACCAGCCCAACCGCTGGACCCCGCTGCGCACCTACGCCCAACGCACGCTGGCCGACTGGGGCAGCGAACTGACCCTGGGCGACACCTTCACCAGCGGCCAGTTGCTTTCCAGCCTGGGCTATCGCGGAGTGCAACTGGCCAGCGACGAACGCATGCTGCCCGAATCCCAGCGCGGTTATGCGCCGACGGTGCACGGCGTGGCCAACAGCAATGCGCGGGTAGTGATCCGCCAGGACGGCAACGAGCTGTACCAGACCACCGTGGCGCCCGGGCCCTTTCGCATCGACGACCTCTACCCCACCGGTTACGGCGGCGACCTGGACGTGGAGGTGACCGAGGCCGACGGTCAGGTCAGCACCTACCGCGTGCCCTTCTCGGCCATGCCCGATGCCCTGCGCCCGGGGCAATCGCGTTACTCGGTGGCCGCCGGGCAAGTGCGCAACAACGGCATGGACCTGCCCTACGAACCCTTTGCCGAAGGCTCCTACGAGTACGGTCTGAGCAACGCCCTGACCCTGCGCAGCGCCAGCCGCGTCGCCGATGGCTACCTCTCGGCCCTGCTGGGCGGGGTCTACAGCAACTCGATCGGCGCCTTCGGCCTGAACTCCACCTACTCCGCCGCCCAATTGCCCGACGGTCGCCAGACCGGCTGGATGACCCAGGCCTCGTTCAGCCGCACCTTCCAGAGCACCGGCACCAGCCTATCCATGGGCAACGCCCGCTACTCCACCGAGGGCTACCGCGAGCTGATCGATGCCATCGGCGAACGCGAACGCACCTACGTACCCGAAGACTGGAGCTCCAGCAGCTATCAGAAGAAGACCCGCTTCGACCTACAGGTCAGCCAGAACCTGGGCAACCGCAGCTCGCTGTTCATCACCGGCTCACAACAGAACTACCGCCACCGCTCCGGCCAGGACCGGCAGTTCCAGTTCGGCTATTCGGGTTCGTTCGCCAACGGCGTCAGCTACAACCTGTCCATTGCCCGGCAGTTCGACAGCCGGGGCCAGCACAGCGACACCCAGCATGTCTTGTCGCTGTCCTTGCCGCTGGGCGCTTCCGGCAGCCGCAGCAAGCTGTCCACCAGTTTCAGCCACAGCGCCAGCCAGGGCAGCCAACAGCAGGCCAGCCTGTCCGGCAGCGCCGGCAAGGACAACGACCTGAGCTACGGCCTCAACGCCAGCCGCGCCCACAACAACCCGGACGGGGTACTGGGCGGCACCCTGCAAAAACGCCTGAGCAGCGCCACGGTCGGCGCCAGCCTGTCCCACGGCGACGACTTCTGGCAGGCCTCGGCCAGCGCCATGGGCGCCCTGGTTCTGCACAGTGGCGGCCTGACCAGCGGCCCCTACCTGGGAGATACCTTCGCCCTGATCGAAGCCAAGGGCGCCGAGGGCGCGCTGGTGATGAATGGCCAGGGCGCGAGGATCGACAAGGCCGGCTATGCCTTGATGCCCAGCCTGACGCCCTTTCGCTACAACGACGTCGGCCTGAGCAGCAACGGCCTGCACAGCGCGGTCGAGCTGCAAGAAACCCAGCAACGCGTGGCCCCCACCGCCGGCGCCGCGGTGCACCTGCAATTCAAGACCCTGGCCGGCTTCGCCGTACTGATCCAGGCGCCCCGGGAGCAAGGTGAAAGCCTGCCCATGGGCACCACCGTGCAAGACAGCCAGGGCCGCGTGGTGGGCATGGTCGGTCAAGCCAGCCAGCTCTATGCCCGGGTCGAAGCCCCCCAAGGCCTGCTCAGCCTGCAATGGGGCGACCACCCCGACCAACAATGCCAGGTCCAGTACCAGATCCCTGAAGCGGACCTCAAGCAACCGATGATCAACCTGAGCGGAACCTGCCGGCCCAGCCGGACTGCCGCTCTATAGCCCCAGGAATTTGCCCCATGTTTTCGATGTTCTCTGCCGGGCGCGGCGCAAGCGTGCTGGGCCTGCTGCTTGGCATGGCCTGCGCGCCCCTGGCGGCGCAGGCGCAATGCCGCCAGGTGTGGTCCTACAGCGCCCATGACACCGCCAACGGCAACCTCGGCCTGCCCGCCATTACCCTCACCGCCGAACAGTTGCAGCCCGCCGGCAGCGTGCTGGGCATGACGAGCATCTCGGTGGCGCGCAACGCCAACGTCGATCCCGAGACGGTGGCCTACGATTGCCTGCCCGAAGACGGCCCCTTCTACGAATACTTCTCCACCAATGGCACCGATGCCCTGAGCGGCAAGCACGAAGTCAGCGGCATGCCCGGCTACTTCCACACCTTGTGGCGCAATGTAGCGGTGAAAATCACCCACAACCAGAGCGGCCAGACCTTTTCCCGCACCTGGCAGCGCCGCGCCCTCAACGGCGACTACAACCCCAGCAGCGGTCGGATCGAGTTCAAAGCCAAGCATTTCAGCGACGTCACCGTGGAGCTGGCGCGGGTTGCCGACAGCACCGGCGGCGGTCAACCGGGCAGCCTCGCCGAGGGCGTCTACAACCTCGCCCGCCCCAACGCCTACATCGCCTTTCAGGGCGGTGGCTTCAGCACGGCCCTGAGCCCCGGCTGCGACCACGGCAATGGCTGCGCGAGCAATCAGCGCCAGCACTGGCCGGCGGCAATCGGCCTGTGGAACAGCGTCAGCATCAGCCGCCGCACCACCTGCGCGGTGCATTCAGCCACGCCCCTGGTGGACTTCGGCCGGGTCTCGCTGAACCAACTGCGCCAAGGCAACGGGCCACAGGCGCGCCTGAGCATCGAGATCGAGTGCAACAGCCCGGCGCTCGCTGAACACAGCCACGGCGGCCAGGTCACGGTGGGCCTGCAAGTGCCTCCAGACAGCTACCTGGCCCTGCAACGTGACTACCCGCAACGGCTCGACCCGGCCGGCGGCGCCCAAGTGCTGCTGTCCAGCGGCTACGGCAGCGACCCGACCCTGGCCAGCGGGGTCGGTGTGCAGATCCACGACCACAACCAGCGTCCGCTGCTGCTGGCCGGTTGGAACCCCGGCGGCACCCGTACGGCCGGCGGCGATGGCTGGTACTCGGTGCATGACCCACTGCTGACCCGCACCGCCGCAGCACCGGGGCAGACCCGCTACAGCGGCCAGTTCAGCGCCAGCCTGGTGCCCCTGGCGCGGCGCATCACCCCGGGGCGCATCGATGCCACAGTCAACGTGGTGGTGAGGGTCCAATGAGTACGCCGCGCCGTTCACCTGCGCTGCTGGCGACCCTCTGCCTGGCCCTGGCCGGCCTTTGGCAGAGCGGCGCCGACGCGGGCCTGCTGGCCTCGACCACGCGCGTCGTCTACCCGATGGACGGTCGCGAGCAGGTCCTGGAACTGAGCAATACGGGCCAGGCTCCAGTGCTGGTGCAAACCTGGGTTGACGATGGCCAGCCCAATGCCGCGCCGCAGGACAGCTCCAGCCCCTTTGTCGCCCTGCCGGCGGTGTTCCGTCTGGAACCCGGTGGGCGTCAGAGCCTCAAGCTGCTGTTCAACAAGCACCCACAGCCCCAGGACCGCGAAAGCCTGTTCTGGCTCAACCTGCTGGAAATCCCGGCCACACCCAGCGACACCAAGCCAGGGGACCGACTGACCCTGACGCTGCAAACCCAGATGAAGGTCTTCCTGCGCCCCGCCGGCCTTACCGAGCCCCAGGAACGGGCCGCCAGCCGACAGGTCTTCAACCTGACCCGCGAAGCCGAACGCCTGCGCCTGCACTGGCACAACCCGAGCCCCTACCACATCACCCTCGATCACCTGCGCTTGAGCGCCGGCGCCACGCAACTGAGCGTGCCCGGCGAGATGCTCGCGCCCTACGCCAGCGTCACTCTGGAGCTGCCCGCTGCCTCGACGCCCGACCTGGTGAGCGGCAGCCAGGCACTGCTGAGCTACCAATCGATCGACGACCAGGGCACGCCCAAAGCGCTGGAACAGCCAGTGGCCGTGCCCTGAAGCACCACCGGGCGTGATAGATTCTGCCACCGGCCATCAGCGCCCTAGGTCAGGAGACATAGCCATGAATGACGCGTTGTATCAGGGCGGCTGCCTGTGCGCACAGATCCGTTTCGAGGCCCGGGGCCCACTCGCCACCCCCCATACCTGCTCCTGCTCCTGCTCCTGCTCACTGTGCCAGCGACACCGCGGCGCCTTGACGCTGGCCTGGGTCGAATGCCCCAGCACGCACGTTCGCTGGACCGACCCCGCAGGCGTCCCCGCGACCTTCAGAGCGTCGGACTGTTCAAGCCGCGCATTCTGCCGGGAATGCGGCAGCTCCCTGGGCGCCATCGATGATCAGCCGACCAGTGCCTTGCTCCTGGGCTGCTTCGACGAAAACCGCGACCCGGCCCTGATGCCGCGCAACCATTCGTTCAGCGACCGCTGGCCTGCGGGTTGGCGCCCCCTGCGCGGCAACCGGCAGGCCGACGATAAAGGCCTGCCCCATGACTGACACAACGCCCTGCAACGCAACGCCTCTGGCCTCGAATATCTGGACCTGGTACGGCCAGGACGAGTATCGAAGGATCATCCTGCTCGCGGAATTGGGCCTGGCCCTGGAATTTCTTGCCCTGGACGCCGAGCGGCAACGGGCGGAAATCAGTTGCTGCGCCGAATGCAATCTTTGGTCTGACTAGCTGGATGGCCTCGATGGTTTCGTGAAGCACTTTCCGGCCTGCCTCGCCCCCGCCCTGCAGCAGCGCCTGCATATTCTGCTGGGCCGCTGTGAGGCCTTGTGTTGGGAGGCTTACGTTGGCACCCCGGAAAACAATGGCTTCGAGCATCCGCAATGGCAGCCGCTGCGCGAGCAAGCACGTCAAGTACTCGACCTTCTGGGTTGGCAAACCGTGCGAGAACACATCAACGAGCTGGCCCAGGACTGCCGAGCGGCCTTGAAAAAATGGCCGGATTGACGAGCCCTACATCAGCATCGAGCTAGCGCCCGGGTTCCCGGTCGCCGCTGCCGAAGGCTGCGATCGGCGACGCCGTCGACATCAAGGTGGCCAGTCGGTTTCTTAAGGCGATCGGGGGTACAGACTTGGCGCCTGCTGCGCAGCCACTGGCAGGCTGCGCCAGCGGCTACAGGATGGCGGGGCTGTGGGGCAAGGCGCGTTTGTGGGCGGTGCGGCGGTAGGCGCTTTCGATCAATTGTTGCACGCGCTCCGCGACCGGCTGGCCCATCAGGTAGGCATCGATTTCTTCGTAGCGGCAACCGTAGGCGGCTTCGTCCAGCTTGCCCGGCGCCAGTTCCTCCAGGTCCGCGGTGGGGGCCTTGTGCACCAGATGGCCTGGCGCGCCGAGGGCCTCGGCCAGCAGCCGCACCTGGGTCTTGGTCAGGCCCGACAGTGGGGCCAGGTCGCAGGCACCGTCGCCGTACTTGGTGAAAAAGCCCATCAGCGCCTCGGCGCCGTGGTCGGTGCCCACCACCAGGCCGTTGCTGAAGTTGGCCACGGCGTACTGCGCGATCATCCGCGCCCGGGCCTTGACGTTGCCCTTGGCCAAGTCCGTGAGAGCCGGTGAAGGCTGTAAGCCGTCGATCCGCACCTGGCTCATCAGGCCGTCGACGCTGTCGGCAATGTTGCAGGTGCTCACCGCGTCCGCGCCAATGAAGTCCAGGGACGCCTGGGCATCGCTTTCATCAGCCTGGCTTTTATAGGGCAGGCGCATGGCGATGAACTGCGCCTTGTGCCCTGCCCCACGCAGTTGCTCCACCGCCAGCTGGCACAGGCGGCCGGCGGTCAGGGAGTCGACCCCGCCGCTGATGCCCAGCACCAGGCTGCTGCAACCGGACTCGCGCAGCACCTGCTGGATAAAGGCCACGCGCCGAGCGATTTCAAAGGCCTCGCCACCGCGCACCAGTTGCCGGTCGATGCCCAGCTCGCGGGCGATACGTTCTTGGGTTTGGTTGCTCATGTCAGGCCTCCAGGGGCGAGTGGGCAAGATCGACTTTAAACACCTGGGCCGCATAGCGCAGGAACGACGGGTCTTCGCAGACGTTCTTGATCGGGTCGTCGGAAAACTTCACCACCGGCTCGCCATGCACCCGCACCAGCTTCATCACGATGCTCAGCGGTTCGACGCCTTCGACGTCGCAGGCCAGGCTGGTGCCCATGCCGAACCCGAACCGGGCCTGGCCGCGCACGTGGCGCAGGATCGGCAAGCATTTCTCGAAGTTCAGACCGTCGGAGAACATCAGGTCCTTGGTCCGTGGGTCGATCCCCAGTTCGCGGTAGCGGGCCAGGACCTTGTCGGCCCAGAGGATCGGGTCACCGGAATCCTGGCGCAGGCCGTCGTAGAGCTTGGCGAAATACAGGTCGAAATCCTTGAGGAAGAAGTCGGTGCTGATGCAGTCGGTCAGGGCGATGCCGAGGCGTCCGCGATACTCGTGCACCCAGTTCTCCAGAGCGGCGTTCTGGCTCTCCCGCAGCCGCCCCAGTTGCTGGTGCACCATCAACCACTGGTGGGCCATGGTGCCGATCAGCGGCAGGTCGAACTCGTAGGCCAGGTGGGCATTGCTGGTGCCGACGAAGACCCCGGGGAAATCACTGCGCATGATCTTCACCACTTCGCGCTGGGCCTTGAACGACAGGCGCCGGCGGGTGGAGAAATCCGAGACGCGCAACTCGGCAAGCTCGTCGCGGCTGGCGTTTTTCTCCAGCCATTCGAACTTCTGATACAGCCGGCGGGTGACGTCCTCCAGCTCCACTTCCGGGTACTTGTCGCGGTTGCGCAGCTCGCTGACCATGGCCAGCACCGGCTGCTCGAACATGATGCAGTGCAGCATCGGGCCGCGGACGCGGATGCTCAACTGGCCGTCGACCGCCGCCACGTGGATGTAGCGCAGGTTGAAGCGGAACAGGCCGAGAAACTGCTCAAAATCCGGGGTCAGGTATTCGCGAAAGCGCTTGTTGAACAAAAAGCGCTGTTCGCCTTCGCGCATCTGCAGGCCGGCGAGCTTTTCCAGCTCCTGGCGGATCTCGGGGATCAGGTGCACCAGGGACTCTTTGGAACGGACGATGAACTGGTATTCCACATCGACATTGGGGTGCTGGTGCAGCACCGCCTGCATCATGGTGAAGGTGTAGTAGTCGGTGTCCAGCAGGCTCTGAATCACGCCGTTGTTACGGTCGAATGCACTTTCCATGATGACTCCTCAAGCCTTGGCCACTCGGGTGGTTGCTTCGCGGGTTGTGGCCACCGTGATGCCCGCTCGTTGCATGTCGTCGATCGCCTGGGTGGCGCCCTCGGCGCTGATGGCCCGGCACGCCGGCAGGTGGATGATCACCTTGAAGCCGGCGGCGGCCAGTTGCAGCGCGGTGGTCTTGACGCAGAAATCCAGGGCCAGGCCGCCGACGATGACTTGTCGCACGCCCTGGCTGTTGAGGTACTCGATGACCCCGGTGGACAGCTTGCCGTGCAGGTCGTGGTAGCAGGCGCCATAGGGGTGCAGGTCCGGCTCCACGCCCTTCCACACGAAGTAGTCGTAGTCATAGGGCGTGGGCAACTCGTCCAGCAGGGTGAAGCCTGCGGTGCCCGGTACACAGTGGCTGACCCAGGTCAGGTCGGCGTGTTCCAGGCCAGTGGGCTGGAGCATCTGTGCGTGTTCGGCCACCACCCAGGGAGCCTGGTGGCTGTGGGCGTCCTTGCTGCCGATGCGCAGGCTGGCCAGGGTCGCCATGAAATTCAGCTCGCCGCCGATGCGGTCGCCTTCGGCCACGGGCAACTCGTCCGGGCACAGCGGGGTAAAGCTCTTTTGTGCATCGACATCGAAGGAAGCGGTCTTCATCGTTTGGCTGTTCATGCTGGGTCTCTCCTCTGCATGGAGCACAAAGTACATGTCATGTACTTTCATGACAACCCCCCTATGGATTTTATTTTCCTCAATCGAACTTCAATTTATCTTCATAAACAAGGTTAAAAAGGAGATTCTCCGACGACAAAATCGATGTTAAGGTACACGTCATGTACCAATTGAGGAAAGGCAGATGTTTGAACTGGCCCTCTATGGCGGCGCCTTCAACCCGCCCCACGCCGGACACGCCCAGGTGATGCTCGAAGCCGCGCGCCACGCCCGCCGGGTGCTGGTGGTGCCCAGCTTTCGCCACCCGGATGGCAAGCGCATGGCCGACTTCGAGCAGCGGGCCCACTGGTTGCAGGCGATCACCACACACCTGCAACCCGAATGCTCGGCCGAACTGGCGGTGAGCCGTCTGGAGCAGCAACTGGGCCTGGCCGATCCGCGGCCGGTCTACAGCTTCACCCTACTGCAGCGCCTGGCCGACGATCTGGCCCTGGACGGCAAGCGCATCGCCCTGGTGGTGGGCGAAGACGTGGCGCGGCGATTGCCCAGGTTCCATCGCGGCGAAGAATTGCTGCAACGCTTTTCCATCCTGTGCATCGAGGAACAGCCCGGGGTGCGCAGCAGCGTGTTGCGCCAGTGCCTGGCCCGCGGCGAAACACCGCCCAGCCAGTGGCTGGCACCGGGCATGAATCCGCTAAACTACGGCCTCTACGCCGCCCACGGAAGTTGATATGCACGACCGCACCACCCTCCCCAGCGCCTACCTGCACACCATCGACCTGTGCCTGCTGCGCTATAACCGCAACCTCGGCGAATTGGAGATTCTCCTCCATCAACGCGACGCCGAGCCCTTTGCCGGGCACTGGGCGCTGCCGGGCATCGTGGTCAACGGCGGTGTCGAGGACCGCAGCCTGAGCGACGCAGTGGAACGCCTGCGCCGTTCGAGTAAGGTCGACATGCCCCTGGCCTGGCTGGAACAAGTAGGCACCGTGGGTGACGCCTTCCGCGACCCGCGTTGCTGGTCGTCCTCGACCTTCTACCTGGGGATCGTCAGCGAGCCGGTGCAGCCGGGCCCGCAGCAGGGTTTCTTTGCCCTCGGCGAGGTGGCCAGCGGCGCCTTCAAGCTGCCGTTCGACCATAACAACCTGGTGGCCCAGGCAAGGGAGCGGCTGTTTTCCAAATCCCTCTACAGCAGCCTGCCGCTGATGTTTCTCGGCAACGAGTTCAGTGCCCCGGAGGCGGTGAGCATCTTCTCCCGGGTGCTGCAACGGCCGGTGCTCAAGACCAGCATCCGCCAGCGCCTGCTGAAGATGAGCGAAGCCGGTTACCTGCAGGAAACCGGGCGCAAGAAAAGCGGCGATGGTGGCCGCCCGCAAGCCACGGTGGAAAGCCTCAAGCCCACCGAGTTGTACCTGTTCGATCGTTGTTTTCTGGAGTAATGCCGCCCATGAGTTCCGTCACCGAAAGCCAGTGCCTGCTGCAAACCCCGTACTTCAAGGTGGTCCGCGAAAACGGCTACTTCATCATCAAGGAAGCCCAGGCGGTGAACGGCGTGGTGGCCGTACCCACCCTGGCCGATGGCCGGCTGATGCTGGTGGAGCTCAAGCGCCGGGCCATTGGCGGCCAGTCCATCGAGTTTCCCCGGGGCGCCATCGATGCCGGGGAAAGCGCCTGTGAGGCCGCAGCCCGGGAACTGCTGGAAGAGACTGGCTGGCAGGCATCGCAGGTCCGCCAACTGGGCTTGCTGCACAGCAACACTTCGCTGATCGCCAGCGCGGTGGCGGTGTGTCAGGTCGAGATCGCCGACCAGCAGAGCGCCGCCACCGATGGCGAGGTGGACCATGTACTGTGGGTCAGCCGCCAGGAGTTGCTGGCGATGATCGCTGCCGGCCAGATCAGCGACGCTCATACCTTGTCGGCAGCGATGATGTTGCTGGCCGCCGAGTCGGCCTGACGCCCCCACTTCTGCAGGGCGAAGTCGACAAAGTGGCGCAGCTTGGGCAGGCGGTAGCGGTCCTGGGCATACAACAGGTGCATCGTCCGAAACGGCAACTGATAGTCCTGCAGCACCGGCACCAGCCGGCCCTGCTGCAGGTCCTCCTCCACCAGCGCATCGGGCATCATCACCAGCCCCAGCCCACCCCGGGCCGCACGGTGCAGACCGGACGAGGTGTTGGTCAGCAGCGAGCCGGACACCGGAATCAGCACATCGCCCTCGGGCCCACGCAAGGGCCACTGGGTGGCGGTGGAACTCCACTCGTCACCGGCCGGGTAGGCAAAGGCCAGGCAGTTGTGCTGCTGCAGGTCTTCCGGCACTTGCGGCGTACCGCAGCGCTCCAGGTACTCCGGCGCGGCGCAAATGGTCAGGGTGTAATCCTGCAGACGCCGGGCGATCAGCGCCGAGGTGTCCAGGTTGCCCAGGCGCACGGCCACATCGAAGGTGCCGTCAGTCAAGTCGAAGCGCTGGTTGGCCAGGGTCAGTTCCACCTTGACCTGCGGACAGCGCTCCCGGAACTCGCTCAGGGCTGGCGCCAGGCGCTCGGTACCGAAGGTCAACGGCGCGGTGATGCGCAAGGTGCCGGTGGGTTCGCCCTGGACCTGTTCCGCCAGGCGCTCGGAGTCCGCCACCAGCCCCAGTACCGCCAGGCAGCGCTGGTAATAATCGCTGCCGAAGTCGGTGAGGCGCTGGCGTCGCGTCGTGCGATGGAGCAGGCGCACCCCGAGACGCTGTTCCAGGGCCCGCAGGTGATTGCCGACCATGGTGGTGGACATGCCGCATTCCCGCGCGGCAGCGGTCATGTTCCCCGCTTCCACCACCTTGACGTACACCGACATTGCCTGGAACAGATCCATTATCAACCCTGATTTCAAGATGATTAAAGAAATGGCGAGTTTATCCATCCAAGGTGGCTAACGATACTGGCAACACACCCACAACGATGGAATCAGCCGCCATGACCGCCGCCTGCCTGATGAGCACCTACCAACCCCTGTCACTGAGTTTTTGCAAAGGCCTGGGCACCCGCCTCTGGGACCAGGCCGGTCGCGAATACCTGGACGCCATCGCCGGGGTCGCGGTGACCGGCATCGGCCACGCTCATCCGCGGCTGGTCAGTGCCATCAGCGAACAGGCCGGCCTGCTGCTGCACAGCTCCAACCTCTATGACATCCACTGGCAGCAGCAACTGGCCGCCAAGCTGACCCGCCTGAGCGGCATGGGGCGGGTGTTCTTCAACAATTCAGGGGCCGAGGCCAATGAAACCGCGCTCAAGCTGGCGCGTCTTCACGCCTGGCACAAGGGTATCGAACAGCCCTTGGTGGTGGTCATGCACAACGCTTTTCACGGCCGTACCCTGGCCACCCTCTCCGCCAGTGATGGCCCGGCGGTGCGCCTGGGCTATGGCCAACTGCCGGACGGTTTTCTCAAGGTGCCATTCGGCGATCTGGCCGCCCTGGCGTCAGTGGCTGCCAAGCACGGTCCGCGCATCAGCGCCGTACTGATGGAGCCGATCCAGGGTGAAGGCGGTATCCAGCTGGCTGCGCCCGGCTACCTCAAGGCCGTGCGCGAACTGTGCACACGGCGCAACTGGTTGCTGATGCTCGACGAGATCCAGACCGGCGTCGGGCGCACCGGGCGCTGGTTCGCCTGCCAGCACGAAGGGGTGGTGCCGGATGTGATGACTCTGGCCAAGGGCCTGGGCAACGGCATTCCCATCGGCGCCTGCCTGGCCCGGGGCAAGGCCGCCGAACTGTTCACCCCAGGCAGCCATGGCAGTACCTTCGGCGGCAATCCCCTGGCTTGTCGGGCGGCCTGCACCGTGTTGGAGATCATCGAGGAGCAGCAGTTGCTGGCCAACGCCGAGCAACGCGGCGCCCAACTGCTGCGTCGGCTGCGGGAGGAACTGGCAGGGCATCCAGCGGTGCGGGAGGTTCGCGGGCTGGGGCTGATGGTAGGGATCGAGCTGGTGCAGCCGGCGCGCCAGCTGGTGCAGATCGCCGCCCGAGATCATGGCCTGCTGATCAATGTCACCCGGGGCAACACCATCCGCCTGCTGCCACCCCTGGTGATCGATGCCGCGGAAGTGGAGATGATCGTCGACAAGCTGCGCCAGACCCTCGAAGCGCGGTAATCGCGCCCAGGCCGAGGCGATGCGGGTTGGCAAGCGCCGCGGCGTTCAGCACCTGCCCCGGGCTAGCCGCCCCTGCAAGTCAATCGTTCAGCACCTTGGCATTGGCCGGTTTGGTTTCCGGTTCTGGGGCCGGGGCTGGAGCCGCGGCCTGCTTCTCCGCCGCTGGCAATTGGTCAACGGTACTGAAAAGCTCCTTGAGCTCGATGGCCCCGGAATGCTCCAGTTTCTTCTCGCCGTCCTTGCCCACCAGGATCACCTTGGTCTGCGCCCCGGCGCCGAGCTTGAGGCTGCGGATCAGGGCCATGGTGGATTGCGGATCGATGTCCTTGCCATCGCGCTGGCCGATGGTATTGATCACCGTGTACAGGACCATGTTGCGTTCGTTGAAGGCTTGACGGTTGGCCGGTTCATCCAGGGACTTCTTCAGGCTCACCAGGGTCGGGTCCACTTTGCTGGGAGCGATCACGATCAATGGCCGTGACTTGCCCAGGTCCTGAATCAATGGGCCATCGTTGTCGGCAGCCAGGACGGGGCCGGTGACAGCGAGCAGAGTAGCGAGGGTCAATGACCGAATGAACATGCGTCTCTCCTTATGTTTTTCACCCAGTAATGATTGCGTATTGCGGAAAAAGGTCCAGGCCGCGACTCAAAATCTGACATTTTTCTGCTGACTGTCCAAGCACTTCCCGGCCATGGCCACACGGCTGCAACAAACCCGAACGGCAACGACTTTTCCTCTCAGCAAAACCCCGGGACGCTTGTAAAAGAAACGCCCCCTAGGGATAAACTGCGCGTTTTTCCGGCCCCCCCCCGGTTTGCCGCACCTTTCCAGCGCCACAAGGAGTCCTGAGCGCATGTCCCAGTCGAATTCGAACCTGTCCCCGCAACAGCAATGGCAGCAAGCCGTGCTGACCTATGCCCGCGACATCAACCACTATGTCGAAACCGGCACCCGCGAGGGCTGGAAGGGCTTGAAGGAGCCGAACATGCCTGACACCGAGCACCTGCTGGCGGACTGGCAAGCCGCCCTGGAAGCGAGCAATCAGGGCCCCCATGACGAGGCCACGCGCCAGGCCTTTCGCCAGGACTGGCCACCGGCACACTTCCCACTGACGCCGCGCCTGGACAGCCAGGGGCGGATGATTCCGACCCTGGCCCTGTTGCCGGACGGCAGCCTGCTGGCCCGCATCGGCACGCCCTACGAGGCCGGCTTCGTGGTGCATATCGACGATGCACGGATCCAGACCCTGGAGCAGGTGGAGTGCTTCGGCATGTGCCCGCAGCGACGCTATTTCGCCTGGGGCCGGGCCGAGGGCATCCAGGTCACTGACGGCTGGAACGGGCCTCAGGTGGCAAGCTTTCCCTGGCCCACCCCTCACGCGGGCCTGCCTGCGGGTCTGGAGCTTGAAGACAGCGGACGCCCCGCTCCCACCAGCCTGACCCCCTTCCCCGACGGGCGCCGGGTGCTGCTGGTGAGTGCCGACGGCATCTTCGTCCTGGCTGCCGATGGCGCCACACGCCTGCTGCGCAGCCTTGAGGACATCCAGCAGGACCTGGCCGACGGCGTCACCGCTGAAGACCTGAGCATCGGCCTGAGCATGGAACATGGCGCGGTGTCGCCCGACGGCCAGTGGATCGCCGTGGGCGAACAAAGCGGGATGCACCTGGTGTTCGATGCGAAGTTGCAGCAGGTCGCGCAGATCGGTCCCGCCAGCGAGTACCCGCACTTCGCTCACTTCAACCTGCGCGGCGACCGCCTGCTGCTCAATGCCTGCCACTTCTATGGTGGCGCCAGCCTGGGGGTGGCGGTGGCCGACCTGCCGGGTCTGAGCACCGACTTCTACAGTGACGACCCGCGCACCCCGGTGCTGCAGGAAGGTGCCCGGGTGTACGCCGCGGCTTCACGGGGCGACGAGTTCATCATCGGCGACGCCTACGGCTACCTGCGGGCCATCAGTGAAACCGGCGAGCAGCGCTGGCAGCACTACATTGGCTCGACCCTCACCGCCATGGACATCAGCGCCGATGGCAAGACCCTGGTGGCCGCGACTTATGCCGGGATCATCGTCAAGATCGCCCTGGAGGGCGGACGACCGGACTGGCAGATCGGCACCGGCGAGCACCACGAACTGCGCCGCTGGCTGTTCTGGAAAGACCTCGCCAAGCCCCTGCTGTGGTAAGCCGGCGTTAAACCGCCTGGCGCGAGAAGCTCACCTGCATCTGCAGGTGAGCCGCATCGTCGATCGCCCGCAGGTACTCCTCGACACTGACCTCGCCGGCACTGGAGCGCGCCCCCGGTGCCGGCACCTGGCCGGCCAGCAGCTTGTGCACCAGGGCCACTGCCGCGCAGCTGGGGATCTCCGGGCCGTGATCGTGGGTGGCGGTCAACTGCGCGTACATCGACAGCGGCTGACCGTCCCGGCCCAGGCCCTGCACGTCCACGTACAGGGCACTGAGGCCGTCGCCGAAACCTTCAAACCAAGTGCCGCAACGATGCAGACGCGCCGCCCACGGCGCCGGGTCGGCGATCAGCCCGAGCTTCACCGCCTGGGCCAGCAGGGCGTTGGCCAGCCCGGCGATCTTCAGCCCGGCGCCGGCCTTGAAGCTCAGGGTGTGGGCGCCGTAGCGCTCGGCGAACAGGTCCAAGTCCGGCACATCGACATTGGCCACCAGCCGCATGCCCAACCTGGGCAGCTTGCGCAGGGTCAGGCCCTGCCAGCCGATCACCGGGTGTGGTTGGCCGTTCTTGAGTTGCAGGATCGGCCGGCCAGCGTAGGCCAGCACGCCCTGGATGGTGGACAGGCCGGGCATTTTCGCCGAGGAGGAAATACCGTGCTCGATCCGATCGATGCGGGAGAAACGCTCACGGTGTTCATCGATGATCGCCGTCGACAGGGTCGGCACCGAACTGCACCCGCTGAGGAGTGCCACCCCGGCGGCCCGGGCCGCTTCATCCAGGGTGCCGATACCGCGCACGAACTGGCGGCAGTCGGCCAGGTCGCAGTAGTTGACCCCAACCTCGATGCAGCCCTGGGCCACCGCATAGGGCTGGCCCTGGAACGGCCCTGCGGTGTGGATCACCCAATGCACGTCCAGGGCCTTGAGCGCTGGCACCCACTGCGGGCCCATGGCATCGCCGCACCAGCCTTCGCAGGGCTGTCCACCCTCGGCTTGCAGCGCCTGAACCTTGGCCGCGAGCTTGTGCGGGTCGCGCCCGGAAATCAGCAGATGCACCCCGGGCGTCTGGATCAGATAGCGGCAGACGATGCTGCCGAAATTGCCATAACCACCGACCACCAACACCCTGAGCGTCATTACCTGCATCCTTGAACCAAGCCATTGCGCAGTTGCCAAGCTGCCATTCGAGGCGCGGCAGCTTGGTTGATTTACCAGCGCTCGACAAGTACCCGAACAGCGCCAATCAGCACCTGAAGTCCCCTCGGCAGGCATCTGTAATATTCAGTTAGAAAAAAATGCCAATGCCGGTCCGGCATAATGCTATGCAAATTCCTCATCAACTACGGCCTTGGAGCGTGATAGCCTCGTTCTGCTATGTCGGCCTCGCATAACAAACCTGCCGGTTCGCGCAACCGAGCGGGATAAAGACGCCTTGCTACCCACCTTGATTCATCTTCATTTGCCCCACTAACGTTTCGCTGCGAGCCGCTCTTTCCCCGGCTCGCCAAGGGAACTGATTGCAAAATCTGACTCGACCTCAAGGTCGATCTCTCGATCCTATCTCGGAGCTGTTATGTCCAGGCTTTCCCATCAAGATTTGCGCCGCGGTTTCCGTGAACTGATCGCTTCCCACTCCTGCTACCACACCGCTTCAGTGTTCGACCCGATGTCCGCCCGCATCGCCGCCGACCTGGGTTTTGAAGTGGGCATCCTCGGCGGCTCCGTGGCTTCGCTGCAAGTGCTGGCGGCCCCCGACTTCGCCTTGATCACCCTCAGCGAGTTCGCCGAGCAAGCCACCCGCATCGGCCGCGTGGCTCAGTTGCCGGTGATCGCCGACGCCGACCACGGCTATGGCAACGCCCTCAACGTGATGCGCACCGTGGTGGAACTGGAGCGCGCCGGCATCGCCGCGCTGACCATCGAAGATACCCTGCTGCCGGCACAGTTCGGACGTAAATCCACCGACCTGATTTCGGTCGCCGAAGGCGTCGGCAAAATCCGCGCCGCCCTGGAAGCCCGGGTCGATCCGGAGCTGGCGCTCATCGCCCGGACCAACGCCGGCATCCTGCCAGTGCAGGAAATCATCAGCCGCACCCAGCAATATGAACGCGCCGGCGCCGATGCCATCTGCATGGTCGGTATCCGTGATTTCGAGCAACTGGAACAGATCTCCGAGCACCTGAGCGTGCCGCTGATGCTGGTGACCTACGGCAACCCGGAGCTGCGCGACGATGCCCGCCTGGCCGAGCTGGGGGTGAAAATCGCGGTGGACGGCCATGCCGCCTACTTCGCCGCGATCAAGGCCACCTACGACTGCCTGCGCGAACAGCGGCAGATCTTCACCCAGGCCTCGGACCTGAGCGCCACCGAGCTGGCGCATACCTACACCCAACCCGAGGATTACATCGTCTGGGCCAATGAGTTCATGAGCGTCAAGGAGTAACACCGGCGATTGGCCGGGGTGAGGCGCAACGCCTCAACCCTGAGCCGATTTCAACGCACCTTGCACGCAGTCGAGGACCTGCCCGATGGTCCAGGGCTTGCGAATGAAGGACACCGGATAACGCACCCCGGAGCTCTCGGGGGTCTCGAAACCCGACATGATCACGATCGGCAGCAACGGCCAGCGCTCACCGCACAGGTTGCTCAGGCTGGCGCCATTGAGGGTGCCGGGCATGCTGATATCAGTCAGCAACAGGGCCACGTCCGCCGCCCGCTCCTGCAAGTATTCCCACGCCTGATCGGCACGTTCAAAGCCTTCGGTGGCAAGCCCTTCGTCTTGCAAGATCTCGCGGAGAAACTCCAGCACCGTCGGCTCATCCTCCACCACCAGAATCAAACGGGAGTGGGTACCGGGGTTGAGGGGCGAGGCTGGGTTCATGAGGGTGACACTCCCTGATGGATTGAGGCGGCTACAGACATGAGCGCTGACAAGCGTTATGAGCGGCGACTTGAGGATAAATTCATTTACGCTGCAAGCCCGGCGCTTTTTTAGTACCGGTCCGAACACGGAAACAGCCGCTCCGTTCTTTCACCCACGCCCGGAACATGTTCAACCATGCCGTTCGATCCCAAGCGCCTGGCCCAGGCCCGGCATATAGTGGTATGAAGCGGTGCCGCCGTCTCGGCGGAAAGTGGCATCTCGACTTTTCGCGATGCCCTGACCGGCCTGTGGGAGCACTTCGACCCGCAGCCTCAGGCGTGTCGCGCGCCACAGGCGTACAGCCTGACGGGCCCGGCCGGCGAGGTTCTGCCGCAACTCGTGCAACGGGCCTTTGCCTGATTCACGGATGTGGCCGCGGCGAATCATCATTTTTCCCGCCACGGCGGGCCCGCATGAGGTAGATTCAAGCAGCGAATACCCTCGCAACGACGTTTGCTTTCTTGCCCTGCCGCTGGAAACCAAGCCCCGTACCGGTGGCTCTGTTCACTGCCCCACTTTTTCGCCACTGCGCCAAACGGTGTGGTGGCGCAGCTTTCAGGAAATGGATGAATGCCGCAAAGACACGTGATCAATGCTTCGGTTAGCCCGAAAGGCAGCCTGGAAACCCTCTCGCAACGTGAAGTACAACAACTCAGCGCCGCCGGTTCCGGCAGCATCTACACCCTGTTCCGCCAATGCGCCCTGGCGATCCTCAACACCGGTGCCCACGTCGACAACGCCAAGACCATCCTCGACGCCTACCACGATTTCGAAGTACGCATTCACCAGCAGGACCGCGGCGTGCGCCTGGAGTTGCTCAACGCGCCGGCCGACGCCTTCGTCGACGGCGAGATGATTGCCAGCACCCGGGAAATGCTCTTCAGCGCCCTGCGCGACATCGTCTACACCGAGAACGAACTGGACAGCCAGCGCATCGACCTGGACAGCTCCCAGGGCATCACCGACTACGTCTTCCACCTGCTGCGCAACGCCCGCACCCTGCGCCCCGGCGTCGAGCCGAAGATGGTGGTGTGCTGGGGCGGCCACTCGATCAATACCGAAGAATACAAATACACCAAGAAGGTCGGCCACGAACTGGGCCTGCGCAAGCTGGACATCTGCACCGGCTGCGGTCCGGGCGTGATGAAGGGCCCGATGAAGGGCGCGACCATTGCCCACGCCAAGCAGCGCATGAACGGCGGTCGCTACCTGGGCCTGACCGAGCCGGGGATCATCGCCGCCGAAGCCCCCAACCCCATCGTCAACGAGCTGGTGATCCTGCCGGACATCGAGAAGCGCCTGGAGGCCTTCGTCCGCGTCGGCCACGGCATCATCATCTTCCCGGGGGGCGCCGGCACCGCCGAGGAATTCCTCTACCTGCTGGGCATCCTCATGCACCCGGACAACCGCGACCTGCCGTTCCCGGTGATCCTGACCGGTCCCAAGAGCGCAGCGCCCTACCTGGAGCAGCTCAACGCCTTTGTCCTGGCGACCCTGGGCGACGCGGCGCAGCAGCACTACCAGATCATCATCGACAACCCGACCGAAGTGGCCCGGCAGATGACCGAGGGCCTGAAGGCCGTCAAGCAGTTCCGCCGCGAGCGCAACGACGCCTTCCACTTCAACTGGCTGCTGAAGATCGACGAAGGCTTCCAGCGCCCCTTCGATCCGACCCACGAGAACATGGCCAACCTGCAGTTGAGTCATGGCTTGGCGCCCCATGAATTGGCGGCCAACCTGCGTCGCGCGTTCTCCGGCATCGTCGCCGGCAACGTCAAGGACCAGGGCATCCGCCTGATCGAAGAGAAAGGCCCGTACAGCATCCACGGCGACTCGGCGATCATGCAGCCTCTGGACCAACTGCTCAAAGCCTTCGTCGAGCAGCACCGCATGAAGCTGCCTGGCGGCGCGGCCTATGAGCCGTGCTACCGCGTAGTGAGCTGACCGCCCCTTCGGTGGTTGAACGGCGCCGCGCGCTCCCTGGGAGCGCGCGGCTTTTTCTTGCCCGGCATTTGCCTTGCGCACCAGACCGGCCCCTCGGCTTTGTGCTAGCTGAAACCCGGCAAAGGATGGCCGGGCTCCGGTAGGATGTGGCGCCAACCATCAAGGAGTGATTCATGCCGGCACCAGACAGTGAGAAGTCCGCTCGTTGGGAAGCCTTCTACAAGGCTTTCGAGGGTCGCCCACCTTCACCCCTGTTGTGCCACGCCCTGGCCTTGTACCTGCCCGACATGGACCACCCTCTGGCCATTGACCTGGGTTGCGGCTCGGGCATCGAGACCTGCTTATTGCTGGAGCGCGGCTGGAGGGTACTGGCCATCGACCAGCAAGCGAGCGCCATCGAGCGCCTCAAAGACCGCGCCGGAACCCTCGCCGAAGGTCGCCTACGTGCCGTCCAGGGGCACTTCGAAACCCTCAATGAACTGGCGCCGGCCCAGCTGATTCACGCCGGACTGGCCTGGCCGTTCTGTCGCCCCGACGCCTTCGCCCGGTTCTGGCAGGTGCAAGTCGAGGCCTTGCAACCCGGCGCATTGCTGGTGGGCCAGCTGTTCGGTGAGCGGGACCAATGGGCCACGGTGCCAGACCTGACTTTTCACTCCCGCAGCGCCGCACAAGCACTGTGCGCCGGCCTGCACATCGAGCATTTCGAGGAAAGCGAAGGGCTGGGCAAGAGCCTGCGCGGCCCCAAGCACAACCACAGGTTCGACCTGATCCTGCGCAAACCCTGACGGGCGCCACCAAGGCCCCGCCCCCCCCTTTCTCCTATCCCCGGACAACGCCGCTGCACACGGCGTTACCACCTGCAAACGCAGCGGGTTTGACAGCCTCGCGGCCACATGAAATAGTTTTCCACAATTATGGAACATAATTCCATTTTTTATAAATACACCAAAAAGGCCTGTCATCGTGAGCGAAGTTCCCGCCGCAACCCTCCCGCCTCTTGATTGTGACCTGTTGGTGATCGGCTCCGGAGCTGCCGGTCTGGCCTGTGCCGTAACCGCGGCCTGGCATGGGCTGAACGTGGTAGTAGTGGAAAAGGATTCCACTTTCGGCGGTGCCAGCGCCTGGTCCGGCGGCTGGATGTGGGTGCCGGGCAATCCGCTGGCCCGCCGTGTCGGCATTCATGAAGACCCGCAACAACCGCGCACCTACCTCAAGCACGAATTGGGGCATCGCTATGACGCGGCGCGCATCGATGCCTTCCTCGATAACGGGCCGCAGATGGTCGGCTTCTTCGAACAGCACACCGCCCTGCAGTTCGTCGACGGCAATGGCATTCCGGACATCCACGGCCAGGTGCCCGGAGCCGGTATCGAGGGCCACCAGGTGATCGCCGCGCCCTATGACGCCCGAGTCATCGGTCCCTTGTTGGCACGCCTGCGCCGGCCCCTGCGCGAGACCTCGTTCCTGGGCATGCCGATCATGGCCGGAGCCGATCTGGGCGCCTTTCTCAGCATGACGCGCTCGTTCAAGTCGCTGTTGCATGTGGGCAAGCGCTTTGTCCGCCATCTGCGGGACCTGGCGCTGCACGGCCGGGCCATGCACCTGGTGAACGGCGTGGCGCTGATCGGCCGGCTGGCGAAGTCGGCCCAGGACCTGGGAGTGAATCTGCTGGAGTCGTCGCCGGCCCGTTCGCTGCTACGGGACGAACAAGGGGTGCACGGCGCCCTGGTCGACACGCCTCAGGGACCGCGGGAGATCCGTGCCCGTCGCGGTGTGGTCCTGGCGGCCGGCGGTTTTGCCCACGACCCAGTGCGACGCCAAGCGCTGTTTCCCCGGGCGCCTGGCGCCGACGAGCACCTGGCCTTGCCCCCCTTGAGCTGCTCGGGGGACGGCATTCGTCTCGGCGAGGCCGCCGGCGCCGTGCTGGCCACCGACCTGGCCAGCCCGGTGGCCTGGGCCCCGGTATCGCGGGTGCGACACGCCGACGGCAGCATCGGCCACTTTCCCCATATCATCGATCGGGCCAAACCCGGGGTGATCGGGGTGCTGGCCAATGGCAAACGCTTCGTCAACGAAGCCGACGGTTACTACGACTACACCGCGGCCATGCTGGAAGCGGTTCCGGCCGGCGAGAAAGTGGCGTCCTGGCTGATCTGCGACCACCGCTTCCAGCGTCGCTACGGGCTGGGTTATGCCCGCCCCTTCCCCCTGCCCGTGGGCCATCTGCTGGGCAACGGCTACCTGCAACGGGCCGACTCCATCCAGGCGCTGGCACGGCGTTGCGGCATCGACCCACAAGGCCTGGCCGCCACGGTACAAGCGTTCAACCAGCATGCCCGGCAGGGCCAGGACCCTGAGTTCGGTCGCGGTTCGACACCCTACAACCGCAAACAGGGCGACCCGCTGTACCCCGGCCCCAACCCCTGTGTGGCGGCCATCGAGCAAGCACCGTTCTACGCAGTGAAAGTGCTGCCCGGCAGTTTCGGCACCTTTGCCGGACTCAAGACCAATGCTCAGGCCCAAGTGCTGAACCAGACCGGCGCGGTGATCCCGGGGCTGTATGCGGCCGGCACGGACATGGCCAGTGTCATGGGCGGTTTCTACCCTTCCGGCGGGATTAACCTGGGACCAGCCATGACCTTCGGCTACATCGCCGGGCGCCATGCCGCAGGGGTCAGTGACTATGAAGTTCAGCTCGCACCGGCCATCAGCGCCGCCCAGGCAGCGCGTGTCAGTGCGCCGGTGGAAGGCTGATCCGGCAACGGTCTTTCAGGGACGCCACGGCGCGCCGCCTGGTTCAATCAGTGGCGGCGCCTGCTGCAACTGGCCTTCGATCTGCCGGCCAAGGTAATACACGCCCGCCATGACGCCATGTTCAGGGTCATGCAGTTGGGTCAACCACGCCTGATCGAACGCCGCGCCCAGATCGCGGCGAGTCTGGGCCTGCAGAGCCTCGCGATCACTGCTATGCACCAACGCCCGAACCCCTGCCACCCCGACAGAGATCAAGGCCCCGGCCACCCGCCCCACGGAAGCAGCCACCGCTCCGGCTACACCACGACCGGCGAACTCGGCCTGGAGTTTGTCGCTGGTCACTTGGGCCACCTGCGAGACCCCGGGCGCCGGCGTGCCCTCTGCTGTCGTCGGCGCGACCTGTATTTTCTGCAACAGCGGCCCGTAGGCGGGCAAGCGGGCGATGGGTTCGACCCGCAGCAGTTGGGCCAAAGAGGCGCGCTGGCCAGCATCGGGTCCCAGATCGATGGCCAGGATTCGATCAAAGTGCTGATCCAGTTGCGGTGCAGGCAGTTGATGATGGCGGGCGATCAGCACCAGTTGCTGGCGCAGCAACTGCACATAGAACTCCATGGCCTCGCCGGCAATGCCATCGGCATCGATGTCCAGCGCCACCGGGGCCAGAACCCGGCGCTGATACTGTTGCTGCAGGTAACCGGCCAGACGCTTGGAGGTTTGCTGGTCATCGCCCCCGCTGCTCAGGGCGTACCAGCCGACCTTGAGCGACAGCCACTCCTGGGTCCAGTAGCCACTGAACCAGGGGATGAAGTTTTCGTCGGTCTGCTGATAGATCCGCGTGCGCCAATGCGCCATGGAACCCTGGGTGTAGACTTCGGCCTGCAAGGTGGCGGAACGGGACGCGTGCAGCAGCTCCGCATCCACCTGGCGCCAGGTGAGCGGGCTGACCGGGAGCGCCGGGGCCGGTTCCGGGGCGCGCCCGGCGCAGCCGCTGATCACCAGCAACATCAGCAGCGTGCAGCAGCGCAATGCCAGGAGCGAATGACAGGAGCGGATCGCCAGCGGCCACAAGGCAGAGTCCTCCCAGAAAGACCGTGTCAGGCTCGCTAGGGCGCCTTGACGTCTGTGCAGTATAGGTAGCGCAGCCGCGCTGCTCGGCAGAAAACGCCTCGGCCTGGGGCCTTGGTCCAGACTTTTTCAAGAGGCCGGGGGCAATCGCCCTCCACAGCGCCCACCGTCATCGGTATATTGCCCGCGCGCTCGCGCCAAGGACCTGCCGCCCGCCACAAGGACCCGTCCATGTTCTACCGCATCGCCGCTGACAGCCTGGTGCTGTTTCACCTGTCCTTCATCGTCTTCGTGCTGCTGGGAGGCCTGCTGGTGCTGCGCCATCCACGGCTGATGCTGCTGCACCTGCCCGCCGCGGCCTGGGGTGTGGCGGTGGAAGTCCTGCACCTGGAATGCCCGCTGACCCGCTGGGAAAACCTGTTGCGCCACGCCGCCGGCCAGGATGGCTACGGGGCCGGGTTCATCGAGCACTACCTGATCCCACTGATCTACCCCGCCGGGCTGACCCCGGGCATCCAGCTCTGGCTGGGCAGCCTGGTTCTAGTGATCAACCTCTCGGTCTACGGCTACCTGGCACGGCGCTGGAGCCGTACCCGCCGCGCCTCAAGCCTCACCCCCTTGTGACCGCAGCGGCACCGGCCCGCACCTTGGCGCTCTAGGACGGATCGACCTCGCAGGCCTGGGTCAGCGCCTGCCAGGTGGCCTGGTCGGCGGGGATCAGGTGCTCGATGCGCAATGACGCCACAGTGATGTCCTGGGGCATGCCAAAGGTGGTGAAGGTGGAAAGAAAACGCAGTTCGTCCGTGGGCCCGCGCACCCGGGTCAGCAGCAACGGCGTGGCCAGGCTTGCAGCACCCGCCGCCTCGCCGGGGCACGGCAGGCTCGCCAGCAGCGCCGCCAGCCCTGGCTGTTGCGCCGCCTCCCGGGCCGCCCGCTGCCAAGCCACCTGACGGATCTCTTCGGCATTGATCAGGCAGTCGCCAAAACCACCGGGCAGCAGCAGGCTCGCCAGCAGATTGAAGCCTTGCTCCAGCGCCGCCGGCGGCAGTCCCAAAAGCCCGAACAAGGCCGTGGTGGCGCGATTGGCGGCCAGTACCTGCCAGCCGCCGTCGATGACAATGGCCGGCGCCGGGTTGTTGGCCTGGAGCAGGTGCATCAGCGCGGCGCGCACCGGCTCCAGGCCCGGGTCGTCCAATGGCAAGGCGGCATAACGGGGGGCATAGCCGGCGGCAAGATACACCCGGTTGCGTATTTCCAGTGGGGTATCCAGGGTGCTCAGCAAGCCATGCAGCAGCGCCGGGCTGGGCTGCGCCCGGCCGGTCTCGACGCAGCTCAGGTGCCGTTGCGACATGCCCACCTGCAACGCCAGATCCAGCTGGCTCAAGCGCGCTTGGCGCCGCAGCTGGCGCAGTTGCGCGCCGACCGGCAGCGCTGGCGCGGGAACGCGTCCAAGGGGTTCAATCATCGGGTTCCGTCATCCTTTGGGTGGGTTAGCCGTTGGCGGACAGCTCAGCGAACAGGCTTGAAAAAGATCAGTTCGGGATCATCCTCGTCCAGGTTCTCGACCACCCCACTGGGGCGAAAACCCGCCTTGGCCAGCAACCCTACTCATTCCTTGAAGGTGATTGTCGTCCGGTGCCGCCCAGCTGAGCGCTTGTGCCCCACGCCTGTCTATGACCTGGGAGGTCATTGAGTGGCCCGGGGGTTGCCACTTAGCCTGTTCGCTCCCCGTAGTTCAAGGAGTTTAACGGTGAGAAAAACACTCTGGCGCCTATGCCTGGTCTTGTTCGCCGGCCATGAACTGGACGCCGTGGCCCAAGCCGAGTGGCGCCTGCTGTATGGCTTGCGCGACCTCGATCCGGCGCTGGGCCAGCAGTGGTTCATTGCGCTGCATGTACCGCTGTGCGTCGCACTGATGTGGCTGATCGGGCACCCGCGCCAGGCCATGCGACGGAGCAGTCGGCAACTGCTGGCCGCCTTTGCCGTGGTTCACGCCGGGCTGCACTACAACCTTCAGCAGCACCCGCTGTACCTCTTCGACTCGCT
This sequence comes from Pseudomonas sp. LD120, assembly GCF_009861525.1. Lineage (GTDB taxonomy): Bacteria > Pseudomonadota > Gammaproteobacteria > Pseudomonadales > Pseudomonadaceae > Aquipseudomonas. The sequence goes on along the minus strand of NZ_WVHL01000005.1, from coordinate 2,995,039 downwards.
GCTGTCGCAAACGCTGATCGTCGCCTGCGGTGCCACCGGCCTGCTCTACCTGATGCTGGACCTGGGCCGGCAACGCTCCCCGTGCAACGACTGATCACCTCCCGGCTCAAGGAACCCACCATGCCCCGCCCCTACCTCGCGCTGCTGACCCTGCTGGCCTTCAGTGCCTACACCCTGTTCACCCTGCTCCAGGCACAGCAGTCGCTGCTGCAATTCGGCATGCAACTGCTGTCGCAACCCGACACTGCACAGGTGGTCATCGACCTGTACTTGATGGCGCTGCTGGCTGGACTGTGGATGCTGCGAGACGCCCGGGCCCGCGGACGCTCGGCGCTGTCGGTGCTGCCCTACCTGCTGCTGACGGCGGTCTTCGTCTCCATCGGCCCGTTGCTGTACATCGTGGTCAACGGCTTTGGCCGAGGCTCGCCCCGCAGCGCCTGAGCGGCAACGGCCTCAGATCAGCCGCTGGATCTGCTTGTGCCGCCAGACCCGCTTGAAGTAGCCAGTCTGCAGCACCAGCATGCTCAGGTAGGCCACCGGGAACGCCATCCATACCCCCTGCAGGCCGAAGTGCGCGTCCAACAGATAGGCCATCGGCAGCTGCACCCCAAGGATGCAGAAAATCGAGATCGCCACCGGCATCAGCACCGTGCCGCTGGCGCGCATGATGCCGCCCACCACCGCCTGGAAGCCGAACACCAGGATGCTCCAGAGCATGATGTGCAGCAGGTGTTCGGCCTGCACCAGGGCGGTGGGGTCGATGATGAACAGCCCCAGCAGCCAGTGGGAAATCAGGTAGCCGAGCAGCACCAGGGCCCCGGTCAGGCACAGGTTGATCGCCAGGCCCGTGCGCAGGATCGGGGTGATGCGCTCCAGGCGCCCGGCGCCGATGGCCTGGGCCCCGAGGATCGACGCGGTGATGGCGATCGACAGCGCCGGGAACTGCACATAGTTGACGATCTGGGTCACCGCGCCGTAGGCCGCCGTGGCCTGGGAACCGTGGCGGTTGACCAGGGCCAGGATCACCAGCTCGGAGAGTGAGATCACCACCATCTGCACCCCGGTGGGCAGGCCGATGCGCAGCACTTTGCCGAGGATCGCCCGGTCCAGTTTCATCGCCGCGAACAGCGCCCGATCCGGCGCCAGCGGGTGCGCCCGACCGCTCAGGCGCCAGACCAGGAAACCCATGGCCAGGATATTGCCCACCAGCCCGGCGAAGGCCGCGCTCTGGATGCCCATGGGTGGCAGACCCAACCAGCCACGAATCAGCGCCGGAGTCAGGAGCAGGCCCACCAGGGTCGACACGATCAGCGCCAGCAGCGGCGACAGGGTATCGCTGACGCCCCGCAGCAACTGGGTAAAGAGCACGAACACCAGCAGCAGCGGCATGATCAGCATCATCACCCGGGCATAGCCCACCGCATCGTCCAGCACATCCAGCGGGGTCCCCAGCCCCTGCAATGCCGGCCGCGCAAACAGCATGCCCAGCACCGCCCCCAGCAGGCCGATCAACGCGCCGAGCAACAGGGTACTGCCGGCCACCGCCTTGACCGTGTCCAACTCCCGGGCGCCCCAGGCCTGGCCGATCAGCACCGAGGCCCCCGCGCCCAGGCCGATCACCAGGGCAATGAAGAAGAACACGATGGGGAACATCCCCGACACCGCGGCCAGGGCCTGGGTCCCCAGCATCTGCCCGATGTAGATGCCGTTGAGGGTGCCGGAGAACGACTGCAGAAAGTTCGACAGCACCATGGGCAAGAGGAAGATCAGGTACACCTGCCAGAGCGGGCGCTGGGCGGGAATCGACATGGAACAGGCAACCTCGGATCAAGAGGACGAAGGGCCGCGAAGCAGTCCGTGGCACGGGGCTCGCGTCGGTCCTAGAAGGTGCAGCAATGAAGGCCGCACGCGACGTTCCGGCAGCGCAGCGGCCCGAGGTTTATATCAGCGGTTGACGTCCACCACCACCCGCCCGCGGACCTTGCCGTCGAGCAGTTCGCGGGCGACGGTCAACGCCTCTTCCAGGCCCACTTCGCGGGTGATCCGCTGCAGGTGCTGCGGGTCCACCTCGGCAGCCAGGCGCTCCCAGGCATGCACCCGTTCGTGGTAGGGACGGGTCACGCTGTTGACCCCCAGCAAGCTCACTCCTCGCAGAATGAAGGGCGCCACCGAAGCCGGAAAATCCATGCCCTGGGCCAACCCGCAGGCGGCCACCAGACCATCGGCGGCGGTGCCGGCACAGACGTTGGCCAGGGTGTGACTGCCCACCGAATCGATGGCCGCCGCCCAGCGTTCCTTGGCCAGCGGGCGTCCCGGCTCGGACAGTTCGGCGCGCTCGATGATACGGCTGGCCCCCAGCGCCTTGAGGTAGTCGGCCTCTTCCGGCCGCCCGGTGGCGGCGATCACCGAGTAGCCCAAGCGCGACAGCAGGCTGATGGCAAAGCTGCCGACGCCGCCGCTGGCACCGGTGACCAGCACTTCGCCGTGCTCGGGGGTCAGGCCGCTGCGTTCCAGGGCAATCAGGCACAGCATGGCGGTGTAGCCGGCAGTTCCGACGGCCATGGCCTGGCGCGCGCTGAAGGCTTCTGGCAGGTGGATCAGCCAGTCCCCCTGCAACCGGGCCTTCTGCGCCAGCCCGCCCCAATGGCTCTCGCCCACACCCCAGCCATTGAGCAGCACCTGCTCCCCCGGACGAAAGCGCGGATGGCTGCTGGCTTCGACGGTGCCTGCCAGGTCGATTCCGGGGACCATGGGAAACTGCCGCACCACCGGGCTTTTGCCAGTGATCGCCAGGCCGTCCTTGTAGTTCAGGGTGCTGTAGGCCACCCGCACCGTGACATCGCCTGCAGGCAGTTGCACCTCCTCCAGTTGGCTCAGATGGGCGCGATAACCTGCAGTGTCTTTGTCGATCACAATGGCCTTGAACATCACGGACTCCTGTTGGCAAGGGAGGCAGCAGCGCTGGCTGCTGCGGCGTAGAACGCGAACGCGCCATCCTACGCAAGCCTTCGGAGGGCGTCCATGAACACCCCCACCCGCCTCAGGATGGCTCCGGTGGCCGGGCCGGCGCTGCCGGTCATTGACCGCCCCTCACCGCAGTCCCCGCCAGCGGTGCTCGCAATGGTCCGGGCCGCACCCAGTGTCCCGTATCGCAACGTAGCCCAGCGCGACTGGCCTGCCAGAACAGCGATGAGGGGCGTATCGGGCGTGGCAAAAACACAGCATGGAGCGTTACCATGCCGCGGTGTTTTTACCCTGACCGAACGGACTCTCGACCTTGTCTCACCTACTGGAAAAAGCCGCCGCACGCGGCGATCTCGCGGCCATCGAGCGCCTCCTTGATGCTGGCGCGAACCTTGAATGGCAGCACAAGGGCACCGGCCGCACGGCCCTGCTGGCCGCCACAATCGCCGGGCACCGGCCGGCCGTGGCGCTGCTGCTGGCACGCGGTGCGAATGTCCAGCAACCGTGCAAGGCCCTGGGCTACAGCCCCCTGGCCTGGGCCGCCAGCCAAGGTGATAGCGCCATGGCCGAGTTGCTGATCGCCCATGGCGCAGCGCTCGAACACGCCAGCCCCGAACTGCAACGCACTGCCCTGATGAACGCCGCCCAGGCCGGGCACGAGGCAATGCTGAGCTTGCTGCTCAAAGCCGGCGCCGATCCCCTGCGCCTGGACTTCCAGCAGCGCAATGCCTGGTCCCTGGCCGAAGAGAAGGGCCATACCCAGATCATGCAACAGCTGGCGCAGGCCGGTGCCGGAGCGCCGCCAGCGTCCGCAGCGGCCCCTTCCCTGCCCTGGCCGCCACTGGCACCAGGCGATGACAGCAGTGGCGATCCGGTCACCCAGGTACGGGCCTATACCCTGGCGCTGGAGGCCTGGGAACAACGGGGCAATGCCCTGGGCCACGAGGCTGTCGACGCCGCCTTCTGGGCCGAACCGCAACAGCTCCTTGAACGTTTCTGCACCCTGCGGCCGCGGGCCTATCCCCGAGCCTCCTACGGTTACCCCACAACCTACTCCGAGGCCGACCAACTCCTGGGCTGCCAGCTGCTCAAGCCCGCCCAGGCCGAAGTGCTGATGCGTGATCCAGCCTCCCGGGCGCTGTGCTACGAGCATCGCTTCCTGGTCAAACGGGTCGCGGGGCAATGGCGCATCGACAGCGTCAAGCGGCGCCTGGCCGGCACCCCGAAATGGACCAACGCGATTCTGTGACGCCCCTGCAACTTGCACGCCCCTCTCACCTTTCAGGACCTGCCCCCATGAAATACGACGACGCCTCCTGGCACTACGGCGGCGACTTTCCCGGCGACCTGCCCACCACGGCCGGAGCCACCCACATCGGCCTGTTCCTGGCCTGGATGCTGATCAACGACTTTGCCAGCGAGGAGCTGCTGGAGGATGTCGAAGAGGAGATCGGCCAAGTCCAGGCCCGCACCCTCGATGGCCGCGAGTTCCTGTTGCGGGTACTGGATGAAAAGCTCAGCGACGGCGATTTCAACGACGAAGGCAATGCCTTTGCCCTGGCCTACTACAAGGGGCGGGACAGCGGTCGGTTTTCCAGCGACTACGAACAGATCCTGGCCCCCGAGCCGGGCACCATCTACCGGGTGGAAAACAGCTGGAGCAACTACGACCGGCTGGCATCGGTGATGGACGAGCGACTGGCACACTGGCGCGCCACGGGGCGAGCGCAGTACATCGACTGAGCGCCGGACGCCGGCAATTGTGGTTAAATGCCGCCCCCGAAAATCGCCGGTTACCGTGATGACCCCTCAAGCCCTCGCCACCCTCAACCAGCACTTGCTAACCGCCCTGGCCACCGCGCCCATCGAAACCCGGCGCCTGTTCCATGGCCGCGGCCGCTGCTGGCCGGGGCTGGAGCAACTGACCGTGGACTGGCTGCAAGGGGTATTGCTGGTGTCCCTGTTCAAGGCGCCGGAGCCTGAACAGCTCGCGGCCCTCAAGCTGCTGCTGGTGGAGCTGGGCAACTCCGCGCAATGGGCCGCCAGCGGCGCCCGCAGCCTGATGCTGCAACACCGCTACCTGCCCGACAGCCATGGCGAATGGCTGCTGGGCCAGCCGGTGGATTCCTGCACCATCACCGAGGAAGGCCTGCACTACCAGGTGGACCTGGGCAGCAAACAGAACAACGGCCTGTTCCTCGACATGCGCTACGGGCGCAACTGGGTGCGGGCCCATGCCCAGGGCAAGAACGTCCTGAACCTGTTCGCCTACACCTGCGGCTTCTCGGTAGCAGCGATCGCTGGCGGTGCCGAGCAGGTGGTCAACCTCGACATGTCCCGAGCGGCCCTGAGCCGTGGCCGTGACAACCACCGGCTCAATGGCCACGACACCAGCCGGGTGAGCTTTCTCGGCCATGACTTGTTCAAGTCCTGGAGCAAGGTCAAGCAAGGGGGGCCTTACGACCTGGTGATCATTGATCCGCCATCGTTCCAGAAAGGCAGCTTTGTCCTGGGCAAAGACTATGCCCGAGTCCTGCGGCGCTTGCCGGAGCTGCTGACAGCCAACGGCTGCGTGCTGGCCTGCATGAACGACCCGGCGTTTACCGTGGAGTTTCTGCTGGAGGGCATGGCCGAGGCAGCGCCAGGGTTGCGCTTTGACCAGCGGCTGGAGAACCCGCCAGAATTTCCCGACGCCGATCCGCAGTGTGGGCTCAAGGCGCTGGTGTTTCGTCAGGGGGAATAGAGGGGCCATCGCTGCTGGGAAGGGGCCGGAAGATCAACATCAAAATCAAGATCAAAAGCCAAAGCCAAGGTGCGCAGGCCGGCTCTTTGTAGCCGCTGCCGAAGGCTGCGAAACCAGGCGACGCGATATGTCAGGAATATCGGGGAGGCAGGTTTAGCGTCTCCTGCGACGGAGTGCCGCCCAGAGCGTTCGCAGCCTGCGGCAGCGGCTACATTAACGCGAACGGCAATGAAACAGGTCGGCCGGCAGGCCGCCGTCAGATGTTGATCTTGCTCTGGCTTTTGATCTTGATCTGAGCGCCCCGTTAACCACGATGGCCGAACGCAGGCATTGATCCGTGGGTAACCCGGCAGGGATGCCGGGTTAGCCGCCACCCGGCCAGGGATGGCCGGTGGCGGCGGCCCACGGATCAATGCCGGAGTTCGGGCATGCCTCGCTATGCGAGGCACCGAGTGGAGGGGCAGAAGCGTTTTGCTCACCTTTTGCGCTTTTCAAAAGTGAGCCGCTGTAAGAGCCATCCCTTTCAAGGTCTTAGGTAGAATCCCCTGAAATCTCAGTCAGGGATCCCCGAAGATGTGGACCGATGTTCTAGCTCGATTCGAGAAAAAAGCACCTGCCAGCGTCATGGCCAAGTTGGCGCTGGAGCAGGCTATTGCTCCTGAGTGGGTCGATCAGGTCTTCGAAGAACATCGGCAACGGCAGTACTCTCGTGAACTACTGTTCTCGACCATCATCAAGCTGATGTCCCTTGTTTCATTGGGTTTGAAGCCATCCCTGCACGCCGCCGCTCGGCAACTGGAAGATCTTCCTGTCAGCTTGGCAGCCCTCTACGACAAGATCAGTCGTACCGAACCTGCTCTGTTGCGCGCGCTGGTCACAGGCTGTGCGCAACGCCTGACCCCAACCATCAAAGAGCTGGGTTGCACCACGATGCTGCCGGGCTGGCAGGTTCGGGTGGTGGACGGCAACCACTTGGCATCCACTGAGAAACGTCTGGGCGCTCTACGCCACGAGCGAGGTGCCGCTCGTCCTGGCTTTTCGGTGGTTGTCTACGACCCCGATCTCGATCAGGTCATCGACCTTCAGGCGTGTGAGGATGCCTACGCAAGCGAGCGTATTTGTGTGCTGCCTCTATTGGCTGATGCCGAGCCGGGCCAGGTGTGGCTGGCTGATCGACTCTACTGCACGCTTCCGGTCATGGAAGCTTGTGAGCAGGTCCAGACATCCTTTGTCATTCGTCAGCAAGCCAAGCACCCACGCCTGATTCAAGAGGGTGAGTGGCAAGAGCCCGTACCTGTGGAAACAGGCACTGTGCGCGAGCAGATCATCCACGTCAGAGGCGGTTACCAATGGCGGCGCGTGGAACTGACGCTTCATTCGCCAACGGACTCGGGTGACAGCAGCTTGATGTTCTGGAGCAATCTACCTGAGAGCGTCAGTGCACAGCAGATCGCGGAACTCTATCGCCGCCGCTGGAGTATTGAGGGCATGTTCCAGCGACTGGAAGCGATCCTGGAAAGTGAAATCGAAACCCTTGGCAGCCCAAAAGCTGCCTTGCTCGGGTTCGCTACTGCGGTATTGGCATACAACGTCCTGGCCGTACTCAAACGAAGTGTCGAACAAGCCCATCGGGACACCCAGCCTGAAGGCTGGGAAGCCTCGACCTATCACTTGGCGGTCCAGGTCAGGAGTGGTTATGAGGGAATGCAGATTGCGCTGCCCTCGGAGTACCTTCCCGTTATCCCTGCGGAAAAACTGGCTCAGCGCTTGTTGGAATTAGCCAGAAACATCCAGCCAAAACAAGTTGCGAAAAGCCCACGAGGCCCCAAGGTACCCAAGCCCAAAACATGGGTGCAGGGGACGGCCGTGAATGCCCATGTTTCAACCGATCGAGTCATCAAGGCAGCCAAAACGAAAAGACCTTGAAAGGGATGGCTGTAAGGGCGAAACCGCCAGCGGCCGTGACCGCAGCAACGGATATACCCCCCCAAAAAGCCCCAAAGCCCCCGCTCCGCCTCACAACCCCATCCGATACTCAATAACCCCCGGTTTCTGCGCCACCCAGTCATACAATCGCTGTGCGCGCTTGTTGCTCTCCTGGGTATGCCAATACAACCGCCCACAGCGCTGTTCCCGGGCAAAGGCCTGCACCCACTCGATCAACCGTTTCCCCGCACCGCTGCCCCGCTCCGTCGGGGCGACATACAGATCCTCCAGATAACAGAAGTCGGTGACAGCCCAGGTCGAACGGTGCAACACCGAGTTGACGAAACCGATCAGCTCATCCCCCTGCACCGCCACCGCTGAAAACACCGGCTCCTGCGGATCGCAGAAACGCTCGAAGGCAACCACACTGACCTGCTCGTCCAGCGTCACCTGATAGAAGTCCTGATACGCCAGCCACAACTGCAACCACTGCTGATAATCGCCAGGCTGAATCGGCCGTATCGTCACTGCGTGTTGTTGATCGCTCATTGCACTCTCCTGTTGAAAACCCACGCCAGGCATCAGTCCCTGGGTGGTGAGGAGCGTCAGCTTATGGCTTGAATGGAGGGTTTGATCAGTCCAGTTCAACCATAAGCAGCAGACCACTTTACCGCACCCCGCGAGCCTCAGACCTCCGGCTGTTGGTGGGTCACGCAGTGAATCCCCCCGCCTCCCGCCGCGATGGCGTCGATGTCCAACTGCACCACCTGCCGCCCGGGGTAGAGGCCCTCCAGCAGGGCCAGGGCCTTGGCATCCGCCGCCGGATCGCCGAACTGCGGGGAAATCACCGCACCATTGATCACAAAATAATTGATGTAGCCCGCCGCGAAATCCGGGTTGTCACGACTGAAGCGGCTGCGACGCGGGCTGAGCGGCGGCGACAGGGTGTACACCTGAAGCTGGCGCCCATCGGCGTCGCTGGCATTGCGCAGGATCTCCAGGTGCTTGAGCGTCACCTGGTGGTCGTAAGAGTCCGGGTCGTTGTCGAGGTTGGCCACCACCACCCCGGGCCTGACGAAGCGTGCATAGAAGTCGACATGGGCATCGGTGATGTCCCGGCCCCTGATCCCCGGCAACCAGATGATCTTGCGCAAGCCGAGACAAGCCTTGAGCTCAGCCTCTACCTCGGCCTTGCTCCAGCCCGGGTTGCGGTTGCCGTTGATCCAGCTGCTTTCGGTCATGATCCCGGTGCCGTGGCCATCCACCTCGATACCGCCCCCCTCGCCTATCAGCGCGCTGCGCAGGTACCGGGCAGCGGCGGCGTCGGCCATTTGCCGCGCCAGCCGGGCATCCAGGGCATGGCGCTGCTTGTTGCCCCAGCCATTGAAGTTGAAGTCCACCGCGCCCAGTTGACCCTGGGAGTTGGTGACGAAGTTGGCGCCGATATCGCGCATCCAGATGTCGTCCAGCTCGGTGATCACGTAGCGGATGTTGTGCGTCCCGCAGAGGGTCTCGGCCAGGTCGCGCTCGTGTTCGCGGCAGAACAGGGTCAGGGGCTGATGGGCGGCAATGGCTCGGGCGATACGCCCTTGGGCTTGCTGGACATCCGCGGTGAAGTCCTCCCAGATGGCGTCTTGGGCACCAAAGGCCATGAAGGCCCGCTGCTGGCGGTCGCCTTCGTCAGGCAGGTACCAGTCGTCCTGCTCCTGGGCCCGGGCGGGGCCCGAACCCAGGCCTAGGTTGGTCATGGTGGCGATACCGGCCAGCAGCGAGGCTTGCTTGATGAGTTCACGTCGGGTGGGCATAGGCAATGCTCTGGGTAAGGTTGCTGAAAGGGGTACAGAAGCCGGCGATGTACCTAGCGGAGCCCTCGCTACCCAAACAGTGTAGGAGGCGGCTGCCGGCCAAACGCGCTGCGGCCCGCCGCCTCGGGTTCATGGGCGGGATACGGTCGCGGTCTTGAACTGGGTCCAGGCGCGCATCCGCGCGCGCATATCGGCCTGGGGGATGTCCCGACCGGGGATCAAGTGCTCGAAGCTGGCGGCATCCGGGTAGATGTCCGGGTTGTTGCGCATCTGCGGATCGACTGCAGGCCGAGCCTTGGCATTGGCCGTGGGGTAGCCGGTGAAGTTGCTGATGGCCGCCATGTTCTGCGGGCGCATGACGAAGTTGATGAAGGCATAGGCGTATTCCGGATGCCGGGCGTCCTTGGGGATTGCCATGGTGTCCATCCACACCGTGGTGCCTTCACGAGGGATGCGATATTGGAAGTCGACCTTTTTCCCTGCGGCATCGGCGGTGCGCTGGGCCTGGGTCATGTCACCGCTGTACCCCAGGGACAGGCACAGGTTGCCGTTGACCAGATCGGTCACTGGCTGCGACTGGAACTTGCGGATGTAGGGCCGCAGCTTGCCCAGCAGTTCGCTGGCGGCCTGCAGGTCCGCCGGCTTGGCGCTGCGCGGTTCACGCCCCAGATAGTTGAGCACCACTGCCAGCACTTCATCCGGCGAGTCGATGACCGAGATTCCACAATCGGCAAATTGGCTCGCCAGCTCCGGCTTGAACAGCAGGTCCAGGCTGTTCACCGGGGCATTGGGCAGGCGCTCGGCGACTTGCTGTGCGTTGTAGGTCAAGCCGATGGTGCCCCAGGTGTAGGGCACCGTCGCCTGGCTGGCGCGGGGGTACTGGGTCCGCAGTTTTTGCAGGCCGGGCTCGATGTCGTCCAGGGCGCTCAGCTTGCTCGGGTCCAGGGGCTGCAGGCTGCCGGCGCGCATCAGCCGTTCGGCCACGGTGTCGCCGGGGAAGATCAGGTCGTAGCCGCTGCCGCCGGTCATCAACTTGGCTTCCAGCACTTCACTGCCTTCCATGACGTCGTAGATCACCTTGATCCCGGTTTCGGCGGTGAAGCGGCTCAGGGTATCGGCGGCGAAATAGTCGGCCCAGTTGTACAGGCGCAGGGTCTTGTCTTCGTCTTCGGCCCTGGCCTGGGTCGATATCAGGGCGGCGGCGAGCAACCAGCCCAGTGCCTGCAAGCGGGGTTTGCCAGTCGGTTGCATGTCATGCCTCTCGGGTAGTCCAGTGGGGGTGAATGTGGTGCCCATCAAGGCTCAGCAGGGGGCCGTACATCTCCGGACGCCGGTCACGGAAGATGCCCCAGGTGCGGCGCTCTTCGGCCATGGCCGCAAGGTCCAGGCTGTGCAACAGCACGCCTTCGGTCGTGCGATCGGCCGCGGCCAGCAGGCGGCCCTTGTGATCGCAGATAAAGGACGAACCATAGAAATCCATATGCAGCGTCGGATCGCTGGTGGCCACTTCGCGGCCGATGCGGTTGGCCGCTACCACGGGCAGCAGATTGGCTGCAGCATGGCCGCGCATGGTCATCTGCCAGTGGTCCCGGGAGTCCAGGTCGGCCGCTCCCGGCTCCGAACCGATGGCGGTGGGAAACAGCAATACCTCGGCCCCTTGCAACGCCAGGCAGCGGGCCGTCTCGGGGAACCACTGGTCCCAGCAGATGCCGATTCCCAGGCGCCCGAAAGCCGTCTCCCAGACCCGGAAACCGGTGTCGCCTGGGCTGAAGTATTCCTTCTCCTGATAACCCACGGCGTTAGGAATGTGGGTCTTGCGGTACACCCCCAGCAGACGCCCGTCAGCGTCGGCAACGCTGAGGGAGTTGAAATAGGCGGTACCGGCCCGTTCGAACCAGCTCAGCGGCAGCACCACCGCCAACTCCCGGGCCAGGGCGGCGAAGCGCTTGAGTACCCGGCTGTCGGCATAGTCCTCGGCCAGGGCCAGGTGCTGGTGCTGTTGCTCGATGCAGAAGTACGGCGTGGCAAACAGTTCCTGCAGGAGGATGACCCGGGCGCCTTGGGCCGCCGCTTCCCGCACCCGTTGTTCGGCGCGATCGAGGTTGCCGGGCAAGTCCCAGGTGCAGGGCATCTGGATGGTCGCGACGATCAACGGGCTCATGCCGGCACCTCCAGCGGCCACAGCGGCTGCTGCTGGGTGATGCAGTGCACGCCACCCCCGCCGTGGGCCAGGTGGTTGATCCGCACCGGCACCACTTCACGCCCGGGAAAAGCCCGGGACAGCACCTGGGCCGCCACTTGATCGGCCGCGATGCCGTAGGCCGGCATGATCACCGCGCCGTTGGCCAGGTAGAAGTTGGTGTAGGACGCACAGAACACTTCGGCCCAGGCGTCCACCGCAGCACTGGCCTCGAACAGCTCGATCAGCTCGAAGCGGCGCCCGTGGGCATCCCGGGCCAGCTCCAGAGCCCGGCGATTCTCCCGCACCACCTGGGCGTACACCGACTGCTGATCGTGGGTGGCATCCACCAACAGCACCGCCGGGCGCGCGAAGGCGCACACCCCGTCGACATGGCCGTCGGTCATGTCGCCGGTGACATGGTCCGGGTCACCCGGCAGCCAGATGGTCTTCTGCACCCCAAGCAAGCGTTTGAAAATCTCCTCGATCTCGGCCTTGCTCAGGCCCGGGTTGCGATTGGGGTTGAGCAGTACCGACTCGGTGGTGATCAAGGTGCCCTCGCCGTCCACATGGATGGCCCCGCCCTCGTTGGCCAGCGGGCTACCGAAACTGGGCAGCCGCAAATCGTCCAGCAGGCGTCGGGCCAGACTGCGGTCCAGGTCGTGAGCCGATTTGTCGCCCCAGGCATTGAAGCGCCAGCTGACCCCGGCCAGGCCTTGCTGCGGATGGCAGATGAAACTCGGCCCGGAGTCGCGGCACCAGCTGTCATTCACCGCCTGGGCAATCAGCTCGACATTGTCGCCACACAGCGCGCGGGCACTGTCCAGAGCCGCCGGGTCCACCACCAGTTTCACCGGCTCGAAACGGGCAATGGCATTGGCCACCCGCGCAAAATCCGCCTGCACATCGGCCAGGGTCACGCCCCAGACCGACTCCCACAGGGCCTGATTGTGGGGCCAGACCATCCAGGTCGCGGCGTGGAGCGCCCACTCGGCGGGCATCCTCCAACCCTGGGTTTGACGGTGATTGCTGAACATGGACGCAGCACCTCTCAAGTAAGGTTTTTTTATCAATCAACCCACTGGGTCGAACCATGGCGACCATGCTATGGCTTTGAATAACCCTCAACAAACGATAGATTTAGCGCAATTCTGATCAGCAAGGCTTATCAATCATGTTGAAACACTGGCCGCCCCTGAATGCCCTGCGCGGCTTCGAAGCCGCCGCGCGCCTGGGTAGTTTTCACAAGGCCGCGCAAGAGCTGCATCTGACCCAGTCGGCCATCAGCCAGCAGATCCGCAGCCTGGAAACCTTTCTCGAACAGCCTCTGTTCTACCGCAGCGGCCGCAGCGTCACCCTCACCGATGCCGGGCACGACCTGCGCAGCACCACCCAGTCGCTGCTGCAGCAATTGGCCGTGGGCATCCGCCGCCTTGAGCAATACCGCAAGCCCAACCAACTGGTGGTCAACACCAGCCCGGCCTTTGCCCGCCACTGGTTGCTGCCGCGCCTGGGGGACTTCCATCGCCTGCACCCCGAGGTCGACCTGTGGCTGTTCACCAGCTTCGAGCCGCCGGACATGAGCACCCAGACCATCGACCTGACCCTGCGTGATGACCTCAGTGCCCAGGCCGAGTGCAGCCATCTGGAGCTGTACCGCGACCGCCTGTACCCGGCCTGTCACCCGGCCCTGCTAGAGCAGCCCCGGGAGCAACGCACCACCTTGCATGGCGAACGGGAAATGGACTGGAGCCACTGGGTGGTGGAAGGCGGTGCGGACATCGGTCAGCGCAGCAACGGCCTGAACTTTTCCGATCCGGGGTTGCTCCTGGACGCGGCCTGCGCCGGTCACGGGATTGCGCTGGTCAGCCAGTTGCTGGCGCAACAGGCGCGCGGCCAGAACCTGCTGGTGCCCCTGTGCGAGCAGAGCGTGCGCGGCCCGACCTGGGCCTGGCTGGTGCATCGGGACAGCGAACACAGTGCACTGACCCGAAGCTTCTGTGAGTGGTTGCAAGCAGCATTGCTGCGCTGCAACGAGGACGCGGTGTGACCCCGCCCGCCCGGCGCCCGGAGGCATTGCCCAGCGCCAGCGAGTGGCAGCCCAGGCAACGCCTGAGCACGCGGCGCCTGAGCTCTAGCGGCCACCGGCGTCGCTGCACCGTGGTTTTTTCTTGACAGTGAAAAAACCCACCCGCTATTGTCTGACAACCTGACTACCACGGTTTCCCTCCATGCTCGAACTCCAGCGTCCCGACTCTCTCGTCGTCCGCGTGGTCAATGCGATCCGCAGCGAGATCGACTCCGGTCGCCTGGCGCCCGAATCGCGCCTGCCCACTGAACAGCAGTTGGCCGAGCAGCTGAATGTCAGCCGCTCGGTGGTGCGCGAAGCCATTGCCCAGCTCAAGGCCGACGGCGTGCTGATCGCCCGGCGCGGCCTGGGGTCGTACATTTCCAAGACCCCGGCCGGCACGGTGTTCCGCTTCCCCCAGGCCGATGGACGCCTGCCGGATCTGGCGCAGATGTTCGAGATGCGCCTGTGGATCGAGACCCAGGCGGCGTCGATTGCCGCCCAGCGCCGGGATGCCGCCGATCTGCAGCGCATGCAGCAAGCCCTGCAGGAAATGCACGACAAGCGCAGTGATTTTGAAGCCGCGGGGCTGGCCGACGTGGAGTTCCACCGGGCCATCGCCGAGGCCAGCAAGAACGACTACTTCGTGGCCTTCCATGATTTTCTGCGCAGCCAGCTGACCAGTGCCCGCAAGGCCGCCTGGGAGAACTCGGCGCGGCGCCAGGTCGGCGGCTCCGCCGATGCCGCCCAGGAACACCAGGCGTTGTACCAGGCGATTGCCGCCGGCGATCGACAGGCCGCCGCCGGTTGCGCCGACGCTCACTTGCGTGCCGCGGCCAAGCGCCTGGGCCTGGAGCTGCCAACCCTCGACTGACACCTGCAACACGCTTCGAGCCGCAAGCGCGAGCCTGCGGTTTTTTATCGGAATACTTAGTCTGACAACCTGATAACCAGACCTGAAACCGTTTGATCCAAGGTACCCAGAACCATGATTTATGACTTTTGCATCATCGGCGGCGGCATCGTCGGCCTGGCCACGGCCATGGAGATCCTCAAGCGCCAGCCCGGCGCCTCGCTGGTGATCCTGGAAAAGGAAAACGTCCTGGCCAGGCACCAGACCGGCCACAACAGCGGGGTGATCCACGCCGGTATCTACTACGCGCCGGGCAGCCTCAAGGCTGACCTGTGCAAGCGCGGCGCCGAGGCCACCAAGCAGTTCTGCCGCGAGCACGGGATCAAGTTCGAGGTTTGCGGCAAGGTGCTGGTGGCGTCCAATGCCCTGGAGGTGCAGCGCATGGAGGCCTTGTACCAGCGCTCGCAACAGAACGGCCTGAAGGTGGAGCGCCTGGACGCCGAGCAACTGCGCCAGCGTGAACCGAACATCGTCGGCCTTGGCGGGCTGTTCCTCGACGCCACGGGCATCGTCGACTATCGCGAAGTCTGCGAAACCATGGCCCGGGTGATCCGCCGCGACGGCGGCGAGATCTGCCTCAGCCAGACCGTCACCGCGATCCAGGAGAGCGCCGACAGCGTCACCGTCAGCAGCCATGGCGGCAGTTGGCGAGCGAAGAAGCTGGTGGTCTGCGCCGGCCTGCAATCGGACCGCCTGGCGGTGATGGCCGGGGTGCAGATCGAGCACCAGATCATCCCCTTCCGTGGCGAGTACTTCCGCCTGCCAGCGGCGAAGAACAACCTCGTCAATCACTTGATCTACCCAATCCCCGACCCGGAGCTGCCATTCCTCGGCGTGCACCTGACGCGCATGATCGACGGCAGCGTCACCGTTGGTCCCAATGCGGTACTGGGCCTGGGCCGAGAGAACTACAGGAAGTTCTCCATCAACTGGCGCGACGTGACGCAGTACGCCAGCTTCCCCGGGTTCTGGAAAACCCTCTGGCAGAACCTCGGTTCCGGCACCAGCGAAATGAAGAACTCACTGTTCAAGTCCGGTTACCTGGAGCAGTGCCGCAAATACTGCCCATCACTGGAAGTGACCGACCTGCTGCCCTACGAAGCGGGAATCCGCGCCCAGGCAGTGATGCGCGACGGCAGCCTGGTGCACGACTTTCTGTTCGCCCAGACCCCACGCATGTTGCACGTGTGCAACGCGCCCTCGCCCGCCGCCACGTCGGCGATCCCCATTGGTTCGATGATTGCCGACCGCATCTTCCAGGCCGGTTGACACCCCCTTCAAGCCCGCTGCTCCAGACCGCACTTAGCGGCGACCAAGCGGGTTCCGTGGCACCGCAACAACCACCGGCCGCGCCTTTAGTGCTGGTCGAGCAAGCCCCGCGTCAACTCGACAATAAATACAATGATTCATGAGGAAGTACCGATATGACCGCAGTTGAAACCAGCAGTACTGCAGCGGAAACCCCACGACAAACCCAGAAACGCCTGCGCAAGGTCGCGGCCGCCACCATCTTCGGCTCGATGCTGGAGTGGTACGACTTCTACCTCTACGCCACCATGGCGGCCATCGTCTTCTCGAAGATTTTCTTCGATAACAGCAACCCGCAAAACGCTACGCTGCTGGCCTTCTCCACCTTTGCCATCGGCTTTATCGCCCGCCCCTTCGGCGGCATTCTGTTCGGCTACCTGGGGGACAAGTTCGGCCGCAAGCAGGTGCTGGTGCTGACCTTCTGCCTGATGGGCGTGTGCACTACGCTGATCGGCTTGATCCCCAGCTATGCCTCGATCGGCATCTGGGCGCCGATCCTGCTGGTGGCAATCCGCATCATCCAGGGCCTGGGCGCCGGCGCCGAACTGGCCGGCGCGGCGGTCACCTCTTACGAGCACGCCAGCGAAGGCAAGCGTGGCAGCCAGGGCGCCTGGCCGGCACTGGGGCTGAACCTGGGCCTGCTGCTGTCGTCGCTGACCATCTACCTGCTGACCATCAACGGCAACGAGTTCCTGCTGGCCGGCGGCTGGCGCATTCCGTTCGTCTGCAGCATCGTCCTGGTGGGTATCGGGCTGTGGGTGCGCAACAGCATTCCAGAAACCCCGGAGTTCAAGGAACTGAGCAAGGAGAGTCAAAAGGCCAAGGCCTCGCCGCTCAAGGCACTGTTCAAGAACGACCTCAAGGGTCTGGCGGTGGTGTTCTTCATTGCCATTGGCTACAACGCCCTGAGCTACATCTTCAAGACCTTCTCCCTGGCCTACCTGACCCAGTACAAGCATGTCGACGTGCACGTCACCTCGCTGTCGGTGACCATCGCCAGCCTGATTGCCATCGTCGCCGTGCCGTTCTTCGGCTGGCTGTGCGACAAGTGGAGCAGCAAGACCGTACTGATTCTCGGCGGGGTGTTCTCGGTGCTGTTCGCCTACCCGTTCCTGGCCCTGCTCAACACCGGTGAAAGCCTGATGATCTACATCGCCATCGGGGTCGGCACCGGGATCCTGGCGCCCATGATGTTCGCGCCCCAGGGTTCGTTCCTCAGCCGTCAGTTCCCCACCGCGACCCGCTCCTCGGGCTTTGGCACCGGGCGCGAAGTCGGTACCGCGATCGCTGGCGGCCTGGCACCACTGGGGGCCCTGTCCCTGGTCACCGCCTCGGCCACCCACTCCACCGACGGCGTGGTGATCATTCTCGCCGTGGCTGCCGTACTGGTGGTGGTCTTCGCTCTGTGCGACCAGGGTCGCAAGCATTCGGCGTTCAAGAACTGACGCGGTGTTCAAGCCTCCACAGCGCCCCTGGCGGCCTGTGGAGACTCTGCTAAGGTGGCCGCTGCATTCGAATCACGGGCCACCCCATGCAATCCAGTAGCGCATTCGGCGTCGATGCCGACGGCTTGATCAACCTCCCTGCCGAACCGCCTGTGCAAGCCGAATACCGCGGCTTGCTCGATGACATCCGCACCACCTTGAGCGACCCGCTCGGCCCATCGCTGCACAGCCTCTATCTGTACGGCAGCGTCGCCCGTGGCACCGCCAGGGCCCATGCTTCCGACCTGGACCTGTGCCTGATCCTGCAACACCCCGCCACCCCGCAGCAGCTGCGCCACCTGGAGAACCTGCGCCGGGTGCTGCAAGCACGGCACCCGCGGGTGGCGAAGATCGACTTCGATATCGGCCACCTGGCCCAGGTCCTGGCTGCGGAAAACCTCGACAGCTGGGGCTATTGGCTCAAGCACCATTGCCGCTGCTTGTCCGGCGAGGACCTGCGCCCGCGCTTTGCGCCCTTCAGGCCCAGCCGGAACATTGCCCTGGCAGTGAACGGCGACTTCCAGACGGTGCTCGATGACTACGCCGAGCGCATCGAGGGCGAGCGCCGGCCCGCGGAAATCCTGCGCCTGCAACGGGAGGCGTCACGCAAACTCATTCGCGCCACCAACCTCTTGCGCGCAGAACAGGAGCCGAGGTGGCCCCATAGCCTGGATGAGCATGTGTGGTTGTTTGTGCAGCGTTACCCCGACATGGCCGTGCCCATTGCCGAGTTCCGCCAGACCGCCGAAGCCAGGGCCGACGCCAGTGCCGGTTTCAGCCGCCTGCGGCAGATGGTGCAGTGGATGAGCGCAGAACACATCCAGCCGCAAGCCAGGAACTAGCCCGGGGACCGACAACGCCCCCGGCCATTGCGGCACGCCGCGAACAGGCACGCGCCGCCCTGCCTGCCCTGTTGCCGGCCACCCTGGAACGGGTCAGGCCAGCAGCACCTCGATCCCCAGCTGCCGATAGCCCTGGATATCCGCCTCAGGCACTTCCTGCTCGGTGACGAGCCTCTGCAAACGCTGGCACGGCACCACCACAAAGGGCTCCATGGCCCCAAGCTTGTCGACGGTGGTCACGGCGATGACCTCGGCGGCGCTGTCGAACATCGCCTGCTTGATCGGCACTTCATCGAAATGCAGGGAGCTGAGGCCGATCTCCGGGTGAATCGCACACACCCCGGTAAACAGCAGGTCGGCCTTGACTCCCTGGATCATCCGCAGCGCTTCATGGCCGCTGACGGACAGGGTCGCCGGGTTGAGCTGGCCGCCGACCAGGATCACCCGAACCTTGGGGTATTCGGCCAGGGCCACGGCGATCATTGGCGAGGCGGTAACGGCGGTCAGGCTGATGTTGGCGGGAAGGGATTGGGCGATATGCAAGGTGGTAGAGCCAGAGTCGAACAGCACCGTCTGGCCATCGCGCACCCATTGCACGGCACACTGCGCCAGGCGCAGTTTCGCCTCGTTGCTTTCGCCCACCCGAGTGAAGCAGTCCTTGCCACTGTCCTTTGGCCGCGGCAGCGCACCGCCATGCACCCGCTGCACCAGGCCCTTGGCATCCAGCTCGGCAAGGTCGCGGCGGATGGTGTCTTCGGAGACCGAGAAATGCCGGCTCAGCTCGGCGGCCATGACCTTGCCGTCGCGTTCCAGCAGCAAGAGGATTTTCTGTCGACGCAGGGAGGGCAGCTCGGCTGCCGGGTGCCGGTTTTGCATGTTCGTGCCCGTTTTTGCGTGTTTTCGCGAGATTAGCCAAGCCCTCTCGCGAAAACAAGCAGGCGCGCTCAGGAGATCAATTGTGGAGGCCGCGCGTTGTACAGCGCCGCCTCGCCCAAGCGCTCGCGCACCAGCGCCTGGGCCTGCCGGGTCATCTGGTCCAACTGCCGATCACGCTTTTTCTCCGCTTCCAGCATCGCCTTGCGCCCGTGCTGGGCCAGCAGATAGGTGTGGATCTGCCGCACTTCCACCGATTGGTAGATCGGCGCTACGTCCAAGACCGCCAGCAGGCCGTCGCTGCCGTGGTCGTGGGTATTCATCAGCACTTGCGGACCACGGGCGCCCAGCACCTGAAAGCCCAGGGCCTCGAAACAATCCACTTTGGCCACATGGCAGGCCAGCTCGGCATGGGGGTAACGGGCGCGCATCACCTCCAGCATCTGCCGGGCAATGCCCTGGCGCCGATGGCTTTGCAACACCGCCATGTAGGCCACGGCGCAGGCCTGGGGATCGTCCTTGACCGGCAGATACAGGGTAAAGCCCAGTACTTTGTCGGGGTCCTGAGGATCGCCGGCCACCAGCAGTTCCACCGCGATACCACGGGAGCCGTCCATCGCCTGCAAGTACAGGTGCACTTCGTAGCCGACGCCGTACTGGTACAGGTTGTACAAGGGGTTGCTGGGGGCGATGGCCACCGCGCTGATGTCGCTGATGAAGTCCACCACCATCTGCTGGATCTGGCTCTGGATGGCTTCGGGCGGCGGGGCTTGGAACAGGGTGATACTGGACATCGAGGCGGTGACTCCGAGGATTGAGGCGTGCCCGCGACGGCGGGCGCGGCAATCATACCGCGTCACGGCAAGGCACAGGCGCACGACAAGACGCTCGAGTCGGGCTCCAGCCTCGTTGAACGCATAAGCACAGGCTGCTTCAGAGGTACCGGCAAGGCCGGCCGGTTGCGACGACATCAGGGATATCGCCGCAACCCATGCAAGATACGGCTGCACGGTGGCAGCCGCTGTGCCCCATCCGACCAGCGCGGACAGGGCCGAGGCTTACAGCGCCATGTCGGCCGCTGGATTGCTCGCTGGCGTGGCCATGCTGGCCGGGGCCTGAGGCGCGGCGCCCTTGACGGCCGGAGGCGGCGTCAATTGCAAGGTGTCGGCGGTGTAGGCCCATTCTTTGGCCACACGCTCAGGGCTGCCGTTCAGGGCCGTGCCGTAGCTGGGTACGATCTGGTGCAGTTTCTCCTGCCAGGCCGGGCTCGCCACTTGGTCCTTGAACACCTTCTGCAGCACGCTGAGCATGATCGGCGCGGCGGTCGAGGCACCCGGGGAGGCGCCCAGCAGGCCGGCGATGCTGCCGTCTTCGGAAGCCACGATCTCGGTGCCCAGTTTCAGCACGCCGCCCTTCTCTTCGTCACGCTTGATGATCTGCACGCGCTGACCGGCCTGCCACAGGCGCCAGTCTTCTTGCTTGGCGTTGGGGAAGTATTCCTTCAGGGCGTTGAAGCGGTCGTCATCCGACAGCATCAACTGGCCGGCCAGGTATTCCACCAACGGGTACTGCTCGATACCGACTTTGGTCATCGGCCAGACGTTGTGGGTGGTGGTGCTGGTCAGCAGGTCGAAGTACGAACCTTGCTTGAGGAACTTGGTGGAGAAGGTGGCGAATGGGCCAAACAGGATCACCCGCTTGCCGTCCAGCACCCGAGTGTCCAGGTGCGGAACCGACATCGGCGGAGCGCCGACCGACGCCTTGCCGTAGGCCTTGGCCAGATGCTGCTCGGCAATGCTGGCGTTCTCGGTCACCAGGAACGAGCCACCCACCGGGAAGCCGGCGTATTCGTTGGCCTCGGGAATGCCCGACTTCTGCAGCAGGTGCAGGGCACCGCCGCCGGCGCCGATGAACAAGAACTTGGCATCGGTTGCGGTTTTCGAACCGTCTTTGAGGTTCTTGTAGGTCACGCGCCACGAGCCGTCTTCATTGCGCTCGATGTCCTGCACTTCGCTGGACAGCTTGAGGGTGAAGTTCGGCTGAGCCTGCAGGTGGGCAACGAACTGGCGAGTGATCTCGCCGAAGTTGACGTCGGTGCCGATCGGGCTCCAGGTCGCCGCAACCTTCTGCGCCGAGTCACGACCTTCCATCATCAGTGGCGCCCACTGCTTGATCTGTTCAGGGTCTTCGGAGTACTGCATGCCGCTGAACAGCGGGCTGGCCTGCAGGGCTTCGTAGCGCGCCTTGAGGAACTTGATGTTGTCATCGCCCCAGACAAAGCTCATGTGCGGCGTGGAGTTGATGAACGAACGCGGGTTCTTCAGCACCCCGCTCTTGACCTGCCAGGACCAGAACTGCCGGGAAATCTGGAACGCTTCGTTGATCTCGATGGCCTTGCCGATCTCGATCTTGCCGTCCTTGCCTTCCGGGGTGTAGTTCAGCTCAGCCAGGGCGGAGTGACCGGTACCGGCGTTGTTCCAGCCGTTGGAGCTTTCTTCAGCCACGCCATCCAGGCGCTCGACCATCTCCATGGACCAATCCGGCTGCAGTTCATTGAGCCAGACCCCAAGGGTCGAACTCATGATGCCGCCACCGATCAGCAGCACATCCACTTTCTTTGGCTCAGCCGCGTGCGCGGTCGTGAGGCCTATCGACATCGCCAACCCGATCAGGGCCGTGTTCACTTTCTTCAACATTGTGTAGTACCTACGATAGAACGCCATCCGCCGCCCCATCCTCGATCCTGCTGGCCCCGGGCTTTGCGAAACAGGCATTTCGCAGGTCCAGAATCGCCGCATTCATAAGAACTGGAGGGTGGGCACACAAGGCCGACGAGACTGGCTCGACCTCAGTTTTATATCGCTCCGACGCTGACTTCTTATCGTTTTTGGCTTCAGCTATTTGAGTGACAGTGTTGCTCAGGGTGGGTCATGGAACGTCACCATCAGCCAGTGCCAACCGGCCCGATCCCTGCCGCCGGCATCGACTCGATGCACAGCCTGGCCCGCGTCTGCACGGGACCTGCAAGAAAAGAGGGGTCGGGTTCAACCAAAGACGGTAAACGAACACTGCCTGACATTACGCTCGGCGGGGTTGCCCAGACACTCCCGCACGCTTGCAAGAACCCGATCGGGTCAGTGGACCCGAAGCATGGGGGCGCGCATTTTTGCACAAACGATGAACCGATTCAGCGAAAAAATATCATTACGACATCAGACGGTCCTGGACGGACCGGTGGGCCGCGCCGCAAGACAAACCCCGAGCGCTTGCGCGTCCCACGGCAATCAATGCGTCACAACGACGCTGCCCACCGGCACGCCACAACGCCCTTGGCGCCAAACCGCACCACGGGCATCATGACCGCCTGCTGTTCCCACCAGGTCCAAACCCTGGTTCCAGACCATCGTCAAGGACAAGAAGAACAACCATGCACGAGACTTCCCTGCAAGACACCACCGCCCCCGAAGGCGTGTGTTTCGGCTGCGGCAGCAGCAATCATCACGGCTTGCACATCAAAAGCCACTGGCATGAAGACGGCGTGCACGTGATCGCCGAGCACCTGCCGGAATCCAAGTACTGCGGCTGGCCGGATCTGGTCTACGGTGGACTGATTGCCATGCTGGTGGACTGCCATTCCAACTGGACCGCCATGGCCTACCACTACCGCAGCGAGCAACGGGAACCGGGCAGCCTGCCGCGCATCGACTGCGTGACCGGCAACCTGGGCATCAAATTCATCAAGCCCACGCCCATGGGCGTGCCGCTGACCCTGCGGGCCAAGGTCGAGGGCGACGTGGGCCGCAAGAGCCGGGTGATCTGCGAGGTGTACGCCGGCGATGTGCTGACCGCCATTGGCGACTCGGTGTTTGTCCGGGTCGATACCTCACAGCTCGCGGCGGCGGCCCACGGCCGCGACGCCTGAGGCCGGGCCGGGCCGGGAACCTGAACTACTGGCCGTTGGCCGGGGACAAGTGCCGGTACCCCGCCGCCCGGGTGAAATCCGCCAGATGCCACAGCGTGCCGTTGGCGCCCCAGGTGCCATCGGGCACCTCGTCCAACAGGATCGAGGTCATCAACAGCCGCCCGTCCTCTGCCGGACGGCACGCCGCCAGGGCCTGATGCAAGCCGGCCACATAGGCCTGGCGCCGGGCGCTATCGAGCACGCCGGCGGGCACCTTGACTTGGACCAGACAAGACAGCGCCTGGGCCCCGAGATCGGCGCCGCCACAGCGCCAGGTGCCTGGGGCCAGCTCCTCCAGCAAGACCCAGCACAGTGCCCGCTGGCGCGGGTCCTGGCCGATCTGCTCCACGTCCAGCGCCACTTGCGTCACCTCGTGCAGCATCCGCTCACGTTGCTGGGCATTGAAGGCACCCTGGGGAATCTTGATCAGGATGTTGGGCATCGCTATCACCACTCGAAGAAAAAATGAGCCGCTATTGAGCCCCTTGCCCGGCTTGGCCAACAGCGACCGATTCGACATCTTTCGTGCATAATCAGCCAATGAACGATTTCACTGTGCTGCTGCTTCCCGGTGCCTTTGCCTCCAGCGTCGCCCTGACCCTGGACATGCTGTCCTGCGCCGCTCTGCTGGCTCCGCGCCTGGGGCTGGGCGCGCCGCGCTGGCGGGTCTGTGCGCTGCACGCAGGCCAGGTGCGCCTGGGACAAGGCTTGCTGCTGGAAGTCGAGGCCCTGGATACCACGGCCGACGACCGCTCCTGCTGGATTCTGCCGGGGCTGGGCCTCGACACCCCGGAGGCCATCGCCCAGCGCCTGCAGCATGCGGAGGTGGGCCCCGTGCTCCAGGCTCTGCGCCATCACGTGCACAGCGGCGCTGAAGTCGCGGCGTCCTGTTCCGCGGTGTTCCTGCTGCATGCCGCCGGGCTGTTGCACGGGCGCCGAGTGACCACCTCCTGGTGGCTGGCGCCGCTGCTGCAGGAGTGGGTCGCCGACTGCCGCGTGGACCCGGATCAGATGGTCATCGTCGATCCGCCGCTGACCACCGCCGGTGCAGCCATCGGCCAGTCCGACCTGATGTTGCACTTGTTGCGCAGGCGCTTCTCCCCGGCCCTGGCGGACGCCGTGGGACAGGTGCTGCTGATCGATCGGCGCCAGTTGCAAGCGCCTTGTACGGTTCCGGCGATGATGGCTCAGGGCAGCGCCCTGATCGCTCGTCTCACTGCCCATATCGAATCCTGTCTGCCCAGGCTGCCCAGCGTCGGCGAACTGGCGGCGCAGTTCGGCATGTCCGAGCGCACCCTGGGCCGCCAAGTGCGCAAGGCCACTGGCCACAGCAGCTTGCGCTTGATCCAGCGTGTGCAATTGAACCGCGCCCGGGCGCTGCTGCAGAACAGCAAGTACTCGGTGGAAAGCGTCGCCGAACAGGTGGGCTACCAGGACGCCACCGCCCTGCGCCGGCTGATGCGCAAGCTGCTCAACGCCACGCCGCGACAGTTGCGTTGAACACGACGAGCTACTGCCTTGCCGCCGCCTTTGCTACATTGCCCGCCCCCTTCCCCTGACAGGAAATCAGCCCTGACCATGGACATTCAGGACATCCAGCGCCAATTGGCCAAGCCGGCACTGCAACTGATCCCCGGCGGCTTTCGCCCGACCCACAGTGACGAGGAAAGCTGGCTGGGCCGGGTCTTTCTGTTTCGCGAGGATGAAGAGTTGCCGCGCAACAGTGCCGGAGAAACCCTGCTGCCGTTTGCCCAGTTCTACCTGCCGGCCCTGCCCTGGCACAGCCCGCTGCTGGACGGCGTGCGGGTGCTCACGGTGTTCGTCGCCAACCCCTTCCCCGAGCCCCTGGAACCCATGGGCGAGCGCTGGCTGATTCGCGAATACCGGGCCGAGGATGCCCTGGTGCGCAAGGAGCTGCCGGCCCCGGGAGCCTTTCTCAAGCCCTTCCCGGTCAAGGCCCAGGCCGTGCCCGAGGACTATCCGCTGTGGGACGGCGGTGGCGTGCCGGAAGACCTGGAGCGGGAAATCCTCGAGCTGGAGCGCTCCGGGCAGATCCAGTGCTACTACGACCTGGTGAGCCATTGCTACCAGCACAAACTCGGGGGCTATCCATCGTTCTGCCAGTCGGGGATCGATGCCGGAGACGGTTTCGAGTTCGTGATGCAGATTTCCTCCGACGCCAAGATCAACCTCAACGTGGTGGACAGCGGCAGCCTGATGTTCTGGAAGCACCCCGGCAGCGGCGAATGGGCGCTGTACTTCGACTTCTATTGAGAGACGCCGGTGAATCGCGATTTCATCCTCCAACGGATGAAAAGCCCGGGCCCCGGGTGCATCATGGCCGCTGTCATTTTTCGGGAGACCTTCATGCCCCTGCGTCCATTGCTCTTGCCCGCCGCCGCCCTGTCGCTGGGCGTGCTGGCGGCCACTGGCGCCGCCGCCGACGACCAGTCGCAACTGATCGAGTCGATCAACGCCTACCGCAGCCAGCCACAACGTTGCGCCAACCAGGCCTCCTCGGAGCTGCCGCCGCTGGCCAGCGATCCGCGCCTGGTCCTGCCGGTGGACAGTGTCGGTGATCTGCAGCAGGCCCTCACGCGGGCGGCCTATCCGATGGTCAATGTGCAGGCCATCACTCTGACGGGCCCGCGAGACGCCCAGGCGGCGATGCAGGCGGTGCGCGAGAGCTTCTGCCAGGTGGTACTGGACCCGCAGTTCATCGACATCGGGGTCAATCGCCAGGCCGAGCAGTGGCGCATCGTCCTCGCGCGACCATTGCTGTCCGCGCGTCTCGGGGATTGGCAAGCCGAGGGCCAGCAATTGCTGGCCCAGATCAACACGGCCCGCAGCCAGCCGCGGCAATGCGGCGGCCAGCGCTTCGCCGCCAGCGCACCGCTGACCTGGAATGCCACCCTGGGCAGCACCGCCGAAGCCCACAGCCGGGCCATGGCCAACCAGAACTACTTCGACCACAAGGACCACGACGGCCGCACCCCGGGTGATCGCGCGGAACTGGCCGGTTATGCCGGGCAACAAGTGGGCGAGAACATCGCCGCCGGCCAGGACAGCGTGCGCAAGGTGCTGGACGGCTGGCTGGCCAGCCCCGGGCATTGCGCCAACCTGATGAACCCGGCCTTCAGCGAGTTGGGAGCAGCCTACGCGGTGGACCCGAAAAGCGATGCGGGGATCTACTGGACGGCGATGTTCGGCGCGCCTTGAGGCCGCTGGCCCCAACACAGCTGGCGGACCGACGCACCACGCGCATCGCGCCCTGGCAATGCGCGCAAACGCCCCCGAACCAGCGGGGCGTTTTTGATCCAGCTCATGCAGGTGTTACTGATTGACCGCCACCTGCCCGACCGGCCCTCGGCCCACCAGCGCCTTGAGGGACGCATCGAACTGCTTCAGGGCATCGACCTGCAACGCAGTCTGTTGGTTGATCTGCGCTGCAATCTCCGGCGCCGCCTTGCCACGGACCCAGACCGACGGTAGTTCCTTGGCCTGTATGCCTTCAGCCTGACCGATGTACTGCAGGTTGGCATCGTAGAACTTGGCGATGAACCGCGCCTCGACCTTGCTGTTGCGCTTGCTCACCAACTGGTTGTAAGTGTCAAGCATCACCACCACGTCGGGGCGGGCCTGAACCACAGCGTCGAGGTTGTCGTAGACGGTCACTGTCGCGAAGTGTTGTTGCAGTGACGCCATCACCCAGTTGATCGCCCGCAGCGGATCGGAGCTGTCGACAAAGGCGGCACTGATGCGCGGATCGAGCCCTGCATTCTTCGCGCCCTTGAGCGCCACCGAGTGGTATTGCTCAAGGTACTGCACAGTATTAATGGTGTTCTGGCTGTACAGCACCCCCGCCGATTGCGCCTGATGCAAATCGACACCGCTGTCGGCCATCGGCAAGAAGCGGCAAGAAGTATCCTCAGCCACCGCGGCCATTGCAGGAGTTCCCGGTCCCGCAATCAAGACAACGACAAAGGTCAGTAACGTCGAGATTTTCATCGGATGTTTCCTTCTGCTGCCAGCACGGGGTGACAACTATCTTCCTCCTTTGTAGGAAAAACGGAACCTGCACTTTTTGATGATCACTATTGATTGCAGCAATGATGTAACGCCACTGGACACCTGGGCGCTCTTTGCCCGGGCAGCTAAAGGCTACTGATGCCAAAAGTATCGACGCAGAGCCATCGACGACACTTTTTCTTAAGATTTATCTGGGCATTAGGCGGTAGCATCCAAACCACTTTCGCCCAACGAGTTCGAACCATGGATGCTCACTCGATATTGACGTTCACCCTGGTGGCGGCGATCGCCATCGCCAGCCCTGGCCCGGCCACCCTGGTAGCACTGCACAACAGTGTGGCCTACGGCGCCAAGTCGACCCTGTGGTCATCCCTGGGCAATATCAGCGGCCTGTTCTGTATGTCCGCCGCGGCCATGCTCGGCCTGGGCGCGCTGATCGCCAGTTCCGAATCGGTCTTCAACGCGGTAAAGATCGTCGGCGCCGGCTATCTGTTCTATCTCGGTGCCAAGCAGTTGTTCAGTAAACGCCAGCTCCTGAGCGCCAGCAGCGCCGACAACGGCAAGCTCGCCCCCCCGCCGCGTCTGAAGTTGTTCAAGTCGGCCTTCCTGACCGCCGCCACCAACCCCAAGGCGACGATTTTCTTCACCGCGCTGTTCCCGCAGTTCATCGACCAGCATGCGGCGCTGCTGCCGCAGTTCTTCATCCTGACCCTGATCTTCATGGCCCTGTCGCTGATCTCCCTCAGCGTCTATGCCGTGCTCGCTTCTCGGGCCAAGGGCGTGCTGACCCGACCGGCGCTGTCCAAATGGGTCAATCGCGTAGTGGGTTCGACCTTCATCTTCTTCGGCACCACCATCCTGGCCATGCGCCGGCAAACGGCTTAGGCAATCAGACGCTATGCAAATCGATCTACTGAATGGGGCGATGCTCGGTCACTGGGAGACCTCTGCAGGCGTTATGCAATGCGAATTGCAGTTCGGCAGCCGCCTGTTTTATGTCCAACATCCCACCAACGAGCCGCCTCAGCGCCGGCTCGCCGCCGCGCAACAACAGGTGCAGGCAGCCTGGGACGACATCCCCCTGGCCCTGGCCTTTGCCGAACAGCGGTGTGAGCCCGGCATGCGCACAGTGTGGCAGTGGTACGCACGAGGCGCCCTGTCGTTCCCGCCGCTGGCGGTCTACTCGATTCATTTCGAGCTCGACAGTCCCTATCCGTCCTACAGCCTCTCTCTCAACCCGGACTTCAATTGGAAGGCCAGCGTTAGGCTGGAAGATGAACTGGGACAGGAGCACCTTCAGCCTCTGGCCCAATACGAACCTCGGGAAGGCTTCTGGTTGAGTGTACGGCGACTGGGCGCCGGACAATTCCAAAACCAAATCTGAGCGCCGCGCCTCAACCCTTCTTTTTCTGCAAGGCCTTGAGCCGCGCACTGGCCCGCTGCACGGCGGCCATCTTTTCCGGGCGCTTCATGCGCTTCCATTTGCGGATGTCGTCCTTGGTCCGCCCGCAACTCAGGCACAGGTCGCCGCTGAGCTGGCACACAGCGATGCAGGGGTTGTCGATGTCCTTGGCCATGGCTCAACCCCGTCCCGGGCGCAGGCGCTTGAGGCGTTGCACCCAGTCACCGGCGTTGACCCGGCGGCACTGTTCTTCGCTGTCGAAGAACACATGGGCGGCCAATGAGTCCAGGTGCACCCCGGCTTCGTTCAGCGCCCGGGCCGTCAACTCGATCATCAGCGTGCCCTGGCCCGCGGCCAGAGCGCGCTCCTTGCGGGCCTGGGTGTCGAACACCCAGACCACCACCAGGCTGGCGGGAAAGGTCGCGTAATCCGCCTCGTGGGTCAGCCAGGCAAACCCCTCGATCTGCGCCTTGGCGCTTTCGCAAGCCTCGGTCAGGGTGGCTGCCAGCAAGCGTTCCATGGCGGCCTGCTGGCGTTTGTTCAATGGCATGACGGCCCCCGATAGGCAAAAAAAGGCCGCACACGATACCTCAAGCTTCTCGGTCGAGAAGCATCTTTGCGTCTAGGCTTGAAGCCTCCTACGTACCTTCAAGGAAGAATGGTCATGCTACGACCCTCACTCAGGCGGCTCCTGGCCGCCCTCCCGCTCGCCTGCGGCAGCGCCATGGCCGCCACGGGCGCCCCGGTGGCGGATGCCATCTGGTTCAACGGCCCGATCATCACCCTCGACGACAAACACCCCAACGCCCAGGCCGTGGCGGTGAAGGACGGCAAGATCCTTGCAGTCGGCGAGCAAGCGCTCGTCTTGAAGAGTCAGGGACCGGCGACGCAGATGCTCGACCTCAAGGGGACCACCCTGCTGCCGGGCTTCATCGACCCCCACGGCCACGTGTCGATGGTGGGCTTCCAGGCCGCCAGCGCCAACCTGCTGCCACCGCCGGACGGTGCCAACAACACCATCCCCAAGCTTCAGGAAACCCTGCGCAACTTTGAACAGCAGTCGCCGATCCCCAAGCAGTTCGGCGTGCTGTTCGGTTTTGGCTATGACGACTCCCAACTCCAGGAACAGCGTCACCCGACCAAGGACGACCTGGATGCCGTGTCCAAGGATGTGCCCATTGCCATCGTCCACCAGTCTTCGCACCTAGGGGTGCTCAACAGCAAGGCCCTGGCGCTGGCCGGGATCGACGCCACCACCCCCAACCCCGAAGGCGGGGTGATCCGCCGCGTCGAGGGCAGCCAGGAGCCCAACGGCGTGCTGGAGGAAAACGCCTTCTTCAACGCCCTGATCAAGATCTTCCCCAAGCTCACCGCCGACCAGGCGGTGGACATGCTCAGCGCCGGACAACAGCTGTACATCAGCTACGGCTACACCACCTTGCAGGACGGTCGCTCCTCGCCGGACCAGGTCAAGACCGCGATCAAGGCGGCCAGCGAGGGAAAACTGCTGGCAGACATCGTGTCCTACCCCGATATCCTCAGCCCAGGCACCAAGGAACTGATGGTCGCGCCCTGGTATCACCCGAGCGACCAACCGGTGAACTATGACCACCACTTCCGTATCGGCGGGGTCAAGCTGACCCTGGACGGCTCGCCCCAGGGCAAGACCGCCTGGCTCAGCCAGCCCTACTTCAAGCCGCCCCAAGGCCAGGACGCCAGCTACGCCGGCTACGGCGTGGTCAAGGACGATCAAGCCCTGGCGATCTACAAAGAAGCCCTGGCCAATCGCTGGCAGATTCTGTCCCACACCAATGGCGATCGCGCCATCGATCAGTTGCTGAGCAACATGCGCGAAGCGGAAAAGGCCTACCCCGGGGTCGATGTGCGTCCGGTGATGATCCACGGCCAGACCCTACGCCAGGATCAGGTGACCGAGCTCAAGCAACTGAAGATCTTCCCCTCACTGTTCCCCATGCACACCTATTACTGGGGCGACTGGCACCGCCAATCGGTGCTGGGGCCACAGCGCGCAGAAAACATCTCGCCCACTCAATGGGTGCTCAAGGCCGGCCTGAAGTTCACCACCCACCACGACGCCCCGGTGGCGCTGCCGGACTCCATGCGGGTGCTGGCGGCCACGGTCAATCGCACCACTCGCACCGGTTATGTGCTGGGAGCGGAGCAACGAGTCACACCGTTACAGGCCTTGAAAGCCATGACGCTCTGGTCGGCGTACCAACATTTCGAGGAAGACCGCAAAGGTTCGATCACCCCCGGCAAGCTGGCGGACTTCGTGGTGCTGTCGAGCAACCCATTGACCGCGAAGCCCGAGACCCTGAGCGATATCAAGGTGTTGAAAACCATCAAGGAAGGCCAGGTGATCTACGCGCGGCCGCTCAGCGTAACGGCATTGCCACCGCCGTTCGGCATGCAGGGTGATCCGTCGCTGCCAGCCCCGGCCGGCATCAAGGCCGTGGCCCAGGGTGACGGCGATCTGGGGCCGGCGCTGGATGTGATCTACGACAAACTGGCCCCTGACCAGCCTTGAAACCAAAAAACCGCTCTCCCATACGGGGAAAGCGGTTTTCAGTGAACGGCGGTCGGCCTGCATGGCCACAGAGCCGGCTCGCGCTTCGGCCAGCCGCGCGGATCAGCCCGACACTTGCCGCGCCACCCGCGCTGGCCACCCACGGCGCTACGCCAGCGCCCCACGAATCCCCCCGCCCGACAAGCACCTGGCCCGGGGTTAGAGCTTGCTGGCCAGGGCTGCCGACAGCACCGCGTCACGTCCGTAAATGTCCGGGGCATACAGCAGTTGGCCGTGGTCATCGGCCTGCACCGTCCAATAGCTGAGCAGGATCGGCACCGGTGTGCTCAGACGGAATTCATGGGTCCGTCCGGTGGCCAAAAGTTCATTGCTGCGCAAGCGCTCCGCCGGGCTCAGCAACCAGTCACGTAATTGCAGCGCCTGTTCGACCCTGACGCAGCCAGAGCTGAACGCCCGTGGCCCCTTGCTGAACAAGGCCTGGCTGGGGGTGTCGTGCAGGTACACGGAAAACGGATTGGGAAAGCGAATGGCGATGCGCCCCAGGGGATTGCGCGGCCCCGCGCCCTGGCGCAACAGGATGTTGCCAGGGCGATCCCAGTCGACGTCCTCGGCGGCCAGGGGTTGGCCGTTGGCGTCGAGCACCTGCAGGTTATGCCGGCTGAGAAAGCCCTGGTCCCGGCGGATTTCCGGCAACTTGTCTTCTTTGAGAATGGTCGGTGGCACGGTCCATGTCGGATTCAAGGTCAGCCGTGTCACCCGGGACTTGAGCAACGGGGTCTGGCGCTCGGCGCGACCGACCTGGGTCCGGGTCTGCCACACCACCGCGTCATGTTGGTAGTAGGTCAGTTGCGCAGCCGCGACGTTCACCAACAGGATATTCGGTTCGAAATCCTGGGCCAGCCAACGCAGGCGTTCGAGGTTGATGCGTATTTGCTCGCGACGCTGACTCGGGCTGATATTCAACTCTTTCAAGGTGCCCGCGCCGACCACGCCGTCAGCTTGCAACGAATGGCCGATCTGGAAGTTTTTCACCGCGCTGACCAGGTCGTCACTGTAGAGGTTGTCCGGGCTGGCCACCGGATCGGGCAGATAGCCGCCCTGGTACAGACGCTGGATCAACTCGGGAACACGCTTGTCCTGCATGTTCGGGCGCAACAGCGGCCCCCCGGCCACCAGCGGCCAATGACGCAACGCTTGCTGACGCTCATGGGCATAGGCTTGGCGCAGATTACGATACTGTTCGAGGTTCGGCCGCGCCTGTTCGAACGCCCTGGCGAGGTTTTCGACACCCGGCACCGCGATCGCCAGCAATGCTGTCTGGCGATCATCCGGCAACGGTTGGGCACGCCACAGTGGCTCGAAACGCGATTGCGACAGGCGCCCGTAATGCACATCCTGTAAGGCTTGCAGGTACTGGTGAGTGATCTCGATATCGGTGCACGGCGCCTCCCCCTCCGGGGTCGGCAACGGCAGGCGGTACCGCCCCGGATCCAGACCGTCATCGCCCAGTTGCGCCAACTGTGCCTGCAAGCTCGACAGCCGCCCCGCGACGGACCACACCACCTGCTCACCCTGTTGCCGATAAAAACCCTGCAGCAGTTGCTGCGCAGGTGCGTTCCATTGCGGGGCCTGGGCCGGGCACGCTACCGCCAGTTGCCGCAGCGCCAGTTGCATCGGGGTCGCCGATGCTTCCGGCTGTTGCTCGGCCAGCGCGACCAATGGCGCGGCGAGCAAGCACAGGCTCAAGTAACATGCGTGTTTTTTGAACAACTGCTTTACTCCAATCCGAGGCCGCCTGCATGGCGGCCAATCGTTACGGCAGATACGCGGGAGCATCAGGCCTGGGTTTTGCTTATATAAACCAGACTGCCGGGAAAATGACAGGACGTCAGGAGCTAAAGTGACCATGGGGACTCTGTACACATGCTGACCTTCTTGAGCCGATTCTGCCTGGCGGCCGTCGCCCTGGGCGTTATTTGCACGTCATCCCTCGCCGCCAACAAGCCCCGTCCCACCACCAGCCCTACGCTGTACGCCAGCCTCGCTCACGCCGCGCCGGAACTCAATCCCCAAGCCCTGAAAAGTGCAATCAGCGCCATGCAATGCGCGGTCACCGGTGGCGCCCGGCAGGCACGACACCTGGCGGTGATCGACTACTCGCAGCCCTCCACCGCCCGGCGCCTGTGGATCTTCGACCTGCGCAGCAAAAAACTGGTGCTGCGCGACCTGGTGGCCCACGGACAGAAATCCGGGGAAAACTTCGCCACCCAGTTTTCCAATCGCCTGGGCAGCTACCAATCCAGCCTGGGCCTGTTCCGCACCCAGGAAAGCTACGAAGGCAGCCATGGCTATTCGCTGCGCATGGACGGGCTGGAGCCGGGCTTCAACGACCGCGCCCGGGACCGCGCCATCGTGATCCATGCCGCCGACTATGTGAACCCGTTATGGAGCCAGCGCCAAGGTCGCATCGGCCGCAGCCAGGGCTGCCCGGCCGTGCGCCCGCAGGTGGCGCGCCAAGTGATCGACAAGCTCAAGGATGGCCAGTTCATGTTCTCCTGGTACCCGGACCAGCGCTGGCTGAAATCTTCGCCCTACCTCAATTGCCAGCCGCGCCAGGTGGCGAGCATCCTCAGTGCCAATGGCGGCTGAGCAAACGCGCTGAACGCAGCGGCCAGACCGCTGCCGGGTTGCGCCAAGCGCCGGTGACGAGATACCGTTGCCGACTTGGAGCGACACCTCACCCGAGCCGGACCTCATGCCTTCAGCGCACACCCTGCTTCTCCATCATCCCGGACCACGCCCGGGATTCTGTCGAGTCGCCGAACACCTGTGGGGCGCCGGTTGCAATGTGGACTCCGATGGCGACAGCAGAACCCCCGACGACGAGCAGTGGACCGAGCTGACCCTGAGACTGCGCGACTCCAGCGAGCAACGCCTGGACATCGACCCGCTGTCCCAGGCGCCCCTGGTCTTGCGGATCCGCGCTTCTGAGGCGGAGCTGGGCACCAGGGCCGCGCACTTCATCCAGTCGGTGGCAGGCGGCATCCTCCAGACACACGTCACGGACCGATAAGGACCGGGCCTCGCCCTCTGGCAATGGCCCTCCTTCCCCCACTGGCAACGCTTTTATGAATCCACCCGAGATCGACTTTTTCCCCGACTTCATCGCCGACCCGCTGCGGTTGTTCAACCACCTCAAGCAGGGCGTGCAATGGGACGAGCGCATGCGTGCCCGCAAGACCGCCAGCTTCGGCGCGCCCTATGATTATTCGCAGATCACCTACCCGGCAGTGCCGATGCCCGAGGCCCTGGCACAGCTGTGCGAGCCGATCGAGCAACGACTGGGATTTCATCCCAACAACTGCCTGCTCAACTTCTACCCAGACGGGCAGTCCTCCATGGGCTTTCATTCCGACGCCAACGAACAACTGGTGGAAGGCACCGGGGTGGTGATCGTCTCCCTGGGTCAGCCGCGGGCCATGGTGTTCCGGCACAAGGAAAGCGCTGCCACCTTCGACTACACGCTGGCCAGCGGCTCGCTGCTGCATATGTCCGACGAGTTGCAAAAACACTGGCTGCACGCGATCCCCAAGGCGCCGGATGCAGGCGAACGCATCAGCCTGTCGTTTCGCCTGCTCAAGGTGCAATAGTGCTGGACGCGGTCAGGATCGACCCTTGACTCGCGCCTCGCCCCGTCGACAATGCCCGCCTGTGCCCACCGCTCTCCAAGAGGCCCCATGCAGTTGCTTCCCTGGTCCTATCCGTGCCCCGAAGGCTTCACCCTGCGCGGCCTGCGCTCCGAACCTTCGGGCAAACCCTTGCTGCATTTTCTTCATGGCAACGGCTTCTGCTCCATGGCCTATCGCCCTCTACTGGCCTTGCTGGCCGAGTCCTTCGATTTGTGGCTCAGCGACGTCCAGGGCCATGGCGACAGTGACCATGGCGGCCCGTTCCGCGGCTGGAACCGCACGGCACAACTGGCCGCCGAGGCATTCGAAGCCGGGCGCGGGGCCTATGCCGAGGTGCCGTGCTACGCCGTCGGCCATAGTTTTGGCGGGGTGCTCACCAGCCTGATCCTGGCCGAACGCCCCCAGCTGTTTCGCAAGGCGGTACTGCTGGATCCGGTGATCTTCAGCCCGTCGATGATCAGTTCCCTGAGGCTGCTTTCGGCCCTGGGCCTCAATCGCCGCCACAGCCTGGCACGCAAGGCCGCAGCCCGGCGCCAGCATTGGCCGGATCGCGCCGCGGCCAGGGCCAGCCTGGCCAACCGGGGAGTCTTCAAGGGCTGGAGCGAAGACGCCCTGAACGCCTATGTCGAGCACGCACTGAAGGACGACGGCCAGGGCGTGGCGCTCAAATGCGCCCCGGAACGCGAGGTGGACATCTTCAGCAGCTTCCCCCGGCACCTGTGGCGTTCCCTGCGTCAGGTGCAGACTCCGAGCCTGGTGATCCACGGCCGCGACAGCTACCCCTACGTGGCCCGTTCGGTGAAACGCTGGGCCGCCATCAATCGCCACCTGAGCACGCAACTGGCCGAGGGCCAGCACTGTTTTATGCAAGTGGACCCGGCAGCCAGCGCGCGGGCCATTCAAGGCTTTCTGCACCATCAAGGCCGCTGAAAACCCCGTCGCAGACACCCCAGACCAGATGTCACCGTGATATCATTGCCCGGTTTTCCAGACCGGGCCGTGCATCCTGATCGCCCTGGAAAGCCCTGGACAAGGCGCCGCCCAGATGCGCCTGCCACCCCGCCTTGTGTGTAAAAGACCGTCGGCGCCATGGAGCCTACTCCACAGCGCGCCGCACCGAAGCAAATCGGCGATGACCATCGCCGGTTGTACTTTTTGCTGCCACAAGGATCACCGCCATGCTGTTGAGAACGATGAATATTTCCCGCCGCGCAGGGTTCAGCTTTGCCCTGATCGCCCTGCTGGCGCTGGGACTGGGAGGCTTCTCGTTGCTGGAAATGCAGCGCATGAACCAGCAATCCCTTGAGGTTGACCAGAACTGGCAGCCGTCGATCGTCGCCGCCAACGCCGTGGCCCTGACCAGCACCCAGATCCGCACCATCACCCTGCGCATGCTACTGGTCAGCGACAGCCGCGATGTGCAAGT
The DNA here is from genome assembly GCF_009861525.1 of Pseudomonas sp. LD120. GTDB lineage: Bacteria > Pseudomonadota > Gammaproteobacteria > Pseudomonadales > Pseudomonadaceae > Aquipseudomonas. Next base: position 2,958,879 of record NZ_WVHL01000005.1, on the reverse strand, counting down.
GCTGCTCTCGCGTGTCGCTCAGCTCGACGAACAGCTCAACCAGCAACAGGCCACCTACGAAAAGCTCATCAGCGAGGCCGATGAGCGGGCCGCCTTTGAGCGCTATGTGAACGCCAAGGCGGCGTATCTCACTGAGCAGCACAAGGTGATCGAGCAAGTGCGCCAGGGGCACAAACAAGCCGCTATCGATATTGTCGACGGCGGCCCATTCCTGGCCAACGCCGACGCCATGCTCAAGGAACTGCTGAGCATTATCGACACCAACACCCAAGGCGGCGTCGCTGCGGCCGCGCAAAGCAATCAGGTGTTCCACAGCGCCGTTGGCCTGGTTCTGCTGATCATGTCGATCGTGGTAGCCCTGACCATTGTCCTGGCACTGCTGCTGACTCGCAGCATCGTGCATCCTTTGGGCGAAGCGGTGAAGGTCGCGGAAACCATCGCCAGCGGCGACCTCGGCCAGAGCATCACGGTCAGCGGCAAGGACGAACCGGCGCGCCTGCTGCAGGCCCTGCAAAGCATGCAGGCCAGCCTGCGCGGGACGTTGCAGCGCATCGCCGACTCCTCCAACCAACTGGCCTCGGCCGCCGAAGAGTTGCACGCGGTCACCGAACACTCGACCCAGACCCTGCACCAACAGAGCAACGAAGTAGAGCAAGCCGCCACCGCCGTCAATGAGATGACCGCCGCCGTGGAAGAGGTGGCACGCAATGCCGTGAGCACCTCGCAGGCCTCCCAGGAAACCGACCGCACCGCCCACCACGGCCGCGAGCAGGTGCAGCACACCGTGGACTCCATCGGCCAACTGGCGGCAGACGTGACCCAGACCTGCGAACGGGTCGAACACCTGGCGGTGGACGTGCGCAATATCGGCCAGGTGCTGGAGGTGATCCGTTCGATTGCCGAGCAGACCAATCTGCTGGCCCTCAACGCCGCCATCGAAGCGGCCCGGGCCGGCGACGCCGGACGCGGCTTTGCCGTGGTCGCCGACGAAGTGCGGGCCCTGGCCCATCGCACCCAGCAGTCGACCCAGGAGATCGAAAGCATGATCAACACCATTGAGGAAGGCACCGAGGGCGCGGTCAGTGCCATGCGCACCAGCAACGAACGGGCGCACTTGACCCTGGAAGCCGCCCGCGCCTCAGGGCTGGCCCTGGACCAGATCACCCAAGCCATCACCATGATCAACGAGCGCAATCTGGTGATCGCCAGCGCCAGCGAGGAGCAGGCCCAGGTGGCGCGAGAGGTGGACCGCAACCTGATCAACATCCGCGACCTGTCGACCCAAACCTCGGCCGGGGCCAACCAGAGCAACGCCGCCAGCCAGGAACTGTCGCGCCTGGCAGTGGACCTCAACGGCCTGGTGAATCAGTTCAAGCTCTGAACAGGCAGCGGCAAACTTCGAGCGGCAAGCTTCAAGTTCAAGTTCAAGTTCAAGTTCAAAGCTTCTAGCTTGCGACTTGCGACTTGCGACTTGCGACTTGCGACTTGCGACTTGCGACTTGCGACTTAAAGCATGCGGCTTGAACCTCGACGCTTGAACTTTTAGAACGCGTAACGGCCAATCACTTGCCGGACCTTGGCCAGCGCCTCGGGCAAATCCGCCAGGTCCACCGAGCCCAACGCCAGGCGAATGGCATGGGGCACCGGCCCGGCGCAGACAAAGGGCTCGGCGGTGGACACCGAGACGTTCTCGCGCAGCAACGCCATGACCACCTGATCCGCGCGCACTTCCTCGGGCAAAGGCAGCCAGAGGAAGTACGCGTTGGGGTGGCCGATATGCTCCAGCCCTGCCAGCAGTTCCCTGGCCAGACGCTGACGGGCCTTGGCGTCCTGGCGTTTCTGCTGCTCCAGGCGCGCTACGGTGCCGTCCTCGATCCAGGCACAGGCGATGGCGGTCATCACCCCAGGGGTGTTCCAGGTGGTGGCGCGGATCGCACGTTCGAGCAAGGGCGCTCGGTCTGCGCAGGTCACCACGTAGCCGACCCGCAGCCCGGCGGCCACACTCTTGGAAAAACCCGAAACATAGACCGTGCTCTCCGGGGCCAGGGCCGCCAGGGGCAGCGGCGGCTCATCCGCCAGATAGGCGTAGGCCGCATCCTCGATGATCAGCAACCCATACTGGCGGGCCAGGGCCACCAGACGCTGGCGCCAGGCCAGGTCCAGCACCCAGCCCATGGGATTGTGCAAGGTCGGCATGGCGTACACCGCCCGTACTCGCCGCTGTCGGCACAGGCGCTCGAAGGCATCGAGATCCGGACCCTGAGGCGTCAAGGGGATGGCCAGCAACTCCAGTCCATGCGCCTGCGCCACCACCTTGAAACCCGGGTAAGTCAGGGCATCGGTGGCCACCACGTCGCCGGGTTTGAGCAGCGCCATGACCGTGGTCGCCAGGCCGTGCTGGGCACCGCTGACGATCAGCACCTGCTCGCCCTTCACCGTCAACCCGCGACTGGCCAAGTGCTGCGCCACCGTAGCCCGCTCATGGCTGCGGCCGGCATGAGGCTGATAACGCAGCAGGGCCTCCAGGTCCCCGCTGGACGCCAACTGACGTAACGCCGCACGCAGCAACTCTGCCTGCCCCGGCAAGGACGGGTAGTTGAAGTTCAGGTCCAGGGTTCCCACCGCCGTGGCCTGCTGATCCACGCCCTGCCCGGGCGGCAGAGCAGTTTCCCGGACAAAGGTGCCACGCCCGGTTTCGCCGCTGATCAAGCCCATGGCTTCCAGCTCGGCATACACCCGCGAGGCGGTCACCAGCGCGAGCCCCTCCCTGGCCGCCAACTCGCGATGGGTGGGCAGGCGGGTGCCAGGAGCCAGCACCCCGCGACGGATATCGGCGGCAAGCAGGTCGACTAACTGTTTGTAGCGGGCGCGGGCCATTGGCGCTGTATCCATGACAATTTTTTGATTGTGCTGATCTTCAATCCTAGGATGGGCCGCATGCAAGCCCCACTCCGGGCCTGCCCCCCGCCCATCGTAGTGAGCACTTGTTGAATGGAACGGACATCGCACCCGCACTCCGCCGCGCTGGCAAACAAAACCGGCGGCTGGCTGAACGGCTTTATCGGGGTACTGATCTTCAGTGGTTCACTGCCGGCGACCCGGGTCGCGGTGCTGGAGTTCGACCCCCTGTTTCTGACCGTAGCCCGCGCCACCCTCGCCGCGCTCCTGGCCCTGTGCCTGCTGCGGCTGTTCAAGGCGCGACGCCCGAGCACGCAGCAATGGCGGCCCCTGGCCCTTGTCGCCTTGGGCGTGGTGCTGGGCTTTCCCCTGCTGACCGCCCTGGCCCTGCAATACGTGACCTCGGCTCACTCCATCGTGTTTCTCGGCCTGCTGCCCCTGGCCACTGCGGTATTCGGCGTGTTGCGCGGCGGTGAACGACCGCGCCCGGTGTTCTGGTTGTTCTCGGTGCTGGGCAGCCTGCTGGTGGTGGGCTATGCCCTGTCCCAGGGACTCGCGGCCTCGCCGCGGGGCGATGCGCTGATGCTCCTGGCGGTGCTGGTGTGCGGCCTGGGTTACGCCGAGGGCGCGCAACTGTCCCGGACTCTGGGCGGCTGGCAGGTGATCTGCTGGGCCCTGGTGCTGGCGTTACCACTCATGGCCGCACTGACCCTGTTCAGCGCCCCACCCGACTTTGGCGGCATCAGCCTGCCGGCCTGGTTCAGCCTGGGCTACGTCTCGCTGTTCAGCATGCTGATCGGATTTGTCTTCTGGTACCGCGGCCTGGCTCAAGGCGGGATCGCCGCCGTCGGCCAACTGCAGTTGCTGCAGCCGTTTTTCGGTCTGGCCCTGGCCGCCGGGCTGCTGCACGAACAGGTCAGCCTGGGCATGCTCGGGGTCACTCTGGCGGTGATTCTCTGCGTGGCGGGGGCGAAGCGTTGGGCCAAGTGACAAAAACGACAGTGGCAGGCTCAAGAGGCCTGCCACTGCTTGCGCCTTACCTGGCGACGGGTGCTGCAGACGGTTTGGGGTCTAGGTCGGAGAGATAGTGGCAAGCGCACCGATCGCGATGGTCAAGGCTAAAAATCCAAACAAGAAAAACGCCATCTTAGTCATCAGGCCTCCTGAACAGTAGGTGTGCGGTGCAGCGGACCGGATCTCCAGCCAGGAGACCCAGTGGGCGCGCCATTTTCAAACCTCGACTGTTCTGATAACAGATGCAGATGAGCAAGAAAAATACGGATCAGAAGCACTGCCCGGGGAATCGCGGCCGACTCCTCGTCACCAGGGCCGCCGGGTTCAACACCCTGGAAGGACCCCGTGCACGACGGGAGTGATCAGCCCTGCTCCAGCCTGAGCAACGGCCATTTGCCCTGCCAGTTCTTCGACCGCAGCCGTTCCAGGAAGACCGGGCGCTTGGCGTCGATGAAGCCTGCGGTCGGCCGAATCAGCAGGCGCAACAGATCATCGAGGCCCAACGGCGCGCACACCTCACAGGTCCCTTCGGCCCCCAGCCTGACGGCGACCGCGGTGGCGGTTTCCGGCCAGTAGCTCATGGCATCGGCGCTGGAGAGGTAAGGCCGGTCACCGTTCTTCAGGTGCATCCGGGCCTGGTTCTTCACCGACCAGTCGACCCCCGGATGACTCGCCCGCAGTTGCTCTTCCAGTTGTCGATCGAGCTCGGCAGAACAGCGCTGGCGATCGAACCAGATGACATCCACGTCGCTGTCCAGCGGCGAACAGGCCCGGCCGTGCAGGTGATCCCACACCGCGTTGCGGACAAACCCGGCGCCGACCCAGCAATCGTCAAGCCCCAGGGCCTGCACCTGCTGCAGCACCTGCCAGCGCAGCGGATCGGCAGCGATGATCGCCCCGACCCGGGCCGCCATTTGCTCCTGCGGCTCCCGGGACGGGCGGACCTCAGCCGGGCTCAATACCCGCTCGCCAGCAGATAGGCCGACAGGTCCTGCGCGGCCTCTTCAGCCAGCAGCCCGACCTGCACCTCGATTCCCGCCTGCCGCAGGATCTGCACACCGGCCCCGGCGTTGCGCGGATCGGGGTCGAGCATTGCCACCACGACGCGGCCCACGCCCCGTTGCCCCAGGGTTCGCGCACAGGATGGCGTGCGGCCCTGGAAGGAACAGGGTTCAAGGGTGACGTAGGCCGTGAGCCCGCTGCAGTCGCCGGGCCACTGGGCGAGTGCCATGGCCTCGGCGTGAGGCTCGCCCGGGCGCTGGGTGAAGCCCTGGCCGACGATCTGCCGATCCTTGACCAGCACACAGCCCACCGGCGGGTTGGGCAGGCAGCCGGGCAAGGCCAGGCGCCCGGCAAGCAGGGCCTGTTGCATGAAGTAAACGGGGGTGGACATAAAGGCCTCGGTGGGTTATCGACGGGCCAACTTATACCGCACACAGTCGTCGTAAAAGCTTTTGCGCAAGGCTTCGGGCCTGATCCGCGAGGGGCTGTCGTAGGTCTGCTCGGTGATCCCCAGGGCCATCATGCGCATCCAGCCCTTGCTGAACTTGTAGACCTGGATCTTCTGCCGCGCCGCGTACAGTGACACCCCGGACAACTTCAGCTCCTGGGCCCTGGCAGCCGTGCCTGCGCCCCAACTGCAAACATAACGATCATTGGCCGCCAGCTCCCGGGCCTGGGCCGCACCAACCCCGCCCAGCAGAGCAAACGACGTCAGCGTAATCAACACATGGCGCATTTTTCGGTCACCTAACCACCTGAAAATAAAGCGATTTTGGCGACACTTCAGACTGTCCGGGGCCAGTATTCTGCCTGACCAATCAAGGCAATATGCCTGCCGATACTGGCCACCCAGGCGATCCCCCCAGTGGCGGCTCAGTTGCCCGAGGCCGATACAGCGCAGCATGACACCCGCCGCGCCGGCCGCTCGCCAGTATTCCCACGAGTAATGCCGGGATAAAAATCGCGCATTTTATTTATCGAACAGGATCTCTTAGCGTGTCGGTTCCCCCTATGGAGATACCGCCGTGACCGCTTCTCGCCCGCGCCTGTACGTCGATGCTCAGTTCACCAGCCCTTATGCCCTGTCCGTGTTCGTGGCACTGCGCGAGAAGGGCATCGATTTCGACCTGCTGCCCCTGGATCTGGACGCCGCGCAACACCGCGAACCCGCCTATGCCCGCCTGTCTCAGACCCAACGCGTACCGACCCTGGTGCATGACGACTTTGCCCTGTCCGAATCCTCGGCCATCACTGAATACCTGGAGGAGCTGTTCCCCGAACCTGCGGTCTATCCCCTCGACCGACAACCGCGAGCCAAGGCCCGCCAGGTCCAGGCCTGGCTGCGCAGCGACTTGCTGCCGATCCGCCAGGAGCGCTCGACCCTGGTGGTGTTCTATGGCTGCAAGGGCGAACCTCTGTCGCCACCCGCCGAAGCGGCGGTGGCCAAGCTGATCGATACTGCGCAAGCGCTGTTGGCCGATGGTCGTGACTGCCTGTTCGGCCAGTGGTCGATTGCCGATGTCGACCTGGCACTGATGCTCAACCGGCTGATCCTCAACGGTGACCCGATGCCCGCAAACCTGGTGGACTATGCCCGGCGCCAATGGCAACGGCCGGCAGTCCAGGAGTGGCTGCAATTGCCGCGGCCGGCGCTGTAGCGGCCGCGCAACGCCAGAACAGTACCCCTGGACCGATCCGGCTGGTATGGTGCGGCCCTTGAAAAACACACCGCCAGACACTGAGGAAAATGCCCTTGAGCAGTGAAGCAAAAATGACCGGGGACCTGTTCGAAGTCGACAAGCGCCTGGCCCTCAAGCCCATTGTCGATTTCAACAGCTACCTGCGCGCCGCCTTCGCCGACGGCCCTTGCTCCTGCGGTCGTTGCGTCGCCAGCCAGGGTGACGAAACCGGCTACGAGCACCCGCACAGCTTCAACTTTGCCGGCAAGGTCGCCAACCGCCGCTTCGCCACCACCGCCGGCAGCGACGTGCTGCTGGCCCTGAAAAAGGCCTGGCTGTCCTTCACCAAGGCCGAACTGCCAGCGAGCGGCGACCTGGACCTGGCGACGGTCAAGGACTTCGTCGACCCCGAACTGCACAAACTGCTGGTGCCGCTGTTCGTCGCCAGCGGCCTGACTCGCGAAGTGGACGGCCAGTTGCAGATTCAGGCGCAAGTGGCGGCTTGAGAGCCGCCAGCGGCCAGCACTGATTGCCCGGCGTCCCGCACCGTGCCGAGGCGCCCCCACGCAAACCCGGCACAAGGTCACACACCTACGCCCCCCCCTGCGGCATCAGGAGCTAGGAATGGATTCCCACCTGCCAACGTCCGATCAAGAAGCCCTGATTCCCATCTATCAGGGCTGCCTGTACTTCCTGCCCATGGCCAACGTCTTCGACTTGCTCCACATGCCGGCCCTGCAGAGGAATCTGTACGAGCAGGCGCATCGACCTGGCTGGCTCACCTGGAAGACCTTCAGCAAGTGGTTTGCAGACCCTCAGCCCAAGGAGGAGATGCGCCCTACCCAGAAGCTCAAGCTGGACAAGATGCTGCAAAGCCGTCCGGAGCTGGCACAACTGCAGCAAGAAATTCTGCAGAAGGAGGCGCTCTGGCGCCCCTACGCCGAATGGCTGGGTTTGATGGCTAGCCCGCTCTTCAATAGCCCGCGATGCGGGGACTACTGGAAAGACAAGCTCGAGACAGAATGGCACCTGGCCTGCAAGCTGTTGCCCGGTGCCTCCGGCGTCGCGGCAAAGCTGGCACTACTGGCCGACTCCAAATTGACCGAGGATCTCGGCCTTCCTGGTTCAAGGCCACGGCTCAAGGCATTGCTGGCAAGCACACGCGATGAGCAGGCCCTGACCAGCCATGCGGATTTCATGCAGACGAGACTGGCCGACAGCGTCGCCACATTGCTGCGTTTTGCGGCCTGGCTGACCGCCGATGCCGTGGTGCTGAACTGGGACCTGATGCAACACAACGCAACCCGGAATAGCCAGCCACTGGAACGCTGGCTGCCCAGGCTGACGCCTCCCCAGTCCGACTGGAGCAACCCTCTCGGCGACTGCCTTGAACACTTTGCCAAGCTCGCGGGATGCTCTAACACGGCAGCCCTTGGCGAGCTCTGGGCGCAGCATGAGTACCATCAGGGCAAAGTCCGTGACATCACCTCCAAACAACGCTTGCTGCGTGACTGGATCAGCGGCGGCAAAGGCCGGCCTACCCTCGCCAGCGTGCGCTCACTTGCCGAGGCGGTGGCGATCAGGGCGGCCGCCTTGCAAGGTGTGGCGGACTACCAGGGAGGAAGTGAAATCGATGCACTGCGGCAAATGCTGCACTTTGCCGAAACAACGCGTTTTCTACAGAAGGAACTGCAACGGCTGGGCCTGCCCGCGCAATTGATCGGCGAGGTGTTCGCCAGCTATCCGCAGGAATACCGCAAAGCGCTGATGATCCTGGGCCATCCGCTGCCCTGAAGAAAAGGGCCGGCACGTCGCCGGCCCCAAAGCCTTGGTCATCTAGGTTTCGACGGCGACTGATTGGGATTCAGCTGCTTGCCACGATTGCCCTGGCCCTTGTCATAGATGGGATTGGTACCTGCCGTGCCCTTGTTGGCGTTCTGGATATCCCCTCGCGCATCCTGGGGGTGTTTCTTGCTACTGCCCATCGCTGCCCTGGTATCCCCCCGTGAGCGCCGGTAGGCAGGGCTGTTGGGGTTCAGTTGATTAGCGCGGTTGTTGCGGCTTTGCTGGTTCATGAGGTGTGCCTTTAGTGAGTTGTCTGGCTGATCTTGAAGATCGAGCACAGGATCAACCCCAGGCCTGAAAACACCGAGGAATTGGCGAGGAAAAAAGTCGCCTATTGCATGCAACTTCAGCAGAAGCTCACAGCCAGCGCCGCACACGCTGTCGATACGCCGCAAAATCCGCACCAAACAACTGCCCGAGCGCCCGTTCTTCTGGAGCGATCTGCAAGCGGTTCATGTACAGGACAAACCCCAGGACGCCCAGCAGCACCAGGGGCGAGGCCAGGTATAGCCCCCAGGCCAGCAACCATAGGGCAAAGCCGACATACATCGGGTTGCGGGTGTAGCGGTAGATGCCTGACGTGACCAACGCTGAGGCCGCTTCGGGTTTCAAGGGATTGACCGTGGTCCGGGCACGCCGGAACGAGATCCCGCCCGCCAGAACGAACAGCAGCCCCGCCCCGATCAGCGACAGCGCCAACAACAGGCGTGTGCCCCATGCCAGGTCAAGTCCCGGCAGCCCCAGCGATGCACCGCCCATCAGCCCGCCGAACACCAGCGCCACCAGCGGGGGCGGAACCTTGTTTTCCAGTGCTTGCAGCATGATTCTTCCCTCGACATGTTGCGCAATAGACAGGCGACGGATCTCTGGCCCCAGAGGTTGCCCGTCACCCGCCACAGCTTACCGTCGCTCAATAATGCGACAAGACATTCCTGGGAAGCCGGCACTGCCCACTTGAGCATCAGCGCGCATTTGTACATCCTCCGGGCCTCGACCTGATTGTCCCCATCCACTCTGAACCCCCAACTGGACTGGTTCCAGCGCGAATGGCCCTGAAACCTCGGAATCCCTCACAACATGCAAATACCCCATCAAGGCAGTTGCCTGTGCGGCGCAGTCACTTACCGAGTGTCCGGCGCACTGAAAGCCGTCACCCACTGCCACTGCCGCAAGTGCCAGAAAGGCCATGGCGCGGCCTTTGCCTCCTACGCCAGCACCCCGCGCGCGAATCTGCACGTCAGCGACGACGGCACAGCCCTCAAGGGCTATGAGTCCTCCCCCGGCGTGCTGCGCCAGTTCTGCTGCCACTGTGGCTCATCATTGTTCTGGCAAAATGTGCGAGGCGAATACGCCGAGTGGATTTCAATCGCCATCGCCACCCTGGACACGCCATTCACGGCCCCCAAGCAGAAGCACCATTGCGTGGCCATGAAAGCCAGTTGGCATGCCATCACCGATCACTATCCGCAACTGCCCTGACCCCGGGCGCAGCCGTGCCCCTACCTGAAGGATAGGCCAATAGATGAGCCAGCACTTGTGCTACGTATGGCTACTGCCGCTGCTGGAAAGCCCTTATGAGTCGGTAGCGGCCAACCTGCCCAATGCCCTGGCCGAGCTGGACATCAAGCACCCGCTGCCCCAGGCGGTCGACCTGCGCCAGTTGCTGCTGACCGCCCTGGAGTCCGACTCCGAATACTGGGCGCAACGTGCCGTGATATGGCTGGAAACAGGCTTTCCACTGGATCGCGAGCTATGCGAAACCCTGCTGCATCAGGTGTCTCGCAAACGCTTCAGCCAATCCATCCGACACAGGCTGACGCCCCTGGGCAAGCGCTGGCTGCGTCAGCACCGCCCGACGACCTGAACACCACCGGCCCCGGCGCCGCTAGCGCGCCGCCAGATCCTTGGGTTTGTAGAACAGGAAATGGCCGATTTCGGTGGTCTTGATATAGCTCTTGGCCCACTGCGGTGAAACGCTGCGGTCGTGAAAGTACAGGGCGCCGCCGGTGCGGTCCTGGAGCTGCTGATTCAGCACCTTGCGCGCAATCTCCTTGGCCAGGCTATAGCGCCCCTCCTCTTGCACCTGATCCGGGCGACCGTCGCACCACCAGGAGAACTGGCACGGACTTTTTTCCGAGCCCTGCTTGACCACTTCGCACACCGTTGCGGGAAACCCCTCATGGCCCAGGCGGTTCATGACCACATCGGCCACCGCTTCCATATCGGCAGACTCCCCTCCTTTGGCTTCCCAATACAGAGTTCGCGACAGACAGGTGATGGCATCGTCCACCGGTGCCTGTCCGGCGGGGTCAACGGCCTGGACTTCAGGCTTGGTGATGGCTGCCGCCTGTGGCTCGGCCTTGGGGCTCTCTTTGTCCGCGACTTTCTGCTCCAGGACCTGAGCCTTGTCCTTGGCCACTTCCTGGACCACCGATTGCGGCTCGGCGGCCAGGAGCTGGGCAGCAGGCAACAACCAGGCAAAACACATGACTCTGACCATCGAGCGCATGATTGATCCCTCCAGACAAACCCTCAGGTCCCATATCCACGCCGTGCTTGATAGAAAGGTTGCAGCAACGCCTGTCAAAGCTGACCAAGCCCCTGTGCTGCAGTCAAACGCAAGCCAACGCTTCACCAGAGATTTTGTTGAGTCGACCATCTGGCCGATAAAACATTCCCTGGGCCTGGCTTCAACATCTTTGGACGCAAGGCCATATTTCGCCATACCATGGCCAAATACAGCCATAATCATGATTGGGAGATAATATTTTTTCCAATAAAAACAATAACTTATATAAAAATGAAATCTGGCACGGGACATGCTCTAGGAAGAACACGCAGATCTAAAGGAAATTTTCATGGCCAGTCATTTTTATATGTCCCTGAGTGGTGTCGGACAATGGAAACGTGCGCTGCGCGATTCCGGCGCCCAGCTCGCCCCTTATCGTCACTACCTGACGACTGCCAAGAACGCCGCCGAGCAGCGCTCGCCGATTCTGTCTTGGCGCCTGCCAAACCTGGACGAACAACAAGAGCTTGAACGTATCAGGAAGGCCTCACCCAGCAGGGAAAAACATGCTGGCAAGCTTCCTCGGCGACGCGAGCGAGCTCGGAACCAATCGGCACAAAGCGGCGAATGGATCATCCTTGAACCACGCCAGGGATTCGCCGAAGAGCCGGACGCGACGTTTGAAGCCTTTCTCGACGCAAAGGAAATCTACCAGCGCCCCCCTTACAAGAACCGAGGCGCCGTAACCTGGGACTTACGCTCGAAAATCGCGATAGTGGATCGGGACCACGAAAGGCTGGCCATCAAGCTGGCGCAACTGCCCACATTCATCGACAAGCATCCTCCCCCTGAACATCAGGTCGTCGAAGCCGAGCCGTTGATCTTTCTAAAACCCAACACCTGGCCTCTGGAGTGCCAGCGCAGAGCTTTGGAGTCCTTGGAGAACCGACCGTTTCCTCGACTGGCACCACTGCTCCGCTTGACCTCAATCCAACCCACTTGGGATCCGCTACAACCCAGGCACATGGATGAAGACGACTGGGTGTTCCTGCGCCAGGACAACGACGGCAGCTTTCGCGACGGCACCCACGAACAACGCCAGTTCGTTCAATGCGCGCTGCAAACACCCGACTTCGCGATGCTAGAAGGCCCGCCTGGGTCAGGCAAGACCACCGCCATCTGTGAACTCATCAGCCAGATTGCCCGGGATGGAAAACGCGTACTTCTGGTCGCGTCTACCCATGTTGCGGTGGACAACGTGCTGGAGCGCTTAATGGATTGGCAAGACCACTCGGATGAAAAACTGGTCATGCCGATTCGCATCGGTGACGAAAGCAATGTCGCCTCCCCAGCAATCAAACCCTGGGTTCTCGGCAATCTGACCCGTACCTGGAATGCCGAGATCCTTGACTACCTCGACCACCCCAAGGACGCCAGCGCCGAGGGCAATGCGGCGCGAGTGGTACTCCAAAGCGCGCTCGGCAGCAAAAGCCACAATGAATCGCTGACCAACATGATTCTTGAGACATCCAATCTGGTGTGTGGAACCACTATTGGCATCCTGCAACACCCGGCAATCAAGGTGGCTGGCTCGGGGCGCAAAGGCGAACAGAATGCCGCCAGCATCGAACCGTTCGACTTCCTGATCATCGATGAGGCCTCCAAAACCACCTTCAGCGAATTCCTAGTACCAGCCCTATTTGCCAAGCGCTGGATCATCGTTGGCGACAAGCGCCAACTCTCGCCCTATGTCGACGAACAGGATCTGGCCGAAAACGTACAAGGACTGCTGACGCCAGCCGCCGCCGACGCTGCGTTGTCGACCTTTCTGGCGTCAGACGCACTGCCGGTGCGCATGCGCCGTAACAGCCTGCTGGTGATCGAGTCAGACGAGCAAGCCAGACGCCTGATGGAAGAAGCCGAGGCGCGCCAAGTGGCGATCGTCAATCTCGACGATCTGGATCCGAAACAGCCCTGCCTGGAAATACTGTGCGCCCAGATTGTCTGTGCAAAGTCGCAGACGCTGGCGCTCTGGGAACACCGATTACCGGACGACCTGTGCCTCGGCAACGGCCCGGTTACGCACCTGCCGGACTGGCAGGCCCATCGTCGAGCCCGAGCCGAGCCCTCCCCCCCGGAGCCAACAAGCTGGGCCGAAGAAGTCGCCTGGCGTCAGGTCCGCGCTCATGAACTGCGCAGCAACCCCAGCGAACAACGACGTTATGTGCAGGAACTGCAAGAGCTGATCCCCCGGACCCTGCAGAGCCATGAGCGCCCTGGTGCTCGTCGGCCAAGAGATCTAAATGACGGAACCAAGCAAACTCTAGCCGCAGTGCTGGAAGAAGACCTGGAACAGATGCGCCGTGTCGCCATGATTTCGATTCTGGAAATACTGCAGAACGGCGCCGGCTCAATGGGCTGGCGCGACGAGACAGCCTTGACCGGAGGCCTACCTGCTCCAGTGTTGCGACAACGCTTAGTTTCACTGTCATTCCAGCACCGCATGCACCCGGACATTTCTGCGTTTCCCCGGCAGGCCTTCTACTCGCAAGCAGAGCTTCTCAACGATGCCAGCGGCCTTCACGCCGCCCGCCAATGGCAATACCCGCGCTACGCCCGGCGTGCCGTTTGGTTCGACATTGCACCTGGCGGCAAAAAGACCAGAACCCGCCTTTCAGGCAATCGCAACCTCGCCGAGGTCAATGTCCTGATGACCGAACTGGGTGAATTCGTCGCCTGGGCACAACACAATCCCCGCCCAGGCAAAAACCCGGAAGCCCCCTGGGAAGTCGCTGTATTGAGCTTTTACAAAGCCCAGGAAAAGGAACTGCGCGCTCGCCTGCAAAAGGCCAGTGGGCAACGTGGCAATACTCGCAACTTCAGCCTTGGCCGGGACCGCGTAAAGATCACGCTGTGTACCTCGGACCGCTTCCAGGGACACGAGGCAGACCTGGTACTGCTGTCCTTCGTCAAGTCCGGAACCGTCGGTTTCCTCAATAGCCCCAACCGTCTCAATGTCGCCCTGACTCGCGCCCGCTACCAACTGGTACTGATCGGCCACCGTGCCTGGATGGCTTCCAGACACTGCAAATCAGAACAACTCAAGCAGCTAGCGACTTCACCCCTTTACGCCAATGACCTTGGATGGGAATGAACATGATCCATCTTCATCGCCACGTAGCTGTCAGTTCCTTCGATGCACAAGCCACTGTCGCCATCGGCCGCAAACGCCCCGAGTTCCTCGCCGTAGCTCAATTGGCGGCCGATCTGGCACGCCCGATCACCCCCCGCGACATCATGCGCGAGTTGCTAGGCAATAGGCCCGAGGTCCTGGGCCGAAGAGTCATCGCTCGCTGCATCAGCCTCGGCCTGCTTGTAGACAGCGACCGCCACGGCAGCGCCGAGCTTTCCACGGCAGGCTTGCAGGCATTGGAAGCGGGAGAAGTCTTGGTTCCGGAAGAAGGCATCTGGCGCTTTTACCTGCAGAGCGATCCACTGCTGCCAAACACCCTGCTCCATGCTCGACGCCTGGAGACTGGCAGTGCCCACCAGGAGCGGAACAAAGGTAAAAAATCATCGAACCAGAATTCGCAGCCGCAGAACATCCGCGGCCCAGAGTTCCTTCGACAATGTCTCGCGGCGACGCCCTCGGCCTCTATTGCTGACGGGCAACTGCTACACCTCAGGGAACTGTCCGAAAGGGGCACCGAGGGCCCTTCAGGCACGCTGAACCTGTCATTTCTGTGGGAGCCAACGAGTTCTCCGCTGCTGACCCTGACGGGGGACCTGGCAAGAATTGACCCGATGCTGGAGAGCACCCTGATCGATAGCGCCTTGGTGCCTGATAGGCGATTTTTCAGCACCTATGAGGGCATGTGGAAGGCGATTGCCGCAATGGCAATGGACATCAGCCACGAAACCCTAGACCACTGGCACCAGCGCACGGAGCAATTGAGTGTACCGGTGTCCTTCAGCTCAACCACAGAGCTCGAACGCAAAGTATTCAAACGCAACATACCCGTGCCGGATTCCGATTGGGGAGAGTTTGGCGAATTCGAGCCAACAACCCTGAAAGACGCCCCGATCCTTCCAGCCTCCGCCGCGGATGCCCAACAATGGGCGCAGTGGCTGCAATGGGAATCCATACAAGACTACGTCACGGCGGAGCAGCTTATCCAGGTCACACAAGCACAACTGACTCGTTTCCCCTATCACCAGCCGCGCCTGCCGAGCCCGCAAGAGTTGATTGCGTATGCCCGCGATTTACCCCCTGACAGTCGCCGGAACTTTCTGCTGGCGCCTTTCGACCTCGGACTCTGGAGCTGAACAATGATCGCCAACACCCTTGACCGCGAAGCCATCATTGACCTGACCCAGGAGACACTGGGGGCTGGCTGGCTACGCAGGAATGAGACACGCCCGCAACACCATGAACGCCTCTCCGCGGAAGTCTGGCGTACCGGCCCGCAGTTGCACTTTCGCGACGCCTTGGTGGCTGCCATGAACAACGCTCAGGAAGTGCTCCTGCTTTCATCCTTTCTACTGGCCGACGATGCCATCGCCAACGGTCTGATCCAGGCTGCCGAACGAGGTGTACGCACCTACGTGATTACTGCCTCCGAGCAGCGCCTCGACAAGTTCCTAGAGGAGGACGAGAGCTTTGAACACAAGATGGTCGAACAACACAAGACCCTCCTCGCCAAGCTGGCAGGCAAAGTGCTGCTACGCTCGGGCGAACACATCCATGCCAAGTTCCTGGTAGTGGATCCGCAGTTGGGCCATGAGGCACAGGGCTGGTTGTCTACCGCCAATTTCAACAAAGCCCTGGAAAACAGCATCGAACTGGGGATACGCCTCTCCCCCTTCAGCGCACAAGCACTGGCCGAGTGCTTCAACTGGGCCTTCTGGTGCGAAGCACAGCGTGAGCTACGAGGTCCCAAGCGCCTGGTGGAGATCCAGTCCAGGCCGAGCCTTGCCCCCAAGCGCCCCTCGGCCCCCCAGATATTCGCAACGCTCAATGACAGCACCGACCTACGGGATCAAGTGCTCAAAATGATTCGCAGCGCCAACAGGGAAATCCTCGCCGCCAGCTATGGCCTCGATCCTGAGCATGTCGTGCTGCATGAGTTGACTCTAGCTGCCCGGCGTGGTGTACAAGTCACCCTGCTGACCCGTCCACGACCTGCTGTAGCCCAAGGCGCCGCCGCCTTGGCCGCAGCCGGAGTACGCATACTGGCCCATGACAAACTGCACGCCAAGGCCCTGGTGGTAGATGGCGACGCCCTGGTCATGACTGCCAACTTCGACGCCTTTGGCCTCGACACCGGCTTTGAAGTAGGCGCGATACTTGAGCGAAAGGCTGCGCAGGATGTCCAACATACCCTTCGCGAGTGGATTGACAACTTTCCCTGGGAGTATCGGGCCGACGCTGCACGTGGCGACCATCTGGGAGACTTCTGCCCGGTCGACAAGGGACTCAGAGACGGTGTCATCCGAATCGTCGCAAATCATCGGCAACAGGCTGCGAATATAGAGGCGCCGAATGCACTGGACCTTGAAGGTGCACCGGTCCCCAGGCTGTCACCGATACCGGTACCGCAGGAACTGCCACAGCAAGTCCAATTCAACTGGCAGGTTCAGGCCCCACGGTTGCCCGATGGTGCAACGGAGCTGTTTCAGGAAAGCGCAAGCGAGCCACAGTCGAGCACGGGCAGGCCTCGGCCGAAGGTACCTTTCGACCCACCGGTCTATCAGCATAAGAAACTCAAATACGTCGTGCTGCGTACCCTTGCGCAAGCCGATCGGGCAATCCTACTGGCCGAGCAGCTCGGGGCCAGACTGGTATTGAAACCCGCATGAACAGGAGCCCTGCCATGAACCAGTCCGTGCTTGTCTGCTGGCTCAGCGTGAATCATTGCGCCGCACCGATCATTGCTGCCCTGAGTAGCACCACGCCTTCCAGCCCTTGCACCTTTGGACATCTGCACCTGTGCTGGCGTGATGCCCCCGATGGTCAACGGGAGAAGCAGGCCCTGGAGACTACCCTCGGCCAACTGCAGAAGCTGGGTGACGACTGTCCAAAAATCACTATAGAGCCCTGGCGCACTCGCTCATCACCAACAGAACACGGCGCCATTCGCCTTTTTGCCGAGGCAACCTTGAAACGAATCCGCAAGCAGTACCCGGACGCCCTGATTCGCATCAACCTTTCACCAGGTACCCCAGCCATGCACGCAGTCTGGCTGGCATTGTGCTCCACAGGCCTGATCGAAGGGCCCCTGGAACTGGTCCAGACCAACGATGCCAAAGCTGTCGCCGCGGGCGCTGCCGCGGTCCAGGCCATCGAATTTGAACTGGATACCTGGCTGCAGCGTTACCGCGGTTCACGCCCGGGAAACACTGGTAGCGACGACACCGGCCATAACCTTGACCCATCCAGGGTCAAGAGTCCGGCCATGCGTGAAGCGCTCTCCAAACTGGAAATGTGGGCCCCCCTACGTATTCCGGTACTGCTGGTGGGCGAGCGTGGTACCGGCAAGACCACCCTGGCCAACCTCCTCAGATCCAACAGCCCGTTTCAGAAAAAAGGACAAAAAACCTGGCCATCCGTTGTCTGTGGGCAATTCCGGGTCAACCCGCAACTGGCCCGCTCGGAATTGTTCGGCCATACCAAAGGCGCCTTTACTGGCGCGAGTCAGGATCGTGTCGGGCTGCTTGAGCAAGCCGACGGAGACTCGCTGTTCCTCGATGAAATTGCCGATATCGATCGTGATACCCAACGCTTGCTGATGGCCGCTCTTGAGGGACGCGGCTTCCAGCGCATCGGCGAGCCCAAGATGCGCTACTCGACCTTCAGATTGATCTGCGCAACAAACCGTCCCGTACGACAACTGCAGAGCGAGCTGCTAGATCCGGATTTCTTCGACCGGATCGGCATCTTCGTACTCACCGTCCCAGCGCTACGCGACTGTGTCGAAGATATTCCCCAGGCCTGGGAGAAAGTGCTCGCCTCAGCCCTGAGGGTAAGCGGTACAGACATTCCAGGCTGGCAGCGATTCACCGACCACGAACAACTGCTGCTGCAGCTTACGCATCACCCTCTACCTGGCAATTTCCGCGACCTGCAGCGAGTTGCCTACCATTTGCTGGCCGCTCTGATGGCTGGACGCTCTGATGCAGAGATCCTGCGAGAGGCCTTGTCTGCACTACCTGCTGAGGACACGGCGCCTGCGGCCCTGCCCTGCGTCGCAGAACTGATCCCACAACTGCCTATAGACGATATACGGAGCAAAATTGGCGATTACGAAAAAGCCTGGTTTTCAGCGGCACTGAACAGGAGTGATGGAAACAAAGCCGAAGCCGCGCGCTTGCTAGGCATACCACGCAAGACGTTCGAACATCGCCTAAAGAGCGATAGAAAGGACTCGGCGGATTGAAAAGGACCGACAGCGACAGGGCCCGAGTCCTGATAACTAACGTAAGCTGGGCGGATGCTTCGCACAACTTCATGTTCGGCACCCGCCGGGACTTCCGAACCCGTTGCCATGCCGGACAACGTACCCGGACTGACACTACGTGAGATGGCTACAAGTGCTGAACCTAGAACTTGTACCCCAACCCCATCATGTACACGAACGGGTCAACATCCACATTGACCTTGGAGCGGACCCCAAGCTGGCGGTTGTTCACATAGGCATCGGTGTTGATGTCAATGTAGCGCATCTATGCGTTGAGCATCAGCCGATCGGTGAGCATGTAGTCCATGCCCACGCTGCCCAGGGTCAATGCACCTGACAGTGGCACCGCCAGGAGCCGCCCCCAACCCTGCCGAGCTCGTCCATGAAGCGGCACCGGCAGCTTGTCGATACCACGGATCACCAGGCTGTACAGGCCACCCAGGGCCAGTCCGCCGGCCAGCGGCAGTAGCAACAACTGCATCCATGACGCACGTACCAACAAGGTCGCGACCAGGCTCAGGATCAGGCCGATCCACAGATAGCGCATCTTGGCCTGCGGGCAGCGCCGATCACTCCAAAGCAGCAGAGGAATGCCCAGGACAATGGCAATCACGCTGCCAAACAAAAAACCGGAAAACAGCTGCGTGCCACTCCAGCCCTTGATCAGCCCCTTGATCACGGCGTAGACCAGACCGGCGCATACCGGCAGTGCAAACAATCGGAGTTCGGCGTTGGGCCGCATTGGGTTCCACCTGAGCTGGCAGCGGGTGCCGGGTTGAATAGCAGAGCGTTTTTACACAACTGCGGCGGACTCATCCACTGCTGGAAAAACTGTGCAACCTTAAGCCCGGCAATGGCTTATTGCTCAATATCGGGTTATACAACTGGGCGAAAATTCATCCAGACACTCACCGTAAAAGACTACCCACCGATGCTCTCAGCCCAACAAGCCTGTGCTCTGGTGCTCGCCATGCATGACGGCATTATCAACGATGGAAAACCTGAGCGTTTTGTCATTCAGTCCTGCGAGCTCTGCCCCCTGAGGGCTTACTGGGTGATCCGCTGCAACAGCGTGGATTATGTGCAGCACGGCGTGGAGTCGAGTTGCTATATCGGCATAAACGCCCATCTGGTCAACGTCCAGACTGGAGTGGTCGACACCATCGGTAGTGCCATCAGCGTGGGTGACTACCTGCAAGACAAGTACGATCAGGACGCTGCGATGGGCAACTTTTATGTGCTGACTCCTGCATTCAATCGCCACGACAAAACCGCGATGGGCAATCTGCGGCAAAAACTGGCCTGCACCTATCCACAGGTCGTTGCACTGCTGTCAGAGCAGAACAAGCATTGGCTTACAGGCAGCCGCCGAGTCCTGCTGCTAGCTCAACAGCTGCTCTGCGACCAAGGCGTGCCCTGCACGATCAGGTTGGTGCCTGAAACAGCCGGTGCAACTCCTCTGGACGGGCAACTCTGCCACGCTGACGCGGTCCTGCTAGCGCTCCGGCGCAGGTTGCAATGACCCAGCGTTGACCGACGCGATACGAAAGGAAACTTGACGTGCTGGCAAGACTGAACGGACAGGCACTGCATTTCTTTGGCACACCCAAAGCCTTCAATGCCATGGCACGAGCCATTCGCAAAGGCCGGCACGGCGACTCTCAATCGATGCCGCTGGAGCAGGAGCCATCCAGTTTCAGCACCCTGTTCCTGAGTTGCTCCGGTCAATCGAGCAGGATCTGGATTGAGCACAGCAAGGTTCATATCCAGTATGCCGAGGCCAGTAAAAACCAACTCTACCCTTGCCTCTCCATGCCCGCTGAAACAGCGCCGGGTACGCTTTTTTTCATCAACAAACTGCAACAGGATCACCCACCGCTGCTCACCGACGACTCGCTGAGCCTTGTGCTGCATGTCATCGCGAACGACGCCGATGCTTGAACTGCATCTGAAAGAGTAAACAGGCCCATGAAAATCTACCTCGACGACGAACGCCAAACCCCACAAGGCTGGATTCGCACCTACTGGCCGGACGAAGTCATCGCGTTGCTGAAAGCCGGCGGCGTCGAAGAGATCAGCCTCGACCACGACCTCGGAGATGACCAGCGCGGCACCGGTTACGACGTGATCCTGTGGATCGAAGAAGCGGTGGCGTTGCACGGTTTCTGCCCGCCGCAGATTCATGTTCACTCAGCCAATGCCAGCGCCGTGGAAAAAATGCGCGCGGGCGTGCAATCGATCTATCGGCTGGCTCGCAGCAACGGATGCCGACTCTAAACCCACGGCAGAAGCGGCAGATCCCATGAACGGCAAGCATGCCTCCAGTGCTTTGACGCTCCGCCGGCTTGCGTGGCGTCATCGGCCCGCTTGATGGCCGCATCGTTGCGCTCAAGGCCGTCGCCACGAGCCACATCGGCCACCAAACGCAGCATGATGGCGCCAGCCAGTCAGCGCCGTGGGAGAGATTCCTAGAGGATTGTGGCGGATGGGTGTGTGGCCCGGGCAGGGCTTTTTTGCATCTTCGTTCAATCGAACTGCAGGTCCGCCGCCCATGCCGGGTACTGGCTTTGCAAGCGCAGCAGGCATTGCTCCAGCAGTCGCGCATCGTCCGGCAAACGCTGAGAGAGGTTGTGCCAGCCCCTGATCCGCAACTGCAGCGGCATGTCCACCAGTCCGGAAATGGCATCCCAGAAGGCATCCCCATTACAGCCATACCACTGGGGAAAACCCAAGGCATCACGCAAGGCCAGGTGCAGCTCACGGGCCGTGCCCAGGTCACGCACATCAATTTCCAGCCACGCCAGGCGCGTCATGTTCTGTGCCTCTGCTCCGGTTCATGGGCCGCCAGCATAACCGATGCCATCGCCTGCGGACGCTTGCGCAAGCGGCTCGGGCACCGACGCTCGACACCGCCCCATGACTGAGGCGGCTGGGACACCGTTTCGGCGCGCGTCTTACAGGTATTTCTGGAAGAACGGCAGCAATTGCGCCATGGCCAGCGCCACCGGTTCGTCGCGGTCGTACAGGTCGTAGTGGGACCAGCCTTCGGCGACCACCAGATGCTTGTCTTTGGAGGCGGCACGGCCATGGATTTCCAGGCCATCGCGATAGGCGCCGAAGCCCCCGGGCTTGTCGCCGATCACCACCATCAGCGGCTGGGTCAGCAGCACTTCGGCATGCAGGAAGGCATCCCAGCCAAAGGCCGCGCTGTTGAAAGAAAACAGGCCACTGGTGGCGCCGTTGGGTTGCTGACCACGGGGCGACTTGTAGTACTCGGTGGCTTCCAGGACGTCGATATCGCTGATGCCGTTCTGCTGCGCCTCGGCTGTCGATGCCGGCAGGTAGTTGATCACATGACGCGCCTCGCCCCGGGCCTCGGCGCTGCGTTGCTTGGCCATGGCGTGCAGGGCGCTGACGGGATCGAAATTGCTGAAACCTTCGCGGATCAGGCGACCGAAGTTGACCCCGGTGACGGAGGCCAGGGCCTTGATCCGGTAGTCGGTCATCGCCGCATGGATGGTGTAGGCACCGCCGCCGCAGACGCCGATGGCACCGATGCGTTCCGGGTCGACATACGGCAGGGTCAACAGGTAGTCGATGGCAAAGCGGATGTCCAATACACGCATCGCCGGGTCTTCGATATAGCGCGGCTGGCCACCGCTGGCGCCCTGGAAGCTGGCGTCGAAGGCAATGGCGATGAAGCCGGCCCGGGCCAACCCGGCGGCATAGACATTACCGGAGGTCTGTTCCTTGCAACTGCCGATGGGGTGAGTACTGACGATGGCCGGGTAAGCCTTGCTCGGGTCGAAGTCCGCAGGCAGGTAGATGTCTGCGGCGGTGTCCCAACCGAGATTGCGGTAGGTGACGTGCTGGATGGTCGTGCTCATGACCGTGCTCCCTGTGCCGCGCTGGGCGGACTTGTCTGGATCGATGTGGGCCCTGATGGGCTGCTGCGTCGCTGGGCCCCAGTATAGAAATGCCGCACCACCAGACTTTGCCTATTCCAACGACAAGCTTGCCTGTTTTGCCAAGGAGACGATTGCGTACGTCCCGGCCTCAACCGGTCTCGCGCATCCGCCGGATATCCCGCTGTGGCGGCGCGCCAAACACCCGACTGTATTCACGGCTGAACTGCGAAGCGCTTTCATAGCCCACCAACCCGGCGGCACGACCGACGTCGAGGTTCTGGCTGAGCATCAACTGCCGGGCTTCCTGCAGGCGCAACTGCTTGTGAAACTGCAACGGGCTGACGCCGATGATCGCGCGAAAATGCTGGCGGAAAGAGGACGGGCTCATATGCGCCCCCTGCGCCAGGTCGTCGATCCGCAATGGCTGGGTGAAGTTCTGCTTGAGCCAGGCCACGGTCCTGAAGATCTGCTGGGTCGGCGAGCCCACCGCCAGCAGTTGCTGCAGCACCAGGCTGTAGGGCCCGGCCAACAGGCGCACGATGATCTCCTGCTGAATCAGCGGCGCCATCTGCGCAATCAAGGCCGGCTCGTCCAACAGCCCCAGCAGACGCTCAAGCGCACTGAGCAGCCCCGGCTGCAGCTCATTCACCACCACCGTCCGATAACCGCTGGCCCGGGGCGGGGGCGGGGGCTGCATTTGCGCAGCCGTTTGCAGGATCTGGTGCATATCCAGGGTCAGCATCATGCCCAGGAAGGGCTCGGCCACCGAGCCCTCGGACACCCGCGCCACCACCGGCTGATCGATGCTGGTCAACATGCCCTGCCCGGCCCGGTAATCGATCACCGAGTCATGCAGCAGCACCTGTTTGCCTCCTTGGGCGATCACCCCCAGGCCCAGGCTGTAGATGCAGGGAATGGGCGCCGTTGCCGTGGCGCGCCGGTGCAGCGTGAGGTTGGGCACTAGAGTGGGAAAATCACCGGAGGCTCTGGTGTGCCGGGCGATCAAGGTGGCCAGAGTGGCGAGTGAGGGGGAGTCGGGGACTTGGATCATGATGGCTGCGGTCGGGAGTGGTGCAAGAAGGGCCAGTCACTGTGCGCTGATTGTGGAATCAGTTCGAGTTTTTCTTCAATGGATAACCACCAACAGCAATCCCTTGCCTGCTTCGGCCAGCTCCTGCCACGGCCCTGTCCCGGTAACGCCACGGACACCGCACAGAACGGCACAGGAGAAGACTGCCGGATCATGGCCCGACTTTCGCTCCGTCTGCCGCTACCAACCAGGGAGTCGTTACATGACAGGAAGCATCTCAAGCACCACGTCACTCGTCGTTATGGGCCTCAAGGGAATCACCCGGGCTTTGGAGAGTGGCACGGTGAAGCCCATGAAGATTCAGGTCGAAAACGCAACGCCGCAAATCCAGGCGCAGATCGACGCCAGCTTTCGTGAATCACAGGCGTCGCAGGCGAAGCTGACCGCCCAATACAGAACCAGCCCTACCTGGGCGACCTTCGACGACAAGAGCAACAGCGTCGAACTGCCCGATGTGGCATCGCTCGACAAGAGCCACGCCACCCAGGTGCTCAAGGGCCTGCAATACCTGATGGACATCGGCCGCCTGGACGGCAAGACCCTCATCGCCAGGAACCCCGGCCAGTCCACGGACAGCCCCTTGCTCTACCAGGATTGGCTGCTGGCCAGGATCGGCGTTGATGCCCAGACCTGAGTAGCGCGATCCGTTCAGCGGCCGGACGGGGCCAAACGCAGCATCAGCGAGTATCAGGGCTTTGCGTACAAAGCCTAGTGACTGATGTACTGCTGGGTCTTGCTGTCATAGACATAGGTGAGGTTGTCGGCCGCCACCAGCGGGCGGACTTTTCCCGGTCCCTGGAAGGTGGTGCCGCTGACCTTGACCAGCACCTGCGGCAGTGACTCCTGGCCGGCGACGAAACTCAGCTCACCGTCGCTGCCGATGCACGGCATCACCGCGCCGTCGTCGCAGGCCGCCGAATTGTCCTCGCCGGTGCGTACCTGGCCGACATGGGACCAGATCCAGCCGTTGTCTTCGGGTTTCTTGTTCGGGTTGAACACGAACAGCGTATAGCCCTTGGTGACGATGCCGTCCTCAAAGGTGGCCGTGGGCACCGCCAACAGCAGCCGGCCATCAACAGTGCGGTGTTCCAAGGCCTGGCGCTGGGGGTCCACTTCCTCGGGTTTTTCCCGGCCGCCAAAGAAGCCGATCTTGCGCTCGATACTGAGTATGGAATAGGCCGGCGTCTGGCCAGGATGGGTGAGTTCGAAGGTGGCATCGGCCAGCCGCACCTGGACCTCGGGCGCGGCAAAATCCTCGCCCTGGCGGGCGGCACTGTCCCGGGTGTGCCAGACAAACGCCGCGTAGTAATGCTTGCCGTCGATATCCAGCTCCTTGCCGTACCAGAACGTGGCGGTGACACCGTCCTCCAACTCCACCTCCTCATTCGCCGCGGGAACCTCGACGTTCTGCATCACCGCCAGCACCGCGCCTGGGGGAATCGGTGCCTCTTTGGCCTGGACCAGCGCTGGTGCCATCAGCGTGAAGGTGGACAACAGCAGGCCTGCCAGGCCCTTGCCCAAGCAGCCTTGCATGAGCGAACCGGCCTTGATCGTGATTTTCATCGCTTGAACATCCCTGTGAGCCTGTAGAAAACCGCGGACCGCGTCGGCGGCCTCGGACATGACCCGGCGATCATAAAGGCAGGTTTTTGGCCGCAACAAGAGGCTGGCAAATAGCAACTATGGACAGGCATTCCGGGGCCGGATTGCTGGCGAGGCAGACAACAACAAGCTGGGGGCTGTCTTGGCTTGCCATTCATATATGGATTTCCGTATATTCGATTCTCCACATATTCAAGCCGCCACCACAATGACGCCTGCCGAAGTATTCAAGAGCCTTGCCGACGAAACCCGCGCCCGCGCCACCCTGCTGATCGCGCACCTGGGCGAACTGTGCGTCTGTGAGCTGATGTGCGCCCTGGACGACAGCCAACCGAAGATCAGCCGCCATCTGGGCCAACTGCGCAGCAGCGGCCTATTGCTGGATCGCCGCCAGGGACAATGGGTCTACTACCGCCTCAACCCGGACCTTCCTGCCTGGGTGCACGAGATCCTGCAAGTGACCCTGCAAGCCAACGCCAACTGGCTGCAGGACAACGCTGCCCGCCTGCAGAACATGGATGGACGCCCGGTCCGCTCCGCTGCCTGCTGCTGAATCGACAAACGACTGAATCTTTGATATCCGCCACCGCACAAGGAGCCATCCATGCGAGTCCTGTTCATGTGCACGGCCAATAGCTGCCGCAGCATCCTCAGCGAAGCCCTGTTCAACCACCTGGCGCCAGAGGGCTTCCAGGCCCTGAGTGCCGGCAGCTTTCCCAAGGGCCAGGTACTGCCCCGCAGCCTGACCACCCTGGAGCGTGCCGGCATCGCCACCGCAGGCCTGTACAGCAAGGGCAACGACGCCTTCGCCGACAACCCGCCCGACATCGTGATTACCGTCTGCGACAAGGCCGCGGACGAGGCCTGCCCGGTGTACTTCGGCCCCGCGCTCAAAGCCCACTGGAACCTGGAAGACCCCTCCGACGTCCGGGGTGACGAAGCCTGCGTCGACGCTGCCTTCGGCGCCGCCCTGGCGCACATCGAACAGCGCTGCCGGGCCTTCCTGGGCCTGCCTTTCAACCACCTCAGCCGTGAGCAACTGCAGCACGAGTTGAACCGTATCGGCACACTCTGAGCCGGAGGACACATGTCAGAACACCTGTCAGAACAACTGCCCAACCTCGACCTCTCCCTGTTCGACGGCAAGCACGCCAGGCCCGAGCACAAACCTCGCATCCTGCTGCTGTACGGCTCGACCCGGGAACGCTCGTTCAGCCGCCTGCTGGTCGAAGAAGCCGCACGCCTGCTGCAGCACTTTGGCGCACAAACCCGGATCTTCGATCCGTCCGGACTGCCGCTGCCCGACGACGCTCCCGTGGACCATCCCAAGGTTCAGCAACTGCGGGATCTGGTGCAATGGTCCGAAGGCCAGGTCTGGTGCTCGCCGGAGCGCCACGGCGCGATGTCGGCGGTGTTCAAGGCACAGATCGACTGGATTCCCCTGGAGCTCGGTGCCGTGCGCCCGACCCAGGGCAAGACCCTGGCGGTGATGCAAGTGTGCGGCGGCTCGCAGTCGTTCAACGTGGTCAATCAGCTGCGGGTGCTGGGCCGCTGGATGCGCATGTTCACCATCCCCAATCAATCCTCGGTGCCGAAGGCCTACCTGGAATTCGACGAATCGGGACGGATGAAACCCTCGGCCTACTACGACCGGGTCGTCGACGTGATGGAGGAGCTGGTGAAGTTCACCCTTGTGCTACGGGACCAGCAAGCGTTCCTGGTGGATCGCTACTCGGAGCGCAAGGAAAGTGCCGAGCAACTCATGGCCCGGGTCAACCAGCGTTCGATCTGAGAGCACGAATCCCGTGCCCTCTCGCTGGGTCCCGGACATTGCGGCCCACTTGAAGCACCGGCTCAAGCCAGCAACTCGCTGATCCATTGCGTCTGGCGGACGACCTCTTGCACCTTTTCCTCGGGCACGGCCTGGGCTTGAGTGAAATTGGCCAGGGTGCGCTGCTTCAGCCGCAGCAGGCGCTGCCACTTGGCCAGGAACGCCGGGCTGCGGGCCTGCATTTGCAGCGGGCCGAAGTACAGTTCCCGGGCGCTGTACTGCACCGGCCCGAGGCGCTCGGCGACGATGATTTCGTAGTCGAAGCGGTTCTCTCGCAGCACTTCCTCGGCGAGGATCTGGTAGTCATGTTCCATCAACCATTGGCGCAACGGCTGCTCGCCGCCGTTGGGCTGCAGGATCAGACGCTCCTCACCGCTCAAGCGCGCCTGGCCGCCCTCGAGGATGTCACGGATGGTCTCGCCGCCCATGCCACAGAGGCTGATCGCCGTGATCCCGTCTGCCGGTTCGATCGCGGCCAGACCGTTGGCCAGGCGCACGTCGATCTGCTGCTCCCTGCCGCTCTCGAGCACCGCGCGCTGGGCCGAGCGAAACGGCGTCAACGCCACCTCCCCGGCCACCGCTGCAACGATGGTGCCGCGGCTGACCAAGGCCAACGGCAAGTAGCCGTGATCCGAGCCGATATCGGCCAGCCGCGCGCCGGCCGGCACATGCGCCGCTACACGCGCCAGGCGCATGGACAATGTCTGTTGCTTCAACTGCTGCCCCTTTTCACCACGAACGTCCGCCAGCCAGGGCCGGATCGGGGGGCGATTCTGGCGGGCAATGCCGGGCTTTTCAAATTTATGCGACCGGGACCTGGGATGCGCTGCAGAAAAGGCCCGCTCCGGACGGGGTCGAAAGCACCGTCCTGCATGGCGGGTTTCTGAGCGGAAGCCGACCTTCGTTGCTGGCAGCGTGCACCCTGGTCAGTGATAGACTCCGTGCCCATTTGGAAGCTGAAAAAATGCTCTGTCCAGAATGTGAACAAGGCGAAGTGACCAAGGTTCAAGTGCGGGCAACGCAGGAGATTCTGTACGTTTGCCAAGAGTGCGAGTTGCTCTGGCTCAGCGCCGAGACCATTGGTACCGAGCCTTTCAACAGTTTCACTTCCTACATGGAGGAGCTGGGTTTACCGCCGCTTTGGAGCTCGCTGTATGTCCTTGAGCCAGAAAAGATCACCGGCCGTCAGGCACGAAAATACCTGCGCTCGGTCGGCTCGATCTAGGTCGATCGAAGCAAAACCGCGATAGCGCACCCACCCCACTCAGAAGCCCAGGGGCAAAAGGCTAACGAGCGCACCAAAGCAAAAAAGATGGGTATCAAAGATGAATTATCAACTCTGGATGGAACCGGATGACTGCCAGACCTTCTGTCTGAGCGGCCCACAGGGAAACACCGCACGCAAACTGCTTCACCCCGACGCCCAGCTTGTGTGGGAAGTTGAAGCCCACAGCCACTTCGAAGCAATGACCCAGTACTACGCGTACATGGAGTGGGGCGAATACAAGACCGACCTTGCCGAACAAGAGCAAACGTAGTGGGCGGCATGCTTTGGCCCAGGAGCGTCAGGCGGACTGAGCGTCGGCCCAGGCCTGGTTGCTTCGATGGCGACCCAGCCCCAACGCATCGAACTCATCCTCACCGACCTTGGCCACGACCCCGATCCGGCGCAAGGCGCGACTGATCGGAGAGTCCGGCCAGGGGCTCATGTCGTCCTCCTCGTCGCCGATGTTCAGCACCACCTCGCCCTCAAGCCAGACAACGGCGTCTTGCCCGCCTGTACCGCCATGGAAGTAGGTCGCGGCATAAACAATAGGGCCTCGATCCGAGAGCTGCGCCGCCAGCTCGGCGACACCGCAGGCCAGCTCACCCGAAAAGGGGCGTACGGCGGACAGTCGCCCCTGTGCTCGTCCCTGGAGTTGCAGCTCGAGCGCCTCGGTCACCGGGATCAACGCCAACCCTTGGCACAGCGGGCACAGCACCGCTGACGGCAGCTCAGCCCGCACTTCGGCCAGCACCTCGAGCGGCCCGATCAGGGCCTGAATCCAATGCATGTTGTCCGTCCCCTTCTCTTGTGGTCGGCCCATGAAGAGTCAATGCCATCGACTTGGTATCGACCTTCGCGTTACAGCCTTCGATGATGTCGTCGCGGGTAGAGAAGTCGACGATACAGCGCTGGCCCGGGCGGAACTCTACATCACGGGCTGCAAAGCCGCACCGGGCGCCACCGGTGCCCGGGGCCGGATAATCCGCAGTTTTTTTGCTCGTTTTCGAAGAGCACAGGTTTTTCGGCAATC
Source organism: Pseudomonas sp. LD120 (assembly GCF_009861525.1). GTDB lineage: Bacteria > Pseudomonadota > Gammaproteobacteria > Pseudomonadales > Pseudomonadaceae > Aquipseudomonas. The sequence goes on along the minus strand of NZ_WVHL01000005.1, from coordinate 2,929,747 downwards.
GGTGAATGCTAGGCTTGGCGGTTTTTTCAGCAGGGACTGGCTCATGCAGCGCATCGTGATTCTGGGCAATGCGGGAAGTGGCAAATCGACCCTGGCCCGTGAACTGGGTCGCCGCCTTCAGTTGCCGGTCGTACACCTGGACAGGCTGTTCTGGGAGCCCGGCTGGGTCGAGGCGGACAATGAGGTTTTCCGCAGCCGAGTCCGGCAGGCCGTCTGCGGGGATGCCTGGATCTGTGAAGGCAACTACTCCCGGCGCACCTTCGACCTGCGACTGCCCCGTGCCGACCTGATCATCTGGCTCGACACCCACCGCACCACTTGCCTGCGGCGAGTGATGTTGCGCAGCCTGCTGAATCGCCCCCGGGCCGATCTTCCTGTTGGCTGCAGCGAAAAGCTGAACGGGGAGTTCCTGAAATTTCTGAATTTCGTGTGGAATTTCGATAGGGTAAACCGCCCAGGCATCGAGGCTGTACGCCTAGCTATCGGGCCACAGGTGCCTGTCGTTCACCTGCGCAGTGCCCGAGAGGTTGGCGCATTTGTGCAGGACTTATCCGCCACGGTCCAAGGCAGCTTCAAGCTTCAAGGATAATGCTCAGCGGATTGGCGAGTTGTTGAGTCTTCAGCCACCTTCAGGAAAATCATGGACATTCGATTGACGCAAACCAGGGACTGGATGCTGTTGAAGCGCGTTCGTCTCGCGGCACTTCAGGACACCCCGACTGCCTTTGGCGTGAGTTACCAGACTGCCGCTAACTACAGTGACCAGCAGTGGCAGGACCGCGCCTCGTCAACCGGTAGCCAATTCTGGCTGGCCTTCAAGGACCAGCAGCCGGTGGGAATGATTGGTGCCGCAGTCAGTGGCGCGAACCGCTACAACTTGATTGGCATGTGGGTGGCCCCCGACGCACGGGGTAGCGGCGTGGCCGCGAAGCTGGTGGACGCGGTGAAATCCCGTGGGCGAGACCAGGGCCATGAGTGCGTGTATCTGGACGTCGCCCTCGAGAACGCAAGAGCCGCACACTTCTATCTGAAGCAGGGATTCGCCTTCATCGATGAATGGGAACCCCTGGAAAGCCACCCCCATATCAAGGTGCAGACCATGCTCTGCCCTCTGTAGAACTGACCCCGCCGCGCCTCTGCTGGCCAGAGGCGTGCTCCGCCCGAGAAAAGATAGCGTCGCGCAAGTCGGCCAGATAAAGGTCCATCGGGCTTCAAGCGGACGGATCAGCTCTCAGTGACAACCACTGCGTCGTCATTGGACTCGGTGGCCAGCTTCGCCCGATCAGCCTTGCTGATGTACTTGGACTTTTTCTGCGGAGCCAGTTTGGCACTGGCCTTCTTGGCGTGGGCCTTCAATAGCTGCTGGATTTTCTTGCGACGATTCATGTGGGGCTGCCCGGCTTTTTAAGTGCCGCCATGATATCAGCCGCCGCTCGGCGGGGCTGGTAACTCTTCGTCAATCCAGTCAATGATCCTCTGCGCCCTTCCTCGGCGATGCCTGTTGCTTCAACCACCGCCCCTTCGGTGGGAGGCGGCAGCTGAACGTCGCACTTAACTCCCGATGGCCATCACGAGCACACCCAGCAGTAGGCAGGCGCTGGCCACGATGGTCAGTCGCAAACGCATCGGCAGGTACCAGGCCGGTAGGTGCATGACCTGCGAGAGCTGCCGGTCCTGCCACCAGTGCGCGAAGAATCCGACAATCAATAACAGCCCGCCCCATGACAGCGGCAGCAAGGTTGCGACCCACCCCATCAGCGCAGGGACGATGCTCCAAATAAAGCGTGTGTGACGCTGCTGCGCGTTCATGCCGGGAGCGATCATGGCAAAGCCCCAATGCAGGGCTCCGACAAAACTCAGGATCACCGCCCCGTAACTGACCAGTGCCTGGCACCACAACAGCCGCTGTCCGTGCGCAACCACGGCCAGCAACGCCAGCCCGAGAAACGGCAGCAAACCGCCATAACCCAGCAGGGCAACAGGCTTGGGTGGCGATACAGAAGACAGAAGGTTCATCTGGATTCCTCTCAATTAGGGCACTCAAAACTGTAGCCGCAAAAGCGCCCTCTGAATGGCCGTCGCGTTGACTCACCGCAACCGGCTGGCCACTGCCGGCCCCTCAGAACTTCGCCTGCATCCCCACCCGCAGCGTACGCCCCGGCGCCGGCATGAAGCTCTGCGCCAGCGGGTCCAGGTAGTAGCGATCCGTGAGGTTTTGCAGCGACACGTTGAGGCTGGCGTCTTCCTGCAACTTGTAATTGAGGAACAGATCGAACAACGCCACTTCGCGGTAGTTCAGTTGCGGCGTGGTGGCGCCGGTCTGCCAGGGCTTGTCGGCGGTGACGGTGGGCCCCGAGGTGTAGGTGATCCGCGTGCCGAGGGTCAGGCTCTGGTCGAAGAAGCGCAGGCCGGTGGTCAGGTTGCCGGCAAAGCGCGGCGGGTTCTGAGTGTTGGTGTAGGACCCCATGAAGCTGCCCGGGGTGCAGTCCGGGGTGTCGGCGGTTTTCCGGTAGGGGTTGCTGGTGGCGCGCAGGGTGGCGGCGAAGGCCGCGTCGCAGGTTTCGGTCTTCAGGTAGTAGGTGGACGACAGGTCGGCAAACACCCGCCCGGCGTCGTAGCGGGTTTGCAGTTCCAGGCCGCGGGTGGTGTAGCTGTCGGTGTTGCTGAAGCGCATCAGGCCCCACAGGCCCGGGCTCGGATCGTAGTAGCGGGTGATGTAGTTTTTGATGCTGTTGTTGAAGTAGGCGAGCTTGATCGCCGCCGCATCGTCATCCAGCAACAAGCCCTTGTGCAGGCTGCTGGCGCCGATTTCCCAGTTGCTTGAGCGCTCGGGCTTGAGGCCCTTGCCGGGCGTGGTCTGCTGCACACCGTAGCCGGTTTCGAACAGCGAGGGCATGCGAATGCCCTGGGTGTAAGAGGCATAGACGAAGGTGTCTGGCAGCACTTCGATGTTGATACCGAAGGCCGGGGCAAAGGCGCTTCCGCTGTTGCTCTGCTGGCTGGAATAGTTGTAGCCGGTGACCACCCGGCCTACTTGCGCGTCGCCCACTTCCGTCTCGGTCGCGCCGAATTGGTTATAGGGCGTGCCTTCGAATGGATAGTTGGTGTTATTGAAAACAATGCCGTTGTTCAAGCGTGGGTCGGTCGCATCGGTGTACAGCCCGTTCTGGTCCGGGAACCACATCAGGTAGCCATAGTCGCCGGGCCTGGAGACGGTCACGTACTTGTGTTCGCGTTCCTCTCTGCGCGCCGTGGCATTGGCCACATGGTCCTTGCTGCGATAGTGGGTGTAACGACCGCCGCCCCACAGCGTCAGGTGCTCCACCGGCTGGTATTCCAGCTTGCCGTTGAAGCTGAACTCCTGCCGCGAGCCTTCGCGCAAGCTGCGGTTGGCGTTGATGTCGTCCTGGGTGGTGACCACGCCCTTCTGCGGGCGCAGTTCTTCCAGCTGGAACGAGCCGCCCAGGTCCAGCTTCAAGTCGCCGTAGTCGGTGCTCAAGCGCGAGGTGTTGGCCAGCCCGCCGCCCATGCGGCGGTTGGCCTGGCGGGCCCAGGAGCGATCCGTGCGATAGGCCTGGGAGGCCGGTGCCGACCAGGCGCTCAGTTGGCTGGTTTGCGCATCGGTCAGCCACAGGTCGGCAGTCAGGTCCAGCAGCGGGTTGTCCGCGGGCAGGTAGTTGTAGCGCGCGGTGTAGGTGTCGATCTGGGTGTGGCCCAGGGGATACTGGTAGATGCCACCGGTGCCGAAACGGAAAATGTCCGAGGGCATGATCTCGCCGATGCGCCCGTCATAGCGCCGGTAGCCGAGGTCGAAGCGGTGGCCGTCCGCTGGGCGCAGGGTGGTCTTGAGCAGCCACGATACGGTCTTCGACGAGGAGTTCAGCACCTCTTCCCCGGCGTTGTAGGTGGTGGCCACGCTGGTCTGTTCATCGCCGTAGCGGTCAAAGGTGCGGTAGCGATCCTGGCCCTTGTTGCCGGCGAAATAGTTGCCCTGGGTGCGCTGGGCGTAGGCCGCCACCACATCGAACAAGTCATGGCTGTAGGCAAACGCGGCACTGCCGGACTCGGCCTGCGAGCCGAACAGCCCGCCACGGCTGTGGTGCGGTTCCGCGTACAGGTCCTCGGTCCTGGAATGGGGGTCGCGACGGGCCGGCGCCACGCCGTTGTTCCAGACATCGCCCTTGAGCCGCAGGCCGACATGCTGACCGTCCTTGAGGATGTCGCCGACCCCGAGGGTGCGCATCTTCACCGTGCCGCCGATGGCGCTGGAGGTCAGGCTCGGGCCCTTGTCGATGGCGATGTCGCTGATCATGTCCGGGTCGATGTAGCTGCGTTGCTGGGTGCCGGCATAACCGCGATAGACATCCAGCGCCTGTTGCGACCCGTCCACCGTCACCGCCACCCGGCTCTGGCCCTGGATGCCGCGGATGTTCACATCCAGGCCGCCGCCATTGCGGCTGTCGCCGACCTGCACCCCGGGCTGGCCCTTGAGCACGTCGCCCACCGACACCACGCCAAAGCGCTGCATGTCGTCGGTGGAGATGTACACCGACGAACGCGGCGCCCGATACACCTCTTGCTCGTCAGGGTTCTCGCCCTTGATCTTCTGCATCGGCAGCGACACCGCATCAAAGCGCAGGCGCAAGGCATAGCCGCCGTCGGCCTGACGCACGTAGCCCAGGCCGGTGCCCGCCAGTAGCTGGTTCAAGCCCGCTTCGGCATTGAAATCACCTTGCAGGCCCTGGCTGGTCTTGCCCGCCGTAAGCAGTGCACTGCCGGCCAGGCTGATCCCCGCCTCGGCGCCAAAACGCGACAGCACTTGGTCCAGGGGACCGGCGCCGATGCTGTAGTGGCGTTCGCCAGCCGCCAGCGCCATCTCGCTGTAGAGCGGTTGCAGGCTGAACAACAGCAGGCCGAAGGTATGGGTACGCAAGACACGAGTGGGGAAAAACATGCAAGGCTCCTAGGGATCGAAACCCACCTGCGCCGGCGGGTAATACCTGAAGGCCAAGCCAGATCGAAAAAACTATCGCGCAGGTGAAAAAAAACGTTCAGGCCGGCACCACCGTCACCCAATAACGGGTTCTGCGCTCGATGCGCACCGGCAGGGTATTGGCCACCAGGGCCAGGGCGGCATCGGTGTCGTCCAGCTGGAAACTGCCGCTCACCCGCAAAGCGGCAACCGCTTCGCTGCAACGTAATAAGCCCGGGCGATAGCGCGAAAGCTCTGCCAGCAACTGATCCAGGCGCATGCGCTCGGCGGGCAGGAGGCCGCGCAGCCAGGCCTGGGCCAGAAACGCATCGACGGAACTCGGCCGCCCTGCTCCACGGCCATCGACCCGGGTTTGCCAGCCGGCCTGCAAGGGCAGCGGGGTCGACGGCTGCCGGGCACTGACCTGCACCAGGCCGCGCAACACCGTCACCTGAGTGCCCTGGCGATCATGACGCACCAGCAGATGGGCGCCCTGGCTGTACAACAGCGCATCCGGCGTTTGCAGTTGCAGAGACGCCGATCCGGCCGGGGTATCCAACGCCAGTTCGCCCTCGATCAACTGCACACTGCGGTGCCCCGCACTCAAATCCAGGTTCACCGCACTGGCGGTGTTCAGCCACAGTGACCCGCCATCCGCCAGGGCCCAACGCCGCCGTTCGCCGATGCCGGTGCGATAACCGGCCAGGGCCGAACGCACCAGGGTGGAATCCGCCCCCTGCCAGGCAACACTCCCCAGCAGCCCCAACGCCGCCAGGCCCTTGAGCACCTGCCGGCGCCGTTGCGGATCGACGCCCGCCGCCTGCAAGGCCCGACGCGCCGTGGCATCGGCCAACAGATCGGCCCCCGGCTGCAACATCAGCGGCAGACGGCTGACCCGCTGCCAGGCGTACTCATGCTCGGCACAAGCCTCGCGCCACTGCTGCAAAGCCTGCTGCTCGGCGGCGCTCATCAGCCCGGACTGCACTCGCACCAGCCAATCGATGGCGCTGTCTCGCACCCGCGGATCAATCGCCGCGCCCCTCATTCAAACAGGCTCGCATAGCAGACACTGAACGCCTTGCCCATGGCCCGCTGCACCTGGGCCACGGTCAGGCCCAATCGGGCGGCGATCTGCGCATAGGTCAAGCCATCGAGCTGGGACAGAAAGAAAATCTGCCGCACCCGCGACGACAACCCCACCAGCAGCGAGTCCAGCTGCAACAGGGTCTCGATCATCAGATGCCGCTCTTCCGGCGAAGGCTCCTCCCCCACCGGCCGTGCCGCCAGCGCCTCCAGGTAAGCCCGCTCAATCGCCTGACGACGCCAGCGATTGATCAACAGACCATTGGCGATGGTGGCCAGAAACGCCATGGGCTGGCGCAGCTCACGTACATCTTCCTGGGACCGCAGCACGCGGATGAAGGTGTCGTGGGCCAGGTCCTCGGCATCGGCGCTGTGCCCCAGACGCCGATGCAACCAGCCACGCAGCCAGCCGTGATGGTTCGCATACAACTGGGCGACAGGCGAAGAGAGGCTGTGGTTGTGCATGGGAGATTCGCATTAATGATAATGCTTCTCATTTTATGATTTGCGAATGGGAGTTGTACAGCGCGGCACGTTGCGATTGCCATAAAGAGCCAGGCCCGACTTGACGGATCAGGCCACTGGGATCGGGCGCCAAGCGTGGATTGCAGCTGCGTTTGAGCAGTGTCCGGCATTCCCGCAGGCACGCGTCATCAAGTCTTGCCGCCGTGGCGGATCAGGAGGCCTGGCGGTCGATGTCACGGCGGAGCACCACGGCGGTGGTGATGTCCTCGACCGATTCGTGACTGGCGACGGCATCCCGGACACGGTTCAGGTCATCAATGGTGCGTGATTCGATCTCGATCACCAGGTCCAGCTGGCCGCTGACCGAAGAGATGCGGCGCACCTGCGAGTGCTGGGCCAGCATGTCCAGCAGGCTGATGGCCGGGGTGCGTTTCAGGCACACCAGAAACATGGCGCGAATCAGGTTGGCGTCGATTTCGCCAATGTCCGCCCGGTAGCCCCTGATCACACCGTTGCGTTCAAGGTTGCTGACGCGCTCGCTGGTGGCGCTTCTGGACAAGCCGATTCTGGCGGCCAGGGCCTTCAGGGCGATCCGCGCCTCTTTAGACAGAATGTCGAGTATTTCCCGATCTTTCACGTCCAGCTCGCGCATTGAAACTCCTCACATTGACTGCCGATTTTGTGCCGGCCGATTCCGACAATATGCAGGCCAAAGCCGACCGCATACCTACTGCCTTCGAAGATTTCGCATGCCAAGCTAACTGAAAAAAATAACTTGGAAAACCATGACCATGACTGACCTTTGCCACCCTGCTCCGCAGTTTTCGCCCCGCGATGCCGAACAATTGGCTGAGCAGCTTTTCAATGTCAGCGCCAGCGCCTCGCCGCTGGACGGCGAGCGAGACTGCAACTTCCGGTTGAACACAGCAACTGATGCGGGATGGATTCTGAAAGTCGTCAACGCCAGTGAGCCGCGCATTGAAAGCCAGCTGCAGACCGCCCTCCTCAGCCATCTGGCCCATCACAGCCCCGAGCTTGGCGTACCGCAGTTGAAGAAAAGCCTGGCCGGCGATTTACTCGCCTCGGCCGTGGCGCCCTCTGGCGAAACCCACGCGGTGCGCCTGGTGAGTTGGCTGCCCGGCACACCGCTGGCCGAAGTCCCGCGCACCTTCGAACTCATGCGCAGCCTGGGTCAATCATTCGCCGACATGGACCATGCCCTTCAGGGCTTCATGCATCCCGGCGCGGTCCGCGATCTGGACTGGGACCTGCGGCACGCCGCCCGTTCCCGCGCCCGCCTGCACTTCATCAAGGACCCCGGCAGACGCGCCATTGCGCTTCGCTTCATTGAGGCCTTTGAACAACAGGTCGAACCCAGGCTTGCGCGCTTGCGCACCCAGGTCATTCACAACGACGGCAATGACTGGAACATCCTCGTCAACCCGCAGAATCATCAAAAGGTCTCGGGCATCATCGATTTTGGCGATGCGGTGCACACGGTGCTGATTGCCGAAGTCGCCATCACCTGCGCCTACGCCATTCTCGACATGCAAGACCCCATCGGCGCGGCCGCCGCCCTCACCGGCGGCTTCCACGAGCGCTACCCGTTGCAACCGCAAGAGCTGGATGTGCTGTTCAATCTGATCGCCATGCGCCTGGTGATCAGCGTCACCTTGTCCGCCTCGCGCCACCAGCAGACCCAGGACAACCCTTACCTGGCCATCAGCGAAGCACCGGCCTGGCGCCTGCTGGAAAAGATGGATCGCATGAACCCGCGCCTGGCCACGGCGATCCTGCGCAAGGCTTGTGGTTACGACGCGATAGAAGGCGCTGGGGCGATTCGCCGCTGGGTGGATGAACACCGCCAGTCCTTCGCGGACATCGTGCATCCCTCGGCGGCGACCCTGAACAAGGCGATTGTCCCGTTCGCCGATGCCAGCCATGAGATGACCATCGCTTCGGCCGAGCAGCGCCCGGCAGAGGCAACCCAGTGGTGGAACGATTTCTCCGCCGAGCAGCATGTACGGCTGGGCATCGGGCCCTGGGGCGAAGCCAGGACCATCTACACCGACCGCGCCTTTGAATCGCGCTTCATTGCAGGAGAGCGTCGGATCATCCACCTGGGCGTCGACTTGATCATGCCCGCCGGAACACCGCTGTACACACCGCTTGCCGGTGTGGTGCAGAGCGTCGAGGTCGAGCCTGAACCGCTGGGCTATGGCGGCTTGATCATGCTCAAGCACTCGCCTGAAGGCTGCCCGCCCTTCCTGACCCTGTGGGGGCACATGGCCCACGAAGCGCTGACCCGCCTCAAGCCCGGCGACCACCTTGAAGCGGGCGCGCTGGTGGGCTACATGGGCGCGGATACGGAAAATGGCGGCTGGCTGCCCCATGTGCATTTCCAGATGTCCACCGACACCCAGTTGAAGGCGAGCGAGTTCATCGGCGTCGGTGAACGGGCCTATCTTGAGGTGTGGGCCGACCTGTTCCCGGATGCCTCGACCCTGGCCGGAATCCCTGCGGAAACCTATAGCCAGGAAGGCAGGAGCAAAGCGCAGATCGTAGCCAAGCGTAAGCAACTGCTGCTGCCCAACTTGTCGATTTCCTACTCGGACCCGATCAAGTTCGTGCGCGGTGATGGGGTCTGGTTGATCGACAACGTTGGCCGCGCGTATCTGGACTGCTTCAACAACGTCTGCCACCTCGGCCACTGCCATCCCGATGTGGTGCAAGCCCTTGCGCGTCAGGCTTCACGCCTGAACACCAACACCCGCTACCTGCACGACAACATCGTGGAATACGCCGAGCGGCTCACCGCAACATTGCCCGAGGGCCTGGCGGTCGCCTCCTTTGGCTGTTCAGGCAGCGAAGCCAACAGCCTGATGCTGCGCATGGCGCGCAATCACACCGGGCGCAACGATGCCATCGTGCTGGATTGGGCCTACCACGGCACCACCCAGGAGCTGATTGATCTGAGCCCTTACAAGTACAAGCGCAAGGCCGGCAAGGGCCGTGCAGAGCATGTATTCGAGGCGGCCGTGCCGGACGTTTACCGCGCAGCGGATGACTGGCCATTCGAAGAGCTGGGCAAGCGTTTCGCGCAAAGTGTCGCCGAGCAGATCGACAGCATGCGCCGGCAGGGCCGAGCCCCGGCGTTCTTTTTGGCGGAGTCCATTCCCAGTGTCGCCGGGCAGCTGTTTTTCCCGGACAACTACCTGCAAGAAGTCTATGCCATGGTGCGTGCCGAGGGCGGTCTGTGCCTGGCCGATGAGGTCCAGGTCGGCTTTGGCCGAGTGGGCAGCCACTGGTGGGCCTTTGAAACCCAGGGCGTGGTGCCCGATGCGGTGTCCATGGGCAAACCCATTGGCAACGGCCATCCCATGTCGGCGGTGGTGACCACCCGCGAGATCGCCGACAGCTTTAACAACGGCATGGAGTACTTCAATACCTTCGCTGGCAGCCCGGTTTCATGTGCCGTGGGCCTCAGCGTTCTCGATGTGATCGAGCGCGACAACCTGAAACTCAACGCACTGACGGTGGGCAACTATCTGCTCGAAGGCTTTCGCAAGCTGCAGCAGCGCTACGCGGTCATTGGCGATGTGCGTGGGCTGGGGCTGTTCCTCGGGATCGAACTGGTCACCGACCGGCAGAGCAAGGCTCCGGCCACGCAACTGGCAAAAAAGGTCGCCGATGGCGCCCGGGAGCGCGGCGTGCTGATCGGCACCGAAGGCCCCCATGACAACGTGCTGAAAATGCGCCCGTCGATGATCTTCAGCCACAAGAATGCCGACTTGCTGCTGGAGGTGCTGGACGACAGCTTCAAGGCGGCCCTGCAGTAGAGCTGCCAGGATTGGCGCGCAAGTGACCGCCAGCGTGCATAGCCGACAGAGTGTCGGCCAACTCCGGCAATGTGTCCGGCTGGCGGACACCTTGCCGGGTGCTTTCCAGAACAGCCTATGCAAAGCTTTTCCCGAGGCCTGGGTGAAGAGCCCAAACAACAATAATTAATCATTCTTCAAAGGTGCCATCCAATGCTAACCAGAACGCTCAAGGGTCTGTTTGCTGCATCCACCGTCGTCGCCGCGGCGCTCCTCTATCCGGCAGCCGCTCAGGCTGATGACTTGCAATCGATCCAGGCATCCAAAGAGATTCGTATCGCCATGAGCGGGCAGTACTCGCCCTTCAGCTTTGCCAACGAGCAGAACCAGATTGTCGGCTTCGACGCCTCCATCAGCGAAGCCCTGGCCCAGCGGCTCGGGGTGAACGTCAGCATCGTCACCACGCCCTTCGACGGGATCATTGCCGGGCTGCTGGCGAAAAAATATGACGCCATCATTGCCTCCATGACCATCACCCCGGAGCGCCAGAAGGCCGTGGATTTCGTCGGTCCCTACTACCACGCCGGCCGCACCATCGTGGTGAAGGAAGACTCGCCGATCCACAGCCTGGATGACCTGAAGGAGGTGAAGGTGGGCGTCACCCTGGGCGATGCCCACGACAAATGGGCCAGGGCGCGCGGCAACCTGAAGGTAAAAACCTACAAAGGCCTTCCCGAGATGCTGGTCGACCTGGACGCCGGGCGCCTCGATGCGCTGGTGATGGACAGCGTGCCGGTGCTGGTGGCCGTCAAGGAAACCGGGCAGAAGGTGCGCATCATCACCCCTCCCGACCGTGACGGTGGGGTTGAAGGCATGGGCATTGCGCTGCGCAAGAACAACCCTGAACTCAAGGCCGCGATGCAGCAGGCGCTGAACGACATGCTCGCCGATGGCAGCTACGAAAAGATCTCGATGCAGTGGATTGGCAAGGACATTCGCTGACTCATCTGCAGCCTGGCTCGACCTGGGGGTCGGGCCAGTCAATCCGACCTTTTCGAGCCTGCCCATGGATCTGACACTTATACAGCGCACCCTGCCGTTTTTTCTGGAGGCGGCCTGGGTCACGGTGCACGTTTCGCTGCTGGCACTGCTGCTGGGTTTTCTGGTTGCCGTCGTGCTGGTGGCCGCCCGGCTGTCCGGCTTTTTTCTGCTTCGCTGCCTGGCCAGGGTCTACATCAGCGTTTTTCGCGGCACCCCCTGCCTGGTCCAGCTGTTTCTCATCTACTTTGGCGGCCCGCAGATCGGCCTTGAGCTGGAGCCGTTTTCCGCCGGTGTCATCGGCCTGGGCCTGAACATCGCGGCCTACATGGCCGAATCCATTCGTGGCGCGATCAGCAACGTCGATCCCGGCCAGGTCGAGGCGGCGCGTTCAATCGGTTTCGGCAAGGGCCAGACCCTGTGGCTGATCACACTGCCGCAAACCGCCAAGTTGATGATCAGGCCACTGGGGGTCAATGCGGTCGCGCTGATCAAAGGCTCGGCCCTGGTGTCGACCATCTCCGTGGTCGAACTTTCCTACACGGCGCAGCGTTTTATCAGTTCCACCTACAAGCCATTCGAGATCTTCACGGTGTCGGCCATTTTGTACATCGCCATGGTCTACACGGTCAGACTGATGGTGGACCACCTCGATAAACGCTTCGCGGCCAAGTGAGACGCTCCCATGCCAAGCCTCGACCTGAGTATCGTGACACCCTATTCCGAGCTGCTGGCCACCGGGCTCTGGTGGACCATGGTCCTGTTCCTCTGCTCCAGCGTATTGAGCCTGATCGCCGGCATAGCCTTTGCCCTGATCGTGCTCTACACCCCCAGACTGATCTCCCTGCCCATACGCTTTATGACTTGGCTGCTGATGGGCACGCCCCTGCTGCTGCAGCTGTACCTGATCTATTACGGCCTGGTGCAAGTGGGGATCGACATCCCGGCGCTGATGGCCGGCATCATCGGCCTGAGCCTGCATTTTGCGGTCTACAACGCCGACGTGATTCGGGCCGGGATCCTCTCGGTCGACCCGGGCCAGATTGAAGGCGCGCGCTCCATTGGCCTGAGCCGCAGTCAGGCGCAACGCTACGTGGTGGTGCCGCAGGCACTGCGCAATACCCTGGCCCCGCTGGGCAACAACCTGATCGTCCTGCTCAAGGACACCTCCCTGGTGTCGATCATCGGCATCGCCGAACTGGTCTACAGCGCCCAGCGCGCCGTGAGCGAAACCTACAGCCCGTTCGAATTTTATCTGGCCGTCGCGGTGATTTATTACGCGGTCAATCTTGTTCTGGAAGCCGGCCTGCACCTGCTTGAAACCAAGGTAGAGATGTCACGATGACCCCAGAAAAACTCATGGTTGAAGTCAAGGGCGCGCGCAAGGCGTATGGCGCCCTTGAAGTGCTCAAAGGCATCGATCTGTCTGTCTCGCGCGGACAGATCATCGCCATCATCGGCCCCAGTGGTTCGGGCAAAAGCACCCTGCTGCGCTCCATCAATCACCTGGAAGTGCTGGACGAGGGGGAGATCTGGCTGGAGGGCGAACACGTCAACCGGCCCTTGAAAGGTCGCGCATTCGAACAGCACATCAACAGCGTGCGCCAGCAGATGGGCATGGTGTTCCAGCACTTCAACCTGTTCCCGCACCTGACCGTGCACGAAAACATCGCCCTCGGGCCGATCAAGCTCAAAGGGCTGACCAGGCCGGCCGCTCGCGAACTGGCCATGGAGTACCTGTCGAAAGTCGGCCTGGCCAACAAGTTCGACGAGTACCCTTCTCGCCTCTCGGGCGGACAGAAACAGCGCGTGGCCATTGCCCGGGCCCTGGCGATGCGCCCCAAGGTCATGCTGTTCGATGAGGCCACCTCGGCGCTGGACCCCGAGCTGGTGGAAGAGGTCAACCAGGTGATGAAGCAACTGGCCGCCGAGCACATGACCATGTTGATCGTCACCCATGAAATGCGCTTTGCCGGTGAAGTGGCCGACCGGATCGTCTTCATGGACGGCGGGGTGGTGGTCGAGGAAGGCGCGCCACACGAGCTCCTGCAAAACCCGACTCACGAACGCACCCGGTCGTTCTTGAAAAAGCACCTGCACGCCTAGATGAGTGGCCCGCGCACTGGCTGAAGGTTGCTTTGCATCAGGATTGATCAGGCAACCACTGACTGGACACCACACGGAGCGATCAAGGAGAAATGCTTCGTTGCTTTCGACCGTACAGGCCGCACTGATGCCCCAAACGCCCAGCCCGAGAAAAGACGCAACATCGATAGAGGCATTTTGATAGCAACCCCCGGATATCGTTGTTTATGATGCACGCCATGCTCGGGGGTGACAGCCACCTGGGTAGGCGATTTTTCAAGGATAAAAGCAGAGGGACACTATGAGTCGAGTCATCAACCGTGTGATTCAACAGGCCGCGGCAAACTTTTCCGACAGCTTGAGTGCGTTCTACCCGTCCTACGGCCGCAATGGCATGAATGAACGCAACCTCACCTTTCAGTTGGCCAATGCCTTTGGCGCACGCAACAACGCCCATGCGTTCATGGAGGTGCCCTTCCTCAACCCGCTCACCCAGCGCTATGAGTACCGGATCGACTGCATGTTGTTCGACAAGGAACGTGTGTTCTTTGTCGAGGCCAAACGCCTGTTCACCCCGAAGAAAGCCGAACAACTGCGCATCGACTTTCAACGGATGAAAGCGCAAAACCTGGCCCCGGTGCTGGAGAAGTTCGTCACCCCTTCCACCCAGACACGCAGTGTCTACCGCTTGATGCTTGCCGAAACCTGGCACCCGAACATTGTCAGTTGGTGGCAAATGCAAGACACCACCCGATCCTGGGACAACAGCTGGCTACCGGAGACCCGTGGCGTGGTCGAGGTCAAGACGTTCAACAACCAAAGAACACTGTATTGGCTGTACGCCTATGAACAGCTGGAGATGTCCGTATGAACGCTGCGCCAGTGATCGAGCCCTACGACATTGCCGAACACCTTCACCGCTACACCGCCTGGGCCGCAAGTCGTGCAGCGAGCACCAAGACCTGTCGCTTCGATGTGAGCACCGGCAAGACCATCATCGAAGCCACAGGGTTGCACCTGTTACTAGCAGGCCCGCAACTTCTGCCGTCTCCCGAGCACATCGATGCCCAGCACAAAATATGGCGCGAACGCGCAATCGAAGCGGCCAGGAACAAGGGCCTGGTCGGATTCGGCCACGGCGTCGCAGCAAAGCTCATCAATGTCTATCTCAAGGGGGCTTTTGTCTGCGCCGGCCAGGAGTTGCACCTCCATGTCCAGGCCCTGCATCCCCCTATCGACAAACTGTTGCTGGATGAGCTCTACGATCAAGATGTTGGCGGTCTGCGGGCAGTCTGGGCACAAGCACGAAAGCAACGCTGGTCGAAGTTCGATGCCGGGCAGTATCAAGCCGTGATCAATGGCATACGCGAAGTCTTGGCGGGACGTCCACTGTGGCATGTCGAGGCCTACTGGCGTGGCTACCAATGAGTGTGCCGAATCTGTGCATTTCCAGGATAGCGTCTCGACGAAGTCCCTGGTTTATGCGAAGGCCTGCATCAATAGCAAAGGCTTCGACGCCTGAGAGCGCCGTCTGTAGCGTATCTTGTCGGTACCTCCAGCAGGGCCGCTACGGGCCTTAAACCCGCAAAACGCAGCACCAACGCCTGCTAAACTCCCGTCCCCCAAACCCACTTGAGGGTGACCAAAGACTCTGGTCGCCGATTGAAAGGACTCTCCCATGAACAAGCTGATCTACGGCCTTTTCGCCTCGACACTGGCCCTGTCCGTTGACGCGGCCCAAGCCGCTACCGTGGCCGGAGTCTTCACTGGCGACATGCTGGGCACCAACCAGCGTTACTTTGAATCCGTTGCCGGAATCCCCCGTGAATCCTTCGGCGATGAGCACAGCTTCAAAGTCCAGGGCTGCAACATCACCGCCACCATAGAAGGCGGCACAGTCAGCAAACTGCGCATGGAGCTGACGCCCAAATGCCAGGCCGACCTGACCCAGTTCGTCGACACCTTCGCCCCCGCTCCCGGCAAACCGCTCACCGTAGGCGCCTTTACCGAGTCGTCCGGTGGCGGCCTGAGCTACAGCGCCAGTTGCCTGAGCATGTGCGGCAACGCCGCCGACCCTTCGGTCTACGCCCACTGGGAAGGCCCTCGTGCGGTAGATTTCAAGGAAGTGCTGCTGGAGGTGGTCCTGGCCTCGGATGCTGCGCTCAACGCCGCCAACCAGTGGGAAGCGCAGATGCGCACAGCAGAAGGCGAAGACTACGTGATGGAAACCCGCTTCAACTGCGACCAGAAATACGACGCCGCTGCACAGAAGGCTTTTGAGAACGTGCAGGTCAGCGCGGTGACCATCGGCACCGGGCTCAAAGCGTCGGGCTGCTGAGATCGACGACAGAGGCAGAACCGCGGGCGCAAAACGGTTTTTGGAAAGCGCCCTGCTCAAGCCAAAAGGCGACGCATTGCGTCGCCTTTTTTCGTTGCCTCAATACTCAATCAAGGTTACGCAGGATCAGCCTGCCACAAGGTTTTATCACCCAAAGTACGCGGCAGATCGAAGCCGTCACTGAACAGCAGGCCGATGGCAAAGCGGATCTGGGAGAGGTCCTGAGGACCACAGGTGCAGTCGAAGATTTCAAGCAGGCTGTAGGCGCCGACAATACGCTGTTGAACGCACGAACAATGAGGCGTTGGCGTCCAAGCGGAGGATGGGATGGTCGGTTCATGGTTTCAAACAATATATGGAGGTTGGCGTTATGCATGGCTGTTTTCGGCCAAGAGTGTGTAAAAACGCTTTGAGCGCGGCAGGTTCCCATAGCTCGAGTGAAACTCGCGTTTCTACACAAAATCTACACCGGCCAGACGTGCCGATAAGTTTCAGATTTCACGCCGATGCGCGCACTTCAATTTTGACGAAGCGTTTTTACACACTCTAGACCAGAAGCAGCCCCTCAATATGTGCCTGCATAATCAGGCCGAATCACTGCGCGTCAATCTACCGGTCAATTTCTGGCGCTTACCTATTCACGTCCACCACCACACGGCCGCGGACCTTACCGTCGAGCAATTCATGGGCAGCCAATATGGCCTCACTCAGACCGACCTCCTGGGTAATTTCATCCAGCTGTGCCAGATCCAGACCCTTGCAAAGACGGTCCCAGGCTTCGACCCGCTCTTTGTAAGAGCGGGTGACGCTGTTGATACCGAGCAGGCTGATACCGCGCAGGATGAACGGCGCTACCGTCGCAGGAAAGTCCATGCCTTGCGCCAAACCGCACGCAGTAACCAGACCATCTGCGCGAATGCCGGCACACACGTTGGCGAGGGTATGGCTACCGACAGAGTCAATCGCAGCCGCCCAGCGCTCTTTGGCCAAGGCACGCCCGGGGCTAGACAGTTCGGCACGATCGATGATGGTGCTAGCACCCAGGCGCTTGAGGTACTCCGCTTGCGCCAATCGTCCAGTAGCGGCGACCACGGAGTAGCCTTTGCGTGCCAGCAACGCGATCGCAAAACTGCCAACGCCGCCATTGGCGCCTGTCACCAGCACTTCGCCGCGCTCTGGCGTAAGGCCATGGCGCTCCAGCGCCATCAGGCAGAGCATCGCGGTATAACCGGCAGTACCGATCGCCATCGCCTGACGCTCGCTCAACCCTTCAGGCAAGGGAATCAACCAGTCGCCATTCAATCTGGCTTTCTGTGCCAGCCCCCCCCAATGTCCTTCGCCGACACCCCAGCCGTTGAGTAGCACCCGATCACCGGGTTTGTATGCCGAGTGGTTGCTGGACTCAACGGTGCCAGCCAAATCAATGCCGGGAACCATTGGAAAACGGCGAACAACCGGACTACTGCCACTGATGGCCAGTCCATCTTTGTAGTTCAGCGTGCTATAGGCCACACGGACGCAGACGTCCCCTTCCGGTAGCTGCGCCTCATCCAGCTCAGTCACACTGGCTTGGTAAACATCCGCATTTTTATCAACAAGAATTGCCTTGAACATTGTTGCCCCCTATTTAGACCGATCGTCTATAAATAACCAAAGAAAAACGGATTACCGTGTAATCCCTGCAATAAAACCATTCGTGAATACATCCAGTGGCCGCACGTCCTGCACCAGACGGGCACGCAACACGGCACCCTCCCAGCCGATCCAGAAAAACCCAGCGAGTGCTTCGCAGTCACTGTTTTCGCCTATCTGCCCCTGATTGACCGCTTCCTGCAAGCAAGTGGTTAGGCGCGCCTGCCAGTCGAGCAGTACGCCTTCCAGTTCATTGCGAAAACTCTCGGGCAGTACGACAACCTCCTGACCCAGATTGCCCACCAGGCAGCCGCGACGGAACTTGTGTCTGGTCATGCCCGACTTGGCGTCCTCAACAAAGTTTCGCAAGCGCTGGAGAGGAAGTTCCGCCTCATTCAGCAACCAGCGATCCAGTTTGCGGGCAAAGTAATCGGCATAACGACGTAACACCGCCTGTCCAAAGGCTTCCTTACTGTCAAAGTAGTGATAGAACGAGCCCTTGGGTACGCTGACCCGTTTGAGGACCGTGTCGATGCCAGTAGCAGCAAAACCTTGCTCGGTCAGTACTTCCATACCACAACGAAGCAACAGCTCTAGTGTGTCAGCGTGCTCACGGGCAATTTTTGGCGGGCGGCCGCGACGGACCTGTGGCTTAGAAATAGTCATGGCGACATATTAGACTGATCGTATTTAATCTCAACAAAAAAACAATCAAACCCATCTCCAGCACAACCTCAAGGCTACCGACTTGGCATGTGTAGCGATTGAGCGCAAACAAGCCAGTGCCGTAGTTAAGCAATTTTCAGTCTGCCGTACCTCCCTGCAAAGGAGGTACGACAGGCCATTAGTTAAACGTCAGCAGTCCTTCTTCACTTCATCGTCGGCATTGAAAACTCAGCACCTTCGCGTACACCCGCAGATGGCCAGCGCTGGGTGACGGTCTTGCGCTTGGTGTAAAAGCGCACGCCGTCAGGGCCGTAGGCATGCAGGTCACCGAACAGCGAACGCTTCCAACCGCCAAAACTGTGATAGGCCACTGGCACCGGCAGAGGCACGTTGATACCGACCATGCCGACCTTGATGTTGTCGGAGAAGTAACGTGCGGCCTCTCCATCGCGGGTGAAAATACAGGTGCCGTTGCCATATTCGTGGGCATCGATCAGGTCCATGGCCTCCTGCATGCTGTTGACCCGCACCACTTGCAGCACAGGACCAAAAATCTCTTCCTTGTAGCTGACCATCTCCGGGCTGACGTTATCGATCAGCGTGCCGCCGACGAAGAAGCCGTTCTCAAATCCGGCCACCTTGGGGTTACGCCCGTCGACCACGATCTTGGCGCCCTGCGCTTCGGCGCTATCGATATAACCCACGACCTTCTGCTGGTGTGCTCGGGTGATCACCGGGCCGAAGTCGTTGCTCTTCTCTGAATAGGCACCGACCTTGAGCGATTGCATCGCGGCCTGCATCTTCTCGACCAACGCATCGGCGGCGGCATCGCCCACAGCCACGGCGACCGACAGCGCCATGCAGCGCTCGCCGGAGGAGCCGAACGCGGCACCGAGCAGCTGGTTCACGGCGTTATCCATATCCGCGTCGGGCATCACGATGGCGTGGTTCTTCGCCCCTCCCAAGGCCTGGCAGCGCTTGCCGTTGGCATTGGCGGTTTTGTAGATGTACTCGGCAATAGGGGTTGAGCCGACAAAGCTGACGGCCTGAATACGCTCATCGTTGAGCAGCGTATCCACCGCTACTTTGTCGCCGTTAACCACGTTCATCACGCCATTCGGGAGCCCTGCTTCCTGCAGCAGTTGGGCAATGAACAGTGTCGAGCTAGGGTCGCGTTCGGACGGTTTGAGGATGAAGCAGTTGCCGCAGACGATGGCCATCGGGAACATCCACAGCGGCACCATCGCCGGGAAGTTGAACGGGGTGATACCCGCCACCACGCCCAAGGGCTGAAACTCGCTCCACGAATCGATATTGGGGCCAACGTTTTTGCTGTGCTCGCCCTTAAGCAATTCAGGCGCACCGCACGCATATTCGACGTTCTCGATGCCACGCTGCAGCTCACACCACCACGGTGTCGAGCACGGTTGCCAGCCAGCCATCCGCCTTATCGCCCAATACCCCGCGTGCCGCGACTGACAGGCGCACGCCTGGCTGACGACGGACGTACATGGAGTAGGCAATCGGAATCGCCGGTAGGCAGTAAATGGCCCAAGGCGTGAGGCCCCAGTGGAACTGCCCATAGGCCAGTGCCCACTCGGCGGCTTCCTTGCTTTTGGCGGCGAAGCCTAGCGGCGGGCCATCGAAGTAGTAGATCGGCTCAACCCAGGCCCAGTTGGCGATGGCAATACCGATGCCGCCACAGAAAATCATCGCAATCCAACTGAAGTAGGAAAACTCGGGAACGTCTTCCGCGCGGCCCAAGCGTACGTTGCCATAGCGACCCAAAGCGAGCCATAGCAGGAAGAGCACGGCACCCAGACCGCTAAGCAAATACAACCAGCCGAAATTGCCGGTGGCGAAGCCAAATAACTGTTTGATGATCAGGTTCCCGGATTCGGGATACATGACCAGTGGAATGGTGATGCCAAGAATGACTGCAATCGATGGCCAGAACACCCGTCCATCGAGGGCTGAGCCGGTGTGTATGTTACTCATCGCGATGACTCTCCTCTTGTAGGCTGGCTACGGTGACTTCCGCTGAGCGGTCGCCAGGTCCGTAGTACGCACATGCAAAGTACCGATTAACCCTGGTTGCACTCGATGCAGCAGCGCGGGGGGGCCAAAGAGGGAGCGGAATCGTTGGGCATAATTTTTTATATTTATTGTTCATGGCAGTTCTCGTTTAGATCACGTGTGAGAGAACGCTCAGGCACTTCGGGCAGTCGTATTCCTGAGCGTTCATTGGGTTCTCGTGGTTAGCTCGGCAGGTACTCCTCACTCCAGCTTTCGCTGATGCTCTTGCGGGCAATCAGGGTGTCGATTTGCATTTCGCTGTAGCCAAAATCGCGCAGCACCGTGCGCGTCGAAGCGCCGAACTTTTCCGCCGGTGTCAACGCGCGGATGGGCGCACTGCGTGGGCGGATGGCAAATGGATCGAGCTGGGTGACGCAGTGACCGCTCGGATGATCGGCATAGACACTGAACGAATAGCTGCCGTTGTCCGTGCCAGGGCGACCATCTGCAGGACGGCTGTAGCGGCGGCGCAGGTTGTCGATGTTGTCTGGCACTGCAGCGGCGATACCGGCGGCATGCAAGCGGCTCTGCCAGGTAGCGGCGGTTGCAGTGAGCAGTGCAGGACCGAGGAACGCGGCGTGGTCACTGGCCTCGGCGAGGCCGGCGAGGCCTTCAACACGAGTCAATCGCTCCAGCTCCAGCTCATGACTGTCCAGATACAGCCAGTCATCTGCGGTGCGGTAGAAACGCGACAGGTCGCTGTAGCCGACAGAGTCGCGACCGGACGGCTCATCAAAAGGTGCACGGCCGGCATAGTCGAAGCAGAACGGGATCTGCACCAGGTTGCCTAACGAGGCCAACGAGGTGCGCGCCCGACTGATTTGACCGGTTACGGCTTTTTGGTAGAGCGCCGCAGCAATCCCCAGCGCCGCGGCGAAACCGCACATGACATCGATGGTGCCCACATGAGCATGCTCTTCCGGTGTCTGCATACTGCCGCCGAAGCGCAGCATGATGCCGGTAGTCGCCTGGATCAGGTCGTCGTACCCCAAGTAATCCGTACGCGGTCCGCGACGAGGGCCGCCGAAGCAATCCAGCTGGCAGAAGATCACCCCTGGGTTTACCGCCTGTAGGCTGGCCTCATCAAGGCCCAGCGGTGCCAGCTGCCGATCAGGGGCGTTCATCACGATGATATCCACCGAACGCACCAGAGTATTGAACACTTCACGGCCATCGGCCTGGTTCAAATCAACCAAGATGCTCTGCTTGCCGCGCGCCGACGACATACCAAACACCACGGTATTCCAGGGGTCGTAGTTGGGCGTGGCGGGGTCAAGCTTGATCACCTCGGCACCAAAGCGGCCAAGAAATGATGTGGAATGCGGGCCGGCGATCACATTGGTCAGGTCAAGGATGCGCACCCCTTCCAGCCAGCCGCCGACGTTGCCTATCGTCGGCGGCACAGCCCTTGCCCCGGCGCTAGCAACAGCTGCCGCCGTTGCAGGCGCGGCCTATGTGGCCAGTAGCGTCTGGGATTGGGTTACGGACTGGTGGTAGAAGGATCGCGCGATTCATCGTTTCAAAGCACACGGCGATCCATTTGTGCGCGGCGGCTTTCGATCGAGGCTGTGTATAAAGGTTTTCAGCACGATTGGAGCCCAGCGCTGGACTGAAAATCGCATTTCTACGCAACATCCTGATCGGCCTGAGCAGCCGATCATCTTTAGATTTCGCATAGATGCGCAAACTTCAATCTTGACCAAGCGTCTTTACACTCTCTGGATCATTCGCGGACTTTGGCGAAACACTGCTCTGGGCCAGAGGCTGATTGCGGGAGCCGGCTGAAATCGCCCCTCAGTGCCCAAGCCTACAAACTTGCGGATGACTCAAGGCGCGCATCACCTGCCGCTAGCCGCCGCAACTCGCTCACATCGGCGAACCACTCATGGGTCTGAAGACTGTGGAATGCATCGTATGCTCCATAGCCCCAGGCGACCGCGCCAAAGGCGATACCGGCAGTCGCTGCGGCTTCACCGTCCGTGGGCTGGTCGCCGATGTAGATCACCTGTTCTCGCGCCACATCGAATTTGCGCATGACCCGGCGCAAGCGAGACGCCTTGCCGAATATGGAAACGCCGCACTCGAAGGCCCGAATATGTCGACAACTGGCGCCCAGAATATGCGTGATGTTCTCGCGCGAGTTGGAAGACACCACCGCCAGAATCAGTCCCTTCTCATCAAGATGACTCAGGGTCTGGGCAATGTCGTTAAACAGTGGGATCGAGCGTTGATGCTGCTTCATCAGGCCCATGAAGGTTCGCGCCACCATGGGCAACTTCCAGCGGGGCATCCCCAGATGGGCCATGATCTCGCGAGCCCCTTGCTTGCGCAGGCAGTCCAACTCTTGCGGGTGAATCCGCCTGAATGCGTGCCTGTCGGCAACCTGGTTAAACACCGAAACAAAGAACGGAAAGGAATCAGCGAGCGTGCCGTCAAAGTCGAAAATGGCCAGTCGGTATGACATGTGAAAGTGCTTTTCTGTGGTGATAGCGGCCGACTCCAAGCAACGGCCGGTGCTGGGCGATTAACTCACCTGATTGATTGAATGGGGGCCGGCGCCAACAAACCCTGTCGCGCCTGAGTAGTGCATGCTCGCCGCTGGTTGTTTGGCCTTCAGCCGCAAACAGCGGGCTGCGGACTCGCCCGTTTCCCTTCCTTGGTTGCTGAGCATTCAGTTGGAAGCGTTGTTCAGCCGCTGCAGCTCAAGTTGCTCGGCAGCGCTGGCTTCAAGCTTTGCACGCTCTTCATCCAGATACCGATAGATGCCTTGGAAGTTGGCGATTTTCTGTTTGATTTCGGCCATCTTTTTTTCAATGAGCTTGGCGCCCTCGGCACAGTCGATCAGCTTGTTGCGTTGCGCATCCAGAATCTCGCCTATTTCCCCCAGGGAAAACCCCATGCTCTGCGCGCGCTGGATAAAGTCCAGGTCCTGCAGCGTTTGCTCTGTGTAAACACGATAGTTGTTGGTTCGCCGCTGCGATGAGATCAGGCCGATTTGCTCGTAGTAACGCAGCGTATGGCGGCTGGCGCCGCTACGGGCCTCGATTTCGCCAATTTTCATGAAAACACCGCTTGACCATAGAGTTTGGTCGATAGTTTACGCTTGACTTCTCACCTTCAACAAGGAACAGGGAAATGAGCGTGGAGTGCTTTGTCACCGGGGGTACCGGCTTCATCGGTCAACATTTGCTGGCACACTTGAGTGCAAAAGGTCACACCGTTCGGGTGTTGATGCGTCGCCCCGAGCGGCTTGCTGCGCTGCGCGAGCAAGTCGAGCATTTGGGCGGGTGTGGCACCCGGGTATTGGCCGTGGCCGGCGATCTGGAACGGGACCACCTCGGGCTGAGTCCTGCCGACCGAGAAGTGCTGAGGCACGCCGACGCTGTATTCCACCTCGGTGCCCACTTCGCCTGGGGTCTTTCAATGGAGCAGTCGCGTGCGGTGAACGTGGCAGGGGCCAAGCGCGTGGCGCTGCTGGCGGCTGAGCAAAACAGCCGGCTAGTGATGATCGGCGGCTACATGCTGAAAAATCATCAACACCTGCAACGCATCGGCATTGATCCTCGCCATCCGCAGCGGACCGATTGGCCTGCCGTCTATCGGCATGTCGGTGGCTACGAGGCGAGTAAGCTGGAAGCGCATTTTGCGACCCTGGAGGTCATGTCCACCAAGGGCGGGGAACTGACCGTAGTGCACCCCGCGACAGTGTGTGGCCACAGCCGCACGGGGCATATCCTCGACGGCCAGCCGCTGGTGGCGCTGATACGCAACCTGGTGCAGGGAAAACTGACGGCCGTGCCCGGTACCGCCAGGCACTGGCTGCCACTGGTCACCGTGGATTACCTGGTCGAGCTGATGACGGCGAGTGCTTTTGATCCGGCCATGGTGGGCCAGGAACTGCTGGCGCTGGATGCGCAAACGCCCAACTTGCGAGAGCTGTTGGGACAGGTGGCACAACCTTTGGGGTTGAAATCTCCCCAGCACCACATCCCGCTCCGATTGCTGAAGTGGCTACTGAGCATTCCTCCCCTCGCGCGCTTGATGAATACCCAACCCGAGGCCTTGGACTTTATCCAGACCACTCGCTTTGATACCGCGGCCGTCGAGCAATTTGCCAACAGGCATGGCATCGCCAAACCGGATATACGTCAGTCTTTGCAGCACACTGCAACCTTCGTCAACGCCCATTGCATTGCCAAGAGCCAGGCCGGCTGACGTCCCTTCGGGGCGACACCGCTGTCAGCCCCGACGGGAGGAACTGTCCGCAGGTCAGTCATGCGGACTCATCAACTGGCAGGAGCCTCGGCCTGTGCTTCTCCAATGAACTGATACGTTTGAGCAGCAAAGCATCCATCGCTTCGCCCGATTGAATCCACAACCCAAAACAACAGCCATTGGAAAACGCCAAAGCAAATCGCAGCGCTGCCCGCCGCAGACGCAAAGAGCGAGCTACCGAAGTTATCGCCAGAGCCGCTGACGATGGTGCCGCCGTGGCTGCTGAGGCTGCCCAGATGGGCCAGGGCCCGGCCATTGACCAGAACAGAAGGGAATCCTGTGGTCATCACCGCGCCGCAGCCGCAAACATCACTGACCCGGGCCGCGCCCATGCCGTTGCTGATGACGTTGCCGGAAGCGGTAACGATGGGAGTACAAGTAAAAAGGCGACGCATTGCGTCGCCTTTTTACTCAACCAGGGATGAGGCAGGATCAGCCTGCCCCAAGGTTCTATCACCCAAGGTTTTTAGATGTAGAGAATCAAAACGGTCGCAGGAGCCGGCGAGGTCGGTTCTACCGCCTCCTGCTTTTCGCAACGTGCTCCGCTCCTACCCTTGGCCATACAACAGGTCGCTCAGGCACGGAAAGCGAAACACCGTCCTTTGGGAAGCCTCGTGCCCGATGGACGAACATCGAGCAAAGAGCGCAATTCATAGGTGGAAGTCGCCCGCAGCCTCCGGCTGGTAAAGCACTTTCCTGATCTCAATCCGGCGGGTCCGATCAGAAATTCGCCAGTCGATGGCATCCCCCTCCTGATAGCCAAGGATGGCGGCGCCCAGATCGGAATATACGGAATACTTCCCTGCGCTGCTGTCCGCGTCTTCAGGGTAGACCAAGGCCGCTTCGAACTCTTCGTCGTCCAGTTGCAACAACGCCCTAGAGTTCATCGTGATGACATTGCGCGCCACCTGCTGCGGCTTGACGACAATGGCTCGCTCAAGCTCATGTTCGAGTTCAACAATCGTCGGGCCTTGCTCGAACGCGATCAGACTTTCGAGCCTGGCCTTGTCGATTTCAGTGATGTAGATCCTAGCGGAGTCGTCACCGGCTCCTTCGCGCAAGAATTGGAGATAGCGTCCCGCCGTCATGGACAATGACTTCAAAGTCAGCGTTTGGCTCTCAAGCGTAAAACCGCTACGCAGAAAGGCTTTCAGCGACCGCGAGTTATCCGGGTGAATCTTGGCAATGAGCTTCTCGGCCTGCATGTCGAGGAAGGCCAGTTTCATGCCTTCGCGAATCGTACGAGCGCCAAGGCTCCGCCCCCATTTGTCGCTGTCTCCAATGGCCAGGACTATCTCGCAATTTGAGCCGGTCTTGATCAGGCGGACAAAACCCACCGGGACGTCATGCCGGTCATAGGCCATGAAAAATCGGCCGCCCTGGTTGAATAGATGGGTCAGGATCGGCAACTGCGTCCGATCAATGGCTTGCTCAATGGAGCGGGATACATGACGCGAATCGCTCAGGTAGCAGGTCACTCGCTCATCTTCCAACCAATCCATCAACGTCAACGCGTGCGCCCGAGTTATTTCAGGGCATAGCGTAATGAAAGGCTTGTTCATCTAAACCACACTTCTATGTCAAGGATAGAAGCCCTTCATGGCTAAAGTCATGACGGTTCTTCGGCAACCGGGCATTTTAAGATATACCGCGAGTAATAGCGAAGATCCCCGAGATTTCGAGGAAACCATCGTCTTGCCGACCCCGAACCAGTCAAGCGCTCAAGCCTCGATGACGCCGACTCCATTCAGAAAGCTCAGCACTGTATCGCTCTGCCCCTTGATCCGACCCAGAGGTTCGCCGCGGGCGGCTCCATCAGATGTACGTGGATGTCCTGGCATTACTGGGTGTAACAGTTTTAGTGTTCTAGATGATTTGCCCGAACCCGCTTTTGGGGTGGCTGACTCAGTACTTCTTCACACCCAAGGCTCGAGGGGTTGACTCTTCAGGGGCTCTCCGAACAAGTACGCAGATGTGCTGAAATACACCTGACTTCATGATCCGAGCCGCCCATGAGCCAGATGAGCTTTTCCGACTTCAAATACGCCGGCAAGCGTAAGCCGACAGCGGGCACAGAGCCGATCGCTGGAAAGCGCCCCGCTCAAGCAAAAAGGCGACGCATTGCGTCGCCTCTTCGTTGCCTCAGTACTCAATCGAGGTTACGCCGGATCAGCCAGCCTCAAGGTTCTATCACCCAAGGTACGCAGCAGATCGAAGCCATCACTGAGCAACAGGCCGATGGCAAAACAGATCTGGGAGAGGTCCTGCGGACCAGAAGCGCAGTCGAGGATTTCCAGCAGGTTGCGGGCTGCGCCGATGCGTTGTTGAGCGCAGGTATACAGATCAGCCAACGAGGCGTTGGCGTCCAGGTAAAGGACGGGATGGTCGGTGTCGTTGCGGGTGAGCGGGATGGGATTGCAGGTAGGTGTGCGGGTCATTGGTGAAGCTCCATGAGAGACAAGTCTTTACCGCCGTCAAACAGCCAAATGGAATCGGCCAAGAGACGAGGTTTATGCCCATAGTTTTTTGGCCCGCGATGACCAGTCACTTAAGTTGCGGTGACCTGTTGGACTATAGAAGTGGTATTCGCTCGATGACAGTTTTGGGGTCACTGATCCTTCGGTTTATCGTTGCAAAAGCATACAGCGATCGGTTTTTTGAATCGCTACTTTCGGCCATTAGCTACCTGTCATGCCGACCATTTGTTGTTGACCGAGGTAAGCATTGACATAAAATCGCCGCCCCAAAAGATCAGCTTGCATAGCGAGAAGGAGCTTCGATGCAACGGGTGATGATTGTTGGTCAACCTGGATCAGGCAAAAGCACTTTGGCGCGTGAGCTTGGTCAGCGCACGGGCTTGCCGGTCGTCCATATCGACACTATCCACTGGCAGCCAGGGTGGATAGAACGAACCCCGGAAGAGAAAACGCGGCTATGTCTCGCTGTAGAGACTCAAGATCGTTGGATATTCGAAGGTGGCCATTCAGCCACTTGGGACAACCGCGTGGCCCGTGCAGATCTTTTGATATGGATTGATCGTTCGGCGACGCTTCGATTCTTCCGCGTACTGCGCAGAACGCTGCTCCAACGCGGTCAGTCTCGGCCCGACTTGCCGGAGAACTGCCCCGAACGGCTGGCGAACCTGCCAGAGTTTTTCAGATTCATGTGGCGGACGAAAAATTCAGCGCGAGAAAAGATGCAGCAACTTGTGGCAACAGCGCCATCCACTTGCCGCATGGTTTGTCTGCGGTCCAATCGGGATATCGGTATTTTTCTCGCGAATATTGGAAGTTCGACTGTCCCAGTTCCGCGAGATTGATCGACGGTTGATTGACTCACTGCGGAAAATGCTGGTTACGAGCGGCCGCTTCCGGCCCAGAGTGTGTAAAAACGTCTTCGCGAACTCTTACTATGATTTCTGAGGATTTCATCGCAGGGATCGCCCATGAAGCGCTTTATCCAAGGTGAACATCGAGGCCAAGGCACCTTACTTCCCGAGAGCCTCGACGACTACGTCAGCGATACCAATCCGGTGCGGGTAGTCGACGTCTTCGTCGACGAGCTCGACCTGGTCAATCTGGGTTTTGAAGGTGCCATTCCAGCTGATACTGGCCGGCCGGCTTACCACCCCGCGATCCTGCTGAAGATCTACATCTACGGCTATCTCAACCGCATCCAGTCGAGCCGACGTTTGGAGCGAGAAGCCCAGCGCAACGTCGAACTGATGTGACTCCGGCTGCGCCGGGGTAAACCAATAACCGGCTTTGCTGCAGGACTGCCCCGCCACCACCGGCGCTACACGTTTTGGGTGGCTCGGCCGAAGGTTCCTCGCATAGGCCACCAGATCCTTGGGATAGACCCTATGCTCGACCCCGCTGTCATCGATGCCATAAAGGAAGGCAATAGCAGCCGCCTCGAACGCCCAATACCCGCAATAGCTGCCCTCGTCCCCTTGCAGGTGGCTGTCGTGCCAGGGCGCTTGCTCGAACGCGGGGTACCAGTCGTCACAGTACTGCTGCAGAAGGTCGCTGGCCTCGGTTGGGTCGTCGGCGTAGATGGCTTGTATCAGCGGTGTATAGACGTCGTGGTACCAGTCATCGACGTCATATCGATCGGGCAGCAGTTTGCTCAGCAGGTCTTCGTAGAGGGTGTCGTCCCCGGCGTAGCCTGCTGGGTCGATCAGGGCCACGAAGCGTTGAAGCAGGTCGGTGCGGTGCAGCAGGATGCACAGGCTGAACACCTGGACGCACTCTTGGTACTGATCGAGCCAGTCGTCAATCGCCAAGGGGGTGATGTTCGGAATCTGGTTGTACTCGGCCAGTTGTCTTTGCAGGTGTTCGTAACTGTCCACCAGGGTTTCCAGCAAGGGAATCAGCAGGTCGATGCTGTGGCCAGCGGTGTAGCGGATGAGGATTTCCTTGAAGATCCACTTCTGGAAATGCCGGGCCCTGAGGGACTTTTCCTGGGCTTCGGAGTCGGACTCAAAGGTGTTTTCGGCAAAGAACTGCACGCTGTGCTGGTAATTGCTGAAGAAGTTCTCCAGGCGTACTGCGCTGAGGAATGCTTGTCGTCTGTCCTTGATCATGAGTCTTCCTTGCGTCTGAACGGCGCCCGCTCCAGGCGTTGCCCGCAAGCGCGGCAACGGCAGTCACCAGTCTAAAAAACAAAGCCCGCGACACAAGGCGCAGGCTGGATAAGGTTGCAACAGGTCGAGCCGGATCAGTCACCCAGCCCTTAGAAGTTCGCCGGGGTGTTGGCGCTGATGATTTCCGCCTCATCCTGCCCAATATTCCTAAAGCTATGAGGCAAGGTGGTGGGGAAGTAATAGCCATCCCCCGGGTTGAGCACGCTGACTTGCCCGTCCACGGTCAACTCCACGGTGCCGCGAGTCACCAGCCCGCACTCCTCGCCTTCGCTGTGCACGATGGCTTCTTCGCCGGAGCTGGCGCCGGGGGCGTATTGCTCGCGCAGAAAGCGCATCTGCCGGTTGGCCACGGGGGCGCCGATCATCAGCAGGCGCAGGCCGTCGCGACCGAGGTCCGGCTGTTCGTTGGCGCGGAACACGTATTGGTGCTCGCGAGGCGGTTGGTCGAAGGTGAAGAAGTCGGCCAGGGACATGGGGATGCCTTCCAGCAGCTTTTTCAGGGAGCTGACGGAGGGGCTGACGCGGTTCTGTTCGATCAGGGAGATGGTGGCATTGGTGACGCCGCTACGACGGGCCAGCTCGCGCTGGGAGAGTTTGTAGCTTTCGCGAACGAGTTTGAGTCGGGTGCCCGTGTCCATAACAGCCTTATGTGAGTGGAACTTAAGGGTACTTTCGCGGCGGTTGGGTCGCGAGGATCGCGATTTTGCTGCCCCTGGAGCCTGAAAAGGCGGCTATTTAAACATGTTTGACAGGCAAGCTGTAAAGGCTGGTGATGAGGGCAATGACGAGGGGATTTCGGGCCAGGTTGGCGCGGGCCGCAGCCCGCTCAAACCCAGTCTTTTGTGGCGAAGGCGCTGGCTCCCGTTCGGCTACGCAGCGGCCGTAACCCAGGCGATCGGGTCATTGGGATTGATCGCGGTCGCCTGGGTTGGGAGGGCTGCGCCGTCCAGCGGGAGCCCGCTCCTTCACCACACAAGGCTCCCTGCCCTGAGGGTCGATGAATCAGATGCCAAAGCGGTCGCGCAGGGCGTAGTACGCGGCGCCCAGGGCGGTCAGTGGGGCCTGGAAGGTGCGCCCGCCGATCATTGGCATATGCGGCAGGGAGGCGAAGGCGTTGAAGCGCTCGGCGTCGCCGCGGATCATTTCGGCAATCAGCTTGCCGGCCAGGTGCGAGCAGGTGACGCCGTGGCCGCTGTAGCCCTGCATGTAGTAGGCGTTCTTTTCGATCCGGCCAAATTGCGGCATGCGCGACATGGTCAAGAGGAAATTGCCGGTCCAGCGGTAGTCGATCTTCACGTCCTTGAGCTGGGGGAAGGTCTTGAGGATCTTCGGCCGGATCAACTGGTCGATGTCGTCCGGTTCGCGGGCGCCGTAGACCACGCCACCGCCGTACAGCAGGCGGTTGTCGCCGGTCAGGCGGAAGTAGTCCAGCAGGTAGTTGCAGTCTTCCACGCAGTGGTTGTTGGCGATCAGGCTGCGGGCCAGTTGTTCGGGCAGTTGCTCGGTAACCACGATCTGCGAGCCGCAGGGCATGCTCTTGCGGGTCACGCGCGGGTCGAGGTCCTGCTGCAGGTAGGCGTTGCCGGCGATCAGCAGGTACTTGGCGCGCACCACGCCCTTGGCGGTGCGCACCACGTTGGGTTCGCCGTAGGTGATTTCCACCGCCGCCGACTGTTCGAAGATCTTGCCGCCCAGGCCGATGATGGCGCTGGCTTCGCCCAGGGCCAGGTTCAGCGGATGGATGTGGCCGCCCTGCATGTCCAGCAGGCCGCCGATGTAGTTCTTGGTGCCGACTTCGCGGTCGATCTGCGCCTTGTCGAGCATTTTCAGGTTGTGGTTGCCCAGACGCTCCCAGTTGCGTTTCTGTTCCGCCAGGCCCTTGAGCTGCTTGTTGTTCAGGGCGGCGAAGATGCCGCCGGGGCGGTAGTCGCACTGGATGTCGTAGTGCTGGATGCGCTGGCGAATGATGTCGGCGCCTTCGAAGATCATGCTACCGAGCACTTCGGCGCTTTTTTCGCCGTAGCGTTGTTCGATCACGTCCACGTCGCGGCTGTAGGAGTTGACCAGTTGCCCGCCGTTGCGCCCGCTGGCGCCGAAGCCGACCTTGGCCGCTTCGAGCACGGTGACGCTGTAGCCCGCTTCCGCCAGGAACAAGGCCGAGGACAGGCCGGTGTAGCCGGCGCCGATCACACAGACGTCGCACTCCACCAACTCTTCAAGTTGCGGGTAGTCGGTGGTCTGGTTACGGGTCGCGGCGTAGTAGCTGTTTACGTAGGTTTGCATGTGTCGTTCCCCAGCAGGTGCGGGTCGAAGCCCGCCCCGCTGTTGTTATAAGAGCCTAGAGCTTGATCCAGGTCGCTTTGAGCTCGGTGTATTTGTCGAAGGCGTGCAGCGACTTGTCGCGACCGTTGCCGGACTGTTTGAAGCCGCCGAACGGCGCGGTCATGTCGCCGCCGTCGTACTGGTTGACCCACACGCTGCCGGCCCGCAGGCCACGGGCGAAGCGGTGGGCACGGCCCAGATCGGCGGTCCAGACCCCGGCCGCCAGGCCGAAGATGCTGTCGTTGGCGATCTGCAGCGCTTCTTCTTCGGTATCGAAGCTGATCACCGACAGCACCGGGCCGAAGATCTCTTCCCGGGCGATGGTCATGGCGTTGCTCACGCCGTCGAAGATCGTCGGCTCGACATACAGGCCGCCAGTGCTTTCCAGGGCGCGGACGCCACCGGCCAGCAGTTGCCCGCCCTGCTGCTTGCCGATTTCGATGTAACGCAGCACGTTCTCCAGCTGGCGCTGGTCCACCACCGCGCCGACCCGGGTGTCGGGGTCGAGGGCGTGACCCGGCTTCCAACCCTTGAGGGCCTCCACCAGCAGCGGGATGAACTGTTCGCGGATCGAGCGCTGCACCAACAGACGCGAGCCGGCGGTGCAGACTTCGCCCTGGTTGAAGGCAATGGCCGCAGCCGCCGCTTCAGCCGCTGCGCGCAAGTCCGGGGCGTCGGCAAACACCACGTTGGGGCTCTTGCCGCCAGCCTCCAGCCACACCCGCTTCATGTTGCTTTCGCCGGAATACACCAAGAGTTGCTTGCCCACGGCGGTGGAGCCGGTGAAGGCCAGCACGTCCACGTCCATGTGCAGGGCCAGGGCCTTGCCCACGGTGTGGCCGTAGCCCGGCAGGACGTTGAACACACCCTTGGGGATGCCGGCGTCCAGGGCCAGCTGGGCGATGCGGATCGCGGTCAGCGGCGACTTTTCCGACGGCTTGAGGATGAACGAGTTGCCCATCGCCAGGGCCGGGGCGAATTTCCAGCTGGCCATGATCAGCGGGAAGTTCCACGGCACGATGGCCGCCACCACGCCCGCCGGTTCCCGGGTCACCAGGCCCAGCTGGTCGTGGGGCGTGGCCGCCACTTCGTCGTAGAGCTTGTCGATGGCTTCGGCGTTCCAGCGGATGGCGTTGGCCGTGGCCGGAATGTCGATGCTCATGGAATCGCCAATCGGCTTGCCCATGTCCAGGGTTTCCAGGAGCGCCAGTTCTTCCTGGTGCTCAAGGATCAGGTCGGCGAAGCGAATCAGGATGCGCTTGCGCTCGGCCGGGGCCTTGCCCGACCAGACGCCACGGTTGAACGCCTGGCGCGCCACGGCCACGGCACGATCGGCATCGGCCTGATCGGTGCTGGCGACGTTGGCCAGGAAGCGCCCGTCCACCGGGCTCAGGCATTCAAAGGTGGCGCCACTGGCGGCGGCGCAGTACTGGCCGTCGATAAAGGCACGGCCTTCGAGGCTGAGGGAATGGAAGTGCTGCTCCCAGTCGCTGCGGGATTTAGTCATGGCAAATACTCACTTCAGGAAGCACCACGGCCATCAGACCGTGTGCAAATACCAGTTGTATTCCAGGTCGGAAATCGAGTTTTCGAACTCCGCCAGTTCACTTTCCTTACAAGCAACAAAGACGTCGATGTACATCGGGTCGATGTACTTGGCCATCACTTCGCTGTCGTCCAGTACGCGCAGGGCGTCCCGCAGGTTAGTGGGCAGGCTTTGTTCGTTCTGCTCGTAGGAGTTGCCTTCAACCGGCGCTCCCGGATCGATCTTGTTCGTCAGGCCGTGGTGAATACCCGCCAACACCGAAGCCATCAGCAGGTAAGGGTTGGCGTCGGCGCCGGCCACCCGGTGCTCGATACGCACCGCATCGGCGGAACCGGTGGGTACGCGCACGGCCACGGTGCGGTTGTCGATGCCCCAGGTCGGCGAGTTGGGCACGTAGAACTGCGCACCGAAGCGGCGGTAGGAGTTGACGTTGGGGCACAGGAAGGCCATCTGCTCGGGCAGGGTGTCGAGCACGCCGCCGATGGCGTGGCGCAGGGCTTCGTTGGTTTGCGGGTCTTGGCTGGCGAAGATGTTGTTGCCCTGCTTGTCGAGAATCGAGATGTGCACGTGCAGGCCGTTGCCCGCCTGGCCCGGGTAGGGCTTGGCCATGAAGGTGGTGTCCATTTCATGGTCATAGGCGATGTTCTTCACCAAGCGCTTGAGCAGCACCGCATAGTCGCAGGCTTTGATCGGGTCGTTGACGTGGTGCAGGTTGACCTCGAACTGCGCCGGGGCGCTTTCCTTGACGATGGCGTCGGCCGGGATGCCCTGCTCTTTCGCGCCTTCGAGGATGTCCTGCAGGCAGTCGACGTATTCGTCGAGGTCGTCGATCAGGTAGACCTGGGTCGACTGCGGACGCTTGCCGGAGATCGGCGAACGGGGCGACTGCGGACGGCCGTTCACGTTGTCCTGGTCGATCAGGTAGAACTCCAGCTCGAAGGCGGCGCAGAGGGTCAGGCCCATCTCATCGAATTTCGCCACCACCTGGCGCAGCACTTCACGGGGGTCGGCGAAGAACGGCTGGCCCTCGATCTCGTGCATGGTCATCAGCAGTTGCGCGGTGGGGCGCTTCTGCCAGGGCTCGACACTCAGGGTGCCGGGAATCGGGTAGCAGATGCGGTCGGCGTCGCCGATGTCCAGGCCCAGGCCGGTGCTTTCCACCGTGGAGCCGTTGATATCCAGGGCAAACAGCGAGGCTGGCAGGTTGATGCCCTTCTCGTAGACCTTGTGCAGCGCGGTGCGCTCGATGCGCTTGCCGCGCACCACACCGTTCATGTCTGCAATCAGCAGATCGACGTAGAGAACCTCGGGGTGTTTTTTCAGGAAGGCATTGGCTTCGTTGAGTTGAATGGCACGCGGGGGGACCGGCATGATGCACCTATTGTGTTAATTATTATGTTCACTGCTGTGACACGCCAGCAGTCAACCCGAAAGAAAAACCGGAGTCAATAGCCAACAGCGGCGGCTTTTCGTCAATTATTTTGCCCCACTAAAGACCAATACCCGGCGCAATCCGCACCGCCCGCGGGTTTCGGACGAGTAACGTTTAGAATTTTTTACATGGAAGTTGTTAATTAAAATCAACGAGGATAAGCTCTGGAAAAACTCGTTCCCGCGTGAATTTCGAGGTGATAAAAATGGCATTCAAGCCATTGATCGGCGTTACTGCGTGCGTCAAAGAGATCGGCCTGCACCCCTACCACGTCAGCGGCGATAAGTACGTGCGTGCTGTCAGCGTCGCGGCCGAGGGCCTGCCCCTGATCATTCCTTCCCTGGCGGATCTGATCGATATCGACGATCTGCTGCACCACATGGACGGGCTGCTGTTTACCGGCTCGCCGTCCAATGTCGAACCCTTCCATTACCAGGGCACGCCCAGCGCGCCGGGCACCGCCCACGACCCGCAACGCGATGCCACCACCCTGCCCCTGCTGCGCGCGGCGATTGCCGCCGGCGTGCCGGTGCTCGGCATCTGCCGCGGCTTCCAGGAAATGAACGTGGCCTTCGGCGGCAGCCTGCACCAGAAGGTGCATGAACTGCCGGGCTACCTGGACCACCGTGAAGCCGACGACCCGCGCATCGAAGTGCAGTACGCCCCGGCGCACCCGGTGAAGATCCAGCCTGGCGGCGTGTTCGAAGCCATGGGCCTTACCGGCGAGATCCAGGTCAACTCGATCCACAGCCAGGGCGTCGACCGCCTGGGCCCTGGCCTGCGGGTCGAGGCGCTGGCGCCGGATGGCCTGATCGAGGCGCTGTCGGTGGAACACAGCACAGCCTTTGCCTTCGGCGTGCAGTGGCACCCGGAATGGCAGGTGCTGTCGAACCCGGCCTACCGGCGGATCTTCCAGGCCTTTGGCGACGCCTGCCGGCAACGGGCCGCGCAACGCCGCTAACCGGCAAACCCCGGCCGCCAAGGCGGCCTTCCAGGCATTCAACCCGATTCACCACGCCCTGCCCCACGGCGAGCGCGCCTGTGTGCGCCCGACGTTCGGCGTGAGCAGCAAACGGCAAGACCACAACAACAAATAGCGTCAGGCCGCCAGGGAGGCAGCGCCGAATCAGCCCGCCCCCTGCGGGCTGGCAATCAACCTTTAAGCCCGGCCGAATTGGCCAGGCTGCTGACACCTGTTGGGAGTTTCACATGGCAAACGCCTCCAGCACTTACCGCAAGGCCCTCGAAGGCACCCCGAGCCCGCAGAAGGTCCTGGTCAAGATCGACCGCGTGACCAAGAAGTTCGATGAAACCGTGGCCGTGGACGATGTCTCTCTGGAAATCCACCAGGGCGAGATCTTTGCCCTGCTGGGCGGTTCCGGCTCCGGCAAATCCACCCTGCTGCGCATGCTCGCCGGCTTCGAACGCCCCACCGAAGGCCGCATCCTGCTGGATGGCGTGGACATCACCGACATGCCGCCCTATGAGCGGCCGATCAACATGATGTTCCAGTCCTACGCCTTGTTTCCCCACATGACCGTGGCCCAGAACATCGCCTTCGGCCTCAAGCAGGACCGCTTGCCGGCCGCCGAGATCGACGCCCGGGTCGAGGAAATGCTCAAGCTGGTGCACATGACCCAGTACGCCCGGCGCAAGCCGCACCAGCTGTCCGGTGGTCAGCGCCAGCGGGTGGCCCTGGCCCGCTCCCTGGCCAAGCGCCCCAAGCTGCTCTTGCTGGATGAACCCATGGGCGCCCTGGACAAGAAGCTGCGCTCGCAGATGCAACTTGAGCTGGTGGAAATCATCGAGCGGGTGGGCGTGACCTGCGTGATGGTGACCCACGACCAGGAAGAGGCCATGACCATGGCCCAGCGCATCGCCATCATGCACCTGGGCTGGATCGCCCAGACCGGCAGCCCGGTGGACATCTACGAGGCGCCGGTGAGCCGCCTGGTGTGCGAATTCATCGGCAACGTCAACGCCTTCGACGGCACCGTCACCGAAGACCTGGAAGGCTACGCCATCATCGACTGCCCGGACCTTGAGCAGCAGATCTACGTTGGCCACGGGGTCAGCACCTCGGTGCAGGACAAGTCGGTAACCTACGCCATCCGCCCGGAAAAGATGCTGGTCACCACCGTCAAGCCCGACACCCGCTACAACTGGTCCAAGGGCAAGGTGCACGACATCGCCTACCTGGGCGGCCACTCGGTGTTCTACGTCGAGCTGCCCGGCGGCAAGCTCGTCCAGTCGTTCATGGCCAACGCCGAGCGCCGTGGCGCGCGGCCGACCTGGGATGACCCAGTCTACGTGTGGTGGGAAGACGACAGCGGCGTGGTGCTGCGGGCATGAGGACGTCGACCATGAGTACGTTCAATCAGAAGCTGTTCCGCATGCTGCCCAGCGGTCGCAAGCTGGTGATCGGCATTCCTTTTCTCTGGCTGTTCCTGTTCTTTATGCTGCCGTTCTTTTTGGTGATGAAGATCAGCTTCTCGGAAGCGGCCCTGGCGATCCCGCCCTACTCGGAGATCTACAGCTACGCCGAACAGAAATTCCAACTGTTGCTGAACCTGGGCAACTACGCCCTGCTGGCCGGCGACGAGCTGTACATTTCGGCCTACCTGGGCTCGTTGAAGGTGGCGCTGCTGAGCACCCTGATGTGCCTGGTGGTGGGTTTCCCCATGGCCTACGCCATCTCCAAGACCGGCAAGGAAACCCAGAACGTCTTGCTGTTGCTGATCATGATGCCGACCTGGACCGCGATCCTGATCCGCGTCTACGCCTGGATGGGCATCCTCAGCAACAACGGCCTGCTCAACAGCTTCCTGCTGTGGACCGGGCTGATCAGCCAGCCGCTGGAAATCCTCAACACCAACATCGCCGTGTATATCGGCGTGGTCTACGCCTACCTGCCGTTCATGGTGCTGCCGCTGTACGCCAACCTGGTCAAGCATGACCAGAGCCTGCTGGAGGCCGCGTCCGACCTGGGTTCGAGCAACTTCAACAACTTCTGGAAAATCACCGTGCCCCTGGCCAAGAACGGCATCATTGCCGGCTGCATGCTGGTGTTCATCCCGGTAGTCGGCGAGTTCGTGATTCCGGAACTCCTGGGCGGCCCGGAAACCCTGATGATCGGCCGCGTGCTGTGGCAGGAATTCTTCAACAACCGTGACTGGCCGGTGGCCTCCGCCCTGGCGGTGGTGATGCTGGCGATCCTGATTATTCCGATCCTGCTGTTCAACCGCAGCCAGGCCAAAGAGATGGAGGCACGGGCATGAAACGCTTCGAATTTTCCAAACTGATGCTGGTGCTGGGCCTGTTGTTCATCTACCTGCCGATGCTGATCCTGGTGATCTATTCGTTCAACGCCTCCAAGCTGGTGACGGTGTGGGGCGGCTGGTCGATCAAGTGGTACGTCGGCCTGCTGGACAACCAGCAGCTGATGGGCTCGGTGCTGCGCTCCCTGGAAATCGCCCTGTACACCGCCGTAGCGGCGGTGGCCCTGGGCACCCTGGCGGCCTTCGTGCTGACCCGGGTCACCCGCTTCAAGGGCCGTACTCTGTTCGGCGGTCTGGTCACCGCGCCGCTGGTGATGCCCGAGGTGATCACCGGCCTGTCGCTGTTGCTGCTGTTCGTGGCCATGGCGCAATTGATCGGCTGGCCCATGGAACGTGGGGTGGTCACCATCTGGATCGCCCACACCACATTCTGCGCGGCCTATGTCGCCGTGGTAGTCTCCGCGCGCCTGCGGGAGCTGGACCTGTCCATCGAAGAAGCGGCGATGGACCTGGGAGCGCGACCGTTCAAGGTGTTCTTCCTGATCACCATCCCGATGATCGCGCCATCCCTGGCGGCGGGCGGCATGATGTCCTTCGCGCTGTCCCTGGATGACCTGGTGCTGGCCAGTTTCGTGTCCGGCCCGGGTTCCACCACCTTGCCGATGGAAGTGTTCTCGGCGGTGCGCCTGGGGGTCAAACCCGAGATCAACGCCGTGGCCAGCCTGATCCTGCTGGCGGTGTCCCTGGTGACTTTCCTGGTCTGGTACTTCGGCCGTCGCGCCGAAGCCGCCCGTAAGCGGGCGATCCAGGAAGCCATGGAGTTCACCGCCAATGAATCCTGGCAGCCACCGGCGGCGAAAAAGCCTGCGCTACCTACGCCGACGACGGCCTGACCGTGGCCGCTTCGCCAGCCCGCTGAGGCCTACAGGTTGGAGTTGTCCGTAGGTGCCCGCTGGTGAGTGAAGCGGGTAAAAAGCCCCCCCGATATCCACCTTGCACACGCAGCAATCTGCACAATAAGAAATGGAGTTGTAGTGATGAAAATGCTTGGCAGGACACTGTTCGCCAAAACCCTGCTCTCACTGTCCTTGATGGGCGCGATGGTGAGCGGCGCTCAAGCCAACGATAAGGTGCTGCGCGTTTACAACTGGTCGGACTACATCGCCCCGGACACCCTGAAAAAGTTCGAGGCCGAAACCGGTATCCACGTCACCTACGACGTCTTCGACAGCAACGAAACCCTGGAAGCGCGCCTGCTCACCGGCAAGTCCGGCTACGACATCGTGGTGCCGTCCAACAGTTTCCTGGCCAAGCAGATCAAGGCCGGGGTCTACCAGGAACTGGACAAGTCCAAGCTGCCCAACTGGAACAACCTCAACCCGGTGCTGCTCAAGAACGCCTCCGCCAGCGACCCGGACAACGCCCACGCCTTCCCCTACATGTGGGGTTCGATCGGCATCGGCTACAACCCGGACAAGGTCAAGGCGGTGCTAGGCACTGACGCCCCGACCAATTCCTGGGACCTGTTGTTCAAGCCGGAGAACGCCGAGAAGCTCAAGGCCTGCGGCATCAGCTTCCTCGACTCGCCCACCGAAATGCTCCCCGCCGCCCTGCACTACCTGGGCTACCCGGTGACCAGCAAGGACAAGGCGCAGATCCTCGAAGCCCAGGAACTGTTCATGAAGATCCGGCCTTCGGTGACCTACTTCCACTCCTCCAAGTACATCTCGGACCTGGCCAACGGCAACATCTGCGTGGCCGTGGGTTACTCCGGCGACGTGCTGCAGGCTCGCTCTCGCGCCGAAGAAGCCGGCAACAAAGAGAAGGTCGCGTTCAGCATTCCCAAGGAAGGCGCCGGCAGTTTCTACGACATGATGGCCATCCCCAAGGACGCCACCAACGTCGACAACGCCTACCTGTTCATGAACTTCCTGATGCGCGCGGACATCATCGCCGAGGTCACCAACAGCCTGGGCTACAGCAACGCCAACTCGGCAGCCACGCCGCTGGTGGAGGAAGCGATCCGCAACGACCCGGCGTCCTACCCGCCACAAGAGGTACTGGCCACCCTCTACGCGGTGCCGGACCAGCCGATTGCCATCCAGCGGGTGATGAACCGCGGCTGGACCAGGATCAAGCTCGGCAAATGATCCAAACCGCTGATCCAAGCCGCCCGCCGAACAGGCGGGCGCTGCTGCCCTTTTCCGTTCCTGTCGCGCCTTACCACCGCGACGCTCCTGCGAACGGCTTCACCCGGCTCCCTCGGTTGGGGTGAATCCTTGGCGCCTTCGGGCGCCTTTTTTGCGTTCCCTGTCGCCGCTGCCGCAGGCCGCGAACGGCTTGGGTGGCATACCGACGCAACAAACGCAGCGATCCTGAAGGCAACAAGGGGTCCTGCGACCCCTGTCGCAGCCTCGCTAACGCTCGACAGCGGCTACAAAGACTCCAGACACCTTCTTGCGCACCCTATCGCCGCTGCCGCAGGCTGCGAACGGCTTGGGTGGCATACCGACGCAACAAACGCAGCGATCCTGAAGGCAACAAAGGGTCCTGCAGCCCCTGTCGCTGCCGCAGGCTGTTCCCCGCTCCTAGAAGTGGTATTTTTTGCCGCTTCTGGCGTGGCTGATCGGCATGCAGCCCCAGCCGCCAGTTCTACAGGGAGCCGTATCGATGAAAACCGCTGTTCACCCTTGCCCACTGCCCCATGACTCCAGCATCGCCGCCCTGGCCCCGGGCGCGACCTTCGTCGACTGCCGCCGTACCCTGGCCGAAGCCCCCGAACGCAGCGCCATGCGCCACCTGCTGTGCCTGATGAGCCAGACCCCGGCCTGGATCGACCGGCTGATGGGCCTGCGCAACCGCGCGGTGCAGCTGTTCGGCCTCAAGGACCTGGGGCGCCTGACCCGCATCGACCTGTCGCGCCCCGATGAGGATTACCAGCCCGGCGACCGGGTGGGCATCTTCACCCTGATCTCCCAGCGCCCCGACGAGGTGCTGGTGGTGGACCGCGACAAGCACCTGGATGTGTACCTGTCGCTCAACCTCCGGCCCCTGACCGCCGAGGGCCTGCGCCCGGTGGTGCTGAGCACCGTGGTGCATCCGCACAACCGCCTGGGGCGCCTGTACATGCTGCCGGTGGCGCCGTTTCACCGGATCATCGCGCCCATGACCCTGGCGAATATCAATCGTCGCTGAGCCTTTACTCTTCAAGGATCTTATCGTGCAGACAGCGAAATTCGATGTGGTCGTCGTAGGCCTGGGGGCCATGGGCGCCGCCACCCTCTATCAACTGGCCAAGCGCGGGGTCAAGGTGGCGGGCATCGACCGCTTCGCCCCGCCCCATGACCAGGGCTCCAGCCATGGCGACACCCGCATCACCCGCCAGGCGGTGGGTGAAGGCGCGGCCTACGTGCCCCTGGCGATCCGCTCGCAGCAGATCTGGCGCGAGCTGGAAGCCGAACTGGATGTGCCGCTGTTCGAGCAATGCGGGGTACTGGTGATGACCGCCAGCACCGACCCGCAGCGCCCGGCGGATGCCCGGGACTTCACCGACACCAGCATCGCGCTGGCCCGGCGTTACGGTATCGAGCATGAAGTGCTCGACGCCGCCGAGATCCGCCGGCGCTTCCCGCAGTTCGCCCCACTGGCCGACAGCGCCCGAGGCTACTTCGAACCCGGCGGCGGCTTTGTCCGCCCGGAACGCTGCATCGACGCGCAACTGACCCGGGCCCGGCAACTGGGGGCGACCCTGTTCACCGGCCAGACCGTGCAGGAACTCAAGTCCGACGCCGAGGGCGTGGACCTCATCAGCGCCGGTTCGCCAATACGCGCCCGGCAGGTGATCGTCAGCGCCGGCATGTGGACGGCGCAGCTGCTCGGGGCACCCTTCGACGCCCTGCTGCAGGTCTGTCGCCAGCAGCTGTACTGGTTCGGCCTCGATGAGCCCTGGCACTACCCGGCCCGCTCGCCGAGCTTCATCCTCCACAGTTCCGGCGATGTCGACGCCTGCTACGGTTTCCCGCCGATTCCCGGCGAAGGCAGCGTGAAGATCGCCACCGAGCAGTACAGCGTCAGCAGCCAGCCGGACCATCTCGACCGCCAGCCCAGCCGCGCCGACGCCCGGCGCCTGTTTCGCGACCTGGTGGCGCCGCATATCGCCGGGCTGGCGCCGGAATGGGTGAAGGCCAGCGTCTGCGCCTACACCGTGACCCCGGATTCGGGCTTCATCATCGACCGCCACCCGCGCCTGGCCCACGTCACCGTGGTCAGCGCCTGCTCCGGTCATGGTTTCAAGCATTCGGCGGCGATTGGCGAAGCCTTGGCCCAGTGGCACGTGGACGGGCACAGCGAGATCGACCTGGGCAGTTTCTCTCTGCAGCGCTTCCTCTGAAGGCAACGACCCCTTTATCGGGGCGCTGATGAAAAAAATCCCCGGGTTGACGTTTTTCGCTGTTTATCGGCCGTTTTCAGCCTTGCCGGCTGGCCCAGTCTCTACGATTCTTTAGAAACCTCAGGGCGGCGCATCGCCGCCCCACCCAGAACCACCGGAGCGCCCCATGAAGAGCGTTGCAGAACTGCTGAAACTCAAAGCCAAGCACAACCAGCAAGTGCACACCATCGCCCCGCACCAGATGGTCCTGGAAGCGCTGATGCTGATGGCGGAAAAAAACGTCGGCGCCCTGCCGGTGATGGAAAACGGTCAAGTGGTCGGGGTCATCAGCGAACGTGACTACGCGCGCAAGCTGGTGCTGCACGGGCGCTCCTCGGTGGGCACCCCGGTCAGCGCCATCATGAGTTCGCCGGTGATCACCGTGGACTCCCACCAGAACGTGGAAACCTGCATGAACATCATGACCGACAGCCACCTGCGCCACCTGCCGGTGGTGGAGAACGGCCAGTTGCTGGGTTTGCTGTCGATCGGCGACCTGGTCAAGGAAGCGATCGCCGAACAGGCCGACCTGATCCGCCAGCTGGAGCAATACATCCGCGGCGAATGACCCCGGCCCGGCCAATCTCGCCCCACTGGCCAAGCGGCGCCGGCTTGCCGAAGAAGCGGCGCGCAAGGACGCGCCGGCCGGGGCCTGTGCCGGTAGACCGAGCGCTGCGCCAGGGGTGCCCGCTGCGTCCTTTCTCGGCGTCTACAGGCAGAACTGCACGCGCACTTCAAATCCATCCTCGCGGCCGCTGGCCGGCGAGGCCAGGTGCAATTGGCCGCCCACGCCGTGGACGATGCTCTGGACAATCGCCAGGCCCAGGCCAGAGCCGCTGGTATCGCTGTTGCCACGCACAAAGCGTTCGGTCAGGCGGTGCAGCACATGCGGCGCGACCACCAACCCGGCGTTGACCACCCGTAAACAGCCCTCGGCACTGAGGCTGACCTCGACCGGATGCGCCGGATCGCCGTACTTCAAGGCGTTCTCGATCAGGTTGCGCAGCAAGACACCAAAAGCGTCCGGGTCGATGGCGCTGCACACCTGGGCCACCTCCGGCAGTTGCAACTGGATGCGCGGGACGCCATCGCGGTTCCATTCCTCGACGCCATGGGCCAGCAGCGGAATCAGGTCCTGGGGGCTTTCCGACAACAGTCCGCCGCCCTCGGCCTTGGCCAGTTGCATGAGCTTTTCCGACAGCCTTGCCAGCTCCCGCAGGGCGTTCTCGATCTTCGCCGCCCGCACCTGCAATGGCCCTTGCGGGGCTTCGTGGCGCAAACGCTGAATCTGCGCCAGGGTCGCGGCCAGGGGTGTGCGCAGCTCATGGGCGCTGTTGGCGGTAAAGCTGCGCTCGGTTTCCAGGGCTTTGCGCAGGCGCTCCAAGAGGTGGTTGACCGCCTCGGCCAAGGGATCGATTTCTGCTGGCAGACGCGCCACCTTGATCGGCGACAGGTCGCCCACGCCTCGCGCCTCCACCGCCCGGCGATAGGCCAGCACGCTGCGCAGGCTGATGCGCACGAACAG
This sequence comes from Pseudomonas sp. LD120, assembly GCF_009861525.1. Classification (GTDB taxonomy): domain Bacteria; phylum Pseudomonadota; class Gammaproteobacteria; order Pseudomonadales; family Pseudomonadaceae; genus Aquipseudomonas. The sequence goes on along the minus strand of NZ_WVHL01000005.1, from coordinate 2,886,122 downwards.
CCAGGTACCCAGCAGGCTGATGGGAATCAGCCCGAGCAAGGGCAGCAACAAGGCCAGCAACGCCTCCCGCGAAGCTTCGCGGCGATGGGCCAGGGGCTCGGCAATTTCGATGGAAATCGAGTTGTCCTCGGCACTGGCGCTGTACAGACGGTAATGACTGGTCGTGGTAAACCCGGGCCTGGGGCGGTGACTGAAGATCTTCAGCTTGGCGTCGTGGGAGCGCATCAGAATCCGCCCGTCGCCATCGCGTACCAGGTAGGTCAGGTATTCGCTGTCCATCTTCAAGGTCGCCACGTGCCGCGCCCGACGCGGCCCGCGGCGGTTGCCGATCTCCAGCGCGGCCAGGGGCAGGATGCGCTGGGCGGTGGCTTCCAGGGCGCTGTCGAAGGTTTCGTCCAACTCATGCTGGACCACCAGCCAGCTGCCGGCGGTGGCCCCCAGCCAGAGCAGGGTCATGCCCAGGGTCAGGCCCAGGCTCAGGCGCTTTTGCAGACTGATGGGACGCGTCATGCGGGCATCAACCGGTAGCCCATGCCACGCACGGTTTCAATCAGTTCGCGCCCGAGCTTTTTGCGCAAACGGCTGACGTAGACCTCGATGGTGTTGCTCTCGATTTCCGCGCCGAATGCATACAGCCGCTCCTCCAACTGCGACTTGGAGAGCAAGGCGCTGGGGCGCTGGACAAAGGCCTCGAACACCGCCCATTCGCGAGCCGTAAGGTCGACGATGACGCCGGCGCGCTGCACGGTGCGGGCGCTCATGTCCACTTGCAGCTCGCCGAGGCGGATCTGCGGATTGGGATTGCCACTGTAACGCCGGGCCACCGCCGCGACCCGCGCCGACAGCTCGAACAGGTCGAAGGGCTTGACCAGGTAGTCGTCGGCACCGGCATTGAGCCCGGCGATGCGTTCGGAAATCTGGTCCTGGGCGGTGAGGATGATCACCGGCGTCACATCCCCGGCGCTGCGGCGCTGACGTAGAAACTCCAGACCGCGCCCGTCGGGCAACATCAAGTCCAGTAGGATCAGGTCATAAGGCGTGCTGGCGACACTGGCCCGCGCCTGCTCCAGGCGTTGCACCCAATCCACGGCGTGGCCATCGTCGGCGATCTGCTCACGCACCGCGTCCCCCAGCCCTGTGGCGTCCTCGACCAATAACACGCGCATCGACGCTCTCCTTTGATCTGTGTGGTGGCACACCTTAACCGCTGAACCTGACGCGAATCTGAAGAAACCATCAGCCTGATCAGGGTAGCCATTGTCGCACCCTCGCGCCCCGAGACAGATCAGCAAACGCTCGGGTCACCCTGAGCGCCATGGCTTGAAGTTTTTTCCAGGCCTTCAGGTTGCTGTCAGCTAAACGGCCCAGGCTGCAGCCACATTCATCGATCAGGACAGCCTCATGAACAAGCTCTTCGTCGCCAGTTGCCTCGCCGCGGCTCTGGCCCTGCCCGCGCTGGCCCAGGCCCGTGAAGTCACCCTGACCACCCGCCTGAAGAACTACAGCGGCAACAACGCCTACCTGGCGATCTACCTCACCGACGCCAACGGTGCCTACCAGAAGACCCTGTGGGTCGCCGGCAAGAAGGCCAAGTACTACAAGCACCTGCCCGGCTGGGCCCGCGGTGGCGGCACGGCGGCCGGTCAGTACGACGGCGTCACCGGCGCCAGCGTGGGCAGCGGTGAAACCCTGACGGTCAGCACCGACCTGGCGGACAACCTGATCGACGCCGGGTATCAAATTCGCATCGACAGTGCGGTGGAAGACCAGCGCGACGTCCGCGCCGACGTGGTCCTGCCGCTGACGCTCAAGGGCGCGGGCCAAGCCGCCAGCGGCGGCACCTACGTGCAGTCCCTGCGCTACGACCTGTAATGCCCACACCGTGAGGAGGCCCGACCATGTTGCGCTTGTTGCATTCCATTCCCGGACTGATCGCCGCTGTGCTGGTGATGCTGCTGGCCATCAGCGGTGCGACCCTGGCATTGAACCCGACCCTGGAGCGCCTGCAGACCCCACAGCCAGCGACGGCCGAGGTGTCGGTGGGGCAACTGGCGGGACGCATCGCCAGCCACCTGAGCGGCGTCGAGCAAATCCAGCGCACGCCCTCAGGCTCGGTGATCGTCTACCACCGCCAGAACGGCCAGGGTCTGGCCAGCACCGTCAACCCGCTGACCGGCGAAGTGCTGGCGCCCTACGCCCCCTCGGTGTTTGCCCGCTGGGTCAAAGAGTTGCACCGCTCGCTGTTTCTCGGCACTTCGGGCCACGCGGTATCGGCCCTGGGGGCCCTGGCGATGCTCTTACTGACGGCCTCCGGGGCGGTGCTGCTGGCTCGCCGCGCCGGTGGCTGGGGCAAGCTGCTGCGGCCGTTGCGCGGTAATTTCAGTCAACGCTGGCATGCTGAAGTCGGACGCCTGAGCCTCCTTGGCCTGTTGCTGTCAGCCCTGAGCGGGCTGTACCTGTCGGCCAGCACGTTCGGCTTGATCGCCGATGGCAGCCAGGCCGAACCGGCCTTCCCCACCCACCAGAGCAGCGGGCCGGCCTTACCGGCGGCCAGCCTGCCAGCGTTGCAGGCCCTGGACCTGAAGGATCTGCGCGAGCTGGTCTACCCCGACCCGGGCAACCCCCAGGACCTGTATAGCCTGCGTACCAGCGCCGGCGAGGGGTATATCGATCAGGCCAGCGGCGCGCTGTTGGCCTTCAAGCCCTATGACGCAGCGCATCAGGCTTATGCCTTCATCTACCAATTGCACACGGGCGAAGGCCTGTGGTGGCTGGGCCTGCTGCTGGGCGCCTGCGCCCTGGGCGTACCGCTGATGAGCACCACCGGCCTGTGGCTGTGGTGGCGTCGGCGCCGCGCCGATGCGCCGATCAGTGACAACAGTCCAGCCGCCCGCGCTGACTGCGTGATCCTGGTGGGCAGTGAGAACAACAGCACCTGGGGCTTTGCCCGCACCTTGCACCAGGCTCTGGTGGCCGCCGGCCTGCAAGTCCACAGCGCGGCGATGAACCAAGTGCAACACCACTACCCCAAGGCGCGCCAGTTACTGATCCTCAGCGCCACCCACGGCGACGGCGATGCGCCGGCCTCGGCCAGCGCTTTTCTCCGTCGGCTGGCACAGCACCCACTGCCGCCTGAACTGCCATTTGCCGTGCTGGGCTTTGGCGACCGCCAGTTTGCACAGTTCTGCGGCTTTGCCGAACGCGTCCACAAGGCTCTGGAGGCCAGCGGCGCGCGCCCCCTGCTGCCGCTGGAGGGTATCAACTGCCAGTCCACCCAAGCATTCCAGCGCTGGGGCCAGGTGCTGGGATCGGCCATGGGGCTGGAGCTGGACCTGCACCATCAGGCCCCAGCCTTGCCCAGCCATGCCCTGGAGCTGGTGGAGTCGGTGACCTATGGCGCCCAGGTTCAGGCACCCACGCGCATCTTGCGCTTCAAGACGCCGAGCGACCGCGCAGGGCAGCCACTGCCGCCGTTCCAGGCCGGCGACCTGGTGGGCATCCTGCCCCCCGGAAGCACGCAACCGCGCCTCTACTCCCTGGCCAGCAGCAATCTCGACGGGGTGCTGGAGATCTGCGTGCGCAAGCACCCTGGCGGCCTGTGCTCGGGTTTTCTACATGAGTTGCAAGCCGGGGCGCAGATTCAGGCGTTCATCCAGCCCAACCCGCACTTTCGTCCCCAGCAAGGCGCGCAGCCGGTGATCCTGATCGGCGCCGGCACCGGGATTGGTCCATTGGCCGGCTTCATTCGCGGCAACCGGGCGCGCCAACCCATGCACCTGTACTGGGGCGGGCGCCACCCGGCATCGGACTTTCTCTATGAACCCGAACTCAAGGGCTACCTCGCCGACCGCCGCCTGACCGCCCTGCGCGCGGCCTTTTCCCAGGTCCAGGACCGCGGCTACGTGCAGGATCGGCTGGTTGCCGATGCCCTGGCGGTCCGTCGGTTGGTGGAAAAAGGCGCTCAGGTGCTGGTCTGCGGCAGCCGCGACATGGCCAAAGGGGTGATGCAGGCCCTGGACGAAGTACTGGCTCCGCTCAACCTCAGCGTCATCACCCTCAAGGCCCAAGGACGTTACCGTGAAGATGTCTACTGATACCGCCAACCGGCAGCGCTACAGCCTCAACGGCCCCACCATGGGCAGCCGCTACACCGCACTGTTCTACGCCGCCCCCGGCTTCGATACCGAACCGCTGCAGCAGCGCCTGGCCGAGGCCGTGGCGCGGGTTGACCGGCAGATGTCCAACTGGAATCCCGATTCGGACCTCAATCGAATCAATGCGGCCCCGCAACAGCAGTGGCTGGAGGTGCCAGCAGCGCTAATGACCGTGCTGAGCACGGCGCTGCGGGTTGGCCAGCAATCGGCCGGTGCCTTCGAGATAGGCGTGGGCGATCTGGTCCAGGGCTGGGGCTTTGGTCCTGCCCAACAGCCTCTAGAGCCCGCGACACTGGCGGCCATGGCCCACCAATCCCGCCCCCGTGCCGCCAGCGCCCTGGAGCTGGCGCCGCAACAGCAGCGGCTGCGCAAACGCGCGCCTGTCACCCTGGACCTCAATGGCATTGCCAAGGGCTTTGGGGTCGACGAACTGGCACGCTGCCTGGACCAGTCGGGCATCAGCGATTACCTGGTGGGCATCGATGGCGAAATGCGCGCCCGGGGCAACAAGCCCGGCGCACACCCCTGGGTCGTGGCCCTGGAAAAACCCCATCGCGGCGTGCGCGAAGTCATGGGCGTGATGGAACTGAGCGATGCCGCCATCGCCACCTCGGGCGATTACCGGCAATGGGTGGACATCGCCGGGCAGTCCTACGCTCATACCCTTGACCCCAGTCGCGGCATGCCCCTGGACAATCGCGTGGCGTCGGTCAGCGTGGTGGCCAGCAGTTGTATGCTGGCCGATGCCTGGGCCACCGCGCTGCTGGTGCTCGGTGAAGTCGAAGGGCCAAGGCTGGCCCAGGAACGCGGGATGGATGCACTGTTTGTGATCCGTGACGCTACGCAACTGCGAGAAGTGTCTATTGTGGGCGGACGGCTGCAGGCACAAATCGAGTCCCGCTGACGCTCACGCCTGCACCTCTGTATCTGTTCAGCCGCATCCACCTGAGTCCAATGGCCGATGAAATTCATGCACCGACACCGCGAACTGCACCGCAACGACCGCATCGGCTGGCTGCGCGCCGCCGTCCTCGGAGCCAATGACGGCATTGTGTCCACCGCCAGCCTGTTGATCGGCGTGGCGGCCGCCAGTGCCAGCCACAGCACCCTGCTGGTCACCGGCATGGCCGGGTTGGTGGCCGGTGCCATGTCCATGGCTGCCGGGGAATATGTCTCAGTGCATTCCCAAGCCGACACCGAACAAGCCGACCTGGCCCGGGAGCGGAGCGAGCTGAGCAACGATCACCAGGCCGAACTCAATGAGCTGGCGCACATTTACCAGCAACGCGGGGTCAGCCCGGAGTTAGCGAAACAGGTCGCGGCGCAACTGATGGAACACGATGCCCTGGGGGCCCATGCCCGAGATGAACTGGGCATCAGCGAGGCCTTGGCGGCCAACCCGTTGCAGGCGGCCCTGGCCTCGGCGGCAAGTTTCGTGGTGGGCGCCGCCCTGCCCCTGGCGGTGACCTTCGTCGCCCCGCCCGCCAGCGTGGTGCCGTGGGTCGGCGGCATGTCCCTGGTGTTTCTCGGCAGCCTGGGGGCGGTGGCTGCCCGCGCCGGCGGTGCCAAGGTCGTGCCGGGCGCCTGGCGCGTGACCTTCTGGGGCGCCCTGGCCATGGGCATCACCGCCGCCGTTGGCAGCGCCTTTGGCGCCGTGGTCTGACCCCGCAGGCGAACAGGCGCGCAAGCCGTGCAATGCGCTCGCGGCCGCCTGCGCTTCTGAGCTGATCCGCTGACGGCGCCTTTTTAACACTCTGAAATAGTAAATCCCGCCACCGTCAGACCTTGCCGCACCTGCAAAAAGATGCTTGAACACGGCACCTCAGCTCAGTCTCAAGCCTCTCCGGGGCAATTCTCAGACAGCTGATAAATAAATCACCCCCACTAATAAGAAACGCCTGAGCTGTCGCTCTTGCTACCATTGCGCACATTTGCGTGAAGCTTTGATGACAGGCAGGTTATTTGTGAAATTGATCCGTCGTTGCCTCCAACACCCCCTGGCTCCCCTGTGCACCTTGTTCGGCCTGCTGTTGCTGGTGCCGATGGGCGCGCGCCTGGCCCTGGGCTGGTCCAACCCACTGGGCTATCTATCCGATCTGGCCAGCGCCAGTCTGCTGACCCTGCTCCTTTACCGCCGCCCCTGGTGGCTGGCCTTGCCGGTGCTGCTGATCTGGAGCCTGTTGACCCTGATCAGCGCCGAACTGGTCAGCGCGGTGGGCCGCTTGCCCAACATCGCCGACCTGCACTACCTGACGGACCCACAGTTCATGGGCAACTCCACCGGCGGCGCTCTGGCTCACCCTGGGCTGGGGTTGGCCCTGCTGCTAGGGCTGGCACTGTGGCTGATCGTCCAGCGCGCCAGCCGCGACGTGACCACGCCAGTGCTGCCACGTCCGGCCTGGGCCGTGCCGGCGGTGCTGCTGCTGGCCCACGGCACCCTTCAATCCCTCAAACCCAGCGACGCCGATCAGTGGCAGTTATTCAACCTGCCGCACCAGGGCCTGGCCACGGCCGTGGGTCAGGCGCAGATGCACGCAGAAGACTGGCTGGCCGGCGACAGCAGCGATACACCACCGCCGATGGCCGGCCTGACCCAGCTGGACCTTGAAGGCCAGCCCCTGCTGCCGAGCGCAGGTCGGGCGCGCAACGTGCTGGTGATCGCCCTGGAAGGCATTCCAGGTGCCTATATCAAGACCAACCGCGAGGCCCTGCACAGCCACTATCAGGAAGACCTGATGCCCAAGCTCAGCGCCTGGGCCGAGCGCGGCATGAACACCCCGGACTACGTACTGCACAGCCACCAGACCATTCGCGGCCTGTACGCCATGCTTTGCGGCGACTACGACAAGCTCGACAACGGCACCCCCAAGGGCGTCGAGATGCTCACCCAGAGCCAGCGCAACCAGGCTTGTCTGCCGGCGCAGATGCACAAGTTCGGCTTCGCGACCCACTACCTGCAAGGCGCCGGCCTGCGCTTTATGGCCAAAGACAAAATCATGCCGCACATTGGCTTCGATGCGACCCATGGCCTGGAGTGGTTCAACAACGACAATTACCTGGAATTTCCCTGGGGCAAGGACGACAAGGCGTTCTTCGAGGGCGCGCTGACTTACGTCGACCAACTGAAGAAGAAAAAGCAGCCGTGGATGCTCACCCTGCTGACCGTCGGCACTCACCAGCCGTACTCGGCCCCCAAGCACTACCTGGAACGCTATGACACACCCAAACAAGCCGCGGTCGGCTACCTGGACGACGCCCTCGGCCAGTTCCTTACCGACCTGGAACGCAGGGGCGTGCTCAAGGACACCCTGGTGATCATCACGTCCGATGAGTCCCACGGTATCGATGGCGTGCGCCTGGCCTCATCCTGGGGCTTCAACCTGATGCTCGCCCCGGAGCAAGCGCAGCTGCCTCACATCAAATCCGGCACCTATGGCCACATCGACCTCAGCGCCTCGGTGCTGGACTATTTCGGTTTGCCAGTGCCGGCCAGTCTCAGCGGCCGCTCGCTGTTTCGCGACTATGCCCAGGGTCGGGAAATCATGTCCTACACCAACGGCAAGCTGCGCTACCACGACGGCCAGGGCACCTTCACCGAGTGCGATTTCCAGCAGCGCTGCCGCAACTACTCAAGCCCTGGCTTCATTGCCGACAGCGCCACCCTCATCAGCCAGTACGGCGGTCAGCGGGCGCGGCAGATCAGCGCCCGGGCCACGAGCCTGGATCGCAGCCTGCTGCAATCGCCGCTGAACCAGCACTACCAGTTCGGCAGCCCGGCGATCATCCCCTTGCAACCGACAATCAAGGATGACTGGGCCGACAACCTGATCGGCGCCCAATACCTGGAAATGCCCAAGGGTTCGCAAACCCGGGTGCGCTTCACCGTGCGCTCGACCGATCCGCAGCAGAACGCCTACATCCTGCTCAAGGGCAAGGAGTTCGAGCAGGACGTGCCGCTGGGCCTGCCGGAAGAAATGCTGGTGACCCCCGATCAGCCGCTGCAAATGGACTTCAGTTTCGACAATCCGCAAACCCGCAAGGCCTTCTCCTTTCACCTGTTGGGCTACGGCCTGGGCGCGGTGGAAGTCAGTGACTTCAGCGTGATCACCCAATTGCCGGGGCAAACCGAATCCGCCGATCCCGAAGACGACAGCGACACCCACTCCAGCTGAGCCCTGGCTCCCCGTCGAGCATCGCCAGCGCGGGCGATGCTCGATTTTGTCGTCAGAATGCAGGCCTGCCGCCCCCTTTTTGCCGGACAAACCGGCATCCCGGCAGCCTTGGACAACTCGACAACCACGGTAGAAACCCTATGCACCGCGCGCCCCTGCGCGGCCAGCCGGTTCGCCGCAACGATCGCCATAACGTCTGGAACCGCAACGCCCTGCCGTCAGCGCGACTGGCACGCCCGGGGTTTTGCGTCTATTTGTGGTAGCCAACCCTCTACCGACGAGCGCCGCCATGCCCCACCCTCCCATCGCCCCGCCACTGGAACAACTGGCCGCCGCCCTGGACGGCAAACCGTACATGGTCCTGACCGGCGCTGGCATCAGCACCCCCTCAGGCATCCCCGACTACCGCGACAGCGAGGGCGTGCGCCGAGGCCAGCAACCGATGATGTACCAGGAATTTCTCAATCAAGCCCATGCCCGCCGTCGTTACTGGGCCCGGGCCATGCTCGGCTGGCCGCGGGTTCGCCAGGCTCGTCCCAACGCCGCGCACCAGGCGCTGGCGCAATTGCAGGCGGCCGGGCGGATTGCCGGAGTCATCACTCAAAACGTCGACACCCTGCACGATCAGGCTGGCAGCCTGGAGGTCATCGAACTGCATGGCAGCCTGCATCGGGTGCTGTGCCTGGACTGCGGCCAGCGCAGCCAGCGCGAGGCCATCCAACAGCTGTTGGAGACGCACAATCCTTATCTGGCTGGGGTCGATGCACGGCAAGCACCGGATGGCGACACCCTGCTGGACCCGGCGTTCGAGGAGCGTTTCCAGGTGCCCCATTGCCCCTACTGCAACGGTGACCGGTTGAAACCCGACGTGGTGTTTTTTGGCGAGAACGTCATGCCCACCACCGCGGCACGCGCCTGGGCGGCGGTGCATCAAGCGCCCGGGCTGCTGGTGGTGGGCTCGTCATTAATGGCCTATTCGGCGTTTCGCCTGTGTCGCGCGGTGACCGAACAAGGCAAGCCGCTGCTGGCCATCAACTTCGGCAAGACCCGCGCCGATGAGCTGCTGAACCTCAAACTCAGCGAGCCCTGTGATCAGGCCTTGCCCTGGCTGGCTGAACGCCTGCTGGGCTGAACCTCAGCCGATCGCCAGGCGCGCGCCAAGGTTCTCCTGACGCAGAATATCGAACAGCGCCTGGGCCGCGGTGGACAACTCGTCCCCCGGTTTGGTCAAGACGCCAATGGCCCGCTCCACCACCGGATCATCCAGGATCAGGCAATGCCCACCCAACTCGCGCATCTGCTGCGCGCACAAGGCCGGCACCGCACTCACGCCCAGGCCGCTGGCGACCATGCGGCCCACGGTCGCCAACTGATGGCTTTCAAACTCCACCGGCAACTGCACGCCCCGGGCCCGCAGGTGGTCCTCCAGCATCACCCGCACCGTGGACGGCCGCTGCAGGGTGATGAAGGGCTCTTGCAAGAGCGTCTGCCAGTTGATGCGGCTGCGCTGCGCCAGGGGCGAGTCCTTGGGCACCACCGCGACGAAACGGTCGACGTACAACGAGGTAAACAACAACGAAGTGCTGTCCTGAGGCTCGAACGCCACCCCCAGCTCCACCTCGCGGTCACGGACCATTTCCAGCACCTGCTCGTTGATCACGTCGTTGACCGTGACGTTGACCTGGGGATAGCGCGCGCGAAAGTGCTTGAGAATCGGCGGCAGCAGATTGCCGGCAAAAGACGGCATGGCCGCCAGGGTCACCCGCCCGCGTTGCAAGGTGAAACGCTGACGCAGTTCGTCCTCGGCGTTATCCCAGTCAGCGATCAGCCGCCGCGCCAGAGGCAGCAACGCCTCGCCTTCCGGAGTCAGGGCCACGTTACGCGTATTACGCGTGAACAAACGCCCCCCCAACCCTTCTTCCAGAGCCTTGATCGTCAGGCTCAAGGCCGACTGCGACAGATGCAGCCGCTCGCAGGCCAGGGCAAAACTCAAACTGTGGGCCACCGCGAGAAAGGCCCGAATTTGTTTAACCGTCATCTGTCACCCTCGGGAGAGCAGCGGCAAGCTATAAGCTTCAAGCCGCATGCTTGGTGCTTGGTGCTTGGTGCTTGGTGCTTGGTGCTTGGTGCTTGGTGCTTGGTGCTTGGTGCTTGGTGCTTGGTGCTTATTATGCTGATTTTCCAATCAATCAACCTTAAAAATAAACTTAACAAATCAATCCGACAGCGCAACACTGGCCCGCAAACGGCTGGCCAGCCGCCAACGAACAAGAAAGAGGATGGTGCAAATGGCAGGTTTCGATAAGCGCGTGGCGTCCTACGAGGAAGCCCTGGAAGGTCTGCAAGACGGCATGACCGTGATCGCCGGCGGCTTCGGTCTGTGCGGGATTCCCGAGAACCTGATCGCCGAGATCAAGCGCCGCGGCACCCGTGATCTGACGGTGGTGTCGAACAACTGCGGGGTCGACGGTTTCGGCCTGGGGGTACTGCTGGAGGATCGCCAGATCAGCAAGGTGGTCGCTTCCTACGTCGGTGAAAACGCCCTGTTCGAGAAGCAACTGCTCAGCGGCGAGATCGAAGTGGTGCTGACCCCCCAAGGCACCCTGGCGGAAAAAATGCGCGCCGGCGGTGCCGGCATCCCGGCCTTCTTCACCGCCACCGGCGTCGGCACCCCCGTAGCCGACGGCAAGGAAACCCGCGAGTTCAAAGGCCGCACCTACCTGATGGAAGAGTCCATCACTGGCGACTTCGCCATCGTCAAGGGCTGGAAGGCCGACCATTTCGGCAACGTGATCTATCGCCACACCGCGCAGAACTTCAACCCCCTGGCGGCCACCGCCGGCAAGATCACCGTGGTTGAAGTGGAAGAAATCGTCGAGCCGGGCGAGCTGGACCCGACGCAGATCCACACCCCCGGCATCTACGTCGACCGGGTCATCTGCGGCACCTTCGAGAAGCGCATCGAACAGCGCACCGTGCGCAAGTGATCGCCCTTCCCCAGCCCGACTAAAAGGACAACCAACATGGCTCTTACCCGCGAACAAATGGCTCAACGCGTCGCCCGCGAACTGCAGGACGGCTTCTACGTCAACCTCGGCATCGGCATTCCGACCCTGGTGGCCAACTACATCCCCGACGGCATGGAAGTCATGCTGCAGTCGGAAAACGGCCTGCTGGGCATGGGCGCCTTCCCTACTGAAGACGAAGTCGACGCCGACATGATCAACGCCGGCAAACAGACGGTCACCGCACGCATCGGCGCCTCGATCTTCTCCTCCGCCGAATCCTTCGCAATGATCCGCGGCGGGCATATCGACCTTACCGTGCTCGGTGCCTTCGAAGTCGACGTGCAGGGCAACATCGCCTCGTGGATGATCCCCGGCAAGCTGGTCAAGGGCATGGGCGGCGCCATGGATCTGGTGGCCGGTGCCGAGAACATCATCGTCACCATGACCCACGCCTCGAAAGACGGCGAATCCAAGTTGCTCAACCGCTGCAGCCTGCCGCTGACCGGTGCCCAGTGCATCAAGCGGGTGCTCACCGACCTGGCCTACCTGGAGATCGAGAACGGCGCCTTCATTCTCAAGGAACGCGCCCCCGGGGTCAGCGTCGAGGAAATCGTCAGCAAGACCGCCGGCAAGCTGATCGTGCCGGATCACGTCCCTGAAATGCAGTTCGCTTAAGGAGCATTGCCATCATGCAAGACGTCGTTATCGTTGCCGCCACCCGTACCGCCGTAGGCAGTTTCCAGGGTTCCCTGGCGGGCATTCCCGCCGTTGACCTGGGCGCCGCGGTGATCCGCCAACTGCTGGCCCAGACCGGCATCGACCCGGCCCAGGTGGACGAAGTGATCATGGGCCAGGTGCTCACCGCCGGCGCCGGGCAGAACCCCGCGCGCCAGGCCGCGATCAAGGCCGGCCTGCCCCACGCTGTGCCCGCCATGACCCTGAACAAGGTCTGCGGCTCGGGCCTCAAGGCCCTGCACCTGGCCGCCCAGGCCATCCGCTGCGGCGATGCCGAGGTGATGATCGCCGGCGGCCAGGAAAACATGAGCCTGTCCAACTACGTGCTGCCCGGCGCCCGCACCGGCCTGCGCATGGGCCACAGCCCGATGATCGACAGCATGATCAGCGACGGCCTGTGGGACGCCTTCAACGACTACCACATGGGCATCACCGCCGAGAACCTGGTGGACAAGTACGGCATCAGCCGTGAAGCCCAGGATGCCTTCGCCGCCGCGTCCCAACAAAAAGCCGTGGCCGCGATCGAGGCCGGGCGTTTTGTCGACGAAATCACCCCGATCCTGATTCCCCAGCGCAAGGGCGAACCGCTGAGCTTCGCCACCGATGAGCAACCGCGCCCCGGTACCACCGCCGAGGCCCTGGCCAAGCTCAAGCCTGCGTTCAAGAAAGACGGCAGCGTGACCGCCGGCAACGCCTCGTCACTGAACGATGGCGCCGCCGCAGTGATGCTGATGAGCGTCAGCAAGGCGCGCGCCCTGGGCTTGCCCGTACTGGCCAGGATCGCCGCCTACGCCAACGCTGGCGTTGATCCGGCGATCATGGGCATCGGCCCGGTCTCTGCCACCCGTCGCTGCCTGGACAAGGCCGGCTGGACCCTGGACCAGCTGGACCTGATCGAAGCCAACGAAGCCTTCGCCGCACAAGCACTGTCGGTGGGCAAGGAGCTGGAATGGGATGCGAGCAAGGTCAACGTCAACGGCGGCGCGATTGCCATCGGCCACCCGATCGGTGCCTCGGGCTGCCGCATTTTGGTGACCCTGTTGCATGAAATGATCAAGCGTGACGATAAAAAAGGCTTGGCAACCCTGTGCATCGGCGGCGGCCAAGGCGTGGCGCTGGCCATCGAACGCTAAGCCGCTACCGCGCTCCACGGCAGGCCGCCGGTCCCACGATACCCGGCGGCCTGCCGGCAACACACCCGGCGCACATACCCGTGCGCCGGGTCCATTTCGCGACCTGACCGAGGGCCCACGCAAGCCGCCACCGGCGCTCTAGCCGTCAGCTACATCCAACTTGTACGGCTGGCCCGATCCTGCTTTTCGACACTTATTCCTACTGACTCACCGCAGAACCTGTCCGGGATCGTGCCCGCTTCAACACGCCGCAGGCAGCATGAAGATCTCGGTGAGGATAAGGCCCGGCCCCTAGATCTTGAGGACGCCTTCGCTGGCAAGCGGAACGCCACCCGGCCTGCGCCTACACAAGCCTGCCCGGCGCAGGCGTAGGCGTAGGCGTAGGCGTAGGCGTAGGCGTAGGCGTAGGCGACGATTTTCGCCAGTAGCGGCGGGCCTAGTTCGCCAACATGCTGGTCCCTACAGAAAAAGCGGGGGCCTGGTTACGCCAGGTCCAGCTGTACGCCGTCCGGCGCACCCTCGACCGTCCACTGACGGAGCCAGTCACTGTTTTGTTCAACACTGCTGAAGCCGTGATAGACCACATTCAGTTGGGTGGTCTGGGCTGTCACCCCATTGCAGATCAAATACAGCGTGGCATTGGCATCCGCTTGCAGAACATAAAGAACCCCATTGCCTTGAGCAGGAATGTTCACATTGGCCAGGTTGTTGCCCTGGGCAGTGCCCCTGATGGCAACTTGCTGCGCAGCAGTTGTGTTATTGCGGCCACGAATGGCGATAGGCATTTTCTTCAACTCCGGACCCCGTCAACGGATTCAGTCGCTAGGTCTTGAGAATGCTGCCGCCCGACTCGCTTGAGAGGTTCAGTCGACAACTGAGGCCACCCTCGGTAATTGTCGACAGCCAGACGAGAGGGACATGTTTCCCTGAAGAGCCAGGTTCAGCCCTCGATATTGGCCATAGGCCTCGAATGCCCCTAGGCGCCCTGCACAATCCGTCCCACCTGCTCTTGCAGCCCCTTGGCCTGGGCCCGCAGCGACTGGCAAAAGCCCTCGACAAAACTCGATGACGGCCGGTAATCCGGGCGGATCAGCACCACCCGGTACGGCACCGACAGCTGCAGCGGGCGAATCACCAACCCTCGTCCGGCCTCCTCCATGGCGCTCAAGGGATTGATGATCGCCACCCCCAGTTTCTGCCGCACCATGGCGCACACCGAGGCGGCGTTGGTGGTTTCCACCACCACCCGGCGATCGACCTCGGCCTGGCGAAAATGCTCGTCCAGGGTTTGCCGGTAGATATCCAGGCCCGAAAGATTGATGAAGTTCTGCCCGCGAAAATCCTCCGAAGCCAGCCGTGGCCTGGCCAACAGCGGATGATCGTCCGGGAGGATGCAGACCATGTCGGCGCAGAACAGCAACTCGCCCTGAGTGCCCCGGGGCAGGTGTTCGCTTTCGGTCAGGCCCAGGTCATGGCGCTGGGCGCTGAGGGACTCTTCCAGCAGCGGCGACTCCTGGGCGGTGATGCTCAGGCCGATCCCCGGATGCTGTTGCAAAAAGCCCTTGCACACTTGAGGCAGCAGGGTCTGAGAGAACAGTGGCAGGCAGCTCAGGCTCAACTGGCCGTGTTCGAAACGGCGGATCGACTGGGCCACGCTGTTGATCCGTTCCAGCCCCACATAGGCTCGCTCCACTTCTTCCAACAGCAGCAAGGCCTGGGCCGTGGGCAGCAGGCGTCCGCCTTCGCGGTCGAACAGGCGCAACCCGGAAAGGCTTTCCAGCCGCGCCAGTTCCCGGCTTACCGTGGGTTGCGAAGTAAACAGCAGGCGCGCGGCACCGGTGACACTGCCGGTTTGCATGATGGCGCGGAAGACTTCGATATGGCGCAGGGAGATGTCCATCAACAGAGGCTCGTTCGATCAACCAATCCATATCAAATCTGAATTGACCAACAAAGAATAGATATTTTATTGAATAAGCAATCATAGGCATGCTGCAACCACTCCCACTGACTACAGATTGCAATCGCCATGACCATTCCCTTCGCCCCCGTTCAACTCGCTGCCGCCGCCCGTCAATATGGCACTCCGCTGTGGTGCTACGACGCCGCCACCATCCTGGCGCGCATCGCCCAATTGCAGGCCTTCGACGTGGTGCGCTACGCCCAGAAGGCCTCGTCCAACCTGCACCTGCTGCGCCTGATCGGCGAAGCCGGGGTGCGGGTCGACGCCGTCTCCCTGGGGGAAATCGAACGCGCCCTGCTGGCCGGTTTCAGCCCGGTGGATGCCGGCATCGTCTTCACCTGCGACCTGTTCGACGCAGCCACCCTCAAGCGCGTGGTGGAGCTGCAAGTGGAAGTCAATGCCGGCTCCATCGACATGCTCCGTCAACTCGGGGAGCAGTCCCCGGGGCACCGGGTCTGGCTGCGGATCAACCCGGGCTTCGGCCACGGCCACAGCCGCAAGACCAACACCGGCGGCGAGAATAGCAAGCACGGCATCTGGCACGACCAGGTAGGCGAAGCCCTGGCGGTGATCCGCCAGTACGGCCTGCACCTGGTGGGCCTGCACATGCACATCGGTTCCGGGGTCGACTACGACCACCTGGAGCAAGTGGGCGCGGCCATGGTGACGGCGGTGAAATCCCTGGACCACGATATCGAGGCCTTCTCCATCGGCGGTGGCCTGTCCACCCCATACCGCGACGGTGACACCCCGGTGGATGTGCAGCGCTACGCCAATGCCTGGAAAGTCGCCCGTCAGCAAATCGAGGCCTACCTGGGCCACGGCGTGCGCATGGAGATCGAACCGGGGCGCTTCCTGGTGGCCGAGGCCGGTTGCCTGGTCAGCGAAGTGCGGGTGGTGAAGACCGCCGGCCAGCATCACTTCGTGCTGGTGGACACCGGCTTCAACGACCTGATGCGCCCGGCCATGTACGGTGCCTATCACGGCATGAGCCTGCTGGACGCCAGCGGCCAGCCGGTGGACCGCCCGCAGCAACCGACCGTGGTCGGCGGCCCGCTGTGCGAGTCCGGCGACATCTTCACCCAGAACGATGAATGCCTGACCCCGCACCTGCTGCCGCAAGCCCAAGTCGGCGACCTGCTGGTGCTGCACGACACCGGCGCCTACGGCGCCAGCATGTCCTCCAACTACAATAGCCGGCCGCTGCTGCCGGAAGTGCTGTTCGCCAACGGCCAGCCACGGCTGATCCGCCGCCGCCAGCCCCTGGCGGACTTACTGGCGCTGGAACTGGGGCTGTAAGCCCCCTCTGGATAGCGATCCGGATCGCGACACAGGGAAGCAAGGCCCTGTGTTCGCCCAGCCACCTGCCCGCCCCCTTCCTGGCCATCGCGCTACTGACCGGCTTGCCCAGCCTGCTCCATGGACAAGGCGATCCCATGCCTGGGCCCCTACCTGCCCGCCTGATGGATGGATGGATGGATGGATGGATGGATGGATGGATGGAAATTCCATTGCCTCCCCCGATCGGAGCAAGCGCTCGGAGGAGGTTGTTTATCCATGAATCGGCCCAGCGTGTGTAAAAACGCTTCACCAAAATTGAAGTGTGCGCGTCTACATCAAATCTGAAATTTATCGGCACGTCAGCGGATGTGGATTTCGCCTAGAAGCGCGATTTTCAGTCCGGTTTTGAGTACCTGCCGCGCTCAAAAACGTTTTTACACAGCCTCGGCCGGCAGAGGACACCCCGCTACCAAGGCAATAGCTGCAGACGTTCCGGCTGCTCGTTGACCTGGTCGTTCTGCTTGCGGGTCATCAGCGGCTGGCCATCGGTGCCGTAGAACTGCACCACCAGTTCGGCGCTGCCCGGGTGCAGGTCGAGCCGGGCGAAGTTATCAGCCTGGGTGAAGGCCCAGGTGCGGTAGTCCATGGCGCCCGGCTTATTTTTCAAGGCAAAGCTGTCGGGAGTGCGGGGTGACCGCGAGTCATGCACGTAACCTGCAGGGTCGCCGTCGGCAAACGAGAACGGCCAGTAGAAGGCCGACGAGGTGACGGCGTAGGCATGGATGGACTGGGCCCCGCTATCGAGTTGCAGTTCAGAGATATTCGAGCAGTGAATGTCGCCGGATAGAAACACCACGTTCTGTACCTGGTACTGGGCGATGGTTTCCAGCACTGCACTGCGGGTGGAAGGGAAAGCCGACCAGGCGTCACTGGCGTTTTTGCGGCGATCGTAACGCTCACCCTCGCCTGCCGTATCGACGCCATTGGGCACAAAGACGCTGGAGGTGACCACGAACTTGGGCATGTTGCCCCGGTCCTCTTGCATGTGCCGCAACCACGCACACAGGCGGTCCAACTGGCCGGGTTCGGCAGGATGCAGTGAGGGCCGGCCCAGCAGGTGATTGTCCGCCAGGGCACCGGGCACATCCTCAAGAAAGCGCTGGGTGCGCGTGTCGAGCACGAAGAACGGGTAGTTGGAACAGGAAAAATCGTAGAACAGCTGATTCACCGAACGCTGTTTGAGGTACTGATCGTTGCCGGACATCACGCGGCTCTGCACATAGCTGTCATCGAAACGTGGGCCGTGGCTCCACTGATAACTCATGTAGGCCCCCATCGCCCAATTGAACAACGTGCGCTTGGTGCCGCACTTGGCGATGCGGTCCTGGGTCCAGTTGTCTTCGATTTCATGGTCATCAAGGATCATGTAGGTCGGCTTATGCGACAGCAGCCGGCCGATGCTGGGCGAGCCGAAGGCCGTGTGGTAGCGCTCTTCGAACTCTTTGTAGGTGTCTGCCCGGCCAATGGGTATCGCTCGGTTGTACAGGTCGGCGTAGATCTGATCCCCCACCATCAGCACGAACTGCGCATCGCCGTGGGCTTCGAGCATGGGCGCAAAAATCGCATCGGAATCCCGGCGCTGCCAGGCCAGGCCCGGATAGCGGCAGGACCCCAATAGAAAGCTGAGGGGTTGAGGCGCCGCCGTGGCGTCGACCCTGGCCTGGGTGGTGAATTCGGCTTCGACATACACCTTGTCGACCCCGACGCGATTCAGGTCTTTGGCCCAGACCGAAGAGGCAGGCAGGCGGTGCACCACCGACTCACTGGACACCTCATCATCAATGGAGCCTGCATCGTCGACGTTGAGCGATGCCATCCGCACCCGGTAATGAGTGGCGGGCGTCAGCAGGAACGGCTTGAGCTGCTTGCGCTCGGTCTCGTTGCGCCACAGATTGACATCGACCCCGAGGTTGAAGGTGCCGGTGCGGTGATACTCGCGGCGCAGGCGAAAGTAGAAGATATCCTCCCCCGCAACCCGACCATTGCTGCCCAGCACGCCAATGACGCCGATGGTGCGGATATCCTCGGCCACCCCCTTCTCGTCCAGGGCATCGGAAGCGGCGATCCATAAACGGCAGGATGTGTCGGTGGTGTGCCCGACGATCGGGCCTAAAGAAGGGGTGCGAAGGGTGCTCACAATGGCCTGCTCCTGGGTGGGGTGTGCAGGCAAAGCCTAGCTCGGGCGCGGCGCCCGACAAGCCTGGAGACTGCCGTCCGTCCGCCGCACCCAGGCCATCATCAGCGCCAGCAACATCAATCCGGCGGCAACGCCAAAGGTAACGCTCATCCCCCTGGCAACCGCCTCGACGCCCACCTCAGCCGCGGCTCCCGGGCGCGCCACCCGGGCGAACAGCGCGCCCATGGCGGCCGTCCCGCTGATCAAGCCGAGGTTGCGCGACAGGCTCAGCAGCCCCGCCGTCAGCCCTCGTTGCTGCGGCGCCACATCCCGCATCACCAGGCTGTTGTTGGCGGCTTGAAACAGGGCATAGCAGGCCGTCACCAGCGTGATCGGCAACAGGTAGCCCAACAGGCCCGAGCCCATGGGCAACAGCGCCAGCAGGCCCAGCCCGATGAACATGCCCAACAGCCCGAGACGACACAGGCGCGGGGCGCCGTACCGATCCACCAGGCGCCCGGCGGGCAGACCGCTCAAGGTCGCGACCAACGGCCCCACGGACAGGCTCAAGCCCACCTGCGCGACTCCCAACCCCAGCCCGCGAGACAGGTAAAAAGGCCCGACCACCAGGGTGGTCATGATCACCGTTGACACCAGCACACCCAGCAGCAGGCTCACGCGTAACTGCGGCTCGCTCAGTAAAGCCGGCTGAAACAGTGGCGCAGCGGCCCTGCGTTCCATCCTCACCAGCAGCGCCAGCGTCCCGGCCCCGGCCAGCAACAGCCCCAGGTTCAGCGGGGCCAGCAGGTTATCGCCCAAGGTCAGGGCCAGGGCATAGGCCCCCAGGCCCAGGGCCAAGAGCAGCATGCCGGGGTAATCGAAGGCGCTGGTCGATGGCGGCCGACGATCTTCCGGCAAACAGCGCCAGGCCAATACCAGAGCGATGATCCCCAGCGGCACATTGACCAGGAAAATCCAGCGCCAGCCAATGCCGGCCAACAACAACCCGCCCACGCTCGGGCCCAATGTGGTGCCCAGCGCCGACAGGCTGCCCAGCAGGCCCATGGCACTACCGATGCGAGCCTTGGGCAAGGCATCGCCGACCATGGCCATGCTCAGGGGCAGCGTCACCGCCGCGCCCAGCCCTTGCAGTGCGCGAGCTGCCAGCAACCAGCCCAGGCCCGGAGCCAGACCACAAAGTAGCGACGCCAGGGTGAACAGGGCGATCCCGCCCAGCAGCAACCGACGCCGTCCCAGCAGATCGCCCAGGCGCCCGGCGCTGGTAATCAGCGTGGTCATCACCAGCAGGTAAGCCAGAACAATCCACTGCACGTGCTGAAAGGACGCGGCAAAGACTCGGGCCAGATCCGGTAACGCCGCATTGGCGATGCTGGTGTCCAGGGACGGTATCAGCATCGTCAGCGACAGACTGGCCATGGCCCAGCGTGCTTGGGGCGTGAGGGGATCAAGTGGGGCAAGGTTCGACAAAGGGACGGGCATCACAATGACTCCATCAAGGTAATGCCCGAGAGCCTAGGCTCGCGCCACACTCGGCGGAAGACGCAGCCCTTGCAGTTAATCAGTGCATGTAACGCCATGTATACCGGCACCGTGCTAGATTCCGCCCATGTCGAATCCTGATCTGAATCTGCTGTTGACCCTGGACGTGCTGCTGACCGAAGGCAGCGTGGCGCGGGCCGCCGAGCGCCTGCAACTGAGCCCTTCGGCCATGAGCCGGGCCCTGTCGCGCTTGCGCCAAGTCACTGGCGACCCTTTGCTGGTGCGCGCCGGGCGCGGCCTGGTGCCCACGCCCCGGGCCCAGGAACTACGCCGCCAGGTCGGGCCTCTGGTGGAGCAAGCCCTGGCGGCCCTGCGCCCATCGGAGCAGATCGACCTCGGCCAGTTGCAACGGACCTTCACCCTGCGCAGCCGCGACGGCTTCGTCGAAAACTTCGGCCCGGCGCTGATCCGCCGCCTGCGCCAACAGGCCCCTCAAGTGCGGGTGCATTTCGTGCCCAAGCTGGACCGCGACAGCCAGCCCCTGCGCGAGGCCAGCATCGATCTGGAAACCGCGGTGATCGATAGCGATACCAGCCCCGAGCTACGCACCCGGGCGCTGTTTCGTGATCGCTTTATCGGCGTGGTGCGCAGCGGCCATCCGTTGAGCCGTGGCCCGGTCAAGCTCGAGGACTACCTGGCGGGCGAGCACATTCTGGCGTCCCACCCGGGGCACGCTCACGGGCGCATGGACGAAGCGCTGCACGCCCTGGGCCGGCGGCGGCAGGTCGTCACCCTGGTCAGCGGCTTTTCCGCGGCCCTGGCCCTGGCGCGGGGCTCGGACCTGATCGCCATGGTGCCCGAGCGTCACACCAGCAACCTGCGAGAAGGCCTGCACAGTTTCTGCCTGCCGCTGCCATTACCGGAGATGACCCTTTCCCTGCTCTGGCATCCGCGCATGGAAGCCGACCCGGCCCATCGCTGGTTGCGCCAGTGCGTCTATGAACTGTGCAGCGACGTCGCTGCCACTCTCCCGACGGCCAACACCGCTGATTGATCTTTATCTGCGAGCCCCTGCAATGCCTTCCCACACAACCGCCGTACCGGCTGCCCCGTTCAAGTACCTGCCCGCCTTCGCCACCCTGCTCTGGGGCCTGGCGCTGGCGCTCGGCCGGGCGCTACCGTCGCAGGACTACTTCTGGAGCAATTTTGCCGCCTACTGGCTGCCTCAGGGGCTGATCCTCGGCCTGTTGCTGTGCACCCGGCCTTCGGCGGCGCTGTTCACCGGCGTGGCCTTGGCCCTGGCGGCGCATCTGCAACTGTTCAGCCTGTGGCTCAGCTCCCCGGTGGACACCATGGGCTGGCTGTTCTACCTGTTCGACTTTCCGGGCGCGCTGGTCGGCGCCGCCATTGCCCGCTTCCTGGCCACGCACAGGGCCGCGGGCAAACCGCTGGCGAGCGGGCTGCTGGGTTTTGGCGGGGTGGCCTTGGGGCTGTTGCTGAACTTTCAGCTGGTGCTGTTCAGCCAACATTGAATCGGGGCGACGACAACGCCCCGCAGAGGGCGTTGAAACTCACCCGGACCGCCGGCGGCCCGGGTGGGTGAGTCTTCAGCCGTGGCCCTGATTGAGGCTCGACAAACGCCCGGACAGGGCCTGCATGGCCGCGCTGACCTTGTCCAGGGCCTGGGCGTCGCGGGCGTTGTCCTCACTGATGCCGTGGATACGCACCGCCAGTTCGTTGATCTCCTGGGTCACATGGCTCTGTTGCTGCGCCGCTACGGCGATCTGCTGCGCCCGCTGGGAGATGTCGTCGAAACTGGTCACCGTGCTGGACAGCGCGTCCGAGGCACCGGAGGCCTCGCCCACCGCTTGGCGGGTCCGCGCCTCACCGGCCTGGATCGCCTGCACCGCCTGGCGCGAGGCCTGCTGCAGATCGTTGATCATGCCGCTGATCTCGTTGGCCGAGGTCTGGGTACGCCCGGCCAGGGTCCGCACTTCATCGGCCACCACCGCAAATCCGCGACCTTGCTCCCCGGCCCGAGCCGCCTCGATGGCTGCGTTGAGCGCCAGCAGGTTGGTCTGTTCGGAGATCGCCTTGATCACGTCGAGCACCGCGCCGACCTGTTGGCTGTCCTGTTCCAGGCGCTGGATCACCGCTGCCGCCTCGGCCATTTCCGTGGACAGTTGCTGGATCGACTGACTGTTAGCCGCGACCCGCTGCTGACCGTCTTGCACCACTACCAGGGAGTCGCGGGCGGTGTTGGCGCAGGTGTTGGTGTTCTGCGCCACTTCCTGGGCACTGGAGGACATCTCGGTGATCGCCGCAGCCAGTTGGGTGTTTTCCTGACGCTGCTGCTCGGCCCGCTGAGCCAGGGTGCTGCTCAGCTCGCCCAGGCGGCCGGCTTCGCCGTGTAACTGCTGGGCTTCGCTGGAGATCTTCTGCAGCATCAATCGCAATTGCCCGGCATAACGGTTGACCGCACCGCGCAAGGCGCCAATCTCGTCGGCCCGCGCCACCTGCAACTCAGCATTGTCATGGGCCTGACCACGCCCCAGGGCGTCGATCTGCTGAGTGGTTTCGTCCAGTTGCGCGATCAACCGATGTCCGCCAAGCCAGGCAAAGAACAGCAGCAAGGCCAGCAGCGGCAGGAGGAACACCAGGATTTCCGTGGTCAGGGCTCGCGCCAGGCCGGTGACCTTCTGCTCCGGGGTCACCAGGCCGATGGTCCAACCACTGCCGGGCATGGTGAACAGGCTGACCCGCACCGCTTCCTGCAAGCGGCCATCCTGGTCAAGGTCGAGGTTGCGCACTTGACCGGGGCTGGTCGCAGTCTTGGTCAAGGCTTCAGCCACCGGCGTCAACCAGGGTTGCTGTTTGCTCAAGGCGTCGAAGCTGAGCATCTGCCCCGCGGCGCTGGCCTGAGCATCGGGGAAATACAAAATATTGCCGGCCTGATCCAAGGCAAAGGCATAACCGCCCGTGACCGAACCTTGCTCCTTGAGAAAGCGCCCCAGGTCATCCAGGCGCAGGTCGATGGTGGCGACCCCGGCGAAGGCACCGGCCTGACGATACGGCACGCTGCAGGTGGTCATCGGTACTTGAGTCACCGGGTCCTGATAGGCCTCGGACCACAGGCAACGGCCAGGAGGGCTGCTACGCGCGCCGGTGTACCAGGCTTCGTGGTGGTAGCCAGCGCTGCCGGCGGCGTTGTAGTCATCGGAAAATTCCAGGGCGCCGGCGTCGCTGCGGGCCCAGAAGAAACTGCGGCGTTCGACACCCGGGGCGAAGGCATTGGGCTCCGGCCAGATCCCGCCGCCGGCGATTGCCTTGTCACCCTCGTGGTCGATCACCTTGGGCAAGGTCGCCATGTACAGCGCCTGCTCCTTGGGCAGTCCTTCCACCAGGTGAGCCATGCTGGCCGTCACCCCTTCGATCCCGGCCAACTGCAAGGCCAGCTGGCGGACGATGGCGCTGCCGGTCTGCTCAATCAGGGCCGAGCTCGCCGCCACCACTCTGGGCTGCCCCCGCAGGGTCATCACGGCGAATACTGCCAACGCGGTGAACAGCAACAGCAGCACGCTGCCAAGGGTCAAACGATGAGACAGACGAACCGGTAGCAAGGCCATGACAAACTCCGAATCAATGAGCATTCAGAGGCTATCGACCGCGATCGTGGTTCCCTTGAGGAAATCGTGATGCGGTTCACAAAGGGCCGTGGTTGCAAGCGTCGCACACGCCCTTCAGTCGGCTTCTCCGCTCATGTACAGGTCGAAGTTCTCGCTGTAGTCGGTGAGGTTCTCTTCCAGCATCAAGCGGAATTGCTCAACGAAATAATCCACCGCCTGCTGCTTGGCCGCTAGCAACTCTTCGGCATTGCGGCAACCACAGGCGCTGACCCAGGCACTGAAACGCGCGTTGGCATACATCAGCGACGCGCTGGTCTTGCCACGGCTGCTGTCGGCGATGTGGGTGTTTGCCAATTCGATGATGGCATCGGCGCGGTTGTAGAAGTCCTGATCCGATTCATCGGCCACGGGGTATTCCTCTTGCTGGGGGGAAATAAAGCGCCGGAGTATAAGAGGTTTGTCTGCCGGCGACCGATGATTTTTCGCCTCGGCGCACGCAGCGCACGCCGGACACACCCGAGGCTGGGACACCCACTACGCCGGACACGCCTGATCAACAGGCCGCGTAAGCGAGCGTAAGTATCCAGCCAGCAATGCCTCGTTCTGGCCTTCGGACAACACCACGCAGTTATCCGCCGCCCGCAAGGCTTGCTGCAGATACTGCTCGCCACGCGGATAATCACCCTCAAGAAAGGCCCGCAAGGCCAGGCAACGCGGGAGCAGCCAGGGCGCGTACCAGTCTGCATCAGCGCTCACCCAGGTTTCTTTCAAGCCCGAGGGGTCGCGCAGAACGTAAGCGCGGTTGAAGGCCAATTCGGCGCGCAGCAACTCGATCAGGCTACTCATGCCGTCCAGTTGCTGCGCCCGGTCCTCCAGCAATTGCTCCAGCGCTTGCTCCATCTGCAGTGCGCCCGCCCAGTCGCCCTGGTGCCGCCGGGCATCGAGCCGGTAGCCGAAGGCGACCAAGGGCGCCGGCATGACCCCATGATCGAGGCGTTCAAGGTCCTGCGCCGGCAGTTGCGTACTGGGCACGCCCGCTGCGGCCAGGGCCAGAAGACGCGCCTGAGCCAGCTCTGGACGTTGATCGTCGCGATGCCAATACCACCCCAGAAAAGCCAGGCCGTCGCTGGGTAATCCCCCCCAGACCGGTATCAGGTTACCCACGCCCATCAGCAGATTGATCAAGGCAAAGGCCAACGCT
Source organism: Pseudomonas sp. LD120 (assembly GCF_009861525.1). GTDB lineage: Bacteria > Pseudomonadota > Gammaproteobacteria > Pseudomonadales > Pseudomonadaceae > Aquipseudomonas. The sequence continues at coordinate 2,861,173 of NZ_WVHL01000005.1, read as the reverse complement.
ATCGCCCCGGGCATACCTTGCCCATGCAGCCCAAGCCACAAGGCCACGCCGCCCACCAGCAGATTCAGCAGCGGCCCACTGAGCGCCAACAGCATCCATTGACCACGCAAGGGCCGTTGCGGATTACTCGCCACCAGCACATAGCCCCCCAGGCGACTGCGCTTGAGCTGCGGCGACCAGCGCAGGCGCCAGCCGCGCCGCAGCACCTGTAACTCCAAGGCGGCGATCCGCACCTGCAACACCGGCATTCCGCACCAGCGGGCTCCCAGGTAATGCCCGCCCTCATGCACCACCACGCCAATGATCGCCAGCAGCGAGGCCAGGAACATGGCCAGAAAGGGCTGCAACCCGGACTTGATGGTGAGCCCCAGCACCAGAGCGGCGAGAAACCAGCCACTGAGCAACACCACGCGCTGCACCATTGTCAGCAGTTTGTTCAAGGCCTTGAGCCATGCGTTGCCTTCCATTGCGTACTTCCCCAAAAGTCAGACCGGTCATGATCCGGGCGCGCAGACTGCCAGTTCCGACCCAGGAAACTCAACCGCAGATTCACCGCACAGCCTCGCCGCCCTCTACCGCAGGAGCCGGCTTGCCGGCGAAGAAGCCCTTGAGCCCTGCATCGTTCTCAGGGACGCCTTCGTTGGCACGCCAGCGCCTACGATGAGGATGCGGGGGGCCAGTGGCGGGCCAGGATCGCGGCGATGGGCGGCTCGTGGTCGATGCGTTGCAGCAGGGCGAAAAAATCCGGATGGCTGCCGCGCAGATGTTCACGGGCGCCGGACCAGCGGGACACCACCGCCGCCTGGATATCCAGGGCGCCCGGCGCCGCGCCACCGAGGAAGGGTCGTGCAGCGAACTGCTGGGCGAACACCTCCCAACTGCGCAACAGGCGATCGGCCGTGGCACTGCGCACTCGCGCCTTGAGCGGCTCGTCGGCGTCGCTGATCCAGCGCTCCGGGTAGTCGAGAAGACCGATGGCCGAATAGCAGTTGGCGACGATGTACACCAGGCCGCGAATCACCTGAGCCCGGGCCAATGCCTGGGCAGGCAGCAGCCCGGAATCGGGAAACTCCAGGCCCAGGTGGATCAGGATCGCCGCGCTTTCGGTGAGGATGCTGCCATCCGGCAGTTGCAAGGTGGGAATCTGCAACAGTGGATTGAGCCGAGCCAGGGCCTCGCGCCCGGGCTTTCCTCCCAGGGCGCGGCGTCGATGCTGCGATACGGCGCCCGACAATACTCCAGGGCGATCTCGACGATGGCCGAACCGCTGCCCCGGCCTCCATACAAGTGATATATAGCGACAACCTCCTTGATGACCGGAGCACTCTACACACGTCAAACCAGCGCGTGACACTCCACGCGCAGCCGTTGCTCGCTCAGCAAGCGCGCCTCGATGCGCACCGGCAGGAACGCTTCGATCACCCGGATATTGCTTTCCAGGTGCTCGGTCATGCGCGGCGTGGTGAAGCTGCCACCACCGGCCAGGGCCAGGGGCAGCAGCAGTTGATCGGCCAGGTGCTCGGCCACCGCCGCGCCAGAATCCAACCAGTCCCGGGCCTGATCGATGGCAAGGTCCGCGACCTTTTCCGCCCGCAGGCTGTTCTGACCGAAGCCACAAAACAGCTCGGTCAGGTGTTCAAAGGCGAACTCCAGCAACAGCACATTGCCCGGGCCGTATTGTTCATCCAACCGCACCGGGGTGAGGTGCTCCCGCGGCAGTTCCAGGCGATTGTGCACCCGGCGCAACTCGCGCTCCGCCACATGCTCGGGCAGGCCAGCGCTCAGGGCCCAGGCCCGACTGCCCTGCAGTGCGCCACGCTCCTCAAGGTGCAGGGGCTGCAGCACCGACGGTTGAACAAAGGCCTCCAGCTCACCACCGCCAGCCGGGACGAAGCCGTGGCGCAACAGTTGCAGCTCGACCCGTCCCCCCATGCGCCGCAGCTGTGGCAACCAGGCCTGCTGGAGGAAGTCCACCGGTGGCGCCAGGGGGTTGTGGGTGCCGCCGCTGATGCTCACACGGCTGGGCTGCGGCGCCTGCAACAAGGCCGGCAGCAGGGTCTGCAGCACCAGGGTGCAGCTGCCCGCAGTGCCGATGGCAAAGCGGTAGTCGCCGCCACGGATCGGCCCCGGTTCGAAGGTCAGCGCCTGAGAGCCGAGTTCGCCCCCCGAGGTCCTGGCGCCACAGACCTGTGCCGCAGCCTGCACCGCCGTCAGGTGCTGACGCAGCAGCCCCGGGCGGCTACGCCGGGCACGAATATTATGGATACGCAGGGGCTTGCCACTGAGCATCGACAGGCTCAAGGCGCTGCGCAGTACCTGACCGCCGCCGATGGCGCCGTCCAGTTCGATTACATCCTGTTTCATCTCATTCCTCAGGCGTAGTGCCGGACCGTTTCCCGCAGGTAGGCGTCCAGCAACGCGTTGTCTTCATGGGTGCGCGCCAGCTTCGGCACCGGGCGTTCCAGCTCAGCGGCGATAAAGGCGTGCAGTGCCGGGCGTCGCGGCCCGTAGGCGGACTCGTCAGCGCAGCGTTTCAGCACCAGCAGCTCGGCCACTTCGTCCAGCAGCGGTGGGTGGTCGACCGTGGTCAGCAGGTCGGCGAAGGTCATCGGCGGTCGGCCGCGGCCTTGATCGATCCAGCGCACGGCGAGCAAGGGGCGCAGCACGTAGAAGTACTTCTTGAAACGCACGCTGTCGCCTTGCAGGTAACCGCGAAAGTTCTTCTTGGCCATCGACAGATAATGATTGCGCGCCGCCGGCGGGCTGTAGAACGCCTGCGCCAGCTCGCGCAGGCGCGCGGCGGCAGCCGGTTCGCTGCGATACACCAGGGGCGAGTCGAGCCACTCCAGCAGGGTCGGGTTGGACTTGCGCAACAGCCCGAGGGTCTTGCGCAGTTCCCAGCCGCTGATGTCCAGCTCGTCGTCCAGGGGCCGCTCGATCACGTCGCGCCCGGCATCCACCTGGATGAACCATTCGGGCTTTTCCACATAGACGAAACGCACGTCGTAATCACTGTCGGTGGAGGCAAAGCCCCAGGCCCGACTGCCGGATTCGCAGGCATACAGCACCCGCACATTGCGCTCACGCTCGATCCGCGCCAGCTCGACCAATACCCGTTCGCGCATGGCGCTGCTCAGGGGATGGTGTTCCAGGTGTTCCATGATCCTTGTTCCTTGTTCAATCCGTGGCGCTGGCGGCCAGCACACTCAGGGGCCGGGGCACGGGGTTCCACACCGTCAGGCACCAGTCCCACCCTGCAATCCAGGTCAACAGCGGCAGCGCGGACATCGGGGCGTTCTCGACTCTTCAAAGCAGGCGCTTGGCTGAACCTGCGGGCAATTCACCGGCGGCCTCCATCGCCTGTACACGCTGCAACATGGCTTCGCGCAGCGGCTTGGGGGTGACCGGGTCGAACATCCCGTAGCGGCCATCGCACCAGCGCGCCAGGGTCTGACGCCAATAGGCGGCTTCGCTGCCCCCCTGCCCCTGGCGCCACAGCAGGTATTCCAACTGGCGCCAGCCCGGCTTGAGGGCCAGCAGGGCCCAGCGCCGTGCCTTGGGCAGGTCATGCCAGTGCTGGTCCAGCCGCTGCTCCAGGGCCTCGTCGAAGACTGCCCAAGGCTGCTGACGCAGCAAGGCCAGGGCGCATTCGAAGACCTTGTCCGAAGCGTCGTCCAGGGCCGCCAGTTGCTCGGCCATGCCGCGCTCGCCCAAGGTCTGCAAGGCCAGCAGGCGCACGCTCACTGCCGGCGAAGCCAGGGCCTGACGCACCATGGCGTCGGCTTGCGGCGCCTGCAGTTCCCGGACCAGCCCCAGCAGCCCCAGCCACTGGCGCTTGTTGCGTGGCGCCGGCTGCTGCAAACGGGCCAGCAGCACCTCCTGCGGCTCCAGTCCATGGCGCGGCGCGGTCCAATGGGCCAGGCAACGCAGAGCCCCTGAAGGGTCCAGCAACGCCTGAGCCAGATACTCGCGAGGGTCGGCCAGCAATGGCAGCAACAGGCGCAGAGCCTTGACCCGGACACTGGCGCCGCAACGCTGCATCACCTCTTCCAGCAAAGGCACGGCCTGCGCGGCGGGCAGTTCGGCGCAGGCATCCACCGCCATCTGCCGCACGCTGACCTCCGGGTGGCGCAGCGCCCGGCCCAGCAGCGCTGCCCGATCCGGCGCCCCTTCGAGCAACAGCTCGAAGACAAAGCGCGCGGCCTTGCCCCGGCAACCGGCAAAGGCCTCTTCAACTGCTTCGCGTACCTGGGCCAACTGCAACACCGCACGCGCCCGCTGCAGGGTCGCGCCATGGTCGGCACGCTGCTTGCCGGCCAGGGCTAGCAGCGGCGTCAGGCGCTGCAACAGCAGCTCGGCGCGCTCTGGCGTCAGATAACCCTCGACCGCCGCGGCGGCCTCTTGGCGCACCTGGGGCACCCAGTCGTTGAGGCGTTCCAGCAAGGCCGCCAGGGCCTCGGCCGAAGGCTGTGCGGCCAGGCCGCGCACGGCGGCCTGGCGCACGAAACCGTTGCCAAAGCGGCTCAGTTCCAGCCAGGCGCTGTGCCGATCCAATTCGTCCATCACCTCCCGCACGCGGCGGGCTTCGTAGTCGCTCAGCGGGTCATGCCAGCCGGGCGGCGCCGCTATCAAGGCGTCCATGTCGTCCATTGTTCTACCCCTTAACGCACACCACCTGACGCAGGGTGTGCAGCACTTCCACCAGCTCGCGCTGGGCGTGCATCACTTGGTCGATGTCCTTGTAGGCCATCGGGATTTCATCGATCACCGCTTCGTCCTTACGGCACTCCACATGGGCGGTCGCGCGGATCTGGTCGGCCAGGGTGAAGGTGTTCTTGGCCTTGGTGCGGCTCATGGTACGCCCGGCACCGTGGCTGCAGGAGCAGAACGCCTCCTCGTTACCCAACCCACGGACAATGAAGCTCTTGGCCCCCATCGACCCCGGGATGATCCCCAGTTCGCCCCTCTTCGCCGACACCGCGCCCTTGCGGGTCACCAGCACCTCTTCACCGAAGTGGCGCTCCTTCTGCACGTAGTTGTGGTGACAGTTCACTGCCTCCAGCGCCACCTCGAAGGGCTTGCTGATCACCTGGCGGGTGGCCTGGATCACCAATTGCATCATCAGCTCGCGGTTCTGCCGGGCGAAATCCTGGGCCCAGGCCACGGCTTCCACGTAATCGTTGAAGTGCTGGCTGCCTTCCTCGAAGTAGGCCAGGTCGCGGTCCGGCAGGTTGGCGATATGTTGACGCATATCAGCCTGGGCCAGGTGAATGAACAGGTTGCCGATGGCGTTACCGACGCCACGGGAACCGCTGTGCAGCATGAACCAGACCCGGTTGGCTTCATCCAGGCAGACCTCGATGAAGTGGTTACCCCCTCCGAGGGTTCCCAAGTGCTTGCGGTTGTTGCTGTTGGCCAGGGCCGGGTACTTATCGGTGATCGCCTTGAAGCGCGGATGCAACGCCGCCCAAGCCTGGTCGGCCTGATTCGGCACATCACCCCAGGCGCCCTTATCGCGACCGCTACGGGGCGAAGTACGACCGTGAGGCACCGCCGCCTCGATGGCGCTGCGCAATCCAGCCAGGTTATCCGGCAGGTCGGCGGCGGTCAGCGAAGTACGGGCGGCGATCATTCCACAACCGATATCCACCCCGACCGCCGCCGGGATGATCGCGCCCACCGTGGGGATCACGCTACCGATGGTCGACCCCTTACCCAGGTGCACGTCGGGCATCACCGCCAGGTGCTTGAAGATGAACGGCATCTTCGCGGTGTTCATCAGTTGCTGGCGGGCTTCGTTTTCCACGGGCACGCCCTGGGTCCACATCTTGATCGGCTTGCCGTTGGCCACTTCCAGCAGTTGGTAGGTTTTGTGTTCCATGTCGTTGACTCTTTTTTCCTGTGGCCGGTGATCCGGCCTTGTTCAATAGATTGTGTAGGAGCCGAGTCGCAGAAGACGTTCTCAAAGCCTCTTCGCTGGCAAGCCAGCTCCTACGGAGTTGCGGTGTTCGGTGCAGGCAGCGACCAGTGGAGGTGAAACCTGCCGCGCGCTCTGCCTCTGAGCCAGCACCTTGCGATGCACGGGACTCGAACCCGCGACCACGCTGTCCTGTAGCTCCACCGGCATTCGCCGGGTCAATCGGTGCAGGCCGGGCCTGCGGGCAGCGACAAGGGAACAGGCACATTGGCTCTACCCACTGAGCTACAGCCTTGCGGCTGGCGGGGCTCGAACCCGCGACACGATGTAGTACCCGTGGCATTCGCTGCCGTCCCGCCGAGGCGGGGAAAAAGATGCGACGACAAGGGTCGATGAAACAGTGCGCTCGTGTTCTGACCGTTGAACCACGGCGCCGTTTTCCAGCACCGGCGGGAATCGAACCCGCATCTCGAACCTGGGATGTAGTTCCACCAGCATTCGTCGCAAAAACTGCAAAAAAGGTGGCACGACAAAAGAAGTGACTGATCGCCGGATTCGAACCGGCTTAACCAATATGTACAGCCACTGGCATTCGTGCCGTCACCGGCCCTGACAAGAGTTGCTGAGACGCCTTTAGATGTAGTCACAGCGGCATTCAGGGCCAATGAGCAAAAAATCTTCGGTGTGCGCCGGCTGGCCGGCGCACGGTTTATCTCCATTTCCCAGAACCTGTCCAGGCTCTAGCGCGCAACGCTCAGGCAAGGCAAAAACGCCTGAGAACGCGGAGTTTAGAAACCTGAATGAGCATTTCGAAACCGTTTTTGACGCCGCCTGGGCTAAGCGCAGCCGATCATGAGCAGGCTCTTAGAGCGCCATCGTCTCGATTGCCTTGACCCAGTGTTGGGCACCGTAGTTACCGGCGGTGAACTGCTCGATCACATCGAACACCGCGTCACTGAAACCGCCGACGTTGAGGATGTCCTCGCGGTCCGGCGCCTGGGTCGTGGCCCCCGGTTGCATGTCGATGCACACCAGCTTCGCCTGCGGGTTGATGGCACGGATCCGCTCCCACTGGCGCAGGGTTTCCGTGGCCCCGTGGCGCCGCGCATCGATCCACGACTCGTTGTCCGAGACCAGGATCAGGGTGTCCACGCGGCTCTTGGCGTTGGCCAGTTGCGCCAGGGGCGCCGAGCAGTTGGTCCCGCCTCCGCCGATGTTCGCCAGCTTCTGGGCGTTGCTCATCACGCTGTCCCGCGGGTTGAGGTGGATGTTCACCACCCCCCGCTCGAACGGCATGACCCGCGCCGCCGGCTGCTTGCGCAGCACCGCTGCCGCCACCAGTGCCGCCACATCAATGCAACGCACCGCGGTGGTGGCGCCCTGGCGATAGCCGGTGACCGGGCTGTGCATCGAGCCCGAGACATCCGGGCACACCACCACGTGGCCCGCCAGCGCCGGCACGTTGGCCAGGGACAGCTCCAGGGCATCCTGCAGCGCCTCGCGGACCGCTTGCGGCACGTCCTCGCCGGCCATGCGGTAGGCCGCCAGCAACTGGTATGGGTAGACCCGCGCCTTGGCCACCTCCCCCGCATCCGCCAACCGCGCCGCCACGTACTCGCTGCAACCCGGCACCTGGAACGCGCCGTGGCGGGCCAGGGTGTTGAGGTTCATGCGCAGCCCCTGCCAACCCATGTTGCGCGCCTGTGCCGCCCATTGTCCGGCGCTCAGTGCTTCGTTGCCGAGCAGCTGGAACGGCACCTGCGGCACCTGAGTTGTCTCGCCATTGCGAAACGCCAGTAGCTCGCGGGTCAGCTCAGGCAGCGCCTGCACATCCACCGGCTTGCCGATCAACCAGGCGAAGAAGGCTTCACGCCAGGCTTCACTTGGCTTGGGGTGAACCATCTTCACCACGTCCGCCAGGGACGGCTGGCTACCCACCGAGGCCTGCAGCAACTGACGCTCGGTGGCCGTGTTCAGCCAGTTCTGCACCAGGCGCTTGGGCTGCGACCCCAGGGATTTGCGCCCGGTCACGCCGCTGCGCAGGATCTGCACGAAGTTGCGCAGCATCTTGCCGTTGTCCACCACCTGGGCGAACAGCTCCGGTACCAGGACCGAGCGTTGTGCGGTCAGCGCCGCCAGCAGCAGCGCCGGCATGTCTTTCATATGGCCTTGCTGCCGAGCGTAACGGGCGGCCTGGGCGACGAAGCGGCTGTCCAGTTCGCTCACCAATTGCAGCACCGCTTCCAGTTGACCTTCAGGCGAGGTGTAGAAGGTCGAGTTCAGGCAACCGGTGACCGCCAGCTGGGCCAGGCGATGCTTGGCGTTGTAGGCATAGGCCGGTGCCTTGGAAGCGTTCAGGGTGGTGCTCGCTGGCGCTTTTGCCTGTTGGGTGTTGAACAGCTGGAAGTTGGCCATCTTGGCGTCTCGCTCTGTTGTCTCGTTCGTTGCCAGATACATTGCAGCCGCTGTGCCAGGTTTTGTTTTTTCGGCAAATTATTTTTTAACTTATTGATTTATAAATATTTTATTTTTATTCGCTTTTTCACTGGCCATTCGACAAGACAAACGCCTCGATAATTTTATATCTTTACCTATCGCCTTTTATCTTCAGGTATAAACATGTCGAGCAAGCCCACGGTCGCCATCGGTTTTGTCGGCTCCACCCTCGATCGCGTCGGCAAGGGCGCCAATCGCTGGAGCCATTGGCGCCCCACGGTCGGCCTGTGCCAGCAACCGGACGTGCTGATCCAGCGCCTGGAACTGATCCACGGCCTGGACGCCCGGGATGTCAGCCTGGCCGAACGGGTGGCCAACGATGTGCGTCAGGTGTCACCGGAAACCGAAGTACGCCTGCACCCCATGGGCTTGAAGAACCCCTGGGATTTCGAGGAGGTGTACGCCGCCCTTCACGACTTCACCAGCGCCTACCCGTTCGATACCGAGCGCGAGGACTATCTGGTGCACATCACCACCGGTACCCACGTGGCGCAGATCTGCTGGTTCCTGCTGACCGAAGCGCGCTACCTCCCGGCCCGGCTGATCCAGACCTCACCGGCCCGGCGCGGCGACCCCAGCGAACACGCCACCGGCACCCATGCGCTGATCGACCTCGACCTGTCGCGCTACGACCGCATCGCCTCGCGTTTTGCCCACAAGCGCCTGGAAGGCCTGGCCTTCCTCAAGTCCGGCATCGCTACCCGCAACCCGGCGTTCAACCGCTCCATCGAGCAGATCGAGCGGGTCGCCGTGCGCTCCAAGGCGCCGATGCTGCTGATCGGCCCCACCGGTGCCGGCAAGTCGTTCCTGGCTCGACGCATCTATGAGCTCAAACGCGGCCGGCACCAGGTGCAGGGACGTTTTGTCGAGGTCAACTGCGCCACCCTGCGCGGCGACGGTGCCATGTCGGCGCTGTTCGGGCATATCAAGGGGGCCTTCACCGGTGCCCAGAACGCCCGGGACGGCCTGCTGCGAGCGGCCCACAGCGGCATGCTGTTTCTTGACGAGATCGGCGAGCTGGGCCTGGACGAACAGGCCATGCTGCTCAAGGCCATCGAGGAAAAGCGCTTCTTCCCCATGGGCGCGGACCAGGAAGTGGAGAGTGACTTCCTGATCATCGCCGGCACCCACCGCGACCTGCGTGGCCGGGTGGCCCAGGGCCTGTTCCGCGAAGACCTGTATGCGCGGATCAACCTCTGGACCTTCAACCTGCCGGGGCTGGCGGGACGCCGCGAGGACATCGAGCCGAACATCGATTTCGAGCTTGAACGCCACGCCCGGGAGCAAGGGCAACTGGTGCGTTTCAACCTGGAAGCACGGCGCCGCTACCTGGCCTTTGCCAGCTCCAGCGAAGCGGCGTGGCTGGGCAACTTCCGCGAGCTGTCGGCCTCCATCACCCGCATGGCCACCCTGGCCGACAGCGGACGCATCGACCAGGTCCAGGTCGAAGAGGAAATCCAGCGCCTGCGCCACGCCTGGGGCCTGGAAAATGCCGAGGATGAACTGCAGCAACTGTTGGGCGACGAGGTAGAGCTGGACCTGTTCGACCGCCTGCAACTCAAGGCGGTGATTGCCGAATGCCGCCGCGCCGACAGCCTGTCGGACGCCGGGCGCCGGCTGTTCGGCGTGTCGCGCCTGGGCAAGGCCAACCCCAACGACGCCGACCGCCTGCGCAAATACCTGGCGCGCTTCGGCCTGGACTGGAAGCAGCTGTAGCCGCTGCCGCAGGCTGCGAACGACTTCGCGACAGTGCGCTGAAGGAACGCGGCGTTCTCATGAGCGCTGCGGGTTCGGCGGCAGACCGCCAGGCAAGGTCCTGCGGACCTTTGCGTAGCCTCGCGGGCTCAGCAGCACCTACAGGGCCCCTGTCGATCCGAGATGGGTGTCGCCGCCAGCGCCGGGCGGTAACGCATTGAAGGAACTTTGACAAGAAATAGCCACCTGAATCCGGTAGGCTCTCAACTTTCTTGAAAGGAGCAACATCCATGGCCAAAGCCACCGCCCGTCACATCCTGGTTGCCAGCGAAGCCAAGTGCAATGAACTCAAAGCCGAAATCGAAGCTGGCGCCGATTTCGCCGAAGTCGCGAAAAAGAACTCCACCTGCCCGTCCAGCCGCGACGGCGGCAACCTGGGCTCCTTCGGCCCGGGCCAGATGGTCAAGGAATTCGATACCGTGGTGTTCAGCGCCCCAGTCAATGTCGTACAAGGTCCGGTAAAAACCCAGTTCGGTTACCACTTGCTGGAAGTCACCAGCCGCCAGGACTGATTCCCTCGCGATTTGCCTGCTCAACGGCCCGCCTCATGGTGGGCCGTTGTGCGTGTGGCCACTGTACGGGTGAAAGCGGCTGGCCAGTCATGCGCCGCTAGCGTACAAATCGTGGTCATCGTTCACCCGCCTCGTAAGGCTGACCATGCGACTGTTTTTCTCCACCGCTGTTTTCACCGCACTGCTATTGGCCGCTGCCAATGTCCTGGCCGCGCCACAACATGCCATGACCGTCTACGGCGAACCGGCCAAGTACCCCCAAGGCTTCAGCCACTTCGACTACGCCACCCCCCAGGCCCCCAAGGGCGGGACCCTGCGCCGCTCGGCGATCGAGATCGGCCGCTTTGACCATGTACTGCCTTATATAGACAAAGGTATTGGCGTCTCCCAGCTCGACGGCCTGGTCTACTCGCCGCTGGCTGTGCGCTCTTTGGACGAGCCCTACACCGTCTACGGCCTGGTGGCCCAGAAGATGGAGCGCGCCAAAGACGGTCTGTGGCTGCGCTTCTACCTCAACCCCAAGGCCCGCTTCGCCGATAACACGCCGATCACCGCCGAAGACGTGCGCTACAGCTATGACCTGCTGATGACCCAGGGCAGCATGCGCTACCGCACCCAGTTCGCGGACGTCAAAGGGGTCACCGTGGAATCGCCGCGGGTGGTGCGCTTCGACTTCAAGAGCAACGAAAATCGCACCCTGGCGCTGGACATCGCGACCCTGCCGGTGTTCCCCGAGCACTGGTGGAAGAGTCGCGATTTCGCCGCTGGCGGCGGCTATGAAGCGCCACTGGGCAGCGGCCCCTATCGCGTCGGCAAGGTCGACTCGGGCAACAGCATCACCTTCCTGCGCAACCCCGACTGGTGGGGCAAGGACTTGCCGGTCAGCCGTGGGCTGTACAACTTCGACCGTTTCAGCGTCGAGTACTTCGGCGACATCGACGTCGCCCGACAAGTGCTGCGCGGCGGCGCTTATGACTACAACCGCGAGTTTTCCGCCACCGGCTACTCCATCGGCTACGACAGCCCAGCGCTGAGCGACGGCCGTCTGCAGAAGGCCCACTTGGCCAAATCGGCGCCGCAACCGGCCCAGGGCTACGTGTTCAACCTCGACCGGCCGGTATTCCAGGATCGTCGCGTGCGTCAGGCCCTGGCCATGCTCTGGGATTTCGAATGGAGCAACCGGCAGATGATGCGCAACCTGTACATCCGCCAGCAGAGTTTCTTTTCCAACACCTCCCTGGCCGCTCGCAGCCTGCCGGACGCCGAAGAACTGAAGATCCTCGAACCCCTGCGCGGGCAGATCCCCGATGAAGTCTTCACCCAGGTTTTCGAGGCCCCCAAGACCGATGGCAGCGGCGTAATCCGCGACAAGCAGTTGCAGGCCCTGGCGCTGTTGAGACAAGCCGGCTGGAAAGCCAAAGACGACAAGCTGGTGAACGCCCAAGGCGAGCCTCTGAGCTTTACCTTTCTCATCACCCAGAACTCCATTGAGCGCCTGCTGTTGCCCTACAAGCGCAATCTGGCGCAGATCGGCATCAGCCTAAACATCCGCCGCATCGACGCCTCGCAATACGTCAACCGCCTGATGGCCAGGGACTACGACATGATCGTCACCGGCTATCCAGTCACCACCTCACCGGGTATGGAGCTGTACAACTACTTTGGCTCGGCCGCGGCCAACGACCCCGGCTCCAACAACTACATGGTGCTCAAGAACCCGGCGGTGGACACCCTGCTCAAAGGCTTGGTGAAAGCCAACAGCCAGCCGGAGATGCAGCGCTATGCCCACGCTCTGGACCGGGTGCTGCAGTGGAACTACTACTGGATCGCCAACTACTACCCGCCCGGCACCTCCACGGTGTGGTGGAACCGCTTCGGCATTCCCAAGGTGCCAGCCAGCAATGACGCGGCCATCGAAAGCTGGTGGGAAGTCAGCCGCACCGCGCTGACCAATGAACAAATGGCCGCCGAACTGATCCGCCGTGGCCAACCCGGAGGACGCCACTGATGCTGGCCTACATTCTGCGGCGCCTGGTGCTGATCATTCCGACCTTGCTGATCATCCTCCTGGTGAACTTTGTCATCGTCCAGGCGGCTCCCGGCGGCCCGGTCGAACAAGCCATCGCCCGTCTGCAAGGGATTGGCGGTGGCGCCGTCGGCGGCTCCGCCGATGCCATGAGCAGCAGCGGCTCGCGGGCCAGTCGTGGCCTGGACCCCAAGCTGATCGAAGACATCGAACGACAGTACGGCTTCGACAAACCGGCCCATGAACGCCTGTGGCTGATGCTCAAGAACTACGCCCAACTGGACTTCGGCAAGAGCTTCTTCCGCGGCGCCACGGTCACCGACCTGATTCTGGAAAAGATGCCGGTGACCCTTTCCCTGGGGCTCTGGGCCACCCTGATCACCTACCTGGTGTCGATCCCCCTGGGAATTCGCAAAGCAGTGCGCCACGGCAGCCAATTCGACATCTGGAGCAGCACCGCGATCATTATCGGCTACGCCATGCCCGCCTTCCTGTTCGCCATGTTTTTGATCGTGCTGTTCGCCGGGGGCACTTCGCTGAACTGGTTCCCGGTGCGCGGCCTGGTCTCGGACAACTTCGAGCAACTGAGTACCCTGGGCAAGGTCGCCGACTACTTCTGGCACCTGGTGCTGCCGGTGAGCTCCCTGGTGATCGGCGGCTTCGCCACCCTGACCATCCTCACCAAGAACTCGTTTCTCAACGAGATCACTCGCCAGTACGTGGTCACCGCCCGGGCCAAGGGCCTGAGCGAACGCCGGGTGCTGTATGGGCATGTGTTCCGCAACGCCATGCTGCTGGTGGTCTCGGGGATTCCCCAGGCCTTTATCAGCGTGTTCTTCGCCGGTTCCTTGCTGATCGAGGTGATCTTCTCCCTCGACGGCCTGGGGCGCATGAGCTACGAGGCCGCGGTCTCCCGCGACTACCCGGTGGTGTTCGGTTCGCTGTTCATCTTCACCCTGTTTGGCCTCCTGATAAAACTCATCGGCGACCTGTGCTACACCCTGGTCGACCCGCGTATCGACTTCGCCGCGAGGAACGCCTGATGCTCAAGCTTTCTCCCGTGGCCCGCCGGCGCCTGGACCGTTTCAAGCAAAACCGCCGCGGCTGGTGGTCGCTGTGGCTGTTCATCGGCCTGTTCATCCTGACCCTGGGCGGCGAGCTGATCGCCAACGACAAACCCCTGGTGGTCAGCTACCAGGGCTCTTTGTACTTCCCGGTGTTCAAGCGCTACACCGAGCAGCAATTCGGTGGCCAACTGCCGTTCCAGGCCGACTACCGCAGCGACTACGTGCAGCAACTGATCCGCAAGGACGGTGGCTGGCTGCTGTTCCCGCCCATCCCCTTCAGCGAAGACACGCCCAACTATGAGCTGAGCCAGCCGGCCCCCAGCCCGCCGAGCACGGTCAACTGGCTGGGCACCGATGACCAGGCCCGGGACGTGGCCGCGCGGGTGATCTACGGCGCCCGGGTATCGATCCTGTTCGCCCTGGCCCTGACCGCCATCAGCGCCCTGATCGGCGTCACCGCCGGCGCCCTGCAAGGCTATTACGGTGGCTGGGTCGACCTCCTGGGCCAGCGCCTGCTGGAAGTCTGGTCCGGGTTGCCGGTGCTCTACCTGCTGATCATCCTCTCGGGGTTCGTCGAGCCGAACTTCTGGTGGCTGCTGGGGATCATGGCGCTGTTCTCCTGGCTGGCCCTGGTGGACGTGGTGCGCGCCGAGTTCCTCCGTGGGCGCAACCTGGAGTACGTCAAGGCCGCCCGGGCCCTAGGCCTGAGCGACCGCAAGGTGATCCTGCGGCACATCCTGCCCAACGCCATGAACGCCACCCTGAGCTACCTGCCGTTCATCCTCACCGGCGCCATCTCGACCCTCACCGCCCTGGACTTCCTCGGCTTCGGCATGCCCGCTGGCAGCGCCTCCCTGGGCGAGTTGATCGGCCAGGGCAAGCAGAACCTGCAGGCGCCGTGGCTGGGGCTGACGGCGTTCTTCACCCTGGCGCTGATCCTCTCGCTGCTGGTGTTCATCGGCGAGGCGCTGCGCGATGCCTTTGATCCACGATCTTGAAGCGGACGCTAGAAATGACTGACAACCTCATCGAAATCCGCCAGCTCAAGGTCAGCTTCGGCGCGCAGACCGTGGTTCGTGACCTGAGCCTGGACATCCGCCCCGGCGAATGCCTGGCCCTGGTGGGTGAGTCCGGTTCGGGCAAGTCGGTGACCGCCCACTCGATCCTGCAACTGCTGCCACAGACCGGCTGCAGCAGCTCAGGCAGTGTGCGCTACCGCGGCCAGGAACTGATGGGCTGCGATCCGGCGACCCTGCAAAAACTGCGAGGCAACCGCATCGCCATGATCTTCCAGGAGCCCATGACCTCCCTCAACCCGCTGCACAACATCGAGAAGCAGATCGGCGAAACCCTGCTCCTGCATCGCGGCCTGGGCGGCAAACAGGCCCAGGCACGAATTCTCGAACTGCTGGAACTGGTGGGCATCCAGAAGCCTCGGGAGCGGCTCAAGGCCTACCCGCACCAACTCTCCGGCGGCCAGCGCCAACGGGTGATGATCGCCATGGCCCTGGCCTGCGAGCCGGAGCTGCTGATCGCCGACGAACCCACCACCGCCCTGGACGTGACGGTGCAGCGCAAGATCCTGCAACTGCTCCAATCCCTGCAGCAGCGCCTGGGCATGTCCCTGTTGCTGATCAGCCACGACCTCAACCTGGTGCGGCGCATCGCCCAGCGGGTGTGCGTGATGAAGGCCGGGGAAATCGTCGAACAGGCCGACTGCGACACTCTGTTCAACGCCCCGCAGCATCCCTACAGCTGCGAACTGCTGCACGCCGAGCCCGAGGGCCGACCGTTGTGCCACGACAGCCGGGAAACTGTGCTGGAGGTGAACAATCTCAGCGTCGATTTCCAGATCGGCGGCGGTCTGTTCCAGCGCAAGCAATACCTGCGGGCGGTGGATGGCATCAGCCTCAGCGTGGAGCAAGGCAAGACCCTGGGCATCGTCGGCGAATCCGGCTCGGGCAAATCCACCCTGGGGCAGGCGATCCTGCGACTGCTGGACTCCCAAGGCAGCATCCGTTTCCAGGGCCAGGCCCTGGACGGCCTCAACCAGAAGCAACTGCGCCCCTGGCGCAAACAGATGCAGGTGGTGTTCCAGGACCCCTTCGGCAGCCTCAGCCCACGCATGTCGGTGGCGCAGATCATCAGCGAAGGCCTGGAAGTGCACAGCCAGTACGACGCCCGTCAATGCGATGAACAAGTGATCCGCGCCCTGAAGGAGGTCGGCCTCGACCCCGACAGCCGCCACCGCTACCCCCACGAGTTCTCCGGCGGCCAGCGCCAGCGCATCGCCATCGCCCGGGCCCTGGTGCTCAAGCCGGCGCTGATCCTGCTGGACGAACCGACCTCGGCCCTGGACCGCACCGTACAGAAACACGTGGTGGCCCTGCTGCGCCAGCTGCAGGAAAAGTACGGACTGACCTACCTGTTCATCAGCCATGACCTGGCGGTGGTACGGGCCCTGGCCCACGACATGATCGTGATCAAGGACGGCCAGGTGGTGGAGCGCGGCGCCAGCCACGACGTGTTCGACAACCCGCAGCACCCCTACACCCGAGAACTGCTGGCCGCCGCCCACCTCGGCTGACCCGTCGCCGACGCCCCCTTTTCGCAGCCTCGCCAGGGCCAGGCAGCGAACGCTCTGGGCGGCACTCCGCCACAGGAGACGCTCGATCCTGAGAGCGCTGAAGTCCTTGTCGGAGGGGGACTGCCAGATTTTTCGCAGCCTCGCTGGAGCTCGACAGCGGCTACAGCGGCGCAACAACAGACGTGGACTGCGGCATAATCCCTGCGCCCATTTTCAGGATGCCGCCATGAACGACAGCGAAAGCCTCAAGGATTACCAGCGTGTGCGCCAACTGGCGATCCGTTCGCTGTTCGAGATCATCGAGCAGTCCAGCGAAGGTACGGTGATCGTCGACCGCGACGCCAATATCGTCTGGATGAACGAGCGCTACGCCCGGCGCTTCGGCCTGGAGTCCGCCGCCTTCGCCATCGGCAAGCCCTGCGAACGCGTGATCCCCGGCAGCCTGCTGCGGGAGGTGGTGCGCAGCGGACGCCCAATCCTGCTGGACATGCAGGACACCCCCAAGGAGCCGCTGGTGGTGATGCGCCTGCCGATCCACGACGATGCCGGCACGGTGATCGGCGCCATTGGTTTTGCCCTGTTCGATGAGTTGCGCAGCCTGTCACCGATGCTCAAGCGCTACCTGAGCATGCAGGAAGAACTGGCCTCCACCCGCTCCCTGCTGCGGGCCCGGCAGACCAAGTACAACTTCGCCCATTTCATCGGTACCAGTGCCGCCAGCCTGGAAGTCAAACGCCGGGCCCGACGCAGCGCCAGCGCCGAGTCGCCGATCCTGCTGCAAGGCGAAACCGGCACCGGCAAGGAGCTGCTGGCCCAGGCCATTCACGGCGCCTCGCCCCGGGCCCACAAGCCCTTTGTCAGCATCAACAGCGCAGCGATTCCCGAGGCCCTGCTGGAGGCGGAGTTCTTCGGCACCGCCCCCGGCGCCTTTACCGGCGCCGACCGCAAGGGCCGCGCCGGCAAGTTGCAGATCGCCCAGGGCGGCACCCTGTTCCTCGATGAAATCGGCGACATGCCCCTGCCCCTGCAAAGCAAGTTGCTGCGGGTGCTGCAAGAGAAGGAGTTCGAGCCGGTGGGCTCCAACGAAGTGATCCACAGCGATGTGCGGGTCATCGCCGCCACCTCCACCGACCTGGAAGCGGCGATCAAGCGCGGCGAGTTCCGCGCCGACCTGTACTACCGGCTCAACGTGCTGCCGATCCAGGTGCCAGCGCTGCGCGAACGCCTGGACGACCTGCCGGCCCTGAGCGAGGGGATTCTCGAAGAGCTGCGCAGCCAGCATGAACTGGACCGCGAAGCCTTGGCCCTGCTGGCGCAACATGCCTGGCCGGGGAATATCCGCGAGCTGCGCAATGTGCTGGAACGGGCGGCGCTGCTCAGCGACGACCTGATCCTCACTGCCGCGGACATTCGCGCAGCGATTGGCAGCTTCAGCCCGGTGCAACGCCATGCGGCCGCGCTACCCGCCGAGTCGCCGAGCCAGGAAACCTTCGCCGTGGCCCGGGAACGTTTCGACCGGCAGTTGATCAGCGCGACCCTGGTGCAATGCGCCGGCAAGGTGGAGGAAGCGGCCCGGCGTCTGGGGTTGGGGCGCTCGACGCTGTACAAGAAGATGGCGGCGCTGGGGATTGCCGAGTCTCAATAAAGAGACGCAAATCCCGATTAGGAGACAAGCACTTGAGTGGCAAGAGAACCTGCCCTCGCCGGGCCGCCCTGCGCCCCCAAACCCCGGCATTGCGGCCTTTCTGATGCCACCCCAGCCTGGGAAGCGCTACGCATTGGAGCGCCCGCCCGGTCCAACGAGGGCAGGTTCCCTCGCCATACTGTCTCCAATTGGAGAATCCCCGGGTAGACCACAGTCAAAAAATTGAGAAATATCGTTATATTTCAATGACTTAGATATATGGCACAGTTCTCGCTATAACGCTCTCCACACGCAACACCCGACAACAATAACAATCCTGGAGAGACACACCATGAGTGTGATCATTGCTTTGGCAGCCCTGGCGCTGCTGATGCTGGCGGCCTACCGTGGCTATAGCGTCATCCTCTTTGCCCCCATCGCCGCCCTCGGTGCGGTGCTGCTGACCGATCCGTCCGCCGTGGCGCCCGCCTTCACCGGGGTGTTCATGGAGAAGATGGTCGGCTTCATCAAGTTGTATTTCCCGGTATTCCTGCTGGGCGCGGTGTTCGGCAAGCTGATCGAGCTATCGGGCTTCTCGCGCGCCATCGTCGCCGCGGCGATCCGCCTGCTGGGCACCCGCCAGGCCATGCTGGTGATCGTTTTGGTCTGCGCGCTGCTGACCTACGGCGGGGTTTCGCTGTTCGTGGTGGTGTTCGCGGTCTACCCGTTCGCCGCCGAGATGTTCCGTCAGAGCAACATCCCCAAACGGCTGATCCCGGCCACCATCGCCCTGGGCGCGTTCTCCTTCACCATGGACGCCCTGCCCGGCACCCCGCAGATCCAGAACATCATCCCCAGCACCTTCTTCAACACCACCGCCTGGGCCGCGCCCTGGCTGGGACTGATCGGCACCGTGTTCGTGTTCTGCGCCGGCATGCTGTTCCTCCAGCGCCAGCGCAACAAGGCGCAGAAGGCCGGTGAAGGCTACGGCACCGAGCTGCGCAACGAGCCGGAAACCGCCGAGGACCTGAAGCTGCCCAACCCCTGGCTGGCGCTGTCGCCGCTGCTGCTGGTGGGCCTGATGAACCTGCTGTTCACCCACTGGATTCCCCAGTGGTACGGCAAGACCCACAGCCTCAGCCTGCCGGGCATGGCGGCGCCGGTGACCAGCGAAATCGCCAAGCTCACCGCCATCTGGGCGGTGCAGGCCGCCTTGCTGGTGGGCATTTTGATGGTGCTGGTGTGCGGCTACTCGGCGATTCGCAGCAAGCTCGCCGAGGGCAGCAAGAGCGCGGTCAGCGGTGCCCTGCTGGCGGCGATGAACACCGCCTCGGAATACGGTTTCGGTGCGGTGATCGCCTCGCTGCCGGGCTTTCTGGTGCTGGCGGACTGGTTGAAAAACATTCCCAACCCGCTGGTCAACGAGGCCATTACCGTGACCCTGCTGGCGGGCATCACCGGCTCGGCTTCCGGGGGCATGAGCATCGCCCTGGCGGCCATGTCCGAAAGCTTCATCAGCGCCGCCCACGCCGCCAACATCCCCCTGGAAGTGCTGCACCGGGTGGCGTCCATGGCCAGCGGCGGCATGGACACCCTGCCGCACAACGGCGCGGTGATCACCCTGCTGGCAGTTACCGGGCTGACCCACCGCGAGGCCTACAAGGACATTTTCTGCATCACCCTGATCAAGACCCTGGCGGTGTTCGTCGTGATCGCCACTTTCTACGCCACCGGCATTGTATGAGGTATTCATGAGCACTCTTTCTGGCAAGACCGCCCTGGTCACCGGATCCACCAGCGGCATCGGCCTGGGCATCGCAGTGGTCCTGGCCAAGGCCGGGGCCAAGCTGATCCTCAACGGCTTTGGCGACGCCTCGAAGGCGATCGCCGAGGTCGCACAATTCGGCGGCCAGGTTGGCCATCACCCGGCGGACGTCAGCGACCCGGCACAGATCGCCGAGCTGTTCGCCTACGCCGAACGGGAGTTTGGCGGCGTCGATATCCTGGTGAACAACGCCGGCATCCAGCACGTGGCGGCGGTGGAGGAATTCCCCGTGGAGCGCTGGGATTCGATCATCGCCATCAACCTGTCGTCGGTGTTTCACAGCACCCGCCTGGGGCTGCCGGGCATGCGCGCCAAGGGCTGGGGGCGGATCGTCAACATCGCCTCGGTGCACGGCCAGGTCGGTTCCGTGGGCAAGGCCGCCTATGTGGCGGCCAAGCACGGGGTGATCGGCCTGACCAAGGTGGTGGGCCTGGAAACCGCCACCAGCAACATCACCTGTAATGCCATCTGCCCCGGCTGGGTGCTGACCCCGCTGGTGCAGAAACAGATCGACGATCGCGTCGCGGCGGGCAGCGAGCCGCAGCAGGCCCAGCATGACCTGCTGGCGGAAAAGCAGCCGTCCCTGGAGTTCGTCACCCCATCGCAACTGGGCGAGCTGGTGCTATTTTTGTGCAGTGCAGCCGGCGCCCAGGTGCGCGGCGCGGCGTGGAATATCGACGGTGGGTGGCTGGCGCAGTAGAGCTGCCCATCCCCCCTCTTTCCGTGGCGCGAAAGCCTGCTCTCGCTGGACCGGGCTGGCACTCTAGTGCCTAGTGCTCCCAGCGCGGGGTTGGCATCAGAAAGCCCCCAATGCCGGGGGCTGGAGCCGCAGGGCCGCCCTGCGGGAGCAGGCTCCCTCGCCACAATGAGCGACAGCGCACACCGACCATAAGAACAAATAGAGGCCTTGCATGTCCGACCTTCTCTGGCAACCCAGCGCCGAACGCATCGGCAAGACGCGGATGGATGCCTTTCGCCGCTTCATCAATCAGCGCCACGGCCTGGAGATCAGCGACTATCCCAGCCTGCACCAGTGGAGCATCGACCAGCGCGAAGGCTTCTGGCAGGCGATCGTCGACTTCTTCGACGTCCGCTTCAGGCAGAGCGCCGAATGCGTGCTCCGCGAAGGTCCGCAGATGCCCAACGCCCAGTGGTTTCCCGGCGCCACCCTGAACTTCGCCGAGCACCTGCTCAAGCGCCGGGACGACGCAGTGGCGGTGGTGGCGATCAACGAAAACGGCCAGCGCGAACCACTGACCTACGCCGAACTGGCGGCCCAGGTCGCCGGCCTGCAACGCAGCCTGCGGGCTGCCGGGGTCGGCCGCGGCGACCGGGTCGCCGCCTGCATGCCCAACACCTGGCAAACCCTGGTGGCGATGCTTGCCAGCACCAGTCTCGGCGCGGTGTGGTCCAGCTGTTCGCCGGATTTCGGCACCCAGGGGGTGATCGACCGTTTCGGCCAGATCGAGCCCAAGCTGTTGATCACCTGCGCCGGCTATCGCTACGCCGGCAAGGACATCGACCAGACGGCCAAGGTCAATGAAATCCTCGAACGCCTGCCGTCCCTGGAGCAGTTGCTCATCGTGCCCTATGCCCGCCCGCAAGCCCGGGCCGAAGACTTCCGCACCCCGGCCAGCGTCAACCTGTGGGACGACTTCTACCGCCCTGGCGGCGAGCCCGAGTTCGTCCCTGTGCCCTTCGCCCATCCGCTGTACATCCTGTATTCCAGCGGCACCACCGGGGTGCCCAAGTGCATCGTCCACGGCACCGGCGGGGTACTGCTGCAACACCTCAAGGAACACGGCCTGCACACCGACCTCGGCCCCGGCGAGCGGCTGTTCTACTACACCACCTGTGGCTGGATGATGTGGAACTGGCTGGTCTCGGCGCTGGCCACCGGCGCCAGTCTGGTGCTCTACGACGGCTCGCCCTTTCATCCGGCCAACGAACACCTGATCGACCTGATCGACCGCGAGGGCATCAACGTCTTCGGCACCAGCCCCAAGTACCTGGCGACCCTGGAAAAGGCCGGCAGCCGGCCGCGCCAGAGCCACCGCCTGGACAGCCTGAAGACCTTGCTCTGCACCGGTTCGCCGCTGTCGCCACAGAGCTACGACTACGTGTACCGCGAAATCAAAGCCGACCTGTGCCTGGCCTCGATGTCCGGCGGCACCGACATCGTCGCCTGCTTCGTCACCGGCAACCCGATCCAGCCGGTGCGACGCGGCGAGATGCAAGGCAAGGGCCTGGGCATGGCCATCGAAGTGTGGAACGACCAGGGCCGGCCGGTGATCGGCGAGAAAGGCGAACTGGTGTGCACCCGGCACTTTCCGAGCATTCCGGTGGGCCTGTGGCACGACCCGGACCAGAGCAAGCTCAAGGCCTCGTACTTCAGCCTGTTTCCCGGGGTCTGGGCCCAGGGCGACTACGCCGAACAACTGGCCGATGGCGGCTGGTTGATTCACGGCCGCTCCGATGCGGTGCTCAACCCGGGAGGGGTACGTATCGGCACCGCGGAAATCTACCGCCAGGTGGAAAAACTGGAACAGGTCCTGGAAAGCCTGGCCATCGGCCAGAGCTGGGAGCACGACGTGCGGGTGGTGCTGTTCGTGCGTCTGCAAGACGGCGTGGTGCTGGATGAAGCATTGCAGGAACAGATTCGCCAAGTCATCCGCAGCAACACCACCGCGCGCCATGTACCGGCGAAGATCCTCGCAGTGACCGACATTCCGCGAACCATCAGCGGCAAGATCGTCGAACTGGCGGTACGAAACCTGGTGCATGGCATACCCGTGAAAAACACCGACGCCCTGGCCAACCCCGAAGCCCTGGAGCAGTTTCGCGACCGCAAGGAACTGCGCGACTGACAACCGCACACCCAGCGCCGCGCTACCGCTCCCACCAGAGCAGCGCCTCCTGCGCAGCCGTTAGCAGCCTGGCAGCGACTACAAAAAGCAGCGTGACACCTGTAGCCGCTGTCGAGCCTGCGAGGCTGCGCAAAGCTCCCCAGGGCCTTCACCCCCCCCAAAAAAACGGCCTCACCTACACAACTCTTCGCAGCCTGCGGCAGCGGCTACAAAAACAGCGGGACACTTGTAGCCGCTGTCGAGCCTGCGGCAGCGGCAAAGACCGTTCAGCCCCTCTAGACTGGTCATGCGCCGCAAAAGCGGGTGAAAATGCCGGCGCCAAAAACGCCTACACTCCATCCGTTTGAATATGCTCGGCATGTCCATACGACTTTTCCAGTACGCGCCCCCATGACGTTGCCGCGTAACACCGCTGCGCCCAGGACACACCCGACATGAATGCCCCCCACTCAGGCAGCGAAGCCGCCACCCTGATTGCCCGCCTGGACTGGTCGTCCACGGCCCTCGGTCATTCCGGCCAGTGGCCGCAGAGCCTGCGCACCGCCGTGGATATCGTGATCCATTCGCCGATGCCCATGCTGCTGCTCTGGGGCACCGAGCTGACACAGATCTACAACGACGGCTTCGCCCTGCTGGCCGGCAACAAGCACCCCACGGCCTTCGGCCGGCCGGCGCACCTGATCTGGCCGGAGCTGATGGACTTCACCGACCCCATCTACCACGCCGTACTCAACGGCCAGGTGCGCACCTTCAGCGAGCAGCGTTTCAACCTGCAACGCAGCGACGGCACGGAGCACGAGCTGTGGCTGGACCTGACCTACAGCCCAATTCGCGATGAGCGTGGGCACGTGGCCGGCATTTTGATGACCGCCATCGAAACCAACGAACGCCGGCGCATCGCCCTTGAGCTCAAACAACGCTCCGACGCCAGCCAGCGGGCCCAGCAAGACACCGAAGAACGCTTGCAACTGGCGCTGGCGGCGACCGATGCGGTGGGCACCTGGGACTGGGACATCGGCGAAGACCGCTTCATCGCCGACGCGCATTTCGCCCAGTTGCACAGCGTCGACGCCCAGCAATCCCGGCAACTGCCCATCAGTGAATACCTCAAGGGGGTGCACCCCGAAGACCGCGCCCTGGTGGCCCGCAGCATCAAGCACTGCATCACCCAGGGCAGCGAATACGCCGAGGAATACCGCCTACAACTGGCCGACGGCCAAGTGCGCTGGGTGTTTGCCCGAGGCCGCTGCTACAAGGATCACCACGGCCGACCAATGCGCTTTCTCGGCGCCGCCCTGGACCTCACCGAGCGCAAGCAGATGGAACAGGCGCTGCGCCAGAGTCAGACCGAACTGCAGTTGATCATCAACGCCATGCCGGTGCTGATCGGCTACGTCGACCGCGATGAGCGCTTTCGCCTGAACAACAGCGCCTACCTGGACTGGTACGGCCTGACCCCACAAGAGTTGTACGGCAAAACCATCCGCGAAGTGCTCGGCGACGACATCTACGCCACCCGCGCCGAACTGATCGCCGCCGCCCTGGCGGGCAAGCCCTGCAGCTTCGAAACCCGCACCCAACACCGTGACGGCCACCAGCGCCACGCCCTGATGAAATACCTGCCGCGCCACGGACCGGACGGTGCGATCAATGGCTTCTATATCTTTGTCATCGATGAAACCGAGCGTCGGCAAACCGAAGAAGCCCTGCGCCACCTCAACGAGACTCTGGAAGAGCGGGTCAACCAACGCACCGAAGCGCTGGCCAGCGTCAACCAGCGCCTGCAAAACGAGATGTTCGAACGTGAACGCGCGGAAGACGCCCTGCGCCATGCGCAAAAAATGGAAGCCCTGGGGCAACTCACCGGCGGCATCGCCCACGATTTCAACAACATGCTCACCGGGATCATCGGCAGCCTGGACCTGATGCAACGCTACCTCGACAACGGTCGCATCGATCAAATCGGCCGCTTCAGCGAGGCCGCCATGTCCTCGGCCAAGCGCGCCGCGTCCCTGACTCACCGATTGCTGGCCTTTTCCCGCCGTCAGTCGTTGGACCGCCAGCCCCTGGACCCGAACCAGTTGGTCCGTTCGCTTTACGATCTGTTCAACCACACCAAAGGCGAGCACATCGAACTGCAGCTGCAACTGGCAGACGGCATATGGCCGGTGAGCAGCGATGCCAGCCAGCTCGAAAACGCCCTGCTCAACCTGGTGATCAACGCCCGCGACGCCATGCCCCACGGCGGCCGGCTGCTGATCGAAACCGCCAATAGCTACCTCGACGGCAGTGACATCAGCACCCTGGAACCGGTCAAGGCCGGCGATTACGTGATGCTCGGTGTCAGCGACAATGGCGCCGGCATGACCCCGCGCATCCTGGCCAAGGCCTTCGACCCGTTCTTCACCACCAAACCCATCGGCCAGGGCACGGGCCTCGGGCTGTCGATGATCTACGGCTTTGCCCAACAGTCCGGCGGCCACGTGACCATCAGCAGCGAGCCGGACCAGGGCACCTGCGTGCGCCTCTACCTGCCACGGCTGTACGCCGCGCCGCTGGACAGCAGCCAACCGGACACCAGCCCCGAAGCGCCCCAGGCCCTGGCGGGGGAAAGCGTGATGGTGGTGGAAGACGACCCGGCGGTGCGCAAGCTGGTGCTTAGTGTGCTGAGCGAATTGGGCTACCGCGCCTACGAGGCCGAGGACGCCCGCCGCGCCCTGCCCTTGCTGGAATCGTCGACGCGGGTCGATCTGCTGGTCACCGACGTGGGCCTGCCGGGCATGAACGGTCGACAACTGGCGGAGATCGCACGCCAGCAGCGACCGCAACTGAAGGTGCTGTTCATGACCGGTTATGCGGAGAAAGCCGCTGAGCACCAGGGCTTTCTGGAACCGGGCATGGACCTGATGGCCAAGCCGTTTTCCCTTGAAGAAATGGCGCAGAAGATTCGTCAGATGATCGGCCGCGTGCCGTCAATTGAGGCATAATCCGCGGCCGCCGATTTCCCGCTACCAGGTCACCTGCCCATGAAAGCCCAAGCCCGCCACATCCTGGTGAAAACCGCCGAAGAAGCCGAACAGCTCAAGCAACGCATTGCCAAGGGCGAAGCCTTCGACGTCCTGGCCAAGAAATACTCCACCTGCCCGTCCGGTAAGCGCGGCGGTGATCTGGGAGAAGTGCGCCCAGGCCAGATGGTCGGCGCCATTGACCAGGTGATCTTCAAAAAGCCTCTGCGCACCGTGCATGGCCCGATCAAGAGCAAGTTCGGCTACCACCTGGTCCAGGTGTTCTTCCGCGACTGAGGCCCACAAGCTGCCCCGACGCTCGGGACAGACTCACAATCCGCCAGCGCCCCTCTCCCGCGTAACCGCCGGCATAAAGTGGCTAGTAGCCACTGTACAACCGCCATCTCAGCTCGTACTGTGAGCGCCACACACCTTGTGCAACCTTCTTTCTACGCTTCTTTTCCGTTTACTTGGCTGATCCACTTCAGAACGGGTACGCACCGAATCTTGAGGTACCAGGTTCAATGCAAGGGACATACTCGCAGAACCCGCACAAAAGCGAAGCTCGCCCGGAATTCTGGCAGCTGTCCATGCGCTGCTGCCAAGTGGCGGGCTGCGTGGATGTCGCTTTCTTCTTTATTTTTCTGATTCTGGGCTCGCCCATTCTGGCCTGGATAAACGTGCTCAGCGTGGCCATGTACATCTACGCCTATCGCGCGTTCGACCGGCGCCGCAACCGGCTGGCGGTGATGCTGATCCGCACTGAAGTGCTGGTTCACGCAGGGCTGGGCACGTTGCTAGTGGGCTGGGGAAGCGGCTTTCATTACTTCTTGCTGATGTTCATCCCGGCCCTGTTCGTGAGCATGCGGGCCCGCAGTGCCTGGATTCTTGCCGCGTGCCTGTGGGCCTACTATGTCGGGTTGGACGCCCTGATGTGGTACATCGAGCCTTTGCAACCGATCTCCTCCAATGCTCTGTTAGGCGTGCATATTTTCAACCTGACGGTGGTGTTCTGCATGTTCAGCTACCTGGCGCTGTTCTATGTGGTGACCGTCACCCGCGCCCACAAGAGCCTGGCACGGATGGCCACGACCGACTCGCTGACGGGCCTGTTCAATCGCCGGCACATGATCACGCTGACCGAAAAGGTACTGGCCCGGCACAATCGACGCCCCAGCCACCTCACGCTGATGCTGATGGACATCGATCACTTCAAGCAGATCAATGATCAATACGGCCACGACACCGGTGACCGGGTGCTCAGCGCCGTGAGCCATTTACTCCAGTGCTCAATGCGCGAACAGGATTTTATTGGCCGCTGGGGCGGTGAAGAATTTCTCGCGGTGTTGCCAGATAGCGACCTTGAACAGGCGACCGAAAGCGCGGAGCGCATCCGCAGTGCGATCCAGGCCCTGGAGACCGACAGTGACCTGGACAAAATACGCGTGACGCTGTCCATCGGCATCACTCAGTACCGCGCAGAAGAACCCCTCAGCCATGCCATTGCGCGGGCCGACAGTGCGCTTTATCAAGGCAAGTCAGCGGGACGCAACCGGGTCGTGGAAGTCGCCTGAATCAGGCGACTGAGCCACCCACCCGAGCCAGGCCCCTGAATCAAACGCCTGAGCCAGGCGTCTGCGCCAAGGCGGCGCGATGCCTGATACAGCGCCTGAAGCCCTCATTCGCGGGGAAGCAGTGCCCCCGGATGCTGAATCACCCGGCTGGCCAGTCGATGCCCGGCCTCTGCCGCCGCCACCGGGCCGCCCCCCCGCACACGACTGGCCAGATACGCGGCACTGAACGCATCCCCCGCCGCCGTGGTGTCCACCACCTGTTCCACCTTCTGCGCCGGTATTTCGTGAGTCACACCCGCGCAGCGCAGCAGGCACGACTGCGCCCCGCGCTTGATCACCACCTCGGCAATGTGCGGGTACGCGGTAAACACCCCATGGGCGTAGTCATGGCCAAACAGCGCCTGTTCGTCCTCCAGGGTCAGCAACGCCAGGTCGACATGCTCCAACGCCTGTAAATACGCCGCCCGCGCCTGCTCCGCCGAGTTCCAGAGCCGGGGCCGGTAGTTGTTGTCAAAAACGATCAGGCACTGGCGGATGCGTGCTTCCACCAGCAGTTCGATCAACTTCTTGCGTCCCGTCTCGCCGAGCACCGCCAGGGTGATACCGCTGAAATACAACACGTCGTAGTCGCGCAAATCCGCGAGAATCGGCCCTGCGGCGGCGGTATTGAAACAATCGCGCACCGCCGCTTCATTGCGCCAATACAAAAAGCGCCGCTCACCCCGGGCATCGGTCTGAATGCAATACAACCCCGGCAAACGCCCAGGCAGGCGCTGGACCTTGTCCAGGCCAATGCCCTCCTCGGCCCAGCCCTGGCACATGGCATCGCTGAAACTGTCGTAGCCCAGGGCGGTCACATAATCCACCTGCGCCTGCTGGCCGAGCTCCCGGCACAGGTACACCGCCGTGTTCAAGGTATCGCCACCAAAGCCCTGTTGCAGACTGCCGTCGTGGCGCTGTTGCAGCTCGATCATGCATTCGCCAATGGCGGCAATGCGCTTCTTCCCGTTCAAATTCTTCACCTCCCCTCAAAGCACACACCACCTTGTAGAACCTGGTTTGCCAGCGAAAGCGTCCTCAAGACCTGCGCCCTAGCCAAGGGCTTCTTCGCCGGCAAGCCGGTTGCTACAGGTCAGAAGCAGGTTTCCAGGTTCTCGATCACTCGCAGGTGCTCATCCACCAGCAGCCCGATGCGCCACTTGTCGAAGGTCAGGCACGGGTGCGAGGTGCCGAAGGCAATGATGTCACCAATGCGCAGCTCCACGCCCGGCGCCACGGTGAGAAACGCATGCTGGTCCATCACCGCCGTCACCTTGCACGCCGTCACATCATCCCCGGCGCCCGCCTCGGCCCCGGCTTGATAACGCCGCAGCGGCACCGGCAAACCGGCGTCATAGGCGACATCGCGCTTGCCCAGGGCCACCACGGCAAAGCCCGGCTCCGGCAGCGACTGCACATGAGCCCAGACCTCCATCGCCGGGCGCAGGCCTTCGTGCAGATCACTGCGTCGATCCAGCACGCAGCACTGGGCCTCCTTGTAGATACCGTGGTCGTGGGCGATGTAACTGCCCGGACGCAGCACGCTGAGGAAGCGGCCCTTGGCATTGTGGGTCTCGAAGGACTCGGCAATCAGGTCGTACCAGGCCGACCCCGAAGCGGTGATGATCGGCCGCTCGATGGCAAATAGCCCGTCGCTCTGCAAATCCACCGCCAGGCGCACCAGAGAATCGGCAAACTGACGAATGCCGCTGATGGCCTGGTCGCCGTGGATCACCCCTTCGTAGCCTTCGATACCGCACAGGGCCAGGGCCGGCTGCGCCTGGATCGCCTTGGCCAGAGCCAGTACTTCCTGCTCGCTGCGACAGCCGCAACGACCGCCGACCACGCCGTACTCGATCATCACCTTGAGGGTGACGCCGCGCCGGGCGAAAAACGCCCCCAGGTCGGCGACGTTGTCCGGGTGGTCGACCATGCAATAGAAATCGAAATCCGCGTCCGCCAGCAACTCGGCGATCAGCGCCATGTTCGGCGCGCCCACCAGTTGGTTGGCCATCAACACCCGGCGCGCGCCATGGGCGTAGGCGGCGCGGGTCTGCACCGCAGTGGCCAGGGTGATGCCCCAGGCGCCGGCGTCCAATTGCCGCTGGAACAGCCCGGGCATCATGCTGGTCTTGCCGTGGGGCGCCAGCTCGGCGCCGCTGTCACTGACGAACGTCTGCATCCAGCGGATGTTGTGTTCCAGCGCCTCGCGGTGCAGCACCAGGGCCGGCAGGCTGACGTCGCTCAGCAGACTCGCGCCGATAGAAGCGGCGCCCTTTTCCACCCGGGGCAGATTCAAAGCAGAAGACATGTTGGCACTCCTTATCAAGGCGGCTGCGCACAGCCGCGACACCGTCATCAATCGTTGATCCGCCGGGCCAGACGGTTGGCGCTGTCGATCAGCACCCGGCGATAGTCCTGGTAATGGCTCTGCGCATCGGCCCTGGGCGCGACGATGCACAGGGTGCAGATGCACACCCCGTGCTCATCGCGCACCGGCGCGGCAAAACAATGGGTGAAGGTGTCGGCGACGCTGTCGAAGGAAAAGAACCCCTCCTCGGTGGCCTGACGGATTTCCTTGAGGAAGGTCTCCAGCGGCAACCGCTCACCATTAGGCAGCATGAAGTCCTGGTCATCGACCATCTCGACGATCTGCTCATCGCTCATATGCCCCAACAGCAACCGCCCGGAAGCGGTCCAGGGGATCGGCGCGTTCTCGCCAATGTCCGAGGTAATGCGGAAATTGCGCTGGCCCTCCTTCATCAGCGCCACGGTGTATTTGCGCCCGTTGAGCAGGCACATCTGCGCGGTTTCCCCGGTCTGGCTGACGATCTCCTGCAAGGCCTGATCGGCCTCGCGGCTCAGATCGAAATGACGCAAGTGCGCCTGCCCGAGAAAGTACAGCTGACGGCCCAGGTACACATGACCGTCCTTGCCCACCGGCTGCAGCACCCGCCGCTCCAGCAAGGACGCCACCAGCTCGTAGACCGTGGACTTGGGACTGCCAATGCCCTTGGCGATATCGTTGGGTCGCAGCGGTTGGCCGATCTCCTTGAGGAAATCAAGAATATCGAACGCCCGATCCAGGCCCCTGGCCCGGCGCTTGATGCTGTCTTCAGTCATCGCCCCCCCCTATGCAAAACACAATCCCTGTAGCCGCTGCCGCAGGCTGCGAACGCCCTGAGCGACACGCCGTCGCAGGGGCCGCAGCGATCTCATCACCCTGCGCCCGCGTTGCGGTCGATCGCAGCCTCGCCCAGGCTCGGCAGCGGCTACAGAAGCGCACTCAAGGCTTCTTGTACGCCACACAATCGATCTCGACCTTGCAGTCCACCATCATGCTGGCCTGCACACAGGCCCGGGCCGGCGCGTGCTCGGGCTTGAAGTACTCGCCGAACACCTTGTTGAAACTCCAGAAATCCCGCGGGTCTTCCAGCCACACGCCAACCCGCACCACATCCTCCAGGCCGTACCCGGCCTCTTCGAGAATGGCCAGCAGATTGCGCATCGTCTGATGCGTCTGCTCGACGATCCCACCGTGAATGATCTCGCCATCCAACGCCGGCACCTGGCCAGACACATGCAGCCAGCCATCGGCCTCGACGGCGCGCGCGAAAGGACGCGGCTGGCCACCGCCTGCGGTGCTGCCGGTGCCGTAACGGGTGATGCTCATGAAAGATTCTCCTGGTTGAAGGTTGGCCATCTGGCGGCTCCATCTGGCCGCCCTGCGCGAACGCGCGCGCACGGCTCGCCGCGGGATTCTGTGCAACCTGTACCGCAGCAACCCGCGATGGCCTGGAAACGCACAGGCGTTGGACAAATAAGTTCCACTATAACGGAACAAAATACCAAATAGCGGAACAGGCACCAGAGTGTGCCATGGAGAACAAAGGAGATAACAGAGGGGATGGCGAAACTTTCAGGAACAAGGAATGGAGAGACGAGAGCCAGCCATCAGCCAGTGTCAGGCATCTCTGTATTTGCTGAAGGCACGCCCGAATGCCTGGTAATGCTACTCGCCACCTTCTACATTTCGTTGCGTCGCAGCAGTTCTGCGACCGGATTTGGCAGTCCGAACCTCCATGAGCACACCTCAATATTCCTTCATGGAGCGTCACTGCCATGGTTCTCCATCCGTTCACCAGCTCCACCACCGACCACCCCGTCGCCTTCATCAACCCACAAGCGCCGCTGCTCGACCTGCTGACCTACGCCAGCCTGCGCATCCGCGCCGCCCGGGACATGCTGGACATGCCTGACCGACATGACCTGCCGCCACGCCGATCACCTCGACCTGCAGCGCTTCTCCAGCGTGGCGACCCTGTTATTGCAGGACGGCTGCGATGTGTTGCATGCAGTTGAGCAACGGGCAATGGATCTGCCCGGGGAGTAATGGTCAGGTTTCGCAAATAACAAAACACAAGTGTTGTACAAAAATATGAATGTTGTACCGTGCAGACATCCAAGCCATGAGGCGAGGTGATGAAATTCAGCGAATTCAGACGATGGTTGAAAGCTCAAGGCGTGGTCTTCGAGACCGGTAAAGGCAGCCACTTCAAAGTCACGGCCCCAAATGGCAACAAGACCACCTTCGCGGATCACGGCAGCAAGGAAATGCCCGAACCCACCCGCAAGGCAATCATCAGGCAATTGGGGCTCTAGGACTCTGATCCATCCTCTGCATGCTGAAACGTCACCTCCGAGGAGTGACCATGTACGACTACGCCATTCGCTTCGAGCAAGACTGTGCACCGGGGGTGGCGGTCTTCTGCCGCGATCTGCCCGAACTCAACAGCTTCGGCGATGATCCTGAGCACGCCATCAACCAGGCCATTGACGCGCTCGAAACCACGCTGTCCCTTTACGTCGACCAGCGCCGCGCCATTCCCCCGGCCTCCGCGCCGCTACCAGGGGAACAGGTCATTCATTTGCCCATGGTGACCGTGGCCAAGATAGCGCTGTGGAACACGATGATGGAGCGGGACATGCGCAAGGCCGATCTATGTCGACTGCTCGGAATCCACCAGGCACAAGGAGACCGCCTGGTGGACTTTCTACACAGTTCCAGAATGGAACAGTTGGAAAATGCCCTGGCAGCCTTAGGTAAACGTCTTGCGGTATCAGTGGAAGCGGCATAGCCCCAAACGGACAGCCCGATAAAGCCCTCGAACTCATATCGATTGAGCATGGAAAAGGGCCCGAACTCAGGCTCGATCTGCCCGATGGCCGTCGAGCTGGCTGAAACGCTCGAGAAATTCGGCCAGTCGCGGCCGCTCATCCAACACCTTGATCGAGGGGTCAGGCTTGAAGAAACAGGACACCACCTCGTCACACTGAGCGAGCACCGCCAGAAGCTCGGCAAGGGGCGGCTTGTCGACGATAAACTCGCTGGCAGCTGCAAATGGCGCTAACGCACATGCTTCAGGCTTTCATCTTGACTCATGCCTAAGCACCCGAGGTTGGCCGCAAACAGACCCTCGCCATGACGATTACCGCGCCCTGGGCTTTTGCGGCCGCAGATAAAAACCGGAGATCAGGGCAATCATCACCAGCATCAAGGCCAAGCCAGAATCACCCTTGGGCAGCATGAACTGATAGATACCCGCGCCCATGGTCAAACCAGAAGCCACGCACAAGACAAACCACAGTATTTTTTTAAGTAGCTTCACGAGCGGATAACATCCCTTTCATCGACAAATGAACGGCCGCGATGACACGCGGATCTCGGCCGAGGGCGACAATGTAGCGGCCAACTCCCCGAACGGCAAATCCGCCGCCCCATCAGCCTTGCGCCCAAGTTGCAACGAGCATTCAGGCCTGCCACCGCGGCCGCCTTAAATGCAGCGCCTCAACCCAGCCGCAAGGGCCTGAGCGCTTACGCCTTAAAGGTCAGAATCGGCGAAAACCGCGCCATCACCGACACCGTGCCCTCTTCCACCTGGGACTGGATCACCTGGCCGATTTCCTTGTAGGCCCCCGGTGCTTCTTCGATCATCCGCTCTTCCTTGGTGGTGATGCACTCCACGCCCTGCAAGCCGAGGAACGCCTTGTCCTTCTTGGCCTTGAACACAATCTCGCTGCGCGACATCGAGCGCCCGGCGCCGTGACTGGCCGAACGCAGCCAGCGCTCATTGCCCAGCCCGGTGAGCAGGTAGGAGTCATGCCCCATGCTTCCCGGAATCAGCAGCGGCTGCCCGGCATAGGCCGGCGTCGCCCCCTTGCGATGCACGTTGCCGTCTTCTTCGCGCAGCACGATGTTGTGCGGCACATCGACAATCAGCGGCGCTTCGATGCCCGCGCCAAACACCTGCCGGGTGCGCTGGCGCACCATTTCCGCGATCAGCGCGCGGTTGGCGTCAGCGTAATGGGCAGCACTGTGCATGGCCAGCAGGTACTCGTCGGCCATCTCGCCAAACAGGGCGAAGATCTTCGAGTCCGGGTGCTTGATCCCCGCCGGCCACAGGGCCTTGGCCTTGTCCATCCAGCGCCGCCCCACATAGAAGCCTACGTCGCGGGAGCCGGTGTGAATCATCATCACCACCTGCCCCACGGACAAGCCCTGAGCAAAGCAGGCCTGACGATCCACCAACTCGGTGACCACCTGGATTTCGACAAAGTGATTGCCGCCCCCCAGGGAACCCAGGCCCGGATCGCGGAGGATTTTGCGCGAGCGGTCCTGCAAGGCTTCCGGCGCGTAGTCCGCACTGCCGCGGGCGAACGACGACTCGTGCAGGCCCGACAGCTCACGTTGCAATTGGGTGAAATCCGCCCCGGCGAACAGCCCGATGGGGTCCTGCTGCTGCACCTGGGCCCAGAAGTCCCCCAGTCCCGCTTGAAACAGCGCGGTCATGGCCGTTGGGCTGGTGGGAATATTGCGCGTGCCCTCTAGCAGGTCGCCGCGCACCAGGGCGGTCCACTTGGCTTTCTGCGCCATGAATTGTTCGTAGTTCAGCCCCAGCTTGTGCAGGCGCATGCCGCAATTGATGTCGGTGCCGATGGCTTGCGGCACCACCATGTCGTGGCTGGTGACAATCACACTGCCCACCGGAATCGGGCTGCCGGTGTGAAAGTCAGGCGTGGCGCAGGCGCACTTCACTTCACCGCCATGGGGGTGAGCCACCTTGGCGAAATCCATCAGTTGGAGGATGGCTTTTTCTTCGATGGCAAAGCTTTCGGGCAGCAGCAAATCCACCTTGAGCCCGGCGTCGTTGATCGAAGAGATAGAGAGGGAATTGGAATTCAGGCGTTCGATGGCCACCCCGGAACGGGCGAGCTTGTGCTGAATTCTTTTCAGAGAAGTCTTGGTCATTTTCAACTGCTTTTCTTGGACGCAACAAAACAACCACCCTGTTGGTGGCTGGAATTGTCTGGTCAGCAGCGAAACGTAGACGACGCGGATAGTGGGGAATAACACAGTGGATGTAAACAGGCCGGGGGGAATATTTGCCCAGGCGCCAGGGAAGCCACCCACCGAAAACTAGGCTACCCTGGCGCTCCCAACCGCTCATCGCCCCAAGCAAGGACGCTCCATGACCCGCGCCATCACTCTGCTCAGCGACAACTTCGCCGACTGGGAAACCGCCCTGATCAACGCCACCGGCCGTGGCTACTATGGCTTCGACTGCCGTTACGCTTCTCCCAAGGGCGCCATCGTGACCTCCATGGGCGGCCTGCGGGTGACCCCGGATCTGGCGTTGGAAGACATTCGTTTGGACGAAGTGGATCTGCTGATGGTCTGCGGCGGGAGCGTTTGGCAAAGCGACAAGGCGCCGGACATCGGCGACCTGCTGCGCGCTGCCCAGGCACGCAACATTGTTATCGCTGGCATTTGCGACGGCACTCGCGAATTGGCTCGGGCCGGGGTGCTGGACCACCTGCGGCACACCTCCAACTCGGCGGCCAATCTGCTGGCAGTGGGTTATGCCGGCGCCGCGCACTACCAAGATGTGCCCCACGCCGTCGCGGACCAGCGCGTGATCACCGCTCCAGGCAGCGCACCGGTGAGTTTCATGGCGCAGATTCTCGGCACCCTGGGCATCAGCGACGACAACCTTCGCGCCTACCTCGGCATGCATGCCGCCGAGCACCAGCAGAAGATCTGACCTCTCCCTTGTAGGAGCCGGCTTGCCGGCGAAAGCGATCTCACGGCCGCCTTCGCTGGCAAGCCAGCTCCTACGGAAGGTGGTGGGTGGGGCGGCAGTGCGGGCATGTAGCCGTGGACTATTTCACCCGTCGGAAATCCCGGTGGCCCAACCAAGCCGCAAAGTCCGCGGCGCTGAAAATGCTCTCACCCTCATGCTCGATGATCGCAGCCCCGCCAGAAATTCGGCATCCCGAGTGTAGGTATGGATACTGGCGCAGAAGGCCACCACGCCATCCAGACGACGGACCAACGCCAGCGCCGCCTCTCCTAGTCGTTGGTGATCCAACTGATCTTTATCCATGGCCGCCAGGCTCAGGATGCCTTCAGGGAGCCATCCAAGCTCCCCGGCCAGCCCGGCATATTCCGCCAGTTCCTCTGGATAATCGGCCCCCAGCGCGCAAAGCATGGGACTGCCTTCAATAAAGAACACCCCCCTACCCGCCCAGGACTGATCTGCAACCTCGGCCAAGCAGGCGCACACAAGGCTTTCGACCAAGCCATCGATCTTGCGCGGCAACAGCACCCTGACAGTCGGTCCGGCCATTGATTGATGTTCTCCAGCGGGCCGCCTGCGCATGATAAGGAGCGGCAAGACATGGTGGATTGCATCCGCTCCGATGCCCCGGAGCAGATCACTTCATTCACCGGACCGAGAGCATACAGACAGCAACAGACGTGTACAAAAACCTGCGCCACATTGATGCGACTCAACGCCTGGAGCCATTACCCGCCAGCACCTGCTCCAGGCATTTGTCCCACACGCCCTGGCTGGACAAGAGCAGTTCCCGCTGTTTTGATTCAACCTTCGTTCCGATCGCATCGCACCCAAAGAGGGGAACATACCTTTTAAAGTCGTGATGGTTTTCGGTACACGCCCAGAAGCAATCAAGATGGCGCCACTGGCCAGGGTGCTAAAACACTGGCCAGGTCTGCAACCGAACATTGTCCTGGTGCATGGCGACACCACCATTTTTATCGCCGCCCCCGCCGCGTTACACCACCAGTTACCCATCGACCATGAAGCACCGGCCACCGGAGCCAGAGGGCGGTACCGTGTTGCTGGTGGGCACCGACCGCGAACGCATCGTGCACCATGCCAGCGAACTGCTGGACGATGCCGAGCTCTATGCCCGCATGAGCCGAGTACACAACCCCTATGGCGACGGCCATGCCAGTGAACGCATCGCTCGCCGCCTGTACACCTGGCTGGAGGCAAAAGCCCTGCGTGGCAGGGCATGACCCTGGGCCTGAACCTCTGCGTCCGAGCCACGCAACGGCATAGCACCTTGCAGCGCCAACTCCAGGACTTCCACCGTCAGGCAGGCACCTGCCGAGACAGCTGGACCTGGGTCACGCGGCGCTCTTCCACCGCCATCACCTGAATGTTCCAGCCCTCCCATTCCAGGCGGTCGCCCTTGACCGGCAGACGGTCCAGCAGGCTCATCACCAGCCCGGCCAGAGTCTGGTAATCCTCGGTAGGCTCGGCGCCAAAGCCGGTACGCTGACGCACCTGGGGCAGGTTCAGGGCGCCATTGACCAGGAAACCGCCGTCCTGCTCCACCACATCCGGGCCCTCGACCTCGCTGGCATCCGGCAGCTCACCGGCAATGGACTCGAGAATGTCGGTCATGGTCAGGATGCCCATGAAGTCGCCAAATTCGTTGATCACGAAGGCGATATGGGTCGACGCCTTGCGCATCTGTTCCAGGGCGTTGAGGATCGAAAAACTGTCCAGCAGGTTGATGGTCTTGCGCGCCAGGTGCTCAAGGTTCGGCTCGTTGCCCGCCAGGTACTCCTTGAGCAATTCCTTTTTGTGCACAAAGCCCAGCGGCTCATCCACCGCACCATCGCGAATCAGCGGCAGGCGCGAATAGGACGAATGCATCAACTTGGTCCGGATGCTCTCCGGGCTGTCCGTGAGGTCGATGGAGTCGACCTCAGCGCGCACCGTCATCAGCGTACGGATCGGCCGCTCCGCCAACTGCAGTACGCCGCTGATCATCACCCGTTCGCGGCGGTCGAACAGCTCGCTGGTGGGGGCATCGCCGTTTTCCAGCAAGTCGGCGATTTCCTCGCCCACTTCTTCCGCCGCCAGCGTGCGGCCACCCAGCAGGCGCATCACCGCATAGGCCGTGCGCTCACGCATCGGGCGCAGGCCCTGCATGGACTTCTTGCGGCGGGCCCGGGCGATCTGGTTGAACAGCTCGATCAGAATCGAGAAGCCGATGGCCGCGTACAGGTAACCCTTGGGAATATGGAAGCCCAGGCCTTCAGCGGTCAGGCTGAAGCCAATCATCATCAAAAAGCCCAGGCACAGCATGATCACTGTCGGGTGTTCGTTGACGAAACGGGTCAGCGGCTTGCTGGCCACGATCATCACACCGATGGAAACCACCACCGCGATCATCATCACCGACAGGTGTTCCACCATGCCCACGGCGGTAATCACGGCATCCAGAGAGAACACCGCATCGAGCACCACGATCTGCGCCACGATCGGCCAGAACAAGGCGTAAGTTGCACTGCCGGCCCGCTGGCTGACATGGCCCTCCAGGCGCTCATGCAACTCCATGGTGGCCTTGAACAACAGGAACACACCACCGAACAGCATGATCAGGTCGCGCCCCGAAAAGCTCTTGTCGAACACCTCGAACAGCGGCTGGGTCAGGGTCACCATCCAGGAGATGCTGGCCAGCAGGCCCAGGCGCATCAGCAGGGCCAGGGACAGGCCGATGATGCGCGCGCGGTCACGCTGATGCGGCGGCAGCTTGTCCGCGAGGATGGCGATAAACACCAGGTTGTCGATGCCCAGCACCAGCTCCAGGACGATCAGGGTCAAAAGGCCAAGCCAGGCCGTGGGGTCTGCGATCCATTCCATAACGACGACTCAAATGCTCCGAAAAAAATCAAACGACCAAGCGCGACGAAGCGACAAGGCGCAGGGAATGCGAGACCTTGGGTTCGGGCAGGTAAAGATAGGCGGTGGCAAATGCCGAGGAAGTGCGGCCGGGAGAATGGCTGCCTGAGCGTCTGCGTCTCAGAGCGCCCGGGTGGCGCGAGACGTCATGAGGTAAAACGAGGAAAGAGCACCAATTGGGAGGCTCCGAGAGCGTGTTCATGCAAGTCCTGAGTGAAAAAACGGATTTGGAGATTACAGGGGCTGCGGCACTTTTCCCCAGCGGGAAATCATTACAAAAGTTTATCCGCCCCCCTCAAACCGCCTACACCCGCTCGGCAATCTCGATGAGGTTCAAGTCCGGGTCCCGCAGGTACACCGAGCGGATCGGTCCCGTGGCTCCGGTGCGCGCCACCGGGCCCTCGATGATCGGCCAGTTGACTCGGCGCAGATGGGCAATCACCTGCTCCAGCGGCACGCTGGCGATAAAGCACAGGTCCAGCGCCCCCGGTACCGGCAGGTGGGCCTTGGGTTCGAATTCCTGGCCACGCACATGCAGGTTGATCTTCTGCTGGCCGTACTTGAAGGCCTTGCGCCCGCCGGCAAAGGTTTGCAGTTGCATGCCTAGCACCCGAACGTAAAAGTCCTCGGCGGCCACAGGATCGATGGTGGTCAGTACCAGGTGGTCAAGGTGGTCGATCATCGAGGACGCAGCTCCTGAAGGAAGAGAAATAGCCCGGCGGATTATCCTCGCCGGGCGCAGTGCTGAACATGCCGTATCAGGCCGAACGCCGGTGCTCGCGCTTGACCTGGTCGATGTAGCGCACCACCGCCGGCGCCTGCTCGAAACGCCGGTAAATCAGCGACAGCCAGGACGACGCCGAACTGCCGCCGATCGGCCGGTACACCACATGGGGCAGGCTCAAATGGCCCACCACCGATTCGGGTACCACCGCCACGCCCTGCCCCAGGGAAACCAGGGCCAGCACCGCCACCAGGCCGCCGGGCTGGGCACCGAGCTTGGGGGCATAGGCCCCCTGGGCCGCCACTTGCAAGGTGCCGCTGATCTGCTCAGGAAGGATGAAGGTTTCATTGAGCAGGTGCTCGGAGGCGATCTGCGGCAGCCGGCACAGCCAGGACTCGGCGGACAGCGCCAGGACAAACCCCTCGGCGTCCAGGGCAATGGCCTCCACGCCGTCGGGCAGGGTCATGGGCGAACGAATGTAGCCGACGTCCAGGCGTCCGTCGGCAATTCGCGCCGGCAGGGTTGCCATCGGACACTCGCGCACATTCAGGCTGACGTCCGGGCAGTCGCGGCTGAAGCTCTGCACCTGCTTCTGCAACAACCCGGAATACACCGCCGAGGCCACATAGCCCAGCTCGATGTGGCCGATCTCTCCGCGCCCGGCGCGCTGGGCGTTGCGCTGGGCGAACTCGAACTGGCGCACCGTGGCTTCGGCCTCCAGGAGCAAAGTGGCACCGGCCTCGGTGAGACTGACCTCGCGCTGCTGACGCAGGAACAGCCGGGTTCCCAGGGCCCTCTCCATGTCCTGGATCTGTCGGCTCAAGGTCGGCGGGGCGATCCCCAGTTGCTCGGCGGCACGGGTGAAATTGCGTTGCCGGGCCACGGCAAGGAAGTAGCGAAAGTGACGAATTTCCATTTTTTGTATTAGCTCAAAGGTAATGAACTGACCGGCAGCGGCTAACAAACAGCGCCGCCGGCCGGGATAAGCTGAGCGGACCTTCACACTAGAGACTCGCTGCCATGCCCGTCAAACTCGTGTTTCTGGCAATGATCGCCCGCTACGACGCTGTCGCTGGCACCGCCTGGACAAACCGCGCCGGCATTGCTCCAAAAGCAATCCTCACTCTCAAGCCTATCCGGCGCCTACGGCAAATCGCCTTATGGGTCGCGCCATGAGCCGCCCCATCAACCCACGCGCGACCCTGCTGACCGCCTCCGGGGTCTGCTCGCTGATCGTCCTCGACACCAACATCGTCGCCGTTGCCCTGCCGAGCATCGCCCGGGACCTGGGGGCCAACTTC
This sequence comes from Pseudomonas sp. LD120, assembly GCF_009861525.1. Classification (GTDB taxonomy): domain Bacteria; phylum Pseudomonadota; class Gammaproteobacteria; order Pseudomonadales; family Pseudomonadaceae; genus Aquipseudomonas. The sequence goes on along the minus strand of NZ_WVHL01000005.1, from coordinate 2,820,794 downwards.
GCCGATATCGAATGGGTGGTCAGTGCCTACATGCTGGCCTTCGCCGCCCTGCTGCTGCCGGCGGGCAGCCTGGCGGACCGCTTCGGACGCAAGAGGACCCTGCTCTGCGGCCTGGGCCTGTTCATCCTCGCCTCCCTGGGCTGCGGCGCCGCCCCCAACGCCCTGCTGCTGGACCTCGCTCGGGCCCTCAAAGGCGTGGGCGCGGCGCTGCTTCTAACCTCGGCCCTGGCCTCCATCGGCCATACCTTCCATGACGAAGCGGAACGGGCCAAGGCCTGGGCCTTCTGGGGGGCCTGCATGGGCATGGCGATGACCGCCGCGCCCACGGTCGGCGGCTTGATCACCGAGTACTTCGGCTGGCGCTGGATCTTCTACTTCAACCTGCCAGTGGGCGCCCTGCTGCTGTGGAGCGTGCTGCGCAACGTGCCCGAATCCCGGGATACCCAGGCCGCACGCCTCGATCCCTGGGGCAGCCTGGCCTTCAGCGCCAGCCTGTTGTGCCTGATCTGGGGCCTGATCGAAGCCAACCGCATCGGCTGGAATCATCCGGCCACCGCCACACGGCTGCTGGCAGGCCTGGCCCTGCTGGGTCTGTTCGTGCTGATCGAGCGCCTGCAAAGCCGGCCCATGGTGGACCTGCAACTGTTTCGCCATCCGCGCTTTATCGGCGCCCTGCTGGGCATGTTCGCCTACGCCGGTTGCGCCCAGGTGATGATGACCCTGCTGCCCTTCTACCTGCAGAACGGCCTAGGGTTCTCGGCCATTGCCTCGGGTCTGGGCATGCTGCCCTTTGCCCTGACCATGCTCATCTGCCCACGGATCGGCGCGCGCCTGGCCGGGCGTTACGCCCCGGCCACGCTGATGGCCGCCGGGCTGGCCCTGGTGGGCGGCGGCAACCTGCTCAGCGCCTGGGCCGTGCACGTCGGAGGCTACCTGAGCTTCGCCCTGGCGATTGCGGTGACCGGCGCCGGGGCCGGCCTGCTCAACGGCGACACGCAGAAAAACATCATGGCTTGCGTCCCCCGCGAGCGCACCGGCATGGCCTCGGGCATGAGCACCACCATGCGTTTCAGCGCCATCATGCTGGCCATCGGCGTGTTCGGCGCGCTGCTGGCCAGCCACACCCAACAGCTGCTGCAAGGCAGCCTCAGTCAGGTACCGGGCCCTTGGCTGGCGCAGGTGCCGGAGATTGCCTCGCGGGTAGTGGCTGGCGACCTGCAAGGTGCCTTGGCGCACCTGCCGCACAGTGTCCTCGCACAGGTACAACCCCTGGCCCAGCAAGCTTTTGTCGGCGGTTTCGGACGGGTGCTGACGGTGGCGGGCCTCCTTGCGCTGCTGGGCGCCCTGGTCGTCGGGCGGCTGATGCGCAATCCGCTGCCCCAGGCCCAAGGGCTGGCCCTGAAACCCCAATGACAGGCGATGTCGGCAATCAGGTGCCGGCCGCTGTCGAAGCGGGCAGCCGCCTGGCGCTGAGCGTTGCATAACCGCTAATCAGCGGCTTGAGCGCCGCGTCGAGCGCTAACCTGCACCAACGGATTGAAAAACGAGGAACGCGTGAACGACTCGACGGTGATTGTTGTGGGAGCTGGCATCGTCGGCGCCTCCATTGCCTACCATCTGGCGCGCCAAGGCGCGCAGGTGAGCGTGCTGGAACAGGCGACACCCGGCGCCGGGGTCACCGGCCATTCGTTCGCCTGGATCAACCTGGCCGATGAACTGCCCAGCGCCATCAGGCCTCTGCGCAGCCGCGCGCTGGCGGACTATTGGCGCCTGCAGGAAGCGCTGCCGGCGTTATCAATCAATTGGTCGGGAGCGCTTTCCTACACCAAAGCGACCCTCGATTCGCTGCCCCTCAGCGACCTCCGCTGCAACCCTTCACTGCGCTGGCTGGATCGCTCCCAGGTGGCGCAGTTGGAACCCAATCTGCGCGCGGTGCCGGAACGGGCCCGCTACGCCCACGCCGAAGGCAGCCTGGAGCCGATTGCCAGCACCCTGGTGCTGCTCGAAGGCGCCCGCGCCCACGGCGCCCAGGTATTCGACGCCACCCCGGTGCTGGGCCTGCAACTCGACGGCCCTCGGGTGATCGGCGTCAACACCGCAGCGGGCACCCGGTATGCCGATTACGTGGTTCTGGCCGCGGGCTGCACCACGCCGGCGCTGCTGGCCCCGCTTGGCATTGACTTACCGGTACACGCCTCGCCATCGATCCTGATTCGCGTCGACGCGCCACCGGGGCTGGTCAAGACCCTCATCTCCAACCAGCAGATGGAAATCCGCGAGGCGGCGGACGGTAGCTTGCTGATGGCCGAGGACTATATCGCCGCCGACGGCCCCCAAGGCCCGCACGCCATCGCGCAGCAGGCGGTGGCCAGCGTCCGTCAGGCGTTGCGTGGGGCCGAAACCATCGCCTTGCGCAGCGTGAACGTCGGCCAACGACCAATGCCCGTGGACCAACTGCCAATCATTGGCCAGAGCGCCGACTACCCGGGACTGTATCTGGCGGTGATGCATGCCGGTGTGACCCTGGCGGCCACGGTCGGCCATTTGGTCAGCCAGGAGCTGCTGCACGGGCAATGCTGTGCCGAACTGGCGCCGTGTCGCCCGGCGCGCTTCACCCTCGCCCCCAGCCGTTAGAACGCCGCCTTGAGGCCCAGCCGCAGGTTGCGTGGTTCCCCCCACCAGCCCTGGCTATAGAAACCGATTTGCTCGTAGTACTGCTTGTCGAACAGGTTATCCAGGTTGGCCGTCAGGGACAGGTTGTCGTTGATCTGGTAGCGCGCCATGAGGCTGGTCAGGGCATAGGCGCCCTGGCTGACTTCGGTACTGCCCTTGGGGCTGGCGACATCGCTGCGCGAGACACTGCTGTTCCAGGTGGTGCCGCCGCCCAGGGTCAACCGGTCCAGCCTGCCGCTCAGACGATAAGTGGTAAACAGCTTGAACTGAGTCCGCGGGTAGCTGGTATTGATCGCCCGGCCCTCGCCGTTGCGAGCGATGAAGTGGGTGTAGCTGGCCGACAGGTTCCACTGATCGGTCAATTGCCCAGCGATGTCCAGGTCAAAACCATCGACTCGCGCCCCCGTGCCGGCCTTGTAGGCCTGCTCGTTGGGGCGACCGTCGACATTGACCCCGGGAATGGCTTCAGCAAGGCCCTCTTGCTGAGTGCGATACACCGCCAGCGCGGCATTCAACCGGCCGTCCAGGTAGGCCGCCTTCAACCCCGCCTCATAGCTGTCGCCGGTCACCGGATCGAGGATGCTGCCATTGGCCGCGCGGGCATTCTGCTGATTGAAAATGCTGGTGTAGCTGGTGTAGAGGCTGTAGGTCGAATCCAGGTCGTAGACCAAGCCCGCATAAGGGGTGATTTCGTTCTTGTAACGGTACTTTCGCGGCGTGCCGTAGTAGTTCTGCTCAATGTTCCAATCACTGATCCGCGCCCCCAGGATCAGGTGCAACGGGTCGGCCAGGGACAGACGGGTGACCAGGTAACCGCCGGTCTGCCGGGTGTGGGTCGCGTCCCCCGAAGCCCGCGTGTGAGACCACACCGGCTCGGGGATATGGTCGCCACGCCAATCCAGAAAACTCCCGGTGGCGGGCGACTTGCCCGCGGGCAGGTACTGGTCGATGTTCAGGTCATCGTCGATGCTCATCCAACCAAGGCCCAGTTCATGACGGCGCCCCAGCAGCTCGAAGGGCCCGCTGGCGGTCAAGTGCCAATCGTCCCGGGTGCGCTCGCCGTCGTACTTGAGAAAGCTGGCACGCATGCCGCTACCGCTTTGCCGGTCCGGGTAGCCACCGCGATACAGGTAGCGCATCTCGTAGTTGCCTTCGTAGCGACTGTAAGCGCTGCGCAGTTTCCAGTCGTTCTCCAGGCTGTGCTCCAGGTCGATGAAGGCGGTGGTGGACTCGGTGGCAAACGCGCTCCATCGGGTGTTGTTGGCCACTGAACGGCCAAAGTCAGTGCGCGAGCCGTCGCTGTAGAACAGCGGAAAACCGCTGCCCATGCCACGGGTCTGGTTCTTCTGGTACTCCAGGCTGCCGGTCAACCGGGTACGGGGCGTCAGCTCGGCACTGATCACGCCATAGAGCGTACGTGAGTCGTTATCGAGAAAGGTCACATAGCTGTCCTTTTCCGAGTATGCCGCCACCACCCGCGCCGCCACTCGACCGTCTGCGGCCAGGGGCAGCGACATGTCGATATCACCCCGGCGCTCATCCCAGCGTCCGACGCCCGCCGAGCCGCTGAGGGCGAAATCCGCCAGCGGCCGCTTGCGTACAAAGTTCACCGCCGCCGAGGGATTGCCGGCGCCGCTCAACAGCCCGGTGGAGCCGCGCACCACTTCGACCCGGTCATAAATGGCCGAGTCCATCTCGGTGGCGCCGAAATTCCAGAACCCATTGATCGGCGAGGCCAGACCGTCGAACTGGAAGTTGTCGATGGCAAAGCCACGGGCGGAAAAGGACAGTCGATTACTGTCGTTGCGGCTGTAGGAAATACCCGGAGCGCTGGCCAGGATATCGGCAGTGGTGCCCAGGCCTTGGTCATCGATGCGCTGGCGGGTGATCACACTGACTGACTGCGGGGTCTCCTTGATCGACAGCGGCAAGCCGATGGCCGTGGACATGGCCCCGGTGGTGTAGCTGCCCGAGTCCTCGGTGGTCTGCCCGAGCACCGGCTCGCCCTGCACATTGAATATCGGCAACTCCAGGGACGCGGCCGGCCTGGGCTCGGCGTCGGGCTCTTGGGCATTGGCCGACAGGGACGCCAGCAGGCTGCCAAGCAGAGCAGTCGGCAGGCGGCGGACGCGGCGCAGAGAAACGAAGGAAACAAGGCAAGGCATGTGCAAGGGCATCCGATGAGCATTATTGTCGGATGCGTATTATTCACATTTGCATTCGGCTCGAACTTTGGGCAATGCCAAGGATGTTATGCGAGCTGCCAACTGCGTGCCTTGGCGCTGAACGTCGGCGCTCTCCAGCGGTCATTCGCGACTGCTGGGTGACACCCCGAAACGCTGTCGAAACGCCGTGGCGAAATTGCTGGCATGGCGATAGCCGACAAAGTGCGCAGCCTGTTGCACCGACCAGCCTTGCTGCAATTGCGCCTGAGCGACATCCAGGCGGCGCTCGCGCAGATAGCCAAACACCGTCTGCCCATACGCCGCCCGAAACTTGCTGCGCAAGGAACTGCTGCTCATGCACGCCAATTGCGCCAGTTCATTGAGGGCATGCTCCTCTGCGGGCAACTGATGCAGGCGTTCGCGAACCCGCTCCAGCAACTGTCGATCCCGGGGGCTCAAGCTAGCCGCCCGAGGCTCGGCGGCGTCCAGACCGGCCAGGGCATGAGCCAGCAACTGCAGGCTCACGCCCTGGCAGAGCACATTCTGCAATGCCCCACTCCACTGTCCTGACAGCAGTTCATCGATGGCCTGACGCAAGTGGCCCGGCAAAGGCCCGCAGTGCATCCGCGAGCCCCCCTTGCGCAGCGCATTGTCCAGCAATTGGGCCAACGGCTGGTCTTGCAGATCGTCCGGGCAGGCGAGCGAAAGATTCAGCCCACGCAGCCGCACACCGCCCACATGTACAGCCGACATCGGCTGGCCATCGGCACACAGGCTGGCCATGAAAGCACCGGGCAGCAACTGCTGATCACGGGTAAAAGCCAGCGCCGCCCGGCCCTCCAGGACCAGGGCCAGACTGAAGCACGGCATCAACAGGGCGTCGGCCTGATAGGTATGAAACGGCAGCACATGGGAGTTCACCAGGGTCAGCCCGGAAGGCAGGCGGTGCTCGGCGATATGGCCTTCCATCAAGCAGGTGTCATCATCTTCAGCACCCAGCCCGGGCAGGCTGTACTGAACCGCATACCGCTCACCGAACTGCCGGAAATCCCTCAGGTAATAGCGCTGGTTCAACGGTTGGGACTGGAACAATGCCGATACTCGCAAACAGGACGTCAGGGACACGATATTAGCATTAATTCTCATTTACATTGTGCGACGTGCCGCCCCCCAGCCAATCTCGCTAGAACAGGCCAAGGGCTTTAGCCTGTCCCTGTTCAAAGCGGTGATAAGCGGGCGGGGGGATGAAGCCGTAGAACTGGCCAATACCAACTGGTTGAAGGTTATCAAGCTCAAGCGCTAGGGTTTGGAAGGCCCATCAGTCATCGGGATCTAGCGTCCCTCTGCGAGTCACGCGCTGAAGGCATCCACGGCCTGATCGACGACATCGAAATCGGCGACAGCGGCAAGCGCATGACCCGCTATCACCTGATCCTGCGTCCTCACCTTTATCAGTTGCAGCACCGCCACAACCAACGGGTCTACCAGAACCTGACGGTGCCGCAGATCATTGCCAAGGTGTTCAAGGAACACGGCATCCTCGCCGACCAATACCGCTTCAACATCGCCCCCAAGCCGTCGGTGCCCCGGGTGTATTGCGTGCAATACGGCGAAACGGATTTTGAGTTTCTACAGCGCCTGTGCTTCGAAGACGGCATTCACTGGCACCACGAACACAGCCTCGACCAGCACCTGCTGGTGTTTTCCGACAACCAGACCGACTACCCGATCCTCGCTACCGCGCGCTATCAGCAAGGCAGTGGCCTGGCCGCCGAAGACCCGGTGGTCAGCCATTTCGCGGTGCGTTTCAGCACCCGCACCAGCCAGGTGGTGCGCCGCGACTACAACCTGAAAAAGCCCGACCCGCGCAGCGCCTCCAGCGGCGCCCCGCTCGACCCGGTGCCCAGCACCCTGCACAGCTGCGCACAGAGCGAGGCGCTACCAATCCTTGAGGACTATCGCTACCCCGGCCGCTACAGCACTGGCGCGGTGGGCCAGCAACTGAGCCAGATCGCCCTTGAAGGCCATCGCGCCGACTACCAGTTGGCCAAGGGGCAGAGTGATCTGTCGACCTTTCGCTGCGGCCATCTGGTCACCCTCAGCGAGCATCCGCGCGGCGAATACAACCAGATGTGGCTGCTGGTCAGCGTTGAACATGAAGGTCGACAACCGCAGGTGCTGGAAGAGTCGGTCACCAGCGACGACCGCCACGGCGGCTTTACCCAGGGTTACCGCAACCGCTTCAGCGCCATCCCCTGGGACACTTTCTTTCGGCCGCAAGAGCCCGCCCCCAAGCCCCGCCTGAGCAGCCAGACCGCGCTGGTGACCGGCCCTGCCGGCGAGGAAATCTGGTGTGACGAACACTCACGGATAAAAATTCAGTTTCATTGGGACCGCGAAGGCGAGCGCAACGAGTTTTCCAGCTGCTGGGTGCGGGTGGCCACCAGTTGGGCCGGTGAAGGCTTTGGCCACGTGATCATCCCGCGGATCGGCATGGAAGTGCTGGTCAGCTTTATCGGCGGCGATCCCGAACAGCCCTTGGTCACCGGCTGCGTGCCGAACCAGCACACGCCCGTGCCTTATCCGTTGCCGGCGAACAAGACCCGCAGTGTGTTCAAGACCCGCAGCAGCCTGGGGGGCAATGGCTCCAACGAATTGCGCATCGAGGACAAAAAGGGCGCCGAAGAGATCTACGTCCACGCAGAAAGAGATCAGAACATCGAAGTCGAACACGACGAAACCCACTGGGTGGGACGTGATCGCACCAAGACCATCGACCGCCACGAACGTGATCGCATCAAGCGCAACTGGTCGATCAATGTCGACTGCTTCAAGACCGAGACCATCAACCTGGCCTCTCTGCAAAACGTCGGGCTGGCCAAGATGATGAACATCGGCACGGTCTACAGCCAGAACGTCGGCCTGCACATGAACACCCTGGTGGGAATCAACCAGAGCACCCAGGTGGGCCGTAGCCAGAGCACGGTGGTGGGCACGTCCTACAGCCTCAAGGTCGGCGATGGCAGCGTGCAAAGTGCCGCACCGCCTGCGGGTGAGGAGCCTGCGCCGCAGGCCAGCGGACCGGGATCGAGCATCAAGCTGGACGGTGAAAGCATCACCTTGCAGGTCGGACGCTCGAAAGTGGTGATCACCGATGCCGGGATCTACCTCGACGGACCGGACATTCACCTGGTGGCAGGCAACACGGTCAACGCCGATGCCCCCGCAGACGTGCACCTCAACAGCGGCACCGCACAACCGGCGCCGAACCTGCCGGTGGACGCCGAAACCACCCAGCTCAAAGGCCTGGATGTGACCGATGCCATGCCGCTCTTGATCGACGGTAGCTGGTGATGGGCGTCATCCACATCGAGAACCACACCGGCCTGCCACACCTGCTGTATGAAAAAACCACCCCGGCGGGCGTGCCCACGGACATCCTGGTGATTCGCGGCACCTTTGATTTTGCCCAGGGCTTGGCCATGCCCTTGAGTGCAGAACAGAGCGCGATTGTCCTCGGCGATCGCTTCGATGGACCGATAGCCACTTTTCCCTTGCAGGCGGTGATCGCCGAAGAAGGCGATCTGCTGTTGGGCAAGCCCGGCACCGATGTGCTGCTGCAAGGCAGCGTGCACAGTGCTGAGGGGCACTGGCGCACGAACTGGCCGGTCGAGGTGCAGGTCGGAGCGCTGCGCAAGCGCTTGCAGATCCACGGTCCGCGCACCGTGCACAAGGGGCTGATGGGCTGGACGCTGAGTGCCCCCGATAAAGTGGAAAAGGTCGCGCTGGATTACCGCCTGGCGTTTGGCGGCTGCTTCTACGACCCCGAGCCGTCACCCGGGCAGACGCCGATTCCCAGCGTCAGCTACCCCAGCAACACCGCCGGTTGTGGCTGGCTGCCGAGCGCGGCTGAATTGAACACCCTGGAGGCTTCGGTGCGCCAACGCATCGAGGCACAAATCGCGCAGTTGGACAGCCTGCCCGCCCCTCAGATTGAAGACCCAGCACATCCCTACAAAGCGCCCTCGCAACGTTTGCAGCCCGTGGGCCTGACCGCGCTGGCGCGCTGGTGGCAGCCGCGCGTGGGCTTGCAAGGCACGCTGGACGCGCAATGGCTCGCTGAACGCTATCCGCTGCTGCCGGACGACTTCGACCCACGCTTTTACCAGAGCGCCCCGGCCGACCAGGTGGCCGTGCCCTATCTGACCGGTGATGAGAGTGTGCAGCTCAAGGGCTGCCTGAGCGAGGGCGACTACATCACGCAACTGCCCGGAGTTGCACCGCTGGTGGTGTGTGAAAGCACGGACACTGAGCCCTTCGTAAGCGTACCGGTGCTCGACACCCTGCGCCTTGACCTGGACCAGCGTCAGGCCGTGTTGCTCTGGCGCCTGCCGGTAACGGCGGGGGTCAGCCAGATAAGCATGGCGCTGGTTGGCACCGCCGCGTTGCCAGGGAAGGCTTGAACATGACGGACAAGTTAACGATCTCCGACAGCGCCGATGATGCGGCAGCGGAACAACGCTTGATGGATCAGCGCAGGCTCAGTGAACTGCGGCAGTTGAAAGCTGAGCTGGACGCGCAAAAAGCCGCCGCCACTCAAGCGGTAGCCGCCGAGTCGGCACCGGTCGATAGGGACGCGGCCGCCACCGCCAAAGGCGGCAGCAAGCGCCACGTCGCCCATGACAGCAGTGAATGGCAAGCCGTGTGCAGCGTGCCGGACTTCTGCTGGGTCGGGCCGGTGGTGGTGGCTTTCGACTCGTTCGCGACATTGGACAGACCGGTGCTGGCTTCCCGCGACGTCAAGGCCCGTGGCACCAAGGTCTATCGGCTGGGGGACCTCTTCAATCAGGTCCAGGCCGACGCCGGTGCTCATGTGGTCGCCGGCACCTCGCTGGGTGCCGGCCACGTCAAGCTGCTGGAGGGCCACGGCAACGTCAAGGTCAATGGCTTGCCGCTGGCCCGGCACGACAGCGCCTGCCTGATCAACTGCAACGCAGCCGGTGTGGGCGGCACCTTGGGCAAGATTGTGACGGTCGCCCAGTCGGCCAGTCCGGTGGCCAGTGAGACGAGCGACCTGGCACCTCCCGGAGAGCGCACCAGCGAACGCCTGCTAGCGTTGGAGGCCGAGCGCGAAGCCCTGAAGCAGCAGCAACTCGACATCGATGGGCTGGATAAGTACATCGATTTTGACGGCTGGAACAAAAGCGCCGATGAGGGCATCGCCAGCATCAAGCAAGGGGCGGTGCTGGGCTCGACGCCCATGGGTCCGCTGATTGCCCATTACTTTCCGGCGGTGGCGGACGCCGATGCGCAAGTCACCCGTGGCGTGACCGGGTTTGCCAAAGACACCGTCATGGGGTTGGGTGAACTGGCCTACACCGGGGCCAAGCATCAAGCCAAGAGCCTGCAGAGCAACTACACCGCCGATGGTCTGCGCGGCCGTGCCTTGGATGCGCAGATCCTCGCGGAGAACATGCGCCTTGGAAACATAACGCCGGGGACTGTCGGAGCGGACATCAGCAGCGGTGCCAAGGCCATAGGTTCGGCCCTGGTCAAACCCGTGACGGACGCCTGGTCCAAGGGCAACCATATTGAAGCAGTGACGCGGGCCGGGGTGGAGATTGCTACCTTGCCGTGGGCACTGTTCAAGGCAGGCAAGGCCGCGTCTGCCGCTAAAGCAGCCAAGGCGTTGAAAGCGCTCAAGAACACCGGCACGGCTGAAAAAGTCGAGCCTATTGCTACCAAAGTCGGCGATGGCGTTCACGTCAAGCCAAAAGGAGCAGCGCATGGAACTGCCGAGGATGTAAAAACCGGAAGAACCTCCGACAGCGGCAAGAACTGCGAAACCAGCAAATGCAGCCTGGAAGGCGAACCGGTGGATGTCGCCACCGGCGACTACCTGCAGACCTGGCCGGTGCTGGAAATCCCCGGCAGCATCCCGCTGAAACTCTCGCGCCTGTATCGCTCGCGGGCCAGTTTTCGTGGGTTACTGGGGTGGAAATGGGTCGACGATTGGTCCCAGCACCTGGTGCTCGATCGCCAGCGCATTACCTATCACACCGTCGATGGCAGCACCCTGGACTACGAAGCGCCGGACGACGAAGTCCAGGCCCATAACCGGCGCAACGGTCGCTACCTGCTCAGCGGCCAACGTTCCGGCACCCTGCGCCTGTATGACCGCGCGACCCAGCAAACCCTGAGCTTTGCCCACAGCCCGAACCACACTCGCCCCCTGACGGCAATCGAAGACGGCAACGGCAACCGCATCCGCTTCATCTACGGTCCACAGCAGCGGTTGCAGCGTATCGAGCACAGCGACGGCTATCAGTTGCACATCGAGCTCAGCAGCACGGGCCTGCTGACAGGCGTCACCCTGCACGACGGCGAACAACGCCCGCGCCGCTTGCTCAGTTGCCGCTATGAGCAACACAGCATGCTGACCGGCTGCGCCAGTCACCAATTCGGCACCCTGTACCACGCTTACAACAACGCCGGCCACATGACCCAGTGGCACGACACCGACAAGACCCATTTCCACATTGCCTACGACGCCAAAGGGCGAGTCATTCGCACCCATGCCGACAGTGGTCATTACACCGACCGCTTCGAATACCACGATGCCAACCGCTGCACCGACTACCACGACGCTGAAGGCGGTAGCAGTCGGCACTACTACAACAGCGACTTCCTGGTGGTGCGCAAAGTCGATGCGCTGGGCCACGAATGGGTCACCGAGTGGAACGAATACACCCACAAGGTCGCCACCACCGACCCTCTGGGCCGCACCACCACGTACCGCTACAGCGACTTCGGCGAGCTGCTGACCCAAATCAACCCGGACGGCACCCGGCACACCTTTGACTACAACGCCCAAGGCCTGCTGACACGCTACGTCGCCGCCGACGGTGTCACCTGGCAAATGGCGTACGACGCCCAAGGCAACCTCAGCAGCGTCAAAGATCCCGATGGGCGAACCACCACCTATCAACACGGCGCCCACGGCGAGCTGCTGAGCCAGACCTGGCCGGAGGGCACCCAGACCCTTTACCGCTACGACCGCAAACAGCGCCTGAGCGAAATCCAGCAACCGGACGGCCAAATCAGCCGCGTACAGCTGGACACACTGGGCCGCCCTCTCCAGCAGCAAGACGCTTTGGGCCAGGTCACCCGTTATGCCTATCAAAGCAAGCATGCCCATCCCCGCGGCTCCCTCAGCGGCGTGACCCTGGCCGATGGCACCGAACAACACTGGGCTTACGACAGCGAACACCGACTGGCCAGCTTCATCGATGGCGAGGGTCATCGCACTCGCTACGGCTACGGCGCCTTCGACCTGCTGGAAAAACTCACCTACCCCGGCGGGCAAAGCCTGACCCTGGGCTACGACAAACTCACCCGCTTGACCCGACTGACCAATGGCGTCGGCGACGTGTATCAATACGCCTACGACAAGGCCGGACGCTTGATCGCCGAACGCGACTTCGCCGGCACCCTCACCCGCTACCGCTACAACGCCGTCGGTTGGCTCAGCGAAAAACACTGCGCCGACGGCGCCCGCGTGGCCTACCACTACGACATCGCCAGCGCACGCCTGCTGAGCATTGCTCACTACCGGGCCACCGGCGAACTGAGCGAACAGACCGAGTTCAACTACAACGACGTCGGACACCTGATCCGCGTCAACAGCCCCGGCGCCCGTATCGAATACCAACGCGACGCCGTCGGCCGCCTGCTCAGCGAACGCTTCAATGGCCGCCTGATCGAACATCAGTACGACCCCGCCAGCGGCCTGCCCATCGGCCAACAGGCCGGCGCCATCGCCGAACAGGCCAACGCCCAGGAAGCCTTCGCTGCCCTGCCCCAGGTACAGTGGCAGCACGACCGCAATGGCGGCCTGGCGCAACTGCTGATCGCCGGCCATGCACCGCTGCAGATCAGCCGCGACGCCCTGGGCCGCGACATCCAGCGCAGCAGCAGCGCCGGCTTCAACCTGCACCAGCACTACAACCGCCTCAGCCTGCTGACCGAGCAAAAGACCGGCGCAGCCGCAAGCTCTTTTGTCGAACGCCACTACCGCTACGACAAAGCCTTCAACCCGATCCAGATCGACGACAACCGCTGGGGCCAGAGCCACTACCGCTACAACGCCAACCAGCAACTGATCGCCGCCCACCTGGGCCAGGGCCAGCCGCAGCAATGGCTCTACGACAACGCCCTGAATCTGCTCAGCGAAGGGCAGATCCACAGCGCAAAGGGCATGGGCGTCCAGGCCGAGCAAAAAGGCGGGCGCGTGGTCAAGTCCGGGGCCAACCGCTACCGCTACGACGCCTGCGGCCGCCTGGCCGAAAAAATCGTCGACCGCCACGGCTTCCGCCCCCAGCGCTGGCAATACCGCTGGAACAGCGACAACCGCCTCACCGACCTCTACACCCCCAACAACGAACACTGGCGCTACGAGTACGACGCCTTTGGCCGCCGCACGCGCAAGTTCAACTTCAGCCGCAGCAACAAACGCGACACACACTACGCCCACAGCGAACAACACATCATCGGCGAGGAATACCTGTGGAGCGGCGAACAACTGCTCGAAGCCGCGCCCATCTACGCCGACGGCACCGTCGCCTTCGAACACGCCACCCGCTGGAGCTACGCCCCCGGCGGCATCACCCCGCTGGCGCAACAGCAAGGCGACAAACTCTGGTACATCGTCACCGACCACCTCGGCACGCCCCGAGAGCTACTGGACGAAAGCGGCCAACTAGGCTGGAGCAACAGCCCCAACGTCTGGGGCCAAGCAAGGCTATGGCAAGCCGCGAATGACGAGTTCGCCAGCAGCAATGTGGTGCCGATCAACAAGACCACCTGCCCGATCCGCTTTCCGGGTCAGTACTACGACGAAGAGAGTGGCCTGCACTACAATCGGCATCGATACTACGACCCGGAGACGGCGCAGTATTTGAGTCCGGATCCGCTGGGGTTGGGAGGTGGGACTCGACCGCAGGGGTATGTGGATAATCCGTTGAGTTGGGTTGATCCATCTGGTTTGCAGATGGTAAGCCCGAAAACTGTTCTTTATTCTCAGGATACAATTAACCCCACATTTGCTGATGGCGGCAGTTTAAATGAGTTAAAACACCGACTGATGAATGACCCCACCTACATAAATGAGGTTGAGCCTATACGTAAAGTAAGGATGAGAGATCTTCCTTTAGAAACGCAGGAAAGACTCATACTACAGGGTGCAAATAAAAACTCCGTGTTCAGCCTAGACAATCGTAGATTGTATGCAGCCAAAGAAGCAGGGATTGAAAAAATGCCATCTCGCTGGGCTACACCCGCGGAACTTAACGCTATAGATTTGAATCGTAGATTCTCGACCGAAACGGCAGGAAAATCAATTTACTTGAAGTGCGGGGGGATAAAATGAACGTAAAACCAGTCGAAACAAAATATGGAAAAATACATTCAAGAGATGCAGTGAGCGTAATTCAATTTTTTTTGACTCCAGCTCCTTTTGAAATAAAAATAATTGCAACTCTCTGGCTTCCTGGGTGCATACCTAAGCAAAAGGAGAGAAAGCTCGTCAACATTACATTTAACTTTCGAAAAATAGACATGATTTCAATATATACACTCGACAAATACCCATATGAAAAACATAGCATATCCAGCTTTGATGAGGTAATTGGTGAGAATTATGGATGCAAGAAGAGATATATATTAAGCACTTACGACCACGTTTTTGATATCGTAGGAGATTGCGAAATTTCATTTCCGGCATAATTCAATACAATTGAAAAACAAATGTCTCTCTATAAATTCGCATTAAAAATTCGGTATCACCCCGCTGGCCCAACAACAGTATGCGATCCATAAACCCCACCTGCCCAACAGTGGGTCAACGGTTTACTGTGGCATTTCGGGCGAGCAGTTCCACGGCAGTAGCGCCTCGTAGTCCTTTACTGACGAGGCATGCGGCAGCCACTCTAGTACGTGGCGCAGCCACGTATAGGGCTCTTGGCCGTTGACCTTGGCGGTCTCGACCAGGCTGTAGATCTTCGCGCTGGCAGTGGCGCCGTTGACGGTATCGCTGAACAACCAGGCCTTGCGCCCGATGACAAACGGCTTGATCGCTCTTTCGGCCGTGTTGTTGTCGATGGGCAAATAACCCGCTTCGACATAACGTTCCAGTCGGCTCCAGTTATTCGCCAGATAATGCACCGCCTTGCCTAGTGCACTTTGCGGCGTCACCTGGGATTGGGTTTTATCCAGCCAGACTTTCATCTGCCCCGAGATCGGCAGGCTCTTTTCCTGGCGAGCGATAAACCGCTGTTCATCGTCGGCTTTCTTAAGTTCACGCTCGATGCCGTACAGCTTGTTGATCATCGTCAGCGCGATATCGGCCCGTCCGGTTTTACCCTTGGGCTGCACTTTTTGCGCGTCCACGAACTTGCGTCGTGCATGGGCCATGCACGCCAAGCGCTCCACACCCGATTGCAATGCCAAGGCGTTATAGCCGCCGTAATCATCGGTCATGACATAGCCACGGTAATTTTCCAGCAGACGCAGTGGCTCTTCCTGAGCGCGGCTGGACGTGTAGTCAAACAACACGACTTTGCGATCGGGTGGGCCGCTGGCTTGTACCCACATCCAGGATTGGCGGGTCGGGTCTCGATCCGGTTCCTTGAGGACCTGAACGCTGGTTTCATCGCAGTGGATGACCGGACTTTCCAGTAACCGATCACGCATCAGATTCAGCAGCGGTTGGAAGTGTTCGCTGCACTGGATAATCCAGCGAGCCAGCGTTTACCGAGGGATCTCGATGCCGTGTCGGCTGCGTTTACTGAGGTCGCTGCAATGCGCTAGCAGATAACGTTGAGCGGGCACAACGTTGCTCAGCAGTTGATGCTCTAGTTCCAGCGCTTGAACTGATAATGGAACGATGTAAGGAGGAATATTTGCGGCCTGCCGCCCAGACTTTCACATCTCGCTCTGCAGCTGTTTCACGATTTCGGGCGGTATGACCCACAAACGATTCTCCGGATCAAACCGATCAGGTGTAGCCTGGCGCAGTTCACCTGTGCGGACACCGGTCAGCAGCAACAACTGAAGGCCAAGCCGAGTTTGATTAGCCCTACCGTAGCCTTGGATTGCCGCCAATAACGCTGGCAGCTCGTGCATACGCAAGAATGGATTATTCGCAACAGACGGTTTGGGCAATGCGACAACATCAAGATCCGAGGCTGGGTTCTGCTCGCCCCCCTCAACCTTAACCAGTGCATATCGGAACAGTTGATTAAACCAGGTGCGACATTTTTCGGCAGTGGTCAACGCCTTACGTCGCTCAATTCTGCCTAGCACATCCAACAAATCATGACGGTTGATGTCGAAAATCGAGCGTAAACCCAGAGTTGGCAGAATGTCTTTATTAAAAGTTCTCAATATCTGAGAGAGCGTGCTCTGTCGGCCCTCCTTCAGGCTAAGCCTGCGGAACTCAATCCACTGTTCAAACACTCCCTCAAAGGTATGTTCTTGCGCACCGAGCGCAGCACGTCGTCGTTGCTTACGGTCTTCAAGGGGATTGACGCCATGGGCAACCAAAGCACGTGCCTCATCACGCTGCGCACGTGCTTCTTTCAGGCTGATTTGCGGATAGCCGCCCAAGGACATGCGCTTCTGCTTGCCCGCCCAATAATACCTGTAATGCCAGATCTTGCTGCCACGAGCTGTTACGTTGAGCGCAAGCCCATCAGTGTCGCCGAGAGAATAATCATGACCGGTGATTCGGGCTTGCCGAACGGCCATATCCGAGAGTGCCATCGTGAGCGCCTGAACAGAGTCAGGGGCCGGATGCTCATCTCGATGCTCGCACCGCTCCAGCAACAAACCGATTCAGCGCTTGCCCGAATTCAAGCCTTTTTACAGGGACTCAATTCTGGACTTAAAAGCACTGGATGGTGCTGGATTTCAGTGGAACCCGCCTGAACGAAAAAAGGACCCGAAGGTCCTGATTTCAATGGCTTACAGAATTCTGTGGAACTCTGCAGCACTGTATTTGGAGCGGGAAACGAGACTCGAACTCGCGACCCCGACCTTGGCAAGGTCGTGCTCTACCAACTGAGCTATTCCCGCGTCGTCTTGGTGGTGCGCATTCTATAGAAATCAGAATGCGCGTCAAGCCTTTGATTCAAAAAAAGTTATTTTTTTTCGTTATCGATTTTCAGATGCGGCCAGGCAGCCCGCAGGTACTGCAGCATCGACCACAACGTCAGCCCCGCCGCAACCAGCAGCAAGGCATACCCCACCAGCACCCAGAAGCTGAAATCCGATGGATTGGCCAGGAGGATCACCAGCGCCAGCATCTGCGCCGCGGTTTTCCATTTGCCCATGTTGGACACCGCCACTTGGGCTCGGGCGCCCAGTTCAGCCATCCATTCGCGCAAAGCTGATACAACGATCTCGCGACCAATGATCACCACGGCCGGCAAGGTCAGCCACAGATTGCCGTGCTCCTGCACCAGCAGCACCAGGGCTACCGCGACCATCAGCTTGTCGGCCACCGGATCGAGAAACGCGCCAAATGGCGTGCTCTGCTCCAGGCGCCGCGCCAAGTATCCGTCCAGCCAATCCGTGGCGGCCGCGAAGGCGAATACTGAACTGGCCGCCATGTAGCTCCAGCTATAAGGCAAATAGAACAGCAATATGAAAATCGGAATGAGCAGAACGCGTAGAACGGTAATCAGATTAGGGATATTCATCGGCACAACTGGCTACGAGGTGATTGAGCATTCTACTCGCTGTGCAGATTTGCATAAATCAACTCTGCGAGCTTTTTACTGATTCCCGGCGCTTTGGCAATCTCGTCGATGCTGGCACGGGACAGTTCTTGCAATCCACCAAAATGTTTAAGGAGGTCACGCCGACGCTTCGGCCCGACGCCCGCCACCCCTTCAAGGGTCGAGGTGCGCCGGGTCTTGCCACGTCGCGCGCGGTGACCGGTGATCGCGAAGCGGTGTGCCTCATCGCGAATTTGCTGGATCAGGTGCAGCGCCGGTGAGTCGCCCTTGAGGGTGAATTCATGGGCCGCGTCATTCAGGTACAGGGTTTCAAAGCCGGCCTTGCGGGTTGTGCCCTTGGCCACGCCCAGAAGAATCAGGTCCGGCACTGCCAGCTCATTGAGCACGTCTCTCGCCATGGACAACTGCCCCTTGCCGCCATCCACCAAAAGAATATCCGGCAGCTTGCCTTCGCCGTCCTTGAGCTTGCTGAAGCGCCGGGTCAAGGCCTGATGCATGGCCGCATAGTCGTCGCCAGCGGTAACGCCTTCGATGTTGTAACGGCGGTAATCGGATTTCAGCGGCCCTTCCGGTCCGAACACCACGCAGGAGGCCACAGTGGCTTCGCCGCTGGAGTGGCTGATGTCGTAGCACTCCAGGCGCTGCGGTGGCTCTTCCAGGTTCAGTACCTCGGCCAGGGCCTCAAACCGTGCGGCCACGTGCTGACGGTTGGCCAAACGCGCGCTCAATGCCTGCTCGGCGTTGGTTACGGCCAATTGCTGCCAACGGGCGCGTGTGCCACGAACCCGATGGCTGATGGTCAGCTCACGGCCGCGCAATTCGTCGATGGCGGCAATCAGGCTCGGAAAGTCCTCATGGACCACATTGACGATCAGCTCGGCCGGCAGGTCGCGCTCAGGGCTGCTGATAAAGTACTGACCGAGAAAGGCCGACATGACTTGCGCCACGTCTTCCTCGATGCCGACCTGGGGAAAGAAGTTCTTGCTGCCCAGCACCCGCCCGCCACGCACGCTGATCAGGTGCACACAGGCGCCGCCCGGATTGACGAAGGCCGCGACCACATCCACATCACCAGTGCCGCCTTCCATGCTCTGCTGATCCTGAACCCTGCGCAGCAGGGAAATCTGGTCCCGCAGTTGGGCAGCGCTCTCAAAGTCCAGGGTACTGGCGGCCATTTCCATGGCGCTGGAAAGCTCATCGGTCAGCGCATTGCTGCGCCCTTCCAGGAACATCACCGAGTGGCGCACGTCTTCGGCATAGACCTCGGGCTCCACCAGGCCGACGCAAGGCGCCTTGCAGCGCTTGATCTGGTATTGCAGGCAAGGCCGCGTACGGTTCTTGTAATAGCTGTCCTCGCACTGGCGGACCATGAAGGTCTTCTGCAACAGGCTGAGGCTTTCACGAATGGCACCCGCACTGGGATAAGGACCGAAGTACTTGCCCTTCTGCTTCTTTGCCCCGCGGTGGATACTCAAGCGCGGAAAGTCACCGTCCGACAGGAACACATAGGGATAGGACTTATCGTCACGCAGGAGGATGTTGTAGGGCGGTCGCCATTCCTTGATCAGCGTCTGCTCCAGCAGCAGCGCTTCGGTTTCGTTGGCGGTGATGGTGGTTTCAATCTGCGCGATCCGCGCCACCAGGGCAGCGGTCTTCGGTGCCTGGCCGGTCTTGCGGAAATAACTGGACAGGCGGTTCTTCAGATTCTTGGCTTTGCCGACGTAGAGCAAGCGTGCATCGCTGTCGAACATGCGATACACACCGGGGCGGCCACTGCAGGTAGAAAGAAAAGCGCTGGGATCAAACAGGTCGGTCATTTCAGAGGCTGGCATCGACCATGCCATGACGAACCGCCAGCAGCGTCAATTCAACATCGCTGCTGATCGACAGCTTCTCGAAAATACGATAACGATAGGTGTTCACGGTTTTCGGCGACAAACACAGCTTGTCGGAGATGATCTGCACTTTCTGGCAGCCAACAATCATCAATGCGATCTGGATCTCCCGCTCCGACAAGGCGTCGAAGGGAGAGTCACTGGAAGGCTGGAATGATTTGAACACCAGTTGCTGGGCAATCTGCGGGCTGATGTAGCGCTGACCGGCAAACACCAGGCGAATCGCCTGGACCATTTCGTTGAGGCCCGCGCCCTTGGTCAGGTAACCCGCCGCGCCGGCTTGCAGCAAACGGGTCGGGAACGGATCTTCCTCGCACACGGTCACCGCCACGACCTTGATGTCCGGATGACTGCGCAGCAGTTTGCGCGTGGCTTCAAGACCGCCAATTCCCGGCATCTTGACGTCCATCAAGACCACATCGGGCTTCAATTCCCGCGCCTTGAGCAGGGACTCCTCTCCGGACTCCGCCTGCCCGACTACTTGCAGGCCATCGATGTCAGCCAACATTCGTGTAATGCCCATACGAACGAGATCATGGTCATCGACTACTAGCACCCTAATCAAGCAGACACCTCACGATATGGTCTTTAAAGGATGCCGGACACCTTAGCAAAAAAGCGCCGTACAAACCTAATCACAAGCGCTATAAAAAAAACATCGGCAGGCGATAAGACAAGCCGTTTGCCAGATGCCGCAAACCTCTCAAGCGCCGCGCCCAATCGCTGCGGGGGTTTTGTACCGGACAGACCGGAAAACTCGCCTTCCAAGCAGGTTCTGAACGTTCACAATGACCTTGCGTATTAGCGCCGGCCATGATCGATTGACGCTCAATTATTCTGGTCGCCTTCAAGGTCTACCGCCGTCGCGCGCTCCATGCGCCAGAAGCAGTCATCCTCGCCCACCACCCGTAGCCCGGCCCGCTCGTACAAGCGCTGTGCCGGGTTGCCCTTGAACACCGTCAAGCGCAAGAGCCCGCGCCGCTCCTGGCGGGCCATCTGCAGCACCCGCTGCAAGGTCCAGGCTCCAGCGCCCCTGTCACGCGACGCCTGCAGCACATGCAGCTCACGGATATACAACGCACGCAGATCACGGCTCAGGCTGACAAAACCCAGCACCTGCGAGCCCTGGCAAATCAGTAGATTCTCACGCCCGGTCCATGCCACATCAAAGGCGTCATCGAGCCACAGCAGATCATTGCGGATGTAATAACCCAGCATGCTGGAACGGGTCAGGTCCCGGGCAAACACCAGGTCCGCGTCAGTAGCCGGGCGCAGTTCAAATGCAGCCATCACCGCACAATCACTGCGTCGGCCTGCCATTGCCCCGCAGTGCGCCGGGCGATCAACAGCGCCTCGCCGCCCCCCTCGATAGCCGCAAGCAACTGGCCATGAGCATCCCAAATGGCGCTGCGCCCGGCACAAGCCCAGCCACCGCTGGGGCCACCATGGTTAGCCATCAGCACCAGGATTGCGTGGTCGCGGGCGTACCCTTGCAGCAATGCGCTATCAGCCGCGTAACCTCCCTCGCTGATCAGCGCCCCGGCGGCGTAGATCGACGCCCCGGCCTCCACCGCCGCCTGCACATGACCGGCATGGGAAAAGTCCGCACACACCGCCAAAGCCACGGTCTCACTGCCCAGGTTTAACGGCGCGCCACCACAACCTGCGGCAAAAAAGCGTGCCTCGCCGGCATGCAGATGCTGCTTGCTGTAGACCGTCAGCTCACCGTCGGCCTGCAACACCAAAGCGGCGATCAATACCGGACCATCGCTAGCCACTCGGATGGGCATGCCCACCACGGCCGTCAACCCCAGTTCTCGGGCCAAATCGCGCAGCGGTTGCAGCGTCGGCGAATCTGCTGTCAATGCCAGATCGGCGGCCAACTCGGGTTCATAGCCGGTCAAGGACAGCTCGGGAAACACCAGCAACTGCGTGCCCTGCTGCGCCGCCAACCGCATCAAATGCTGATGCCGAGCCAAATTCGCCGACACGTCGCCAGCAATAGACACCGATTGGGCGACAGCGAGGGTCAGCACGGTCATGGAGATTCCTTGGCGGGGCAACGAGGGAGAGCGGCGAGTGTGGCATAAATCCCGGCGCCGCTTAATCCATCGCCCGAGACAATAACGTCCATAGAAATTACTGATTGAATCGCGGACCTGGCCTCTAGTAAGCTCGCTCCACTTCACGGAGAAAACCCATGTTGTCCCAGACCCTTTCCCTGCATCGTCACACCGCCAACGCACTGCGTTCGGTTGCGGCTGCCCGGGTCAATGACAACGGCGCTCCGGTCAACTTTTATTTTGGGTATTGGTTTAGCCACTGGCGCGCCTGATACCCAACCGGCGCCCACTTAAACGGGTCGCCCACCAGAGATTTCTCAACCCCCGGTCGGCCTCCCGACCGGGGGTTTGTTTTTTCAGGCTCAATGTTTTTAACCGATTTTTTTGCAACACACCGAACTGACTGAGGATTGCCCCCCATGAACTACGCCACCTATTACCGCTACGACATGTTTTCCGCCTGGCGATTTAGCAGCCTCCGCTCGGGACAGCCTGCCGCCTCCGATCGGTCACCTACCGGTGGCAATTGCACACTGATGGCCAGTACGGCCAATTGTCGAACACCCCAGTAGGGCCGCGCGCGGGCCATGCCCCGCCGCCGCCCAGGAAGACCGAACATGAACTCGTCCGTATCCGCTCTGCCCCTGTCCGCTCACATCAGCGCCAATGAACCCCTGACCCGGCGCCTGCCCAGCTCCCTGGAGCTCAAGCAGCAACTGCCGCTGTCCCTGGCCCTGAACCAACAAGTCACCAACCACCGCCTGGCGGTGCGCGCCATTCTCGAAGGTCGCGACCCACGCCTGCTGGTCGTCGTCGGCCCCTGCTCCATCCACGACCCGCAATCGGCCCTGGAATACGCCGCCAACCTGGCCCACCTGGCCGAAGAGGTGAGCGACCAGATGCTCCTGGTGATGCGCGCCTACGTGGAAAAACCGCGCACCACCGTCGGCTGGAAAGGCCTGGCCTACGACCCGCGCCTGGATGGCAGCGACGACATGGCCGGCGGCCTGAGCCTGTCCCGGGAGCTGATGCGCGAGATGCTGCGCCTGGGCCTGCCGATCGCCACCGAGCTGCTGCAACCCATGGCCGCCGGCTACTTCGACGACCTGCTGAGCTGGGTGGCCATCGGCGCTCGCACCACTGAGTCGCAGATCCACCGCGAGATGGCCAGCGGCCTGGAGATGCCCGTGGGCTTCAAGAACGGCACCGACGGCGGCGTCGCCATTGCCTGTGACGCCATGCGTTCGGCGGCCCATCCGCACCGTCACTTCGGCGTCGACAGCCAGGGCCACCCGGCGCTCATCCAGACCCCGGGCAACCCCGACACCCACCTGGTGCTGCGCGGCGGCCATCGCGGGCCGAACTACGATCGCCAGAGCGTGGCCCAGGTCCAGCGCGACCTGCACAAGCTGAAGATCCCGGCGCGGATCATGGTCGATTGCAGCCACGCCAACAGCGGCAAGGACCCCTTGCGCCAGCCCGCGGTGTTCAACGAGGTCCTGGAGCAGCGCCTGCAGGGCGATCGCTCACTGATGGGCGTGATGCTGGAAAGCCACCTGTTCGAAGGCTGCCAGCCCCTGAGCGGCCAGCTGCGCTACGGCGTCTCGGTGACCGACGGCTGCCTGGGCTGGGCCGCCACCGAACAATTGCTGCGCAGCGGCGCCCAGCAACTGCGGACACGCTAAGCACCTCTGCCGCTGCCGCAGGCTACGAACGGGCGGCGCGGCAGTGCGCTGAAGGGCCGCGGCGTTCTTGAGGCCGTCGCGGGTTCGGCGGGCGATCGCCAGGCAAGTCCTGCTGACCTTTGCGCAGCCTCGCGGGCTCGGCAGCACCTACAGGATGCGCAATCGCAGGGATCGAGGTGGCTTCTTGTAGCCACTGCCGCAGGCTGCGAACGGGCTGCGCGGGAGACGCGGGAGACGCGGGAGACGCGGGAGACGCAGGGATTTTTAACGGTTCTGGAGGTTCGCGGGAGGCCGGCAGGCAAATCAGCACCAGCCTCCAGAGCCCCCAGCCAGCGGCACGCAGTGAGGCCACTAAACAGAGTCGGTCAAGACATAGGGTTGCGGTTGATACACCAACAGGTCACCAGGCTGGCAGCTCAAGTAGCGACAAATGGCTTCAAGGGTACTGAGGCGAACCCCCTTGACCTTGCCTTGCTTCAACAAGGACAGGTTTTGTTCGTTGATACCAATCGCTGCGGCAAGGTCTTTTGACTTCACCTTGCGCTTCGCCAGCATCACATCCAACTCAATAATGATCGACATGAAGTGACCTTATACAAAAGTTTGATTTTCAGAGTCGACTTCACTTGCACGCAACAGAATCCGGGCTATCACAGCAATACATCCGGCGAGGAAAAGAGCGACAAAATCGGCAGGCGTGAAGCTGACGGTAAAAAGGTGCTCGCCAGATGGTGCGTGCAGGGTCACCAGCATGCTCAGTAGCGGCGTGCATATAAAACCCGAAACCACCCAAAGCACGACCCCACGCCCCACTTTCCCCAAATGAACGGCAGCGCTGCTGGAAAAGTATTCGCCATGGGCATATCCCTGAAACAGCCGACGCAGGTGATTCAAGCCACTGGCCAAAGCAATCAAAGGCACACTGGAGATCAAGATCGCCCCCGATACTTGCCACCACGCAAGCGTCTCAAGTCTTACAGCAAGCTGGGTAAGCATCACCCCGCTTAGAGAAAACCCCGCCCCCAACCCATCACTTGCCCCCAGCACCGGAAAGATCCACAGCGCGGCATTGAACACAAGCATGCATGTAATGAACACCAGCGTCAGAACAGCCATACGCTGGCTAAATTGAGCGAGAGGATTAAGGGACATCGGCTTGCCTCATGAGTGATTGAGGCGCCAACAATACAAATAAAATTATCGTAAAACAATAATTTTTATACGTAAAATACCAATTAATCATATTTTCCAATCATCCCCACTGCAGAGCACCCTTAGACTGGGATGGCGACCTCAATGGTTGTGCGCACCCGCTTCGGGCCAGGCCAATAGGCAATGATGACGATGGGGAACCCCGTAACGAACGGGCTGATCGCTGCGAGCGATCTTGCGCAACGAGGTATATGGACGACATGGGGCTTTACCCACCACAACAAAATCCTGGCTATCCGTGGAAGGACGCTAAGATGCGCACCTGCGCCCCAGTGGCAGTTTCAAGCATTCAAGGAGCCCCCATGCGACATCAGGACGACCACCCTTCCATCCCCCGCCGCCTGGCCTTTGCCCTGCTGGGTGCCCTGGCCCTCAGCGCCTGCTCCCCCAGCGATCACAGCAGCAGCGCTGTGGCCCTCGGCGGCGCCCAGGGCAAAGCCGGTGCGCAATTGGCCTACGAACATGAACTGACCCTGTCCCTGCCGGGCGAACAGATCGGCCCGCGTCTGGCGCAAACCCGCGAAGCCTGTGAGAAAGCCCGGTTCGGTGCCTGCAACATCCTGCGTCTGGAACAGGGCAAGTACCGCGCCCAGGCAGTGCTGCGCATCGTCCCGGACGGGGTCGAGCCGATCGTCGAGCAAGCGTCCCGGGGCGCGGAGCTGGGCGAGCGCATCACCACGGCCGAAGACCTGGCCGATGCGGTGGCTGATGTGCAGCGCCAACAGCAGCGGCTCAAGGCCCAGCAGCAACGCCTGGATGAACTGGCGGCGCGCAAGGACATCAGCGTCAGCGACTTGATCGCCTTGAGCAGGGAACAGGCAGGAATCGAGAACGACCTGCAAGCCCTGGCCCAGACCGCTGCCGGCCAGCAACGCCGGCTGGACACCAATCGCCTGACCCTGAACTTCGTGCCCAGCGACGGCAGCAAACGCGACTCAAGCCTCAAGCGCGCGTTCAGCAACCTGCTGGACAATCTGGCCGATGGCACTGCCGAAGCCCTGGAGAAAGGCAGCTACGTGCTGCCCTTCGTGATCCTGGCCTTCCCCCTCGTGCTGCTATGGGTATGGCTGTGGCGCAAGTTCGTCCGCCGTCGCCCCTGACCAGGCCGTGGGAGCCGGGCGGTCAGGCTTGCAGCGCCAGTTGCAGGCGCTCCAGGCCAATGCCGAAGCCAGCACCCTGGCGATAGGCCCCGGCTCCCACCACTTGTTGCTGTGCGCCCAGGCGCGGGCAACGCACTTCGAAGCCCTCGCCGTTGAGGTAGTAGGTCAGGCCACGCTTGACCCCGAGGTTGAGCTCATAGTCCAGGCCCAGTGAATCGAGAAAACCCACGCACAACTGGCGTGCCTGCTCCAGGGCCCGCTGCGGGTCGGGACCGAGGATCTCCAGGCCCAATTGGGTGAACTCGCGGTAGCGCCCGGCTTGCGGGCGCTCGTAGCGATAGCAGCGGGCAACATAGAAGAACGCCGCCTGCTCACGCCCCGCCAGCAGTTGGTCGGCCGTTTCCTGGAACAGCGCGGTGGCTTCCGGGATCAGGCAGCAGGGCCGTCCGGCCTTGTCGTTGAAGGCCCACATCTGGCCGATGACTTCGCTGCCGCCGGCCTTTTCGATAAAGGTGTCCTGGCCCCACAGCGCCGGGACAATGACTTCTTCAGCACCCGCTTCGATGAAGCCAGCTCCGGAAGCGTCCTTCCAGGGTGCGCAGGGCGGCGGCTTGCGGGCCGGCGATGATACGGGTGCCACGGAGCATGGTCATGGGTGTTTCCTCTTGGTTTTTGACAGGCCATAAAAAAGGCGCCTTGCAGGGCGCCTTGGTTTTTTTCATCGTTGGTCAGTGATCGCGTTCTCTCGATAACTGACCGCTCGACGCGCACACGCGACCACGGCCCCGAAGGTGAGGTCGATGGTGATGGAGGCGGGAGTCGAGGCGGAAAAAATTCATGGCGCATCCTGCCACGCCGCCAGGGCGCCTGACAAGCCAGACACTCACCGCAGGAACCGGCTTGCCGGCGGACAGGCCGTTGAATTTTGCGTTGCCATTGAGTGCGCCTTCGCTGGCAAGCCAACACCTACCGCAGGCAGGCATACCGTGCAGCCGTTCGGGGTTACAGCGACCGTTGCAGGCAGCGCTGGTAGCGTTCGTCGACGCGCTTGGCGAACCAGGCGGTGGTCAGTTGGCGGGTGATCTTCGGGCTCTTGAGTTCGATGCCCGGCAACTGCTGGCGTGGCACGGGGCGGCCCGCCGCGCGATCGGCCAGAGTAAACACCTGGCGGTACAGCTCGGTCTGTGCGAAGTCCTGGCGGTCGCCCTTTTCCAACTGGGCGCGGATCTGCGGGTTGCGCAGCCCCAACTGCTTGCCCAAGGTACGCACCGCCCGTTCGGTGCTGCCGGGCAGGAGCGAGTCGTAACGGATAAGATCGCCATCCAGGGCCAGCTTGATGCCGCTGAGGCGGCTCACCGCGGCCTGGAAGGCGGCATTGCGGCTGGCGTACCAGCCGGCATTGAAGTCGGCGAAGCGGTACAGCGGCTGCGGGTAGTCCACCGGGTAGCCCAACAGGTGGGCGGTGCCGAAGTACAGGCCGCCCCGGCGACTGAAGACCTCATGACGGATCGAGCCCTGCAGCGCATAGGGATAGTCCTGGGCATGCTTTTCGGCAAACGCGATGCTGACCTGCATCGGCCCGCCGGTGTGCACTGGATTGAAACCGCCAAACAGGGTCTGGCCCAAGGGCACCATGCCAGTGAAGTCATCGAAGATCGCACTCAGTTCCTTCTCGGTTCGGGCCTTGGCCAGGCGCTGGCTGTAGGACTGGCCGTCCGCGCCGCGCACTTGCAGGGCGGCGCTGACCAGCAGCGCCGGCACATGCACCTTGGCCGCGCGGCGGTCGATTTCTTCCCGGGCGATGCGCCCCAGGCCCGGCACCGCCGGGTCGACCTGGAAGGTCGATTCCTGCTCGGTCACCGCCAGCACCGCGCATAGGTTGCTCTGACTCGGCTCCAGTCCCTGGGCGCTGAAGGTCACCTGGATATCCCGGGCCCAGCCCGGACGGTCGCTGACCTGGGACGGCAGCAGACGCAGGATCCGCGCCTGGGTCTGTTCCGGGGTCAGCGTCGGCGCCTGGGTGCCGTGCTGGCTGGCGCAACCGGCCAGCAACGACAGGCCCAGGAAGCCGCTGAGAAGACGAGGGGCAAGCATGGCGCTCCTTGAAATAACGGGGTGACGGCCGTGCCAGTAAAGCAGCGGCACGCGGCTTTCGACCAGCCAATGGCGGCTCTGTTCCCAAGCCCTCCCACTGCCGCAGGCTGCGAATGGTCTGCGCGGCAGTGCGCCGAAGGGGCGCGGGGTTCTTGAGGCCGCTGCGGGTTCGGCGGGAGATCGCCAGGCAAGGTCCTGCGGACCTTTGCGCTGCGAACGAACTGGGCAACATAGCGACGCTGGAGCCGCTCGATCCTGAGCATGCTGAAGAACTGCCGGGGGATTGCCCGCCTTGGCGCAGCCTCGCCAAGGCGAGGCTGCGGCTACAAGCTAAAATTCTTCTATTGCCGGTGTGGTCAGGTGTATTTTGATGGCCCCAACCCTCGACGCGGTGTCCCGAACGGATCTGACCCGACGCCCCCCCCCTCAATGGAGTGCCCCCTGGATGTTGACCCTGGATTTTCTGCTCACCAGCCTGATTGTCGTGCTGATTCCCGGCAGCGGCGTGATCCTGACCATTTCCACCGCCCTGGTGGCCGGCAAGCGCGCCAGCCTGTTCACCGCCATCGGCTGCACCGCCGGGATCGTCCCGCACTTGCTGGCCTCGACCCTTGGCCTATCGGCGATCCTGCACACCAGCGCCCTGGCCTTTCAGGGCCTGAAGTTCGCCGGGGTCGCCTATCTGCTGTACCTGGCCTATGCCACCTGGCGTGATCGCTCGGCCTTTGCCGTGGACAACAACGCGCTCAGCCACAGCGCCGGCGCGCTGGTGCTCAAGGCCTGCCTGCTGAATATCCTCAACCCCAAGCTGACGATTTTCTTCCTCGCTTTCCTGCCCCAGTTCATCGCCCACGACGGCAGCGACCCGATCCCGCAGATGCTGCTCCTGAGCGGCGTGTTCATGGCCATGACCTTCTTCGTGTTCGTGCTCTATGGCTTGCTGGCCAACCTGTTCCGCACCGCAGTGATCGAGTCGCCCAAGGTGCAGGGCTGGCTACGCCGCAGCTTTGCCGCCAGCTTTGCCGGCCTCGGTCTGAATCTGGCCTTCGCTCAGCGTTGACCCTGCGGCAGACGCCGCCCGCAGCCAGAGGCATGACGTTGATCTCCTAATGAGGGCAAACCCATGAACTGCAGCGACGTACTGATCATCGGCGCCGGCCCCACCGGCCTGGTCCTGGCGCTCTGGCTGCGCCAGCAAGGGGTCAAGGTACGGATCATCGATAAGACCCAGGGCCCGGGCACCACCTCACGGGCCCTGGCGGTACAGGCCCGGACCCTTGAACTGTATCGCCAACTGGACCTGACCCAGGCCATCGTCCAGCGGGGCTACCACGTTCCAGCGGTGAACCTCTGGGTCAGGGGCGAACAGGCCGCACAGTTGCCGTTCAACGCCATCGGCGAAGACCTGACACCCTACCCTTTCCTGCAAATCTTTCCCCAGGACGAACACGAGCAGTTGCTGATCGAACGCCTGGCGCTGCTCGGCGTCAGCGTCGAACGTGAAACCGAGCTGCTGGCCTTTACCGATCACGGCCACCTGATCAGCGCCCGCCTGCGCGGCCCCGACGGCCGCGAAGAACATTGTCAGGCGTTCTATATGGCCGGCTGTGACGGCGCCCACTCCACCGTACGCAAAACCCTGGGCACGGGCTTTCCTGGCGGCACCTACCAACAGGTGTTCTACGTCGCCGATGTCGAGGCCAGCGGGCCGAGCCTCGACGGCCAATTGCACGTAGACCTGGACGACGCCGACTTCCTCGCCGTATTCCCCCTGGCCCAAAGCGGCCGCGCGCGGCTGATCGGCACCGTGCGTGACGAGCGCGCCGAGCACCCGGAAAATCTGCGTTTCGAAGACGTCAGCCAACGCGCCATGCACCAGCTCAAGGTCGAAGTCAGCCAGGTCAACTGGTTTTCCACCTACAAGGTGCATCACCGGGTGGCCGAGCAGTTTCGCTGCGGCCGGGTGTTCCTGCTGGGCGATGCCGCCCACGTCCACAGCCCCGCCGGCGGCCAGGGCATGAACACCGGGATCGGCGACGCCATCAACCTGGCCTGGAAACTGGCAACGGTGCTCAAGGACAACAGCGCCGAAAGCCTGCTGGACAGCTATGAAATCGAACGCCTGGAGTTCGCCCGGCGCCTGGTGTCCACCACCGATCGGGTGTTCAGCCTCGCCACCGCCGACGGCCCGGGCGCCTACCTGGTACGCACCCGCCTGGCGCCCTTGCTGCTGCCAAAGATCGCCGCCTTCGACAGTGCCCGGGAGTTTCTGTTTCGCACCGTGTCGCAGCTCACCCTGAACTACCGGGGCATGCCCCTGAGCGCCGGCGGCGTCGGCCCGGTGCACGGTGGCGACCGCCTGCCCTGGGTGCGCGATGGTGAACACGACAACTTCGACAGCCTGGAGTACCTGGGTTGGCAGGTGCATGTCTACGGCGTCACCAGTGATGCCCTGCGCGACTGGTGCAGCGCGCACCAGGTGCCGTTGCGCACCTTCGACTGGCGCCCGGCCCATGCCGCCGCGGGGCTGGCGCGCAACGCCTTCTACCTGCTGCGCCCGGACACCTACGTGGCCCTGGCCGAGCGCTCGGCCGACCCGCGAGTGCTGGAGCGCTACTTCCGCGAACGGGATATCTCCCCGCAGAGCGCCGCCCCCTCCCTCAAGCCCCGATGAAAGGCTGCTTGATCTGCCCCCAGCGCCGGGCGAACTGCTCCGGCGTGGCCGCCGCGATCCGCTTCAGGTCCAGGGGGTAATCCACACCGGGGGCCTCCTGGGGGCGCCAGGCACTGAACTGGCCATTGCTGGCCCGCAGGATGTAGCCGCTGTCCTGGCACTGCTCGCTGACCAGAAACAGCACCCCCGGCGTCACCCAGTCCGGCTTGAGTTCCGGCGGCTCCTCGCTGATGCCCCACATGCGGGTCTTGGCCACCGGCGACACCGCGTTGACCCGGATCCCGTGCTCCGCCCCTTCCTGGCCCAGGGCATTCATGATCCCGACCTGGGCCATCTTGCCCGCGCAGTAGGCCAGCAGCCCCGGCTGGGCATATTCCGGGTACAGCGCACGGTCGGAGGTGGTCAGCAGCAGCCGCGGTGCGGCGGACTGCCGGAGATGGGGCCAGGCATGCCTGGCCAGCCAGATGGGCGCATACAGGTTGACCCCCAGCATGCGCTCGAGAAACCCGGCGTCGGTCTGCTCCAGCGCCTGGTAGCCCACCCAGCCGGCGTTGTGAATCAGGATATCCAGGCTGCCAAAGGCCTCCAGGGTGCGCTGCACCAGCCCCTGGCAACCGGCCTCGGTGCCCAGGTCGGCGGTGTCGGCCAGGGCCCTGGCACCGCTGGCCCGCAACGCCCGCGCCGCCTCATGGGCGACACTCTCATCCGCCCCGCTACCGCTGCCGTCGCTCCCGCAATCGCTGATCACCACCTGGGTACCACGACGGGCCAGAGCCCGTGCATAACTCAAGCCCAGGCCGCGCCCGGCGCCGGTGACAATAGCCGTTCTGCCGCTGAAATCCATGCTCTTCCCTCCTTTGTGAATTCCAGGGTAACAGCATGAAAATCAGTGACTTAATACTAAATTCCAGGTTCTGTGAGAGGTTTTTGATATCAATGAATTCGCTGTGAAACCGTGAGCCTTGGGGTTTACAGTCCCAAAGCCCCAGCCAGGAATCATCGCCATGATCGAAACGCGCCTGTTGCGCCAGTTCATCGCCGTCGCCGAGGAACTGCACTTTCACAAGGCCGCCACGCGCCTGCACATGGCCCAGCCGCCCCTGAGCCAGGCCATCGCCCGCCTGGAGGAAAAACTCGGTTTCAGCCTACTGCGGCGCAATCGTCGAGGCGTGGCCCTGACCCCGGCCGGGGCGGATTTTCTGCACAGCGCCCGGCGCACCCTGGTTACCCTGGAACAGGGCATCGAGCAGGCGCGCCATGTTGCCCAGGGCCTGGCCGGCAGCCTGCGCGTCAGTAGCCTGTCACTGGCCGGCTATCCGAGCTTGCTCGCCCGCCTGCGGGGCTTTCGCCAAGCCTTGCCCGAGGTGCGCCTGGAACTGCGGGAACTGCCTTCGGCTGAGCAGCTCAAGGGCTTGCTCGGCGGCGACATCGACCTGGCGTTCATGCGTGAGCTGCCGCTGCCCGAAGGACAGATAGCCTCGCGCTTGATCCTCGATGAGCCGATCGTCATCGCCCTGCCCCACGACCACCCCCAGGCCCAGACGCCAGAGGTGGACCTGCGGAAGCTGGCCAACGACGACTTCGTGTTCACGTCCCAGGCCCTGGGCAGCGGCTACCACAACCAGTTGATGGCGCTGTGCAGCGCGGCCGGGTTCACCCCGAAGGTGGTCCAGGAAGTGGCCCGGGTCCACACCCAGCTGGGCCTGGTGGGCTGCGGTTTCGGCGTGGCCCTGGTGCCCCGCTCGATGGCCGATGCAGTGCTGCAAGGCAGCGTCGCCTACCGCCCGCTGCGGGCCATGGGCACGCAGCCCGGGCCAAGCATCGGGCTGTACATGAACTGGCACCGGGACAACCCTTCGCCACAGCTGCAGCGTTTCATGGCCTTGCTCGACGCCGGGCTCCCAAAGCCTGAAGCGGCCGTGCAGAAGGCCTGCGCGGCCGCCACCAGGCCTCAGAAGTCGGCCTTGACCGACAGGGTGAAGTTGCGCGGGTCTCCGTAGAAGTTACCGAAGCCTTCGGTGCCGATGGTGGTGTAGTAGCGCTTGTCCAGCAGGTTGTTGCCGTTCAGCGCCAGGGACCAGGTGTCGTCGATGCGATAGCCGATGCGCCCGTTCCAGATCGCATAGCCGGCCTGACTGATGGGCTTGCCGCTGATGGGCGAGACCCGGTAGTTATCGCTTTGCGCATTGACCCCAGCCCCCACATTGAAGCGCTCCAGCGCACCGCCCAGCTGATAGTCGCCCCAGACCCGCAGCAGGTGGCGCGGCACATAGGTGTTGTACGACAGACCGTCGTTGTTGCGATCGGCATCCTCCAGAGTCTTGGTCTGGGTGTAGGTATAGCCGGCCAGCAGTTGCAGGCGCTCGATCACCTCACCGCTGAGTTCGGCTTCAAAGCCCTGGGCGCGAACCTTGCCCGAGTTCAGCGAGCAGGTGCTGTCCGGGCAGGCCGGGTCGTCCTGCTGCGCGTCCTGCTGGATGGTGCGGAACAGGCTGAAGGCACTGTTCAGGCGGCCCTCGAACCACTCGCCCTTGATCCCCAGCTCATAGCTCTTGCCCACCAGCGGCTTGAGCGTAGAACCGTCCAGGGTCCGATAGCTGCCCTGGGGGGTGAAGATGCTGGAGTAGCTGGCATAGGCCGTGAGGTTGTCGTTGAGGTCGTACAGCACCCCGGCGAACGGCGTGACCTCACCGGTTTCCTTGGATCGGGCACTGCTGGGCGTGCGGGTGTCGCGCCAGTAGGCCACGGCATCGTTCTGCGACTTGTACCAACTGACCCGGCTGCCCAGGACCAGGGTCAGCGGGTCGGCGAGCTTCAGGCGCAGGGTGGAATACAGCCCTTGCTGCTGGATGCGCAGATCAGTGGGGCCGCCCCGGGTGGAATTGCTTTCGTAGTAGCTGGCATCGGGCTTGGGCAGGTGATGATTGGGGTCCAGCACGTTCTGCCGCTGCGGCAAGCCGGCCACAGCATAGAAATCGTCCTTGATCGAACGGCTGGCGTTGGCGCCGAAGGTCAGTTCGTGCTCCTGGCCAAAGGCCTGGAAGTGGCCGTCGACATAGGCATCGAAGCCGTAGTCCACCTGGTCGTAGTCATAGGTGCTGCCCAGCATCAGGGTGCTGGAGCGGCTGGCACCCACCGGCACCGAACCGCTGGGGAAGGCGTACTCAATGTCCTGGGTATTGCGGCTGTAGACCCCGGCCACCTTCAGCGCCCAGTCATCGTTGAGCTGTTGCTTGAGGTCGGCGAAATAGGTCGCGCGCTTGCTGCGCGAGTTGTTCCAGGCGGTGTTCAGGCAGGTGGAACGGCCGAGCTTGAGGTCGCTGCCGTCGCTGTAGCGCGGCAGGCCGCCCCAGCACGGACGCGAGTCAACGTCTTCATAGGCCATGCCCAGGCCCAGGATGGTGTCGTCACTGAGGTCGAAGTCCAGAGCGCCGTAGTAGACCTGATCCTTGCGCTCCCCCAGGTCGTAGAAATACTGCCGGGTCTGCTGGGTCACCACCGCCCGGCCGCGAACGGTGCCGGCATCGTTCAACGGCCCGCCGGTGTCCACCTGGGCCCGGTAGTTGTCCCAACTGCCGGCGGACATTATCAGTTGGGTGTGGGGCGTGGCCTGGCCACGCTTGCGCACGAAGTTCACCGAGCCGGCGGTGCCGCCCGCGCCCTTGAGCATGCCGGCGGCGCCGCGCAGGATCTCCACCCGGTCATAGAAGGCCATGTCGCTGCTGAAGCTGTCGGCCTGCACGTAGCTGCTGCCCATGTCCAGGGGCACGCCGTCGTACTGGTACTGGCCGGTCATGCGAAAGCCCCGGGAGTAGAAGTACTTGCCGCCCATGGGCGAGTCGTAGAGGGTGATGCCCGGGGTCTTTTCCATCACCTGGTCGATGGTGTTGAGGTGCTGGTCATCGAGCATCTTGCGGGTGATCACGGTCACCGACTGCGGGGTTTCCTTCAGCGAGTGCTGGCCCTTGCCGATGGTCACGGCACCGGTGGTGTAGGAACCGGAGTACTCGGTGGTGGCCCCCAGCTCCTGGCCCTGCACCTGAGTGGTGCCCAGCTCCAGGGTGCCATTGCCCTTGGGCACGGGGCGCAGCACATAGCTGCCGTTACTCTGCGGCTCGGCCTGCCAGCCGCTGCCGGCGAGGATCCGGGCAAAGCCTTCCCGCACCCCGTAATCTCCCTGGAGCCCCGCCGAACGCAGGTCGGCCATCTGTCGCGCATCGAAGGAGATGGCCGCTCCGGCGGCACTGGCGTAACGGCTCAGCACCTCAGTGAGATCCCCCGCCACGATATCGAAGCGGCGCACCGCCATCTGTTCGCTGGCCGCCACCGCGGTCAACGGCAGCAGCGTGGCGCCATACACCGCCAGCGCGCCCCAGAGCCCGACCTTGATGGCCTGGGCCAACTGCGACATGTGAACTTCAGACATGCTTTGCCTTCCCCCGCTCTTGAAAATGAATCCACTGGGGGATAAGCCGGATCAGAATGGGCAAAAGTGCAAAGACCGGAATAATTATTTTTTACCGCTTGGTTTCAGCCGACGCGGCGCTGGGACACCCGCACCCAATAGCGGGTGTAGCGCTCGATGCGCAGCGAGAAACCGCTCTCAAGCGCCGCCAGGGCGCGATCGGTGTCATCGATGGGAAAGGCCCCGGAAATCTTCAGGCCGGCAATCTGCGGATCGCACTGCACCACTCCGCGGCGGTAGCGCGACAGGTCCGCCAGCAAGTCCCCCAAGGGTCGGTCGAGGGCGATGATGCTGCCCTGGCGCCAGGCGCCCACCGACGCATCGCTGGACCGCAGCGCAGCAAAGCCTCCAGCGCTGAACGCCAGTTGCTGGCCGGCCTCGACTCGGCGCGACGCCATACCGTTGTCCAGGCTGACCTGCACGCCCTGCTCCAGCACCGCCACCTGATCCTCACGCTCGTCGCTGCGCAACACAAAACGCGCGCTCTGGGACTGCACCTCGCCGTGGCGCGTGATGACCCGCAATGGCCTGTGCCGCCCATCCAGGCCGGTGCTCACCAGCATCTCGCCCCAGAGCAACTGCAGCCGGCGCTGCTGACCGTCGAAAGCCACATTCACCGAGGTGTCGGTGTTGAGCAGCAATGCGCTGCCGTCCGCCAAACGCACT
The DNA here is from genome assembly GCF_009861525.1 of Pseudomonas sp. LD120. Lineage (GTDB taxonomy): Bacteria > Pseudomonadota > Gammaproteobacteria > Pseudomonadales > Pseudomonadaceae > Aquipseudomonas. The sequence continues at coordinate 2,785,305 of NZ_WVHL01000005.1, read as the reverse complement.
TCGCGGCGCTCGCCGACCCGGGTCCGATAGTCCGCCAGCCATTGCTGGGCGCTGTCGCTGCGCCAGCCCAGCCAGCCCAGGGACCCAGCCGAGGCCAGCACCACCAGGTTGCGCATCAGCTCACGGCGCGAGCGCCCGGCCCCGCGCAAGGTGGAACCGGCCAGACCACCAGGCAGGGCCGACATCTGCTCGCCCAGTTGCTGCGTGCGTTCCCAGGCCTGGCGATGCAAGGGGTCGGCGGCCAGCCATTCGCGCCAGGCTGCCTGCTCCTGTTCGCTGGCGGTGCCGGAGCGCAGCTGCGCATACCAGCGCGCCGCGCCGCTGATGGCCTGGCGCTCGCCCACGCTCAGTTGCAGGTTGGCAAAACTCATGACAGCTGCATCCGCATCTGCATCAGGCAGCAATGCTCCATGGCCTTGGCCATGTAGTTGTTGACGCTGCGCACCGAGATCTGCAGGCGTTCGGCGATCTGCTCGTAGGTCAGGCCGTCGCATTGGGACAGCAGGAAAGCCTGCTTGACCCTGGCCCCCAGGCCGTCCAGCAGCCGGTCGACTTCCAACAGCGCCTGGAGCATCAGGTTCTGCTCCTCCGGCGACGGCTGCTCGCCCTCGGGCACCAGCGCCAGGGCCTCCAGGTACGCCTGCTCCAGGGAGCGGCGGCGAAACAGGTCGATCAGCAGGCCATTGGCGATGCGCGACAAGTAGGGCCGCGGCTCGCGGATCTCCAGGGCATTGCGCGCCTTGAGCACCCGCACGAAGGTGTCCTGGGCCAGATCGGCGGCATCGAAGGTGTTGCCCAGGCGCTGGCGCAACCAGCCCTGCAGCCAGCCCTGGTGATGGGTGTACAAATCGGTGACGGCACTGCGCAGGGATAAGTCGTCGGCGGGCATGACAATAAGGATTCATATTTGATAATGAATCGCATTGTCATGTAGGGGCGGAAGTCTTGGCAAGAGCCACGAACGCCGGACGACGTTCGTGGCGGTACGGCGGGGGCCTGGTCAGATCCCGGCCAGGGCCAGGTCCATGGCGAAGTAGGTGAAGATCAAATCGGCGCCGGCGCGCTTGATCGAGCCCAGGGTTTCACGCACCACCCGCTGCTCGTCGATGGCCCCGGCCTGGGCGCCGAACTTGATCATCGCGTACTCGCCGCTGACCTGATACGCCGCCACCGGCAGGCGCGAGGCCTCGCGGATGTCGCGGATGATGTCCAGGTAGGCCCCGGCGGGCTTGACCATCAGCGAGTCGGCGCCTTCCTGCTCGTCCAGCAGGGACTCGCGCACCGCTTCGCGACGGTTCATCGGGTTCATCTGGTAGCTCTTGCGGTCGCCCTTGAGCGCGCTGCCGCCGGCCTCGCGGAACGGGCCGTAGAGCGCCGAAGCGAACTTGGTGGAATAGGCCATGATCGGCGTCTGGGTGAACCCGGCGGCATCCAGGGCCCGGCGGATGGCCTGGACCTGACCGTCCATGGCCGCCGACGGCGCGATCACGTCGGCGCCGGCACGGGCCGCGGCCACCGCTTGCTTGCCAAGGTTGATCAGGGTCTGGTCGTTGTCCACTTCATGGCCGTGCATCACGCCACAGTGGCCGTGCTCGGTGTATTCGCAGAAGCAGGTGTCGGACATCACGATCATTTCCGGCACCGCGTCCTTGGCGATGCGCGACATGCGCGACACCAGGCCGTTTTCCTTCCAGGTGTCGCTGCCGTCGCAGTCCAGGTGGTGAGACACACCAAAAGTCATCACCGACTTGATCCCGGCCCGGGCGTAACGCTCGATCTCCCCGGCCAGCTTGGATTCGGGAATGCGCATCACCCCGGGCATGCTCTTGATCGGCACGAAATCGTCGATTTCCTCCTCGACGAAAATCGGCAGCACCAGGTCGTTGAGGGTGAATTCGGTTTCCTGGAACAGACTGCGCAGTTGTTCGGAGCGACGCAGGCGACGGGGACGGGCTTCTGGGAACTGGCTGGACATGATTTTTCCTAAGGCTGAGCGCGGGATAACACGAGCGATGGCGAAAAAAGGCAGAAAGCTTATGCCCAGAGCCGCCAGGGTACAAACCCGCACAGCTCAAGAGAGCCTTGCCGAAGCCGTAACAATACCTGCCAGGCCCCGCGATTCAGGGGGTGTTGGCCCCTCGACGCGGCCAGCCTGCGACCATCTGACGCAACAGCGGCAGCCGCCATTGAAAACCGGCGCGCGACAAATCTTGCAGCGGCGCTTGGTTCTAGCACGGTTGCGCACACTACGGCGGCTCGCTGCCCTGCAAATTGAGGGTGTAGTCCTTCAGAGGCGTATTGAAGTAGGCCATGCCGCCGTCGTCAACCTTTCCCCTGAGCACGATTTTCTTGACCCTGTCGGCAATTTCATCGTCAGCCTTTTCGGCTTGAATTGTCGCCTCGATGCACTCGCCAAGCGGGTAACCCACGGTTCGAACGATCAGATTGAGATCGACGTAATGGTCAGCCTCGCGGCCCACGACGCGACGATTCTCCGGGCCCTGGGTCCAATAGATTTCCACGACCTTGCCGGCGGATGGCTTGAGCGGCAGGTTGCACGTGGCATTCACCGCCACGCCCTTGCCCCCTGGCGTGGCCGCCACGCTGGCTGATGCCGCGGATTCACTGCGCGGTGTATTGCCAGGCAAGGTTGCTGGGCCGGGCTGTTGTTTGACCGCCGTGGTTTCTGCGCTGCAAAGCAGGGGATCAAGGGCTAGTAAACCCACCAGGCCGGCCCGCAGCAGCCAGCCCTTGCAGGACACAACCTGGGCCCAGGCGCACCGAAGCTGTGCCGGCTTGTGCGTGCCGGCGCATACAAAATCGCCAGGGCTCAGCACGCTCATGGATGCCTCGGATCAGTGGGCGAAGGTGTATTCCCGCATGCTTGCTCACTGGTTTGGAGAAGCCTCAGGTGTCCCTCAATGCAGGTTCGCGCCGTGCCGCCGATCCAGATTTCATCGCCGATCTGTTCCACGTCAATCCGCCCTGCCCGCCCCATGCTCAGGCCCTGGCTGACGCGGTAGCGAGCCGGTGCCAGCCCGGCGCCCAGCAGCCACTGGGCGAGGCCGGCGTTGAGGCTGCCGGTGGCCGGGTCCTCGGGCATGCCATCACCGGCGATAAAGGCCCGCACTTCGAACTGTGCATCGGTGTCATCGCGCTCGGGGTCACAGGGCGCAATCACCCCTACCGCCAGACCGATCAGCGCCGGGTAGTCCGGTTGCAGATCCAGCACCTGCTGGCGTTCGGCGAGCATCACCGCCAGCCAGCCGGCGCCGTTGTCGACCCACTGCGCCTGCACGATATCCCCGGACGCCAGGCGCAGACCACGGCGCACCTGCTCCAGCACCTCGGGCTCCACCGGGCCGGACTTGAGCAGCGGCGGCGCGAGAAAGGCCAGCTGATTGCCCTGACGGCGGATGCGCACCAGGCCCACTTCGCACTCCTGGATGACCTCCTCGCCCTGGGGCACGCCGCCGGCTTCGAGCCAGGCGTGGCAACTGCCCAGGGTCGGGTGACCGGCAAACGGCAACTCCTGGGTGGTGGTGAAGATCCGCAAGCGGTAGTCGGCCCGGGGGTCGCGGGGTTTGAGCAGGAAGGTGGTTTCGCTGAGGTTGGTCCAGGTGGCGAACGCAGCCATGCGTTCGTCGCTGAGTTCGTCGGCATCGAACACCACGGCCAGGGGGTTGCCTTTAAGCGGGGTGGAGCTGAAGACGTCGATTTGCTTGAAATTCAGGGCGGGCATTTAGAAGGGGCCTGGGGTCGGTGGGGGACTGGGGGTGAAGTGTACATATTCGTTGTTGCGGGTGTGGCGGTTGGTGGTTTCGCTCTTATAGCCATCCCTTTCAAGGTCTTTTCGTTTTGGCTGCCTTGATGACTCGATCGGTTGAAACATGGGCATTCACGGCCGTCCCCTGCACCCATGTTTTGGGCTTGGGCACCTTGGGGCCTCGGGGGCTTTTCGCAACTTGTTTTGGCTGGATGTTTCTGGCTAATTCCAACAAGCGCTGAGCCAGTTTTTCCGCAGGGATAACGGGAAGGTACTCCGAGGGCAGCGCAATCTGCATTCCCTCATAACCACTCCTGACCTGGACCGCCAAGTGATAGGTCGAGGCTTCCCAGCCTTCAGGCTGGGTGTCCCGATGGGCTTGTTCGACACTTCGTTTGAGTACGGCCAGGACGTTGTATGCCAATACCGCAGTAGCGAACCCGAGCAAGGCAGCTTTTGGGCTGCCAAGGGTTTCGATTTCACTTTCCAGGATCGCTTCCAGTCGCTGGAACATGCCCTCAATACTCCAGCGGCGGCGATAGAGTTCCGCGATCTGCTGTGCACTGACGCTCTCAGGTAGATTGCTCCAGAACATCAAGCTGCTGTCACCCGAGTCCGTTGGCGAATGAAGCGTCAGTTCCACGCGCCGCCATTGGTAACCGCCTCTGACGTGGATGATCTGCTCGCGCACAGTGCCTGTTTCCACAGGTACGGGCTCTTGCCACTCACCCTCTTGAATCAGGCGTGGGTGCTTGGCTTGCTGACGAATGACAAAGGATGTCTGGACCTGCTCACAAGCTTCCATGACCGGAAGCGTGCAGTAGAGTCGATCAGCCAGCCACACCTGGCCCGGCTCGGCATCAGCCAATAAAGGCAGCACACAAATACGCTCGCTTGCGTAGGCATCCTCACACGCCTGAAGGTCGATGACCTGATCGAGATCGGGGTCGTAGACAACCACCGAAAAGCCAGGACGAGCGGCACCTCGCTCGTGGCGTAGAGCGCCCAGACGTTTCTCAGTGGATGCCAAGTGGTTGCCGTCCACTACCCGAACCTGCCAGCCCGGCAGCATCGTGGTGCAACCCAGCTCTTTGATGGTTGGGGTCAGGCGTTGCGCACAGCCTGTGACCAGCGCGCGCAACAGAGCAGGTTCGGTACGACTGATCTTGTCGTAGAGGGCTGCCAAGCTGACAGGAAGATCTTCCAGTTGCCGAGCGGCGGCGTGCAGGGATGGCTTCAAACCCAATGAAACAAGGGACATCAGCTTGATGATGGTCGAGAACAGTAGTTCACGAGAGTACTGCCGTTGCCGATGTTCTTCGAAGACCTGATCGACCCACTCAGGAGCAATAGCCTGCTCCAGCGCCAACTTGGCCATGACGCTGGCAGGTGCTTTTTTCTCGAATCGAGCTAGAACATCGGTCCACATCTTCGGGGATCCCTGACTGAGATTTCAGGGGATTCTACCTAAGACCTTGAAAGGGATGGCTCTTATAGCGAGTGGGACGGGGTGCATATCCATTGCTGCGGTCACGGCCGCTGGCGGTTTCGCTCTTACAGCGACTCACTTTTGAAAAGCGCAAAAGGTGAGCAAAACGCTTCTGCCCCTCCACTCGGTGCCTCGCATAGCGAGGCATGCCCTCACTCCGGCATTGATCCGTGGGCCGCCGCCACCGGCCATCCATGGCCGGATGGCGGCTAACCCGGCGTCCTGCCGGGTTACCCACGGCTCAATGCCTGCGTTCGGCCATCGTGTCTAAGGGGGCAGGAAGATCAAAAACCAGATCAAGATCAAAATCTGACGGCGGCCTACCGGCCGGCCTTGTTTCATTTGTCCTTCACTGGGCGACGTTGCTCTTGGGAGGGCTGAAGGTCCTGCGGACCTTTTCGCAGCTTCGCAGGCTCAGCAGCGGCTACAGAACGCACATACTCTGTAGCCGGCCTGCGCACCTTGGCTTTTGATCTTGATCTTCAGGCCCCTTCCCAGCAGGCGTTGCGTAGGGGGCAGCTCGGCATGGATGCTGAGCTAGCCGCCATCAGGCCATGGATGGCCTGTGGCGGCGAGCCCCCGGAGCAATGCCGAAGCGAGGGCACCCCGAGCCCCAGCGAGGGGCCGTATGGAGGGGCAAGACTTTTTGCTTACTTTTGTGTCGTTTGACAAAAGTGAGTCGCCGTAAGTGCGAAACCCTAAGTGGCCATGACCGCAGCAATGGATATGAGACTGTCAGAAATTTTGTGTTCGGGCATACCATGAGTAAGAGGTGCATGTATGCCAACCAAAAAAAAACCGCTTCGAGAGTTACCAAAGGTTCCGAAAGAGCTGCTTGAGCAGTTTTCCGCTGCTCCGCTGATGACCGCAGAAGCCATCGAAGAAGCCTCTGCAGCGTTCAAGAAGGCGCTGATTGAGCGAGCCCTGAATGCTGAGCTGGGTCATCACCTGGGCTATCCTCCGGGCGCACAGCGGCCGGAGGATGAAACCAACCTGCGCAATGGCAAGAGCGCTAAGACGGTACTCACCGGTGATGGCCCGCTACGGCTTGATATTCCTCGTGACCGGGATGGCAGCTTTTCGCCCATTCTGATTCCCAAGCACGAGCGCCGTTACACCGGTTTCGACGACAAGATCATCGCCATGTATGCCCGCGGGATGACGGTTAGGGAGATCCGGGCCTTTCTTTCCGAGCAGTACGGAACGGACGTATCACATGACTTCATCAGCTCCGTGACCGATGAGGTCATGGAAGAGATTGGTGCCTGGCAGCAGCGCCCGCTGGAGCCGATGTATCCGGTCATTTTCTTTGATGCGCTGCGAGTCAAAATCCGCGAAGAAGGCTTGGTTCGTAACAAGGCGGTCTACTTGGCGCTGGGCGTTTTGCCCGATGGCACCCGCGATATTCTGGGCATCTGGATCGAGAACACCGAAGGCGCGAAGTTCTGGATGAAGGTGTTCAACGACCTCAAGACCCGTGGCGTCGAGGACGTGCTGATTGCTGTGACCGACGGCCTTAAAGGCATGCCAGAGGCGCTCAGTGCGGTGTTCCCGGACACAACGCTGCAGACCTGCATCGTGCACCTGATCCGCAATAGCCTCGACTATGCGGCCTGGGACAAACGTAGAGCCCTGGCCAAGGCCCTCAAGCCGATCTATCAGGCAGTTAACGCCGAAGCTGCTGAACAGGCGCTGGATGAGTTTGAAAACGGGCCCTGGGGTAAGCAATATCCAACGGTGGTGGCTGCCTGGCGACGGGCGTGGGATCGAGTTATTCCGTTCTTTGTCTTCCCACCCGCCATCCGGAAAGTGATCTATACCACCAATGCCATCGAGAGCATCAACGCCCAGTTACGCAAGATCATAAAAACCCGTGGCCACTTCCCGAACGATGATGCGGCGACCAAACTGATCTGGCTGGGGCTGCGCAACATCACAGCGAACTGGGGCTCAGCGGCGCATGATTGGAAAAGTGCGATGAATCAGTTTGCGATTTTGTACGGAGATCGATTTATCAGGCCGACCTGGTAAAAGCATGGCCTGCCTAGCGGCAGGCCGTTACCGGCCCGCACACAAAAAATATGACAGTCCCATGGATATGTACCCCGCGGCACAGCACCCTAAAGACAAAACCGCCAGCCGCCACACCCGCAATACCGAAGATGCCCCCCTTCGCGCCCCTAAAAAAACACCTCAAACCACCTTGGGAATCTCCAACCCACGGATCACCGCCGGCCGCGCCACAAACTTGGCCAGCACCCGCTGCACCTGCGGGAAGCTATCAAACCCCACCAACCCGCCCGCCTCATAAAACCCGACCAAATTCCGAATCCACGGAAAGGTCGCAATATCGGCAATGGTGTAGCGCTCGCCCATGATCCACTCGCGCCCCTCCAGGTGCTTGTCCAACACCCCCAGCAACCGCTTGGCCTCGTTCACATAACGCTCCAGCGGCCGCTTGTCCTCGTAGTCCTTGCCGGCGAATTTGTGGAAGAACCCCACCTGCCCGAACATCGGCCCGATGCCGCCCATCTGGAACATCAGCCACTGGAGGGTTTCATAACGCGCCGCCGATTCCTGGGCCAGCAACTGCCCGCTCTTGTCCGCCAGGTAAATCAGGATCGCCCCCGATTCGAACAACGCCAGCGGCTGGTCGCCAGGACCATGGGGATCGAGAATCGCCGGGATCTTGTTGTTCGGGCTGACGCTGAGGAACTCCGGGGTCATCTGATCCTGAGTCTCGAAGCTGACCCGGTGGGCCTCGTAAGGCAGGCCGATCTCTTCGAGCATGATCGAGACCTTCACCCCGTTGGGGGTCGGCAACGAGTACAACTGAATCCACTCGGGAAATTGCGCAGGCCATTTCTGGGTAACGGCAAAGGCGGAAAGATCGCTCATGACAGGCTTCCAGTCTCAATCAAAGGGGGCGACGCCACAGATGGGCAACGGCGGAGGATTATCCGCCGGGCTTTCTTAAATCGGCAACATGCGGCGCTTAAGCTGCAGACAATCGAACCAAATGCCATACAAGGACTCAGAAACCACGGCCGCGACAGGCCACGCTCGATGACAGGAAACAGCGGTTTGTCAGCCGCGCCTCATTACCCCGAAGAATCGCCCCCCCATGAAGCTGCTCCGCCGCCTTGCCCGTCACTTCAAAGATCGCCGCTACCTGCCGTTGCCCGCCCTGTTGCTGGGCAGCGCCCTGTGCCTGTCGCTTGAGTCCAGCGTCAGTCGTGCACAACCGGCGGACGGCACCCAGACCCTGGTGTTCCTGCGCCATGCGGAAAAGCCCGCCGGCGGCCTCGGCCAGCTCAACTGCCAGGGCCTGAACCGCGCCATCGACCTGGCCTCGCTGCTGCCGGAAAAATTCGGCAAGGCGCAGTACGTGTTCGCCGCCGACCCGACGCGCAATGTCGAGGAAGGCGAGCTGGACAACGCCTACAGCTACATCCGCCCGCTGATGACCATCAGCCCCAGCGCCATCAAGCTCGGCCTGCCGGTGAACATCGATTTTGCTGCCAACGACACCCATGACCTGGCGCGGGAGTTGCTCCACGACCGCTATCACAACGCCATCGTCTACACCGCCTGGTCCCACGGCTACCTGCCGGAGCTGATCAACAAGGTCGCCGAAGAGGCCGTGGGCGAAAAACGCGCGATCACCGAAGACTGGGCCTCCAGCGACTTCGACTCGCTGTACGTGCTGACCCTGACCTGGCGCAACGGCAAGGCCAGCCTGCACAGCCAGAGCTACAAGCAGGGCCTGGACGGCGGCGAGCAGGATTGCCCGAGCTGATCAGCCCAGGGCGTCGAGCAACCGGTACCAGGCGATCCCCGCGCCCAGGTAGAGGCGTTGCAGGCCGTGCAACGGAATCGGCCGCAACGGCGTGACCGGGAACGGAAAGCCCTGCCCCGCTCCCGTCAGCCGCGCCGCCAGGTGCTTGCCCAGCAGGGTCGACAAGGCAATGCCGCGCCCGTTGTAGCCCAGCAGAATCGACAGCCCCGGCGCCGGCTCATGCAACTGCGGCAGAAAATTCGGGGTCAGGGCCACGCGCCCGCTCCAGCGGTACTCGATGGGGATGCCCGCCAATTGCGGAAACAGGTTCAGCAACGAGCGCTCCAGGTGGTTCCAATCGGCATCCCGGCGCGGCTCGGAAAACGGTCCGCGCCCGCCCAGCAGCAGGCGCCCCTGGGCATCCTGCTTGAAATACAGCAGCAGGCGCCGGGCATCGGAACACACCTCGCCGCCAGGCAGGATGCTCTGGCGCAGCTCGGCCGGCAGTGGCCGGGTGGCGATGATGAAACTGTTGGCGGCGATCACCGTCTGGCGCAGCCCCGGCCACAGGTCGTCGGTGTAGCCATTGGTCGCCAGCAGCACCTTCGAGGCGCGCACCCGCGCGCCGCGGTCGGTCTCCAGGGTCCAGCGCCCGCCGTCGCGCCGCAGTTGCCGCACCCGGCTCTGGCCGTGAATGCTCACCCCCAGCCCCATCGCCACCCGGGCCAGGCCCCGGGCGTAGTTCAGCGGGTGCAGGCTGCCGGCCCGCGGGTCGACCCAGCCGCCCAGGTATTGCGAGCTGCCGATGCGCTGGCTCACCGCCGCCTTGTCCAGCAACTCCACGGCCACGCCGCGCTGGCGCCACTGCTCGGCGCGCTGCTCCAGGGTGTGCATCGCAGCGCCGGAAAACGCCGGCTGGATCCAGCCCTTGCGCGTGGCGTCGCAGCGAATGCCGTGTTCCTTGATCAGCTCGAACACTTCATCGGCCGCCGAGCCCACGGCTTCGATCAGCGCCTGGCCCTGTACCGGGCCGAACTTGGCCAGCAGTTGCTCGGGGTCGAACTTGAGCCCGGGGATCACCTGCCCGCCGTTGCGCCCGGAGGCGCCCCAGCCGGGCTCGCCGGCATCCAGCACACAGACGCTGGCACCGCTCTGGGCCAGGCGCAGGGCGCTCACCAGGCCGGTGTAGCCGGCGCCGACAATCGCCACATCGACCTCCCGGTCCTCGGCCAGGGCCGGGGTGTGCTCGGCCGGCCTGGCCGTGGCCGCCCACAGCGAGGGCGGCATGCGCAGGGTCTGGGACGCGCTCATGCCTGCACCTCCGCGCCCTGGTTGAGCAAGCGCCGCAGGAAGTCCTGGGTGCGCGGGTGGCTCGGGGTGCTGAGCACGGTTCGGGCCGGGCCGGCCTCGACGATGCGCCCGCTGTGGAGGAAGCACACCTGATCCGCCACGTCCTGGGCAAAGCCCATTTCATGGGTGACCACGATCATGGTCATGCCCTCGTCGGCCAGCTTGCGCATCACCGCCAGCACCTCGCCCACCAGTTCCGGGTCCAGGGCCGAGGTCGGCTCGTCGAAGAGAATCGCCTCCGGGTCCATGGCCAGCGCCCGGGCGATCGCCACCCGTTGCTGCTGGCCGCCGGAGAGCTCGTCCGGGTAGGCGTGCATGCGATGGGCCAGGCCGACCTTTTCCAGCAGGGCCTCGGCCCGCAGGCGTGCCTGCCGGGGGTCCTGTTTCTTGACGTAGATCGGCCCCTCGGTGACGTTCTGCAACGCCGTGCGATGGGGGAACAGGTTGAAGCGCTGGAACACCATGGCCACTCGGGTGCGCAGTTCATGGATGCTCTTGGCCTGCCGGTCGACCCGCGCCCCGCTCACCAGGATCTCGCCCTGCTCGTAGCTTTCCAGGCCGTTGATGCAGCGCAGCAGGGTCGACTTGCCGGACCCGGAAGGCCCGATCAGGCACACCACTTCACCGCTGCGCACCTGTAGGTCGATGCCTTCGAGCACCGCCACGTTGCCAAAGCTCTTGTGTACGCCCTTGATCTGGATCATGGCTTTCTCCGGGTGCTGATGCGCGCCTCCAGGCGGCGCAGGGCAAAGGACAGCGGCAGGCTCAGGGCCAGGTAGAGCAAGGCCACCAGGGTGTAGACGGTCATGTTCTCGAAGGTCGAGGAGGCGATCAGCTGCCCGGCCCGGGTCATCTCGGCCACGGTGATGGTCGACACCAGGGACGAGTCCTTGAGCATCATCACCAGGGTGTTGCCATAGGGCGGCAAGGCGATGCGCAGGGCCTGGGGCAGCACCACCCGGCGCATGATCATCGGCCCGCGCATGCCGATGGATTCGGCGGCCTCGATCTGCCCCTGGTGGATGGCCTGGATGCCGGCGCGGAAGTTTTCCGCCTGGTACGCCGAGTAGGCTATGCCCAGGCCGATCACCCCGGCCTGCATGGCGCTGAGCTGGATGCCGAAATCCGGCAGCACGAAGTAGATGTAAAACAGCTGGACGATGATCGGCAGCCCACGAATGACGTTGACCACGCCGATGGCGAACAACGCCACCGAGCGCACCTTGGACACCATCATCAAGGCGAAGACCAGGCCGATCAGTGAACTGAGCACGAATGAGCCAACGGTGACCTGCAGGGTGACCACTGCGCCTTTCAACAGAATGGGCAGGAAGTCCAGAGCGTTCTGGAGAAACATGGAGAGACCCGTTTAATCAGCTGGAAAGGGACCCGGGCCAGGCGCCGGGTCGCGACTGGATCAGTTGAGCTTCCAGTGCTCGATGATGCGCTCCAGGGTGCCGTCGGCCTTGATCACGGCGATCCCGCGATTGACCTCGGCCAGGGTCTGGGCATCGCCCTTGCGCACGATCAGGCAGACATCGCCCATGACCACCGGCTGGTAGCCCTTGACCAGCCGCACCTTGTTCTGGGTGCCCTGGGCCAATTGGTAGGCGAGGATCGGCCGGTCGGCGAAACCGGCCTTGATCCGCCCCAGGGCCAAGTCGCGCATCAAATCGGGAATCGAGTCGTAGCCGCGCACTTCCTTGAAGATCCCGCGCTGGTTCAACTCGTCGATAAACACCGTGCCGACCTGGGCGCCGACGATTTCCCCGGCCAGGTCTTCCATGCGGCGGTAGTCGCCGGTGTCGTCGGCCTTGACGATCAGGCCCTCGCCGTAACTGAACACCGGATCGGAGTACTGCACCACTTTCTCGCGCACCGGGGTGCGCAGCATGGCGGCGGAGATGATGTCGATCTTGTTCGAGGTCAGGGACGGGATCAGCGCGGCGAAGGTGGTCTGCTGGATGTCCACGGCGAAACCGCCAGCCTTGCCCACGGCCCGGGCGGCATCGATCATCATGCCCTCGATGCTCTGGCTCTTGACGTCAAGAAAGGTGAAGGGAATGCCGGTGGCGGTGGCCCCGACCTTGTACAGCGGCTCGGCCTGGGCCGACGCCGAAAGGCCCAGGCCAAGGGCGCAACAGAATGCGAAAACAGCGGGTGCAAGGACGCAGGTGCGTGTGTGCATGACGAATCTCCCATTGGACGGTTTTATTGTTTGAAGTCCGTGATGGATAGCCTCTGGTGTGGAAGGCAGGAGGCATGAGCCCGACTATAAACAATTTACAAAAATCGTAAAGAGATTTATAAATATCGAATATCGATATTTAAAACACAAAATAGCCTGAAAGGACTGGTCATGAGCGATAACAACAACTCCCTTTTCAACCAGTCACTGGAGAAGGGCCTGGCAGTGCTACGGGCCTTCAACGCCGCGCAACGGACCATGAACCTGGCGGAAATCGCCGCGGCCGCCGACATCAACAAAAGCTCGGCGCAGCGCATGATCCACACCCTGGAACAGCTGGGCTACGTGCGTAAGCACCCGCAGACCAAGCGCTTCCAACTGACCCCGCGGGTGATGGAGATCGGCTACAACTACCTGGCCGCCGACACCCTGGTGGACGTGGCCAACCCCTTCCTCGCCGAGCTGACCCAGGTCACCGGGGAAACCACCAACCTCACCGAGCCCGATGGCCTGGACATGGTCTATGTGGCGCGCTTCGTGGCCCCCAAGTTCATCCCTATCCACATGCCCATCGGCAGCCGTATCCCGATGTACTGCACCGGCTCGGGCCGCGCCTACCTCAGCGCCCTGCCCGCCGCCGAGGCCACACAGATTCTCGAAGCCAGCGAGCGCAAGGCCCACACCCGGCACACCCTGACCGAACTGGCGGACATCCAGCGCGAGATCGACGCCACCCAGCGTCGCGGCTACGCCCTGAACCCCGAGGAGCTGTTCCTGGGGGACATGAGCATTGCCGCGCCGATCCTCGGCAGCCAGGGCCTGCCGGTGGCCGCGGTGCACGTGGTGGTGCCCAGCAGCCGCTGGACCCTGGAAGAAGCCGAACGCAAGCTCGCGCCCTCGGTGATCGAATGCGCCCGGGCCATCCGTACCTCAATTCGCACCCTCTGAAAATCGCTCCCCGCTGCCGCTCGGCAGCGGCTACAGGGCCAGTGCCGATCAGGGATTTGTGTAGCCGCTGCCGCAGGCTGCGAACGGCCCGTAGGGACGCGACGCTCTCAAGGCCGACAGCGCTCCGACGGGGGATCGCCAGGCAAGGCCGGACGAGATCGGTTCGCGGCGCAGCGGCGCCAGCGGCTACAATTCGCGCTTATTGTCTTGTGCGGAATTCCCTTCATGTCCAACCTCGCCTCTACCCAGCCCGCTCGCGGCTGGGCGTTCTGGTGCAAACCCCTGTTGTTCCTGCTGGTCGCCGCCATCGGCCTGTATTACGTGAAGTGGTCGCCCTACTACCTCAAGGCCTTTGTCGCCGCCGACAGCCACAGCATCGGCGCGTCGATCCTCAACGATCAGCCAAGCTCGCCCTGGAGCGCCGCCCTGGCCTATTCCCAGGTGTACTTCCTGGCCATCTGGAAAGCCGCGGTGCTGGCGGTGATCTTGGGTTCCCTGTTGCAGGTATTGATTCCCCGGGACTGGCTGCTGCGCCTGTTCGGCCGCGCCGGTTTTGGCTCGACCCTGCGCGGTGGGCTGTTCGCCTTGCCGGGCATGATGTGTTCCTGCTGCGCCGCGCCGGTGGCTGCTGGCCTGCGCCGGCAGAAGGTGTCGGTAGGTGCGGCCCTGGCGTTCTGGATCGCCAACCCGGTGCTCAACCCGGCGACCCTGGTGTTCATGGGCTTTGTCCTGGGCTGGGGCTTTTCCGCCTTGCGCCTGGTGGCGGGCATCGTCCTGGTGCTGGGCGTGTCCCTGGTGGCGCAGCGGGTCGCCGGCCCCGAGCAACTGCCGGAAGCCGCGGTGGATGCGGTGGTGGAAGCCAGCGCGGTGAACGACCAGCCGTTCCTCAGCCGCTGGGGCAAGACCCTGTGGCAACTGTTCTGGAGCACCATTCCGATCTACGTGCTGGCGGTACTGGTGTTGGGCGCGGCGCGGGTCTGGCTGTTCCCCCATATCGACGGCGCCATGGGTGACAGCCTGTGGTGGCTGGTGCCGCTGGCGATTGCCGGAACCCTGTTCGTGATCCCTACAGCGGCAGAGATTCCCATCGTCCAGACCATGATGACCCTGGGTTTGGGTACAGGCCCGGCGGTGGCCCTGCTGATGACCCTGCCGAGCATCAGCCTGCCGTCGCTGCTGATGCTGCGCAAAGACTTCGATGCCCGAGTGCTGGTGACCGTGGCCGTGCTGACCATGCTGGTGGGGATTGTCTGCGGGTTGATGGGTGCGGTGTTGTTGTAGAACCCTGGTGGTCGAAGCTTATAAGTGACTCACATTGACACCCTTGAATTACGCAACTAAATTTAGTCGCAAAAAAAGAGGATGCCGTGTCCAAGAACGATAAGCTTCTCGCCAAGTTACTCAACGACCGGGGGACCTTTTCCTGGCAGGAACTGGTCACTCTCCTCAAGCGCCTGGGCTACACACCGTTGGAGGGCTCAGGCAGCCGGGTAAAATTCGACAATGGCGATCCAGGCGCAATGATCAACCTGCACAAACCGCACCCCGGTAATGAGCTTAAGGCCTACATACGCCGCCAAGTGATCGAGCAACTGAAATCGGGAGGTCTCATACCGTGAACAACTTACTGCAGTACAAGGGCTATTTCGGCTCTATCGAAGTCAGTACCGAGGACAATTGCCTCTTTGGCAAACTTCAGTTCATAAGGGCCCTGGTTAGCTATGAAGGGCAGACCGTGGCTGAACTCGAAGCCGCCTTCAAAGAGGCAGTAGACGACTATCTGGAAACCTGTGAGCAATCGGGCACAGCTCCAGAAATCCCCTGCAAAGGCTCGTTCAACGTTCGGGTAGGCCACGACCTTCATCTAGCGGCTGCCGTGGCCGCCACCCGGCAGAATGTATCGTTGAACGATCTGACCCGTCAGGCGCTGAACGAATACCTGCAACATCACCACTGATCGGTATCTCGTGGAGGTTCTGGCGTTCGTTGAGTGCTGGCCTCCAATGGAAATTCCCGCATGCCCCCCGCATCGTCTTGAAACAAATTGATCAGGGAATGCCATTCCCGAAACCAGAGTTTTCGCTTTGTTTTGTAAGGCTTGTCCGAGAGAATCGCCAACGCCTTTGAGCGGCTTGTGCCCTTGGTGTTCGTCAGGCAGTCTCCCACGGTCGCTGCACCATCAGCGACTCGGATGTGGAAGTCCGGAAGGGTCATAGGTACAACGCTTCAACGCGCCTGCCGACGCTTTGCGCCTGCGGATACGTGTTATGGCGGCCATGCGTGGGGCACCTTCGGGTGCGCCGGGTTTTGGGTACCAAAAGACTCCCCGGTCTTCCACACCCACGCACGGCTGCCACCCTCTCGTGTGGAAGCGAGACCGGCGGCTCTACTTAACCTTAGAGTCGTAGGTACCCCAATGAAAAAGCTCGTCCCCGATCCACCCCGCCCACTGCGCGACCCCGAGCTGGATCGCGCCAACGCCAACCTGCTCAGCGCACTGAAACCGACCCAGGCACGCCCATTCGGCCTGCGCGATGCCCAGGGCAATACCCTGTTCAGCGTGCAAGCCGGGGTCAGCGCTGAAGAGGCCCTGAGGCACGTCGCCCTGCTGCTCAAGTGCGCCGAGGAGGTGTCCGATGAAATCACCGAGCGCGCCAGCGGCATCGAACGCGGCCTGATCTGGTCCATGGTGCATTCCGTGGAAATGGCCCGGGCGGTGGTCGAGGCCTTGCTCGACCGTCCACGCCCTGCCGGCTGACGCCCACGCACACCGCGCGCTCAGGTGTTGCGAGCGCGCGGGTTATTGAGCGCTAGCGCGATGGCGGCTGGCGCTGGCGCAGGTAATCGAGCACGGCGCCGTGCTCGCCGCTGAACTCGATCCGCGCGCCCTTGCTCTCGCGCTGGAAGGCGTACATCGGGTCGTAGTATTCACCCAGCAAGCCTTCGATCCAGGCCCGGTGCAGCTCCACGTCGCCGCTGCGGGCCTGTTCCGCCAGGGCCGCTTCCATCAGCAGGAACAGGCGCTGGTGACGCTCGCCCCCCAGGCGCTTGTGGATCTTGTTCAGGCTTTCCAGCAGGCGTTCGGCAAACAGGGCAAAACCTTCCTCGCCATGCACGGCCACGAACTCGGCGCTGAGGTTGACCACGTAATCGTCAAGGATGCGCTGCACCCGGCTGTCGAGGCGGTCTTCCAGCCAGACCATGGGCAGGCCCTGCATGCTCTGGTACAGCGGCAGCGGCAAGGCGCAGCTGCCGATCATGCGGTTTTCGTCTTCCAGGACAAAAGCCTGCACGCCGCGCTCACGCTTTTTCAGCAGGTCCACCGCCAGACGGTTTTCGAAGTCGATGTTGCTTGGCTGTCCGGTGGCGCGGCGGCCGAAGCTGGAGCCGCGGTGGTTGGCGTGGCCTTCCAGGTCCAGGGCGTTGTCCAGCTGGCCCAGCACTTCGGTCTTGCCGGTGCCGGTCATGCCCCCCAACAGGACGAAATCACACTGCTGCAACGCCTGTTCGGTGGTGTCCAGCAGGAAGCTGCGCATGGCCTTGTAACCGCCGCCAACCCGCGGGTAGTCGATGCCCGCGTCCCTGAGCCACTGCTGGACGATCTGCGAGCGCAGACCGCCACGGAAGCAGTACAGCAGGCCGTTGGGGTGGGCCCGGGCGAAGTCGGCCCAGGCCTGGACGCGCTGTTGCTTGATGTCGCCGGACACCAGTTGATGGCCGAGCACGATGGCCGCCTGCTGCCCCTGCTGCTTGTAGCAGGTGCCGACCCGCTGGCGTTCCTGGTCAGTCATCAGTGGCAGGTTGAGCACCCCGGGAAAGGCGCCCTTGGTGAATTCGATCGGCGCCCGGGTGTCCATCATCGGCCGGTCGTTGAGGAAGATCTCGCGGTAGTCGGTGCAGTCCAGAGGCATCAGCACACCTCGACCGCGTGGCTCTGTCGCTCCACCAGTTCACCGATGGGCGCCAGTTCCAGGCCCAGCTCCGCCGCCAGGGCGAGGAACTCGGCATTGCCTTGCGGGGTCACCGCTACGAGCAGGCCGCCACTGGTCTGTGGATCGCAGAGCACGCGTTTGTGCAGCTCCTGAACCCGGCCGATTTTCTCGGCGTAGCTGCTGTAGTTGCGCAAGGTGCCGCCGGGCACGCAGCCCTGATCCAGGTAGTACTCAACCCCTGGCAGGCGCGGAACGCGGTCGTAGTGAATGCGCGCGGTGAGGCCGCTGCCATCGGCCATTTCCACCAGGTGCCCGAGCAGGCCGAAACCGGTGACGTCGGTCATCGCGGTCACCCCTTCGAGCTTGCCGAAACGGCTGCCGGGCTTGTTCAGGGTGCACATCCAGTCGCGGGCCAGGCCGATGTCGGCGTCGCGCAGCTTGCCCTTTTTCTCGGCGGTGGTGAGCACGCCGATCCCCAGGGGCTTGGTCAGGTACAGCAGGCAGCCGGCGGTGGCCGTGTCGTTGCGTTTCATAAAGCGTTTTTCCACCAGCCCGGTGACCGCCAGACCGAAGATCGGCTCCGGCGCGTCGATGGAATGGCCGCCCGCCAGGGGAATGCCCGCCGCGTCGCACACGGCGCGGCCGCCACGGATCACTTCCCGGGCGATTTCCGGGGCCAGCACGTTCACCGGCCAGCCGAGAATGGCGATCGCCATCAGCGGGTCGCCGCCCATGGCGTAGATATCGCTGATGGCGTTGGTGGCGGCGATGCGGCCGAAGTCGAAGGGGTCGTCAACAATGGGCATGAAGAAGTCGGTGGTGGAGACCACGCCGCGTTCTTCGTCGATGGCGTAGACCGCCGCGTCATCGCGCGAGGCGTTGCCGACCCAGAGTTTCGGGTCGAGGTTCTGCGCCCCGCTGCCGGCCAGAATCACCTCCAACACCTGGGGTGAAATCTTGCAGCCGCAGCCGGCTCCGTGGCTGTACTGGGTCAGGCGAATCGGCTCGCTCATGGGGCACCTCGTCAAGTTCGGGACGCAGGATTCTAGCAGAGGGGGTCAGGCCCCGGGCCGGGGCGTGCCCTGGTGGAACAGCATCTGCCAGCGCCCTTCGCGGCAGCGCCACAGCGAACTGCGCCAGGCGCTGCTGGGCGCACGCCCACCGGCTGCGGCGTTATGGCTCAGGTAGGTGACCTGGGCCAGATCAGCCGCCAGGCGCTGCAGCGCAAACTCGCTGATCCGCCGTTCGATGAAATCCTGCTGCGGCAGGCTGTGCAGTACCTGGGCCTTGTCCCAACGTCCGCCGCTGGCGCCGAATTCGAGAAAGTCATCGGCCAGCAAGGCGTCCAGTGCCTGGCGATCAGCGCGCACTTCGGCTTGTTGCAGTTGGCGTTCGAGCATCAACAGGTGGTCGGACAATTCCATGGTCACTCCCAAGGCGGCGGATCAGTGGCGCACTCTAGCATCCGCGCCCAGCCCCTCAAGGCAGGACACTTGCGCTAGCGCTTGAACCAAGCAAATGCGCCGGACTTTGGTTAGGCTTGCAGCGCCCTGCCCGGGCACGCTTGTCCTCATACCCACAAAAGCGCCCCCCCGACCCTCACCCGAGGCCAGGGCAAGACGCTGACGGAGCCCGCCATGAAATTCACCCCCCAGTCCATCGCCCGCAAGCTCAAGTTCCACCAGTTGGTGGTGTTCGAGCAGGTGCTGCAAAGCGGCTCGCTGGTGCGCGCCTCTCAGGCGCTGAACCTGACTCAGCCGGCGGTGACCAAGATCATTCACGAACTGGAGTCCTACTTCGAGGCGCCGCTGCTGGTGCGCAGCAACCGTGGGGTCAGCGCCACCGAGCTGGGCCAGGTGGTGGTGCAACGGGCCAAGTCCTTGCTGGCGGAACTGCGGGCCCTGACCGACGAGGTCAACGCCTTCCAGGAAGGCACCTCGGGGCAGGTGATGGTCGGCACCCTGATCTCGGCCTCGACCTCGCTGCTGCCCCGGGCCATCCAGTTGCTCAAGCAGCGCGCGCCGGGGGTGCTGGTGTCATTGCGGGTCGGGCAGATGGACCAGTTGTTCCCGGCGCTGGCGGTGGGCGATGTCGACCTGGTGGTGGGCCGGGTGCCGGACGACTGGCATCGGCGCAGCGAGGCGCTGGAGGTCGAGGTGCTGTACCGCGAGGACTTGAGCATCGTCGCCGGCGTCCACCACCCGTTGCACCAGCAGACGCCGGTCAGCCTGGAACACCTGCACGCCTACCCCTGGGTGCTGCCGACCCGCGACTCGCTGCTGCGGCGCACCGCCGACCGGTTGTTCGCCGACAACGGCCTGTCGACCCCGGACAATGTCGCTGAATCCTTGTCGATCCTCACCAACATCAGCCTGATGCAGGACCAGCGCACCGTGGCCCTGATGCCCTTCGAGGCCTCGTTGCAATTCACTCAGGCCGGCATGCTTAAGGCCTTCGATCTGGGCATGGCGTTGCAGTTCGGCGACATCGGCTGTTTCTTCGCCGCCCAGCGCACCCTGGGCCCCGCCGCCCGTTTGTTTCGCCAATGCCTGGCGCTGGCCCGCGATGAATCGGCGAGTGCGTAAGGTCTGTTGCCGTTTGGCCCAGCAACGCGCTCGTCACCAAACGGTGAACAGACCTTAGGCCCCGCCATGTATTCCAAAAACCAATACCAAGAAGCGATTTTTTGATTATTCAGTGATATCAGGCCTTCCTACACTCGCCCCGAAACCCATGTTTCGGAGGTTCAAGTGTCCACTGCCCTGCTGCGTCATTTCATCGACGGCGAGTTCGTCGCCAGCCCCCAGACCTTTGCCAATATCTCCCCGGTCGACGGCCGTGTGCTGGGCCAGGTCTGCGAGGCCGACCGCCCCCTGGTGGACCGTGCCGTGGCGGCGGCCAAGGCGGCGCAGTCCGGCCCCTGGGCCGATTACAGCGCTAGCCAGCGCGCCGACCTGCTGCTACGGATTGCCGCCGCCATCGAGGCGCGTTTCGAGGCGTTCGTCGCCGCCGAAGTCGCCGACACCGGGCGCCCGGTGCAGCAGGCGCGCACCCTGGATGTGGCGCGGGCCGTGCACAACTTCCGCACCTTCGCCGAGCTGCTGCGCCAGTCCGGCGGCGAAATCTTCGAGATGCGCGGCGCCGACGGCAATGACGTGTTCAGCTACAGCGTGCGCAAGCCCCACGGCGTGGTGGCGATCATCTCGCCGTGGAACCTGCCGCTGTTGCTGCTCACCTGGAAAGTCGCCCCGGCCCTGGCCTGCGGCAACTCGGTGGTGGTCAAGCCGTCCGAGGACACCCCCTCCAGCGCCACCCTGCTGGCCGAAGTGATGCACGACGCTGGGGTGCCGGCCGGCGTGTTCAACCTGGTGCACGGCTTCGGGCCGAATTCGGCCGGGGAATTCCTCACCGCCCACCGCGACGTCGACGCCATCACCTTCACCGGTGAGTCCCGTACCGGCGCCACCATCATGAAAGCCGCCGCCGAAGGCGTGCGCGAGGTGTCCTTCGAGCTGGGCGGCAAGAACGCCGCGGTGGTGTTCGCCGACTGCGATTTCGACGCCGCGGTGGCCGGGGTGCTGCGCGCAAGCTTCACCAACGCCGGGCAGGTGTGCCTGTGCTCGGAGCGGGTCTACGTCGAACGGCCGATCTACCAGCGCTTCGTCGCGGCCCTCAAGGCCGGCGCCGAACAGTTGAAGATCGGCTACCCCGATGAAGACGGGGTGAACATGGGTTCGCTGATTTCCCACAAGCACCGGGACAAGGTCCTGGGCTACTTCCAACTGGCCCTGGAGGAAGGCGCGACCCTGGTCAGCGGCGGCGGCATTCCGCAGTTCGGCGATGCCCGGGACCAGGGCGCCTACGTCCAGCCGACGATCTGGACCGACCTGCCGGACCACGCCCGTTGCCTGCGCGAAGAAGTGTTCGGCCCGGTCTGCCACATCGCCCCGTTCGACACCGAGGACGAAGTGCTGCGCCGGGTCAACGACTCGGCCTATGGCCTGGCCACGGCCCTGTGGACCCGTGATCTGAAGCGCGCCCATCAGCTGTCGCGGCGCTTCCGTGTGGGCATGGTCTGGGTCAACACCTGGTTCCTGCGCGACCTGCGCACGCCGTTCGGCGGCACAAGGCTTTCGGGCGTGGGGCGCGAAGGCGGCCGTCACTCCCTGGATTTCTACTCCGAGATCACCACCATCTGCGTCAACCCTTGAGGGGCACCCCGACATGCATGCAGACCTGATTGAAGCGGCGCACCACCTGCGCCAGGCCCAGCTCAACGGCCAGCCCTGCGCCCCGGTGCGCGAGCTGATTGCCCAGGCCCAGGCCGCACAACCCCACACCTCCCTGGCCGACCTGGCCTACCAGGTGCAGCACTACAACAACCTGGCGGCCATCGATGCCGGACGCCGCCCGGTAGGCCACAAGATCGGCCTGACCTCCCGCGCCGTGCAGCAGCAACTGGGGGTGGACCAGCCGGACTTCGGCCAGCTGTTCGCCGACATGGCCCGCGGTGACGACCAGCCCATCGCCTGGAGCGACACCTGCCAGCCCAAGGTCGAAGCCGAGGTGGCCCTGGTGCTGGAACATGACCTGAACCATGAGCGCCACACCCTGGCCGACCTGATCCGTGCCACCGCTTTTGCCCTGCCGGCCATCGAGATTGTCGGCAGCCGCATTGCCCAGTGGGACATCCGCCTGAGCGACACCATCGCCGACAACGCCTCGTCCGGGCTGTTCGTGCTCGGCAGCCAGCCGGTGGCCCTGGAAAAACTCGACCTGGTGCGCTGCGGCATGAGCCTGACGCGGCGTGGCGAGCCGGTGTCGGTGGGCGCCGGCGCGGCCTGCCTGGGCAACCCGCTGAACGCCGCCCTGTGGCTGGCCGACACCCTGGCGCGCCTGGGCACGCCGCTGCGGGCCGGCGACATCCTCCTGACCGGCGCCCTCGGACCGATGGTCGCGGTGCAGCCGGGGGACCGTTTCACCGCGCACATCCAGGGCCTGGGCAGCGTCAGCGCCGCCTTCGCCAGCGCTCAATGACCGGGAGTCGTCCATGAACAGAACCCTCAACGCCGCGATCATCGGCTCGGGCAATATCGGCACCGACCTGATGCTGAAAATCCTCCGTCAGGCCCGGCACCTGCAACTGAGCGCCATGGTCGGCATCGACCCGGCTTCCGACGGCCTGGAACGGGCCCGGCGCCTGGGCGTGGCCACCACCCACGAAGGCGTCGAAGGCCTGCTGCGCATGCCCGAGTTTGCCGCCATCGACCTGGTGTTCGACGCCACCTCGGCCGCCGCCCACCAGCACCATGAGGCCGTGCTGCGCCAGGCCAAGCCGGGCATCCGCCTGATCGACCTGACCCCGGCGGCCATCGGCCCCTACTGCATTCCGGTGGTCAACCTGGAGCAGCACCTGAACAGCCTCAACCTGAACATGGTCACCTGCGGCGGCCAGGCGACCATTCCCATGGTGGCCGCGGTGTCGCGGGTGGCCCAGGTGCACTACGCGGAAATCGTCGCCTCGATTGCCAGCAAGTCCGCCGGCCCCGGCACCCGGGCCAACATCGACGAGTTCACCGAGACTACTCGCCACGCCATCGAGACCCTCGGCGGTGCCACCCGGGGCAAGGCGATCATCGTCATGAACCCGGCCGAACCGCCGCTGATCATGCGCGACACGGTGCTGATGCTGTCGGCCGCCGCCGATCAGCGGGAGATCGCCGCCTCCATCGGCGAGATGGCCGCGGCGGTGCAGGCCTATGTGCCCGGCTACCGGCTCAAGCAGCAGGTGCAGTTCGAGCCGATCCCGGCCTCGGCGCCGCTGTTGATCCCGGGGCTGGGGCGTTTCAGCGGGCTCAAGACCTCGGTGTTCCTGGAGGTCGAGGGCGCCGCCCATTACCTGCCCGCCTACGCCGGCAACCTCGACATCATGACCTGCGCCGCGCTGGCCACCGCCGAGCGCATGGCCCAGTCGCTGCTCAACCGCTGAAGGAGCTTCGCCATGACTTTCAACCCCGGCAACAAGCTCTACATTTCCGACGTGACCCTGCGTGACGGCATGCACGCCATCCGCCACCAATACAGCCTGGATCAGGTCCAGGCCATCGCCCGGGCCCTGGACGCGGCCCGCGTCGACAGCATTGAAGTGGCCCACGGCGACGGCCTGCAGGGTTCCAGCTTCAACTACGGCTTCGGCGCCCACACCGACCTGGAATGGATCGAAGCGGCGGCCGATGTGCTCGAACACGCGCGCATCGCCACCCTGCTGCTGCCCGGCATCGGCACCGTGCACGACCTCAAGGCCGCCTACCGGGCCGGCGCCCGAGTGGTGCGGGTCGCCACCCATTGCACCGAGGCCGATGTCTCGCGCCAGCACATCGAATGCGCCCGGGAACTGGGCATGGACACCGTCGGCTTTCTGATGATGAGCCACATGACCAGCCCGGAAAATCTCGCCGTGCAGGCGCAGAAAATGGAAAGCTACGGCGCCACCTGCGTCTACGTGGTGGACTCCGGCGGCGCCATGAACATGCAGGACATCCGCCTGCGCTTTCGGGCGCTGAAGGCCGTGCTCAAGCCGGACACCGCCACCGGCATGCACGCCCACCACAACCTCGGCCTGGGGGTGGCCAACTCCCTGGTGGCGGTGGAAGAAGGCTGCCAGCGCATCGACGCCAGCCTCGCCGGCATGGGCGCCGGGGCCGGTAACGCGCCGCTGGAAGTGTTTATCGCCGCCGCCGACAAGCTGGGCTGGAACCACGGCACCGACCTCTATCGCCTGATGGACGCCGCCGACGATCTGGTGCGCCCGCTGCAGGACCGGCCGGTGCGGGTCGACCGCGAAACCCTGGCCCTGGGCTACGCCGGGGTCTACTCCAGCTTCCTGCGCCACGCCGAACAAGCCGCCCACAAATACGGCCTGAAAACCGTCGACATCCTCGTTGAGCTCGGCCGCCGGCGCATGGTCGGTGGCCAGGAAGACATGATCGTCGACGTCGCCCTCGACCTGCTCGCTGCCCGGGAGTCCCGCCCATGAACCTCGATCTTGCCCCCATCGCCAGCGCCCTGGATCAGGCCGCGCGCAAGGCTCGCGCCCTGCCCCAGTTCAGCCGGCACACGCCCTTCAACCTGGAGCAGGCGTATCAGATCCAGCGCGCCTCCATGGCCCACCGCTACGCCGATGGCGAACGCATGATCGGCCTCAAGCTGGGCTTCACCAGCCGCGCCAAGATGCAGCAGATGGGCGTCGACAGCCTGATCTGGGGCTGGCTCACTGACGCCATGCTGGAAGAGGACGGCGGCCTGCTGAACCTGGATCGCTACATCCACCCCCGGGCCGAACCGGAGCTGTGCTTTCTCACCCGGCGCGCCATCGACCGGCCGCTGACCCAGCTCGAAGCCGTGGACTATCTGGAGGCCGTGGCCCCGGCCATCGAGATCATCGACTCGCGCTACGAGGCGTTCAAATTCAGCCTCGAAGACGTGGTGGCAGACAACTGCTCCTCGGCCGGGCTGGTGGTCGGCCCCTGGTCCCGGGACTTTTCCACCCTGGCCAACGCCGGGGTACTGATGCGCCTGGACGGTGCCCTGGTGGAGGTCGGTTCGACCGCGGCGATCCTCGGCCATCCGCTGCGCAGCCTGGTGCACGCCTCGCAACTGCTGGCCCGGGCCGACATCAGCCTGCCCGCCGGCAGCCTGATCATGGCCGGCGCCGCCACCGCCGCCGTGGCCCTGACACCCGGCGCGCAGTTGACGGTGGAGATCAATGGCTACGGCGAATGCGCCTTCACCTGCAGCGGCCAGGCACAAGGGGAACGCTCATGACCGTCAACCGCGCGACCCTGGTGCCGGGCAAGGCCAAGCCTCGCGGCCGCTTCCCCCACATCAAGCGCGCCGGCGATCTGCTGTTCGTCTCCGGCACCAGTTCGCGGCGTCCGGACAACAGCTTCGACGGCGTCGAAGTGGACGAGCTGGGCACCACCCGCCTGGACATTCGCGCCCAGACCCGGGCGGTGATCGAGAACATCCGCGATATCCTCGCCAGCGAAAACGCCGGGCTGCAGGACCTGGTGGAGATCAGCGCCTTCCTGGTGGATATGAACGACTTCGGTCCCTACAACCAGGTCTACGCCGAGTACTTCGACGAACAGGGCCCGACCCGCACCACCGTGGCCGTGCATCAGTTGCCGCACCCGCACCTGCGCATCGAAATCAAGGCGGTGGCCTACGCCCCGCTCAATCGCCGAGAACAATAACAATGGACAAGCACCACTACAGCGCGCCGCTGAACTTCAACCGTTGGCTGGATGAACACGCCCATTTGCTGCAACCGCCGGTGGGCAACCGCCAGGTGTGGCAGGACGCCGACTTCATGGTCACCGTGGTCGGCGGCCCCAACCAGCGCACCGACTTTCACGACGACCCCATGGAAGAGTTCTTCTATCAGTTCAAGGGCAATGCCTACCTGAACATCTGGGACCGCGGCCGCTACGAGCGCATCGATCTGCGCGAGGGCGACATCTACCTGATGGCGCCCCACGTCATTCATTCCCCGCAACGCCCAGAGCCCGGCAGCCTGTGCCTGGTGGTGGAGCGCCAGCGGCCCGTGGGCCTGCTGGACGCCCTGCAATGGTCTTGCGCCCGCTGCGGCACGCTGATCCAGCGCTATGACATGCAGCTGCAGAGCATCGTCAACGACCTGCCACCGGTCTACGAAGAGTTCTACGCCACCAGCCAGGAGCAGCGGCGTTGCACCGGCTGCGGCGAAATCCACCCGGGCCGCGACTGGCAGACCTGGCACCACACCCTCAAGGCGGCGACCCCCTTATGAAAATCGACATGCATTCGCACTTTTTCCCCGACATCAGCCAGGCCGAGGCCGCACGCCTGGACCCGGTGCGCGCGCCCTGGCTGCACAAGGACGGCGCCCGGGGCCAGATCATGGTCGGCGACAAAGCCTTTCGTCCGGTGCACGACGTGCTCTGGGACCCGGCGCGACGTGTCGAGCACCTGGACGAGCAAGGCCTGGACCTGCAGATCATGTGCGCCACGCCGGTGATGTTCGCCTACGACGCGCCCATCGAACGGGCCCTGCCCTGGGCCCAGTTGATGAACGATCGGGCGATGGCCATGACCGCCGGCCACGAACGCCGGCTCAAGGTCCTGGCCCAAGTGCCACTGCAGGACCTGGACGCCGCCTGCGCCGAAGCCAGCCGAGCCCAGGCCATCGGCCACGTCGGCGTGCAGATCGGCAACCACGTGGGCAATCACGACCTGGACCACGATCATCTGGTGACCTTTCTCGATCACTGCGCCCGTAACCAGATCCCGGTGCTGGTGCACCCCTGGGACATGATGGGCGGCGAGCGCATGCGCAAATGGATGCTGCCGTGGCTGGTGGCGATGCCGGCGGAAACCCAGCTGGGGATTCTGTCGCTGATCCTCTCTGGAGCCTTCGAGCGCCTGCCCGAATCCCTGCGCATCTGCTTCGCCCACGGCGGTGGTGGCTTCGCCTTTCTTCTGGGGCGGGTGGACAACGCCTGGCGTCACCGTGACATCGTCCGCGAAGACTGCCCGCAGTTGCCGTCCAGCTACGTCAAGCGCTTCTTTGTCGACTCGGCGGTGTTCGACCCGGGCGCCCTGACACTGCTGGTGGAAGTGATGGGCAGTGAACGGGTGATGCTGGGTTCGGACTCACCCTTCCCCCTCGGCGAACAGCGTATCGGCAGCGGCATCGCCGACCACCCGACCCTGGCCGAAGCCGACAAGGCACGCCTGCTCGGCGGCAACGCCCAGGACTTCTTCAACCTGTACTGAGTGCCCGCACTCAGCCCCTCATCCCCCTCGCTGCACCCGTCACCGTGGTCATCCGGCGGGCACCCCATGCCCGCCTCGAACAAAACCTATAAGGAGCCACCCATGTACGAGCGAACGCAACACCTGAGTGAACTCATCGACCGCAGCCCACTGGGCGCCTTGCAGATACGCGTGTTGCTGCTGTGTTTCCTGATCGTCCTGCTGGACGGTTTCGACACCGCCGCCATTGGCTACATCGCCCCCGAGCTGATCCACAGCTGGAACATCGAACCCGCGCAGCTGGCCCCGGCCTTCGGCGCCGGGCTGTTCGGCATGCTCCTGGGCAGCTTCTGCTTCGGCCCCCTGGCCGACCGCCACGGACGCAAGAGCGTACTGCTGATTTGCGTGGCGATCTTCGCCCTCGGCACCCTGGCCTCGGCGCTCTCGCCGAACATCGAAGTGCTGAGCATCCTGCGCTTTGTCACCGGCATCGGCCTGGGCGGCGTGCTGCCCAACTGCATCACCCTGAGCTCGGAATACTCCCCGGCGCGGCGGCGCATGCTGCTGGTGACCCTGAGCTATTCCGGCTTCACCCTGGGCCTGGCCCTGGGCGGCGCGGTGGCCGGCGCGCTGCTGCCCCGGGTCGGCTGGCAGGGCCTGCTGCTGATCGGCGGCCTGGCGCCCCTGCTGCTGTTGCCGGTGCTGTACCTGGCGCTGCCGGAGTCGGTGTGTTTCATGGCCAACAGCCCGCGCCACACCGCCACCTTGCGCCGCATCATCACCCGCATCAGCGGCCAGTCCGACTGGGAACGGGTGCGACTGGTGGGCGATAGCGGCGAGGCCGGCGCACGCTCGCCACTTTCAGCGTTGTTCAGCCCCGGCCAGTTGGCCCGCACCCTGCTGCTGTGGCTGACCTTCTTCTGCTGCCTGTTCGTGTTCTACCTGCTGACCAACTGGCTGCCCACGGTGCTGCGCACCAGCGGCTACGACACCGGCGGCGCGGCACGGATCAGCGCCATGATTCCCTTTGGCGGCGTGCTGGGCGGCATCGCCATGGCCCTGCTGATGGACCGTATCGGCGCCCTGCGCATCCTGCCCTGGCTGTGCCTGCTCGCCGCCTGCGCCCTGGCCCTGACCGGCAGCCAACTGCACAGCGCCGCCGGCACCCTGGCCATCGTGTTCCTGGCCGGTTTCAGCCTCACCGGCACCCTGAACAACCTCAGCGTGGTGGCCGCCACCCTCTACCCCACCGCCTCCCGGGCCACCGGCGTGGCCTGGGCCCTGGCGGCGGGTCGTGCCGGCTCGATCATCGGCTCGCTGCTCGGTGGCTGGCTGTTCGCCCAGGCCGGCGGCCTGCAGCAATTTTTCGCCTGGATCGCCGTGCCGGTGCTGCTGGCGGGATTGGCCCTGGGCTGGATGAAGCGTCTGGGGCATTCGGCCGCAATTTCGGCGAACAAGGCCGTGGAACAGGACTGAGCCCAAGCCGAGGTTATCGCCCAATAGCAGCGAGCCGCGCCTTCTTCGGGGGCGCGGCTCGCTGCTGTCAGGCCGGGTCGATTCAGAAGAGATCGATCGGGTAATCGGTAATCAGCCGGAACTCATCGACATTGCCCTCGCCCTGAGCGGGGTTGGCCCGGTGCCAGGTCTGGCGCAGACGAAAGCTCAAGTCCTTGAGCGGGCCGTTCTGCACCACATAGCGCGCTTCGAAGTTGATCTCGCGGTGCACGCCGTCCCGGCCATACATCCCGGCGTAGGCGCTGCCTGCCGGGGTGTGCGTGCCGTCGATGCCGGAGCCGCGCAAGTAGCGCGTCATCAGGTCCCAGCCGGGCATGCCGTAGCCGGCCAGCGACAGGTCGTAGCGCAGTTGCCAGGAGCGCTCGTTGGGGCCGTTGAAGTCCGAGTACTGCACCGAGTTGGGCAGGTAGATCGAGGCGCCCTGGTCGCGGCCATTGCGGCCGTTGCGGTCCAGGTCGCCCACCCCCAGGTAGTCGAACGGGGTGTTGCCGTCGACGTTCTGCAGCGCCAGGGTCAGGCGGTGGGCGCCCAGGCCATAGAACACCGAGGCACCCAGGGTGGTGTTGTCGATGGCGCCGGCTCTGGCCCGGCCGGTGTCGAAGGTGCGGTAGAGGTTGAGGTCGAAACCGGCCTGCCGGCCCTGCCCCAGCTCGGTACGGCCATTGAGGTTGGCGTAGTACTGGTTCCAGATGTCGGCGAAACGCGCCGCGTAGAAGCTGGCGCCCCAGTCAGGCGTGAACGCGTACTGGCCGCCCAGGTAGTCCACCGAGGGCGTGGTGACGCCGGCATAGAAGGCCCAGAGGTCGCCGTTGCTGTTGGTGGTGACGTGGCCGGTGGCCGAGGTGAAATGCCCGGCCTGCAGCGTGAGTTTGTCCAGTTCCTGGCTGTCCAGGGCAAAGCCGGTGGCGGTTTCCGGGATCAGGCGGTTGTGGCCGACGGCGAACACCGGGGTGTCCACCGACTGCTCGCCGAAACGCAGCACGCTTTCGGAGACTTTCAGTTTCAGCGCGGCACCGGCCTTGGCGTATTGGTCCGCCGGCTTGCCGTTGTCGTGGATCGGCAGGTTGTAGGTGCCGGTCTTGCCCCCGGAGGCATCCAGCTTGAGCCCGAGAGTGGCGAAGGCATCCACGCCGACGCCGACCGTGCCCTGGGTGAACCCGGATTCGAAGCGGCCGATAAAGCCCTGGGTCCAGTCCTTGCGGTCGGCACGGCCGTCCTGGACGCTGCGGTTGAGGTAGTAGTTGCGGGCTTGGATGCGCAGATGGCTGTCCTCGATGAAACCGGCCGGCTCCTCCCCAGCCCCATGGACGCTCCAGGGCAGGCAACCCAGCAGCGGCAGCAGCAAAAGCGGTGAACGGCGCATTACGTCAGACATGGCAAAACCCTTGGTGAATTATTGTTTTTGTAAAGGTGACGACAGGGATCGACAGTGACCAAAGGCCCCCTGGGAGCCGGCTTGCCGACGAAGGCGATCACGCGGACCGCTTCGCCGACCAGCCGGCTCCCGCAAACGGGGTGCTCCGGAACTCAGGGTTGGATCGGCAACGGCTTGGGCGCCGCGGCGTCCAGCGGGCGCTGGCCGCGAAAGCGCAGGTAGTAGATGAGCAGGATCAGCGCGAGGAACGGCAGCCCGCAGACCAGGGTCAGGAAAAACTGCTCGGTGAACAGCGTGGTGATCATCACCGCCAGCATCAGCAACAGCCCTCCCAGGCTGGTCCAGGGATAACCCCAGAGCTTGAACGCCAGGGGCTCGGAGCCCTGTTGCCGGCGAAAGAACAGGTGGGTGAGGAAGATCCCGGCCCAGGTGAACATGGCGCCAAACATGGCGATGGACATCATCAGGGTGAAGGCTTTTTCGGCGTAGGCCAGGTACAGCAAGGTGGCCAGGGCAATCCCCAGGGACGACAGCAGCAGCGCCGCCAGGGGCACGCCATTGTTGGTCAGGCGCCCGAACAGCGACGGCGCCTGGCCGGCCCGGGACAGGCTGAACATCAGCCGCGTGGTGATGTACAGCTGGCTGTTCATCGCCGACAGCGCCGCCACCAGGATCACCGCATTGATCACCCCGCCGGCATAGGGAATGCCGGTGGCCGCCATGACCATGACAAAGGGGCTTTCGCCGCCGGTGTTGCGGCTCCAGGGCACGATGGCCAGGACCAGAGCAATGGTCAGCAGGTAGAACACCACCAGGCGCACCATGGTGATGCGAAAGGCCCGGGTCACTGCACGTTCCGGGTCCTTGGCCTCGCCCGCGGCCACGGCGATCATCTCGATGCTCAGGTAACTGAAGAAGGCCACGATCACCGCCACCCAGGTGCCCCAGGCGCCGTTGGGAAAGAAGCCACCCTCGTTGCTGTAGTTGGCAAAACCGATGCCCGAGCCGGGCGCCGCGCCGTACACCACCCAGGCCCCGAGCAGGATGAACACCAGGATGGCGCACAGCTTGAGCAGCGAGAACACATACTCGATGCCGCCGAACACCTTGACGCTGAAGGCGTTGGCCAAAATCAGCGCCAGGGAGAAACCGAGCATCCAGTAACCGCCGGGCACCTCGGGGTACCAGTACTTCATGTACATCGCCGCCGCGGTGATTTCCGTGCCCACGGCAAACACGATGGAGGCCCAGTAGGCGTAGCGGATGGCAAACCCGAACCAGGGCGCCACATAGAATTCGGCGAATGAACCGAACGAGCCGGACGTCGGATGGCGCACGGTCATTTCCGCCAGACAGCCCATCAGCAACAGGGCGATTACCGCGCCGATGGCGTAGCTCACCAGCACGCTGGGCCCGGCAAAGCCGATGGCGAAACTGCTGCCCAGAAACAGCCCGGTGCCGATGGCCCCGCCGATGGCGATCATCGACAGCTGGCCGCTGCTCAGGCTTTGCTTGAGGCCGTGTTCACGGTCTGCCACTTGTTTGAAGGTGCGTATTGTTTTTGTCATGACACTCTTGCTCCAAGGCTGGGCACGGGGTTCAGGTCACCGCTTTGCGGGCCAGGAACTGCGGCTGGTTCCATGCCTCGCTGACGAGGATGTCGCGCAGTGCGTCGACGCAGCTCCAGATGTCTTCAAAGCGGTTGTACAGCGGGGCAAAACCGAAGCGCAGGATGTCCGGCGCGCGAAAATCACCGACGATGCCCCGGGCAATCAGGGCCTGCATCACCGGGTAGGCCTGGGGGTGGCTCAGGGAAACCTGGCTGCCGCGCTGCTGGGCATCGCGCGGGGTCTGCAACTGCACGCCCAACCCGGCCAGTTGCTCGTCACACAGGCGGATGAACAGCTCGGACAAGGCCAGGCTCTTGCTGCGCAAGGCTTGCAGGTCAACGCCGTCGAACACCTCCAGCGCCGCTTCCAGGGCCAGCACACCCAACTGGGGCGCGGTGCCCACCAGCATCCGGTCGAGGCTCGGGTGCGGCTGGTAGTCATGACTGAAATCGAAGGGTTTGGCGTGCCCGTGCCAACCGGTCAGCGGCTGGCGCAATTGGGCGATGTGACGCTCGGCGACAAACACAAAGGCCGGCGCGCCGGGGCCGCCATTGAGGTACTTGTAGCCACAGCCCACGGCGAAATCCGCGCCAGCGGCGTTCAATTCCACCGGCATGGCCCCCGCCGAGTGGCACAGGTCCCAGACCACCAGCACGCCCAGCTCATGGGCCCGCGCGGTGATCGCGGCCATGTCGTAGCGGCGACCGCTCTTGTAGTTGACGTGGGTCAGAGACAGGATCGCCACCTCGTCGCTGAGGGCATCGAGGATCTGCTCGGGATCAACGCACTGCAGCTGGCAGCCGGTCAGCTCCGCGACGCCCTGGGCGATGTACACATCGGTGGGAAAGTTGCCGTTCTCTGCCAGGATCACCCGGCGCGACGGCTGCATGCGCAAGGCCGCCACCAGCACCTTGAACAGGTTGATCGAGGTGGAGTCGGCCACTATCACTTCGTGCCCCTGGGCCCCGATCAGCCCGGCGATGCGGGCCCCGGTGCGCTGCGGCGCGGGGTACCAGTCGGCGTCGTTCCAGGAGTTGATGAGGCCCTCGGCCCACTCCACCTTGAGCACCTGCTCCAGGCGCGCCGGGACATGGGCCGGCATGGCCCCCAGGGAGTTGCCGTCGAGGTAGATCTTGTGTTGCGGCAAGGTAAAACGCTGGCGACAGAAGGCCAACGGGTCTGACTGATCCAACTGCTGGATCTGCTCCCGGGTACAGGGCGCGGAACGGCTCATGACGATCCCTCGGTATCGATGATTGGGGCGCCGGGGTTGCAGCAAACAGCCCCCAGCGAGTCCGGATGCTAGCCAGGGTCGCCATTACTGGATAATAGAAAAGACGGCCCTTTATATTCCCGCTGGTAATACCCAATTCTGCTCACCGCCAGCCCGCCATCGGGCGGGGCCACTCGGTAGCGCTGTCAGCCAGAACGGCGCTGGCGCAAAAGCCCTATCGAGGACTGATTGCAGCTTTTATTGGCGAAGGCCACCTCAAGTTGGTACGCCATATGCAAACGTTTGCGAGTTGCATTTTTGTGAGTGTTCGCCACCGCCACGCGCGCGAACGGACATCAGGGACTTCACACCGCACGAACAGGGACTTTCCATGCACAACCGCTTCCCCCGTCATGGCCAATGGGCCGTTTCCCTCGGGCTGGCCGGCGTTACGGGGCTACTCAGTCACGCCGCATTGGCCCAATCCCCCGCGCCGGATGAATCGGCCCAGGGCGAAAGCCTGAGCGCCGAGGTCCAACCGGGCAAACAAGGTGCCTACCTTTCCGACTGGTACAACCAGGACCTGATGCTGATCGGCAGCAAGGACATCAGCTTCGGTCCGCGCCCGGCGGACGACATCTACCTGGAATACGAATACTTCGGGCGCAAGGGCCCCTTCGAGCTGTACGGCTACATCGACCTACCGAAGATCCTCGACATCGGCAACAGCCACGACAAGGGCATCTGGGACCACGGCTCGCCGCTGTTCATGGAGCACGAACCGCGAATCTCCATCGACTACCTGGCCGGCCGCAGCCTGGCCATCGGCCCGTTCAAGGAGTGGTATGTGGCCTTCGACTGGATCTACGACCATGGCAGCCGCACCGCCAACCGCGCCAACACCCTGTACAGCGGCCTGGGCACCGACATCGACACCCATTCCCGGGTCAATCTCTCGGCCAACTTCTACGGCCGCTACCAATGGGAAAACTACGGCGCCAGCAACGAGTATTCCTGGGACGGCTACCGCGCCCAGCTCAAATACATCGTGCCCATCAACACCTTCAGCAACGGCGCCTCGCTGACCTACATTGGCTTCACCAACTTCGATTTCGGCTCCGACCTGCACCAGGACAACCCGGCGCGCACCGCCAATGCCACGGTGGCCACCAACGTGCTGCTGTACGCCTTCACTCACCTGCGCTTCACCCTGGTGGGCCGCTACTTTCACAACGGCGGCAACTGGGAGGATGGCAGCGTGCTGAATTTCGGCGACGGCGAGTTCCGTGCCCGCTCCAACGGCTGGGGCTATTACGCCGGGGTCGGCTATCAGTTTTAGAAGCAGCGGCAAGCGTTGAGCGGCAAATGGCAAGACAAGAACGGTTGCGATGAGTTGCAACCTGGATCAGCCAGGATAAGCGCCGGCAAACGGCAGTCATGGAGGTTGTATGCGTCGGATTAAAAAGGTTTCGTGGGTATTGGGCTTGAGCACGCTGATGGTCAGCGGCGCCTGGGCCAATGAGGCGCCGATCAGGCCCAAGGTGGTGCTGATCAGCATGTTCGCGCCGGAAGCGCAGCACTGGATCGAGCGCCTGGAGCTCAAGCGCGAGATTCGCCTGCCGGGGCTGGCGGCGGAGTATCCGAGCATTCGCTGCAATGACCGGGACGTGTGCCTGTTGACCACCGGCATGGGCCAGACCAATGCCGCGGCCTCGACCCTGGCGCTGGCCCTGTCGCCCCAATTCGACCTGCGCAAAAGCTACTTCCTGGTTGCCGGGATCGCCGGCATCAGCCCGCACCACGGCACCATCGGCACGGCCGCCTGGGCTCATTACCTGGTGGAGTTCGGCACCCAGTGGGAACTCGACGCCCGGGATGCGCCCAAGGACTGGCCCACCGGCTACCTGGGGATCAACACCAAGGGGCCGAACGAAAAACCGCCCCTGGACTACAAGACCGAAGTCTTCGAACTCAACCCCAAGCTCCAGGCCAAGGCCTTCGCCCTGAGCCAGCGGGTGATCTTGAGCGAGAGCCAGCAATCGGCGGCCTGGCGCCTGAAATACCCCAAGGCCCCAGCCAACCAGCCACCGGTGGTGACCCGCTGCGACACCCTGGCGGGCAACACCTGGTTCTCCGGCACTCGCCTGAGCGAACGGGCCGAAGTCTGGACCCGCTTACTGACCGACAACAAAGGCACCTACTGCACCACCCAGCAGGAAGACAACTCCACCTACGAAGCCTTGCTGCGGGCCAGCCGTGAGGGTCTGGTGGACATCCAGCGCCTGGCGGTGCTGCGCGCCGGTTCCGACTTCGACCGCCCGGCACCGGGGGCCAGCGAAGTGGACAACCTGCTCAAGTACGCCGACCAGGGCGGCTTTGTCCCGGCCCTGGAAAACCTCTACCGGGCCGGCAATCCGCTGGTGCAGGACATTCTCAACAACTGGTCGACCTGGGAAAAGGGCGTGCCCGAAGCCTGATCCCTGCAAACGTGTATCCCGCAGCAGCCGGCGTGCCGGCGAACGCAAAGGCGCTCTCAGGGGCGCCATGACCGTTGGCGCCAGAGTCGGCCAATCAAAGTGAATTTTTGCGCCTGCGCGGGATCACTCAAGGATCACAGGGAGGAACAGAGGCTTTATGAACAACGCAAAACTCTTCGTCATCGAATACACCCTTCACGGCGCTCCCAAGTCCTTCATCATCCGCCAGGAAAAGATGGACAACGCCGAGGCCTGGCACTGGGCAAGCTGTGATGCGGGAGTGGGCCGCATCGGCCGTTTCGGCCGGGAACGGGTGAAAAAGACCAGCAAGCCCATGGCGGAAAAGTTCGGTATCGAGAATGTCACCTGGCGGCCTTCGGTCTAGGCCCGCCGCAAACGGGTGGAGCCGCAGCCCGACCCGTTTGCGCTCTTCAGCCGTGGGCGCCTTGGGCGCATTTGCACCCTTGAGTGGAAGCACAAGGCTCACCGTGGGCGTGATGATCGGCGCAAGCCTGACAGCAGCAGTGCTTGCCGTGACGGACAATCGCATGCCCCCCCCCCAGCTTGCAGGTGCAGGCCAGACAGGCGCAGGTTTCATTGGACATGGCAGGGTTCCTTTTTATCAGTCTTTCAGGGGACTCGATCACCGCGCCACCTCAGACAATGGCGGCCACTGCACGGTGCGAGCCCTCCAAAGACCAGGCCAACCCAGCCCCCCCGCCACGCCCACAGCGACTAAAGTGATTCGGCCAGCGCCCGCATGGACCGAGGAACACCCCGGCCCGGCCAGCCAATGATGCAGGCCGTGGTCATGCTGTCTCGACCTGACAAGAACAACCCAAGGTCATTCACCGCCCATGACGATTCTCTATGACGAAACCCTCGACGACGCCCTGCCCGACGTCGACCAACAGGCCCTGATCCGGGCCTTGCGCAGCCAATTACCGGACCTTGAACTACTGGACCAGGAGCCGCAGCTCAAGCCCTACGAATGCGACGGCCTCAGTGCCTATCGCACCACACCGATGCTGGTGGCCCTGCCGCGGCATCTGCACGAAGTCCAGCGCATCCTGCAGATCTGCCATGCGCACCGGGTGCCAGTGGTCCCCCGAGGGGCCGGTACGGGTTTGTCCGGAGGCGCCCTGCCCCTGGAAAAAGGCCTGCTGCTGGTGATGGCGCGCTTCAAGGACATCCTGCAGATTGACCCCGCCGCGCGTTGTGCCAGGCTCCAGCCCGGGGTACGCAACCTGGCCATCTCCCAGGCCGCCGCGCCCTTCGGCCTGTACTACGCCCCCGACCCGTCGTCGCAGATCGCCTGTTCGATTGGCGGCAACGTCGCGGAAAACGCCGGGGGCGTGCATTGCCTGAAATACGGCCTGACCGTGCACAACCTGCTCAAGGTCGAGATGCTCAGCGTCGACGGCCAGCCCCTGACCCTGGGCAGCGAGGCCCTGGATTCGCCGGGCTTCGACCTGCTGGCGCTGTTCACCGGCTCCGAGGGCCTGTTGGGGGTGATCACCGAGGTCACGGTCAAGCTGCTGCCCAAGCCGCCGATCGCCAAGGTGCTGCTGGCGGCCTTTGATTCAGTGGAAGCCGCCGGCCGCGCCGTGGCCGACATCATTGCCGCGGGGATCATCCCTGGTGGCCTGGAGATGATGGACAACCTGGCGATCCGCGCCGCCGAGGACTTCATCCACGCCGGCTACCCGGTGCACGCCGAAGCCATCCTGCTGTGCGAGCTGGACGGGGTGGAGGCCGATGTGCATGACGACTGCGAGCGGGTGCGCCAGGTGCTGGAACGCGCCGGCGCCAGCGAGGTACGCCTGGCCCGGGACGAAGCCGAGCGCGTGCGCTTCTGGGCCGGGCGCAAGAACGCCTTTCCAGCGGTGGGCCGCTTGTCCCCGGACTACTACTGCATGGACGGCACCATTCCCCGGCGCCAGCTGCCGGGGGTGTTACGGGGCATTGCCCGTCTCGCCGCCGAGCATCAACTGCGGGTGGCCAACGTGTTCCATGCCGGGGACGGCAACATG
Organism: Pseudomonas sp. LD120; assembly: GCF_009861525.1. Taxonomy (GTDB): domain Bacteria; phylum Pseudomonadota; class Gammaproteobacteria; order Pseudomonadales; family Pseudomonadaceae; genus Aquipseudomonas. The sequence continues at coordinate 2,747,836 of NZ_WVHL01000005.1, read as the reverse complement.
CACCCGCTGATCCTGTTCGATGCCAACCGGCCGGGCGAGCTGCAGCGGGCCGAGGCCCTGGGCGGCAAGATCCTCGAACTGTGCGTGGCGGTGGGCGGCAGCATCACCGGCGAACACGGTGTGGGCCGGGAGAAAATCAACCAGATGTGCGCCCAGTTCAACGCCCACGAGCTGGCGCTGTTCCATGGGGTCAAGGCCGCCTTCGATCCTGGCGGCCTGCTCAACCCCGGCAAGAACATCCCGACCCTGCAGCGCTGCGCCGAATTCGGCGCCATGCATATCCATCATGGGCAACTGCCCTTCCCCGAACTGGAGCGTTTCTGATGACCGCGCCACCCGACGGCGATGCCAGCGCCGCGCTGCTGGAACAGGTCCGCAACGCCTTGCAGGACAGCACCCCGTTGCGTATCCAGGGCTCCAACAGCAAAGCCTTTCTCGGCCGCGAGTGCGCCGGGGAAATCCTCGATACCCGCAGCCATCGCGGCATCGTCAGCTACGACCCCACGGAGCTGGTGATCAGCGCCCGGGCCGGCACCCCGCTCAGTGAGTTGCACGCCACTCTGGAGGCCGCCGGGCAGATGCTGCCCTGCGAGCCGCCATCGTTCGGCGCTGGAGCCACCCTGGGCGGCATGCTCGCCAGCGGCCTGTCCGGACCGCGTCGACCCTGGGCCGGCGCGGTACGGGATTTCGTCCTCGGCACCCGGATCATCAGCGGCAGCGGCCAGCACCTGCGCTTTGGTGGCGAGGTGATGAAGAACGTCGCCGGTTACGACCTGTCGCGGCTGATGGCCGGCAGCTACGGCTGCCTGGGGCTGATCACCGAAGTCTCGCTGAAGGTCCTGCCCAAGCCCCGGCAATGCCTGAGCCTGAGCCTGGAAATGACGCCCGGCCAAGCCCTGGCCAGACTCGCCGAATGGGGCCAGCAGCCCTTGCCGATCAGCGCCGCCTGCCACGACGGCGAGCGCCTGCACCTGCGCCTGGAAGGCGGCGCAGGTTCGGTGGCCGCCGCCCATGAGCGCCTGGGCGGCGAGCCCCTGGACGCGGGCTACTGGAGCCAGCTCAATGAACAGCAACTGGACTTCTTCAACCCCGGCCTGCCGCTGTGGCGCCTGTCGCTGCCGCACAACACGCCGCTGCTGGCACTGCCCGGCGAACAACTGCTGGACTGGGGCGGCGCCCAGCGCTGGCTGAAGACCGACGCCACGGCCGCCGAGATCCGCGCCGCCGTCAGTGCCGTCGGCGGCCACGCCAGCTGCTACAGCCACGGCCTGCAGGACAGCCCGTTCCAGCCCCTGGCGCCGACCCTTTTGCACTATCACCAACGGCTCAAGGCGCAACTGGACCCGCAAGGGATCTTCAACCCCGGCCGACTCTACGCGGAGCTCTAGCCCATGCAGACCACCCTCAGCCCAGAGGCCCGGCAACTGCCCCGGGCGGCAGAAGCCGAGCGCATCCTGCGCAGCTGCGTGCACTGCGGTTTCTGCAATGCCACCTGCCCCACCTACCAGTTGCTGGGCGACGAACTGGATGGCCCACGGGGCCGTATCTACCTGATCAAGCAGGTGCTGGAGGGCGCCACCGCGACCGCGCAGACCCAGCAACACCTGGACCGCTGCCTGTCGTGCCGCAACTGCGAAACCACCTGCCCGTCCGGGGTCGACTACCACAACCTGCTGGACATCGGCCGCGCCGTGGTGGACGCCGCCGTGCCCCGTCCCCTGGACCAGCAATGGCTGCGTCGCGGGCTGCGGGCCCTGAGCGCCAATGCGCAGTTGTTCAAGGTCCTGATCAACAGTGGCGCCCGCCTTCATCCCCTACTGCCCCAAGCGCTGCAGGACAAACTGCCGCGTCAGGTGCCCCCAGCCAAGGCGCGGCCGGCCATGAGCCACCCACGCCGGGTGCTACTGCTCGAAGGTTGCGTACAGCAGGGGCTGTCGCCCAACACCAACGCCGCGGCGGCGCGAGTCCTCGATCGCCTGGGGATCAGCGTGCAGCCGGTCGCCGAGGCCGGCTGCTGCGGCGCCGTGGACTATCACCTGGACGCCCAGGCAGCCGGCCTGCAGCGCGCCCAACGCAACATCGACGCCTGGTGGCCGTACCTGGAACAGGGGGCCGAAACCATCGTCCAGACCGCCAGCGGCTGCGGCGCCTTCATCAAGGATTACCAGCACCTGCTGGCCCATGACCCGGCCTACCGCGACAAGGCCCGGCAGGTCAGTGCCCTGGCCCGGGACCTGGTGGAAGTGCTGCGCGATGAACCCCTGGAGCAGCTCGGCGCCCACAGCGACCAGCGCCTGGCCTTCCATTGCCCCTGCACCCTGCAGCACGGGCAAAAGCTTGGCGGCGCCGTGGAAAGCCTGCTGCAACGCCTGGGCTTCCACCTCACCGCGGTGCCCGACAGCCACCTGTGCTGCGGCTCGGCGGGCACCTATTCACTGACCCAGCCGGCGCTGGCGCGGCAACTGCGGGACGACAAGCTGCGGGCCCTGGAAAGCGGCCAGCCGGAGTTGATCGTCACCGCCAACATCGGCTGCCAGACCCACCTCGATGGCGCCGGCCGCACCCCGGTCCGCCACTGGATCGAAGTGCTGGAAGACGCGCTGCGCTAAGCGCCAAGCTGCAAGCTGCAAGCTCAAAGCATGGCGCGGATGGCTTTAGCTTGCAGCTTGCCGCTAGAAACTTGCCGCTGCTTCTACCAGAAGCCAGCCGTTGGCTGCGCTGACGACAGCAAACAGACTCCAGGCCAGCCATCGCGTCGGCCAACGGTTGACGAATTCGCCCATCAGGCGCCGGTCGTTGGTCATGCGGATCAGCGGGTACAGGGCAAAGGGCAGTTGCAGGCTCAGCACCACCTGGCTCAACACCAGCAGTTGGCCCACTGCGCCATCCCCCAGCAGCCAGACGCCGATGAACGCCGGGATCAGCGCCAGCCCGCGGGTGATCAAGCGCCGCTGCCAGCAGGGAATCCGCAGGTTCAGGTAGCCCTCCATGATCACCTGCCCGGCAATGGTCCCGGTGAAGGTCGAGCTCTGCCCCGAGGCCAGCAGCGCCACGCCAAACAGCACGCTGGCCAGGGCCCCGCCCACCAGCGGATCAAGCAGGTGGTAGGCGTCCTGGATTTCCACCACGTCGCTATGGCCAGTGTTGTGGAAGGCCGCGGCGGCGAGGATCAGGATCGCCGCGTTCACCAGCAGCGCCAGGGCCAGGGAGCCGATGGTGTCGATCCGCGCCAGCTTGATGGCATCCGCGCGGCTGGCCCGGTCTTGGCCGATCAGCCGGGTCTGCACGATGGAGGTGTGCAGGTACAGGTTGTGCGGCATCACCGTGGCGCCGAGGATGCCGATCGCCAGGTACAACGGTGCGGCATCGCTGATGGCTGAAAGCGACGGGGTGAACCCCCGGGCCACGTCCGGCCAATAGGGTTTGATCAGCAGCAGTTCAATGAAGAAGCACACGCCGATGGTCGCCACCAGCGCCAGCATGATCGCTTCCAGCCGGCGAAAACCGCGGTTCTGCAAGGCCAGCACCAGCAGGGTGTCGAAGGCGGTGATGACAATCCCGGTGCTCAGGGACACCCCCAGCAACAGGTGGAACGCCAGGGCACATCCCAGCACTTCGGCAAGATCGGTGGCGATGATCGACACCTCGGCCGCCAGCCACTGGACCCGGGCCGAACGGCGGCTGTAGCGCTCCCGGCACAGTTGCGCCAGGTCGCGCCCGGTGGCGATGCCCAGGCGTGAGCACAGGCATTGCACCGCCATCCCCGCCAGGCTCGCCAGCAACACCACGAACAGCAGGTTGTAGCCATAGCGCGCCCCCGCCTCGATGGCCGTGGCCCAATTGCCCGGGTCCATGTAGCCGATGGAGATCAGCAGCCCGGGCCCAGCAAAGCGCAGCAGGCGCTTGAACAACGAGGCACGGGGATCGACGGACACGGAGCCCGCCACTTCCGGCGGACAAAAGGGGGCGGTGGCGACTTTCGGCAGGCTGAATTTCACAGGGATTTCCACGACGGATTGAAGCAGGAGGCCAGCTTAGAGGTTTCAGCACAGGTACCCAAGCCTGAAGTTCACCTTGCAGGCGCGTATGCTGCTGCCTTTGCAGCGCCTGGCGGTCCCTGCCGCAGGCTTCGACAGCACCCCCAAGGTAGCCCCCGTGAACAGCCCTGCGACAACACCCGAATCCGCCCCCCTGCCCCCCTTCCTGCAACCCGGCGACCGGGTGCTGCTGTTCGATGGGGTGTGCAAGCTGTGCAATGCCTCGGTGCAGTTCGTGATCCGCCACGACCGCCAGCGGCGAATCAAGTTGGCGTCCATGCAATCGCCCCAGGGCCAGGCCCTGCTGAAGTGGTTCGGCCAGCCTTGCGAGCAGTTCGACAGCGTGCTGTTGATCGAGGACCAGGGGCTGTCGCAACGCTCCGAGGCCTTTATCCGCCTGATGGCGCAACTGCCAGCCCCCTGGCGCTGGCTGCGCCTGTTGCGCTGGATCCCGAGGCCACTGCGGGACTGGGCCTACGACCGGATCGCCGGCAACCGCTACCGCTGGTTCGGCCGCCACGAGGTGTGTCTGCTGCCCAGCCCCGAGCATCGCGGACGCTTCCTCGACGATCCGTCCTGAGTCCCGGGCCTGCGCGCCTCAGCCGGGCTGCCGCCACGAGGTGTGTCTGCTGCCCAGCCCCGAGCATCGCGGACGCTTCCTCGACGATCCGTCCTGGGTCCCGGGCCTGCGCGCCTCAGCCGGGCTGACGGCGGAAGAACAGGGTCACCTGCCCCAGCTCGAAACCGAACTTGGTCATGTAGGAGCGGTTGGCCAGGGTGTTTTCATCCAGCAGGTACATCCAGTCGTCGAAGTGCACCTGGTAGGTGGTGCCGTCCACCGGCAGGTTGAGCACGTAACGCCAGCGCAGGGCATTGCCGGCGACCTCGCCGCGGGCCTCGCCAACCACATCGTCGGCGGTGCCGCGCCACAGGCCGGGACCGTCCGGCACCAGGGTCCAGACCCGGGTCTGGCGGGTGCCGTCGCTGTAGGTGAAGTCCTCGTGCATGATGAATTTCTCACCTTCGCTGCGGCTATTGATCTGCACATGGAAGCGCTTGATCACCTCGCCGGAACGCTTCTGGAACAGGCCCCAGGCTTCCACCCGGCCACTGAAGAACTGGCGCAGTTCCAGTTCGGGCTTCTGCTCACGGTACTGCTTGATGTCGGTGTCGCTGCAAGCGGTCAGGCCGAGGCACAGCACCAGCAAGTATTTCTTGAACATGGAACATCTCCTGTGCTGCGCCCGCTATCGGCCCAGCAGTTGTGCGCGCAACTGCGGATTGCGGGTGCGCGAGTCGAGCCAGATGGCAAAGAACGCCCGGGCGAAGGCCTCGTCGTCGACCACGTGCTGCAAGCGCTGGTCGACAAAGAACTGCACCCCGCGTCCGGGCAGGAACACCCCAGTGATGCGCTGGCCCGGTTCGACATCGACGAAGGCACGCTGCATCTGCGCCTGCCAATCCTTGAGTTGCGCCGGGCTGACCCCGGCACCGGACAAGCGCTGGATTTCCTCGAGGCTGGTTTGCACCAGATCCTCACGACTGATCGTGCGCCGGTAGGTCAGCTCCAGGGCGAAGGGGGTATCGGCCCGCAAGGACTTTTCCGGGCTCCAGAGTCGTGCGCTGTAGACCTTGAACCCAAACCAGGTGAATTCACCACTGCCCAGCAGCCGTGCATTGGGCAATGCCTCCTGCCAGCCAGCGCTGGCCGTGGTGCTGAACAACACCAGCAGCCACAGCCAGCGAACCACGGTGCTACGCCAGGCGCGCATCATTCAGGGCTGCCTGCGCAGCAATTGGAGAAATTCCTGGCGCGTGCTGCTGGACTCGCGAAAAGCCCCTAGCATCACTGAGGTGTTCATCAGCGAATTCTGCTTCTCCACCCCGCGCATCATCATGCACATGTGCCGCGCTTCAATGACCACCGCCACCCCGGCGGCCCGAGTCACTTCCTGGATCGCCTCGGCGATCTGCCGGGTCAGGTTCTCCTGGATCTGCAGGCGCCGAGCGTACATGTCGACGATCCGCGCCACCTTGGACAGCCCCAGCACCTGGCCGGTGGGGATGTAAGCCACATGGGCCCGACCGATGAAGGGCAGCAGATGGTGCTCGCACAGGGAATACAGCTCGATGTCCTGAACCATCACCATCTCGTCGCTGGTGGAGCTGAACAACGCGCCGTTGACCAACTCTTCGAGGCGGGTGTCGTAGCCGTGACACAGATAACGCAAGGCCTTTGCCGCTCGCTGCGGGGTATCGCGCAGGCCCTCGCGGGCAGGATCTTCACCCAGCCCCTTGAGAATGCAGTGGAAATGCTCGGAGAGAGGATCGTACATGGCGCACAGGTTCCGCAAAGTGAATGAGGCGGGCAAATCCTTGCACGCGCCAAGGGGAAAAAAGGGCCCCGAGGTGACCAACCACACAACTGGCCCAGCCCTGATTCCACCAGGGCTTGACCTCGGGAACCCCAAAGTGTGGAGAGTGACAACCTGGACAGCTAAAACTGGCCAGTGATCACCTCATCTCACACTGAAAAACCTATACGAGAATTTCATTTTTGTACAACTTTTATCGATAAAAACCCGATAAAACTCACAAATACTTGTACAAAAAGCTCAAAACCGATTCAGCCTCAATGTTTCGTACAAGAAAACCCCGCACTGTCCTACCCTCTCCGGCGCTTGGCTATTTGCCAGGTACAGGTATCAGATACGCACCAAATGCCGGGTTGGATGCTAGGGTGGCGCACCGTTCATCCACCGAGCCCCCCATGCTGCTGTTGAAACTGCTGACAGTTCCCGGATTCCTGCTGTTGATTTCCCTGGCGAGCAAGCGCTGGGGGCCGAATGTTGCCGGCTGGCTTGCGGGTTTTCCCGTGGTGGTGGGGCCGATCCTGCTGTTTCTGGCCCTGGAGCAGGGCACGGTGTTCGCCACCCACGCCGCAGTGGCTGCCCTCTCGGCATTGTTCGCCATGATCGCCTTCAGCGTTGCCTACACCCACGCCGCGCAGACCCTGGCCTGGCCCGGGGCCCTGAGCATCGCCACCCTGGTCTGGGTGCTGCTGGCCAGCGTGATCGCCCTGGTCCCGGCCTCCCTGGGGTTTTCCATTTTCTGTGCCGCCAGCGCCCTGCTGCTGGCACCCCGGGTGTTTCCCCGGGTCAAGACTGTGCCCGCCCTGCCCGGCACTCAGTCCGACAAGCTGGTCTACCGCATGCTCGCCGGGGCCCTGTTGACCCTGGCCGTTACCTTGCTGGCCAACACCGTCGGCGAACGCTGGAGCGGCATGCTCGCGGTGTTCCCGGTGTTGGGCAGCGTATTGGCGGTGTTCTCCCATCAGAGCCATGGGGTGGCCTTCACCACCGTGCTGCTCCGTGCCTTGAGCACCGGCCTGTACTCCTTCGCCGCGTTCTGCCTGGTACTGGCCCTGGCCCTGCCCTCTCTGGGGCTGTGGGCCTTCGTGCTGGGGGGGGCGGTATCAATGCTGGTGCTGGCCCTGAGCAAACGATTGTTGAGCACACCTCGAACAACCACGTAGGAGCCGGCTTGCCGGCGAAAGCCGTCTCGCGGACTTGCGCACCGGCAAGCGGAACGCCGCCCACCGCTCCAGCACAAGCCGCGCCGGCACGCATTCCCGGCCATTGATCCGTCGAATCCCTCTGGAGCAGGCCCTGACGACCGTGGGATGATGCGCGCCTTTGATCCCATGCTTGGAGATTGTGCATGTCATCCTTCGCTAGAAAAGCCCTGGTCCTAGTGTTCGCCGCAGTGGCGGGCTTCGGTGCGCTGAACGCGGTTGCCGCCGGCAAGTCCACGGCCAAAGCGGCGCTGGGAGAAAAAGTCTCGATGCTCGACGGCAAGCTGTCCTTCACCCTGCCCAAGGGCTTCAGCGCCTCGGCCCTGCCAGCCGGCAGCGAGGCCGACGGCACCGCGGGCGCCAGCGGCACGTTGTATTCCAACGCCACCACCCGCACCGTGGTGATCGCCGCGCAGAACAGCATTCCCAACGGTACTCAGGTCAAGGACAACGACAGCGCCTTTCTCGATGCCGCGGTCAGCGGGTTCCTGTCGCAACAGGCCGCAGCGCTGCCGGACTTCAGCAAGCAAAGTGAAAAGAGCATGACCCTCAAGGGCCTCGGTGTGCGGCAGATCGACAGCACTGCGACCCAGGGCGGCGGCCAGACCCTGAACTCGACCCTGATCGCCGGCTCCGGCACCCGCATGGCGGTGATCCAGGTGATTTCCCGGGCCGCGGACAAGGCCGGCCATGCGGCGCTGATGAAGCACATCCTCGGTCAGTAGACCCGCTTCGACTCAGGGGGTGAGCCCAGCCCCCTCCAGGCCAAAGGCAGCAGCACCAGCACCGCCAGCCCGAACCCCGCCTGGGACAGGTAGAAGGTTTCCAGCCACTGGCTGTGGGCCGCCACATAGAAACTGTTGTGCACGACGTCCAGCACGATGATCGCCAGGGTCAGCACCAACCCCCAGCGCGGGCGCACCCACAGCAGCAACGCCGCCAGCGGATCGAAAAAGCTCAGGGCGCCCCAGAAGGCCCGGCTGGCCAGGGGCGTGTCGGCGCCGTAGCCATAGTCCCAGAGCAGCCCATGGTCCAGGGCGGCGCGCAGGTGATTGAAGCTGGCCGCCAGCAGGCACAGGGTGAACAGCAGGCGGATCGACACAGACACTCGGGACATGGACACATCTACTGTATGAGCCGGCTTGCCGGCGAAGGGCGCGATGGCGGATCGAGGGCAAACGCGCCTGGGGTTTCCTTGGCCTGCCCGCGTCTACCCTGGTGCGCGCCTGTCGTCGTGGTTCAGTCGTTGATCAGCTTGCCGGCGCGGATCGCCTCGCGGCCAGCCACCTTGGCCAGCCAGATGCCCGGCTGGGTGTAGCGCCCGCGGTCCAGGGCAAAAAGCACGCCGCTGGTGCCGGCCCGCACGGTGCTGACCCTGTCGTTCAAGGGGTCCACCACTTCGAACAGGGCGTCGCCGCGCTCCACCCACTCGCCGGCATCGCGCAGAAAACTGACCACTCCGGGGTGCGGGGCGAACAGGTATTGGGTGCCTTCGAAAGGCATGCCTTCACAGCATTGATCCGGTGCAGCGGGCCACTGGCCACTGATCAGGTCCTGCTCGGCCAGAAAGCCGAGGATGGCCTCGCAGTTGGCTCGCGCCTGCTCGACCCGGGTGTCGCCCATGCTGCCCAGCTCCAGGGTGGCGGCCAGGTTGGCCGGGGGAATCGCCGCCCGGGGAAAGTCCCGGGCCAGGCGCAGCCAGGGCGAGGAGCAGGATTCGTCGAAAGAGCTGCCGCCGGAATCCTCGCAAAGCAACGCCACCCCAGCCTTCAGACGCGCCGCCAGGGACTGCCACCGCGGCCAGTGCTGGGGCAAGGCATAGAGGTGGATCGCCGCTTCGAAATCGCAATGCAGGTCGAGGGTGATATCGGCGTCGCAGGCATGGCGCAGCAGCAACCGGTGCAGGGCCTGCAGCTGCGAGCCCGGAGCCGGCAGCTCATCCAGCACCTGGACCATGGTGCGGCGAATCAAGGCGATATTGATGGCGGCATCAGTGCCCAGTTGCTTGCCGATCAAGTCGCCCACCGGACCACTGAGCTCGACGAAGGCACGGTTGAAGTTCTTGCCGCTGCCCAGTTCGAAACGCCCCAGGTGACTGCCTTGAACCTGCTGGTCGAGGCCGATGGGGTTGGCCACCGGCACCAGTTCGATCACGCCCTGCAAACGTCCCTGGCGCTCCAGTTCCGTCAGGCGCTGCTTGAGCTCCCAGGCGGTGCGCATGCCCGGCAATTCATCGGCGTGCAGGCTGGCCTGGATGTACACCTTGCGCGTGCCGCTGCCAAAGCGGAACACACTGAGCTGGCGCTGGGTGCCCAGGTGGCCCCAGGGCAGGGAATGGTCGATGCGTTGCATGCAGGCTCCAGGCTTCAAGAAAAAACGCGGTGCAGAATAAAACAGCGGCGCAGAAAAAAGGTGGCGACCGAGTTGCGGCCGCCACCTTTTTTTACCTCATGCATCGAGCCCGACGACTTACTCGCCGTAGACGTCGAAATCGAAGTACTTGTCCTGCACTTGCTTGTACTTGCCGTTGGCGCGGATTTCGCCGATGGCGGTATTGAATTTCTCCGCCAGCGCCTTGTCACCCTTGCGCACCGCGATGCCGGCGCCGCCACCGAAGTACTTCGGATCGTTGTACTCGGGACCGACGAAGGCAAAGCCCTTGCCGGCGTCGGTTTTCAGGAACCCGTCGTCAAGGTTGACCGAGTCGGCCAACAGCGCATCGACGCGACCGGACACCATGTCCAGGTTGGCTTCCTGCTGGGAGCCATAGCGCACCAGTTCGATACCGGCGGGCACCAGCACTTCAGTGGCGAAGCGGTCGTGGGTACTGGCGCGCAGCACACCGACTTTCTTGCCCTTGAGCTCGGTCAGCGGGTCCTTGATGGGGGTATCGGCCTTCATCACGAAGCGCGCCGGGGTGTGGTAGTACTTGATGGTGAAATCGACGTTCTTCTTGCGGTCGTCGGTGATGGTCATGGACGACAGAATGGCGTCGATTTTCTTCACCTTCAGCGCCGGGATCAGGCCATCGAACTCCTGCTCGACCCAGGTGCATTTGACTTTCATCTGCTCGCACAGAGCGTCGCCCAGGTCCACGTCGAAACCGGTGAGCTTGCCGTCCGGGGTCTTCATCGAGAACGGCGGGTAGCCGGCTTCGATACCGATGCGGATCGGCTTGGCCTCGTCGGCCGAAGCGGTGAAGGAAAACAGCGACAGTGCAAGCGCACCAAACAGCACAAACTTGTTCATTTATAACTCCAGGGGGCGGAGACTTTTATTGGCAGAATTCGATTGCGTGGAAATCGAAGTGGCCAGCAGTCTAGAGCGGCTCCCTGGAAGCAGATTGTGTTTATGCGACAAATACTTATAGAAATACCGCACAGGTGCCCAAGGCCCTGCGCCCTTGCACCTGTGCGCTGCAATTACCTTTGAAAAACCCGACGTTCGCGTCAAAACGGTGCATTTGCCCGGCACATTGTCTGATCTTGGCTCAGCAGGCGCAGGCAACCGTCCCCTGATCGGCGCTCGATGCGTCGAGGCTGAGCGGCAAACCTTCATCCAACCAGCCCGTGACACCGCCAATCATCTCCTTCACCGGATACTCCAAAACCGCCAGCTTCAGCGCCGCCTTGTTCGCGCCATTGCAATGCGGGCCGGCGCAATACACCACGAACAGGGTGCTCCGGGCATAACCGGCCAGGCGCTCGGCCGTGAGCAGGCGCCCGGGAATATTGATCGCACCGGGCAGGTGGCCACGGGCAAAGGCCTCGGCTGCGCGCACATCCAGCAGCACAAAATCCACCTCACCGCTCTGCTGACTGCTGTAGACGTCGGAACAGTCGGTTTCAAAGGTCAGACGGTTGGAAAAATGCATCAGGGCAATGGCCGAAGGGGCGGCGGCAATGGTGCTAACCAAGCTGGTCATGGGCGTCTCCAAAAAAGCTCGCGGTTGGGGTGAACGAAACTTTATCCGCCCCGCCCCTGGCGCTACAGTGGCGCTCCGGACACTGATCGGTAATTTTTCGCCAAATGCACAATCACCAAGGTTTGCTCGTAATCCTGGCCTACGACGGCCTTTGCACGTTCGAGTTCGGCATTGCCGTGGAGATCTTCGGCCTGGCCCGTCCGGAATTCGATTTCCCCTGGTACACGCAATGCATCGCCGCCGTCGATCAAGGCCCGATGCGCGCCACAGGCGGTATCCAGGTGCTGACCGATGGCGGCCTGGAACTGCTGGAGCAGGCCCGAACCATCATCATTCCTGGCTGGCGCAGCCGCGATCAAGCGCCGCCGCCCGAGCTGCTGGCGGCGCTGCGTCGGGCCTACCATCGCGGCGCTCGGTTGCTGTCGATCTGTTCCGGGGTGTTTGTCCTGGCGGCCACCGGCTTACTCGACGGTCTGCGGGCCACCACCCACTGGCACTACGCCACAGCATTGGCCGAACGGTTCCCGAACATCCTGGTGGACCCGGACGTGCTGTACGTGGACTCGGGGCAACTGATCACCTCCGCCGGCAGCGCCGCCGGGATCGATGCCTGCCTGCATCTGGTGGCCCGTGACTTCGGCACCCAGGTGGCCAACAGCGTTGCCCGGCGCTTGGTCATGGCGCCACAACGCACCGGTGGTCAGGCGCAGTTCATCCCAGCACCGGTCGCTCGCACCCCGCGCAGCGACCTGTCGCGGGTCATGCAATGGGCCCGGGAGCGCCTGCATGAGCCCCTGACGGTGAGTGACCTGGCGGCCCAGGCGTTGATGAGCCAACGCACCTTCCTACGGCGCTTCACCGATGCCACTGGCGCCTCGCCCAAGGCCTGGCTGCAGCATGAACGCCTGGCCCGGGCCCGGGAGCTGCTGGAAAGCGGGCACGAAACCAGTGAAAGCATCGCCCTGCGCTGCGGCTATCGCTCGGTGGAAAGCTTTCGCGTGGCCTTTCGCACGCTCGTGGGCCTGCCGCCCTCGGTGTACCGCGAGCGCTTTGGCCGTGGCGCACTGGATCATCAAGCCTCGGGCTTGCGCAGCAGGTAAGTGTCCATGATCCAGCCGTGGGCCTGACGCGCTTCCCGGCGCACGCGACAGATTTCATCGGCCACCTCATCGAGCCGGCCGCTGATCAGGCGTTCATCGGCCGTGCCCAGATAAGCCCCCCAGTAGATGTCCAGGCCCTGATGGCGCAGTTGCTGAAAACTGTCCTCGGCATCAAGCATCACCACCAGGCTATCGGCGGCGCTGGCCTGCCCCGCCGCCAAGCGGCGCCCGGTGGTGATTTCCACGGAGCGGCCGATGCGGTTCAGCGGCACCTTGTGTTGCGCAGCCAAGGCCTGGACGCTGGTGATACCGGGAATCACCTGGTACTCGAATTGCATCGCGCCGCCGGCCAGGATCTGCTGCAGGATACGCAAGGTACTGTCGTACAGCGCCGGATCGCCCCAGACCAGAAAGGCAGCGGTCTCACCCTCAGCCAGTTGTTCATTAATCAGCTGTTCGAAGAGGTGCTGCTTGTCGCGGTTCAACGCCTGGACGCTGGCCCGGTAGTCCACTTCGCCACGCTGGCGTTCCGGGATCCGCGCCTCGACCAAACGATACGGGCGCTCGGTGATGTGGCGCTGACACAGCTCGCGGCGCAGGTCGATCAGCGTGTCCTTGCTCGGCCCCTTGTCCATCAGGAACACCACATCGCAGCGATTCAGCGCCTTGATCGCCTGGAGCGTGATGAAGTCGGGGTTGCCGGCACCAATACCGATGACCAAAAGGGTTTTCATGGGAGAAGGCTCTCGTTGCTGTGGCGTTGGATCAGTATGGGCGGCTGCGCATGGGGACGAAATATCGCCACTCAGTCTTGGCCACTCAGGCGCAGGCGCCAGCACCCGACGTGGCTGAGTTCAATGCGCGACAGAGGCTCGACGTCGATCCGTTGCAGACTCGCCAAGGGCGTTTGCAGCACCTGCTGCAGCAGCGCACGGATCACAAAAGGATGAGTCACCGCCAGCCAGTGCCCCGGGCGGGCGGCCAGCGTCTCCAGCCATGCCCCCATCCGCTGGCACAGCGCAGCCAGCGACTCTCCGCCGGGCGGCGCCAGGTACGGATCTGCCAGCCAAGCCTGTATGGCTTGCGGCTGTTGTTGCTGCAATTGATTGATGCCCAGCCCCTGCCACGCGCCGAATCCGCAATCGCGCAAGGCGTCCTGTATTTCAGGGTCGGCGCTGAACAAGGCGGCGGTCTGACGACAGCGTAGTTCAGGCGCGCACAACACTCGCAGGTTGCGCGCACTGGGGGCCGCGCGGCTCAGGCGCTGCGCCTGCCAGTCCAGCTCCACGGGCTCGTCCAGGGGAAAGCGCGCGCGTTTCTGAGCGATGGTGCGAGCGTGGCACACAAGGGTTAAACGGATAGCCTGCACGGAAAGTCTCAACCAGGAAAAAAAGCACGATCGCCTTGGGCTGCGGGGTTTTAACATGGCTCAAGGCCCATGCCCAGCGCACAATGAGCAAGCCAGCCCCCCTCCAAAAAATAAGACTTCCCTTATATGGCTGAAAGCAACGGCCAACTAATCTGCCGGACTAGCCAACAGCAAGACTCAACCAGGTTTCTCTCATCATGCACATTGCTATGTGGGAGCTCATGTCTCTCGATTTTGCAATCAACGCCTCACTCCTGCCCATCGTCCTGCTGCAATACGTCGCCCTGCTTGGCATCTTCAGCACGCTGCTCATGCTGCACCAGAACGCCCAGCGCCTGATCAAATCCCAGAAGTTGCTCCTCGGATTGATCCTGGGGATCAGCAACGTCGCGCTGCTCACCCTGTCCTCACAATTCATGCAGGGCCCAGTGAAGATATTCCTGAGCAGCGACATGCTGTTTCTCGCAGGGCTGCTCGGTGGCTGGTGGGGCGGCATCACCTGTCTGACGCTCGTGGCCCTGACCCGCTATTACATTGCCGGCCCGCTGCAGTTTGAGGAGGCGCTGTTCAATTTCACGCTGATCACCCTTGGCGGCATGTTGCTGCATCGCTGGTTCGAGTCCCGCGCCCTCAGTTCCTTGAGCCTCAAAGACGTGACGCTGGTGGTGTTGGTACGGTTCGTCAGCGCCATCGTGCCCATGCAATTGATCGACTGGCTGGGAACCATTGATTCGGCCATCAACGCCCAACTGCTGTCGCTGCGGCTGCATTCGACCCTGCTCTCGCTGCCGTTGATCGTCCTGATACTGTTCATGCTGCGCCGCGAAGCACGCTACCAGCAGGCCCAGCAGCGCCTATTGCAACAAGCGCTTACCGATCCGACCACACAACTGCCCAATCGCCGAGCCCTGCGCCAATACCTGGATCAACTACTGGCGCAGCCCGCCAAGACACGCGGGCTTCATACCCTGGTGGTGATCAAGATCTGCAACCTCAAGGACCTGGTGGCGATCCACGGCCATGACTGGACCGATCAACTGCTGATCAGCTTCGCGCAAGAGTTCAAGAGCGGCCCCCCCAGCCATGTCGTGCAAGCCAAGGCCGCCCCCACCCCCTTCATGTTCTCCGACCTGAGCCTGGCGCTGATCCTGCAAAACTGTTCCATCCAGCAGGTGGAACGATCGACACTGCTGGCCACGCTGCAGATGACCCTGCAGAGCAGTTTGAGCAATGACGGCAGCCTGTCGCCCAAGCTGCAATTCTGCGTGATCGATGCCTGTGCCGGCGAGAACGCCAACAGCACCTTGCGCAACATCAGCCTGGCGCTCCAGGACAGCCGTCAGCCAGTGCGCTACCTGCACCAGTCGCTGCTTGAACAGGCCCAGAACAACGAGCGGATCCGTCAGCAATTGCTGGAGTGGGTGGCGTCGAATACCGCGCCGTTGTACTACCAGCCCAAGTTCTGCTTGAACCGGCAGACGGTGATTGGCGCCGAGGCTTTGCTGCGAGCCAAGGACAACGATGGCGCGACCATCTCACCGCTGCGAGTCCTGGAGGTGGTCCGCTGCCACGACCTACTGAATGCCTTTGAATGGGCAACCATTGAAACAGTGATCCGCGATGCCCGGCACTACATCGATGCCGGCCTGTCCGGGCCGCTGGCGGTCAATATCTCGGCCTCAACCCTGAGCGATGCCAACTTTGCCGTGCAACTGATCCAGCGCCTGAAAGACTCGGGCCTGCCCGGTCACCACCTGATCCTGGAGTTGACCGAATACACCCTGCTTCCAGACAGCCGGCAGGTGGCCCACAACATGCTTCTGCTCAAGGATCATGGCGTTACGCTATCGCTTGACGACTTCGGCACTGGTTACTCGGCCCTGAGTATCCTGGCCAAGTACCCCTTCAGCGAAGTCAAGCTCGACCACTCGATGATTTCACTGCTGCACTATGAACGGATGCGCACCGCGGTCTCCATCGCCCAAGAAAGCGCTCGTCTCTACCAGGCCACTGTGACGGCCGAGGGGGTCGAAACCCAGGAACAGATCGACATCCTCAAGACCATCGGCATCGCCTGCGCCCAGGGCTACTTCTTCTCCCCAGCGGTGCCCCTGGCCCAATTGATCGCACTGGCCCTTGCCAGCGAACGCTCGCCAAACGACACCCCGGACCACTGACGCTACGAGCAGGTCTCAGGGCGACGTTCCAGCAGTCACCGCAACCGCCCCAGGCTCGATCGCGGGCAGCCGCCACAGCCTTGTTCGGCCTTGCCGGGTATCACCGCAAGGGGTAAAGCGCCAGCGGGGCTCGGCGATTCACCCCATGCGGGGGATATGTCCACCTGCCCCGCCACACAACACAGCCACCCGCCCTTTCAAGGCCTTTCGCCTTGGTAGAAAATTTCACTAGACATGTAACGTACATTACATAAATATCAAATCATCATTTTATGAAACAAAAACTACATTGCGCGGAAAAGGCTCCCCCAATGCCCTCTCTCAGAGACCTGATCACCGCCCCCACGCTCGACCTGACGCCCTCGGAGCGCAAGGTCGTACGCGCCCTGCTCGACCACTACCCGCGCAACGGTCTGGGGCCGATGGCGCGCCTGGCGGAACACGCTGGGGTCAGCGACCCGACCATCGTGCGGTTGGTGAAGAAACTCGGTTTCAGCGGCTACGGCGAATTCCAGGAAGCCCTGCTCAGCGACATGGACGACCGCCTGCGCTCCCCCAGCACCCTGTTGCGCCCACGCTCGCAAGTGGCCCAGGGCGATACCTGGAGCCGCTACCTGGCGGACAGCCAGCGCACCCTGCAGGACACCCAGGCCCTGACCCAGCCCGAAGACATTCGTGTACTCCTTGAGTGGCTGCTGGACAGCCGCCATCAGGTGTATTGCTTCGGCGGGCGCTTCAGCGGCTTCCTCGCCCATTACCTGCTTAATCACCTGCAACTGATGCGCCCGGGTTGTTTCTTACTGGAAGACAACGCGCAGCTACCCGACCGGATGTTCAGTGTGCAGCGCCAAGACCTGGTGCTGTTGTTCGACTACCGCCGCTATCAGTCCCAGGCCTTGCGGGTGGCCAGCGCAGCCAAGACGCGCAACGCTCGGGTGGTGCTGTTCACCGATATCTACGCCTCGCCGCTGCGGGAACTGGCGGACCTGATCATCAGTGCTCCGGTGGAATCGCTGTCACCGTTCGACACCCTGGTGCCGGCGCTGGCCCAGGTCGAGGCCTTGATCGCCTGCCTGACCCCACGCAGCCCCCATCTTGATCAACGCCTGGAGGGCATCGACGCCCTACGGGCGCAATTCGCAACTCATGTGCTGGAGGAAAAATAAGGATGTTCAGCCTGCCCCATCGTTCGCCCCGGGACCTGCCCTTCGTTGTCGATCACACTGCCCTGCTGCTGGTGGACATGCAGCGCGCCTGGCTGGAGCCGCAGTTCGACCCGCACTTGCAAGAGCCCGAGGGCCAGGCCTTTGTGCAGCGCGCCCGGCAACAGGTGATTCCCAACCAGCAACGGCTTCTGGCGGCGGTACGCCACGCACGGCAGAACGTACTGCACACCCTGATCGAAAGCCTCACCGCCGACGGCCGCGACCGCTCGCTGGACCACAAGCTGTCGAACATGCACCTGCCCAAGGGCAGCCCCCAGGCAGCGATCATCGATGAACTGGCGCCGGTGGAAAACGAGATCGTGCTGCCCAAGACGTCCTCCGGGGTGTTCAACTCCACCAACATCGACTACGTGCTGCGCAACCTGGAAACCCGCCACCTGATCATCGCCGGGATTGTCACCGACCAATGCGTGGACATGGCGGTGCGCGACGCCGCCGACCGCGGCTACCTGGTGACCCTGGTGGAAGATGCCTGCGCCACTTACAGCGATGCGCGCCATCAGGCCTGCCTCAACGCGATCAAGGGTTACTGCTGGATCACCGACACCGACACCGTGCTCGGCCGCCTGCGGGAGATCCGCGGATGAGCCGCGACCAGGGCATCGAGGCCCTGACCCCGCTGGCCATGACCAGCATCGTCACCACCGACCTGATCGGCGTGACCCGTGGCCGCTCCTTTCCCAGCGATGAGCTGGAGCGTTATCGGGTCGGTGGCTGCGGCTGGGTACCGGCGAACAGCGCGCTGACCCCACAAGACCTGATCGCTGAAGACAACCCCTGGGGCGCCTATGGCGACCTGCGGCTGATTCCCGACCTGGACAGCCGGGTCACTGTCGGCGCCGGTCCGGATGCCACGGCGGCGCCCCTGGATTTTATTCACGCCGATATCTGCCAGACCGATGGCCGCCCCTGGGCCGCCTGCCCGCGGACCCTGCTGCGCAACGAGATAGAGCGCTACCGTGAACTGGGCATCCAGATCACCGCCGCCTTCGAGCATGAATTCAACCTCGACAGCGGTACCGCTCAGCGCGAGCTCCTGGCCTTCTCCCTGGAAGCCCAGCGCCAAGGCGCGGCCTTCGGCGGCTGGTTGCTGGCGGCACTGCGGGCGGCCGGTGTCGAGCCGGAAATGTTCCTGCCCGAGTACGGCAAGCACCAGTACGAAATCACCTGCCGGCCGACCCAGGGCCTGGCCGCTGCCGATCGAGCGGTGAACGTACGGGAGATCACCCGGGAGATTGCCCGGCAATTGGGGCAACGGGTCAGCTTTGCGCCCAAGACCGCCGAGAACGCAGTGTGCAATGGGGTGCACCTGCACCTGAGCCTGCAAGACCTGGACGGTACGCCGCTGCTCTACGACCCGCAGGCGGTCAGCGGCGACGACCTGTCGTCCCTGGGCCAGCACTGGGCCGCCGGGGTGCTCAAGCACCTGCCGGCGCTGTGCGCCTTCAGTGCACCGACGCCGGTGTCCTATGAACGCCTGCGCCCCCACCACTGGAGCGCCTCCTATACCTGCCTGGGCGTGCGTAACCGCGAGGCTTCGCTGCGCATCTGCCCCACCGTGAGCATCGGCGACAAGCCCCTGGCGCCCCAGTACAACCTGGAATTCCGCGCCCTGGACGCCACCGCCTCGCCGCACCTGGCCATGGCGGTGGTGCTGATCGCCGGACGCCTGGGCATCGAACAGCAGTTGATCCTGAACGCGGTCACCGACCAGGTGCCCGACGAACTCAGCACCGAACAGCGCCTGGCCAGCGGTATTGTTGCGCTGCCCGCGTCACTGCCCCAGGCCCTGGAATGCCTGCGCGGCAACACCGAGTTGATGCAGGCGCTGCCCGCCGACCTGCTCAACACCTATTTCGCCGTCAAACAAAAGGAAGTGTCCCTGACCGAGCACCTAAACGCTGCCCAATTGTGTGAGCACTATGGACACCTGTACTAAATCCGCCGAGCACGGTTTCTACACCGAACCGGCCTATCGCCTGCTGCGGGAAGACTCCGAGCATCCGCTGATTCTGGTGTGCGAGCACGCCAGCCATTACATTCCGCCAGCACTGCATGACCTGGGCCTGGACCCGGTGGCGGCCCGCGAGCACATCGCCTGGGACCCCGGTGCCCTGGAGCTGGCCGAGAGCCTGTCCCAGACTCTGGGCGCGACCCTGATCGCGGCCAACTATTCGCGCCTGCTGATCGACCTCAACCGCCCGCGCCACGCCCCCGACAGCATCCCGCTGCAGAGTGAGATCTATCAGGTGCCGGGCAACCAGCACCTCGACGAGGCGACCCGCGAATACCGCCGCCAGCACCTGTTCACGCCGTTTCACCAGCGTCTGCAGCGCATCATCGACCGGCGTCTGGCCGCCGGCCGCGAGGTGCGGGTGGTGGGGATCCACAGCTTCACGCCGATCTACTACAGCCAGCCGCGCGCACTGGAAGTCGGCGTGCTGTATGACCACTCCACCGCCTACGCCGCACGAATACTCGAGGGATTGTGGGCCCTGCCGATAAAGGTGGCGGGGAACCAGCCGTACAAGATCGACCCCATGAGCGACATGACCGTGCCAGTGCACGGAGACGCCCGTGGCCTGGAATCGGTGCTGATCGAGGTGCGTAACGATCTGCTGCGCAGCCCCGAAACCGTGCGCCGCTGGAGCGAGGTACTGGCGCCGTTGCTGTAACGAAAGTTGCAATACGATTGAGCACAACAAAGGCTGTTTGCAGGACCGGTACAACAACTAGAAAAACCGCTGTGGTGTGTCTTTAACCCTGCCAGGTTCAAACACAGAACGGTGTCCGAGGCGTCAATGACGACCCTCGCCACCCCCTCGCCCACTGACATTGGCTACAAGGAGAACAGCTTCATGGAGATTGAAGAATTCGGCTACAAACAGGAACTCAAGCGCGGGCTGAGCCTGCGCGACCTGGTGGTCTACGGGATGATTTTCATGATCCCCATCGCCCCGTTCGGGGTCTACGGCTACGTCAACCACGAGGCCCCGGGCATGGTGCCCCTGGCCTACATCATCGGCATGGTGGCGATGGTCTTCACCGCCCTGAGCTACGGCGCCATGGCCCGCGCCTTTCCCATTGCCGGCTCGGTGTATTCCTACGCCCAGCGCGGCCTCAATCCCCATGTCGGTTTTCTCGCCGGTTGGCTGATGCTCCTGGATTATCTGCTGATCCCGCCGCTGCTCTACGTCTATGCGGCCATGGCCCTCAACCACCTGTACCCGGAAGTGCCCAAGGTCGGCTTTATTCTGGCGTTCCTGGTCAGCGCGACCCTGGTCAACCTGCGGGGCATCACCTTCACCGCACGGATGAATATCGTGTTCCTGCTGGCGCAACTGGTGGTCCTGGGGATCTTCCTGTTCTATGCCTGGAACGCCCTGCACGGTGGCGCCGGCAACGGCCAGTTGACCCTGGCGCCGCTGTACAACCCCGAGAATTTCCACTTCGGCATGCTGATGCAAGGCGTATCGATTGCGGTGCTGTCGTTCCTGGGCTTTGACGCGATCTCAACGCTCGCCGAAGAGGTCAAGGGCGACCCGGGCCGCAGTGTCGGCCGCGCCGCGCTGATCACCCTGGTGGTGATGGGCGCGATCTTCGTGGCGCAAACCTGGATCGCCACCGACCTGGCCGCGGGCATGGGCTTCACCTCCGCCGACACGGCGTTCTATGAGATCGCCGAACTGGCCGCCGGCAGCTGGCTGGCTACCGTCACCGCAGTGGCCACCGCACTGGCATGGGGCGTGGCGGTGGCCATCACCTCGCAAGCCGCGGTGTCGCGCCTGCTGTTCGGCATGGCCCGCGATGGCAAGCTGCCCAAGGTGCTGGCCAAGGTCCACCCGAAACACAACACCCCGCACATCAGCATCTACCTGGTGGCGCTGCTGTCGCTGCTGATCTGCTACCTGTTCATCAACTCGGTGGACACCCTGACCTCGCTGGTCAACTTCGGCGCCCTGAGCGGCTTCATGCTGCTGCACATCACGGTGATCAACTTCTACTGGCGCCGGCAGAAATCCGGCCAAGTGGTGCGTCACCTGATCTGCCCGGTGATCGGCTTCGTGATCGTCTGCGCCATCATGTACAACATGGGCGTGGACGCGCAGAAACTCGGGGCCATCTGGGTCGCCGCCGGGCTGCTCTACCTGTTCTTGCTGAACAAGCTGGGCAGCGCTGCCGCCGTGCCCGATCCGCTCAAGCCATAGTCGTCAGCGCGGCGCCCCGGCGTCGCGCAGCCCCTGGAAGCGGCCAGCAAGAGCCGCCCAGGGCCTGGCCGCCAGATGCCGCGGCCGTGGAACTGCGTGGTCATCGACAGTGATGTCTGGCCAATGCTCGCCCCCCAGGGGCGAGCGGCCCTTGATACAGGAGTACACCCTTGCAGGCCTTGCGTCCCGTGGCGTTATCCGATCTGCCCCAATTGCGGCGTCTGGCCCGCGAGCGCCTGCTGGGCGTCACTTCGCTGGTGGACGACGAAACCTACCTGCTGGACAAGATTCAGGATTCCCTGGCGTCCTTCGCCAAGGCCGAGGCCAGCCAGGGTCCGGAAAACTACTTCCTGGTGCTTGAGGACCTGGAAAGCGGTCAACTGCATGGCTGTTCGGACATCCTCGCCACCGCGGGTTTTGCCAGCCCGTTCTACAGCCTGCGCAATCGCCCGTTCATCAGCAGCTCGCGGGAACTCAACATCCAGCACGGGGTGCCGACCCTGTCGCTGTGCCAGGACCTCAGCGAACAGACCCTGTTGCGCAGCTTCCATGTCGACCCTGAGCTGGCCGGCACGCCGCTGGCCCAGCTGACCTCCCGCGGCCGGCTGCTGTTCATTGCCGCCCACCCCCAGCGCTTCGCCGACAGCTGCATCAGCGAGATCGTCGGCTACAGCAACGCCGCCGGTGAATCGCCGTTCTGGGAAGCCGTGGGCCAGCACTTCTTCGACCTGCCCTATGTCGAGGCCGAGCGCCTGTGCGCCTTGCAGGGGCGGGGCTTTCTCGCCGAGCTCATGCCCCAGTACCCGCTGTACATTCCGATGCTGGCGCAGCCAGCCCAGGACTGTATCGGGCAGGTCCACGTGGATGCCCGGCAAGCCTGCCAGATCCTCATCGACGAGGGCTTCACAAGCACCCAGTACGTCGACCTGTTCGACGCCGGGCCGACCCTGCAGGGGCGCAACAACCGGTTGCGCTCAATCATCCACAGCCGCGTCACCCGCAGCCAGTTGAGCCCGCAAAGCGGCCAGGGCCGGCAATGGTTGCTGAGCAACGACCGGCTGCAAGGTTTTCGCGCCATCGTCGCGCCCCTGGACGAAGCCCCCGGCGATGCCGTCGGCCTCGACCGGGCGATGCTCCAGGCCCTGCAACTGGCCCCGGGCGAAGCAGTGCGGAGCGTTGCCCTATGAACCGGCTCTTGCAGCGCCACTGCCCGGCGCCACGGCCAGGCATCAGCCGATGATCGTCCGTCCGATCCGCGTCAGCGATCTGCCGGCGCTGCTGGCCCTGCTGGAAGGCAACGGCCGCGAACTGAACAACCTGTCCACCGACCCCGAGCGCCTGGCCCATCGGGTGCGCTGGGCACAGCGGGCCTTCACCAGACAGGTCGAACGGGCCGACGCCGACTACCTGTTCGTCATGGAAGATGACGACCAGCAGGTAATCGGGGTCTGCGGCGTCAGCGGCGCCATTGGCCTGCGCGAGCCCTGCTACAACTACCGGGTCGGCACCACCCGTGGCAGTGCCCCGGTACTGGGCATCGAGAAACACATCCCGACCCTGTTCCTGTGCAACGAGATGACTGGGCAATCCCTGCTCTGCTCGCTGTTCCTGCGCCGCGATCAGCGCCAGGGCGATAACGGCCGCCTGCTGTCCAAGGCGCGCCTGCTGTTTGTCGCCGAATTCCCCACCCTGTTCGGCGACAAGCTGGTGGCCGAATTGCGCGGCCAGCTCGATAGCCAGGGCTGTTCGCCGTTCTGGGACAGCCTGGGGCGGCACTTCTTCAAGATGGGTTTCCAGCAGGCCAATCGCCTGTCCAGCCACGGCAGCAAGGCCTCCATCGCCGAACTGATGCCGCGCCAGCCGCTGTACACCTGCCTGCTCAGCCCCCAGGCCCAGGCCGCCATTGGCCAGGCCCACGCCAGCACCGAACAGGCAGTGAGCATCCTGCGGGGCGAAGGCTTCAGCCATCAGGGCTGCATCGACATCTTCGATGGCGGGCCGCTGCTCGAAGCCGAAGTGACGAAGATCCGCAGCGTGCGCGAAAGCCAGACCCTGCCCCTGCTGGTGGGCAGCCCGGATGAACAGGCGCCGATGTGGCTGATCCATAACCGACGCCTGGAAAGCTGTCGCATCACCGCCGCCCCCGGGCGGTTGGTCTCGGGCTGCCTGCTGGTGGACCGCCGGACTGCCAAGCGCCTGCAACTGCAGCCCGGCGACTCGGTCCGCGCGGTGCCGTTGCTGGCCAGCGAGCCACGCACGACACGGCATTCATAGCGGCACCTGCCCCCGGAAACTGCATTCCTGCATTCCTGTGTTCCTGTGTTCCTGTGTTCCTGTGTTCCTGTGTTCCTGCAATGATGTCCGCTGTCGAGCCTTCGGCGAGGCTGCGACAAGGGCGAAGGCCCTTCTAGCGACCTGAAGACACGCGCATTCAGTGCGGCCAACGCCATGGCGGTGAATCGGGCCATGCGGGTTGTCCCAATGGACCGCGTGGGCAGGTTTGGCGTCTCCTGCAGAGCCGGGCGCAGCCTGCGGCAGCGGCTACAGGGCCGCCGCGGCCATGAGCCCGGTAACGCCCGGCGACAGGCGCGAGATTGACGAACGCCGGAACCAATGTTCAGATGCCGCCCAGTTTCAGGTGCCTCATGCCGCCGTGCATGAGGTGAAACGGGAAACCGGTGCGCCCCTTCAGGGCTAGTCCGGTGCTGCCCCCGCAACGGTAAGCGAGTGCTGCATTCAACACGCCACTGTACCCAAGGTATGGGAAGGCGAATGCCGCCAGACTCGCAAGCCCGGAGACCGGCCTGAAGCATCTGTTTGGCAATCCTGCGGTGGGCGGGCATGGGCCGGTATGGTCGCGTGCCTGTGGCCGATACCTTCTCCTGCGTGCTTCCCGAAGTCACTTTCGAGAAGACCAAGAATGACAACACCTGACACCTTCCGCGTGCGCCCCTTGACCACGCGCCGCCGCACGCCATGCGGCGCCTTGCTCGGCTGCCTGTTCAGCCCCCTGCTGCTGGCGGACGACACGCCGTTGAAACTGGAGCCGCAATCGATTTCTGCCCCTTCGGTGGAGTCCACCGCCGTGGCTGAAATGGCCCGGTACGGCAGCAAGCTGGAGATCATCGACCGCCAACAGATCGAACGCGCCGGCCCCAGCAGCGACATCACCCGGGTCCTGCAGATGTACGTGCCCGGGCTGTACGTGGCACCGAAGAACGGCCCGTTCGACTACGGCACCTACTCGCTGCTGGGCGGCCGCAACGATGACACCCTGATCCTGCTGGACGGCGTGCGCCTGAACAACCGGCTGTACGGCGGCCTGTACCTGGACACCCTGCCGGCCAATGCCATCGAGCGCATCGAGGTGCTCAAGGGCGGCCAGAGCCTGTTGTTCGGCACCCAGGCGGTGTCCGGGGTGATCAACATCGTCACCCGCAGCCCGCAGACCCGCGCCACCTCAGGCGAGGTCAACCTGGGCCTGGACAGTTTCATGGGCCAGAGCGGCGATGCCCGGGTGGAACGCATCTTCGGCAACGGCTTCGGCGACCTGGGCCTCTTGGCCTATGTCAGCCACAACGTCTCCGACGGCTACCAGCCCTATCGCAACAGCGCCTACAGCGCCAGCACCCGGGACAGGAAGCGCGCCTATGAGGTCACCACCTTCGGCGCCAAGGCGATCCAGGGGTTTGCCGACGACTCGCGGCTGGAACTGTTCTACCAGTACAGCGACGCCAACCTGGATTTCGCCCGCCCGCTGAACAACAAAAAGACCACCAACGACCGCATCCAGCAGATCGCCACCGCGACCTTCGAACAGCGCCTGAGCGAAGGCTTCAGCTACTTCGTCAAGGGCCATGTCAACGACTGGGACACCCGCTACACCCGCATCAACACCACCGAGGGCGGTGGCAGCAAAGTGATCAACCACAACGACTACTGGGGCTTCACCGACTGGGGCCTGCAGGCCGAGGGCAAGGCCGAGTTGGACGGCGGCCACGTGCTGGTCTTCGGCAGCGACAACCAGTGGTTCAAGGGCCAGGACGATGTGTTGAAGATCGACAACCAGCAGGCCCAGGCCAACGCCCTGTACACCCAACTGCGGCCGGTGTTCGAGACCCTGCCCGACTGGCACCCGAGCATCGGTGTGCGCCACGAGAAGATCAGCGGCGGCGAGAGCGCCACCGTGGGCATGCTCACCTCGCTGTACGACCTGACGCCCCACTGGCAACTGCGCGGCCAATACGGCAGCGCCTTCAAGCTGCCCAACGCCGAGCAGCTGTATGCCAACGAGGACTACGAGAAAGGCAACCCCAACCTCAAGCCGGAAAAAAGCGTGAATGCCGAACTCGGCCTGGACTACAACGCCAGCCTGCTGGCCGGCGAGTTCAACGCCAGCGTCAGCGCCTTTCGGCGCAAGATCGACGACCTGATCAGCCTCGATGCCAGTCGTGTCTGGAACAATGGCCAGGGCCGGATCAGGGTGCGCGGCATCGAACTCGACGGGCGCTGGCAGTTCAGCCCGCAATGGAACCTCTCAGCGGACATGACCCGCAACCTCGTGGAGTCGCGCAACGGCGTGACCCTGAGCAACATCCCCGGCTTCTTCGCCCGTTCGCGACTGGGCTTCGAGTCCCTGGACCGGATGTGGGGCGTGGGCGGGGCCATCCGCTACATCGGCTCGATCGCCAGTTCGAAAAAAGTCGACTACGGCCACTACTCGGTGGTGGATGCCGATGCCTATCGCTACCTCGACAACGCTCAGCAACACCGCCTTAGCCTGCTGGTGGAGAACCTGTTCGATCGCGACTACGCCACCAGCATGACCAGCAGCGCGCCCGCGGTCGACAACCTCGGTCGGCCCTTCACCAGCGAAGTGCGCTACACCTACCGCTTCTGAGGAGCAACGGCATGCATGAGGACTATCAACGGGTGCTGTTCGTCGGCCCCGGCCTGCACGGCGGCACCCTGGGCGAGGCGTTTCGCGCCGCACTCAAAAGCCTGCGCGACGCGGCCGCCACCCGAGTCATCGACACCCTGGACGGCTTCGATGGCCTCTGGGCAGCTCTGGACGAGCCCTTGCTCGAAAGCAACGCGGCGCTGCTGGTGGTGGACCTGGAACCCAGCTCCGACAGCGCCTACCTGGATTGGCTGCGCGACGAACTGGCGCGTCGGGCGCAGAGCCACCCCCAAACGCCCAGGTTGTGGGTCACCGCCCAGGCCCTGGGCCGCCGCGGGCTGGATGCGGCCCTGGCCTGCGCCAGCGTCGGCCAACGCGAACGACATCTGCCTTGCGACAGCGTTAACCCGGTGGCCAGCGACCCGGACTGGTCGCGGGTGCCGCCCCACGCCCGTCAAGTGTTCCTGTGCACCGGCCCGCGCTGCGTGCGACGTGGCGCCCTGCCCTTGTGGAAGACCCTGCGCCGTGAACTGCTACGCCGGGCGCACATGGAAACCCCGGGCGGCGTGCTGCTGACCCGCACCGCCTGCCAATTTCCCTGCAACCTGGGGCCGGTGCTCACCGTGCACCCGGATGGCTGCTGGTATCGGATCAGCAACGACAGCGAGGTGCTGCGCCTGGTGCAAGGGCACCTGCTCGAAGGGGAGCCCGTGCAAGAGCTGCTGATACCCGCGCCTTACGGAGGCTCGCCGGATGCCTAGACCGCTCGTCGTTGTGCTGCTCTGGCTGTTCGCCTTGCCGGCCCTGGCAGACCGCTATGAAAACTGCGAAAAGTCCTGGTCGCTGACCGCCACGCCGCAACGCATCGTCGCCCTCAACCAGCACAGCGCCGACCTGCTGCTGGCCCTGGGGGCCGGGCCGTCGATGATTGGCGTGGCCTATCTGGACGACGATGCTCAGGCGCAAACCCAGGGGCGCTACCACGGCGTGCCGGTGATTGCGCGGCAGTACCCTTCGGCCGAAGTGCTCTACAGCCTGAAACCCGACCTGGTGGTGGGCGGGTTCGCCTCGGCGTTCCCCGATGACTTCAGTGGCCGGGAACGCCTGCTGGCCATCGGCATCGCCAGCTATTTGCTGGAATCGGCCTGCGCCGGACATGACCAGGACTACTTCGGGCACATCCGCCGTGACCTGCTGACCCTGGGCCGGCTGGTGCATCAGCAACAGCGCGCGCATCAGTTGATTGCCGCGCTGGACGCCGATCTCGCCGCCGCCACGGCCTTGTCCCAGGGACAGCCGACGCCTTCGGTGTTCTACCTCGACAGCGAGGTCAACGGCCTTGCCAGCCAGGGCCGGCGGGGCTTCGTCGGCGTCCTGCTGAAAGCCGCCGGAGCCCGCAACAGCTTGGCCGCCATCGATCACCCGCGCCTGACCGTGGACAGCGAAACCCTACTGGTCAACGACCCGGATGCGATGCTCCTGGCCGACGCCCTGTGGTCGCCGGCCTCGCGCAAACGCCGGCGGCTGCACAGCGATCCGGTGCTCTCGCGGCTGCGCGCGGTACGCGAGAAGCGCCTGATCGACATCCCCTTCACTCAACTGGTGCCTGGCATCGCCAGCGGCCGTACCGCCCTGGAGCTGGCCCGGCGCCTGCACCCTGGCAGCCATTGAAACAGCGCTGCCGCGCCTGTGGCCGCGAAGGCTCGACCGCGCAGAAGCGCCGGGCGTTCGGCAAGCCGATCAACCCGCTAACAACCGTGGCTCAGCCTCGCCAGCCGCTCCTGGGCCACACTGGGCCGGCATTGCCGCCCTAGCACAAGCTCACAAGGGGCTGTGGCGACCGCTGCGCTGGGTGGCGGGTGACGTTGTGGCAACCGCAGGCCTTGGCGGCGTACAACGCCTGTCATTGGTGCCGATCGAGGTCGATCAAAGCAATGGCGTCGCCATGGACCTGGCGTTTGCAACGCTGAAACTCGACCTCCAACGGGGCCTTCCAGGCACCGTGATGGGCAGCCCGGTCAGGCTGTCGGTTCGGCTCAAGGCCAGCAGCTCGCGCTTGTGCCGGCCCAGGGTCGCCGCCCGCCGATAACAGAGGTAGCCCGGCGCCATCGGGTACAGGGGAGGGCCAGCGGCAGTGGATTGAAGTGCATGACAGCGACCCAGAACCCACCCAGCAACGAGGCCACCTGCAGGTTGCGGTACTCGGCCCGAAACGGCACTCGCGACAACCGCGCCCATTGATAGACCAGGTGCGGCCAGGCGAAAGCGTTGCCCAGCATCAAGCCCCAGACCCCAGGGGCGGGCTGCAGCGGCCACATGCATTCATTTGCAGAATGAAGTTCAGAGGAAACTTCGTTTGTCAGCCCCAGGCCAGCCCAGCAGAATCGAAGCCAAACCGCCCTCTCACGCTTCGCTTCATCGCCACGGGAACCCTGTCCATGAGCAACCCGCGTTTTGTCAGTCCTGACCTGATCCGCCAGGGATTCTCCCGAGCGATGTCGGCTATGTACCGCGATGAGGTGCCGCTCTACGGCGCCTTGATGGCCCTGGTGGCCCAGGTCAATGCCCAGGTCCTGGAACAACAGCCAGCCATTGCCCAGCACCTGCAGCGCAGCGGCGAACTGCAGCGCCTGGACCTGGAGCGCCACGGCGCGATCCGCGTCGGCACCGCCGCGGAACTGGCGACCCTGGCCCGGCTGTTCGCGGTGATGGGCATGCAGCCGGTGGGCTACTACGACCTGACCCCGGCCGGGGTACCGGTGCATTCCACGGCCTTTCGCGCGGTGCATGAACAGGCCCTGCAGATCAGCCCGTTCCGGGTCTTCACCTCGCTGCTGCGCCTGGAGCTGATCGACAACACGGATCTGCAAGGCTTTGCCCAGCGGGTGCTGGCCCGACGCTCGATCTTCACCCCCAAGGCGCTGGAACTGATCGATCAGGCCGAGGCGCAGGGCGGCCTGGATGAGGAGAACGCCCAGGGTTTTATCCAAGAAGCCCTGGAAACCTTCCGCTGGCACCACCACGCCACGGTGACAGCCGCCCAGTACGCCAGCCTCAGCGCCCAACACCGGCTGATCGCCGACGTGGTGGCGTTCAAGGGCCCGCACATCAATCACCTGACCCCGCGCACCCTGGACATCGATCAGGTGCAGCAGCTCATGCCGGAGTACGGCATCACCCCCAAGGCGGTGATCGAGGGCCCGCCGCGCCGGGACTGCCCGATCCTGCTGCGCCAGACCAGCTTCAAGGCCCTGGAGGAGCCCGTGGCCTTCACCGACCAGGCCGACAGCCAGGGCAGCCACAGCGCGCGCTTTGGCGAGATCGAACAGCGCGGCGCGGCGCTGACGCCCAAAGGCCGCGCGCTCTACGACCGCCTGCTGAACGCCGCCCGCGACGCGTTGGGCGACTTCCCCAGCGAGGCCAATGCCCAGCGCTACAACCAACTGATGCATGAGCACTTCAGCCAATTCCCCGACAACCACACCGCCATGCGCCAACAGGGCCTGGCTTACTTCCGCTACTTCGTCAATGAGACCGGCCTGGCCGCCCGAGACAACCCGCAGCGCCCCACCGACCTGGAGGCGCTGTTGGCGGCCGGGCACCTGAGCGTCGAGCCCCTGGTCTATGAAGATTTCCTGCCGGTCAGCGCCGCCGGGATCTTCCAGTCCAACCTGGGGGACGACAGCCAGAGCCACTATGCCGGGCAGTCCAACCGCCAGGCCTTCGAAAGCGCCCTGGGCCGCCCCACCCTCGACGAGCTGCAACTTTACGCCCAGACCCAGCAGCGCTCCCTGGAGCACTGCGCCGCCACCCTTGGCCTGGCGGCGCTGTAGGTCCGGCCCGGCATCGGTCGCCAGCCGCCGATGCCGGCCGCCGCACAACGGCGATACACCCCATGGTTTTGGGCCGGCCAGACGGCTATTCTGCCGCCCATTGCGCCGCAGCCCGCGGCGTCTTGTGCCAAGGATGACCACGGCGAAATGAGATTCGCGACCGGCCTGCTTCTATCCTGCGCCCTGAGTGCCGTCCCGAGCACGCACGCGGCAGAAACCGTCAACGACATCACCCAGCTCAACCCCATCGTGGTCGATCAGGTGGTGCGCCCCACCACCCTGGAGCAGATCGTCAAGCAGGTGGCCGAGCACCCCGGGCCCATCGCCATCGGCGGCGGGCGCTACAGCATGGGCGGCCAGACCGCCACCGAGCACGCGCTGCAGATCGACATGCGCGGCTTCAACCAAGTGCTCGAGTTCTCCAAAGAGCGCAAGGAAATCACCCTGCAGCCGGGCATCACCTGGCGCGCGGTACAGGACTACATCGACCCCCACGACCTGTCCGTGAGCATCATGCAGAGCTACGCCAACTTCACCGTCGGCGGCGCCCTGAGCGTCAACGCCCATGGCCGCTACATCGGCTACGGCCCCCTGGTGAGTTCGGTGAAATCGATCAAGCTGGTGCTGGCCGACGGCCAAGTGGTGGACGCCAGCCCGCAGCACAACCGCGAGCTGTTCTACGGCGCCATCGGCGGCTACGGCGGCCTGGGGGTGATCGTCCAAGCCACCCTGCAACTGAGCGACAACGTACGCCTGCTGCGCAGCGTCGACGCAATGCCCCTGGGGGACTACCGGCCCTACTTCCAGGCCCGAATCCACAACAACCCCAAGGTCATCCTGCACAACGCTGTGCTCTACCCCGACCGGTACCAGACCCTACGCGCGGTGTCCTACCGCCAGACCGACCTGCCGGTCACGGTCAAGGAACGCCTCACGCCCCTGGACCAGAACTACTGGAAAGAACAGAAGGCCCTGAAAGTGGTGAGCCAGTGGCCCGGCGGCAAGACCTTGCGCCAGGACGTGATCGACCCCCTGGTGCTGAACAAACCGCAAGTGTCCTGGCGCAACCACGAAGCCAGCCTCGACGTGCGCGAACTCGAACCCGAGTCCCGGGCCAAGCGCACCTACGTGCTGCAGGAATACTTCGTGCCCCCCGAGCAGCTGGAAAGCTTCGTCCAGGAGATGGGCGCGACCCTGCGGGCGCACCGGGTCAACGTGATCAACCTGTCGATCCGCCACGCCAAGGCCGACCCCGGCACCCTGCTGGCCTGGGCCAAGACCGAAGTCTTCGCCCTGGTGCTGTACTACCAGCAGAGCACCGCGCCAGAGGAACGGGAGAACGTCGGCGAATGGACCCGCGCCCTGGTGGACAGCGCCATCCAGCACGGCGGCAGCTACTACCTGCCGTACCAGATCCACGCCACGGCGCAGCAGTTTCGCGCGGCCTATCCACGGGCTGGGGAGTTTCTCGCGCTGAAGGCCCGGGTCGATCCGCAGAACAAATTCCGCAACACGTTGTGGGATGCGTATGGGGTGCGGGCGCGGCCTTGAGCCCTTGAGTGCCAGCGCACTGTTCGATGGCAATTGGTTTAAAAACCATCACCCGCTACGGCGGTAAAAGCCTGCACGCACAAGGCGTCATACAATAGCGCCCCAGCGCCGTTGCAGCGGATCATCCTGCCCGCCACCCTTCACCGCCCCTGCGCCATCAGCGGCCGGGCCTGGAAACCTGATGAACTAAACGGCGCAGCAGCGCCACCTATCACGAATGCCGGCGCTTTTTTTGTGCCTGGCATTCTCGTGCTATGGCGGCTGTGCGCGGGAGACCTTCGGGTCTGCCGGGTTCCGTTTACTCCGGTTTCCCCCCCACGCACAGCTGCCACCCTTTCGACTGGAAAAGCTGGCGTCCTCCTTGTCCTGCGCCGCTTGTGCGGCTTCCAGCGCTTGACGGCTGGCCGAGGCCTTCCTGGCCCTTGAAGGCCAGCATCTGTAGATCATGGGTGAAGTTTTCAATGCTCAGGCTGAAGTGGAGGTCATGGGCCGGCTTGAACATGTACTGCTCCCTGTTCGGTGCTCATCGTTCGCGCCTTTGGAGCCAGCCGCGCAGCCAGCCTCCTTCAGTGGCGACAGCGTGGTGCAGTTCCTCGACGCTGATGGCCCGCTCCGCGGGATTGAACGCCAAGGCGGTGCGCAAGGCCGACCAGCAGTGCTCGGGCAGGTGCCGGGGGCGTTGCAGTTGCAGGTCCAGTTGTTGCTCACGGGCCTGGATCGAGGGCAGGCGGCAATAGGGGTGTTTGCCGCTGACCAGTTCGTGGATCACACAGGCCACGGCGAACAGATCGGCGGCGGCCGACAGCGCGGCGCCTTCCAGCAGTTCCGGGGCAGCGTAGCCTGGGGTCCAGGCATCGAAGCGCTGGCGGTTGAGCCGTGGCAGGCCGGGCAGCAGGCCCTGAATCGCACGGCTCAGGCCGAAGTCGAACAGGCGCAGCCCGTCATCGTCGAGCATGACGTTGCTGGGTTTTAGGTCGCCATGCAGCACGCCACGGCCATGGCAATAAGCCAGGGCCTGGAGCAACCCCAGGATCAGCTCGCGGGACTGCTCCCAAGGCAAGCCCAAGGGCCACTGGCAAAGCATCTGGTCCAGGGTCGAGCCACGCATCAGTTCCATGCTGATAAAAGCGCAGGCGTGCTCGGTGTCTACCTCAAAGCTGTAAAGGCGCACGATGTTGGGATGACGCAAGCGTCGGGTCAGGGCGAATTCGCTGTAGAGCAAGGCGCTGGCGTCGGGCGATTCGGAGAATTCCTGATTGATGAGTTTTAGCGCTACGTAGGGCTCGGGGTCGCCGAACTGCTCATGCAGCAGGTCCCGCGCCCGAAACACCACGCCCATGCCGCCAGCGCCCAGCAGACGCTCCAGGCGATAGCGCCCGGCGAGCACCTGAGGCGATCCGCCGAGCGACGCCAGGGGCTTGAGCGACGGGCTGCCGGGGCGGCTCCGCGCCTTGCCTCGGGCCTTACCGCGCCCTTTAGCTTTGAGCTTGCGTGCCTTGATCGGTCGCGCCTGGGTCGGTGCTGCCGCCACGACCCGGGTCAGTTCGCCGTGAGTGGGCGATGGCGCCTGCCTCTGGGGAAACGGCACGTTCATTGGCGCACCACCACGGCAGTCAGGTTGTCCCGCGCCGCGCCGCACAACGCGTCGTCAAACAGCCGCTGCAAGGCCACATGGGGCGCCGCCAGGCTTAAGGCGTGCCCCAGGGCATTGCGCGTCAACTCCTGGTACAGGCCATCGCTGCACAGGAGGAACACATCCCCGGGATAGACCTGCAGTTCCAGCACCTCCAGGCTCAGGCCCGCGCCCGCGCCCACGGCCCGAGTCAGGGCATTGGCGCCGGGGTGCAAACGCGCCTGCTCGATACTCATCTGCTGTTCGTCGATGAGTTTCTGCATCAGCGAGTGGTCCCGGGACAGCTGATACAAGCGCTGCTCCCGCCACAGGTAACAGCGGCTGTCGCCGGCCCAGACACACGCCGCGCGGTCGTCCTGCAATAACAGCGCGACCACGGTGCTGCCCATGATGCTGTCGCGACGACCAGCAGTGATCGTCAGTTCCTCGCCCAGGCGCCGGTTGAGCCAGTGCAGGCACTGGCGCACGCTGTCGAGCCGGGCCTCGAAGCTGCCGCTGGCGGGCAGGTCGGCAAGGCTGGCAACGATCAACTGGCTGGCGATGTCACCGCCCTGATGCCCGCCCATGCCATCGGCCACCACCCACAGGCCGCGCTCCGGGCAGTCGAGAAAGGCGTCTTCGTTGCGCGCCCGGACCTTGCCCGGATCGGTCCGAGCCGCGCTGCGCCATACGCCGCTAACGCTCATCAGAGCCGCACCGGTAAGCGGAAGCTGCGTAACACGCTCATGTCGAACGGGTTGGGGCTGCGCTGGCTCTGCAGCAGGTAGTTGGCCCGCAGTCCACCCAAGTCGGCCTTGAGCACCATCACGTCACGCCCGGTCAGGTACTCGCTCTGCATGAGGTCGAACAGACGGAACAGCGACCAGGGGCCGGTATTTTTCTCGATGCCGATGGGGCGTCCGGCGAGCTTGTCCAGGACCAGGCTGGTACGTCCATCTTCCGCGTCGGTGGGCCATTTGAAGGCCATGGGCACGATCGGACCATGACGGTACTCGATCATCTGGTTGCCGAAGCGGAACTCGGCGCGACTGACGCTAGGGTC
The DNA here is from genome assembly GCF_009861525.1 of Pseudomonas sp. LD120. Classification (GTDB taxonomy): domain Bacteria; phylum Pseudomonadota; class Gammaproteobacteria; order Pseudomonadales; family Pseudomonadaceae; genus Aquipseudomonas. Next base: position 2,713,261 of record NZ_WVHL01000005.1, on the reverse strand, counting down.
CAGGGTGTAGGGCTCCAGACGAAACTGCACCTGAGGCTCGCCCGGGTTTTCGGCGAAGAAGCTCTGGCGGATGACCTGCGCCGCGGCCATTTGCTCCAAGTACACCCGCGAGATAGGCAGGCTGTAACCGTCGATGCTGCGCAGCCGGTAGTTGCCCGGATCGCCACTGACGAAGGGCCGCAGGTAGGTGTCGAAGAAACGCTCGGCCAGGCCCTGAGCCTTGAAGAACTCACGGAAGTCGCTGATGGCCACATCGCTGCTGCTGTGGGCGTCGAACGGATAACGCTTACTGATGGCCTTGCCGTAGAAACCGTACAGCTCTCCCTGATACCGCCGGTTGAGGTACTGGTAGGCGTCGTTGAGCACCAGGCGCCACGCATCCTCGGCCAGCAGGTTGAACCAGGCACTGACCGGACGTGGCAGGCGACCGGAGCTGATACGCAGGGTGCTGAGGGCATCGCGCTGGCCGCTCATACGGGTCTTGGCCATCTCAAAGGCCGCCTGCTCGGGGTTGCCGGAGCGGGCCAGGAACGCCAGTTGCGGTTGCAGCTCGTTCAGCGCCTGCAGGGCGGGGGCGAGATCCGCGGTGGGGCCGTTGTTGTCATCGAGCAGGCGGTGCAGCGGCTCGAAGCGCCTTTGCAGGGACTTGCGCGCAGTGTCCGGGAGCCTTTTTTGCAGCGCGCCCTGGGCTTTGCCGGCCGCCGCGACGGCGACCTTGCCCAACGCGCCACCACCCACCACCTTATCGGCCACGTCGGCCAACTCGTCGGTCGGCTCGGCCAGTACCGGGAAGCGGGTGTTCTCTCGCACCTCCACCAACAGTTGCAGGATCGGCGAGTTGGCCGAGGTCAGGCCGGCCATCTGCTCCGCCCCTTCGCCGGCATCGTTGAAAGGCTGCAGGGCCACCCGACCGACTGCCTCGCCCCAATGGTTGGCGTAGTCACGAAAGTACAGTTGCTCCAGCTTGACCATCAACTGACGCAGGTCCATGCCGCTGATGTCGCTGCCCTCCCCCAGCACCCAGTTGTCCTGAAGAATCTCGCTCACCAGGCTGGCGCCCTGGACCGAGAAATACTGTTGATAGCCCTGCTGGGTGTAGAAGCCCGGAATCAGGTAGTCGGCCCCAGTCAGCAAGTTGCCCTGTGGCCCCAAGTGCTGGCTCAGACGGTAATCTGGCAGGCTGCGGGCCTGCTCGCGCAGCACCCGATAGATCACGTCAGCCAAGGATTCACTGCGCAGTACCTGACGGGCTTGAGCCACCAGAGGATCGTTGAGCGGGTAGCTGAAGGGCTGGTGCAACAAACGTTGGAAGTGCGTGTTCAAGCCGTTTTGCACCGTGCTGTTGCCGGCATAGCGCCCGGACCAGCCGGCCGCGACCCAGTCCTGCAGCCAGTTGGGGTCACGACGCTCTGTCATATTGAGCATGAGGTAGGCGCGCAGGCTGTTGAGCAGGCGCTCGCGGTTTTTCAGGTTGCCGCGAATCTGCCCTTCAAGCATCTGCGCCACGCGAGGCAGCAGTTGTGCTTGTAGCTCCTGCTCATAGGCTGCCCGCAGCAACGGATTACTGGCCTCGCCTTGATACAGTCCGCCACGCTCATGCAACGCCACCTCGCCCTTGGGTGGGAAGACCTGGGTGGCCTGGTAGCTCAGGTCGAGGACCTTGAGCGCCGCCGTGGCATCGCGCTGAGCACTCAGGGAGGCCCGTTGCTGGCTCCATTGCTGGGCCAGCTCGCGCAATTGCTCCAAGCGCCCGTGGTTGGCTGAAAAACCCGTGGCCCACACCACCCCGAACAGGCCAAGTGACCCCAGCGCCCCTAGATACAGCGCCCGCTGGCCCCAATGGATGCGCCGTCGCTCGCCCTTTTTCAGGCCCGCCAGATCGGCTTCAGGGAAGATCACCTGACTCAACAGGTGATGAATGAAACGCGCACGACCGCTGTGCAAAGTCGGCAGCACGCCGCTCTCCAGGCCCAGCTTGGCGCCGATGGCGGCGGTGTCGGGGTCCAGTTGCTGCTGCAAATACGGCGCGCTGGTGAGGTAAAAGCCCCGTAGCTGGCTGGCCCGCTGGTAGCGGTTGCCGGTGAAAGCCATGTCGACAAACAGGCACAGACGCTCGCCGATCAGCCCCAACTGGTGGGGAAAATCCAGAATTCGCCCGCGGCGCTGGGTGTCGCGCTCCTGGTGCATGCGTATGATCATTTGACTGTTGAGGCGCCGCAACAGGTCTTCGAACTCGTCGCGCAGCACAGCCACGTCGGTACCGTCCTGCTCCTTGCGAAAGCTGGCGCCGAATACCTGGTCGCTTTCCTCGCGGCTCAGTTGATCGAAGAACTCGTCAAAGCCGAGCAACTGGTCGGCCTTGCTCAGCACCAGGTACACCGGCAGGTCCACGCGCAATTTCTGCTGCACCTCCTGCAAGCGGCTTCGCAGCTTGCGGGCGAGGACTTCCAGCGCCTGTTCGCCACCGCCTTGCAGCATTTCCACTGGCAGGGTCACCACCACGCCATTGAGCGGGCGATTGCGCCGGCGGCTGCGCAACAGGTCGAGCAAGGTGCTCCAGGCATGGCTGTCGACCTCCGGATCGGGCTGGGTCAGGTAACGCCCGGCGGTGTCGATCAGCACGCCATGTTCGGCAAAGTACCAATCGCAATGAGCGCTGCCCTGGGTGTCACGGGTCAGCTTGCGGTCGATGCGATTGAGGGGAAACTCCAGACCGGAAAAATCCAGCAGGCTGGTCTTGCCGCTGCCCTTGGGGCCGATCAACAGGTACCAGGGCAAGTCATGACGCCAGCGCTCGCTGCGGCCGCGATACAGGCTTGACGTCTTCAGGGTGCGCACCGCCTCCTTGAAACGGCTGCGCAACTCTTTTTGCTCGTCATCGATACGCTGTTCGCGCTGCAGGCTCTCCTGACCTTCCTCACTGTCTTGCAAGGCGCGTTTACGCGTCCCGGCACGCCAACTGACGAAGACCATGCTCAAGCCCCAGATCAGGCACAGGACACTGAGGGTCAGCAGCCGCGAAGTGGCGCTGGCCCAGAAGCGGTAGTCGTCCACTGCCAGCAAGGGCCCGACGAACCACACCAGTAACGCCGTCAACAGCACCAGGATCAGGCTCCAGACCCAGGTTTTGGCAAGGAAGGTGCCGACTTTCTTCAACAGAGTTTTCATTACAGTTTCCCATCTTGCGGCGCACGTGCAGGCACCGCCGAATCAAGCTGCCGATAAGGTTGCAGCACCGTTTCGCGCTGCTCGCCCAGAACCCAGGCAAAACCGCAATACATCACCGTCAGGCTCACCAGGGTGAACAGCGCCACTGTCCACCAGGGCACGATCCGCACCAGGCTCGGGCGCTGGTTGCCCAAGCCCTGCCACTGCGGCGACAACTCCCGGGGCACATCGCCGCGCAGTTGGCGGATCTGCCGATACAAGGCGTCGCGGATGCCTTCCAGCTCCAGCATGCCGCGGGCCTTGACCCGGTATTTGCCCTCGAACCCCAGCGACAGGCACAGGTAGATGAGTTCGAGCATGGGCAGATGGCGCACCGGGTTGCGGGTCATTTGCTCCAGCAGTTGGAAGACCTTTTCGCCGCCGAAGGTTTCGTTGTGAAAGCTGCTCAGCAGGCTCATTTGCGACCACTCGCTCTCATTGCCCCAGGTGGTGCTCACCACGGCTTCATCCACCACCGTGCACAGCACGTAGCGGGCACTCATGACCTGGCCGCTTTCGGCACCGTTTTGCAGCGCCCGGGTTTCGAACCGCTTGACCCCGGCGGTCAACTGCTGGTTCAGGGCGTGCATGTCTTCACGGGTGGCGCTGTGCTTGAGCCGCACCACCTCCGAGAGCAGCCCGGACGCCGCCGCCACCAGTGCATTGAGGCTGACGTTGAAAGCTTGTGCCGGCTGCAGGCGCGCGGCGTAGATCATGCGTTCTTCCAACTGTTCGAAACGTGGCGGCGCGGCAAAGTCAGTCAACGCTGCGCGGCTTGAACCCTGCTCCTGACGATCGAGGAGGACAGTCTTGTCATCTTCTTGGTATTCACGATCCTTGGTCATGGCGGTCAGTTCCTGATGGCCCAGAATTTCAAATCAAGCTCGGAGAACTCGCCGGAAACGTGGAAGGCAAAGCCTCCGGAACGCTCCAGCTCGGTCAGTTCCTGGGCCGTGAATTCAAGAATGAAATAGGTCTTGCTGGAGTGGAACGGGATCTGCCGTGGCGCCACGGACAGGGGTTTGACGCGGATCCCCGGCAAGTGCAGGTTGACCAGTTGGCGGATGTTCTCCACCGGCCCGACCTTGAGGTGCGCCGGCAGGCGATGGCGCAGGTCCTCGGCCTCACAGTTGGCGCTGGCGGCGAGCACGAACGAGGCCGACTCCAGCAGCGTATGGTCGTTGAGAGCCGCCACCAGGATGCCGTACTGCCGGGCCTGCAACACCAGCTCGATGGCGTGCTGCTCCAGAACCATCGACAGCACTTGGCGAATGGCGTCCATCAGGCTGCGAAAGCTCGCACCCTGGTCGCTGTGCTGATAGCGCGTATCCAGGCGTGGGCGCTTGCTCTCACTGGAAAAGGTCGACAGGTCGCCGAGCATGGTCAGCAAGGTGCGGTACAGCTCCTCGGGGTGAACCTGTTCCAGTTCCAGGTAATGGCGCAGCAACACCTCGGTACGGTTGATCAGTTGCAGCATCATGAAATCACCGACCTCGGCGCCGCCGACCTTGCCGTTGGAGCGGATGCGCTCGGCAATGGTGTCGCCGCGGTGCGCGAGCATGCTGATCACTTCTTTCAGGCACGACAGCAAGTAGCTGGACGCATGGGTCTGGATAAAGGTCGGAAAGAACTCCGGATCAAGGCTGATCACCCCTTCGGCGTTGCTGCCCTGGATCTCGCAGACCTTGAGTTTCACGTAGGCCTGGTCGCTCTGCTGCTCACCCAACAACAAGCGAAAATCCGGCCGCCCACAACTGATCTGGCTGCGGGCGTCGTCGTCGGCGTTGGAGTCGGAAATCTCCGCCTCATAGGTAATGTAGCGGGCCAGCACGTCGGACTGCTCGGCGCGGCGCGCTTCGATGTGGTTGCCGGTGACCAGGGGCAGCGCCAGGTACACTGAGCTCTTGCTGGTGTTGGCCGGCACGTCCAGGGCCAGTGGTTCGCTGCTCTCGCCCAGGGCGAACAGGCTGCCATCGGGCAGAATGCCTTCGGCCTGGCTGATCACCAACTTGCCCATGTTGAGGTACTGCAGGTCGATCTCCAGGCCCAAAAAGCCCCAGGTGTAGCTGCCCAGCAACTGGGTGCGAGTTTTGAGTTGGTGGTCGAAGTAACGGTCGTTGTGCTGAAAATGCTGCGGTCGCAGCAGCATGCCTTCCTGCCAGATGACTTTATGTTCGTTCATGCTCACTCACCCGCCCAAGCCAGGGGTTGCAGAGGGTCGCGGATGCCCGCCTGATCGAGGATCAGCTCGCTGCTGGTGACCTCCATCGCCGAGACCGGGATCACGTAGCGCCAGCGCGTTTCCGGCAGGTCGCGATAGGCTGCCAGCACCCCGACATAACGGCTGTCGCTGCGGATGCTGAGCTTGAGATCGACGCTTTGTCCCGGGCGCAACTCAAGCTCCTCGCTGGCCACCAGGTCAGGTGCTAGCGACTCCTTGGCCCGCTCATAGAGGCTGAAGAAATCGGCATGTTCAAAGGCCACCGGGTGCTTGAGCTCCATCAGACGCACCACGATGGGTGAAGGCCGGCCATTGAGGTCGGGATTCAACTGGTCACTGGCGCTGAGTTTGAGGTCGAGCTTGGTCAGCGTGGAGTAAGGCGACAGTGAGGCGCAGCCGGACAGCAGCATTGCCAGCACCAGCCACGCCGATGCGCGCAGTGATAAAGCCTTGCAGCAAGACATAGGGATCATCCTTGATGTGATTCAGTGTTAAGGGTGGAAATCAGCCGGTGTTGTTCTTCATAGGCCTGGGCAAAGTCGCGGGCCAGCAGGCGTTCGCTCCAGTCATCGTCCTGGCGCAGGCTCTGGTGATAACGGGTGTAGGCCCGCCAACGACGCCCCGAGGTGGCCAGCCAAGGGCGTTTGCCGTCGCGCTCGAAACGCAGGGTCAACAGCTGCGGCGAGAAGTGCTCCAGGGTGCTGCGCACCGCGGCGCGGCTGGCGGCCAGCAGCGCCACCTGATGCGCCTGCAAGTCACCAAAAGCCCGAGCGATGGCCTGAGACGCGGGCAACTGCCCAGGCTTGTCATCCAGCAACAAGCGTCCCAGTGCTTCGCCGGCATCCGTGGCATAACGCAACGGGTTGTTAGCGCCGCGGTGCGTTACGGTCTGGGCCAGACGCAGTTCGTTCTTCAGCTCACTGCGGGTACGCAGGCTCTGCTGCAGGCTACTGACACTTTGCTTGAGCAACGCTGCGGCCTTGATCGCCACGGCTTGCCGCTCATCCTGCTCCAGCCCCTTGAGATCGACCCCCAAGGCGCTACCGAACTGCTCCCAGAACACCTCACCGGGCCCGAGGTCCGGCGCAGGCTCAAGCCGCGCCGCCGCTACAGGCGGCGCCACCAGTTCGGGCACCACCAGGCTTTCGGTGTCGATCCGCGCATAGTCGGCGAACGGTCGCGGCGTCTGAGGCGAACTGTTCAGCAGCGCCAGCGGATCGTCCGTCACAGCGCCCTGCTCCTGCTGTTCCAACGCCTTGAGTGGATCAAGATCAAGAAAGGCGTCATCCGGGATGATGCTGCCCGCCGGCAGCGCCCGACCGACTTCGGCCGTCAAGGTGGCGCTTGGCACCAGCCGCGCCCGGATGGCGTAGCCGCCCAGCACAAAGGTACTGCCATGTTCGATACGCAGCGCCTCGCCCTTGCGCAGGCGGGCACCGGTGTCTTTGAGCATGACGCCGTTGCTGCTGGTATCGGTCAGGAAAAACCCGCCCTCGCGATAACTGATCCGCGCGTGGTGGTTAGACAGGTGCCGCTTGCGATCGGGCAGCACCCAATCGCAATCCTCACTCCGACCGATAGTGCCTCCGGCCTGCCTGAAGGTTTTACTGCCGGCCCCGGCAGGCAGACGCTGCGGGATATCAAGCATTTCAAAAACCAGTTCCATGGTGCTGCTCCTTGCGCTCACTTGCCGCGATTGACCGTCTGCGGATCTCCGAGCGGGCGATAGCTGTGGTCGTTGAATTTGTAATTGCCGCTGCAACCACTGAGGTGGCCGAGCACCACCAGAAGCAACAGGACAAGGGACCAGGGGCGAACAGACATCAGTGCTTCTCCAAGGAAAAATGAGGGACGCGGCGCCGAGGTCGTCGGGCTACGCCGATCAGGTGCACAGCGTGAGCGGGACGACTCATGGACAGGACTCCTTCCGCGACTGCGGCTGGATTTTCAAACGGGCCAACCGGTAATGCAGGGCTCGCCGCGACATACCCAACTCGCGGGCGGCGTTGGTGCGGTTGCCGGCATGCTTGTGCAGGCATTCCAACAACAGGCCGCGCTCGACCTGTTCCATGCGCAGCCGCAAGTTCAATGTTTGCGCATCCTGCTGCGCGCGATGGCGCAGCAGCAGATGCTCGGGCAACAACTCGCGACCGTCGCAGAGCAGCACCGCGCGCTCCACCAGCCCCTTGAGCTCGCGCACGTTGCCGGGAAAGGCGTACGCACCGAGCAGTTGCAACGCGGTGTCGGACCAGGTCAGTGGCTCGCGCTGCAGGAAGGCGCAGGTCTTGTCACAGAAGTAGCGGGCGAGCTGCGGGATATCGCCCTCGCGTTGACGCAGGGCAGGCAGCTCGATGGGGAATTGACCCAGGCGGTAGTACAGGTCTTCACGAAAATCACCGGCGCTGACCATCGCCGCAAGGTCACGGTGGGTCGCGGCAATGATGCGCACATCAATCTTGCGGGTGTCGTTGCTGCCCAGGGGACGAATTTCACTTTCCTGCAACACCCGCAGCAGCTTGGCCTGCAGTGCCAGGGGCATGTCACCGACTTCGTCCAGCAATAGCGTGCCGCCGTCCGCCGACTCAAACAGCCCGACGCGGTCACGGTCGGCGCCGGTGAACGCGCCCTTGCGGTAACCGAACAGTTCACTCTCAAGCAGATGCTCGGGCAACGCCGCGCAGTTCTGCACGATAAAGGGCTGGGAGCAACGCGGGCCGTAGTCGTGGATGGCCCGCGCCACCACCTCCTTGCCGGTGCCGGTCTCGCCCTGGAGCAAGACCGTATACGGGCTGTGCAGCACCTTGCTGATCAGTCGGCAAGTCTGGCGCATGGCCTGGCTCCTACCAATCAGCCCATAGTCACTGGCTCGACGCTGTGCTTCGGGTTCGCCCGGGATCACCGCCGTAGAGCGCTGCCAATGCCGCCGCAGACTGAGCTGGGCAAGCAGGAAAGCCCCTGACACGCCCAGCGAACCGGCAAAGCCTTGCAAGGCTGCGGGCGCACGACTGGCACACAACAGCAGCCCCTGCACCGCCCCCAAGGTACTGGTCAGAGGCACGCACAACAGCGAGTGCCAGGGATCGCCAGCGTCCGGCAGGAAATCGGTCTGGTACAAACCGCTGCCCAGGTCCGCCAGATACAGCACGCGGTTCTGGCACAGCGCAAACTGCAGCAGTTGCTCATCGTTGTAAGCCGCAGGCAGCGCCTCGTCCAAGCGCGGCGGGGTGACGCCCTCCAGGTACTGGGCGCAAAGTCCCAAGTCAGTATGGGTGGCATCGAGCAGGTACAGCTGACTCAGTTCACAGCCGCTGAGCCGAGCCACCGCCGTAACAAAGTCGGCCAGCAACGTCGCCTCATCCCGAGCACCGGCCAGGTCGCAGTACATCCCCAACAGGGATTCGGCGTAAGCCAGTGGCTGGTCAATTTGCGAGAACATCATGCCCACCTCAGGCGAACTCACACATCACGCCGCCCTGCTCATCCACAGTGGCGTGAACCCGCTTGAGCGTTTCGCCCGTGGCCATGGCGTCGAGCAAACGGTCGGCTACCCGCGGAATCAGGTGCGCCTCCAGCAGGTGATCGATCAACCGCGCGCCGCTGTCGCTTTGTCCGCAGCGCTGAGCCAGATGCCCGACCAGGTTCTGGCAGTGGCTGAACTGCAACTGCCGACGCTCCAGGCGCTGCCCCAGGCGCCGCAATTTGATTTCAATCAACTCGCGCAGCACTGGCCCGTCTACCGGGTAGAACGGCACCACGCGCATGCGCGCCAGCAACGCCGGCTTGAAATGGGCGCTGAGGGCTGGGCGAATGGCTTCTTCCAAGGCCTCGGCACTGGGCCGGCGCGAGCCTTCGCAGAGCGCGTTGATGCGCTCGCTGGCCAGGTTCGAGGTCATCAGAATCAAGGTGTTGCGAAAGTCGATCTCACGCCCTTCGCCATCATTGGCCAAGCCCTTGTCGAAGATCTGATAGAACAGGTTGAGCACATCCGGATCGGCCTTCTCCACCTCGTCCAGCAGCACCACCGAATAAGGTTTCTGGCGCACGGCTTCGGTGAGCATGCCGCCCTCGCCGTAGCCGACATAACCCGGTGGTGCGCCGATCAACCGCGACACGGTGTGCTTCTCTTGAAACTCCGACATGTTGATGGTGGTCAGGAAACGCTCGCCGCCGTACAGAAGGTCGGCTAGAGCCAGGGCGGTTTCGGTCTTGCCGACGCCGCTGGGACCTACCAGCAGAAACACCCCCACTGGCGCATCGGGTGTGTTCAGGCCCGCAGCGCTAGCGCGCATGGAGCGGTCAAGGGCCTGCACTGCCTGTTCCTGTCCACGAATCCGCGAGCGCAGGTCCTGAGCAAAACTGGCCACACGCGCGTTGTGCTCGCGGGCCAGTTGCTCCAGGGGCACTCCGGTCCAGGCGCTGATCACTTGCGCCACCAGGCGTGGACACACCTCAAAGCTCACCAGGCGTTCCTGAGCCTGAGCCGTGCTCAAGTCGCGATGGACAGCCATGAGTTCGGCCTCCAGCGCCTGGATATTGGCAACGGGCGCGGCGGCTTCCGTGGCGGCGCCGTCTTGCGGTAGATCGTTGGCCAGGTCCCGAGCCAGGGCCAGTTCCTGACGCAGCGCCAGCAGGCGTTCGGCCCGTTGGCGCTGTTGTGTCCAGCGTTGTTCCAACCCCTGCTGCTCGTGCTCGGCCTCGATCAAGCGCTGCTCCAGCAGCTCCAGGGCGTCTTGATCGATGTCCAGGCCCGCCTCGGCGTCTCGGCGCCAGGCCTGTCGCTGACGTTCACCTTCGGCCCGCTCGGCCCGCAACCGTTCCAGGCTGTGCGGCGCGGTCGCCAGGCTGATACGCACTCGGGCACAGGCGGTGTCCAGCACATCGACGGCTTTGTCCGGCAGTTGCCGGCCGGCCAGGTAGCGAGCCGACAACTGCGCCGCCGCCACCACCGCGTCATCGCGCAGGTAGATCCCGTGGCTCTTTTCATAGACCCGGGCCAGCCCGCGCAGAATGGTCACCGCCTCGTCGACGCTAGGCTCATGCAACTGCACGGGCTGGAAGCGCCGGGCCAGCGCCGGGTCCTTCTCGAAGTATTTTTTGTATTCGCTCCAGGTGGTGGCGGCGATGGTGCGCAACTCGCCCCGGGCCAGCGCCGGCTTGAGCAGGTTGGCGGCGTCGGCGCCCCCGGCATTGCCCCCGGCGCCGATCAGGGTGTGGGCCTCGTCGATGAAGATGATGATCGGCCGGGGCGATGCCTTGACCTCGTCGATCACGCCCTTGAGGCGCCGCTCGAACTCACCTTTGACGCTGGCACCGGCTTGCAGCAGGCCCATGTCCAGGGACAGCAATTCCACGCCTTGCAGGGCCTGAGGCACCTCTCCCGCAGCAATACGTGAAGCCAGTCCTTCCACCACGGCAGTCTTGCCGACCCCAGCCTCGCCGACAATGATCGGGTTGTTCTTGCGCCGCCGGGCGAGGATATCCACCATCTGGCGGATTGCCTCATCGCGACACAGTACCGGGTCCAGCTGGCCGTCCCGGGCCTGCTGGGTGAGGTTGTGGGTGAAGCGCTGCAACAGCGACTCGGCATGGGCCGCAGGCTTGCCGCCGGAGTCCTGCGGGACCTGCTGGGCCAGGGCGAAGTCCTTCAGACGCTCGATGTTCAACCGCGCCAGCAACGGCTGATAACGGCTGCCGGCGTAGCGCAGCGGATTACGCAACAAGGCCAGGAGCAATGCCGCTTGTTCGACCTGGGTTTGTCCCAGTTCAAGGGTCGCCACTAGCAATGCGTCCTGCAGCCATTGCATCAGCTCCGGGGCGAACACCGGATTGCGCGAAGCGCTGTGCTCGCTTCCCGCCTGCAAGACCCCACTGAATTCACCGGCATCGATTCCGGCGTCCTGCAAGGCCCGGGCGAGCAGGCCTTGGGGCCGCTCCAGCAATTGCAACAGCAGGTCTTCCACCAGAATTTTGCTGCCGCCCCGGGCCACGCAACGTTCGGCGCAATGCTCCAGGTCGCGTCGGCAATCGGCATCCAGTGCCTGAATCAGTTGTTGCAGGTCTAGGTTGATCATGGGTCTCGTCCTTAATGAGAGAGGCTGCCCAGGGTCACCACGCCATCGGCGCGTTCACGACCCAGCCAGCTGGTCCAGCCCAGGCGGCAGGGGTTCTGCTCGCCGATGCACAGTTCACGGATTTCTTCCTGGCGCAGCACCAGGCGGATGTCGTAGTCCAACGGGTCGCGCAGGGTGAAACGCACCAAAGCGCAGAGGGGTTGGTAGCCAAAGCCGATCGGCAAGAACTCATGGAAGCGTTGCCAATCCAGCTCACGGACATGAATACGGAACTTGCCGCTGCGGTCGCGCACCCGTTCTCCCAGCACCAGGTCCTCGCCGAGCTGGCTGTTGCCCAGGCCCAGGCGATTACGCTGTTCCTCGAGAATCTCCACCCGACGCTCAATGCACTGCTCGATCACCAATTGCGGGTGCTTGAAGTAGTAACGCAGTACCGCCTCGATCAGCGCCGCCGAGTGCGCTCGCAGACTCAGCAGACCGAGGTAGGGCAGCAAGCGCTTCCAGTTCAGCTCCTTGGCCTGACGAGCCTGCTCGCCGCCCAGCCCGATCAGGGCGAACAAGTGACTGGAAAACGGGTCCAGGGCGCCGCTGGCGAAGCTCGCCCGATAGCGGTATTTGCGCCAGATCGGCAACATCAGGCGCTGCAAGCGGTGGTGGAACAAGTCAAGGAAATTGCGCGTCGGGTTGCCCTCTTCGCTATCACCCAACGCCTGCTCGCCATAAAAGGCAGGCAGCGGCGAAGCGGCACCAAATAGGCCGATCAGATTGAGGCGCAAGCGCGCGTGCAGTTGCCCGTACTCCTCGAAAAACTCCACGCGATCGACGTCGCTGCCCGGAAACCCCAGACTCGGGTTGGCCTGGAACTCCAGCTGATCGTAGAGTTCGTCATCACTCAGGTGCGGGTGAGCGTCACGCAGTCGATCGACCACCAGCATCACCGCCTGAAACAGCGAGTACTCCCGTATACCCCGGGACAACTCGCTTAAAGCAGGGGCTGCTGCCCCATGCGTGGCGTCCATTGGTACACCTCTCCTTGTGTACTGTTTACCCGCAGCTCGTGGTACGAATTGAGACTGGCGTAAAGAGCGAAAAACTCGTTGAGCACTGAAGCGAAGATGAACAGGTCGCCTTCGCCGATATAACCCTGTGGGTCGATGGTCAGCTCGGTGCGCAGGCCGCGCAGCGGCAAGCCGCGGTGCAGGCGATCGACGTGCTCATGCCGGATCGACTTGAGCCCCCCCAGCAAGCGTTTGCTGACCCGTTCGGCGTGTTGGTCGTAATAGCGCGGCAGGTCGTAGGTTTCGAGAATCACCTTGAGCGCATCGACGTTGGCCAGCGACAGGTAGTTAAGGGACATGTTGCTGATCAACTTCCACAGAAAGTCGCGATTGATCGGCGGCGCGAAGCTGGGCGTAGCCGCGGTGATATTGCGAAAGCTGAGAAAGTCCGGGGTGGCTTCGCAAGCCTGATTGATCTCGCCGAGCTTGAGCTGACGGGGCAGATTCTGATTGGTGCACGTCAGCTCGATGGACAGGGTTTCCTGGTCCTCGGCGTGGCGGATGGCAAAACTCAGGTAGGTGTCCAGACCGTCGTGAAGCAAGGACGAACGCTGACGGATGCTGTAGTGCGGACGGCTCTGGGGCACGTCGAAACTGGGGTCATGTTCGAAGGACTCGAACGGCACGTAGTCCTGGTACCCCACCCCGCCCGGCGCCCAGCCGGTGACCGCATCCACCGAGAACACCCCGCAGTTTTCCAGGTCGTATTCGGCCGGCAGCAGCAGGTACTCATCCTGCTTGCCGTCGAGGCGAATCGGCAGCGCGTCGTGTTTGAACAGATTGACGATGGGGGTGCAGTACAACTTGACGTTGTCCAGGGTCGGGCGCAGACGCTGGATACCGCTCTTGCGAATATCGAAGCGCAGTTCGAGCCCCTGAATCTGCTTGAGGTGGTCTTCAGGCAGCGAGCGAAGCACCTCCAGGCCACTGAGATCGACAAACAAAAACTTGTCCTGGAAGGAGAAATATTCCTGCAAATAGCGATAACCGCGGAAGGTATTCAGCGGATAGGGGATCAACGCCTCCTCCTCGGCAAACCCCACCGGCTGCACCTGGTTGCCGGGAATCTTGAACGACAGTGGATCGCCGTTGGCCCCGCTCAGGGGCTCGCCGCTGGCGCGCAACGGCACCAGCTCGATGCCTTCCAGGTTGCGCAGCAGGCTCAGGTAAAGCATCTGACTGATGTAGCGCTCGCCGGCCAGGTGCAGCCGCAAGCGGCTGAGTTCCAACTCCCCGACATGCCCGTCGCAACTCATCTCCAGGCGCAAACTGAGCAAAGCGCCATCGCCCTTCACCGAATAGGTCAACCCGGAGAGATCCAAGGGCAGCACCTCGGTGGGATAACAGGTCCGAAAACGACAGCGCACCTCGTTGACCGGCTCGCTTTCCACTGGCGTATCCCGCGCCACCAACACCGCCGGCCCGGGGTGCTGCAGCGGATCGAACTGCAAAATGCTGAACGCCGGCAACGGCCGCATATAGTTCGGCCACAGCAAATGCATCAACGAATGGCTGAGCTCTGGCAACTCATCATCAAGCTTCTGTCGCAGCCGTCCCGAGAGAAAAGCAAAGCCTTCCAGCAACCGCTCCACATCCGGGTCCCGCCCGGCCTGCCCGAGGAACGGCGCCAGCGCCGGACTACGCTCGGCGAAACGCCGACCCAGCTGGCGTAGCGCGGTGAGTTCGCTTTGGTAGTAGTGGTTGAAGGACATGGATTACCTGCCTGGGGGTCTCTGTTGAATGGGTGAGCATATGAAACCCCTGACTTAGATCAGTGTTCAGACTCGATTCGTGTTACTTGAAACCGTAAAAGCGACTGCGTTCTACAGCCGGACAATGGCGCAGAAGATCAATACCCAACTACTGATGATTTCAGCGCCCAACTCTAAGCAACCACTTTTCCAGCCAGATCCTGAGCAACACCGCCAACATCATCAGCCCTCCTTCAAGTAGCGAATACACTATCGCTCGCACGGAATGACGCGGATCAAAATAAAAAATATCGAAACCATAAACAAAAAGAACAGCCACAAGCTTCCGCTTGAAACCCGAAATTAAAAAACAACCTCACCTTCAGGAAAAACCCTGACATTAAAAACGGCCAATGCAACCCTTAGCTCGCTTATTTCACTACTAAAGCCAAACTTTACTGGCCGACTGTTGCAATACCCGAAAATCTCTTCCGACCTCGCCCCCAAAAACTAAGTGGATAGACACCAAGAGGCTGTCCTTCGAACCAAGGAAGAATATTGTCTCGCATCAACTATTGAGCAGGCCCGTTACTCCATACACCCCGCAAAACATCTAAAACCTTTCTGATCCGCTCAAATTTCATCAACCAACTCATCTTGACAATTTCTCTACTAAAATATGGAGCCTGAGCAACGGGAACATGCTCTTCTACTTCTTTAGTCATTGTTCCATCAGTCGTCGACCAAGGTCCCCCATCAAACCAGTACTGCATTAGATCGGTAGAAACATTACAGTTGACTTTTCTCATGGCCGCGGGAATATCGGTCACTCCGAATAGACGAATAGCTATTGTTTTCTCGACCTGGCAATCCGACGCAGCCAAGCTGGAAGTCACTTTCATCCCCGTCATTTCAGTTACCCTCTGCATGCAATATACAAATGACCGCCAAACTTGCCTTTCGCTGTTCTCAGCCTGGATCAAGCAATCGCAACTTCGCGCTGTCGTTCGATGATCAACTCATAGGTCTCGGCTTCAGAAGACGATACTTTCTGGGTTCTTCCATCTTTTCCGGTCACGCCATTGAGCCTCTTTCCTGAAGCTGTTTTAAAGGCGTAGGCAATCCCCGCCAATGGTTTCCCGGTTTCCTGACACTCAATCACATATTGTTCGCTGAACGGCCAGTTGATCTGCACCGGCAACGGCGCCACAAACGATGCCGGGACATGGGTATCGCCAATGATCACCGTCCCTGATCCGCCTATCACCATGTTGCCGTGACTGCCCAGCGAGCCCAGGGTGGCAGCCGGCCGACCATTGATGAACACGGTGCGGCTCAATGCACCGCTCAAGGCGCCGCCACAGGCCGCTACATCGCCTTGGCGGGCTGACGGCAAGCCGTCGAACAGTACGTCCGCCGAGCCACTGGCGATGGGATTGGCCCCATGCCCGGGAATCGGGCAAACCGTTGGGTCGCTGACTCGCGCCGCAGGTGTTCCAGACATCCTTGTAGCCTCCTTACTTGACCCGGACCTGTCCGCTGCCATCCAGGCGCGCGGCGAAGCTCACCTGGCGCTTGACTCCATCCACCTCCAGCAAGCCTTCGATGCTGAAGGCCAGCTTGAGTGGGTCGTGATCCTCAGGCAGTGACACCACCCGGACCTTGGACAGCCGAGGCTCATAGGTCTCGATAAAGTGCTCGATCGCCTGACGCGCCTGGCTCAGGGAGTCGTGCAAGCTCAGGCGCATGTCGTTGAGGTCTGGCAGCCCGTAGTCGGACAGTGTCTGCACACTGCCCGCCCGGGTGCTGAGCATCTTCGCCAGATGGGCAGCCACGGACGCCATAGCGGCCACCTCGCGACTCCAGCCGACCCGTTGCTCGGCTTCACCGCTCAGGCGTTCGAAAAGACTGCCGTATCGGTGCATGGCTCAGCTCCTGCCTTACTCTTTGTCCAGCTTGCCCACCAGCGACAGGGTGAAGTCCGCCCCCATGTACTTGAAATGCGGACGCACGTTGAGGTTAACCCGATACCAGCCCGGCTCGCCTTCGACGTCGCTGACGATGATCTGCGCGGCACGCAATGGACGCCGGCCACGCACTTCGCTACTGGGGTTCTCCTGGTCGGCCACGTACTGGCGGATCCACTTGTTGAGTTCCAGTTCCAGGTCGGTGCGTTCTTTCCACGACCCCAACTGCTCGCGCTGCAGTACCTTCAGGTAATGGGCCAGACGGTTGACGATCATCATGTACGGCAACTGGGTGCCGAGCTTGTAGTTGAGCTCCGCCGCCTTGCCTTCGGCACTGATGCCAAAGAACTTGGGTTTTTGCACCGAACTGGCAGAGAAGAACGCGGCGTTGTCACTGCCCTTGCGCATGGTCAGGGAAATAAAGCCCTCTTCCGCCAATTCGTACTCACGCCGGTCCGATACCAGGACCTCGGTAGGGATCTTGGTTTCGATCTCGCCCATGCTTTCGAAGTGATGCAGCGGCAGGTCCTCCACCGCGCCACCGCTCTGCGGGCCGATGATGTTCGGGCACCAGCGGAACTTGGCGAAGCTGTCGGTCAGCTTGGTACCGAAGGCATACGCGGTGTTGCCCCACAGATAGTGCTCATGGCTGCTGGCAACGGTTTCCTTGTAGACAAAGGACTTCACCGGGTTTTCTTCCGGATCGTAAGGGTTGCGCAGCAGGAAGCGCGGCAGGGTCAGGCCGATGTAGCGGGCGTCCTCGGACTGGCGGAAGCTCTGCCACTTGGTGAATTGCGGGCCTTCGAAATGGTCTTTGAGGTCCTTGAGATCCGGCAGCCCGGCGAAACTTTCCAGACCGAAGAACTTCGGTCCCGCCGCCGCAATGAACGGTGCGTGGGACATGCAGGAAACGCTGGACACATACTGCATCAGCTTCACGTCAGGCGAACTGGGGGACATGAAGTAGTTGGCGATGATGGCACCCACCGGCTGGCCACCGAACTGGCCATATTCGGCAGTGTAAATATGCTTGTAGAGGCCGGCCTGCATAACCTCCGGAGAATCCTCGAAATCGTCCAGCAGGTCTTGCTTGGAGACGTTGAGGATCTCGATCTTGATGTTCTCGCGGAAGTTGGTGCGGTCCACCAACAACTGCAAACCACGCCAGGCCGACTCCAGCGACTGGAAATCGGCGTGGTGAAGAATCTCGTCCATCTGCAGACTGAGCTTGGCGTCGATCTCGGCGATCATGCGATCGACCATCGCCTTTTTCACTGGCTCGCCGCTGTTCTGCGGTTTCAGCAGTTCCTCAATGAAAGCCGAGACTCCGCGCTTGGCGATGCCATAGGCTTCGTCGTCCGGGGTTAGGCGAGTCTCGGCGATGATGCTGTCGAGAAGGCTGTATTCGCTGCTGTCCTGGGTTTTCTGCTGTGCTGCACTACTGCTCATGATCTAGCTTCCTTTGCTGTTGGGATCTCAGGCTTCCTGGGCGGGTACGGCGCTCAGGCCCAGTTCACCCAATACCCGATCACGGGACTCGTCGTCGGCGAGCACTCCTTCGATGGCTTTGCGAAAGGCCGGCGCGTTACCCAAAGGACCTTTGAGGGCGACCAGGGCATCACGCAGCTCCATGAGCTTTTTCAACTCTGGCACCTGTTCCACCAGGCTGGCCGGGTTGAAGTCCTTCATCGAGTCGACGCGCAACTGCACCGCCAGCTCATCGCTGCCGTCGCCGTCCTGCAGACGGTTGGGCACGCTCAAGGTCAGGCGCAGTTCTTGCTTGGCCAGCACCTCGTCAAAGGTCATCTTGTCGATGCTGATGGGTTTGCGATCCTCCACCTTGCGCTCATCCAGGCGCTGGGTGTAATCGCCGATCGCCAGTAGCTTCAACGGCAGTTCAATTTCTTCCTGAGCTCCGCCAGTGGCGGGTTTGAACGTGACGTTGATCCGTTCCTTGGGCGCTACAGAGCCTTCTTTGGCCATGACACTTCTCCTTGGGGTTGTTGGCCCTTGGGCCTATTCGAGCACCACCTCGAGATCGAGATGGCACAGCCTGCGATAAATCTCTTCCTTGCGTTCACGGACCGCATGGTTTTGCGGCAACAGCTCGCAGCAGCTGTGCAGCAAGTGCAACACCTCAAGCGCCAGATCAGGCTCCCAGGCATTCAGCCCGGAGCGCTGCAGCTCCTGGTCGAGGGTCTCCAATTGGGTTTTGGCCAGTTCATATTTTTTGGCCATGAAACACAGCCGGGCCAGGCTTAAGTGCCAGAAGAAACGCACCCGCCCGCCCTGGGCGCCATGCAGTCCCTGCTTGAGCACCTGCACCGCGGTCTTGAGGCCGTCCTTGCGCAAGATTGGCTGCACCTCTTGCAAGGCCTCTTCCCAGGCTGGCAAGGGGCTGTCGGATTCGATTTTTCGTGGTGCGCTGACGCTTTGCAGGTGAGGCATCACGTGAGCGCTGACCCAACTGCGGGTGGCTGGATCGGCAAAAGGCACGCCGTCATGAAAACGCAGTTCGATCACCCCGGGCAGCCGTTGCAGCAGCAGGGCGAAATGAAACTCCACCTCGCGCAGGGCCTGATCAGCATTGAGTGCCTGCAGGCATTCCCAGACCATGCGCTGCCCGTCGAACCAGAATGGCGCCCGCGCCAGGCTGGCCTCCAGCTCCACCAACAGATCGGCGTACTGGCCCTGGGCGAAACGTTCCTGGTAGTGACGCAGCTTGTCCGCCGGCAAGCCGCGCAGCGCAGTGACCTGCTCGGCGTTACGCTCGGGCACGGCATCAATGCCCAGCCATAAGAGGGTGCGATTGAGCCGCAGCGCCCGCTGATCGGTGGCCTTCTGCCGCAGCCACCAGGCGCACAGTGGACGGGCGTTTTCCTGCTGCGCGCGCAGAGCCTTCTGAGCGTCCTTTTCGTTATCGATGGGAGAACCGGGGGTGAACAACTGCGCCGCAGCCTGTTTAACCTGAGCAACCACGGTACCAACCGCCCCGGGTTCTGATTGCTTGTCAGTTGCCCGATCCACCATGCCCCGCAGGCGCCGACAGATCGGTAAAAGCAAGGGAGCGTCGTCTCCCAAATGCTGGGTCAGCGCGCCATCGAGGCCTTCCAAGTGTTCTATCAGGCGCCGAAACAACGGCAGTTGCTCCTTGATCGGCACATCGTCGTCCAGCACCTCTTGCAGACGCGGCACCAGCCAGGCGATGGCCGCAGCGCGGGTACGCAATTTCAGCGGATGGATCTGTTCCCAGTGGTGTTCGCACAGATGCCGCAACAGGCCTAGACCCGCCAACAGACCGGCGAACGATTCACGCTGATGCAGGGCCCAGGTCAGCCAAGCGGCGACTCGCAGATCCTTGGATTGATGGCGTAACAGCGCTTCGCTTTGCTCCTGGATTTTCAGCCAATCGACCTGGCCGTTTTCATGCACCGACTGAGCTTTGCCCAGCTCGTTTTCCAGGGCTTCGTATTCATTGGAGAAGCGCACATCCTCACCGGCGAAACTGTGTTCATGAACAGAGCACTGGGCGAGTTTGAGGTGGTGCGCGGACAGTTTGCGGGAGTAGCTCATGGGCGAATACTGCCCATGCACGCTACCCAGGCAAGGCAAAAGCCAGTGTTGCGCTCTTTAAAGGCGGCTTTCGCAAAGGTGAGAATCAAAGTGCGCACTGGAACTACCAGATATCCGTTCAGGTGCGCAAAACACTACTGGAACCCCCCAGGCAAAAATATGAGAAATTTCTTATATAAGACTCAAAAAATCTCGTACTCATTTGGTTAGTTTCTGATGCGCAACAAATTGCACAGCACCAGAAGACAGCTGTTGTTCACGTCCATGACTCGTCTCAGCGCCGCCCCGCCTGAGCGTCCGCGGGCTTGATGTTCAACGAGCCCCGGCCTTGTCGCGAGCCAGCAGCTTGCGCTGCTGCAGGTAAATCACCCCATCGCCGTCGAACGCAATCACGTTGTTGGCGGTCAACGTTTCACCCCCGCCATGCCCATATTTGAGCCAGCCCTCTTCCCATAAATCGCCGCTTTCATAGCGAATCTGGACGAAATAATACGGTGGTTCAGAGCGGGTGATTTCCAGGTAATGTCCACCATCGGGCCCGCCTTGCCACTGGGCATTGGGATGTTCGGCCAGCACATGCGCGGGGGCCTTGGAGAAGTCCAATAGAGTCAGCCCCAGCACAAACAGCCCCAACGCCAGCCCACCGATCGCCATCAGAAAACGCTTCAACCCGATCAATCCATAAACTCCACTGCATCCATCATTAAACCGCGACCCGATCCGGGACCATGGCGCATTCTGTGGAATGCCCTTGGAATCGGCAATGACAGCGCACGTGCAACTTGCCAGGCGCGATCGATCCCGGCAGCCTTGGCGCCTGACATGCGCCCTGGATATCAACCAGATCCCTCCGGCCCAATCAATAGTGCAAACACCTGACATGCGCATCACGCTCACAGCTATCCACACCGACCCATCGCCTGCGCTGTGGGTCGATTTCACCAGCGCCCTCGGTGAAGGGCGCGGCCGATGGCTGGGAGCGCAACCCCAGGTTGCCCAGGTGCACGAAGTGGAGTTGAACCTGGAGGATGAGATGCGCTGGCAGCACAACCTGTGGGCCAGCACTGAGGGTGAGCCGCGGATACGCCGGGACAAGGATGGGATGCACATCGTCGGCCAGTTGCTTCAGGCGGATGGAGACGGTTGCGCGGCACTGGCCATCGGTGCCTCTATCGTCCTGCTGACGTTGCAAGAGTGCACAGTGCCACTGCCCCGGTTCGTCAGCCTGCATGCGCGCCAGATCAGTCTGCAACCACTGGCACTTTGAGCGCCGGCAAGGAGCGAGAGGCCATCGAAGGCTGATCCAGAAACAACGCAATCAAGGAAGGGCGAAGCAGGAAAATCGCCGAAGGCGACAGGGAAAGGTGTTCGCCCAGTGCCTGGCCTTGGCAATCCTTGCACCGGTAAAGAGCCCTTGCACCGGGCGAACGACCTGCATTCTAGTGCAACTGCCGGGGAAAGTCCGAGCGGCGATTCTGAATAAAACTGCCGAGCCAGATATTTCACCGTCGCCAACATGTTGTCCCCCTGGCGCAAAAGGGTCATAAGAGGCCCGCCAACCCGCCTTCAATATCCGGTCATCTCCAGATAACCACTACCGTTGTGGCTGCCACTCAAGCCCAGCGGCCCCTCCCAGTAAGGAATGCTCAAGTTCATCCACGCCTGGGGGTTGAGCGCCTGAGTAGTGATGTCCACGCCCTTGCTGGGGATGTTCAAGTGCCAGGCCGTGGGCAGACGACGACCTTCGACGTGTGAGTATTCCAACGGCGTCAGCCGGATCTGTTGCTTGCTCAAGCCCTCGGTGCGACCGTCGGGGCTGATCCAGGTGCCGCTGATGTAAGGTTCTCCGGCGTTGGTGCGCACCCGGAACAGCATCAGCCGCTCACCACTGTCCAAGTGCAGCGAGAACCAGTCCCAGCCAGTCTGGTCGGCGGACAGGGGTTGGCTGCTCCACTCCCGGTCAAGCCAGGCCGGGCCGCTGACCTGATAGCGCTGGCCGTCGATCTGCAACTCCCCGCTGGCCTGGAAAAACGGCTGGCTGTAGTAATAGGACGCCTGTCCACGGTCGGACTTGCGGCTGTAACCGCCCTCACCTTGCAGCACCACAGGCTGAGCGCTGGACAGTTGCAACTGATAGGCAAACCCCGGCCCGTTGGCCCGCACCTGCATCCGCGCCAAGGGATCGTCCCCTGCGGACAGACTGCGCAACTGCCAGTCATCAATCCAGGCTTGCAATGGCTGCGCGGTCACCCCAGCCTGCCCCACTCCGCCCCGGGCATAGCGCTCGGCGGCATGATGGCTGTTGGCCGAAGTGGCCGCCGCATGCCCCAGCCAGACAAACGGCGCGCCCCAGCCGGAGGACTCGTGGCCGGCGCGCAAGGCACTGCGAAACAGCGTCCATTGCACGCCGAAGTCCCGGCCCTGGGCATCCGTGAGGACCGCCGTGAGGTACCACCACTCGATGCGAAACCCCTCATGAGGGCCGTGGTCGGCGGGAAAACTGAACGTCCGCCCCGGCAGCACCGGGGTAAACGCCCCAGCCTCGTTACCCAGCCCGGCGAATCCCTGGGGCGCCTCGCCGCTCTGCTCGCAGCCGGCCAACCACAGCGTCAGCAACAGCACCGGCAACCGCCGCCACAGGCGATCAATCATCATGGGCAAAGGTCCTCAGCAAATCCGCCGGTTGCGCACGGTACAGCCTGAGCAGCGGCCAGGCCGAGGCCAGCAGGGTTGCCAGCAGCGCCAGCCCCATTAACTGCAGCAACTGCCCGGGAAACACCCGTAACGGCAAGCGCCAGCCAAAGGCTTGGACATTGATCACGCTGTTCAGGCACCAGGCCAGCACGATGCCCAAGGGCAGCGCGAGCAGCAAGGTGAGCAAGGCCAGCAGCCAGGTCTGCCCAAGGTTGAGCAGCAGCAACTGACGACGCCCCACGCCCAGGGCCCAGAGTGGCGCCAACTGGGCCAGGCGGCTCTGGCTCTGAGTCAGCAGGCTGATGAACAACGCCACCCCGGACACTCCCAGGGTCAGGCTGTTGAGGGCCGCGGTGGCGGCGAAGGTGCGTTCGAAGACCTGTTGCGACCAGCCCTTGAGCCGGGCCTGATCGATGACCCGACTGTCATCCAGGTGAAATTGCCGTTGCAGGGCGCCGATCAGCGCCGGCACCGCCGCTGGCGCAAGGCGCAGGTTGAAGCGGTTTGGCGTCAAGTCCGGCCAGTGCCGCAGCAGGTGCTCGACGTTCACCAGCAAGTGCCCCTTGGGATTGCCATAGTCGGCATAAATCCCCACCACTCGCGGCGCCCACTGCCCTTGCGGCACCGGCAGTTCCAGGCGATCGCCGATCCGCAACTTGAGCCGCCGAGCCAACTGCTCGCTGAGCATCAGGCTGTCCTGGGCCGCCAATTGCGCCCAGGGATCGGCGCCCGCGGCCGCCAGCAACGGCCAGTGCTCACGGTAGCTGCCATGGTCGACCACCCCGTACAGGTCCGCCGGCCAGCCCTGGATCTGCAACGCCACTTGCCAGCTGGGCAACAGCGCCGTCACCTGGGGCTGCTGCGCCAGCCAGCCACGCAGTTGCCGGGCCTGCTCGGGGGATTGCGGATTGACGTAGAGCTCGGCGCTCAAACGCTGCTCCAGCCAGTCAGTGAAGGTCTGGCGAAAGCCGGCGGTCATGCTGCTGGCGCCAATGTTCGCCGCCAGCGCCAGGAGCAAGGCCATCAAGGCCAGGCTCAGGGCCGGCAACTGCTGCCGGCAATCGGCGAGAAACCACTGCCCCAGCACCCCGCGACTGCGCCCCAGCAAGCGGCCCAGCACGGCATTGAGCAGCACCGGCAAGCCCAGGGCCGCCGCTAGCAGCAAAGCCGCCATCAGCACGAAACCACTGGCCAGGCTGTCGCCCCAGCGCCACGCCAGCAGGGCCACCAGCAGGGCCAGGGAAGCCATCCAGCCCTGGCGCCGTAACCAGCGGGCATGGGCCTGATGCCAGGCCTGGGGATTGGCCAGGGCCAGCAGCGGCAGGCGCGCCGCCCGCAGCAGGCTGGCGCCACCGGCCAGCAAGGCGCCCAACAGACTCAGGCCGATACCGCTGAACCACCACCCGGGACTCAGGCTCAACTGCCCCGCCACTGGCGCGCCATACAAGCCCCGCAGGCTGGCGGCCACGTCCGGCAGCAACACCCCGGCCAGCAGGTAGCCGCTGACCACCCCTGCCATTCCGCCCAACAGCGCCAGACCGCCCAGCTCGACGCTCAGGCAGAGGATCAGCAAACGCGCACTGACCCCGCAAGCCCGCAAGGTGCGCAGCAAGCCACGCCGCTGTTCCAGGGCCAGGCCGATGGCGGCGTGCACGATAAACAGCCCGACCACGAAGGACAGCAACCCCAGGGCATCCAGGTTCAGGTGAAAACTCTCGGTCAGGCGCGCCACGTCACTCTGTGCCTGCCCCTGGCGCAACACCAGTTGCCCCCTCAGGGCCTCGGGCAACGGCGGCGCGCTGGCGGCAAAATCCCTGGGCAGCAACAGCCGGCTCAAATAGCCGGGCTGGCCCAGCACCTGCTGGGCAAAGCCGATGTCCATCAACAACAATCCCGGGACCATGTCCGCCCGCACCCGCAGCGGCGGCAAGCGCTGGCCGTTGAGTGCTCGGGGTTGCTCGCCCGGTTGCCAGCCCAGGCTGGTCAGGGTCTGCGGCGCCAGCCAGGTCACCCCCGGTGGGCTGAAGAACTCGACCATCTGCTGCAACGCCAGCGTCTGCCCGGCCACCGCGGCACCGGCGGGCAGCGACAACGGTTCGATGCCCATCACTTGCAGGGACAGGTCGTCATGCCCCGGCAACCGCAGGCGCCCCTGCAGCACCGGCGACACCGGCCAGCCGGCGCGGCGCAGGTCGACGAACCATTGCTGAGAAAAATGCGCGTCATTGGCCGTGCTCAAGCTGGCCTGGGGCGCGCCGCCGATCAGCTGGCTGGCCCGGGCATAGCTGTCACGCGCCTGACTGTTCAGGGCCAGCACCCCGGTCAACAGACTGGTGGCCAGCCACAGCCCGGTGAGCGCGCTGAAAAACTGCACCGGATGCTGACGCCAATGGCTCAGCAACGCCTGCATCGTCCCACGAAAAACCCGCACCTCAGGCCTCGACCGGGTCGGCCAGACGGCCATGCTGCAGCACGACAATCTGTTGCAAACGACTGGCCACGCGCTGACTGTGGGTGACCATCAGCAGGCTGGTGGGGCTGTCCGCCAGCAACTCCAGCAACAATTTCAGCACCTCGTCACTGCTGGCCTCATCGAGGCTGCCGGTGGGTTCGTCGGCCAGCAACAACCTGGGTTTCGAGGCCAGGGCCCGCCCCAGTGCAACCCGTTGCTGCTGTCCGCCGGACAGTTGTTCCGGGTAGCGGCGCAGCAAGTCCCCCAAGCCCAGGCGTTCCACCAACCGTGCTTGCCACAATGGATCGAAGCGCCCAGCGAGGCGCGCCTGGAAGCCCAGGTTGTCCTCGACCCGCAGGCTGCTGATCAGGTTGAACTGCTGGAACACCAGGCCCACCTCGGTGCGGCGCCAGTTGGCCAGTTGCGCCTCGCTCATCTGCTGCAGATGCTGCCGACCAATGCGAATGCTGCCGGCATCGACCCGGTCGAGCCCGGCGATCAAGTGCAGCAAGGTGCTTTTGCCGCTGCCCGACTCGCCCATCAGCGCCAGGCTACTGCCCTGCCCCAAGTGCAAATCGACACCCTGCAGCACCGCCAGCGGCCCCTGGGGCGTGGCGTAACGCTTGAAGACTCCTTGCACGTCCAGCATGGGCTGACTCATCCGACCATTGAAGGAACTCAAGGATAGCCCGTGCGCCGCCGCCCCCGGTTGAAACCTTCAGGGCCGCAGGCAACCCAGGTACGCCAGCGTACGCAACAGACGCCGGTCCTATCGGTCCGGTACCGAGAAATATAGTATTGCGGCCCCTTTTCTTCATTGCAGGAAGCACCCATGACCTACACCAGGGCCCAATTGAAATACCGGCTGTTCATCGCCGCAGGCGCACTGTTGTTTACCGGTGCCTTGATCTCGACCTTTTTCTCGACCCTGAAAATGCTCTATTGGCGCCTGGACAGCTACACCACCCTGGCTTCGACCATCAATCGCCCGATCAAGTACTTCGTGTACCAGGTCAATGCCAATACCCAGCCGCTGAACTGGTTCTGGGACAACAGCCCGACGCCCAGCTTCCTCGACCTGAGCTATCCCTCTCACTGGAAATTTCTGCTGATCTACCTGCTGATCTTCGTCGGCGCCGCCCTGTTCGCCTCGGGCCGGATGCTGATGCGCAAGGTCGAGGCCGTCGAACCGCTGATCGAGGCCCAGCTCAACGCCCCGGTCGAGGACGGCGTGCCCGCCAAGACCCTGCAACAGTTGGAGGACTCGACCCTGGTGGAGGCCGCGCCAGCGTTCTTCAGCCAGACCCGCCTGCTTCTGGTCTGGCCCCTGGGCTGTGCGGCGGTCTACCTGGGCCTACTGTGGATACTGGGCATCATCTGAGCCCGAAGCCGACTGATCGAGCAGCGCGTCTGCCACCGGGTACTTGACCAGCACCCGGTTGCGATACAGGCATTCCTGGCGCAGCAGCTCGGCGTCCTGGCCCTTGGTGCGGATATCGCGCCAGATCTGATTCTCGCGGTACACCCGGGCGCCCTCGCGCACAAAGCGATGGGCCCGCTGGTAGACGTGATAGCGATACTCGCGCGGCCGCTCGCAGAGCAACTCGCCTTCCAGTTGCTGCGCGCCGACCTGCAGCTTGAGCTGCAAGGTCTGGGGGCCGGGGTTGTACAGCAGCAGATCGATGTAGTTGTAGAAGATCGCCGCCCCGGAACCAAATGGCAGCACCCGGCCCTCGTCAGGAAACGGGTCGAAGCTGTGGTTGGCCCGCTCCACCACCTCAAGCGGCGAATGAATCGCCATCCAGTGAATCAGGTTGCTCAGCTGGCAGATGCCACCGCCGATGCCGCGCCGGGCCTCGCCGAACGACAGCTCCATGCCCTCGACAAAACCGCGCTCGCGACTGGGCCGGCCCACCAGTTTGCAGAAAGAAAAATACTCCCCGGGGGCAATGCGCACGCCGTCGATGCAGGCCACCGCCAGTTTGAGGTTGATCACCTTGTTGTGCTGCAGCGCCAGGTCGGAATCGCCCAGGGTGCGGATCAGTTTCGAGGTGTGCTTGATCAGCCGATGGGGCAAGCGCGGGCTGCCGGGCTCGGGCCGGGCGTAACGGCGCCCGGAAAAACGCCAGGCCAGATGACGCATCAGGCGCTTCTGGCGCACCCGCAGCCAGTACAGCAGCGGGTGATACGAGGACAAGGGTTTCATCGATGGTTCAACGGCGGCCCGGCGCGCTGGCGCAGGAGCCGGCTTCGTCCTTGAAAAAAGAGCGGCATCTTAGCGGCAAGTCTGCGCCCATGCCAGAAGCCCTGTACCCGAGCGCCCCGTACTGGAATGCCCCGTAGAACAGGCGCGCCCCTAGCCCAGCAACTGGCTGAGCACGGCCCGCAGCTTGCCCGGCTTCAGCGGTTTGTTGAGCAACGGCGCCCCCAGTTGCTGCAAGGCCCGGCGACACTGGTCGCTGCGGTCAGCGGTGATGATCACCGCCGGCAGCGGCTGCCGGAAATGCTCGCGCAACTGCTGCACCACGTCACACCCGGTAACCCCGTGGTCCAGGTGAAAATCCGCCAGGATCAGTTCCGGCGCCCGGCCCTGAAGCACCGCCAGTGCCGCCGCCTGATCGGTGGCGGTGAGCACTTCACAACCCCATTGCCCCAACAGCGCGGCCATGCTCTCAAGGATGCTCAGCTCGTTGTCCAGCACCAGCAGGCGCCGCCCCGGCAGCGGATTGCCAGTGCCCGGCTGCGGCGCCTGCAAGCTGATGGGCAACGGCACCCGGGCCGCCAAGGGCACCTCGATGCTGAACCGCGAGCCACGCCCCGGCCGCGACTGCACCTGCACCCGGTAACCGAGGATCTTGGCGATGCGCTCGACGATCGCCAGCCCCAGGCCCACGCCTTTGCGGTCGGCGGCGCGGCCCACATCCAGCTGATTGAATTCGAGGAAGATCGACTCCAGGCGGTCGGCGGCAATACCGCGCCCGGTGTCCCACACTTCCAGCCGCAGTTGATCGCCGCGGCGCCGCGCCGCCAGCAGGATGCTGCCACGCTCGGTGTAGCGGCAGGCATTGCTGAGGAAGTTGCGCAGAATCCGCGTCATCAGCCGCAGGTCGGTGAACAGGGCAAAGTCGCCAAAGCGCACCCGCAGTTCCAGGCCCGTCGCCTCGGCCACCGACTGGAACTCCGAGACCAGCGGCGCGAGCAACTCATCCAGGCGATACACCGCCAGGTCCGGCTTGACCGCCGCCTGATCGAGCTTGGAGATGTCCAGCAGATCGGTGAGCAGGTCCTCGGCGCCTTCAAGGGCCTGGTGGGTACGTTCCACCAACAGTTGCTCGGCCGCCGGCAGGCGCCGCTCGCGCAAGGTGGAGATCAGCAGGCGCGCGGCATTCAAGGGTTGCAGCAGGTCGTGGCTGGCGGCGGCCAGGTACTTGTCCTTGCTGCGGTTGGCCGCCTCGGCGGCGTCCCGGGCCTCGCGCAGGTCGCGCTCGATGCGCTCGCGCCGGGCGATCTGCTGTTGCAGGTTGCGGTTGGCTTCCAGCAGTTCATCGGTGCGAGCCGCCACCCGTTGCTCCAGCTGGTCGTTGAGCTGTTCCAGGCGCTGCTGGGCCAGCTTGCGTTCGGTGATGTCGGCGACGAAACCTTCCACCAGCCCATCCTGATCCGGCTTGAGCAACAGGTTCATCAGCACGTCGATGCTGCTGCCGTCCTTGCGCCGCAACTGGGTTTCATAACCCAGCAGGCTGCGCTGGCTTTGCAACTGCTCGCCGATGGCCGCCAGTTCCGCAGCGCCGCCGACGAACAGATTGCCGGCCAGATCGGCCAGGGAGAACAGCACTTCCTGGGGGTCCGAATAACCCAGCATGCGCGCCAGGGCCGGGTTGGCCGCGCGCATGCCGGCCTGCAGACTGGCCTGGAAAATCCCGTGCACCGCGTGTTCGAACAGCCACTTGTAGCGATTGCGCTCGGTTTCCAGGTCTTCCAGGCGCGCCGCCAGTTCCGGGTAGTGGCTCTTGCGTGCCGAGTGATTGCCCAGCCCCAAGAGCCCGGCCAGGGCCCGTTGCTGGTCGTCAGAGGGCCTCGCCATACACCACCTCGACATCACGCTGGCTGGATTCGCGAGGGTTGGTGAGGATGCACGGATCGTCCATCGCATGCTGCGACAGGAACGGAATATCGCTGCTGTTGACCCCATGCAGGCCCAAGGTTTCGTGGAAGCCGATGGCGTGCTTGAGGGCGATCAGGTGTTCCACCAGGCGCCCGCAGATCTGCCGCTGGTTGAGCCCGCGGCAGTCGATGCCGAAGGTCTCGGCAATCACCTTGAAGCGCTCCGGCGCCGCGCTGTAGTTGAAGGCCACCACATGCTCCACCAGCACCGCGTTGCACAACCCGTGGGGCAGGTCGAGAAAGCCCCCCAGGCTGTGGGACATGGCATGCACCGCACCGAGAATCGCGTTGGAAAACGCCAGCCCCGCCTGCATGCTGCCGAGCATGATCTGCTCGCGCAGAGCGATGTCCCCGGGGTTGGCGATCATCTGCACCAGGTTGCCGTTGATCAGGCGCATGGCTTCCAGGGCATGGGGATCGGTGAGCGGGCCATGACCGGTGGAAACAAAGGCCTCGATGGCATGCACTAGGGCGTCGATGCCGGTGCAGGCGGAGAGAAACGGGTCCATGCCCAGGGTGGTTTCCGGGTCGATCAGCGACACATCCGGGACCACCGCCTTGCTGACGATGGAGAACTTCATCCGCTCCTGCTGGTTGGAAATGATGACGAACTGCGAGACGTCGGCCGAGGTGCCGGCGGTGGTGGGAATCATGATCAAGGGCGGGCTCGGCACGCGGATCATGTCCACCCCTTCGAACTCTAGGATGCTGCGCCCGTGGGCCACTACGATGCCGATGCCCTTGCCGCAATCCATGGGGCTGCCTCCGCCGACGGCGACGATCACATCGCAGGCATTCTCGCGGTAGACCTCGGCGCCCTGCATCACCTCCTCCACCCGCGGGTTGGGCGACACCTGGCTGTACAGGCAATAGTCGACGCCCTGGGCCTGGAGACTGGCCTCGACATCGGCCACCCAACCGGCGGCGATCACCCCAGGGTCGCTGACCACCAAGACCTTGCGCGCACCGAAGGTCTTCGCATAGTTGCCGACGTTATGCCGACAACCGGCGCCAAAGATGATTTCCGGAGACACGAACTTGCGCAGCAGACTGAGATTCTGGCTCATGGGGGGAAGCCTGTTTTCTTATTGTTCTGAAAGGAGAACGCCAGCCTAAAGCATCCGTTGCTGAAAGCAATCCGACCATCGGCGGACTTCGCAGCCTCACAAGCTCGGCAGCGGCCCATGTAGCCGCTGCCGCAGGCGGCGAACGCTCTGGGCGGGACTCCGTCGCAAAAGACGCGGCGATTTCCAACCTGCCAGAGGTTCGTCGGGACATTGCCAAGCAAGGCCCTGCGGGCCTTTGCGCAGCTTCGCAGGCTCAGCAGCGGCTACATCCGGTTGGGTGGGCGTCAGAGCTGGATGTCCATGCCGTCATGCGCCACTTCGATGCCGCGGCGGGTCAGTTCGGCGCGTTCGGCGGAGTCTTGGTCGAGGATCGGGTTGGTGTTGTTGATATGGATCAGCACCTTGCGCGCCCGAGGAAAGCGCTCCAGCACCTCGAGCATGCCGCCGGGACCGCTTTGCGCCAGGTGGCCCATCTCACTGCCCAGCTTGTCGCCGACGCCACAGACGCGCATTTCGTCATCACGCCACAGGGTGCCGTCCACCAGCAGGCAGTCGGCGCGGTCCATCCATTCCAGCAGGGCCTCATCCACCTGCCCCAGGCCCGGGGCGTAGAACAGGCTGGCGCCGCTGCGCCGGTCCTCGATGAACAGGCCGATGTTGTCCCCCGGGTGCGGGTTGCCGCGATGGGGCGAATATGGCGGCGCGCTGCTGCGCAGGGCAATGGCCCGCAGCGCAATATCCGGGCAGGCCGGCAGGCTGAACTCGCGGCCATCGAGATGGATCGGCTGCCACTGCAAGCCGCCGTTCCAATGGCTGAGCATGGTGAACAGGGGGAAGCCGCTGCACAGGTCCTGGTGGACCATCTCGGTGCACCAGACTTGATGCGGGCAACCTTCGCGCAGGCTGAGCAGGCCGGTGCAGTGGTCGATCTGACTGTCCAGCAGGATCACCCCGGCCAGGGCGGTGTCGCGCAGCTGCCGGGCCGGTTGCAGGGTCGGGAAGGATTCCAGCTGTTGGCGAATGTCCGGCGAAGCGTTGCACAGGATCCAATCGACACCGTTGTCGCTCAAGGCGATGGACGACTGGGTACGGCGCTGGGCACGCAGGCTGCCGGCGCGCACCCCGGCGCAGTTGCGGCAGTTGCAGTTCCACTGCGGAAAACCACCGCCCGCCGCAGAACCGAGAACGCGGATATGCATAACAGGCTCCTGAAGGACAAAAGACTCCGGCCGACACCAGGAGCGGCCGGAGCAGGACGGCTCAGCGGTTGGCGAAGTACATGGTCACTTCAAAGCCAATGCGCAGATCGGTGTACGTGGGTTTATGCCACATGGGGTCAATCCTCTTGTTGTGCCGGACGATTCCGGTAGAGGCATTAATGCACGGGGAGCGCAGGGGCCGAATGCTACTTTGGGACGAGCCGGCGGGGTGCGTTGGTAGGGGCTCGGCGCGTGTGTAGCCGCTGGCGCAGGCGGCGAACGGTTTGGGGGGCATGAGGGCGCAGGAGACACAGGAGGCATGAGGGCGCAGGCGGTTGACGGGAAACCGCCAAGCAAGGCCCTGCGGGCCTTTGCGCAGCCTCGCACGCTCGGCAGCGGCTACAGCAGCAGGAGGTTTGACGGGCGATCACCAGGCAAAAAAACGGCGCGACGTCCACCCAAGACGCCGCGCCGTTGCCACGCAAAGCGAGGTAGCACCCAACTACCCCGCTCTTTCTTGCCCTTAGAAGAAGCCCAGGGGGTTGATGTCGTAGCTGACCAGCAGGTTCTTGGTCTGCTGGTAATGGTCGAGCATCATTTTGTGAGTCTCGCGACCCACGCCGGATTTCTTGTAGCCACCAAACGCGGCGTGCGCCGGGTACAGGTGATAGCAGTTGGTCCACACGCGGCCGGCCTGAATCGCCCGGCCCATGCGGTAGGCGCGGTTGATGTCGCGGGTCCACAGCCCGGCGCCCAGGCCGAACTCGCTGTCGTTGGCAATTGCCAGGGCTTCGGCTTCGTCCTTGAAGGTGGTCACGCCCACCACCGGGCCGAAGATCTCTTCCTGGAACACGCGCATCTTGTTGTGGCCCTTGAGCAGGGTCGGCTGGATGTAGTAACCGCTGGACAGGTCGCCGTCCAACAGCTCGGCTGCGCCACCGGTGAGCAACTC
Source organism: Pseudomonas sp. LD120 (assembly GCF_009861525.1). Classification (GTDB taxonomy): domain Bacteria; phylum Pseudomonadota; class Gammaproteobacteria; order Pseudomonadales; family Pseudomonadaceae; genus Aquipseudomonas. Next base: position 2,680,945 of record NZ_WVHL01000005.1, on the reverse strand, counting down.
GGCGCCCTCCTCCTGGGCGATCTGCAGGTAGGAGAGGATCTTCTCGTACTGCTGCTGCGAGGCCTGGGCGCCGACCATGGTCTCGGTGTCCAGCGGGTTGCCGCGCTTGATCTTGACGATCTTCTTCATCACCTCGGCCATGAACGGCTCGTAGATCGACTCCTGCACCAGGGCGCGGGATGGGCAGGTGCACACTTCACCCTGGTTGAAGAACGCCAGCACCAGGCCCTCGGCGGCCTTTTCGATGAACTTGGGTTCGGCCTGCATGATGTCTTCGAAGAAGATGTTCGGCGACTTGCCGCCCAGCTCCACGGTGGACGGAATGATGTTCTCGGCGGCGCATTTCATGATGTGCGAGCCCACCGGGGTCGAGCCGGTGAAGGCAATCTTGGCGATGCGCTTGCTGGTGGCCAGGGCCTCGCCGGCTTCGCGGCCGAAACCCTGGACGATGTTCAGCACGCCGACTGGCAGCAGGTCGGCGATCAGCTCGGCAAAGACCATGATCGACAGCGGGGTCTGCTCGGCGGGCTTGAGCACCACGCAGTTGCCGGCGGCCAGAGCCGGGGCCAGCTTCCAGGCGGCCATTAGCAGGGGGAAGTTCCACGGGATGATCTGCCCGACCACGCCCAGGGGTTCGTGGAAATGGTAGGCGGTGGTCAGTTCGTTGATCTCCGCGGCGCCGCCTTCCTGGGCACGGATGCAACCGGCGAAGTAGCGGAAGTGGTCGGCGGCCAGGGGCACATCGGCGTTGAGGGTTTCGCGCACTGCCTTGCCGTTGTCCCAGGTTTCGCTGACCGCGAGGATCTCCAGGTTCTGCTCGATGCGATCGGCAATCTTCAACAGCACCCGCGAACGGTCCTGGACGCTGGTCTTGCCCCAGGCCTCGGCGGCGGCATGGGCGGCGTCCAGGGCCTTGTCGACATCGGCGGCGCTGGAACGGGGGAATTCGGCGATCACCTCACCGTTCACTGGCGAGGTGTTGGTGAAGTACTGACCTTGCACCGGCGGCACGAACTGGCCGCCGATGAAATTGCCGTAGCGTGGCTTGAAGGACACGACGGCGCCTGGGGTTCCGGGTTGTGCGTAGATCATGCTGAGCCTCTGCTGGTCGAGGCCTGTCCAACGACAGGCGATGGACCGATGGTAGAGAGCCTCGGGTGCCGGACGAATGCATCGTTGGCAGGGGGGCTCTCGTCATTTGGTCGTAGGTTGATTGCCCTGTGCGGGAGCCGGCTGGCCGACGAAGGTGCTCTTGCGGGCCTCTTCGCCAACAAGCGGGCTGCTACGGTCGGCAGGGATATCCCGGGGCTTTGTAGATACCGGCTTGCCGGCGAAAGCGGTCGTGCGGGCGCCTTCGCCAGCAAGCTGGCGCCTACGACTAGCGTTTGCTCACCAGGTCCTTGGGCAGCTTGAAGGTCCAGAGCATGCCGCCCTGGTTGAAGTCCTTGATCCGCTTGGCCACCTCACCGCCCCACAGCGGCACCGCGCCGCCCCAGCCGGACAGCACCGAGACGTATTGCTCGCCGTCCATTTCCCAGGTCACGGGCGAGCCCAGGACCCCGGAGCCGGTCTGGAACTCCCAGACCTTCTCGCCGGTCTTGGCGTTGAATGCCTGGAGGAAGCCCTCAGGCGTGCCGGTGAACACCAGGTTGCCCTTGGTGGTCAGTACCCCGCCCCACAGCGGCGCGAAGTTCTTGTGGCGCCAGACTTCCTTGCCGCTGATCGGGTCGATGGCCCGCAGCACGCCGATGTAGTCCTCGTTGAGCGGTTTGATGGTGAAGCCCGCGCCGAGGAACGCCGCGCCCTTCTTGTAGGCGATGCCTTCGTTCCAGATGTCCATGCCCCACTCGTTGGACGGCACATAGAACAGCCCGGTGTCGCGGTTGTAGGCCATGGGCATCCAGTTCTTGGCGCCGAGGAAGGCCGGGGCGACGAACACCGAAGAGCCCTTGGTCTCGCTGCCCGGGGCGCCGGGACGGCTGGCGTCGTTGTAGATCGGCCGGCCGTTCTTATCCAGGCCGGTGGCCCAGGTGATCTTGTCGACAAACGGGAAGCCGCGGATGAACTGGCCGTTGGTGCGATCGAGCACGTAGAAGAAGCCGTTGCGGTCGGCGGTGGCGGCGGCCTTGATCTCCTTGCCGCCCTCCTTGTAGTTGAAGGAGATCAGCTCGTTGACGCCGTCGAAGTCCCAGCCATCGTGGGGGGTGCTCTGGAAGTGCCACTTGATGGTGCCGTCGTCCGGGTTCAGGGCCAGGCGCGACGAGGAATACAGGTTGTCGCCAGGGCGCAGGTGGGAGTTCCACGGCGCCGGGTTGCCGGTGCCGAACAGCAGCAGGTTGGTTTCCGGGTCGTAGTAGCCGCCAAGCCACGGCGCCGCGCCGCCGGTCTTCCACAAGTCGCCGGGCCAGGTCTTGCCCGCCTCGCCGCCGGAAATACCGTTCTCGATGGCCTTGCCGTCCTTGTACACGTAGCCCATGTGGCCTTCCACGGTGGGACGCATCCACAGCAGCTCGCCGTTTTTCGGGTCGTAGGCCTGGATCTTGCCGACCACGCCGAACTCGCCGCCGGCGACCCCGGTGATCAGCTTGCCGTTGACGATCATCGGCGCCGCGCTGATGGAGTAGCCCTCTTTGTGGTCGGCGACCTTCTTGCTCCACACCACCTTGCCGGTGTCCTTGTTCAGGGCCACCAGCTTGGCGTCCAGGGTGCCGAAGAACACCAGGTCGCCATACAGTGCCACGCCCCGGTTGATCACGTCGCAGCACGGGCGGATGTCATCGGGCAGGCGCGCATCGTACTGCCAGAGCTTCTTGCCGGTGCGCGCGTCCACCGCGAACACCCGCGAGTAGGAACCGGTCATGTACATCACCCCGTCCTTGATCAGCGGCTGGGCCTGCTGGCCGCGCTGCTTCTCGCCGCCGAAGGAGAAAGCCCAGACCGGCCGCAGCTCCTTGACGTTATCGACGTTGAGCAGGTCCAGCGGGCTGTAGCGCTGGCCCTGGACACCCAAGCCGTTGGTGACGATCTGCTCAGGGTTCTTCGGGTCCTGGAGGATCTCTTCATCGGTGACGGCGGCCAGGGCCGCGCTGGACAGCAGCATGGCGCTGAGCACCAGGCTCACGGCGAAAAAGGGACGACGTGGGGGTTGGGTCATGACGGCTACCTCGGCGGTTATTGTTGTTCCCGGGAAATTTTCCCGGCCTGCCGGGAATTCTTGGTCCCGGCCTGCTTGCCAACAATTGCCCGCAGTGCGGAGTTTTCTAGTTCCTTGGTACAGGAAGGGCAGTGGCAAGCTTCAAGCAACAAGCAGGCACCATGCCCCCGTACCGTAGGAGCTGGCTGGCCAGCGAAGGGGCCCGCAAGATCGCCTTCGCCGGCCACCCGGCTCAAGGCTCCACGCGATGTACCTGCCTCCCGTAGCAACTGGCTGGCCAGCGAAGAGGCCCGCAAGACCGCCTTCGCCGGCCACCCGGTGCCTACAGGCCGTCAAGACGCTGCAGGCGCTGGCGCTCGTAACGCGGGTACAGGTGGCTGACGCTGCGGATCAACTCGTAGCGAGTCAGGCTGATGCCGGCAAAGCGCTCGGGGATCGGGCGGCGGATCATCTCCGCCATGTCGTCGCCCCGGGACGCGCCGTCGCGCATCAGCCCATCGAGCCAACTCAGGTAATCACGCATCTGGGCAAAGGGCCGGGCATCCGTCGCCAGCGGGCCGTGGCCGGGCACGATCTGCTTCCACGGCAGGGCCTGCAGGGTGTCCAGGTCCTTGAGCCAGACTCCGAGCCCCGGGCTGTTGGGGGTGGTCAGCGCGCGCTCGTAGAACACCAGGTCGCCGGCAAACAGCACTCCGGTGTTCTCATCGAGAATTGCCAGGTCGGCGCCGGTGTGCCCACTCAGGCTCAGCAGGCGCAAGCGATGCCCGCCCACCTCAAGAAGGCCGGGCTTTAGCTCCTGGGTCGGCAGCACCACCTCGGTGCCGCGCATCCAGTCGCCGACCATGCGGTACATGTTCTCGGCCATGGCGTCACCCTGCTGGCGCAGCAGGTCGGTGGTGCCGGCCAGGGCGCCGATGGGCACGTCACTGAAAGCCTGATTACCCAGCACATGGTCAGGGTGATGATGGGTCAGCAGCAGCTGGATCACTGGTTTGTCGGTGGTGGCGGCAATCGCGCGGCGCAAGGCTTCGCCGTAGCGTTTCGACGGCCCGCTGTCGATCACCAGCACCCCGCTGTTGGTGACGATGAACCCGCTGTTGACGATGTTGCCGCCATTGGCCTTGGCGAAGTTGTCGGTGCTGCCTTCCAGCAGCCAGGTGCCCGCGGCGATCTGCCGGGGCTTGAGTTGATAGTCCAGGTCGGCCCGGGCCGGCAGGCCCAGGCACAGCAGCAACAGCAGGATCCAACGCATGGCGCGCCTCGGCTCGGGTGGGTCAAAGGATGCGGTCAGGGCAGCTTGGCCTCGAACTGGTTGCCGCTGTTGTCGCGCAACAGCAAGCGGGTCTGCCCCGGCCCCTGGATATCGAACCCCAGGTTGGGGTTTTCACTGACCGCCGGGAACAGTTCGAGGCTGGCCAGGGGCTGATCGTTCTGGTCACGCAATTCGGCGTGGTTGAGAAAGAACTCGGGGATGCCGCTGACCAGACCGTTGTCCATCGGGTGGGACACTTGCAGGCGCAAGCGGCTGGCATCGCCGCGCGGGTAACGCCCGCCCAGCACCTCGCCCAGGTGCTCCTCCCAGCCGGGCTGGGTGCGCACCACACTGGGCGCGGTACAGCCACCGCCCGCGGCGTCGATCAGGGTCGAGCCCACGTGCCACAGGCCGTCGCGGGTCTGCACCGCGGCGCGCAGCGGCGTGGCCTGCTCGATGCGGATGCGGATCGACAGCCAGGGCAGCACCCGCTCCCCCGGCACGAAATCGACGATGCGCGGCAAGGGGTTGAGCTCGGCCCAGGCGAGGATGCGCACCACCTCGCCGGTGAAGGCCCGGGCGTCGATCTCCAGCGGCACCTGCCGCGCATCCTCGGCAAAGGGCGGCGCCAGCAGCTTGACCCGGTCATCAAAGACGAACGCGGCATCGCCCAGCAGTTGCTTGTGGTAAAAGGCCCACATCACCGAGGGCACGGGGTCCGCGCCCGGTTCCGGGTGCGCACCGGGATCAGCAGCCAGCGCCTGGGCCGCCAAGGGCAGCCAGCACGCCAACAGACAGGTCGCTCGCCAGTTCATCGCAGCTCCTATTGATACATCTCCGGCACGTCGTAACGCAGGCCGTAAGAAGCGTAGAGGGCCTGCAGCCGGCCGTCGCGGATCAGCCCTTCCAAGACCTCTTCCACCGCGTAAGCCAACTGGCGATTGCTTTCATGCACCGCCATGCCGATCTCCCACACCTGCTTGCCCATGTTCGGGTAAGCGTTTTCCGCCAGGGCCAGCTGCGGGTCGGCGGCCTGGTGCAACTGCCAGTCGACCTCGCCGCGCATGGCCATCACCGCGTCCACTTGCCCGGCCCGCAAGGCGCCGAAGGCCTGCGGCACACTGGGGTAATGATGGGTCTTGGCGCTGAGCATGCCGTTGAACACCGACGTCAGGTAGAACGACGGCACGCTGTCCACCTCGACCCCGATGGGGTGCTGCTGGAACACCGCGACACTGGCCACCGAATCCAGGCGCCGACGATCAAACGCCACCTGCCAGCGCTCCTCCTGATAGGGACCGAACATCACCACATGCGCGTTGGCCAGTTCCCCCAGTTCGTTGCGTTTCTGTGCGTAGCCGTGGTCGTAAGGCACACGCATCATCAGGTCGGCCAACTGCTGATGGCGCAGCTGACTGCCACGCCAAATGTAGTCTCGCAGGTCGTCGTCAAGCTTCTCTCCGGGCGGCGCCCAGATCAATTGCAGGCGCACGCCCAAGGCCTGGGCCAGGGCTTGCGCCAGCTCGACGTCGACGCCCCGGGGCTGGCCCTGGTCCTGGAAGCTGTAGGGGGCAAAATCCTGGTACACCGCCACCTTCAACTCACCGGAAGCAATCATCGCGTCATAGTTGCGCACGCCTGCCTGCGCCGCCGCGCAGCACAACCACAGGCCACACAAAAGCATCGCGAAGCGACCCATGGCGATCACTCCTCGACGTGCACGCTGTCCAGGTAGGTGCGCACCGCCCACAAGGCTTCCTGACTCAGGTAGTCGGCCATCTTCGGCATGTACACCCGGCCATCGCGCACCGCGCCATGGCGCACCCGCTCGACGAACCATTCATCACCGACCTCGCCGACTTCAAGCAGGCGCAGGTCCGGGGCGATCCCGCCGGACTTGGCTTCCAGGCCATGACAGGCGGCGCAGTTCTGGTTGTAGGCCGAAGCGCCGATTTCCACCGCCTTGTCGTGCTCGGGCGATGTGCGATACGGATTGGCCGTGGCCCAGCCGTCGTCATCCAGGGCGACGCCGGCATCCTTGACCGGGGTCAGGCCCTTGGTTTCCACCGCCTGGGGCACCACGTTGCCATGGGCCCATACAGCACCGGTGGCCAAGGCACCGGTCAGCAGCCCTACCGCGAGCAAGGCGTTGCGTTTTGTTGTCATTGTTATGCCCTCAAGATTGCACGCAAGACCTCGCTACAGAGGCCATACCACCATCTTAGGAACAGCCGGCGGGCGGCCGTATGCTGCTTTGGTGGTCGCGCCCTACTCCCTTGGTAGTAGGGCTTGTGGCGCGGTCCTAAATCAGGTGCCGCCCGGGAATTATTCCCGGCAAGGGCGGGACTTTTTCCGTATCTCAACACCCGCCCCGGGGCAGACCCTAGTCAGGCCAAAACCTCCACTGGGAACTGCAACCATGACAATAAGATCGCTACCCGCCCTCTCCCCCCTGAGCCTTGCCGTCCGGGCCCTGCTGCTGGCCACCAGCTTGTCCCTGGGCGCGGCGGCCACAGCGGCCACCGCCCCGGCGGCACCTGCCGGCAAGAACGTGACCTGGGAAGACATCGCCAACGACCACCTGACCACCCAGGACGTGCTGCAGTACGGCATGGGCACCAATGCCCAGCGCTGGAGCCCCCTGGCCCAGGTCAACGACCAGAACGTGTTCAAACTGACCCCGGCCTGGTCCTACTCCTTCGGCGACGAGAAGCAGCGCGGCCAGGAATCCCAGGCCATCGTCCGCGACGGCGTGGTCTACGTCACCGGTTCTTACTCGCGGGTGTTCGCCCTCGACGCCAAGACCGGCAAGCGCCTGTGGACCTACAGCCATCGCCTGCCGGACAACATTCGCCCGTGCTGCGACGTGGTCAACCGCGGCGCAGCGATCTACGGCGACAAAATCTACTTCGGCACCCTCGACGCCCGGGTCATCGCCCTCAACAAAAACACCGGCAAGGTGGTATGGAACAAGAAATTCGGCGACCACAGCGCCGGCTACACCATGACCGGCGCCCCGGTGCTGATCAAGGACAAGACCAGCGGCAAGGTGCTGCTGATCCACGGCAGCTCCGGCGATGAGTTCGGCGTGGTCGGCCAGCTGTTCGCCCGCGACCCGGACACCGGCGAAGAGGTATGGATGCGGCCCTTCGTCGAAGGCCACATGGGCCGCCTCAACGGCAAGGACAGCACCCCCACCGGCGACGTCAAGGCACCGTCCTGGCCTGACGACAAGACCACCGAAACCGGCAAGGTCGAAGCCTGGAGCCACGGCGGCGGCGCCCCTTGGCAGAGCGCCAGCTTCGATGCCGAAAGCAACACCATCATCGTCGGCGCCGGCAACCCCGGCCCGTGGAACACCTGGGCGCGGACCTCGAAAGACGGCAATCCCCACGACTACGACAGCCTCTACACCTCGGGCCAGGTCGGCGTCGACCCGAGCACCGGCGAAGTGAAATGGTTCTACCAGCACACGCCGAACGACGCCTGGGACTTCTCCGGCAACAACGAACTGGTGCTGTTCGACTACAAGGGCAAGGACGGCAAAGTGGTCAAGGCCACCGGCCACGCCGACCGCAACGGCTTCTTCTACGTGGTGGACCGCAACAACGGCAAACTGCAGAACGCCTTCCCCTTCGTCGACAACATCACCTGGGCCAGCCACATCGACCTCAAGACCGGGCGCCCCGTGGAAAACGCAGGCCAGCGTCCGGCCAAGCCGCTGCCGGGTGAAACCAAGGGCAAACCGGTGGAAGTCTCGCCGCCGTTCCTGGGAGGCAAGAACTGGAACCCCATGGCCTACAGCCAGGACACCGGCCTGTTCTACATCCCCGGCAACCAGTGGAAGGAGGAGTACTGGACCGAGGAAGTGAACTATAAGAAAGGCTCGGCGTACCTGGGGATGGGTTTCCGCATCAAGCGCATGTACGACGACCACGTCGGCACCCTGCGTGCCATGGACCCCACCACCGGCAAACTGGTGTGGGAACACAAGGAGCAACTGCCGCTGTGGGCCGGGGTCTTGGCGACCAAGGGCAACCTGGTGTTCACCGGCACCGGCGACGGCTTCTTCAAGGCCTTCGACGCCAAGACCGGCAAGGAGCTGTGGAAATTCCAGACCGGCAGCGGCATCGTCTCGCCGCCTATCACCTGGGAACAGGACGGCGAGCAATACATCGGCGTGACCGTGGGCTACGGCGGCGCGGTGCCGCTGTGGGGCGGCGACATGGCCGAGCTGACCAAGCCTGTGGCCCAAGGCGGTTCGTTCTGGGTCTTCAAAATCCCGAGCTGGGATAAGCAGACCGCCCAGCGCTGATCGAACTTCCCACTGCTGGCAAGGGATCAGGCTCCCGCTGGATCCCGCAGCGCCCCAAACCCGACCCACGCGCTAGCTCCGGCATAACGCGTGGGCCGGGCTCACTCCGGCAAGGTCCCGGGGCGCCGGCCGCTCAAGCAAAGCCCTCTCCCTCGCCACAGCCCCCTTCACTCCCGCCTGGAGAACCGCACCATGAACTACCTGCCCCTGGTCCTGCTGTTGAGCCTGTCCCCCGCCTTCGCGGTGAACGTCGACGACGACGGCAACGACGTCCCGCTGACCATCAACGGCTGCCTGATTGCCGAATCCAGCCAATGCCCCGGCGCCAACCTGCGCGGTGCCAACCTGGCCAACCAGGACCTGCGCAAGATGAACCTGGCCGGCGCCGACCTCTCCGGCGCCGACCTGCGCCATGCCCAGCTGGACCTGGCCAATTTGGAAAAAGCCCGCCTGCAAGGCGCCAACCTGACCCGCGCCAGCCTGCAACAAAGCAACCTGCGGTTGGCGGACTTCACCGACGCCAAGCTGATGGCGATTCAGGGCTGGGGCCTGTTTGCCCAGGGCGCGCAATTTAAGAACGCCAACCTCAGCGCGGCCTATCTGCAATTTGCCCGGCTGTCCGGCGCCAAACTGCACCAGGCCAACCTGCAAGCGGCGGATCTGGAGATGGCCTGGTTGAGCAAGGCGGATCTGCAAGGGGCCAATCTGAGCGAAGCCAATCTGCAAGAGGCCAAGTTCGGCGAGAGCAATCTGGCACGCGCCGATCTGCGCGGGGCGCGGCACCATTATGGGAATTTTCAGGATGCCAATATGGAGGGGTGTTTGGGGTGTCCGGGGACATGGGATAAGTGAGGGGACGGGGGGCATATCCGGTGCTGCGGGTGCGGCCGCTGGCGGTTTCGCTCTTACAGCGACTCACTTTTGAAGAGCGCAAAAGGTGAGCAAAACGCTCTGCCCCTCCACTCGGTGCCTCGCATAGCGAGGCATGCCCTCACTCCGGCATTGATCCGTGGGCCGCCGCCACCGGCCATCCATGGCCGGGTGGCGGCTAACCCGGCATCCTTGCCGGGTTACCCACGGATCAATGCCTGCGTTCGGCCATCGTGGTTAACGGGGCAAGCAGATCAAGATCAAAAGCCAGAGCAAGATCAAAATCTGACGGCGGCCTGCCGGCCGGCCTGTTTCATTGCCGTTCGCGTTAATGTAGCCGCTGCCGCAGGCTGCGAACGCTCTGGGCGGCACTCCGTCGCAGGAGACGCTAAACCTGCCTCCCCGATATTCCTGACATATCGCGTCGCCTGGTTTCGCAGCCTTCGGCAGCGGCTACAAAGAGCCGGCCTGCGCACCTTGGCTTTGGCTTTTGATCTTGATCTTGATCTTCCGGCCCCTTCCCAGCCGGCCGAGCGTAGGCATTGCGTAGGGGGCAGCTCGGCATGGATGCCGAAGCGAGGGAACACCGAGCCCTAGCGAGGGGCCCATGGAGGGGCAAGCGTTTTTGGTTCCTTTTTGCTGGGCCGGCACTCCGGCGTTTGTAAAAAGGGACTCGCCGTCAGGGCGAAACCCTAAGTGGCCGTTACCGCAGCAATGGATATGTACCCCGTGGCACAGCACCCTAAAGAAGAAACCGCCAGCAGCCACACCCACTGCAACGGATATACCCCCCTCACCACAAAAAGCCCCCAACATCCCCCACCACTACCGGAAAACACCTTCAGCCAACCACTCAGGAAAGTCCCGCATACCATGCAAAACCCGCCATACGTCGATGTGCTCATCGCGCTCAACGTAGAACACCAGATAGGGATAGCGCTTCAGCGGCCAGCAAAGCACCCCCGGCAGATCCAACTCGTGGGCGTAGCGAGACATACCCGAGGCCGGATGGCGGCCGATATGCACATAGGCCTTTTCCAGAGCATCGATAAAACCGAGCGCTGCCTGCTCGGCCTGTTGGTCAAGGTAGTAGTTGATAGCACCTTCCACATCCTGGCTGGCAAGGGCGCGTGGAATGACCGGCTTGGCTTTCATCCTCGCGCCTTGCGAACCCTGGCACGCAGGGATTCGAAATAGTCACCCTCTACAGCAGTGCCCGGCGCCGATTGAGCACCGGCCAACAACAGGCCACGCAGATGTTGCCGATCCTGATCCTTGCGAATCAACTCACGCACATATTCACTGCTGGTGCTGTAGCCACGCTGGCTGACTTGATCATCGACAAAGGACTTGAGAGCGTCCGGCAAGGAGATGTTCATAGTGCTCATGGTTTTGTCCGCTTTTGACAAAATTTGCCAAACTATACACCTCTCACCCCGCCACCCGCACCACCCCCATATCAATCCCCAAATGCACCAACTGCGCATGGGAGCTGACCTGCAACTTGCTCTTGAGCAAGGTCAAATGGTTGGACACCGTCTTGGCGCTGATGCACAGCTGCTCGGCAATCACCCGCGCCGGGGTGCCCTTGGCCAGCATCACGAAGATCTCCAGCTCGCGCTGGGTCATGCTCTGCAAGCGCGGGTCGCTGGCGTTCTGCGCCGGGGTGCAGGCCAGCTGCGTGGCCAGGGGCTGTTCGATGTAGGCGTGCCCGGCCAGCACGCGGTGCACCGCTTCGATCAGCACCTGGGGCGCGGAGTTCTTGGTCAGGTAACCCGAGGCACCCGCCTCCAGGGCCTGGCGCACCAAGGGCAGTTCGTCGTGCATGCTGAAGAACAGCACCCGCAGCTGCGGCAGGCGCTGGCGCAGGCGGCGGGTGGTCTCCAGGCCGCTGATGCCCGGCAGGCCGAAATCCATGATCACCAGGTTCGGCACTTCTTCGGCAACCCGGGTCAGGGCCTCTTCGCCGCTGGCCGCTTCGCGCACCTGCATCGCCGGCAGCACCGCGCGCAGCAGGCTGGCATAGCCCTGGCGGACCACGGCGTGGTCATCCACCAACAAGATGTTCATCAGGCCTCCATGGGCATGTTCAGGGGCATGTTCAAGGCCAGTGCCCAGCCGGCGCCGGGACGGCTGAGGATGTGCAGTTCGCCGCCCAGGCTGCGGGCGCGTTCGGCCATCGAGTGCAGGCCGACGCCGGGGCGCTGGGGCTGGCGCGCGCCGCAACCGTTGTCGCGCACCAGCAGGCGCAGGCCCCCGGCGCTGCGTTGCAGGCGCACCCGTACCTGGCTGGCATCGGCGTGCCGGGCGACATTGGTCAGCGCCTCTTGCAGCAGTCGGTAGAGGTGGGTCTTGCTCGCGTCGGGCAACGCCGGCAGGTCGGCGCCAACCCGTAACTGGCAGTCGATGCCGTGGCTGTCCTGCCATTGATTGACCAACAGGCCGAAAGCCTCCGACAGCGGCAAGTGCTGCAAGACCACCGGGTACAGGTCCTGCACCAGGGCGCGAAAGCCTTGCTGCAGGCGCTGGCAGTTGAGTTCCAGGGCCTGGGCCGTTTGCTCCACCAACGTGGGTTGCGCGGTCACCAGGCGCAGCAGGCAAACCTGGGCGCGGATGCCCGTCACGTATTGGCCCAGGTCGTCGTGCAGGGTCTGCGCCAAGTAGGTGCGCTCGCGCTCCTGCACCGCCAGCAGGGCCTGGGTCAGTTGCGCGTTGTCGGCGCGGGTCTGTTCCAGGGTCGCGGTCATGCGGTTGAAGTGTCCGGCCAGTTGTCGCGCTTCCGGCAAGCCGGCTTCGCTCAGGCGCACCGCCAGTTGCCCACCGGACACCTGCTGCAAGGCCTGCAACAAGCCATCCAGCAAGCCCATGCCGCGACGCACCGCCCAGCGAATCGTCAGCAAACTCAGGAGCAACGCCAGAGCGCACAGGCCCAGCAACTGTTGCAGGGAATCCCAGACTTCGTCGATTTCGTCCCGGGCATCGACGGCGATCAGCACCCGGCGCCCGTCGCTCAATTCCAACGCCCGGGCGCTGTGTTGGCGATCGCTGAACAACTGGCGCCCCAGCCACGCGTCCAGCCCGCGCTCCGCTGCCCACGGTGCCGCCTCGTTCGGCGCCAGCCAGTGCACCCGCACATGGCGCAGGCTCTGGGTCAGGCGCGGTTGCAGGCCCGCCGGGTTGCGCTCGGCGCTGTCGCTGAGGTAGTTCACCACCGCTTCGGCGGACTGCAATTCACGCTCGACATCGGCCACCGCCTGGTGCAGCAGCAAGCCGGCGCACGCCAGGGTCACCACGGCAAAGAACGCCGTCACCCACAGGTTGATCCGCCATAACGCCGACACGCCTAGCGCCCCGGAACCAGCGGCACCGGAGGCAAGACCGGATGCGGGCCATACAGGCGGTCAACGCCGATCAGGCTGAGGATCAGCAGCAAGGGCAGGAGCAGCACTTTGATGATGCGCATGGGCGTCTCTCTCAAGGTTCGGGCTCGGGGATCAGGCTCAGGGCTCGGGCCGGTTCAGGCCCGGGTCGGGGCCGCTGGGGCCATGCTAAGACCGCCGCGCCCGCGTCGGGTTACTACCTTGGTACTGCCCGAGCGGTACTTTCTGCATATTTCCCCGCCTCGGCACTGTTCCTATGCTGGCGCCACCTGCCGTGGAGTGCCTTATGCACAAGCCTGCCCTGCTTATCCCGACTTGCCTGCAGGCCCTGACCTGCCTGCTGGCCCTGGCCCTATTGCCCACCGCCCCCAGCACCGCGGCCGAGGAACCCTTGCAGGTGCGCATCGGCTACCTGGGCTATCGCCCCGATCCCGGCCCGCTGCTGTCCAACATCATCCCCGAGCCCGCCGACGCCGGGCTGCAAGGCGCCGAGTTGGCGATTGTCGACAGCAACAGCACCGGGCGCTTTCTCAAGCAGCAGTTCCAGCTCGACAGCGCCAGCGTCGACAGCCCCGCGGCGCTGCTGCAAGCCGCCAAGGCCCAGCATGACCAGGGCCTGCGGCTGTTCGTGGTGAATGCCCCGGCGGCCAGCCTGCGCGAGTTGTCCGCCGCCCTGCCCGACAGCCTCTTGTTCAACGCCGGCAGCCCCGACGATGCCCTGCGCAGCAGCCAGTGCCTGGGCAACGTGCTGCACAGCCTGCCGGGCCGGGCGATGCTGGCCGACGCCCTGGTGCAGTTCCTGGTGCTGCGCAAATGGCAGCGGGCCTTGCTCATCGTTGGCCAGACCGAGGATGACCGGGCCTACGCCGATGCCCTGCGCCGGGCCACCCAGCGCTTCGGCCTGAAAATCGTCGCCGAGAAAGCCTGGAGCTTCGACAACGACCAGCGCCGCAGCGCCCAGGCCGACATGCCGCTGTTCACCCAGACTGCCGAATACGACGTGGTGCTGGTGGCCGACGAGCGCGGCGATTTCGGCGAATACCTGCCCTACCAGACCTGGTTCCCGCGCCCGGTGGCCGGCACCCAGGGCCTGACCCCCACCGGCTGGCACAAGAGCGTCGAGACCTTCGGCGCCGCGCAGTTGCAAAAGCGCTTCGAAGCCCAGGCCGGGCGCTGGATGAACGACCGCGACTTCGCCGCCTGGATGGCCGTGCGCAGCGTCGCCAGCGCCGTGAGCAAACTGCGCCAGGCCGACCCTCGAGCCCTGCAGACGCTGCTGCTCAGCGACCAGTTGCCCCTGGACGGGTTCAAGGGCCGCAAGCTCAGCTACCGGCCGTGGAACGGCGAACTGCGCCAGCCGATTCCCCTGGTGCAGCCCCGGGCCCTGGTCAGCACCTCGCCCCAGGACGGCTTCCTGCACCCCTTCAACGAAATGGACAGCCTGGGCTACGACCGCCCCGAAGTGACCTGCCGCTACCCCTGAATCCCATAACCACAACAACAAGGAATCCGCCATGCGCCGCCCTCTTCTCTGCCGCTCCGCCCTGTGCGCGGGCCTGCTGCTCGCCGCCGGGCACGCCATGGCCGCCACGGCCTGGGTCTCCAACGAAAAGGACAACAGCCTGAGCTTGATCGACCTGCAGACCCTGGAAGTCACCGCGACCCTGCCGGTGGGCCAGCGCCCGCGCGGGCTGCTGCTGTCCCATGACAACAAGCTGCTGTACATCTGCGCCAGCGATTCGGACCGGGTCCAGGTGATGGACGTGGCGACCCGCACGATCATCAAGGAGCTGCCGTCCGGCAAGGACCCCGAGCAGTTCGCCCTGCACCCCAACAACCGATGGCTGTACGTGTCCAACGAGGACGATGCGCTGGTCACCGTAATCGACACCGAGACCGCCAAGGTCCTCGGCCAGATCGACGTCGGGGTCGAGCCCGAAGGCATGGCGGTGAGCCCCGACGGCCAGTGGGCGGTGAACACCAGCGAAACCACCAACATGCTGCACTGGATCGACACCCGCACCCAGACCCTGGCCGACAGCACCCTGGTGGACCAGCGCCCGCGCTTCGTCGAGTTCAACCAAGACGGCTCAAGGCTTTGGGCCTCGGCGGAAATCGGCGGCACCGTGACCATCCTCGACGTGGCCACGCGCCAAGTGCTCAAGACCCTGACCTTCAAGATCAAGGGCGTGCACCCGGACAAGGTGCAGCCGGTGGGCATCAAACTCAGCGCCGACGGCAAGTACGCCTTCGTCGCCCTGGGCCCGGCCAACCACGTGGCGGTGATCGACGCCAAGACCTTCGAGATCCTCGACTACCTGCTGGTGGGGCGGCGGGTCTGGCAGTTGGCATTCACCCCGGACCAGAGCCAGTTGCTGGCCACCAACGGGGTCAGCGGCGATGTCTCGGTGATCGACGTGAACAGCCTCAAGGTGCTCAAGTCGGTGAAGGTCGGGCGCTATCCCTGGGGCGTGGTGGTCACCCCATGAACGCTCTGGACGTCAGTCAGCTGAGCTTCGCCTACGGCCCGCGCCAGGCCCTCGATCAGGTCAGCCTGAGCCTGGCCCCCGGGCGCTTCGCCGCGCTGTTGGGCCCCAACGGCGCCGGCAAGTCGACCCTGATCGCCCTGCTCACAAGGCTCTACGATGTGCAACAGGGCGACATCCGCGTTGGCGGCTGCTCGCTGCGCAACGCTGCCCGCGCCGCCCTGCGCCAGCTCGGCGTGGTGTTCCAGCAAAGCACCCTGGACCTGGACCTGAGCGTCGAGCAGAACCTGCACTACCACGCCGCGCTGCACGGCTTGTCGCGGCGCCAGGGGCAGGCGCGAATCGACGCCGAACTGGCGCGCCAGGGCTTGAGCGAGCGGCGCCGGGACAGCGTGCGCGCCCTCAATGGCGGCCACCGCCGACGGGTGGAAATCGCCCGCGCCCTGCTGCACGAACCGCGCCTGCTGCTGCTCGACGAAGCCAGCGCCGGCCTCGACCCGGCCAGCCGCCTGGCGCTCAACCGGCACATTCGCCAGCTGTGCCAGGAACAGCGCCTGAGCGTGCTCTGGACCACCCACCTGCTGGACGAAGTGCAGGCCGACGACCAGTTACTGATCCTGCATCAGGGGCGCCTGGTGGCCAGTGGCGTGGCCGGCACCATCAGCCAGCAACAGGGCGGCGACCTGAGCGCGGCCTTCGCCCGCCTGACCCAGAATCCCCAGCCACGCCCGGCCCCGATCGGAGAACCGCTCGCATGAACGCCTACTGGCAGTGCCTGCGCGGCATCGTGCTGCGCGAATGGCTGCGCTTCGTGCTGCAGCGCACGCGCTTTCTCAGCGCCCTGGTACGCCCGCTGCTGTGGCTACTGGTATTCGCCGCCGGCTTTCGCGCGGCCCTGGGCATCGCCATCATCGAGCCCTACAGCACCTACATTCCCTACGAGGTCTACATCGTCCCGGGGCTGGCCTGCATGATCCTGCTGTTCAACGGCATGCAGGGTTCGCTGTCGATGGTCTACGACCGGGAAATGGGCAGCATGCGCGTGCTGCTCACCAGCCCCCTGCCCCGGGCCTTCCTGCTCGCCAGCAAGCTGTTGGCCACCTCATTGATCTCACTGCTGCAGGTCTATGCCTTCCTCACGGTGGCCTGGCTGTATGGCGTGCAACCGCCGGCCATGGGCCTGCTGGCCGCGCTGCCGGCGCTGCTGCTGGTGGCGCTGATGCTCAGCGCGCTGGGGCTGCTGCTGTCCAACGCCATCCGCCAGCTGGAGAACTTTGCCGGGGTGATGAACTTCGTGATCTTCCCGTTGTTCTTTTTGTCCTCGGCGCTGTACCCGCTGTGGAAGATGCTCGAAGCCAGCCCCTGGCTGTACTGGCTGTGCGCCCTCAACCCCTTCACCCACGCCGTGGAGCTGGTGCGCTTTGCCCTGTATCAACGCCTCAACCTGCTGGCCCTGGCCGTGTGCCTGGGCCTGACCCTGGTGTTCTCCGTGCTGGCGGTGCTGACCTTCAACCCGCAGCACGCCGCCCTGCGCAAAAGCACCGCCTAGGTTTCCCCGGATAAAGAGCCTCTGTAGCCGCTGCCGAGCCTTGGGCGGGGCTGCGACAAGGGCCGCAGGCCTTCCAGCGACCTGAAGGCCCGCGTATTCATCACAACCAACGCCATGGCGGTGCATCGACGCCCGTGGATTGTCCTGATGGACCGCGCCGACAGGTCTGGCGTCTCCTGCGGAGCCGGGCGCAGCCTGCGGCAGCGGCTACAGACAAGTGCGAGAGCCTCGCCCAGCCAAAACCTACGACTTTGGTACTGCTTTTGCTGTCGATGGTCGCATTCACAAATGCCATCGCCCTGGCATGTAATGGGCGCATAACAAGAAGGACAACCCCCTTATGCCCCGTGCCCTGCAGACCCTGGCCCTGCTCTCGCTGAGCCTGACCCTGGGAATGGCCCACGCCGAGACTCCGCTGTTTTCCGCCGACGGCTATCGCACCCGCCTCTACCGCAGCCCGACACCCACGCAGGTAGAGGCCGCGCAGATCATCGACACCCAAGGCTTGCAGGCCCTGCTCCAGACGCAACCCAAACCCCTGCTGATCGACGTCTACCGCCGGCAATGGCTGCAAGGCCGCTTCATCGCCAGCGAGCCCCACGCCAACCTGCCCGGCAGCCACTGGCTGGCCAATACCGGCGATGGCGAACTGAGCCCGCAGTGGCAACGCTACTTCAGTCACTACCTGCAACAGCTCAGTGCCGGTGACCGGCAACAACCGCTGGTCTTTTATTGCCGCGCCGATTGCTGGCTGAGCTGGAACGCGGTAAAACGCGCCGCGGCCTTGGGCTATAAAACTATCTATTGGTATCGCGACGGCCTGGACGCTTGGGAGGCGGCAGGGTTGCCGGTGGTGGCGGCCCAGCCGGAAGCCTTTCCCTGAACGCCAGTAGAGCCCCCGCACAATCACAATAACGAGGTGAAAGGCCATGTATAAAATTCTGATAGCCGACGATCACCCACTGTTTCGCGAAGCCATCCACAACGTCATCAGCGACGGATT
Organism: Pseudomonas sp. LD120; assembly: GCF_009861525.1. Taxonomy (GTDB): domain Bacteria; phylum Pseudomonadota; class Gammaproteobacteria; order Pseudomonadales; family Pseudomonadaceae; genus Aquipseudomonas. Next base: position 2,662,936 of record NZ_WVHL01000005.1, on the reverse strand, counting down.
TCCCGGCAGTGAGGTGATGGAAACCGCCGACCTGGACAGCGCCCTGGCCCTGACCCAGGAGCACGACGATCTGGACCTGATCCTGCTCGACCTGAACATGCCCGGTATGCACGGCCTCAACGGCCTGATCACCCTGCGCAACGAAGCGCCGACCATTCCGGTGGTGATCGTCTCCGCCGAGCAGGACAAGCAGATCGTGCTCCAGGCCATCACCTACGGCGCCGTGGGCTTCATCACCAAATCCTCGGCGCGCTCGCAGATGACCGAGGCCATCGAACAGATCCTCAACGGCAACGTGTACCTGCCGCCGGACATCATCCGCACCCAGAAAAGCCAGCCGGGGCGGCGCAGCAGCGAAACCCCGAGCTTCCCCCCGGAACTGCTCCAGGCCCTGACCCGCAAACAGCTCCTGGTGCTGGAACGCATGACCAAGGGCGAATCCAACAAGCAGATCGCCTACACCCTGGACATTGCCGAAACCACCGTGAAAGCCCACGTCTCGGCGATTTTGCGCAAGCTCAACGTGCACAACCGGGTGCAAGCGATCCTGAGTGCCGGGGATATCGACTTCGGCGCCTACCTGCGCCGCTAACCCTCTGTAGCCGCTGCCGAGCCTTTGGCGAGGCTGCGACAAGGGCCGAAGGCCCTTCCAGCGGTCCGAAGACCGGCGCATTCATTGCGACCAACGCCAGGGCGCTGAATCGAACTACGCGAGTTGTTCTGGTAGACCGCGCTGCCAGGGTTGGCGTCTCCTGCGCAGCCTGCGGCAGCGGCTACACGAAGCCTTCAGCGCCCGCCCTGCAATTCCTGTAGCCGCTGCCGAGCCTTCGGCGAGGCTGCGACAAGGGTCGAAGGCCCTTCCAGTGATCCGAAGACCGGCGCATTCATTGCGACCAACGCCAGGGCGCTGAATCGAACTACGCGAGTTGTTCTGATAGACCGCGCTGCCAGGGTTGGCGTCTCCTGCGCAGCCTGCGGCAGTGGCTACACGGGGGGCATCAGCAGGTGGCTGATGGCGGTCTTGAGTTTCATCGGCCGCACCGGTTTGTGCATCAGGGTGTGGCCCAGCTGCCGCAGTTGCTGTTTGAGCTCGTTGCTGTAGTTGGCGGTGATCATCATCGCCGGGAGCGCCAGGGCGCGCCGGGCGTTGATCCGCGCTACCGCATCGATGCCGTTCTGTTGCTGGTCCAGGTGGTAGTCGGCAATCAGCAGGTCGGCCTCGGCGCGGTAGTCGTCGACCTGGCGCGCCAGGTCTTCTTCGGACAAGGCGGTGATCACCTGGCAGCCCCAGCCTTCGAGCAGGGTGCGCATGCCGGCGCAGATCGCCGCGTCGTTATCCAGCACCCAAATCCGCGCGCCGTGCAAACGTTCCAGCAAAGCGTCACCCAGTTCCAGGCGCGGTGCCGGCAAGGGTGCGCTGGCGCTGATCGGCACCTGCACGCTGAACACCGAACCGCGCCCCGGCCAGGAGCGCACGCCGATGCGGTGGCCGAGGATCCCGGCAATCTTCTCGACGATGGCCAGCCCCAGGCCCAGGCCGCGATCCTGGTCCGGGCGCTGTTCTTCACCACGTTTGAACTCCTGGAAGATTTCCTCCAGGCGTTCGGCGGCGATGCCCATGCCGCTGTCCCAGACTTCGATCGACAGCCAGTGCCCCTGGCGCCGGCAGCCCAGCACCACGCGGCCCTGGCGGGTGTAGCGGATGGCGTTGCTCAACAGGTTGCGCAGGATCCGCGCCAGCAGCTGGATGTCGCTGCGCACCAGGGCCGAGCAGGCCACAAAGTGCAGTTCCAGGCCCTCGCTGCGGGCCACTTGGGCGTACTCGGCGGCGAGGTTTTCCAGCAGCTCGCTCAAGGCAAAGGGCGCGATATCGGCCTTGATCACCCCGGCGTCGAGCTTGGAAATGTCCACCAGGGTGCCCAGCAGGTTTTCCACGTCTTCCAGGGAGTTGCTGACATTGCGCACCAGGGCGCTGCTGGCCTGGGGGTCGCGACGCTCCAGCAAGGCGCTGGTGAACAGCCGCGCGGCGTTCAGGGGTTGCAGCAGGTCATGGCTGACCGCGGCGAGGAACTTGGTCTTCGACAGGTTGGCCCGTTCGGCCTCGGCCTTGGCCTCGCGCAGCCGCGATTCGACCCGGCTGCGCTCTTCGATCTCGCGCAGCAGTTGCTGGTTGAGGGTGGTCAGTTCGGCGGTGCGTTCGCGCACCCGCAGCTCCAGGTTCTGGTAGGCCTGATGCAAGGCCTCGGCAGTGCGCCGGCGCTCGGTGATGTCGCGGATCAGCACGAAGATCCCCACCACTTCGCCATTGGCCAGGCGGTTGGGCACGTAGGAGCGCAGCATGTAGCGCTCCTGGTTGTTGATGTTGGTTTCGGCGAATTCGAAGGTCACGCTCTCCCCGGCCAGGGCCCGTTCCACATAGCTTTCCAGGCGCCGGTAGTGCTGTTCGCTGTGCACCTCGCGCAGGCTCTGGCCAAGCATCACGCCGCGCGGCCAGCAGTACCATTCCTCGTAGACCTTGTTGGTGAACTCGTACACCAGATCGGCATTCAGGTAGGCGATCAGTGCCGGCACATGGTCGGTGATCAGGCGGATCCAGCGCTCGCTTTCGCTCAGGGCCTCAGCGTGCTGGTAACGCTCGGTGATGTCGGTGAAGGTATTGACGAAGCCGCCGGTGGGCAGCGGATGGGTGCGAATCTCCAACACCCGGCCGTCGCTCAAACGCTGCTCGCATTCATGGATCACCCGGCCATTGAAGTCGCGGCTGGCGGGGGTCAGCAGGCTCAGCTCGCTGTCGCCGATGACCTCGGCAAACAAGCGGTGCGCGGCCACCGGGGCCAGCCCGCTGAGCTCCAGAAAGCGCCGGTTCCACAGTTCGAGAATGCCCTCGGCGCTGACCATGGCCACGCCCTGGGACAGGTTGTCCACCGCCCGTTGCAGCAGGTGGGACTTTTGCGCCACCGCCTGTTCCCGACGCAGGGTTTCGCTGTGCTTGACCTCGGTGATGTCGGTGAACAGGATCACCCGCCCGCCTTCCCGGGTCGGCCGTTCGCTGACCTGCAACCAGCGGCCATTGTGCAGGCGATACAGCGGTTGTTCGTCGCTGGCGCTGCGCGGCTCTTCGCTGAACAATCCGGTGCTGGTCATCAGCCGGCGCACTTCCGAGAGGCGCATGCCGGCCATGATCCGCACCCGGCTGTGGCGCCAGAAGGCGCGGAAGCGGCTATTGAACAGGACGATGCGCTGCTCCTGGTCGAACAGTACAAAGGCGTCGGAAATGCTTTCGATGGCGTCGATCAGGTGCTGGTGGGCCGTCTCGGCCCGCAGCCGCGCTTCGCTGAGCAAATGGTTGCCGGCCTTGAGCTCGGCCATGGCCTGGTTCAGCGCGTCGGTGCGTTCGCGCACCTGCTCGGCCAGCACCACCGAATGTTGGAACGCCGCGTAAGGGTCGTTGCCCCGGGTGGCGCCGGATTCGACCCGCTCGATCAGCGCCTCGTTGATCCGCCGCAGCTTGCGGTTCTCGCGCTGCAGGCAGTCGAGCTGCGCTTGCAGCTCAGCGGCGGGCCGGAGTTCGACTGCGGGCAATGGCGACCCCGGTGAAGGTCTGGTTGATGTGCATGCCATTGAACTGTTCTCCGTAGGTGTTGAAACCCATCACCCGTTGTTCCCGCAAAAAGGCGCCGATCTGCTCCAGGCTGCCGCGATCCTCCAGCTCCAGGCGGCGCAGGAAGCAGTCGCAACCGATGGTCAGCAACAGCCCGCCCAGGCGCTGCTGCAAGCCGTCGAACAGCTGTTGCAGGTTGGGCAGCAAGGGGCCGGGGGTCATGGCGGTGAGGACGATGCCGTTCTCCACCGCGCAATAAAAACTCAGGCTCAGGTCCGGGTGCACCTGCTGCACCGCACGCACGTAGTAATGCTGATTGATCCGCACCGCCAGCGGGTGGGCGGCGAACACCCGGTGGTCGAGCTGATCCAGGGGCACGCCGATCAGCCGCGCGTACTCCTCGGCGGCCGGTTCGGCGTTCAGTTCATAGACCCGGCGCAAGGCGCTGTCGGCGCCGGTGACCACCAGCTTTTCTTCCCGGGGCAGGATGTGGTGAGTGGTGAACACCTCGAAATCCAGCCAGGTGTTGACCAGCACCACCACCGCCGCGCCGCTGTGGAACTCGCCGCCAAAGTACACGTGGGTGTGGGTCAGGTAATTGTCATCGCCGGCCGAACCGCCGAAATGGGGAATGTCCCCCAGGGCCGCGCTGAGGGCGGCCAGCACCATTTCTTCGCGGCTCGACAAACCGTCCAGCAAGGTCAGGGCGAAGCTGTTGCCCTTGATCGGCGCCAGGGTGTTGCTGCGGCAATCCCCCACCAGGCGTTCGACCATCTGCTGGGCGTCGATCAGGCTGAAGTGCTCCATCTGATCGATCAGTTCGGCGGCGATGGAAAAGTGCCGGTGATCGAAACCGATGGCGGTCACGCAATTGCGCCCGTAGCCCAACGGGGTGATTTCCCCGGCGCTGGTGCAGCCCACCAGGGGGATGCCGCCAAAACTCTGCTGCAAGGCCGGGCCCAGGGTCTGCAGGGGGTATTCGGCGGAACAGAAGAACAGCACGAAGCCCAGGTGCGGATGCAGCAACTGGCTGGCCAAATCCTGTGCCACCTGCTGCGGATCGACCGCCTGGGACATGGCACTGACCACGCCCTCGCTCTGGGCTTGCTGCATCGTCGCCTCCGGCGCGGGTTGTCTGAGCACTGAGTGTACGAAGCCGGCCCCGGGGCACGAATGCTACTTGGGTAGCGGGTAGCCGGTTCCATGGGCGTAGGTGCTGGCTTGCCAGCGAAGGCGTCGGCCGGGCCGGGGCAAGGCTGCGGGCCGCTTCGCCGAACAAGCCGGCTCCTACAGGGAAGGCGCCAATGCGGAAAATAGGCCGGGAATGCGGCGCGCCACCTCCGTAGGCGCTGGCTTGCCAGCGAAAGCGTCGGCCGGTTTGGTGCAAGGCTGGCGGGCCTATTTGCCGGCAAGCCGGCTCCTACGGGGAAGGCGCCGTTGCGGAAAATAGGCGGGGAATACGGGGCGCCGACCCGAGCGCGATGCGCACGCCAGGGCCGGCGCTGGGGTTACCAGGTCAGCACGGCACCCACGGCGAAGGTGTCGGTGTTTTCGTTCTGCGCGGTGGTGTGGTGGCCGTCGATCTCGAACTGGTTGTACTCGGCCACCAGCTTGAGGTTGTCGTTGATGTCGTGGAACAGCGCCACGCCCCGGGTCTGGTAGTCGGCGCCGCTGCCGACCACGCCGTTGCCGTCGTCACGGGTCTTGCCGTAGGACAGCGCCAGGCGGTTCTTGCCTAGCTTGTACGAGCCCTGCAGCAGGTAGCCCTTGCTGTCGACATTGCGCAGGGTGGCCTCGCCGGCATTGTTGGTGAAGAACGGATTGATGCCCTTGGCCTGGAACCCGGAACCGGTCAGCGACAACCCGCCCATCTTCGCCTGCAGGCCATAGCCCAGGCCCTTGGAGGTCACCGACTGCACGTTGGGGTCGGTGTTGTCGGAGGTCTGGTAGCTGCCGTTGAGCCAGCTGTAGAACGTGGCCCCGCCCAGGTCGAACTGGTAGGTGATCTCGCTCTCGGTGCGCGGGTTCTTCTGGTAGGCCTTGCCCAGGGCGCTGCTGTCATTGGTGTCCACCGGGTCGAGGATGCCCACCGCCACCCGCAGGCCGTCCATCACCGGGCTGCGGTAAGTGATCTGCGACGACGGAAAGGGATAGGGGTAACCGCTGCCGATGTTGCCGAACGACACCCCGCCGCCGTCCACCAGCCCCAGGCTGTCGCTGACCTGGCCGTACCCGGCGAGCATTTCATCGAGCAGGATGTTGGAACGGGCGAACAGGCCGAAGTCCTTGCCGATCAGCACCTCGCCCCACTCCGGGTTGGCCACGGTGCCATAGAACTGGCGCACGTCGATGGCGGTGTCGGTACCGTTGGTCTCGCTGTCGTTGATGGTCACCCAGAACGAGGCCCGGGCGCCGAGCTTGAGGTCGTCCACCTGCTTGCCCATGTTGAAGCCCAGGTAGTTGGGCAGAAAGCCCATCTTCACCCGCGCCTGACGCCGGTCGTACTGCTCGCCGGCGCGGTCGACCTTGCTGTTGACGTAGAAGGCGTTGATGTAGCCGTCGGTAGAAAAGGTCGTCTGGTCCTTGTCGTACAGCATGATCTCGGCTTCGGCGACCGTGCCCAGGCCAAGGGTCGACAGGCCGACGAGCAGGGCCGGAATCAGAGGGTACTGGCAGTTCTTATTGTTATGCATGGCGCGCTCCGCAAACGGGGGACGAAATGTCGGAGGCGATTATCGAAACGCGCCAAGGCCGCCCATAGGCTGCCTTGGGGGCAAGTTCACGGTGCTTTGGAGGGGCTGGCAGGGAGCGGCAAATCCGATCCACGACCGGACCGCTACCGGCCCCCCTACCGGGAGTAACACCAAGGGCTGATGGACCCGGGTGCCAAGGGATCAAGCCCTTGGTCGGCGCTCGTCTAGTCGGCGCCCGTCTTATCGTCACCCGCAAGGACCCGCAGCCGCGCCAGTTCGGCGGTGGCCAGAGGGATGCCCTGTTGCAGGGATCTGGCCCGGGTGCGGTAGCGCCGGTCCCCCGGCATGCGCTCCAGGCCCACGGCCTGCATCTGCCGCACCAGCTCGCCGCTGCGCTGGGCAAACCGCCCGCCGCCCAGGTGGCTGGGGTCGATGACGATCAGCAGTTGCCCGGTCCAGGGCGTTTGCGCCCCCGGGTGTTGCGACCAGTCGAACTCGAAGGAGAAATTGCCGCCGGTCAGCGCCGCCGCCAGCAACTCCACCATCATCGACAGCGCCGAGCCCTTGTGCCCGCCAAAGGGCAGCAAGGCGCCGCCGTCGAGAATCGCTGCCGGATCGCACGTGGGCTGGCCGTCGCGGTCCACCCCCATGCCCGGTGGCAACTGCTGGCCCTGGCGCTTGGCGATCTGCACATCGCCGTGGGCAATGGCGCTGGTGGCCAGGTCGAAGACGATGGGCTCGGCGCCCTCGCGGGGGGCGGCGAAGGCAATCGGGTTGGTGCCGAACAGCGGCCGCTGGGCGCCATGGGGCACCACGCAGGTCATGCTGTTGACCAGGCTCAGGGCCACCAGGCCTTCCTCGGCAAAGGGTTCGACATCCGGCCACAACGCCGCGAAATGGTGGGAATTGCGAATCGCCAGCACCGCGATCCCGGCGCTGCGGGCCTTGCTCAGCAGCAGCTCGCGGGCCGCGGCCAGGGCCGGCTGGGCAAAGCCGCCGGCGGCGTCCACCGCCACCACGCCGGGGGCCACATCCTCCACTTGCGGCACGGCCTGACCGTTGACCCAACCACTGGCCAGGGACGACAGGTAACCGGGCATGCGGAACACCCCGTGGCTGTGGGAACCGTCGCGCTCGGCGCGGGCGCAGTTGTCGGCCAGCACCCGGGCCACCTCGGCAGAGGTGCCGTGGCGAAGAAAAATCCGTTGCAGCAAGTCGGTCAAGGCCGGCAGGTCGAGGTACTCGACATCAGCCTGCGCCGGGGTCGCGGGGGTCGCGTCGGTCATTGCAGCTCCATTGGAATTGTTATTGGAAGGGACCTGACTATCGCGTCACGCCAGTTAACTGTCAAATGTTGACTTCATGACAGAAAACATTCATTTTCCACTGCACTGCGTCATTTTGATTCTGTACAAAAAACTCGCTGAGCAAAGATCAGGCAAGGCAAAAACAGGCGAGCAACGGCCGGGGTCGCGTTCGACTGTAGGGGCCTACATGAGCATTCCGAGCCTGTTTCTACGTAGCGCCGAAGGCGCGTAGTGCGCAGCATGGTCGAAGCGCAGGCAGTTTTCGTGCAGACCCGAATAACAAGGAGCGGCCATGAGCCAGCCCATCAAACAACGCCTTGAAAGCAGCTTGTCCAGCGCCACCGCGTCGGGTCGGGCGATTGCCAGCTACATGCTGGCCAACCTCTACGAGCTGCCCTTCCAGACCGCCGCCGACATCGCCGAAAAACTCGGCGTCAGCGAATCCAGCGTCGGCCGTTTCTGCCGCGCCATCGGCTACAGCCACTTCAAGGACCTGAAAAACGACCTGAAGAACGACCTCGGCGAAGGCCCGTGGCTGGTGGGCGACCGCCTGCAGGAGTTTCGCCAACAGCCCAACCCGGCGGCCCAGGGCCTGCCCCGCAGCTTCGAGCTGGAAGTGGCGGCGCTGGTCAAGGTCTACGAATACAGCCTGACCCCGGCCTGGCAGACCGTGGTCCAGCGCCTGGCCAGCCGGCGCCGGGTGTACGTGGCGGGGTTCCAGACCGAGCGCGGCATCGCCGCCTCCATGGTCCACCTGCTGCAATACCTGCGCGACGGCGTGCACCTGGTGGACGGCGCGGCCGGGCATTTCGCCGACGTGCTGCTCAGCCCCGCCGAAGACTGCGCCCTGGTGGTGTTCGAGGCCCGGCGCTATTCGCGCCACGCCCTGACCCTGTGCCACAAGGCCCGCGAGGCGGGGATTGCGGTGACCCTGGTCACCGACACCTTCTGCGACTGGGCCGAGCAGAACGCCGACGAGGTGTTCCGCGTGCCCACCGAATTCAACCTGTTCTGGGAATCCACGGCGGCCATGCTGTCGCTGGTTCACCTGTTGGTCAACGAGGTGTGCAAACACCTGGGGCCCGAGGTGGAAAAACGCCTGGAAGCCACCGCTGCCCTGCATAACGAGTTTGTTGGTTACACATCGTCCACCCGCGCAAAACAATAAATAACCGAGGTGCTCCATGAACAACGTCCTCCGCTTCGCCAGTGCTTGCGCCCTGGTCATCGCCGCGTCCACGGCCCAGGCCGAAACCTTGAAGATCGCCACCGAAGGCGCCTACCCGCCCTTCAACTACGTGGACTCCAGCAACCAGCTGCACGGCTTTGACGTGGACATCGCCAACGCCCTGTGCGAGCAGATGAAGGTCGAGTGCACCATCGTCGCCCAGGACTGGGAAGGCATCATCCCGGCGCTGCTGGCGAAGAAATACGACGCCGTGGTGGCCTCGATGATCGCCACCGACGAGCGCAAGAAAAAGATCGCCTTCACCAACCACTACTACCGCACCCCGCTGTCGGTGGCCGTGGCCAAGGACTCGGACATCAGCGACGCCCAGACCGACTTCAAGGGCCGCAGCGTGGGCGCCCAGGCCTCCTCGACCCAGGCCATCTACGCCGAGGACCACTACGGCCCGGCCGGCGCCGACGTGAAGTTCTACCCAACCCTGGACGAAGCCAACAGCGACCTGGCCGCCGGGCGCGTGGACGGGGTGATCGCCGACAAATTCCCGCTGCTGGCCTGGGCCGAAAGCGCCGGCAAGGACTGCTGCAAGATCATCGGTGACGTCAATGGCACCACCGCCGACGCCTCGATCGCCGTGCGCCAGGAAGACAATGCCCTGCGCGAGCGCCTGAACCAGGCCCTGGACGCGATAGTCGCCAACGGCACCTACCAAAAAATCTCCAGCCGCTACTTCGCCTTCGACATCTACTGACCGCCCGCCTTTACCGCTGCCCACGCCCCGCGTTCCCTTGAGCGCGGCGGCGCCCTGCACGGTTCAATTTTCCAGAGGGTTCGCGCATGTTCGAACAGCTGTCACTCCTGTCTTTTGCCAGCGGCGGCTGGGGCTCGGCGTTGCTCGCCGGGGCCCTGGTGACCATCGCCCTGGCGCTGGCCTGCGTGCCCATCGGCCTGCCCCTGGGCCTCGCCGTAGCCCTGGCCGCGCGCTCGAAAAACCGCTGGGCGCGGGCCTGGGCCACGACCTTTTCCACGGTATTTCGCGGCCTGCCGGAGCTGTTGACTCTGCTGATCATCTACTACGGCTGCCAAATCGCCGCGCAGAAGATCCTCGCCGCCGTGGGCTACCCCGGTGAAGTGGCGATCAACACCTTCGTCGCCGCGATGCTCGCCTTCAGCCTGGTGTTCGCCGCCTTCTCCAGCGAGATCTGGCTGGCCGCGTTCAAGACCCTGCCCAAGGGCCAGTACGAAGCCGCCAGCGCCCTGAGCCTGTCGCGGCGCACCACCTTCATCCGGGTGCTGCTGCCGCAACTGACGCGCATCGCCTTGCCGGGCCTGTCCAACAACTGGCTGTCGCTGCTCAAGGACACCTCGCTGGTGTCGACCATTTCCCTGGTGGACCTGATGCGCCAGACCAACCTCGCGGTCAGCGTGACCAAGGAACCCATGCTGTTCTATAGCGTGGCCTGCTTGGGCTACCTGTTCTTCTCGGCGCTGTCGGGGCACCTGTTCAGCTTTCTTGAACGACGCTTCAACCGTGCGCAACGGAGCCTGCAACCATGAGCCTGGACGACCTGCTGAACCTGTTTCTCAACCAGGACCTGCTGGAACGCTACGGCCCGCGCTTTATCGACGGCCTGCTGGTGACCGCCAAGCTGGTGGCGATTTCCTTCAGCCTGGGCGCGGTGCTCGGCCTGCTGATCGCCCTCGGGCGGCTGTCCAGCAATCAGTTCCTGCGGCGCTTCACCGGGGCCTACGTGTACTTCTTTCGTGGCTCGCCGCTGCTGGCCCAGCTGTTCATGCTGTATTACGGCCTGGGCTCGTTCAAAGACTTCTGGCAGGACGTGGGCCTGTGGTGGTTCTTCCGCGAGGCGTGGCTGTGCACCCTGCTGGCCTTCACCCTGAACACCGCCGCCTACCAGGCGGAGATCCTGCGCGGGAGCCTGCTGGCCGTGGCCCAGGGCCAGCGCGAAGCCTGCAAGGCCCTGAGCCTGTCGCGCTGGACCGCGTTTCGCAAAGTGATCCTGCCGCAGTCACTGCTGATCGCCATCGGGCCTCTGGGCAACGAGCTGATTTTGATGATCAAGGCCAGCGCCATCGCCTCCCTGGTGACCATCTACGACCTGATGGGGGTGACCAAACTGGCCTTCTCCCGCAGCTTCGATTTCCAGATCTACCTGTGGGCCGCGGTGCTGTACCTGCTGATCGTCGAAGTGGTGCGGCGCAGCCTCAAATACCTGGAAGGCCGCCTGGGCCGGCACCTGAACTGAACCCTTTAGTGGGCCGCCGCGCGGCCCCTGTCATAAGGACCCAAACATGCATTGCCAAACCCTCGTTCTGGGCGCCGGGATCGTCGGCGTCAGCAGCGCCCTGCACCTGCAGGCCCGCGGCCGCCATGTGGTGCTGCTGGACCGCCAGCCCCCGGGCAACGGCACCAGCCACGGCAACGCCGGGCTGATCGAACGCGCCAGCGTGATTCCCTACGCCTTCCCCCGGGAAGTGAGCAAGCTGGTGCGCTACGGCCTCAACCAGCAATCGGACGTGCGCTACAGCCTGCGCCACCTGCCCAAGGCCGGCCCCTGGCTGCTGCAATACTGGCGCCACTCCTCGCCCAAGGGCCTGGCCGCCGCCACCCGCGCCATGCTGCCGCTGATCGAACGCTGCGTGAGCGAACACCTGGCCCTGGCCCGCCCGGCCAACATGCTGCAACTGATCGCCGACGGCGGCTGGCTCGAAGCCTTCAACGACCCACAGGCCTTCGACTTCGCCCAACGCGCCGCCGCCGACCTGCGCGACTACCAGCTCAACTACCGGGTACTGGACCGCACGGAACTGCTGGCCCTGGAACCCGGCCTGCACCAAGACGTAGTCGGCGGCCTGCACTGGCTCGATCCCAAGACCGTCAGCGACCCCGGCGGCCTGACCCGCGGCTACGCCGAACTGTTCAAGCAACGCGGCGGCCAATTCGTCATCGGTGATGCCCTGAGCCTGACCGAGATCGAAGGCGGCTGGCAGGTGCACAGCGAACTCGGCCCGATCACCGCCCAGGAAGTGGTGGTGGCGCTGGGCCCGCAAGCCAGCGGCATCTTCGAGCCCCTGGGCTACCGCATTCCCCTGGCGATCAAGCGCGGCTACCACATGCACTACGCCGCCCTGCCCGGCACCCGCTTGCAGCACCCGATCCTCGACCCGGTGGGCGGCTACGTCCTGGCGCCGATGGTGGGCGGCATCCGCCTGACCACCGGCATCGAATTCGCCGACGGCGACGACCCGATCAACGAAATCCAACTGCGCCGCTGCGAAGCCCTGGCCCGCCGCTTCTACCCCCTGGGCGAACGCCTCGACGCCGAACCCTGGCTGGGCCGCCGCCCGTGCCTGCCGGACATGTGCCCAGTGATCGGCCCCGCCCCGCGCCACCCCGGCCTGTGGTTCAACTTCGGCCACGCCCACCACGGCCTGACCCTGGGCCCGGTGAGCGGCCAACTGCTAGCGCAGATGGTCACCGGCGAAACGCCCTTCACCGACCCCACCCCCTACCGCGCCGAGCGCTTCAACTGACCGACGGAGAACCGCCATGCAGACCCAGACCGCCCCGCTTCCCGCCGCGCCCGCCGTTGCCACCGACCACCGCGAAGTGGTGATCGATATTGCCGGGCTGAACAAGTTCTACGGCGCCTTCCACGTATTGCACGACATCGACCTCAAGGTGCGCCAGGGCGAACGCATCGTCCTCTGCGGGCCTTCCGGCTCCGGTAAATCGACCCTGATCCGCTGCATCAACCGCCTGGAGATTGCCGAAAAAGGTCGCATCCTGGTGGACCGCACCGACCTCTCGCAAAACACCCGCGAAGCCGCCCAGGTGCGCAGCCAAGTGGGCATGGTGTTCCAGCACTTCAACCTGTTCCCGCACATGAGCGTGCTGGACAACTGCACCCTGGCACCGATGACCGTGCGTGGGTTGTCGCGGAAAAAGGCTGAAGAACTGGCGCGGGGGTTTCTGGCCAAGGTGGGGATTGAGAATCAGGCGGATAAGTACCCGAGCCAGCTTTCAGGTGGGCAGCAACAGCGCGTGGCGATTGCCCGGGCGTTGTGCATGGAGCCGAAGATCATGTTGTTTGATGAACCGACTTCGGCGCTGGACCCGGAGATGGTGAGTGAGGTGTTGGATGTGATGGTGAAGCTCGCTGGGAGTGGGATGACCATGCTTTGTGTGACCCATGAGATGGGGTTTGCGCGGCAGGTGGCGGAGCGGGTGTTGTTTTTGGATGGGGGGCGCATCGTTGAAGACGCGCCGCCGGAGGCGTTTTTTGGGGCGCCGAAGAGTGAGAGGGCTAAGGCGTTTCTTGCGCAGATTGTGCATTGAGGTAAGCAATTTGCTACGGAATTCCGACCCCATGACTAAGCCCCCCTTAGCCGCTTCCTGTTGACAGCTATAAAAGGCTGGACTAGTTAAAAATAGGATTTAACAACCCAAGCGATAAAGGAAGTCTGTAGTGGTCTACTAACTCCGGACACCTTTTTAGGCGAAGATGATCGCCACACAGAGGTGTTCAATGAGCAGACAACGACGTACTTTCACCCCTGCCTTCAAGCGTGAGGCTGCCAGCCTGGTGCTCGACCAAGGCTATAGCTGCCCTGAGGCCGCCAAATCCCTCGATGTAGGTGAGACCGCATTGCGGCGCTGGGTTGCCCAGTTGCAACTGGAACGTGGAGGCGTTACGCCGACTGCCAAGGCGCTTACACCGGAGCAGCAGACGATTCAGGAGCTTCAGGCCCGCATCAACCGGCTGGAGCTTGAGAAAAAAATCTTAAAGGAGGCCACTGCGCTCTTGATGGCCGAGGAACACGGGCGCAGACGTTGAAGTCGATTCGGCAGTTGGCCAAGCACTATCCCGTCCAGCTGTTGTGTTCAGTGTTCGAGCTGCCCCGATCCTGTTATTACGCCCATTTGGCCCGGCGGCGTCGTATCGATGTTCGCCGGGTGAGCCTGCGCAGCCGCATCAACGAACTGTTCAGCCAAAGCCGTAGTTCTGCCGGCAGCCGCAGTATCGTTGCCATGCTTCGCGACGAGGGCGTTGAGGTGGGACGCTTCAAGGTCAGAAGCTTGATGAAGGAACAAGGATTGATCAGCAAGCAGCCCGGTTCTCACGCTTACAAGAAAGCCACGGTTGAACGTCCTGACATTCCCAACCTCCTCGATCGGCAGTTCGCCGTGGCAGCGCCGAACAGGGCCTGGTGCGGCGACATCACCTACATCTGGGCGCAAGGGCGATGGCATTACCTGGCCGTTGTATTGGATTTGTACAGCCGCAGGGTGGTGGGTTGGGCAATGTCTTCCAGGCCTGATGCCGATCTGGTCATCAAGGCGCTCGACAGGGCGTATGAAATGCGTGGCAGACCACGGGGCGTCCTATTTCACAGCGATCAGGGAAGCCAATACGGCAGCCGCAGTTTCCGACGGCGACTGTGGCGCTATCGGATGACTCAAAGCATGAGCAGACGGGGAAACTGCTACGACAACTCGCCAATGGAGCGGCTGTTTCGTAGCCTGAAAACCGAGTGGGTGCCGACGGTGGGCTACATGACGACGGCGTTGGCCGAGCAGGACATCGGCCGATACCTCATGCAGCGATACAACTGGACACGGCCACATCAGTACAACGGCTTCGTGCCGCCAGCGGTTGTTGAGGAAAAACTCAATTCAGTGTCCGGAAATTGTTGACCACTACAGTCGACCATGAGTATCAAACCTGGCCCTAAAAGAAAAAACGAAGATGGCACTGCGGACAAAAGACAGAGAGTCACGCCCGAAAAGCAGAAAGAGCATCCAGATCTGAAACCCCATAAGCATAAAAAGGGGGAATAGGATCGAAAAGCAGCTCCCGAGAGCTGCTTTTTTATTTACATACAGGTCTATCCGTTATCACCGCAACAATGATCAATTGCTCCGTGTAGTGGGCGAAAGAAACATGAGATTAGGGGCTGATCCTTGTCCAAATACTCTGGTGCAAGGTGAGCAGAAATCATCGCTGTTGTTATGTCGGGGTTACTAGATCCATTGCTGCGAATGCAGCAGTTTTCTGCTACGCATTATGTTGAAACGCCACAGTGAGCAAGGGGCTCGGCGAGCTTACTGTGGCGAGGGAGCTTGCTCCCGCTCGGCCGCGCAGCGGTCGTAAGACCTGAGGTTGCGGTCTTTTTGGTGTACATATCCGTTGCTGCGGGTGCGGCCACTTATGGTTTCGCTCTTACAGCGAGTCACTTTGGAAAAGCCCCAAAGTAACCAAAGGGCTCCTGCCCCTCCACTCGGTGCCTCGCCTAGGCTCGGCATGCCCGAACTCCGGCATTGATCCGTGGGCCGCCGCCACAGGCCATCCATGGCCTGGGGCGGCTAACCCGGCGTCCTGCCGGGTTACCCACGGCTCAATGCCTGCGTTCGGCCATCGTGTCTAAAGGGGCAGGCAGATCAAAAGCCAAAGCAAGACAGCGGCCTCCCGCCCCCCCCTAAAAACAAAGCCCCCTCACCTGTAGCCGCTACCAAAGGCTGCGAACGACTACAAATCGAGCACAGCAATCTCAAGAATGCCTATCTATCCGATTCAAAGCACAACCGACACCAACCTTTATCCCATCCATTAGCCTAGGCATCCGCGAACGCCAAAAGTAAGCTCGCCACCGCAATACCGGAAGCAAAAGGATTGTTCCGTCACAAAAGAAATGGGGATTTACTTGGAGCAAAGAATGATGCCACCATGACATCATTCATAAACGATGGTTCGATTTGTCCGCTAAGATACCTAGTAAGCTAATCCGTCATTACAAAAAATAGCTCGACGACAGAAGCGCCAAATGAGAGACAAGGAATGGTCAATTTAAAAGATATAAATAAATTTATCGCCGTTGACATTAAAGATTACAAGCAATGCCTAGACTCCGTTGAGCATACACAAACCATTAAAGGCTTAAATGCAAAACTAAGATTTCATCATTTAAAATTTGATGGCAACGGGCGTCCAATGTCCAAAGCTCTCGCGGAGCTTTTATATCAATACATCATTCACTATTGCATTGCCGCTAAAAACAGGCCTTCAGCTATCACTGCAAAAGAGTCTGCACAATTAATAAAGGAAGCACGCAAGCTGTTTCGTCACCCGGATATCACAGATGACAGTCCAGATAAAACAGGTGAAGCCGGAGAAACACTGTTATTCTTTCTAATGGAGTCAATAATACAGGCCCCACAAATAGTCTCTAAAATGGAGCTAAAAACCAATAGAAAGCTTGAGGCAAATGGGTCAGACGGCATCCATGCAAGATGGAATGAAGAAGATGAAATCGTAGACTTTTATTTTGGCGAATCAAAGTTATACCAAAAGATAGATGACGCGATCATATCTGCTTTGAAAAGCATAGAAAGCTTTCATTTAGATGAAATCTATAAGCACGAATTTACGATGATAACCAAGCATTTCAAATATGCAGAGCCAGAGGTTCAAAAAGCTGTCACCGAACATATAAAACTGGGTGAGCCTGGACCTGGGGCTCGAATAAATCATGCCTGCCTAATTGGGTACAACTGGGACGCTTATGACAACAAGAACAACAAAAGCAGTAGAGAACTCGCTCAGGAGTTTAAAGAAAGACTAATTCTCGAGACCCCAATAATTGCAACACAACTAGATAGGAAGCTAGAAAATTTCTCAAGAAAGCATCTTTGCCTAGAGGTTTTTTTTATTCCTTTCCCTTCAGTGCAAAATTTCAGAAACGAATTCAACGAAGCCTTAGATTGATATGGATATTAATACAGAAGACTTTCAGAATGACATCAACAAACTTTTCATCTATAGCACTTTGCACTTGCTCCCCGCCCATACAGAGCCAAAGAAAATATCCTCCATTGAGTCCAAAAGACTTATTGGTATCGCATCAATTTTATCCATATCCGACATACCCGATGAACTATCACTTGCATATGAAATCATTAGCAGATTGATAGAGTGCGATTCAGATAACAAAGAAGACATAGCTAAAGCCGCGGATATTATCCTCTCGAGAATTGGAAATTTCCCTGGACGAGAGCTTCTGAGAAAACGCTACAAAGTACTTGATAGCTTTTCACCAGCGATAACTCTTTCACTAGAGAGACTAGCAAGAGAGATTGAGAACACGACTGAGGAAGGCATAACTCTAACCGACTTCCAACATAGATTCTATACAAACCTTGAAAAACAGAAGTCTCTGAGTATTTCAGCCCCAACCTCAGCAGGAAAGTCCTTCATACTCAACCTAGACTTAATTAGGCGCCTCGAATCCGGAAAAGAGCAGAACATAGTATATATAGTTCCCACCAGAGCATTAATTTCCGAGGTCTCAGCCCGAATAAGAAAGACAATAAAAACCAGAGAAATTACCGATGCAATCGTAAGAACCGCTCCATTCCCTACGAAAGACAACGCTCAAATAAAAAATATTATTTATGTTCTAACCCCTGAGCGGCTACTGAGTCTTCTTAAGCCTGAAAATAATTCAAAAAAAATAACTTCAATATTCATTGACGAAGCCCACGAAATCCAAAAAGGCAATAGAGGAATAGTACTGCAGAGCGCCGTCGACCTTGCATTAAGTCTACACCCTAGCGCATCAGTTCTATTTGCGAGCCCTCTTGTAAGTAATCCCGGCTACTTCTTGAGCTTATTCGGAAGGCAAGACGAAGGATTTTTCTTTACAGAAACCATATCCCCCGTATCTCAAAACCTACTGTTAATATCCGAAGTAAAAAACCAGCCAAGCAAAATCAGCACATCATTACTGGCTGCAAATAGAACCATTGATTTAGGGATAACACCTATAAGTTTCAGATTTAGAGGTTCCAAATCCGAGCAAAGAGCAAGATTAGCAAATGAAATAACCTCAAACACCGAATCCACTATTATCTTTGCTAATGGTCCCGGCGATGCCGAGACCGTTGCGAAAGAGCTGCTCGAAATAAATAGAGACTATATTGCTTCGGATGAAGTAAAGGATTTTATTAACTTCATACGCACCGAGGTACATGAAGAATACCCTTTGGCAAAAACTTTAGAGCATGGCGTTGCGGTACACTATGGCGATATGCCTTCAATTGTTAGATCAGGTGTCGAAGAACTATTTAAATCTATGGAAATACGTTTCCTATGCTGCACTAGTACACTGCTTCAAGGAGTCAACCTACCAGCAAAACACATAGTAATTGAGAATCCACACAGTGGAAATAACCCAATGTCAAGATCAGACTTTCTCAATTTATCTGGCAGGGCAGGTAGGCTCCTACAAGAATTCCATGGAAATATTTGGTGTATACGACCGAGTGAATGGACCGAAGAATCTTACACTGGTGAAAAACTACAGGAAATTAAATCTTCAATGTCCAAGTTAATGGATGATGGCGGAACGATTATTGAAGAGCTAATTTCAGGAAATATCGCAGAAGAATATAAAAACCTCGCCGAAGCCGGTTTTAGTCGACTTTACCAAGAGTTCAAGATGCTCGGAGAGGAAGAAGTAGTTTCAAAATACGAAACAAAAGATAACACTGAAACCCTAGCAAAAAATCTAGAACACGTACGCAATGTATCTATAACTCTGCCCCAAGAAATACTAGACTCACATAGCAGCTTAAGACCTGACCATCTACAAAATCTATATGATAAACTTTTCAGCGCAGTTTACACGGACGAATTTTCTTTAATAAACCCCTTTCTAAAAGGAGGATATGAAAGAATGAGCAACGCCATAACTATTATATCCGAAATCTTCGGATGGGCTGAGAACCAGAAGTTTAGAAACTCCATAGTTTATATATCTCACCAATGGGCAACAGGAACAGCCATATCCACCCTCATAAGGGAGCGCGTCAACTACGTAAAAAAAGATGATGAGTCAGCAAACACATCAGCAATAATAAGAGGACTACTAAAGCTAATTGAAACAGAAGTAAGATTTAAACTTGTAAAATATTTTAGCGCCTTTGAAGACATAATAAAATACTGCCTGATTGAGAAAGGCTTTAATGAAAACGATGCAAAACAAGCTCCATACCATACATTTCTCGAATTTGGCTCATGTTCCCCTATCGAACTAAGCCTTATGTCGCTAGGCTTTTCAAGGTTCACAGCATTGCGTTTGAAAAACTCTGTCAACTGGGGCGAAACCGAAGAAATTGAAGACTACCTCCTTATACTTTCAAAAGTAAATATCTCCAACCTAAAGATGCCTAAAGTTTGCCTTAAAGAGATAAATGATATTCTTGGCCAGCAATAAATATTATCCAAGACCATCTAAACCACTGTGAGCGCATTGAGTGAGTAACTTTCGCCCCCAAACAAAATTAAGACTTTTTTGAAAACACCAAAATTTAGCCTCATCTAAAATTTCCGCTTATAATTGGCCGCTTTGAGTTTTCAACCCAAAGCGGACAATTAGATGCGGGACGATTGATAATCGCCATGACACAACCACTCAAACATCGCCTCCAATACACAGTTGCACCGTTCAAGCGTGGCCCCTATAGTTCGCCCCTCGCGGCAAAATCCGCGAACGACCTTGGCCGGTCGAATTACAACGACGCATCAGCGTCCAAAACACCATTGCAGACGCTTTTTTTGTGCCTGCAATTCTGTGTTATGGCGGCTGTGTGCGGGACACCTTCGGGTGTGCCGGTGTCGTTGTAGCCGGTCGGCCAACCCTCGCACAGCTGCCACCCTCCATTTGCTTGGCCGCAAAAGGTGGAAGCTCTACAACGAGTAACGACCATGGACGATCAATCGATTTCCCGCTTCTCCCCCGTCGACACCCACGACGCCAACCAAGCCGTTTTCTACCTCGACACCCACGCCTCTCTGAGCGATCTGGCCAGCAGTGCGGCCCATCGTTTCACCGTGGTGCGGGACCTGATGGACACGCTGTCCACCCTTAACCTGAAAGACATTACCGACTGCGACCTGACGCGGGTCACCCGAGGGGTGCATCTGCTCACCAGGGAGGGTTGCGCGGTGCTGGAGGTGATTCAGTGGCGAACAGCGGTATGCGATCCATAAACCCCACCTGCCCAACAGTGGGTCAACGGTTTACTGTGGCATTTCGGGCGAGCAGTTCCACGGCAGTAGCGCCTCGTAGTCCTTTACTGACGAGGCATGCGGCAGCCGCTCTAGTACGTGGCGTAGCCACGTATAAGGCTCTTGGCCGTTGACCTTGGCGGTCTCGACCAGGCTGTAGATCTTCGCGCTAGCACTGGCGCCATTGACGGTATCGCTGAACAACCAGGCCTTGCGCCCGATGACAAACGGCTTGATCGCTCTTTCGGCCGTGTTGTTGTCGATGGGCAAATAACCCGCTTCGACATAACGCTCCAGTCGGCTCCAGTTATTCGCCAGATAATGCACCGCCTTGCCTAATGCACTTTGCGGCGTCACCTGGGATTGGGTTTTATCCAACCAGACTTTCAGCTGCCCCAAGATCGGCAGGCTCTTTTCCTGGCGAACGATAAACCGCTGTTCATCATCGGCTTCCTTAAGTTCACGCTCGATCCCGTACAGCTTGTTGATCATCGTCAGTGCGATATCGGCCCGTCCGGTTTTACCCTTGGGCTGCACTTTTTGCGCGTCCACGAACTTGCGTCGTGCATGGGCCATGCACGCCAAGCGCTCCACACCCGATCGCAACGCCAACGCGTTATAGCCGGCGTAGTCGTCGGTCATGACATAACCGCGATAACTTTCCAGCAGCCGTAACGGCACCTCCTGCGCACGACTGGACGTGTAGTCAAACAACACGACTTTACGATCTGGCGGGCCGCTGGCTTGCACCCACATCCAGGATTGGCTGGTCGGATCTCGATCCGGCTCTTTCAACACCTGGACACGGGTTTCATCGCAGTGGATGACCGGACTTTCCAGCAGGCGGTCACGCATCAAATTCAGCAGTGGCTGGAAGTGTTCGCTGCACTGGATCACCAGCGAGCCAGAGTTTGCCGAGGGATCTCGACACCGTGGCGAGCGAGGACTTTTTCGAAGCGGTGCAGCGGCAGACCATCGACGTACTTGGTGGTCAGCAGCATCGCCAACACACTCGGACTGGCCATGCTCTTTTCGATCAGTTGCGTAGGTTTGTCAGCCGTGACCGGGGCTGCTTCGCAGCCCCGGCAGCCGTAGACTTTGCGGATATGTTTGATCACGCGGATCTGCATCGGCACGATCTCTAGCTGTTCGCTGGTTTCTTCGCCGATGGCGTGTTTGCGGCAACCGCAGCCGCAAGTCAGTTCGTGTTCGGGTAGTTCGTGGATGACCTCGATCCGAGGCAGATCGGCTGATAGTGGTTTACGTTTACCTCGGCGTTTAGTCGGGGCAACGACTTCTTCGTCAGAGGTGTCGGAGACCGGAACCGCAAAGCTTTCGGGTTCATTAAAGAGCACGAGCTGCGGCGTCTGCGGATCGACGGTTTGCTCTGACTTACGCCCGAAAAAACGTTCACGCCATAGTTTGATCTGCTCTTTCAGGTCAACAATCTGGTCTTTGTCCACCTGACGCTCACTGAGCATCTGCACAAGCATTTGCTTGAGCAGAACCGGATCATCAGGGAGGTCGTCGGGCATGGAAATCATGGCCCGGATTATATCCAACTATGCGACAAATCGCGGCGTCAAAACCTGATGTGGCCGGTTGCGCCACAGATCAAAACCGTCGAGTAACCAGTTCAGTTCCTGAACCGTCAGGACAATGGCTTCATTCGTGTCGTCAGGGGAGGTTTTGAAACGTTCGGCTTCCAGACGTTGAGCCACAGACAGAAACCGTTGCGCTCCCAATACAACACTTTGATGCGGTTACGGGCTTTGTTGAGGAAGACAAAAAGTACCGGATCGAACACGGCGACTTTGATATCCAGCTCGACCAGCGCGGTCAGACCGTCTATGGATTTTCGAAAGTCTACGGGCTTGGGGTAGAGGTAGACTTTTTCCACTTTTGCATCGGGTCGCATCATGAGGTACTGGCTCCTGAAAGAGTTGAGGAGCACAGCTTCGAGCATCAGATTTCGACTTGGAATGTGGGCTTTATGGGGCGCATACGAACAGCGCAAGAGTCCTGAACGCCTTTGAACTCAACCAGCGCGCAAAACGCGCTTGGCTTTGCTTTGGCTTTTGATCTGGCTTTGGCTTTTGATCTTGCTTTTGATCTTGATCTTCCTGCCCCCTCCAGAAGGCCGAACGTAGGCGTTGCGTAGGGGGCAGCTCGGCATGGATGCCGAGCTAGCCGCCGTCAGGCCATGGATGGCCTGTGGCGGCGTGCCCCCGGAGCAATGCCGGAGAGAGGGAACGCCGAGCCTAAGCGAGGCGCCGGATGCGGGGGCAGGAGCGTTTTGCTCACCTTTTGCGCTGTTCAAAAGTGAGTCGCTGTAAAAGCGAAACCGTAAGCAGCCATGACCGCAGCAACGGATATGTCCACAAAACCGGATGCAGCCAGGTGAAAAGCATCGGCAGGTTTGGCGAGGACTGCGTCCTCGTGCGCAGCCTCGCTGCGCTCGACAGCGGCTACAGGTTTCGACGGTCAAATGGCTGCATCACCTGACTGCATTGAGACGCCCCGTTGCCCCCCAACCGCGACACCGTACTCATCAACTACCCTCGCCCCTTTAACCTTGGGCCCATAACCAGGGCCCTATTTGCAGCTATGCGCGTGAGTATCGAAAGTAACGCAGCATCACCGAGCACCAAGGCTTTTCGTACAAAGCCTAGGGAAAGCGGACGCTCGATCCAGAGGCTGCTGCCGACATGACCGCGTTACGCACGGGTAAAGGGGCCTGCTCGGGGTGTTGCTGCAAAAAATGCTTGATCGCTTGATCCTGGCGGTCCACCACGCATACGTTCACGTTAGGGCTGGGGACGGTGCATTCGCCAAGCGCGAGGACCCCGCAGTTCAATACCCCGTACACCGCAGCCGGTTGCGCGACGGTCGAGCAGCCGTAGACCATCTCGCCAAGGTAATTGAGCTGCCCTTGGGTGACGGTGAAACGCAGCGGTTTGGAGTAAGCCCCCATGGCCCCGCGACGGTGACCCAGGCGGCTCACTTCATAGTCTCCGGCAGGTAGCCATGCCGAGTAATCATCCTTGGGTCCCCAACCATAAGTCTTGCCGCTCTTGATATCGCGAAACTCAAGGTAGGTTCCGTAGGGGCCGCCTTCCAGCAGCGCGCCGACCACTAGACCCGCGTTTTGCGCGTTGTAAACGGGTGAATTCAACGCCATTTCAGCTGGCATTGACGAACAACCAGCCAGTAATCCGATCAGGCCAATTGCAAAGATGTTGCGCGAGCCAAACATTCCGCTACCTCGGTGGGAGACAAAGAAAAAACCCCAGAAAATTCAGGGACGACAGGCGCGCTGGACGGCGGCGACTGCCTTCTTTAGCATGATGGCCTTTCGCCCACTCATGCATCAAGGACGATCTATCAACATGTTCTGTTTTTCCCAATGGCGCGTGCGTGGCGCTGTAAGCATTACCGCGCTGTTACTTGGCGGGTGCAGTTTCAACGGCACCTACCCGGACGCCAGTGCGCCCGATGCGGCGAAGCTGCGCTTTATCAGCAGCAGTGACAGCTCGACGCTCGACTTGTTCGATGCCGAACACTGCGGCGGCCAAACCACGGGGCTGCTCAATAACCTGTTCAGCGCCAATACCCGGCGACGGGCGGATATGACTACCGCTGCCCCCGAGGATGCCAAGGCCTATCTGGAAGTGCGGCTGCAACCGGGTCATGAGCTATTCGCGCGCGCCAATACCTTGAGCACCGGCAGCGTGTGCACCGTGGGGTTCAACTTTACCCCGCAGAGCGGCGGCGAGTACGAAGCGGACTTCCGCCGAGTAGGTCGCACTTGCCAGGTCACCCTTAGCCGTCTGCGCCAGATCGATGGCAAGACTGTGCGCTCGCCGATCGTGCTGACCAACAAAGGCCTGCCCGCCTGCGCCGGCCACAACCCTATTTTCCCCAAGACCACCGAAGCACAACCGCAGTCAGCGGAGCGTGCAGCGCTGATCGCGCAGATCGTCGACGCGAGTGTCATCGCGAAAATGAAGCCCGACGCCGAGGATGCCCCTTCGGTCCAGAAAACACTGCTCGACAAATCCATAGCGGAACGCAAACAGCGCCTCGACTTCAGCCTGCCCGATGCCTATTGGGCGGAATATCGGCAGAACCTGGAGCAGTTCGCCAATGAGATGAGGGGCACCAAGGCTCGTTCATTGCAGCTGTACAAGGATGACTACAGCAACCGTCTGGGCCTGCTCGACACCCCTGCGATCAAGGAACTGCTGCCCGACAGCGAAACGGCCGACCGTAGCAAGGCGAGGTCGACCAATAATGCAATGCTGGAGCACTACTACCGAGCCCAGCAAGCACTGCTGAAGGAAACACTGAGCGCACATCAGGCACGCATGGCCGACCTGGATCAGCGCTTTGAGGTGTGCAAGCATTTCGCAGACTGCTGGCAACGTTGAAGCGCAGTGCGGCTTGAAAATACCCACCGCCGCACGTACGCCGCCTTAGTCCTGTCTGGCCGAAGAAGCCCGCTATCTTGAGAATGGCGGGGATTTTCCGAGCGTTTGAAGAACAGAAGCGGAGTAACAGCCATGGAATACGACGATAGGCTGATCGAAGACGCAGTGCTTGCCCTGTTGGCAGCCTACAGCTCCGAGCAAGGTAATGCGTGGTAAGGGTTCGACTTCCAGATCATGAATCGACTGCATGAACAGGGTTTCATCAGTGATCCAGTTAACACAAACAAATCCATCTGGTTGACGGCGCAAGGACTGGAGCGAGGTCGGCACCTAGCCGACCGGTTGCTCGGGTCAAGGACGCATGCGGGGCAGGTATCAGACTCGAATACCTGACGTCTTCCCACTTCATAAAACAGCTGAGTTTGTGGATCGCTTAAGACACACCCCACTCAAACATCACCTCCAATCCACCGTTGCCGAACCCCGCCCCGGTAGTTCCCCTTCGCAGTAACATCCGCGACGACCTTGGTCGGTCGCATCAGCGTCCACAACACCTTTGCAGTCGCCTTTGCGGTGCCTCACCCGAAGAAGGATCTGCCACGGGGCACGATCAAGGCCATCAGAAAACTGGCTGAACTGATCCAGCTCCCGCCACCTTCACACCTATTGAGGAGATCCCCGTGCAATATCCCATCTGCATCGAATGGGGCGACGAACACACCGCCACCGGCATCCAGATTCCTGATATTCCCGGTGCTGTCACCGCGGGCGACAGCTTCGAGAGCGCCTACGGCGCGGCCATCGAGATTGCCCACGTCATGCTCGAAGAGCTGGCCCGAGCGGGGCACGCCTTACCCCTGCCCTCTCCCACCGGCAAGCACCGCGCCAACCCCGATTTCGAGGGCATGGGCTGGGGCATGCTGGATATCGATATCGCGCCTTACCTGGGCAAGACCGAGAAGGTCAACGTGACCCTGCCGGGTTATGTCATCCAGCAAATCGACCGCTTCGTCCGCGAGCACAACATCAAGAGCCGGTCGTCCTTCCTGGCCGATGCCGCACTGGAAAAGCTCGGGCGCTGAAAGCGGCTGCAGAGAGCAGGCCAAGCGGAATGAGGCCGGTTGGGGTTGCTGCGCAACCCAGCGGGAGCAAGCTCCCTCGCCACAGGGGGTGTGGCCTGCCAAATGGCTGCATCACCTGACTGCATTGAGACGACCAGTTGCACCCCAGCTCCAACCACGGGCTAGCTCTCTTTTGCACCCTCTACTCAACCGAAAATGATGAGAAGTAAAATGACAACTTATTATCTTCAAGATCGACCAACTGATAACGCATCCTGTCAAAACCCGCATCCAACTGACTCACGCTCATATGTATCAACTGAGTCAATCCGCCGCCAATATCACGGGACGCAAAATGGCTGATATCAATAAATCTGATACACACGACATCAGCCCCTGCCTTTTCAGAGACCGAAATCGATAGAGATAAATCATAAGCCACCCCATCTTCGTTCAACTGAATACTAATCGCACGCAAGCAGTTGTGAGCGACAAGCAACTCATTCAATTGCGGAACTTCAATCATTACTTATTCTCGTCCCTTTCCCTCGGATCCATAGCCAGGAACCTATTCGTAGGTATGCGTGTGCGGATAGGAATGATATTCCGCAGGCCTTCCTTTGTCCCAAAAGCCGATCGGGCTTTTTAGCTCAGGCTGCTTTGAAGGTCTTGCAGGGCGGTTAAGGGCTCTGGTTGAAATGGTGAGGGTTCGGTGCATTCGGCAGCAGTTATAAATCGCTGATTTACAACTGCCGTTCTCAGGAGGCCTGGCTGAGACCTCATTAAGAGTTTTAGCGCCTCTCCTACCCTCACTTTAATCTTGCATGTGCGGCATACGGATCTTGCGATACAGTACTAGCTATATAATCAGAAAACCGATCAATCATTTTGTTTAATTCGACATCAAATTCTAAAGGTAGCAAATCCAAGACATCATCCAACTCACAACAATCCATAACAAGCTCACATAGCTTTGGAGAAATTCCCTTTTCCCCTAACACCCTTACAGTTCTCGGTGTAAACAAAAGACGTTCAGCTTCGGCAATCGTCATAATTTTATCACCCACGGCCTTCAACAAACCTATGGATGCAACAGCTAAGAATCTAGCAGCCTCTTCGGGCTCATACAACTCAACCACCAGCACTGGACTCTGCATCAATAGTTACTCCACTCTGGTTTCGTCTTCACATTAAAAACTTTTCCACTTTCACTTTGAAAATAATGAATCGATACTTTATTTCCGACCGAATCATAACCATCCTTATAAATTTTAGTCCACTTTCCTGCTTCCACTTGGCGAAGATCACTGAGCAGCTTACTATTATTTACCACGTTTTTGGTTGTTGAGCCTGCACGCTCCCTAAAGCCGTCAGGAAACTGAGGAGCTTTACGAATTGAGTCGTATACGTTCTGAATCCCCTTGCTCTTTCCTACATCTTCAACAATTCCATTTTTTATTCCGGTTCCAACAGCTCCAGGTTTACCGACTGTCGATGAGAAGATATCCGCCCCAGGACTCAGTCCCCCCATCGCAAAGTCCGCAGCAGCGGCTGCAAGGTTACCATCCGTCGACCGAACACCTTCCGAAATATTTAAATAGATGGCTTGTTGATTTCTTTCCATTGTGGCCAGGTGCGCAATGGAACGTCCAAACTGATCTTTCGCACCCGACTTTCTTATAGTCTCCGCCAACTCCCAATTAGAGGCAGTCTCATCCCTGAGCCTTTCATAAATCTGCTCGCACATGGTTGGATTATTGCGGCATAAATCTGGAAACGCCTTATTACGGGCAACATCCAACTTGTCGTAATACTCTCGCACCCCTTGGCATTCATCTTCAGAAGCACACGCATTAAGCTTGCGTTCTTTCTCAAGGAGCTCCTCATGAAATAGGTAGTTGAAGGTAGTCGCTTTCTGTGCAATTACCGCACCGGTATTAAGATCACCCCCAACAGCAGCAGCTCCAACCAATCCGGTCAGTTGGGAAAAGACAAGATGCAACTCTTCATTCTTGCCGGCCATATCGGCCATGACATTAATCAAGGCTTCGTTCAGGCCAGCAGCGGCTGCACCGGTCTTGAAGTCACTCCCTGTCAGCTCTGCCAATAGGCCACCCATGATTGCGTGGGCAGCAATCTTTTGAACGCCTCCATTTGGAAAGGTGATTTGGTCTCCGACCCAGTTAAAGCCCGTGGCCATGGCCATATTGCCCGCCTCCCCCATCAGGGCGGCGTTGAAGTTACTACCGAAACTGCCGCCACCAATGGCAGAGGAAACGCCACTAGCAATTAGCGCTCGCCCTACGGTGCGAGTTGCCGCATCCGTTGCGTTGCTCCAACGGAAAATATCTTTGGAAGAGCTGGTTGTGCTTAACGTTGAACCATCGGCAGGTTGAATTCCCTGCGTAGCGGTACTGGTACCCTCTGCTGCCGTAAACCAATTTTTGTCCGCATAATCCAGGAAACCAGCCGTAAAACCCGCAATCGCAGCGTTCTTCAGACTCCCCGTACTGAACGTATCTTTCACCGCCAGCCCTAGGTTGCCCTTGTTATCAATGGTGCTAGTGACCGCGGTCGTGCTCAGGCTGGCAGCAACAGCCAGGTTTGACCCACTCAACCCCAAACCAGCGGGGCCGAGGATGAAAGACATCAGAATAGCGATGGCAATCTTGGCGCCGGCGCCGAGGCCAGAGGACTCATACTTGAAGCTGTCGTGAATTTCCTTTACCTGGCGCCAATCGATATCACCACGGGCCTGCGCCTGTTTCATCCAGGCCAGGCTGGGGTCCGCTTGCACCATCGCATCGATGGTTTGGCTAACACTCTGTTGATCGACCTGCTTGATATCGATACGAATGCCTTCGGCAGCCTTGATCACCAGCTTGCCTTGAGCGATCAGGGCGCTTTGTCGAAGGGTCTCATCGGTCTTCCCTTCGCCCTTCATCTTGTACCAAGCCAAATCGCCCTTGCTCTTGGTATGGCTCTCGTCGTGGAAGTCCTTCACGCCCTCGAACACGATGCGGCCACCGCTCTCCAGCGTCAGGTCCTTACCGCTGTCCAGGGTTGCCACTTGGTAACGCTGATCGCCGCCGCTCTTGAGCGTGAGATCGCCGCCCGTCTTGATTTCACTGCCGACGTTAGTGTGCTGCGTCACTTCATCGCGTTTCGCCGCGTTGCTCCCCCAACTGCCTTTTTTGCTCATGTCGTAGAGGGAGTAGTCGCGGTTGAGCTCAGCCATCAAATTCAACTGCTTACCGGCCACCAGATAGGCCTCGTTACCGGCGTTGATTTTGCTGGCGACCATCGTCAGGTCTTGCAGCGCCGCAACGTTTACATCACCACCGGCCTCAATCGTCGTGCCCTGCTGGCGAACATGGTCTTCTTCCTGCTTGATCTTCTTGCCGCTGCGCTTATAGCGGTACTCACTTGATTCTTCGTTGGCAGCCGCAAGGAGGCTCACATCCTTGCCCGATAAATTGACGTCGCCGCCTGCCTTGACATGGCTGGCAACCATCGTCAAATCGTTCGTCGCCACAACATCAAGATCCCCGCCGACCTTGATCTCACTGGCATGCTGCACCGTCTGGCTTTGTGCCCAGAAATGCCGTTTGTCCTGGCGCATCGAGCCGGTTTCTTCGCGAGCCGCCGCAATCACCACGTCGTTATCCGCGCTCAGCTCAGCGTTCTTGCCTGCGGTAATGGCCCCGCCGACATTCAGCAAATCCCGCGCTGCATGCATCGTCAGGTTGTTCTCGGCCTCAACCCGCGCGGCGCTATCGACGACTGCCGTCTTGGAGCTGAAGCCCTTCCCACTGTGTTCAATCGTGGTGATGGTCCGGTCATTGCGGATATCCCCAGTCAAGGTGCTCAGGTCAACATCCTTACCCTTGAGGATGCCGCCTTGCATGTTCACCAGGTCCTTGCCCGCCACCAGCTTCAGCTTTTCACCGGCCTGCGCGAGCCGCGTATTGACGAGGTTGTTCCCCGCCGCTGCCGAAAGGTTTTCACTGGCGCGCAACGTGCCGGAGTTCTTCAAATTCGCACCGGCAATCAAGGTGACGTCCTTGCCCTGAATCAACGCCCCATCCGCCGTCAGGCGGTTGTTCGCCTGGGCCATGTACAGCACGGGGACCAGCACGTGCTGGCCATTGATCACCTGGTCTTCCATCCAGACGATGTCATGGGTCAGTGCGGCGACTTGCTGCGAGGTCAAGGTCACGCCAACGGATAGGTTGAGTTGCTCCTTGCTGGCGATGGCGTTGTTCATCAGGTACTTGAACATGCCTTCGTCGGTGGTCTGGCCGGCGATAAAGCGCTGACCTGTGCGCGCGGTGACGGCTTGTTGAATCAGGCGTTGTTCATAGAGGCCATCACCCAGGCGCTTCCAGCTGGTTTCAGGGTCGTAGCCCAGCTTGCCCAGCAGGTAGTCCGAGCTCATGAACTGCTTGAGATCGGTGAAGGCGGAGTTGGTTTCGACCAGGTATTTGGGGCCGACGAACACACGGCTGGCGTCCGAGCCCTGGATGTTGGCTTGGCTCAGATCCTGGCTGTTTTTGGCAACAGCGGCGCTGTCGACCACGTGAAACAACCCGTTCGTACCACTGGGCAGAGCGAAGCCCGGCATGGTGGTCGGGTTGACTTGTTGCTGTGCCAGGTCCGGTGGCAGTTGCGGGTTCAGCACCACCACGGCGGGCTTGGTCACGGTCGTGGCGCCGCCCTTGTCCGCGACGGGCGTCGGCGGCGTGAACTGGACGATGCTGCTGTTTTCCAGCTGCTGGGTCGCCTGGATGCTGATGTTGCCGCCCGCTTGAATCACCGAGGCAATGGGATCGCCCGGGGTCACGGTGGTGGTGTCGCCCACCAGGTTGAAAGAGTTGAGCGCGCCCACCGGCAATACCTTGGGGTTGGGCTGGGCGTTGTAGGGGTAGATCCAGTTGGCGCGGAAGCGCTCATCCGTACCGTCGGTAACGCGCCCCGTGTTCCAGGTACGCGTGCGTGTGCTGGTGCCAGTGGTTGCGCCGATGTTGGCGAAGTTGTCGGCGGTGATCAGCAGATCAGCGCCCGAGGCCATGGTGCTGTACTTGTTCAGCACGCTGGACCCTTCGACGGTCAACTTGGCTCCACTTTGGATAGATGAGCTGGCCGAATCTGTCGCCACCACACTTTTGGAGACTTCGTTGGCAATGTAATCGACGTTGTGGTGGTCACCACTGCAGTCGTAGCACCTCACACTCAGGCTGCCCGACACCAATTGGTCAACAGTGCTGAATACGTCCTTGCGGTTGATTACGCTGTCGCTGCGCACCAGCACATCGTTGGCGGCTTCGATATGGCTGGAGATGTTTTCCAGTGACGCACTGCGAGCCACACCGTCGCGGGCCATCATGCTCAGGCCGCCGAGGCTGTAGATGTCGGCGTAGTAGTTGGTCAGGTTCTTGAAGCGCAGCGCCATGTCGGAGCCGCTGAAGATCAGGCCGTGATCGTTGCGCACAGCTTCGGCGTTCAGATCAACCTTGCCGGCGCCGCCGAGGGTGCCGGTGTTGGTGACATTGGCAGCGGTCAGGGAGAACGCTCCGCCGCTGGTGATGCGTCCGGCATTGGTCCAGCTGTCGCCCTTGCCGGTGAAGCTTTGGCTGGCGGCTAGTTTGCCGGTGGCTGCCTGGTTGAGTTGGCCTACGGTGACGTTCAGCACATCAGCCTGAACATCCGTGCTGTTGTCCCAGGTGGCGGCGTCGACGGTCAGCGTGCCGGCAGTGGCGACGCTTCCGCCGATGTTGCTGAACTTCGCCAGATCGACCGCAAAAGTGCCTGTGCCGACGTGACGGACATTGCCGTCGGTGTTCTTGAAGCTGGCCATGCGCAGGGACACGTCATGGTTGGCGGCTTCGATCATGCCGCTCTGATTATCCAGCAACTGCGCGCTGGCTACGCTGGCGGTGCCTTGTTGACCGAGGGAGCGCAGTTTGCCGTTCTGGTTATTGATGGACGCGGCGTCGATCAGCAAAGCGCTGGTGCCTTCGACCAGGCCAGATTGATTGTTCAGTTCGCCGGTCAGGCCAAAATCGATGGCATCTGCGGCGGCTCGGCCTTGGCTGTTGTTGAGATGGGTGGCGCGTACGTTCAGGGCTTGCTTGGCCAGCAATGCACCGTTCTGGTTGTCGAGGATCGTGCTGGTGATTTGGGTATCGCCGCTCAGGGCAGCAATCTGGCCGCCGTTGTTCAGTAGCGATTGTTGCGCGCCCAGGTTGATCGACTGAGCCTGGATCAGCCCCGCTTCGTCAGCGGCGGTGAGCGATTTTCCGTTATCCAGCACGGTCGCCGAAGTGGCCTTGAGCTTGCCTCCGACACTGGCCAATACACCGCCACGGTTATCAACGTTGTGGGCTTCGATGGTGAGGTTTTCGGTCTGGGTGATGACGCTGCCATCTTGGTTATTCAGCCCTGCGCCCAAGGTCGCGGTGATGCCGCTCTGGCTGAGCAGGCTGCCCGTGGTGTTGTCCACCGCACCGCCGTTGATTGTCAGGCCCTGCTGGGTGCTGATGATGCCTTTAGCGGTGTTGATCAGTTGCTGATGGGCAGTGAGGCCCATGGCATTGACGGAGGCGATGTAGCCGTCGAGGCTGTTGTCGATCGTGTCAGCGGTCAGGCTGAGCTGGCCTTGGCTGATCAGTTTGCCGCCTTGCTGGTTGAAGACTTTGGCGGTGGCGAGGATGTCACCCTGACTGGTGATCTGCCCCTTAGCGTTGTCGACGGTGGTGCCTTCCAGGGTCAACGTGCTTTTGGCGGTGATCTTAGCGCCGCTGTTATCGAGGCTGGCCACGTCCAGGCCAAGGGTATCCTGGCTGCTGATGACCCCGTTGGTGTTGTTCACCGCTGCCGCTTTCAGGGTCTGCTCACCGGCGCTGGCGAGGGTACCGTTGTCGCGGTTATCGAGCTGACCACCGAGGGTAGTTTTGAGCGTGCCCTGGCTGGTCAGGGTGCCGCCGCGATTGTCGATGTCCTGGGCGTTGAGGTTCATCCCGGCGTTCGCCGACAGCGTGCCGGCGCGGTTGTCGAGGGTCTCGCTGACGGTAGCCTTGAGGTCGCGACTGGCGACGACGCTCTGGCCACGGTTGTCGATGTTCTTGGCGGTGAGGGTCACATCACCGGTTTGGTTGCGGGTGCTCTGCGGGGTGACACCGGCCTCGATCAAGCCAAGGTTGTTGAGCTGGCCGTCGCTGGTCAGCTTGACGCTGTCCCGAGCGGCGATGGAATGGCGGTTGGTCAGTGTGCCTTGGGTGGTTGCGTCGACACGGGTACCGGCATAGACCGCGCCCAGGGCATCCAGGCTCTTGGCATTGATGACAACCGCTTGTGCCGCCGTGGCCTGCGCCAGGCTCAAGTGACCATTGGCATCCAACTGCATATCGCCGCCACTGGCGAGCATGTTGCCGTCAAGCTTTACGCCAACACCGGCTTCACTGCTGACCAGCTTGATCGCCCCGGCGTACATGCCGCCCAGGGCCGAGGAGTCGATGGCCAGTTGAGGGGCAGTCGCCGGATCGATGGCACGCGCAGTCGCGTTCAGGGTCTTGGCATCAACATCATTGGCGCCGGCAATGATTGTCAGGTTCTTGGCCTGAATTTCGGCATTGAGCTTGGCTGAGCGGGTGATGATCTCGAAGCGGTCGATGTTGTTGGCATTGAGCCCGGCCCCTTCAATAGCAACGCTGCCCTGGTCCACCTGATACCGTTGAAGCTGGCCGTTTTCGAGCACAGGCTTGCCGGTGGTCAACGTCGCTTGCGGGGTGTTGATAAAGCCGCAGCCGTTGCAGGTAATGCCATACGGGTTGGCCACGATCACATGGGCCGACTGCCCCGCCACTTCGGTAAAACCGCGCAGTTGGCTGGGGCTACCGCCGTTGACCTCGTTGAGGATCACCCTGGCGGCCGTACCATTGAGGTTCTGGTTGCCGAGGATGATCCCGCCCAACTGCGTGGACTGAGTGCGGCTGGTGGCGTTGTTGAGGATCACTCCCTGTTGGCCAACGTTGTAATCGCTGAACTGGTTGTGCGACAGCCCGCTGCCATTGGGTGCACTGATGTTGACGATAGGCACGCCATTCGCCGCCTGGCCCAGGCTGGTGCCCGGTGCGCTGACTACAATGCCATCCGCCTGCACCAGCAACGGTTGCCAGAACATGACGTTCGCCAAAACAAACGCCAACCCGCGTTTGGGCAAGCCCATAAAGTGGGAGCGGCTTTTCAGGGATGCAGAAGGTTGGCGCGCAAGGAAGGCGAACTGTTGAACGTCCATGTCATGTCTCGATGCCCAAGGGCGGTAAAAATTTAGAGAAAGAAATCCAGGCGGAAATAGATCGGCGCTTCACGCTCAGTGATCGGCGCCGGTCGTTCCAAAGAGTGGGCAAAGGTCACGGTAGCGGCGACGTTCTGGCCGCGTGCAAACAGCTCCACCGAGTTGCTGGTCATGCGCCCGTGCTGTTCGACGTTATAGCGGTCGCGGCGGATCACGCCCTGGTCATACCCCAGGCTGGTGCCGTACTCGCTGAACACCGGCTGCATCCAGGCCCAGGTCACCGGACGGCTCCAGCGCAAGTCGTTGCGCCAGTAACCGCCGCTGTCACCAGCCAGGCTTTGATCCTTGTAGCCGCGAATCGACGACTGCCCACCCAGGCTCATGCGCTGAGGGCTGAACAGCACATCTTCGCTGCGCTGGCCGGTCATCAGGCTGCTGAAACTGAACGACTCGCCCCACAGCTTGAACGGGTACAGGTAGCTCAGGGTCGCGGTGTATTTGCGATAGCGCGCATCGGCCTGGCCGGGGCGCGGGTTGTGGTTGGCCTGGGCGTCGAACGCACCGATGCCATCCTGCATGCCCAGGTCGATGTTGAGGAATGAGCCACCGATGCGTCGACCATGGTTAATGCCGAACTGGGCTTCGCTGAGGCGGTTGCTGCTCAACGCGAGCTTGCTGTCCTCGATGAAGTTGTTGGTGCGCAGGTACGCCACGCCGGTGCTGAGGGATGTTTTGCTCAGGGCATCGCGATGGATCACGCGCTCCAGGCGCAACTGATGATTCTGGCTGTCGCCCGATTGCTTGAAATTGAAACCGCTGGCCTGGGCCAAGGAGCGATATTCGGTTTCGCTGTAGGTGTAATTGAGGTTCCACCAGCCGAACGGCAGGCTGTAGTTGAGCATCGAGTTGCGCGAGGTTTTTTGGTGATCGCTTAGCACATCGTGGCCGCCGCGCAACAAGAGTTGATCGGCCAGGCCGAGAGGATTATCCCAATCCAGATTGACGCCCCACTGCTGCTCCCCCGTACTGCGCTGGCCACCATTGTGGCGCGACAGGCCAATGCGCCAGGGCTTTTGTGGAGTGTTTTTGACCAGCACTTCGCTGCCGCCAACGGCGTTGCCCGGTGCCAATTCCATCTGCGCCTGGTTGGAAGGCAAGCGGTTCAGTTGATCAACCATCTGCTCAACTTCCCGCAGATTGAGCAGATCGCCCGTTTTGCCGGGGAAGCTCATGAACAGCTGGCGGTCGGTGATACCACTGTTTTCGGCGCCCTTCATTCCTTCCAGTCGGCCCTCAACCACCTGCACCTTCAAGTTGCCGCTGGAAAGGTCTTGCTGTGGCAAGTACGCGCGGCTGGTGACCAACCCTTTGGTCATGTATTGGTCGGTAATGACCTTGAGCAATTCATTGAGCTGGGGCACGCCGAGGCATTGGCCGATGTAAGGCTTGAGCAAGTTGCTGCGCTCGCGCTCGGACAAGGCATCGGCACCACTGAGGTCGACGGTTTTGATGGCGAAGCAACGGGTGTCGATGGGCGCTGCCGGCTTGCTAGGCGCTACGACTTTGCCGGGCAGGTCCTTGAGTTCTTCAAGGCGACGTTGTTGCTCTTCGAGCAAGCGATCCTGGCGCTCGCGGATCAGGTCGGTGACGCCTGGAGCGAGTCTGCAGGGGCGGACTCGGCCATCCCGGAGACTGTCAGAAATTTTGTGTTCGGGCATACCATGAGTAAGAGGTGCATGTATGCCAACCAAAAAAAACCGCTTCGAGAGTTACCAAAGGTTCCGAAAGAGCTGCTTGAGCAGTTTTCCGCTGCTCCGCTGATGACCGCAGAAGCCATCGAAGAAGCCTCTGCAGCGTTCAAGAAGGCGCTGATTGAGCGAGCCCTGAATGCTGAGCTGGGTCATCACCTGGGCTATCCTCCGGGCGCACAGCGGCCGGAGGATGAAACCAACCTGCGCAATGGCAAGAGCGCTAAGACGGTACTCACCGGTGATGGCCCGCTACGGCTTGATATTCCTCGTGACCGGGATGGCAGCTTTTCGCCCATTCTGATTCCCAAGCACGAGCGCCGTTACACCGGTTTCGACGACAAGATCATCGCCATGTATGCCCGCGGGATGACGGTTAGGGAGATCCGGGCCTTTCTTTCCGAGCAGTACGGAACGGACGTATCACATGACTTCATCAGCTCCGTGACCGATGAGGTCATGGAAGAGATTGGTGCCTGGCAGCAGCGCCCGCTGGAGCCGATGTATCCGGTCATTTTCTTTGATGCGCTGCGAGTCAAAATCCGCGAAGAAGGCTTGGTTCGTAACAAGGCGGTCTACTTGGCGCTGGGCGTTTTGCCCGATGGCACCCGCGATATTCTGGGCATCTGGATCGAGAACACCGAAGGCGCGAAGTTCTGGATGAAGGTGTTCAACGACCTCAAGACCCGTGGCGTCGAGGACGTGCTGATTGCTGTGACCGACGGCCTTAAAGGCATGCCAGAGGCGCTCAGTGCGGTGTTCCCGGACACAACGCTGCAGACCTGCATCGTGCACCTGATCCGCAATAGCCTCGACTATGCGGCCTGGGACAAACGTAGAGCCCTGGCCAAGGCCCTCAAGCCGATCTATCAGGCAGTTAACGCCGAAGCTGCTGAACAGGCGCTGGATGAGTTTGAAAACGGGCCCTGGGGTAAGCAATATCCAACGGTGGTGGCTGCC
The DNA here is from genome assembly GCF_009861525.1 of Pseudomonas sp. LD120. GTDB lineage: Bacteria > Pseudomonadota > Gammaproteobacteria > Pseudomonadales > Pseudomonadaceae > Aquipseudomonas. The sequence goes on along the minus strand of NZ_WVHL01000005.1, from coordinate 2,626,567 downwards.
TGGCGACGGGCGTGGGATCGAGTTATTCCGTTCTTTGTCTTCCCACCCGCCATCCGGAAAGTGATCTATACCACCAATGCCATCGAGAGCATCAACGCCCAGTTACGCAAGATCATAAAAACCCGTGGCCACTTCCCGAACGATGATGCGGCGACCAAACTGATCTGGCTGGGGCTGCGCAACATCACAGCGAACTGGGGCTCAGCGGCGCATGATTGGAAAAGTGCGATGAATCAGTTTGCGATTTTGTACGGAGATCGATTTATCAGGCCGACCTGGTAAAAGCATGGCCTGCCTAGCGGCAGGCCGTTACCGGCCCGCACACAAAAAATATGACAGTCCCCCATCCCGGCTATGCCCAGGCAAAAAAAAGCGGACAGCAGGCTGAACCTGGTCCGACGTACCAAACGCCACATTTCTAGATCCCTCTACATGGCTTTGTGCAATTAAACGGCGGCGATCTTAGGTTGGCGCTTTAATGACGTCAATTAAAGTACTGATTTGTTTGAATCTTGGTACAAGCACTATCACTTTTGCGCACTTCGACAGTGAGTGGCCGTCAGGGCGAAACGGCCAACAGCCCTCCACCTCACCCAATGACCCGCCCCAACCGCAGCGCCACGCTCGCCGCCTGCTCGGCACTGAGCACATTGGTGAACCCCATCACCAAGCCCTGCCTAATCCCATCCCCCAGATACCACTGCGACAACGGCTCCACCGCAATCCCCTCCCCCCGAGCCCGCTGGGCAATCTGCACATCGTCCCCCAGCCCAGCCACCACATGCATGCCCCCGGCCTGCGGGTCTATCTGCAAATGCTCACCCAACGCCTGGTGCAACGCCTCCACCAGCCACTGCCGCCGACGCGCATACAGGCCGCGCATTTTGTTCAGGTGCCGGGCAAAGTGCCCCTCGTTGAGAAAGGCCGCGACCGTCGCCTGCTGCAGGTGCGGGCAGTGGTTGTGCAAACGATCTGCCTGGCGGGCGAACGCTGGGGTCTGTTCGGCGGGCACCACCAGGTAGGCCAGGCGCAGCCCTGGAAACAGGACTTTGCTGAAGGTGCCGGTGTAGAGCACGCGGCCTTGCTGGTCGAGGCTCTTGAGGGCTGGCAAGGGCTTGCCCTGGTAGCGGTATTCGCTGTCGTAGTCGTCCTCGATGATCCAGCTGCCTTGGCGGTTGGCCCAGTCCAGCAGGGCCAACCGCCGCGGCAGGGACAGCGACACCCCCAGCGGGCTCTGGTGGGTCGGGGTGACCACGGCAAAGCCGGCCTCCGGGGCGCGGGCGATGCCTTGGGCGACGTCCAGGCCCTGATCGTCCACGGGCACCGGCACCAGCTGTGCGCCGGCTTCCAGCAGTGCGTTCCTGGCCATGAAGTAGCCGGGCTCTTCCAGCCAGCAGGTGGCGCCCGGGCCCATCAGCGTGTGGCTGATCAGGTCGAGGCAGGCGCGGTAGCCGGCGCAGACGAAAATCTGCTCCGGGTGGCAGCTGATGCCCCGGGAAATCCCCAGGTAGGAGGCAATGGCCGCCCGCAACGGGGCGTGGCCACGCGCGTCCGGGTAGACCAGGCCTTCGACGCCCGCCTGGCGCAGTTGCCGGCCCGCGAGGCGGGTCCAGAGCTTGCGCGGAAAAGCGTCCAGCGCTGGCAGGCCCATTTGCAGGGCCAGGGGCGAGGTGCCGGCATGGGTGGCCTGGTAGGTCGTGGGGGCCACTGGGGCGCGCTGCGTGGGCGCGCCAACCGGCGTCAGTTGCGGGGTGACAATGGTCCCGGCGGCCCCACGAGCAGTCAGGTAGCCCTCGCCTATCAGCAACTGGTACGCAGCTTCCACGGTGCCCCGCGCCAGGTTGAGTTCCGCCGCCAGGGCGCGCACCGCCGGCACGCGGTCCCCAGGACGCAGGCGGCCATCGGCGATGGACTCGCGAAACCGCTGGTAAAGCTGGCGATAGATCGGTGCCGTCTGGCTGCGGTCCAATTCGAAAGGAAGGATCACGGCCTAGTCATTTATGCATTTTTTGGCCCTGTAGCTTAAGCCATTGACCTTCTACAGTGGGCCATCTCTTTTTAGCGGATGACGGACATGCCCTACACCCTTCAACACCTCGACAGCGAAGCGGCCCTGGCGGCCAGTTTCGACTTGATGCGTGTCTTGCGCCCCCACCTCACCCGCCCGGCGGCCTATGTCGCCCAAGTGGCCCGGCAAACCGAGCAGGGCTACCGCTTGCTCGCCGCGTGGGACGCCGAGCGCATCGTCGGCCTGGCAGGCTACCGCGAGCTGGAAAACCTGCTCTACGGGCGCTTCATCTACGTCGATGACCTGGTCGTGAACCCGGACCTTCAGCGCAGCGGCTTGGGTGCGCGGCTGTTGAGCGCCGTGCGGGAGGAGGCCGTGCAGCGTCAATGCGATCACCTGGTGCTGGATACCGGCCTGCATATGCCCCTGGCCCAGCGCTTCTATTTCCGCCAGGGGCTGCTGGCCCGGGGCATGCATTTCACTCAGCGACTTCAGGGTGGGGAGCCGGCATGAACAACCTGCTGCTGATCAACGCCAGCCCTCGTGGGCAGGTTTCCCATGGCAACCAGCTGGCACTGGAACTGGTGAGCGCCCTGCGCCAACGCTATCCGCACCTGGAACTGGTCGAGCGCGATCTGGGGGCCAATCCGTTGCCGCCACTGGGCATGGACTACGCCCACGCCCTGACCACCCCAACGCCCTTCGACGCGCCACTGTTCGAGGTGTCCGAAGGGCTGATCGGCGAGTTGGAGCGCAGCGATGCCCTGCTGATTGCCACGCCCATGCACAACTTCACCCTGCCGGCCGCGCTCAAGCTGTGGATCGACTACGTGCTGCGCATTCACCGCACCTTCAGCTCCGGCCCGGAGGGCAAGGTCGGCCTGCTCAAGGATCGCCCGGTGCAGGTGCTGGTCAGTTCCGGCGGCTTTCACCAGGGCCCGCGGGCACGCCAACCGGACTTTCTCACGCCTTATCTGCGCCAGGTGCTGAACACCCTCGGCCTGTTCGACCTGCAGTTTACTTATCTGCAAGGGTTGGTGTTCGGAGACGAGGCCGTGCGTGCAACCCTCGACGAGGCCCGCAGCGCACTGTCCTTGCAGCCCCTGTTCAACCCTCTCGTATGTGCCTGATCACTTTTCCCCTATCGGAGTTTCACCATGAGCCCACTCAGACTGCCCTTTGCCACTTTGTCGCCGGCCGCCTATCAAGGCCTGCTCGCCACCAACAGCGCCCTGGCCGCCAGCCCCCTGGGCCTGCCCTTGCTGGAACTGGTGTATTTGCGCGTGTCGCAGATCAACGGCTGCTCGTTCTGCCTGGGCAAGCACTCACAGACCCTGCGTGAATGTGGAGTCGCCCAGCAAAAGCTGGATTGCCTCGCCGGCTGGCGCGTCAGCGAACTGTTCAACGACCGCGAGCGCGCGGCCCTTGACTGGGCCGAAACCCTCACCTACGTCCACAACAAGGGCGCACCGGACGCACTGTACGAACCGCTGAAAGCGCACTTTAGCGACGTCGAAATTTCCGACCTGACCTTGGCCGTGTCCTTGATGAACGCCTTTAACCGACTGGCGGTGGGCATGCAGCTCTGAGAGCGAGGTTATCGTTGGCGGTGTTGGCTGTTGATCTTCCTGCCTCTGCGGACAGGAGGGTCGAAGGCAAGCATTGAGCCGTGGCCACCCCGGCAGGATGCCGGGTTGGCCGCCACCCGCCCCCAGGTGCACGCGGTAAGAAGGTGGCTCCGCGTCATCGTTGGCGAGCTTCGCTGGCAAGCCAGTTCCTACAGGGGAAGCGATATCAGGTCGGCGCGGGGTCGCCGTTTTGCCTCCCCCTGCTCTATGCGAGGAAAGCTCCGCTGGCGCCGGCATCGGCCAATGCAAACAGCAGCGCCTCCAGCGCTTCTTCGGGCGCCGAGCCCAGGTCAATCTTGACCCTGTACCCCTCCTCCGTGGCCTCCGGGTCCGACACAAAGTGCAGCACCCCTTGCAGCCCTTCTTCGGGCGGCGAGTTCTCGTCTTCGCCATCGAACCACTCAAAGAACCACCCCCGAATAACCTCGCAAGCCTGTTCCAGGCTCAAGCCCCGCACCTCCAGCGGCAGCCAGTCCCAGCCAAAGGGCGAGATCACCACCGCCATCTGCTCGATCGCAAAGCGCACAGGCTCAAAGGCCAGTTCGGTTTCGGCATCGACCTGCCCCGGCTCCCCGCTCTCGGCCGCAATCACATCCCCCCGGCAAGGCGTGCCCATGGTACCCTCAACCGCCAGCGAACCATCGCTGTTGCGGTACGCAGGCTCGACATGCGCCGTCCCTTCTGCGGCAACACGCGCCAGGGTTTGAACATAGGGTTGACGAATGGCGGCAAGCAGTTCGCTGACGCTCATGGATCTGATGACTTCCTTGGCATGAACCCGTCGATGGATCTGCCTTCGACAGGGGGAGATGGGTGACTGAAAATCCGCGGCAATAGTGCAATGGGCGGCTGTGCAACGTCGATGAAAAACCGATCGCCCCTTTTGCCCGCAAGACATGCAGCGTCCGGGCGGACGCCTTCGCTGGCAAGCCGGCTCCAGGGCGGTGCACACCGTCTCATCGGCAGGCCGGCCGCAAGGCCGCCGCCAAATTGTGACCTTGATCAAGAATCCGATCTGATGTTCAAGCGCAGTGAAATTGTCGGTGCCCGAACAATTGAACCCACGCTGTCCCCTCACATAGCTTCAACCATCTGCCACAACGACGCCCCCACGCCCGTCATGCTCTCCCCGGCAATCAACCCCGCCGCCGCAATGATCGCAAAACGTTCAGTGACCGCTGCCCAGCGACAGCTGAGCAACCAGGTGAGTACCGCGCCGAATGCCATCATCAGGGAGACCGAGGCCGGCAACACAAAGGCCAGGCCCAAGGCCGCAGCGCTAGGCAAAAAGCGCATGCGATGGGCGGGCAACAGGCTGTCGAGGATGCCCAGTAGCACGCCGATCAAGCCTGCGATCACCATCGCCCAGCGAATGCTCACCGACAATGAATCGAGCCCCTGAGTCAGGGTTTGTGCCACGGCTTTCCAGGTAGCGACCGCTGGAGCCGGCCACTCTTGGGTCAGTAGCATGCTTTGCGGATCCGGAATCAGCGCCAGGTACGCCAAAACCCCAACGATGCTACCGGCGCCAATCCCGAGCATCTGAGCGATCAACTGTTTGTGCGGCGTAGCGCCAATCGCCCGACCCACCTTGAAGTCGTTCATCAAGTCCGTGCATTGCCCGGCCGAACCACCGGCCGTGTTGGCGCTCATCAAGTTGATCGGAACCTGTCCGGGCGCAACGATACCGAAGCTCAACTGGGACAATTGGCCGATGGCCCCAATGGGCGGAATACCGGTAGCGCCGACCACCCGGGCAGCCACGGCCGCCAGGCAGATGGCCAAGGGAATGCTCAGCAGTGCCATCCACAGGTCGATGCCGAATAACAGCGCCTGCAGGCTCACCACCAGGGCGATCGCCAATGCAAAACCGGCAACCGGGCCGAGCTTGGGTATGGCCCAGCCCATCTGGTCGCTGGCCTTGGTGGAGGCACGCAATGCCCACACGCGAACCGCCAAGGCGGCCAAGGTCGAGCAAACCATCAGGCTCACGCCCGGCCAGAGCAACCACTCCACCAGCACGGCGAACTGCGGGCCACTGCTGTCGGCCTGCAAGGTCACCAGGTCGTGCTGCAACAGCCAGGGCCCCAGGCCTCCCCAAGCCAGCAACGCACCGAACAACAGGCTCAGGCCCACGCGAATCCCGATGATGGCGCCAAACCCCACCAACAGCAGCGAAGGGTCAGCGGTAAATGTCAGGCGCTCCAATTGGGCGCTCGGCGACCAGCGCGGGAAGGCCCACAGGAAGCTGTCGACCCACTTGGCGAGCCCGGACAGCAACGCGGCGCCAAGCAACACCTTCAAACGCGCCACGGCTTCGCGGCCGTGGTTATAGATGTGCAGCAAGGTTTCCAGGGTCGCCATGCCTTCGGGGAACCTCAGCGAACGATCGTTGAGCAGTGAGGGCCGCAGGTACCAGGCAATCCAGATCCCGAGGAAGCTCACCGAAAATACCCAGGCGATCATCGGCGCCGTCTCCAACTGCTGGCCTGTCAACAAGGTGTAGGCGGGAATGGGCGCCACCAGGCCACCAGCAATGATCGACGCCGCGGCCGAGACAATGGTCTGGTTGATGTTGCTTTCATGCAGCGTCCAGGGCAGTTGCCGGGGCGCGTGCTTGGCCAGGCCTTGCCAGATGGCATAGCCGATCAGCAAGGCAATGATCGACATGTTGAACGACCAGCCGATCTTCAACCCGGCGTATACGTTGGAAGGCGTCAACAAGACACCAAGCACAAGCCCCGTCATGACGGCACGCAAGCTGAGCTCACGTTCCACAGGGCGACTCAGGGAAGCGGGGAGCGAGGTTGAGGACATGCGAACTCCTTTTCGGCAATCAGACAACACGACTTAACCAATGAGCGCTGTATCGGCAGAAGGTTCAGATGAGCGTCATCCGCCGTGCTATGCGTCGGGGCGACTTGTAAGGAATCAATCGACCCTGTACCCCCTGCTCCCTCGCCTCTGGGTCGGACACCAAGTGCCCCCTTGCAGGCCTTCTGCAGTCGGCGGCTTCTCATCCTCCCCAGCGAACCAGTCAATGCAATGGCGGTCATCACGCGCCCAATAAGAAGCGCGGTCGGAGGGTTTCTGGCGACAGGTTCCATGGTTGTCCTGCCTCCACACATAGCCGCCCCCAAATACCACCCCAGCTGCGCGCTCCCCGATTGAGCAGCGCGCAGGAATACCTCCATGGCCGTACCCGGCGCCTGCGCGCTGAAGGCGCTACGGCCGACCTTCCCCAGCCCTGCGCCCCTGCCTTCCTACGAGCTTGAGATCGGCATGCGCGTGGGCGGCAAAAACGAAAACGCACTGCAGATCGTCAAGTCACTGCTATTGGATTCGATCAACAAAGACTTTTTCCTGGAGTGCGAGGCAGGCAACTGTCTTTGCGCTTGACGGATGGTGCCGCAGCCAAAGAACGGATATTTTGCAACCCCCCGTTCAGCGGGAGCTGTACTCACACCTCAACACAAGGAGTTGCAATGGGCGTCTCGCTCCCCCTCTGGCTCATTCTCACGGCAATAACCGCTTACGCTGCCAGTACACGTGGGCGCTCGGGGCCAAGATGGTTTGCAATCGGGCTGTTCTTTCCTGGCGTCGCCCTGCTTGCCGTGTGGTTGATGCCACGGCTGGCAAAGACTGGCGTTGATGCGCTGGTGCATGAGGACCTGCGCCCTTGTCCTGCCTGCACTGAGGACATCAACGCCAGCGCCTCACGCTGCAAGCGCTGCGGCGCCGAAGTGGAGCCTATCGCCTTGAGGGATCGCAGCGGTTGGGTAACGCGCATCAGCGCTCAAACCGATGAAGAGTTTGAACGCCTGGCTGCACAGATGGGGCTCATCGACATCCCCACCATTCTCGATGAACCACCACACCTTTTTGCCGGCCCGTTCGAAGAAAAGGCCGAGGCACAGAACACACTCAACTACCTGAAGTCCGAGCATGGCCTGTATGGACTGGTGACCTGGCGCTCAGTGACCCGGTAAATGAAATGCTTGCGCCGACCTCGTTAAGGATCAGACGTGTCCATCACCAATCCCAAAGTCATCGATTTCTGGGCAATTCCCAAAGACCCGCCCGACAGCCTGTTGCTGGTGATGACCGACCACCTCGAATGGGGCAACAAGGCGGAACAAGGCGAACACCTGCTCTTGCTGCAAGAGAAAATCAACAGCTACATCGCCTTCATCGAAAGCGGCCAGATCTGCACCGAGATCCCCGGCGCCTATGGCAAGTACCCGATCATCCAGGTCGTAGGCTTGTATGAACTGCCCGAGCAGGCCGAGTACTTCATGGCCCGGGTTACCGAAACCCTGAATGACGTGGGCATTGGCTTTAAGTTCGAACTCAGGGTCAACGAGAGGATTCGCAACATATAGCCGGGCCGCGCACGGCGATGCCTCAGGCAGGCTTGATCAGCGCCCGGTTGAGGGCAATCACATCCACATGATCCTGGTGCGAGAAGTGCTCGATCACATCTTGCAGGTGCACATGCTCCAGGCCATTGGCCGCCATGTCAGCTGAAGCCTTGATCAGGAACTCACCCAGCGCCCTGAGCGTGTCCGGCTCGGCGAGAATCGAAATCTCGTCCAGCTGGATGCTCTGGTCACTGCCCACAGCGGTGCCATGCACGGTAAATTTTTTCAGCGTTTTCAACGATTGAATGCCTCCATCCACAGGTAGTTTTTTGCATCCAAGCCACAAGCAAGGCTTGGCCCATAGCCGTGTACAAGAGGTTGATCGGCACCCGCCGTTAACCACGAGCAGCGCAAACAGCCTGAGCCACAATCAGCCGCATCGCTCAGCCCTCCTGCTGCAACCGCGCAATCAAGGTCTCGATAAAAAACGCCAGGCTCTGCGGCAACACCCGCTTGGGCATGGTCAGCACCTGAATGTCCCGGTCCCCCAAGCGCGGGTTGGACAGCGGCACCGATACCAGCCCATCCATCCCCCGCCCCTCGCCACTGATGGCGCTGGCAAAGGCCACCGTATCGGACTGGCGGACAAACTCATGCAGGGCCCCGGAAAAGTTGCAGGTCATCACCTGCTCGAAGCTCAGGCCGTCCATCTGGCACACCAGGTCCAGCAGTTGCCGCTGGGTGGTGCCCTTGGGCGTCAAGGCCACCGGAAACGCCTGCACCTGCTCCAGTGACAGCACCCCGGCACTGGCCAGCGGATGCCCCGCGCGCATCAGGGCGCGAATCGGCGAGCGAATCGAGTAGCACACATTGACCCCCTCCACCGGCTCGGTGCTGAAGGTCAGCCCCACGTCCGCCTCGCCCCGGCGAATGCGCTGCACGCACTCGTGGGGCGAGATCACGTCCAGGCGGTACTCGGCTCCGGGCCGCAGGCGGTAATGCCCCAGCAGCACCCGCGGCAGGAAATACCTCGACAGGCCCTCGGTGGACACCAGGCGGATCACCTTGGCCCCCGGGTAACCCTCGCCCCGTAGTTCGGCGAGGATGTTCTCCTGTTCCAGCCAGGTGCGCCGGGCGTGTTCGGCCAGGGCTTCGCCGGCGGCGGTGAGTTGCATGCCCCGTGGGCGCCGCTCGAACAGCGCCACGCCGACGCTCTCTTCCAGCAGGGCAATCTGCCGGCTCACCGCGCTGGGGGCGATATGCAAACGCTCCCCCGCCGCGGCCAGGGAGCCAGCATCGATCACCGCCAGAAAATACCGATAGTCCATCTGCATCCCCTCGCGAAGCATCCAATTTTTAGAATCATGCCTTCAAAAAACAGCAATATACAGATGCCTTGCCCGACTCCACCATGGGCCCGTCCCCTTGCCCGACCGGAGTTGCAATGACCAAGCAAGCTGCCCTCGCCGGCGTTCGCCAATACCTGGACGACGGACACTTTGAACAGGACCTGCGACGCCGGGTGGCGTTTCGCAGCGACAGCCAGGACCCGGCCCACGCCGATGAACTGCCGCGCTACCTGCAGGAGGAAATCCAGCCGCTGCTGCAGCGCCTGGGCTTCGACTGCCACATGCTGGCCAACCCCGAGGCCGGTGGGCCGTTCCTGATTGCCACGCGCCTGGAAGACCCAGCCCTGCACACGGTGCTCAGCTACGGCCACGGCGACGTGGTGCCCGGTTACGCCGAACAGTGGCGCACAGGCCTGGACCCCTGGCAACTGACCCTGGAGGGCGAACGCTGGTACGGCCGTGGCACCGCCGACAACAAGGGCCAGCACAGCATCAACCTGACCGCCCTGGAGCAAGTGCTCAAGGCCCGAGACGGGCGCCTGGGTTTCAACCTCAAGCTGCTGTTCGAGATGGGCGAGGAAGCCGGTTCCCCAGGGCTGCGCCAACTGTGCCAGGAGCAGCGCGAACTGTTGCGGGCTGATGTGTTCATCGCCTCCGACGGCCCCCGGCTGAATCAGACCCGGCCGACGCTGTTCCTCGGTTCCCGCGGCTCGGCGCAGTTCCGCCTGGAGGTCAACACCCGGGACAAGGGCCTGCACTCGGGCAACTGGGGCGGGGTGATGAGCAACCCCGGCGTGGTACTGGCCAACGCCCTGGCCAGCCTGGTGGACCAGGCCGGCCGCATCCGCTGCCGCGAACTGCTGCCGGCGAACATTCCCGAGAATGTGCGCGCCGCCATCGCCGACCTGGAGATTGACCGCGACTCCCTGGGCCGCCCGCTGGACGAAGCCTGGGGCGAACCGGGGCTGACCCTGGGCGAGCGCCTGTTCGCCTGGAACACCCTGGAAATCCTCGCCTTCAGCACCGGCAACCCGCAAAAACCGGTGAACGCGATTCCGCCGCGGGCCGTGGCCTTCTGCCAATTGCGCTTTGTCCTCGGCACACCCTGGCAGCAGCTGGAAAGCCTGCTGCGGGCGCACCTGGACCGCGAAGGTTTCAGCCAGGTGGAAGTCGTCATGGAGCGCTGCTCTCCGGCCACCCGCCTGGACCCGGACAACCCCTGGGTCCGCTTCGCCAAAGCCTCCATCGGCAACAGCAGCTCCCAGCGTCTGGCCCTGCTGCCGAACCTGGCGGGCACCCTACCCAACGACATCTTCGCTGACGTGCTGGGGCTGCCGACCCTGTGGATTCCCCACTCCTACCCCGGCTGCTCGCAGCACGCCCCGGACGAACACCTGCTGCTGCCGGTGATTCGCGAGGGCCTGGAGATCATGACGGCCCTGTTCTGGGACCTGGGGGACCTGCCCCGAGCCTGAGGCCATCGCTTACCCCGCCCGACTCAGTTCGGGCACCTGTCGCTCAAAATCCAACAATAAGCAGGAGCGTCCTGTATGACAGCGTTAGCCGCCACCTCGACCGCGATCCGAGTCGAACCCAAAGCCCTGTGGAAACCCATAGGCGCCGCCTTGATCGGCAACACCCTGGAGTGGTTCGACCTGTCGATCTACGCCTACTTCGCCCTGACCATCAGCCAGGTGTTCTTTCCCACCGCCGACCCGACCTTCTCCCTACTACTGGCCTTCGCCACCTTCGGCATCTCGTTCCTGATCCGCCCTCTGGGCGCGGCGGTCCTGGGCTCCTACGCCGACCGCCGGGGCCGCAAGAAAGCCCTGACCCTGTCGATCCTGATCATGCTGGCAGGCACCCTGCTGATCGCCATCATGCCCAGCTACGCCACCCTGGGCCTCGCCGCGCCCATCGGCATCCTCCTGGCCCGGCTGCTGCAAGGCTTCTCCGCCGGCGGCGAATTCGGCACCTCCACCGCCTTCATGCTGGAACACGCACCAGCGCGCACCCGACACTTTGTCGCCAGCCTGCAATTCGCCAGCCAGGGCTTTGGCGTAGTCATCGCCTCAACCTTCGGCTACTTCCTGACCAAGCACCTCGATGCCCAGCAGATGCTCGACTGGGGCTGGCGCGTGCCGTTTTTCTTCGGCCTGCTGCTGGGCCCGGTGGGCCTGTACATCCGCCGCACGGTGGACGAGTCACCGGACTTCAAAGCCAGCGAACCGGGAGAACGCCCCCTGCGCGAAGTCCTGATCAGTCAAAAGACCCTGCTGCTGATCGCCATGGGCACCCTGGTGGTGTCCACCGCCTCGAACTACATGATCCAGTACATGCCCTCCTACGCCGCCACCCGCCTGGACATTTCCCAGTCCTCGGGCTTTTTGGCGACCCTCACTGGCGGCCTGATCCTGACCTTCGTCACGCCCATCGTCGGCTACCTGTCCGGCCATATCGGACGCCTGAAAATCATGCCGACAGCGGCGGTGCTCTACGCCGTGGCAATCCTGCCCGCATTCCTCTGGCTCAACAGCCACCCCAGCGCCAGCTCCCTGCTGCTGGTGGTAGCGCTGATGGCCCTGATCAAGGCGGTGTACTTCGCCCCCCTGCCATCGTTGATGGCGGACATCTTCCCCGTGCGCACCCGCGTCACCGGCATGTCCTTAAACTACAACCTCGGCGTCACGATCTTCGGCGGTTTTGCCCCGGTGATCGCCACCGGCCTGATTGCGCTGACCGGCTCGCCACTGGCACCGAGTTTCTACCTGATGCTGGCGGCCTGCCTGAGTGTCAGTGCGATTCTGATGGCGGGGAGAAAACTCAAGTTGCAGTGAGGTGAGATGCCTTATGCCTTATGCCTTATGCCTTATGCCTTATGCCTTATGCCTTATGCCTTATGCCTTATGCCTTAGCATATTGGACGGTACAAGACGACACGACACTGCAACCACAGGCCAGTGTCGCGGGCTCAAATGCCATCGGGCGGCCATTATGGATCGCGCTGCCGTCACCACCGGACACCAGGACATAAGTACCCAGGTGGGTCGGGCAAAGGGCTTTATCGCCGAGCAGGCATTGGACAATGCCATTCACCGGAAAGCCGCTGGCTTCAATCATGCTCCCACCGCCTGAGTGACGGTCACCCAAGCGAATTGCACCTCGTCCTGACATGTTTCTTCCCTTTCCATTGAGGGTGTTCGCTTGTGCTCATGGCTCACAGCCCCACTGGCAAAACCTGCGGATCACGCTGACGTACAACGGCCAGAAACTGCTCCAGCAACTCGTCGCGCTCGGTGACGGCCCCCGGCAGGCAAGTGATCGCGGCGTAAGGCGTCTTCATCAAGGGGTGGTCGATTTCTTTGGGGTTAGGCAGGCCAAGTAGGTCACGCAGACGCAAGACAGCGAGGATTTCGGTGGGGTGTACGGCCAGAAAAACCGAACCGAATTCAAACTTGCCGCTGTCGCTTTCGCGTTCTGTTAGCGCGATGCGCTCCACGTGGGTATCACAAGCCAGCAGTAGCGCAGAGAGCAATACATCGGGGTCGGGATGGCGCCAGTGAGCGACCAGTTGCCCCCAAGCCAAGTCACGGGGCAAGGCATGCTTTTCAAGATCAAGGGGTTGACCCAGCCAGTCGCCGATAATGCTCAAGCCAAAGGCGGCGTAGCGAAGGGTGCTGCCGAGGGGGAGGTCATGACCGTCGCGAACGCCATAGTTACCTTCGATACCGGCGAACAATGTCTCATGGTAGGGCTTTACCAGTTCAGGTTGCCCTGTAGCGATAGCTCCTAACATCAGGTGAGCGGCGCCGTCCAAATCACCGGCTGACTCACGATTAGTGGCCTCTACATTTTTTATATCTATTGCTTCTGCATAAAGCATTCGTGAAAAACCGTGGGCCATGTGTTGGTTAGCCAAGCTCCATTGTCCTGATCCGGCAGTAAGCAAGCTTTGCTGCACCTTCTGCATACCTAATGCAAAAAAACCATGTGTTCCACTAATGGCCAAGCCGACTCTTCCCTTACCTTCGAGATACTCCTCAAAGGAAGTTGCTGGAAAAGACATCCCTGATGCCCATCCCTTTGTTCTTCGCAAGCTTCTTTCTAGTCTGCTCATCGCATTTTTTGTCATTGTTTTTCACCACGTATTGAGTTGAACCCCAGAGCTATCTCCAACCAGTTTGCTCAAGCCACCCTGAGAGTCGAAGAATATTTGTGCGTGAAAATATTCAATCTTTCCGCTGTCTATGGCGCTATCAATAGCTTGATTTTTTTTGCCCACATTTGGATCTATTTCCGCCATTTTTTCAGGTGTCCATCCTTCAATCATCAATCGAATTTTCTTTCTCAATTCCTTCATTTTTTTCACCCCACCATCCTTCTGCGTCTTATTAAACCCCGGTGTCTTCACCCCTCCCAAAGTCGCCTTGGTTTCAATCACCAGCAGCGTGTCCTCGGCGAAGGTCAAGGTCTTGGTCGGCGCCGTGCCTTTGACTCCATCAATAAAATGCCGCTCGGCATCGGTAGGGACGCGTACGGTGATCGAGGGCGGTGGCGGGACCCACACCAGCATGTCGAGTCCATGGCCGCTCTTGTTGGACAGGCCGAAGCGGTTGGGGACTTTGGCGTTGTCGCTGTAGCCAAGAATGCGTTTGGGCTGCACCCCCCATTTTTCGATCAAGGTCGCGGCAAAGGCTTCCTCGCCGGCATCACCGACGATCTTGCCGATTCTGCCCACCACCTTGAGGCTGCCGCAGTGCTGCACGATCAACATGGTGAGTCGGTTGCGCAAGGTGTTGGACATGACCGCGTAGTTGGCTTTGCCCATGGGGGAGCTGTAGCCAACCTGGCTGCTGTTGGTGTCCAGCGAGGGGCGGTCGAACCAGTCGCCGCCGCCCGTCTGGTGATCGCTGTTCCTGGCGCTGTAGCCGCCTTCACGCTTGCTGCCGCGCAGTTCGATGGCCAGGGGCTCGGCAGAGGTGTGGCCGCCCAGGCGCTTGCGTTGCTCCTCGCTCAGGACCTGGACATCGAGTGCGGCCGAGGCCGGCGCGTCGCGACGTATCTTGCGCAAGACCCAACGCGCCCCGCCAAAGGCCGCGGGGGTCAACATGACCAGGTTGATGAACATGAACACCTGACGTCCGCGCTCTGCGCCGTCCTTGGGATCGGCAAGCTGTCCCAGGCTGGCGAAGAGCTTTTCCCCAACGTCGATGTCTTCGCCAGTAATGAGCTTGGTGCTGCCGCTGCCGATGGCATTCAAGGCCAGCGCCGTATCGATGGCGGCGATGGTGTAGCGAATGGCCTTGTAGCCCCCGAACAGGCCGCGGGTCGCGATGCCCACCACCGGGATCAAGGCCAGGACGCCAAAGACGATCTCGGTAACGGCGAAGACCTTCATCCAGGTCTTGTCGATGTCCTTGGCCCGTTGCAGGTGCCGGGCCAGATCCTCTGCCGCTTTGGCCGGGTCATACTGGCCGTTGACGATCCAATTGAAACTGGGCAGCACAGAGCGTTCGCCATAGGCGCCGATGGCACGGTCGTCGGCGTAGCGGGCGCTGGTAAAGGTCCAGAAATAGATCCGCCGATCATGGAAGACGAAATTGCCATTGCCGCAGGCAATGTGTGGCGGTGTTGGTTGGATGCCGGCGACTTGCGCCCAAAAGCGCGGGGTGACGTAGTCCTCGGTGTCCATTTCGTCATCCAGGCAGACGAACTCGTAACCCTTGGCTGCGACAAAGGCATAGAGTTCGGCTAGATAGGCATCGCCACGGGTCGCTCCCAGGCTGTCGATGACCTGCAATAAGTAGGCATCCCGGAAGTTTTGAACCTTGTCCTTAATCCACGGGTTGCGGGTAAACCAGTCGCTGGTGGCCGCCTTCTCGTGGGACGGAATGCCCAACAGCAGGTCCGCATCTCGGGGCCCCGACGGGCCATTGAGGGCGAATGGAACCCCCAATTCGGTGCAGGCTGCGCACACCACCCTGGGGCGCGGTGCCTGGTTATCCATCGCGTCCTGGGCGAGTTTTTCGTAGCTGGCGTTGACGGGGTTCTCAGCCATGGTCGGCCTCCATCAGAACGTTCTGGTGCTGGAGCAGGAAGGTCGCCAAGGCATGGCTTCGGGCAGACAGGTCGGTGACTGGGTCGAGTGCGCGATGCAGGGTTTTAAGCAGCGGATTGAGGGGGTAGAAGCGACCGAAGGCCAGCACCTTGAAGTCGTGGCGAACGGCAGGGATGGACAGCACGAAATGCGCAGTGTCGGCCGGCGCGAACATAGGCTCATCCTTAAGCGTGAGAGAGGCCAGACCCGCGCCGTACCTGGCCCGGGTGCAAAGTGGCGCTCAACCTAGCAAAGGGTGCGCAAAAAATAATATGGGACCAGTCCGTAAAATAAACCGATTCCTCTGTAGCTCGTATCAGACTTTTTAAACCGACCCGCTGCCCCCTACTGCACCGGCAAAAAATTCATCAGCAACAGGCTCTGCGCGTAATTGAGCCCCACCCGCCGGTAGCGCTCATCCAGAATCTGCGTCAGCAAATCCAACCGCGCCACAATCTTGCCGAACTCCACGGCAAAACTCAGGTTGCTGCCCTCCTCGGAAATCTCGTTGGAAAACAGCAACAGCACCCCATTGGCGTCCTGACGCTGGCTCAACAGCCAGGTGGCTCGCTCGATGTTGCGGGCGGCGTTGCTGACGAACCGTGGGTCGATGCTGTCGGTCATGTAGAACTCGGTGCGCCCGCCGTGGGCGGTCACCAGCATGCTGCCGATGGCGTAGATGAAGGCGCCGACCCGGTCACCGGTGAACTCCGGGCTCAGGGCATAACTCAGGGCCGCCAGATCCTGGCGATCGCCCAGGGCCAGCAGCGGTCGCCGTTGTTCGATCGCGTTGCGGATCTCCCGCTGGGCTGAGGTGCTGTCGGGGAAGCCGGATTTGCGCCACTGGCTGGGGTTGCGCAGGTAGAGCTTGCCCATCAGCAGGTACAGGCTTTGCAGGTTATCGCGCATGCCGATGGTGGCCAGGCGGTCGACCGTGGTCTGAAAGAATTCGTCGGGCTTGCCTTCACGAAACTGTTTAGCGAAGTCGCGTCCTTGCTGCTGTGTGCAGCCAGTGGCGCAGAGCATCAGTAGGCCCGCTAGCAACAGCGGTTGAAGTTGGCTTTGCATCATGCAAAAAGAGGGAGCGTAGGCCATCGGCACCGGGTCAAGATTCACAGGCTGCGACGGGGATCGGCGCGGCCAGGCCCGGTGATAGAACGCAAAAACGTGAAAAAGTGCAATGGCCGTGGCCGGCCATTGCAAAAAACGCTCGCCTGGGAGCGTTACAGCCGACCCGGTGAAACGATGATTTTGACGTTGTGTTCCTTATTGTTGACCAGCTCCTCGAAGCCCTGGCCAACGATCTCTTCCAACTGGATGCGCCCGGTCACCAGTGGCGCAATGTCCAGGCGGCCATCGGCGATAAAGGCGATCACATCGGCGAATTCACCGTTGTAGGCCAGGGCCCCGAGCACCGTTTTCTCGGTGGCCACCAGTTCGAAGAAGTTGAACTCGCTGGGCTCTTCGAAAATCCCCACCAGCACGCATTTGCCGGCCTTGCGGATCAGGTCGATGGCCAGCTTGGCGGTGTGCTTGTTGCCGATGCACTCGAAGCTGACATCGGCCCCCAGCCCGCCGGTCAGGCGCTTGACCTCGGCCAGGGCGTCGCATTCCTTGGGGTCGAGCACGTGGGTCGCGCCCACCTCCAGGGCCTTGGCCTTGCGCGCGCCGGACATTTCCAGGGCGATCACCTGGGCCGCGCCGGCGGCCTTGGCGCACATGATGGTGCACAGGCCAATGGTGCCGGCGCCGACCACCACCACGTTCTGCCCCAGCAGGCTGCCGGCTTTTTTCACCGCGTGCATGCCCACCGCCAACGGTTCGATCAGCGCTCCGGCCTCGGCGGGAAAGTTGGCTGGCAAGGCGTACAGCAGGTTGGCCGGCACGTTGACCAGTTCGGCGAAGGCGCCGTTATTCATCAGCCCGGTAAAGGCCAGGTTTTCGCAGATGTTGTACAGGCCGTGGGTGCAGTAGTAGCAGGTGCCGCAGTGCTGGCAGGCGTCGGCGGCCACCGGCTGGCCGAGGCTGAAACCCTGGACCCCTTCGCCCAGGGCAACGATCTCGCCGCAGAACTCGTGGCCAAGGATGCACTGGCCCTTGATGCCGGTCAGCGGGTGCGGTGCGTCCACCGGAATGAACACCGGCCCGGCCACGTATTCGTGCAGGTCGGAACCGCAGATGCCGCACCAGTCGACGCGGATCTGCACCCAGCCGGCGGGCGGCGCGTCAGGCAATGGCACGTCTTCAACGCGAATATCGTGACGGCCGTGCCAGACCGCGGCGCGCATGCTGGGAACGGATTTGAGGGCAACACTCATCTTGGCTTCTCCTGATTGTTGTAGGGCGGCGACGGCCCCCTGGCCGCCGCGCACCTCAGTGCTGGCAAATGAAGTCGAGGATCAGGCGGTTGACCTGCTCCGCCGCTTCCATCTGCAGCATGTGCCCCTGCCCCGGCAGCACCTCGATCTGCGCCTTGAGATCGGCGCTATGGCTCGCCGGAATGATCCGGTCGTCGCTGCCCCAGATCACCAGCACCGGCTGCGCGCCGTCCTGCACCACCGGGCGCAGGTCGGCCTGCTGGCGGCCGTCGGCGAACAGGTTGCCGGCCAACTGCCCGAGGGCCGCCTGCACCCCTTCCAGGCGTTTGTACTTGAGCATGTCGTCGAGCATCTGCCGGTTCACCAGTTCGGCATTGGAGAACAACTGCACCAGCTGCGGCTTGAGGGCGTTGCGGTTGCTGGCCTCGACGAAGCCTTGCAGGTAGTCGCCGTTGATCTCAGCGCCCAGCCCGGCGCTGCCGATCAGGGTCAGCGAGCGCACCCGTTGCGGCGCCAGCCGCGCGGTGTTGAGGGACACCGCGCCGCCCATGGAATGGCCCGCCAGATGGGCCACGGGAATCTCCAGGTGATCCAGCAGCGCCAGCAGCACTTCGCTCAATTCGTCGAGGTCGCCGCGTTGCAGGGCCTTGGCCGACTCACCATGGCCCGGCAGGTCGAGGGCAATCACCCGGCGCCCGGCGGCCAGGGCTTCGTGATTGAACAGCCAGTTGTTGAGGTCGCCGCCAAAGCCGTGCACCAGCAGCAGCGGCGTGCCGCCTTCGCCCCTTTCGAAATAACGGATCAAGCGCCCGCCCAGTTCGACCTTCTGCGGCGCCGGGCCGCAGTCTTCGTCGGCGCTGTCGCCGGGCACGAAGCTGGCCTGGAACTGCTCGATCAGCGCGTCGATCTCGGCGTCGCTGGCCTCGCCTTCGACCACGATGCCCAGCAGCGCGCCCACCGCCAGGGTCTCGTCCTGGCGGGCGATCTGCCGGCGCAGGATGCCGGAGAACGGCGCCTCGACGCTGCTGGAGATCTTGTCGGTCTCCACGTCCAGCACTTCATCGCCCTTGCTGATGCTCTGGCCTTCTTCCTTGAGCCAGGCATCGACCCGGCCCTCGGTCATCGACAGGCCCCACTTGGGCATGGTCAGGGTATGGATCTGGCTCATCAGCGGCTCCACTCGATCACGGTGAGCACGGCTGTTTCGATCTTCGCCGCGTCGGGGATGTACAGGTCTTCCAGGGCGTCGGAGAACGGCACCGGCGTATGGGGCGCGGTGACCATTTCGATCGGCGCCTTGAGCGACGCGAAGGCTTTCTGTGCCACCAGCGCCGAGATGTCGGTGGCCATGGAGCAGCGCGGGTTGGCTTCGTCGATCACCACCAGGCGCCCGGTCTTCTCCACGCTTTCCAGGATGCTGTCTTCATCCAGCGGGCTGGTGGTGCGCAGGTCGATGACTTCGCAGTCGATGCCGCGCCCGGCCAGGGCTCGGGCCGCGTCCAGGGCGGTGTTCACCGTGCGCCCGTAGGACACCAGGGTCACGTCCTTGCCGTCACGCAGGAAGTTGGCCTCGCCGAAGGGAATCGCGTAGGACTCTTCCGGCACTTCGCCCTGCAGGCTGTAGAGCAGCTTGTGCTCGCAGAAGATCACCGGGTCGTTGTCGCGGATGGCCTGGATCAGCAGGCCCTTGGCGTCGTAGGGCGACGAGGGGCAGACCACCTTCAGCCCGGGGATGTGGGTCCACAGCGAGGTGAGCATCTGCGAGTGCTGGGCCGCGGCGCGCAAGCCGGCGCCGACCATGGTGCGGATCACCAGCGGGGTCTGGGCCTTGCCGCCGAACATGTAGCGAAACTTCGCCGCCTGATTGAGGATCTGGTCCAGGCAGCAGCCGGCGAAGTCGACGAACATCAACTCGCACACCGGGCGCACGCCACGGGTGGCGGCACCCACTGCGGCGCCGACATAGCCGATTTCCGACAGTGGGGTGTCCAGCACCCGCCCGGGGAATTGATGGTAGAGGCCCTTGGTCACCCCGAGCACACCGCCCCAGGCGTCGTTGTCGCCGGGGGCGCCGGCACCGCCCGCCACGTCTTCACCCATGATGAATACGCTGGGGTCGCGCCGCATTTCCTGGGCCAGGGCTTCGTTGATGGCCTGCTGGTAACTGATTTTTCTCGCCATGATGGTGGTCTCTTGTTGTTCTTGGAGGAGGCTCTAGAGCCTGTTCACGAGCTAGCGAGCGACGCCCAGATACGGCAAAAACAGCTGAGAAAGCAGAATTTAGGACCCTAAATGAGCATTTCGAAGCCATTTTTAACGCCGTAAGAGCTAAGCGCAGCAGATCGTGAGCAGGGTCCTTAGGGGTAGGCGACGTACACGTCGCTGAGCAGGTCGGCCGGGCTCGGTTTCGGGTCGGACTTGGCCTTGCGCACCGCGTCTTCGATCAGCGCATCCACGTCGGCATCGATCTGCTCCAGCTGGCTGGCCTGCACCAGGCCCGAACGGGTGGTGCGCTCGCGGAACTGCATCAGGCAGTCGTTGTGCTCGCGGTAATGCTTGACCTCGTCGGGGGCGCGGTAGGTCTGGGCGTCGCCCTCGAAGTGGCCGTAGTAGCGGGTCAGCTTGACCTCGATCAGCGACGGCCCCTCCCCGGCCCGGGCGCGTTCCACGGCGGCGCCGGCGGCTTCGTGCACGGCGAAGAAATCAAAGCCGTCCACCGTCACCCCGGGCATGCCGAAGCCGGCGGCGCGGTCAGCGATGTGGTCGCACGCCACCGACCAGTTGGACGCCGTGGCCTCGGCGTAGCCGTTGTTCTCGGCAATGAACAGGCACGGCAGGTTCCACACCGAGGCCATGTTCATGGCCTCGAACACCGCGCCTTCGTTGGAGCCGCCGTCGCCGAAGAACACCACCGACACGCCGTCGGTGCCTTGCAGCCGCGCGGCCAGGGCCGCGCCCACCACCAGCGGCGCCCCGGCACCGACGATGCCGTTGGCGCCGAGCATGCCCTTCTCGAAATCAGCGATGTGCATGGAGCCGCCCTTGCCCTGGCAGACCCCGGTCTTCTTGCCGTAGATCTCCGCCATCATCCCGAACACGTCCACGCCCTTGGCGATGCAATGGCCGTGGCCGCGGTGGTTGGAGGCGATGCAGTCATCGTCGCGCAGGTGGGCCATGACCCCGGCGGCCGAGGCTTCTTCCCCGGCGTAGAGGTGGACGAAACCGGGGATCTCACCGGTGGCGAACTCGACATGCAGGCGTTCTTCGAATGCGCGGATGGTGCGCATCACCCGGTAGGCGTGGAGCAACTGGTCAGTGGTCAGGGGTGTCGACATTTTTATTCTCCAGGGTGTCTTCGGACTGAAGGTTCACGGGGTGTTGCCGGTGATCGCGGTCGATGGCCAGCAGGCGCTGGCGCGCCGCGTGTTCCAGGACCGCGTTGACGTCGATGCTCAGCGGGCCGCCGGCATCCAGGGTGACCGTGGGCCGGTCGTGGGGGTTGAACTCGATCTCGCGCTCGCCATCCAGGGCCAGGGTGCCGGCGCTCAGGCACAGCGGCTGGGGCTCGTTGGGTTGCAGGTAGCCGGCGTCCAGCACGCCGCAGCCCTGCAGCAGGCCGGGGGCCAGGGGCACCAGCAGCGCTTCGGGGGACTGCGGGTCCAGGCGCATCCAGGCGCCGTGGGGGGCCTGGCGGGTCACCGGCAGCCACAGCCCGCAGAGCGCGGAAATGCCGATGGACTGCGGCTCGGCGAAGGTCACGAAGACCTGCGCCAGATCGCTGGCGCGGCTGATGGCCCGGGCGCCGACAAAGGCCAGGGGCGACACCGCCACATCCACCAGGGCCACCTCGCTCAGGCCCCGGGATGGTTCGCGCACCAGCAGGCGCTTGTTGCGCCGCAGGGCGATCTCGGCGGGCACCCGGCCGCTGGCGTAGAGCCCGCCAGCCAGCCCGGCGCTGGTGGCTTCGCGCAGCTCCGGAAAGGCGTTGTTGGTGCCAGTGGACAGGGTCAGCAGCGCAATGTCACCGACCTCGGCGGCCACCGCCTTGTGGGTGCCGTCGCCCCCGAGCACGGCAATCAGCGACACCCCGCGCTCGGCCATCCAGCGCGCGGCCTGGCGGGTGTCCTCGACGCTCTGACGCAGGGTCAGGTCGAGGAACTCCAGGGCCGGCCAGTGCTGCTCCCGGGCCTGGCGGCTGCGGCTGTTTTTCTGCACCGCGGCGGCGATGCCGGTCATGTCGGTGGGCATCAGCACCTGGGTGATGCCGGTGGCGCCAAAGGCCGCCAGCAGGCGCTGGATCACCGAGACCTTGTCGGTGCTGGAGAACAGCCCGGCATTGGCGGTGAGGCGGCGCACATCACGGCCCGAGGCCGGGTTGGCGATGATGCCGACGGTCAGGGGGCGGCGGTTCATGGGTTCACCACGGGCGGAGCACAGGCAGGAGAAAACATCGGGCACCTCGTTCTTATTCTTCGATGGGCCAGTCGGCGTTGCTGGCCAGGAGCTGGTGGCCGAGGACTGGTTGCCAAGGGCTAGAGCAAGGCCGGTGCCAGTTGTCGAAAAATCTGCGGAAAAGGCCGTTCCAGAGCGGCTGACATGCGTGCTACGGCGCGTTGAAGCCAGCCGCTCGTGAGACGTTGCATGTCAGGCTGCACGGGGCTTTGACGAGACCTTGAGACGTTGCGTCTCACTGCCGTCCCAGCGCCGCCCGGTGCTTGTCCAGGGCCGCGGATCGGCGCTTAATGCACCGACAACGATAAGAAGCTGCAACCGGAGGCCTTCATGCTTTCCGCACATTCAAAAGCCCATGTGGACTGCGTCAGCCGAGTGCTGAAAAACGCCGCGCACCTGCCCCAGGCGCCGGTGCCGAGCCTGATCCTCGATTCCTGGCGGCGCTCCATGGAGCAGCACCAGCTGGACCCCGGTTCGCTACAGGGGCCCCGCATCCTGTCGGAGAACGTGCTCAAGGAATGCCGCGAGCGCTCCGAGCTGTTCTTGCGCATCGCCAGCGAAGAAGTGGCGCGCCTGCATGGCCGGGTGCGCGACGCCGACTACTGCGTGCTGCTCACCGACGCCCAGGGCCAGACCATCGATTACCGAGTGGAGTCCACCCTGCGCAACGACTGCCGCAAGGCCGGGCTGTACCTGGGCACCTGCTGGTCGGAGGGTGAAGAAGGCACCTGCGGCGTGGCCGCAGTGCTCACCGCGCGCACGCCGATCACGGTGCACAAGCGCGACCATTTTCGCGCCGCGTTCATCGGCCTGACCTGCTCCGCCGCCCCGGTGTTCGATCCCCAGGGCGAGCTGCTGGGGGTGCTGGACGTCTCGGCGGTGCGCTCCCCGGATGACCGCCGTTCCCAGCACCTGATCCGGCAGATGGTGGTGCAGAGCGCCCGGGAGATCGAACAGGCATTCTTCATGAACAGCGCCCAGGGTTACTGGGTGCTGCGGGCCCATGCCAGCCCCGGCTATGTCGACAGCCAGCCCGATTACCTGCTGGCCTGGGACGATGACGGTTGCCTGCGGGCCCTGAACCCGGCGGCGCGCCATTACCTGCTGGGCCGCTATGGCCGCTTGCCGCAGCACATCACCCAGGTGTTCGACCCGCAGCTGTTGCAGCGCGCCCGGGACGAGGGCCTGTGCCCGCTGTCCGCCGAGTTGCATGGCCGCTTGCAGGCGCCGCGCCGGCCCCAGAGCAGCCGCCCGCGCCTGAGCCTGGCCGGCGAGCCGCTGGACCCGCGGGTGGAACAGAGCCTGCGCCTGGCGGTGCGGGTCAAGGACCGGCATCTGCCGGTGCTGATCCAGGGCGAGACCGGCTCCGGCAAGGAAGTCTTCGCCCGCCAATTGCACCAGGCCAGCCAGCGCCGGGACCGGCCCTTTGTCGCGGTCAACTGCGCGGCGATTCCCGAGAACCTGATCGAGAGCGAGCTGTTTGGCTATGTCGCCGGAGCCTTTACCGGGGCGTCGAACAAGGGCATGCAGGGGCTGCTGCAACAGGCCGATGGCGGCACCCTGTTCCTCGATGAAATCGGCGACATGCCCCTGGCCTTGCAGACCCGCCTGCTGCGGGTGCTGGCCGAGGGTGAAGTGGCGCCGCTGGGGGCCGCGCAGCGCAAGGCGGTGGACATCCAGGTGATCTGCGCCACCCACCGCGACCTGGAAGCGCTGGTGGCCGAAGGCAGCTTTCGCGAGGACCTGTATTTCCGCCTCGGCGGCGCGCGTTTTCAACTGCCGCCGCTGCGCGAACGCAGCGACCGGCTGGCGCTGATCACGCGGATTGTCGAAGAGGAATCCAAGCGCTGCGGCGCGCCGGTGCAGCTCGGCAATGCGGCGCTGGAATGCCTGCTGGGCTACCGCTGGCCGGGCAACGTGCGGCAATTGCGCCATGTACTGCGCTACGCCTGCGCCGTGTGCGAAGGGCCGCTGATCCAGCTGCAAGACTTGCCCGAGCAACTGCGCGGCGCCGCCACCGACGGCGCCCTGCCCGCCCAGGAAAGCGCCACCAGCCCCGAACGCCAGGCCCTGCTCGACGCCCTGGTGCGCCACCGCTGGAAACCCGTGGCCGCGGCCAAGGCCCTGGGCATCTCCCGCGCCACCCTGTACCGCCGCGTGCAGCAGCACGGCATCCAGATGCCCGGCCGCAGCCCCGCCTGACCCACACCTCTGTAGGAGCCGGCTTGCCGGCGAAAGGGCCCTCGGATCAGGCGGTGACCTTGCGGACGTCTTCGCTAGCAAGCCAGCTCCTACACGGCGCTCCGGGGTGTTGCGCGTTTCTGTAGAAGCCGGCTTGCCGGCGAATGGGCCCTCGGATCAGGCGGTGATCTTGCGGACGCCTTCGCTGGCAAGCCAGCTCCTACAGTTGCTGTGATGTCGTGGAATCAGGCAGGTGCAGGCTGGAAGCGGGCGCGGTAGCGACCGGGGCTTTCGCCGGTCCATTTCTTGAACGCGCGGTGGAAGGCGCTGGGCTCCTGGAAGCCGGTGAGTTCGGCAATCTCACTGATGCTGACGCTGGTGCGGCGTAGCAGTTCGACGGCGACGCCGCGGCGCACTTCATCCTTGATCTCCTGGTACGAGCCGCCCTCGCGCTCCAGGCGCCGGCGCAGGGTGCTGGCGCTCATCTGCACTTCGCGGGCGAAGGCTTCCAGGGTCGGCCACTGGCTGTAGTGGCTGCCCCGCAGGCGTTGGTGCACCTGGGTGGTCAGCCCGTGCTGGTTGCGAAAACGGATCACCAGCCACTGCGGGGCGCTGCGCAAAAAGACCTTGAGCGAGGCCAGGTCCTGGACCACCGGCAGGCGCAGGAAACGGCTGGCGAATTCGATCTCGGTGCGCCCGGCGTTCCAGCTCAGGTTGCTGCCCCACAGCAACGCATCGTCACTGAGGCTCAGGCGATGATGGCGAAAGTCGGCGCGGTCGATGGGAATCCGCCGCCCGCCGAGCCAGCACAGCAGGCTGATGATCAGCACCAGCAGGGTTTCTTCGGCGTAGTGGCCACGCTCGGGATCGTCGCAACGGCTGTCCAGGCTGATCACCGCGCGCTTGCCGCGCACGCTGAGGTGGGCGCCGACGTCCCGCAGAAACAGGCCAAAGTTATTCAGGCACTGGCGCAGGGCCTTTTCCAGGTTGGGTTCCTGGATCAGCCCACGACAGATCAGGGCGAAAGCCCCCGGCGGCATGCCGCGGGAGTCAAGCTGGAAGAATTCGTCCTGCAACTCGCGGATCTGGATCAGCCACAGCGCGGCAAAGGCGCTGCCGGGCACCCGCGCCTGGGGCTGGTCGAGCAACGCCGGGTCGATGCCGGCCTCGCTCAGTACCGCCGCCAGGCGCGCCGGCTGCTGGCGCAGGGCGTGGGTCATCACCCGGACAAAGTAGACCGCGACCGAATCCGTTTCACGCATATGTGGCTGTGCTCCCGAAGCTGGACCTATGGCAAAAAACGCCAGCCCCCTTGACCGCTTTCGGCATAGGCCGGTCGGCCTGCGGGGCTCTAGACTCGCGCTGGATAAAGCGCTGGGCAAGGCATCCGCGCCATGCTCCGCGAAGGCCATGAACAAAGGAAGAGCTGAAGATGAATCTTGCAAATATCGGGGTGATCGGTGCCGGCACCATGGGCAACGGCATTGCCCAGGTCTGCGCCCAGGCGGGCTTTGACGTGACCCTGCTGGACATCGCCCAGGGCGCTCTGGAAAAAGCCCTGGCCACCATCGGCAAGAACCTCGACCGCCAGGTGAGCAAAGGCACCTTGAGCGAAGACGCCAAGCGCGCCGCCCTCGGCCGGATCCGCATCAGCACCGACTACAGTGCGCTCAAGGATGCGCAACTGGTGATCGAAGCCGCCACCGAGAATCTGGACCTCAAGCTCAAGGTGCTGCAGCAGATCGCCGCCCAGGTCAGCGCCGAGTGCGTGATCGCCTCCAACACCTCGTCGCTGTCGATCACCCAACTGGCCGCCAGCGTCAGCGCGCCGGAGCGCTTTATCGGCCTGCATTTTTTCAACCCGGTGCCGGTGATGGGCCTGATTGAGGTGATCCGCGGCCTGCAGACCAGTGACGCGACCCACGCCTTGGCCATGCATATGGCCGAGCGCCTGGGCAAGACCGCGATCACTGCCGGCAACCGCCCGGGTTTTGTGGTCAATCGCATCCTGGTACCGATGATCAACGAGGCGATCCTGGTGTTCCAGGAAGGCTTGGCCAGCGCCGAGGACATCGACGCCGGCATGCGCCTGGGCTGCAACCAGCCGATCGGCCCGCTGGCCCTGGCCGACCTGATCGGCCTGGACACCCTGCTGGCGATCCTTGAAGCCTTCTACGAGGGGTTCAACGACAGCAAGTACCGCCCCGCGCCGCTGCTCAAGGAAATGGTCGCCGCCGGTTACCTGGGGCGCAAGACCGGTCGGGGTTTCCATCCCTATGGCTGAGCGCTGCTCACGCTTTGCCGAAAGCCGCGACAAGGCCCTGGAGCTGTTCGCCAGCAAGGGCTTCGGCCAGGTCGGCATGCGTGAGCTGGCGAGCCATCTGGGATTGACCCCAGGCTCGCTGTACCACCATTACCCGAGCAAGCAGCACCTGCTGCTGGACCTGATCGAAGAGTTCTTCGATGAGCTGCACAGCACCCTCAAGCGCCTGCAGCGGCGCAAGTTGCAGGGCGACTGCCTGCCGGCGCTGATCCGCGCCCACCTGAAGTTGCACCGGGAATTGCCGCGGCATTTTCGCCTGGTGGAGCGCGACAGCGGCTGCCTCAATCCCGACCAGCAACTGCGGGTCGGGCAATTGCGCGAGCGTTACGAGCAACAGTTGTTGCAACTGCTGGGCCCCCCGCCCGGGCAGGGTGAGGCGGCGCGACGGGCCACCGCCCACGCAGTGGCCAGCCTGCTGAACAACGCCCCCAGTTGGTTCAGCGAGCAGCCCCTGGCGGAGCGTGAACGCGACGCCTTGCTGGAAAACCTGCTGAGCGGCGCCATCGAGCGCCTGCTCGGCGGTGCGTCGCCCCAGAGCGCCGTGGCCTGAACCTCAGCGCAGGTGCAGCGGGTCCACCAGGCCGACGGCAATCGCCATGCCCACCAGGTCCGGCAGGTGCTCGGCCTGCATGCGCTTCATCACCCGTGAGCGATACAGGTCGATGGTCTTGACGCTGACCCCCAGCTGTTCGGCAATCTCCCGATTGGTGTAGCCCTTGACCAGCGGCAGCAGCACATCCGTCTCCCGTGGCGTGAGGCTCTCGACCCGCGCGTGCACCCGTGCCTGTTCGGCGCTTTGGCTC
This sequence comes from Pseudomonas sp. LD120, assembly GCF_009861525.1. GTDB lineage: Bacteria > Pseudomonadota > Gammaproteobacteria > Pseudomonadales > Pseudomonadaceae > Aquipseudomonas. Next base: position 2,599,047 of record NZ_WVHL01000005.1, on the reverse strand, counting down.
TGACGGTTGTCGGCGCGGTTCAGGGCCTGCTGCACGCTGTCCAGCAGCAGCTGTTCGTTGTAGGGCTTCTCGATGAAATCCACCGCCCCGGCCTTGAACGCGCGGACCACGATGGGCACGTCGGCGTGGCCGCTGACAAAGATCAGCGGCAGGTGGATATCGCGCTGGCGCAGCTCTTCCTGGACATTCAGCCCGCCCATGCCGGGCATGCGCACATCCAGTAGCACGCAGGCGTTCAGGCTGGGGTCGCAGTGTTCGAGAAACTCCCGGCCGCTGGTGAAGGGCACGGCCTTGAGCCCCACCGACTCCAGGAGCCAGACGGTGGAGTCAAGCATGCCCGGGTCGTCGTCGACCACGTACACCAACTGCTGCGCCACGCTCGTCATTGCCTTGCTCCTGTCGTTGCCTGGGAAGATGCCTGAGAAGTTGCCGGGGGGTCGGCCGGGGCGCTGGCCGGCAGCCGGCAGCACATGCGCAGGCCCACCGCCTGGGGCTGGGCCTGCAAGTCGCCGCCAAAGCCTTCGACGATGCTGCGGCTCATGGACAATCCGAGCCCCAGGCCGTTGACCTTGCTGGTGTAGAACGGGGTGAACAGTTGCGGCAGTTGCTCGGCACAGACCCCGGGGCCCTGGTCGCTGACGCTGATCTGCACCCCGCCTTCGCTCCTCGCCTCGGCCGCCAGCACAATGTGCGAGCCCTGCTGCCCGTGCACTTCGCGATTGGCCTCGATGGCGTTGCGCAAAAGGTTCAGCAGCACCTGCTCCAGCAGCACCCGGTCGGCGTACACCGGCGGCAGATTATCCGCCAGGTGCAAGTCGATCGTCACCTGGCTGGCCTGGGCTTCCCAGGCACACAGGCGCACGGTTTCCCGGGCTACTTCGGCGAGGTCCAGGGCCTGCACCCGGCGCCCGCCCTTGCGCAGAAAGGCCCGCAAACGCTTGATCACTTCGGCGGCGTGGGTGGCTTGATCGGCAATCCGTTCCAGGCCCTGGGCAACCTTGCGGGCGGCCTCGGGGTGAGTGTCCAGTGCCTGCAAATAACGCTGGCTGGCGTTGGCGTAATTGACCACCGCCGCCAGCGGCTGGTTGATCTCGTGAGCGATGCCCGAGGCCAGTTCGCCCAGGGTCACCACCCGCGCAGTGTGGGCCAGTTCGTCCTGGTGATGGCGCTGCTGGGCTTCGCGCAGTTCGCGCTCGCTCTGGTCGTGGGCCACCAGGGAATAGAAGCGCTCGCCACTGGCCGCACGGTGGGCCAGGAGCATCAGCGACACTGGCACCGAGGCGCCGCCGGCCGGCGGTTGCAGGCGCGCCTCGATGCTCCAGCGAGCGCAGCGCTCGGCGCGCTCCCAGCCCTCGCATTGCAGGCTGTCCAGCACTTGGGGGCTGAGTATCGAGGCCAGGTCGGGCATCGCTTGATCGACCCCGAGCCCCAGGGTGCGCCGCGCCGCCGGGTTGAGGTAAGTCACCGCGCCACTGGGCTGGATGAACAGCACCGGGTCGGGGTTGGCTTCCACCACTTCGGCCAGGCGCCGCTTGTTCTCTTCGGCCTGGACCCGGGCGGTGATGTCCCGGGACACCGCCACCACTTCCACCACGGTGCCGGTGTAGGTATCGCGGATGCCCCGGCAGGCGGTTTCGAACCACAGGTAATGGCCGTCGCGGTGGCGAATACGGTAGGTCATGGTGTGGTAGCCGTCCTGCTCCAGGGCGTCCTGGGTGCGCTGCATCAGCCCGGCCAGGTCCTGGCTGTGGAACAGGCTGCGGGCCAGCAGGCCGCGCAGTTGCTCGGGCCAGTAGCCCAACAGGGTCCAGGACGCCGGCGAGGCATCGAGGAAGCGGCCATCCGGAGTGTGCCGGGAAATCAGGTCGGTGGTGTTTTCGGTGATCAGCCGGTACAGGCGCCGGGCCTTGGCCGATTCACGCTCGGCCAGCAACTGCGCCGTGGCTTCGCTACAACGGGCCAACACTCGTTGCCGCTGGGGGTCGGGGATAAAGGTCCAGAGCAGAATCCGCTCGCCCCACTGGGCCTCGACCTGTTCGATGGCCCGTTGCTGCGCCAGACATGCCCGCACCAGCGCCGGGTGGTTGATCGGCAGCAGGGCCGCGAGATCGCTCGATGCTGCGCCATCCAGCCACTGGCGCAACGCCGGATTGAGGTCCAGCGGCTGTGCCCGGGCGTCCAGCAGCAGGCTCGGCTGTGGGTCGTGGCCGAGCCAGGGCGAGTCCGGCAACTGGCCTTCGCGCTGTTGCTGCAACCAGCGGCTCAGGTGGGTGGAGGTAGGCATTGTCGATCAACCTGTGGGTGACAACAGCGAATTTTAAATATAGTACAAATACTATACAACTCAGGTAGTACTTCCATATCAGTCGACAAACAGTATATAAAAGACCCCGGATAAGTCACCGAGCTTTCGCTGGGTGTGCTGCTTGTAGGGAACACCGAACGCAGGAGCTGGTTTGCCAGCGAAGGGGCCCGTGAGATCGCCTTCGCCGGCAAGCCGGCTCCCACGGTAAGGGTTTCAGGCAGGCTGCACCCACCACGCAAGCGTCGGCCAATAGAGCTAATAATCAGCCACCGGGTACCCGAACCATGTCCATCTACGAGCAAGGCCTCGCGCCGTCTGCCGTCAACCATATCGCCCTCTCTCCCTTGAGCTTCATCGAACGCACCGCTGCGGTTTACCCCGAGTATCCGGCGGTGATCCACGGCTCGATCCGGCGCACCTGGGCCCAGACCTACAGCCGCTGCCGGCGTCTGGCCTCGGCCCTGGCCGGCCGTGGCATCGGCAAGAACGACACAGTGGCGGTGATGCTGCCGAATATCCCGGCGATGCTCGAGGCGCATTTTGGCGTGCCGATGATCGGCGCCGTGCTCAATGCCCTCAACGTGCGCCTGGACGCCGAGGCCATCGCCTTCATGCTGGCCCACGGCGAAGCCAAGGTGCTGATCGCCGACCGCGAGTTCCATGAGGTGATCCACGCCGCCGTGGCCATGCTCGACCACCCGCCACTGGTGATCGATGTCGACGACCCGGAATACGGCGAAGGCCAGGCGGTCAGCGATCTGGATTACGAGGCATTTCTCGCCGAAGGCGACCCAGAGTACCCCTGGCAGTGGCCGGAGGACGAATGGCAGGCCATCGCCCTGAACTACACCTCGGGTACTACCGGCAACCCCAAGGGCGTGGTCTATCACCACCGCGGCGCCTACCTCAATTCCCTGGGCAACCAGATGATCTGGGCCATGGGTAACCACCCGGTGTATCTGTGGACCCTGCCGATGTTCCATTGCAATGGCTGGTGCTACCCGTGGATCGTCACCGCCCTGGCGGGCGTGCATGTGTTCCTGCGCCGGGTCGACCCGCAGAAAATTCTCAACCTGATCCACGAACACCAGGTCACTCACCTGTGCGGCGCACCGATCGTGCTCAATGCCCTGGTGAACATGCCGGACTCGGCCAAGGCGGCCATCGACCACCCGGTCAACGCCATGGTCGCCGGGGCGGCGCCACCGGCCAAGGTGATCGGCGCCGTGGAGGAAATGGGCATCAAGGTCACCCACGTCTACGGCCTGACCGAGGTCTACGGCCCGGTGACCCTGTGCGCCTGGCACGCGGCCTGGGACGAACTGGCGCTGGAACAGCGGGCGCAGATCAAGGCACGCCAGGGGGTGCGCTACCCGACCTTGGAAGGGGTCATGGTGGCCGACCCGAAAACCCTGCAACCCACGCCCCATGACGGCCAGACCATCGGTGAGATCTTCATGCGCGGCAACACCGTGATGAAGGGCTACCTGAAGAACCCCACGGCCACCACCGAGGCCTTCGAGGGCGGCTGGTTCCACACCGGCGATCTGGCGGTAACCCATCCGGACGGCTATATCGAAATCCGCGACCGGCTCAAGGACATCATCATTTCCGGCGGCGAGAACATCTCCACCATTGAGCTCGAAGGCGTGCTCTATCGCCATCCGGCGGTGCTGGAAGCGGCAGTGGTGGCCCGACCCGATGAAAAATGGGGCGAAACCCCCTGCGCCTTCATCACCCTCAAGGCCGATCATCAGGAGGTGAGCGAGGCGCAGATCATCGCCTTCTGCCGCGAGCACCTGGCAGGCTTCAAGGTGCCGCGCACCGTGGTTTTCAGCCAGTTGCCCAAGACCTCCACCGGCAAGATCCAGAAATTCGTCCTGCGCGACCTGGCGAAAAACCTCTAGCCTGAATACACCAGCCCCTCTCCGGTAGGAGCTGACTTGTCAGCGAAGGCGCCCTCAAGGTCCCTGCATCCGCAGCCGGTTTGCCCGCGAAGGCGTCGGCCAGGGCGATACAGGGCTCGCGGGGCGCTTCGCCGGCATGCCGGCTCCTGCAAGAGGGCGGGTTTCGTTTTCGATTCATGCGGCCACGGCCGCTCAACCTCCCCTTTTTGCCCGAGGTTCCTGCAATGCCCGAATTCAATGCTCCGCTGCGCGATATGCGCTTTGTCCTGCATGAAGTGTTCAACGCCCCCCAGCTCTGGGCGCGCCTGCCGGCCCTGGCCGACACCGTGGACGCCGACACCGCCGACGCCATTCTCGAAGAAGCGGCCAAGGTCACCGGCAATCTGATCGCCCCGCTCAACCGCAGCGGCGACGAAGAAGGCGCCAGCTGGCACGCCGGGCAGGTAAGCACCCCGGCCGGCTTCAAGGAGGCCTACAGCACCTATATCCAGGGCGGTTGGGTTGGCCTGAGCGGCAACCCGGCCTACGGCGGCATGGGCATGCCGAAGATGCTCGCGGTGCAGTTCGAAGAGATGCTCTACGCCGCCAATTCCAGTTTCGCCCTGTACTCGGCCCTGAGTTCCGGGGCCTGCCTGGCCATCGACGCCCACGCCAGCGAGGAGCTCAAGCAGCGCTACCTGCCGCCGATGTACGAAGGCCGCTGGGCCGGTTCCATGTGCCTGACCGAGGCCCATGCCGGCACCGACCTGGGGATCATCCGCACCCGCGCCGAACCCCAGGCCGATGGCAGCTACCGCATCAGCGGCAGCAAGATCTTCATCACCGGCGGCGAGCAGGACCTGACCGAGAACATCATCCACCTGGTGCTGGCCAAGCTGCCGGACGCCCCCGCAGGGCCCAAGGGCATCTCGCTGTTCCTGGTGCCGAAGATCCAGGTCGACGCCAACGGCCACCTCGGCGCAGCCAACGCGGTGAGCTGCGGCTCCATCGAACACAAGATGGGCATCAAGGCCTCGGCCACCTGCGTGCTGAACTTCGACGGCGCCAGCGGCTGGCTGATCGGCGAGGCCAACAAGGGCCTGGCGGCGATGTTCACCATGATGAACTACGAGCGCCTGTCCATCGGCATCCAGGGCATCGGCTGCGCCGAGAACTCCTACCAGAACGCCCGCACCTACGCCCGCGAACGCATCCAGAGCCGCTCCCCGGCCGGCCCGGTGGCCAAGGACAAGATCGCCGACCCGATCATCGTTCACCCCGATGTGCGGCGCATGCTGCTGACCATGAAGGCCATGACCGAAGGCGGCCGGGCCTTCGCCAGCTACGTCGGCCAGCAGTTGGACCTGGCCAAGTTCGCCGACCAGCCCCATGAGCGGCACAACGCCGAAGCGCTGGTGGCGCTGCTGACCCCGGTGGCCAAGGCCTTCTTCACCGACACCGGCCTGGACAGTTGCGTGCTCGGCCAGCAGATCTTCGGCGGCCACGGCTACATTCGCGAATGGGGCCAGGAGCAACTGGTGCGCGATGTGCGCATCGCGCAGATCTACGAAGGCACCAACGGCATCCAGGCCCTGGACCTCTTGGGGCGCAAGGTGGTGGGCAATGGCGGCGTGGCCCTGCGCCTGTTCACCGGCGAGATCCGCGACTATGCCTACCTGCCAGGCGCCGCCTACGCCGCCGAACTACTGGACGCGGTGCAGCGCCTGGAAGACCTCAGCGACTGGCTGCGCGAGCAGGCCGCGCACAACCCCCACGCGGTGGGCAGCGCCTGCGTCGAATACCTGCAACTGTTCGGCTACGTGGCCTACGCCTACCTGTGGGCGCGCATGGCCCAGGTGGCCGAGCACAAGCACGCTGAAGACCCCGGTTTCTACGGTGCCAAGCTGGCCACCGCGCGCTTCTACTTCAGCCGCTTGCTGCCGCGCATTCTCAGCCTGGAGCAGAGCATCCGCGCCGGCAGTTCCTCGCTGTTCGGCCTCGACGCCGAGCACTTCTGAGTGCCCGGGCAGGGCGCCCGCCGCCCTGCCCCAGCTCCAGCCCCAGCTCCAGCTCCAGCTCCAGCTCCAAGCTCAGGCAACAGCCTCCCCACGGATGCAAAACCTCAAGCGACCCGGCATACTTCGCACCCGGACACCGCCCAAGGAAGAAACGTGTTGACCCCCGCCCTGATCGTCGCCAGCTCAGCCATCGTGCTGCTGCTCGGCACCCTGCACCTGATCTACACCTTCGCCACCGACAAATTCCAGCCCCGCGATCCGGCCCTGGCCGAACGCATGCGCCAGGTATCGCCGATGATCACCGGCCAGACCAGCCTGTGGCGGGCCTGGGTCGGCTTCAATGCCAGCCACAGCCTGGGCGCCATACTGTTCGGCCTGGTCTATGGCTACCTGGCCTGGCTGCACCCGGCCCTGCTGCTGGAAGCCCGCGGCCTGCTGCTGATCGGCCTGGGCTTTCTTGCCAGCCTGTGGCTGCTGGCGATTCGTTACTGGTTCCGCATTCCCCTGGTGGGCATCAGCCTCGCCCTGGCGCTGTTCGCGGTTGCCTGCGGTTTGCTGTTCGCCTGAATCCAACCCGCCACTCCCCCTCATCGGCCCTGTCATTTTCGAGTCCCTGCATGTCGCCCCTGTACACCCTCTGGTCCAGGCTCTACTACCCGCTGTGCTGGATCGCCGTCGCCGCGCCCACGGCCAGCATGATCCATTGCAACCTGAACCTGATCGTCCCCCGCGAGGTCGGCGGCACCCTGTTCGGCGGCTCCATGGACTTTGTGATGTACCTGGGCGGCTGGGCCCTCAGCGTCCTGGGCCTGGTGCTGGCGCTGCTGACCCGGGTACCCGGCGCGCGCCTGGCGTTGATCGTCGCCGGGCTGGTGCAAGGGCTGCTGGGCCTGTGGTGGCGGATCAACTACCCGGATGATTTCGACGGCAACCTGATCTTCAGCATCCAACCCCGGGAGCTGGACTATGTGATGGTCTTCGGCTTCGCCCTGGTCTACAGCGGCGTCTACCTGTTGCGTCAGCAGCGGCTCAAGCCGCGCCCACCCGCCACTGGCAATCTGCTGTTGCTGCGCACCCTGTGGGCCCTGGTGCTGGCAGCGACCTTCATGCTCCCACCGCTGCTGGCCATCACCCGCAAACCCCTGCCCTATTGCGCCTTCGACCGAGCCGGCAATCAGTTGAGCGTATGCCTGGGTCCGGACACCCGAGTGATTGTCGACTGAGCGTCACCCCGGCTTCTTTCTACCTGTTCTCTACCTTGATGAGTGTGACCATGTCTCACCTGTTTACCCTGTGGTTGTGGCTGTACCGCCCCCTGTGCTGGATCGTCGTCGCCATCCCGCTGTCGGTGATGCTGATCTGCGATGTGCAAATGATGCAACCGCGGGATGTCAGCGGCACGCTGTTCGGCGGCGCCATGGGTTTTCAGCTGTACCTCTTTGCCTGGGTGCTGTGCCTGATCGGCCTGGTCCTGGCCCTGCTGACCCGGATGCCCGGTGCGCGTATGGCCTGGCTGATGGCCGGGCTGGTGCCATTGCTGCTGGGGGTGTGGTGGCGGCTCACCTACCCGGATGATGAGGATGGCACCCGTGCGTTCAGCCCCCAGGCCTGGGAGCTGGACTACATGATGGGCGTCGTCGGCGTACTCTTCATCAGCGGCCTGTACCTGTACTGGCGCCGCCGCCTCGTCTCACGGCCCGCCGCCCACAGCGCCGATGTGCTGTTTCTGCAGACCCTGTGGGCGCTGGTGCTGGCGGCGGTGTTCATCCTGCCGCCGCTGAGCTTCATCAAGCAGCAAACCCTGCCCCGCTGCGCGTTCAACAAGGCCGGGGAGCAATTGACCGTGTGCCTGAGCGATGATCCGAACGAGCCGGTGATTGTCGACTGACCCGGCGCTTGCAGCAGCCTGACACAAAAAAGCCCCGAACCGATCGGGGCTTTTTTCTGCCGGGTGTCCCGTCCTGTGCTATCGAAGCTTAGTGGCCGGTGCTTCCCTGCGCACCGGCAAGGCGGCGGCAAAGGCCAGGGCCTCTTCCCGGGTGCCGAAAGTGGCGAGCCGGTCACCCGCTGTGCAGACCTTCCAGGGGCCGTAGTTGACGCTCAATACCTGATAACCGTTGATCTGCAACTTGTTCAACAGTGGCGTACTCATGGACACCTCCTTTTTGTCAGCGTGCCTGGAGTTTGGCCGTTTTACCTTACACCCGCAAAACCACCCGGCGACTGCCGCATGTCGGCGCGCCGGGATCATTCCCTCAGATTGACCAGGGGGTCGTAGACTCGCGAGCGCTTGCGTTGATGCTCGGGTTCGGGCTGATCCAAAGGCGCCCTGGCCGGCCCCACCGGATCGACCTAGGGGTCGGCGAGGTCCGGCGAGTCGGGGCCGAAACCCGGGTCATGGGGATTCGAGGCGTACTCGGACGAGCGCGGTCCCGTGGGGTTCTTGTCAGCCATGGTCAATTCCTGTGCTAACCCGCAACAGGGCGGGTACAGCCGTTGGATCGCGATCCGCTTCAAGGCTGCCGGCAAACGGCCCCATGGCCACCGGTAAATTGCATTGCGCTGCGCAGCGTCGCAGGATGACGCCCTGGCCCACAACCGCAGAAAAGGAAGTGTTGATGACGATTCGTGCCGTGGTTTTCGATTTTGGTGGCGTGCTGTTCGACTGGAGCCCGCATCACCTGTACCGCCAACTGATCCCCGACGACGAGCGTCGCCAGTGGTTCCTCGACACCGTCTGCACCCAGGCCTGGAACACCCAGCAGGACGCCGGGCGGCCCCTGGCCGAAGCGACCCGCAGCCTGGTGGCTGAGCACCCGGAACATGCGCCGATGATCGAGGCCTATTACGGACGCTGGCCGGAGATGCTCAAGGGACCGCTGGAGGAAGGCGTGGCCCTGCTTCAGGACCTGCACCAAGCGCAGATGCCGCTGTTCGGGTTGACCAACTGGTCCCAGGAAACCTTTCCCTATGCCTGGGAGCACTATCCGTTTTTACAGAAGTTCCGCGACATCGTGGTGTCGGGGCAGGAGCGGCAGATCAAGCCGGATGCCGAGATCTATCACACGACCCTGGGGCGGATTCGCGCGCATTTGCCGGGGGTGGCGCCGGAGGAGCTGGTGTTCATTGACGACCATGCGCCAAATATCGTCGCGGCCAGGGCGTTGGGGTGGCGGGCGATTCATCATGTGGCCGGTGGGGAAACGCGGCGCCAGTTGAGGGAGTTGGGGGTGGTTTGAGTCCTGGGGCTTTTTTTGGGGAGGGGGACATATCCGGTGCTGCGGGTGCGGCTACTGGCGGTTCCGCTTTTACAGCGGGTTTGGGTACATATCCGTTCTTGCGGGTGCGGCCGCTGGCGGTTCCGCTCTTACAGCCATCCCTTTCAAGGTCTTTTCGTTTTGGCGGCCTTGATGACTCGATCGGTTGAAACATGGGCATTCACGGCCGTCCCTTGCACCCATGTTTTGGGCTTGGGTACCTTGGGGCCTCGTGGGCTTTTGGCGACTTGCTTGGGTTGGATGTTCTTGGCCAATCCCAGCAGGCGTTGGGCGAGTTCTTCCATTGAAACAGTCGGCAGATACTCGCTAGGCAAAGCGATCTGCATGCCCTCATAGCCAGCCCTGACCTGAATCGCCAAATGATAGAGCGAAGCCTCCCAACCCTCGGGCAGAGAATCCCGGTGAGCTTGTTCGACACTGCGTTTGAGCAAGGCCAAAACGTTGTACGCCAGCACGGCAGTGGTGAAGCCAAGCAAGGCTGCCCGCGGACTGCCGAGGGTTTCAATTTCACTTTCCAGAATCGCTTCCAGTCGTTGGAACATCCCTTCAATACTCCAGCGACGACGATAAAAATCCGCGATCTGTTGTGCGCTGATGTGCTCGGGCAGATTGCTCCAGAACATCAAACAGCTATCACCTGAGTCGTTTGGCGAATGAAGCGTCAGTTCAACACGACGCCATAAATGACCGCCTTTCACTTCGATGGTCTGCTCACGCACCGTACCTGTTGCAACAGGCGCAGGTGCTTGCCACTCACCCTCCTGAATCAGGCGTGGGTGCTTGGCTTGCTGACGAATGACAAACGACGTTTTTACCTGCTCACAAGCCTCCATTACAGGAAGCGTGCAGTAGAGCCGATCAGCGATCCAAACCTGATTGGCCTTGGCCTCGGCCAGTAGCGGCAAGACGCAGACACGCTCACTCGCATAGGCGTCTTCGCAGGGTTGGAGGTCAATTACTTGATCCAGATCGGGGTCGTAGACCACAACCGAAAAACCGGGGCGAGCCGCCCCCCGTTCTTGGCGCAGCGCGCCAAGGCGCTTTTCAGTAGATGCCAGGTGGCTGCCATCGACCACCCGAACTTGCCAGTCGGCAAGCATGGCTGAACAACCCAGTTCCTTGATCGTCGGTGCCAGACGCTGAGCACAACCTGTGATCAACGCTCGCAACAGCGCAGGTTCGGTACGGCTGATATTGTCGTAAAGAGCCGCGAGGCTGACCGGAAGCTCTTCAAGCTGCCTGGCTGCAGCGTGCAGTGACGGCCGCAAGCCCAAGGAAACAAGGGACATGAGCTTGACGATGGTCGAGAACAGCAATTCGCGAGAGTACTGCCGTTGTCGGTGCTCTTCGAAAACCTGATCGACCCACTCCGGCGCAATGGCTTGCTCCAAGGCCAATTTGGCCATCACGCTGGCAGGTGCTTTTTTCTCGAATCGCGCTAGTACATCGGCCCACATCGCTCGGGTCTTCCTGACTGAATTTCAGCGCATTTTACCCAAGACCTTGAAAGGGATGGCTCTTACAGCGGCTCACTTTTGAAGAGCGCAAAAGGTGAGCAAAACGCTTCTGCCCCTCCACTCGGGGCCTCGCATAGCGAGGGGCCCATGGAGGGGCAAGCCCTTTTGGTTCCTTTTTGCTGGGCCGGCACTCCGGCGTTTGAAAAAAAGGACTCGCCGTAAGGGCGAAACCCTAAGCAGCCGTTACCGCAGCAACGGATATGTACCCCATCCCACTCGCCGCAAGATCGAGCCCCAAAGCAACCGCACCCGCAGCAACGGACATGTAACCCATCCCACTCGCCGCAAGATCGAGCCCCAAAGCAACCGCACCCGCAGCAACGGACATGTAACCCATCCCACTCGCCGCAAGATCGGCCCCCCAAACCACCGTGACCGCAGCACGGACATGTCCCCCACCCACCGCTGCAAAAGCGAAACCACCAGCCCCCCTCTATCGCCATCCGCACTCACCTCCCCCTTGCATATCGCCCTTTGGAATTTCCACAAAATCAACCCCTTACCTCTGTGAATCCACCTGTCGGAAATCCACAAAATCAATGTGCCATTACCCCGCCAACTCCATCCGCGCTGCTTAACTGCAAAGGCTGCCGAGTAGCGCAGCCCCCCTAACCCCACGGAAGGCACACACCATGAGCCCCACTTCGCAACACACGGTTGTCCCCTACGGAGTCGCGATCCAGTCGGCCATCGCCGAAGGGCAGCTACCCCAGATGAAAGCCCTGCTGGCCAAGCGCGATCCGAAGAGCGACGAACCCAAGGATCTGAAAAGCGCCTACGAACAGCTGGCCAAGGAAGTCGCCCGGCTGGAGCAGCACTGACCGCTGTTTCCCCGTCATTGAATGGAGGCAAAGCATATGTCCGGTTCCAATTCCCACGCCGAAGGTCTGTTCCCCCTGAGCTATCGCATCGGTACCGCTCAGTCCGGGGCGCCCAGTCTGATCCTCAACCTGCTGGTCTATACCCCCGATCACAGTGTGCGCGGCGGTTCGACCATCACCCAGGCGATCAACCCGCCCCTGGACCTGCACAGCGATGTCTGGGGTCAGTACACCTACCTTACGGTCATGCCACCCAGCACCAGCAAGATCCTCATCACCGCCCAGGGCAATCAGGGCGGCCCCGGCTCGAACTCGATCATCACCTTCAAGCTGCACCTGGTGGTCAGTGACGACTGGAAGGAAGGCATCGCCAACTACCAGTACTTCAACGGCCACAACTGGGTTTCGGTCAATCAGGTGCCCGCCCATCTGCAGGAGACGGTGCAGTCCAGCACCCTGTCGACTCCCAAGCACCAGGGCCAGTACAGCGCCGTGAACAGCACCAACGCCGCGCTGTATGGCGGGCCGATTCACGGCGCCATCGCCAGCGGCGATCTGGCACAGATGAAGAGCCTGCATCGGGTGGCCACCCAGCAACTGGAACAGCTGCCGCTGATCCGCACCGCGCTGGACGCCGCCAAGGCCGAGATCGAGAAGCAAGAACGCCGCTGATCAAGGCCATCCATCGAACTTGATGCCTTCTATCCAGATAAGGAGTTGCAGCATGACAATCGGACTGTTCCATACCCGCCTCATCGTCGCCAACCCTGTGATCGGAGCGCCGGTGCTGACCCTCGACCTGCTGGTCAACACCCCGCAGAAAAAAGTCAGCGGCGTGGCTCGGGTGACCCAGAGCACCTCGCCACCGGTGAATGTCCTCGCCGATGTCTGGGGCGACTACTCCCAGGTCAAGCTTGATCCGTCCAGCGAGGGCCACATTATCCTCAGCCTGGCCGGCAACCCCAGCGGTCCCACCAGCCAGATCGCCGAGACGTTCCATCTGCAGGGCATCCTCGGTCTCGACTGGGCCAGCGGCTTCGCCAGCTACAAGTACCAGTACCAGGGTCATTGGCATGTGGTGCAACACGCCGCCGTGAGCCAGGCAGCGGTGGAGCAGTCGCCCGGCGAGCGCGCAGTCCAGGCCGGCCAGCCCCACATGCACCCGCTGTACGCGGTGGCGCTGCAGGAGGCCCAGACCAGCGGCGACCTGGCGCGGCTCAAGGCGCTGGTGGCCCAGGGCGAGCAGCAACTGGCCAACAGTGAAAACCTGAGCCAGGCGGCGCAGCAGTTGCAGGCAGAAATCAGCCGCCTGGAGCGCCGCTGAGTCCAGGCCAGCGGGGCCGGCCGTCATCGGGCGGCCCCGACTTGGCCAAACCGATCGCGCCCTCGCCAGCCGCGGAAGGCGCGCCTGTTTCAATGGCTTGCTGCCGCGCACCGCTGGGTGCGCAAGGATCTTTCATGTCAGACCGTCTCCCCGCCCGCTACCTCAGCGAAAACGACCTCAAGCGCTATGTGCCGGTGCACGTGGTCTGGGAAATCACCCTCGCCTGCGACCTCAAGTGCCTGCACTGCGGCTCCCGGGCCGGGCATAGGCGCCCCGGTGAACTGAGCACCGAGGAATGCCTGGCGGTGATCGATTCACTGGCCGCCTTGGGCACCCGGGAAATTACCCTGATCGGTGGCGAAGCCTATTTGCGCAAGGACTGGACGCGACTGATCCAGGCTATCCACGACCACGGCATGTATGTGGCGATCCAGACCGGCGGTCGCAACCTGACCCCGGCCAAGATGCAGGCCGCAGTGGACGCCGGGCTCGATGGCGTCGGCGTGTCCCTGGACGGCTTGGCGCCGCTGCACGACGCGGTGCGCAATGTGCCGGGCTCGTTCGACAAGGCCCTGGACACCCTGCACCGGGCCAGGCAGGCCGGGCTCAAGATCAGCGTCAACACGCAGATCGGCGCCGCCACCCTGCCCGACCTGCCGGCCCTGATGGACCTGATCATCGACGCCGGCGCCAAGCACTGGCAGATCCAGCTGACCGTGGCCATGGGCAACGCCGTGGATCACCCCGAACTGCTGATGCAGCCCTACCAACTGCTGGAGGTCATGCCGCTGCTGGCGCGCCTGTACCGCGAAGGCAACGAGCGCGGCCTGCTGATGAACATCGGCAACAACATCGGCTACTACGGCCCCTACGAACACATGTGGCGCGGCTTCGGCGACGACCGGGTGCACTGGACCGGCTGCGCCGCCGGGCAGACGGTGCTGGCCCTGGAAGCCGACGGCACGGTCAAGGGTTGTCCGTCCCTGGCCACCGTGGGGTTCTCCGGCGGCAACGTGCGCAACATGAGCCTGCACGACATCTGGCACTACAGCGAAGGCATGCATTTCGGCCGCCTGCGCTCGATGGACGATCTGTGGGGCTATTGCCGCAGCTGCTACTACAACGACGTCTGCCGTGGCGGCTGCACCTGGACCTCGCACTCGCTGCTGGGCAAACCGGGCAACAACCCCTATTGCCACTACCGGGCCCTGGACCTGCAGAAAAAAGGCCTGCGCGAGCGCATCGTCAAACTCGAGGACGCGGGCCCGGCGTCCTTCTCCGTGGGCCGCTTCGACCTGATCACCGAGCGCATCGACACCGGCGAAGCCATGACCAGAGTCAGCGACAGCGGTCAGGTGATCAAGCTGGCCTGGGTCAACCAGGGGCAGGCAGCCCCCGCCGAAGGCCGCATCCCGCCGCGCCTGGCCCTGTGCCGTAATTGCCTGGAGTACATCCACGCCGTTGAGAGCACCTGCCCGCACTGCCACGCCGATGTCGCCGCCGCCGAAGCCCGGCACCAGGAGGACCGGCTGCGCCAACAAGCCCTGATCAACACCCTGCACCAGTTGCTGGGCCTGCCCCCGGAGCAGCCGCGCCTGTAATCGCCGCCCGTTGCGCCGCCGCGCCCGCTGGCGCGGCGGTGCCGATATCAATGCCGCCGTCCAAGCCCGGGCAGTGCCCGCCGTCCGCTGCGCAAGATTTTGCGCGCTTCGTCAAACACCCCGTAAACCCTGTACTGAGGAGGCGATCCTTTGTCGTTCGGGACAAAGCCGCAGACCAGTCAGTTGCACGCGTGCCCATCGCTGTAACGCTGTCCTGTGTCCTGTGTCCTGTCACACCCTCACGTTCATGAATGAAATGCTCAACGCACACCGATGGTTGCCACCCGTTGGCCAGGTCATTGCCAGCATCGGCAGCCGCGATCACGGGCTCGCATGGGGGCCACACGCTGTAAATCTGTGTGAAAAATAATCCAGGAATGCGTAAGGGAAGGAACAGGATTGGCGGGGGAGCGTGGCGGATGCCTGGAGGGGATAAGGGCCAACCCGGCCAGCCGAGGGCAGTCGGCAGTGCAGCGAAGGCCGGGGGCCGGGGGCCGCGATGTTGCAGCCCACCCTGACCAGGCACCGCTAAGTTGCGGTTCACTGTGATACCTGGCCGGGCGAACGGGGCCATTCTAGGCATCCGTCCGACCAGCGTATGTAAGAAAATTCTTATTCATTAACAGCCTGAATCCTCTACCCCTCCAAGACGAAACAGGCCATTTCCAAGAACGCCGCGGTCAACGGGTGCCCGGCACCAGGTCGAGAATCTCGTCGATGCCCAGGCAGCGGGGTTCCACCTCCAGGGTCCGGCCGTGTTCAAGGATGCCCACCGCCACATCGCGCATGGCCATGTAGGCACTGCGCAACATGTGGTTGGCGTAGATCACCGCGTTGAAGCCGGCCCCTTCCAGCTCGTCGAAACTTAAGTGGGCATAGCTGGTCGGCACGCAGATCAGCGGCACCTGTAGGCAATGGCGGCGGAACAGCCGGGCGAATTCGAGGATCTCCAGGCCGTCCTTTTTGCGGCTGTGAATCATGATTCCGTCGGCGCCGGCGGCGACATAGGCCAGGCAGCGCTCGATGGCGTCGTCCATGCCCTTGTCGAGGATCAGGCTTTCACAGCGGGCGATGATCAGCAGGTCCTCGTGGCGGCGACTGCTGCAGCCGACGCGGATCTTGTCACAGAACGCCTCGATGGAGTCCTGAAGCTGGTTCACCGCGTTGCCGAACAGCGAGTTCTTCTTCAGCCCGCACTTGTCCTCGATGACCACTGCCGACACCCCGGCCCGATCGAGCATCTTCACGTGGATCGCGAAATGCTCGGCCTTGCCGCCGGTGTCGCCGTCGAAAATCATCGGCAGTGAACAGACATCGAAGATCTCGCGAATACCGTGCAAGCGGTTGCTCGGCGAGAGGATCTCGATGTCCGGCAGGCCCTTGTGGGTCGAATCAGTCAGCGAGCTGGACCAGATGGCGTCGTAGCTCAGGCTGGGCCCGGCCCCGCGCTCCAGCCTGGACTGTTGGGCCAGCAGCGCCGAGATCGGGCTGTGGGCTTCAAGCACCCGCAGACAGCGCTTGCAGCGCAGCAACTGGCGGAGGTTGGTTCGGCGAATATCAGCGTCCTGCATGGGATTCACACGCCTCTTGTGGTTGGGAAACTCCGGGGTCGCGGCGGCCGAGCCGCCTCAGGGGTGGGTCATGTCGAGGGGCACCACGTAGCGGTCGAAATCCGCGGCCGAGACGTAGCCCAGCTGTTGCGCCACGTCCCGCAGGGACTTGCCCTGGTGATGGGCGGTCTTGGCGATGATGGCCGCCTTGTCGTAGCCGATGTGCCGGTTGAGGGCGGTCACCAGCATCAGGTTCTTCTTGATGTTGGCCTCGATCCGCGTAGGGTTCGGCTCGATGCCCTGGGCGCAGTGGTCGTTGAAGGCCCGGCAGGACTCGGCCAGCAAGGTGATGCTCTCCAGTACGTTGTGCACCATCACCGGCTTGTAGACGTTGAGCTGGAAGTTGCCCTGGCTGCCGGCGAAGGCCACACAGGCGTCGTTGCCGAAGACCTGGGTGCAGACCATGGTCAGCGCCTCGCACTGGGTCGGGTTGACCTTGCCCGGCATGATCGAGGAACCCGGCTCGTTCTCGGGAATGTCGATCTCGCCGATGCCGCAGCGCGGGCCGCTGGCCAGCCAGCGCACATCGTTGGCGATCTTCATCAGGGCCATGGCCAGGGTGCGGATCGCCGCCGAGGTGTTGACCAGCGCGTCGTGGGCCGAGAGCGCGAAGAACTTGTTACTGCACGACCTGAACGGGTAGCCGGTGAGCTCGGCGATGACCCGTGCGCACTCGTCGCCGAACTGCGGATGGGCGTTGAGCCCGGTGCCCACCGCGGTGCCGCCGATGGCCAGGTCGTAGAGACCGCCGAGGTTGAGTTGGATGACGCCCAGGGCGTAGTCGATCTGCTCGACCCAGCCGCCGATCTCCTGGCCGAGGGTGATCGGGGTGGCGTCCTGCAGGTGGGTGCGGCCGACCTTGACCACGTCGCGAAACTGCTCGGCCTTGTCGGCCAGGGTGTCGCGCAGGACCGACACGCCCGGCAGCAGGGTGTCGTGGATCTCGCTGACCACCACCATGTACATGGCCGTGGGAAAGGTGTCGTTGGACGACTGGCCACGGTTGACGTGATCGTTGGGGTGGATAGGTTTCTTGCTGCCCAGCTCGCCGCCGAGCATCTCGATCGCCCGGTTGGCGATCACTTCGTTGGCGTTCATGTTGGACTGGGTGCCGGAGCCGGTCTGGAACACCACCAGCGGAAAGTGTTGGTCCAGTTGCCCGCTGATGACTTCGTCCGCAGCCATGACGATCGGCTGGACGATGGCTTCCGGCAGTTCGCCGAGCTTGAGGTTGGCCAGGGCCGCGGCCTTTTTCAGGATGCCCAGGGAGCGGATCATCGGCGCGCTCCACTGGAAGCGCGAACGGCCGATGGGGAAGTTGTGGATGGAACGCTCGGTCTGAGCGCCCCAGTAGCGGTTGGACGGTACGGCGATGGGTCCCATCGAGTCGGATTCAAGACGCATGTTCAAGGTGCTCCAGTGGTTGGCGCAAAGCGCAATCAGGTCGAGGTTGCCGGGCAGGCGCCCTGCCCAGCGTGGTGCACGGGCGCCCTACTCCTTGAGTACGGAAGCCATTTTTTCCAGGTGCGCACAGGCCCGCACCACGTACTCGTCGGACAACGCGGCGATACGCCGGTAGTCGATCTGCTGGCCGGTGGCCTGGGTATAGAGCCGCAGGGCCTCGGTGGCGTGGCGGAAATGCCGGGCCTCGACGGCGCCGCAGTGAACGCTGAGGAAGCCGGCGATGCGGTTGGCCTCCCCCGCCGGATACCCGCAGGACTCGCGCAGCCAGTGCTTCCACAGCGGGGTCATCAGGTTGTATTCACCGGTGTTGAACAGCTCGGTCAGGGCCATCATTTCCAAGGCTTCCACCAGGTTCGGCGCCAGGGGGCGCTTCTGACCGACCCAGGTGGAGAACTCCTGGGTGATGGGGTTCAGGTACTTGTCCTGCAGGCGCCAGTTGTCCGAGCCGCAGATGGCCGAGGCCATGCGGTGATAGAGCTTGGAATGGTGGGGATGACCGTGCATTTCACCGAGGCCGACGTCTTCGACGATGATCTCGCCGCAATGCCGGGCGGCCGCCAGCAGCTTGAGCTTGTTGTCGGCGCCGGGCAGGTCCGCGGACTCCTGCAGCAGCCGCACGATGATGCTCGACACCGCATGGGCGGCGCCGTCGGGGCTGCGCCAGCCGCAGAAGAAGGAGCACAGCGAATCCACGGACCAGCGGCGGGAGGTCATGCGCTGGTAGGTCAGGCAATAACCGTCCAACAGGCCGGGGTTGTTTTCAAAGCCGGTGAGCAGGGCTTCCAGCAGATTCCGATCCTCGACATCCACCAGTGCCTGATGCACATAGCCGATGAACGCCTCGCGGGAACTCTCCATGTTTCTCTCCTGTATTGACTCTTGGGTGCACGGACAACAAGCCAGGCGTCACCGCCCAGGGCCTCTGGACGGGCTCGGGAACCGGGATAACGCGGTGGCGGATGCGGGTGACGGCAGCGCTAATCCATGACGATCGCCGACATGAACTGGGCGAAGCGGCTCAGGCCTTCGATCAGTTCCTGGTATTCGACGGCGTAGGAAATGCGGATGCAGTGAGGGTCGCCACAAGCAGAACCGGGGACCACGGCAATGTGCGCCTCGGTCAGCAGCAGGTCGGCGAGGTGCTCGACGTCGCGGATCGGCTGGCCGCGGTAGTAGCCGCCCAGGCGCGAAGCGATGTCGATGTACAGGTAGAACGCTCCCTCCGGCGGCGCATAGCGGATGCCTTGCAGACGATCCAGGTAGGTGCGCGCGGCGTGCAGTTGCCGCTGCAGGAACGGATTGACCTCGGCGGCGAACTGCGTCGAGTCGGCATTCAAGGTATTGAGCGCGGCGTATTGCGACAGGCTGCTGGGGTTGGAGGTGGTATGGCCCTGGAGGTTGTGCATGGCCGCGATCACCGGCGCCGGGGCACAGGCGTAGCCGACCCGCCAGCCGGTCACCGCCTGGCTCTTGGAGAAGGAATCGATCAGCACGGTCTGGGCCTTCAGTGCCGGGAACAGCGCCAGGATGTTGTGGTGCTCGTGAGGTTCGCGCACCAGGCCGCGATAGCACTCGTCGAACATCACCCACAGCCCGCGCTCGAAGGCCAGCTTCGCGATCGCCAGCAGTTGCTTGCGTTGATAAACGGTGCCGGTGGGGTTGTTCGGGGTGTTGATGACGATCATCCGCGTGCGTTCGCTCAGCGCCCCCTGTACCGCTTCCAGGGTCAGCCGGTAGTCCTCGTCGCGGGTCTGCACCAGTACCGGGGTGGCGCCCGCCAGACGGATCTGGGTGGGAAAGGTTTCCCAGTACGGGCTGGGCACTATCACCTCGTCACCGGGGTTGAGCAGCACCATGCAGGCGTTGTACAGGGCCTGCTTGGCCCCGGCGGTCACCGCCACTTCATTGGCCGCGAAGGTCACGCCGGTGCGCTGGCTGACCCGCTGGGCGAGCTTGTCCCGCAGGGCCGGCAGGCCGATGGGCGGGGTGTAGCGATTGCGCGCATTTTCAATGGCTTCGATGGCCCCGGTGCGCATGTCCTGACAGGCATCGAAGGACAGTTCACCGGCGGCGAAGTTGATCACCTTGACCCCACTTTCCTTCAGGGCGTTGGCTTTGCTGCGCATGCTGGAGGTGCCCGGCGCGCTGAGGCCCAGGGCACGGTTGGACAAAGAGAATCGGCTTACAGTGGCTTCGCTGTTATTCATGTTGTTACCTGCGAAAACGATCTGGAAGCAGGCGCCCCGGCGTCGGGGAAACACCCTGCGCAGCCAACCTGGCCAAGGCCCCCGGCCAGGTCTTCTTACATTTTGGTGACAGTCACAAACACCGGCCAATACCGTTTGTGTCGTGATTGATACTGGAAAAGTAAGAACTATCTGAAGGTGCTGCGCGCCACCGTGCCCCGCGCGCAGAATGCATCAGGCCCGGGCAGAACAGCCCCGGGCCTGATTGGTTTCTGGCTCGACAGAGGTCTTCAGGCGGAGCCGGAGGCTGACCTGGCGTCGGCGTCCATGCCCCGTTGCACGTACCAGGACAGGGGCAGCGTCAGCAACAGCGTGGCGGACAGGGCCATCACCGCCTGGGGAATCCCGGTGACGTCACCCATGCTGCCGAACAGCACCGGAGCCAGGGCCCCGCCGCCGATGGTGCCGGTGTAGAACAGCGAGAACGCCTGCTCGCGCTTGCCGGCACCGGCCAGGTCCGGCACCGCGCCATACAGCACCGAGGATGTGCCGTTCAGGGCCAGCCCCAGCAGCGGCAACATCAGCATCAGCCCGCCATAGGGCAGGAACACCGCCAGCACGATCAAGCTGGCGGTGGTGAACTCGGTGATCCACACGGTTTTCATCATGCCGATGCGCGCGCCGAGGTAACCGCACAGCAACTTGCCGAAAGCGCCGCCGACGAACAGCAGAGTCAGGGCCAGGCCGATTCCGGCGGTGCCGGCGCCTTTGGCCTTGAGCAGGAACGGCAGGAAGGTCAAAAAGCCCATGCGCACCGCGCTGTCCAGGGTGCCAGTGAGGATCAGCGCGCGCATCCCGCTAGCCGAACCCTGGCCCTTGACCGTCTTCGGTGCTTTCTCGCTGATGGCCGTGGTGATGGCCCGGGAGGGCATCAGCCACCACAGCAGCAGCGCGGCGGCCAGCCCCAGAAGGCCGATCAAGGTGACGCTGGCGCGCCAGCTGATCAGGGTCAGTAACAGGCCCACCAGACCCGGGACCAGGGTCTTGCCGATATCCCCGGCGAAGTTGTACTGCGACAGGGCCTCCTTGACCCCGCCACCGGCTTCATGGGTATCGGTGATCAGGGAAGAGGCCAGCGGGTGCTGGGTACTGGCCCCCAGGCCACCGAGCAGCAGGGCCAGGAGCAGCACGCCCAGGCCCCCGGCCTGCCCCGCCAACAAGTAGGCCAGCCCGGCCAGGGCAGTGCCGCCCACCAGCAGGCGCTCGCACCCCCAGCGCCGGGCGGCGCGACTGGCCAGCAACTGAAAGCCGGCCATCATTCCGGAATAGACCCCGCGCAGCAGGCCGATCTGGGCATAGCTCATGGCGAACTGCGCCTGCCAGATTGGCAGCAGCACGTAGATCACGTCGGTCAGGCCGTCATGCACCGCATGGGCGCTGCAACCGGCGAACAGGGAGCGACGACGCACGCTGGCATCCGTCATCGGCGCGGCCTCCAGGGAGGCGCTGTGTTTCAGATCAGTCATCGTCGGCCAGGCTGCGAGGTAAGAAAGGAAGTGGATCAGTCACAGGCTCGGCAAGCCGGAGCCGGCCACCAGCCCCGCTTGCGGGGCCGGGCCAGCGAGCATCAGCGCAGTGCTTGGGCGCAGTCGCGCATCACCCGCGCCTTGCGTTGCAGGTATTCGGCAAAGATATCCCGCGCGGCCTGCGGGTCGACCTGCACCTGCATGGCCTCGACGAACTCGTTGACCGCCGCCACGGCATGGGCGAAGTGGTTGCTCTCGGTGCCGCCGGTGTGCACCGTGACCCAGGCCACGGTGGTCCGGGCCTTATCCGCCGGCACGCCCATGTCGCGGACGAACCACTGCTTGTACAGCGGGTGGATGTACTCCACCTCACCGTGGGTGTAGACCTCGTGGACCAGGGTGGTCAGCAAGCCTTGCAGCAGGTCACGGTCGCGCAGGCGGCGAAAGTCGGTCCAGTCCTTGAACGCCTGTGCCGAAGGCAGGCAGTTTTCCTTGAGCAGCCACTGATCGTCACCACAGATGGGCGTGGCCATGTTGTAGAACAGGTCCGAATGCAGGGTGTTGCCCAGCGCCCCCAGGTCCTCGTCGGTGATCCGCTGCAGGCTGCCGCAGGCCCGGTACAGACCCTCTGCGGCTTCCGAGCCCTGCTCGGAACGGGCCAGCAAGGTAATGCGGTTGGCCAGGCCGGAGACGCTGGTGGCGGAGTTGTTGGTCTTCGACCAGCTGGCGAAGAACTTGCGCAACACCGCTGGCGCGTGGCGGCGCGAGGTGAGCTTCTCGAAAGCACTCTCGATGTCCACCAGAGCGTTTTCCTCGCTCCAGAAGGCTTCGAACAGCGCATGCTTCAAGACACTGGCCGGCATGTCGTTCAGCACAGGTTCGACGATCTTCAGCAACTGGCTCTGCCGGGTCAGTACGTTATTCATGGTCACCTCACGTATTCCTTGTTGGATGATGAATCAAGCGGGTTCAGCGGCCGAATGGCAGCCGGCGTTTCGGGTTTGAGGGGCTTCCAGCCGCCCCAGGCGATCAACAGCGACAGCAACTGGAAGACCACGATCAACGCCACGCAGCCCCGCCAGCCCCAGTGACTCCAGAGCAAGGCCGGGATCACGGCGCCGAAACTGCCTCCCAGGTAATAGAACGTCAGGTACAGCCCCACCGCGCCGGCCTTGTTGTGGCCGGCGGTGGCGGTAGTAAAGGAGTTGGCCGCGGCCTGGGCCAGGAACACCCCGGTGGAGCTCAGGGCCAGGCCCAGCACGATCAGCCAAAGCGAGGGCAGCAGGGTCAGGGCCGAGCCGCAGACCCCGAGCAGGGCCGCGGCAACCAGAAGTTCGGCCTGGGGCCGGGACTTGCTCAGGCGGCCGGCAATCGGGATCACCACCAGCGCCAGGAGGAATACGCTGTAGATCGCCCCCAGGGCAGCGGCGCCCAGGTCGAACGGTGGCAAGCTGAGGTAAAGCCCGGCATAGGTAAAGGTGGCCACTTGCGAGAACAGTACGCAAAAGCCCACGCCGTAAGCCGCCAGCAACGGCCGGCTGCACAGTTCGCGCAGGGCGCCCAGGCGGCTTGGCCGGCTTCTGGCAACCGGCGCCGGATTGGCCGGCAGCAGGTAGTGAATGGCCACGCCGATCAGCAGGCTCAGCCCCGCCAACAGGGCGAAGGCCTCGCGCCAGCCGACATATTCGGTCATCAAGCCGGTGACGAAACGGCCGGCGAACCCGCCCAGCACGGTGCCAGCCACATACAGGCTGGTGACCTCGGTAACGGTGCCGCCACTCCAGCGAGTGCCGATGTAGGCCACGCTGGTGGCGAACACCACCGGGATCAGCATGCCTTCGATGAAGCGCCAGACCAGCAACTGGGCAAAACTGCCGGCACAGGCCGCGAGCAACGCCGGCAGCGCTAGCAACAGGGAGGCCAGGACAATCACCGAGTGCTGCTGGAACCGGCCGGTGAAACGACTGACGAAAGGCGCGGTGATGGCCACCGCCAAGGTGGTCACGGTAATACTCCAGCCGGCCTCCCTGATGCTCACCGCAAAGCTCTGGGAGAACTCCTGGAGAATGCCCTGGGTTGCATACAGGTTGAGAAACGCCGCACAGCCACACAAAAACAGGGCAATGCGCGCACAATGCTGGCGCGAGTTCATGAAACCTCTCGTTTTCTGACGAAAGGCCTTTATAAAATACGCCGCCGATCCAAGACCAATACCGATTTTCGACCGATCAATACCCAGGGAACCGGATGCTCGATCTACGCAGATTGCGTTACTTTTTGACCGTCGCCGAAGAGCTGCACTTTGGCCGCGCCGCCCTGCGCCTGCACCTTGCGCAACCACCGCTGACGCGGCAGATTTCGGCACTGGAAGCCGAGCTCGGGTTTCGCCTGTTCGATCGCACCAGCCGCACCGTCAGCCTCACCGCTCAGGGCCGGCACTTTCTGCCTTATGTCCGCGCGGTGCTGGAACAGGTGGACCTGACCCAGGTCATGGCCGGCAAGCTGGCCAAGGGGTGCGCTGGGCAACTGGCCCTGGGCTACGCCAGCTCCATCGCCCTGTCGGACCTGTTCAGCCAGGCGATCCAAGCCTTCGCCCAGCGTTTCCCGGACGTGCAACTGACCCTAGTCGAAGGCGCATCGCTCAGCCAGTGGTCGCAGATTGTCGACGGCCGGATCGATATCGGCATGGGCCGGATGCGGCCGCCCTGCGAACAGAGCGAAATCCAGGCCCTGTCCCTGGGAGACGAACCCCTGATGGCGGCAATCTCCAGCGACAGCCCCCTGGCTGCCCAGGACCAGGTGAGCCTGGCCGAGCTCAGCGAGCATCCGTTGATTCTGTTTCCCGCCGACTACGGCTCGGGGCTCAACGAAGCGATCGAACAACTCTACCGGCGCAATGGCCTGCCTCTGCGCCCCGGCCCCAGCGGTCGGCAGATCACCTCGATCATCGCCCTGGTAGCGGCCGGCCAGGGCATTGCCCTGGTGCCGCGCTGCACCCAGACCCTGGCGAAAAAGGGCGTGACCTACCGCCCACTGACGGACCCCGGCGCCACCGCGCAACTGCTGGTACTGACCCGCAGACAGGGGCGCAGCCAACTGGTGGAAGCCTTTATGGGGGTGCTCGACGAACTGCAGCAGGCGCAGCCGGAGACGGCCGGACGCTAGTCCGGCCGGGTCAGCCGGGCAGCGAGGCTGACCCGTCGAGTGTGCGAGCCAGGTCCAGGCGCAAGGCCAAGCTTTCACCGACATCGATCATCGCGCGGTGACTGTGCTGAACCGAACCTTCCTGGGTCCAGAGAAACGGGTAGAAGGAAAAACACTGATCAGCACTCAGTGCCTGTACATCAAGGTGCCAGTCATCCCAACGGAGGTCCTGGTAGAAAACTGCCAACTGGTCGCTCAGGGCCCAGGCGAGAAAGTCGCTGTAGCCCACCTCCAACGCCTCCCACTGCAGCGTATCGGGCGCCCAGTAGTACATCGCCCCCACATCAGAGCCCAGACCGCCACCGTTGATGGCAAAGAACCCTCCCGCGGCGTCGTCAGCCACCAGCAAGGCCCCCTCTACGCGACCGTCATTCCAATCGACAAGATTGCGCGACAAGTGCCGATGCCCCGAACCCAGCACCCGCAGCCAGCCGTGATCGACGAGCAGCCCGCCGGTTTCGTAGGCCATCGCCCCCAAGGTGGATCGAGTGGTGACTTGCAGAGCAGAAAGCACCCTGGCGTTTTCGCTGGATGGGGGCAGTAGCTGATAGTCCCGACTGGTTTCTTCCAGCAGGGTCTTGATCAACGACAACGCAGAATCGCCGCTCTCGGTCAGGTCTTCCAAGCTTCTCATCGGCCGCTCCCGGGTAAAAGGAGCGGATTATATCCACCTGGGCGCGACTGCGGAGCGGGTCATTTCGGTGGGGACGCGCCCCATGACGAGCGCCTTGTGTCGATCTGCCAGTTCTCTTGCACCAGCAGCCATGCGAGGCACTTTTGATCACGGCCCTGAAGTACCGGAAACGACTTCAAGCACTTTTCCAGCAGCCTCTGCAGGTGTTACGCCAACAGCCTCTGCTCGCCCCTTGCTCTGGCCACCAGCCCGGCGGCGGTGCAACAGCGCACGGCACTCGGTGTGAAAGATTTTGCGCACTTCAGCAAACGACCACCAGCACCCTGTACTAGGATACGAGGCGCTCCTTCTGACGGCGCATAAACAGGAAGTCAATCAACCACTCAGCCGATTCGTTGTTATAAGACAGCCCTTTTGCACCTTCACATTCATGGATGAAATGATGAACTCACAAGTACTGTTTCCACACATTGGCAAGGTCATTGCCAGCACCGGCAGCCGGCGATTTCCGCGCATGCTGCACGACCTGATACTCACCCAACTGGCGGTGGACGCCACCCATATCACCCAACTGCGGCTGGACCCGGAGCACGCGGCCGAGCACTGCGCCGACGGCCGGATGCTGGCCCACGACCCGCTGCACGCTGATGCCGTGGGCGCTGACGAGTGGCTGCTGCGCGCCGGTTTTCCCGACGCGCATACCAAGCCCCGACCCCGAGGCCCTGGCGCAACCGCCGCCCCCATGCAGTTGCACCTGACCGGGCGCAAGGACGCCTACCACTACGTGCTGTCGGTGTACCGCAGCAATGAGGAGCAGAGCTTTTCCCCGCAGGAACGCCTGCTGCTGGAGGATATCTCGCCGCTGCTGCTGCCGATGGTGGAAAAGCACATCTGCGCCCTGCAACCCCAAGGCGGCGCTGACGACGGCGCCAGCGAAGGCCTGGAGACCTTGCGCCAGCGCTTTGCCCACCGCTTGGATCAAGCCGGGTTGCGCCTGTCCAACCGCGAGCAGGAGGTGTGCGTCGGGCTACTGGCCGGGCGCACCGCGCCGCAGTTGGCCGAGCAGTTGGCGCTCAAGGTCAACACGGTCGAAAGCTACCTCAAGCGCGCCGCCATCAAGCTGGGGATCAGCGGCCGGCACTCGCTGCTGCGCTGGATGTATTGCCCGCAAGACCTCCCGACCACCAGCGCAGGCCTGATGCAGTAAGGCCCTCGGCGCTCTCGGCATCCCCCCGGTGCCCTGCGCGCGCTGACGCCGGTGCCCGGTCAAGCACCGGCGCCTGACCGGGGCGCCGTTCACGTGCGCCCCGGGCTGGGCATCCCGCATGCAACACCGCGCGAGCCACGGCGTTGGCTTGCCCGACGCCGCCGTCCACGGCAGCAGAAATAAGCGACCTAGGCTCTATACGAAAAATTTTGAGACGAAGGTCAGGCAAGGCGAAAACGGTCGAGGAACGGCCGGGGTCGCGTTCGACTTTACGGGTTGTAAATAAGCATTCCGATCGGACTCGCGCACGAGACCGTTTTCAACGCAGCATCACCGAGTATCAAGGCTTTTCGTACAAAGCCTAGGGGCCTTCTCCGGTGAGGGACCCAGGCACGGCTATTCGCGGATTTGAGTCTTGGCTCGGGGCCTGTATGCCACCCGAAACCCAGACAGCCCGAACCCTACCGCGCCTGCCGGCAGGCGCGGGCGCAGCGGTGGGATCCCCCGGCGCAAAGGCTTAACTAGCTGTAGGAAATTGACCATCCATTAACGAGGCTACTGGCCTCGCAAGCCTCTTTTAAGCGGGCCCGCTGTCGCGCGACGGCCAGGGCTGCCGGCCAGCATAACCAACTGCCCGGGCCTCGACGGGACGGTTTCGGGCACCTAGCGCGCACGCGCGGGGAGGATGGCGAAGCCGCTGTGTCCCGGATTCCCCCTACAGACGCAAAGCAAACGCTTAGGCTTAAATCAGATTTTTCCGACCCGATAAGGTTTATGAAGCCGCGGTTGCAGTGCGCCGTGGCAACAGCGCTTCGATCAGCGATTTATCTCGATCAGGATGATAAGGATATGGGTCTGACCAGCAGTATCGCCAACATGCAATCACCCCATTTCTACTGCGAACTGGGGCAGTTGATCTCCAGTACCGACCACCCGCAGTTCGCCGAAAACATGCTGCAATTGGTGGGCAAGCTGGTCTCGGTGCAGCAGTTGCAGCTCAGTGAATGGACCCTCGACGAGCGCCAGTCCAACCCCCTGGAAATCACCTTGCTGGGGCGTGCCGGAGCACAGGAGGACCTGCCCTTGCCCGAGCCCCCCCGACGCCATGATCCGCTGCTGCACAAGATGCTGGAAATGGACGATTCACTATTGATTCAGATGAATGCCCAGAACCGCGACGGGCGTTCGCGCCATACCCCGCACCAATGCCACCTGGTCTCGCGCAAGGCCAATCGCCGCTGCGTGATTGCCCTGTACCGCGCTCCTGCCCAGGGAGGCTATTCCCTGAGCGAACTGGCGTTTCTGAAGAATCTGTCGACCACCCTGCTGCCACTGCTGGAGCGCCACGCTCAAGTGCATCGGCAACAGGCACTGAAAAACCGGCGCGACTGGAGCGCCCCGCCCATCGATCCCTTCGCCCCCTCATCGCTGCAGCGGGAGTTCGACGAACGTCTGTCCTTGGGCGACATCAACCTCTCGGCGCGGGAAAAAGAAGTCTGCCTGGGGCTGTTGACCGGTGGCACCGTGCCCCAAATGGCCTTGCGTTTGAACGTCAAGAACAGCTCCATCGAAACCTACCTCAAGCGCGCGACCGCGAAACTGGGGGTCAGCGGCCGTCATGGACTGGCCAAGTGGATGGTCGGCGCCTGAGTCCAGCCCTGTTGGCGTTCCCAAGATGTGCAGGTCGCGAGGACCAAGCCTGGGTCATTTCTCACCGTACCCAGCGGCCCTGGCGCTGCGCGGGAGTTGGCAGCAGGCATCGCCGCTGACGCTGTCGCGGCAGCGCTGGATCCTCCGGGGGCAGGACGGCACGAGAGCGGACAAGCGGCGCAATGTCGTCCAAAGAAGGCGGGGCTTGAGGGAGCCAGCCCGGTCAACCAATGGCAGTAGGCGAAGTACAGACCGGGCAGGCGGCTACAGCGTTGTTGCAGTCCGCCCACGCCCTTTAGGGCCATTTCGCAGGTTGCTGATGGTGCCTGGCTGGGCGAACGGCGCGATTCTAGACAGCGGCATGGGCTGTGTCTTTAAGAAAGCTCTGATTTGAAGTCATCCTCAATCTTCTCCTTGACCTGAACAAACGCAGGCATCGCGAAGAATCGGCATTACACCTCATTTCCCACCAGACGCATCAGGATTCAGCGCGGTAGCACTGCGCCATGAACTCCACAAAGGCGCGCACCTTGGCCGGCAGGTGCCGGGCATGCGGGTACAACGCGTAGTAATGGCGCAGGCCCAACGTGAACTCTGGCAGGATGCGCACCAGACGGCCGGCCCGCAGATCCGCTTGCACAGTGGCCAGGGTAAAGGCCGCGATCCCGACGCCGGCCAGCGCCGCAGCGTACAAGGCAGTAATGCTGTCCGAACGCATGCCAGGACCCGGCACGAACACCACAGCTTCACCCTGCTCCGGCTGCAACCGCCAGGAGTTTGTCGAAGCGCTATAGCTCAACCACTGATGGCTGGCCAGATCCTGCGCACTGCGGGGCAAGCCCATACGCTGAACATAAGCACTGGATGCCACCATCACCATCGGCGACACATGCAGCCGACGCGCCACCAGGCTGCTGTCCGCAAGTGGTCCGCAAATGCGTAACGCCACGTCAAAACGCTCGGCGATCAGATCAACGAAAGGGTCCGAGCACGAGAGGTCTATCTGCACATCGGGATAACGCTGCTGGAACGCCGGCAGCCAATTGGCCAGCTCCAGAGTGCCAATGACCAACGGGGCGCTGATACGCAACACCCCCGAAGGACGGTCTTGCTCATGGCTTACCGCCAAGGCGGCACTGTCGATACGTTCGAGAATGTCCACGCACGCTGCATAATAGTGCTCACCCGCTTCGGTCAGGCTCAAGCGGCGGGTATTGCGATGAATCAAGCGCACGCCCAGCGCCGTCTCCAAGTGCTGCAACTGACGTGATACCGACGAGTGCACCGTGCCCAGCCGCTCTGCCGCCGCGGAAAAACCCTGGGACTCAACGATGCAACAGAAGGTACGCATGGCGTGTAACTGATTCATTTTCGGATCAACGCACTGGCAGGTTGATGATGTGTTCAGTGCTCATGACATCGCCAAAGGTGTCTTCGACTTCTGCCAGGGCAGCGTTATGCAGGGAATCCTTATCGACGCTCTGGCCGTTAAAGCGGGTAATCGCGCGCGTCGCCGTTGCATCGGAGGCCACCAGCACGTTGTACCCCAGCGGGGCCGCATCACGAGCAGCACCGGCCACGCAAGCATGGGTCATCAGGCCACTGATGATCAGGGTGTCGATTCCGGCCTTTTTCAACTGCGCGTTCAGGTCAGTACTGCCGAACACACTGACTGTGGTCTTCTGCAACACCACATCCTTGGCCCGCGGTTGCATATCTTTATGGAACTTCACCGTCTCGCCGTCGATGGCAAACACCGCCGAGCCCGCGGGCGCGACGTGCTGCACATGATAGACAGGCATTTGGTGACTGTCGGCAAACTTGATCAGTTCGCGGGTTTTCGCCAGCGCGGCGGCACCATCCGGGATCGGCATACGGCCGCTGAAGTACTCATTCTGGAAGTCGATGACCAACAAAGCGGTCTTGTTCACCGGCAATTGCTTGATCGGTGTTACGCCGGACAGGGCGCGAATGGTGGGCTGGTCGTTAGCCATGGCCACACCGCTGGCAACAATGCCGGAAAACGCACAAGCGGCCAAGAATCGACGCGTGAAATGCTGCATGGGGTAGGTCCTCTTCAGTTGAATGTCAATCACTGAAGCGATGGTAGGCAGGCCATGCAAGCGTGAACACAGGGCCGTCGACACAGGATCTGTGCCGTTTGGGCACAGCTCCTTGAGGTCGCTCGCGCGCAACGCCTCAGCGCAGCGTCCTTTGCCTGCCAGACACGGGGGCGTCGCCAACCAGCCACGATGCCGATGCCGATGCCGATGCCGATGCCGATGCCGATGCCGATGCCGATGCTAATTCATCGAGCCTTTGCTACAGCACTCGGTTGGCTAATCGGCGATTGAATAGCAGGGCACTGAGCACTTCGACAGAGCTTTCACATTAAATCGGCGACCACGCTTGCGGGTATTTTTCAGGCGCTCCCCTGTTGATAGAGCCCCCGCAGAACCCATCAAAGATGAACATTGGACTAAAGTACTGGCCGGCATTGTTCGCGCTGAAAAGTACCGTTAGTTGCTGATCTTAAATATCCACAGACGTCAGACAGGCTTGGAGCTGTATCCTTTCAGTAAGGTATTCATCAACGGACTTATAGACTCCGATATTTTTTAATATTTCTCCCTAACTTCCAGTTAGAACGCGTTAATAGCGGATATTCAATTAAAGCAATGATATCTCGGGTCGACACTCAGGACGCCATGTTCAATCCCCCTGTTACTGCTTGGAGTTCTTATGTTCGGCTGGTTCAGCAATATCCGTGTCAGCGCTAAATTGAGCCTGGGGTTCGGCCTGGTGCTAGGGCTGGCGCTGCTTCTGACATTCACCGGATGGTACGCCATTGCTACGTTGACCGAGCGCGGACTCAAGATTGAGAAAATCGCGCAAATCAGTGATTACACCAAAGACCTGCGAATCATTCGCTTGCGCATGGGGACAGAGTCGCAAGCAGATGCCTATCAGCCCTTGCAGAAAACCTTGGGGAACCTGGCTGTCCATCTAGACAACATCAAGGAAGACTTCGTCTCCACGTTTGATCAACAACTGCTTCAACAACAGATCAACTCGGTCAATGAATACGCACAGCTGTTGCATGAACTGAGCAACCCCGAGGCTGACCAGCCTCCCCTGTTCAAACGCATGGGGCAATTGGGTGACCTGCTACTGAAAACAACGCAGACACTCATCGAGTCGCAAAACGCCAAACGCGATGGGGATGCGAGATCCGCCAAGACCCTGCTGAGCCTGGTCGCAGCGCTGGCGCTGATCCTCGGCACACTGGCCGCGTGGGGCATTACCCGGCAGATCGTCAGCCCACTGCAGCACACCCTCCAGGCGGTGAATCGAATCGCCAGTGGTGATTTGAGCGAGCACCTACTGATCAGCCGGCGTGACGAGTTGGGCCAACTGCAATCCGGTCTGCAGCAGATGCTGCTCAACCTTCACCAGTTGATCGACGGCATCCGCTCCGGGGTCATCCAAGTGGCCAGCGCCGCCGAACAGCTGTCGACCGTCACCGAACAGACCTATACGGGGGTCAACAACCAGAAAGCCGAAACGGATCATGTCGCCACGGCGATGAACGAAATGACCGCCACCGTGCAAAATGTCGCTCGCAATGCCGAAGAGGCCTCGGCTGCCGCGACCATCGCCGATCAGCAAGCGTGCGAGGGAGAACAGATCGTGGGTGAGGCCATTACACAGATCAAGCGCTTGGCGGAAGAACTCAATCGATCGGCAGACGCGGTAAGCCACCTCAAGGAGCAAAGCGACAGAATTGGTGGCGTACTGGATGTGATCAAGGCCGTAGCCCAGCAAACCAACCTGTTGGCTCTGAACGCCGCCATTGAAGCGGCCCGTGCTGGCGAGGCCGGTCGTGGTTTTGCGGTGGTCGCGGACGAGGTCCGTCATCTCGCCCTGCGCACCCAGCGCTCCACAGAAGAAATCGAAAGCCTGGTTGCCGGCGTGCAAAGCGGCACGCATGCCGTTGCCTCAGGCATGGAGAACAGCCTGCTGCTCAGTGACAGCAGCGTAGCGTTTACCCATCGTGCGGTCAGCGCCCTGGAGAACATCACGAGCAAAGTGTCCATCATTCAATCAATGAATCAGCAGATTGCCACCGCCGCCGAGCAGCAAAGCACCGTCACCGATGAAATCAATCGCAGCGTGATCAACGTGCGTAACATCTCCGACCAGACCGCAAGCACCTGCCAGGAAACCGCATCCTCAAGCACCGAACTGGCGCGCCTGGGTCACGAACTGGAAAAGCTGGTAGGACGCTTCAAGGTTTAGGCCTGGCGGCATAAGAGCAGGCGTCGCTGGTAGATCATCAATGCGTGGTAACCGGGCGAATGGCCGACATTCGCCTCAGTCATGGGGCAACAAGTACATGGCGTGGCGCTATTGAGCTGGTGAGTCTGAAAGCCCCCTGGTGGAGTAATCGGCGGCGTAACGATCGCTGGCGATCGATACCGTCACTGGAGCATTCAAAAAAACACCCTGCGAGCGCTTGGCCCTCGCAGGGTGTGGGATGGCTCTGACATTAGCCCTGTGTGTGACGGAGGGCTAACTCAGTAGCGGCCATTAGCCGATGCTGACACCGTGGGATTCGGCCAGAGGCTTCAAGCCACCAGCGAAACCTTGGCCAATGGCCTTGAACTTGAACTCTTCACCGGCACGATACAACTCACCAAAGATCATCGCGGTTTCAGTCGATGCATCTTCGCTCAAGTCATAGCGAGCCAACTCTTTGCCATCAGCCTTGTTGACAACACGAATGTAAGCATTGGCCACTTGACCAAAGTTCTGCTTGCGAATGTCTGCTTCGTGAATGGTCACGGCGAAAACCAGCTTTTTCACTGTGGCAGCCAGACCGGTGAGCTTGACAGTCACCTGCTCATCATCACCTTCGCCTTGGCCCGAGCGGTTATCGCCCATGTGCTCGACGGAACCATCGGTAGACTTTTTGTTGTTGTAGAAAATGAAGCTGTTGTCATCAAGCACTTTACCGTTCTCGCCAACGATGAACACCGAGGCGTCCAGGTCGAACTCGGTACCATCAGTCACTCGCGGATCCCAACCCAGACCCACAATCACTTCGGACAGGCCAGGTGCTTCTTTGGACAGCGAGACGTTACCGCCTTTGGTCAGGCTTACAGCCATGTGGATATTCCTTACTTAATTTAGGTGTAGGGTTAGAAATTCATACCGAACGAATTGGCTACCGATTTCAGGCCGCCAGCATAGCCTTGACCGATTGCACGGAATTTCCATTCACCGTTATTGCGATACAGCTCGGCGAAGATCATTGCGGTTTCGGTCGAAGCGTCTTCTGCCAGGTCGTAACGCACGACTTCAGTGCCAGTCACTTCGTTAACAATACGGATGAATGCACCACCAACCTGGCCGAAGTTCTGCTTACGCAGCTCAGCATCATGGATGGTAACGGTGAACGAGATCTTGTCGATATCACCCGGCACACGGCTCAGGTCAACCTTGATCACCTCATCGTCGCCGTCGCCGGCGCCAGTGCGGTTGTCGCCGGTATGCTCGACAGAGCCGTCCACGCTTTTCAGTTGGTTGTAGAAAATGAAGTCCTGCTCACCACGAACTTTACCCGTGGCATTCAGAAGGAACGCACTGGCATCCAGGTCAAACTCAGTACCATCGGTCGCACGCGGATCCCAGCCCAGGCCAACAATCAGCTTGGTCAGCGATGGGTCAGTTTTGGACAACGACAGGTTGCCACCTTTCTGAAGTGTCAAAGCCATGTGTACAACTCCTTTTGGGTTACCGTTTGAATTAATTGGACTCAGCCTGCGAGTCTTCCTTTTCAGGGAAGATAACGCTGGCGACGACTCCAATGAGAAGCACAACCATCACAATCATCAGACTGGTGTTTGCACCAATCTTGTAGCCGTGATGGAAAATGTGGTCAGTTGCGTTCAGGCCTAACTTGATGGCGATGAAAAACAGCAGCGCAATGACCGCTTTCTCAAGATGAACCAGATAGCGCTTAAGTGCCTCCAGAACAAAATACATGGTACGCAGGCCAAGGATAGCGAAAAGCATCGCCGAATAGACGATCAACGGCTCACGACTTACGGCGATTACCGCCGGAACGGAGTCAAATGCGAAGAGCACGTCAGAGACTTCAGCCACCACCAAACACAGGAACAGCGGAGTTGCGAACAGCCCCCCTTTCGCGGCCAGGCTCATCCCTTTGTTTTCAGGCTTGGTCAACTCGATTTCAAGTTCTTTACGACGTACGAAGAAACGATTGCCATGCAGCTTGGGCCAGACCGGGAACAGTTTTTTGGCAAAACGATATGCCATGTGAGTGGAGTAGTCCTCCTCACCATCATCTCCCCCGCTTCTGAGCATCATGATTGCAGTCCACGCCACGATGACCGCGAAGACGATCTCGACCCATGGTCCGAAGGCCAAAAGCCCTGTACCGATGGCCACGAAGACGCCACGGAACACGATTGCGCCGATGATGCCCCAATACAGCACGCGATGACGAAGGCCATCTGGCACCTTGAACCAGGCAAAAATCGCCATGAACACGAACAAGTTATCGACGCTCAAGACCTTTTCCAAGGCATAACCGGTGACGAACAGGCTCGCAACTTCAGCGCCATGCTGGTAGTACAGAAACGCGGCAAAACCCAGCGATATCAAAATCCAGAAAACCGACCAGACTGATGCCTTAGTGAGCGAAATCGGTTTATCACCACGGTGGGTGACCATGTCCAGCAGCAGCGCGCCCACTGCAATAGCAACGAAAACCGCCATGGTCAGCGGGGGAAAACCGATATGAGTAGCTTCCACAGTCGAGTACCTTAGAGTTCGAAATCAGCAGGGTTGAGACCCAGCTCGAGACAGATCAGCCGGCAAGCCGCTTTTTCCTTTTCATCAAAATCCCCATCAGAGGAACCAATTGCACAGGCAACACGGACCAGCAGCCGGGAAGCGCCGTCATTGCCTTTGATCTTGTTGATGGTTTTCAGCGCCTCGGCCTGGCCAATTGCAAAGTCGAATTCAAACTTGCCGACGGCATCATTGAAAGACTTGATCACATCGCTCAGGTTGAAAACCTTCAGCTCAGGTGAGTTGTTGATGAAGCCCGTCATCTTCATTTTTTCAGCGGACGACACCTCACCGTCAGCTGCAGCGATCATCGCGCAGCCCGCGGCCGTTGCCTCCATGAAGTTCCTGTTTTTGAACTTCGTGACTTCATTGGTCAGCGCATTACGCGCCGCCTCTGCATTCGTTTTCAACCATCCCAGCATTGGGTAATCCTCTTGATGAGGGGCCGAAGCCCCCGACGTTGCGATTATTTACTTGGAGCCTGCAGACCAGCGCATTCCCCAGTTGTAGGCCTTGTCCATAGGTGCTTGAGACTTATGGAAGTCGACCCTTCTCGTGACTTTGACAGCCCCATTGTCATTTTCAAGCAGGGCGATCGCACAACAGCCCAGCCGACCGCCCTCCTCATTCAATCGCACTTCGATCTCAGGCTGACCTGGAATGAATATGGTCACGACACCGTCAGTCTCGGCCCAGTTGGGCGCACCATCGTAGATGAACGCATACACCAAAATGCGGCGGATACGACTCCATTGCTGGCCGTTGATATGAATCCACTCACCGTCGGTAACAGAGCCCGTCCGATCGTCCCCCATCAACTGTACGTAGGGTTCCTCGCTCAGACTGCCAAAAGCATTGCCGAGCGCTTGCACGACACCTTTATGGCCGTCCTGCATTTCAAATAAGCACCCGACATCAAGGTCAATGGATTTGCTTCTCGCGAAGAAACCGCCTGACTTACGCTGGTTCCAATTGAGGTTGACTTTAATCAAGCCAAAACCAGAAGCCGACTTCTCAAGACTGATGCTCGAACGGGACTTGTCCAACGTAACCTTGCTTAGGCTGACCGTTGGCTTGGGCACCGGAGCCACTTGCGGGGCGGGGGCAGGTTGTGGCGCGGGAGCGGCGGCGGGGGCAGGCGTATCGGCAATTTCCACACCAAAGTGGGTCGCAAGGGGCGCCAGGCCACCGGCAAAACCCTGGGCGACGCAGCGATACTTCCACTGACCTTGGCGACGATAGAACTCGCCAAGGATCAATGCCGTTTCCGTCATACCAGTGGTGGAAATCCGGGACTCAATACCACCGCTGAGCGTGACAACCAGCGAGGAAACCCGTTCGAAATTGGCTTTGTTCTCGTGGATCGTCGCCGTCAGCGCAACCTTATCCACTTCATCGGCCAGACGACTCAGGTCCACCGTGAAGCTGGCCCGCCCGGTGGATGCATCGATCAGTTGCACCGCGCCGGCCAAGATATTGGGCTGACCGTAAAAGCACATTGCAGAGTCATTCTTCACTTTGCCTGACGACAACAAAGCAAAGGCGGAAACGTCGATATCAGCCCCCGGAAGCGGGGCGTACACGACATCCACGCGAATCGAGCCGGTGGCGACCGGCGCATTGCCACCCGGTACCAGAGCCGTCATCCGCGCAGCGCCTCAACCGCCAGGCTCACCAGATCATCGGCGGTGCGCCCGTTGGTAGCTTTGCCGATGGCCTTGAATTCCCAGCCTTGCTGGCCGCGAGTCAGACTTGCCATCACTACACCGGTGTGAAGACCTTTGTCGGAGAGATTGAAACGGGCCAACTCGGTGTTTTTCGCGGTATCCAGAATCCGGCAGTACGCGTTTTCGACCTTTTCGAAATTCTGCCCTGTGAAGCTGTTGCACGTCAGTGCTAGATACTTGATCGAGGCGGGTAGCTGCTGCAAGTCGACATAGATCGACTCATCATCACCACTGCCCTCCCCCGTGCGGTTATCGCCTGAGTGCTTGATCGAACCATCTTTGGAGGTCAACTGACGGAACCAGACCAGGTCGACCGGCTTCAGGTTTTCATCAAACAGAATGCAAGAGGCATCGAGGTCGATCTCCGAACCACCGCCCAACAACTTGCCAAAAAATCCACTCTTGACCGGGTCCCAACCCAAACCCAAGGTGATTTTACTCAAACCAGCACCGCCGGTTTTTTCCAGGGAAATCGATTGGTTCTTCGACAATGTAAGTGCCATCTTTACGCTCCTTGATGATCGTCGTGCTTCAGATTGGGGGCGCATGCGCCCACCACTAGATTGATCGTTGCTTCATTACAATTAACGCCGCGGACACGCTTTGCGACATTCCCGCGTCCGCGTTGCCAGGCCGGATGGAAATGCCGCCAATGAGCATCTTGGGCCGCCGATAACAGCTCGTGGTCCCCACGGGTATCACCCCAGGCGCGCACATGATACTGACCGAGCGGCCCGTAAATGGCTTCGAGTCGAAGCACCTTCGCTTCACATCGACAATTGTTGCCACTGATCCCACCGGTCAAGTAACCCTCACGCACCTCGAGCTCCGTAGCGATCAGCTTGATCCCCAGCGTCTTTGCAAAAGGTGCGAGAACCAGGACTGGCGAGGCCGAACAGAGCGTAACCTGGGCCCCTGAGGCCACTTCAGCAGCCACTGATTTCACCCCCGCAGGGCGCATCAAGCGGTTCCAACAAGCAGCGTGAAACTCGATCGCCTTGGCTTCAACCCATTCGACTTTCACACCCGTCAAAAAAGTCGCAATAAGTACCGCCTTCAGTTCGTCACGTGTCATGCCTCGGCTCGCATAACGAATTGCTGCAGGCAGCAGGCGCACCATTCGAGAAGCAAACACTCGCTTGCCAAAGGCGAACTTCAGGAACGGGACAAAACTGTCGTGTCGTGTCAGCGTGCCATCAAAATCAAAGACGGACAGCACCTTCGGCTTATGGGTACCTGCCTCAGGCATTTGCGCGTTCATCTACAGACCTCGGCCAGGCGCATCTGTTCGACCTGACCAGACTCTGCCTTGACGCCATGCCACTGGGCACGCTCGATGATGGTTGTGGCCCAGTGATAATGAGTCGCCGGTTCACACATCGTGTCGCCATGCCTGAACACGGCCGGAGCAGCATCATGCACGATCAGCTTTGCACAGTTCAGATCCTCAATGCTGACTCGAAAAGCATCTTGAATCACGGAAATCTGCGAGGGATGGATCGCGGTCTTGCCAACCAAACCGTGGGCAATATCCAGTGCCAACTCTTCATGGAGCAGTCGCGGAGACGAAATCTGTTCAAACACTGGAGCAGTCAGCGCAAAACCCTGGGCGCCCAATACTCCCGCCAGCATCGGTATCACGTAGCCCATGGGGGTCTGGTAAAGGGTTGTTGCAGGATTACGCCGCAATCCCAGGCAACCCATCAGGTCGTTACCGCCGATGCGCAAAGCGATAATCCGATCGCCCAGTTCGCGCCTCATTGCGTCGCCCAACTCGACCATCGCGTTCGGGCTGTAGACCTCTTGGGTTTCAAGGGTCGGCATCAATGCCAGCGCAGGATTGGTCACCGCTCTTTGCCAATCCATCAAGTTGGCCAGCGTCAACTTGGGCACCACAAAGCCATCTACCCAGCGGATTTCTGGCCAGTCGTTGAGTTGCGCAGCCATGGCGGCGTCACGGGGGCGTATAAAAACCAATGGTCCATTAACCGGCTGGCCATTGCTCTG
The DNA here is from genome assembly GCF_009861525.1 of Pseudomonas sp. LD120. Classification (GTDB taxonomy): domain Bacteria; phylum Pseudomonadota; class Gammaproteobacteria; order Pseudomonadales; family Pseudomonadaceae; genus Aquipseudomonas. The sequence goes on along the minus strand of NZ_WVHL01000005.1, from coordinate 2,560,203 downwards.
GCCAATTCGTCGAAGCACTCCACGAAGACACTCCATCGCATCAACGATGTCGCTTTGCGCTACCGCATCCTCCAGGCAAATCACGACAGAGCGCAATTCGGGCAACTTACGCCCCATGACCACATCCGTAATATCGGAGCGCGTTGCCGGCATGTACAAGGTTGCGCCCAAAGCGAAAGGTGAGATCAGTTTCATCAACTCACACTCCGAATGATCGTCACGGCGCGATAAGGCCCCAACGCGGCGCACTCCTGGACATCAATCTCCGCCCGTTCGGTCAGGTGCATCAGCAACTGAACATCTGGATCGGCACGGTCACGAACCAGAACCTTAAAAGGCAGCCGGCGCAGGACGGCGCGCGTTGCCTCGGCGATACCAGGCTTGATCCGGTTCATATTGGTGATCTCGAATCGAGCGGCCAAGGTGTCGACCACCGCCACTGCGGATTTCTGCAACTCTTGAGCCTGATACCGCGTCCATGGCGAGGCCGGGGCCACTTCAATCCCCTGGCGAGCCTGTTCAATGCGGTCAATGAAATCACGGGAAACATCGTGCTCCGCGAGGTGCTCATACATGACACAACCGTGAAGACCGCCCGCTGCTGGCCAGATCGTGCGCGAGATCAAGCCAGAGACGGTTGCGCCCAGAATTCCGGATGGAATGATCCAGTCATCCGCTGATGCCGCCAGCCAGGCCCGTCCGCAAGGATCAGCCAGTACTACCAGGCGTGGCGCCTCGGGGAATCGTGTGTCGCCTGCCAGGCTGCGCTTGATCTCACCGGAGATCGCCCCTTTTCCGGTCCAGCCATCGACGAAAACAATGTTTTCAGCGCCGTGGCGAGCAATGATTTGCTCAAGCGCCACGGTGTCGATACCGCGATCGCGCACAATACTGACACCGTAGTGATGGACGTCACGGCCCCTATCGAGCAGAGACCGTCGCAGCAGGACACCTAGCGGTAGGCCAGCACGAACAAACGAGACTAACGCGATGGTCGGGCCGCCGTAGCGTTCGTTGAGCGCCAGGGCCAATGCTTGTACATCTGCCGCCATGCGACCAGCATTCTGCGTCACCGCGCGCTCGTAGAGCGCCATGTGCGTTTCAGAGGGAGCCGACTCCGTACTGATCATGTCTGAATAGTGCTTCTGCCCCGACTGGATCAGCCGCTCTTTCTCAACCACGTCCGTCATGGCTATCTGAACAGGCTGTAGGAGAAAGTGAACGTCTTCAGGCAGATAGCTGCCACTGCCGACTGTCACCAGTCCCATCATCGAGTTATGCATTGATAGCACTCTGCATTGCTTGAGCCAGTTGACTACGGGCAGGCGTGGCCCATAAGTGACAGAGGTCCATGAACCCCAGGTCGGTGATGCTGTCACCCAACCCCAAGACAGGCCGTTCACCGTTCAGTTCAGTGTCCTGCTTGAGGTAGTGCTCTACTGCTACACGCTTTGACAGCCCTTTCGGTAAAAGAGCCAGATTGTTGCCATTGGTGTGAACGTGCATATCCTCAAGCAAACCGCGCGCATTGATTTGCTCCAAGACCCAGGCAAGGTCCGAGTCGCAGCCATTGTTGTGCTTAACCACAACGTAGTGCTGCTGCTGACCTTCCTGAACAACCCATCCACGCAGAGATATTCCCTGCTCCTCGCCGATTTGAAGGGCCGCCCTGCACAGTTCAGGCAGACGCAACTGATAGTCGCGAAGGGTCTCGGCCATCATTGCGTACCAATCCGCATTCACGCTGCGATCAGGGTTGAGAAGCAGAGCGCCGTGCGAACAAATGGCTCCGTTGACGAAATCGAGACGAACGCGACTGAAGGCATCAGCGCATCGAGCGGTGACCGGAACCATGTCGGTGCCCTGCAAAAGCCACTCAAAAAACTGCTTCTGTACCTGAGACATGTACCCGCTGACCTTACCGGTCACGTCGAAAGACGCCGGGAAACGCACGCTACCTTCTGGCATCTTGCGTGCTGTTTGGAACAATGTGTCATCCAGGTCAACGAGTGCGAGTGGGCGATTAACGCTCATCAACGATTACCTCAGCATTCAGTGCGTCAATCAGGGACGAAGGTACGGCCATCGCATCAGTCTCTGAGCAGATAAGCACGCGATCAAACTGACCCGGCGCAACGTTGTAGAGGAAATTGACGATTCCCAACCCATAGTTGTCGGAGAACGACAACGCGTGTTGAATCGAATGGCCCAGTGCGATAGGCGAGCGCGTCGTCGAACTGAAGTAAACCTCGGCACCGGCCCGTTCCAGACGCTCGGCCAACAGAAAGGGTTTCCACACGAACTCCCCCGTGCCGATAACCATAATGCGCTGCCCCGGAACGACTGAAATCTGCGGGGCTAGCGAGTCTTCAACGAACCGGGTGCCCAAACGCCCCCAGTCGTTCAATGGATCGATCGGCCACTGCCCGACGGCAACAGTGCCAAGTTCAGGCATTTCCGGGAGCGGAGCATCGGGGTCTTCGATGAACTGATATTCGCCACGAACCAGCGAGACTTGAGCAACCTCGGCACCAATGCTGTCGGTAACGGCATCATTTGACCAATCGGTCAGCACACAAGTGACTACGCGCTCAACTTTCGACAGACCACTGCCAATCAGCGCCTGATGCAGATTGATGAACGTCTTGCCCGTTGACGCCTCGTCATCTACCAGCACGAGTGACCGAGAATTAAGCATCGCTTCACGCAACTCGGGATCGATTGGCAGGTGAATAAGATGGGCGCTGGCGTGGCTGTGCTCTTCCTCAAACCGAGTCAGCAATTGGCTGCCGACCGGATGGCGAGTACTCACGATATACAGGGTGTCGGGCCGGGTCGCGCTGTAGGCGCGGTGCACGCCCGCACCAAGGCCAACAGCTGTTTCCGCCATGCCGACAACCAGAACCGGACCAGGCAAGTCCGACGGAATCTGCTCGGCGAGGCGCTCATAAGTGAGTTGCATGATCGACGGCTTCACCGGGATGTGTTTTCCCAGAACTCGCGACACGAACAAAAAAGCACGCTTGGGATTACGGCGCTCCGCAAAACCAAAAAGGCTTTCGGGCAAGAACTCTGACGGCGCAACATTGACTTGAAGACGACCACGCATCAGAGAGGCGCTCATCTTCGTTGATTCTTGGCTCACTATATAGACATCCTTATTTACTTCCTGTGGCCGATAGTAGTGGACCTAACGTACGCCATTAAAACTTCATTAAAAAACGGATCACTCAATTTTTAGCTTCAATCTTCCATAAAGACGCCTGAACGCGGCGAGTAATATCCGCAGCGCTCAAAGCGCCCTTAGCAACTTCAAGTTCGACGGAGATGTTGCAAGCATCCAAAAAAGAAACCAGAAGGTTAGATTTCACAGCAAAATTCATATTTTGAGCATCGGGCACCGTTGAAGTGACCATGCCCACCACACTGCCTGCCGTGTCGAACAACGGACTACCGCTTGAGCCTGGCTGTATCGCCGCGGTGAACTGGAGCAGGCTTGAGTCGTTGCGCAAGCCAAACAGTGCAGAAACACCTCCCTGAGTAACGTGCACACCACCACCTGCGACCCCGGACATGGGGTAACCAACCGCGACGACAGAGTCACCCAGGCAGCACGCCGCCCTTCCGGAAAAAAGCACGGGGATCAACGTCACGCCTTCAACGCGCAGCAAGGCTATGTCGTTGCGGGTATCGACCATCACGGGCTCGGCTCGAAAGCGGCCATTGAATGAGTGAATACTCACATCAGACATACCCTCAATGACATGAGCGCAGGTAACCAGCATGGAAGAGGCCACTGCGAAACCTGTACCAGTCGCGGCGCAGACAGAACCGTCTCGACCTGATTCATGGCCTGGGGTTCGCCGCTCAGGATTAGCGTCATCAATATCCAGACCGATGCGACGGCCCAATGCAGACAGACCATATGCAGAGCCTTCAGCCAACGCTCTGAATTTCCATTGCCCTGCCCTTGAATAAAACTCGCCGAGGATAATCGCGGCTTCGCCGTTGGAATCCAGATCCAAGTGGTACTTAACCACGCCATCAATAGTCAAACGCAGCGTGCGCAGAGCGCTAACAGGGCCGAGACTCGAGTAGGTATAGACAACCAGCAGGACACGATCACTGCCTTCAGGGAGCTGCGCAAGATCAATTGAGCAGCCAACCAGATGGGGGTCACCGCTCCACTCCATCCAAGCCCGCTGCGGAGCATGAAACAAAGCAGGAGCCCCTTTTGGGGTGCGCTTCTCATCAACAGGTAACAGAGCTATCGCCGTGCTAGATCCAAAAGCGCTCGCGCGATCAGCCTCTAGCGTCCAGGCAGTTTGTGCTCCAGCTAGTGCTGTATTGGCGCCTGGGGTAAGCATGCGATCTCCCTGATTAATAACCATAAATGTGCGCAATGATATCAAATAGGAATATGGCTTTATATCAAGCCTGGCTGGCCACCGCGACCGTAATTGCCTTGACTCGAACACCATCGATCCAATCATTGCCAGGCTCGGCCATACCCAATCGACGAGCAGCAAAGGTCCCTGCAAGATTGATTCCCGTAGCACGGGTATAACCGATCCCGCCCGAGTAACGTGCGTTGATTTCCAAAAGGTGGGGAACACCCGCGCAGTCATCTCGGGTTTGCACATTAACGATGCCGTCGCAGCCAAAGTGCTCGGCCGCTCTCAGCGCAAGGTGAACAGCAGAAGTGTCACGTTCAAAAGTCTGATGCCCACCGGACTTACGACGACCAACAAACTCAATGACCCTACCGGCCTCACAAACCATGTCGACAGAACACTCGCTGCCCGCAAGATAGGGCATAACCAACATGGCAGGTCGCTCAGCCTTCATCTTGTAAAAATGCAGATAGGCGTCAAAGCTCACCTCGCGAGCATCAGGATTAGCAAAGCATCGGAAAGGATCTATATCCTCTTTGAAACGCCAAAAGCCTTGACCATAGATTCCAACCACCGGCTTGATGCAGACCTCGCCCTGCCCGGACAAGGTTTGATAGGCCAAGGCAAGTTCTTCAGCATTGGTGACGGTTATGGCGGGCACACAGGCCAGATTTACGCGCTCGGCTTCAGCCGTGAAAAGCGCCTTGTCGTCCAGAAGTTCAAAGGCCCTGGTGGAAGTTGCGCCAGTGACCAGTGTCAAACCCGCTTGTTCAAAATCGGCACGGCATGCTTCATAGAGGCCACCGAAGCGACCGGCTACGACGACTTTAACGCCACTCGCCAACGCCGTGGCAATTGCCCATTGAGGGCGCTCGCTCAACTGCTGAGGCTCAACAAAACTCATGTCAGCAAGATGTGTAATTTCAGGGCGGTCGTGGCTATGAGAGGCGAATATCTTTGTACCGACAACGAGCGCATCGCGTGCGCCCATGATGATGTCACGCTGAGAAGCCTGCCCCTCTAAAAACCAGATCATCAAAACTACCTTTCACGATGTTCGTTGAAGACAACTTGTCTTAAGCGTTAGTAGCCGACAAGTCGCATACCAACGCGCATCAAGTGGCATTCAATGGGTGGACATTATGTCTTAACTTCAGCCCAATAGGCTCCTACTACCGACAGGACAATAATGTATCGACCTATTGCCGTCTCCCTGCCGACAAGTGCATGCGCCCTAGGCTTTGTACGAAAAGCCTTGATACTCGGTGATACTGCGTTAAAAACGGTCTCGAAAATGCTCATTTACAACCCGTAAACTCCGTTTCCTCGACCGTTTTCGCCTTGCCTGACCTTTGTCTCAAAACTTTTCGTACAGAGCCTAAGTGGCGGCTTCGAATCACCTGCAACAGTTTATGCCCGAACCACACACCGATCAGCGTCACGCTGCTAAAACGCCTCGGACACGTCCTCAGGCTCCACATCCACCGCTTCAAACTTCAACGAGTCTGTACTGCGCCCGCCAAAAGCCCTGGATCAACTGCGGCACACTCTCCGGTCGAACATTTTCAGGCCCTGCCACTCGACGCGAGATCACGACTTAATCCTCGTTAACTTGATGTGCGATATCTGCACTCAGGACACAGCCGCGCTTGTGCTCGTGAGCAAACACGAGGGGCACGGGGCTAGCACAAAAATCGAGAGGCGAGTTTTTGGTACAAGGACTTGGGCAAGCGAATCCCTTCTTTTTGCGCCCGAGCCCAGGCTTGCTGCTTGGCCTGTCCGGGTGGGTGGACGCCCAGGGCCGCCAGACGCTGCATCTGCTGCGCCAGGCGGCTCTCGAACAGCTCATCAAGCAGGTACGGGGCAATGGCGATCACGAGCAGCCCCGTCCCTGGGGACTGATCGCCGCAGCGAAAGTCCGGGGCATCCAGCGACCAGTTGGCCCCAGTGACGCCACCGGCCAGCACCTCCACCAGCAGTGCGATGTTGGCCCCGCGGCTGCCGCCGAATGCCAGCAAGGCGCCGTGCATGGCCTCCCGCGCATTCAGGGTGGCGGAACCCTGGGCATCCAGTGCCCAGCCTTCGGGGATCGGCTCCCCGGCCTCGGCCGCCTTGAGGAGATTGACGAAGGCCGTGGCGCTGCCGGCCTGGTCGATCAGCAGCAGACGCCCGTCGCCACAGGGCGCGGCGAACGCCAGGGGGTTGGTTGAATACATCGGCTGGCACTGACCGGGCACGGTCAACAATGGCGGGCCATTGCAGAAGGCCAGTGCCACCAGCCCATCGGCCGCCAGGCGCCGGGTGTAGTAACCCAACTCGCCACAGGTAAAGCCGTTGTGCAGGGCCAACAGACTGATGCCCAATAGCCTGGCATTGTCGCGCAAGGCGCCAAAAGCCTGCTCGAACCCCAACTGCGCGATGCCCTGGCGCGCATCGCAGCGGATCATCGCCGGGGCCACCTGGGTGATCCGTGGCTGCGCCCGGCCGGCAATGCGCCCGCAGGCAAACCCGCGCAGGTAATCGGGCAGGTGCTCGAAACCGACGCTGGCCAGGCCATGGCCCTGGGCCGATACCGTGGCCTCGGCCAGGGCCTGGGCCACGTCCTGGCTGCTACCCGCGCCCAGGCAACAGCGCAGGGCAAAATCCCTGGCCTCTATCAATGACAAGCACTTGAAGGCTGCACGCTCTGGCATGGATCACGCTCCGATATGGCCGCCAAACCGCCCCGTGGCGAAGACGCCTGCTCGCACTGGACGGTGCAGCAGGCCCGTTTGCACAGCACCGGCGACACGTACCCCCCGGCGCAGGTGGCTACTCCACCAGGCGCGGTGCGCCGACATCGGCCGCTTGTTTGTCCAGGCCGAACGAGCCGAGTATCTCGGCGATTTCACCGCAGGCGTGCAACGCCTGGATGTTTTCGTCCAGCGCCACGCCCAGAGCGCGGTTGGCCTTGGTGTACGGGAACCCGGACTGCCCCGGTTGCAGGGTGGCCTTAACCCGAGGATCAGGCTGCGAGACCTTGATGATCCTGCCGGGGTAGGCGCCCTTCTGCTGCGAAGCGACGCCGACGGCAAAGCTGTCGACGCCCAGGGCAATACGCTTGGCAGCCAAGTCCTGGGCCATGGCCACCGGGTTGGGGTACAGCACCAGGTTGTCGCCAAAGGTTTTTTTCAGATCCTCGACCCACAGGTAACCCTGCACCGTGCCGATGCGCTTGCCTTCAAGCTCGGAGATGCTGGCATAGCCCTCGCTGGAGATGATCCCCAGCATGTCCAGGTACAAAGGCGCGGACAGGCCCAGCACCTTGCTGCGCTCGGCGGTCCGGTACCAGTCGCCGATGCCGACGTCGGCCCGCCGCGCGATCACCGACTGGATCACCGCCGCCGGGTCCACCACCGTCAGTTTGATGTCCAGGCATTCCCGGGCGGCGATGCGCTTAAGTATCTCGCCATCGACCCCGCTCAACTGGTTGCCCGGCCCCGGTATCGAGTACGGCGGGAAGACCCAGGCCGCCACCGCCAGTACCCCGGGGGTCAGGGTTTCAAAGGAATGGGCCGGCTTGCAGTCCGCCAGGGCGGGAGGCGCACCGAGCAGCGCCGAAGCGGCCAGCAGGCAAGCGTAAACAAAGGCCCGACGGGTAATAGGTTTGCAGGAACGGATCATGGCTTCACCTGTGCTTGGATGGCGTTAAGGGAGCAGTGGCCGAAAAACGGCCCGAGCAGGTCACGCGTGCTGGCTGGGCGCCAGTCTTTTCTCCAATGCCGCCACGCCCAGGGTCGCGGGCGCGCAAACAGCGGCATACATCAGGCCGGCCAGGGTCAGCACCGGCATGTACTCGAAGGTCGATGAACCGATGGCCGAGGCGCGGCTGACCAGTTCCGGCAGCGCGATGGTGAAACACAGCGACGAGGCCTGGAACATCATGATCGAAAACCCCAGCAACGGCGGCAGGGCCACCCGCAATGCCTGGGGCAGGATGATGAAACGCAGCGTATCGAGGCGATTGAGGCCAATCACCGCGGCCGCCTCGCTCTGCCCCTGGGCCACCGCTTCGATGCCGCCGCGAATGATTTCGCTGGTGTAGGCCGCAGTGCAGTAGGCCAGCGCCACCGCCGCCGCCCAGAAGGCGCTCAGGGTCAGGCCGGCCGTGGGCAGGCCGAAATACACGTACTGCAACAAGATCAACGCGGGGGTGCCGCGCCCCAGTTCGACAACCACCAGCGCCGGGTAGCGCAGCACGCTGCTCTGGGCCGAAACCCCCAGCGCCAACAGCAACCCCAGGACCACCCCCAGCACCAGGCTGACGGCGGTGACCTGCATCGACAGCACAAAGCCCTTCCACAGTTCGGGAAACCAGGCCAGCCACATCGTCAGGAGTTCGTTCATCGAGCAATCCTCTGCTTCAGGGTGGCCGCCAGCCAACGCGAGAACAGTGCCAACGGTACGCTGAGCACCAGGTAGACCAGCGCCGCCACGCTGTACACCCCCAACCCCTGGAAGGTCTGCTGGGACAACTGATAGGCCTGGAAGCTGATGTCACCGACACCGATGGTCGACGCCACGGCCGAGTCCTTGAGCAGGCCGATGGCATAGGTGGCCGAGGTGGGAATGGCGATGCGCACCAGTTGCGGCAGCAGCACATCGAAAAAGCGCTGAGACGGCGAAAGATTGAGCACCTGCGCCGCCTCGAACTGCCCCCGGGGAATCGCCGCGAAGGCACCGCGATAGACCTCTGACATGTGCGCCGCGGTGATCAACCCCAGGCCCAGCACCGCGGCGGCGAATGGCGACAAGGCAATGTAGCCGCCACCGATGCCGAAGAAGATGAAGAACAGCCAGACGATCGGTGGAATCGAACGCAGGGTCAGCACCAGTATTGCCGCCAGCCAGCGGCACAGTTTGAGGTTCGACAACCGCAGGGCGCAGAGCGGAAAGCCCAGCACCACGCCCATGCAGAAAGCGCCCAGGGTCACGCTCAGGGTCCAGGGCACGCCGTGCAACAGGACCAGCAGGATATCCAGCATCAGCGATTCCTCACGGCCTGGAGAAACTGCGCCACCCGCGCGTGCCGTGGCTCACGCATCACCTGGGCACTGGGCCCCTGCTCGATGATCCGTCCTTCGGCCATGACCACCACCCGATCGGAAACGGTTTCGGCAAAGTGCATCTCGTGGGTCACCACCAGCATCGACATGCCCTCGCGCGCCAGCTCCTTCATCACCGCCAGCACTTCCAGGCCCAGCTCGGGATCGAGGGCCGAGGTCGGCTCGTCGAATAGCATCAGTTCCGGGTCCAGCGCCAGGGCCCGGGCGATGGCGATGCGTTGCTGCTGGCCGCCGGAGCAACGGGCCGGGTAGGCGTTGGCCTTGTCCGCCAGGCCCACCCGGTCGAGCAACTGCAATGAGCGGGCATCCGCTTCCTCGGGGCTGCGGCCCAGGGTGCGGATCTGCGCCAGGCTGACGTTGCGCAGCACCGTGAGGTGCGGAAACAGGTTGAACGACTGGAACACCATGCCAATGCGCCGGCGCAGCTTGAGCAACTCGCTCTTGGGCAACGGGCGCCCTGCCTCGATATGCACCCCGTCCATGCTGACCCGGCCGCGGGTCGCCGGCTCCAGCTGGTTGATGCAACGCAGCAAGGTGCTTTTACCCGAGCCGCTGGGGCCGATGATCGCCACCACCTCGCCCTTGGCCATCTCGAAACACACGTCATGCAACACCGGATAAGGGCCGAACTGCTTGTGAATCGCCTCCAGGCGCAGGAAGGGTTCGGCACCAGATGATGGGCGCGGCGCCAGGACGGCGGCGCTTTCGATCAGGGTCATGCTGCTCATGGTTGTTCTCCGGACAGGGTAGACGCCATGCCTGCAAGAAACAGGCAACAACCGCTGTTATCGATCGTCGTCGACTAACGGGGTACGCGAGAGCTTGTGGGCTCCAGTGGCGGTGATCAGCACCTGCTCTTCGAGCTTCACGCCTTCACCGCCACCCTGCTCACCGATGTAGCTTTCCACCGAGAGCACCATGTTTTCCTGGAAGTGGCCGTCATAGCCCCACTCGGCAAAGTCCACCGCGTAGGCCACGCTGGGGTACTCGTCCACCAGGCCGACGCCGTGCAGCATCATCATGTAGCGGTTGTGCTCGAACGCTTTGGGCACCGGCCAGCAGCGCTCGGCGAACTCGCGAAACGACAGCCCCGGGCGAAGCAGGTCGAGGTTGAAGCGGATTTGCTGCGAAGCGATCTCCAGCAAGTCGCGCTGGGTGGCGGACGGCGCCTTGCCGGGGCAGATGAAGCTGCGGGAGATGTCCGAGAGATAGCCCCCCGGCCCGACCATGTCGGTGTCGAAGCAGACCATCTCGCCGGCCGCGATGACCTTGTCCGAAGCGTCCTGGAACCAGGGATTGGTGCGCGCCCCGGAGCTCAGCAGGCGGCTCTCGGCCCACTCCCCGCCCTGGGCCACGTTGGTCCCGTGCAGGATGCTCCACAGCTGGTTCTCGGTGATGCCCGGCTTCAGGCTGGCGCGCATGCGTGCAATCGCCAGGTCGCACACGTCCATCGACACCCGATGACTGGCAATCTCCTGCGCCGATTTGATCAGCCGCGCCTGCTCCATCAGCGGCTGGGCATCGAACAGTTCGATGCCACTGGCCTTGAGTTTTTCCGCGCCCCAGGGGTCGCAGCGGTCCACCGCCAGGCGTCGATTGCCGGCGCCATGTTGGGCCAATAGATCGGCCACTTCCCGGGCCCAGCGCTGGGCCTTTTCCTCGACCCGGGGGCCGGCGAGGAAATACAGCCAGGGGATCGCCAGACGGATTTCGTCGATGGTTTCGATGTGCTCGCTGTTGTGCCGGCTGCTGCTGAACTCGAACAGCACCACCGGGCCATCGGTGGCCACGAACACGTAGCGGCTGGGGGAATGCATCACCCACAGGCCGAGGTTATTGGTGTCGGTGGCGTAGCGGATATTGATCGGGTCGGCCAGCAACACGCCGGCGTAGTCATGCTCGCGCAATTGCTGGCGGATGCGCTGCAGGCGGTACCGGCGCAGCGCCGGGCGGTCAATCGCGGCATAGGCCGCCAGCAGGCCGTGATCGACCGGGGCCAGGGCATGCCCGGTAACGCTGGAATCGCTGCGATAGTGCAGCGGGCTGGGGGGGACGGCAGCAAACAGCTCAGTGAAATCGGTATCCGTGTGCATGCAACAACCTCCGCGGGGAAGAGTTTGACGTTCATCAAAACCAATCGGGCCAACGTTCGGGGCAGTGACTTAAAGACATGGGAAACGGATGACGGCTGTTTTTCTTAGGGTTCAGGGCACGGCAACAGGCGCTCGCTAGAGGTCCTTGACCAGGCGCAACGCGTCGTAGATCGCCGCATGGGTATTGCGCGATGACACCGCATCGCCAATGCGGAACAACTGGAAACGCCCTTCCGGGTTGGTCACCACCCGTTGCGCGTTGCCGGCAATCAGGTCCTGGTACTCCACGGCGCCTTCATTGCTGGCCAGGGGCTGGAGCTCGAAATACAGCTCGTCCAGGGGCCGGGTGCCGTGGTTGACCACGATCTGGTCCACCCGCCGGGTTTTCTCCAGGTCGCTGTAATCGCTGCCGATGGTTGCCAGCAGCTCTTGGCCCTGGCGCTCCACGGCCTTGAGCCGGTAGGTGACGGTAAAGGTGGTGTCCAGCCGTTGCAGCGAGCGCATGTAGGGCACCAGGTTCATGCCCATCACCTCCGGCGCGAACGAGCGGTCGGGGGTCATGATTTCGGTCCGGGCGCCACTGCGAGCAATGAACTCGGCGGCCTGCAACCCCGCGTGATCGCCGGCATCGTCGTACACCAGCACATTGCGTCCGGGCTTGACGTCGCCGGAAATGATGTCCCAGCTCGACACCAGCCACTGGTTACCCTGTGCCAGAACTTCGGTGTGGGGCAACCCGCCGGTGGCAATGATCACCACGTCGGGGTGTTCATCTAGAACCATCGCCGCATCGGCCCAGGTGTTGAAGCGAAACCTGACGCCCAGGCGCTCGCATTGCGCCATGCGCCAATCGATGATGCTGATCATCTCCTTGCGTCGCTCGGACTGCGCGGTCAGGCGCACCTGCCCACCGGGCTGGTCGGCCACCTCCAGCACCAGCACCTGATGCCCACGCTCGCCGGCCACCCGCGCCGCCTCCAGGCCGCCGGGGCCGGCGCCGATAATCAGGACCTTGCGCTTGCGCGCGGCCTTGGGCACCTCGTGGGGCATGCTGGTTTCACGGCCGGTGGCGGCGTTGTGAATGCAGTAGGCGGCGCCGGCGTTGTAGATCCGGTCCAGGCAGTAATTGGCGCCGACACAGGGGCGGATTTGATCTTCGCGGCCCTCGATGATCTTGCGCACGATGTGCGGGTCGGTCATGTGCGCGCGGGTCATGCCCACCATGTCCACCAGGCCCGAGGCAATCGCGTGGCGGGCGGTGGCAACGTCCGGGATCTTCGCCGCATGGAAGGTCGGGAAGCCGGTCAGGGCGCGAATCTCCCCGGCAAAGTCCAGGTGCGGGGCGTTGCGCATGCCCTGGATCGGGATGATGTCGGTCAGCCCGGCATCGGTGGCGATATTGCCGCGAATCACGTTGAGGAAGTCGACCATGCCGCTGCCCTTGAGCAACTGCGAGATCTGCAGCCCCTCCTCCTTCTCCAGTCCGCCGGCCAGGACCTCGTCGCCGGTGTAGCGAATACCGACGATGAACTCCGGGCCCACCCGCCAGCGGATGGCACTCAGCACCTCGAAGGTAAAACGCAGGCGGTTGTGCAGCGAACCGCCATAGGCGCCCTCCAGCTCGTTGGTCAGCGGCGACCAGAACTGATCCATCAGATGGCCGTAGGCTTGCAGCTCGATGCCATCCAGGCCAGCGGCCTGCATGCGTTCGGCGGCGTCGGCGTAATCGCCGATGATGCGTTCGATGTCCCAGATCTCCAGCTTCTTGGGAAAGGCCCGGTGGGCCGGTTCCTGGTTGTGCGAAGGCGACACCACCGGCAGCCAGTCGCCCTTGTCCCAGCGAGTGCGGCGTCCGAGGTGCGTGAGCTGGATCATCACCGCCGCGCCATGCTCGTGGCATTCGTCGGTGAGGTCTTTCATCCAGCCGACCACTTCGTCCTTGTACGCCAGGATGTTATTGAACACCGGGGGGCTGTCGCGGGAGATCGCCGCCGAGCCTGCGGTCATGGTCATGGCCACGCCGGCCTTGGCGCGCTCGACGTGATAGGCCCGATACAATTTCTTCGGCATGCCCTCTTCGGGGTACGCCGGCTCGTGAGAGGTGGTGATAATGCGGTTGCGAAGCGTCAGGTGCTTGAGGCGATAAGGCTGAAGAAGCGGATCGTTTTTCATATCGGTCTCGCATACAGGTCATCAGGCAAGGCAGACGATAGACCTCAATGTACACAAGTGTCAATAACATGGACAGCGGTGTATATTCACCGCCGTCAAGGCCCAATGGACAAGGAAACAGCGCCCCATGAAAGCAACCAGCAACAGTACCGAAGCAGGCGGCCGCGGCTCTCTGGAGAGCTGGCTCAACGCGGCCTACGAGAGCCTCAAGGAATCGGGGGTGGATGCCGTGCGGGTAATGCCGCTGGCGAAAAAACTCAACCTGTCGCGTACCAGCTTCTACTGGTATTTCCAGGACCGCGAAGCCCTGCTCGACGCCCTGGTGAACCTGTGGAAGAACAAGAACACCCTGAGCCTGGTGGCCCAGTCCGAGGCCTACGCCGAATCCATCACCGAGGCAATTCTCAACGTCTTCGACTGCTGGCTGAACAGCGAATTGTTCGATTCGCAATTCGAGTTCGCGATGCGCAGCTGGGCCCTGCAATCCCCCGAGGTGGCACAGGACATCCGCGAAGCCGACGCCCTACGGGTGCAGGCCCTGGCACGCATGTTCGACCGCTTCGGTTTCGCCCATGACGCCGCCGTGACCCGCGCGCGCTCGATCTACCTGACCCAGATCGGCTACATCAGCATGAACACCCAGGAATCCCTGGCGCAGCGCATGCGCTACATACCCGAATACCTGCAGATTTTCACCGGCGTCGAGCCCCAGCCACGGGAGCTAGAGCGGTTCTTTCAGCGCAACGGTTTCTCATCGGCAGACCTTTAGCGGCGAGCCCTGCCGGGACCAATGTGAGTTAGCTGCAGACTTGGCACCAACCTGACCTCGCAAGAGATTACAAACTGACCGCTAAACACCGAGGCCGACGGCTCTTTCGAGGGCTCTGCGGCACTCAATCGGTGCCAGCTACCTGCAACGTGGCTTGTCACCAAAACAGCAAGAACCCGGGTGAATGACGGCTTTGCCAGAATCCGCATTCACGACCTGAAGCACACCTCTGGGAGAAGGCTACGCGCTGCAGGTGTGACAGAGGAAGATCGAAAGGCATTGCTCGGCCACAAGAACGGAAGCATCTCCTCGAGCAAAGGGCCATCAAGATAAACAACGATTTTCCAATCCTTGAGGCCGCTTTTCCCAGTGAGTCGACCCTCAACTTTCCCGGTTGCTGGAGCAGCCGCCAGTAAGCGTCTGGCCAAGTCACCTTCAAAACTCCAGCATTAAGGGCGATGGTGTCCGCGTATTTTTAAGCGGACACCATCGCCCTTAATCGCCAGGATTTTCATGCGCCAACGAAGCTCTTATCCCAAACCGTTCAAAGCCCAGGTCGTTCAGGAATGCCTTCAGCCCGGCGCCACCGTTTCAAGCGTCGCCATCGCTCACGGCATCAACGCCAACGTCATTCGTAAATGGCTGCCGCTTTACCGGCACAGCTCAGTGCCCGCGTTGCCTGCGTTTGTCCCGTTGAAGGCTCCTCCTAAGCGGCCGTCAGAGGCATTGGCGATCATCGAGATACCCGTTGGCGAACAAGCCATCGCCGTGAAGTGGCCAGTGTCCGATCCTGATGGGTGCGCTCGATTTATCCGAGAGCTTGCCAAGTGATCCGCATTGACGCCATCTGGCTCGCCACCGAACCCATGGATATGCGTGCCGGCACCGAAACTGCGCTGGCCAGAGTGATCGCAGTATTCGGTGCGGCGAAGCCGCACTGCGCTTATCTGTTTGCCAATCGCCGGGCCAATCGTATGAAAGTTCTCGTGCATGACGGAATCGGCGTTTGGCTGGCGGCACGGCGGTTGAACCAAGGAAAATTCCACTGGCCAGGCATACGACAAGGCAGCGAGTTGGAACTGGATAGTGAGCAACTTCAGGCCTTGGTACTTGGTTTGCCTTGGCAGCGCGTTGGCGCTGGCGGTGCAATCACGATCCTTTAAAAAGCTGTAATTAAACCCAGAACACGCTGTCGCACGCGGTCGGCTTTGGTAAAATCCACGGCATGACTTCTATGCCAAACCTCGACCACATGACCCCCGACCAACTGCGTGCACTCGCTGCGCAGTTGATGTCGAAGGTCGACACCATGGGCAGAAAGAACCACCGCGATCAAACCATCATCGAACAGTTGACCCACGAGATCGCGATCCTCAAGCGGCACCGGTTTGCCAAGCGCAGCGAGCAGATCAGTCCTGAGCAAGGCAGCTTGCTCGACGATCTTCTTAACACCGATCTTGAGGCTATCGACGCCGAGCTGACGGCACTGCTTCCGACTCCTGCTCCAGAAGTAGCGCGCCAAAAGCCAAAGCGCGCGCCGCTGCCGTCGCAGTTTCCACGTACCGTCATTCATCACGAACCAGAAAACACTCAGTGCACTTGCGGTTGCCAACTTCAGCGCATCGGCGAGGACGTCAGCGAGAAACTGGATTACACGCCAGGCGTGTTCACCGTCGAACAGCATGTGCGTGGGAAATGGGCCTGCCGTCAGTGCGAAACACTGATCCAGGCACCAGTACCGGCCCAAGTGATCGACAAAGGCATCCCAACCGCAGGTCTGCTGGCCCATGTGATGGTTGCGAAGTTCGCTGACCACTTGCCGTTGTATCGGCAGGAGAAAATCTTCGGACGTGCCGGTTTAGCGATCCCGCGCTCCACACTGGCTCAATGGGTTGGACAGACCGGTGTGCAGCTTCAGGCGCTGGTTGATGCCTTGCGAGAAGCCGTTTTGGCCCAACGAGTCGTCCATGCCGACGAGACGCCGGTGCAGATGCTTGCGCCCGGACAGAAGAAAACTCACCGTTCTTATGTATGGGCTTACTGCACCACGCCGTTTTCGGTGCTCAAGGCCGTGGTCTATGACTTCAGCCCGAGCCGGGCAGGTGAGCATGCACGTAACTTCCTCGGCTCATGGAACGGCAAGCTGGTGTGCGACGACTTTGCTGGCTACAAAGCTGGCTTCGAGAAAGGCATGATCGAAATCGGCTGCATGGCCCACGCCCGCCGCAAGTTTTTCGATCTGCACGTGGCGAATAAAAGTCAGCTGGCCGAACAGGCGCTGCACTCGATTGGTGGCCTGTACGAAGTTGAACGCCAAGCGCGGGACATGAGCGATGAGGATCGCCGCCGAATACGGCAAGAAAAAGCAGCGCCGCTGGCAAAAACACTGCACGACTGGATGTTGACCCAGCGCGATCTTGTGCCCAACGGGTCAGCGACGGCCAAAGCCTTGGATTACAGCCTTAAACGCTGGATCGCGCTGACGCGCTACCTGGATGATGGCGCTGTCCCCATAGACAACAATCCAGTCGAAAACCAGATCAGACCGTGGGCGCTTGGCCGTTCGAATTGGTTGTTTGCCGGATCGCTTCGCAGCGGCAAACGGGCGGCGGCGATCATGAGCTTGATCCAGTCGGCGCGCATGAATGGGCACGATCCGTATGCCTATCTCAAAGATGTGCTGACGCGGTTGCCGACGCAACGGGCGAGTGAGATCGACCAACTGCTGCCGCATCAGTGGGTATCTGTCTGACTTACGCAACGTGAGTTGGGCAGACGCTTACAGCCGCCAGAAGTAAGAGCAGGAAATACAGCAAGCCGCCCCCCCTAATTAGAGAGCTGTATGCCAGCAACTCGAAGAAAAACAATGGGGGGGGGAAATGTAGGAGTATTCTCCAGACATGAAAAAGCCCAACCTGTGAAGATTGGGCTAAGTCATTGAAAAATATGGTCGGGACGGAGTGATTCGAACACTCGACCCCTAGCACCCCATGCTAGTGCGCTACCGGACTGCGCTACGCCCCGACTAGGCGTTAAACCTGTTTCACTTCTCAGGAAACGTTGAGGAATATACCGCAAGCTTTTGAAAAGTGGAAG
Organism: Pseudomonas sp. LD120; assembly: GCF_009861525.1. Taxonomy (GTDB): domain Bacteria; phylum Pseudomonadota; class Gammaproteobacteria; order Pseudomonadales; family Pseudomonadaceae; genus Aquipseudomonas. The sequence goes on along the minus strand of NZ_WVHL01000005.1, from coordinate 2,542,574 downwards.
TATTTAAAATGGAGATTTATTTCTTGAGCACTACCAGCACATCCTCCAGCTCAGAGATCATCTGACGAATCAGTTGCTTGTACTGGGTTGTATCGTCTTTGGCCTCATCGCTGGAAAGGCGCAAACGCGCTCCACCGATGGTGAATCCCTGATCATAAAGGAGCGCTCGAATCTGCCGGATCATCAGCACATCCTGGCGCTGATAATACCGGCGATTTCCACGACGCTTGACGGGGTTGAGTTGAGGAAACTCCTGCTCCCAATAACGCAGCACATGCGGCTTCACCGCACAGAGCTCGCTGACTTCACCAATGGTGAAGTAGCGTTTACCTGGAATAACCGGGAGTTCGTCGTTATGACTTGGTTCCAGCATAAGCCTCAACTCGGGCCTTCAACTTTTGCCCTGGACGAAAGGTGACCACACGGCGGGCCGTGATCGGAATTTCTTCACCCGTCTTCGGGTTGCGGCCAGGACGCTGGCGTTTATCCCGAAGATCGAAGTTACCGAAACCGGACAATTTGACCTGTTCGTTATCTTCGAGAGCGTGCCTGATTTCTTCAAAAAACAGCTCGACCAATTCCTTAGCCTCGCGTTTATTCAGGCCCAGCTCTTCGTAGAGACGTTCGGCCATTTCAGCTTTCGTCAGAGCCCCCATACGTCACTTCCTTAACGTGGCGTTCAACCTTTGTTCGAGCGAGGTGAGGATGTTTTGTGTCGTAGAGTTCACCTCATCGTCATTAAGAGTGCGCGATGGATGCTGCCAGGTCAAGCCGACTGCAAGGCTTTTTCTATGCGGATCAATGCCTTTACCCTGATACACGTCAAATAGCCTGAGGTCCTTGAGCCATTCACCTGCACTCTCACGTATCACGTCCAGCACAGCGCTTGCCGATACATCGCGATCCGCCAGCAGCGCCAGATCACGACGAACTTCCGGAAAGCGTGATAGCTCATGGAACTTCGGCAGACGACCTTGGGCTACCTCTCCCAGAACCAGTTCAAACACATAAACTGGACGATCCAGTCCTAGGCTCTTCGCTAGCTCAGGGTGAAGAGCCCCCAGATGGCCAACCTCACGACCGTCACGCTCGATACGTGCAGTCTGGCCAGGGTGGAGCGCTGGGTGCTTGCCCGGTACAAAAGTAAATGCATCCAAAGCACCTGCGAAGCCCAATACTGCCTCGACATCTGCTTTGACATCAAAGAAGTCAACGCCATCACGACCTTGCGCCCAACCTTCAGGCAACCGGCTACCGCAAACAACTCCCGCCAACATCGGTTGCTGCTTAAGACCTTCCAATTGACCGATAAAGCGCAAACCGCTTTCAAACATGCGGACGCGATCTTGCTGACGGTTCAGGTTGTGCTGAAGCGCCTTGACCAGGCCAGGCCACAAAGAGGAGCGCATGGCCGCCATGTCAGCCGAAATCGGGTTGGCCAATAGCAGCGGTTCAACACCTGGAGTGAACTGCTCAAACAATTTCGGATCGATGAAGCTATAAGTGATTGCTTCCTGATAACCACGGGCTACCAGCAGACGCCGCAAGGCAGGCAGATCACCTTGCGCTTCCGCTTTGGCCTGAGGAGCCAGACGAGCCTGCGGATAACGAACCGGCAAACGGTTGTAGCCGTAGAGACGCGCCAACTCTTCGATCAAGTCGACTTCAAGGCTGATATCGAAACGGTGGCTTGGCACTTCAACGCGCCATTGGCCTGCGCCATCGGCAGTGACTGTCAAGCCCAACGCGGTGAGCAGACGCTCGACCTCGGGACCGTCGATTTCCATGCCCAGCATCTGGGTGATGCGCTCAGCGCGCAGCGTCACAGGTGCAACAGATGGCAAGTGCTGCTCGCTGACAGCTTCGATGATCGGACCTGCTTCGCCGCCAGTGATCTCCAGCAACAAGCCAGTTGCACGCTCCATGGCCTCGCGAGCCAACTGCCAGTCCACACCACGCTCATAGCGATGAGAAGCATCGGTATGCAGGCCATAGGAACGGGCTTTGCCAGCAACCGAAATCTGGTCGAAGAAAGCGCTTTCCAAAAACACATCGCGGGTGTTTGCGGTAACGCCACTGTGCTCACCGCCCATAACGCCAGCGATTGCCAGAGCACGGGTGTGGTCAGCAATCACCAGGGTATCGCTACGCAGGGTAACTTCCTGGCCGTCGAGCAGTACCAGTTTCTCGCCCTCTTCGGCCATGCGCACTCGAATACCGCCGTTGATTTCGGCGAGATCGAAAGCATGCAGCGGCTGGCCCAGTTCGAGCATCACATAGTTGGTGATGTCCACCGCCGCATCGATACTGCGCACGTCGGCACGACGCAAGCGTTCAACCATCCACAGAGGGGTCGGCTTGGACAAATCGACATTGCGAATAACCCGACCCAGATAGCGCGGGCAGGCCGTCGGAGCAAGCACTTCCACAGGGCGTACTTCGTCGTGCACTGCGGCAACCACTTTTACTTCAGGGCGCTGCACTTTAGCGGCATAGAGCGCACCGACCTCACGGGCCAGACCGGCAAGCGACAGGCAGTCACCACGGTTTGGAGTCAGATCGACCTCAATACTGGCATCGTCCAGGTTCAGATAGACGCGAACGTCCTCCCCCACCGGAGCATCGGCCGGTAGCTCCATCAGACCGTCATTGCCTTCGCCAATCTGCAACTCTGCCTGAGAACACAGCATACCGTTGGATTCAACACCACGCAGTTTGGCCTTCTTGATTTTGAAATCGCCCGGCAGCTCGGCGCCAATCATCGCAAACGGAATTTTCAGACCTGGACGCACATTCGGCGCACCGCAAACAACCTGAAAAGTTTCCGCGCCATTGCTGACCTGGCACACACGCAGCTTGTCAGCATCCGGATGCTGCTCGGTGCTCAGCACCTCCCCAACCACTACACCACTGAAATCACCGGCGGCTGGCGTTACGCTGTCAACCTCAAGACCGGCCATCGACAGACGGGCAACCAGCTCGTCACGACTTACCTGCGGGCTAACCCAGCCACGCAGCCATTGTTCACTGAATTTCATCCTGCTCTCCTAATAAGTTCGTTACGGACGCGCGACTAGCGAAATTGCGCAAGGAACCGCAAGTCGTTGTCGAAGAACAGGCGCAAGTCATTGACACCGTAACGCAGCATGGCCAGACGCTCGGCCCCCATGCCGAAGGCAAAGCCCTGGAACTCTTCCGGATCGATCCCGGACATACGCAGCACGTTTGGGTGAACCATTCCGCAACCCATCACCTCCAGCCAGCCAGTCTGCTTGCAGACACGGCAGCCTTTGCCGCTGCACATCACACACTCCATATCAACTTCGGCGGAGGGCTCGGTGAACGGGAAGTAGGATGGACGGAAACGTACGGCCAGTTCTTTTTCAAAGAAAACCCGCAAGAACTCTTCAATGGTGCCTTTCAGGTCGGCGAAGTTGATATCGCGGTCGACCAGCAGGCCTTCGACCTGGTGGAACATTGGTGAGTGGGTGATATCGGAGTCGCTACGATACACACGGCCCGGGCAAACGATGCGAATCGGCGGCTGCTGCGACTCCATGGTGCGGACCTGTACCGGCGAGGTGTGGGTACGCAGCAACATGTTCGCATTGAAATAGAAGGTGTCATGCATCGACCGGGCCGGGTGATGGCCTGGGATGTTGAGCGCCTCAAAGTTGTGATAGTCGTCTTCAACCTCAGGGCCTTCGGCAATGCCATAGCCGATATGGGTGAAGAACTGCTCGATACGCTCCAGGGTCCTTGTAATCGGGTGCAGACCACCGGAGGTCTGGCCACGGCCCGGCAGGGTTACGTCAATGCATTCGGCGGCGAGCTTGGCGCTGAGTTCCGCCTCTTCGAAAGCGGCTTTGCGAGCATTGAGAACCTCTGTCACACGCTCCTTGGCCACATTGATCAGCGCACCGACTTGCGGGCGCTCTTCGGCAGGCAGGTTACCCAGGGTCTTCATCACCTGAGTCAGTTCGCCCTTCTTGCCAAGGAAGTGAACCCGGATCTGCTCCAGGGCATTGATGTCTTCAGCGTGTTGCACGGCCTCAAGTGCTTGAGAAACCAGCGCATCCAGGTTTTCCATGTACAGACTCCAGATACAAAATAGGGGAAGAGCTTGAAGGCTCTTCCCCTATTTATGACGTTTAACACCAGAGCCCACGAAAGGTGAGCCCGGATGACTGTCGGGGGTACTTAAGCCAAGGTGGCTTTAGCTTTCTCGACAATCGCAGCAAACGCCGCTTTTTCGTTCACTGCCAGATCAGCCAGAACCTTACGGTCGATCTCGATAGACGCCTTTTTCAGGCCAGCGATCAAACGGCTGTACGACAGACCGTTAATACGAGCACCAGCGTTGATACGAGCAATCCACAGAGCGCGGAACTGACGTTTTTTCTGACGACGGTCACGGTAGGCGTACTGGCCTGCCTTGATTACCGCTTGCTTGGCAACACGGAATACGCGCGAACGAGCACCGTAGTAGCCTTTAGCAAGTTTCAGAATTTTTTTGTGACGTTTACGGGCAATGACGCCACGCTTTACACGAGCCATGAGTTACTTCCTCTATTCTTGATCCAAAAATTAACGAAGGCGCAGCATGCGCTCGACTTTTGCCACGTCAGACGGATGCAGCAAGCTGCTACCGCGCAGTTGACGCTTACGCTTGGTCGACATTTTGGTCAGGATGTGGCTCTTGAAAGCGTGCTTGTGCTTGATACCGTTCGCAGTTTTCAGAAACCGCTTAGCAGCACCACTTTTGGTTTTCATCTTTGGCATGTTCGGATACTCCGCATTCAGTTGATAAACATAATCAGAAGGCCTGCCGTGCCCTGTTGATTATTTCTTCTTTTTCGGGGCGATGACCATGATCAGCTGGCGTCCTTCCATCTTAGGATGCTGTTCGACCGAACCATACTCTTGCAGGTCAGCTTCAACCCGCTTGAGAAGTTCCATCCCCAGCTCCTGGTGGGCCATCTCACGGCCGCGGAATCGCAAGGATACCTTGGCCCTGTCCCCGTCACTCAGGAAACGTACCAGGTTGCGCAGTTTTACCTGGTAATCCCCTTCCTCCGTCCCTGGACGAAACTTGATTTCTTTAACCTGAATCTGCTTCTGGTTCTTCTTCGCAGCAGCAATCTGTTTCTTCTTCTCGAAGATCGATTTGCCGTAATCCATCACCCGGCAAACAGGCGGAACTGCGTCGGCGGAAATTTCCACCAGATCCAGCTTGGCTTCTTCAGCTATACGAAGCGCTTCATCAATCGAGACGATGCCAACCTGCTCGCCGTCAGCGCCAATTAACCGAACCTCGCGTGCCGAGATATTCTCGTTGATCGGGGCTTTCGGTGCAGCTCGTTTATCTTGTCTCATATCACGCTTAATAATAATTACTCCAAATCTTGGCGACCACGCCGGGAAACCGCTTGTGCGAGGAACTCCGAGAATTGGGTAAGGGGCATTGAGCCCAGATCTTCACCTTCACGGGTCCGCACAGCGACAGTCTGCATCTCGACCTCCCGATCTCCAATAACCAAGAGATAGGGAACCTTGAGCAAAGTATGCTCGCGGATTTTAAAGCCGATCTTTTCATTTCTCAAGTCGGACTTGGCACGAAATCCGCTTTGATTGAGTGTTTTTTCTACTTCCAGGGCAAAATCTGCCTGTTTATCAGTGATATTCATCACTACGGCCTGAGTCGGAGCCAGCCACGCCGGAAAAGCCCCCTCGTAATGCTCGATCAGAATCCCGACAAAACGTTCGAAGGATCCGAGAATAGCCCGATGCAGCATCACTGGATGCTTACGACTATTGTCTTCGGAAACGTATTCAGCGCCCAGACGGATTGGCAGATTGAAGTCCAGTTGCAAGGTACCGCACTGCCATACACGCCCCAAGCAATCCTTCAACGAGAACTCAATCTTAGGACCATAAAACGCGCCCTCCCCTGGCTGCAGATCGTAAGGCAGACCAGCACTGTCAAGAGCAGCAGCCAGCGCGTTTTCCGCACGATCCCACAGCTCATCGGAACCCACACGCTTTTCAGGACGCGTGGACAGCTTCATTTCGATGTCCTTGAAGCCGAAATCGGCATAAACATCCATGGTCAACTTGATGAACGCAGCGGACTCAGCTTGCATCTGATCTTCAGTACAGAAAATGTGTGCATCATCCTGAGTAAAACCACGCACACGCATGATTCCGTGCAACGCGCCAGACGGCTCGTTACGGTGACAAGCCCCGAACTCGGCCAGACGCAAAGGCAGCTCGCGATAACTCTTCAGGCCTTGATTGAACACCTGCACATGGCATGGGCAGTTCATTGGCTTGATCGCGTAGTCGCGGCTTTCCGACTCGGTGGTGAACATGTTCTCGGCGTAGTTGGCCCAGTGCCCGGATTTTTCCCAGAGGCTGCGATCAACCACCTGCGGAGTCTTGATCTCCAGGTAGCCGTTGTCACGCTGCACCTTGCGCATGTATTGCTCAAGAACCTGGTACAGGGTCCAGCCATTCGGGTGCCAGAACACCATGCCCGGCGCCTCTTCCTGGGTATGGAACAGGCCCAGGCGCTTGCCGATCTTGCGATGGTCGCGCTTTTCAGCCTCTTCGATACGCTGGATGTAAGCAGCAAGCTGCTTCTTGTCCGCCCAGGCAGTGCCATAAACGCGCTGCAATTGCTCGTTCTTCGCGTCGCCGCGCCAGTAGGCGCCAGACAACTTGGTCAACTTGAACGATTTCAGGAAGCGTGTGTTCGGTACGTGCGGGCCACGACACATATCGACGTATTCTTCGTGATAGTAGAGCCCCATCGCCTGTTCGTTCGGCATGTCCTCAACCAGGCGCAATTTGTAGTCTTCACCACGCGCCTTGAACACCTCGATCACTTCGGCCCGCGGCGTGACCTTCTTGATCACGTCGTAATCTTTTTCAATCAGCTGTTGCATCCGCTGCTCGATGGCCGTCACGTCCTCGGGGGTGAAAGGACGCTCATAGGCGATGTCGTAATAAAAGCCTTCATCAATGACTGGACCGATAACCATCCTAGCGGTCGGATACAGCTGTTTGACCGCATGCCCCACCAGGTGAGCGCAAGAGTGGCGAATGATCTCCAGCCCCTCTTCGTCTTTTGGCGTGATGATTTGCAAAGTCGCATCGCCGTCGATCACATCACAGGCATCAACCAGCTTGCCATTGACCTTGCCGGCCAGGGTGGCCTTGGCCAAGCCTGCGCCGATGGATGCGGCGACTTCAGCCACGGAAACCGGATGATCGAATGAGCGTTGACTGCCGTCGGGAAGAGTAATGGTGGGCATGGCGCCTCCTCTCCTAGTGGTGACCCCTACCAAAGGTCACATGGGTTGGGATGAGCCAGTACGCGATTCAGTCCGGCCATTCTGTTACGAACGCCTGCCTCACAGTGGCAAGAGCCTTGCGGCCAACCGAGAAACCGAACCAGAGTGACTGGGGTTCAAATCAAAAATTAATGAGGCATAGACGGCAAGGGAAGTAAAAAGCCCAAAGCTGAAAAACACCCAAGCCGGGCATGCTAGCACAGAAAGATCGGGATCGCCGTGTAGCAAGCTTTTCGAATCACGGCTTCCGCTCTTTTAATGATGAAAGTGAACTTGATATGTACGCTGCCCCTCAAATAGCCGGAGAATCGCCGTAAATGCTATCGACTCCAGGAGATCCAGACTCATGCGCCTCATGAAACTGCTTGCCCTCGCCGCTCCACTTGCCCTGCTGCTGCCCTTGAGTGCCCAAGCCGCCTGGCCTGCAGGAGCCCGCGCAGACTATATGAAGGACTGCACTGCAGCCGCCAGCCAGAACATCGACGCTAAAAGTGCAGAGAAACACTGCGCCTGCGGCGCCGAAAAACTGACTGAAAAATTCACCACTGAAGAAATCAAGGAACTGATGAGCAAAACCAAGCAGCCCAGCGCCGATCTGAGAACCCGAGCACTGAACGCTATAGCCGCTTGCCGAGCAGTCAAATAACCCAGCCTGGCTCGGAAACGGGCCGCGCCAACCCTAGCCGATGAGACTGAAAAGCGGTTTTTTTCACCATTCACCCAGCTTTTACGGGTTTTTTTATCACCCTTTTTTTTCCGCGAAAGCCCCTTAATCCGGGGCCTGCAGCCAACCAAGACAGTAAATAGCACCGATATCCAGGGCAAACAGCACCCGCAGGGGGCTCCCAAGTCGAACATTTCGACTATGATAGCTCGGTGTGCCCAGTTGGCCTGAGCAGCACAGCACTACTGAAAATATATGTTTCTTGGAGATACACCATGTCTAATCGCCAAACCGGCACCGTAAAATGGTTCAACGATGAAAAAGGCTTCGGCTTCATCACTCCTCAAGGTGGCGGTGACGACCTGTTCGTACACTTCAAAGCTATTGAAAGCGACGGTTTCAAAAGCCTGAAAGAAGGCCAGACCGTTTCCTTCGTGGCTGAGAAAGGCCAAAAGGGTATGCAAGCTGCACAAGTTCGCCCTGAGTAAAATCTCAGCGAGCTAAAAAAACCCCGTCCATGTGGCGGGGTTTTTTATGGGCGATCAAAAAGCCTCAACCATTAGCCACAGTTGACCCGCGTGATTACCAGACTGGCATCGGTATTGAGGTTAAGACGGTCGGAACGGTATTCCAGCGTGATCATGTCATTAGGCTTGAGGAACCTTGCATACTGCGCCCCCGCTCGCTTGCGAGCTTGCTCAAGCAACGCTGGGGAAGCCTTCTTGCCGATGGCAAACTCGGCAGCAGTTGCTTCACAGCGGGTGTACCCGGACTCAGAGACCGCAGGCTCTTTTGTCGAACCGGCCGTGCTGCACCCACTGAGGACAACAGCGGCCAACAAAGTTCCGAATGAAGCGAGCTTCCAAGGCATGAAGCCTCCTTTTAAAAAATAAGCAGAGATGGTGCGACAGCCGATCTGGCTTTTGGTTTCAAAACAAGCTGCCACTGGCCCTATCGAGCGGATGGCGGGCAAGTCTGCCTCAGCCATCACAACACTTTCACAGGACATTCGTCACTGAATATGAGCAGCGCTCAATAAATATCGATGTAGTCAAAGGCCGGCTTCGGCCAGTTCTGCTTGAGCGCATTGAAGACCTGCATCACCCAAACCTCATCGCTGGCGGCTACCAGGCCGACATAACCGGACCCGGCCGCCCAAGTCTCCAGACGAAACAACAATCCGTCGATCTCGGCGCCGCCCACCACTCCCGAAGAGATATAGGCCATTCCAGCCTTAGTCACACGCAACTGGGTATGTACATTGTCGCTGGCCGAAGCCAGGAGCTGACGCACTGCTTCAAGGGTCAGGGCATCAGGCTGATTCAAATCGATTTGCACACAAACGTCCTTGAACACAGGAAAAACAGCAGTGTCGCATAGCCCTCTGTCTGATGCCTAAGTCGGAGTGTCAAACGCCAGGCAACATGCTTAACTCTGCGGCGCGACAAACATTCGCCCAAGACCTGTACTGGCGACCGCCCCCGTTCAATTTTTTGAGACGTTCATGATCACCGTGAGTATCGACGCCGATATCAAAGCCAAGTGGCCCCAGGGCCAGTGCTACTACAGCCCTGGGAGCCCGGAAGAATTGGCGATCCTTGGTATAGACCTACTGGTCAAGGAGCTGGGGACCCAGTCCGCTCTAGCCTTCATTGAACAGGTATTCGGAAAGTACCCAGCCGATCAACAGGGCCTACAGGACGCGCAACGAGACTAACCCCCCAGGCGGCGCCGGCGGGGGCGATGCTTACTTGAGGCGTGCCAGGCGCTCGGTGAGCAAGTCGAAGAACCCTTGAGCATCACCGCCCTCCACCCAGAACACGTTCTTTTCCTGCTTCAGACCGTCGTACCAGTCGACGATGGTCTGACCGAAGGTTGGTCCCTCGCGACTGTCGATGACCATGTTGACCTGGCGCCCACTGAACAGCGCAGGCTTGAGCAGATACGCGATCACAGTGGCGTCATGCACCGGACCACCGGGGATCCCATAGTGCTCCATATCGCCCTTGACGTACTCATTGAGGATATCGCCCACCACCTTGCTGGCGTTGTTGTTCAGCGCAGCGATTTTTTGCAGTCGAGCATCGCTGGTCAGCACCTTGTGGGTCACATCCAGTGGTAGGTAGGTCAGCTTGACACCACTCTTGAGCACCACCTCTGCAGCCTGAGGGTCGGCGAACAGGTTGAACTCGGCCACCGGGGTGATATTGCCGCCATTGAAATGCGCGCCGCCCATAACCACCACTTCCTTGATGCCCTGAGTGATATCCGGCGCCTGAATCAGCGCCAACGCCAGATTGGTCTGCGGCCCGAGCATCGCGATGGTCATGCTGTGGGGTTTCGCCGCTCGCAGTGTATCGATCAGGTAATTGATTGCGCTGCCCTGGGCCAGTGGCGCCTTGGGCTCATGCACGGCCACCCCGGAGAGACCTTCTTTGCCATGAATGTTTTCGGCATAGATTGGCATGCGTAACAGTGGTTTGGGGGCGCCAGCATAGACCGGCACCTCCTCGCGCCCAGCCCACTCGCGTGCCAGTCGGGCGTTACGCGAAGTCTTGTCCAGGCGCACGTTACCGGCAACGGTGGTCAAGGCGCGAATGTGCAACTCCTCGGGCGATGCCAGGGCGAACAGCAGAGCAACGACATCATCGGCCCCCGGATCGGTGTCGATGATCAGATCGACTTTTCCCGCCGCCTGAGCGCCGGTAGCAATGAGCAAAGACACAAGCAGCAGCCTCCGGAAACAATGTTGAAACAACTGAGCATAGCGGTACATGGCGCACTCCTTGTGCAAGGTAAAGAACCGCCGGACAGCAACCTAGAAGGTCACTCCGGCAATCAGGGCGATGTTGCAATACGGCTGGCACTCCCCCGTGCGAATTACCGCACGGGCCTGTCGACAGAGCGCCTTGAAATCTTCGTGACTCATCAGTTGCCGCTGTCCCAGTTCGGCGCGGGCGGTCAACGCTTCAAGCTCAACCAGAGGCGTCGGCTGCTTGAGCAGCATCTCCTCGGCCAGCACATGCCGCTCCACCTGCATCTCGCTGAGCAGCACCTTGAGAGTGCTGAGAAAGTCCGGAACGCCATGGGTCAAGGCCAGGTCGATCAGTTCAACACCGGGCGGTACCGGTAGACCGGCATCACCGATCACCACGACGTCGCCATGACCAAGGGATGCAATCAAGCGGGACAGAGCGATGTTGAGCAACGGGGTCTTTTTCATAACGGAACAAACGCCTGAACATCGGACAACGAGGGAATGGAGGGCTGCGCGCCTGCACGCGTCACCGACAACGCCGCGGCCACCTGGCCAAAGCGAATGGCCTCGGCCTCGGTCATGCCGGACGCCAGGGCTGCGGCAAAACCACCGACAAAGGTATCCCCTGCCGCTGTGGTGTCGATTGCCTTGACCTTGGGCGCCGGAAAACGCTCGAACTCATCTTCGCTCGCGAACAACAAGCCTTGCGCCCCCAGAGTGATGATGACCTTGCCGGCACCGGCCTTGATCAAACAAGCGGCAGCGGCCTCGGCGCTCTCCAGAGAGTCCACCATCACGCCGCTGAGGGCCGTTGCCTCACTCTCGTTGGGGATCAGGTAATTGATCGAGGCATACCACTCAGCCGGCAGCGGGCCGCTGGCCGGCGCCGGATTGAGAATCACCGTCTTGCCCAGCGCCTGCCCACGCTTGAGGGTGTAGCCCACCGTCGCCAACGGCACTTCAAGCTGACAGATAATCACCTCGGCCTGCTGCAACACCGCATCGAACCGGGCGACCGTCTCAGGGCCAAGCAAACCATTACTGCCGGCAACGATGACAATCGCGTTCTGGCTACTGTCATCCACCACGATCAACGCAACGCCGCTGGAACCCTCGACCACGCTCACGGCCTGACAGTCGATCTGTTCAGCCAGCAAAGCTCCACGCAATTGCTCGCCATAGGCATCACTGCCGACACAGCCGATCATCGATACCCGGGCCCCCAATCGCGCGGCCGCCACCGCCTGGTTAGCCCCCTTACCGCCGGAAACCGTGGCGAAGGATGTGCCGATCAGCGTTTCACCGCCACGGGGCAGGCGCTCGGCCCGGGTCACCAGGTCCATGTTGAGGCTGCCCACTACCACTACTTTTGCTGGCATACATCGATACTCAATCAATTCGGTTCAACGGTATTCGGCAAATGCGCCACCGAGCGGCGCAGTCGACTCCCGCAAGACAATATTCGGCGTAACGATGCGCTGGTCGATCGGCAGGTCCGGGCTCGCGATCCGGCGCAACAACAACTCTGCCGCGGTCTCCCCCAGTTGCAGGATCGACTGACCGACCGTGGTCAACGCCGGAAAGACATAGCGACTCATGAGGATGTCGTCGAAACCGATCACGGACAGCTCACTGGGCACGCGAATGTTGCGCTCCGCCGCCGCCCTTAGCACGCCGATCCCCATCATGTCGTTAGCGGCAAAAATCGCGCTGGGCGGATGCTCTGAGAGCAACTGTGCCGCAACCTGATAGCCCCCCGTACTGCTGAAATCGCTTTCCAGGATGCGCTGCGCGGGCACTGCAACACCGGCCTCCCGCAACGCTTGATAAAACCCCGCCAGACGCATCTGCGCCGCGCTGGTATTGGCCGGACCCGCAATGCAGGCGATGTCCCGATGGCCCAGCTCCAACAAATGCCGAGTGGCCAGGTAGGCGCCGTACTGGTGATCGATACGCACCAGATCGGCATCCAACCCTTCCAATCCACGGTCGACAATCACCATCGGCGTGCGCACCCCGGCCAACCCCTGGGCCAAGCCGCTGTCGCCCCCCGCCGAAGTCACAATCAACCCGTCGATGCGCTTTTCCAGCAACACCCGCAGGTAATTGCGCTGCTTCTGCGGGTTGTCGTCGGAGTTGCAGAGGATTACGCAATAACCATTACGCTCGCAGTAATCCTCGATGCCCCGCGCCAGTTCCGCGAAGTACGGATTGAGGCTGTTGGGCACCAGCAGGCCGATGGTTGCCGTGGTCTTGGCCTTGAGCGAACGCGCGACCGCGCTGGGCACGTAGTCCAGGCGCTTGATCGCCGCTTCGACCTTGATCCGAACTTCTTCGCTGACCGGCCGCGTCTTGTTCAGCACATGGGACACCGTGGTGTAGGAAATCCCCGCCAGTGCCGCCACATCCTTGATTGTTGCCATGAATCAAACCCGCCGACTGGCGCGCTGACTGCGATAGGTATCCAGCACCACGGCAATCACGATGACTGCGCCGGTGATGATGCGCTTGGTCGGCTCCGATGCGCCGATTTGCGCCAGGCCTGCAGCCAGCACGGAGATAATCAAGACGCCGAAGAAGGTGCTGATCACCGAACCGCGCCCCCCCATCAGGCTGGTGCCGCCAATCACCACCGCAGCGATGACCTGCAACTCCAGACCGGAGCCCGCATTCGGATCCGCCGCTTCCAGGCGAGAAATTTGAAACAGCGCAGCGATGCCCGCCAACAACCCCATCAGACTGAACACCAGGATCTTGTAGGGTTTGGGGTTGATCCCCGCCAGGCGCACCGCCTCTTCGTTGGTACCGATGCCGATCAGGTAGCGGCCGAACACAGTGCGCGTCAGCACCGCCTGGGCCAGAAAAATAATCAGCAGGGCAATGATAAACGACGGCGAAATGCCGAAGGCAATCGGATTCGACAGCCAGGCAAAGGCGTCGCCGATATAGGCCGTGCGCGAGCCGGTCATCTGGTAGGCCACGCCCCGGGCCATTTCCAGCACGCCCAGGGAAACGATGAACGACGGAATACGCCAGGCCACGGTGACCGACCCGGTGACGGTTCCCGCCAGCGCCGCACACGCCATGCCCAGCAACGCCGCAGGCACCACGCTCCATCCCCAGCCGAGGATCGCCACACTGACCGTCGAGGCGGCCAGGGCCAGCACCGAGCCCACGGACAGATCGATGCCACCGATGATCAGCACGAAGGTCATGCCCACCGCCAGCACCATCAGGTCGGGAATCTGGTTGGCCAGGGTGCTGAAGGTGTCATACGACAAAAAATGGCTGCTGAGCAGGGAGAACAGGACGATCATCCCCAACAACGCCCCCGCCAGCCCCAGGTAAGTGCCGAGGCCGTAATAATGGCCGCCTCGCTTGCCACTTGCTGGTGCAGTTTTCATGGTGTGTTCCTTGGCGTCGCGGCATTGAGCTGCGCATCTTGTTTTTGGTAGCCGGCAAACGCGGCGGCAAGCAATTGGTCCTGGGTCCAGCTATCGCGCTCGAAGGTGTCGATCAAACGCCCCGCCGAGAGCACGCCGATGCGATCGCAGATCAGCATCAACTCCCGCAGGTCGCTGGACACCACCACCAAGGCTTTGCCCTGACGAGTCAACTCACCCAACAGGCCGTAGATATCGAACTTGGCACCTACGTCGATACCCCGAGTGGGCTCATCGAATAGCAGCACCGAACAGTCGCGCTCCAGCCAACGGCCGATCACCACTTTCTGCTGATTGCCCCCGGACAACTCAGACACCGTTTGTGCCGGACTGGAACTACGGATGTGCATGGCATCGATCTGCCGCTGGGCCAGTTGCACCTCATCCTCAGGCTTGACCAGACCGCCACTGGAAATCGCCGGCATGTTGCCCAACGCGATGTTGGCGCTGATCGACTGAGTCAGCAGCAGGCCTTCGCCCTTACGGTCCTCGGTAATCAGGGCAATGCCATTGGCTACCGCATCGACGGGAGAGCGAATGCTCACCGACCGCGCCGGCGTACCCAGGGCAATGCTGCCGCTGTCGGCGACGTCAGCACCAAAGATCAGCCGCAGCAACTCGGTACGCCCGGCCCCGATCAAACCGGAAATCCCGAAAATTTCGCCGCTGCGCACCTCGAACGATACGTCCAGGACCTTATCCGAACGGCTGAGGTGACGGACCGTCAGCATCGGCGCACCGATCTTGCGCTCGCCCAGATCAATGTGTTCGCCAAGCTCCCGACCTACCATCAGGTTCACCAACTGTTCGCTGTTGTAGTCGGCCATGGGCTCGACACACACCAGGCAACCGTCACGCAATACAGCAATGCGCTGGGCTACGCGAGCCAGTTCCTCCAAACGATGGGAGATATAAATGATCGACACGCCACGGGCCTGCAGACGAGTGATCTGCTCGAAAAGCATCTCCACCTCACGGGAGGTGAGCATGGCCGTCGGTTCATCGAGGATCAGCACATGACAATCACCGATCAGGTTGCGGGCGATTTCCACCATCTGTTGATGACCAATACCCAACTCGCTCACTTGGGTGTCAGGGTCGATGGCATCCAGGCCGACCTGGGCCATGGCTTCGATCGCTGCTTTGCGCAGTTGCTTGCGACTGATCCAGCCACCGTTGCTGGGCAGGTTGTCGAGGAACAGGTTTTCGGCCACCGACAAGGTCGGCAGCAGATTGAGTTCCTGCATGACCATGCGGATCCCCAAGTCTTCGGCCTGGGCGCGACTACCGGGACGATAGTCCTGGCCGTTGAACTGCATGTGGCCTGTGGTCGGGCTGACCAAGCCACCAATGATCTTTGACAAGGTGCTCTTACCGGCGCCGTTCTCACCGGTCAGCGCCAGCACTTCACCGCGCATCAGTGTCAGATCGATGCCGGTCAACACAGGTTGTGCATAAGTCTTGCCGATACCGCTGACCGAGAGGACAGCGTTCGCAGCGGAAACTGACATAAGGAACTCTCCCATGCGCCCGCCTGGTCGGGCGAGCGCCGTTGTGCCGTCGCAATGACTACTTGGTGACCAGCTCAACCGGAGTTTCGATCACGCCATTGGTACCGCTGTCGACCTTCTCGCCCTTGAGGATCTTCAGTGCAGTCTCGATACCAAACACTGCCTGCTTGGCGGCAAACTGGTCGGCGGTAGCCAGGATCCGGCCATCCTTGAGCATAGGCTTGATGGCATTGATGTTGTCATAGCCCACCACCTGCACTTTGCCTGTCTTGCCAGCGGCACGTATTGCAGAAACCGCGCCCACCGCCATGCTGTCGTTACCAGCCAATAGCGCCTTGAGGTTCGGGTATTCGCTGAGCATGGCCGAGGCCACGCGATTGCCGGCGTTGATTTCCCAATCACCGGATTGCAGCGACACCACCTTGATCTGCGCGGCGTCCATTGCATCCTTGAAGCCGGCCGTACGCTGCTGCGCGTTAGTAGTAGTGGAAACACCTTCGATGATTCCGACTTCGTCACCGGCCTTCAGTTGCTTGGCCAGGTATTCACCCACCAGGCGCGCGCCCTTGCGGTTGTCAGGCCCCACGAAAGGCACGCTGATGCGCTTGCTTTTCAGCACCTCGGGGTCGAGTTGATTATCAATGTTGATCACCGTAATACCGGCATCCACCGCCTTCTTGATCACCGGCACCATGGCCTTGGAGTCAGCGGGCGCAATCACCAGAGCGTTGACCTTGGACACAATCATCTGCTCGACAATGCGGATCTGGTTGGCGGTGTCGGTTTCATCCTTGATGCCATTGGACACCAGGTCGAAATCAGCGGAATGGTCTTTCTGATAGGCCTTGGCGCCATCTTCCATGGTCAGGAAGAACTCGTTGGCCAGGGATTTCATGACCAGCGCAACCTTGGGCTTTTGCGGGGCGTCGGCCAGGGCCGAAGAGAGAGGAAGCGCAGCGGATGCAGCAGCCAGGACCGCAACAGCGAGTAAACGTCCAGCGAAGGGCAGCGTCATGAATTCACTCCGATCTTATGATTATTGTGAGCAGCGTTCGCACCGCAGGGAGAGCAGGCCGTCATCGGCCTGCATGAAAGGCCGGTACCGCATCCTGGAAAAATAGACGATTGTCTTTCTCCAAAGGCGCGCAAACGTTTGCGTAAACCAAACTATGCGAATCTCGCCAGAGTTTGTCAACGCCGATCCGTGTCTTGAAAAGCAGATAGACAGGGGGCAATAACCCGCTGCGGGGGAGGAGAAACCTGTCCGCACCGTAGCGTCGAACAGGCTCTGAAGGTCATGCGGTGGTGTTTACCAGGCCGCCTGAGGAGGAGCCCTTGGCCAGCTCCCGAACTAGATTGCCCGATACCTCTGCCAGGGCCCCATTGGTTTGGGCGATCTGCCCTTGAAGCCCCATGACCACAGTCTGCTTGGCTTCAGGGGTCGGGTAGTCGGTGGCCTGGGCGGCAGCCAATTGCTGTTGCTGCTGCTTGAGCTGCTCCTGCAACTCTTGCATACGCTTGAGCAGCATCTTGACGACGATACTCTGATTATCTCCACCTGAGTCTGCGGCTTCGGACTTTTCGGCCTGCTTGCTGGAACCAACCCTGAGGGTGTCCGACTCATCAGTGCCCAGCGCCGTGGACGCCTCATCGGCTGCGGCATTACTCAATGCATCAATGGTCGCCGACGACTTGCCATTGATCAAAATCGCTCCTGCGCCAGGAAATCCCACTGACAGAGACATATGAACTCCTGAAAAAAAAAGATCCTGTCGGGTCATCGACCGCCTCGCGACATTCTTTAATGACGGCCCCTGCCTCCTTGTGGCAAACCGCTGACGGGCATTTTCGGATTGCCGAACGCCCACCCGCGCAAACGTTCGGAAACCCGGACGCACGCCACTCCACCGTCATCAAAAATAGAAATAAAATTGATATAAATCAGCAACTTAAAATACTTATCGGGCCAAGGTAGCGCTGGTACAGATCCTGCTCAACCCTCACTGCCTCGCCGCATACAGATCTGCGGCCAGGGTGTTTCTAGATGAACCTGCATCAGCACCGTCTCACTACTAGAGAGAAAATAATGAAATCTGCCTTCAAAACCTTCGTTCCGGGCGCTTTGGCCCTGCTCCTGCTCCTGCCGACGGCCTTGCAAGCCAAAGAAGTTCAAACCCAGCAAAAACTCGCCAATGTTGTAGTGCTCGCCACCGGCGGCACCATTGCCGGCGCCGGCGCCAGCGCCGCCAATAGCGCCACTTATCAAGCAGCCAAGGTTGGTATCGAGCAACTGATCGCCGGTATCCCCGAGCTCAGCCAACTGGCCAACGTCCGTGGCGAGCAGGTCATGCAGATCGCCTCGGAAAGCATCACCAACGAAAACCTGCTGCAACTGGGTCGCCGCGTAGCCGAACTGGCCGACAGCAAAGATGTCGACGGTATCGTTATCACCCACGGCACCGACACTCTGGAAGAGACTGCCTACTTCCTCAACCTGGTGGAAAAGACCGACAAGCCGATTGTCGTGGTTGGTTCCATGCGCCCAGGTACCGCCATGTCCGCTGATGGCATGCTCAATCTGTACAACGCCGTGGCTGTGGCCGGTAGCAAGAACGCTCGCGGTAAAGGCGTGCTGGTCACTATGAACGACGAAATCCAGTCTGGCCGCGATGTCAGCAAAATGATCAACATCAAGACCGAAGCCTTCAAGAGCCCATGGGGCCCGCTGGGCATGGTGGTGGAAGGCAAATCCTACTGGTTCCGCCTACCGGCCAAGCGCCACACCATGGATTCGGAATTTGACATCAAGAACATCAAGAGCCTGCCTGACGTAGAAATCGCCTACGGCTACGGCAACGTCAGCGACACTGCTTACAAAGCCCTGGCTAAAGCTGGCGCCAAAGCCATCATCCATGCAGGTACCGGTAACGGCTCGGTGTCCTCGCGCGTGGTGCCTGCCCTGCAGGAGCTGCGTAAAAATGGCGTGCAGATCATCCGCTCCTCCCACGTCAATGCCGGTGGCTTCGTGCTGCGTAACGCTGAGCAGCCAGACGACAAGTACGACTGGGTCGTGGCTCATGACCTGAACCCGCAAAAAGCCCGCATCCTGGCCATGGTCGCCCTGACCAAGACCCAAGACAGCAAAGAGCTGCAACGCATGTTCTGGGAATATTGATAGCTGCCGCTCGACCGGCCCCGGTCGAGCACCTTTGCAACCACTCGCCGGTCCGGGCGAGTGGTTCTGTCTCCAGCGCCAGTCCCCTTCCCCCACGTAAAAATATCTCCACACTTTGCGAGACAAATGCGTAAAGCGTTGTCAGAGGAACTTCTTGAATTTTAAGCAGTTGCGAAATGCCCTACAGTTAAATACTGTATGCCCGTACAGCTTATTAAGGATTGTTCCGTGGCCACGACCCAAACGCCCCTCAGTTCCTACGAACGCCTGGGTATGCGCATCCAGAAAATCATCAACGCCCCTACAGCTCAAAAAACCAAGGCCGCCCTGATCTTTCGCCTGGCCGACGAACCACAGCACGAGTGGGAACGCCTGCTGGAGGAGATCGCCGAAAACGACAACGTCACCCTCGCCTACCGCGACGACGGCGGTGTGCAGATTTTCTGGGTTGTACCAAAGGAAGATTGAGCCGATGAGTGTTCGTTGTTTTGTCCTGCTCCTGCTTTTCGTCGCCTTCACCGCCCAAGCAGATGCACCCCGTACTTTCAGTGAGGCCAAGAAAGTCGCCTGGAAACTATATGCGCCTCAATCCACGGAGTTCTATTGCGGCTGCAAGTACAAAGGCAACCGCATAAACCTGGCCGCATGTGGCTACGTCCCGCGCAAAAACGCCAAACGAGCCCAACGCATCGAGTGGGAACACATAGTGCCGGCGTGGCAGATCGGCCACCAGCGTCAATGCTGGCAACAGGGCGGCCGTAAGAATTGCACCCGCCACGATGCGGTCTATCAACGCGCCGAGGCCGACCTGCACAATCTGGTGCCAAGCATTGGCGAAGTGAATGGCGACCGCAGCAACTTCAGTTTCGGCTGGCTGCCCAAACAACCGGGCCAATACGGTTCGTGCCTGACCCAAGTGGACTTCAAGGCAAAGAAGGTCATGCCCCGCCCCTCGATTCGCGGCATGATCGCCCGCACCTACTTCTACATGAGCAAACAGTACGGCCTGCGCCTGTCAAAGCAGGATCGGCAGCTCTTTGAAGCCTGGAACAAGACTTACCCGGTACAGGGCTGGGAGCGCCAGCGCAATCAGAGCGTGGCTTGCGTGATGGGCCGCGGTAACGAGTTTGTAGGCCCAGTCAACCTCAAGGCATGCGGCTGATCGAGAACCGCCCGCTGGGCACGGGCGAATTTCAGTGTTGCAAGAACAAGCCTACTGCGCGCTCTGGTGCTCGATGACCGTGACATCAATATTGCGTTTTTTCGCCTTGGTCAGTTTCTCGATCACTTCAGCTTGCTTCGCCTCTGCTTCGGCCTGAGTAGCAAAAGGCCCCACCAGAACACGCGGCTTGCCCTCCACGGTAACGACATTGGAAATGACCCCGTGCTCGATCAGCCAGCCGGTAAGGTCACTCACCGCCTGGGGCAACTGACTGCCCACCAGCACATCCCACTGCGGCGCAGTCGGAGTCTGGACCGGCTGAACCTGTTCCGCGCCGGAAACGCTCTTATTCGCCTCAGCCCGCTTGCCTTCGCCACAACCGGCCAACGCCAACACCGCCATCATCATCGCTACTGTGCGCACAACCTACCCCTCGAAAGTCTGAGTCGCCGATTTTAACACTCAAGATCCGAGAGGCTGCGCAACAAAATCGGGCCGAAACAGGAAGAATGATATTTATTGCCTCTGTATAGTTGCGCCTTGGGAATTAATAGATCGCCTGCGCGTCAGAAAGAGGCACCCACTCAGTGGAACTTCGCACTAATCTATACCTAAGACCGACCTCTGCACTGTTTGAATTTGGTGCCCTACAAAGCTATCAAGGAGAAGAACATGCTGATACTCACCCGCAAAGTCGGTGAAAGCATAAATATCGGTGACGACATTACGATCACCATTCTCGGCGTGAGCGGCCAACAAGTCCGCATCGGTATCAACGCGCCAAAAGACGTCGCGGTCCACCGCGAAGAAATCTATCAACGCATTCAGGCAGGACTGACCGCCCCAGACAAACGCGAAACCCCTTGACCCCCCCTACCACGCCTTTGCCCATGCGCAACGGCTGGCGCGCGGGCCCCTTGTTTGTCTTGAACGTTTCCTAACGAACAGCCACATGTCATGAACAAATCGTGGCAACAGCAGACTCCAGTCCAGTTATCCACTGACCATCGCCGCCCCCCATTCTGGTGGCGACCCTGGCCGCTAATTCCGGTACGTGGCGCCCTGATAACGCAGGCGCCGCGCCCGAACTCAGCGATCAGGCGTTGCCCGTCGGCGCGACCGGCTTGAGCCCGAGGTCTTGAGTGAACCGCAACAGGTAACCGTCTGGATCAAGCACCAGCAAATTCAACTCACCGTGCAACATCCCATCGTGCCGGTACCAGCACTCCTCGATCTTCCTGCGCAGCGCAATAGCGGCCTGCTCCAGGGCGCCCGCCAACTGATGGATATCTGGGCATTCGATTGACAGGTTCATGCCGCGACCAAAAGGCGCCTGCAAGGGACCGACACGCCAGGCTGAGTCCTGCTGGTCATCCTGCTCCAGCATTAGTTGGCTGCCATTGAAGGAGAGAAAGGCAAAGCGGTGTTCCGGACGCTGATACTCCACTTTGAACCCCAATGTATCCCGATAGAAGTTCAGGCTGCGATCAAGATCCGTGACCAGCATCTCCGGAACCAGGTTATTCATTTGAAACATCGAAGGCGTCCATTGCTGAATGATCGAATGGCGAGACTACGCGCAACTACTTCACCAATGCAGCCCCCCGCTTACCAATGATTACAACCGACAAGCGATGCTGCAAAAAAGGCGATCCGCGCGGATCAGCAACAGCCGCGCAGACCGCCCGGTCATTCATTTCATCAATGACCTACCCGCATTATCCATGTCGCTCCAGCAACACCTTGCTCCAAAGCGTGAACGCTGCTGAAGGCGTCCAGCTCGGGTTTGCCGTGTGCTCTTGTAGACAAAGGTAACGATTGCCTTCGTAGCTCACGCCATCTTCTCGGCGATAACGTTGGTCGGCGCGCCACTCGGGAAAACTCGGATCCACAACACCGCCAGCGGTCCTGACACCCACACTGCGACCGGGTAACGATTCGCGCCCTTGCGTATCTGTAGCCGTGACGAAATAACTGTACTGGGTATCCGCGCTCAGGCCTTTGTCCTCCAGGGCCAGGGACGCAGTCTGCCCCACTGCGTCGCCATCTCGGTATAACGTATAGAACTCCACTGGACGTACGCCAGTTGAAGCACTCCAGCTCAAACGGACGCTGCTGCGAGTGGTCTCCAACACCAATAGGCTGCCCGGAGCCCCAGGACGCTCAGGCTCACCGCTATCACCATGGATCAACGACGCGTAGCGCTTACTGAACTCCCAGTTGTAGTGCACACCTTGGCGGTTGACCCCGGCATCCCAGTTCACCGACCAGGTCATCAACCCCTTGACGGCATGCCCGGCGCTCTGCAAACGCGCAAAGGCATTACCCAGCGCTGTCGGATCAATGACATAGCCAGTGGCCGCGGCATCGACGTTACTAGGCAACCCCATCACCAACTTGTCCGCCGCAATACGGGTGTAGCCACGCGTCCCCGAGGCCAAACTGTCGGTCAGGTAGAACAGGAAATCTTCTTTCATCTCATCATTGTTCTGAGCGATCCAGGCGCCCTGCCCGCCATTAGCCTCCTGGACCCAAAGCCCGTCACCCCCCTGGTTGTAATACTGCGGCGCCACGAAATCGTAGTAGCCCTCCAGAGCCTGCAAATAAGCCACGTACTTACCGTTGCTGGTCAGGTACGGAAACTCCGGCGCCATGCTGATGATGAAGTGCTTGCCTTGACCGGCGTAGTGGTCTTTCACCAGCCTCAATGCCGCCGGCAACACGCTCTTGTTGTCGGCAAAGTCGATGGCACTCTGCTCCAGGTCGATATCCAAACCATCAAACCCATAGGTTTCCACCAAACGGATGATTTCGTTGGCCAGTGGCTGCTCGTTACCCTTGTACAACTCGATATGCGCGTCGGCGCCGCCCAGCGAGATCAACACCGCTCGCCCCTGACTGTTGAGCACACCGACCTGACGCCGGAACTCGGCGTCCGAGAGCTGGTAGGGTTTGAAGGTTGGAATCCCGCTGCCCTTCATGAAAGCCACCGCAACCACGTTGTATTCCTTGGGTACGTCCAACAGGTTCAAGTTGGCGAACTGCCCCTGCTGATAACCATCGCTGGGACCTGCCGCCCAGTTATGCCAGAAGCCCATGAGAATTTTTTTACCGGCAATGCTCGGCATCAAGGATGCGGCATCGGCGGATTGATTTTTGACTAATGCAAAATCGATTTTATTCACGTCCTAATCCTTCAGAACTGTTAAAGGCTGTGGTAGAGAAAAGACTTACTTGAACTCCAGATCAAAAGCCTGATAGAACGCATTGCCGGTATTGGCCACAACCCACGCCAAAACCACAACATGATGGCCTTTTTTATTTATAGGCAACGTAACTTCATGATGAGTCTTGGCCTTCAGTACCGAACCAAACTTATCGAATGGAACTTCAGTATAAAAATCCTGATAAAAAGCTTGAGGTTCAAGTTGTGCCCGACTGATCCGCTGCTTCGGGTCCCAGCCATCTTTTGTAATGAACCAGTTGTAACCCCGGGTGACGTGGGGCGCGGTGTATTCCCACTGCACTTGGAACACCTGCCCCGGGTCCACATTCAACAATGGCCAACTGAAGGACCGATTGATTTTTTGGGACATTTCCTCATCAGTGAAGTTGATGCAGTCACGCTCATCAACCTTGCCACCACTGAGGATATGACCGTCCGCGGGCGGAGTAACGCTTGCCACGTCGCTGTCGTAAGGTTTCGGGAAAGGGCCGGCGGCCAGGGCCGGGAAGTTTTTCCCGCCCTCCATTTCATTGACCTGCCAAGTTCCCAGCAGTCCCAGCTCCACGGCCACCGCTCCGCGACTGGATGGCGACACGACACGACCATGTTTAAGTTGAGCTTGTGGCTTATTCATATCTTTCACTCCATTGATTAATATTTCCCGCTCTTTATCGAGCACTCTAAACCTAGCGCATTTTTCCCGAAAGTTTCACACCACTCATGAACTAACCATTCAGAACAATCTACCAAAATCAGCGCCAAGCCTATTAATCACTGGACTTTCTTATTTGGACTGACAACCTCAAGAGCCAATGTACTACACAGTTTTCTACACCCAACCCGGCTTTTTCCCAGACCGTAAACATCAACTCGCGCAACTAACAACGAAAAAACGCCAACCAGAAACAACAAAACCCGGCCATGCCGGGTTTTCGCTTTAAAGAAACTAAGCCTGCGCAGCAAGCAATCCTCGCCCTACAGGCAAGTTGCCAACGCCGCCAGACGCCGCTTCGAGACGTAGCCGTCCTTGATCGCGTAGTAGTGAACAGTGGTTCCGGATGCCTCAGCCTTGATGTCGGCAAAAACCTCGGCAGAGCGGGTGTACACCGTGTAACCACCAGCCTGACCAGGCTGTAGATAGGCCGCAGCGTCCACGCCGAAGACCGCTTCGTCCTGCCAGGCGAACTGCACGCACTGCGCCACTAACTGATCGGCCTTCGCCGAGGTCAGGGTCTTGTTGGGCGCCCTCGTCCGAGCATCGTCCATTGCTGAACTGGCACAACCTGCCAACAACACCGCAACCATTACCGCCATCACTATCCGCATGCTGTCACCTTGTCCTTAAAACGCGAGAGTATCGCTCAGACGGCAAAAAAAGGGCGTCCAGACCCAAGAAAAACCATCCTCTGCACCTTCAAAAGGCACGCATTTCAAGTGCCCCATTGTCATCCGCAGGACAACGGATTAACCTTCGCGCCCCTTCCCATACTTTTGCCAAGGAGATCCACCATGCAACAACTGATCACCCCTTGCAGGACGTGCCTGGTTTAAACGCTGTATCCGCTATCTGTTAGCGCTTTCGCTTAACCCCGCCTCGTCCTGCCAGTACCTGACTCTTTTTTCTCCAATCAGGAATTGGACATGGACACTTGCATCCGTCATTTGTCGAGCGGCGTCTCGCTGATCGCCTCTGACACCACTTGGATCGAAGACAAAGCGCTCCAGCAACTGCACACCACCGCCCAACTGCCCGGCATGCACCAAGTCGTCGGCATGCCAGACCTGCACCCCGGCCGGGGCTATCCGGTGGGTGCGGCGTTTTTCTCCATCGAGGTCGCCTATCCGGCCCTGGTGGGCAACGACATCGGCTGCGGCATGGCGCTGTGGCAAACCGACCTTTCCAGCCGCCGCCTGAACCTCGACAAGCTGGAAAAGAAAATCGGCAACATCGACCTGCCGCTGGATGAGCACTGGAGCGAAGAGCTGGCACAGCTGCAATTGCCCGTCAGCGGTCACGAACACTCACTGGGAACCATTGGCGGCGGCAACCACTTCGCCGAGCTGCAACAACTTGATCACGTGCATGACCCCGAGGCCATGCAGGCTCTGAAACTCGACCCAAAGGCCCTTCTGCTGCTGGTGCACAGCGGCTCTCGCGGGCTGGGAGAGGCCATTTTGCGCAACCATGTGGATCAGCACGGACACCGCGGTCTAGACATGAGCAGCGCCGCCGGAGCCCGATACCTAAAGCAACACGACGAAGCCTTGCGCTTTGCCGAAGCCAACCGGCGCTTGATTGCCGAACGCCTGCTGCACAATCTGCGAGCCAAGGGGCATTGTGCGCTGGACATCAATCACAACCTGGTGTCTGCGGCGCAGGTCAACGGCATCTCTGGCTGGCTGCATCGCAAGGGCGCCACACCTTCAGATCAGGGCCCAGTGGTCATACCCGGCTCCCGGGGCGACTACAGCTACCTGATCCAGCCCATTCCCGAAACCAGCAGCCTGTACTCATTGGCCCACGGCGCAGGACGCAAATGGCTACGCAGCGACTGCAAGGATCGATTGGTGAAGCGCTTCAGCTTCGACCAGCTCAAACGCACCGAGCTTGGCAGCCGAGTCATCTGCGAAGATCGCGGACTGATGTACGAAGAGGCGCCTGAAGCCTACAAGAGCATCGACAGCGTCGTTGGCAGTCTGCGAGAGGCGGGCCTGGTGAACATCATCGCCCGACTCAAACCGGTGCTCACCTACAAACGCAGGGGGTGCTGCTGATGCTGCTGTTACAGCTATCCTCCGCCCAAGGCCCCAGCGAATGTGAACGAGCAGTGGCGCTGGCCTTGCGAAGGCTCCACGGCGAAGCAGAAAACCTTGACGTACGCATCACCATCGTTGAAAAGGTTGCCGGCTACGCGCCAGACACTTGTAAATCGGTACTGGTCAGCCTTGCGGGCGAGCACGCCCAGCGACTGGCCAGGCACTGGACAGGCACCCTGCTCTGGACTTGCAAGAGCCCTTATCGAGCAGCGCACAAACGCAAGAACTGGTACTTCGCCGGCCAACCGTTCTGCGCTCCCGAGGAAGCCATGGAAGGCGAGATTCGCTTTGAGACCATGCGAGCATCTGGGCCGGGTGGACAGCACGTGAACAAAACCGACTCCGCCGTACGCGCTACGCACCTGAGCACGGGCATCTGCGTGAAAGTGCAGTCCGAGCGCAGCCAGCACGACAACAAGCGTCTGGCGCGTTTGCTCATCCAGCAGCGACTTGCCGCCCAGCAAGAGCAGTCCGCCCAGGCAATGCGTTTGCAACGCCGCGATGCCCACCACCGGGTTGAACGAGGCAATCCCGTGCGCACCTTTAACGGTAGCGCCTTTATCGCTCAAAACTGACCAGCGTCCTCAGCAGGAGTCGGCCATCACTGCGGCTCCTGGCGAGGATTGAGAGAGACACTGAGACACCAAGGACGGCGCGCTGAACGCCACAGATCTGCGAATGAATCAGACACCTGAACATACTCAATGAACAGCCATCTGGACACGATCGCAACCTTGCTGCCTGGCGAAATAGCCGCTTCGTCCGCAAGGCGCAACAGGGCCTGAGTGCCCAACCTAGGCGGCCAGCGCTCTAGCGAGTCAGTAACATTGAGCCCCAGAAGCCAACGCCCGCCGGCACGAACAGATCGACACCAACGACCACTGGACCTCAGTCACCCCGAACTACCTGACCAAAGCGCTCAGCAACGCTTGTGACGCAGTTAACGCCTGCGACCATGTTCCAGTCGGCCAGCGCCCCACTTTACATAAGATTCGCGCAGTGGGTGCATGCCTGTACGAGCAGCAGAAACACCCCCAGGCATACATTCTGGCGCTTATGGGACACGTGGATGAGTAGATAAAGAAGCACTATCAGCAAGGGCGCGGCAAGAAAAGAATCAAGTGCCTGGAAGTGAGTAACCCTCGAGCGTTTTGAGTGGGGTTTTGCAAAAGCCGTTGAAAACGGCCAAAAGCAAAAAGGGGCTCACCTCTCGGTGAACCCCTTTTAGACCGCCCAGCAGAGCGGATTTTGTTTGGTAGGCGCGATTGGACTCGAACCAACGACCCCCACCATGTCAAGGTGGTGCTCTAACCAACTGAGCTACGTGCCTGCTGTGAGGCGGCATTCTACGGAATTCCGGAGGGGTGTCAACACCTTTTTTGCAGCTAAGCCTATGAATATGCGAATTTTTTAATTTCGCGGCCACGAAGAAGTTTTTCTTCCTGTCTGGTAGCGGATTTTCAACTCAGGTAGCATCGACGCACTCGTAAAATATATTAAACACATGAGGTCGCAGGATGGCGAACATTCCCTACCCACAGTCTTATTACGCTGCTTCCGCCAATGCGGCCCCGGAACGCCCACAATTGCAAGATGAGGTTGAAACCGACGTCTGCGTGATAGGCGCAGGTTACACCGGCCTGTCCAGCGCCCTGTTTCTTCTGGAAAACGGCTTCCGGGTGACCGTGCTCGAGGCCGCCAAAGTCGGCTTCGGTGCATCCGGACGCAATGGCGGACAGATCGTCAACAGCTACAGTCGCGACATCGATGTAATCGAACGCAGTGTCGGCCCCAAGCAAGCACAACTGCTGGGCCAGATGGCATTCGAGGGCGGCCGCATCATCCGCGAGCGCGTCGCCAAGTATCAGATCCAGTGCGATCTGAAAGACGGGGGCGTGTTTGCCGCACTGACCAGGAAGCAAATGGGTCACCTGGAGTCGCAGAAGCGTCTGTGGGAGCGCTACGGCCACACTCAGCTGGAGTTACTGGACGAGCGGCGGATTCGTGAAGTCGTGGCCTGCGACCAGTACAAGGGCGGCATGCTCGATATGAGTGGCGGCCACATCCACCCGCTGAACCTGGCCCTGGGTGAAGCGGCTGCCGTGGAATCCCTGGGCGGGACCATTTACGAACAATCCCCAGCGGTACGCATCGAGCGTGGCGTCAACCCCGTAGTACATACCCCGCAGGGTAAAGTCCGCGCCAAGTTCATCATCGTCGCCGGCAACGCCTACCTGGGCAACCTGATTCCGGAGCTGTCAGCCAAATCCATGCCGTGCGGCACCCAGGTGATCACTACCGAACCCTTGGGCGATGAGCTGGCAGCCAGCCTGCTCCCCCAGGACTACTGCGTCGAAGACTGCAACTACTTGCTGGACTATTACCGCCTCTCGGGCGATAAACGCCTGATTTTCGGCGGCGGCGTAGTGTATGGCGCTCGTGATCCCGCCAACATCGAAGCCATCATCCGCCCGAAGATGCTCAAGGCCTTTCCACAACTCAAGGATGTGAAGATCGACTACGCCTGGACCGGCAACTTCCTGCTGACCTTGTCACGCCTGCCGCAAGTAGGGCGCCTGGGCGACAACATCTACTACTCACAAGGCTGCAGCGGCCACGGCGTAACCTACACCCACCTGGCAGGAAAGGTTTTGGCAGAAGCCCTTCGAGGCCAGGCAGAGCGCTTTGACGCGTTCGCCGACCTGCCCCACTACCCCTTCCCCGGCGGCCAATTGCTGCGCACTCCATTCACCGCCCTAGGCGCCTGGTACTACAGCCTGCGGGACAAGCTAGGCTTCTGATAAAGCACTTTTCGCACCCACAAAAAACCGCCAAATCAGGCGGTTTTTTTATCGAGCATCAGCACTCAAAAAAGACGCAGCAACCATCGAAGATTTGAAAACAAAAAACCCCGGTCTTTCGACCAGGGCCTTTGCTATCTATGCGAATCAAGCCGTTGGCTTTCTTCGTTGCTTCAAGGCGTTCAGTGGTCCTTGAAACTGATATGGCGCAGCGGACGGGACTCGAACCCGCGACCCCCGGCGTGACAGGCCGGTATTCTAACCGACTGAACTACCGCTGCGTATCGCTTGGACTTTCGTCCATGTAAACCGTTTAAAACCTCTGATCGATAGCTTCTAGGCTTTCAATCTCAGCACAGGCGAACCTGAACTGGAAAATATGGCGCAGCGGACGGGACTCGAACCCGCGACCCCCGGCGTGACAGGCCGGTATTCTAACCGACTGAACTACCGCTGCGCGTCGGTTGGAGGCTTCCATGGAAGCTTCCGCCTTTCTTTCGAAAGACACTCGAGAAGTGGTGGGTGATGACGGGATCGAACCGCCGACCCTCTGCTTGTAAGGCAGATGCTCTCCCGGCTGAGCTAATCACCCTTTGCTTCGTTGAGGCCGCGAAATTTACGCAGGTAACGAAGCTAAGTCAATAGCGGGGTTGGATTTTTTTCAAAAACAACTGCGAGCGGCAACCGTTCAGTCGCCGGCAAAAGCCAGCCCGGCATCACTCCTGATAAATCATCTTCTTGGTCATACCGCCGTCCACCACAAACTCCTGCCCGGTCACGAACCCTGAGTTGCGCGACAGCAGCCAGGCCACCATTGCAGCCACGTCCTCAACCGTCCCTACCCTGCCTGCTGGATGCTGGGCATGATCGGCGCCAGACAAGGGCTCAGCGCGGCGCACCGCAGGGTCACGAGCATCGATCCAGCCAGGACTCACCGCATTGACCCGAACTTCCGGCCCCAAGCTGATCGCCAAGGCGTGAGTCAGGGCCAGCAGACCGCCCTTGCTCGCCGCATAAGCCTCACTATCGGGTTCGGATTGACGAGCACGGGTAGACGCAAGGTTGACGATGGCGCCGCCATGAGCGCGCAAATAAGGTGCGCAATGCTTAGCCAATAGCATCGGACCACCCAGATTTACCGCCAGCACCCGATTCCAGTAAGCCAGGTCCAGACTTTCCAGAGTGATGTTGTGCGGATCGGCAACAGCCGCGTTACAGACCAGCGCATCCAATCGCCCGAACTGACCCAGCACTTCAGCAACACCTTGAGCAACCTGCTCCTCATCCGCCACGTCCATGGTGATAAACCAGGCGCTCTCACCCAGCACCTTGGCCACCTTGGAGCCACGCTCCCGATCCAGGTCGGTGAGCACCACTTGCCAGCCTTCGCTGACCAGCCAAGCCGCGATACCCAAGCCAATCCCCCGCGCCGCGCCGGTAACCAGCGCGACACGACCGCTACCACTGCCGTGGGACGCGGACACTTCAATCACAAGGCCGCCAATCCGCGAGCCAGGTCGGCTTGCAGATCAGCTACATCCTCCAGTCCGACCGCAATCCGGATCAGGCTGTCGCGAATCCCCGCAGCCTCGCGCTCCTGAGGCGCCAGACGCCCATGAGAGGTGGTGCTCGGATGGGTGATCGTCGTTTTGCTGTCACCCAGGTTCGCAGTAATCGAGATCAGGCGGGTGGCATCGATAAAGCGCCAAGCCCCCTCTTTGCCCCCCCTGACCTCAAAGCTCACCACGGCACCAAAGCCACGCTGCTGACGCCTGGCCAGCTCATGCTGCGGGTGACTGGCGAGGCCGGCGTAATGAACCTTCTCTATACCGTCCTGCTGCTCCAGCCACTCAGCCAAGGCCAGCGCATTGGAGCAATGGGCGCGCATACGCAGACTCAGGGTTTCCAGGCCCTTGAGGAAGATCCAGGCATTGAACGGACTCAAGGTTGGCCCTGCGGTACGCAGAAACCCCACCACTTCTTTCATCTGCTCGCCGCGCCCTGCTACGACCCCCCCCATGCAACGGCCCTGGCCGTCGATAAACTTGGTTGCCGAATGCACCACTACGTCGGCACCCAGCTTCAACGGCTGCTGCAACGCGGGAGTACAGAAACAGTTGTCGACCACCAGCATTGCGCCCTTGGCGTGAGCCACCTCCGCTAGCGCGGCGATATCCACCAACTCCGCCAAAGGGTTGGAGGGCGACTCGACAAACAGCAGCTTGGTGTTGCTTTTGATCGCGGCGTCCCAACCGGAAAGATCTGCCAGGGGGACGTAATCGACCGCTACGCCGAAGCGCTTAAAGTACTTTTCAAACAAGCTGATAGTTGAGCCAAATACGCTGCGCGACACCAGTACATGATCACCGGCACTGCACAGACTCATGACCACCGAGAGAATGGCTGCCATACCAGTAGCCGTCGCCACCGCCTGCTCGGCACCTTCCAGCGCCGCAATCCGCTCTTCGAACGAACGCACCGTGGGGTTGGTGTAACGCGAATAGACGTTGCCCGGCACCTCGCCAGCAAACCGTGCGGCCGCGTCGGCGGCCGTACGGAACACATAGCTGGAGGTGAAGAACATCGGATCACCGTGCTCGCCTTCCGGCGAGCGGTGCTGACCGGCGCGCACCGCCAGGGTATCGAACGCTACGCCTTCAAGGTCGCTGTCCAGCCGACCGGCATCCCAATCCTGACTCATGCTGCCTACTCCTAATGTCTTCTTAAATACTCTGGATCAGTTGTTGTACAGATCGATGATTGCGCTGACCGCCTGAGTCTTGGCCTTGGAGGCATCGTTACGGGCGTTCTCGATTTTATCCAGATAAGCCTCGTCAACGTCACCGGTGACGTATTTACCATCAAACACCGCACAGTCGAAGTTCTCGATCTTGATCTTGCCGCCACCGACCGCCTCGATCAGGTCCGGCAGATCCTGGTAGATCAACCAGTCGGCGCCGATCAGATCAGCCACGTCCTGAGTCGAACGATTGTGCGCAATCAACTCGTGGGCACTTGGCATGTCGATGCCGTAGACGTTCGGGTAACGAACTGCCGGAGCCGCCGAGCAGAAGTAGACATTCTTCGCGCCGGCTTCACGGGCCATCTGGATGATCTGCTTGCAGGTGGTACCGCGAACGATGGAGTCATCCACCAACATCACGTTCTTGCCGCGGAACTCCAGTTCGATGGCATTGAGCTTCTGGCGCACGGATTTTTTCCGTGCTGCCTGGCCCGGCATGATGAAGGTACGGCCGATGTAGCGGTTCTTGACGAAACCTTCGCGGAACTTGACCCCCAGGTGGTTGGCCAGCTCCAGCGCGGCGGTACGGCTGGTGTCGGGAATCGGAATCACCACGTCGATATCGTGCTGCGGACGCTCGCGCAGGATCTTCTCGGCCAGCTTCTCGCCCATGCGCAGCCGCGCCTTGTACACCGAGACACCGTCGATGATCGAGTCAGGACGGGCCAGGTAGACGTGCTCGAAGATGCACGGAGTGAGCTGCGGATTGGTCGCGCACTGACGGGTGTAGAGCTTGCCCTCTTCAGTGATGTAGACCGCTTCGCCCGGCGCCAGATCGCGAATCAGGGTAAAGCCCAATACATCCAGGGAGACGCTTTCCGAAGCGATCATGTACTCCACGCCTTCGTCGGTATGACGCTGACCGAAAACGATTGGACGGATGCCGTGGGGATCACGGAAACCGACAATGCCATAACCGGTGATCATGGCCACCACCGCGTAACCACCGACGCAACGGTTGTGCACATCAGTTACCGCAGCAAACACATCTTCCTCGGTAGGCTGCAGCTTGCCGCGCTGGGCCAGCTCGTGAGCGAACACGTTGAGCAGCACTTCGGAATCGGAATTAGTGTTGACGTGACGCAGATCGGACTCGTAGATCTCCTTGGCCAACTGCTCAACATTGGTCAAGTTGCCGTTGTGCGCCAAGGTGATGCCATACGGCGAGTTGACGTAGAACGGCTGAGCTTCTGCCGAAGTCGAACTACCCGCGGTCGGATAGCGCACATGACCAATGCCCATATGCCCCACCAGGCGCTGCATGTGCCGTTGCTGGAACACATCACGAACCAGACCATTGTCCTTGCGCAGGAATAACCGGCCATCATGGCTGGTCACGATACCGGCAGCGTCCTGGCCGCGGTGCTGGAGGACGGTTAGCGCGTCATACAGCGCCTGATTGACGTTCGACTTACCGACGATACCGACGATGCCACACATGCGACGCAACCCCTACTTAATGAAACTGAACTGAACCCGTCTTACTGAGGCGTTTTGGCCGGTAAGAGGTGCTCCTTGAACGGTATTTCAGCGGGTACGCTGATACCGCTGGCCAGCCACTGACTGCTCCACCCCAGAATGAGGTTCTTGGACCAGTCTGCAACCAATAGAAATTGTGGCACCAGTTGTGACTGCTGCCACCAGGAATCTTGCTGTACCGGCCCCAGACTCAAGAGCCCGACCGCCACGACCACCAGCAGCGCGCCGCGCGCCGCGCCGAAGACCATGCCGAGAAATCGATCGGTACCGGACAGGCCGGTGACGCGGATCAATTCGCCGATGAGATAGTTGACCATTGCGCCCACCAACAAGGTGGCGACAAACATGATTGCGCAGCCCGCGATCACGCGAGCCGAGGGAGTTTCAATATAACCGCCGAGGTACTCGGACAGCGCGCCACCAAACATCCAGGCGACGACTCCTGCGATGATCCAGGTAAGCAACGACAGGGCTTCTTTAACGAAACCGCGGCTCAAACTGATCAAAGCGGAGATAGCGATTATTGCAACAATCGCCCAATCGACCCAGGTAAATGGCACAGTGCAGCCTACAGACGGATAAGGCGGCGCATTTTAACAGAGCGCTTGGCTGTCGGTAAGCTGCGATTCACTGTGCTTTTAAAATCAGCCAGGTAGCCTCAGCCACGCTCGGGCTGGAAGCGCACCACGAACCCCTTGAGGTTCTGCTGACGCCCCAACAGATCACGCAGGCGGTCAGCCTCGGCGCGTTCGATCAACGGCCCGACAAACACCCGATTCTTGCCATCGACTGAACGGATATAAGCGTTATACCCCTGGCTACGCAGGGTTTTCTGCAGTTTTTCGGCGGCCTCGCGAGTCGACAGACTGGCCAACTGCACCGACCAGCTGATGGAAAGCCCATTAGCGTCCACGCGGCTCTGACTGGTATCGGGCTTGGCCGCGACCACCGGCTGTGCGGGCGCTGGAGTCGGCGCAGGTTTCGGCGCGGGCGCCGGCTTGCTCATCACGGCAGGCGCATCCGCTGGCGCACTCGGCATCGAAGGCGCGACCTGTGGAACCGGCGACTCATCAGCGGGCACCGCACCCTCAGGCAAAACCTGCGGCTCAGGCACCACCACTGGCTCAACCTGAACCCGAGGCATGACCGAGACCTGAGGCACGGCCGGCACCTCGACCACCACATGGCGCTGCTCGTCCTCTCGCGAGAACAGCATCGGCAGAAAGATCACCGCCAACGCCACCAACACCAGTGCTCCAACCATTCGCTGCTTATAGACGTTATCCAGCATTGCCATGTGCAGCTTCCTCCGTGGAGCGCCGGGCGAGCCACTCAAGCGCCTCGGCAACACAATAAAAAGATCCGAACAACAAAATTTCGTCGTCATCGGCAGCCTGCGCACATTGCGCTTCCAGCGCCGCAGCCACACTGGCGTATGACGTCACCCGAGCGCCAAGGCCTTGCAGCTCCGCCTGAAGCGCTTCAACCGGACGCGTGCGAGGCGAATCCAACGGCGCCACCGCCCAATGCCAGACAGAAGAGCACAGACACTCAATCACACCGGACAGATCCTTGTCGGCCAGCAAGCCAAACACCGCCAAGCGCTTGCCCGCAATTGGATCACGCCCTAGACGCTCAGCCAGATACTGCGCCGCATGAGGGTTGTGGCCGACATCCAGCAACAGATTCAGACGCTTACCCTGCCAATCGATCTGCCGACGATCCAAGCGCCCCGTTACTCGCGTCTGCTGCAAGGCGGTACGGATCACTTCAGGCTGCCAGGGCAACCCACTCAGCAGATAAGCCTGCAAGGCCAAGGCCGCGTTTTCCATGGGTAAATCAAGCAACGGCAGATCACGCAACTCGACCTGATCTCCCTGGGCATCCAAACCACGCCACTGCCAATGCCGCCCAGTGAACCCCAGGTCAAAATCCCGGCCCCGAAGAAAAAACGGACAATCCAGCTCAAGCACCTTATCCAACAAGGACTGCGGCGGATTCAGGTCACCACACAGCGCGGGGGCACCAGGACGGAAAATTCCGGCCTTCTCGAAGGCCACGGACTCGCGCGAATCCCCCAGATACTCGACATGATCGACACCAATGCTGGTCACCAACGCCAGATCGGCATCAACCAGATTGACCGCATCCAGACGCCCGCCCAAGCCCACTTCCAGGACCACGGCATCCAGCGCCGCACGCTGAAACAGCCAGAACGCCGCCAGCGTGCCCATCTCGAAATACGTCAGGGAAATTTCGCCGCGCCCCGCCTCCACCGCCGCAAAGGCGTCACACAACTGCTGATCCGTAGCCTCAACACCATCGACCTGAACCCGCTCGTTGTAACGCAGCAGGTGTGGCGAGCTGTAGACACCCACCTGCAACCCCTGAGCCCGCAGCAAGGAGGCGACAAAAGCGCAGGTCGAACCCTTGCCATTGGTGCCGGTGACGGTGATCACCCGAGGCGCCGGCTTGCCCAACCCCATGCGGGACACTACCTGTTGCGAGCGCTCCAGCCCCATATCAATGGCGCTAGGGTGCAACTGCTCAAGGTAGGCGAGCCAATCGCCCAGGGTGCGCGGGGTCATAGGTTTACAGGAGCCGGCGGAACTTCGATCGGCTCGACCGGTACTGCCACGAACTCGGGCGTCGGCAGCCCCATCAACTGGGCCAACAGATTGCCCAGACGCGGACGCAGCTCTTCGCGTGAGATGATCATGTCAATCGCTCCGTGCTCAAGCAGGAACTCGCTGCGCTGGAAGCCTTCAGGCAGCTTCTCACGTACGGTCTGCTCGATCACGCGCGGCCCCGCAAAGCCCACCAGGGCCTTAGGCTCAGCGACGATCACGTCACCCAGCATCGCCAGACTCGCGGAAACACCGCCGTAGACAGGGTCGGTCAGCACGGAGACAAAAGGAATGCCCTCTTCGCGCAGACGCGCCAGCACAGCGGAGGTCTTGGCCATCTGCATCAGGGAAATCAGCGCTTCCTGCATCCGCGCACCACCGGAGGCGGAAAAGCAGATCATCGGGCAGCGATTTTCCAAGGCGTAGTTGGCCGCACGCACAAAGCGCTCACCAACGATGGCCCCCATGGACCCTCCCATGAAGGAGAACTCGAAGGCCGACACCACCACCGGCATCCCCAGCAAAGTACCACTCACGGAAACCAGCGCGTCCTTCTCGCCCGTCTGCTTCTGCGCCGCGGTCAGGCGATCCTTGTACTTCTTGCCGTCCCGGAACTTCAGACGGTCGACCGGCTCCAGGTCTGCACCCAATTCGGCACGACCATCAGCGTCAAGGAAGATATCGATACGAGCACGCGCACCGATCCGCATGTGATGGTTGCACTTGGGGCAAACATCCAGGGTCTTCTCCAGCTCTGGACGATAGAGCACCGCCTCGCAGGATGGGCATTTATGCCAAAGACCTTCAGGCACCGAGCTTTTCTTCACCTCGGAACGCATGATCGAAGGGATCAGTTTGTCTACTAACCAGTTGCTCATGCTTTCTTTCTCCAGTACCGGTGGCCCGAACACTCTGGTTCGCAGCCCCGTGTATGCCCTTGAGCTAAATTCATGTGTGCGGCGATGATCAATTCGCTACCGCGGTCAGCGCGCGGCTCGACCTGCCTGCAACGAACCTTTCCTCAGCCATCCCGACAACCCGCAATAGAGCGGCTGCCATTCGAGTCCGACACCGTCTGAAGACGACGCCTGCCTGTTTTGTACAGTGGTGTTATGGACGGCGGCAGACTGCCAGCCGTCACATCGACTCACTGCTGCGACGCACCGCCTGCATAAACGCCTGAATCTTTGAACGATCCTTGATGCCCTTGCTCTGCTCCACGCCACCGCTGACATCCACCGCGTAAGGACGAACCTGAGCAACGGCCCGAGCAACGTTGTCTACCGAAAGACCACCCGCAAGAATAATCGGCTTGCTCAAACCCGGAGGAACCAGTGACCAATCAAAAGCCTCACCGGTTCCACCCGGCACGCCTTCGACATAGGTATCCAGCAGAATTCCGCTAGCTCGCGGATAAGCCAGGCAGGCCGCCGCAATGTCATCCCCGGCCTTGACCCGCAACGCCTTGATATAGGGACGGTGGTACCCCTCGCAGTCGGCTGCCGACTCATCGCCGTGGAACTGCAAGAGATCCAGCGGCACCGCATCGAGAATTTCCCCCAACTCGCAGCGACTGGCATTGACGAACAAGCCAACGGTGGTCACAAACGGCGGCAAGGCCGCGATGATCGCCCGCGCTTGCTGCACATTCACCACTCGCGGGCTTTTGGCATAAAACACCAAACCGATGGCGTCAGCCCCCGCCTCCACAGCAGCCAGCGCATCTTCTATGCGGGTAATCCCACAAATTTTGCTGCGAACAGCTGGCATGTCGTTTGATCCTTAGGGGTAAATCCGGAAAGTCCCGGATGGTAGCAAATGGTTTTCCGGGCGTCAGCCGTCAAGTTCCGAGAATCCACTGAGGAAATGCGGCCCGATGTATCGCTGCGGCAGCTGAAATTCATCCTTGTATTCAACCTGCACCAGATACAAGCCAAAGGGATGAGCCGTGACCCCGCCTGCACGGCGAGCGCGGCTTTCGAGCACCTCTCGAGCCCATTCCACAGGCCGCTCGCCAGCGCCGATGGTCATCAATACCCCGGCGATATTGCGCACCATGTGATGAAGGAAGGCGCTAGCGCGAATATCCAGCACGATCATTTTGCCGTGCTGGGTAACGCGCAGATGGTGAATTTCCTTGATCGGCGATTTGGCTTGACACTGGCCGGCCCGGAACGCGCTGAAGTCATGAACCCCCACCAGGAACGCCGCAGCCTGCGCCATCCGTTCGATATCCAGTGGCCGGTGATTCCAGGTGATTTCTTCATTGAGGTGGGCTGGACGGATCTGATCGTTATAGATCACATAACGATAGCGACGAGCAACCGCCTTGAAACGCGCGTGAAAGTGCGCCGGCATCTCCTGAGCCCAGCTGACGCTGATGTCATGAGGCAAATTGATATTAGCCCCCATGACCCAAGCCTTCATCGAGCGCACCGCCCGGGTATCAAAATGCACCACCTGACCACAGGCATGCACGCCGGCATCGGTACGCCCCGCACAGGACAGCGTTATCGGGGAGTCGGCAACCCTGGACAGGGCCTTCTCCAAGGTTTCCTGAACACTGGGAACACCGGACGCCTGACGCTGCCATCCGTGATAGCGCGACCCCTTGTATTCAACACCCAGAGCGATTCGAGAAAAGCCTGCAGCCGCCATTTCGGCGGCCGCGTTATCTATATTTGCCAAGAAATTACAGCCTGCTGATATGCGCAAAGGCGTTCATTATAAGGCCGCCAGGAGCAGACGCCATGCACCACGAGCTTTAGTTGCCGATTGATTCCACGCCAGGAAATGGCATCAACCCGACATGCGCCATATAAAAACTAATAGAGCGATGCATAAAAAACGCTCGATAAGCAATCAATGACCCTCACCAACAAAGAAGCCGCAGGCTTGGCTTACAACCTGGACACTAGGCTCCACGTCAAACGCATGAAGTAGGAGGCCACTGTGTCAACGGCCATTGAACCTGGAGATCAAGGGACATCGAGTCAGTGACTTTCCCACGCTATCTAGCGGACGGGCGACTGGGGAGACTTCGCCGACGCCCCTCAGATTGGCTTGTGGATTCTGGAAATCCATATCGCCCACCCTACCCACTCCTTCGACGCCTTTACGAAGACCTGCCAAATCCGAGCACGGCCAGAACCGGCCCAAACAAAAACGGCAGCCTCATCGGCTGCCGCTTTGCTCAAACAGTGCATAACCTCACGCCAGACGCGCCAACATCTCCTGAGCCTCGCTCTTCTGGCCATCGTTACCTTCGCTCAACACCTCACCCAGAATGTCTCGAGCACCGTCGTTGTCGCCCATATCGATATACGCCTGGGCCAGATCAAGCTTGGTGGCCACCTCATCGCTGCCGGAGAGAAAATCAAAGTCAGCATCTTCAGGCATCGCAGTCGCATCTTCAGCAGTGAAGCTAGGAGCCGCCAGATCCGGCTGATCCAGGCCCTGGGCCAGGCGGTCGAGCTCGGCGTTGACATCATCCAGCTCAGAAGCGAAGGCATCCTTAGGCTCTTCGGCGGCACTCGCCTCGTCAGCAAGGGACAAATCGAAGTCCGCGGACAGATCCAGATCATCCAAGGCTGCATCGGTAACGGTGGGCACATCACCTGCAGGAAGATCCTTGAGGTCATCGTCAAGACTCAACAGGAAGTCGTCATCACTCTGGGTTGCCGCCGGTAGATCAGCCCCCAGATCAAGATCGAAATCTGCGAGGTCATCGAGACTTTCCTGGGGCGCAATCTGCTGCTCCAACACTGAGCCGAAACTGAGATCATCGTCCGAAGGAAAATCTTCCAGCTCAGGTTCAGGCTCAGGCTCAGGCTCAGGCTCAGGCTCAGAGGCTGGCTCAGAGGCTGGCATCGCCGGCGAGGCAGACTCCAAATCATCCAGACTCAAATCGAAGTCCGCATCCAAACCTTCCACAGGCGTCACAGGCTCAAGGGGCTGCGGCTCATCCAGCAGTTCCTTGACGTACTGAGCATCGAGCTCAGCAGCCGCTGCCGCCGCAGCCAGCCCCGCTGAAGCCGCTACAGCGACCATTGCCGGAAAACGGCTTTTCAGTTGCTCGACCTGGGCATGGTTGTCGCCATTGGCTACCAACTGGCGCTCCTCAGCAACGAACGCGCTGCGATCCCCCTGAAGCGCGTAAACCTCCATCAACTTCAATCGCAGATCGCTGCGCTGGGGCTCCAGCCTGACGGCCTCTTCAAGAATCGCGGCAGCCTGATTCAGGCGGCCACCATCAATGTGGTTCTGCGCCTGCCCCAATACATCGCTAGCCCGCTCAACAGGGGCCGCAGGTGGCGCCATAACCGGAGCTGGAGCTGGAGCTGGAGCTAGAGCCAGCTTGACGCTGGGCGGCGGAACCTCAAGCCCCTCGAAGCTGCCCTCGGGCAGGTCCATCTCCTCAGCGAAATCGGTTTCCTCGGATAACGCTCGAGCCATGCGCAGGTGCTTTTCCGCCTCTTGCTGAGCCTTGCGGCGACGGGCCAGCAACAGCAGCAACAGCAGTAACACCAATACCGAGCCACCGCCGACCAATCCCAGCAGAATCGGATTGGTCAGCAGATCGCCGTACTTGTCTTCTTCAGCAGGCACCACTTCAGGTGCCTGACTGGCAGCCGATTCAGCAGTCGGAGCGGCAACCGGCGCATCAGGCTTGGCCACCAAGTCCGCCGAGATCACTGGCGCGGTCTGGGCAGCAGGCGCCGCTGCACCTTCAGCCTGCAATTTGGCCAACTGGTCGTTTTTCAATTCGATCAGGCGCTGCAACTTATCGAGCTGACTTTGCAAATCAGCCATGCGCTCTTTCAGCTCGGCATTATCACGACGGGTCGCGTCCAGGCTTTCCTGAGTCACTGCCAGTTTGTTGCTCAGCGCCTGGCTGTCACCCGCAGCACCCTTGCCACGAGCCTTGCCACTCTCTGCAGAGACCAGACTCAGATTGTCTTTGCCGGTAGTTTGCTTTGGCGCCTTGTCGAGAGCTGCACGACGGGTCGCGTCCACCTGCTGCTGGCCACGCGCACCCGCACGTCGGCCCTGACGCCAGGCAGCATTCTGCGCGGCAACTTCGGCAATCGCCTTGGGCTGCGACAGCGCAGTGCTCTGCACCACGTCAGGCAGACGCAGGACCTTGCCGGTTTTCATACGGTTGATGTTGCCATCGATGAACGCATCCGGATTCAACGCCTGGATGGCCAACATGGTCTGCTGGATCGACGCCCCGTTACGGTTCTTCGCAGCAATCTCCCAAAGCGTGTCACGGGCCAGGGTGGTGTACTGCGCAGGCTTGCTGATCTTAGTGGCGCGAGTGACCGGAGCATTGACCGCAGGCGCACTCACCGGAGCGGCCTGAGCGGCAGCGGCAGCCTGCGCAGAGAATTTCGAAGGGTCCAGCAGCACACTGTAATCGCGCAGCAAGCGGCCATTGGGCCACATCACCTGAACCAGAAACTTAACCATCGGCTCCGAGAGTGGCCGACTCGAGGTCACTCGCAGCACACTCTTGCCGCCGGGATTGAGAACGGGCGTAAAACTCAAATCGTTGAGAAAGGCTTGGCGCTCGACGCCGGCCTTGGCGAACTCTTGCGCCGAGGCCAGGCTGGGCACCAATTCGGCAGCAGTAAGGTCCTTGACATCAAGCAGTTCGATTTCTGCCACCAGAGGCTGGTTCAGACTCGACTTCAGGGTCAGCTCCCCGAGCCCAAGCGCCTGCGCCATACCGGAGGACAGCGCCGAGGCGGCCGCTATTGCTAACACCAGTTTGCGAACTTGAACCATAGCCTCATCCTTTGTTTGAACTTTCCTCGGCCAGCGAGAAGGTTTTGTAGCGACTGCCGTAAGGCAATGCGCGGGATCATGTATGACCACGACGCGCGATTAATTCTTGCATGCCCCGGGAGCACCTAACGGCTACTCACCTCCAGCAACTTGCCAAGCATAGCGCCCAGCTAGATCCATTCTGCAAATTGTTGCCAAGTATCTTTTACAGCAGGTCTTTTATCAACAATTCAGCCAGTTGCACAGCGTTCAAGGCGGCGCCTTTGCGGACGTTGTCCGAGGTCAGCCACAGATTCAGTTGCGTCGGATCATCGACACCGCTTCGAACCCGCCCAACATAGACTACGTCCTGGCCCACAGCGTCACCCACTGCAGTCGGATAATCACCGGCCTCGACCAGTTCAAGTCCAGGTGCCGCCTCAAGCGCCGCATTCACCGCAACCAGATCAACGTCGGCAGTTGACTGCAGAGTCACGCTATAGCTATCGCCAAAAAACACCGGGGCTTGAACACAAGTCACTGAAATCTTTAATAAAGGTAGCGACAGCAGCTCACGCAACTCACTGACCAGACGCCTTTCCAGCGGGGTGTGCCCCTGCGCGTCCGGAGTACCGACCTGAGCCAGAAGATTGAAAGCCATCTGACGATCGAAGAAACGCGGCTCCAGTGGGCGCACATTCAACAGCTCGGCAGTCTGGCGAGCCAGCTCGCTGACGGCCTCACGCCCCTGACTAGAGACCGCCAGACTGGCGGTAAGATTGATCCGCTGAACGTTCAGCAGACTCTGCAACGGAGCAAGCGCTACCGCCAACGCGGTAGCCGATGCACTCGGGCTACTCAATTGCACTGGCTTTTTCAGGCCTGCCAGGACGCTGCCATTGGCTTCGGGCACGACGTTGGGTGCCTGGGCTGCGGGCAAGGCACCCGAGAGATCAATCACCGCGCAATTAGCCGCCGTGGCGCGAGGCGCAAAACTGAGCGTTACTGCTGGCCCCGCCGCAAAAAACGCCAGTTGCACCTGACTGAAATCAAATTCATCGACTTCGCGCACACGGACGTTCTTGCCGCGAAACGGCACCGAATGACCAGCCGACTCGCTACTGGCCAGCAGGTGCAGGTTGGCAATCGGAAAATCGCGCTCTTCAAGGATCTGCACCATGGTTTCG
Organism: Pseudomonas sp. LD120; assembly: GCF_009861525.1. Lineage (GTDB taxonomy): Bacteria > Pseudomonadota > Gammaproteobacteria > Pseudomonadales > Pseudomonadaceae > Aquipseudomonas. The sequence goes on along the minus strand of NZ_WVHL01000005.1, from coordinate 2,499,797 downwards.
CCGACCGTGCCGGTGGCGCCGATCACGGCAATATCAAAGGACGGGGTCATGGAGTTACCTCAGGCAAAACGGGGGGAGCGGCACTTTACCCGGCACGAGGTGGCGAGGCAATTCGTGAGGAACGAGCGCCTGAATCAAGGGAGCCCCTACTTACGAGATACAAAAAACCCGCGCCTCGGGAAAGGCGCGGGCTCTTTCAAGCACTCAGAGAATCAGCGCTCCAGCAGGATCCGCAACATGCGCCGCAGCGGTTCGGCCGCGCCCCACAGCAACTGGTCGCCCACGGTGAAGGCACCGAGGAACTGTGACCCCATGTTCAGCTTGCGCAAACGACCCACCGGAATATTCAGGGTGCCGGTGACCTTGGTCGGGCTCAGTTCCGGCATGCTGATGTCACGCTGATTCGGCACCAGCTTGACCCAAGGGTTGTGCTGGCTGATCAGCCCTTCGATATCGGCGATCGGCACGTCCTTGTTGAGCTTGATGGTCAGCGCCTGGCTGTGGCAGCGCATGGCGCCGATACGTACACAGATGCCGTCCACCGGGATCGGGTTCTTGAAGCGACCGAGGATTTTGTTGGTTTCGGCCTGGGCCTTCCACTCTTCACGGCTTTGACCGTTAGGGAGTTCTTTGTCGATCCACGGAATCAGGCTGCCGGCTAGGGGCACGCCGAAGTTCTCGGTCGGATAGGCGTCGCTGCGCATGACTTGCGCCACTTTACGGTCGATATCGAGGATGGCACTGGCCGGGTTGGCCAAGTCATCGGCGACCGCCGCATGGGTAGCGCCCATCTGCTTGATCAGTTCACGCATGTTCTGCGCGCCAGCGCCGGAGGCTGCCTGGTAGGTCATGGCGCTCATCCACTCCACCAGACCGGCTTCGAACAGCCCCCCCAGGCCCATCAGCATCAAGCTGACGGTGCAGTTGCCGCCGACGTAGTTTTTGGTCCCGGCATCCAACTGCTGGTCGATGACCTTGCGGTTCACCGGGTCGAGGATGATCACCGCGTCATCCTGCATGCGCAGGCTGGAGGCAGCGTCGATCCAGTAGCCCTGCCAGCCGGCTTCGCGCAGCTTGGGGAAGACTTCGCTGGTGTAGTCGCCACCCTGGCAGGTCAGAATCACGTCGAGGGTTTTCAACTCTTCAATGCTGTAGGCATCCTTCAGCGGGGCAATATCCTTGCCCACTGACGGCCCTTGGCCACCGACATTGGAAGTGGTGAAAAACACCGGTTCAATAAGATCGAAGTCCTGCTCCTCCAGCATCCGCTGCATGAGCACGGAACCGACCATACCGCGCCAACCGATCAGACCTACACGTTTCATCGCAACTACACCTTTACAAAAGTGGGCCACTGTCTGTGCAGTGGGCCCGAAAGATTACAGATTCCGCAGCGCGGCGACTACTGCATCGCCCATTTCCTGCGTACCGACCTTGGTGCAACCGGCCGACCAGATGTCACCAGTGCGCAAACCTTGATCCAACACCCGACTCACCGCCTGCTCGATGGCGTCCGCCGCGTCGGTCAGGTTGAAGCTGTAACGCAGCATCATCGACACCGAAAGGATCGTTGCCAGCGGATTGGCAATGCCCTGGCCGGCAATGTCCGGCGCAGAACCGTGGCACGGCTCGTACATGCCCTTGTTGTTGGCATCCAGGGATGCCGACGGCAGCATGCCGATGGAACCGGTGAGCATCGAGGCCTCATCAGAAAGGATGTCGCCGAACATGTTGTCGGTGACCATCACGTCGAACTGCTTCGGCGCGCGCACCAGTTGCATGGCGGCGTTGTCGACATACATATGGCTCAGCTCGACATCCGGGTAATCCTGGGCCACCTGCTCGACCACTTCACGCCACAGCTGGCTCGAGGCCAGAACGTTGGCCTTGTCCACCGAACACAGCTTCTTGCCACGCACCCGGGCCATGTCGAAGCCGACCCGAGCAATACGGCGAATTTCGCTCTCGCTGTACGGCAGGGTGTCGTAAGACTGGCGCTCGCCATTTTCCAGCTCACGAGTGCCGCGCGGAGCACCGAAATAGATACCACCCGTCAGCTCGCGAACGATGAGAATGTCCAGGCCAGAGACGATTTCCGGTTTCAGGCTCGAGGCATCCGCCAGTTGCGGGTAGAGAATCGCCGGACGCAAGTTGCCGAACAAGCCCAATTGCGCTCGAATCTTCAACAAGCCGCGCTCAGGACGAATGTCACGCTCGATCTTGTCCCACTTCGGCCCACCCACCGCGCCCAGCAAAACAGCGTCGGCCGCGCGGGCACGCTCCAGGGTTTCGTCGGCCAAAGGTACGCCGTGCTTGTCAATGGCTGCACCACCGATCACGTCATGGCTCAATTCGAAACCCAGGCTGTACTTGTCATTGGCCAACTTCAGCACCTTGACCGCCTCGGCCATGATTTCTGGACCAATACCGTCACCAGGGAGAATTAGAATCTGCTTGCTCATGCTTTCCTCATTTGTTCTGTCGGCGCACCAAAGGCGCGTCCGGAAAAAATCTATCGCTCGGCCCACAGCACCAGCACATCCGTACTGAACGATCCATCGGCCTCAATCTCGAAATATTCGCGCACTTCATTGCCCATCGCCTGCTGCAGCTCGCGGATCGCCACCCGCAGCGGCTCAGGTGTACGCATGCGTTCAACCCAGGAGTGGTACTCCAAACGCAAGCGCTGACGGGAGGTACTGCGGGTATGCAGGCCAGCCTCGCTGACCTGACGCAGCCACTCCCCCGCCGAATAGTCACGTACATGGCTGGTGTCACGCAGCACTTCGACGCTCTGCAGGTAAGTGTCCAGCAGCGGACTGCCCGGCGACAAGATATCAATGAACGCCGCCACGCCGCCGGGCTTCAGTACACGGCGCACCTCCCGCAAGGCCAGGCCCAGATCGCTCCAGTGATGCGCCGAGTAACGGCTGAAGACGAAATCGAACTCATCATCGGCGAACGGCAAGCGTTCAGCGGCACCTTTCACGGTGTGGATGTTGTGCAGACTACGCTCCTGCGCTGCTCCCGACACGACATCCAGCATCTGCTGGGAGAGGTCGTAGGCCACCACTTCCCTGACCTGCGGCGCAACATGAAAACTGACATGCCCTGCACCGCACCCCAGATCCAGCACTCGCGCACCGCTCTTGCCCGCCACCTCGGCCTGTAGCAGCGCGAACTCGGCGCCTTGAGCGTGTACGGCACTGTTCAGGTAAGCCGAAGCCTGTTCACCAAATTGCTGCTGTACGACCTGACTGTGGGTGTTACTGGTCATGGCACGATCCTTCTGGACAAGGGAAACAGCGTTCGCCGGCAAGCCAGCTCCTGCAAGGCCGGCACCTGCGAGATTCCGCCGGCACCGGCTTGCCGACGATCAGGCGTCGCGAAACAACCAGGGCTGGCTGGCCCGGTGCTTGGCTTCAAAGGCGGCGATGGCGTCGCCGTCCTGCAAGGTCAGGCCGATATCGTCAAGACCGTTGAGCAGGCAGTGCTTGCGGAACGCGTCGATCTCGAAGCTCAGCACCTTGCCGTCAGGACGGGTCACGGTTTGCGCCTCAAGGTCGATATGCAACTGATAACCCGGGGTGGCTTCGACCTGCTGGAACAACTCGTCCACTTCAGCATCGCTCAAGATGATCGGCAGCAAGCCGTTCTTGAAACTGTTGTTGAAGAAGATGTCGGCATAGCTCGGCGCGATGATGCTGCGGAAACCGTATTCCTCCAGGGCCCACGGCGCGTGCTCACGGCTGGAGCCGCAACCGAAGTTCTCCCGCGCCAGCAACACGCTGGCACCTTGGTAACGCTCGGCGTTGAGGACAAAATCCTGGTTCAACGGGCGCTTGGAGTTGTCCTGGTAAGGCTGGCCCACGTCCAGGTAGCGCCACTCATCGAACAAATTGGGACCGAAACCGGTGCGCTTGATCGACTTGAGGAACTGCTTGGGGATGATCTGATCGGTGTCAACGTTGGCACGATCCAAAGGCGCGACCAAACCATTGTGCTGGGTGAAAGCTTTCATGCTGCGCTCCTTAGATCAATTCACGGACGTCGACGAAACGACCGCTGACGGCGGCGGCCGCGGCCATGGCCGGACTGACCAAGTGGGTACGACCGCCTGCGCCCTGGCGCCCTTCGAAGTTGCGATTCGAGGTGGAGGCGCAATGCTCGCCAGACTCCAAACGGTCCGGGTTCATCGCCAGGCACATCGAGCAACCCGGTTCACGCCATTCAAAACCGGCTTCGAGGAAAATCTTGTCCAGGCCTTCCAACTCGGCCTGGGCCTTCACCAAGCCCGAACCCGGGACCACAATCGCCTGCTTGATGGTGGACGCGACCTTACGGCCCTTGGCGATCACCGCCGCGGCGCGCAAGTCTTCGATCCGCGAGTTGGTGCAGGAACCGATGAACACGCGATCCAATTGAATGTCGGTGATCGCCTGATTGGCACTCAAGCCCATGTACTTCAAGGCGCGGACAATGGAATCGCGCTTGACCAGGTCCATTTCCTTGGCTGGGTCCGGTACGTTCTGATCCACCGCCAGGACCATTTCCGGCGACGTGCCCCAACTGACCTGCGGCTTGATCTGCGCGGCATCGAGCTCGACCACGGTGTCGAACCTGGCATCGGCATCGGACACCAGGTCCTTCCAGGCCGCCACCGCCAAATCCCACTCGCCCCCCTTGGGAGCGAATGGACGACCCTTGACGTATTCCACGGTTTTTTCATCCGCCGCCACCAAACCAACACGCGCGCCAGCTTCGATGGACATGTTGCAGATGGTCATGCGGCCTTCGATGGACAGGTCGCGGATGGCGCTACCGGCGAATTCGATGGCGTGGCCGTTGCCGCCGGCGGTGCCGATCTTGCCGATCACAGCAAGGACGATGTCCTTGGCAGTCACGCCGAAGGGCAAGGTGCCTTCCACGCGCACCAGCATGTTCTTCATTTTCTTGGCCACCAGGCACTGGGTGGCGAGCACATGCTCCACCTCGGAGGTGCCAATGCCATGGGCCAGGGCACCAAAGGCGCCATGGGTGGAGGTGTGGGAGTCGCCACAGACCACGGTCATCCCCGGCAAGGTCGCCCCCTGCTCCGGGCCGATCACGTGGACGATGCCCTGGCGCACGTCGTTCATCTTGAACTCGACGATGCCGTATTCGTCACAGTTGTCATCAAGAGTCTGCACTTGCAGACGGGAAACCTGGTCGGCAATCGCTTCGATCCCGCCCTTGCGCTCTGGCGTGGTGGGTACGTTGTGGTCCGGGGTGGCGATGTTGGCATCGATGCGCCATGGCTTGCGCCCGGCCAGGCGCAGGCCTTCGAAGGCTTGCGGCGAGGTCACTTCATGGATGATGTGACGATCGATATAGATCAGCGCCGAACCATCGTCGCGCTGTTTGACCAAATGCGAATCCCAGAGCTTGTCGTAGAGCGTCTTACCGGCCATCGGACCATTCCTCATCAGCTTGTTTCTATGCCCCGGGCCCTGATCGTCGGCCGATCAATAACCCCTTGGCTTGTGAGGCTGATGCTATGGCGTTAGATTAAATAACTCAAATTCATATTTTTCATACTTTGGATAACCAACTGGAATGCAAGCATGGACCTGGCCAACCTCAACGCCTTTATCGCCATCGCCGAGACCGGCAGCTTTTCCGGCGCCGGTGAACGGCTGCACCTGACCCAACCGGCCATCAGCAAACGTATTGCCGGACTGGAACAACAGCTCAATGTCCGCCTATTTGATCGCCTAGGACGTGAGATAGGACTCACCGAGGCTGGACGCGCCCTGCTGCCCCGGGCCTATCAGATCATCAACGTGCTGGACGATACCCGCCGCGCCCTGACCAACCTCACCGGCGAAGTCAGCGGTCGCCTGACCCTGGCCACCAGCCATCACATTGGCCTGCATCGCCTGCCACCGCTGCTGCGAGCCTTTACCCGGCGCTACCCCGAGGTTGCCCTGGACATTCAATTTCTCGATTCCGAGGTGGCCTACGAAGAAATCCTCCATGGCCGGGCCGAACTGGCGGTCATCACCCTTGCCCCGGAGCCCCATAGCCTGATCCAGGCCGCAGTCGTCTGGGACGACCCACTGGACTTCGTCGCCGCGCCAGAACACCCGTTGGTCAGCAATGGCCAGGTCAGCCTGGCGGACATTGCCCTGCACCCGGCGGTTTTTCCTGGCGGCAATACCTTTACCCACCATATTGTCCAACGCTTGTTTGAAGCCCAAGGCCTGGCGCCGAACATCGCCATGAGCACTAACTACCTGGAAACTATAAAGATGATGGTTTCCATCGGCCTGGCCTGGAGCGTACTGCCACGCACCATGCTTGACGATCAAGTGGCTCGCATTCCTTTACCGGGCATACAACTGAGACGCCAGCTAGGCTATATCCTGCACACCGAACGGACGCTATCGAATGCTGCGCGGGCTTTCATGGCCTTACTGGATGCACAGGTCGATTGGCCAGGGAACCCGGCTTAGTAATCCGGGTATTGCCCGCACCACATCCCCCCATGCCCCCCTGCGCTAAACGACCTACTCAGCTCAAGGCCTGCCCCCCATGCCAAAACCCGCTGACCGTATTCCACCCATGCCGCGTATTCAGGCTATTAATCCCAGAGATTCGGAACAAAGCTGGGAAAGCGCGCCACAACTGCTCGCTGCACTCAACGGTGCACGACTGGGGGCGTGGTATTGGGATATTGAAAGCGGGCAGATCAGTTGGTCCCGAGGGACTCAGGCGCTGTTCGGCTTCGATCCGCACCAACCCCTGCCGGAAAACCTCGAATACCTGGACCTGCTGCCCCCGGAGGACCGAGCCCGAACCATACGCGCCTTTCATTCGGTGCTGGCTGGCGCGCCCCTGGAACAGGCCATGCACCACCGCATTCGCTGGCCCGATGGCAGCCTGCACTGGCTGGAGATCAACGGCAGCGTACTGCCGGACAAACAGGGCAAGCCCCGAATGATCGGGGTGATCCGCGAGATCACCCACCAGCGTCAACGCGAAGAAGCCCTCAGCAATTCAGAAAAACGCTTTGCCACCCTGATCCACCTGTGCCCCAACATGGTGCTCCTGACCCGCCTGGAAGACGGCCTGATCAGCGAGGCCAATCAATATTTCGAAAGCCAGTTCGGCTGGCCCGCCGAGCATGTGATCGGGCGTACCACCCTGGAAATCGGTCTATGGGTCAATCCAGAGCAGCGCGCCCAACTGATCACGGCGATCCAGAAGACCAGCCAGGCCATCAGCCTTGAGGTGCAATTCCGCGCCAGCAACGGGCAGATCCACGACGGCATCCTCAGCGCGCAAAAGGTCGAACTGGAAGGCAAGGCTTACTTACTGAGCACGTTTCTCGACACCAGCGAGCGCAAAAAAGCCGAGCAGGCCCTCAAGGACAGCCAGGAACGCCTCGATCTAGCCCTGGATTCAGCACAACTGGGCACCTGGGACTGGCACATTCCCAGCGGCATGCTCTATGGCTCCGCCCGCGCCGCACAACTGCACGGCCTGGCGCCCAAGCCCTTCCATGAATCCTTCGAAGCCTTCTTCGAGGGCGTGCCCATGGAAGAGCGCGACTCCATGCGCGATGCCTATCGCAGCCTGCGAGAAGGCCCGGAAGGCAATTATCAACTGACCTACCGCGTGCAACTGGCGGACGGCAGCTCACGCTATCTGGAAAGCCGCGCCCGTCTTTATCGCGACGAACAGGGTAATCCGTTGCGCATGGCAGGGACCCTGCTGGACATCACTGAACAAGTGGAACGCGAACAGCGCCTGATCACCTCCGAAGAGAAGTTCGCCAGCCTGTTCCAGGTCAGCCCGGATCCCATCTGCCTGACCCTGCTGGAAACCGGTCAGTTCATCGAGATCAACTCCAGCTTCACCCAAACCTTTGGCTGGCCCCCGGAAGATGTGATCAATCGCAGCGCCGAACAGATCGGCTTGTGGGAAGACCCCGCACCCCGTCTGCGGCGGATCGAACAGGTGATTCGTGAACAGGCACTGAACAATGTGGCGGTGGTGGTCAATCACAAGAATGGCCAGGCGCTGACTTGCATCATTTCCAGCCGCCTGATCACCGTGGACAAGCAGCCGTGCATCGTCACCACCCTGCGTGACATCACCCAGCAACAACGTTCGGAGGCCGCGCTCAAGGCCAGCGAAGAAAAATTTGCCAAGGCCTTCCACTCCAGCCCCGACGCCATCACCATCACCGAACGCGACACCGGGCGCTACCTGGAGGTCAACGACGGCTTTTGCCGCCTGACCGGCTACCGCACCGACGAGGTGATCGGCAGCACCATGTATCAGATCGGCATCTGGGCCGAAGAAGCCCAACTGGCGACGCTCCTGACCGAACTCAAGCTCAAGGGCCGGGTGCACCACCTGGAAATACTCGGACGCAACAAACGCCGGGAAATCCTCACCCTGGAGGTCTCGGTCGAACCGATCATCCTCAATGAAACGCCATGCCTGCTGCTGACCGCCCGGGACGTCAGCTTACTGAAGAATGCCCAGGCACAGATCCGCCACCTGGCCTACCACGACCCTTTGACCAACCTGCCCAATCGCGCCCTGCTGATGGATCGCCTGAGCCAGCAGATCGCCCTGCTCAAGCGCCACAACCTGCGCGGCGCGCTATTGTTCCTCGATCTGGATCACTTCAAGCACATCAACGATTCCCTGGGCCATCCCGTGGGCGATACCGTATTGAAGATCATCACCGCCAGACTGGAAGCCAGCGTACGCATGGAAGACACCGTGGCACGCCTGGGCGGAGATGAATTCGTGGTGCTGCTCAGCGGCCTGGAAGGCTCCCGCAACGAGGTCAGCGAGCAGGTCCGGCATCTGGCCGACACATTGCGCGAGCTGCTCTCGGAACCGATGTTCCTTGACGGCCAGCGCCTGCAAGTCACCCCAAGCATCGGCGTGGCGCTGATTCCCGACCACGGTTCCACCCCCACCGACCTGCTCAAGCGCGCCGACATCGCCCTGTATCGCGCCAAGGACTCCGGGCGCAACACCACGCAGATGTACCACAACACCATGCAGAAGGCCGCCAGCGAGCGATTGCGCATGGAAACCGACCTGCGCCTGGCACTGTCACGCGGCGAGTTCAGCGTGCACTTCCAGCCTCAGGTGGACGCTCGCGACAACCGGATTGTCGGTGCCGAGGCCCTGGTCCGCTGGCAACACCCGGAGCTGGGCGCACAATCACCGACAGAATTCATCAAGGTGCTGGAAGACAGCGGGCTGATCCTTGAAGTTGGCACCTGGATTCTCGACGAAGCCTGCCAGGCTTTCAGTCAACTGATCGAATTGCGCCTGATCGATCCGCATCACTTCAGCCTGTGCGTCAACATCAGCCCACGGCAGTTTCGCCAGAACGACTTTGTCGAAAAAATCGAACACAGCCTGAGCACCTACGCCCTGCCCTCGTCGTTACTGAAGCTGGAGATTACCGAAGGCATCGTCATCCAGAACCTGGAGGACACCATCAGCAAGATGCGCCGCCTGAAAAAGATCGGCGTCAGTTTCGCCATGGATGACTTCGGCACCGGCTATTCCTCCCTGACCTACCTCAAGCGTCTGCCGGTGGACACCTTGAAGATCGACCAGTCCTTCGTGCGCGACGCGACCCACGACCCCAACGACGCGGAAATCATTCGCGCCATCGTCGCCATGGCCCGCAGCCTGAATTTGAAGGTGATTGCCGAAGGTGTGGAAACTCCGCAACAACTGGAGTTTCTGCAAGGACTGGACTGCCACTTATACCAGGGCTACCTGCACAGCCAACCCTTGCCGCTGAACGAGTTCAAGAAACTGCTGCAATGACAGGCACGAAAAAGGGCGCCACCCGGGCGCCCTTTTGTTGCAGCGGCCTTAGTGTTGCAGAGCCGGCTGCTGCGCACCGTTGATCGGGATACGCTTAGGCTTGGCCTCTTCCGGCACGATCCGCAACAGGTCGATGTTCAACAGACCGTTACTCAGGCCCGCGGCCTTGACCTCAATGTGGTCGGCCAGGCGGAAGGACAACTTGAATGCACGCTGAGCAATGCCCTGGTGCAGGTAAGTGACGCCTTCATTGCTGTCGCGCTTGCCACCACTCACGGTCAACACGCCTTTTTCCACTTGCAGCTCCAGGTCTTCTTCCTGGAAACCGGCAGCCGCGATGACGATGCGGTATTGGTCGTCGGCGTGTTTTTCAACGTTGTAGGGCGGGTAGCTGCTGCCCGGCTCGTTACGCAGCGCCGATTCGAACAGATCGTTGAAACGGTCAAAGCCAACAGAGGAACGGAACAGTGGGGCCAGGGAAAATGCAGTACTCATGGGTCAATCTCCTGATATTTCAGCGAGGTAGTTATCTGCGCGACCCGAATTCGGCATCGCGTACCCAAGAGATAGGGATCGGCCCAGACATTTCAAGAGCGTTTTTTTGAACTTTTTTACGCTGCCTCGTTACGGGGCATGCCCAACAGACGCCCCACTTGATCCAGATCGGTTTCTCGGCGCAGGGCGGTAAACAACTCCACCGCTTCCGGGTAATTGCGGGTCAACATGGCCAGCCACTGCTTCAAACGACCAGGCGCGGAACGCGGTGTCAGTTGCACCACCACCTGGGCCCAGAAGTCCTGGAGCAGGGGTTGCAGATCGGCCCAGGACATCTCTACCACCTCCTCAGCGGCCCGAGCCGCGGCGATCTGCCGTGCCAGGTCTGGACGCGACACCAGTCCGCGCCCAAGCATGATGTCTTCGACACCGCTGATTTCCCGGCAACGCCGCCAATCTTCGACGCTCCAGATATCACCGTTGGCGAACACCGGCACCTTGACCACTTCCTGCACCCGAGGAATCCACTCCCAGTGGGCCGGCGGCTTGTAACCGTCAACCTTGGTCCTGGCGTGCACCACGATGTGCTCGGCGCCGCCCTCGGCCAGGGCCGTGGCGCATACCAGCGCACCATCCGGGCTGTCGAACCCCAGACGCATTTTCGCCGTGACCGGGATATGCGCGGGCACCGCACGCCGCACATGTTCGACGATCTGGTTCAGCAACTCGGGCTCCTTGAGCAGTACCGCGCCGCCCCGGGATTTGTTGACGGTCTTGGCCGGACAACCGAAGTTCAGATCGATGACCTCGCTGCCCAACTCACAGGCCAGGGCGGCGTTCTCCGCCAGACACACCGGGTCCGAGCCCAATAATTGCACGCGCAACGGCACACCGGCCGCGGTGTGGGCACCGTGCCGCAACTCGGGGGCGAGCTTATGAAAATAAGCAGGCGTCAACAGACGGTCATTGACCCGAATGAACTCGGTGACACACCAGTCGATCCCGCCAACACGGGTCAATACGTCCCGCAGGATGTTGTCGACCAACCCCTCCATGGGCGCCAAGGCAATTTGCATGAAACACACTCAACGAAAAAACAGGCGAAAAACGTTCGCCAGTTTACTGGGTTTAGCCCCAGGACGGGAGGAAGGTCATCAGGAACCCTGCAACGCCGCTCCGTAGCCTTCCAGGAACTCGGCGGGCATGCGCTTGGGTTTGCCGCTGGACAGCTCGATGCAGACAAAGGTGGTCTGGGCCCGTAACAGCGTGCTGCCATCGCTCGGACGGACCAACTGGAAGCGCCGGGTCATCTTCAGCCGCTGGTCCCAATCGACGATCCAGGTAGCCAATTGCACCTCATCACCTTCGTAAGCGGCGGCCAGATAATCAATTTCGTGACGCACCACTGCCATCGCCCGATCCAGGCGACGATACTCGGTCAGATCCAACCCCAAGCGCTGCGAATGGCGCCAGGCGCAACGCTCCAACCACGCCACATAGACCGCATTGTTGGCGTGCCCCAGGCCATCGATATCGTCAGCCGTCACTTGCAGATCGATGATGAATGGCGTTGCCAGATCCCAACTCATACCCAACTCCCGGTCAGTTTTTTGACCGCGGCAGTGTAACGGATGCTCAGGCAGATGGGGGTGCTGGCAAGTGCCGAGCAGTGACCAGGGCAATCACCGCGTCGACTACGCGAGGATCGGCCAATACTCGCTGATGCCCTCCCTCACTCAGACGCAACAAGCGACTGTCGAGCCAGGCCTGGTGAATCAGCTCCGACTCCCGGACCAGGACAAACCGGTCATCCTCTGCATGAACGATCAGACCAGGCATGTCCAACCGATACTGGGCCACGTCCAATGATGCGGCGCGCATCCCCACGTGCCGCTCCACCTGCCGGATAAAGGCTGAACGAGCCCTGGGCGGCAACCGCATGTAACGGGCAAAACCTCGCAAGACTCCCAGAATGCGTGCTGGAGCCGCGATGCTGACCAGAGTTTCGGTGCGCAACCCCATTTGTATGGCGAGCATCGCACTGGCGCCGCCCATGGAATGACCAATCACCGCACGCAGGGGCGGCAGTTCTGCCGCGGCCTCCAGCATTGCCCGGGCAAACAGCGCAACATTAGCCTCCTCCCCGGGAGAACGACCATGGGCCGGCCCCTCCAGCGCCACAGCGGTATAACCGGCCGCCACCAGTGCTTCGATCAAGCTGGCGAACTGGGTGGGCCGCCCTTCCCATCCATGCATCAGCAACACCGTTGGCCCCTGCCCCCAGCGCAAAGCCGCAAGCCCAAATCGGAGGGTGACGCGCTCGGCCCGCTCCAGCAACGGTAACTCCCATTCACGGGGCGGCAACTCACGGGGAGTCATAAACAGTTGGCGCATCCGGCTCGCCGCCCATTGCGGGGCGACCCAGCCCACGCTGCCATTGACACCACGAATCCAGCTCAATGCATTCATCACCGCCACCTCGCAACCGAACCTCAGATCATAAAACCGCCGACTTCGCAGCGCGCAGCAAACGATCGGATAACTCACCCGGCCCCAACGCTCGCGCCAGCGACAAGCCGCCAATCATCAGCGCCATGTCTGCCAGCGCCTTGTCGGTGTCCTCGGGACTGACAGCCAACTGCGCCACCATCAACTCCATGTGCTCATTCAAGGCCGCGCGAAAACTCTCAGGGAGCCGCCCAAACTCACCCACCGCCGCTGGAATCGGACAAGCCTGCTCAGTGGAGTCACGGTGTTTGCGTGACAAATAAAATGCCGCGACCAGCGCCCTGCGCTCTTCACCGCTCAAGCTTGCGTCCATCTCATCGAGCAAACCACGCCGGTGAGCGAGCAATTGGGTAAAAGCTTCCAGCATCAGCGCGTCCTTGCTCTCAAAGTGCGCATAAAAGCCGCCGACCGTGAGCCCTGCGGCCCCCATGACCTCACCTACACTGGGCTCGGCCGGGCCACGCTGGATCAACGCGGAACTGGCAGCCTGGAGAATACGTTCGCGGGTTTGAGCCTTTTTATCGTTCATCGCCACCTCCAAATATTACGATCAAAATATTATCAGCATAATAAATTTGTGCAAGCCACTAGAGTGACTTCCAATCAAATGCGCAGGCCGAAGACTATGAGGATTGGCAGAACGCCAGAAAAACAAAAGGGCCATTCAATAATTGAATGACCCTTAAAAATCCCGCAGAGCGGGTAAACGTGGCGTCCCCTAGGGGACTCGAACCCCTGTTACCGCCGTGAAAGGGCGGTGTCCTAGGCCACTAGACGAAGGGGACACAAACCCTTCTGTACAACTGACCAGTGCTGAGTACTGATCGATTCAAGGCCGGTGTGGCCAAGCCTTGAACTGTAAAATTGGTGGAGCTAGACGGGATCGAACCGTCGACCTCTTGCATGCCATGCAAGCGCTCTCCCAGCTGAGCTATAGCCCCGGATTTTCGCCTCGCGGCGCAGCGACATCTTGCAACATCGCTTGTGTGAAACTGGCGTCCCCTAGGGGACTCGAACCCCTGTTACCGCCGTGAAAGGGCGGTGTCCTAGGCCACTAGACGAAGGGGACACAAACCCTTCTGTACAACTGACCAGCGCTGAGTACTGATCGATTCAAGGCCGGTGTGGCCAAGCCTTGAACTGTAAAATTGGTGGAGCTAGACGGGATCGAACCGTCGACCTCTTGCATGCCATGCAAGCGCTCTCCCAGCTGAGCTATAGCCCCGGATTTTCGCCTCGCGGCGCAGCGACATCTTGCAACATCACTTGTGTGAAACTGGCGTCCCCTAGGGGACTCGAACCCCTGTTACCGCCGTGAAAGGGCGGTGTCCTAGGCCACTAGACGAAGGGGACGCAAACCCTTCTGTACAACTGACCAGTGCTGAGTACTGATCGATTCAAGGCCGGTGTGGCCAGGCCTTGAACTGTAAAATTGGTGGAGCTAGACGGGATCGAACCGTCGACCTCTTGCATGCCATGCAAGCGCTCTCCCAGCTGAGCTATAGCCCCTCGTCGTTGAGGACGGGGCGAATCTTAAGGGGGGATCTGAAGGCTGTCAATTTTTTTTCCGCTTTTTGAAAAAAAATTTGAAGGGATAACAATCACTTACCACCCCACCCGGAAAAACCTGGCTTTTTCGGGCTTCCCGGCCCATGTCGACGCCAGCAAAAGGGTCGCCACCAGCCGGGAGAAACCGACTTAGCCGGTGATCAATTGCCTTGCGCCCAAGGATCCAGCGTAGCCCAAAAGATCACCGCCCCCGACGGTTCTACCGCCACTAAAGACGCCTCAGGCGATAGCGCCCAGCAGCTTCTCCCACTCCTTGTTCTCTTTCTTCGACACACCACCAAGCAGGTCAATGGCCTGGCGCAGACGGAAACGAGTCAGGTCCGGCCCCAGGATTTCCATGGCATCGAGGACCGACACCGAGCTGGCCTGCCCCGTGATCGCCGCGAACATCAACGGCATGGCATCACGCAGCTTCAGCTCCAGGGATTCGACCACCGCCTGAATGGTCGCGGTGATACTGTCTTTTTCCCACTGACGCAGGCTTTCGAGCTTCCACAGGATCAACTGCATCAGTTGCCGCACCTGATCACCAGAAAGCTTCTTGGATTCGAACAACTTGGCATCCGGGGTCACGCCACCGGCGAAGAAAAAGCCGGCCAGAGGAGCGATCTGGCTGAAGGTCTCAACCCGGCCCTGCACGTGCGGCGCAATCTTCATCAAGTACTCGGGATTCAAGGCCCAGGTTTGCACCCGACTGGCGAACTCTTCCACCGGCAAGTCTCGCAGCCACTGACCGTTGAGCCAGGACAGTTTCTCGATGTCGAAGATCGGCCCGCCCAGGGATACCCGCGACAAATCGAAGTGATCGACCATTTCCTGCAACGAGAACTTCTCGCGCTCGTCAGGCATCGACCAGCCCATGCGCCCCAAGTAGTTGAGCATGGCTTCCGGCATGAAGCCCATGCGCTCATAGAAGGTTACCGAGGTCGGATTCTTGCGCTTGGACAGTTTGCTTTTGTCCGGGTTACGCAGCAGCGGCATGTAGCACAGTTGGGGTTGCTCCCAACCGAAGTATTCGTACAAAAGGATCAGCTTCGGCGCCGACGGCAACCACTCTTCCCCACGCAGTACATGGGTGATGCCCATCAGATGGTCATCCACCACGTTGGCCAGGAAGTAGGTCGGCAGACCGTCGGTCTTCATCAGCACCTGCATGTCCATGCGGTCCCAGGGGATCTCGACATCGCCACGCAACATGTCCGGCACCACACACACGCCTTCGGTCGGCACCTTCATGCGGATCACATGGGGCTCACCAGCGGCCAGGCGCCGGGCGACTTCGTCCTTGGACAACAGCAAGGCACGGCCGTCATAACGTGGGGTTTCGCCGCGAGCCATTTGCTCGGCACGCATCTGGTCCAGCTCTTCGGCGGTGCAGAAGCACGGGAAGGCGTACCCAAGGTCCACCAACTGCTGGGCGTACTTCTGATAAATGTCGCCGCGCTCGCTCTGCCGATAAGGACCGTGAGGACCACCGACATCCGGGCCTTCGCTCCAGTTGATACCCAACCAGCGCAAGGCATCAAAAATCTGCTGTTCGGACTCGCGGGTCGAACGCAGTTGGTCAGTGTCTTCGATACGCAGGATGAACTCACCGCCATGCTGCTTGGCAAAGCAGTAGTTGAACAAAGCGATGTAAGCGGTACCTACGTGGGGGTCTCCAGTAGGCGATGGCGCGATGCGCGTGCGGACGGTGGTCATGGCATGTCTCGAAAAGAAAAGAAAAGCGAGGAGTAAAACAGGGGGCGAATGGTAACAGGCGACCGCCGCCCGGCTCCAGTAAGGAGGGCATTTAAGCCAAGGTTGCGACTGCAAGGCGCTCCAGCCCCTGTGAATGGCCAATAATCAACGAGTGGCATTTACCACCCAATCGCTATATGCCAGATTCGCCCGCTGATAGATTTCCTTACACTTTTTCTGAATTCAGCCCGCCCATGCCTGCCCAACTCAAGCGTCGCCTGTTCATTTTCCTGTCCCTGACCCTGCTAGTCAGCCTGGGGTTCTTCGCCCACTGGTGGTTCCACGGTCGCTTTTATGAAACCACCGACAACGCCTATGTCCAGGGTGAGATCACCCGAGTCTCCAGCCAACTGAGCGCACGGATCGATGAAGTGCTGGTGCACGACAATCAACACGTGAAAAAAGGCCAGTTGCTGGTGCACCTGGAAAGCGAGGACTTCCAGTTGGCCGTGGACCGCGCTCAAGCCGCCCTCGCCACCCGCGAGGCCGAACGCCTACAGGCCCAGAGCAAGCTGGCCCAGCAAGCCAGCCTGATTGCCGCCGGCCAAGCCCAGGTGGCTTCGAGCCAGGCCAGCCTCGGTCGCTCACAGATCGATCTGTCCCGAGCACAAACCCTGCGCAAGCCCGGTTATGTCTCCGAGGAGCGAGTCACCACCCTCTCCGCCGACAACCATATTGCCCGCTCTCAAGTGGCCAAGGCAGAGGCCGACCTGCAAGCCCAGCGCCAGCAAGTCAATGCCCTGAACGCCGAGATCAAACGCCTCGACGCACAAATCGACAATGCCCGGGCCGATTTGGCCCAGGCACAGCTGAACCTGGCCCGCAGCGAGATCCATGCCCCCATCAGCGGCCTCATCGGTCAACGCGCCGCCCGCAACGGCCAGGTGGTGCAGGCCGGCGCCTATCTGCTGTCAATCGTTCCCGACCAGGACATCTGGGTTCAAGCCAACTTCAAGGAAACCCAGATCGGCCACATGCTGCCCGGGCAACAAGCCGAACTGACCTTTGACGCCTACAGCGATACGCCGATCCAGGCCCGGGTCGACAGCCTGTTCGCCGCCTCGGGTGCGCAGTTCAGCCTGCTGCCTCCGGACAACGCCACCGGCAACTTCACCAAGGTGGTGCAACGTATCCCAGTGAAACTGACCTTCGCCTTCGACAACCCGCTGCAGGGCAAGATCCGTCCAGGCATGTCGGTCACCGTCAAAGTGAACATCAAAGACCCTGTCGATGGCCGGTGATCCACTGCTGCGCCCGGTGGCCGAACCGACCCGGCGCGACTGGATCGCGGTGATGAGCGCCATGCTCGGCGCCTTCATGGCAGTACTCGATATCCAGATCACCAACTCTTCGCTCAGAGACATTCAGGGCGCACTGTCCGCCACCCTGGAGGAAGGCTCCTGGATCTCCACGTCCTACTTGGTGGCGGAGATCATCATGATCCCCCTCACCGCCTGGCTGGTGCAGTTGCTTTCGGCGCGGCGGCTGGCGGTGCTGGTCTCGGCGGGATTTCTGATTGCCTCCCTGCTCTGCTCCATGGCCTGGAGCCTGGAAAGCATGATCGTGTTCCGTGCCTTGCAGGGCTTTACCGGCGGTGCACTGATCCCCCTAGCCTTCACCCTGACCCTGATCAAGCTCCCCGAACACCACCGCGCCAAAGGCATGGCCATGTTTGCCATGACCGCCACGTTCGCCCCCTCCATTGGCCCGACCCTCGGCGGCTGGCTGACACAACACTGGGGCTGGGAATACATTTTCTACATCAACGTGCCGCCGGGCCTGCTGATGATTGCCGGTCTGCTCTACGGCCTGGAAAAGAAGGCCGCCCATTGGGAGTTGCTGAAAAGCACCGACTACGCTGGAATTTTCACCCTCGGCCTGGGGCTGGGCTGCCTGCAAGTGTTTCTCGAAGAAGGCCATCGCAAGGACTGGCTGGAGTCCAGCCTGATTGTCACCCTGGGCAGCATTGCCCTGATCAGCCTGATCACCTTCGTGATCGTGCAGGTTTCCAAACCCAATCCGCTGATCAACCTGGGCATCCTGCGCAATCGCAACTTTGGCCTGTCGAGCATTTCCAGCCTGGGCATGGGTGTCGGCCTATATGGGTCGATCTACCTGTTACCGCTGTACCTGGCACAAATCCAGGACTACAACGCCTTGCAGATCGGTGAGGTGATCATGTGGATGGGAATACCACAGCTGTTCCTGATTCCCCTGGTGCCCAAGCTGATGCAATTCATTTCGCCGAGATGGCTGTGCGCCCTGGGTTTTGGCCTGTTCGGGCTGGCGAGCTTCTCCTCAGGGGTACTTAACCCGGACTTCGCCGGGCCGCAGTTCAATCACATCCAGATTATCCGCGCCCTGGGCCAGCCACTGATCATGGTCACCATCTCGCTGATCGCCACGGCATATATACAACCCCAGGACGCGGGATCGGCGTCTAGCCTGTTCAACATCCTGCGCAACCTCGGCGGCGCCATCGGCATTGCCCTGCTGGCAACCCTGCTGGACGCCCGGACCAAGACCTATTTCGACTATCTGCGCGAAGCCGTGGTACCGAGCAACCCTCAGGTGGCGGAGCGCCTTAGCGATCTCACCGAAAAGCTCGGCAACCAGACCGCCGCACTGGCCAAGCTCAGCGAGATCACTCACCAGCAGGCGCTGATCATGGCCTACAACGACGCCTTCCACTTTGTTGGCATCGCCCTGGGCATCAGCATGCTGGCCGTGCTTTTGACCAGGGCCCTGCCCAAGGGCCTGAAGGCCGAAGGGGCCCACTAATCGACAATTTTCCTGTAGGAGCCGACAAGCCGGCTTCGGCGGGATCGCAGGAGGTCAGACGACCAGCAAGCGTTCGCGCAACTTGGTGATTTCGTCGCGCATCTGCGCCGCCGCTTCAAACTCCAGGTCGCGGGCCAGTTGATACATCTTCTCTTCGAGCTGACGAATGCGCTTGGTGATTTCGCTCGGTGAACGCAGTTCGTTTTCGTAGCGGGCGTTTTCCTCGGCAGCCTTGGCCATGCCTTTGCGCTTCTTGCTGCGCGATCCCGGCACAGTGGCGCCTTCCATGATGTCAGCGACATCTTTGAACACCCCTTTAGGGGTGATGCCGTTGGCCAGGTTAAAGGCGATCTGTTTTTCACGCCGACGCTCGGTCTCGCCCATCGCCCGCTCCATGGAGCCGGTGATGCGATCAGCGTAGAGAATCGCCCGTCCGTTGAGGTTACGCGCCGCGCGACCGATGGTCTGGATCAATGAACGTTCGGAACGCAGGAAGCCTTCCTTGTCGGCATCGAGAATTGCCACCAGGGACACTTCCGGCATGTCCAGGCCTTCACGCAGCAGGTTGATCCCCACCAGGACATCGAAGGTGCCCAGGCGCAGATCGCGGATGATTTCCACCCGCTCCACGGTATCGATGTCCGAGTGCAAGTAGCGCACCCGTACGCCATGATCGGCCAGGTAGTCGGTCAGGTCTTCCGCCATGCGCTTGGTCAGGGTAGTGACCAGCACCCGCTCCTCCACCGCCACGCGCTTGGTGATTTCCGACAGCAGGTCGTCCACCTGGGTCAGGGCCGGGCGCACTTCCACTTGCGGGTCCACCAGCCCGGTGGGGCGCACCACCTGCTCCACCACGCGCCCGGCGTGTTCCGCCTCATAGTTGCCCGGAGTGGCGGAGACGAAGATGGTCTGCGGGCTGACCCCTTCCCACTCGTCAAAACGCATCGGCCGGTTATCCAGCGCCGACGGCAGGCGGAAGCCGTACTCCACCAGGGTTTCCTTGCGCGAGCGGTCGCCCTTATACATGGCGCCGACCTGGGGCACGCTGACATGGGATTCGTCGATCACCAACAGCGCGTCCGCCGGCAGGTAGTCGTACAGGGTGGGCGGCGCGGCCCCGGCGGGACGGCCGGAGAGATAGCGCGAGTAGTTTTCGATGCCATTGCAGTAACCCAGCTCGAGGATCATCTCCAAGTCGAAACGGGTGCGCTGCTCCAAGCGCTGGGCTTCTACCAGCTTGTTGTTGGAGCGCAGGTATTCCAGGCGCTCCTGAAGCTCGACCTTGATTCCCTCGATGGCATCCAGCAGGGTTTCCCGCGGGGTCACATAGTGGCTCTTGGGATAGAAGGTGAAACGCGGCAGCTTGCGAATCACTTCGCCGGTCAGCGGATCGAAGGCGCTGATGCTTTCCACTTCGTCGTCGAACAGCTCGATGCGGATCGCTTCCAGGTCGGATTCCGCCGGATAAATGTCGATCACGTCACCGCGCACGCGGAAGGTGGCACGGGCGAAATCCATGTCGTTACGGGTGTATTGCAGATCCGCCAGGCGGCGCAGCAAGGCGCGCTGGTCGAGCTTGTCGCCGCGGTCCACGTGCAGGACCATTTTCAGGTAGGTTTCCGGGCTGCCCAGACCATAGATGCAGGACACCGTGGTGACGATGATCGCGTCCTTGCGCTCCAGCAGCGCCTTGGTCGCCGACAGGCGCATCTGCTCGATGTGGTCGTTGATCGAGGCATCCTTCTCAATAAAGGTATCCGAGGACGGCACATAGGCTTCGGGCTGGTAGTAGTCGTAGTAGGAAACGAAGTACTCCACCGCGTTGTTCGGGAAGAAGGCCTTGAATTCACCATACAACTGCGCCGCCAGGGTCTTGTTCGGCGCCAGTACCAGGGTCGGGCGCTGCACCTGGGCGATCACGTTGGCGATGCTGAAGGTCTTGCCTGAGCCGGTCACGCCGAGCAGGGTCTGGTGGGCCAGCCCGGCCTCGATGCCTTCGACCATTAGGCGGATGGCTTCCGGCTGGTCGCCGGCGGGCTGGAAGCGGGTGACTAGCTGGAATTCGGACATAACCTACCTCTGGGATCATTGGTGCGCGGCGATACCGTACAGGAACATGAAAGACCGCGTACGACCCATGTCGCCAAGGAAAAAAACCGCAATGTTCCAGATGTGGAGCCCAATACCACCGCTTTCAAGGCAAAGGTCCTGC
This sequence comes from Pseudomonas sp. LD120, assembly GCF_009861525.1. Classification (GTDB taxonomy): domain Bacteria; phylum Pseudomonadota; class Gammaproteobacteria; order Pseudomonadales; family Pseudomonadaceae; genus Aquipseudomonas. Next base: position 2,478,640 of record NZ_WVHL01000005.1, on the reverse strand, counting down.
ACCCGCTAACACCCTGGACGTTGCAATAAGACTAACGGTCGAAAAATAAAGCGAAAAACTTATCGCAAAAGATCATTCGGCTGTCGCCCGCCGCGATGATGGCCTCTATACTAGCTCCCCGTTTGTGCACCGCTCTAGTGCATTCGGCTGGAGCGCGACACGTCCCTCCACACTCCATTCAGAGCCGCCGTAAAAATGAGCCTGTTCTCCGCTGTCGAAATGGCACCACGCGATCCTATCCTGGGCCTCAACGAAGCATTCAACGCCGACACCCGTACCAACAAGGTCAACCTTGGGGTGGGCGTGTACTGCAACGAGGAGGGACGCATTCCACTCCTGCGCGCCGTTGTCGAAGCCGAGACAATTCGCGCCGCTCAACACGCTTCCCGCGGCTACCTGCCGATCGACGGCATCGCCGCCTACGACCAGGCGGTACAAAAACTGCTGTTCGGCAACGACTCGCCACTGCTGGCCGCTGGCCGCGTGGTCACCACCCAGGCCGTTGGCGGCACAGGCGCACTGAAGATCGGGGCCGACTTCCTCAAGCAGCTGCTGCCCAACGCTGTGGTCGCCATCAGTGATCCGAGCTGGGAAAACCATCGTGCGCTGTTCGAAACCGCCGGTTTCCCGGTGCAGAACTATCGCTACTACGACGCTGCCACCCACGACGTGAACCGTGCCGGCCTGCTGGAAGACCTCAATGCCCTGCCGGCCCAGTCGATCGTGGTGCTGCACGCCTGCTGCCACAACCCGACCGGTGTCGACCTGAGCCCGCAGGACTGGAAGAACGTCCTGGAAGTGGTCAAGGCGAAAAACCTCGTGCCGTTCCTTGACATGGCCTACCAGGGCTTTGGCGACGGCATCGACGAAGACGCCGCGGCGGTGCGCCTGTTCGCCGAGTCGGGCCTGACTTTCTTCGTCTCCAGCTCGTTCTCCAAGTCGTTCTCGCTGTACGGCGAGCGCGTTGGCGCCCTGTCCATCGTCAGCAGCTCCAAGGAGGAAAGCGCTCGCGTGCTGTCCCAGGTCAAGCGCGTGATCCGCACCAACTACTCCAACCCGCCAACTCACGGTGCAACCATCGTCGCCGCGGTGCTGAACAACCCGGAGCTGCGCGCCCAGTGGGAACAGGAGCTGGCGGAAATGCGCCTGCGCATTCGCGGCATGCGCACCCAGATGGTCGACTTACTGGCCAAAGGCGCTCCCGAGCACGACTTCAGCTTTGTCGGCCGCCAATGCGGCATGTTCTCCTACTCCGGCCTGACCGTTGAGCAAGTCACTCGCCTGCGCAACGAGTTCGGCATCTATGCGCTGGACACCGGCCGCATCTGCGTTGCCGCGCTGAACCAGAGCAACATCGACGTGGTGACCAAGGCCATCCTGCAGGTGATCTGAATCACCGCCACCACGTAAAAAGGGGAAGCCATGGTGCTTCCCCTTTTTTTGTCCGCTTTGCCAGCTATACCCCAGTCCAGCCGCCAACGCCTCTAGACTGACACCCCGCCTCCCTGCCGACCGAGAACCCCGATGAAAAATGATGACCTGCGTGCCGACCGCGACGAACTGGAGCACTACCGGCCCCGCTCGCAGCAACGCGAGAAAAGCCTGGTACTGCAAATTGCCCTCGGCGTGTTTCTCGGCGGGCTGGCCCTGTGGCTGGTGCAACTGGCGGCCACGTCGCTGATAGCCAAACTGATGCTCGGCAGCCTGACCTTCGGCGGCTGAGCAACCTCACCCCTTCAGTTCAGCCAGGCGTTGACTGGCGGCATCATCAAAAGCCACGTACAGCGCCTCGGCCACCTGGCTCTTGATGGCCTTGGCGCTTTCCAGTCCAAGGACAAACCCCTCGGCCTTGCCGCCAGCACGATTCAGATCGGGCGCCGATCCAGCCTGGGTAATGGCGTCCAACAGCTTGCTGGCCTGAGGCCCTACCCCTTTGGGCAGACTGATCTGCTCGATACTCATGACAGCACCCCGCAGTGGGCGGCGAAAAACGCGGCAGGAACCAAGGACAAATCGAAGCGGATCATAAAGGTTTACCTATGCGGTTTGAGGCCGGTAGCGCGTGAAACCACTTCCGGGAAGCCATGGTAGCTGCTATCGGATCACGCATAGGCCTGCGAACCGATAAAACCCTCGAAATCATGCCGGCAGATCATTCAAACTCGCGCGCGCTTAAAAAAATCTCCTCAGCTTGTTGACTTCCCTTTTTGAATCAGTAAGATACGGCGCATTCCGCGATAGCTCAGTTGGTAGAGCAAGTGACTGTTAATCACTGGGTCCCTGGTTCGAGTCCAGGTCGTGGAGCCAAATTCAAGCACTGATTTGCCTCAAGCCCAACAAGAGCGCCCTGCTCTTACGGCAAATCAGCCCAAGTACCCCCCCCTGCTAGTTTACCGATACGCATGTCAGCCCGGGATGCGGCAGAAGTGTTTTGCCGGGCCGAATGGCCGATGCCAAGGCCTGATTGCCTTGTCGCAATGGCCTGACGTAGGCTATACGCCTATTTATCCGGCCAGTCAGACCACGATGTTCCTGTCAGCACAGTCCCCGTGCCCCTCCCCTTCGATGAGCCCTTCGGCAACCCTGGCCGTTGCCCAGCATGATTGCGCGATCAACCGACGGCGCCGCAGCGTCCTCTTCGCCTTCACCTTCTCCCCACACCAAGGTAGCCGCTAACCGCGATTGAGTCCGATGCCGCGGGTCGTAGCGGGCTGACCAGCAAAGACGTCTCGAAGCCCCTTCATTGACCGCTTCGCCTGCAGTCGACCTCGACGCCAAGGGCACAGGCCCGGTGATCGCCCCTATCTCGGCGGATGCTGTCACGCGGGGTCCGCAACACCTCTATTTTTTCAGCGCCTGAAGTGACTGGCGCGGGTCTTGAACATGAACAAAGCCTTGTTAGCCGCCCTGATCCTGGGTATTTCCATTGTCGGTCTGAGCATCGGCTCCACGGTGCCGATCCTCGCCCTGCGCCTGTACCAGGCCGGCGCTTCCAACAACCAGATCGGCATCATGTCGGCGCTGCCCGCAGCAGGCATGATGCTTTCAGCCTTCCTGGTCAACGCGCTATGCCAGCGCCTGACCCGACGCCAGATCTACCTGCTGTGCTTCAGCCTGTGCGCCGTGAGCGTGGCCGCCCTGGAACTGCCCGGGGCCAGCCTCTATAACCTGGGCCTGGCGCGAATCACCATGGGGCTGGGTGCGGGGCTGATCATCATTCTCGGCGAAACCTGGGTCAATGAAATGGCTGAGGACGCCAGCCGTGGACGCCTGGTGGCGGTCTACACCACCTGCTTCACCTTCTTCCAACTGCTGGGCCCGGGGCTGGTGTCGCTGCTGGGCACCGAGGGGCCGACAGTGCTGGCCATCGTCAGCGTCGGTTACGCAGTGGCGATCGCGGTGGTCTGGCTGATTCTGCCCTTGAAGGATCAGCAGCCGCCTCACGCCGAGAGCCGGACCTTCTCGGTACTGGGCTTTATCCGCATCGCCCCGGCGCTGTGCGTGGGCATCCTGTTCTTCGCCTTTTTCGACAGCGTGGTGCTGTCGCTGTTTCCGGTGTACGCGGCCAGCCACGGCTACAGCATCAAGCTGGCGGCACTGATGGTGACCATCATCCTGCTGGGCGATACCGCCTTCCAATTCCCCCTCGGCTGGCTTTCGGACAAGCTCGGACGCCCCGGCATCTATCTGGGCTGCGGCATCATTGCCCTGGCGATCGGCCTGGGCCTGCCACTGCTGATGGAAGCCCCCTCCCTGCTCTGGCCCAGCCTGGTGATCCTCGGCGCGGTGGCCGGCGGCATCTATACCCTGGCCATAGTACTGATCGGCCAATCCTTCAGCGGAGCGGACCTGGTTACCGCCAACGCCAGCGCCGGCCTGCTCTGGGGCATCGGCAGCCTGTTGGGGCCGTTGCTCAGCGGCGCCGCCATGAGTGGCGGCAGCTATGGCCTGCCGCTGACCCTGTCAGCCGCTGCGGCGGTAGTGGTGGTGTTCGCCCTGTCTCTGGTGCGCCAGGGGCAATTGACCAAGGCGATCGACTGAAACGGGCAATCGCCCCCCCCCCGCCAGGATGCGGCCCCAGCCCGTTCACAGGGCGCCCCTTTGTCACTGCCATCGCGCGCTGCAATCCCACCTCATGGACCACCTCGCGTTGGACCGACAGCTGCACCTCTTGCCCCTGTGGGACCTGCTCTGTGTACTGCCTCTGCCGACGCAGGCGGTGCTTCGGGAGTTGCAGGTAAAAAAGGCCAATAACCAGACCTGCCAAGGGCTGATGGAAGTTCAAGGTCTGGTTCAACATATTGTGGGCGAGTCCGAAGCGCAAAAAATGCGCACGCCATCTGGCAAGTTTGTGGCGTACAACATCCAAAGCGCCGTGAATGCTGAACATTGTCTGATTCTGCACCATGAGGTGACTCAAGATGGCGCAGATCGGCAGCAGCTTGAGCCGATGGCCAAAGCCGCTAAAGCTCAGTTACAGCAAGCGCAATTAAGCGTCACCGCCGACGCCGGTTACTCCAATGGTGAACAGTTTCAGGCCTGTGAGGACGCCGGTATCACAGCGTTCGTCCCCCCTAATCGATCAGTCAACAATCAAGGTGGCGACACTGAGCTTTTCGATCGTACGGACTTCAAATACGAGGAGGGCCGCGACCGTTATCAATGTCCTGCCGGCCAGTGGTTAACGCTCAAGCAAATGAACAAAGGCGAGCGGATTTATCAGGCGGCTATCAGCGATTGTCGTGTTTGTCCGTTAAAAAATCGCTGCACCAAAGCGAGCCGTCGCTACCTTAGACGCCATGCTCAAGAGGCCGCCTTCGAGCGAATGGAGCAACGAATAAGGGCTCATCCTGAGATGATGACCCGCCGGCGATCCATCGTCGAACACCCCTTCGGCAACCTCAAGCAATGGCTATTTGGCAATGGACGGTTCTTGCTGCGACAGCTCAAAGGCGCCAGAGCCGAAATGGCCTTGGCGGTACAGGCTTACAATTTGAAAAGAGCAATCAAGGTGTTGGGAGCACGAAAATTGATATCGCTGATGGGCTGAGAGGCCCATTATTTTTTCGATTTCAGAAAAGCCGATGCCCCGACAAGTCGGGGCATCGGCTTTTTGATCTTGGCAGGCTGCGTTTTCACACAGCCTCTTGAGGGCGCCGTTTTTTTGGCCGTGACAATCGACGTCAGTGAGTGGCTTCGGCACTGCCTCGCGCAGGGTTCGGCAACGGGCCATCGCCTGTCGGGTTAGGCGAATGGCTCGACTCTTCCGTGACCAGCGGCACTTCATTGCCCTCGGCGTCATGCAGTTTACCGCCACTGAAGTAGTCGCCTTCACGCAGCACCGCAATATCCTGAAAGCGCAGGCTGCGCTCGGTGCCGGCGACGAACACCGACTGCTGGTCAGAGTTGCCCGCGGTGAAGTGGTTGAACGCCAGGTTCAGCGCGATCGCCATGATCGCCGAGGAACTGATGCCCGAATGGAAGATCGTCGCGAACCAGCCAGGGAAATGGTCGTAGAAGCTTGGCGCGGCAATCGGGATCATGCCGAAGCCGATGGACGTGGCGACAATGATCAGGTTCATGTTGTTGCGGTAATCAACCTTGGACAAGGTACGAATACCACTGGCAGCCACCGTACCAAACAGTACGATCCCCGCCCCACCCAGCACCGAAGTCGGCACCGCGGCAATCACCCGCCCCATGAATGGCAGCAGACCGAGAATCACCAGGAACAGCCCGCCAGTGGCCACCACGAAGCGGCTCTTGATTCCGGTGACCGCCACCAGCCCAACGTTCTGGGCAAAAGCGCTCTGGGTGAAGGAGCCGAAGATCGGCGCGATCATGCTCGACAGCATGTCGGCGCGTAAACCGTCCCCCAGGCGCTTGGAGTCAACCTTGGTGTGGATGATTTCTCCCACCGCCAGAATGTCCGCTGAAGTCTCCACCAGGGTCACCATCACCACGATACACATCGACAGGATCGCCGCGACATGGAAGGTCGGCATGCCGAAGTGAAATGGCGTGGGCAGGCCGAACATCGGCCCTTGAGTGACACCGGAAAAGTCCGCCATGCCTAGAAACAGCGCAATCACTGTCCCGATGATCATGGCCAGGAGGATCGACAAGCGGGAAATAGCCGCACTGCCAATCTTGCTCAGCAACAACACCAGCACCAAGGTAATAGCCGCCAGGCCGATATTCGCCATGCTGCCGAAATCCGGCGCCCGACTATTACCGCCCATGGCCCAGCGCGCGGCCACCGGCATCAACGTCAGGCCAATGGTGGTAATCACAATGCCCGTCACCAATGGCGGAAAGAACTTGGTGATACGGGAAAAGACCGGAGTGATTAGCAAACCAATGAGCGAGGCGGCAATCACCGCGCCAAGAACCGACTGGAAGCCACCCTCCCCACCACTGGTGACAATGGCCACCATCGTCGATACGCCTGCAAAGGACACCCCTTGCACCAGTGGCAGCCTGCAACCAAAAAACGGTACACCGAGGGTTTGCAGCAACGTTGCCAAGCCCCCTGCAAACAGCGACGCCGCGATCAGCAAACCGATCTCCGCCGGCGACAAACCAGCCGCCTGACCGACAATCAGTGGCACCGCAACGATACCGCCGTACATGGTCAGAACGTGTTGCAGGCCATAAGCCATATTCGCACCAACACCCAAATTTTCATCTTCGGGTCGCTGCTGTGAAACCTGGGGATTATTCATCGTGTGGGGTTCCCTGTTTTTGTTATGCGCACACTGTATTCAACATGCAAGACAACTGTCCATAAGATTGTATACAGTTTTCTATCCAGAATTCCCGCAGCGGCCGTCAGCGGACAACCCGCCCCCTCGACTCCCCCCCCTTTACCAGCCCGAAAGGCCGCCCCAGCGCCATCGCTCAGCCCAGCGCCGGACAGGGTCCGCGCCTTCTCGCGAGCTGTTTCACACTGTTCCAGGGATTGAGAAAACAGGATGAAAAAAGCCGATCCGCTTGCCGGATCGGCTCATGCTTCGCACCAGCGGATCAATGACCGGGCCGGCCCCCGGATCTTGTACACATTGGGTACGACGCGTGACCAGTGACCAGTGACCAGTGGATAGACCTTGGTCCAGGCCGAAAAACGCAGCTACCAGGCAGTGAGGTTGGCCAGGACCCTGATGCTGACATCACGCGTATAGCGCAGCTATGTTGTCCCGCAGATTGACGATGCTGTCCCCGGTGTCCGCGCTGTTGATGACGACTCCGTTATCTCGCCCATAGGAGGTGATGCACCCGCCAAGACCATTCCAAAAATCATGTCGCGACATCAAATGTCCACGCGCCCCCAGGGACCTGTAGAAATCCCGCAACGGCTTATAGGCCATGATGCGGTGGCGACTCGCCGGTACTGTGTAGGCCATTCCGAATCAAGAGGTTCGTAGATCGGCGCTGTAGTTGTCAGAGGGCGGACAGGGCGAGTCGGTCCGAGCCTCCATGCTCTGGTTGTGGTTGTGGTTGCCGCCAGGATCGGGTACCGCGTGGCAGGCGGTCGAACAGAGGCTGATCAGCGCTAGGCTTTGTACGAAAAGCCCTGATAACCGGCGATGCTGCGTTGAAAACGGTCTCGTGCGCGAGTCCGATCGGAATACTCACTTACACCCCGTAAAGTCGAATGCGACCCAGGCCGTTCCTCGACCGTTTTCGCCTTGCCTGACCTTCGTCTCTAAACTTTTCGTGCGGAGCCCAACAGCACCGCGAACAGGCCCCGCGTGAAACGTTCTGGCGACAGCACCGAATTGCCCAGGATCGGGATCGGGATCGGGATCGGGATCGGGATATTTTTCGCATGATTCTCGCCATGGAAAACGGCCGGTTTGCCAGTGAGCTCTATGCAGCAATGGCCCCGGGCTTAACCGGGACCTATTCAGTGTCGCCACGTTCGGACGCTGCAGAACGCCCCCCCCTCAGCCTTCGAGCAACCGCTCAAGCACTCGTGGCAGCTCAGGATGATCCGGCAAACGCAAAGCGAACTCCTCTTGCAACAGCCTCATCAATACCTCGGCATCAGTGATCTGCCGTCGCTCACTGGGCTGCCCCACGCGGTGCAGCGCATAGCTGCCATTGTTCAAGGTGCGACGTACGCCCGGCCCGATCAGCGCCACCTTCAACTGCCCGAGAAAAGGCGAATCCCTGTGGGTTGAGACGTACCAGTTGCCCATCTCATAGTCCACATCACCCTGCACCTGCAGATCGAAAACATACATCGCCCGCCACTCATCCATCACCTTCGCGCGCAGTATGTAGTGACCTTCACGCCCGATGATGCAATAGGGCTCATGAGGCGTTGCCTGCTCTTCTTCGGTATCCAGCAGCAGCGGCGCAGTAGGCACCATGCCGCCGAAGCCGACATCGACGATGTAACGTCGACCGCCCAGGTGCAGCAGCGACAGGCGATGACTGCGCGCAGTCAGCGCATCTTCCGGCCCCCCCATCACCACTCGACCGGTGATGCCCCGGGCGTCATAACCCAAATGCTGCAACAGCACCAGAAAGGCCTGATTGAGTTCGTAGCAATAGCCGCCACGCCCCTGGTGCAGAATCTTGCGCTCCACCGACGCCAAGTCGATGGGCACCGGCAGCCGCAGCAAGGTAGAAAGATTCTCGAAGGCAAACCGGCAAACATGGCGCAATTGCAGTTCGCGAAGGGTTTCCAGGGTCGGCGGCGGCGCACAGTCGTAACCGAGTTGGCGCAGGTAGAGGTCGACGTTCATCAGGTGCAGCTGACTCATGCACAAGTCCTTGAAATGAGTGTCGCGCAGGGCCTTGGAGCATCAGCCGCCAATCCGATCGACCGGCACCAGGCCCTACATGTCGGCGTTATGTTTAAGTCAAATGCACAAAATTCCAACAACCAATCACAGCAAAGTCTCCACCGACCGATCAAGCCAATGCGTCTGCCGCTGCGGCACCTTTAATCCAGCCTGACAACCGCTCACCGGTCGGAGCGCTGCAATGGGTCCTCGGTTTTCTCCATCGACAACGCAGCGACGCGATTGCGCCCTGTGGCCTTGGCCTGATACAGCGCAGCATCCGCCCGCTGGATAAACACTTCGATGCTGTCGCGCCCCGTGGGAACAAAGGCATAACAGCCCAAGCTGACCGTCACACACCCCACAGGAGAACCAGAATGGGTGATATTGCGCGCCATGACGCTCTGGCGAATCTGCTCGGCCATTGCCATGGCGCCATGAATATCGGTGTCCGGCAGTAGCACCGCAAACTCCTCGCCGCCATAGCGCACGGCCAGATCGGCCTTGCGCAGGCAGCACGCCTTAATGGCCTGAGCCACTTCAGTCAGACAGTGGTCGCCCGCTACATGACCATAGGTATCGTTGTAACGCTTGAAGTAGTCGATATCGACCATGACCAGACTCAGGGCGCTGCTCTGCCGGGCGCCACGGCTGAACTCGATCATCAACGAACGCTCGAACAGACGCCGATTGGCCAGGCCGGTCAGGCTGTCATGGGTGGCGATCACCTCCAAGGCCTCCTGGGCTTGGCGCAGGTCGGCTTCGATCCGCTCGTTGTTGCGCACCTGATGGATAAACACCCAACCAAACAGCCCCACTCCCAGCAGCACCAACGCGACGATAGCCGACGATTGATAAGCCGAGGCGTACCAGCCCTTGAGTATCGAATCCTTGGAATTGGCCGCCGCGACTACCAGCGGATAGGCCTGCAACTGGCGGTAGCCATACAAGCGCGTCACCCCATCCACAACCGAGGTGATCATGGCGTTGCCGGCAGAAGCCTGAGGCAAGTAGTTGCTGAAAATCCGGCCACGGGCCAACGAAGCACCGACCTGCCGCTCCTCGAACGGCCGCCGGGCAATCAACGTACCGTCGGATAAAGCAAGGAACATTGCCCCTTGATCATCGATATTGAAGCTTTTGAAGAACTGATCGAAATACGCCAGTTTGATGCCCGCCATCAGCACCCCCTGGAAGTTCCCGTTCTGGTCATTGATCCGACGAGAGATGGGTATGATCCATTCGCCATTGGCACGACTGCGAATCGCCGGACTGATGTGCGCCTGCAACGAGGCATTCTGCTGGTGGAAACGGAAGTAATCGCGGTCGGCAACGTCCTTGCCGTGAGGCGAATCATTGAAGGAGCTGACCACCCAGCGTCCCTGACTGTCGTAAAGAAACACACCACTAAGCTGCGTCAGGGCCTGAACCCGCCGGACAAATATGTCCTGCAAACGCAGTTGCTGCTGAGGCCCCTCACCTAACGCCTGAATCCATTCAGACAGGCTCATCAAGACCAGATCTGCCTCCATGAAGGTGTCTTCGGCCTGCTGGGCGATGGCGCGGGTCAAGTTGGTGGAATTGACCTCGGCCTGGGCCAAGTCATGACGCCAGGACTGCTCCAACTGGAGGTACAGCAGACCGCACAGGCACAGAAAAACCGTAGCGATAAAGGTCACCGCCGCCTTGAGCAAAGGCAGGCGTTTCAAAGTGCCACCTGGGGCGTGATGAGCATCGTAAATAGGCACAGGCAAAGGGGGCGTCCTGATGGGAGAAGGCGTGGACTTGAACACCAATCCCTTATTGTTTTCGAGACTGGCTCACCAGCCAGCGTCCTGCATAACAGCGTTTCCAATGGCTGCCGCCGAGGGAACAAAATGCCGCTCGACGACCAGACTCCACCCAAGGGTTATCGGCCGCAAAGCGCATAGCCTAAAGCGTAGATCCGCGGCCCGTGCAATATCGTTGAACGCCCTAAGCAGCGCTGCGTTACTGCCACAAAGCATAGCCACCCGCCAAACAACAACGCCCCGGCCAACTCGTTCACGGCAACGAATCCAATCGGCACACCGCTCAAAAAGCAAGGTCAGCGACCGCAGTTGGAACCGACACTCGCCGACCGTTGAAAACGCCATGCCTGCCACCTTGCAGCCAGTGACCCAGCTATCCACTCGAGCATGCCTGCAAGCAATCATCCGCTGCTTACGCCGGGCTAACGGGCCGCTGTAAGGGTTGGCCAAGGATTTCGATAAATTCTCTTGCCCGGTCGTCAGCCTGTTTTCGTTCTCGGCTCGACGCAGATCATTGGTGGCCGAAGTCAGGACACTGCTCAGCGTCGCCAGCTCAGCCTACAGCCCCTGAATCTTGACGTTACGCTCCTTATCACTGAGCGATCAGCACTCATTACCGCCTGTAGTTCGTCCAACTTCTTCTGGATTTTTCCCTGAATCTCACGGAAGGCTTTGAGGATCGTTTGCACCCCCTCCGGAAGACCACGGGCCTCAATATCGGCGTTTTGGCCTTCCTTGACAGATTTACCTTGGCCCGCATCGAACAGAGTCCCCTGCAACCTTCCTGCGGAGCAACCTTCTCGGTTTCGACGATCGACCCTGAAAGTTCTGCTGCCGGTAAAACTGCGAGCCTTGGCAGTAACGATGTCGTTGCCGTGATCATTGTTTACCCGGATGGTTACCCCATGTATCGGATCTAAGACAATTAGCTTTAGGGTTTCCACTATCAAGCCTCTTGCCCGCCATAAAGCCCAACAGGCCGCAACTTCAAGACAACCGTATCCCTCGCCATCAGCCCCTTGCGCTGACCACAGGCTCGACCAACGCCGGATAAACGGCTTGCGGTCGAAGGTTTGGCTTTCCTGATAAACTGCCTCACCGTCCCGACCGCCCCAGACCTACGCCGTGGAAACCATCAACATAAAGTTGTCACCGCGCTGGCGCTCTAATCGTGCCCATTTCCAGCAACGACCTTGCCGAGCTTGTTTGTTAAGCAGCAATCAACCTCGAAAAACAAGGGAACATGGGTAAACCCCGCAGTGTATAAAGATCAGCACCAATGAACTTCAAAAAGCCTGAAGCGCCCGTAAATACTAGCCCTACACGTTCCGAGCCGTCTCGCCGCTTCAGTGTGGCACCGATGATGGATTGGACCTGTTTTTAATTTTTATCCAATAAAATCAATATCATATAAAATTCAGATTTTTATTTAAGCAATTTATTAGCATTCCCATATGTCATGTATGCGCTTAGTACGCGCCGAGCCCAATGCTAAAATGTACGTATTCTGGCGGCGCCCAAGACGCTACTTGGGGCCGCTAGCTGCATGCCTGAGTATTCGGATGAAAACCGTCAGGCGCTCGCACTAGCCGACACCATTCAGCCGCATGCAAAATCGACAGGCTTTCGCATAGCTCGCCACTAGAGGCTTCGGCCTCTGCCGTGCTTCACCCAGTATGCGGACAGCGCCAACCGGGCATTCAGAACAGATTCTATAATCGACTGGCCTTTAGTGCCCCCTGATGATCGGCCGAAAGCTGCCCTACGAATGAATCAACTCAACCTGCAAAATCTGAATCGTCCTGGGTGCATCAATCGAAACGCGCACATTGCCATGTTCCACACGATTGATCTCGACAGTGATTCCATCGCGCAGGAGCTGATGCAGGGCTTGTTCGGGATCAGCTCCTGGAGCGACGTTGATCACAATGGATTGGCCGAAACGACGAGTGAGTATTAGATGGGACATGGCGTTACCTTCCTTGGTGGTGAAATCCATTTCAGCAGGGTCAAGACCTCACGAGGCCTCCGCTTCCCGATGCACTCGAACCGAAGAGATATCCAACTCCTCCACAAGCACTTCTTGATCCCACTGGCCGGTTAGTTGACCTACCAGCTTCCACTGCTGATCCAGCTCTTCATTGATAGCCTGCATGCGCCCAATCATGCGCTTGGCTGAATTCTGCAGTGCTGCATCCTGGCTTCGCAGCTGTTCGAAGGCCATAGCGGTTACGGATGCGGTCATATGGGTCATGCTGCGAGCCATAAGGCCCAGTAACTGTATCAACTGCTCTTCCTTGGCAGACATGGCGTACTCCTCCAGAGACTGACTACCAGCGTAGCCGATGGGCTCGTTGAGCCCGAAGGCAGAGCTGTAAGCCAATAGCCATAGATGGAGTACGACCTCAGCCCTACTGCAACGAGATTGACTGCCCCATCTCTCAATCAACTACGCCACAGTAGGTTGCCATCCTGAAACCCTCGGGCTAGAGTGCGCCCGTCGTGGTAAGTCCCGCGACCGGGTGTAGCAACCTGATTCGTTCGAGGCGCGGTAGCGTCATAGTTTGAGTAGCAAGCACTCGACGTGCTTGGTTGCTTAACTTCTATGGCGGACCGTGTGGGGCAGGCTTTTGCCTGGCCGGTTCCCTCGGACGCCGGTTTGCTACCCCCGCACGGTCCGCCTCCATTACCGTGTAGCAACGGCGGTAGGCGGCTCCTTAATCGTCTGAGGAGCATAAGGAAAATGCGCTACCCCTTTTTTACCCGAGAGCTCCGCCTTGGGCTTCAGGTCTTGCTGTCCACCTCTGATCTGGAGGTGCGCCATGGCTGAGTTCGAATCCTGCGTTGTACCTTTCCCGTTGCAGCCAAGCCCGCTGCATGAATCCGAACGCTCTCCCCTACCCTCTGAAGCTGCAGCTGAACTGCGTGGCGTCATGCTCGGCAATCTGCTTGATCAGTTGGCTGAACCTGAAGGTTTGCAGCCGGCAGATCTGCGTGTGCGTATCGCGGCTTATTCAGCGCTGGCTCTGCTCGATGAAATGGTCGTGCTTTATCGCCGCGCCCTCTCCGAAGTGCGAGGAGGTGCCAGATGAGCAAGGGTGTGATGACCTACCTTCCACCTCACGACGGCCATCCAGGTATGGAGATCACCTGGGCTGCAGATTGCAGAGAGGCATTCGACCAGGGCGTGAAGCTGGCACAGACCTGGCTCGATAACGCCCGCAGTGGATGGCTCTGGGCAGTGATGATCGCGGAGCGCGATCTGCTGCCCTGCGCTATTGAAAGGAGAGCTTTTGAGGTGGGTTTCCTGAGTCGTATCCACCAGCGTATATGCTCGCATCTTCGCTGCGGTGAGCAGGCCGACATCTATACCGCGGGTGATTGTTTTGGCCACAGAAAGCCCCTGACGCTCGCCTGAGCTAGCTGTCAGGGCTGACCTGAGCCATGGCAAATGCCAAGAAGTGGCCTGTTTACACAGACCAGCAAGCAAGGTTCTGAGCTAACGGAGTGCAGGGTCAGTGTGTAGCGAAACACTAGGCAGCTGTATCTGAATGCGTTGAAAAGTAACAGTTTATACATACTGTCGGCAGACATACTCTGTCACCAAGTGTGAGGCGACCAACTAAACTCCACAAATGAGTCCAGCTACTGAATGACGGAGCTTTGGACTACCACCAGCACATGCCCACAATCCAAGAGCAGGGGTTCTTGCCCCCTCAAAATCAAGAAAAATAGACGGTTTCCACCCGGCCGCTGCGCTGGGTGGAGCCTCCGCGATTTTTCCTGATTTTTTCACGACCGCCTTAGTCGCCCTAGTCGGCAGGGGTTCATGCGCAGCGCAAGCGCAGAACCCTGAAGACGAAGGAGCGAAAGCCATGAGCGAAGAAATCAGGATCTACGTCGCCGACCTGGCCGCCTACAACGCCGGTCACCTGCATGGCGTCTGGATCGATGCCACCCTGGAGCTGGACGACATCCAAGCGCAGGTCGACGCCATGCTGGCGGCCTCGCCGGTGGAGGATGCGGAGGAATACGCGATCCATGACTTTGAGGGCTTAGACGGCTACCGCCTCGGAGAGTACGAAGGTCTCGAGAGCGCCCACGAGATCGCCTGCTTTATCGAGGAATACCCAGAGTTCGGCGGTGCTCTACTCGATCACTTCAACGACCTGGAGCAGGCGCGCAAGGCGGCCGAGGAAGATTACTGCGGCTGCTACAGCTCGCTGGCCGACTACGCCCAGGAACTGACCGAGGCAACCAGTAGCATTCCGCCGCACCTGGCCATGTACATCGACTACCGCGCCATGGCCCGCGACATGGAGTACAGCGGCGACCTGTTCACCCTGGAGACAGGCATCGAGCAGGTGCACGTGTTCTGGAATCGCTAGACCAGCGGAAGGCACCGGGGCGACCCGGTGCCTTATTTTTTGCGCCCCTGTCCTGCCGGCCACCCGCGCGCCCCACCCGGAAGGCTGATGCACGGGGACGCGCACCCGGCAATCAGCCTGGAGCAACCGCGTTGTGCTGCCAGTTGATTGAGACCGTTATGGTCTTACGGTTTTACCCAAATCCGGCGATCCGTATCCACGGTTTTACGGATTTGTGGGGAAGCGGCTCTGCGCTTTTACGGATTTACGGAAATCCGCCGAGGCGGTTTTCCGGTTTTGTGGAAAGCCGCAAATCCGCAAATCCGTAGGGCTTCGCCAATGCGGCTTTGCGCGCTTGGGTGCCGCGGCCGGTGATGCGCGTAGATGGGCGTACCCGGTCAGCATCCAGACCTCCCCGGTATCAATCCCCGCCCCTGCTGCCTGCGCATTCGCCCAGACCCAACCCGGCATGATCGAGCGCGACGGCTGCCGCACGGTGCACCTCCCACGTCAACGGAGGACACACCATGTCGCACTCAACCGATCTTTCCCGCCAGCCGCGTCGCATCGATCTCGATTCGTCGCTGCACCGCAAGGCCGGGCCGACGGCGCATGCCATGCGGCCCGTGGAAGGCGCTATTGAGGCGCAAGCGCCACAGGCCTGCCCTACCCCTCGCTACCTCACCAACAACGAAGCCGCGGCCTTCCTGCGGCTTTCGCCGCGCACGCTGGAGAAGCAACGGGTGATCGGCGGCGGGCCGCGCTTCCACAAGTTCGGCCGGCGGGTGATGTATGCGCTCACCGATCTCGAAGCTTGGGCCGCTGATCGCAGCTTCGAGACCACCTTCGATCCCGAGTACCTCGACCGCCACCCGGGAGCGCAGCGTGATGAGCAGTGAAGTCCTTGTTCATGTGCCGCAACTCTCACGACCTGCCTGCCCAGAGTGGGCAACTGGATCTGTTCCGCGCGCTGCCGGGCGACATGGCGCCGCGCGACGCCCAGGACCTGATGGCGCATCCGTTCTTCTCGCTGGCCAAGTCGCGACGCACCGTGCCGATCGACTTTCGCTCGGGCGAGGTGACGGTGCGCGTGGAGGGCACGCTGGAGCATGGCATCGCCACGATCTGGGATGCCGACATCCTGATCTGGGCGGCCAGCCAGCTGGTCGAGGCGCGCGATGCGGGCATCCCCACTTCGCGACTGATGCGTGCGACGCCCTACCAGATCCTGCGCTTCATCGGCCGCGGCACCTCGCTGCGCGACTACCAGCGCCTGAAGGCCGCGCTGGATCGGCTGCAGTCGACCAGCGTGGCCACCACGATCCGCGAGACCACCGGCCGACGCCTACACCGTTTCTCCTGGATCAACGAGTGGAAGGAGTTGGCCGCGGCGGATGGCCGGCCACTGGGCATCGAGCTTATCCTGCCGGACTGGTTCTACAGCGGGGTACTGGATCAGGCCCTGGTGCTGACCATCGACCCGGCCTATTTCCGCCTCACCGGCGGCATCGAGCGCTGGCTGTATCGCCTGGTGCGCAAGCATGGCGGCAGGCAGAAGGACGGCTGGCAGTTCGACTTTCGCCACCTGTACCGCAAATCCGGCAGCTCGGCGCGCTACTCGGACTTCGCCCTCGACCTGCGTGCGCTGGCGGCTCGCCAGTCGCTGCCCGGGTATCGCCTGGAAGTGGTGCGCCTGTCTCGTTCGACCGAACTGCTGGCCTTCCGGCGCGTGCCGTAGACGGCACGGGGATATCTTTGGGAAAAGCTGTGAATCGCGACGTGCTTTCAGGCGCACGCCGGCCCGTGCTATCAGGAGCGCGGCGCACGTGCCTTCAGGCGCACCAACTCCGCTGCAGGCCACGACTGGCGCGGCTTTCAGCCCTCTCTAACATTACTAACTTAAAAGCTCTAACTTGTTACTGGGGCAGCGCCTGTGTGTGGACAGCTGCTGATCGGGACAGTCTGACCGGGGAGGTCCGGCCATGATCGTCGCTCTGCTCAACCAGAAAGGCGGGGTGGGCAAGACCACCCTGGCCACCCATATCGCCGGTGAACTGGCCCTGCGCGGACAGAACGTCATCCTGCTCGATGCCGACCCGCAAGGCTCGGCGCTGGACTGGACGCAGCGACGCAGCCAGCAGGGCTTGCCCAGGCTGTTCAGCGCCGTCGGCCTGGCGCGCGAGACGCTGCATCAGGAAGCCCCGGAGCTGGCTCGTCGTGCCGATCACGTGATCATCGACGGACCACCGCGCATCGCCGCCCTCGCCCGCTCGGCGTTGCTGGCGGCGAATCGCGTGTTGATCCCGGTGCAGCCCAGCCCCTACGACCTGTGGGCCAGCGCAGAGATGGTCAACCTGGTCCGTGAAGCGCAGGTGTTCAGGCCCACACTGCGCGCAGCGTTCGCCATCAACCGCCGCGTCAGCACCACGGTGATCGGTCGCGAAGCGCGCGGCGCTTTGGCCGATCAACCGCTACCGGCGATGCAGGCCGAGGTACGCCAGCGCATCGTCTTCGCAGAGAGCGTGGCAGCAGGTCGCCTGGCCCGCGAACTGGCACCGGACAGCACCGCCGCGCGGGAGGTCAGCAGCCTGGTCGACGAGCTGCTGAGGTGGTCGCCATGAGCGGCAAGCGCATTGGTATCGGTGCACGCCCGCTTGCCGATCCGCAGGCCGAAGCCTGGATACGCCAGGGTGCTGGAATCGACAACGGCAAAGCCGAGCGCTACAGCGCCCGGCTGACGCTGGACGTAACGCCGGCACTGCGCACACGGATCAAGCTGGCGGCCTTCGACCGTGGCGTAACAATGGCAGAGATGCTGCGCGAAGTGCTGGAGAAGCAGTTTCCGGAGGCTACGACATGACGCCGGGTGCTCTCGGCGTACGGTGGCCACTGGCGCTGCTCGCCTGCAGCCTGGCAGCAATAGGTTGGGCAACGATTGCGACGTCGCCACCACGGCTGATCTACAACGCCTCCGACAGCGTGCCCGTCGGCTGGTACCGCATTTCGTCGGCCGGCTCGTTGGCGCCGGGCGATCTGGTACTGGTTCGCCTGCCGCCGGAGGTGAGTTCGCTGGCGGCTCAGCGCGGCTACCTGCCGGCGAACGTGCCGTTGCTGAAGACCGTGGCGGCGACGGCGCCGCAACGGGTATGTGCTCTGGGCAGTCAGGTGCTTATCGATGGCATCGTGGTTGCCAGGCGTATGAGGTGGGATCGACAAGGGCGCGCGCAGCCAACCTGGCAAGCCTGCCGGCGTCTGGTTGGCGACGAGCTGTTCCTGCTCAGCAGCAACCCGGCGTCATTCGACAGCCGCTACTTCGGCCTGGTGTCTGTCGACGCGGTGATCGGTCGGGCGCAACCCCTGTGGCTGGAGTCGCGCCGATGAATAGACCTTTTCCGTATCGATCTGCGTGCCGAATGCGTGTGCTCGGTGTGCGTACTCGCGCGCCGCCTGTCTGCAGATACTTCTGCCCTCGCCTGCCGGCCAGGAGCTTTGGAAGTCGCCGTCCCGCCTCTCCTGATTACCCAGCTCAGCAGCGCAAAGGCACGGAAAAAGCGGAGGGCAAGATAAAAGGGGGCGGCACTTCGTTGGCCCGAAAAGCAGTCTGCACGGGGGTGGCGGCGACACGGCGCCGGTGTCGCCAGGTGCCGAAATTGTGCTCGCCCTGCAGTTTCACTGGCTGGGAAGAGTGCCTGATACGCCGTACTGCGATCAACTTGGAGGAGTCAAAACATGAGCAAGGGAAGCCGTCAGGACGACGAATTACGCTTTCGCCCGCAGCCGGGCAAGCCGCAGCAACGCGGCCAACCTTTCGTCAACCAGGTTCTGCGCCAGTCCAACAAGGCTGGCACCGGCAAGCCGCGCAAGGCGGGCAAGGCGGGCCACCAGCCCGGCGCCCGCCTCGGCCGTGGCCATGTCGCTGCTCGCTTCAGCGCGCAGCAACTGCCGTCCAATGCCCGTCGCGTCACCATCAAGACGCGCCTGGTAAACCTGCGCCAGGCCGGCAGGCGCTCGACGCTCAGCCACCTGCGCTACATCGAGCGCGACGGCGTCAGTCGTGAGGGCGATCCGGGCCAGGCCTATGGGCCACTGACCGACCAGGCCGACCTCAATGCGTTCGAGGAACGTGGCCGGGACGACCGCCACCAGTTTCGCTTTATCGTCTCGCCCGAGGATGTCGAGCTGCTCGACGACCTACGCACCTACACCCGCCACCTGATGAGCCGGATGGAGGCCGACCTCGGCACCCGCCTCGACTGGGTGGCGGTCGATCATTGGAACACCGACAACCCGCACACCCACATCGTCCTACGCGGCAAGGACGACACCGGCAAGGACCTGGTGATCGCCCGCGACTACATCACCGAGGGCATGCGCAACCGCGCCGCGGAGCTGTCCACCGAATGGCTGGGGCCGCGTACCGAACTGGAGATCCAACAGAGCCTGCAGCGCGAGGTACAGCAGGAGCGTTTCACCAGCCTGGATCGCACCCTGATACGCGAACGCCTGGCCGGCGGTCTGAGCCTGAAGACACTTGCCAACCATCCACGTCGGCAACTGCTGATCGGCCGCTTGCAGCAGTTGCAGAAATTTGAACTGGCTCATGAAGTTCGGCCCGGGCAATGGCTTCTGCGGGAGGACGCTGAGTCCACCTTGCGCGCCATGGGTGAGCGCGGCGATATCGTGCGTACGATGCAGCGGGCCATGGGTAGCCGGCAGCGCGAGCTGGCGGTCTTCGAGCCGGGCAAGGGCACTCCCGGGGTGGTCGGCCGGATCGTGGCCAAGGGGCTGGCCGATGAGCTAAACGACCGTGGCTATTTGGTGGTCGACGGGCTCGACGGCAAGGCGCATTACCTGGCCCTGCCCGCCCGCGCGGAGCTGGCTGACTACCCCATCGGCGGCGTGGTGGAAACACGCAGCCTGAGCGAACCGCGCGCGGTGGATCGGTCGATTGTTTCTGTGGCTTCGGACGGCCTCTATCGCACCGATCATCACCTGGCCCTGGCACGCTCGCGGTCGAGCGACGGAGATGATCCTGAGGCACTGGTCGAGCGTCATGTGCGCCGCCTCGAAGCCCTGTGCCGGGCCGGCATCGTCGAGCGGTTGGCCGAGGGCGTCTGGCGGTTGCCGGCCGATCTGCCCGAGCAAGGTCGGCAGCATGACGCCCGCCGCCTGGGCGACGTCGCCGTCGAGCTGCGCACTCCGCTGCCCCTTGAGCAGCAAGTCCGCGCCGTCGGCGCGACCTGGCTGGACCAGCAGCTGCTCGGTGGTAACCGCGAGCTGATCGACCAAGGTTTCGGCAAGGAGGTACGCGAAGCGTTGCGACAACGTGCCGACTTCCTGGTGGAACAGGGCCTGGCCCAACGCCAGGGCCAACGCGTAGTGCTTGCACGCAACCTGCTGGCCACCTTGCGCGGGCGGGAGCTGGCGGAAACGGCGCGTGAGATCTCTGCGCAGACGGGCATGCAGTACCGCCCGGCGGTTGAGGGTAAGCGCGTCAGCGGCGTCTACCGACGCAGCGTGCAACTGGCCAGCGGCCGTTATGCCCTGCTCGACGATGGCATCGGCTTCAGCCTGGTGCCCTGGAAGCCGGTGATCGAGCAGAAGCTCGGACAGAGCGTATCGGCAGTGATTCAGGGCAACAGTGCGTCCTGGCAACTGGGTCGCCAGCGCGGGCCATCGATTGGTTGAGCAATCGGCGCTGGGGCTTATACCATCGCCGGCTCCTGCTGTAGCCACTGCTCGAAGTCTCGGCTCTGCGGCATGCCTTCCTTGGCCGCGTAGTAAACCAGGCGCAGATGGCGATCTTCGTCGATGGTCAGCATGGTGTGTTCGAACACCACCTGGCCGACCGAATCGATCTTCAGATGCCGGATCCCCTGGCACGGGCCGTGGATGTCCTGCTGCCGCCACCATTCCCTGAAGTCCGGCGAGGCCTTCTCCAGATCCTTCACCAGCGCAGCGATATCCGGATCCTGGGTCGCCCGCACGAAGTCGCGGCGGAAGCTGGAGAGGATCTGCAGCGCCTGCTCATCCCAAGGGTTGAACAACTCACGCATGGCCGGGCTGGTGAACAGCATCCACAACAGGTTGCGGCGATCCGCCGGCAGCGCGGAGAAGCCAAACACCCGGTCCGCAGCAGCATTCCAGGCCAGCACATCCCAGCGCAGGTTGAGCACGTAAGCCGGACGTGACGGCAGATCCCCCATCAGGCGATGAATCAGCGCAGGCACCGTGCACCAGGTCTTGCCCGGCTCTGGCGGCAGACGCTGGTGAGCCAGCAGGAACAGGTGGCGACGCTCGGTGGCATCCAGCTTGAGCGTGCGCGAAAGGTTGTCGAGGAAGGTCGCAGACACGCTGATGTCCCGCCCCTGCTCAAGCCAGGTGTACCACGACAAACCCACCCCGGCCAGGGCCGCGACTTCCTCGCGGCGCAGCCCAGGCGTGCGTCTCCGGCCACCTGAAGGCAGCCCCACCTCCGCCGGCGAAATGCGTTCGCGGCGACTACGCAGGAATTCGGCCAGCTCTACCCGAGTGCGTTCAGCTGTGCGAGGCGCGCTCATCCGGTTACCTCCAGTACTAGGATAAACAGTCAAATTGTAACCCCTATAAATCCCGAGAAGAATACCTCGACCTGGCCGTAAATGCCCGGGCCAGGGCTCTCGCTAGATGAGGAAGTCAGCAGAGACGTGTCACCCATTTGCTAAGGAGATAAACGGATGTACCAAGCACTTCTTCGGGAACAACTGGAGACACTGAAGTCCTCCAACCAGTACCGCACCTTCACTACCCTGAGCCGCATCTGCGGCCAGTACCCGCTGGCCAAGCTGGATGGCCGCGAGCAAGAACCGGTGGTGGTCTGGTGCAGCAATGACTACCTCGGGATGTCGCAACATCCTGCAGTGCGCGAACAGATGCACGATGCGTTGGAGACCTACGGAGCGGGCTCCGGCGGATCGCGTAATATTGGCGGCTCGCACGAGGTGTACGCCAGCCTGGAGGCGAGCCTGGCCGACTGGCACGACAAGGAAGCGGCGCTGGTTTTCCCCACCGGCTTTGGCTCCAACGACGCCACTCTCCAGTGTCTGCTGCGGCGTATCCCCGATTGCGTAGTAATCAGTGACGAACTGAACCACGCCTCCATCGTCAACGGCATTCGCTCGACGCCCAACGAGCGCAAGATCTTCCGCCATAACGACGTCGAGCATCTGGAGCAGATTCTCGCCAGCTACCCGCTGGGTCAGCCGAAGATTGTGGTGTTCGAGTCGATCTACTCGATGGATGGGGACATCGCCCCAATCGCCGAAATCGTTGCGATCGCCAAGCGCTACAACGCCCTCACCTACCTCGACGAGGTGCATGCAGTGGGTATGTACGGCCCGCGCGGCGCCGGTATTGCCGCCGAGTTGGGCGTAGCCAATCAGGTGGACATCATCCAGGGCACCATGGCCAAGGCCATCGGCGTAATCGGCGGCTATATCGCCGCGACCCAGGTGATCGTCGATGCCGTGCGCTCCTTCGCCACAGGTTTCATCTTCACCACCTCACTGCCGCCGGCGATCACCGCAGGCTGCCTGGCCAGCGTCGAGCACCTCAAGGCCAGCAGTACCGAGCGTGATCGCCTGCATGCCCAGACCGCCAAGCTGCGCGAGCGCCTCAAGCACCATGACGTGCCGGTGATGCCCTGCTCGCAGACCCACGTGCTACCGGTGCGGGTAGGTGAAGCCAAGCGCTGCAAGGCAGCTGCCGAACGCCTGCTGCATAACCATGGTGTGTACCTGCAGCCGATCAACTATCCATCTGTGCCGGTAGGGACCGAGCGCTTCCGCGTCAACGCCACGCCGAACCACAGCGATGCGCAGATCGAGCACCTGGCAGTGTCGCTGCGCGAGACCTTCGACCACTTCAGCATCCCATTGGCATCCGAGGTGTTTGCTGCGGAGGTGGCCTGAGATGGAACAGTCCTTCTTCACAGTACGTCCGGCGAACCAGGCCGACCTGGCCCGTTTGGTGGAGCTGCGCGCGTATCTGCTGGACGGCACCAACGCCAGCTATTCGAGCAAGACGCCGGAGGACGCGACGCGCTGGTGGGCGGCCTACCGAACCTGGCTGAATAGCCGCCTGAACGACAGCGACTGCGTGCAGATCCTCGCCGCCGAGCACAGGGATTCCGGCCAGGTGCTGGGCTGCGCAACCGCCATCATCGACCAACGCGCGCCGGCACCGGGCTGCCTTAACGGCCTGTCCGGCTGGGTGCAGTCGGTGGTGGTGGAACCGCAGTGGCGGGGCCGTGGCATCGCCAAGCAACTGATGCAGCACCTGCTGCGCTGGTTCGCCAACCGCGGCGTCGACTGCGTGGTGCTGCAGAGCACCGCGGATGCCGGCACGCTGTACCAGACCCTCGGCTTCGCCGTCAGCGACGAGCGCCTGCTGATCCGTCAGGAGGCCTCGGCATGAAGATCCTGATCATCGGCCTGGGCTACGCCGGCAACCGCTACCGCCGCGCCTTCGAGCATATCGCCATGAGCACTGGCCTGCCGCTGTCGCTGGCCTATGTCGGGCGCCGGCAGAAGGCGACCGAACTGCCCTACTTCGACAGCGTCGGCCGGGCGCTGCAGGTGTTCGCGCCGGACATTGTGGTGGTCAGTGTCAACGACCACAGCCATGCGCCTGTGCTAAAGCAACTGGCCGGCTACAGAGGGTTCGTGCTCTGCGAGAAGCCGCTGGTCACGCCCGGTGACGACTTGGAGGAGCTGCTCGGCGCATTGGATCAGGTCGGCGGCTTTGCCCTGGATCTGGTGGAGCGCTATTCGGACGCAACCCAGCAGTTGCGCGAGTGGGTCGAGCGCCACGGCTGGCAGCTGGTGCGCGCCAACTTCCACTGGGGCAAGGACCGCATCAACGACTACCGCCCCACCTGCGGCGTGACCAGCGAGGTGATCCATGCCTTGGATCTGCTCGACTGGATCTGCCCGCGTGGCGGCCAGCTCCAGCTCGATGGTGTGCTCGGCGTGCGCTCGGACTTCTCCATCTCCGGCGCAGAGGTACTCGACAGCGTGCAACTCACCGCCGGCCTGGGCGAGGCGCGGGTCACCGGCTACGCCAGCTTCGTCAACATCGTGCGTCAGCGCACCGTGGATTTCAGCTTCGTCGACCGCGACGCCCGGCTGATCCATGCGCGGCTGGTGTTCGACACCCCGCGCTGGGATCACGACCAGTTGCGCATCTGGACACGCGGCGCCAACGGCGCCGAGGAGCTGCTGCACGAGTTCGCCACCGCCCCCGACGAGCCAGGGCTGGACACCCTGCACAAGCTCTCGCGGCTGTGCCGGCAGGTGGTGCGCGCCGTGGCGCTCAAGGAGCCGCCCCGTCAGCCCTTCGCCGGTATCGACACCGCAATGGCGTTGCAGCGCCTGCTCAACGACCTGGAAACCCATGCCCAAACCCCAGCACCGACGCGCTACGTCCATGGCGAGACGCGCGTACTGCTGGCCGAGGACAACGATCTGGAAAGCCTCGGGTAACTCAATCACAAGGAGAACGACTATGTGTGGAATCGCTGGATGGCTGTCCTACAGCCAGAACCTGGAGACGCAACGCGACACCCTGCAGCGCATGACCGAAACCATGACACTGCGCGGGCCGGATGCCGGCGGACTGTGGATCGATGGGCCGGTCGGCCTTGGCCATCGGCGGCTGTCGATCATCGACCTGGAGGGTGGTCGCCAACCGATGACGGCGATGCACGGTGGCCCGCGCGAGGTCGCCGCGATCACCTACAGCGGCGAGGTCTACAACTTCCGCGAGCTGCGCACCGAGCTGCAGCGACTCGGCCACCGCTTCGAGACACGCAGCGACACCGAGGTGGTGCTGCGCGCCTATATCGAATGGGGCGAAGCCTTCGTCGAGCGGCTCAATGGCATGTATGCCTTCGCCATCTGGGATCTGCGTTCGCAGGAGCTGCTGCTGATCCGCGACCGCATGGGCGTCAAGCCGCTGTACTACTTCCCCACCTCCGACGGCGTGGTGTTCGGCTCCGAGCCCAAGGCACTACTGGCTAACCCGCTGGTGCCGCGCAAAGTGCGTACAGACGGCCTGCGCGAAATCCTGGAGATGGTGAAGACGCCAGGCCATGCCGTGTTCGATGGCATGCGCGAGGTGATGCCCGGCGAGATCGTGCGCATCAACCGCCAGGGTCTGGGCCGTCGCCACTACTGGAAGCTGGAGGCGCGCGAGCACGAACACACGCTGGACGAGAC
Organism: Pseudomonas sp. LD120; assembly: GCF_009861525.1. Lineage (GTDB taxonomy): Bacteria > Pseudomonadota > Gammaproteobacteria > Pseudomonadales > Pseudomonadaceae > Aquipseudomonas. The sequence goes on along the minus strand of NZ_WVHL01000005.1, from coordinate 2,453,435 downwards.
CATCCGCCATACCCGCGATCTGCTGGAGGACATCGTCGACCGCCAGATCGTCGCCGACGTGCCGCTGTGCAGCCTGCTCTCCGGCGGCCTCGACTCCTCGATCATCACTGCGCTGGCGTCGAAGAAGCTGCTGGCCGCCGGCAAGGAGAACATCCGCTCCTTCTCCGTCGACTTCGTCGACCACGGCAGCGGCTTCACCGGCGACGCCGTGCGGGGGACGCCGGATGCGCCCTTCGTGCGCGACCTGGTGGAGATGATCCGCTCCAGCCACCAAGAGATCGTCCTCGACAGCCGCGAGCTGGCCGATCCGGCGTTGCGCGCGCAGATCGTTCGCGCCCTCGACCTGCCACCGGCCTTCTGGGGCGACATGTGGTCATCGCTCTACCGACTGTTCCAGGAGGTGCGCAAGCACTCGACCGTGGCGCTGTCCGGCGAGAGCGCGGACGAGGTGTTCGGCGGCTACCGCTGGTTCCACGACCCGGAGGCGATCCAGGCCGACACCTTCCCCTGGCTGACTTCGGTGACCGGCAAGTACTTCGACGGTAAGACCCTGTTCGATCCAGGACTGCTGACCCAGCTCGACATGCACAGCTTCCTGCGCGACAGCTACACCCAGGCCATTGCCGAGGCGCCGGTACTGCCGGGCGAAAGCGCGGTCGACCAGCGCATGCGGCAAATGAGCTACGTCAACCTGACCCGTTTCGTGCAGACCCTGCTCGACCGCAAGGACCGCATGAGCATGGCCGTCGGCCTCGAGGTGCGAGTGCCCTTCTGTGATCACCGCCTGGTCGAGTACGCCTTCAACATCCCTTGGGCGATGAAGGCCTTCGACGGGCGGGAGAAAAGCATCCTGCGCGCGGCGACTCGCGACCTGCTCCCGGGGTCAATCAGCGAGCGGGTCAAGAGCCCCTACCCCTCGACCCAGGACCCGGCCTATGAGCAGGCGCTGCGTGATGCCCTGGCCGCCATCCAGGCGGACCGCAACGCGCCGGTGACGCCCCTGCTTGACAGCGGCCGTATCCAGCAAACCCTGGCCAAGCCGCTCGGCAGTGTCTCGCCCATGTACGAGCGCATGGGCATGGAGCTGGCGGTCGGCCTCAACACCTGGCTGAGCGAGTACGACGTCAGCCTCGAACTCTAGTCCCCAACCGGATGTGGCCCCGGTGCGGGGCCGCATCCTTCCGCTGTACCACCCACGCGTTCCTGCAACGCAAGCGAGTCCGAGCATGCACACACCCAAACAATCCCCCATCTACCTGATAGCGCTGGGGGCCTTTGCCCTCGGCATGGCCTCTTATGTCACCGCCGGGCTGATCCCAATGATCGAGGCCTCGTTCACGGTTTCCGTCGCGGTGGCCGCGCAGTTGGTCACCGCCTTCACCCTGGCCTACGGCCTGGGTTCACCGATCTTCGTCGCCCTGACACCGGCGCATCGTCAGCGTGCCGGCCTGTTGCTGGCCCTGGGCCTGTTCGTCATCGCTAACGCCGCCAGCGCGCTGGCCGAGAGTTTCACCGCACTTATGGTCTGGCGCGCCATCGCCGGCATCGGCGCCGGCGTCTACCTGGCCATGGGCATCGGCGCATCAGCCGCGGTCTCCACTCCAGAACGCCGCGGCAAGGCCATCGCCATCATCATGGGTGGCATGGCCAGCGGCGTGGTGCTCGGCGTTCCGCTCAGCCTGCTGATCGCCGAACAGCTCGGGTGGCAGGCCGCCCTGTGGCTGGTCACCCTGCTTGGCCTGGTGGCCTTCTTCGGCCTGCTGCTGAAGCTCCCTTCCCTACCCGCGGCCACCGCCACCACGCTGGGCCAGAAGCTGGCGATCCTCGGCGACGGCCATGTACTGGTCATCCTGCTGGTCTCGCTGCTGGCCGCCATCGCCAGCCTGGGCATGTACACCTTCATCGCCCCGCTGCTGGCTGACCCAGCCTACGGCGCGGTGCGTTCGGTTACCCCCTATCTGTGGGTCTGGGGCATCGGCGGCGTACTGGGCAGCTTCCTGATCGGCCCGCTGGTGGATCGCATCAAGGGGCCGGTGCTGACTTTCGCCATCATGCTGATCCTTGCCGTGTCGCTGTTCGTGCTGCCGCTGGCGGCGGCCCTCAGTACCTGGCTGGTGATGCTGCCCATCGCCCTGTGGGGCGCGGTCGGCTGGGCACTGCAGGTACCGCAGAACAACGAGCTGATCCTGGCGCGCCAGGCCCAAGGCGACGGCAACCTGGCCATCGCGCTGAACGAGTCGGCGCTCTACCTGGGCAGCGCCATCGGCGCCGCGGCCGGCGGATTCGTGCTGCTGTTGCAGATGCCCACCTGGACCCTGGCCGCCAGTGCCGGTGGTGTCGCCGCGCTGGGCGCGCTGCTGCAGATCGTCAACCTGCGTCGCCAACCAACCTGGAACGGCGACGTGCAAGCAGAACCCTACAACTGAAGGAGGAGAGGCCGTGGAACTGCGCCACCTTCGCTGTTTCATCGCCGTCGCAGAAGAACTGCATTTTGCCCGCGCCGCCGCGCGCCTGCACATCGAACAGTCGCCCCTGTCGCGGATCATCAAGGAGTTGGAGTACCGCCTGGGCGTCCAGTTGTTCGAGCGCACCACGCGGCGCACGCGTCTGACCTGGGCCGGTAAGATATTGCTGGAGGAGGCGCGCCGGGTGCTGGCCGTGGTCGATCAGGCCAAGGCCAGCGTCAAGAGCGCGGCGGCCGGCTACCGCGGACGCATCCGCGTCGCGCTGTCCGACGGCATCCCGCAGGCGCGCCTGGCCGCCCTGCTCGCCCAGTGCCGCGAGGAGGAACCGGAGGTCGAGATCTGCCTGTCGGAAGTCACCTTCAGCGAACAGGTCAGAGGCCTCAACGATGACCTGTTCGACATCGGGCTCGCCCAGTCCGACGAGGTGGGCGAAGGGCTGGTAGCCGAGCCGGTCTGGTTCGATCCACTAGTTGTAGCGGTACCTGCCCGCCACCCACTGTTGAGCTACCGGCGCGTGCCGCTCGACGAGGTGGTGCGCTACCCGTTGGTCCTTTGCGATCCGCAGGTCTGCGAAGGCTTCTGGCAGCAGCTGCAGCGCGTGCTGGGCGCCGTGGACACGCGACTGACCATCGCCGACCGCGTTCCCACTCTGGATCTGATGATGGCGCTGGTAGCCGCGGGTTACGGCCTCGGATTCTCCAGCTTGGCCCGCATCAACGAACTGAACAATCCGCACGTCGTGGCCAGGCCGCTAGACGGCTGCGCGACCATGCTGACCACCTACTTGGTACGACGCGAAGGCGAGCCGGCCGAGCAATTGGCCCGGTTTATCGGACGGGTAAGTCCGGCGGAAGGCCAAGCGTTGCTGCCGGATCACGCATCACAGCAGGAGATTGCTTGATTGCCCCAGGCACAAGATCTCCTCACTCACACCAAGCACACTACGCAGAACGCATTATCGGCAGCCCAGCCATCTGGATGAGAAGGACAAGCACGATGAGCTGAGCGGTGACCAGACCAGCTTATGCAGTTGAAGGCACTTCTTGAGCAAGAACTGAAGGCGAGACAGGCACCATGACCAAATGAGATATTTTTCCAAGCTGATCGAAGGGCTCGACGATTTGGCCGCAGCAAGAGTGTGCAAACGTACGCGACTTACCCAAAAAATCGAATGCAAGATCCTGCAACCACCCTGCTTTCAATCATTTGCGGCGAGCGAATATATCGCAACGTCGAGTTCAATTCAGACCCGCGCTCATCCTGAGTTTTTCGCGATTCGAGCGGATACCTCAACTTATGCCCGCAAGACGCTTCAGGCTCTCGATCGCATGCTCAGGCTCGTTATTGCTCATAGCAGCCGCTAAACGCATAAGCACCTGGTCACGACGAACCTGAAACTGCGGTAACACATAAATTGCACCAATCAGCTCACGCAATGAGATTGGCATCCCCCAATGCGCCTTAAGAGCGATAGCAAAGGACTTAGCATAGTCATCGCATGCCTGGATGACTGCACCGTCGTCCATAGGATTGCCTCGCTCCATCCATATTTGCGTTTGCTGCAAGACACATAATTCGCCAAGTCGATGCAGTATTGCCGCCGTCTGCAGGGCGCCATGCTCTACACCAGACTGCCGGGCTAATTGCACAACCCTTTCAGCCAGCCGTTCCGAGGCATCCAAATGCTCCTGAATGAAAACAGAGAGCAACGGATTTGCAGAACTGCCGGCGTGCCGCAATGCCAGAGCAATTGCCAGATTGAGGCTGGTGCGCCCGCCCAAGCGCTTAAGTGCATCTATCAAGCTCGTACAGCGCTGCTCCCCCACTAGATATGCTGGGCTGTTGGCTGCAGCAATCAGATAAGCACTGAGGGCGGGGTCGTGTTGCCACTCCTCGGCCAGCTCTCGAAAATTCAGCGGTGTACCTCGGGCGGCCAGCATCAACCGATCCTTGACCTTAAGCATCAACGGTAAATCCAGATCCGCGGCGGACCGACCGGACAAAAAAGTCTTCAGGTCCTCAGGAAACAGTTCATAAGCCACAGTCGTATCATCCGCCGGCAGCAGGCTCTCCAGGCACTCAAGCACTTTTGGCACGTCGAAGGGTTTGGTGATGTAGGCACTAATTGCCAGCGGCCTGATTGCCAGAACGCTTTCACGATCAGCACGACCAGTGATCATGACCAGCGGAGTGTTCTTATCGTGCTTTCGAATCAACTGCAACAGCGTCAGGCCAGAGTCTCCGGGAAGGTTCCAGTCGGCTAGTACCAGTTGATAGTTATGGCTCTGCCACCCGGCATAAGCGCTTTTGACATCTTCGTAACAGTCAACCTGTGCGCCAGGCCTTCTACTCAACACCAGCTGTTTGAGCAAACCTGCCAGCCAAGGATCGTCATCTACAACCATTACACGCATTGGCGTTCCTTTCCGAACCTTGAGCCTTCAACGAGATAAGCACATACCGCCGATACTCACATTACTGCCTCTCCCTGACCGTTCCTAATCCTGGGAGCTAGAATTTACGCCTCAGCCAAACATACTTTGTTTCGGCCTGCATTTTTTGCAGCGTAGAGAGCCTTATCTGCAGTATCGATAAGCGCATCGGCTTCTAGTTCAACACACGACGCTACGCCAGCACTGAGGCTGACATTGAAATCGCCAATCCCGCTGGAGAAGCTTATTCGCGAGAACTGCTGACGAATTTCGTCCAGGATCTGTACTGCTTGAGTACCACTGCACTCGGGCAGCACTGCCAGGAACTCTTCGCCACCGTAACGACCAATTGCATCGACTCTGCGCAGTCGCTGCCTGAGCAGGTTGGCGAGTGCCCGTATCACGTTGTCCCCAACCGCATGGCCGTGTAAGTCGTTGACTTTCTTGAAGTGGTCGATGTCCAGCATCACAATGCTCACAGGCTTACCTGTACGCAACGCACGCTCCCTCTCGATTGCAACCTGCTCTTTGATATCCGCGTGCTTGAGGAGCCCCGTCAGACTGTCGCGTGACAACGCATTACTGAGTAACCTCGCCCTTTGCGCCCTGGCAAAAACCGTAGCAACTAGGCTCTTGTCGGCGATAGGCTTGGTGACAAAGTCATCACCCGCCTTGAGCAAAGCATTCATCTGCAAGCCGATATCGGTTTCAGCCGAAAGATAGATGATGGGTATTCTGATCCAGTCATCATTGAAGCGAATCATCTGAGCAAGCTCGGGACCCGAGCAGCCTGGCATATTCACATCCAGCAGCAGCACCTCAGGATTGAATCGAGCAATCGTCTCAAGTATCCGGTTTGGCTCATTGATTACCTCAACCAGCATATTTGCGCTGCTCAGCACCAAGCGATAGTGACTGGCCAACTCATAGTCGTCATCGATGATTAACACGCGGTAGGGAGTCCCACCCTGCTGGGCGAAACATCGCTCAAGGCGATTCTCAAGCTTGGCCACATCAACAGGCTTGCTGAAAAAGCCGACGGCACCTAGGCGTGCCGCCTGTAGCTGAGTATCGAAGTCATTCTGCGTCGTCAACACCAGGAACGGCGGTACCTTCGGGAGACGAGCAAGCAGTGAGGACGCATACTCCAGACCACTCTGCTGAGTATTGCCAAGATTGACATCGACAATCAGTGCGTCTGGGCTCTGTCGAGCAATCGCTTCGTCAAGTTCGGCAGTGCTGACAAAGTGGCTGGCTTGATAACCGAACGTCGATAGCGTTCGACAGATACTCTCACCGACACTTTCCTCGTCCTCGAGTATGTAGATGAGATGGTAATCCTTTTTGGGGGTGCTGTTGCGTGGCAACTCAACAGCGCTAGGAGCCAAAATCATCGCTGCAGAAAGATCCGAGGTGCCTGCCAGCATCTGGATGTCATCAATAAATGTTTCGAGTCCCTTGCGTTGCAGCTCAAGGCTACTGAGCCATTGTTGCGACTGCTGCTCAAGCGAGCGAGCTTGATCGCCCAGCTCCTTGAAACCGAAGGTACCGGCACTCCCCGCCAGTTTATGTAGCTGGTTGCGCAGCTCCTGCAGGTGCTCAAGCTGTTCAGCTGGATCAGATGAGCGCTCTAATTGCCGCGCCCTATCTGCCAGTTGCGGTAGTTCTTCCTTGAGCCGTTTGGCGAACTGCTCGCCTAGTAGCCGCAACTGGGCTTGTAGGTCAGCCAATTGCTTCTGTCTATCCATTGGAACGACTCCAAATGGCACGTATCTGACTCGCCAACTGCATCGGATCGAAGGGTTTGATGATTACGTCACGTGCCCCGAGGCTCAGGTAATGCTCGACTTCTGAAGACTGTACCTTGGCAGTCATAAACGCCACTGGGATAACGTTGATATCCACCAGGTTCACTAATTGCTCAAGCGTCTGCGGGCCATCCATTCCAGGCATCATGACATCCAGCAGAATAAAGTCCGGCGCAAAACCCAACACCTGATCGATAGCGTCCTGACCACTGCTGCAACTCAGCACCTCAAATCCACCAACAGCCTCCAGAGCAACCTTGGCAACGATCTGAATGGAGGGGTCGTCCTCTACATGCAATATGCGCTTCAGCTCATGCATGGTTATTCTCCCTTGTCGGTAGTAGGCGAGCGAGCACATCAAGAAATGTCTGTGGCTCTGTTCGAGACTTGGCCAATGCCGCCTCGACAAAGCTGAGCTGTTCTGTCGAGAGCTCTGTCGAAGACAGTACCACTATCGGTAGCCCGGGATGAGCCTGATGGATCTCCTCAATCAGATTGAAGCCATCACCATCTGGTAGGTGCAGATCGAGCAGCACCAGATCCCATGTACCACATGCTAACTGCTGCCGGGCCTCCATGAGGTTGCCGGCGCCCTCGCACTCAGCCAGACCTCTGGCCTGCTCGGCAACAACCATACGCAGATCGGAGTCATCCTCAATATGCAGAATGCGGGACTTATTTCTCGGGTTGCCGAGTGACCGGCCTAGGCCGTTCAGCAGTCGCTGCGGGTCAATGGGTTTATCCAACCAGTCAACGATGTGCATACCCCCCTGGAGATTGAGCTGCCCTTGGTCAGCAGCGGCGGTTATGACAATAACAGGCAAGTCCTTCTTGCGTAGTAAACGCTGCATCTCCAATAGGACCTCAAAGCCGTGGCCATCAGGCAGACGCAAGTCCAAGGTCACGGCGGCTATATCGTGCCTGGCCAGGATATATCGCGCTTCAGCCAGATTTGCTGCCACTACTGCCTGATAGCCCCCCCCCTCGAGCATTAGCTGAAGCAGCCGGGCTACGTCAGGCTCATCTTCTACCACCAGGATTGTGGGGCGTTGCATGTCAATAAGTGGAGGGCTCTCGGCCAGCACCGGCAGCTCGAACCAAAACGTGCTGCCCTGGCCCTCGTGAGAGTCGAAGCCCACCTGCCCCCCCATGCGCTCGATAAGCTCCTTGGTGATCGCCAGGCCAAGTCCGCTGCCGCCCTTTTGCCGCTGATCACTGCTGTCTGCCTGGGAGAATTTCTGGAAAATATGCGGGTGAAAATGTTCGGGGATGCCCCGCCCATTGTCGGTGACGCTCACTCTGACACGCCCATCTCGAAGCGTGCTGTGCACCCGTACCGAAGCGCCGGAAGGAGAGAACTTGATGGCGTTGGACAGGTAGTTGGCGAGCACCTGTTGCAGCCGAAGCGCATCGGCACGTACCTTGACGGGAGGCATGGGATCAAGCACCAGTTGCACTTGATGCTGCTCAGCATAGGAGGCATTGCTGAGAAGAGCCTCATTGAGTTGCTGGTCCAAATCAAGGTTGGTGAACTCGAAACTGAGCTTGCCGGCAGCCAGTTTGTCCATATCGAGGAGATCATTAATCAGGTGGCACAGGCGCTGACTGTTCTGCTGGGCGATCTCCAACATGGGGCGCATGCTGTCGGGTACCGCGCCGAGTGCGCCACCGTTGACCAAACCCAGGGAGCCTGAAATCGAGGTCAGTGGCGTACGCAGCTCATGACTGACCGTTGATACGAAGTCATTCTTGAGTTGCTCGATACGCTTCTGCTCGGTCAAATCCATTGCAGTGCCGCTCGCGCTGAGCATATGCCCGGCAGGCGAGCATTGAATCAACGCTCGCAGAAGTACGGGCAGAGTCTGTCCGTCCTGCCTTATCAATCGGCACTCATGATTGAGGTAATGCTCTCTGACTCCCTCGGGTGCTACAAGCTGAGCACGAAGGGCCGCTACATCGTCAGCGTGAACCAGTTGTTCAAGGTCATTTAAGGGTGTCTGCGGCCCCTTCTCCGGATAACCCAGCATCTGCCAGATTTGACTCGAGGCAAAGAAATGACCTGCCTCTACGTCCTGGTCCCACCAGCCATCGTGCCCCCCCTGCAATACGCGCTGGAGCCTTGCCTCGCTTTGACTTAGCTGTGACGTCATGTCACTGGCCAAGGAGATGGCTCGCTGCTGGCCATTGGCAAGCACCTGTGTCAGGAAGAACAGGAGCAAACTGATCACGCCTCCCAGGCTCAGCAACAGTACCTGGCCTTGCTTGAAGGACTCGTAGAAACCTGGCTGCGTATAGAAGCTCACATAAAGTGGCTTGCCAAACAGCTCTAACTGCTCGGAGCGTGAAGGCTTGCTAGCCCGCTCAAGCCGCGGATGGCTGATGAATATCCTCTCTTCAGGAGAGGCCTTGTCTCCGGTGTAAAGGGCGAAGTCAACCTGCAACTCTCTACCATCAAGTATTGCCTGCATGAGGTCGGTCACGCGATAGGGGTTATACACAAAACCACGTAGAGCATCCCAACGCTCGACAGAAGAGTTCAACGAAGCTCCGGGCTGATAAACGGGGACGTACATCAGCAAACCTGCTTGCGCAGGCCCATTATTCTCCTGGAGAAGCGTAACTTTGCCGCTAAGTTGCGGGCGACCGGTTTCAACTGCCCGACTCATAGCTGCTCGCCGCGTAGGCTCGGAAAACATGTCAAAGCCAAAAGCAGCCAGATTTCGGCCGCTAAATGGCTCCAGATAGATGATCGATGTGTACAGATCACGCTTGCCTGCAGGTTTGATGGCGAACTCAGCAAAGCCCTGCTGGCGCACGCTCTCTTCAAATGCCTGCAACTGTTCCGGCCGCACGACCTGGCTATAACCAAGTCCGAGAATTCCGGGATAATTGGAATCCAGGTCCAAACGCTGCACATAGCGCCGCCAATCGTCACGACTCACGTCAGTACTGGCGTCGAAAAGGCCAGCCGCTCCCAGCAGGATCTGGCGATGATTGCTCATCCGTTTCTCGATCGCCTCCAGCACCTCGTTACCCAACTGCTGGAACTCATGATCTGCTGCCTGCTTTTGGACAGTGCTCAGCGCGAACCACGCTCCGAACGTGCCCAAGACGCTGCACAAAAGAACCAAAAGAGGCATGAACCTTGGCGCCTTGGCCAAGGTATGTTCCAGCATTGTCATAGCGTTTCATCCTGAAGTAGAGCGGGTAAGTCAATCCAAAAAACAGCGCCACCTTCGGGGCGTGGATGGAAGCCGATGGCGCCCCCCATACGCTCCATCAGCTCCTTGCTGATGGCAAGCCCCAACCCGGTGCCACCTTTCTGTCGGCGGTCACTGGCATCAGCTTGGGAGAACTTTTCAAAAAGACGATCCACAAAATCTGCAGGAACGCCCGGCCCCTGATCGGCGACCGAAACTCTGACGTGCCCGCCAAGCGCCTGCGCAGATAGGAGTACCCGACTACCTGCAGGGGAAAACTTAAGTGCATTGGACAGCAGATTGCTCAGCACCTGCTGCAAACGCACTGGATCTGCCATGACAGAAGTTACGATCCCTCCTGCATAGTCAATCTGAACATCATGCTGTCGGGCGAACCCTTGATGGCTAGTGGCACAATCGGTGAGAAAACTATCGAGATCCAACCGCTGGGGAACAAAGCTCATCTTGCCTGCGAGCAACTTGTCCATATCCAGCAGATCATCAATCAGCTGGCGCAGGCGCTGAGAATTGCTCTGGGCAATCAGCAGCATCTCTCGCATTGCATCTGGTACGGGACCCAACGCCTCACCGTTGATCAAAGCCAGCGATCCTGCAATGGAGGTAAGGGGGGTACGTAGTTCATGGCTGACGGTCGAGACAAACTCGCTCTTCATCTGCTCAAGATGTTTTCGCTGGGTGATATCAGTGATAAATCCATGCCAGAGAATGCTGTCATCGCTACGCCGCTGGGGCGTAGCCCGACCTTCCAGCCAGATGGGCCCCTTCGTAGGGTGTAGAAAGCGGTACTCCTGATGCCAGACGCTCAAGTTTTCCGCTGATGCCTGAATACTGGCAGTCACAGCGGCAAGATCATCCGGGTAGATGCGCGCGAAAACGAGGCTTGCATCTTTTTGCACGTCCTCGGGCTGCAGTCCATAGACATCCCTCAACCCCTCGCTGGCGTACGGAAAACAACTGCGCCCGTCAGAATGGAGCTGAAACTGATAGACCACGCCTGGAAGTTGTTCGGCGATATGCTGCAGGCGCTGCAGGGCTTCCTCGCGGTAGCTCAGGTCATTGAGGACGCATAGATAGCCCATTTGCTGACTGCCATCTATGGCAACCGGCGCCAGGCTGAACAGTACGGGAATGCGCTGCCCCTTGCGATGTCGCGCACTCGTCTCACGCTGACTCGCCTGTTCAGAGCCGCAGTTGATAGAAGCCCTGGCGGGATCAGGTTGTAGCTGACGATCCTCATCCGGTAGCACCAGCCCGAGACTTTGACCGATCAGGTCATCCACCTCATAGCCCAATAAAGGCAGCACCCCCGGACTGACCTGGCGGATCACGCCCTCCATGTCGGTGATCAGCACCGCAGTTCCCACGCTGCTCAAAATCGCTTTGTGCAGCGCCGCCTGCTCCCGCTGCTGGCGCGCCTGCAAGCGCAGCTCGAACAGGTTGATGGCCTGCTGCGCGAGCAGTTTGAGGGCGCCCTTCTGTTGAACATTGAGTTGACGTGGCTGGCGGTCGATCACACACAGGGTACCCAGATTATGGCCTTCGCTGTCAGCCAGCGGCATACCCGCATAGAAACGAATATCCGGGGCGCCGGTCACCAGCGGGTTATCCCTGAAGCGTGGATCCAGCAAGGCATTTTCCACTTCAAACAGGCTCTCGCCGTTGATGGCATGTGCGCAGAACGCCAGCTCTCGTGGTGTCTCACTGGCGTCGAGACCCTGTCGACTCTTGAACCACTGGCGCTCGGCATCTACCAGCGAGATGAGCGCAATCGGGGTTTCGCATAGCTGCGCAGCCATTGCGGTGATGTTGTCGAACATCGCCTCTGCCGGCGTATCGAGCAGCTCAAATCTGAGCAAGGCGGCAAGGCGGCGGCTCTCGTTAGACGGTATGGGAGGAAACCCCTGGGACTTGCGCTTCGTCATACCCTGACCACCTGATTGGCAATTGGCAGCTCCAACCAGAAGGTGCTGCCCATCCGTTCCTTTGACTCGTAGCCAATGTGCCCAGACATGGCTTCGATCAGCTCTTTGCAGATGGCAAGCCCCAGGCCAGTGCCGCCCTTCTGCCGTGCATCGCCACCATCGGCCTGGGAAAATCGAGTGAAGAGCCGGCTCCTGAACTCTTCTTTGATACCGATACCCCGATCCTTGACACTGATCCTCAACCAATCACTATCGACACTTGCCTTTAGTGTCACAACAGATCCGGGTGCGGAGAACTTGACCGCATTGGAAATCAAGTTGGCCAGAATCTGCGCCAGCCGCTGCCTGTCGATGGCTACGTGTACCTCGATAGGGCTACCGACGAGTTCGAGCCTAACCTGATACTCATTGGCATAAGGCTGGTTATGTGTGACGGCATCCTCAAGCAGCGGCCAAATAGGTTGTTCGCAAATGTCGTAGCGCATTTTTCCTGCCGCCAGCTTTTCCATATCCAGCAGATCATTGATCAGCTCTTGCAAGCGCGAACTATTGGACTGAGCGATTTGCAGCAGGGACTGCATCGCTTGCGGCACTTCGCCCAGAGCCCCGCCATTGATCAAGCCTAGAGAACCTGCAATGGAGGTCAGCGGTGTGCGCAGTTCATGGCTGACACTGGCAATGAACTCGCGTTGCATTTGCTGGAGGCGCAGACGCTCGGTAATGTCCTGAATATGCAGTATGCAGAGTGCACCCTCAGTCTCGGATAGCCCCAACCATGAGGCGCTGCACTCTACGTCGACAGGGTTCTGCTCACCATCCAGAAGCCGTATCCACCAGCCTAGCCGGGCTTGCGCGTTCTCTTGGGCGAGATGTTGGCGCAGTTTTACACGATCATTCGGGAGGCAGAAATCAGCCAGTGCTGTGCCAACCAACTTTTCGCGGCTGCGCTCAAGAAGTTGGCATAGCGCCTGGTTGGCCTCCAGCATCTGCCCTGAGGCGTTCAGCATTGCCATCCCTTGTGGCGCCAGATCGAAGGCTTGCATGAAATCCTGCTGACTCCTGCTCAGCGCCAGAGCCAGACTCGCCCTACGACGATGCAAATGCATCATCCAGGCGGTTAGCAAAGTGATAAGCAGGGCGAGGCTCCAGCCCAGAGTCCTGACAGGGGTCAAGGAAGCAATCGGCTGTGACGTACTCGAAACCTGAAGTTGCCACTGTGCCCCGGCCAGCGATACCGGCAAGCGAACGTTATCTCGCGTGGCTGAGGTTGCGACCGGTACATCAAAAGCCAGGAGGGCAACGGCGAGATCACGTTGGCGTGCCAGGACATCCAAGTCAGCGATAAGCCGGTCGTAATCAATGACGGTACTAATCAGCCCCCAATAGCGTTGATCCTGCAAATAGACCGGAACCCTGTAGATAAGCCCCTTACCGCCCTGTACCAGATTCAGGGGGCCATCCAGCCGAGGCTCCTTGTTAGCTATAATTTTCTGAATATGCGGCCACTGCTCGGCAAGATCGGGGTAGTAAATGCCCAGGGCCGATTCATTCCCCTCAAGTGGATAGAGGTAAGAAATTCGGTTATCGGGTGCCAATCCAATATTGCGGATGTAGCGTCCCTGGGTGAAAAGCCCACGTAACCAGGGTTGCAGTTCGGCCGCATCCAAGCGCCCCTGCTTTGCCGGTACATAACTCGCCAGCCCGCTGGCAAGGTGCAGCGTGGCATTCAGCTCAGCCAGAAGGACCGCCCTTATCTCGTAGGCCTGGGCACGCAGAAAACGCTGCTCTTCCTGATAGCGATTCTGGTTGTAGCGCCAGAGCCCAAGCTCAACCAGGCCGCCCGATGTCAGCAGTATGACCAGAAGCCATATCCCCGCCATAATCCTTGGCTCTTGGTTTGGCCGATTCAACAATTGTTCTCCACCGGTAGCTCCACCCAGAAAGTGGTGCCCTGGCCCTCGACGGACTCAAAGCCGATCTGCCCCCCCATTCGCTCAGTCAGCTCCTTGGTGATTGCCAGCCCAAGACCTGTACCGCCTTTCTGCCGGGTATTCGTGGCATCAGCCTGTGAAAACTTACCGAAGATGCGCGAGCGAAAGGCTTCAGGGATCCCCACGCCAAAGTCACGCACGCTTATGCGCACCCGTGTCTCGGCCGGGGCTGCAGAAATCTCAACATTAGTGCCCGGTGCAGAGAACTTGGCAGCATTGGAGAGCAGATTGGACATGATCTGCGCAAAGCGCTGCCTGTCCACACGCACCTTGACATCCAACTGCGGCAGCTTCATCTGCAGCGCAACCGAATGCTGCGTGGCATAGGGCTGGTTCTGCTCCATGGCCGCCTCCAGCAGTGGCCAGAGTTGCAGCGCCTGCAGATCAAAGGTCATCTTTCCGGCCACCAGCTTGTCCATGTCCAACAAGTCATTGATCAGATCTGCCAAGCGCTGACTGTTGCTCTGGGCGATTCGCAGCATTTCCCCAATCTGCACAGGTACCTCGCCCAGCGCCCCGCCATTGATCAGACCGAGAGCTCCGGCAATTGAGGTGAGCGGTGTGCGCAGCTCGTGGCTGACGGTGGAGACGAACTCGTTCTTCATCTGCTCGATGCGCTTACGCTCGCTGATATCGCGGATGACGGCAATAAAACGGCGCTGCCCCTGGAGCATGATCTGCGATACGGCTAGCTCCATGGTGAACAGCTCACCATTGCGCCGCTGCGCGAGTAGCTCCATACCTTTAGTCAGTAGTGCTGGAACGCCACTCTCTCGGTAGGCGATTAAAAGATCGTCATGCTGCTCACGGTATCGTTCGGGCATCAACATTTTAAAGTTCTGCCCTACCACTCCTGCTTTCGCATAACCGAAAATCTTTTCAGCCGCCGGGTTGAACGTCTCAATCAGTCCTGTCTCATCGATGGTCACGATGGCGTCGATGACGTTGTCCAGCAGAGTGCTGAGATACTCTTCACGCTCACGCAGACGCATCTCGGCCTCGAATCGCTCCGTAATATCCTGAATCTGCGAAACGAAGTGCAGAGGCAATCCCTGGGCGTCACGCACCAACGAAACACTGAGCAGAATCCACAGCACACTGCCGCGCTTGTCGATGTAACGCTTCTGCAGTTGATAGTCGGCGATCACACCATCCAGGAGCTGTTGCAGCAGCGCCAAATCCTTGGCCAGGTCATCGGGGTGAGTAATATGCTGAAAGTCGAGTTGCAGTAACTCTTCTCGGCTGTAACCCAGCATGCGACAGAGAGCGCCATTGACCTCGAGCCATCGCCCGTCAAGATTAACGATCGCCATGCCCTGGGGAGCAGTATTGAATGCGCCATTGAAGCGCCGCTCACTGACACGCAGCGCGTCCTCGGCAGCCTTGCGGTCGCTGATGTCCCAGATAAAACCGGATATCCAGAGCAGCTCACCGTTGGCGTCATACTCCCCTCGACCTCGCTCTCTCACCCAGACACAATGACCATCGACATGCCGGAGTCGGTAGGTGAGCTCGAACTGTTCATGCCGCTCAATGGCCGCGACAGACTGATGGGTGATGTGCAGATCATCAGGGTGCACAACACTGGAAAAGCTCCGTACACGGTTGTCAATGAAGTCACTGGCCGGATAACCAGTCAGACAAGCGACTTCATCACTCATGTAACGCATGGTCCAGTTGGCATCGTTCTCGCAGCGATAGACAACCCCGGGCAGGTTGGCAACAAGTCCCCGGAAACGGTTTTCGCTCTCCTGCAACGCTCTGGTAGTGTACTCCAGTTCGGATATATCACTGGCGGTGCCTAAGAAACCGGATAGCGTGCGCTGCCTGTCGAATATGGCACTCACCGTCAGGTTCACCCTGCGCTGAGTTCCATCCTTGTGCACGTAAGTCCACTGTCGCGTTTCAGGCTCTCCCTGCCGCGCCAAATGGACGAAAACCTCGAAGCCACTGATCTCGCGGCCTACTTGCTGTGACAGCTCGCGCCCGCGTTGCCCAACCTCATCGCTCAGGTGAATTAACGCTGGAGTCTGGATACCAACCATTTCCTCAGCTGTATAACCAAGTAGGCGTTGAGCTCCACGATTGAACAGCGTGATCAGTCCATCTGGAGTGGTGGCGATCACACTAACGCCGGTAGCCGAGTCGAGAATCGCCTGCAGTTGAGCACTGGTTCGGTGGGTCTCATCCTGCTGCGCGCGCATCTCGGTGATGTCGGCATGGGTGCCGCACATCATCAAAGGCTTACCTTCATCGGTCCAGCTCACCACCCGCCCGCGGTCATGCACCCAAACCCAGCGCCCCGACTTGTGGCGCATACGGCACTGATAGTCATAAAAGGGCGTTTCACCCCTGAAGTGGCACTCAAGACGTTCAGCCGACTCACCAAGGTCATCGGGGTGAGCGTGGTTTAGCCAGGTATTGATGTCGACGGGAGACAGTTCCTCCAGGCGGTAACCGATGATCTCAGCCCAACGTTCATTGAAAGTGGTTTCACCCGTCTGAACGTTCCACTCCCATGTACCGATGTTGGTTCCATCGATAAGAATAAGTTGCATACTGTGGGCGCCCAAAGTTAGATGGTGTCCCCATGGACATTGACGCTTGTTCTTATTAGAGATTTCACTTGCCTACCGTCGAACACATTCACTTCAGTCCGCATGACCTTTCTGTCAAAGACCGCCTGATTTGTTGGCGCTGATTGAAAACTGACCCACCCTGCCGATTGAAATTTGACCCAGGACGGATTGCTGATTTTTGCCCCAGCAATTGTGGATAAGCTTAGCAGCAGTGTTCCGATTGAAGACGCATCAAGCCCCACCGCATGTATGCATGCAGTAGGGCATTTATGGTTCCGATCAAAATGGCTCATCGTCCTCGACATCATCTCCGTCCTTGCGCTTTCGTTCCCGTGACTTGATCTTTGTCTGGGCGGCCAAGGTGCTGTGTTGTAGGCGGTAGGACTCGTTGCCCGTTTCGACGATGTGGCAGTGATGTGTCAGCCGATCCAACAACGCGGTGGTCATCTTGGCGTCGCCAAACACACTCGACCATTCCGAGAAGCTGAGGTTGGTGGTGATGACCACGCTGGTGTGTTCGTACAGTTTGGACAGCAGGTGAAATAACAGGGCACCGCCGCTTTGGCTAAAAGGCAAATACCCCAACTCATCCAGTATCACCAGGTCTGTGCGCAGCAGTGCCTGGGCGATTCGCCCTGCCTTGCCATCGTACTTTTCACGTTCCAGCAGATTCACCAGATCCACCGTGGAGAAGAAGCGCACGCGTTTGTTGTGGGCCGTGATTCCGGATACAGCCAAGGCACTGGCCAAGTGTGTTTTCCCGGTTCCAGGGCCGCCGATGAACACGACATTCTGCGCGGTTTCAGTGAACGCTAAGCTGGATAGATCGCTGACCAGCCGGGCATCAGCGCTGGAAGCGCTGAAGTCAAAGCCAGCTAAGTCACGGTGCATGGGGAGTTTTGCCATGTTCATCTGATGATTCACCGAGCGCACCGCGCGATCCGCATGTTCCTGCTGAAGCAGATGTTCCAGCAGCCATTTCGATGAAGCCGTCGACGCTGTTCCTTGAGAGACCAGTTCTTCCCAAGCACTGGCCATGCCGTGCAGGCGAAGTTCTTTGAGTTCAGTCATTAGGTCACGCATTGCGATTCTCCTCATCGGTCGCACGGAGCCGGTCGTAGCGTGCCGTATTGGCAACAGGCGCGACCTTGAGTTGCAGGCTGGTTTCTACACTGGG
The DNA here is from genome assembly GCF_009861525.1 of Pseudomonas sp. LD120. GTDB lineage: Bacteria > Pseudomonadota > Gammaproteobacteria > Pseudomonadales > Pseudomonadaceae > Aquipseudomonas. The sequence goes on along the minus strand of NZ_WVHL01000005.1, from coordinate 2,435,840 downwards.
AGGTAGTGCGGTGGAGGTCAGCCGGGCAAGGACATTGAGGATGTGATCGGCGCTCAGACTTCCCGATTCAAGTACCAGCTCCACCGCCACCAGCACAGGTTCGAGCCCCGCAATTGGCACAGCAGCCAGTACCTGCATCATGATTCGATCACCGTTGGTGTGACGCCTCAGTCCTCGTTTGAGAAGCCGTAACGGTTTTGGCAGATCAGCAAATGGCGCACCGTTGCGCAATGCACCAGGCTTGCGTTCGATGAGTGGGATGTAGTGCTGCCAGTCAAAACTGACCTGATCTCGATCAAAGAGGCGCTCGTGACTGGCGATCACCGTTTCGTCAGCAATGACCACGATCCGCGAAGGGTACAAACGGCTGCTGACCCACTGGCCGACGCGCTCACACGGCACGGAATAGCGATTTCGCGCCACGCTGATCAGGCAGGTGCTGGAGACCCGCACGGTACGCTCGACGTAGCCATCAAATGCCGTCGGCATTGGCATCATTTCGACCTGCTCCAGCTCCAAGACCTCGGCCACCGTCAGCCCGTTGTACTGCGGATGCACCAGTTCGCTCCAGAGCGACCGACAACGTTGGCCGAGCCAGACATTCAGTTCCTCGAAGGAGTGAAACATGCAGTTCTGAGCATCGAGCCAGATTCGTCTCCGGCTATCCTGCACGTTCTTTTCGACGATGCCTTTTTCCCAGCCAGAGGCCACGTTGCAGAAGTCCGGATCGAACAGATAGTGCGCGCACATCACGGAAAACCGGGCGTTGACCGTGCGGCCTTTGCCTTTGTTAACCTTGTCGACAGCTGTTTTCATGTTGTCGTAGATGCCGCGACGTGGCACGCCACCCAACGCTCCAAACGAACGTGTATGGGCATCAAACAGCATCTCGTGGCCTTGGCTGGGGTACGCAACCAACCAGAATGCGCGGCTGGCGCACAGCTTCATGTGGGAGACCTGGATACGTCGAAAAAGACCACCGATCAGCAGACCTTCTTCGCTCCAGTCAAATTGAAAGGCCTCACCGAGCGCAAACGTCAGCGGTACAAAAGCGCGTAAAGACTTGCCTTGCTCGCCTCGCCAAGAGCGCACAAACGCCGTGAGCTGGCTGTAACCGCCGTCATAACCCTCGGCTTTGATCTGCTCAAAAAGTGCTTTGGCGCTCCTGCGGTTGTGCTTTGGGCGGAACGAATCGGCCTTGAGCGCCTGCTCCAGGGTCTCGTGAAAAGGGCTGAGCTTATTGAAGGTTGCGCACCGTTGGTACGCTGGCTGAGTGGCTTCGGGCGCTCTGACCCATTTTCGGATGGTGTTTCTCGACAGCCCGGTACGCTTGGCTATCTGATGCAGCGAGAGCTTGTCGCGGAAGTACATCCGCCGGATTTTTCCCAACATTTCCATGCTGATCACCCTGTGTTCTCCTGCTCGAAAAGTGAGCAGAAGCAGTTGAACACCTGGGTCAGTTTTCAGTCGGCAGAAGAGCCTCTACTGGGTCAGTTTTCGGTCAGCGGCAACATTACAGCAGCTTACGAGTGAGCGTTTTGTCAGCCCCCATGGAGACAAACGAAAGGCTGAGATCGTTCGGCTGATTTCGCCAGAGGATGCGAAGAAGATGATTGGTTTGGCAAAGAAAGGCGCGGTCGCCTGTCGCCCGATCATTCTTGGCGTTTGTTCGAGTCGTGAACCTTGTCCGTACGGCGGAATTGACAACATTGCTCATTGCGGGGGCGGTGATTCAGAGGATGCAAAACCTTGCCCTGACGTGCTGTATGACTCAGAACGATTGGGCGCGGTAGATGATCTTGAACATGTACTCAAAGAGCGGCTTGCTAATGCTCAGAATGGAAGTCCGCTAATGGAATCGTTGATGGCTCAACAGCGAAGCGTAGAGAGCTTCCGTCGTGTCGTAGGGAGCAGAAATGGACGTTGAACTCCCTGCTCGCCGCAGCGCGGCTGATCAATATCGTGATGCTTTTGAGCGCCTGAAACTCGATAGGCCACAGCTTCTACCGAAGGGGACACCGGTCACTCAGAACAACGTGGCCAAAGAGGCGGGGAGCGATCCGTCGGCGCTTAAGAAATCTCGTTTCCCGAGTCTCATCGCAGAGATAAAAACCTACGTGGAACAACATGCGGAGGAGCGACCTCCTTCGTTGAACAAGGTAAATCTTCTCGCACGCCAGAAAACCCGCGCCCTGCGTGATCGGATTGAGCAAGTTGCCCGGCAGCGCGACCAACTCGCAAGTTTATTGAGCGAAGCGGATGCGAAAATCATTGAGCTGTATGACCGTATCGCTGAGCTTGAGCGGCAGTTACCTGCGTCAAATATAATTTCGTTGGATCCCCGCGGGCCGAGAAAGCTTTGAGATAACAGCGCGCATTCAGCTAGTCGCCTGGGAGTAGGGGCTGGCCTATTCCGACCACTTTGCTGCTCAACCTTGATGCGGCGAGCCGGAAAGAGCTGAGCGCTCTGCTAGATTGAGGCATCTCAGCCGGCAGCTCCGGGCTAGAGGCTTCCTGGCTACTGAATGCGATCCGCCGATGGAAACAGGCAGCTATCGGCCAAAACCGGTCAGTCGCCACAGGCAGAAATCGGCCATATCCTCAAAAACTCGGGGTTGCATGAAAAATTATACGTTTCGACTTCGTGAAGCTTGGGGAGGTCAAATGGCAGTCTTGCCTGCATCTTCGTCTTGGGCGCGCATTGCGTTAACCCGAGTATGCAGAAAATCCACAAAACGCATCGATAGCGAGTTGCGCGAGACGTTGCTCGGCCAGACGGCGTAAACACCAGCCGAGGACAACTGCCAATCCGGCAGCAGTTCGACTATTTGCCCGCTTGCTAGTTCTTTGAAAACGAAAAAATCAAGCGACGCAAAAGCCCCAGCGCCGGCCAGTGCAAAGCGTTTGGCAGTTTCCGCGTGATTCGTAGACAGGCGTCCTGCTATCGGCACACGGTACGTGGCGTTTTGAGGCCCCGTTAAATCAATGAAGCTCGGCAGCATAGTTTCGTAGACCCATGGCCAATTGAGCAGGTCGGCCGGATGTTTTGCTACGCCCATGCGCTCGATCAGTTCCGGTGCAGCGCACAGGCGCCGCTGTACAGTGAACAACTGGCGGGCGCGAAGTGCGGAGTCCTTTAGCCAGCCTATGCGGATCGAAACATCAAATCCTGCTTCAATCTGATTCTTGCGGTCATCGTCTAAGCACAGCTCCAACTCCACTGCTGGATAGGCGTCCGCGAACGCCAAAACATCGTCTACGAATGGCCCTGAAGCCAGCATGGCAGGCGCGCCAATACGTAAGCGGCCCTTAAGTTCACTCTGCCGATTGGCCACGCTATTGAGGCCTTCTTCGGCGGCATCCAAGGCGCGCGCGCAGGCCTCGTGAAACACGCGACCATCGTCGGTGAGCGACAGTCGCCGAGTGGAGCGGTACAGCAACGCGCAGTCCAGTCGGCTTTCCAACCGAGAAACGTGGTGGCTAATGACTGACGCTGACAACCCTAGCCGCGTAGCCGCCCCTCGAAATGACCCCTCCGCGACCACGGTGGCAAAGACGGCCATGCTACGCAGATCATCAATCATTGTTCGATTTTATGAGTTAAAGAAACTCAATTGTAGCAACTAATAAAACATGGCGTGCCCTGCAACAATCTTATTTCTCAGCAACACCGATCATTAATTCAAGATAGGGCACCCAGCATGAGCATATCTCCGCAGAAGGCAGCGCCAGCCCCGACAGTGCTCGGCGCCGCAAGCACCAGCGAGGCACCTGTTCGGCGCAAGCCGATACTGCGCCCAGTCAGCGTGCGCGCTATTGAAGACCTCGGTCCGCGGATGCGCCGCGTGACTTTTTTCGGCGACAGCCTCGAAGGCTTCGGCCCTGCCAAGCCGGGAAGCCACATCAAACTGTTTTTCGGTGATCTGCCGCTCGACTGGCAGCCGCAGCCGGGTCAGCCGCGTCCAATAGCGCGTACTTATACCCCCCGACACTTCGACCCAGTACGCCGCGAACTGGTGATCGACTTTGTCCGCCACGGTGAGGGCGTGGCAGCGCAATGGGCGGAGCAAGCAAGAATTGGCAGTACGTTGCTGATCGCAGGGCCAGGGGGTGGACAGGTATTTCCGCAGGAGCTTCGCCATTTGCTGTTGCTAGTTGATGAATCGGCCTTGCCGGCGGCGGGCACCATCCTCGACCACTTGCCGGCGCATTGCTTGGTGACGCTGTATGCCGAAGTGTCCGACGCTGCCGATCAGATCAACCTCAGCGAACGGCCTTCGACAGACGTGCGCTGGTTGCACCGGTTGCCCTCGCGCGCCGCACCCGGCAGCTTGCTGCTGCAGACGGCACGCAGTCTGAGTCTGCCCGAGGGAGCCATGTGCTGGGTCGCTTGCGAGGCGACCGCCATGCGTGAGATCAGGCGCGTGTTACTGAACGAACGCAGCCTGGAGCGCACACTACTGGTGACACGCGGTTACTGGAAAGCTGGCGCGAGCGACCACCCTGATCACGATATGGGTGAATGAGGCCCGCAAGAATTCTAATCCATTTCCGCGCGTGCCACTGCGCCTCAGCCAAACAGGAGTATCACCATGCCCATACTGAACACCAACGAGTCCGAGGTCCTCAAGCTGAAGGGGCTTCACTTGTACCACGCCAACATATCGAACTGTTCAATGCGCGTGCGATGGCTGCTGGATGAAAAGGGGCTGAGCTGGACCTCTCACGAAGTGAATTTAGGGCGCCAGGAGAACCTGGAGGATTGGTATTTAAAAATCAATCCCAAAGGACTGGTGCCCGCACTGGTCGACAACGGTGTGCCTGTGACGGAGTCGAACGATATCCTGTTCTATCTGGAGAAGAAATTTCCACAGCCTTACTTCACGCCCGAAGGCCAGACCGAGCAAGAGGCCATGAACGACTGGGTGGATCTGGCTACAAAAATACACATGAAGGCCATCAAGACCTACGTATATGGGACCATGGGCGCTGCCACGAAAAAACGCTCGGATATGGCGAGGTACGCCGAGATCGAGCCGGACAAGGAGCTGGTGAAGTTCCACCAGAAAGCCCTCGACGGCTTTTCCAGAGAGGATCTCGAAGCAGCTGTTGACCTGCTCAAGTCCGTGTTTGCCCGTATGGAAGCCCGTTTGAAAGACCATGAATATCTTGTCGGGGATCGAATGAGTCTGGCAGACATTGCCTGGGTTCCACAGCACGTATTGCTGTCCCGGGTAGGGTTCGATTTCTCACCGTATCCCAGCATCCCTGCTTGGGCAGAGCGTTTCAGTCGTCGTCCCGCTTACAAGACCGCCATCACGGACTGGCTGCCCAAAATTCCCATGTGGTTGATGGTTCCGGTGATGAAATTAGCATCGTGGTGGCGGGGTCACTTTACCAGCTGAGCAGCGTGACACCTGTTCACTCGCCTCAACGCGCTTTCAACCCATATTCAGGCAGAACTACCATGTTTCGAAAAATCGTAGCCATCCTCATGTTCGTTTCATTTGTCGCCATGTCGACCTCGGGCCTGTTGATGTTCGTGATCAATCGCACTTCGTTCACGCTGCAAATGCACCCGGTGCACAAGGTGTTTGGTCTGGTTTTGGTGCTAACCGCACTGGCGCACATCACGCTTAATTTCCGCAGTTTGAGAGCACACGCCAAGGCACGCGCCGCCGCTATCACTGGGGCGATGCTGGTGGTCGCACTGGTTGGCCTTTATGCGGTGGCTATGAGCAATAGCGTACCAGCCGACACGGCCGCAGCACTTGACGCACTCGCCCAAAAGGCCGAACAACAAATGGAAGGCCAGTAGCCCTTGCATTACAGCAAGTAGCTCGGCCATTCGTGGCTTAGCTACAAGCAAGGCAGGCAGAAACTACCATCGGCAACAGGCTAGGATTTTCACTCCCCTCGCTGGCCAGTCAGGGTCTACCGCGACGGCCTGAACTCTAGTTCTGAGCGGTACTAAAAGTGGGAGGATTACCGCGGGAAGTAGACCTGCGTCGGCTGATCTAGGAACAGGTTAGGCGAGATATTCCACAACTTCTGGCCCTGTAGCCAGTGAACTCGTCTCAGCCCGGTCGGCTATTCCAGCTACTCAGGAAGTGTCTGGCCGCGCAGCCCAAACAGAGCCGCAATGTGTCCTCTTGGGGCTGGGGTCAGCATCAGTAGCGGTGGTTCATTGGCATTGTTCACACTGCGCTTGAGAGCTGCTTCGTACAGTGTGCTCATCAGCGATTGCCGTTGCGCCTCAGCAACCACTCCCCCTCCCTGCGCAGCAAGCCATATCACTGCCCCACGACGTAGCGCTTGGTAACGAATCGCACCACCTTGGTGTTACCGCGCACACATAAAAGACGTTCCGCAGACGTAAAAACACTCAATAACGCCTTTAATTAAAGACATGGCATGATATTAGCCTGTGTTTAATTACTTTATTGTTGAACAATCTAGTCGCTGCGTAATTTCCATCAAACTAGGATACGAACATGCAAAAAGGTCTGATAGGCAAGAAAACCAAGCGTAACCTGACGCTGACGATCGCCCTGGCTTGCGTGGCGCCGCTACTGTCTGCCGCAGAGATCAAGGGCACGCTGAACCAGGGGGAACTGCTGGTAGGCTCCGACCTCACCTACCCGCCCTACACCTATCTTGAGCAAAAGCAGCCAGCAGGCTTCGACCCTGAGTTTATGGCGTTGATGGGCAAGCAACTAGGGTTGGAGCCGCGCTTCCTCGATACCCGTTTCGCCAACCTGATACTGGGCGTCAATGCCCAGCGCTTCGACCTAGTCGCCTCGGCGCTGTATGTCACCCCGGAGCGCAGCAAGCAGGTGGATTTTCTCAGCTACCTAAAGACCGGTTCCTCGCTGATGGTGCTCAGCACCAGCGACTTCAAGCCACAGCAACCGGAGGATCTTTGTGGCAAGCGTGTGGGCTCAATCATGGGCGCGTCTTGGATTCCGAAGCTCAACAAAGTTTCCGCCGAGCACTGCCTACCCTCAGGCAAGCCGGCAATCCAGTCCCGTGAATTCCCGACCTCGCCCGAAGTGGCTCAGGCCCTGCTGGCCCATGCGATCGATGTACAGATGGAAGACCCTGCGGTAGCCAAGATCACCGTAGAAAAACTGCAGGGCAGGACCATCATCAGCTCCAAGGAACTGATCTATCCAGTGGTCATTGGCCTAGCCGTGAGAAAGAACAACCAGGCACTACTGGAGAAGCTGACCACTGCTTTCGCCCAGATCAAACAGAGCGGTAGCTACGGCGAGCTGCTCGCCCGCTACAACCTGGCCGAACCGAGCGCCAAAGAAATCCGAGCAGCGCTAGGCACCAGCGCACCATGAGACACCGCTATTGGGCGTGCCCAATAGCGGATACATCGATCTTTTCCTGCTTGCACAAAGATCACAGCAACGTGGAGTAAGAACATGCAATTCGATTGGCACTACACCTTGAGCCTGTTTTGGAACGGCGACTTCTGGCGAGCCGTGGCGACAGTGGTCGAGCTGAGTCTGGAAACCTGGCTGCTAGGGATCGTTCTCGGCTTTTTCCTGGCCCTAGCGCGACAGTCGCAGCGGCGCTTTCTACGTGACGCGGCAGGTCTCTACATCTGGTTTTTTCGCAGCCTGCCGCTACTGGTTCTGCTGATCTTCGTTTACAACCTGCCCCAGGTGTTTCCTTCCACCAGCGCGCTACTTTCCAATCCCTACTCGGCAGGTCTTATCGCCTTGGTGCTCAGTGAAGCCGCGTATATCGCCGAAATCCATCGCGGCGGCCTGCTGGCGGTGGTCAAGGGGCAGCTGGAAGCGGGCAAGGCGCTGGGCGTCGGTTATCGCGGCGTACAGCGACTGATCGTGGTACCCCAAGCGTTGCGCGTAGCCTTGCCGACCCTGGCCAATGAATACATCACCATTGTCAAGTTGACCTCGCTGGTCTCGGTTATTTCGTTGTCGGAAATTCTCCTGGTGGGCCAACAGCTCTATACCCAGAATTTCCTAGTCATGGAGACCATGTTCGCGGTGGCCTTCTACTACGTGTTTATCGTCACCGTTTTCAGTCGTCTGTTGCGCCTACTGGAGAATCACCTGGACGTAACCCGACGTAAACCGAAGAGCATCGCCACTGCCGAACTAGGGCAGGTAGCGACCGGGGGAGTCGCCGACCAGGCCAAGCCAGGCGAGTTTGCCCTGCAGGCGCGGGGCGTACGCAAGTCTTATGGCGCGCTGGAGGTACTCAAGGGCGTCGATCTGAATGTGCGCTGGGGCGAGGTGGTGTCGATCATCGGCCCATCAGGCTCGGGCAAGACCACGCTGATCCGCACCATGAATGGCCTGGAAAACCTGGATCATGGCGAAATCACCCTGCAAGGCTTACCGTTCCTGCGCGGCACCAAGGAGCCGGGGGGTGCCCTGGGTAACAAGGTGCATATGCAGGGTATCGTGCATGTCGGGATGGTCTTCCAGAGCTTCAACTTGTTCCCGCACAAGACAACCCTGGAAAACGTCATGCTCGCACCGGTCTATCACGACCATGGTGACGGCGAAGAACTGCGCTTGTTGAGCCTGGCACTGCTGCGCAAGGTGGGCATGCTCGAGCATGCCGGCAAATACCCTCACCAGCTTTCCGGCGGCCAGCAGCAGCGCGTAGCGATTGCCCGGGCGCTGGCGATGCGACCTTCGGTCATGCTGTTCGACGAGCCGACCTCAGCCCTCGACCCTGAGCTGGTCGGCGATGTACTGGCAGTGATTGAAGAACTGGCCCGCGAAGGCATGACCATGGTGATCGTCACCCACGAAATGAACTTCGCCTTCAAACTCTCCGATCGAGTGATCTTTATGGAAGACGGCGAGATTATCCAGAACGCCCCGCCGCAAGAAATGCTTGAGCAGCGCAGCGAGCGCATGACCAAGTTCCTCAAAGACGTACAACTGGCGTAAGCCGTGGGAGCGCAATAGTGAGTCAAACCAAGGAAAAAAGTCTGCCGCTGACGGACCAGGTCGCCATCGAACTGCGCAAAGACATCATCGGCGGACGCCTGTTACCGGGCATGCCACTGGTAGAAAGCGATCTGGTCAAAGCCTACAGCGCCTCGCGTAATACGGTCCGCGAGGCGCTGCACCAGCTAGGCCGCGAAGGCCTGACTCGCTACGTGCGTAACAAAGGCGTGATGGTGCGCCAGCTGGGCATCGACGAAGTGCGCGATATCTTCAAGGTCCGCCGCACCCTCGAATTGCAGGCGATCGCAGCGAGCAAGCCGCTGCGCGAATACCAGTCAGACCTGATGCTTGAGGCTATCGAGGCGGCGCAATTGGCCCGGGAGCGCGAGAACTGGCAGGCCTTCGGCACCCACAGCCTGCGTTTTCACCAACATATCGTCGGCCTACTACGCAGTCCTTTGTTCGACGAATTCTTCACCAATGTCACGGCCCAAATGCGCCTGGTGTTTGCCAACGCCCCGAGCGAGGAAACCTTCCAGAAACCCTGGCTCGAGCGTGACCGGCATATCCACGACCTGCTGGGCGACGGCCGCAAGAAAGAAGCCGAGGAAGCCATGAGCAGCTACCTCAACGAATCCGAGATCGTGCTGCTAGACATTTTAAGCAGCGTCCCTAAACACTGATAAAGAGAACTCTCCATGTACAAAGACTATCCAGCGGCCTACCAAGTCAGCAAAGGCGCCGCATTGCAGGTCGACAAAGCCTTCTATGACCGCGTGCGCGAATCCAAGGAAAGTCGCACCCTGGTCGAGCAGTTCGAGGTGCCGATCCGCACCGGCCGCGCGTGGAAAGTGCCGGCCGGTCATGTTTTCCGCGTGACCACCCCTGTCGGCCCCCAGGTCGGCGACTTCAACGTGTGGAGTGCCAACGACCCCCGCGAACGCATGTGGGCAGCCCGTACCCGCCAGTTGCAGGGCGCTCACGTCTCCACTTACGACCGGCTGTGGTCGAACCTACCCTTTCTACGACCGATGGTTACCATTACTGATGACAGCCTGGCCGACTTCGGCATCGACGAACACGGCGGCCGTCTGCACGACTTGCTGGGCACCCGCTGCGACCCGTACGTGAACAAAATGCTCACCGGCGAGGACTTCCACCATCATTGCCATTCAAACCTGACCCGCGCCGTGCTGCCCCACGGCCTGACTGAGTTCGACGTGCACGACGTGCTGAATATTTTTCAGTGCACCGGCCTCAATCACGATGACATGTACTTCATGAAGGCCTGCCCGGCGAAACAAGGTGATTACCTAGAGTTCTTCGCTGAAATCGATCTACTGTGCGCCCTCTCTACTTGCCCGGGCGGTGACCTGTCCCTGCCGATGTGGGGCCCGGACGCAGAAGATCCGCTCAAAGTCTGCCGGCCGCTGGGCGTGGAAATCTACCGCCTCGACGAGTCGCTGTTGGACGGTTGGAAACAGCCCGAGCGCGCCTCCTATAACGGCAATCATGGCCTGCTTATACCCAAAGCCGAGTGGGAAAAGTAACGACAGGGTAAATCGACACCCGGGCGCTCTCCCGTCCCGGGTGTTTCGCAGCCTGGCTACACAGCTTAAGCAGGAGTCACCGACCATGAACACACCACTACTACTGAACTGCGATATCGGGGAAAGCTTCGGGGCCTGGACAATGGGCTGCGACGTTGAGGTTATGCCCTATATCGATTGCGCCAATATCGCCTGCGGCTTCCATGCTTCCGACCCGGCCACTATGCGTAAGACCGTGGCCCTGGCCCTGGCCAGCGAAGTACGCATCGGCGCTCACCCGGCCTATCCGGACCTGGTCGGCTTCGGTCGCCGCTCCATGAGCTGCTCGCCGCAAGAGATCGAAGATCTGTTGCTCTATCAGATTGGCGCACTGGAGGGTATATGCCGCGCGCAAGGCGGTCGAGTGCAATACGTCAAGCCACATGGTGCGCTCTACAACGACATGATGCGCGACCCCAAGTTACTACGAGCGGTAGTCAAGGCGGTGGCCGCCTATGGGGGAGAGTTGCGACTAATGCTCATGGCTACGCGAGATAACGCTTCTGCCCTAGCCCTTGCCGACGAGTTTGACGTGCCGCTGTGGTTCGAAGCCTTCGCCGACCGGGCCTATGATCCGACTGGCCACCTGGTTTCACGCAGCTTGCCTGGGGCGGTGCACCGTGACAGCGAAACCGTGGTCGGCCAGGCTCTAGCCTTGGCTCGCGGCGAAAGCCTGGTCACCAGTGACGGCAGCCTTCTGCAGCTTCAGGTCGACACCCTCTGCGTACATGGAGATAACGCTGGCTCGATTGCCGCTGTGAAGCGCATTCGCCAGGCCCTCAAGGAGCCGCAGACGGTATGAAGATCCGAATCGAAATCGTCGCCGTCGACTGCCTGATGGTGCGGTTGTTTGATGTCATTGACGAAACCAACATGCCCTGGATGCTCGCCGCGATCCGGCGTCTGCGCGAATGCTTCGGTCAGGGACTGATTGACCTAGTGCCGTCCTACACCACGCTGATGGTCCATTACGACCTACGCCAACTGCTCGCGAGCGACGCGCGGGCTTTGATCGCTCAGGCTCTCGACGATTTGCAGCCTGATGCCGGCGGTAGCGGCAGTGGTCGCACTCATCGCCTGGCGGTATGGTACGACCCCAGCGTCGGCCCGGAACTGAAGCTGCTGGCATCCCGCTGCGGGCGTTCCATTAACGAAGTCATCGAGCGCCACAGTGCCCACGAGTATCAGGTGTTTGCACTCGGCTTCGCACCAGGTTTCGCCTTTATGGGCCAGGTAGAGGAAATACTCGCCAGCCCGCGCCTGAGCACCCCGCGCAAGCGTGTGGCAGCCGGCAGCGTCGGCATTGCCGAACGTCAGACCGCCGCTTACCCCCAAGTCTCGCCCGGTGGCTGGAACCTGATAGGGCGCACGCCGGTACGGCTGTTTGACCGCGCCCTGAACGGCTACAGCCTTCTGCAACCGGGCGACCGGGTGCGTTTCGAAGCGGTCAGCCATGACGAATTTATCCGTCTCGGCGGCGACGACACACCACTGGAGGCGAATGCATGAGTGGCCTGTTGGTAGAACGCAGCACCACCCTGATCCAGCTGCAAGACAGCGGCCGCTTCGGGACTCGCCAGCTTGGCGTGACCCAGGGCGGCGCCACCGACTGGATTTCCATGTTCTGGGCCAACTGGCTGCTGGGCAATCCATTGGGAGCGGCGGTGATCGAGATCACCCTCGGCGGTCTCAGTCTGATTGCCCAGCAGGATGCCTGCCTGGCCCTTGCCGGCGCCGACCTCGGCGCCACCCTCGACGGCCAGCCGATACAGCCCTGGCGCAGTTTTCTCGTGCGCCGTGATCAGCGCCTCGTATTCAGACAGCCGATCCAGGGCGCGCGGGCCTACCTAGCGGCCCCAGGTGGTTTCGATGCGACGCCAACTATGGGCAGCAAGTCCACTGTCTGCCGTGAAGGCCTGGGCGGCCTTCACGGCTCGGGTCAGGCGTTGGCGATAGGCGATCGACTCCGCTGGTCCAACACGTCCCCGGCGCCAAGGGAGCTAGAAGCTAATAGGATCCCCGATCTGAGCCCGGCCAAACCCCTGGAAACCGTGCTGGGTGCACAGATCGCCGACTTCGCTGGACAGAGCCTGTTCGATGCCTTCAACAGCCCCTGGCAAGTTGACTCAAGGGCCGACCGCATGGGCGTGCGCCTGCTTGGCCCGACCCTGCGCTACCAGGGAAAGGCACTGATCTCCGAAGGTATTCCCCTGGGTGCTATCCAGATACCGCCGGATGGCCAGCCGATCGTTCTGCTCAACGACCGCCAAACCATCGGTGGCTACCCCCGATTGGGCGCCCTGACCCCACGTTCGCTGGCTCGCCTAGCGCAGTGTGTGCCAGGTACCAGGCTGCGCTTATCGCCAATCCTTCAGGAGTGCGCCCAAGAACAGCATATGCGCGTATTAGCCCTATGGAATTAGCGCGGCGACATACCCCAGAATGGGGGTGATAGAGCGTTAGCTGCCTGTCCCTTATGGGTTATACAGCCCATTAGAGGCATCCAGCTTCAGCGATATGGCCACTCACGCAGGGCTGGATTACGCGCTTTATCCGCGATGTAGCTGTGTTTTAATCGGTGTTAGCTTGTTTTCCCTTTCTTCCATGTGTCTAGAGGGGGGAACTGTCGCTGAGTTTGTGGACAGATATTACCGTCCCTTTTCTCATCTTTGAGGTGGAAACTGGCCCATGCTTCTAAGGGGGCATGGGCCAGCCGTCGCTTCAGGGGTTGGCGGACAGGTTCTGTATCCGCCTAGGAAGACCGGATGGGATCTTCATGGAGTACAGCTGGCGTCTGATCGTTCACTTGCAGTGCAATCGGGATACCCTGTTTATCGCAACCGAGATCACTCTCGCTCTTGGCCACCATGTAATGGTCTACTGATCCAGGCGAATTCTGGCATTAACCCAGGAGAGCTCGCCTGAACTTGGACTCGACACTTTGAGTCATGCTGCCGTTGAATCCTGCTCCTGAGATGAGCGCGTAATGGCGGTTAGCTTTGTCGGCTCGACGCCAATTACCGAGTACATCTACAAAGCCACCAACGCCAAGCGCTGCCAGGCACTGGGCGGCGCCAAAAACCACGCCATCGTGATGCCCGATGCCGATATGGATAACGTGGTTAATCAGCTGCTCGGTGCCGCGTTTGGTTCCTCCGGCGAGCGCTGCATGGCGTTGTCGGTGGTCGTGGGTGATGCCGCTGCCGATGCGCTGGTGGAGAAAATGCAAAAAGCCATGCAGTCGATGAAGGTCGGCGCCTTCTCGGAAAAGAGCAACGACTTCGGTCCCGTGATCACCAAAGCGCACCAGCAAAAGGTGGTGGGTTATATCAACAGTGCCGAAGAGCAGGGCGCCACTATCGTGGTCGACGGCCGCCACCCCAAGGTAGCCGGTTATGAAAACGGCTTCTTCGTCGGCGGCACGCTGATCGATAACGTCAACGCGGAAATGCTCAGCTACAAGGAGGAGATTTTTGGCCCGGTACTGCAAGTAGTGCGGGTTAACAGCATGCAGGAAGCCATGGACCTGATCGATGCCCATGAGTATGGCAACGGCACCTGCATCTTCACCCGCGATGGCGAAGCAGCGCGTTACTTCTCGGACAACATCAAAGTCGGCATGGTCGGTATTAACGTACCGTTACCGGTGCCGGTGGCCTATCACAGCTTCGGCGGCTGGAAACGCTCGTTGTTCGGTGACTTGCATGCTTACGGTCCCGATGGCGTGCGCTTTTACACCAAGCGTAAAACCGTTACCCAGCGCTGGCCTTCGGCCGGTGTGCGTGAAGGCGCCGAGTTCTCCATGCCGACCATGAAGTGAAGGCGCACCGCTGACGCTTTGTTAGAAGTCGGCTGCACCTCCTGAGCATGGAGGTGCAGCCTTATTGCAAATTGGTTAGTTATGCAGCGTCTTCAACGCGCTATCCCGCTATACAAGCCGCACAGGTATGCGTTGGTAATGGCAATGAGTGTTGTGTGTTGACATTAAATACGATCGGTCTAATATATCGACCATGACTATTACTAAGCCGCAGGTCCGTCGAGGCCGCCCGCCAAACGTTGCCCGTGAGCACGCTGACACACGCGAGGCACTACTGCGTTGTGGGATGGAGGTACTGACCGAGCAAGGTTTTGCAGCAACCGGCATCGACGCGGTCCTCAAGCGGGTCAGTGTTCCCAAGGGCTCTTTCTATCACTACTTCGACAGTAAGGAAGCCTTCGGGCAGGCGGTCTTGCGCCGTTATGCCGATTACTTTGCCCGCAAGCTGGATCGCTGGTTGCTGGATACTACGGAGCTGCCCCTCCAGCGCCTGCGAAACTTTGTTGAGGACGCCAAGTCCGGAATGATCAAGTACCAGTTCCGTCGGGGCTGCCTAGTCGGCAATCTTGGTCAGGAAATCGTTGTCTTACCCGAGAGCTTCCGCAATGAGTTGGAGGACGTACTGCTCGATTGGCAAAAGCGTTTAACTATCTGTTTGCGCCAAGCGGTCAATCAGGGGCAGATAGACGCAGATAGTGACTGCGAAGCCCTGGCGGCCTTTTTTTGGATCGGCTGGGAAGGTGCGGTTTTACGCGCCAGGCTGGTACAGGATTTGCGGCCACTGGATGTATTCACTAATGGATTTCTCACAGGTATTACGCGGTGATTTTCTTCGCCATTTAATAGACGATCGGTCTAAATTGGAGCTGGCAATGTTTAAGGCAATTCTTGTTGATAAAGACGCAGATGTTTACCAAGCAAAATTGACAGAACTGGATGATGCGCAACTTCCAGATGGGGATGTCACCGTTCGTGTGGCCTACAGCACTCTGAACTACAAAGATGGACTGGCTATTAGTGGCAGTAGCCCGGTAGTTCGTAAATTTCCAATGATTCCCGGTATTGATCTGGCCGGAACCGTTGAAACCAGCAATCACTCTGCATACAAAGCGGGTGATCGGGTTCTGCTCAATGGATGGGGCGTGGGCGAGGGGCATTGGGGCGGGTTGGCACAGAAGGCCCGGCTCAATGGCGACTGGCTGATCCCCTTGCCTGAACCATTAAGTGCGCGTCAGGCCATGGCGATCGGAACCGCAGGTTATACCGCAATGCTCTGCCTGATCGCGTTGGAGCGCCACGGCCTGACTCCAGCGTGCGGTGAAGTTTTGGTAACGGGTGCCAATGGTGGGGTAGGCAGCTTCGCCATCGCGTTGTTGGCACGTAAAGGTTATTCCGTGATCGCTGCCACTGGCCGACCTGAGGAAGCCGATTACCTGAAACGCCTGGGTGCAACGACCATCATTGATCGTGCCGAGCTGTCCAGTCCGGGGCGTGCACTGGCAAAGGAGCGCTGGGCTGCGGCGATAGACTCAGTCGGTAGCTATACCCTCGCCAACGTGTGTGCGGGCACTCGCGCAGACGGTCTGGTTGCAGCATGCGGCCTTGCTCAAGGCATGGATTTTCCGTCAACGGTAGCGCCTTTTATTCTGCGCGGCGTAAGCCTGCTAGGTATCAACAGCGTGACTCGCCCTTACAAAGAGCGTGTGGAAGCCTGGGAGCGCCTTTGCATCGGGCTGGATCTGGCACAACTGGATGAAATTACCCGGGAGATCGGCCTGAGCGAGTCCATACCGGTTGCCCATGAATTGCTCGACGGTAAGATCCGGGGTCGTGTAGTGGTGGATGTGAATAGGTAAACAGCAGAACACCAACCTGCAGGCTGAAGTGGACTCTGGTGTTTAAGGGGCTGCAACAGGCTGCTTCGGGTCGATTGCTGCCCGTCATTCACATCTGGTACAGGGTAAGGATGTCCAGTCAGCGCCTCCAGCACAGTGCTCATGCTTTACAGATACGGTATATCAAGCGGGCGAGTGATGAATGTTTTGGATGAGATAAATGCCAAGTGGGGGCGAGGTACATTGCGGGCTGCCAGCGTCCCTGTATCACCTGAATGGGGTATGAGGAGAGAGCTTAAGAGCCCTAGTTATACAACCAGGTTGGATGAGCTTTGGACTGTTGGATCGGGCTCATCTTGGTCACGCTAGCTTTCCTCGCCACAAAATTCGCGTATTTGCCATGGACACCACGTGATCCATTTCGGTGAAAAATTCGTGTGGTCTATGGACATCGGACACCTGATCTAAACCCTGACAAATATGCATTCAAACCGATGTCCATGGGTTGACATCTTTCCTTTACATCGATGATACTTTTGAGGCGTTCGGCCTGCTCCAATAGGGCTGCCTGAGTTTGCGGCTGGCTGGGGGTCTCTCGCATTCAAAGCCCTACTGCTGGCAGATTTATACGAACAGGGTAGATGAACATTGAGAAAAAATCGCCAAGTGAACCATGCCCCGAAAAAGGAGTTAGGTCACTTCGAATCATGGCCAATAACTATCGTTTATGGCCGGTTCCTTTTTCATCCGACCAGTTGTTACCGGACATCACCAAACGCTTATCTACACCATACCCTGCTGGGCTTATCCGCCAACCGTCACAGTCTGCTGTGTTGCCCCATCCTTCTTAGTCCCCGCCGAAACGGTCTTTGACCCCTCCTCTCCCAGTACCGAACCTCTCGCCCGCGGCACATCCGCGTGCCGGTGTTTTTGTCTGGGATTGGGTTCAGGGATGCATGCAACAACGGTGCTGTACGGCCAGGTGCTGGCAGTGTTGGCCATTACCCTCTCCGGGGTATGGAGTGCCACGCAGTGGACGGCTGCCGCGCTCGACTACCAGGCCCGCCTGGGGGCGCCCTGGTTCGAATTGCTGGGCACGCCGGTGTATCACCCCTGGCGTCTATTCGAGTGGTGGTTCGTCTTCGATGCCTATGCGCCGGACACTTTCAACGTCGGCGGCAGCATCGCTGCATGCAGCAGTCTGCTGGCATTGGTGGTGGCCATCGCTATGGCTATCTGGCGGGCACGCCAGGCACGCCGCGTCACCACCTACGGTTCGGCGCGCTGGGCCGATGCGGATGAGGTTAGCAAGGCAGGTCTGACCCAACCGACAGGTGTGTTCCTCGGCCAGTTCGCCGACCAGTACCTGCGCCACGAAGGCCCTGAGCATGTGCTGACCTTCGCGCCGACTCGCTCAGGTAAGGGCGTCGGCCTGGTGGTACCTACCCTGCTCTCCTGGCCTTTCTCGGCGGTCATCCACGACATCAAGGGCGAGAACTGGAGCCTGACGGCAGGATGGCGTTCGCGCTTCTCCCACTGCCTGTTATTCAACCCCACCGACCTGGCCTCGGCCGCCTACAACCCCCTGCTGGAAGTGCGGCGCGGCGCCCATGAGGTGCGCGACGTACAGAACATCGCCGATATCCTGGTCGATCCGGAGGGCGCGCTGGAGCGGCGCAACCACTGGGAGAAGACCAGCCACGCGCTGCTGGTCGGGGCCATCCTGCACGTGCTCTACGCCGGCCAGGACAAGACCCTGCGCGGCGTTGCCAACTTCCTCTCCAATCCGGCCTGCACCTTCGAGCTGACCCTGCACCGGATGATGACCACGCTGCACCTGGGCGATGCGCCGCATCCGGTGGTGGCCTCGGCGGCGCGGGAGGTGCTCAACAAGAGCGACAACGAGCGCTCGGGCGTGCTGTCCACGGCCATGTCCTTCCTCGGCCTGTACCGCGACCCGACGGTGGCCGAGGTCACCTCGCGCTGCGACTGGCGCATCGCCGACCTGATTTCGGCCAAGTATCCGGTGTCGCTGTACCTGGTGGTGCCGCCCTCGGATATCAGCCGCACCAAGCCGCTGATCCGCCTGATCCTAAACCAGGTCGGTCGGCGCCTGACCGAGTCGCTCGACGGCTCCGACGGCATCGAGCGCCGGCACAAGCTGCTCCTGATGCTCGATGAGTTTCCGGCACTGGGGCGACTGGATTTCTTCGAGACGGCCCTGGCCTTCATGGCCGGCTATGGGCTGCGCGCCTTCCTGATCTCGCAGTCGCTCAACCAGATCGACAAGGCGTACGGCCAGAACCACTCGATCCTCGACAACTGCCATGTGCGGGTGACCTTCGCCACCAACGACGAACGCACCGCCAAGCGCATCTCCGAGACCCTGGGCACCGCCACCGAGCTGCGCGCGCAGCGCAACTATGCCGGCCACCGCCTGGCGCCCTGGCTCGGCCACCTGATGGTCTCGCGCCAGGAAACCGCACGCCCGCTGCTGACCCCGGGAGAGGTGATGCAACTGCCCAGCGACGAGGCCGTGGTGATGCTCTCAGGCCTGGCGCCGATTCGTGCGAAGAAGCTGCGCTACTTCACCGACGCCAACTTCCAGAGCCGGGTGCTGCCCGCCCCGCGCTTGCAGCCGGGCCGCTATGCCGACGCACCGTCGCCACGCGCAGACGATTGGAGCGACCTGGCCGTGCCTTCGGCCCCCGACGCTGCGCCGGCTCACTTGGCCAATGTAGAAAGCGTCGAGGACGGCGGCCCACGCCGTCAGCCCGAACTAGAGGAGCTCGCCCAGTTGCCGGATCACGACGAGCTAGCTAGCGACCTGCTCCTGCTCGACGAGGACGACATTCCCACTCCCTTCCCCACCCAGCCGGATCCACGCCTGCAGCGCGTGGCGCGGCTGGCCGCCCTCGACCCTGACGATGGAATAGTCCTATGAGCCGAGCCCGTCTCAACCTGTTTATCCAACCCGAGCATGCCAAGCGCCTGAACGAACTGGCGATCACCAAGGGCGTGTCGAAGTCCTCGATCATCGCTGCGGCGCTGGCCTCCTGGCTGTCACCCGAGTCTGGCGAGCAGCGCGAGGTGGCCATGGCCAAGCGCCTGGACCGGCTATCGCGTCAGCTCGAGCGGCTGGAGCGCGACCAGAACATTCTGATCGAGACTGTGGCGCTCTACGTGCGCTACTACCTCACGGTCAGCACGCCTGTACCCGAGGCTCACCAAGAAGCAGCACGCGCGCAGGGCAAGCTGCGCTTCAGCCAGTTCGTCGAGCAACTGGGGCGCCACCTGCAGCGCGGACGCAGCCTGGTCAGAGACGTGCACGAAGAGGTTCAGGCAGAGGCTCAGGTCTCGGGAGATCGTCCATGACTGTCGCCTCCTCCCCAATTCTGAGCGCTGCGGCAACGTCCCTGGATCGGCGCACGCGCATGTTGCGCACGGCGATGGGCCCACTGATCGCTGCCGCCCTGGATGATCCGGACGTCGTCGAGGTGATGCTCAACCCCGACGGTGTGCTCTGGCTGGATCGCCTGTCCGCTGGCCGCGCCCATCTGGGCACGCTAGCGGCTGCCGATGGTGAACGGATCATCCGTCTGGTAGCAACGCATGTCGGCCAGGAGGTACATCGCAACAAGCCGCTGCTGAGCGCCGAACTGCCAGAGACTGGTGAGCGCTTCGAAGGTGTACTGCCGCCCGTAGTAGCCGGGCCGACCTTCGCTCTACGCAAACGCGCAGCCGGTGTCATCCCGCTACACCAGTATGTGGCCGACGGCATCCTCAGCACCACGCAGGCCGAGTACCTACGTGTGGCCGTACGTGAGAGGCAGAACATCCTGGTGGCAGGCGGCACCAGCAGCGGCAAGACCACTCTGGCCAACGCTCTGCTGGCCGAGGTGGCCGGCAGTGGTGACCGCGTGCTGGTGCTGGAGGACACGGTCGAACTGCAGTGTCCGGCCGTCGATCACGTCGCTCTGCGCACCAAGCCCGGCGTGGTCTCCATGGCTGATCTGGTGCGCAGCACGCTGCGTCTGCGCCCCGATCGCGTGGTGGTCGGCGAGGTTCGCGGCGGTGAGGCGCTGGATCTGATCAAGGCTTGGGGAACCGGCCATCCCGGCGGTATCGCCACCATTCACGCTGGCTCTGCACAGGGCGCGCTACTGCGCCTGGAGCAACTGATTCTGGAAGTCGCCCTGACCGCGCCGCGGGCTCTGATCGCCGGGACGGTCAACCTGGTGGTCTTCCTCGCCGGCCGTGGCCGCACGCGCTATGTACAGCAGATCGTCCGCGTCACTGGCTATGACGAGCGCGGCTATCAACTTTCCTCCATCGCCCCCGCATTCATTCCTTCGCTACCTCAGGAAAACAGCCATGACTGCCCGCCATCCCAGTGTTGCTAATCGTCGTCGCCTCATCGGCGCCTTGATGCTCGGTGCCCTCTACCTGGGCGCATCCCTGCCTGTGCTCGCCGCTGGTTCCGGCATGCCCTGGGAAGGACCGCTGCAATCGATCCTTGACTCGGTACAGGGTCCGGTGGCGCGGATCATCGCGGTGATCATCATCATTACCACTGGCCTGACACTGGCTTTCGGCGACACCAGCGGCGGCTTTCGCAAGCTGATCCAGATCGTCTTCGGCCTGTCGATTGCCTTCGCCGCGTCGTCGTTCTTCCTCAGCTTCTTCAGCTTTGCCGGCGGGGCGGTGATCGCATGAACGGCGAGCGCGAACTCATCCCCGGTTTCGAGGTGCCACTGCACCGCTCGCTGGCCGAGCCGATTCTGCTCGGTGGCGCGCCGCGCAACGTGGCGATCCTCAACGGTACTCTGGCGGCGGTGGTCGGTCTGGGCCTACAGCTGTGGCTGCCTGGCTTGGCGCTCTGGTTGGTAGGTCACTCGCTGGCGGTGTGGGGTGCCCGTCTGGACCCGCAGTTTCTGCAGGTGTTTTCCCGGCACATCAAGCAGCCGTCGCTGCTGGATGTGTGAGGAGGCCGCTATGCTGAACCTCACCGAATACCAGCGCCGCCCCGCCCAACTCGCCGACTGGCTGCCCTGGGCCGGCCTCGTCGCCCCCGGCGTCGTGTTGAACAAGGACGGTTCATTCCAACGCAGCCTGCGCTTTCGCGGGCCAGACCTGGACAGCGCCACCCAAGGCGAGCTGGTGGCCACCTCGGCGCGCCTGAACAATGCCCTGCGTCGCCTTGGCTCGGGCTGGGCGCTGTTTATCGAGGCCGAGCGCCTAACGGCAGCCAACTACCCTGACAGCGACTTTCCCGAGCCGCTGTCCTGGCTGGTGGACGAGGAGCGCCGTGCTGCCTTCGAGGCGCACGGAAGCCACTTCGAGAGCAGTTATCACCTGACGCTGCTCTACCTGCCGCCGGAGGAATCGCGTTCGCGCGCCGCCGGTCTGCTCTACGAGCATCGGCCGCAGCGCGGCGTCGACTGGCGCGAACGGCTGACCGCCTTTGTCGCTGAGACGGATCGTTTATTCGACTTGCTGGACGGGGTGATGCCGGAACTCGCCTGGCTCGACGACAGCCAGACGCTGACTTACCTGCATGCCACGATTTCGACCAATCGCCAGCGGGTAGCTGTACCCGAGGTCCCCTTCCACCTCGATGCCCTGCTGGCCGACAGCCCCCTAACCACGGGCCTGGCGCCGCGACTCGGCGAGCAGCATCTCCGGGTGCTGTCGGTACGCGGCTTCCCGACATCGACCTGGCCAGGCGTGCTGGACGACCTCAACCGACTGGGCTTCGCCTATCGCTGGTCGACCCGTTTCATCTGCATGGACAAGGACGAGGCCGAGAAGGAACTGGTGCGCCTACGCCGGCAGTGGTTCGCCAAGCGCAAGGGCGTCCTGGCGCTCCTGCGTGAAGCAATCTTCCAGCAGGAAAGCCCGCTGCTCGACAGTGACGCGATGAACAAGGCCAGCGACGCTGATGCAGCGCTGCAGGAACTCGGCGCCGACCAGGCCGCCTTCGGTTATGTGACGGCCACCGTGACGGTGAGCGATGCCGACGCCCAGATCGCCGACGAAAAGCTGCGCCGGGTCGGGCGAGTGATCCAGGGTCGCGGCTTCGTCACCATTGCCGAGGGCCTCAACGCGGTAGAGGCCTGGCTCTCTTCGATCCCCGGCAACGCCTACGCCAATGTCCGCCGGCCGCCGATCTCCACGCTCAACCTGGCGCACCTGATGCCGGTCTCGGCAGTCTGGGCTGGCCCGGCGCGCAACGGACATCTTGATGGCCCGCCGCTGGTGATCACCCGCACCGATGGCGCGACGCCGTTTCGCCTGGTTACCCACGTCGGCGACGTCGGACACACGCTGGTGGCTGGCCCAACGGGCATGGGCAAATCGGTGTTGCTGGCGACCCTGGCTCTGCAGTTTCGACGCTACCCGGGTTCGCGCCTGTTTCTCTTCGACATGGGCCGCTCGCTGCGCGCTACTGTGCTGGGTCTGGGTGGCGAGCATTACGACCTGGGCGGCGACGGCGACCTGGCCTTCCAGCCCCTCGCGCGCATCGACCAGCCCGGCTACCGCGCCTGGGCGGCGGAATGGCTGGAGGCTCGCCTGCTGCAGGAAGGCGTGGCCGTCGGCCCCGAGCAGAAGGCTGCGCTGTGGACGGCGCTCGTCAGCCTGGCCGGCGCGCCGGAGGCGCAGCGCACACTGACCGGTTTGTCCGTGCTGCTGCAAGACAACGCCCTGCGCCAGGCGCTGCACCCCTACGTACTGGGCGGTGCCCATGGCGCATTGCTGGATGCCGATCAGGATCGGCTGGGCAGCGCCGACGTGCAGTGCTTCGAGATGGAGGAACTGATGCACAGCAAGGCGGCGGTGGCCGCCGTGCTGAGCTACCTGTTCGCCCGTTTCGAGGAGCGCTTTGACGGCGCGCCGACCCTGCTGATCCTCGACGAGGCCTGGCTGTTTCTCGACGATCCGCTGTTCGCTGCACGCATTCGCCAGTGGCTCAAGACCCTGCGCAAGAAGAACGTCAGCGTCATCTTCGCCACCCAGTCGCTGGCCGACATCAGGGATTCCAGCATCGCTGCGGCAATCATCGAGAGCTGCGCCAGCCGCATTTTCCTGCCCAACCCGCAGGCGGGCGAACCGCAGATCCGCGACATCTACCAAGGCTTCGGCCTCAACGACCGGCAAATCGAGATCATCGCCCAGGCCACGCCCAAGCGTGATTACTACTACCAGTCGCGCCTGGGCAACCGCCTGTTCGACCTCGACCTGGGGCCGGTGGCGCTGGCCTTCGCCGCCTCGGCCAGCCCAGCCGAGCAGCGCGAGATCGACCGAATCCAACAGTCGTCCGGCGCAGCCGGTTTCGCCCCTGTCTGGTTGCGTCACCGCGGCCTGGACTGGGCCGCCGACCTGCTCACCGCTTATCCCTCGTCACGCAAGGAGTGCCTGCCATGAGATCCCCTGTCCACCATTTCCCCTGCGCCACGCTGCTGGTATTTGGCCTGCTGGCATTGAAGCCGGCCAACGCCTTCACCGTAATCGATCCGACCAACCTAGTGCAGAACACGCTGACTGCGGTGCGCACCCTGGAGATGGCAAACAACCAGGTTCGCCAGTTGCAGAACGAAACCCAGATTCTGCTGAACCAGGCCCGTCACCTGCAGCGCCTGGACTACAACGTGGTCAGCCAGTTGCGCGCGAGCTTGGCCAACACCGAGCGATTGCTCGCCGAGGCGCGAGGGCTGGCCTACGAGGTGCAGCGCTTGGATCAGGAATTCAGCCGTCTCTACCCGAACGAGTACACCGGCGACGTCAGTAGCCAGCGCCTAGCAGAAGAAGCGCGGGAGCGCTGGCAGCAGGGCCTCGACGGGCTGCATACGGCGCTGCGCGTACAGGCTCAGGTGAAACAGAGCCTGGCCGAGGATGAAAGCGCCTTGGCCGCTCTGGTGCAGCAGAGCCAGTCCGCGGGTGGCGCCTTGCAGGCGGCCCAGGCCACCAACCAGTTGCTGGCCCTACAGGCCAAGCAGTCGATCCAGGCGCAGCAACTGCAGATCACCCAGAACCGCGCCGTCGCCTTGGAGCTTGCCCGTCAGTCTGCAGCAGCCGAGGAGGCACGCGAACGGCGGCGGCGCTTTATGGGCAGCGGCACGCCCTATACCCCCTACCCCGTGCAGTTCTATCGGTAGGGAGGCGACTCCATGAGATACCTGACATTGCTGCCGCTGCTGGTGCTGGTCGCCTGCGGACAGGGCGAAAACGGGGTCATGGCTCGGCAAAACAATGCGGCTGAGCGCTTCTACTCGGGCTGTGCTCGGCCCGGCGAGTTTCTCCGGCCTACAGACTTGCCCGCGATCCCGCCAAGCTTCGACGAGGACGTGCAATGAACGACGTCAGCGTGATCGATCGTTTCCTCGAGGTGTTCGGGCTGTATATCGACACCGGCTTTGGCCTGCTCGGCGGCGAAGTGGCCTTTCTCACCATGACCCTGGTGGTGATCGATATGACCCTGGCCGGGCTGTTCTGGGCCATGGGTGGCGAGGACGTCAGCGCCAAGCTGATCCGCAAGATCCTCTATGTCGGTGCCTTCGCCTTCATCATCGGCAACTTCAACGCCCTGGCGAAGATCGTCTTCAACTCCTTCGCCGGGTTGGGTCTGCTGGCCTCAGGTTCCGGGTTGAGTCATGCGGAGTTTCTGCAGCCAGGACGATTGGCCGCGATTGGGGTTGATGCCGGAGGGCCGCTGCTTGAGCAAATCAGCAGCCTCAGCGGTTTTCCCGAAGTCTTCAGCAACCTGCACAGCATCCTGGTGTTGTTTCTGGCCTGGCTGGTGGTGATCGTCAGTTTCTTCTTCCTGGCCATTCAGCTGTTCGTGACCTTGGTCGAGTTCAAGCTGACCACCCTCGCCGGCTTCGTGCTGGTGCCCTTTGCACTGTGGAACAAGACCGCCTTTCTCGCCGAGAAGGTGCTGGGCAACGTGGTCGCGTCCGGCATCAAGGTGCTGGTGATGGCCGTGATCGTCGGCATTGGCAGCGGGCTGTTCACCGAGTTCCAGGCTATGCCGGACGAGCCCTCCATCGACCATGCGCTGGTGGTCATGCTCGCCTCGCTGGCCCTGCTGGGCCTGGGCATCTTCGGGCCGGGCATTGCCACCGGCCTAGTCTCCGGCGCACCGCAACTGGGTGCTGGTGCAGCAGCCGGTACTGCACTCGGTGCGGCGGGCATGGCTGCTGGTGCTGCTGCAGTAGCAACAGGGGTGGGTGGCGCGGTACTGGCCGGCGCACGTATGGCACCCGGTGCAGCACGCTTGGCAATGGGCGGCGCTCGCTCTCTGGCAGGGGCTTCTTCCAGCGCTGCAGCAAATGGCGCCCCAGCAGTTTCCGATCCTGCAACCGCCCCTGCCAAACAACCCGACTGGGCCAGGCGCCTGCAGCGCAAGCAACAACTCTCGCAGGCCACCACCACGGTCGCCCACACCCTGCGTGGTGGCGATGGCGGTGGTTCATCACCTGGGCCGCAGATCCGCGACCCATCGAATTCGTAAAGGAGGACGAGGATGCGATTCAGACGTCCACGGGTGCGCTACAGCGACACTCATCAACCTGTCACCCCTTACCAGGCCGCGGCACAGGCCTGGGACCTGCGCATGGGCAGCAGCCTGGCGCAGGCACGCAACTGGCGACTGATGGCCTTCGGTTGCCTGAGCCTGGCGCTGCTGATGGCTGGCGGGCTGGTCTGGCGTTCGGCGCAGTCGACGGTGACGCCCTACGTGGTGGAGGTCGACAACCTCGGCCAAGTGCGCGCCGTCGGCGAAGCGGCCAGTCCCTACCAGCCCCAGGATGCACAAATCGCCCATCACCTGGCGCGCTTTATCGAGCAGGTGCGATCGCTATCAATCGATCCGGTGGTAGTGCGGCAGAACTGGCTGGAGGCCTATCACTCCACCACCGACCGCGGTGCGGCAACCCTCAATGATTATGCCCGCGCCAACGATCCCTTCACCCGGGTCGGTAAGGAGTCGGTATCGGTGGAAGTCATTAGCGTGGTGCGTACCAGCGACAGCTCGTTCCAGGTCCGCTGGATCGAACGTCACTTCGTGAATGGTTCAGCCGCCGGCCTGGAGCGCTGGACCGCGGTGATCTCGCTGGTAGTGCAACCGCCAAGCACCGAGGAAAAACTTCGCCGCAACCCGCTCGGCATCTACGTCAACGGCCTGTCCTGGAGCCGTGAGCTGGACACTTCGGAAGGAGCCAAGAAACCATGAAAACCTCCCTTAACCTCTCAATCTGCCCTCTGCTGCTGAGCGTGCTGGCCGGCTGCGCCAGCCAAGAACCGCCAGTGATCGAGCTGGATGAACCGGTAGAAGCGCAGCGCCTGCCGGAGCCGCCCAAGCCCATCGAGGTAGTGGAAGTACCCAAGCCCCTGGCCCTGCCCGCCCAGCTCAAGCCGCTGCCGGAAACTCAACCCAGCAAATCGGCCAAGGAGCCGGCCGATGAGCGCGTGCGGGTCTCGCGTGCCAATCGCGACGCTCGAGTGGCACCGAGCCGCGAGGGCTATATCAACGCCATCCAGGTGTGGCCCTACGCTGATGGTGCGCTGTATCAGGTGTATGCCAGCCCGGGTCGGGTGACGGCGATCAACCTGCAGCCTGGCGAAGAGCTGGTCACCGTGGCCGCCGGCGACACCGTGCGCTGGATCGTAGGCGACACCACCAGCGGAAGCGGCGACGAACTACGCACCAGCGTGCTAATCAAGCCGACACGCGTCGACCTCAAGACCAACCTGATGATCACCACCACGCGCCGCACCTATCTGATCGAGCTGAGTTCAACCGAGCAGGCCTGGATGGCGTCGGTGTCCTGGGACTATCCGAAGGATCGCATGCTCGCCCTGCAACGCCGCGCTAGTGAAGCCCAGGCTGCGGCGCCGGTGGATGCCGGCCTGGCGCTGGAGCAGCTGCGCTTTCGTTATGCAATCAGCGGCAGCAATCCACCCTGGAAGCCACTGCGTGCCTTCGACGACGGCCGAAAGGTGTATATCCAATTCCCCGCCGGTATCGCCCAAGGCGAGCTGCCACCGCTGTTCGTAATTGGCCCCGAAGGTGATGGACAGCTGGTCAACTATCGCTTCCGCTCGCCTTACTACATCGTCGACCGCATGTTCGGTGCGGCCGAGCTGCGTCTGGGCGCCGACAAGGGTGACGTGGTGCGGATCGAGCGCACCGATGGCGTGGCATGGAGGCGCTGAGCATGACGGCCAAGAACGGCAACCAAACCGCCGCAACCTCGCTACCGCCTAAGGAAGCGCCGGAGTCGCTGGAGCTGCGCGCCAAGCCGCGCCCGGTCACTCGCCTCAATCCGCGCATGCTGGCGGTAGTGGTCGGCGGCCTATCGGCTGCGGTACTCGGTGCCATGCTGTGGTCGCTGCAGCCGCAGCAGCGCCGCCAGGGCGCCGAGCCGAACGAGCTATACAACGTCGACCGCGTAGCACGCTCCGAGGGGCTGGAGCAGTTGCCGGCAGACTACTCGCAGCTGTCGCCTCCACCTGCGCCCGAGGTACCGCAACTGGGGCCGCCGCTGCCTGGCGACTTGGGCGGGGCGATCCTCAGGGCCGAGCAGCAAGCGCAGGGCTACGGCCATGGTCCGGATGCCGCTGAAGCCGAGCGTCTTGCCCGGCTCAAGGAAGCCAAGGAGGCGGCCCAGTCCTCGGTGTTTTTCCAGACCAGCAGCGCGAGGAGATCGAACGTCGCATCCACTGGGGGCGCCCAACCCGATCCCATGACCCTGGGTATGGCCTCGTCAGGCGTGGTAGGCGCAACGGCAGGAACGCCGACCCAGCAGGAACGGAACGAGGCGTTTCTCAGTAAATCCGTAAATGCACACATCCGTAATTCCGGATTGCTGCAGGTGCCTGAATCGCCCTACCAGGTGATGGCCGGCACCGTCATCGCGGCGGCACTGGTCACCGGTATCAAGTCGGATCTGCCCGGCGACGTAATCGCCACGGTAACCGAACCAGTCTACGACAGCGCTACCGGCCAGCACGTGCTGATCCCTCAAGGCGCCCGCCTGCTGGGCCGCTACAACAGCCAGGTGAGCTACGGGCAAAGCCGCGTGCAGGTGGTGTGGCAGCGGATGATCCTGCCAGACACCTCGTCTTTCCAGCTCGACAGCCTGGTCGGCACCGACGCCGCCGGCTATGCCGGTCTCGAGGATGGCGTCGACTGGCATTGGGATCGGATCGTCGCCGGCGCGGCCATGACCAGTCTGCTGGGCATTGGCGCCGATCTGGCCGCACCGACCAGCCGCACTGACGGCAACCGCATCATCATCGCCGGGCGCGACAGCCTGCAGGACACGGTGAATCAGGTCGGCCAGGAGGTCACCCGCCGCAACCTCGACATCCAGCCCACGCTGACCCAGCGTCCCGGCCTGCCCCTGCGCGTGATCGTCAACCGCGATCTGGTGCTGCGCCCATATCAGCCTTTCTCCACTCACCAGAGGAATCCGCAATGAGCACAACCAAGCTGCGTCTCGGCCCACTGCCGAAAACTGAGAACCTGAAACTAACCTTCACCTGCCCCGCCAGCCTGAAGGCCGACCTAGAGCGCTACGCGGCGCTGCACTCACAGACCTACGGTGAAGAGGTCGACGCCCTGACGCTCATTCCGCACATGCTGGAGGCCTTCATGGCGAGGGATCGGGTGTTCAAAAGAACTAACAAGCCTGCACTATCTGCTGCGCCACAAACCACCGATCCACGCTGAACAGCGGAGAGTGGATTTTCTTATGCACCCAACTGAATTGATAAAAATCCTCAATATCGTGAGGTTTTTGATGCTATCGATGGTCCACCACTATTAATCCTCACGATCATGCGGATTGATGACTGGAACAGACTTATGACAGCACAGTCCGCTTGAGCATTGAAGGCCAGGGCGGGCGGTCTCTCCACCCCGGACCAATCTAGGTCAGGCAAAAATCAATGGGCCATATTTGAACCAATAAAAGCGATAATGACGTATAATGGATCTAAAATGAACCATTAAACGAGGTTTATCCTTGGCCCTAACCCATTCTCTGCTCGCTCCAGGCGAACTGGCCCAGAAGATCGGTGCCAACGCTCGAGAAGCGCGACTCGCACAGAACCTCTCCCGCAAATCCTTGGCGAAGATGGCGGGTGTTTCCGAATCGACCATCAAGCGATTCGAGTCCACTGGGCAGATCACCCTTGATGCTCTGGTGCTCATCGCTACAGCACTTGGTGCAACACGCCAAATCGCTGAACTGTTCAAGCATGAGCGGCCTGTCTCGCTTGAAGAAATCAAACAAACAGGACGTACCCGGGGGCGCCAATGAAATCCATCAACACCGTAGAGGTATTGCTCACCGGCACGCCGGTCGGGGAGCTGGTTGCCAGTCGACAGGGTATCTACTTTGCCTATCATCCACAGTGGGTGGCGCAAGGCTTCAACCTGTCCCCCCTGAACATGGACTTCACAACCCACCCCCAGAAAGCGGCTGATCCAGTCCTTTTCGCAGGCCTACCAGGCGCGCTTGCCGACTCCCTTCCGGACGGATGGGGCATGCTGCTAATGGATCGTTATTTCCTTGCTAATCATGGCATAGACCGTAGAAACATTTCCCCGCTCGATCGGCTGGCTTACATGGCGGACAGGGGCATGGGTGCACTGGAATATCGCCCGGTGCTTGAGCACGCCACCGGTGAAGATGATATTGATCTGGCCCAGCTCTACCAGGAGTCCCAGGCGGTCTACGAAGGAGACACCTCGTCCATTCTTGATGCTCTGCGCCTCGCTGGTGGCTCCCCTGCCGGCGCTCGCCCCAAGGTCGTCGTTGCACTGTCCCCAGACAGAAAACAATGCAATACATCTTTCCAGCAGCTCCCAGCCGGCTACCAACACTGGCTAGTGAAATTCCGATCACCAACCGAACATCGTGATACCGGCACCATCGAATACGCCTACGCGTTGCTAGCAGAACGTGCGGGAGTAAAGATGGCTGCGAGCGATTTGCTCACAGTCAGCTCTTCAAAGGGCACCGAACGTTTCTTTGCTGCCCAACGTTTCGACCGGCATGGCAATAGCAAACTCCACATGATGACTGCCAGCGGCATTCTCTATGCTGATCACCGCGTTCCCTCACTGGACTATTCAGATCTCTTGAAAACAACCAGTGCGGTCACTAACCATGCGGCGGAGGTAGAGCGCATGGCAAGACTCATGGTTTTTAACGCGCTGACCCACAACCATGATGATCACGCCAAGAATTTTGCATTCCTGCACGACCAAGGACGGTGGACATTAGCTCCGGCCTATGACCTGACCTATGCCCCTGTCCAGGGTTTCGCGGATGAGCACACTACTTCTTTCAACGGCTCCGGGCTGGCAACACGTAAAAACCTTAAACAAGTCTGCGCTGCGTTCCGATATCTAGATCCGGATATCTACATCGAGCAGACCCTTGATGCTCTCTCCGGGTGGTCTTCAATATGCACAGAACTTGAGATCGATCCCAATCAGGAGAAAATAATTCAGCGAGCATTCAACGAAATCCGCAAGCGCCTCGACTGACGCAGGCATCGCTCGACATCACGGACGTTGAATACACACCAAGGGGCAGGCACATACCTCCGGGCCGACAGGTTTATAAAATCCAGATAATGCTCACCATCAGTGAGCATTTCCCGCATTTCGCAAACCCAGATAGCATCAGTCTCAGCGCTCTTGAGACCCCTTTCATTCCAGCAACGCCTGCAGCGGATCCAGCTCGTCAACAAGTGCAGGCGCGTTGCCGGGCCCTTGGCGAGCTGGATCCACGGCACCGACGATGCTCAAGGCATTACCGGTCTGCACGCCCATCTACGACTTAGCTTGTTTGCTATCAGACCTAGCACCAATAGGCTGAATCCGGTTGAAATATCGCTATGGCATAGAGCAATGAAGACACTGTTTTTGCTAATGGCTCAGTACGACGGACAAGCCGTAATTCCTATCGAATGGGTGTGCCGAGATTTCCTCGGCCTTTCGGTGGACAAGTTCAAACGCAAGCGCCTGATGGGAGAAATCGACCTTCCGGTGATGCGACTGGGCGCTAACTCGCAGAAGGCCAACCTCGGCGTGCATTTAGAAGATCTCGCTGCCTACATAGATAGACAGCGCGAGGCCGCAATTAGAGAGCAGGATCAGTTGATGGATCGACGACGCCTGGCCTGAAGCACACCCCTTCTATCTTCTGCAGGCTCCGGCCCCACACGTGCTCCAAGCACCACAGAGGCCTCGATTATCCTCTCCAGCCAAGACCAGTCCTTATAGGGATCTCCTCGCCCGTTCAGATGCGTATAACGGCGCATGGAGTTCCAGTCGCGATGGCCCGATACGCTGGCAACCCTCGGTATATCCCACTCCATCTCGAATAGCCGGCTCACGCCGTCATGGCGCAGATCGTGGAAATGCAAATCCTTGATAGCTAAAAACTTGCAAGCACGAGTGAACGCCGCAGAAATTGAGTCCGAGTAGTAAGGGAATATCTCTCGGCAAGACTTAGGCATGCTCTGAACAATCCGCCAGGCCTCATCTGGCAGATGACACCAGACATCATTACCAATCTTCTGTCCGGGATTTTTCATATCTCGAACAAGCACCGCCTGCCGCCGCTCATCCAGATCCTCCCAGCGAATCCGAGTGATCTCTTCCTGCCTGCGTGTAGAGAAAATCGCAAAAGCTATGACCTTAGGCATGTGTATCGCGCTTGGCCTGCGCGCCTGGAGATCAAAAAAGTAGGTGAGCAATTTGTCTAACTCATCCATGCTAGGTCGCCGATCACGCTCTCGACTTCGAGACACCATACCCAGCTTACGCAGCACCTTGCGCGCATCAGCCATAGCGCTCGCGTCGATCTCATATCCCCAGGCAGGCTTAGCGACTGACAGGACAGCGCCAAGGTGTGCGAGATCGTTTCCAACCGTCTGAGCCTGAACACCACCTCCCTCCTGGCTCATCCGCCATTGCGCGTACTCGACCAATTTCTGGCTCGTCAGATCGACATCAGCAATTTGACCTAGCCAGGTCTCGCTGATCGCTTTCAAGGTAGCTCGCTTGGTTTTTCCGAGCGGACGTATCAGCTCGTATTCATCAAGATAGCGCTCAATGATTTTCTTGAGCGGCACATCCTCCCGCGAAGCCTTCTCAAGAGCTCCGGGCAACGCCAGTTCGGCCTCCCTCCTCATCATCCAGGCGCGAGCAACCGGCTTACGGTCGAAGGACTGGCTTTCTTGGTAGACTATGACTCCCTTGCGGCGCAGCCGAATCTGAACCGTGTACTTGGTCTGCCCGCTTTTGTTCACGCGCCGAGTGATCGTTCCCACATCGCTCACCATCAGTGCTAAAAATGCATTTACCAGTGCTAAATTTTAGCACCACATGCGCAAAAACGGGCAAAAACAAGCCATTTTGGCCTTTAACCGACCTAAACAAATGCCTCTAAAATCAGCCTCAAAGCCAGCCACCATGCGCCCTTCCCTGTCCCGCCGCTTCTCCGTGGCGCCGATGATGGATTGGAACTGTTAATTCTACAGGCCTCTGTAAACGGTACTTACAGCGCACTTATAGATCTCGCGTACCACATTCGTACCAACACCTCCTCCTCCCATCACTGAACCACACCCTTTCTGGGCTGAAACTCCATAAAGATGACCTGACTCACCGGCGCCGATGTTCGGTAACGTTACTGATTTCTTTATGACTTAATAGGATTCGCAACGCGCCGCCTTTGACTGCTAAGAGCAGCCGGTTGCGCCTAGAATGAAGCAAAACCAAAAGGAGAAAGACCGATGGAAATGAGCGAAGCGGCGGTATTGAGGGAAGTGAAGGGTTTTATAGAAGCCAACAAGCTGCTGGCGGAGGGGTGGCAATTGTTGACCGTGATAGCCAGGACTTGCGTGGAGGACGAATTCCAACACACGTTTTACATATTGGGGAAGCCGGCCGAGGCCAAACAGCGCGTGCCATACAAGGACATGCTCTAGGGAAGGTCGAAAGTTAGGTACCCGCGTTACGAATAGCACCAGTATGTAAAAAGCCCTCGCACTCAACTCGGTGCGGGGGCTTTTTATTGGCATTGAGAGCCAGCCCTACCGAGTTGCCAATGCCTGTCGCTCCAATCCCCACGCTTTCTCCACACACCCCAGCGATTCCCGTCGCCAGGTCGGAAACTGACATTCGAACGTGCGCGTGCATGTAGACGGCGGTACATCCCGAAATTTTCCGGCCTAAAAAAAGAGTAACATAAGTAATCTCAATCGATTTTTACGATCAATCCATTGAAATTAAAGGATTTTTCATTTCGGCAGAAAGGTAATTTTTAAGTAATATTGAAGTAACCTGATTACTCTTTATAAATGTAATTCCCGCCTTTATAAAACCCCTTTAAAAACAAAAGGTTGCCAAATAATTACCTTTTCAATTACTTCCCTGTTACTCCTTTTTGTAACCTAAAACACCATGAGATACGTGGCCTTCAGCCCATTCTTCGGGCCTGATTACTGAAATTACTCTTTCTGACGCATGCCCCCCTTCCGCGCTCCGCAGCAGAGCCTCCAGCCCTCTCTCGGAATACCCCCTCAGTGCAGGGTTCCGCAGATTTTCAACCTCCCCACAACACCAAGCACGCGCCCAGCCTGAGCCGCCGAGAGTGGTCCGCGGGTGCGCAGAAAAAACGACCCATTTAGCCCGCAGGCGAGGTGGGGGGACGACGGCGCGCGCCAGGTGCTGAAGCACGTCACTGCCCCGATTCTGTGGCACGTCATTGCCCCGAACTAGCGCTGAGCACTTCGTCGCCCTGATTCGCCGATTTGTCTCCGCTGAATTACTGTATATGCATACAGCATCAGTTATAGCAGTCTGATCTCATGAGTATCCCCTCTAAAGCTGAGTGGCTTGCCCACTGGCGCCGACACCTGGACGATCACGAACTCCGCATGAGTTACCCCGAGGCATACCGTCAAGGCTGCCTGGCTATCAGCAAAGACATGGTCGACGCTGAGGTCATCGATCAGGCTCAGAAGTTCGATCTGGATGAGCTCGCAAACGCTGCGTACTGGCATGCCGTTGAGACGCTGATCGATTGCGAGCCTGAATTCATATCGTCCGCCTTCTACGACCTGGTTCCTCGGGGCGGCGGGCCGCGGCTGGGCAAGCTCTCGGGAAGGATCTATTACCCGGAAGGCTCGGCGAATTGGGCAGCCCAGGTGATCGATGAGAAAGGAAGTCGTCGGCTTGTGTTCCGAATAAATCCGGATGTGTGGTCAATGGACGGCCTGACGATCACAACGGGCGACGGCTACCTTTATGACCTGGTGATCACTGGCCAACGCATCAACGGACACGAGTACGCAAACATCGACGACCCGGACGCATACCGAGCCCTCGCGGACCAAGCGTTGATTGCCCTGGAGAATCACGACTTCGAAACCTACCGCCGTGCTCGCCCTCTTCTGCTCGCTGCGGCATTCAGGAAGTGCTCAGCCTGTCTTGACCGGTTCGTGATGCGGGAAGACTGCGCCGTCTGCGATGGGCGCGGGTTTATTGCCAGAGATGGGGACAGGTCTACAGTTTAGAGATCGCAGGCCTACCACCAGGGCGCTCATATGTGCGGACGACTTTCGCAGTACCGCGGCATTCACGACTTTGTCGCAGCCCTGAGCATGCCCGGGGCCCTGATCAATAGCGTCGGTGATCAGCCCCTGGGGCGCTACAACGCCGCGCCGACAATGCAGCTCGCCCTCTTCCACGTCGCCGACGACACATTACACGCTGACGCAGTGCGCTGGGGTTGGCGGCCACACTGGGCCACTGACCGCGCAGAGCCGATCAATGCTCGGGTCGAGAAAGTCGCTCACAGTCCATTCTTTCGACAGATCTGGCCGCATCGGGCTATCTGCCCAATCGACAGCTGGTTCGAGTGGGTAGACGAAGGCGGCCCGAAGAAGCAACCCTATTTGATCCAGCACCGCGATGGCTCGCCGATTCTCTGCGCTTCAATCGGACAACTGCCGGATCCGGATATAGGCCGCGGCGAGCATGACGGCTTCGTGATTATCACCGCCGACAGTGCAGGGGGGATGGTCGATATTCACGATCGCCGGCCAGTTGTCTTGTCGCCCGAACTGGCCAGAGAATGGCTGGACCCTGCTACACCTAAGGAGCGCGCGGAACTAATTGCTATGCACCAAGGCGAACCAGCCGAGCCCTTCGAATGGTTTAAAGTTGATGTATCTGTAGGAAATGTACGAAATCAAAGTTCAAATTTAATAAAAACAAAAGCATAGACCATCAATATAAACTTCAGAAAAATTGACATATCATGAGTGAGCAAATTATTAGTGACACCCAACGAAAAGCATTGGAGGGTTTCGTACATCCAGCAGTATTTGAAAGCCCAGAAAGCGAGTTCGGCTACTACGGCATCGGGACAATATTTACAGTAAAATTCAAAGGAAGTTATTACGCAATTACTGCCAAACACATAATAAACAAACCTTGGAACTCAAGCGCAGATCTTAGAATTTTGCTACGTAACTACGAACATACTGTTCCATTCGACAGAGAGTCAGCATTCCCTGATGACGATAACATGAGCAATGACATCCTGATTTTTCGAATCGATACACAACGTCTGGAATCAAACCCTCCTCCAAATCTTCAGTTTATGAACTTAGACTCGTTCAGTGTGCCCGACCACCAAAACCTTGATGACCATTTATTCCTGGTTTGTGGATACCCAGGATGCAGAAGGTCATATGACTACGACAACAAAAAAGTAGTTGCCAGAATCACTATTATTGAAGGAAGCCACGTAGAAACCTCATTGCAAAACGAGGTTTCTACAATAAATGTAAACTATGATCACATTGAAGACCCTAATGGCCTAAGTGGCTCCCCGGTAATGCTAATTTCCTCAGAAACTCCTCTACTTGCGGGGATGGTATTGCTAAGCACTTCAAAGTCTAGGCTTATACATTTCATGGATACAAAGGCAATATTAAGGGCGTTAAACACCGTACACGCTAAGGAAATTGAGCTTCAGCAATTACAATGACACTACTCCCGACTCTCTACAGCTAAAGATTTGAATTTAATAATCTCTTCGCCCAGCCACTCGTTGACCTGGGCCAGCCGCGCCTGCAGCGGCTCCAGCTCGTTCTCCGTCCAGACCTGGGCAGCCTCTCGCAACGACCCGAAACCACCTGCGTTCTGCGGCACGATGCCCATCAACTGCGGCGGGATGCGCAAGGCCGCGAGCAGGTCGTCGCGGCTGATGTTCTTGATTGAGCTGAACTCGTCCTTTGCCGCCACCTCACTGACTGGGATCAGCTGGATGCCGTCCTTCTTCCCGGCGGGTGCATAGACGAACAGGTTGCGGAAGTTGCCCGGGCCTTTTGAGTTCTTCAGTGCGGTACGCAGCGAATCGATGTCCTCTTCCTTCTGCGCCGCGTCGGTCATGTAGAGGATGAAGCCGGCGTGACTGCCGTTGTTGTAGTACTTGCGACGAAACAGGGTGGCGCTTTCGTTCAGCAGCGCGCTTTGCAGCGCCGCCAGCCACTCCGGCAGGCCGTAAATCTCTTGGTTAATATCGGCCTCCCGCAGGTGGCAGATGGAGCCTGGGGCGAACTCGTGCTCGTCCTTCCAGCCCCGAACCTGGTAATAGGTCACCAGATCGGCTCCGCGGCGCATGTACTTCGCCAGCGGCGGAACCAGGCCCAGGGTGTTGCGCAGCATGTTGTTGCGCTTCTCCAGGTAGCAGTTGCCGCACCAGAGCCAGTCCAGGGCGAACTGCTCGAAGGCCTGGCGGCTGAGCAGCTTGTGGGGGATGAAGGTACGGGCCAGCATGTTGCGCTTAAAGTTCAGCCCAGACTGCAGGTACACGCTGGCCCGGGTGGTCTTGGCCAGGCCATCCATGGACATCGGTGTTTCGTACCAGCGGCCGTTAAGCCAGCACTGCAGGTAGTCGAGGATCTCTCGGCCATCCAGCACCGGCGTCGGGTCCCCAAAGGTGAAGGCCTCCACCGGGCCGGCTTCGGCTTGCAGAAGCTCCCCTTCTTTCGGGGCATTGGCGGCTGCCAGCTGTTTTCCGCGGTTACGTCTGCTCATCAATAGGACTCCATAAATCCGGTGTTCGCCGTGGTCTGCCCTTCGAGGGGTTCGTTGTGCAGGGCGTGGAAGGTCGCCCACGCCAAGTCGGCATGGCCGGTTTCGTCGGTGCGACCAGCCGTGTAGGTGAACTGGCGCCCGGAGGCGGTGACGGTCTTTCGGATAGCCATCAGCGACTGGGCCATATCCGTCCAGCCGGCATCGAACTCCAGCCGGCCGTTCTTGATCACGTCGTAGGCTTTCAGCACCAGGCGGGTTTTGACTTCGGGCGAGTAGCTGAAGGTGGTGATGTTCGGAAAGAACGACTTCACCAACTGCGCCACGCCTGAGCCCATGCCGGTGATGTCGATCCCGATGTAGGTCACCCAGTAGCGCTGGGTGACCTGTCGAATGGCTTCGGCCTGGGCCGCGAAGTCCATGCCCCGGAACTGGTGCCGCTCCAGGATTCGGAACTTGCCGCCGGGCACCATGGGGGGCGCGATCACCACCATGCCCGCGCTGTCGCCGTTTTCCGCCGGGTCATAGCCCACCCAGACCTGGCGATCGCCGAACGGCCGCGCGGCGAAGGGCTTGTAGTCCTCTGCCCAGAGGTCCCAACTGTCCACCATGCAGGGCTGCAGCATCGCCAGCGGGAAGATGCTGGCCCCGTCGTCGATGAACTGGCACATCAGCAGGTTCTGGAAGGCCTCGGCGTCGTACTCAAGCCGCAGCTCGTCCAGATCGAACAGATCACAGCCCCGCCCTTCCGCGTCCAGGATAGTGACGATCTGGCGCCAGATCCGGTCCTCGCAGAGCCGCCCCTGCTGCAGGGCGTCGTGGGACACGTCGAGCTTGATCCGCTGCGCCGCCGGCTTGCCCTTGTTGAAGCGCTCTCCGGTCCAGAAGGTGTAGGCCTCATGGGCCATGCTCGACGGGGTGGAGAAGTAGGTCCGGCGGTACTGCTTCTGCATCGCCATGCCGCTGGCGACCTTGTTGAGCTCCTTGAACTTGAAGGTCCAGAAGAACTCGTCGAAGTAGAAGTTGCCGTGATAGCCCTAGGCGGTCCGGGCGTTGGTGCCCAGGAAGTGCAGCTCGGCGCCGTTGCCCAAGATGATCGGATCGCCGGTCAGCTCGATACCGACCGTCTCACGGGCGAAGGCCTGGATGTAAGCCTTGAAGATGTGCGCCTGATTCTTCGAGGCCGACAGGAAGATCTGATTGCGCCCGGTAGTCAACGCATCGATCAGCGCCTCCCGGGCGAAGTAGAACGTCGCGCCGATCTGCCGGGATTTCAGGATGGCACGGGTACGCTGGTTGCCTGCCTTGTACCAGTCCAACTGATAGCCGAAGCATCCGTCGATGAACGCCTCGGTCAGCTTTTCGATGTGTTTTTCATCGAACTCGTTGCGCTTCGGTGCCTTCTTCGGCCCCTCGTTGCGCTTGGCCAGGTTCGGGTTGAGCTCGGTTTCGGTACCGCCTTCCGTGAAACGCCGGATACGCGCCTGGCGCTCCAGCTGGCGGTGCAGCAGGTCGATTTCCTTGTAGTCCGCCCCGGACTTGGGGTCCTTGAGGATCAACTGCACTAGGCGCGCTTCGGTAGCCGCCTCGATGCGCTCCAGCGGCGTGGCCCGGTCCCATTCGTCCCGGGCCTTCCAGCTGTGCAGGGTCTTTTCCTTCTCCCCGATCAGCTCGGCGATCTCGCACACGCGATAGCCCTGCCAATACAGGTGTTTGGCGTGGTGGCGGTGATCGGTGGGCAAATCGACGATGGCATTCATGGCGCAGATGCTGCCGCCCGCGCGCGAACACTTCCCGCGCCGCCCCTTGTACGCCGCGGATCTACAACAGCGCCTCGTTGCCCGTCTCGCCCGCGCTCAACAACATGCCCTCAACGCACAAAGCACCATCGCCACCGCATCGAGGACAGCCCGTCATGAGCACCACCGCCGCCAAGAAATTCCGCTCCAAGTGGTTCCGCATCGCCGTGGAAGGCGCCACCACCGATGGCCGGAACATCGAGCGCGCCTGGATCACGGAAATGGCCGCCCAGTACAGCCCGAACACCTACGGCGCCCGGATCAACTGCGAACACATCCGCGGCCTGGGTCCTGACTCCACCTTTGGCGCCTATGGCGATGTGCTGTCCTGCAAGGCTGAAGAGGTCGACATCGACGGCAAGAAGAAACTGGCGCTGTTCGCCCAGATCGAGCCGACCGCCACCCTGATCGACCTCAACAAGCGCGGCCAGAAGATTTACACCTCCGTCGAGGTCAATCCGAAATTTGCTGACACCGGCAAAGCCTACCTGGTGGGCCTGGCGGTAACGGACAGCCCGGCCAGCCTGGGTACTGAAGCGCTCCAGTTCAGCGCACAACACGGCACCCTCGCAGGACGTAAGCAGGACAAGGAAAACCTGTTCTCGGAAGCTATCGAGGCACGATTCGAATTCGAGGAAGTCGAGGACGAAAGCGGCAAGGTCGCTGGCCTGTTCAGCCGCGTGCTCGACCTGCTCGGTAAGAGCAAGGACAAGGAAGGCAAGGACGCCGCTCTATTCACCGAGCTCGGCGAGGCCGTCGAGGCCATGGCTGAGCACGTCGCCGGCCAGGGCCAAGCCTTCGCCGCCGAAAAGGCCGCCCGCGAAAGCCTGCTGGCCAAGCACGAGAAACTGGCTGCCGACTTTTCCGCGCTGGTGGAAAAACTCGAAAAGACGCCGGCCGGCACCAGCCAGCTACCGCAGTTCACCGCTCGCCCCGCGGCTACGGGTGGTGACGGGGCTCTCGTCACCGACTGCTGATCCCAACACGGACAACACCAAGCCAAGGAACATCGGAGAACACCATGCGTAACGATACCCGCGTCCTGTACAACGCCTACCTGCAACAACTCGCGCAGCTGCACGGCGTGAGCGACGTCACCACCAAATTCACGGCCGCACCCAGCGTTGCCCAGACTCTGGAAACCCGCATTCAGGAGTCCAGCGCGTTCCTCAGCGCCATCAACGTTTACGGCGTCTCCGAACAGTCGGGCGAGAAGATCGGCATCGGCATTGACGGCACCATTGCCAGCACCACCGACACCACCGTCAAGGACCGTGAGCCCCGCGACCCGAGCGGTCTGGACAATCGCGGGTACACCTGCACCCAGACCAACTTCGACACCGGGATTCGCTACCAGAAGCTCGACCAGTGGGCCAAGTTCAAGGACTTTCAGGCGCGTATTCGTGACGCCATCATCAAGGCCCAGGCCCTCAACCGGATCATGATCGGCTGGAACGGCACCAGCCGCGCCGAGACCTCCAACCCATCCACCAACCCGCTGTTGCAGGACGTGAACATTGGCTGGCTGCAGAAAATGCGCCTGGAAAACGCCGCTCGCGTGTTGCACGAAGTGGTCGACGGCAGCGGCAAGATCCAGATCGGCGCTGGCAAGGATTTCGAAAACATCGACGCTCTGGTCGTCAGCATGGTCAACGAGTTCATTGAGCCCTGGTACCAGGAAGACACCGAACTGGTGGTGGTCTGCGGTCGCCAACTGTTGGCCGACAAGTACTTCCCAATCATCAACAAAACCCAAGCGCCGACCGAGATGCTCGCGGCCGACATCGTCACCAGCCAAAAGCGCATTGGCAACCTGCCAGCCGTTCGGGTC
Organism: Pseudomonas sp. LD120; assembly: GCF_009861525.1. Classification (GTDB taxonomy): domain Bacteria; phylum Pseudomonadota; class Gammaproteobacteria; order Pseudomonadales; family Pseudomonadaceae; genus Aquipseudomonas. The sequence goes on along the minus strand of NZ_WVHL01000005.1, from coordinate 2,394,891 downwards.
CCGCACTTCCCGGCCAACGGCCTGTTGGTGACCCGCCTCGACAACCTGTCGCTGTACTGGCAGGAAGGCACCCGCCGCCGCACCGTCGTCGACAACGCCAAACGCGACCGCATCGAGAACTTCGAGTCGGTCAATGAAAGCTATGTGATCGAAGACCTGGGCTGCGCTGCCATGGCCGAAAACATCACCCTGAGCTGAGGCCGGCGATCATGACCAACCCCTGCCGCCGTCACTTCCAGCGCGTTACAGCAGCCGTTGCAGCGGCTGCTGTCGCCGGGCCAGCCCTGACCATGGAAGGCGCCAACATTTACGAGCTGAACCTCGCCAAGCTCCAACAGGACTACCTGCGGCTCAAACAGGTGCAGTCCACCGAAGGCAAGGCAGAGCTCAAGCGACAATTGCTGCCGGAGTACGAGCCCTACGTCGAAGGCATGCTCGCCGAGGGCAAAGGCGCCCAAGACCAGGTGCTGACCACCCTCATGGTCTGGCGCATGGACGCCGGCGACTTCAAAGGTGCCCTGGACATCGCCGCCTACGTGATCGAGCACCAGCTGCTGATGCCTGATCGCTTCGAGCGCACCACCGGCACCATCGTCGCCGAAGAGATCGCCGAAGCCGCGTTGAAGGCCCAGAAGGCCGGCGGCAGCTTTGACCTGGAATTGCTACTGCGTACCGAGCAGATCACCACCAAGGAAGACATGCCGGACCAGGCCCGGGCCAAGCTGCACCTGGCCATCGGCAAGGCGTACTCGGCCCAGGTCACCGAGGATACCCCCTCAGCAGAGGCCTTGAAGCCCCTAGAACAAGCCCGGGACCATCTGGCCCGGGCTATCGAGCTGCACAGCAACTGCGGCGGTAAAAAGGATCTGGAGCGCGTCGAGCGCCTCCTGAAGAAACACACTGCCACCGGCAGTTAACCGGGCGTCCCCACGCACCCCGCCGGCTCGGGGCGGATCGGCCAGGCCGCTCCGCCTGAACGTGAAGCCCCGACCACCGGCGACTTATTGAGCGCAGCACCATGAGCGGATTCGTAGCCGGCGGCACCACGCCAAGCGGCCACATCAACACCGACCCATTCTGGCCCTCGATCGATCTCGACCAGGTGCGCGCCACGCTGCGTATCGACAGCAGCGTCACCCCTGCCCGGCTCGAAACCGCGGTGATCAACACAGCGATCAACGTCAACCGCGAGCTAGAGGCCTGGCAGCTCAGCAAGCAGGCCCAGGGCTATAACGAGCTGCGCGAAGTACCAGCGCGGCAGGTCAACGGCGAATCGGTCCAGGTCCATCTGTACCACCGCGCCATTGAGGCCGGGGTCGGCGCTGAGGTTTGCGAGCGGTACCGCTCCTACGACAGCACCAACACCGGCAACCGCAAGGCCGAGGAACTGGCCCCGAACATCGATGACTACCACCGCGACCAGCGCTGGGCCATCCGCGATTTTTTGGGTACCACGCGCACCACCGTGGAGCTGATCTGATGGCTGTCACCCTTCGCGCCCTGCAAAACGACACCGTCGACGCCCTTTGCTGGCGTCACTACGGCCGCACCGCCGGCGTCACCGAGGCGGTGCTTGAGGCCAACCCCGGGCTGGCTGATCACGGCCCCACCCTGCCGCAAGGCCTCGCTGTTCAAATGCCCGAAGCCCAGACCACAGCCCCACAGCGGCAGATGGTGAACCTATGGGACTGATCCACTTGAGCCGCCTCCTTGAGACCTACCACCCTGGACCCTGGAATGAAGCGAATGCCTGACCGTCCCGACACCTGGGCCTGGTTCGCCGCCTGGCTCGAACAGAACTGGCCGACCCTGTACGCCGGCGTCCTGGCGCTGATCATCGCGGCTCTACGGATCATGTACGGCGGGGGCACCCTACGCCGAGTGCTGATCGAGGCGCCGCTCTGCGGGGCGCTGGCCCTGGCTGCCAGCCACGGTCTGGCGTTGCTCGGCATCCCGGCATCGACCGCCCCATTTTTCGGCGGTGTGATCGGCCTGCTCGGCGTCGAGGGCACCCGCGCCGCGGCCCGCAAGTTTTTCAACCGCAAGGTAGAGCAGCTATGAGCACACTCCGGCACGGCGATCGCTCGCAGGCGGTTCGCATCCTGCAGAAGAACCTCAACAGCCACGGCGTTACTGTTGCAGTGGACGGCGACTACGGCGACGCCACCGAAATGGCCGTTCGCGCCTACCAGCTCAAGGCCGGCCTGGTGGTGGACGGTATCGCCGGCGAGAAAACCCAAACCAGCCTGGCCGGTGGCGATTGCGCTCTGTTGCTGAAGAACGCCGACCTGATCAGCGCTGCCCAGCGCCTGGATCTGCCCCTCGCCAGTGTCTATGCGGTGAATGAGGTCGAATCGAACGGCAAGGGTTTCTTCGCCAACGGAAAGCCGGCGATCCTGTTTGAACGGCACATCATGTACCGCCAGTTAAAGACGCCACGCCACCCAGGCGACGACCCGGCAGAACTCAAGCGCCACGCCGACGAGCTCGCGGCGCAGTACCCGGCCATCATCAACCCGAACCCCGGAGGCTATGCCGGCGGACCTACTGAGCATCAGCGCCTCGCCACGGCTCGCCTCATCGATGACACCGCGGCCCTCGAATCCGCTTCCTGGGGTGCCTTTCAGATCATGGGCTTTCACTGGCAGCGCCTGGGCTATGCCAACGTGCAGGACTTCGTGGCTGCCATGAGCGCGAGCGAGTCCCGCCAGTTCGACGCATTCGTCCGCTTCATCGAGACCGATCCGGCCCTCCACAAAGCGCTGAAGGCCCGCAAGTGGGCCGACTTTGCCAGGCAGTACAACGGGCCGAACTACCAGCGCAACCTGTACGACACCAAGCTCCTGCGTGCCTATGAGCGGCACAGTGCATGCAGCTGCGGTCAGGAGGTACCGGCATGATCGATCTCGAAGCGGTGCACAAGCTCAAGGTAGAGGACGGAGACGTGCTGGTCGTGCCTGAAAACACCGAGCCAGAAGCCATGGAGCTGCTGGCCGAGGCGCTGCAATTCGTCGACCCGGGTTGTCGGGTGATTGTGATTCGCGGCCCGCTCGAACACCTGGACGTCGGGGCCATGAACAAACTGGGCTGGTACCGCGCATGACCGCCAAGATCGCCTACCTCGAAATCTCCGGTCGCCAGACAGGGAAGACCACCCGCCTGGTGAGAATCGCAAACGACCTCACCGCCCAGGGCAAAACGGTGATTTTCGTCACCCTGCAAGCAGAGGATTTACTCGGGCGCCTGCCAGGGGTCGTCGTACTTTCGGACCATCAGGCCCCTCCTGATGACCTCGACCAAGAACAAGCTATCTGGATCTACGACGAGTTCGACTGGCTCAAGTCGGCCAAGGTCCGCCAAGGTGGGTACTACGCAACAACGGCGAGCCGAGTCCGCGACTTGGGGATCGATACCCCAGAAACGGATCTGATGTTGCAACTGATCGAGCTCAACGGCGGCAGCTATCAGCGCCATCTTCTGACACCGGGGGTAATCGATGAGGCCTACTTCAATGAGGCCCGCGCGATCTATACCGACGAGCAATACCGCCAGTTGATCCTGGGGGAGTTCCTCAAATGAGCACCATCCGCCAGATCCTGCTGGGCCTGGCCCTGGTCGGCGTGCTGGGCCTGCTCGCCTGGAATCAGGAGCAACGCATCGAAGTCGCCGACAAGAACAGGGAGCTGGCCGAGAAAGACACCCGGGATGCGTTGGCCGCAGCCGGACGCAGCGAGGGCAAAGCAAATGCCCTGGAGGCTGCTCTTTCTGGCGAACGCGAGGCCCAGGCCCGTTTGCGCACGGAACAGGACTTGCTACGCCAGGGGCTCGCCAAACGACAACTCACCATCAAGGGGCTAAAACGTGAAAACGCTGATCTGCGCGCTTGGGCTGAGCAGCCCTTGCCTGATGTTGCTCGCCGGCTGCGCGAGCGCCCCGCCCTCACCGGCGCCGACGCTTATCGTCAGTGGCTGTCCGGCCGTGGTGCCCTGCAGCCTGCCGGCGACCAGCCCAAGCAGTAACGGCGATCTGATCACCGACCAGGACCGTATCGAGGCCGCCTGGGCCGAATGCGCGGGCCAGGTCGACATGATCTACCGCTACCAGCAGGCCAAACCATGAACAAACCCGATAGCCTGCGGGCCTTCCTGCTGGAACAGATCCCGGAACTGCGCCACAGCCCCGACCGACTGCTGATCTTCATCGACAACGGCAAGGTCCGCTGCACCGCGGCCCCCAGCCTCTCGTTCGAATACAGCTATGACCTGCAGGTGATCCTGACCGACTTCGCCGGCCATCCGGACAACGTCATGCTGCCGCTGCTGGAGTGGCTGCGCGTAAACCAGTCCGAATTGCTGGAAAACCTCGATAAGTCCGCCGACGGCATCAAGTTTGAAGCCGACCTCATCGACAAAAGCAAGGTGGACATGAGCTTGACCCTTCCCCTCACCGAGCGCGTGATCGTTCGTACTGATGATGCAGGCAACACCACCATCAGGCACCCAGGTGAACCCCAGCGCAACCCAACATGGCCCGAAAGCGGCCCGGAATGGATAGTGCCCAATGGCTGATCTTGAAGCACTGGAGGACTGGGCCGCGGGCCTGCTGGGGCAGTTGCATCCCGCCGCACGCAATCAGCTCGCCCGAAGCATCGGCCAGGCCCTGCGCCGCAGCCAGCAACAGCGGATCATCGCCCAGCGCAACCCGGACGGGAGCAAGTACGCACCGCGTAAACAACGGAACCTGCGGGGCAAACAAGGACGCATCAAGCGCCAGGTGAAGATGTTCAAGAAGCTGCGCACTGCGAGCTTCTTGAAGGTTCAGGGGGACGGTAATGCGATCAGTGTTGGGTTTACGGGACGGGTGGCCCGTATTGCACGTGTGCATCAATACGGGCTAAAGGACCGGGCCGAGCGTGGGGCGCCAGAGGTAAAGTATGAACCGCGGAAAGTACTCGGATTTACCGATGCAGACCTAGACACTATTCGTGACGGCCTACTAATTCATCTAGCAGGATAAGTGTTATTTCTTATCTCTATCCTTAATCCCCTGAATCAAATTACCAGGTAAAGAGTCAAACATAGCCTTAACATGCTTTGGCTCAGATATCATTTTTTCAACAATTAAATTTACAAGCATAAAAAGAGACTCTGCGGTCTGGCGATCATCTTTAAGATCAATCTGACCTGGATGAACGGCTGAGTTCCCAATTACCCGCACTGTATCCAGCGCCTGTTGAACCATAGAACTCAAGCCAGCCGCCACTAACGACTTGATATCATCGTTAATATTTTTCCCAGGCTGCCCTAACTCTTTGCATAATTTTTGAATTGCCAGTCGCAGCAATGCAGCTGCACCACGTGGCGACTTATCGAGTATAGAGCTGGCTTCTTCATAATCCAGCCGAATATCTTTTGGCATATCCACATTTGCAGGAACCACACCACTAGTACTCGGAAAAATAAGTTTTTCATGAGCCCAGATAGTTACCCCACTACAATTAGAGCACTCCCCAGAAAACACATTGCCCAATGAAATATATCCGCTTTTATCATGATCATAAAATCTAAACACCTCACCATTCGCCAACCTACTTGAGACACTAATCGCACCATTAACTTCAGTCCCTTTGGCAAACTTAGTAAGCGCCTCAACAACTTCATTTTTTACATGTATTTTCGGAAGTGGATCTCTATCGTTAAGATTATTCAAAAAAACATCTGACCACTGATGCTTGGCATATGCAAAACAATGCGGACAATTAAATGCAGTAGCGCGAACAGAAGGAACTATATATTTCATAAAAGTCCATTTCACCGAGTAGCAGAAAATTAGGTCTTATGTATAGAGAACAGTTTACTTGTAAGCAAGGCATTCACAACTGAAGAATACTGCATCCCTCCGCGCGTAGCGCCATTCTCGGCGCCATGAACGATCTAGCCACCCTCGCCCGCCTGATTGAAAACCTCATACGCTTTGGCGTTGTCGCCGAAGTCCAGATGAAGCCTCCGCGCGTGCGTGTGAAAACCGGTGAACTGACTACCACCTGGCTGCCATGGCTGGCCCTGCGTGCCGGATCCGCCAAGGAATGGGACCCACCCACCGCCGGCGAGCAGGTCCTGCTGATCAGCCCCTCCGGTCAGCTGGGCAACGGCGTAGCCTTGACCGGCCTGTTCAGCGACAGCGCCCCGGCCAACGGTGACCGCGCTGGGCTCCACCGTCGTACCTACAGCGACGGCACGGTGATCGAGTACGACAGCGTCGCCCACCACCTGAACGCCACCCTGGCCCCGGGCGGTACCACCAACTTAGTCAGCGACGGCGGCATCACTATCGTCGGGCCAATCACCCACCAGGGCGACTACACCCAGACCGGCAATCAGTCCGTAACCGGCAAGGTCACCGTTTCAGAAGACGTTGTCGCGGCCGGCATCAGCCTGGTCAAACACCTGCATGGCGGCGTGCTGCCTGGTGGCGCCAAGACGGGAGTACCGGAATGAACAGAGAAACCGGCGCCGCCCTCAGCACCGAAGAACATATCGTCCAGTCCTGCACCGATATCCTGACCACGCGCCTCGGTACCCGGGTGATGCGCCGTGAATACGGCAGCGTCCTGGCCGAGCTGGTGGACCACCCGTTCAACGACGCGACCCGCCTGCGCGCTTACGCGGCCACCGTGATGGCCCTGATGCGTTGGGAGCCACGGATTACCCTGAGCCGGGTGCAATTCGTTGGCGCGACGCTTCAGGGCCAGTCGGTGATGGACATTGAATGCAGCCGCGTTGATACCAACGAGCCGTTGAGCCTGAGCGTTCCGCTGCAACTGGGGGGCAGCGTATGAGCACCTTTGTCGCTATCGACCTGGGCCAGCTGCCGGCGCCGCAGATCGTCGAGCAGATCGACTACGAGCAGATCCTCGCCGAACGCAAGGCCTACGCCATCAGCCTCTGGCCCGTGGAGGAGCAAGCCGAGATCGCCGCCCGCCTGGCGCTGGAATCCGAGCCGCTGACCAAGCTGCTGCAGGAGAACGCCTACCGGGAAACCATCTGGCGCCAGCGAGTCAATGAGGCCTCTGTCGCCAACATGCTGGCCCTGGCCAAGAACTCCGACCTGGACAACCTCACGGCAAACTACAACGTCGCCCGTCTGGTGGTGCAGGAAGCCAACCCCGCGGCCGTGCCACCGATTGCCCGCGTCATGGAGAACGATGACAGCCTACGCGAGCGAGCCCAGATGGCCTGGGAAGGCCTGAGCACCGCGGGGCCGCGCAACAGCTACATCTTTCACGCGCGCTCCGCAGATGGCCAGGTTGCCGACGCTACGGCAGAAAGCCCGGCGCCGGCCGAGGCAGTGATCACTGTGCAATCCCTGCTCGGCGACGGTACGGCCTCGCCTGCCCTACTCGCGGCGGTCAAGACCTACCTCAGCGACGACGACCGCCGGCCCGTCGCCGACCGGCTGACCGTCCAGGGCGCCGAGATCATCAATTACCAGGTCAAGGCCACGCTCTACATGCTGAGCAACGGCCCTGAAAACGAGTTGGCGCTCGCTGCCGCGCAGGCGAGCCTCCGGGCATTTGTGCACCAGCGCCGGCGCCTCGGCCTGGAAGTGTCCGAATCTGTGGTGCATGCCCGGCTGCACGTCGAAGGCGTGCGCAAAGTCGTGCTGCAGGACTGGGTGGATATTGTTGCAACGCCCTATCAGGCGCCGTTCTGCACAGCCATCACACTGGCGCTGGGGGGTGAATGATGACCGACCAGCCCCTACTGCCGCGCAATTCCACGCCGCTGGAACGTCAGGCCGCCCAGGCCCTGGCCCAGATCCAGCGCGTACCGATTCCGTTGCGTCAGTTGTACAACCCGGATCTGTGCCCGGCTCATTTGCTGCCGTACCTGGCATGGGCCTTCTCTGTAGATCGCTGGTCCAGCCAGTGGACGGAGGCAGCCAAGCGTGCCGCGATCCGTGCGGCGTACTACATCCACTCACGCAAGGGCACCATCGGCGCCCTGCGCCGGGTGGTGGAGCCGCTGGGTTATCTGATCGAGGTCGTCGAGTGGTGGCAGAAGGTGCCCAACGGGCCGAGGGCGACCTTTGCACTCAAGGTCGGCGTGCTAGATACCGGCATCACCGAAGAGATGTACCAGGAACTGACCTGGCTGATCGACGATGCCAAGCCCCTCACCCGCCACCTGATCGGCCTCGATATCACCCTTGAAACCCGCCTGAACGCCTACACCGGCGTCGCCGTCTTCGACGGTGACGAGATCGACGCCTACCCCTGGACCAACCCGGACCTCGACATCGTGATCCAGGGCTATAGCGGCGTCAGCGAATACACCCTCGACGAACTGGACGTATACCCCCATGGTTAATCAGAACTCCATTTTCGGCGGCATGCTCACCAGCCTCGGCGCTGCCAAGAAAACCAACTGCGACGCCCTGGGCATCCCCTGGGAGCCCAGCTACATGCTCATCGGTGACGCCAATGACACCGACCCGGTGCCAAGCCCTGGGCAAACGCAGCTGATCCGCCAGGTCTACCGCGCACCACTCAATGCGCTGTATGTCTCGCCGACCGATGACAAGGTGCTGATTGCCGAACTGGTGCTACCACCAGAAGTCGGCGGCTGGTGGATTCGAGAGCTGGCGATCGAGGACAAGGACGGCGTGTTCTGTGCGGTCGCCAACGTGGCACCCAGCTACAAGCCGTTGCTCGCCCAGGGCTCGGGGCGGAATCAGGTCGTGCGGATGCACATCATCACGAACGGCACCTCCAACATTCAGTTGAAAATTGACCCGAGCGTCGTCCTGGCAACGCGCTCCTTTGTCGAGCAGCGCATTCTGGAAGAGCTGAACAAGCAGGACTTCAAGCATTCGGTGCTGGTGGCAACCTCTGGAGCTATCGCCCTTAGCGGCCTGCAGATGATCGACTCGGTGGCCCTGGCCGCCGGCAACCGTGTCCTGGTCAAGAACCAGGCCCAGGCTAAGGATAACGGGCTGTACGTTGCAGCTGCGGGAGCCTGGTCGCGAACTCAGGATGCCGATACCAGCCTTGAAGTTACCCCCGGGCTGTTTGTTCACGTTGAGAAAGGCGCAGCCAATGGCGACAGCGTCTGGCAGTTGGTGACCGATGCGCCAATTGTGCTTGGTACCACGGACCTGGCCTTTGAGATGGTGGCCGGCCACACAGGCGTAAATGCTGGGAGCTACACCAAGGTCACGGTTGATAAGTATGGCCGGGTGATCGCCGGTACCAGCCCGAACACGCTGGCCGGGCATGGCATTACCGATACCTACACCAAGCCAGAGATCGAGTCGATAATCGCCCAGGCGTCGTCTCTGCCGGTGGGCTCGATTGTGGCGTTTCCCAAGGGTAGTGTGCCGCCAGGATTCCTTGAGATGGATGGCAACTATAAGAGCATTGCAGCCTATCCAGATCTGGCGGCGTACCTGGGTACCACTTTCAATAAGGGCGACGAGGGCGCCGGTAACTTCCGGCTTCCAGAGTCGCGGGGTGAGTTCCTGCGAGGCTGGGACCATGGTCGTGGCGTGGATGCGGGCCGGGGGCTTGGCAGTTGGCAGGCGGATGAGTTCAAGTCTCATACCCACCGTGTTCAATACGGATCAAACCCTGGTAGTGGGCTTGGTTCTCCCGGGTATGTGTCAGCAGGTGCCTTGTCTTCAGTTGGCTTGGAAGCGACAGGAGGGGCAGAAACCCGGCCTCGCAACTTGGCTGTCATGTGGTGCATCAAGGCCTGGAACGCGCCCATAAATCAGGGAAACATTGACGTTGCAGCTCTGGCCTTGCTGGCGGCCCAGGCGACCGAAGTCAATCAGGGCACGGCTAAAGTTGCGACTCAGGTGCAGATGCTTGCAGACACTAATGACTCTGTGATTGTCACGCCAAAAAAACTCCGCCTTGGATTCGCGGCTAGTCTCACCGCCAATGGATACATTGCATTTCCGACGTGGCTTGGCGGTCTTGTCTTTCAGTGGGGTACGGGCGTCCTGCAGATTGGTGGAAACTCTGCAGCAGATGCACAGCTCATTTCGTTCCCAATATCGTTTCCGTCTGAATGCTTTGTTGTTATCGCTTCGACTGCGCACGCGGCGACAGGAAACTTTGACAGCATGGTTCAGACTCACTCGGAAACAAAGGATGGTTTCAGAGCGTTTTGCAATCTATTCAATAGCGGCGGGACGGGGAGCGTAACTCCCAAGTACTTTGCAGTCGGCCGATAAAATTTTGGGGTAGTGGCATGAACAGGTTCTATAGCAAGACGACTCAAACAACTTACTTGCAGGGGCTGCATACAGCGATTCCAGCTGACGCGGTTGAAATTCCCGAAGCGCTCTATCTATCGGTGATCGCTAACCCTGCCCCAGGGATGGTCCGTGCGCACGATGACAAGGGGCTGCCGTATCTGATCGATGCGCCCGAAGTGGTGCTGGATCCGGTAACCCAGGAACGCCAGTGGCGAGACGCCGAGCTGGCGTCGGTGATGTGGCTACGCGAGCGTCACCGTGACCAGCTCGAAATAGGCGCGGCTACCACGCTGACAGGTGATCAGTTCAACGAGCTGCTGTTGTACATGCAGGCCCTGCGCGACTGGCCACAGTCGGCGAACTTTCCCAATATCCAGCACCGCCCCACTGCGCCAGAGTGGATTGCGGAGCAAGTCGAGTAACCCGGCTCCGCACCCTCTCCCTGTATCCCCCTCCCCTACAAACCTGCGCGCTCGCCGATCCGACGCGCGCGCGGCAGCCTGTGCACTGTCACCCCATTCACTGCGCAGGCAAAACCCATGGCCGATTATCTTCACGGCGTGCGGGTCCTCGAACTCAACGACGGCACCCGCCCCATTCGCACCATCCCCACCGCTGTTATCGGCCTGGTTTGCACTGCCGACGACGCTGATCCGCTGGCATTTCCGCTCGATACCCCGGTCCTGCTGACCAACGTTCAGACCGCGGTTGGCAAAGCCGGCACCAAGGGCACCCTGGGCGCCAGCCTGCAGGCCATTGCCGACCAGACCAAGCCCTACGTGATCGTGGTGCGGGTCAAGGAAGGCGAAACCGAAGCTGCGACCATCAGCGCCCTGATCGGCACCACCACCGCCGACGGCAAATACACCGGCATGAAAGCTCTGCTCGCGGCCAAAGCACGTGTCGGCCTGGTGCCACGCATCCTCGGCGTACCAGGCCTCGACAGCCAGCCGGTGGCGACGGCGCTGGTCTCGATCGGCCAGCAGTTGCGGGCTTTCTGCTACGTCAGTGCCCGGGACAGCAAGACCAAGGAAGAGGCCGTCGCCTACCGCGAGAACTTCGGCGCCCGCGAAGTCATGGTGATCTGGCCGGACTTCGAACACTGGGACACCACCGCCAACGCGACCACCAAAGCTTCCGCCGTCGCCCGCGCCCTGGGCCTGCGGGCGAAGATCGACCAGGAGGTCGGCTGGCACAAGACCCTGTCCAACGTCGCGGTCAACGGTGTTACCGGTATCAGCGCCGACGTGTTCTGGGACCTGCAGAACCCGGCAACCGACGCCAACTACCTCAACTCCAACGAGGTGACCACCCTGATCAACGAGGGCGGCTTCCGATTCTGGGGCAGCCGGACTTGCAGCGACGATCCGCTATTCGCCTTCGAGAACTACACCCGTACAGCGCAGATCCTCGCCGACACCATGGCCGAGGCGCACATGTGGGCCGTGGACAGGCCCATGACCCCGACCCTGGTGAAAGACATCATCAACGGCATCAACGCCAAGTTCCGCGAGCTGATCTCGGCCGGGTACCTGATCGGTGGCAACTGCTGGTACCAGGAAGACGCCAACGACAAGGACACCCTCAAGGCCGGCAAGTTGTTCATCGACTACGACTACACGCCGGTTCCACCACTGGAAGACCTCACCCTGCGGCAGCGGATCACCGACCGCTACCTGATGGACTTCGCCAGCAAGATCAACAGCTAACCAGGGGCTCCCCCGCGAAGGGAGTCACCCCGCGCCAGGACACCGGAGAACACCACCATGGCCATGCCTCGCAAACTGAAAAACCTCAACCTGTTCAACGACGGCAACAGCTACCTGGGCGTGGTCAAGTCGGTCACCCTGCCGCCCCTCGGCCGCAAGATGGAGTCCTACCGGGGCGGCGGCATGAACGGCTCGGTCAAGGCAGACCTGGGCTTCTCCGATGACGGCATCCAGTTCGAATGGAAAACCGGCGGCCTGGACCTGATCGCCCTGCGCCAGTTCGGCTCGGTGAATGCCTCCGGGATCATGTTGCGCTTCTCCGGCGCCTTTCAGCAGGACGACACCGGCGACATCAGCACCGTCGAGGTCGTGGTACGTGGCCGACACGAAACCATCGAGATGGGCGACGCCTCCCCCGGCGAAGACACTGAACACAGCATCACCACCACCTGCAGCTACTACAAGCTGACCGTGGACAACGAAGACATCATCGAAATCGACCTGCTCAACTTCATCGAGAAGGTCAACGGCGTCGACATGCTGGAGAAACAGCGCAACGCCATCGGCATCTAATTCCCTGCCGCTCTCGGGCCGAGAGCGGATAACACCGCAACCTGGAGCACTCAATGAACACCGACGACAACACCCAAGCCCCTGCCGAAATCGAAGACAACACCGTGGTCCTCGACACCCCGATCACCCGGGGCAAGACCACCATCGACACGATCACTCTGCGCAAACCCCAAGCTGGCGAGTTGCGCGGCGTGCACCTGGTCGAACTGCTGAACATGGACGTTGCCACCCTGATCAAGATCCTGCCGCGCATCAGCAGCCCAGGCATCACCGCCCCGGAAGCCGCAGCCATGGACCCTGCCGACCTGCTGGCCTGTGGCAGCAAGATCTCCGGTTTTTTGTTGCAGAAGTCGGTGAAGACGGAAGTATCCCTCGTTGCGTAGAGGACGCCATGGCCGATCTGGCCGTGGTTTTTCACTGGGCGCCGGCTGACATGGACCGGCTGGGCCTGCAGGAACTGATGGACTGGCGCGAGCGCGCCAGGGTGCGGAGTAGCGTCGATGGCAAATGATTTGAAACTGCGCGTGCTGCTCAATGCCATCGACAACACCACCGGTCCGCTCAAGCGCATCATGGGAGGCAGCAATAAGGCCGCCCACGCCTTAAAAGCCACCCGTGATCGCTTGAAGGAGCTCAACAGTCAGCAAAAGGACGTGAGCGCCTGGCGTACACAACGCGCAGCCGCCGAGCAGACGGAAAAAGCCCTTAGCGCAGCACGCACAAAGGTAAAGGCTCTGAGCCAGCAAATCAGCGCCGCCAGCGCGCCGACAAAAGCCCTGAGCAATGATTTCAAGCGCGCAGTGCGTGATGCCAGCAACCTGAAACAACAGCACCAGCAACAGAGCGCACAACTGCAAGCGCTGCGCAGCCGCCTGAGTGCCGCGGGTATCAGTACCAAGAACCTATCCAGTCATGAGCGCAATTTACGCAGCCAAATCGCTAGCGCAAACGCCAGCATCAGCGACCAGACGAACAGACTCAAACGACTCGCCGCCCAGCAAGAACGCCTTAAACGCGCCAAAGCCGCCTATGGCAAAGGTGTGCAGACGACTGCGTCCATGGCAGGCACCGGCATGGCCGCACGCGCCACCGGCATGTATGCCGGGGAGAAGCTGCGGACCATGCTCGGGGTCGGCTACGACTTTGACGCCATCATGTCATCCACCCAGGCTGTCACCCGTGTGGCCGATAAAAACAGCGAGGCCATGCAAGCCCTTCGGAACCAGGCCAGAACACTGCCGCTCAGTAGCAAATTTACCGACAGCCAAGTGGCTCAGGGTCAGTACTTTTTAGGGCGAACGGGTTACGACCCAAAGCAAATCCTGGGGGCTATGCCAGGGATGCTCAACTTGGCCGCAGCCGGTGATATGGAGCTTGGAGAAACCGCTGATATCGCCTCAAACATTCAGACCGCGATGGGTATTCCTGCTGAGCAAATGGGCAAGGTCGCCGACGTTTTGACTGCAGCGTTCACCCGTAACAACGTTGATATCCGCATGCTCGGGGAGTCGTTGAAGTACAGCGCCGGAGTAGGCCGCGAATACGGCCAAAGCCTTGAAACCGTAACCGCTGCTACTGCACTACTCGGCAACGCCGGAGTCCAGGGCAGCATGGCAGGCACTGCCATGCGGTCAGTTCTGACCCGCATAGGTACCTCCAAGGCTGTCGCCAAACTGGGAGTCAACACCCAGGACAAGTCCGGCAACATGCGGGACATGCTCGATATCCTTAAAGACATCAACGAAAAGACCAAGGGTATGGGCAACGTCCAACGTGGCGCAGTCTACAAGGATATTGCCGGCCAATACGCGGTCACCAGTTTTGGCACGCTGATGCGCTCAGTTGAAACCGGTCAGTTTCAAAGCATGCGCGGTAGCCTGAATAACTCCGAGGGCGAGGCTTCCCGAGTTGCACAGACTCAACTCGACAACCTCAAAGGCGATATGACCATGCTGCACGCCGCTCTTGAGAACATCTCAGTCGAACTGTTTGACAAAAACAGCCCCTGGCTGCGTGAGCTCGCCGCGGACCTAAGCAGCCTGCTGCACAGCGTCGGCGAGTTTCTTAAAGCGAACCCTGCCGTCAGCAAGGCCATCGTCATCACCGTCGGTGGATTTGCCCTCTTGATGACCACCCTGGGCAGCCTCACCATCGGGCTGGCCGGAATACTCGGCCCTATGATCGCCATGCGCTTTATGCTGGCTTCGGTAGGCATTCGTCTACCTGGCATCATCGGTTTGCTGAAACTCTTAGGTACCGGCGTTCGTCTGCTCTCCGGCATATTGATAGGCCCATTAATGGCCGGCTTGCGCATGGTTGGCATCGCCATGTGGGGTCTAGCCGCAAACCCGGTGGTACTGGCAATCGCTGCCGTTGTTGCCGTCCTCGCCGGCGCTGCCTACCTGATCTACAAGAACTGGGACGCGGTGAAAGCCTATGTCATCAGCCTCTGGAACGAGATCAAAGCCGGGTTTTCTGGCGGCATTGGCGGCATCGTGACCGTCCTGGCCAACTTCAGTCCCATCGGGATCATCTACCGGGCATTTGCCGAGGTCCTGAACTACCTGGGCCTCGATCTCCCGACCCAGTTCACCGAGTTCGGCAACATGATCGTCAATGGCCTGGTGAATGGCTTACTCGCCGGCATGGGCAAGGTGAAAGAGACCATCAGCGCGATCGGCGATTCAACCATTGGTTGGTTCAAGGAAAAGCTCGACATCCACAGCCCATCGCGGGTGTTCGCCGAACTCGGCGGCTTCACCATGGAAGGGCTGACCCAAGGGCTGCAGGCCGGCCAGAAAGGCGCGCTGAACGCGGTAACCAACCTCGGCCAGCAGCTCACCACGGCGGGCAGCCTGGGCCTGGGCGTTGCTGTCCTGCCCGGCCTCTCGGTCGATACCCGCGCGCCCATCAGCACAGCCGCTTCGACCACCTATGACAGCCACGACAACTACGAAATCAACATCCACCCCACGCCAGGCATGGACGCCTTGGCTATCGGCCGCGCCGTGCGGGCAGAACTTGCGCGCATTGAAAGCGAAAAAGGCGCCCGCAAGCGCAGCCAACTGTCCGACCTGGAGTAAATCGCCATGATGATGGCCTTGGGCATGTTCGTCTTCAGCCTTTCCACAGCCGCCTACCAGGAGCTGCAACGACAGACCGAGTGGAGGCACGTCAGCAATACCCGCATTGGCGCCGCTCCCGCCAGGCAGTTTGTGGGCCGAGGCGACGACTCGATCACCTTGCCGGGCGTCATCCTCCCCGAGTTGGCCGGGTCTGTACTGAGCCTCGACACCCTGCGACTGATGGCGAACACCGGCAAGGCCTGGCCCATGGTCGAAGGCAGCGGCCGGATCTACGGTTTGTGGGTGATCGAGAGCCTGAGCGAGACCAAGACGGTGTTTTTCCGTGACGGCACGCCGCGGCGCCTGGAGTTTACGCTCAATCTCAAGCGCATCGATGATGACCGGATAGACCTGATCGGCGCCGCCGGCAGCACTGGCGTGAGTATCTTGAGGATGCTGTTGTGATCGATGCCGCCCTCGCCCGGGTTACGGGCTTTATCGAAGACGCTGCCGACCGGTACCGCCGCGACGCCGCCTATGCTGTCCCGGCCTTCCGCATCACTGTAGATGGCAACGATATCGCCCAACTCATCAGCCCGCGCCTGATAAGTCTGCAATTGACCGACAACCGCGGCATTGAAGCCGATCAGCTCAGCATCACCCTGAGCGATCATGACGGGCTGCTGGCCATTCCGCCGAAGGGTGCCGTGGTCAGGCTTTGGCTGGGCTGGAGTGACACCGGACTGGTAGACAAGGGCACCTACACCGTCGACGAGACCGAGCACAGCGGCGCTCCGGACGTGCTCAGCATCCGGGCGCGCTCGGCCGATCTGCGTAAGGGGCTGAAAACCAAACGCGAGCGGAGCTGGAGCAACACCACCCTTGGCGATGTCCTGGGCGATATCGCCATCGGCAACGGTTTAACCGCCACCATTGCCGGCGCCCTGGACGGCCTGCCCATCCTGCAGTTGGACCAGGCCAACGAATCAGACGCCAACCTGATCAGCCGAGTCGGTGAAGAGTTCGACGCCGTGGTCACCGTCAAGGCTGGCTGCCTGCTGTGCATTCCGGCCGGTGGCGGCAAAACCGCCAGCGGCATGGAGCTCCCGCACATCACCCTCACCCGTGCCGACGGTGACCAGCACCGCTATCTGCAGGCCGACCGCGACAGCTACGACGGCGTGCGCGCCTATTTCTACGACGTGAACAGTGCCAAGAAACAAGAGGCCATCGCCGGCGGCGGTGACAACCTCAAGGATCTGCGTCACACCTTCAGCGACCGCCAGTCAGCACTACGGGCAGCCCGGGCCGAATTCAACCGCCTGCAACGTGGCAGCGCCACCTTGAGCTACACCCTGGCCGTGGGCCGGCCGGATCTGATCCCCGAGCTGACCTATACCCTGGAAGGCGTGAAGCCCGAGGTCGACGCGATTATCTGGTACGGCGGCAACGTACAGCACAGCCTCAGCGCTGACAGCGGCTACACCGTCAGCCTGGAGCTGGAAAGCAAGTTGCCCGAGGACACCGTCGAAGGGTTGGCAGAAGAGAACAAAGGGGATTACACAGGGATCATCGCCTACTACCGTGACAAGAAGACCGGTAAAGAGAAGACCATCACGGCCGGAGATCAGAGTAAGCCACGGCGGCTGAGGTGGTTGTATGCGAGCAAGACGACAGCAAAACGTGCGGTCGATAGAGAATGGGCCAGGATGCAATTATGATAAGCGCGTCGTAGTGCACCTAGCCCTATTGGAAAACTAATCTGCCACGACCCCCTGCGCTGTGTAATCTTGGTTCGCAGAAGCCAACTTTAGCATCGTGCTGGTATATTTTTCTCGGACATTCTTTTTAACATCTTCCGAGACATTCTTGTCCTTCATTATCTTTTTTTGGCTAGCCATATCTCTCTTCAATCTGGCCTTGTACTGAGTAAGCCCTTCAGGTTCGTCAATGCTATAGAAAAATTTAGCAACCAAGTAACCAATTACCGGAACCAACAAGGTAGTCGCACTAACCCAATATTGCGCATGTTCTGCTGGAAGCCACTTCATGCAACTTGCCGTTGCAAAAGTTCCAAGCCCAGCCGTAATAGAGGCCTGAAGTCCTTGAGGAGCAATCTTTGGAGAATCCTCCATTATGCACCTCCCTTTGCAGATTTTAGTTGATCTACCACATAAGCTGTTGTGTTAATGGTTTTTCTACCAACAACCAAACCATTACGCTTGTAGATAACAACTACTTTTCCAGTCGACACAAATCTATTGAGCAAATATCGAGTCAATATTCGCGACAACTTGAAAAAAATCGGCGCCAAAATTATTAAAGACAAATAATATAGCGCTTCAACAAGGTTAGGATTAATACTCATGAGAGCTCCTCACACTAGCCGGCGACCCTTATCCGCAAAGTGCTTAGTCACTTCAACGACGGTATATGAGTGTGTAGATCTAGTCTGTCTAAATACTGACTTAGTTTCAATAACCACTTCAAATAAGTCTTCTTTCGAAAAGGTTTGCTGATTCTGATTCACTTTAGCCATGAATTTTTCATCTGCCAGCTCTACAGCGTGCTCAACACCATCAGCAAGACGCACCCTCCAGCCACGTCCAGACTCGAAGTTAACTTGAACGAAATAGGCTGTAGTTTTTTCCTTGGTAACCTCTTCCGACTCCAGGGATCCTATGGGAAGAGGAGAAAAGTTATGAGCAGCACTTTCCTTTACTGAGAGAACAACATCTTCCCCTTCATCCAAAACTTTGAAAGTGGCATTTTTTTTGCCAGCAATTGGCGCTTGAATAACATTATGCAATGAATCCCTAACTTTCTTATCGACTGCAAGCTGAGCAACATACTTATTGCACTTTATTACTTCACCATCAACCTCTATACTTGCCACATCGGAATCAGCTTCAATCGTAACTTTCGCCACCTTACGGCTTTTTAGCTTTTTTACTACTTCGATAAGCGACCCACCGGCAATTGCACCACCAGCAGCAGAAAACCCTATATATCGAAGAACTTCAAGAGCAGCGGGGGTGGAAGCAAACAGTAAAAAATCAACAATTACGGAGCCTTCCCGAACAGGAGAAGAAACCTTAAGATCGACGTCAGCCCCCTTATTCATAAGAGCACTGGCTTCCGCAATTGCGCTATGAACCCCAAGTATAGACTTTGCGAGATCAAGTGCATCTATTTCATGATTTTTCAGATCACCATCATCCGCATCATACGAAACAGAAAACTTTTCCTGGACAACTTTAACCTTCGCCATCTCCCCCCCCTGCAAATACTCAGAAATATTTATTAAAGCAACTCTAACGTTATATCGGACATAGCCTAACCACTACGAAACCCAAACCGTAGCACCACCTATGATTTTTAATTTTTTATCACGCGCAGCAGTTAGAAACTGCTCAACCATCAATAAAGATCGAGGCAAGCAGGTATGAGATAAGAGACTGTAAACTAAAATTTTTTTGAACACGGATCACGCCCAATATCAGTTTTGGGCTGGCCGTTGGCAGACTCGCACCCCCTATTCCAGGCTAATGCGAGTGGATCAGCGGCTTCCCTGTCTGACTGATCCGTTCTTAATGGGTACAGATTATGCTGGCCGTTTGGTATCGGCAAGAGCTTCAGTCAATTCCTTGAGGCGCTGCTCGATATCCCTTATGCGTTTCTTTTCCTCAGCAGCGCTTTGTATCTCTCGTCTGTCGGTCTCTTCCAAGGAGCGAAATAGAGCCAGGATGGCATCTTCCTGCGCGTTAGTGACTGGCGATTCGGCGGTTGCGGCTGACACACCTCGCAACATTGCCCCCTCTCCCGTAAGCAACCAATCCAGAGAAACGCCTTCAGCCTCGCTTACGTTTACGCATAACGCATAAGGTATGGATTGCCGACTACGCCAGCTGCCGAGGGTCTGTCGATTCACCTCCAGCTTACGTGCCAACTCACTATCACTATCAACGGTGAATACCGTCATCAAGCGATCAAGAACGGCATCGAGAGACTTTTTCTGCATTTAGAATAAAAACCACTTGATTTATTTAAATAGAATAAATAGGCTTATGCGCAATGAGTACATATTAACCAACTAGGAACACATCAACCATGAGCCAAGCCATGGAAAAGCGCCAGATCCAGGCACGACTTATAGAGCGAGGCAGCAATTTCCGCCAATTCGCCCTCAGCCATGGCTACGAGGTGCGAACGGTGACGCAAGTAGTTCAACGTTGGGCGGGCCACAAAACGTTGCCTCGTGGACGACTGACCTTTCAGATTCTGCGGGACCTGTCCCAAGTGATCGGCAAAGAGGTTTTACCCGGAATCCTCGCTGATAACGACGAACAACCATCCGTACCGGCGCTGTAAATGCACAGTAGGGGCGATGACTCCAAGGAGAAACCAGAAGATGAAACGCCCGGTTCTAGTAACCAAACGACAGGTGATGAGCGCGGTGGTCTGCGATTACCCGGGTGGTCGTGAATGTGCAGCCGCACGTCTCGGCTACGAACTCAAGAAGTTCGACAACCACGTTTACGAGAACGCCGGCAGCCGGCCACTCAGCGATGAACAGATACACCTGCTGGAACAGGACTCCCGCACTACTCATTTACCCGAGTACATCGCCAGCCTCTACGGCGGCATGTTTGTGCCACTGGCCAAGCCCGAAACCCTGGACAACGTCGATCTCTACAGCCGCTCCGTGAATGCCGCCGCCAAGCGCGGCTATGTCGACCAGATCATCGCCAAGGCCCTGGACGACGGCGTTATCGAGCCTGGGGAGGCCGAGGCCATCCTAGCCGCACATCAGCGCTATATGTCGGCACGACATGCCGAGGTGCTGGCCACGATTCAACTACACAGCAAGGCAGGTGCACGTTGAAGACGGTAAGGCATCAGCCCTTTCCCAACTGGGATTTGATTTCCTTCAAAGCGGTAGACACATCGTCGACAGCGAAACGTATGTCTTGGCCCTTAATGGCCCGTCCGGGTTCGGAGCCAGTCAAAGTGGTGTGTGTTGCCTCTCGGAAGCCTTTCATGACTTTCAACAGAGCCTCACACCGCTCGTTCAATCGACGCTCCAGCTCTTCAACTGTCCTGTTTGGATGAATTGCCATGAATGATCTCCTTGAAAATGAACGTGAGAATCTGCTCCAGCTTCTGGCAAAAGCCCAGCAGCGGCTAGACACCCTAAAGGAAACCGTAAAGACGGCCAATGGAGGCCTTGCGGGTATGGATATCCGTATCGCAATTGGCGACGCCATCACACCGTTGAATGTTGCCTTCGAAATTGCCGAGCCCCTCTGAGCATGAGCACCTACAAGCTTGTCTGTCCGCACTGCCTCAGCCGCATGCGCATTCGCACCAGCGAGGGCACCCACATTTTCTTGCGGGTGGCCTACCTGCAGTGCACCAACGAGGCCTGTGGTTGGTCAGTACGCGCTGAATTCGAGATGACCCACGAGATGAGCCCCAGCGGTATGGCCAACCCATCCGTGCGCCTTCCGGTCGCCGACATCGCCTTACGCCGTGCGGCAATGAAGACCGCCCACGATCAACCCGATCTGCTCGACCAAATGGAAATGGAGTGTGCGCCATGAATCACGAACACCTGCCCCATGACTACCGCAGCAGCATGCAACGTGCAGCGTTTGCCTATCTGCAACGACATGAAGCGCAGTACCTGGTGGATTCCGACAGGCTCTACGACAACTGCGTCCGACACCTAACGACCGCCCTGGAAGTGCCGGTATTCATGGCTGAACAGCTGGTGCACAACGCCTGGACCGAGCTGCAGGTGATCCAGCAGCGCAAATGGATTGGTATCGACTGGGGCTCCAGTCCTGGTTGCAAGGTCGTGCATCTGATCGATACCCGGGCCGATCTGCGCTACCCAGTCCCGGCAAGGCTTCTGCCACAGACTCTGCTCACCCAGCGCGACTCTGCTCTCAAGCCTAACCCTCGATAACACCCTATTAAAACACCCCGCCCTGCCCCGTTTCCCGTGGGTTTGGGTGAGCTTTGCCCGAAATCTGAGGTGGACCATGGAAATCGACATCGCCATCACCGCAAAACTGCCCCGCGAACAGGCCGAAGCCCTGCTTCAAGCGCTCCGGGCTGACTACAGCGCCCAGTTCAATGAGCACTGGTATGACGATCGCTTTCGCATGATCCCCGAAGGCCTGCGGCACGGCTCGCTGCTCGTGGCCTTTCCGGTCATGGCTGCGCAAAAACGCCTGATTGGCGCCCTGAAACATAGTCTCGACGAAGCGAAGTAAGCCACGATGGAAATGGAACATAGGCTGCGAGCCGAAGTCATCCAGCGCATTGAGCGGGATTACCAGCTCAAGCACATGCCCGGCACCAACTACATGCGCAAGGGTGTTTGCCCTGCGCCAAGTTGCGGCCAGAAGACCCTGTACACCTTCTACGACTCGCCCTGGACGCTGATCTGCGGACGGCCTGAAAAGTGCGACCATCGCGTTCACGTAAAGGACATCTACGACGATCTGTTCAACGACTGGAGCAAGACTGCTCCGTCGACACCGGACAACCCGCTCGCCACGGCGCGCGCCTACCTTGAGTTTGCGAGGGGCTTCAAATTTGAGCTGATCGCCGGTTGGTTCACCCAGGAAAACTACTGGGACAGCCGCCTCAACATCGGCAGTGCCACGGTGCGCTTCCCACTGGAGAAGGGCGGCTACTGGGAGCGCCTAATCGATCGGCCCGAGCGATTCGGAAAGATGAAGGCGCGCTTCCGCCCCACCGGCGAGGGCCAGCCAGGTTACAAAGGCGTCTGGTGGTGCCCACCAAGCCTGGATCTGCTAGAAGTCGACGAGCTCTGGGTTAACGAAGGGATCTTTGACGCCATTGCCCTGGGCCACAACGACATCTCGGCCGTTTCCATGATGTCCAGCGCCCCCTGCCCTATCGATTCCCTCAAAGCGTTGGTCAAACTGCGCCGCGACGCTGACAGACCCCTTCCGCGCCTAGTGTGGGCGCTCGATAACGAGCCAGTCGCCAAGGCCAACATGCGCCGCTGGGCGAAGGATGCACGCGACCTGGGCTTCACCTGCAAAGCAGCAGTGATCCCCCAACCCAATGGCAAAAAAGTCGATTGGAACGACCTGCACCTGCGCTGGAAATCTATCGAGGGTGAGGACGAACGAGCCGAACGTATCCAACAAGACCTGGAAGAGGCCCTTCACCAGGGCGACCTGCTGCTTGCCGATTCCGCTGAAGAAAAGGGCTTTCTCATCTACCTGCGCGACGAGCGCAAGGAATTCCACTTTTCGTTCCGCAAGCGCCTGTATTGGTTTCGGCTGGACCTTGAGCGGTATGACCGCGCCATGAGCGATCTGGAGAGTTCAGAGCGCCATGAAGACCAGTTGCTCAGTGATCAACAGCGTCGCTACAAGGCGCTGCGCCAGTCTGGCTCCGTGACCAGCATCGCCAACTGCAATTTCCAAGCGCTGTACTACATGCGCAACGACCTTACCGATGAGGCCTGGTACTACTTCCGCATCGAGCGCCCTCAAGGGGCAGTCATCAAAAGCACTTTCACGGCCAAGCAGCTCACCTCAGCGCCTGAGTTCGCCAATCGCCTGCTCAACGTCTCCAACGGTGCAATGTTCGAGGGCAGCGCCCAACAGCTGAAACGGATTCTCGCGCCCCAGCTCGATTGCCTGAAAACCGTGAACACCATCGAATGGATCGGCTACAGCCGCGAGCACGGAGCCTACGTCTTCAACGACCTCGCCTTCTTCGGCGGGAAGATCCAGATGCGCAACAAGGAAGACTTTTTCGACCTCGGAAAGTTGAGCATCAAGTCCCAGAGCCAGTCGCCGGTGCTGCACATCAATACCGACCTCAACACCTACAACGAAGGTTGGTTCGATATCTACTGGCGCTGCTTTGGCGTGCAGGGTCTGGTAGTGCTGGCCTGGTGGCTGGGAGCCTTGCACGCCGAGCAGATCCGCCAGATCCATAAATCACTGATGTTCTTGGAGCTGGTAGGGGAAGCCGGTTCGGGTAAAACCACCCTGGTGGAGCTGTTGTGGAAACTGGTCGGCCGTACCGACTACGAAGGTTTCGACCCATCCAAAGCGACCGCAGCAAGCCGTGCGCGCAACTTCTCGCAGGTCAGCAACTTACCGGTAGTGCTGATTGAGTCAGAGCGTGAGCAAAAGGAAGGCCAGCCAGTGAAGCACTTCGACTGGGACGAACTGAAAACCGCCTACAACGGCCGCAGCGTTCGCTCTACCGGCGTCAGAAACAACGGCAACGACACCCACGAACCGCCCTTCCGCGCCGCCCTGCTGATCGCGCAGAACAACCCGGTGAACGCTTCGGAGCCGATCCTGCAGCGACTCTGCCACGTCCACCTGACCCGGGAGCACCACACCCCGGAAACCAAGCAGTTCGCCGAGCAACTGGAGCGCATGCCGATGGAAAACATCAGCGGCTTCCTGATCAAGGCACTGCAACGCGAAGCCAACACCATGCGCCTGATGGAGGAAAACACCTCCGGCTACGAGCAAGAACTGCTGGCCCAGCCCGGCGTCCGTACCGTTCGTATCGCAAAGAACCATGCCCAACTGCGCAGCCTGGTGGATGCATTGGCAGACGTGGTGCCCCTCGGCGAACACCGGAAGGCCCTAGCACACGCCGAGGTCAACCGCATGGCCCTGGAGCGCCAGCAGGCCATCAACGCCGATCACCCGACCGTGCGCGAGTTTTGGGACCTGTACGACTTCCTCAACGGCATGGATGAGAAAGGCGCGCTCAACCATGCGCGCAAGGACGGGTTAATCGCCGTGAACCTCAATGAATTCGTCGAGATGGCTGCCAACAAGCGCCAGCAGGTGCCTGCGCTCAGCGATCTGAAGCGCCTGCTGAAAACGAGCAAGTCACCCAAGTTTCTGGAGTCGAACAAGGGCGTCAACTCAGCCCGGTTGCTGGACGCGTTCGACAAACCGAAAACCGTTCGCTGCTGGGTATTCCAGCCCTGAACCCCATCACCGAAACGCTGCAACGCTTCGGCACCCCAAAGGAGAAGCACCATGCAAGACGACAACGAACCGACCTTGAGTGACAACGCGATCACGTTGACCTGCAGCGCCGCGGCGTTGGCGGTCCTGATTGTCCTGGGCAACCTCGCACCGGACGTACTGCTGGCCATCGTCCGCTAACCCAACCGCCCAGGTGCTGCAACGCCTGGGCAACCCCAAAGGAGAAGCACCATGCATATCAAGGTCATCAAAGGCGCCAGGGCGACGGGAAAGACCCGCCAACTAAGGCAGATCGAGGAGCAGCGAAACGCGCAAGGAAAGCCCACCAGCATCATCCATGCGGATGCATACGCCCAGGCGGGCCTGCTTTCGATCATGGAAGTAAGGATTGAGCGCGGAGAACGCACATTGCTCGTGGATGACTGCACCCGCCAGCAAATCGACGAAGTATTGAAGTGGCAGACAGCTGACGACGAGAACGATGGATTGAAGGACCTAGAAATTTTCCTGGTTCGCATCGCCGGCTGAATTGTTCCGAAAGAGTGGTGCCGAGGGGCTGCAACCCCTCGACACCGACCACCCCAAAGGAGAAGCACCATGCAAGTGAATCAACCCCAAGGCGGCACCGCAGAGGCTACCACAACCCCACTCGCTGTCGGCGACAAGGTCAGCTACGTCGCAATCAGCGGCGGCGGCCGCAGCTACCGTTTCAGCGCGCGCAAAGGCGTTATCGTCGAGATCAACGGCAACGTCGCGACCTTGCGCGCAGCCAACGGCCGTCGCATTACCCACCCGCTCGACAAGCTGACACCAGACGGTCAACCGAACGCGCTCACCCGCATGTTGTGCGGAGAGCGCTGAACATGGCCGAACGCTCCCGCCCGGCGATGGCAAGCCATCGCCTGGACCTGCCGAGCCGCTGTGACATCTGCGGCAAAGCCAGATCCACCCGCACTCACCAACGCTGCAGCAAGGCCCGCCAACAGCGCAAAACAGCGGAGTGGGCAGCATTCATGGCCGAACAGGCCGCAGCCAAGCAGAACAAGCCTCGGCGTTTCGCGCGCTGAACTGAGAAACGGGCGTTCAACGGGGAGCTGCAACTCCCCATCGCCCCAAAGGAGAAGCACCATGCAAGCACATCATCCAAAGGGCGCAAGCGGCGATATCAGCCCGAAGGTACAGGACAAACTGCGCAAGTTACTGGCCCTGGCAGAGCGAGGCGAAGGAGGAGAAAAGATCAACGCCCGGCGCATGCTGGACAAAATGCTCTCGCGACATGGTCTGACCCTCGATGATCTAGTCGACGAGCACCGCGAAATTCGCTGGTTCCCCGCCACAAGCTTCGATCGTCGGCTGGCTCTACAGATACTGGCAAAGCTCCATAACACCTCCGACCCGGGCGTCTACAAGAGCAAACAACGACCAAGGCAGGTTGGCGTCAAGGTTACGCCTGCAGAAGCCATCGAGCTCGAGCTCCATTACGACACTCTGCGCAAGGCGCTCTCGGAGCACTTCAAAGATGCGTTTTCCGCGTTCGTACAGGCCAACAGACTGTTTCCCGCTGATTCATCTGCGGATAGCGAGGCGTCACTCAGCGAGCGCGACTTTCGAGTAATGAGCATGGCCTCCGCTATCCCTTTCACTCAGGTCAGGCCACGCCTTGCTCACACGCAGAGCAACACACAGAAGGAGGCCCAATGAACGTATTCCTCTTGCTGTACCTGTGTACCAGTACCACACACACAGACTGTCAAGTTATCCCGGTCCAGCACTGGGTGGGGCCTGATGCTTATCAGTGGTGCGTCAACGCAATACCAGGCCTCACCGCAGCCTTAACCGCCGCCAACCGCGAGCTACATCAGTTTGATTGCGAGATTCAGGCTGCATCCGCTCAACCTGAAGAGCAAACGGCCCAACCTGAGTTCATTCATCAATCGTTTCGGATGTGAAGCCGCCAGGGAGTTAGCCATGAACACTGTCTTTATCCTGATGGCCCAATACGACGGCCAGGCGATTATCTCGCTGGAACTGGTGTGCCGGGATTACTTCACGCACCTAACGCCGGAAATGTTCCAGCGCAAGGTGATGAGTGGTCAGATCAAGCTACCGATTACCCGCCTAGAACCGAGTCAGAAGTCGGCCAAGGGCATCCACCTCACCGACCTGGCCGCCTACCTAGATCTACAGCGCGCGGCCGCGGTTAAGGAGCACAACCAACTCAACGGGCTAAAACCCGCCTACTGAGCCACTTCATTGATGCGGCGCCCAGTTGGACGGGCGCCCTCAACATCTTCTCGTGCCATTCCCACCCTACGTAACGATCACCCTTCCCCCGCAGGTGGGTATAGCGCCTCATCGAGTTCCAATCCCTATGCCCTGAAACGCTCGCCACACGCGGGATATCCCAGTCCATTTCGAACAGACGGCTGATGCCTTCGTGGCGAAGGTCATGGAAGTGCAGATCTGCGATGTTCAAGAACTTGCAGGCTTTCGTCCATGAAGTGGAGATAGATTCAGGGCTGTAAGGAAATATGGCGTCGCCGACCTTTGGCATCGTCTGGAGAATCTGCCAAGCCTCGTCCGGCAGGTAACACCAGACATCGTTGCCGATCTTTTGCCCGGGGTTTTTCATGTCGCGCACCAGTACCCGCTGACCATGCTCGTCGACATCCGCCCAGCGAATACGGGTTATTTCATCCAGCCGGCGCGTAGAGAACAGGGCAAAGCCCACAACTTTCAGCATATTGATGACGGTCGGACGCCTAGCCTGCATCTCCTGATAGTGCGTCAGCACCCTTCCCAACTCATCCAACGTCGGCCGGCGGTCGCGCTCACGGCTTTTCAGGTTGTAGCCCAGCTTGCGCAGTACACGCCGGGCTCCGCCCATGGCGAGCGGGTCCACTTGGTAGCCCCACGCATCCTTGGCAATCGCTAGAACAGCACCGAGGTGCGCCAGGTCATTGCCGGCGGTTTGTGGCTGAACCCCGCCACCTTCCTTGCTCATCCGCCAAAGCGCGAAATCGACCAAGCACTGAGTATTGATGTCCGTGTCGATCAGGCCGCCGAGGTACGTCTCACCGATGGCATTGAGTGTGGCGCGTTTGGTCTTGCCCAACGGCCGGGCTTTCTCGACCTCTACCAGGTAGCGTTCGGTCATCTCTTTGAGCGTGGCGCCCTTGCGGCTTGCGCGCTCGATCGCGCCAGGTTCATCGAGCTCCGACTCGCGCTTACGCGCCCAGGCCTGGGCAGCCTGTTTTCGGGCGAAGGTCTGGCTCTCTTGGTAAACTTGCACTCCGTCGCGCTTGATGCGGATCTGAGCCGTGTAGCTCACACTCCCATCTGCCAGTTTTCTTGCCCTGATAGTCGCCATATGGAAAGTGGTACGCGTCAGTTTTTGGGTGGTACATCGTACCACCGAGCCTTTAAAAACGCCTGAAAACGCCCCAAAACACGCCTTAAACACGTAGAGCAAAATGGTCCAGAATTCAGCTACAGCCCCAGTAAACTCATGCCCTACGCTGTCTCGGCGGTTTAGCGTTGCACCTATGATGGATTGGACGGACCGCCACTGCCGCTTCTTCCTGCGCCTGCTGTCCAAGCAAACCCTGCTCTATACCGAAATGGTCACCACCGGCGCGCTGCTGAATGGCGATCACGAACGGTTTCTGCGATACCACCAATCCGAGCATCCGCTGGCGCTGCAACTGGGTGGCAGCACTCCTGCGGATCTGGCGGCCTGTGCACGGATGGCGCAGGAACATGGCTATGACGAGGTCAACCTCAATATTGGTTGCCCCAGTGACCGGGTGCAGAACAATATGATCGGCGCCTGTCTGATGGGGCATCCGGCACTGGTGGCCGACTGTGTGAAGGCGATGCGCGATGCGGTGTCGATTCCGGTGACGGTCAAGCATCGGATCGGCATCAACGGGCGGGACAGCTATGAACAATTGTGTGATTTCGTCGACCACGTCCATGAGGCGGGTTGCAACAGCTTTACCGTGCATGCGCGAATCGCGATTCTCGAAGGCTTGTCGCCCAAGGAAAACCGAGACATACCACCACTGCGCTACGACGTGGCGGCGCAATTGAAGGCAGACTTCCCACAACTGGAGATCATTCTCAACGGTGGGATCAAGACTCTCGAAGCGTGCCATGAGCACCTGCAGACCTTTGATGGAGTGATGCTGGGACGCGAGGCGTATCACAATCCCTATTTATTGGCCGAGGTGGACCAGCAGTTGTTCGGCAGCACCGCAACAGTCATTTCACGGGCCGAGGCGCTGGCGCAACTGCGCCCTTACATTGCCGAACATCTGGCCTCTGGTGGCGCCATGCACCACATCACCCGCCATGTATTGGGACTGGGAACAGGTTTCCCGGGAGCACGCAAGTTCCGCCAGTTGCTGTCGGTGGATATTCACAAGACCCAGGATCCGCTGGCCTTGCTGGATCAGGCCGGGCAATTGCTTGAAGGACGTTAATCGTCAACCGAGTTGAACCTGATCCAACTTTTGGCATCGTAGTGACCTGAATAGCGGCCCTGCATTCAAACGCCTGTTTTCAGGTCGTCTTCTTTGGGGCCGCTGTAAGCTTTCCGCGCCCTTGAGCGCCTGGCAGCGCTCGGGTAATGTCACCAGACCCATAGGACAGAGCACGCTCATGACTTCCAAGCTGGAACAACTGAAGAAAATCACCACCGTGGTTGCCGATACCGGGGACTTCGACGCCATCGCCCGAGTCAAACCGGTGGATGCCACCACCAATCCTTCGCTGTTGCTCAAGGCTGCGGCCATTGCGGGGTATGCCGATCTGCTGAACGCCTGTGTCAGCGACTGCAAAGGCGATACAGGCCTGGCCAGCGACCGCTTTGGGGTTGCTGTCGGCCAGGAGATTCTCAAGGTCATTCCCGGTCGTATTTCCACGGAGGTGGACGCCCGCCTGTCTTTCGACACTGAAGCCATGCTCAAGCGCGCCCATCGCCTGATCGAGCTCTATGAAAACGCCGGAGTGGGCCGTGATCGGGTGCTGATCAAGATCGCCTCCACGTGGGAAGGCATCCGCGCCGCCGAGCAATTGGAGCGCGAAGGCATTCAGACCAACCTTACGCTGCTGTTCTCCTTCGCCCAGGCCGCGGCCTGTGCCGACGCTGGGGTATTCCTGATTTCTCCTTTCGTTGGTCGGATCTACGACTGGTACAAGAAAGCCACCGGCAACGACTACATTGGCGCCGATGATCCAGGCGTACAATCGGTAACCCGTATCTACAACTACTACAAAGCCAACGGCTACAAGACCGTGGTCATGGGAGCAAGCTTCCGCAATCTGAACCAGATAGAGCAGTTGGCCGGTTGCGACCGCCTGACCATCAGCCCGGAACTGATCGAGAAGCTGGCTGCCGACAGCGGAAAACTGGAACGCAGGCTGGGCCCAGGCAAGCCTGGCGAAGCCCGCCAGACACTCAACGAAGCGCAGTTCCGCTGGGCCTCCAACGAGGACGCCATGGCCACTGAGAAACTGGCAGAAGGCATTCGTCAGTTCGCTCGTGACCAAGAGAAGCTTGAAGCACTATTAGCTGCCAGGTTCTGATTATTCAGCACTACGCAAAAAGGGCGAACCCTTGCAGGTTCGCCCTTTTTTGCGCTTAGCGCCCAATCGTTCAGTGACGCTCCAGCGCATTCACCAAATCATGGAAAGCTTCACGATTGGACTCATTGAGGCCCATGAGGATCTTGTGCGCCTCCAGAACCTTGACCCGCACCACTTCTTCCGACTGATCCTGGGGCGGTAAGTCGGTCAGGCATTCCGGGCATGGAATCGGGTGGTCGACGATGTTGAACACCTGATCGAACCCCATGGACTGTAGCAACCGGGTAATGTCTTCGTGGGTGGTGACGACAGTGGGCAGCAAACCGACTTTTTGCCGCGACAGGATCGACAACTTGGCCAACAGACCTAAGGTAGTACTGTCGATGCTGCGGGTTTCAGTCAAATCGATCACGATCGCCGAGAAATTCAGCGACGTGAAAATACGCTCAATAGTCGCATCCAGCGCCGAACACAGGGTCAGGCGCACTTCACCGACAAACTTCAGGACAAAGGTGCCGTCCTGCTCGGCGAACTGGATTCTACCGGTACTCATCAAAGGTTCCTGCTCAACACTAACAGGGCGATATCATCCGGCATCTCCCCTAGCGTGGCCAATCCGAAAACTTGCCGCAAGCCATCCAGGCTGCCGCCCGCCGCTCTTACCCGCTCTGGCAAGGCTGCTTCTTTCTCTTTGAGTGTAGGCTCGGGTAAAAGGTCCAAAATGCCATCGGACATCAGCGTCAGGCTGAACACCGGTGGCAACTCCAGAATGTGGTCTTCGTAGGTGGCCTCATTGAACAAGCCCACCGGCAAACCACGCCCCTCCAGATAACGAACACTGTCTGGCGTGTACAACACCGGCAAGGGCAAGTGCCCGCCAATGCTATAGGTCAACAAACCAGTCTCCTCGTCGATGACTCCACCGACCATCGTGACGTGTTTGCCCAGCTTACAGCTGATCAAACCACGGTTGATATGGCCCAACACCTGCGAAGGCTTGAATTCCGGCAAGGTACCATTGCGCTTGGATTCAAACAGCAAGCGCGTGGTCATGAACTTTAGCAATACGGTGACAAACGCCGAAGATGCGCCATGACCAGAAACATCTGCCAGATAGAAGGCAACCCGCCGTTCATCGACCCGGAAGTAATCAACAAAATCCCCCGACAGATACAGCGACGGGATGATCTGGTGAGCGAAGTTGAATTCAGCGATCGACCAGGGGCTGATCGGCAGCATGTTCATCTGCACCTGGCGACCGGCGTTCTGGTCTTCCTGGAGCAGGTTGAGGCTGGCCTCGAGCTCACGGTTAGCCGCTTCGAGCTTCTCCCGATAACGCTGGTTCTCCAGCAGCAGCCGCGCCCGATCCAAGGCCCGACGCACCGAGTGCTCAAGCACCGCCAAATCTTCCAGCGGCTTGATCAGGTAATCCGCTGCACCCAGGCGCAAGGCCTCGACCGCATCATTCATAACGCCGGCGCCCGAAACCACGATCACCGGCGTTTGCGGTGATCGTTCAGTCACTTGGCGGATAAGCTCGAGACCGCCCATCTGCGGCATGCGCAGATCGCAGATCACTAGATCGGGATTTTCACGCTCGAAAACCTGGAGACCCTGCTGGCCGTTAGCGGCCTGCAGTACGCTGAAGCCACTGTCTTCCAAATAGGCCGCGAGACTCGCGCGCACTACTTCGTCGTCATCGATTATCAGCAGCGTGGCACTGGTTTTTTGCATGTGGGCAAACGGCGCCAGAATTTAGGTTGGCGTAGGTGGCTTGGCTTCGGGCCTGACGCACGCTACTGGATTCGCTTTCTAGCCACTCCGACACGGGTACAAGGCCTGGAGCCCTGCACGTCCGACCATCAGAGGTGCCCTTCTAAGGCGCAGACGGTACTCCCATCCGCGGGGCGTTTCAAGCTCATGCCGATGGTCGCCTGACGTCTTTACATCACAAATCACCGAGAGTTATAAAAACCGATAGAACCGCAACTCAATCGCAGGATGGAACCCATGAATCAAAACCAGCGTGACTACAGTGAAAAGCGCGATTACATCCGTATGAGGGTGGATGCCGAGGTCACGCTTATCCACCAGGGACAGGTGATTGAGGCCGTCTGCATTGACCTTTCCAGCAGTGGTATGCAGGTTCAGGCCCCGCGAACGTTCCAAGTCGGGGACTGCCTGAACGTGCGCATCGACTCGGAACATGCAGCACTCAAGGGACTAGAAGCAGAAACAGAAGTGGTCTGGGTCAATTCGCTGGAAGGTGGCGGCCAGAAACTTGGGCTTACAATCCTTAAAATGAAGTAAATCCAGACCCCATGAAAAAGGCGGCCCAACGGCCGCCTTTTCAGTTGCATCGCCACGATTAAAAATCGTCTTCGACCTGGCCGTCCTTGACCTTGAATTCGCGATTCTGCAGATAGGCATTGCGAATGAAGGTGTACTTGTCACCACGAATCAGTTTGTCCGCCGACAGCAAGCTGGCGCGGGTATCAATGATATCCACGCCAATGGTGCTATTACGCGCGGGAACGTCATTCATGTAACGGTAAGGATCGGTGTAGCTGTCGACGTACTTCGCCGGTGCGTCACGCAGGGTGCTTGGGCCCAGCAATGGCAGCATCACATAAGGACCGCTGCCCACCCCCCAATAGCCGAGGGTCTGACCGAAGTCTTCGTCGTTGCGCTGCAGGCCCATTTTAGTACCGACATCAAAAAAGCCGGCCAGCCCCAGTGTGGTGTTCATCAACAGCCGCGCAGTGTCGATACCAGCAGCCCGAGGCTTGGCCTGGAGAATGTCGTTGGCCAGGTTGCCGACGTCACCAATGTTGCGGAACATGTTGTGGATGCCGTTTTCCAAAAACTGCGGCGTGACAGCCTGATAGCCTTGAGCCAACGGCTTCAGAGCATAGGTATCCAGCGTGTCGTTGAAGGTGAAGATCGGACGGTTGATGCTTTCCCACGGATCATCTTCGGCCGCCTGGACAGCAAAGGAAGCCAGCGTGACACCGGCACTCATACATAGCGGAACTAGATAACGACTCCAGCGCATAGCAGGACACTCCTTGAATTGTTCGCTCGTGGGGCTATGCCCTGAGGGTGAAGGGCTGGAGTATAAATCGTATAAGGCCGTTTAGGCAGCATCACTGCAAGCCGCCTTCAGGCACGCGCCCCGTCAATCTGCTTGGCATTCATCCCCCTGTCACCTGCATGTCATGTCCTGCGGCTAGCCTCCCAAGGTATTTCAAGGACGCTGATATGCCCCACGTCGACCCCTCAATCCAAGCCTCTCGCCCATTGACCGCGGTGCTCTTTGGGCTCAGTGGTTGCCTGGTGGATTTCGGCGCACGCGTGCGCCTGCAACCCGCCTCTTACCTAAACGCCGAGCAGGCCCAAGCAACGCCCGGCGCACTGGATACCTTGCGTCGCCTGCACCAGCAGGGCATTCCCTGCGCCTGGCTGGAGCAACTGCCCCAAACCCGCAGTCATCAACTGGCTGCCGCCCTGCCGGAATGGCTCAAGCCAGCGCCGAGCACCGCCAGTCCCTGGCCCGCTCCCGACGCCTGCTGGCGGGCACTGATGGACCTGGAAGTAAAAAGCATCGACGGTTGCGTACTGGTCAGCGGCGAACCTGCGTTGCTGCAGTCGGGACTCAACGCTGGCCTGTGGACCATCGGCCTGGCTTCCTGCGGCTCCCTGTGCGGGATGACGCCCAGCGAATGGCAGAAACTGAGCCTGCAGGAACGTGAAATCAAACGCGGCAAGGCCACGATGCAACTCTTCGGCCTGGGTGTACACTCGGTCATCGATCACCTTGGGGAGCTCAACACCTGCCTAGCGGACATCGAGCTGCGCCGACTCAAGGGCGAAAAACCCTGACATAAGCCCGTTGATCAGGATCATGCACAGCGCCTAGGAGTGGATTACTCTAAGCCGTGGGCATGGACCTTTGCCTCAACCGCGCGGTCCATCCCTGTGCCTATCAATAGAGGGAGAACGCCATGCCTGCCCGCGAACTGCAAGAACAACTCGACACCCTGCGCGAGCAGTTGGAGCACAACCCACCACTCTCCGAAGCTGAGCGCGCCAATCTGCAAGAGCTGATGCAACAGATTGAGCTGCAAATCAAACTGGAGACCAGCACCCAAGACACCAGCCTGGTAGACGGGGTCAATCTGGCGGTGGAGCGCTTCGAACTGGAACACCCGGCCATTGCCGGAACCCTGCGCAATATTGTCCAGACCCTGGGCAACATCGGCATCTGATGCATACCCGCCCCTCCAAAAAAAGCCCCGCACTGTGTACGGGGCTTTGGCTTACTGGCGTACCAGTCGGTGGTTACTGAAATCCGCCGTTTCGGTACTGCGGTAAGGATTGATATCCAGCCCACCACGGCGTACGTAGCGCGCAAAAACAGTGAGCTTTTCCGGCTTGAGCAGGCGCTGCAGGTCAAGGAAGATCCGCTCCACGCATTGCTCATGAAAATCCGAGTGCTGACGAAAGCTCACCAGGTAAGCCAGCAGACTGGCGTGATCCAGGGCCGCACCGCGGTACTCAACCACCACGCTGCCCCAATCCGGCTGGCTGGTCACCGGACAATTGGACTTGAGCAGATGACTATGCACGCTTTCCTCTACCACTCGCGACGCATCGCAACGCAACAATTCCGGCCGCGGATGCTCGTAGCTGTCGACGCTGATATCCAACTCGTCGATGCAACGCCCCGGCAGCGCCACCACGCCTTCCGCCTCGACGTCCGCGAGACTGCGGATACGCACGCCCACGGGCTTGCCCGCTGCCGCTGACAGATCCTTGCGCAGCGTTGCCTCAAGCGTTTCACGATCTGCGAACGGCGTCTGATTCAACGAGTTGAGGTATAGCTTGAAGGATTTGGACTCAATGATATTCGGCGAATCCGCGGCAATGCTGAACTCGCCAATGGCCACCACCGGCTTGCCCGATGGCAACAGCCAGGACAGCTCGAAGCAGTTCCAGAAATCCACACCTTTATAAGGTAAGGTTTCGGCGCTCAAACCCAGTTCGGCCCATTTCGCCGCCCGGGGAATCGGGAACAACAAAGACGGGGTGTAAGTGGAAACGTATTCACTGGACTTGCCCAGCGGCGAATGTTCGGCTGCGGGATGCATGGCGGAAACCTGACTGAATAATCGGCCGATTCTATCAGCCTTTACTTGCACCTTTGAGTCCCGACGGCCTACGGACTGACCATCAGCTTGCCAACCATCCCGGCCTGATAATGCCCGGGCACGTTACAGGCGAACTCCAGGCTGCCACTTTTGCTGAAAGTCCAGGTCAGCTCCGCCTGTTTACCCGGCTCCACCAGCACACTGTTAGGGTCGTCATGCCGCATGCCATGATCCTTACCCGCCATCGCCCCGTGCCCCATGCTCCCGTGATCCATCGCCGCCATTGCTGTGGGCGCAAGCATCCCGCCTTGTTGCATTTTGAGCATTTCCTGCTGATGTTGGACATGCATCGCCGCAGTTCCCAGATTGAACTCATGCAGCAGTTGTCCTTTGTTGATCAGTACGAAACGCACGGTCTCGCCAGCCTTGATCGCTAAAGACGTGGTGGTGAATGACATGTCCTTCATCACCACTTCGATGCTGCGGGTGGCCTTGGCCGCCGGGGCCGGCTGGCCAAAGTCGTAGGTCGTAGCCGGCGAAGCCCAAAGCGGCGCACTCAACAACATCACACAGCCACCGAGCAACGACCGGCCTCGCACCAACAGGATTTGCATATTCATCATCAGACTCCAGGAAGATCAAGATTCAGCCTGTGGCACACTCTAGAGCCTCGGCGCTGCCAGCCAACTGACAGGCAGATTACAACTTTGTCAGCTTGCCCCCTCCAGGGTCCGTGCAAGGTATAAAGCCCGGGTTCCACCTGACACGAGTCCCGCCATGAAACTGCTGATCGTCGAAGACCAACCAAAAACCGGTCAATACTTGCGCCAGGGCCTGAGCGAGGCCGGCTTCAATACCGAGTGGGTGGCGGACGGTAGCACCGGCCAGCACCTGGCGCTGACTGGCAACTTCGCGCTGTTGATTCTCGATGTGATGCTGCCGGACCGCGACGGCTGGCAAATCCTACAAGCGGTGCGCAGCGCGGGCTTGGACACCCCCGTGCTATTTCTCACCGCCCGGGACGCCGTGGAAGACCGAGTGCATGGCCTGGAACTGGGTGCCGACGATTACCTGATCAAGCCCTTCGCCTTTTCCGAACTGCTGGCCCGGGTCCGCAGCCTGCTGCGCCGGGGCAATGCCAGCGCCCAGGACACCAGCCTACAACTGGCGGACCTGCGCCTGGACCTGATTCGACGCCGAGTGGAACGCAACAACCAGCGCATTGACCTGACGGCCAAGGAGTTCGCCCTGCTGGAAATGCTCCTGCGCCGCCAGGGAGAAGTCCTGCCCAAATCCCTGATCGCTTCCCAGGTTTGGGACATGAATTTCGACAGCGACACCAACGTCATCGAAGTGGCGATCCGCCGTCTGCGGCTGAAGATAGATGACGATTACCCCAACAAACTGATCCACACCGTACGCGGCATGGGGTACGTACTTGAAGAGCGCCCAACTTGATGCGCCGCTTGTCGCTGAGCGGCCGCCTGGCGCTGCTGTTCGCCGCCTGCACGGCCGCAGTCTCGCTGTTGGCTGGGGTATTGTTCAACCAGGCCAGCGAAAGCCACTTCATCGAACTGGATCAGCAACGGCTCGACGGCCAGCTGACCACCCTGCGCAGTGCCCTGCGGGACATAACAGCGCCCAAAGACCTCACGCGACACCAGGCGAGATTGCAGGAGGAGTTGAGTCACCAGCAGGACCTGGCGCTGCGGATCAGCGGTAGCGACGGCCAACCCTGGTTCGAAAGCGCCCCCACCCTGCCCGCTGCATCGCCCGGCACCAGTGGCCTGCGCAGCCTAAGCCAGGCGGGCACCGCCTATCGGGTCTACACAGCGCCTTTGACTCCCGGACAGAGCCATTCGCCGCAATTGACCCTGATACTCGACATCACCCATCACCAGCATTTTCTACAACGCATGCAGCGCCTGATCTGGCTCACCATGGGCCTGTCGGCCCTGGCCACCGCCCTGCTCGGCGCCTGGGCCGCCCGCAGCGGGTTGCACCCTTTGCGGCGCATGAGCGCGGTGGCCGCCAGCGTCTGCGCGACCTCGCTGACCCAACGCTTACCAGCTCAACAGATGCCTGCGGAACTGGCGGAGCTGGCCAACAGCTTCAACGCCATGCTGGGCCGCCTTGAAGAGTCATTCCAGCGCCTGTCGGCCTTTTCTGCCGACATTGCCCATGAGTTGCGCACACCACTGTCCAATCTACTGACCCACACCCAAGTCACCCTGACCCGGCCCAGGCCACTTGAGGATTACCGCGAAGCCCTGCACAGCAACCTCGAAGAACTGCAGTGGATGGCGCAACTGGTCAACGACATGCTGTACCTGGCCAAGGCCGACCACGGCCTACTGACGCCCAGGCGCGAGGCGTTGGAACTGGCCCAAGAGGCTGACATGCTGCTGGAGTTTTACCGCCCGCTGGCGGAAGACGCGCGCGTCAGCCTGAGCCGGAAAGGCCACGCGGGTTTTGCTGGCGATCGCAGCATGCTGCGCAGGGCACTGTCCAACCTGCTGGACAATGCCCTGCGCTTCACCCCTGCTGGTGGATCGATCAAGGTGCAAATCAGTGAGCGTCCTCAGGCCTTGAGCCTGAGCATCGAAAACACTGGTGCAGGCATCGCCGAACACGTGCTACCGCGCCTGTTCGACCGTTTCTACCGAGCGGACCTGGCACGACGCGAAGGCAGCAATGAACATGCAGGATTAGGGCTGGCAATCACCCAGTCGATCATTCGCGCCCATGGCGGGCAGATCCACTGCGAATCGGGTACCGGCTGGACGCGCTTTGTGATCGAGTTACCGAGGAAGGATTGAGCACCTCTGGCTGGCGAACCAGCGAAGAGGTCTCGGGGCATTACGAATAGCGCAGCGCGTGCGCCGGCTCGACCTTGGACGCGCGCCAGGCCGGATACACGGTCGCCAGGAAGCTCAGGATAAAGCCGGCACTGCAGATCAGCGCGACATCCCCAACCTGCAATTCAGAAGGCAGGTTACTGACGAAATACACGTCGGAGCTGAAGATATGCTGCCCACTGACCCGCTCCAGCCAGCCCACCAGCTCACTCACATTCAGCGCTGCAATCACCCCTAGCACACCTCCGATCAAGGTGCCGACAATCCCGATCACCGTACCCTGAACCATGAAGATCGCCATGATCTGCCGAGGGGTGGCACCGATGGTGCGCAGAATCGCGATGTCCGCACCCTTGTCATTCACCACCATGATCAGGGTAGCGATGATGTTGAACGCCGCGACCGCCACGATCATCAACAACAACAGGCCGATCATGGTTTTTTCCATCTTCATCGCACTAAACAGACTGCCCTGGGTGTGGGTCCAGTCATCGGCTTTGAACTCCGCGCCCAAGCCCTTGGCGATCTCCGCCGAAACCTGAGGCGCGGCATACAGATCCTTGACCGCCAGGCGCACACTCTGTACCTGGTTCGGCTGCCAGTGCTGCATCTCGGCGGCATCGGCCACATGGATCAGGCCCATGGAGCTGTCCAGTTCGGCACCGACCTTGAACACCCCGACCACGTTCAGGCGCTGCATGCGCGGGGTAATCCCCCCTGGCGCGGAACTCACCTCAGGCACGATGAGGGTCAGCTTGTCACCAACGTTCAGGCGAAAGCGCCGAGCGGTGATCTCGCCGATCACCACACCGAACTCACCGGGCTTCAAGTCCTGCAAACGGCCCTGGACAATATGCTGAGCCACGATCGAGACCTTGCCTTCCTGGGCAGGGTCGATACCGCTGATCTGAATCGGCTGCATCGCCCCCTTGTAGGAGAGCATGCCTTCCATCTCGGTAAAAGGTACCGCCGCGGTGACTTCCGGGTTCTTCAACGCTGCGGCCGCCACCGGCTGCCAGTCATCGATGGGCTTGACCCCTACGATGGTGGCGTGAGGCACCATGCCGAGGATCCGCGAGCTCATTTCCCGCTGGAATCCATTCATCACCGACAACACCACGATCATCGCCAGCACGCCCAGGGCGAGGCCGATCATCGAGGTCATGGAAATGAACGAGACAAAACGATTGCGCCGCTTGGCGCGGGTGTAGCGCGTGCCGATAAAGATCGATAAGGGTCTGAACATGGGCAAGGCACCCTGGAAAAATTAATGACCCGGCGTCGGCGGGCAAGCCGCCAATGCCGCGTGCGGCCGCATCAGATGGCGACCAGGCGACCTTCTTGCAGGTGCAGTACGCGATCCATCTGCCGAGCCAGGTTCATGTCGTGGGTCACCACCAGGAAGGCCGTGCGCATCGACGTGCTGAGCTCCAGCATCAAGTCCTGAATGCCCTGCGCGGTGTGCGAATCAAGGTTGCCGGTGGGCTCGTCGAGCATCACCAGCCCTGGATTGTTCACCAGGGCCCGGGCAATGGCCACTCGCTGGCGCTCGCCGCCGGACAGTTCGGCCGGCTTGTGCTCCAGACGATGGCCAAGGCCGACCCGCTCCAGCAGCGCGGTAGCACGCTGACGGGCTTCCGGGATCGGTGTGCGACCAATCAGCAGCGGCATGCAGACGTTCTCCAGTGCGGTGAACTCCGGCAGCAGGTGGTGGAACTGGTAGACGAAGCCCAGCGCGCGGTTACGCAACTGGCCACGGGCCTTTTCACCCAGCGCAGACAGCTCTTCACCGGCCAGCCACACGCTGCCCTTGGACGGGGTGTCCAGGCCACCCAGCAGATTGAGCAAGGTACTTTTGCCGGAACCTGAGGTCCCCACGATCGCCACCCGCTCACCCGGATGCAATTCCAGTTGCAAACCGGACAACACAACCACCGACTCCGGGCCCTCGTCATAGGACTTGCCCAGGTCGCGGCAGCTCAGGATTGCTTTTTCGCTCATGCCCAACTCACTCATAACGTAGCGCCTCCGCAGGCTGGGTGCGCGCCGCACGCCAGGCTGGATACAGGGTGGCGAGGAAACTCAGGATCAACGCAGCGCCGCAGACCATCAACACGTCCTCGGCCATCAACTGCGAGGGCAGGTAGTCGATGAAGTACACGTCGGCGTTCAAGAATTTATGCCCGATCAAGCCTTCGAGGGCGGCGATCGCAGCGCTGACATTCAGTGCGGCGAGCATCCCCAGCACAGCCCCGATCAGGGTGCCGACCACACCAATGACAGTGCCCTGGACCATGAAGATCGCCATGATGGTGCCCGGCGTGGCCCCCAGGGTGCGCAGAATGGCGATGTCGCCCTTCTTGTCATTCACCACCATCACCAGGGTCGAGATGATATTGAATGCGGCAACCGCGACGATCAGCAGCAATAACAGACCGATCATGGCTTTTTCCATACGGATGGCCTGGTACAAGTTACCGTGGGTACGCGTCCAGTCACGGGCGTAATAGTGGTTTTCACCCAGTTGCTGGGCGATTTCCCAGGCGGTGCGCGGTGCTTGGAACAGGTCATTGAACTTCAGCCGCAGTCCCTGGACCTGATCGGGTTTCCAGCGATGCAGGCGCGCCAGGTCTTCAAGGTTGGTCAGCCCCAGGTAGCCGTCGATCTCACCTGCGCCGACATGGAAGATACCCACTACGGTAAAACGCTTCATCCGCGGAAACATGCCCGCTGGAGTCACCGTGACTTCCGGGGCAACGAAGGTCAGCTTGTCGCCCAAGCCGACTCCGAGCTTGGTCGCGGCCTTGTCACCGATAACGATGCCGAAGCTACCAGGCGCCAGGGCATCCAACTGCCCCTCCTTAATGAAGTGGTCGATGATCGACACTTGCCGCTCTTGGCTCGGGTCAATGGCGTTGAGCAACACTTTTTGCACCTGGCCTTTGCTGGTCAGCAAGCCCTGCATCTGAGTGAATGGCGCTACCGCTAGCACTTCGGGGTTCTGCTTGACCTTATCGGCCAGGCTTTTCCAATCACTGATCGGTTCGCCGGATTCGATGGTGGCGTGGGGCACCATGCCCAGCACACGGGTGCGCATTTCATGATCGAAGCCATTCATCACCGACAGCACCACAATCATCACGATCACGCCGAGGGCGAGTCCGATCATCGAGGTCAGGGAAATGAATGACACAAAATGATTGCGACGCTTTGCACGGGTATAACGCGTGCCGATAAAAGCAAACAGAGGTCTGAACATGTCGGGGCTTGTGCAGAGGAAAAGAAGACGTCCTTGTGGCGGGGCCTGGTAAGCAGCTTTACACTCAGACCACTGCCTCTACCATGGGTTCGCCATGTCGACATTAGATGAAGAAGATCGCCGCGAATACTACCGTATCGAGGACACGATCGCACTGGAAATTAGCCCCTTGTCCGCCCATGACGCGGCGAGCAAGGAAGTGTTGCAGGATGAGTCTCCGCTGTTCAATCTGCTCAGCGAACTGCACCTGAGCGAGTTCGAATCCCAGCACCTGCTGCGCCAGGTCAGCGAGCGCGACCGCACCCTGGCCAGCTACCTCAAGGCCATGAACAAGCGCATCGACCTGCTCAGCCAAGTGGTGGCGCAAACCGTATTCGGCAAGTTCGGCGAACCGCAGCGAGTCATCCTTTCCGAGGGCGGCATCGAGTTCAGCCATCACCAGAACTACCCCAAAGGTAGCCACCTGGCGGTGAAACTGCTGCTGATGCCCCAAGCCCTGGGCCTGCTGCTGCGCGCCAAAGTCGTCCATTGCGAGGCCCGGAGCCTGGGCACCTTTGAAATCGGTACCGAGTTCGAAGCATTGACCGATGCCCAACGCCAGCTGCTGGCGCGCTATATCCTGCAAAAGCAGGCCCAGCAACGCCGCCTGGCCCGGGAGCAGAGCGACCCGGCCACCGACTGAGCAGCCCCCTCGACCCCACTCTCAAGGACCAACATCCGTGAAGGAGCAATTGTGACCCTGATCTATGGCCATCGCGGCGCCAAAGGCGAAGCACCGGAAAACACACTGACCAGCTTTCAGGAATGTCTCAAGCACGGTGTACGCCGTTGCGAGCTCGACCTGCACCTGTCCATGGACGGCGAGTTGATGGTCATTCACGACCCGACCCTCAAGCGCACCACCGACCGACGCGGCAAGGTGGTGGAGCACTCCGCCGCTGAACTGGTGACCTACGACGCACGCAAAGGCGGCCCGGGATGGATCAAGCCCTGCCCTATTCCGCGCCTGGAAGAGCTGTTCGAGAAGTGCGACTTCGAACACTGGCAACTGGAAGTCAAAAGCGCCTCACGTACCCGCGCCGCCACCACGGT
Source organism: Pseudomonas sp. LD120 (assembly GCF_009861525.1). GTDB lineage: Bacteria > Pseudomonadota > Gammaproteobacteria > Pseudomonadales > Pseudomonadaceae > Aquipseudomonas. The sequence goes on along the minus strand of NZ_WVHL01000005.1, from coordinate 2,352,319 downwards.
CCTGGCAATCCGGGAAATGGCCCAGCGCTTTGGCCTGCTGGACAAGGTCACGGTGACCTCAAGCTCGCGGGAAGTGCTCAAAGCGGCAATCGAGCTGACCCCGGACCTGTCACGCGGACTGGTAGCCGAATACGCCTGGCTCGACCCATTGAAGGTCGCCCAGAACTATGGCTGCGAGATTCTTGCGCTGAACTGGACCCTGTGCACCCCGGAGCGTCTGCAACGGGCACAACGTCAGGGCTTGCACGTGTCGGTGTGGACAGTCAACGAGCCCGCGCTGATGCGCAGACTCGCCGACTTCGGCGTAGATAGCCTGATTACAGACTTTCCCGGTTTGGCCAGCGCCACTCTCGAGAATTACTGAAATCGGTCTCCCCGGCCGGCTCAGGCCACCGGCCGGAGCCGCTCAAAAAAGCCGGTTGAGCCCGTCGTATGCCGCTACCCGATAGGCTTCGGCCATGGTCGGGTAGTTGAAGGTGGTGTTGACGAAGTACTTCAACGTGTTGTTCTCACCCGGCTGACTCATGATCGCCTGACCGATGTGAACAATCTCAGACGCCTGGTAGCCGAAGCAATGCACGCCGAGGACTTCCAGGGTTTCCCGGTGAAACAGAATCTTCAGCATGCCTTGCGGCTCGCCAGCGATCTGCGCGCGGGCCATACCCTTGAAAAACGCCTTGCCCACTTCGTAAGGCACCTTGGCCTGAGTCAGTTCCTGCTCGTTCTTGCCGATCGAACTGATCTCGGGAATGGTGTAGATCCCGGTCGGCACGTCGTTGACGAAACGCCAGCTACCGTTGTCGACGATGCTGCCGGCAGCGGAACGACCTTGGTCGTGGGCGGCACTGGCCAGGCTCGGCCAGCCGATCACGTCACCGGCCCCATAGATGTTCGGCACGCAGGTGCGATAGTTCTCGTCCACTTCGATCTGGCCGCGGCTGTTGACCTTGACCCCGATATTCTCCATGCCCAGCTTGTCGGTATTACCGGTCCGGCCGTTGCACCAGAGCAAGGCGTCGGCCTTGATCTTCTTGCCGGATTTCAGATGCAGGATCACCCCGTTGTCGACCCCCTCAACGCGGTCGTATTCCTCGTTGTGGCGCACGGTGATGTTGTTGTTGCTGAAGTGGTAGCTCAAGGCCTGGGAAATCTCCGAGTCCAGGAAGCTGAGTAACTGGCCGCGGTTGTCCACCAGTTCCACCAGCACCCCAAGACCACTGAAGATCGAGGCGTACTCGCAGCCGATGACCCCGGCGCCGTAAACGATGAGTTTGCGCGGGGTGTGACCGAGACTGAGGATGGTGTCGCTATCGTAGATACGCGGGTGGCTGAAATCGATGTCCGCCGGGCGATAAGGACGCGAGCCGGTGGCAATGATGATGTGCTTGGCTACCAGCTTTTCCACCACGCCATTGGCACACACCACTTCAACAGTCTGCTCGTCGGCGAAGCTGCCGGTGCCGAAGAACACGTCGACTCGGTTGCGGGCGTAGTAACCAGTACGCGAAGCCACCTGCTTGGAGATGACCTTCTCAGCACTCTTGAGCACGTCCGGGAAAGAGAACCAGCGCGGCTCGCCAATGGCCCGGAACATCGGGTTGGTGTTGAACTGCATGATCTGCCGGACCGAGTGACGCAGGGCCTTGGATGGGATGGTACCCAGATGGGTGCAGTTACCGCCGACCTGACGACGGCTATCGACCATCGCCACTTTGCGTCCTGCTTTCGCGGCGTTCATCGCCGCACCTTCTCCAGCGGGGCCTGAGCCCAGCACCACTACGTCGTAGTTGTAGACAGCCATGCGTACTCCTCAGAACAGGCCGAGATGCCCTTCTGGCACCTCCGGCTAAATCATGCCGCGGCCAGCGGCATGAAGGATCAATTTGGCTCGGTTACGAACCCGGGCACAGTCTATAGAAGCGTCAACGCCGCGCACATTAACCCTTGGTCGCGTCGTAGGCTACTTTTGCCTGCACTACAGCGCTGACAACAAGGCGCAAGGTTACTGCTTTTGCCCATCGAACAGTCGATCGAACTCCGAACTGCTGAAGGTGACGAGGCCTGTATCGGCACGAATCACAAAAAATGCGGCAATACCGTGTTTTTCTGCGTACTCGCGCCCCCGCTCAGGACCGAGAATCAGCAACAGCGTTGATAAACCATCGGCCATCTGCGCCAAAGAATGAACCACCGTCACCGAAGCCAGCCCATGAGCGACGGGTTTGCCGGCCCGGGCATCGAAGGTGTGGGAATAGCGCTGGCCGTCCTGCTCGAAATAATTGCGGTAGTCGCCAGACGTGGACACCCCATAACCATCCAGCGCGATCAATCGCTGCATCAATTGCTGGTCGTCCCGGGGCGCCTCAAGGGCGATGCGCCAAGGCGAACCGTCAGCCTTGCGTCCAACCGCCTTGAGCTCACCGGTCACCTCGACCAGAAAGCTCTCGATCCCCAATCTCCCGAGCCGGGCCGCAATGGCATCCACTGCGTACCCCGCCGCCATGCTGTTGAAGTCCACCTCGACTGCCGCGTTCTTGCACAACTGCGTACCCTGGATACGCAAATGCTCATACCCCACCCGCTTGCGCGCCTGCGCCAATGCAGACGCACTCGGAACAGCCTCGACCCGCCCCTGAGGGCCAAACCCCCAGAGATTGAGCAGCGGCTCCACCGTCAAATCAAAGGCTCCGTTACTGTCCCGCGAAAACTGTTCAGCGACGCGCACCAACTGCAGCACCGACTCAGGCATCGACTGGCAACTGTTGGCGGGCAACTCATTAAAGCGCTCGATATCCGAGTCACTGCGGTAGGTCGACATTTGCCGATCAACCTCAGCCAGAACACCCTCGACCTCGGCCTTGACCTGAGCCGCTACCGGCCCCTTGGCAGAGCGCAGGTACTGCACCGAATAAGTACTGCCCATGGTCGGCCCGGAAACACTTTCCTGGCGATCCGCGCCACACCCAGCCAACAACGACAGCACCACCCACAAAGCACCCCAGGACCAGCGCTCGCTACCTGACAAGGTTTTCTCTCCAGACTCACCGCACAGCGGAATCGCCTCACAGTGCAAAGCGCCATTATGCGGCAAGCGAACCTGAACCGCGGCCCCTTACTCATCAGCCAGGGCTCGCGCCAAAATCCGCGCCACCGGATAAGCACGGCCATTGCCTGACGCGAAGCGCACAGAGCGCCACAAACAGGCTCACTACGCAGCGCCCTGCATCGCCGTAATTGCCAGGGCCTTCTTTGCACCGACAGCACATTCGCCTCGTTGATACCTCCGGTAACCTCCACCAACTGCGCGCTGCACCAGGGGCTGGCGGCACCCAAAACCAAGCTTCGCCGGCCTGCCGCCAACGTCCCAGCGCAAAAACCGGTTGGCCAAAGCACCAACAAAAACGCCCCGACGAGTCGGGGCGTTTTCATTTCAGCTATCGCTTAGCGTGGGAACGCTGGCGGGTTGACCCCGGCCATGTCTTCCATCACGCGCACGACCTGGCAGCTGTAACCGAACTCGTTGTCGTACCAGACGTACAGAACAACGCGGTTGTCCTGAACGATGGTCGCTTCAGCGTCGACCACACCGGCGTGACGCGAACCCACGAAGTCGGTGGACACCACTTCCTGCGAGTTGACGTAGTCGATCTGCTTGTGCAGGTCGGAGTGCAGCGCCATGTAGCGCAGATACTGGTTCATCTCTTCACGGGTGGCGGCTTTCTCGAGGTTCAGGTTGAGAATGGCCATCGACACGTTTGGCGTTGGAACGCGGATCGCGTTACCGGTCAGCTTGCCGGCCAGCTCAGGCAGGGCCTTGGCAGCCGCAGTGGCAGCACCGGTTTCAGTGATCACCATGTTCAGCGCGGCGCTACGGCCACGACGATCACCCTTGTGGAAGTTGTCGATCAGGTTCTGGTCGTTGGTGTACGAGTGAACGGTTTCGACGTGACCGTTGATGATGCCGAACTTGTCATTCACCGCCTTGAGCACCGGCACGATGGCGTTGGTGGTGCAGGAAGCGGCGGACACGATCTTGTCTTCAGCGGTAATTTCGTTGTGGTTGATACCGTGAACGATGTTCTTCAGCTTGCCTTTGCCAGGCGCGGTCAGAACCACGCGGTCGATACCCGGGCAGGCCAGGTGCTGGCCCAGGCCGTCGGCGTCACGCCATACGCCGGTGTTGTCCACCAGCAGCGCGTTTTGGATCCCGTACTGGGTGTAGTCCACCTCGGTCGGGTTCTTCGCGTAGATCACCTGAATCAGGTTGCCGTTGGCGGTGATGGTGTTGTTTTCTTCGTCGATGGTGATGGTGCCATTGAACGAACCGTGTACCGAGTCGCGACGCAGCAGGCTGGCGCGCTTGGTCAGGTCGTTTTCAGCGCCTTTGCGCACCACGATGGCGCGCAGGCGCAGGCCGTCGCCGCCACCGGTCTTCTCGATCAGGATGCGTGCCAGCAAACGGCCGATCCGACCGAAGCCGTACAGGACAACGTCAGTGCCTTTGCGGGCCGAAGCGTTTTGCTGGCCAACCACATCAGCCATTTCTTCACGCACGAACTGCTCGGCGCTGCGGCCATTGCCTTCGTTGCGGAATTTGAACGCCAACTTGCCCAAGTCTACCGAAGCCGCGCCGAGCTTGAGCTCGCTCATGGCCTTGAGCAGTGGGAATGTTTCGTGGACGGAGAGTTCGCTGTCGTCGGAGGAGCGATGGCGAGCAAAGCGATGAGCCTTGAGAATCGCGATGACAGACTGGTTGATCAGGCTGCGGCCATAGATCGAGCTCACCACATTGTTATTGCGGTAGAGCTGACCGATAAGCGGAATCATCGCTTCTGCGAGTGCTTCACGGTCGATCCATTCACCAAGACACTGGTCGGGCTTCTGAGTCACGGGAACCTTCCACATGTAGGGGCAGAAAAAAGGGGCTACATTATGCCGCCCTGTTCTTGTCGTAGCAATGCGCGCCTGTCGTGCGGAACGTAACAAAAAGCCCTTGCAAAAAAACACACTGTGCTGGAGACCAGTAAAACCGCGGCTTCCAGCAGCGTCAATTTTTTGGACAGCTCACCAGCCTGTCTGTAACCCTCCGTAACACCAGCCGGATACAGCACTACATTTTCGCCAAAAAAGCACATTTTGTTGTCATAGCCACTACATTTGCCCAAACCGGCGTAATAGACGCATCAGCCACTGACAGTCGCTACCCGGGGCCGTTACAATCACCGACTTTCGTCGCAACGCTTGGAGCTTGACCGTCCGTGCCCGTCCTGCGTCTACCGCTACTCCCTGCCGCCGCCGGTAAACAGCATTGGGGCAACCTGCCCGGTGCCGCCCTGAGCCTGGCCATCGCCGAAGCCGCCAGCGCTGCCAAGCGCTTTACCCTCCTGCTGACCGCCGACAGCCAAAGCGCTGACCGGTTGGAACAGGAACTGAGCTTCTTCGCCCCGGACTTGCCGGTGCTGCATTTTCCCGATTGGGAAACCCTGCCCTACGACCTGTTCTCGCCGCACCAAGACATCATCTCCCAACGCATCGCCAGCCTCTACCGACTGCCGGAGCTGGAGCACGGCGTGCTGGTGGTGCCGATCACCACCGCCCTGCACCGCCTGGCGCCGACCCAGTTCCTGCTGGGCAGCAGCCTGGTGCTGGATGTCGGCCAGAAGCTCGATGTGGAACAGATGCGCACGCGCCTAGAGGCCAGTGGCTATCGCTACGTCGATACAGTCTATGAGCACGGCGAATTCACCGTGCGCGGCGCGCTGATCGACCTGTTCCCCATGGGCAGCAAGCTGCCGTACCGCATTGATCTGTTCGACGACGAAATCGAGACCCTGCGCACCTTCGATCCGGAGAACCAGCGCTCCATCGACAAGGTCGACTCGGTGCGCCTGCTGCCAGCCAAGGAATTCCCGCTACAGAAAGAAGCGGTGACTCGCTTCAAGGCGCGCTTTCGCGAACGCTTCGACGTGGACTTCCGCCGCTGCCCGATCTTCCAGGACCTGAGCAGCGGAATCACCCCAGCAGGCATCGAGTACTACCTGCCACTGTTCTTCGAAGAGACTTCGACCCTGTTCGATTACCTGCCCCAGGACACTCAGGTGTTCTCCCTGCCAGGCATCGAACAGGCCGCGGAAAACTTCTGGAACGACGTACGCAATCGCTATGAAGAGCGCCGCGTCGACCCTTCGCGGCCGCTGCTGCCGCCGGCGGAGCTGTTCCTGCCAGTGGAAGACTGCTTTGCCCGCCTGAAGAACTGGCCGAGAGTGGTGGCCAGCCAGCAAAACATCGAAACCGGCGCCGGCCGTGAACGCTTCCCGGCCCACGAATTGCCCAACCTGGCCATCGAGGCCAAGGCCAACCAGCCATTGGCGGCGCTCTCGGGCTTCCTCGACGAGTTCCCCGGCCGGGTGTTGTTCACCGCCGAATCCGCCGGCCGCCGGGAAGTGCTGCTGGAGTTGCTGGAACGCCTCAAGCTGCGCCCCAAGACCGTCGACAGCTGGCCGGACTTCGTCGCCAGCAAAGAACGCCTGGCGATCACCATCGCCCCCCTGGACGAAGGCCTGGTGCTGGACGATCCGGCCCTGGCCCTGGTGGCCGAAAGCCCACTGTTCGGCCAGCGGGTGATGCAGCGTCGACGCCGGGAAAAACGCGCCGATGCCAACAACGACGCAGTGATCAAGAACCTCACCGAGCTGCGCGAAGGCGCGCCGGTGGTGCATATCGACCACGGTGTCGGCCGCTACCTGGGCCTGGCGACCCTGGAGATCGACAACCAGGCCGCCGAGTTCCTGACCCTGGAATACGCCGAGGGCGCCAAACTCTACGTGCCCGTGGCCAACCTGCACCTGATCGCCCGCTACACCGGCAGCGACGACGCTCTCGCCCCACTGCACCGCCTGGGTTCGGAAGCCTGGCAAAAGGCCAAGCGCAAGGCCGCCGAGCAAGTCCGTGATGTGGCCGCCGAGTTGCTGGATATCTACGCCCGCCGCGCCGCCCGCGAAGGTTACGCCTTCGCCGACCCGAAAGCCGACTACGCCACCTTTAGCGCCGGCTTCCCCTTCGAAGAAACCCCGGACCAACAGACCACTATCGAAGCGGTGCGCGAGGACATGCTCTCGGGCAAGCCGATGGACCGCCTAGTGTGCGGCGATGTCGGCTTCGGCAAGACCGAAGTGGCCATGCGCGCCGCTTTCATTGCAGTCCACGGCGGCAAGCAAGTGGCGATCCTGGTGCCCACCACCTTGCTCGCCCAGCAGCACTACAACAGCTTCCGCGACCGCTTCGCCGACTGGCCGGTGACCGTGGAAGTGATGAGCCGCTTCAAGTCGACCAAGGAAGTGAATACCGCGGTGGCGGACCTGGCCGAAGGCAAGATCGACATCGTCATCGGCACCCACAAGCTGCTGCAGGACGATGTGAAGATCAAGAACCTCGGCCTGGTGATCATCGACGAAGAACACCGCTTCGGAGTGCGCCAGAAGGAGCAACTCAAGGCCCTGCGCAGCGAAGTCGATATCCTCACCCTGACCGCCACGCCGATCCCACGAACCCTGAACATGGCCGTCTCGGGCATGCGCGACTTGTCGATCATTGCCACGCCGCCGGCTCGACGCCTGTCGGTGCGCACCTTCGTCATGGAGCAGAACAAGAGCACGGTCAAAGAAGCATTGCTGCGCGAGCTGCTGCGCGGCGGCCAAGTGTACTACCTGCACAACGACGTGAAGAGCATCGAGAAATGCGCTGCCGACCTCGCCGAACTGGTGCCCGAAGCCCGGATCGGCATCGGCCACGGGCAGATGCGCGAACGCGAACTCGAACAAGTGATGAGCGACTTCTACCACAAGCGTTTCAACGTGCTGATCGCCTCGACCATCATCGAGACCGGCATCGACGTACCCAGCGCCAACACCATCATCATCGAGCGCGCCGACAAGTTCGGCCTGGCCCAATTGCACCAGTTGCGCGGCCGGGTCGGGCGCAGCCACCACCAGGCTTATGCGTACCTGCTGACCCCACCACGCCAACAGATCACTCCTGATGCCGAGAAACGCCTGGAAGCCATCGCCAACACCCAGGACCTGGGGGCCGGTTTCGTCCTGGCCACCAACGACCTGGAGATCCGCGGCGCCGGCGAACTGCTGGGCGACGGCCAGAGTGGGCAGATCCAAGCCGTGGGCTTCACCCTGTATATGGAGATGCTCGAGCGTGCAGTGAAAGCCATCCGCAAAGGTGAACAGCCCAACCTCGACCAACCCCTGGGCGGCGGCCCGGAAATCAACCTGCGCCTGCCGGCGTTGATTCCCGAGGACTACCTGCCGGATGTGCATGCCCGCCTGATTCTCTACAAGCGCATCGCTTCCGCCACCGACGAGGACGGCCTGAAGGACCTGCAAGTGGAAATGATCGATCGATTCGGCCTGCTGCCGGAGCCGACCAAGAACCTGATCCGCTTGACCCTGCTCAAACTCCAAGCCGAACAACTGGGGATCAAGAAGGTCGATGGCGGCCCTCAAGGCGGGCGCATCGAGTTCGCCGCAGATACTCCGGTAGACCCGCTGGCGCTGATCAAGCTGATCCAGGGCCAGCCCAAACGCTACAAATTCGAAGGCGCAACGCTGTTCAAGTTCATGGTGCCGATGGAGCGCCCGGAAGAGCGCTTTAATACATTGGAGGCCCTGTTTGAGCGCCTCACCCCGAAAACTGCTTGAAGGACGCCCCATGCGCCTGCTCCACTCCCTGACTTTGCTCCTGGCCCTGGCCGCGCCGCTGGCCTATGCCGACGACCTGTACCAAGTGGAAATGATCCTTATCCGGCAGAATGCCGAGCCGCTGATCCTTAGCCGCACGGCTCCCGAAGACTGGGCTGCGGGCGCTCAACACCTGAACCCGGACAGCCGGCGCACCCCGTCACTGAACGGGATCGTCGAGAAGCTCAATGCCAGCGATAATTACAGCGTGCTGCTGCACAAGGCCTGGCAACAGACCCTGGGAGAGAACCCGGTCAAGGTGGCCCTGAGCGACGGACCCGAACAGTTTGGCCAGTTCCCCATCGAAGGCACCCTGAACCTCAAGCTCGGGCGCTTCACCGATGTCGACGCGGATTTCTGGGTCAACCAGATCGACCGCAATGGCTTGGTTACCAGCAGCGAGCACCTCAAGCAGCAAAGCCACACCAAAAACGGCCAGCTCAATTACCTGGACAACGGCCACCTGGCCCTGCTGATCAAGATCACCTCGCTGACCAAGCCGGCGCCGCGCCCTACCCCGACTGAAATACTGGACTGATCGAAGTCCCTATGCCCCCGCCCCTGACCAAACCTCTAGCCCCGTCCTGGGTCAACCGCTTCAAGGAACAAACCCTGGAGCGCGGCCGGCGCTACGCCCTGGAAAAACGCGTGCGCATCGTTAGCGCCGCGGACAGCGCTATCACCGCTAGCTGCGAAGGCTCTGGCGGCAATGTTTATCGGCAGACCATCAGCCTGCGCGAGTCGAGCAAAGGCAACCTGCTACTGATTGACAGCCACTGCACCTGCCCGGTACGCAGCAACTGCAAACATGTGGTTGCCGTCTTGCTACAAGTTGAAGAAACCCTGGCCTACCCGGCAGCGGCCAAAGACGCCGAACTGCTGGAAAAACTCTCTGCCGTACTCGACAGCCGGCGCCCCGTCGCCCTGCCCCAGGTGCTGCTGGAGGACGTGCGCCCTGCGCCGCGCCTGTGGCTGGCCAGCATCGAGTTCAGTGCCTTCGAGCCGCGCAACGGCAAGATGCAGCGCTACATCCAGCACCGCGCCGCGCTGTCGTTCAACTACAGCGGCGAGCATGTCAGCGGTCAGAAGAATGGCGACGTGATCATTCGCCAGGAACACCAGACCCTGCGCATCAAGCGCCAGCCTGAGCTGGAGCAAGGCTGGCGTGAACAGTTGCGCAGCCTGGGCTTCAAGATCGCCACCCGACAGAGCAAGGCCCTGCCGGAAAGCGCCGGCGAGTTGTTCGAAATGGTCAATGACAGCGCCTGGCTGACCTTCACCCTGAATGAACTGCCCAAGCTGCGCAGCCAGGGCTGGGAGTTGCAGATCGACGACGGTTTCGGCTTCGACCTGACCGCCGTGGACGACTGGTACGCCAGCGTCGACGAAGCCCCGGGGCGCGATTGGTTCGACTTGGAACTGGGGATCATCGTCAACGGCGAGCGCCTGAGCCTGCTGCCGATCCTGCTCAACCTGATGCGCTCGCACACCGAGATGCTCAACCCGGACCGCCTGGCCAAGCGCCGCGACGACGAGCTGGTCCTGGTGAACATTCCCCACCGACCCAACTCCCTGCACGGCCCGCTGCAAGTGGCGCTGCCCTATGGCCGCCTGAAGCCGGTGCTGGCAACCCTGGGCGAGTTCTATCTGCAAGAGCCCGGCGAAACCACCCTGCGCCTGAGCAGCGCCGACGCCACCCGCCTCAATCCGCTGCAGGACCTGCCGTTGCTATGGGAAGGCGGCGAACACATTCGCACCTTCGCTCAACGCCTGCGAGACATCCGCGACTACTCGGCGCCGGCGCCACAAGGCTTGAATGCCACCCTGCGCCCCTACCAGCTCGAGGGCCTGAGCTGGATGCAGTCCCTGCGCCAGTTGGAAGTGGGCGGCATCCTTGCCGATGACATGGGCTTGGGTAAAACCCTACAAACCCTGGCGCACATCCTCAGCGAGAAGAACGCTGGACGTCTGGATCGCCCTTGCATGGTGGTCATGCCCACCAGCCTGATTCCCAACTGGCTGGACGAGGCCGCGCACTTCACCCCACAACTCAAGGTCCTGGCCCTGTACGGCACCGGCCGCAAGAAGCACTTCGCGCAACTGGCCAACTACGATCTGCTACTGACCACTTATGCGCTACTGCCCAAGGACATCGAGCAGCTGGCCACGCAGCCCTTGCACGTGCTGATCCTGGATGAAGCGCAGTACATCAAGAACCCGACAAGCAAGGCCGCCCAAGCTGCCCGCGAACTCAACGCCCGTCAGCGCCTGTGCCTGTCCGGAACGCCACTGGAAAATCATTTGGGAGAGCTCTGGTCACTGTTCCACTTCCTGCTGCCGGGCTGGCTTGGCGACGCCAAGAGCTTCAATCGCGACTACCGGGTGCCGATCGAAAAACACGCCAGCGAAGTGCGCTTGCAACACCTCAATGGCCGGATCAAACCCTTCCTGCTGCGCCGCACCAAGGAGCAAGTGGCCACTGAGCTGCCGCCCAAGACCGAGATCATCCACTGGGTCGAACTCAACGAGGCGCAACGTGATGTCTACGAAACCATGCGCCTGGCCATGGACAAGAAAGTCCGCGACGAAATCACCCGCAAAGGCGTGGCTCGCAGCCAGATCATCATTCTTGAGGCGCTGCTCAAACTGCGCCAAGTGTGTTGCGATCTGCGGCTAATCAACGACTCGCCACCACCACGAGGCAGTTCGTCAGGAAAACTCGACAGCCTGATGGAGATGCTGGAGGAGCTGTTCGAAGAAGGACGGCGCATTTTGCTGTTCTCGCAGTTCACTTCGATGCTGAGCCTGATCGAAGCAGAGCTTAAACAACGCAACATCGCCTACGCACTGCTCACGGGACAGACCCGTGATCGACGCACACCCGTGCGGGACTTTCAGAGTGGCAAGCGGCAAATTTTCCTCATCAGCCTCAAGGCCGGCGGTGTCGGCCTCAATCTGACCGAGGCCGACACGGTGATCCACTACGACCCGTGGTGGAACCCTGCGACCGAAAGTCAGGCCACCGACCGCGCCTACCGTATCGGCCAGGAGAAACCGGTGTTCGTCTACAAGCTGATTGCCCGAGGCACCGTTGAAGAGAAGATCCAGCACCTGCAACAGGAGAAGTCAGACCTGGCGGCGGGCGTATTGGACGGGCGTAAGGCCGGGGACTGGAAGCTGCAGAGCGAAGACATCGAAGCCCTGTTCGCCCCGCTGCCGAACAAGAAAACAAACCGCTGACGCACAGGGCGCAGACTACCGCCCCTGCACCATCGCATTCAGTCGATCAACTGCGCCGCCCTGAGCGCATTCAGTGCGGTGAGCCAGCGCGGGGCCTGCTTGTATTCGACAGAGGCCGTAGCCTGACCACGCATCCGCGCGATCCGCGGCGAAGGCCGCACGTTCAGGCGCTGAGCAGCACTCAAAGCCAACTCGGCAGCAGCACGATCGTTGCACACCAAGCCCATGTCGCAACCGGCAGACAACGCCGCCTCGATACGACTCGCCGCATCACCAACCACATGAGCGCCGGCCATGGACAAATCATCACTGAAAATCACCCCATCGAACTGCAACTCACCACGCAGGATGTCCTGCAACCAATAGCGGGAGAATCCGGCTGGCTGAGGATCGACTTGCGGGTAGATGACGTGGGCCGGCATCACCGCTGCCAACTGCTTGCCCAAACGCGCAAACGGCAGCAGATCCTTGGCACGAATTTCATCCAGGCTGCGTTCGTCATTCGGGATCGCGACATGGGAGTCAGCTTCAGCCCAGCCATGCCCAGGGAAATGCTTGCCGGTGGCCGCCATTCCGGCACTGTTCATGCCACGGATAAAGGCCCCGGCCAACAGCGCCGCGCGCTGCGGATCACCCTCAAACGCACGACTGCCCACAACCGCGCTACGCTGATGATCAAGATCCAGAACCGGGGCGAAGCTCAGGTCTAAACCGACGGCCAGCACTTCGGTGGCCATCACCCAGCCACATTGCTCGGCCAAATATTCGGCATTCGGGTTATCCGCCAAGGCACGCATGGCCGGCAAACGCACAAAGCCCTGCCGCAAGCGCTGTACCCGGCCGCCTTCCTGATCCACCGCCAACAGCAGATCCGGGCGAACGGCACGAATCGCCGCGCAAAGCTCGCGCACCTGACGTGGATGCTCGATATTGCGGGCAAAGAGAATCAACCCGCCCACTTCTGGCTGACGCAAGAGTTGGCGATCTTCGGCCGTCAACCAAGTACCGGCGACGTCCACCATCAAGGAGCCTTGCAGGCCAACGGTCATAAAAATTCCTTAAACACTACGCAGCCTTCCTGGAAACACCAATAAGACCGCATCCGCATGAATGCAGCCACGCCATACAGCGGCGACGCCAAGGAAGGAACGGGGATATAAAACGAGAATCGGCATGGGCGGCTAGCTTAGCGGATGTAAGCTGTCGCGCCCACCCGTGAGTCAGGCCTTGGCGAGTGCCGGAGCCGACTTGCTGCGCGGCTTGAGCTGGGCGCTGGCCATGGCTTCATCCGTGACCCCGGTTTCGGCACGCATGCCAGCCGCGAGAAACGGCACCATCAGTCGCATCACTTGCTCAATGGAGGTATTGATCCCGAAATCAGTTTCTGCAATGGCCCGCAGCGCCTTGATCCCGGACATGCTAAACGCCGCAGCGCCCAGCATGAAGTGCACGCGCCAGAATAATTCGATGGGTGGAATACGTGGCGCCGCTTCGTTGACCAACAGCATGTAGCGACGAAATACCTTACCGTACATGTCTTCCAGATAACGCCGCAAATGACCTTGACTCTGACTGAAGGCCAGCCCTAACAGGCGCATGAAAATCGACAGGTCGTTACCGCTGCGAGGCTGTACCACCAACGCCTGCTCGACGAGGATCTCCAACAACTCTTCCAAGCTCTGCTTGTTGTCCGGCTTGGACTGGCGACGCTCAAGCTCGCGATCGAGACTGATGCAGAACGGCCCCAGGAAGCGCGAGAACACTGCCTGAATCAGGGCCTTCTTAGAACCGAAGTGATAGTTGACCGCAGCCAGATTGACCCCGGCCTTACTGGTGATCAGCCGCAATGAGGTTTCGGCAAAACCTTTTTCCGCGAACAACTGCTCGGCAGCATCAAGAATGCGTTCAACGGTTTCCGACTGGGCCATGGCTACTCCGCCTGACAAACACTTGTTTGAAACATACGTTTCAGGCTTCGCAATGTCAAGTCCGCCAGCCCTTCCACAGGCTGTTCGGTGCAATATTTAATCACACCTGCCTGGGTCTGTAGCCAGCCATTAACTGCCGATTCCAACACCTGGATGACAACCGCCGGGCCGGGCACGAAAAAAGGAGGATTGCCAAGCGACACTCACTGTATATAATCCCAGTCACTGTATAAAAAGACAGAGCGATCGACATGCTAAAACTGACGCCACGCCAAGCTGAGATTCTGGCTTTTATCAAACGCTGTCTTGAAGACAACGGCTACCCGCCAACCCGCGCCGAGATCGCCCAGGAGCTTGGCTTCAAGTCGCCAAACGCCGCAGAAGAGCATCTCAAGGCACTTGCCCGTAAAGGCGCCATCGAAATGACCCCAGGAGCCTCCCGCGGCATTCGCATTCCTGGATTCGAAGCCAAAACCGACGACTCGTTGCCCGTCATCGGACGCGTTGCCGCAGGCGCGCCGATCCTGGCCCAACAGCACATCGAAGAGTCCTGCAACATCAATCCCACCTTCTTCCATCCTCGTGCCGACTACCTGCTTCGAGTCCACGGCATGAGCATGAAAGACATCGGCATCTTCGACGGCGACCTGCTGGCCGTCCACACCACTCGCGAAGCCCGCAACGGCCAGGTGGTAGTAGCTCGGATCGGTGACGAAGTTACGGTCAAGCGATTCAAACGCGAAGGCAGCAAAGTCTGGCTGATCGCCGAGAACCCGGAGTTCGCTCCCATCGAAGTCAACCTGAAAGATCAGGAACTGGTGATCGAAGGCTTGAGTGTCGGCGTCATTCGCCGCTAAAGGAGGCTCCATGCAGTTCCCACACACACCACAGCAAGCACAACTGCCCCTGTTCGAGGCGTTCCTGGCACAACCATTGGTGCCGACTCTCAAGGAAGTGGTCGAATCGCCCTGGAGCAACGATCCAGAAGCTTTCAGCGAACTGTCGTTACGCGGCGCCGCCGGGAACTGCCTGAACCTTCTAGCCCCCATCCTCAGGGAGCTGAGCCAAGATCAGAATGCCCGATGGCTAACCCTGATCGCACCACCTCCCAGCCTGACCCAAAGCTGGTTGCGCGATGCCGGACTGAATCGCGAAGGCATTCTGCTGCTACACCCCCGCGGCAATCAAAGCCCGCAACAACTAGCCTGCGAAGCCCTGCGCCTGGGCCGCAGCCACACGGTAGTCAGTTGGCTGAACCCACTGAGCCGCAGCGCCCGACAACAACTGATCAGCGCCGCACGCACAGGTGAGGCGCAAAGCCTGAATATTCGTCTGGGATAAACACCAGAACATCAATGGAATGCGCTTGAATCGCACAAAGGCTTCTCCAGGATTGAGAAGCCGAAAAATATGACGAATGACCGGAAGAAAGCCGATGAACGGACTTAGTGCAGAACCCGGGGACCGTCTTCCTTGTCGATTTCACCTTCAACCAGGCGGCCAGCCATCTGCACGCCGACACTCAACATGGCCTTAGCCACTTCAACATGCTGGCCTTGTAGAAAAGCTTTGGCGTCTTCGGAGAAATCCAAAGTAACCAGAGAACCCTCGTCCTCAGCTCTGCGCAGCTCGATACGGCCGTCTGGCAACTCGACAATTTCTAGAAAGGACGTTGGCATAAAAGACTGGTCTCCACGAAAGGCCAGGATTATATCAGTCATCGCCACGCCCTCGCTTGGGATCTTGAGCAACAACACAGGTCCAACAGCGCGCTCCACCCTCAAAGACCCAAGACAAGAATCAGTAAGCTTTCCGGTCACTCACCCAACTTGTCAGCGGTTTGCAAAGGGCACTGCAGCATGCATGTCATGCAACTCCGTCGCCAATGCAGAAACCCCAACAGCGGATGCAACCCAGGCAACTTGATGTCCTTCTGGATCGGCTCACGAAAAATCGACAGATTACTAAGCCCCCGATCGGCATAAGTCATAATTCAGCCAGCGCCCAGCTCAGCACTCGTTCAAGCCATCACGAAAACGAATGGCCAAAGCCTTGAGGTTCTGCCGCCAACTCTCCAATTCTTCTCGTCCCAGTTCATCTTTCAGCTCTTCTTCATCCAGATTGACCGTCACAATCAAGGGCTGCGTTACATCGCCTTTAGTCTTGTGGGGCACTCGCGGCGGCTGAAACAAAGCCCCATAAGCCGACAACAATTGTGCCAGCCAGGTTTGCGGGCTGTGCGCCAGTTCGACCAGTTCCGCCAGCTCCGGAATAGCAATGCTCTCCAGCACTTCACGGCTGAGGATCTGCTCGACACCCGAGGCACCGGCCTGGGGCAGCCGATAAAATCCAGCGATCTCGTGACACAACCCCAACACAGCCCCGTACAGATGAAACAGCACCGTCTCACGCCCCGCCTGAACCAGCGCCTGAGCATTCATCGCCCGCCCCTCTTCCGCTCGGGCCAGGGCCTCCAACGACAAACCGGCAAAGTAGATTTTCTGATTAGTACGGGTATAGAGCTCGTGGGCCATAAAGGCAGCCTCCACTGCGAGAAGAGAATCAGATGCGCACGGCACAGTTTCAGGGAACACTCCAACCTGCCGCAAGCCAAAAAGAAAGGCCGCATGACACCCGAGAGGTGCCATGCGACCTTGTTCATCAATGCATCAAGGAGTTGCCCCCTCGAAAGAACGATCGCTTAGCGCTTGTCTTCGACCTTCCAATTGCCGCCGTCGTAGAACGCGCGCCAGCCAGTCGGCTTGCCATCGACTTCGGTCTGCACGTACTGCTCCTTGGTCTTACGGCTGTAACGCACCACGGCCGGACGGCCATCCGGATCTTTCTTCGGCGCCTCACACAGGAAGTGGTACTTCGGATCGATTTCGTCCTTGTGTGGAATCAGCTCAAGTACCAATGGCGCACGGGTCTCGCGATTTTTCGGGAACTGACTGGCCGCCAGGAACAACCCCGAAGCGCCATCGCGCAGGATATAGGTGTCGTTGACCTTTTCGCATTTCAGCTCAGGCATCTTCACCGGATCCATCTTCGGCGGCGCGGCATCACCGCTTTTCAGCAGTTTGCGAGTGTTCTTGCAGGTCGGGTTGGTGCAACCGAAGAACTTGCCGAAGCGGCCGGTCTTGAGCTGCATTTCACTACCACACTTGTCGCATTCCAAACTCGGGCCTTCATAACCCTTGATCCGGTAACTACCCTCTTCAATTTCGTAGCCAGCGCAATCCGGATTGTTACCGCAGATGTGCAGCTTGCGCTTTTCATCCAGCAAGTAAGCGTCCATCGCTGTGCTGCAGATCGGACAACGGTGCTTGCCACGCAACACCAGTGACTCGGACTCCCCCTCGTCGTCCGCAGCGATCTCGTCACCCGGCACCAGGTTGACCGTCGCCTTGCAACGCTCCTTGGGCGGCAGGCTGTAACCAGAACAGCCCAGAAACACACCTGTGGAGGCAGTACGAATCTGCATCGGCCGGCCACACGTAACGCATGGGATATCAGTCATCACCGGTTGATTGGCACGCATGCCGCTTTCAGCGCTCTCGGCCACTTCGAGCTTCTTCTTGAAGTCGCCGTAGAACTCGTCGAGGACATTCTTCCAATCGCGCTCGCCTTGAGCCACATCATCGAGGTTCTCTTCCATGCCGGCGGTGAAGCCATAGTCCATGAGGTTGGAGAAACTCTCGGAGAGACGCTCAGTGACGATATCGCCCATTTTCTCCGAATAGAAACGACGGTTGTGCAACGTCACATAACCACGATCCTGAATGGTCGAAATGATCGCCGCATAGGTCGAAGGGCGACCGATGCCGCGTTTTTCCATTTCCTTCACCAGGCTGGCTTCGGAGTAACGTGCCGGCGGCTTGGTGAAGTGCTGGCTTGGGTCGAGCTTGATCAGCTTCAACACCTCACCCTGAGTCATTTCCGGCAACACATCGTCATCGCCGGGCTTGGCGATTTGCGGCATCACACGGGTATAGCCGTCGAACTTGAGGATGCGGCCCTTGGCGCGCAGCTCAAAGCCGCCAGCGGCGACGGTAACGGTGGTGGACAGGTATTGCGCCGGCAGCATCTGGCAAGCAACGAACTGACGCCAGATCAACTCATAGAGGCGCTCAGCATCGCGTTCCATGCCCGAAAGCTTGCTTGGGTGAGTATTCACGTCCGACGGACGAATCGCTTCGTGCGCCTCCTGAGCCCCTTCCTTACTGCTGTAAACGTTGGGCGAAGATGGCAGATACTTGTTGCCAAACTCTTCTTCGATATAGGTCCGAGCCATCGCCACGGCGTCAGCCGAAAGGTTGGTGGAGTCGGTACGCATGTAGGTGATGTAACCCGCTTCATACAGACGCTGAGCCATCATCATGGTCTTCTTCACCCCAAAGCCCAAGCGATTGCTCGCAGCCTGCTGCAGGGTGGAGGTGATGAACGGCGCCGACGGTTTACTGCTGGTGGGCTTGTCTTCACGCTTAGCAACGCTATAGGCAGAAGCCTTGAGCTTCTCAAGGGCCGCCATGGCTTGGGCTTCGTTGAGTGGCTTGAAGGCCTCGCCGTTTTCACGGGCCACCTCAAAGCGCACATTCGAGCCCTTGGCAGTACCGAGGTCGGCGTGGACTTCCCAATATTCTTCAGGAATGAAGGCACGAATCTCACGCTCGCGCTCCACCACCAGCTTCACCGCTACCGACTGCACCCGACCAGCCGAGAGGCCACGGGCGATTTTCGCCCACAGCAGCGGCGAGACCATATAGCCCACGACTCGATCGAGAAAGCGTCGGGCCTGCTGAGCATTAACCCGATGAATATCCAACTCACCCGGCTGAGAAAAGGCTTCCTGGATCGCCTTCTTGGTGATTTCGTTGAACACCACGCGCTTGTAACGGCTGTCATCACCGCCGATGGCTTCCCGCAGGTGCCAGGCGATGGCTTCCCCTTCGCGGTCCAAGTCCGTTGCGAGATAGATGGTGTCGGCATCCTTGGCAAGACGGCGCAGCTCTTCGATGACCTTTTCCTTGCCAGGCAGGATTTCGTACTTGGCTTTCCAGCCGTGCTCAGGGTCAACACCCATGCGCGAGACCAACTGCTTACGTGCCTTTTCCTTAGGCGACAGCGCCGGGGCTTCGCCCGCAGCGGCCTTGCCACGCTTGGCGGCTGGCTCCTTGGCGGCACTTGCCGAACCGCTGGTGGGCAGGTCTCGGATATGGCCGATACTCGACTTCACCACGTATTGGTTACCCAAGTACTTGTTGATGGTCTTGGCCTTAGCCGGGGATTCCACAATGACCAGCGATTTGCCCATGGATCGGAAAATTCCTGAATTCGAGAAGTGAAAGGCGGTTGGCGCCTAACGCGGCACCGCTATATATAGTGGCAACAAGATGAGGTCAAGCGCAGGGCGCTGCGCGACCCGCGCTCAAGCCGGTGAAAAAAGACTGGGTTCGCCCTGCACCAAAGCAAAGCGTGGGACCTGCTCGCCGTCAACTTCGACCGACTCCAGGAACATGCTCAAGGGCCGCACCCAAAAGCCGTAATCCCCATACAGGGCTTGGTAGAACACCACTTCCTCTTCCGTTTCCGAGTGCCGCGCCACGCTGAAAACGCGGTACTGCGGCCCCTTGTAATGCTGATAGAGCCCGGGTTGTAACTGCATGCTCTGGCCCTCGTGCACTGTTCAAAAATAAAAACAAACAAATCTTCAGAAAAACAAAAACCGGGGCACTGGGCCCCGGCTTCCATCAACCCAACGCTTAAACGCGCTCGAAGACGGTCGAGATACCCTGGCCAAGGCCGATGCACATGGTGGACACACCGAAGGTGCCGCCATTCTGCTTCATGACGTTGAGCAGGGTCCCAGAGATACGTGCACCGGAACAACCGAACGGGTGACCCAGGGCGATCGCGCCGCCATGCAGGTTAACCTTCTCGTTCATCTTGTCGAGCACTTTCAGATCTTTGAGCACCGGCAGAGCCTGTGCAGCGAAAGCTTCGTTGAGCTCAAAGAAGTCGATATCGGCAATCGCCAGACCCGCACGCTTCAGGGCTTTCTGCGTGGCAGGTACTGGACCATAGCCCATGATGGCCGGGTCCACACCCGCTACCGCCATGGAACGAATCACCGCCATCGGCTGGATACCCAGGTCCTGAGCCCGCTGGGCCGACATCACGATCATGCACGAGGCGCCATCGGTGATCTGCGACGAAGTACCGGCAGTCACGGTACCACCTTTAGGGTTGAACGCCGGCTTCAGCGCCGCCAGGCTCTCCAGGGTAGTCTCGGGACGAATGGTCTCGTCATAGTCGAACAGTTTCAGGAAACCGTTCTCGTCATAGCCCTGCATCGGGATGATTTCATCCTTGAACTTGCCTTCCACCGTCGCCTTGTGGGCGAGTTGGTGGGAGCGCAAGCCAAAGGCATCCTGCTGTTCACGGGTGATGCCGTGCATCTTGCCCAGCATCTCGGCAGTCAGGCCCATCATGCCCGAGGCTTTCGCCGCGTACAGGGACATGTGCGGGTTCGGATCGACACCGTGCATCATGCTCACGTGCCCCATGTGCTCGACGCCGCCCACGACGAATACGTCACCGTTGCCGGTCATGATCGCCTGTGCCGCAGTGTGCAGCGCACTCATGGACGAACCACACAGACGGCTGACGGTCTGGCCGGCCGAGGTGTGCGGGATCTGGGTCATCAGCGACGCCATGCGCGCGATGTTCCAGCCTTGTTCCAGGGTCTGATTGACGCAGCCCCAGATCACGTCCTCGACTTCCGCCGGGTCGACATTGGTGTTGCGCTCCAGCAGTTTGCTGATCAGGTGCGCCGACATGTCTTCGGCGCGGGTATTGCGGTGCATGCCGCCCTTGGAGCGGCCCATCGGAGTACGACCGAAGTCGACAATCACGACGTCTCTAGGATTCAAGCTCATATGTTCACTCTCGCTCTAGTGTGGGCGCTTAACCGAAGAAGCTCTGGCCGTTCTTGGCCATTTCACGCAGCTTCGCGGTCGGGTGGTACAGCGCGCCCAGATCGGCGTACTGGTCGGCCAGGGCAACGAATTCGGCAACACCGATGGAATCGATGTAGCGCAGCGCGCCGCCGCGGAATGGAGGAAAACCAATACCGTAGACCAGGCCCATATCCGCTTCAGCAGCAGTTTCGACGATGCCATCTTCCAGGCAGCGAACGGTTTCCAGGCACAGAGGAATCATCATCCAGTTGATGATGTCTTCGTCGGTGACTTCACGCTGCTCATAGACAATCGGCTTGAGCACTTCAAGCACCGATGGATCGGCGACCTTCTTCTGCTTGCCCTTCTTGTCGGTTTCGTAGGCGTAGAAGCCCTTGCCGTTCTTCTGGCCCAGACGCTTGGCTTCGTAGAGCACATCCACCGCCGAACGACGATCGTCCTTCATACGATCCGGGAAGCCTTCAGCCATTACGTCACGACCATGGTGGCCGGTGTCGATGCCGACTACGTCCATCAGGTACGCCGGGCCCATTGGCCAGCCGAATTTTTCCATGATCTTGTCGATGCGCACGAAGTCCACACCGGCGCTGACCAGCTTGGCGAAACCGCCGAAGTACGGGAACAGGACGCGGTTGACCAAAAAGCCCGGGCAGTCGTTAACCACGATCGGGTTCTTGCCCATTTTCTTGGCGTAGGCAACGGTGGTGGCAACGGCCAGCTCGCTGGATTTCTCGCCACGGATCACTTCCACCAGCGGCATCATGTGTACCGGGTTGAAGAAGTGCATGCCGACGAAGTTTTCCGGACGCTTGAGGGCCTTGGCCAGCAGGCTGATGGAAATGGTCGAGGTGTTGGACGCCAGAATGGTGTCTTCCTTGACCTGACCTTCCACTTCAGCCAGCACGATCTGCTTGACCTTGGGGTTCTCGACTACAGCTTCGACCACCAGGTCGACGTTGCCGAAGTCACCGTAGGACAAGGTCGGACGAATGCCGTTGAGCACTTCGGCCATCTTCGCCGCGGTCATGCGACCTTTATCGACGCGCCCCACCAGCAGCTTCGCGGCTTCCGCCAGACCTTGCTCGATGCCGTGCTCGTTGATGTCCTTCATTAGGATCGGCGTACCTTTGGACGCCGACTGGTAGGCGATACCGCCGCCCATGATACCGGCGCCGAGTACGGCAGCCTGCTTCACGTCCTTGGCGATCTCATCGTAGGCCTTGGCCTTTTTCTTCAATTCCTGATCATTCAGGAACAGACCGATCAGGCTTTGTGCGGCAGAGGTCTTGGCCAGTTTGACGAAACCGGCGGCTTCTACTTCCAGAGCCTTGTCGCGGCCAAAGTTGGCGGCCTTCTGGATGGTCTTGATGGCTTCAACCGGCGCCGGATAGTTCGGGCCAGCCTGACCGGCGACGAAACCTTTGGCGGTTTCGAAAGCCATCATCTGTTCAATGGCGTTGAGCTTGAGTTTCTCCAGCTTTGGTTGACGCTTGGCTTTGAAGTCGAACTCGCCGGATATGGCTCGTTTGAGCAGAGCCAGAGCAGCATCCTTGAGCTTCTCAGGGGCAACCACTGCATCGACAGCGCCCACTTTCAACGCGTCTTCGGCACGGTTTTCCTTGCCGGCGGCGATCCACTCGATGGCGTTGTCGGCGCCGATCAGGCGCGGCAGACGCACGGTACCGCCGAAGCCCGGGTAAATGCCCAGCTTGACTTCCGGCAGACCGATCTTGGCACTGGCAGCCATGACCCGATAATCCGCGGCCAGACACATTTCCAGGCCGCCGCCCAAGGCGATGCCATTGATCGCGGCAACGGTCGGCACGTTGAGGTCTTCGAAATCGCTGAAAATCTTGTTGGCTTCAAGGTTGCCAGCCACCAGCTCGGCATCCGGCAGCTTGAAGTTGTCGACAAACTCGGTGATGTCGGCGCCGACGATGAATACGTCCTTGCCACTGCTGACGATCACGCCCTTGATCGAAGCATCTGCCTTGATGGTGTCAACAGCCTGACGCAATTCATTCAGGGTTAGACGGTTGAACTTGTTGACGGACTCACCCTTGAGGTCGAAATTCAATTCGACGATGCCACTTTCAAGAGCCTTAACCGTGATGGCTTTACCTTCGTAAATCATCAACTGATCTCCACGATATGGAAGCTGAACAGTACACGTCGGACGCTGACTTCTGGCATGGCACTAACGTCACCGTCGATGCTAACGCCAATCCGCCAGGCACACCCGCCAACGCGATAGTCGGGATTCTGGAAAGAGCCGCCTGCGATGCAAACGCTCATTTCATACGCCCGTTTGATTTGGGTACGCCACATTCAGGGAAAATCCGACAATTGTCAATCGTACAAAACACTGTTTGAAACGCGACTTTGCGGTCACCTCATTACCCTCAAAGGGATCAACACGCCCCTGCATTCACAGCCATTCATAGGATCAATATTTAGAAAAATCGCCCTAAATCATCCATAGATTCGGATAAAGAACGACTACACTTGGGAAGTATCCGAGCAAAACGGTGGGCTTTACCGAGCAGAACGCGCGTAAGCCTAGGAGAGACGCCACTCAAGCCTGGCGCAAAAGAAACTACCGGCCTGCCTGGCCATCCCGCCCGATGCTCATGTCGGGCTTTTTATGGCCTGGCGCCCACGATTGCCGCACGCGCCCTAGACCTCTGCCTCAAGCCAACGCTTTGAGCACAGAAGCAATATCCTGCAAAACACTGAGCTCCCCGCGCTCACTCCAGTACAAAGCAATCAGCTGCTTGTCGGCCTCAAGCTTGAACACCCCTGGTGGCAAGGTTCGCAGATGCGCAAGCAGCGACTCATCGACGCAAGGCTCGCGCCATTGATTGACCCAATTGCCCGGCGCTATCTGCCAGTAACTCCAGCAGGCCGCTTGGCCGCGGCGGCGCGGACGATGGTATTGCGGACAGGGATTAGGCGGCTCCTGCCCTAGCCAATGCGGCCACTCCTGAGGTGCCAGTTGCATGGCCAAGCCCATGCGCCGTGCCTCCATGCGCATAGCGATCAAGCCACTCTGGCGCCGCGAAGGCCGCAGCCATGCCAATGGGCTCAAGACCACCGCAAGGATTGACACCACTATCAAGACCGTCATATCTGTACTCTCGATTTTTGATGAGCGGGACCAGCTTGCAACCAACCCGCTTGAAACCAGCCATACTTGAAACTATTGCAATCCTCAGGAGGAGCACCTCATGTCCTACCACCACATTCTGGTCGCCGTAGATCTAACCGAAGAGTGCGATCCTGTTATCCACCGCGCTCGCGAGCTGTCTGTAAGCAATGGAGCCAAGCTGTCGCTGGTGCACATTGTCGAGCCCATGGCCATGGCCTTTGGCGGTGATGTGCCCATGGATCTGTCGCAACTGCAGCAACAGCAATTCGACCAAGCCAAAGAACGCCTGGACCGACTGACCAGCAAGTACCCGGAACTTACCAAGGAATACTGCCACCTGACTTATGGCCAGCCACGCCAGGAGATCCACCATCTAGCCAAGGAACAGGAATGCGACCTGATCGTGGTTGGCAGCCACGGTCGGCACGGCCTGGCGCTGCTGCTGGGTTCCACAGCCAATGACGTCCTGCACGGCGCGCCTTGTGACGTGCTCGCGGTGCACCTGGCCAAACGATAAACCCAGCCCCTGCGCTTGCCGGTCAACGGCACCGACCACAAGCACAGGCAAAAAGCCCGACTCTGAAGTCGGGCTTTTTTTTCAAGCGTCGCTCACTCAGGCATCCAGCTCCGCCCAGCGCTCGACCATCTGCTCCAATTCAGCGTTCAACTGCTCCAGACGGGCAATCACCGCTGCGGTTTGCGCCGCTGGACGCTGATAGAAGCCCGCATCGGCCATTTCCGCCTCGACCCCGGCGATCAGTTGTTCCATAGCATCGATCTGTCCCGGCAACGCCTCAAGCTCGCGTTGCAGCTTGTAACTGAGCTTCTTCTTAGCTGCCGGAGCCTCTTGCGCAGGGGCCGGCGCCGCGGCTTGCACCGGCGCAACCACGGCGGAATTGAGCTCAGCCTTGCCAGACTTGTTCTCGGTCACGCCCAGCAACCGTGGCGAACCGCCCTGACGCAGCCAATCCTGATAACCACCAACGTACTCGCGAACCTTGCCCTCGCCTTCAAAGACCAGGGTGCTGGTCACCACGTTGTCGAGAAACGCCCGGTCGTGGCTGACCATCAGTACCGTGCCCTGGAAGGTCAGCAGCACTTCTTCAAGCAGTTCGAGGGTTTCCACATCCAGGTCGTTGGTCGGCTCGTCGAGCACCAGCAGGTTGGCCGGCTTGCTGAACAACTTGGCCAGCAACAGACGGGCACGCTCACCGCCGGACAGGGCCTTGACTGGCGTACGGGCACGTTGCGGACTGAACAGGAAATCACCGAGGTAACTGAGCACGTGACGGCTCTGGCCATCGATCTCGATGAAGTCGCGACCTTCGGCGACGTTGTCGATCACGGTCTTTTCCAGGTCCAACTGGTGGCGCAACTGATCGAAGTAGGCCACGTCGATCCGCGTGCCCTCTTCCACCTTGCCGCTGCTGGGAACCAGACCGCCGAGCATCAACTTGAGCAAGGTGGTCTTGCCGGTGCCGTTGGCGCCCAGAAGACCGATACGGTCGCCGCGCTGCAGGACCATGGAGAAGTCCTTGACCAGGAACGGACCATCCGGGTGAGCGAAGCTGACGTTCTCCAGCACCATCACCTGCTTGCCGGACTTGTCAGCGGTTTCCAGCTGAATATTGGCCTTGCCGGTACGCTCGCGACGCTCGCTGCGCTCAACACGCAATGCTTTAAGCGCACGAACCCGGCCTTCGTTACGGGTACGCCGGGCCTTGATGCCCTGGCGAATCCACACTTCTTCCTGGGCCAGGCGTTTGTCGAACAGCGCGTTGGCGGTTTCTTCCGCCGCCAGCATGGCTTCCTTGTGCACCAGGAAGCTGGCGTAGTCGCCGTTCCAGTCGATCAGGCCGCCGCGATCCAGCTCGAGGATACGGGTGGCCAGGTTCTGCAGGAAGGAACGGTCGTGGGTAATAAAGAGCACCGCACCCTGGAAATCCTTCAGCGCCTCTTCCAGCCAGGCAATGGCACCAATGTCCAGGTGGTTGGTCGGCTCGTCGAGCAGCAGCAGATCCGGCTCGGACACCAGGGCCTGGGCCAGCAGCACGCGACGCCGCCAGCCGCCGGACAACTCGGCGAGGGTCTTGTCGGCCGGCAGTTGCAGACGGCTCAGGGTGCTGTCCACCAGTTGCTGCAGGCGCCAGCCGTCACGGGCTTCGAGGTCGTGCTGGACGTGCATCAGTTTTTCCAGATCGGCGTCGGTGACGATGTTCTGGCTCAGGTGATGGTACTGGGCCAGCAGCTCGCCAACGCCGTCCAGGCCCTGGGCAACCACATCGAACACGGTCCGCTCGTCGGCCACCGGCAATTCCTGGGGCAATTCGCCGATCTTCAGACCGGGTGCGCGCCATACGGAGCCGTCGTCGGGCTTCTGATCGCCCTTGACCAGCTTCATCATGCTGGATTTGCCAGTACCGTTACGGCCGATGATGCACACCCGCTCACCACGGGCGATCTGCCAGGACACCTTGTCCAACAACGGCATGGCGCCGAAAGCAAGGGACACATCGCTGAATTTGAGCAGGGTCATGTTCTTCTCCAAAAACCGGGCGCGCATTCTACCTGACTTGCGCCCGCAGAAGGCCGGCTATTTCGCGCCCGACGGCCCGGGCAGTACATTTGTTGCCAACTGATGCCAAGCACTCGGCAAAGCTTTCACCGGTTACTGGCAAAAGGCTAAGCTAGTCAGCAATCAGCGCCGGTTTCGTCGGCACTTGTCATGTTTTCTCTGCACGGATGTCCCATGCGCAGTCGCCTTTTCAGCTTTTTATCTTGCCTGCTTCTTTCCGCTACTGCCGCCCAATCCGCCCAGGCGGTGGACCTGACCCTACAACGCCAGTATTACGATGAGGCCAAGCGCGCCCTGGCCAAGGGTGATTCCGGCCCCTATTTCCGTTATGCCAATGCTCTGCGCGACTACCCGCTGGAACCCTACCTGGCCTATGACGAGCTGACTGCCCGACTGAAATCCGCCAGCAATGCCGAGATCGAAAAGTTCCTCGCCAAACATGGCGACCTGCCCCAGGCCAACTGGATGAAGCTACGCTGGCTGCGCTGGCTGGCCGAGCGTGGCGACTGGGCAACCTTCACCCGGTACTACGATCCAAAACTCAACTTCACCGAGCTGGACTGCCTCAACGGCCAGTACCAGTTGAGCCACAACCTCAAGGCCGAAGGTTACGCCACCAGCGAAAAACTCTGGCTGACCGGAAAATCCCAGCCAGCCGCCTGTGACGCGCTGTTCGCCCAATGGGCTGCCGAGGGCCAACTGACCGAACAGAAGCGCTGGCAGCGGGCCAAACTGGCAACCGAAGCCCGCAACTATTCGCTGGCCAACAGCCTGGTAAAAGGCATGACCACGCTAGCCCCTCAGGGCAGGCTGCTGGTGGATGTGGCGCAAAAACCAGAACTGCTTAGCCAGCCGTCACGCTTCCTACCCGTCAATGAAGCAATGTCCGACGTGGTCGGCCTCGGCCTGCGACGCCTGGCCCGGCAGAATCCGGACAGGGCCATGGCGCTGCTCGACTCCTATGCCAGCAGCATGCACTTCTCCCGTGACGAAAAAGTGGCCATCGCCCGCGAAATCGGCCTGACCCTGGCTCGCCGCTTCGACAGCCGCGCCCTGGACGTCATGACCAAGTACGACCCAGAACTGCGCGACAACACCGTATCTGAATGGCGCCTGCGCCTGCTGCTGCGCCTGGCACGCTGGGAAGATGCCTACCAACTGACCCGCAAACTGCCTCAGGATCTGGCCAGCACCAGCCGCTGGCGCTACTGGCAGGCTCGCAGCCTGGAATTGGCCCAGCCGAAGAACCCTAAAGCCTTGGCAATGTTCAAGGGACTGGCCCAGGAGCGGGACTTTTACGGCTTTCTCGCGGCCGACCACGCCAAGGCTCCCTACCAGTTGAACAACCAACCACTGATGCTGAGCCAGGCAATCATCAATAAAGTGCGCAATACCCCCGGCGTGCGCCGCGCGCTGGAGTTCCACGCCCGCGGACAGATCGTCGACGGCCGTCGCGAGTGGTACTACGTCAGCCGCCACTTCAACCGTGACGAAATGGTTGCCCAGGCGAAACTGGCCTACGACTTGAAATGGTACTTCCCGGCCATTCGTACCATCAGCCAAGCCAAGTACTGGGACGATCTGGACATTCGCTTCCCCATGGCCCACCGCGACACCCTGGTACGCGAAGCCAAGGTACGGGGCCTGCATTCCAGCTGGGTATTCGCTATCACCCGCCAGGAAAGCGCGTTTATGGATGACGCCCGCTCTCATGTGGGGGCCAGCGGCCTGATGCAACTGATGCCCGCCACCGCCAAGGAAACCGCACGCAAGTTCAGTATTCCCCTGGCCTCCCCCAAACAGGTACTGAACCCGGACAAGAACATCCAACTGGGCGCCGCCTACCTGAGCCAGGTCCACAGCCAGTTCAATGGCAACCGGGTACTGGCCTCCGCCGCCTACAACGCAGGCCCCGGACGAGTACGCCAATGGCTCAAAGGCGCCGACCACCTGAGCTTCGACGTATGGGTGGAAAGCATTCCTTTCGACGAAACCCGCCAGTATGTACAGAACGTCCTGTCCTACTCGGTGATCTATGGGCAGAAACTCAACTCACCACAGCCCTTGGTCGATTGGCACGAACGCTACTTCGACGACCAGTAAGTCCCGCCCAAGACAACAATGCCCGCAGCGATGCGGGCATTTTCATTTCCATCCGCTAGGCCTCGCTACGAGCCCCATCGCTGAACTGCAGGGCCGCCAGACGCGCATACAGCGCGCTGCTGACAATCAACTGCTGATGCGTGCCCACCGCCACCAACTTGCCCTGATCCATAACCGCGATGCGGTCGGCGTTCTTCACCGTGGCCAAGCGATGGGCGATCACCAGCGTGGTACGGTTTTTCATCAGGCTGGGCAAGGCTTGCTGGATCAAATGCTCACTTTGCGCATCAAGGGCGCTGGTGGCCTCGTCCAACAGTAGGATGGGGGCATCCACCAACAGCGCTCGAGCAATCGCCAAGCGTTGTCGCTGCCCACCAGAGAGGCCCAACCCGGCATCCCCCAAATGGGTCTGGTAACCCTCCGGCATCTGCTCGATGAACTCATGGGCATAGGCGATCTTCGCCGCTTCCTGGACCTGCGCCAGGGTCGCGTCCGGATTGCCGTAGCGGATGTTCTCTTCGATGCTGCCGTAGAACAGCGCCGGGCTCTGGGATACCAGGGCAAAACAACGGCGTAGATCCAGCGGATCGAGCTGGGTCAGAGCAACGCCATTAAGCAGGATCCGTCCCTGCTGCGGATCATAGAAACGCAACAACAGATCATAGAGCGTGGATTTTCCCGCCCCCGACGGCCCCACCAGCGCCAGGGTTTCCCCGGCACGCACTGTCAGGCTCAGACCATCGATTGCATAGCGATCAGGCCGCGACGGGTAGGAAAAGCGCAAGCTGTCCAGCTCAAGATCGCCCCGCACCCGCACCGGCAAGCTCACCAACCCGCTAAGGGGCGACTGAATGATGCTGTCCGCCCGCAACAGCTCAGCGATGCGCTCCGCGGCCCCAGCGGCACGCTGCAACTCGCCAATCACTTCGCTCAAGGTGCCAAAGGCGCTACCGACGATCAGGCTGTAGAAGACGAACGCCGCCAACTCACCACCGGAAATCCGCCCGGCGATCACATCCATGCCGCCCACCCAGAGCATTACCCCCACCGCCCCCAGCACCAGGACAATCACCAGAGTGATCAACCAGGCCCGCTGGGCAATTCGCTTGCGCGCGGTTTCGAAGGCTTGTTCCACGGTAACGGCAAAGCGCTGCTCATCCTGGGATTGGTGGTTATAGGCCTGGACCGTCTTGATCTGACCGAGGGTTTCGGCGACATAACTGCCGACATCGGCAATCCGGTCCTGGCTCAGGCGCGACAGGCTGCGCACTCGCCGACCGAAGATCAGAATCGGCGCCAGCACCAGCGGCAAGGCGACCACAACGATGCTGGTGAGCTTGGGGTTGGTGACGAACAACAAAACGATCCCCCCGATCACCATCAACGTATTGCGCAGAAACAGTGACAACGAAGAGCCAATCACCGACTGCAGCAAGGTGGTATCGGCGGTCAGTCGCGACTGAATCTCCGAGCTGCGGTTGTTCTCATAAAAGCCTGGATGCAGATAGATCAGGTGGCTGAACACCTGGCGCCGGATATCCGCCACGCAGCGCTCGCCAATCCACGACACCAGGTAGAAACGTACAAAAGTGCCCACCGCCAGCGCCAGGACCAGCAGCAAGAACAGGCCAATGGACTGATTCAACAGATGAGGGGACTGGGTCATGAACCCCTGATCCACCAGCAGACGAATCCCCTGCCCCATGGACAAGGTAATGCCCGCGGTGACGATCAATGCCAGCAAGGCGCCCAGCACCTGCCAACGGTAAGGCGCGATAAAACGACTGGCCAGATGCAAGGCCCGGCGGTGACGAGAAGAAAGCATGCTGTTCATCCATTGACGCACCGACGAGTCATCGCTGCCGCGGCAACGAGAGGAATTCGCAGGAACTTTGCTGAATCACAATGAGTCCGGTTGATTATGACCGCTGACGCTAGAGCCTAGAGATTATCGATCTAATCAGTGCCTGGTACTCCCCGGGCATTTCTGTTGGAGTGAAACGACCGGGCCTGGCTTGGCAGCGATCTGTAACAGCTTGGTCACCCGGCCATTCTAAAGTAAGCACACAACCTGATGAGGAGACAGGCCATGTCCTTGCAACACAGCAGCAATGACAAGATTCACGTAATCCGCACCCAGCCGAACCAGTCTCTGGGGTGTGCCATCATCGACGCTCAGGGGCGCGAAGTGCCTATTACTGAAGACATGATCCAGAACGCCTGTCGCGAACTGGAAAAGCGCCTGGTCAAGCCTGCCCGGCAAGATTGACACACAGCCTCAGTTCCTCTTGACCCGGCCTTGCGGCCGGGTTTTTTATCGGCTTTTTCTGCTCACTGAAGCGTTTCAGACTTCGCGGGCACCCAGCGCCCGAACCAACTGACTGAGGTTCGGCGACGCGCCCTGAATCCTTACTTCAAGGCCGTCGATTTCACGACGCTCCGGATAATACTTGCGCAACCCATCGAAGGCCGCACGCTGTTGGGCCACATCGTCCGCCAGGCTGCGACGCAAATCCGCATCATCACGTCGCGGGTCATACACCGCGCGGCAGAGCATCGCCAGGGCCCAGGCCGGGTCGGCGTTGGCATTCAGACCGACCTGCGCCACCCAAGGCGCCGGCAACAAGCTCGCCAGACGGACCTGCTCGGCCTGACCAAGAAAACGGCAATAGGCCTGGTAAATCTGCGCCGTGCCCCGCTGTTTACCGTCCAGGCTATAGCCAGCGATATGTGGCGTGGCCAGCACGCAGAGGTCGGCTAGGGCGCGGTCCACCGTCGGCTCTTCTTCCCAGACATCCAGCACCGCTTGCAGGTCTTCGCGCTGCTGCAGCACATCGCGCAGCGCCTGGTTATCCACCACCGGACCACGGGCGGCGTTGATCAGCCAAGTGCCTGGGCGTAGCTGGTTCAAGCGCTGCCGGTCCAGCAGATGCCAGGTGCAATGCTCCCCCTGCCGGGTCAGCGGCGTGTGCAAGCTGATGACATCGCAACGCTCGATCAACTGTTCCAGGCTGACGTAGTCGCCGCCTTCCGCCGCCTGTCGTAGCGGGTCACAAACCAGAACCGGCCAACCCAAGCCACGCAGCACCTTGATCAGCCGACCACCCACCTCCCCTGCACCGACCACGCCATAACAACGCTGGGTCAGGTCTACGCCCTCGATTTCGGCCAGGGTCAGCAGGCTGCCCAACACGTAGTCCACCACGCCACGAGCATTGCAACCCGGAGCACTGGACCAGGTGATACCAGCCTTCTGAAAGTAGTCCAGATCCAGATGATCAGTGCCGATGGTGCAGGTACCGACAAACCGCACCGAACTGCCTTCCAGCAACTGGCGATCAACCTGGGTCACCGAGCGCACCAGCAACACATCCGCCTGTTCCACCGTGGCCCGATCGATGGCGCGTCCTGGACAACGTCGGATCTCGCCGAAACCGGCAAAGAACTCTTCGATCAGGGGGATATTTTCGTCGGCAACAATCAACATGGCAGGCTCCTCGTGCGGAGGCGCAGTGTAGGCGCAGATGACAGGGCGAGCCAGCGCGGCTTGCACTCCAGAGGCTATTTACCCGGGGCCCGGTGCTTACAAATCGACAACACTGGAACTTTTCCTGAGCACGCCGCCAACGCGTAAACTGTCGCGTCCTGCGCAACACCACTTATGGACGCTCCGCCCCTTGAACTCCGTGACCGACTCTCCCGCCACCGCTTCCATCAGCCGCCCTGCACGGGTCGGCCTCGAGTTGCGCGATCTGCTGCGCCTGGCCTTGCCCATCATGATTGCCCAGGTGGCCACCACCGCCATGGGCTTTGTCGATGCGGTGATGGCCGGACGAGTCGGCCCACAGGACCTGGCGGCGGTGGCGCTGGGCAATTCGATCTGGATTCCCGTGTTCCTGCTGATGACCGGCACCCTGCTGGCCACCACGCCCAAGGTGGCCCAGCGCTTTGGCGCCAACCACTTGCATGAAATCGGCCCCATCGTACGTCAGGCCTTATGGCTGGCCTTGGTGGTCGGTTTGCTGGCAATGCTGATTCTGATGGGTGCCGAACCAGTGTTGCACCTGATGAACGTCGATCCGGAGTTGATCAAACCCTGCATGGGGTACCTGCACGGCATCGCCAGCGGCATGCCAGCGGTAGCCCTGTATCACGTACTGCGCTGTTTCAGTGACGGCCTGGGCCGCACGGTGCCCAGCATGGTCATTGGCCTCTTCGGCCTGGCCTTGAACATCCCGACCAACTACATCTTCATCTATGGCCACTTCGGCGTACCGGCCATGGGCGGCGTTGGCTGTGGCTGGGCCACGGCAATCGTAATGTGGGCCATGATGCTGGCCATGGCTGGCTGGGCACTCTGGGCACCGGCCTATCGGCAGATTCAGGTATTCGGGCGCTTCGACTGGCCACAATGGCGCGTGATCAAACGCTTGCTGAGCGTCGGCCTGCCCATCGGTATCGCAGTGTTCGCCGAGTCGAGCATCTTCGCGGTGATCGCCCTGCTGATCGGCAGCCTGGGGGCCACCGTGGTGGCCGGGCATCAGATCGCCCTCAACTTCAGCGCCCTGATGTTCATGATTCCCTACTCCCTGGCCATGGCCGTGACGGTGCGGGTTGGCCAGTCCCTCGGGCGCCAGCAACCGCGCGATGCACGCTTCAGCGCCGGTGTCGGCATGGCTGCAGCGCTGGCCTACGCCGGCCTGTCAGCCAGCTTGATGTTCCTGCTGCGCGAGCCCATTGCCTCGATCTATACCACTGACCCCATGGTGATCCAGGTGGCCTCGATGCTCATCGTGTATGCGGCGCTGTTCCAATTCTCCGACGGCATTCAGGTCACCGCGGCCGGTGCACTGCGGGGCTACCAGGACACGCGCGCCACCATGATCCTGACGCTGTTCGCCTACTGGGGCATCGGCCTGCCGGTGGGCTACAGCCTGGGCCTGACCGACTGGTTCGGTCCGGCACGTGGCCCCAGCGGCTTGTGGGAAGGACTGATTGTCGGCTTGAGTTGCGCGGCGCTGATGTTGTCGGTCCGCCTGACCCGCAGTGCGCGCAAGCACATCCGCATCAGTCGCTCGGAAGGTTAATCGAGCTTCTTGCGAATCCAATACAGATAGGTGCCGGCCTGTTCTTCCTGCGCCACCAGCTCATGGTCGAGAAACACGCAGAACTTGGGAATGTCGCGGCGGGTAGACGGGTCGGTGGCGATCACCTTCAACAGTCCGCCCGGCGGCAGGTCACGAATGTGTTGGTGCAACATCATCACCGGCTCAGGGCAATTGAGGCCGGTGGCGTCGAGGGTGCCGTCAACCGGCGTGTCGTTGATTTGACTCATGGTTCACTCCTGGAACTGGCCGGCATGCCACGCAATGCCGGCTTTATGACGAAGGGCTCAGCGCGAACGGACAGGCTTCAGGTCCAGGCGCCGCAGGTGACACGTCACCTCTTCGCGATCGTGATACAGCTGCTTGCACCCAATGGCGACGCGAATGCCCCGGGCCTTGAAGCCATCTTCAATGCGCTCCAGCAAACGCTTCACTTCGGCGTAACGCTGCTTCATCGGCAATTTCAGATTGACCACCGCCTCGCGGCAGTGCCCCTCTCCAATCCAGGTCTCCAGCAGCGCCGCGCTGCGCGCCGGTTTTTCGACGATGTCACAGACCATCCAGTCCACCGGCTGCCGAGGCTTGTAAGTGAAACCGTCGGCCATTAAATGTTGCACTAGGCCTGTGTCCATCAGGCTTTCGGCCATTGGGCCGTTGTCGATCGCGGTGACCAGCATGCCGCGATTGACCAGTTGCCAGGTCCAACCGCCCGGCGCGGCGCCCAGATCAACACCCGTCATGTCGCTGTGCAAACGCTCGTCCCATTGATCGCGGGGGATGAAGTGATGCCAAGCCTCTTCCAGTTTAAGGGTCGAACGGCTTGGTGCTTCGCGAGGGAACTTGAGCCGCGGAATGCCCATCGGCCACATGGCCGAGTTGCCGGATTCGGCCAGCCCGACAAAAACTTCACGTCCGCTCTTGAAGGTCAGCAGCAAGCGCGGCTTGCCAGCGTCCTCCACCAGCTTGCCGGCAGCGCCCAAGGCCTTGCGCAGCGGGCCTTCAAACTTTTTGCAGAAGTTCGACAGCTCCTTGCCATCGTTGGTGTCCACCACCTCTAGCCACAGGCTACCGCACTGGGGGAAGTGGGCCAGATAGGCCAGGATCACACTGATGCGGTCGGTTTCCGGCAAATCGATGAAGCCGCCCCGCGCCCACTGCCGGGGAAAGATCAACTCGGCAAAGCGCAGCCCCTGCATCAGGCGCTGGGCACCGTCATCCTCGGTGCAGATGAACTCGGCGCAGGCGGTGCTGGGTTTGGCCTTGGCGTAGCCGGCGACATTCAGACGGGCTGCGTGATCGGCGATCTCGGAGCAGACTTCACCCTCGAAACCGGGCCGGCAATGGATAAACAGGGTGTTCATTGAATCTCCTGGGCAACGGGCGATAAATCGACGCACAAACCTGCCCTGTAGCAAAGCCTGTCACGAAAACCGGCGCATGATAACCGAGTTCGGAACCTTGGACTGACCCCAGGAGTCCAGTGATTAGCGATAAGCCCCAAACAGAGCTAGGTTAAGCCTCTGTCCGTATCACAGGCCCGTAGCCGTGCGGGCTCAAAGGAGTCATTCAATGCCATCCCTCGATAGCCTGAAAACCCTTAAAACCTTGAAGGTCGACGACAAGACTTATCACTATTTCAGCCTGCCAGATGCTGCCAAGGGCCTGGGCAACATCGACACCCTGCCCATGTCGTTGAAAGTCTTGCTGGAAAACCTGCTGCGCTGGGAAGACGGTAAAACCGTCACTGGCGCCGACCTCAAGGCCCTCGCCGCCTGGCTCAAGGAGCGCCGCTCCGACCGGGAAATCCAGTACCGCCCGGCCCGGGTTCTGATGCAGGACTTTACCGGCGTACCGGCAGTGGTCGATCTGGCCGCCATGCGCGCCGCCATGGCCAAGGCCGGCGGTGACCCGCAACGAATCAACCCTCTGTCGCCGGTGGACCTGGTGATCGACCACTCGGTGATGGTGGACAAGTTCGGTAACAGCGGTGCCTTTGAACAGAACGTCGATATCGAGATGCAGCGCAACGGCGAACGCTATGCCTTCTTGCGCTGGGGCCAGAGCGCCTTCGACAACTTCAGCGTGGTCCCGCCAGGCACCGGCATCTGCCATCAGGTCAACCTGGAGTACCTGGGGCGCACGGTCTGGACCAAGGACGAGGACGGCCGCACCTACGCCTTCCCCGACACCCTGGTGGGCACCGACTCCCACACCACCATGATCAACGGCCTCGGCGTCCTGGGCTGGGGCGTGGGCGGGATCGAGGCAGAAGCGGCGATGCTCGGCCAGCCGGTGTCGATGCTGATTCCGGAAGTGATCGGCTTCAAGCTCACCGGCAAGCTCAAGGAAGGCATCACCGCCACCGACCTGGTGCTGACAGTGACCCAGATGCTGCGCAAGAAAGGCGTGGTGGGCAAATTCGTCGAATTCTATGGCGACGGCCTGGCCGACCTGCCCTTGGCGGACCGCGCCACCATTGCCAACATGGCCCCGGAGTACGGCGCCACCTGCGGCTTTTTTCCAGTGGACGACATCACCCTCGACTATCTGCGTCTCTCCGGCCGCCCAAGCGAGCTGGTGAAGCTGGTGGAGACCTACAGCAAAATCCAGGGCCTGTGGCGCCTGCCGGGCAAGGAGCCGGTGTTCAGCGACAGCCTGGCGCTGGACATGGGCAGCGTGGAAGCCAGCCTCGCCGGCCCCAAGCGTCCACAGGACCGAGTCGCACTACCCAACGTGGCCCAGGCCTTCACTGACTTCCTCGACCTGCAATTCAAGCCCACCAGCAAGGAAGAAGGCCGCCTGGAAAGCGAAGGCGGCGGTGGCGTTGCCGTCGGCAACGCCGACCTGGTGGGCGAAGCCGACTACCAACACGAAGGCCAGACCTACCGCCTGAAAAACGGCGCAGTGGTGATCGCAGCCATCACCTCCTGCACCAACACCTCCAACCCCAGCGTAATGATGGCCGCCGGCCTGGTGGCGAAGAAGGCCGTGGAAAAAGGCCTGCAGCGCAAACCCTGGGTCAAGAGTTCGCTGGCCCCGGGCTCCAAGGTGGTAACCGACTACTACAAGGCTGCCGGCCTGACGCCCTACCTGGACCAACTGGGCTTCGATCTGGTGGGTTATGGCTGCACCACCTGCATCGGCAACTCCGGCCCGCTGCAAGAACCGATCGAAAAAGCCATCCAGCAAGCCGACCTGACGGTAGCTTCGGTGCTGTCTGGCAACCGCAACTTCGAAGGCCGGGTGCATCCGCTGGTGAAAACCAACTGGCTGGCCTCGCCGCCCCTGGTGGTGGCCTACGCCCTGGCCGGCACCGTGCGCATCGACCTCAGCAGTGAACCGCTGGGCCAAGGCAAGGACGGCCAGCCGGTGTACCTGCGAGACATCTGGCCCAGCAGCCAGGAAATCGCCGCCGCGGTGGCCCAGGTCAACACCCAGATGTTCCACAAGGAATACGCCGAGGTCTTTGCCGGCGACGCCCAGTGGCAAGCCATCGAGGTGCCGCAAGCCGCCACGTACGTCTGGCAGGACGACTCCACCTACATCCAGCACCCACCGTTTTTCGACGACATTGCCGGTCCCCTGCCGACAATCAACGACATCAACGACGCGCGGGTGCTGGCTCTGCTAGGGGATTCGGTAACCACTGACCACATCTCCCCGGCCGGCAATATCAAGGCCGACAGTCCGGCCGGGCGCTATTTGCGAGACAAGGGTGTGGAGCCTCGGGACTTCAACTCCTACGGCTCGCGCCGGGGCAACCACCAAGTGATGATGCGCGGCACCTTCGCCAACATCCGCATTCGCAACGAGATGCTCGGCGGCGAGGAAGGCGGCAATACGCTCTATATCCCCAGCGGCGAGAAAATGCCGATCTACGACGCGGCCATGAAATACCAGGCCTCGGGCACCCCACTGGTGGTGATTGCCGGCCAAGAGTACGGCACCGGATCCAGCCGTGACTGGGCCGCCAAGGGCACCAACCTGTTGGGGGTCAAGGCGGTGATTGCTGAGAGCTTTGAGCGCATCCACCGCTCCAACCTGGTGGGCATGGGCGTGCTGCCACTGCAGTTCAAGCTGGATCAGAACCGCAAGAGCCTGCAACTCACCGGCAAGGAGACCCTGGATATCCTCGGCCTCAGCGGCACAGCACTGAAGCCAGGCATGGACCTTAGACTGGTGATCACCCGCGAGGGCGGTAGCCAGGAGAACGTCGAAGTACTGTGCCGCATCGATACCGTGAACGAAGTCGAATACTTCAAGTCCGGGGGAATCCTGCATTACGTGCTGCGGCAATTGATTGCCTCTTGATCCAACGTGAAACCAGACACCGCCTTCGGGCGGTGTTTTCGTTGGGCTGTCGCGCCTCCCTCGCCTGGTTATACTTGCCGCCCCGCCGAGCCTGACTGATCGGTCGCAATAACGACTACAGATCCGGCTTTGAACAACGTTTCTGCATTACCCCTTTCTTTTGCAACAAGGATTCCACATGACCGCTCTGCCATGGATGTATCTGGCACTCCTTTCCATGGGTTACGCGCTAGCCCTGAGCTACGGGCAACTGGGCCTGCTGGCCGCCCTGGCAATCGCGCTGTTGCTGTGTGCCGGTTTTGCCGTGCGCCAGCAACGCAGCCGCATCGGCCAGTACCTGGGCCACGGCCTGTTCGTGATCATCGCCCTGGCTTTGGCCATGCACTGGCTACCGGGTTTCTACAACGGCCGGGGCATTGAACCGCAACGTTTCAGCGACGACGCCGTGCCTTTTTCCATGTACCTGAACCAAGACAAGCCACTGATCGGCTTCTGGCTGTTGCTGGTCTGCCCCTGGATTGTCGGACGGCGCTCATTGCGCCTGTCGCTGTACGCCACGGCGCTGGCCTTGACCTTGTGCGCTGCTGGCGCATTGGGCGGCGCCTTGCTGCTGGGCATCATCAGTTGGTCGCCGAAATGGCCGGATCAGGCTTGGCTGTGGGTGCTGAACAACCTGCTACTGGTGACACTGGTGGAAGAGGCGCTGTTTCGTGGCTATGTCCAAGGAGGCCTGAGCCGCAGGTTCGAGGCCCTGCCCTACGGCGAGAACCTGGCGCTACTGTGCGCGGCCCTGTTGTTTGGCCTGGTGCACCTGGGTGCCGGCTGGCAGTGGACATTACTGGCGGGCATCGCTGGCGTCGGCTACGGTCTGGCCTATCGATTTGGCGGTTTGGGCGCAGCAGTGGCCACGCACTTCGGCCTGAACCTGTTGCACTTCGGACTGTTCACCTATCCGATGCTTGCCGGCTGAAACGGGCAGCCCCGAACCGCTGACCATCGGCACAAACCAGTACTTCAGGACAATTGACTGCCAAGGAAGAAGGTTAATGATTAGCCTCTGGTCCACGCCGAAAAAAGCCCCCGACGGCGCATCGTGCAATACCCCCACTCTGCCAATGAGAACTTGCGCCGATTTTTGAAAAATAATTTCAATAATCGGCCAGAGCAGCCGACAACCCATCAAAGCCTTGCGGATTGAAAAACATCATGCGTAATAACCAGCCTGTCACTCAGCGCGAACGTACCTTCCCGGCTCAACAACGGTTGATTTCCACCACCGACGCCAAAGGCCTGATCACCTATTGCAATGACGCCTTTGTCGAGATCAGTGGCTTCTCCCGCGAAGAGCTGGTTCGCGCACCGCACAATCTGGTCCGTCACCCTGATGTGCCTGCGGCGGTGTTCGCACACATGTGGGGCACCTTGAAACAAGGCTTGCCATGGATGGGCATCGTCAAGAACCGCTGCAAGAGCGGCGACCATTACTGGGTCAACGCTTATGTGACGCCCGTCTTCGAAGGCAATCAGGTGGTGGGCTATGAATCGGTACGGGTCAAGCCCACCGCCGAGCAGGTGCGTCGCGCCGAAGCGCTCTACCAGCGCATCAACCAAGGCAAGTCGGCCATTCCAAAACGCGACAAGTGGCTGCCCGTGCTGCAAGACTGGCTGCCCTTCATCCTGGTCAGCCAACTGAGCTTCATGATCGGCGCCTGGCTCAACTCCCATTGGGGCTTTGCTCTGGCGGCCGCGCTCTCGGTACCACTGGGCCTGTTGGGGCTGACCTGGCAACAGCGGGGCCTCAAACGCCTGCTGCGCCTGGCCGAACAAACCACCTCCGACCCGCTGATCGCACAGATGTACACCGACAGCCGCGGCGCTCAGGCACGCCTGGAAATGTCGATCCTGAGCCAGGAAGCGCGCCTCAAGACCTGCCTGACCCGCCTGCAGGACACCGCCGAGCATCTCAATGAGCAAGCACGGCAATCCGATACCCTGGCCCACAACAGCTCCAGCGGCCTGGAGCGCCAGCGGGTCGAGACCGAACAAGTGGCCACGGCGGTCAACGAGATGGCCGCCACCACCCAGGAAGTGGCCAGCCATGTACAACGCACCGCTGATGCGACCCAGGAAGCCAATCGCCTGACCGGGCGTGGCCGCGACATCGCCGGGGAAACCCGTGAAGCCATCCAGCGACTGTCGGTGGCGGTGGGCGAAACCGGCCTGACCGTGACCCAGCTGGCCAAGGACAGCGACGAAATCGGCGGCGTGGTGGACGTGATCAAAGGCATCGCCGACCAAACCAACCTGCTAGCCCTGAACGCCGCCATCGAAGCAGCCCGCGCCGGAGAAATGGGCCGCGGCTTTGCCGTGGTGGCCGACGAAGTGCGCCAACTGGCGCAACGCACCAGCGAATCCACGGGGCAGATCCACACCCTGATCGCCAAGCTGCAGCAGACCGCGGCCAACGCGGTACAAACCATGGACGCCGGTCACCGCCAGGCGGAAGAAGGTGTCGCCCGGGTACTGGAAGCCGATCAGGCGCTGGTGGGTATCAGTGAAGCGGTGGCCAACATCACCGACATGACCACCCAGATCGCGGCCGCCACCGAAGAGCAAAGCTCGGTGGCCGAAGAAATCAGCCGCAACATCAGCACCATTGCGCAACTGGCGGACCAGACTTCAGAGCAGGCCCTGCATTCGGCCGAACTGAGCGAAGCCCTGACCCGCACCGCTCACACCCAGTACTCGCTGGTGGAGCGCTTCAACCGCTAAAGCCCGCCCGGGCTGGCAACAAAAAAACCGCAAACACCGGCTTGCGGTTTTTTATACCCGTAACCTCGCCCAACGACCGCAGGAGCGAACTGGCTCGCGATGATTCTTCACCGTGATACAGATTCGAGAACCGGGTGAACGCTTCGCGAGCACGCTCGCTCCGACAGGATCAGCTCAGCGCCTGCAGGAAACCGGCAATCCTGCTCGCCGCAGACTCCAGGTGCTGTGCATGAGTGAAACCCGAGGCCTTCAGCGGCTTGAGATCGTGATCAGCGGCCGCTAGCCAACACAGCTCGATACCCGGCGCCAGTGAGTAGGCCTCCACCGCCTGGCGATTGCCCAGGGCATCGCGCTCGCCCTGCACAATCAGGCTCGGCGTCGTCAGCTCGGCCAGGTGCGCCACCCGTGGCTTCTCCGGCTTGCCCGCGGCATAGAAGGGATAACCTAGGCACACCAGGGCATCGGCCGCCAGCTCGTCGACCAGCAAACTGGCCATGCGTCCGCCCATGGACTTGCCGCCTACCGCCAAGACCCCAGTGACATAAAGTCGCACCAGAGCATGCACCTCACGCCAGCACTCCAGGAGTTTGGGTGCCGGGTTGGGCGGGCGCTTGCCCCCGTCCAGACGCCGCTGGGCCATGTAGGGAAACTCGAAGCGCAAGACGCTCACCCCATGCCTGGCAAGGCGTACAGCGATGTCGTCCATGAACCCACTGTCCATCGGCGCACCGGCACCGTGGGCCAGGATCAGAGTGGGGGCCTTCGACGGGTCGACAACCGCGGCGACCTCCCACAACCAGCCCCGCTCCCGCACGCACTGCGCCCATTGATCCCCGTCAATACTGGCCTTGTGCTCATTGCTCATGCTTGCCTCGCTTTTAGTCTGCCTATAACTCCAGACGAAGTGAGCGCGCCTTGCCGTGCGCAGTCGCTTTCACTTCTGCTGAACCGTGGATGGGGAACCATGAACACTTCTATCAGTACCGCCTACAACTACAAGGTGGTCCGCCAATTCGCCATTATGACGGTGGTGTGGGGCATCGTCGGCATGGGGCTCGGGGTTTTTCTCGCTGCCCAGTTGGTCTGGCCCGAACTCAACTTCGACCTACCGTGGACCAGCTTCGGCCGTCTACGTCCGTTGCACACCAACGCGGTGATCTTCGCCTTTGGTGGCTGTGCACTGTTTGCCAGCTCGTTCTACTCGGTGC
Organism: Pseudomonas sp. LD120; assembly: GCF_009861525.1. Lineage (GTDB taxonomy): Bacteria > Pseudomonadota > Gammaproteobacteria > Pseudomonadales > Pseudomonadaceae > Aquipseudomonas. Next base: position 2,310,202 of record NZ_WVHL01000005.1, on the reverse strand, counting down.
AGCGCACCTGTCAGACCACGCTGTTCGCGCCGAAAATCGCCGCGTTCTGCTTCTGGGGCTGGCAGTTGGTGATCCTGCTGGCGGCCATCAGCCTGCCACTGGGCTACACCAGCTCCAAGGAATACGCCGAACTGGAATGGCCGATCGACATCTTGATCACCATTGTCTGGGTGGCCTACGCCATCGTGTTCTTCGGCACCCTGATGCAGCGCAAGACCAAACACATCTATGTGGGTAACTGGTTCTTCGGCTCCTTCATCATCACCGTGGCCATCCTGCACATCGTCAACAACCTGGAACTGCCGGTCAGTTTCACCAAGTCCTACTCGGTGTATGCCGGTGCGACCGATGCGATGGTGCAGTGGTGGTACGGCCACAACGCCGTGGGCTTCTTCCTGACCGCGGGCTTCCTGGGGATGATGTACTACTTCGTACCCAAGCAGGCCGAGCGCCCGGTGTATTCCTATCGCTTGTCCATCGTGCACTTCTGGGCACTGATCACCCTGTACATCTGGGCCGGTCCGCACCACTTGCACTACACCGCGCTGCCAGACTGGGCGCAGTCCCTGGGCATGGTGATGTCGCTGGTTCTGCTGGCGCCAAGCTGGGGCGGCATGATCAACGGCATGATGACCCTCTCGGGCGCCTGGCATAAGCTGCGCAGCGACCCGATCCTGCGCTTTTTGGTGGTGTCCCTGGCGTTCTACGGCATGTCGACCTTCGAAGGTCCGATGATGGCGATCAAGACCGTCAACGCCCTGTCGCACTACACCGACTGGACCATCGGCCACGTACACGCCGGCGCTCTGGGCTGGGTCGCGATGATCTCCATCGGCGCCCTGTACCACCTGATCCCGAAAGTTTTCGGCCGCGAGCAGATGTACAGCATCGGCCTGATCAACACCCACTTCTGGCTCGCCACCATCGGCACCGTGCTCTACATCGCCTCGATGTGGGTCAACGGCATTGCCCAGGGCCTGATGTGGCGTGCAGTCAACGAAGACGGCACCCTCACCTACTCCTTCGTCGAAACCCTGGTGGCCAGCCACCCAGGCTTCATCGTGCGGCTGGTGGGTGGTGCGATCTTCCTCAGCGGCATGCTCCTGATGGCCTACAACACCTGGCGCACCGTGCGTGCCGCCGTGCCAGCCGAAGTCAACGCCGCTGCGCAGATGGCCTAAGGAGTCCGCCATGAAACACGAAACGATTGAAAAAAACGTCGGCCTGCTGATGCTGCTGATGGTCTTCGCGGTGAGCATCGGCGGTCTGACCCAGATCGTCCCGCTGTTCTTCCAGGACGTCACCAACAAGCCGGTGGAAGGCATGAAGCCCTACACCGCCCTGCAGTTGGAAGGCCGCGACATCTACATCCGCGAAGGCTGCGTACAGTGCCACTCGCAGATGATCCGTCCGTTCCGCGCTGAAACCGAGCGCTATGGCCACTACTCGGTGGCCGGTGAAAGCGTCTGGGACCACCCCTTCCTGTGGGGCTCCAAGCGTACCGGTCCGGACCTGGCCCGGGTGGGCGGTCGTTACTCCGATGACTGGCACCGCGCGCACTTGTACAACCCGCGCAACGTCGTGCCCGAGTCGAAGATGCCGGCCTACCCCTGGCTGGTAACCGCGCCGGTAGACAGCAGCCACACCGAAACCAAGCTCAAGGTCATGCGCACCCTGGGCGTGCCCTACACCGACGATGACATCGCCGGCGCTACCGCCACGCTCAAGGGCAAGACCGAGATGGACGCCCTGGTGTCCTACCTGCAAGTGCTTGGCACTGCGATCAAGAGCAAGAGGTGAGCCATGGGTTTTGAACTCGATAGCGGCATGATCCGCGGCCTCGGGACCCTGGTGGTGATGATCGCCTTCGTCGGCCTGTCGATCTGGGTGTTCAACTCAAAACGCAATCCCGAGTTTGCCCAGGCACGCCTGCTGCCCTTCGCCGACGACCCGGTGCCGGGCGCGGCACCGGCCGGCAAAACAACTGATGACGCTCAACCTCAAGAGCCTGCAACAAGGAGCATTCGGCCATGACCACCTTCTGGAGTACGTGGATCTGCGTACTGACCATTGGCAGCCTGATCGGCCTGACCTGGCTGCTGGTCGGCACCCGCAAGGGCGAGACCAAGGGCAGTGTCGACCAGACCATGGGCCACGCCTTCGATGGCATCGAGGAGTACGACAACCCCCTGCCGCAATGGTGGTTCCTGCTGTTCGCCGGGACCCTGGTGTTTTCCGTGGGTTACCTGATCCTCTACCCGGGCCTGGGTAACTGGAAAGGCATCCTGCCGGGCTATGAAGACGGCTGGACCCAGACCAAGGAATGGGAAAAGGAAATGGCCAAGGCGGACGTGAAGTTTGGTCCGATCTTCGCCAAATTCGCGGCCATGCCCGTGGAAGAAGTGGCCAAGGACCCACAAGCACTGAAGATGGGCGGACGCCTGTTCGCGTCCAACTGCTCGGTGTGCCACGGCTCTGACGCCAAGGGTGCCTTCGGCTTCCCCAACCTGGCGGACGACAACTGGCGGTGGGGCGGCAGTGCCGACACCATCAAGGCCACCATCATGGGTGGACGCATGGCGGCCATGCCGGCCTGGGGTGAAGTGCTCAAGGAAGCAGGCGTGAAGAACGTAGCGGCTTATGTCCGTCACGAACTGGCCGGCCTGCCTTTGCCAGCCGACAGCGACGCCGACCTGGTGGCCGGGCAGCAAGCATTCAGCACCACCTGCGTGGCCTGTCACGGCGCCGACGGCAAGGGCACCCAGATCATGGGCGCACCTGATCTGACCCAGCCTGCCGGCTTCATCTACGGCACCAGCCTGGCGCAACTGCAGCAGACCATCCGCCACGGTCGCCAGGGCCATATGCCGGCGCAGAGCGAACTGCTCGGCAATGACAAGGTGCAACTGCTGGCCGCCTACGTGTACAGCCTGTCCCACAGCAACAAGCCACAAGCTGAAAGCGACAAGTAAGGGATCAACGGCAAGCTGCGAGATTTCACTTGCAGCTTGCCGCTTGACACTTCCCCCCTGCCTCTTTGCGACCAAGTGTCGCACCCCTCTCCCCGCCGCGTTTGCACTGATCTGAATCAGGACTAAGCTTGCCCCGAAGTGGACTGGCAATGACAGGTCACAGGCCAAAGGTATCCGCGCGATTCCAAGCTGTAGCTCGATGACAGAGGCCGCAGAGGCTGGTTTATACCGGCTATCGGCTGACCTACCGCCTGTCAGTTGATCCACAGGCTTCCACACACCCGGTTACAACTAACCTGACACCCCGAGTTTTTTGCCTGCTGCGGCATTTTGTCCGAGGGCAATATTTATCCCTACTCGGCATAGGGAAAGGCCGCAGAATCAGGCATGGAACGCATTGACCCAGGTCATGGCGCGTTGCAATGACCCCCTGCTTTCTCCATACTTGCGGCCGATTTTTATCCCTAATAAAACACCCAAACCGTGGAACCTTAGAATGAGCACAGCAATCAGTCCGACTGCTTATAACTATAAGGTAGTCCGCCAGTTCGCCATCATGACGGTGGTCTGGGGGATCCTTGGCATGGGGCTCGGTGTCTTCATCGCCTCGCAACTGGTCTGGCCGGAGTTGAACTTCGGTCTGCCGTGGACGACGTTTGGACGCCTGCGCCCGCTGCACACCAACCTGGTGATCTTCGCCTTCGGTGGATGTGCATTGTTTGCCACTTCTTACTACGTCGTGCAGCGAACCTGCCAAACGCGACTGATTTCCGACAGCCTCGCGGCCTTCACCTTCTGGGGTTGGCAAGCGGTGATCGTCGGCGCGATCGTGACCCTGCCACTGGGTTACACCACCACCAAGGAATACGCCGAACTGGAATGGCCTCTGGCTATTCTGCTGGCGATCGTCTGGGTCACCTATGGCCTGGTGTTCTTTGGCACCATCACCAAGCGCAAGACCAAGCACATCTACGTGGGCAACTGGTTCTACGGTGCCTTCATCGTGGTGACCGCGATGCTGCACATCGTTAACCACGCGTCCTTGCCGGTCAGCTTCTTCAAGTCCTACTCGGCCTACGCCGGTGCGACTGACGCGATGATTCAATGGTGGTACGGCCACAACGCGGTGGGCTTCTTCCTGACTACTGGCTTTCTGGGGATGATGTACTACTTCGTTCCGAAACAGGCCGAGCGTCCGATCTACTCCTATCGCCTGTCCATCGTGCACTTCTGGGCGTTGATCACCCTGTACATCTGGGCCGGTCCGCACCACCTGCACTACACCGCGCTGCCGGACTGGGCACAATCGTTGGGCATGGCCATGTCGATCATCCTGCTGGCTCCGAGCTGGGGCGGCATGATCAACGGCATGATGACCCTGTCGGGCGCCTGGCATAAGCTGCGCACCGACCCAATCCTGCGCTTTCTGGTGGTGTCCCTGGCGTTCTACGGCATGTCGACCTTCGAAGGCCCGATGATGGCGATCAAGACCGTCAACTCGCTCTCGCACTACACCGACTGGACCATCGGCCACGTACACGCCGGCGCTCTGGGCTGGGTCGCGATGATCTCCATCGGCGCCCTGTATCACCTGATCCCGAAAGTCTTCGGCCGTCAGCAGATGCACAGCACCGGTCTGATCAACACCCACTTCTGGCTGGCCACCATCGGTACCGTGCTCTACATCGCCTCGATGTGGGTCAACGGCATTACCCAGGGCCTGATGTGGCGCGCCATCAACGACGACGGCACCCTCACCTACTCCTTCGTCGAAGCGCTGCAAGCCAGCCACCCGGGCTTTATCGTCCGTGCTCTGGGCGGCGCGTTCTTCGCCACCGGCATGCTGATCATGGCGTACAACGTGTTCCGCACCGTTCGCGCCTCGAACCCGGCTGAAGCTGAAGCCGCCGCTCAGATCGCTGTAGTTGGAGCTCACTGATGAAGCACGAAGTAGTCGAGAAGAACATTGGCCTGCTGGCCTTCTTCATGGTCATCGCCGTCAGCATTGGCGGCCTGACCCAGATCGTTCCACTGTTCTTCCAGGACGTCACCAACAAGCCGGTGGAAGGCATGAAGCCGCGCACCGCGCTGGAACTGGAAGGCCGCGACGTGTACATCGCCAACGGCTGTGTCGGCTGCCACTCGCAAATGATCCGTCCGTTCCGCGCCGAAACCGAGCGTTACGGCCACTACTCGGTAGCCGGTGAAAGCGTCTGGGACCACCCCTTCCTGTGGGGCTCCAAGCGTACCGGTCCGGACCTGGCTCGTGTCGGCGGTCGTTACTCCGATGACTGGCAGCGTGCGCACTTGTACAACCCGCGCAACGTGGTCCCCGAGTCGAAGATGCCGGCTTATCCGTTCCTCGTAGAAAACAAGCTCGACGGCAAAGACACCGCGAAGAAAATGGAAGTCTTGCGCACGCTCGGCGTTCCTTACACCGACGAAGACATCGCCGGCGCCAAGGATGCTGTGAAGGGCAAAACCGAAATGGACGCGCTGGTGGCCTATCTGCAAGGCCTGGGCACCATCATCAAAAGCAAACGGTGATCTAGATGGATATCGGGATGATTCGTGGCTTGGGCACCCTCGTTGTGATGGTGGCCTTCATCGGTCTGGCGCTGTGGGTATTCAGCCCCAAGCGCAAGTCCGAGTTTGAAGACGCAACCTTGCTGCCGTTCGCGGATGATCCCGACGCCATCAAGCACGTCGAGCAAGCTTCTAGGAGTAACAAAGAATGACTACGTTCTGGAGTCTGTACGTCACAGTCCTCAGTCTGGGTACCATCTTCGCCCTGACCTGGCTGCTGCTGTCGACCCGCAAGGGCCAGCGCGCCGAGCAGACCGACGAGACGGTCGGCCACTCCTTCGACGGGATCGAGGAGTACGACAACCCGCTGCCACAATGGTGGTTCATGCTGTTTGTCGGCACCATCGTCTTTGCCCTGGGTTACCTGGTGCTGTACCCCGGCCTGGGCAACTGGAAAGGCGTTCTGCCCGGCTACAACTACCTCGATAACGAAAAGCAGACCCCGTTCGCCAATGGCCAGTCCGGCTGGACCGGCGTGCACGAGTGGGAAAAGGAAATGGCCAAGTCGGACGCCAAGTTCGGTCCGATTTTCGCCAAGTACGCTGCCATGCCTATCGAGGAAGTCGCCAAGGACCCACAAGCCCTGAAAATGGGTGGCCGCCTGTTCGCCTCCAACTGCTCGGTCTGCCATGGTTCCGACGCCAAGGGCGCCTATGGCTTCCCTAACCTGACCGACGCCGACTGGCGCTGGGGCGGCGAGCCGGAAACCATCAAGGCCACCATCATGGCTGGTCGCCACGCAGTGATGCCGGCCTGGCTGGACGTGATTAAAGAACAAGGCGTCAGCGACGTTGCCGCCTATGTGCTGACCAACCTCGATGGGCGCAAACTGCCGGAAAGCGTCAAGGCTGATCCGGTCAATGGCCAGAAGTTGTTCGCCGCCAACTGCGCGGTCTGCCACGGTCCGGAAGGCAAAGGCACCCCCGCCATGGGCGCGCCCAACCTGACTCACCCAGGAGCGTTCATCTACGGTTCGAGCTTTGCCCAACTGCAGCAGACCATTCGTTACGGCCGCCAAGGCGTGATGCCTGCGCAGGAACAACTGCAAGGCAACGACAAGGTTCACCTGCTGGCGGCTTACGTCTACAGCCTGTCCCATGGTGACAAGCAGGCCGACGCCGAGTAAGACCGACGCCCGAGAGCTACACCCGACGGCCCCGCCCATCAACATTGGCGGGGCCGTTTTGTTTGCGCCTTGCACCGGCTGATGCTCGACGGCGCCCCCCTTGCCGACGACCCAGCAGTAACGTTTCGACAATGTGGCCGACTTCGAGACCTGCAGCGTACGCCCGCTCGCCCCCAGGAAGAATTGAACGGCGCACCGCGCAAAAGGGTCCATACTCCGCAAGTCAATTGATTCAAGTCATTACACCATCAGTTGATTTCTCCCAACGCGACCAAAGGTCGCACCCTTGCGCTAGAGCTAGAGGCGTATCATTGCGCCACTGCAACACCCCTTTGACCCCGGTCGGCATGCACTGACCGAGGCACTTTTCCACTGCCGTGGGATGCAATGATGAGCAACCAAATTCCCGTACAAAACGTTACCCCGCCCACCAAAAACGCGAATAACAGCGTTGACCTCTACGCCTCCAGGGAAAAAATCTACACCCGCGCCTTCACTGGCCTGTTCCGCAACCTGCGCATGCTCGGCGGCGCCGGTCTGTTCCTGCTCTACTTCGGTACTGTCTGGCTCAACTGGGGGGGCCACCAGGCCGTCTGGTGGAACCTGCCGGAGCGCAAGTTCTTCATTTTTGGCGCCACCTTCTGGCCCCAGGACTTCATCCTGCTCTCGGGCCTGCTGATCATTGCCGCCTTCGGCCTGTTCTTTATCACCGTCTATGCCGGACGTATCTGGTGCGGCTACACCTGTCCGCAGAGTGTCTGGACCTGGATCTTCATGTGGTGCGAGAAAGTCACCGAGGGCGACCGTAACCAGCGGATCAAGCTGGACAAGGCCCCCATGAGCGCCAACAAGCTCCTGCGCAAGCTGAGCAAGCACAGCCTCTGGCTGCTGATCGGTTTCGTCACCGGCATGACCTTCGTCGGCTACTTCTCGCCGATCCGCGAACTGGTCATCGACTTCTTCACCGGCCAAGCCGATGGCTGGTCGTATTTCTGGGTTGGTTTCTTCACCCTGGCCACCTATGGCAACGCCGGCTGGCTGCGCGAACAGGTGTGCATCTACATGTGCCCTTACGCGCGTTTCCAGAGCGTTATGTTCGACAAGGACACCCTGATCGTCTCCTACGATCCGCGCCGTGGCGAAAGCCGTGGCCCGCGCAAGAAAGGCGCCGACTACAAGGCCATGGGCCTGGGGGACTGTATCGACTGCACCATGTGCGTCCAGGTTTGCCCCACCGGCATCGACATCCGCGACGGCCTGCAGATCGAGTGCATCGGTTGCGCCGCGTGCATCGACGCCTGCGACAACATCATGGACAAGATGGAGTACCCCCGCGGCCTCATCAGCTACACCACCGAACACAACCTCTCCGGACAGAAAACCCATAAACTGCGTCCGCGTCTGATCGGTTACGCCCTGGTGCTGCTGACCATGATCAGTCTGCTGGTGACCGCATTCTTCATGCGCTCGCTGGTGGGTTTCGACGTCAGCAAGGACCGCGTGCTGTACCGCGAAAACGCCGAAGGGCGGATCGAGAACGTCTACAGCCTGAAGATCATGAACAAGGATCAGCGCGATCACACCTATGTGCTTGACGCAGCCGGCCTGCCGGATCTGAAACTGCAGGGCAAACGCGAAATCCACGTGGTCGCCGGCGATATCGTCAGCATGCCAGTGGAACTGTCGATTGCTCCGGAACAACTGCCATCGACCACCAACGAGGTGAAATTCATCCTCAAGGATGCCGACGATGACAGCGTCCACGTTGAAGCCAAGAGCCGATTCATCGGCCCACAAATTCGTTAAGAGAAGTGACCATGCCCACCGCCACCGCAAGTCCTTGGTACAAGCACCTCTGGCCCTGGATCATCATCGGCATCCTCGCTTGCTCGGTGACCCTGACCCTGTCCATGGTGACCATCGCCGTGAACAATCCGGACAACTTGGTCAACGACAACTACTACGAGGCCGGCAAGGGCATCAACCGCTCCCTGGACCGAGAACTGCTGGCCCAGACCCTGAAAATGCGTGCCAGCATGCACCTCGACGAACTGACCGGGGAAGTGGAGCTGCGCCTGAGCGGCAATAGCCAGCCCAAGACCCTGGAACTGAACCTGATCTCGCCAACCCAGCCAGAGAAGGACCGCAAGATCACCCTGGCCCGTAGCGAAAGCGAGCACGGCCGCTACATCGGCCAACTGACCGATCAAGTCGAAGGCCGGCGCTTCGTCGAACTGCTGGGCGTCGAAGGCGACAAGACCTGGCGTATGTTCGAAGAAGAACAAGTCAGCCACGACAAGGACCTGCTGCTGGGTGATGAGCCGCTGCAAGGGGCGGAAGACCTGAACTGATCAACACCTGTCGTCCATCACCGGCCCGCCGCCTTTCCCCTCACTCGGGTTGCAGGCAACTGGCCGGCGATGAGTTTTTCCCCGACCACAAAGATCGCCGATGACCACGCCACTGCCTTGCTACCACTGCGCCCTGCCGGTTCCCGCCGGAAGCCGGTTCACCGCCGTCGTGCTCGGCGAATCCCGCGAGTTTTGCTGCCCCGGTTGCCAGGCGGTGGCCGAGGCGATCGTCGCGGGCGGCCTGGAGCACTACTACAGCCATCGCAGTGAAGCCTCAGCCAACCCCGACGCCTTGCCCGTGCAACTGCTGGACGAATTGGCGCTGTACGACCGCGCCGATGTGCAAAAACCGTTCGTGCGCCACGAAGGCGATCTGGCGGAAGCCACGTTGCTGATGGAGGGCATCAGTTGCGCGGCCTGCGGCTGGCTGATCGAAAAGCACCTGCGCAGCCTGCCGGCGGTGGCCGAAGCCCGACTCAACCTGTCCAACCACCGACTGCATGTGCGCTGGGCCGACAGCCAGTTGCCCTTGAGCCAGGTTCTCAGTGAGCTGCGGCACATCGGCTATGCGGCCCACCCTTACCAGCCGGACCGTGCCTCCGAGCAACTAGCCAGCGAGAACCGCCTGGCTCTGCGCCAGCTGGGGGTCGCCGGGCTGCTGTGGTTCCAGGCCATGATGGCAACCATGGCCACCTGGCCGGAATTCAACATCGACCTGAGCCCGGAACTGCACACCATTCTGCGCTGGGTCGCGCTGTTCCTCACCACCCCGATCGTCTTCTACAGTTGCGCCCCGTTCTTCAAAGGTGCCATGCGTGACCTGCGCACCCGCCATCTGACCATGGACGTCTCGGTGTCGCTGGCCATCGGCGGGGCCTATCTGGCGGGAATATGGACGTCCATCAGCGGCGTCGGCGAACTGTATTTCGACGCGGTGGGCATGTTCGCTCTGTTCCTTCTCGCCGGCCGCTACCTGGAACGCCGGGCTCGGGAGCGCACCGCAGCGGCCACCGCACAACTGGTCAACCTGCTGCCTGCCTCCTGCTTGCGCTTGGGCGACGACGGCCAGAGCGAACGTATCCTACTCACCGAATTGCGCCTGGGCGACCGGGTGCTGGTCCACCCCGGTGCCGTGCTGCCGGCCGACGGCAAGATCCTCGATGGCCAGTCGAGCATCGATGAATCCCTGCTCACCGGCGAATACCTGCCGCAACCCCGCAGCCTGGGGGACAGTGTCACCGCCGGCACCCTGAACGTTGAAGGCGCGTTGACGGTGGAAGTCCAGGCCTTGGGCCAGGACACCCGCCTGTCCGCCATCGTGCGCCTGCTGGACAGGGCCCAGGCGGAGAAGCCTCGACTGGCCGAAGTGGCCGACCGTGCGGCCCAGTGGTTTCTGCTGTTCTCACTGATTGCCGCTGCCGCCATCGGCCTACTGTGGTGGCAGTTGGACGCCTCCCGCGCCTTCTGGATCGTCCTGGCCATGCTGGTCGCCACCTGCCCTTGCGCACTGTCCCTGGCCACCCCAACCGCCCTGACCGCCGCCACCGGGACCCTGCACAAACTCGGCCTACTGCTGACTCGCGGTCATGTGCTGGAAGGCCTGAATCAGATCGACACAGTAATTTTCGACAAGACCGGCACCCTCACCGAAGGACGCCTGGCACTGCGCGCCATCCGCCCCTTGGGACCGCTGTCCAACGATCAATGCCTGAGCCTGGCCGCCGCGCTGGAAAATCGTTCCGAGCACCCTATTGCCAAGGCCTTCGGCCGCGCCCCTGTAGCCGCCGAGGACGTCACCAGCAGCCCGGGGCTGGGCCTGGAAGGCCAGGTGGGCACGCAACGCCTGCGCATCGGCCAGCCGGCGTTTGTCTGCGAACTCAGCGGTTGCCCGGTGCCCGCCATGCCCGACGAGGCCGGCCAATGGCTGCTGCTCGGCGACACTCAGGGTGCGCTCGCCTGGCTGGTGCTTGACGATCGCCTGCGCAGTGACGCTCCTGCCCTGCTGGCGGCGTGTAAGGCACGAGGCTGGCATACCCTACTGCTCTCGGGCGACAGCTCGCCGATGGTCGCCAGCGTCGCCGCCGAACTGCAAATCGACGAAGCCCGTGGTGGCCTGCGCCCGGATGACAAACTGCAGGTGCTGCAACACCTGCATCAACAGGGCCGCAAAGTGCTGATGCTCGGTGACGGCGTCAATGATGTGCCGGTACTGGCCGCGGCCGACATCAGCGTGGCCATGGGTTCGGCCACTGACCTGGCGAAAACCAGCGCCGACGCGGTGCTCTTGTCCAACCGCCTGGACGCTCTGGTGCAGGCTTTCAGCCTGGCCCGCCGAACTCGCCGGGTCATCATCGAGAACCTGCTCTGGGCCGGGCTGTACAATGGCCTGATGTTGCCGTTCGCCGCCCTCGGCTGGATCACTCCGGTGTGGGCCGCGGTCGGCATGTCCATCAGTTCGCTGACCGTGGTGCTCAACGCGCTACGCCTGACCCGCATGCCGGGGCTGGCCGACAGCGCCACAGCCCCCGAAACCCGCCCGCTGCCGGCTTGAGCCGCCGGGCATGGAGTCCAGATGCCTGCTCTTTATGTGATGATTCCGGCCGCCCTGCTGATCGTGGCCATCGCCATCTACATCTTCTTCTGGGCCGTCGACAGCGGTCAGTACGACGACCTCGACGGCCCGGCCCACAGCATCCTGTTCGACGACCAGGACCCCAGCCACACTGCGGCCGTAGACGAAGCCAAGGGGGCCCAGATGGATGAAGCAGGGCCGCCCAAAAAACAGGAACCGCCTCATGCTTGAGCTGGCGCCGCTGCTGGTATCGGCAGTGATCCTCGGACTCTTGGGCGGCGGCCACTGCCTGGGGATGTGTGGCGGCCTGATGGGCGCCCTGACCCTGGCCATTCCCCAGGCGCAACGCAGCCGACGCTTTCGCCTGCTGCTGGCGTACAACCTGGGGCGCATCCTCAGCTACGCCCTGGCCGGCCTGCTGGTTGGCCTGGCTGGCTGGGCCGTGGCCAGCAGCCCGGTGGCGCTGTTCATGCGAGTACTGGCGGGGGCGTTGCTGATTGCCATGGGCCTGTACCTGGCCGGCTGGTGGAGCGGCCTGACCCGCATCGAAGGCCTGGGCCGGGGCCTGTGGCGACATATCCAGCCCGTGGCCAACCGCCTGCTGCCGGTCTCCAGCCTGCCTCGCGCGCTGCTCCTTGGGGCTCTTTGGGGCTGGCTGCCCTGCGGCCTGGTGTACAGCACCCTGCTGTGGTCGGCAAGCCAGGGCAACGCCCTGGACAGCGCCCTGTTAATGCTGGCATTCGGCCTAGGCACCTGGCCGGTCCTACTGGCCACCGGCCTGGCGGCGGAGCGAATCACCGCACTGCTGCGGCGGCGCAGCGTACGCCTGGCCGGCGGCCTGCTGGTCATCCTCTTCGGCATCTGGACCCTACCCGGTCCACACCAACACTGGCTGATGGGGCATTGATCCAGGCCAGCCATGGACTACGCTCCCCTGGCGCCTCCAATCGCGCTGAACGAGGAATGGCCAGCGCCTTCTGAACCTGCATTCCATTGGCTCCCGCCCTTCCTCCCCGCTCATTGAACCGCACTTCATTGATGCAAGCCTGCCCGACGCGCGCCATGCGCCCTCGGGGAGCCAAGGAGCAATGCACATGTCCATGTTCGACTACAAAGGGCAAGACGCCCGCCAACTGATCTCTGACGCCTGGACCCTGGCGGTCTATACCAGCGGAACCGCCACCGCGGGCAAGTTGTTCGAGATCCCCGGCCTGCTGCTTGATGGCAACCATAACTTCAAGCCGCCCACCGGCTGGAAGGAACTCAATGCCCGTGACCTGAACCTCGACACCAGCCACGTCGACATCACCGGCAGCTTCAAGGGCGAGCACACCCTCGGCGCCCAGGCCAGAGTCTTCGGCCAGTACGATGATCAGGGACAACTGCTCAAGGTGGCCTTCTCTATCGCCGGGACCAACTCCCTGAGCGACGTGCTGTTCTATCCGGCGATGATCGACAACTCCTACATCCGTACCTTCGATTACCTGCTGGAGGCGATCAAGGACTACGCCGGAGCCAAAGGCCTGAGCGGCAAGGACGTGCTGGTCACCGGCTACAGCCTGGGCGGCGGCGTGGTCAACAACATGTACCTGAACAAGGACAGCCTCGCCGACGGCTTCTTCAAGGATGCGGACTACTTCGGCATGGAGTCGCCCAAGATCAACGACGGTGACGGGATTTTCAACTTCGGCTTTGAAAACGACGTGGTGCATCGCATCGTCGGCGGCGAGACCGATCTGGGCCTGGCCATCCTCGACGCCCTCAAGGGCAGCGACGCCAACTACCACTCTAGCACCGACAACGTGATTCTCTTCGACAGCATCTACGCCTTGCCGACCTGGCCCAACGGCCCATTCTCCATCGCCAATCTGAGCAACTGGTCGGCGCACATCGGCGGCCTGTTCACTAACCCGATCGAACGCATCGCCCAATCCAGCTTCTATGACTACATCGAGCGCGACAGTACCGTGATCATCAGCAACCTCGACCCTCTGAGTCGCGCCTTAACCTGGGTCAGCGACAAGTGGAGCGCGACCTCTGACCATTACGGCAAGCCAGCCTTTCTGCTGGGTAGTACCAGCGCCGATAAGCTGCAGGATGGCCGTGGCGACGACTTTCTCGATGGCTTTGCCGGCAACGACAGCTTCCGTCTGAGCACCGGCACTGACGTGGTGGCCGGCGGCGACGGTGATGACAAGGTGTTTCTCAAGGGTACGGCGAACACCTATGAAGCCATCCGCCTTAAGGACGGCAGCCTGTTTCTTAACGACAGCAGCGGGCGCTACGGCCTCAAGGAATTGCACGGAGTCGAACACATTGAGTTTGAAAGTGGCCTGGGCAACGCCCTCGGCCAACTGCCGGGAATCGGCGGACTGTTCAGCGGCCTGGGTGAAATGCTGACGCCGGCCTACACCGTCACCGCTAGCAAACTGGTGTACGAAGGACTGTGGGGCTCCGACAAGTCCTACAGCAAGGCGATAGAGGGCGGCAGCGGCAACGATCTGCTGACAGGCGGCAATGACCGTGACCTGATCTTCGGCCTCGATGGCGACGATCGCATCGATGGAGGCGCCGGCAACGACCTGCTGCATGGCGGCGCCGGTCATGACGTGCTGCACGGCGGCAGCGGCAACGATGAGCTGTATGGCGGGTCCGGCAATGATGTACTGATTGGTGGTAGCGGCAACGACCTGCTCAGTGGCGGTGTGGGCAGCGACCTGTTCGTGTTCGATCAGGGAAATTTCGGCCATGACCGGATCAGCGACTTCAACCTTCATCAGAACGGTCATGACCGACTCCTATTCTCCCGCGAGCTGTTTGGCTCCACGGAGGCCGTGCTCCACGCGACGACCCAACAAGGCAATGACGCCTTGATCCGCCTGGGAGACAACAGCGTGACCCTGGTGGGCTTCAATGCCTCGCAACTCAACAGCGACATGATCCTCATCGGCTGAGCCCGACAGCCGACCGCCGCCTTCGGGCGGCGGTCAACTTGGCGGTTGTGACAGCTCAAGCCCACGGCCAGGGCTGCTCCGGCAGCTCCCGAACACCCTTGATACAAGTCAAGATGGCCCCGGCCTGAAGCCCCTAGACTCGCGAACACTGCCAGCCTATCCGGGGGAATTCCCGCATGCTCGACGCCATTCGTTGGGACACAGATCTGATCCGCCGTTACGACCTGGCGGGACCACGCTACACCTCATACCCGACCGCGGTGCAATTCAGCAGTCAAGTCGGCGCCTTCGATCTGCTGCACGCCCTACGCGACAGCCGCAAGGCCCAGCGCCCGCTGTCGCTGTACGTGCACATCCCGTTCTGCGCCAACATCTGCTACTACTGCGCCTGCAACAAAGTGATCACCAAGGATCGCAGCCGCGCCTTGCCTTACCTGCAGCGCCTAGAGCAAGAAATGCAACTGATTGCCTGCCACCTGGCACCCAACCAGCGGGTCGAGCAACTGCACTTCGGCGGCGGCACACCGACCTTTCTCAACCACGATGAACTGCGCCAACTGATGGCCTTGCTGCGCAAGCACTTCAATCTGCTCGACGATGACTCCGGCGACTATGGCATCGAGATCGACCCCCGGGAAGCGGACTGGTCGACCATGGGCCTGCTGCGAGAGCTGGGCTTCAACCGGGTCAGTATCGGCCTTCAGGACCTGGACCCTGCGGTGCAACGAGCAGTCAATCGCCTGCAAAGTCTGGAAGAAACCCGAGCAGTGATCGAGGCCGCTCGCACCCTGCAGTTTCGCTCCATCAACATCGACCTGATCTACGGACTGCCCAAGCAAACTCCGGACAACTTTGCCCGCACCGTGGAAGAAGTCATCAGCCTGCAACCGGATCGGCTGTCGGTGTTCAACTACGCCCATCTGCCCGAGCGCTTCATGCCGCAACGGCGAATCAATAGCAATGAACTGCCGGCACCGGCAGAAAAACTGCAGATGCTGCAACGTACCATCGAGCAACTGACCGCCGCCGGTTATCGCTACATCGGCATGGATCATTTCGCCCTGCCCGACGACGAACTGGCGATTGCGCAAGAAGAATCGACCCTGCAACGCAACTTTCAGGGTTACACCACTCACGGTCATTGCGACTTGATTGGACTGGGTGTTTCCGCCATCAGTCAGATCGGTGATCTTTATTGCCAAAACAGCAGCGACCTGACGCACTATCAAAATGCTCTAGCCGGCGCACAACTGGCCACGAGTCGTGGCTTAGTGTGCAACGCCGACGATCGTCTGCGCCGTGAAGTTATTCAACAACTGATCTGCAACTTTAGTCTTAAGTTCGAAGAAATAGAGCACACGTTCAATATCGACTTTCGCGGCTACTTCAATGAACTATGGCCGGAACTGGAGGGAATGGCCGACGATGGTTTGATCGAACTAAGCAGCGAATCGATCAGCGTCTTGCCTGCGGGACGCTTGCTAGTGCGCTCGGTGTGCATGATCTTCGATGCGTACTTGGGCCAGCAAAACCGCCAACGTTTTTCCCGAGTGATCTAAGACTGCATGGCCAGTGTGGCGACCTTCAAGACTTGCTCGGAGCTCAAACCGGTCTCTTTCATTGTCTTGGCCAGGGACGCATTGGCGGTCAGCAAGCCCCCGTTGAGCGTGGCCAGCGTTGATTGCAGGCTGCCGATCCGGATTCTAGCGGCTTCGGGGGTTAGATGCTTGTCAGCCTTGACCGCCTGCAACTGGGCCATGATTTCGACAATCTGTCGTTGCAACTGTCTGATCATTTTGAGGATTCGCTGAATATTTTCGGGCAGGCCGCTGTCCTCGATATCAGTGTCACGCCCCTTGGCGGCGGCGGATTGCTTCAGACCCGCCCCGGACAGCGACACTTTGACGCCCTCCTCAAGCGTTGTTTTTGCAACTAATGGTTTCACCCTTAGTTCATCGTCATCGGCGCTTTTTGCAGGCTCTGAGATTGACTGCAAGTTGTTGCTGCCATTAGTAATACCGCCAACGGATGACATTTTCTCGGCACTCCAAGTTACTCTCAGTAACAGCTTATCGACCTAAAAAAGGATTGCTTAACGACTCAAAGTCAATGCGGCACGGACTGGCCGGAACCTCCTCCCGTGAGTTACCCTTACGGCTTATGTGTGCTTTCCCACAAGGATTCTAGAATGTCCGAGCCAGTTAAACTGCGCGCTCATAACCAGGCCCATTGCAAGGATTGCAGCCTGGCACCTCTATGCCTGCCACTTTCCTTGAATTTGGAAGACATGGACGCGCTGGACGAGATCGTCAAACGTGGCCGCCCATTGAAAAAAGGCGAATTCCTGTTCCGTCAGGGTGACGGTTTCGACTCGGTTTATGCCGTGCGTTCAGGCGCGCTGAAAACCTTCAGCCTCAGCGACAGCGGCGAGGAACAGATCACCGGCTTCCACCTGCCCAGCGAGTTGGTCGGGCTGTCCGGCATGGACACCGAAAGTCACCCGGTTTCCGCCCAGGCGCTGGAAACCACTTCGGTGTGTGAGATTCCCTTCGAGCGTCTCGACGAATTGGCCTTGCAACTGCCGCAATTGCGCCGCCAATTGATGCGTGTCATGAGCCGCGAGATCCGTGACGATCAACAAATGATGCTGTTGCTGTCGAAAAAAACCGCCGATGAGCGCATTGCCACCTTCCTGGTCAACTTGTCGGCCCGCTTCCGCGCCCGTGGTTTTTCGGCCAACCAGTTCCGCCTGAGCATGTCGCGCAACGAAATTGGCAACTACCTGGGTCTGGCGGTTGAAACCGTGTCGCGGGTGTTCACTCGGTTCCAGCAGAATGAACTGATTGCCGCCGAAGGCAAGGAGGTGCACATCCTCGATCCGATCCAGCTCTGCGCCTTGGCCGGTGGCTCGGTAGAAGGCTGATCCACGGCACTTGTGACTGAGCCAATAGGCTCGGTCGCAGGTATACTGGCGCGGCCTAAATTGCCCGCCAGGACACCTGAAGATGGCCTTCGACTCCTTCGACATCAAATCCCTGATCCGCCCTGTCATCGACTTCCCCAAACCGGGGGTGATTTTTCGCGACATTACCCCCCTGTTCCAGTCTCCCCGGGCCCTGCGCCTGGTGGCCGACAGCTTCGCCCAGCGTTATGTCGAAGAGGATTTCAGCCACATCGGCGCCATGGACGCCCGTGGTTTCCTGATCGGTTCGATCATCGCCTACCAACTGAACAAGCCGCTGATCCTGTTCCGCAAACAGGGCAAACTGCCGGCCGACGTTCTCGCCGAGAGCTACCAGACCGAGTACGGCCAAGCCTTCCTTGAAGTGCACGCCGATAGCTTGTGTGAAGGTGACTCGGTACTGATGTTCGATGACCTGATTGCCACCGGCGGCACCCTGATTGCCGCAGCCAATCTGGTACGGCGCATGGGAGCGAAGATCTACGAAGCCGCTGCCATCATCGATCTGCCGGAGCTGGGCGGCTCGCAGAAGCTGGAAGACATGGGCATCCCGACGTTCTGCCTGACGCAGTTCTCACTGAGCGAACGCTAAGCCAATGCCCGCCGCCCCCGCCAATGGCCGGGAGCGGCGGGTCGCCCATCTCACCACCCGCGCCAGACACAGCGCCGCCATGGATGCGCCCAACTCATTGGTGAAGCCCGGCAACAAGCCGTTTCCAGATGGACAGAGCCGGACTAGAGCCCCATCTGCTTACTGATGATTTCGTTCATCACCTCGCGGGTACCACCACCGATAGAAAGGATGCGATTGTCGCGGTACAGGCGCTCCACCAGGCTTTCACGCATATAGCCCATGCCGCCGAGGATCTGCACGGCATCGTTGGTAATCCGGTCGGCGGTGTCGGTCGCGAAGTTCTTGGCCATGGAGATTTCCTTGATCACGCTTTTGCCGGCCGCCATCTTCGCCGCCTGGCGGTAGGTGAACTCCCGGGACACTTCCAGCGCGGTAGCCATCTCCGCCAGGCGGTGCTTGAGCACCTGAAACTTGGCGATGGGTCTGCCAAAGGCTTCGCGCTCGCGGGCCCACTTAAGGCTTTCCTCCAGGGCCATTTGCGCCGTCATGTTGGCCATCACCGCCAACGCCAGGCGCTCGCTCTGGAAGTTGCCCATGATGCAGGCAAACCCCATGTTTTCGGCCCCCACCAGGTTAGCCACCGGCACCCGACAATCCTCAAAAAACAGCTCGGCGGTGTCCGAAGCCCACCACCCCATCTTTTTCAACTGCCTCCCAACGCTGAAGCCAGGGGTGCCCTTTTCGATCATGAGCAGGCTGATTCCCCCATAACCGGGCTCGCCGGTGCGTACCGCCACGCTATAGAAATCCGCGCGCACGCCGCTGGTGATGAAGGTCTTGCTGCCAGTGACCCGATAGTGATCGCCATCGCGCACGGCGCGGGTCTGCAGATTGGCCACATCCGAGCCGCCGCTGGGCTCGGTGACAGCCAGCGCGCAAATCTTTTTCCCGGACAGCACTTGCGGCGCTATCAGGTCGCGCACTTCGGGACGGGCCCATTTGATGATCGGCGGCAAACCAATATCCAGCGACCCCAGCCCCGCCACCAAACCGCCAGAGCCACTGCGCATCAACTCTTCACTGGCGGCAATCTTGGCGAACAGATCGCCTGCGTGGCTACCGCCCAAGACTTCGGGATAACCGATACCGAGAATGCCCGCGGCGCCGGCCTTGAGGTACAGCTCGCGAGGAAAACTGCCCGCCTCCTCCCACTGATCGACCTCGGGAAGAATTTCACGCTCGACGAAACGTCGCACGCTGTCGCGAACCAACTGGTGGCTGGGATCGAAGTATTCCTGGCAGGCAGACATCGGCAAGCTCCTCTGAAGGGTCGAGGAAACTTACCAAGCGCTTGCTTGGTTTTCAAGGCGATCCGTTTGATCCTTGCCAGCCGGCATGCCGGCTCCCGGAAACCGGCCCTACAGGGTTATGGGTTTGCGCCCGGCAAAAGAGTGCGCCAGGGTGCCACCGTCCACCAGCTCCAACTCGCCTCCCAACGGCACGCCATGGGCGATCCGTGAGGTGATCAGGCCTTTGTTGGTCAGTAGCTGGGCGATGTAGTGGGCGGTAGCCTCGCCTTCCACCGTGGGATTGGTGGCCAGGATGACTTCGGTGAAGCTGCCTTGCTCTTCGATCCGCGTCAGCAGTTGTGGAATACCGATGGCTTCCGGGCCCAGCCCGTCCAGGGGCGACAGATGCCCTTTGAGCACAAAGTAACGACCGCGATAACCGGTCTGCTCCACGGCGTAAACGTCCATCGGGCCCTCCACCACGCACAGCAACGTGTCGTCACGGCGCGGATCGGCGCACTGCGGGCACAACTCATCCTCGGTCAGGGTCCGGCATTGACGGCAATGGCCCACCCCTTCCATGGCCTGGCTCAGCGCCTGGGCCAGGCGCACGCCACCGCTGCGATCACGCTCAAGCAGTTGCAGGGCCATGCGCTGGGCGGTTTTCTGGCCCACGCCCGGCAAGGTGCGCAGGGCATCGATCAGTTGGCGAATCAGGGGGCTGAAGCTCATGGGCAAAGGTCCGACAAAACGACGAGACGCGGTTTATACCCGCGCCTCGGGACAGCGTCAAATGCTCGCGTCCTGAGCCACCTTGACCACCAACTTGCCGAAGTTACGCCCTTCCAGCAGACCGATGAAGGCGTCGGGCGCCTGCTCCAGGCCTTCGACCACATCCTCTTTGAACTTGACCTTGCCTTCGAGCACCCAAGGCGCCATCGCCTTGATGAACTCCGGATGGCGATCACCATAGTCGTCAAAGACGATGAACCCCTGGATGCGGACCCGTTTGGTCAGCAGCGTGCGTTGCAACAGCGGCAGACGGTCCGGCCCTGGTCGCAGTTCCTGAGCGTTGTATTGAGCGATCAGTCCGCACAGGGGAATGCGCGCCCGGGGATTGAGCAAGGGCAACACGGCATCGAACACCTTGCCGCCAACGTTCTCAAAATAGATGTCCACCCCATTGAAGCAGGCCTGGGCCAACTCATCGCTAAAGTCATCCCCCTTGTGATCGATGCAGGCATCGAAACCCAGTTCCTCGACCACATAGCGGCACTTCTCGGCACCACCGGCAACGCCCACCACCCGCAGCCCCTTGAGCTTGGCCACCTGCCCCACCACAGAGCCCACCGCACCAGACGCCGCGGCCACCACCAGGGTTTCCCCGGCCTTAGGCTGGCCGATCTCCATCAGCCCCATATAGGCAGTCATTCCGGGCATGCCCAGCACCCCCAGGGCCATGGAAGGGCTAGGCAAACCAGACGGCACGGGCATCAGGTTGCGGCCATCACTGATGCTGTGGCTCTGCCAGCCCGTGGCACCCAGCACCAGATCGCCGGCCTGGAACTTCGGGTTCAGCGAGCGCTCAACCCGGCTGACCGCGCCACCGGTCATGACCTCGCCGATCTCCACCGGTGCGGCATAGGACGGCGCATCGCTCATGCGACCACGCATGTAGGGGTCCAGGGACAGATAGAAGGTCTTCAGCAGGACTTGGCCATCGGCCAGCTCCGGCAAGGCCACCCGCTCCAGGCGGAAGTTTTCCGGAACCGGCGCGCCCTGGGGACGCGAAACCAGCACCACGCGCTGATTAAGGGTCATTGTTTGCGGCATCACAGGCACCCCTTTATGGAAAGTTGAATAGGACCGTACAGGGTGCAGACCATAGACGCGCAGCGGCGTTCGATGTTTCTGGCGCGCGCGAAAGAGCCCCTGCCGGCACTCTGAGCGCCCCAGCACCGCCGAGCCAAAAAAAATGCCAGGCTCAAGGCCTGGCATTTTTAGGGTCCATCCGAGACGCGATGGCGAATCAGAACGGCAGCTTCATGCCCGGAGGCAGTTGCATGCCAGCGGTCATGCCGGACATTTTTTCCTGGCTGTTGGACTCGATCTTGCGTACGGCGTCGTTCACCGCTGCGGCAAACAGGTCTTCCAGCACTTCGCGATCATCGTCGCTGACGCCTTCCAGCAGGCTCGGATCGATGCTCACGCGCTTGATGTCGTGACGACCGGTCATGACCACGGTGACCATGTCGCCGCCAGCCTTGCCGGTGACTTCAGCGTTGGCCAGTTCTTCCTGCATCTTGGCCATCTTTTCCTGCATCTGCTGCGCCTGCTTCATCAGGCCGGCCATGCCACCTTTCATCATGGGAATTACCTCAAAGTACGGGGATGGAAACAGCGCCCGGCCCACGGCCCGGCGCCCTTTAAGTGATCAACCCTGGCTAGCCAGGGCCTCGACGGGTTCAATAGTATCGTGGCGCACCACGGCACCGAACGTCTGGACCATCTGCTGGATGAACGGATCGCCGTGGATCGACTCTTCCGCCTCGCGCTGACGATCGGCACGGCGCCGGGAAGCGGCCTGGGCCGGGGTTTCCTGCTCGGGCTTGATCAGTTCAATGGCCAGGGTCAGGGTGCGGCCATGGTACTGGTTCAGCGCATCGTTGAGGCGACGCTGCTGAGTGGCGTTGAACAGGGCGCTATGGGCCGGATCCAAGTGCAGCAGCCAATTGTCGCCGTCCACGGCCATCAAGGTGCAGTTGGCGGCGATGCTACCGGTCATGCCGGAAATCGGCAGCTTCGGAAACAGTTCCAGCCACTCAAGCGCCAAGCCGGTGGCCGGCTTGGCGGCGGGCTCTGGTTCGGGTTCCGGGGGCGGTTCAGCGGCGTGCTCACTGGCCAGTTCGTCGAGGTAGCTGTAGGCCGAGTCCATGTCCGGCTCGATATAGTCCTCGTCCAGGGGCGGCTCGTCATCCAGATCGATCCCCGGGGTGGCGGCCTCAACCTCGGCCACGCTCGGCTCGAGCACCGGCGCACTGACCCACTCCGGCGCATCCGGCACCACGCTGTCCGGCGCAGGCGCGGGCATCGGCGTCAGTTCGGGCTGTTCGGCCGTCACTTCCAGCACCGGCTCCGCAGCCGGCTGCTGTTCCACCGAAGGCCCTGCCGGATCGTTCCACGGCAGGTCGACCACCTCTTCGGTGATCACCGGCTCAGGCTCGGGCTCGGCAACAAGGGTTTCGGCGACCGGCGGCGTGACAGGTACCGGAGCGACCACCGGGGCTGGGTCTGGAACCGGGGCTGCGGGGGCTGCGACCGGCGCGCTGGCAACGGGCGCCACAGGCACAGGCACAGGCACAGCAGGCGCTGGTGCCGCCACGGCTTGGGCGGAATCAACTGTGGCCTGGCTGATCCCCACTGGCTTTAGCGGCTGTCTCGGTGCGTCCGCGGTGTCCGCGGGGCGGAACGCCAGCATCCGCAGCAGGACCATTTCAAAGCCCCCGCGCGGGTCCGGCGCCAGCGGCAGGTCGCGCCGGCCAATCAGGCCCATCTGGTAATAGAACTGTACGTCTTCGGCCGGCAGCGCCTGGGCCAGGGATAGCACCCGATCGCGATCGCCATGACCGTTGTCGACCCCTTCCGGCAGCGCCTGGGCAATCGCTACCCGGTGCAGCACGTTGAGAATTTCCGAGAGCACGCCGTTCCAATCCGGGCCTTGCTCCGCCAGATGACGTACCGCCTCCAGCAGCGCCTTGGCGTCGCCGTCGATCAGCGCATGGAGCACGTCGTAGACCTGGCCGTGATCGAGGGTACCGAGCATGGCCCGCACATCGGCGGCCATGACCTTGCCTTCGCCGAAGGCGATGGCCTGGTCGGTCAGACTCATCGCGTCACGCATCGAGCCGTCGGCGGCGCGGCCCAACAGCCACAGCGCATCGTCCTCGAACGGCACGTTCTCCACGCCCAGGACGTGACTCAAGTGCTCGACCACCCGCTCGGGGGTCATGTTTTTCAGGGAGAACTGCAGGCAGCGGGACAAGATGGTCGCTGGCAGTTTCTGCGGATCGGTGGTCGCCAGGATGAACTTGACGTAGGGTGGCGGCTCTTCGAGGGTTTTGAGCAAGGCGTTGAACGAGTGACTGGAGAGCATGTGCACTTCGTCGATCAAATAGACCTTGAAGCGCCCGCGGCTCGGCGCGTATTGCACGTTATCCAGCAGTTCACGGGTGTCCTCGACCTTGGTCCGGCTCGCGGCGTCGATCTCGATCAGGTCGACGAAGCGCCCCTCATCGATCTCGCAGCACACCGAACAGGTGCCACAGGGCGTAGACGTGATACCTGTTTCACAATTCAGGCATTTGGCAATGATCCGCGCGATAGTGGTCTTGCCCACTCCGCGAGTGCCCGTGAAAAGATAGGCATGGTGCAGCCGCTGGCTGTCCAAGGCATTGATCAGAGCCTTGAGCACATGGGTCTGGCCGACCATTTCGCGGAACGAGCGCGGACGCCATTTACGTGCAAGAACCTGATAACTCATCGAAAACCGTCGCAACTGGAAAGCGGAAGCCGGTAATGCTAGCGGAGCAAGGGCGAAATTGCATCCGGCGCGCGCGTCTAATCTGTCTAAGCTGACTATTGCAGAGCAATGCCCGACCGTGGAGAGCCTATGCGTTTGATCTGGGGCGTCCTGCTTCTACTTAGCGCCAACCTGGAGGCCGCCGAGCCACCCTTGCGTTTTGTCATCGCCGACAGCTGGGCCATGCCAACCATTGAGATCGTTGATAACCAGCCCACCACTGGCATCCTTTACGACACCATGAACAGCCTGGCCCGGCACATGGACAGGCGGGCGGAGTTCCACGTGCTGGCGCGAGCCCGGGTGCAGAACGCCATGACTCAAGGCGAAGTCGATGTACGCTGCTACGTCGCGCAGTCGTGGCTGCCGAACCAGTCCGGTGACTTTCTGTGGAGCCTGCCGCTGTTCACCCAACGCAACCTGTTGGTAAGTGCCCACCAGGTTCCCGCTGCGGTCAACCTGGGGGAACTGTCGCGACAACCCATCGGTACGGTCCTGAGCTACACCTACACGTCTTTGCAACCGCTGTTCGACGCCCACCAACTGATTCGCGACAACGCCCGCAACGAGGCACAAGTGCTGCAAAAACTGGTGGCCGGACGATACCGCTACGCCATCGCCAGCCAGTGGACCCTGGATTGGTTCAACAAGACCCAGGCGCCCGACAACCCGCTGTACAGCGTCGCCGTGGTGCAAGAGCAGGCCGTGGGCTGCTATGTGCGTAACGACCCGGTGGTACCGGCACAGCGTATTCTACGTACCTTGCTGCGCATGAAGATGTCCGGCGAAATCGATGCCATCGTCCAACGCTACATCGGCCCACAGCCGCGTACTCAAGCCTCGGAGACCGCCTCGCCCTGAATCGCCACGCCACGCCACGCCAGCGACGGTTGAAAACCGCGCACCCACTCCAGCACCGCATCGGCCGGCATCGGCGCGGCAATGAAATCGCCCTGAGCCACCTCGCACCCCAGGGCCATCAGCCGCTCACCATGGGCCAGGCTCTCCAATCCCTCTGCCACGACTTGACGACCGAATGCCCGGGCCAACCCTACCAGCGCCTGGATCAGCGCCTGATCGCCCTGATCATGAAGCATGTCGCGAACGAACAGCCGGTCAATCTTGATGGTCTGGGTGCGCAGGCGCTTGAGGTAACTGAGCGATGAATGCCCAGTGCCAAAATCCCCCAGAGAAAACTGCACACCGAACCCCTGGCAGGCGTCGAGACAATCGCTGACCCGCTGGATATTGTCGCTGGCCACCGACTCGACAATCTCCAGATCCAGCAACGCCGGTGAAACATCCGCATAGCGATCCAGCATGTCCTTGAGACGCTCAACAAAATCCGCCCGCTGAAAATGCCGAGCAGCGACATTCAGACTCACCGGCCAGCCATAGCCCGAGGCTTGCCAGCGCTGCAGTTGGCTCATCACCTGATCCATGACCCACTCACCGATATCGACGATCAGGTCAGTCTCTTCCACCTGGGGCAGAAACTCCTGGGCGCCAAGCATCCCGCGTTGCGGATGCTGCCAACGCAACATCGCCTCCAGCCCCACGACCGCGCCGCTGCGCATATTGATCTTGGGTTGGAAGTACAAGTGCAACTGACCGCCCTCAAGCGCCTGGCGCACCTGTTCCACGGTCTGATAGGTGACCATCACTTCACGGTCACGCAGCACGTCGAACAAATGAAAACGATTGCGTCCGCTTTGCTTGGCCACGTACATCGCTTGATCGGCATGGCGCAACAACGTGTCGGCGTCATGGTTGTCGGTGGGAAACAGGGTCACGCCAATGCTGGCAAAGACGTTGATGTCCTTGCCCTGAATTGAGTAAGGCTGGGAAATGGCGACCAACACCCGCTGCAATGCCGCGCGCAACTCCAACATATCGCGCACATAACGCAGGATCAGCACGAACTCGTCACCGCCCAGTCGCGCCACCACATCCTCGCCACGAATGATCGAACGCAAGCGCGCAGCCACCTCGACCAGCAGCAGATCGCCGCACGCATGCCCGTAGCCATCGTTGACCGCCTTGAAACCGTCCAGATCGAGCATGCACACCGCCAGCGGAATGTCTTCCTGCCGGGAGAAATCCAGGGCCTGATGCAGCAACTCGGAGAGGAAGGCCCGATTGGGCAGGCCGGTCAGCACGTCATGCCCGACCCGCCACTGCAGCGAGTGCAGCAGTTGGCGCTTCTCACTGACATCGAAACGGATCGACACATAACGCATCACCTTCCCGGTAAGCGGGTCCATCAAGGGCACCATGGTGCTGTCGACCCAGTACAAGCTGCCGTCCTTGGCACGGTTACAGATTTCCCCCTTCCATACCCGGCCCTGGGTGATGGTCTGCCACAAGTCACTGAAGAAACCTGGCGGGTGCAGCCCGGAACTGAGCATACGGTGGTTGGCACCGATCAGTTCCTCGCGGCTATAACCCGACACCTGACAGAACAGGTCATTGACATAGGTGATGGATCCGCTCAGATCTGTCTCGGAGAAGATGGCGGCGGCATCCACGGCCCTGCGGTATTTCTCATCCATGAGTCGAACTCACCGTCGCTAGCGGTTGAACCGCTCGACCAGGGCACGCAGCCCGGAAGAGATGTTTTCCAACTCGGCGCCGCGAACCACTCCAGCGCTGGCATTCTCAGCAGTGCGTTGCACGGTGGCGGCGACACTGTTGATTTGTTCGGAAACCGATTCAGCTACATGGGACTGCTCCTGGGAGGCTGCAGCCATTTGCTGGCTCATGTCTGTGATGCGCTCCACTGCCGCACTGATGCCCTGCAGGGCCTGCTGCGCCTGCACAACCTGTTGCACACCCTGCTCAGCCTCTTCGATGCCAAGGTTGGCGATTTGTACTGCCCCTTCGGCGCCGGCCCGCAAGTTCTGAATGATGCCCTGGATCTGCTGGGTCGACTCGCGAGTCTTGCCTGCCAGGGCTCGCACCTCATCGGCCACCACGGCAAATCCACGGCCCTGCTCACCGGCGCGGGCAGCCTCGATGGCGGCGTTCAGGGCCAGCAGGTTGGTCTGATCGGCGATCGCCTGGATCATGCTCGCCGCCACCATGATGTCCTGGGTCTGACCGGCCAGGTCGCCCACCGCCTGGTTGATCTGACTGACGGTGCGGGCCAGCAATTGAATGGCATCACGCGACGTGCCCGCGACCTGACTGCCCTGCTGCGCCAGGAGGTTCGCGGTGTGGGCCTCACTGGCGGTGTGCTGCACATGCTCGGCCACCTCAGTGATTGACGCCGCCATCTGGGTCATGGCGGTGGCGGTCATGTCAG
Source organism: Pseudomonas sp. LD120 (assembly GCF_009861525.1). Lineage (GTDB taxonomy): Bacteria > Pseudomonadota > Gammaproteobacteria > Pseudomonadales > Pseudomonadaceae > Aquipseudomonas. The sequence continues at coordinate 2,282,933 of NZ_WVHL01000005.1, read as the reverse complement.
TCTCGGCTCGCTGCTCGCGCAACGCTGATTCGGTGCGGCTGGACAACTGGCAAGAATCAGTCGCTGCCGTGGCCATTTGCCGAGCCAGATCACTGAGACGGGTCAAGGCCGTTTTCAGCCGGGCCTCCTCACTGATCAAAATCATCTGCAACTGCGCCGCCGGGCCCAACGCTTCGCTATAGGCCAAGGCACAGATAGGATCGGCAAAGGTGTTCGGGGTACTGCCGACAATCTGCTTGAGCTGCTGCCCCAAGTGACGTTGTCCGAGCCACCCGACGCTGACAAACCCCGCAAGCGTCAGTCCCTGAGCCAACGGTGTTGGCAGCCAGGCAAACGCCGCCAGACACCCCAGCGCCACCAAGACGGGCAGCAGCAATGGCCGCGCCCCAAGTGCAACGCGCCGCCTCATCGAAACCGGCGACTTATCGGCCCGCAACCGGGCGTACAACGCTTCGGCGCGGCTCACCTGCTCCCGGGTAGGCTTGACCCGAACCGACTCAAATCCCACCAAGCGCCCATCGTCAAGGATGGGCGTGACGTAAGCGCTGACCCAATAGAAGTTGCCGTTCTTGCAGCGATTCTTCACCACCCCCATCCAGCTCTGTCCTGCTTTCAGGTACCCCCACATTGACTCGAACACTGCTGCTGGCATATCCGGGTGGCGCACCAGGTTGTGAGGACTACCGATCAGTTCGGCCTGGCTGAAACCGCTCACTGCGGCAAACTCCGCGTTGCAGTAAGTGATATGACTGTTTATATCAGTGGCAGATATGAGCCGCTGCTGGTCGGGAAAGGTCTGTTCAACAGAGGTGACCGGCAAATTGAGACGCACTTTAGAACTCCATAGACTGCCTGCGATCAACATTTACCGGCACCCGGCAATGGATTGATTAGCGATGTACTTTCCTGGCGGTACAACTCAATCGATAGGTTCGCCCTGATTGCAGCCGTACAGCGGTTTGCGCGGCAGTTGACCGTCAATTCAACGAAGATCAACTAAAATCAGATAAGGCGTCAGGTGGGGACGGCGGACGAAGCGTTGGCGGGATTTACGAGACGTTCGAGCCTCTGCCAAGCCCTCGGTTTAGGTGAACAAGGGAAATGCAATGATTTCTTGTTTCATAAACCTGCCTTCTGAAACTAGATCACCAAATACCTGTCCGAAGCGCCGATTCTACGAAATACATCACATTTTGCAAGGCAAGGTGATGAAAACTGGCGTTGTCTAATGCCAAGATTTATCGTTAAGTTCTTGATTCTAAATGGGAATTGAGCGATGCAAATTTCAAGTTTGGGTGCAGCCATCAAGCGCTATCGAAAGGTAGCGGGGCTTACTCAGGCTGAACTAGGTGAAAAAACCGGTTTTGACCCAAAAACCATCAGCCGCTTCGAAACCGGCACCTACACCCCCAGCGTTGAAGCTCTATTTCTGCTAGCCGAAGTACTGGGAGTGAAGCTGAAAGCCTTCTTCGCCGATCTGGGCGACGAAGAGGAACAGCGAGCTTATTTGTTCGGTGTCATTCACAAAGCCCCCCCGAAGGATCTGGGAAAGCTGATAGCAGCGGTAGACCAGGCCTTGTCCAAGCCTTGAACACCCGCAACAACCCCACCAGAAGAGGCAGGCTTATCACCCCTGATAAGTTGGCCTCTTTTTAATCCGCGACTCCTGACAGGAACTGACAGACCCAGCCCATAAGCTTGTGCCCACAGCACAACCCAAAGATCCCTGGAGCCGTCATGATCAACAACACCTACTTCCTGCTCTATGTAGACAGCCCGTCCCTCAGCGCGGAGTTCTACAGCCGCCTGCTGGACAAGCAGCCGGTGGAATCATCCCCCGCCTTCGCCCTGTTCATCCTTGATTCGGGGATCAAGCTCGGCCTCTGGTCCCGGCACACGGTTGAACCGAGCGCCCAGGCAACCGGTGGCGGCGGCGAGCTGGGCTGGGCCGTCGACAGCCGCGAAGCGGTGGATGAACTGCATCGACACTGGCAAGCCCTGGGCATGACCATCGCCCAACCTCCCACCCAAATGGACTTCGGCTACACCCTGCTCGCCCTTGATCCGGACGGACATCGCCTGCGCGCGCTCCATCTCACGGTCAACTGAGCTGCAACCCAGCAAAGGCGCTGATATCGGCGCCTTTCCAACCTCGACCTGAAAATTAATAGAAATGTCTCATTGAGCCCGCTGACGCTCATCGTTATTCTCCCCCGCCAATTTGTCACAATTTGTAAGGGAATACGATGAAGTACCTGCGCCTCCTCCTAGCGATGACCGTCCTCTGCACCACCCCATGGCTTGCCAGTGCCGCCACCCCGGCCGAGAGCAAAGATACCGAACCACAAACCGCCGAGCAGTTTCTCGCCACACTCTCCCCACGCCATGGCAACGTCAAATTACCCGGGGATATCGCCAGTCTCGACCTGAGTAACGAGTTCTATTACCTCAACCCCAAGGACACCGAGACGCTGCTCACCGAAGGTTGGGGCAACCCACCCGGCTTCAGTACCCTGGGCATGATCGTACCCAGCGCGGTCAGCCCACTGTCCGCCGAAGGCTGGGGGGTAATCATCAGCTACAAGAATGACGGCCACATTTCCGACGATGACGCCGCCAAAATCGACTACCAAGCGCTGCTCAAGCAGATGAAGGAAGAGGACAAGGAAGACAACAAACAGCGCAAGGAACAGGGCTACAGCGCCATCCACCTGGTGGGCTGGGCCGAACAACCCAGCTACGACGCACACACCCACAAAATGTACTGGGCCCGCGAGCTCAAGGCCGAAGGCGCCGAGAGCAACACGCTGAACTACAGCATTCGCGTGTTGGGGCGCGAGGGCGTACTGGAACTCAATGCAGTCGCGTCCATGGACGACCTGGACACCATCAAACGCGAGATCCCCAAAGTCCTGGCCTTCACCAACTTCACTGATGGCAACCGCTACGCCGACTACAACCCAAGCACCGACAAACTGGCTTCCTACGGCCTGGCCGCGCTGGTGGCCGGCGGCCTGGCCAGCAAGGCCGGCCTGTTCGCCAAGCTGGGAGTACTGCTGCTGGCCGGCAAGAAATTCATTGTCATCGGCGTACTCGCCCTCGCCGCATTCGCCGGCCGACTGTTCAAGAAAAAAGGCTGACGCCCTGTCGCGCCACCCTCAGAAGACGTAATCCAGGCCACTCCAGCCAGCAGCCTTAAGTGACCTTCATCGACGCGCCTGACGCTCTGCGCATTAGCGCGTCGATGAAGGGCGCCTTTTGCGCAAGATACTCGCCAACGCCCTCGCGATTGCGTGCTTCAAGCTCAAGCTTCAGGTTTTGGTATTGCTGACGCAGATCGCTGTCCTGGCGCAGCAGATCGCGAAAATTCAGCATGCGCTCGATCTGCTCATGACCCGAGACACAAACATGAACCTTGTGGGTGCGCACGCCATCGACATCACGACGATAAAAGTGATGCCCCAGGCCAAGATCGCTACCCCGGACATACCCCAAGCCTGCCATGAAGGCAGTGCGCGCCTCCTCATCCCGGTTCTGCGCCACTACGACCAAAAGATCAATCTCCGGCTTGGCCGCCAGACCGGGCACAGCGGTGCTGCCCACATGCTGAACATCCATGAGCTCGGAACCGAACCCCTTGGCTATACGCGCCTTCTCGGCCCTGAATGCCGCAGGCCACTGATTGTCATAGAGGGAAATCTTACTGGTTAGCGCCATGAGCACTCCTTGAAGCAAAGGCGATGGATGTTCCAGGAACCGAGCGCACAGTTTTGCCGGGACAGGGATTCACGAGCCAAAAACAAGGTGCACGAAAAAACACGCCAACAGGAATGCTGCGCGATCTTGAAGAATCTTGAGGAATTTGATGAATCTCGTCGAGGACCAACGAGAGGCGTTATGGAGGCAACCCCACCAGCCACACCCCGGCACACAATGTTCCCGCTGTGGCTGCTGCCTTCCGGCTCTGACCAGGTTCACGGGTAATCGTTGCGGGGGGACCGATGGGGTCACCATAACGACGCTCGCCTGTCGGCGAGCCGCGCCATTGTACCTATCTGAGTCGAACTTACAACCGCTACTTGCAGATTAAAAATCTGAGGGCGGTCAAGCACTTGGCTACTTTCCTTGGAACACCCCGCGATGCGGGGGGGGGCCGGAACCGGCCAAGGGTATCGGCGCCGTACCCTTTGCAAGACAAGCACGTGAGGCGCTGTGGAGTTTTCGCTTTGTTTTATAGGCCGCCACCAAGGGAATGCACCGGCAGCGCGGATGCGGCTGTGAACTCGGCAACTCTTGAACACCGAACGCCCACCCACCTGTGACGCGCGCAACCAATGCCATGAGAAAGCGCGCCCTCTTGCCGCACCTTCAGGTCTGGGCCGACAGCTCATCGGCCTTGCCAGCTTCGCCCTGGATCACCAAGTGAATGAACTGCAACTTGGCAATCACCGCTACAGGCAGGATGAAAGGATAGACCTCCGGCCTGCCCCATGTTCCGCGTCAGCTCGTTGAGCATGCCCGCCAGTTCGATCCAGGCGGCCTCATCGCCCCCCTCGCGGCTACCCGCAGCTGGCTCGCGGGCCAAAGGCTTCGCCTGCAAGCCAGCTCCTAGGGGTCAAGCCGAGACGGAGATGCCATGCTCGCTGAGGAAGGCGACGAAAGCGGCTTCGTCCAGAACCTTGAGTCCCAGCTCATTGGCCTTGGCCAGCTTGGAACCGGCACCCGGACCGGCGACGACACAGTGGGTTTTGGCTGACACGGACCCCGCCACCTTGGCCCCCAGGCTCTCCAATTTGTCCTTGGCCACGTCGCGACTCATCAACTCCAGAGAGCCGGTAAGCACCCAGGTCTTGCCAGCCAGCGGCAGGCCCTCGACCACTTTCTTTTCACTCTGCCAATGCATGCCGAATACCCTGAGCTGCTCTTCAATGGCCCGGGCCAATTGGGCGTTGGCCGGATTGTCAAAGAACTCGCGCACCGCCTTGGCGGGCTTCTCCGACAGGGTCTGGCGCATGTCCAGCCAGTCCGCCTCGATCACCCGCTGCAGGGAGCCGAACTTTTCCGCCAGCTTTTGTGCGGCACCGGGACCGACCGAGGGGATATTGAGCTTGTCGAGCATGCCGCCCAAGGTGGTACTGGCGGCGAACTCTGCGCCCAACTCGCCCTGATCCTGCAACTGCAGACCGCACTGATCAGTGGCCAGCAAGGCGCCGATCACTTGCTGGTTATGGCTGTCCTGGAAAAAGCTGTGGATCTCGTGGGCCACTTCCAGACCAACATCCGGCAGATAGGTCAATACTTGCGGCAACGCCTGCTGCACTCGCTGCAGACTGCCCAGTGAGCGCGCCAGGACCTTGGCGGTTTCTTCGCCTACATCGGGGATGCCCAGGGCGTAGATAAACCGCGCCAGGGCCGGACGCTTGCTGTCCTCAATGGCCTTGAGCAACTTGTTGCTGGAAACCTCGGCAAAACCTTCCAGATCGATGATCTGTTCGTATTTGAGCTGGTAGAGATCCGCCGGCGACGCAATAAGCTCCTCGTCCACCAGTTGCTCGATGGTCTTGTCGCCCAGACCTTCGATGTCCATGGCACGACGGGAAACGAAGTGAATGATCGCCTGCTTGAGCTGAGCAGCACAGGCCAGGCGGCCAACGCAACGGTACACCGCGCCTTCACTGATGGTTTCCCGGCCCTTGCTGCGCTTGACCAACTGAGTGCGCTCAACGTGAGAACCACAGACCGGGCAGCGCTCGGGAATCTGTACGGGGCGAGCGTTTTCCGGGCGGCGCTCAAGGATCACTTGCACCACTTGCGGAATCACGTCACCGGCACGGCGGATGATCACCGCGTCACCGATCATCAACCCCAGACGCGCCACTTCATCCATGTTGTGCAAGGTGGCGTTGGACACGGTGACGCCTGCCACCTTCACCGGCTTCAGACGTGCCACCGGCGTTACCGCCCCGGTGCGACCGACCTGGAACTCCACATCCAGCAGCTCGGTGAGCTCTTCCATGGCTGGGAATTTATGAGCGATGGCCCAACGCGGCTCCCGGGCACGGAAACCTAACTCACGCTGCGACGCAATGTTGTTGACCTTGAACACCACGCCGTCGATTTCGTACGGCAGCGCATTACGCCGCTCGCCGATCTCGCGGTAGTAATCCAGGCATTCATCGATACCCTTGGCCAAGCGCAATTCGCGACTGATGGGCATCCCCCATTGCTTGAGTTGCTCAAGGTTGCCAATGTGGGTGTCGGCAATATCCGCACTGACCTGACCCAGGCCATAGCAGCAAAACTCCAAAGGTCGACTGGCGGTGATCTTCGAGTCCAACTGACGCAGGCTGCCCGCCGCAGCGTTGCGTGGGTTGGCAAACGTCTTGCCGCCCGACTCCAGTTGCGCAGCGTTCAGGCGCTCGAAGCCTGCCTTGGACATGAATACTTCACCGCGCACCTCCAGCGTCGCCGGCCAGCCGCTGCCGTGCAGCTTGAGCGGGATATTGCGCACCGTGCGTACGTTGACACTGATGTCTTCGCCGGTGGTGCCATCGCCACGAGTGGCGCCGCGCACCAGCACACCGTCCTGATACAGCAAGCTGACCGCCAAACCATCAAGCTTGGGCTCACAGCTGTACTCCACCGCAGCGCCACCACCGAACAAGTCACCCACCGGCAGATCCAGCCCCTCATTGACCCGGCGATCGAACTCGCGCATGTCAACCTCTTCGAAGGCGTTGCCCAGGCTGAGCATGGGCACTTCGTGACGGACCTGAGTGAACGCCGAGAGTGCCGCGCTGCCCACGCGCTGGGTCGGGGAATCGCTGGTCACCAGCTCAGGATGCTCGGCCTCCAGCGCCTTGAGTTCGTGGTACAGCCGGTCGTACTCCACGTCCGGGATACTCGGCTCGTCGAGTACGTGATAGCGATAGTTGTGCTGCTCCAGCTCAGCGCGCAGCTCAAGAATGCGGGTTTCGGCGGCGGTCATGGGGTTCTCTCAAAAAGCAAAAGAGCAGCCTAGGCTGCTCGATATGAAGATTGGCACACAGGCTTGGCTAGCAAACCAGCGTCCCGAGAGGGCGCTGGCTGCGCGAGCCTAGCGCTTTTGGGTCAGGGCACGGCGTTCGAATTCGACGATACGCTGGCGATAGTGTTCGATGGTCTGAGCGGTCAGAACGCTGCGCTGATCATCCTTGAGCTCACCATTGAGCTCTTGAGACAACTTGCGTGCTGCCGCCACCATCACATCAAAAGCCTGCTTTGGATGGCGTGGACCAGGCAAACCGAGGAAGAAGCTCACCGCCGGCGTGCTGAAGTGGTCAATATCGTCCAGGTCGAATACGCCGGGCTTGACCGCGTTGGCCATGGAGAACAGCACTTCGCCGTTGCCGGCCATGCTTTCGTGGCGGTGGAAAATATCCATCTCGCCAAAACGCAGACCGCTTTCCAGGATGTTCTGCAACAGAGCCGGGCCCTTGAAGCCCGCTGCATCGCGACAGATCACGCTGATCACCAGCACTTCTTCGGCTTGCGCGGGCTCCTTGCCGCCATGACTGGAGGACTTGTCCTCGTCCGCCGGGAAATCATCGTCGCGGCTACTGAAGCTCGGACCGCCGTCCAGATCAAGATTCAGATTGAGGTCGCCCTGATGCGGCTCGCCACCACGCTTGCCGCGCTTGGACGAAAGATTTTCCCGAGGCTCACGAGCCGACATACTCACCGACGGTAAATCGTGCTCGTCCAGTTGCGGTTCTTTATGCGTATCCAGCACCCGGGGTGGCCCCAGCAGTTCGGCACTGCCTTCGTCGTCCGGCAGATTGGACAGACTTCGATCAAGACGGAATTTCAACTTGCCCTTACCGCCGCGCATACGCCGCCAGCCATCAAAAAGAATACCGGCGATAACAATGATGCCGATGACGATCAGCCACTCGCGCAGACCGATTTCCATGTAATCCCGTGCCTCTATAAAAAATGCTGAAAAATAAGGAGTTTACAATCTGCAAACCGCTTTAAAACGTGGCGCCAACTCTATGTTCTGAATGGCGTTTTGCCCACGCATAGAAAAAATTGACATTAAACTAGCACGACCAAAGGCAACTTTACACCGTCTGTCGTAACGGTTATGGCCAATCTATCGATTGGTCAGCTCAGTAAGGGGCAAATTCCCCGAATTGCCCCCAACAATCGCCTCAGCGGCCCGGACTCAAGCGTCCACCATCGCCATCGCCTCCTCAACATCCACGGCTACCAGGCGCGAACATCCAGGCTCGTGCATCGTCACGCCCATTAACTGATCAGCCATTTCCATGGCGATCTTGTTGTGGGTGATATAGATGAACTGCACCGTCTGCGACATCTCTTTAACCAGTCTTGCGTAGCGTCCAACGTTAGCGTCATCCAGCGGTGCGTCAACTTCATCGAGCATGCAGAACGGCGCCGGATTCAACTTGAAGATAGCGAATACCAAGGCCAACGCGGTCAGTGCCTTTTCACCACCCGAGAGCAAATGAATGGTGCTGTTCTTCTTGCCAGGAGGACGCGCCATGATCGTTACCCCTGTATCGAGTAAATCTTCGCCCGTCAGTTCCAAATAAGCGCTGCCACCACCGAAAACTTTTGGAAAGAGTGCCTGCAAACCGCCGTTGATCTGATCGAAGGTGTCCTTGAAGCGATTACGGGTTTCCTTGTCAATCTTGCGAATCACGTTCTCCAGGGTTTCCAGGGCTTCCACCAGGTCAGCGTCCTGGGCATCCAGATAGCGCTTGCGCTCGGACTGCTGCTGGTACTCGTCGATGGCGGCAAGGTTGATCGCACCCAAACGCTGAATTCTGGCGGCAATGCGCTCCAGCTCGTCTTCGGCGGCCTGCTCGCTGGCATCACCGGTCAAGGTCGCCAGCACGCCATCCAGATCATAGCCATCTGCCAGCAACTGCTCCTGCAGGGTCTTGCGACGCACGGTCAGAGCCTGCCATTCCATGCGCTGCTGCTCGAGCTGACCACGGATCAATTGAGATTGCTGCTCGGCCTGGTTACGGCGCTTCTCGGCATCGCGCAGTTCGCGATCGGCCTCTTCCAGGGCAATCTGCGCTGTCTTGAGTTCGACATCAACGGTCATGCGCTTTTCCAGCAGCTCTTCGAGCTTGAGGCGCAACTCTTCCAGCGGCGCCTCACCCTCCTCCAGGTTGAGGCTGAGCTGCTCACGCTTCTCGGTCAGGCGCTCGGACTGCAACGCCAAGCGTTCCAGAGCCTGACGAGTGGAATCGTGCTGAGCCTTGAGCGAGCCCATGCGCACCGCCAGTTGATGGGCGTGATCCTTGTGCTGGCGCGCCTCCTGGCGCACCCGATCAAGGCGCTCGCGCAGACTGTCGCGCTGGGCCAGCAGCAGCTCACGCTGTTCGGTGTCCAGAGCCATGCTGTCGAGGGCTTCCTGCAATTGCAGGCGCGCCTCACCAATTTGTTCATGCTCCAGCTCTCGCTGCTCGCCAAGTTCCACCAACTCTTCGTCAAGACGAGTACGGCGCAGATTCAACTGCTCGGCCTTGGCCTTGCCGGCGGACAGCTTGGCTTTCAACTCGCCTTGTTGACGGGCCTCATCCTGCAATAGCCGGCGCAGATGCTCGCGACCGTTCTCCTGCTGACGCTGCTGGGCCCGCAGGTTGAGCAACTGGCTTTCCAGGGCTTCGACACTGGCTTCGCGCTCATCACGTTCCACGGTCAGTTGCTGAATTTCCTGGCCGCGGGCCAGCACGCCGCTTTGCGCTTCGCTGGCGCGGCGCACCCGCAGAAAGTGCCGACCGACCCAGTATCCGTCGCGGCTGATCAGGCTTTGCCCCGCAGTCAACTGCCCCCGCAAGGCCAAAGCCTGCTCAAGGCTTTCCACCGGTTTGACCTGCCCCAGCCAGGGCGACAGATCAACCTGCGATTCAACTTTGTCCAACAGGCTGCCCGGCATACGCAAGGCGTCACCCTGCAGCGTCAAAAGGCGCAAGTCGCCCTGCTCGAACCCCGCCAGGTCGATGCCGGCAAAATCGTCCACCAATACCGCCTGCAGATCGGCGCCAAGCACGGTTTCCACCGCCAGCTCCCAGCCAGCCTCTACCTGCATGCCATCGGCCAGACGCGGGCGCTCAGCCAACTGTTGATCGCGCAACCATTGCGCGGCACCGGTTCCCGGGTCCAACGCGGCTTGCTGCAAGGCCTCCAAAGAAGCCAGCCGCCCATTGAGTCGCTGCAGCTCGCCCTGAGCCTGTTGCTGGGCCTGAGTAGCCTGTTGCAGTTGCTGGCGCAACTGCTCCAGACGCTCGACCTGGGACTCTTCGCTGGCCTGCAGGTCTTCCAGGGTCGCTTCGCTGGCGGCCAACTGCTCATTGAGTTCGAGGATCGCCGCGTCTTCCGGGTCAGCCAAGAGCTGCTCGCGCTCCTCCACCAGCCGCCGTTGACGCTCGAACAGACGCTCCATGCTGCCTTCCAACTGCTGAATCCGCGACTGCTGCACTTCCGACTGACGCCGGGGTTCGGCGGAACTGAGGTTGAAAGCATCCCACTGTTCCTGCCAGCCGTGCATGGTGGTTTCGGCTTCTTCCAGGGTTGCGGCGGCTTCTTCGGCGGCAGCGGCGGTCACTTCCTGCTCGGGCTCAAGCATCGCCAACTCTTCGCCCAGGGTCGCCAGCAACGTGCGGTCGTGGCCCAGGTGCGATTCGGTTTCCAGGCGCGCGCGCTCGGCTTCCTTGAGATCGTCCTGCAACTGCCGCAGGCGCTGCTGGCCATGCTGGATGCTCTGCTCGACCCGCGCGATGTCACCACCCACTGAATAGAAGCGCCCCTGCACCAGATTGAAGCGCTCGGACAGCTCATGGTGGCCATCGCGAAAGCGTTCGATGGCGGCGTCGGCATTACGCTGCTCGGCCACCAGGGCCTCGAAACTGACCTCCTGGCTGCCGATCACTGACTCACGCTGAGCCACCTGCTCATCCAATGCCTGCCAGCGCAAGGCCGACAGTTGCGCCTTGAGCTGACGCTCCTCGGCCTTGTATTCCTGATACTTCTCGGCAGCCTGGGCTTGACGGTGCAAACGCTCGAGCTGACGTTCCAGCTCTTCGCGCAGGTCGGTCAAGCGAGCGAGGTTCTCATGGGTGCGGCGGATGCGGCTTTCGGTTTCGCGCCGACGCTCCTTGTACTTGGAGATGCCCGCGGCTTCTTCGATGAAGTTGCGCAGGTCTTCGGGCTTGGCCTCGATCAGCTTGGAGATCATGCCCTGCTCGATGATCGAGTAGCTGCGCGGCCCCAGGCCGGTGCCAAGGAAGATGTCGGTGATGTCGCGACGGCGACACTTGGCGCCGTTGAGGAAGTAGCTGTTCTGGCTGTCGCGGGTCACCTTGCGGCGGATGGAAATCTCCGCATAGGCCGCGTACTCGCCCACCAGGGTGCCGTCGGAATTATCAAACACCAGTTCGATGCTGGCCTGGCTCACCGGCTTGCGACTGGTGGAACCGTTGAAGATGACGTCGGTCATCGACTCGCCACGCAGGTTTTTCGCCGAGCTTTCGCCCATCACCCAGCGCACGGCGTCGATGATGTTCGATTTGCCGCAACCATTGGGCCCGACCACCGCCGCCATGTTACTGGGGAAGGTCACCGTGGTCGGATCGACGAAGGACTTGAACCCCGCCAGCTTGATGCACTTGAGTCGCACGCTTACGCATCCGCCAACGCAGCTACCACCTGATCGATGCTGCGCTGGGCATAGGCCGTCAACACCTGGCGGATCTGCGCCAGATCACGGGCCAGCACCGCCGCCAGCAACTGCTCGAACAACTCCAGGTACTCACTCATCGACGCCTTGCGCTGATCCAGCGCCAGGTAATAAGCACGGCTCATGGCCGGTTGCAGGTTTTCGACGGTCTCCTGCAGGTACGGGTTATTGGCAAAAGGATAGGCCGCGCGCATGACGCTGAAACTGTCTTCGACGAAAGCGCGGACGTCCTGACGCTGGTAGGCACCCTCAAGACGCTGCTGGATCTGCAGGAACGGAGCCATGTCGCTCTGCTGTGTCCAACCGCTGGCTACCGAGTTGCCCAACAGGATGTACAGCTCGCTCATCAGTCTGCAGAGACTGCGAACCTTATGCTCGGTGAGCTCGGTAACGTGGGCGCCTCGCCGAGGCAGGATGGCGATCAAATGGCGCCGTTCAAGAATCAGCAACGCTTCGCGAACCGAACCACGGCTGACATTAAGGGCCAGGGTGACCTTCTGCTCCTGAATGCGCTCCCCAGGCTTGAGATCCCCGCGAATGATACGTTCGGCGAGGTGGTGAGCGATTTGCTCGGCGAGACTGTCCGGCGCCTTGAACGTCATGGTTTTCCTTCAAAATCTTTAATCGACACAAGCGGCGCAGTGTAGCGCAATTGATACCTTGTCGCGGAGTGCCCAGACAGCGGAATTTGCCACGAAACACGCAGATTGATCGCGATTCGAGCATTTCCCCACAGTCACCACCCAAGGTCGCGATCAGCGGGCAAGACCAGCGTGTTCAGCTGATATTCGCAGCCTGCGTGGCGACTGCGGCGATCGCGTTAATACTTGAAGTGTTACCCGCCAACATTTCCTGACCCAAAGGTCAGAAAATCATTGACCGAAAAGTCAGACATGACTAAATTCGGCCCACGTCGGTTAACAACAATAATGAGTCTGCGAGGCCTTCCGTGATCCAGTTTTTACTCAACCAGGAACTCCGTAGCGAGCACGCCCTGGACCCGAACCTGACTGTGCTCAACTACCTGCGCGATCACCTGGGCAAACCCGGCACCAAAGAAGGCTGCGCCAGCGGTGACTGCGGCGCCTGCACCGTGGTGGTCGGCGAGCTGCAGGTGGATGCACAGGGCAGCGAATCCATTCGCTATCGCAGCCTCAACTCGTGCCTGACATTCGTCTCGTCCCTGCACGGCAAGCAACTGATCAGCGTCGAAGGCCTCAAGCACCAGGGGCAACTGCACAGCGTGCAGCAGGCCATGGTCGAGTGCCACGGCTCACAATGCGGCTTTTGCACCCCAGGGTTCGTCATGTCGTTGTTCGCCCTGCAAAAGAACAGCAGTGAACCCGACGCCCACAAGGCCCATGAGGCCCTGGCCGGCAACCTGTGTCGCTGCACCGGCTACCGGCCAATTCTCGCCGCCGCCGAACAAGCCTGCTGCGGCCAGCCAAGCGATCAGTTCGACGCCCAGCAAACCGAGACCATTAAACGCCTCAAAGCCATCGCGCCCCAGGACACCGGCGAGCTTAACAGTGGCGACAAGCGCTGCCTGGTGCCGTTGACCGTAGCCGATCTGGCCGACCTCTACGACGCCTATCCACAAGCCCGGTTGCTGGCCGGCGGCACCGATCTGGCCCTGGAAGTGACCCAGTTCCACCGCACCCTGCCGGTGATGATCTACGTCGGCAACATTGCCGAAATGAAGCGCATCGAACGCTTCGACGATCGCCTGGAAATCGGCGCCGCCACCGCCCTCACCGACTGCTACGAGGCCCTGCGCGCCGAGTACCCGGACTTCGGCGAATTGCTGCAACGCTTCGCCTCGTTGCAGATCCGCAACCAGGGCACCCTGGGCGGCAACATCGGCAACGCCTCGCCCATCGGCGACTCGCCGCCGCTGCTGATTGCCCTCGGTGCGCAGATCGTTCTGTGCAAGGGCCAAGTGCGACGCACCCTGGCCCTGGAAGACTATTTCATCGACTACCGGGTCACCGCCCGCCAGGAAAGCGAGTTCATCGAGAAGATCATCGTGCCCCGGGCCAGCGCCGAGCGACTGTTCCGTGCCTACAAGGTGTCCAAGCGCCTGGACGATGATATTTCCGCGGTCTGCGCGGCCTTCAACCTGCGCATCGACAACGCCATGGTCAGCGCTGCGCGCATCGCCTTCGGCGGCATGGCGGCGATCCCGAAACGGGCCAAGCGCTGCGAGGCGGCGTTGATCGGCGCCCCTTGGAACCAGGCGACGATAGAACGTGCCTGCGCCGCATTGACGGAAGATTTCACCCCGCTTTCGGACTTTCGCGCGAGCAAGGAATACCGCCTGTTGAGCGCACAGAACCTGCTGCGCAAATACTTCATCGAACTGCACACACCGCACATCGAGACCCGGGTGACCGCTTATGTCTAATCATCACAAGGTCGAGAAGACCCAAGCCGAACTGACTGCCCTGTTTCACCAGGACCTGAGCACCGGCGTCGGCCGCAGCGTCAAGCACGACAGCGCCGACAAGCACGTATCCGGTGAAGCCGTGTACATCGATGACCGCCTAGAATTCCCCAATCAACTGCACGTCTACGCAAGGCAGTCGGACCGGGCCCACGCCAAGATCATCAGCATAGACACTGGTCCCTGCTACGCCTTCGAAGGCGTGCGCATCGCCATTACCCATGAAGACATTCCCGGCCTCAAGGACATCGGCCCGCTGCTGCCCGGCGACCCGCTACTGGCCATCGACACCGTGCAGTTCGTCGGTCAGCCGGTGCTGGCGGTAGCCGCCCATAACCTGGACACCGCGCGCAAGGCGGCCATGGCCGCGATCATCGAATACGAGGACCTGGAGCCGGTGCTGGATGTGGTCGAAGCCCTGCGCAAGCGCCACTTCGTGCTGGACAGCCACACCCATCAACGCGGCGATTCGGCCGGCGCCCTGGCCAGCGCCGAACACCGCATCCAGGGCACCCTGCATATCGGTGGCCAGGAACATTTCTACCTGGAAACCCAGATTTCCTCGGTAATGCCCACCGAAGACGGCGGCATGCTCGTCTACTGCTCGACCCAGAACCCCACCGAAGTACAGAAGCTGGTGGCGGAAGTGCTCGACGTGTCGATGAACAAGATCGTGGTCGACATGCGGCGCATGGGCGGCGGTTTCGGCGGCAAGGAAACCCAGGCCGCCAGCCCCGCCTGCCTGTGCGCAGTGATCGCCCGCCTCACCGGCCAACCGACCAAGATGCGTCTGCCACGGGTCGAAGACATGCTCATGACCGGCAAGCGCCACCCCTTCTACATCGAATACGACGTGGGCTTCGACAACAACGGGCGCCTGCACGGCATCCAGCTGGAACTGGCGGGCAACTGCGGCTGCTCACCTGACCTCTCGGCGTCCATCGTCGACCGGGCGATGTTTCACGCCGACAACGCCTACTACCTGGGCGACGCCACCATCAACGGCCATCGCTGCAAGACCAACACCGCGTCGAACACCGCCTACCGCGGCTTCGGCGGCCCGCAAGGCATGGTCGCCATCGAGGAGGTGATGGACGCCATTGCCCGCCACCTGCACCTGGACCCGCTGGCGGTGCGCAAGGCCAACTACTACGGCAAGACCGAGCGTAACGTCACCCACTACTACCAGACCGTCGAGCACAACATGCTCGAAGAGATGACCGCCGAACTGGAAGCCAGCAGCCAGTATGCCGAGCGTCGCGAAGCCATCCGCCGGTACAACGCCAACAGCCCGATCCTGAAAAAGGGCCTGGCACTGACCCCGGTGAAGTTCGGCATCTCCTTCACCGCCAGCTTCCTCAACCAGGCCGGCGCGCTGATTCACGTCTACACCGACGGCAGCATCCACCTGAACCACGGCGGCACGGAAATGGGCCAGGGTCTGAACGTCAAGGTGGCGCAAGTGGTGGCCGAGGTGTTCCAAGTGGACATCGGGCGAGTACAGATCACCGCCACCAACACCGACAAGGTGCCCAACACCTCCCCCACCGCCGCTTCCAGTGGCGCCGACCTCAACGGCAAGGCCGCGCAGAATGCCGCGCAGACCATCAAGAACCGCCTGGTGGAGTTCGCCGCGCGCGCATACCAGGTCAGCGAGGAAGACGTGGAGTTCCACAACGGCCATGTGCGGGTTCGTGACCACATCCTGAGCTTCGAAGAGCTGATCCAGCAGGCCTATTTTGCCCAGGTGTCGCTGTCCAGCACCGGCTTCTACAAGACCCCGAAAATCTACTACGACCGCGCCCAGGCCCGAGGTCGGCCGTTCTACTACTACGCCTTCGGCGCTGCCTGTGCCGAAGTGATAGTCGATACCCTGACCGGCGAGTACAAAATGCTGCGCACCGACATCCTGCATGACGTCGGCGCCTCGCTGAACCCGGCCATCGACATCGGCCAGGTAGAAGGCGGCTACATCCAGGGCATGGGCTGGCTGACCAGCGAAGAGTTGGTGTGGAACGCCAAGGGCAAACTGATGACCAACGGACCGGCCAGCTACAAGATCCCAGCCGTGGCCGACATGCCTGCGGACCTGCGAGTCAAGCTGGTGGAAAACCGCAAGAACCCGGAAGACACGGTGTTCCACTCCAAGGCCGTGGGCGAACCGCCGTTCATGCTCGGCATCGCCGCCTGGTGCGCGATCAAGGACGCGGTGGCCAGCCTTGGCGGCTACCGTCACCAGCCACAGATCGACGCCCCGGCGACACCGGAGCGGGTGTTGTGGGGTTGCGAGCAAATGCGCCAGTTACAGGCAAACAAACGAGTTGAACCTGCAGCCGAGCCGACTCAGCCCTGATAGCGAGGCACGATCTTCGCGGGCACGCCCACTCCTGCATGACTCATGATGAACCTGCGGGAGTGAAGCGCCCAGCCAAGGGCCGTAACAGACAACCAAGATGTCGAGGTGAACATGTACAACTGGATCAGCGCCCTCGCCGACCTGCAAATACAAGGTGAGCCCTGCGTGCTGGTGACCATCATCGAAGAGCTCGGCTCAACGCCGCGCAACGCAGGCTCGAAAATGGTGGTCAGCGCCAGCCAGTCGTTCGACACCATCGGCGGCGGCCACCTGGAATACAAGGCCATGCAAATCGCCCGGGAAATGCTCGCCGCGGGCAAGCAGGCCACCCACCTGGAGCGCTTCAGCCTCGGTGCCAGCCTCGGCCAATGCTGTGGCGGCGCCACGGTGCTGCTGTTCGAACCCATGGGCCAGGTGCAGGCACAGATCGCTGTGTTCGGCGCAGGTCACGTCGGTCGCGCCCTGGTGCCGCTCCTGGCCAGCCTGCCCTGTCGGGTGCGCTGGATCGACTCCCGCGACCAGGAGTTCCCGGAACACATCCCCCAGGGCGTACACAAGATCGTCAGCGAAGAGCCGGTGGACGAAATCGACCACCTGCCTCCTGGCAGCTATTGCATTGTCATGACCCATAATCACCAGCTGGACCTGGAGCTGACTGCCGCCCTGCTCAAGCGCAACGACTTTGCCTATTTCGGCCTGATCGGCTCGAAGACCAAGCGGGTCAAGTTCGAACATCGCCTGCGCGACCGCGGCTTCGACGCCTCCACCGTGCAGCGCATGCGTTGCCCGATGGGCCTGGACGACGTCAAAGGCAAGCTGCCCGTGGAAATCGCCATCTCCATCGCCGGTGAGATCATCGCCACCTATAACGCCCATTTCGGCCAGCCCAGTGCCAGCGCCGAACCCATTGCCAAGCTGCTGCCCATCTCGCGCCGCAGCCACGCCTCGAACTAAAAAAGCCACACATTGAGAACGACCATGCCTTTGACTCGCAAAGCCTACCGTGCCGCCATCCTGCACAGCATCGCCGACCCGGCCGAAGTCGGCATCGAAGCCTCCTACGAGTACTTCGAGGATGGCTTGCTGGTGGTCGAGGACGGCCGGATCAGCGCCCTCGGCCACGCCAGCGAACTGCTGGCCAAGCTGCCCGCCCAGGTGCAGATCGAGCACTATCCGGATGCCCTGATCACTCCCGGCTTCATCGACACCCATATCCACCTGCCCCAGACCGGGATGGTCGGCGCCTACGGCGAACAGTTGCTGGACTGGCTGAACACCTACACCTTCCCTTGCGAAAGCCAGTTCGCCGACCAGGCCCATGCAGACAAAGTGGCCGACATCTTCATCAAGGAACTGCTGCGCAACGGCACCACCACTGCCCTGGTATTCGGTAGCGTGCACCCGCAATCGGTGAACGCGTTCTTCGCCGCCGCCGAGAAACTCGACCTGCGGATGATCGCCGGCAAGGTGATGATGGATCGCAACGCCCCGGACTACCTGACCGACACCGCTAAGTCCAGCTATCAGGACAGCAAGGCACTGATCGAGCGCTGGCACGGTAAAGGCCGCCTGCACTACGCCGTGACCCCGCGCTTCGCTCCGACCAGTACCCCGGAGCAACTGACCCTGGCCGGCCAGTTGCTGACCGAGTACCCCGACCTCTACATGCAGACCCACATCAGTGAAAACCTGCAGGAAATCGAATGGGTCAAGGCGCTGTTCCCGGAGCGCAAGGGCTACCTAGACGTCTACGACCACTACCAGTTGCTGGGCGAACGCTCGGTGTTCGCCCACGGTGTGCACCTGTGCGACGACGAGTGCGCGCGCCTGGCGCAGACTGGCTCGGCCGTGGCCTTCTGCCCGACCTCGAACCTGTTCCTTGGCAGCGGCCTGTTCAACCTGCCCATGGCGGAAAAGCACAAACTCAATGTCGGCCTGGGCACCGACATCGGTGCCGGTACCAGCTTTTCTCTGCTCAATACCCTGAACGAGGCCTACAAGGTCATGCAATTGCAGGGCGCACGCTTGAGCCCCTTCAAGTCGCTGTACCTGGCCACCCTGGGTGGCGCCCGGGCCCTGCGCCTGGAGGACAAGATCGGCACCCTGCACCCGGGCACCGACGCCGACTTTGTGGTTCTCGACTACCACGCCACACCGCTGCTCAGCTACCGCCTGAAGCAGGCCAATGACATCGCCGAAACCCTGTTCGTCCTGATGACCCTGGGGGATGACCGCACCGTACTGCAGACCTACGCCGCCGGCCAGCCAGTGCACCAGCGCTAACCCGGCAAATAAAAATCCCCCGCTGGCGAGAACCGGACGGGGGATTTTTTGTGCCTGACGCACCCAGCATCGAATGAAGGCTAGAACGTCACTTCCATGTTCAAGGTCGGCGCCGTGGTCCGCGTACCACGGCCACCGTCGACCCCGAATTTGTTGTGCCAGTACTCATAGCCGACCCCCAGATACAGGTTGGGTTTGACCCGTTTGCCCGGTAGCACGGCCACCATCAGCGACGTTCGCACCAGGGTTTCCGCGGCGGTGTCACGGTTGTTGTAGTCGTGGCCCTTTTCCCCGGTGTAGTTGATGAAGCCCTGGAACTTGGCGGCGTGGTTACCGACCTCGAAGGGTCGCATCCAGGCCAGGTTGAGCAGGTAGGTATCGTCGAACGTGTGGTTCGGATCCTTGGCCCCGGGAATGCCGGAGTGGTTGTTTTCCTTGTAGTACAACAGGCTCAGGTCGAGTACCCCGACGCTGTTGAACTTCAAGGTTGGCCCGAACACCACGGCGCGTTTTTTCGCCGATGCCAGGTTGTTGTTGCGACTGGCGTCAAAGCCCAGGGTCAGTGCGTAGTCCTTGACCAGCCCGGTGCCCAGGGGCGTATCGAATACCCGCGAGGCGAAGAGCTGATGACGATAGACGCCGTAGACTTCGCTGCCGCCCTTATGGGTACCCTTACGCGGGTCGTCGCTGTCAGAGAGCAGCACATCCAGGTGCAGGTAATTGCTGCCGTACTGGTAACCACTGGCGTGAGTGAAACTGTAGATGCGCTTGCTGATGTAATGCGGGTTGTTCGGGTTGGTGAACTCCTTGCCGTACCGAAAGCCGACGCTGTTGTTCATCCACTCCAGGGCGGACGCTTGCCCCGCGCCGATCAAGCTCATCAGCAGGGTTGCGCCTTGTAGTGCCTTTCTCATTTTTATTATGTCCTGTGGCGGTGTAGCGTTAGGCAGCTTCGCTGGCTGCCGACCGCACGCAGTATCGGCACAAGCGCCACAGGGCCCAAAGAACAGAATATCGACCAGCGCGCTGCCAAAATGGCAACAGCCTCGCCAGCCAGGTACTCAGGGCAGCGGCTGGCCGAAGGCGCGCTCGGCCCGCTCCCGAATGGCAATCTCCTCACTGAGCAGATGCGCCAGCGCCTCCACGGCGCTGGGCAAATCGCGCCCGCTGCGGGCATAGAGCCCCAGGTCGCTATAGATGCCACCTTGATCGCTGAGGGGAATATGCACCAACTCGCCCTTGCTCAGGTCCGACTCGATCCCAACCCGGGTCTGGAACGCCACCCCCATGCTGTGCCGGGCCATCTGCCGCGCCAGTTCCATGGAGTTGCTTTGCAATGCTGGCTTGTCCAGCAATCCCAGGCGCTTGTGCAACGGCGCCAGCAA
This sequence comes from Pseudomonas sp. LD120, assembly GCF_009861525.1. Classification (GTDB taxonomy): domain Bacteria; phylum Pseudomonadota; class Gammaproteobacteria; order Pseudomonadales; family Pseudomonadaceae; genus Aquipseudomonas. The sequence goes on along the minus strand of NZ_WVHL01000005.1, from coordinate 2,262,711 downwards.
ATGATGAATTGACAGTTCACTTTTCGCCAGAATCAGCCCGTGCTCGGCACAGGTGGCGAAATTGACACTGCCGCGCTCAGCCAGCGGATGCTCGGGGCTGACCAGCGCGCCCAAACGGAAATGCCCGACGCTCAGTTGGCGAATCTCCGGCGCCCTGGGCAGGGCAAACGCCAGCCCCAGATCGGCACGGCTATTGATCAACGCCTGAGGAATCGATGGCGAGCCCTGCACCGTGACGCCAATGGTCACCTGTGGGTAGTGATCGCGCATGCGTTTGAGCACCACCGGCAACAGGTCCACGGTGGCCCCCTCGACCGTAGCGATCTCCACATGCCCACTCTTCAGGCCTGGCAGGGCATCCAGTTCCAGGCGCACCCGCTCCAAATCCTGCAACACCAGACTGACGTGGCGACTGAACACCTCCCCAGCCAGGGTCAAGCGCAACCCGCCGGGCAGGCGCTCGAACAGCGGAGTACCGAGTTCATCCTCAATCTTCAGAATCTGCCGATTCACCGCCGAGGAGGCGACATTCAGGCGCCGCGCGGCTGCGCGGATCGAATGACAGCGCCGGACCATATCGAAGTAGTGGATCGCGGAGGAATGGATGCGGAGGGTTCTGCCTGTCATGCCGTGGGTTCCTTGCGCAGGGCGAGAGGCTTGTCCCTGACGGAGACCCCGGTCGAGCGCCCTTGAAGCAGGCACTGTATACAATTTCCAGTAAAAACATCAACAATCCATCAGACCGAAATGCAAACGGCCACACACAAAAAATCCCCCGCTGCGCGCACTTCACGCAGCGAGGGATTTCTGGGCTGGCCAGCTTACAGTTTGACTGTCGGTCGCCCCGGCTTCTTGGTCTGCAGCAAGTGCGAGAACACCGCGTGCAGATCATCCGAAGCACTTTCCTCGTCGAGATTGAGCTTGCTGTCGATGTGATCCATGTGATGCATCATCAGGTTCACCGCCAGCTCGCCATCCCGGGCTTCGATGGCGTCGATCAGTTGAGTGTGTTCATCGTAGGAACAATGGGAGCGGTTGCCACTTTCATACTGGGCGATGATCAGCGAGGTTTGAGACACCAGACTGCGCTGAAAGCTGATCAGCGGTGCATTCTTCGCCGCCTCGGCCAACTTCAGGTGGAACTCCCCGGACAGGCGGATGCCGGCGCCACGATCCCCCCGGGAAAAGCTGTCGCGCTCCTCGTTGACCATCTGCCGCAATTCCAGCAGTTGCTCGGCGGTGGCATGCTGCACCGCCAGCTCAGTGATGGCCCGCTCCACCAGGCGCCGGGCGAGAAATACCTGCCGGGCTTCCTCGACACTCGGGCTGGCCACTACCGCTCCACGATTGGGCCGCAGCAGCACCACGCCCTCGTGGGCCAGGCGTGACAGGGCGCGACGGATGATGGTCCGACTGACTCCGAATATTTCTCCCAACGCCTCCTCGCTCAACTTGGTGCCGGGCGCCAGGCGCTGCTCGAGGATGGCCTCAAAGATGTGCGCGTAGACAATATCGTCCTGGGTTCCGCTGCGACCGGCTTTGCCTGCTCGCGGCTGTTTCTTGAGAGGTTGCAACTGTTCGTTCATGGGCACTCGGGTCGGGAGGACTGCGGCAATTTCGGCGTGACTTTAATACGTCAAGGTAGGTCGCTGGCAAGTATCGCGTTAAAACAGGGACGCATTGTACACAACCCCAGGGATCATTAATAAAAAGTGTTGATGCCCTTCTACTGCTACAGCGACTGTACGGCTATTTGTAGTCACCGCTGTATAGCAATGCAAAGTTACTTTTAAGTTTAGGCTTGAATCCCTTGCCCAGCCGAGGTTTCGAACACATTTTGAGCCATGCGCGCCGAATGGGCAGTGTTATGCCGATCTAGAACAAGGAATAGCAGTAATGTCCGATGCCACCCCCGCACAGTTACGCCCCATCGCGGACACTTCCCCCTCAGCCATAGTGGCCGGCTTCATCGCCATGATGACCGGCTATACCAGCTCCCTGGTGCTGATGTTCCAGGCCGGACAAGCTGCCGGCCTGAGCAGCGGCCAGATCTCATCTTGGATCTGGGCCATTTCCATCGGCATGGCGGTGTGCAGCATCGGCCTGTCCCTGCGCTATCGCACCCCGATCACCATCGCCTGGTCGACTCCTGGGGCGGCGCTGCTGATCACCAGCCTGTCGGGAGTAACCTACGGCGAAGCGATTGGCGCCTACATCACTTGCGCGGTGCTGGTGACTATTTGCGGACTCACCGGCAGCTTCGAGCGCCTGGTGAAGAAGATTCCAGCATCCTTGGCAGCCGCCTTGCTGGCGGGGATCCTGTTCAAGATTGGCAGTGAAATTTTCGTCGCCGCGCAGCACCGCAGCGGGTTGGTCCTGGGCATGTTTTTCACCTATCTGGTGGTCAAGCGGCTATCGCCACGTTATGCGGTGCTCGCGGCGCTGCTGATCGGCACCGCCCTGTCGGGATTGATGGGGCTCTTGGACTTCAGCCACTTCCACCTGGAAGTGGCAACGCCGATATGGACCACGCCACACTTCTCCCTCGCCGCCACCATCAGCATCGGCATCCCGCTGTTCGTGGTCGCCATGACGTCGCAGAACATGCCAGGGATTGCCGTACTGCGGGCCGATGGCTACAACGTCCCGGCCTCGCCGTTGATCTCCGCGACGGGCCTGGCGTCCCTGGTCCTGGCGCCATTCGGCTCCCATGGCATCAACCTGGCCGCCATCAGCGCGGCGATCTGCACTGGCCCACACGCCCATGAAGATCACAGCAAACGCTACACCGCGGCAGTTTGGTGCGGGGTGTTCTACGGTGTCGCCGGGATCTTCGGGGCCACCCTGGCGGCGCTGTTCGCCGCCTTGCCCAAGGAGTTGGTGCTGTCCATCGCGGCGCTGGCGCTGTTCGGTTCGATCATCAATGGCTTGAGCATCGCCATGAGCGAAGTGAAGGAGCGAGAAGCCGCGCTGATCACTTTTATGGTGACCGCTTCAGGGCTGACGCTGTTCTCCATCGGCTCGGCATTCTGGGGAATTGTGGCGGGGGTGGTGACCTTGATGATTCTCAATTGGCGCAGTGCTTGAACAACTGCGCAGACCGCCGCCCCTACAACCACCACAAGTAACCGGCCTGCCGGTGAAATGACGCCCACGACAAAACCCGGGACACGCCCGAGGCAGATAACAATACAAAGGGGAAAACGACAGATTGCCCTGTGGGCAACAATGCATGAGCGACCCGGGCGGGCCGCTCATGCATGACATCACGCGACGGTGTTGATCGCGTTGTCCGGGTACCAAACGTCCAGCAGCGGGCTGACTTCAACGGTGGTCAGCTCGGGACGAGCCTTGAGCCAGGCTTCAACGGTAGCGCGCTGCTCTTCGCTCACGGAACCGCGCTTGCTCAGGCAAACCAGACCGAAGTCATCGCCGCCTACATAGCCCAGGCCGTTGGCTTCCATCGCTTCTTTGAGGAATGCGTCGAGGAAAGCGTCAATAGCTTCGTCAGCCAGACCTTCTTTGAAATCCAGGTTCAGCTCAAAACCCAGCTCCTGAAATTCATCCACGCAGAGTTTTTTGCGCAGACGGCGGGAACGGTTAGTGGCCATGGAACAATCCTCATAAGTAATAACGGGCGGCACTTTACCAGTTTAGTCAGGCGATTGCCTGACTCTATGAGGATCGCGGCCCGCCATTGGTAAAAAAATACCGCACCGGCCGCCCGCGGCACGGCACAAGCCGCTATACCTTGGGGCATAATGCCGACACTTTCAGGATTACTGAGGGATTTTATCTACATGCCCTCGCCTTTATTCCCCTCGACTGCAGGGTTGCATTTCATATGATCAAATCGTTGCGTCCTCTATTGCTTGCCAGTGTTTTTCTCCCCCTGGCACTCCCAACCTCCGCGGCACCGGTCAACACCACCCTGACTCCCAAGGTTCAACAAGCCCTCAAGGCCAACAAACTCCAGCACAACGCACTCTCGCTGGTGATGATTCCCCTGAACAGCCCGGGCACCCCGACGATTTTCAACGCGGATGTGTCGGTCAATCCGGCGTCCACCATGAAACTGGTGACCACCTACGCGGCCCTGGAAATGCTCGGCCCGACCTACCAGTGGAAGACCGAGTTCTACACCGATGGCACCCTCAGCGGTGGCATCCTCAACGGCAATCTCTACCTCAAGGGCGGGGGTGATCCCAAGCTGAATATGGAGAAACTCTGGCTGTTGATGCGCGATCTGCGCGCCAATGGCGTGCAACAAGTCACCGGCGATCTGGTGCTGGACCGCAACTTCTTCGTGCCACCGCAACTGCCGGAATTCAACGATGACGGCAACGATAAAAACAAGCCCTTCCTGGTCAAGCCGGATTCGCTGATGGTCAACCTCAAGGCCCTGCGTTTTGTCGCCCGCAATGACTCAGGCCGCGTCCTGGTATCGGTGGAACCGCCGATTGCCAAGATTCGCATCGACAATCAGCTCAAAGCCCTCAATACCAAGCAATGCACCGGTGATGTGCGCTACAACCCGGTCACCCAGGCCGACGGCAGCGTGATCGTCACAGTCGGCGGTCAGTTGGGCGACGGTTGCAGCTCCCAGACCTACCTGTCGCTGCTGGATCACGCCACCTATACCGCCGGCGCAGTACGGGCGATCTGGAAGGAGCTTGGGGGTAGCATTCAAGGCCGCGATCGCTCGGCGCAGGTGCCCAAAGACGCCAAAGTGCTGGCCCGGGCCTTTTCACCGGACTTGGCGGAAATCATCCGCGACATCAATAAATACAGTAACAACACCATGGCCCAGCAGCTCTTCCTGAGCCTGGGCGCCAAGTACCGCAATGAAACGGATGGCGACGACGCCAAGGCGGCCCAACGCGTAGTGCGTCAATGGTTGGCAAAAAAAGGCATCACCTCACCGCATCTGGTGATGGAGAACGGTTCGGGCCTGTCCCGGGCCGAACGGGTCAGTGCCCGGGAACTGGCTGGCCTGCTGCAAGCGGCCTGGAAAAGCCCCTATGCCGCGGAATTCATCAGCTCGATGCCGATTGCCGGCATGGACGGCACCATGCGCAAGCGCCTCAAGCGCACAGCCCTGTCCGGCGAGGCGCATATCAAGACCGGCACCCTGAATACCGTCCGCGCCATTGCCGGCTACAGCCGCGATGACAACGGCAACACCTGGGCGGTGGTGGCCATTCTCAACGACCCTCGTCCGTTTGGCGCATCATCGGTACTGGATCAAGTCCTGCTGGATCTGTATCGCCAACCCAAACAGGGCAACAGGGCGTCTGCGCTGTAACCCCAATCCGACGGCGGCGACCACACCTCGCCGCCAGCCCTCATTGCAATTCGCCCTGCACCCGGTCACGCCCGGCCTGCTTGGCGGCATAGACTGCGGAGTCGGCTCGCAGCAGCAATCCGTCCGCCCCCTCCCCCTGACGCCAACTGGCAATGCCAAAACTGGCGGTGACAATCCCCACCGGCTCGATCGGTGAACTGCGCAGCCCATGCCACAGCTCCCAGGCGAGAATCGCCGCCTGCTGAGCATTGGTGTCTGGACACAAGACCATGAACTCCTCGCCGCCAAGCCGACAGAACACATCGGTGCGCCGCAAACGCCGACCAATACGTTCGCACAAGGTACGCAACACCTGATCCCCGACCCCATGACCATGCTGGTCGTTGATTCGTTTGAAATGGTCGATATCGAGCATGATCACCGCCATCTGCCCGCCTCCGCGCTCCAGCCGTTGCATCTCGATTTGCAGATGCTCCTGAAAATAGCGTCGGTTATAAATGCCCGTCAGAGCGTCAGTCACCGACAGCGCACGCAGCTCCTCCTCGACCCGTTTGAGATCGGTGATATCCGAGATGTAGCCATGCCACAGCACCGCGCCATCAGGCAGGCTTTCCGGGGTTGCGGCGCCACGCATCCAGCGCAGGCCGCGCTGCGGCAGACAAACCCGGTACTCCTCCCGCCAAGGGCTGAGTTCCTGTGCGGAGACCTGAATCGATAGGCGCACCCGCTCCACGTCCTCCGGGTGAATGCGCTCGAACACCTGGGAAGCGTCTTGCTGCAACTGCTGCGGCTCAATCTCGTAAATCTCACGAATGCCATCACTGGCGTAAGTGAAACTGGCATGCCCATCGACATCCAGCTTGAACTGATAGATGCCCCCGGGCACATGAGCGCTGAGCCTGTTGAGCAGTCGATCACGGGCCGCCAGCGCCTCGTGTACGCGCTTGCGTTCGGTAATGTCGATGCAGATCGCCAGATGCCCGACCCACAACCCCTGATCATCAAGTACCGGAGTTGCCAGCATGTTCACCGGCAGATGGCTGCCATCGCGCCGCACCAGGGTCCACTCCCGAGCCTCGTGACCATCGGCCATGCCCTCTTGCACCAGCATCGCCTGAGACACCGGGATGGGTTTGCCATATCGCTGGCTGAGGCTATGCGCCCAGCTCTGCAGTTCCTGAGGCATGTGCAGACTTTCCAGCGTCAGGTGCCCCACCGCTTCGCCGCTGCGGTAACCGAGCATGTGCTCCGCCCCAGCATTGAAAGTCGTGATGACCCCGCGCAGATCCGTAGCGATGATCGCCACCTGAGTGGCGGCATTGAGCACACTGCGCAACTGGTTGTGGGTGCCGCGCAGCTCATGCTCCCGGCTGCGCAGTTCAGCCGTGCGCTGCTCCACCAGCATCAGGGCCCGTTGTCGCTGGCTCACCAGCACATAGAGCAACGCACTGAGCAGCATACTGAGCAAGCCGCCGAGGATCACCGGGCTACTCAAGGACGAATGATTGGCCTGCAAAAAGGCCTCGCTGGGACGAATGTCCACCTGATAATCCCGATCCGCCAGACGCAGCAGACGGCTGGCGCTCAGGTGACTGGTGGTGGCGGGATTGTTCGACTCGTAGAGCACCTCATGCGGCCCCTCGGTGGACAGGTCGAGAATCCGTACCGACAGGTTGTCACTGGCCGGGACCGGCAAACCGTCCGCAACCAATTGCCGCAAGCTGATCACCGCCAACACATAGCCGTCGGGCACCGAGCGCCCAGCGCCCGGCTTCACGGCATGGCGCACCGGAGCAGCCAGCAACACGCCCCGGGCATAGGCCGGATCGACCGCCACCAAGTGCACAGGCTGTGAAACCGCCAGGCCGTTGAGCTCCCGGGCACGCTCCAGTGTGGCCCGGCGTTGAGGCTGAGCCAGCAAGTCGTAGCCCAGGGGCGAGCCCAGCGGACTTTGGGTCTGGCTATACAGCACCGGGGCATATTCATCCCGATCGCCGGCAGGCCCCAACTGGTCGGAGGCGTCCAATTGCAGAATGGAAAACCCCGCCAGCCCCTGATCCCGCACCGACTGCTCGAACGCCGAACGCTGGCTGCGACTGACCAGAGGCGCCCACGCATAAGCCTGAGTGCGATGCAACAAGGGGCGGGCATAACCTTCGAAGTCCTGGCGGGTTACCAGATCGGAATTGACAAAGAAGCGCCGCAAGCCATCCAGGCGCTGCTCCTGGTCTTGAAAGCGATCTTCGATACGGCTGTAGCGCTCGCTGGCCAGCAACTGGAAACGCTGACGCAACTGCTGTTTGTTGAGGTTGTAGGTCGACAACGCCAACAGCCCGGTGAGAACCACGCCGGCCAGCAATACCAACAAGGCCACCAGCCAGGCGGACGCTTCTTCACTAATGAAACCCAGAATCTTCGGGCGGACCAGATGCAACGGCATAAGTAGAACTCATCACGCCAACGAGTTTGGGTGTCATTCGAACCAGTTAAAGTTATAGCTATTAGCCACTAATTTGACCAGTGCCAAACAGTCCCTGAAGCCTTAAAAATCGGGCTTCCGGGACTGTCTGCCGACCATCAGCGAGCAGTGATTTTCCAGGCACGGTGGATTTTGCTGTTGCGAGCGAAATCGGGATCGATGGTTTTCGCGGTGATTTCCTCGATCTGATATCGCGCAGCGAGGTGTTCATCCAACTGGAACTTGCGGAAATTATTGGAGAAGTACAACACCCCACCTGGCGCCAGACGCGCCATGGCCAGGTCCAGCAATTGCACCTGATCGCGCTGTACGTCGAACACCCCTTCCATGCGCTTGGAGTTGGAGAAGGTTGGCGGATCAATGAAGATCAGGTCGAACTCATCGCGACAGCTGTCCAGCCAGGCCATCACATCACCCTGCTCCAGCCGATTCTTGTCGGAGAAACCGTTGAGCGAGAAGTTACGCCGCGCCCAGTCCAGGTAGGTTTTCGACAGGTCGACGCTGGTGGTGCTACGCGCCCCGCCCTTGGCCGCATGCACACTGGCAGTGGCGGTGTAGCAGAACAGGTTGAGGAAGCGCTTGCCCGCGGCCTCTTTCTGGATGCGCATGCGCATCGGCCGGTGATCGAGGAACAAACCGGTGTCCAGGTAGTCCGTCAAATTCACCAACAACTTGACCCCGCCTTCGCGGACTTCAGTGAACTGCCCCTGCGCACTCTGGCGCTCATATTGCTTGGTACCACTCTGACGTTCGCGGCGCTTGATCACCACCCGGCTCTTGTCCACATTCAACGCCTGCGGGATCGCAGCCAGCGCGTCGAACAAGCGGGCCTGGGCCTTTTCCGGGTCGATGGATTTCGGCGCAGCGTATTCCTGAACGTGCACCCAATCATGGTAGAGGTCGATGGCCAGGGAGTACTCGGGCATGTCGGCATCGTAGACCCGATAGCACTCGATCCCTTCGCGCTTGGCCCACTTGCCCAGTTGCTTGAGGTTCTTCTGCAGACGGTTGGCGAACATCTGCCCCCCCTCGCTCAAACGGGCCTGCTCGACCACTGGCGCTGGCGCCGGAGCGGGTTTGATCGGGTTGCCGTTTTTGTTGTACTGACGCTCTTGTGGCTCCAACGGCGCCTGATCGGCCTGCGCTTGCTCGCGTTCGGCCAGACGTTGCTCCGGGGTGCGGCGTTCGCCGGTGACAAACTGATCCGGCAGCACCTTGATCAACAACAGTTTGCACGGCAAGGCACCGTTCCAGAACGAATACTGCTTGTGGCTACGAATGCCCATGCGCTTGCCCAGGTCCGGAGCCCCCGTAAACACCGCCGCCTCCCAGTTCAGGCAAGCCTGACGCAGACGCTCACCGAGGTTCTGATAGAGATACAGCAAGCTGGCTTCATCCCCCAGACGCTCTCCGTAGGGCGGATTGCAGATCACCAGGCCTTTCTGGTTCTGGTCCGGACGTGGCTCGAAGGTGCCCACTTCACCTTGGTAGATCTTGATCCAGTCACTCAGACCGGCGCGCTCGACGTTGTTGCGGCCTGGTTGAATCAGCCGAGGATCGGCCTCGTAGCCGCGAATCCACAGCGGCGGCTTGGCCAAGCCAGCCTGGGCCCGCGCCTGAGCTTCGTCGTGCAATTTGCGCCACAGCGCCGGCACATGCCCAAGCCAGGCGGTAAAGCCCCACCGCTCGCGTTTGAGGTTGGGGGCGATGTCAGCAGCAATCATTGCCGCCTCCACCAAGAACGTACCGACACCACACATCGGGTCAGCCAGAGCACCGCCTTGCGCGGCGATACGTGGCCAGCCGGAACGGATCAGGATTGCCGCCGCCAGGTTCTCTTTCAGCGGCGCGGCGCCTTGCTGCAGGCGATAGCCGCGCTGGTGCAGGCTGTGGCCGGACAGGTCCAGGGAGAGGATGGCTTCGCCGCGATCCAGGCGCAGGTGAATGCGCAGGTCCGGATTGAGCTTGTCCACCGAAGGACGCTCGCCGGTCGGGGCGCGCAGCTTGTCGACGATCGCATCCTTAACCTTCAGCGCGCCGAAGTGAGTGTTATCGATGCCCGAACCGTGGCCGCTGAACTCCACCGCCAGGGTGCCATCAGCAAACATGTGGTCCTGCCAGTCGACATCCAGCACGCCGTGGTAGAGGTCCTCGGCATCCTTCATCGGAAAGCGCTTGAGGACCAACAACACACGGTTGGCCAGACGCGACCACAGGCACAGGCGATAGGCCGTCTCCATGTCGGCCATGCCGCGCACGGCGGAAGTGTGCTCACGCGCTTGCTCAAGGCCAAGCCCGACGGCTTCCTCGATCAGCAGGCCTTCAAGGCCTTTGGGACAGGTGAGGAAGAGTTCGTAACGATCCGACATGGGAATACCAAGGCCTTTAGCAATAAGTGAACGGACAACGCGTCGCCCGCTCGATTTTCAATCAAGCGCTTTTCTTCAAGAGCGCTCGTGTGGCACGAAACTGTGCCGTCCCACCCCGTCTATTTGGCTTTCTTGCAGGGCAAAAGAGCTTAGAAGCCGGGACAGATAAAAAAGTCAGGGCAACAAAATGACATAAGTCGACCCTTCGTCGAATAGTAGTTGAGTGCAACCGTTCGACATTCTCACTAAGGCATTAACCCCATCATCTAGCGAGAGGCTGATCACATCGGGCTTTGCCTGAAACCAGCATCGCAAAACGTCCCCAGCTTATGACATGGATAGCAATATCGTTACGCCCTTATGACAAAACGATCATTCACTTGCTGTGACCTATTGGTTAGAAATCAACACAGGTTGGCGCCGCAACGGCACCAACGCCAAGGCTCGCGACGCCGGCAGCGAGCACCAGCGGCAGAGGCAATCTGCCAGACCTCAAATGAAGGTCGACGGGACATAAGACAGTCAACAAGTGAGGGAAACACCCTATGAGAAGACTAAAGCGTGATCCGTTGGAAAAAGCGTTTTTACGCGGATATCAGTATGGCGTTAGTGGCAAGTCCCGTGAGCTTTGCCCATTTACTCTACCGTCGGTACGCCAAGCCTGGATTAACGGCTGGCGCGAGGGACGCGGCGACAACTGGGACGGTATGACAGGCACTGCGGGCATCCACAGACTCAACGAACTTCGCGCTGTCGGCTGATCAGGGTACATTCCGACACCTAAAACTTGAATAGATGACGATTTAACCACGCACGCCCCATCCGGGCGGCGGGCTTCGGCCCAGGGGCTCCTTCGAGGAGCCCTTTTTATTGGCCACGCTGGCGTCCGTGCTTACCGCCCCATCGCCGCGATGGCATCCACCGACTCACGAATCAACGCCGGCCCCTTGTAGATAAAGCCCGAATACAGCTGCACCAGGCTGGCGCCCGCGGCGATCTTCTCAGCCGCGTGCTTGCCTTCAGTGATGCCACCCACGGCAATGATCGGCAAACGGCCAGCCAGCTCAGCCGCCAGGACCTTGACCGTGTGCGTGCTCTTGTCTCGCACCGGCGCGCCGGACAGACCGCCCGCCTCGTCGCCATACTCCATGCCTTCGACACCTTCACGACTCAAGGTGGTGTTGGTGGCGATCACTGCGTCCATGCCGGTTTCAAGCAAGGCGCGAGCCACTTCAACGGTCTCTTCATCGCTCATGTCCGGAGCGATCTTGATCGCCAGGGGCACGCGCTGGCCATGCAGGGTCGCCAGTTCCTGCTGACGCTGGCTCAGGGCCGACAGCAACTGCTTGAGGGACTCGCCAAACTGCAGGCTGCGCAAACCCGGGGTGTTGGGCGAGCTGACGTTGACCGTGACATAGCTGGCATGGGCATAGACCTTGTCCAGGCAGATCAGGTAGTCATCCACCGCCCGCTCCACCGGCGTGTCGAAATTCTTGCCGATATTGATCCCCAGCACGCCCTTATATGAAGAGGCGGCAACCCGCGCCAGCAGGTGGTCGACCCCCAGGTTATTGAAGCCCATGCGGTTGATGATCGCTTCGGCCTGGGGCAGACGGAAGATCCGCGGCTTGGGGTTGCCCGGCTGTGGGCGCGGAGTCACGGTGCCGATCTCGACGAAACCAAAGCCCAGTTGCGCGAAGCCATCGATGGCCGCACCGTTCTTGTCCAGGCCGGCAGCCAGGCCCACCGGGTTCGGAAACTCCAGGCCCATGACCTGCACCGGCAACTGCGCCGGCGCCTTGCACAACAGACCGTTAAGGCCCAAACGCCCGCCCGCACCGATCAGGTCCAGGGACAGATCGTGGGAGGTTTCCGGGGAGAGTTTGAACAACAGCTGGCGGGCCAGGGTATACATGGGCGGGATGAACTCGGTTGGCGGCGAAATAAGGCGCCGATTATAGCCGCGCCCAGGGCTTGCAGGCGAGGCGCAGAATAAAATCCCCGACAATGGCATATGCCTTGCACCCACTTGCTCCATCAGACCTGGGCCAATGCCGGCGCAGGTTCAAGGACAATGGCGTCGTCACCCGCTCGGGCATTGCCTGGCCAGTGGGGACGACGCTTTTTTATGCAAGGTGCCAAGCCATGACTGAACACCCCAACACTGCATTGGCCTGGGTCAACGGCAGCGATGCCCCGGAAAAGTCCGCCATCAACCTGGGCTTCATGGCCCTGACCGATTGCGCCTCAGTGGTGGTCGCCGCCACCCAGGGTTTTGCCCAGCCCTACGGCCTGACCCTGAACCTCAAACGCCAGAGTTCCTGGGCCGGGCTGCGGGACAAGCTGGCAAGCGGCGAACTGGATGCCGCCCACAGCCTGTACGGCCTGATCTACGCCGTGCACCTGGGCATCGGCGGAACCCCTCCCTGCGACATGGCGGTGCTCATGGGCCTGAACCAGAACGGCCAGAGCATCAACCTGTCCCGCGAGCTGCAAGCCCTCAAGGTGACCAGTCCTGAAGCATTGGATCGCCACGTGCACCAAAGCCGGACGCGACTGACCTTCGCCCAGACCTTCCCCACCGGCACCCACGCCATGTGGCTGTACTACTGGCTGGCAAGCCAGGGCATCCACCCGCTGCAGGATGTCGACAGCGTGGTGGTGCCGCCACCGCAGATGGTCGCCCACCTGCAAGCCGGGCGCATCGACGGGTTCTGCGTCGGCGAACCCTGGAGTGCCAGCGCCGTGCAGCAGGATCAGGGCTTCACCCTGGCCACCAGCCAGGCGATCTGGCCGGACCACCCGGAAAAGGTACTGGGCTGTACCCGCGCCTTCGTCGAGCAATACCCCAACACTGCTCGGATCCTGGTGATGGCGATTCTCGAAGCCAGCCGCTTTATCGAGCAAAGCCCGGAAAACCGCCGCAGCACCGCCCAGCTCCTGAGCGCCGCCGATTACCTGAATGCACCGCTGGACTGCATCGAGCCGCGGCTGCTGGGGGACTACGCCGACGGCCTGGGCAATCGCTGGCAGGACCCTCACGCCCTGCGCTTTCACCAGCATGGCGCCGTCAACCTGCCCTACCTGTCCGACGGCATGTGGTTCATGACCCAGTTCCGGCGCTGGGGCCTGTTGCGCGAGGACCCGGACTACCTGGACGTCGCTCGCCAGGTGCAACAGCTCGACCTGTACCGCGAAGCCGCTACCGCCGTGGGCGTTGCCGCCTGGGGCCAGGACATGCGCAGCAGCCAGTTGATCGATGGCAAGGTATGGGACGGTTCAGAGCCCGCCGCTTATGCCCGCAGCTTTCGCCTGCATGCCCTCAACGACGCCCCCGCCCTGGTTGCCCAGCGCTGAACGGAGCCCGCGAACATGCTGCGTATCCTGCTGATCAACGACACCGCGAAAAAAGTCGGACGGCTCAAGGCCGCCCTCAGCGAAGCCGGTTTCGAGGTAATTGACGAATCCGGCCTGACCATCGACCTGCCCGGACGCGTCGAAACAGTGCGTCCGGACGTAATCCTGATCGATACCGAGTCACCCAGCCGTGATGTCATGGAGCAAGTGGTGCTGGTCAGCCGCGATCAACCCCGGCCCATCGTCATGTTCACCGATGAACACGATCCGGGGGTGATGCGCCAGGCGATCAAGTCCGGGGTCAGCGCCTACATCGTCGAGGGCATCCAGGTTCCGCGCCTGCAACCGATTCTCGACGTAGCCATGGCCCGCTTTGAAAGCGACCAGGCCCTGCGCGCTCAGCTCCAGGCCCGGGACCAGCAACTGGCCGAACGCAAGCGCATTGAGCTGGCCAAGGGCCTGTTGATGAAGATGAAAGACTGCGATGAAGAACAGGCCTACACCCTGATGCGTCGCCAGGCCATGAGCAAGCAGCAGAAGCTGATCCAGGTCGCGGAGCAGATCATCGCCATGCAGGAACTCCTCGGTTGACTCCTGCACCCTAAGAGCCATCCCTTTCAAGGTCTTTTCGTTTTGGCTGCCTTGATGACTCGATCGGTTGAAACATGGGCATTCACGGCCGTCCCCTGCACCCATGTTTTGGGCTTGGGTACCTTGGGGCCTCGTGGGCTTTTCGCAACTTGTTTTGGCTGGATGTTTCTGGCTAATTCCAACAAGCGCTGAGCCAGTTTTTCCGCAGGGATAACGGGAAGGTACTCCGAGGGCAGCGCAATCTGCATTCCCTCATAACCACTCCTGACCTGGACCGCCAAGTGATAGGTCGAGGCTTCCCAGCCTTCAGGCTGGGTGTCCCGATGGGCTTGTTCGACACTTCGTTTGAGTACGGCCAGGACGTTGTATGCCAATACCGCAGTAGCGAACCCGAGCAAGGCAGCTTTTGGGCTGCCAAGGGTTTCGATTTCACTTTCCAGGATCGCTTCCAGTCGCTGGAACATGCCCTCAATACTCCAGCGGCGGCGATAGAGTTCCGCGATCTGCTGTGCACTGACGCTCTCAGGTAGATTGCTCCAGAACATCAAGCTGCTGTCACCCGAGTCCGTTGGCGAATGAAGCGTCAGTTCCACGCGCCGCCATTGGTAACCGCCTCTGACGTGGATGATCTGCTCGCGCACAGTGCCTGTTTCCACAGGTACGGGCTCTTGCCACTCACCCTCTTGAATCAGGCGTGGGTGCTTGGCTTGCTGACGAATGACAAAGGATGTCTGGACCTGCTCACAAGCTTCCATGACCGGAAGCGTGCAGTAGAGTCGATCAGCCAGCCACACCTGGCCCGGCTCGGCATCAGCCAATAGAGGCAGCACACAAATACGCTCGCTTGCGTAGGCATCCTCACACGCCTGAAGGTCGATGACCTGATCGAGATCGGGGTCGTAGACAACCACCGAAAAGCCAGGACGAGCGGCACCTCGCTCGTGGCGTAGAGCGCCCAGACGTTTCTCAGTGGATGCCAAGTGGTTGCCGTCCACCACCCGAACCTGCCAGCCCGGCAGCATCGTGGTGCAACCCAGCTCTTTGATGGTTGGGGTCAGGCGTTGCGCACAGCCTGTGACCAGCGCGCGCAACAGAGCAGGTTCGGTACGACTGATCTTGTCGTAGAGGGCTGCCAAGCTGACAGGAAGATCTTCCAGTTGCCGAGCGGCGGCGTGCAGGGATGGCTTCAAACCCAATGAAACAAGGGACATCAGCTTGATGATGGTCGAGAACAGTAGTTCACGAGAGTACTGCCGTTGCCGATGTTCTTCGAAGACCTGATCGACCCACTCAGGAGCAATAGCCTGCTCCAGCGCCAACTTGGCCATGACGCTGGCAGGTGCTTTTTTCTCGAATCGAGCTAGAACATCGGTCCACATCTTCGGGGATCCCTGACTGAGATTTCAGGGGATTCTACCTAAGACCTTGAAAGGGATGACCCTAAGAGCCGGATTGCCGGCAAATAGCCCTCTGAACCTTGTAGTTCGTCTTGAGGGCGCCAGTGCTGGCAAGCCCGCTACTGCCGCCAGCTCCTGAGCCAGCTCCAACACTCGCTATCGACACGGATTGGCGCGGCTCTTGCTATCAGATCCACAACGGTAACCAACGGCGGTTGCCCCACCTACGACAAAGACGTCGCGCACCCTGCTCGCCCACCGCGAGCCAGGTGCCGACGTTTTTTCGTTTTGGCCCCACTGACCGGGGTCGGTGGCGCGGCCGTCGCGGCGCTCCACCTACAAGCTCATGACGATTCCTACGACTCTTATCAGCTGAGGTGCGCGATGAATTCAAGCTTCTGGAAATCCGGCCACACCCCGACCCTGTTCGCGGCCTTCCTGTATTTCGACCTGAGCTTCATGGTCTGGTACCTGCTGGGCCCCCTGGCGGTGCAGATTGCCGCCGACCTGCACCTGAGCACCCAGCAACGCGGGCTGATGGTGGCCACGCCGATCCTTGCCGGCGCGGTGTTGCGCTTCATCATGGGCCTGCTGGCCGATCGCCTGTCACCCAAGACCGCCGGCCTGATCGGTCAAGTGATCGTCATCGGCGCCCTGTTGGTGGCCTGGAAACTGGGCATCCACAGCTATGAGCAAGCGCTGCTCCTGGGGCTCTTCCTCGGCATGGCCGGCGCTTCCTTCGCCGTGGCCTTGCCCCTGGCGTCCCAATGGTATCCGCCACAACACCAGGGCAAAGCGATGGGCATCGCCGGTGCTGGCAACTCCGGCACCGTGCTCGCCGCACTGATCGCTCCGCTGCTGGCGACGGCTTTCGGCTGGAGCAATGTGTTCGGCTTCGCCCTGATCCCGCTAGTCCTGACCTTGGTGTTGTTCGCCTGGCTGGCGAAGAACGCCCCCGAGCGGCCACGGGCCAAGTCCATGGCTGACTACTTCAAGGCCCTGGGGGACCGCGACAGCTGGTGGTTCATGTTCTTCTACAGTGTGACCTTTGGCGGTTTCATCGGCCTGGCCAGCGCCCTGCCCGGCTATTTCAATGACCAGTACGGCCTGAGCCCGGTGACTGCTGGCTACTACACCGCCGCCTGTGTCTTCGGCGGCAGCCTGATGCGCCCTCTGGGCGGCGCCCTGGCGGACCGTTTCGGCGGTATCCGCACCCTGCTGGCGATGTACAGCGTGGCGGTGGTCTGCATCGCCGCGGTGGGTTTCAACCTGCCCAGTTCCTACGCTGCCCTGGCCCTGTTCGTCTGCACCATGCTGGGCCTCGGCGCCGGCAATGGCGCGGTCTTCCAACTGGTACCGCAACGTTTTCGCCGGGAAATCGGGGTCATGACCGGGCTGATCGGCATGGCCGGTGGCATCGGCGGTTTTGCCCTGGCCGCAAGCATGGGCGCGATCAAGCAAAGCACCGGCAGCTATCAACTGGCCCTGTGGCTGTTCGCCAGTCTTGGGGTCCTGGCCTGGTTCGGCCTGCACGGGGTCAAGCGTCGCTGGAGAACCACCTGGGGCAGCGCCGCCGTGACCGCGGCAAGGGTCTAAGCGCGCCATGGGCCTGCAACTGAGCCATGCCGAAGCCAGCGCCACCGGGCCACGGACGCAGAACCAGGACGCCTTGCGCCGGGTCACCCCGGCGCCGGACCTGGCGGCAAGCAAAGGCCTGCTGTTCGCCATCGCCGATGGCGTCAGTCAGTGCGCCGACGGCGGCCTGGCAGCACGCTCAACCCTGCAGGCGCTGGCCCTGGACTACTACGCCACGCCAGAAACCTGGCCCGTGGCCGAAGCCCTGGAGCGTCTGCTGATCGCCCAGAACCGCTGGTTGCAGGCCAACGGCGGCGGCCAGCCCCTGCTCACCACCCTCAGCGCCCTGGTATTGCGCGGGCGACGCTTCACCCTGGCCCATGTCGGCGACTGCCGGGTCTATCGCTGGCACCAACAGCAGTTGCAACGCATCAGCGAGGACCACGTCTGGGAACAACCGGGCATGCAGCATGTGCTCAAGCGCGCCCTGGGCCTGGACCAGCATCTGGTGCTGGATTTTCTCGATGGCGAACTGCACCAGGGCGAAAGCTTCCTGCTGCTCAGCGACGGGGTCTGGGCCACCTTGGGCGACACCGCCATTGCCGCCATCCTGCGGGACCAACCGGAGCCGGACAACGCGGTGGCGACCCTGGTCAACGCCGCGCACCTGGCCGGCAGCCAGGACAACGCCAGCGCACTGCTGGTGCGAGTGGACCAGCTGGGCGAAAGCAGCATTGGCGATGCCCTGCTGCACCTGCAGCAATGGCCCCTGCCTCCACCACTCACACCCGGGCACTGCTTCGAGGGCTGGCACATCGAAGCGCTGATCAACCAGAGCCAGCAATCACTGCTGTACCGGGTGCGTGACGAGCAACAGCAAGCCTGGTTGCTGAAAACCCTGCCCGGGGCCTTGCATAAGGACCTCGACGCCTGCCAGGGACTGTTGTCCGAAGAGTGGCTGCTGCGCCGCGTGGCCGGGCGTCACTTCCCCCAGGTGCACGGTGCGACATCGCGCCAGCACCTCTACTACGTGATGCGCGAGTATCCGGGCCGGACCCTGGCCAATCTGTTTCGCCTGAACGGCCCCCTGCCGCTGGCGCAATGGCAGCCCCTGGCCGAGCACCTGCTGCGGGCGATCGGTTTGCTGCACCGGCGGCAGATCCTGCACCGTGACATCAAGCCCGACAACCTGCTGCTGGGGGATGATGGCGAACTGCGGGTGCTGGATTTCGGCCTTGCCTATTGCCCCGGCTTGTCAGCAGACCCAGCACACCTGCTACCGGGCACCCCAAGCTACATCGCCCCGGAAGCCTTCGACGGCGAACCTCCCAGCCCGCAACAAGACCTCTATGCCGTGGGCGTCAGCCTGTATTACCTGCTGACCGGACACTACCCCCACGGCGAGATCGAGGCTTTCCAGCGCCCGCGCTTCGGTGCCCCGACAAGCCCCGCGCGCTATCGCCCGGACCTGCCGGAATGGCTCGCGCAAAGCCTGGAACGCGGGGTGAGTGCCGACCCCAGACGGCGCTACGAAACCGCCGAAGAATGGCTGCTGGCGCTGGAACACGGCGAACGGCGCGGCCTGAGCACGAGGCCGCGGCCCTTGCTGGAACGCGAACCCCTGAAGGTCTGGCGCGGCATCGCCCTGCTCGCCTTGCTGTTCAACCTGATGCTGTTGCTTGTGCTGCTGCATCGTTAGCTCCCGCGTCCCAGCAGACCGTTCGCAGCCTGCGGCAGCGGCTACAAACCCCTTCGGCATTGGCAGCAGGTGTAGCCGCTGTCGAGCCATAGCGAGGCTGCGAAACGCTCCGCAGAACCTTGCTTGGCGATGCCCAGGCCATTCATCGCCCCCAGCAGCCGCCCCAAAGAGCCGAAAGAGGGCGTGACGCCTCGATTCGGTGCAAGGACCATACCCGGCACGCTGACAATCTTCACAAAAGCCCCATAAACCGCGCCCTTGGCAACTTGGCACAAGCGCTGCATTAGATCAGGCAACAGACATAAAGCCGGCCTTCAACGACGAAGGCGGGCTTCCCGAGAGAACGGGATCGGACAAAGGCGTCCTCGTCAGGCCACTGACGGGACGCCTTTTTTGTTTGCGCGCAGTTTGTCGAGCCAGGCCGCACTGACCCTGCCTGAGCTCCGGAGAAGCCCATGAAAAGACTCAAACTGGTAATGATCGGCAACGGCATGGCCGGGGTCCGCACCCTGGAAGAGTTGCTCAAACTGAGCGACGAGCTGTACGACATCACCGTGTTCGGTGCCGAACCCCACACCAACTACAACCGCATCCTGCTGTCACCGGTGCTGGCCGGTGAACAGACGTTCGAGGACATTGTCCTCAACGACCTGGACTGGTACCTGGACCACGACATCAAGCTGCTGCTCAACCGCAAAGTGGTGCAGATCGACCGCATCAAGCGCCGGGTGATCGCCGAGGACGGCAGCGAGGCCGAGTACGACCGCCTGCTGATCGCCACCGGTTCCACGCCGTTTATCCTGCCGATTCCCGGCAAGGAACTGCAGGGGGTGATCGGCTATCGCGACATTGCCGACACCCAGGCGATGATTGACGCGACGAAAACCCATCAGCACGCAGTGGTGATCGGCGGCGGCCTGCTGGGCCTGGAAGCCGCCAACGGCCTCACGCTGCGGGGCATGGACGTGACCGTGGTACATATCGGCGACTGGCTGCTGGAACGCCAATTGGACCAGACCAGCGGCCAGTTACTGCAGAGCGCCCTGGAAAGCCGTGGCCTGAAGTTTCGCCTGTGTGAACAGACCCAGGCCCTGATCGATGCCGGCAATGGCCGGGTCGGCTCGGTGCAGTTCAAGAATGGCGAGATCATCCCCGCCGATCTGGTGGTGATGGCCGCCGGCATCCGCCCCAACAGCGAACTGGCGGAACGGGCCGGCCTGCCTTGCAACCGCGGGATTCTGGTCAACGACACCCTGCAGACCTTCGACCCGCGCATCTACGCCATCGGTGAATGCGCCAGTCACCGCGGTATCGCCTACGGCCTGGTGGCGCCGCTGTTCGAACAGGCCAAGGTCTGCGCCAACCACCTGGCCCAACTGGGCTTTGCCCGCTACCAGGGCTCAGTGACCTCGACCAAGTTGAAGGTCACGGGCATCGACCTGTTCTCCGCCGGGGACTTCATGGGCGACGACGGCACCGAGACCATCACCCTCGCCGACCCGATTGGCGGGGTCTACAAGAAGCTGGTGATCAAGGACGACGTACTGGTGGGCGCCTGCCTGTACGGCGATACGGCGGACGGAGGCTGGTACTTGCGGCAGATCCGCGAACAGCACGGCATTGGCGAAATCCGCGATCACCTGATGTTCGGCGAGCAGGCCTTGGGGGAGGTCGGCCACCAGGGCCAGGACAAGGCCATGAGCATGGCCGACAGCGCCGAGGTCTGCGGCTGCAATGGTGTGTGCAAGGGCAGCATCGTCAAAGCCATTCAGGAACACGGGCTGTTCAGCGTCGACGAGGTCAAGAAACACACCAAGGCCGCCAGCTCCTGCGGCTCCTGCGCCGGCCTGGTGGAGCAGATCCTGATCAACACCGTGGGCGGCGCGGCGGACGTCAAGCCGAAAAGCGAAAAGGCCATCTGCGCCTGCAGCGACCTGAACCACGGGCAGATCCGCCAGGCCATTCGCGAACAGCACCTGCTGACCGTCGCCGGCACCATGAGCGACCTCAACTGGCGCACCCCCAACGGTTGCGCCACTTGCCGCCCGGCGCTGAACTACTACCTGATCTCCACCTGGCCGGGAGAAGCCCGGGACGATCCGCAATCGCGACTGATCAACGAGCGGGCCCACGCCAACATCCAGAAGGATGGGACCTACTCGGTGGTGCCGCGGATGTGGGGGGGCGTGACCAATCCGTCCGAGCTGCGGCGCATCGCCGATGTCGCCGACAAGTACCAGGTGCCCATGGTCAAGGTCACCGGCGGCCAGCGCATCGACCTGCTGGGCATCCGCAAGGAAGACTTGCCCGGAGTCTGGAAAGACCTGGACATGCCCTCCGGCCACGCCTACGGCAAATCCATCCGCACGGTGAAGACCTGTGTCGGCAGCGAGTTCTGCCGCTTCGGCACACAGAACTCCACCCAGCTGGGCATCGAGCTGGAACACGACCTGTTCAACATGTGGTCACCGCACAAGGTCAAGCTGGCGGTCTCCGGTTGCCCGCGCAACTGCTCGGAAGCCGGGATCAAGGACGTGGGCATCATCGGCGTCGATTCGGGCTGGGAGCTGTACATCGGCGGCAACGGCGGGATCAAGACCGAGGTGGCGGAGTTTTTCGTCAAGCTCAAGACCGCCGAAGAAGTCCGCGAATACAACGGCGCCTTCCTCCAGCTGTACCGCGAAGAGGCCTTCTACCTCGAACGCACGGTGCACTACCTGCAACGGGTCGGCCTGGAGCACGTGAAAAAGGCCGTGCTGGAAGACCCGCAGCGGCGCAAGGCGCTGAACGAGCGCCTGCAGTTCTCCCTGTCCTTCGAGCAAGACCCGTGGCAGCAGCGCCTGGCCGAGCCGCAGCTGAAAAAAGAGTACGAGTCGATCCCCGTGAAACAACTGGAGGTGCCGGCATGAACTGGCTGGATATCTGCGCCCTGGAAGAGATCAATGCCCTGGGCTCGCGCATCATCAAGGGCCCCAAGGGCGATATCGCGATTTTTCGTACCAGCGACGATCAAGTCTTCGCCCTCGATGACCGCTGCCCGCACAAGGGCGGCCCCCTGTCCCAGGGATTGATCTACGGCAGGCGCGTGGCCTGCCCGCTGCACAACTGGCAGATCGACCTGGAATCCGGCGCAGCCCAGGCACCGGACGTCGGTTGCGCCCACCATCATCCGACGCGAGTGGAAAGCGGCCGAGTGCAGTTGGCCCTGCGGGAGGCCGGGTGATGCAGCGCCAGCGCACGGCCTCGACCTGTTGCTACTGCGGGGTCGGCTGCGGTGTGCTGATCGAGCATGACGGCCGGCAGATCCTCGGGGTCAGCGGCGATCCGACGCACCCGGCCAACTTCGGCAAGCTGTGCAGCAAGGGCGCCAGCCTGCATTTGACCGGCGACCGCAACGCCCGCGCCCTGTACCCGGAACTGCGCCTGGGCAAGGACCTGGCTCGCAGCCGCTGCGACTGGGACAGCGCCCTGGAGCATGCCGCCGGGGTGTTCGCCCAGACCATCGCCGAGCATGGCCCGGACAGCGTGGCGTTCTATGTCTCCGGACAACTGCTGACCGAGGACTATTACGCCTTCAACAAGCTGGCCCGGGCCCTGGTGGGCACCAACAATATCGACAGCAACTCACGGCTGTGCATGTCCTCGGCGGTGGTGGGCTACAAACGCAGCCTGGGAGCCGATGCGCCGCCTTGCAGTTATGAGGACCTGGAGCACAGCGATTGCGTGGTGATCGTCGGCAGCAACATGGCCTACGCCCACCCGGTGCTGTTTCGGCGCCTGGAGCAGGCGAAAAGCCGGCGCCCGGAGATGAAAGTCATCGTCATCGACCCGCGTCGTACCGACACCTGCGATCTGGCCGACCTGCATCTGGCGATTCTGCCGGGCACCGATGTCGCACTGTTCCACGGCATTCTCCACCTGTTGCTGTGGGAGGACTGGGTCGATCGGGACTTCATCCGCGAACACACCGAGGGCCTGGCCGAGCTGAAGCTCCTGGTCCGCGACTACACCCCGGCGATGGTGGCGCAACTCTGCGGTATCAGTCTTGAGCAACTGCAGCTGTGCGCCCAATGGATAGGGATGGCGCCCAGTTTCCTGTCGTTGTGGTGCATGGGCTTGAATCAGTCCAGCGCCGGCAGCGCAAAAAACAGTGCGCTGATCAATCTGCACCTGGCCACCGGGCAAATCGGCCGCCCTGGTACAGGGCCTTTCTCGCTCACCGGCCAGCCCAATGCCATGGGCGGGCGCGAAACCGGCAGCCTGAGCAACCTGCTCCCCGGACACCGGGAGGCCGCAGACCCTGAGCATCGTGCGCAAGTCGCCGCCTACTGGGGGGTGGAACAGTTGCCTGACAGCCCTGGACTGAGCGCTATCGAGTTGTTTGAGCAGTTGCAAAGTGGTGGCATCAAGGCCTTGTGGATCGCCTGCACCAACCCGGCGCAGTCCCTGCCAGATCAGAACGCTGTGCGGGCTGCCCTGCAGCACTGCCCTTTCGTGGTCCTGCAAGAAGCCTTCGCCACCACGGAAACCACGGCCTTTGCCGACCTGCTGCTACCTGCCGCGAGCTGGGGTGAAAAAGAAGGCACGGTGACCAATTCGGAACGCCGGGTTTCTCATGTACGCCAGGCCGTGATCGCGCCCGGCGAGGCGCGTCCTGACTGGGCCATTGCCGTGGATTTTGCCCAACGCCTGGAGCGACGCCTGCGGCCCGGACAGCCGAGCCTGTTTGACTTCGATGCCCCCGCCCAGCTGTTCGATGAGTACAAAGGCCTGACCCAGGGCCGCGACCTGGATCTGTCTGGCCTCAGTCACGCGTTGATCGATCGTCTCGGCCCGCAGCAATGGCCCTTCCCCGCTGGCGCAACACAGGGCACCCCGCGCTTGTATGGGGATGGACGCTTTCCCACGGCCACAGGCCGTGCGCATTTTGTCAGTGATCCTTACCTGGCCGCCAAGGAACAGCGGGATGCGCGCTACCCCCTGACGCTGCTCACCGGTCGGCTGCGGGACCATTGGCACGGCATGAGCCGCACCGGCACCGCGGCGCAATTGTTCGGCCATGTCAGCGAGGCACTGCTAAGCCTGCATCCGGATGAACTGCGGCGCCAGCGGCTACGGGAAGGTGATCTGGTGAACCTGAAAAGCCGCCGAGGCTCCGTGATCGTCGCCGTCAACAGTGATGACAGTGTGCGCCCCGGCCAGGCATTTCTACCCATGCACTGGGGCGACCGCTTCCTCAAGGGCGGGGTCAATGCCGTCACCCAACCGGCCTTCGACCCTCTGTCCAAGCAGCCGGAACTCAAACACAGCGGTGTGCGCCTGGAGCCAGTGCAACTGCCTTGGCACTTGTTTGCCTTGATCGAAGGCGACGTGCAGGCCCACTTCAAGACCCTGCGCCCCCTGTGCGAAGCCTTTGCCTACGTCAGCCTCAGCCTGACCGGTCGCGACCGGCCGGCCCTGGTGGTTCGAGCCGCTCACCAAGAGGCGCCACCGCCGGCACTGCTCAAGCTCATCGATCAGCAGTTGGGGCTCGATATCGGGCCGGTGCTGGCCTATGACGATCCACGTCGGGCCATCGGCAAGCGAGTGCGCATCGAA
Organism: Pseudomonas sp. LD120; assembly: GCF_009861525.1. Classification (GTDB taxonomy): domain Bacteria; phylum Pseudomonadota; class Gammaproteobacteria; order Pseudomonadales; family Pseudomonadaceae; genus Aquipseudomonas. The sequence continues at coordinate 2,238,341 of NZ_WVHL01000005.1, read as the reverse complement.
CAGGGGCGGATCACTGCCATTCGCCTGGCCGGGGAAACCCTGGCCCAGCACTGGCTGCAGCAACTGTGGCTCAAGGGGCGCACCGATGAGCAACTAAGACGCTGGCTGCTCGCGCCGATGAGCCATCCGCCAGGAGCAGACGGCTTAGGCGGAAAACAGGAGCGCACCCTGTGCAACTGCAAGAACGTCAGCTACCGGGCGATTTGTGCCGGTATCGCTGAAGGCTTGAACCTCGATCAACTGAAACAACAGCTGGGTTGCGGCAGCCAATGCGGCTCCTGCGTGCCGGAGATCAAGCGCCTGCTGGCGACTCCGGTGCAACCTGTCGCCGTCCCTGTATGAGGAAAACGTATGAGCGCAAAAGTCTGGCTGGTGGGTGCTGGGCCCGGCGACCCTGAGTTGCTGACACTCAAGGCCGTACGCGCCCTCGGTGAAGCCGATGTGGTGTTGATCGACGATCTGGCAAACAACGCGGTGCTGGAACATTGCCCCACGGCGCGAGTCATTCCGGTGGGCAAACGCGGTGGCTGTCGCTCCACGCCCCAGGCCTTCATTCATCGCCTGATGCTGCGCTATGCCCGTCAGGGGCGCTGCGTGGTACGCCTCAAGGGGGGCGATCCGTGCATTTTCGGGCGAGGTGGCGAGGAAGCTCAGTGGCTGAAGGAGCGCGGGATCGAAGTGGAGCTGGTCAATGGCATCACCGCCGGACTGGCCGGCGCAACCCGTTGTGATATTCCCCTGACCCTGCGTGGCGTGGCTCGGGGCGTGACGCTGGTGACCGCCCACACTCAGGATGACAGCAGCCTGAACTGGCAGGCCCTGGCGCAAAGCGGTACAACTCTGGTGATCTACATGGGGGTGGCGAAGCTGGCGGAGATCGCCGGGCAGTTGCGTGACGGCGGTCTGGCCGCCGATATGCCGGTGGCGATGATTGAGAATGCTTCGCTGCCTGAACAGCGTGAATGCCGCAGCGATCTGGCGGGGATGGAGCGTGATGCCCTGCGCTTCGAGTTGAAGAGCCCGGCGATCCTGGTCATCGGCGCAGTGGCCGCCACTGAATCCGTGGTCCACGCCTCTGTGCGCCAAGCCTGAGTCACGCCTCCCGCACAGGTAAATCGCAGGCAAAGAAAAACCCGGCCTTGGCCGGGTTTTTCCAAGCTACAAGGCTAATTAATTAGCTTGAGCTTCTACCGAGGCTTCTACGCGACGGTTGATGGCGCGACCTGCTTCAGTTGCGTTGTCGGCAACTGGGCGGGACTCACCGTAACCAACGGATTGAACGCGGTCAGCGCCAACGCCGTACTGGTTGACCAGAACTTGTTTAACGGCGTTTGCACGACGCTCAGACAGCTTCTGGTTGTAAGCGTCAGGACCGACGGAGTCAGTGTGACCTTCAACAACGGTGGTGGTCTGTGGGTACTGATTCATGAAATCAGCCAGGTTCTTGATGTCAGCGTAGCTGTTAGGCTTAACGACCGACTTGTCGAAGTCGAACTTCACGTCCAGCTCAACACGAACAACTTCAGCAACTGGAGCTTCTGGAGCTGGTTCTGGAGCTGGTGCTGGCTCTGGAGCAGGCGCTGGAGCAACTTTGCCGCCGCTGCCACCGAAGTTCACGCCCAGACCGATGGTAGGAGCGTAGTCCCACTTACCGTTGTCCAGCTTGTAGTCAGCTTCAACGCCAGCACGAGCGAACAGGTTGTTGGTGAAGTAGTACTTAACACCAGCGCCAGCAGTCAGGAAAGTCGACTGGTCGCGGCCGCTGTGGCCGTCAGCGATGACGTTGGTCATGCTCTTGTGAGCAACACCGCCGGAAACGTATGGACGCAGAGCGTCACCCACGGTACCAAAGTGGTACTGAGCGTTCAGGCCAAAGTTGTCGCCCTTGATTTTCTGGTTACCAGTACCGTCGTTAGAACGGGTGTGGTTGGTCTTGTCGTAGGTGGCATTCAACGACAGATCGTCGGTCAGGAAGTAACCGATCGATGCGCCAGGGTTGAAGCCGTCTTCAACGTGATTAACGCTGTCGTTGTACTGTTTTTTGTAAAACAGTTCACCCTCGACCGCGCCTTGGCCCTGCGCCAGAACGCCGAACGAAGTCACGGCAACAATAGAACCAATGGCAATGCCCAAGGTGTTTTTCAGTTTCATCCGTTAAATCCCCATCTGGTGATTGTAAAGCAGTCCCACATACCGGGGGACAACTCGGCGGCAAGTCTATCAGAACTCGCCTAGACGTAAGAGACATTTGCGCCGAACTAAGTTTCAGCAATACCTGCAAATTTCTCACGCAATTTATCAAGAGCACGCTTGTAACGCATTTTTGTAGCACTCAAACCCATGTGCATGATGTCCGCAATCTCTTGAAACTCCAGCTCTGCGACAAAACGTAGCACCAGAATTTCCCGATCAATCGGGTTTACATGCACCAACCAGCGGTCAAGCCCACCCTTCTCCTCAGGTTTCGGCGCCTTCTCTTCAGAGGCCTCCTCGAGGGGATCAAGACTCAAAGCGTCCATCAACCGACGCTTGCGCCGCTCTTTGCGATACTGCGTGATGCATTCGTTGTACGTGATGCTATATAGCCATGTCTTAAACTTTGATTTGCCCTCAAAGTTCTTAAGGCCATACAACACCTTCAACATCACTTCCTGACAGACATCATCCGCATCCCGATCGTTCCCTAAATAACGCGCACACACATTAAATAGGGTTCTCTGGTAGCGCCGCATCAACTCTTCATAGGCGCGTGTTACGTGAAACAGCTCCGTATGTGAGCGCGCAACCAACTCCTCATCAGAGAGCTCACGGGGGTCATAGCGCGTGGATAGCGATTGGGTTTTGTTCAAAACGAGTCGTGCCGACAGTCAGGTCAATGTCCGCCGCTACCCGGTAGGGCATTTTGCGGCGGCATACATTAGCAGGGTTTGCCGGGTTAGCGGCTACTTACATGCTGCTCCAGCAGGATCCGGTTAGAGAGGGAGACTAGCTCACCCTCCTCGGTCAGCAATGTAGTTTTAACCGTGCCAATCTCTTCGATCTGGCCTTCGACCTCACCAACACGCACTTGTTGCCCAACCTGGTACAACTCACGCACATAAATTCCCGCAAGAATCTGCCCGGCAATCTCCCGGCTTCCCAAACCCATGGCCAGCGCAACGGCCAGACCAACGGTAATCAAAACAATCACGATCACATGGTTGAGCAGGTCGGTTTTGACCTCCAACTGGCTGATCGCTACAGAAATACTGATGATGATCACCAGCCCTTGGGCAATCCGCCCCAGGCCACTGGCGTAATCCAGCCCGACGCCTTCAGCGGCTCCGCGTACCAGTCCGTTGGCCAACTGCGCCAGGAGCACCCCGACCAGCAATACCAACGCGGCACCAAACACCTTAGGCAAGTACAGCGCGAGCATGTCGAGCGTAGCCGAAACACGCTCAAGACCGAGGGACTCAGCCGCAGACACCAGAAAAATCAACAGCACGAACCAATAGACAATCTTGCCGATCAAGGTGGAAATCGGCACTTGCAGCCCAGCACGGGACAGCAACTTGGTCAGGCCGGTGCCGCCCATCAAACGATCCAGGCCCAGCTTGGCCAGCAGTTTCGACAGCAGAGTATCGAGCAGCTTGGCCACTACGAAACCCAGTAGCAGCACCACCAATGCGCCGAACAGGTTCGGAATGAAATTCGCCACCTTGGTCCACAAGGCAGTCATCGCCGTGACCAGGCTCTGCGTCCAGAGATCAAGTTCCATATTCAATCAGCCTTATCAGCAGTGCGAGCAGTAGATTTACGACGGGAAACCGGCGCGATATGGGCCGATCCATTATTCAAGGCAATCATCAACGCTGGTAACCAGCGGCCCAGCAAGCTGAACAGATCTCCCGCGCCCACCTGACGGTTGGCGGTTTTCAGTACGCGGCCCAGGCAAGCGTCGTCATCGCGACTCGATGGCGAGGCTTTGAGCATGTCACGTAACGATTCTTCAAACGGATCGTGCATACGCACCTCTGGTGATATCTGAAAAAGACGCGATCAGATTTATTCGGGTCACATGGAGCCCCTTCACACCCAGCGCAAACGACGAAACAACCACCACTGCCCCAGAGCCACCGCCACCAGCAACACACAAGCGATGATGAAGCCATAGGGGCTGGCGGAAAACGGAATACCGCCGACGTTGATCCCCAAAAGCCCGGTGAGAAAGCTCATGGGCAAGAAGATGCCTGTGATGATTCCGAAGCGATACATGGTGCGATTCATGCGCACGCTCAAACGCCGGTCCTCAGCCTCCAGCACAAGCCCCATGCGCTCCCGGGTCAATTCCAGTTCTTCCAGATAGCGGGTCAGGCTGTTGTGCAGCTCATTCCAGTAATCACCGTCATCAACGGCAAACCAGGGGAGTTTTATCCGACTCATTTGCGCGAATATATCGCGCTGTGGCGCCAGAAAACGCTTCAACCCGGCAGCCCGTCGACGGATCTGCAAAATGCTGCCGTGCTCCGGCGTATACCGTTCGTCGGCATCTAGATTTTCTTCTTCGCCGTCGACCACTTCGCAGAGATCACTGACCAGTTGCTGCACCTTATGCGTCAAGTACTCGGCCATATACAGGAGCAGCTCGGCGGAATTCTTTGGCCCTTTGCCTTCGGCCAACTGCGCCAGCAGTTCATCAGTAGCCCGCAAGGGACGCAAACGCAGGGAAATCACCCGTTGCGCAGCAGCGAAGATCCGCACCGAGACCATGTCTTCAGGCTCGGCCCCAGGATTGAGATTGATGCCCCGCAGAAACAGCAGCAGCTCCGAGTCCGGCAGGGCCAGCAAGCGCGGCCGGGTGTTTTCCTCCAGTAGCAGATCACAACTAAACTCGCTCAGGCCGCTGGAGCGGCGTAGCCAGGTCTGAGTTTGCGGATGACTGCGATCCCAATGCAGCCACAGGCTTTCGTGGGCCTGTAGCTGCAGATCGTCAAGCTCCGTCCGAGCAAGCGAACGCGCACCGCCTTGACCGTCGAGCACCAGGGCGTGCACCAGCCCCCACTGCGCGTTTTCTTCCTCGAACATCCTCATCCCTTGTCAGGCCAATTGTTTATTCAGGCATTTTCAGCGGGCTTGGCGACACGATCACGCCATTGTTGTCAGCGTAGACATACTCGCCCGGGCGAAAGGTCACCCCGGCAAAGGTCACCGCGACATTGAGATCACCAATTCCGCGCTTGTCGGTCTTCATCGGGTGACTGGCCAGGGCCTGGACCCCAAGGTCTGTCTGCGCGATGACATCCACGTCACGGATGCAACCGTAGATCACCAGACCTTCCCAGCCGTTCTTGGCCGCCTTCTCAGCCAGCATGTCACCCAGCAACGCGCGGCGCAGAGAGCCGCCCCCGTCGACCACCAACACCTTGCCCTGCCCCTTGAGTTCGACCTGCCCCTTGACCAACGAGTTGTCCTCGAAGCACTTGATGGTGACGATTTCGCCACCAAAGGAGTCGCGGCCACCGAAATTGCTGAACATGGGCTCAACCACTTGCACCAGGTCCGGGTAGGCGTCGCACAGGTCGGGCGTGAGGTAATGGTTCATCGAGAAACTCCTTTAACAGAAAGAACACGATCGAAGATCATCGGATATTCCGGGACTGCCTTAAAAAAACGAGCTTGCACAGCCGCTATTTAACCTGCGCCACCTGAGCCACTGATCAGCCCGGTCACAGACTTGCCAAACCGAGCCAGCAGAACCGCAAACGACCAAAAAATCCGAATGTGACTAAAACAGCAAAAAGCGTCATATCTTAGCCACAAGCACAATCGAGCGAAATGCCCTTTTCAGAGCCTTCGCTTCAAACCATCACCTGCTCGGAGGCAGAAACCAACAGCGGCGCACGCTGATCCTGAAGCCAGCGCGCCACCAGCGGCCAGACCTCCGCCTGCGCCGGCTTGCTCACCAGCATCTCGACATGACCGAAATGACTGCTGAACCCCTGTTCACGCCCCAGGCAGACAAATTGTTTCTGCTCGCTTCCCAACTGGTCGAACAGCTTGCGACAGGCCCAAGTCGGATCCTGGTGATCGCCCGCCGCACTGACCGCTAGCGCCGGCACCGTAACGCTCTCCAATCCCGCCCACCAGTCCTTGTCAGCGTCGCCAAAGCGGCCGAACAGGCCGTGCCAACGCATACTTTCCAGCGCCAGCCCAATCGGTTCATCTTCCGGCCCTCGCTTGAGTCGAGAACCTGAAAGCTGGGCAAACCGCTTGATGACCAGGCGCCCGCCCCACTCCACCAAGGGAATCTTCAACGGCCAGTAAGTGCGACTGATCTGAGTGCCGAAAAACGCCGCCGAAGCCACACCGGCCTCCCCCAGATACTGCCCCCCCAGAGCCGCCGCCAAGGTGGTGCCACCGAGGGAGTGACCAATCCAGTGGGGAATCTGCGCGCTTTGCTCACGAACAAAAGCGGCGATCGCCGGCAGATCGTAACGAGCATAGTCGGCCACTTGGTTCTTGCGATAATCAGCATTGCGCCGCGACAGACCGTGACCGCGCATTTCCGCAATCCACACATCGAATCCGGCGCGTGCCAGATAAGCCCCCAGGCCAATACCCTTAGGCGAATACCAGAAACGCCGGTTGGAAAAGCTGCCATGAAGCAGGATCACCGGCACACCCCGAGCTTCGGGTTCGTCAGCCAGCCCCAAACGGGTAACAGCCAGCTCCACGGAGGAGTCTGGGCTGTTGCCAGGCTTCAAGCGATAGACATCTTCGCTGAGGTCGCCTCGACGCTCGGCACTGATCAAGGCGACGGGAAATAGGTTGCTGCTGCTTTGCATATTCTTCTTGCACAAAAAAGGGCGGCAACCAGAAGAAGCACGCCCTGCTTGAATCGTCAAAAGCCGGCCAGCCTCACGGCCGGCCGCCCCGTCATTCACTGATTACGCCGCGCCCGGGCCTTCAGCCAGGAAGAACCAGGTTTCCAGTACCGAATCCGGGTTCAACGACACGCTTTCAATGCCCTGTTCCATCAGCCATTTGGCCAAATCCGGGTGATCCGAAGGACCCTGGCCACAGATGCCGATGTACTTGCCAGCCTTGTTGCAGGCGGCAATGGCATTGGCCAGCAGCTTCTTGACCGCAGGATTACGCTCGTCGAACAGGTGGGCGATGATCCCCGAGTCACGGTCCAGGCCCAGGGTCAACTGGGTCAGGTCGTTGGAGCCGATGGAGAAACCATCGAAGTACTCGAGGAACTCTTCGGCCAGAATGGCGTTGGAAGGCAGTTCGCACATCATGATCACGCGCAGACCGTTTTCGCCACGCTTGAGGCCATTTTCAGCCAGCAGATCAACCACTTGGCTGGCTTCGCCCAAGGTGCGCACGAACGGCACCATGATTTCGACGTTGGTCAGGCCCATTTCGTTGCGCACGCGTTTCAACGCACGGCATTCAAGCTCGAAGCAATCACGGAAGGATTCGCTGATGTAACGCGAGGCGCCACGGAAGCCCAGCATCGGGTTCTCTTCTTCCGGCTCGTACAGCTTGCCGCCGATCAGGTTGGCGTATTCGTTGGACTTGAAGTCCGACAGGCGCACGATGACCTTCTTCGGCGTGAACGCCGCGGCCAGGGTGCTGATGCCTTCAACCAGCTTGTCGACGTAGAAATCCACAGGATCGTGGTAGCCGGCGATGCGCTTGTCGACGCTGTCCTTGATCTCTTGCGGCAGCCCGGCGTAGTTCAGCAGCGCCTTGGGGTGCACGCCGATCATGCGGTTGATGATGAATTCCAGGCGGGCCAGGCCCACGCCGGCGTTCGGCAACTGGGCGAAGTCAAAGGCGCGATCCGGGTTGCCGACGTTCATCATAATCTTGAACGGCAGTTCCGGCATGGCGTCTACCGAGTTCTGCTTGATGTCGAAACCCAGTTCGCCTTCGAAGATCAGACCGGTGTCGCCTTCGGCGCAGGAAACAGTCACGCCCTGGCCATCCTTCAGCAGCTCGGTGGCGTTGCCACAACCCACCACGGCAGGAATGCCCAGTTCACGAGCGATGATCGCCGCGTGGCAGGTACGACCGCCACGGTTGGTGACGATGGCGCTGGCGCGCTTCATCACCGGCTCCCAGTCCGGGTCGGTCATGTCGGAGACCAGCACGTCGCCGGGCTGGACTTTGTCCATTTCGGAAACGTCCTTGATGATCCGCACTTTGCCGGCGCCGATGCGCTGGCCGATAGCACGACCTTCCACCAGCACAATGCCGGTTTCCTTGAGCAGGTAGCGCTCCATGACATTGGCCGAGGTGCGACTTTTCACGGTTTCCGGACGGGCCTGGACGATGTACAGCTTGCCGTCGTCACCATCTTTGGCCCATTCGATGTCCATCGGGCACTGGTAGTGCTTCTCGATGATCATCGCCTGCTTGGCCAGCTCGCTGACTTCGGCGTCGGTCAGGCAGAAACGGGCGCGATCGGCCACGTCCACATCCACGGTTTTCACCGAGCGACCGGCCTTGGCTTCGTCACCGTAGATCATCTTGATCGCCTTGCTGCCCAGGTTGCGGCGCAGGATGGCCGGACGCCCGGCTTCAAGGGTGTTTTTGTGGACGTAGAACTCGTCCGGATTGACCGCGCCCTGAACCACGGTTTCACCCAGGCCGTAGGCACCGGTGATGAACACCACGTCGCGAAAGCCCGATTCGGTGTCGAGGGTGAACATCACCCCGGCGGTGCCGGTCTCCGAACGCACCATGCGCTGCACACCGGCAGACAGGGCCACCAGCTTGTGGTCGAACCCCTGGTGTACGCGATAGGAAATGGCCCGATCATTGAACAAGGAGGCAAACACTTCCTTGGCCGCGCGAATCACGTTGTCCACGCCACGGATATTGAGGAAGGTTTCCTGCTGACCGGCGAAGGAGGCGTCCGGCAAGTCTTCGGCGGTGGCCGAAGAACGCACGGCCACGGCCATTTCCGGATTGCCGGCCGACAGCGCGGCGAAGGCGGTACGGATCTCGGTGTTGAGGCGCTCGGGGAACTCGGCCTCCATGATCCACTGACGGATCTGCGCGCCGGTCTTGGCCAGGGCGTTGACGTCATCGACATCCAGCGCATCGAGGGCGGCATGGATCTGGTCGTTCAGACCACTCAACTCAAGAAAATCACGATAAGCCTGAGCAGTCGTGGCGAAGCCACCAGGGACCGATACGCCCGCACCTGCGAGGTTGCTGATCATCTCGCCCAGGGATGCGTTCTTGCCCCCCACATGCTCAACATCGTGTTTGCCGAGCTTATCGAGGGAAACTACGTACTCTACCAAGGTGATCTCTCCACTAACTGTGTTGGAAAAGCTCAGAAGCCGGCTGCTCTTTGGAGCGTTTGCCCGCTATATGGCCTGGACCTGGAAAATAAGTGAGAATGCGGGCCATTCCCGGCCGACAAATCGCGCCTATCATATCCAAGAATCGTCACTAGCTTAAGGCCCAAGCCGCAAATGAAACGATCTGCTTTCTTTATTTCCGACGGTACCGGCATCACGGCGGAAACCCTCGGCCAGAGCCTGTTGGCGCAGTTCGAAAACGTTACCTTCAGCAAATTCACGCGGCCGTACATCGACAGCATGGAAAAAGCGCGGGCCATGGTACAACAAATCAATATAGCCGCCGAAAAAGACGGTTATCGGCCGATTATCTTCGACACCATCGTCAATCAGGACATTCGAGAGATCCTCGCCACCTCCAATGGTTTCATGATCGATATCTTCTCGACCTTCCTCGCCCCCCTGGAGCAGGAGCTCAGCGAACACTCGTCCTACTCCGTCGGCAAGTCCCATTCCATTGGCCACAACTCCAACTACATGGAGCGCATCGAGGCGGTGAACTTCGCCCTGGACAACGACGACGGTGCCCGCACCCACTACTACGACAAGGCTGACCTGATCCTGGTGGGCGTATCGCGCTGCGGCAAGACCCCAACCTGCCTGTACATGGCCATGCAATTCGGCATCCGCGCGGCCAACTACCCGCTGACTGAAGAAGACATGGAGCGCCTGCAACTGCCCAATGCCCTGCGCGCTCACAAGCACAAGCTGTTCGGCCTGACCATCGACCCCGACCGCCTCACCGCGATCCGCAACGAGCGCAAGCCCAACAGCCGCTATTCCAGCTACGCCCAGTGCGAGTTCGAAGTGCGCGAAGTGGAGAACCTGTTCCGCCGCGAGAACATTCCCCATATCAACTCCACGCATTTCTCGGTGGAAGAGATCTCGGCCAAGATCCTCGTGGAAAAAGGCGTGGAGCGGCGCTTCAAGTAGACCGCGCCACGGCTTCAGCCAGCCCGATGTGGCAAGGGATCCTCCCTGCCACAAGGCTTGCCCCCGTCACCCCGTCACCCCGTCACCATCCCGGCAATCCGCGCTCCTGGCGTAACGCCGTCGCCAGGGCAGCAAAGCCCTCGGTCAGTTTCCGATCATCGGCCGTGGTGTTGCAGACACTGGCGCGAATGAACTGCGGCACCGCCGCCTGGCCCACGGCAAAGGTCTCGGCAGTGGCCACCAGATAGTGCTGCTGCTTCAAGTGCGCCTCGATCTCCGAGGCCCGCCAGGGCTCGGGCACACGGATCCAGAAATGCGGGCAGGCCTCTGGGCTGCGCCATTGCACCCCCTGCAGCAGACCCGCCACCAGCCCCTTGCGCCGGGTGATCTCGGCCATTTGCTGCTGACGCAGGCGTTCGGCAATACCGTTGTCGATCCAACCGGCAGCCAGCTCCAAGGCTAGCGGCGTGGCCATCCAGCAGGTCGCCCGCAGCGCTGCGGCCAATCGTCCCACCAGCGGCGCGGGCCCGCACAGGAAACCGACCCGCAGCCCCGCGGCCACGGCCTTGCTCAAGCTGCTGATCAGCACCGTGCGCTCAGGAGCAAAATGCGCCAGCGGCGCCGGCCGCCGGGCGATCAGCACCGCATGGGTTTCGTCCTCCAGAATCAACAGATTGTGCCGCCGGCAGACTTCGGCGATCGCCTTCCGGCGCGCTGCGGACTGCACCGCGGTGCTGGGATTCTGCAAGGTCGGCGTGCAATACAGGGCCGCCAGCCGATGATGCCGGCACGCCTCTTCCAGCGCCTCGGGCAGCAGCCCCTGCTCATCCATTGGCAGGCCCAGCAACTTGATCCCCTGCATCCGTGCGGTACTGATCAGGCCCGGATAGGTCAGGTGCTCGGTGGCCAGGGTATCCCCCGCCTTGAGCAGCGCCAGCAGGGCGATATGCAAGCCGTGTTGGGCGCCGTTGACGCAAATCACCTGCGAGGCATCGACCTGCAACCCTTCCTGAGTCAGCCAGCGCGCGCCGGCCTCACGATAGCGCGCCAGCCCGGCCTCCGGGCTGTAGCGAGCCACCTCCAGCAACCCCTGAGGATCGTCGGCCAAAGCCCGCAGACTCTGGGCGATCAAACGGCTCTCCGCCCCGGGAATATGCGTATTGCGGCTCATGTCGAATAGCGCGGGCGACTCTTCTCCGACGTGGCGAAACCCCGCGTCGCGCGGATGCTGCAAGCCGTCCTGACGTACGTAGGTGCCATCACCGACCCGCGCCACCACCTGCCCCACGCGCTCCAGCTCGGCATAGGCGCGACTGATGGTGCCAATGGTCACCCCCAGTTGATCAGCCAACTGCCGATGGGGAAACAACTTGCTGCCAGGGGCCAGCAGCCCCTGGTCAATGCCCTGATCCAGTGCGTCGGCCAGGCGCTTGTACTTGGGCCCCGCCCCTTCGTGCAAGGCGGAACGCAACATTGACACCATGTCAATACTTACTTTGACAGCCATCACTTACCCCAATAACGTGCTTTACAGGTTCAATCACCGGAAATGACCCGTTCAATATAAGGGTCAATTACCGATCACGAAAGGAGTGTCAGCGTGACCACAACCACCACCGCAGCACCGACCGCTCAAGTGCCCGCGCGCCACTGGCTCGCCACCCTGGTCACCGGCACCCTGTTCCTGATTGTCTGCCTGAGCTGGGGCACCACCTGGCTGGGCATCAAGATTGCTGTGGAAAGCGTGCCACCACTGACCGCCGCCGGGCTGCGCTTTCTGATCGCCTTCCCGTTGTTCGCCTGCTTTGCCTGGCTGCGCCGCGAGCCGTTGATGTTCCCCAAGGGCAACCGGGGGTTCCTGCTGTTCGTCACCCTGTGCTACTTCAGCCTGCCCTACACCTTGCTCAACTACGGCGAGGTGCACGTCTCCTCGGGACTGACCGCCCTGCTGTTCAGTTGCATGCCAGTGTTCATCCTGATTTTTTCCGCCCTGCTGTTGCGGGAAAAGATTCATCTGGCGCAACTGTTGGGCATCGCCGTCGGCTTTGCCAGCCTGTTCCAGATCATCCGCGGCCAGGGTCTGCTCAGCGATCACAACGAACTCTCGGGGGTGCTGGCGATACTCGGCGCGGCGCTGCTGCATGCCTTGTGCTACGTGGTCACCAAGAAACACGGGAGCGCCATCAGCGTCATCACCTACAACACCCTGCCGATCGGCATTGCCGGCCTGCTGCTGTGCCTGGCCGGGCTGACGGTGGAAAGCCCGGATTTTGCCGCAATCAGCCCACGCTCATGGGGTGCCTTGCTGTACCTGGGGCTGGCCGCTTCGGTGGGCGGGTTCATCGTCTACTTCTTCCTGCTCAAACGCCTGAACCCGGTGATCCTGTCCTTCGTCTTCATCATCTTCCCGGTGTTCGCGGTGATCATCGGCGCCTGGTACGAAGGCCTGAGCCTGTCCCGTGACCTGCTGCTGTACTCCGCGACCCTGCTCGGCGGCTTCGCCATCACCAAGCTGCCGCTGGAGAAATGGCTGCCCAGAAAGCCCACCCAACGCTAAGAGAACCCATAGCGAGCTTGCTCGCGATGCTTCCCCGGGACACCGCGTGCGCCCAGCGAATCCGCGTCATCCTTGACGTTCTTCGCGAGCACGCCACTCCTACAGCGGTGAGCCTCAGATCACCAGCAGGTCGACAAACCGGTGCACTGGCGTCGCTTCCAGCCGTGCCGGGTCCTTGCACAGCTGGAAAATCTGCGTCGCGCGCTGGACGCTGAAGCGCGTGGCCAGGTTGGCCTTGAACTTGTCTTCCAGCAGCGGGATGCCTTCAGCGCGGCGGCGCCGGTGGCCGATGGGGTATTGCACCGCCACCTGCTCGGTGCTGGAGCCGTCCTTGAAGAACACCTGGATCGCGTTGGCGATCGAGCGTTTGTCGGCTTCCAGGTATTCCCGGGTGTAGCGCGGGTCTTCGACGACCTGCATCTTCTGGCGCAACTGATCGATGATCGGGTGCGCTGCGTGGAATTCGTCCTCATAGTGCTCGGCCACCAGGGTGCCGAAGGCCAGGGGCACGGCGGTCATGTATTGCAGACAGTGATCGCGGTCGGCGGCATTGGCCAGCGGCCCGACCTTGGAAATGATGCGGATCGCCGACTCATGGGTGGTGATCAGGATGCGGTCGATTTCGTGCAGGCGATTGCGCACTTTCGGATGCAGGATCACCGCCGCCTCACACGCGGTCTGCGCATGGAACTCCGCCGGGAAGCTGATCTTGAACAGCACGTTTTCCATCACGTAGCTGGCGTATTTCTGCGTCAGGCTGAACTGCCGCTGGCCCTCGGGCTTGAGCGCCAGGTCCTTGTTGGTGTGACTGAACAGCACGTCATAGAAGCCCCACTGTGGCGCGCTGAGCACCCCGGGAATGCCCATCTCGCCGCGCATTGCGATATCCGCCAGGCGCACCCCGCGACTGGTTGCATCCCCGGCCGCCCAGGATTTGCGTGAACCGGCATTCGGCGCATGACGGTAGGTGCGCAGCGCCTGACCGTCGACAAAGGCATGGGACAGCGCCGCCAGCAGCTGCTCACGATCGGCCCCCATCAGCTTGGCGCAGACCGCGGTGGAGGCGACTTTCACCAACAGCACATGATCGAGCCCGACGCGGTTGAAGGCGTTTTCCAGAGCGATCACGCCTTGGATCTCATGGGCCATGATCATCGCCCTGAGCACCTCGCCCATAGTCAGCGGCGCCTCGCCATTGGCCACGCGCTTTTGCGACAGATGATCGGCCACCGCCAGAATCCCGCCGAGGTTGTCCGAAGGATGCCCCCACTCGGCCGCCAGCCAGGTGTCGTTGTAGTCCAGCCAGCGCACGATGCAGCCAATGTCCCAGGCCGCCTTCACCGGGTCGAGGCGGTAGCTGGTGCCGGGCACCCGGGCGCCGAAGGGCACCACGGTGCCTTCGACGATCGGCCCCAGGTGCTTGGTGCATTCGGGAAAACGCAGGGCCAGCAGGCCGCAGCCCAAGGTGTCCATCAGGCAGTTGCGAGCGGTGTCGAGGGCTTCTTGGGAGTCGATGGAATAGTTCAGGACATAGTCAGCGATGTCCTGCAGGACCGGGTCGTACTCGGGACGGTTGTTCAGGTCTGCGTTGGCGCTCATGAGGGCTTCACTCCTGTTGCAAGGTTGTGGGTAGCGGTGATTCCTCAGGTACAGGTCAATAACGGCATCGCAGGTCTGCGCCTGCTCAGCGATTCAATAACAACGTCACGACTGGCGGTGGTGGCGAGGGAGCCTGCGCCCGCTGGATGGCACAGCCGCGCAAAGGCGGTCCATGCGTTGCAGCAAGTCAATCGCGGACTCAGGGCTTACGACCGCTACGCGCCGGAGCGCCGGCCGGCCGAGCCGGAGCAAGCTCCCTCGCCACAGTAAGCCCCGCCACCACAGCCAGCATTACTCTGCTTAGAAACTGTCGCCGGGCACTCGCACCCAGCCTTCCATCAGCACCCGCGCGCTGCGGCTCATGATGGCCTTGACCACGGTCCAGTCACCGCCGTTACGGGTGGCTTCGGCGCCGACGCGCAAGGTGCCCGAAGGATGGCCAAAACGCACCGCACTGCGCGCACCGCCACCGGCCGCCAGATTGACCAGGGTCCCGGGAATCGCCGCCGCGGTGCCAATGGCCACCGCCGCAGTACCCATCATTGCGTGATGCAACTTGCCCATGGACAGGGCCCGCACCAGCAGGTCGACATCCCCGGCCTTGATCGCCTTGCCGCTGGAGGCCTGGTAATCCGCCGGCGCGGCGACAAAGGCTACTTTCGGCGTGTGCTGGCGCTGGGCGGCTTGGTCCAGGTGCTGAATCAGGCCCATGCGCAGGGCGCCGTGGGCGCGAATGGTCTCGAACATCGCCAGGGCCTTGGGGTCACCATTGATGTCGCCCTGCAGCTCGGTGCCGCGATAACCGATGTCCGCCGCGTTGACGAAAATCGTCGGAATCCCGGCATTGATCAGCGTCGCCTTGAAAGTGCCGACACCGGGTACTTCCAAGTCGTCCACCAGGTTGCCGGTGGGGAACATCGAACCACCGGCGCCCTCTTCCTCGGCCGCCGGATCGAGGAACTCCAACTGCACTTCGGCCGCCGGAAACGTCACGCCGTCCAGCTCGAAATCACCGGTTTCCTGAACCTCGCCATTGGTGATCGGCACGTGGGCGATGATGCTCTTGCCGATATTGGCCTGCCAGATGCGCACCACCGCCACGCCGTTCTGCGGGATGCGCGCCGGGTCCACCAGGCCGCTGCTGATGGCAAACGAGCCGACCGCCGCCGAGAGGTTGCCGCAGTTGCCGCTCCAGTCGACGAAGGCCTTGTCGATGGCCACCTGGCCGAACAGGTAGTCGACGTCGTGGTCGGCCTTGATGCTCTTGGACAGGATCACCGTCTTGCTGGTGCTGGAGGTGGCGCCGCCCATGCCGTCGATCTGCTTGTCATAGGGATCGGGGCTGCCGATCACCCGCAACAGCAGGGCATCGCGGGCCGCGCCCGGCAGTTGGGCCGCCTCGGGCAGGTCCTGCAGGTTGAAGAACACGCCCTTGCTGGTGCCGCCACGCATGTAGGTGGCGGGAATCTTGATCTGCGCTACAAATGCCATGAATTTCAGGTCCCGATAATGACCAGGGGCGGCGCCTTGCGGCCCGCCCCCGGTACGTCATTTAGCTGGCGACTGCCGATTCCAGGAAGTCCTGGGCGAAGCGTTGCAGCACCCCGCCCGCCTCGTAGATCGACACTTCTTCGGCGGTGTCGAGGCGGCAGGTCACCGGCACCTCGATCCGCTCGCCGTTGCGGCGGTTGATCACCAGGGTCAGTTGTGCCCGAGGTGTACGCGCGCCGATCACGTCATAGGTTTCAGTGCCGTCGATGCCCAGGGTCTTGCGGTCGGTGCCCGCGAGGAACTCCAGGGGCAGCACGCCCATGCCCACCAGGTTGGTGCGGTGGATGCGCTCGAAACCTTCGGCGACGATCGCCTCCACCCCGGCCAGGCGCACGCCCTTGGCCGCCCAGTCGCGGGACGAGCCCTGGCCATAGTCGGCACCGGCAATGATGATCAGCGGTTGCTTGCGCTGCATGTAGGTTTCGATGGCTTCCCACATCCGCGTCACTTTGCCTTCCGGCTCGATGCGCGCCAGGGAGCCCTGCTTGACCTTACCGTTTTCCTCGACCATCTCGTTGAACAGTTTAGGGTTGGCGAAGGTCGCGCGCTGGGCGGTCAGGTGATCGCCACGGTGGGTCGCGTAAGAGTTGAAGTCCTCCTCCGGCAGGCCCATTTTCGCCAGGTATTCGCCGGCTGCGCTGTCGAGCATGATGGCGTTGGACGGCGACAGGTGGTCGGTGGTGATGTTGTCCGGCAGCACCGCCAGCGGGCGCATGCCCTTGAGGCTGCGCTCACCGGCCAAGGCCCCTTCCCAATAAGGCGGACGACGGATGTAGGTGCTCTGCGGACGCCAGTCGTACAGCGGCTCGACTTTCGGACCGGTGTCCTCGTGGATGGCGAACATCGGAATGTAGACCCTGCGGAACTGCTCTGGCTTCACCGCCGCCTTGACCACGGCGTCGATCTCTTCATCGCTCGGCCAGATGTCCTTGAGGCGGATTTCCCGGCCGTCGGCATCCAGGCCCAGCACATCCTTTTCGATATCGAAACGGATGGTGCCAGCAATCGCGTAGGCCACCACCAGCGGCGGTGACGCCAGGAACGCCTGCTTGGCATAGGGGTGGATACGCCCGTCGAAGTTGCGGTTGCCCGAGAGTACAGCAGTGGCGTACAGGTCGCGATCGATGATCTCTTTCTGGATCACCGGGTCCAGGGCGCCGGACATGCCATTGCAAGTGGTGCAGGCAAAAGCCACCACGCCAAAGCCCAGCTGCTCCAGCTCATGGCCCAGGCCGGCCTCTTCCAGGTACATGGCCACGGTTTTCGAACCCGGGGCCAGGGACGACTTGACCCACGGCTTGCGGGTCAGCCCCAGCTTGTTGGCATTGCGCGCCAGCAGGCCGGCAGCAATCACGTTGCGTGGGTTGCTGGTGTTGGTGCAACTGGTGATGGCGGCGATGATCACCGCCCCGTCGGGCATCTGCCCCGGCACTTCGGACCACTGCCCGGCGATGCCCTTGGCCGCCAGATCGCGGGTGGCGACCCGGGCGTGGGGGTTGCTCGGCCCGGCCATGTTGCGCACCACCGACGACAGGTCGAACTGCAGGCCGCGCTCGTAACGCACGTGCTTGAGGCTGTCGGCCCACAGGCCAGTGTGCTTGGCGTAGTTCTCTACCAGACGCACTTGTTCATCTTCACGACCAGTGAGCTTGAGGTAATCGATGGTCTGCTGGTCGATGTAGAACATCGCCGCGGTGGCGCCGTATTCCGGGGCCATGTTGGAGATGGTGGCGCGGTCGCCCAGGGTCAGGGCCGCGGCGCCTGCGCCGAAGAACTCCAGCCAGGCACCCACCACTTTCTGCTTGCGCAGGAACTCCGTCAGCGCCAGCACCATGTCGGTGGCGGTGATCCCGGGCTGCAACTTGCCAGTGAGCTCGACGCCGATGATTTCCGGCAAGCGCATCCACGAAGCGCGGCCGAGCATGACGTTCTCGGCTTCCAGGCCGCCCACGCCGATGGCGATCACGCCCAGGGCATCCACATGCGGGGTGTGGCTGTCGGTGCCGACGCAGGTATCAGGGAAGGCCACCCCGTCGCGCACCTGGATCACCGGGGACATTTTCTCCAGGTTGATCTGGTGCATGATGCCGTTGCCCGGCGGGATCACGTCGACGTTCTTGAAGGCCTTCTTGGTCCAGTTGATGAAGTGGAAACGGTCTTCGTTGCGCCGGTCTTCGATGGCGCGGTTCTTGTCGAAGGCGTCCGGATCGAAACCGCCGCACTCCACGGCCAGGGAGTGGTCGACGATCAGTTGGGTCGGCACCACCGGGTTGACCAGGGCCGGGTCACCGCCCTGGTCGGCGATGGCGTCGCGCAGGCCGGCCAGGTCCACCAGCGCAGTCTGGCCAAGGATGTCATGGCACACCACACGGGCCGGGAACCAGGGAAAGTCCAGGTCGTCGCGGCGTTCGATCAACTGGCCAAGGGAGGCGTTGAGGGTCGCTGGATCACAGCGACGCACCAGGTTTTCCGCCAGTACGCGGGAGGTATAGGGCAGGCTGTCGTAGGCGCCTGGCTTAAGCGCATCGACCGCCGCACGGGCGTCGAAATAGTCCAACTGGCTGCCCGGCAGCGTCTTGCGAAATTCAGTGTTCATGGTCAGGGACTCGATCACGGTAGTTTCAAAGGAAGCGTCCGGCACCGGGTTGAATGGACACCCATCCTTTGTCGGAGCGAGCCCGCTTGCGATGATGGAAGCAGATCCGACATCGCGCCGGCTGATCCATCGTTATCGCGAGCCAGCTCGCTCCTGCAGGTGTGGGGTGCATTCAAGCCACAGTGCCGGCGCCCTCCCGGTCAGCGGTGTTCGATTGGCACGAACTTGCGCTGTTCAACGCCGATGTACTCGGCGCTTGGACGGATGATGCGGTTGTTGCCCCGCTGCTCGAACACGTGGGCGGCCCAGCCGGTCAGGCGCGAGCAGACGAAGATCGGGGTGAACAGCTTGGTCGGGATGCCCATGAAGTGGTACGCCGAGGCGTGATAGAAGTCGGCGTTGGGGAAGAGTTTCTTCTGTTCCCACATGGTCTTGTCGATGGCTTCGGACACCGGGAACAGGACCTTGTCACCGACTTCGTCAGCCAGCTTCTTCGACCAGCCCTTGATCACCTCGTTGCGCGGGTCGCTGTCTTTGTAGATCGCGTGGCCAAACCCCATGATTTTGTCCTTGCGCTCCAGCATCCGCAGCAGTTCGGCGGTCGCCTCTTCGGGGCTGTGGAAGCGCTCGATCAGCTCCATGGCCGCTTCGTTGGCGCCACCGTGCAACGGACCACGCAGCGAACCGATGGCGGCGGTGATGCACGAGTACAGGTCCGACAGGGTCGAGGCACAGACCCGGGCAGTGAAGGTGGAGGCGTTGAACTCGTGCTCGGCGTAGAGAATCAACGAGACGTTCATCACCTTGACGTGCAGGTCGCAGGGCTTCTTGCCGTGCAGCAGGTGCAGGAAGTGGCCACCGATGGTCTGCTCGTCGCTGACGCAGTTGATGCGCACGCCTTCATGACTGAAGCGGTACCAGTAGCACATGATCGCCGGGAAGGCCGCCAGCAGGCGGTCGGTAACATCGTGCTGCTGGGAGAAGTCCTTCTCCGGCTCGATGTTGCCGAGGAACGAGCAACCGGTGCGCATCACGTCCATCGGATGGGCCTGGGCCGGAATCCGCTCCAGCACTTCCTTCAGGGCTTGCGGCAGATCCCGCAGCTTGCTCAGCTTGGCGCTGTAGGCGGCCAGTTGTTCCTGGGTCGGCAGGTCGCCATACAGCAACAGGTAGGCGACTTCCTCGAACTGCGCATCGGCCGCCAGTTCGCGCACGTCATAGCCGCGATAGGTCAATCCGGCACCGGCCTGGCCCACGGTGGACAGCGCGGTTTGCCCAGCGACCTGGCCGCGCAGACCTGCACCACTCAATACTTTTGCTTCGGCCATTGCTCTCTCCAATCTTGAATTTGTTAGGGACTTGGCAACTTCGTTGGTCGGAACTCACCCCGACACTGTAGGAGCGAGCTTGCTCGCGATCCAGGCCCGCGCGCCCCAGCGACTCAGGGGCGGTGCGTTAACGTTGATGGCCGTCGCGAGCAAGCTCGCCCCACAGGGGTTGATTCAACCTTTCTTCTGGGCGAACAGCGCATCGAGCTTCTGTTCGAAGCTGTGGTAGTCGATGCGCTCGTAGAGCTCCATGCGGGTCTGCATGGTGTCGATCACGTTCTGCTGGGTGCCGTCACGACGGATCGCGGTGTAAACGTTTTCCGCCGCCTTGTTCATGGCACGGAACGCCGACAGCGGGTACAGCACCAGGGAAACATCCACGGATTTCAACTGTTCGGTGGTGAACAGCGGGGTGGCGCCGAATTCGGTGATGTTGGCCAGGATCGGCGCCTTCACCCGGTCGGCGAAGATCTTGTACATCTCAAGCTCGGTGATGGCTTCCGGGAACACCATGTCGGCACCGGCCTCGATGCATGCCGCGGCGCGCTCCAGGGCCGATTCCAGGCCTTCCACCGCCAGGGCGTCGGTACGCGCCATGATCACGAAGCTATCGTCGGTGCGGGCATCCACCGCGGCCTTGATGCGATCGACCATTTCCTGCTGGGAGACGATCTCCTTGTTCGGGCGGTGACCGCAGCGCTTGGCGCCGACCTGGTCTTCGATATGGATCGCCGCGGCGCCGAACTTGATCATCGACTTGACGGTGCGCGCCACGTTGAAGGCCGAGGAGCCAAAGCCGGTGTCCACGTCCACCAGCAGCGGCAGGTCGCAGACGTCGGTGATGCGGCGCACGTCGGTGAGGACGTCGTCGAGGCCGGTGATGCCCAGGTCAGGTACGCCGAGGGAGCCTGCGGCGACCCCGCCACCGGACAGGTAGATGGCCTTGAAACCGGCGCGCTTGGCCAGCAGGGCGTGGTTGGCGTTGATCGCGCCGACCACTTGCAACGGCCGTTCGCTGGCGACCGCATCGCGGAAACGCTGGCCTGGAGTGCTGTTGTTGGAACTCATGACTCACCTCGTGGAGTGGCTGTCTGATGGGCGCTGTCCTGGTAGTGACGCGCAATATTGCGTTTCGAGGCGCCGATGTGGCGGCGCATCAACAACTCGGCCAGCTCGCCGTCGCGATCGGCAATGGCATCGAGAATCCGGTGGTGTTCGGCAAAGGCCTGGTGCGGACGGTTGGGCGTGGCAGAAAACTGGATACGGTACATGCGCACCAGCTGATACAGCTCGCCACAGAGCATCTGCGTGAGGGTGCGGTTACCCGCGCCCTGGATGATCCGGTAGTGGAAGTCGAAATCCCCTTCCTGCTGGTAGTAGCCGACACCGGCCTGGAATGCGGCATCGCGCTCATGAGTGTCCAGCACCCGGCGCAGCTCATCGATTTCCTCTGCGGTCATGCGCTCCGCCGCCAGGCGACAAGCCATGCCCTCCAGGGACTCGCGAATTTCGTAAAGCTCGATCAGCTCGGCATGACTCAGGGACACCACCCGAGCGCCGACATGAGGCACCCGCACCAACAGGCGCTGGCCTTCCAGACGGTGAATGGCCTCACGCAGCGGGCCACGGCTAATGCCATAGGTGCGAGCCAGTTCCGGCTCGGAGATCTTGCTGCCCGGGGCGATCTCGCCCTTGACGATAGCGGCCTGGATACGCCGAAAGACGTTTTCAGACAGGGTTTCGGAATCATCCTGCACCGGGACCGCGCGCTCCAGTTGATCCAGCATATTGTCAACACCTTCAAAAACAATGAGGCAAAAACTAGCCAATACGAGCGAAATAGTCAAAGGAAAAATAGATATTGTCGACAATCGTCTAATGACCCTTGGCCGCCGAACGCAACAAAAGGCCCACCGCCGACGCTGGCGCCACAAAACCAGCATGCTAGAATGCCGCCCGCATTGGCCTGTCATCTTTTTATGGCACGCATACGAGGGAGCTTGCGCAGCAATGCCGGTCGCCTTGAACTGAAGAACCCATGTCACGTCAGGATCTATGAGACTCAAGGCCCTTCCCCTACTGCTCTGTCTGCTGGCACTGCCCAGCATCGGTACCGCCGCCGGCAAGACCGTCTACGGTTTGAATGAATATGCACGGCTGTCGGGCATCGACCTGGAGGTCGCTGCCAAGCTCGACACCGGCGCCAAGACCGCCTCGTTGAGCGCACGCGACATCAAGCGCTTCAAACGCAACGGCGAATCCTGGGTGCGCTTCTATCTGGCGATCGACGCCGCCCATTCCCACCCCATCGAAAGGCCCCTGGCCCGGATCAGCAAGATCAAACGCCGTGCTGGCGACTATGATCCCGATGAGGGCAAGAACTACACCGCACGGCCAGTGATCGCTCTGAATGTCTGCATGGGCAATGCTTTACGCAGCATCGAGGTGAACCTGACCGACCGCAGCGCATTCCAATTCCCGCTTTTGATTGGCTCCGAAGCCCTGAAACGCTTCGACGCGCTGGTTGACCCCAGTCTCAAATACGCTGCTGGCAAACCCGCCTGCGCCACCGACGCTCATACCGCAGAGTAATTCCAATGCGCTCTCTTACCCTTCATCTGAAAATCCTGATCACTCTCCTGGTGGTGCTGGGCATCTCGATCACGGCTTATCAGATCTTCGCGCTCGGCATTCCAGTAACCGAAGACGCCACCGACGATCTGTGGAACATCGATGCCAAGGTCGAGTTCGTCGCCAACGGCAAAGACCCGATCAAGATCCAGATGTTCGTGCCGCCCCTGAGCAGCGACTACGTGAGCCTCAACGAGAGCTTCATTTCCAATAACTACGGGGTGTCGGTCAACCGCGTCGACGGCAACCGCAAGGTCACTTGGTCGGCACGCCGGGCCAAGGGTAATCAGACCCTGTATTACCGCCTGGTGCTGACCAAGCGCTACAGCTCCGAAAAATCCAAGGTCAAGGGCCCGACCTTCCGCGACAGCATCGCCGTGGAAGGTCCGGAGAAAATCGCCGCTGACGCCCTACTGGCGCCGATTCGCCAGCACTCCGCGGACGTCGAGACCTTCATCAGCGAGGCCATCAAGCGGGTTAACAACGCCAACGACGACAACGCCAAGCTGCTGCTGGCCGGAGACACCTCCAGCGCCAACAAGGCCAGGATCATTGATCTGCTGCTGTCCATCGCCCACGTCCCCATGGAGAAGGTCCACACCCTTCGCCTGGTGGCTGACCAGCCACAAAGCCCAGAACTCTGGCTGCGCAGCTTCAACGGCAACGAATGGCTGTACTTCAACCCGGAAACCGGGCAACAGGGCATGCCCGCGGACCGCCTGCTGTGGTGGACCGGCGACGACAACCTGATCACGATCGATGGCGGCAAGAAGGCCAACGTCACCTTCAGCCTCAACAACAGCGAAATGAACGCCATTCGCCTGGCCAAGCTGACGGATGAGAATACCGACGCCAATTTCCTCGAATATTCGCTGTACGGCCTGCCGCTGCAGACCCAGCAAACCTTCATGATCATGGTGATGATCCCCATCGGCGTACTGGTGATCCTGGTGCTGCGCAACCTGATCGGCCTGCAGACCCTGGGCACCTTCACCCCAGTGCTGATTGCCCTGGCCTTCCGCGAGACGCAGTTGGGTTTCGGCATCGTGCTGTTTACCGTGATCACCGCCCTGGGCCTGTCACTGCGCTCCTACCTTGAGCACCTCAAACTGCAGATGCTGCCGAGACTCTCGGTGGTACTGACCTTCGTCGTGGTGCTGATCGCCACCATCAGCCTGTTCAGCCACAAGCTGGGCCTGGAGCGCGGCTTGTCAGTGGCGCTGTTCCCGATGGTGATCCTGACCATGACCATCGAGCGTCTGTCCATCACCTGGGAAGAGCGCGGTGGCGGCCATGCGATGAAAGTCGCCATCGGCACCCTCTTCGCGGCCTCCCTGGCGCACTTGATCATGAGCGTGCCGGAGCTGGTGTATTTCGTCTTCACCTTCCCGGCAATCCTGCTGATCCTGGTGGGTTTCATGCTGGCGATGGGACGCTACCGCGGCTACCGCCTGACAGAGCTGGTGCGCTTCAAAGCCTTCGTCAAGGCTGACTCCTGATGTTCGGCCTGTGGAAGACCTGGAAAGCCCTGGAAGCGCGGGGAATCATGGGCATCAACCGGCGTAATGCCGACTACGTGCTCAAGTACAACAAGCGCAGCCTGTACCCCATCGTCGATGACAAGATCATCACCAAGGAGCGGGCAATCAAGGCCGGCATCCATGTGCCCGAATTGTATGGAGTGATCTCCACCGAGAAGGAAATCGACAAGCTCGACGAGATCCTCAAAGGACGCAACGACTTCGTGATCAAGCCGGCCCAGGGCGCCGGCGGCGACGGCATCCTGGTGATCGCCGACCGTTTCGAAGGGCGTTATCGCACCGTGTCCGGAAAAATCATCAGCCATGAGGAAATCGAGCATCAGATTTCCAGCATCCTCACCGGCCTGTATTCCCTGGGCGGCCACCGCGACCGGGCGCTGATCGAATACCGGGTGACACCGGACCAGATCTTCAAGAGCATCAGCTACGAAGGCGTGCCGGACATCCGCATCATCGTGCTCATGGGCTACCCGGTGATGGCCATGCTGCGCCTGCCGACCCGCCAGTCCGGAGGCAAGGCCAACCTGCACCAGGGCGCCATCGGCGTCGGGGTCGATTTGGCTACCGGCATGACCCTGCGCGGCACCTGGCTGAACAACATCATCAATAAGCACCCGGACACCACCAACACGGTGGATGGCGTACAACTGCCCTATTGGGACGGCTTCATGAAGCTGGCGGCCGGTTGCTACGAGCTCTGCGGCCTGGGCTACATCGGCGTGGACATGGTGCTGGACCAGGACAAAGGCCCGTTGATCCTTGAGCTCAACGCTCGCCCCGGCTTGAATATCCAGATCGCCAACGACTGCGGCCTGACCCAGCGTACCCACGCGGTCGAAGCCCACCTCGAACAACTCAAGACCCGTGGCATCCAGGAAACCGTCGAGGAGCGCGTGCGCTTCGCCCAAGACTTGTTCGGCCATATCCCCCAGGTCGAAGGCTGAAAGGAGACTGTCGACACCGCCCTGTCCGGCCGCGGACAAGAGGGTGTCGACAGCTCGATGATTACGCCGCGAATGCGGCAATCGCCGACATCCCTCTAGGAGCAACTCCCGCAGAGGAATACAATCGCCAGCCGCGCTCCGATGGCTGATCTGCTTCGCATGTTGACCTGTTCCGTACACCCGCTTCCCTATCGCGCCAACCCCGCCGAGTATTTCGCGGCAATTGAACACGCCCCCGGCGCCGTACTGCTCGACAGCGGCCGGCCGGCCGCCGAACGCGGCCGCTATGACCTGCTCAGCGCCTGGCCGCTGGTGGAACTGAGCGCGGCCGCCGACGAAAGCGGTGCCGGGTTCCTGCAACGCCTGCGGGACAGCCTCGAACACCTGGGCCAGGCCAAGGTACCGGCACCTTATGAACTGCCTTTCGCCGGTGGCCTGATCGGCTACCTCGGGTATGACTTCGGCCGTCGCTTGGAGCGCCTGCCGAGCCAGGCCCAGGATGACCTGCACCTGCCTGACGCGCGCCTTGGCCTGTACGCCTGGGCGCTGATCAGCGACCACCAGTCAGGCACCAGCCAACTGCTGTTCCACCCCAGCCTGGCGGCCGCCGAGCGCCAACGGCTGATCCAGCTGTTCCAGCAGCCACTGGCAACGGACGTAGCCGCATTCAAGCTCACCCGCGCCATGCGCGCCGACCTGACGCCCGACGCCTACCGCCAGGCATTCCAGCGCATCCAGCATTACATCCAGGCCGGCGACTGCTATCAGGTGAACTTCGCCCAGCGGTTTCGCGGCCAGTACCAGGGCGACCCCTGGGGCGCCTACTGCGCCTTGCGCGCCGCCTGCCCGACGCCCTTCTCCGGTTTTCAGCGCCTGCCCGACGGTGGCGCGCTGCTCAGCCTGTCGCCGGAGCGCTTCGTTCACGTCAGCCAGGGCCGGGTAGAAACCCGGCCGATCAAGGGCACTCGCCCGCGCAGCCAAGCCGCCGCCGAAGACGCGGCCAACGCTGCGCAGTTGCTGGCCAGCCCCAAGGACCGTGCAGAAAACCTGATGATCGTCGACCTGCTACGCAACGACCTGGGGCGTACCTGCCGCATTGGCTCAGTACGCGTGCCAGAACTGTTCAGCCTGGAAAGCTACCCCAACGTGCACCACCTGGTGAGCAGCGTCACCGGCGAACTGGCGGACGACAAGGACGCCCTGGACCTGATCGCCGGCAGCTTCCCCGGCGGCTCGATCACCGGCGCGCCGAAAATCCGCTCGATGCAAATCATCGACGAGCTGGAACCGACGCGCCGCGCCCTGTACTGCGGCTCGCTGCTGTACCTGGACGTGCGCGGGGAAATGGACAGTTCCATCGCCATTCGCAGCCTGCTGGCTAAAGATGGGCAGATCAGTTGCTGGGGCGGCGGCGGGATTGTCGCGGATTCGGACTGGCAGGCGGAGTACCAGGAATCCATCACCAAGGTACGAGTGTTGCTGGAGACCCTGCAAAAGCTCTGACCCCTGCAGCCGCTGCCGCAGGCTGCGATCGACTCCGAAGGCAGCGGCGCTCCTGTAGCCTTGAAGCCCCTGCGGGGCTTGTTACAGGCTGCGACAGCGGCTACAGCGGTTTACAGGCTCAGAGCGCGGTTGGAGGCCCTGAGGAATTGCTGCTTCAGTTCGGCAAAGCTGTGCACCGCCGGGAACTGCGGGAACTCGCGGACCACGTTGTCCGGGGCATGGAACAGGATGCCGGCATCGGCCTCGCCCAGCATCGTCGTGTCGTTGTAGGAATCCCCGGCAGCGATGACCCGGTAGTACAGGCTCTTGAAGGCCAGCACCGACTGGCGCTTGGGGTCTTTCTGACGCAGCTGATAACCGGTCACCCGACCAGCGTCATCGGTGATCAGGCGGTGGCACAGCAGGGTCGGGAAACCCAGTTGACGCATCAAGGGCTGGGAAAACTCATAGAAGGTGTCGGAGAGGATCACCACCTGGAAGCGCTCGCGCAGCCAGTTGACGAACTCCACCGCGCCGTCCAGGGGCTTGAGGGTGGCGATCACTTCCTGGATGTCCGACAGCTTCAGGCCGTGCTCATCGAGGATGCGCAGGCGCTGCTTCATCAATACGTCGTAGTCGGGAATATCCCGGGTGGTTGCCTTGAGGGATTCAATCCCGGTTTTTTCGGCAAAGGCGATCCAGATTTCCGGGACCAGTACACCTTCCAGATCGAGACAGGCAATTTCCACAAGACACTCCCCATTGCTTCTGATTATTTGAATTGAGCGAGAAAAAGGACTGCCGAACTCTAGCGACTCGCCTGCGCAGGCGCAACGCAGAGGAGCGCGCCAGGGCCGGGTGGATTTTGTTAAGATCGCCCCCCTATAGAGCGCACAGCGCCACCGACCTGTAGGAAACCGCCCTGATGACCCCATCGTTCGACGTCGCTGAACTCGCTACGACCTATGCCAACAAATCCGCCCAGGACATTCTCAAGCTGGCCTTCGCCCAGTTCGGTGACGACCTGTGGATCTCCTTCAGCGGCGCCGAGGATGTGGTGCTGGTGGACATGGCCTGGAAGCTGAACAAGAACGTCAAGGTGTTCAGCCTGGACACCGGGCGCCTGCACCCGGAAACCTACCGTTTCATCGATCAGGTGCGCGAACACTACAAGATCGACATCGAACTGATCTCGCCGGACCACAGCAAGCTCGAACCCTTCGTCAAGGAAAAGGGCCTGTTCAGCTTCTACAAGGACGGCCACGGCGAATGCTGCGGCATCCGCAAGATCGAACCGCTGCGACGCAAACTGTCCACCGTCAGCGCCTGGGCCACCGGCCAGCGCCGCGACCAGAGCCCGGGCACCCGCAGCCAGGTGGCGGTGCTGGAGATCGACAGCGCCTTCTCCACCCCGGAACGTCCCCTGTACAAGTTCAACCCGCTGGCGCAGATGAGCAGCGAAGAGATCTGGGGCTACATCCGCATGCTGGAACTGCCGTACAACAGCCTGCATGAGCGCGGCTTCATCAGCATCGGCTGCGAGCCCTGCACCCGCCCGGTACTGCCCAACCAGCACGAGCGCGAAGGCCGCTGGTGGTGGGAAGAAGCCACCCAGAAGGAATGCGGCCTGCACGCCGGCAACCTCATCAGCAAAGCCTGACCCTCCCCCTTCTCCCCTGGAACCGGCTTGCCGGCGAAAGCCCCTCGCCCTGAGGACGCGTTCGCCGGCAAACGGAACGCCAACCGACGCACCCGCAAACCTGTACACATAAATGTCACCAAGGGTGCCATTTATGTGTGCACTTTCAGCAACCTCCGCCCCAAAAAGTGACAGGCCTTTCTGCCGTCAACATTCATACGACAGCCAATCGCATCCGCCGAAAAATAAATACCTGTTCAAACGGTCAATTTTTAATCCATCTGTTTCATACAGTTAGGAGTAGCCCATAACAAAACGAAATCAGCAGCCGATTTCATAGTTTCAAAACTGGCACAGAAGTGGCTTTAGTCGACCTATGTTTTGTATACAAAAACATCAAAATATACATACACTAACCGTCCGCACGCCTGATCCACGACTCAAGCTGCAGATGCCCAGAACCCAGTGATTCCGCCCCTGCGACGAAGATTGTCGAGCCTTGCGCTCAAGCACAGTCATCCAGGGCCGGAATCAGGAGCCGCCGGAATGCACACCAGCCCTTCCAACAACATCGCACTGGATCTGCCCTCCTCGCCGCACTCGCACCACCTGCAACAGCCCATCGCCACAACCGACCCGGACAGCGTCATCCTCAGCCCGCGCCTGCACAATCGCGACCTGGCGCCAACCAAGGTCGAAGGCCGGCGCTGGGGTGGCTACAGCATCTTCGCCCTGTGGACCAACGATGTGCACAACATCGCCAACTACTCCTTTGCCATCGGCCTCTACGCCCTGGGCCTGGGTGGCTGGCAGATCCTCCTGTCGCTGGGAATAGGCGCGGCGCTGGTGTACTTCTTCATGAACCTGTCCGGCTACATGGGACAGAAGACCGGGGTGCCGTTCCCGGTGATCAGCCGCATCAGCTTCGGCATCCATGGCGCACAGATACCGGCGTTGATCCGCGCGGTGATCGCCATCGCCTGGTTCGGCATCCAGACCTACCTGGCGTCAGTGGTGTTTCGGGTTTTACTGACCGCCATCCACCCAGGCTTCGCCGACTATGACCACGACTCGATCCTCGGCCTGTCCACACTAGGTTGGGCCTGCTTCGTGGTGATCTGGCTGGTGCAGTTGGTGATCCTCGCCTACGGCATGGAAATGATCCGTCGCTACGAAGCGTTCGCCGGGCCGATCATTCTGCTGACCGTGGCCTGCCTGGCGGCCTGGATGTACACCCAGGCCGACGGACAGATCGCCTGGTCGATTCGCGAGCCCCTGAGTGGCGGAGAAATGTGGCGGCAGATCTTCGCCGGCGGCGCATTGTGGCTGGCGATCTACGGCACGCTGATCCTCAATTTCTGCGACTTCGCCCGCTCCTCGCCGTGCCGCAAGACCATCAAGGTCGGCAACTTCTGGGGCCTGCCGGTGAACATCCTGGTGTTCGCCACCATCACCGTGCTGCTGTGCGGCGCGCAGTTCCAGATCAATGGCCGGGTCATCGAGAGCCCCACCGAAATCATCGCTTCGATTCCCAACACCCTGTTCCTGGTCCTGGGTTGCCTGGCCTTCCTGATCGTCACCGTGGCGGTGAACATCATGGCCAACTTCGTCGCACCGGCCTTCGTCCTCAGCAACCTGGCCCCCAAATACCTGACCTTCCGCCGCGCCGGGCTGATCAGTGCGGCGCTGGCGGTGCTGATCCTGCCGTGGAACCTGTACAACAGCCCGCTGGTGATCGTGTATTTCCTCTCCGGCCTGGGCGCCCTGCTAGGCCCGTTGTACGGGGTGATCATGGTGGACTACTGGATCCTGCGCAAAGCCCAGATCCACGTGCCACAGCTGTACAGCGAAGACCCGCAAGGCGCGTACTTCTATAGCCGCGGGGTCAATCTGCGAGCGGTGGCGGCCTTCGTGCCCGCGGCGCTGATTGCCATCGTGCTGGCCCTGGTGCCGGGCTTTGCCAGCGTCTCACCCTTTTCCTGGCTGATCGGCGCCGGCATCGCCGGCCTGCTGTACCTGATCATCGCCAAGCGCCAGCCCGGTTACGCGGACGTCAGCGGCGAATCCATCGCCGTGGACAACGTCAGCCATTGAACCTGAACGGCCCGGTACGCCGGGCCCTGAACTGCCCAACCTGCAAGGAACCCCCATGCGCATTCTCGTGGTCAACGTCAACACCACCGACAGCATCACCCAGGCCATCGCCCGCCAGGCACAAAGCGTGGCGGCGCCGGGCACCGAGATCATCGGCCTGACTCCCTACTTCGGCGCCGAATCGGTGGAAGGCAACTTCGAAAGCTACCTGGCGGCCATTGCCGTGATGGACCGGGTACTGGCCTACGACCAGCCCTATGACGCGGTGATCCAGGCCGGCTACGGCGAGCACGGCCGCGAAGGCCTGCAGGAGCTGCTGAATGTGCCGGTGGTGGACATCACCGACGCCGCCGCCAGCACGGCGATGTTCCTCGGCCACGCCTACTCGGTAGTCACCACCCTGGACCGCACCGTGCCGCTGATCGAAGACCGGCTCAAGCTGTCCGGCCTCTATGAGCGCTGCGCCTCGGTACGAGCCAGCGGCCTGGCGGTGCTGGAACTGGAGGAAGACCCGCTGCGGGCGGTGGAGTCCATCGTGCACCAGGCCGAACGGGCGGTGACCGAGGACAAGGCCGAGGTCATCTGCCTGGGCTGTGGCGGCATGGCCGGACTGGATGAACAGATCCGCCAGCGCACCGGGGTGCCGGTGGTGGATGGGGTCACGGCGGCGGTGACCATTGCCGAATCGCTGGTACGCCTGGGGTTGTCCACCTCGAAGGTACGCACCTACGCGACGCCACGGCCAAAAAAGGTGCTTGGCTGGCCGCTGCGTTCAGGGCGCTGAGTCAGGCAACTGCCGGGTTCGCCGGCGAGCCGGTTGCTACAGGGCGCTGAAGGTTTGCGCCAGGCCCTGTTCGGCGAACTGCTCGATGACGAAGTCGACAAAGGCCCGGGTCTTGCCCGGGAGCATCTTGTGCTCGGCGTAGTAGATCGAGGTGAAGCCGTCGTCGACGTACCAATCCGGCAAGACCCGTTGCAGCGCGCCGGAACGCAGGTAGTTGACGGCAAACGGCATGCTCACCAGGGCCAACCCCAGGTCCTGGGCGGCCGCCACGCAGGCCGCCTCGGAATCGCTCATGGTCATGCTGGCCTTGAGCTCCAACGGGCGCACGCTACCGCCGCGCCCGCTGAGTTGCCAGGGACGGATGCGGCCGGTCTGCGGAGAGCGGATCAGGATCCCCCGGCAATGCTGCAGGTCCTGCGGATCATGGATCGGCGCCCGCCCCGCGAGATAGGCCGGGCTGGCCACCAGCACCCGATGGGCCGGTGCCAGGCGCCGGGCGACCACCCCTTGTGGCAACTCGAAACCGCCACCGATGGCGGCATCGAAGCCCTGGCCGATCAGGTCCACCTGGCGATTGTCGAAATGCCAGTCCGGCTGGATGTCCGGGTAACGCTGCAGGAAGCTGGCGAGCATCGGCACGATGTAAAAACAGCCAAATACCGTTCCCATGCTGACCTTGAGCGTGCCTGCCGGGCGCCCCTGGACGGTGGACAAGCTGCTCACGGCATTCTGGATGGTCTGCAGGCTGTCGCTGACTTCTGCCAGGAACAAGCGTCCGGCCTCGGTCAGGGTCAAACGCCGGGTACTGCGCTGGAACAAACGCACGCCCACCCGCGCCTCCAGCTTGGCCACGCTTTTACCCACCGCGGCCGGGGTCAATCCCAGGCGTCGCGCCGCCTCGGCAAAACTGCCGACTTCAGCGCTGCGGACAAAACATTCGATACTGCTGAAGGCTTCCATAAGCGACCACTCTAAACTTTTGGTTTATACAGAGTATAGGAATTAGCGGCTACACAGAGGCCAATCAGCGGTCGATACTCGCTCCCAGATCAAGGCAACCCGGCCTTGAATTTCTGGAGAAGCATATGAGCAAACATGACCTGAGTGGCAAAGTGGCCCTGATCCAGGGCGGTTCCCGCGGTATCGGCGCGGCCATCGTCGAGCGCCTGGCGGCCGAAGGCGCCAGCGTCGCCTTTACCTACGTCAGTTCGACGAGCAAGGCCCAGGCGCTGCAGGCGCGCGTCACGGCCAACGGCGGCAAGGCCCTGGCAATCCACGCCGACAGCGCCGACGCCGAGGCCATTCGCCGCGCCGTGAACGACACCGTGCAGGCCTTTGGCCGCCTCGACATTCTGGTGAACAACGCCGGCGTACTGGCCATGGCGCCCCTGGATGAGTTCAAGCTGGAGGATTTCGACCGGACCCTGGCGATCAACGTGCGCAGCGTGTTCATCGCCACCCAGGAAGCGGCGCGGCACATGGGCGAAGGCGCACGCATCATCAACATCGGCAGCACCAACGCCGAGCGCATGCCCTTCCCCGGCGGCGGCCCCTACGCCATGAGCAAGGCCGCGCTGGTGGGCCTGACCAAGGGCCTGGCCCGGGACCTGGGCCCGCGGGGCATCACCATCAACAACGTCCAGCCCGGCCCGGTGGACACCGACATGAACCCGGCAGACGGTGACTTCGCCGACAGCCTGCTGGACCTGATGGCCATCCGCCGTTATGGCCACGCCGAGGAAATCGCCGGTTTCGTCGCCTACCTGGCCAGCCCGGAAGCGGGCTACATCACCGGCGCCAGCCTGACCATCGACGGCGGTTTCGGCGCCTGATTCCGACCCGCATAAAAAGCCGGGCCGGGGCTCTGTGCCCCGGCCCGGCCGGTGTGCAACAGGTGCGCGGGATCAATCAGGGTTCGCGGCGCAGACGATGTTGATGATCCGATCAGGGACGAAGATGAACTTCAGCAAGCGCCCGCCAGACAGCCAGCGTTGCACCGTTGCATCCTCCAGCACCTGGGCCTTCACTGCCTCTTCCGTCATCCCCCGCTGCAGCATGATGCGGGTCCGCAACTTGCCATTGATGGAGACCGGGCATTCGAACTGCGCCTCATACAGCACACGTTCGTCGGCGACGGGATAACCGCAATCGAGGATCGACCGCGAGTGCCCCAAGGCCTCGGACCACAGTTCTTCAGTAATGAACGGCGCATAGGGGTGCAACAGCTTGAGCAACAGCTCCAGCACACCACGCTTATGGCACTGCAAGACGCTGAGCTGGTTCACGCAGATCATCAGAGCGGCAATCGCGGTGTTGTAGGACATGTCCTCGGTGGCACGCCCTACCTTGGCAATCGCCGTGTGCACCGCCTTGAGTTCCTCGTCGCCGGGCTCAAGGTCATCCACGATCACCGCGCCCTGCTCGTCCAGAAACAGACGCCAGACCTTCTGCAGGAACTTGTGCGGGCCGTCGATGGATTGCGTCGACCAGATGGCGGTCTGGTCGATCGGCCCGAGGAACATTTCATGCAGGCGGAAGGTGTCCGCCCCATAGACCTCGATCAGGTCATCGGGATTGACCACGTTGTACTTGGACTTGGACATCTTTTCCGACAGGCGATCACACAGGAACACGCCCTTGGAGCAGACAAAGGTGCCTTCGGTGTAGGTCTGGCGCCATGTGCGAAGGGCGTCGATATCCACCTGGTTCTTGTCATTCACCATGCTGATATCGACATACAGCGGCTGCACATCCCGCCCGTCCTTGAGATCGGCGGAGACGAATTCATGGGTCGCCTTGTCCCGATAGATGATCGCCGAGACGCCAAGGATCATGCCCTGGCACAAGACCCGCTTGAAGGGCTCGGAAAAACTCAGCACACCGCGATCCTTGAGGAAATGCGTCCAGAAGCGCGAGTACAGCAGGTGGCCGGTGGCATGCTCGGAACCGCCGACATACAGGTCCACGGCCTGCCAGTAGGCCAGGGCCTCCTTCGACACGGGCTCACGGCTGTTGGTCGGGTCCATGTACCTGAGGAAGTACCAGCTCGACCCGGCCCAACCGGGCATGGTGGTGGTTTCATACTTGCAGCCGCCATAGCGCCAGCTACGGGCCCGCTCCAACGGTGGCTCACCCTCGCTGGTCGGCAGGAAGGCCTCGACATCGGGCAGGGTCACCGGCAGGTCCTGCTCGGGCACCACACGAGGAATGCCCTGCTCGTCGTAATACACCGGGATCGGCTCGCCCCAATAGCGCTGGCGGCCAAAAATCGCATCGCGGATACGGTAATTGAAGGTGCGCTTGGCGGTTCCGGTCGCCACCAGGCGCTGCAGGATCCACTCAGTAGCCTCGGCACGCAGCATGCCACTGGCTTGCTGGGAATTGATCAGGCGGCCTTCATTGATCAGGAATGGCTTGGCGGCCTGCTCCGCCCCCTCATAGATATGCACCACAGGCAGATCGAAGGCCTGGGCAAAGTTGAAATCCCGCTGATCCCCGGAAGGGACCGCCATGATGGCGCCCGTGCCGTAATCGGCCAGGACGTAGTCGGCAATCCAGATCGGCAGGTTTTCGCCGGTCAAGGGGTGGACGGCGTAGGCGCCGGTGAACTGGCCGGTGATCCGCTCGGCCTTGGCCATCCGCTCGCGCTCGGAGCGCAAGGCCACTTCTTCGCGGTAATTGGCCACTGCGGGCTTGAGCGACGCTGAAGTGATTGCCTCGACGGCATCATGCTCAGGCGCCAGCACCAGGAACGTCGCGCCGTAAAGCGTATCCGGGCGAGTGGTGAAAACCTTGATCGAAACCTGCGAATCACGAACCTGGAAATCAATTTCCGCGCCCTGGGATTTGCCGATCCAATTGCGCTGCATATCCTTCAACGCTTCCGGCCAATCCAGACGATCAAGCCCTTCCAGCAGGCGATCGGCATACGCGCCAATGCGCAGCATCCACTGCTTCATCATCTTTTTCTGAACCGGATGGCCACCACGCTCGGAGAAACCGTCCTTGATTTCATCGTTGGCCAGCACCGTGCCCAGGGCCGGGCACCAGTTCACATAAGAGTCGGCGCGGTACGCCAATCGGTAGTTCATCAGGAACTCCGACTGCTGCAAAGGCGAGAGAGCGGCCCACTGTTGCGCACTGATGGTTGTGGTCCGCGAATCGGACCAAGCATTCACCCCGGCGTTGCCGGATTGTTCAAAGCGCTGGATCAGGGTATCGACAGGCTGGGCTTGGTGCGTATCGAGGCAGTACCAACTGTCGAACAGTTGGGAAAATATCCACTGCGTCCAGTGATAGTACTGAGCATCGGAAGTCTTGATCTCGCGGTCCGGGTCATAACAGAAACCCAGTTTTCTCAACTGCGACTTGAACGTGGCAATGTTCTTGTCAGTGGTCACTCTTGGGTGCTGTCCGGTTTCGATTGCATACTGTTCCGCGGGTAACCCGAAAGAGTCGAAACCCATGGGATGCAAAACATTGAAACCAGCCATTCGTTTAAAACGACTATATACGTCAGTCGCAATATATCCGCGCGGGTGCCCAACATGCAGACCGGCACCCGAAGGATAAGGAAACATGTCAAGGCAATAATATTTAGGCAGAGAAGTATCTAGTTCAACGGAGTAATGCTTTTCATTTTCCCAGCGAGCGAGCCATTTATCTTCTATCTTCCTGATACTTTCCGTCTTCATGAACAACTCCTGAAAAATGCCGCACGCACTCATTTACGAGGGCGGAATATATTACAGTCGACTACCATTCGCAACGCGCGGCAGATTGCTTTAGGAGACGCACTTAATGTTCGAATAAGCTGTTTTCGGGTTTGCGCCCAAGCATATAGGCACGCCCTTGTTGAGCATTAGATCCGCTGCCGATTGCCCAGTTGCGATCATCTCGTTCAGCGCTTGCAGATAACCACTCTCGAGCTTGGATGCACCCTGATACTGCAACCCCTGAGCGGCCAGCCCGACCAGGCGTCGAATCCCTTCGGCCAGCGAGTTCCCCGCCCCATCGACCCCGGCCATGCCGAACTCCGCGGCCTGGGCATACTTGCGATTCAACTCGACGGAAGTCTGCCCGCCCAGCATGTCCAACGCGGCATCAAGAGCCTCTTCGCTATAGGCCAGGCCCTTCCAGAAGGCCGCGAGTGAAGCGGCGAAGTGAGGCGCACAGGTGTCGGCCGAGCGAAACTCGACAATGTTCTTCAGCCGGGCCTCAGGGTAGAGGGTACCCAGGTGCATGATCCAATCCTGAAGCGTGGCAGCGCCCGAGGCCGCCCCCCGGCGCATGTAGTCGCGAAAACTCAGGTCGTTCATGTGGATCAACTGCCCTTCACGCTGAATGAACAGCAGCGGTTTCTCCAGGGCCCAGTCAACATAGTGCTCAAAGGTATGGGCGCTGAAGTGTGCGCGCAACATGAACTCGGGAATCCCGGAGCGTTGCTGATCGAATTGGGTCCAGGCATGCATCCGATGACTTTTATAGCGGCTGGTGGCCGCCGAAAAGTACGGGGAGTTGGCGAACAACGCGACGATGTAAGGCTGACAGGCAACCCCCAACTGCAACAACTTGCCCGCATGCCGCTCGGAGAAGTAGTCGACGGAAACCTGCATCGAGGCCGTCATCTTCTGCCCGGCCGAAGCCCCCGAGACCTTTTCCAGGATAGGCATCATGTGCAAGTAGCGAGTGCGCGGCACCGTCGCCACCGACGCCACGCCCCCGTAAGGCCGATAACCGATGGGCAGCAACGAAATGGCCAGGCACTGGCAGACCTGATCCAGTTCCCGCAGAAACACTTCAAGTTCGATAACAACATCGGACACCAGACGCAGCGCCGATGAAGAGAACTCCACCTGGCCACCGGGCTCCAGGCTGATGACCGTGCCGCCGCGCCTCAAACCGATAATCAAGCCATCGTCATAAACCGGCAAATAGCCATATGCCAGCAAGCCCTTGAAGATGCTCGACAGGCTGCGCAAGCCAAAGAACGGCACACTCAGGGAAGTCGCCTTATCAATCAGGATCAACTCGTACTCAAGTCCGATCAATGCCGAAGTCCGGCGTTTTATATGCCGATGAAAATAGGCAATGCAATCTTCCTTGGTGATGGTGCTTGCGCCCAATACTTCCAGCAATTCAGCGGCCATATTGATTCCCTCCTACTAAGCCAGCAGATCCTGGAGATCAGTGAGTGCCATCACCAACGTGTCGATATCTTCACGACTGTTGTAAAGATGCATCGAGACCCGCAAGGCGCCATTAATTCCACTGTTGCGGTAGAGCGGCTGGTTGCACTGGTATCCGGAACTCAGCGCAATGTCGTAACGATCGGAAAGAATCCGCGAGACGAAGCCGATATCGACCTTGCCGACGGCAACCAGAGGAAAAATCGGCAGGTGCTGTGGCCCGACGGGGAAGGCGATTTCAATATTGCGCACCGATTGAATCTGCGACAGGAAATAGCGCTCCAGATCCTCATCGTGGTCTTGCACCCACTGCCCGCCCAGGCCGTTGATATAGTCGACCGCCGCCCCCAGCCCGATGGCGCCTTCAATGTTCGGCGTGCCGGCCTCGAACCGACCAGGGCCGGATTGATAACTGACGTCGCCCTGCTCCACTTTGTTGACCATGCCGCCGCCATAGCGATAGCTGTGCATCGACGCCTGGAGATCACGCCGCATGTACAGCGCGCCAATCCCCGAGGGGCCGAACATCTTGTGCCCGGAAAGGGCGAGAAAATCACAATCGATCTGCCCGACATTGACCGGGATATGGCCAACGGTCTGCGCCGCATCCAGCAGGCTCAGCGCCCCCCGCGCCCGGGCGATCTGACAGATTTGCCTGACGGGTTGCACGTTGCCGGTGACATTCGATGCATGGCAGACCGCGACCAGCCGGGCCGGGTCGGCGGCAAGCAACGAATCCAGATGATCCAGGTCGATACAACCGTTCTGATCCAGACGGGCAACCGTGACTCGACACCTGGATAACCAGGGCAGGAGATTGGAATGGTGCTCCAGGGGCGAAACCACTACATGGTCGCCCTTGCCCAACGCCAAAGCGTGGGCGAGCAGATTGATCGAGTCCGTGCAATTGGCGGTAAAGATCACTTCGTCGGCGCTGCACCCCAGAAAGCAGGCCAGCTTGTTGCGCGACGACTCAAACAGTTGGGTGGACAACTGAGCGTACTGATGATTGGAGCGCCCGACATTGCTACCGGCATGCAGGTAAAAGTCAGTGATGGCGCTGATCACCGACGCGGGTTTCAACGAGGTGGATGAACTGTCCAGGTAGATCCGCTGATTATCCCGAAAGAACGGAAAGTCACTGCGCGCATCCGGCAACACCATGTATTTCACATCCAAGGCTTGCATAACATTCTCTCTTTTTTTAATGAGGGACGACTCTTCACGAACCCGCTATTTGATAATTGCAAACTTTCCCGAGGCTTGCGGCGCAATGCTTGGAACAGCCATTGATTCAACACTACGCATATGGCCAAACCAGCCACGCAGGCACCGCTCGACGGCCGGCAGGGCGGCGTCGTGTTCCTGGACATCCGAAACGTAGAACAGCGTGACCTTGTGCTCGGTCACCTGCAGTTGATACTGCCGGACCCAAGGCGCGGAAACGGCAAACAACTCGTCAAGATCGGCGAGGGTCTTGAGCTCCCCATCATCGGCCACCAGGCAGTCCCTGATACGGCCATGCAGCTTCAGCAACGGAATGTCATCCACGGTGCCGAAGACCTTATTCGACCACTCGCCTTCCGGCACTTCGACAAGGTCCCCGGTGGCATAGCGCAACAAAGGCATCAGCGGGTTTTTCCAGGACGTGACAATCAACTCGAACAGATTGCGCCGGGCCAGGTACGGCCTGAGTTCGACCAGTGTGTCGTGGCCACAACGGACAAAAGTGCCGCTGCGATTCTGCATGAACAGCACACCCAACTCCGTCGAGCCATACATGCTGAGTACCGGCAAACCATAGGCGCTCTCGATCAGCCGGCGAACATTGGTGGTCATGTACTCGTAGGAGGCTGCGATGTAGTCAGGGATATAAAGAGGCTCGGCAATCCGGTACTGCGCACGCTTGCTGAGGAAGATCGCGAGATAGGTCGGATCTATCTCCAGAAGTCTTGGCGCAAACATCCGCAGTTCGGCATCGATGCGCTGGATATCGCTGAGCGTCCAGCGCGTAGGGTCCGGATGCGTATTCAGGCTCAGCACCCCATTGTGGATGCGCTGCTGGTAGTCCGGGTCGTCAAGAAAGCACGACACCGCGGAACAGGCCGCCGTCGTCAGTACCGCTTTCCTGTCGTGCTCCATCGAATAGCCAACCATGTCCGCCACCCGCTGATAGGCGCGCTTGAACTCACGCCCCCACCAGCCCTTGTAACGAATGATCTGGAGAATCTGGGAGCTGCTCCCGGAGGTATTGGCGAACTCGACATCGCCGCCCTCGATGCCGACGCGCATCGCCTGGGTCATGAAGTTTCCAGGAAACCCGGAAATGATTACCTGCTTGCTCAACAGCGGAATATCGGCGCAGTCGCCCGCCTCGAAGAATGCGTCGAGGCTCTTCATCAAGGGCTGATAAAGGGGAACCTGGAAGTGTTCAATTGACATGTTGCCGACTCCTTGTGGCAGCCTCACTGGCGAATGTTTTCCATATCTGCAGGTGTTCGGGATGATTGATCAGGGTCTTTTCTATATGCCCCTGCAGCCCCAGGACGAAATGCTCGTGACTGGCCAGCTCCACCGCCTCGACCATCCCATCGGCGGCCATCGCGCAGGCTTTCAAGCCCGGCGCCAGGTGCTTGATCGCCTGGTGGTGCACCGACGAAACGCTGAAGCTGCGCTTGTCGATTATCCGATAGAGCCGGCTCTGCGGATCGACGTCCACCGGGTGATAGTTGATCCAGCCATCGGGGTCGATCGCGTGCTCGACCCCTCGGTCGGGGATCTCCTGATGCAGCGAGCCGCCTTCGGCAACGTTGATCAATTGCAGGCCCCGGCAGACCCCGAGAATCGGTAGCCGCCGGGACCTGGCCTGCCGGTACAAGGCCAACTCCAGTGCGTCACGGTCCTTGTCGGGACTGAGCATCAGCGGCCGCTTGTAAGGCTCACCGATTCCCGAGACCTGCGCCGAATAGCTGACCTCGCACTCCTCACCGTAACTGCTCGGACAAAGGTCCTGACCGGAGCCCAGCAACAGCCCATCGGCAATACTGAACAGGCGCTCCAACGCCTCAACGGGCATCCCCGGCACCACCATCAGCGGAACACAGCCCAGGCTGATCAACAGCTCGGTGAAACTGCAATTGAGTACGTTCATCGCCAAGGCAGCGGAGTGATTGATAGCCAGCCGCTGGCGTGCGGCGCTGATGAGAATAACGGGCTGCATCATTCAATTCCCTGAATAGGTACCTGCACCGCGCATGCGCGCAGTGCTCAGGTTTCATGGCGTCGGTGTCAGTGACTGGCGCGCAGGCAGCGCATCGAGGTAGCTGGCAATCGAGTCCAGCTTCAGTCGGTCATAGGAGTAACGCTGGTCAGGCTCGGTATCGGGCATCTTGGTGCCGGCACGCATGGCCGATTCGACGAAGATGCCCAGCAGGGGATTGACCTCGAGGACATAGAACTGGCGGTCGGCAGTCGACTGGACCATGTCGACGATCGTCCCATTGATTCCCAACACCTGGGCGGCCTTGAGTGCCACTTCAACTTCGCCCCCCAGGATGCGCGGCGTCATTTCACCACCGGCGCAAATGTTGGTCTTGAAGCTGTGTTTCTTCTTGCGGCTGTAGCCACCCATCAACTCGCCGTTGAAGATCTCGACCCGACAATCGTAGTCGCCAAACTCGATGTATTGCTCAACGTAGTAATCACCGAGAAAGTGCGCCGTCGCCTGGATGAAATCGATGAACTGTTCGGCCTCCACAAAGCGCATGACACCCACGGCCCCATGGCCCGAACGGGGCTTGTAGACCAGGCTGCCCCAGCGCGCAAAGAGTTGGTGAATGACCGCAGCATCAATCTGGCTACCCAGCAATGCGGAGTCGGGTACGTTCACTCCATGCATGCGCAACAGCTGGTTGGCCTTGAACTTGTCGCGGCAGTTGAAGAATGAAACACACTCGTTCACCACCGCTACACCACTGTCCTGCAACGCCCGAAGAATATCGGCCTGATACGGCGACTGTTCATCGGCGTTCATATGAAACAGGGCATCGAACTCACTGAGACAGCGCCCACAGGCGGTATAGACCTTGCCGGAAATGACATGGCATTGGCGCATGTCGAAATCGGAAAAAACCACAAAGCCTTTTTCCTCAAGCAACTCACGAAGCATTTGCTTGGGAATATGACCGTTGTCGTTTTCATACATCCACAGTACTACCGAACGACGACTTCTGGCTGAAGTGCTCATCGCACAATCTCCGCGTTGCTATCTGCTACCGAGGGTGGGCATGGCGTGCCGTGGCACGCCATGCATGATTCAGAGAATGACCGAGAGCGGGTCTTTGTAAGACTCGCGCTGAGTCAGGCCGTACCACCAGCGGCGCACGTTCTCGTAGTTGAAGACGATGCTTTCGCTCTGCGCCTTGAGGATGTAATCGGTGTACTGGACAAACGCCAGGTCGGCCAGGGACAGCGAGTCGCCCACCAGGAACCGCCCCTCCTCGCCAATGGCGCGATCCATGGCGGCGTAGATGGCGTTCAGCTTCTCCTCGGCCTCCTTGACCGCTGCCTGGTCAGTCTGCCCGCCGTACATGGGCAAGAACAGCTTTTGCCAGACCAGGGCATAGGCCTGGGGCGTGAAGTAGCTGGAGTCCACGCTCAGCCACTGATCCATCCGCGCAATGTCTTGCGGGTTCTGCGGGATCAACGAAGTGCCGGGCAGGATCGCCTCCAGATAACGGTTGATGGCCTGCGACTCGTAAAGGGTCAGGTCACCGTGGATCAGCACCGGAACCTTGCCGAACGGGTTGAGACTCAGATGCTCGTCCGACTTGTGCGCACCGGTCCCCAGATCGATGCTGACAAACTCCGCCGGCGTGTTCTTTTCCTTCAGAACCATCAGCACACTGCGGGTGCAGGCGCTGTTTTCGTTGCCGATCAACTTCATGCCGTGCGCAGTCATTTACCCATCCCCATTTGCGAACCCATGTCCAGGGTATTGCCGAAGGTCCAGCCCTTGCGGATCACATTGCCGTCAAAGTAGGCAATATCCATGTTGTCCACGTTGACCACCCGGTTGGACGCGGGAATGCCTTTGAGAGGCCCCTTGTGCGTCGCGGTGAAGATCCCCTGGTGAATCACGAAGTCCCCTACCGACCACATGTTGGTCATGTTGATGGACGCATCGGGGAAGGCTTCGGCCAGCATCACGAAGTCGTCCCGCGAATGTTCCTTGCCCACGGCCAGGCCGGGGACCATCTGGTCATCCCATTCGATGTCGTCGCTCATGCAGTCGAGCCACGGCTCCAGCTGCTTGCTCAGCAGCAGCTCGTTGTAGTGGCGCATCTTGGCCAGGTTCTCGAAGCGCGGCTTCAGCGTCTTGCAGTCGTAGATCTCGCACGGCTCGGTCAGCGACGGCACGCTGCGCCCCTGGTCATCGATCACACCGAGCTGGATCAGCAGGGTGTAGGGATCCTCGTAGGTGTGTTCCTTGGTCACGCGAAAATCGCTGTCGAACCAGAACAGGCTGGCGGCGATCAGGCCAACTTCCTTGTTGCTTGGCTCAACGCCCATGTAGGTCTGGGCGTGCCGCCCCTTCCAGCCCCACACGGCGATGAGCACATTGTCCTTGAGAAACAGGATGCGGTCGGCCAGTTGCATGTCGGCGAAGGTGCCCTGCCATTCCTGGTAGTGCTCGAGGATCTGCGTCACGCCAATGCGGTCAGGTTGTCCGGGAGACTTGCGAATAGCATCTGCCGCGTACAAAGATGCCAAAGACTTGTAGTCCTTAGTACGGACCGCAGCCAGATAGCTCTCACGAAATAAGGTTAGGCTCATCTTTATTACCAACTTTGTGAATGAATGGGTTCAACTTTGCACTGCAGCAGTACTTCAGGCATCGGGTCATCACTGGGGGACTCGAAGTC
Organism: Pseudomonas sp. LD120; assembly: GCF_009861525.1. Taxonomy (GTDB): domain Bacteria; phylum Pseudomonadota; class Gammaproteobacteria; order Pseudomonadales; family Pseudomonadaceae; genus Aquipseudomonas. The sequence goes on along the minus strand of NZ_WVHL01000005.1, from coordinate 2,195,185 downwards.
CATGCCAAAGATTTCCTTGTTTTCCTGCTTTATCCACTTGTCAAAGGGATGCTGGGAGCTCGCCAATTTTGCGAATGCCGCATTCAAATCTGGCGCCGCCAAATAACAGATAAAAAGCTCCATCTCGCCAAAAGGCTGCAGGAACCAGTTCTCCTCAACCGTATCGAGGCGCTCCAGAAACCGGCGAAAATCGGCATTGCGTTCATTGCGAATCAACTGGGCAAACTTCAGGAAACGTTCTTTCTTGTCACCGGGTAAAGGCACCGCAAAAGCAATGGTCTGCATAAAACACCTTAGTTGCGCTTGATAAACTCTAGGCACACGCCCGGCTCGGAAGTCATGAACAACCGGGCTTTCAATGTCGGTTCATTGCCATCCACTGCGCGCAACTCATAACGTTGCGCAATACGCACCAGAATCGTCTTGCCCTCGCCCTCGGCCAGATGGATACCGATGCACTTTCGGGCGCCCGCGCCGAACGGCAGGTAGGCATACTTGTGCACTTGCTTGATGCGTTCCGGTGCAAAGCGTTCCGGGTCAAACTTCAAAGGCTCTTGCCAATACTCCGGATTGCGATGCAGGCCCCACTGGGCAACGATGAAGTCCGCCCCCTTGGGAAACAGGTAGTTCTTGTACTGATAGTCTTCCAGCACCACTCGGCTCATGCCCCAGGAAGACGGGTAGAGCCTGAGGGACTCCTTGAATACCCAGTCGGTGTAATCAAGGCGCTTCAAATCTTCCAGGGTGCAGATTGCATTGCCGAGTTCAGCCTCGACTTCCGCATGCAGCTTCTGTTGTTCCCGGGAGTTGTTCGCCAACAGATAGAGGGCGAATGCCACGCCATTGGCGGTGGTTTCATGGCCGGCCAGAAACAGGTTCATGACCTCATGCCGGAGTTGGATATCCGTCATTCCTTCCCCGGTGTCTTCGTACAGCGCAGACATGTACATCGATAACAGGTCATTATGCTGGACCTCTTTGTTCTGACGACGATCGTGGATGATGGTGTAGATGATCGCGTCGATTTTTTTCTTGGCGTTCTCGTACGCCTGCTCATCGGCGGCGCTGATGGTCGCCGGCGACCACAACTTCAGCAGCGAATACTCCTGCAAGACCTCAAGGGCCGCGGTGACATCACTGGAAAAACGCAGAATGTCCGTGGAGAACAGGCACTTGATGACAATCCGCAGGGTGAGCTTTTTCATCTCCTGAGTTGCATCAAGAACACCTTCGGAACGAGCATCCCACTCATCGAACATCTCGTTGATGCATTCGTGAAATACGTTGCCGAAAGCGTCGACGCTGCGCTTGCTGAAAGACGGATTGGCGATCTTGCGCTGACGCTTCCATTCATCACCGATCAACGTCGACAGCCCATTGCCAATGGCCGGGCTGATCTTTTCCATGGTCTCGGCGCTTTTGGAAAAAAAACGCTCGTCACCAATCAGCATGCTTTCGATAAAGGGGGCATCGGCGATGAGATAACCGTTGATGCCCGGCAGGTAAACGATATTCCCGTACTTTTCCAAGGCCCGCGTAGTCAGGCCCAGGGGGTCCTTCAACATATAGGAAGGGTCATTGAACTCGGGAGAAACATCATCGCTGCCCGGCACCACATCAAAGCCAGAACGAACCAAGAGTGCCGCTTCCGTTGCTTGCGGCAAATCGCCCTTCCTCAAGTCTTTCAAATTACTCATAGCTGGACACTCTCATAGTTATCACGATTAACAGACAAGACTCTTGGCTCACCATTTACGGCAAAAAAGTTAAGTGACCAGGACACTTCCAGATTCAGGACGTGGTGCCACCAACCGGCCGGCAAATACAACATATCGCCAGGCCGCAATTCGCAAACAGTGGATACCGACTGCTGATAATCCGGAAACTTCTCATCCTGATAGTTTTCCGGATCAACCCGACTGGGCTCATACATCAAGTTCCCGCCGACACTGGCCGGGTAGAGAAATCTCGTTTCACTGGGGGCATAAAGGCGTATTTTCTTGCGCCCTTTCAATTGCACCAGAAAGTTATCCACCATATCCCTGTGTAATCTCAGCCCGGTACTGGCCGGACCTATCCACCATCTTGGCGTGTTGAATACCTCGCGCGCGAAGACACTCGGAAAACAGTAGGTATCGTCCAATGCAGGCGGTACGGTATTGGCCGCCATATAACCGCTGACAGACGCTTGCGCGGCATACAGGGACTCTACATATTCGGCAAACGAGGTTTTCCGGTACTTCGGTGGCTGAGCATGTTCCAGATCGTATTCCTCAAGAAGAAGACTCACGTCCAGGTTGCCTACCCGATTCACGATGTGGCCGACGGGCATCGAGAAGATCGGCCATGAAACTGCCGCATTGCGCACAATGACCGGCTCACCACGACGCAAATAAGGCTCGATATCCCTTTCATCAGTGATCACCTGGCAAAACGGAAAATCCTTTCCTTGAGTACTGCGGATCTCCAGTTGAGCAATGCGCTGAGTGTCGACCAAGGCATTGTTGAAGATAAAATTCAACAACTTCATTACATCGACGGCAATAACGGAGTGGTCGCTGTCTGCGTTAATCAGCAACTTCCCGGTATTGAACAGGGTCAGCGGATCATCGACCTTGTTTGCCAAGGCCTGGAGAGTCATATCACTGAGCACGATGGTGGCGCGTGGTGGGTATTCCTGCGCGGCAAACGACCAGCTCAGTGTTTCAGAAACATCCATGCAGCCCAGATGAACGCCAGACTCAAGTTGCCAGTGATAGCGTCCCTGCAGGCCACGTAGTGCCCAGCCAGGAACTTTTTCACTCAATGTCTCGATCAATCGAAGGTTGGAAACTGCATTTGCCAACATCGCATAGGCTCCCTGCCAGGCCAGATCAAAGCTCAAATAACAGATCCTTATATTCGTGTCTGAATACAAGACCTATTGCATACTCGATATACCGCATAAACAACGCGGCATAACCTTTGCTATCAGGTGCCAGGTGTTCTGCAAGTTCAATCCACTCTCCAGCATTGGAGAAACGCGCATAAAACAACTGCGTGAACACATAGTCACTGGATGCAAGTTTTACACCGGAAAAGTGCTGTTTCCCGAACAACCCTATAACCGGCTGAATACTGCTTGAATTTCGCCCGAACAATTCAAGCAGCCAAGCGTGATAAACATCTTCCTGCAATGCTCTGTCATCAGCGGCCTCACGACTCAGCAACGCCTTGATGTCGCTGGGCAAGAGTCGCGCCTGGGCATCCCGGCCCAGCAACTTTGCCAAGTCCGTCCAATGCGCCGAGCAGTCATCAAGATGTTGTTCCAGATAGAGCGCTATGAACTGGCTGAACGACTTATCTTTGCGATGAGCCTGGCACATCAGGGTGTTGGATACGTAGTTGAAAAAACTGTATATCCGTTCTCGATCTCCCAGGGCACTGACAAGAAAGTCTGGAAAATGAAAGGTCGGCCACTTGGAATCCGTGGCGATAACACCATCACGACCAAAGGAGTAAGTGGTATCCCTCGCAACAAAATCCTGAGTCCGGCCGATGCCAAATACCCGAGTACTGGGAATCACATACCCCGCCTCGTACTTGTTTGTCAGTCCACTTTCTTCCAGAAACGCCAACGTACGAGCGATGGTGTATCTGTCCGCATGCGCGTTCCCCAGAAAGAACGAGATGAGATTGGAATATTCAATCGGCGCACTGGCGGTAAACTTCGCCTGCTCTTCCAGCTTTCGCGTTTTTTCTTCATGAATTTCCGCACGTATCGAAGACAGGCTTTTGAGAAAGGTAACGGCTTGCTCTCTCTTGTACGGCACCTTCGCCCGCTTCAGATTATCTTCGTCCAACGAAAGAATATCGTTCATGGCTCCGGTGTAACCGGCACGCATCATTGTCTTCAGCTCATCGTGACCCAGCGAAGGCAGCGAATATCCCGACCATTTAATCTGACGCTTCTTATAACGCTCATTAAGCCTGATCACCCGCTCGGCCAGTTCCAGGGCGAAACCAGCACCACCGATATTCAGTTCAGAACAGATAAACCAGAAGTCATAAAGATCGTTTTTTAATAGAAACTCCAGGTCGGCTTCGACCACATCCAGATTACGCTTGTCAATCCGCTTGCCCTTGACGTCAGGTTCGACACAGAAATAGCACTGGAACGGGCATCCGCGTGAAACTTCTACGGCAATGGTCGGTGGCGTTTTCGACTGTAATGCCGGACCGTAAAAGGCCTTGATCTCGTTAACGATATCCAGCCGGTACTCGGTCACTTCGGCTGGTTTGTAGAAACCGACATCGTTGTATAGGTACTCCGACCCGTTCTTGTGAATCAGGCCAGGCACAGCCCCCAGATTTCGCCCGGAAAGTGTGTCGTTGAAGGCGCGAAAGAAACCATCTGGACAGCCTTGCAAGCCAAGATCGATTTCCAGATAGTTAGCCAACTTTCTGGCATGAGTGGTGAAACCAAAGCCACCCATGATGATAGGCGCATCCGTCAACTCCCTCACCAGGCGAATCAGGCGCCTGCTGTCTTCAACGGGGTAATAGGTTCTAAAGTAGTTCCCAGGTTCACCGTCTACGGCATCATAGTTGGAAAGATCAAGAGAATCCCCTTGCCGCAGATGTATACCAATCATCTTCGGACGCTGGGTCTTTATCACGCTTTTAAGATGCTCGTACCAATGCTCAACGTACAACAAATCAATACGTGTGACCCTGATATCGAATCGCCGAGCAATCTCACTGATCTGAACAAAGGCATACGGATATATCGGACGCCACGGTAAGTTACAACAATTCAGCAATAAGAAATCGGTTTCCTGCATACTCACGGCGTGTCATCCCTGTACAACAGTGCAGAAAATTATTTAGCTGACCAAGAACATTGGCAACTTGAAAACCGCCTTGCGTGAATTACAGCCCTGGCAAATCTCCATATTGCCCAACTGCTTCACCCTGCTTTTCACAATCTTCTTCAGGTTGTCATTATCAATATGACCAATATTTGATACGTGCCCGAAATCCTGGAAGCAACCGAGTATCTCGCCGGTATAACTGATACTGACGCTGCCATCGCCAATTGCACAAAAGTTTCGATTTTCAAGGGTGCCCAACAGAGCGTTCAGCATGAACTTGACCTTGCCCATGCCTGTTTTGTACTCACTCTCAGACAGGTTCAAGCCCAACTCGCGCACGAGTTTCTGACGGTATTCACTTTCGAGTTTGGCGTTGATATCCCCACCTCGGTTCCAGAGCGGGAACAGATAGATCCGCTTGAAACCCAGGCTGCGCAAATGTGCGACAGTTGCCGGCAATGTGCTATAGATCGCCGGACCGCCGGTCAAATGGACAATGACTTTATCCGCCGCGGCCTCGGCCAACGCGGCAATGTTGCGCCAGATTTTCTCGTGGTTCAGGCCAATGTGAACCTTATCGAAAACCTCTTTCTGAATAGAACTGACAGACAGCCTGATGACATCAACGTTTTGTACACAGGCATCTATATTGCGCTGATTGAAAGTGACCGCCGTTGTGGTCACGTCAGTCAAGACTCCGGAGCGGCGCATCATTCGCAAGAGCTCATGAAACTCTGGATGAATGGTCGGCTCCCCCCTGCCCGCCAAGTCAAGTTCCCAGACATAGGAAGGGTCTATCTGCGACACTATCTTGTCCATGGTCTCCAGCGAAATAAAACCATAGTCCTTGATCACTGAGCGGGGGCACATACTGCATGCTGCTGGGCACGATGGCGTCGCCTCAACATTGACAAGTACCTTCTTAAGCACGGGCAGTTCTCTCCATTGATTTTTATATTCCCTGTGGAGCTCATCTAGACTGCCGGCGCGTTCAAACAGCTCAGCCCGTCCGTCCTTCAACAATCTAGAGACATTACCGCTCATCTGTAACTACCACTATTGGTAGGTACTCAGCGAGACGAAGCCTTTACTCTTTCTATTCCGGCAAGACGCCATCGGATAAGTTGCTGGCAAGCGCCCGTTGCCACATCTTTTTTCTGACGCCAAACTTACATTTACGTATGTTTCATATTTATAAACTTGATTTCCATCGTAGAACTGGTCAGATTCGCGACGCAACTCGATGTCACCGCAGTACGAAAGGTGACTATACAAGGAGGGTATTTATGAAAAGCTGGCAAGATGACTTACTGATGATAACGGACCTGAAACTTTCCGAATCTCAAATAGTCAAGCGAATTCAAGATGCGGCTACAACTCTTGAATTCGAGTACTGTGCTTACGGGCTACAGGTGATTTTTCCCGAGGAGAAAGTCGTGATGTTCAACAACTATCCTCGTCAATGGCAGAGGCGCTACGACACTGAAAACTACCTGGCCACTGATCCAATAGTGGCACAAGGAAGGCAATCCCAGACACCAATCATCTGGGAGGACGCGGTATTTCGCGAAGCACCGGTATTTTGGGAGGAAGCGCGGGCAGCTGGACTTAAAGTTGGATGGTCGCAGTCAAGCACCAATGCCGCCGGTGCAGCCAGCATGTTATCACTCAGTCGCTCTTCACAACCCATCACCCGCCAGGAACTGGATGCCAACGAAATTAAAATGCGCTGGCTGGTAAGTGTCGCTCATATCACACTTTCAAACCGGATCAGCACGCGCCTTGCCAACCCCTACGAAGTTAAGCTTACATCCCGTGAGAAAGAGGTTCTAAAGTGGACCGGCAGCGGAAAGACCTCATTTGAAATATCCTGCTTGCTGGCCATATCAGAAAACACAGTAAACTTTCACATCAAGAACTCCATTCTAAAACTAAGTGCAGCAAATAAAACTGCCGCCGTTGTCCAAGCCTTCCTCACAGGACTACTGATCTAAATAACATTAATAGAAAACAATAAAACAAACCCAAACCGTATACTTTCTCTGCCTTTACATTCCCCTTTTGCACCTCAGCTTCAGGAACTCTTCTGCTCCTGAGCCATGCTGGCGCCGGCTGCCCATACCTTCTGTCCGGCGACCAGCACTAATGCCGCCAGGCCTTTGCCCGGCAAAAAAAGCCACCTACCTACCAATAATGGTAGGTACCCGGCTTTACTCACTAATTTACGATCACGCTCGACTTGAACGCCGAGGATGTATGATGCGTATTTTTTCCGGAAATGGTAAAGCATTAGGCTCGCAGCTTAAGCAGGACATTGCTTCTTATCGTTATAAGGTATTTGTCGAAAAGCTCGGTTGGCCATTGGATTGCCCCGACCAGTTGGAACTCGACGAGTTTGACCGGGATGACACGCTTTATCTCGCTGCCAAAGATGAAACAGGTGCCATTGTAGGTACCGCACGCCTGCTACCTACAACCCGCCCTTATCTATTATCGGAAGTATTTCCCGACCTGCTGGGTTCAGCCCAGCCGCCCTCTCAAACTCATGTCTGGGAGTTGTCCAGGTTCGCCGCTGTATCCCTCGATAAGGACACCGATGTTCTGAATGCCTATTCTTCATCCCACTCGATGTCGCTGTTGCTTGAAGCCTTCGAGTACGCCAAGTCCCTGGGGGCACGCAAACTACTGACGGTTTCGCCAAGTGCGATCGCCCGGCTGCTGATCAAGAGGAAGTTCAATATCCGGCGCCTCGGCCCCTCCAGGATCAGTGAGGGACTGAGCATCATGGCCCTGGAAATCGACCTGTCTGCGGCACGCAGCCATTAAGGTAGAACTGCCCAGGAGCTCCAGGCCTGGGCAGGCACGGCTTTATGCTGGCCAGTCCAGCCTGGGCAAGCCACACGCCGCGGGCTGAAAGGCCTTCAACGATCGCAGGATCGCATCGGCATGGGCGAACTTGCTATCGGCCATGGCCGGATCGGGCACCGCAATCACGCTCATGCCAGCGGCCCGGGCGGCGGTGACGCCGAACGGCGAATCCTCGAACACCAGGCACTCCGCGGGGGCCACCCCCAGGCGGCGAGCTGCGGTAAGGAAGATATCCGGTGCCGGCTTGGCCGCCGTCACTTCCGGGTCATCGGCGGTGACGATAGTGTCGAACAGCGCGAACCAGTCGCCATGGCGGGTGGTTTTCTCGCCAAAGGACATCTGCGACGAACTGGTCCCGACAGCGATGGGGATCCTGTGTGCCTTCAGATGCCGTACCAGCTGCTGGGCACCGGGCATCGCCTCGGCGCGGGGAAAGCGCTCGCGCATCAGCGGTTCGCGCATGACCAGGAACTCTTCGGCGCTGATGGGCAGGTCCAGGGCCTGGACCACATAACGGGCCAGGTCGCCGGCGCCCCGGCCGATGATGTTCTGCTTGATGGTCCAATCGTAGGTGCGCCCGTAGCGTTCGGCGATCAACTGGGTGATCTCGGTGTAGATGCCCTCGGTGTCCAGGAGCAGGCCGTCCATGTCGAAAATGACGGCCTTGATCGGCCCCAAATCGTTCAACTGTGCATTCATCGCATCTGATCCGTTAGCAAAAGTACATTCCAGGGAGCGGCTCAGGTACGGCCAGTTCTTTGTTGGCGATTCACCAATTAAAGGATTCAGCAGCATAGCGGCGGGCTTGGGTCAGGAGCAACCGAGGGAGCTGGGGGCTGTTTCCGCGGGCTCTATTCGGCAGCCTCGGGCGGGCTTTCGTGGTCTTCGGGCGCCTCTTGCAGGGGCACTCGTGCATCGTCGAGCAAGGAGCCCGGGTCTTCATTTCCAGGGTCGTTGATCAGGCTCGGCTCCTCGGGAGCGGGCGGTGTCTGGTCGGGTGTCTGGCGAGGCATGATCGTCTCCTTGAACATCGGGATCGATGGGCCTTGAGTATGGCGAAGCTTGGGCCAACCCACACAAAAAAAAGCCCGCTGGGGAACGGGCTAGGGGTATTGCTTTTAACGGATGGTTCGAGAGTACTCAGGCAGATGTGAAGATTATGTGAAAAGCATCTACCAACGAGAGCAAACCAAGCAGATCCGGCCACCTATCAACCCCGTGTACCTTCAGCTCACATCACCGAAGATGCTCAGGCCAGATCAGCAACAGCTAGCACCGTGGAGGACTGCACTGCGCTGATCCGATAGCTGCCTCAGACACTCTCTTGCAGCAGGAATTAACGAATGCTGCGGATGTTGCCTTTATTGCCTTTGACCGTTACGGAGACCTTCTTGAAGATGAAGTAGTTTTCTTCGTTCACTTCATAACGCGGGGCAACGATGATGTCGGCGCCCGACGATTTGACAGCCTTGAAAGCAGCAGCCGACTTGACCGCACTGACCGGATCAAGCCCCAGGCCACCCAGGCCGCCGCCACCAGCACCACCGTACGCTACACCGTCAGCAAACTGGCTATCGCCACCAAACTGCAGAAAGCCGAACAGGATGTTCACAGACGACTGACCCGAAATTGCTTCGCCCACCGCCACATCCGCCTTCAGGTCAGTCTTGACCTGACTGTCGATCGGAGCGGATGGTTGGCTGATGTTGTAGCTGGTGCAACCAGTAGCTGCGGCTACGAGAGTAGAGAGTGCGAGGAGCTTGAAAATGGCTTTCACGTTTATTTCCTTATCGCGTTTCATATAGAGGCATCATCGCTGGATGCGCAGCCCCGTTTAAATCGGGATAAAGAACATATCGCCAGTTATAGCCAATTGAGATAAGAGAAATCCTAAAAACACAAAAGAACAATCTTCATTTATTACATCCCACTGGCGACAACCAGTTAATACAGCTATTTAAACGCAGCAAAAAAAATTAATACACAAACCACCGCCTGAAAAATCCCACCTTAACAATCCTTTAAAGCACACCAGCAACTTCACGCTCTACACTCGATACCTTAGACCACTGCAAAGCCGCACAGACTTTGCGTCGCCCGCGACAACCAACCCACGCAGCTAGGGATGGTCTGAAGTAGCCATGCGTTTCTGACTGATTTCGGCCACCGCCGATTTTGAAAGTGGCGAGTCGATCCAAAACGCTGAGATCACTCACCCATCCCTGTTTTTTAGCCGCCGCGAGCACCTCGCGGCGGCAACTTCCCACATTACAGGTGCACCTCTCCTGCATGGCTCAGTAAATGTCGGCGAGCCATCCACAGATTCGACAGCGCAAACAGCGTCACCAACTGTGCCGTGTTCTTGGTCAGGCCACGGAAACGTGCCTTCACATAACCGAACTGGCGCTTGATCACCCGGAACGGGTGCTCGACCTTCGCTCTGACCTGCGCCTTGGCTTTTTCGATCTTGCGCTTGGCTTTGTACAGGACGCTGCGCTTGCCCAGTTTCTGGTAGGTGCTGCGCCGGGCGGCAATCTGCCAGATGACCTGGCGACCTTCATGCTCGGGGCGTTTTTCCACTCCGGTATAACCGGCATCGGCACAGACTACGTTTTCGTCGCCGTGCAGCAGCTTATCGACCTGCGTGACATCTGCCACATTGGCCGCCGTGCCCACCACGCTATGCACCAGGCCCGACTCGTCATCCACACCGATATGGGCCTTCATGCCGAAGTACCATTGATTGCCTTTCTTGGCCTGGTGCATTTTCGGGTCGCGTTTGCCGTCCTGGTTCTTGGTCGAACTCGGCGCATGAATCAGCGTGGCATCGACGATAGTGCCCTGGCGCAACGACAGGCCGCGATCACCCAGATAGCCATTGATCACGCCCAGAATTCCTGCCGCCAGTTCGTACTTTTCCAGCAGGCGACGGAAGTTGAGGATGGTGGTTTCGTCGGGAATGCGCTCCAGGCTCAGCCCCGCAAACTGGCGCAGAATCGTAGTCTCGTACAGTGCTTCTTCCATCGTTGGATCGCTGTAGCCGAACCAGTTTTGCATCAGATGGACACGTAGCATCGCCATCAGCGGATAGGCCGGACGACCACCATCACCCTTCGGGTAGTGCCGCTCGATCAGAGCAATCAAACCCTTCCACGGCACCACCCGATCCATCTCGATCAGGAACAACTCTTTACGGGTCTGCTTGCGTTTGCCGGCGTACTCGGCATCGGCGAAAGTCATTTGCTTCATCGGGAAACTCGGCGGGTGGAATCTGGGTATTTTGCCTAAATCAGGATGTCTTCTTCAGAGTTTCCCTAGGGCCCTCGCGCCAACCGCGCCGACAGCAGGGCCGGGCCCTGCCTTCAAACTGCCGAGATAGTCGGATGAACACCTGAACCTTGATGCATAACGCTATTGATGAGGTGCAAACAATAAAAAGCCTCGCATAACGCGAGGCTGGCAGAACTTGAAATCACTTTCTCTTCGGCAACGCCTTGGGAAAGAACATCGTATTACTGGCAACTGGCACCTTCGCCGGCTTCGCTTTACTGCCAACAGTGTCAGAGAGTTGAATATCGGTTTCAAATGCGGCTTGGCCGCAACGCACCAAGTTGTTGATTGGGAACTCATCCCCGTTGTCTTCAATATAGGCAAGACTTCTCATCGCTCAGCTCCCGTCCAACAACCGACCCGTACCGGCAAGCACCTGATTGCCTAGGAAATACGTGTCGTCACGGCCACTCAGACTAGACAGTCATTTATCGACCTGCCGCTCAAAACCGGCAAACACCGACGAGCGGCCAGATGACTCAAGGTGGATTGATCCAGAGCAACTCTAGCGTCCCTTCGCAGACTTGGTTGCCGTCTGCATCCCCAGGCTCTTGCGGCCATTGCCCTGGACTGAACAACGCACGCGTGACATTAAACGGCTTACCACGCGGCAATCACTTCGCAGCACGGGACAGGTTCTTTCAAGATCAGTTGCCCGCGGCCGAACTTCGCTGCTGCGGCCCATCCAGTGCCGACACAACGACGCCAGTCAGTTGCTGACAACCGGCGCGGCGTCGATCGACTGGATAGCCGAGCAGATGGTGCATACCAACAGGAACATGCTCACCCAGCATTAAGGGACGTGGATCAATGAACATCGGGCAGACGGCGCAACTGCTCTGAAACGGTGATACCCAACGCTTGAAACGAAAACAAGCATTTACACGTCTGTCAGGACGCTAGCCGATCTCGCAGTTCGAACCGAAAGCACGCCCCATCCGCTCGGCCCTCTCCAAGGCAAGGAGAGCACCCGAGTTCTCGCTATCCAACAGTAGATCGGAACTCACCACTTCAGCCCCACAGTAACCAAAGATTCCGTGATCTATCTGCGACTTCATAGCTGTAGCGTACCCCCGACGCTCGTAGGTTGATGAGTCAGCGCCACCAATGCCTATCAGGCGTACACGTAAATGCCCCAAGTTCTTGATGAGCGGGCCTTGCGGATCAAAGTCAAACGCCCAACCGTTCGAGAATACCCGATCGATCCATCCTTTCAGCAGTGCGGGCATCGACCACCAGTACACTGGATAAACGAGTATCAAGGTATCAGTACGTTCTATCCTGGCCTGCTCCATCTGAACCTCTGAGGCGGGCTTGGCCTTTTGCCTGTGTACAGCCAAGTCGGCCTCCGTGAAACGCGGGTCGAAACCCTCTTGCGCCAAATGGGCAAATTCGACCGTGTGTGAAGCATTCGCTTGATCAATTCCTTTTGCTACATGCTCAGAAATAGCGTGCGTTAGCGACTGGGTTTCTGGATGTGCGGTGACGAGGAGTACGTGCATTTCGCGACTCTCTAGCGTTTGAGTGATGAGATGGCAGGCTATATACTTCTGGTAGGTAAGATTATAAATTACTAATGGTATATAAAAATGTCAATCGCCAAACAGCACCCTGCTGATCCGCCAAAACCTAGACGCCGGTTAGCCAGAGAAGACCGCCTCCGTCAGTTATTGAGCGTGGCATGGAAAATAGTTGGAGACGAAGGCTCTGACGCACTCACCCTTGGCCGCCTTGCCGAGCATGCAGGGGTGACTAAACCTGTGGTTTACGATCATTTCGCAACCCGTGCAGTTCTGCTCGCGGAGTTGTACAGAGATTTCGATAAGCACCAGACATTGCGCATGGATGCCGCCATCGAAGGTAGCGACGTAACGCTGGAGAGTAGAGCAACGGTCATCGCTTCGTCCTATGTAGACTGCGTATTGTTGCAAGGCCGGGAAATTCCCGGGGTCATCGCTGCGCTAGCCAGCACCCCTGAGCTGGAGAAGACTAAACGCGAATACGAGACAGTGTTCTTGAACAAATGCCGCGTATGGTTTTCGCCATTCATGAATAATCACGAGATGAGCATGGCAAGTTTGCACGCCATACTAGGTTGCGCCGAGGCACTTTCCGGGGCTGCTGCCCGAGATGAGATCTCATCACAGGAAGCCAAAGATAAATTGCTGGTCGTTATCTTGGCGATTGTTGCGAAAGAAGCGCTTTGAGTGTTTGGTTAGCAACAACTGCTTTTGCAATAACAGCCTATAGACTGTTCAGGCTCTAACACGACGAAGTTAACCATAAAAATCGTTACTCGCAGTTCACACTGTGCATTTTTTTACAAGCACGATATACACACAAATCAAATAATCAATAATGAAGACTCATATTCTACTCAGCACTCTTTTGCCCTTGGCGCCGCCATGACAGCAACTTGCGACACGAACGAATTCAAAAAATCACCTGACGCTATATCGCTGCCGCGCCTGCCTGCATCGAAAGCAGTGCCTGTTCAAGCACGTCATATGCCGATATGAAAGATCTGACGCTTGAAATATTTCAAACATGCCTCAGCTAAGGATAGTCTGAAGTAGTCCGATATTTTTGGCCGACTTCCGCACCTGCCGTTTTTGAAAGCAGGGAGTCGATCTAAAATGACCAAATCACCCGCTCACTTCTGTGTTGTTAGCCGCCGCAAGCACCTCGCGATCGCTACTACCTGCATCACAGGCGCACCTCTCCCGCAGCAGGCAATAATTGCCGGCGCACCATCCACAGATTCGACAGCGCGAACAGTGTGGTCAATTGCGCCGTATTCTTGGCCAGGCCACGGAAGCGTGTTTTCACGTAGCCGAATTGGCGCTTGATCACACGGAATGGATGTTCGACCTTCGCTCGTGCCTGCGCCTTGACCTTCTCGATCTTGCGTCTGGCTTTGTAGAGCACGCTGCGTTTGCTCAAGTGCTTGTAGGTGCTACGACGAGCCGCAATCTGCCAGATCACCGGCCTTCCTTCATGCTCCAGCCGCTTCTCCACCCCGGTATATGCACCGCCTTCTCTTTGCCATGCAGCAGTCAGTCGACTTGAGTGACGTCTGCCACATTGGCCGCTGTACCTACCACGCTATGCACCAAACCGGGCTCCGCATCCACGCCTATATGCGCCTTCATGCCGAAGAAGTACTGGTTGCCTTTCTTCGTCTGGTGCATTTCAGGATCGCGTTTGCCTTCCTTGTTCTTGGTCGAACTGGGTGCGTGGATGATAGTAGCGTCGACAATGGTGCCCTGGCGCAACGACAGGCCCTTGTCTCGCAGATAATTGTTGATGGTTTCCAAAATGCCCGCCGCCAACTGATGCTTCTCCAGCAGGTGCCGGAAGTTCATGATCGTCGTGTCTTCGGGGATCGGAGCGCTGAGCGTCAGACGAGCAAACTGGCGCATCGAAGTAATCTCGTACAGCGCCTCTTCCATGGCTGGATCGCTCAACGAGAACCAGTTCTGCAGCAGGTGAATGCGCAGCATGGTGTCCAGTGGATACGGCTTGCGACCACCGCCGGCCTTTGGGTCATGCGGCTCGCATCAATGCCACCAAACCGCTCCACGGCACCACCTGTTCCATCTCGGCCAGGAAACGCTCGCGACGGGTTTGCTTGCGCTTACCGGCGTACTCGAAATCGGAAAAGCTCATCTGGCTCATGGGATGGCGGGCTTGTAGAGGGCAGTTGGACGGAGGGCTATTTCTGCACAGGTCAGATGGCCTGTGCTGACTTGATCGGAGAATCCCTAAAGCCATCGGCTGTGAAGATGTTTCTTATGAGGCCGATCCCTGTGGCTAGAGCCGCTCAGAAAGCAGGTTTTGCGCTTGTGTAGTGGTCAACAATTTCCGGACACAGAATTGAGTTTTTCCTCAACAACCGCTGGCGGCACGAAGCCGTTGTACTGATGTGGCCGTGTCCAGTTGTATCGCTGCATGAGGTATCGGCCGATGTCCTGCTCGGCCAACGCCGTCGTCATGTAGCCCACCGTCGGCACC
Organism: Pseudomonas sp. LD120; assembly: GCF_009861525.1. GTDB lineage: Bacteria > Pseudomonadota > Gammaproteobacteria > Pseudomonadales > Pseudomonadaceae > Aquipseudomonas. The sequence goes on along the minus strand of NZ_WVHL01000005.1, from coordinate 2,180,120 downwards.
CACTCGGTTTTCAGGCTACGAAACAGCCGCTCCATTGGCGAGTTGTCGTAGCAGTTTCCCCGTCTGCTCATGCTTTGAGTCATCCGATAGCGCCACAGTCGCCGTCGGAAACTGCGGCTGCCGTATTGGCTTCCCTGATCGCTGTGAAATAGGACTCCCCGTGGTCTGCCACGCATTTCATACGCCCTGTCGAGCGCCTTGATGACCAGATCGGCATCAGGCCTGGAAGACATTGCCCAACCCACCACCCTGCGGCTGTACAAATCCAATACAACGGCCAGGTAATGCCATCGCCCTTGCGCCCAGATGTAGGTGATGTCGCCGCACCAAGCCCTGTTCGGCGCTGCCACGGCGAACTGCCGATCGAGGAGGTTGGGAATGTCAGGACGTTCAACCGTGGCTTTCTTGTAAGCGTGAGAACCGGGCTGCTTGCTGATCAATCCTTGTTCCTTCATCAAGCTTCTGACCTTGAAGCGTCCCACCTCGACGCCCTCGTCGCGAAGCATGGCAACGATACTGCGGCTGCCGGCAGAACTACGGCTTTGGCTGAACAGTTCGTTGATGCGGCTGCGCAGGCTCACCCGGCGAACATCGATACGACGCCGCCGGGCCAAATGGGCGTAATAACAGGATCGGGGCAGCTCGAACACTGAACACAACAGCTGGACGGGATAGTGCTTGGCCAACTGCCGAATCGACTTCAACGTCTGCGCCCGTGTTCCTCGGCCATCAAGAGCGCAGTGGCCTCCTTTAAGATTTTTTTCTCAAGCTCCAGCCGGTTGATGCGGGCCTGAAGCTCCTGAATCGTCTGCTGCTCCGGTGTAAGCGCCTTGGCAGTCGGCGTAACGCCTCCACGTTCCAGTTGCAACTGGGCAACCCAGCGCCGCAATGCGGTCTCACCTACATCGAGGGATTTGGCGGCCTCAGGGCAGCTATAGCCTTGGTCGAGCACCAGGCTGGCAGCCTCACGCTTGAAGGCAGGGGTGAAAGTACGTCGTTGTCTGCTCATTGAACACCTCTGTGTGGCGATCATCTTCGCCTAAAAAGGTGTCCGGAGTTAGTAGACCACTACACTTGAGAATGCTCAAAGCGAAAAAAATACAGGCAGACACGAAAAGCAGAAGAGGAGAAGAAAACCAAATCAGTGCCGAACTCTGATCAGGGCGTAGAAGCGAAACCAAGCTAATGAGAGGTTCTGGGCAAAAATACAACGTCTTTGATCTTGAGCTGCTTACAAACGCAGACCTGCCTCAGCGGTTGCGATCCGGGTATTGACGGCGAAAAATAGCCCGCACTCTCACATCAGTCCCATGGGGCCATTTTTTAGACACCAAAAACCACAAACCCCCGACTTTCTCTAGGAAAATCAGGGGTTTGCGTTTACTTAATGTGGCGGTGAAGGAGAGATTCGAACTCTCGATACAGTTTCCTGTATACACACTTTCCAGGCGTGCTCCTTAAGCCACTCGGACACTTCACCGTATCTCGTCAAACCGATTCAGTCTGTCGAGGCGCGCTAATGTAGTCGATAGCTTTTCAGATGGCAAACTTTTTTTTCAGAATTTTCATGCGCTTAAGGCAAATCCCTGCTCAGGGGAAATGCGCGCAGCACGCCGAACAAGGCAAACCGGCCAATCTTCAGCCGAGCGTACGCCTATATAGAAGAAACCAAACGGTAGCCACAGCACTGTGCAGGCCCATGCAAGCCCCCCAGCCTGACTCACCAGTCAGTCACAGTGCTTTACCAGATCTATTGGGGTGGGTAACTTCTGCTGCACTTCAATACAAGGAATTGCGTCATGAGTGAATTGATTTCCTACCATCTCGAAGACGGTATCGCGACCCTGACCTTGAGCAATGGCAAGGTCAATGCCATCTCCCCGGACGTGATTGCCGCCTTCAATGGCGCCCTGGACCAGGCCACCGCTGACCGTGCGGTGGTGATCATCACCGGTCAGCCGGGGATTCTCTCGGGCGGCTACGATCTCAAGGTCATGACTGCCGGCCCCAAGGAGGCGATCTCACTGGTGGCCCAGGGCTCGACCCTGGCCCGCCGCCTGCTGTCTCACCCGTTCCCAGTGATCGTCGCTTGTCCGGGACACGCGGTGGCCAAAGGGGCTTTCCTGTTGCTGTCGGCGGACTACCGTATCGGTGTCGACGGCCCTTTCAGCATCGGTCTCAACGAGGTGCAGATTGGAATGACCATGCACCACGCCGGGATCGAGCTGGCCCGTGACCGTCTGCGGCGCTCGGCTTTCCATCGTTCGGTAATCAACGGTGAGATGTTCGACCCGCAAAACGCCGTGGACGCTGGCTTCCTCGACAAGGTGGTGAGCGCCGAGGAGCTGCAAGGCGCGGCTCTGACCGCTGCGCGCCAGTTGAAAAAGATCAATATGCTGGCCCACAAGAACACCAAGCTGAAGGTTCGCAAGGCGCTGCTGGACAATCTCGACAACGCGATCATCCTCGACCAGGAACACATCGTCTGAGGCCGCTGCGCAGTCTGGATCAGCCCGGCCTGCGTGTCGGGCTTTTTCTTTTCGTATCGGTACAAACGTACCAAAGGCTCTAAACCGCCGTTAACGGGCGCCCTTGGAAACATGCACTCAAACATCGCCCATCTCCTGGCCAAGAACGGCAATTGCCGAAAACAGTGCACATCCGTACACTGCGCCACCTTTTTGCCGCAGGTGAGCTGTTTAGATGCTGTATCTGTTTCGTATGTCGTTGATGGGCTTGCACTTTATCGTCGCGGGTAGCTTGGGCCTGCTGTTGGGACTGTGCCGCCCCTTCAACCCGGATAACAGCCGCCTATGCGCCCGCCTCTACGCCTGGCCAGCCATGTGCATCCTGCGCCTGCGGGTCAAGGCCGAGGTCGGTCCATTGATGGACAAACCGCATAGCTGCGTGATCATCGCCAACCACCAGTCCAACTACGATCTGTTCGTGCTGGGCAATGTGGTACCACCGCGCACGGTGTGCATCGGCAAGAAAAGCTTGAAGTGGGTACCACTGTTCGGTCAGTTGTTTTGGTTGGCGGGCAATGTCCTGATCGACCGCGGCAATCCGCACAAGGCCAGGCGTTCGATGCTGACCACTACCCACACCCTGCAAAACAAGAACACCTCGATCTGGGTCTTCCCAGAAGGCACGCGTAACCTTGGCGAAGCACTGCTGCCGTTCAAGAAAGGCGCGTTCCAAATGGCGATCGCCGCGGGGGTGCCGATCGTCCCGGTGTGCGTCAGCAGTTACATCAAGCTCATGAACCTGAACCGTTGGCACAGCGGCAAGATCCTCATTCGCTCGCTGCCGGCGATCCCTACCGTGGGATTGACCCTGGATGACATGCCCGCGCTGATCGCTCAATGCCGCGAACAGATGCACGACTGCATCGCCAGCATGGATCGACAGCTGCAATCGGCCTGACCCGTATCGATCCCATCAGCCCGCCTTGTGCGGGCTTTTATTGGTCTGCGAACTCAAGCGTCGATAGCGACTTTGATGCTGCGCGCAAGCTAAGCTGCAGCAGATCGAGCGCCCTCACACTGAGTAAGAAGAAGTGAATCGCAACCATGGGTAGAGTTGTTGCTGCTGCCGTCTATAGCGGCGGAAAGAGAATCACCGATATCAGCCTCGACGAAGGGGCTGCCTGGGCCGCCAAACCCGGTCACTTCGTGTGGATCGGCCTGGAAGAGCCCAACGCTCACGAACTGGCGAACCTGCAACGTCAGTTCAACCTGCATGAACTGGCCATCGAAGACGCCCTGGAAAAACACAGCCGCCCCAAGCTGGAAACCTTCGGCGATGCACTGTTCATCGTCACCTACTCACCCGTGCGAACCGACGGCAAGCTGGAGTTCATCGAAACCCACATTTTCGCCGGCAACGGTTACATCATCACGGCCCGTAACGGCCACTCGGCGTCCTACGGCTATGTCCGCCAGCGCTGCGAGGCGCGCCCCTTGCTGCTGGAGCATGGCGAGGACTTCGTCCTCTACGCCTTGCTGGACTTCGTCACCGAAAACTACCAGCCAGTCAGCGAAGCCATCCACGGGGAAATCGACGAACTGGAACGCAATGTACTGTGCAATTCACTGAACGAGCGGGATATCCAGAACCTCCACGGCCTGCGCCGCGACGTATTGCGCCTGCGCCGACATGTGGCGCCGCTGGTGGAGATCAGCGAGGAACTGCAGAAACTCAGCTTTCCGTTCATCGACAAGAACATGCGGCCGTATTTCCGTGACGTGCAGATTCATGTCACGCGGCAGATGGAAGACCTTTCGACCCTGCGCGACATCGCCAGCCAGACCATCGAAATCGGCGTCCTGCTCGAAGCGTCACGGCAGAGCATCGTACAACGCAAATTTGCCGCCTGGGCGGCGATCCTGGCGTTTCCAACAGCGGTGGCAGGGATCTATGGAATGAACTTCCACAACATGCCGGAGCTGAGCTGGCACTACGGCTACTTCGGCGTGCTGGGTTTTATCAGCGTGGGTTGTGTCGGTTTATGGGCCAGCTTCAAGCGTTCAGGCTGGCTCTGAAGGGAAGGCCCTACGCCTTTGCAACAGGGCCGAATCCCGGTCACGCAACGTCGGGTTTGTGAGCGACAAAGCGCATCATCCATTCCGCGACGGTGGTGCCGTGATGATCGCGCTCAAGGCTGGCCACGCCCTCCTGGTAGATCTGTTCACCAAGAAACTCATGGCGCAGATCCAGCAGAGCCCGGGAATAATCGTGGATGAACTCCGGGTGCCCCTGGAAGCACAGCACCTGATCGTTGATGTGATACGCGGCATACGGGCAGAAGTCACTAGAGGCGATCACGGTCGCGTTTTCCGGCAGCGCGGTGACTTGGTCCTGATGGCTGATCAACAGCGTCAACTCCTCCACCAACGGACTCATCCACGGCGCCTTGGCTGCCAGTTTGTAGTTGTGGGTACCCACGCCCCAGCCCTGGTTCGCCCGCTCACTCTTGCCCCCCAGCAACAGCGCTAGCAACTGATGACCGAAACAGATACCCAGCAGCTTATCGCCACGCTCATAGCGGCCCAGCAGGTAGGTTTTGAGGGTTTGGATCCAGGGGTCGGAGCCGAAGGAATCGGCCTTGCTGCCGGTCACCAGGTAGGCGTCGAACGCCAACTCATCCGCGGGATAGTCGCCCTGGACCACGTTGTAAACGCTGAACTCGGCGGCGATGGGCTGCTGGGAAAACAGGCGCTGGAACATCTGCCCGTATCCCTGATATTGATCGACCAGTTCGGGACGCAGGATATCGGTTTCAAGAATGCAGATGCGTAGCGACATAAAAAATTCCTGACAAGGCGATGGCAATAATGAACGCTCCAGAGCCTGCCTTGAAATACCACGGCAAGGCAAGTGCCGGAGCGGCTCATTTCATACCTGCACCGGTCAGAACGACTGCCCCTGACGAGCCTTTTCCAACAGCAGGGCTGGCGGGGCGAAACGCTCGCCATACTGCTCCGCCAGATACTGCGCACGGGCGACGAAATCCTTCACCCCGTACTGGTTGATGAACTGCAGGGCACCACCGCTCCAAGCGGCGAAACCAATGCCGAAGATCGAGCCGACATTGGCATCCGCAGTAGACTGCAACACCCCCTCCTCCACACAGCGCACGGTTTCAATGGCCTGGATGAACAGCAGTCGATCGCGTACATCCTGGGGCGAGATCTGCCCGTCGGCGCGATAGAAGCGCGTGTGCAACTGTGGCCACAAGTGCTTCTGGCCACAGGCCGGGTAATCGTAGAAACCACCGCCGGCGGCCTTGCCCGCACGCTTGTAGTCGTCGAGCAACTGATCGATCACGGCAAACGCCGGATGCTCGATAGGCGGCTTACCTTCAGCCTCCAGGTCCTTGGCGGTCTGCTGACGGATGTGACTCATCAGGCTAAGGGAGACTTCATCGGCAATCGCCAGCGGCCCCACCGGCATCCCGGCCTTGCGTGCCTCGGTTTCGATCAGCGGCGCGGCAATGCCTTCGCCGAGCATGGCGATGCCTTCATTGGTGAAGGTGCCGAATACCCGGGAGGTGAAGAAACCGCGGCTGTCGTTGACCACGATCGGGGTCTTGTTGATCTGCAGCACGAAGTCGAATCCACGGGCCAGGGTCGCATCGCTGGTCTGCGCACCCCTGATGATTTCCACAAGGGGCATCTTTTCCACCGGGCTGAAGAAGTGCAGGCCGATGAACTTGTCTGGATTGGGCACCGCCGTGGCCAGTCCGGTGATGGGCAGGGTCGAAGTGTTAGAAGCGATCACCGCTTCACCGCCGACCACCTGCTGCGCCACCTGGGAGACCTTGGCCTTGAGCGCGCGGTCCTCGAATACCGCCTCGATGATCAGGTCGCAACCGGCCAGGTCGGCGTCCTCGGCGGTGGCATGGATGCGCGCCAGGGTCGCGTCACGCTGCTCGCGGCTCAGTTGCCCGCGGGCCAGCTTTTTCTCCAGCAGCGCCGCCGAGTGGGCCTTGCCCTTCTCTGCCGCCTCTACGCTGATGTCCTTGAGCACCACCTCGATGCCCGCCACTGCGCTGACGTAGGCAATCCCCGCCCCCATCATCCCGGCCCCCAGCACCCCGAGTTTTTTTGTGGCCTGCGGCGCGATACCTTGAGGCCGCGAGCCACCGGCATTGATTTCATTGAGCTGGAACCAGAAGGTGCCGATCATGTTCTTCGCCACCTGACCGGTGGTCAACTCGGTGAAGTAACGAGCCTCGATCAATTGCGCGGTATCAAAATCGACCTGAGCACCTTCGACGGCAGCGCAGAGGATCTTCTCCGGCGCGGGGAAGCAACCCTGGGTCTTGGCCCGCAGGACCGACGGCGCAATCGCCAGCATCTGCGCCACTTTCGGATGGGATGGTGCGCCTCCAGGAATCTGATAACCGTGCACATCCCAGGGCTGCCTGGCAGCGGGGTTAGCCTGGATCCAGGCCCGAGCCTTGGCCAGCAGATCGTCACGGCCGGCTGCCAACTCATCGATCAAACCAGCCTGCAACGCCTGCTGCGGACGTAGTTTCTTGCCTTCCAACAGATACGGCAGGGCCTTTTCCAGACCGAGCATGCGCACCATGCGCACCACGCCACCACCACCGGGCAGCAGGCCCAAGGTGACTTCCGGCAGGCCGATCCGCAGCGTGTCGTCATCCAGCGCAATACGGTGATGGCAAGCCAGACAGATCTCCCAACCACCGCCCAGGGCCGCGCCATTGATGGCCGCCACCACGGGCTTCCCCAGGGTTTCCAGTGCCCGCAGTTGGCCCTTGAGGAGCAATAGGCGGTCATAGAAGGCTTGGGCTTCTGGCTTGCCGATCTTGATCAGTTCGTTGAGGTCTCCACCGGCAAAAAAGGTCTTTTTCGCCGAGGTGATGATGACCCCGGCAATTGAATCCCGCTCGGCCTGTAGGCGGGCCACGGCACTCGCCATGGCCTGGCGGTACAGGGCGTTCATGGTGTTGGCACTCTGGCCCGGCATGTCGATGGTCAGGACGACGATCCGGTCCTGGCCTGTTTCGTAACGAATGGCATCGGTCATGAAAGGGGTTCCTTGAAATCGGGGCTCAGAGGCGTTCGATGATGGTGGCGATACCCATGCCGCCACCGACACAGAGGGTGGCCAGACCATAGCGCTGGCGCCGGGCTTCCAGTTCGTCTAGCAAGGTCCCGAGAATCGCGCAGCCGGTGGCGCCCAGAGGGTGCCCCATGGCAATGGAGCCGCCGTTGACGTTGACCTTGCTCGGATCGATGGCCATGTCCTTGATGAATTTGAGCACCACTGAGGCGAACGCTTCATTGACCTCGAACAGGTCGATGTCCTCGACCCGCAGCCCAGCCTTGGCCAACGCCTTGCGGGTCGCCGGTGCGGGGCCGGTGAGCATGATGGTCGGGTCGGTGCTGGTCACTGCACAGGCAACGATCCGCGCCCGGGGCTTGAGCCCCAACTCACGGCCCTTGGCTTCTGAACCGATGAGCATCAGCGCCGAGCCATCGACGATGCCCGAACTGTTACCGGGCGTGTGCACATGGTTGATGCGTTCCACATGGCTGTAGACCCGTAATGCGGTGGCATCAAAGCCCATCTGCCCCATCATCTCGAAGCTTGGCTTGAGACTACCCAGCCCCTCCATGGTTGAATCGGCACGGATGAACTCATCCTGGTCCAACAACACGATGCCATTCTGGTCCCGCACGGGCACCAGGGACTTGCTGAAAGCCCCGCGTGCCCGAGCCCGGGCGGCCTTTTGCTGGGACTCCAGGGCAAACTGGTCGACATCCAGGCGCGAGAAGCCTTCCAGGGTGGCAATCAGGTCGGCGCCAATCCCTTGCGGGGTGAAATGGCTGTGCATATTGGTTTCCGGGTCCAGCACCCAAGCACCACCGTCGCTGCCCATGGGCACTCGCGACATCGACTCGACGCCCCCCACCACCACCAGTTCCTCAAAGCCCGAGCGCACCTTCATCGCTCCCAGGTTGACGGCCTCCAGCCCAGAGGCACAGAACCGATTGATTTGCACACCAGCCACGCTCACGTCCCAATCCGCGGCCTGGACCGCAGTCTTAGCGATATCGGCGCCCTGATCGCCCACTGGCGTCACACAGCCCAGGACCACGTCGTCCACCTGGCTGGTGTCCAGCTCACAGCGTTGTTGCAGGGCCCGCAACAGGCCGGCCGCCAGGTTTACCGGCTTTACGCTGTACAAGGCGCCATCGGCCTTGCCTTTACCACGGGGCGTGCGCAATGCATCGAATATCAACGCTTGGGTCATGACGTCCTCGAACCGCTGTGCAGGGGAAATGTCGAGCTCCCACCTTAGGCGCGACAGCCATGGATTCAATGACCGATGCGCTCAGCCGCCTTGACGGTCGCGCTCAGACGAACGGTAGGTTGCTAAGGGATCAGCCGATGAAGGGTCGCAAGCTGTCTAGCCAAGGCTCGACCATCGTGCATGGAGGACCATTTATAGCCGTTTCAGAGAAACGGCTATAACTTCATACGAATTGGATCTAAGCCAGAGGATACAAGGCCCCTAAGGTAGAAACTGTAGAAAGTCTCAGAGGAAATCTGCACTGAGACTGATAGGAAAAAGGACACATAGCCGGCGCATCGTGCAAGACACCAACCGGCATGCATTGATGCTCAGGAATAACAACAAAAGGCATTCAGCCATGTTCAAGCATTCGAAAGTACGTCAGGCGGGGCTCATTCTTTTCGCAACCACGTTGCTGTTGATCTTGCCGAACCTTACCAAGGTGGTCGGCTGATCTGTGACTGCCCGATCAACGCATTAAACAGCCAGCTTCCGCTTTCAGCGGGAGTGGGTGATTGTGTGCCTGCCTTCTGAGCAACACGAAAGAGAAGGCGCATGAGCGATTGGATTGCATCGGGGCGCTTTCTTGAACACTGGCATCAAGATCATTGCCGTCCAACGCAACTATTTCGGTATCGTGAACCCTAACCGCTGCCAACAACTTCGGGACGCCCTGTTCACCCCTGTACCGCGACCAGAGCATGCGCTTCCCGACAACGAACCTACTGACGACGAACCGACGGCCATCCCTTGAAAGCTCTACTTATTTGCGCTGCTCTGCTCGTGAGCTCCCCGCTGTACGCTGCACAACTGCTGATCGACTTGGGCTCCGGCGGCCATACTTGGCAGACCGATGAGCTGCTTCAGCACCCTGAAGCCCGGGATATCACCCTCAACAACGATGTGTCCTACAAGCGTGATATGCGGTACCGCGCGGTGCCTATAGCGAGCCTGCTCAAAGGCCTGCAACCCCAGGATCATCTGCAGGCTGTGGCCCTGGACGGTTTTGCCGCAGAACTGAGCGCAGCGCCCCTGCTCAATCGCCAAGGCGCCCAAGCCTGGCTGGCCATTGAAGACCCAGCCAAGCCCTGGCCGGCACTGGCTACAGGCAAGCCCAGCGCAGGCCCCTTCTACCTGGTCTGGAGTAACCCTGAGGCCGGGCACATCAGCCCGGAGCAATGGCCGTTCCAGGTGGCACGCCTCCAACGCCTGGCACCTGTGGCACAGCGCTTCCCGGCGCTGAACCCGGATCCAAAGCTGGCGGCGAACGATCCGGTCAACCAGGGCTTTGCCTTGTTCCAGAAGAACTGCCTGGCCTGCCACCGACTCAATGGCGCCGGCGACTCGCAATTGGGTCCAGACCTGAATAGTCCCTACAGCCCCACCGAATACTTCGGTGACGACTTTCTCAAGCGCTATATCCGCGATCCGCAGAGCCTGAGGCGCTGGCCACAAGCGAAGATGCCGGGCTTCAACAGCAACGTGCTGCCGGATGCGGAGCTGGAGTTGCTGCTGGGCTACCTCAGGCACATGGCCGGACGTAAGCAGTTTCCTTGAGCCCCCACGCACCAGAAGCAGACTTGTCGCCGCCCAGTGGCAGTGAAGCTCATCACCGCCTGCACCTGAGCCGCTGACCTGCACACTGGCGCCACCTGGCCACGCAGATCAGCAAACCTCACACCACCGCCACGAAGGTTTAGGCTATCCGCGACATAGAAAAAGTTGATTTCAGCACCAGACCGCTCACGCCGATAATCGCTCCCATCGAACCGACGCCTCACCAAGCCTGATGAAGCCGCTGCAACCTTGATCTCGCCGCTGCCCCCCGGGCAGGGCCTGCCCCTCATCACGGGCCTGAACAGCCTTCCCTTTAGCCACCCTCCGGGGTGGTTTTTTATCTTTACAGGGCCTGGAAATGCAATTGGCCGACCCGGGGGGTCAGCCAATGTGCAGCCTCACCATCTGAACGCGGGCTAGATCAGCCGACGAACCTCATGCTTCACGCCCCAACCTTCAATGATGCCACCCAAGGGCTCGACCACTGCCTCGAAGTCCTGTTCAAAATCCCCAATGCCGCCATGGGTGGCGTACATCACCTTACTCAGTTCCAGGTACCAGGCGCCGTCGTCACGCACGCTGACCTGGGCATTCAAGGATTCACCGCGAAAATGTCCTGCCGCCCTGCGCGCCCGCTCCTCATCCGGGAAAATGGCGTAGAACTCGATGGGATGGAATCGTGAAAAGTCAAAACCGCCTTCTTTCATGCGGCGCAGCACGCTGCTGCTGATGTCTTCTTGAAAGGCTGTGCTCATGAAACGTCCTCCTAAAACCGATGGATAGACTTTCCGTACTTCCCGACTCGCAGGCCAGAGAGACCAGCATCACAACCCAGGGCGGGCCATCAGGAAACAAGCATGGAGCTGACAAGATCAGAGCTTAGCGAAGAATTCGCCGATCTCGTTTGCAGATTAGCGCCAACATTTGGCCGCCGCCAGAAATGGTTGTTGGAACACTCTCTGTTCCTATTAGATCGGCGTGATGCTGAGAATCTGAATACTGTTCTGCTCTCTCAAACTCCTGAGCGTCGGCGCCTCGGTGCGCCCATCCAGGTCGTTGAGATCCAACTCGGCGCTGATCGGCAGTAGTTTGGCCCGCACCCACTGCGCAGCACGCTCCATCGTCGGCGGCTCATCGCAATCGAAGAGCTCGACGGACTGGACACCATGATCATCAACGAAAGTGACTTGCCACTTTTGCATCAGTGCCTCCTCGATAGCCCCATAAGTGGGCTGACGGCATCTCGACACTGGTTTTAAGAGAAACGTTCCGCCCCCGGCGCCCTGCACGTGTCTAGTCCTGAAATAGGTTGACACTTGTTTCACTCAAAACGCCCGATGCACCGCATCGGGCGTTTTGTATTTGAGCGCTAGATGGGGTCGCTCAGCGTTATAAATTGATACCGACTCACTCACCATCTTCCTTGCATGCGCCAAGTTCTCTGGTCGATGAAACAGAAACTCTGTCTTCAAGATCCCATTCACCCGCTCCGCCAAAGCATTCTGGTAGCAGTCATAACCGTCCGTCATCGAACAACGGATTCCGTGTTTGGCATGCAGCGCCTGATAAAGCGCAGAACAGTATTGGCTACCCCGATCCGAGTGATGCACCAACGGTAATTCGGTTTGACGCTGCTTCACGGCACTGCGCAGCGCTCGTATTACCGACTCGGTCCGTAAGTTTTCATGGACGTGATAACCCACAATCTTGCGCGAGTAAGCGTCGGTCACAAGACTCAGATACGCCACACCTTCGCGAGTGGGTAGATAGGTGATGTCGGCCACCCAGACCTGCTCCGGACCATTTGGCACCACTTGATCAGGGCCGGATTTAAGCAGGTTTGGATGGCGCCGGAAGCGATGATGACTGTCGGTAGTCTTATGGTAAGCACGCTTGCGAGCCACCAGCAGGCGATGTTCGCGCAAGATTGCAAACAGCCGATCACGGCCTACTTGAAGTTCAAGCAGGGGCTGGCAATGCAGCAGATGGTGCAGCTTGCGGGTGCCCAAGCGGGGCTGGTGCAAGCGCTTGTATTGGACGAAATCCATCACTCTCTGGTCGAGGGTCAAGCGCGCGTCCTGAGCTTGGTTGCGCTTGTAGTAGGCCTGTCGGCTAATCCCCATGAACTGGCAAGCCCTACTGATACTCAGGTCCTGGATTTGCTTTTGCGTGAGGACTTGCCGGGACGCTTTTTTACGACGCTGATCCCGTAATCGTTCTTTAGAACATTGACTACCGCCTCAAGGAACTGGGCTTTCTGATTCGACAGCGCGAGCTGCGCTTCCAGCTCCTTGATACGTTGTTCCGGGGTTAACGGCAGGGCGGGCTCATTCACGGAAATGGTCCTCGAAGAGCGAATTGAAGCGCCTTGGCTCCAGTCCTGGAGGCCATGCTTGCGCAACCAGACCAGAACAGTTGATCGACCTTGGATACCGTAGCGCTGTTGAGCCTCTTTATAACTCAACTCGCCTTTTTCGACCTGATCCACCACGGCCAGTTTAAAAGCCAGCGTGTAATCACTCTGCGTGCGCTTGATCTCAGTGCTCATCACCCTCTCCTTGAATAAGGTCAGAAGGTGTCAACCTTATTCAGGACGGGACAACGACAATAAAAAGGCCGCCCGAAGGCAGCCTTGGTAACCCCGTGAGTGCTCAACCAATCACGGCTTTTCGGCCAGGACCTTGAGCGCCTTCAAGGTATTGAAGGGCGCGTCCACCACAAACTTATTGGCCAGCCACGACGGCACGCTGCCACCCGGCTCGGTATGCACCTGATAAATCACTTCCACCTGATCGGCGCCCTTGGGTACGAACTTCCAGTAGCCCTCAATCTGAGCCACTCGCACGAAACCTTTTTCTTCGGGAATATAGCTAGGCACACCTTCAAGCTTACGGGTCAGTGTGCCGTCGGCGGCTTCACTGGTGGTGATGTGCAGCACCGAATCACGGGCGGTGACCGGCCATGGGGTGTTGAACTGGGTGTAAGTCCAGGTTTGATCGCCCTCGTGCTTGAGCAGCTTCTGGGTCTTGCACTCATGAATCCAGGAGCAAGCGCCGACCACGTCTTCCTGCAGCGCGCGAAGCTTGGCGATGGAGGTTTTCATGGTGGTGACACCACGGTAAGCCTTGTACTTAGAGCCGGCCACGTCACTCAAGGACACCTTGATACCGTCCTGATCCTTGGCGGTTTGCCAGTCTTCGGCCTGGGCCGTCGCCGTTAACAGCACGGTTAAACCACAGAGCATTGCCATTCGATGCAGCGAACCCATTGTCTTATTCCTTATTGTTGAAGTTCCGTTCTTTGCGAACACCCCAGAACTTGTCAGCGAACGGCACAGTCTCTAAGCCGCTGTCACTTGTTCCCACCAACCGAGCAAACGGATGGCTTCCTCAGCGCTTTCACCACACACCTCGGAATCTGCCTGAAACGCCCCACACACCGCCGGTCGCTCGGGCATGCCGAAAAGGCCGCACAAGTTTTCGACAGAAAGGTGCAGACAACGTTCTCCCGCCAGCTTGCCCTGAGGCATTCCGGGAATCGGGGTACTGATGGAAGGGGCAATGCAGCAGGCGCCACAACCTTCACGGCAGTTCATGACGAAAAGCTCCTCGCGACAAGCAAAGTGTTGAATGACGCCCGGTAAGAGTAACCGCTAAAACAGCCGTTTAAAATTACTCAAAGAACGTATTTGACTTACAACCGTGCGTGACTGATCAGTCTCCGACAAAGCGTCGAGCAACTCAGTCACAGAGGCGATGAATTATTTATTGTTTGAACTCGAAATCCAGGGCAGCACCCTCGACGTCCCGCCGCTCCTCGTTGCGCAACTGCAATTGCATTTCGTTACTGAGCAATCGACCGTTGAGCTGGAATGGGCTGCTTTCTTTGGGCTTATCACCAAACATCTGCGGCAGCAGCGGCTCACGCTTGGGCAGTGGCACGCTGCCGATAGGTTGCAGGTGCTTGACCATTTCCGGCGGCAGGCTCAAGTCCAGCTTGGGGCTGACCAATGGGGTCTTGATATCTTGATAGGCCCACTTGGACTTGACAGTAGCTGGCGTCTTTTTACTTGCTGGCTTGGCCTTGGTGACGCGAGTCGCAACCTTGGCTTGGCTCGCAGAAGCCTTTTTGGCGGTGGTCGACTTGCTCGGATGCGAGGTAGCGGCTGCCGATTTATCCAAAGCCGAAGTTGCCTGGGCAGATGTGACAGCAGCCACTCCCAACAGGCAGACGCATAACCAGATGGCAGGATAGAAGGCTTTCATAAAGGCAGGTAGATCGACAAAAGGTGCTCTATGCTCGCTTGTTGAACGCCCTGTGACAAGCACAGGGCCACATTGTTTAGAATCCGCTGGCCGTCTCCTGGCACAACTGACTGGCAAGCATGCCCAAAGTCATCAACGCTCGCTCAGCCTCGCGGTTCCAGGGCGTCCCACAGTTCAGGCGCACGCAGTGGTTGAACTGCTCGGTATTACTGAAAATCAGCCCCGGGGCAATACTGATGCCCTGCTGCAACGCGCGTACATGCAGCTCCTGAGTGTTGACCCGCCCCGGCAGACTGACCCAGAGGATGAAACCGCCATTGGGTCGAGTGATCTGCGTGCCCTCCGGGAAGTACTGTTGCACCGCCAATTGAAAGGCGCTGAGATTCTTGCGGTACTCCTGGCGGATGTAGCGTAAATGCCGGTCATAGCCGCCATTTTCCAGATACGCCGCCACCCCCATCTGCGTCACGCTGCACGCCGAATGGGTGCTGAAGGTCTGCAGGCGCTGGATCTCCTGCTGATACTTACCCGCGATCATCCAGCCGATACGCACCCCGGGCGATAGCGTTTTGGAAAAGCTCGAGCAGTAGATCACCCGGTCCAGACGGTCATAGGCTTTGAGCGCCTTGGTGCGCCCCACCTCAAACATCAATTCGCCGTAGATATCGTCCTCGACCACTTGGATATCGAAATCCGACGCCAATCGCAGTAACTGCTTCTGCCGCTCCTCCGGCATGGTGCCGCCCAAGGGGTTGCTCAGGCGCGTGGTCAGGACCAGGGCCTTGATCGACCACTGGTTGGCCGCCAGTTGCAGAGCTTCGAGGCTCATCCCGGTGGAAGGATCGCTGGGAATCTCGATGACCTTGAGCCCCAGCAGGTCCGCCAACTGCAGCAATCCGTAATAAGTCGGTGATTCCGCGGCGATCAAGTCACCCGGCCGAGTCAGGACCCGCAGCGACATCTGCAGTGCATCCACGCAACCGTGAGTAATGACCACTTCCGAAGGGTCGACCACCACCCCGGCGTCGCGCATGCGAATGGCCACCTGACGCCGCAATGGCTCGAATCCAGGGCTGAACATGTAGCTGAACGCCCGGGGACTGTGGAACCGCGTAACCTTGGCCAGTTGCTGATGCAAGGCACGCACCGGCAGGTAGTCGACACTGGGGACCGCGGCGCCCAGGGGAAAGACCCCCTCGCGCCGGGACTCCACCAGCACCTGCTGAATGATGCTGCTGCGAGTGACCAGCCCTGGCCGTTCGACCCGAGCGATGTCTGGCGTCGGCGCCGTCAGCGCTGGCGTCTGGTGCACGTAATAGCCCGACTGAGGACGCGCCCGGATCAGCCCCTGATCCTCAAGATTGGCGTAAGCCTGGAGCACCGTGGCGTGGCTGACATTGAGCTGCGAGCTCATCTTGCGCACCGACGGTACGCGCTCCCCCGGCTGATAGACACCACGGCGAATATCCTCAGCCAACTGCTGAGCGATACGTTGATAGAGCAAGAGATTGGTCATGGCACAGCACTCGATTTCACGGCGTTTTATTCTTGTGTGAAACAATACCGGCACAGTTTAGAAGTGTACTGGGACAGTTCCTACAATAGTCGAGGACACTGGGCAGTGAAAAGAAGAACTGTAGGGTTTTTGCAACCTGATTGGCAGGCATAAAAAACCGACGCTGCCGGGCGTCGGTTTCTTATCGGGCAATGAGGTCGTTTCAGCGAGCAGCGCCGAGCTCGCCCTTTTCATCGGAGAAGACGATCTCCACCCGCCGGTTCTGCGCCCGCCCCCGCTCAGAGGCATTGGCCTCTACCGGATAATCGTCGCCATAACCCTCGACTTGAATCCGTTTTTCGTCGATTCCCAGGTCCACCAGTACGTCAGCCACGGCCTGCGCCCGCTCCCGGGACAGTTGCAGATTGCTTTGACGCTCACCGGTGTTGTCGGTGTAACCCTCGATGCGCACCACTCGCTTGGGATTCAGTTGGAGAAACTGCACCACCTTGAGCACAGTACGGTTGGCCGAGTTCTTCAACTCCGCCTCACCGGTATCGAACAGCACATCCCCCAGGGTCATCACCAACCCGCGATCCGTCTGAATGGTGGCCAGACTGATGATCTGCTCTTCAAGCCATTTACCTTGTTGCTGCACGCTGAGCAGCTTGGCTTCACGCAGGGCCAGCTGCAGGCGCTGACGCTCCAGTTCAAGCTTGGCCGCGTGCTCCTGATTCAGTGCCTGCTCGGTGTGTTCGCGGGCAATCTCGCTGTAGCGACGGCTCAGATAGGCGTAGTGCTCCACATCGCCGCCGCTGCCCCAGTAAGTCGACAGACGATCGGCACGGGCCAGCGACTCACCTGCGCGGATTACGTCCTTGGGCGCGATACGCAGCACATTGGCGTCTTCCTTGACCTTCTGGAAGTCGTTACCAGCCTGCTGCAGCGCCTCTTCACTGTGCTGACCGGCACAGCCAAAGAGACTCGCGCAGGCCGCCAGTACAGCGCCACCAAACAACGGTTTAGTAAGTTTCATTGGACATCCCCCAGTTGCTTGCGCAGACGAGTGATGCGGGTATTGAGCAGATTCACCTGCTCCTGACTCTTCTGGGTCAATACTTTGGCTTCGGCCAGACGTGCATCCAGTTCCGCTTGCTCGGCACGCATCCGCGCCTTCTTGTAGGACTGATCCTGCATATTGCCCTGGGCCCTGGAGTACTTGTCTTCGGCCAGTTTCAACTCAGGCACATCCTCGGCCGAAGCCCCAACGGCCTTGGCTTGCTCCAGCGCCTGGCCGGTGAGGCGCATCTGCTCGTTGGGCGCCGGATCGGTCGCACAACCTGCCATGGCCAACAGGCCCATGACAGCGAAAAACGTTCGAATAGTCACACATGATTCCTAGGGTTTTGGGCTGCTGGCAGGTTGCTGCAACTGGGCCTTCCAGCGCTCCAGATTGCGCTGCAGCAAGGCTTGCGCCAGACCGGACGCGGGCAATTCTGTCATTTTTTTTGCCAGCTGTCCGCGCAACCATGGGTCATTGCAAGCGGAGTTATGCGACAGCGCCAGGAACAACCCCGGTTTGTCGGCAGGCTGGGGAAACGCCACCAGATCCGCCTCCATTCCCAAAGACTGAGCCATCGCCATACCCGCATAACGTGGCGCCAGCACGTAGTCCACCTCACCCAAGAGCAAAGTCTGGAAGACTTGGGTCAGGCTCGGCAGGTGCTTGAGCTGCAAATGCTCACTGGCCATGGCGACGAAGGGCTGAGTCAACCGGGCGCTTTCGGACACGGCCCCGGCATGCCCGGCCAGATCGGCCACCTGCGCGAAGTTCAGGGTCGAGTCCTTGCGCGTCCAGACCAGGTAATCGTTCTGCATCAAGGCCGGGTGGATGTAGTCCAGCGACTCCAGCTCATTCAGGGTCAACGGCGCATCGGCAAGCATGTCCATGCGCCCAGCGCGCACCTCCTCCAAGGCCTCCGAGCGTTTACCGGCATAGAGTAGCTCGACCTTGAGCCCCAACTCCCCCGCCACCTGCTGCAACAGATCGGCACTGGCGCCTATCAGGTGCTTGGGGTTCTGCGGATCGCGCCACAAATAGGGGGGCGCATCCGGACTACCAGTGACCACCAGTCGCTCGCACTTGCCCACAGCCATCGACAACGATGGCAACAACATCAGGCCCAACAGCGCTGACCTGCCACTCAGGCGACGCAGATCCATGGCGAAAGTCTCCCCGACAAAAAACAGACCAAAAAAGCCCGACCAATAGGCCGGGCTCTTTATAAGTGAAGCCGCCGGATTAGACCAGCTTCTCCAGCTCAGGTACGGCTTCGAACAAGTCCGCCACCAGGCCGTAATCGGCCACCTGGAAGATCGGCGCTTCTTCGTCCTTGTTGATCGCGACGATCACCTTGGAGTCTTTCATACCGGCCAAGTGCTGGATCGCGCCGGAAATACCCACCGCGATGTACAGCTGTGGCGCAACGATCTTGCCGGTCTGGCCAACCTGCATGTCGTTCGGTACGAAACCTGCGTCCACGGCTGCGCGGGAAGCGCCGACCGCTGCGCCAAGCTTGTCGGCCAGGGCGTACAGGTGCTTGAAGTTGTCACCGTTCTGCATGCCACGGCCGCCGGAAACGACGATCTTGGCAGCCGTCAGCTCAGGACGATCAGACTTGGCCAGCTCTTCGCCAACGAAGCTCGACTGGCCCGCATCGTGAGCGGCGCCCACCGCTTCAACAGCAGCCGAACCACCTTCAGCAGCAACGGCGTCGAAGCCGGTGGCGCGCACGGTGATGACTTTCACGGCAGCCGAAGACTGCACGGTAGCAATCGCGTTACCGGCATAGATCGGACGCTTGAAGGTATCAGCGCTCTCTACCGAGACGATCTCGGAAATCTGATCAACGTCCAGTTGAGCGGCCACCCGCGGCAAGATGTTTTTGCCGTTGGAGGTAGCGGCCGCCAGGATGTGGCTGTAGCCAGCGCCCAGTTCGGTCACCAGCGGCGCGACGTTTTCCGGCAGCTGGTGAGCGTAGGCGGCGTTGTCGGCCACCAGCACTTTAGCCACGCCGGCAACTTTCGCAGCGGCTTCGGCCACAGCGCCAACGCCCAGGCCTGCAACCAGAATGTGGATGTCACCACCGATTTTGGCGGCGGCGGCAACGGTGTTCAGCGTGGCCGGAGCCAGCGCCTTGTTATCGTGTTCGGCGATTACCAAGATAGTCATGATCAGATTACCTTCGCTTCGTTTTTCAGTTTCTCGACCAGTTCAGCCACCGACTTGACCTTGATGCCCGCGCTGCGTGCAGCCGGCGCTTCGACTTTCAGGGTCTTGTTGGTGGAGGCGGTGGAAACGCCCAAAGCATCAGGAGTCAGCGTTTCAAGCGGCTTCTTCTTGGCTTTCATGATGTTTGGCAAAGACGCGTAGCGCGGCTCATTCAAACGCAGGTCGGTGGTGACGATGGCTGGCAGGTTCAGCGCAACGGTCTGCAGGCCGCCGTCGATTTCACGGGTGACGTTGACCTTGTCGCCGGACACTTCAACCTTGGAGGCGAAGGTGCCTTGAGCGTAACCACTCAGAGCCGCCAGCATCTGGCCGGTCTGATTGTTGTCGCTATCGATCGCTTGTTTACCCAGGATCACCAGTTGTGGCTGCTCCTTGTCGACCACAGCCTTGAGCAGCTTGGCCACGGCCAGGGAGTTCAACTCTTCAGCGGACTCGACGAGGATTGCGCGATCGGCACCCAGTGCCAGGGCGGTACGCAGTTGCTCTTGAGCAGTAGCAGGACCGATGGAGACGACGACGATTTCAGTCGCCACGCCTTTCTCTTTCAGGCGTACGGCTTCTTCCACTGCGATTTCGCAGAAAGGGTTCATCGACATCTTGACGTTGGCGAGGTCGACGCCGGAGTTGTCCGCTTTGACGCGAACCTTGACGTTATAGTCGACCACTCGTTTGACAGCTACAAGAACCTTCATGGATTCCTCGTTACTCTCCGGTGAAAAGAAAGTCGCCTAGGCGAGAACCTGGCGGTTGATGCTCATCGGCACAAGGGCACCTCCAAAAACGCTGGCACACCTAAAGGTTGACCTTGCTCACGGGACAATGACCGTCCGTCAGTGGTGACCGACGAGTCATTCATTATCGCGGCGTGTAAACTGCGCACTTTCAAATTGCGCGGCGCATCACCTTTATTGCCTTTGCCCTGTCTTTAGAGGTGCTCTTGAAACCAACAGTCAGCCTACGGCGAGCGCAAAACCGACCGTATCTTGACCGGAACGCCTTTTCCGGTCAATACGGCAAAATAGCCGTTTATAAGCCGCGCTTCTTTGATTTACCTGGGCTGCGGCAAATTCAAACAAACGTTTGTATTGGACGCTGAGAGTGGTGTAGATATAATGCGCCGCCCAGAGATAAAGGTCGGCCATCCTCCCCTCCTCCCCCCGAATGCGATGGGAGAAAGCGCGGATGCAACGCCAAACCTCCAATTAGAAAAACCGTTGAGCCTTGAGTAGGAGATAGCCTAGTGGAACGCGAATACATGGAATTCGACGTGGTCATCGTCGGTGCCGGCCCCGCAGGCTTGTCCGCCGCTTGCCGCCTTAAGCAGAAGGCCGCTGAAGCCGGGAAGGAAATCAGCGTCTGCGTGGTTGAAAAAGGCTCCGAAGTCGGCGCTCACATCCTTTCCGGTGCCGTGTTCGAACCACGGGCCCTGAATGAACTGTTTCCGGACTGGAAGGAACTGGGCGCCCCGCTCAACACTCCGGTCACCCGCGATGACATCTATGTCCTGCGCAGCGGCGAAACCGCCACCAAGGTTCCAGACTTCTTTGTGCCCAAGACCATGCACAACGAAGGCAACTACATCATTTCCCTGGGCAACCTGTGCCGCTGGCTGGCCCAACAAGCGGAAAACCTGGGCGTGGAAATCTACCCGGGCTTCGCCGCCCAGGAAGCCTTGATCGACGAAAACGGCGTGGTACGCGGGATCATCACCGGCGATCTGGGTGTCGACCGTGAAGGCCAGCCGAAAGACGGCCTCTATACCCCTGGCATGGAACTGCGCGGTAAATACACCCTGTTCGCCGAAGGCTGCCGTGGCCATATCGGCAAGCAACTGATCAAGCAATTCAACCTGGACAGCGATGCGGATGCCCAGCACTACGGCATCGGCCTCAAGGAAATCTGGGAAATCGACCCGGCCAAGCATCAACCGGGCCTGGTGGTCCACACCGCCGGCTGGCCGCTGGACATCATGAGCAACGAGAACACCGGCGGCTCCTTCCTCTATCACCTGGAAAACAACCAAGTGGTGGTGGGCCTGATCGTCGACCTGTCCTACGCCAACACCTACCTGTCACCGTTCGACGAGTTCCAGCGCCTCAAGCATCACCCGGTGCTGGCCCAGTACCTAGAGGGCGGCAAGCGCATCAGCTACGGCGCGCGCGCCCTGGCCAAAGGCGGTATCAACTCGCTGCCGAAGATGGTGTTCAAGGGCGGCGCACTGATCGGTTGCGACCTGGGCACCATGAACGTGGCCAAGATCAAGGGCAGCCATACCGCCATGAAGTCCGGCATGCTCGCCGCCGATGCGGTCGCCGACTCACTGTTCGCCGGTTCCGAAGGGGCCGACGAGCTCAAGAGCTACGTCGACTCGTTCAAGTCCAGCTGGCTGTATGAAGAGCTGTTCGCCAGCCGCAACTTCGGCCCGGCCATGCACAAGTTCGGCCCGATCATCGGTGCCGGCTTCAACTGGATGGACCAGAACATCTTCGGCGGCAAGCTGCCCTTCACCCTGCACGACACCAAGCCGGACTATGCCTGCCTGAAGCTGGCCAAGGACTGCACGAAGATCAACTACCCCAAACCCGACGGCAAACTCAGCTTCGACAAGCTGAGCTCGGTGTTCATCTCTGGCACCAACCACGAAGAAGAACAGCCTTGCCACCTCAAGCTGACCGACCCGAGCATCCCGCTGGGCCGCAACCTGCCGCTGTACGACGAGCCTGCCCAGCGTTACTGCCCGGCCGGCGTGTACGAAGTCATCACTCAGGAAGACGGCGAGAAGCGCTTCCAGATCAACGCGCAGAACTGCGTGCACTGCAAGACCTGCGACATCAAGGACCCTGCCCAGAACATCACCTGGGTCACCCCAGAAGGCGCTGGCGGCCCGACTTACCCGAACATGTAAGTCGCCGCAGGACAAAAGAGGCCCCCTATATGGGGGCCTTTTTCATGCCGCTGTCCGACCCAGCAGCCTGTAGGTGCCGGCTTGCCAGCGAAAACGCTCCCTCAAGCCTGGTTTCGACTCATAGGCACCTTCGCTGGCAAGCCAACCCCTGCAAGGGCATTGGCGCTCAGGCCGCGCGCTCTTCGCCGGGGTTGCGTTCGAAGTAGCGCTTGTACTCGCGACTGAACTGCGAGGTGCTCTGGTAGCCCACCCGATGCGCTACCTGGGCCACGCCAAGCCCTTCCCCCAACAGCAACTGCTGAGCCTTGAGCAGGCGCAGGCGCTTTAGGTACTGCACCGGCGACAGCAAGGTGCTGCGCTTGAAATACTCGTGGAAGGTCGAGGGACTCATGTTGGCGCAGCGGGCCAGGGTCTCGACACTCAAGGGCTCGGTGTAATGCTCATGCAGATGATTGAGCGATGCCGCGACCCGGGCGAAATGCCCCTGCTGCTCCACCAGTGCCCGCAGGGCATCGGCCTGGGGCCCGCGCAGGGCAGCGAAGAGCAGTTCGCGCACTCTGGACGCGCCCATGACCTTGCACTCCAGAGGATCGTGCAGACAGCGCAGCAGCCGCTCCACACAACCACGCATACTGTCATCGAGCACCGCCGAGGTCATGGACTCCAGGGTCTGCGCCGAAGCGGCCCGGCCTTCGGTGATGCCCATGGCCAGCACCAACTCGCTGAGAACCGCCCGATCGATGGCGATGGAAATGCCCAGCAGCGGCGCATCGGGCATAGCGAAGGTTTCACACTCGAAGGGCACCGACAGCGCCTGGATCAGGTAATGCCCGGCACCATACTCAAGGGTCCGCGTCCCCAGGTACGCCAACTTACTGCCCTGGACAATGATCATCAGGCTCGGCTCATAGATCTGCGGGCCGCGCGCCACATCGCAACTGGCCCGCAGCACCTGGACTCCAGGCAAGGTGGTAGCCACGAAACCATCTCGGCTGGCAAGGGGCTGGATCAGCGAAACCAGGGTGGCATTGGCGTCCAGATGACGGGTCAGCAGCATGGGAAACACTTCACGGAAAAAGGGATGAAAACATCATCGCAGGTCTGTCCGCCAATGCCGTGTGAAAACCGCCAATGGTGGAGGAATAGGCATGACATGCCGAGGAATCGCCATGGTTGGCCCCGGGCTCGACGCCGAGAATGCTCCGCCTCAATCGTCAGCATTTTCGCGAGGTTCATCATGTACACCGCCATCGGCTATGCCGCCCAATCGGCCACCACGCCCCTCGCCCCCATGAGCTTCCAGCGTCGCAGTCCTCGTCCGGACGATGTTGCCATCGAGATTCTCTACTGCGGTGTCTGTCACTCCGATATCCACCAGGCCCGCAACGAATGGGGCATCGCCGTGTACCCACTGATGCCCGGCCACGAGATCGTCGGCAAGGTCACTGCGGTCGGCGCCAATGTCAGCAAGCACAAGGTCGGCGACCTGGTGGGCGTCGGCTGCATGGTGGATTCCTGCCGCCACTGCGAAGCCTGCGCCGCGGACCTGGAACAGTACTGCCTGGAAGGCCCGACCATGACCTACGCCACCCCGGATCGGGTCGACGGCAGCAATACCATGGGCGGCTACTCCGACAGCATCGTGGTCAGCGAGCACTTTGTCGTGCGCATTCCCGAGAAGCTCGACCTGACCAGCGCCGCGCCGATTCTCTGTGCCGGCATCACCACCTACTCACCGCTCAAGCACTATGGCGTGAAGGCTGGTGACAAGGTGGGGATTCTCGGCATGGGCGGCCTGGGCCACATGGGCATCAAGTTCGCCAAGGCCCTGGGCGCCGAAGTGACCCTGTTCACCCGTTCGGCGAGCAAGGCCGAAGAAGCCCGCCACCAGGGCGCCGATCACGTGGTCGTGTCCACCGACGCGGCGCAGATGCAGGCGGTGGCCGGGCACTTCGACTTCCTCCTGGACACCATTCCGGTGCCCCACGACCTCAATCCCTACCTCGACACCCTGCGCTTTGACGGCGTGCACATTCTGGTGGGCCTGATCGAGCCGGTGGACCCGGCGCTGCATGCCGGCAAGCTGGTGATGAGCCGTCGGGTACTGGCCGGCTCGCTGATCGGCGGCATCGCGGAAACCCAGGAAGTGCTGGATTTCTGCGCCGAGCACGGCATCACCTGCGACATCGAAATGCTCGACATCCGCCAGATCAATGAAGCCTACGAACGCATGATCAAGGGCGATGTGAAATACCGCTTCGTGATCGACATGGCCAGCTTGAAGGGCTGAATCCCGGCATCATGCAGACCCGGCCTGGCGGTGGCAGGCGCTCCATGGAGCGGCCTTGGCCGGCAAGCCGGGGCCTGCGCAAGCCGGCGTCGGCGAACAGCGGCTGTGATCAGCCGCGGGCGAAAGCGCGCAGTACTTCGCCGTCCATGCGGTACTTGACCCACTCTTCCTGCGGCTGGGCGCCCAGGGACTTGTAGAACTGGATGGCCGGTTCGTTCCACTCCAGCACACTCCATTCAAAGCGCCCGCAATCGTTATCGCAGGCGATCTGCGCCAGGTGCCGCAGCAGTTGCTTGCCCGCCCCGCCGCCCCGCTGCTCCGGGGTGATGTAGAGGTCTTCCAGGTACAGGCAGTTACTGCCCAACCAAGTGGAGTAGCTGAAGAAAAACACCGCGAAACCGATCGGCCCCCCCTCTCGCAAGCAAATCAGGCCATGGGCCGTGGCGCCTTCGCTGAACAGGCTGCGTTCGATGTCGGCGACACCGGCGATCACCTCATGACGAGCCCGCTCGTAGTCGGCGAGCTCGGTGATGAAAGCAAGAATCTGCGGGGCATCGCTGGGCAGTGCAGGACGGATTTCGACGGACATCGACGGTTCTCATGGCGGAATCAGGCGGCCATATTAGAACGACAGCCGAAAGACTTGCACGGGCATTTATAGGAATCGGCCAATCACCGATCATGCCGGACACCGAACTGATTACCCCGGACCGACGAATGCACTTTGCTCCCTTGCATGCCCTGGCAGAAACCTTGCTGAGCCACGCCCTCGAACCGACCAATGATGGCTCCCATGACCTGTCCCACCTGCAACGGGTCTGGCACAACGTGCGACGCATCGTCGATGAAGAGGGCGGCGACCTCAGCGTGTTGCTGGCCGCGACCCTACTCCACGATTGCGTGAGCGTGGAAAAAAACGCCCCGTTGCGCGCCCAGGCGTCACGTCTGTCGGCGGACAAGGCCCGAGGGATTCTCACTGGACTGGGCTGGAGCGACGCCGAAATCGAAGCGGTGGCCCACGCCATCGCCGCCCACAGCTTTTCCGCCGCCCTCGCTCCTGCCACCCTGGAAGCCAGGATCCTTCAGGACGCCGATCGACTCGATGCCCTGGGCGCCCTGGGCGTGGCGCGGACCTTCTACGTCTCCGGCCGCCTGGGCCTGGCCCTCTACGACCCCGCCGATCCCACGGCCCAGCAGCGCGAACTCGATGACTCACGCTTCACCCTAGATCACTTCCAGACCAAGCTGCTGCACCTGGCCGAAGGTTTTCAGACCCCCTGCGGCGCCCGCCTGGCGCAGATTCGGCATGAGCGCCTGCAACGCTTCAGGCAGGAGTTGCTGGAAGAAATCGGCCTGTAAGCCCCAGGCTCACTCCGCTGACGGCTAACCCTGAGGCCAGCAGGAACACAACCAAGCGCCGGCGTCGGCATGTTAGAAAGCCCTGCATCACTCCAAGCACAATGAGGCGCTTTCATGTCCACGCAGGCCAATCCGCAATCCGAGGTGTCGGGCCTCTTGTTCGGGCTGTTGTGCCTGGGCAGCTATCTGTTGTCTCTGTCTTACGGCTCGACCTTTCTGCTGTCCTTGTTGATCAGCAGTCGCGGCGGCAATGAGCACGATGCCGGCAGCGTGATTTCGGCGGCAATGCTCAGCACGTTTATCGCCGTGATCGGCTCCGGGCACCTCTCGGACTGGCTCGGCGCCGCCCGCTCGGTGGCACTGCTGGGCTGCCTGCTGGTCCTGGCCTGCCTGGGGTTTGCCCTGACGCCGGGGTTCGGCCACGACCTGCTGTGGTTCGGCCTGACTCTGGGCCTGGGCTGGGGCGCGTTCTACACCCTGGGGCCGATCATTGTGGCAATGCTGGTGGAGCCCGCACATCGGGCGCGCTACTTCGCCCTACTGTCGGGCAGCATGATGACCGGCATTGGCTCAGGCCCGCTGCTGGGGCGCTTGGCCAGCGCCCTTGACTATCCATTGACCAGTGCTTTTTTCATTGCCGCCGGCGCCAGCCTGATGGGCGTGCTGATCTTCTGCAAACTGGGCGCCCGCTTGCGCCAGCAGCCCAACCATCTGGGCGCCTCGGCGGCAAAAATCACCTGGCGCGGCGCCGCTCGAGTCCTCTCCTCCAAGGCGCTGCTGCCCATCGTGATGGTGGGCCTGGGCGGCTGCGTATTCGGCGGTCTGTCGAGCTTTCAGACCAGCTATGGACCGTCGCGGGGCGTGGACTATTCGCTGTTCTTTCTCGGCTTTATGAGCGCGGCCATCGTCAGCCGGATGCTGATCGCCGGCTTCGTGGTCAAGCATGACCCCTACCGCGCCGCCTGCCTGCTCTCGGGGGTGATGGTGGTGTCGATCCTGCTGTTCCTGTTTGCCGTGGACAGCAGCGCCAGCTACCTGCTGGCCGCCGTGCTCCTGGGGGTCGGCTACGGCCTGACGTACTCGGTGATCAACGCTCTGGCGGCCAACGAAGCACCCAGCGGCAGCACTTCACAAGCCTTGCTGCTGTTCAGCCTGTCCTACTTTATCGGGGTGTTCGGTTTTCCCTGGCTGGCCGGCAAGATCATCGTCGAGGCAGGCATCCAGGCGCTGCTGCTGAGCGTGCTGGGCGTTGCCTTGCTCAACTGGCTGATCAGTCTTGGCCGGCTGGGCTGGCGTCTTTTCTGCTCTGGGCAGACAGGGCATGCCGCATAAGACCATTCGTCGGTCATCTGGCACCAAGCGCATGACCCAGCGGACCAATATCAGGTAACGACTCTAACGAATGGAGACAACACCATGGCCAAGGCTCAACTCGCTATCCTCACCCTGAGCGGGCTGCTCTCTGGCGCGGTACTGGCCGGTGCCAGCGGTCCGAGCAACCCCGTGGAAGCAGCAACATCTCCCGCGCCCAAGGTCATACCGAAGATCAAGATCAACCCACCAACCCTGGACGAAAGCTCGCTGCCGCCAGCCACCGGCACCGATCCGCGCATTCAAGGCAATGACAGCGGCCGTCAGGGCGGCGTTGGCACCGGGGATTGGAGCACGCCCAATGACCGCAAGACCGGTGGCGGCTCAACCAGCATCGGTGGCTCGGGCTCTGAAGGCATCAGCCAGTAAGCTCAACACCGATTCAGTCCAGCAGCCCCCGGACAGCCGGCCGAAAGGAACAACGCCATGACCCGAGAGCGCTGATCGAGGCGCGGCAGAGGCTGGCTGATTAGCGACGGCGAAAACCTGGCGCTGCCCGTGGCGATCAGTGCGCCCGCAACAAGGCGTCCACTTCAGCGCTGCCCGGAGCGGTAGCCGGGCCACGATGCGTCACCGCAATGGCAGCCGCGGCATTGGCCCGCCGGGCAGCGGCCAGCGGCTCCAGCCCCGCCGCCAGGGCGGCAATGAAGACCCCCGCATGGGCGTCGCCGGCACCATTGCTGTCTAGCGCCTCGACGGCAAACCCCGGCACCCGCACATGATGCCCCTGCTGGCCGATCCAACAGCCTTGGGGGCCGTCTCGCACGACCAGCAAAGCACTGGGCGACAACATGCCCGCCAGTGCCGACAAGGCCTCGGCGAGCTCCAGGGTGGCCGTCGCCTGCAGAGCCTCGGCGCGGTTGCTGCTCCAGATGTCGATCCGTGGCAGCAAGGCTGTCATCAGCGCTGAATCCGCCGAGGCCGCCAGTGGCCCCGGGTCGAACATCAGCGGCAGCGAACGTGGCACAGCCAGTAGCCAGTCGATCAGCGCCTGGGCCTTGCTCGCCTGTAACAGGCTGTAGCCGCTGACGTAAAGGTAATCCCCGGCCGTCACCCGGACTTGAGCCAGATCTTCGGCAGACAGTTCGCCCTCGGCGCCAATATGGGAGATGAAGGTGCGCTCGGCGCAGGCTTCGGTCAGGGCCACACACAAACCGGTGTCGGCACCCGCACTGCACGCCAGGCTCAACTGAATACCTTCAGCCTGCATCGCCTCTCGCGCCAGATCACCAAAGCGCCCCACGCCATGGCGCCCCAGGTAGACCACCGGCAAACCGTTGCGCGCCGCAGCAGCCATAACGTTGAAGCCACCACCGACCTCGAAACTCGCCGATTGCGCCAGCACATCGCCGCCGGGAGCCGGCAAGCGCTCAATGGCCATCACCAGATCAACGATCACCTGGCCGCTATGAAGCAATCTAGGCATTGGCATTCTCGGCAAACGCTGCACGCCGATCCCGAGCGCCGCCCAGCAGGCCATAACCGCCGCCGGCCACCAGGAAGGTGACGATCCACCCCAGACCGTTGTGACCCAACCAGGAGTCCGCCAGAGGCCCGGTGAACCAGACATCCTCAGCGGTGGTGCCTATGGTGGTGAAACAGAACCCCAGGACGATGGCCAGCACCCAGGCGCCGAACGCACGCCATTCAATGCCGCCCTGATACCAATAGGCACTGCCGGGGCCAACGTTCAACAGGTCTTCGGCGCTGTAGTAATGACGATGGATCAAGTCCACGACGAAGATCCCCACCCAGGCGGTAATCGGCACCGCCAGCAAGGAAATGAAGCTGATGAAAGGGCCGTAGAAACTGTCGGCAATCAGCATGAAATAGATCGAACCGATGAAGATCGCCACGATATCCACCAGCACCGCATAGACCCGCTTGACCTTGAGACCCAGGGTCAACGCGGTGAGACCTGCGGAATACACCGACAAGTTGTTGGACAACAGCAAGCCACCAAAGGCGGCGATCAGGTAAGGCACGGCCATCCAGGTGGGCAGCATGTCGCGGATCGCGATGATCGGATCGACCGCCGAGGCCAGTTGATCATTGCCCACCGACAGCAGCCCACCCAGGGTGATCAGCAGCACCAGCGGAATACCCGCCCCAAAGGCCGCCGAAGCCACCAGACGCCCGGCGCTGACCGAACGTCGCTGATAGCGCGACATGTCGGCCCCGGAGCTGGCCCAGCCAATCCCGGTACCGGCGGCCATGGTGCCGACGCCGATGATCATCGCGCTCATCGGTGCTGGAGCGGCATTGAACACCGCGCTCCAGTCGATGGTGGCGCAGAGAAAGCCGCCCACCAGCACATTCAGCGCGCCGAAGCCGTAGGTGGCCCACTTCTGGATCACCAACAGCGTGGCGTGGCCCAGGCCGGACACGCTCAAGGTCATCAAGACGAAAATGCCGATAAACAGCAGGGTCAACAGTGGCGCCTCCTTGGCCGAGGCCGGAGTGCCGAACAGGATCGTGCTCAGGGACAGCAGAACAAAGGCTGCGGTGGTGGTGTTGACCGTCTCCCAGCCCACCCGCGAGAGCATCGAGACCAGCGTCGGGCCGATATTGCCGCGCACGCCGAAGATCGCTCGGGACAACGTCAGGCTTGGCGCCCGCCCGCGTCGACCGGCCACCGAGATCAAGCCGACCACCGCAAACGAGCCTACCGACCCCAGGATCGCCACCAGCACCACTTGCCAGATCGACAGGGCACGAAACGCCACCAGGGTGGCGCCCAAGGGCAAGCCGAGAATGCTGATATTGGCCGCAAACCAGACCCAGAACAGTTGCAGCGGATGACCGTTGCACTCCGCTTCAGGCACCGGCTCGATACCCCGCGTCTCCAATTGCCCGGCGCTTGGCCCTGCTGTCGATGAACTCATGAATAAGGCTCCTGTTGCCGTTGTTATGGTTTTAGGCAATTTCGGAAGTCGCTGAACATCCCGGCATTCCTGGCCGTGTTTGAAGCTTTCCATAGCGATCGATGTTCGCTGAGCAAGCGACTCAGCGCAGCGTTAACAGCTTTTGTATCAAAGGCAGCAGGTCCAGTTCATTGACCTGCTGCACCTGGGCAATCAGTTGTGCCGGCCAGACCTGCAATCCCAGACAGGCGCCAAGCATGGCCCCGAGAATGGCGGCAATGGTGTCGGTGTCACCGCCCAGGCTGGCGGCCATGCACAACGCCTCGAAGGCCTGCAACTGACCCAAAGCCACCTGGCCGGCCAGAGTAAAACTCACCACCACCGATTCCTGGGACGCCACCGAGGTACCAACCAACTCATACAGCATCTGGGCAAAACGCTCTTTGTCGCCCTCAACCCTCAGGCTGCTGGCCCACTCCAGCCGGGCGGCCATGCTCGCGCCCGCCACCCAGTGCCCATGGGTTTGGGCCTGGCGGGCTATCTGCGCCCCAAGGGGTAAGGCCTCGACCAGGGAGGCGCCGTTGATCCCAGCAGAAACCACCGCCGCCACCGCGGCGGCACTGGCGATGCCCAGGCTGGTGTTGTGAGTCACCTGACAAGCCCCGACCACTGCCCGGATAAACGCCTCGGGCTTGGCCACGTCACTGGCGATCGCCACCGGGGTGATGCGCATTGCCGCACCATTGGTGGTGCCGTAGCGACCAGCCTCCTCCACCGAGTGGCCTGCGAGGATCATTTCAATGGCGCGCTTGGTGGACGGTCCCAGCAGATCCTGGGAGCCCCTGGCCTGCATCAGCGCCTCCCAGTCGATCAGCCGCTGGGCCAATGCTTGCGGGGCGATCCGTCCTTGTCCCTCCACCAGCAAGCGCCCCACCAGGATCGCCTGCTCGGTGTCATCGGTGATTGATCCCTTGGGCATGTTGGCGGCGATCGGCTGATCAGGCCCGGCGTCTACCAAGGTCTCGATAGCGCCGAAACGCTGTTGGATCTGCTCACGACTCAACGATTGCGTGGGCATCCCCAGCGCATCCCCTAGCGCCAGTCCGTAAAAGGCGCCGAGCGCTCGCTGGAGCGGGCTCATCGTGCAGCGCCAAATTGCAGATGCATCCGAAAATGCTGCGGATCCAACAAGCTTTCGACCTGTTCCATGAAACGGCCCTGGCGGTCGTAGGTGGTGCGCAGGGCTTTGATGAAGACTTCGCCCGGCGCACGCCCGAGCAGTTCGGCGTCCTCGGCGCTCAGTGGCTCGGCGCCGATCCACTGATCACCGCGCTCACCGATGTAGCCATAGGCGGCCAGGGTTATGGTCAGGGAATCGTCGATCAGACCGACCCGAGGCAAACCTTCGAGTTCGCCGGATGCGGGGATCAGGGAGCGCTCAAGGGACAGCACCCGGCCATCAGTGCTGCGCCGACGACGATCGAGGGCAATGAATTGATCGGTGCCAAGGCGGTGCTTGAGATCCGGACGGCGGATCGCCTCCAGGCGCAGCACCTCGGTGTTGACCAGCGCACCGCTGTCGGCCAGCGCCTGGGCCCAGCCCTGGTGCTGATCCAGGGCCACCCCGTCAAAGGTGACGATGGAACCGACCCCGCTCTGCGTGGCGATGTAGTTGCGGCGCTTAAGTTCAGCCAGGGCCTCACGCAAGGTACCGCGACTGACACCAAATTCCTGGGCCAACTGATGCTCACCCGGAAGCTGAAAACCGTCTTCCATCAGACCGCTTTCAATGCGCCGGATCAGTTCGTCGACCACGCGTGTTTTTTTATCGAATCGGACATGTTTAGGCATGTCCGGTTTGATACATGAAACGCCGGACACAGAGCAAGAAATTTCTCCTCGCCGCCATCCAAAACCTCTTATTCAGGCTCCAGACCGATAGGAAAGAAAACCCCATCACTCCACACCCCAAGCCAGCTCTGGCCATCAAACATGCGGGGCTGCGCCAGCTCCACCAGTTGGTAGAAGACGTTGCGATGGATCAGCGCTTCCAGGTTGTCGCGAACCAGGAGGTAAGGCGCCGGCTCCTGCGTGACCGGGTCGATCACCACCCGCAGTGGGTGCTCACTACCGGCCAGCACCTGCTCATCAACATGAGTGGTAAAGCGCAGCAACTGACCTTCGCCCTGCCCTTCGACCTCCAGCGTCACCGCGACGAAGGGCGCATCATCGACTTTGATCCCGACCTTCTCCACTGGAGTGACGAGGAAATAATCGTCGCCATCGCGGCGGATGATGGTGGAGAACAGCTTGACCATGGGTTTGCGACCGATAGGCGTGCCCAGGTAATACCAGGTGCCATCGCGGGCGATACGCATGTCAATGTCACCACAGAAATCAGGGTTCCACAAGTGGACCGGAGGCAAGCCCTTTTCAGCCTTGGG
Organism: Pseudomonas sp. LD120; assembly: GCF_009861525.1. Lineage (GTDB taxonomy): Bacteria > Pseudomonadota > Gammaproteobacteria > Pseudomonadales > Pseudomonadaceae > Aquipseudomonas. The sequence continues at coordinate 2,147,448 of NZ_WVHL01000005.1, read as the reverse complement.
AATCTGCGCCAACAGGTCATTGGCCTTGCCTGGACCACTCATGCCATTCTCCTCCAACTCAGTCGCTCAGGCCCAGCAGGCTGCGAGCGTATTGCTGCAACGGCGGGCCGAGCAAGTCCTGTGGTTTGTTGTCGTGGAACGTCAGTAAACCGCCACGACTGCGAATCCGTGTGGTATCGATCAGGTACTGAGTGCTGGTTTCGATCAGCATGATCTGGATGGTGCTGGTATCGACCCCAAGACGGTCCACTGCCTCTTGATCCAACCACTCATCGGAGTTGCCAATGCGGTCGTCCGCCTTGGCGAACCGGGCATACAGCAGATAGTGCGCCCCCACCTCCCGAGCTTCGGCCATCGCTTCGCTCAAGCCTTCGGGTGACCGGGCTCGACGGACCATGGGGAAATACTCGACAAAGCCGTTGAAGGCTTCTTCAGCCACCACATTGGGCCGGGGATAAGCGCCACCTGGCGGTACGAAATGCCCTTGGGCAATGAAAACGAACGAATCCGGCTGAATGCGAAATGAGCTGGTACGGCGGGTATCGCTGTGATCAAGCACCCCCGCATCACTCAGGTGATAGCGCACCCCTTCGCCCATATCACTGACATTCATGCAGCCGCCGAGCGCCAAAAAGGCCAGCAGCAAAACCAGGCTACGCATCCTACCCTCCAAAATCCGGTGACGGAAAACCGGCGAATGGCCACGGGATGCAGCTTCCGCGCCAGCTCCATAATGGCAGGGCATTGCGCCAATACAGCATCAGCCGCCAATGATCTTCATGACCGTGGCGCCGCCGGAAAACGCCACATCCTGCTTGTCTTCCAGGGCCTTGATCAACAGGCGCTGCAGGGCCGGCAAGGCTTGATGACGCGGCTTGTCCAAAAGATCGCCAACATAGTGACGATTGCTGGATGACAGGCAGCCGTGCAGCCAGCCGGTTGATGACAACCGCAGGCGCGAGCATGTCCGGCAAAAAGGCACGCTTTCGTTGGCGATCACTCCGAAATACCCCCGCCCCGGAATCTCGTAACGCACGGCAGTAGCGTCCATTGGTGCATCGGCCTGAAGGTACTCATAACGTTCGCCGATCTGGTCCAGCAATTGCTGCAGGCTGACAAACTGCTGCAGGAAGGCATTGCCGTCGCTGGCCAGGTGCCCCATGCGCATCAGCTCGATAAAGCGCAATTCATAGCCGCGTTCCAGGCAGTAATCGAGCAATGGCATGACTTGATCCAGGTTCTGGCCACGCAACGGCACCATATTGACCTTGATCTTCAAGCCCGCCGCCCGAGCCTGTGCCATGCCATCGAGCACCGCGGCCAAATCGCCGCCACGGGCAATGCTGCGAAAAGCCGCTGCGTTCAGGGTATCGAGGGAAACATTGATTCGCCGGATCCCGGCATCCACCAACAGCGGCAACTTGCGCGCCAGGAGCTGGCCGTTGGTGGTCAGGCTGATGTCCTCAAGGCCCATGCACCCTACCGCGCCCATGAAAGCCTCCAGCTTGGGGCTGACCAGCGGCTCGCCGCCGGTGATGCGCAAGCGTTCGATGCCCGCGGCCTCAATCAGGTACGCCACACCCCGGGCCATCGCCTCGGCCGACAACTCATCCTGCGCAGCCACCAGCCGCTTGCCATTGGGCACGCAGTAGGTACAGGCGTAGTTGCAGGCAGACGTCAGACTGATCCGCAAGTTGCGAAAGCGCCTGCCTTGACGATCAACAATCATGGGTGACTCCGGCGTAAGAAGGGAGAACCGGGCAAAACCTGACCCAAAAATCAGGTTTTGGCAAGCCCCATGCCTGAGTATATTCCTCGGTCAGCGCGCCATACAGCTCCCCGATGGCGCGATACACCGGCTGAATGTCTTAGCCGTTGGAGGTATCAGGATCGCGCTTGCGCTTGTTGCCCATGCGCACGCCGATGTCCATCAGGAACTGGAAGAAACCTTCCTGATCCTCCAGCACATTGCTCCAGAACGGCGAGTGGTACAGCGCTACCGCGCCATGCACCAGCGCCCACGACGCGCAGTAGTGGAAGTAAGGCGGCACGTCTTCCAACTTGCCCTCGCTGATGCGCCCCTTGATCAACAGGGTCAGGCGCTCGAAGTTGGACGCGCGGATCTTGTGCAACTCTTCGACCATTTCCGGCACCTGATTGCCCTTGACCACCTTTTCTTCCAGGCGGTCGAACAGCCGGTAACGCTGCGGATCGCGCATGCGGAACTCGAAGTAGGCACGCGACAGGGCTTCCTTGTCCTTGTCGACGTCAGCCGAGTGCAGCAGCTCGTTCAGGTCCCGCTCGTAGTCGAGCATCAGGCGCAGATAGATCTCCGCCTTGGACTTGAAATGCTTATAGATGGTCCCTTTGCCGATACCCACGGCATCAGCAATCATCTCGACGGTGACGCTGTCTTCACCTTGTTCGAGGAACAGCTTGAGCGCGGTATCGAGAATTTCTTGCTCACGGCGTCGAAACTCACGGACCTTACGAGGTTCTTTTTGCATAAGAAAAGGTCTGTTCGGGGTCAAAATCGAAGCCGCGTATTATGCCTAACTGGCGCCAAAATGCACGGATCATCCATCGTTGCAGCGACTTCTGACAGAAAAGCCGGACAGATCGAACAACCTGGATAGACCTGAAAAGCCCGGCATCACCGGTGAATACGGGGACGGCAGCCGGTTCAAATAGCAAACGCCAAATAACACAGAGGCCCGGAATAGACCGCAAAGTCTCAATATTCCCGTAACCAGCACCGCTTGCCGACTCAAGCCTCACGCTCGACGAAAACACCTTCGCCAGTCGTAATTTCATCATGGCCAGGCAACTGCGTCGGCCTCTGAAAGGCGTGAACCGCCAAGGCCACGAGCCGTAAAGGCTTGCCTAGGGGCCAGCCATGACAACGGCGGGCTCATGAAAACCGGGTAAAGATCGGACGAACAGGAAGTACAGTGAAGACGCACGGGGAACTTCGTCCATTTCCCCTAAAATCCAGCGAGATACGGTGAACGTCAGCCGAACACGGAAAATGAGAACTCAACCGAAGCGCTCGTATTCCAAATTTGTTTAAAAAACGAACATGTATAACTGGACTGAACGCAATACTCATCAATACTTCAACTGTCGGCGGGACATCTCCCCCAAGTGAAACGCCGATCAAGGTACCAAGGGACCGCGTACCTTAGTTTTACTCCTAATGGTCTTAACCCGGATTCCCCCCCCAGAACCCGGGTTTTTTTTGCCTGCAATCTGCCCTTGCCGCCCGGCGAATCAAACCACGCCCTTGACCCGAGCCAAAGGGAACAGCCGCTTGAAGTTCGCGGTGGTTTGCTCGGCAAAGACGTCGTAGGCTTCGCCGCGCAACATCGCCAGAAACTCCGCCACCTCGCGCACGTACTGCGGCAGGTTGGGTTTGCCGCGATAGGGAATCGGTGCCAGGTAGGGGGCATCGGTTTCTACCAACAGTCGATCGGCAGGCACCTGCCGGGCCACATCCCGCAGCGCGTCGGCATTGCGGAAGGTGACAATCCCCGACAGCGAGATATAGAACCCCAGATCCAGGGCCGCCTTGGCCATGTCCCAGTCCTCGGTGAAGCAATGCAGCACGCCGGCATTGGGCAGCGCTGCTTCACGCAGCAAAGCCAAGGTGTCGGCACGCGCGCCGCGAGTATGCACTACCACCGGTTTACCCGTTTGCTGGGCGGCCTGCAGGTGCAAACGGAAGGACTCCTGCTGCAGCTCGGCGGCTTCTGGTTCGTAGTGGTAATCCAGACCGGTCTCGCCGATCGCCACCACCCGAGGGTGGTTCAGCTCATCCAGCAGCCAATCCAGGGCAGGCGCCGCGCCCGGCTGCACATCCAATGGATGCACCCCCACCGAGCAATCGACATCGTCATAACGCTCGGCAAGGGCCTTGACGTCCGCCGCGTTGTCCGCGCTGACGCCAATGCACAGGAAATGTCCGACACCGCGCTGACGCGCCGCTGCAAGGGCTGCATCCAAAGAGCCGTCGTGGGCGGCCAGGTCAAGACGATCAAGGTGGCAATGGGAATCTACGAGCATAAGAGGCAACAACTACATCCGATCAATGAAGGGCCGGACTGTGCGTTCCGGCCGGAGACAGGTTCGATTTTAGGCGCGCTCCATCAGCGCTGGGTAGGCAATGCGGCCCATTGCACCAACAACGCTTCAAGCAGCAGCACGCGATTGAGGTTGGCTTTGCTGAGCACCTTTTGCCGCTGGGCGAGGATCCAGTCCTGTATGTTCAAGACATTGGCCTGCCCGGACTTTTGCGCCAGGTATTGCACCACCTTGCGCATGTCCTGCAAACCCAGGCCATCTTCATCCTGAGTCAGTTGATAGCGAAGGATCAGGCTCGACCAGTCGCAAAACCAATCGAACAGCAACAACAACGGAATGGCGCTCCAGGACTCGGCCAATTGAGTCGGCGACTGTTGCTGCTTGAGCAACTTCTTCACCCCTTCCACCACCAGCGCCCGCTGGTCGCGAACACCCTGAGCCTGCAGACTGACCGCGGCCAAGGGTGAACCCGCGGCCAGGGTCAACAGCTCCACGCGCTCTTCCTGGGAACACTCAGGCAGGGCCTGGGACAGCCATTGCAGGCTCATGGCCTCACTGGGCAGCGGGCAGGCCTGCTGTACACAACGACTCTTGATGGTCGGCAACAAGCGGCTCGGCTGGTGGCTCACCAACAACAGCACGGTATCGCCAGAGGGTTCTTCGAGGCTCTTGAGCAGGGCATTGGAAGCGTTGATGTTCATCGACTCTACCGGCTCGATCAGCACCACCTTGCGCCCGCCCAACTGGGCGGTCTGGACCACGAACCCCACCAACTCACGCACCTGGTCGACCTTGATCGCCTTGTCCGCCTCCTCAGGCTCCAGCACGTAGTTGTCCGGATGGCTACCGGCCTGCAACAGCAAGCAGGACTTGCAGTGTCCGCAGGCATCCAGCCCTTGTGGGCGCTGGCACAGCAGGCGCGCCATCAAACGCTCGGCCAGGGCCCGCTTACCGATGCCCGCCGCCCCATGCAACAAGTAGGCATGAGCGTGTTGCGTGCGCCCGGCCAACTGCTGCCAGAGGCCCTCCTGCCAGGGGAAGACTTCAGCCACGGGCGCGCTCCAGCAATTGCGGCAACAACGCATCGAGTGATCGCTGGACTTGCGCCAGAGGCTGCGCCGCATCCACCAGGAAATAACGCTGCGGAGCCGCTTCGGCACGCTTGAGGTAAGCCTCGCGGACCCTTTGGAAAAACGCCTGGCCTTCCTGCTCGAAGCGGTCCAGGCGCCCGCGGGCACTGGCACGCGCCAAACCGACGGCCACCGGCAGGTCGAAGACCAGGGTCAGGTCAGGACGCAATTCACCTTGAACGAATGCCTCCAGTGCGGCGATGCGCTCCATGCTAAGACCACGGCCAGCGCCTTGATAGGCGTAGGTCGAATCGGTAAAACGGTCGCACAGCACCACTGCCCCCCGCTCCAACGCCGGACGAATCACCGCCGCCAGATGCTGGGCCCGGGCGGCGAACACCAGCAGCAACTCGGTATCCGCGCTCATGAGCTCTTCGCCCGGGGCCAGCAACACCTCGCGAATGCGTTCGGCCAAGGGCGTGCCACCGGGCTCGCGAGTCAACAACACTTCGATCCCCGCAGCACGCAGGCGTTCGGCGAGGTATTCGCGATTGGTGCTTTTGCCGGCACCTTCCGGGCCTTCCAAAGTAATAAACAAGCCAGTCACAGGCAGTCCTTAATCAAAGTCATTGCGGGCTTTTCGGCGCGGACTCGGTTGGCGTATCCGGCGTCACCGCTGCTGCCGGACTCTGGGCCTCGGCAGCCGCCGGGGCGGGTGCCGGACTGGAGCGATAGTCGGCACGACGCTTGAGCTGAAACTCGCGCACAGCGCGGTTATGGGCATCCAGATTATCGGAGAACACATGGCTGCCATCGCCCCGCGCGACAAAATACAGACTCTTGCCCCGTACCGGATTGAGGGCCGCGCGAATCGCCTCGCGCCCGACCATGGCAATCGGTGTCGGCGGCAAACCGGCGATCACATAGGTGTTATAAGGCGTGGCTTCGCGCAGGTGCGCCCGCGTCAACTTACCGGTGTAACGCTCGCCCAGGCCGTAGATCACCGTGGGATCGGTCTGCAACAGCATGCCAATCTGCAAGCGTCGCACGAACACTCCGGCGATCTGTCCACGCTCCTGGGGAACGCCAGTTTCCTTTTCCACCAGCGACGCCATGATCAGCGCCTGATAGGGGTCGCTGTAAGGTGCATCGTCAGCGCGCTGCCCCCACTCCTTGGCCAGCACCTCGTCCAAACGGTCGTAGGCTTTCTCGAGGATCTCAGCATCCGTCATACCACGAACAAAACGATAGGTATCGGGGAAGAAGCGGCCTTCGGGAAAGACTCCGGCATGCCCGAGCTTTTCCATCACTTGACTGTCGCTGAGGCCTGCCAGCGTCTGTTGCAACTTATCGTTGTTGGCTAGTGCGTTACGCACCTGACGAAAGTTCCAGCCCTCCACCAGGGTCAAGCTGTATTGCACCACCTCACCGCGCTGCCAGAGACCGATCAGGCCTTCGGCGGTCATGCCGGGGGTCATACGGTATTCGCCGCTGTGCAACGGCTGGCCCGGCAGATTGAAACGCCAATACAGACGCAGCCACAACGCGTCCTTGATCACGCCCTCGGCTTGCAGACGATTGAAAGTACCCGTGGGAGTAGAACCGGAGGGGACATCAAGCAACTGTTCCTGGCTCAGGTTCAGCGGCTGCTTCAGAACGGTGTTCAGTTTCCAGGCACTCGCGCCCAGCAGCAATCCTGCCAGGACCAGTCCGGTTTCCAGCAGGAGCAGTAATTTACGTCTCACGAATCAAGCATCCAGTAGTGCGCGGGCAATGGCCTGCAGTTTACGGGTGAGCGGCCCCGCCGACCAGCGCATCCCGGCACAGGCACGCACCGGCCAAATGCCATAGACGCTGTTGCAGACAAAGACCTCATCCGCCCGCTGCAGTTGATCGAGGCTGATATCGGCGACTTGCACGGCAACCCCCAGAGACTCGGCCTGAAACACTATTTCAGCCCGCATCACCCCGGCCACGCCGCAGCGACTTAGATCGGCTGTCAGCAGGCGCCCCTGACAGACCAGGAACAGGTTGCTGAACACCCCTTCGATCACTCGCCCAGAGACATCGCGCATCAAGCCTTCAGCATGTTCGGCGTCGCACCACTCCGCACGGGCCAGTACCTGCTCCAGACGATTGAGGTGCTTGAGGCCAGCCAGTAGCGGCTGCTCGGACAAACGTGTGGCGCAAGGAAATAAGTGAATCCCTTCCTCGGCATGCGCGCGTGGATAAGCTGGCAACGGAGCGCCTTGCAGAATCCGCCGCGCGCTGGCAGCGGGGTCGGCGGCATAACCGCGCAAACTGTCGCCCCGGGTCAGGATCAGCTTGAGCACCCCGTCCCCCAGAGCCGCCGCATAGGCCAATACTTCACTGCGGATCAAGAGCTGATCCGCAGTGATTGCCAGGCGCCGACAACCTTCAGCCAGACGCTGTAGATGTCGCTCCAACAGTTGCGGCTGTCCGGATCGAACAACGATGGTCTCGAACAGACCATCGCCATAGGCCAGACCGCGATCTTTGAGCGAGGCTGCGTCGGCCGGCTGACCGTCGACCCAGCTGTGCATCACTCGGAGAACCGGCGGAACACCAGGGAGCCGTTGGTACCACCAAAGCCGAAGGAGTTGGACAGCACCACATCGATGTCCATGCTGCGCGCGGTGTGCGGCACGAAATCAAGGTCACAGCCTTCATCCGGCTCATCCAGGTTGATGGTGGGCGGCGCGACCTGGCTGTTGATCGCCAGCACACTGAAGATCGCCTCGATCGCCCCGGCAGCCCCCAACAGGTGACCGGTCATGGACTTGGTGGAACTGACCGCGAGCTTGTAGGCATGATCGCCGAACACGCTCCTGATCGCCTCGGCTTCGGCCAGATCGCCGGCAGGCGTGGACGTGCCGTGGGCGTTGATGTACTGCACCTGATCGACATTGAGCCGGGCGTCGCGCAAGGCGTTGGCGATACAGCGGGCAGCACCGGCGCCGTCAGCGGGTGGCGACGTCATGTGATAGGCGTCACCGCTCATGCCAAAGCCGATCAGCTCGGCGTAGATCGTGGCACCGCGGGCCTTGGCATGCTCCAGCTCTTCAAGCACCAGGGCGCCAGCACCGTCGGCAAGCACGAAGCCATCACGCCCTTTGTCCCAAGGACGACTGGCACGCGTGGGCTCGTCATTGCGGGTCGACAGCGCACGGGACGCGCCGAAACCGCCCATACCCAGCCCACAGGCGGCCATTTCAGCACCGCCGGCGATCATCACATCGGCTTCACCGTACGCAATATTGCGCGCAGCCATGCCGATGCAGTGGGTACCGGTGGTACAGGCGGTGGAAATGGCATAGTTCGGCCCCTGGGCGCCCAGATGGATGGACAGGAAGCCGGAAATCATATTGATGATCGAGCCAGGCACAAAGAACGGAGAAATCCGTCGTGGGCCGGAATCGTGCAAGGTGCGACTGGTTTCCTCGATATTGGTCAAACCGCCAATACCCGAGCCCATGGCCACGCCAATGCGTTCACGGTTGGCGTCGGTGACTTCCAATCCGGCGTTACGCACCGCCTGAAAACCGGCCGCCAGGCCGTATTGAATGAACAAGTCGAGTTTGCGAGCCTCTTTGGCCGACAAGTATTCCTCGACATTGAAGCCCTTTACCGAGCCGCCAAAACGGGTGGAATAGGCAGAAAGGTCGGTGTGCTCGATCAGACCGATGCCACTTTGGCCAGCCAGAATGCCCTGCCAGCTACTCGGTACATCCGTACCCAATGGCGACAACATACCCATACCGGTGACTACGACGCGTCTACGCGACACAGCACTCTCCTTTTTCTAATGACGACACTTTGTATCAGGCCTAAAGAAAAAACCGCACGCCGTAACGGCAGTGCGGTTTTTCCATGACAGCAAAAGACGACTACAAACGATTAAGCCTGGTGGCTGGTAACGTAGTCGATAGCTGCTTGAACGGTAGTGATCTTCTCAGCTTCTTCGTCAGGGATTTCGGTCTCGAATTCCTCTTCCAGAGCCATCACCAGCTCAACGGTGTCAAGGGAGTCGGCACCCAGGTCTTCAACGAAGGAAGCGGTGTTCACAACTTCTTCTTCTTTAACGCCCAGTTGCTCAGCAACGATTTTCTTGACGCGCTCTTCGATGGTGCTCATACCTTGTTTTCACTCCTAATGGACAAATTCAGGCAGCTGGCCAGTGGGTAAGTGTATAGAAAGGCTTTTCAGCTTTTCAACTGAAAGCTTTGTCCCTCAAACTCTTTGGCCATCTGCCTATAAATAGATTGCAGCTTTATAACGGATTTTAGACAGCTCGTATGACATTTTTTTGAAGCAATCCGTCACATTTGACTCACATATACATCCCGCCGTTGACCGGGATTGTAGCCCCAGTAACGTATGCCGCACCGTCAGATGCCAGAAAAGCGACCACTTGCGCAATCTCTTGAGCCTGACCCAGACGACCCAGCGGAATCTGCGCCTGCAGAGCTTCGCGCTGCGCCTCCGGCAACTCACGGGTCATATCGGTATCGATAAAGCCGGGAGCAACCGAGTTCACAGTAATCGACCGCGAGCCCACTTCACGCGCCAGGGCACGGCTGAAACCTTCCAGACCGGCTTTGGCGGCGGCGTAGTTTACTTGGCCTGCGTTGCCCATGGCACCCACAACCGAGCCAATACTGATAATTCGCCCCCAACGCGCCTTGGTCATGCCACGCAGAACGCCCTTGGACAGGCGATACAGACTGTTCAAGTTGGTATCGACCACGTCGTACCACTCGTCATCTTTCATGCGCATCATCAGGTTGTCGCGAGTGATACCGGCGTTGTTCACCAGGATCGCCGGCGCACCGAACTGCTCAGTGATGCTTGCCAGAACCGCAGCCACGGATTCATCGCTGGTGACATTGAGTTCAAGGCCCGTGCCTTGAATGCCGTTTTCCTTGAGGGTGGCGGCAATGCGCTCAGCACCCGAGGCAGACGTGGCGGTCCCCACAACGATGGCGCCCATCCGGCCCAATTCGAGGGCGATGGCCTGACCGATACCACGGCTGGCACCGGTCACCAGTGCAACTTTACCTTGCAGAGTCATGCAGGCTTCTCCTAGTTCAGGCCAACGCTGCACGAGCGGCAGCGAAAGCGTCTGGGGTATTCAGGTTAGAGGTCGATACGCCTTCGGCGCAGCGCTTGTTGAGCCCGGCCAGAACCTTGCCCGGACCGCACTCGACCAACTGAGTGGCCCCCTGGTTGGCCAGGGTCTGTACCGACTCGACCCAACGCACCGGCTTGTAGAGTTGCTCCAGCAGATCACGCTTGAGAGTCTCCAAATCAGCCGCCACGGCAGCGCTGACGTTCTGCACCAGCGGAATTTGCGGAGCCTGCCAGTTGATCGCCGCGATCGATTCAGCAAAACGCTCGGCCGCCGGACGCATCAGTTCACAGTGGGATGGCACACTGACCGGCAACGGCATGGCGCGTTTGGCACCACGAGCCTTGCAGCCCTCAATGGCGCGATCCACCGCGGCCTTGGCTCCCGCGATCACCACCTGACCCGGGGAGTTGTAGTTCACAGCGCTGACCACCTCGCCTTGCGCCGCTTCAGTACAGGCCGCCACCACATCGGCATCGTCCAGACCGAGAATCGCCGCCATGCCACCCTGCCCTGCAGGCACGGCTTGCTGCATCAACTGACCACGGCACTCAACCAACTTGACCGCCTCAGCCAATGTGAGGCTGCCCGCGGCCACCAGGGCGCTGTACTCCCCCAGGCTGTGACCGGCAACAAAAGCAGGACGCGCGCCCCCCTCAGCCAACCACACACGCCACAAGGCAATAGAGGCGGTGAGAATGGCAGGCTGGGTTTTATCGGTCTGATTGAGCTGCTCTTCAGGACCTTGCTGGGTCAGGGCCCAGAGGTCATAGCCCAGAGCATCGGAGGCTTCTTTAAACGTGTCGAGGACCAGCGGGTACTGCGCGCCCAACTCAGCCAACATGCCGAGGGACTGCGAACCCTGTCCTGGAAAGACGAATGCGAGGGATGCAGACATGTAACAAGCCCCTAATGATCTTGTCGTCGGAGAATTGACGTCACACCGTAGTGGACGCAAGAAACTGACAGTTGGATGGCCAATTGAACTGAGCGGTCACATTTTAAGCACTCAACGGAGAAAACGCCTAAAGCAACAAATCTTCAAGACGCCCATGCAGGCGCCGCGGCAAATCTTCCTGAATCTCGATCAGCGCCCGCTGAATTGCACTCTGAAACCCTTGAGCCCCGGCCGAGCCGTGGCTTTTCACTACAATCCCCTGCAGCCCGAGAAAGCTCGCGCCGTTGTGCCGAGCCGGCGCCAAATCAGCCTGCAGCCGCCGCATCAACGGCAAAGCCAGCACCCCTACAGCGCGAGACAACAGACCCTGCCTGAACAGCGCCTCGATACGGGCCGCAATCATGGTCGCCAGCCCCTCGCTGGACTTGAGCAGGATGTTGCCGACGAACCCGTCGCACACCACAACATCCGCCTCACCGCGATACAGACCATCGCCTTCAACAAAACCGATGTAGTTCAAACCACGAGCCTGCTGCAGCAGGCTCGCCGCCAGTTTGACCTGCTGATTGCCCTTGATGTCTTCGGTACCGATGTTCAGCAGCGCCACGCGCGGCCGCACGACACCCAGGGTTTCCGCCGCCACCGACCCCATGACGGCGAACTGCAGAAGGTGCTCAGCACTGCAATCGACGTTGGCCCCCAAATCCAGTAACTGGCAATAACCGCGCTGAGTGGGAATGGCAGCCACCATCGCCGGACGATCAATACCGGGCAGGGTTTTGAGCACGTAACGCGACAACGCCATCAACGCCCCAGTATTGCCGGCACTGACACAGGCCTGGACCTTTTCATCCCGCAACAACTCGAGCGCCACCCGCATCGACGAATCAGGCTTGCCACGTAAGGCCTGGGCAGGCTTTTCGTCCATGGCGATCACTTCGCTGGCCGGGGTAATCGTCAGGCGCACGCGATCCGCGGCCGAATGGCCAGAGAGCAGTTCTTCTAGGAGGGTGGGTTGACCAACCAGGGTCAGGCGCAGCGAGGGGGTAGCAGACAGGCAGGCAATGCTGGCCTGAACAATGCTGCGGGGACCGAAGTCCCCGCCCATTGCGTCAATCGCGATAACTTGAGCGGACAAGGATTACTCGTCAGCGCCCTTGTCGATCACTTTACGACCACGGTATACGCCTTCTGGCGATACGTGGTGACGCAGGTGAACTTCACCGGTGGTCTTTTCTACGGACAGGGTGCTAGCCTCGAGAGCATCGTGGGAACGACGCATGTCACGGGCAGAGCGGGATTTTTTGTTCTGCTGAACAGCCATAATTGATTAACTCCTAAACGTTTGGGTCACGCTTTAACTGCGCCAATACACTGAACGGGTTGGACCGCGTTACCTCGTCCTCGCTCGGTTCGGGCTCATCGAGCCCCGCCGGCTGCTGGCATTCTTCCGGATGATGAGCAGGAACGATGGGCAAGGCGAGCAAAAGCTCCTCCTCAATCAACGCCTGCAGATCCAAAGGATCTTCGCCCAGTTCCAGCACGTCATAACCTTTCGGCAACGACTGGGTATTCGCACCCTCCTTCACCACGGCGTAACTGCACTCGCTGTGGATCGGCAGGGTGACCAGCTCAAGACAACGCTGGCAAACCATTTTGACTTCGACGTCGATGGAGCTGTGAATAACTACAGCTTTACGTTCGTCACGCTCGAAAACGAATTTAGCCTGCACCGTACCGACATTGTCGGAAAGCGGGTCGCAGAGTCTCTCCAAATCGGCCAGCAGCAGCTCACCTTGAAGGGTGGTGCCACGGTCAGCCAATTTGCGCGGGTCAACGTGAGGTGGAATCGGGTCATTCAACATAGGCGCAGCATTATAGGGATGCCCCCGGCCATGTCAAAGGAAATTCAGCCCTGTCCGTCACTTGCGAGCCCCGCTAGAATTCCCGCCCCATCTCAGGAGATGCGCATGCTGCCTTTATTACTCGCCTCGAGCTCGATTTACCGCCGGGAATTGCTCTCACGCCTGCAATTACCCTTCACCTGCAGCGCCCCTGACATTGACGAAAGCCGTCACCCGGACGAACCCGCCACTGAGCTGGTGAAACGCCTGGCCGAAGAAAAAGCCCGCGCCCTTGCCGCCAGCCACCCAGCGCACCTGATCATCGGCTCGGACCAGGTTGCCGTACTGGGCGAGCGCATCATTGGCAAACCCCACACCTTCGACAGGGCCCGCCAGCAATTGCTGGATGCCAGCGGCGCCAGCGTAACCTTCCTCACCGGCCTGGCCCTGCTCAACAGCCAGACCGGCCACTGCCAGGTCGACTGCATCCCTTTCACGGTCAACATGCGCACCCTCGACAGCGTCCGCATAGAACGCTACCTGCGCGCCGAGCAACCCTTCGATTGCGCAGGCAGCTTCAAGGCCGAAGGCTTAGGGGTCAGCTTGTTCCAAAGCACCGAAGGCAGCGACGCCACCAGCCTGATCGGCCTGCCACTGATCCGCCTGGTGGACATGCTGCTGAGCGAAGGCGTGAAAATCCCCTGACCCAGCAGCAAAAAGCCGGCACTCAGGCCGGCTTTTTAGGCGACATCACGAACCTAGCGCAAGCTCGGCCCCTGAAAACCCATCCACATTGCAATCTGTTCAGCCACACTGGCGCCAAGCTTTTTCGAGAAGCGATCAAAAGGCGACTCCTGAACAGTGAAGTCCACCAGCTCCTTCTCGCCGATCACATCCCGCGCGACCGAACTGGTATTACCCAGGCCATCGATCAGCCCCAGCGCCAGCGCTTGCTCGCCAGACCAGACCAACCCGGAAAACAGCTCTGGGTGTTCTTTGTCCTTCAAGCGATCGCCACGCCCCTGCTTGACGCTGGCAATGAATTGGCGATGGGTAGTATCCAGCACGCCCTGCCAGAATTTCGTCTCTTCAGGCTTTTGCGGCTGGAACGGATCCAGGAACGACTTGTGCTCGCCCGATGTATAAGTGCGGCGCTCAACCCCCAGCTTCTCCATGGCACCCACGAACCCATAACCAGCCGCGGTCACACCAATGGAACCGACCAGACTCGCCTTATCGGCATAAATCTCGTCAGCGGCGCTGGCAATGTAATAAGCGCCAGAGGCACCGAGATCGGAAATCACCGCATAGACCTTGGTGTCCTTATGCAAGGCACGCAAACGACGAATCTCGTCATACACATAGCCAGACTGCACCGGACTGCCGCCGGGACTATTAATGCGCAAGACAATACCCTTGACCTTGGGATCATCAAAAGCGGCACGCAGACTACCAACAATATTGTCAGCGCTGGCAGGCTCTTTATCGGCGATCATCCCCGTCACATCGATCACCGCAGTGTAGCTACTGCCACGAGTGGCATTTTTTTCCAGAGTCATCAGCGGCGTGAACAACGCCAGCGCCGCGAACAGATACACAAATGTCAGCAACTTGAAGAAGATCCCCCAACGCCGCGAGCGACGCTGCTCCTGAACACCGGCCAGCAGGGTCTTTTCCAGCAGCTTCCAGCTTTTATCGTCTCCAGCTTCGGCACCCGCCTTGCTCGGCGCCTTCCATTCATCGGTCATGCCTGCTACCCCAGCAAAAACTTATTCAGCACCCTGACTCAGCCAGGCATGCAATTGAGGAAAACGGTCGATACATAAGCGCGGCTCGAATGCCTGCAAAGCTTCAATGGATTGAGCGCCGTAGCTGACGGCCACCGAATCCATACCAGCATTGCGCGCCATCAACAGGTCAAAGGAGGAATCGCCCACCATCAGAGCCTGACGCGGCATGACACCACAATGAGCAAGAATCTCCTCCAGCATCAAAGGATGAGGCTTGCTCGCGGTTTCATCGGCCGCCCGGGTAATATCGAAATAGCCTTCCCAGCCATGCGCTTTCAGCACCCGATCCAGCCCGCGACGCGCCTTGCCGGTAGCGACCGCCAACTGATAACCCTCGGCCCGAAACGCATCCAGCGACTGCACCACACCTGCGAATAAAGGCGAAGGCTCAGCTTCAAGCGCTATGTAATGATCGGCGTAATGCTGACGAAAGGCGACCAACTGGCCATCATCGATCTGCGGATAAAGCGTACGAATCGCTTCAGGCAGCCCCAGGCCGATGATGCCCTTGACCGCAAGATCATCACAGCGCGAAAAACCGGAACGATCGGCAGACACATGCATCGCCTCGACAATCCGACCAATGGAATCCGCCAGAGTGCCGTCCCAATCAAAAATCAGCAATTTGTAGTCAGGGCGCACTCAAACGCTCCACGGTCTTGGCCCACATATCGTCCACCGGAGCCTGCAACTTCAGCTCGCCACCATCAGGTAGCGGCACCGTCAACATATAGGCATGGAGAAACAAGCGCTTGCCGCCCAGCTCACGGATTTCGCGAGTGAAATCGTCATCGCCGTACTTGCTGTCCCCCGCAATGCAATGCCCGGCATGCAAAGTGTGCACGCGAATCTGATGGGTGCGCCCAGTCACAGGCTTGGCCTCGACCATGGTGGCAAAGTCACCGAAACGGCGCAGCACCTTGAACACGGTCAAGGCCTCCTTACCCTCTTCGTTGACTTCCACCATGCGTTCGCCAGAGCGCAGGTTGCTCTTGAGCAACGGCGCGCGCACCTGCTTCACAGCAGTCGCCCAATGCCCACGAACCAAGGCCATGTAGCGTTTGTCCACCCCATCGCCACGCAGCGCGGCGTGAAGATGACGGAGCATGCTGCGCTTTTTCGCGATCATCAGCAGACCGGACGTGTCGCGGTCGAGACGATGCACCAACTCCAGCTCCTTGGCATCCGGACGCAACTGACGGAAGGCTTCAATCACACCGAAATTCAGACCACTGCCACCATGCACGGCAATCCCGGCAGGCTTGTTAATGACAATCAGCGCCTTGTCTTCGAAGACGATCGAGGCTTCCAGTCGCTGCAGCAAACCCTGAGCCAGCGGGACAGGCTCATCACGCTCGGGTACACGCACCGGCGGCACGCGCACTACATCGCCCGCCTGCAACTTGTATTCGGGCTTGATCCGCCCCTTGTTCACACGCACCTCGCCTTTACGCAAAATGCGGTAAATCAAGGTCTTGGGCACACCCTTGAGTCGCGCTAGAAGGAAGTTATCAATACGTTGGCCGGCATATTCCGGCGAGACCTCAAGCATTTGAACGCCTGGGGTCGAAGGGGCAGTAGTCGTCATGGCGCGAATGATAACAATTTTTTATGGATTTGAAGCACTTAATGATTGCTGCTATAGTCGCGAACGCCGCCAAAAGCGGCTGGACAGCGCAATATCGGCAACTAGCCGGCCCTGACCAACGCAATTCAAGAGGACGCAAGGCCGTCCTACGCAACCCTCGCTACATAACGGAAGAGTTTGACGTTGTAACAAGCGCAGGTGACATGAGGCCTGAAACCCGTATAAAGCAGAGTCATCACTCGCTTCTTACGCAGCGATTAACGGCCAGTTCACAAAGTGCAGTCAGCGACTAACAAACCCGAGCGTAAGTTACGGAAACAACGCCTTTAGCCATGATGCGTGACCTCCCCTTTCGGAGGTCACGGTAAATGCCAACCCGCTGCGGATTCTGCGCGCGGCAGCACCCGAATTATCAGGGATACGTGTAGGGTGGAGATGCACAACCGTCGGACTGTGTAGCATTAGGCTTTATCAAGACGCTTCATCTCGTCCACAGTAGCCGGTTGATTCCTCCTCCTGACAGATTTTTTGCTTAAGCGGTGCCTTAGTCACCACAGCAAGCAGGACGCGTGAGTTGCGACTTCGCCCTTAGTTATTTGGACGAACCTCGCTAGACACTGGAGTGTTCAAGCACTCCTGACGCACCTGACACCGACCGTGAGAAGTCGTGTGTGCCGAACGCCGTTTCCGGCAGCCCGGAAACCGACGGTACTACATGAAAAGAATGCTGATTAACGCAACTCAACCCGAAGAGTTGCGTGTTGCCCTGGTAGACGGCCAGCGCCTCTACGACCTGGACATCGAGTCCGGTGCACGCGAGCAGAAAAAGGCCAACATCTATAAAGGCCGCATCACTCGCATCGAACCAAGCCTTGAGGCTGCCTTTGTCGATTTCGGCTCTGAGCGCCATGGCTTCCTGCCCCTCAAAGAAATCTCCCGCGAATACTTCAAGAAAGCCCCCGAAGGCCGCGTCAACATCAAGGACGTCCTGAGCGAAGGCCAGGAAGTCATCGTCCAGGTCGAGAAAGAAGAACGTGGCAACAAGGGCGCCGCCCTGACCACCTTTATCAGCCTGGCCGGTCGCTACCTGGTGCTGATGCCGAACAACCCACGTGCCGGCGGCATTTCTCGCCGCATTGAAGGCGAAGAACGCAATGAACTGCGTGAAGCGCTGAATGGTCTGGTCGCACCGGCCGACATGGGCCTGATCGTGCGCACCGCCGGCCTGGGCCGCAGCAGCGAAGAAATGCAGTGGGACCTCGACTACCTGCTGCAACTCTGGACCGCCATCAAAGAAGCGTCGCTGGATCGCTCCGCGCCTTTCCTGATCTACCAGGAAAGCAACGTGATCATCCGCGCCATTCGCGACTACCTGCGCCAGGACATCGGCGAAGTGCTGATCGACAGCGTTGAAGCCCAGGACGAAGCCCTGACCTTCATCCGCCAGGTGATGCCGCAGTACGCCAGCAAGATCAAGCTGTACGAAGACAGCGTGCCGCTGTTCAACCGCTTCCAGATCGAAAGCCAGATCGAGACCGCCTTCCAGCGCGTGGTTGAACTGCCTTCCGGCGGCTCCATCGTCATCGACCCAACCGAAGCCCTGGTGTCCATCGACATCAACTCGGCCCGCGCCACCAAAGGCAGCGACATCGAAGAAACCGCTCTGCAGACCAACCTGGAAGCAGCGGAAGAAATCGCTCGCCAACTGCGTCTGCGTGACATCGGCGGCCTGATCGTCATCGACTTCATCGACATGACCCCGGCCAAAAACCAGCGCGCAGTGGAAGAAAAAGTCCGCGAATGCCTGGAAGCCGACCGCGCCCGTGTACAGATCGGCCGCATCTCGCGCTTCGGCCTGCTGGAAATGTCCCGTCAGCGCCTGCGCCCATCCCTGGGTGAAAGCAGCGGCATCGTCTGCCCACGCTGCAACGGCACCGGCATCATCCGTGACGTCGAGTCGCTGTCCCTGGCGATCCTGCGCCTGATCGAAGAAGAAGCCCTGAAAGACCGCACCGCCGAAGTTCGCGCCCAAGTGCCGATTCCGGTCGCCGCTTTCCTGCTCAACGAAAAACGCAACTCGATCACCAAGATCGAACTGCGTACCCGTGCCCGCATCGTCATCCTGCCGAACGATCACCTCGAAACGCCGCACTTCGAAGTTCAGCGCCTGCGCGATGACAGCCCGGAAGCCAACACCAACCAGTCCAGCTACGAAATCGCCGCTGCCGCTGCCGAAGCCGAAGAAGTTCAGCCAACTGCCGCCACCCGCACCCTGGTTCGCCAGGAAGCTGCAGTGAAGACTGCTCCGGCTCGCGCCAACGCTCCAGTGCCAACCGAAGCCCCAGCCCCGGCCGCCACCCCCACTCCGGTTGTTGCCGAACCAAGTCTGTTCAAAGGGCTGGTGAAGTCCCTAGTCAGCCTGTTCGCCACCAAGGAAGAGCCGGCCGCTCCGGTAGTGGTTGAGAAACCAGTGACCGAGCGTCCTGCCCGCAACAATGAAGAGCAACGTCGCAATGGTCGCCAGCAGAGCCGCAACCGTAACGGTCGCCGCGATGAAGAACGTAAGCCACGCGAAGAACGTGCTCCGCGTGAAGAACGCGCGCCACGGGAAGAGCGTCAACCACGCGAACCCCGTGAAGTCCGTGAAGAAGCACAGAACGTAGCCCGCGAAGAACGCGCTCCACGCGCACCTCGTGAAGAGCGTCAACCGCGCGCGCCTCGTGAAGACCGCAAGCCACGCGGTGAGCGCGAAGAACGCGTTCGCGAACTGCGCGAGCCACTGGATGCCGCTCCAGCTGCCGCAGCTACCGCTGCAGTCGTTGCCGAAGAGCGTCCAGCTCGCCAGCCTCGCGAAGAACGCCAGCCACGTGCGCCACGCGAAGAGCGTCAACCACGTACCGAGCAGGCCCAAGCGGCAGCCGCCAGCGAAGAAGAAGTGCTGCCCAACGAAGAGCAAGCGCAGGAGGAAGGCCAGGACAACGCCGAAGGCGAACGTCCACGTCGTCGTTCTCGTGGTCAACGTCGTCGCAGCAATCGCCGCGAGCGTCAGCGTGATGCCAATGGCGATGTGATCGAAGGCTCGGAAGAGAACGCCGCAGAACCAAGCAGCGCTGACTTGGCTGCCGGCCTCGCGGTAACAGCCGCTGTTACCAGCCCCGCCATCAGCGCCAACGCTGAGGCCGAAGCTCACCAGCAAGCCGAGCGCGCTACCGCCGCGGCCGACCAACAGGCTCCGGAAGCAGCTGAACAACAGGCTCCGGAAGCACCAGTGGTTGAAGCCACCAGCGCAGTGCAAACGCCTGCAGTTCCAGCCGTCGAAGTGCAACCTGCACGCGAAGAACAACCGGCTGAAGCCGCTGCCGAAACAAGCGTGGCCGTCCAAGACCAGCCTGTAGTTGCTGAGCAGCCAGTTATCGAGCAACCGGTTGCGGAACCTGTGGTCCAGACACCAGTGGTTGAAGAAACAGCCGAGGTTCCAGCCCCTGCGGCTGAGCCGGCGGTGGTCGAGCAACCCCTGGCGGCACAACCGCCTGTGCAGGCTGAAGAGCCCGCAGCGGCTACAGCCCCTGCCGTTGCCGAACCGGCTCCGGTGGTCGAAGCCGCACCGGCCAGCGCCCTGACCAGCAATGGCCGCGCACCGAACGACCCGCGTGAAGTGCGTCGCCGTAAGCGTGAAGCCGAGCGCCTGCAGAAGGAAGCGGAACTGGCGGCTGCCGCCCCAGTTGAAGCGGTAATCGTTGCCGAACCGGCTCTGGTAGAAGCTCCAGCGGCTGTCGACGCCGCTCCCGCTCCTGCCGAAGTGACCGAAGCTGCAGCCCAGCCTGTGGCAGAGCAATCCGCCCCAGTGATCGAGCAAGCTCCAAGCTCGGTTGAGCCTGCAACGCACGCCGACGAAGAGCAGCGCGAGCCTAAACCGCTCGTCTGATTCAGACGGCCATGAAAAAGCCCCGCCCGGGTAACCGGGCGGGGCTTGTGATTGTCCGCTACCGACGAATCAGGGCCTCGGGCCGATCCACATCCCGCACCACCCCCAGGTCCAATACCGGCACCTCCACCACCATGCCCGCCGCCAACAAGGCCCTGGCCCCACGATCACCGGTCAAGCCCTGCAGAGCCTGGCCATAAGCCCGACCAAATGCCACCGGATGCCCCTGTCGATCACCCAACAGCGGCACACTGATGCACGCCTGCGTCAGCGCCCCAATCACCTGTCGCGTGGTGGCGGGCGAAATAAAAGGCATGTCCCCCAACACCACCAACCAACCATCGGCATTGGCACACTCCGCCACTGCCGCCGCCAGACTCTGCCCCATGCCACTGGACTCCAGTAGCAGCACCTGACAACCATAAGCACGCGCCAGGTCCACCACTTGCAGTCGCTCGGGAGTGGTCACCAGTACCCTGCGAGTCACTTCAGCAGGCAGGTTGACCAGCACCTGCTCAAGTACCGGGCGCAGCACGCCGTCGAGCCCTTGGCAAGGAACCAGCAACTTGTCCTGGTCCGCCCCCGCTACTTGTCGATAGCGACTGCCCTGCCCTGCCGCCAGGATGACTGCCACAGGTGACGAACTCACGCCACGGCCCCGCTTGCCCGCAGCAGTGGCTTCTTTTGCGAGGAATCGATGCCATTTTTGATCGCCACGATCTCCGCCAGCAGCGACAGTGCAATCTCCGCTGGGGTATGACTGCCGATGTGCAACCCTACTGGCCCATGCAAACGTTCGATGGCCTGCGCCGACAAACCCAACAGGGCGAGATTGTCCCGACGTCGCTGACTGTTGACCCGCGACCCCAGGGCTCCGACATAAAACGCCCGGGAATCCAGCGCCGTCAGCAAAGCCATGTCATCCAGACGCGGATCATGGGTCAGCGCGACCACCGCGGTCCGCTCGTCAGGCACGATGCTCAACACCGCATCGTCAGGCATGCCCGCGACAAACCGTCCATCCTGCGGCTCCCAGCCATGAACGAACTCCTGGCGCGGGTCACAGATCAGCACCTCGAAATCCAGCAATCGTGCCATCTGCGCCACATACCGGGATAGCTGCCCCGCGCCGATCAGCAGCAGACGCCAACGCGGCCCGTAAATCGCTCGCAAGGTGACCCCGTCAAAAACCAGCTCATCGGCTTTGTTCGCCGCCTTGAGCAGCACCTGGCCGGTATTCAAGTTCAGTTCCCGGGCGACGATCTGCTGCGCCTGGCAACGTCGCAGCAGTTCGTCGACCCAGGCCGGATCACCGACCGGCTC
Organism: Pseudomonas sp. LD120; assembly: GCF_009861525.1. Lineage (GTDB taxonomy): Bacteria > Pseudomonadota > Gammaproteobacteria > Pseudomonadales > Pseudomonadaceae > Aquipseudomonas. The sequence goes on along the minus strand of NZ_WVHL01000005.1, from coordinate 2,125,781 downwards.
CTCGGTCAGACGCAACGTGCCGCCACAAGGCAGTCCAAATCGCGCCGCCTCTTCAACAGTCACGCCGTAGGTCACCAGTGATACCGCAGGAGCTGCTGGCGCAAGACGCCCATCATTCAAACGGCTGATCAGATCATCCTCGATACAACCACCGGACACCGAGCCAATCACCACCCCGTCATCGCGCAAGGCCAGCATCGCGCCTGGCGGCCGGGGTGCACTGCCCCAGGTTTGGACCACGGTGTAAAGCACCACCCTCCGCCCGGCGCGGCGCCATTCCAGGACGCTGCGCAAGACATTCAGATCGACGCTGTCCATCAGACTGGCGCCTGTTGCCAGCCCTGCAACTGGTAACGCACCGGCAGGTTGCGGATACGCTTGCCGGTGGCGGCGAAGATCGCGTTGCACAGGGCTGGCGCAATGGGTGGCACGCCCGGCTCGCCCACCCCGCCCAACGGCACCTCACCTCGTGGGGCAAGCAGATGCACGTGCAGCTCTTTCGGCGCCAGGGACATGCGCGCCACTTCATACATATGGAAGTTGTCCTGCTGGACCTGGCCGTCCTTGAAGCTGATTTCCCCCAGCACTGCATTGCCCAACCCCATGACGCACGCCCCTTCGAACTGCGAACGGATACGTTCGGGGTTAATCTGCGGACCGCAATCCGCGGCGATGTCGGCCTTGTGCACGATCAGCGTGCCATCTTCCTTGACCTCCACCTCGATCGCTGCCGCCACATAGGTCACGAAGCTGTAATGCACCGCCAATCCCAAGCCGTGCCCCTTGGGTAATGGACGCCCCCAGCCGGCAGCCTTGGCCGCGGTTTCCAAGACCGCGCGCAAACGTCCGGTATCAATCGGATAACGCTCCGGGGACTCGCCGTAGTTCCACTCGTCGCTCAAGGTCCCTGGATCGATCTGTCGATCAGGCCCCAAGAGCTTGAGCTGGTACTGCAACGGGTCCTGACCGGCCTTATGGGCCAGCTCGTCGACAAAACTCTGAATGGCGAAGCCATGTGGAATGTTCGACACCGAACGGTACCAGCCGACCCGGGTATGAGCGACGGCCTCTGGGTTCTCCAGACGCACATTGGGAATCGCATAGGCCATGTTGGTGAAGCCCATGCCCAGCTCGAACGCCGCTTCGTGTTTCATCCCCGGGGCGAACAGCGCGGTGATGCTCGGGGCCACGGTGCGATGCAACCACGCCGCCGGCATGCCGTCCTTGTTCAGCCCGGCCTTGAGGTACTCCACCGACACCGTATGAAAGTAGCCGTGATGAAGGTCGTCTTCCCGGGTCCACTGCACCCGCACCGCCTTGCCGGGAAACGCCTTGGCCAGGATTGCCGCTTCAAGAATGAAGTCAGGCTTGGATTTGCGCCCGAAACCGCCGCCCAGCAGGGTGACGTTGACCGTGACCTGATCAAAGCCGATACCCAGACGCTCGGCAATTCGCTCGCGGGTGACCTGAGGCGCCTGACTTGGCGCCCAGGCTTCACAGCGACCATCCTGAAAGCGCGCCACGGCCACCATCGGTTCCATCGGTGCCTGGGCCAGGTGCGGCAGGTAATAGGTGGCTTCCAGGCTACTCTGCGCACCACCCAGTGCGTCATCCAGGTTGCCGGTACTGCGCACCACCTTGCCCGGCTTTTGCGCCGCCGCCTCCAACTCCTTGCGATATTCAATGGAGTTGTACCCGGCATTGGCTCCGTCGTCCCACTCGATCTTCAAGGCATCACGCCCCTTGATCGCCGCCCAGGTATTGCTCGCCAGCACCGCGATGCCGCCCAGCGGCTGGAATTCGGAAGGCAGGGGGCGACTGTCAATGGGCATGACCTTGATCACTCCCGGCACCTTCAGCGCCGCGCGGTCGTCAACGGACTTGACCTTGCCGCCATGAACCCGAGGCCGTGCCACTGCCGCAAACAGCATGCCTTCAAAGTGCACATCGGCACCGTACACCGCGCGGCCATTGACGATGTCCTCGCCGTCGATGGCGCGTGTCGCTTCTTTACCGATATAGCGAAACTCCGACGGCTGCTTCAGCCGCAGGCTGTCCCGGGCCGGCACGCTCAAGGCGCCCGCCGCTGCGGCCAGAGCGCCATAATCCAGCTCGCGCCCGCTGGGTTGGTGAACCACCTGGTGCAACTGCGCCCGGCACTCCGTCAACGGTACTTGCCACTGCTCGGCGGCGGCCTGCTCCAGCATGGTCCGCGCGGCGGCGCCGCAACGACGCATGGGCTCGTACCAGTGGCGCATGCTGCGCGAGCCATCAGTGTCCTGATTGCCGTACCGCGCCTCGTCTCCTGGCGCCTGCCGGACCCTGACCCGAGCCCAGTCGGCCTCCAGTTCATCGGCCACCACCATGCTCAGGCTGGTACGCACGCCCTGGCCCATTTCCGAACGGTTACAGATCACCGTCACGCTGCCGTCCGCGGCAATGCTCACGTAGACCTTGGGATCATCGACCCAGCCATGGGGCATGCCGTCAGCACCGAACTTCCGATCTTCGGCAAAAGCCTTCTGCCACCCCCAACTGGCCGCCAGAACCAGAGCCCCGGTGGCGCCCATGCCTTTGAGCAAGCCCCGACGGCTGAGGTTGCTCAGTGCAAAATCATTGGATAAAGGGTTCATGCCTTAGCCTCCTGCAACTGAGTGGCCGCGGCGCGGATCGCGACCTTGATTCGGTTGTAGGTGCCGCAACGACAGATATTGCCGAGCATCGCGTCTTCGATCTGCTCGTCGCTGGGGTTGGGATGAGTTTTCAGCAACGCGGTGGCGGACATGATTTGCCCACCCTGGCAATAACCGCACTGGGCCACCGCCGTATCAAGCCAAGCCTGCTGCACCACCTGCCCCACCGGATCGGCGTGCAAATTGTCGATAGTGCTGATGTCTTTACCTTGCACCGAACCGATCGGAGTGATGCAACTGCGTGCCGGGGAGCCGTCGATATGGATGGTGCAAGCACCGCACAAGCCCATGCCGCAGCCAAACTTGGTGCCGTTGTAACCCGCCACATCGCGAATCGCCCACAACAGCGGCATGTCCTCGGTGACGTCCAGTGAATGATCTTGACCGTTGAGTTTCAGGGTAATCATGGGCACGCCCGCATGCTATAGGGTGATGGGGTCGAGCCATCTGCCGCAGCAGCGCGACTGCGGTGCACGCAGAGAAGCTCAGGCTAATCGGGCTCTCTTGTGAAGGGGGCTTCACTGGGCCTTTGGCCGCGACAAATACTCACATTGTTAGCAAGCTAAGTTAAGTCGCCAGGCATAAAAAAACCTTGCAGGGTGTAACCCGTGCAAGGCTTTGGAGCCTAGCTTAGTTCAAGAGCCGCCTCAGTACAGATTCGGCTCCATTTCCAGTTCGACATTGAAGCGCTCGGCGATATCGCGCTGGATCCGCCGGGCCAACGCCAACAGCTGCAAGCCAGTGGCCGCACCATAGTTCACCAGCACCAAGGATTGCAGGCGATGAACCCCGGCATCGGCGTCGCGAAAGCCTTTCCAGCCCGCCTGCTCGATCAGCCAGCCGGCCGCCAGCTTGACCTGCCCGTCAGCCTGGGGATAACCCACCAACCCCGGGTGCGACTGTCTGATCTGCGCCGCCAGCTCGGCCGGCACCACTGGGTTCTTGAAGAAACTGCCGGCATTGCCAAGCACCGCAGGGTCCGGCAGTTTTTCACTGCGAATGCTGCAGATCGCCCGGCTGACGTCACTGGCGGTAGGCCGCTCGATGCCCTGCTCGCTCAGGCGCTGACGCACGGGACCGTACTCAAGGTGCAGGTGGTCGGCGCGATTCAAGGCAAAACGCACTCGCAGAATCAGCCAGCGACCTGCTTCATGCTTGAACAGGCTGTCACGGTAAGCAAACTGACACTGGGCCAGATCGAAGTCACGCAGCTCACCGGTCTGACGGTCCAAGGCGCTGAGGCCGACAAACACGTCCTTGACCTCGACTCCATAGGCACCAATGTTCTGCATGGGCGCGGCCCCAACGGTGCCGGGGATCAAGCTCAGGTTCTCCAGGCCGGACAAGCCCTGCTCCAGGGTCCACTGAACGAAGGGGTGCCAGGTTTCCCCAGCTTCGGCCTCCACCACCACCCGCTGGCCGTCATCGCTAAGCACGCGAATGCCGCAGGTGGCCATGCGCAACACCAAAGCCCGGACATCCGCGGTCAGCAACAGGTTGCTACCGCCACCGATAACCAGCAGTGGCAATTGCCGTTGCGCACAATAAGCCAGGGCCTCGCGCACGTCTTCATCACTGTGGGCCTGGGCGAACCATTGCGCCTTGACGTCGACCCCGAAGCTATTGAACGGCTTGAGCGAAACATCGGACTGAATCTGCAAGGTCATAGCCGCCCCTTCAATTCGACCACCAGTCGGTCACAGGCATCCTCGATCAGGTCCAGCACCTGCTCGAACCCCTGCTCACCGTCGTAGTACGGATCTGGCACCTCATCCAGAGAGGCCTCATAGCGGCGCAGAAACAGGTCCAGCTCGGCCTTGCCTTGAGCCGGCTGCAAGGCCTTGAGGTTGCGCAGATTGCTCTGGTCCATGGCGAAAATCAGATCGTAAACCGCGAAATCGGCACGACTGACTTGCTGCGCCCGTTGCGCCGACAAATCGTAACCGCGCCGCAACCCCGCCTGCTGGCTGCGCTTGTCCGGCGCCTTGCCAACGTGCCAATCGCTGGTGCCGGCGGACGCCACCTGCACCTGATGATCCAGGCCGGCTTCGAACAACTTGTGGCGCAACACGCCTTCGGCGGTGGGCGAGCGACAGATATTGCCCAGGCAGACGAACAGAACCCGCATCACGCCTCCAGCAAGCGCCGAACGCGCTCCAGGTCTTCGGCGGTGTCGACGCCAGTAGGCGGTGCCTCCAGCGCATCGGCAACGTGGATGCGCACGCCGTGCCACAGGGCGCGCAACTGCTCCAGGGATTCAGTGTTTTCCAACCAGCACGGCCCCCAACTGACGAAGTCATGGAGAAAACCGGCGCGGTAGGCGTAGATGCCAATGTGACGGCGATAAGGCACGCCTTCCGGCAGTTGATCGCGACGCTTGGCGAACGCGTCACGGGCCCAGGGTAAAGTGGCGCGACTGAAGGTCAGGGCCAGGCCGTTGAGATCACTGACCACTTTGACAACGTTGGGGTTGAACAGCGCCTCCACGTCCTCGATCGGCTCGGCCAGGGTGGCCATGCGCGCTTCGGTGTGGGCCGCCAGATTGGCCGCCACCTGATCAATCACCGCTGGCGGGATCAATGGCTCGTCGCCCTGAACGTTGACCACGATGGCCTCCGCCTCCAGACCTAGCTGGCTGGCGACTTCCGCCAGACGATCGGTACCGGAGTTGTGGTCTTCCCGGGTCAGCACGACGTCAGCGCCGAACCCCTGGCAGGCGTCGACGATACGCTGATCATCGGTGGCCACGACGACTCGCTCGGCGCTGCTCTTGCAAGCCTGCTCCCAGACCCACTGGATCATCGGCTTGCCGGCAATCATCTGCAGCGGCTTGCCAGGCAAGCGGGTAGAGGCGAACCGCGCCGGAATGACCACGGTAAAGGCACTGCTCATTTGTCCAGACGCTCTTCGGTGGTCAGGGTACGGGCTTCGCTTTCCAGCATCACCGGAATGCCGTCACGAATCGGGTAGGCCAGGCCAGCACCTTTGCTGATCAGCTCGGTTTTATCGGCGCTGAGTTTGAGAGGACCTTTGCAAATTGGGCAAGCAAGAATGTCGAGCAGTTTGGTGTCCATGAGGATTCCCTGGATAAAAGCGTATTAAGGCAACAGACGATCAGGTAGCAAACGCATCAACTGGGTGTCGAACCAAGCGATGAAGGCCCGCGACGGCGCCGCATCGACCGCCAGGTACCACCAGTCGGCAGCCGCGAAGTCGCGACACTTGACCGCGTCTTTCTCGGTCATGACCAACGGCAGCGACGGGGTAAAGGCCAAGGCTTGTGCGCTGTATTGGGCGTGGTCGGCAAATGCATGGGGAACAGGCCGCCAGTGTAGCGTTTCAAGGGTATTGAAGAAACGCTGGGGGTTGCCGATGCCCGCCACCGCGTGCACCGCCTGCCCGGGGGCAAAATGCCCCAGCGGACGGCGCTCGCCACTGCGTAGATTGACCAACGCCGAAGGCTTGAGATGAAAGGCGAATCCGTCCTCGCGATCATCGACGGCGCCGTTATACAACAGCGCATCGACGCTTTGCAGGCGCTCCGCAGGCTCACGCAGGGGGCCGGCAGGCAGGCAGCGACGATTGCCCAGCCCACGGGCGGCATCGATCAGCACCAGCTCCAGGTCGCGGGCCAGGCGGTAATGCTGCAGGCCGTCGTCGGAGAAGATCAGGTCCAGCCGCTCGGCCGCCAGCAAGGCCTGCACGGCGCGGCTGCGATCCGGGTCGATCATCAGCGGCACGCCACAGCGTTGAACGATCAATAGCGGCTCGTCACCGGCCACCGCAGCGCTGTCCTGAGCAGCGACCCGCCAAGGCAGTTGCGGCGGCTTGGCACCGTAGCCGCGACTGACCACCCCAACCTTCAGGCCCAGACGCTGACAATGCTCCACCAGCCACAGAATCAGCGGGGTCTTGCCGGTACCGCCGACCGTGATATTGCCCACCACGATCAAGGGCACCGGTGGCTGATAAATGGCACCCTCGCCCGCCAGGAAGCGCTGGCGCTTGTTCTTCACCACTCGGCGGTACAGCCACTCTAGGGGCTGCAACAGTTTCAATGCGCGATGGCCGTCGTACCAGGCGGCGAGCAGACGATCGGAGAGTGCCATCAGGGTGCCGACGCCGCCTCGACGGTGGTCATGCGCAAATGGCTGAAACCGAGCTTGCCGGCTGCGTCCATGGCAGTGATCACCGCTTGATGTTGAGTCTTGCCGTCGGCGCTGATGGACAACGGCAGGCTGGTGTCCCCTGCCGACTCCTTCTGCAAGGCGTCCATCAGGGTTGCCAGATCATTTTTCGGCAGGACCTGATTATTGACCGAGAACACCCCGTCGGCACTGATGGCGATGTCCAATTGCTTGACCTGCTGGTCTTCAGCCGGCGAGCCGCTGACCGCTTCCGGCAGATCGACCCGTAGCTCGGTCTCCCGGGTAAAGGTGGTGGTCACGACGAAAAACAGCAGCAGGATGAACACCACGTCGATCAACGACGCGAGGTTGATGTCTACGGTTTCCCGGGGTTTGCGACGGAATTTCACGCTTTTTCCTCAGCCAGGTCGACATCGCGGTCACCCTGGAGCACTTCCACCAGCTTGATCGCTTCCTGCTCCATGCCCACCACCAGCTCATCAACCCGGCGCTGCAGGAAACGATGGAAGAACACCGCTGGAATCCCCACCATCAAGCCTGCTGCAGTGGTGATCAGGGCCTTGGAAATCCCCCCGGCCAGTATGTGCGCGTTGGATGTCATGCCCGAGCCCATGAACGAGCTGAAGATATCGATCATGCCCAGCACTGTCCCCAAAAGCCCCAACAAAGGCGCCATGGCAGCGATGGTGCCCAGGGCATTGAGGTAGCGCTCCAGCTCATGAATGACCCGGGCCGCCGCCTCCTCGATGCATTCCTTCATGATCTCGCGACCATGCTTGGAGTTGGCCAGCCCGGCCGCGAGGATTTCCCCCAGGGGCGAATTGGCGCGCAGTTCCTTGAGTTTTTCCTTATTGAGTTGCTTGTCCTTGATCCAGCGCCAGGCCTGCCCCAACAAATGTGGTGGCGTGACGCGGCTGGCCCGCAACGTCCACAAACGCTCGGCAATAATGCCCACAGCGACGATGGAACTCAGAATAATGGGCAACATCATCCAGCCGCCGGATTTGACTAATTCCCACACAGTGACAGCCCCCTCGAAAAAGTGCGCCACTCTAACATAGGGGCTGGACGCACCGAAGACCGTGATGTCGCATGTTCAAAGGCGTTGATAGCTCACCGTTATTTAAGGCCTTCCGCCGGCTCGCGCCAGAAACGCCGTTGCGCACGCAGGCCTTCAGCAGCCCCGAAAGTCCCCAGCCGCAGCTTCAAGGCACCCTGCTCGGCACTGTCGTAAATCAGCAGGCCCAACCGCCGGTAACGCGCCAGCACCTGGGGATGAGGATGACCAAAGGCGTTGCCACGGCCGCGGGAAATCAGCACCGCTGTCGGCGCCAGTCGCTGCAACAAGGCCATGGACGACGAGGTGCGACTGCCATGGTGGGGCGCCTGTAGCCAATGCGTGGGGACCGCCAATGGACTGTCGAGCAATGCCCGCTCGGCGCGCGCGTCAATATCGCCGGTCAGCAACAAGCGTTCGCCAGCGGCCTCGACCTGCAGCACGCAGGAGGCCTGGTTTCCGTTCCCGGCCGCCGACCAGTGCCACTGAGTAAAGCGGACGCCGTCCCACTGCCAGCTCAGACCGGACGCACAAGGGGCGGACTGCAGCGCTGCGGGCAAGGCATCAGGCTCGCCGCTGCGCACCTGAGCCACCCGCATTCCGCGCTGGACCGCCAGGGCGCCACCGGCGTGGTCGTTATCAGCGTGGCTGAGGAGCATCAGGTCCAACTGCTTGATCCCCAGTTTGTGCAAGCTCGGCAGTACCACTCGCTCTCCTAGATCAAACTCCGCACCCCGCGCCCCGGCGTCATACAACATGGCGTGCTCACGGGTGCGCAGGATAAAGGACAACCCCTGCCCAACATCCAGTTGCCAGACCTCCACTTCGCCATGGGGCAAGCGCTCCTGGGGCGGCCAGACCGCCAACAGTAACAGCGGCCAACCCAGCACTCGCAACGGCACCCCCTGAGGCAACAGCAGCAACAGCACGCCCAAACTGCCAAGGGCCCATAGCCAAAAGGGAATCAACGGCGCCACCCAGGCCGGGCATAGCCCGGCGATCAGCCCCAGCCACTGGAACAACGCGTCCAGCAATCCACCGGCCAGCCACAGCAACCCCTCGCCCACGTACGGCAGCGGTAGCAACAGACAGCCCAGCAACGCCGTGGGCAGCACCAGTAGGCTGATCCAAGGCACCGCCAACAGGTTGGCCAGCGGCCCGGTAAGGCTGATGGGCAGACCCAGTGCCAGCAGCGGCGGCAACAGGCCAATAGCAATCAGCCATTGCGCCCGAGTCCAGCTCTGCCACCAGCCCCAGGCTCCCAGACGACCGGCAAAAATGAAGATCAGGATTGCCACCGCCGCGAAGGACAACCAGAACCCGGGTTGCAGGCTGACCAACGGCTCAAACAACAACACCGCATTCACGGCCAGCAACAACGGCCAGCCAGCCCCCAGATGACGGAAGCGCAAACGCCACAGCAGCACCAGGGCAACCATCAGACAAGCCCGCTGCACGGGCACATCGAACCCGGCCAGTAACCCGTAGCCCAGCGCCCCGAAAGATGCCAGGGCACAGGCCCAGGGCAGCCAGGGCCAACGCTCGGGCCAGAGGCCATGACGCGCCAGCCTCGCCACCCCGAGGTAGATCAACCCGGCCAACAGGCTGATGTGCTGCCCGGAAATCACCATCAAGTGCACCGTGCCGGTGTCCTGCAACAAGCCCCAATCTTCCCGCGTCAGGCCCGATCCATCGCCCATCACCAGGGCTGCCAGGCCAGCGGCGCGCCCATGCGCCTCGACCTGGAGCACACGCTGGCGCAATCCATCGCGCCAGGCACGAGCAGCAGGCGCCAGTAACTGCCCATCCTTGACCGTACCCGTGGCACCGATGCGTCGGGCCAGCAACCAGGCTTCGTAATCGAAGCCCTGAATATTCAACAGCCCCGACGGACGCCGCAGCTTGACCGCCAGACGCCAACGCTCGCCACTGTTGACTGGCGGGCCACCGTGCCAGGACAGTCGCATCCGCCGCGGCAAACGTTCACGCCGGGCCTGAACCTCTTGCAGCTCAAAACGCACCACTCCCGGCCCCTGCTCTGGCAAACCAACGACCCGTCCTTGCAGCCAGCGAGTTTGCGTGTCCAGGCGCAAAGGCAAGCGATCATCCAGCGCCGACTGCGCAGAAGCACAAGCCCAAGTGAAACCGAAGAGAAAAAATGCCACTGGGTGTGTGCGAAACGGCAGCAGCATCAAGGCCAGTATCGCCATCAGCAGCAACAGCCAGCCCGGCGGCAAGACCGGCAGCACGCCGATGGTCAGCAAACCCGCGGCCAGCGCCAACATTCCTGTACCCATCAACCACCCCATCCTTGGCAGTCCCTACTCTTGGCTTAGTCGAGGATGCGAGGCGCGGCTTTATCATTTGTCACAATGTCTGAATTCTTGCCGGCTAGAATACGGTCATAATCGCCGCCTGCCCCGACCGAGAAGCCTTATGCCCAGGCGCCTATTCAAACGCTACATGCCAGATCCAAACAGAATCCGGGAACACAAATCCTTACGCTTTCTCGGCACCCTGCTGCATGACCCCAACCTCTGGCACCTCAATCGGCACTCGGTAGCCCGAGCCATGGCCGTGGGCCTGTTCAGCGCCTTCATTCCCATTCCGATGCAGATGCTCCTGGCCGCCGTGCTGGCCATCAGGCTGCGGGCCAACATGCCCATCAGTGTCAGTCTGGTTTGGCTGACCAATCCGATCACCATGCCGCCGGTGTTCTTCTGCACCTACAAACTGGGCGCCTGGCTGATGAGTGTGCCACCACGCAGCCTGCCCGAGGCGCTGACCTGGGAGTGGATCAGCAGCGAGCTCGGAACCCTGTGGCAACCTTTTCTCCTGGGCTCGGTGGTGGCTGGCCTAGTGCTGGGAACCGCGGCCTATTGCCTGACCATGCTCTATTGGCGCTGGTGGGTCGGTCGCCAGTGGCATCGACGCAAGCAACAACGCCACTGACAAACAAAAACGGCCTCCCGATTGGAGGCCGCTTTCATCACGCGCTGCGGCGGCTTACTGACGCATGCCGCGCCCGCTGACCAACAGCCGTGCACAGCCGAGGTACAGCACCACGGTTGCCACCAGCATGAAGGTGATGGCCACGCTGATCTTGATGTCCGAGACCCCGAGAATGCCGAAACGGAAGGCGTTGACCATGTGCAGCACTGGGTTGGCCAAGGACACGGTCTGCCAGAACGGCGGCAGCAGGTTGATGGAGTAGAAGACCCCACCCAAATAAGTCAGGGGTGTCAGCACGAAGGTCGGAATGATCGAAATATCGTCGAAATTGCGCGCAAATACCGCATTAATGAAACCCAGCAGCGAGAAGATCGTTGCCGTCAGCACAACCACCAGCACCGTCACGCCCAGGTGATGCACTTGCAGCTTGGTGAAGAACAGCGAGAGCAGGGTCACGATGATCCCCACCATCAGTCCCCGCAGCACCCCACCCAGGGTGTAGCCGATGAGAATGGTGTGCGGCGACACCGGCGACACCATCAGTTCTTCGATCGAGCGCTGGAACTTGCTGCCGAAGAAGCTCGACACCACATTGCCGTAAGAGTTGGTGATCACCGACATCATGATCAAGCCCGGCACGATGTACTCCATATAGGTGAAACCACCCATATCACCGATTTGCCGGCCGATCAGATTACCGAAGATGACGAAGTACAAAACCATGGTGATGGCTGGGGGCAGCAAAGTCTGCGGCCAGATCCGAGTGAAGCGCCGGATCTCGCGGTACACGATGGTGTTGAGGGCCACCAGGTTGGGCTTCAACTCCGAACTCATACCGCCACCTTCGACAGATTTTTCTCCACCAGGGACACGAACAACTCCTCAAGTCGATTGGTTTTATTACGCAGGCTCAAAACCTCGATGTTCTGCAGCGCCAGTTGAGCAAACAGCGCGGTGATGCCCGCAGTCTTGTCTACCTGGACTTCCAGAGTGTGGCTGTCCACCAAGCGGGCCGGGTAGCCGACCAGTTGCGGGGCCACCTTCAGGTCGTTCTTCAGGTCGAGGAGGAAGGTCTCCACATGCAGTTGGCCGAGCAACTGACGCATGCTGGTGTTCTCAACGATGGTGCCGTGATCGATGATGCCGATGTTGCGGCACAACTGCTCAGCCTCTTCCAGGTAATGCGTGGTGAGGATGATGGTGATGCCTTTCTGATTGAGCTCGGTGAGGAAGGCCCACATCGAGCGGCGCAGTTCGATATCGACCCCGGCCGTCGGCTCATCGAGGATCAGCAGGCGCGGCTCATGAACCAGCGCGCGGGCGATCATCAACCGGCGCTTCATGCCGCCAGACAGCGAGCGCGACGGCACGTCACGCTTATCCCATAACCCGAGCTGGGTCAGGTACTGCTCGGCCCGTTCCTTGGCGATTTTCGCCGGAATGCCGTAGTAACCCGCCTGGGTCACGACGATGTCGAAAGTCTTCTCGAACTGATTGAAATTGAATTCCTGCGGCACCACGCCGATGCAACGCTTGAGCGCCGCGGGCTCACGATCCAAGTCGTGGCCGAAGACATTCACGGTGCCGCTGGTCTTGTTCACCAGGGTCGAGAGAATGCCGATGGTCGTGGATTTACCAGCCCCGTTAGGGCCGAGCAGGGCGAAAAAATCGCCTTCGGCAACATCCAGATCGATACCACTCAGGGCCTGGAAACCGTTGCCGTAGGTTTTGGTTAGCTGCCGGATGGACAGAGCGGAACTCATATCGGATTCATGCACCAAGAAGGGGGAGACTTTATAAATAAGGGCGGCCCGAGCCGATTACAACGACACCGGACGCCCGCCATGTTGCGTGCCGCGACCGCGCAAGTACAGTCACGTGTATTGATAGTGGGTATTAAGTCAACGCGGTCATCACCGCCTGACGGTAGGCCGGGCGTTGCTGCAGCCGCTGGTACCAGGCATGCAAATGCACCATCGATGGCCGCTCGATAGGCATCTCGAACCAGGCGTAAATGAAACTGCCCAATGGGATATCGCCCACACCAATGGACTCTCCCGACAAGTAAGGCTGCCCAGCCAGTGTCTGGTCAACCCGAGACAACAGCTCGGCGCACATGGCCTTGGCAGCGTTGATCTGCTCCCAGTCCTGCTGCTGCGCAGGTGTGCGCAACACGCCCCAAAACAACTGCCGAAACGGTTCGGCGAAGGTTGAGGTGGTCCAATCCATCCATTTCTCGGCACTGGCCCGCACCTGCACATCGGCGGGATACCAGTGCGTATCGGCGGCGTACCGGGCAGCGAGGTAACGCACGATGGTGTTGGACTCCCAGAGGACGAAACCTTGGTCTTCAATCAGCGGGATGCGTCCATTAGGGTTCAACGCCCGATACGCTGGCGTGTCTACCACGCCGAAGGCACCACCGGCGTCGAGGGATTCATAGACCAGCCCCAACTCCTCGGCGCACCAGAGTGCCTTCCTGACATTCGACGAGTTCTTGCGCCCCCAGATCTTCAGCATGACCATCCCCCAGTAATGAATGCCGGGGCAGTCTACGCCTGATCAGTCACCACTCAAATCGCTGTGCATGTCCCCCAGCAATGACGATTGCGACGCGCTGAACAGGTGCGGATAGCACTTTTCCAGATGGGCGAAAAAAAACGCTTGCGGGACATCGGCAAACTGGCCGTGGTCCACCAGGTACTCCATCAACTGCTCACCCTTGCGGTTGAAGGGATGAAAAACACTGTCCTGTCGGCCATCGAAATCCAGCGGCGCCACATCGAACAGTTCACACAAGCGCTGATTGAACGCCGGCGTGGCCTTGACCCAGCGTCCTTGCAGATAGAACTCGGTATAACCGTGCATGGCGAACACATCGCTGCGCAGCAACGCCAGCAAGCGCGGGGTCGACAAGTGATTGCGCACATCGGCCAGCCCAATGCGTGCAGCAATCCCGCAATGCCGGGCGCAACCGGCGAGCAAGGTGGCCTTGGGCACGCAATAGCTTTCACCACGGGCCAGGGCATGGCTGCCGCGCAGGGTCTCCGGGTCTCGGCTAAAGGTGTAAGGGTTGTAGCGCACGGCTTCACGCACGGCGTAATAGAGGCTTACCGCTTGCTGCAACGGATCACGGCTGGCACCGCGATGAGATTCGGCGAACTCCACCACCGCAGGGTGGTCACTATCGATGAAGCGGCTGGGACGTAGGTACTCGTGCATGGGCAAAACCTCCGAGTGAGGCCTGGAGTCTATCGAGGCGCCTGGCACAGAGATAACGACGTTTCGGCCAAAGATCATGACCCGTTCAATCAAGCCGAGCCGGGGTTGAAACGCCTCGTGCGCTGGCCAAGGCTGACGTTACACACACTGTCCTGATCACCCACTTCGGCGCAGGCCGACTAAGCTCTGAGGGTTATCTGGCCCCTGGCTTCATGGAGGATTGAATATGCTGTTGCTGTGGATACTGGTTCTGCTGGTTGGCATCGCCTATCTGGCGCACCGTCGCACTGCCCCCTTGCCTACTCTGGGCGTGATCGCTGTCTACCTGCTGGTCATGGGCGCTTTCAGCCATGCCCCCGGCTGGTTGTTGCTGATTGGCTGGGTGCTACTGGCGGTGATTGCCGCCCCCTTTCTGCTGCCCGACCTGCGACGCAAATACTTCAGCGCACCGTTATTTGCCTGGTTTCAAAAGGTCTTGCCGCCGATGTCGCAAACCGAACGCGATGCCATCGATGCGGGGACCGTCTGGTGGGATGGCGAGCTGTTCAGCGGGCGTCCGGACTGGAACACCCTGCTGGCCTATCCCAAGCCGCAACTGACCGACGAAGAGCAAGCCTTCATCGACGGCCCCACCGAAGCGCTTTGCGCCATGGTCAGTGACTGGCAGATCGGCCAGCACATGGACCTGCCGCCCGAAGCCTGGGCCCACATCAAGGAACATGGCTTCTTTGCCCTGATCATTCCCAAGGAGTACGGCGGCAAGGGTTTTTCTGCCTACGCTCACTCCCAGGTCGCGATGAAACTGGCCACCCGCAGCGGCGATCTGGCCTCCACGGTCATGGTGCCAAACTCTCTGGGTCCGGCGGAACTGCTGCTGCATTACGGTACCGATGAGCAGCGTAATCATTACCTGCCACGCCTGGCCCGAGGCGACGACATTCCCTGCTTCGCCCTCACCGGCCCCCTTGCTGGCTCCGATGCTGGCGCCATGCCCGACACCGGGGTGATCTGCAAAGGCCAATGGCAAGGCGAGGAAGTCCTCGGCCTGCGCCTGAACTGGGAAAAGCGCTACATCACCCTGGGCCCCGTGGCCACTCTGCTTGGCCTGGCCTTCAAGGCCCACGACCCGGACCACCTGTTGGGCGACCAGGAAGACCTGGGCATCAGCCTGGCCCTGATTCCCACCGACACCCCCGGGGTAGAGATCGGCCGTCGCCACCTGCCACTGGGCGCCGCCTTCATGAACGGCCCCAACGCCGGCAAGGACGTCTTCATTCCCCTGGACTACCTCATCGGCGGTCGGGACATGCTTGGCAAGGGCTGGATGATGCTGATGAACTGCCTGTCGGTGGGGCGCTCGATTTCCCTGCCAGCGGTGGGCACCGGCGCCGCCAAGTTCACCAGCCTGGTCACCGGTCAGTACGCCCAGGTGCGGGAACAGTTCAACCTGCCGCTCGCCGCCTTCGAAGGCATCCAGGAAGCCCTGGCCCGCATCGGTGGTAACGCCTGGCTGATGGACAGTGCGCGCATGCTCACCGCCAACGCCGTGGACCTTGGGGAAAAACCTTCAGTGCTGTCGGCGATCCTCAAGTACCACCTCACGGAGCGTGGACGCGAGTGCATCAGCCACGCCATGGACGTGCATGGCGGCAAGGCCATCATCATGGGGCCCAACAATTACCTGGGCCGCAACTGGCAAGGCGCGCCGATCTTCATCACCGTGGAAGGCGCCAACATCCTCTCGCGCAACCTGATGATCTTCGGCCAGGGCGCCATCCGCTGCCATCCCTTCGTCCTCAAGGAAATGGCCCTGGCGGGACGTGAAGACCCTGAGCAGGCACTGAAGGAATTCGACGCCCTGCTGCTCAAGCACATCGGTTTTGCCGTCAGTAACGCCGCCAGCACGCTGGTCCTCAACCTGGGCTTTGGCCGCTTTGAGCCAGCCCCGGGAGACCAACTCAGTCAAGGCTATTTCCGCGCACTCAATCGCCAAGCTGCGGCCTTCGCCCTGCTGGCCGACTTGTCGATGATGCTGTTGGGCGGCGAACTGAAACGCCGCGAACGTCTGTCCGCGCGCCTGGGCGACGTGCTCAGCCATCTGTACCTGGCTTCGGCGGCGCTCAAGCGCTATCACGATCTGGACTCCCCGGACTACCTGCGGCCGCTGCTGGGCTGGGCTATGGAGGAAAGCCTCGGCCAGTCCGAACGCGCCCTGGATGAGCTGCTCAGCAACTTCCCCAGCCGGACCTTCGGTTGCCTGCTGCGGGTGCTGGTGTTCCCCTTCAGTCGCCGGCATACCGGGCCGTCCGACCTATTGGACGCCGAAGTGGCAGCCATCATTGGTCGTGCACAGGGGGATCCTGCGCTGGAGGCGGTGCTCGCCGGCTGCTATCGCCCACAATCGGCGGACGACCCCGTGGGCGCACTGCAACATGCCTGCGACCTGCTGAGCGCGGCCCATCCATTGCACAAGAAGCTTCACGAAGCGCTGAAAAGCGGCCAGGTCAAACCCGCAGCTGGCGCATCGGCGATCGACGCAGCTCTCGAGGCTGGCGTCCTGCAAGCCGGCGAAGCGCAGACCCTGCACGAAGCCGAAGCTGCGCGGCGCAGCGTCATTGACGTGGATGACTTCACCAAAGAGGAACTGACCCTAAGCGAAGGCAAGATCCGCTAAACCGGAGCCCGAGCGGTAGGTCGATTATGAAACCGGGCACGGGAGCTATATACTCCCGCGCCCGTTTTGCTCTTGAGGACCCTGTCATGTCCAATGTCGTCGCCGATCATCTCGTCCTGCTGGACCACCTGCGCAGCATCCTGGTGGCCGTGGGAGAAGCCGAGCAGGTTCCCGAAGAAAGCCATGCGCTGTTCCTGGAGCGCTTCGATGAGCTGCGTGCATCGCTGCCCATCGACCCGATCGAAAGCCAGTACCTGGGCCAGGATTTGCTGTGCCAAATCATGCAGCGCTACCCACAAATCGCCCACTTGGTGCCTCGCGATCTGCTGTGGTTCTTCGCCGGTGACTGCCTGCACTACATGCCGGATGAAGAAATCGATCTGTACCAGGCCCTGGAGGAGCGTCGCTTCGAAGCCGAGCAGAACGACGAGCCCTTCGACTGGAACCAGGAAAAACAGCTGCTGGCGCTCTCCGCCCAGGACAGCAAGCACTGATCACGGCGCTCAACGCCGCCAAGGCCCGCACGGTTTGACCGGCGGGCCTTTTTTCATCCATGTTTTCACCCCAGATATCGCTGCCCGATGCGGTGCAGCCCGAGCCCGTGCCGCCCCGTCCGACGACCTCATTCGCCGGTCATCGATTCTTACAGGGTGCGCTCTACTTTGCCCGGGCGATTAAGGGTCGGCTCCTTGGCCAAGCACTCCACCAAGTAGTCGATAAACACCCGCAGCTTCGGCGGCAGATAGCGGGTTGGCGAGTGCAGCAACCACGCGCCACCGTGGTAGGACGCCAGGAAGGTCCACTCCGGCAGCACCTGCACGATCAAGCCCTGCTCCAGCGCATGACGCGCCGTGAAATACGGCAGACTGCCAATCCCCAGGTGCTGCATTACCGCATCCAGGCGCACGCCCGTATGGTTGGCGGCGTAGCGCCCGCGCACACCGACCGTCACCGCCTTGCTGCCCTGGGTGAACTTCCAGCGCGCATCGCTCGGGGTTTCGCCCAGGTAAATGCAACTGTGCTGACGCAACTCCTGAGGATGAACCGGCGTACCGTGCTGTGCCAGGTACTGCGGCGTGGCACAGAGCAGATGATCGATGCGCAACAGCTGACGCCCAATCAGCCCTGGCGGTGGACGGTCAGTAATACGGATGGCCAGGTCGACATTGTCATCAATCAGGTCGACATCACGGTCTTCATGCAGCAACTCCACGTCGACCTTCGGGTACCGCCGGAGAAACTCCGGCATGTGCGGGTGCACCACAAAGCGCCCCACCGCCTTGGGCACGCTGACGCGCACCACGCCTTCGGCCTCGTGGGTGAACTGACCACTGATTTCCATCACCGAACGGGCCGCGCTGAGCATCTCGCTACAGCGCTTGAAGACCTCCTCGCCCCCCTCGCTCAAACGCAGCTTGCGGGTGGTGCGCTGCAACAGTCGGGTGGCCAGGGCCTTCTCCAGACGCGAGATGCTGCGACTCACCGCCGACGGCGATGAACCCAATTGCCGCGCGGCCTCGGAGAAACTGCCGGTCTCCACGACCCTGACGAAAATCGCCATTTCCGCCAGTAAAGGCAGAGGTAGATTTATGCTCACAATGCAAAAGTCCATTGAGTTTGGGACGGATTATCACGCAATTACGCAAGCCACATAATGGAAAAACACTTAAATCCAAGGCTTGAGAAATGACGCTTCACCTGTATTACCAAGACGATCAACTGATCGCCCCCGTAGAAGTCCTGACTTGCCAGCCGCATGACGAGCTGTTCGCCGCGACCCTGCACGCGACGCCGTTTCACCCTCAAGGCGGCGGCCAACCCAGCGACACCGGCTGGATCGGCGAAGCGCAGGTACTGCGCGTGACGCAAGAAGGACAACAGATCGTGCACTACCTACCGCAACCTCTGCAGCTGGGCCTGCAGGAGGCGCGAGTGGATGAGAAACGGCGCCGGCTCAATAGCCGCATGCATTCGGCCGGGCATTTGATCGGTCACTTCGTACAAAGCCTGGGCTGGACGCCGATCAAGGCCCACCACTGGCCGGGAGAGGGCCGAGTGTCATTCAAGCCGGGAGAGCGCCCCCAGGCCGTCGACCGCATCCAAGTGCAGAGGGCCCTCGAACAATGGATCGGCGCGAACCTGGAGCGGCACATCACCATGGAATCCGGAACACGCCAGGTCCGCTTTGGCCAATTGCCGGCCTATGGCTGCGGCGGTACGCACGTGCATCAATTGCAAGAGCTGGGACCGGTGAGCATCAACTCGGTCTCGGAAAAAAAAGGCACGCTCTCGGTCAACTACAGCCTCGACTGAAACACTCATCTTCCCTGCGGAACGGAGGCAACATGCCACCCCATTATCTTGGTGAGTTTCTCACCCTGGCCGTGGTTCACTTTCTTGCGGTGGTCGCACCAGGGCCGGACTTTGCCGTCACCATCCGCCAGAGCGTGCGCTTTGGCCGGCTGACTGGCGTCTGCACCGCCCTGGGCATAGGCGCCGGCATTTCGGTGCACGTGCTTTACACCTTGCTGGGAGTCGGCGCCCTGATGCACGCCACACCCTGGTTGCTAAGCGCCGCCAAACTGCTAGGGGGCGCCTACATTCTTTACTTGGGCATCAGCCTGCTACGCAGCCAAGCCAAGAGCACAGTCCCAGGCGAGACAGCGCAAGACGAACCGCGACAAACATTGCTGCGCGCCTTTAGCACGGGCTTTCTGACCAACGCCACCAACCCCAAGGCAACGCTGTTTTTCCTGGCGATCTTCACCACCCTGGTCAGCGCAACCACCCCCTTGAGCATTCAGGCTTCATATGGCGCCTGGATGTGCCTGGTGAACGCGCTGTGGTTCGTTATCGTCGCGCTGTTCTTTTCCAGCCCCCGGGTACGCCTGCTGTTCATGCGCCTGGGGCACTGGTTCGAACGCTGCATGGGGCTGATCCTGGTGTTGTTTGCCGGGCGGCTGCTGCTATCGCTGTAATAGCCGAGTCAACGACACAGGCCCGCACAGTCAGACTGGCGGGTCTTTTTCAATTGCCAAGAAAATCGAGACTTAAATCGCAGACAAACAAAAACGCCGCTCAATGAGCGGCGCTTTTGTGAATTTGGAGCGGGAAACGAGACTCGAACTCGCGACCCCGACCTTGGCAAGGTCGTGCTCTACCAACTGAGCTATTCCCGCAAATGGCGTCCCCTAGGGGACTCGAACCCCTGTTACCGCCGTGAAAGGGCGGTGTCCTAGGCCACTAGACGAAGGGGACACGCTACCCGGAACACATGGTGTGTGTTTCGGTGTCCAGATCCGCACCCGAAGGCTTGGTTCTGGTTTCACTCAGCACCGCCCTAAAGCAGTGCCGTTTAAAATTGGAGCGGGAAACGAGACTCGAACTCGCGACCCCGACCTTGGCAAGGTCGTGCTCTACCAACTGAGCTATTCCCGCATTGGCGTCCCCTAGGGGACTCGAACCCCTGTTACCGCCGTGAAAGGGCGGTGTCCTAGGCCACTAGACGAAGGGGACACGCTACAACATTCACTCCCTGCCGCGTTTTGCTGTGTGCTTTACGCTGCAAGTGGCGCGCATTCTATGGATGCTTTGAGAGGTCGTCAACCCCCTGATATAAATTTATTTAAATCAATGACTTCGCGACGGTTTAAGGCCCACTTCAGGGTTTTCTGCCGTCCGGGCTTTGGCGCCTATATTCTGGCACTCGACAAGGCGTTATAGTCCCGCGACCGGCGATATCAATTTGAATCTCCAGATACCCCTGACGGTTCTATACCTATATAAGCAGTACGACTCATGCCCGGCTCGTCGAGCGACGCTATGCGTCGAAATGCCAAGCCACTAAACTCGCACGCGAACTCTACAACGAGGTTTTAACGGTGACACCACTCATGATCACCCTGCTGGTAATAGCCGGGATCGCACTATTGATCGCCATTGGCTACATGAACCATGTGGTGGAAAACAACAAACTGGAAAAGTCCCGCACCAAGATCGAACTCAATGATCGCCTGCGCCGCTGTGGCGAAATCACCGAAACCTTCCCCGGCCAGTTCATGTCCCCGGCCCTCAAACTGTTGCTGACCCGCCTGGAACTTAACGTTGTTCAGCGCATGCTCAACCTCGACAAGTCAGACGCCGCCCTCAAGACCCGTCTTGCCGAGCTCAACACCTTGGTCGGCCAGGGCGAATCGATTCCAGTGAACAACCCGCCGGCGCCGATTCAGACCGAAGCCAAGGCCAAGGACGTACGCTTCCTCTTGGAGGCCATGCACGGCCAGGTGACACGCGCCGCCCACGACGGCTTCCTGCAAGCCAACGAAGCCAAGCGTTGGATCAAGGAGATCCGTCACATCCTGGTGCTGTTGCACATCGAGTTCTTCAACAACCTGGGGCAGCATGCCTTGCAACAAAATCAGCCGGGACAGGCCCGCCTGGCTTTCGAGCGCGGTGTGCAATACCTGCGTAAACAGCCCGACCCTGCCGTCTACAAGGAGCAACTGGAGTACTTGGATAAACTCTTGGTCCGCGCCAACTCCATGGTGCTGTCCACCCTTGAGCAGGCTCCAGACGAAGTCAATGAGCTGACCCAAGGCCTCAAGACCGTGGAAGCCGACGCCGACTGGAAGAAGAAAGCCATCTACGACTGACATGAACACCCCTTGCCCGACGCATCCAGCGCCGGGCAAGGGTTCGATACCGCTATGCCCTTTTCGCCGCTATAGGCGGAAATGCCCCACCATCCCCTTCAATTCCACGCCCAACTGCGCCAGTTCAATGCTCGACGCCGCATTGCCCTGCATGGCCAATGAAGACTGATCGGCGCTGGCGCGAATGCTGGTGACACTGCGATTGATCTCTTCGGCCACCGAACTCTGCTGCTCGGCGGCCGCAGCGATCTGCTGGTTCATCTGCTGGATCAATGACACCGCCGCGGCAATACTGCCCAGAGCACTTTCGGTCTGCAGGGCATCACTGACCGCCTGCTTCACCAACTCACCACTGCTCTGAATCTGCTGCACCGATGAATCGGCAGCGGTATGCAAGGCGGTCACCAGTCGCGAGATCTCCTCGGTGGACTGCTGGGTGCGTTTCGCCAAAGCTCGCACTTCATCCGCCACCACCGCGAAGCCCCTACCCTGCTCCCCGGCCCGCGCAGCTTCGATGGCGGCATTGAGGGCCAGCAGGTTGGTCTGTTCGGCCACGCTCTTGATCACATCCAGCACGCTGCCGATGTTATCGATCTCCGCACTCAGGCTCTCAATGCCACTACTGGCACGGCTCGCGGAATCCGCCAACTGCTCGATCCGCCGCATGCTCTGGCGCACCACCTGCTGGCCACTCTCCACCTTGTCATCGGCAGCCTGGGCAGCCTGGGCGGCTTGCTCGGCGTTGCGCGCCACATCGTGCACCGTAGCGGTCATCTGGTTCATGGCGGTGGCCACTTGTTCGGTTTCTTCTTTCTGGGTGCTGACTTCGAGGTTGGTCTGCTCGGTCACCGAAGACAGTGACTGGGCCGAGCCGGCCAACTGCTCGATCCCGGCCTGCAAGCCGCTGACGATACCGCTCAGGCCAGTGCCCATCTGCTGCATCGCCTGCATCAACTGACCGATCTCGTCGCGCCGGGTGACCGCCACGCTGGTGGTCAAGTCCCCTGCGGCGATCTGCTGGGCCACCTGCATCACGCTGCGCAGCGGACGGACAACCAACCGAGTGATGCTCAGAGCCGCCAACAACCCCACCAACAGGGCCAGGGCCGAAGAGCCAATGATCAACAGGGAGTTCTTGTCCAGTTCGCCCTGCATGGCGCGGTCTTGGGCGGCATACGCCTGATCGACCCGCTCCATCACCTGTGCAGCACGTTGATTCAGCGTTTGATAGACCTGCTTCTCTTGGGCCAGCAGGCCGGTGTACTCGTTGAGTTTCTCGCTGAAATTGCCGATATGGCCCGCCACTTCGTTGAGGACCGTTTGATAGCCCGCATCCTTGACCTCGGCCTTCAACTGTTCGACCTGCGCCAGGGCTTGCTCGGCCTGTTCGATCTTGCCCTGTTCAGCGGAGGCCTGATCGTCGCCTTTGCGGTTCTGGTCCAGGCGCACCCGGGCTTCGTTCATGGCCTGGAGCATCAGGCGCGAGACCTGACTGATCTGATTGGCCTGCTCGATGAACGCTGCGCCATCGTTGCCCTGGGACTCCTTGAGCGTGTAGGTCCCGTCATCTGCCAGCCCCGCCTGAAGCACATCCAGGTTATTGGCCACACTGGACACCGACCAACTGGCCATCTCCAGCGCCAGCTCCTTGGTCTGGGTCAGTTCAACGAACTCATCGAAGGCCTTGCGATAGTCGCCGAGCGCCAGCTCGACATCGGCCATGGCCGTCTGGTTCGCCGGATACAAGTCCTTGAGCTGCTGAGCCAGCGCCACCAAGCCATCCAGGCTTTCATGCAGGGCGTCCACGCTCTTGTTGTCACCGTGCAGCGCGTAGCCCTGCTCCAGCAAGCGGACCTTGAGTACGCCGCTGTTAAGCGCCGACATCTGCTTGAGGCCTTCGAAACGCACGCTGATGGTCTGCAGTGACCAGACACCGATACCGGCCACCAGAGCCGTCAAGAGCAGCACCAGGGCAAACCCGATACCCAGTTTCTTTGCCATGCTCAGGTTGGCAAAACGTCCACTCGCGGCCGAAGTCATGATGCGCAGTCCCCTTCCAATCCCCAATGGCAATAGGGCCATTTTGTCTGCATGAAGGGTCGCAACGGCGTGTACCGGCGCACAAGCCTCCGACGTCGGAATAATGGCAAAAAGCTACGCGCAGGTCGTTTTCAGGACACTCAAGGTCGATTCCACAAGCCTCCGCTGGCACGAGCCAGCGGAGGTTCCCCCCCTCAGATCGCCGTGGCGCCCCCGTCGACGGTCAATGCGTGGCCGGTGGTAAAAGCCGCACCATCGCAACACAGGTAGAGCACCGCGCTGGCAACCTCTTCAACCTTGCCGATACGGCCTACCGGGTGCATCGCCGCGGCGAACTCAGCCTTCTTCGGATCGGCCTCATAGGCCCGCCGGAACATGTCGGTGTCGATCACCGCCGGACACACCGCGTTGACTCGGATCCTTTTCTTGGCGTACTCGATGGCCGCAGACTTGGTCAAGCCAATCACCGCGTGCTTGGACGCCGCATAGATGCTCATCTTCGGTGCCGCGCCCAAGCCCGCCACCGAGGCGGTATTGACGATGGCTCCAGCGCCCTGGGCGAGCAGCAGCGGTAGCTGATACTTCATGCACAGCCAGACCCCTTTGACGTTGACTCCCATGATGGCGTCGAACTCATCCAGGGAGCCCTCGGCCAACCGGCCCTGCTCGATCTCGATCCCGGCGTTGTTGAAGGCATAGTCCAAGCGGCCATACGCCTCAATGGTCCGAGCCATGAGGTTCTGCACATCAGCCTCCAAAGTGACGTTGCAAGGTACGAACAGTGCCTCGCCCCCCGCCGCGCGGATCAGGGCAACCGTGTCCTCGCCTGCAGCGACATCCAGATCCGCCACCACCACCTTCAAACCTTCTGCGGCGAATGCCTGGGCCGTCGCCCGGCCGATGCCATTGGCCGCGCCGGTTACCAGGGCCACCTGGCCGGAAAACGTCATGCTCATGTGCTCAGTTCCTCGATGAAGTACGGGTCAACTACCCGAACCCATCTAGCCACAGCCGGGTGTAAACGCGTCAGCACTATCAAAAGGCCGGTTGGGTTCTTATGCATCCGGTTGATAAAAGCACCAGGGTATTCATCACTGCTCTGGATTGACCGCCATTCGCTGGACCAGCAAGCCTTGCAGCCACAGACTCGAGGGTCTATCAACTAAGGCTTCTTTTGCCCCTTGAGTACCAGCCATGACTTCCCTGACCAATCGCCAGTTCCTGCTTGCCAAGCGCCCCGTCGGCGCAGCCACCCGCGACACCTTCACCTACCAGCAGGTGGCGGTGGGCGAGCCGACGGCTGGGCAAGTCCTGGTGAAAAATCAATACCTGTCCCTGGACCCAGCCATGCGTGGCTGGATGAATGAAGGCAAGTCCTACATCCCGCCGGTGGGCATCGGCGAGGTCATGCGAGCCCTGGGCGTGGGCCAGGTGATCGCGTCCAACAACCCGGGCTTCGCCGTTGGCGATTACGTCAACGGTGCCCTGGGCGTGCAGGATTATTTCCTTGGCGAGCCGAAGGGTTTTTATAAGATCGACCCCACGCTGGCCCCGCTACCGCGCTACCTCTCCGCCCTGGGGATGACCGGCATGACCGCCTATTTTGCCCTGCTGGATGTCGGCGCCCCCAAGGCCGGTGAAACGGTAGTGCTGTCCGGCGCCGCGGGGGCGGTGGGCAGCATTGCCGGGCAAATTGCCAAGATCAAGGGCTGCCGCGTGGTGGGCATCGCCGGCGGCCAGGACAAGTGCAAATTCCTCATCGACGAACTGGGCTTCGACGGCGCCATCGACTACAAAAACGAAGACGTGCACGCCGGACTCAAGCGCGAGTGCCCAAAAGGCGTCGATGTGTATTTCGACAACGTGGGTGGCGACATCCTCGATGCCGTGCTCAGCCGCCTGAACTTCAAGGCCCGCGTGGTGATCTGCGGTGCCATCAGCCAGTACAACAACAAAGAAGCAGTCAAAGGCCCAGCCAACTACCTGTCGCTGCTGGTTAACCGAGCACGCATGGAGGGATTTGTGGTGATGGACCACGCCGCCCAGTTTGCTGCCGCGGGCCAGGAGATGGCTGGCTGGCTGGCCAAGGGGCAGCTCAAGAGCAAAGAAGATATCGTCGAAGGGCTGGAGACCTTCCCGGAGACACTGATGAAACTGTTCAGCGGTGAGAACTTCGGCAAGCTGGTGCTGAAGGTGTGAAAACGAACCAGCCCCGATGGCGGGGCTGGTTCAAGTGCAGGCGTCTGGGTTACAGGGCCAGTTCAGCCACCACCGCGGCCAGGGCCTTGGCTGGGTCTGCCGCTTGGCTGATGGGACGGCCGATCACCAGGTAATCGGAACCCGCATCCAGGGCCTGGCGCGGCGTCAGAATCCGCCGCTGATCATCCTGGGCGCTGCCCGCCGGACGAATCCCCGGGGTCACCAGTTGCAGAGAGGGATGCGCGCGCTTCAGCGCCTGGGCTTCCAGGGCCGAGCACACCAAGCCATCCATCCCGGCTTTCTGCGCCAGCGCGGCCAGACGCAGCACCTGCTCCTGGGGCTCGATGTCCAGGCCGATGCCGGCCAGGTCTTCACGCTCCATGCTGGTGAGCACGGTGACACCGATCAGCAGTGGCTTGGGACCACTGCGCTGGTCCAGTACATCGCGACAGGCAGCCATCATGCGCAGGCCGCCGGAGCAGTGCACATTGACCATCCACACGCCCATTTCCGCGGCGGCCTTGACGGCCATGGCGGTGGTGTTGGGAATGTCGTGGAACTTCAGGTCCAGGAACACTTCGAAACCCTTGTCGCGCAAGGTCCCGACAATCTCGGCGGCGCAGCTGGTAAACAGCTCCTTGCCGACTTTGACCCGGCACAGTTTCGGGTCCAACTGATCGGCCAGTTTCAGTGCGGCGTCACGGGTGGGAAAATCCAGGGCGACGATGATAGGAGTCTGGCAGGCGGACATGAAGGGGCTCTCAGGCAAGTCGAAATCGGCGCGGATTGTAGCGCAAGCCGCGCCGATCCGGGACCCGATCAGAGGGAATTCATCCTCAACGGCACCTGAGATCAACGATCCACCCGGCAATTGCGGGTGGCAGCAGCGCTTTTGTATCAACCTGGATACACTGACGACACGCCAGCAACAATCCCCCGCGCTACCCTCGCCAGGCGCAGCACCCTCGAACAGCACTTCCAGCCCCCGAGCCGGACGCCTATGCTGAAGCCACAACTTCGTCGCCGCCTGTTGGTGGGCGACAGCCACTCTGGCAGACGATCGCTCCCATGCATAACACTCCAGCCCCTCAGAACGACGAATCCAAAGCCCCCGTCAATGGCGACGACAAGCGCTGGAACACCCGGGCCCTGATCGTTGACGACGACGCCCCCATCCGCGAACTGCTGATCGACTACCTGGCGCGTTTCAATATCCACGCCAGTGGCGTCGCCGACGGCGCCGGGATGCGCCAGGCTCTGCACGCTGAACACTTCGACGTGGTGGTGCTCGATCTGATGCTGCCAGGCGAAGATGGTCTGGCGCTGTGCCGCTGGCTGCGCAGTGAATCGGACATTCCAATCCTCATGCTCACCGCCCGCTGCGAGCCTACCGACCGCATTATCGGCCTGGAACTGGGGGCTGACGACTACATGGCCAAGCCCTTCGAGCCCCGAGAACTGGTGGCGCGGATTCAGACCATCCTGCGCCGGGTCCGCGATGACCGCAGTGAACAGCGAGCCAATATCCGCTTCGACGGCTGGCGCCTGAACAGCGTCCTGCGCCAACTGATCTGCGCCGATGGCCTGGTAGTGCCGCTGTCCAACGCCGAGTTCCGGCTGCTCTGGGTGTTCATCGAGCGCCCGCGCCGGGTCCTGAGCCGTGAACAGTTGCTGGACGCCGCCCGTGGCCGCTCCATTGAAGCCTTTGATCGCAGCATTGATCTATTGGTGTCGCGCCTGCGACAAAAGCTTGGGGATGATCCGAAATCCCCTCAACTGATCAAGACCGTGCGCGGTGAAGGCTATTTGTTCGATGCCCGAGACATCGGCTGATGCACGGGCGTTTCGATACGCTGTTCGGCCGCTTGTTCGGCGTCCTGCTGATCGCGATCGTGCTCGCCCACCTGCTGGCGTTTTTCTGGTTTCGGCATTACGGGCCGCCACCGCCGCCGCCCAATTCGGCGACGCTCAATAATGGCCAGCCGGCGCATTTCCCGAGACACCCGCCACGCCCGTGGTTCGGTGGTCCGTTGGTGCCGCTGACGTTTCAGTTCATCTCGCTGATCATCGCCGCCTGGTACGGCGCCAAGCTGCTGTCGCGCCCCATCCAGCGCCTGAGCGACGCCGCCGAGCGCTTGAGCGAAAACCTCGATAGCCCGCCCCTGGACGAAGTCGGCCCCCGTGAATCACGGCAAGCGGCCAGTACCTTCAACCAGATGCAAAAACGTATCCGTGAGCAGGTCCAGCAACGTGCACGCATGCTCGGCGCGGTTTCCCATGACCTGCGCACCCCGCTGTCACGACTGAAACTGCGCCTGGAACAAATCGAGGACAGCAAGCTGCAAGGGCAGATGCGCCAGGACCTGGACGACATGATCAAGATGCTCGATGCCACCCTCACCTACCTGCACGAACAGCGCACCAGCGAAGCCCAACAATGGATGGACGTACAAGCGCTGGTGGAATCGCTGTGCGAGAACGCCCAGGACCAGGGCGCCAAGGTTCAGGCTCAAGGCCACTGCACGCCCCTGCTGGTGCAACCGATGGCCTTGCAGTCGTGCCTCAACAACCTGCTGGACAACGCCTTGCGCTATGCCGGGCAGGCGACCCTGACGCTGGAAGACCAT
Organism: Pseudomonas sp. LD120; assembly: GCF_009861525.1. GTDB lineage: Bacteria > Pseudomonadota > Gammaproteobacteria > Pseudomonadales > Pseudomonadaceae > Aquipseudomonas. Next base: position 2,097,517 of record NZ_WVHL01000005.1, on the reverse strand, counting down.
CACCAACGGCTGCTGATCCGGGTGATCGACCACGGCCCAGGCATTGCCGCCGACAAGCGCGAGGCCGTGTTCGAGCCCTTCTTCCGCCTCGAAGGCTCGCGCAATCGCAACTCCGGCGGCGTCGGCCTGGGCATGACCATCGCCCGCGAAGCCGCAGAGCGCATGGGTGGTCAGTTGCTGCTGGAGGAAACTCCGGGCGGTGGTCTGACCGCGGTACTGCACCTGCCGCGCCCCTGAACACCTTGTGTGACGCGGGGTAAAAACCTCGAATACCCAAAACAAGTCCGCCCTTGTGGCTGCAGAAACCGATGCTCACGCAGGCGCTATTCGTCCGCAGGGAGTGAGCCCCATGATCGTTAGTGTCAGTAGCAATCATTCGAGCCATTACCACTCCAGCAACCGTACTTCCAACGCCGACCGTGGCCAACAATTGCCAAAAGCGCTACCGGCCAGGCTCGACAGCAATGGCCGTGGCGCGGTGAGTCAGGATGAGCTGAACAGTGCACCGTCACAAAAAAGCGACAACGGCATGCGGGCCTGCCTGAGCAAGAACCCCAGCGACCTGAACAGTCAGGGCAGTGGCACCAACGTCGCCGCCAGGGGGCATTGCCGCTCCACCGTGGAGCGGCAATCGAGGTCCTAGCGCGGTTCCTCGGCTCGGGCCTGGCTAGCACTCCAGTCCAGCAGCAGGCTATAGGCCACCGCCAGCAGGGTTGGTCCGATGAACAGGCCGATAAAACCGAAAGCAATCAAGCCACCAAATACCCCAAGCAGGACAATCACCAGAGGCAGGTTGCCACCGCGACTGATCAGGTACGGCTTGAGCACGTTATCGACGCCGCTGATGATGAAGGTGCCCCAGATTCCGAGGAATACCGCCATGCCGTATTCACCCTTCCAGGCTAACCAGGCCGTGGCCGGCACCCACACCAACGGCGGCCCCATGGGAATCAGGCTAAGCAGGAAGGTGATGATCCCCAGTACCAGGGCCCCAGGCACGCCGGCAATCAGAAAACCGATCAGCGCCAGAATCGCCTGGGCCGCTGCGGTGCCGATCACCCCGTTCACCACCCGTTGCACGGTGCCCGCCACCAGTTCGATGTAATAGCCGGCACGCTCGCCGATCAGGCGCTCCAGCAACTTGCGCACAAACAGCGCCAGACGCGGACCGTCGCGGTAGAAGAAAAACACAAAGACGATACTCAGTGTCAGTTCGAGAATCCCCCCACCAATCTGTGCGCTGCGGGCCAGCAACCAGTTACCCACTTGACCCAGGTACGGCTTGACCGCCTGCATCAAGGCCGCGCCCTGCTCGTCGATGCTGTTCCATACCCCGACAAGACGTTCGCCGACAAACGGCAGGCCGGCCAGCCAAGCGGGCGCCTCGGGCAAACCTTCCACCTGTACGTCCTTGATGAACGCCGTGGCATCACGCACATGGTCCGCCAGGTTGAGGCCAAGCCAGACCAGGGGCGCCGCCACCAATAGCATCCACCCCAAGGTCAGCAAGGCCGCCGCCAAAGATTCACGACCGTTGAGCCAGCGGGTCAGTAGACGCATCAGCGGCCAACTGGCAAAAGCCAGCACAGCCCCCCAGAACAGGGCCGACCAAAAAGGCGCCATCACCCAGAAGCTGGCACCAAATAGCGCCAGGAGCAGGATCTGCACCAGCAGGCGATCGTTGTTGAGCATGAAATGTCTCGCGCAAGAATAACCAGTAAAGGGTAGGCGAGCCCGCGAACGCGGGCTGCCTGAAACAGCTTAACGCAGCAGTTCGAAATGCAGACCTGGCACATCAGTGCTGCCGGTTTCCATCCGCGAGGCTCGCACGCCCCGACCGATCAGCCCCTGACGCCAGACTTCGGCCTGCTTGCCGGTGAGGGCAACCCGCAGGCTGGTGTCCAGATTCAGGCCACGAGCCAACAAGTTAAGCCAGGTCGGATCCGGATCACCGACCAGTTTTGGCAGATCCAGTTGGCCAATGTCCTTCAACTGCCGCAGCAACGTCCCCGAGGTGGGCAACAGGTCCCCCAGCGGAGCAGCGGAGTCGAACTGTTCAACATGCAGGTAGGCCCGGCGATTGCCCCGGGTGATGCTGTACAGGGCTACCAAAGAGTTGTCCTGGGGAGCCGCCAGTCGCAGCAACAGATAGGCCTGCTGCTCATCGGAGCCATACAACTTGGCATTACCGAACACTTCATTGGCCCACAGGCTGCTCTCGCCGCAATCTCTGGCCTGACACCAGAACAGCAACTCGGCGCCCTGCTTCTGCAACGCTTCGCGGGCCAGGGTGAAGGCCTCATTGGACGTGCGCTCCGGCGGCAGCCGATAGGTGATGGCGGTAAGGTTGCCCCGGGCGCTGACCTGGCCCTCAAAGCGCAACTTGCCACTGATCTTGCGAACCGAACCCAGGGGATAAACCCGCTCTTGCGCGACTGGCGGACGGTAGTCGACGATTCGAGCATCGGTCAGACGAGGCACCAAGGGCAGATCATGGCTACCCGGCACATCGGCGGCAAATGCCAGGGAACTCACTAAGGACAAGCCCAGAACACTGATTGAACGCATGGAAACTCTCATCGGATAAGCATGGCCTGGGCGCCTTTGACGACGCTGACGTCGTCACTGCGTTGCGGAACCTGCAAGCCGCGCTGAACCGCTGGACGGGCCTCAAGGGCCGCCATCCAGCGTTGCAAGGCCGTCAGCCCCTGGACTGAGACGCCAGACCACTCATGACCGCGCACCCAAGGGAAGGTGGCGATGTCAGCAATACTGTAGTCCCCAGCCAGGTAGTCAACCTGTTGCAAGCGAGTGTCGAGCACCTCGTACAGACGCCGGGTTTCATGTTGATAGCGGTCGATGGCGCCCTGAAGTTTTTCCGGGAAATAGCGGAAGAACACGTTGGCCTGCCCTTGCATGGGTCCGATACCGCCCATCTGGAACATCAGCCACTGCATGACAATCGAGCGCCCCTTGGGGTCGGCGGGCAGCAGTTGGCCACTGCGCTCAGCCAGATACACCAGGATCGCGCCGGATTCAAATACCGGGAAATCGCCATGGTCACGGTCGACGATGGCCGGAATACGCCCATTGGGATTGATCTTCAGAAACGCTGGCGCCTTTTGCTCCTTCTTGTCGAAACTCAAGGCATGCACCGTGTAGGGCAACCCGAGCTCTTCAAGCAGGATAGAAACCTTGTGGCCGTTGGGGGTCGCAGCGGTGTACAGATCTATCATGGTTCTCTCCCATTTCAACCCGCCCAGCCTCGACACTTGCCCCCGTCAAGTCAAGGAACGGCGAAAAACCTATTGAAACAGTCTGCGACAAACACCGCACCGGTCTCGTCATTGAGGTGCAAATGGTGTCCGCCTGGCAACTGCGCACGGCTAAAGGGTAGACGCTGTAACAGTTTGTCGTGCCTGACCAGCATGCCATCGGCCGCCACCACCAGTTGCGTCGGGCAACTGACACGCTGAACGAAGGACATCGCCTGCTCCTCGCTCAGACGCAGCGGCGACGCCAGGGTCAGGCGACTGTCGCTGCGCCAGGTGTATCCACCGGGCACCGGCATCAGGCCCCGCTGAGCCAAGAGCTCCGCCGCTTGGCGACTGACCGCCACCAGTCCCTTCATGCGCGCCTCGACAGCCCGCTCCAGTGTGTTATAGACCGGCTTGCGCTTGCCCTGCAGATCCAACTGCATCTGCAGGGCCATTCCCAGGCGCTCGGCAGCGCTCTCACCACTGGCGGTTAGCGGGATCACTCCGTCGATCAGGGCCAGGTGACTGACCCGTTCCGGCAGCGCAGCGGCCAGCATCAGAGACACAATCGCCCCCAGGGAATGCCCCATCAGCGCGAACCGTTTCCAGCCCAATTGCTCAGCGACTTGCAACACGTCATACACGTAATCCCACAGGGCGTAGCCCGCACCCGGAGGGCGATGCCCGGAATGGCCGTGGCCGGCCATGTCCAGGGCGACAATACGCAGACCTTCAAGCTTGGGCGCCAAGCGCGCAAAGCTGTTGGCGTTGTCCAGCCAGCCGTGCAGGGCAATCACCGGCAAACCGTCCTCGGGCCCGAACAGATGGGCCGCCAACTCGATATGCGGCAGGCTCAGGCGTATTTCTTCGACCCGGTGATTCATGCACAGCTCCGTGGCAGGCGGTGTTGCCAACGAGCGAACAACTCCTTGAGCAAAGTCGCGGTGTCCTGGGGCCGCTCAAGGGGAAACATATGGCCGCCGGGCATGGTTAACGATTCACCCTGAGGCATGCGCCCCACCACACGGGTATGGTGACGCATCACCACCCGGCTTTGCTGTCCACGCACCACCGCCAGCGGCACCTTGAGTTGACACGCGCTGCCTGGGCTGGTGTGAGGTACGCCGCGATAAATGCTGATTTCGGTGGCCGGATCAAAACACAGCCGCAAGCGATCCCCCACGGGTTGCAGACCGTGCTGCAGGTAAGCGTCCAGGCAATCCGGGTCAAACGCGCGAAACAGGGGCTTGCGCGAGAAATAACGGCGCGCCGACTCCATATCGACAAACTCCTCGCGGCGCCCCAAGGTCCGCCCGGCCGGTGTCAGTCGGTCAATAAGGCCAAAACGCTTGGCGGCGCGGATCACCCACTGATCGGCCCGAGTCAGCACCGGCGAGTCGAGCATCACCACGCCCCGGTACAACTCCGGACACCGCAGCGCCGCGTGCAAATGCAGCACACCGCCCAACGAATGCCCAACGCCCCAGACCGGCTGAGCCTGTTGCTGCAGATGATGGATCAACTCATCCACCAAACTGCGCCAGTTGTCATCCACCGGGAAACGCGGATCGTGGGCATGTTGCTGCAAATGGGACACCTCGAATTCAGGCGCCAGGGCGGCGAACAACTTGCCGTAAGTGCCCGAGGGAAACCCATTGGCGTGAGCGAAGAATACCTGTTGCGACATACCGACTCATCCATCCATCAAACCAGCAGCCATTGTCCGCACGGCCTCGCACCTGGGCAATGACCGGAACGGACAGGAATGCTGACACCCAGGCTCAGTCTATGCCGCGTTTCTTCATGCCGCCGGCGGCGTCTGCCCCAGGGGCACCACCGCCATGGTCAGGCGCGAAACGCAACTGGCCTTGCCTTCATCACTGCTCAAACGAATGTCCCAGACATGGGTCGTGCGACCGATATGGATAGCCTTGGCCACCGCCGTCACCCGACCGCTACGCAAGCCCCGCAGATGATTGGCGTTGATCTCAAGCCCCACGCAATAAAACTTGCGGGTATCGATGCACAGGTAGCTGGCCATGGAGCCGACGGTTTCCGCCAACACCACCGAAGCACCGCCATGCAGCAGGCCATAGGGTTGGTGGGTGCGATGGTCGACCACCATGCTCGCGGTCAGCGACTCGTCATCAAAGGACTCAAAACGAATATCCAGCACTTCGCCGATGGTGTTTTTCTGAAGTGTGTTCAGTTGCTCAATGTTTGGAATGGTGCGCCACAAACTCATCACGACTTCCTTTTTCAGGTTGTTTTTTGTCGATCAATCCTGCCACAGCACGGCTTCGTCGCGCTCACTCCACGTTTGAAAGCTGGCGCCATAGGTGGCCTCGATCACATTGCGCTTGATCTTCAGGGTCGGGGTCAGAAAGCCGTTTTCCACCGCCCAACTGTCCTTGACCACCACCAGCCGATGCAGGCGCTCGTGTTTGTCGAGGTGGTCGTTGACCTGGACCAGAAGGCTTTCCAGGCTGCTGTGCAGTCCTTCTCGCGCGCTGCTAGCGGCCGCCTGCAGACCCGCCGCCGACAGTACGCACAATCCCAGTGGAGCGCTCAAGCCATCACCCACTACGCACACCTGTTCGATATGCGCATGCACAGCCAAACGATTCTCGATAGGCGCTGGGGCGACGTACTTGCCCTTGCTGGTCTTGAAGATCTCCTTGAGCCGGCCTGTCAGACGCAGATTGCCGGCAGCGTCCTGTTCGCCCTTGTCGCCAGTGCGCAAATAACCGTCCTCGGTGATGGTCTCGGCGGTCTTCTGCGGGTCCTTGTAATAGCCCTGCAGGATGGCCCCGCTACGCACCTGGACCTCCCCCGCCTCGTCGATACGCACTTCAACCCCTGGACAGGGCCGGCCTATCCAGCCCGGCACATGCTCCCCGGAGCGCCCGATATGGGAATAGCCGCAACTCTCGGTCATGCCGTAGACCTCTAGGACGTCAAGGCCCAGCCGGCGATACCAGTGCAACAGTGTCTGGGGCACCGGCGCCGCCCCCGACAAGGCCACGCGCAAGGCGTCCAGCCCAAGCCCGACAAGCACCTTGTGACCGACCTGCTTGCCGATCAATGGCAGGCTCAAGAGGACGTCCAGGCGCTTGGCCGGCACCTTGTCGTAGACCCCCATCTGGAACTTGGTCCAGATACGCGGCACGCCGAACAGTGCCGTGGGCCGAGCTCGCCGCAGGTCCGCCAGAAAAGTATCGAGGCTTTCGGCGAAGAAAACCGTTTGCCCGGTATAGATCGCGGCCATCTCGACGAACATGCGCTCCGCCACATGACACAGCGGCAGATACGACAACAGGCGGTCCTCGGGACCCAGGCCAAAGAGCTGAACCCCGTGACTGGCGGCAAACCCCAGGTTGCCGAAGCTGTGCATGACCCCCTTGGGCAGGCCCGTGGTACCAGAGGTGTAGATAATGGTGGCCAACTGATCGGCTGGCGGACTGGGGCTGTCAGCCAACGGCTGACAGCCTTGCAGATCGTCCCAGGTGCAGTCGAAAGTGCCTTCGGGGGCCAGCGGCAGGCGCACGGTGGGCAAATCGGGCCTGATCCCCGGGGCCATGCCCGACCAGTCATCGAGCTTGCCGATGAACACCAGGACCGACTCGGAATGCTCCAGTACCTGGGCCACCGAATCGGCTGTGAGGTTGGGATACAGCGGCACCGACACATGCCCGGCCATCCAGATCGCCAGGTCGCTGATGATCCAGTGCGCGGAGTTCTTGCCGATGATTGCGATGTGACTGCCCGGGGGCAACTGGCGCTCGCGCAGCCATTGGGCGGCGCGACGGGCCTGCTGGCCGACCTCGAACCAGCTCAGCGCCTGCACCTGCCCTCCGGCACTGGGCTGAACCAGAAAACGTTGCAGGGGATGACGAGCCTCGCGCTCGTAGAACACTTGCAGCGGCAAACGAAAAGCAGCAGCCATGACTCGCTCCTTTGTTTTTATTCTGTTCGCGACACCAACCAAGCACTTGCTCGGTCGACTATTCCACGCACAAAGGAGGGCTGCAAGCCAAGAAATGTAGCGCCGCGCAACCGGGTGTCGGCCACCCTCACGGACCTGCGGCGGCCAGGCACTGCCTGGCCGCCGGGGCGTTCTAGCGGTGCTTGACGCTATTGAGAGTCATCAGCCCGGCCATGGGCCAGTCACCTTCCAGCTCCGCCAGACTGGCGGTGTTCATAGGCTGAGGGGCATGCAGATGCCCATTCAGCAGCAGGCCGATCAGGTTGCCCACCAAGGGTTGATGGCTGACCAGCAGCAAGTTGTCGGCGCTGTCCAGATGCTCCAGCACCTGCAGCGGATTGGCGTCCGGCGTCAGCCACGGCACAGTGCGGACCTCTCCTGCAAACCCCAGTACCTCGCGCACCAACTGTGCGGTCTGCTGAGCGCGCACGTAGGGGCTGGCGATGATTGCACTGATGGGCTGGCCGATCAGTTGCGCGGCGCTGCCCAGCACTTCATCGCGGCCATGGGCCGTGAGAGGACGCTGAGCATCTGTGGGCGCGTGAGACTCGGCCTGACCATGGCGCAGCACCCACAACTTCACAGCTTGGGTTCCTCATCACGAACCGGGTGCGGCGCCGGCGGCACGCTATGCGGTGCCTCCCCTTCAGGGGGCCGCGGGGTTGGCCAATCGGCAAACGGCCAGGGTTTCTGCTCGGTGTGGAAGCTGCCAAAACGACCGATCTGCGCCAGGAACTGGCTCAGGCTGTCGCCAAAGTTCATCAGCCCGGCATTCGGTGCGCCGTAGATCAGCCGGTAGATCAACTGCACCAGGACCAAGGCGCCGAGAAGAAACTGCGACACCTGCCACACCAGCACGAAGACCAGCATCCACAGTACGCGCAGGAGGATGGATTCGTATTTGGCTTCACCATTCGTATCGTTCATGTCTGGCTCCTGTATTGCTCAGTTGAATCCACTAGTGGAGATAAAGTCGACATCGGTTTTCGGCTCGCCGCGCATCAAGAGTTCAATCACCTGATTCAGCGTACGCCCTTCAAACAGAATCGCGTGCAGTCCCGCTACCAGCGGCATATAAACGCCCACTTCCTGAGCCTTGGCCTTGAGCACTTTGAGGGTGTTGACGCCCTCGGCCACTTCACCCAGGCGGGTCACGGCCTCATCCAGGCTCAAACCCTGGCCCAGGGCAAAGCCCACCTGATAGTTACGGCTCTTGGGCGAGGAGCAAGTGACGATCAGGTCACCAACGCCGGCCAACCCGAGAAACGTCATGGGGTTGGCGCCCTGGCTCACGGCAAAGCGAGTCATTTCCGCCAGTGCACGGGTGATCAACATGCTCTTGGTGTTTTCGCCCATGCCCAGGGCCACCGCCATACCGGCGATGATCGCGTAAACGTTCTTCAACGCCCCACCCAGCTCCACACCGAAGCGGTCGGCACTGGCATAGACGCGGAAGGTGCGGCCATGCAGCGCGGCCTGGACCTTCTGACAAAGCTCGTCGTCTTCGCTGGCGACCACCGTGGCGGTCAACGCATGTTCGGCCACCTCACGGGCCAGGTTAGGGCCTGAGAGCACGCCGATCCGCGCCTGCGGCGCGATTTCCTCGAGGATTTCGCTCATCAGCTTGAAAGTCTGGGCCTCGATGCCTTTCGTCAGGCTGACCAGCATCTTGCCGCTCAGCAGCTGCGCATGGGGTGCCAGCACCGAGCGCAGAGCGCTGGAAGGCAAGGCGACGAAACACAGCTCGCCGTCATTGAGGGTGGCCAGCAGATCAGTGACCGGCTCCACCAAGGGATGAATCTTGATGCCCTTGAGATAGCGCGGATTCTCGCGATTGACCCGAATGGCCTCGGCCTGCTCGGGATCACGCATCCACTGCCGCACCGGGTGGCCGTTCTCGGCCAGCAGATTGGCCACGGCGGTCCCAAAACTTCCGCCTCCCAGGACCGCAATAGGGCGCTGTTGTGTCATATGCAATCCGTTTATCCATAGCAATGGCGATGGCGGCATTATACGGAGCGGTTTTTTCATCACCAGCCCCTGGTGCCATTCAGCCAATTTGTTGAGAACAGGCAGGTTCAGTCGGGGAATGTCGGGCTTAATGACTGGAAAACTCGACTAGCTCGGTTAACATGCGCGCCATTCATGTCCATTCAAGGCTGTGTCGTGTCCGCAGGTCCCTCCACTCTTCGTCTATCACTGTTGCTGAGCATGCTGTTCGGCCAGTCGGTGCTGGCCGACGATCTGTTTCTCGACGGCTCCGCATTGCCACACGTGTTGACCGCCACCCGCCTCAAGCAGTCCCCCGCCGCGGTCCCCGGCAGCATGACCGTGCTCGACAACGAGCTGATCAAGGCCAGCGGCGCCCGGAACATCAGCGAATTGCTGCGCCTGGTGCCGGGCATGATGGTCGGCGCCATCAGTGGCAATCAGGCCACAGTCAACTACCACGGCACCAACGCCAGCGAAGCCCGACGCATGCAAGTGCTGATCGACGGACGCTCGGTGTATCGCGCGGGCCTGGCCACGGTGGACTGGAGCGACATCCCGGTGGCCATGGAAGACATCGAGCGCATCGAGGTGTTTCGCGGCCCCAACACCGTCAGCTACGGCGCCAATGCGCTGATGGCGGTGGTCAATATCATTACTCGCTCCCCCGCCAACAGCCACGGCACGCGGTTCAAGGTGACCCGGGGCGAACGCGGCATCAACGACTGGTACGCCAGCCAAGGCAGCGGCTGGGAAAGCGGCGACCTTCGGCTATCGTTGTCGGGGCAGGAAGACGACGGCTTCGACAAGAACCGTGTGGGCGCCGATTACCGCGACAGCAAACGCTTGAACCGCTTCAGCCTGTCAGTAAGCCAGATGCTCAACGAACAGCAGAGCATCGATTGGCAGTTGAATGCCAAAGAGGGCACCAACCAGCGCCCCTACACTTACCGCCCCGTGTTCGCCGGCGTGACCTCGCAAGGTTACAACTCCGATGTCGTAGCCAAGGACTACGCTGGTTCATTGCGTTGGAACCTGGACATCAACCCCCGGCACAGCCTTTATATACAGGGCTCGGCCCAGCACTGGGACCGCCAGCAAACCTGGCGGGCTTGTGACGCGGCGGTCTCCTTCAGCCCCGAACTGACCCGCCTCTGGCAACTCAACCCGAATTATGCCGAGCGCCTGGCGCGGCGCATAACCCACTATTCGACTGCCCCCTCGGGGACCCCTGCGGAAGAAGCACTCGCCAGCCAGGTCCTCCAACAATGGAATAACGAAGGCGGCAGCCAGACCGTCTGCGGCAACATCGATCAAAGCGCCCGAGAAACCCGCTATGACCTGGAACTGCAGGACACCCTGAGCCTCAGCGACAACCTGCGGCTGGTCAGCGGCATGAACTATCGTTATGACCGGGCCGATTCCGAAACGTATTTCAACGGCACCCTCGACGACACCACTTGGCGCTTGTTTGGCCAACTGGAATGGCAAGCCAGCGAACACTGGCTGCTTCAGGGCGGGGCTATGTACGAAGACACCCAACTGACCGGCCACTCCCTGACGCCACGGGTGGCGGTCAACTACCTGATCAACCCGCGCCACGGCTTGCGAGCGGTGTACTCGGAAGCCATCCGCTCCCCGGACATGTTCGAAAACAACGTCGACTGGAGCTACCGGGTTACCGGCTTGAGCCCCACGCTCAATGGCCAGAGCAGCGCCCAGTACTTCGTCAAGACCCGTGGCCCCGGCAACCTGGACAAGGAACACATGCGCTCCCGGGAACTGGGCTACAACGGCTACTTCATCGACCTGGCCCTGAACCTCGACGTCAAATTGTTCTACGACGAAATCACCGGGATGATCAGCGAGCCACTGCGCAATAACCAATACATCGCCAGCAACAGCAACGCCTCGCGCTTCTCCGGCGCCGAGACCCAAGTGGACTGGCAATTGAGCCGCGTCGACCGCCTGCGCCTGGGTTACGCCTACGTGCGCGCCCAAGCCAGCAATCCCCTGGACCAGCGCCTGACCGCCAGCAACAGCGGTTCCGCCGGCTGGCTGCGCAACTGGGGCCAGGGTTGGTCCAGCGCGCTCTTCTACTACGGTGACAACTCACTCAACGGCTACCGTTTTGAGCGAGTCGATACCCGCATTGCCAAGCGCCTGGCCTTGAGTAAAGCCAGTCTGGAGCTGGCGGGCACCCTGCAACAACGACTCGACCATGCGCCCAGCACCTTCGCCGACAACCTGTATGACTCAAGGCACGTGGTCTATTTCAGCGCAGAGCTGGAGTTCTGACATGACCCGGCATCGGCCCCGGGGGGGCTTGCGCAGGCGTACTCGACTCGCTTGGAGCCTGCTTCTGCTGGGTTTGCTGCTGTGCACCCCGCTGCGCGCCGCCGACCTATTGCTGATCGCCAACGAGGACAGCGAAGGGCTGCGCAACTTCACTCAGGAACTGGCCAACCGGCGCCCCCAGGACCACGTGCGCTTCATGCCGCTGGCGCAGTTGCCAGCGCCCGGTAAATTACCCAGTGCCATACGTCTGATTCTGCTGGACCCGCAAAGCCTGGACTGGCGCCTGCAAGACCCTCTGGGGCCGGCCACCCTGGTACTGCGCGTCAGCCGTCTGCAGGCTGAACTGCGCCTGCATGGCGTGCCTCACCCCCGGCTCAGCCTGCTCTGGAGCGATCCACCGCTGCCCCGTCAACTGCGCCTGATTCGCAGCCTCTTGCCCCAAGTCCGTCGGGTTGGGGTGCTGTACACCAGGGACAGCCGGTTTCTGCTCAAGGAACTGCGCACAGCAGCGCAGTCCTTGGACATGGAAATCGTCGCCGAACCCTGGGACAGCACCCAAGACAGCCGTCCACTGCAAAATGTGCTGCGCAACAGCAACGTGCTACTGGGCCTGGATGATCCCAGGCTGTACAACCCGAAAACCGTGAAAAACCTGCTGCTCAGCAGCTACGCCCAGCAACAAGCTTTGATCGGCCCCAATGCCGGCTTCGTCAAGGCTGGCAGCCTGGCCAGCACCTACAGCGACCAGCAGGATTGGTTACACACCCTGGATAACCTGCTTGACCAAGCACCGGTACATTGGCCCCGGGCGCTGTACCCGGCGGCCTTCAAAGTAATGAGCAACCCACAGGTGGCACGTTCTCTGGGGATAGAAAAAATCGACCCCGAGGCCGTCGCGCGCCAGTTGAGCGAAGGAGAAAAACGCCCATGACATTGCGGCGCCGCTGGGACATCCATACCCGCACTCAGCTCATCAGCCTTGGCCCAGCCCTGCTCCTGACCTTGCTGCTGATCAGCTTCTTTACCTTCGTGCGCATTCAGGACCTGCGCCAGGAGCTGAACCACACCGGCCAACTGATCGCCAACCAGTTGGCGCCGGCCACCGAATACGGGCTGATCTCGGGCAATAACGATGGCCTGGAAAGCCTGCTGCAAGCCACGCTGGCGACGCCCCATGTGCACTTTCTGGAAGTCCAGGACAGCGCCAACAACATCCTGGTGTATGTCGAACAAGCGTCCGCCACTCACAATCACGCCCAACAGATCAAAGTGTTCCAAGCCCCGGTACGGCTGCAGCGCATACAGGTGCACAACGACTTTTTGCAGAACGATCCGGCCAGCCTGAACAGCCAGGGCGACGGTTACCTGGGACGAGTGATTGTCGGCATGTCCAACGACGCCTTCAATCAGCGCCAGCAGGAAATCCTCCTCAAGGCCGGCGTTCTCGCCCTGTTCGCGCTGCTCTTCACCTACCTCCTGGCCCGGCGCCTCGCGGCCGGACTGGCCAAACCCATCAGCGCCATGGGCCATGCGGTGAAAGCCATTCAGGACGGTGACTTCAAAACCGCGCTGCCCATCGTCGACGATGGCGAGTTGGACAACCTGGCGCGCCACATCAACAACCTTGCCGCGGGCCTGGAACTGGCCAGCCGCGAACAACAGCAAGCCATGTCACAACTGATTCAGACCCGGGAAGAAGCGGAACGGGCAAACAAGGCCAAATCGGACTTCCTGGCAATGATGAGCCACGAGCTGCGCACGCCGATGAACGGCGTATTGGGCATGCTGCAGTTGCTGGAAACCACGGAGATGACCCGGGAACAGAGCGAATACGCAGCGCTGGCCTCCGAATCCACTGAGCACTTGCTCAAGGTGATCAACGACATCCTCGATTTCTCACGCATCGAGCGCTCAGCCCTGGAACTGGAACATATTCCGTTCAACCTTGCCGACTTGATCAGCAGTTCGGCCCAAGCCTTTCAGCACAGCGCGCTGCAGCGCGGCCTGGACCTGCAACTGCGGCTACCGCCGGGCATGGAGTCGCTGCAGGTCAAGGGCGACCCGACGCGGATCCGGCAAATTCTGGTCAACCTGATCGGCAACGCGCTGAAGTTCACCGAGCAAGGCAGCATCACCGTCCAAGCGCAGTGGCAAGCCCTGGACCATGAACTCCTGTGGTTTACCTGCGCGGTGCGCGACAGCGGGATTGGCATCAGTCCGGCCAGCCTGGAAATGATGTTCGATGCCTTCCAGCAGGCCGACAGCTCGATCTCCCGACGCTACGGCGGCACGGGCCTGGGCCTGCCTATCGCCCGGACCCTGGCTGAACGCATGGGCGGCACCCTGCGGGCCCAGAGCGAGGAAGGCCAGGGCTCGGTGTTCACCCTGGAAATCCCCCTGGCGCTGTTTCAGCAAAGCCTGCCCGTGCTGGCGCCGCGAGTGAACACGGCCGCTCACCAGGGCGAAGGCCGCAACGTCCTACTGGTGGAGGACAATCCGGTGAACCAGACCGTGATCCAGGCCATGCTGCGTAGCCTGGGATTTACCGTGAGCATCGTCACCGACGGTGCCCAGGCGGTGCGCAGCGCTGAAAGCCTGATTTTCGAAGCGATTTTGATGGACTGCCGACTGCCGCTGGTCGACGGCTACGAAGCCACTCGGCAGATCCGCCAATTACCCGGATGCGCCGACCTACCGATCATCGCCCTGACCGCCAACGCCTTGCAGGGCGACCGTGAAGCCTGCCTCGCGGCCGGCATGAACGACTACCTGGCCAAGCCATTCAAGCGCACTGATCTGCAGCAAATTATCCAACGCTGGGTGCAGTAACAGGCTGTTTTCGCACACCTATGACTGGCGTGATGAGCGAAAGTGCGGCAGTCTTAGGCACCCGAAGGGGGGCCGAAAAGGCCCTCTACAAAAATTTCAGTGCACAAGTGTACTTTCATGCCCTTGGCGCTGTGACTTTCACTACAACGCAATAGTCTATGAGTAGGCTGCCGGCTCGAGGCATGAACGCTTCGATCGGCCGGGAAGATTGCCCAACCCTGCCGCACGGGACTATTGAGGAGCTCGCATGACCAAACAAAACGCCTTTACTCGGGAAGACCTGCTGCGCTGCAGTCGCGGTGAGCTGTTCGGCCCAGGTAACGCGCAACTGCCCGCCCCCAACATGCTGATGGTGGATCGCATCACCCAGATCAGCGAAGAGGGTGGCAAGTACGGTAAAGGTGAATTGGTCGCTGAGCTGGATATCACTCCAGACCTGTGGTTCTTCGCTTGCCACTTCGAAGGCGACCCAGTGATGCCAGGCTGCCTGGGCCTGGATGCCATGTGGCAACTGGTCGGTTTCTTTCTCGGCTGGCAAGGTCTGCCGGGCCGTGGCCGCGCCCTGGGTTCGGGGGAAGTGAAATTCTTCGGCCAGGTGCTGCCGACCGCGAAAAAAGTCACCTATAACATTCATATCAAGCGCGTCCTCAAGGGCAAGCTGAACATGGCCATCGCCGATGGTTCGGTCAGCGTTGACGGCCGCGAAATCTATACCGCCGAAGGCCTTCGGGTCGGCGTGTTTACCTCAACTGACAACTTCTAAGGGTTATCCGCATGCGCCGCGTCGTTATCACTGGTCTTGGCATTGTTTCGTGCCTGGGCAATGACAAAGAGACCGTCTCCGCTAACCTGCGTGCAAGTCGCCCTGGCATCCGCTTCAACCCGGAATATGCCGAAATGGGTCTGCGTAGCCAGGTTTCCGGCTCCATTGACCTGAACCTTGAAGAACTGATCGATCGCAAGATCTATCGCTTCGTCGGCCACGCGGCGGCTTACGCCTACCTGGCCATGAAAGACGCCATCGCCGACTCCGGCCTGAGCGAAGAACAAGTGTCCAACCCGCGTACCGGCCTGATCGCTGGCTCCGGCGGTGCTTCGACCCTGAACCAGATGGAAGCGCTGGACATCCTGCGCGAGAAAGGCGTCAAGCGCGTTGGCCCATACCGTGTCACGCGGACCATGAGCAGCACGGTTTCCGCCTGCCTGGCCACTCCGTTCAAAATCAAGGGCCTGAACTACTCCATCGCTTCGGCCTGCGCCACCAGTGCTCACTGCATCGGTACCGCCATGGAACAGATCCAGATGGGCAAGCAGGACATCGTCTTCGCCGGCGGCGGTGAAGAAGAGCATTGGACTCAATCGTTCCTGTTCGACGCCATGGGCGCGCTGTCCACCCAGTACAACGAAACCCCGGAAAAGGCCTCCCGCGCCTACGATGCCAAACGTGACGGCTTCGTCATTGCCGGTGGTGGCGGCATGGTGGTGGTCGAGGAGCTGGAACATGCTCTGGCCCGCGGCGCCAAGATCTACGCGGAAATCGTCGGCTATGGCGCCACTTCCGATGGTTACGACATGGTGGCTCCAAGCGGCGAAGGCGCCATTCGCTGCATGCAGATGGCCATGTCCACCGTCGACGCCCCAATCGACTACCTGAATACCCACGGCACTTCGACTCCGGTCGGCGATATCGCGGAAATGAAAGGTGTGCGTGAAGTGTTCGGTGACAAGGCTCCGGCCATCAGCTCCACCAAGAGCCTGTCGGGTCACTCCCTGGGCGCCGCCGGCGTTCATGAGGCGATCTACTGCATGCTGATGATGGAAGGCAACTTCATGGCCGGTTCGGCCAACATCGATGAGCTGGACCCGGAAGTCGCCGACATGCCGATCCTGACCAAGACTCGCGAAGACGCCACCATCAACACCGTGATGAGCAACAGCTTCGGCTTCGGTGGCACCAACGCCACCCTGGTGCTGAAGCGCTGGCAGGGCAAGTAAGCCCCGCCGCTTCGCCGAATGCAAAAAGCCCCGACTGGTTCGGGGCTTAATGAGATGGTCAGCCTGACCGAGAAGCCCTGCAGGTTTACGCTTGCAGGGCTTTTCTCGTTTTCGGCGGAGGATCTCTCATGAACACGATGACGCTTCTCGGTATCGACATTGGCAAACACAGCTTCCACCTGCATGGCCAGGATGCCAAAGGTCATCAGGTCCTGCGCAAGAAAACCAGTCGCAGCCAATTGCTCAGCACATTGGCCCAACTGCCGGCCTGCACGGCGGTGATGGAATCGTGTGGCGGTGCCCACTGGTTGGCTCGACAGGTTGAGGCATTGGGCCACGAGGTAAAACTGATTGCCCCGCAATACGTTAAGCCGTTCGTCAAAGGCAACAAAAACGACTTCATTGATGCCGAAGCGATTTGCGAGGCGGCGAGCCGCCCCGCGATGCGCTTCTGCTCGATTAAAACCGCAGAGCAACAAACGCTTTCAGCTTTGCATCGTGTCCGAGACTTCTTGATTGGCCATCGCACCGTCGCGACCAATCAGATTCATGGCTTTTTGCTGGAATTCGGGATCAGCCTGCCCATCGGCGCAACGGCGCAACGGCGTTGCACCGTGTGCCAGCGCTGCTGGACGATCCACAACATCCGGTTCCATTGCGCCTAAAGAGCGTGGTGATGCGTCTCCATCGTCAAATCCAACAGCTCAATGATGAAATCAAGGACATCGAGTCCGACCTGAAACAGCAGTTGAAAGAGGACGATGCCGGAAATCGCTGGCAGAGTATTCCTGGCATCGGCCCAATCATCGCCAGTGCGGTATTGGCGGATGTGGGCGATGCGTCGAACTCTCGAAGTGGACGCGATTTTGCCGCTTCGCTGGGGCTGGTGCCGAGGCAATACTCGACGGATGGAAAGACGGTGCTTCTGGGGATCAGCAAGCGCAGCGACAAACACATCCGCCAATTGCTGGTACAAGGCGCGCGAGCCATCATGCGTCATATCGACAAGCGAGAAGACGCCTTGGGGGCTTGGGTTCGGGAACTGCTGACGCGCCGCCACTCCAATGTCGTCGCGTGTGCGCTAGCAAACAAACTGGCGCGAATCGTGTGGGCGGTACTGGCCAAAGGCGGCCAGTACGACCCACATCCGAACGCTTGAACGTACAGCTTTACCACCGGCTTTTGCGACGTCACTGACGGATGACAGTAAACGGCAAATGGCCCGACTGAGAGCCTGGCACAAAATTCAGCTATAGAGGCTGAGGGCTTTTTCAGGGCAGTCGGGAGCGGCTACTCAGCGAGGGCCGGGCGTTGTTACAGCAACGCTCACAACGAGCCCGGATACATGAGCGCAGGCCAGCGTTACCGAAAACAACCAATGAGGTTGCAGGAGATGGGCTGACCATACATTTTTGTGCCTGCGCAGGCAGCGCTGCCGGCTTACACCGAGAAGCGCGACACCATGCTGTTCAAGTCCGCTGCCAACCGCGACAGCTCCTGACTGGCAGCGCTGGTCTGGTTGGCTCCTGCTGAGGTCTGGTGAGCAAGATCACGAATGTTCATCAAGTTGCGATCGACCTCACGCGCCACCGCGGCCTGTTGTTCCGAGGCGCTGGCAATCACGGTGTTGCGCTCGTTGATCAAGGTGAACGCCGAGGCGATTTCCTCCAACGCCTGCCCCGCCGCCTTGGCCACTTCCAGGGTCGACCGGGCGCGACCGTTGCTCTGCTGCATGGCGCTGACCGCTTGATCGGTGCCCTGCTGAATGCCGCCGATCATCTGCTCGATTTCCTGGGTCGACTGCTGGGTTCGATGGGCCAAGGCTCGCACCTCGTCGGCCACCACGGCAAAACCTCGCCCGGCATCACCGGCCCGCGCAGCCTCGATTGCAGCATTCAAGGCCAACAGGTTGGTCTGCTCGGCAATGGCTCGAATCACGTCCAGCACCTTACTGATGCCATAGACCTTCTGCGCCAAGTCTTCCACCTGACCGGCATTGGCCGTCACGTCCTCGGCCAACGCCTCAATCGACAGCACGGTCTGATGCACCTGCTCGCGTCCGCGCTGAGCAATATGATCGGATTCTCGCGACGCTTCAGACGTGGCGACCGCGTTGCTAGCCACCTCCTCCACCGCGGCAGTCATCTGGTTCACCGCGGTCGCTGCCTGCTCGATCTCCTGGCTCTGTTGATGCAGCCCCCGGGTGGCGTCTTCAGTGACGCAGCTAAGCTCCTCCGAGGCCGAAGCCAACTGACTGGAGGAGTCAGAGATGCGCCGAATGGTTTCCCGCAAGCTGTGCTGCATGGACTTGAGCGCCTGCAGCAAACGCGCGGGCTCATCCTTACCAGTCACCGTGATATCACCGGTCAGATCCCCCCCAGCCACCACCTCAGCCACATTCAGCGACTGCGCCAATGGCACAACGATGCTCCGGGTCAGCATCAGCGCCAGGCCAATAGTCACCAGCGTCGCGACCGCAATCATGGCCAGCACCCAAACCCGAGATTGGCTGAACACAGCCTTAGCCAAATCGGTGGCACGCGTCGCACTCTGCTTATTCAGCTCGACCAGGTCATGTAGGGTCGTGGCCAATTCATCGCCCAACTGATTCATTTCACCGTTGACCACCTTGGCCGCCTCCTCTATCTGATTCTGATTGGAGAAGGTCATGACCTGGGCCTGACGTTGCAGGTACTGCGTTTCTAAGGCCTTGAAGCGGTCAAACAGGACTCGTTCCTCAGGCAATATGATCAGCGCCTCATAACGCCGTTGAGCAACGCTCAGGCCGTTCTTGATGTCGTTGATCTTGTTTTCGTTCTGGGCCATCCCCTGCGGGTCGCGATTAATCAGCAGACGCAGCGTCAGCACACGGATGCGCAGCAGGTGCTGACTCATGTCACCTACAGACATGACACTGGGCAGCCAATTACTCTCAACTTCATCTGATTGCTGGCGCATATTCGCCATTTGCATCAGGGCGAACGCCCCGAGGGAAAACACCATCAGCGCCAGCAAACCAAAACCCAGGCTTGCGCGAGGCGCAATATTGAGACGTCTAAGACTCATTCCTTCGGCTCCTTCCTAGAGCGCTGCAAAACCTTGCAGCAAGGTGCTCTTAGACGGTATCGGGCCAGCGGAAATTTGCGTAAGACAAAAACGTGATATCAAAACGCCCTATGACTTCGATACCTGAAAGTAAAACGATTCAGCTTCCCAAAATCGGCATTTTTTCAATCAAACAGTGCAATTGACACCTCCAGACCCGCTGATTCACCGCTGCTTGCACATCCATCGGCGCAACACCGGGCCACTGCTGACCCAAAGTAAAAAACGGGAACGCCTGCGCCTGCGAATGCTCTATACCTTCAGCACCCTTACCACCGATCCGATACTCATCACTGCCTGAGGTTTGCCATGACCATTACCGTCAATACCGAGTCCAGCGAAGGTTTTCGCCACAGCATCCAGGTCGACGACCATCAGTTGTTCACCGACCTGCCCACGTCCGCCGGTGGCGAAGGCACCGCGCCCGAACCCCACGACTACTTCGATGCCGCCCTGGGCGCCTGCAAGGCTCTGACCCTCAAGCTCTATGCGCAAAAAAAGAACATTCCCCTGACCGGGGTCACGGTGGAGATCAAGCACGACAACAGCCAAGAGCAGAAAGGCACGTACGGCCTGCACGTCAAGCTGACCCTCAGGGGCGTACTCACCGATACCCAGCGCGAAGAGCTGCACCGGGTAGCCGACCGTTGCCCGATCCACAAACTGATGACCAGCAGTGAGGTCAGCATCGAGACCCACCTCTGCGAAGGCGCCTTCAGCCAGTAGCGACAAGGCGGGCACCTGGGGAGGGAGTTATGCTGCTGGCAGAACTCCGATCAGCCTGGAATCCACCATGAACTCATCCCTAGTGATCCGTCCCCGAGTCGAGCACGTCGAAGGCCAGCCCATCCTCCGCCCCCTGCCTTCGGCACAGTGCCGCAGTGTCGGCCCCTTCGTATTCTTCGACCACATGCTGAGCACCTCCTACCCCGCCGGCAAAGGCATGAACATCCGCCAGCACCCGCATATTGGCCTGTCCACGCTGACCTACCTGTTCGAAGGACAGATCCAGCACAAGGACAGTCTCGGCTCGGACCAGATCGTCCTGCCCGGGGACGTCAGCTGGATGACCGCAGGCAGCGCCATCGCCCATGTCGAGCGCACGCCCGAGACACTGCTGAACCAGGCTTTCACCCTGCATGGCTTGCAAGTCTGGCTGGCCTCGCCCAAGGAGCACGAGCAGGGGCCTGGGCACTACAGCCATCACCCCGCAGCCACACTGCCGGTGAGTGACAACCTCGGGGTCACGATCCGCATGATCGCCGGCAGCGGCTTCTGCCTGGAATCACCGGTGCCGGTGCTCTCCGCGACCCTGTATGCCGAACTGCAGCTGCAGACCGCCACCAGCCTGTTGATTCCCACCGAGCATCAGCAACGCGCGCTGTATGTACTGAGCGGCGAGGCACAGCTGGACAGCGAGCCATTGCCCCTGCACTCGCTGGTGGTATTGCCGGTGGGAGAAAACGCCACGCTGTTCGCCGAGAGCGACTGCCATGCGGTACTGCTTGGCGGTGCGCCGTTGGACGGGCCGCGACGGATCAACTGGAACTTTGTCGCCAGCGACCCACTGTTGATCGATGCAGCACGCAGACGCTGGGCGGCCGGGGACTGGCCGCCAGTGCCGGGAGAAAGCGAGCGCATCGAACTGCCCGCCTCTCGCCACTGATCCGTAGGCGCCGGCTTGCCGGGAAACGCCCCCCCTGAGTCTTGCGTTGTGCTCGCTCACGCCCGCGCCGGCAAGCCCGCTCCGGGATCAGGGGATTGCGGTCAGTTTTGGAACACTTCGTCCAGCAGGTAGTACAAGGTGGCAAAGGCCCGCGCCGATGTCTTGGCGTCATACATCATCTTGCCCGGGACATTGGCCTGAGGATCGGTAAAGGAATGCACCGCACCGCCGTAGCTGACCAGTTGCCAGTCAACGCCTGCCGCGTTCATCTCCGCCTCAAAGGCCGGCAGTTGTTCCTTGGCCACCAGCGGATCGGCCGCACCGTGCAGCACCAGCACCGAGCCCTTGATGTTCTGCGCATCCGCAGGCTCAGGCGTGTCCAGGGTGCCATGGAAGGAAGCCGCGGCCTTGACTGGCGCCCCGCTGCGGGCCAGTTCCAGCACGCAGCAGCCGCCAAAGCAGAAACCGAAGGTGGCCAGCCTCGTGGTGTCCACTGCGGCCTCGGTCTGGCTCTGCAGGGCGCTGAAGGCCGCCTGCATGCGCTGGCGCAAGAGCCCCCGGTCATTCTTCAGGGGCATCATCGCCGCACCGGCCTGATCGGCGTCGCTAGGGCGCACCGACTGGCCATACAGGTCGGCGACCAGCACCACATACCCCTTGGCCGCCACCGACTCGGCAAGCTTCTGCGCGCCGGCGCTGACACCCATCCAGTTCGGCGCCATCAGCAACCCCGGGAGCGCGCCTTGATGGGCGGCATCGAAGGCCAGGAGACCTTCATAGGGCTGGCCATCGATCTGATAGACCACAGAACGCACGGTGATTTGAGTCATGACTCATCTTCTCCAGTAGGGGGACACCAGAATGAAAAAACCCGCCGAAGCGGGTTTTTCCTGCAACCTGGTTAAACCGACAGTTCAACCAGCAGCTTGTTCAGTCGGCGCACATAGGCCGCCGGGTCTTTCAAGCTGTCACCGGCCGCCAGGGCCGCTTGATCGAAGAGGATATGCGACAGGTCGCCAAAGCGCTCTTCGCTTTGCTCGCCGTCAAGTTTCTCGATCAGCGGGTGAGTCGGGTTGAATTCGAAGATCGGCTTGGAATCCGGAACCTTCTGCCCGCTGGCTTCAAGGATCTGACGCATTTGCAGCCCCAGGTCCTGCTCGCCGATGGCCAAGATCGCCGGGGAGTCGGTCAGGCGGTGGGAAACCCGCACTTCGCTGACGTTCTCGCCCAAGACGGTCTTGATCCGCTCAACCAGGCCTTCCTTGGTCTTGGCGACCTCCTCGGCAGCCTTCTTGTCCTCTTCCGAGTCCAGGTTGCCCAGGTCCAGGTCACCCCGCGCCACGTCGACAAAGCTCTTGCCGTCGAATTCGTTGAGGTAGCTCATCAGCCACTCGTCGATGCGGTCGGTGAGCAGCAGCACTTCGATGCCTTTCTTGCGGAAGACTTCCAGGTGCGGGCTGTTTTTCACCTGGGCGTAGGATTCGCCGGTGAGGAAGTAGATCTTGTCCTGACCTTCCTTGGCGCGAGCCAGGTAATCTGCCAGGGACACAGTCTGCTCGCCGTCGTCGCCCTGAGTGGACGCGAAGCGCAGCAGGCCGGCGATCTTCTCCTTGTTGGCGAAGTCTTCGGCCGGGCCTTCCTTCATCACCTGGCCGAAGTTTTTCCAGAAGCCCTGGTATTGCTCAGGCTCGTTCTTCGCCAGTTTTTCCAGCATGTCCAGCACGCGCTTGGTCAGCGCCGACTTCATCGAATCGATGATCGGGTCTTTCTGCAGGATTTCCCGCGAGACGTTCAGTGACAGGTCGTTGGAATCCACCACGCCCTTGATGAAGCGCAGGTACAGCGGCAGGAACGACTCGGCCTGATCCATGACGAACACGCGCTGCACGTAGAGCTTGAGGCCCTTCGGCGCTTCACGCTGGTACAGGTCGAAGGGTGCGCGGGCCGGCACGTAGAGCAGCGAGCTGTATTCCAGCTTGCCTTCGACCTTGTTGTGGCTCCAGCTCAGCGGGTTCTCGAAGTCATGGGCGATGTGCTTGTAGAACTCCTGGTATTCCTCGTCCTTGATCTCGGTACGCGGACGGGTCCACAAAGCGCTGGCGCGGTTGACGGTTTCCCACTCCAGTGCCGGCTTCTCTTCGCCTTCAGCGGCCGCGGCCTCTTTTGGCAACTCGATCGGCAGGGCGATGTGGTCGGAGTACTTCTTGATGATGTTGCGCAGGCGCCAGCCATCGGCAAACTCGTCTTCACCGGACTTCAGGTGCAGGACAATGCGAGTACCGCGGTCGGCCTTGTCGATGGTCGCAACCTCGAACTCGCCTTCACCCTTGGACGACCAGTGCACGCCTTCGCTGGCGGACAAGCCGGCACGGCGGCTGAACACCTCGACCTGGTCGGCGACGATGAACGCGGAGTAGAAACCCACGCCAAACTGACCGATCAGGTGCGAGTCTTTCTTCTGGTCGCCGGTGAGGTTTTTCATGAAGTCGGCGGTGCCGGACTTGGCGATGGTCCCCAGGTGGGTGATCACATCTTCACGGCTCATGCCGATGCCGTTGTCTTCGAGGGTGACGGTTTTCGCGTCCTTGTCGAAGCTCACACGGATCTTCAGTTCAGCGCCACCTTCCAGCAAGTCAGGCTTGGACAGGGCTTCGAAGCGTAATTTGTCGACGGCGTCAGAGGCGTTCGAGATCAATTCGCGAAGGAAGATTTCCTTGTTGGAATACAACGAATGGATCATGAGGTGCAGCAGTTGCTTCACCTCGGTCTGGAAGCCCAGGGTTTCCTTTTGAGTTTCCACACTCATGGTCATCAAACTCCAATCAGATGGCAGTAGTCGCGTTCCGGAAGCGGAGAGCGGCGGGATGACATGGAAGTGGGGGTAGCTCGACAGATTTCAAGGGGCGGGCGTCTCTTCAATCTTGAAATGTGCGCGAGCGGTGGCAATTGGCTCGTCGACGGTGCTCTGCCAGGCAGTGATCGCGACGTTGGCCACGCGTCGGCCCTGGCGCCAGACCTGGCAGCGAGCGAAGGTGTCGCGAAACTGCCCGGCGCGCAGGTAATCCAGGGAGAAGTCGATGATCTTCGGCACCCCGGGCGAGCCGGTGAAGATCAACAGATGCAGGGCTGCCGCCAACTCCATGAAACCGGCAATCACGCCGCCATGCAGCGCGGGCAGCAACGGGTTGCCGATGTTGTCCTTGTTGGCCGGCAGACGAAACAGCAGCTCGTCTCCCAACCGCGAGCACTCGATGCCAATCAGGCTGGCGTAAGGAATTTTCTGCAGCAGCGCGGTGTAGTCGCCTTGCTGGTGGGCCTGATCCAGCAGTGCCTTTAGACTCTCACTCATGGGCGAGCTCCCTTGATCGAACTGGCGAACCCCGGGACACCTTTGAGACCCTTGCCCATGCGCATGAAGGTGCCCACCACATGGGCCACAGGACGCTCGGGATCATCCTGATAGGCAAAGCCGCGAGTGAAGATCACATCAGTGGTCACCCGGTAGCACTGGGCGAAACCATGCACGTCATGATGAGGCACTGCCGGATGCATATAGTCGACCCGCAGATCCAGGGTCGGGCACACCTCGAACGCCGGCAACACGCACAAGGTGGCCATGCCACAGGCGGTGTCCATCAGCGTAGTCAGCGCGCCGCCGTGAATAATCCCGCTTTGCGGATCACCCACAATCTGCGGGCGGTAGGGCAACGTCAGGGTCATGCCTTCGGTGGAAGCGCTGTGTACGGTGATGCCCAGCACCTGACAGTGGCGCAGTGCAGATAGAAAGCGTATCGCTCGCTCAAAAATAGGGTTTTGCGTCATGGAATATGCCTCTTGTTATTGTCAGAAATTGGCATCGAACTACGCGGGCAAAAGTTCCGTGGCAGGAATACTTAATATATCTGGGCATTTAAAGGAACTTAAATCACAACGCCATGCTCGAAAGGCCAGTCGATATCTTTACTAAGGAGAAATACCCCATGCGTAAGACTTTAGCTATTGCCCTGATGCTGACCGCCTCCCTTGGCCTGGCTGCCTGTGACAAAAAGTCCGAAGACAAAGCTCAAGACGCCAACCAGCATGCAGAGCAAGCGCAGCAAAAAATGAACGAGGCTCAGGATAAAGTGAACGAGGCAGCGAAAGAAAACGCCGAAGCCGCCAAAGATCAGGCTGAATCCAACAAAGCTGCGGTCGAAGAAAGCATCAAGGAAGAAGCGCCTAAAACCAACTAAGTCGGTTTTAGCGCAACACCAAAAAGCCCGCCAAGTGCGGGCTTTTTCTTGTCTGCAAAACAGCAGCTCAATACAACGGTGTTTAGTTGTCGAATAGATAACTAAGTACTGGAGCTCAATACCCTGACTCCAGGAACAACTCATCTTGGAGCGGTTCTGCCTGCAACGGGCGTCCAGCCACTCCATTGCCTGAAGACTCCACCCCATAGTGCAAGGAACTGGATGCAGGCAACAGCCTAATGGGAAAGTCGTAGTGGGCGGCAAAGGGGGCCGACCACTGGCGGGTCTGGTAATCGACCGCGCTGATACTCATGTTGCAAGGGTGCGGAGTGTCCTGGAGCCCGCGACTGGCCAGTACCATCACCAACTCCCAGTCGGTTGCCTGCTCGACCTGGAAGCGTCCGTCCTCGCCAGTCAGGAACTGCGCCCCACACAAGGCCCCCTTGGCCCCGGCGATCGGCATGCCACTCAATGCATCCACCACCTGGCCACGCGCATCGCCATTCAGATACAGGGTTTGCACTCGGCAGCCCGACAACAACATGCATGACAAGCACATCACGACACGCAACTTACTCATTGGCCAACTCCTTTTAACCGGGCGACAGATCAATCGATAAGTTCTCGCCGCTCAAATTGCGTCTTTGGGGCTATCGGCCAAAGGCTGTTCAGTCGGGGTATAGACCATGACGTCAAGTACGTCGGAATGAAACTCCCGCCGGTACAGGACAAACACCACGCCTGCACTCATCAGCATGAACAACCAGGGGCTGACGAACCAGGCCAGCATGGTCATGCCGAAATAGTAGGAACGCAGCCCGAAGTTGAACTGGTTGGCCGCCATGGAAATCACCCGGGCTGCCCGCGAAGCAAACGCCTTGCGCTCCTGCTCGGAGACATGTCGCTCGCCGATCATCGGCGCCGACCCCACCAGTACCGCCGCAAAGTTGTATTGGCGCATGCACCAACTGAAGGTGAAAAAGGCATACACGAACACCAGCGCCAGGCACAGTAACTTGATCTCCGACATGCCCTGGGACGCCTGCTGCACCAGTGGAATGTCCGCCAGCAGCGACACCGCGCGCTCCGATGCACCGAGCACTGTGAGAATACCTGCCAGGATGATCAGGGTGCTGGAGGCGAAGAACGAAGCATTGCGCTCCAGGTTGCCAATCACGCTGGCGTCGGCGATGCGGTTATCCCGCAGCAACATGCGACGCATCCAGTCCTCGCGGTACAGGTGCAGGACGCTGGCCAGGCATGCCGTGTCCCGGCCCTTCCAGGTGGCGTAGCGGGTGTAGCCGCCCCAGCAGACGACGAACCACAGTGCGGCCAGGAGATGAATCAGGTTGGCTTGGACGAACGACATGCAAATTCCTGTAAGGCGTTGGCAAAAGACAAGGACACTGCTTCGACGCCACGCCGAGGAAAAAGACACCGTCCAAGTCCCATAAAAAATGCCCCGTATCGATGGATACGGGGCATTTTCCTTGGTGCTTATGGGCCGCTTGTGGCGATCCAGAACCATCAGCGACGGATCAAGCCAGAGCTTGGGCCGGCTTGCCCAGAATACGGTCGAAGATCACCGCAACCCCCAGGATGATCACCGAAGGCACCAGCCAGGCCAGGCCTTGCTCGCTCAACGGCAAGTGGGACAACTGGCTGGGCAAGCCATCGGCCAGGCCGGCCCCCTTGAGTGCATCGATCAGACCGAACACGAAAGACACCAGCATCACCGGACCAACGATACGCCGCTGATCGCGCCAGAAGTCCTTGCAGAAGCTCAGGGCCACCAGGGCAATGCACGGCGGATAGATGGCGGTCAGCACCGGGATCGAGAAGGCGATCAGCTTGGTCAGGCCAAGGTTCGACACCAACAGCGAGAAAACCGCGAGGATCACCACCAGAGTCTTATAGGACAAGGGTGTTACACGGCTGAAATACTCGGCGCAGGCACAGGTCAGGCCCACCGCCGTCACCAAGCAAGCTAGGGAGATCAGTACCGCGAGGAAGCCGCTGCCCAGGGAGCCAAAGGTGTGTTGTACATAGGCATGCAGCACCGCCGCGCCATTGGTGGCACCGGCGGCCACTTCAT
Organism: Pseudomonas sp. LD120; assembly: GCF_009861525.1. Lineage (GTDB taxonomy): Bacteria > Pseudomonadota > Gammaproteobacteria > Pseudomonadales > Pseudomonadaceae > Aquipseudomonas. The sequence continues at coordinate 2,070,066 of NZ_WVHL01000005.1, read as the reverse complement.
GGCTGCCCGAACCGAGACGGAACAGGCTGATGTAAACCAGCGCCAGGCCAACCCCGGCGATCAGGCCGGCGATCACCGCATAGCGAGTGATCAGTCGAGGCGACTCGACCCCCCGCGAGCGAATGGCGTTGACGATGACGATGCCAAACACCAAGGCGCCCAGGGTATCCATGGTCAGGTAGCCATTGATGAACCCCTGGGAGAATGGCGCAGCAACGTACTCAGGCGTGGCATCGCCAACGCTGCCGGCCGGCAGGACGCACGCTGCGATTCCCAGAACCGCCAGGGCGATGATCTTCAGCGGCGCCAGAAAACGGCCAACCGTATCCAGCAGACGGCCCGGATACAGGGAGATGAAGAACACCAGCAGGAAATACGCCGAGCTGTAGAGGAACAGTGCCAGCGAGCTTTCACCAGTCAGTGGCGCCAGGCCCACTTCAAAGGACACAGTGGCCGTACGCGGCGTGGCGAACAGCGGGCCAACCGCCAGGTAGCAGACCGCCGCCAACAGACCGCCAGCGACTTTACCGATGGGGCTACTCAGCGCATCCATGGCGCCACCGACCTTGGCCAGGGCGACCACGGTGATCACCGGCAAGCCCACTGCAGTGATCAGAAAGCCCAGCGCCGCCATCCAGACATGGGGTCCGGACTGCAAACCGACGATAGGAGGGAAGATGATGTTGCCAGCCCCGACGAACAGGGCAAAAGTCATGAAGCCGAGCGCCAGAATGTCCTGGCCTTTCAACACTTTCATTAAGGAAATACCACACTACTGAATCGGAATTTAGAGAGGGATTTCCCTTATGGGTGAGGGAAATGCTGTCAATCCGTATAAGACTGACCCGTTTAGCGCGCAGCGGCCTTGTGGGCAGCAGACGCAAAAAGAGGCGGGTAGCCTACCGAATCTGTAAGACGAACGCACCGACGCAATAAGAATTTTCTGATATGCGACATAGGGATGTCGCTTTTTTGAAACTATTTTTCCATCGGAATGTCTCCCTTGCGCAGCCGCCGTACCGGCGCCCGCCTTACGCAGAGCCTGGTTTGCGCAGGAGCTGACTCGTGTGCAGCTGGCGCGCCAGTGAAGGCTTCGGCAAGGACAACACCCCGCTCAGAGGCACCTTCGCCGGAAGCCGGCTGCTGGGGCAGAAAGCACAAAGGCCACCCGAAGGTGGCCTTTGTGGTTGAAGCGTCAGTTAAGCGCGAAGCTTACTTGACAGCCCAACCGGTCAGCTCGGCCAAGGCCTTGCCGATGTCTGCCAGCGAACGCACGGTTTTTACACCTGCGTCTTGCAGCGCAGCGAATTTCTCGTCTGCAGTGCCTTTACCGCCAGAGATGATTGCGCCAGCATGGCCCATGCGCTTGCCCGGAGGAGCAGTCACACCAGCGATGTAGGAAACAACCGGCTTGGTCACGTGAGCCTTGATGTAGGCAGCCGCTTCTTCTTCAGCCGAACCGCCGATCTCGCCGATCATCACGATCGCTTCGGTCTTCGGGTCTTCCTGGAACAGCTTCAGGATGTCGATGAAGTTGGAGCCCGGGATCGGGTCACCGCCGATGCCGACGCAGGTGGACTGACCGAAACCGGCGTCAGTGGTCTGCTTAACAGCTTCGTAAGTCAGGGTGCCGGAACGGGAAACGATACCGACCTTGCCTGGCAAGTGAATGTGACCTGGCATGATGCCGATCTTGCATTCGCCTGGAGTGATCACGCCTGGGCAGTTAGGGCCGATCAGGGTAACACCCAGCTCGTCGCACTTAACTTTGGCGTCCAGCATGTCCAGGGTAGGAATGCCTTCGGTGATGCAGACGATCAGCTTGATGCCGCCGAAAGCTGCTTCCAGGATCGAGTCCTTGCAGAAAGGAGCTGGAACGTAGATCACGCTGGCGGTAGCGCCAGTAGCTGCTACAGCGTCTTTCACGGTGTTGAACACCGGCAGGCCCAGGTGCTCAGTGCCACCTTTGCCTGGAGTTACGCCGCCCACCATCTGGGTGCCGTATTCGATGGCTTGCTGGGTGTGGAAACTACCTTGCGAACCGGTAATACCCTGGCAGATAACTTTGGTGTCTTTATTGATCAGGACGCTCATTATTTGCCCTCCGCAGCTTTGACAACTTGTTGAGCAGCGTCGGTCAGGCTGGTAGCAGCGATGATGTTCAAGCCGCTTTCTGCCAGTACTTTAGCGCCCAGTTCAGCGTTGTTGCCTTCAAGGCGAACAACAACCGGGATTTTCACGCCCACTTCTTTAACGGCGCCGATGATGCCTTCGGCAATCATGTCGCAACGAACGATACCGCCGAAGATGTTGACCAGTACAGCGGCAACATTGGTGTCGGACAGGATGATCTTGAAGGCTTCGGTCACGCGCTCTTTGGTCGCGCCGCCACCTACGTCAAGGAAGTTGGCTGGCTTACCGCCGTGCAGGTTGACGATGTCCATGGTACCCATGGCCAGGCCGGCACCGTTGACCATGCAGCCGATGTTGCCTTCCAGGGCTACGTAGTTCAGTTCGAACTTGGCAGCGTGCGCTTCGCGCGGATCGTCTTGCGACGGATCGTGGAAAGTCTTCAGCTTAGGCTGACGGTACATGGCGTTGGCGTCGATGTTGATCTTGGCGTCCAGGCAGTGCAGATCGCCATCAGCCTTGATCACCAGCGGGTTCACTTCCAGCAGGGCCAGATCGTGATCCTGGAACAGTTTGGCCAGACCCACGAAGATCTTGGCAAACTGGGCAACTTGCTTGCCTTCCAGACCCAGTTGGAAAGCCAGCTCGCGACCCTGGAATGGCTGAGCGCCAACCAGTGGATCGATAGTGGCTTTGAGAATTTTTTCTGGAGTGTCGTGAGCGATCTTCTCGATGTCCACGCCACCTTCGGTGGAAGCCATGAACACGATGCGACGGCTCGAACGGTCAACGACAGCGCCCAGGTACAGCTCTTTAGCGATATCAGTGCACGATTCAACCAGGATCTTGGTGACAGGCTGGCCATTGGCGTCAGTCTGATAGGTCACCAGACGCTTGCCCAGCCACTGCTGAGCGAATGCCTTAGCGTCTTCTTTGCTGCGAACCAGCTTAACGCCGCCCGCTTTACCGCGACCACCGGCGTGAACCTGGGCTTTGACAACCCACTCGGAGCCGCCGATTTTGTCGCAAGCTTCTGCTGCTTCTTCCGGGGTGTCTACCGCGTAACCTTTGGATACTGGCAGGCCGTATTCAGCGAACAGCTGCTTACCCTGATACTCGTGAAGATTCATGCTTTTTACCGTCTTCGTTAGGTACTGCGCATTCGGCGCTGCGCTCAAGATTGAGTGCCGCACCACCTGTGACCGCTACTCTCAAACCAACACCCTCCCTGAAACCGGAGCCTGGGCTCCGGTCCAGTGCGTGGCGCTACCTCAAGAGGTCGAGTCCAGCGGATATTCCGCGGTGAGTCTTGCGCACAAGGCTCACGACGGGCCAACCGCCGTGGTTTCTTATTATTGCTTAGCGTTTCTTGCGGTTGGCGATGTGAATGGCGCCGCCATTCACAGCCAGTGCTGCTTCGTGCAGGGCTTCGGACAGGGTTGGATGGGAGAAAACCATCATGCCCAGGTCTTCGGCGCTAGTGCCGAATTCCATGCCGATCGCACCTTGCTGAACCAGTTCCGCAGCGCTTGGGCCAATCACGTGGACGCCCAATACGCGGTCAGTCTTGGCATCGGCGATAACCTTGACGAAACCACCGGTGTCGTTGGCTGCCATGGCACGGCCGCTGGCGGCAAACGGGAAGGTGCCGACGTTAACTTCAACGCCTTCAGCTTTCAAGGCCTGCTCGGTCTTACCGACCCATGCAATTTCCGGGTGAGTATAAATAACCGATGGGATCAGGTCATAGTTCATCTGGGCTTTGTGGCCCTTGATGCGCTCGACGACCATGATGCCCTCTTCCGAGGCCTTGTGAGCCAGCATCATGCCGCGCACCACGTCACCGATGGCGTAGACGCCTGGTACGGTAGTCGCGCAATGATCATCAACGTGCACGAAACCGCGCTCATCGAGGGTCACGCCGCAGTCGGTGGCCAGCAGATCGGTGGTCACAGGGCGGCGACCAACGGCAACGATCAGCTTGTCGAAAGTAATGGTTTGTTCGCCGTTGGCGTCGGTGTAGGTCACTACGACCTCTTCGCCATCAACCTTGGAGCCGGTCACGCGAGCGCCCAACTTGATGTCCAGGCCTTGCTTGGTGAGGGTCTTCAGCGCTTCCTTGGAAACAGCGGTGTCCGCAGCCATCAGGAAGGTGTCCAAGGCTTCCAGGACCGTCACTTGCGCACCCAAACGCGACCAGACCGAGCCCAGTTCCAGACCGATCACGCCAGCGCCGATCACGCCCAGACGTTTTGGTACGGCCTGGAATTCAAGTGCGCCGGTGGAATCGACAATGACGTTTTGATCGACTGGAGCCGGTGGAATGTCGATCGGACGCGAACCTGGAGCCAGGATGACGTTCTCAGCTTCAATCACTTCAACCGAACCGTCTGGCTTGGTGACTTCGACACGCTTGCCGGCCAGCAGCTTGCCGTGGCCTTGGATCGAGGTTACGCCGTTGGCTTTGAACAGGGTGGCAACACCGCTGGTCAGGCCTTTGACGATGTTGGCCTTACGACCGACCATGGCCGGTACGTCCATGGTTACGCCAGCGTGCTGGATACCATGGATGGCAAAACCATCCTGGGCTTCGTGGAATTTCCAGGAGCTGTCCAGCAGCGCCTTGGAAGGAATGCAACCAACGTTCAGGCAGGTGCCGCCAAGGGCCAGCTTGCCCTCTTTGTCGGTGTACTTCTCGATGCAAGCGGTGGAGAGACCAAGTTGCGCGGCCTTGATCGCGGCAACATAACCGCCTGGGCCAGCACCAATCACTACCACGTCAAATTTCTGAGTCATAAAAAGGTTCCTTTTAGCGGCAAGCTAGAAGCCACAGGCTGCAAGCTCGAAGCTCCTTCGCCCAGAACGGGACTGAAGCTTTTCGCTTGCAGCCTGTAGCTGCTTTTTAGATGTCCAGGAGCAGACGCGCTGGGTCTTCCAGCAGGTTCTTGATGGTCACCAGGAACGTCACGGCTTCTTTACCGTCGATCAGGCGGTGGTCATAAGACAGCGCCAGGTACATCATCGGACGAATTACCACTTGACCGTTGATCGCCATCGGACGCTGCAGGATGTTGTGCATGCCCAAGATCGCTGCTTGCGGCGGGTTGACGATCGGGGTCGACATCATCGAACCGAAGGTACCACCGTTGGTGATGGTGAACGTACCGCCAGTCATCTCTTCCATCGACAGTTTGCCGTCGCGAGCTTTCTTACCGAAGGTAGCAATGCCGCCTTCGATTTCAGCCAGGCTCATCAGCTCAGCGTTACGCAGAACCGGAACCACCAGGCCGCGATCGCTGGAAACCGCAACACCGATGTCGGCGTAACCGTGGTAAACGATGTCGGAGCCGTCGATCGAGGCGTTGACCGCTGGGAAGCGTTTCAGCGCTTCAGTAGCGGCCTTGACGAAGAACGACATGAAGCCCAAGCGCACGCCGTTGTGGGACTTCTCGAACAGGTCCTTGTACTTCGAACGCAGAGCCATGACTTCAGTCATGTCGACTTCGTTGAAGGTGGTCAGCATTGCCATGTTCGACTGGGCTTCGACCAGACGCTCGGCAACCTTGGCCCGCAGGCGGGTCATCGGAACACGCTTCTCAACGCGGTCACCCGCGGCGAAAACGGGCGCAGCGGCGGCCGGAGCCGGAGCCTTGGCAGGCGCGGCAGCTGGAGCGGCTTTCTTGGCGGCAACGGCTGCTACCACGTCTTCCTTGGTCACACGACCACCCTTGCCGGTACCGGCAACGGAAGCGATGTTGATGCCATTCTCTTCAGCCAGCTTACGCGCGGCGGGGGCCGCGATTGGATCGTCTTCGCCTTCAGCAGTTGGTGCTGCAGCAGCGGCCGGAGCAGCCGCAGCGGCCGGCGCGGCAGTAGCAGCGGCGCCTTCAACGATAGAGCCCAGAACTTCGTCAGACAGAACGGTATCGCCTTCGTTCTTGACGATAGCGCCCAGCACGCCGTCAGCGGTGGCCAGCACTTCCAGCACGACCTTGTCGGTTTCGATGTCAACGATCAGCTCGTCGCGCTTGACGGCGTCACCCGGTTGTTTGTGCCAGGTGGCAACGGTGCCATCGGCAACCGATTCCGGGAAAGTGGGGGCTTTGATCTCGATAGCCATTATCTGTGGTTCCTTAAATTCGGTTTCAGGTGCGCGAAGGCGTTAAACAGTGAAGGCATCTTGCAGCAGTTTTTCCTGCTGCTCAGCGTGCATCGATGCGTAGCCACAAGCTGGGGCAGCAGAAGCGTCACGGCCCGCGTACTCAAGTACCAGGGACTTGTTGTGACCGCTGATGATGCGCCGCATGTGATGCTGGCTGCAGTACCAGGCACCCTGGTTCATCGGCTCTTCCTGACACCAAACGATATGTTTGAGGTTTTTGTACGGAGCCAGGACTTCGATCAAGTCGTCCTCGGGGAATGGGTACAGCTGCTCAATACGCACGATAGCGATGTCGTCACGACCTTCGGCACGGCGTTTTTCCAACAGGTCGTAGTAGACCTTGCCGCTACACAGAACGATGCGATCCACGTCTTTCGGATCCTGGGCATCGATTTCCGGAATAACGGTCTGGAACGAACCTTCAGCCAGATCTTCCAGGGTCGAGATGGCCAGTTTATGACGCAACAGCGACTTCGGTGTCAGCACCACCAGCGGCTTACGCAGCGGGCGAATCACCTGACGACGCAGCAAGTGGTAGATTTGAGCCGGCGTGGTCGGTACGCAAACCTGAATGTTGTGCTCAGCACACAACTGCAGGTAACGCTCCAGACGAGCCGAGGAGTGCTCAGGGCCCTGACCTTCATAGCCGTGTGGCAGCAGCATGGTCAGACCGCAGAGACGGCCCCACTTGTGCTCGCCACTGGTGATGAACTGGTCAATCACCACTTGGGCACCGTTGGCGAAGTCGCCGAACTGGGCTTCCCAGATCACCAGCGCGTTTGGCGTAGTGGTCGAGTAACCATATTCGAACGCCAGTACGGCTTCTTCGGACAGGAACGAGTCGTACAGATCGAAGCGCGGCTGACCTTCGTACAGATGCTGCAGCGGGATGTAGGTGCTGGCATCTTTCTGGTTGTGCAGGACTGCGTGACGGTGCGAGAAAGTACCCCGGCCGATGTCCTGACCGGTCATACGGATCGGGTGCCCTTCGAACGCCAGGGTCGCGTACGCCATGGTTTCAGCATACCCCCAGTTGATCGGTAAGCCACCAGCCTGCATCTTCTGACGGTCTTCGTAGATCTTCGCGACCTGACGCTGAACCACGAAACCTTCTGGCAGTTCCAGCAGTTTGGCGGACAGCTCCTGCAGGGTCTTGAGGTCGAACGTGGTGTCGTGACGCGCAGTCCAGGTGTGCCCCAGGTATGGACGCCAGTCCACAAACAACTCTTTGTTCGGCTCTTTGACCAGGCTTTTCACAACATGCAGGCCGTTGTCCAAAGCGTTACGGTACTCATCGACCTTGGCCTGAACACGCTCTGCATCGAGGACACCACCCTGAGTCAGGCGATCGGCATACAGCTCACGGGTGGTGCGCTGCTTGGAGATCTGCTGATACATCAGTGGCTGGGTACCGCTTGGCTCGTCGGCCTCGTTGTGGCCGCGACGGCGGTAGCAAACCAGGTCGATCACCACATCGCGCTTGTACTGCATGCGGTAGTCGATGGCCAACTGGGTCACGAACAACACGGCTTCCGGATCATCACCATTCACATGGAGAATCGGTGCCTGGATCATCTTCGCAACGTCGGTGGCGTACTCGGTGGAGCGCGAGTCCAGCGGGTTGCTGATGGTGAAACCAACCTGGTTGTTGATCACGATGTGCACAGTGCCGCCGGTACGGAAACCGCGGGTCTGGGACATCTGGAAGGTTTCCATCACCACGCCCTGACCGGCAAATGCCGCGTCACCGTGGATCGAGATCGGCAGAACCTTGTCGCCGGTCTGGTCGTTGCGGCGATCCTGACGGGCACGCACCGAACCTTCGACCACTGGAGAAACGATTTCCAGGTGAGACGGGTTGAATGCCATCGCCAGGTGAACTTCGCCACCGGTGGTCATCACGTTGGACGAAAAGCCCTGGTGGTATTTAACGTCACCGGAACCCAGTTCGACCTTCTTCTTGCCTTCGAACTCGTCGAACAACTCGCGCGGGTTCTTGCCGAAAGTGTTGACCAGTACGTTCAGACGGCCACGGTGGGCCATGCCAATCACGACTTCCTTGGTGCCGTAGGAGCCCGAACGCTGAATCAGCTCGTCGAGCATCGGAATCAGGCTCTCGCCGCCTTCCAGACCGAAACGCTTGGTACCCGGGTATTTGGTACCCAGGTATTTTTCCAGACCTTCAGCCGCGGTGACGCGCTCGAGCAGGTGGCCCTTGATGTCGGCGGAGTAGGTTGGACGGCCGCGCACGCTTTCCAGACGCTGCTGGAACCACTGGCGCTGCTCGGAGTCGGTGATGTGCGTGAATTCAGCGCCGATGGTGCGGCAATATGTCTGCTGCAACGCTTCGTGAATTTCGCGTAGGCTCGCTTCCTCTTTGCCGATGAACAGGTCGCCGGCACGGAAGGTCGTATCAAGATCGGCATTGGTCAAGCCGTAATGATTGATCGACAGGTCTGCAGGTGCAGGACGCTGCCACAGTCCCAGCGGGTCAAGCTGGGCTGCCTGGTGGCCACGCATCCGATAGGCCTGGATCAATCGCAGCACTTCAACTTGCTTCTTCTCGTGCTCACTGCTCACGCTGCCGGCGGACACCGGTTGGGCGCGGCGCTGGTTCTTTGCCAGCAAGACGAAATGATCGCGGATTGTCGAGTGCGAAACATCGATGGCAGTGCTGCCGTCGGTAGGCAACTTCTGAAAGTAAGTGCGCCACTCTTCTGGCACAGCGTTAGGGTCGTGCAGGTAGAGCTCGTAGAGCTCTTCCACATAGGCAGCGTTACTACCGGATAGGTAGGCGCTGTTCCACATGCGCTGCATCACGCTTTCTTGCATGCTTGGTCACCCTCGGTTAGGGGAACACCATCGGCGAAGACACCGAGCAAGCTTGCAGAAGTCCGAATGCAGCGACCAAAACAAGCCACTTAGGATCACGCTGATAGTCCGGGTACCAGCCCGGATGCCCCTGCTTGTCTCATTTCTTCAAAAATAAGAGCAGCCACTTTGTGAGCTGCTGCTCAGGTTAGAGCCATGACGCGGGTTGAAGCCCGCGCCTTGGCTTTTACGGGTACAGCGGTCCTACGGGTACAACAGCTGAATCACACACCGCTCTGCAGCAGCATGTTACGAATGTGACCGATGGCCTTAGTCGGGTTCAGGCCTTTGGGACAGACGTTGACGCAGTTCATGATCCCCCGGCAGCGGAATACGCTGAACGGGTCATCCAGCGAAGCCAGACGCTCGGATGTCTTGGTGTCACGGCTGTCTGCCAGGAAGCGATAAGCCTGCAGCAGTGCAGCTGGACCCAGGAACTTGTCCGGGTTCCACCAGAAGGACGGGCAAGAGGTCGAGCAGCAAGCGCACAGAATGCACTCGTACAGACCGTCAAGCTTTTCACGCTCTTCAGGGGACTGCAGACGCTCGATGGCCGGAGCCGGCGTATCGTTCTGCAGGAATGGTTTCACCTTCTCGTATTGCTTGTAGAAGATGCTCATATCGACGACCAAGTCACGAATAACCGGCAAACCTGGCAGCGGACGAACAACCAGCTTGTTATTCTTGACCACGGCAGACAGCGGCGTGATGCACGCCAGACCATTCTTACCGTTGATGTTCATGCCATCGGAACCACAAACACCTTCACGGCAAGAGCGACGATAGGAGAAACCCTCGTCCTGCTCTTTGATCAGCGCCAGCACGTCCAGCACCATCAAGTCCTTGCCACCGGTGTCTACCTGAAAAACCTGGGTTTTCGGAGCCGAGTCGGTGTCAGGGTTGTAACGATAAACTTCAACTTGCAACATATCGATCACCCTTTAGTAAGTCCGGACTTTTGGTTCAAAAGTCGGAACAGTCTTCGGCGAGAAGTTGACCGCACGCTTGGCAACGCGCTTCTCACCCGGGAAGTACAGGGTGTGGCACAGCCAGTTTTCGTCGTCACGGTCTTCAAAGTCTTCACGGGCGTGAGCGCCGCGGGACTCTTTACGCACTTCGGCAGCGACGGCAGTGGCTTCAGCCACTTCCAGCAAGTTCTGCAGCTCAAGTGCCTCGATACGTGCAGTGTTGAACGCTTGAGACTTGTCGTTGATCTTGACGTTGGCGATACGCTCGCGCAGGTCAGCCAACTGGGCAATACCCTTCTGCATGTACTCGCCGGTACGGAATACACCGAAGTAGTTCTGCATGCAGTTCTGCAGCTCGCGACGCAGGGTGGCAACGTCTTCACCGGTGGTGCGCTCGTTGAGCTTGGCCAGACGGTTCAGGGCAACGTCGACGTCGGTGTCGCTGGCATCGCGGTATTCGATACCGTCGGTCAGCGCTTTTTCCAGGTGCAGACCAGCTGCACGACCGAACACCACCAAGTCAAGCAGCGAGTTGCCGCCCAGGCGGTTGGCACCGTGTACCGATACGCAAGCCACTTCACCCACTGCGAACAGGCCAGGGATGATGGTGTCTTCACCAGCAGCGTTCTGAGTGATCGCCTGACCATGAATATTGGTGGCAACACCGCCCATCATGTAGTGACAGGTTGGAACAACGGGAACCGGAGCAACCACCGGGTCAACGTGGGCGAAGGTCTTGGACAGTTCGCAGATACCAGGCAGGCGGCTGTGCAGCACCTCCTCGCCCAGGTGATCAAGCTTGAGCATCACGTGGTCGCCATTCGGGCCACAGCCGTTGCCGGCAATGATTTCCTTGACCATGGAGCGCGCAACAACGTCACGACCTGCCAAGTCTTTGGCGTTCGGAGCATAACGCTCCATGAAACGCTCGCCATGCTTGTTGATCAGGTAACCACCTTCACCACGGCAACCTTCGGTTACCAGTACACCAGCGCCGGCGATGCCGGTCGGGTGGAACTGCCACATTTCGATGTCTTGCACCGGAACGCCGGCACGCAGCGCCATGCCCACACCGTCACCGGTGTTGATCAGGGCGTTGGTAGTGGAAGCGTAGATACGACCCGCACCGCCAGTAGCCAGAACGGTGGCCTTGGAGCGAATGTAGGTGGTTTCGCCGGTTTCGATGCAGATCGCGATCACGCCGACAAAGGCGCCATCCTGGTTCTTCACCAGATCGACTGCGTACCACTCGTTGAGGAAGGTGGTACCAGCTTTCAGGTTGCCCTGATAAAGGGTGTGCAGCAGTGCGTGACCGGTACGGTCGGACGCTGCGCAGGTACGAGCTGCCTGGCCGCCCTTGCCGTAATCCTTGGACTGACCGCCGAAAGGACGCTGGTAGATACGACCCGTTTCAGTACGGGAGAACGGCAGCCCCATGTGGTCCAGTTCGAAAACCGCGGCCGGGCCTTCCTGACACATGTATTCGATAGCGTCCTGGTCACCGATGTAGTCGGAACCCTTGACGGTATCGTACATATGCCAGCGCCAGTCATCGTTCGGATCCGCCGAGGCGATCGCGCAGGTGATGCCGCCCTGGGCAGACACAGTGTGCGAACGGGTCGGGAACACCTTGGTGATCACGGCAGTCTTGTGACCACCTTGGGCCAACTGCAGTGCAGCACGCATGCCGGCGCCGCCGCCGCCAATGATGATGGCGTCGAAAGAAATGGTTGGAATGTTAGCCATGAATCAGATACCCCAGAGAATCTGCACACCCCAGACGAAGTAAGCGAACATCGCGACGCCGCATACTGCCTGGAAAAGGAAACGTACTGCTGTCGCCGACTTGCCCAGCGCCATTGGCGTCAGGTAGTCCGTCGAAATGGTCCACATGCCCACCCAGGCGTGAGCGCCCAGAGCAACCATGGCCAGCAGACTGAAAATACGCATCCAGTTGTTTGCGAACAGGCCATGCCACTGTGCGTAGTCAATGCCCGGGTTCGCTACGAGGTATCCGATCAGAAAAATGAAATAAGCCGCGAGAACGACCGCAGACACACGTTGTGCCATCCAGTCATAAAGGCCCGAACGCGACAGGTTCGTAACGCTGGTTACCATATCCAAACTCCCGCCAGAACGATTACCACCACGGATACGGCGATAACGATTTTCGAGCCCAGCTTGCCGCCTTCCAGCGTCTCACCGATGCCCATGTCCATAATCAGATGGCGCACACCGGCCACCAAGTGATACAGCAAGGCGGACAAGAGGCCCCATGCAACGAATTTGGCCAGCGGACTGGTCAGGCACGCCTTCACCTCGGCATAACCTTCCTCGGAACCCAGGGATTTGCTCAATGCGTAAAGCATGATGCCAATACCCAGGAAGAGGATGATGCCGGAAACACGGTGGAGAAACGACGTAACGCCGGTGATGGGGAGTTTGATGGTCCTTAGGTCTAGGTTTACAGGTCGTTGGCTATTCACGGCTTTTTTTCACACTGAAGAGCCCCTAACAATCAGGGCAAAGTTGTTGGGGAGTGCACTGGTCAGGTAACCACTACCCAGGGAGTGCGACCCCCATCAAAACGGGCCCAGAAGCCTATGGAGGTCGGTGGCCGAGTATAGACAGTTAGGCTACTAATGACAACGCAAACCCCTTCCCCTAATAGCTCATTGCGTTAGCCTTATAAAAGGCGTAAATGGCACTGAATTTCGCACAAAAAACCCTCCCAAAGCCTTCTGGGACAAGACTTTAGGCAAATTGACATTCGGATTTATCTCACTATAGTGGTGCGGGCCCTGCGTGGGGGGTCTGTCTGATGATTTCAAGCATAAATAGGAGGCCACATGGCTGACAAAAAAGCGCAGTTGATCATCGAGGGCGCAGCCCCCGTCGAGCTGCCCATTTTAACCGGCACCGTTGGTCCCGATGTTATCGATGTTCGAGGCTTGACGGCCACGGGCCGCTTCACTTTTGACCCGGGTTTCATGTCGACCGCCTCCTGCGAGTCGAAAATCACCTACATTGACGGCGACAACGGCATTCTGCTGCACCGCGGCTACCCGATCGAACAACTGGCTGAAAAGTCGGACTATCTGGAAACCTGTTACCTGCTGCTCAACGGTGAATTGCCTACCGCCGAACAGAAGGCCCAGTTCGTCAGCACAGTAAAGAACCACACCATGGTTCACGAACAGCTGAAGACCTTCTTCAACGGTTTCCGCCGTGACGCTCACCCAATGGCGGTGATGTGTGGCGTAGTCGGCGCATTGTCGGCGTTCTACCACGACTCCCTGGACATCAATAACCCGCAGCACCGCGAAATTTCCGCCGTGCGCCTGGTGGCCAAGATGCCAACCCTGGCTGCGATGGTTTACAAGTACTCCATGGGCCAGCCGATGATGTACCCGCGCAACGACCTGTCGTACGCGGAGAACTTCCTGCACATGATGTTCAACACTCCGTGCGAGATCAAACCGATCAGCCCGGTGCTGGCCAAGGCAATGGACCGGATCTTCATCCTCCATGCCGATCACGAACAGAACGCCTCGACGTCCACCGTGCGTCTGGCAGGCTCCTCGGGCGCCAATCCGTTCGCCTGTATCGCTGCCGGCATCGCTGCCCTTTGGGGGCCGGCTCACGGCGGCGCCAACGAAGCCGTGCTGACCATGCTCGACGAAATTGGCGATGTTTCGAACATCGACAAGTTCATCGCCAAAGCCAAGGACAAGAACGATCCGTTCAAGCTCATGGGCTTCGGTCACCGCGTGTATAAAAACCGCGACCCACGCGCCACCGTAATGAAGCAGACCTGCGACGAAGTCCTGAAAGAACTGGGCATCAAGAACGACCCACAACTCGAACTGGCCATGCGCCTGGAAGAGATTGCCCTGACCGATCCGTACTTCATCGAACGCTCGCTGTACCCGAACGTCGACTTCTACTCGGGCATCATTCTCAAGGCGATTGGCATTCCGACCAGCATGTTCACCGTGATCTTCGCTCTAGCGCGGACCGTCGGCTGGATCTCCCACTGGAAAGAAATGCTCTCCAGCCCTTACAAGATCGGCCGTCCTCGTCAGTTGTACACCGGCTACGAATCGCGCGACATCACCAAACTGGAAGACCGCAAGTAAGACCTGCCTTGCGCACATGTCTTAGCTGCACCGGATACGGCCTCTAACAGAGGTCGTATTTGTTTCTGCCCCCTCCCCTCACCTAGACCCTGTCGGAACCGGCTTGCCGGCGAAGAACCCCGCAGCCCTGCCACCCCCTCGAATAAGCCTTCGCAGGCACACCAGCTCCTTGCATCTCGACTATCGCTGCGCCCGCAGTCGAGGGTATCTGAACAGGACGAGCAGACAAAAAATGCCCCGATCTTTCGACCGAGGCATTTTGCTATTACACAGCTTCTATATAGAAGCCGACACACAGGACGAGCTTAGTGCGACACCGCGCCACTGGCGCCCAGGCCGGTCTGCGAGCGCACGAACTGCGGGAAGAACAGAGCCCGCTCGTTGACCGCCGAAGTCGACTTGTCAGTGATGGAGAAGAACCAGATACCAACGAAGGCGATAGCCATCGAGAACAATGCCGGGTATTCATACGGGAAGACTGCCTGCTCGTGATGCAGGATCTGCACCCAGATGGTCGGACCGAGCACCATCAGCGCCACAGCACTCACCAGCCCCATCCAGCCGCCAATCATGGCGCCACGGGTAGTGAGCTTCTTCCAGTACATGGAAAGCAGCAATACCGGGAAGTTGCAGCTGGCGGCGATGGAGAACGCCAAGCCCACCATGAACGCAATGTTCTGGCTCTCGAAGAGAATGCCCAGGCCGATGGCCAACACGCCCAAGGCCACGGTAGTGATCTTGGAAACGCGAATCTCATCCTTCTCGTTGGCCTTGCCCTTCTTGACCACACTGGCATAGAGGTCGTGGGACACCGCCGAAGCACCTGCCAGGGTCAGGCCCGCCACTACCGCCAGAATGGTGGCGAAAGCCACCGCCGAGATGAAGCCGAGGAACACGCTACCGCCTACTGCATTGGCCAAGTGCACCGCCGCCATGTTGTTACCACCCAGCAAGGCGCCAGCAGCGTCCTTGAAGTCCGGATTAGTGCTCACCAGTAGGATCGCGCCAAAGCCGATGATGAAGGTCAAAATATAGAAATAACCAATGAAGCCTGTGGCGTAGAGCACGCTCTTACGGGCCTCTTTGGCATCGCTCACGGTGAAGAAGCGCATCAGAATGTGTGGCAGACCGGCAGTACCAAACATCAACGCCAATCCCAGGGAGAACGCCGAAATCGGATCTTTCACCAGGCCACCCGGGCTCATGATCGCCTCACCTTTAGGGTGAACCTTGACGGCCTCGGAGAACAGCGCGCTGAAGTCGAAGTTGACGTGCTTCATCACCATCAGCGCCATGAAAGACGCACCGGAGAGCAGCAACACCGCCTTGATGATCTGTACCCACGTGGTGGCCAGCATGCCGCCGAACAACACATACAGGCACATCAGGATACCCACCAACACAACCGCGACATGGTAGTCGAGGCCAAACAGCAACTGAATCAGCTTGCCAGCGCCCACCATCTGGGCGATCAGGTAGAACGCCACCACCACCAGCGAACCACAGGCCGACAGGGTGCGAATCTGGGTCTGCCCGAGGCGGTAGGACGCCACGTCGGCAAAGGTGTACTTGCCCAGGTTCCGCAAACGCTCAGCGATCAGGAACAGAATGATCGGCCAGCCCACCAAAAAGCCGATGGAGTAAATCAAGCCGTCATAGCCAGAGGCATATACCAGCGCGGAAATCCCCAGGAAGGACGCCGCCGACATGTAGTCGCCGGCAATCGCCAGGCCATTCTGAAAACCCGTGATCTTGCCGCCCGCCGCATAGTAATCGGCAGCCGACTTGTTGCGCTTGGAAGCCCAGTAGGTGATGCACAAGGTAGCGCCGACGAAGACCACGAACATCAGGATCGCCGACACGTTGAGGGGTTGCTTGTGAACTTCACCTGTCAACGCGTCAGCGGCCCAGAGGGCTGGAGCGAAAGCGGCAAGACCCAGAACTGCGAATAGACGTCGGATCATTGCTGAGCCTCCTTCAGAATCGCGTTATTCAGGTCGTCGAACTCACCGTTTGCGCGCCGTACATAGATAGCAGTCAGGACGAAGGCCGAGACAATCAAGCCGACACCAATGGGAATGCCCCAGGTGATGGATGAGGTGGGATTGATCTTGGCTCCCAGGATGTGGGGGCCGTAAGCAATCAATAGAATGAAACCCGCGTAAAGCCCAAGCATGATCGCCGAGAGAATCCAGGCGAACCGCTCTCGTTTACTGACCAGCTCCTTGAAACGCGGGCTGTTTTGAATCGAGAGGTAAATGCTGTCGTTCATTGTTTTTATCCTCGCAGCACAGATTTTAGGTAGAACACAATCCACTCTATGCGGCTACGAGACAGGTTCCAGACGACCTTAGTATTAGAACGAGATTAGTGCGGGCGGCAGGTTTTCCTCCCACAAACGGCAAGGCCGCCAACTGGCTTCAGCGGGCGGCCCCAAGACCATTGATCTAGACGCTTTGTGATTATTTAGCGGTCCACTCGGCAACCCGCTCCGGGTGTTTGCTCACCCACTCTTTGGCCGCCACATCCGGTTTTGTACCGTCTTGAATGGCCAGCATGACTTCACCGATTTCGTCTTTCGACGCCCACTGGAACTTCTTCAGGAACGCCGCCACTTCCGGCGCCTTCTTCTCCAGCCCCTTGCTGCCGATGCTGTTAACGGTTTCGGCGGCGCCGTATACACCTTTCGGATCGTCGAGGAAACGCAGCTTCCACTTGGCAAACATCCAATGCGGCACCCAGCCGGTCACGGCAATGGATTCATGTTTCTCTTCGGCGCGAGTCAGCTCAGCGATCATCGCGGCCCCGGAACTGGCCTGTAGCTTGTAGTCCAGTCCGTAATCCTTGATCGCCTGATCAGTCTTGAGCATCACGCCGGAACCTGCGTCGATGCCAACGATTTTATTCTTGAAGCTGGTGTCGGTCTTGAGGTCTTCGATGGACTTAGCCTTGACGTACTCAGGCACGATCAGGCCAATTTTGGCGTCGTTGAAGTTGGGGCCGTAATCGACCACTTTATCTTTGTTCTTGGCCCAGTACTCACCATGGGTCACTGGCAACCAGGCCGATAACATGGCGTCGAGTTTCCCGGTGGCCACGCCCTGCCACATAATGCCGGTCGCCACCGCCTGCAGCTTGACGTCATAGCCGAGCTTTTGCTTGATCACCTCCGCCGCCACGTAGGTGGTCGCCACGCTGTCTGACCAACCGTCTACGTAGCCGATGCTCAGGGTCTTGCTGTCAGCACTGGCCAAACTGGAACTGACGGCAAGCACCATTGCGGCACCTGCGCCTAAGATTCGTCGCATCTTCATCGTTATTTCCCCGAAAAGTGCAGTGCCAGGCGGATGCCGGGCACGCCAACGTAAGGTTATGGTGCACAGCGCCCCCTTCACGCCTCACCGCAAACATGCTCGATCATCAGCGGAGTACTGATGCTTCGATCATCAACCTGCGATCATCCGCGACCTGCTCTGACTGCGACCTCAAGGTAACAAGCAGCGACATCATATCGCCAGCCACCGAGCACTTTTCCTAACGGGAAAACAGGCCTGCCTGGACTTTGCATGTCAAAATCATGCCGGCCGCCAGACTGCGAACAAATGCGGGTAAGATGCCCGGCTTTGTTCCACTACGGCCCAACCATGCCCGCCACCGCACGCTTTCCCACCCTTGCTTATCTATTCGCTTGCCTGCTTGGCTTGCTGGCCCTTGGCGGCTACTGGTACGGCCTCGGCCAACCGGTACAGCTAGCGGATGTCGCCAGCGCCAGCCACAAGCTGCAATGCGCGTCCTATACACCGTTTGACAAAGACCAGTCGCCCTTCGACCAACCACTCAAACTGCGCCCCGAGCGCATGGACGCCGACCTGGCGTTACTGGCTACCCGCTTCACATGCATCCGCACCTACTCGATGACCGGCCTTGAGGCGCTGCCTGAGCTAGCGCGCAAGCACGGCCTGAAGTTGATGATCGGTGCCTGGGTCAACAGCAACCCGATGGCCACCGAAAAAGAGGTCGACCTGCTGATCGCTTCAGCCAACGCCAACCCGGACGTGGTCAGCGCGGTGATCGTCGGCAACGAAGCACTGCTGCGCAAGGAGATCACCGGCCCGCAACTGGCGCGACTGATCCTCAAGGTCAAGGCCCACGTCAAGCAACCGGTGACCTACGCCGATGTCTGGGAGTTCTGGCTCAAGCATCCACAGATCGCTCCGGCCGTGGACTTCCTGACCATCCACTTGCTGCCCTACTGGGAAGATGATCCCTCGAACATCGACGCGGCCTTGAACCACGTGGCCGAAGTACGCCAAGTGTTCGGCAACCGCTTCGCCCCCAAAGACGTGCTGATCGGCGAAACCGGCTGGCCCAGTGAAGGCCGCCAGCGCGAAACCGCCCTGCCCAGCCGGGTCAACGAAGCCAAATTCATACGCGGCTTTGTTGCCCTGGCGGAGCAGAACGGCTGGCACTACAACCTGATCGAAGCCTTCGACCAACCCTGGAAACGTGCCAGCGAAGGCGCGGTTGGTGGCTACTGGGGCTTGTTCGACGCGGATCGTCAGGACAAGGGCATTCTCGCAGGCCCGGTATCCAACCTGCCTGGCTGGCCGTTCTGGCTGGCGGTCGGCACGCTGATTTTCCTTGCCACCCTGGTACTGGGCGGTCGCGTCCGCAATCACCGCGCGGCGCTGCTGTTGCCGCTGCTGGGCGCCCTGGCCGCTTGCGCCATTGGCACCTGGGGTGAACTGGCACGGGTCACCAGTCGCTTTGCCGGCGAATGGTGCTGGGCTGCACTGCTGTTAGGCCTGAATCTGCTGGTCCTGGCCCATGGGGCACTGAGCTTGAGCCCTCACCAAGGCTGGCGCCAACGCGCCTTCAATGCCCTGGAGAAACGTGCCGGCTGGCTCTTGGCAACAGCTGGCTTCGCCGCGGCAGTGATGATGCTGGAGCTGGTGTTCGACCCGCGATATCGCAGCTTCCCCAGCGCCGCCTTACTGCTGCCAGCGCTGGTCTACCTGTGCCGCCCGGTTCGGGTTCCGCGCCGCGAGGTCGCCCTGCTGACCTTTATCGTCGGCGCCGGCATTGCTCCACAGCTGTATCAGGAAGGCCTGGCCAACCCACAAGCCTGGGGCTGGGCTGCGGTCAGCCTGCTGATGGTGGCCGCAATGTGGCGCAGCCTGCGGGCGCGCGTCGCCTGAACAACCACCGGTAGCGGCGGCAAAAAACCGTGGCTATCGGTGACTGGCGCGCACCAGGCGCAATGCCGAAATCACCACGGCAAATACCGCCAACGTGGTGTTGTACAGCGCCAAGGCCGGCAGACCGATCAACAAGGCCAGCACCGCCAGGCTCCAGCCAGCACGAGCAGGCACCACGAAGCCCAGCAACGCCGCCGCCAAGGCGCTCCAACCCAACACTTTGAAATGAATCATCCAGCCCAGGCTAGAGCGCAACGAGCATTCCCAACGACTGGCGTCATCGGCACAGACGCCCACCCACCGTGCCTCCTCCATGAAGCCGTAGCGCAGGCCATAACTGGCGGCCAACCACAGCACCAGGACGATAAACAGCAGAATCAACGGAAGGCGGCGGGACATGGAACACTCCAAACAATCAAAACGGCGCCCAGCATAATCGCCCAAGGATGCTTGGCAAGCAGGATGCACAGATTGCTGTTCAGCAAATAGCGGTAACCTGTATCGTCCGCCTACCATTATCCCTTCTCCCCCCGTCACAGGCGTTATTTGCGGCCAACCATGGCACTTCGGCAGCAGCGCGGTGGTCATACCCTGCGAACCTCTTTCGGCACCTTCCTTCTAGGGATACAGTCATGCTTCGTTCCTTGCGCTTCGCTGCCCTGTTCGGTGGCCTTATCCTGAGTGCGTCCGCACTGGCGGTCGACGTCGACCCTGCCACCTATGGCTATCCGTTGACCAACCCCTTTGAAGCCACCATCGCCACCACACCGCCCGAGTTACGCCCGGAACTGCCTTCCAACGATGACATCAATCAATCCGACCACAGTCTGAACCTGCGGCCGGAGCGCGAGTTCATCCTGCCGGACAATTTCTGGGCGGTGAAAAAACTCACCTACCGCATCGCCACCCAGGACCACGCCGCGCCGCTGATTTTCCTTATCGCCGGCACCGGGGCGCGCTACGACAGCAGCCTCAACGAATACCTGAAGAAGCTTTATTACAAGGCCGGCTATCACGTGGTGCAGTTATCCTCGCCCACCAGCTTCGACTTCATCAGCGCCGCTTCGCGTTTCGCCACACCCGGTGTCACCCAGGAAGACGCCGAAGACATGTACCGGGTCATGCAGGCCGTGCGGGCGCAGCATCCCAAGCTGCCGATCACCGAGTTCTACCTCACCGGCTACAGCCTGGGCGCCCTGGACGCGGCGTTCGTCAGCAAGCTGGATGAAACCCGGCGCAGCTTCAACTTCAAGAAAGTCCTGCTGCTCAACCCGCCGGTCAACCTCTACACCTCAGTCACCAACCTCGACAGATTGGTACAGACCGAGGTCAAGGGCATCAACAACAGCACCACCTTCTACGAATTGGTGCTGGGCAAACTGACCCGCTACTTCAAACAGAAGGGCTACATCGACCTCAACGACGCACTGCTCTATGACTTCCAGCAGTCCAAGCAGCACTTGAGCAACGAACAGATGGCGATGTTGATCGGCACCTCGTTCCGCTTCTCGGCTGCGGACATTGCCTTCACCTCGGACCTGATCAACCGGCGCGGCCTGATCACCCCGCCCAAGTACCCGATCCGCGAAGGCACCAGTCTGACGCCGTTTCTCAAGCGCGCCCTGCAATGCGATTTCGACTGTTACCTGACCGAACAAGTGATCCCGATGTGGCGCGCACGCACCGACGGCGGCAGCCTGCTGCAACTGGTCGACCAGGTGAGCCTCTACGCCCTCCAGGATTACCTCAAGGACAGCCCGAAAATTGCCGTGATGCACAACGCCGATGACGTAATCCTCGGCCCCGGGGACCTGGGGTTCCTGCGCAAAACCTTCGGCGACCGCCTGACCGTCTACCCCCATGGCGGCCACTGCGGCAACCTCAACTACCGCGTCAACAGCGACGCCATGCTGGAGTTCTTCCGTGGCTAAACATCTTCTGCTTATCGCGGCGTTACTCTGCACAGGCTATGCCCAGGCCGACAACAGCAAAACCACTACGCCCAGCGTTCCAGATGCCGACGGTTTCACCGAACCGCTGAAGCAACTCAAGTTCAATCCGGGCCTGGACCAGCGCGAGTTCGAGCGCTCGACCCTCAACGCCCTGAACATCTACGACCCGCTGGAGTCCTGGAATCGCCGGGTCTACCACTTCAATTACCGCTTCGACCAGTGGGTGTTCCTGCCGGTGGTGGATGGTTACCGCTATGTGACGCCAGACTTCCTGCGCAGCGGGGTCAGCAACTTCTTCAACAACCTCGGCGACGTACCCAACCTGGTGAACAGCCTGCTGCAGTTCAAAGGCCAGCGCTCGATGAAAACCACCGCGCGCTTGCTGCTCAACACCACCATTGGCGTTGCCGGCCTGTGGGACCCGGCCACCCGGATGGGGCTGCCACGTCAGAGCGAAGACTTTGGCCAGACCTTGGGCTTCTATGGCGTGCCCGGTGGGGCCTATCTGGTGCTGCCGATCCTTGGCCCTTCGAACTTGCGGGACACCGCAGGACTAGCAGTGGACTACACTGCGGAGTCGGCGATCAACTTCCTCAACGTCGCCAAAGTCAGCGAGGATCACCCGGAAATCTGGGGCCTGCGGGTCGTCGACAAGCGCTACCAGACCAGTTTCCGTTACGGCCAGTTGAACTCGCCTTTCGAATACGAAAAGGTGCGTTACGTGTACACCGAATCGCGCAAGCTGCAGATCGCCGAATAGCCCCTTCCCAGCCCCCGCTCGATGGAGGCTGGACCTGCAGCGTTTCGCCCGCCGCCACCGACCTTGTCGGTGGCCGGCTCGATACCCGCTCGCCACATCACCCTTCAACCACGTAGAGCGCGCCAGCCCTTGCCCAGCAAGGTCACGA
Source organism: Pseudomonas sp. LD120 (assembly GCF_009861525.1). Lineage (GTDB taxonomy): Bacteria > Pseudomonadota > Gammaproteobacteria > Pseudomonadales > Pseudomonadaceae > Aquipseudomonas. The sequence goes on along the minus strand of NZ_WVHL01000005.1, from coordinate 2,047,738 downwards.
CCAGCAGCACTGCCGCGCCAGCGACAATCCCGGCAAGCGCATTAAGCAGGGTCGGCATGATCACCGACACCACGCCGATGGCCCCGGCGCTGCGTTCAGCCCAACCTTCGATCAAATGATGCAGCGCAGGAATACCGTGGGTCAGGATCCCGCCGCCGACCATGAACATCGCCGCGGTGCCGATCACCGACAGGCTCTTCATCATCAGCGGCGCCGCCTGCAGGATCGCCCCGCCGACGCTCTTGGCCAAAGCGCCAGGCTTCCGTGCCAGCCACAACCCCAAGTCATCGAGCTTGACGATGCCCGCCACCAGGCCATAAACGCCGGCGGTCATGACGATGGCGATCCCCGAGAGCACCACCACTTGCTGGCTCAGCGACGCCCCCGCGACCGTCCCTAGGGTGATGGCAATGATTTCCGCGGAAAGAATGAAGTCGGTACGGATCGCCCCCTTGATCTTGGCCCGCTCAAAGGCCACCAGATCCACCTGGGGATCGGCCAACGCCTGCAGGGTTTGCTGGTGTTCAGCGGCGCTCTCGGCCGGGTGCAAGTATTGGTGCGCGAGTTTCTCGAAGCCCTCGAAACACAGATAGCCGCCGCCGAGCATCAGCAATGGCGTGACCAGCCACGGCGCCCACGCACTGATGGCCAAGGCCGCCGGCACCAGGATCAACTTGTTACGGAACGAACCCTTGGCCACGGCCCAGACCACGGGAATCTCCCGCTCGGCGCGAACCCCGGAAACCTGTTGGGCGTTCAGCGCCAGATCGTCGCCCAATACACCGGCGGTTTTCTTCGCCGCCAACTTGGTCATCAAGGCCACGTCATCGAGTACCGCGGCGATGTCGTCAATCAAAACCAGCAAACTGCTTCCTGCCATGGGCCAGGCTTCCCCGCGTGAAATAAGGCGCGAAGCATAACGCGCTCACCGCGCGACACGCGAGATCGCGCAAGCAGCCCCCTCCCGGAAACGACAAGCGATGCCCCATCCACCCGACTGATCCGTGACCTTTTCACCATGGAACGCCCCCGTGGACGGGGTGGGCCCGGCATCGGGCGCCCCCTGCCCGGCGCAGGAAAACCGCGGCCAACAGGCATTCTTGAGCCTCGCGCGATGCCGGTGCTACCATGCGCAACCGCCCGAACAGGCAAGGAACCCCCCGGTTTATGAGCACCATCCGCGAGCGCAATAAAGCACTGATCCTGCGGGCCGCCAGTGAAGAGTTTGCCGACAAGGGCTTTGCAGCGACCAAGACCAGCGACATCGCCGCCAAGGCCGGCTTGCCCAAGCCCAACGTCTACTACTACTTCAAGTCCAAGGAAAATCTCTATCGCGAGGTGCTGGAAAGCATCATCGAACCGATTCTCCAGGCCTCCACGCCGTTCAATGCCGATGGCGTGCCCAGCGAAGTGCTCAGCAGCTACATCCGCTCGAAAATCCGCATCTCCCGCGACCTGCCGTTCGCCTCCAAAGTGTTCGCCAGCGAAATCATGCATGGCGCGCCGCACCTGAGCCCGGAGCAAGTGGAACAGCTCAACGCCCAGGCCAAGCACAATATCGAATGCATCCAGACCTGGATCGATCGCGGCCTGATCGCCCCGCTCGACCCCAACCACCTGATGTTCAGCATCTGGGCCGCAACCCAGACCTACGCCGACTTCGACTGGCAGATCTCGGTGGTCACCGGCAAGCCCAAGCTCGACGAAGACGACTACGAAGCCGCGGCGCAGACCATCATTCGCCTGGTGCTCAAGGGCTGCGAACCGGACCGTTGACGGCGCTGCGCGTCCCTTCTGGTTGCTGCACTGGAACCTGCCGACGCCTGACAGCTTTTCGCGGGCTCGGCTGCGGCGACAGGCCAGGGCCCCGAGGTTGAGGGCTACGCGCTGACGCCGGCGTCCGCCGCCAGGCCCTGAGCTTCGATCGCGCTGATTGCGCATTGCTCATCGATGTCCGAGGTATCGCCACTGATGCCGATCGCCCCCATCACCACCCCCGCCTGATCCCGAATCAGCACCCCGCCCGGTGCCGGCACCACACTGCCCTGCCCCAAGCCATTTAACGCCCCGATAAATGCCGGGCGCTGCTGCGCGTCCAGGGCCAGCAGGCGCGAGCCCTTGCCCAGAGCGATCGCCCCCCAGGCCTTGCCAATGGCGATCTGCGGACGCAGCAGGCTGGCGCCGTCCTCTCGTTGCAGGGCCACCAGATGCCCGCCGGCGTCCAGCACGGCGATGGTCAAGGGCGCCGCGCTGATCTGGCGCCCCGCACTGATGGCCTGATTGGCCAGGTTGACTGCGACTTTCAAGGTTAAAGCGCTCATGGGTGCCGTCCTTATCTTGTTATTGAGAAAGCCCGAGGGAAGCTTCTTGTAGGAGAAGTCCGATACAGCAAATAGAACACAATGAACTTGTATTTTGTATACAATAAATCGCAAAAATCGGTACGTGCGACAAATGGACGCCGGTTCATAGGGGCTTACGCAAAAGCAACTGCAGTTCAAGAAAATCAATTGACCTGCGTCGCTCGCCATGAATACACTTTGCGCAAAGCCACTTGTATACAATTATAAAACGTAAGAGGCACAAAACCATGAGCAAAATGAGAGCAATCGAAGCCGCCGTTCTGGTGATGCGCCGCGAAGGGGTCGATACCGCTTTTGGCATCCCGGGTGCCGCCATCAACCCACTGTATTCCGCGCTGCAGAAGGTTGGTGGCATCGATCACGTCCTCGCTCGCCACGTCGAAGGCGCCTCGCACATGGCTGAGGGCTACACCCGCACCAAGGCCGGCAACATCGGTGTGTGCATCGGCACCTCCGGACCGGCCGGCACCGACATGGTCACCGGCCTCTACAGCGCCTCGGCCGACTCGATTCCGATTCTCTGCATTACCGGCCAGGCGCCTCGGGCCCGCCTGCACAAGGAAGACTTCCAGGCGGTGGACATCACCAGCATCGTCAAGCCGGTGACCAAATGGGCCACCACCGTACTGGAACCGGGCCAGGTGCCTTACGCCTTCCAGAAAGCCTTCTATGAAATGCGCTCCGGCCGTCCCGGTCCGGTGCTGATCGACCTGCCGTTCGACGTGCAAATGGCGGAAATTGAATTCGATATCGAGGCCTACCAGCCACTGCCCCTGGCCAAGCCAAGCGCGACCCGAGTCCAGGCCGAGAAAGCCCTGGCCCTGCTGGACCAGGCCGAGCGTCCGTTGCTGGTGGCCGGCGGCGGCGTGATCAACGCCGATGCCAGCGAGCTGTTGGTGGAGTTCGCCGAGCTGACCGGCATTCCTGTAATTCCAACCCTGATGGGCTGGGGCAGCATCCCCGATGATCACCCGCAGATGGTGGGCATGGTTGGCCTGCAGACCTCGCACCGCTATGGCAACGCCACCCTGCTCAAATCCGACGTGGTGCTGGGCATTGGCAACCGCTGGGCGAATCGCCATACCGGTTCGGTGGACGTCTATACCGAAGGCCGCAAGTTCATTCACGTGGACATCGAGCCGACCCAGATCGGCCGGGTATTCACCCCGGACCTGGGCATCGTCTCCGATGCCGGCAGCGCCCTGACCGTGCTGCTGGAAGTGGCCCGCGAATGGCAAACCGCCGGAAAACTCAAAGACCGCAGTGCCTGGTTGAATGACTGCCAGCAGCGCAAGGCCAGCCTGCACCGCAAGACCCACTTCGACAACGTGCCGGTCAAGCCGCAACGGGTTTACGAAGAGATGAACCAGGTGTTCGGCAAAGACACCTGCTACGTCAGTACCATCGGCCTGTCGCAGATTGCCGGCGCCCAGTTCCTCCACGTCTACAAACCGCGCCATTGGATCAACTGCGGTCAGGCTGGACCACTGGGCTGGACCATTCCCGCCGCCCTGGGCGTGGTCAAGGCCGATCCAAGCCGCAAGGTGGTGGCGCTGTCCGGCGACTACGACTTCCAGTTCATGATCGAAGAGCTGGCGGTGGGCGCCCAGTTCAACCTGCCCTACATTCATGTGGTGGTGAACAACTCCTACCTGGGGCTGATCCGTCAGGCCCAGCGCGGCTTCGACATGGACTACTGCGTGCAGCTGTCCTTCGACAACCTCAACGCGCCGGAACTCAACGGCTATGGCGTCGACCACGTGGCGGTCGCCGAAGGCCTGGGTTGCAAGGCCCTGCGGGTGTTCGAACCCAAGGACATCCAGCCGGCGCTGCGCCAGGCCCAGGAAATGCTCCAGACCTACAAGGTGCCGGTGGTGGTGGAAATCATCCTGGAGCGGGTGACCAACATTTCCATGGGCACCGAGATCAACGCGGTCAACGAGTTCGAAGACCTGGCGCTGGTAGGCAACGACGCCCCCACCGCGATTTCCCTGCTCGACTAACCCCTGGAGCCGCTGCCACAGGCTGTCATCGGGTTCACCGAACCCTGCCGGGATTGCCCCGTACGCCCTCTTGTCCAGAGAGGTCGCCGGGGCAGCCCGACTGCGACCTTGGCGCCCGCCACAGGCTTCACCGCTTCACAGGAGACCACCATGCCGCGTTTTGCCGCCAACCTGTCCATCCTGTTCACCGAACAGGACTTCCTCTCCCGCTTCAAGGCCGCCGCCGATGCCGGCTTCAGCGGCGTCGAATACCTGTTTCCCTACGAATTCAGCTCCGCCGAGATCAAGGCGCAACTCGATGCCCACGGCCTGACCCAGGTGCTGTTCAACCTGCCGGCCGGTGACTGGGCCAAGGGTGAGCGCGGTATCGCCTGCCTGCCCGATCGGGTCGAGGAGTTCCGTGCCGGAGTCGACCTGGCCATCGCCTACGCCCAGGTCTTGGGCAACACCCAGGTCAACTGCCTGGCCGGCATCAGCCCCCAGGGCGCGGACCAGGGCCTGCTGGAAAAAACCTTGGTCGCCAACCTCAAATACGCCGCCGACAAGCTCCAGGCGGTGGGCATCAAACTGGTGATGGAGGCCATCAACACCCGCGACATTCCCGGTTTCTACCTCAACAACACGGCCCAGGCGCTGTCGATCCAAAAACAGGTAGGCAGCGCCAACCTGTTCCTGCAGTACGACATCTACCACATGCAAATCATGGAGGGTGACCTGGCGCGGACCATGAGCAACCACCTCAGCCAGATCAACCACATCCAGCTGGCGGACAACCCCGGGCGCAATGAGCCGGGCACCGGCGAAATCAACTACCGCTTCCTTTTCGAGCACCTCGACCGCATCGGCTACCAAGGCTGGGTCGGCTGCGAGTACAAGCCGCTGACCACCACCGAGGCTGGCCTTGGCTGGCTGAAAACCCACAACGCAATCTGAACCCGCACGCCTGTAGGAGCCGGTTTGCCGGCGAACGGGTCGGCACGCCTAGCACGGCCCTGAAGACCGCCTTTGCTGGCCAGCCAGCGCCTACAAGGCCCCGTTGAATAGAGGATTTTTATCATGGCTAAAATCGGATTTATCGGCACCGGCATCATGGGCCACCCCATGGCCGCCAACCTGCAGAAAGCCGGTCACTCGCTGCTGCTCTCGGAACACCACGGCAAGCCCCCGGCCGACCTGATCGCCGCCGGCGCCGTGGCCCTGGCCTCGCCCCGGGAAGTGGCCCAGGAAGCCGAATTCGTCATCATCATGGTGCCCGATACGCCCCAGGTCGAAGACGTGCTGCTGCGTGCCGACGGCGTGGCCGCCGGGATCGGCAAAGGCAAGATCGTCATCGACATGAGTTCGATCTCCCCCACCGCGACCAAAGCCTTCGCCGCCAAGATCAACGAGAAAGGCGCGCAGTACCTTGACGCGCCAGTGTCCGGCGGCGAAGTCGGGGCCAAGGCGGCGACCCTGAGCATCATGGTTGGCGGCGATGAGCAGGCGTTTGAACGCGCCCTGCCGCTGTTCCAGAGCATGGGCAAGAACATCACCCTGGTGGGAGGCAACGGTGACGGCCAGACCGCCAAGGTGGCCAACCAGATCATCGTCGCCCTGAACATCCAGGCGGTGGCCGAAGCCCTGCTGTTCGCCGCGAAGAACGGGGCCGACCCGGCCAAGGTACGTGAAGCGCTGATGGGCGGTTTCGCGTCCTCGAAGATCCTGGAAGTGCACGGCGAGCGCATGATCAAGGGTACCTTCGACCCGGGCTTCCGTATCAACCTGCACCAAAAGGACCTGAACCTGGCCCTGAGCGGTGCCCGCGAGCTGGGCATCAACCTGCCGAACACCGCCGGCACCCAACAAGTGCTCAGCACCTGCACCGCCATCGGCGGCGCTAACTGGGACCACTCGGCCCTGATCAAGGGCCTGGAACACATGGCCAATTTCTCGATCCGCGAGAAAAACTAAGCAGCATTTGTAGCCGCTGCCGAAGGCTGCGCGATGGTCCTTATGGGTCAAGGAAGGCCCGGGGCCATTTCGCAGCCTTCGGCAACGGCTACAGATTGTTTCAAGCCCCCCATAACAAGAAACCCGGGAGCCCGCCATGTCGGTCGATCCGCAACAATTCCTGCGTGAGCTGTTCGCCACAGCCATCGACGCCGCCCATCCGCAACACGTGCTCGAACCCTATCTGCCCAGCGACCGCAGCGGCCGTGTCATCGTCATCGGCGCCGGCAAAGCCGCCGCGGCCATGGCCCAAGTGGTGGAGCGCAACTGGCAGGGCGAAGTCAGCGGCCTGGTAGTCACCCGCTACGGCCACGGCGCACCGTGCAACACGATCGAAGTAGTCGAGGCCGCCCACCCGGTACCCGACGCCGCCGGTTTGGCAGTGGCCAAGCGGGTGCTGGAGCGCGTCAGCGGCCTGACAGAACAGGACCAGGTGATCTTCCTGCTGTCCGGTGGCGGCTCGGCGTTGCTGGCCCTGCCCGCCGCCGGCATTACCCTGGCCGACAAACAGGCCATCAATAAGGCCTTGCTGAAATCCGGCGCGACCATCGGCGAGATGAATTGCGTGCGCAAGCACCTCTCGGCGATCAAGGGCGGACGGCTGGCCAAGGCTTGCTGGCCGGCCACGGTCTACACCTATGCGATCTCCGACGTGCCCGGCGACCTGGCCACGGTCATCGCCTCCGGCCCCACGGTCGCCGACCCGAACACTTCGGCCCAGGCCCTGGCGATTCTCAAGCGCTACGGGATCGAAACACCGGCAACGGTACGCAACTGGCTGCAAAGCCCCGAGTCGGAAACCGTCAAGCCGGGAGACCCGAGCCTGGCCCGCAGCCACTTCCAATTGATCGCCCGCCCCCAGCAATCCCTGGAAGCTGCCGCCGTTAAAGCCCGTCGCGCAGGTTTCAGTCCCTTGATCCTTGGTGACCTGGAGGGTGAATCGCGGGAGGTGGCCAAGGTTCACGCGGGCATTGCCCGCCAGGTGGCTGCGCATGGCCAGCCTCTGGCGGCACCTTGCGTAATCCTCTCCGGCGGAGAAACCACGGTCACCGTGCGCGGCAATGGCCGTGGTGGGCGCAACGCCGAATTCCTCCTGAGCCTGACCGACAGCCTCAAGGGCCACCCCGGCATCTATGCCCTGGCCGGCGACACCGATGGCATTGACGGCTCCGAAGACAACGCCGGAGCAATCATGACGCCGGACAGCTACGCCCGAGCCAAGGCCTTGGGCCTGAGCGCCAGCGATGAGCTGGACAACAATAACGGCTATGGTTATTTCGCCGCCCTGGACGACTTGATCGTCACCGAGCCGACCCGCACCAACGTCAACGACTTCCGCGCCATCCTGATTCTTGAGACCCTCGAACATGACGCCTGACAAAAAGGTCAAGATCCTCGCCACCCTGGGGCCAGCCGTCGACGGCATCGACGACATCCGTGAACTGGTCAACGCCGGCGTCAATATCTTTCGACTCAACTTCAGCCACGGCGCCCATGCCGATCACGCCCAGCGCTATGAGTGGATCCGCCAGATCGAGCGCGAGCTGAACCAGCCCCTGGGCATTCTCATGGACCTGCAAGGGCCAAAACTGCGGGTCGGCATCTTCGCCGACGGCAAGGTGCAGTTGGTGCGCGGGCAAGCCCTGCGCCTGGACCTAGACCCGACGCCGGGCAACGCTCAACGAGTCAACTTGCCTCACCCGGAGATCATCGCCGCGCTGGAGCCCGGCATGGACCTACTGCTGGACGATGGCAAGCTGTGCCTGCGGGTCATCGCCAAGCACGCCGATGCCATCGAAACCACCGTCCTCAATGGCGGCGAACTGTCGGACCGCAAAGGCGTCAATGTGCCCCAGGCCGTGCTCGACCTCAGCCCACTGACCGCCAAGGATCGCCGCGACCTGAGCTTCGGCCTGGAACTGGGCGTGGATTGGGTGGCGTTGTCCTTCGTGCAACGTCCAGAAGACATCCGCGAAGCCCGTACCCTGATCGGTGACCGGGCCTACCTGATGGCCAAGATCGAGAAGCCTTCGGCGGTGACCCATCTGCGGGAGATCGCCGAATTGAGCGACGCGATCATGGTTGCCAGGGGCGATCTGGGAGTGGAAGTACCAGCCGAAGCCGTGCCACAGATCCAGAAAACCATCATCAGCACCTGCCGCCAGCTGGGCAAACCCGTGGTGGTTGCCACGCAAATGCTGGAGTCCATGCGCTTCTCGCCTGCCCCGACCCGAGCCGAGGTGACCGACGTTGCCAACGCCGTGGGCGAAGGTGCCGATGCGGTGATGCTGTCTGCGGAAACTGCCTCCGGTGAATACCCACTGGAGGCGGTGCAGATGATGAGCAAAATCATCCGCCAGGTAGAAAGTGGTCCGGACTACCAGAACCAACTGGACGTCAGCCGCCCCCAGGCCGAGGCGACGGTGTCCGACGCCATCAGCTGCGCGATCCGTCGGGTGTGCAGCATCCTGCCAGTGGCCGTACTGGTGAACTACAGCGAATCCGGCAACTCTACCCTACGCGCCGCCCGGGAACGCCCGTCAGTGCCGACCCTCAACCTCACGCCGAACCTGGAATCCGCACGCCGACTGACCCTGACCTGGGGCGTGCACTCAGTGGTCAACGACCGCTTGCGCCAAGTCGACGAGGTCTGTAGCACAGCCCTGGAAATCGCCCAAGCCCAGGGACTGGCTAAACGCGGTGATACCGTGGTCATCACCACCGGCGTGCCGTTCGGCCAACCGGGAACCACCAACTCCCTGCGCGTCGAAACCCTTCTTTGACCGGTCACCAATACCGGCGCTGAACCGCTGAGCCGCACAGTGCCCCCGCAGAGGAGGCCTGGCGGATCATGGGCAGCGCCGGGTAGCGGCCACCTCCACCGACCTTTGTCATGCCCTCACACTCTTTTAATGCCTTCTGCCCCGACTGGGCGACAGCCTTGCTGAACGGTTTCAGTCAGATCTTCCTCCAGCGCCATCCGTTGTGCGGCCTGCTGTGCCTGCTGGCGATCCTGATCAGCGCCCCAACCCTGCTCGGCGGCGCCCTACTGGGCGCCCTGGCCGGACTGCTCACCGCACAACGACGGGGCTACGCCAAAACCGACCGACAAGCCGGACTCTTCAGCTACAACGGCATTCTCCTGGGGCTGCTGCTGAGCCTGTACCTGCCTTGGTCGGTGCTGCTGCCACCGCTGATCATTGCCGCCAGCGGTCTGAGCACAATCATCACCCAGCAATGGCTCAAACGCGCGCGCCAATCGGGTGGCCTGCCGGTCTACACCGCGCCCTTTGTCAGTCTTGGCTGGTTGCTGCTGAGCCTGGCAGATCCGTTGCAATCGACACCGCAAGCAGCGCCGGCCCTATCTGTGTCGAACCTTGTTGGCGGAGCGCTCCAGGGCCTGAGCCAAGTCATCTTCCTCGCCCATCCCCTGGCCGGCCTGCTGATTGGCGGCGGCTTGCTGCTGGCCAACCGCCGCGCAGCGAGCTGGGCGTTGATCGGCTCCGTCATCGGGCTGAGCGTCGCCCTGTTGCAACACCAGCCCCAAGAGGCACTGCTGGGCTTGGCGGGCTACAACGGCGCGCTGGCAGCGCTGGCCCTGGGCCAACACCGTCGTAGCCCCTGGCAGCCGTTGCTGGGAATACTCCTCACACTGCTGCTCACTCCAGGCATTCTTGCCCTGGGGCTGGCGCCGCTCACCGCGCCCTTCGTACTCGCCTGCTGGTTATTGCACGCCGCCGAGGGGCTGGGACGCATGCGCCGCGACAACTCGCCTTGCGCTCCCCCGGTAAATCCCCCTAGGCTTCGCTGATCTTTGATTCAGGCGATTTCCATGGGTACTAGCAACGACTGGCGTCAGCGCCTCTACGTAATGATCTTTCAGACCGATACAGTGGCTGGAAGACGCTTCGATACCGCCCTGTTGTTGATCATTCTCGCCAGCCTGGTGATCGTCATCCTCGACAGCATCGACAAGGTGCACAGCAGCTACGCCAACGTCCTGGCGTTTATCGAATGGGGCTTCACCCTGATCTTCGCCATCGAGTACGCCCTGCGCCTGTACTGCTCCCCCAAGCCCCTGCGCTATGCCTTCAGCTTTTATGGCCTGGTGGACCTGTTAGCGATCGTCCCCGGCATCCTCGCCCTCTACTACAGCGACGCCCAGTACCTGCTGATCATCCGCATCATCCGCATGCTGCGGATCTTTCGAGTGCTCAAACTGGCGCCCTACTTGAAGCAGGCGCACTACCTGCTGGATGCGTTGCGCGGCAGCAAACAGAAGATCCTGGTGTTCCTGCTCAGCGTCTGCACCCTGGTCACGGTGTTCGGCACCTTGATGTACGTAGTGGAAGGACCGGCGCACGGCTTCACCAGCATCCCCAAGGGCATCTACTGGGCGATCGTCACCCTGACCACCGTGGGTTACGGCGATATCGTACCCAAGACCGTGATCGGCCAAATGATCTCGTCCATGGTGATGATCACCGGTTATTCGATCATCGCCGTACCCACCGGGATCTTCACCGCAGAACTGGCCAACGCCATGCGCGGCGAACAACTCAAGCACGACTGCCCGGTCTGCCGGAAAAACCACCACGAACCGGCGGCAGCCTTTTGCTCACGCTGCGGCAATGCGTTATTCAAGAAAATGGAATAAGCAAAGTACTTTTTAATCTTTAAAGAGATATAGCGACACCGCTATAGTCGGCGGCAAATGGCTTTCACGTTCGAACAAAAGGAATGTGCAGTGAAAAAACTCTTAAACGCCTCGCTTCTGGCCGCCGGCCTGGCCCTGGGCAGTGTCGCCCAGGCCGCACCGACCCTGCTCAACGTGTCCTATGACGTGATGCGCGACTTCTACAAGGACTATAACGCTGCCTTCCAGAAACACTGGAAAGCCGAGCACAACGAGAACATCACCCTGCAGATGTCCTTCGGCGGCTCCAGCAAACAGGCGCGCTCTGTCATCGACGGTCTGCCGGCGGATGTCATCACCATGAACATGGCCACCGACATCAACGCCCTGGCGGATAACGGCAAATTATTGCCAGACAACTGGGTGACGCGTCTGCCGAACAACAGCGCGCCGTTCACCTCGGCCACGGTGTTCATCGTGCGCAAGGGCAACCCCAAGGCCCTGAAAGATTGGCCCGACCTGCTCAAGGATGGCGTGCAAGTGATTGTGCCCAACCCGAAAACCTCGGGTAATGGTCGCTATACCTACCTCTCGGCTTGGGGTTACGTACTCAAGAGCGGCGGCGACGAGAACAAGGCCAAGGACTTCGTCGGCAAGCTGTTCAAGCAAGCACCGGTACTGGACACCGGTGGCCGCGCCGCCACCACTACCTTCATGACCAACCAGATCGGCGACATACTGGTGACCTTCGAGAACGAAGCGGAAATGATCGCCCGCGAATTCGGCCGTGATCAGTTCGAAGTGATCTACCCAAGCGTATCCGCTGAAGCCGAACCACCGGTGTCGCTGGTGGACAAGGTGGTCAACAAAAAAGGCACCCGCGCTGCGGCCGAGGAATACCTGAACTACCTCTGGTCGCCAGAAGGCCAGGAAATCGCCGCCAACAACTATCTGCGCCCGCGGGACCCGAATGTGCTGGCCAAATTCACTGATCGCTTCCCGAAAGTCGACTTCCTCTCGGTGGAGAAAACCTTCGGTGACTGGCGCACGGTGCAAAAGACCCACTTCAATGACGGCGGGATCTTCGACCAGATCTACACCAACGCCAACTAACCCGCGCGGGCAAAAAAAGCGACCCTCACAGGGTCGCTTTTTCATTCCGCCGCTTTTCATTCCGCCGCTATAAGGCTCAGAGCGCTCGCATTGAGCTGAACAACGCCGCTTCAGCTGCTTGATGACGCTCCTCCAGCACCGCCTCCGCCTCGACTTCGATCAACCACTCAGGCAGTGACAAACCGCTGACGACAATCCAGGAAGACGCCGGAGGCTGGCTGGCAAAACGCTCCAGCAGCACCGCGCTGATTTCCTCCTGCTGGTCTCGGGCCGCTTCAGCGATATAGATCCGCAGCATCACGACATCTGCCAACTGGCCGCCAGCCTCCGCCAGGACGCTCTCGATATTGTCAAATGCCTTGTCTGTCTGCTCCCGCAGGCTTGGCCCGACGGTACGCTCCTGCTCATCCACACCCACTTGCCCGGACAACAGCAGACGGCGGCCGCCGCGCACCTCAACGGCCTGACTGAAACCGTATTGCAACGAATTGAACACACTGTCCGGATTGAACGTTGACTTTTCCATAAGAGACTCACGCCGAGCTGAACGACCGAAAACCCTAAACCAAGCCTTCTTGAAGTTCCAGCGCATCGACGGTCTAGCAACATCTGGCAATCTTGAGCGGGCGGCCAGCCCCTGGCGTGCGCACATCATGAGCATGCTATCGAAATAGATGTAAGTAAATGTATCATCACCCGTCGGCGGCGACGGCCGTGGACAATCACCGATGCACTGCCGGGGCTCATTTATTCCAGGTCGGAATAAATGCCATTGCCCAGCCCTTTCGACTGCATGACCGCGCACGCTTTTAACCTCGCGCCCTCCTTTGGCCGCCAAGAGAACCCTGATGACTTCCACGACCCGGGCGCTGCCTGCCAGCAACGTGACAATGACCTCTGGCATGGTGCTGGTGTTCGCCTTCTGCTGCGGGGCCATCGTCGCCAACATCTACTACGCGCAGCCGATCATCGAACTGATCGCCCCGGACTTGGGCCTGTCCAGCGCCCTGGCCAGCCTGATCGTGTCCCTGACCCAGATCGGTTATGCCCTCGGGCTGTTCTTCCTGGTGCCCCTGGGCGACCTGCTGGAAAATCGCCGACTGATGATCAGCACCACCCTGGTGGCCATCGCCAGCCTGCTTGGCGCAGCCTTTACCCAGCACCCCAACGCCTTTCTCCTGATGTCGCTGCTGATCGGCTTCAGTTCAGTGTCGGTGCAGATCCTCATTCCCCTGGCGGCGCACCTGGCTCCCGAAGAGTCCCGTGGCCGCGTGGTGGGCGGGATCATGGGCGGCCTGCTGCTGGGCATTCTTCTGGCGCGCCCGGTCTCCAGCGTGGTGGCCGACCTCTTTGGCTGGCGGGCCATGTTCATCGCCGCCGCAGTGCTGATGGCCGCCATCAGCCTGGTGTTGATGCTGACCATTCCCAAACGGCAACCCGCCCACAACGCCACTTACGGCCAACTGCTGCGCTCCCTGGGCGGCCTGCTGCGTCAGCAACCGCTACTGCGTCAGAGGGCCTTTTACCAGGGCTGCATGTTCGCCACCTTCAGCCTGTTCTGGACGGCCGCCCCCCTGGAGTTGGCCCGGCATCACGGTTTGTCGCAAAGCCAAATCGCGATCTTCGCCCTGGTGGGCGCCATCGGTGCCGTCGCCGCCCCTATCAGCGGACGCCTGGCGGATGCCGGCCATACCCGCATCGCCTCGCTGCTGGCAATGCTACTGGCGGCCCTGAGCTTTATCCCGACCTTGATTCATCCGGCCTATAGCGTCATCGGCCTGGCGGTAACCGGGGTGATTCTGGACTTTGGCGTGCAAATGAACATGGTGCTCGGGCAGCGGGCCGTGTACGCCCTGGACGCCCATAGCCGCGGACGCCTCAACGCTCTGTACATGACCAGCATCTTTATTGGTGGCGCGTTTGGCTCATCGATTGCCAGCGTGGTCTACGAGCACCACGGCTGGCTGGGAATCGTGCTGGTGGGCAGCGGTTTTGCGCTGCTGGCCTTGCTGCGCTTCCTGCTGGTGAAGGACAACCGCAGCCCGGTGCGAGCCTAAGCTCGCAGGTGGGCAGGACTCGGCCGTCCAATCCACAGTCCATCGACCTGCAACAGGCCCGCGTCGCCCCCCAGATTACGCCGATGGCCGGCGCCCGAATGCACATCGTCCCCCTCCGGGGCCGTCCTCGACCGTCCCCTCGCGTAGGGGCTGCCCCGTCGCCTCAAGCCACACGGCGCGCAAGATCGCCGAATGCCCCATGGCGCAGGTCACTCCCCGGGTATTTGCCGCCATGGCGAACCGTGGCATCCCGCTGAACTGACAGGCCATCAATCGGTGATTACGGCCAAGGCCCGGGCGTTTGTGGATAACCTGGAGCACCTCTGAAACAGGCGCTTCAGATACGTTCGCGCACCAGCACTTCGATGTTCGCCGCCTCGCCCCAACGCCGCAGGCGTTCGATCAGCCCCAAGTCGGTCTCGCCCACCAGATACAGAGTGTCGATGGTCTGAGTGGCGGCCCATTCGACAAACTTGCTGCTATCAAAATCGGCAAGGCTCGCCAGGCGAAATTCGTTCTCGTAGAAGCCCGGGCTCACCGGGACCGGGGTGTCCTGGGGGCCGGGCGCGCCGATAAAGTCGCAACCCAGGTGCACCACGCCCCAACGTGCTACCCGCCAGTTGCTCAGGGCCTCGTCCAGACGGGCACGGGCGCCACGGGCGAAACCCAGGCCGTCGATGACCACCCGACGATTGACAATCAGCCACAACTTGCGCCGTCGTGGCACCTTGAGCAGCACCTCGCCGGTGACCTTGGAAGCGCGCAGGGCCAGGGCGACCACCAGCAGCAGGGGCACGAAGTAGCCATAGAGCTTCTCGGTGTCGGTGACCGCCATCAAACCATTCAAGCGACGCACCTCGGCACGCTGCTGTTCCAGCGCCTGGAGGCTTTCACCCAGGCTCTGCAACCACTGCGTAATGGGGGGCGCCGTGTATTCTCCGCGAATGCCCTCCAGCGCCTGCTGCACCTTGACCACCGCCAGGGCCGAGAGGCGCCCATCTGCCGTGCGCTCCAGCGCGGCAAAACGCTCGCACAGGTTCGTGACCTGAGCCGCATCCTGAGGCTCGTAGCGTTCCACGGCCGTCTTACAGTGTTCACCGCCCAGCATGTCATCGATCTCTGTGGCGACGCGCCGCTGCAGCCCGGCCTGGGCCTGCTGGGCCAACTGATGGTCGGTCTGAAACCAGTCCACGCGCACCGCCTGGGTGGCGCTGATCAAGGCCAACGACGCCAACAACAGCCAACCGTAATCCACGCGCTTCCAACCGATCTCCCCCAGGCGCCAGACCGATATGAAACTCCAGCAGAAGAAGGAGTACATGAAGGCGAACGCCACCAGCAGGCACAGTGGCTCCAGTGACAGATAGATCAGTTCGGGCACCTCGGCCGAGCTGAAACCATAGAGCAGCAACAGCACACTGATCACGGCAAGCCAGAACACCATCGGCGCGAAATAGGGTTTGTTCAGGTCATTCTTCATCGGGCGCTCAGCGGCGGATACTCGGAAACACCCCGTTGTATCGGCCAGACATCCCGAGGCTTAAATAAACAACCCCGGGCGCCGGCTCTGCTCCGAGCCTTTGCGGTTAACCAGCAAGCGCCGCAGCTACTGAAACTGGCGGCCGAGGCCGGCGGGCACACCGTGGATATCGGTGTCTTCCCAAGGTCCATCAGGGCTGATGGAGCGGCTCCAGCCATTGTTCCAACGGTAATAGGTGCGCTGGCGGTAAAAGGTGTTGCTCTGATCATCCAGCACATAGACCCCCAAACGCGCATCCCAGTGGCTGTGCCCGCCCGGTGGCGGTGCGAAACTGGCGGAGGTGCGTGGCCGGGGCTTGGCGGCAGGAATCGGCGTGCCGGGCGTACCCGGCGCCGTGGATGGAGCCGGGCGGATGCTCGGCCCCGCCGGGGGGATCGGCTCGGAACTGGTGGGCTGCGGCCGCTGCACCGTACATGCGCTCACCCCCAAGACCATTGATAACAGGGTGATGCGAAGGATGACGGTCATGGCGGCTTCTCTGATTACTGATCCGGGCTGTCGATGGTCAGTTGCTGGGCGGCCGTGGTGCTGCTGGCCAGCGGCTGACTGCGCCCGACCCACTCACCGGCCGTTGGCTGACCGGCGCGGGACACGCGCGCAACCAGTTGGACTTCAGGAAAGTTCGACAGTTTCAACTGCGGCATCATCGCGTCGGCATCGCCCAATTCGACAGTGGCGGGCAGATCGGCCACGGTCAGACGCTTGGCGGCCAGCGGCGCCGGCGGCCCCTGGGTCGCCCGGGCGAAGATGAACACACTGTCACCCGGCTGGACCTTGGCCTTGAGCTCAGGCGCCAGATCGACACGGACCTTGATCAGCGCGCCCTTGGCTTTAACCACAGGCTCGGTCACGACCTTGCCACCGCTGGCCAACAACTTTTCACTGGCCCGATCGATCCCACCCTGCAACGCAGCGCGGGAATTGTCGTCCGGCGGCAGTTGCGCCTGCAGACGCTTCCAGTAATCGATGGCTTCCTGGAAACGCCCACCTTCAAAGGCGGCAATCCCCAGCAGTCCGAGGCTGGTGACCTCATTGGGGTCGGCTTTCAACGCTTCGTCGGTCAAGCCCTGGACCTTGTCCGACCATTGCTTGTTGTCGGCAAAGTACTGGGCCTGGGCCCATTGCCCCAACAGCTCGGGCTGACGACCGGCCAGGGCCACGGTGCGTTCGAAGATCTTCGCCGCCTCCGCAGAACGCTCCTGAGCCATGTAGGTGCGACCGAGGAAATACAGCCCCTCGGCGGAGTCGGGCTGCGCTGCGACCGCACGCTCCAGGCGCTGGGTCATCTCTTCCATGGACTGCGGTGCCTGGGCGAACTCACGGGTCAACTCGACCTTGTCGCTGGCACCGAAGTGCAGGTACAGCCCCAGGCCCAGAATCGGCACCAGCAGCGCCGCCAGCAACGGCAGCGGCTTGCCCAGGCGCGAGCTACGCACCTCGCTGCTGCCTTCGGTGTCCGCCAGCAGTTCGCGGGCGGCCTCGGCGCGACCGCTGTCCATCTGTTCGACACTGAGCACGCCCTCCTGCTGCTGGCTGTGTAACTCAGCCACGCGCTCTTCATAAAGCGCTACGTTCAGCGCGGTACGATCCTCCTCACGCTGAGCGCGACGCTCACGCAATACCGGGATCAACAGGAAACTCAGGGCAATCAGAAGCAGCAAGCCTGCCGCAAGCCAGAAATCAATCATGGGTGGTTTTTATCCAGCAGTTGGTCGAGGCGCTGACGCTCTTCGACAGAAAGCGTGTTCGGGCTATCGCTGCGCTGAGCGCGACGACGCCGGACAATCACGGCAATGATGACCAGGCCACCCAACAGCAACCCGCCAGGACCGAACCAGAGCAAGGCGGTCTTGCCGGTCAGGGCCGGATTGTAACGAACGAAGTCACCGTAGCGGTCGACCATGAAGTCGATGATCTGTTGATTGTCCTTGCCCTCGCCGAGCATGCGGAAAATCTCTTTGCGCAGGTCCGCCGCGATCGGTGCGTTGGAATCGGCAATGTCCTGGTTCTGGCACTTGGGGCAGCGCAGCTCCTTGGTCAACTCGCGAAACCGATCACGCTCACCGTCATTGGCAAACTCGTAGGTATCGATGGCAGCGTGGGCGACGCCGGTGATGCACAGGCCCAGGAGGGCAGCGGCTAACCAACGCTTCATGGCTTGGCCTCGTCCACCAGGGCCTGGTATTTGCCGGCCAGTTGTTCGCGCCACACCACTTCGTCGATCACCCCGACAAACTTGTCGCGAATGATGCCCTGGGCATCGATGAAGAAGGTTTCCGGAGCGCCGTAGACACCCAGGTTAAGGCCCAGGGAACCCTCTTCGTCACGCACGTCCAATTGATAGGGGTTGTGGAACTCGGTCAACCACTTCAGGGCATCGGCGTTGACGTCCTTGTAGTTGATGCCGTAGATCACCACGCCCTTCTCGGCCAGCTTGTTCAGCACCGGGTGCTCGACCCGGCAGGAAATGCACCAGGTGCCCCAGACGTTGACCAACGCCGGCTTCCCCAGGAAGTCGGCGCGGGTCAGAGTCTTGTCGCCCTGCACCGACGGCAGGGAGAACTCGGGGAACGGCTTGCCAATCATCGCCGACGGCAACTCGGCCGGATCCAGGTACAAGCCCCGATACAGAAACACCGCCACCACCAGGAACACCGCCAGGGGCAACATCATCATCCAGCGTCTCATGCCGCCGCTCCTGTCATGCCCAGCGCTTCGCGCACGCGGCTTTTAACCTTGACCCGATAACGCCGGTCCATGGCCGCCAACAAGCCACCGAAGCCGGTGAGCAGGCCGCCGAACCAGATCCAGCGCACGAAAGGCTTGACGTGTACCCGCACCGCCCAGGCGCCATCACCCAGGGACTCCCCCAACGCCACATACAGATCGCGAGTAAAGCCGGCATCGATCCCCGCTTCGGTCATCATCGAGTTCTGCACCGTGTACAGGCGTTTTTCCGGGTGCAACACCGCCACTTCCTTGCCGTTGCGCACCACTCGAATGGTGCCTTTGTCGGAGGTGAAGTTCGGCCCCTCAAAATGCTTGGCGCCTTCAAAAATGAAGTGATAACCGGCCAGTTCCATGGACTCGCCCGGCTCCAGGCGTAGGTCGCGCTCAGCGCTGTTCTGGCTCGACAGCACTACACCCAGGGCGCAGACCGCAATGCCCAGGTGCGCCAACTGCATGCCCCAATAGCTGCGAGTCAGGCTCGGCAGGCCCTTGATCAGGCCTTTGTGACGAGTCTTGTCAAAAATGTCGCGCACCCCGGCCAGCAATACCCAGGCGGCCAGCAGGAAGGTCGCCAACACCGCCCAGTTGAAGTCGCCGTAGGCGATACCGGCCACCACCGCCAGCGCCACGCTACCGAGCAGAACCGGAGCGAGCATACTCATCAGCCATTTCACCGGAGTGTCTTTCCAACGCACCAGCACGCCCACCGCCATCACCACCATCAGCAATGCCATGAGCGGAATGAACAGCGCGTTGAAGTACGGCGGCCCCACCGACAGCTTGGCCCCGGTCAGGGCATCCAGGACCAACGGATACAGGGTGCCCAGGAGAATCATCGAGGCTGCCACCACCAACACCAGGTTATTGCCCAGCAGCAAGGTTTCTCGGGACCACAGGTTGAACCCCACCTGGCTTTTGACCACTGGTGCGCGCAGGGCAAACAGGGTCAGCGACCCTCCCACGACAAACAACAGGAAGATCAGGATGAACACACCGCGCTCAGGGTCAGAGGCAAAGGCATGGACCGAAGTCAAGACCCCGGAACGCACCAGGAAGGTACCCAGCAGACTCAAGGAGAACGCGGCAATAGCCAGCAACACGGTCCAGCTCTTGAATACGCCGCGCTTCTCCGTAACCGCCAGGGAGTGAATCAACGCCGTTCCCACCAGCCAAGGCATGAACGAGGCGTTTTCCACTGGGTCCCAGAACCACCAGCCGCCCCAACCAAGCTCGTAGTAGGCCCACCAGGAGCCCAGGGTGATGCCGATGCCGAGGAAGGCCCAGGCAACGATGGTCCACGGACGCGACCAGCGAGCCCAGGCGGCGTCAAGGCGTCCGCCCAGCAACGCGGCAATGGCGAAGGCGAAAGCCACCGAAAAACCGACGTAGCCCATGTAGAGCATCGGCGGGTGAACGATCAGACCGATGTCTTGCAGCAACGGGTTGAGGTCGCGACCGTCCGCCGGCACCTGAGGCAGAATCCGCGCAAACGGGTTGGAGGTCATGATCAGGAACAGCATGAAGCCGGTGCTGATCATGCCCATCACCGCCAATACCCGGGCCAGCATCACTTGCGGCAACTGCCGCGAAAACACCGACACCGCGAAGGTCCAGCCGCCAAGAATCAACGCCCACAACAGCAACGAACCTTCGTGGGCGCCCCACACCGCACTGAACTTGTAATACCAGGGCAAAGCACTGTTGGAGTTGCTGGCGACGTAAGCCACCGAAAAGTCGTCGCTCATAAAGGCGTAGGTCAGGCAACCGAAGGCGAACGCCAGAAAAGCGAACTGCCCCCAGGCCGCCGGCTGCGCCAGGCTCATCCACAGGCGATCACCGCGCCAGGCGCCCAGCAGCGGCACCACGGCCTGGACCAGGGCAAAGCACAGGGCGAGGATCATCGCCAGGTGGCCAAGTTCGGGAACGAACAGTGCGGAACTCATGGCTTAACCCTCTTTGGCTGGCGTCGGTGCCGACTGGCCGCTGTCTTTCAGCGCCTTGGTGACTTCCGGCGGCATGTACTTCTCGTCGTGCTTGGCCAGCACTTCATCGGCCACCACCACGCCATCGGCGTTGAGCTTGCCCAGGGCGACGATGCCCTGCCCTTCGCGGAACAGGTCCGGAAGGATGCCGCGGTAGGTGATGGTCACTGATTTGTTGAAATCGGTGACCACGAATTTCACGTCCAGCGAATCGGCGGAACGTTGCAGAGAGCCCGCTTCCACCATGCCACCGGCACGGATGCGGGTGTCGTGGGGGGCTTCGCCGTTGGCGATCTGGGTCGGGGTGTAGAACAGGTTGATGTTTTCCTTCAGCGCACTGAGGGCCAGACCGACGGCAATGCCGACGCCCACCAGGATCGCCAGGATGATCAAAAGACGCTTTTTACGCAGCGGATTCACTTACTGTTCTCCCGGCGCAGACGGCGCGCCTCTTGTTGCAGATAACGCTTGCGGGCCAGGATCGGCGCCGCCACGTTGAGGGCCAGAACCGCCAGGCAGATGCCATAAGCGGACCAGACATACAGGCCGTGATGGCCCATGGCGATAAAGTCGCTGAAGGATGCAAAACTCATCGAGCGTTCTCCAGACTGCCTTGCACTTCAACCTTGACCCAACTGGCCCGGGCTTCTCGCTTGAGCACTTCAAGGCGCATTCGCAGCAACAGCACGGCCCCGAAGAAACAGTAGAAACCCAGCGCAGTGAGCAGCAGCGGCAGCCACATCTCTGCCGGCATCGCGGGTTTTTCCGTGAGGGTGAAGGTTGCCCCCTGATGCAAGGTGTTCCACCACTCCACCGAGTATTTGATGATCGGGATATTCACCACGCCGACAATGGCCAGCACTGCGCAGGCCTTGGCGGCGCTGTCACGATTACTGATGGCGTTGCCCAAGGCAATCAGACCGAAGTACAGAAACAGCAGGATCAACATAGACGTCAGTCGCGCATCCCAGACCCACCACGAACCCCAGGTTGGCTTGCCCCAGATCGCCCCGGTCACCAGGGCCACGGCGGTCATCCAGGCACCGATTGGCGCGGCGCATTGCAGGGCCACGTCCGCCAGTTTCATTTTCCACACCAGGCCGACCACACCACAGACCGCCAGCATCACGTAGCAGGACTGCGCCAGCATCGCCGCAGGTACGTGGATATAGATAATGCGAAAGCTGTTGCCCTGCTGATAGTCCGGTGGCGCAAAGGCCAAACCCCAAACCACGCCCACGGTGATCAGCAGCGCCGCAGCCACACCGAGCCAAGGCAGCAGCTTGCCGCTGATGCCGTAAAACCATTTAGGCGAGCCGAGCTTATGAAACCAAGTCCAGTTCATTCGTTGTTTCCATCACGGTTGCTCTTCGCTTTCACGAACAGCCAGGGTCTTTACTGGTTAAAAAACAACCAGACCTCATTATTCGCCGACGCTAATCTTCAGGCCAGCCGCTATTGCAAAGGGTGTAAGGGTCACTGCCAGGGCGGTCAGGCTCCCAAGCCATAGCAGATAACCGGTGGCCGGCATGCCCTGCAATGCCGCCTGCAAAGCGCCACTGCCGAGAATCAATACCGGGATGTACAAGGGCAGGATCAACAGCGCCAGCAACAGCCCGCCGCGCTTGAGCCCCACCGTCAACGCCGCCCCCACCGCCCCCAGCAAGCTGAGCACCGGCGTGCCGAGCAACAACGACAACAACAGCACCGGCAGGCAGGCGGCAGGCAGCCCCAGCATCAGCGCCAACAAAGGCGCGAGCAAAACCAGTGCCAATCCGGAAAACGCCCAGTGTGCCAGTACCTTGGCCAAAACCAGAAGAGGCAGGGGGTGCGACGAAAGGACCCACTGTTCAAGAGATCCGTCCTCGAAATCACTGCGAAAAAGCCCGTCCAGCGAGAGCAGGACGGACAATAAAGCCGCTACCCAGACCAGCCCCGGAGACAAGGTTTGCAACAGATTTGTCTCAGGTCCCACGGCCAATGGGAACAGTGCAACGACGATGGCGAAAAACACCAGGGGGTTGGCCAGCTCCGTCGGACGTCGGAACAGCAAGCGTGATTCACGGACCAGCAATTGGGCAAAGACGCTCATGCCGCCCACCGCCCCAGATCCAGATCGCGGTAGCCCGACGGCATGCGGGTCAGCGTGTGGTGAGTGGTCAGCACCACCATGCCGCCACGCTCACAATGATTGGCCAGGTGCTCCTCGAGCTGGGCCACCCCCTGTTTGTCCAGGGCGGTGAAGGGTTCGTCGAGGACCCACAGTGCCGGCCCGTCCAGATACAGTCGGGCCAGGGCCACACGACGCTGCTGACCGGCGGACAGGGTGTGACAGGCGACGTCCTCGAAGCCGCGCAGGCCGACGGCCGCCAGCGCCTGCCAGATAGCCTCGCGCGTTGCCGACTGGTGCAGGGCGCAGAGCCAGCTGAGATTCTCCTCGGGAGTCAGCACATCCTTGATTCCCGCGGCATGGCCGATCCACAACAGGTTGCGCGCCAGTTCGGCACGTTGAGCATGCAAGGGCTGACCATTGAGCAGGACCTGACCGCTGGTGGGTTGCATCAGGCCGGCGAGCAAACGCAGCAGGCTGGTCTTGCCACTGCCGTTGGGGCCACTGATTTGCACCATGTCGCCGCCCGTCAGACGCAAATCGAGGTGTTCAAACAACATCCGCCAATCGCGCTCACAGGCGAGTGCTACGGCTTCAAGAAGGGGGCTGGTCAAGGGATAGCGAGCCTTTACGGGTTCAAGTCGGCAGTGGGACGGCCGTTAAAAGGGTGCAGAATAAATGGATTGGCGGCCTGCTCTAGAGAGCTGCGTCAAACATTTGCAATGTTTTCACCACTGCGCCAAAGACGGGCGGCATTATACATGCGAAGGCCTACTCTAAAGGGCGCTAATTTCCACAGGTTGTGTCCGAATGTCAGGCGAAATGAACCTCCCTCCGCTGCCCCAGGCGCCTGCTCTCGGAGCCTCACGTGCGCAGCCGATCAGCGGCGAACTACTCAAGCTGGCACAGCCACTGGAGGGCTTGATTGCCGCCGGCCAGAGCGCCAAGGCTGAAGTACTGTCGCTCAAGCAGACTGATCAAACCTTCCAACTGCTGCTCAAAGTCACCCTGGACAATGGCCGGCAAACCACGCTGCAAGCCACCAGCAACCAACCGCTACCCCAAGGCACCAGCCTGGCGGTGACTCAACCTTCAGCGAACAACCTGGTGATTACCGTACAGCAGGCGATCGCCAGCAATGTCGCGGCCCTGACCCGCCTGGACACCACGCAACTGCCCCCGGGCACCCTGCTCCAGGGCAAGGTGCTGACCACCCAGACACTCCCCCAGGGCAGCAACCAGCCTGCGATCTATCGCTCGCTGGTCAGCCTGCTCAATACCGCTCAGAGCGGGGCCACGCTGAGTATCGATAGCCCGCAACCACTGCGTATCGGCAGCTTGCTCAACGCGGTGGTTTCGGACGCCCACACCCTGAACCTGGTGCCGCTGAGCAATCGTCAGGAACAACTGGCCATCGCAGCTCAATTGGCCGGCCAGCAGAGCCGCCAAGGCTCGCTGAGCGAACTGATCAGCGCCCTGCAGAACCTGCCTGAGGACCGCCCACTGACGACATCCGCAGTCGATCTGCGCGCCGCCGTCGAACGCCTACTGGCGGGCCTTCCCGGCCCACAGCAACTGAGCACCCCCCGCGGGCTGGCCCAGGCACTGCTGGGCAGCGGCGTGTTTCTGGAGGCCAAGTTGCTGGCCGGCGCCAACCCTGGACAGGCCCCTGACATGAAGGGCGATCTGCTGCGATTGATTGCCCAACTGACCCCTGGCCTGCCCGCCTCCACCAGCTTCAATGCAATCATCGCCGCTAACACCCTGGCCCAGTCGCTGCCCAGTTTCGTGCGCAGCGCCCTGGGCACGCTCGGCCAGGTCAGCGCCAAAACGCCCCCTAGCGGCTTCCCCCTGCCGTCGCGGCTGCTGCAAAGCCTGGAAGGTGAAGGCGACCTGGAACACCTGCTACGCCTGGCCGCTGCCGCCGTGTCACGCTTGCAAAGCCATCAACTGGCCAGCCTGGAACAGCGCGGCCAGACCGAAGATGGTCGACAATTGACCACCTGGCAGCTGGAGATCCCCATGCGCAACCTGCAGGACATCGTGCCTTTGCAGGTCAAACTGCAACGCGAAGAGGCACCGGAACCGGAGGCACACCAAAAACGCGAAGACCCCGAGCCCAAGCTGGCCCTGTGGCGGATCGATCTGGCGTTCGACCTGGAGCCCCTGGGGCCTTTGCAGGTCCAGGCACAACTGATTCAAGGGCGCCTGTCCAGCCAGCTCTGGGCCGAACGCACCTACACGGCGAGCCTGATTGAAAGCCACCTGGGCAACCTGCGCGAACGCTTGCTGGCTTGCGGGCTGAACGTCGGTGACCTGGATTGCCACCTCGGCATCCCGCCGCAGGGCCCACAAACCCGACTGGAACAACGCTGGGTCGACGAAACCGCATGAAACAATCTTCCGCACCGCGCCAAGCCATTGCCCTCAAGTATGACGGCCAGCAAGCACCGACCCTCACCGCCAAGGGCGACGACGAACTGGCTGAAGCCATCCTGAAGATTGCTCGGGATTATGAAATACCGATCTATGAGAACGCCGAGCTGGTGAAGCTGCTGGCACGACTGGAACTGGGCGAAAGCATTCCGCCGGAGCTGTACCGGACCATCGCCGAGATCATCGCCTTCGCCTGGAACCTCAAGGGTAAGTTCCCAGCCGGGCATGATCCGCAACAGGTGGCACTGGAAAAGGACGTCACCGAGCGCGGCGACGACTACTGAAGGAAAACAGCTGCAAGTTGCGAGCTACAAGCTTCAAGCTGGCGACCTGGAACTTGCAGCTTGCGACTTGGAGCTTGCCGCTGCCATTCACCCCTTGTGCAGCTTGCTGACCAGTTCCGCCTCGGCCTGGGTGAGGCCGCAGGACTGGGTCAGTTCGTCCACGCTGGCGCCCATGCCCACCAAGCGCGCGGCCTGGGCAAAAGACAGGCTGGAAGGGTCACGCTGCTCCAGTTGGGCCAGCTTGTCCGGCAACGGCGCTACCACCGCGCGCAACTCATGCAGATCCTCGCCCATGCGCACCGTACCGTTCTGATAGTGGTCGACGCGCTTGGCCAGCTCCTTGATCCGCTGATCGCGCAGCGCATCGCCTTCTGCCTGCTCGGCGGCGATCTGACGCTGGTTACGGGTATAGGACAGAAACAGAGCCAAAGTGGCGACCCAAAGGACCGCCAGGACAATCACCGCTACCTCGAGGATCAATCAGATACTCTCCAGTTCCGACCATTCCTCTTCGCTCATCATCTTGTCCAACTCAACCAGAATCAGCAGTTCTCCATTCTTGTTACAGACGCCTTGAATGAACTTGGCCGACTCTTCGTTACCGACATTCGGTGCGGTCTCGACTTCCGACTGACGCAGGTAAACCACTTCCGCCACGCTGTCGACCATGATCCCGACCACTTGCTTGTCGGCCTCGATGATGACGATACGGGTGTTGTCGTTGACTTCGGTGGGCACCAGACCAAAGCGCTGACGTGTGTCGATCACCGTCACCACGTTGCCCCGCAGGTTGATGATCCCCAACACATAGCTCGGCGCACCCGGCACCGGGGCAATCTCGGTGTAGCGCAGAACTTCCTGAACACGCATCACGTTGATCCCGTAGGACTCGTTATCGAGCTTGAAGGTGACCCATTGCAGGATCGGATCTTCGGAACCCTGTGCAGACGACGACTTATTCATACCCTGACCCCTCAAAAAACCGTTGAAAACGGCGTGTGTTCTGTGTGGCCGTGCCCGACGGGCAAGGCCTGTTGTTGGTTCACTTCGGCTTATGGGCCGACTGACTGATCGCCATCTGCTTGGCGCCACCGGTGGCGATCAACTCGGCCAGTTCAGCGACATCAAGCAGGGCACACATATGTTCAATCACTGTGCCGGCCAGCCACGGGCGCTGCCCACGGTGGCTGCGCCACTTGATTTCATTGGGGTCCAGGCGCAGCGAGCGGCTGACCTGATGCACCGCCAGCCCCCACTCATAGCCTTGAACCGAAATCACGTACTGCAAGCCCTGGCGGAAATCATCACGATAGCGATCCGGCATAACCCAACGAGCGGTATCCAGCACCTTCAGGTTACCGGCCTGGCTCGGCAGAATACCGAGGAACCACTCCGGCTGACCGAACAGCGGTGTCAATTCCTGCCCTGCTAGAGAATAGATCGACCCCAGGCACACCAAAGGTACCGCCAGGGTCAAGCCGGCAACATCGAATAGCAGGCATTCAAAAGGCTCCGCCGCCCAACTGGGACGGTCATCAACGGCTGCCGGAGGCGGTGTATTGCTCGGCGGCAAGTGCACCTCAACCACCGGCGGCACCAGCGCCTGAAGCATCGGCACCACCGGCGAGATCGACGCCGGCAGCGGCGCGGGAGCGTCCATTAGAGGGGCGCTGATCGCCGCCGGCACTTCAGCCTGCCCCCGTGGCGCGGCTTGCTGCTGACTCCGCGCGTCCCGAGCCTGCTCTTCCAGCACCGCCGCCTGGAACTCATCCAGCACTTCGCTGGAAGCCTCCACCACGGCCTGCGGAGTAACCGCCACGGGCGTCTCGGGCGCCAGCTCCTCCTCGGTGGCGTCTTGCAGCAAAGCGTCCAGGTAAGACTGCAGCGCCAACTGCGGACGGCTCTTGATATCCAGAGGACGGTTCATGAGGATGCCCACGCAAAGACCCCGATACAGTGACCTGTAAGGGTTATCGGCCAGGTCGTCGAACCACTTGAATAACGCTTCACGTCAAGCCACCTGCGCCACAAGTTGTTGGGCCAGCAGGTGCTTGAGCAAGGCCTTGTAGGCCAGTACCCCGCGACTTTTGCCGTCGAACTGCGAGGGCGTGACCCCAGCCCGACTGGCGTCACGCAGGCGGGTATCCACCGGGATGTAGCCTTGCCAGATGGCCTCGGGAAATTTGTCACGCAAGATCCGCAAGGTGCCCAGGGAGGCTTGGGTCCGACGGTCAAACAGGGTCGGCACGATGGCAAACGGCAGCGGTTGCTTGCGTGAGCGGTTGACCATGGCCAGGGTGTTGACCATGCGCTCCAGGCCCTTGACCGCCAAGTGCTCTGTCTGCACTGGGATCACCAGTTGCTGGCTGGCGGCCAAGGCGTTGACCATCAACACACCGAGCAATGGCGGACTGTCGATGACCGCGTAGTCGAAGTCCTGCCACAACTGCGCCAGGCTCTTGGCGATTACCAGACCCAAACCGCTTTGCCCCGGCGACTGGCGCTCAAGGGTGGCCAGAGCGGTGCTCGACGGCAACAACGAAATACGTTCATGACTGGTGTCCAGCAGCAACTGCCCCGGCAGGTCCTGGGGCACATTGCCCTTGTGCAGGAACAGATCGTAGCTACTGTGCTCCAGGCTGTCCGGGTCGTAGCCGAAATAGCTGGTCATGGAGCCGTGGGGGTCAAGATCGACCACAACCACGCGCTTGCCCGCCTCGGCCAGCAAGCCTGCTAAAGCGATGGAACTGGTGGTTTTACCAACACCACCCTTTTGATTGGCAACTGCCCACACTCTCATTCGGTTGGTTCCTCCCGCCCGGCCACAGCGGGGCGAGACATAGCGCTAATTTATAAAACGGGCGACGGGGAATTGACGGCGCTCCCCCGTACCGGCGTTTTCACCGGGGTTGGTGCAGTTTGTGTGCCAGCACGCTTGAGCGCCGCATCCGGTGTCGCATTGGCAGTGCCGGTGCCGGTCAGGCTGCGACGCACATCCAGATTACGCGAGACCACCAGCACGACCCGGCGATTACGCGCCCGACCTTCGGCGGTGGCGTTGTTGGCCACTGGCTGGAACTCACCGTAGCCCACCGAAGCCATCCGCGCCGGATTCACCCCCTGCATCGCCAGCATGCGCACGATGCTCGCCGAACGGGCCGAGGACAACTCCCAGTTGGTTGGATATTGCGCGGTCCGGATCGGCTGGTTATCGGTGAACCCTTCGACATGAATCGGGTTATCGAAAGGTTTGAGGATCGCCGCGACCTTGTCGATGATGGTGAACGCCTGGTCGCTGGGCATCGCATCGCCGCTGCCGAACAACAGACTGGAGTTAAGTTCGATCTCCACCCACAGCTCGTTGCCGCGCACCGTCATCTGGCTGGAGCTGATCAAGTCACCGAACGCCGCGCTGATATCATCGGCGATGCTTTTCAACGGATCACTGGCCCCGGCGATACCAGCGTCGGTCTGATCGCTGTCCTTGACCAACGGCTTGGCCGGGGTCACCGTCTTGGGGCGCTCATCCCCAATGGGAATCGGCTTAAGGCTGCGATCGGAGTCGGTAAAGACCCCGATCAGCGCCTCGGAAATCACCTTGTACTTGCCCTCGTTGATCGAAGAAATGGAATACATGACCACGAAAAATGCGAATAGCAAGGTAATGAAGTCGGCGTAGGAAACCAACCAGCGCTCGTGGTTGACATGTTCTTCTTGGTGGCGACGACGGGCCATAGTCAGTCCATGAAGCCTTGCAGCTTCAACTCAATGGAGCGAGGGTTTTCACCTTCGGCAATCGACAAGATGCCTTCGAGCAACATTTCCCGATAACGCGACTGACGCAAGGCAATGGACTTGAGTTTGGCGGCGATCGGCAGCAGCACCAGATTGGCACTGGCCACCCCGTAGATAGTGGCGACGAAAGCCACGGCAATGCCACTGCCCAATTGCGACGGGTCGGCCAGGTTGCCCATCACGTGAATCAGCCCCATTACCGCACCGATGATGCCGATCGTCGGCGCGTAGCCGCCCATGCTCTCGAACACCTTGGCCGCCTCGATATCACGACTTTCCTGGGTGTAAAAGTCCACCTCCAGGATGCTGCGAATGGCTTCCGGCTCAGCGCCGTCTACCAGCAACTGCAGGCCTTTGCGCGAATAGCTATCCGGCTCGGCATCCGCGACGCCTTCCAAGCCCAGAAGCCCCTCCTTGCGCGCGGTCAGGCTCCAGTTGACCACCCGGTCGACGCCACCGGACAAATCGACCCGGGGCGGAAACAGAATCCACACCAGAATTTGCATGGCCCGCTTGAAAGCGCTCAAGGGCGACTGCAGCAAGGCCGCACCGATCGTGCCGCCGAGCACGATCAGCGCGGCGGGACCGTTAGCCAGAGCCGAGAGATGACCACCTTCGAGGTAATTGCCGCCAATGATGGCGACAAACGCCATGATGATCCCGATAAGGCTCAGCACATCCATCAGAGACAAGCCTCGACCAAGTGCCGGCCGATGTCGTCCAAGCTGTACACCGCATCCGCCAGATTGGCTTTGACGATAGCCATGGGCATGCCGTAAATCACGCAGCTGGCTTCATCCTGAGCCCATACAGCACTGCCGCCCTGCTTGAGCAGGCGCGCGCCCTCGCGACCGTCAGCGCCCATACCGGTGAGCACCACCGCCAGAACTTTGTCGCTGTAGGACTTGGCTGCGGAGCCAAAGGTGATATCCACGCATGGCTTGTAGTTCAGACGCTCATCACCAGGAAGAATCTTCACCGCGCCGCGACCGTCAATCATCATTTGCTTGCCGCCAGGGGCCAGCAACGCCAGGCCTGGCCGCAGGATATCGCCATCCTCGGCCTCTTTGACGCTGATACGGCACAACTTGTCCAGGCGCTCGGCAAACGCCTTGGTGAACGCCGCCGGCATGTGCTGGATCAACACAATGGGGGCCGGGAAGTTAGCCGGCAGTTGGGTCAGGACCCGCTGCAATGCCACCGGACCACCGGTAGAGGTGCCAATGGCCACCAACTTGTAAGCCTTGCGCTTGGGCGCCGGGGATGCCGGAGCGGAGGCCGCGGCGCGGGCGGGAGCCGGCGCCGGACGCACCGAACTGCTGAAACTAGAAGCGGCCGGCGCGGGAGCCGCAGCCGGTTGCGGCGCACTGTAACTGCTGAAGCGGCGATTACTGCGCGAAATACTGTGCACCTTCTCGCACAGCAACTGCTTGACCTTCTCGGGATTGCGCGAGATGTCTTCGAAATTCTTCGGCAGGAAATCCACTGCCCCGGCGTCCAGCGCATCAAGGGTCACTCGCGCGCCTTCATGGGTCAGGGACGAGAACATCAGCACCGGCGTCGGGCAACGCTGCATGATGTGCCGCACGGCGGTGATGCCATCCATCATCGGCATCTCGTAGTCCATGGTGATCACATCCGGCTTGAGTGCCAGGGCCTGATCAATCGCCTCTTTACCGTTGGTCGCCGTACCGACGACCTGGATATTCGAATCTGCTGAAAGAATTTCCGAGACGCGGCGGCGGAAAAAACCCGAATCGTCCACCACCAGGACTTTGACTGCCATAAACACTCCGTTAGGTGGGGCGAGGCCAACCGCCCCTCCCCGCCGAATCAAATACGCCGTGCGGCGTAACGCTTGAGCATGCTCGGAACATCGAGAATCAGCGCAATACGGCCATCACCGGTAATGGTGGCGCCGGACATGCCCGGGGTTCCCTGAAGCATTTTGCCCAAGGGCTTGATGACCACTTCTTCCTGACCCACCAGTTGATCGACGACAAAGCCGATCCGCTGAGTGCCCACCGAAAGGATCACTACGTGGCCTTCGTGCTGCTCTTCATGAGCGGCAGAACTGACCAGCCAACGCTTGAGGTAGAACAGGGGCAATGCCTTGTCGCGTACGATCACCACTTCCTGGCCGTCCACCACGTTGGTGCGGGACAGATCGAGGTGGAAAATCTCATTGACGTTGACCAGCGGGAAAGCGAACGCCTGGTTACCCAGCATCACCATCAGGGTCGGCATGATCGCCAGGGTCAGCGGGACCTTGATGACAATCTTCGAGCCCTGGCCCTTGGTCGAGTAGATGTTGATCGAACCGTTGAGCTGGGAAATCTTGGTTTTCACCACGTCCATGCCCACGCCACGACCGGAAACGTCAGAAATCTCGGTCTTGGTAGAGAAACCCGGGGCAAAAATCAGGTTGTAGCACTCGGTATCGCTCAGGCGATCGGCGGCGTCCTTGTCCATCACACCGCGCTTGACGGCGATGCCGCGCAGGACGTTCGGGTCCATGCCTTTGCCGTCGTCGGAAATCGACAAGAGGATGTGGTCACCCTCCTGCTCCGCCGCCAGTACCACCTTACCGCCACGGGACTTGCCCGATGCTTCACGCTCTTCAGGCGACTCGATACCGTGGTCCACCGCGTTGCGCACCAAGTGCACCAACGGATCGGCCAGGGCCTCCACCAGGTTCTTGTCGAGGTCGGTTTCTTCCCCCACCAGTTCCAGGTTGATCTCTTTCTTCAACTGCCGGGCCAGGTCGCGAACCAGACGCGGGAAGCGCCCGAAGACCTTCTTGATCGGCTGCATGCGGGTCTTCATCACCGCAGTCTGCAAATCGGCGGTCACGACATCGAGGTTCGACACGGCCTTGGACATGGCTTCGTCGCCACTGTTGAGGCCCAGGCGCACCAGACGGTTACGCACCAGCACCAACTCGCCCACCATGTTCATGATTTCGTCCAGGCGCGCGGTATCCACCCGCACCGTGGTTTCTGCTTCGCTGGCCGGTTTCTCGGCCGGCGCGGCGGCCGCACGGGCCGGTGCCGCAGCAGGCGCCGCCGCGGGCTTCGGTGCTTCGGCCTTGGCCTCGGGCTTCTTGGCCGCCGGCGTGGCCACTGCAGCAGCGCTCGCCGCGGGTGCCGCACTGGCCGCAACCGCCGGTTTGGCAGTTACCGGGGTTTCAGAGAACTTGCCTTTGCCGTGCAGCTCATCCAGCAGGGATTCGAACTCATGATCGGTGATCAAGTCTGCGCCGGCCGCTGGCGTGCTAGGCGCTGCGGCCGCTGGCGCCGCCGACTCCAGAGCGTCGACCGCGAAGTTGCCCTTGCCATGCAACTGATCAAGCAAAGCTTCGAATTCGTCATCCGTGATTTCGTCACCGCCGGCAGCCGCGCCGCTGGCAGCACTCGGCGCAGCCGGAGCTACGGCATCCGGGGCGAACTGGCCTTTGCCATGCAACTGATCAAGCAGGGACTCAAATTCGGCATCCGTGATTTCATCGCCGCCAGGTTCGCCCTCTTGCACCGCCGGAGCGGCAGGTGCGGCAGGCGCAACCTCTACGCCAGCCTTGGCGCTGTTGAGCGAATCGAGCAAAAGCTCGAACTCGTTGTCCGTGATATCCCCCGATGGAGCTTCCGCCACTGGCTCGGTAACGGGCTCAACCGCTTCCTCCACGACAGGCGCTGCGGGCTCGGCACCCGCTGGCTCTGCCAGGCGCGCCAGCGCGGCCAGCAGCTCCGGCGTTGCCGCCGTAATCTCGGTACGTTCGCGGACCTGGCTGAACATGCCGTTCACCGCGTCCAGAGCCTCAAGCACCACGTCCATCAGCTCCGAGTCGACCCGTCGCTCACCCTTGCGCAGGATGTCGAAGACGTTCTCGGCGATGTGGCAGCACTCCACCAGCTCATTGAGCTGGAGGAAGCCGGCGCCCCCTTTTACAGTGTGAAAACCGCGAAAAATTGCATTGAGCAAATCCGCATCATCTGGTCGGCTTTCAAGCTCGACCAGTTGTTCGGACAGTTGCTCTAGAATCTCGCCGGCCTCAACCAGGAAATCCTGAAGGATCTCTTCATCGGCGCCGAAGCTCATTAATGGGTGCTCCTAGAATCCAAGGCTGGAAAGCAAATCGTCTACATCGTCCTGACCGGACATAACGTCTTCCCGTTTATCGGCATGAATCTGCGGACCTTCACCCTTGGCGAGATGTTTTTGCGGATCTTTTTCAGCGAGGATCGATTGACGGTCGTGTTCGATGCCGGCAAAACGATCAACCTGACTGGCCATCAGGACGAGTTTGAGCAGATTGCTTTCGACTTCCGTGACCAACTGGGTCACGCGCTTGATCACCTGACCGGTCAGGTCCTGGTAATCCTGCGCGAGCAGAATATCGTTGAGGTGGCCCGAGACGGCGCGGGTATCCTGCTCGCTACGCGTCAGGAAACTGTCAACCCGACGTGCCAGCTCGCGAAACTCTTCGGCTCCGACCTCGCGTCGCATGAAGCGCCCCCAGTCTGCGCTCAAGGCCTGGGCTTCGGTGCTCAGGCCGTTGACCAGCGGGGTGCTGCTCTCCACCAGGTCCATGGTGCGATTGGCCGCGGCTTCTGTAAGCCGGACAACATAGGACAGGCGCTCAGTGGCATCCGTGATCTGTGAAACTTCCTCGGCTTGCGGCATGTGCGGGTCAATCTGAAAATTGACGATCGCGCTATGCAACTCGCGGGTGAGCTTGCCCACTTCCTGATACAGGCCGCGGTCCCGGGTCTGATTGAGCTCATGGATCAATTGCACCGCTTCGCCGAACCGACCCTTCTCAAGGCTATCGACCAGTTCCAGCGCATGTTTTTTCAGGGTCGACTCAAAGTCGCCCAGTGAAGATTCGTTATGCTCCATAGCTCCCCCGTTGCGGAATGGCTACGCAGATCAACCGATGCGTTCAAAGATCTTTTCGATCTTCTCTTTCAGCGCCTGAGCCGTGAATGGTTTAACTACATAGCCGTTTACGCCAGCTTGAGCAGCTTCGATGATCTGTTCGCGCTTGGCTTCGGCGGTCACCATCAACACTGGCAGGTGCTTGAGCTTTTCGTCGGCGCGGACATGGCGCAACAGGTCAATACCGGTCATGCCCGGCATGTTCCAGTCCGTTACCAGAAAGTCGATACTCCCGCTGTTGAGTACCGGAATGGCAGTAGTGCCATCATCGGCCTCGACCGTGTTGGTGAAACCCAGATCACGCAACAGGTTTTTTATGATCCGCCGCATCGTTGAAAAATCATCAACGATGAGGATTTTCATGTTCTTGTCCAATTCGACCTCCAAGCAGTCTTAAACGCATTCAGCACCTGAACGCGCCATTCAATCAATCCGGCATAACACACAACAACTGCATGGAGCACATACTGCAAGACCGGTACTGCGCCTGGCCGCACCGGTCTTGGTCGCAGTGTCCCCACACTGCCTGTCAGCGCGCTCGCCACTCCCCCAAACGCCCCCGCAAACGGGCTGCGCACTGGCTGTGTAACTGGCTGACCCGCGACTCGCTGACCCCCAGGACCTCACCAATCTCCTTGAGGTTCAGCTCTTCGTCGTAGTACAGCGCCAACACCAGTCGCTCGCGCTCCGGCAAATTGGCAATCGCGTCCGCCAACGCGGCCTGAAAACGTTCATCCTCCAGGTCCCGTGACGGCTCGAGATGAGCACTGGCGCCATCCTCGTGCAGCCCTTCATGTTCGCCGTCCTGCAACAGGTCGTCGAAACTGAACAGCCGACTGCCCAAGGTGTCGTTCAAAATCCCGTAATAATCGTCGAGACTCAATTGAAGTTCGGCCGCAACTTCGTGATCTTTAGCGTCGCGACCGGTTTTCGCTTCAATTGCGCGAATGGCATCACTGACCATGCGCGTATTACGGTGCACCGAACGCGGTGCCCAGTCACCTTTGCGAACCTCGTCGAGCATCGCCCCGCGGATACGAATACCCGCATAAGTCTCGAAACTCGCGCCCTTGCTCGCGTCGTATTTGGTCGACACTTCAAGCAAACCGATCATCCCGGCCTGAATCAGGTCTTCCACCTGAACACTGGCTGGCAACCGCGCCAACAGGTGGTAGGCAATCCGCTTGACCAGAGGCGCATAGCGCTCGATCAACTCGTACTGACTGTCACGCGCGGACTTCTTGTAGAGGTTGTAGCCACTGGCAGTCATAGCACCGGTCCCGCTGTTTGATGCACTAGCCGCTCGACAAAAAACTCCAGATGCCCGCGAGGGTTTGCCGGCAACGGCCAGGTATCGACTTTTTGCGCGATGGCCTTGAACGCCAATGCACACTTCGAACGAGGAAAGGCCTCATAGACCGCACGCTGCTTTTGCACGGCCTTGCGCACGCTTTCGTCGTAGGGAACTGCGCCGACGTATTGTAAGGCCACGTCCAGGAAGCGGTCCGTGACCTTAGTCAATTTTGCAAACAGGTTGCGCCCTTCCTGAGGGCTCTGAGCCATGTTGGCCAGGACCCGGAAGCGGTTCATGCCGTAGTCGCGATTGAGCAATTTGATCAGCGCGTAGGCATCGGTGATCGAGGTGGGCTCATCGCAGACCACCAGCAGCACTTCCTGGGCCGCGCGAACGAAGCTGACCACAGAATCACCAATACCCGCAGCGGTGTCGATCACCAGCACATCGAGATTGTCGCCGATGTCGCTGAAAGCCTGGATCAAGCCAGCGTGCTGGGCAGGACTCAGGTGCACCATACTCTGCGTGCCCGAAGCGGCCGGAACGATGCGGATGCCGCCAGGTCCCTGGAGCAGCACATCACGCAGCTCGCAACGCCCTTCGATCACATCCGCCAGGGTGTGTTTGGGGGTCAGGCCCAACAGCACGTCGACGTTGGCCAGCCCCAGGTCAGCGTCCAGCAGCAAGACTCGACGACCGAGCTCAGCCAGAGCCAGGGACAAGTTCACTGACACATTAGTCTTGCCGACGCCACCTTTGCCGCCGGTCACCGCAATCACCTGTACGGGATGCATGCTGCCCATGTTCTTTCTTTACCTTGTCTTACTTAGACGGGGCCACATAACTGGCTGCGCGTTCACCATTGGAACAATGCATGGCAGGCCATCGATGTAGATACACTGCAATCTATTCAAAATTCACCTCAACCAACCCGCTTGTTGGGGCTGTGGTAGAGGTCAGCGAACATGTCGGCCATGGCTTCTTCGCTGGGTTCTTCCTGCATCTGTACGCTCACGGCGCGGCTCACCAACTGATGCCTGCGAGGCAGGTGCAAATCGTCAGGGATCCGCGGTCCATCGGTCAGATAGGCCACCGGCAGTTCATGACCGATAGCCAGGCTCAACACCTCGCCAAGGCTGGCGGTTTCATCCAGCTTGGTCAGGATGCAACCGGCCAGGCCGCAGCGCTTGTAGCTGTGATAAGCCGCCGTTAGAACCTGTTTCTGGCTAGTGGTTGCAAGCACCAGATAATTTTTTGCCTTGATGCCACGACCGGCCAGGCTTTCCAGCTGCATGCGCAACGCCGGATCACTGGCTTGCAGGCCAGCGGTGTCGATCAGCACCACTCGCTTGCGCAGCAGCGGGTCCAGAGCCTGAGCCAGGGACTGACCAGGATCGACGTGGGTTACCGAAACATTGAGGATGCGCCCCAAGGTCTTGAGCTGCTCCTGAGCACCGATGCGAAAACTGTCCATGCTCACCAACGCAATGTTCTGCGCACCGTACTTGAGCACATAACGCGCCGCCAGCTTGGCCAGGGTGGTGGTTTTGCCCATGCCGGCCGGGCCGACCATGGCGATCACTCCACCCTCTTCCAGAGGCTCGACCTCAGGGGTCAGAATCATCCGAGCCAAGTGCGCCAGCAGCATGCGCCAGGCCTGACGAGGTTCTTTAATCTCGGTAATCAGCGCCAGCAGATCGCGGGCCAGCGGGCCGGACAGACCGATACGCTGCAAGCGGCGCCAGAGGTTGGCCTGCTCAGGACGACTACCTTGCAACTGACTCCAGGCCAGCGAGCCGAGCTGGACTTCCAGTAGCTCACGCAGACCGTTGAGTTCGAAACGCATCGAATCCAGGGCGCGGCTATCGGTCGCCGCCGCAGCGGGCACCGGCACCGGACGCGGGCGTTCGCTCAGGGTCGGCTCGATCAGCGGCTCGGCCGCCGTCAAAGGCAGACCGGCGAACAACTGGCGATTGGTGATCGAGGCGCTGTCGCCCTCGCCCCGCAGGCTCAGCTCAGCCTGGGCGGTGACGATCCGCGACTGAGTCTTGCGCAGCTCGTCTTCAAGTTCCATGTTCGGAACCCGCGGCGACAAGGCTGACAACTTGTAATCCAGGGCCGCCGTCAACTCGACGCCCCCGGCGATACGCCGATTGCCGATGATGGCGGCTTCAGCGCCCAGCTCATCACGAACCAGCTTCATGGCCTGACGCATATCGGCGGCGAAAAAACGCTTAACTTGCATAACCCACTACCTCAGCCGTTGGGCCCTACTGTCGCAACGATGGTCACTTGCTTGTTGTCGGGAATTTCCTGGTACGCCAGCACATGCAATCCCGGGACCGCCAGACGGCCGAACCGCGAGAGCATTGCGCGGACCGGACCCGCCACCAACAGAATCACCGGTTGACCTTGCATCTCTTGACGCTGCGCCGCATCGATCAACGAGCGCTGCAGCTTCTCAGCCATGCTTGGCTCCAGCAGAACGCCTTCTTCCTGGCCTTGTCCTGCCTTCTGCAAACTGCTGAGCAAAATTTGTTCCAACCTTGGTTCCAAGGTGATCACAGGTAGCTCAGACTCAGTGCCTACAATGCTTTGGACAATCGCGCGGGACAATCCGACACGCACCGCCGCAACCAAAGCGGCAGTATCTTGACTCTTGGCGGCATTGTTGGCGATGGCCTCGGCGATGCTGCGAATGTCCCGTACCGGCACCTGTTCGGCCAGCAGCGCTTGCAGCACCTTAAGCAACTGCGACAACGACAGCACACCCGGCACCAACTCCTCGGCCAGCTTCGGCGAACTCTTGGCCAGCAATTGCATCAGTTGCTGAACCTCTTCGTGGCCAATCAGCTCACTGGAGTGCTTGTACAGAATCTGGTTCAAGTGAGTGGCAACCACGGTACTGGCGTCCACCACGGTGTAGCCCAAGGACTGCGCCTGTGGCCGCTGACTGATCTCGATCCACACCGCCTCAAGGCCAAAGGCCGGGTCCCGAGCGGAAATACCATTGAGGGTGCCGTACACCTGCCCCGGATTGATCGCCAGCTCGCGATCCGGATAGATCTCGGCCTCGGCCAGAATTACCCCCATCAGGGTCAAGCGGTAGGCGCTGGGGGCCAGGTCCAGGTTGTCGCGGATATGCACCGTGGGCATCAGGAAACCCAGGTCCTGGGAGAGCTTCTTGCGCACGCCCTTGATCCGCGCCAGCAATTGCCCGCCCTGGTTGCGATCCACCAGAGGAATCAGGCGGTAGCCGACCTCCAGGCCAATCATGTCGATTGGGGTCACGTCATCCCAGCCCAGCTCCTTGGTTTCCAGGGCGCGAGCCGGTGAAGGCAGCAGATCCTGCTGGCGCTGAACCTCCTCTAGGGCCTGGACCTTGACCTGATTCTGCTTTCTCCAAACCAGGTAAGCCGCGCCGCAAGCCACAGCAGCCAGGCTCAGGAAGGAGAAGTGCGGCATGCCCGGCACCATCCCCATCACCGCCATCAGACCGCCCGCGACCCCCAACGCCTTGGGCGAGGCAAACATCTGCCGATTGATCTGCTTGCCCATGTCCTCGGAGCCCGAGGCGCGAGTGACCATGATCGCCGCAGCGGTGGACAGCAACAGCGAGGGCAACTGCGCCACCAAACCGTCACCGATGGTCAACAACGCGTAAACCTTGCCCGCCTCGGCAAAGCTCATGTGGTGCTGGAAAATACCGACCGCGATTCCACCAATCAGGTTGATGAACAAAATCAGCAAGCCGGCGATGGCGTCACCCCGGACGAACTTGCTGGCACCGTCCATGGAGCCGTAGAACTCAGCCTCCTGAGCCACCTCAAGACGGCGCAACTTGGCCTGACCCTGATCGATCAAACCGGCATTGAGGTCGGCGTCGATGGCCATCTGCTTGCCGGGCATGGCGTCCAGGGTGAAACGCGCGCTTACCTCGGAGATTCGCCCGGCACCTTTGGTCACCACCACGAAGTTGATGATCATCAGGATCGCGAAGACCACGATACCGACCACGTAGTTACCACCGATCACCACCTCGCCGAAGGCCTGGATCACCTTACCGGCAGCGGCGTGACCTTCCTGGCCGTGGAGCATCACCACCCGGGTCGAAGCCACGTTGAGCGCCAGTCGCAACAGGGTCGCCACCAGCAGAATGGTCGGGAACACCGCGAAGTCCAGCGGCCGCAGGGCGTACACGCAGACCAACAGGACCACGATCGACAAGGCGATGTTGAACGTGAAGAACACATCCAGCAGGAACGCCGGCACCGGCAACATCATCATGGCCAGCATGACCAACAACAGCAGCGGCACACCCAAGTTGCCTCGACCGAGGTCAGCCAGGTTGCTGCGAGCCGTGTTGATTAACTGAGAGCGATCCACCGATTTACCCCGTTCCGTAAAGCAAACTTTTGACGCCTGAAGCGGCACAGGGCGGCTATTGCAAGAAGCCTTCCAACTTTCATCCAGGCTGCGAATCAGCAGGCCGCGCGCGAATCTGGACCGGCTCCACGTCGCACGCAAACCAAGCAGCCGGGCCAACGCCGAGCCGGCCCACGAAGGGATGAAGAAACGCAGTGATAGCGATTAGCCATTTTTCTGGCGAACGCTCGAACCTGAAGGCGTACTCGCCGAACCGGTCCTACAGCGGATCGATGGGATCAGTGGATGACGGCTTGCCCGAGGTATCGCGCCGCAAATCCGCCGGAATCGGCAAATCCTTGAGCGGGTCGGGCCGCTTACCCTTGCCCGCACGGTGCTGACGGATCTGATACACGTACGCCAGCACCTGAGCCACAGCCAGGTACAGCCCCGCGGGAATCTCTTCCTCTAGCTCCGTGGAGTAGAAGATCGAGCGTGCCAGGGCCGGCGACTCCAGCAACATCACTTCATGAGCCACCGCGATCTCGCGGATCTGCAGCGCCAGGAAATCGCTGCCCTTGGCCAGCAACACCGGCGCGCCGCCCTTCTCAGCGTCGTACTTGAGGGCGACGGCATAGTGAGTCGGGTTGGTGATGACCACATCGGCCTCCGGGATCGCCGCCATCATCCGACGCTGAGACATCTCGCGCTGCAACTGACGAATGCGCTGCTTGACCTCGGGACGCCCCTCTTGATCCTTGTGCTCGTCGCGCACTTCCTGCTTGGTCATCAATAGTTTTTTGTGGGCCTGGTACAACTGCACCGGCACGTCCACCGCCGCGATCAGAATCAGGCCACAAGCCATCCACAACGTACTCCAGCCCACCACCTGGACGCTATGGATAATCGCCAGCTCAAGGGGCTCATGGGCAATGCGCAGCAGGTCATCGATGTCCGACGACAGCACCGACAGCGCCACAAACAACACCAGGCCAAACTTGGCCAAGGCCTTGAGCAGCTCAATCAACGCGTTGGTGGAGAACATCCGCTTAAGACCACTCGCCGGATTCATCCGACTGAACTTGGGCGCCAGGCTTTTGCCAGCAAACAACCAGCCCCCCAAGGAAATCGGACCAATCACGGCCGCCAGCAACAAGGTCAACAACACCGGCTGCACCGCCAGAATGGCGATTTTGCCCGAGTGCAGCAGATACAGTCCCATGGCCTCGGGGCTGAGCAACACCTCACGAGGCAAAGAGAAGTTCAGGCGCATAATCTCCAGCAGGTCCTGGGCCAGGCCCGCGCCATAGACCAGCAGACCTCCCGCCCCCGCGAGCATGATCGCCAGGGTATTGAGCTCTTTGGAACGAGCGATCTCACCCTTGTCCCGCGAATCCTTTTTACGCTTCTCCGTGGGCTCTTCTGTTTTGTCCTGACCGCTTTCGCTCTCTGCCATGACTCAACGCGCCTTTGCCAGTTCGCGCAAAAACTGCAGGGCCTCAGAGGCCAGCGGCTGATACTGATTGAGAATGTCAGCCAGACTGACCCAGACAATGCCCATGCCCAGCACCAGGGTCAGGGGAAAACCGATAGAGAAGATGTTCAGTTGCGGCGCCGCACGGGTCATCACACCAAAGGCGATATTGACCACCAGCAGGGCCGTGATCGCCGGCAGCACCAGCAACAGCGCAGCCCCCATGACCCAACCAAGCTTGCCTGCCAGCTCCCAGTAATGGTTGACCATCAGGCCACCGCCCACCGGCAAGGTGGTGAAGCTCTCGGTGAGTACCTCAAAGACCACCAGATGCCCATTCATGGCCAGGAACAGCAAGGTCACCAGCATGGTGAAAAACTGCCCGATCACCGCCACCGAGACACCGTTTGTGGGGTCGACCATGGAAGCAAAGCCCATGCCCATCTGGATTGCCACGATTTGCCCGGCGACCACAAAGGACTGGAAGAACAACTGCAGGGAAAACCCCAGCACCGCGCCGATCAGGATCTGCTCGGCGACCAGCAGCAGGCCGCTGAGATCCAGGGCATGCACTGCGGGCATCGGCGGCAGGCCCGGCGCGATGACCACAGTGATCGCCAGAGCGAAATACAGGCGTACGCGACGCGGCACCAGAGTGGTACCAAAGATCGGCATCACCATCAGCAGCGAGGTGACCCGGAACAGCGGCAGCATGAAGCTGGCCACCCAAGTACTGATCTGGGTATCGGTCAGTGCCAGCAACGACATCGGTCAGCCGATCAACTGCGGAATACTGCCGTACAACTGACGGATGTATTCCATGAAGGTTTGCACCAGCCAGGGACCGGCGACAATCAGGGTCACCAGCATCACCAGCAGGCGCGGCAGAAAGCTCAGGGTCTGTTCATTGATCTGCGTGGCCGCCTGGAACATGGCGACCATCAACCCCACCAGCAAACTGGGAACCACCAGCACCGCCACCATCATGGTGGTCAGCCAGAGGGCTTCACGAAACAGGTCTACCGCAACTTCAGGAGTCATTGTCGATCACCCGCAAACAAGGTTCTAAACACCACCGAAACTGCCCGCCAAGGTGCCGATGATCAATGCCCAGCCATCCACCAGAACGAACAGCATGATCTTGAACGGCAGGGAAATGATCAGTGGCGAGAGCATCATCATGCCCATCGCCATCAGCACACTGGCCACCACCAGGTCAATGATCAGGAACGGGATGAAAATCATGAAACCGATCTGGAACGCGGTCTTGAGCTCGGAGGTGACGAAGGCCGGCACCAGGATGGTCAGCGGCGCCTGGTCCGGACTGGCGATGTCGGTGCGCTTGGACAGGCGCATGAACAGCTCCAGGTCACTGCTGCGGGTCTGCGCCAGCATGAAGTCCTTGATCGGCACCTGGGCCTTGGCCACTGCCTCCTGGGACGTGAGTTTTTCCGCCAGGTAGGGTTGCAACGCGTCCTGGTTCACCCGATCGAACACCGGCGCCATGATGAACATGGTGAGAAACAGCGCCATGCCGGTGAGGATCTGGTTCGACGGGGTCTGCTGCAAGCCCAAGGCCTGCCGCAGGATCGAGAAGACGATGATGATCCGGGTGAAGCTGGTCATCAGCATGACAAATGCCGGAATGAAGCTCAGCGCGGTCATGATCAGCAGAATCTGCAGACTGACCGAATATTCCTGCTGGCCGCTGGCATTGGTACCCAACGTGATCGCCGGGATCGACAACGGGTCGGCCGCCAGCGCCAGCGGCGCCGCCAGCATCAGTGCCAACATCAAGATGATGCGCAACGGCATTACTTCTTATCCTTCTGATCCTTGCCCAACAGCTCCATCAGGCGCTGGGCGAACTCGGGCGTCGCCTGCTCGGTACTGGGCACCTGCACCGGCTCTTTGAGCACATGCAACGGCGTGATCGTGCCCGGGGCCAGCCCCAGCAGAATCTGCTCGTTGCCTACCTGCACCAACACCAGGCGATCTCGCGGCCCCAGAGCCCGGGAACCGATCAGCTCGATCACCTGGCCCTTGCCGGCAGGACCGGCCTGCTGCACTCGACGCAACAGCCAGGCAAGGAAGAAAATCAGCCCGATCACCAGCAGCAGGCCCAGCACCAACTGGGTCAACTGCCCGCTGACGCTGCCCATCGCAGGCGCCGCCACGGCGGTAGCGGTTGCCGCCGGCTCCGCCGCCAGCGCACCGAAAGGCAGCGTCAACAACACGCCAAACAGCTTATTCACTTAACGCAGCTTCTTGATGCGTTCGCTGGGACTGATCACGTCCGTCAGACGAATGCCGAACTTCTCGTTAACCACGACCACTTCACCGTGGGCGATCAACGTGCCATTGACCAGCACGTCCAGCGGCTCACCGGCCAGACGGTCAAGCTCGATCACCGAGCCCTGATTAAGCTGCAGCAAGTTACGGATATTGATATCGGTGCTACCCACTTCCATGGAGATCGACACCGGAATGTCGAGGATCACGTCCAGATTAGGGCCGTCGAGCGTGACCGGGTCATGGTTCTTGGGCACACTGCCGAATTCTTCCATCTGCAAGCGCCCAGGATTGGACGCGCCACCCGCATCCGCCGCCAGCAAGGCGTCGATATCGGCCTGACCGGCATCACCGGTTTCTTCCAGCGCAGCAGCCCACTCGTCGGCCAGCGCCTGGTCGTCCTGGGGGTTAATTTCGTCAGCCATCATGGGTCCTCGACGGGCAAAAATTCATTGAACAGCAAACAGGTTGGAGCACCGCTCAACGGCGCTCGATCGATTCGATCACTTGCAACGCCAGATTGCCCTTGTGGGAACCCAGCTTGACCTTGAACGACGGCACGCCGTTGGCACGCATGATCATGTCTTCCGGCAGCTCGACGGGAATCACATCGCCAGGCTGCATGTGCAGGATGTCCCGCAGGCGCAACTGACGACGAGCCACCGTAGCGCTCAGCGGCACCGCCACATCCAGCAAGTCCTCGCGCAATGCCTTGCTCCAGCGCTCATCCTGGTCGTCCAGGTCGGACTGGAAGCCTGCGTCGAGCATTTCGCGGATCGGCTCGATCATCGAATACGGCATGGTCACGTGCAGATCACCGCCGCCGCCATCGAGTTCGATATGGAACGTCGAGACCACAATTGCCTCGCTGGGACCGACAATGTTGGCCATGGCCGGGTTCACTTCGGAGTTTATGTACTCGAAGTTGACCGGCATGATCGCCTGCCAGGCCTCCTTCAGATCGACGAAGGCCTGTTCCAGCACCATGCGCACCACGCGCAGTTCGGTCGGGGTGAATTCACGCCCTTCGATCTTCGCGTGACGGCCATCGCCGCCGAAGAAATTGTCCACCAGCTTGAACACCAGCTTGGCATCGAGGATGAACAGCGCGGTACCGCGCAGCGGCTTGATCTTCACCAGGTTGAGACTGGTCGGCACGTACAGCGAGTGCACGTACTCACCAAACTTCATGACCTGCACGCCGCCCACCGCCACGTCAGCCGAACGCCGCAGCATGTTGAACATACTGATCCGGGTATAGCGGGCGAAACGTTC
Organism: Pseudomonas sp. LD120; assembly: GCF_009861525.1. Classification (GTDB taxonomy): domain Bacteria; phylum Pseudomonadota; class Gammaproteobacteria; order Pseudomonadales; family Pseudomonadaceae; genus Aquipseudomonas. The sequence continues at coordinate 2,003,065 of NZ_WVHL01000005.1, read as the reverse complement.
ATTGATCATTTCCAGAGTCGGCATGCGTCCGCGGACGATGCGATCCTGACTGGTCAGGTCGTAGCTTTTGACACTGCCGGGTTCGGCAGCGTGTTCGGTCTGCACCAGACCATCGTCGACACCATGCAACAGTGCGTCGATCTCATCCTGGGACAGCAGGTCCTGCACGGCCATGTCGTGTTCCTACTGCAGTACGAAGTTAGTAAAGAGCAACTGCTCGACCACCACTTTGCCCACCTCTTTCTGCGCCACCTCTTGAACGCTGGCGGTGGCCTTCTGACGGAGCATTTCCTGGCCCACCGGAGTCGCAAGGGTGTCGAAGTTTTGCCCGGAGAACAGCATCACCAGGTTGTTACGGATTACTGGCATGTGCACTTTCAGCGCGTCCAGATCAGCTTGGTTGCGCGCCAACAGAGTAATACTCACCTGCATGTAGCGCTGGCGACCATTCTGTGTGTAGTTGACCACGAACGCCGGCGCCATCGGCTCGTAGATCGCCGCAGGCTTGATGTTGCTCGCGGCTTGCTCCGGAGCGGGCTTGCTCTGGGCTCCGTGCATGAAGTACCAGGTGGCGCCGACCGACAAACCAATGGCCAGCAACAACGCCAGGACAATCAAGAGGATAAGCTTGAGTTTGCTTTTCCCACCGGTGGGTTTTTCTGCTGCTTCGCTCTTCGCCATGCCAATAATCCGTCACTATTCGGGGGTTCACAGTCGCACGGCAAGGCAAGAGCAAGTGTTATGCCAGACTTGTCCAAAATCGGGGATGAGCAGCGAGGGAAAAGTGCGAGACAAGGCTGCGGCAACCACACCAGGTTAAACCGCAGGCCTTATCGGAGCGATGGAACGGACTCGCGGCGCGCCCAAGGGCGAAGGCGCGAGCCCATTCGACCCGGCAAGCGATCAGGCGTAGTAGTCGACCGCGCTGGAGCCGATCACCGTCTGCACTGGTGCGGCCACTTCAGCCACGCCATGCGGCAGCTCTTCATCGCCGCCATCCAGACGTGCGCCGCTGGTGCTGGAACCGCCGCCACGATTCTGCCCCTGCTGCGCCTGTTCCTGGCCCTGCCAGCCACGAGACTGGTCGGAGACGTTCACGTCCACCTGCCCCAGCCCCTGCTGGCTGAACATCTCGCGCATGCGGTGCATCTGCCCTTCCAGCGCTTCGCGAACACCTGCGTGGGCACTCATGAAGGTCACCTGAGTCTGTTGATCCGGGATCATGTGCACGCGGATATCCAGACGCCCCAACTCCGCCGGCTGCAACTGGATATCGGCCGACTTGAGGCTATTGCTGGACAGGTACATGACCCGGTTGACCACTTCCTCGGTCCAACCATTCTGCTGCATGGCCAGCGGCTGATTGACCGGGGTCGCGTTGGCGGTCTTCGGCGTCGCCGCCTGAGTCAGGGCCGCCAGACGATTGGCGAAGTCATCCACACGAGTATCACTGGATGCCCCCTTGAGGTCTTTCAAGCCCTCGGAAATCAGACCAGTGAACGCCTTTTCGCCACCCTGCTCGGTACTACTCTTGCCAGCCTGCTGCTCAAGCATGACCGCCATACCATTGGCGAAGTTCTGCACCGACGTCAGTTGACCGTCGGTATTGGGGTTCGCAGACGCGGCCTTGGGCTGCGCCTGACTGGCAGCCGACACGTGCCCCCCCTGTTCCATGGCCAGGCGCAACGCGGGCAAGGCGTCCAGAGGATCGGCCTCTGGATCGAATTCGCCCTTGCCTGGCTCGGCGCCAGTTGCTGGCGCTACGCCAGCGGCGACAGCCGGCGGCACCACCACTGGTGCGGCTTCGACCTCAGATGAGGGCACGGGCGTAACCGGAGGCTCAACGGCCACCGGTGGTAGCTGCGGTGCTACCTGGACCAGAGCCGGGTCGAGCGCCGGGTCACCCGGCTGCGCGTCCGCCTGAGCCGGATCGGCCGGCTTGCTGTTATCACTGGCAGCGGCCTTGTTGTCACGGGCGGCGGACTTCTCGGCAGGCAAGCTTTTGCCGCTATCGGCAACCACTGACTGTGGCGCGGCAGCGTCATCACTGCCGGCGCTCTTCTTCGGACCACTGTCGGCATTGCTGTCTCGTAGCGGCTTGGGCGAGTTGCCAGCGACGTTCAGTGACTTGTTCTGCGGCTTGTTCTGGGACTCTTTAGCGTAGAGCTGCGCAAAGCTGGACGCCTTATCTCCAGGCTGGGCAAGGCTTGCCAAAGGGCCAACAGGCGTCGGCTGCGCCTTGGACTGAGGGCTGGCCTGAGCAGTGGCCTGAAGAAGCGAATGAGGGGTAACAGCCATGGGACAGTCTCCGCTGCACAGGGATCATAGGTACAGTTGAGGGACTTATCTGCAAGGGTCGAGCCAGTTTTATCAACCGGCGTATAAAAAGTACTGCTCAGCAGTGAAAGCGCTGCAGCTCCTGCTCGCACAGACGGCGGACAATGGCGAACTCACCATCGATCTCTCCCACCAACTGACGCACGCCGTCACCGCTCGCCTGCCCGGCACGCAACTCGAGTTGATGACAGAGCTCGGCCAAGCGAATGGCCCCCATGTTGCTGCTGCTACCTTTGAGGCTGTGGGCCGTTGCCACGAGTTGAAGCGCGTCCTCGGATTTGCGCAACAGTTGCACGCGCGTCTCGGAATCGCAGACGAAGGTGTCTAGCAGGACGGGATATTCGTCCTCCATGACTTCCTGCAATGCGTTGAGCACAGTGTGGTCCAGATGAATCTCAGCCACTTGTTCACTCCTTGATCAAGAACCCGGGGAGTATGCCAGAGCCCCCCAGGAAAACTCCACGCAGACGCTACGCCCATCGTCCGCCCACACAGCCTGCCGACTCATCTGACGAATCAGGTTCACACCACGCCCCGACAAGCGCCCGATGTCCAGAGGACGGGACAGCACCGCCGCCACATCGAAGCCCTCCCCGCTGTCCTCGACCCGCACGAGCAGGCGACCGCCGGCGCCCAAAGGCTGAACCTGCAGATGCACCCGCACAAAACCGTCCTGCAACTGTGCCAGACGTTCCGCCCGCTCGCGATAGTAGCGCCCAAAGCCTTCAGCATCGCGCTTGAGGCGCGAGTCGAGCTTGAGCACACCATGCTCCAAAGCATTGGAGTAGAGCTCTGCCAGCACACTGTAAAGAGGTCCGCTCTGGGAGCGTAGACCGTGCACCTCAAGCAACAACTGCAACAGATACGGCAAGGGATTGAAGCGCTTGAGAGTGGCCGCGCGAAACTCGAAGCTCACCGACCAGTCCAGCGGGCAGGACTGACCACTGTCGGAATACACCAGCGCCGGCGGCGCCAACTGCGAGAGCTCGGGAAGGCCGACCTCAACCATGCTCACATCATCCCGCGCCTGCCCGCCAAATCTCTCAAGGGCCTGTTGAATCTCCTCGAACAGACACTCCTCCTGACGATTGGCCGCGAATACCTGCTGCAATCGCTCCACACCGAACAGCTCATCTTCGGCATTGCAGGTGTCGATCACCCCATCGGACAGCAGAAACACCCGATCTCCGGGGGCCATGGGGAAGACCTCGGTGCAGTCCTCAAAGGCCTCGGCACTCAGCACCCCGAGCGGCAAATGGCGGGCCACCAGCGGTGTTCGCGCGCCACTGGCGCAGGAGTATAAATAGCCTTCTGGCATGCCGCCGTTCCACACCTCCACCGCTCGCCGCTGAAAACTCAGGCACAACAAGGTGGCGCAGCAGAACATGTCCACCGGCAAGATCCGCTTGAGCTTGGCGTTCATCTCCCGCAGGGTTTCCGGCAGGCCGTAGCCCTTGGCGGTCATGCCATAGAACACCTCTGCCAGAGGCATGGCCCCGACTGCGGCCGGAAGACCGTGACCGGTGAAGTCACCCAGCAGCACATGCATATCCCCCGCCGGGGTGTAGGCCGCCAGCAGCAAATCACCGTTGAACAACGCATAAGGCGATTGCAGATAGCGGATATTCGGGGCATCCAGACACCCGGAATGAGCCACCTTGTCGAATACCGCCTTGGCCACTCGCTGCTCGTTAAGCAGGTATTCGTGGTGACCAATGATCTGGTCGCGCTGGCGCAAAACGGTTTCTTGCAGACGCCGCAAGCGGTCCATGGCATTGATCTTGGCCGCCAGGATCACCGGGTTGTACGGTTTCGCCAGAAAGTCGTCACCCCCCGCCTCCAGGCAACGAGCCAGCGCCTCCCCCCCACTCAGGGAAGTAAGAAAAATGATCGGCACCAGCGTCTCGCCGGCCAGGTCTTTGATCTGCCGAGCCGCCTCAAACCCGTCCATCACCGGCATCATCGCGTCCATCAGCACAATGTGCGGCCGCTGGCGCTGAAACAACTCCAGCGCCTCCGCACCGTTACTTGCCGCCAACACGTGGTGCCCCTGGCGCCGAATAATGCTAGACAGCAGCAGGCGGTCAGCGGCGCCGTCCTCGGCGATCAGCACACACAGGGGCTCAGCCATCGAGTGCGTACCGCTCAAGTGATGTCGAAAAGCTTGTCGAAGTTGGAGATCGCGAGAATCTTGCGCACATCCGAGTTGCTATTGATCACTCGGACATCGGCATTGTCGCCACCGGCGTGATCGCGCAGTAACAGCAACATGCCCAGGGCCGAACTGTCGAGATAGGTGGCCTCCTTGAGGTCCACCACGATGGACTCGGGCGTTCTATTGAGACGCTCGTAGGATTCACGAAACTCCTGGTGACGCCCGAAATCAAAGCGCCCCTTGATAGAAATCGTGAGTTTTTGCCCATCCGGGGAAATTTCTGTAACGACCGACATAAGACTGCTTCCTTGTCATTGACGACGCTTAAGAGGTGTAGCACCCACTCGGTAGTGGAACAACCCGCGGAGAAAAAATCAGTGGGCTCAATAAGGATCTTGACGGGGCAAGCGCTGAGAAAGTTCATCCAGCAGCTTCTGCTCGCGTTTGTCCTCAAGCGCGCGGGCCTCATCAATATAGCGCTGCACCAGCTTGCGCAGCCCTTCCACCCGTGCATAGGCCTGCTGCCAGGCCTCCCGAGCGCGATCGAGGTTATTTTGATGCCAAGCCAGACTTTGCCGCTGCTGCCCAACGGCTGTGTCCAACTGACTGAGGAAGTATTGGTAGTTCATCAACCAATGGCCGCTGACACCAAGCTTGCCGCGCTCGACCCATTGCTCTTGATAATCGCCGCGAAAACGCTCCAGGTCCCCCAGCTTGCTTTCGGCCACACGCACTTGACCATGGAAATACTCCAGGCGCTGGGCGGCGGTACGCTCGGCGCTCTCAGCCATATCCACCACCGGCGCCAGACGCGCCGCACGGCTATCGGCCATGGTTCGTTACCCGTCCGTTGCCGGAGCGAAAAGCAGTTCCAGGTGGGTCTGGCTATGGCCGAGACTGACGTTATCGTTCAGCCCTTGGCGCAAGTAAGCCACCATCGCCGGGTGCAGGGAAATGGCGGTATCGGTGTCTCGATCGCCACCGGCCACATAAGCGCCGACGCTGATCAGGTCACGCGCTTGCTGGTAACGCGACCACAACTGCTTGAAATACTGCGCCCGCGCCATGTTGTCAGGACTGATAACCGCCGGCATGACCCGACTGATGGACGCTTCGATGTCGATCGCCGGATAGTGCCCCTCTTCCGCCAGACGCCGAGACAACACGATGTGCCCGTCAAGCACACCCCGCGCCGAGTCGGCAATCGGGTCTTGCTGGTCATCGCCCTCGGACAGCACGGTGTAGAAGGCCGTGATCGAACCACCGCCGGCCTCGGCATTACCGGCCCGCTCCACCAGCTTGGGCAGCTTGGCGAACACCGAAGGCGGATAACCCTTGGTGGCGGGCGGCTCACCAATGGCCAGGGCGATTTCCCGCTGGGCCTGGGCGAAACGAGTCAGGGAATCCATCAGTAACAGGACATTCTTGCCCTTGTCGCGAAAATATTCGGCGATCCGCGTGCAGTACATGGCCGCCCGCAGACGCATCAGCGGCGCATCGTCCGCAGGCGACGCGACCACCACCGATCGCTTGAGCCCCTCTTCACCCAGAATATGTTCGATGAACTCCTTGACCTCGCGGCCCCGTTCACCGATCAGCCCAACCACGATGATGTCGGCCTCAGTGAAGCGCGTCATCATGCCCAGCAGCACACTCTTACCCACGCCGGTACCAGCGAACAGGCCAAGCCGCTGACCACGCCCCACCGTCAACAAACCGTTGATGCTGCGGATTCCCACATCCAGCGGCCGGCTGATGGGGTCGCGCTTAAGGGGGTTGATGGTGGGGCCGTCCATCGGCACCCAGTCTTCGGCGCGCATGCTGCCCTTACCGTCCAATGCCCGCCCGGCGCCATCCAGTACTCGTCCGAGCATGCCCATGCCCATGGGCAAGCGCCCGGTGTCCGCCAGCGGTACTACGCGAGCACCGGGGGCAATCCCGGCCACACTGCCCACTGGCATCAGGAACACCTTGCTTCCGGAGAAGCCCATGACTTCCGCCTCAACCTGGACTGGGTGGTAGCTGTCGTCGTTGATCACCATGCAGCGAGTGCCCATGGCGGCCCGCAATCCCTCAGCCTCAAGGGTCAGGCCGACCATGCGCAACAGGCGACCTTCAAGAATCGGCTGATTAGCCAATTTGACGGCCTCGGCATAACCGCCGAGGCGCTTGCCGAAACTGGTGCGTTCAAGGCGCATCGCTGGGGTCCAGAAGCTCGTCGGTCGACGCGCCCGAAGGGGCAGCAGGATCAGCCGCAGCCGTTTCCGAGGCTGGGGTGCGCGGACCAAGATCCAGATTCAAGTCCGCAGCGGCCGGGTGCAGCGACTGTTCGTGCAATTGCTCAAAAAGCTGGTCCATGGCCTGGGTAATCCGGGTTTCCATACTGGCGTCAATGCGACTGTGCTCAGTTTCGACCCGACACCCCCCTGGCAGCAGCGCTTCATCCTCGACGATGCGCCAGCTTTCCTCATGACGGTCGCGCAGGCTCTTAACCTGCTGGAAATCCTGCGGATTGATGTACAAACGCACATTGCCGACCCCTAAAGGGAGCAGCTTGAGCGCTTCACGCATGACGTGTTCGATCTGGCTGGAATCCATCACCAGCTCACGCTGGACCACTTGGCGAGTGATATGCTTGACCAGGTCCACCAGGGTCTTTTCAATCTCGCTGTCCTGCTCGGCAATCGGTTCGAACAGGTTGCCCATCAGCGACTCCAGCGCCTGCAACTTGGCACTCAGAGCAACTTCTGCTTCCTGGCGGACCTTGAGCGTAGTGCTGTGAAAGCCTTCCTTCTCACCGGTGGCGAAACCTTCGTTATAGGCTTCCTGACGAATGCTCTCGAGCTCCTCAAGGGTCAGCGGCTGGACTTCCTCCAGCGGCACCTCCTCGATTTCTTCCGGCACGCCTTCCGGCTCGGGCTCAGGTTCAGGCTCAGGCGGCGCGGGATCAAAGCTGGGCAGAGTCCAGACATCAAACTCCTCAACGTCCCGAGCGCGAATCACTTCGCCTTGGGACTCATCACTGCTGGACGACATAAAGCGACCTTAGATCATTTCTTCGCCGCCCTTCCCGCCGAGAACGATTTCTCCGGCTTCGGCCATACGGCGGGCAATGGTGAGGATTTCCTTCTGCGCGGTTTCCACGTCGCTGACGCGCACCGGGCCCTTGGCTTCCAGATCGTCGCGCAACAGCTCCGCCGCACGCTTGGACATGTTCTTGAAAATCTTTTCCTTGACCCCTTCGTCCGAGCCTTTAAGGGCCAGAACCAGTACGTCGGAAGACACTTCGCGCAACAGGGCCTGGATACCACGATCATCGACATCGGCCAGGTTATTGAAGACGAACATCAAGTCTTCGATCTGACCGGACAGGTCCTCGTCGACTTCGCGGATCGAGTCCATCAACTGGCCTTCGATCGAACTGTCGAGGAAGTTCATGATGTCGGCCGCGCGCTTGATACCGCCCAGGGTGGTACGGGAAGCGTTGGAGTTGCCGGAGAATTGCTTCTCGAGAATCTGGTTCAGCTCTTTCAGGGCCGCCGGCTGCACGGTATTGAGCGAGGACACCCGCAAAATGATGTCCAGACGCGCCTTGTGGTCGAAGTTACCCAACACTTCACCGGCCTGATCCGGATCGAGATACGCCACCACGATGGCCTGGATCTGCGGGTGCTCATAGCGAATCACGTCGGCCACGGCCCGCGGCTCCATCCACTTCAGGCTGTCGAGGCCACTGGTGTTGCCACCCAGCAGGATACGGTCGATCAGGCCATTGGCCTTGTCTTCGCCCAGCGCCTGAGTGAGCATTTTGCGCACGTAATCGTCAGACCCTACGCCCAGGCTGGTCTGGTCGCCGACGATGTCAACGAACTCGCTCATGACCTGCTCGACCTGCTCACGATGCACGTTGCCCATTTGCGCCATGGCCACACCCACACGCTGAACCTCTTTAGGCCCCATGTGGCGCAACACTTGCGCAGCGTCGGTGGAACCCAGGGACAGCAGCAGAATTGCGGCTTTGTCGACCCGGGTCAGTTTGGCGGTAGCGGCTCGGTTATCACTCATCTGCGTTAATCCACTCTTTCACGACCTGAGCCACACGACCCGGGTCTTCAGCCACCAGACTCTTGATTGCGTTCAACTGAGCGTCATAACCCTCGCTCGGGCTCGGCAGCAGAATGCTTTGCGGACCACCGAGACTGACCCGATCATTGCCCAACTCACCATCCAGACCGCCCATGCCACCCAACTCGACATCGCTGCCAAGCCCCGCCAACTGCTTGTCCTTACCGCCGCCGGTGATGTTATTGAGCACCGGACGCAGAACGCCAAACACCAGCACCAGGATGAACAGCACACCCAGAACTTGCTTGACGATGTCCCAGAACCAGGGCTGCGAGTAGAACGGGATGTCGGCGATCACGTCCCCACGCTCAGCAGAGAACGGCACGTTGATCACACTGACGCTGTCACCGCGGCTGGCATCGAAACCCACCGCGTCCTGTACCAAGCGGGTGAAACGCGCCAGCTCGTCGGCGCTCCATGGAGCCCGGCTGGTTTCACCATTGGCCGGGTTGATCTTGACCTGATCGTCCACCACCACCGCGACAGACAGGCGATTCAGACGCCCTTGTTGCTGCTTGGTATGGCTGATGGAACGATCCAGCTCGAAATTCTTGGTGGATTGTTGACGCTTGTCCGCCGGGTAAGGCGCCAACATCGGCTGACCGGTAGCCGGATCCATGACCTGTTGACCGTTGGCGTCAAGCAAGGGCTGCCCCGGTTGCACCATGCCCGCAGCGGCGGTAGCACCACCGGTGGTTTGTGGCGCCGAAGCCGGCGATGGCGGCTGATTGCTCAAGGCCCCCGGCACGCCTTGCGGCCCGTTGCTGCTGGAACGCTGCTCATTGACCGACTGCTCGCTGCGCAGCGCTGGCTGATCAGGGTTGAACTGCTCGGAAGTGGACTCCACCGCACTGAAGTCGACATCCGCCGAAACTTCGGCCTTGTAGCGGTCGTTACCCAGCACCGGTTGCAGAATGTTGTGCACCCGCTGAGTCAGCATGCTTTCCAGACGACGGCTGTAATCAAATTGCTTGCCCGCCATGGTCAGCGCAGAGTTTTCCGCCTGATCGGAGAGCAGATTGCCTTTCTGGTCGACCACGGTGACCTGGGACTTGCTCAACTCAGGAACGCTGGTTGCCACCAGATTGACGATGGCCATGACCTGGCCTGGTTCCAGGGAGCGGCCGGAGTACAGTTCCACCAAGACCGAGGCGCTGGGCTTGCGCTCGTCACGGACAAATACCGAGCTTTTCGGAATGGCCAGGTGCACTCGGGCGCCCTTGACGTTGTTCAGGCTGGAGATAGTCCGCGCCAGTTCGCCTTCCAGGCCACGACGGTAACGGGTCGCCTCCATGAACTGACTGGTGCCCAGCCCCTGCTCTTTATCGAGAATTTCGAAACCGACGTTGCCGTCACTCGGCGCCACGCCCGCGGCCGCCAACTTCATGCGGGCACGGGACAAGTCATCTGCCTTGACCAACAAAGCTCCGGAGTTGGGCTCAACGGTGTAAGGAATATCCGCAGCCGCGAGAGTTTCCATGACCTGCTTGGCATCCATCCCTGCCAGGCTGCCATACAGCGGCCGGTAATCAGGTTGCTGGGACCACAGCACCACGGCAAAACCTATCGCCACGCTAGCGGCCAGCCCCACCAGCAGGCCGACCTGACGCAGCATGGTCATCTGGGACAGGTTTTCCAGGAAGGACAAACCGAACAGCGGCGGTTTACCGTCTATCGGGGTGGCCTTGGCCGGTACGTTATCGGCGACTGCTTCTGCCATGACTCAATCTCGTCCTTAAACCGGCATCTGCATGATGTCTTGATACGCTTGGACCAGTTTGTTACGCACCTGGGTCAAGGCTTGAAAAGACACGCTGGCCTTTTGCGAGGAAATCATTACATCCGTCAGATCGACACCGCTTTTGCCGATCTCGAAGGCGCTGGCCAACTGATTGGACGCTTGCTGAGTGTCACTGACCTTATTCACCGCCTGACCAAGCATGTCAGCGAAGCTGCTGCCGCTGACTTGCGCCGCTGGGGCGGATTTGGGTTGCGACATGGCCTCCATTTGCATGGCTCGCATGTCCAGCATCAACCGATTGAATTCAACACCTTGGCTCATGGTCTACTCTCTCTGACGACCCGCATTTTTTTGACACTCACTCCGCGGTTAGTGAGGTGTTAGCAACAAGGGTGCCAGCTCCATGGCCCAACTCGACAAAAGCCCCTCCCGGGCTTCGCGAACGATCAATCAAGTAGCAAATAGATAAGCCTCAACGTCCATCCCCGCATCGCGCATCTGCGCCAACTTGTAGCGCAAAGTACGCGGACTGATCCCCAAACGCTCCGCGGCCTCCTTACGCCGGCCGCGCTCGGCGCGCAAGGTATCGATAATCATCTGGAACTCCCTACGCCGCAGATCGTCGCCCAGACCGCCGGTCTCTTGGGCGCCCGAGTCAACTTCAGCCTGCGCGCCACGAGGCACCGCCAGCGCCGGCAGAGGCGCGCAGGCCACAGGCCCGGCCAGACAGAAATCTTCCGGCCGAATCAAACCACCCTGCTGCAGGATCAGCGCTCGCTGCAACGCGTTATCCAACTCGCGAACATTACCCGGCCAGGGATAAGCCAACAGGCACGCCTGAGCCTCCGCCGACAGTCTGGCGGCAGCATGCTTCATTTTATTGACGTGTTTGGCCAGCAAGCGCTCAGCCAGCGGCAGAATATCGGCGGTGCGCTCGCGCAGCGGACGCCATGCCAACGGGAACACCGACAGCCGGTAATACAAATCCTCGCGAAAACGCCCTGCCGCCACTTCCGCCGCCAGATCGCGGTTGGTGGTAGCCACCACTCGGATGTCCAAAGCGATCGGCTTGCGCGCGCCCACCCGCTCAACCTCACGCTCCTGCAAGACCCGCAACAACTTTGCCTGCAAGCCCAAGGGCATCTCGGAAATCTCGTCCAGCAAAATGGTGCCGCCATCGGCCTGTTCGAATTTGCCAGGCTGCGCGGCAATGGCGCCAGTAAAAGCCCCCTTCTCATGGCCAAACAGGGTGGCCTCGAGCATGTTGTCAGGAATCGCCGCACAATTGATGGCGATAAACGGCTGGCTGGTTCGATGGGAATGCTGATGAATGTAACGGGCGAGCACTTCCTTGCCGGTACCGGACTCACCAGAAATCAACACCGTGGAATCACTGCGAGCCACCCGCGCCGCCAACTCCAGCAACTGCGCACTGGCCGGCTCGAAAGCCACCGGCCCTTCATTCTCTTGCGCCCCCAAAGACCCCAGGGCATGACGCGCCACCAACTCAAGCAAGGCCTTGGGCTCAAAAGGCTTGACCAGGTAATCGGCCGCACCTTGACGCATGGCATCAACAGCCCGCTCGACCGCGCCATGGGCAGTCATCAACAACACCGGCAACTGCGGCTGACGAGCGCGCAACAGGCACAGCAACTGATGACCGTCCATGCCCGGCATATTGACGTCACTGACCACCAGGCTGAATGACTCACCGGCCACCGCCTCCAGCGCATCTTCCGCACTAGCGACAGCCTTGTAGTCATGACCCGCCAACAGCAGGGTATCCGCCAGGGCCTCACGCAATGCGCGATCGTCTTCGACCAGTAGAACCTTGATTGCCATGCCCCTCATTCCTCCCCAGTAGCACTGGAGAACAACGGCAAGCTCACCAGCGCACAAGTACCGCGCCCAGGACGCGAGCGCAGCGACAATTCTCCCTGATGGGCACGCGCCACCGCCTTGACCACTGCCAGGCCGAGCCCGGTTCCATTGGCCTTGGTGGTGAAAAATGGCTCGCCAAGACGCTCCAGGAGCGCAGCATCGATTCCGCCACCACTGTCGCTCACACAAAGCCGCAGGGTATCGCCCCGGGTGTAGAGATGGATCTTCAGGCGCGCCGCCCCAGAACTGGCCTGGACAGCGTTCTCGATCAGATTGAGCAAGGCGCCAACCAGGGTGTCGCGGTTACACAACAACTCCCCCTGATGGCTATCGCACTGCCAGCGCACGGCAACATCCTGGACATGGGTCAGGGCAGCGGCCTGCAACGATTGCAGAAGGGATTTAGGCGTCAGACGATCGGTCAGTGGCAATTCGCCGCGTGCGAACACCAGCATGTCCCGCACCTGATGCTCAAGCTCATGCAGACGCTCCTTGAGTCGCCCAGCAAATCGTTGATGAGTGGCCGCCGGCAATTCTTGCTCGGTGAGATGGCTGGCATAGAGCAACGCTGCCGACAAAGGCGTACGAATCTGATGCGCCAGGGAAGCGACCATCTTGCCCAGAGACGACAGCCGCTCATGACGGGCCAGTTGGTCTTGCAGGTGACGGGTTTCCGTCAAATCATTGAGCAGCACCAACTGCCCAGGCTCGGCGTCCAGCGAACGAGTGGAGATCGACAGACGCCGACCATCACGCAAGGAGACTTCATGACCGTCATCTTCACGGGGAGCAAAGCTTCGGGCAATGATGTTGCGCCACAGTTCACCTTCCAGCGGCAACCCCAGCAACTCGCAGGCCGCCGGGTTGGCTTCAATGACAATGCCTTGACCATCAATCACGATCACCCCACCTGGCAGCAGGTCGAGCAGGTTTTGCAGACGATTGGCCAGACGCTCTTTTTCAGCTAGCTCCTGCATCCGCTGGGCGCTGACCACCGCCAACTCGCCCTTGAGCTCGGTGACTCGGGCTTCAAGCATGCTGTAGGAGTCAGTAAGTTGGCTCGACATCTGGTTGAACAAGGCAAAGGCCTGCTCAAGGCCTAGCCGACTTGCCTGCTCTACGGACGGCGATTGCCCCTGAACAACAGGGGCAGGAGACATCTGGGCGGCTTGGGGCATTGTGCTCTCTCGCTTGGCTGACCGTCAGTTAAACGGAACGTTACAAGAGCCAAAGCAATACCCGTGCCTAAAAAAAACACTTTTTTTTTCAAAGCCTTGAAAAACCGGCGTCAATCCTCCGCCTGCTCATCCCCTTCACGGCGGCTCATGCCGTACTTGCGCATCTTCTCCACCAGAGTGGTGCGACGAATCCGCAAACGCTCGGCAGCCCGCGCCACGATGCCATTGGCATCATCCAGCGCCTGCTGGATCAGACCCTGCTCAAGACTACCAAGGTAGTCTTTCAAATCCAGGCCTTCCGGCGGCAGCATGGCAGTAGCGGCGAAGTCCGGCGCATGACCATTGATCGCGACGCGCTCTTCCAGATCACTGCGCAGACTGTCTACCAACTGCTCATCTTCATCATCGACGTAGCGGAATTTCTTCGGCAGCTCGACCACGCCAATAACCCCGTAGGGATGCATGATCGCCATGCGCTCGACCAAATTGGCCAGCTCACGGACGTTACCCGGCCAGCCGTGCCGGCACAGCGACATGATCGCAGCGGAGTTGAAACGGATCGAACCACGCTTCTCGTGTTCCATTCGCGAAATAAGCTCATTCATCAGCAGCGGAATGTCTTCCACCCGCTCACGCAACGGTGCCATCTCGATAGGGAACACGTTTAGGCGGTAGTACAAATCCTCACGGAAACTGCCCACCTCAATCATGCTCTCCAGGTTTTTGTGGGTCGCTGCGATGATGCGCACGTCAACCCCCTGGGTCTTGTTACTGCCCACGCGCTCAAAGGTGCGCTCCTGCAGCACACGCAGCAACTTGACCTGCATCGGCAGCGGCATATCACCAATTTCGTCGAGAAACAGGGTGCCGCCATTGGCCAGCTCGAAGCGCCCGGCGCGACTGGTGATGGCCCCGGTGAAGGCGCCCTTTTCGTGACCGAACAGTTCACTCTCTAGCAACTCGGCAGGAATTGCCCCGCAATTGACCGGAACAAAAGGCGCGTCGCGGCGCTTGGAGTGGTAGTGCAGGTTACGTGCGACGACTTCCTTACCAGTCCCCGACTCCCCGAGAATCAGCACGCTCGCATCGGTATCTGCCACCTGCTGCATCATCTGCCGCACATGCTGAATTGCGCGACTGGTGCCTACCAGGCTACGAAATAGATTGGGCTCGCGGTGACGGCCACGCTCGCGAGCCTGATCGTACATTTCACGATAGACCTGAGCACGGTGCAGAGAATCAAGCAGCTTGCTGTAGCTAGGCGGCATTTCCAGCGTGGAAAGCACGCGCCGCCGCTGATCTTCAGGCAGGTCAATGGAAGAATTTTCGCCCATTAACAAAACCGGAAGGAACTCATCCCAGGTTGAGAGTGTCTTTAACAAGCCCAGAAGCGTACTAGGAGCACTTACCGTCCCGATGAGGACGCAAATCACTTCACGACTTGACGACAAAGAGCCGACAGCCTGCTGCCAGTCATGGCTGCCGCAGGGTAAATTTTCCTCGCCGAGAAAATTTAAAATCACCGCCAAGTCGCGGCGGCGGACGCTATCGTCATCGATCAGCAGAATTTTGGTTTCACGCCACATGCAATAGCAACTTCCCTAGTCAACTCAAATGCCCAGAATGAGGGGCAAGCTAGACGCGCTTGTAGGCATTTTCTACCTTTTAGACGCCTGAAATCTGAAAACAGCCACTAGTTAAGTCAAAAAAGCGTGCACAGTCAAATTTATGGCGCGCAAGGTTCGGATTAACTCAACATTAACCGAACAGATGGTAAACCTTTGCTGCGTTCTGTGCCTGCTGGATCTGCGACATCTCGTCGACTATTGCCTGACGCTCGCCTGTCGCCACCTCAAGCAGCTGCCGATAAACCCCCAACAACCCCTCAAGATTGTCCCGCAACGCAACCTCGTCCACCTGCGCCTCGCTGAGCACATCCTCCATGCATGAACGGCACGCCAGATCCAACTCACCAATGGCTTGCCAGTTGCGCTCGGCCAAAGCACCCACCAAAGCCTCGCGAGTTTCTTCAATGCGTTGCAGGACTGCACTCATGGTGTTCCTCCTTAAAACTGTGGACCTGGAGCAGCAATGGCGTCCCAGCCCTCTTTGACCGTACGCAACAGATCAGAAACCTCATCGAGAATCTTCGGATCCGTCTTGATATTAGCCTCGGCCAGACGCTTCATCATGTAGGTATACAGGCCGTCCAGATCCCCTAGGGTATCCGGAGAGTTTTCAAGATCCAGTCCCTCACGCAAGCCGCCGACAATGCCAATGGCCTTGCTGATAAAGACGCCTTTGTTGGCGACATCCTTGCGCTCCATCGCGCCCTTGGCCTGAGCGATACGATCCAGGCCACCCTCCATCAGCATCTGCACCAGGCGATGAGGACTGGCTTCGGAGGTCTGCGCCTGCGCACCGATCTTCTGGTACTGCCGAAGGGCTAACATCGGATTCATGTGATACCTCTTCAAAACTCAAGGGTTCGTATATGCAATGTATCGACGTAACGTCAAAAAACTTTAGATCAAATGCAAAAGCCCGGAGCGCTTGAAAACACTGCCGGGCTTTTGGCGCAGGCTGGATGTTAGCCTTTTTTCTGTGCGTTCAACGCTTCGAACATCGACGTGATATTACTGGCGGTGGCCTTTAACTTACCCACCAGACTATCCATATCGTTGTACTTCTTGGTCAGCACGGCAGTCAGAGTGGCCACTCGACGATCAAGAGCCTCCTGCTGATCACTAAGCTTTTTCTTGGTGATGTCCAGAGCCTTGGTCCGAGTGGTCAGAATCCCCTCGGTCATCGAACCTACGCCCTGGGTAAATGGCTTGATGGCGGAAGTCATGCGCTCCAACAGCCCAGGATTGACGCCATCGCCGGTAAACAACTTCTGAACTTCGCCACCGAGCTTTTTATCGGTCATGGCCGCCGTAAACTTCTTGTCGTCGAAATCCAGCGCACCGGTCTTCTGGTTGGTGGTGATCCCCAACTGAGCCAAAACAGTCAACTTGTCGCCAGCCCCCACTTCCGACAACGGCGCACGAATGGCCGCCAAGATCGAGCGAGGCAGTGCGTCACCGGTTAATTGAGCCGGAATCGTAGGGTTGCCACTGTCATCCAAAGAAGGCTTGGTCAGCGCCGAAACACCGTTGGCCACAGCGTTATAAGCATCGACGAACTTCTGGATCGACGTTTTAAGGCCTTCGGTGTTGGTAGCGACAGTCACAGTGATCGGCTTGTCGGTCACAGCCACCAAGTTGAGCTTAAGACCGGAAATTGCCTGCGTAACGGTATTGGTTTTACTCGTCAGCCCCATACCATCGACTTTGAACTCCGCATCCTGGGCCAAGCCACCGATGTTGCCCGATGCCGCCGCACCGCTTCCCATCGTTTGAGAGCCATCAATCTCCAACCCGGCAATACCGCTGACAGAGATATCAGAACCCGCACCAGTCTTCTCCGAACCGATCACCAGCCGCGCCCCAAAGGAGTCGGTCACGATGTTGGCACTGATACCGGACATGGCCATCTTGGAGTCGGCATTGATCGCATCGCGCACCGACTGCAGCGTCGCATTGGCGCCAACAGTCAGCGGATAATTAATGCCATTTTGAGTGATGTTCAACGTACCACTCGGAATGGCACTGGTATTTCCCCCGGCAAAAGCCGCACTGGCCACTTTTGACGAAGTTGCAAGCTTAGTGACCTCAATAGAGTACTTGCCGGCCACCGCATAGTTGTCTGCCGTGGCGTCGACGACCTTACTGTCACTGGAGGTGGCAGAAAAGCCGGAAAAGGACGGATTGACAGCACTTCCCAGCCCAGCAGCCGACATAGTGCTCTGAAAGGTCGACAACAGCGATTGCAAGGTTCCGATCCCGGAGATACTCGCGCTGTTGTTGGTGGTTGCACGGTCGATCTGACCCTGCTTGGCCGCTTTGTCAGCCGCAACCAACGCCTTGACGATAGCACCGGTATCGAGGCCGGAACCCAGACCAGTACCCGGTAGAATTGGACTTGCCATGTGTCTCTCCCTTCAGTGTGCCGCCAGTCTTTTGACCGCTAGAGCGCCCAAAACAACACAGCAACAATTTTCATGCCAGGTATCAGACCTTGGCACTGAACAGCAAACTGCTAGCGTCATTCAAACTGTTAGCCAATCTCAGCACTTCTTCGTTGGGGATCTGCCGAACCACCTCTCCCGAATCACTGGCAATCACTTTGACCACAACCTGACCGGAAGGCTCGTCAATCGAGAACTCCAGATTGCGCTTGACCGATTGGACAAACTTCTCTATCTCCTGCACGGCCATCTTCAGCTTTTCCTGCTCGGTATGCGTTTCTTTCTTTTCTTCCGGCCTGGCCGAGTTCGAAACAGCAGGAACCACCTCTCGAGGCTTCTCCGCAGGCTTATCGGCAACAGGCGTCGCTGACTTGGCCGCTGGATAAGACAAGTTCAGCTTCACGCTCATATCCATGTCCATCACCTCTTAAAGTAAAAAAGCGAGAGAGCACGACCAGCGCACTCCCCCGCCAAAGCTTAGCCAGCTATTACTGAAGCAGTTTCAGTACAGCGGATGGCAGTTGGTTGGCCTGGGCCAGAACTGCGGTCGAAGCCTGTTGCAGAGTCTGCTGCTTGGTCAGCTGGGCAGTTTCAGCAGCGAAGTCGGTATCTTGTACACGACCCAGTGCAGCACTGGCGTTTTCGTTGATGTTCTGCAGGTTGGAGATGGTGCTGGTCAGACGGTTCTGGGCAGCACCGAGGTCGGCACGGCTGGAGTTGATGGTCTGCAGCGCTTTGTCGATCGCGTCGATCGCAGCTTTGCTGTTGGTTTCCGACATGGCGCTGTCGGTGGCGCTGATGCTGATGGTAGCAGAACCCACGCTCAGGGTCGCAGCATCGAAGCCACTAGCCAGGGTGATGGTGATCTGGTTGGTAGCACCAGTATTGGAACCAACCTGGAAGGTCATGGTGCCAGCGGTACCGTCGATCAGGTTCTTGCCGTTCAGGTTGGTCGACTTGGCGATACGAGTCAGCTCGTCGGACATCTGAGCGAATTCTTTGTCCAGAGCGGTGCGGTCAGCAGTACCGTTGGAGTCGTTTCGCGACTGAACGGCCAGTTCACGCATACGCTGCAGGATGTTGGTGGATTCTTGCATCGCGCCTTCAGCGGTCTGGGCGATGGAGATACCGTCGTTGGCGTTCTTGATCGCCATGGTCTGACCACGGATCTGCGAAGTCATACGGGTAGCGATCTGCAGGCCGGCGGCGTCGTCTTTTGCACTGTTGATTTTCAGGCCGGAAGACAGGCGAGTCATCGAAGTCGACAGAGCGTCGGAAGCGCGGTTCAGGTTCTTCTGAACGTTCAACGACGTGACGTTAGTGTTTACTGTTAAAGCCATGACGAATTCCTCGTTGGTTGGGTACTGCGGCTTCCGGCCCTGGCAACCGCCGGGTAATGGCCTAGAGAACCTTCGTAATAGTTATCGTCGCCAATGCAAGTTGCTTTAGGGCTTTTTCAAAAATATTTGCCATCACCCTGCCACCCCTTGGAAAACAAGGGCTTAAACCCTTGCCCAACTAAAAAATGACGCCAGAAAAACCCCACCAGAATCCGCTAGATGTGCCTGTTCCTCAATCTCCAACTACCATGGACAGCCACTCCACCAGCTCATACTCCAGGTAGTCGGCCAGGCCCAGCCAGTCCTGCGCCTCCTGACATTTGAGCATCAGACTCAGCAACCCAGCCCAGTCCTGCTGAACCGCCAGAGGGGCAGCATCGACCAGGCCTTGCACCGGGCCGAACAGCTCGATCATGTTCACCGCCGCCTCGACATCCCGTCCCAGGCGGAACAGATCGGCAACCTCCCGGGCACGTGCAATCAAAGACTCAAGCCGGCTCATTGAACAAAATCCTCATGAAAGGTAGTCCCTGCGATCATTGCGCCGCTGCGACTGGTATTGAAAAACCTGACCTCGGGCTGACTCTGGATGTAGCGCTCCAACTCGCACAGGTAGCTGCGGAAATTGAGCTGGGTCTTGACTCGCTGCCCATTGCCATCCAACACCCAATGCTTGGCGGCCTTGAGTTGCGGCCCCAGGTCGCCGTCTTGCCAGCCGGCATGGGTTCGATCCATCGGAAACGCAAAATCCGCACCGAACAACGTGATCCGCCGCCCTCCCATCTTCACCGCCAGGTCCACCGCGGGATGGATTACGCTACCTCCTGCATGCAACTGCGCCTTAGGCCATCGCTGACGCATAGGCGCAAACACCGGGCTGGCCGAGTAAGCGACGTAACGCGGCCCTTGCCAGCCTTCAAGCACCAGCGGGTCCGCCAGAGGCATATACACCAGGATCGTGTTGGCACTTCCCTGAGCCGGAAGATGCCGACTGGAAATACGCTGATCGACACTCACCACCACATCAGGTTGAATACCGTGGCGCTGCAGGGGCTGATAAGCGGTGTCGACACAGATCAGCAACGGTCGTTGCGGGCGCTCGCGTAACGCCCGCAAGGTTGCAAAATGCGGCTCCAGGCTCGGACCGGTCGCGATCACAAAAACCTCGCGCCCGCTATCGCGGCCAAACAACTCGGCGACATCGGCATCAGCCCGCACCCAAGGCTCAACGGCAGCCAGGCGCTCGGCGACACTCGCCTCCTCGGTGAACAGGCGGTTGTTGAACGACACATGAGTCTCACTGACCAATCGATCGCGGATCTTCGCGTTGTAGTCATCGGCCAGCACCAACTCGGCCGGCAGGGCAAAGAACGGCAGCTGAATCTCCGACAGGTCGCCGGCATAGAGCAGCTCGACCCGCGGATCGACCAGCCAGAACTGCTGATCGAGCAACTGCAGCACCAGCTTGAACAGCGCGCCATTGAGGATGTGCACGTACAGGCGCTTCAGCCCCGGCCGCTGGAGCAACACCCGTTGCAGATCCCCCAAGCCACAGCCGTAAAGATGCAGGACCGGCGCCTCAGGCAGGCTGGCGGCCTGGGTATGCGCCTCACGGGTACGATCATGACGACTGGTGAGCTGAATACCTGCAATGCTCAGGGTCGAGCCCAGCCCCTCAACCAGATCGGCCTGCAGCGCACCACTGTCCTCAGCCAACAGCCGCTCCAGCAGCACCGGCCAGCGCTCGCCCAAGATCCGGGCATTGTGTTCCAAGCTTTCGCTCATGCTGCCTCGCTTATCACTCGCGCAAAAAAATAGCGCTCAAGATTACACCTTGAGCGCTATGTGTGTTGCCGCAGCAGAAACTCAGGCGCGATAGATAATCGCCGACCCCCAGGACAAACCGACCCCGAAACCGCTCACGGCGACGCGCTTCCAGCTGGAGTCAAACATGTGTTTTTCCAGCAGCAACGGAATACTCGACGAAACAGTATTACCGGTTTCCACCATGTCCTTGATGAACTTGTCCGGATCCCCCTCGAAACGCCGGGCCACGGCATCGACAATCGCCGCACTGCCCTGGTGAATGCAGAACGCATCGATATCGTCAGGTTGCAAATCTGACTCGGCGAGCAATTCGTGCAGATGCGCTGGCACCTTGAGCAGAGCGAAATTGAATACCTGGCGACCGTTCATGAAAAACACACCATCGGTGACTTTCAAGTGCGGCGCACCGGAGCCATCTGTACCGAATTTGGCCTTGCCCAACTGCCAGGTGGCGTCCTCGCCCAGCCAGGTGGCAGTGGCGGCATCGCCGAACAGCATGGTGGTGTTGCGGTCTTCGGGATCGACGATCTTCGAGTAGGGATCGGCGGTGACCAACAGGCCGTTCTTCAGGCCCGCAGCTTCCATGAAGCCCTTGATCGCATAGATTCCGTAGACATACCCGGAACAGCCCAGGGAGATATCGAAAGCAGCGACGGTGGTTGGCAGGCCCAATTTGTCCTGCACGATCGCGGCGGTGTGGGGCAACCCTTCCTCGTCACCGTTCTGGGTGACCACGATCAATACGTCGATGGCTTCGCGCTTGAGATCCGGGTTACTGGCGAACAGGGCATTGACTGCTTCGACACACAGATCGGAAGTCTCTTGCCCGGCGTCTTTGCGCGGCAGAAAAGCAGAACCGATCTTGCCCAGGATGAATTCTTCATCCTTGGCGAATTTTGCACCTTGTGCGTAATTGTCCACGCCGGCTACAGGCACGTAGCTCGCAATGCTTTTTATGCCAATCATTACGGCTTCCCAATAATAAACAGCTCAATACCCCCGCCCAGTCACTGAGCAGGGGCTGCCGAAAAACACAGATACTTGCGCCAATGCAGCGACAACGGGAAGAACCAAGGGCTATCACTGGACCTGTCACGCAGGGCTGGCGCCATCTTCCCGGGCAATACAATACAGTGAAGATGCACGTTATGACTCACAGGTCACGCCATTTTGCCGAATGAGTCCAACAAAGACCTATTCGACGAATGCCCAATTCAATGGCGTACCACGCTTCAGCGGCCGCCGCGCACGACGCCCAATCAGCGCGTCGTAGTGCTTGGGGGCCAAACCCAACCCGGGGCGAATGGCCCGCACGTTGTCGGCGCTGAACAGCTCTCCGGCCTGCATGTCACAGGTGACATACAAGGATCGGCGGTAGACCAACGACGCGTGTTCAGCCTGGGTGGCGCCATAATGCACCTGCCCCATGGCCTGCCAGGCCCGCTCGGTCTCCACCACCAGGCTGGCCAATTCCTCCGGTTCCAGGGAGAAACTGGCGTCGACCCCACCCGCTGAGCGATCCAGGGTGAAGTGTTTCTCGATCACGCTAGCTCCCAGCGCCACCGCGGCGACCGAAACGCCCACTCCCATGCTGTGATCAGACAACCCCACTTCACAGCCAAACAACTGACGCATGTGAGGAATGGTCATTAGATTGCTGTTGGCCGGCGACGCCGGATAAGTGCTGGTGCATTTGAGCAGCACCAGATCCCGGCAGCCGGCCTGCCTGGCAGCCTGCACGCTTTCATCGAGCTCGGCGATGCTGGCCATGCCGGTGGAGATGATCAGCGGCTTGCCGGTGGCGGCGACCCGGCGAATCAGCGGCAGGTCGGTGTTTTCAAAACTGGCGATCTTGTAGGCCGGAACGTCGAGGCTCTCGAGAAAGTCCACCGCGCTCTCGTCGAACGGCGTGGAAAACGCCAGCATGCCCAGCTCCCTCGCCCGAGCGAAGATCGGCTCGTGCCACTCCCATGGCGTATGGGCACGCTGGTACAGGTCATACAAAGACGACCCGGCCCAGAGACTGCCTGGGTCCTTGATGAAAAACTCCCCCTGATCCAGGTCCAGGGTCATGGTGTCGGCGGTGTAGGTCTGTAACTTCAGGGCATGGGCACCGGCCCTGGCTGCGGCCTCGACAATCTGCAGGGCCACATCCAGCGACTGATTATGGTTGCCGCTCATCTCGGCGATGATCAACGGCGCCGCACCCGCGCCCACGCAGCGCGAGCCGATCTTGAAACTAGTCATCCAGATGTTCCTTCAACACACGGGTGAATTCACAGGGTGCCTGGCAATAGCCGGCCCGGCGAAACAATGTCAGCGAAACCTGATTCTCTGCCAGCACCCGAGCCCCCAGGCGCTGCACATCGGGCCAATGGCGCATCAGCCAAGCCTCGCCCTGCTCCAGCAATGCCCGCCCCCAACCTAGCCCCAAGTGTTCGGCAAACAGGTAGATCGACACATCCGCCTGAATGCCTTGGCGGTCATAGCGCAGCCCCCCCACGGCACCTGCGGCTGTTTCCGCTATCAGCAACAGCCGCTGCGGATCATTCACAGCGGCCTCCAGCCAGCGCACATGGTCCGGCCACTCAAGCGCCTCAGGCTGCTGGGACCAACGCCTGACAGGCTCAGCATTGCGCCCCTCGAACAGCAGCCGGGCATCCTCCACAGTCGCCGGACGCAAGCGCAGTACCGCAGTGAACAACGCCGCCGCCACTCGCTGCACGCCCCGACCATCCACCAACTCGCGGGCCCGGCGAGACAGGCTATGCCGCAGCCCCGGATTGCCCAGCAACAGGCTCAGGGCCTGGCGCACCTGCTCCACGCTGGCCTGCTCACAGGCCCCCAGGTACAAGTGGGCACCCGCCTCGGCCAGCAACCGGGCATTGGCCTCCTGGTTAGCGGCCACGGTGATGCACAGCGTAGGCACGCCCAATACCGCCCGCTCCCAGCTGGTGCCGCCTCCCGCGCCCAGGCACAGGTCGGCCTCGGCCAACAGCCCGGCAAAATCCTTCACATAGCTGTGCAGTCGCCAGTGCGGCCGTTCGGCAGCCAGGGCCTGCATGGCCTGCCAGTCCGGGTTGCCGCTGCCGGCGACGAAGTCCACCTGCAGATCGTGAAAATCCAGCAGTGCCAACATGGCCTTGTGGGTCTGACCGGCGGCATCGAAGCCGCCGAAGTTCACTAGCACCCGCCGCGGCTGGGGGCGAATCGGCACTGCGGGGCGTCGGAACTCTTCACGCAGCAGGGCAAAATGCGGGCCGAACAGGGTCCGGCAGCGCTCGTCGTACAACCCGGCATAGGCCTGGGCGCCGCCGCTGAAATTCTGGTCCAGCAACAGGTCCACGGCGTGCCTGCGGTTGGCCAGGTCGTCGATGGCGGCGATCCTGGGCGCCCACTGCCGAGCCGCACTCTGCCATTGATGATCAAGGCCGTAATGGTCCACCAGCACCCAATCGAAGGCTGCTTGAGTGGCCAGTGCCAGCTGCAACGCGGCGATGTCCGCCTGCCAGGGCAAGGGCGCCTCGATCCCCAATTCGGGATGCTCGCCGGCATAGCGTTCCGGCAATTCGAAAGTCTGGAACCCCTCGGCCTGCAACGCCTCCAGGCGATGCCCGGACAGACGTCGACAAGCAAATGCCACTTCAGCGCCCTGGCGGCGCAGTTCCTGGGCCAGAGTCAGGCAGCGAGCCACATGGCCACTGCCGATGGCCGGCGAAGCGTCGGCGCGGATCAGCACCCTCACTCCAGCTCCCCCCCGGCCTTGAGCGCGGCATACAGGTATTCGGCGCGCCGCCAGTCCTCTTCGGTATCGATGTCCTGCACCAGATGCCGGGGCAGGATCACTGGCAGGCTGCGAGGCGAGAACAGCACCTCGCCCTCCAGCCAGGCCTGGCTCCGGCCCCAATAGAACTGCGCCGCATCCTGATAGGCAGGCGGCAGATCCTGGGAGCGACTTTGACAAAATTGCGGATACAGTGCATCGAGCGCCCCTTGCTCATCGAGGATCAAAGCCCGCTGCACGGGAAAGCCGAAACCGCACACTGAAAAGGCAAAGCTCTTGTCCGGGTGTTGCATCAACATCTCCAGCCCCTGACGCAAGTAACGCTCCTGCAGCAAGGGCGCAGTTGCATAGATGCAACAGGCGTACTGGTATTCCCGCCCCTGTTGTCGCAACGCCTGCAAGGCATGGACAATCACCGCCGCGGTGCCGGTAAAGTCATCGGCCAGAGAGGGAGGTCGGATAAAAGGCACCTCAGCACCACAGGCGACAGCCAACTCCGCGATTTCATGATCGTCGGTACTGACCACCACTCGCTGGAACAACCCTGAACTCAGCGCCTTGTCGATGGAACGGGCGAGCATGGGTACGCCCTCGAACGGCTTGAGATTCTTGCGTGGCAGACGTTTGCTGCCACCACGGGCGGGGATGATCGCAACACAACTCACACACCAGACTCCAAACCATCTACCCAGATTTTGGGTAGAAAGTAGGCACATACTGCAGAAGTTTCGCTGCATCGCCCGTAATACCCGGCAGGAGCTTTCATGAACAACTCTCAGCCCAAAATTCGTTGTAAATGTGCCACCACTTCATCCTGTAGCTCATCAGTCAGTTCTGGAAAAAGTGGCAAACTGATGGCTTCCAGGAAATAGCGCTCGGCCTCAGGAAAGTCACCCTCGGCAAACCCTTGCTCTTTGTAGTAAGGCTGTAAATGCACCGGAATGTAGTGCAGGTTCACCCCTAATCCCGCCGAACGCAGCGCATCGAAAACTTGCTTCTGCGTCAGCTTTATGCAGGTCAAATCGAGACGCACCACATACAAATGCCAAGCTGATTCAGCCCCGCTCTGCACCACCGGCAAGGTCAGCGGCAGGTCCATCAGCAAGCCCTGATAACGCGCCGCCAACTCTCGACGCCGCGCCACAAACTCATCCAGCCTAGCGACCTGCGAAAGCCCAAGTGCCGCATGCAGGTCGGTCATCCGATAATTGAAGCCCAGCTCCAGTTGCTGGTAATACCACAGGCCTTTATCCGAGACCTGCATCAGTGCCGGATCGCCGGTAATGCCATGACTGCGCAAACGTCGCAGTCGTTCGGCGAACTCCGGTCGGTTGGTAAGCACCATCCCGCCTTCGCCACTGGTGATGATTTTCACCGGATGAAAACTAAAGATGGTCATCGCGGCATGAGCACCGCAACCTACTGGGCGCCCAAGATAGGAAGCGCCTACGGCATGCGCCGCATCTTCGATCAAGACAAAACCATAGCGCTCGGAAAGCTGAGCAATAAATTGCAAATCGGCACTCTGTCCAGCGAATGCGACAACTACAACCACCTTCGGCAAAGTACCGCTCAACTCAGCTGCTGCCAGCTTCTGCTCCAACAAGTCTGCATCCATATTCCAGGTATGGGGATTGATATCGACAAAGTCCACGCTCGCACCGCAGTAACGGGCACAGTTGGCCGAGGCGACAAAAGTATTGGGACTCGTCCACAGAGAGTCCCCTTGCCCCAGACCGGCAGTCAGGCAAGCAATATGCAGTGCCGCCGTTGCGTTGCACACTGCAACCGCATACTCGGCCTGACAGTAGTCGGCCAAAGCCTGCTCGAAGCGCTCAATGGTTGGCCCCTGGGTCAACCAGGGAGACTTAAGCACTTCCACCACTGCGTCAATGTCAGACTGATTGATGCTTTGACACCCATACGGAATACGATAAGGAGTCATTGCAACGCCCCTCCGCACACAGATGAGCTCAAGCGGCGAAACGCAAAGCAGACAATCAGTTGACTGTTGAGCATGCTTATATCCCTTAAGACAGCGATCAGTTAGCGAGCATCTGCAACCAATCCACCCTTTGCCCCGCACTGAGAGCAAAGCCCTTACCGCTCAACGCCAGGTTCTGGTTATAGGCAATATCCTGGGCAAAGCGCGCCGCCCATTTGTCTTGCAGCGCCGCAGCCGCCTGTGGATGTTGCGGCAACGTCCCCGGATGCTGCACCTGGGCCTGGGGCGTCAATACTGTGAGGTAGCCGGCATCAGCCACTTTCAGGCACAGGTCGACATCGGCGAAGGCCTGGTCGAAATGCTCTTCGTCCAGCCCGCCCACCGCCTCGAACAGCGCTTTGCCGATCATCAGACAGGCACCGGACACCGCTGAATAATTCTTCTCCACCCACAGGCTGTTCATGTAGCCCGCTGCATCCTTGGCTTCACCCGCAAAGGCCGAACCCAGGTGGCCGTCGAAGCCCAGGATCAGCCCGGCCTGGGTGGTCACACCGTTTTCGTTCACCAGTTTGGCACCGACGATCCCGACTTCCGGACGCTGGGCCTGGTTGAGCAGGCTCTCGATCCAATTGGCGTTGACCACCTCAGCATCGGCCGCAAGCAGCACCAGGTACTCGCCCCGTGCTTCCCGGCAAGCCATGTTGAACAAGGCCGAAGCGCTCAGGCGTTGGCCGCTGCGCAACACACGAAAGCGCTCGCCGCGACCTTCAAGGCTGGTCAGCCAGCTGTCGAGCTCGGCACTCTGGTTGTGGTTTTCGGCGATCAGCACTTCATAGCGCTGGTAGCGGGTGCGCTGCAGGACGCTGACCAGGCAGCGTTGTAACTCGGCGAAATTGTCCTCACTGGGCAGAATGATCGACACCAGCGGCCGCTCGGCGTGCTGATACTCGATCTGGTAGG
Source organism: Pseudomonas sp. LD120 (assembly GCF_009861525.1). Lineage (GTDB taxonomy): Bacteria > Pseudomonadota > Gammaproteobacteria > Pseudomonadales > Pseudomonadaceae > Aquipseudomonas. The sequence goes on along the minus strand of NZ_WVHL01000005.1, from coordinate 1,975,723 downwards.
TGCCCGGTTGCGCCGAGCCTACCTGAGCGCGATAGCCTCGTGCGGCCAGGTGCCGGGTCAGCACCTGCCGCTCTTCGGTCTCCGCCTTGTCTCCAGGGGCCTGACAAATCAGCAGGGGCTCGGCCAGGTGGGCCAGGCCGGCCAGGCCGCCGTCCTGGATCAGGCGCAGCAGCAGGTCCAGCTCCAGCGCCTGCTTGAGTTCACGGGAGAAACCACCGACCCGCAGCACCGTCTCGCGGTCCAGCAGCCAATGCCGGGCCATCAGCGCCGGCGTGCCTTGCAATTGATCGAGGTTGACCCCGGGGCGGAACACTGAAGTCAAGGTGGCATCGGCACGGCGCTGGATCTCGTCCATGGCCACGGCCCGAATGCCTTCGGCACCGAGCAATTCCAGGCTCGCCCGCAGCAGGCCGCTGGCGGTGAACTGATCACCGGACTCGGCCAACAGCACCCAGTCGGCGCGAGACTGGGCCATGGCCTGATTGATGCGCTCGACGTAGTTGTTTTCCGTGACCTTGACGAAGTGCAAGGTGTCCTGGGCCGTGGTGGTGGCCGGCAGCTCGCCCGTGGTGAACACCACCAGCTTGAACGCCTTGTAATGACCGGCCAGCAGACTGTCGAGCGTGGCCTGCAACTTGACCAGGTCAGCGTCCAGGTCCAGCAACAGGATCTGCACCTGCGGACCACCGGCATGACGGGCCAGGTGCGCAGCGATGGCACTCAACTGTGCCGGCTCCGGAGCACGGGCCTCGAGCCATTTGAGCAAGCGTCCCGACTCGGTCGCATCGAACAGGGCACGACTGTCTGCCCCCGGTACCGACGCCAGGCGCTCGGCCCAGGCCTGCAGCTTGCGCGCTTCCTCGGGCTCGTCGCTGCCCAGCATCGACTCGGCCAGGCGCTTGACCACCTCGCGGTTGAACAGGTTCAGGGTCAACGCTTCCCACAACCGGGCGCGCAGGCTCTCTGGCGTGTCGTTGGGATGGACCCGCATCAACTCTTCCTGACGCAGCAACACGCCCTCCAGCTCTTTGAGCTGCAGGCGCCCAGTGGGCATGGCGTGCATGAGGAATTCCAACTCGGTCAGCAGATCGAACATCGGCTGGTTGTAGAAGGGCATCTCGACGAACTGCTCGGGACCGAAGGAGCGCACCGGCGCGGCCCCGACCTCGACCCAGGCCGAACGGAAGATCGCCGTGCCCTTGAGGGAACGTCCGCTGAGCAGGCAGTCGGCCATGGCAGTGAAACTGTCCAGGGCGATCTGCTTCACCTGCTCGGGGTCCCGACCACTGAAACCGGTGGGCAGCGAGGCGAGGAACTCGGCGAACGCCTCACGCTGGGCCACCGATTGCGCGTCCTTGTAGGTCAGCACCGTCAGCACATTGGTGTTGTGCTCCGAGGCCCCGTAGTTGGCCTCACGCACGGCAAACGGAATCGGCAGGATCCGCGCCTTGGCACAGGCCAGCAGGAAGAAGGAGTGACCGATTTCCTGCCATTCGAAACTCACTCCCGGCGGCAGCAGCTCATACCACTGGCGCAGCAGGTCGGTGCGGGTTACCGCATAGAACGGCGGCAGGAAATGCCCCATGAAGTTCATCACCCGATCCTGGGCATCATCGGCGTCATAGTCCTCCATGACCCGGCGATCACGGCGGTAGTAATTGGTTTCCGAAGCCCGGGCCAGATACATCATCCCGTAGCCATGGCACAGCCCGTAGTCGGGACGGGCCTCAAGAAACTCCAGGGAGCTGGTCAGCGCATCATGGAGGAGAAAATCGTCATCGGCAGCGAACGCCATGTAGGGCGTGGTCACCAGGCTCATGCCATAGGTCAGCTTGTCCTGCAGGCCCTTGTAGCTGAACTGCGGCAGATGCCGGTAGTCGACCTGGGGATAGAGCTGCGCCAGTGACTCATCCGCCTCCAGCGACGAATCCAGTACCAGGATCGAGCACGGATAGGTGCTGTAATACTGCAAGGTGCGCCGCATGAACGCTTTGCGATTGTGGGACAACAGCACCAGGGTGAACCGCTCACTCAACGCTGCTTTGTCATTCATTGCTTTGTCTCCAACCCACATAGGTACTTCCCCACAACCGGCCAAACGCCTTGAACCTGCAACCATTGATTATTAACGAACCCGACGCAGGTAACCGTCCGGCGCCACGGTGATCAGCAGCTTGTTCTGCATCTGGTAGTCGATCTCGAAATCGCGGTTCTCCTCCAGATAGGCCCAGACTGCGGTTTTCGGGTTGTCACCCGGGCCCCAGGGACGATCCGGGAAGAAGCTTTCCGGCATGTCCTCGACCACGGTGTCCATGACCACGCAGTAGCTGTCCACCGACACCAGCGGCGCATACAGACGCAGCTCTTCGAGCACGTGCTCGTGGGTATGGTTGGAGTCCAGGACCAGGATCACCTTCTTGCCGGCAGCGGCGGCCCGTACCTGCTCGGCGATGGCCGGGTCGATGCTCGAACCTTCGATCATGCGGATCCGCTTGCTCATCGGATGCTGCTCGATGGCTTCGCGGTTGTGCGGGCGGATATCCAGGTCGATGCCCAGCACTTCGCCATGGCCCTGCAACTCCAGCAGCGAGGCGTAGTAGATGATCGAGCCGCCGTGGGCGATGCCGCATTCGATCACCAGGTCCGGCTTGACCTGCCAGATGATCTCCTGCATCGCCATCATGTCCTGGGGCAGCTGGATGATCGGCCGGCCCATCCAGGAAAAGTGATAGCTGTATTTGTGGGTCGCGGACTCGTTGAAAAAGTCACGGGCCAGGCCCTTGAGTTTCTCATCCTGGCCCTGGGCGCTGATCTGCGCCTGGCATTCTTGTTCAAAGGCTTGAATGACGTTGTGCTCGGTCATGTTCGGTTCTCAATGGCAAATTAGCTGAACGAAGCGCTGTCGACGGCGTGATAGACATAACGGCCGTCGGTCATGCGCTTGATTTCTTCGAGGTAGTTGGAATTCATCACAAACAGGTTGGCGCCTGCCGGCAGTGCCTCCATGGCTTCTTGTGGCGATGACACACGCATGCCACTGAGCGGCAGGTACCGGCCCTGTTTGGCCGGGTTGATATCGACGACCTGATCCACCGCCACACCCGCGCGTTGCAGGAACAGCGAATAGATCACGCCCTTGGACGACGCGCCCCAGATCCCGGCAGCGGTGTGCGGCGCCGAGCCGATGATGCGTTTGGCGCACTCGATGCTGGCGGTGAAATCCGCCGGCATCTGCAAGGGCTGGATCGGCGCCGGCAACGACGACGTCAAGCTGCCCAGGTCCGCCACCACATACAGGTACTGGCCGCCAAACAGGTGCCCGGCCTCATGCACGGTGCCGAACATGCGCTGCAGGTCCTCGAGGCGGAAGTAGTTGACGTGCTCATAGAACACGTCGAACCAGGCGCGATGCTCGAGAATCCAGTCGAAACACGGCACTTCGATATAGATCTGCCCGCCCTGGTTGGCATCGGCAATCTCTGCCAGAAAGGCCAGCGGATCGGCAATATGCTCCAGCACATGACGCAGCACGATGGCCTCGGCAGCCAGCCCCAGGCCACGGGTGAAAGGCGCCTTGATCACCTCGGGGTTGGTGCCCTCGTAGGCCGGGTCGATCCCAGTGATGGCATAGCCCTCACTGCGCAGCAATTCAAGGAAATAGCCCTTGCCGCAACCGACCTCGATCAGCTCACGCCCCTTGAAGTGCTGGGCGATGATGCCCTCCACATCCATCAGGTGCTGCTGGAACTGCACCGAATGGGCCTGTTCGTTCTGGTAGTCGCTGTCGTAGCTGAGCTTGTCGGCATCGAAGGCCTGATTGAAGATCAACCCGCTCTTGAGATCCTGCACCAGCACGATGTCCGCTGCAGCCGAGGCGCGAGCACTCTGGGCATCGGCGAAGGTACGGTTCTGCAACACCGGCAAGTCGGCGACCCGATACAACTCATGCGCCATGTTCGGCTCCTGTTATTTGCAACAAGCGCTGGTTCAAGCCCCAGAACGCCATGGGTTCGTAGTCCGGGTACGGGTAGTGCCCCAGGTTCAGGCGCATCGCCGAACCGCGCTGGGCGATGCGCTGCTCCACCAGGGAACGCACGGCGATCGGCCGGCCGCTGGAGCAATTGACCACCCCGGAAAACGTCCGCTGGCGCAGCAGTGCCGCGAGGTAGCCGGCCGCTTCCTCGATGGCCAGGTAGTCCCGCAACTGCTCGCCGCCGGACATGTCGAACACTTCATCACCGGCGTCGATGGCCCGATCCAGTGCCGCCAGCAGGCTCTTGGGATTCTGTCCTGGGCCATGCAGGTAGAACAGCCGCGCCCATTGCAAGCTGAAGGGCAACTGCTGCTGCAGGGCTTGTAGAAACAAATGCAGGCTGTGCTTGGCCAAGCCGTAGGGATTGCCTGGACGAGCCTCGGTCTGCTCTGTCAAAGGTCCGCTCTGCATGCCGTACTCGAAGCAGGTGCCGGTGACCAGCACCTGGCTCACCCCCGCCTCGACCACCGCCTTGATAAAGCGATAATCGGCCATCAGGTTGTGCTCCAGGTGAAACAGCGCCTGGTAGTTCGGCAATCCGGGCCAGGCCAGGTGGGCCAAGGCATCGACCCCGTCCACCAGGGCCGCGACATCCAGCTGCGGGTCATGCACATCCAGCGCGCGAAACTCCACCGCGTCGAACCAGGGCATCTGCCGCGCCTTGTCCGCATCCCGCGCCACCGCACGTACGCGGCATCCCCTGGACAACAACGCCGCGACCAGATGCCGGCCGACAAACCCCGTGGCGCCGGTAACCAGGAGTGTCATGCCGCTCAAAGGAGCGTCAACTCGGGCACGGCGATCACGAAACGCCCGCCCCATTGCCGCACCTGGGCCAGTTGCTCGCTGACTTCGCCCAACAGGTTCCAGGGCAACACCAGCACATAGTCCGGCTGCTCCTGGTCGATGCGCTCGGGTGCCACCACCGGGATGCGACTGCCAGGCAGGAACTTGCCCTGCTTGTGCGGGCTGGCGTCGGCGACCCAGGCCAGCAAGTCGGCCTTGACCCCAGCGTAGTTGAGCAAGGTATTGCCCTTGGCTGCCGCGCCGTAGCCCACCACGCGCTTGCCTTCGGCCTTGGCCTGAAGCAGGAAGCGCAGCAACTCGTGCTTGATCCGCTGCGCGGCTGGCGCCAGGGTCTGGTAGTACTCGGGCGTGTTCACCCCGGCTTGCTGTTCCAACAGCAACTGCTGCGCCACGCCGTCTTGCACCGGCCGGCGCAAGCCGTCGATGCGCTGCACGAAGACCCGCAGAGAACCGCCATGGGTGGCCAGGGTCTGGACGTCAAAGACTTCCAGGCCGTTGCGCTGGCACAGGCTCAGGACCGCGGTCAGCGACAGGTAGGAATAGTGTTCGTGGTACAGGGTGTCGAACTGCTGTCCCGCCATCAGGGTCAGCAATTGGGGAAACTCGAAAGTCGCCACCCCTGTCGGTTTGAGCAACGTAGCGAAACCGCAGAGGAAATCGTTGATGTCCGGCACATGAGCCAGCACATTGTTGGCCGCCATCAAGTCCGCGGCCCAGCCCTCCTCCAGCAATTGCGCGGCGGTGCCACGGCCGAAGAACAGCTCGCGGATCTGCAAGCCCTTGTCCCGCGCCGCCTGGGCGGTGCTGCGGGTCGGCTCGACCCCCAGGCAAGGGATGTCACGCTGGGCCACGTACTGCAACAGGTAGCCGTCGTTGGCCGCCACTTCCACCACCCGACTGCGGGCATCCAGGCCGAAACGCTCGACCATCTGCGCCACGTAGTCCCGGGCATGCTGCAACCAGGTGCTGGAGAACGAGCTGAAATAAGCGTAGTCGGCGTCGAACAGGTGATCAGCGCGAGTGTAATCCTCGGTCTGCACCAGCCAGCATTGCTGACAGACCTGGACCTTGAGCGGCACCCATTGCTCAGCCTGATCCAACTGCCCTGCACGCAGGTAGGCATTGGATGGCGGCGAGGTGCCCAGGTCGATCAGGGGCAGACTCAGGCCAGCGCCACAACCGCGGCAATTCATAGAGAAACTCCAGCGAATGCGTCATCGAGCAAGGGATGGCTGGCATCCCGGGTCGACAGATTATTGACAGGCAACGGCCAGTTGATCGCCAGCCGCGGGTCCAGCACCGACAACCCGGCCTCGTGCTCCGGGGCATAGTCGGCGCTGTGCAGGTAGAGCAACTCGGCGTCGTCGCTCAGGGCCTGGAAGCCATGGGCGAAACCCGCCGGCAGCAACAGGCTGCGCCCATCGCCGCCACGCAGGTGCTCGGCATGCCAATGCAAAAAGGTCGGCGACTCGGGGCGCAGGTCCACCGCGACATCCCAGACTTCACCGCGCAAGCAACTGATGAGTTTGGCCTCGGGCCGCGCTGCGGTCTGATAGTGCAGGCCGCGCACACTGCCACGCTCGCGCGTGCAGGAATGATTGATCTGACGGATGTGAAAGGGCTGGCCAAAGGCACTCAGGCTGCCTTCGCAGAACAACCGGGAGAAATGCCCGCGCTGATCTTCGAAGCGTTTATGGCGTACCTCATACAACCCGGGCATCGGCAGAGCCAGGACCTGGAACTCGCTCACAGCGCCCCCCGATACAGGTTCAACTGCCCAAGGGTCACGGCACGCATGTCGGCACCGCTTTTCCAAGCCAAGTGCCAGTCCAGGGTTTGCGCCAGGCATTGCTGCAAAGTCCAGCGAGGCTTCCAGCCGAGCGTCTGGCGAGCACGACTGCTGTCCAGCCGCAACAGACCCGCTTCATGCAGTTCACTGGGCTCGATCCGCAGGCCCGGGGCCTCGGGCCAGTGCCGGGCCAGCAGCTCCACTACCTCACCGACGCTGCACATGTCTTGCTCGCCGGGACCGAAGTTCCAGGCCCCGGCGTATTGCGGGCCGCTCACGTACAGGCCGGCCGCCAGTTGCAGGTAACCGGCCAGAGGCTCCAGGGCGTGCTGCCAGGGACGTACCGCCTGGGGATAACGCAAGGTCACCGGCTCGTCGGCCGACCAGGCCTTGAGCACGTCAGGGATCAGGCGCTCGGGGGCGAAATCGCCACCGCCCAGCACGTTGCCGGCCCGGGCCGTGGCCAGGGCCAGGCCGTGCTCGGCATAACGCTCGGCAGCAAAGAAGGATGAGGCATAGGACTGGGCCAGCAACTCGCAACATGCCTTGCTGCTACTGTAGGGATCATGCCCCCCCAAGGGTTCATTCTCCCGATAGGGCCACAGCCACTCCTGATTGGCGTAGACCTTGTCGGTGGTCACCAGGACACAGGCACGTACCCCACCGACCTGACGAATCGCCTCCAACAGGTTCAGGGTGCCCATGACATTGCTCGAGTAGGTCCCCAACGGATCACGATAGCCCTCACGCACCAGCGGCTGGGCCGCCAGGTGCAGGACGATTTCCGGCTGTACCTGGGCGATCAGCTCCAGCAGGCGGCCCAAATCCCGCAGGTCGCCACGATGATCGTCGACGCCTTCGGCCACCCGGGCCAGTTCGAACAGGCTCGGCTCGGTCTCAGGATCCAGGGCGAATCCGCTGACCTGGGCCCCCAGGCTTTGCAGCCACAGGCTCAGCCAACTGCCCTTGAAACCGGTATGGCCGGTCAGCAGGACCCGCTTGCCACGCCAGAATTCCTGGCTCAGTCCCATTGCTTCCACGGGGCCTCCCCGCTTTGCCAAAGCTGCTCCAAATGATTCTTGTCCCGCAGGGTATCCATGGACTGCCAGAATCCCGAATGCTCGTAGGCGCTCAGTTGCTGATCCTTGGCCAACTGGATCAGCGGCTCGGCCTCCCAGGTGGTGCTATCGTCATCGATGTAGGACAGCACCTTAGGCGACAACACGAAGAACCCGCCGTTGATCCAGCCACCGTCGCCACGGGGTTTCTCGGTGAAGCCCAGGACCTGGTCGCCATCGCGATCCAGGGCGCCATAGCGGCCCGGGGGCTGCACGGCCGTGACCGTGGCCAGCTTGCCGTGGGACCTGTGGAAATCCACCAATGCACCGATATCCAGATCGGAGACGCCATCGCCATAGGTGAAGCAGAAGGCCTCGTCTTCCTGCAGGTAACGTCCGGCCCGGCGCAACCGTCCGCCGGTCATGGTTTCCTCGCCGGTGTCGATCAGCGTCACGCTCCACGGCTCGCTGTAATTCTGATGCACGTCCATGCGATTGTTGCGCATGTCGAAGGTCACATCCGAAGTGTGCAGAAAATAGTTGGCGAAGAAATCCTTGATCGCGTAGCCCTTGTAGCCCAGGCAAATCACGAAGTCATGAATTCCGTGGGCGGAATACTGCTTCATGATGTGCCAAAGAATTGGCTTGCCACCGATCTCGATCATGGGCTTGGGCTTGAGGTGGGACTCTTCGCTGATTCGCGTACCCAGTCCACCTGCCAGAATTACTGCCTTCATCGCTGTCCTCTTGCTCTTCGTGGGCCAGGCCAGCCCTTTCAGGACCGACGCGGCGCCAGATGCAGATCATTCATCGCAACCAAAGGGTCCCTTGCACCGCGCCGCAGTGAAGGATTTATGGCGATTTGCCGAGGACTTGCAGGAAGTGCGCCAATTGCGTGCGCGGCGCCCGCAGGCGCCACGCAAGACAGCAAGAGCCCCCCCCCGGACGGAGGGTCGCCCAACGTACCGGCCAACGACGATGGCAGTCGCCGGCCCGGGGAACGATCAGTCCGCCAACCACCCCCACATCCAGTGGCGCAGGTTGTCGTCGCGCAGCATGAAGTCGCGATGCACCGCCTCTCGCAACTCATCCCCCATGCGGTAGCTGGCTGCCGGGTCGGACAGGTGCATGCGGATCGCCTGCAACCATTCCTCGGTGCTGTTGCTGCGGACCTTGGTGCAAGGCAGGAAACCGCGATAGGCCTCGGTGTCGGTGCAGATCACCGGGTAACCGCAGGCACCGTATTCCAGGAGCCGCAGGTTGCTCTTGCAGTCGTTGAAGATATGAAACTCCAGCGGCGCCAGCGCCAGATCCAGGTTCAGGCTGGCCAGCTTGAATGGATAGTTTTGCAGGCTGGTGACCGAGTGGAACTCGTGCACGTAGGGACGCAGAGCATCGGGGCACATGCCGAAGAACACCCAATCGACCTCACTGGCCAACTCGCGCACCACCTCGGCGATGATTTCCAGGTCGCCGGTATGGCTGGTGCCTCCACCCCAACCCACGCGCGGCTTGTTGGAGGTCCCGCGACGGCTGGCCAGGTTAACCCAGGGCTCCATCGGCAGCATGTTGGGCACCACGCGAATGTCGCTGTGCATGCTCGACAGGGCATCGGCCAGGGGCTGGGTGGTCACCACCACGCGATCGCACAAACCGATGCCTTCGCGCAGCATCTGCTCGGTGTTCACCGGTTTGTTCCGGGCGTGGGTATTTTTCTTCGGCGCACTGACGATGTAGTCGTCGAGCTCGAAGACCCGCAGGGCGCTGGAATATTTTTTCATCCGCAGAATGTCACCGGCCGCCCCTTCACTGTAGCGGCACTGCAGGATGATGGTATCCGGCGACAAGCGCTCGATGTCCACCGTGGACGGCGACTCGTAGGCCACCCGGGCAATCGCCCTCCCCGCCTCCTCCAGTGCCGCCAGGGGACCTGTCACCCGGTAATGCCCGACCGCGGAACTGTTGACCGGCAAGCCGAGGATCAAGGGCAAGGCGCGACTGCAGAACGGATTCCAGTTGTTGCGCAAGGACGGCTCCAGACTGAAGCTGGAGTAGCCCAGACTCAGGGCCGGGTTATAGGCCGGATCACGAGCGATCTTCGCCATCCACTGCTGGTAGAAGCGCTCCTGCTCGGCCTCTCGGGCCAACTGCCGCTCACCGTCGTCAGCGGCTGGCGACGCTGGCCGCAGCATCAGGGTGGCGTGAGGCGTCCAGACCACCAGATAGCCATTGCGGTCGACCCGCAGGCACAGGTCAGTCGCACCCAACTCGTCGGCGAAGGCCCGCTCATCCAGGCCTCCCAGGCTGTCGAAGACCTCCTTGCGCACCATCAGGCAATCGTCACTGACCGCACTCCAGTTCTGCACCACTTGCAGGCGCTGCATGTAGCCCCGGGCGTCCATGGCTTCGCCGACAAAGGGCGAACTCACGGGCCCGGCCATGCCCAGCACCTGGCCGGCGTGGAGAATGGAGCCATCGGCGGCCAAAATCCGCGCGCCCACCACCCCCACCTCCGGACGCTGGGCCTGATTGAGCAATTCATCCAGCCAGTCGCCGCTACAGATCAGCGCCCCCGGGCTGAGCAGTAACAGGTAGTCGCCATGTGCCTGGCGCGCCGCGCTATTGATCAGCGCAGCCTGGCTGTGAGGACCGGCATAAGGCAGAACCCGCAGCATCGCCCCCCCCAACTGGGCCATGGCCCTCAGCCAGTCAGCCATGGCCGGGTCGCGACTGCCAGCATCCACCAGCACAATTTCGTAGTGGTTGTAGGCCGTCTGCTCGATCAGGCTTTCAACGCAGCGCTGCAGGGTCGCCAGGGAGTCTCCGCACGGCAGGATGATCGACACCAACGGCCGGCTGCCATGCAGGTAGTCGATGCGATTGAGCAGCGGCAGGTCATCGTGAACAATCCGGTGTTCCACACCGATCCGCTGCAGATGCGCCGTCACCAGCCCTTCACTGGCCTCGATCACCTGGGGGCGGGACAACCACTGGGCGAAGCTGAACTCGGACTCCAACTGGATATCGGCAATGTGCTCGATGGTCCCGGGCCCGGCCGCCTCCACCATCCGCCAGAGAAGATCATGGGGCGCCAGTTCGCCATGGAGCGGATCGAACCCGCCTTCGGCCATGAAACGCTCGCGAGAAAAAGCCAGGGCACGGCCGACATAGGGATAGGAACGCATCAGGTCGAGGTTGAAGTCAGGCTTGAACACCGGCTCCGACGACTCACCCTCTACCAGCGCGCCTTCATCGCTGTAGGCACAGAGCATGGCCGGGGTATTGGCAATGCGCTCGGCAAGGATCAACAGTGCCGACGCCTGCAGGCGATCACCAGCCTGCAGCAGATAGAACCAGTCGCCACCTTCCAACTGCGGCAGCAGCTCATTGAGCTGCTGCACCCAGTCGCCTCGCAGAGACTGATGCAGAACCCGATCACGCACCGACTCTTCGCCTACCGACAACACCAGCACTGCGGCAGGCGCGAACAACTGCCCCTCAATGCTGTCCAGAGTCCGGGCAAGCGCCTCGCCATCGCCCTCAAAGTCAAGGACCACCGGCACCAGCTGCACCCGCCGCGGCCAGCTGTCGATGCGCTGAGACATCAGCCGCCGCTCCACTGCTGAGAACTTGCGTACCGACAGCCACTCCCGATAGAAATCCTCGTAACTGATGCTCTCGCCACCGACCCGGCCATCGACCACGGTACTGCGGTTGCCCAGCACCCGAGTCACGCACAGCTCCTGCCAGTTGCGCGGCTGCTCGGCCTCCCGGGCCATATCGACATACCGTACCCAGCCTGCCGCTGGCGCCGACTCGCCGCTGCGGGCGGCCAGCATCTGCACCAGCCACTCCCACTCACTGCGTGCCTGCTTGAGCATTTCCGGGGTAGCGCTCAGGCGCCCAGGGTACAGGCGTTCGCAACTGAGCACTGTCACCAGCGCCGCGAGATTGCCACGGCGCATCAGACAGATGAACAGAGCGAAATCCAGCAGCGCGACAAAACCCGCGCCCTCCTGGATCAATGCCGGCAGCAGTTCCAGCACATCAGCACGACGCATCAGCGCCGAGCTGAAGTTGCCAAGGAAATTGCGCGGCGTGCTCTCGAAGATCGCCAGCATGTCCTCGCCCTTGAGCACGGCATCGTTGTAGGTGAAACGGCAGTTGTCGAGCCGTGGCGGCAGGATGAAGTTCCCAGCGTCACTGAATACCCGTAGCGCGCACACCAGATTGATATCCGGGTTGTCGATCAACACCGGCGCCTGTAGGGCGATGCAGGGTGCAAACAGCCGATCGTCGTCGCACAACACCTTGATCAGTTCGCCACGCGCCTCTTCGACACAGCGCAGAACGTTCTTCTGCAACCCCAGGCGTTGTGGGTTGCGCAGATAACGCACAGGGTGCGCAGGCTCGGCGACGGCTTCAACGATACGCTGGATCTGATCGTCGGCGCTGTCGTCGCAAACGACGATTTCCAGTGGCTGATAGGTCTGTGCCAAGGCACTGTCCAGGGCCTGGCTGAAGAAACGCGGGTTGAAGGCGGGGATGACGATACTGACTAGGGGCGCTGGGTTCACGACTGGAAACTCTCGAGCGGCGAGCCCCGACCTGGGAGGCCGGGGCTGCGAAACCGCTTAGAAAAAGACGGTTGGTTGCTCGACGCGAGGTTCGAACGCCACGCAATCAGACCTTATTGAACAGGCCCAACTGGGCAATCTTGCTGAAGGCCAACTGCGAGGCCTGCAACATGGTCTGTTGCAGGGTCAGACGGGTCATGACTTCGGCCGGATCGGAGTCACTGATGGCAGAGCGAGTGGTGACGTTGGCCGCCGCCAGGCTTTCGTTGATTTCGTTCTGGGTCGCCAAAGCCGAACCACGACCACCGATGGAGCTGATGCCGATGGACAGCTGATCAATACCACTGGCCAGGTTGGCCATCCCCGAAGCGAGGTCGGCCACCTGCTTCTGGGTCGCCAGCACGTTTCCGTCAGTGGGTGTGTTCAACGCGTTTTTCAACTGGTTCACGGTGTCCAGGATGTTCTGGGTTTCGTGAGTGTTGACCGCCACACTGAACTGATCATTAGCGCCAGGCGTGCCATTGAGGGTGAAGCTCACGCCCGCCGCGGTGGCAACGTTGCCCGCCAGCGTCCCCGAAGACACCGGCTTGCTGTCTGCCGTCAGCGGCGCAGCATACAGATCAAAATCGGTGGCACTGGTGAACTTGAGGATCGCCGAGCCGCTAGGGAAGGTCGAGTTGTAAGCCACCGGATCCGTCACGCTGGTGTTGCTGACCAGCGTGGTCGTCGGGTTGCCCGGGCTACGCGCAACGTTGAACGAGTCTGGCTTGGACGCCAGGCTAAAGGCATGCCCAGGCAGCACAACGTTAGGATCCTCGCCGGCCGCCAGGTTGATATTCAAGTTCAGATCGACGCCCCGAAAGCTCACGGTCTGATTCGGCGTGGTTCCGAACACGCCACCTTGACTGGCCTCGGCTGTCACGTCGTTACCGCCGGCATCGGTGATCTTCAACTGAGTGCCTGTGACGAACGACACGGTGTAGGGCTCACCGCTACGGAACTGGCTGTTATAGCTGCCACTGTTGCTCATCTGCCCGTTGGACAGGGAAACCCGCCCGTCGTCCACCGCCGGCGCAGTCAGGGTGACTTCACTGCGGCTGGTGTTGAGCGCCTGCTGGAACACATCCCAACCGGTGCTGTTGGCCGCCATCATCATGGTGTCGCCCACCGGCAGCTTCAGGCTGCTCTGGTCTCCGTTGTAGCTGTAGGTGCCATCAGAGTTGCGGCTAAATGGTGGAACGTCATCCTTGGAGCCGCCGAAGAGGTACTTGCCGTTTTCGTCCTGAGAGTTCATCAGGCTCAGCAACTGCTCTTCGATCTGCCCCAGTTCGGCCGCATTGGCCTGCCGGTCGGCATCGGTGTAACCGGCGCTGCCGGCGCCGACGGCCAATTGCTTGGCCCGATCCAGGACGTTGTTGATGCTGGTCATCACCGACTCGGCCTGCCCCAGAGAAGCCTTGATCGAGTTGCTGTTGGCCTTGTACTGATCAAGCAAAGAAGCCTGCTGACCCAATTGCAGCAGGCGGGCAGCGCCCACCGGATCGTCGGCGGCAGTCTTGACCCGGACCAGACTGCTGGCCTCTTCGCTGCTCTTGACCACGTTAGCGAAGTTTTTCTGGTAGTTGGCAGCCGAAGACTCGTAAAACTGGGCGGTGGAAATGCGCATGGGTTACGACTCCTTAAAGGCTGTTGATCAGCGTGCTGAAAGTTTCCTGCGCAGCCTTGATGATCTGCGAAGACGCGGTGTAGTACTGCTGGAACTTGACTAGGTTGCCGGTTTCTTCATCCAGGTCGACACCGGAAAGTGAGTCACGGGCCCCCTTGGCATTGGCCAGGATGGCGCCGTTGGCGGCACTGTCGAGTCCCGACTGGCTGGCCTTGGCACCGACGTTCTCGATCAGCTTGCCGTAGGCGTCCACCAAGGTGATGCCCTTGCTGGCAGAGCCGGTATCGACCGTTTGCTTGGTCTGCAGACCCGACAGGACCAGGCCGTTGCGGTTATCCGAGGAGCCGGCGCCATTCACTGAAATATTCATGCTGTCACCTGCGTTAGGCGATCCGGCAATGGTCATTTCTACAGCGAAGGTTTTGTTCACCGGCGGGGTGCCGCCATCGGTAATCGGGTTACCGCTGGCGTCGAGCATGTTGATCTGCAAGTTCAGGGTATTGCTCTGCCCCGGCACGATCGCGCCACTGCCCATTTTGACGCCCTTGGCGTCGTAGTAATCGTAGGTCTGGCTGCCACCGGATGCGGCGTTGAACACCACTTTGACTGGACCGGAGTTTTTGATCGCCGTCTGCATCTCCAACTTGCCCGCAGCGTCGGTGTTATCAATCGGCACACTCAGCGATGGCTGAGCCGAAATGCTCAGGGAACTCTTGACCCCGGCACCGATCTCGGCCTTCAACGGCGCGGCCAGCGCCAGACGCTTGGCGTCGGTCATCTCGGTCTGAATGGTGGTTGCGGCATTACGGGTCGGGATGATCTTGAAACTGTCACCGGCGGCCACCGTACCATTGAGGTTCAGCGAAAAGCCGTCGACCACTGGCGCCGGGCTGGTCGTGGTGCTGAAAGTGCCCATGTCCTTGCCGTCGGAACGCTTGATGCTGTAGTCCGTGGCACTGCTGAACGTCACCGTGTAATCGTTGGTGCTCAGCTTGCCAGTGTCCTTGATGGTCACATCGAAGTTGCCCGAGCCCGCGCTGTTGGCGGTACTGGCCAGACTGCGCTGACTGATCATCCTGAGGCTGTTGATGTCGTTGAACAGGTTGCCGCCGAACTCACCATTCTTGTCGATGCCTTGGGCCATCTGACTGTTCATTTGATCGGCAACTACCAGGGCCACGCGCCCCAGCTCATTCATCGCGGGGTCCAGCACTTCGCTGCGATAGCGCAGCAAGCCGCCGATCTCGCCCCCAGTGGTGACATTGGTGATATCAACGGTGGTGGCACCGCGATTGAGCTGCAACATGGAGCGGGTCGGATCGTTCTTGCCCTGCACCACTTCCAGGCTATTGGCGGAGTTACCCATCACCAGCGGCTGACCACTGCCCAAGTACAAATCTAGGCTAGAGCCACGCTCCGAGACCTGAACCCCGATAAAGGTCGACAGCTGACGCACGGTTTCGTTACGCGCATCCAGCAAATCGTTGGGCATGCCGTTGCCGTTGGTCGACAGCTCGGAAATCTTCTGGTTGAGCTGGGCCACGGTATTGGCCAGCTTGTTGACCTGCTCGGCCATACTCGCCAGGTTGCCATTGATGTCGGTGTTCTGCTGGTTGAGCTGGCTGGACACCGAGTTGAAACGGTTGCTCAGGGCCTGAGTATCACTGAGCAGCAACTGCCGAGAGGCTTCGTCGGTGGGTTTGGCGTTAAGGTTCTGCAACGAGGCAAAAAACTTGGTCAGGGCCCCGGTCATGCCGGTGCCGCTGTCCGACAGCAACTTGTCGACTGGGGTGATCTGCCCTTTATAGGCCGCTACGTCGCTGTTGAGCGAGGTGGCGGTGCGCAACTGGGCATCAAGGAAACTGTTGTACACCCGACGCACGTCCGCCAGGGTGGTACCGGTGCCGATGAAGACATTGCCGAACTGGCTGGAAGCCTTGGTGCCCTGCACGGTCTGCTGGCGTGAATACCCAGAGGTGTCGGCGTTGGCAATGTTGTTGCCCGTGGTCACCAACGACGTTTGGCTGGCGGCCAGCCCCGACATCCCGATATTGAGCAAACTCATGATTCAGACCTTATAAATTCGTGGAAACGCTCGCCGCAGCGTAGTTCTGGTAACTCTTCATCTGCTTGGCTATCTGCGAAATCTTGCTAGCGTAATCCGGATCTGTTGCATACCCGGCTTTTTGCAACTCGCGAACAAACTGTTCTGGTTTATCGGCCACTTTCAGCACTTCTTGATAGCGATTATTGCTCTGCAGCAAGGTCACCAAATCGTGGAAGCTGTCCTGATAGGAGTCGTAGGAACGGAACGCCGCCGTCTCCTTGACCATTTGCCCATTGCGGAACTCGCTGGTAATCGCCCGGGCCTGCGCACCCTGCCAATTCCTGCTGGCCTTGATGCCGAACAGGTTGTGACTGCTGCTGCCGTCCTGCTGGCGCATGACCGACTTGCCCCAGCCGGTCTCCAAGGCGGCCTGAGCCACCAGGTAGCGCGGATCGATACCAATACGCTCAGCCGCCTGCCGCGCCATCGGCAGCATAGTGGCCACAAAATCATCAGCAGAACTGAAGGCTCGCTTGGGCGGCGCCAGGGGGGGCTGAGCCACCGCGCGGCCATGGATCTGCAGCTTGTCTTGAGCAGCGGCATAACCCTGGTTGACTCGCCACTCACCACGCAGCACGGCATCGGCGGCGGGCGTGTTACGAGTCGGCGCGACATTCTGGGTGGAAGCGTCAACCCCCAAGGCGGCCGATGGCACGATGCCGGTCAACAGGCGATCGGTGAGTTTGCTCGGCAATGACAGGCGCCGCTGATTGAGCAGCGCCATATCGTTGTGGGCTAGCGTGGTGCGCAACGGGTCCGGGGCACGGGAAGCCCACATCGGTCGCTGGCCATTGAGACGACTCAAAGGGCCGTCCTGGGCAGCAGTGCCGGCGGCAATCGGCGTCGGCACTGGCGCTGGCGCTGGCGCTGGCGCCGGCTCAGACGCTGCAGCACCCGGGTGAGCCGGCTTGTTCTTCATCATCTGGCGCATCAGCACATTGGCCAGGCCGATACCACCACCTTCACGAGACAGGGATACCGCAAGCTGCTGATCGTACATGTCTTGGTACTGCTTGGCGGCCGGGGTATTGAGCGGGTTGTCCTGGCCGATGACATCGGTGGCCTTGCGCATGGACTTGAGCATCTCATTGAGGAACAGCGACTCGAACTCCTGCGCCACCTTGCGCACATTGGCCTCGCCATTCTTGTCGCCGACTTTAAGCTGCTGCAGACGGTTGAGGTCGGAGTAGGCCCCGGAGTCAGCGCTACCGATCAAACCGCTCTTATGAATATCCATCGCCGCTACCTCAGATCACGATCAGGTCGGCTTGCAAAGCGCCGGCCTGTTTCAAGGCTTCGAGAATCGCCATCAAGTCGCCTGGCGCGGCCCCCACCTGATTCACCGCACGAACAATTTCATCCAAGGTGGTGCCCGGCCCGAACTTGAACATCGGCTTGGCTTCCTGCTGAGCGTTGACACGCGAACGAGGCACCACTGCCGTCTGCCCGTTGGACAGAGGACCAGGCTGGCTGACGATCGGGTCTTCGGTGATGGTCACGGTCAAGCTGCCGTGAGTGACCGCTGCAGGCGACACCTTGACGTTCTGGCCGATGACGATGGTGCCGGTCCGCGAGTTGATGATGACCTTGGCCACTGCCTGCCCCGGATCGACTTCCAGATTCTCCAGGATCGACAAGTAATCCACACGCTGGCTTGGGTCCAGGGGCGCAGTCACTCGAATCGACCCACCGTCGATGGCCTGAGCCACGCCCGGGCCAAGCATGTCGTTGATCTTGTCGACGATGCGCTTGGCCGTAGTGAAGTCGGAACGGTTGAGGTTCAGGGTCAGGCTGTTGCCTTGATTGAAGCCACTGGGCACGGCCCGCTCCACCGAGGCGCCGCCGGGAATACGCCCAGCCGAGGGCACGTTGACGGTAATTTTCGAACCGTCGCGCCCTTCGGCATCGAACCCCCCCACCACCAGGTTGCCCTGGGCAATGGCGTAGACGTTGCCGTCGATCCCCTTGAGCGGAGTCAACAGCAAAGTACCGCCACGCAGACTCTTGGAGTTACCAATAGAGGAAACCGTGATGTCCACTACCTGCCCCGGCTTGGCAAAGGCCGGCAGGTCAGCACTCACCGACACCGCTGCCACGTTTTTCAACTGTACGTTGCCAGAGCCGGCCGGCACCTTGATACCGAACTGCGACAGCATGTTGTTGAAGGTCTGCAAGGTGAACGGTGTCTGAGTGGTCTGGTCACCGGTGCCATTGAGCCCCACCACCAGGCCGTAGCCGATCAGCTGGTTGGAACGCACGCCGGAAATACTGGCAATGTCCTTCAACCGCTCGGCCTGTACGCCGAGGGAAGTGGACAGCAACAACGCGGCCGCCATCAGGTGCTTGAAGTTAAACATGAGGCTTCTCATCACCTAGAAAGGGAACAGCGGACTGAGGAAGAAACGATCGAACCAGCCAGGCTGGTTGGCATCGGCAAAGGTGCCGGTGCCCGAATAGGTGATGCGCGCATCCGCCACCCGGGTCGAGGACACGGTGTTGTCAGTAGCGATATCGTCCGCCCTGACCAGACCGGCAATTCGCACCAGTTCATCGCCGGTATTGAGGGTCATCCACTTCTCGCCACGCACCGCGATGATGCCGTTGGGCAGCACATCGGCCACGGTCACGGTAATCGAGCCAGTCAAACTGTTGCTCTGAGCGGCCTTGCTGTCGCCCTTGGTGGCGCGGTTGCCACTGTAGCCGGCATTCAACGTCAGGTCGCCATCGCTCAACGGATTGTTGGTGTTGGGCACAGCACCAAACAGCGAGGTCAGGCCGATGCTGTTGGAGCTGGTCTTGGTCAGCGCCGAGTTGGCACCTTTACTGGCCGCGGTACGCTCGTTCAGGGTGATGGTAATGATGTCACCGACCCGGAATGCCTTGCGGTCGCTGTACAGGTTCTGCTCAAAACCCGCCTGATAGATCGAGCCGTTGTTGGACGCGGAAGGCAGCGGCGTGCGCGGCAACACTGGCGCGTAGTAAGGGTCATTGGGCTTGGGCGGCGGGGCGACACAGCCTGCCAGCACGGCACTCCCACTCAGCGCTAAAACACACATAAACCGATTCATGACCCTTCCTCACGATGTTGCAGGCGCGCCATTTGAACAGCGCGACGCCCTCAAGACTTGTTTACAGCTTCTGCGTTATGAACGAGAGCATCTGATCGGCGGTGGAGATCACCTTGGAGTTCATCTCGTACGCACGCTGAGTGGTGATCATGTTGACCATTTCCTCAACAGTGCTGACGTTGGACGCTTCCAGGGTGTTCTGCAGCGTGGTGCCGAAGCCGTTAAGGCCCGGAGTGCCGATTTGCGGCGCGCCACTGGCGGCGGTTTCCAGGAACAGGTTATTGCCCTGGGACTGCAGGCCTGCCGGGTTGATGAAATCGGCGGTTTGCAGGTTGCCAATCACCTGGGAGGCCGGGTTGCCGGCGATGGTGATGGAGACGGTGCCGTCCTGCCCCACGGTGAAGGTCTGGGCGTCGTTGGGCACGACCACCGCAGGTTCCAAGGCAAAACCGCTGGCGGTGACCACCTGGCCATCGGCATTGAGGTGGAAAGTACCGTCACGGGTGTAGGCGGTGGTGCCGTCAGGCTGCAGAATCTGGAAGAAGCCGCGACCATTGATCGCCAGATCCAGGGGCTGCTCGGTGGTTTGCAGGCTCCCGGCCGTGAAGTTTTTCTGCGTGCCGACAATGCGCACACCGGTACCCACCTGCAGGCCAGTAGGCAATTCACTGTCCTGGGTCGACTGGGCACCCGGCTGACGCTTGATCTGGTACAGCAAGTCCTGGAACTCGGCACGATCACGCTTGAAACCCGTGGTCGATACGTTCGCCAGGTTGTTGGAAATCACACTCAGGTTGGTGTCCTGGGCGGACAGACCGGTTTTGGCAACCCATAGAGCCGGAAGCATTCGATTCTCCTCTTGCGCCTGTTTTACGGCGCCAGGTACTGGTAATTAGCTGATCTGCAAGACCCGAGCCATGGCTTGGTCATCTTCTTTGGCGCTGTTCATCATCTTGACGTGCAATTCGAACTGCCTGGACAAGGCCAGCACCGCGGTCATCTCTTCCACGGCATTGACGTTGCTCGACTCCAAGAACCCAGACACCAGCTGCACATTGGCATCCGCTGGCGCTGGCTGACCGTCTTTGGTCTTGATCGAACCGTCGAGCCCCTTGGTCAGGTTCTTGATGTCCGGATTGACCAGCTTGATACGGTCGACCTCAGCCATCACCCGAGGACCTTCGCCCATGGCGCGGATGCTGATGGTGCCATCCTGCCCCACTTCGATTTTCTGCTCCGGCGGCACTGCGATCGGACCACCGTTGCCCATCACTGGCATGCCGTTGCCTGCACGCAGCACGCCCAGCGCATCGACATTCAAACTGCCGGTGCGCACATAACTTTCACTGCCATCGGGACTTTGCACGGCGATCCAGCCCTTGCCGCTGACCGCCACGTCCAGATCACGACCGGTTTCCACCATCGAGCCTGGGCTGAAGTCCGTCGCCGGACGCTCCGACATCGCAAAGGCCCGCGCCGGAAAACTGTCACCAAACACTGGCATCGCACGGGCCTGTTCCAGGTCGCGCTGAAAACCGTTGGTGGAGATGTTCGCCAAATTGTTGGCATGAGCCTTTTGCGCCAGAGCATTCTGGCTGGCGCCGGTCATTGCCACATAAAGGTACTTGTCCACAATCGTTCCTCATCTGCCGGACGTTTGCCGCCCTCGCTGCACTGATGCATGGCGAAAGCAATTTCTACACCAACTTTTGCTTTCGACAGCGCACCCCATACAGGCCGGGGCTTTGCCGCAAACAAGGGGATTTCCAGCCTGGAATGAAAGACGAAAAAACGGCGGACTTATGCCGCTGACGGCAAGTACCGGTCACACAGCTTGGGCAACCCCGAGCGCCGCGCCGAGACTTTTGTGAACGGATCTTGCTAGGCACAGCGACTGGCGCCAGCAACTTCAGTTTGCAGAGGGGTGGCCGACACCTAAGCCAGTGACCGCCAAGGAGAACCACTTTGAACCTGTACCTCAATCAATTGCGTAGGACAGCTGACTTCAAGGAAGCCATCTATTCCGGAGATATCTTTCTGGACACTGAACTGGCGACTGCAAAAGAACTCTGCCGCCATGCCAAAGACTGTATTACGACGGCGTTCGATGGCGAAACCAACCACCAGGCACTGCACACCATGATGCCGGTGGAAGAGTTCGTCAGCCGAGTCACCCGACTCAAGGGGCAGTTCACCAACAGCCAGTGCGTCAAGGATCTGATTCTCGGTTTCATTCACGAGGTCGACATCGATCCTCGGGAGTACATTTTCGACGTGCCGCGCCTACGGGTCGTGCCCAACTACGACTACCTGCACGCAGGCGTCAGCTATGCCTACAAGCCACATCGCGACAGCTGGTACGGCAGCGTGGACTGCCAGATCAACACCTGGATGCCGGTCTACACCATCACCCCGGACCAGACCATGATGATCAACCCCGGCTACTTCGAAAAACCGATCGCCAACACCTCGAAAGACTGGAGCCTCAACGACTGGATCAGCAACCAGCGCCACAAGGCCAAGGACAACCTGACCGAAGAAGTCCGGGTTCACCCGGTCCCCCTGGAGGAGATCGACAACTCATCGGAAATCCGCATTGCCGGTAATTCCGGCGAGATGCTGGCCTTCTCTGGCTCACACCTGCATGGCACGGTCGTCAATCGCACCGAGCACACACGCTTCAGCGTGGACTTCCGACTGATGCACCTTGAAGACCTTAGACACAACCGTGGAGCCCCCAACGTCGACAGCGCCTGCCCAGACGTCGGCGCAGGCTTCAAAGACTACTTCCACGCCCACGACTTCTCGAATTTCCAAGGATTCCAACGATGACCAAACGCCGCCTTACCCCCGCCGAAGCCGAATACAACGCAACCCGCGCCGGCGTACTCAAGCGGGTCGACGCCGAATACGTTGCCGACGCACCCTTCGTCTTTGCCAACCGCATCAACGTCACCGCCGCACTGTCGCGCATGGAATTGTTCAAGAAAGTCATGGACGTCCCGGGAGCGATCATCGAATGCGGCGTGTACAAGGGCAACTCGCTGATGCTCTACATGCACTTGTCGATGATCCTCGAGCCTTACGCCATCAACCGCTCCATCATCGGCTTCGACACCTTCGAAGGCTTCACCAGCATTAACAAGGACGAAGACCCGGCCGACATCAACGAAACCATGTTCTCTGACACCGATCAGTCGCTGATCCAGGACATGATCGACGCTAACGACCTGCTGCGCCCGGTCAACCGCATTCCACGCTGCGAACTGGTCAAGGGCGACATCTGCAAGACCGCGCCAGAATTCGTCAAGTCGCGCCCGGACCTGGTGGTCGCCATGCTGATCCTCGACACCGACCTGTACGAACCGACCAAGGTGGCCCTGGAAACCTTCCTGCCGTACATGCCCAAGGGCGCCATCGTGGTCCTCGACGAAGTTGCCTATCGCAACTTCCCGGGGGAAACCAAGGCCCTGCGCGAAGTGTTCGACATGAACAAGATTGAGCTAAAGCGCCTGCCCTTTGACTCCTGCGTCGGCTATTTCCATATCTGAAGATAGCCAACCGCCCCCCAAAAAAGCCCCGCTTCATAAGCGTAATGCTGTTCACTTAAGCATTTGAGCTCACGCCGGGCTTCCTCGAAAATCCGATGCCAGACCTCTGGCATCGGATTTTTTATGTCTGTTCTACGGGACCTGCTCGACCTCGGCGACTTCTTCAACTTCTGCGACCTGAGCACCTGCACCCAAAACATTCCCATTGAGTGGGTAGCCTCTGCGTTGGATCTGTCCAGCCTGGCCACCATTCGCCGACGTCGCCCGCCAACAGACCAAGTGCTGTGGCTGGTGCTTGGTATGGCGCTGTTTCGTGACGAGCCGGTTCACGAGGTGGCCAGACGCTTGAACATCTGCGCCCAAGGCTTGGCCTCCGACCACCTGTTGGCCCGTAGCGGTGTGACCGAAGCTCGTAAGCGGCTCGGCGCCGCCCCTGTTGAATGGTTGTTTCGAAAGACGGGAACCCAATGGGGCGCGGAGCGCCATGACGGTGATGCTTGGCACGATCTGCAGGTGTTCGCGGTGGACGGCGCACTCTTGCGCACTGCCGATACGCCCGAACTTCGGGATCACTTCGGCTCCGGAAATACTTCGACCGAGCGCCAGACGCCTTTTCCTATGATGCGCCTGGTGGCGTTAATGAATGTGCGTTCTCACGTGATTCTGGATGCCCAACTGAGCCCTTACCGACGCAGTGAAATGCGCTTGGCCGATGAGTTTCTGCAGCAGATTCCCGACCATTCGTGACGTTATTCGATAAAGGTTTTTTGGGGGCTGAAATGCTATCAAGCGGAGCTTTTCTTATTCCGGAGATTCCTTGCCGACCTCGTACTGGCGCAACTTGTTGGCAATGGTGGTATGGGACACCCCCAGCCGCTTACCCAACTGCCGACTGCTGGGATGCTCGGCGTACAGGCTTTCCAGCACGGCCTTTTCAAAGCGGCCGACAATCTGCTCCAGGCCACCCTCCAGGGAAAAGTTCCCCAGGGGCTGGCGGGCACCGTAATCCGGCAGGCGGATGTGCTCGGCCTTGACCATGCCGCCATCACACAGCGAGACCGCCTGAAACAACACGTTTTCCAGTTGCCGCACGTTGCCCGGCCAGTGGTAGTGACTCAGGCGCTCCATGGCGGCCGGCGCCAGTCGCGGCAGCGGGCAGCCAATCTGCCGGCTGGCCTGATCGAGAAAATGCTCCACCAGCGGGGTCAGGCCATCGAGGCACTCGCGCAGCGGCGGAATATGTAGGGACAACACGTTCAGCCGGTGATAGAGGTCCTGGCGAAACTCGCCCCGGGCACAGAGCTCCGACAGGTCGACCTGGGTCGCGCAAATCACCCGTACATCCAGATACACCTCTTCATCACTGCCCACCCGCCGGAAGCAGCCATCTTGCAGAAAGCGCAGTAACTTGACCTGCAAACGCGGGCTCATCTCCCCTACGCCATCGAGAAACAGGGTGCCACCAGCGGTCAGCTCCAGCAGCCCCAGCTTGCCCTCTGCCCGCGCCCCTTCGAAGGCTCCGGGGCCATAACCAAAGAGCTCGGTTTCGGCCATGGATTCCGGCAACCCGGCGCAGTTCAGGGCCATCAGTGGCGACTGCCCCCGCGGGCTGGCCAGGTGACAGGCACGGGCCAGCAGCTCCTTGCCGGTGCCAGTTTCCCCCTCGATCAGCAGCGGCGCATCCAGCGGCGCCATGCGCCGCGCCTCACGCACCACCGCCGCCATGACTTTTGAACTCTGGAAAATACTGTCGAAACCCCGCAGCTCCTGCTTGCGCACGTTGTAGATGCGCTCACCAACCCGATCCGCCCGATGCAAGGTCAATACCGCGCCAGCCATGGCCTCACTGTCGTCGTGCTCGGATTGCAGCGGGGCGATGTCCGCCAGGAACACATCGCCCTTGACCTTGACCCGCAGTCCGTTGATCCGCGACTGGTTGGCCCGTACCAGTTCCGGCAAGTCGAAGTCCTCGGCATAGCGCGACAGAGGAATCCCCGGCACCTCATCCACCCGCACTCCCAGCAGCTGCGCCGCCGCCCGATTGGCGGCAACGATGGAACCGCCCATGTCGATGGACAGCACCGGGAACTCCAGGGCTCCCAGCAGCGCATTGAGCTCCATATGCCGGCGCTCGCTGGGCATCAGCCCGACACGCTTCACACCAAAGACCCCGGCGATGGATTCGAACTTGGGGCGCAACGCCTGGAACTGCAGATTGATCAGGTTCGGGCAGTGCAGGTAGATGGCGTTGCCATGCTCGCCCCCCACTTCGCCACGGGCCACGTTGATCCCGTACTCCACCAGCAGATTGAGAATGTCGCGCAGGATGCCGATGCGGTTCTGGCAGTGAACTTTGATACGCATAAAAGAAGGCCCGGAGCTGATAATAAAGGGCATAAACGCCGAAAACCGACGCTTTTGACGCCGGCCTTTGCAAACTTTCTGCGGGGTGACGCAGATAATCGTCAAGATTATGTGACAGCAAAGGGCTTTTTCAAAGCTGAAAACCCACAACACGTCGGCCGCCCAGGCAAATACGTAACGATTACTTTACAAATAGCCGTCCAATGCCCGCTCACGTCCACCGAACACCCGCTGCAAAGCGTCGCCCCCTCAGGTATCACTGAAGTCACACATAACAAGAACGCATCCCCTGGCAGGAGAGCAGCATGAAGCAGACGCAGTACGTGGCCCGCGAGCCCGACGCGCAAGGGTTTATCAACTATCCACCCGAGGAACACGCGGTGTGGAACACTTTGATCACACGCCAGCTGAAAGTGATCGAGGGTCGTGCGTGCCAGGAGTACCTGGACGGCATCGAAAAACTTGGGCTGCCACACGATCGCATCCCGCAACTGGGTGAAATCAACCAGGTCCTGGGTGAAACCACTGGCTGGCAAGTGGCCCGGGTGCCGGCCTTGATCCCCTTCCAGACATTCTTCGAACTGCTGGCCAGCAAGCGCTTTCCGGTGGCGACCTTCATTCGCAGCCGTGAAGAACTGGATTACCTGCAAGAGCCGGACATCTTCCATGAGATCTTTGGCCACTGCCCACTGCTGACCAACCCCTGGTTCGCCGAGTTCACCCACACCTACGGCAAGCTCGGCCTGCAAGCCACCAAGGAAGAGCGGGTGTACCTGGCGCGCCTGTACTGGATGACCATCGAATTCGGCCTAGTGGACACTCCGGCCGGTCGACGCATCTATGGCGGCGGCATCCTGTCTTCACCCAAGGAAACCGTCTACAGCCTGTCCGAGGAGCCGGAACACCAGCCCTTCGACGCCCTGGAAGCCATGCGTACCCCCTACCGCATCGACATCCTGCAGCCCATCTATTTTGCCCTGCCCAATCTCAAGCGCCTGTTCGATCTGGCCCAGGAAGACATCATGGCCCTGGTCCACCAAGGCATGCAGTTGGGCCTGCACGCGCCCAAGTTCCCGCCTAAACCCAAGGCGGCTTGAGAGCCTGCACTCGCGAGCCACTCAGAAAAATAGTAACGTCCAACAAGAATTAAACTCAGGAACCCACCATGACCGCTCTGAACCAAGCCCATTGCGAAGCCTGCCGCGCCGATGCCCCACAAGTCAGCGATGAAGAACTGCCGGTACTGATCAAGCAGATCCCTGACTGGAACATCGAAGTTCGCGATGGCGTGATGCAGTTGGAAAAAGTCTTCCTGTTCAAGAACTTCAAATTCGCCCTGGCCTTCACCAACGCCATGGGCGAGATCTCCGAAGCCGAAGGCCATCACCCAGGCCTGCTCACCGAGTGGGGCAAGGTCACCGTGACCTGGTGGAGCCACTCGATCAAAGGCCTGCACCGCAACGACTTCATCATGGCGGCCCGCACCGACGAAGTCGCCAAGACCGCAGAAGGGCGCAAGTAATGCATTTCGACGCCATTGGCCGGGTGCCCGGCGACCCGATTCTAGGCCTGATGGGGGCCTACGCCAGCGATTCAAGCCCGAATAAGTTCGACCTCGGCGTGGGTGTCTATAAAGACGCCCAGGGCCTGACACCGATTCCGCATTCAGTGAAGCTGGCCGAACAGCGCCTGGTGGATCGTCAGGACACCAAGATCTACATCGGCGGCCATGGCAATGCCGACTTCGGCCAGCGCATCAATGAGCTGGTACTGGGCAGCGATTCGCCACTGATCGCCAGCCAGCGCGCCGGCGCCACCCAAACCCCCGGCGGTACCGGTGCCCTGCGCCTGAGCGCGGACTTCATCGCCCATTGCCTGCCAGGCCGTGGTGTGTGGCTGAGCGATCCAACCTGGCCGATCCACGAAACCATCTTCGCTGCCGCCGGAGTCAAGGTCAGTCACTACCCTTACGTGGGCAGCGACAACCGCCTGGACGTCGAGGCGATGCTGGCGACCCTGAACCAGGTGCCCGAGGGCGACGTGGTGCTGCTGCACGCCTGCTGCCACAACCCCACGGGGTTCGACCTTAGCCAGGCCGACTGGCTGCGAGTACTGGAAGTGGTACGCAACCGCAACCTGCTGCCATTGATCGACTTCGCCTATCAGGGCTTTGGCGACGGCCTGGAGCAGGATGCCTGGGCGGTCCGGCTGTTCGCCGCCGAACTGCCTGAGCTACTGATCACCAGTTCCTGCTCGAAGAACTTCGGCCTGTACCGCGACCGCACCGGCGCCTTGATCGTCTGCAGCCAGGACGCCGAAAAGCTGCTGGACGTGCGCAGCCAACTGGCCCATATCGCCCGTAACCTGTGGTCCACGCCACCGGATCACGGCGCCGCGGTGGTTGCCACCATCCTCGGCGATGCCGAGCTCAAGCGCCTGTGGATCGACGAAGTGGAGGCCATGCGCCAGCGCATCGCGCAACTGCGCGCCGGCCTGGTGGAGGCCCTGCAACCCCATGGTCTGGCCGAGCGCTTCGCCCATATCGCTGTGCAGCGCGGGATGTTCTCCTACACCGGCCTGAGCCCGGCTCAGGTGCAGGCGCTGCGCGAACATCACAGCGTGTACATGGTCAGCTCCGGTCGCGCCAACGTGGCCGGAATCGACGCCAGTCGCCTCGACCTGCTGGCCGAAGCCATCGCCAAGGTGGTGTAGACGCGACGCTGCCAAGGGGGAGGGGGCACCAGCAGGCCGCACCCTCCCCCGACAGGCCAGCGCTTGCCTTCCTCCGGATGAAAGCCCTTTCATCTCAAAAAACGCGATAAAAATCTTTTTGTCATTTCCAGTGCTGTATCCTGCCCGAGCTTTTTAAAAAGCGCGGATCTACCCAGCGATTTAAAAAACAGACTTTGCGAGGAGCAACAACATGCATGAGATCCCGAATCTCCCCTTCCCAAGCCTGCACGAAACTGAGCAGACAACCACGCCACAAACCAGTGCCGAAAAGCCGGTAGTGCAAGAAGCCGCCGACAGCCGCAAGGCCGACAGCGAAGATTGAAAATGCTCTAGCCAGACCGTGTGGAAAGCGCTATTCAAGCGCTTTCCACACCGCCTGAAACCTCCTCCCGAGCCCCACCGAACCATGACCGATTCCTTCAGCGAAACCCAAGCCAGCGTGCTGATCGGCACCACTGAAAAAATGATCGAGTTGTGGAACCGCCTCAGCACGGAAAAACAAGCCGCCCTGCTGGCCCGCTTCGGCACCCAGGAAAACGCCCTGGCCGCCCTGCTCACCACGCAACTGCTGGCCGCCAAAGACGCCTGAGCCCAAGCAAAAGCCGCTAAAGATCTGCACAGCGTGCCTATTTCTCCCCCTTCCCTCCTGTCCACATCGGTATCATGAGCAGCCTATCTATTGAGCTGTTGCAGTGGACGTCTCCCCATGCCAGATACCCAGCGCCCCTTGGCGGTCACGCTGCAAGTCATTTCCATCGTTCTGTTCACTTTTATCGGTTACCTGAATATCGGCATTCCCCTGGCAGTGCTGCCGGGCTATGTGCACAGCGACCTGGGTTTCGGTGCGGTGATCGCGGGCCTGGTGATCAGCGTCCAATACCTGGCCACCCTGCTCAGCCGCCCCTATGCCGGTCGCATCATCGACAACCTGGGCTGCAAGCGCGCCGTGATGTATGGCTTGGCCGGTTGCGGCTTGAGCGGGGTTTTCATGCTGCTCTCAGCCTGGTTGCACAACCTGCCGAACCTGAGCCTGATCAGCCTGCTGATTGGTCGCCTGGTGCTGGGCAGCGCGGAAAGCCTGGTGGGATCGGGCTCTATCGGTTGGGGCATCGGCCGAGTCGGCGCGGCCAACACCGCCAAGGTGATCTCCTGGAACGGCATCGCCAGCTATGGCGCCCTAGCCATCGGCGCCCCTCTAGGAGTGCTGCTGGTCAATCGACTGGGACTGTGGAGCATGGGCGCGAGCATCATCTTGCTGGCCGTGATCGGCCTGCTGCTGGCCAGGCCAAAACTCGCCGCGCCCATCGTCGCCGGCGAACGCCTGCCGTTCATCCACGTGCTGGGCAAGGTTTTTCCCCACGGCTGCGGCCTGGCCCTGGGCTCTATCGGCTTTGGCACCATCGCCACCTTCATCACCCTGTACTACGCCACTCAACATTGGGCCAACGCGGTACTGTGCCTGAGTCTGTTCGGCGCCAGCTTCATCGGCGCGCGCCTGCTGTTCGGCAATTTGATCAACCGACTCGGCGGCTTTCGCGTGGCCATTGCCTGCCTGTCGGTGGAGACGCTCGGCCTGTTGCTGCTGTGGCTGGCGCCGGATGCACACTGGGCGCTGGCCGGGGCGGCCTTGAGCGGTTTTGGCTTCTCTCTGGTGTTCCCGGCCCTGGGAGTCGAAGCGGTGAACCTGGTGCCGGCCTCCAGCCGCGGCGCGGCGGTAGGCGCCTACTCACTGTTCATCGACTTGTCGCTGGGCATCACCGGACCGCTGGCCGGGGCCATTGCCGCAGGCTTCGGCTTCGCCTCGATCTTCCTGTTCGCCGCCATTGCCGCCGGTAGCGGCCTGGTGCTGAGCCTGTACCTGTATCGCCAGGCACCGAGACTGCGCAGCACGCGGGCAGCGAGCTAGAAATCCACCTTGCCGCGACCGGCCTTGATGTTGCCGCGCTTGGCCTTGCTCTCCAGACGGCGCTTCTTCGAACCCAGGGTCGGTTTGGTCGGACGGCGCTTTTTCTCCACCTTGATGGCGCTGAGGATCAGCTCGGTGAGGCGCTCAAGGGCATCGGCACGGTTCTGCTCCTGAGTGCGGTACTGCTGGGCCTTGAGGACGATCACGCCGTCACTGGTGATGCGACTGTCTCGCAGCGCCAGCAGCCGCTCCTTATAGAACGGCGGCAGAGAAGAGGCCGGAATGTCGAAACGCAAGTGCACCGCGCTGGACACCTTGTTGACGTTCTGCCCGCCGGCGCCCTGGGCGCGGATGGCGGTCAATTCGATCTCGGCATCCGGCAGATGCACATTGTTGGAAATCACCAGCATGGAACAGGAATCCGTTTTCAGGGCGCACAGGATACCTCCATTCCCCAGGCACCGGCGGGCCTCTTCGCCGGCCAGCACAACGTAGCAGCCGGCCTGCCGGCCAAAGCGATCTGCGCCCGCACAAGAATCACAGGCATGAAAAACCCGGCAGAAGCCGGGTCTGTCATGCTCGGAGCCAAGCTTACTTCAGCGAAGCATTGGCCGCCTGCAGCGCGTGCTGAGCACTGCGCTTGTTCTTGATCAAGTAGCAGACCCACATGAACACCACCCACACCGGGATCGCGTACACCGAGATCTGGATGCCCGGAATCATCAGCATGATGCCCAGGATAAACACCACGAACGCCAGGCAGATGTAGTTGCCGTAGGGATACCACAGGGCCTTGAACAGCGAAGTCTGGCCAGTGCGGTTCATGTGCTGACGGAACTTGAAGTGCGAGTAGCTGATCATCGCCCAATTGATCACCAAAGTTGCCACCACCAGGGACATCAACAGCTCCAGGGCATGCTGCGGAATCAGGTAGTTGAGCAGCACGGCAACAAAGGTTACCGCCGCCGAGGCCAGAATCGACATCACCGGAACGCCACGCTTGTCGATTTTCGCCAAGGCCTTGGGCGCGTCCCCCTGCTCGGCCATGCCCAGCAGCATGCGGCTGTTGCAGTAAGTACCGCTGTTGTACACCGACAGCGCGGCGGTCAAGACCACGAAGTTGAGAATGTGCGCCGCAGTGTTGCTGCCCAGCATCGAGAACACCTGGACGAACGGACTACCGCTGTAAGCGTCGCCAGATGCGTTGAGGGTCTCCAGCAGACTGTCCCACGGGGTCAGCGACAGCAGCACCACCAGGGCACCGATGTAGAAAATCAGGATGCGGTAGATCACCTGATTGATCGCTTTGGGGATCACGGTTTTCGGTTTGTCGGCCTCGGCTGCGGTGAAACCGAGCATTTCCAGGCCGCCGAAGGAGAACATGATGATCGCCATGGCCATTACCAGACCGTTGACGCCATTGGGGAAGAAGCCACCGTGGGACCACAGGTTGCTCACCGATGCCTGCGGGCCTCCGTTACCACTGACCAGCAGGTAGCTGCCCAGGGCAATCATGCCGACAATCGCCACCACCTTAATGATGGCGAACCAGAACTCGGCCTCGCCGAACACCTTGACGTTGGCCAGGTTGATCACGTTGATCATCACGAAGAACACCGCCGCCGAAGCCCAGGTGGGTACGTCCGGCCACCAATAGTGCACGTACTTGCCGACCGCAGTCAGCTCCGACATGCCCACCAGGATGTAGAGGATCCAGCAGTTCCAGCCGGAGAGAAAACCGGCGAAACCGCCCCAGTATTTGTGGGCGAAGTGGCTGAACGAACCGGCCACCGGTTCCTCGACGATCATCTCGCCCAATTGGCGCATGATCATGAAGGCAATGAATCCGCAGATGGCGTAGCCGAGGATCATCGACGGCCCCGCCGACTTGAGCACCCCGGCCGAGCCCAGGAACAAACCGGTACCAATCGCCCCGCCCAGGGCGATCAGTTGAATATGACGATTTTTCAGGCCGCGTTTCAGCTCGCCCGAATGCGAGTTTTGTCCACTCATGAAAAGGTTCTCACGCAAGGTTTGATTATGTTTGCAAGACGTTGCCGCCCGATGAAGGCTTAAGCGGCGCCGATCAAAGCCCAGCGCAGGCACCCGAAATTCAGCGTTTTTCTAACGGTCATGCGTCACCTGTTTGTTTTTATCTGTGACGAAATCGAACCCGCCACGCTCGTGACGCGGCGGAGTGAACAAGGCGGATAACCTTGAATTTATTGGCCCGGCAGCAGTGTTTCCAGCGCCCCCGAGGCAGGCTGAAACGCGCGGCGCAGACGCAAAATGCGCGGGTACGCAGTTGGGTCACAGGTAAAACGCGGGGCATTGTACACCCCTGACCCCCTGCCGCCAGACACCGCTGTATCAGCGTGTCGGTAACCGGGATCCCGCAAGGCCTGCTCGATGCTCGGCATCGGTGGCGCAACATTGGACGGACCGAATGCGGTCGTCGATAAAGGAGCGATGGGCATCGCCCTTCGAAGGGTGTTGGTGAAAGTCGGTTGCGGCGTTCATTGCGCCTCCTTCTTGTTATGCACCTGTACGCAGGCAGGTGTGCATCACACCTGCCTTGGGGCCTTAGAACAAGCGGGCCAGAGCCTTCGCGGAAAGACTATCCTGAACTTATCGGAAGATTTTTCTTACAGCTCAGCGGTAGCGACGAATTCAGTGCCTAAAACCGACTATTTCGTCAATATTTCTTTACAGTGCGTAACGTAAATATGCCAAAACACCTCCACTCGACAAGCGACTGCTAATTGACACCCGCTACTTCAACACACTGTAAACGCCCTAGCCGTTTGTTTTCCCGATGGAAAGCTCCCACCTAAAAATAGAAAATAAAGTTCATTAGAAAATAATCTAGTTATTTTTTTGCACTTCAAAATGCCTTGAACTAGGTTTCCAGCCACTTGCCGGGCGCCTCATCCGGCAAGCCCGAGGAACGGCTGGGTAGCCCTGGCACCCCCTCGTCCACCCCTGTTGATCCGTTCCGCCAATGGACTGCCAAGTGCAATGTCATCTAGGAGAATCACCATGCAAACACTGGAACAAGATCTGGAAACCGAACTGCAACTGGACGATTGGTTCGAAGCCGCCACCCATGATGCAGCCGTGGAAATGATGCAGGCCGACGCAGTGGTTCCGTTCGGCACGGCCATGTGGCCGATGTAAGGCGCCTGGACCGGAGCAGGCCTTGCGCCTGCCTCGGTCACCTTTGTCCTCCAGGGAGGTTTTATGGACCAGACCCGCGCCATCCGCCATTTCCTGTACTACCTCGAACACCATCCAGCCTTGAGCGGCGCCCAAGCATCGAAAGTGGTGATCGGCCACACCGCCGACTACCAGGCCATGGCCAGCTCCATCATTGAGCAATCCCACCTGGCCACGCCGCTGGCGCTCAGCGCGTTGCGCCTGGACCTGGAGCCGGCCGAATGCCTGGCGCAGGCGATCACTGAGTGTGACCTGTACATCCTCTTCTACGACTCCTCGACCCTGCCCCAACCCCGCCCCGATGGCCCGGACTTCCTCCGCCCGCTGCACGGGCTGATGGCCGAATACTGGAAAAAGTCCCTGCTGTTCAAGGACTACGGCGACTATTTCTACGACACCTTCAGCGTCGACCCACAACGCATCGCCGACCTCAATGCCACCCTGATCCGTCGCCTGTCCCAGGCCAGCACCCTGAGCTTCAGCGACTCTCTGGGCTCGTATTTCGAAGCACCGCTGAACAGCGTGAAAAAATGGACCGACATCAACGGCGTAGGCAATTACGACCTGGCGCCAGGGGAAATCGCCACCCATAGCGACGCCATCAATGGTCAGGTGAGGTTTCTTGGCACCTTTCTCAGCACCATTCCCTTCGCCCGCAAGTACGGAGTCCTACAGGCGCCGCTGGAACTGTGGATAGAAAATTCAAGCATTTGCCAGGTGGCCACCGAGGTGCCCGGACTGGCCACAGACTTCAACAAATACCTGGACGCCAACCCGTCGAATCGACGCATCGAGGAGCTGGGAATCGGCACCAACGAAGGCATCAGATCCCTGTACGGGCGTAATTCCGGTTTTGAAGAGCGTCATTGCGGCTTGCACCTGGGGCTCGGAGGCGGCGCCAAGGGCAGCCACCACCTGGACCTGATCTTCAGCGCCGGCGTGCTGGCGGTGGACAACAAACCGGTGTTTGACGGCCAGTTCGCCTTTTAACTTCACCTTGTGTAGGAGCTGGCTTGTGTAAGAGTTGGCTGGCCAGCGAAGGCGATCACAAGCCTTGCCCAGGACTTGAGAGCCTATTCGCCGGCAAGCCGGCTCCTACGAAGCACCTGGCAAAAAAAACGCCAACCTGGAGGTTGGCGTTATTTGTCGGCGGGCCGAGGCTTATTCCGGCTTGCGGCGGCCGAAACCAGGACGCTGGCCGCTACCGGCCGGGGCACCACGGCGCCTGCCGGACGGTGCGTCCTTGTCCAGCACCAGGCTTGGACGCTTGGATTTCGGAGCCGGCTTGGCCGGACGCTTGCTGTCCACCGGACGCTCGGCTACCGGCGTACCGCGGCCACTTGCAGGACGCGGTGCACGCGGCCCGCGCTCGCCATCTTGACGGGGCGCCGGTTTGCGCCCTGGGCGCTCGCCTTCAACATGCGGCTCACGGGGGGCGCGGGACGTGGCTGGCGCACCGTTGGCCGGACGCAGGGTACGCACGCGCTCGCTCTTGCCCACTGGACGCGAGGATTTACGCTGCATGCGCTCCAGCTTGTCCTTGGACTTGGCATTAAGCTGCGGCAGCGCCACCGGAGTCAGGCCGACTTCGGCGCTGAGCACGTCGACTTCGTACTGGCTCATTTCGCGCCAGCGCCCCATCGGCAGGTCGGAGTTGAGGAACACCGGACCGAAACGCACGCGCTTCAAGCGGCTGACCACCAGGCCCTGGGACTCCCAAAGACGACGCACTTCGCGGTTGCGACCTTCCATCACCACGCAGTGGTACCAGTGGTTGAAACCTTCGCCACCGGGCGCCTGCTGGATGTCGGTGAACTTGGCCGGGCCGTCTTCGAGCATGACCCCGGCCTTGAGGCGCTCGATCATCTCGTCGTCGACTTCACCACGCACACGCACCGCGTACTCGCGGTCCATCTCGTAGGACGGATGCATCAGGCGGTTGGCCAGCTCACCGTCGGTGGTGAACATCAGCAAGCCGGTGGTGTTGATGTCCAGACGACCGATGTTGATCCAGCGGCCTTCCTTGGGCCGCGGCAGCTTGTCGAACACGGTCGGACGGCCTTCCGGGTCGTCACGGGTGCAGATCTCGCCGTCGGGCTTGTTGTACATGATCACGCGGCGCACCGATTCAGCGGCCTCTTCGCGCTTGATCACCTTGCCATCGATGGAAATGGCGTCATGCAGGTCGACGCGCAGGCCCAGGGTGGCCTCTTTGCCGTTGACCTTGATCCGGCCCTGGCTGATCCAGGACTCGACGTCGCGGCGCGAGCCGACGCCAATGCGGGCGAGGACTTTCTGCAGTTTCTCGCCGGCTGGACGGATTTCCTGGTCGTTCTGATCGGTATCGCTCATCTGGGCACCTCCCGGTGTAGCGCTTCAGGCTAGAGCGGCCTGAAGACGTGAAAACAGGTTCTGTAGCGAAGGGATCGCCAAAGGGTCGCGAATCATACGCTCATGGCGGCGGTTGCGCATCACAGACTAGTTGATAAGTCGCCGTGCGGGCTTTTTTCCGCCAATCGGTGACGCAAGTTTCCCCACAGCGGCCGGATTGCCGGCGAAGAGGACAGCAAGTCTTGCGCCGAACCGACTGACGCCTTCTCTGGCAAGCCAGCTCTTTGTATTTCGACTATCGCTGCGTAAAGCGCAAAAGCTCTCGACTGATCATCCAGGGAAGTGTCTGGATGCCGCCCAGTGCCTTAGGCTTCTAGCCTGCATGTAGATTGTGCTCCAGCCTTCCAACACTCACTCATCAAGCTCGAACGATATCTACAAGGTCAGTCGTCCAGCAGGCGACGCTCGTTTTCGATGGCTTCGGCCAGGGCCAGGGCTTCGGCCTCCTCTTCGCTCAGTTGCGGTTCCGATGGCTCCAGCGCGGCAACGGCAGCCAGCAACTTGGCCCGGGCCTCGGCAACCCCCAGCGCATCGTCCTCGGCTTCAACCTGCGGCACCTCTTCGGGCCCGACCGCGAACTCATCGGAGCCATCCCAGTCATCACCAGGGATATCAGACTCGGCTTGCACCTCTGCCTGATCGAACACCGGCTCCGAGCGCCCGGGCTCAACCGCGCCGTCACGATGCAGGTCGTCGAAGTCGGTCTTGATCCCCTCCTCCATCGAGTCCAGTTCCAGCAGCAGGGTATGAAAGCTAGTTTCTTCCTCGGCTTCCTCCGGTTCAGCGCTGGCATCGGCCAGTTGCTGCAAGTGCTCGGGAACCGGAGCGTCGTCGAACTCCAGCACCGGCTCGGCCTCCATCTCTCGCAGTTCGGCCAGCGGCGGCAGGTCGTCAAGGTTCTTCAGGTTGAAGTGATCGAGAAAAGCCTTGGTGGTGGCGAACATCGCCGGTTTACCTGGCACATCGCGGTAGCCGACCACGCGGATCCACTCGCGTTCCAGCAGGGTCTTGACGATATGACTGTTGACCGCCACACCCCGCACGTCCTCAATTTCACCCCGAGTAATCGGCTGACGATAGGCGATCAACGCCATGGTTTCCAGCATGGCGCGCGAATAGCGCTGGGGTCGCTCCTCCCACAGGCGGCCTACCCAAGGGGCGAATTTCTCACGAATCTGCAGGCGATAACCGGAAGCCACTTCCTTGAGCTCGAAGGCACGTCCCTCGCAGGACTTGCCGAGCAGGGTCAGGGCTTTCTTGAAAACCGCAGGTTCCGGCCGCTCGGCTTCTTCAAAAAGCTCGAACAGGCGCTCCAGGGACTGGGGCTTTCCCGAGGCCAACAGAAAGGCTTCGAGCAGGGACGCCAGCTCGCGGGGTTCATTCAAATTCATGATTTAAGCTCGTTATTCGGCTCGCGCCCGTACGTGGATGGCCGCAAAGGGCTCATTCTGCACCAGCTCGACCAGGGATTCCTTGACCAGTTCGAGGATCGCCATAAAGGTCACCACCACCCCCAAGCGCCCTTCCTCGGCGGTGAACAGCTCGACAAAGGGCACGAAACCACCGCCCTTGAGCCGCTCCAGCACATCGCTCATGCGCTCGCGGGTAGACAGGGCCTCGCGGCTGACCTGGTGGTTTTCGAACATGTCGCCCCGGCGTAGCACCTCGGCCATGGACATCAGCAACTCTTCCAGCGCCACATCCGGAAGCAGCTTGCGCGCCCGGGCCTCAGGAGCATCAAGCTTGGGCACCACCACGTCGCGACCAACCCGGCTCAGGCCATCGATGCCTTCGGCGGCGGCCTTGAAGCGCTCATATTCCTGCAGGCGGCGGATCAGTTCAGCTCTCGGGTCGTCCTCTTCTTCCTCGACCTCGGCGGAGCGCGGAAGGAGCATCCGTGACTTGATCTCGGCCAGCATGGCCGCCATCACCAGGTATTCGGCAGCCAACTCCAGGCGCACCGACTGCATCAACTCCACATACCCCATGTACTGACGGGTGATTTCCGCCACCGGGATGTCAAGGATGTTGATGTTCTGTTTGCGGATCAGGTACAGCAACAAGTCCAACGGGCCTTCGAAGGCTTCAAGGAAGACCTCCAGGGCATCCGGGGGGATGTACAGGTCCAGGGGCATTTCCATGACCGCCTGGCCGTAGACCATGGCGAATGGCAGCTCCTGTTGGGCACCAGCCTGCTCGTCAACGGTTTCCACTGCAGACATCTAGGCCTCGGCCATGAACGGCGCGGGGTCGCCGCAACCGACGCGGATCACTTCCGGCTCGCCATCAGCCAGGCTGATCACCGTGGAGGACTCGGTGCTGCCAAAGCCGCCGTCGATGATCAGGTCCACCTGATGCTCCAACAACTGGCGCATCTCATAGGGATCGCTCAAGGCTTCGGTATCACCGGGCATGATCAGGCTCACGCTCATCAGCGGTTCGCCCAGCTCAGCCAGCAGCGCCAGGGCAATCGGGTTGCTCGGTACCCGCAGGCCGATGGTGCGACGTTTCGGGTGCAGCAACAGGCGTGGCACTTCGCGGGTAGCATTGAGGATGAAGGTGTAAGGCCCCGGCACATGAGCCTTGAGCAGGCGGAAGGTGCCGGTGTCGATCTTGGCGAACAACCCCAACTGCGACAAATCGCTGCAGATCAGCGCGAAGTTGTGCTTGTCGTCCAGCTGACGCAAGCGCCGGACCCGCTCGATCGCGCCCTTGTCGCCCATTTGGCAGGCAACGGCGTAGGAGGAGTCGGTGGGATAAATCACCACGCCACCGCCGCGAATGATCTCGACGGCCTGTTTGATCAGGCGTGGCTGGGGGTTTTCCGGGTGGATCTGGAAAAATTGACTCACTGTCTCTACCTGTTCAGGCGGCAATAATTGGCTCATGTTTGAAGCGACACCATAGCGGCGGCAGATCCTCGGGGACCGGACGATACTCACCGATCTCGGACCAGCCACCTGGACCATGAAAGTCACTGCCAGCGCTGACCAGCAGTCCGAATTCACGGGCAAGGATTGCCAGACTGCCCACTTGCTCCGCAGGTTGATGGCCATTGACCACTTCAATTGCATGGCCACCGGCTTGAATATAGTCGGCAATCAAACGGCGACGCTTACTGCGGGTGAAATCATAATGCCAGGGATGAGCCAGACTGACCCAAGCCCCCGATTCACGCAGCGTGCCAACGGTTTCTTCCAGGGTCGGCCAGTGCTGTTTGACGTCACCCAGCTTCCCCGCCCCCAACCATTTACGGAAGGCCTCGGCGCGGTCCTTGACGAAACCGGCACGCACCAGAAAGTCGGCAAAGTGCGGCCGCGCCGGAGCATTGCCACTGTCACCCAATTCCTGCTGGATCGCCCGCGCGCCTTGCAGCGCCCCGGGCATGCCTTTAAGGGCGAGTTTGCGACTGATTTCTTCGGCGCGTAGCCAGCGTCCGTCGTGCAATTGATTGATGGCCGCCACCAGCGCCGGCGCATGAGTGTCGAACCCGTAGCCCAGTACATGAATGGTGGCGCCGCCCCAGGTACAGGACAACTCAACGCCATTGACCAACTGCATCCCCAACGACTGCGCGGCCTGACGAGCCTCCGCCAAGCCTTCGAGGGTGTCGTGGTCGGTCAGGGACAGGATTCGCACGCCTCTCTCGTACGCACGCGCAACCAGAACCGCAGGCGCCAGGGCGCCGTCGGAGGCCGTGCTATGGCAGTGCAAATCGACATTCACAGGATGATAAAACCTCAAGTCAGCTGGCGCTTTCGCGACCAAGGATGTTTGTTATTATGCCGCCACATCCTGCTTCTGGCTGCCACTGTGAAACAATTCATCGACTTCATCCCGCTGTTCCTGTTTTTCATCGTCTACAAAATTGATCCTCGCGTCGTCGACCTTGCCGGTCACGAAGTCACCTTGGGTGGCATCTACAGCGCCACCGCGGTGCTGATCATCAGTTCCCTGGTGGTGTACGGTGCACTGTTCATCTCCCAGCGCAGATTGGAAAAAAGCCAATGGCTGACCCTGATTGCCTGCCTGGTCTTTGGTAGCCTGACCCTGGCCTTCCATAGCGAAACCTTCCTTAAGTGGAAAGCCCCGGTGGTCAACTGGCTATTCGCCCTGGCCTTCATCGGCAGCCATTTCATCGGTGACCGCCTGCTGATCAAGCGCATCATGGGCCATGCCCTGACCCTGCCAGCCCCGGTGTGGACCCGCTTGAACATCGCCTGGATCGCCTTTTTCCTGTTCTGTGGCGCAGCCAACCTGTTCGTTGCCTTCACCTTCCAGAGCATTTGGGTCGACTTCAAGGTCTTCGGCAGCCTGGGCATGACCGTACTGTTCCTGGTGGGCCAGGGCATCTACCTGTCGCGCCACCTGCATGACACCGATCCCACTACCCCGAAAACCGAGGACTGACATGCTTTACGCAATCATTGCCACAGACGTCGCCAACTCCCTGGAAAAACGCCTGGCCGCACGCCCGGCGCACCTGGAGCGGCTGCAAGTACTCAAGGATGAAGGGCGTGTGGTGCTGGCCGGCCCGCACCCGGCGATCGACAGCAATGACCCCGGCGACGCCGGTTTCAGCGGCAGCTTGATCGTGGCCCAGTTCGAGTCCCTGGGCGCCGCCCAAGCCTGGGCCGAGGCCGATCCCTTCGTGACCGCTGGCGTCTACGCCAATGTTGTGGTCAAGCCGTTCAGGCAGTCGATGCCGTAATTGCTCCCTGACGCGATGAACCTTCCTGGCTCATCGCGTTCTCAATCGCTCATTATTCTCGTTCGCCGGCCGACAACCTGCCCAACACTCGATTGGAATCAGGAGTTTCGATGCGACAAGGTCCGCTGTGTCTACTGTTGGTCATGTTATCGATCGGGGCTCCGGCCCTTGCCGAGGAACCCCAGGAAACCGGCCATTCGACGCCGCTGTCCCTGAGCGCCGGCAGTCAGATCACCGAGTTGCAGCAACGCTTGAAAGAGAGCGAGCGCCTGCGTGACCAACTGAGCAAACAATTGCAAAGCGCCGATAGCGAACGCGAAAGCCCGCAACTGATCCGCTTGCGCCAGGAGAATCAGCGCCTCAAGCTGCAACTCAAAGAAACCCAGGCTCACCCGACACCGCGGCTCCTGACCGATCAGCAGCAATGGTTCGTCATCGGCGGCGGAGTGGCCTTGCTGGCCCTGCTCTGCGGTATCTTTGCCAGTGGCGGGCACCGCAAGCGTCGACAATGGCTAAATTGAGTGATTCATGAGCGACCTGTTACTGATTGATGATGATCAGGAGTTGTGTGAACTTCTGAGCAGTTGGCTGGCCCAGGAAGGGTTCCAGGTGCGCGCCTGCCACGATGGCCTGAGCGCACGCAGGGCCTTGGCCGAAACCGCGCCGGCGGCAGTGGTGCTGGATGTGATGCTGCCCGACGGCAGCGGCCTGGAATTGCTCAAGCAACTGCGTAACGATCACCCCGATCTGCCGGTACTGATGCTTTCGGCCCGTGGCGAACCCCTGGACCGGATCCTCGGCCTGGAACTGGGCGCCGACGATTACCTGGCCAAACCCTGCGACCCCCGTGAACTCACCGCCCGCCTGCGCGCCGTATTGCGCCGCAGCCACCCGGTGGCGGCTTCCAGCCAGATGGAGCTGGGCGACCTGTGCTTCAGCACGATCCGTGGCGTGGTCACCCTGGATGATCAGGACATCAGCCTGACGGTTTCCGAAAGCCGTCTGCTGGAAGCCCTGCTCAAGCAGCCTGGCGAACCCTTGGACAAACAGGAACTGGCGCAGATCGCCCTAGGCCGCAAACTGACTCTGTACGACCGCAGCCTGGACATGCACGTCAGCAACCTGCGCAAAAAGATCGGCCCACACCCTGACGGTCGCCCACGCATCGTTGCCCTGCGCAGCCGCGGCTACTACTACAGCCTGTAGCCCTGCAACTGCGGTTACAGGGTTTTGTCAGGGCGACGGATAAACGTCTTTACCCAAGCTTTACCCTCCCCTGACCGCCGCTGACCTTGATTTGCGTAGCCTGAGCTCATCCGGAACTGACCGGGAATGAGACAAGGAGATACACCATGCGCAAGACCCTGATCGCTCTGATGCTCGCCGCCGCCCTGCCAACCGTGGCCATGGCCATGCCGGAAGGCAACGGCCCAATGGGCCCAATGGACGGCCATCGGCACAGTGAACACATGCGCGGCAAAGGCCCCTTCAGCCAACTGGACCTAAGCCGCGAACAGCGCCAGCAGATCGGCAAGCTGATGGGGGAGCAGATGCACCAACGCAAGGCCGTCATGGCCAAGTATCTGGAAAAACTCTCCCCAGCCGACCAGAAAGCCATGAAGGACGAACTGGCCGCCAAGCAGCAGAAAACCCAGGCCGAGATCCGTGGTTTGCTCAAGCCTGAGCAGCAGAAAGAATTCGACGCCATGCTGAAGAAACAACAGGAACGCCGCGCCGAATGGGCCCAATTCAAGGCCTGGAAAGCGCAACAACCGCAAACAGCGCAATAATGCGTTAGCGTTCAACCCCAGCCCAGTGCCCCCCCACTGGGCTTTCTGCGTTCAAGGAGTTGCTGTGCGTTCACTGTTCTGGCGCATCCTGGCCAGTTTCTGGCTAGCCATCAGCCTGGTTGCAGGGCTGTCGATCCTGCTCGGGCACATGCTCAATCAGGACGCGTGGATTCTCAGTCGGCATCCGGGGCTCAGCAGCCTCGCCGAGGAATGGACGCACACCTACGAAACTCAAGGCGCAGATGCCGCCCAAAACATTCTTCGCCAACGCAAGCGTCAGTTTCACATTGACGTTCAAGTGCTCAACGAAAGCGGCGATCCGGTGGTCAGTGGAACTTTCCCCAGGCGTGCTGCCGCCTTCGAGGCCCGACGGCACAACGACGACCGGCAACTGCCCTGGCGCCGCCTGACGGCGGAATACACCAGCCCGAACACTGGTGACACTTACCTGTTCATCTATCGCATTCCCCACCCGGAATTGGACGCCTGGCACCGCGACAGTCTGACCTGGCCACTCAGCGCCCTGGCCATCGCCCTGGTGGTCCTGACCCTGCTCAGTCTGCTCGTGACACTGTCCATCACCCGCCCCTTAAGTCGTCTACGCGGCGCGGTACACGACCTGGGCCAAGCCACTTACCAGCAAAACAGCCTGGCGCGCCTGGCCAACCGCCGAGATGAATTCGGCGTGCTGGCCCGGGACTTCAACCGCATGGGCTCGCGCCTGCAAGGTTTGATCGGCAGCCAGCGCCAACTGCTTCGGGATGTCTCCCATGAACTGCGCTCGCCCTTGGCGCGCCTACGTATTGCCCTGGCGCTGGCGGAACGGGCAGCCCCGCAGGAGCGGGAAAGACTCTGGCCGCGCCTGACCCGCGAGTGTGATCGCCTGGAAGCATTGATCAGCGAAATTCTGGTGCTGGCTCGGGTCGACGCGGACAATGCCAGTGCCGAAGAGGTGGACCTCAACGCCTTGCTACTGGCCTTGCAGAAAGACGCACAGTTGGCCTGTCCCGAGCAACGGGTACAAATCGATGCCCAAGGGCATCTGAGCCTGCGCGGCTGGCCAACGATGCTCGAACGCGCCCTGGATAACCTGCTGCGTAACGCCCAGCGTTTCAATCCGGCCGGCCGCCCCATCGAAGTACAAGCCCAGCGCCAGGGCGACAAGGTCCTGATCAGCGTGCGCGATCATGGCCCCGGAGTGGAGGCACAGCACCTGAGCCAACTGGGGGAGCCCTTCTTCCGCGCCCCAGGACAAAGCGCTCCAGGCCATGGACTGGGACTGGCCATCGCCCGCCGCGCCGCAGAACGTCATGGCGGCTGCCTGATACTGGCCAATCATCCTCAGGGCGGATTCGTCGCCACCCTGGAGTTGCCCCTGGTTCCGGGCGCGCCGGGGCCGGCCTGAATGCAACGCGGGCCAGTCGCTACTGCCATGATCAGCAGAAGCAGCTGGCCCGCGATGTAGCCACAAGCGTGAGAGCAAAGATCAGGCTTTGGCGGTCCAGGCGCTGACGAACTCGGCTGTATCGACTTTCGGTGCAACCCGTGGCTCGTTCAGCGGCGTACCCAGGTACAGGAAGGCAATGATCTCTTCCCCCTCTGCCAGCCCCAACCCCTTGGCCACATGGGACGAGTAGGACAACTCGCCCGTG
The DNA here is from genome assembly GCF_009861525.1 of Pseudomonas sp. LD120. GTDB lineage: Bacteria > Pseudomonadota > Gammaproteobacteria > Pseudomonadales > Pseudomonadaceae > Aquipseudomonas. The sequence goes on along the minus strand of NZ_WVHL01000005.1, from coordinate 1,932,304 downwards.
CGCCACACGGCACCGACGCCCTGGGCGTAAGCAGCCAACAGAATGCCATGAGCCGCGCAGCCAGCCGCCAGCCGTTGCTCGGACTTGGGCACCTTGAAATGCTCCTGCAAGCGGGCCACTACCACAACCACCAGGGGCGCTCGCAGAGGCATGGCGCGCGCCTTGTCCAAGGCTGCCTGGGTGACCTCGCCGCCCTCCAGTTGCACCGCTTCCACCAACAGCGCCCCCAACTGATCACGTGCTTCACCCTCAACGGTCAGAAACCGCCAGGGGCGCAACTGTCCATGATCGGGTGCCCGCAAGGCGGCGGCGAACAGTGCTTCGCGTTGTGCCACAGTGGGAGCAGGTTCCACCAGACGTGGCACGGAAACACGGTTGAGCAAAGCGTCGAGAGCCTCCATCGGCCACCTCCTGAAAAAAATGTCCGCCTATTCTAGCGGCATCTGCCAGAGGGGTGCCGGTTTACATGCCCCGCCCCGTAGGTAGAATGGGCGCCCTTCTCACTCCTGCCCGAGCGGAACACATGGCGCTGCCGACCCTAAGGATCATTGGTTTCATCATCGGCATCTTCCTCATCACCCTGGCCATCGCCATGGTAGTGCCGATGGCAACACTGGTGATCTTCGAGCGCACTGGCGATCTGCCGTCCTTTCTCTGGGCCAGCATGATCACCTTCATTGCCGGCCTGGCACTGGTCATTCCCGGGCGTCCCGAACACATCCACCTGCGCCCCCGGGACATGTACCTGCTAACGGTGTCCAGTTGGGTGGTGGTGTGCATCTTCGCCGCCTTGCCGTTCCTGCTGACCCAGCACATCAGTTACACCGACTCGTTCTTCGAAAGCATGTCCGGCATTACCGCAACCGGTGCCACCGTGCTCAGCGGCCTGGACAGCATGTCTCCAGGGATTCTGATCTGGCGTTCGATGCTGCACTGGCTGGGAGGCATCGGCTTTATCGGCATGGCAGTGGCAATTCTGCCGCTGTTGCGCATTGGCGGTATGCGCCTGTTCCAGACCGAGTCCTCGGACCGATCAGAAAAGGTCATGCCACGCTCGCACATGGTGGCGCGGCTGATTGTTGCCACTTATGTCGGCATCACCATCCTCGGCAGCCTGGCGTTTTGGTGGGCCGGGATGAATATCTTCGATGCCATCAACCACGCAATGTCGGCGATCTCCACTGGCGGATTTTCCACTTCTGACGACTCCCTGGCCCACTGGAAACAACCGGCAGTGCATTGGGTCGCGGTGGTGGTGATGATCCTCGGCAGCCTGCCCTTCACCTTGTACGTGGCGACGCTGCGCGGCAACCGTCGGGCACTGATCAAGGATCAGCAGGTTCAGGGACTGCTCGGACTGCTGCTGGTGACCTGGATAGTGCTCGCCACCTGGTACTGGTGGACCACCAACCTGCACTGGCTGGAAGCTCTGCGCCATGTAGCGCTAAACGTTACCTCGGTGGTCACCACCACCGGCTTTGCCCTGGGTGACTACAGCCTGTGGGGTAATTTCTCACTCATGCTGTTCTTTTATCTAGGATTCGTCGGCGGCTGCTCGGGCTCCACAGCCGGCGGGATCAAGATATTCCGCTTCCAGGTCGCCTACATCCTGCTCAAGGCCAACCTCAATCAGTTGATCCACCCGCGCGCGGTGATCAAGCAGAAGTACAATGGCCACCGTCTGGACGAAGAAATCGTCCGCTCGATCCTGACCTTTTCATTCTTCTTCGCCATCACCATTTGCATGATCGCCCTGGCCCTGTCACTGCTGGGCCTGGACTGGATGACCGCCCTGACCGGCGCCGCCAGCACCGTGTCCGGCGTAGGCCCGGGCCTGGGAGAAACCATTGGCCCGGCGGGCAACTTCTCGACCCTGCCGGACGCTGCCAAGTGGATTCTGTCACTGGGCATGCTCCTGGGCCGCCTGGAGATCATCACCGTGTTCGTGTTGTGCATTCCTGCGTTCTGGCGTCATTGACCGAGCTCGTCAGTTGCAAGAGACGCGCCCGGTACTCACCGGGCGTGGCGTCGAACCAACGACGGAAGGCTCGGAAGAAGTTGCTCGGATCGGCAAACCCCAGCAGATAAGCGATCTCCAGCAAGGTCATGCTCGGCTGCGCCAAGTACTGCTCGGCCAGCTCCCGGCGAGTGTCATCGAGCAGAGCCTGGAAGCTGGTGCCCTCCTCTTGCAAGCGGCGTTGCAACGTACGCTGAGACAGGTGCAGGGTTTGTGCCACGCTCTCGCGCTTGGGTTCGCCCTGGGGCAGCAGACGACACAGCACCTGCCGCGCCTTGTGGGTCACCCGGCTTTCGGAGAAGCGCGCCAGGTATTCACCGGCAAACCGATCATGCAGCAACGCCATCGCCTCGTTGGCGGTGGGCAGCGGCGCCTCCATGTCGGCGCGCTCAAAGATCAAGGCGTCAAACGCCGCGGCAAACACCAGCGGCGCATGAAATACGTCTTTATAAGGCTGCACATCCTGCGGCTGCTCCCCTTGCAGCATGACCTTACGCGGCTGCAGAACACGCCCCGTCAACCAACCGCACAATGCCAGCGCGCACGCCAGTGAGGCCTCAACGCTTTGCCGGGTAGGTGGCAGATGGTCGCCATGCACCGTCAGGATCAGCGCATAACCCTCAGGTAGAAGTCGGAAACTCAGGTCAGCGCTTTCAGCGATGATCCGCTGATAACGCACCAAACGTTGAAAGCCCTCTGCCAGCGTACGACTCGACATCAGCGCATAACCGGCCACATGAAAGGACGCAGGACGCACCACCTTCCCCATGTTCAGACCAATTGCCGGATTGCCGGACAGCTCGACGGCCCGCTGCCAGAGCCGGGTCATCGAGTCCTGAGTAAAGCGCGCATCGGGATCTTCCAGAGCGCCATAGTCGAGCCCCAATTGCTGAAACAGGACTCGGCAATCCAGACCATCCATTTCCAGGGCTTTGACAATTCCCTGAGTCCAACTTGCGGAAGTCGTACGTTCGCTCATGAGGGCTTCTTACATGATGAGCCGCATGCTACGGCCAATTTCCCAAGGATACTAAAGTGGCGCCCATTGTCACTGGCCAGCACAGCCCTGGACTCTAGACTCAAATAAGCTGGCGCAGAACAACCAACACAGAGACCGCGGCCATGGAAAATTTTCGACCGTTCAACAGCTTCGCCGAGTTCTACCCCTACTACCTGAGCGAACACAGCGACAGCACTTGCCGTCGCCTGCACTTTATCGGCACCAGTCTGGTGATCTTCCTCCTTGCCCTGGCCATCGGCAAAGGCGCCTGGCTATTGCTGCTGGCCTTGCCGGTGGCCGGTTACGGCTTTGCCTGGGTGGGGCACTTCTTTTTCGAGAAAAACCGCCCTGCCACCTTCCAACATCCCCTGTACAGCCTACTGGGGGATTTTGTGATGTACCGCGACATGATCAGGGGCAAGGTGCCGTTTTAGATCCGGTCAGATACCCAACCGGCCAGCACCGCGAGACTCAAGGTCAGGCACGGGCACAGCCCCCCCTCACCACAGGACAACAAGAGGATGGCGGATGAGCGCTCTAGCGCGTTTCACCCATATGCGGGACGGCACTCAAGAAGACTGGGCGATCATCGCGGCGGACTTCAGCGCCTATGCCAGGCAACTGCCGGCGCGTATCCTGACCCACCTGCAATTGCTCGAAGGCGACTTCGGCGGTTTTCCGGTGGATCGACTGACCCATTCATTGCAGACCGCCAGCCGCGCCTGGCGTGACGGACGCGACGAAGAATACGTGGTCTGCGCCCTGCTCCACGATATCGGCGACACACTGGGTGCCTATAACCACTCGGATATCGCAGCAGCCATTCTTAAACCCTTTGTCAGCCCCGAGAATCTTTGGATGGTTGAGCAACACGGGATCTTCCAGGGCTACTACTTCTTTCATCATCTGGGCATGGACCGCCATCTGCGGGAGCAATTCAAGGAGCACCCGCTGTTCCAGCGCACCGCCGAGTTCTGTGCCCGGTACGACGCCGCTGCCTTCGACCCCACCTACGAAAGCCTGCCCCTGAGCTTCTTCGAGCCTATGCTGCAACGACTGTTCGCCCAGCCGCGGCAATCGCTGTACAAGGCCGCACTGGAAACCTCAACCCCGAGCGGGGCCTGAAATTGGCAAGCTGGTCGATCGCTCAGGCCGGCTCCGCCATCTTCATGCGCTCGGCCTTGAGCTGGGCCTCCCGGGCCTGGGCCTCGGCCAGACGATAGAGCTCGATGGAGCCGTCCCAATGCTCGATCAAGGCAGTGCAAGACTCCACCCAATCGCCGCAATTGAGGTAGTCAACCTCGCCGACCTTGCGGATCTCGGCGTGATGAATATGCCCGCAGACCACCCCGTGCAGCTCGCGCTTGAGGCATTCGTGGGCAATCGCCTCCTCAAAGTCGCTGATGAAACTCACCGCGGTTTTCACCTTGCGCTTGAGGTAGGCCGACAGCGACCAGTAACCGTAGCCATAACGCGCCCGCCAGTGGTTGAGCCAGCGGTTGAGGGTCAGGGTGAACTCGTAGGCCGAATCGCCAAGAAAGGCCAGCCAGCGATGGTAGCGAGTGATGACGTCGAACTGATCACCATGAATCACCAGCAAGTGGCGGCCGTCCGCGGTGACATGCACCGCCTCGTCCACCAGTTGGATATTGCCCAGGATCAGCTTGGAATAACGACGCAGGAACTCATCGTGATTGCCGGTCACGTAGATCACCTCAGTGCCACGCTTACTCATGGTCAACAAGCGCCGGATCACATTGGTGTGGGCTTGAGGCCAATACATGCCACCGCGCAATTTCCAACCGTCGATGATGTCACCCACCAGGTAGATACGGTCGGCGTGATACCCCTTGAGAAACTGCGCCAAGTGTTCGGCCTGACAGTCCCGAGTCCCCAGGTGCACATCTGAAATCCACAAAGTCCGCACCCGTTGCTTGCGACTGGGTTTGGCAAGTTCGGCATGAGTCATGGGCGCTCTCCAGGATTTTTTGCGAGCTTGCGCTCCAGCGATTAATAGCCCATGACATAAATACGGCAGTGCGATGACAGCGCGAAACGCCCGACTGCCGGTGTAGACTGGCGCTCTGCCAAGGAGACCGTGATGGGATCTATCCTCACCCTGCGCCATTACAGCCACGACCTGATCGCCCACAGTCATGAGCACGCACAACTGGTGTTCGGGCTCTCGGGCCTGCTCGACTTTGAAATCGAAGGCCGGGGCAGCCAGGTACAACAACAGAGCTTTGTCGTCGTGCCTGCCGGTACACGGCATATCTGCGGCAGCCCCAAGGGCAGCCACTGCCTGGTCCTGAACGTACCCGACGAACATTGGTTGCAAGATGCACTGGGCCCCCATGCCGCTGCCAGCCGGCAACTGCTGGACAGTCCCCAGCGGCGCATCCTTGAGCCGATCCAGAGCCGTCTGGTCAACTGGCTGGCAGAAAGCCCAGTGGATGATCCCTTGATTGCCCGGCAAGGTGCGGCGCTGCTATTGGCCAGCCTCAACCATTCGCCATGCCGCCCTACCGATCAGCGTCGCCTGCCCTATGTCGCCTTGCACGCCTATATTGATCGGCATGTGGCACATCCACTGCAAGTGGCCGATCTGGCACGGATCGCCGGCATTTCCAGCGCCCGCCTGCATGCCCGATTCGTCGCCGAGTGCGGTCGTACCCCCATGGATTATGTGCGTTATCGACGCCTGGAAATGGCTGTACAGCTCCTGCGCGGATCCAGCCTGCCCATCGGCGAGATTGCCAGCCGCGTCGGCTACAGCTCCCAAAGTGCCTTTGCCGCGGCGATACTCCGGGAGTTCGGCCTCTCGCCACGTCGGCTCAGGCAGGCAGCAAACGCTAATCTCTCGACAAAAAACGCCAGGATCGCGACAGACGACTGTGCAGCGCCCCTCATAAACTGAGCCGGTAGCCGTTCAAGACCATCACTGGTCGTCTTATTGTTAAGGATAGAAATGACTCCGCGTACCGCCCTTGGCGCCCTGCATATTGGCGCTCTGATGTTCGGCCTGACCGGTGTATTGGGTAAGCTAGCGACCGCCTCGCCGACTGTTATCGTCTTCGGTCGCGCCACTTTTGCCGTACTCGCCCTGAGCTTCTTTGCCCGACTGGCCAGTAATGCGCGCTGGCAAAAACTGGCGGCCAGTGACTGGCGCCGTCTGTTGCTCAGCGGACTGCTGCTGGCCGGTCACTGGGTTAGTTTTTTTGTCGCGGTGAAAGTGGCCGGGGTGGCCATCGCCACCTTGGGCTTCGCCAGTTTCCCGGCCTTCACGGTGATACTCGAGGGATTGATCTTCCGCGAGCGGATTCGCTTCAACGAGATACTGCTGGTGATCCTGGTGAGCATCGGACTGGTGCTAGTCACTCCAGATTTCGATCTGGCCAGCCAAGCCACTGCGGGGCTGATCTGGGCCGTAGCGTCGGGGCTGCTCTTTGCCTTGCTGTCATTGAACAACCGCGCCAGCTCCTCACGGATTCCGGCAGTCCAGGCCGCGTTGTGTCAGAACGTCGTAGTTGCCCTGTGCCTACTGCCAGTGGCGGCACCGGAACTTGGCCAAGTGCGGGCCATGGACTGGCTGTGGATCAGCCTGCTGGGCATCTTCTGCACAGGCCTGGCCCACAGCCTGTTTGTCGCCAGCCTGGCGGTGATCAAGGCACGCACCGCAGCGATGGTCTTCGCCCTGGAACCGGTCTACGGGATTACCGTGGCCTGGCTGCTGTTCGGCGAAAATCCGACGCTGCGCATGCTGATGGGCGGAGCCTTGATCATCGTTGCCATCATGGTTTCAAGCCTCCTGTCGACGGGGGCTGGCGGCAAGACAGCCACGGCCGAAGCCAGCTCTCACTGAGGACGATCGTTGTGGCCGAGGTCTCGCTGCGGGTCAATTTGATCGCGAACCCGCTGCTTCAGCACCTTGGCCTCCGGAAAGCCGCCATCGGCCTTACGCTCCCAAATCTGCACATCATCACAAGTGATGCGAAAAGTCCCCCCGGTGGCGGGCTCCAGGGATACCTTGCGCAAATCATCACTGAATGTACTCAACAACTCCTGAGCCAGCCAGGCGGCGCGCAGCAGCCACTGGCATTGGGTGCAGTAGGTAATGACGATTTCGGGTTTACGTTCAGTCATGGAACGGCTGACTCCTGAGTTCAAGGGCGTCGCTATAATAGCCGGCTTTATCGCCCGTCCCCCGAGAACCACGATGCGCCGCCTGCTGTCCTGCCTGCTCCTCTGTCTGCTGCCCCTGCTCGCTCAATCCACTGAAGCGCCGCGACCGAAAATCGGCCTGGTGCTGTCCGGAGGCGCCGCCCGCGGCCTGGCGCATATTGGCGTGCTCAAGGCCCTGGAGGAACAAGGCATCCGCATCGATGCGATCGCGGGCACCAGCATGGGTGCGGTGATCGGCGGGCTCTACGCTTCAGGCTACAAGATTGACGAGTTGGAGAAGCTCGCGCTGAACATCGACTGGAAGCAGGCTTTGTCGGATGCGCCGCCGCGCGAAGACGTGCCCTTTCGACGCAAGCAAGATGATCGGGACTTTCTGGTCAAACAGAAGCTCAGTTTCCGTGACGATGGCAGCTTGGGCCTGCCCCTTGGGGTGATCCAGGGCCAGAACCTGGCGCTGCTGCTAGAGAGCAAACTCGCCCACGCCAGCGACACCCGCGACTTTGACAAATTACCAATCCCGTTTCGCGCCGTGGCCACCGACATCGCCAGTGGCGAAAAGGTGGTATTTCGCAAAGGCCATCTGCCCCAGGTAATTCGCGCCAGCATGTCGATCCCCGCTGTGTTCGCGCCGGTGGAGTTAGATGGCCGGCTCCTGGTGGATGGCGGCATGACCGACAACATCCCTCTGGATGTCGCCCGGGAGATGGGCGTCGACATTGCCATCGTCGTCGACATCGGCACCCCATTGCGCTCGCGCAAACAACTCAAGACCGTGGTGGACGTGCTCAACCAATCCATCACCCTGATGACCCGGCGCAACTCAGAGGCGCAACTGGCGACGCTGCACCCGAGCGATGTGCTGATTCAGCCGCCCTTGTCGAGTTTCGGTGTTACCGACTTCGGTCGAGCCCAGGAGATGATCGACGCCGGCTATCGCGCCACCCGCATTCTCGATGCGCGCCTGGCGCACTTGCGTAGGGCACAACCGCTGGATGGCGAACTGAACGCCGCGCGCCAACCCAGCCAGCGCACGCCGATCATCAACGCGATCAAGGTCGAAAACAACTCCAAGGTCAGCGACGAGGTGATCCGCTACTACATCCGCCAGCACATCGGCGAGCCGCTGGACCTGGGTCGCCTGGAAACCGACATGGGCACGCTGTACGGCCTGGACTTCTTTGAACAAGTGCAATATCGCGTGGTGCACAAAGGCAAAGACAACACGTTGGTGATCAGCGCCCGGGGCAAGCGCAGCGGCACCGACTACCTGCGTCTGGGCCTGAATCTATCCGATGACATGCGTGGCGACAGCGCCTTCAATATCGGCGCCAGCTACCGCATGAATGGCATCAACAGCCTCGGCGCGGAGTGGCTGACGCGGATGCAGATCGGCGACCAACAAGAGATCTACAGCGAGTTCTACCAACCTCTTGACGCTGGCTCGCGCTACTTCATCGCACCGTTTATCGTGGCCGAAGCGCAGAATGTCGAAGCGGTGCTGGAGAACGACCCGATCGCCGAGTACCGCCTGGAACGCTACGGCCTGGGCCTCAATCTGGGGCGACAGATCGGCAACAGCGGCGAAGTGCGTTTCGGTATCGGCGAAGCCTGGGGCAAGGCTGACGTACGTATTGGTGACCATAATCTGCCCAGCGAGCACTTCAACGAGGGGTACTACCAATTGCAGTACTCCTTCGACTCTTTAGACAACGTCTACTTTCCCCACTCAGGTGAAGACATCGGCCTGACCTTGCGCCAATTCGAACCCAGCCTGGGCTCGGACAACCGCTACCGGCAGTGGGAGTTCAAGTTGGACAAGGCCCTAAGCAGCGGCCCCAATACCTTGGTCCTGGGCGGGCGTTATGGCCGGACCCTGGACGACGCCGAAGTGGTGACCTCAAGCTTCTTGCTCGGCGGCGCCCGACAGTTGTCCGGCTTCCGCCAAAATGCCCTGTCCGGGCAAAACCTTACCCTGGCTCGCGCGGTGTATTTCCGACGGTTGACGCCTCGTTCCTACCTGCCACTGGACTTCCCACTGTACCTGGGAGGATCGCTGGAACGCGGGCGGGTATGGAACAACGACAATGCCTTCGACAGTGGCTTTATCAACGCTGCGAGTATTTTCCTCGGCTTCGACACCCCGTTGGGTCCGTTGAACTTCAGCTACGGCTTCAACGACGATAACCAAAAGGCCCTGTCGCTGAACCTGGGCCAGACCTTCTGACAGACGCGCAAGTGCCGCACCGGGTGGCGCAATCAGCAACATTCAGGGATAGGCAAAAACAGGACGAACCGGGGTCCGGCAACCCCGGTTGAAGGCTTCAAGACTTTTCCAGATTGGCCAGGATGCGCCCATGAACGCGCATACAGACCCTCAGGTCTTCGTCGTCGACCCCCACGAACAGCTCATGGCGCAACGCGGTGGCGATGGTTTCGATCTGCTCGATCAAGGGCCGGGCGGAAGGACAGAGGACGATTTTCTTCGCTCGACGATCTTCCAGCACCGACTGGCGCTGAACCAAGCCTTGGGTTTCCAGGCTGTCCAGCAACCGGGCCAGGGTCGGCCCTTCTACACCGACGCTTTGCGCCAGCTCGCGCTGGGTTGGCGCGTCTTCGAAGCGGGCCAGGTGCAGTAACACCAGCCAACGGGCCTGGGACAGGCCGAGTCCGGCCAGACGGCGATCCAGTTCGGCACGCCAGCCGCGAGACATATGCGCCAGCTGCATACCAAAACGGTGTTCATCGGTTAACGGCATAAAACACTCATGATTAGACTGAAAATAAAGAAAACCTAATTATTAGTCAGCTAAGCATGCCCCTTGCCATGAGGCAAGGCCCGCAAGGGACTGAATCGTTACAACATTGACGCACCCCCCTCAAATTTCAAACTCCGACTGCAACGCCGCACGTACGCAATACAAAACGCCTTCAGGCACTCGTCCGGCGAACAGCTCACTGATCTCGGCCACCGGCGGTAATTCGCCTTCGCCGTCGAGGAAGGCGTCCTGGATTTCTCCCAGCAGGTCTTCCGGTAAGTCCAACGCCTGTTCGAGGGACAACTGCTGTTTGCCAATGGCTTCGGCCAGCAGGGTATAGACGTTCTTTTCCGTGCATTGCAACTGGCCAGCGATCTGTACCGGGGTCATCCCGGCGCGGGCCAGGGTAATCAACTCATGGCGAATGTCGGCGACCACTTTTGGCGCCTCGACACCGCCTCCTAACACGTCGAGGAAGGCAGCACCATAACGCTCCAACTTGCGTGCACCGACCCCGCTGACCTCGGCCATTTCCGCCATGGAGCCCGGCTGGCTGCGGAGCATTTCCAGCAAGGTGGAGTCGGGGAAAATGACATAAGGCGGAACACCATGCTCTTCCGCCAACTTGCGCCGCAGAGCACGCAGCGCCTCCCATTGCTCGCGCTCCTCGCCCCGCACCAACTGGCTGGCCTGACTGGTGCTGCTCTTGGGACTGCTCTGCGGCTTGAGGTCGCGACGCAGTTCCAGGGTAACTTCGCCCTTGAGCAAGGGCCGACAACTGTCGCTCAGGCGCAGGCCGCCGTAACCTTCCAGGTCAATGTCGGCCAGCCCGCGGGCCACCAGTTGCCGGAACAGCGAACGCCATTCACCCTCGCTACGAGCTTTGCCAACACCAAATACCGAGAGGTGCTGATGGCCGAAACTGCGGACTTTTTCCGTGTCCTTACCCAGCAACACATCCACCAGATGCCCGACCCCATAACGCTGGCCTGTACGATAAATCGCTGACAGCGCCTGACGCGCCGGCTCAGTGGCATCCCAGGTCTGCACCCCATCAACGCAGTTATCGCAGTGACCGCAAGGTTGCGGCATGTCTTCATCGAAATAGGCCAGCAGGGTCTGGCGCCGACAGCGGGTTTCTTCGCACAGCGCCAGCATTGCATCGAGCTTGTGTTGTTCAAGACGCTTGTGGCGCTCGTCGCCTTCGGAGTTCTGCAGCATCTGCTTGAGCATCAACACGTCCTGCAGCCCATAAGCCATCCAGGCATCCGCCGGCAGACCATCACGACCAGCACGACCAGTCTCCTGGTAGTACGCCTCCAATGATTTGGGCAGGTCCAGGTGCGCCACAAAGCGCACGTTGGGCTTGTCGATCCCCATGCCAAAGGCAATGGTCGCCACCATGATCAGGCCTTCCTCATTGAGGAAACGCTTCTGGTGATAGGCACGCAACTCATTGGGCAGCCCGGCGTGATACGGCAATGCAGTGAAGCCTTGCTCACAGAGGAAAGCCGCCACTTCGTCGACCTTCTTGCGCGACAGGCAGTAGACGATCCCGGCATCGCTGCGCCGCTCATTGAGGAACGCCTGCAACTGCTTGCGCGGCTGCTCCTTGGGGACAATGCGATAGAAGATGTTCGGCCGATCGAAGCTGGACAAAAAGCGTTCGGCATCCTGCAGGTGCAGACGATTGACGATCTCTTCGCGGGTGCGCTTGTCGGCGGTGGCGGTCAGTGCAATACGCGGCACAAGGGGGAACATTTCCGCCAACTGCCCCAGTTGCAGGTACTCGGGACGGAAGTCATGCCCCCACTGGGACACACAGTGAGCTTCATCAATGGCAAACAGGGCGATGTCCAGACTTTGCAGGAAGGCCAGCATGCGCGGCTGAACCAGACGCTCGGGGGCCAGGTAGAGCATCTTCACTTCGCCGCGACGGATCCGCGCCGCCAGGTCACGCTGCTGCTCGGCGCTCAGGGTTGAGTTCAAGGCTGCCGCCGCGACGCCAAGCTCTTCAAGGGTAGCCACTTGATCGTCCATCAACGCGATCAGCGGCGACACCACCACCGCCAAGCCCTCACGCAGCAGGGCTGGCACTTGGAAACACAGCGACTTGCCGCCGCCGGTGGGCATCAACACCAGGGCATCGCCGCCGCTGGCCACGCGCTCAATGATCGCACCTTGGCGACCGCGGAAGCTGTCGTAGCCGAAGATGTCCTTGAGGACGCGTTGAGCCTGCTCGAGCATGAAAAACTCCAAAAATCGCTGAATTCCCAACACTCAGACTGGCCGAAAAGTCGGCACGCTTCACCGATCCAAGCGTTAGCCGACTTGTCCGCACTCGCCCTCGGGCCTGTTGGGCATCACAAAACGCGCGAGTATACCCGAGGCCTTCCCGCCACAGGGCACCGACAATGGACCGCTGGTAATCTTTAGAACCGTTCATATCTGCCCCGTGGCTGGCTTGAGCGCTCAAGAAAGCCTAGAATTCAGCATCGTTTATTCCCCAAGGTAGCCCGTCAATGTCCTTCGCTGAGCAACTAACCCGCCTGCAAGTCTTCCTCGACGCAGATGATCTGCACGACGAGGCGCTGGACTACGTGGCCGCTCACGGCTACCTGACCGCACTGTCGATCTGCTCGGAAAACGTTCCTGACCGTGAGTGGATCGATGCCCTGTTCGCCGAAGAACCGCACTACAGCGACGATGCCGAGCGCGAAGTGATCGAGTCGACCCTGCTGGCCCTCAAGGCGCATATCGCGCGCCAACTGGCTTCCGACGAAGAATTCGAGCTGCCGTGCGAGCTCGACCTGGGTGACGACCCGGACGACTCCGACCTGCGCGGCTGGTGCATCGGTTTCATGGAGGGCGTGTTCCTGCGCGAAGCCGCCTGGTTCGAAACCGCAGAGGAAGAAGTCAGCGAGATGCTACTGCCGATCATGGTGGGATCCGGCCTGTTCGACGAACAACCCGAGTTCTCCGACATCGCGACCGATGCCAACCTGATGGACGACATGATCGTACAGATCCCCGAAGCCCTGACCGCTCTGTACCTGCTGTGCAACGCGCCCGACGAAAAACCAGCACTGCTCAAGCCTCGTCACCACTGAGTCGTCGCCTATGGCCACGCCCATAGGCCAACGTTCCCTGCTGTTGCGTTACGTTCTGTTGGCCATCGGCTGGCTGAGCGTAGCGCTAGGGGTACTCGGCATCTTCCTTCCAGTATTGCCCACCACGCCCTTTCTACTGCTGGCGGCCGCATGCTTTGCCCGCAGTTCGCCGCGCTTCTATCAATGGCTGGTGCAACACCCGCACCTGGGCCCATGGATTCGCGATTACCTGGAAGGTAATGGCATTCCGCTCAAGGGCAAGGTCTATGCGATCGGCCTGATGTGGCTGAGTATCGGTTTCTCCTGCTACCTGGTGCCCCTGCCCTGGGCTCGAGGATTCATGCTGACCAGCGCAGTGCTGGTCAGCCTCTATATCCTGCGGCAGAAAACCTTGCACCGCCCCTGACAACAGCACCAACGGCCACAAGGTCAGTACCTGCCGCTCACGTATTCAGACCGTATCCACCTTCAACGAATGGTCGTTGAGCATGCCATTGATGATGGTGGCGGTATCCGCGCCACCGGCAATCACACCTCCCGCTCCCGGGGTGACCCCATAATGCGTCGCCAGGTCGACCCCCGCCAGATCGATGGTCTGAGTCGGCGTGGCCCCTGCCACCGCACTGACATCAATGCTGGTGACCAAACTGGCGCCGCTGCCGGTGACCTTGAAATGCAGGTAATCATCCAGGGACGCGGAGGTAGCGTTTTCCCCCTGAAGCAGTTGTGACAGGTCCAATTTGTCGGTGCCCGGCGTGAAGTCGGTCACCACATCGTGACCGCTGTTGCCCTGCAGCCACTGGAAGGTGTCGCTGCCGCCGCCCCCGGTCAAGGTGTTGTTACCCATACCGCCAATCAGCAGATCGTCGCCACTGCCACCATTGAGCACATCGTCGCCCAGGCCACCGGTGATGACGTTGGCATTGCCATCCCCGGTCAGGGTGTCGTTGTAATTCGAACCCACCAGGTTCTCGATGCCGGTCAAGGTGTCGGTTCCGGCCCCGAGGGTATTTTGCGCCCCCAGCAGGCCGAGACTGACCGTCACCCCAGCCGTTGCATGGGCATAACTGGCGGTATCAGTGCCTGGACCACCATCCAGCAAGTCGTTGCCCGGCCCGCTGAACAATAGGTCATTGCCATCGCCGCCCTGCAGGGTGTTGTTGCCCGAGCCCGCTGTCAGCACATCGTTGCCGTCACCGCCATTGAGGGTGTTGTCGCCGCTGCCCGCTACCAGCACGTCGTCACCGGAAGTGCCGGTCAAGGTGTGTCCATCCTGATAGGAGATACTCACCGCCGCTACATCGCTGCCGCCGTGGCTATCGCTGGCCGTGTAGGTGCCGTTGTAGTCCGGCGTGACGCTCTGCGCCCCGGAGTAATCGACGGTCATGGTCAGTTGATAGTATTCCGCAGCATTAGTGTTGCCACCGCTGGTGTTGGTGATGTTGACGAGATGGATCTGGTAAACCCCATCCGCCGCCGCGGTGAAGGTGCCACCATCGGCGATGGCGGTGTAGGCACCACCGTTGAAGGCGTACTCCATGGTGACGTGCCCTGCCGCAAGGTTGTGGTTCAGATTCAGGGTTTCTCCCTGTTTGAGGTTTACGGTGATGACATCTTCATCGTTGGCGTTGGAGTTAGTGACCGCCCCCAGATAACCACTGACCAGCACCACCGCGGTCATGGTCGCGGTGGTGGCGTTAAACGAGGCCCGGTCAACAGTAATGGCCCGGTTGGCCGGTGAGTTGCTCGTGCCGGTGAAGGGGATGGTCTGCTGGTTGGGGGAAATGAAATCCGCCCCCTTGGCTACCCAACCGGTATTAAAGGTAGTCGGCGCAGCACTGAGCGGATCACCGTTGGCATCGCTGTCGTTGGCCAGCAACACATCCCCGGGAATCGCCACGCTGCTCGACAGCACATTGGTGATGATGTGGTCATCAACCGCCACCGGTGGCGTATTGGGATTGACCTTGATTACCAGGTTCGAGGTGGCCAGGTCACCATCGTTGTCGCTCACGGTGTAACCGAAAGTCTCAGTGATCACGCTGCCGGTGACCTTCTGCGAGGTGTAGCTGAAGTCACCGGTGTCGAGGTTCACCACCAAAGTGCCGCTATTGCTGGTGGTGATGCTGACGCTGTTGTTAACGGTATTGAAAGTGCCATTGTTGGTGGTGCCACTGAATGTCAGCGAGCCTTGGTTACTGTTGCCTTTGGGGTCATAGGTGTAGGTACCGCCATCGACCACGATCGATTTGATAAAACCACCGTCGGCACCAAAGCTGCCGCCATCAACCAGCAGGCTGCCGGTAACCGGGTAGCCTTGCACTGTACCGGCCAGCACCGAGTTGAGCTGACTCAAATCAGTGACCACCACCGCGTTGGTATTGATGTGGGTACTGCCATCGTAAGCCAGAGGGTCGAGGTTGGCGTTGCTGACCCCGGTCCCCAGGCCAATTGCATAGTTCTTGATGCTATTGGCATCGAGGAAGGCTTTCCAGGCCGTCTCGTCTGCAGTGCCGATTTCCTGGCCCGAGGTGGGTGCGCCATCGGAGAAAAAGTAACCAACGTTCTGCGCCCCGGTCAGTTGGCCACTGGTGACAAAGGCCAGTTTCGCTGCGGCCACTGCGGCGTCATAGTTGGTTCCGCCACCGGCGGTCAGTGTGGCGACAATCGACTTGGCAGTGGCCACGTCGACCCAGACGGGCGTTCTGTCAGTGGCTGTGCTGCTGAACGTGACAAGTTGGACTTTGACATCGCCCATATTGTCGTACTTGTCGAGCAGGGCACTGATGGCCTGCTTGGCCAGATCCAGGCGCGACAGCCCCACTACCCCCGACGGATCGGCCATGCTGCCGGACACGTCAATCACCAACAGCAAGTTGGAGTCCACCTCCACCGCAGTCACCGAGCGCTCGCTGGCCACGGCCTTAGGCACGTCATCGACAATGCTCACCAAGATGCTGCCGGTGGTGCTATTACCCAGGGCATCGGTGGCCTTGTAGGTGAAGCTCTCGCTGAGCGTGTTGCTGCCATCGTTGGCATTGGGGGTGGTTTTCGGCGCCGAGGTCAAGGTGTAGGTGTAGGTGCCATTGGGGTTGAGCAGAATCTGTCCATAACTTCCGGTGGCGCTGCCCACCAGGCTGAACGTGATGCCTCCCGAACCACCGGTAACCGAGCCGACCAAGGTGCCGCTGGCGGTTTCCGCAGTGGAGCCTGGATCGCTACCGATCACGGTGCCGGCAGCCAGGTCCTGACCGTCTTTGTTCAGATCCAAGGCCTTTTCATAGACGGTGACATCTTGATCAGTCACCGCCTTGAGGCCGCTGTCAGTGACATTGATGGTCAAGGTGGTGGTGCTTTCGTCGCCATCGCTGTCACGAATGGTGTAGGTAAAGACGTCACTGGCACCAGGCGGGTTCACCGAGTTCGGATTGCTGTGGTACACCGCATTACCGGCGGCATCCAGGGTCAGGGTGCCGTAGGTGCCATTGATGGTGCTGCCCAACCCGCCGATCGCCGAAGTCGCGGTGTTGCCGCCGGCGCGCACACCGACCACTGCCCCACCGACTGCCGCACCATCCGCGCCCAGCAGGTCATTGCCAAGCACACTGACATTGACCGTCGCGCCTTCCACCGCAGTGGTGCTATCGGCAGTAGCGATGGGCAAATCATCGACGATGTTGACGTCGATCACCCCGGCGGCCGTGCTGCCGTCGCCGTCGGTGGCCAGCACACTGAAGTGCTCGGCAATGCTGTTGGCCCCGAGTGCAGTCGGGTGGGTTTCATTATCCAGCAGCGTGTAGCTGTAGCTGACCTCACCGGTGCTGGCGTTATAGCCGGTGATACTCAGGGTGTTGCCCAGAGCAGTGGTGGCGGTCTGCGGGAACCCCGCCGCCACGCCACCTGCAACCACATTGATGCCCCCCACCGTCAGGCTTTGCAGGCCATCCGGCGCGGTGACCGTGAACGTACCGCTTTGGGTCAGCGCTGGTGCGTCTGGGTTGCTGCCGGTGCCGAGATTTTTTTCATAGACGGTGAGCTCGCCACCGTTCACATCCAGACCGTTCAAGGTCACCGGATCGTCGTTGTTGTGCACCTGCAGCACCAGGTTAGCGGTGCTGGTGTCGCCGTCCGAGTCGGTAATGGTGTAGGCGAAGTTCTCAGTACCATTGCCGTTACCGTGCAAGGCTTTGAAGTCGGCATCTGAGGGGTTTAGCGTGTAGGTGTAAGAACCATTGGCATTGAGTACCAGGGTGCCGTAGGTGCCGGTGAAAGTGCCGGCGGTAACCGGACCACTTGGCACTCGGTCCGCCCCTTGGGTGTCGTTGGTCAGCACATTGCCCGTCAGGGTCAATTGGCTTTCAGAGGCGGTGTCGGCGTTGCTGTCGTTGACCGCTGTGGGCACATCGTCCACCACGTTGACGTCCAGCGAGCCCGTGGCGCTGCTGCCGTCCACATCGGTAGCCACGACGTTGAACTGCTCGCTCAAACTGTTGGCGCCGTTGGCGGTCGGGTGTCCATCGTTACCGTTGAGGGTGTAGCTGTAGCTGACCTCACCGGTGGCCGCATTGAAGCCAGTGATGCTCAGGGTGTTGCCCAAGGCGGTGGTGATGGCTTGAGGAAAACCGGCCGCCACGCCACCGCTGACCACGGCAATACCGCCAACACTCAAGGTCTGCAGACCGTCCACAGCGGTGACCGTGAACGTGCCGCTTTGGGTCAGCGCTGGTGCGTCTGGGTTGCTGCCGGTGCCGAGATTTTTTTCGTAGACAGTGAGCTCGCCACCGTTCACATCCAGGCCGTTCAAGGTCACCGGATCGTCGTTGTTGTGCACCTGCAGCACCAGATTGGCGGTGCTGGTATCGCCGTCCGAGTCGGTAATGGTGTAGGCGAAGTTCTCAGTACCATTGCCGTTACCGTGCAAGGCTTTGAAGTCGGCATCTGAGGGGTTTAGCGTGTAGGTGTAAGAACCATTGGCATTGAGTACCAGGGTGCCGTAGGTGCCGGTGAAAGTGCCGGCGGTAACCGGACCACTTGGCACTCGGTCCGCCCCTTGGGTGTCGTTGGTCAGCACATTGCCCGTCAGGGTCAATTGGCTTTCAGAGGCAGTGCTCAGGTTGCTGTCGTTGACCGCTGTGGGCACATCGTCCACCACGTTGGCGTCCAGCGAGCCCGTGGCGCTGCTGCCGTCCACATCGGTAGCCACGACGCTGAACTGCTCGCTCAAACTGTTGGCGCCGTTGGCGGTCGGGTGTCCATCGTTACCGTTGAGGGTGTAGCTGTAGCTGACCTCACCGGTGCTGGCGTTATAGCCGGTGATGCTCAGGGTGTTGCCCAAGGCGGTGGTGATGGCTTGAGGAAAACCGGCCGCCACGCCACCGCTGACCACGGCAATACCGCCAACACTCAAGGTCTGCAGACCGTCCACAGCGGTAACCGTGAACGTACCGCTTTGGGTCAGCGCTGGTGCGTCTGGGTTGCTGCCGGTGCCGAGATTTTTTTCGTAGACAGTGAGCTCGCCACCGTTCACATCCAGGCCGTTCAAGGTCACCGGATCGTCGTTGTTGTGCACCTGCAGCACCAGGTTAGCGGTGCTGGTATCGCCGTCCGAGTCGGTAATGGTGTAGGCGAAAGTTTCACTACCGTCGCCGCCGCCCTTGAGTGCCAAGAAGGCCGGATCGGTCGGATGCACGGTGTAGGTATAACTGCCATCCGCCGCCAGTACCAGGGTGCCGTAGGTGCCGGTGAAAGTGCCGGCGGTAACGGGGCCGGAAGCCACCCGATCGGCGCCTTGCACATCGTTGGTCAGCACATTGCCCGTCAAGGTCAATTGGCTTTCAGAGGCGGTGTCGGCGTTGCTGTCGTTGACCGCTGTGGGCACATCGTCCACCACGTTGACGTCCAGCGAGCCCGTGGCGCTGCTGCCGTCCACATCGGTAGCCACGACGCTGAACTGCTCGCTCAAATTGTTGGCGCCGTTGGCGGTCGGGTGTCCATCGTTGCCGTTGAGGGTGTAGCTGTAGCTGACCTCACCGGTGCTGGCGTTATAGCCGGTGATGCTCAGGGTGTTACCCAGAGCAGTGGTGGCGGTCTGCGGGAACCCCGCCGCCACGCCGCCTGCAACCACATTGATGCCCCCCACCGTCAGGGTTTGCAGGCCATCCGGCGCGGTGACCGTGAACGTACCGCTTTGGGTCAGCGCTGGTGCGTCTGGGTTGCTGCCGGTGCCGAGATTTTTTTCGTAGACGGTGAGCTCGCCACCGTTCACATCCAGGCCGTTCAAGGTCACCGGATCGTCGTTGTTGTGCACCTGCAGCACCAGATTGGCGGTGCTGGTATCGCCGTCCGAGTCGGTAATGGTGTAGGCGAAAGTTTCACTACCGTCGCCGCCGCCCTTGAGTGCCAAGAAGGCCGGATCGGTCGGATGCACGGTGTAGGTATAACTGCCGTCCGCCGCCAGTACCAGGGTGCCGTAGGTGCCGGTGAAGGTACCGGCGGTAACGGGGCCGGAAGCCACCCGATCGGCGCCTTGCACATCGTTGGTCAGCACATTGCCCGTCAGGGTCAATTGGCTTTCAGAGGCGGTGTCGGCGTTGCTGTCGTTGACCGCTGTGGGCACATCGTCCACCACGTTGACGTCCAGCGAGCCCGTGGCGCTGCTGCCGTCCACATCGGTAGCCACGACGTTGAACTGCTCGCTCAAACTGTTGGCGCCGTTGGCGGTCGGGTGCCCATCATTGCCATTGAGGGTGTAGCTGTAGCTGACCTCACCGGTGGCCGCATTGAAGCCAGTGATGCTCAGGGTGTTGCCCAAGGCGGTGGTGATGGCTTGAGGAAAACCGGCCGCCACGCCACCGCTGACCACGGCAATACCGCCAACACTCAAGGTCTGCAGACCGTCCACAGCGGTGACCGTGAACGTGCCGCTTTGGGTCAGCGCTGGTGCGTCTGGGTTGCTGCCGGTGCCGAGATTTTTTTCGTAGACGGTGAGCTCGCCACCGTTCACATCCAGGCCGTTCAAGGTCACCGGATCGTCGTTGTTGTGCACCTGCAGCACCAGGTTAGCGGTGCTGGTATCGCCGTCCGAGTCGGTAATGGTGTAGGCGAAAGTTTCACTACCGTCGCCGCCGCCCTTGAGTGCCAAGAAGGCCGGATCGGTCGGATGCACGGTGTAGGTATAACTGCCATCCGCCGCCAGTACCAGGGTGCCGTAGGTGCCGGTGAAAGTGCCGGCGGTAACGGGGCCGGAAGCCACCCGATCGGCGCCTTGCACATCGTTGGTCAGCACATTGCCCGTCAAGGTCAATTGGCTTTCAGAGGCGGTGTCGGCGTTGCTGTCGTTGACCGCTGTGGGCACATCGTCCACCACGTTGACGTCCAGCGAGCCCGTGGCGCTGCTGCCGTCCACATCGGTAGCCACGACGCTGAACTGCTCGCTCAAATTGTTGGCGCCGTTGGCGGTCGGATGCCCATCGTTGCCATTGAGGGTGTAGCTGTAGCTGACCTCACCGGTGCTGGCGTTATAGCCGGTGATGCTCAGGGTGTTGCCCAGAGCAGTGGTGGCGGTCTGCGGGAACCCCGCCGCCACGCCACCTGCAACCACATTGATGCCCCCCACCGTCAGGGTCTGCAGACCGTCCACAGCGGTAACCGTGAACGTGCCGCTTTGGGTCAGCGCTGGTGCGTCTGGGTTGCTGCCGGTGCCGAGATTTTTTTCGTAGACGGTGAGCTCGCCACCGTTCACATCCAGGCCGTTCAAGGTCACCGGATCGTCGTTGTTGTGCACCTGCAGCACCAGATTGGCGGTGCTGGTATCGCCGTCCGAGTCGGTAATGGTGTAGGCGAAAGTCTCACTACCGTCGCCGCCGCCCTTGAGTGCCAAGAAGGCCGGATCGGTCGGATGCACGGTGTAGGTATAACTGCCGTCCGCCGCCAGTACCAGGGTGCCGTAGGTGCCGGTGAAGGTACCGGCGGTAACCGGACCACTTGGCACTCGGTCCGCCCCTTGGGTGTCGTTGGTCAGCACATTGCCCGTCAGGGTCAATTGGCTTTCAGAGGCGGTGTCGGCGTTGCTGTCGTTGACCGCTGTGGGCACATCGTCCACCACGTTGACGTCCAGCGAGCCCGTGGCGCTGCTGCCGTCCACATCGGTAGCCACGACGCTGAACTGCTCGCTCAAATTGTTGGCGCCGTTGGCGGTCGGATGCCCATCGTTGCCATTGAGGGTGTAGCTGTAGCTGACCTCACCGGTGCTGGCGTTATAGCCGGTGATGCTCAGGGTGTTGCCCAGAGCAGTGGTCATCGACTGCGGGAAGGTGCTGGCACTGCCATCACTGACCACGGCAATACCGGCAACACTGAGGTTTTTCAGGCCGTCCAGCGCCGTAACGGTAAACGTGCCGCTTTGAGTCAGAACGCTGGCATCCGGACTGCTGCCGGCGCTCAGGTTCTTCTCATAGACATTCAGCTCGCCGCCCTCGATATCCAGACCGCGCAGCAGCACCGGATCGTCGTTGTTGTGCACCTGCAGCACCAGATTGGCGGTGCTGGTGTCGCCGTCCGAGTCGGTAATGGTGTAGGCGAAAGTTTCACTACCGTCGCCGCCGCCCTTGAGTGCCAAGAAGGCCGGATCGGTCGGATGCATGGTGTAGGTATAACTGCCATCCGCCGCCAGTACCAGGGTGCCGTAGGTGCCGGTGAAAGTGCCGGCGGTGACGGGGCCGGAAGCCACCCGATCGGCGCCTTGCACATCGTTGGTCAGCACATTGCCCGTCAGGGTCAATTGGCTTTCAGAGGCGGTGTCGGCGTTGCTGTCATTAACGGCTGTGGGCACATCGTCGATGATATTGACGTCCAGAGTGCCACTCGCCGAATCGCCGTTGCTGTCGCTGGCGATGACACTAAATTGCTCGCTCAGGCTGTTGACTCCATCGCCCGCCGAGTGTGGATCATTGCCATTGAGGGTGTAGCTGTAACTGACCACGCCGGTAGCCGCGTTGTAGCCCGTAATGGTCAGGGTATTACCCAGGCCGGTGACGATGGACTGCGGGAACGCTGTCGCGACCCCGGCGCTGACCACACTGATTCCGCCGACATTCAGGCTGGCCAGGCCGTCCGGGGCCGAAACGCCGAAAGTGCCATTCTGGATCAGCGCCAAGGGATTGCTCGCCGACCCCAGTTCCAGATTGGCCTCGTTGACGGTCAGTTCACCACCGTCCACTGAAAGTCCACTCAAGCTCACCGGGTTATCAGGTCCTGCGCCATTAAGAGGCAACAGGCCATCCAGGCGTTCAGGGATGAACTCGGGAATTCCGTTAAAACCGGCAGTTGGAAAACCAATGACCGGATCGACACGCCCCCCCACCTCAGTGAGCAAAACGAAGCTGTGCCCGCCACCCAGGCCACCCGGAGCGCCGCCAGTGCCGGTAGGGCCCGCGGCAGTCGCTTCAGCGCTTTGGGTCGGGTCATCGCCGGCGGCAATGGCTTTTTGCAGTTGCTCGACATCGCTTAACTGCGCTTCGCTGGGGGTCAGCACTTGCGGGGTATCAACATGGGAGGCCTGATGATCCAGCAATTGCGCCGTCAGTTGCTGACTGCTATCGCGGCCCATGGTCAGTTCCTGACCGTTTTGCAAGCGAACCGCCACCGCGCCTTCGGCTCCGGTCACCAGTTGCTCGCCGACAAACAGCCGATCACCTTCCACCAGAGCTCGTCGGGCCCCATTGGCAGCCACTGCATAAGCTTGGCCGATCACCTGGGTCACGATGCCGATTAACGTTGCCATGTGCACTCCTCCAATGCCGAGAACAATCGGCATCCGCTTGCTTGCGGCAGTGCTGACGGTGTTAACCCATGGTTGAACAGACGCTGCGGCCGCCGACTCCGCCCTCTTGACGAAGCATGCCAGCCTCGACGTCTGGCCTTCCTTTGCACGCAATCGGATGGCGAGACCACCAGCTCCTGAAAAAACTGCACGCTCCAGGCCTGGAACCACTCAACGACTGCGGTGCGCAAAACAGGTCAAAAATAAGTCGACAAAAAAATGTCACTTCAGCCTGATCCACGCACCCTTCCTTGCAACCACTTCCCCGCCCTGAACTACCTGAAATATAAACGTCCCCAGAACCTTCAGGAACTAATGCAATGCCTGAAGAACCCGGGCTTTCGCTTCGAACAATGTATTGCTTTGACGAACATGCATAAGTTTTTTTTGGCATAAAACTTATGAGTTTTTTTTCTTAGCTATTCTTCTGAATGTTCTTAGCTCTGTTGTAAACAAGATGAGACGGCTAAATTTCAAATTTTTAGTCATTTTTTTGACGAAAACATTGTTTCACTGGATCAGGGAGAGACACCCCATGCGCGTTTTCACCCCTCTCAGCAGCGCGGTTTTATTGGCCACACTTTGTGCCAACCCGGCTCAAGCCATGTCGTTAACCGAAGCGATCCAGAGCACTCTGGACAACCACCCAGAACTGCGCGCCAGCCAAAACAACCGCCTGTCGGCGGATGAGGACGTGAAAGTGGCCAAGGGGGGGTTCTATCCGAGCCTAGACCTGAACGCGGGCTACGGCCGCGGCTACAGCGACAACACCACCACCCGTGGTTATGGCGTGACCCGCGGCACCGGTAACCACAACACCGAAACCCTGAACTACACCCAGTCGGAGTTGCGCCTGCGGCAGATGCTGTTTGACGGCTTCAATACTGCCAACGAAGTCGGGCGCACCCAGTCGGTGGTCAACTCCCGCGCCTACTACACCCGTGGTACCGCCGAAAGCCTGGCCTTGCGCACCATTGAGGTGTACCTGGAAGTGCTCAAGCGGCGCGAACTGGTGACCCTGGCCAAGAACAACCTGCAGGCCCACCTGCGGGTCAACGATCAGATCGGCCTGCGCAGCCAGCAGGGCGTCGGCAGCACCGCCGACCTCGACCAGTCCAGGGCGCGGCGCGCGCTGGCGGAGAACAACTACGACACTGCCCAGGTCGACCTGGCCGATGCCGAAGCCAACTTCTACAGCGCAGTGGGTCGCATGCCAGATGAGCTGGAAAGCCTGCCCTCGATCCGCGGCGAAGTACCGGAAAACCTCACTGACGCCAAGTTGAGCATGCTGCAGAACAACCCCTACCTGAAGTCCGCTCAGGCCGACATTCAGGCGGCAGAGAGCCAGTATGAGGTGGCCAAGTCGCCGTTCTATCCACGCTTCGATGCCGAAGCCGCGGTCAACGCCAACGACAATGTGCGCGGTGACCTTGGCCATGACAACGAATGGCGGGTCGGTGTGGTCATGAACTACAACCTGTTTCGCGGCGGCAGCGACAAAGCCCGCCTGCAATCCGACGCGCACAAAATCAACCAGGCCATGGATATCCGCAACAACGCCCTGCGCATGCTCAACGAAAACATCACCCTGGCCTGGAACGCCATGCTCAACGCCAAGAAACAAACCCCCACCGCTCGGGAATATGCCGAAACCACCACCCGGGTTCGGGCGGCCTACCAAGACCAGTTCGGCCTCGGTCAGCGCACCCTGCTCGATGTGCTGGACAGCGAGAACGAGCTGTACAACGCCAACCGTCGCTACACCGAAGTGCGCTACACCGAAGAGTTCTCCATGTACCGGGTACTGGCCAACATGGGCGAACTGCTGAGCAAGGAAAAAGTGATAGTGCCCGCCGAAGCCATTGCTCAAAGCGAAGTGAAAAGCGAGGCGCGCCTGCCAGACATGAAGTAGTCCCGTGGAGGACTCAATTTGACCAGCCTCGAAACCGGTAGCGTGCACGCCGATCCTCGTGCCAGCTTTGATGACCCGCTGTTGGACGGATTGCTCATCCTGTGCAGGCTCCACGACTGCAACGTCAGCCGCGGCAGCCTGAGCGCCGGCCTGCCGCTGGACAGACAACGCCTGAGCCTCGACCTGCTGCCCCGTGCCGCGGCCCGGGCCAGCCTCCAGGCCCGCCTGCTGCGTCGGCAGTTGGGGGCGATATCCGCCCTCAACCTGCCAGTGCTATTGATTCTGCGCGGCGGGCGCTGCGCGGTGCTGCGGCGTTGGGGCGAAGACGACCGGGCGCTGATCCTGCCCAGCGAAGCTGAAGGAGGTGAACAATGGGTCAGCCGTAAAGAGCTGGAGGATGAATACAGCGGCCAAGCGCTGTTCGCCCGCCCCCGGCATGACCTGGAAGACCTGCGCAGCCCCCTCGTACCACGGGTGAACGCCTGGTTTCGCGACACCTTGAAACTTTCCCGCTGGCTGTACAGCGACGCCATTCTCGCCAGTTTGCTGATCAACCTGCTGGGCCTGATGGTGCCGCTATTCGTGATGCAGACCTACGACCGCGTGGTACCCAACCAGGCAACCTCGACCCTCTGGGTTCTGGCCCTGGGACTGCTGATCGGCACCGGCTTCGAGCTGGTGCTGCGAGTGGTGCGGGCACATCTTTTGGATCAGGCCGGAAAAAAGACCGATGTGATCCTTTCCGCCACCCTGTTCGAACGCATCACCGGGATGGACATGAAAGCCCGTCCGGCCACCATTGGCGGCTTTGCCCAAAGCATTCATGACTTCCAGGGCCTGCGGGAATTTCTCACGGCCGTGACCCTGACCAGCCTGATCGACCTGCCCTTCGCCCTGCTGATGCTGGTGGTCATCGGCCTCCTTGGCGGCTGGCTGGTGGTCATCCCGGTGCTGGCGTTCCCCATCACCATCATCTTCGCAATGCTGATTCAGACACGCCTGCGGGACACCGTGCAAAAAAGCCTGGCCCTGGGCGCTGAACGCCAGGCCCTTTTGATCGAAACCCTTGGAGGCCTGGAAACCCTCAAGGCCTGCAGCGCCGAGAGCGAGCGCCAACACAAGTGGGAAAGCACCCACGGCGCCCTGACCCGCCTCGACAGTCACGCCCGCAACCTCTCGGCGCTGGCCACCAACGGCACCTTGTTCATCCAGCAAATGTCGGGCATGGCCACCATCGTCGCCGGGGTTTACAGCATCATCGCCGGCAACCTCAGCGTGGGCGCACTGGTGGCCACCTACATGCTCGGCAGCCGGGTACTGGCACCGCTGGGGCAAATCGCTGGGCTGATCACCCGTTATCAGCAAGCACAACTGACCATGCGCAGCACCGACGCGCTGATGGCCCTGCCCCAGGAGCGCGACGCCCGCCAACGGCCTCTGGAGCGCACCCAACTGCGTGGTGCCCTGGACATCAGCCGTGTGAGCTTTAGCTACCCCGGGCAAAGTAGCCCTGCCCTGAACAACGTCAGCTTCAGCCTCAAACCCGGTGAGCGGGTGGGCATCATCGGTCGCAGCGGGTCGGGGAAAAGCACCCTGGCCCGCCTGGTGATGGGCTTTCTGACACCGCACGAAGGCCAGTTGCTGCTGGACGGGCTGGACCTGCGACAACTGGACGTGGCCGACCTGCGCCAGCAGATCGGCTACGTCGCCCATGACCTGCCACTGCTGGCCGGTAGCTTGCGCGACAACCTGACCCTGGGCGCGCGCTACATCAGCGATTCGCGGATGCTTGAAGTCGCCGAACTGACCGCTGTCACCGAGCTGGCCCGCCAGCACCCCCAAGGCTTCGACCGGCCAGTGGGCGAACGCGGGCAACTGCTCTCGGGAGGCCAGCGTCAGGCGGTTCTGCTGGCCCGGGCACTGCTGCTCGACCCACCGATCCTGCTGCTGGACGAACCCACCAGCGCCATGGACAACAGCAGCGAGGACACCCTGCGCCAACGCCTGCACGCCAAGGTTCAGGGCAAGACGCTGTTGTTGGTGACTCACCGCACCTCGATGCTCAGCCTGGTGGATCGCCTGGTGGTGCTGGAAGAAGGAAGAATCGTCGCCGATGGACCCAAAGACGCGGTTATCGATGCACTGCGCAAGGGCCGCGTCGGCTCTGCGGCTGTCTAGGAGTGCTGAACATGCCTACGCCATCGACATTGCGGGGTTATCTGGGCAGTTGGCGCAAAAGCGCGGAAAGCGAGTTCATGCCGGAAACCGCCGGCGCTTCGTTGCAGGATTCGCCACGCGGCTCGCGACTAACGGTGTGGATTGCCGCCGCCCTGATCATCAGCGCCCTGGTCTGGGCCAAGTTTGCCGTGCTTCAGGAAGTCACCATGGGCGAAGGCAAGGCCATTCCCTCGAGCAAGATCCAGGTGATCCAGAACCTGGAAGGCGGCATCGTCACCGAAATTTTCGTCCGCGAAGGGCAAATGGTGGACAAGGGCCAGACCCTGCTGCGCCTGGACGACACCCGCTACCGTTCGAACAAGGGTGAAAGCGAAGCCGATCGCTTTGCCCTGATGGCCCAGGTCGAACGTCTGTCCGCCGAGGCCGAGGGCACGCCGTTCATACCCTCTGCCGAAGTGGTCAACAAGGCGCCGCAAGTGGCGGAGGATGAACGCTCGCTGTACGAACAGCGCCAACGACAACTGGCCAGTGAACAACGCACTCTCACCGAACAGCTGCGCCAGAAGACTCAGGAGTTAGCGGAGTTTCGCTCCAAGCAGGGGCAATACAGCTCCAGCCTGGCGCTGCTCA
Organism: Pseudomonas sp. LD120; assembly: GCF_009861525.1. Lineage (GTDB taxonomy): Bacteria > Pseudomonadota > Gammaproteobacteria > Pseudomonadales > Pseudomonadaceae > Aquipseudomonas. The sequence goes on along the minus strand of NZ_WVHL01000005.1, from coordinate 1,904,699 downwards.
ATCAAGAGATGAACATGTCGACGCCGCTGGTGAGCACTGGTGCAGTGTCACCGGTGGAGATCCTGCGGCTCAAGCGCAGCGCCGTGGAAATCCGCGGTTCGCTGAATGCCACCACGCTGGCCATTCCACGGGCCGAATCGGCGATCAACGAGATCAAGAGCAAAATCGACGAATCGGTACAGACCTTCCGCTCCGAGGCCGCCAAGGAACTCAATGAAAAACGCACTGACCTGTCGAAAATCACCGCCTCGGGCATCGCCATCGATGACCGGGTCAAGCGCACGACCGTGGTGTCGCCCGTCCATGGGGTGGTCAAGCAACTCAAGGTCAACACCATCGGCGGGGTGGTGCAGCCCGGCAGCGACATGGTGGAGATCGTGCCCATGGAGGACAACTTGCTGATCGAAGCCAAGGTCCGGCCCCAGGACGTGGCGTTCCTTCATCCCGGACAGAAAGCCATGGTCAAGTTCAGCGCCTACGACTACACCATCTACGGTGGCCTGAGCGCCAAGCTGGAGCTGATCAGCGCCGACACCATCACCGACGACAAGGGCAACAGTTTCTACCTGATCCAGGTACGCACCGACAAGAACCACCTGGGAGGCGACGCCCACCCGCTGCTGATCATCCCCGGCATGGTGGCCACGGTGGACATCATTACCGGCGAGAAGAGCGTGCTCGACTACCTGCTCAAACCAGTGCTCAAGGCCCGTACCGAAGCCATGCGCGAACGCTGAACGCAGCGCACGCAGGGACCGGCTGGCCGATGAAGAGGCCCTCTGATCTTGCTGCAGACTTGAGCCTTCGCGGGCGGTCCCGCGCCTACAGGCAAGGCCTCAGGGCTTGGTGCCGTGGTTGCGTTGGTAGGTGTCTTCGCCCATCGCGGCGATCTGTCCTTCGATCAGGGCCTCGAAGGGGCGCAACAAAGGCTCGAAGGAGGCAGGCGCTTCCAGTACCTGCAACGCCTGGACAACCGCCTCGATGGTCGACAATGCACCCGGTCCGGGAGCCTTGCGCAGGCGATAGCGTGAGGGCGCCGCAGCCGCCAGGGTCACCCGGGGCAAGGCGGCCAACAGCGGATTGAGGTGCAGCAATTTGCGCGCCTTGCGCCAGGTGCCGTCGGGTACCACCAGCAGCATGGGTTCATCCGTCGCACCATAGGCTTGCAACGGCTGGGCATCGTCCGCCGGGAACAACAAGCGTGCCCGGTAACCCGGGCGATTGAGCAGAGTCGGCAAATCTTCGAACACTTCACCGACAATCAACTGGGCATGGCTCAACCCCAACGCCGCCAAGCGCGCCGTGTTCAAGGCGTGGTTGACCTCGCTGGGATGCTGCAACAACAGCACCCGGGTGCGGCTGGGCAACACCGGGATCAGCGGGCACAAACAATGATCGGCGGGGCGCAGACAACGCCCGCAGCGCGCTCTGGACATGGGCACTCCTTATGACTGGTTGAGCTGCGCCTTAAGCAGGTCGCGGAAGGTCTGGATCAACGGCTCACGACCACGGCCACGGCGCATGATCATGGAGAACGGCGCCTGATAACCAAAGGTCGCCGGCAGCAGTACCCGCAGATCACCCTTGTCGGCCCAGGCCTGGGCGTAGTGTTCCGGCAGGTAGCCGATGTAGGCACCGGACAGCACCAGAATCAACTGCGCTTCCATGCTTTCCACCGTCGCCGCGCTGTGTTTGAAACCGTGCCGCGCCAATTCCGCCTGACTCCAGTAACCCCGCCCCACCATGCGCTGTTGGGTGATCACCTGCTCGGGAATACGCCGCTCGCTGTACAACGGATGCCGGTTGCTGCAATACAGCCAGTGCTGCTCGCGGTACAGCGGCATGTACACCAGGCCGCTCATGCGCGTGGAAAAGGCGCCAATGGCCAAATCCAGACGGTTGTCCTGCACCCCCAGTTGCAGCTCGTGGGGGCTCATCACCGACAGGTGCAAATGCACCGCTGGGTGTTCCTGGCTATAGGCGCCAATGGCCTCGGCGAACGGCAGGGCCTTGTCACTGACGGTGGAGTCGATCACCCCCAGATTCAGGGTGCCGCGCAACTCACCCTTGAGGGCTGCGGCGTACTGCTCGAAGCCTTCAAGCTCGCCTAAAAGACGCAGGGTTTCCTGATGAAACAGCTCGCCCTTGCTGGTCAGACTGAAACCGCCACGGCCCCGGTGACAGAGCACCAACCCTAGGGAAGCCTCCAACTGGCTCATGTAGGTGCTGATGGCCGAGGTCGAGAGGTTGAGCTCGTGTTGGGCATTGGCGAACCCCTGATGTCGCACCACACTGACGAAGATGCGCAATAGTTTCAGATCAGGTAAAGCGTTGGCCATGGCAGGCTCCAATAACAGGTGAACAGACCCCTCCCTGTAGCGAGGTGGCTCGCTCCCGCCGGGCGCCGAAGCAGCCCCGTGACATCCATGCACACATGCAAACTACCCCAGCAACCCAGAGAACGCTGGCTACGCTACCGAACTGGAGCACACGCTCTGGCCGCCAAGGGCCTTGAAGGCAGCGCCGGAGTCTAGCGCGCCCGCCGCCATTAGTTTAGAAAAACATGAACTAAGTATTTGTTCGTAGCGATTCTTTCCCCGTACTACATTTCGCAGAATCGGCCCTACTCGGTTGAACGGGCAGCGCCTGCTGCGCCGTCAATCCCATAAATATAAAACAACGATGAGGCCTATCCCGTGGACAAGATTCTCCACCAACCACTGGGCGGCAACGAAATGCCGCGCTTCGGCGGCATCGCCACCATGATGCGTCTTCCCCATCTGCAATCCGCCGCCGGCCTAGACGCGGCCTTCGTCGGCGTACCCCTGGACATCGGCACCTCGCTGCGCGCCGGCACCCGTTTCGGCCCGCGGGAAATCCGCGCTGAATCGGTGATGATCCGCCCTTACAACATGGCCACCGGCGCCGCCCCGTTCGACTCGCTGTCGGTGGCCGACATCGGCGACGTGGCGATCAACACCTTCAACCTGCTGGACGCGGTGCGCATCATCGAAGAAGCCTACGATGGCATCCTCGAACACAACGTCATTCCCCTGACCCTGGGTGGCGACCACACCATCACCCTGCCGATCCTACGGGCCATCCACAAGAAACACGGCAAGGTCGGGCTGGTGCACATCGATGCCCACGCCGACGTCAACGACCATATGTTCGGCGAGAAGATCGCCCACGGCACCACCTTCCGCCGCGCCGTGGAAGAAGGCTTGCTGGACTGCGACCGCGTGGTACAGATCGGCCTGCGTGCCCAGGGCTATACCGCCGAAGACTTCAACTGGAGCCGCAAGCAGGGCTTTCGCGTGGTCCAGGCCGAAGAGTGCTGGCACAAGTCGCTGGAACCGTTGATGGCCGAAGTCCGCGAAAAAGTCGGCGACGGCCCGGTGTACCTGAGTTTTGACATCGACGGCATCGACCCGGCCTGGGCACCTGGCACAGGCACACCGGAAATCGGCGGTTTGACCACCATCCAGGCCATCGAGATCGTGCGTGGCTGCCAGGGCCTGGAGCTGGTGGGTTGTGACCTGGTGGAGGTCTCGCCGCCTTACGACACCACCGGCAACACCTCGCTGCTGGGCGCCAACCTGCTGTACGAAATGCTCTGCGTGCTGCCTGGCGTGGCCCACCGCTGAGTCCCGTCTTTCGGGGTGCTGTTGCCGCGCTCAAGCATGAGCGCGGCCATTGAGTCACACATGCAAGGGAGAGCAACACCTTAGCCAACGTGATCGGAGCAGATCATGAATAACAACAAAGAACACCGCCTCAACGGCATTAACCACGCCAGGGGCGCACGACTCCCCGACCTGCAACGTATCGCCGCGCCCGAACCTTCCGGACGCGGCCACACCTTGGCCTGAAACACCCAGTAACCGCAGCCCCCTCCGGCAGACCGGCCTCCACCGGTACGCCGGCTGACCGCCCGCATCAGCGGACGGCAACAACAATAACAACTTGCTTGTGAGGACCCGAACATGGGCTTGGATATTCTCGTAGTACTGATTTATGCCACAGGCATGATCGCCCTGGGCTGGTACGGCATGCGCCGGGCCAAGACCCGTGATGACTATCTGGTGGCCGGCCGCAACCTCGGGCCAGGCTTCTACCTGGGTACCATGGCCGCCACCGTGCTGGGCGGCGCCTCGACGATCGGTACCGTGCGCCTGGGCTACGTTCACGGCATCTCCGGCTTCTGGCTCTGCGGCGCCATCGGCCTGGGTATCGTCGGCCTTAGCCTGTTTCTGGCCAAACCCTTGCTGAAACTGAAAATCTACACCGTCACCCAAGTGCTTGAGCGTCGTTACAACCCCGCGGCACGCCATGCCAGCGGGCTGATCATGCTGGTCTACGCGCTGATGATCGGCGCCACCTCGACCATCGCCATCGGCACGGTGATGCAAGTGCTGTTCGGCCTGCAGTTCTGGATGTCGATTCTGATTGGCGGCGGCGTGGTGGTTCTGTACTCCACCATCGGCGGCATGTGGTCACTGACCCTGACGGACATCATGCAGTTCCTGATCATGACCATCGGCCTGGTCTTCCTGCTGATGCCGCTGTCCATCGCCGACGCTGGCGGCTGGAACACCCTGGTAGCCAAACTGCCGGCCAGCTATTTCGACTTCACCGCCATCGGCTGGGACACCATCCTCACCTACTTCCTGATCTACTTCTTCGGCATCTTCATCGGCCAAGACATCTGGCAACGGGTGTTCACCGCCCGCAGTGAAGGCATCGCCAAGGTTGCAGGCACCGCTGCCGGGATCTACTGCGTGCTTTACGGCCTGGCTGGCGCGCTCATCGGCATGGCTGCCAAAGTGCTGCTGCCGGACCTGGACAACGTCAACAATGCCTTCGCCAGCATTGTCCAGACCAGCTTGCCCAACGGCATTCGCGGCCTGGTGATCGCGGCGGCCCTGGCGGCCCTGATGTCCACTGCCAGTGCCGGTCTGCTGGCCGCCTCCACCACCGTGACCCAGGATCTCTTGCCGCGCATGCGTGGTGGCCGTGAAAGCAGCAACAGCGATGTACACGAAAACCGCATCGCGACCCTGTTGCTGGGGATCGTGGTCCTGGGCATCGCGCTGCTGGTCAGTGATGTGATCAGCGCCCTGACCCTGGCTTACAACCTGCTGGTGGGCGGTATGTTGATTCCCCTGATCGGGGCTATCTACTGGAAGCGCGCCACCACCGCCGGCGCCATTACCAGCATGTCCCTAGGCTTTATCACGGCATTGTTCTTCATGTTCAAGGACGGCCTGGACGCCAACACGCCGATCTATTACAGCCTGGCCGTGGGCTTGGTGAGCTTCGTAGTGGTGAGCCTGCTCTCTCGGCGCCCGGCGCCGCTGGCCAACGCAATCTGACCTGAAGTCGGACGCCTGAAGCTTTTCTTCGACGGGTGCGGCGTCGGTGGCCGCACCCGTTTTTTTCGCCCACAAAAAAGTGCCCAGGCGCTGGGTGGGCAAAGCGCTTGAATACTGCAGGAGCGAGGCAGCGGACCAGAGCTGTAAGGGGTTGCACGAACACCTCGGGATCAGGCCCAGAGTCTCGCGGTGGGAAAAACCAGGCGCGAGACGGAGTCTGCACTCCGCACTCGCGGCAAGCTCAACGGCGACGTTGCTGACGGCGCCGCAGCTCTTCGTCGGTAGGAATCGGCACCGGTTGCAGCGGTGGCTCGATCAGGCCCAGTGCGACGCCAAGGTCGTGCAGCCAGCTTTGCAGTTTGTCTTTCATAGTGCCCCCTCAGGGTCGTGCCGAGCGGCGATACTGCGCCGCCTCAAGCAGATAATAGTCCTATCTTTTCCAGCGCGCTGCTGCGCAATAGCAATGAACTGTTACTGGATTAAAGCCAATCGCCACTGCGGGCTCAGCCATAGGCCCGTGCCTGCTGCGCAAGCTGAACCCCAGAGCTTTGTTGCAGCTCGATCCAGGCATTGAGGTTGGCGCCGACCATGCCCTTGCGCCACATCAACCAAGTCGTGGCCTGGGCGAAAGGCTCGGCCAGGGCATGCACCGCCACACTTTCGCGCCCCGGCAGGCTGTCGAGCATCGACTGAGCCATCAGCGCCACCCCGGAACCGGCAATCACACAGGCCAGCATGCCCTGATAGGACTCGATCTCCATGGCCCGCCCCATCGCGGCGTGGTAGTGGGCAAACCAGGATTCCAGGCGCATGCGATAGGAGCAGCCCTGGCGAAAGGTGAACACCGCACGGCCCTCCACATCCCGGGCCGTACGCACCGGCGGGTGGTCGGCTTCGCTGATCAGTACCAGGGTCTCGTCGCACAAGGGCACGCCATCCAGGCCTGCCAGCTCCAGCGGCCCGTCCACCAGGGCCGCATCCAGGCGCCCGTTGAGCAAGCCTTCGAGCAACTCGCCGCTCGGCCCGGACTGCACCTGCAGGTTCACCGCCGGATAGGCCCGGTGATAACGCGCCAACAACGCCGGCAAATGAATCGCTGCCGTGCTGTACATGGTTCCCAGGACAAACTCTCCCGCCGGCTGACCGCCCTGCACCGCGGCATGGGCCTCGTCGTGCAAGGCGAACAGGCGCGCAGTGTAGTCCAGCAGCACCTTGCCCGCCGGCGACAACTGCAAGCGCTGGCGCTCGCGCAGGAACAACTCGACCCCCAACTGCGCCTCCAGTTGCTTGAGCCGGGTCGAGAGGTTCGACGGCACCCGATGCAGGCGCTCGGCGGCGCGAGTGATGGAGCCTTCCTCGGCCACGGCCTGGAAGATGCGCAATTGGCTGAACTCCACAACCTTCTCCAAAATTGAACAAGCTGCTCAATATTATTCATTTTTAAAGAAAGTCAATCGACCCTAGCCTGGCGGTCATTGCTCCCATCAATGGAACGCCGACCATGTCTCCCCTGCTCCGCCTGCTCGCCAGCTTCATTGCCCTGATGATGGCCATGGGCATTGGCCGCTTTGCCCTGACCCCGCAACTGCCGCACCTGATCAGTGAAGGCCAGGTCAACCTGACCGCCGCCGGGCTGATTGCCGCGGCCAACTACCTGGGCTATTTCCTCGGCGCTCTGGACGCCATGTTCGCCCGGCGCCCAGTCCAGGTGCGCCTGCGCCTATTGGGCGGCCTGTGGCTGTGCGTGTTGCTGACCCTGGCCTCGTTCTGGGCCCAGGGCTTCTGGCCGCACCTGCTGCTGCGCTTCGGCACCGGGGTGTCCAGCGCCTGGGTGCTGGTGATGATCACTGCCCTGAGCCAGCCCCTGGCCCAGGCAGCGGGCTGGCCGCGGCTAGGCACCCTGGTATTTGCCGGCCCAGGACTGGGGATCATGCTGACCGGGCTGCTGGCCCTGGGCGCCAATCTTTTGGGACAGAGCTCGGCCAACCTGTGGCTGCTGTATGCCGCCGTCGCCTTGTTGATGCTGCTTGCGATCCTGCCGATCCTGCCTCCGGCCTCGGCACGCCCGAGTGGCGTTCCGCAGAGCCGAGCTGCCAGCGAACACAGCGTGGCGCGCCTGGGGCTGGTCTACGCCCTGTATGGCGTGGGCTACATCATTCCTGCGACGTTCCTCTCACAAATGGCCAATGTGCGCTTTCAGGGCCAGTGGCAGGCTGACCTGTTCTGGCCTGGCTTCGGCCTGGCCGCAGCCCTCGGAGTGGCCTTGGTCAGCCTGCGGCGGCATCGCCCGGACAGTACCCGCCAATGGCTGATGGCGACCTTGTGGCTGCAAGCCGTCGGAGTCTTCGCCTGCCTGCTGGGCAGCGGCCTGGGGTTGGTACTGGGGGTACTGCTATGCGGAACACCGTTCCTGGCCTGCATGCAACTGGTGATGCAACGCTCCCGGGAACTGGCACCACAGTCGGCACAGCGCAACGCCGGCCTGCTCACCGCGTGCTTCGCCGTCGGTCAGTTGAGCGGCCCGTTGCTGGCCGCCCTGAGCAGCCACTTCAACGGCAACCTGCACCTGGCGCTGATAGTGGCTGGTTCCGGCCTGCTGATCGGTGCCAGCCTACTCTGGCAACAACGGCCAGCGGCGCCACGCTGTGCGGCGGCGTCCTAGACGACGGCTATAGAAAGCGCTTGAGCCGTCGCCGCAGCCACTGCTCGGCACTGACAAAAGTGATGCCCAACAGCACCAGCATTGCCCCCAGCACGAAGTTGAGGCTCAAGGGCTCACCCAGCAACAGCACGCCGAAGGTTACGCCGAACATCGGGGTCATGAAGGAAAACACCGCCAGATTCGCTGCCAGATAACGCCGCAGCAGCCAGAACCAGGTCAGGTAGCTGAAAAACGACACCACCAGCCCCTGGAACAACACGCTGGCCACCGCCACCGGCGTCAGGCTGACCTGGGTGACCTGGCCGCTGAGCACAGCAATCAGCAACAGGCCGACAAAACCGACGATCAATTGATAGAACAGAGTCAGGGTCGCCGGCGCCTCGGACAATCGCGAGGCCCGCACCACCACCGTGGTCGCGCCCCAGGCCAGCCCCGCCAACAAGCCCAGCACATCCCCCAAGAGCATGCGCCGGTCGAGATTGTCCAACGAGACACCTGCGGCAAAGGCGATGCTGATGCCAATGAATGCGAGGACAATCCCCAGCCACTGCAAAGGCCGCAAGCGCTCACTGGGCAACAGCCAATTGACCCCCAGGGCGGTGAAGATCGGCGCGGTGTAGAGAAACACCGACATGTGTGCAGCACTGGTGAGCTTCAGCCCTTCGGCAATGAACAGGAATTCCAGGCCAAACAGGGCACCGGCCAGCAAGCCGCCGCGCCAAGTGCTGGAAACCTGGGACCAACCGCCCTTCCAGCACATCAGCAGGGCCACCAGCAGCGCCGAGATACCAGAGCGGGCGGCCGCCTGCATCACCGGGGCAATGTCCGCCGCAGCCCACTTGATCATCACCTGCTGCACGCCCCAGATCAGGCACAACCCCAACATTACCTGCAGGGCAAAGCCGTCGGCGCTGCGCCGTTCGGTGCTCACCGCAGTTCCTCACAGTATTTGAATGACATGACACCTACCCAAGATAAAGAGTTACGCCCCAGCGGGCTGAACAGCGGTGCAAAACCCAGTAGCAAACCCGCTCAGACTTGCGGCCCGCGGCCAACACCCGGTGCCCAACGGCAGGCACAGAAGACGCCGAAACCACTGGCCAAGGCACTGACCAGCACGCCCCAGGCCATATCCAGCAGCGCCAGGGATGCCGGCCAGGCCTGCAAGGTCGCCCAATTGCTCAGATCATAAGTGCCATAGGACACCAGCCCGAGCAGTGCTCCCAGTCGTGCAGCCCGACGCCAGCCACCCTGTTGCAAGGCGGGACGTACCGCGAACAGCAGGCAACCCGTAACGTAGAGGAGATAGAACAGCGCTGTCGGCAATAGCCGTGGCTGCTCCAGCAGCAGCGAACCCAGCAGGGCCCGGTAGGTGGGGCTCATCATCAGCCCCAGCCAAAGCGCGTCGAGCAGCAGGAACGCCAGCAAGGTGGCGAGCCAGGCAACCAGGGTGGTTTTCATGAGCCTCGCCTGCAGCGTGAAGTGAGTCTCAGCTTAGCTCGATGCGATCCGCGTGGATGACAATCTGACCCTGCTTATAGAGGGCGCCAATGGCCTTTTTGAAGTTGCCCTTGCTGACCCCGAACAGACTGCTGATCAAGGCCGGATCACTCTTGTCACTGACGGCCAGAGTGCCATTGTTTTCCCGCAACTTGGCGAGGATCTTGGAGTTCAGGCCAGTGGCAGCCTCTTCACCCACCGGCTGCAGACTCAGGCTGATCTTGCCATCGGCCCGTACTTCTTTGATGAAGCCTTTCTCTTGCATGCCAGAGCGCAGGAACTTGAACACTTCGTTCTTGTGAATCAGGCCCCAGTGCTTGTTGTTGATGATCGCCTTGAACCCCATATCAGTGGACTCGGCCACCAACAAATCCACTTCCTGACCCGCCTTGTAGTTGGCCGGCGTCTTGTCCAGATAGCGATCCAGGCGAGCCGTGGCGGTAATTCGACGGGTATGTTTGTCCAGGTAGACATGCACCACGCAGTATTCGCCAGCATTCATCTGGCGCTTTTCCTCGGAGTACGGCAACAACAGATCCTTGGGTAATCCCCAATCCAGGAACACTCCGATGCTGTTAACTTCGACGACTTTAAGACTGGCGAACTCGCCAACTTGAACTTTTGGCTTTTCGGTCGTTGCGATTAACTTGTCGGCACTGTCCAAGTAGACAAAAACATTCAGCCAGTCTTCATCTTCACTGGGAATATCCTTGGGAATATAACGATTGGGCAGCAATATCTCGCCGTCCGCTCCACCGTCCAGATACAAACCAAAGTTAGTGTGTTTAACCACTTGTAAACTGTTGTAGCGCCCGACTAAAGCCATTTCCAATACCCTCATTGCGTGGGCGGCATTCTACCTGTTTTCCAGGCTGGCGTTGACGCTCCTGAATCGCTGGCCACGAAACCCTTGATTTTTCTGGCTTTCCCGGCGTGCAACCAGCCGCTCGTCAGGCAAACAGGTGTGCTTCGAGCCTTTTTGGAGCGCTGCGAGAGGGTATTTTTGCCGATAGGTATTTAGTTAAAACAGCGACTTAGGAAAATATCCGGAAAATAAACTTAGGAAAAACAGCAGAAAGCGCCTTTCTGTTTCAGGGGATATTTACCAAGCAATTGTCAAGTATTTCTGATAAGATGCCTGGCCAAATTAATTTTCCCGAAAGGTTAAATGGCCGCCATGCGAGTAAAAGCCTCCAACAGCAAAGCAAAACCAGCTCCCGCCGTTGAAACCAGTGAATCGATCAACGAACAGATCGCAGCGTTCCTGAAATCGGGCGGCGAAATCCAGCAAATCGCCAAAGGCGTCAGCGGTCAGACTTTCGGCCCTTCCAAACAAATCAGCCTCGGCAAAAAGTAACGCCCTCCTGCAACACCCTGGTCCCTTAGCGCTTTGGTCTCAAAGCGCTAGGACTGGCACCTCCCCCTCCTGCTTCTCTCCAAAAATCGACGAACGGCCCTCATCCCCAGGCATTCGCCGGTATCCTTGCAGCCTTCTAGATCAATAGTTTCAGCCAACTTTCAGGTTGTCACTCCACGTCGTTCAGTGAGTGCTGCATGCTCAAATCATCAGTACTGGCCTCCAGCCTGCTGCTGGCCTGCCCCCTGGCCCACGGACAAATCTTCCAGCGTGAACTGGGCGACTTTGACCTCAAGTTAGGTACCAGCCCCAGCCGCAGCATGGCCCAGGGCTTGGTCAAACCCTCATCCAGCGGCTCCTTCCACGGAGGCCTCGACTTGAGCCACGACAGCGGCTGGTACTTCGGGCAATGGACTCCCAGCATGGGGCTAAGCCCTTCCAGCAACCTGGAAGTCGACTCTTACCTGGGCTTCAAGCAACCTTTCGACCAAACCCTGGGCTACGAAGTAGGGTTGATCCGCTACAACTACCCCCAACTGCGCACCCAGGACAGCCAGGAATTCTATGGCGGCCTGACCGTGCTGGGCAGTCGCTTCGGCGCGGCCTTCAGCAATGACCCAGACAAACGCAATAGCACCCTGTTCGCCGACCTCGGTGGCAATCCGCCGTTCGGCATCGGTGTCAGCGTCAAATACACCACCCATCAATTGAACACCGCCGTCGCGCTCGCCAATGGCAGATACGTGGCCGACTTCAATGACTGGTCAATCAAACTCTCGCGCCCCTGGCTGGGGATCGACCTCAACCTGATCTACAGTGATTCCAGCCTCAGCGGCAATGAATGCTCGGCCTACTCCGGGCACAACACCGAATGCGACGGCCTGCTCACCTTCAAGGCTGAACGCGCGTTCTACTGAACGGCTGGACCGCCGGAAGCCTTCCAGATTTAGAGGTGAGCACCTTAACTGGCAAGGACTCGAACATGTCGCGGCGCTGGTTCCTGATTATCCCGTTGTTGATCCTCTGCCTGCTGCTCGGTGCCTGCAGCCGGATCGGCCTGGTTTATCGCAATCTGGACGTGATCATTCCGTGGACCCTCAACGATTACCTGGACATGAGCAGCGAACAGAGCAGCGGGTTCAAGCAACGCCTGCGGCAACACCTGAGCTGGCATTGCAACACCCAATTGCCGCGCTACCTGGACTGGCTCGATCACCTGCATCTGATGGTGCAGAACAACCAGGTCAGCGACGCAGCGCTGCAGGCCAGCATCGATCAAGCCAAACAGGCCATTACCGAGATCGCGCAGCAGATCACACCCTCCACCGTGGAACTGCTCCAAAGCCTGGACGATCAGCAAGTCACCTCGATGAAGAACGCGTTCACCAAAGACCAGCAGAAACAACGGGAGCGATACCTCACAGCACCGTTGGCGCAACAGATCGAGCTGCGCAGCCAGCGCATGGGCAAGCGCCTGAATGCCTGGCTCGGTCCATTGAGCCCGAGCCAGCAGCAACGCGTCCAGCAGTGGGCCGCGTCGCTGGGCGAACAGAACCGACAATGGATTACCCACCGCAGCCAATGGCAGACGCAGTTCAGCAAGGCATTGGAACAACGCCAGAACAACGATTTCCCACAGCGCATCGAGCAATTGCTGGTCAGTCGAGAAGCTTCAGAGAGCGCCGACTACCGCCAGGCTTACGCCCACGCCGAACACGCCACGCGCAGCCTGTTGGTGGACCTGATGGCCACAAGCTCGGCAAGCCAACGTCAGCACCTGCTGAAAAAGATCGGCCGTGTGCGCAACGATCTCGCCGCCTTGAAATGCCCGCCAGAGCCAGCTCCGGACTAAGCGATCTGCCCCTTGGAGGCCAACTCGTCAAATGTTTCAGGGGCCAAGGCGTCAACCTGCTCATCCAGTACCTGTCGCGGGTGATCGTTGCCCGGAATGCTGCTGTCGATCAGGCTCAGCAGACTGGAGCCGCGGAGTGTGAGCACAAAGTTTGCACCGTTACCGCCCTCTTCCTCAGGCCTGGTTTCGATAAAGCCTCTGTCCAACAACAGTTTTTCGTACTCGGTAGCGGTGACTTTCAGGTCATCCAGGTTACCGGTCGGCTCACCTTCCGCCGCCTTGGTCGCCGCAAGCTGCTCGGCATAAGGGCGGGGAGTGAAACGCTGGCCAGCGCCGTTCTGCACCTCGTGCAGCAATCGTTCAATCAGATCCCAGTTATAAGTCGTCATCCTGATCCAGCCTCCATACATGAGAATGAAATGCCTTTCACAGGTTGTGACCGGCACGCTTTTCAGCCGTTCAGCCAATACACCTCAGGCCATTGACCCCTGATCGGAAAAGCACTGCTCAGACCGTCGAGCCAAGGATTGAATGGCCGCTCACCAACCGGCGCCAGCGTCCGAACGTCCCCCCGCGGCGAAAACGCCTCCCAAATGCCACAAATCTGCCGCAGACTGTGAGAGGCTCCACCACCGCCGACTAGGCTGCAATCATGACCGTCGCCTATCACAGCCTCCACGAATACACCCTGCGCATGAACCGGGTGCTGGAGCACATCGACCAACACCTGGACCAGCCCCTGGCGTTGGCAGACTTGGCGCGGGTGGCGCATTTTTCGCCCTATCACTTTCATCGTCTGTTCAGTGCCTGGGTCGGCGAGCCCCTGGGCGCCTACCTGCGCCGCCGGCGCCTGGCCTGTGGCGCTTACCTCCTAGCCAGCCGGGCCGAAGCCTCGGTGCTGGAAATTGCCCTGGAAGTCGGTTTCAGCTCGGGAGAGGCTTTTTCCCGCGCCTTCAAGCAACACTTCTCGGTGTCCCCCAGCACCTGGCGCGACACCGAACCCAAACGCTGGCACCGCCGACTCGACGACATCCGCGAACGCCGCCTGCGCGAATTAAGCAATCCTGATCAGACCCACATTCCGGCTTTCGACGACCCTGACGCCTTCATTCACCTGAAGGAAACAGCGATGCACATCACCCTGCAGCAACTGCCCGCCACCCGCGTGGCCTACCTGCGCTACATCGGCGCCTACGGACCCGGCATAGGCTTGTTCTGGCGCGCCACCGTCATGCCATGGATGCTCGAACACCAACTGTTCAACCCCGTGCGCTACGGCATCGGCCACGACGACCCGGACCTCACCCCCGCCGACAAATGCCGCTACGACGCCTGCGTCGAAGTACCCGAAGACTTCAAGGCCAGCCCTCCCGCCGTGATGACCACCCTGCCCGGCGGCCTGTACGCCGTGGCCCACTACCGTGGCCTGGGCCCAGCCATCGCCGACGCCTGGATCGAGCTGTGCCGCGACTGGCTGCCCAAGAGCGGCCTGCAGTTCGACCCGCGTCCGGCGTTCGAACGCTATCCGGCGGATGCGTACTACGACGTCAAGACAGGAGAACTGGAGTGTGAGATTTGTATTCCGGTGAAGGCGCTGTAATTTCGTCGCGGGTATCACATGAAAGAGGGAACGGCCGCTCCCCCTTTCTTGCCGCCCTCAGAGACTATCGCTGGTAGAAAAGCCACCGCCGGTGCTGCGCGACGGTGAAGCGTTCGATGAACTGGCAGAGCTCGATGCCCGCCAGGAGCTGCTGCTGGAGCGGCTGGATTGACTCCCAAGACTTGAGGACGACGACCCGGCATGACTGCTGCGGCTCACCTCACTCGCCACCTGAGCCAGTGAAAACGCGCCTTTCATGAAGCCCGCCAACAGCGGGTCCAGGCGGTCCTTACTGGAAGAGGCCTGAAGCGCGAGACTCTGCTGGTTCGACAGCAATTCACGCTCCAGTTGTTTGGCTCTTTGGTAATCACTCTCGGCCTGTTCACACTTGCTCTGCAGAAACGGCACGCGAACCTGTAACTCATCCAATTCGGCCCGCATGTCTCGGACCTCCTTGACCAGTTCGTCATCTTGCGCATCGCTGGTTTCACCTGCCAAGCGCTCCAGCTTCTGGTTACTCATGCCGGCCAATTGGCCAGTCAGCAGCACCGAGGCCTTGGCGAAGTAGGGATCACGCCGGAAAACATACACCTCAAGACTGGCCTGCACGGCATTGGCCTGTGCCTTGGCCGTCTGCACAGCCCGTTGAGTCAGGGCCAAACGCTCCTGCAATGCGGCCAGATCGCTGCTGGCAACAGCCTGCTGCTGCAGCTGCGACAGCCGGGCTTGCTGCGCCACCTGATCCGCCTCAAGTCGCCGCGCGGCCTCCTCATTGGCGGCCTGGATAGCCAATAGGGTGTGTTCACTGGCACGGTTTTCTGGGTAATTGCACAGCCGGGAAATCCATTGGTCCAAATGGCGCAATGGCGTCCGGCGTGGGTACTGATCGGTCCCGAACTGACGTTTCTTGAGATAGCGATAAAGTGGATCGACCTGGAAGCCCTGCAACTTGCTCCAGCACTCCTGGCGCAACTCTGCATAGGAGGACGCCGATGCCGAACGCAGCGCCTCAACCTCGCTCACGGACTGAAGCTGCTGCTGATACTGAGGATCTTCCGCCAGTTGCCGATCAATTCCGGTATGCACCGACTCGATCTCCTCCGCGAGCCGGATCGACGTCTGCAGGTGCTGCTGCACGCTGGCCTCGACAGCGGCCAGATCGCGCCGCAGCACCGCCTCGGCCTCGCTGCGTTGACCCAACAGCGCTTTGACCTCCTGAGACGGCTGCAGACCATCCTCCAACTGATAACCGGCCAACTGCTCGTAGATGCTGCTGATTTGCTGCTGCAGTTGCAGCTCCCGCTCGTGAGCCTTGGACAGTTCCTGCTGCAGCTTGCGTAACTCGTACTCATAGCCGCGGGAATGATCACTCAGGGTCGCCATCATTTTGCTTGAGCTCATCACCACTCCAGGATGTAGTCGGGTTTAGCGCTTGCACGCCCTTTGAGGAACTTCAACGTCAGCGAATTGGCGTCTTTGGAGCCCATGCGCCGATTATCGACATGACCATCCGCCAGCTTGTCGTTCTTGACCTCCTGATAGGTGGCCCGACTCACGCGCACGCCAAATATCGGGGCATAACGCTTCTCTCCAGTTTCGCGACTGGTAATTGGCACCGGCACCACGTTACCGGCAGCATCAGTCGCTTCGGTCAGCAAGTACCAAGTCTTGCCACCCGTGGGGTCATAGTTGCGCTCGACCATGGACTTCTCCCCCGTGCGACTGACCACATTCAAGGTCAAAGACGTCGCGGCAAAAGCCTTGAGCCGCTCAATGTCCTTCAATCCGCGGGCCGCCGAGGTAGCATCCGCAGCGTCGATAGCCTGCTGTACCGAGGAAAACAACACCTTGAACGCCGGCTGATCCGCCTGGCTCAAGTTCATCTTGCGCACCGCCTCACGGGCGTCGTCCAACGCCAACTGGTAGCTGGGACTCAGGCTGTTCTGTTCGATCAACTCATCCAACTGGGCCACCGCCGTCACGCCGGCAGCGACGCCCAGAGTATCGGCCTGATCCAGCGCCGCGCGGGCCTTGGCAGCCGCCACCGTCACCTCAGGCGAGGTACGGCTGACGGTGCGCCAGGATTGCCCGCTCATTAGTGCGACACGTTTCTGATCAGCCGCCAACAGCCGAGACACATCGTCCAAGCGAGCCTGCACCGCCTCAAGCGCTGCCGCGTCCTTCTTCAGGCTGCGTTTGGCGGCCAGGACCCGATCAAGATCCTGACTACGGCTTTGCACGGTAACCGTGTGCGGGGACAGTTTGATCGGAGTCAGTCGGCTAGCCTTCTCCAACATCCTCCTGGCCTGCTCCAGCATCCGGCTCGCAGAACCGAGCTGCGTCGCAGCGATCTCGCCCGCAAGGACGTCGATCTGCTGCTGCAACCGCAACACCTGTTGTGGCTGAGTCTCGGCAAGAACCAGGGCATTGTTCAGCTCGGACTGAGCATAATGCAGCTGCGCTTCGCCGAAGGACTCAAACACCTGCCCCCAGGCGTAGAACGACCACAGCATGATGGGCGTCCAGATCAGCGTCTGCTTCAGCAGACCGTTGCGGTTGATATAGAGCGGCGCCAAGAGTCTGTCGCGCCAATTCAAAACCGGCGCCTCATAGGTCAGACGCGTGGCAAAGTAATTGCGCACCCCTTGCTCCACCAAGGTGTCCTCGACCTCCACGCCCCGAGCCTTGTAGAACTCGCGAATACGCTCGGCCACCGCCTTGCGGTGCTTGGGCAGATCCAAGTGCTTCTGGATCTCGGTCTGACTGTGGCGCAGCTCATCGATCAGCGCCATGGCGCCCATCTGTTCGCTGATAGAAACCCCGCTCACCTCACACCCCCTTCTGCAGGAGCGCGGTGAAGCGGCGCTTGCTGTCCTCGGTCACCGACTCGATCTCGGCCGCGGCCTGAGCCGATTCCTTGCGCAGCTCCTGGATCAGGCTCAGGCTGCTGGCCTGGAACTCCACCACCGCATCGGCCAAGGCCTTCACCGAACTGGCCTTGAGGCTGGAACCGTAGCCGGCCTTGAGGGCCGCGTTGAGCTGATCGCCACCGACCCGCGCCTGCACTTCAAGGCTGGTATTGATGCCGTCGGTCATGGCGTTCAGGGTCTGGGTGGTTTCCGCCAAACCGC
The DNA here is from genome assembly GCF_009861525.1 of Pseudomonas sp. LD120. Classification (GTDB taxonomy): domain Bacteria; phylum Pseudomonadota; class Gammaproteobacteria; order Pseudomonadales; family Pseudomonadaceae; genus Aquipseudomonas. The sequence goes on along the minus strand of NZ_WVHL01000005.1, from coordinate 1,887,222 downwards.
CGGAAGAAGTGAAACCCGCCGCCAGCCCGGTGAGCACAATCTCGTTGGTGGCGAAGAAACTCACCGCCCGCTGATACAGGCGCTCCTTCACCGCGTGGTACTGATTGAGCCGGGCAAACACCAGCTCAGCCGCGCCATAAGCAGCCTTCAACTGATCGGCAATATCGGTGATGATCTGAAAGCGCTTGTCTTCATCCTGCAGATTGCGCAGGGCCACATCCCGCTCAAGCTCCAGCTTGGGCTGATCCGCCGCCGCCAGCCCTGCCACTTCCAGGGCGGCACTGGCATCGGCCAGGGCCTTGCGTGCGGCGTCCATCTGCGCCTGGGCAATCTTCTGCACTTCACAAGCATCCACCTCGGCCGACTTCATGGCCAGGCGGTAATCCTGGTACGCCTCGAGGATCAGAGTTTCCAGCTGGATCTGCTCATTGGCCGACTTGGCCACGGCCAGGTAATTCTCGCGGATGCTCTCGAAGCGATCCGGAATCGAGCCGCGACGCATGTTCAGCCAGGCCAGTTGAATGCGCTCGGAGAACTGCAACTTGCCGTCGGCCATCCACTCCATCATCTGCTGGGCATCGTTGCGGATCGAATCGAAGCTGGTGGCGATATCCGCATAGCGGGTGCTGATGTCCATGCCCTGTAACTTGTCACGCACTGCGGCGTTGAACACCGTGGCCTGCTGCAGGGTGGCAGCGATCTGGGTCACCCGCTCGACGTCGTACACCGCCACCTTGTCCAGCAGCGCCAGGACCGGCATCTCCTGTTTGGGAAAGGTGATACCGATGGAGCGCAAGGCCGACATGGAGCGTTCGAGGTAATTCATGAGCATGGGCATATTCCCGGGGTGGAGCCACAACGCCGAGGCTCCATCATCCATTGACAGGTGAATAGGCGAAGGGGGCTTCCACCCCCCACTTTAAAATCGGTTGCAACGTTGCCGGCAGCCTCTACGCAACGGCCGGAATCACCCGGAGGCCCTCATCGAACGGGGCCCAATACATCCGTGGCAGATAGCCAGCAACCTGGCGTGCGCGAGCATAACACCCGAGTTAGACAGAGAGAATTCATCATCCCCAGCCCCCTCTCAACGAGAAGGAATGGCCGTGATATCACGAATGATGAACTTCGGCAGAGCGCGAATGTAGAAGTTCTCCACATCCGAATTACCGCTGTTGGTGATCGCCCCCAACATGGTCTTCATATTGCGCAACCGGCCCATGGCCCCGGCCGGCTGCAACCCATTGCGCTCCTGGGCGAAATGCAACACCTCGGTGCCGTCGCGCTTGACCTGGACCTTATAGCCGAAATCGACACTGGCGAGGATCGTATTGTCATCGGCGACCATCGACACCAGCCCGCCCTTGGAATCACTGAGGCGGCGCTTGTACACCGCATCCACATCCAGCAGGTAGTCGGCGCTGTCCTTGCTGGCGGCATAGCGATTGGCATTGCCCAATTGGCGGATCAACTCCATGCCCAGTTGCTGACGCAACTTGTCCTCGGGCAGAAAGCGCTCGCTCTCACCAACCAGTTGCAGGTTGAAGGTGTCGATCCAATAAGTGGCGTTGGCGGGAATCTGCACCGGTTTGGGCGAGATGTAATAGTCCGGGGTGGAAGCACAACCGGCGAGCAGAACGAGAGTAAACAGCAACGACAAAAGACGCATGACGGATCTTCCTTGAGAAGGCTTTCAACAACGCACCGCCATCTGAAAACCACCGGTGGCATGGCCATAAGCGGCGGCATTGTAAGCCAGGAAAATCGCAGCGGACCGGCTCGAAAAATACTCTCGGCAAATTAGGAATTGCCTTACGGCAGAAGCAGACGATCCAGTAGGAATGGGGCTTTAAGGACAGGGGGAGCGCTGGATATAGTCGAGGGGTCGTTGAAAGGACGACCGGGTTTGGCGACCTGATCTACAGAGTCCTCAGTCAAACTAAAGAGGCTCAATAAATGACGCGTTATCAAGCTATAACCGGCCACGACTGCAACATTCCCTCACTGCTGATCGATACCCAAGCCCCCATTGACGTCCTGCACGATGCAGCGGCGTATCGCATTCGCGCCGTGACTCAACTACTGGAAAACTTCGCGATTTGTGATGACGCGCCCAAAGGTGCAGTGGTTCTGCAGGAACTGTCGCTGGTGTGTAGCATTTTGCTGCGCGATGGGTGTGATTTGATGGATGTGGCAGGGCGACAGCAGCAAGAAAAATTGTCAATCTAAATCACAGTGGGCGGTGTTAAGCCGCCCAGTCTTTGTGTATTCAGCAATCTAAAACCTCCTGAAATTTCTGCCCTATCGTTCCGCAACCACTTTCAAATGACTGAGCAGCTAAATAAAAAGTTTAGCGATCTAGGGATGGTCTGAAGTAGCCATGCGTTTCTGACTGATTTCGGCCACCGCCGATTTTGAAAGTGGCGAGTCGATCCAAAACGCTGAGATCACTCACCCATCCCTGTTTTTTAGCCGCCGCGAGCACCTCGCGGCGGCAACTTCCCACATTACAGGTGCACCTCTCCTGCATGGCTCAGTAAATGTCGGCGAGCCATCCACAGATTCGACAGCGCAAACAGCGTCACCAACTGTGCCGTGTTCTTGGTCAGGCCACGGAAACGTGTCTTCACATAACCGAACTGGCGCTTGATCACCCGGAACGGGTGCTCGACCTTCGCTCTGACCTGCGCCTTGGCTTTTTCGATCTTGCGCTTGGCTTTGTACAGGACGCTGCGCTTGCCCAGTTTCTGGTAGGTGCTGCGCCGGGCGGCAATCTGCCAGATGACCTGGCGACCTTCATGCTCGGGGCGTTTTTCCACTCCGGTATAACCGGCATCGGCACAGACTACGTTTTCGTCGCCGTGCAGCAGCTTATCGACCTGCGTGACATCTGCCACATTGGCCGCCGTGCCCACCACGCTATGCACCAGGCCCGACTCGTCATCCACACCGATATGGGCCTTCATGCCGAAGTACCATTGATTGCCTTTCTTGGCCTGGTGCATTTCCGGGTCGCGTTTGCCGTCCTGGTTCTTGGTCGAACTCGGCGCATGAATCAGCGTGGCATCGACGATAGTGCCCTGGCGCAACGACAGGCCGCGATCACCCAGATAGCCATTGATCACGCCCAGAATTCCTGCCGCCAGTTCGTACTTTTCCAGCAGGCGACGGAAGTTGAGGATGGTGGTTTCGTCGGGAATGCGCTCCAGGCTCAGCCCCGCAAACTGACGCAGAATCGTAGTCTCGTACAGTGCTTCTTCCATCGTTGGATCGCTGTAGCCGAACCAGTTTTGCATCAGATGGACACGTAGCATCGCCATCAGCGGATAGGCCGGACGACCACCATCACCCTTCGGGTAGTGCCGCTCGATCAGAGCAATCAAACCCTTCCACGGCACCACCCGATCCATCTCGATCAGGAACAACTCTTTACGGGTCTGCTTGCGTTTGCCGGCGTACTCGGCATCGGCGAAAGTCATTTGCTTCATCGGGAAACTCGGCGGGTGGAATCTGGGTATTTTGCCTAAGGATTCTCCGAACAAGTTACCCACCAGCCGCAAATGGACGGCTTGGAGATGCCGAAACCCCGATTTTCAGCCGCTGATTATTGGAAAACCAAGGCATAGCCTTGGTTTTCTGCCCTCACGGGCGCACCTCTCCCGCAGCAGGCAATAATTGCCGGCGCACCATCCACAGATTCGACAGCGCGAACAGTGTGGTCAATTGCGCCGTATTCTTGGCCAGGCCACGGAAGCGGGTCTTCACATAACCGAACTGACGCTTGATCACCCGAAACGGATGCTCGTATGCGCCCCATAAAGCCCACATTCCAAGTTGAAATCTGATGCTCGAAGCTGTGCTCCTCAACTCTTTCAGGAGCCAGTACCTCATGATGCGACCCGATGCAAAAGTGGAAAAAGTCTACCTCTACCCCAAGCCCGTAGACTTTCGAAAATCCATAGACGGTCTGACCGCGCTGGTAGAGCTGGACATCAAAGTCGCCGTGTTCGATCCGGTACTTTTTGTCTTCCTCAACAAAGCCCGTAACCGCATCAAAGTGTTGTATTGGGAGCGCAACGGCTTCTGTCTTTGGCTCAAACGCCTTGAATCCGAACGGTTCAAAACCTCCCCTGACGACACGAATGAAGCCATTGTCCTGACGGTTCAGGAACTGAACTGGTTACTCGACGGTTTTGATCTGTGGTGCAACCGGCCACATCAGGTTTTGACGCCGCGATTTGTCGCATAGTTGGATATAATCCGGGCCATGATTTCCATGCCCGACGACCTCCCTGATGATCCGGTTCTGCTCAAGCAAATGCTTGTGCAGATGCTCAGTGAGCGTCAGGTGGACAAAGACCAGATTGTTGACCTGAAAGAGCAGATCAAACTATGGCGTAAACGTTTTTTCGGGCGTAAGTCAGAGCAAACCGTCGATCCGCAGACGCCGCAGCTCGTGCTCTTTAATGAACCCGAAAGCTTTGCGGTTCCGGTCTCCGGCACCTCTGACGAAGAAGTCGTTGCCCCGACTAAACGCCGAGGTAAACGTAAACCACTATCAGCCGATCTGCCTCGGATCGAGGTCATCCACGAACTACCCGAACACGAACTGACTTGCGGCTGCGGTTGCCGCAAACACGCCATCGGCGAAGAAACCAGCGAACAGCTAGAGATCGTGCCGATGCAGATCCGCGTGATCAAACATATCCGCAAAGTCTACGGCTGCCGGGGCTGCGAAGCAGCCCCGGTCACGGCTGACAAACCTACGCAACTGATCGAAAAGAGCATGGCCAGTCCGAATGTGTTGGCGATGCTGCTGACCACCAAGTACGTCGATGGTCTGCCGCTGCACCGCTTCGAAAAAGTCCTCGCTCGCCACGGTGTCGAGATCCCTCGGCAAACTCTGGCTCGCTGGGTGATCCAGTGCAGCGAACACTTCCAGCCACTGCTGAATTTGATGCGTGACCGCCTGCTGGAAAGTCCGGTCATCCACTGCGATGAAACCCGTGTCCAGGTGTTGAAAGAGCCGGATCGAGATCCGACCAGCCAATCCTGGATGTGGGTGCAAGCCAGCGGCCCGCCAGATCGTAAAGTCGTGTTGTTTGACTACACGTCCAGTCGTGCGCAGGAGGTGCCGTTACGGCTGCTGGAAAGTTATCGCGGTTATGTCATGACCGACGACTACGCCGGCTATAACGCGTTGGCGTTGCAATCGGGTGTGGAGCGCTTGGCGTGCATGGCCCATGCACGACGCAAGTTCGTGGACGCGCAAAAAGTGCAGCCCAAGGGTAAAACCGGACGGGCCGATATCGCACTGACGATGATCAACAAGCTGTACGGGATCGAGCGTGAACTTAAGGAAGCCGATGATGAACAGCGGTTTATCGTTCGCCAGGAAAAGAGCCTGCCGATCTTGGGGCAGCTGAAAGTCTGGTTGGATAAAACCCAATCCCAGGTGACGCCGCAAAGTGCATTAGGCAAGGCGGTGCATTATCTGGCGAATAACTGGAGCCGACTGGAGCGTTATGTCGAAGCGGGTTATTTGCCCATCGACAACAACACGGCCGAAAGAGCGATCAAGCCGTTTGTCATCGGGCGCAAGGCCTGGTTGTTCAGCGATACCGTCAATGGCGCCAGTGCTAGCGCGAAGATCTACAGCCTGGTCGAGACCGCCAAGGTCAACGGCCAAGAGCCTTATACGTGGCTACGCGACGTACTAGAGCGGCTGCCGCATGCCTCGTCAGTAAAGGACTACGAGGCGCTACTGCCGTGGAACTGCTCGCCCGAAATGCCACAGTAAACCGTTGACCCACTGTTGGGCAGGTGGGGTTTATGGATCGCATACCGTGGAACTGCTCGCCGCAGATGCCACGGTAGACCGTTGCTCCACCACTGGGTAGGTGGGGTTTATGGATCGCATACCTTCTATCCGCCACTGGGCGATGCCGAGAATCCGCAACACCGTCTTGTCCCCTGGCTTCGACTCCGTGGGCACTGGTTGCAACAGGCGGGGCTTGAGGTCAATCAGAAGATTAGAATCGAGGTCAGTAAGAATCGGTTAGTGATTACGGCGGAGTGAAAAATCCCCCGGCCACGCCGGGGGATTTCAAATAATACTTAAAACCTCAAGATCATGCTTAAACTCTTCCAGTTCATCTGAAGGGACATTTTCAAGCATCTTAGCTAAATCATTTTCCGAAAGCAGATTAAATATACGCTTCTTATGATATTCAACTTGACTCGGATACCAACACGACAAAACCAAACTAACAACTTCCAGCATTAGATACTCAAGCGGCGAATCAAAACTACCATCTCCGCCCGAATATCCGTCATAAATATCTGACGAAATTTGTTCTAAACTCCATCCACTCCCATCTCGCCCCGCGATCAAAGGACCATGATCTCTGCATCCATCCCAATAGTTTTCTAAAATCCAACTTTTTATTTCAGAATAAGAAACTCGACACTTTTCCATATCACTGTTTTACCTTAAGCGGACGCATAACCACACCATTGTTATCTAGAACATCAATTCGAATATTTGGATATTTAACCTTAAACTGCTCAACCACACCTAAGCAACTACTACATGCAGGGCGCTCTGTAAATATAGTGACCGTACCTTTCGCATTGAAATTGTTACCAAGCTTTTGGGCAAGTCCATCCAGAATTTTTGCTTCTGAATCCCCGGCTCTCGGTATTAATACTCCAGATTTATTAGGGACACTTTGAGTTTGGAACAAACCACTTCCTTCGCCGACAATTCCTTGTGCCTGTTGTGCTGGAGTAGGGTTATTAATTCTACTGTGCGCGGCCATCTGAGAAGGCAAACCGTCAATCTTATATCAGCAACAGCCATATTCCCCTCACCTTTAGCTTAGAAGGCAGTGTTGTTCGAATATCAGCGATTTTTTGAGCCAGCGGAGCGGTATCAATTACCTTGCCAGTTCCTTTTGCAGCTACCCCCCTCACCACCAACAACGTTCTATAAATCGCTCTTAAAAACCATACTCAAACCTTAGAAACAGCCAGCATATAAGCATCTTGAGCCGAGTACTCTACATCTAAATCCACAGCCATTAACGCTTCAATAAATTCATCCGGCGGCTTATATCCATGTACTTCTATATAGTGAACTATCATCGTAGGGGAGGCAAAATACCCATCAGCACAAGCATACGGCACCCAAATCTCAGAGCTACCAATGTATATTTTCTTACTACCTACAGAGACCTCAATATTTCGCTCGCCGCATAAATTACACGGATGAATACCTCGTATCTTATTTACATGAGCATCAAATACAGCAGAGCCAGCTATCAGCTGATGCAGCTTATCAACAACAGCCTTTGGAACATCACCTCGTTCAAAATAGTGCCTTGAATCTATCCAACCGACATTCTTTACACTAGGTAGCCCACCACTTAAATAGTAAGAATAATCACTCAAATCCTTAAAATACATAAATCACCTCACGAATTCTGTACATGCAGCCCATTGTACACACCCTGCGTAGGACTTTAGCAATTCAGAAAGCGATGTGCGCTGTTCCACCGTTGATGAGTTTTTCAAAATCACCAGATTTGTAGGCGCACTAAGAGAGTAATTAAGAACTTTAGCACCGGGCAACCAAGTTGCCATGCCTTCAATATCGTTAGCAATACGAGGATTTTTTAACCCTGCTGCGAATAATCCCTCCCAATCACCACGCTCGATAAATTGCCCAGTTGCGTCTGTGATACGAATGCCCTCTCGGGGCAAAGTTATAGCTGTTCCTTCAGGAACAATAGTTTCCCCGACTCCATATCTGTACTGACCATGACCAGCATATGCGGTACCAGTTCCTCCCTCAAGAACCCCACCAGCATAGTCGTGTCCCGCAGCGCTCCCGAGAGACCTCTCCTTCCCAAGTAGGTTACCCGTGACTTTCAGGCCTGCCGCTTCCCCTCCAACAATTACACTTCGACCAAATAATGCACCCAATAGCTTCCCTAACCAAGTAGCCGGTACGGGAGCTAAACTTCCCATAGTAGTTACATCGCTAATAGCCTTTCGATTTAATGCATCATTCCAGCGAATAGTCTCTAGATCAGACGTGTCAGCATTGCCGCCTAGGGATACGCATGAAGCATCTCCACATGAAAAAAAACGGGGACTAAAAGCTTCGTCTCCCACCATAACAGGTAAACGATAGCCACCATCACCATCTAATACATGCCCAGAAAGCCGATCACGCCTCTCATCACTAATACTAGGAGATTTGCTCCAGTCTGTATTTGGACTCGAAGGAAAATTCGCCCAACTGTATGCGTTTGTTTGCTCATTTATATAAGCAACGATATTCAGATCAAGTTTGGCAAAATCTTGAAAATACTGACCATTCCCCAATGGCAACCACTTACCCGACTCATCATACCGTCCCTCCTTAGTCGCAACAGTATCGGTTCCAGGGCCGATATCAGTACCATTTACACTAGACAGGCGCAGTTGATCTTCAATCTGTTCAGCTGAGTACTTACCGCCACTCCGAGCCGCCAAACGCTTCGCTAACTTTTTTTCATCTGGATGTAGTTGGCGGTTATATGCGGTGGCATTTTTAGCTATCCACCCTCCTTTTTCTATAGATTTTGCATCTGCGTCCTTCTGGCTAGCAGCAGCCAAAACTCCTACGATTTGCGAGCTCATACCCAATAGTACTTTGTCATCTTGGACAAGAAGATTGAGATGTTCGATCAGGGCTTCATTGGCCCCAGCTGCCAATGCCCCGGTCTTGAAGTCACCACCAGTCGCTTGCGAGAGCAGTCCTCCCACCATCGCGTGAATAGCGATTTTCGGCAGGGTGCCATCCTTGATCCCCCATTTTTTGGTGTAATCCCCAACAGCGTTAAAACTCGCAGCCGCCAAAGTGTTGAACAAGGCACTTTTCAGAGCATCACTTGCACTGCCGCCCTGCCCCAACGCTTTGCTCAACAGCATGGAGGTACCGCTCTGCAGTGTTTGGCTCGCAGCAAATTGCCCAACACCTGTCCAAGTGCTGAGGTTCGGCCCAATAACCTGATTCGTTACTGGGTTGGTGTAAGTACCTGTCCACTCATTGAAATAACCAGACGTCAGCCCCGCAGTAACTCCGGAGACCACATACCCTTTCATTGCATTCGAAGAGGTCACATCCTTAAATACCGCCCCAAGATTTCCACCATTGTTGATAAAGCTAACGGTTGCATTAGTCGCAGCGCCTGTAGCGATAGCTCCCGCACCCGACACCAGCATTCCAGCGGTTCCCGAACTCATGGTCCCCGCAGCAACCGCTCCACCGGTGGCCGTCCCCATAGCTCCCATGGCCATAGGCCCAACCACCGCCGCCATCACAATCGCAATAATGATCTGCGAAGCCGGCCCCAACCCGGAGTTGCTGTACTTGTAGGAGTCGTGGATCTCCTTCACCAGCCGCCAATCAACATCGCCGCGTTTCTCGGCCTCCTTGAGCCATGCCAGTTGCGGGTCGGCCTTGACCATCGCGTCGATGCTCTGGCTGACGGTTTGCTGGTTGACCTGCCTCACATCGATCTTCAGGCCATCAACGGCCTTGATCACGATATTGCCGGCCGCCACCATCTGGGTCTGGCGCAGGGTTTCGTCGGTATTGCCCTTGCCTTTGGAGGACACCCAGAAAGAGTTGTTATTGGTCTTCTCGTGGCTTTCCTGGTGCAGGTCCTTCACCCCTTCGAAGGTGATGGCGCCACCGCTATCCAGAGTGATGTCCTTGCCGCTCTCCAGCTTGGCAACCTGATACCTCTGGTCACCGTCGCTCTTGAGGGTCAGGTCGCCTCCGGTCTTGATCTCGCTCCCCACATTTGTCACATGGGTCACTTCATCGCGGCGGGTCTGCAACTTGCCGAAACTGCCTTTCTTTTTCTTGTCGTAGAGCGAATAGTCGCTGTCCTGTGCCGCGAGCAGATCCAGTTGCCCACCCGCTACCAGATAAGCCTCATCTCCAGCATTGATCCGGCTGGATATCAGCGTCATGTCCTTACCGGCACTGAACACCACATCACCGGCCGCCGTCACGTTACTGGCGATCTGCTTGACGTGATCCTCTTGCACCGTGAGTTTCTTGGACTTGGAGTAGGCATGGCGTTCGTCAGCCGCAGAACTCAAGGTCAGGTTCTCGGCGGCCTTCATGCTGATATCCCGCTCAGTATTGATGTCACCCGCAACCACCGTGACATCGCGGCCAGCCTGAACCGAAACGTCCCTCCCGGCACTGACGCTTGCACTGTACTGAGTAGTGTTGCTGCTGTTGCGGTTGATGCCGCGATCCAGACTATTGGTGGCCTGCGCGGAAACGATATTCACGTCCCGACTGGCGTTCAGTATCACGTCACGCCCACTTTGCAGTGCGCCGCCGATGTTGTTGATGTCACGGCCCGCCGAAATTGTCAGGTCGTTGGCCGCCTCGACGCGAGCCGAGCTGTCGACGTAGTCGTTGCGGACCAGGTCTTTCCCATAGGCAATCTGTGATGAAGTGACCGTGCGCTCGTTCGTTACATCGCCTGTTTGCGCCGTTAACGTCACGTCCTTACCAGCAATTACGCCGCCCGACTTGTTGGTGAGGTTCTTGCTGGCCAACAGATCAAGTCGCCCCCCTGCCTGCACCAGCCCACTACTGACCATGTCCTGGCCCGCGATGGCGGACAGATTGCTGGTGGCCTTCAACGTACCGGCGTTAGTCAGATTCTTGCCGGCAATCATCGTCATATCAGTGCCTTGAATCAGCGCACCATTAGGTGCCAGCCGATTATTGGCATGCGCCATATACAACACCGGCACCAGTACCTTTTCGCCATTCACTTCATGCTCTTCAAGCCACACGATGTCATGAGTCAATGCCGCGACCTGTTGCGATGTCAGAGTCACACCCACGGCGAGATTGAGTTCATTCTTGCTGGCGATGGCGTTGTTCATCAGGTACTTGAACTGATCCTCATTGGAGGTCTGTCCTTCGATGAAGGCTCGACCGGTGCGAGCGACCACGGCTTGCTGTACCAGGCGTTGTTCGTAGAGCCCATCACCGAGGCGCTTGGCGCTGGTATCAGGGTCGTAGCCAAGGCGTGTGAGCAAGTAGTCCGAACTCATGAATTGCTTGAGGTCGGTGAGTGCGGGGTTGGTTTCGATCAGGTACTTGGGCGGCTTGACCGCCGTCACGCTGTTGGGGATGCCTTGCACGCCCGCAATGTGGCTGACGGCCGCACCCGAGGTGTCCTGGGCGTTGAGTCGGAACAAGCCATTTTGGCCCACCGGCAGGCTGAAGCCCGGCAACGCGGTTGGATCTACTTGCAGTTGGGCCAGGTCGGGCGGCAGCTGGCGGTTGAGCAACAGGGTTGAGGGTTCGATGACGCTGAACACGCTGGTATTGGCTGAACGCTCGCTGACGGCGGTGGTGGTTTTCTGAACCACGATCGAGCTGATGTCATTGGAGGCGCTAAGCTTTTGCGTACCCCCTGCCTGGATGATGGCTGGGGCTGCCGCCTTACCGTCAGCCTGAACGACTACAGGATCGTTGATGCCGTAGAACAGGGTCGGGTTGAACTTTGCAACCAACTCACCAAAAGCTACCGGGTCGAACGGACCAGAGCTGGGATGCTGCTGGTTATACCGGTGCACATCACTCATCAATTGGTAGAAGCTCTGCCCCGAGATCCAGTTACCGGCCCCCACCTCACGACCGGATGTGCCCGACACGGAAAGAGCTGCCTGGTTAGTGATGTTAGTGCTGCTGATAGCCAGATCGTTTGCCGCCGACAGCAGGCTGTATTGGTTGAGGACGCTTTCACTGTTAACCGTGAGGTTGTGCCCGGCCATGAAGGTGGCCATCGGTGAGTCTTCGCTCACAGTGCTTTCAACGGTTTTGTAGATGAACACCGGGCCACGCACACGCGGACTTCTAGGGCCATCGCAATGCTGCACGCAGGACATGGTCATGTAGCCGCCGGTGACCCGTTGCTCCATGCTGAATTTGTCGCGCTGGTTAGCGAAGTTTGCGGCATCGACGTTGATATCACCGCCGGCTTCGATGCTGCCGGAACGGTTCTCCAGGCGTTGGGCTGAGCTGCCCGGCGCCCTACCAGTGACGAGGAGATTGCCGATGCTGTAGATGTCGGCGTAGCGGTTTGTGATGCTGCCCGCTTGAAGGCTCATATTCCGACCGCTGAATATGAAGCCTCGGCTGCCGTCTTCCACTTGATCGTTGAGGATTGTCTCAGCGTTGATGACGAGGTCTTGCGCGGCGGCCAGGGCCCCGTAGTTGGCGAGGCTCGTGGTGGTGACAGCCATATCGCTGCCAGAGGTCAGGCGGCCGAAGTTGTTCAACTGGCCGATGACGTTGATATCGGTTTTACCGCCGCCCTTGATGCTGGCGGTGGCGCCAAGGTCCAGCTGAGCGGCCGCCATTTTAAGCTCGGCCAGGCTGCTTATCCGACCGCTGCCAGAGTAGGCGCCCGTCAACGTCAAGCCCAGCGTTCCGTCGCTGCCGATCACACCATCATTGACCCAGGTGTCGCCTGTGCCGATAAACGCCGTCGACGCCAACAATTGCCCGGTGGCGGTTTGTGTGAAGTTCGTAACATTGACGTTGAGCGTGCCGGCCTGAATAACCCCGCTGTTGGTCCAGCTGTCGGCATCCAGGGTTAGGTCACCGCCCGTGGTGAAGCTGCCACCGGCGTTCATTACATCAGTGCTGGCCACACCAAAATTGCCTTTGCCGGCATGCACGATATTGCCGCCAGCGTTCAGCAAACTGCCGGTCGAGAGGCTGATATCGTTGTTTGCCGTTTCCAGCATGCCGCTCTGGTTATTCAACCGCCCACCAATCTGGAAGCGAGTGATGCCGCTGTTGCCGAGTGCGCGCAATTTGCCGGTCTGGTTGTCAATGCTGGCGGCAGTGATGGTGAGGGTACTGTTGCTTTCGATAATGCCGAGTCGGTTGTTCAACTCACCGTCGAGGGTCAGGTCGATGTTCTGGCCGGTGATCTGGCCATCGTTATCGCCGCTGTTGTCGAAGTTGTGGCCTGTAACGCTCACGCCTTGCTTGGCGTAGAGCCCGCCGTTACGGTTATCGAAGTCAGCGGTTCGGGTGTCGATCAGCGCGTCGCCGTCTTGTGCAGCGATGCGGCCGCCGTAGTTGCTAATGCCCGCCAGGGCACGTACATCCAGAGACCGGGCCTGGATCGTGCCGCCTTTGTTGTCGAGGTCATAACCGTTTTTGAGCACGCCAGTAATGCGCGCAGTAAAGGCGTTTTGCAGGCTGGACAATGTGCCGCCACGGTTGTCGACGTGATCGGCCGTGACGCTCAGCTCGCCGTCTTGAGCGATGATCTTGCCGTCGTGGTTGTCGACATCGCCGCTGGTTTTTAGCTCGAGTGCGGTTTGGCTTTGTAGAGTGCCTTTGCTGTTTTCTACGCGCGAGCCGTGCAGGTTGAGGCTGGCGTTCTTGCTGTAGATCAGGCCGTCATTATCGTTTTGCACCACACCGCTGGCGGTCAGCAGCAATCGACCATTGGCGGCAACAGTGCCGCCATTGCGGTTATCCAGGCCGCCGGTGAGCAGGGTCATCATGCTCTGGCTGGCCAATTGGCCGCCCTGGTTATTGACCTGATCGGCGCCTTTCAGCAGCAGGTCCCCAACGCTGGCGAATGTGCCGTTGGTGTTGGTCAGAGTAGCCAGCAAATCGAGGGTAGCTGCGTCGTTGGTGGCGATGCTGCCGTCGGTGTTGTCCAGATCGGTACCGGTGACGGTCAGGCCAAGTTGGGAGTTGATGGTGCCGCTGACGTTGCGCAGGGTCGTGGCGGTGATAACCAGCGACTCTGCGCTGTCGATCTGGCCCTTGTCGCTGTTATCCAGCACGCCGCTGACGGTGAGTGTCTGCCCTGCTCCGCTGGACAGGCTGCCCTGGCGGTTATCGATATTGGCAGCGCTGACCGTCAGCGCCGTCTTACTGACCAGCGCACCACCCTTGCTGTTGTTCAGGTCGCCACTGAGCTGGACGCTGACTTCGCCGTTGAGGCTGGAGAGCTTGCCGTGACTACTGTTGTCGAGCTTGCCACCTTTGACTTCAAGGCCCTGCAATCCAGAGATCAGGCCCAGTCGGTTCAGTACCTGATCAGCTTTGATGGTGAGTGTTTGTTCGCCGATCAAGCTGCCGTTATCGCTGTTGTTGAGGGTGCCGCCAGTCAGCCGGATACCGGTCTTGCTGGCGATTTCACCGCCACGGTTGTCCAGGTCTGAGCCGACAATGCGCAGGTTGCCTTGGCTATAAACTTTGCCTTGTGTATTGAGAAGATTATCTACGCTGATGCGGGCCGTATCGGCGCTGAGGACCTTGCCGCCATTGCGGTTATCCAGCGTTCCCGCAGTAATTTTCGCAGCACGTTGTGCACTGAGCGTACCGCCACTGTTATCCAGGGTTTGATCTACCAAAACACGCACATCGCGGCTAGCAACCACACTGCCGTTGTTACGCATGTTTTGGGCGCGGATCTTGATATCGCCCGTGGTATTGCGGGTGTTGTCGTCGTTGACACCTGCTTCGACGATGGCGTTATTGCTCAACTGCCCCTGGGTGCCCACTTGGATCTGATCACGAGCCGCGATGTTTTGCTGAATGTTCAGCGTATCGCGGGTCTGCACGTTGACGTTGCTGCCGTAGACCGTGCCTTGCAGGTCGGCGCTGGTGGCCTTGACGTTCACTGCACCGTTGGCGGCGATTTGGGCAACGTTCAGTTTGCCGTTGACGTCGATCTGGATATCGTCAGCGCTGGCAGCCATGTTGCCGTCGAGCTTGACCCCGACCCCAGCCTCAGTACCCACCAGCTTGATCGCCCCGGCGTACATGCCGCCCAGCGCGCTGCTGTCGATGGCCAGTTGCGGTGCATCCGCCGGGTTGGCGGTGCGTGCCGTGGCGTTCAAGGTCTTGGCGTCGACATCGTTGGCCCCGGCGATCACCGCCAGGTGCTTGGCCTGGATCTCGGCGTTGATCTTGGCGCTGCGGGTGATGATTTCGAACTGGTCGATATTGCTCGCGTTGAGCCCCGCACCTTCGATGGCGACGCTGCCCTGGTCCACCTGGTAACGCTGGAGCTGGCCGTTCTCGATCACCGGTTTGCCGGTGGTCAGGGTGGCTTTCGGGGTGTTGATGAAGCCGCAGCCGTTGCAGGTCACGCCATAGGGGTTGGCGACGATGACATGGGCCGATTGCCCGGCCACTTCGGTGTAACCCTTGAGCTGGCTGGGGCTGCCGCCGTTGACCTCGTTGAGGATCACATTGGCCGCGCGACCACCCAGGTTGGAGTTGCCGAGGATGATACCGCCCAGTTGGGTTGGCTGGGTGCGGTTGGTGGCGTTGTTGAGGATCACGCCCTGCTGGCCGACGTTATAGTCGCTGAACTTGTTATGGGACAGCCCGCTGCCATTGGGGGCTGCGATGTTGACGATGGGCACGCCATTGCCGGCCTGACCCAGTGTGGTGCCGCTGCCGTTGACCACGATGCCGTCGGCCATCGCCACCACCGGCTGCCAGAACATCATGTTGGCCAGGATGAACGCCAGTCCACGTTTCGGCAGGCCCCAGAAGGAGTCGCGCGATTGCAGGGCAGCCGAAGGTTGACGAACCAGAAAGGCAAACTGACGAGCGTCCATGTCATGTATCTCGGGTAAAGAGCGGAATTAAAGGAACAGGTCCAAACGGAAATAGATCGGGGCTTCGCGTTCACTCAGGGCTTCGGGCCGTTCGAGGGAATGAGCAAAGGTCACGCTGGCGGCAAGGTGCTTGCCGCGGGCAAAGAACTCGATGGAGTCGCTGGAGACCCGGCCATGCTGCTCGGCGTTGTAGCGGTCGTTGCGAATCGCGCCGAGGTCATAGCCCAGCCCCGTGCCGTACTCGGCGAAGGCCGGGCGCAGCCAGTTCCAGGTCACCGGGCGACTCCAGCGCAGGTCGTTGCGCCAGTAGTAGCCGCTGTCGCCATTGAGGCTCTGGTCCTTGTAGCCACGGATCGAGGACTGGCTGCCCAGGCTCATGCGTTGCGAGCTGAACAGCACATCCTCGCTGCGCTGGCCGGTGACCAGGCTGCTGAACACCAGGGCCTCGTCCCACAGTTTGAACGGCTGCAGGTAGCTGACGGTGGCGGTGTACTTGCGGTAGCGGGCGTTGGCCTGGCGCTTGCCCGTTGTGTCGTCGCGTTCCTTCTGGCGCTGGGCGTCGAAGGCGCCGATGCCGTCCTGCAGGCCCAGGTCGAGGTTGACGAAGGCGCCGCCGATGCGCCGGCCGTGGTTGATGCCGAACTGCGCTTCGCTGAGGCGATTGCTGCTGTTACTGAGCTTGCTGTCTTCGATGTAGTTGTTGGTGCGCAGGTAAGTCAGGCCGCTGTTGAGCGAGGTCTTGCTCACGGCGTCGCGGTGGATCACTCGCTCCAGGCGCAGTTGGTGGTTCTGGCTGTCGCCGGTCTGCTTGAAGTTGAAACCCACCGCCTGGGCCAGGGAGCGGTATTCGCTCTGGCTGTAGCTGTAGCTGAGGTTCCACCAGCCAAACGGCAGGTTGTAGTAGAGCATGGCGTTGCGCGAGGTTTTCTGGTGGTCGCTGACGGCGTCGTGGCCGCCGCGCAACACCAACTGATCCGCCAGGCCCAGGGGGCTGTCCCATTCGAAAGAGCTGCCCCACTGCTGCTCGCCGGTGCTCTTCTGGCCCTCGTTGCTGCGTGACAGGCCGACGCGCCAGGGCTTCTGCGCATTGTTCTTGACCAGGACTTCGCTGCCGCCCACGGCCTGCCCCGGGGCCAGCTCCATCTGCGCCTGATTCGACGGCAGGCGGTTGAGCTGGTCGACCATCTGCTCGATCTGCCGCAGGTTGAGCAGCTCACCGCTGCTGCCGGGAAAGGCCATGTTCAGTTCGCGGGCGCTGAGCTTGCTGCCCTCGGCGGCCTTGAGTCCTTCGAGCTTGCCCTCCACCACCAGCACTTGCAGGTGGCCGCTGGACAGGTCCTGTTGCGGCAGGTAGGCGCGGCTGGTGACCAGGCCCTTCTCGATGTAGCGGTTGGTGATGACCTTGAGCAGCTCGTTGAGCTGGGCCACCCCCAGGCACTGGCCGATGTAGGGCTTGAGCAGGCGCTCGCGTTCGCTGGCGGACAGCGACTCGGCACCTTTGAGCTGGATATCCTGAATCGGGAAGCAGCGGCTATCGCTGGGCGCGCTGGGCGGCACTGGCGCGGTGCTCTTGCCGGGCAGGTCCTTGAGTTCTTCGAGACGCCGCTGCTGTTCTTCCAGCAGGCGGTTCTGCCGGTCGCGAATCAGGTCCTGGTCGCCGGGGTTGAAGGTCGGTGCGGGCAAGGGGGCGGCAACAGCCATGTGCACGGTGCCGGCCAGCAGCAGGCAGGACAGGGCACAGCACAGCCTCATCCCGAGGGTGGGGATAGACATATTCGGTCCTTCGAAAGGGCAGCAAGGGTCAACACAGGGCGAGTGATGTTAATTCGCCACTATCTTGGCGTCAAATAAGCGCTGAACGCCCCGACAAACTGCGTATTCCCGCATAATCCGGGCACTGGAGCGGGTGCCGATACTAGATAGACCCCGGTAAGCGACACATCAGACGCTTCTGAATCTTCAGGAAAGTTTTCTTGGCGGCGGGCTGTTGATCGACCAGCAACCCAAGGAACTGGCCCACACCGAGAAAAAGCCCGAGTCGAGTCCGCGCTACCCCTCTTGCCAAAACGTATCCAAATGGATACGTTTGCTGCATGAAATATCTCATCCAGCAAACCCAGTCCTTTGCCAGATGGCACTCATCGCTGAAGGACTTGTGCGCAAAAATCTCCATTGCCCGCCGCATCGATCGCCCGCAACAGGCAATCTGGGGGATGTGAAATCCGTGGGAGAAGGTATTTCGGAACTGCGCGTGGACGTGGGTCCCGGGTATCGGCTGTACTTCACCCTGCGTGGCGGCGCGATCATTGTGTTGCTGGCAGGCGGGGACAAATCCTCTCAAGACGCGGACATTCGCCGGGCAAAGATATTGGCAAAGGACCTTTCAACATGACCCAGATATTGACCCACTTCGACATGGCCGAGTTGCTGGACAGCGACCAGGCCATCGCAGAATACCTGTCACAAGTGCTGGCCGACGGTGATACCGAGGAGTTTCTTCGAGCCATCGGCTACGTAGCCAAAGCTCGGGGCATGTCCCAGATTGCCCGGGATGCCGGGATGGGCCGGGAAAGCCTGTACAAGGCTTTTGCCCCGGGCTCAAAACCGCGATTCGACACCGTCTTGAAGGTCATTCATGCCTTGGGGATCGATCTGCAGGCCCAGCCAGGGCATGTGGAGAAACCCAAGGCCAGTTGAGCCATCGAGGCCCGGAGTAGCTCTGAAAGCCAGCCCAAAAAAACCCGGACCAAGTCCGGGTTTTTCGTTTACCGCTGGCGGCGGTTTTATTCAGCAGCCGGCGCCTGTGGCTTGCGGCGCTTGAGCGGCGCCAGACCGTCCTGGCTGACCAGGCTGTCGCTTTTCGGCCGGTTGGCGGTCTTGCGCTTGGTCGGGGCCTTGGCCACGGACTTTTTCTTGTCGCCCTTGGCGTCGGTCTTTTTCTTCTTCACGCCAACGGCCTTGCCGGACGCCTTGACCTTTTTCGGGCCGCTGTAGGTGCCTTTGACTTCCTTGATGGTGCGGCGCTCGAAGCTCTGCTTGAGGTAGCGCTCGATGCTCGACATCAGGTTCCAGTCGCCGTGGCAGATCAACGAGATGGCCAGGCCATCGTTGCCAGCACGGCCAGTACGACCGATGCGGTGCACGTATTCGTCACCGCTGCGCGGCATGTCGAAGTTGATCACCAGGTCCAGGCCGTCGACGTCCAGGCCACGGGCGGCGACGTCGGTGGCCACGAGGATCTTGACCCCGCCCTGCTTCAGGCGGTCGATGGCCAGCTTGCGGTCCTTCTGGTCCTTCTCGCCGTGCAGGACGAAAGCCTTGTAATCCTGCGCCACCAGGCGGCCGTAGATGCGGTCGGCCATGGCCCGGGTGTTGGTGAAGACGATGGCCTTCTGGTAGGTCTCGTTGGCCAGCAGCCAGTTGACGATCTGTTCTTTGTGCTGGTTGTGGTCGGCGGTGATGATCTGCTGACGGGTGGTTTCGTTCAGCTGGCTGACACTGTTGAGTTGCAGGTGCTCAGGGTTGTTGAGGACCTTGGCAACCATTTCGCGTAGGCCGGAGCCGCCGGTGGTGGCGGAGAACAGCATGGTCTGCTGGCGGTTCGGGCATTCGTCCACCAGGCGCTGCACGTCTTCGGCAAAGCCCATGTCGAGCATGCGGTCGGCTTCGTCGAGCACCAGCACTTCGACTTCTTTGAGGTCCAGGTTGCCGGCGTTGAGCTGCTCCAGCATGCGCCCCGGGGTGCCGATGAGGATGTCCGGCACTTTGCGCAACATGGCAGCCTGAACCTTGAAGTCTTCACCGCCGGTGATCAGGCCGGACTTGATGAAGGTGAACTGGGAGAACCGCTCGACTTCTTTCAAGGTCTGCTGGGCCAGTTCCCGGGTTGGCAGCAGGATCAGGGTCTTGATGCTGACGCGGATCTTCGCCGGGCCGATCAGGCGATGGAGGATTGGCAGGACAAAGGCCGCGGTCTTACCGCTACCGGTCTGTGCCGTCACCCGCAGGTCACGCCCTTGCAGCGCGAGCGGAATAGCCGCTGCTTGCACCGGCGTCGGCTCGACAAATTTAAGCTCGGCCACGGCTTTGAGCAGGCGTTCGTGCAGGGCGAATTGGGAAAACACGGGTGCTACCTCGAAGATATGCAAAAAAACAGCTGCATAGGGTAACGGTTTCGAGCGCGAAGGCCGAGTTTCTTTGTGCAAACGGCGGTAAAGAGTTGTTTTTTTGTTAACCGATTTGTCCTTAAGCGTAACTTTCCCAGGGTTAAATGCTCTAATCGCTCTCTTGTACCTTATAGAAGAATCGTTTTAGCCCATGGATTTCAAACAGCTCTGGCTCAATACCCAGGATCTCTGGGGAGCCCTCGATCAACACCCGATGCTGCATACCGGCATTGCTCTGGCCTTATTACTGGTGATCGCCCTGGTGCTCGGGCGAGTGGCTCGCTACCTGATCCTGCACGGCGTCAGGCTACTGGGGCGCCAGCCGGCCCTGCATTGGCTCAATGACCTGCGCCACAACAAAGTGTTTCACCGCCTGGCGCAGATGACCCCGTCCCTGGTGATTCAGTTCGGCCTGCATCTGGTGCCCGAACTGAGCAAGACCGGCATGCTGTTCCTCAGCAACCTGGCCATGGCCTTCACCATCCTGTTCCAGCTCCTGGCCCTGAGCGCCCTGCTCAATGCCCTGCTGGACATCTACGCGCGCACCGAACACGCCCGTACCCGCTCGATCAAGGGCTACGTGCAACTGGCGAAAATGGTGCTGTACATATTTGGCGCGATCATCATCGTCGCCACTCTGATCGACCGCTCGCCGCTGTTGCTGCTGTCCGGTCTGGGTGCCATGTCGGCGGTGATCCTGTTGGTCTACAAGGATACCCTGCTGTCTTTCGTCGCCAGCGTGCAGTTGACCAGCAACGACATGCTGCGGGTCGGCGACTGGATCGAAATGCCTCAGGTCGGCGCCGACGGCGATGTAGTGGACATCACCCTGCACACGGTCAAGGTGCAAAACTTCGACAAGACCATTGTTTCCATTCCGACCTGGCGCTTGATGTCCGAATCGTTCAAGAACTGGCGCGGCATGCAGCAATCCGGCGGCCGGCGGATCAAGCGCAGCCTGTACATCGATGCCAGTGGCGTGCGTTTTTTGCATGACGCCGAGGAAGCGCGGCTGAGCAAGGTGCGCTTGCTCACCGACTACATCGGACGCAAGCAGACCGAGCTGAAAAGCTGGAACGAAGCTCAAGGCAATGTCGCCGAGCTGTCGGCCAATCGCCGGCGCATGACCAACCTGGGCACTTTCCGCGCCTATGCCCTGGCGTACCTGAAGAGCCATCCGGAGATCCAGCCGAACATGACCTGCATGGTGCGCCAGATGCAGACCACGGCCCAGGGCATTCCCCTGGAGATCTACTGCTTCACCCGCACCACCGACTGGCTCGATTACGAGCGGATCCAGGGGGATATCTTCGATTACCTGCTGGCGGTGATGCCGGAGTTCGGTCTGAACCTGTATCAGCAACCCTGCGGCACCGACCTGCGGGCCGGCTTGCTGCCCGCGGTGCTGGGCGCCAGCCATATTCCCCAGCCGGAGACACACGCACTTTAAGCGGTAGCCGCTGCCACAGGTTCGGGCCGCGTTCGGACGATCGGCCCCACAAGGGCCGTAAAACCTGTGTCCGCGGCTCGTCTGGTAAACACGGCGGCCGCCTAGCGAGTCCTGCGGACTTGGTCGCAGCCTTCGGCAGCGGCTACAACGAACCCAGCAGCGCCGCCAGCATCCGCCCCTGGATCGCTGCCTCAGCGAGTCGCCAGCACCGTAGAGCTGCGGCGGCTGATCCATACCGCCCCCAGAATCACCAACCCGCCCAGCAACAAGCGCCCCAGGTCTTCATGCTGGTTCCAGATCAGCAGGTTGACCAGCAGCCCCAGCGGCACATGCAAGTTGTTCATCACCGCCAGCGTGGCACCGTTCACCAGGCACGCGCCCTTGTTCCACCAGTACATCCCCAATGCCGTGGACACCAGCCCGAGAAACAGCAGCACCGCCCACTGCAGCGGCGCATCCGGAAGAAAGTGAGCCTTGCCGAACAGCAGGAACGCCGGCAGGACCACCAGCAGCGCCCCCAGGTAGAAGTAGCCGAAACGCCGGTAATGGGGATCGTCGCTGGGATGGCGCGCCACCAGCCGCTTGTACAGCACTTGCCCGGCGGCATAGGTGAAGTTGGCCAGTTGCAGCAGCAAAAAGCCCATGAAGAAGTCCGGGTTGACGCTGTCGTAGCGAATCACTACCGCGCCCGCCACCGCCACCAGCGCCGCCAGCAACCCCCAGGGATTGAAGCGCCGGTTCAGGGCGTCTTCGATCAGGGTCACGTGCAAGGGTGTGAGGATGGTGAACAACAGCACCTCCGGTACCGTCAGCACCCGGAAGCTCAGGTACAGGCACACGTAGGTGATGCCGAACTGCAGCGCGCCGATCAGCAGCATGCCGCGCATGAAGGCAGGCTCCACCCTACGCCAGCGGGTCAACGGAATGAACACCAGCCCCGCCAGCAGTACTCGCACCAGCACCGCGAAGTAACTGTCAACATGCCCGGCCAGGTATTCACCGATCAGGCTGAAGGAAAACGCCTGGATCAGGGTGACAAAAAGTAGATAGCCCATATGCGCCTCGTCTTGAATGGCGGCGACGATAAAGGTTTTGCGCCCGCAGATGAAATCACCGGACAAAAAAAAGCCCGATCTCGCTAGGCGTGCAATCGGGCGGCGGCACTGAAGGAGCAACCAGTGCAAAGGGAGGTTCGATGCGCGAACCAGCTTGAAGGGGATCCGCAAGGGCTACTTGAACATCAGGGGATTATCTGCGGATTAACGACGCTGATAGGCGCGTCGCGGATCAGCGCCAGCGCCGCGGCATCAGGTCGCGAGCCGAGGCTCAGGCGACCTGGGCCAGCTTGGCGTTGGCCTGGTTCAGGCCCTTCTCGTGGAAGTCGCCGCCCAGGTTCAGGCCTTCGGCGTGGATGAACTCAACGTCGTGGATACCGATGAAGCCCATGACCTGGCGCAGGTAGGGTTCCTGGTGATCGGCGCTGCTGCCGGCGTAGATGCCACCGCGAGCAGTGAGCACGTAGGCGCGCTTGCCGGTGAGCAGGCCTTGTGGACCGGTGTCGGTGTACTTGAAGGTCACCCCGGCACGCAGTACATGGTCTAGCCAGGCCTTGAGGGTGCTGGGAATGGCGAAGTTGTACATGGGCGCAGCCAGCACCAGAACGTCGGCGGCCAGCAACTCTTCGGTCAACTCATTGGAACGCTCAAGGGACTGCTGCTCGGCGGCACTGCGTTGCTCGGCGGGTTTCATCCAGCCCCCCAGCAGGTTGGCGTCCAGGTGCGGCACCGGGTGGCGGGCCAGGTCGCGGACCATGATCGAGTCGCCAGGGTGGGCGACCTGCCATTGCTGGATGAAACTCTGGGTCAGTTGCCGGGATACGGAATCTTGCTGGCGGGCGCTGCTTTCAATGATCAGGACGCGGGACATGGCTGAAGCCTCCATCGGGGTATGCGTAAGTCGATGGAGCGCAGATTAAACAGAGTGATATCGATGAAAAAGCGCAAATAACTGCTATAACCAATCAATAAATTCGTTTATAAGCGGAGCCGGCAATAGCACGATACGCCGTGCCACCCCCGGTTTCGCTCATTTGGCCTGGCAGCTCAGGTCCAGGCGTAACTTGATGATCTTGCGATTGAACTTGACAGTGACGTTCTTGCTCTTGCCAGCGACGACCTCCACTTTGCGGGTGCGCGGCGCCTCGGGGCCGTTGCGAAACACCACCGAGCACACGGCATCGGTGCTGCCGAAGTTGTTCAGTTCAATGGAGCCGATGTCCACATCGGTGTCGTACGCGGTGTAATCGATGCTCAACCCGTTCAACTGCTTCTGCACATCAATGGGATAGGCCCAGGCGCTCAAGGGCAACATAGCCAGCAACACACAACAGAATTTTCTCATTCGGCAGTCTCCAATAAGGAGCGCCAGCTTAGGACAAGAGGAGCCCCTCATGAAAGCGCCCCGCGTGACCCTGGATCAATGGCGCACTCTGCAGGCCGTGGTCGATCACGGCGGCTTCGCTCAAGCGGCGGAAGCCCTGCACCGCTCGCAATCCTCGGTCAGCTACACCGTGGCGCGCATGCAGGACCAGCTCGGCGTGCCGCTGCTGCGCATCGATGGCCGCAAGGCGGTGCTCACCGAGGCCGGCGGCGTGCTGCTGCGTCGCTCCCGGCAACTGGTCAAGCAGGCCAGCCAACTGGAAGACCTGGCCCACCACATGGAGCAAGGCTGGGAAGCCGAAGTGCGACTGGTGGTGGACGCCGCCTACCCCAACGCGCGCCTGGTGCGCGCCCTGACCGCCTTCATGCCGCAAAGCCGCGGCTGCCGCGTGCGCTTGCGCGAAGAAGTACTGTCCGGGGTCGAGGAGGTGCTGCTCGAAGGGGTGGCCGACCTGGCCATCAGCGGCTTCAACATTCCCGGCTACCTGGGCACCGAGATGAGTTCGGTGGAGTTCGTCGCCGTGGCCCACCCGGAACACCCCCTGCACCGCCTGCAACGGGAATTGCACTTCCAGGACCTGGAAAGCCAGTTGCAGGTGGTGATCCGCGACTCCGGCCGCCAGCAGCCGCGGGATGTGGGCTGGCTCGGCGCCGAACAACGCTGGACCGTGGGCAGCCTGGCCACCGCCGCGACCTTCGTCAGCAACGGCCTGGGCTTTGCCTGGCTGCCCCGGCACCTGATCGAACGGGAGCTGCGCGAAGGCCTGCTCAAGGTCCTGCCTCTGGACCAGGGCGGCAGTCGCCATCCGACCTTCTTCCTCTATTCCAACAAGGACAAACCCCTGGGCCCGGCCACGCAGATCCTCGTGGAACTGCTGCGCACCTTCGACACCGCGCCCCTGGACGCGCCCTTTGCCGCCCCCGAGCAAGCCTGACGCCCCCACCACCAGAACAGGAGTTCTGCCATGGCCTATTTCGAGCATGAAGGTTGTACCCTGCACTACGAGGAATACGGCCGGGGCGAGCCCCTGCTACTGGTTCACGGCCTGGGCTCCAGCGCTCAGGACTGGGAAAAGCAGATCCCCGAGCTGTCGCCCCGCTACCGGCTGATCATCCCGGACATCCGCGGCCACGGGCGCTCCGACAAACCTCGGGAGCGCTACAGCATCCCGGGCTTCAGCGCCGACATCGTGGCGTTGATCGAGCATCTGAACCTGGGGCCCACGCACTATGTCGGGCTGTCCATGGGCGGCATGATCGGCTTCCAGCTGGGCGTGGATCAGCCGCAGTTGCTCAAGAGCCTGTGCATCGTCAACAGCGCTCCCGAGGTCAAGGTGCGCAGTGCCAATGACTACTGGCAGTGGTTCAAGCGCTGGAGCCTGGCCCGGGTATTGAGCCCGGCCACCATCGGCCAGGCCCTGGGGCCGCGCCTGTTTCCCAAGCCGGAGCAGGGTGAACTGCGGCAAAAGATGGCCGAGCGCTGGGCAAAAAACGACAAACGTGCTTATCTCGCCAGCTTCGACGCCATTGTCGGCTGGGGGGTGCAGGAACGTCTGGGCCGTATCACCTGTCCAACCCTGATCGTCAGCGCCGACCGCGACTACACCCCGGTGGCGGTCAAAGAGGCTTATGTCAAACTGCTGCCGGATGCGCGGCTGGTGGTGATCGAGGATTCCCGTCACGCCACCCCGCTGGACCAGCCGCAGCGCTTCAACCAAACCCTGTTGGACTTCATAACCACAGTCGACACCACCACCCAGGATCACTGAACCATGCTGAAAAAAATTGCCCTCGTCGCCGGCTCCGTACTGTTCGCGGCCAACCTGATGGCCGCGCAACCGGCCAAGGCGCCCCACGTTCTGCTGGACACCAGTTTCGGCAAGATCGAAGTCGAACTGGACCCGGTCAAGGCACCGATCTCCAGCAAGAACTTCCTCGACTACGTCGACAGCGGCTTCTACACCAACACCATCTTCCACCGGGTGATCCCGGGGTTCATGGTCCAGGGCGGTGGCTTCACTCCGCAGATGGTACAAAAAAGCACCCGCGACCCGATCAAGAACGAAGCCAGCAACGGCCTGCATAACGTACGCGGCACCCTGTCCATGGCCCGCACGTCGAACCCCAACTCGGCCACCAGCCAGTTCTTCATCAACGTTGCCGACAACGCCTTCCTCGACCCGGGCCGCGACGCCGGCTACGCGGTGTTCGCCAAGGTGGTGAGCGGCATGGACGTGGTGGACCAGATCGTCAATTCCCAGACCACCACCAAGCAAGGCATGCAAAACGTGCCTGTGGACCCGGTGCTGATCAAGTCGGCCAAGCGCATCGACTGAATCCGCCAGCCTGTCCCGACGGCGGCGCCCCACCCGGCGCCCCGTCCGCTTTCTGAACAGGAGAGCCCGTGCCCCGGGCTTCAAGACCCCCATGCTCTTTCGTCGTTTTGAACAACTGATCGATATCTTTCGCGACGCCCCCAGCGCCACCCCGCCCAACCGGGTCCTGCCGTTCTACTTCCACTACATCAAGCAAGTCTGGCCCAGCTTTGTCGCCCTGCTGGTGGTGGGCCTGTTCGTGGCCCTGATCGAGGTCTCGCTGTTCAGCTACCTGAGCACCATCATCGACCTGGCCCAGGGCACGCCCAGCGTCCAGGTATTCACCGACCACGGCCTGGAGCTGGCCTGGATGGCGGTGGTGGCCTTGCTGTTCCGGCCGCTGATGGTGGGCCTGCACGACCTCTTGATGCACCAGACCATCAACCCCGGCATGACCAGCCTGATCCGCTGGCAGAACCACAGCTACGTGCTGCGCCAGAGCCTGAACTTCTTCCAGAACGACTTCGCCGGGCGCATCGCCCAGCGCATCATGCAGACCGGCTATTCGCTGCAGGACTCCTCAGTGCAGGTGATCGACGCCCTGTGGCACGTGACCATCTACGCCATAGGTTCCCTGGTGCTGTTCGCCGACGCCGACTGGCGCCTGATGATTCCGCTATTGCTGTGGATCGCCGGCTTCATTGGGGCCATGCACTATTTCGTGCCACGCATCCAGAAGCGCTCGGTGGACGCCTCCGACGCCCGCTCCAAACTCATGGGGCGGATCGTCGACGGCTACACCAACATCACCACCCTCAAGCTCTTCGCCCACACCCATTTCGAACAGAGCTACGCCCGCGAAGCCATTGCCGAGCAGACCGAGAAAAGCCAGCTGGCCGGGCGCGTGGTCACCGCCATGGACGTGACCATCACCAGCCTCAACGGCCTGCTGATCGTCAGCACCACGGGGCTGGCCCTGTGGCTGTGGAGCCAGTCGCTGATCAGCGCCGGGGCCATCGCCCTGGCCACCGGCCTGGTGATCCGCATCGTCAACATGTCCGGCTGGATCATGTGGGTGATCAACGGCATCTTCGAGAACATCGGCATGGTCGAGGACGGCCTCAAGACCATCGCCCAGCCGCTGCAACTCACCGACCGCGAACAGGCGCCGAAGTTGGCGGTGGCCAAGGGCGGCGTGCGCTTCGAGCATGTGGAGTTCCATTACGGCAAGGCCAACAAGGTCATCAGCGACCTCAACCTGGACATCCGTCCCGGGGAGAAGATCGGCCTGATCGGCCCGTCCGGGGCCGGCAAGTCAACCCTGGTCAACTTGTTGCTGCGCCTGTACGACCTGCAGGACGGGCAGATCCTCATCGACGGCCAGAACATCGCCGAGGTGACCCAGGAAAGCCTGCGCGAGCGCATCGGCATGATCACCCAGGACACCTCGCTGCTGCACCGCTCGATCCGTGACAACCTGCTTTACGGCCGCCCCGATGCCACCGACGAGGAGCTCTGGGAAGCGGTGCGCAAGGCCCGGGCCGACGAGTTCATCCCGCAGCTTTCCGACGCTCAGGGCCGCACCGGCTTCGATGCCCACGTTGGCGAACGCGGGGTCAAACTGTCCGGCGGCCAGCGCCAGCGCATCGCCATTGCCCGGGTCCTGCTCAAGGACGCACCGATCCTGATCATGGACGAAGCCACCTCGGCCCTGGACTCGGAGGTCGAAGCAGCGATCCAGGAAAGCCTGGAAACCCTGATGCAGGGCAAGACCGTGATCGCCATCGCCCACCGCCTCTCCACCATCGCCCGCATGGACCGCCTGGTGGTCCTGGAACAGGGGTGCATCGCCGAAACCGGCACCCACGCCGAACTGCTGGCCCACGGTGGTCTGTACGCACGCTTGTGGCAGCACCAGACCGGAGGGTTTGTGGGCATCGACTGACATGCCGCTGCCGCAGGCTGCGATCAAGTCCGCAGGACGCGCAAGGCGCCCAGCGTGATTTACCTGGCGCACCGCAGACCCCGGTTCTGCGGCCCCTGCGGTGCCGATTGTAGCCTTCAGCAGCGGCAAAAAGCCCGGCGCGCGCCCTGTAGCGGACGGGCTCGCGAGGCTACGCCAAGGTCTATGGGACCTTTAGCAACCCCCATGGCCCACCTCCTTCGCAGCCCCTCGCAGCCTGCGGCAGCGGCACAAATCCCGGATCGACCTTGGCCTGAAGCCGCTGCTGAGCTTGCGAAGCTGCGCAAGGGCCCGCGGGACCTTGCTTGGCGATCAACCGTCGCCCCCTGAAACCCTCAGGATTTTTGTGCCCCTTGGGGCCGGTCGCAGCCTGCGGCAGCGGCGAAGGTGTGATGCGCCACAGAAAGTGGCTGCACTGAGCGTCAGAGCCACGGTTTCAGGGGGCTGGCGTTTTTCATGGACGAGTGGAATTGCGCCGAAAGCCTGCTGTACTGACCCTAGGTTCCGGAGCGGAACCTGTAGTTAACCTGCGGGATGCATAACAGCTGTATCGCGTTGATAGGTTGACCTATCAAGGACTTGCTCATGTCTTTGTTCAAACGCTCGGTCACTGAGTTGCTCGGTACGTTCTGGCTGGTCTTGGGCGGTTGCGGCAGTGCCGTACTCGCGGCGGCCTTCCCCAATGTTGGTATCGGCCTGCTAGGCGTTGCTCTGGCGTTCGGCCTAACGGTGCTGACCATGGCCTTTGCCATCGGCCATATCTCCGGTTGCCACTTGAACCCCGCCGTGTCCGTGGGGCTGGTGGTGGGTGGGCGCTTTCCGGCCAGGGAACTGCCGGCCTACATCGTCGCTCAGGTCATCGGCGGGGTGATCGCGGCAGCGCTGCTGTACTTCATCGCCAGCGGTAAGCCGGGCTTCGAGCTGGCCTCGGGGCTGGCCGCCAACGGCTACGGCGAACACTCCCCCGGCGGCTACTCCATGGCGGCAGGCTTGGTCTGCGAACTGGTGATGACCGGGATGTTCGTGGTGATCATCCTCGGCGCCACCGACAAACGCGCCCCGGCGGGGCTGGCGCCGATCGCCATCGGTCTGGCCCTGACCCTGATCCACCTGATCTCGATCCCGGTGACCAACACCTCGGTTAACCCGGCTCGCAGCACGGGGCCGGCACTGATCGTCGGCGGCTGGGCACTGCAACAGCTCTGGATGTTCTGGCTGGCGCCGATCCTCGGCGCGGTGATCGGCGGCGTGGTCTATCGCTGGCTGGGCAAGGAAGACGACTGACGCAAGGTGGCGAGGGTCACGCCTGCCGATAAGGCAAAGCGCCCCTCGCCTCCTCGGCATAGGCGCGTATTCCGCTGCGCTCCTGTTGCAGGAAATCCTTTACCGCGGCATTCAGCCCTGGGTGGCGCAGGTAGTGCCAGGAACGGGTGATCACCGGCTCGAAGCCGCGAATCAGCTTGTGTTCGCCCTGGGCCCCAGCGTCAAAGCGCTGCAGCCCGTAGGCAATGGCGTATTCCATGCCCTGATAGAAACAGGTCTCAAAATGCAGGCGGTCGAACTCCGCCAGGCAGCCCCAGTAGCGCCCGTAAAAACTGTCGCCACCCACCAGACTAAAAGCCATGGCCACCGAGCGTGTGCCCTGCTTGGCCAGGACCACGCGAATCGCCTCAGGCATGCGCTCGGCCAGTAGGCTGAAAAACGCCCGGGTCAGGTACGGCGACTGCCGCCGTACCGCATAGGTGTTGGTGTAGCAGGCATAGACGAAATCCCATTGCGCCTCGTCCAGCTCATGGCCTTCGAACCACTGGAAATCAAAGCCCTGCCCCGCGACCTGCTCGCGTTCCTTGCGCATCTGCTTGCGCTTGCGCGAACTCAGAGCATCGAGAAAGTCCTGAAAGTCCCGATAACCGCGATTCTGCCAATGGAACTGACAGCCCAGGCGCTGCAACCAGCCCGGTTGCTGTTCCAGGGCCTGATCGCTGAAGGCGTCGGTGAAGTTGATATGGGCACTGGAAAGCCCTTCGAGCTCCAGGTGGCCGGGCAGGCTTTTCAACAGCTCGAAGGCATCCGCCTGGGTCGCCGCCAGCACCCGCGCGCCACTGACTGGGCTGAACGGCACCGCGGTCAGCAGCTTGGGGTAATAGTCGATCCCGGCCCGCGCGCAGGCATCGGCCCAGCCGTGATCGAACACGTATTCACCGTAGGAATGCCATTTGCGATAGCTGGGCAGCGCCGCCAGCAGGCGGCCGTCCTCCACATGCAGCAGGTGCTCGGCCTGCCAGCCCGAGCGCGGGCCGAGGCTGGCGCTGTCTTCCAGGGCACTGAGAAAGGCGTGACGGACAAAGGGTTGCCCGTCCTTGAGCAGGCCATCCCATTGCACAGGATCGACGGCAGACAGACTGTTCAAGGATTGCAGCGGCATGGGGGTCCCCGGAATTCAGATCGAACGACCCGGCGAGTATCCTCCATCCCCGGACTCACCGAAACCGCCAGCATCCTGCCCCCCTCAATGCCCCAGGTGTTCGGCGAGAAAATCGATGAACACCCGGGATTTGCGCGGCAGGTGGGCGCTGTTGGGAAACAGCACATGCACCGGCTGCGTGGCCAGGCCGTACTTCGGCAGCACCCGCACCAGGCGGCCGCTGCCCAGGTCGTCGAGGATCATCCACTCCGGCAGCACCGCCAGCCCCAGGCCGGCCAGGGCCAGGGCGCGAATCGCCGTCGCCGAGTTGGATTCGTGCCCGGGGTTGACCCGCACCTCCACCTCGCCCCGACGCGGATGATTGAAGGTCCAACTGGGCGGTCCCGCCAGATTGCTGTTGCCGATCCACGGCAATGCGCTCAGGTCCTCGATCTGCTGCAACTCCCGGCCCTCGAGCAGCGCTGGACTGGCCACCAGGGCAATGGCGTAATCCGCCAGCTTGCGCCCCTTGAACCCCGAGTCCGGCAGGTGGCCGAGGCGAATCACCAGATCGAGCTTTTCCGCCACCAGGTCATTGAGCGACGAGTTGAAGTGATAACTCAGGCGCACCTCGGGGTAGCGCGCGGTGAACAACGGCAGGATCGGCAGCACGAAGGTCTCTGCGTACTCCGCCGTGGAGCTGATGCGCAACTTGCCGCTGACCCGGTTGCGTCCGTGCAGCACGTTGTCAAAGGCAGTATCGATATTGGCGACAATCCCCTTGAATTCGTCATACAGGTCCTGGCCGCTTTCCGTCAGGGCGATATGCCGCGTGGTGCGGATCAGCAAGGTGCTGGCCAGGGCCTGCTCCAGCGCCTTGATATGCAGGCTGGCCATGGCCTTGCTAATGCCCAGGTACTGCGCAGCGCGGGTGTAGGAGCCAAAGTCCACCACCGCGAGAAAGGTCTGCACCCGGTGCAGTTGGCCGTGAAAGGTCTCGCTCACTGTCAAATCCTGTTAAACAATGCGTCAAGTATAGGCACCTCGACAGTCTCCGCCCAGCCTCCCTAAGCTGCGGGCAAAACGGAGGCGGCATGACCTACAGATACAAGGTGGCGGTGGTATTTCTTCTCGGGTTCTTTATCGACTGCGTGAATATCTTCATGTCGGCGGTGGCCCTGCCGAGCATCGCCGCGCACTGGCAGGTCTCCAGCGCCAGCGTGGCCTGGGTCGCCAACGCCTACATTCTCGGCCTGACCCTGGTGATTCCCATCAGCACCTGGCTGGCAGGACGCTTCGGCAGCCGGGAGATCCTCAGCGCCTCGATGCTGCTGTTCAGTGGCGCGGCCCTGCTCTGCGGGCTGGCCGACGACTTCCTCTGGCTGGTGTTCTGGCGACTGCTGCAGGGCATGGCCGGCGGCCTGCTGATCCCCCTGGGCCAGGCGCTGACCTTCAACCTGTTCCAGGGCCCGCAACGGGCACGAATCTCGACCCTGATCATGGCCGTCGCGCTGTTGGCCCCAGCACTGTCGCCCACACTGGGCGGAGCGATTGTCGACCACAGTTCCTGGCGTTGGGTGTTCTTCGCCAGCGTGCCGCTGTCGTTGTTGGCGGCGTTGTTGTCGTGGTGCTGGATCGGCCGTGAGCGCGGGGCGCAGCCGCCCCCGCCGGATCTGCGCGGCCTGCTGCTGGTGAGCGTCAGCCTGGGCGGTCTGCTGCTAGGCATGTCGTTGTATGGCAGCGGCTATCCGGCCTACCCGGCACTGCTCTGCCTGACCATGGGCCTGCTGTTCGCCGTACTGTACCGGCGACATGGCCAGCGATGCGCACAGCCCATCCTCGACCTGCGACTGCTGAGACATCCGCGCCTGAGCCTGTCCGTGGCGATTTACTACGCGATTCCCGGGATCTTCACCGGGGTCAACCTGCTGAGCCTGTTCTTCCTTCAAGACAACCTGCACCTGAGTGCGCAACACAGCGGCCTGTTCATGCTGCTGTATGCCGCCGGCGCCCTGCTGGCGATGCTGACCTGCGGGCGTTTCTACAACCGTGTCGGCGCCCGACGCCTATTCGCCATTGCCCTGATGCTGCACAGCACCGGCATCGCGACCCTGTGCGCCGTCGAGTCGACATCCGACCTGTCGTGGATGCTGCTGGCTTATCTACTGATGGGCCTGGGCGGCGGCGCTGGCGCCAACACCGCCCAGACCACTGCGCTGCTGGACTTCAGCGGCAGCGACACGCACAAGGCCAGCGTGATCTGGAACATCAACCGGCAGGTGGCCTTCAGCGTTGGCGCGGCCTCGCTGCTGATGCTTTACAACCTGCTGCTCAGCGACCTGGACGCCCTCGCGGCCTATCACCTGAGCCTGCTCCTGGCAGCGCTCGCCGGCCTACTGCCGCTGCTGGCCCTGAACACCCTCCCCACACAAAAGGTCTCCCATGCCCAACTCGATCATTAAACAGGCGCAGTACAGCGTGCACTGGATTCATCAACTGATTCACCGCGTGTTCACCGATCAACAAGGGGATGGCGCGGCCTGCATCGAGCAATTGCTGCCAGTGTTCGCCGAGGACTTCCAGATGGTGACCACCAGCGGCGCGCTGGTGGGCCGGGAACAGGTGGAGCTGCTGTTTCGCGGCGCGCTGGGCACCCGCGCCGGGCTGGAAATCAGCATCAGCGACCTGCACTGCCTGTGGCAGGAGGGCCAGAGCGCGGCGATCCGCTACAAGGAAACCCATCACCTGAATCAGAGCCAGACCTCGCGCCTGTCACTGGCGCTCATCCGGGTCCGGGACGACTCGGTGCAGTGGCTGTACCTGCAGGAGACCACCTGCCCCTGACGCCTGACCGCCCTGAGCCCTGAGACCTGAGCGCTGAAGCTCTGAGACCCAGTTCAAACCAAGCACCCCGCCCCCCCCACCGCTCCGATCTTCTGCCACGACACCGCGTTTCTGAACACCAGGTGATCGCCGCCGCACACCACCGACAACACCCCAGACAGAGGCTCGGACAAGGGCTCAGGCCCGGTCTCGCACCGTCATCTGCACGCCATTACTTCGCCATCGTTCTGTCATAAACCATCGTGATACTGGCGCCTGTTTTTAGAACGCCGGGTTCTACCCGATCACTGTTTTCCGACCCTCGCGGGTCGGTTGTGCCCAGGATGTTTAAGCCATCCGCTCTTATTTCCGGAGATTGCTATGCGCCTTGCTTCCACGAAAACTGCGGCAGCCCTGTGTGGCGGCCTGTTACTGGCCATGAGTGTTCCCGCCAGTGCCGCGGTCGACGCCAAACTGCTGGACATGCTCAAGGCCAACGGCTCGATTTCCCAGACGCAGTACGTTGAGCTGCAAGCCGAACTGGCCAAGGATCAAAAGGCTCAGCAAATAGCCCAGCAAGCGCAGCAAGAGACCAACGAACAAGTCGCAGCGGCCACCAAGAAGGCCAACGAAATGAGCGCCTTCAACCAGAAACTGGCCTGGGCCGCCAAGACGCAGTTCAAAGGTGACGTCCGCGTGCGCCAGGAAACCATCAAGATCGATGGCGAACCCAACAACGGTGGTCGGGACAAGAATCGTCAGCGCATCCGCGCCCGCCTGGGCGCCTATAGCGAAATCAACCCACAGGTAGACACCGGTATTCGTATCGCCACCGGCGGCGGCGACGATGCCCGCTCCACCAACCAGGACCAGAACGACTACTTCGACAAGAAGCAGATCTGGTTGGACTTGGGCTACATCGACTATCACCCGGACGCGGTGAAGAACCTGCACGTGATCGGCGGCAAGATGCTGCAACCCTGGGTCAGCATGGGCGACGTGATCTGGGACGGTGACATCAACCCTGAAGGTCTGGCGGTCACCTACAAATACCCGCTGGGCAGCAGCGCCGAACTGTTCGGTAGCCTGGGTAACTACTCCCTCAAGGACAACGTCGACGGCGAAGGCGTGCAGTTCCGCCATGACCTGCGCCTGACTTCCGGCCAGTTGGGTAGCCGCTTCGCCCTCAGCGACAACCTGAAACTGACCGTCGGCGGCAGCGTGTATGCCTACCAGAACGACAAGGACAGCCGTTGCACCGGTTCGTCCACGCCCTGTGCCCTGGCAGTCAACGGCAACTCGGCCGACAACCAGTTCCGCCTGTACGAAGGTTTCAGCCAGATCGACATCGGCGGCCTGCCGATGCCGCTGTCGTTCTACGGTCAGTACGTGAAGAACAACGATGCGGTGAACGATCAGGACACCGCCTGGCTGCTGGGGGCCAAGTCGAAAGTCTTCGGTTTCAACCTCGACTACAACTATCGTGACGTGCAGCGCAATGCCGTGGTCGGTGCCTTCACCGACTCCGACTTCGCCAACGGCACCACCGGCGCGCGCGGTCACAAGTTCAAGGTCGGCTACGACATCGACAAGAACTTCGCCCTCGGCGCGACCTACTTCCTGACCAAGGCTGATTTCTCCAGCCGCACTCAGCGCGACGCCAACACCAATACCTTGCAGTTGGACGCAGAAGCGAAGTTCTAAGCGACCAGGCAATCCACCTCAAACGATGCGCGTGAAAGCTGCGGGCATCGTTTGCAGGGCTCAACAGTCTGGCGTGGGGCGACGATCCCCATCATCCGTTCGTTGCACTCACGCTGGCCTGTTTCCCCCCTCAAGGACGGTCCTTGCGCAGTTGCGTCGCCA
Source organism: Pseudomonas sp. LD120 (assembly GCF_009861525.1). Taxonomy (GTDB): domain Bacteria; phylum Pseudomonadota; class Gammaproteobacteria; order Pseudomonadales; family Pseudomonadaceae; genus Aquipseudomonas. Next base: position 1,852,101 of record NZ_WVHL01000005.1, on the reverse strand, counting down.
GGCGCTCGGCCAAGGCGTCCACTCCCTCGACAGGTTTTTCCGGCATCAGCCGCACGGTGGCCTGCAACAGACGCATCTGACGAATGAAACGCCGGCAATTGGGGCAGAACAGCAAGTGATGACGCATCATCAAACGCTCGCGAACGCTCAATTGACCATCGAGATAATCGCTGGATCGTGCCACCTGTTCCTTACAAGTCAGCATTGGCCGGTTTCCTCAAAATGCTCCACGGTAGCGAAGACCTTCAAACGTGCCCGGTGCAATAGCACCCGAACATTGGAGAGCGTAAGGCTCAAAAGATTACAGATCTCTTCCAGCTCCAGGCCCTGGCGTTCGCGCAGCAGCAAAACGCTGCTTTGCAACTCCGAAAGGCTGAGCAGGGTGTGTTCCAGGCAGTCGCGCAGTTCCGCTTCGGTCAACAGGGCTTCGGGGGTGTCTTCGTGCCAGGCGAATGGCGCCACCAGCCAATGGCCGTCGCTGGAAGAAAATCGCTCATCGCCCACGGTGCCGTGGGGGGCCGGCAGATCATCGAGCAACACCTCCCGACGATTCTGCTTATAACGGCCCTTGGCCGCGTTGGCCGTGATGGTCAACAGCCAGGTCTTGAGGCTGGAACGCCCCTGAAACCCTGACAGGTTGCGTACCACCGAGAGCCAGGCGTCCTGCACTACTTCGTCGGCGTGCCGGTTGCCGACAATCGCATACGCCACCGCGCGCATGGCACTCTGGTAGGTACTGACCAGTTCCTTGAAAGCTTTTTGTTCGCCCGCCAACAGGCGCTCTAGCAGTTGCGTGTCATCAGCAGCAGCCATTCGTGCCTCGTTCAATCATGCAGGTGTGAGGGGGTGTGACGCCTGAATGCAGCCCTGCGCCACACCCCGATCAGCCTAGATCAACGTTTGCGTAGCAGGACGCTACCGATGGAATAACCCGCACCAAAGGAACTGAGCACTGCCAGATCGCCGCCGGCCAGATCGTCCTGGTACTTGTGGAAGGCAATCACCGAGCCTGCCGAACTGGTGTTGGCGTAAGTGTCGAGAATCACCGGCGCCTCTTCTACCGTGGCTTCGCGGCCCAGCAGTTTCTTGACGATCAGGTGGTTCATGCTGAGGTTGGCCTGGTGCAGCCAGAAGCGCTTCACGTCGCCGACATTGAGCTGGTTTTCTTCCAGGTGCGCCGCGATCAGCTCGGCCACCATCGGGCACACATCACGGAATACCTTGCGGCCTTCCTGGACGAACAGCTTGTCCCGCGCACCGATGCCCTCTTGCGCCGCGCGGTTGAGGAAGCCGAAGTTGTTGCGGATGTTGTTGGAGAACTGGGTCAGCAGCTTGGTGCTGACGATCTCGAACTGGTGCTTGGAGGTGGCCAGGTCGGCCCGTTCGATGATCACTGCGGTGGCGGCGTCGCCGAAGATGAAGTGGCTGTCGCGGTCACGGAAGTTCAGGTGCCCGGTGCAGACTTCCGGGTTGACCATCAGGATCGCCCGGGCCTGGCCCAGTTGCACGCTGTTGCAAGCAGCCTGGATGCCGAAGGTTGCCGAAGAGCAGGCCACGTTCATGTCGAAACCAAAGCCCTGGATGCCCAGGGCGGCCTGGACTTCGATGGCGATGGCCGGGTAGGCGCGCTGCAGGTTGGAGCAGGCGACGATCACCCCGTCGATGTCGGCGGCGGTCTTGCCGGCCCGTTGCAGGGCCTGTTCAGCCGCGGCCACGGCCATCTGGCAGAGCACCGACCACTCGTCGTTGGAGCGCTCCGCGAGGTTCGGAACCATGCGCTGCGGATCAAGAATGCCGTCTTTGTCCATGACGAAGCGGCTCTTGATCCCGGAGGCTTTTTCGATGAAGGCGGCGTTGGATTCGGTCAGGGCCTGCACTTCGCCCCGTTCGATGGCAGCGGCGTTGTCGCTGTTGAACTGCTGGACGTAGGTGTTGAAAGACTCCACCAGCTCTTCGTTGGAAATACTGTTGGCCGGGGTAAACAGGCCGGTGCCGCTGATGACGACGTTATGCACGGTCGTTCCTCTAGTGTGATGAGGCAGAAGGTATTGGCACTGTCGTACCAAACCGTAAAGGAACGCCCCCCGCTGAGGGAGCCATTCCTGGCATCGCTTTATTCCGATTCGCCCGGGCAGCCTGTCGTACAGGCACCCGAGGCCGGCATTTATGACGGCGGAGTTTGCCATAACCACAGGTATTTCGCCGCAATTGCCGCGCCCAGTAGGTGCCGGCTTGCCGACGAACCGGGTTGAGCCTTGCATCGCCCTTGATCGCACCTTCGCTGGCAAACCAGCGCCTAAGGAGGTGTTGGGTCAGGCCTCCACCTGACTCCACTGCTTGTTCAGACGCTTGTCGGATATCGGCACCTTGGTCCCCAGTTGCTGGGCAAACAGGGACACCCGGTACTCCTCCAGCCACCAGCGATACAGCTCCAGTTGCCGGTCGCGCTTGCCTTCCTGGGCATGCTTTTGCGCACGACTCTGGTACTGATTCCACAGCCCGGCCAGCTCGGAGCTACAGACCCGGTCCTTCTGCACCTGGCTGCCGAGTTTCTCGAAACGCAGCTCCACCGCCTTGAGGTAGCGCGGCAGTTCCTTGAGCCACAGGGCCGGGGTTTCCCGGACAAAGCCCGGGTACACCAGATTCGCCAACTGCGACTTGATGTCATTGAGAGCCACCGCCTGGGCCAGGTCGATCTTGCCCTTGAAGCGTTTTTGCAGGCCGTGCCAGAGCTTGAGGATCTCCAGGGTCAGGCGCGCCAGACGCTCGGCATGTTCGGTCCAGGCGCCGCGCTTGCGCTCGGCCAGGGAGGCCAGCCCCGCGCCATCCCGGGGCAAGCTGGCTTCGCCTTCCAGGATGCAGCTGTCGAGGCTGGCCAGCAGAATGTCTTCCACCAGCGCATCGACCCGGCCCAATTCACGGTACAGCAGGCCCAGCTCGGTCAGCCCCGGCAACTTGCCCCGCAGGAACTTGGCCGGTTCGGCCAGTTGCTGCAACAGCAGGCGCTGCAGGGCCCGGCGGTGCTGGAACTCGGCTTCGGCGGCGGTGGAGAAACGCCCTTCCTTGACCGTCCCGGCCTCCTCTACCAACGCCGGATACACCGTCATCGACAGCCCGGCGATCTTCTGCTGGGTCTTTTGCGCGACGGCGGCAAACACCTTGGCTTCCACCGGCTGCTGGCTCTTGGCGGTTTGCGGCACTGCCAAGGCAGCCTGGCTGGCTTCGGCGAACCGCGCGGTCAGTTCGGCCAGGTCACGGCCTTCGCCGAGGAACTTGCCCTGGGCGTCGACGATTTCCAGGTTCATCCGCAGGTGGCTTTCCACCTGTTGTTCGGCTTCGCTCCAGGCCTCATCGCTGACCCGCGCGCCAGTCATGCGCAGCAGCTCGCGGCCCAGGGCCTGGGGCAACGAACCTTCGGCAAATTCCAGGCGCTGCAAGGCCGCCTTGACGAAGTCCGGCACCGGGACGAAGTTCTTGCGCAGGGCCTTGGGCAGGTTGCGCACCAGGGCAATGCACTTGGCCTCGATCAGCCCCGGCACCAGCCATTCCAGTCGCTCGGCGGGCAGCGCCGGCAGCAGCGGCGCCGGCACCCGCAGGGTCACGCCGTCGCGGGGATGGTTGGGTTCGAAGTGATAACTCAGGGCCAGTTCCAGGTCGCCGATGTGCAGGGTGTCCGGGTACTGCTTGGCGGTGACTTCGCTGGCCTCGCGGGCCAGCACATCTTCCTCGCGCATGATCAGCAACTGCGGGTTCTTCTGGCTGTGCACCCGGTACCAACTGTCGAAGGTCGCGGTCTGATGGATCTCCGCCGGCAGGCGCTCATCGTAGAAGGCGAACAGGGTTTCCTCGTCTGCCAGGATGTCGCGGCGCCGGGCCTTGGCCTCCAGGGCGTCGAGCTGCTCCAGCAGTTGGGTATTGGCTGTCAGACACTTGGTCTTGGACTGGATCTCGCCGCGCACCAGGGCCTCGCGGATAAACAGCTCGCGGGACACCACCGGGTCCACCGGGCCGTAATGCACCGGCCGGCGGCCGACCACGATCAGCCCGAACAGGGTGATCTGCTCGTAGGCCACCACCTGGCCGCGCTTCTTCTCCCAATGGGGCTCGAAGTGGTTTTTCTTCACCAGGTGGCCGGCCAGGGGCTCGATCCAGTCCGGCTCGATCTTGGCCACCATGCGCGCATAGAGCTTGGTGGTTTCCACCAACTCGGCGGTCATCAGCCATTGCGGGCGTTTCTTGCCCAAGCCCGAGGACGGGTGAATCCAGAAGCGCCGCTGACGGGCACCGAGGTAGTCGCCGTCCTCGGTCTTCTGGCCGATCTGGCTCAAGAGGCCAACCAAGACCGCCTTGTGCAGTTTCGGGTAATCCGCCGGTTCCTTGTTCAGGCTCAGTTGCAGGTCGCGACAGATCAGGCTCAGTTGCCGGTGCGAATCGCGCCATTCCCGCAGGCGCAGGTAATTCAGGAAGTTCTTGCGGCACCAATTGCGCAGTGGGCTGGCGGTCAGGGCCTGGCGCTGTTCTTCGAAGCCGCGCCACAGATTGACCAGCCCGGCGAAGTCCGAGTCCACGTCTTTCCACTGCGCGTGGGCCTGATCAGCGGCCTGCTGGCGCTCCGGTGGGCGTTCGCGGGGGTCCTGGATCGACATGGCACTGGCGACGATCAGCACTTCCTGCAGGCTGCCGAGCCTGGCCGCTTCCAGCAGCATGCGGCCCATGCGCGGGTCCACCGGCAGGCGCGCCAACTGTCGGCCCAGGGGCGTCAGCTGGCTGTTGCGGTCCACCGCCGAGAGTTCTTGCAGCAGGTTGAAACCGTCGCTGATGGCCTTGCCATCCGGCGGCTCGATAAAGGGGAACGCGGTGATTTCGCCCAGGCGCAGATGGAGCATCTGCAGGATCACCGCCGCCAGGTTGGTGCGCAGGATCTCCGGGTCGGTGAACTCTGGCCGGCCGAGGAAATCCTCCTCGCTGTACAGGCGCACACAGATCCCTGGTTCGACCCGGCCGCAGCGGCCCTTGCGCTGGTTGGCGCTGGCCTGGGAAATCGCCTCGATGGGCAGGCGTTGGACCTTGGCCCGGTAGCTGTAGCGGCTGATGCGCGCGGTGCCGCTGTCGATCACGTAGCGGATGCCCGGCACGGTCAGCGAGGTTTCCGCGACGTTGGTTGCCAGCACCACGCGCCGCCCCGGGTGGGACTGGAAGATCCGCTGCTGCTCCGCCGGCGACAGGCGCGCATACAGCGGCAGGATCTCGGTGTGCTTGAGCTGGGCCTTGCGCAGCATGTCCGCGGCGTCGCGGATCTCCCGCTCGCCGGGCAGGAACACCAGCACGTCTCCGGGGCTGCGGCGTTCGCTGCGCTCGTAGGCGGCGATTTCATCCAGGGTGGCGAGGATCGCCTGATCCACCGTGAGGTCGTCCTCGACCCGGTTGCCCTCCTCGTCCTGTTCCAGGGTCAAGGGCCGATACCAGGTTTCCACCGGGAAGGTGCGCCCGGAGACTTCGACGATCGGCGCGTTATCGAAGTGCTTGGAGAAGCGCTCCAGGTCGATGGTCGCCGAGGTGATGATGACCTTCAGGTCCGGACGCCGTGGCAACAGGGTCTTGAGGTAGCCAAGGAGGAAGTCGATGTTCAGGCTGCGCTCGTGGGCCTCGTCGACGATGATCGTGTCGTAGCGTTCGAGAAAACGATCGTTCTGGGTTTCCGCCAGCAGGATACCGTCGGTCATCAGCTTGATCAGAGTGCTGGCGTCGCTCTGGTCCTCGAAACGCACCTGGTAGCCCACCAGCGACCCCAGGGGCGTGGCCAGTTCTTCGGCCACTCGGCTGGCGACGCTGCGGGCGGCGATCCGCCGGGGCTGGGTATGGCCGATCAGGCCGTGCTGGCCACGACCGATTTCCAGGCAGATCTTCGGCAACTGGGTGGTTTTGCCCGAGCCGGTCTCACCGGCAATGATCAGCACCTGATGCTTGAGCAGCGCGTCCTTGATTTCGTCGCGCTTGGCGGCGATCGGCAGGCTGTCGTCATAGCGGATCAGCGGCACGCTCGCGCGCCGCGCCGTCACCAGGTTGCACGACGCCTGCATCCGCTCCAGCCACTGGGCGAGCTTGGCCTCGTCGGGCTTCTTGCGCAGTTCAAGCAACTGCCGGCGCAACCGGTGGCGGTCGGCGAGCATGGCTTGATCGAGATTTTTCAACAGTTGGTCGATTGCAGGCGATTCAGAAGTCATCAGGTACGCAAAATGTCGTCTATTTAGGCAGGCCGCGATTGTCGCAGAAAAGTCCAGGCAATACGTAGGAGCCGGCGTGCCGGTGAAGGGGCCCGTGAGGACGCCTTCGCCGGCACGCCGGCTCCTGCACTTTTATTCGTCTTCCAGGCCTTTGCGCCGGTAAGGGAAGACATCGATGATTTTGCCGGCGCGAATCGCCTCTTGCAGGCCCTTCCAGTAGTCGGCGTTGTACAGTTCGCCGTGCAACTGGTCGAACAGCTTGCGCTGGCCGGCATCGGCGAACAGGAACGGCGGGAACTCCTCGGGGAACACATCCTGAGGCCCGATGGAGTACCAGGGTTCGGACGCCATTTCATCTTCCGGGGTGCGCGGCGCCGGAATGTGGCGGAAGTTGGCTTCGGTGAGAAAGCAGATCTCGTCGTAGTCGTAGAACACCACTCGACCGTGGCGGGTGACGCCGAAGTTTTTCAGCAGCATGTCACCGGGGAAGATGTTGGCCGCCGCCAACTGCTTGATCGCCAGGCCGTAATCCTCCAGGGCCTCGCGCACCTGATCCGGATTGGCGTGCTCCAGGTAAAGATTGAGCGGGGTCATGCGACGCTCGGTCCAGCAGTGGCGAATCAGCACGGTGTCGCCATCCACTGCCACGGTGGACGGCGCCACTTCCAGCAGTTCTTCAAGGCACGCCGGGTCGAACTTGCTCAGGGGAAAGCGGAAATCGGCGAACTCCTGGGTGTCGGCCATGCGCCCGACCCGATCGACGCTTTTCACCAGCCGGTACTTCTCGATCACCGTGGCCCTGTCGACGTTCTTCGACGGCGAGAAACGGTCCTTGATGATCTTGAACACGGTGTTGAAGCCCGGCAAGGTGAACACGCTCATGACCATGCCGCGCACCCCCGGGGCCATGATGAAACGGTCGTCGGTACTGGCCAGGTGGTTGATCAGGGCGCGGTAGAACTCCGACTTGCCGTGCTTGTAGAAGCCGATGGAGGTGTACAGCTCGGCAATGTGCTTGCCCGGCAGGATGCGCTTGAGAAAGCCGATGAATTCCGCCGGCACCGGCACATCCACCATGAAGTACGAGCGAGTGAAGGAGAAGATGATCGAGACATCGGCCTCGTCGGTAATCAGGGCGTCGATCTGGATGCCCCGGCCTTCGCGGTGCAGCAGCGGGATCACCAGCGGCCACTGCTCTTCATGGGTGAAGATGCGCCCCACCAGGTAGGCGCCCTTGTTGCGATACAGCACCGAAGAGAACAGCTCCAGGGTCAGTTCCGGGTCCTTGCACACCCAGTCCGGCAGGTTCTCCCGGAGCTGCGCCTCAAGGCGCCGCAAGTCGCCCGGCAGGTCGGCGTAACCCGCGCTGAAACGGTAGTCGGCAAACACTTGTTCAAGCATCGCCGACAGGTTGCCCTGGGGCTTGTAAGTGCGGGTCTGCGCGGCCCGGGCCCGGCGCAGGCTGGGCCGGGTGGTGTGGATGAACATGCAGCCATCGCTGATCAGGTCATGACTGAACAACCCACAGAAGATCGAGTTGTACCAAGTCTCGGACAGTTCATCGTCAAAACGCAGGTCGATCAGACTGATGTAGGCGCTCTTCACCAGAGGCCAATGACTGACGTCCATCAGCGCCCCGTCATTGAAGGTCTGATGCAGCCGGGCCACGGTTTCGCCGACCTTGTCCTCATACAGATTGATCCGCGCCGCCGAAGCGGCCTGTGCCTCCTGCCACTGCGCCTGCTCGAAGCGTTGCCGGGCACCATCGGTGATCTGGCGAAAGTGCTCGCGATAGTCGTCGAAGCCATCAAGGATCATTCGAGCGATATCGGCGGCGGGCCATGACTGCGGCATAAGAAGACCTCTGCGGGAATTTTGCGGTGCCTGAGCTTAGCCAGTGAAACCGCCTGAGGAGAAGCGCATTTTTGCTCCCGGCCACTGGCGATCCGCAATCGTTACGGGCCGCCAGTCATTTTTTTTAACCGACCGCTCGGTCAATAAAAACCCTCGACAGTCACCCTTGGGCGAACTTAATCGATTCACCTGTAGGCCGCCAGCAGCACGGCGTGAGCCCCACCAGACCGTTGCGCCTGAGCCCCCCCCGCACCTTTTTTATCCATCGACACGCCATCGGTTTTAAGAAGAAGGCTCTATTCAAGGCCTTTCGGAGTAGTGGCACTTTGACATATAAGGCGCTCTCCCTCTTCTATAAAAACAAACCTATCCAGCGAGGGCTTCAGACTTTTTACCGCCGTCAAGGAGCACATGATGTCCATCAGAAACATTCGAATCGGTTTGCGAGCCAGCTTGAGTTTTGCACTGTTGGCCTGCCTGCTGGTGATAGTCGGGCTGTTCTGCCTGAGCCAGATGGCAAGCCTGCGCGAGAGTGCAAAAGTCATCGAAGCGTCGTGGATGCCCACCATTGAGAGCATCCACGACAGCGCCGCCAATATCGCCACCATCCGCATGGAAGCTTTACGCCTGCTAGCCGACGACCGACCTGCGAGTCAAGAAAAAAGCAAACGCATCATCAGCGAACAACGCCAGGAACTGGCGCAACGCCTGGAGCAACACAAGACCCTGCTCAGTGATGCACAGGAAGCGGCCATGCTTGCGCAACTCAAAAGTGCGGTCGCGCGGTATGAAACGATTCTCGAGCAGATCATCAAGCAGATTGAAGCCGGCATGACCGAGCAGGCCGATGCCAGTCTCAATGAGCAACTGGCGCCCCAGGGCAAGGTACTGGACCAGGCCTTGGAGGACCTCATTACGTTCAACCAGAACGGCGCCGACAACGCCGCGAACGAGGCCGCCGCGCTCTACGATCGCTCGCTGTGGATCGTCGGTTCGATCATTGCCCTCGCCCTGATCAGCACCCTGGCACTGGCCTGGATGCTCACCCGCAGCATCACCGCGCCGTTAGCCCAGGCCCTGGCGGTGGCGCGAACCATCGCAGCTGGCGACCTGACCCAGAACATCAACAGCCACGGCAAGGACGAACCGGCGCAACTGCTGAGCGCGCTGAGCGAAATGCAGGGCAACCTGCGCTCGACCATTCGTGGTATCGCCGATTCTTCCCGGCAACTGGCCTCGGCCGCCGAGGAAATGAGTTCCGTGATGGAACAAAGCACCCGGGGCTTGCAACTGCAGAACGATGAAATCGAGCAGGCTGCCACCGCGGTGACGCAAATGAGCGCGGCGGTGGACGAAGTGGCCAGCAACGCGGTGTCCAGCGCCGAAGCCTCCGAAGCCTCGGACCAGGACAGCCAGCATGGTCATCAACAAGTCAGCGAAACCATCGAGTCGATCCAGAACCTGGTCAACGAAGTGCTCGGCGCCTCGCAGCACGCCCAAGGGCTGGCCACCCAGGCCCAGGACATCAGCAAAGTCCTGGAGGTGATCCGCGGGATCGCCGGGCAGACCAACCTGCTGGCATTGAACGCCGCCATCGAAGCCGCCCGGGCCGGTGAAGCCGGACGCGGGTTTGCCGTGGTCGCCGACGAGGTGCGCTCGCTGGCCCAGCGTACCCAGGATTCCACGGCAGAGATCGAGCACATGATCAGCAGCATTCAGCACGGCACCGACTCCACCGTCAGCGCCCTGCAAAGCAGTGCCGATCAGGCCGGGCACACCCTGCAACGGGCCAGTAACGCCGGCACCGCCCTGGAGAAAATCACCGGCGCGATTTCCCTGATCAGCCAACGCAACCTGGTAATCGCCAGTGCCGCCGAGCAACAGGCTCTGGTGGCACGGGACGTAGACCGCAGCCTGGTGAACATTCGCGACCTGTCGACCCAGACCGCCGCAGGCGCAACCCAGACCTCGGCCGCCAGCCAGGAACTGTCACGACTGGCGATTGATCTCAATGGCCTGATCACGCGCTTTGTCCTGTAAATCACGCAATAAGGTTTGCCAGGTCGTCCACCTCTGGGCAACATTCCCGCCCTTCGAGAAAGGAATTTGCCGTGAGACTTGTCGACCTCCTGCGTCTGTTGTCCCTGGCGGCCATCTGGGGCGCGAGTTTTTTGTTCATGCGCATCATCGCCCCGGTACTGGGCACGGTGCCCACGGCTTTTTTTCGGGTGTCGATCGCCGCCGCCGGCTTGCTGGTGATGCTGCTGGTAATGCGGGTGAGCTGGGACTTTCGCGGCAAGCTCAAGACCGTGCTACTGCTTGGGATGATCAACTCCGGAGTGCCGGCCACGATGTACTCGGTGGCGGCCCAGGTGCTGCCCGCCGGGTATTCGGCGATCTTCAACGCCACCACGCCGTTGATGGGGGTGTTGATCGGCGGACTGTTTTTTCATGAACGCTTGTCCCTGAGCAAGATCGCCGGGGTCTGCCTGGGCTTGTTCGGGGTCGGCATCCTGACCCGTGCAGGCCCCGTGGCGTTCGACCAGGACCTGCTGCTGGGTGCCCTGTCTTGCCTGATGGCCACCACCTGCTACGGCTTTGCCGGGTTCCTCGCCCGGCGCTGGCTGGATCAGGCGGGCGGACTGGACAGCCGCCTTTCGGCCCTGGGCAGCATGCTCGGCGCCACCCTGCTGCTATTGCCGCTGTTCGCCTATGACGCCCTCAGCCAACCGCCGGCCAGTTGGGGCGGTTGGAGCGTGTGGCTGTCGCTGCTGGGCTTGGGCCTGGGCTGCACGGCCTTTGCCTATGTGCTGTATTTCCGCTTGCTCAGCGCCATCGGCCCGGTGCGTTCGATGACCGTGACCTTCATGATTCCACCGTTCGGTGTGTTGTGGGGCGCCTTGCTGCTGGATGAGCCGCTGTCCATGGCGCACCTGTATGGCGGCGCGCTGATCGGCGGCGCCTTGTGGCTGGTGCTGCGCCCGACGGTCAAGGCCAACGATCGCTGACCCCGTGGCTCTCGTGGCCACAGCTACGAGTCCAAGCCAAATCGGGGTCGTGTAGCCGCTGCTGGTTGCGAATGGGTTCGCCAGCAGACCTCCAAGCAAGGCCTGCAGGCCTTTTCGCAGCCTCGCCACAGCTTGCCAGCGGCTACCGGATTCAAAGCACGGCACGACTCGGTTCACCGTCCACCAGGCGCACAATCCCCAACGGATTGGCATCGCGCAGGGCTTCTGGCAGCAGCGCGTCCGGGTAGTTCTGGAAACACACCGGCCGCAGGAAGCGCTCGATGGCCAGAGTTCCCACCGAGGTGCCCCGGGCATCGGAAGTCGCGGGATAGGGCCCGCCATGCACCATGGCATCGCAAACTTCGACCCCGGTCGGGTAACCGTTGAGCAACAGGCGGCCAACCTTTTCCTGTAAGGCCAGCGTCAACCAGCGATGCTCCAGCAGCTCCTGTTGCTCACCGATCAGGGTCGCGGTCAACTGACCGCGCAAGCCCTGCAGCGCTGCCGCCAGTTCGGCTTGATCCGCTACTTCGATGACGATGCTGGCCGGACCGAAAACTTCTTCCTGGAGCAACTCATCTCCTTCCAGCAGTAGGCGGACATCGGCCTGGAACAACTGGGGTTGGGCCTGACCTGCCAGCTGCGGCTGACCGGTCAGATGTCGCACGCCAGGATGCCGGTGCAGAGCATCCAAACCCTGGCAATAGCTGGCCAGGGTGCCGTGATTGAGCATGGTCTGCGGCCCCTGCCTGCTCATCTGTGCACCAAGTTGCTGAACAAAAGCGCTGAACTGCGGCGAACGCAGGCCGATGATCAAGCCTGGATTGGTGCAGAATTGACCCGCGCCCAAGGTCACCGACCCCGCCAATTCGGCGGCGATTTGCTCGCCCCGGGTAGCGAGTGCCCCAGGCAGCAGGATCACCGGGTTGATGCTCGACATCTCAGCGAACACCGGGATCGGTTGCGCCCGGCTCGCGGCCATCTGGCACAGGGCATTGCCACCCTTGAGCGAACCGGTAAAGCCCACCGCACGGATCGCCGGATGCCTGACCAGCCACTCCCCCACTCCGCCGCCATAGATCATGTTGAACACCCCGGCCGGCATGTCGCTACGCTGCGCCGCGCTGATGATGGCCTGCGCCACCCACTCGGCGGTCGCCATGTGCCCGCTATGAGCCTTGAACACCACCGGGCAGCCGGCGGCCAGGGCCGCTGCGGTATCGCCGCCAGCGGTGGAGAACGCCAGGGGAAAATTGCTGGCGCCAAACACCGCCACCGGGCCCACGCCGATGCGGTACTGGCGCAGATCAGGACGCGGCAGAGGCTGGCGCTGGGGCAAGGCACGGTCGATACGCGCCCCCAGGAAATCACCTCGACGCAGGACCTTGGCAAACAGCCGCAACTGGCCGCTGGTGCGACTGCGTTCACCCTGGATCCGTGCCGTGGGCAAGGCGGTTTCCCGACACACGGTGGCGATGAAATCATCACCCAGTGCGTCCAGTTCATCAGCGATGGCATCGAGAAACTGGGCACGCCGCTCGGCGCCCAGTTCGCGAAACAGCGGATAAGCCGACGCCGCTGCCTGGGCCGCGGCGTGTACTTCGGCCTCGGTGGCCTGGAAGAAATGTCCAGGCAGGGCCTGGCCCGTGCTGGCATCCAGGCTCTGCAGTTGCACGCTGCCCTGGGCGCTGCGAGCACCGCCGATGTAGTTGTGTCCTGACAAACGATTCATGGGGTTTTCCTTGACCGGCGCCGGGGCCGGTGGCTGAAGGTTCAAAGGGGGCGAACCTGACCGATGGCCAAGGGCTGGGCACTCTCGCCGATGCCGTTTTCCAGTGGCGCGCCGAAGGTTTCAAGGCTGATCTGGAAACGATCGCCGGGACGGGGCCGCACGCCGTCGGCAAAGGACAGCGTGGCGGTACCAAAGTAGTGCACGTGAACGTCACCGGGGCGCAGGAACTGGGTGTACTTGAAGTGGTGATATTCGAGGTTGGCGAGGCTGTGGCACATGTTGCCTTCACCCGTGAGAAACGCCTTCTCCCAGAGCACCTGACCGCCACGCACGATGCGGCTGCTGCCCTGCAGATGGCTAGGCAGCTCTCCGACCCGCAACTCTGGACCGTAAGCACAGTGACGCAGTTTGGAATGGGCCAGATACAAGTAGTTGCGCCGTTCCATCAGATGATCGGAAAACTCATTGCCCAAGGCGTAACCCACGCGGTAAGGCAGGCCATCATCGCCAATCACATAAAGGCCAGTGAGCTCCGGCTCCTCACCGGCATCCTCGGCAAAGACCGGCAACGGAAAGTCCGCGCCAGGGCGTACAACGATGCTGCCGTCGCCCTTGTAGAACCACTCCGGCTGGACACCCGCCTGCCCGGCTTCGGGCTTGCCGCCCGCCAACCCCCATTTGAAGATGCGCAGGGTGTCGGTCATGCCGGTATCTGCCCCAGCGTCCTGTTGGTGCATCTGGTCCCGGGTCGACGCACTGCCCAGATGGGTCAGTCCGGTACCACTGATCAGGCAATGAGCCGGGTCTTCATGGTCCAGCGGCGGCAGGACCCGGCCCAACTGCAACAACTGCCCGTAGTCCGGGCCCGGATCGCTGCCTCGCTGATGGGCTTCCTGTTGCAGGCTGCGCTGGTTGCGGATTGCCGCCAGGGCCAGTTCGCGAGTGCTGACGGTGTTGCGTAGCACCCGCAACTGTTGGTCTTCGATCACACCGACCTGACGCTGGCCGGCGCTGTTTTCAAACTGAATCAGGCGCATGTTCGTTCTCCCACAGCTCGCCACGGCGCCGCCCATAAGCGGCGCCCCAGGCTTATTCGATGATGTTGAATTCACTCAGATGATCTTCGGAGATTTCCAGGCCCAGGCCCGGCGTGCGGTCGTCGAGTTGGATATAGCCCTTGACCGGCTGCGGCTCGCCCTTGAACACGTAGTAAAAGAGTTCGTTGCCCACCTCGACGTCGAACACCGGAAAAAACTCAGCCATCGGCGAGGCTGTGGTGGACAGGGTCAAATGGTAGTTGTGCAGCTGCCCGGCATGAGGGATCACCGGCACCGACCAGGCTTCGGCCATGGCGTTGATCTTACGTGCGGCAGTGATGCCGCCGACGCGGTTGGTGTCGTACTGGATCACGTCCACCGCACGGCGCTCCAGCAAGTCCTTGAAACCGTAAGAGGTGAACTCGTGCTCACCGCCGGAGATCGGCATGATGCCCATCTTTTTCAGCTCGACGTAGCCTTCAAGGTCGTCGGCGATCACCGGCTCCTCCAGCCAACGCGGCTCGAACTCTGCCAATCTGGGCAACATGCGCCGGGCGTACTCTAGGGTCCACCCCATGTAGCACTCGAGCATGATGTCCACGTCGGGGCCGGTCAGCTCACGCAGGGCGCGCACCTGCTCGATATTACGGCGCATGCCCGCCGGTCCGTCCTTGGGGCCGTAGCCGAAGCGCATCTTCAGCGCGGTGAATCCTTGGCTGAGATAGCCCTGGGCCTCTTCGAGGAACAGCTCGAGGTTGTCATTGGCGTAGAGCTTGGAAGCGTAGGTCCAGATCTGGTCCTTGGTGCGTCCGCCCAGCAGCTTGAACACCGGCTTGTTCACCGCCTTGCCCATAATGTCCCAAAGGGCGATGTCGATCGCCGAAATCGCCGCCATGCCGATGCCCTTGCGCCCCCAGGCGTGGCTCTGGCGGTACATCTTCTGCCAGATGTATTCGTTGTCGAAGGGGTCCTCGCCGATGGCGATCGGCGCCAGGTAAGTGTCGATGATTTCCTTGGCCACCCGTGGCGCCAGGGCACAATTGCCAATACCCAGCAGACCGTTGTCGGTTTCCACTTCCACCACCAGCCAGCCGTGGAAGCGGAACGAGCCCATGGCATCGCCTCGCTCGAAAAGGATGTCCGAGGCATTGGTGCAGAAGTGCGCCTGGGGCGGCACCACGCTGCCTTTCCATTCGAAGACGCGGGTACGGATCGCTTTGATTTTCATATGGGGATTCCTTGCAGGCGTGGGGAGTGATCAATCGAGCTGAGCCGATGTGAGCTGTTGGGGAGCGCTCGGGGTCTGCCGGGTACTGAGCCGTGCGAGCAGGATGGCGCCGAGGATGCCCAACAGGGCCAGGGCGAGCATGCCGGCGCGGGTATCGGCAAATTGAGCTTCCATCAGAGTCTTGAGATTCGGTGCAACAAAACCGCCGAGGTTGCCAATCGAGTTGATCAGGGCGATGCCACCGGCCGCCGCCGCACCGCTGAGGTAGCCAGTGGGCAGGGTCCAGAACAAAGGCTGTACGGCTACGAAACCGGCAGCGGCAAGACAGAACGCCAGGATCACCGGGAGTATGCTGCCGCCCAACGCCGAGGCGGCAATGCCCAAGGCCGCCAGGGTCAGCATCACCACCGCCAACCGCTGGTGCTGGCCGCTACGGTCGGCGTAGCGGGTCACCAGACGCGTCACCAGCAAGGCACAGACCCATGGGATCGCGGTGATCAGGCCGACGCTCAGCCCAATGTGGCCATCGAGCAGTCCAGAGATCCGTGTCGGCAGGTAGAACACCACGCCGTAGACACTCATCTGGATAGTGAAATAGGCCAGGCAGAACTGCAGCACCCGACCGTTGCGCAAGGCACTGAGGAAGCCGTGGGGGCTACCGTGCTGCTTCTGCGCATCCTCTTCGGCCAGGGCGATGTGCAGCGCCTGCTGCTGATCGCGGCTCAACCAACGGGCATCGCCGGGCCGGTCCACCAGATAGAAGTAGGCCGCGATGCCCACCAGCGATGCCATCAGTCCCTCGACCACAAACAGCCATTGCCAGTTGGTCAGGCCAAACACCCCGTGGAACTCCAGCAACCAGCCCGACAACGGACCGCCCAGTACCAGCGCCAGGGGCAAGCCGAAGTAGAACAACCCCAGGGCCTGACCACGGCTCTGGGCCGGAAACCAGTAGGTGAGGTAGAGGATGATTCCCGGGAAGAAACCGGCCTCGGCCACTCCCAGCAGAAAGCGCAGCACGTAGAAGGTCTGGGCGTTGTGGGCAAACATCATCGCCGCCGAAACCAGGCCCCAGGTGACCATGATCCGGCACAGCCAGACCCGCGCGCCAAGCCGGTGCAGCATGTAGTTGCTGGGCACTTCAAAGAACGCGTAGCCAATGAAGAAGATGCTGGCGCCAAAGGCGAAGGCCGCATCCCCAAGACCAGTGTCGGCTTGCAACGCCGCCTTGGCGAAGCCGACGTTGGAGCGGTCGATAAAGGCCAGGATGTACATCAGGATCAGGAAGGGCAGCAGACGCAGCCGGCTTTTGGAGATGGCGCGAGCGAGCGCCAGCGCGGAATCTGGACAGGTCATGTGGTTGTTCCTTGAGTGCCGGTCATGCCTTGCACAAGGGACAAGGCGGGCTTCTTGTCATTGTTCGATCGCTTGAGGGCATGGCGAACCGCCGCTCAACAGATGAAGCGACTGTAGCCAGCACCCGTCCCGGCGGCTAATCACTTATGGGCATCCACCGATAACCGCAGGTGATCGAAAAACGTGATTTGTTGCCACATAGGGTTATCAGCCATGCAGCAGGGGCTGGCGGACTGGCCGCTAAAAGCGATCTCAAAAAAGCCGAACACAGAAGGGCATTCCCACGCCTGCGCATGGGAATGCGGGGAGGAAGGCAACCCTGTGCTCAGCGACGACGGGCACCCATGCGACAGGCAATTTCAAAGGCCTGACGGATAGCACCGACATTGGCCTTGCCCTGCCCGGCAATGTCGAAGGCGGTGCCGTGAGCCGGGGTGGTGATCGGAATCGGCAAACCGCCCTGGACCGTGACCCCACGGGAAAAGCCCATGAGCTTGATCGCGATCTGCCCCTGGTCGTGGTACATGGTCACCACCGCGTCAAAGGCACTGGCGTCTCCCTGGACCTTGAGAAAGATGGTGTCGCCTGGATAAGGCCCGTCGGCGGCGATGCCCAGGGCCTGGGCGGTCTTCACCGCCGGGCCGATGATGTCCAGTTCCTCGCGGCCGAAGGAGCCATTGTCGCCATTGTGTGGATTGAGCCCACAGACGCCGATCCGCGGTCGCTCAAGTCCATTGCGCTTGAGGGCCTGATCAATCAGTTGAATGGCTTCCAACACCCGCTCCTGGCTGAGCATGCCTGGCACTGCGGACAAGGCCACGTGGGAGGTCACCCGCGAGGTCCAGAGGTTGTCCAGAACGTTGAACTCACAGAACGGCCCATGGAAACCCAACCGTTCAGCGAACCAATGCAACTCGTCGCTGTGGGCCATCCCGGCCATGTGCAGCGAGGTCTTGTTCAAGGGGCCAAACAGCACGGCATCGGTCACGCCGCTCTGGGTCAGGCATAAGGCCGCCTCCAGTGTATCGAGGCAGTAACGCCCGCCCACGAAGCTAGGCTCGCTGCGCGCAAAAGGCCCTTGCGCCGCCCCACGAAAGTCATGCAGCAACGGCCTGTCATCGCTGAACGTCAGGGGTTCTAGGGCATTCACGCAGCGATAGGGAAACGCCATGCCGGCGATGTCCATGCCGCGACGCATCTCGCCCTCGTCGGCTATCAGAACCACATGGGCCTGGGCTCGCACCTGGGGCTGGCTCAGCAGTCGGGCGATGAGTTCCGGACCGATGCCCGCCGGGTCACCCAGGACCATGGCGATCGTGCTTTTGCTCATGTTTCATTCCTCACAGATAAAGGCGCGTTGCGCTCCACCACGCTTGACTGGGACGCTGTCGCCTGGGGGCACTATCGAGTGCCTTGGCGATAACCGTCTAATCAAAACTTGAGATACCCCGATAGCTGGAGGATATGCCTACAAGGGTTTCAGAGAACTCCGAAACACCACCGCGGTTTTCACCCAGCGCCTCAATAAGGCTCTATTCCGATGGTTTCAGCGCTTCACTCAGGCCCCGGACACGCCAATCTATAACTCCAGGCTATCGGTATATGTATTGTTTTGAGTAGACGTTGCGCCGCCAGCTTCCCACACTCGGTACCAGGCTTAAGGCCCCCGGCCACGGACAAGCCATCCATAACAACTACAAGAACCAGAGGCTCTCCATGCGCTCAACTTTCGTTCGTCGCACCTCATCCCTATTGCTCGCAGCCAGCCTGTTTTGCGCCCTGCCCGTACAGGCCAATACCTGGCAACCGGAAAAAAACCTCGAAATGGTCATCGCCGGCGGCCCCGGTGGCGGCACCGACCAACTCGGCCGGCTGATCCAGTCGATCCTCACTACCCACAAGCTGCTGGACGTCAATACCGTGGTCCTGAACAAGGGCGGCGGCAACGGCGCCGAGGCCTTCCTCGATCTGAAGATGAACAAGGGCAATCCCCACAAACTGGTGATCGGCACCAACAACATCTACTTGCTGCCGCTGGTGGCCAAGCTCGGCTACCAATGGCAGGAACTGACGCCGGTGGCGGCCCTGGCCGAAGACGATTTCATTCTCTGGACCTACCAGGACGCGCCCTGGAAAGACGCCAGGGGCTTCTATGAAGCGGTCAAGGCCAACCCGAATCTGCGCATGGGCGGCAGCCAGTCCAAGGACGTCGACCAGACCCTGACCCTGCTACTCAACCGCACCACCGGCAGCATGCTGACCTACATCCCGTTCAAGAGCGGCAGTGAAGCCGCCACCCAGTTGGCGGGCAAGCACATCGCCGGCAACCTCAACAACCCGGCAGAAAGCATCAGCCAATGGCGCGGCAATCAGGTCCGACCACTGTGCGTCTTCAGCCGCGCCCCCATGCAATACACGGAAAAAGTAGCTGGCGAGCGCTCCTGGGCCGACATCCCGACCTGCCAATCCCAGGGCCTTGGAGTGGATCAGTACCGCTTCCCGCGCACTGTATTCATGCCCGGCGAGGTGACAGCCGAGCAGCGGGCGTTCTACGTCGAGCTGATGCACCAGGTCACTCAGACCCCAGAGTTCAAGGCCTACGTCAGCCAAAACGCGCTGGTGCCGACCTTCCTTGAGGGCGACGCACTGACCGCCTACATCGAGCAGGACACCACCCGCGTCACCCCAGTATTCAAGGACGCCGGTTGGCTGCGTCACTGATTCCCGGCGCTCGGCCCGGCGTCGCAAGCATGGCGACGCCGGTGCCAGCGCGCGCCGTTCTTCAGAGGAACCCCCCATGTCCCATTCCGCAGATTCATCGACATTGCTGAGCACCCGTTGGGTCGAGCTCGGCCTAGCCTTGTTCACCGCCCTGACCGGCGCCCTGGTGATGCTCGGCAGCCTCGAACAAGGTATCGGCTGGGGTGACGCCGGCCCCGAGCCGGGTTATTTCCCTTTCTATATTGGCCTGCTGCTTAGCATTGCCAGCGCCGCCAATATGCTGCTCACCGGGCTGCGCTGGCGGGCCTTGAACCTGGCCTTCGTCAGCCGTACGGCATTTCTCCAGGTGCTCTCGGTATTCATTCCCATCGCCCTGTTCGTCGCGGCCATGTCCTTTATCGGCATCTACCTGGCCTCGGCGCTGTTCATCGCCTGGTTCATGTGGCGTGACCCGCTGCGGGCCAGGCCGTATGGCAAATGGATGATCGGCAGTGTGTCCCTCGGCGCAGTACTGGCCAGCTACGTGATCTTCGCCCTGTGGTTCAAAGTGCCGCTGGACGCCGGCCCCCTGGGTGACTGGCTAGCACTGGCCGGGGGCAGCCTGAAATGAGCGAGTTCGATTCCCTGCTGCAAGGCATGAACCTGATCCTCACCCCCGGGCATATTGGCTTAATGGTGGTGGGCGTGCTATTGGGCATCCTGGTGGGCGTGTTACCGGGCCTCGGCGCGCCCAACGGTGTAGCGCTGCTGCTGCCTCTGACCTTCAGCATGAGCCCGGTGTCGGCAATCATCCTGCTTTCGTGCATGTACTGGGGGGCGTTGTTCGGTGGGTCGATCACCTCGATTCTGTTCAACATTCCCGGCGAACCGTCATCGGTGGCCACCACCTTCGACGGCTACCCCATGGCCCGCGAGGGACGCGCCGCCGAGGCCCTGACTGCCGCCTTCAGCTCGGCGCTGATCGGAGCCCTGTGCGGGGTGCTGCTGCTGACCTTCCTGTCCACCCGGATCGCCGAATTCGCCATGTCGTTCAGCTCGCCAGAGTTCTTCGCGGTTTACCTGCTAGCGTTTTGTACGTTTATCGGCATGAGCAAGAACCCACCGCTGAAAACCCTGGTGGCGATGATGCTCGGCTTTGCCATGGCCGCGGTAGGCATGGACACGGTGTCGGGCAATCTACGCTTAACCTTCGACCAACCAATACTGATGACCGGCATCAGCTTCGAAGTGGCGGTGATCGGCTTGTTCGGCATCGGTGAAATCCTCTGCACCGTGGAAGAAGGCCTGGTGTTCCGTGGCGAGCATGCGCGGATCACGCCCATGGTCATTCTGCGCACCTGGGCACGTTTGCCGCGTTACTGGCTGACCCTGATGCGTAGCACCCTAGTGGGCTGCTGGATGGGCATCACCCCCGGTGGTCCCACTGCTGCCTCGTTCATGAGTTACAGCCTGGCGCGGCGCTTCTCGAAGAACCGCGATAACTTCGGCAAGGGCGAGATCGAAGGGGTGATCGCCCCGGAAACCGCCGATCACGCCGCCGGTACCAGTGCCCTGCTGCCGATGCTGACGCTGGGTATTCCCGGCTCCGCCACCGCTGCGGTAATGCTCGGCGGCCTGATGATCTGGGGCTTGCACCCAGGGCCGACGCTGTTTGTCGAGCAGCATGATTTTGTCTGGGGGCTGATCGCCAGCATGTACCTGGGCAACGTGGTCAGCCTGATCGTGGTCCTGGCCACCGTGCCGCTGTTCGCCTCGATCCTGCGGATTCCATTCTCGATCATCGCGCCGATCATCATCATGGTCTGCGCGATTGGCGCCTACTCGGTGCACAACGCCTTTTTCGATGTGGTGCTGATGCTGGGCTTCGGCGCCCTGGGCTATCTGTTCAAGAAGCTCGGTTACCCCATCGCGCCGTTGGTGCTGGCGGCGGTGCTGGGGGACAAGGCCGAGGACGCATTCCGCCAGTCGATGTTGTTCTCCGATGGCCAACTGGCGATCTTCTGGTCCAACCCGTTGGTTGGCAGTCTGACCAGCGCAGCCCTGGTGATGCTGTTCTGGCCACTGCTGTCCACCGTCTTGCAGAAACTGCTGAAGGGCCGCGCCAAAAAGCTGAGTGAACACCCTTCGCGCCACTGACCCTCCGCCCCTTGATATAGCCCCTGGCAACGCCTGACATTTATTGTCAGGCTTGCGGCTATTTTGATTACGAGCCGGCCCATGTCCAAGATTCCTGATGGCAATGTGATCCACAGTCGCCTGCGCCTGCGCCAACTGCGGCTGATGCTGGCCTTACAAGAGTTTGGCTCGCTGCGCCGCGCCGCCGACAACATCGGCATGACCCAGCCGGCTGCTACCAAAATGCTCCATGAAGCTGAAGACCTGCTGGGGGTTGAACTGTTCGAGCGCCTGCCTCGGGGCATGCGTCCCACGCCCTTTGGCGAGACGGTGATCTACTATGCCCAAATGGTGTTCGCTGAACTGAGCGGCATGCGCGAAGAGTTGGTGGCACTGGAATCGGGCAACCTGGGGCGGGTCGCGGTAGGCGCAATTCCGGCGTTGGCCTCGGGGCTGCTGACGCGGACCATCGCCACCCTCAAGCAAAGCCATCCACGGTTATCCATGAGCATTCAGGTCGACACCAGCGACGTGTTGGTACAGGCGCTGCTGCAAGATCAACTGGACATCGTGCTAGGGCGGATTCCCGCCGGCGCGCGGGCCGAAGAATTGCTCTTCGACAGCCTCGGCGAAGAGGCCTTGTGCGTCATAGCCGGTGCGCAGAATCCACTGGCTCAGGCCACTGGCTTGAGCTGGGCCCAACTGCAAAATGAAACCTGGGTCCTGCAACAACATCCCAGCCCGATGCGTTCGATCATCAATCAGGTGTTCCACAACGCCCGGGTCGACATCCCCAGTAGCATCGTCGAAACCACCTCGATCATGACCCTGCTGTCACTGGTGCAGCAGACCGACATGATCGGCGTCACACCGGTCTCGGTGGTGGAGGACTACCCTGGACGCGATCTATTGGCGGTACTGCCGATCCAGTTCGAAGCGCGTTTACCGCCCTTCGGCCTGATCACTCGGCGCTCCCGGGTTCAGTCGTCGGCGATGCAGGCGTTCATAAGCTCAGTGCGCAAACAGCATGAATTGACCGACGGCTAAACGCAGGCGATGGGGCTATGGAATATTCAGAGTAATCAGGTAGGTGCCAGAGATGACGGCCTTACCGGCATAGTCGACAAATGCATACTGCTGGTCGTAGTAGCGGCCCTTGGTACCGCTGTCACTGAGCAGCTTGACCTTGACAGAGGAACGACCCAGGCCGCTGACACCGACCACTGGATCAACGCGTTGCACATCGATCGCTACGCCACGGGAGCCTTGAGGGCATTGGCGCAAACTCAACCTGGAACTGGCGGCGCTGGAAGTGCAGTTGGATTCAACAATGCTGCCGGTAAATCGAATGACTCCTTGTGCCACGGGAGTAGCGGCAAAACAGCTACTCGATAGTCCTAGAAACAAGCCGAAAGCGGTTGAAGCGAGGGCGATGTTCATACTGACTCTCCTGTCTATAGGAACTGTGTCGTCAGTCTAGGCACCGGCTTAAAGCTTTAAGGATCGCCTGATGGACTATTTTGGAATACAAACAAAAAGGCTCATTCAGTTAGCGCTCAAAAGCACCTTAATGGAGTCGGTCGCATCGCTCCCCCTCAACTCAAGGGCTTGAAAAAATCCTTTTTTGCAGAAGCTAGACACCTCCCTGACGATGATATCATATAGCCACTATCCTTACTTATAGTCGATCATTCACAATGTGAATACACCCTGTAAACGACCGGGCATTGCACCCGGCCGTGGCGCTTGTTTCAGGTATTTTTCCGGAAAACAAAGGCCAATCCGACGATGATCAGGCCCATTCCCAGCAAGCTCAGCGGCGCCAGACGGTTGCCAAAAAAGACGTAGTCCATCAGCGCGGTGACCGCCGGTACCAGATAGAACAGACTGGTGACATTCACCAGGTTGCCTTGAGCGATCAGGCGATACAGCAACAGCGTGGCCAGTACCGACACCACCAACCCCATCCACAGCAGCGGAATCACAAAACCGGCGCTGTACTCGAAGCCAAACGGCTGGAACGGCACAAACAGCGCGCACAGCAGCAACCCTGCCAAGTACTGCACCGGCAACGTGCCCAAGGGATTGTCGGTGATGCGTTTCTGCATGATCGAGCCGGCGGTCATGCTGACCAGGGCCAGCAGGCCGCAGAGCATGCCGGAGATGGACATCCCCGCCAAACCGATGCCCTGGTACACCACCATGATCAGCCCGGCGAGCCCCAGGCCGAGGCCAAACAATCGGCTCAAGGAGCGCTGGCGCTCCATCAGCACCACCGTCAGGATCGGCTGCACCCCCATGATGGTGGCCATCACGCCAGGCGTGACCTTCAGGTCCAAGGCCAGGATGTAGAAGATCTGGTAGGCCCCCAGCAGCACCAGGCCCGTGGCCACGGCAAAGCCCATGGCCCGACGCCCCCGGGGCAGCCTGAGTTTGAGCAAGGGAGCCAGCAACACCAGGCCCACCAGTGCGACGACAAAACGCAACAACAAAAAGGCAAAGGGTGAGGCATGGGCCAGCCCCCATTTGGAGAAAATCGCGCCACTGCTCCAAAGCAGGACGAACAGACTCGTGGAAGCCGCCGCCAGTGCGGACTTTTTAGAAATGAGCAACATGAAAACCACCTGTCATCAGGCAAAAAAACAATTCAGCCAAAGCTGAAATTCAGTCG
This sequence comes from Pseudomonas sp. LD120, assembly GCF_009861525.1. Lineage (GTDB taxonomy): Bacteria > Pseudomonadota > Gammaproteobacteria > Pseudomonadales > Pseudomonadaceae > Aquipseudomonas. Next base: position 1,828,155 of record NZ_WVHL01000005.1, on the reverse strand, counting down.
TTTCTTTCGGGCGGGCGCAGGGAACAGCAGGGGTTGCTGATCAGCCCGAGCAGCCAACGCCCGGCGGTGATACGACCGCGCACACCGGCGTGCTACTGACAGGAGGGGGGTAATGACCGATCTGCACAGACTGCTGATTCCCGCACGGCACAACGCCAGCGTTGACCGCTGAAACCACTGCCGCGTTGGTAAGGGAAAAGGCCATGTGCTGATCTTTTATGAAGGAAAAAACCATGAGTCGGCTGACTCACCGGGCGCCGAATATAACCAGCGCCCACTATTGATTGCAAGATTTATCCGAACAACCACTTCCACAGAACGACCAGCACCAGCACCGCCAGGACTGGACGCAAAATGCGATAGAGCTTGGGGTTGCGGCGCTTCCACTGCTTGACCACACCGCTGAAGCTGTCGCTGAAGCGCTTGCTCCAGGCGTAGGCCTGGTTGATCCCGCCGACGCGTTCGTCATCAAGGTTCTGCGGCGCAGTGGCGCGGCCCAGTTGGGCGCTGACCCAGCGGTTGATGCGGGTCATCAGCGGGTTGCTCAGCGGACGTTCGATGTCGCAGAACAGAATCACCCGGGTGGTTTCGGTTTCGTTCTTCACCCAGTGCACATAGGTTTCGTCGAACATCACGTCTTCACCGTCGCGCCAGGCGTACTCCTGGCCATCGACAAAGATTCGGCAGGCATCGGAGTTGGGCGTCGACAGGCCCAGGTGATAACGCAGGGAACCGGCAAAGGGGTCGCGGTGCGGGTTCAAGTGGCTACCGCCGGGCAACAGGGCAAACATCGCGCCCTTGACGTTGGGAATGGCGCTGACCAGTTCAACGGTCTTCGGGCACAGGGCAGCGGCCGAAGGCAGCGGCTTGTCGTACCACTTGAGGTAGAAACGCTTCCAGCCCTTCTTGAAGAACGAACCGAAACCGGCGTCGTTGTTCTTCTCGGCGGCGCGGATGTAGCCCTCATCGAACAGATGCATGGCTTCTTCGCGGATCACCTCCCAGTTGTCGCGCAACACATCCAGCTCGGGGAACTTGCTGCGATCCAGGTAAGGCTTGGAAGGCACCCCGGAAAACAGATACATCAGTGCGTTGTAAGGCGCGAACAGCGCCGAATGGTTGACGAACTGGCGCAGTACCGGCAGACGCGCCTTGCCGCGCAGGTGCACGTAAAGGATGCTGCCGACAAACAACGACAACACCGCGAACTTGGCGGCAAAGGAAAAGCTCATGCAACAACTCCTTGGAAATAGACACCTGTACGGGCCGTGCTCACCCGACCTGGCAGCCGGCAATGATAAACACTCCTGGGCCCTGGAAAAACCCGCACACCCCAACATTCAGTGTTAACGGCTGTGCAACAAAGGCGCTTAAGTAACATACGGCGCAAAACCGCCGACTGATGCAGGTCAGGCATTCGCCGCTGCCTGCCGGCCAATGCCCTGCTTCCGTTACGGCTGGTTTTCCTGCTCGGTGAACAGATCGCTGAACAGCATGCTCGACAGGTAGCGCTCGCCGGAGTCCGGCAGAATCACCACGATGGTCTTGCCCTGCATTTCCGGGGTTTGCGCCAGACGCACCGCCACCGCCATTGCCGCGCCGCAGGAAATCCCGCAGAGAATCCCCTCTTCCTGCATCAACCGCAGGGCCATGGCCTTGGATTCCTCGTCGGTCACCAGCTCGACCCGATCAACCATTTCCAGATCCAGGTTCTTGGGCACAAAGCCGGCGCCGATGCCCTGGATTTTATGAGGACTGGGCTTGATCTCTTCGCCGGCCAGTTGCTGGCTGATTACCGGCGACGACGCAGGCTCCACCGCCACCGAGAGGATCGGCTTACCCTTTGTCTTTTTGATATAGCGCGACACGCCACTGATGGTGCCGCCAGTGCCAACGCCCGCCACCAGCACATCCACGGCGCCGTCGGTGTCGCGCCAGATTTCCGGACCGGTGGTTTTTTCGTGGATCGCCGGGTTGGCCGGGTTATCGAACTGCTGCGGCATGAAGTACTTGGACGGATCGCTGGCGAGAATTTCCGCGGCCTTTTCAATCGCCCCCTTCATGCCCTTGGCCGGCTCGGTCAGCACCAGATCGGCTCCCAGGGCCTTGAGCACCTTGCGCCGCTCGATGCTCATGGAGGCCGGCATGGCCAGCATCAGTTTGTAGCCACGAGCGGCGGCGACGAAGGCCAGGCCGATCCCGGTGTTACCCGAGGTGGGCTCGACAATGGTCATGCCCGGCTTGAGCTTGCCGCTGCTTTCGGCGTCCCAGATCATGTTGGCGCCGATCCGGCACTTAACCGAGTAGCCCGGGTTGCGTCCTTCGATCTTGGCCAGGATGGTCACCCCTCGCGGGGCGATGCGGTTGATCTGCACCAAGGGCGTGTTACCGATGGAATGGGCGTTGTCAGCAAAAATTCGGCTCATGGCTGGGTCCTTATGCAGCAGTGAAGAAGTGCCCAAGGGTATGCCTGGCGCCCTTGAGCGTCCAGTCACGCGCAATGTCCCAGCGACAGGCCGTAACGCCCCGCCGCGAGCTGACCAAGTTACCCCGCGACGCTCCATTCAGAGACTGAATAGGCCATCTACGTTCACAGTTGACCAGGCGCCGCGTTATAGTCGCGCATCGCATCTATTCAACCGACCTGCCCAGCGCAGCTCGCCGTCACCGTTCGAGGAATTGCAGATGAAGTTCGAAGGCACCCACGCCTACGTCGCCACCGATGACCTGAAGCTGGCAGTCAACGCCGCCATCACTCTGGAGCGTCCGCTGCTGGTCAAGGGCGAACCCGGTACCGGCAAGACCATGCTCGCCGAGCAACTGGCCGAATCCTTTGGCGCCAAACTGATCACCTGGCACATCAAGTCCACCACCAAGGCCCACCAGGGTCTGTACGAGTATGACGCGGTCAGCCGTCTGCGCGACTCGCAACTGGGCGTGGACAAGGTCCATGACATTCGCAACTACCTGAAGAAGGGCAAGCTCTGGGAAGCCTTCGAATCCGAGGAGCGGGTGATCCTGCTGATCGACGAGATCGACAAAGCCGACATCGAGTTCCCCAACGACCTGCTGCAAGAGCTCGACAAGATGGAGTTCTACGTCTACGAGATCGACGAGACCATCAAGGCCAAGCAACGGCCGATCATCATCATTACCTCCAACAACGAGAAGGAACTGCCGGACGCCTTCCTGCGCCGCTGCTTCTTCCACTACATCGCCTTCCCTGACCGCAGCACCCTGCAGAAGATCGTCGACGTGCACTACCCCGACATCAAGAAGGACCTGGTCAGCGAAGCCCTGGACGTGTTCTTCGACGTGCGCAAGGTACCGGGCCTGAAGAAGAAGCCCTCGACCTCGGAACTGGTGGACTGGCTCAAGCTGTTGATGGCCGACAACATCGGCGAGGCGGTGCTGCGCGAACGTGATCCGACCAAGGCCATTCCGCCGCTGGCTGGTGCCCTGGTGAAGAACGAACAGGATGTGCAGTTGCTGGAACGCCTGGCATTCATGAGCCGTCGCGGCAATCGCTAGGCTCTGCCCAAAAGCGACCTGCGCGTCGATCATGCTGCGTTAAAAACAGGTTCGGAAAGCTCATTTAGCAGGCTAGGCTCCGCGTCCTCTCCTGCTTTTGCCTTGCCTGATCGCCGCTCGGCGAGCATCTGAACAGACCCAAAGATTATTAGAGAGCGATAGCCATGCTGCTCAACCTGTTCAATGAAATGCGCGCGGCCAAGGTGCCGGTGTCGGTGCGCGAGCTGCTGGACCTGATCAACGCGCTCAAGCAGCGCGTGACCTTCGCCGACATGGACGAGTTCTACTACCTGGCTCGGGCGATCCTGGTGAAGGACGAACGGCATTTCGACAAGTTCGACCGGGCCTTCGGCGCCTACTTCAACGGCCTGGAAAAACTCGACGACCACCTGCAGGCGCTGATCCCCGAGGATTGGCTGCGCAAGGAATTCGAGCGCTCGCTGAGCGATGAAGAACGGGCGCAGATCCAGTCCCTGGGCGGCCTGGACAAGCTCATCGAAGAGTTCAAGAAGCGCCTGGAAGAACAGAAGGAACGCCACGCCGGCGGCAACAAGTGGATCGGCACCGGTGGCACCAGCCCCTTCGGGTCCGGCGGTTTCAACCCGGAAGGCATCCGCGTCGGCGACGCTGGCAAGCGCCAGGGCAAGGCGGTGAAAGTCTGGGACCAGCGCGAGTACAAGAACCTCGACGACTCGGTGGAACTGGGCACCCGCAACATCAAGGTGGCCCTGCGCCGCCTGCGCAAGTTCGCCCGCCAGGGCGCAGCGGACGAGCTGGACATCGATGGCACCATCGACCACACCGCCCGCGACGCCGGGCTGCTGAACATCCAGATGCGCCCGGAACGACGCAACAGCATCAAGCTGCTGTTGCTGTTCGACATCGGCGGCTCCATGGATGCCCACGTGAAGATCTGCGAGGAGCTGTTCTCGGCCTGCAAGACCGAGTTCAAGCACCTGGAGTATTACTACTTCCACAACTTCATCTACGAATCGGTGTGGAAGAACAACCTGCGCCGCGGCTCGGAGCGCACCTCGACCCAGGACCTGCTGCACAAGTACGGCGCCGACTACAAAGTGATCTTCGTCGGTGACGCCGCCATGGCCCCGTATGAAATCACCCAGGCCGGCGGCAGCGTCGAACACTGGAACGAAGAAGCCGGTTATGTGTGGATGCAGCGCTTCATGGAGAAGTACAAGAAGCTCATCTGGATCAACCCCTACCCGAAGGACACCTGGGGCTACACCGCTTCGACCAACATCGTTCGCGAGTTGATCGAAGACCAGATGTACCCGCTGACCCTGCGCGGCCTGGAAGAAGGCATGCGCTTCCTGTCCAAGTAAGCGGCGCGGGACCGTCAAGCAAGGCCCTGCCGGCCTTTTCGCTGCCTCGCCAAGGCTCGACAGCAGCTACAGCCCCTGTAGCCGCTGCCGCAGGCTGCGAACGGGCGCGAAGCGGCCGCCGTCAGTCATGAGCCAAAGCGCCGCAAGAACGCCACCTGTTGCCGATAAGCCGTCTCTTGCAGCACCGGGGTCAAGCGCACCTCGTTGCCCGGCAGGCACTGCGCCAGCCGCGCCAGGGATAGCGGCGTCAACGCCCCCAATCGCGGATAGCCGCCAATGGTCTGCCGATCATTGAGCAGGACAATCGGCTGGCCGTCCGGTGGCACCTGGATCGCCCCCAAGGGAATGCCCTCGGAAATCATCGGCCGGCCCTGATACTGCAACGACGGCCCGAACAAGCGCGCGCCCATGCGATCGGCGCGGCTGTCCAGGGTCCAGGCGCTGTTGAAGGCATCGAACAGGCTCAAACCGCTGAACTGACCGATCTGCGCGCCGAGGATCACCTCCAGCGGCGCAGCCGATTGCCAATCCGGCAACTGCGCCGCCGACAGACGCCTGAGCGCCCCGCCCTGCCCCGAGTAACAAAGTGACGCGCCTTCGCACAAGGCCCGACCGTCCCCCTCAAGCCCGCCCAACGCCTCACGCACCACCGTGGCGCAACTGCGCAACACCTTGGGCGCATCAAATCCTCCCGGCGCCGCCAGATAAGCCCGCGCCCCCAAGAACGGCTGGGTAAAACGCAGCCGCTGGCCTTTTTGCAAGACGAAACTGCGACCCGGAGTGAGCGGCCGCTCATCCACATAGGCGCCCAAGTCGGCCCCTGCCAAGGCCAGCAGGCAGAAATCCTCGGCCAGTACCGCAAAGCCGCCCAGGGTGATTTCCACCACAGGCGCATCCAGGGCATTGCCCAGCAGCCAGTTGGCCCAGGACATCGACACCCAATCCAGCGCCCCGCCCTGGGTCACGCCCAAATGGCGCACACCAAAACGCCCGGCATCCTGCAGCAGGCACAGCGGGGTGCTGGCCTCGATCATCAAGCGGCTCATGCCGACACCTCCAGCGGCGTGTCATCGCCGCCCAGGCGCAGGAACTCGGCCCGCTCCACGGCAGCAAAGCGCACGCGATCCCCCGGCTGCATCAGGCTGTAGCCTTCGCGCTCGCGATCGAACAGCCGGCTCGGGGTCCGGCCGATCAGGTTCCAGCCTCCCGGCGATACCACCGGGTAAGCGGCGGTCTGGCGTTCGGCGATCCCCACACTGCCCGCCGCCACGCGCTTGCGCGGAGTGTTCAGTCGGGGCGCGGCCAACGCCTCTTCCACCAGCCCCATGAAGGCGAAGCCGGGAGCAAACCCCAGGGCAAACACCTGGTATTCACGTTGACTGTGACGCTGGATCACCTCGGCCACCGAACAGCCAATACGTCGAGACAGCAGCGCCAGTTCCGGCCCGACCTTGAGGTCGTACCACACCGGCAGCACATGTTCGCGCCCGGCCTGGGCGGCGCCGGGCGTCAGATCGCTCAAGGCGACCTCGATCCGCTGCCGGGCCTCGGACGGGCTCAGGGCCAGCAAGTCGTAATGCACCATCAGCGTGGTATAGGACGGCACCAGGTCGACCAGAGACTCGCCAAAGGCCCGCCGTAGCCCTTGGGCGGCGGCCAGCATCCAGGGCATGTTGTCCTCGGTGATCACCTCGAACAAGCGCACCATCAGGCAGTCGATGGCGACGACTTCAACCTGTGGCTTCATAGGCCGGACTGCTGGTTCAAGGCCTCGCGAATCCGCTGCACCGCGGCCACCGAACTGGCGTTGTCGCCATGCACGCACAGGGTGTCGGCGCGCAGCAGCAAGGCGCTGCCATCGCTGGCGGTCAGGGGCTCGCCCCGAGCAATGGTCAGGGCCTGGTCGAGGATGGTGGCCGAGTCATGGTGCACCGCCCCCGGCAACTGCCGCGACACTAAATGCCCGGCGTTGTCGTAGGCGCGGTCGGCAAAGGCTTCGAACCACAGGGTCACGCCGTATTCATCGCCCAGGGCCCGGGCCGCGCTGTTGTCACGGGTGGCCATGAGCATCAGCGGCAGTTGCGGATCATAGGCCGCCACCGCCTGGATCACCGCTCGCAGTTGGGCCGGTTTGGCCATCATGTCGTTGTACATCGCGCCATGGGGTTTGACGTAGCTGACCCGCGCGCCCTGGGCCCGGCAAATGCCGTCCAGCGCGCCGATTTGGTAGTGCAGCAGGTCCTGGATTTCCTGGGGCGAATAGCTCATGGAACGGCGACCGAAACCGGCCAGGTCCTGGTACGCCGGGTGGGCGCCAATACGCACGCCGTTGGCCAGGGCCAGGGTCACGGTCTTGCGCATGATGCTCGGATCGCCAGCATGAAAACCGCAGGCAATGTTGGCGCAGTCGATGAAAGGCATCACCTCGGCATCCAGGCCCATGGTCCAGTTGCCAAAGCTCTCGCCAATGTCGCAGTTCAATAACAGGCGGCTCATGGTCAGTGCTCCAGTGTTTCTTATAAGGGTCAGTTGCGGGGCGGTCGCGCCATCGCCCCGCAGATTATCAGTTAGCGTGCCTCAAGTTCCTTGCCACGGGTTTCCGGCAGGCTCAACGCCGCCAGCACCACCACGCCATAAGACACCGCTGCAAAGGTCCCGATGGCCACGCTCAGCGCTACATACTGGCTCAACAGACCGATCAGCAATGGAAACAGCGCCGCCAGTGCTCGGCCGCTGTTGTAGCAAAAACCCTGGCCCGAGCCACGGATACGAGTTGGGAACAACTCCGTGAGGAAGGCGCCCATACCGCTGAAGATGCCCGAGGCGAAAAAGCCCAGGGGAAAACCCAGCCAGAGCATCACCGCGTTGCTCACCGGCATTTGTGTGTAGAGCAGGACGATGGTGAAAGAGCCGGCGGCGAATAGCACGAAGTTCTTCTTGCGCCCAAGAATGTCGGTCAGATAGGCGCTGATGACATACCCCACGTAGGAGCCGAAGATCACCATGGCCAGATAGCCGCCGGTACTGAGTACGCTCAGCCCGCGCTCGGTCTTGAGGTAGGTCGGCAGCCAAAAGGTAATGGCGTAGTAGCCGCCCTGGGCCCCCGCTGCCAGCAAAGACGCACGCAGGGTGGTGCTGACAATGCCCGGGGCGAAAATCTCGTAGAAGCGTGCCGGATTGCTGGGCTTTTCACGGGCACGGGTTTCCCGGTAGACCTCGGGGTCCTTGACCAGGCGGCGGACGAAAATCACGAAAATCGCCGGCAGGATGCCCAGCAGAAACAGCCCGCGCCAGGCGTCTTCCGGTGGCAGCAGGGAGAACAGCAGTGCATACAAGATCGCCGTCAGGCCCCAGCCCAGCGCCCAGCCGGACTGCACCATGCCCACCGCCTTGCCACGGTTCTTGGCGCGAATCACTTCGCCGATCAGCACCGCGCCGGCGGTCCATTCGCCACCGAAGCCGAAGCCCATCAGGGTCCGGGCGATCAGTAGTTGTTCGTAGTTCTGCGCAAGACCGCAGAGAAAGGTGAAAAAAGCGAACCACAGCACCGTCAGTTGCAAGGTGCGCACCCGACCAATGCGGTCGGAAAGAATCCCGGCGATCCAGCCTCCCAGGGCCGAGGCCAGCAAGGTACTGGTGTGAATCAAACCGGCCTCGGCGGAGGTGATGCCCCACAGCGCGATCAGCGTCGGAATCACGAAGCTGAGCATCTGGGTGTCCATGCCATCCAGACCATAACCGATTTTGCAGCTCCAGAAGGTCCGACGTTCCTGCTGGTTGATACCGCGGTACCAGTCAAACGGACCGGCGCGCGGCGGGACCTTGGCAGCCAGGGTTTCGGGCGCACTCATAGCGATCTCCAGGGTGATTTATTGGTGTTGTTCTGGGCCCCGACGACGCATATCGTGGGTTGGCGCATTCTTTGACTGGGACGCCCGCTGCGTCCAACTAATAAAAACCGCCCCAAGGCATAAGAAAAGTTGATCCCATGAATCTCAAGTTTCTCGAAACCTTCGTCTGGGTGGCGCGGCTCAAGAGCTTCAGCCTCACCGCGGAAAAACTCTTCACCACCCAGGCCGCCATCTCCAGCCGCATCGCGGTGCTGGAAGGCGAACTGGGGGTCAAGCTGTTCCTGCGCGATTCCCGGGGCGTCAGCCTGACCCCGCAAGGGCTCAAGGTGCTGGAGCACGCCGAGCAGATGCTCGACACCTTGCACGTGCTGAAACAGTCCATCGAGGCACCGTCGAGCACGGTCGGACGGATGCGCATCGGGGTCATGGACACGGTGATCCACACCTGGCTCAGCCCCTTGGTGACGGAACTGATGGACCACTACCCGCAGGTGGAGATCGAACTGGTGGCCGACACCTCACTGAACCTGTGCGAGCAGTTGCAAAAAGGCTTCCTCGACCTGGTGCTGCAGACTGACCTGCTGCGCCAGGAAAGCATCCGCAGCCTGGAGCTGGCCAGCCACCCGGTGGGCTGGATTGCCGCCAGCAATTCGATCTACAACCGCGACTACGCCAATGTCGCCGAGCTGGCCCGGGAGCGGATCATTACCTACTCGAAGAACTCCCTGCCCCACCAGCAGGTGCTGAGCCTGATGCAGGCCAACGGGGTGCTGGCGCCACGGCTCAACTGCGTCAACTCGGTATCGGCCATCACCCGCCTGCTAAGGGACGGCTTCGGGATTGGCGCCCTGCCCCCGGTGCTGGTACGCGAGGAGCTGGCCCGCGGCGAGCTGACCCTACTGGCCATCGACCAGCGCCCGCCCAACCTGCAGGTGGTGGTGTCGTGGCGCGTAGGCGTGGGCGTGGGCATGGAACTGGTGGAGGATATCGTGGCGCTGTGCCAACGCGTGGTGCAGCGTTATGGGCAAAAGGTAGGCCAGGAGCACATCATCCTGATTGAGCACGCGTAAGCATCGGCTTGCCAGCGAATGCGCCCTTCAGGCTTGTGCCTGTCTTGCGGGCCTCTTCGCCGGCTAGCCGGCTCCACAAACCCGGCTAGCGAGTCGACATCCGTAGAAGCTGGCTTGCCAGCGAATGCGTCCTTCAGCCTTGTGCAGGTCTTACCGGCACCTTGGCCGGCAAGCCGGCGCCTGCGGGGGGGTCATAGGCCTTTGAGGTCGCGTTCTTCAATCGGCCGGCTCTGGCGCAGACGCCGGCCTCCCAGCACCACCCAGTCGATCAGCCGATACAGGCATTCCAGCCCGAACGACAGCAGCAAGGCGCCGCTCATGCCCCAGATCATCGCTTCCGGGGTCAGCAGGATCTGGTAGCTGTAGCCGTCCCAGGTTTCCTTGCGGATCTGCGGGTCGGCGGCCAGGGCCACCTGCAGCATGCGGATGTACCACGGGCCTTGCATCGCCTGGTATTGCTTGTCCAGGGCCAACTGGCGCTTGAGCAAGGTGTTAAGGCTCTCGGCATCGCTGCGAAACACCGGATCGTCACTGGCGCGGTAATGCGCCACCAGGGCGTTGAGGTCACCCTTGAAGAACTGCTGCGCGGTGCCTTGAAAGCCTTGCAGGCTGTTCTGCGACTCAATCAGATGGGCTTCCACGCGCTTGGCGTAATCACTGATGAAGCCCGGCACTTGCACACCGATCAACAGGCCGGCGGCAAACAGCACCAGCCGCAGATAACTGAGCAACATAGGGATGTCCTTATTCGGTCTGGCCCTGACTGACGCATTCGCCGCGTCGCCACAGGCTCCACTGGCCCGGTTGGTAGCGGGTCCAGGTTTCGTTTTCGGTCAAGGGTTCGGTGGCAATCACCGTCACCACATCGTTGGGCGTGGTTTCGGCCTGGAAATCGACAATCACGTCGACATCCTTGAGCCGCGCCGGGCCGAATGGTGCCCGCCGGGTGATTTGCGCCAGTTTGGTCGAGCAATAGCAGAACAGCCAGTCGCCATCGCTGAGCAAGCCGTTGAACACGCCCTTGCTGCGGTATTGGTTACAGGCCTGGATCAGGGTCGGCAGCAGTTGCTCGATGTCCACCGGTTCGGGGAAGGCTGCGCGCACCCGGTTGAGCAGGTCGCAGAACGCCGCTTCGCTGTCGGTGTCGCCCACCGGACGATAGAAACTGGCCTGGGGCTGGAAATCCGCCAACTGGCCGTTATGGGCAAAGCACCAGTTGCGGCCCCACAGCTCACGAACAAAGGGGTGGGTGTTGGCCAGGCACACCTTGCCAACGTTGGCCTGGCGAATGTGGCCGATCACCACTTCGCTCTTGATCGGGTAGCGCTGCACCAGATGGGCCACTTCCGATTCGCAACTGGCCGCCGGGTCCTGGAACAAACGCAGGCCACGGCCTTCATAGAAGGCGATGCCCCAACCATCGCGATGGGGCCCGGTGCGACCGCCGCGCTGCATCAGCCCGGTAAAGCTGAAGACGATGTCGGTCGGTACATTGGCGCTCATGCCCAATAACTCACACATGCTCGGACTCTCGCTTCAATGCCGGGGGAGAGCGTTACAAACGCGGTTCGACCCGTGTATTCAGGGGCGTGCCGGCTGCCGGCGCACGACCATAACGGCCATTGCCGGCATCGCCAAAAGGCTGGTCCTCTTCCACTTCCGCGGCTTTGGCGGCCGCTTGCGCCGCTTCATTGCGCAGCCGGCGCTCCTTGGCGGAACGCTCGATGGGCCAGCGGATCAGTACGAACAGCAGGTAAACGCCAAAGGCGATCATGCCGTACATGAACAGGTCGGACACGGCGCGCCAAGCGTTGTTGCCGACCTTGAAAGCCAGATCCAGCGCAGTGATGGCCACGGCCGGGGCAAATTTTTCCTGTACTGGATCGACGATGGTGGGGCTCAACAGCAGCACCGCCATCAACAGCCGCAGCGGTTCGCGCAGCCAGCGCCAGGTCCAACGGGTCAGGCGCATCCACACCAGCAGGCAGCCCAAGGCGGCAAAGGCGTAGAGCCCCCAGGCGATCAGATAGTCGTTCTCGGTCATGGTGTCCGTGGCAAGGCAGGCAAAGAGGCGCTTATGATAACGACTTTTGCTCGGTCAGGCTGCAACGCTGTCTGCCAAGTCCTCATTTGTCATCGTTCGAGAGCCACCCATGCCCTTACCCGCCAACGACACCAGCGCCCCGATTGCCCACAAGGCCGAAGGCGCTGATCCGTATGCCTGGCTACAGGAACGCGACACCGATGCCGTACTCGACTACCTGAAAGCTGAAAACGACTATCAGGAAGCCCAACTGGCCCAGCAGGCCCCGCTGCGCGAAACCCTGTTCCAAGAGATCAAGGGACGAATACTCGAAACCGACCTGTCCTTGCCTTCGCCCTGGGGCCCATACCTGTACTACACCCGCACCACCGCGGGGGATGAATACGCCCGGCACTACCGCTGCCCACGCCCGGCGGACGGCAGCCTGACGGTGGACGAAAGCCATGAGCAGTTGTTGCTGGACCCCAACGCCCTGGCCAACGGCGGCTTCTTCTCCCTTGGCGCCTTCAGCATCAGCCCCGACCATCAGCGCCTGGCCTACAGCCTCGACACCAGCGGCGAGGAAATCTACACCCTGTTCGTCAAGGAACTGGCCAACGGCAAGGTCAGCGAACTGTCCTTCGACAACTGCGACGGCAGCATGACCTGGGCCAATGACAGCCTGACCCTGTTCTTCGGCGAACTGGATGACACCCACCGCCCGCACAAACTGTTCCGCTACCGTCTGGATGGCACCGCCGCGCAAGAGGTGTTCCACGAACCGGATGGGCGCTTCTTCCTGCATTGCTACCGCGCAAGTTCCGAGCGCCAACTGCTGTTGTCACTGGGCAGCAAGACCACCGGCGAAACCTGGGCCCTGGATGCCGCGCGGCCTGAGCAGCCCTTCACCTGCCTGGCGCCCCGAGTCGAGGGCCATGAGTACGATGTCGACCACGGCCAGTTGGACGGCCAGTGGACCTGGTTCATCCGCAGTAACCGCGACGGCATCAACTTCGCCCTGTATCAGGCCGCAGACAATGACGCGGTCCCTGAGCAAAGCGATTGGCAGTTGCTGATTGCCCACGACCCCGAAGTGATGCTCGACGGTGTAACCCTCAACGCCAACGCCATGACCCTGAGCCTGCGCGAAGGCGGCCTGCCGATCATCGAAGTGCACCCGCAGGATCGGCCGGCCTATCGCGTGCAACTGCCAGACGCCGCCTACAGCCTGCATGTGCAAAACAGCCTGGAGTTTTCCAGCCCGTGTATCCGCCTGCGTTACGAGGCGCTGAATCGCCCGGCCCAGATACGCCAACTGCAACTGGCCGACGGCCAGCAGCAGGTGCTCAAGGAAACCCCGGTGCTGGGTCCGTTCGACCCTGACGCCTACGTCAGCCAGCGCCTCTGGGCCACCGCCGCCGACGGCACCCGGGTGCCCATCAGCCTGGTGGTCAAGCGCGAATGCCTGGGCCAGCCGACACCGCTGTACTTGTATGGCTACGGCGCCTATGGCGAAAGCCTCGACCCCTGGTTCTCCCACGCCCGCCTGAGCCTGCTCGATCGTGGCGTAGCCTTTGCCATTGCCCACGTGCGTGGCGGCGGCGAACTGGGCGAAGCCTGGTACCGCGCTGGCAAGCAGGAACACAAACAAAACACCTTCAGCGACTTCATCGCCTGCGCCGAACACCTGATCGCCCAGGGCCTGACCACTTCCAGACAACTGGCCATCAGCGGCGGCAGCGCCGGCGGTCTGTTGATCGGCGCGGTGCTCAACCAGCGCCCTGAGCTGTTCCAGGTAGCCATCGCCGAGGTGCCCTTCGTCGACGTGCTCAACACCATGCTCGACCCGGAACTGCCGCTGACCGTCACTGAATACGACGAATGGGGCAACCCTGAGGAGCCGCAGGTTCATGCGCGGATCAAGGCCTATGCGCCCTATGAGAACGTCCGCGCCCAGGCCTACCCGGCAACCCTGGTGATCGCCGGCTACAACGACAGTCGCGTGCAGTACTGGGAAGCGGCCAAATGGGTGGCCAAACTGCGCGCCAACAAAACCGACGACAACCCGCTGCTGCTCAAGACCGAACTGGGCGCCGGTCACGGTGGCATGAGCGGCCGCTATCAGGGATTACGTGACGTAGCCCTCGAATATGCCTTTGTCCTGGACGTTTTGGACCTGGCCTGAGGAACTCCCGGCGACGCTTCTGTCTTAACTCTGGAGCGCCGCCGGCTCTGGCCGGTCCGGGCTTGCCCCCATGAAGCACAGACAAGAAAAAGACCCTGAACCATGTCCGAACCGACTTTACTAAACAACGAAATCCGCGACTGGCTGATGGACTGTGGCCTGTTCGACCAGTTGCTGCCCGCCGACTTCAACGCCGCGGCCGGCTACTTCAGCATCAGCAGCATCGCCCAGGGCGAAGCGATCTTTCACGAAGGCGATGCCGGCAGCTTCATGTGCATCATCCGCAGCGGCCAGGTGGCCGTGCAAAAACGCAACCAGAACGATCAGCCCCAGACCATCGCCACCTTGCGCAGCGGCCGGGCCTTTGGCGAGATGGCGGTGCTCGATGGCGAGCGGCGTTCGGCCACCTGCGTGGCGGCCAGTGATTGCCAGTTACTCAACCTGGGCAAGGACTCCTTGGAGAAGATGCTCAACGATGCGCCCAAAATTGCCGCCAAGGTTATCCGTGCCTTGGCGGTCTCACTGTCCAAGCGCCTGCGCATGGCCGACGGTCAACTACTGACGCACCCGTTCTAAGCCCTGCCAAACCACAGCTCTGGCGCATCCATGGCGAAGGCGCCAGCTAGCTCTGCAGCTTGGGTTTGATGTCGTGCGATTCCAGCCCTGGCAGGGTCTGATCCTTGGGTGGCTTGGGCATGTCGATGGGGGGCAATAACGGCGCGCTGCCGCTGCTGCCGGTTTTCGGCGTGCTGGGCGGGGTGACTTGCGGATACGGCGTGGGCGTTGCGGTGCCCGGGGTGCCGAGGCTCGGCGTCGGGATAAGCACCGGGGCGCTTTGCGGTTCGTCGGCCCAGGCCGGAGCCGCAACCATTGCCAGGGTTGCCGTCAGTGCGAGCGCCGCCTGGGCAATCCCCGTTAGAATAGTGCGCTTCATCAATGGCTCCATTGCTATTGTCTGGCGTCAGGCTACTCCCTACCGGGCGGTTTTGCCTTCCTCAATGAGATCTCCATGAAACGTTTCGTACTGCTGGACACCACTGCGATTCCTGAAAACGGCGGCGCCTTGTGCCTGTTCGAGTACGGCGAGGATTTCGTCATCAAGATCCAGGGCGGCGACGGCGGCCAGTTGATGAACACCCGCATGCACGGCTCCGAGGATGCCCTGGCACAGATCCCCTGCAGCAAAGTGGCGGGGCGCGCGAACGCGCGGGTGCTGATTGGCGGCCTGGGCATGGGCTTCACCCTGGCCGCGGCCCTCAAGCACTTGGGCCGGAGCGCCGAGGTGGTGGTCGCCGAGCTGGTGCCCGGGGTGGTCGAATGGAACCGTGGCCCTCTGGGAGAGAAATCCGGCCGGCCGCTGCTGGACCCGCGCACGGCGATCCGCCTGGAAGACGTGGCCAAGGTCCTGCAGGCCGAGCCTCAAGGATTCGACGCGATCATGCTGGACGTCGACAACGGTCCCGAAGGCCTGACCCAGAAAGCCAACAGCTGGCTCTACTCCAGCGCGGGCCTGGCGGCCTGTGCCCGTGCCCTGCGGCCCAAGGGCATCCTCGCGGTGTGGTCCGCCAGCGCCGATCAGAAATTCTCCGAGCGCCTGCGCAAGTCCGGCTTCAAGGCCGAGCAAGTGCAAGTCTTCGCCCATGGCAATCGCGGCACCCGGCACACCATCTGGATTGCCGAGAAGCTCAAGGCCTGAGCTAAACTTTGTCCATTACCGTCATTAGTCCTTCTACAAAGGTGAACCCATGAGTTCGTCCACTCCCCCGTCCAACACCGCCAAGCTGGACCGTATCCTTGCCGACGCCCAGCGCGACCGGGAAATGGGTTACCGCGACAAGGCACTGAAAATGTACCCCCACGTCTGTGGTCGCTGCGCCCGGGAATTTTCCGGCAAGCGCCTGAGCGAGTTGACCGTGCACCACCGCGATCACAACCACGACAACAACCCCCAGGACGGTTCCAACTGGGAACTGCTGTGCCTGTACTGCCACGACAACGAACACTCGCGCTACACCGACCAACAGTACTTCGGCGAAGGCTCGCTGAGCACACCGAAAGTCGCCAAGGCCACCCACAACCCGTTCGCCGCCCTGGCCGGGCTGATGAAAAAAGACGAACCCTAACTGCAACGGGCCGGGCGCCCTGCCCGGCCGACTACTGAAGCTCTATCGTCGTGAGGGCCCACGCTCCCTCTCCACAACAAGCCCCCGGCCCGCGGGCAATCCCCGTATAATCGCGCTCTTTTCCCCCCAAGGCTCGTCGCTCGTGGCAAACAAAAGGTACAGCTGCATCGGTTTGTATAACCCCAAGTCGCCGGAGAACGTCGGTTCGGTGATGCGCGCCGCCGGCTGCTATGGCGTCGCCTCGGTGTTCTACACCGGCAAGCGCTATGAGCGTGCCCGCGACTTCGTCACCGACACCAAGAAGGTCCACCAGGACATCCCGCTGATCGGCATCGACGACCTGAAAAAGATCCTGCCCTTGGGCTGCATCCCGGTGGCGGTCGAGCTGGTGGAGGGCGCACGGGCGCTGCCGGAATACACTCATCCGGATCGCGCCCTGTACATCTTCGGCCCGGAAGACGGCTCCCTCGACAAGGACATTCGCGACTGGTGCGAGGACGTGGTCTATATCCCCACCACTGGCTGCATGAATCTTGCGGCCACGGTCAATGTGGTGCTCTACGATCGCCTGGCCAAGGGCAACAACACCCGCTCCGGGCCCAAGTACTGACCCCCCCAGATCAATCCCGGGAACCCGCGATGCCTGCGCAGTCAGCTTTACCTCCCTCACCGCCCTGGAGACAGATCATGAGCGAACGCCAACCACCGCCAAGCATCGAACCTGCTGCGTTACACGACCAACCGACCCAGAGCGTCCAGGGCTGGGAACGCATCGGCTCGCTGGCCGGTGGTGTGGCGATGATGGGCAAGGGCCTGCGTCGTGGCGGCGTGTTAGGTCTGATTCAAGTGGCCATTGGCGGTGTCGCCCTGGCCCGTGGCATCAGCGGGCAGCGTTCGGTAAAAAGCCTGCTGAAAAAAAGCCACCGAGACATCAACCTGGTCAAGACGAGCATCGAGCGTACCGGCCAGGAGCTGCGCGATCTCGAGGCCAGGGCCGCCAGCAATGACAGGCCTCAGGCCCCCAAAGCCCAAGGCTGACTCCCTGGCCCCCTCCCCTGCCCCAACGCTCAGTGCAACAGGGCGGTGTCGAGAACCTTGGACGAATCGCCCAGCACGCGTTCACTGATCTGAATGAATTCGGCGGTGTTGACGCGTTCCAGGCGCATCAGCGCTTGCAACACATCGTCCAGCGAGCGCTTGTTGCGGGTCTTCAAGCGGATTTCCCGGTCCAGTTCCTGCAACAGCAATACCGCCTTGGCCACGGTGGCGTTGTCCACCTGCTCGCCGAGCAGGCTGCTGACCGAGCGACTGTCTCTGGCCAGGCGCTTTACCAACACCTGATATCGCTCATCGCTGATGCCGCCGGCCCGGCGCAGCAGCTCGATGGCGTAATACTCCGCCACCCCTTCGCTGATCCAGTCGCTGCGTTGGCGGTCGTTGATTCGCGCCAACGTCTGCACCAGCTCGCGCAGCAGCGGGCTGCTGCCACGCTCGCTGACCAGGGGCAAGCGACTGTGAAGAAACACTGAATCGCGAGCGGCGAGGCTGCCCCGCCACATCGGATCGGCCGCACCGACAATCAGCAGCTTGCCCGGCTGATGCGGGAACAGCGTCTGCACTTGCGGCCAGACAAAGGTCAGCAGGGTCAGCACATCCTGGCGGCGCATGCCCTGGCCCAAGGGCGACACCACGCTGACCTCGGTACCGCCCAGGCGCGTGCGGCGACTGCCCAGCTTGCCAGCCAGGATCCAGCCGACCGGACGATCGAACAGACGTGCGGGGTTGTCGATGCGAAAGCGCTGCTTGCCGATACGCGGCCAGGCGGTTTCGACGCTCCTCCAGCCCGCAGGCAGTTGAAAAGCCAGCCGCGACACCAGCTCAATGCCATCTTGCTGGTCAAGCCGGGCCGACGGCACCAGCGTCTCGCCTCGCAGCAGTGCCCAGTTGGCGTTACTGCGGCTGTCGTAGCGCCCCGTCTTGATGCTGTGACTCAAGCGTACCCGGTAGCTGAGGCTGGCCTTACCGTTGGCCGGACGCCAGACTCCGCGCTGGCCGTTGGCGTTCGCCGTGGCTTGCCATTGGCCATCGGCCCTGAAAGCGCTGTAGTCGCCGTCCTTGCCCAGATCAAAATCCAGGCTGCGCACCGCCGCCCCCTCGGCCAGGGTCAGACGGACTTCGGCCTGATCGCTTTGCGGCAGAAAAACCACGTGATAATCCAGATCGACCCTCTTCGCTGCCCAGGCCGACGCATTCAATGCCAGCAGCGCAGCGACCAGCGACAGCCTCGCCCCCACCTTCATAAACACTCCTGGCCTTAGAAACTGGTCACGCTCCGCGGCCTTTAGCTGATGCGCCGCCAAAGGGCTCTCGCCATCCAGGCCGCTGCATTGCCACTGGCTCAGCCCCAGGCAAGCATCGGCTCTGTGGCCTGCGCCGTGTGTGCTCAGGCCGTGCTCAGCCGGCCCGGAAAATCAGGTGATCCTCCCAGTCCTCTTCCGCCACGCTGCCCTCGGCCAGCATGCGTCCAGACTGGGAAATACCTTCGTGGTGCACCGCATCACGATCGCCGCACACCAAGTGGTGCCACAGCGGCAGGTCCTTACCTTCGCTCACCAGCCGGTAGCCGCAAGTAGGCGGCAACCACTTGAACTCATCGGCCTTGCCCGGCGTGAGCTGGATGCAATCGGGCACCGAAGCACGGCGGTTGGCATAGTCGCTGCACTGGCAGGTTTTGAGGTCCAGCAGTTTGCAGGCGATACGCGTGTAATAGACGCTGTTGTCGTCTTCGTCTTCCAGCTTTTGCAGGCAACACAGGCCACAGCCATCGCACAACGACTCCCATTCATGCGCGTCGAGTTGTTCGAGGGTTTTACGTATCCAGAAAGGTTCGACTTTGGCGGCCATGGCTCAAGCATCATTATCCGAGGGTGAAAAGGTCGCCAGTCTAGTGCCGAAGGCCCAACGGGCCAAGCGCTTACGACTGTCGGTAGCCAGAGGCTTGTCAGCGGCCATGGCGCACAGTAGTTTGGCTCCTCGCACGGGCCCATGCCCGTGTGCCCCTAGCACGACCGCGTCGCACCCGGCAATCGTCCGGGGTCAAGGAATACCCCTTCGCTCAGTTCAACTGCGCTTGCCGGTTTATTCCATCTCTCTCAACTGCTGCCAGGAGTTTTTCCATGAGCGCTAACACTCGCGTTGCCGACTACCCCATTCACCCACAGTTCACCCAGCGCTGGTCGCCACGGGCGTTTACCGGCGAAAGCATCCCTGAAGAAACCCTGCTGAGTTTCTTCGAAGCGGCGCGCTGGGCGCCTTCGGCCTACAACTCCCAGCCTTGGCGCTTTCTCTATGCGCGCCGTGACACACCAAACTGGGAACGCTTCCTCGGTCTGCTCAACGAGTTCAATCGTGGCTGGGCGCAACACGCCTCGGCACTGGTGATCGTGATCTCCAAGACCACCTTCACCGCCCCCGGCGCCAGCGAAGAAAGCCCGGCCCTGTGGCACACTTTCGACACCGGCTCGGCCTGGGGCCACCTAGCGCTGCAGGCCAGCCTCAGCGGCTGGCACACCCACGGCATGGCCGGCTTCGATCAGGAACTGACCCGCAAGGAACTGAAGATTCCCGAAGGCTATGCCCTGCATGCCGCCGTGGCGGTGGGCAAGTTGGGGGACAAGTCGACCCTGGCCGACTACCTGCAGGCCCGGGAAGAGCCAAGCCCGCGTCGCTCATTGAGCGAAACCGTCGCCGAAGGCGACTTCAGCCTCTAAGGCAGCGATCGCCTCTATAGTAACGAGCTTGCTCGCGAAGCCCTGAAGGGCGCCGCGCTTGCCGGGCAAGCGCAGCTTTCGCGAGCAGGCTCGCTCCTACGATCAAGTCCGTTTCAATAGCCGCGAGCGAAATCCACTTCGCCGCGCAAGGCCTGCTTGGCCTCGTAGGCCCGCAGGTTGTCGACGAACAACTGCACCATCAGTTCCGGCGAGGTCGGCGCCGAGCTGTGCCCCGTCAGCAGCAAGCCCCAGGCCGTCCAGAACGGGTGCCGTTGCGGCAAGGGTTCCTGGCGGCAGACATCGATCACCGCCCCCGCCAGATGCCCCTCCTTGAGGGCCTGCACCAAGTCTCCATCGACCACGGAAATCCCCCGGCCGACGTTGATGAACAACCCCGTGGGTTTGAATTGCTTGAACAAGGCTGCGTTGTAAAGATCATGAGTGTGCGGGGTGTTGGGCAGCAGGTTGACCACATAATCCACCTCCCCCACCAAGCGTCCCAGGTCTTCCAGGCCGGACACTTCGATAAAGGGTGCCTGCTCCCGCGCCTGGCTGGCGATGCCATACAGCTTCACGCCAAAGGGCAGCAGGAACTGCGCCACGCTCTGGCCGATGTCGCCGGTGCCGACGATCAGCACCTTGCGCCCCACCAGACTCTGGCCCAGGCGGTTGTCCCACTTGCGCTCAACCTGGCTGACCAACCGCGCCAGCACCTCACGCTCATGGCCGAGGATGTAGGTGAGCACGTACTCGGCCATGACCTGGCCGAAGATGCCCACCGCCCGGGTCAGGCGGTAATGTCGAGGCAGGCCGTCGGCCAGCAACGGGGTGATGCCAGCCCAGGTGGATTGCAGCCACTGGGGTTGATGCCCCTGACGCAACAGGGTCGCCAGCAGGTCCGGCTGACCCAGCCATACCGGGCAATCCGCCGCCAGGCGCGACAGCTCGGCGGAGTCGTCACTGGTCAGTACGTCCAGCTCTGGTGCCGCCTGACGCAGCAGGCGGGCATAAACAGCGTGATCGTGTTCGGCAATCAGAACGCGCATGGTTCAAACCTTAAAAAACGGTACAGGCCGCCGCCGACGGAGTATTGCTCCATCGATCAATGCGGTGGCCAGGTCAGTCAGTTGCATTTAACAGAGGCTCGGGACCGAGCCTCTACAGGTCAGACCGGATCATTGCGGCGCAGCAACTCTTCGGGCAGGTGTTCGATGTACTCGTCTTCCGCCGGCGGCATCTGCAAGTGATAGCCCTGCTTCTCGAGGTTCTCCAGCACCTGGTGGATGTCCTCCCGGGACAGCTTGCGCTCCGGGCTCAGTACCAGATCGAAGGCATGTTGCGGCTTGCCGAAGGCCAGCAGCAGGTTTTCCGGCACGCGTTCCAGGGCCTCGCTTTTGAGCACATAGAGATACATCTCGTTCTTGCGCGGGCTTCTGTAGATGGAGCAAATACGTTTCAAGGCTGTTCTCCGGCGGTGGCCAGACTGTCGAGCAGTGCCTGGCCCATCAATTCGCGGCGCCAGCCACGCAGCGAATCAGGCAATTGATAAGGCCCGTTGGGGAAGCCGCTCTTGAGCAGGCTTTCCAGGGTTTTCTTGCGCAGCACAATTTCCGGCGCGATGTTCAACCGCTCGGCTTCGGCCTGCCCCACCGCCTTCAAGCGCTTGAGCAGGACCGACGCTTCGATCGGCAGCGGCTCCGGCACGGCCGGCGGCCATTGATCGGCAGCGACACTGGCGGCGCGCTTGATCAGGTCGAGCAGGAAATCGCCGTCCTGACGCACGGTACGCGGGTGCATGTCTTCGATCTTGGCCAGCGCCGACAGGGTATCGGGCTGAGTCTTGGCCAGAGGCCAGAGCGCGTGTTCACGCACAATGCGGTTGCGCGGCAGGTTGCGAGCGCGGGCTTCACGCTCACGCCAGGCACAGATCTCACGCAGCACCGCCAATTGCGCGCGGGACAGCTTCCAGGCCAGCTTGGCCTCGCGGTACACCTCGTAAGGGTCCACTTCGCGGCGCAGGTTGGCCACCAGTTCGGCGCCGTCGTCCAAGACCCAGCGGTACTTGTCCGCGGACAGTTTCGGCTGCAGTTCGGTGAACACCTGAGCCAGGTGTACGGCGTCTTCAGCGGCGTAGCTGACCTGGGTTTGCGAGAGCGGGCGCTGCAGCCAGTCGGAGCGGGTCTCGCCCTTGGGCAGTTCGATGCCCAGGACTTCCTGCACCAGGCGCGAATAGCCCATGGAAAACCCCAGGTTCAGGTAGGCGGCCGCCAGTTGCGTGTCGAACAGCGGCGCCGGCAGGCTACCGGTCAGGCGCAGCAGGACTTCAAGGTCCTCGCTGCAGGCATGCACCACCTTGACCACCGCCGGGTTCTCCAGCAGGGCCGCCAAAGGCTGCCAGTTGTCGATGGTCAAAGGGTCAATCAGGTAGGCGCGCTGCCCATCGCCAATCTGCAACAGCGCGGCGATGGGATAAAACGTATCGACCCGCATGAATTCGGTGTCGAGGGCGACGAATGGCAAATGCTGCCATTCGGCGCAAAGCTGACCGAGGCTATCGTTGTCGCGAATCCAATGTATATCGATGGCCACACGGCTCTCCCTTGAAGAATGGCGCGCAGTATATATCGCCCCCGGTGATTTCTGAGCATTCACCTGACAAGAGCAAGTGCGAAACCAACCATCGGAGCTCAAGAATAGTCCGAGAGTGCGAATTAACCCTGCTTTCTCAGAACATACACCCGTGACAGCGCACACCCGGGAAGCAGGTCCTGATGGCTGAGGACTTCAAAATCAGCCAGCTTGAACTCGGCTTCCAGCTGCGCCTTGCTGATCAGCGCCAGCGCGCTGGCGTCTGCGTTGACAGGCAAACCGACCTTGAACAAAGACGCGACCCGGGTGGCGATGATCACCGAATCACGGCTCACCCGGTAGAACTCGCGCAACAGTGCCAGGCGATCCTCGCTACGTGCCACATGGGCGAACAGGTGCATGCAGATGATGCTGTCCACGGCATTGGCCGACAGGCCGATATCGAACGCCGAACTGTGAAAGGTCTTGACCCGTTTCAGCAGGCTGTCCGGGTGGTGGGTCTGAGCGTGGGTCAACATCTCCAGGGACGGGTCCGCCGCCAGGATCACCCGGTTGCCATGCTCCGCCAGCAACGGCCAGTAACGACCGACACCACAGGCCACATCCAGGATCAGCCCGGGCTCGCCGGCCACTTTCAGGGCATGACGCACCAGATGCGTCATGCGCCAAAGTGCCAGGCGCATGCCGATCCCGGCAGGCCGGGACTCACAACAAACTCGCGCGTGCTCCTGGTCATAGCGTCGAGCGAACTCCAGTTCGACGAGCGGTGGGGATGGGGACGACATGAAAGGCGAGCTCTTATTGGAATCCAGGGGGCGTACAGGTTAACCAGCCATTCGTGAAAAAAAGGTCGAAAAGCGGTTAAGCACTCAAGGGACCTTGAACACAGGCTCAGCCTTGCCCGAGGCGGGCCCGACGCCAATAATGCCCCGGCACCGCGTCCCACCCGCCACTCAAGGAATGCCCCATGCTCCCGCGTTTTCTGTTCTGTACCGTCCTGGGTCTCAGCGTCCCGGCCCTGTGCTACGCCCAGCCGGCCACCACACGCCTGGACCAGGTGCTCGAGGTCGGCCATATGACCGTCTGTACCACCGGCGACTACAAGCCCTACAGCTATCTGCGCGAAGACGGACGCTATGAAGGCATCGATATTTCCATGGCCGAGTCGCTGGCGCAGAGCCTCGGTGTCAAGGTGAAGTGGGTCAACAGCACCTGGAAAACCTTGATGGCGGACTTCCAGAGCAAGCAATGCGACATCGCCGTGGGTGGTATTTCAGTGTCTCTGGAACGACAGAAAAAAGCCTTCTTCAGCCAACCCCTGGGCATCGATGGCAAGATTCCCCTGGTGCGCTGCCAGGACGTTGAGCGCTATCAGACCCTGGAACAGATGAACCAGCCGTCGGTCCGCCTGATCGAACCGCCAGGCGGCACCAATGAAATCTTCGCCCGAGCGCACTTGCCCAAGGCCAGCCTGACCCTGTTCGCCGACAACCTGACGATCTTCGATCAACTGCTGGCCAAGCAGGCCGACGTGATGATCACCGATGCCTCGGAAGCGCGCTTCCAGCAAAAGCGCAAGCCCGGACTGTGCGCGGTCAACCCCGAGCGCTACCTGCAGTACAGCGAGAAGGCTTTCCTGCTGCCCCGTGATGATGTGGCCTGGAAAAGCTACGTCGACCAGTGGCTGCACCTGAGCAAGGCCACCGGCGCCTATGACCGGGTGGTGAATCAATGGCTGGCGGCGCCCTGATCCGGCGCCAGCAGCATCTGCCGAAAGGCGTGGCATGCGGCGCTGCGGTAGGCGCCCTTGCGCTCTAGCAGCACCACTTGACGAGGCGCCGGAGGCGAGGCCAGGGCCAATACACGTAACCCTGGCTGCTCCCGGGCAATGGCGCTTGGGAGCAGGGTCGCCAACGGCCCCCGACGAACGATCTCGACAATCGCACTCACCGAATGGGCCTCAATGGCAATCCGTGGCGCAATGCCCTGTTGCCGGCAATACAGGTCGATGTGCTGACGAGTGGCGAAGTCGGCGCTGAGCAGCACCAGCGACTGGCGTCCCAATGCCTCGGCGCTCAAGGGCTCGGCGCCCTGCTCCGGGCTCTGCGAACCGACCATCAGGCTCAAGGTTTCAGTGAACAACGCCTGAGCCTCGACCTCCGCCAGGTGCTCACCGGCAAAGGCAACGCCCAGGTCCAGGCGGTCCTCGGCCAGTGCCGCTTCCAAGCGATCTTGAGTCATGTCTTCGATGCTCAGGCTGATGCCCGGATAGCGCTGATTGAAGCGACTGAGCACAGGACCGGTCAGGTAGGCCGAAAAAGTCGGCGTCAGGGCCAGACGCAATGCCCCCCGACTCATATCCTGCACATCGTGCATGGCCCGCTTGGCCGCCTCCAGGTCCTGCAGGGCGCGGCGCGCATAGACGACATAGGCCTGGCCGGCGTCGGTAAGACGCACGCTGCGTCCGGAACGGTCGAACAGCGGCGCCCCCAGAGACACCTCCAACTGCTTGATCTGCTGCGACAAGGTCGGCTGGGAGACATGCAACGCCTCGGCGGCGCGGGTGAAATTGCAGTGCTCGGCCACGGCCAGCAGGTAACGGATATGACGCAGTAACATGCAGGCTCCAGCTATAGGCAGTGCTTATGGAAAGCATAATAAACAGGTCTTGGACGCTATAGCTGAAAACTTCCATCCTTGCCCCCTCAGCGACGCAAGGAGAACCCCATGCAGAACATCATCGACGGCTTCCTCAAGTTCCAGCGCGAGGCCTTTCCACAACGCAGCGCCCTGTTCAAGCAACTGGCCAGCACCCAGAGCCCCGGCACGCTGTTCATCACCTGTTCCGACAGCCGGGTCGTGCCCGAGCTGCTGACCCAGCAGGAGCCAGGTGACCTGTTCGTGATCCGCAACGCCGGCAACATCGTGCCCAGCTACGGCCCGGAACCCGGCGGCGTGTCGGCCACCGTGGAATATGCGGTGGCGGTGCTGGGGGTGAGCGACATCGTCATCTGCGGCCACTCCGACTGCGGCGCGATGACCGCCATCTCCACCTGCAAATGCCTCGAGCACCTGCCCGCCGTGGCCAACTGGCTGCGCCACGCCGAGTCGGCCAAAGTGATCAACGCCGCCCGCCACCATGCCTCGGCCGCCGATCACCTGGACGCCCTGGTGCGCGACAACGTGATCGCCCAGCTGGCCAACCTCAAGACCCACCCTTCGGTGGCCCTGGCCCTGGAGCAGGGCCGATTGAACCTGCATGGCTGGGTTTATGACATCGAAAGCGGCGCCATCGCTGCCCTCGACGGCAACAGCCAGCGTTTCGTGTCCCTGGCCGAGCACCCGCACACCTGTGCCCTGGCCAGCCAACCTTCCAGCGCTGCCTGAGCAGCCCCCGTTTCGTCACCCAAGAGGAATCACCCCATGCTGCAATCGCAATTCGCCCAAGCTCCACGCCTGGCCCTGGCCGACACCATCATCGACGCCAAGGCGCGCAAGAACCTGTCGTGGCAGGACCTCACCGACGGCACCGGGCTGAGCCTGGCCTTCGTCACCGCCGCCTTGCTGGGTCAGCACGCACTGCCGGCCGACGCGGCCAACCTGGTGTGCGACAAGCTCGGCCTGGACCAGGACGCCAGCCGCCTGCTGCAGAGCATTCCCCTGCGCGGCAGCATCGCCGGCGGCATCCCCACCGACCCGACCGTGTACCGCTTCTATGAAATGCTCCAGGTCTACGGCTCGACCCTCAAGGCCCTGGTGCATGAGCAGTTCGGCGACGGCATCATCAGTGCCATCAACTTCAAGCTGGACATCAAGAAAGTCGAGGACCCGGAAGGTGGTTCCCGCGCGGTGATCACCCTGGACGGCAAGTACCTGCCAACCAAACCGTTCTGATCCACCCTGCCTAGTCGCCGCCGCTGCAGGCGGCGCCGGGTCGCAACGAGGCACCGGGCCTTACCGATAAACCGCGGCGCCCGGTTTGCCCCGTCCTGCGCACCGAATCGCAGCCTATGACAGCGGTTACAGGTCCGCAGTGATATTTAGTTTTTAAATAACACTGCGGACTTTCTGATTTGCCCCTCCTGTCCCCCTCGCCGCCTAATCAGCCCCTGTTCCTTGAAGGTCTGGTTATGGAAAACGTTCGTGCAACTTCGCGCCCCGCCCTCTGGCTGATGGTCAGTGTGACCCTGGTGGCGCTCAATCTGCGGCCGTCGATGGCCGCCGTCGGCCCGCTGCTGTCGGGCATCCGAGGCGATATTCCCTTGAGCTTCAGCCTGGCCTCGTTGCTGACCATGCTGCCGGTGATGGCCATGGGCCTGGCGATGTTCTTCGGCATGGCCATCAGCCAACGCCTGGGTGAACACCGTACCGTGGTCCTGTCGCTGCTGGTCATCGGCCTGGCGACCGTTTCGCGGTTGTTCATGGATTCGGCCGCCGAGCTGATTCTCAGCGCGGTGCTGGCCGGCATCGGCATCGCCCTGATCCAGGCGTTGCTGCCGGCGCTGATCAAGTCGCGCTTTGCCGACAATGTCTCGCTGTTCATGGGGCTGTATGTCACCTCGATCATGGGTGGCGCGGCGCTGGCCGCGTCCTTCGCGCCGCTGGTGATGAAGCACAGTGGCAGTTGGCGCGTGGCGCTGGCGATCTGGGCCACCCTGGCCCTGCTGGCCCTGCTGTTCTGGTACGCCCAGCGCAACGCCCTGCCCAGGCTGCCCGCCAGCGCCGGCGCACGGGAATCCTTTGCCGGCAATCGCCGGGCCTGGCTGCTGGCGGTGTTCTTCGGCCTTGGCACCGCGTCCTACACCTGCGTGCTGGCCTGGCTGGCGCCCTACTACGTGGAGAACGGCTGGAGCGAACAGAACGCCGGCCTGCTGCTGGGCTTTCTCACCGCCATGGAAGTGATTTCCGGGCTGCTCACCCCGGCCATCGCCAACCGCAGCCAGGATCGGCGCTGGGTGCTGATGGCCCTGCTGGTGCTGATCATCGCCGGCTTCTGCGGCTTGATACTCAGCCCGCAACACCTGAGCCTGCTGTGGCCGTGCCTGCTGGGCCTGGGCATTGGCGGGCTGTTTCCCATGAGCCTGATCGTGTCCCTGGACCACCTGCCTGAGCCGCGCCGGGCCGGCGGCCTGACCGCCTTCGTGCAGGGCATCGGTTACCTGATCGCCGGCCTGTCACCGCTGCTGGCGGGGATGATCCGCGACCAGTTGGGCAGTTTCGAATGGGCCTGGTGGTCGCTGACGGCCGTGATGGGGGTGATGATCCTCATGGTGCTGCGCTTCGACCCTCGGCATTACACCCGGCACATCCGCTGAGCACCGGCCCGGGAGGCCTGCATGAACCCTGTGAGCTTCACCCAAGCCAACCTCGGCATGCTGCTCTGGGCAGCGCTGATCGCCGCCTCGTTCTTCGCCGCCGCCCAGGTCAGCCAAGCCATCGATCCGGTGCTGCTGACGGCCCTGCGCCTGCTGTTCTCGGCACTGATGTTCGTGCCGCTGTTGTGGCTCAAGGGCTCTTCATCGAGCATGACCCTGGCCGGGCTGCGTGCCCACGCGCTGCTGGGCCTGTTGCTGGCGCTGTACTTCGGGTCACTGTTCGAGGCCCTGCGCTACACCTCGGCGGTCAACACTGGAACCCTGTTCACCCTGGTGCCGTTGCTGACCCTGGCGTTCGAAGGCTGGCTGTTGCCCGACGGTAGCCAGCAACGCCGCTTGCTGCCGATGCTGGTGGCCGGGGTCGGGGCCTTGCTGCTGGTGCTCAAAGGGGGCGCGCCGGGGCAATTGCCCTCCCTGTATGCCATGGTGGTCTATGCCCTGGGCTGCCTGGCCATGGCGGCCTATTCGCCCCTCAGCCAGCGCTTCAAGGCCCACAGCCTGCAAGGCCGCAGCCCGGCCGCCATGACCTTCTGGAACATGCTCTTCGGGGCGCTGTTCCTGTTTGTCGCCAGCCTGGTCAGCGGCGGCTGGCGCAGCGCCGCCCTGCTCGGCAGCAACGACCTGCTGTGGCTGCTGTACCTGGCGCTGTTCGCCACCCTGGCGACCTTCTGGCTGTTGCACCGGGCCATTGGTGTCATCGCCCCGTCCACGGTGATTTCCTACATTTACCTGAGCACCCTGCTGCTCACACTGTTCCACTGGCTGTGGCTGGGCCAGCGTCCGCACCTGGGAGAAGGGCTCGGAGCTCTGCTCGTGGCCCTGGGCATGCTCGCTCTGGTGCGCAGCAGTCGTCCGCAAGCCAGCGGAGCCTGAATTGGCCGAGGGACAAGCCCCCTTTGATGCGAGAAACTGCGCAGGTCGTGTTATCGGAACTTAATGTCCTGTTGCTGTCCGCGAATCAGTGTCCCGGGCATTTAATTAGCACGATCGTTCCGCTAGCATCGACCCGGTTTTCACGCCACCGGCGCCAAGTAATCAGCAGGATGAAACGGATGCTCATCAGCAATGTGCTCAGAAAACTCGACATGCAGGACCTCATGGTCTTTGTCGCCGTGTACGAGCAAAGCAGCGTCACCGGGGTCTCAGAAACCCTTTGCGTCAGCCAGTCGACCGTCAGCTACTGCCTGAAGAAACTGCGCAACGGCTTCGAGGACGAGTTGTTCATCAACACCCGCACCGGCATGCGCCCGACCTACAAGGCCACCCGCATGTACAGTCACGTGCTGAACATCCTGGAGAGCATCAACCTGTGTCACAGCGGCGTGCCGGCCTTCGATCCGACTCGCCAGGCCGTGACCTTCAACCTCTGCGCCCCAGAATACTTCGAGTTGCTGATCCTGCCGCGCCTGCTCAAGGGGTTCGACTACGCCGACCTGCCGGTGACGGTCAATGTACAAAAGCTGGACAGCGATGTGCCCGCCGATGAGTTACGCGACGGCAGCGTCGACCTGGTGATCTGCTTTGGTCCGGCCTTCCATCGCAGTCACGCCGACCTCAAGTCGCAAATGCTGCTGGAGGACGACCTGGTGTGCGTCTTCGACAAACGCGCGACGCCGCCCCAAGAACCGCGCTTGAGCCTGCAGTCGTTCATCGAACGGCGTCATGTGTTTCCCACGCCCTGGACGTCGGACAGCAACATGGTCGATGGCTGGCTGGCCCGTCAGGCCCACAAGCGGCAGATCGTCGCCCGCTCCAACAGCTACAGCGCAGCACTGAAGATGATCACCGGCACCGACTTCATCCTCACTCTGCCCCGACGCATTCAGGCCCTGCTGGCCAATGAAGCCGTGTTTGACCATTGCGAGGCCCCCAGCGGCCTGCCGGGGTTCACCCTGGACATGCAATGGAGCCAGAACAGCGATCAGGACAGCGCGCAGACCTGGTTCCGCGAACAGGTGGTCAAGGTCTGCGCCGAACCGGGGCTCGTTTAGGCCCCACGCGCCCTCAACAGCCGATGGCCGCCTTGCTGTAGGAGGCGCGATCGATGTCGATGATTTCCACACACAGTTGCACTTGGACATCCGCCGGCCAGGGCGCCAGGTCCTGCAACACCGCCAGCAGACTCTCGGACAGTTGCTTCTTGACCTCAGGCCCACGGCCACTGAGCAAGGCCAGCTTGACGTGGACAAATCCGCGCTCGCCGAGGCCTGTGCCGACCCGGAACGCCTCCACTTTTAGCGCCCGGCTCTTGATATCGAACTCATCGGCAAACTGCCCGGAGGCCACCAGCCCGTGATTGAGCCGCAGCAGCGCCTTGTCGACGTCCAGCTGAGGCAGGTTGGCGGTGTATTCCATATGCAGGTGCGGCATGGCAGGACTCCTGGTCTGTCAGGGGGAAAAGGCGCTCCATACTACACAAGCCCGACCTTGCGTTTGCATGATCCGCAGGCCGCATTGCCCCGCTGCCACTCGCGCAGGGCCAGGGTCGAGCGCCACAGCCCAGGCACCCGGAAATACAGCGCGGGCTACAGAGGCGCCCGCTCACTCATGAAGGCTTCCAGGCGCGAGCGCAGCCAGCGCTCGGCGGGGTCGGTGTCGACATGGCTGAGCCAGACCATGGACAAGTCCAGGGTTGGGGTCTTGAACGGATAGGGTTCGACAAACAGCAGCCCCGAGGCGGCCATGGCCGCCGCTGCGTAATCCGGCAGGCTGGCGAGCATGTCGGTGCCCGCCAGCAGCGCTGGTAACGAGCTGTATTGCGGCACCGACAGCACCACCTGGCGGGTGCGACCGATCTCCGCCAGCCACTCATCGGCGAAACCGGCGACATTGGCGGTGTGGGACACCAGTACGTGGGGCCGCGCGCAATATTCGTCGAGGGTCAGCGGCGTGTCGCTGGCATCGGCGCGTAACACGCGCGGCTGGATGTGCCGTAACAACTTGCGCTTGGCATTGGCCGGCAAGCCCCGGGTCTGGCTGATGCCTACGGTGATATCGCCGGACGCCAGCAAATCGGGAATCCGCCAGTAATCCACGTGCTGCACCACGACCACTACCTGCGGCGCTTCCTGACGCAACGCCCGCAACAAAGGTGGCAACAGGCCGAACTCAACGTCATCGGACAAGCCGACGCGAAAGGTCATGGTACTGCTGGCGGGATCGAAATGATGGGTCAGGCTCAAGGCTGAAGACAACGAGTCCAGAGCCGGCGACAGATGCTGGATGATCTGCTCGGCCCGGGCCGTGGGTTCCATGCGATGGCCAACGCGAATGAACAGCGGATCGTTGAACATCGCCCGCAGCCGGTTGAGGGCGGAGCTGATGGTGGGCTGGCCGAGAAACAGCTTCTCCGCCACCCGGGTGACATTGCGTTCCAGCATCAACGCCTCGAACACCACCATCAGGTTGATGTCGGCCTTGCGCAGTTCATTGCGATTCATCGGTGTTGCCCCCGGTCCCCAGACGGAGGTCAGTGTAGAAAGGCCTGGGGGCCGGCGTCCAGGTAAACACCCGTGGCCAGCGCCGTCCGCTCAGTCGAAGGTGAAATTGAACTGGGCGCTACTGTTGGCCGATCCCTCGGTGATGGGACCGGTGCGAATGTACTGGGCGCGAAAGCTGAAGCTGGCGTGGTCACTGCCTGCGGGACGCTCCATCGCATATTGAGTGCCGTTGCAATGAATGCGCGGGATCTGCTCATTGAACATGACGATGCCCACGCCCTTGGCAACGGCTCGCCCCCCCTGAGCCGAGTGAGTGAGCCCCAGTATCCCCGACGGGTCGCAACGCGAGGCGGGCTCAGCCGTGAACGAGACCTTTGGCTGGGAGTTGACCGAGCAATCGCTGACCTCGAGTTTGGCGATAGCCGAAGGCGGGGACGTGGCCCCCAGCATGGGAAAATCATGCGCCGAAGGACTACCCAGACGCAGCGTGACGTTGCGGGTGACCACCTGGCATTTGGCGGAGAACCGAACTTCATCGGTCCCAAGCAAGTCGCGTTCGCTCAGAAGCAGGCTTTTCTGGCAGCGCCGTCTATTTTCCTGTGACGGCAACTCCAGCAAATTTTGCCCGACCGTGGCCACGCCCTTGTTCAGATCCAGCGCATACAACGCCACCTGGGCGCCGCTCAGGCTGTTGACCACCAACGTGCCCTTGGGCAGCTCATCGGCCGGCCGGGTCAGAATCAGTGAGAACACGTAGGCCGTGGTTATTTTTTTCAGCGATCCGCTCGAATGCTCCACATCGTACTTTTCCAGTACCTGGGGATAGAAATTGCCGGTGAGCATTCTGCTGTCTCCCCCCAAGGGATAGGCCGTCACTTTGAGACTGATGCCATCGATGTTGGTGGGAACAATGCCGTCTGTAAATCTCACTCCGGGCAAGTGCGCGGCGGACACCAGCTCATGCCGTTCCAAAGTATCGGACCTCTCGGTGGTGTACTCGATAATCGGATTCAAATGACGCTGTTTCAAGACAGAGCCAACCGGGGTGCTGCGGGTCAATGGGGTGATCTCTTGCCAGGGCTGACCCGAGCTGCCATAGCTGCTGAATAGGCAGTTCACGGCCTTGCCCTCCATCGCGGCCTGAACGGCTGCGCCAGGCAGTGACCAGACGATCATGAAGATGACCGAAAACATGAAGACGTGGGGTACTCGCCCCTGGGTGAGGAGTTTGAGCCATTGGTCATCCATCGGTCATTCCCTCCGTTTTATGTGCGGCCCCCCGGGCGCACGCTGCAGTGCCCCAGAAGACCGCCAATCGATATTGAATGTGTTAAGTCGCACCCGCTACGCCAGGAACAGATCCTGGCGTAGCGGGCCATGGTTTTGCGGGCAGCCCTTACTTCGTCAGGCTGGCCAGCGGTGACAAGCTGCTAGGAACGCGGGCTGAAGAATAGGTGCCATGGTTAATACCGATCTGGCTACCGTAAGTCTGGAAGTAAGCCCAGCAGCTATCGATCGGGCCCGTGGCTTTCGAACCGCGGATATCCCCCTCGTTCACGCCCACCAGGCCGCCCATCGTTGTGCGCCAGCCACCCTTGACGCGCCCACGGGCGTCGGAGTTGACAATCAGCGATTGGTTCTCGCCGACCAGCCCGCCGACCTTGCTTTTCCAGGTTCCATGGACGTTGCCAGTCGCCAGGCCGCGTTCGATGACGTGGTTCTTATAGTTGGCGTTGAATCCCACCAGCCCTCCTACGGAGCTGTAGGTATCACCGAACACCGAGCCATGGGCTTCAACCGACAACAGATTGCCGTCGTTGTAGCCAATCAGGCCACCGATGCGACTGTTGGCATAGCCTTCGACGGCACCTCGCGCTTTGGCATCGTAGATAAAGCCACCGATGTTGGTGCCAACCAGACCGCCGACGTTGCCGCCGACCCCGCCTTTGACCGCCCCCTTGGCCTCGATGTAACCGCGAATAGCGCTGTCGTCGTTCTTGCCTACCAGGCCACCCAGGTGCGAGCCGACCCGGTCGATGACCTCTCCCGTGGCCTTGACGTTGCTCAGCGAGCTCTGGTTCTGGTTCAAACCGACCAGCCCGCCGGCCGTCTCAGTAGCAACCCCGTAGACATTGCCACTGGCATTGGAGCCTGTGATGACGCCTGATTGGTTGAGTCCGACCAATCCACCAATATGACTGCCCAGAGAGCCGTGCACGGTCATCGACGAACTGGAGTCGGTGATGGTGCCTCCCTGGTTGTTGCCCACCAGCCCCCCAACGTTCAATCCCTTGTAGGTCGGTTTGTAAGTACCGATGGAGCCCTTGCTCGACGATTCGGAGATCGACCCGCCATTGTTGACACCCACCAGACCACCGGCGCCGCCCATGGCCTGTTTATGCATATGGGTGGTGATCTCAACATTGCTCGAACTGCGGCTCACGGTGCCGGGCTTGAGGTTGCCGAAACTGTTCTCACCGACGACCCCGCCGATAGCTGAGGTCAAAAAGCCACCAAACATCGTGCCCGATACCGAAACGTCGCTGATGGAACCACCCAGGTTGACGCCCACCAGGCCACCCACCTTGTTGCGCTGTTCGCTATCGGCATTGACCTGCATATTGCTGGCGCTGACATGGGAGATGCTGCCGCTGTTGCGTCCCACCAAGCCACCGATCTCACTGAAGCCGTTCTGGCTGTTTTGGCCGTTGACGGTGATCGACGCCAGCTTCAAGTGACTGATGCTGCCAGAAGACTGGCCGAACAAACCGGCATACATTCCTGAGCTGTTCACGGTGAAGCCGCTGATGGTATTGCCCAGGCCGTTCAGCGAACCGGTGAACAGCTTGTCGCCCCCGATCGAGTTGATGGTCTCGGAGCCATTGATCTGATTGCCCAGAACGTAGGCGCCATCAAGCTGGTTACCGATGGCCTGCAACTGCTGGCTGTTCTGGATCACCTGATGCTGTTTGCCATTGGCGGTGAACTCGGCGTCACGGCCGGACAGGGTGACCTTGCCCTTGTCGCCCAACGCCAGTTGATCGCCGTAATTCAGCTCCAGGCTACTGTTGGCGCCCGTGAGGCTCACCTGGCTAGGGAGGCGGATCGAGTTTCCGGCATTCAACTCCAGACGCGAGTGGTTCCCCGTGGCCTTGATGCCCTTGTTGACCTTGACGTCCTTCGCAGCGGACAAAGTCAGTTGATTGCCGCTTTTCCACTCGACCGGCGCGTCCACGGCAACATCGCCGTTGCGGCTGCGCAGATGCACGCTGGTGTTGTTCAGGCTCTGGGAAAGCGTGGTGTCAACCACGGTGGGGCTGCCAGGCACGCCCGTGGAGCCGATCTTGATCTCATCGGATTCGACGACCCAAGTACCGGTCCGGCCATTTTTGGAGCGGGTATCGACCTGAGCATTGAGTTCGACCCGGGTGTTCGCACCGACGGTTTCGATCGTACCGCCATCGCCATCCATGCCCAAGGCCTTGGCCGTCAATTGGCCACCGACGTTGACCACGCCACGGTCGCCACCATCCAGAACGATCCGCCCTCCCTTGCTGGACAGGGTATTGGCTTCGACCACGCCCTGGTTGTTGACCACCGCCTGGGCGACGGCGTTGGCGCTCTTGGCCATCATCAACACTTGGCCACCGTCGGCCTTGAGCAACGCAGTGTTCTGCACCAACGCATCGACAGCAGCGCCCGAGACCTGCAAGTTGATCAGGTTGTCATCCCCCATGCTCAGGGTGAAGTCATTGCCGGCCCCCAGGGCCACGCTGCCCTTTTCAGCAACGATCTCGCCATTGTTGCGAACCCGCGCGCCCAGCAACGCCACATACCCCCCCTCAGCGGTAGTGATCTTGCCGTCGTTAATGACTTCGACCGTCGAGTTGCCGCTGAACTGGTAGCGACCATCCTTAAAGTCCTGATCACTGATGCCGCGGGTCGACGCCACCAGGCCGCCGACGTTGACCTGTGCGCCCTGGCTGATCAGGACACCATTGGGGTTGATCAGAAACACCTGGCCGTTGGCATTCAGCGCGCCCTGGATGTTACTGCCCTTGAAACCAGTCACCCGGTTCAAGGCGACGGAGTCGCGCCCGGGCTGGTTGAAGGTGACGGACTGATCAGCGCCGATATTGAAATCGGTCCAATTGGTGATCAGCTTGTCGCTCTTTTGATGGATCACCAGGTTGTTGCCATTGACGTCATAACTGGCACTGCCGGAGAGCAGCGTGCCCCCTTCAGGCAACGCCATCGCCGGCGTCAGCCCTCCCAGGGAAAGCAAGCCGGCTGCCATCACCAGCAATCCCTTGCGCCCACCACTGCGACGCCGGCGCCGCGCGCCCTCGCAAGTCACGTTCCAGCAGCCTTGGGCCTGGTTCCATACCACTGCATAAATCTTGTTCACAGTAACTCCTTCTTGATATTCAAACGTTCTGCAGTTCGTTGCAGAACGGCACCACTTCCAAAGCACACGCAGGCCTTCAGAAAAACTGTGTCGCGCTCACCCAAATCCGTGGGGTGCGCTCGGGACCGTCCCCGGCCTGCTGGTTATCCAGCGGCCAGGCACTGGTCAGGTTGAGTTGCCGCTGGTCGCCGCTCCAGCGAGCCCCCAACCCCGCCGATTGCAGGCGCTGGGTATTGATTTCGTTCGTCCAGGGCAGGCGGTTGACCTGCACGTAGCCCTTGTCGGCAAACAAGCTGAGCTGCCAGCCGGGGGCCAGGGCGTAGCTCAGCTCAAGACCGGCCTGCCAGCCCTGGTCGCCGATACCGGCGCTCAGGGGATAGGCGCGCACGCCATAGGGGCCGCCAAGCCCCATCTTTTCCGAGCTGTCGAGGTTGGCCGAGGTCCACTGGGCATTGACTTGGGCATAGAGCTGGAAGCGGCCGCCCAGGCGCTGCAAGCGCGCAACCTGCAGGTTGGTCTTGGCGAAGCCGCCGCCGGTGGCGGCGGTATAGCGATCAAGGCGCTGCTCAAAGGCATCATCGAAGGTCAGGCGGCCCGAGCCGTAGGACAGGCTGAACTGGTTGTAGCCACCGCCGAGAAAACGGTCCTGACGGTTGCCGCCCAGGCTCAAGGTCCACAACTCGATGTGCTTGCGCTTGCTCAGTTCAAACAGGTCGATGTCGTCGCGCAGTTGCTTGTTCTCGTACTGCAGTTGCGCACTCAGATCAAAAGTCCGCCCCCGCAGGATCGGCTGGGCGAGGAAGACACTCTGGACACTGGCCTGGCCGTTCATCTCCAGCTTCTTCACGCGTTTTCTGTTGAGCTCGTAGCTCATGTGCGAATAGGCCGCACCGACCCGGGTCGACCAGGGCCCCACGGGCAGTTGATAGGCGCCGCGCCAGTAGCGCTGGTCACGATCGCTACCCAGCAGGCGCAGGTTGAGCTGATCCCCCAGGCCCAGAGGGTTGTTGAGGTTGAAGCTGCTCCCCAGACGGAACTCGCCGGTGTGGTAGCCGCCGAAGTTGTCGGCTTCCAGGCTGCCACTGACCCAGGGACCGGGCTGTGCCTCCACCAGCAGGTCGCTAGTGCCGGGGACCTGCCCTGCACGTAACGTGCCCTTGACCTGGACCCCGGGCAGATCGTTGAGCAGCAGCAGGCTGCGTTCAAGGTCCGCGCTGTTGACCGCCGCGCCACTGTCCAGGGCGGCCAGCGGCCCACGGAGCACGCCGTCCCGGGCACGGGACTGGTTGCTCAGCTCGACCCGGCCATAGCGACCTTCCATGACCTCGATGCGCACCACACCGCCATCGACTTCCTGGGCCGGCAAGAAGGCCCGTGCCAGCAGATAGCCCTGTTGCTGGTAATGGGCGGTGATGCGCTGCGCTGCGTCACGCAAACCGCCCAGGTCCAGTTCTTGACCGCGCAAATCGTCCAGCAGCGGCTGCAGGTCCTGATCGCCCAACACCTGATTGCCCTCGATGACGAAGGCCTTGACCTGCAAGCGCAGCCCCGAAGTGTCCGGGGCTGGCGTCGAACGCTCGGCCTTGGGCACATCCAGCTGCACCTCATCGGAGGGCGGCGGCAGCGCTGGCTGGGTGGCTTCGATATCCCGTATGGCCTGTCCGGCGCTGGGCACCTGAACCCGCATCTGGGCCTGCGCCAGCACGGGCAGCAACAGCGCCAGCAACATCACCGGTCGCAGCGCCGACGGAACTCGCAACCGCTCCGCATCTCGCTCTTTGCATCCACCGGCCGGCAGCCCGGCTGCCGCACCACTACAGGTGTACTTGCACACTTCCACTCAGCGTCTCCCCGCTGTCTAAAACCACTTGGTATCGAATTTCTGCCGCGCCGCCGCTCAAGACCGGCGCGGCGGGCAAAGGCAAGCGCGCCGAGCCGAACGGCTCGACGGTGATGCCCTGCACAGTCATGGGGGGGTACTGATCGCCCACATCCAGCCGAGCCAGGGATACGTAGTACGGCGTCGGATTGCTCACGCTGAGCGTCGCAGCACCTCCCGCCTGAGCGGTCGCTTGCAGGCTCCAGCCCAGCTGTCGCGCCGCCTCGTCGGCGCGACCCGGCAGGCCCTTAGGGCGATACAGCAGCTTCATGCGCAGGCGATAGCTCAGGCTCAGTTGATTGCTGCTCAGAGGCCGCAAGGCAGGCACTTCCAGAAAGTTGAGCCAGAACAGCGACTCGCGATCGGCAGGCAGCGGCTCGCCGCTATGACGCAGCGACAAGACAGCGCTCTGCTGCGGATCAAGCCGCGAAAGCGGGGGCGAAAGCACAAATGGCACCGCCAGCCGGCTCGGATCGACCGAGGCATCGCCCTTGTCCAGCCAGGTCTGCAGCAGCAGCGGCGCCGTCCCGAGATTGCCAACCCGGATGCTCAAGGCCGCCAGCCCCTGGGGATAGATGAAGCGCGTACCGACAATCGACAGGTCGGCCCGGGCGCCCTGACTGAACAACAGCAGCGCCGTCCCCAGCAGGCACACGCAACGCACCACACGAGCAAGGCGCCCACTCAAGATGCAGGCTCCGCGGTGATGACGCTGCGCTGCGACACGCCACGACACGGCAGCTCAAGCAGGAGCGAATCGTTGCCCGGTTGCGCCGCAGCCACCGGCAACACATAGTCGATCAGGCACTGCTCGCCGGGTCCTTCGCCCCACTGCACACGGATGCGCCCCCGGTCCTTCTCGCTGCGCAGCACCAGGCGACTGCCCTGCCCCACCGCCCCCAGCTCCTCGCCACTGTCGGCGTCCAGGGCACTGGCGGCAAAGGGCAGCGGCGCGCCATCGGCCTGCCGGCTGTCGATCAGAAACGCCCGCGCCCTGCGGGTCGGGTAGGACAGCCTGACCACGACCCCCGCCTTGGGCGCGACATTGCGTGAACTGACCTGCAGCTCGACATCGTCGGCCATGCCGCTGGGGTCCAGGTCCACGGTATTGAGCTGATAGGGCGAAAGACTCGGCAGCACCGCATAGCCGTGCCCGTCCACCTGCACATCGGCATAACCGACACTGGCGCCCCTGGCATGGGGGGCATGGACCAGGGCTGCGGTTTCACTCAGGGTCTGGGACAGGGTCAGGCCCCCGGAATGCAGGAGCAGGCCGCCGGAGGCGCCCAAAGACTGGGCCCGGTAGTCACGCCCCTGGGACAGGCTCGAACTCAGGGACACCTGCGGCAGCATGTAGCTCAGATTGGCATTGGTCGAGGTTTCCCGCGGCAGTGCATCATGAGACACCGACACGCCATAGGAGGCAGCCTCACGCTCGCCCAGCGAGCCGGAAATGCCAGTGGAGTAGTGGGCACCGGAATTCTGGTCGTGACTGATGAAGGCATCGGCCATGGTGGAACGCCCCGCGACGCCCCCCAGGGGCAACGACAAGCTGAGGCTCCACAAAGTGTTCTCGCTGCGAGTGCGACGACCCGAGAACTGACTCGCCCCCTGGGTGCGCTGGACGCTGAAGGCATAGCTGAGGCGGCGCCACTGGTGGTTGTAGCCCATGGAGTAGTTGCGGGCCTGACCGCGACTGTTCCAGTAGTTGAGGGAGGAGCCGTTGAGGTAAAAGTCACCGCCGATGCCGTCCACCCGCTGGTTGATCGTCACATCCAAGCGATCGCGGACCCGGGCGAAGTCTTCGAATCGCGCCCCTCGGTTGACGAAGTCCTCCAGGTCGATGGCGTCCCTCAGGCTCAGGTAGCCCCGAGTGGAATAGCGATAAGCCAGCAACGAGAATTGGGTGCCGCTGTCATGCAGGTTCTTGCTGTAGGAAAGACGCAAGCTGGAGCCCTGCAGGCTGCCGTTGCGCGGCACCTGGGTGCGGGACTGGGTCAGGTCGAGGCCGAAGCCGCCGAACTCGGTGTTCAGCGCCGCGCCGATCAGACCGGCCATATAGCTGCCGGTGAGCGAGGCACCGGCATAACCGGTGATCTGGTTGTCCAGGCCGCGCTGCAGGGTGCCCTGGGCCACATACTGGTGCAGGCCACGCCCCCCGGCCCTGATCACCTGACCGCCAGTCAGGCTGTAGCGGGTGACGCCGGGACGCAGGTGACGGGCCATGGTGGCAAAGGGCACGGTAAAACGCTGGGTCCGGCCATCGGCCTCGGTGACCGTAACCTCCAAGTCACCGCCAAAGCTTGCGGCCTGCAGGTCGGCAATCTCGAAGGGGCCAGGGGCGACGGTGGTTTCATACACCAGGTAACCACGCTGCTGCACCGTGACCTTGGCGCTGGTATTGGCCGTACCGCGCACCACCGGGGCGAAATAACGCTGGGTAGTGGGCAGCATGCGTTCATCGCTGAACAACTTGAGCCCGCGAAACGACACCGAATCAAACAGCTCGGAATCGGTCACGCTCTCCCCCACCAGCAGTTGCGAACGCCAGTCGGTCAGGTCGGTCTGGCCATAGATATAGCCCCGCTGATAGTCGCTGCCGCTGTCAGGCGACCAGGACAAGGTGCCGCTGTGGCGCAGGCGCAGGTTTCCCAGGTTCAAGCCCATGTTCAGCCCGGCATAACCGTTGGTACTGCGCTGGCCACGGCTCTGGGAGCTGAACAGGTTGGTGCTGTAGTTGAGCCGGGCAGCGTTGATGCCTGAGTCCCAACTGGCCGGATCGACATAACTGGATGCGACTTCAGGCAGCACGAACAACTGTGGCACGGAGAGCTCCAACTGCTGCTCGGCCATGTTGACCTTGGTGGTCACATGGGGGATGTAACTGGCAAGGTCCCCGCAGAACAGGCCATCGCCCTGCAGCGGATGACTGGCAGGCGCCAGCGCGGCATCGACTTTGTGCAGATCGATGCCCAGTTGCTTGAGCAACTCGCGGTCGTAGCAGGGCTGACTGCCCTGAGGGTCAGCGCTTTCGCGCAGTTCGATCTCGATCAGCCCGCGCCAGGCGCCACTGACCCGTACATCCAGCAGGTACTTGCCCGGCGCCACATATCCCGGGCGCTCGAAGCGCTGGGTGTCGATGAGGGTTCCCGGCCCCTTGAACAACATCTGGGTATCGAAGAACACCGGGCTGTTCTGAGGCGCGTCGCTGGACAACTCCGA
Organism: Pseudomonas sp. LD120; assembly: GCF_009861525.1. Classification (GTDB taxonomy): domain Bacteria; phylum Pseudomonadota; class Gammaproteobacteria; order Pseudomonadales; family Pseudomonadaceae; genus Aquipseudomonas. The sequence continues at coordinate 1,787,346 of NZ_WVHL01000005.1, read as the reverse complement.
TACCGCGGCTTGATCAGCGGTGGTCGGCTCGGCAGCCACAGGAGCCGCCAGCCCCAGCAGCCCGGCAAACACTGATAGTGCTCGTAAAAACAGGGTCGAACCATCGCCAGAACAGACTCGCGCGAGCACAGGAAAACCCAGCCAGAAGGGCTGCACACTGAACATAATCGATACCAATGTACTCAGCGTCCAACAACCAGGACCAAGAGCGGAGTTGAATTAACAGGACAACTAGAGAAGGTTCTTTTCAAGCGGCACCCGGCCACCGAAGTCATTGACCACTTCAAAGCGCACAGCGGCATTGCGTGGCGCTCTTTCAGCGCTTGCCGGCCAGGCGAAGGACTCCCGACCAAAAGGCCCGACCATCCCGGCCCCCAGGTCGACGGTGCGTCCTTGCACTTGCACCTCGACCTTGCTGAAAGACAGGTAATAAGGCGTTGGATTGGACACCTGGATGACCGGACCTGCGGCCTGGTCTTTGGCCACTCCCGCGGGCTCAAACTTCCAACTGAGTTTTTCCACCGCCGAGTTGACATTGCCCTTCAAGTCAGCAGGACGAAAGAACAACTTAATCCGGTGCCTGAAAGTAAAGGCCAATCGGTTTTCGTCCTGTTTTTGTTGTGGCGGAACTTCCAGAATGTTCAACCAGTACAGTGACTCACGATCAGCGGGCAACGGTTCTTTCGAATAACCAATACGCAGCACCGCCGCGGCACTGGGCTCCAGACGGCTGAGTGCCGGAGTCAGTTGAAAGGGCACTTTCATTTCTTCAGGCGCCTTACTGGCATCACCATCATCAATCCAGGCCTGAACCAATATCGGCATATTGCCTGGATTATTCATTCTCAGTGTCACATCACGGGCATTCGCCGGATAAACCACACGGGTGCCATGAATGACTATTTCCGCATTGACTGCCGAAGAGAACAAACTCAGAAAGAGGGCGCCGATAACGAACGTTTTAAACACATGCGCTTTCGGCGCCATGAGCAACTCCTTATATAACTGACAAACGTCAGTTGTACGTCACATCGAAGTTGATATTGGAGTCGGCACGACCTTCAACGATCGTGTCGCTGACCGCCACATAGGAGGCCTTGAACTTCAACACGGCCTTATTGCCCACAACTTCGGCAACCTGCTGATTGTTGTTTTCCGACAGGTCAATTTTCCCCGGCGTGGCGCCGTTGTTGTGAATCTGGATCTGCACGCCCGACGCCGAACCGGAGCCGCTATCGATCAGGCGCAGGTTACCGGTGGCGTTATCGATGAAGCCGTCTTTGTGGAAGCTAACGGCGGCTTTGGAGCCGTCGGTGCAGCCGCCGCCACTAAGGTTGATGTTGAATTCCTTGAACTCGGAAGCCGTGCCGACGCCGCCGGCGAAAACCGAAGGCAGAACGTTGCCGAACCTGACGGTGCCGGTGTTGACTCCGGATTCGTTGGCATCGACCTGAACCTTACAACTAACGCTGGAGATCAGGCCTTCGAACTTCACGTTACCGGAGTTGACACCGGTCTCTGCGTAGCTCAATGCCGGAGTCAGTGCCGCAAGCAGCAACCCGGAGGCCGCCATGGATGCAAAAGATTTAAGTTTCATCTGATTCCCTATTATTAAAAACCGTCTAAGAGCACAGCATTCAAAACAACATCGTCCTCCCGAGACGTACAGCCTTGCTGAACTTCGAGCCAACGAAACATGAGTTGAACACCACAACAACCTCGATCAACTGCTCTCGCCCGCAACAAAATGCATCTCGACAACAGGCATCTGCATTCCATCCAGAGCGGTCATTACGATACCGATCGCCCTCTTCTTTTAGAACAACGACCAGTCTTCATGTAACGAGGAGTACTCCCTAAATGAACAAGATTTTTCTTGTCAACTTGCACCATTCAAAAAACCACTAAACAGATTAAAAACATTCGATATATAAGACACTTCTTATATATAGCCCCGCACTGCAAACACGTGATAAACGGTAGAGAGTCAGTGCTGTAACCAGCTGTTCAATTGACTGCCGGCCGGTTCCGGACCCAAGTACTGTGCAAGCCGCGAACATCCGCCCAACGAAAAACGCCCGGTGCATTGCACCGGGCGTTTGGCCAGAGTTCTCGACACCGCAGCCTGCACTGCAAGCGTTCACAAGCCGCTTGAACGCCCCGCAACAGGCTGCGCAACAGCGGCCATGGGGCGCTCCGGACGCTGATCCTCCTGACCCTGACGCAAGCGCAAGGCCGCCAGCGCCGCCACCAGCAGCACCAGGGCAATGGCTTTGAGGCCGTTCATGGCATCGCCGGTGCTCATCTCGATCGCCCCCATGACCGAGGGGCCGACAAAACCGCCCAACAGTCCGCAGCAATTGACAAAACCCAAGCCTCCCGCCAGGGCCGCACCTTTGAGCCGTGACGCCGGGTACAGGAAGATGATCGACTGCACCACAAAGAACATCAGCGCCGCCACGCAGAACCCCAGCAGGCTGAACACCGGCCCGGAAAAGGCCGCGATCAACAGCCCGGCCGCCATCGTCAGCAAGCCGCAGACCAGCAGACGCCGCGCCCGCTGCGCGCTGCTGGCCAGCCGCGGCAGGCTGATCGCCCCCAGCGCCGCGGCGATCCACGGCAGGGAGGTCAGCAGGCCGACGCTCATCAGGCTCAGGCTGCCGTACTTGCCGATGATGCTGGGGAGGAAAAAGATCACGGTGTAGACGGTGATCTGGTGGCAGAAGTAGACAAAGATCGCCAGCAGGATTTGCGGCGTAAAGCACTGCCGGAACGAATGCCCGCCCTGCCCGGCCCCCTCATCGGCTTCGTCGGCCAGGCGCTGCTCGATGTCCCGAGCCTCCTCGACGCTCAACCAGGGCGCGTGGCTTGGACGGTCCGGCAGGCGCCGCCAGACCACCCAGGCGAAGAACACCGCCGGCAGCCCTTCGAGCAGGAACATCCACTGCCAGCCATGCCAGCCCAACAGGCCATCCATCTTCATCAACGCGGCACCCAGCGGACCGCCGATGATATTGGCCAGGCACACCCCCAGCAGGAAATAGCCGGTAGCCCGGGCCCGTTGCCGGCGGTCGAACCAGTAGGTCAGGTACAGCATGACCCCGGGAAACAGGCCGGCTTCGGCGATCCCCAGCAGCAGGCGCAGCACATAGAAGGAGGTTTCGCCCTGGACGAAGGCCATGGCGGCGGAAATCAGCCCCCAGGTGACCATGATCCGGGCAATCCAGAAGCGCGCGCCGACCTTGTGCATGATCAGGTTGCTGGGCACCTCGGACAGCGCATAGGTGAGGAAGAACAACCCGGCACCCAGGCCATAGGCGGCGGCGGAAATACCCAGGTCCACATCCAGTTGGTGCTTGGCCAGGGCGATGTTGGTGCGGTCGAGAAAGCTCAGGACATAGGCCGCGATCAACAGCGGCATGAGCTTGAGAAACATCAGGCGGGTCAGCTGTTGCGGGTCCCGGGGCGCTGCTGTGGTTGCAGTGTTCATGGGGCATATCCCTTTGTAGTTGTTATGCGGGATCGTCAGCGGACCTGGAGCCAGGGCCGCTGACACGGACCTTCAAGGGTCAGAACGCGACGTGCTCACGCCCCTTGAGCCCGAGCAGGGCCCGGGCTTCATCCGGGGTCGCCACACGGCCGCCCAAGGCTTCGATGACCGTGCGAATGCGCCGCACCTGATCAGCGTTGCTGGCCGCCAGTTTGCCAGGGCCATCCCACAGCGAGTCCTCCAGGCCGACCCGGGCATGGCTGCCCATGGCCAGGCCCATGGTGGCCAGGGAAATCTGGTGGCGCCCGGCGCCAAGGATCGACCAGTGATAGGCGTCGCCAAACAGCCGGTCGGCGGTGCGGCGCATGTGCGCCAGGTCCTCGGGGTGTCCACCGATGCCACCCCGCAGGCCGAACACCGACTGGATGAACAGCGGTGCCTTGAGCAGGCCGCGCTCCAGGAAATGCGCCGCGGTATACAGGTGGCCGATGTCGTAGCACTCGATCTCGAAGCGGGTGCGATTTTCGGCACAGGCGCTGAGGATATGGGCGATATCGCGGAAGGTATTGCGAAAGATCCGGTCGTCGCTCTCCTCCAGGTACGGCCGCTCCCAGTCGTGCTTGAACTCGGTGAAGCGGTTGAGCATTTCGTACAGACCGAAGTTCATCGAGCCCATGTTCAACGAGGCCAGCTCCGGCTTGAATTCCAGCACCGGCTGCAGGCGCTCCTCAACGCCCATGGTGGGGGCGCCACCGGTGGTGAGGTTGATGACCACGTCGCAGGCCCCCTTGATCTGCGGCAGGAAGCGCCGGAACAGCTCGGGGTCCTGGCTCGGCCGCCCGTCCTCCGGGTCGCGGGCATGCAGGTGCACGATGGCCGCACCGGCTTGGGCCGCAGCGATGGCCTCGGCGGCGATTTCTCCGGCGGTGATCGGCAGGTGCGGCGACATGGACGGGGTATGAATCGCCCCGGTGACCGCGCACGTGATGATGACAGGCGTTTTTTCAGACATGACGGTACTCCGACTTTTATTCTTGATGAAAAAAATCCCTGGGTGTCGCTGATGGAATTCACCGCTGACGACCTTCAGCGGTGCGGAGCGCGGACGCGGCTAGAGGTACTCGACGTTGCCGTCGACGCTGATCGCCTGGCCGGTGATGTTGCGCGCTGCGGGCGAGCAGAGAAACAGCGCCATGGCCGCCACGTCCTCGGCGCTGACCATGCGCCTGAGGGAGATCTTGTTCAGGTACTCCTGGCGCATTTCGGCCACCGGCACCCCGGTCTGTTCGGCCCGGGCCTGAATCACCGCGTCCATGCGCGGCCCCTGGACGATCCCCGGCAACAACGCATTGACCCGGATATCGCTGGCCCCAAGCTCGGCCGCCAGAGACTTCATCAGCCCGACAATGGCCCACTTGGTGGCCGCATACGGCGTACGCCAGGCATATCCCAGGCGTCCAGCGACTGAGGCGATGTGCAGCAAATGGGCGTTGTCCGAGGTCTTGAGCAACGGCACTGCGTGGTGGGCAAAGCGGTATTGCGCGGTCAGGTTGATGTCGATGGTGCGCTGCCAGTCGGCATCGCTGACAGCATCGATACCGGCCGTGGGCCCGGCAATGCCGGCGTTGTTGACCAGCACATCAAGCCCGCCGAAGCGCTCCACCTGAAGCTCGAACAGCGCGTGGATCTGTGCCGGATCACCAACATCGGTGCGGGTCGCCAGCGCCTGGGGGTAGCGATCCCGAAACGCCGCCAGGGCCGCCTCACTGACATCGCAGACATGCACCTGGGCGCCAGCTTCGAGATAAGCCCTCGCCAGCACTTCGCCAATGCCTGCCGCACCACCGGAAATCATCACCCGCAAGCCTGGATAAGGCTGTAACCGCTGCAAGATACTCATGCCCGACCTCCTTTGACCGCCGCCGCTCCAGGCTTCTTGGCCAACAGCCGCCCCAGGGAGTCCGCCGCTTGCATGATGTCGTCGGTGACGGCCGCTCGCACTCCCGGCCCATCGCCGGCGTCCAGGGCCTCGACGATGCGATGGTGGGCCTCCATGGAGCGTTGCAGATGGGCCTGGTCCGGCGCCACCAGAGCGAAACAGGGCCCCATGTGCAGCCAGAAGTTCTCCACCGCGGCCATGGTCAGTTCGGCTCGGGCCACGGCATAAATACGCCGGTGAAAGGCAAAGTTGGTCCACAGATAACGGGACACATCCACCTCATCGGCAGCCTTTTGCATCTGCCGACAGAGATCGGTGATCTCCTGCATATCGGTCTTTTGCAGATGCTGCAGGGCCTTTTCCGCCAGTAGCCCCTCCAGGGCCACCCGCGCATCACGAATCTCTCGCAGCCGCTCCAGCGTCATTATCCGCACCCGCAGGCGGGAAGTTTCCGTGACTTCAAAGGCATTTTCCGCACTCAGGCGCTGCAGGGCCTCGCGCACGGGCATGGGGCTGGACCCCAGGGCTTCGGCCAGGCCACGAATGGTCAACTTCTGGCCGGGCTGAAAGCGCCCACTCATCAAGGCTTCGCGAATCTGCCGGTACACCTGCTCTTGCAAGGTATCGCGAGAAACCTGACGCAACGTGGGAAGGGAAATTGGACCTTCAGACATGGGATCTACCTGTGTTGTGATTCTTGTGCCCGACAATATGTGATCACAAATCAAATATGTCAAACAGCAGGTCTTGATCCAATCCCTGTCATGCAGATCCATTTACAGAAAAACAATCTATTTATTCCGCACTGCGAAACACTATTCTGCATTGACCTAAATATTCATTGATGACAGGATTATTTTCACCAAACGATTCAAATTGTGGAATCAAACGGCAGGTGACTGGGGTGTTGTTCTGCTGGTCACCGCCAAATCCATGCTGCGCCTATCGACCTCACACTGCCCTTGACCCAGGAGACCGTTGCAATGAGTCGTGAAACAGCCCTGCCCCCCGTCGAGTCCGCGCTGCACGAAAATATCCTGGTGCTGACTCTCAACAACCCGCCGGTCAACGCCCTCAGCGTTGAGGTACGGTGTGCATTGCTGGCCGCCATCGATAGCGCCGCCGACAACCCGGCGGTCGAGGCTCTATTGCTGGTGGGCGCTGAACGGCACTTCTGTGGCGGCGCCGACATCCGCGAATTCGGCCAAACACCCCAGCCCCCGGCGCTGCCGGATGTGGTCAAGCGCATAGAAGACAGCGCCAAACCGGTGGTGGCGGCGATCCAGGGCGTGGCGCTAGGCGGAGGCCTGGAAATTGCTCTGGCGGCTCATTATCGCGTAGCTCTCAGCGGCGCTCGGCTCGGTTTGCCGGAGGTACTGCTGGGTCTGCTGCCGGGGGCTGGAGGTACCCAGCGACTGCCGCGTCTGATCGGTGCCCAGGCCGCGCTGGAACTGATGCTCAGCGGCCGTCAGTTGAATGCCGAAGAGGCGCTGAAGCTGGGGCTGGTGGACCACGTGGGAGAGGCTGACCAAGCCTTGATCGCAGGCTTGGCCTATAGCCGCCAGCTACTGGCCAAGGGTGGCGGCGTGCGACGCACCCGAGACGCCCAGGCGTTGAGCGAGCAGGAGACCCAACGTGCGGCAATCGAGGCCGCGCGCCAGCAGGTAGCCCAAAAATCCCGCGGGCTACTGTCGCCGCAGCACATCATCCAGGCCGTGGAAACCGCCCTAGATCATGCTTTCGAAGACGGTCTGCGCGAAGAACGCCGACTGTTTCTGGAGTGCCTCGACAGCCCACAACGGACCGGCCTGGTGCATGCGTTCTTCGCTGAACGGGAAGTGCTCAAGGCCCCCGAAACCCGCGCTGCAATGCCCCGTCCCCTTGACCAAGTGGGCGTGGTGGGCGGCGGTACCATGGGCGCCGGCATCGCCGTGGCCGCACTCGACGCGGGCCTGCTCGTGACCCTGATCGAGCGCGACCAGCCGGCCCTCGCCCGCGGCTGCGAGAACATCGAGAAGGTCTACGATGCGCTGATCAGCAAAGGTCGCCTGAGCGCGGCGGAAAAAAACGCGACCCTGGAACGCTTGAGCGCCAGCACCGACTACCAGACGCTGGATCAGGCCGATCTGGTGATCGAAGCGGTATTCGAGGACATGGCGGCCAAACAGGCGGTGTTCGCTGAACTGGACCGCGTCTGCAAGGCTGGCGCGGTGCTGGCCAGTAACACTTCCTACCTGGACATCAATCTGATTGCCGACAGCCTCTCGCGTCCCTCCGATGTGATCGGGCTGCATTTCTTCTCCCCGGCCAACATCATGAAACTGCTGGAAATCGTGGTCCCGGACAAAGTCGCTCCAGAGGTGGTGGCCACAGCCTTCGCGCTGGCCAAGAAACTGCGCAAGGTGCCGGTACGCGCCGGGGTCTGCGACGGCTTTATCGGCAACCGGATCCTTGCGGTTTATCGCCAGGCGGCGGACCACATGATGGAAGACGGCGCCTCGCCTTATCAGATCGACCAGGCCTTGCGCGATTTCGGCTTCCCCATGGGGCCCTTCCAGGTGGCGGACCTGGCCGGTGGCGACATCGGCTGGGCGACCCGCCAGCGCAAGGCCGCCACCCGTGATCCCCGGGCCCGCTATGTACAGATCGCCGACCGTCTCTGCGAGCGCGGCTGGTTCGGGCAGAAAACCGGTCGCGGCTACTACCTCTATGCCCAGGGCCCGCGCAGCGCCAGTCAGGACCCGGAAGTCCTGGCCATCATCGATACCGAGCGGGCCCGGGCCGGCATCACACCCCGGGTCTTCAGCAACCCGGAGATCCTGCGGCGCTACATGGCGGCCATGATCAACGAGGGCGCCAACGTGGTGCATGAAGGCATCGCCCTGCGCCCTCTGGACGTGGACATCACGTTCATCCATGGCTACGGCTTCCCCCGGCATCGCGGGGGGCCGCTCAAGTACGCCGACCAGTACGGCCTGCCCCAGGTCCTGGCGGATATCCGCGAATTCGCCGAAGAAGACCCGCTGTTCTGGACCGCCTCGCCCTTGCTGGTGCAGCTGGTAGAGCGCGGCGAGAACTTCGACAGCCTCAACCACAGCCACTGACCCAGGAGCCCGTCCCATGCGCGAAGCCGTTATTGTCTCCACTGCACGCACGCCTCTGACCAAGGCCCATCGCGGCGAATTCAACATCACCCCCGGCCCCACCCTCGCCGCCTTCGCGGTGCGCGCCGCGGTCGAGCGGGCCGCCATCGATCCGGGGCTGATCGAAGATGCCATCCTCGGCTGCGGCTACGGCGAAGGCACCACCGGGCGCAACGTCGCGCGCCTGGCAGTGGTCCGTGCCGGCTTGCCTATCAGCATCGCCGGCACCACGGTCAACCGCTTTTGCGCCTCCGGGCTGCAGGCCATTGCCATGGCGGCGGGACGCATCGTGGTGGACGGTGCCCCAGCGATCATCGCCGGCGGCGTGGAAAGCATTTCCCTGATCCGCGGACGCGGCGCCAGTGACGACCCGGACCTTGACCCCTGGCTGCTGCAGCACAAGCCGCAACTGTTCCTGCCAATGATTGAAACCGCCGACATCGTTGCCGCGCGCTACGGCATCAGCCGCGAAGCCCAGGACCACTTCTCGGTGTTGAGCCAGCACAAGACCGAAGCGGCACAACACGCCGGACGCTACTGCGAGGAAATTGTCCCCTGTACCACCACCATGGCCGTCACCGACAAGCACAGCGGAGTCGTCAGCCAGCATCAGGTCACCGTCGACGCCGACACCTGCAATCGCCCCGGCACCACCTACGAAGCCCTGGCCAAACTACAACCCGTACAAGGTCCGGATCGCTTCATCAGCGCCGGCAACGCCTCGCAGTTGTCCGACGGCGCCTCGGCCTGCGTGCTAATGGAGGCCCGGGACGCAGCGCGGGCCAACCTGCAACCTTTGGGGGTGTTTCGCGGTATGGCGGTGGCCGGCTGCGAACCCGACGAGATGGGCATCGGCCCGGTGTTCGCCGTGCCCAAACTGCTGGCCCGGCACGGTCTCAAGGTCGATGACATCGGGCTTTGGGAACTCAACGAAGCCTTCGCCTCGCAAGCCCTCTACTGCCAGCAACGGCTGGGCATCGCCGACGAGTGCCTGAACGTCAATGGCGGGGCCATTGCTCTGGGCCACCCGTTCGGTATGACCGGTGCGCGTCTGGCCGGACATGTGTTGCTTGAAGGCCGGCGCCGTGGCGTGAAGTACGCCGTGGTCAGTATGTGCATCGCCGGCGGCATGGGCGCCGCCGCGTTGTTCGAAATCTATTGAGGACGTCGTCATGGACCTGAGTTTCACAGAACAAGAAGCGGCCTTTCGCGACCAGGTGCGAGGCTTTCTCGCCGAACGCCTGCCCACTGGCCTGAGCGACAAGGTGGCCGCCGGCGAGCGCCTGTCCAAGGCTGACATGGAGCAATGGCATGCGATCCTCAACGCTCAGGGCTGGCTGGCTAACCACTGGCCGGAGGCGTTTGGCGGACCGGGCTGGAGCGCCGTGGAAAAGTTCATCTTCGAACTGGAGTGCGGCCTGGCCAACGCACCACGCATCGTGCCGTTCGGGGTCAATATGCTGGGTCCGGTGCTGATCAAGTACGGCACCGCGCAGCAGCAAGACTATTGGCTGCCGCGGATTCTCGATGGCCGTCATTGGTGGTGCCAGGGCTATTCGGAGCCTGGTGCCGGCTCGGACCTGGCGGCGGTGAAAACCACGGCGGTGCGCGACGGCGATCACTATGTGGTCAATGGCCAGAAAACCTGGACCACCCTCGGGCAGCACGCCAACATGATTTTTTGCCTGGTGCGCACCGACCGCGAAGCCAAGCCCCAGGAGGGCATCAGCTTCCTGCTGATCGACATGACCAGCCCGGGGGTCGAGGTGCGGCCGATCATCACGCTGGAAGGCGATCACGAAATCAACGAGGTGTTCTTCACCGACGTACGAGTGCCGCTGGCCAACCGGGTGGGCGAGGAAAACAAGGGCTGGACCTGCGCCAAATACCTGCTGACCTACGAGCGCACCAACATCGCCGGGGTCGGCTTGTCGATGGCTGCCTTGCAGCGCCTCAAGCACGTGGCGGCACAGCGCAGCCGCAACGGTCGACCGCTGCTTGAAGACCCGGAATTCGCCGCTCGCCTGGCCCGGGTCGAGATCGATCTGGAAAACATGAAAACCACCAACCTGCGGGTCATTGCGGCCGTGGCCGGCGGTGGCGCTCCCGGCGCGCAAAGCTCGATGCTGAAGATCTGTGGTACGGAAATCCGCCAGGAACTGACCGCGCTGCTACGCCGTGCCATGGGGCCCGCGGCCCGGGTCATGCAGGCCGAAGACGCTAGCGAAACGCTGGACCTGGGCCCGGGCTTTGACCGCCAAGCGGCGGCGCAATACTTCAACAATCGCAAGCTGTCGATCTTCGGCGGCTCCAATGAAATCCAGAAGAACATCATCTCGAAAATGATTCTCGGGCTTTGAGGGCGCGCACATGAACTTCGAACACAGCGCAGAACGGCGCATGCTCGCCGACAGCTTGAACCGCTTTATTGCACAGCAGTACAACCTGGAAAAACGCCAGCAGAGCCTGCAGTCCGGCCAAGGGTTCGATCCCGAAATCTGGCGCCAACTGGCGGAGCTGGGAGTGATCGGCGCGCTATTCAGCGAAGCCGACGGTGGCTTCGGCGGCGCAGGCTTCGACCTGATCCTGGTTTTCGAGGCCATGGGCCGCGGGCTACTGGTGGAGCCCTTGCTGGGTAGTGCGGTCCTGGCTGGCAGCGCCATTGCCAGCGCCGGTGATGCGGCACACAGAGCACAGCTGGCGAGCATCATCGACGGCAACCTGATCGCCGCGCTGGCCCACGATGAACCCGACAGCCACTACGAACTCAATCGGGTCGCCTGCCGCGCCGAGGCGGACGGCGCCAGTTGGCGTCTCAACGGCATCAAGAGCCTGGTGCTGCACGGTGAACAGGCCGGGTTACTGGTGGTTTCGGCGCGTACCGCCGGAGCCCTCGACGACAGCCGGGGCATCTCCATGTTTCTGGTACCAACGGACACCCCGGGCCTGGCCGTTCAGGGCTACGCTACCGTCGACGGCGGCCCCGTCGCCCAGGTCCGCCTGAACAACGTAATACTGCCGGGCCACGCGTTGCTGGGCACCTTGCACCAGGGCCACGCCATTCTCGAGCAGGCCATCGGTCGTGGCGTGTTGGCGCTGTGCGCGGAGGCCTTGGGCGCCATGGAGACAGCGAAGCTGGCCACCCTGGACTACCTGCGCACCCGTCAGCAGTTTGGCCGGCCGATCGGCAGTTTCCAGGCGTTGCAGCATCGAATGGCGGTGCTGTTGCTGGAGATCGAACAAGCACGCTCCTCGGTGATCAACGCCGCCGCGGCCCTGGACGCCGATCGCCTGACCCGCGAACGGGCGCTGTCGGCGGCCAAGGTCAGCATTGGCCGCATTGGCACCCTGGTGGCGCAGGAGAGCATCCAGCTACATGGCGGAATCGGCATGACCTGGGAACTGCCCCTGGCCCACTTCGCCAAGCGGCTGGTGATGATCGACCACCAACTGGGGGATGAGGATCATCACTTGCAACGCTACATTGCTCTCGGCACAGCACCGAGCCCATGAACCCGGGCAACGGTGGCGCCCTAACCACGCCTTGATGGCCGAGGGGGCATCGCCGTCCTTGGTCATAGCGCAGCGGACCCCGTCACGCTGCGCTAATTACCCGCCCCACTGAGTCCCTGCCCTGCTTGGTTGTTTAACGTCCCCGCCCAACCGCGGGCTCAAGATAGCTGCGGCCTGATTATTCCAAGAGCGACCAGCAACCGACTCAGCCGGCATTTTCCTCACTATAAAAACAACAAGACCGGTGAACACCATGCGTCCGATATCCAACCCGTCTCTGCCCCTGACCAGCCTGGTGGGTGGCTGCGTATTGCCACTGCTGTGCCAGGCACAACTGATCGAAGACAGCCAACTGAGCCTGAGCGCACGCAACTTCTACATGAACCGTGACTTCCACGGCGACCGGCCGCCACAGAGCAAGGCGGAAGAATGGGGCCAGGGATTTATCCTGCGTTACCAGTCCGGCTTTTCCGAGGGCACTGTCGGCCTGGGAGTCGACGGGATCGGTTTACAGGGCATCAAGCTGGACTCCGGCGGCGGTACAACCCATACCGGGGTGCTGCTGGCCGACCGCAACGGCGATGTGGCCGACCAATATGGCTTTTTCGGTGCAACGGCCAAGGCCCGGATCGCCAAAAGTGTCGTGAGCATTGGCACCCATGAACCCTTGTTGCCCGTGGCGTTTCGCAACGACACCCGCCTGTTGCCGCAGACCTTCAACGGCATGCAATGGGTGTCCAACGACATCAAGGATCTCAGCCTGACCCTGGGTCAGTTCGACCGCGTGCGTCAGCGTAACTCAACGGACTATGAACCTCTGCAGATGTTCGCCATGGCCCGCAACGGCAAGCAGGTGACCGGCCACACCGACAGTGCTCACTTGCGTTACGGCGGCGCCAGCTACAGCCTGCGGCCCGAGCTCAAGGTCAGCTATTTTTATGCTCAGCTCCAGGACAACTACCGTCAGCACTACGGCAACCTGACCCACAACGCGGCACTGGGCCAAGACCTGTCGCTGAAATCAGAGGTGCGTTATTTCCAAAGCTCTGGGCTGGGCCGGGCCGAGGTCGACAACCGCAACCTGGGGCTCATGCAAACCCTGACTTATCGTAGCCACGCCCTGAGCTTGGTCTATCAAAATCAGAGCGGACGCAGTGGCATGCCGTTTATCAGCGGCAGCGATCCGTATGGTTTCAATACCTCGACCTACAAGCACTTTGTGCATGCCGGGGAGGACTCCTGGCAACTGCGCTACCGTTATGATTTCGCCGCCCAGGGCCTGCCCGGCTTGAGTCTGATGAGCCGCTATGTACGCAGTAACGAATTCACCATCGGCCAGCGACAAGGCCACGAGCGGGAGCTGGACACCGACATTGCCTATGTGATTCAGCGCGGCCCGTTGAAGGATCTCGGCCTGCGCTGGCGTAACGTGGTGTATCGCGCCAACTATGCGGCGGACGTGGACGAAAACCGCTTGATCCTCGAATACACCGTCAAACTTTGGTAGCCCTGAGCGCTCCCGCGAAACGCCACTGCCGGCATCCGCCGGCAGCTCGTGCAACCTGTTGCCATAACGCCACCTATGCGATGGTGGTACGCAGCTCCCGACACGCGTGCTGGTATTCCCGGGCCAGGCGCGCCACCCGTGCTTCGACGGACGGCACCGTGTCCAACACCCCGATGCCCTGACCACAGCCCCAGATTTCCTTCCAGGCTTTGGGCTTCTTGCGCTGCGCTGAAAAATCCATCTGGGACGGGTCACCACTGGGCAGATCATCCGGGTCCAGACCGGCGGCGCTCAGCGACGGCTTCAGGTAGTTGCCATGCACCCCGGTGATCAGGTTGGTATAGACGATATCCTCCGCGCCCGACTGGCGAATCATCTCTTTGTAGCCCGGCACTGCATTGGCTTCCTCGGTGGCGATAAAGGCTGAACCTACGTAGGCCAAGTCCGCCCCCAGGGCCTGGGCCGCGAGAATCGAACGCCCCGATGCAATGGCCCCGGAAAGCAACAACGGGCCGTCGAACCATTGGCGGATTTCCTGAACCAAGGCGAATGGCGACTGGGTGCCGGCGTGCCCTCCCGCACCGGCCGCCACTGCGATCAGACCATCGGCCCCCTTGTCGATGGCCTTGCGTGCAAAACGGTTGTTGATCACATCGTGCAACACCATGCCGCCGTAGCTGTGCACGACCTGATTGATCTCTGGCCGTGCGCCCAGGGAAGTGATGATGATCGGCACCTTGTGCTGAACACAGACCGCCATGTCCCGCTCCAGGCGATCATTGGAGCGATGGACAATCTGGTTCACCGCAAAGGGTGCCGCCGGGCGCTCCGGGTGCCGCCGATCATGCTCGGCCAAGGCCTGCGTGATGTGCTCGATCCACTCCGACAAACACTCGGTGGGCCGGGCATTCAAGGCCGGGAACGAGCCGACGATGCCGGCTTTGCACTGAGCAATCACCAGCTCTGGGGTGGAAATGATGAACAACGGCGCAGCCATCACCGGCAAGCGCAAACGCTGGGTCAGCATCTCGGGCAAACTCATGCTCTAGCTCCTGCGCGATTAGCCACCCACTTCATGATTCGGCCATGGCCGTCAGGGTCTTGGCCGCCTTGACGGTGCGGGCGGTGATCAGCACCAGCAGCCCGGCCGACAGGTACATCACAATCCCCAGGTACATGCTCGACACGTGCCCGCCGGTATGACTGTTGATCACCCCGTTGAGCCAGGGCGTCACGGCCGGGCCGAGGTTGCCCAGGCTGCTGATGAAAGCGATGCCTCCAGCAGTGGCCGCCACCGACAAGTATTCACTGACCAGGGCGAAGAAGATCGGCGTCGCAGCTTTGATCCCCACGTAGGCAAGCCCAAGGGCCGCCACCGACAGCAGCAGATGGCCGTTCAACAAGGTGGCAATCGCCAAGCCGGACACCGCAACACCCATGCAGCCGACAAAATGCCAACGCCGCTCGCGATGCTTGTCGGAGTGCAGGCCGATCAGCACCGTACCGATGATCCCGACGATGTTGGGGATTGTGGTCATCAACCCCACGTGCAACAGGTCCTTGCTGCCCCAGCCCTGAATCAGGGTCGGCATCCAGAACACCAGCATGTAAGTGGCCCCCAGGAACATGAAATAGGCCATGGACAGCAGGTAGACCTTGGGGTCGCGAAACATTTGCGCCAGGCTGTCCTGAGACTTGTTGCGGGCGTTTTTCAGATCACGGACCATGTCCTCGTTAAGCAGGCGCTTTTCCCCGGCATTGAGCCACTTGGCCTGCTCCGGACTGTCCTGCAAATAGAGGTAGGCCACCAGCCCCAAGACACAAGCCGGCAAGCCCTGAATCACGAACATCCATTGCCAGCCGCTGTAGCCGGCCACTCCATTGAGGTACTTGAGAATACCGCCCGAAAGCGGGCCGGCAATGAGCCCGGCAACGGCTGCTGCGGTCATGAAGATAGCGATCACCTGGCCCCGGCGCGGCGCCGGAAACCAGTAGGTGAAATACAGGATCACTCCTGGGAAGAACCCCGCTTCGAACGCCCCCAGCAGAAAACGCAAGGTGTAGAACTGCCAAGGCGTCGCAACGAACATCATGGCCGCAGCCACCAGCCCCCAGCAGAACATGATGCGCAGCAAGGTCTTACGCACACCGCTGCGCTTGAGCATGAGATTACTCGGCAACTCGAACAGAAAATAACCAATGAAGAAGATCCCCGCGCCTAGACCATAGACGGCGTCACCAAAAGGCAGGGTCTGTTTCATTTGTAATTGCGCGTAGCCAATGTTGACCCGATCGAGGAAAGCGATCATGTAGCAAAACATCAACAGCGGCAGCAGGCGCCAGCGGATCTTCGTGTACAGCGAGTCGAGCTGCGGGGCCAGGTCGGATGAAGCGTGCGGATCTTGGACCGTTATTATTTTTGTAGTCATTGTCGTCTCCGGCGGCGTCGGTGGTTACGGCATCAGGAAATCGCTATCGAGTGTTACTGGCCTCGCGGTCTTGCAGCACGCGCCACATGACCTTTCCGGAACCGGATTTGGGCAGGCTGTCGACGAACTCCAGCACCCGCGGCACCTTGTAGGCCGCCATGTGCTTGCGCGACCAATCGATAATCTGCTGTGAACTGGTGCGCCCCTGCGCTTCGCTGCGCAACACCACCAGGGCTTTGACGGTTTCTCCGCGGTAGGCATCATGAGCCGCGATAACGCACGCCTCGTGCACGGCCGGGTGCTTGAACAACAGCGCCTCCACTTCCGCCGGCCAGACCTTGAAGCCACTGCTGTTGATCATCCGTTTGAGGCGATCGGTGAGAAAGAAGTAACCCTCTGAATCCATATGGCCGAGGTCGCCGGTACGTAGAAAACGTTTACCTTCGAATTCAACGAAGGCAGCGGCGGTGGCCTCAGGATTGCGCCAGTAGCCTTTGAACAGCATCGGCCCGAAGGTGATGATTTCCCCTACCTGACCAGGCGCCAGCTCCTGCAAGGTCTGTGGGTCGACCACCCGTGAATCGACCCCAAAGAAAGGCATGCCCAGGCATTGCAGCTTAGGCCGCTCAGGAGGGTTGCCATGGCTGGCAGCAGCGGTTTCCGTAAGGCCGTAGCCTTCAAGAAAGGTCAAGCCGAATTCCTGTCGCAGGCGCTCCGCCACCGCCTCGGGCATCGCCGCCCCGCCACCGTTGATATGCACCAGGCTGGACAGCTCGAAATCCTTGTAGTTGGGGCTGGCGAACAGGTCGATGACCATGGTCGGGATACAGGTCCAGTGAGTCACCCGATGACGGGAAATCAAGCGCCCGGCCAGTTCCCGGTCCCAGCGCGGCATGATCACCGTGGTCGTGCCATCGAACACCGCCCGCAGGACAAAACACACCAGACCGGTGATGTGGAAGAACGGCACCACCCCCAGCCCCACTGACTCGACAGTGGACTGCAGCCAACTGCCGCTGACCGCGTTGCTCATCAAGCTGCGATGGCTGTGCATGCAGCCCTTGGGATGACCGGTGGTACCCGAGGTGTATTGCAACAGGGCCAAATCATCGGGTTGGGCACTGTGCACAGCGGGGCGCAAGGCCTGACTGAGGGCATCGCTCCAGCGCAGATAGCCTTCAGGCAGCGGCGGCTCGCTGCGCAGCCAGACATCGGTTTCCCGGCTGGGGGCTTCCGCTGGGTGCATGTCCTGGGTTGCAGGCATGGCATCGCAATAGCGAGTCACCAGTACCGTGCGCACCTGCTGATCGGCTGCAAGTGCGGCATTCGCCACCTGGGCGAGCGGCGCCAGATCCGCCGCGCAAATCAGCACTCGCGCCTGGGCATCGCTGATCTGATAGCTCAATTCTTCGGCCTTGTTCATCGGGTTGACCGGCACCGCCACCGCATTCGCCCGCAAAATGGCGTAGAACGCCACGATGAATTGCGGGCAGTTCTGCAGGTACAGCGCCACCCGATCACCCGGAGCTACGTCCATGCTCTGTAACCAACCAGCCAGGGCCTCAGCCTGGACCTTCAGCGCGGAGAAACTGATCTCCCGACCGAAAAACCGGTAAGCCACCTTGTCCGGGTAACGTTGCGCGACCACCTCCAGGTTGAACCACAGCGAGGTGGCCGGCACCGTCAACGCATGGGGCAAGCGCTTGGGCCATGTGCGGTGATGGGGACGCTGAGTACCGGTAAGGGACATGGACACTCCTTCAAGCCCTGAATTGATCAAAGGGGATCACCACAAGCCGTGACAGTCGGCGCACAGACTCAATACCGAACCTGTTGGCAACTATCCGCGCTTGATCCTGCCCAGGCGACTCGTTAATTTCAAGCACATATATTCCGCTATGCGAAATATGATTTCATATTGACCCGTAGATTATTCGCTGACATTCTAATTTTCAACGCCAATTCAGCGCTGCGGAACACAATCAGAAAAATAGTCGCTTGCTTATGAACGGCACCTCTGCCCCGCGGTAGGGACCCGAAACAGACAACAGAAAACAAACAACCAGAGTTATCGCTTATGAGAGCTGTGCCTGAAGCGCCCATGCTGCAAGGTCTGTTCAGCGGATTTGCAGCCCAACTTGGCTTGAGCCTGCGGGAATACCAACAATCGCAAACCGTCATCGCAATCACGGTCGCCCCCCATCACCTGAACCAGGCCGGCAATCTGCACGGCGGCGTGATTGCTTCCATCGCCGACACCGCCATGGGCATGAGTGGCACCTGGCATTCAGACCCGGCGCAATGGCGGTTGGCGCTGACCCTGTCGCTGAACATCAACTATATGGCCTCAACCCCGCCGGACACGGAAGTGCGCGCCGTGGCCCGTACGCGAGGCGGCGGCGCCAAGATCTTCATGGCCAGCTGTGATCTACTGGACGCCGACGACCGCCTGTTGGCCAGCGCCGAAGGGGTGTTCAAACGCGGCCGCTTGCGTAATGACAGGCGCTGACACGGCTTATCCGTGCGCTGAACAGCTCGGGCACGCTCCGAGGGCACAGCCTTGTACGTCAGAGCGGAATTGAGTTTCGAGGAGGAATCGCAGATTTCAATTACACCGGTTCCGGGATAACATTTTTCCTTTTCCACGAACCTGCTGCGTAGTCAACCGGCCTCCTGACCGGCACCAGCCCTCACCGGAAGCCCCCATGCACGATCCCATCGACGCCCCGGAACAAGCCCCCAAAGACCGTAAATTCGTCGAATCCCTGGCCCGTGGCCTGGAAGTACTGCGAGCCTTTACCCACGGCCACGCCGTACGCGGCAATCAGGACATCGCGCGCATCACCGGCTTGCCCAAGCCCACGGTGTCGCGCCTGACCTACACCCTGACGCAACTGGGCTACCTCAAATACAACCAGGACCTGGAGAAATACCAACTGGACTCGGCAGTGCTCGCCCTGGGCTATGCCTACTCCGCCAGTCTGCGAGTGCGCCAGCTTGGCAAGCCATTCATGGACGAATTCTCGCGGCGCACCAACACCACCGTCAGCCTCACCTGCCGCGACCGCCTGTCGATGATTCACGTGGACAGCAGCCGGCCACCGGAAGTCGCCAGCCTGCGCATGGAACCCGGACTTCGACTGCCCCTGGCCACCAGCGCCGCCGGACGCGCCTACCTCGCCGCCACGCCGAAAATCGAGCGTGACCATCTGCTGCGGGAAGTGGCGAAAAAGGTAGGTGACGAATGGCCGAGCCTGGAACAGTCCCTGGAGGCCTCCTTCCGTGAATACGAAGCCTTCGGCTTCTGCTTATCGCTAGGAGAATGGGATCGCAACGTCAACGGCGCAGGCGTCCCTCTGCGCCTGGCCGACGGCAGCATCATGGCCCTGACCTGCGGCGCCCCGAGCTTCCAACTGTCCAGCGAAAAGCTCGAAAGTTCCCTGGCCCACCAGTTGGTGATGCTGGCCCGCGACCTGGAAAGCCTTGGCGTCTGATCACAGCAGCGCATCTGAACGACCGCTTGGGACGATTGCTTGCGCTTGTTAGTGGCGACTGCCCGCTCTCAACCTGAAAACCACTCCTGCGACGGAGCCTTCTCACTGCACAGCTCAGGACGCTCGCGGAGCACGATGCGTTGGATACGCCCACGATCGAAGAACGGCACCTCGGGACAATAGCGTTTTCCTGCTGAGGTCTGCGTTGGTTTCCAGGCGATCTCTTCCGTTCGCAAGAGGGTCGGTCGCTGACCGAGCGGAGCGGGCTTCCAGATATCGATATACGCACGTTGCAAGAATGTGTCGTCATAGATGTCGCAGGTTTTCGGATCAATCTGACGCAGTTTCAACCGTCCATCGGCAGCTTGCTCGACCCGCGACTTGAACTCGATGAAGCCGTTGCCGTAACTGGGGGTGATGTAACAAAGACGCCGCGTGGTGCCCTCCAGCACTGGCAGCACGTAGCTGCTCCGGGACTCGACTTCTTCGACGTCGCCTTGCTTCCAACGATAAGTTGATACGCCGTGCTCACAGCAACTGGCTCGCCAGTAGGTGTAGACGATCCGGTGAACCGGGTCGAACTCGGCCGAGCTGATGTCCTGCAAGCCGGCGGGGGCATCGACGAAGCGGTTCGTGTTCGTGTCATACAGCCAGGTCTGGTAGGGAATGTTAGGGCCGGCGGGGAGAAACTGCGCGAGGCGCAGGTCCGGCCAGCCATCGAAGTTCGCATCGACCAAGACGGGCATGAATATGCTGCAGGTTCCCTGGGACTCCGTTTCCAGGGTCTGGAACAATTCGCCGTTTTTATACAGATGGATAGCCGACACCCGAGGCGGCGTAGGACAACCCTCACCATCGTCCTCAGGCAGTGCGTCCGCGACCAGGCGTATCTCATAGGGGAAACGCGCCTGCAGCTCGTCCTGGGGCGGGATCGGGCGCAGGGCCAGCGCGAGCTTGCGCTGACCGTTGGGCGAAATCCAAGTGCCGGTGATGCCATCCTTCAGCGATTCGATCTGCCAGGTGCCCGTCATGGCGGCTCCATGACCGCTGTCTCGCTCAATCAGCTCAGCCCCTTGGCCCCGCATCCGCCCGAGCAACCCAAGCTGGCTGCGCGTTCGGGCTCTGCAGGGCTGATAGCAATAGCTGCCCGATAGGCCCTGCGCGATTCGGTTCAGAGATATTTCCACCTGGTTGCTGCCCAAGCTCCCAACCCAGGTACGACTCCAAACGGGAAACTCCACGGAACTGGCAGGCGCTTGCGCAGCGCTGACCCGCGTCGCCGCCAGCACGACCAACGCCAAGATGAACGCTAAGCCGTGAAGAAAACCACGGGAGCCGCGGATTGCACGCATACAACCTCCTTGTTTCGTCGGCGAGTTGAACGGCTCTGCCCCTTTGGCATAAACCGGACAAGAGCGGAATGGAGACACCGCTGCTTGTCCTAAATACCCCGGATTCAACCCCGAAAACGAAAAAGCCCCCGCAAACATTGATGCTTGCGGGGGCTTAGTCTTGTTCAATAATGGCGGAGAGATAGGGATTCGAACCCTAGGTACCGGTGAAGGTACAACGGATTTCGAATCCGTCCCATTCGGCCACTCTGGCATCTCTCCAACGGCGCGCATCATAACAGCACCTTTGCCGGATGCGAAGCCCCCGAGCAAATTTTTTCCGTGCTATCAGATGCTTGCGTCGATTACAGCGGCACGCCGAGGCGCTGGGCGACTTCTTCGTAAGCTTCGATGACATCACCGAGGCCCTGGCGGAAGCGGTCCTTGTCCATCTTCTTCTTGGTGTCCTTATCCCACAGGCGGCAACCGTCTGGGCTGAACTCGTCACCCAGAACAATGGAGCCGTCGCTGAACACGCCGAATTCCAGCTTGAAGTCCACCAGCAGCAGGCCAGCGTCGTCGAACAGCTTGCTCAGGACTTCGTTGACCTTGAGCGACAGCTCTTTCATGCGCGCCAGTTGCTCGGCGGTACCCCAGCCGAACGCCACTACGTGGGATTCGTTGATGAACGGGTCGCCCTTGGCATCGTCCTTGAGGAACAGCTCGAAGGTGTAAGGGTTGAGCTTCATGCCCTCTTCCACACCCAGGCGCTTGACCAGGCTGCCGGCGGCGTAGTTACGCACCACACACTCCACCGGGATCATGTCGAGCTTCTTCACCAGGCACTCGTTGTCGCCCAGCAGCTTGTCGAACTGGGTCGGCACGCCGGCGGCTTCGAGTTTCTGCATGATGAAGGCGTTGAACTTGTTGTTCACCATACCCTTGCGGTCCAACTGCTCGATGCGCTTGCCGTCGAACGCCGAGGTGTCGTTGCGAAACAGCAGGATCAAGCGGTCAGCGTCGTCGGTCTTGTAAACCGATTTGGCTTTGCCGCGGTAGAGTTCTTCACGTTTTTCCATGATGGGCTCCGCTTGCTAAGTAGGTGGGCTAGGCGATGTGGCGCCAGTCGAGCCCTGAATCTTGATCGGCCAGTTGCAGCCAGTCCGGGTCGCACCCGAGGGTGTCGACAAAACATTGCCGGGCCAGCTGCGGCAGGTTGTTCTTGCTGCTCAGATGAGCAAGGACCAGGTGCTGCAGGTCCTGCCATCCCAATTCGGCCACCAGGCTTGCAGCCTGATGGTTGTTCAAATGCCCTTGGTCACCGCCGACCCGCTGCTTGAGAAAGTACGGGTAATAACCGCGCGCCAACAGGTCCCGGCAATGATTGGCCTCAATCATCAAGGCATCCAGGCTACGGTAGCCTTCCAGTACGCCGGCGCAGTACGAACCCAGGTCGGTCAGCAGACCGAAACGCCGCTGACCGTCGCTGAAAACAAACTGGGTAGGCTCCTGGGCGTCATGGGCGACGGCAATCACGTCAATGCGCAAGGCGCCGATCTGCAGTTGCTCGCCACCACGGACAAAACCCTCAGCCGCCACCGGCTTGCGCATCCCGCGCAGGGTTCCCTGACTGAGGTAGACCGGTAGATTGTAGCGCCGAGACAGCAAACCCACGCCATGCACGTGGTCGGCATGTTCGTGGGTCACCAGGATGGCGCTCAACTGCGCGGGATGAACTCCCAGGCGCAGCAGGCGCCGTTCGGTTTCCCGCAAGGAGAAACCACAATCCACCAGGATGTAAGTGTCAGCACTGGCGATCAGCGTGCCATTCCCTTGGCTACCACTGCCGAGAACGGCAAAACGCATCTGATCAGCCCAGGTTGTCCTGAATCGCGCCCAACACCTTGCGCGCCACATCGGCCGGCGCCACGGTATTGATGTTCTTCTCGACGGTGACCTGGACGTTGTCGCCGACCTTGCTCAGGCGAACCTGATAGCGCTCGGCGCGAGCTTCGATCTCTTCCTTGGCCGGCTTGCTGCCGAACAACTTGCCGAAAAAGCCCGGCTCGTCGTTTTTCTTCTCGGCTTTTTCCGCCAGGTTGATGTAGTACAGACCCAGGCTGCGGTTGATGTCCTCAACCCGCCACTCGCCCTGCTCCAGGGCACGGCCCACGCTAGACCAGGCACGATCGAGGTCGGCGCCCAGGTTCAGCACCGGGTTGCCGCTGCCGTCTTCGCTGAGGCTGACTCGGCTTGGGGTATCGAAATCACGTGCCGCGAGCAAGGAAACCGAACCGCCTTTCTCAGCGGTACGGCTCATGCTGGCCAGCATGTCATCCACCAGCGCAGCGTCCAGGCCGGTGTTGACCGAACGGTTGGTGAACGCCACGTCCGCAGTGCTGCCGGCAGGACGCTCGGCGCTGACCACATAGACTTCGCTGGTATTGCGCTGCACACCCGGCTCAATACGCACCCGGACGCGGGTCTCGCTGTCGGTGGCGACACCTGCACTGCTCAGGCGCTTGGCCACAGCCTCGGAAAGCTCATCGGAACGCTGCCAAGTGGTGGTGAACTCACCGGTCTGCGGACGCTGCTGATCCAGACGGAAACCGTTGTCCTGGAAGAACTGCACCGCCACCGGCCAGACTTCAGCTGGCGGACGCTGGGCCATGACCCAGCGGGAGTCGCCGCTTTTTTGCAGGGTGTAGTCGCTGGCATCGGCAATTGCCGACAGCGGTTGTGGACGAGGCACTTCGTACTCGCCCTTGACGTTGTCGTCGGCCACGTTGCGCGGAATCGGCAGCAAGGGATCCAGGCGCTTGGCAGTCCGAACATCCGGTGGCAATTGCATAGGTGCTGTTTGTTGCGCTTGCAGGTAATCGCTACCCCGGTCACGGAAGTAACCTTCAGGGCCCCAGATCCAACCGCAGCCACTGGTGCTGGAGATAATCAAGGCAAGTGCGGAAAGTCCGGCCATTCGCTTCATGCGTTGTACTTCCTCAATTAAACCAAGACGCCGGACTGGCGCATGGCCTGCCGCAGCGGTTCGTGACAGGCAGCACTGAGCCAGGTGAGCGGCAGACGGATACCGTCCGGCATCAAGCCCATTTCATGCAGGGCCCATTTCACGGGAATAGGGTTGGATTCGATGAACAAGGTCTTGTTCAGCGGCATCAGGGTGTCGTGAATCGCCCGGGCCTTTTCAGCATCGCCAGCCATGGCGGCAGCACACATCTCGCTCATGGCGCGCGGGGCGACGTTGGCAGTCACCGAGATATTGCCCTTGCCACCCAGCAGGATCAGTTCGACAGCCGTGGCGTCATCGCCAGAATACAGCAGAAAATCGTCAGGCACGCCGGCCAGGATGTCTTTGGCGCGTTGCAGGTCGCCAGTGGCTTCCTTGATGCCGATGATGTTTTTCACGCTGGACAGGCGGATTACAGTCTCGGCCTGCATGTCGCACGCGGTGCGGCCCGGTACGTTGTAGAGAATCTGCGGGATGTCCACCGCCTCGGCAACGGTGCGGAAATGCTGGTACAAGCCTTCCTGGGTCGGTTTGTTGTAATACGGGGTCACCAGCAGGCAGGCATCGGCGCCAGCGATCTTGGCGTTGGTGGTCAGTTCGATCGCTTCGCGCGTCGAGTTGGCGCCAGTACCGGCAATCACCGGGATACGCCCTGCAACCTGGGCCACCACCCGCCGAATCACTTCGATGTGTTCGTTGACATCCAGGGTCGCCGATTCACCTGTGGTGCCGACCGCAACGATGGCATTGGTGCCCTCTTGCAGGTGGAAGTCCACCAGTTTGCTCAGGCTGTCCCAGTCGAGATTTCCCTGTGCATCCATGGGTGTGACCAGTGCCACCATACTGCCCGCAATCATGCAACCGCTCCTGCCGGAAAAAGAGAGCGGTAATGGTACTGGCGCCAAGTTCCTTGCACAAGCGAAGTCCCGCGCCGTGAGCATTCCCCTGAGCGATGGTTTTCGCTACCCTTCAGGCTTTGATCGCTACTGATAAGCGTGTAAACCGGGTTGCCGCCTGCCTGCTGATTCTCCAAAGCCCCATTCCAGCGTTGCCAACCAGAGTTCCAGGCGTTTCGGGACCTGGCGCCGACTTGTGGTTCAAGGCCTTGAAGATCCGCTCGGAGCAACTGCCCGGTACTGACTTGTCAAATGTATCGACCGCTCATCGCTTTAGGAATGCTGCATGTCCACCCCCACAGTTCGCGAACAATTCCTTGTCATCAGTGCCCTCGGCGCCAACCCCATGGAGCTGACCAACGTCCTGTGCCGCGCCAGCCATGAAAACCGCTGCGCCGTGGTGACCTCCCGCCTGACCCGGCATGGCGAGTGCTGCGCGTTGGTTCTAGAGATTTCCGGCAACTGGGATGCTCTGGCGCGCCTGGAGAGCAGTCTGCCGTCAATGGCCAAGAAGCACGCCTTCACCGTCAACGTAGTGCGCAGCGCTGCCCTGGAAAGCCGTCCTCAGGCCCTGCCTTATGTCGCTTACGTCAGTGCGGCCTACCGCTCGGACATCGTCAATGAGCTGTGCCAGTTCTTCATTGACCATCATGTCGAGCTGGAAAGCCTCACCTGCGATACCTACCAGGCTCCGCAAACCGGCGGCACCATGCTCAACGCCACCTTTACCGTCACTCTGCCCGCCGGCACCCAGATCAGTTGGTTGCGCGACCAGTTCCTGGACTTTGCCGACGCCATGAACCTCGATGCGCTGATCGAACCCTGGCGCCCACAGAACCCCATGTAAGGAAACCACCATGGCCGTTGCTATCGACCAACCTGTCGCCGATTTCCAGGCCCCCGCCACCAGCGGACAGACCGTCAGCCTATCCAGCCTCAGGGGCAAGCAAGTGGTGATCTACTTCTACCCCAAGGACAGCACGCCTGGCTGCACCACCGAAGGCCAGGGTTTTCGCGATCAATACGCCGCGTTTCAGGCCGCCAACACTGAGATTTACGGTATATCCCGCGACGGCTTGAAGTCTCACGAAAACTTCAAGTGCAAGCAGGAGTTCCCCTTTGAGCTGATCAGCGACAAGGACGAAGCCGTCTGCCAACTGTTCGATGTGATCAAGTTGAAGAAGCTCTACGGCAAGGAATACCTGGGCGTTGACCGCAGTACCTTCCTGATCGACAAGAACGGGGTCCTGCGCCAGGAATGGCGCGGTGTGAAAGTTCCAGGCCACGTCGACGCCGTGCTGGCCGCGGCCCAGGCATTGAACAAAGGGTGAAACGAACGGGGCGGCTGAACAGCCGCCCGTCGTTATCTAGAGTAAAGGCGCCACCGCCGGGTCCTTCCTTGGCCAGGCATCCAGTACCGCCTTGAACAAGGTGGCCAGGGGAATCGCAAAGAAAATCCCCCAGAAGCCCCACAACCCGCCAAACAGCAGCACCGCACAGATGATCGCCACTGGATGCAGGTTCACCGCGCCGGAGAACAGCAGCGGCACCAGCACGTTGCCATCCAGGGTCTGGATGATCCCGTAGACCACCATCAGATAAATGAACTGATCACTCCAGCCCCATTGGAACAGCGCGATCAGCGCCACCGGCACCGTCACCACTACCGCGCCGACATAGGGCACCACCACCGAGATCCCCACCAGCAGCGCCAGCAGAGCTGCGTAGTTCAGACCCAGGGCGACAAAAGCGACGTAGGTCACCCCGCCACAAATGACAATTTCAATGACCTTGCCGCGAATGTAGTTGGCGATCTGCCGATTCATTTCATGGGCGACCCGGGTGATCAACGTCCGTTCCTGCGGCAGATACCCCATAACCCAGCGGCTGATCATCGCCCGGTCCTTGAGGAAGAAGAACACCAGAATCGGCACCAGCACCAGGTAGATCATGATGTTCACCAGCAACGGCAGGCTGGACAGGGAAAAGGTCAGCGCCCACTGCCCGAATTTACCAATCTCGCCCCGAGCCACTTCAATGGCCCGCAACACCTGCTCGTCGGACACCAGATGTGGATAGCGTTCGGGTAATAACAGCAACAGCGACTGCCACTTGGCGAGCATGCCCGGCAATTCGTTGAACAGGGTGACAAACTGATGCCAGAGCAGTGGCACGACCACCAGGATGAAGACCAGTAACACCCCCATGAACAAGGCGAACACCAGCCCCACCGCAGCCCCTCCGGGCAGCCGCAGACGCTCCAGACTCACCACCAGCCCCTGCATCAAATAAGCCAGGACCATGCCCGCAAGCACTGGCGCAAGCATCCCTCCCAGAGTCAGGACGGCGGTAAAGGCCAGAAACAGCAGGACAGCGAGCACCACCGCCTCTTCATCCGAGAAGTAACGTTGTATCCAGTCGCGTAGCACTTTGAACATCGGTGTTCCTTAGACGAAAGCCGTGAACGACCGTCAGGCCTTTCTCAACCAGTAACGATAAACCCCAGCTTCATCCTCTTCACGCAATAGAGCATGACCGGCCAGCCGGGCGAACGTACGAAAGTCACGCTGTGAACCCGCGTCAGTGGCAATCACCTTGAGCACCGCGCCACTGGCCAGGCGATTGAGTTCCATCTTGGCCTTGAGCAGCGGAAGCGGACAGTTCAGACCACTGGCGTCAAGCTCTGCGTCATGGGCAACAACATCGGTCATTGGGTTACTCCGATCGTATATTCAAGGCGCCTAGAATACCCCGCAAGGCAACGCTGGCGGCAATAAACAAGCCCGACTTAAGGGGCCCGCCGCTGCTTGGCAAGTGCTTAATGGAATAGACGCTGGAACTGACTGGAAAACACGTTTGATCCTCAGAGTTTTCAACGTCTTTTTCTGGTCCCCGGCCAGGTGTCCAGCTACAGTAGAGCCTTTGTCGCCTAAGGCTTTGTGCATGAATGTATTGCGCCCTACCCTGCTGACGCTCGCTTGCCTGCTCGCCTCCCCGGGCTTCGCCAACGACCTGCCGTCACTCGGTGATGCCAGTTCAGCCATTGTCTCCCCTCAACAGGAATACCAACTGGGCCGCGCCTGGCTGGCGCTGCTGCGCAGTCAGGTTTCACAACTCAACGACCCACAGCTAAAGGACTACGTCGAAACCAGCGTCTACAAGCTGGTGGAAACCAGCCAGGTCAATGACCGGCGCTTGGAGTTCATCCTGATCAACAGCCCGCAACTCAATGCCTTTGCCGCACCCGGCGGGATTATCGGGGTCAACGGCGGACTGTTCCTCAATGCCCAGACCGAAGGTGAATATGCCTCGGTATTGGCCCACGAATTGGCCCACCTTTCCCAGCGCCACTTCGCACGTGGAGTGGAAGCCCAGCAACGGATGCAGGTGCCAATGATGGCCGCACTGCTGGCCGGGATAGTGATCGCCGCGGCGGGAGCGGGCGATGCCGGAATCGCCACCATTGCCGGCACTCAGGCTGCGGCCATCCAGGAGCAACGGCGCTTCTCCCGGCAGAACGAGCAGGAAGCCGACCGTATCGGCATCCTCAATCTTGAGAAGGCTGGTTATGATCCGCGCTCAATGCCCACCATGTTTGAGCGCCTGATGCGCCAATACCGTTTCGATGCCAAGCCTCCGGAGTTCCTCCTGACTCACCCCGTCACCGAGTCGAGGATCGCTGACACGCGCAACCGCGCAGAACAAGCCAGTCCTGGCGGTACCGAAGACAGCCTGCGCTATCAACTGATCCGTGCACGGGTGCAACTGACTTATGAAGACTCGCCGGGCCTGGCCGCGAAGCGTTTTCGCGCACAACTGGATGAGAACCCGAAAAATGATGTCGCCCGCTACGGCTTGGCCATTGCCCAGATCAAAGGCAGCCAATGGAACCAAGCACGGGAGAACCTCAAGCTGCTACTCGCCAAATCGCCCAACGACATCACCTACAACCTGGCCCAGATCGAATTGGACATGGCCAACAGCCGTCTGCCGGATGCGCAAACCCGAGTCGAGCGCATGCTCAATCTGTACCCGCGCAACTATCCACTGAATCAGGCCCGGGTCGACCTGCTGCTCAAACAGAACCGTCCAGTCAATGCGGAAAAGGCCCTAGAAGGCCTGCTGAAAAGCCGTCCTGACGATCCGGATGTGTGGTACCTGGTAGCAGAAACCCGCGGCCTGTCAGGCAACATCATCGGCCTGCATCAGGCCCGAGCCGAGTACTTCGCTCTGGTGGGTGACTATAGTCAGGCTATCCAGCAACTGGACTTCGCCAAACGACGGGCCGGCAGCAACTTCCCGCTCTCCTCAAAAATTGACGCTCGCCAACGCGAGATGATGGATCAGGAGCAGATGGTCAAGGACATGATGCGTTGAAGCGTGCAGAGCCCAATAAAAACCCGCCTATGTGAGGCGGGTTTTTATTGGGGTGAGACTTACGCCTGGAGGATTACTCCGCTAACTTGAAGGTAATGAAGCTCGCTCGGCCTTGGCGCAGAACACGCATGGACACTGAACGATTCTTCGGCAACGCCTTGGCAATTTCGGTGAACTCTTTCGCCGTGGTGATCGCCTGGTTGTTCAAGTGGGTGATCACATCGCCCGGTTGCAGGCCAATCAGCGCCGCCGGGCCATTCTGAACCTCCTTGATGACTACGCCCCCCTTGAGGTCGAGGGCTTTCTTCTGTTCAGCATTAAGTTCAACCACCGCTACGCCGAGACGATTACTGCTGCGCTCGACGCCGGACTTCGGCAGCATGCTCAGATCCTTGTCTTCTTCGGGAATAGCACCTACGGTCAGCTCAATATTCTTGCGCTTACCGTCGCGAATGACTTCAAGGTTGGCCTTCGCCCCCGCTTTCAGCGCCCCCACCAGATGCGGCAGATCGGCAGACATGACAATCGGTTGCCCATTGAGGCCAAGGATCACGTCCCCCACTTGCAGGCCACCTTTGGCGGCAGGGCCGTCATCCTGAACCTGCGCAACCAGTGCCCCGGCCGGTTTTTCCAGACCGAAGGACTCAGCCAGATCCTTGTTGACCTCTTGAATGACCACGCCCAACCAGCCACGGCTGACTTTGCCACCCGACTTAAGCTGGTTAGAGACATCCATCGCCACATCGATAGGGATTGCAAAGGACACCCCCATGAAGCCGCCGGAGCGGGTGTATATTTGCGAGTTGATCCCGACCACCTCACCCGCCAGGTTGAATAACGGACCTCCGGAGTTACCCGGATTGATCGGCACGTCGGTCTGGATGAACGGCACGTAGTTTTCGTTTGGCAGGCTGCGACCAATGGCGCTGACAATGCCCTGCGTCACCGTGTGGTCGAAGCCAAACGGCGAACCGATGGCCACTACCCATTGGCCGGCCTTGAGATTCTGGGATTTGCCCAGCTTCAACACCGGCAGGTCTTTACCGTCGATCTTCAACAACGCCACATCGGAACGCGGATCGGTGCCGATCAGCTTGGCTTTCAATTCACTACGATCAGCCAGGCGTACGAGAATCTCGTCCGCATCGGCGATCACGTGGTTGTTGGTGAGAATGTAACCATCCGGAGAAATGATGAAGCCCGACCCCAGCGATTGCGCTTCACGCTGGCGCCCTCCCCGTGGCGACCGCTCCTGTGGCATGCCACGCTCGAAAAACTCGCGCAACATTGGCGGCAAGCCTTCCAGATCTGGCATCTGCGCCGAGTTGGAAACCCGCCGATCGGGCAGTTTCTGTGTGGTGCTGATGTTCACTACCGCAGGCGAGGCCTGCTCGACCAGTTGCGTGAAATCAGGCAACTCGGCAGCTTGAGCATGCACGGCCTGCCCAAGCACCAGCACGGTGGCAAGAATGGTGAAGTAAGACTTCAAACGTGGTATCGACATACGGCTCCCGTTACGACGAGCGTGGTTAAGCGATATGGAGCAAACAGTACCGAAAAAACAGGGGTGGTACTTTTACTCCAGGCACGACAAATGAGATCAGAACCAAGGGGTTCTGACCTATAAAAAAACTTTGGAAATTTTGCAAATGAAATTGCTGACCAAACATCTCATCTTCTCAATTGTGGAGCAGCCATCGCTGACCTCATGCACAACCAATGAAAGGTTCATTGCTTGGCGGTAGCATCGGAACGCATTGACAACGCAATACGCTCAGCCGTGCCAATAGGGATTTCCCCAACCACAGTGACCATCATCTCGCCGTCAGGTGTAGTGAGGCGCCGTGATACCGCAACAGTTGGCCCAAGCTGAGTCCGGGTGTCGGTAACCGTCGCGCCGTTGAGCGGTTCGAGGAATACCGAGAAACGCGCCAACCCGTCGTCATACAACAAACTGCTCACCCAGGTACCGGTCTGCGAATCTTTGCGAGCCGAGCTACTGGTCAACTCAAAGCCTGGAGGCAACCAGTCGGAATGCCAGGTGAGGGTGCTTTTGATCGCCGAAGCCTTATCGCTGTCCAGGAGCACCGGCTTGCAATCGACACTCGGGCGCAGATCGGCATCCCCTGGTATATCGGCAGTGTCCAGCCGAGTGTATTGGAAACGCTCAAGCAACTGCCCCTTGTCATTAAGCAACAACGACTTGAGTGGCAGACCCGTTTCACGATCCAGGTGCAGCTCAAAACCGTAACGATGCTGGTCCTTTGGCGTGACCGAAACAATCACCGCGGCACGCCCAGCAACACGCGACCTGCCGATTACGGCGAGGTCATACCAATTCTTGAGTTTCTGCGGATCCAGCACCCGCCCCGCCGATTCGGGAACATCACCCAGCCCCGCCAGCAATGTGCCGCTGGCACACTGGGTACGGCCATCGGCGCGCACCACCTCTTGAACGGATCCATCGAGCCGGATCAACCGCTCACGGACATGCCCGTCCTGAACCAGATGCCAGATGTTATGGGTAGAAAAACTACCGTTACGCTCGTAAACAAAAGTGCCCTGAAAGCTCTGTTGCTGTTCAGCTTGCCCAAGACGTCGCAACCAGTCCTGAGCTTCATCGGCGTGGGCTGGAACCACAAACCAGCCACTGAGCAGAAACGAGAGTAGAGGTATGGCGCGCATGATCCTCCTTAGCGATTTTCCAGGCTTGCCGCACGGGCATAAGGCAGAGCGATTTCAGTTCCTTTGAGGGCCGCCTGCTGTGCATGCTGACGCAGATAGCTTGGCAGACGCTGATCGTGCCAGCCTGGCTGACCTTGCAGTACGCCATTGACCATTGGACCTGTAGCTTCAGAGCTTTCATTGTAGCCGGCCAACACCGCTGGGCCCTGGGCTTGAGGAGTTGCCAAGGTTGGCTGCCCCGCTTGCTGGGCTAACTCGACACCTGCAATCTCGTCCTGGTTGTACAGACGCACACCCGCCAATACCGCCACAGTCACCGACGCGGCTACCGCCAGACGCCCCAGGCTACGCCAAGGCCCACGGGCCACTTTGGCCGGCACGGCTTCATCAGCCAAAGCTGCAGAAACGGCAGCAGCGATGTCCAGACGCGGAAGCAACAACTCCTTGTGCATGGCTGCCCGGGCGATTTGATAACGAGCCCAAGTCTCACGGGTTTCCACTTCGTCGACGGCATTCAATACCCGACGTAATTCCAGTTCGTCCGCTTCGTTATCCATCACCGCGGACAGCGATTCCTGCAGGGCTTCACGACTCATGGCGGTTCCTCTCTTGGCTGTCGCCGCTGTCTCAGGTTTCCTGCAACAACGGCTGCAGGGCTTTATCGATGGCCTCCCGAGCGCGGAAAATCCGGGAGCGCACGGTACCCACCGGACATTGCATAACACTGGCAATGTCCTCGTAACTCAGACCATCAAACTCACGTAAAGTTAATGCTGTACGCAAATCTTCCGGCAGTTGCTGAATGGTTCGATGGACAGTGCCTTCGATCTCATCCCGCAGCAATGCACGTTCTGGCGACTCGAGATCCTTGAGGCCATGATCGCCATCGTAGAACTCCGCATCTTCGGAACTTACATCACTATCTGGCGGCCGGCGGCCGCGTGAAACCAGATAGTTTTTCGCCGTATTGATGGCAATACGGTACAGCCACGTATAAAACGCGCTGTCACCACGAAAATTACCTAAGGCACGGTAAGCCTTGATAAAGGCTTCTTGTGCGACATCCTGGGCTTCATGGGTGTCGTGCACAAAACGCACGATCAACCCGAGAATTTTGTGCTGGTATTTCAGCACGAGCAGATCAAACGCCCGCTTGTCGCCACGCTGAACGCGCTCGACCAGCTGCTGATCCTCTTCCTGGGTTAGCATGAACACTCCTCGATAAGCTCGGAGGAGGCTTGCATATCTAATCGATCAGGCTTGCAAACATAGACTCGGGCTTTTCGCAAAAGTTCTCCCCCTCCAAGCAAGTTTCCTGCGGGCTCTGATCCGGCACGCACGAAAAACGCAGCGCGGGCAAGGCCGGCTGCGTGAATAATCCTGTCGTCGATTACTGTCACAAGGGACACATTGCAAACCTTGGATAGTACCGACGCTGTCCCTTCTTTCAGGCAACCTTCTATTGAGTTTGGGGGCTTGGCAAAAGTTCCCAATCTTTATAATTGCACCGAACGAAGATTGTGTAGCGATAAAGAGAAAAACTGTAAGACTTCCTCGATCAATCGTCCCAGAGCCTGAAATACGCCGAGTCCAAGGCTGATCGTGCACAGCGCGCTTGCTCAGGGAAGCTGAGCAGTGCCATGAAAGCGCGACTATTGTGCCGATCCCCCCCTCTATATACTAGTGCGCTGTGTGGCTGCCTTGACTCGCCGATTCAGGCGTCTCGCGCCAACCCCGTACTGGGTCGCTTTGAGCGGAATCATTCAAATGAGCCAACAGTTTCAACACGATGTATTAGTGATTGGCAGCGGCGCCGCCGGCTTGAGCCTGGCCCTGACCCTGCCCAACCACCTGCGTATCGCCGTCCTGAGCAAAGGCGACCTTGCCAATGGCTCAACCTACTGGGCCCAGGGCGGAGTGGCGGCGGTGCTGGACGATACCGACACCATTGAATCCCACGTCGATGACACCCTCAATGCCGGTGGCGGCCTGTGCCATGAGGATGCTGTGCGTTTCACCGTGGAGCACAGCCGTGAGGCGATCCAGTGGCTGATCGATCAAGGGGTGCCCTTTACCCGCGACGAAGACGCCAGCAGCGACGACAACAGCTTCGAATTCCACCTGACCCGCGAAGGCGGCCATAGTCACCGACGGATCATTCATGCCGCGGACGCCACTGGCGCAGCCATCTTCAAGACCTTGCTCACCCAAGCTCGAAAACACTCCAACATCGAACTTCTGGAGCAACGGGTCGCCGTCGATCTGATCACCGAAAAACGCCTGGGTCTGGACGGCGATCGCTGCCTGGGAGCCTACGTGCTCAATCGGGACACAGGTGAAGTCGATACCTTTGCCGCCCGCTTCGTGATTCTCGCTTCAGGCGGAGCGGCCAAGGTCTATCTCTACACCAGCAACCCCGACGGCGCTTGCGGCGATGGCATCGCCATGGCCTGGCGCTCGGGCTGCCGGGTGGCCAATCTGGAATTCAACCAGTTCCACCCCACCTGCCTGTATCACCCCCTGGCCAAGAGTTTTCTGATTACCGAGGCCCTGCGCGGCG
Organism: Pseudomonas sp. LD120; assembly: GCF_009861525.1. Lineage (GTDB taxonomy): Bacteria > Pseudomonadota > Gammaproteobacteria > Pseudomonadales > Pseudomonadaceae > Aquipseudomonas. Next base: position 1,752,957 of record NZ_WVHL01000005.1, on the reverse strand, counting down.
AAGGGGCTCACCTGAAGCTGCCCAATGGCGAGCGCTTCATGCAGCGCTTCGATCCGAGGGCAGAACTGGCCCCGCGGGACATTGTCGCTCGGGCCATCGACCACGAAATGAAGCGGCTGGGCATCGACTGCGTTTATCTGGACATCAGCCACAAACCACAAGCCTTTATCAAAAGCCACTTCCCCACTGTGTATGAGCGCTGCCTGGAGTTCTCCATCGACATCACACAGCAGCCAATTCCAGTGGTGCCGGCGGCCCATTACACCTGTGGCGGAGTGATGGTCGACCAGCAAGGTCGCACCGATGTGCCCGGACTGTACGCCATTGGCGAAACCAGTTTCACTGGCCTGCACGGTGCCAATCGCATGGCCAGCAACTCACTGCTGGAATGCTTTGTCTACGCTCGCTCGGCAGCGGCCGACATCCTTCAGCAGTTGCCGCAGGTGTCGATCCCGGTCGCCCTGCCCTCCTGGGACGCCAGCCAAGTCACCGACTCCGATGAGGATGTGATCATTGCGCACAACTGGGACGAACTGCGGCGATTCATGTGGGACTACGTAGGTATTGTGCGCACCAACAAGCGCCTGCAACGGGCGCAACATCGGGTACGCCTGCTATTGGATGAGATCGACGAGTTCTACAGCAACTACCGAGTCAGCCGTGACCTGATCGAGTTGCGCAACCTGGCCCAGGTCGCCGAACTGATGATCCTCTCGGCCATGGAGCGCAAGGAAAGTCGCGGCCTGCACTACACCCTGGACTACCCACAAATGCTGCCTGAGGCACGGGACACTATTCTGCTGCCGCCCACCTACGCCGGCTGAACTTGAGCCTCACCCGCAGGCGCCGATGCTCATCGGCCGCCTGCGCATCGCGCGGCACGCAGATTGAACGAACCCGGCGCTCCCCCTTCAAACGAAAGCGCAGCACCACCAGCAATGGCACCGCCAGGCTATCGGGCTGCAATTGCACCGCCTGCCAACCCTGGGCAGCACTCCACAACTGCCAGCCTTGCGCCGAATGCCGCAAGCCGCTGAATGCGCGGGGATGGCTCAACAGAATCTGCCGGGGCAGTACCCAAACGCCGTGAGACAGGCACAGAAAAACCCCCAGCGCCTTGGCGAAAAATGGAATATCCAGAAGGGAAAAGGCGCCCAGAGCGAACGCCTGAGCCAGGAGGTAGGCCGCCAGCAGTTGCCGTGAGGCACGCCAGCGGCACTCGAACAGCTTACTTGGGTTGGACACGGTCCAGAATCATGCGGACCATGCGCTGCAGCTCAGGGTCCTCGGACTCGCTGCGCTCCATGAACCAGCCAAACATGTCCTGATCTTCACACTCCAGCAGCTTGCGATAGCATTCGCGATCAAGCTCATTGAGATGCGGGTACACCTCGCGGACGAACGGCACCAGCAACACATCCAGCTCAAGCATGCCGCGACGGCTGTGCCAGTAGAGGCGATTCAGTTCAACATCTTCAACCATGGAGCGCTCCTCAAATAGAGCGCAAGTATACAGCCCGAGGCACCGGAGGACAGTCGGCTTTGGTCGGTCACCGACTATCCTTTGTGAACTATCCATTTCAGGGGCGCCCCCTTATCATGTGCCCCAGACTTTTTACCCTGCGATGAACCATGGCTGACTCCGCTTTTTTCTGCCCCCTGTCCCACGAAGGCGTGCTCGCCGTCCGCGGCCCTGATGCCAGCAAATTCCTTCAGGGCCAGTTGACCTGCAACCTCAACTACCTCAGTGATGGCCAATCCAGCCTGGGCGCCCGCTGCACCCAGAAAGGCCGTATGCAATCGAGCTTCCGCATCCTGCTGCAGGGCGACGGCTGCCTGCTGGCGATGGCCAGCGAGCTGATCGAGCCGCAGTTGGCGGATCTGAAAAAATACGCGGTATTCTCCAAGGCCAAGCTCGCCGATGAGAGCGCCAGTTGGGCACGTTTCGGCCTCACCGGCGGACAAGCCCTGCTCAGCAGCCTGGGCCTTGAACTGCCCGATGAAGAGGGTGCGGTGGTCCGTACCGACGAGTTGATTGCCGTGCGAGTGTCAAACGGCCGAGCCGAACTTTGGGCTTCCCAGCCACGCGCCGATCATCTGCGCCAGCAATTGGCCGCAGAGTTACCTCAAGGCGACCTGAACCAATGGTTGCTGGGCCAGATCCGCGCCGGCCTTGGCCAAGTCATGCCGCAGACCCGTGAACTGTTCATCCCGCAAATGCTCAATCTGCAGGCCGTGGGCGGCGTCAGTTTCAAGAAAGGCTGCTACACCGGCCAGGAAATCGTTGCGCGCATGCAGTACCTAGGCAAGCTCAAGCGGCGCCTGTATCACCTCGCCTTGCCCAGCGGCGAACTCCCCGTACCCGGCACCCCCTTGTTCTCCCCAACCCACCACAGCGCCGTCGGCGAAGTGGTTCTGGCTGCCCAGGCGCCAGATCAAGTGGAACTGCTGGCCGTATTGCAAGCCGAGGCCGTAGAAGACGGCCATCTGCACCTGGGAACACTCGAAGGGCCGGGCCTGCAACTGCTGGACCTGCCGTACGAACTGGATCGCGACCGCGAAATCCAACGCTGATCACCCGCGCCCTTTTGCCCCCACCCTAGAGAATTGAAATGACTGAGCTGGCGGAAAAGGTCCAACAGGATTTGGTAGAGGCCATCGACAACGATGATCTGGTTCTGCCAACCCTACCGGAGGTGGCCATGCAGATTCGCCAGGCCGCCGAAGACCCGGAAATCAGCGTCAGCAGCCTAAGCAAAGTCATTGGCCGCGATACTGCGTTGTCGGCGCGGCTGATCAAGGTGGTCAACAGCCCATTGCTGCGAGCGGCCCAGGAAGTCACCGACTTGCACACCGCCATCACTCGCCTGGGGGTCAATTACAGCAGCAACCTGGCCATCGGCCTGGTGATGGAGCAGATCTTCAATGCCCGCTCTGAAGTGGTCGCGCAGAAAATGCACGACGTCTGGCGCCGCAGCCTAGAAGTGGCCGGGGTCAGCTATGCCCTGTGCCGCAACCACACCCAGCTCAAACCCGACCAGGCAGCGCTGGGCGGCTTGGTGCACCAGATCGGCGTACTGCCGATTCTCACCTACGCCGAAGATCACTACGAACTGCTGTCCGATCCGGTCAGCCTGAATCACGTGATTGAAAGCATTCACCCACTGCTGGGAAACAAACTGCTGCGGGTCTGGGAATTCCCCGAACAGTTGGTGGAAATTCCCATGCACTACCTGGAACTCAGCCGCCAGTCTGCCAAGATCGACTACGTCGATCTGGTCCAGGTAGCGATGCTGTATTGCCACAAAGACACCGATCACCCGCTGGCACGCGTCGACATCCTCAACGTGCCAGCCTTCAAGAAGCTGGGAGTCGATCCAGACAACAAAACCCTCCACGACGATCTGCAAGAATCACGTTCAATGCTCTACTGAACCCTCAGTCTGCGATGAAGCTCACCCGCACCTTCAACCCCGTGGGCTCGCCGTCGTGCAGACTGATTTGGGCCAGATGGGCGCGACAGATTTCACCCACGATCGCCAGCCCCAAGCCTGAACCGGCAACCTGCTGATTGCGCCGGTAGAAGCGTTCAAAGACCCGGCCACGATCCTCCAGGGGAATACCCGGCCCGTCATCCTCCACCTCCAGCACCCCCGGCGCGGACACCCGCAGCACCACATTGCCGCCCGACGGGGTATGGGCCAGGGCGTTGTCCACCAAGTTGCTCAGCAGCTCATTGAGCAAGGTCGGCTCGCCTTTGAGCCACACCGGCTCGTCGGCCTCCAGGGCCAGCGCCACGCCTCGGGCGTGGGCCAAAGGCGCCATGGCCATCCCGAGTTCACGGGCCAGTTGGCTAAGGTCGAGTAGCTGCGCGCCCCCCTCGGAGATGGCCCAGGCACCATTTTCCACCCGAGCCAGGGACAGCAGCTGATTGGCCAAATGGGTCAAGCGATCGGTGCCCTGAGCCGCGCATTCCAGGGTCGAGCGCCAGGTGTCCGGCTCGTTCGAACGCAGGCCCAACTCAAGACGGGCCTTAAGTGCCGCCAGCGGTGTACGCAACTCGTGTGCGGCGTCGGCAATGAACTGCGACTGACGCTCAAACTGTCCGCGCAAGCGCTCGGTGAAATGGTTCAAGGCGCTGACCAGTGGCCACAACTCGCGCTGCACCGACACCAGGGGCAAGGGCCGCAGGTCATCCGGCTGGCGCTCCTCCACGGCACTGCGCAAGCGTTCCAATGGCCGCAAGGCCGCACTCACCGCAAACCACACCAGCAGCAAGGCGCCGATTGCCAACATCCCCAAGCGCAACAGGGTATCGGCCATCAGGCTTCGGGCCATGGCGACCCGCGCCTCTTCGGTTTCGGCCACGCGGATCTCCGCCATGCCATTCATGTTCGGCTCACTGACCGCCTTGAGCAGACTGACCACCCGCACATTCTGGCCCTGATAAATGGCGTCATAGAAACGCGCCAAGGCCGGATAATCATCAGTACGCGGGGTGCCCGGTGGCGGCCCGGGCAGGTTTTCATAACCGGAGATCAGTTGCTGGTGAATGTCGTTGACCTGGTAGTAAATACGCCCGGCACTGTCGTAGGCAAAGGTATCCAGGGCCACGTAGGGCACATTGGCGCTGAGGCTGCCGTCACGCTGAGACAGGCCGGCCGCGATGGTCCGCGCCGAGGCCAGCAGGGTTCGGTCATAAGCGGTGTCGGCAGCCTCGCGACCGTTCCAATAGGCACTCAGACCGCTGGCCAACATCAACACCACCAACAACAGCGCCAGGTTCCACAATAATCGCCACCGCAGGCTGCTGGGCTTATGCATCGCGGCTTTCCAGCAAGTAACCCAGACCACGGAAGGTGACGATGGCGACCGCATGCCCATCAAGCTTCTTGCGCAGACGATGGATGTAGATTTCGATGGCGTCCGGGCTGGCCTCCTCGTCCAGGCCAAAGACCTGGGACGCCAACTGCTCCTTGCTCATCACCCGACCGGGACGGGCGATCAGTGCCTCAAGCACCGCTTGCTCGCGGGAAGTCAGGTTCAGCAATTCTTCGCCCAGGGCAAAACGCCGGGTATCCAAGTCATAGATCAGCCCCCCGCAACGCTGCTGGCGTTCACCGCCCAGCACGCTCCGGCGCAACAGCGCCTTGACCCGGGCTTCCAACTCAGTGAGTTCGAAAGGTTTGGCCAAGTAGTCGTCGGCCCCCAGATTCAAGCCATGAACCCGATCCTTGACGTCGCTGCGAGCGGTGAGCATCAGCACCGGCAGGTTCTTGCCCCGGGCCCGCAGGCGCGCCAGCACCTCGAAACCGTCCATGCGCGGTAGGCCGACATCGAGGATCGCCATGGCGTATTCCTCACTGCCCAGGGCCAGATCGGCGGCCACCCCATCGTGCAGCACATCCACGGTCAAACCCGTGGTCTTGAGCGCCTGGGCGACACTTTCGGCCAGTTGCAGATGGTCTTCAACGAGCAGGACTCGCATGGAAACTTACCTCGTTTCTGGGGGATCGACGCCACTCTTTGGCGCGGAGTGTACCGCTGCAACCGTCGCTGTGAAGCCCGAAAACCGTGAAAACGCAATGAAAGGTTAGCGAAAGGTTAGCCCTTTAGAGTCCGCCCAAGGGCAGCCCCGACTGCCCTGGCCGTGATGGTCGCTGACACGCAAAACGCCTTGAAGCGTTTTCGTCAAAATAAGAACAATAACGGAGTACTCCAGAATGCCATCCATCCACCCTCAAGCTGCGCTGCCTGCTCGTTTTCCCCGTCTGAGTCCGACGGCTCTGGCCGGTGCTGCCGCCCTTGCCGGTTTCGCCCCGCTCTGCCAGGCCGCCTTCTTCGAAGACAGCAGCGCCACTTTCGAAACCCGCAACATGTACTTCAACCGCGACTTTCGCGACGGCACCAGCGCCCAGCAATCCAAACGCGATGAGTGGGCCCAGGGCTTCATGCTCAATCTGCAATCGGGCTACACCGAGGGCACCGTGGGTTTCGGCCTGGACGCCTTGGGCATGCTCGGGGTCAAGCTCGACTCCAGCCCCGACCGCGCCGGCACCGGCCTGCTGCCCACTCACGATGACGGACGCGCGGCCAACGAGTACTCCAAGCTCGGCCTGACCGGCAAAGTGAAAATCTCCGCCACCGAACTGAAATTCGGCAGCCTGATCCCCGAGTTACCGATCCTCAAGTCCAACGACGGGCGCATCCTGCCGCAGACCTTCGAAGGCGGTTTGCTGACCTCCAAGGAGATCAAGAACCTGACCTTCACCGGTGGCCGCCTGAACAAGGTCAAGGATCGCGATGACAGCAACTACGAGGACATTCGCCTCAACAACAAGAACAGCCGTTTCGCCGGCAGCGCAATCGGCAAACATTTCAATTTTGGCGGCCTGGACTACAAGTTCAGCGACAAAATCACCGGCCGCTACCACTTCGCCCAACTGGACGATGTCTACCAGCAGCACTTCCTTGGCCTGGTGACTTCGCAGTCCATGGGCCCGGGCACCTTCTCCAGCGACCTGCGCCTGGCCATCAGCGACGACCAGGGCCAGGCCCGCGGCGGCAAGATCGACAACACCGCCCTCAACGGTTTGCTGAGCTACGCCCTCAATGGCCATAAACTCAGCGCGGGCTACCAGCACCTGTCCGGTGACAGCGCCTTCCCCTACGTGGATGGCAGCGACCCGTACCTGGTGAACTTCGTGCAGATCAATGACTTCGCCGGCGCCGATGAGCGCTCCTGGCAAGCCCGCTACGACTACGACTTCGCCAAGCTGGGGATTCCTGGCCTGAGCTTCATGACCCGTTACATCAGTGGCGACAACATCGCCCTGAAAAACGGTGACACCGGCAAAGAGTGGGAACGCGATACCGAGATCAAGTACGTCGTGCAAAGCGGCACCCTCAAGGATGTCGCCGTGCGCCTGCGCAATGCCACCTACCGTTCCAATTACTCGGCTCGCGATGCCGATGAAGTGCGCCTGCTGGTGAGCTACAGCCTGGCCCTGTGGTAACCCCACACGCCTGGCCCTCTGAAACAGACAGACCTACAACAACTCCTGTGGAGACCCTCATGAACCTTTCATTGCGTACCCTCGCCCTCGCCACCGGTTGCATGCTGTTCGCCGGCCAGTTAATGGCCGCATCCGCCGAGCCCAAGCGCCCGGAATGCATCGCCCCGGCCTCCCCTGGCGGCGGCTTCGACTTGACCTGCAAGCTGGCGCAAAGCGCCCTGGTCAACGAAAAGATCCTCAGCAAACCCATGCGAGTGACCTACATGCCCGGTGGCGTCGGTGCCGTGGCCTACAACGCCGTGGTGGCCCAACGTCCCGCCGACGCCGGAACGCTGGTGGCCTGGTCCAGCGGCTCGCTGCTGAATCTGGCCCAGGGCAAGTTCGGTCGTTTCGACGAAAGCGCGGTGCGCTGGCTGGCGGCAGTGGGCACCAGCTACGGCGCCATCGCGGTGAAAAACGATTCGCCCTACAAGACCCTCGACGATCTGGTCCAGGCCCTGAAGAAAGACCCGAGCAAGGTCGTCATCGGCTCGGGCGGCACCGTGGGCAGCCAAGACTGGATGCAGACCGCGCTGATCGCCAAGGCCGCCGGGATCAACCCACGGGACCTGCGTTACGTTGCCCTGGAAGGTGGTGGTGAAATTGCCACGGCGTTACTGGGCGGCCACATCCAGGTCGGCAGCACCGACATCTCCGACTCCATGCCACACATCGAGGCGGGCAACATGCGCCTGCTGGCGGTGTTCTCCGAACAGCGCCTGGATGACCCGGAAATGAAAGACATTCCTACCGCCAAGGAACAGGGCTACGACATCGTCTGGCCGGTGGTGCGCGGTTTCTACCTCGGGCCGAAAGTCACCGACGAAGAATACGTCTGGTGGAAAAACGCATTCGACAAGCTGCTGGCTTCCGAAGACTTCGCCAAACTGCGCGACCAGCGCGAGCTGTTCCCCTTCGCCATGACCGGCCCTGAGCTGGACACCTACGTAAAAAAACAAGTGGCCGACTACAAGATCCTGGCCAAAGAGTTCGGCCTGATTCAGTGACCGCCCCTTGCTGACGGCCCGGCCCTCGCGCGTCGAGGGCCGCGCCCAGGAGTTAGCCATGCTCGTTCAACGTATTTTCGCTGCGGTGCTGCTGCTGGCCTGTGCCGGACTGGCACTGATGGCCTGGCCGTACCAAGCGGCCTTTTCCTACGAACCTGTGGGCCCAAGGGCCTTTCCTTTGCTGATGCTCGGGCTGATGGCCATCGCCCTGCTGTACCTGCTCTTTCGGCCCACTCCAATTCAGCACAGCGAGGACGAACCACCACTGGATCGCGCCACCCTGACCAAGATCGGGGTTTGCGTGGCCTTGCTTTTGCTGTTTGCCGGCACCTTCGAACCCCTCGGGTTCATCGTTGCCAGCATTCTCGCCGGGGTTCCCATGGCCCGGCTTTACGGCGGCCGCTGGCTGCTCAGCCTGCTGATCATCAGCCTGCTCAGCATTGGCCTCTATTGGTTGTTCGACCGGGTCATGGACGTGCCACTGCCCCTCGGCCTGCTCGACGTTCTGGAGAATTGATATGGATACCCTCAGTTATCTGGGCCACGGATTCGGCGTCGCGCTGACCCCGTACAACCTGGTCACCGCCCTGTCCGGCACCCTGATCGGCACCGTAGTCGGCCTGTTGCCGGGCCTGGGCCCGATCAACGGCGTCGCGCTACTGATCCCCATTGCTTTCGCCCTCGGCCTGCCGCCGGAATCGGCGCTGATTCTGCTGGCAGCGGTGTACCTGGGTTGCGAATACGGCGGACGTATCAGTTCGATCCTGCTCAATATTCCCGGCGAAGCCTCCACCGTGATGACCACCCTCGACGGCTACCCCATGGCCCGTAAAGGCCTGGCCGGCGTGGCCCTGTCGCTGTCGGCGTGGAGCTCGTTCATTGGCGCCTTCATCGCCACCTGCGGCATGGTGCTGTTCGCCCCGTTGCTGGCGAAATGGGCGATCGCCTTCGGCCCGGCGGAGTACTTCGTGCTCATGGTGTTCGCCATTGTCTGCCTCGGCGGCATGGCCGGCGACCGACCGCTGAAGACCTTCATCGCCGCGCTGATCGGCCTGTTCCTGTCAACGGTGGGCATCGACGCCAATAGTGGCGTGTACCGCTTCACCGGAGACAACATCCACCTCACCGACGGCATCCAGTTCGTGGTTCTGGTTCTGGGCCTGTTCTCCATCAGCGAGATTTTGTTGCTGCTGGAGAAAACCCATCGTGGCCAGGAAGCGGTAAAGGCCACCGGACGCATGATGTTCAACGTCAAGGAAGCCGCGTCGGTATTTGCGGTAAACGTGCGCTGTGGCGTGCTGGGCTTCATCATGGGCGTGCTGCCCGGTGCCGGGGCGACCCTGGCCAGCGCCGTGGCCTACATGACCGAAAAACGCATCGCCGGCGCCAGCGGCACCTTCGGCCAGGGCGACAAGCGCGGGCTGGCCGCGCCGGAAACTGCCATCGGTGGTGCCGCTTGCGGCGCCCTGGTGCCCATGCTGACGCTGGGGGTTCCAGGCTCTGGCACCACCGCAGTGATGATCGGCGCCCTGTCGCTGTACAACATCACCCCCGGTCCGCTGTTGTTCCAGCAGCAGCCGGATATCGTCTGGGGGCTGATCGCCTCGCTGTTCATCGCCAACGTCATGCTGGTGATCCTCAACATCCCAATGATCCGCGTCTTTACCCGTATCCTCGCCGTGCCGAACTGGGCGCTGGTGCCGGTAATCGCCATCATCACCGGGATCGGCGTCTATGCGGTGCACGCCACCACCTTCGACCTGTTCCTGATGATCGCCATCGGGATCTTCGGCTACATCCTGCGCAAGCTCGACTTCCCACTGTCGCCCGTGCTGCTGGGCTTCATCCTCGGCGGTTTGATGGAGCAGAACCTGCGCCGTGCGCTGTCGATTTCCAACGGCGCGCTGGAGATCCTCTGGTCGAGCCCGATCACCCTTGGGGTCTGGGTACTGACGGGGATCATGCTGCTGGTGCCGATACTGCGGATCTGGCGCAAGCGTGCTGCCCAGCAACGTGCCGTTGCCGATGCCTGAGGTCCGCCTCAAACACTGGTGGGGTACGCCCCTGGTCGGTCTGGCTGGCGGTTACCTCGCCAGCCAGATCGGTTGGCCACTGCCCTGGATGGTCGGCTCGCTACTGGCAATCATCCTGGTGCGCTGCCTGACCCCCTGGCAGTTGGCGGAAATCCCCGGCGGACGCAAATGCGGTCAGTGGGTGGTGGGAATCGGCATCGGCCTGCACTTCACGCCCTTGGTGATGGCGCAGGTCATGAGTCATTTCGGCCTGATCTTCTTCGGCGCCCTGGTCACCAGCCTGTCCAGCGTGATCGGGGTCTGGTGGCTGCGGCGCACGGGAGAAGACCGGGCGACGGCGTTCTTCTCCAGCATGCCTGGCGGGTCCGGGGAGATGGTCAATCTCGGCGCCCGCAATGGTGCGCAGCTCAGCCGCGTAGCTGCCGGACAGAGTCTGCGGGTACTGACCGTGGTGCTGTGTGTGCCGGCGGCCTTCAAGTATCTGCTGGGGGAAGGCACCCCGGCGCTGCATGCAAGCACCGTGGACTGGACGTGGCTGGCCCTGCTGTTCCCGGCGGGTGCGCTGCTGGCCTGGCTCTGGCAGCGTCTGCGCCAGCCCAATCCCTGGTTGTTCGGGCCCTTGCTGATCAGCGCCACCTTGAGCATTGCTTACGACCTGCACATCGGCCTGCCTGATGGCGCCAGCCAATTGGGCCAGTGGCTGATCGGCAGTGGCTTGGGCTGTCACTTCAATCGGCAGTTCTTTCGCCAGGCGCCGTCGTTCATGGGCCGGACCCTGATTGGCAGCACCTTGAGCATGCTGATCGCCAGCCTCGCGGCCCTGGCCCTGAGCGTGCTGACCCACCTGGACTTGCGCTCGTTGACCCTGGGCATGATGCCCGGCGGCATCGCGGAAATGAGCCTGACCGCCGAGACCCTGCAACTGTCGGTGCCTCTGGTGACCGCGATGCAGGTGATGAGGTTATTGTTCGTGCTGTTTCTCGCTGAACCGTTATTCCGTCATTGGAACAAGGGGCCCTTGTAGCCGCTACGCATGGCCTTCACCCGGCCCCCTTCGGGCCATACGCAACCTGCGGCAGCGGCTACACCCGACTCAGCACCCGCTGCTGACTCCGGGCACGCGGCGAAAAGCTCCGCAGGACCTTGCCTGACGCTCGCCCAGCGAACCTTTAGCGCCTTCAAAGGCCCTGCCTCTCCTCCCAAGCCCTGTTTTTTTTCACAACGGTGGCAAGCGCCACTCAATCGGCGTCTCGCCGTTCTGCTCAAGAAACTTGTTGGTGCGGCTGAAATGCCCGCAACCGAGAAAGCCACGGTACGCCGACAAAGGCGAGGGATGTACCGAGGTCAGCACCAGGTGTTTGGTGGCATCGATCAGTTTCTGCTTGCTCTGGGCATGGGCGCCCCATAGCAGGAACACCAGGTGCGGCTGGTGTTCGCTGACCACTTCGATGATCCGGTCGGTGAAGAACTGCCAGCCCTTACCGGCATGGGACGCAGCATTGGCCCGCTCCACGGTCATGGTGGTGTTAAGCATCAACACGCCCTGGTCGGCCCAACTTTGCAGGTAGCCGTGGTTGGGAATATCGATATTCAAGTCGCGCTTGAGCTCTTTGTAGATGTTCACCAGCGACGGCGGTGCTGGCACCCCGGGCTGCACCGAGAAGCACAGGCCATGGGCCTGACCCGGCCCGTGATAAGGATCCTGACCGAGGATCACCACCTTCACCTGATCCAGCGGCGTTGAATTCAAGGCATTGAAGATCATCGGACCCGGCGGATAGATTTCCTTGCCAGCTGCATGTTCCTGGCGCAGAAAAGCCCGCAGCTCGGTCATGTAGGGCTGCTCGAATTCAGCACGCAGCGCCGCCTTCCAGCTCGGTTCGAGTTTGATACGATCGTCAGCAGTCATGGCCATGCCCGTGAAAAAACAGTGGCCGCACCCTAGAAAAGCCGACTTCGCTTGTCAATTGATCTGACACAGAACCGGCACTTTCCCTACCAGCGATCATACTAATCGCTCATATTCTCCATCGAGGTCACGATGAACCTGCACGTCGAAGAACTCACCGGCACCGATGGCGCACGCATCGCCATTGCCACCCTGGATGCGGAAAAATCCCTCAACGCCCTGTCTCTGTCCATGATCCAGCGGCTTAGCGAACACCTCGACGCCTGGGCCAAAGATCCGCAAGTGGTCTGCGTACTGCTGCGAGGCAACGGTGCCAAGGCCTTCTGCGCCGGTGGCGAGGTGCGCAGCCTGGCTCAGGCCTGCCTGGATCACCCGGGCGAGGTGCCCGCCTTGGCCGGGCATTTTTTCGCCGCTGAATATCGTCTCGACTATCGCTTGCACACCTACCCCAAGCCGCTGATCTGCTGGGGCCACGGCTATGTGCTCGGCGGCGGTATGGGGCTGCTGCAAGGCGCGAACATTCGCATCGTCACCCCCAGCAGTCGTCTGGCGATGCCAGAAATCAGCATCGGCCTGTACCCCGATGTGGGCGCCAGTTGGTTCCTTTCACGAATGCCCGGCAAGCTCGGGCTGTTTCTCGGTCTCACCGGCGCCCATATGAACGGTCGCGACGCCCTGGATCTGAACCTTGCCGACCGCTTCTTGCTGGATGAACAGCAAGAAGCGTTGATCGAGGGCCTGCTGCAATTGAACTGGCAGGAACAAACCCCGAGGCAACTCAACAGCCTGCTCAAGGCCCTGCAACAGGAAGCACTGGAGCAGATGCCCGAAGCCCAGTGGCTGCCGCGCCGGCAGCAGATCGATCAATGGTTGGATGTCAGTGATGTGAGCAGTGCCTGGCGTGCCATCAGCCCATTACGCAGTCACGCCGACCCGCTTTATAGCCGTGCGGCCAAAACCCTCAGCGAAGGTTGCCCGCTGACTGCGCACCTGCTGTGGGAACAGATCCGCCGCGCCCGCTATCTGTCCCTTGCCGAAGTGTTCCAGATGGAATACACCCTGAGCCTGAACTGCTGCCGGCACCCGGAATTTGCCGAAGGTGTGCGCGCCCGCCTGATCGACAAGGATCAGCAACCGCACTGGCATTGGGCTGATATCAACAGCGTGCCGGAAGCGGTGGTGGAGGCGCACTTTCACAAGGCCTGGGAAGGTCGCCATCCCCTGGCAGACCTGACGGACTACTGATCAGCCGCGGTCGCCAGCAAGGTCAAGGTCGGCGGAACATGCGCCCGCTGCCGGCAAAAGCGGCTGCGGGGTTCGCTACCAGTGACCGCGATCCCCCCGGCCACGGTCACCGTGGCCATGAGAATCACGCCCGCCGTGTCCGCCCCAATCTCGACTGCCGGCGTTACTGTGCCGGTCATGCCCGGCGCGCCCGGGGCTCGGATAAGGCCGATACCTCGCGCGCGGCGACGGATAATAGCCCGTGGCGGGCGGGTAATAACGTGGCGCAACCTGGTAGTAACGGTGGGTGTAGTCACCACGACCCGTGGAGTAATAGGACGATCCGCCACCGTATTCATAGACGGGCGCGGGGGAGCTGTAGATGTCTGAGCGGTAATAGCGGGTATCTGCGCCGTAGTACGGAGCACACGCAGAAAGGCTCAAACCCAGTAACGCAATCAGTAGAATTCGACGATGCATAGCGGCCTCCTGGACCGCGAAGAAGCCACGCCAGCGACGCTGGCAGGCGGCAATCAGCAACAGGCTGACTGACGCAATGTAAGACCACAAAAAGCCCTTGCAGTGCAATTTTTGCAATACCTTGATACAACTCTCGAACGCACCCCGCGCGCCTGTTTTCCAGCGCCAAAAAAATATACCGAACGACCGCCAAGCCACAGCCTTCAAGGCCCGCGTCGATTGTCCAAGCACCACAATTTCGTCGCGTGATGAGCGAGTTATTTCCGGGCGCTGCCACTAGAATGCGTCATCAGGCCATTAACACGGAATCACCATGCCGCTTCGTTCTCCCTTGTATTCTCAACGTTCGCTGGTGCTGGTGCTTATCGGTCTACTGGGCAGCGGCTTCCTTGCCACCTCGCTGCTCAGCTACTACGCCTCACGGAACTCGATCCGCGACAGCATCATCAATACCGAACTACCGCTGACCTCCGACACCGTGTACTCGGAAATCCAGAAAGACCTGGTTCGACCGATCCTCATCTCCTCGATGATGGCCCGCGACACGTTCATGCGTGACTGGGTGGTGGCTGGCGAGCGCGATCCCAGCCAGATGATTCGCTACCTCAACGAAGTCATGACCCACTACGACGCCTACACCGCGTTCTTTGTCTCCAACACCAGCCTCACCTACTACCAGGCCAAGGGCGTGTTAAAGAAGATCAACATCAATGAGCCCCGAGACATTTGGTACTTTCGCGTGCGCGACATGGCCGCGCCCTACGAAATTAACGTCGATCCGGACCTGGCCAATCAGGACAAGCTGACCTTCTTCATCAATTACAAGGTCTACGACTACCAGGACCGTTTCATCGGCGCAGCCGGAGTCGGTCTGACGGTGGACGCGGTGGTCAAGCTGATCGACAAGTATCAGCAGCGCTATCAGCGCAGTGTGTATTTCGTCGACACCTTCGGCCGCATTGTCCTCACCGGCGCCGACGGCGGGCCCCAAGGCGCGCGCAGTGGCCAGTCGCTGCACAAGCTGGAAAGCCTAAAGGAACTGATGCAGCAACTGCCCAAGCCCCACAGCGGCAGCTTCGAATATTCCAGCCAGGGTCAGAGTCACTTCCTCAATGTGCGCTTTATTCCCGAGCTGAACTGGTACCTGTTCGTGGATAAACGCGAGGACGGCGCCCTCAACGGCATTCGCCACTCTCTGTACCTGAACCTGCTGATCTGCCTGGTGATTACCGCCATCGTGCTGATTCTGCTGAGCACCGTGGTGCGCCGCTACCAACGCCGGATCGAGACCCAGGCCACCCTCGACAGCCTCACCCGTCTGCCGAATCGACGCGGTTTTGACCTGCTGGCGGCCCAAGCCCTGCAAGAAGCGCGGCGCGACCTGACGCCCCTCAGCGCGCTACTGCTGGATCTGGATCACTTCAAGCGCCTCAATGACACCTACGGCCACCTGGCGGGCGATCAAGTGCTCAGCGGCTTCGCCCGAGACCTGCAAGGCTGCCTGCGCCAGTCCGACATTGTCTGTCGCTGGGGCGGCGAGGAGTTCATCGTCCTACTCAAGGACACCGACAGCACCATGGCCCTGGGCATTGCCGAGAAGATCCGCCTGCTGATCGAGCAACAGCACTACCACTATGAAGGCCAGCAGTTGCAAGTGACCGTCAGCATCGGCTTGACCATCCTGCAATCGGCAGACACCCTCCACAGCCTGCTGTCCCGTGCCGACCACGCGATGTACCGCGCCAAGCAGACCGGACGCAATCGAACCTGCGTGGAAATACCCCACTCCAGCCATGAATAGACCTGACCTTTGCCCCGCCTGTGGGGCCCGCAATGACTGTGTGCTGGCCGACCCGCGCAGCGCCAGCCAAGCCTGCTGGTGCTACAGCGTGAGCATCGATCCGGCGGTCATCAAGGCCTTGGCGCCGGAGCTGCGCAATCAGTCTTGCCTGTGCCCGCGCTGCGCCGGGGTCGAAGCCCAACTGCGCGCCGACAGCGTGGACCGCCCATGAGAGCACTCACGGTGCCAACGACTGCCGAACACCATGCGCATTGACCGTTTCCTCAGCAACCTGCCGCGCTTCAACCGCCAACAGGTGCGCCTGTTACTGGTGCAACGGCGCCTCCGTATCGACGGCCAGTGGATCAGCGATCCCAAGGCCGAGGTTCGTGCGTTCAGCCGAGTGGAGTTGGATGACGAAGTGCTGCAAGCCGGCAAACCGGCGCGCTACTTCATGCTGCATAAACCCATGGGCTGCGTCAGTGCCACCCGTGACCCCGAGCACAAGACCGTGCTTGAGCTGATCCACGAGCCGGACCCGCAAGAGCTGCACATTGCCGGACGCCTGGATTACAACACCACCGGACTGATGCTGATCACCAACGACGGCAGTTGGTCGCGACGCTTGACCCAACCGCAGACCAAACTGCCCAAGCTCTACTATGTAGAAACCGAACAAGAGATCGGCCCCGAGTATGTCGAGACCTTCGCCCAGGGCCTGTACTTTGCCTTCGAGAACCTCACCACCCTGCCCGCCCACCTGCAGATTCTCGGCCCCCGCAGCGCCAGGCTGAGCATCGTCGAAGGCCGCTATCACCAGGTCAAACGCATGTTCGGCCACTTCAACAACAAGGTCGTGCGCCTGCACCGTGAACGCATGGGGCCGCTGGTGCTGGATGAACACCTCGCTCCCGGGGCATACCGCGCCCTCAGCGCAGACGAAATCCGCTTGATCTGACGCCTTCCTCCCCATGCACGACCGCTGGGCAGAGACTGTCGAACAATTTATCCAGAGCACTTGCGGGTTCGCGGTTGCCCTGCTTGAATCAGTCCGTCGGCCGAATTGTGACCGATGAGTCACCCAAAACATCTAAGAAACCTTTTGCCGGCCTGAGCCCTGCCTGCTCTGCATTTCCCCGGTAAAGCGCCCACCTATAACAACACCCGTCGACCTGCCTTACCGGATCGACATGGGCCCCCATTCCAGGCGTATGCCTACCTGTCACATTGCCCGTGCACACTCAAGTTGCGCGCATACCCGCTTGCCAGGAGTCTTATGACATGAGGCCAGAAATCGCTGTGCTGGATATACAAGGTCAGTATCGGGTTTACACGGAGTTTTATCGCGCAGATGCCGCAGACAAGACCATCATTCTGGTCAACGGCTCGATGGCCACCACTGCGTCGTTTGCCCAAACCGTGAAAAACCTGCACCCGCAATTCAACGTAGTGCTCTATGACCAGCCCTATGCGGGCCGATCCAAGACCCACAACAAGCACGAACGGATGCTCACCAAGGAAGTGGAGGGACAGATCCTCCTGGAGTTGATCGAACACTTCGGTGCCGAGCACGTGCTGTCGTTTTCCTGGGGCGGCGCCGCTGCCTTGCAGGCCCTGGCCCAGCGTCCACGGCGTATCGAGAAAGCGGTGATCAGCTCATTTTCGCCGGTGATCAACGAACCGATGCGCGACTACCTGGAGCGCGGTGTCGACTACCTTGGCAACCTCGACCGCCACCGCGTCGGCCACCTGGTCAACGACACCATCGGCAAACACCTGCCCTCGCTGTTCAAGCGTTACAACTATCGCCACGTCAGCAGCCTGGCGGAGCACGAGTACGGACAGATGCACTTCCACATCAGCCATGTGCTCAACGGCGACCGGCAGTGCTACTTGCGGGCGGCGAAGAACATCCAGGTGCCGGTGCTGTTCCTCAACGGTGAGTGGGACGAGTACACCTCGGCCAACGATGCCAAGCTGTTCGCCGACCATGTGCAACAAGCCAGCTTCAACACCATTCAGGCCACCGGGCACTTCCTCGATATGGAACACAAGGCGGCCTGCCGCGACAGTCGCCAAGCGCTGCTGAGCTTCCTTAAACCGAGTCAGTACGACAGCCGTCCGCGTTACCACTACGTACAGGATCAGCATGCACTGGCTATCTGAAAGCGCGTCATCGCAGACCGTGAGTCGGCCGTGAAAACCCCATGTTTTCACGACCGACTCACGGAACTGTCACAACCTTGAAAAACCTGCAAACACAGGTCAGCTAAAGAAAAACTTCAAATCCGCAGCCACATCTGGTACAAAGTCAGCCGTTCGAGCGGGTGTCGTATAATGGCATTACTCCAGCTTCCCAAGCTGATAACGAGGGTTCGATTCCCTTCACCCGCTCCAAGTATTAGAAGCCCCCGCGTCAGCCAGCATGACGAAGGATGCGAAAACAGAAAACCGGTCCGATGGCCGGTTTTTTTGTGCCTGCAATTTACTGCGCAAGCCCGCCGCCTGCCTGTCATGCGTTACACATTCATAACGCTGGCGTGCCCCCAGACGCTAAAAAAATCGCTAGCCTTTCCCGGTTTCAGTCACCGAGCCTGGCCATCGACGAGCATCCGTCGTGCCCTCCGAGGGAGAAGCCCCTCAGCCGTTTCAACTGCACAACTGCCCTCTGCCACAGGGCTGCATATGAACCTGAAAGAGCCTCTACCCATGACTCAGAACATTTACGATGATCCGACCTTTTTCCAGGGCTACAGCCAGCTGGGACGCTCCGTCGGCGGCCTCGACGCCGCACCGGAATGGCCGGCCCTGCAAGCCCTGCTGCCACCGATGCATGACCTGCGGGTGCTGGACCTGGGCTGCGGCTATGGCTGGTTCAGCCGCTGGGCCAGCGAGCACGGCGCCCGCCAGGTGCTGGGCCTGGACGTCTCGGAAAAGATGCTGGCCACCGCCCGCGCCAGCACCTCGGCACCCAACATCGATTATCAGCGGGCCGACCTGGAACACCTGAGCCTGCCCAGCCTCAGCTTCGACCTGGCCTACAGCTCCCTGGCCCTGCACTACATCAAGGACCTGTCCGGCCTGTTCGCCCAGGTCTATGGTGCGCTGGTGCCGGGGGCACGCCTGGTGTTCTCCATCGAACACCCGATCTTCATGGCGCCGCGCAACCCGGGTTGGCAGGTGGACGCTCAAGGCCACAAGTCCTGGCCGCTGGACAGCTACCAACGGGAAGGTGAACGGGTCACTCATTGGCTGGCCGAAGGGGTGATCAAACAGCACCGCACCCTCGGCACCCTGCTCAACACCCTGATCGACACAGGTTTCAACCTTCGCCATGTGCAGGAGTGGGGCCCCACGGCGCAGCAGGTGGAGGACCTGCCGGCGCTGGCGGAGGAGCAGGAGCGACCGATGCTGTTGCTGGTGGCGGCGCAGCGTTAGAGGTGGCGCGGTAGCCGCAGGGACTGCGCCGCCATAAAACCGCCATGAGCTTGCAGCTCGTTCGCAGCCTGCGGCAGCGGCTACAAAACCTGTAGCCGCTGCTGAGCTTGCGAAGCTGCGCAAAGGCCCCCAGGGCCTTGCTTGGCGATCAACCCTGAAACCCTCAGGATTTTTACGTCCCTTCTGCCTGATCGCACCCTCCGGCAGCGGCCACAAAGCCTGTAGCCGCTGCTGAGCTTGCGAAGCTGCGCAAAGGCCCCCAGGGCCTTGCTTGGCGATCAACCATCAAACCCTGAAACCCTGAAACCCTGAAACCCTGAAACCCTCAGGATTTTTGCGCCCCTTCGGGCCGATCGCACCCTCCGGCAGCGGCTATAGGGGCCGCAATTAATAGCCTTGCTGTAACGGAAAACACTGAGCCCTGCTGTGGGCAAGGAACTTTTCCTGGGGCAACGGTCGAGCCAGGAAATAGCCCTGGGCTTCGTCGCAGCCAAAGCCCCGCAAGATCCGCAGGCACTGGAAGCTTTCAATGCCCTCGGCCACGGTGCGATAGCCCAGCTCACGGGCCAGGGCAATCACCGAGCGGGTGATCTTCTGGTGCTGAGCGCTGCTCTCAAGATCAGTGATCATCGATTTGTCGAGCTTCACCACATTCGCCGGAATCTGGTGCAGGTAGGCGAAGTTGCTGTAACCGCTGCCAAAATCATCGATCGCCACATCCATGCCCAAGGCGCGAATCTTGCTCAACTGCTCCAGCACCCGGGGATTCGAGCGCAGCCAGGCGCCTTCGGTGATTTCCACCTCCAGACGGCTGGGGTCGATGCCATGCCGCTGACACGCGGTCTTGAGCACGTCGGCAATGTCCTGGTCTTCAAAATCCTGGGGCGACAGGTTGATCGACAGTCGTCGCACATCACAAGGGTTCCAACTGCCCAGCTTATGCAGCACCGCGTTGATCACCCAATGCGTCACCTGGTGAATCAAGGCATTGCGCTCCATGACCGGTATGAACTCAGCAGGGGAAATCGGCCCCAGCCACGGATGATCCCAACGGATCAGCGCCTCGGCACTGACCTGAGCGCCATCGGGCAGGGCGAAGCGCGGTTGGAACATCAAGTAGATCTGCCCGCTGCTCAAGGCTTCGCCGATGTCCGAGGCCAGGTTGAAAGCACGTCGATAGGCTTGGTCACGCACCACATCGTAGGGCGCCCAGGTGCTGCGGTTCAGGGTCGCCAGTTCCAGGGCGAACATGGCCTTGCGCAGCACATCCGGCACCGCATCGCGATCTGTGGAAAACGCCACGACCCCGGCACATACCCCAGGCACCATCGGCAATTCCAACCCCGGCGGCTGGCGGCGTAAACGTCGCACCAAGCCCTCCAGAAAACGTTCGACTCCGGGGGCCACCGGCAACAGAAAGCCGAAGCGCTTGACCGAGACGTGGTACACCCGCACATGCCGCCCCAAGTAGGTGAGCAGTTGCTGGGCGAGAAAACGCACAATGGTATCGAAGGGCGCCATGCCCATGGCCAGGGTCAACTCGTGAGCCAGGGTCTTATCAACCGCATCCAGCAACACCAGCACCCGCTGTTCGCCAGGATGCTGGTCCGCCAAGTCGTATAGATCATTCTGAAACTGCTCACGGTTGGGCAATCGACTGACCGGGTCGCGACGGGTCAACCGCTGGCGCTGCTCTATGTGCTCCATGACCAGCGACGCCAAGTCGCGCAGTTGCTGACGCTCCATGGCATTCAAACAATGGGGCTGTTTATCGATGACGCACAGGCTGCCGATGGCGTGGCCGGTGGAGGTGATCAACGGCGCACCGGCGTAAAAGCCGATGTTCGGATCGTCAGTAACCAACGGGTTAGCGTGAAATCGCACATCCTGACGGGCGTTTTCTACTTCAAACACATCATCGGATTTGATCGTGTAGGCGCAGAACGATTGCTCGATGGGGGTCTGTTGAAGATCGAAGCCTATCCGCGATTTGAACCACTGCCGATCACGGTCCACCAGGGTAATCAGGGCTGTGGGCACCTTGAAATACTCGGCAGCCAAGCGACAGATACGGTCAAAGCATTCACTGCGGGCCGTATCCAGCAGTTCCAGGGCATACAAGGCGGCCAGACGCTGCTCTTCGGCCAACGCCTTATCGGGCATACGCCGTCTCGGGCAGGATCAACACACTCATCAGAAACCTATCTCACCCACGTGGGGATATAACGACGCCCGGAAACCGGGCCGAACCTTGAAGCAATGGCATTACGACATCCGTCGACAGCATGACGCAGTGACTGGTGCTTGCCAATTCCATCCGTCGGACGAACGGTCGCCGGCCAGCGCCCGAACGCTTCGCTGAAACACCCGATCTAGAGCGACCGGCCCTGGAAGGTCGCGCTCAGCCGGGGCGCACTGCGACGCTAAACCGCTGCCCTCTCCATCCGGAAAACCGACCATGCAGGCCCATACGTTGCATCGTTGTCTGTACCTGTGGAGCGCGCTGGCCGTGTTCCTGCCGATCCTTGCCCAGGCCGCCAAGCCCCAGCCCCAAGCGCCGCCCATTACCTGGCTCAGGCGCGACGGCCACAACCGGAGGGCTGACGGGCGCCCAGGTGCAGGAAGTGCTCCCCAACTCGCGGCCCAATGCCCTGGGGCTGGTCTGAAGCCTCGGCCAGGCAGCCGGATGAACAGAAAAAAGAGCGATCCGAAGATCGCCCTTGAGGCTTGCCAGCCGATGCCTCGGGCCACTGGCCACGACAGACTCTTGGCGATCTGCCGTGCATCCGCAGCAAGCCATTTGCCCCCTGTTAGCGCCTCGCTCCTGCTTGGCGTGCCGATCTTTTTAACAGCTGGCAACTGTCTGCTTGCTGAACCCGGATGCAACCCGGGCCAGGATGCCTGCGCCCACCCAGCGACCCGAGACGCTTGCCAAACGGCGCAAAACAGCCAAGCATGCGCCGCCCGCGCCCTGGGCGCCCCTCGCTCACGGAAGGAGCCGAACCTTGAAAAAACTGCTGCTCCTGCTCGCCCTCATCCTGTTGCTGCTGCTCAATGTCGGTTACTACACCGAGCTGGAAGAGGCTGAAACCCACACCCGCTGGTTTCTCAAGCAAGCCCCGACCCTGCGCCTGGAGTTTTTCAACATCCACGCCAATGACGGCGATTACCGGCGCGTGGAAAAACTCAGCGACGAACAACGGCAGATGATCATCGATTACTGCAAATACCGTCTGGGCATCGACACCCAGGTCGCCACCCAGGCCGATATCGAGCGTTGCGCCAAGCTCTAGGACAACCTGCTGCGGACACTCCAGAGCCCTCGCCCGCACCTTTGGTACTCGTCTCATGTTGCCCGGACAAACCCGCGCCTATGGTCGCAACGGCCCGGCTGCGCAACGCCCGCTACTAGCCAGCGCGCCGCTGCCCCGGCCCGCCGCGCGTCCCGGGGTGGTATGGTGGCCGGCTGCCCTGCGTGCCGGGGCTCACAGGAGGAGCAATACGCTGAACGCCTGGTCGTGAAGCTTGAGGAGGTCACTGAAGAGATATGTGTAACGCCAAAGACATCTACACAGCGGGTTGGGTCCTGGTGGTCATGTCCGGGCTGGTGTCCCTGACGATCCAGGTGTACCTGGGCTATTTCAGACTCGATGACATGGTCAGGCACCTGGCGCGCTGCCGGGTCATCGCCATCCGCCTACCACTCCTGGGCAAGGATCCCCTGAGCCGCTTCTTCATGCTGCTGTGCATCGGCGCCATGTTCGCCATGCCCCACTTGTTCCTGCGCAGCGGCGGCATGAACGCCAAGGACTACCGGAAATTCCCCCTGGGCCTGAAGTGCCTGATCAATCTGTTCCAGCTCGCGGCCCTGGCCGCCGCAATCGCCTTCCTGGTGCTGTGGTGGGTCAGCCGTCACCTCTGACGGCCATCATCGAGCCTGCGGGGCACCAGCTAGCGGTGCCCCGCACTTGAACGCGCCTCAGCCAGCGACCGCTTGTTGCTGGAAGCCCTCGCGAGTCATTGCAAAGAAGCGGCAAGGCAAGCCCTCGAAATCGGCCTCGTGGGTGAAGCGAAAACCGATCTTGCGCGCCACCGCCAACGACGCCGCGTTATCGACATGGGCATCGACGACGATCCGCTCCACGGCCGGATCGGCAAACGCATGCTCGACAATCCGCCGCGCGGCCTCGCTGGCAACGCCTCGCCCCCAGGCCCGCCGCACCAGGCGCCAGCCCATTTCCAGCTCCGGCCCGACGGCGTCAAAGGGAATGAACGACACCCAGCCCAGCAATTCCTCCGGGGCCTTCTTGGCGAAGATCGCCCAATAACCGCAGCGCGGGCCAAAGTCCTGAGTCATGCGCGACTGCAGGAAATCCCGATGCCATTGCCCACCGTCCCAGGTCCCCGGGATGAAGCGCGTGACTTCAGGGTCCAGGTCCATGCGCAAGCAGTCGTCGAAGTGTTCAAGCGTGCGTGGGCGCAAGATCAGGTTGGGGGTTTCGAAGTGTGGCTTCATCCTTGAACTCCTGGGGCGATGGTCGACCATAAAACAACGGCGGGTGGAAAAACAGAACAGCCCGCAGCAGAAAAACACACCGCCCCCGCACAGCAGACCCAGCCAGCAATGCCCAGTTGCGCTGTGCCCCCCCTTATACTTTTCGCAACCATTGTTCAGAACCATCTGATTGAATGACATGAGTTCTCGAATGAGAATCGCTTCCAAATAAAAGGAGGCTCTATCTCAATGTCCAATCCCGTCCGCCCACACCCCTGGAAGTTGTGGTCCACCTCTTTGGGTCTGATGGCCCTCAGCGAGGCCAGCCTGGGAGCTACCCCTGAAGACAGTAAGCCTTACAGCGAGGCGACTCCTGTCACCCTGGCCCCGACCCATGTGCAAGGGGAGCATTCACCTGGCTACAAACGCGAGACCTCAGGCTCAGTGAAGTTCACCGCGCCGCTGCGGGAAACCCCGAAGTCGGTGACCATCATCACCGACACCCTGATGCAGGAACGCGCCGTGTCCAGCCTGACCGACGCCCTGCGCAACACACCGGGCATCACCTTCGGTGCAGGTGAAGGCGGCACGCCGCTGGGCGACCGTCCGTTCATCCGCGGCTTCGAAGCCAGCACCGACATCATGATCGACGGCATTCGCGACGTCGGGCGCATGAACCATGAAGTGTTCAACTACGAGCAAATCGAAATCGTCAAAGGCCCAGGCTCGGCCTACTCGGGGCGGGGCTCCACCGGCGGCACCCTGAACCTGATCAGCAAGGTGCCCCAGGCGCAAACCTTCACCACCGGCAGCCTGACCCTGGGCACCGATCAGCTGCGGCGCACCACCGTCGACCTCAACCAGTACCAGCCCGAACAGAACATGGCGCTGCGCCTGAACGCCATGAAGCACGAAGCCGACACCCCCGGCCGCGATCATGTGCAAGTGTCGCGCTGGGGCGTAGCACCGAGCGTGACCTTCGGCCTGAACACCGACACCCGCGCCACGTTGAGCTATTACCACCTGCAAACCGACGACCTGCCCGACCAGGGTCACCCGGTGTCGGAAATCACCGGCAAGCCGATCAAGGTCGACCGCGACAATTTCTATGGCTTCACCCAGCGCGACTTCCGCAATACCTCGGCGGACCTGGCCACCCTGCAACTGGAACATGACATCAATGATCACCTGACCCTGCGCAACACCACCCGCCAAGGCCGCAGCATGCAGGACTACGTCATGAGCCGGCCGATCTCCCTGGCGCCGCAGGAGCAGGCCAACCAGGTGCAACGCTCGGCGCGCGGGCGCAACGTGGTCAACACCTCGCTGATCAACCAGACCGACCTCTACGGCTCGTTCGACACCGGTTCCATCGGCCACCGCTACAGCGTCGGCCTGGAGTTCTCCCGCGAACGCATCGATGTCAAGAATCGCTACGCCAGCTCCAAGAGCCTCAACCTCGGCGACCTGCATCATCCCAACCCCAAGGACCCATTCGCCCCGGTGCTACGAGACGACGGCCAGCACACCACCACCCGACACAACAACCGCGCGTTCTATGTGATGGACACCCTCGCCCTGCACGAGCAATGGGACCTGAACCTGGGCCTGCGCTACGACGCCTATCACGTCCGTGACCCGGGCCAAAGCAACCGCAGCAACCTGTGGACCTACCAGAGCGGTGTCGTCTTCAAGCCCGTGCCCTACGGCAGCGTCTACCTGGCCTACGGCACATCCTTCAACCCCTCGGGCGAAACCGCCGGGCAATCAGGCAGGGCCGATGGCCCGGCGGGCGGCCGGTTGAGTAACCTGGCCCCGGAGAAAAGCCGCAGCCTCGAACTGGGCACCAAGTGGGACCTGCTCAACGAACGCCTGGCGCTGACCGCCGCCCTGTTCAAGACCGAGAAAGACAACGCCCGCACCTACGATCCGCTCACCGGCATCGCGACCCTGGACGGCAATGTCGAAGTCAAAGGCTTTGAAGTGGAAACCACCGGTCACCTGACCGACCGCTGGGAAGTGGTGGCCGGCTACACCCACCTGGATGCCAAGGCGCTGAAATACGCCGCCGACGCAGAGTCCGTCTATAACGGCAATCAGCTAAAATTCATCGCCGCCAACAGTGGCTCGGTCTGGAGCACCTATAGGCTCACCGACCGCTGGAAGGTCGGCGCCGGAGCCAACTACGTGGGCAAACGCTACACCAACGATGAAAACACCCGCAGCCTCGACGCCTACTGGCGCTACGACGCCATGACGGCTTACCGCGTGAACAAGAACCTGGACCTGCAGTTCAACGTGCTCAACCTCGCCAACAAGACCTACTACGACGCGTCCCACGTTGGCCTGTTCGCCACCGTCGCACCTGGACGTTCCGCCGAGCTGGCGGCCAACCTGCGCTTCTGACATGACCCGCAGCCCCTGGGGGCGATGGACACTCCATCGCCCCCAGGGCGTCATGCCAGCAAGGCCTGGATATCGTTCCACAGCGCCCGGGGAACCTGCACCCCCTGCTCCAGGCTACGGGCCCGGGCCTCAAAACGCCGCTGCGACGGCAACCGCGCGCCCTGCTGGGCAATGGCCGCGAACAACCCTTCCGCCCGCTCCAGCCCCTGTTGATAACCCTCGCCCAAAAACACCTTGGGATCAAAAGCCAGCACCAGTTCGCCATGACAAGGCGTGGCCCCGACGCCCTGATCGAAGGCCATGGACTCGACGCTGGTCAGGTCGCCAATCAAGGCCCCGGCCAACAATTCGATCATCGCCGCCAGGGCCGAGCCCTTGTGCCCGCCAAAGGTCTGCATGGCCCCCTGCAACGCCGCCCTGGCATCGGTGGTCGGTTGGCCTTGGGCATCGATGGCCCAATGGCTGGGAATCGGCTTGCCCTGGCGCGCATGCAGTTCAATGTCGCCCCGGGCAATGGCGCTGGTGGCGAAGTCGAAGACAAAGGGATTGCCCCCTGGTCGCGGCCAGGCAAAGGCCAGGGGGTTGGTGCCGAACACCGGATGGCGCCCGCCCGCCGGGGCCACCCAGCTGTGGCTGGGGTTCATCGCCATACCCACCAGACCGGTGGCGGCAATCGCCTCGACCTCCGGCCACAGCGCGGAAAAGTGGAAGCAGCGCTTGATCACCATGGCGGCGATCCCCTGGCTACGGGCCTTTTGCGCCAGGATCGGCAGGCCAGTGTGAAAGCCCAGTAGGGAATAACCGTAATGCGCATCCACTTCCAGCACCCCGGGCGAGACATGTCGCACGCTGGGCTCGGCCTTGGGATCGATCTTGCCCTCGCGCACCGAGCGCACGCAGCCCAGCAGGCGGTACACGCCGTGGGAATGGCACTCGTCACGCTGGCCTTGGGTGATGACCTCGGCGATCGCCCGTGCATGGGCCTCGGACAGGCCGTGATGGGTAAGGACCCGATACGACAGGGCGCGAACTTCATCCAGTGACAGGGTGATGTATTCAGACATGCAAGAACCTCTATGGCAGGTGGGGAACGCTCCTGTGGGAGAGTCAGGGTGGATGGAAGGGACTACAGGGGCGGGCGCGGCGGCACGCCCCAGAAGGAGCGCCGCCGCGCCCGGGATCACTCTGGAAACTGACCGTCGATCAGTTGCGGCACCTGCAGCGGGTTGCCCTCGCGCAGCTCGGCGGGCAACAGCGCCTGCGGCAGATCCTGGTAGCACACGGGGCGCAGGAAACGCTGGATCGCCAGGCTGCCCACCGAGGTACCGCGACTGTCGGACGTGGCCGGGAACGGACCGCCATGCACCATGGCATGGGCGACTTCGACCCCGGTGCCAAAGCCATTGACCAGCACCCGTCCAGCCTTGCGCTCCAGCAACGGCAGCAGGGTGCGGGCCTGGGGCTGATCGCCTTCGCTCAGATGCAGGGCAATGGTCAACTGCCCTTCCAGGCGGTGCAGCACCTGCTGCAAGGTGGCGAAGTCCGGGCAACGGACGATCAGCGAAGCCGGGCCGAAGACTTCCTCGCGCAACGCGGGGAGCTGCATAAAGGCCTCTGCCGAAGTGGCGAACAGTGCGCCTTGGGCCTGATGGCCCTGCCCCGCCAGCCCGCGCCCCAGGGTCTGCACCGGGGCCTGGGCCGCCAGCATCGCAACGCCCTGGCCATAGCTGCGCTGAATGCCCGGCGTGAGCATGGTCTGCGCCGCCACGTGGCCGAGGGCCTCGGCGGCGGCCCGCTCAAAACGCTGCAACGCCGGCCCATCGATGCCCAGGATCAGCCCCGGGTTGGTGCAGAACTGCCCGGCGCCCAGGGTCAGCGAGGCAACGAATGCCGAGGCAATCGGTTCCGCACGCTCCTCCAGGGCATGGGGCAACAGCAGCACCGGGTTGATCGAGCTCATCTCTGCATAGACCGGAATCGGTTCGGCGCGCGCCGCGGCGATCTGCATCAGCGCCATTCCGCCGCTGCGCGAGCCGGTGAAGCCCACGGCCTTGATCCGCGTATCCGCCACCAGCCCCTGGCCGATGCTCCGGCCGCTGTCGAACAGCAGTGAAAACACGCCCTCGGGCATGTCCTGCTGCCGGGCCGCCCGAGCGATGGCCCGGGCCACCAGTTCCGAAGTGCCAGGGTGGGCCGAGTGCGCCTTGACGATCACCGGGCACCCCGCCGCCAGGGCCGAGGCGGTGTCGCCGCCGGCCACGGAAAACGCCAAGGGAAAGTTCGACGCGCCGAACACCGCCACCGGTCCCAGACCGATCTGCCGCAGGCGCAAATCAACCCTGGGCAACGGCGTACGCGAAGGTTGCGCCGGATCGACCCGTGCCCCGAGAAAACCGCCGTCGCGGACCACGCTGGCAAACAGGCGCAATTGAGCGAGCGTGCGCCCACGCTCGCCTTCCAGGCGTGCCCGGGGCAAACCGGTTTCCAGTTGGCAGCGTTCGAGCAATTCATCGCCCAACTCGAAAATCTGGCTGGCAATGCTTTCCAGAAACGCCGCTCGCCGCTCAAGCGGTGCTTGCCGGTAAGGATCGAACGCCGCCTCCGCCAGGGCGCAAGCGCGTTCAAGGTCCGCCGCGCCGGCACCGCCGAACGCAGGTTGCAGCACCTCGCCGCTGGCGGCGGCCAGCCCATGAATAGCCCCATGGCTACCCAGTACGGCAGTCTGGCCAATCAGCATGTGTCCAGTAACAGTCATGGATGACCTCGTCTGTTTGAAGGTGGGCGCGGTCATTGCGCTTCGTCGCCGTCCAGCACCAGCTTGGCGCCGGGCACCCCGGTGTTGGCGCCCCAGGTGTAAATGCACAGGGCCATCAGGGTGACGGTGAGGGTGTCGTAGGGGTGAGCCAGGGCGCCGATACCGCCGAAGCTGCCCAGGTAGGAGATCAGGATGGTCAGGGCATAAAAAGCGATCAGCCACAGTGACGAACGCAGCTGTTCCCGCAGACTCAGGTGGTCGGTAGGCACCAGCCGCCGACACAGCAGGTAGATCACGAACATCACAATCTGCAGGCCCAACAGCCAGGACACCGTGCCCCAACCGGACCAGTAGACAATCAACGCGGCGATCACGAAGGACACGGGGCCAAGCACGACAAAGGCACTGACCCGAAACGGCCGCGCCAGCTCCGGTGCGCTCTTGCGCAGCGCCGCGACGCTGATGGGCGCCACCGCGTAACTGAGTACCAGGGCTGCCGAGACCACGTTAATCAGCGCCTCCCAGGACGGGAACGGCAAGGTCCAGAACACCGACAAACCGAAGGTTAGCCACAAGGCTGGACGCGGAATACCGGACGGTTCATCGATGTGGGTAAAGACCTTGAAGAAGGTCCCGGTGCGGGCCCAGCCATAGACCACCCGCGGCGTGGCGTTCATGTAGATGTTGCCGCAGCCGCTGGGAGAGATCACCGCGTCGGCCACCACCAGGTAGGCCAGCCAGCCGACCCCAAGGGTCAGGGCAATGTCGCGGTATGGCAGGGAAAATTCCTTGCTGATGCCGCTCCAGCCGTTGGCCAGCATCTCCGTGGGAATGCTGCCCAGGAAGGCCAGTTGCAGCAGGCCGTAGATCAGGGTCGAGAGCAGCACCGAGAGAATCAGCGCGATGGGAATGGTGCGCTGCGGATTGCGCACTTCACTGGCCACGGAAATGATCGGCGTCAGCCCCAGGTAGGCAAAGATGATGCCCCCGGCCGACACCGCCATCTCGATCCCCGACAGACCGAAGGGCGCGAAGCCCTGGATGTGGAAATTGTCGGGCTTGAAGAAGGTGAACAACACCACGATCACCAGCAGCGGCACGATGAACTTGAACAGGCTGATGAAGTTGTTGGACTTGGCGAAGGTCTTGACGCTGTAGTAGTTGAGCCAGAAAAACAGGCAAAGCAGCGCGAACTGTAGCAGCCAACCGATCAGCGTCGGGTTGCTGCTGCCTTCATGGGTCAATGCCGGAAACCAGGCTGCGGCGTATTGCCGGGCGGCCACCACTTCGATCGCCACCAGGCTGGAAAAGGCGATCAGGGTGATGAACCCCATCAAGTAGCCCAACAGCGGTCCGTGGGAAAACACCGGGTAGCGCACCACGCCGCCGGCACGGGGCAACGCCGCGCCGAGCTCGCAATAGACGATGCCCAGCAGCAGCACCGCGAACCCGCCCAGCAGCCAGGAAAAGATCCCCGCCGGTCCGGCAATTGCCGAAACATGGCTGGCGGCGAACAGCCAGCCGGAGCCGAAAATCGCACCCAGACCGATAAAGGTCAGGTCCACCAGAGAAAGTTGCTTCTTGAATTTTCCTTTGCCTGACATGGGGCTGCGCCTTTTTTTGAGGTTATTGGAATAGGCAGATCAACTGTCACGTCGGCGGGCCTGCCGACGCTGGCAGCAAGCCCCCCGTGTGTTGCGCGTGGTGTCTCCCGCAGGGGCGCCCCCACCCAGGGCGCCCGACAGGCCCTTACAGCACAACGTCCGGCAGGCGTGGGCGAGTGGCCAGGGCCTTGGCGACAATGGCCTTGACCTCGGCCAGGGTTGCGCCTTGCAACGCCAGGCGCGGTGGCCGGGTAAGCGCCGAACCACGGCCTACCAGTTCTTCGCAGAGCTTGATGCATTGCACCAGGTCCGGGCGGGCATCCAGGTGCAGCAGCGGCATGAACCAGTGGTACAGAGCCAGGGCTTCCTCGAAGCGTTTTTCCTTGGCCAGGCGGAACAGGGTTGCGCCCTCTTTGGGAAAGGCCACGGACATGCCCGAAACCCAGCCTTCGGCGCCCACGGCAACGCTTTCCAGCACCACGTCATCAAGGCCGGCGAACAGCACGAAGCGATCACCCACGGCGTTGCGCAGGTCGATAAAGCGCCGGGTATCGCCGGACGAATCCTTGAAGCAGACGATGTTTTCGCAGTCCTGCAGGGCGATCAGCACCTCGGGGGTGACATCGTTCTTGTAGATCGGCGGGTTGTTGTAAACCATCACCGGCAGGTCGGTGCCGCTGGCCACGGCGCGAAAATGCGCGGCGGTTTCATGGGGCTTGGCCGAGTACACCAGGGCGGGCATCACCATCACCCCGTCGACCCCGACCTTGGCCGCCTCACGCACGGTGTTGCGGGCAAACTCAGTGGTGAATTCGGCAATCCCGGCAATCACCGGCACCCGGCCGCCAGCGGCGTCCTTGGCCACTTCGATCACCGAGAGTTTTTCCGCAGTGCTCAACGAGGTGTTTTCGCCCACGGTGCCACACACCACCAGGCCCGACACCCCATCGTCCACCAGGTTGCGCATGACGTTGTGGGTGGCCTGTAGATCCACCGAGAAATCGGCTTTGAATTGGGTGGTCACGGCGGGGAACACACCGCTCCATTGAATGGCTTTACGGCTCATGGTCTGGTCCTTGCTTGAGGTCGGCCGGGCCGACAAATGTTGGAAGCGCAAACCAGATTCGCCTTTTATCCCCCTTGCAGCTTGAAGCTTTTCCCCCCTGCAAGAGACGAAATCGGCACATTCGCCAATCGCCTGCGCGTTCAGTCCCAGGCCCCAGGGTCACCGGCACGACTGTGCCGATTTCGTCATCTGCGGCAGCGAAAACCCACAAGCGACGGGCGCGCCGCCAAGGCCACTCTGTAGCTCCCTTGGCTGAGGTGCCAACATGAAAAAAATAACCGTGATCGACTCCCACACCGGGGGGGAACCCACCCGCCTGGTCATCGACGGTTTTCCCGATCTGGGCCCTGGATCCATGGCCGACCGCCTGCACACTCTGCGCAGCCAGCACGATCAGTGGCGCCGCGCTTGCGTGCTCGAACCCCGGGGCAGCGAGGTAGTGGTGGGCGCACTGCTGTGCCAGCCGCAAGCCAGCGATGCCTGTGCCGGCGTGATCTTCTTCAACAACAGCGGCTACCTGGGCATGTGCGGCCACGGCACCATCGGCCTGGTGCGTTCGCTGTATCACCTGGGGCGCATCGGTTGTGGCGTGCACCGCATCGAAACCCCCGTGGGCACGGTGCAAGCCACCCTGCACGACGACCTGTCGGTGAGCGTGCGCAATGTCGCAGCCTATCG
This sequence comes from Pseudomonas sp. LD120, assembly GCF_009861525.1. Lineage (GTDB taxonomy): Bacteria > Pseudomonadota > Gammaproteobacteria > Pseudomonadales > Pseudomonadaceae > Aquipseudomonas. Next base: position 1,721,027 of record NZ_WVHL01000005.1, on the reverse strand, counting down.
CTACCGCAGCCAGATCAGCGTGCAACTGGCGGACCGCAGCACGGTGAAGGGGGACATTGCCTGGGGCGGCAACTGGTTCTTCCTGATCAGCGATCATGGCCAGCGCCTTGCCCTGGACAACGTCGAAGCCCTGACCCACTACACCTTGAGCGTGCGCCAAGCCCTCGAACACGCCGGCATCACCGGTGCCGGCGGCGAGCTCATTGACCACATCGAACTGTTCGCCAGCGACCACCAGGCCGACAGCCGCAACTTCGTGCTCTGCCCCGGCAAAGCCTACGACCGCTCGCCTTGCGGCACCGGCACCAGCGCCAAGCTGGCGTGTCTGGCGGCCGACGGCAAACTCGCCCCGGGACAGACCTGGCGCCAGGCCAGTGTCATCGGCAGTCAGTTCAGCGCGCACTACGAGCGCCTCGGCGAACAGATCATCCCCACCCTTCGCGGCAGCGCCCACATCAGCGCCGAAGCCACCCTGCTGCTGGACGACAGCGATCCGTTCGCCTGGGGCATCGGCTCGTGAAGGGGCAGCCCGAGGTCGACGTGATCGTGGTCGGCGCCGGCATCATCGGCGCGGCCTGCGCTCACGCGCTGGCCGGCCGCGGCTTGCGGGTGCAAGTGCTCGACGATGCCCGTGGCGGCGCCACCGGGGCCGGTATGGGGCATCTGGTGGCAATGGACGACAACCCCGCGGAGTTGGCCCTGAGTCACTACTCCATCGGCCTCTGGCGGCAGATTCGCGAGCAACTGCCACCTGCTTGCGCCTACCGCAACTGCGGCACCTTGTGGCTGGCTGCCGACGGCGCGGAAATGGACCTGGCGCGGGTCAAGCAACAGACCCTGGCCGAGCACGGCGTCGCCGGCCAACTGCTCGATGGCCAGCAACTGGCGGCCCTGGAACCAATGCTGCGCCAGGGCCTGGGCGGCGCCTTGAAGGTCCCCGGTGACGGCATTCTCTACGCCCCGGCCACGGCTCACTGGCTGCTCAGCGACAACCCGCTGATCAGCCGCCAAGCGGCAACGGTGCAGGGCGTTGCCGGCGATCAAGTAGCACTCGACGACGGCCAGGTGCTGCATGCCCCCAGGGTGTTGCTGGCCAATGGACTAGGAGCCCAGGCGCTGGTGCCAGCCCTGCCCCTGCGGCCGAAAAAAGGCCACCTGCTGATCACCGATCGCTACCCGCAACCGCTCAGCCATCAACTGGTGGAACTGGGTTACGCCGCCAGCGCCCATGCCAGCGACGGCACCTCGGTGGCGTTCAATGTCCAGCCGCGCCCCACCGGCCAGTTGCTGATTGGCTCGTCCCGGCAGTTCGACACCCTCGACCCCGAAGTCGACCCGACCGTGCTGGCGCCGATGCTGCGCCGCGCGGTGGCGTACCTGCCTCCGTTGGCGCAGCTCAACGGCATCCGTGCCTGGACCGGCTTTCGCGCCGCCACCCCCGACGGCCTGCCGATCCTCGGCCAGCACCCGCAACAGCCAGGCCTGTGGCTGGCGGTCGGCCATGAAGGCCTGGGCGTGACCACCGCCCCCGGCAGCGCGCGATTGCTGGTGGACCTGATCTTGGGCGAACGCCCGGCGATCGACCCGCGCCCCTATCTGCCTGAACGCTTCACCGACCTGAGAGGAGACACCCGATGATCATCTACCTGGATCAAGAGGCCCTGGATGTCGCCAGCGGCCTGAGTGTCGCCGCCGCCGTGGCCGCCAGCGGCGACCCGCGGACCCGCACCTCGTGCAGCGGACAGCCTCGCACGCCCTTGTGCGGCATGGGCATCTGCCAGGAATGCCGCATGACCATCGACGGGCAGCGCCAACTGGCCTGCCAGACCCTGTGCCGGGACGGCATGCGGGTGGAGCGCAGCCAATGAAGGTCCAGCGCCTGCACTGCCAGATCGTGATTGTTGGCAGCGGGCCAGCGGGGCTCGCCGCCGCTCAGGCCGCCAGCCAGCACTGCGAGTCAATCCTGGTGATCGATGACAACCCGCGCCCCGGCGGCCAGATCTGGCGCCACGGGCCGCAGCATCCCCCGACCAAGACGGCGGCCGAACGCTTCAACGTCCTGCGGCATCCGGCGGTGCGCTACCTCAGCGCCACCCGCATCGTCTCGGCCCAGGGACCTCACCGCCTGTTGCTCGAAGACGCCCGGCACGCCTGGCAGGTGGACTTTGCCCAGTTGATTCTGTGCTGCGGCGCCCAAGAGCTGCTGCTGCCCTTTCCGGGGTGGACCCTGCCCGGCGTCACGGGTGCCGGCGGTCTGCAAGCGCTGCTGAAAAACGGCCTGCAGGTGGCCGGCAAATCCTTGGTGATCGCCGGCAGCGGACCGTTACTGCTGGCCAGCGCCGCCAGCGCACGTCAGGCCGGTGCCCGCGTGGTCCGCGTCGCGGAACAAGCGACGGCGACCTCACTGCTGGGGTTTGCCAGCCAACTGTGGCGTTGGCCGCACAAGCTGGCCCAGGCCTTGCGCCTAGTCACTGCCGCCTACCGCTGCAATGCCCATGTAGAGCAAGCCTTGGGGGAGCAACGCCTGGAAGCGGTACGGGTCCGCCAGGGACGGCGCAGCGAAGAGATCCCCTGCGATTACCTGGCCTGTGGTTTCGGCCTGGTGCCCAACATCCGCTTGGCCAGCCACCTGGGTTGCCGCCTGGAACACGGCGCCGTCGCCGTCGATCAACAGCAGCGCAGCAGCCTGCCCCAGGTCTTCGCTGCCGGTGAATGCACCGGCATCGGCGGCAGTGAACTGGCGTTGATCGAAGGCCAGATCGCCGGCTGTGTGGCCACCGGCCAGGAGGATCGCGCCGCTGCGTTGATCCAGCAGCGCCGCCACTGGCAACACTTTGCCGAGCAACTGCACAAACACTTCGAACTGCGGCCAGAGATTCTCAAACTGGCCCAAGCGGATACTCTGCTGTGTCGTTGCGAAGACGTACCCTACGCGGCGGTCGCCGCAGCCGCCGACTGGTCCACGGCCAAGTTGCACAGCCGTTGCGGCATGGGCGCCTGCCAGGGACGAATCTGCGCCAACGCCGCGCAACGCCTGTTCCATTGGCCGCCGGCCCCGCCGCGCACACCGCTGGTGCCTGCCCGCGTTGCCACCTTGATGCTCGACACTCCAGCGCACGACACGGCAGACTAAACCCCCGCGCCGGACCAGGCCGGTAATCGCCAAACGCTTGCCCCCCTTCACTGCCCAGGCTTTATCGACACAGATCCATCCCCCAAGCCCCCCAGAGAGAGGCCGACGATGATCGATAGCGCACAGCTCCCTCACTTGCCTCGGGCCATCGCCGCCCATTCCCCCCACGACATCAACAGCCTGCTGGCCAACATGGCACCGATCACACCGCTGCTGGACTGCATCCCCAGCGCGGTGTTCTTCATCAAAGACCTGCAGGCACGCTACCTGATCGCCAACCTGACCCTGGCCCAGCGCTGTGGCTTCAAGAACATTCGTCCACTGTTGGGCAAGACCTCGGCCGAGGTCTTTCCGGCACTGCTCGGCCCGGTCTATACCGAGCAGGACCAGCGCGTGCTGCATCAGGGCATCACCCTCAAAGGGCAATTGGAGTTGCACCTGTACGGCAGCCGTGAACCCGGTTGGTGCCTGACCCACAAACTGCCGTTGCATGGGCACGACGGCGAAATCATCGGCATGGCCGGCATCTCCCTGGACCTGCAAGCGGCCCGGGACACCCACCCGGCCTATGAACGCCTGGCGGCGGTGGATCGGTATATCCGCGAGCACTACAGCGAAGCCATTCGCCTGGAAGACCTGACCCGCATCGCCAACCTGTCCATCGCTCAGTTGGAACGCTACTGCAAACGCATCTTCCACCTGACACCCCGGCAGATGATTCACAAGGCCCGCCTGGAACACGCTTCGCGCCTGCTGCTGACCGAAGAACCCATCACCGACGTGGCCCTGCAATGCGGCTACACCGACCACAGCGCCTTCAGTCGCCAGTTCAAGGCCCTGACCGGACTCAGCCCGCGCCAGTTCCGCCAGAACGCCTTGCGTTAACCGGCCTTCACGGTTGGCAGAACGTACGGTAGTCGAACAAACGCTGGAAACCGGCCTTGTGATAGATCGACAGGCCGTCGAAGGACGCTTCAAGCACACAAGTTTGCGCGCCCTGGGCCTGGGCGATGCTCAGCACGGAGTGGATCAGCGCCGTGGCGTAACCACGGCCCTGCCAGGCCTGCACGGTGCCGATGTCATCCAGCCGTACCACCCCTGGCCCCCGCGACAGGGTCAATGCACTCACCGGCTGCTGATCGACATACAAGGTGAAATGCCGCAACGCCCGCCCGGCCTGCAACGCCGCCCGATGCCGCCCCAGGTATTGGGCGATCCTGCTGCCTTGCGACGCGAAGGCACTGCCCACCGGCTGCGCCCAATCCTCCAGACAGTGATCGGTGCAACGAATATCCACCCGCGCAAGCGGCGTCTGCCGGGGCACATAAGTCGCCAGATCGAGCTGCATGCAGGTGGTCTTGTCCGACGGCAGCAAGTGCTGCTGTTGCAACAGTTCACTGACCTGCGACACCTGCGCATCCGGCACCACCACACAAAACGGCACGCCGTGGCGCCGGATAAAGGCCAGGCCTTCGGCCAACCGCTCAGCGCTGTCGACACCGCAGTTGTTCATCATCAACAGGTTCAGGCTACTGGCCTCGACCCCTGTGCAGTAGGCGCTCAGCTCGGGACCGAAACATCGATAGAACTGGGAAATGGAGACGAAGAAGTCTTCCTCCGCCTGGTGATACAGATCAATGACCGAAGCCCTGGCTGAACCTGTCATGCACGACCTCCGTAAGCCTCCCGACGCCTGCGCCCTGTCGCGCTGACCCGCTTCCACAGCACTCGCAAGCCTGGGGCTGCCCCCCCCCCCCCTCTTGCCAGCACGGCATGAACGCGACGGGGCAGCGGTCATCGGTTCCACGGCCAGGGCGTTTTGTCGAGCACGTCGCCTATTCGTAATAACCCACAGTTTTCTTCAGGTGCTCTGAATATTCGTAGATTTCATCAATGGAATTGATCGGGTGACGAGTCTCGACTTTGTCCTGGTCAAAAATACCGATGTATTTCTGAGCTCGATTGAAATGCAAACGGCAAATGGGCTTGCGATTGTTATCGTCGAGCAATATGCCGAAATAGCTCTGCGTATCTCGTTGAACAATACGCTTGGCATCGACCACCGAGCGCACCAAAGCACGCACGATGTGATACCCCTCAAGCTCTTCCAACGTCGTAAAGATTTTCTCATCCGGGCGGTTTTCATCATTAGTCGCCGCCGCTTCGTTGATAGAGGCCGATGGTTGAGGAACCACCATCTGGTTAGCGCCGCTCATTGCCGACTTGAGGCGTTCATTGATCTGTTCGTTGAGAAACTGCCCAAGGGCTTTGCGGGTCAGCTCAAAAAATTGCTCACGCACTTTTTGCGTGATCACGCCCTCGTAAACCCGTGATGCGAAAACTTTCACGAAGTCGTCATCAGGCTTGTTGACCTGGACAGCCATGACCTTCTTGATCTGACTGACGTACTTCAGCTCACCAGCCGCGCTGAGAATCGAGTCGACGTCGAATGCCGACTTGGTCAGCTTGATCAGTTCGGGAACCGAGTACTCGTCAATGTCCAGAAGATCCAGCTCGAGGAAGGGTTTTTCATCCATCTTGTTCGGTGCATCCAGATCAGTGAAAAACTTGTAGACCTGGCCATTGGTAAGAATGGAAATACGTGCGCTAGTGACATGGAAGTAACGAAACAACTGCGAGGCATGATTGATATGCAACGGCTCACCGATTTTCTTGCACTCGATGAGTATCTGTACTTCGCCTTCTTTCATAATCGCGTAATCAATCTTTTCGCCTTTCTTGGTTCCCACATCGCAGACGAATTCGGGAGTCACCTCCATGGGATCGAATACGTCATATCCCAGAACCGTACTGATAAAAGGCATGACTAAAGCGTTCTTCGTGGCCTCTTCGGTTTGAATAGCGGCCCCCTGCAAACGCACCTTGGCAGCGAGACTGGTTAGTTTCTCAATAAATTCCATGGACGACCTCTTACTGATTCCAATCCGTGTATTAGCGTGATGGCACTTTGAACGCCATTGATACTAGTCACAAACCGTCACAAAGAAAGGTCATGCCAACCACAACATGTCGGACTCCGCCCGCCCAACAAAACGTGGGCATACGGATCCGACACGCCGCTGAAAAATACACCCAAGGTGCAAGAGTGAAGAGGCCCATCTCTGGCAATAAGCGTGCGGGCCCAAAAACCGCAAAGATTGCCGGCTAGCCGTCCTGGCGCTCGATTGAACGACCGGCGCGCAGGGCCTTGGCTATTTTCAGGTGATTTTCGAGCTTGGGCAGGGTTTCCTCGGCAAAGGCCTTGAGCTGCGGCAGGTCGCTGTTATTCGCCTGTTGCTGGATCTGCTGGATTGCCTCTTCGGTGGCCTTGACCTGGTTTGCGGCATAGGCGCGGTCGAAATCTTCGTCCGCGGGCACGGGCGGTATCAGGCGCTTGGCCTGTTCCATCACCTGCTCCCGAGGCGCTACCGGCAAGTCCAGTTGCCTGGCGATCTTAGCCAGGTGCTGGTTGGCCGTGGTGCGGTCGTTGATCACTTGGATCGTGTACTGCTTGACCGCTTTGGACGAGGTTTTCTGATGGGCAAGGCGACTGGCCTCGATATCGGCCATCCCTTTGGCCGAAGCATCATCGATAAAGGCCGCAGGCGACTGGGCCAGGGCGCTGGTGGTGCAAAGCCCCAGCAGCAGCGCCAAACCGGCGCCGCGCATGACAGTGGCCATGGAATGCATAGTGTGGCTCTCCTGTTGCAAACGAATCTGGCAGGAGCTCCCGCCCCTGCCTGCATAGGGAAAAGCCAGCGCCGCAAAGGTTTAGAAAAAACTGCCCGGCACGACGAACGGCGAATGCAGAACAACCGCCGCTGGCGCGTCGCGACGGCTGCAAAACCGCGATCGGCCTAGGCGTTGGAACGCATCTTCTGCGCCCGTTTGACCGCGTACATGGCTTCATCGGCGTACTTGAATAACTGCTTTTCTTCCAGGCCATGGTCGGGGTAAAGGCCAATGCCGATGCTTGGCAAGATGTTCAATGAATGACCGTCCAGATGCAGTGGCTCGGCCAGCGCCTGACGAATTTTCTCCGACACCCCTTGAGCATCCTCACTGTGTTGAACGCTTTCCAGAAGGATCACAAACTCATCACCGCCCATGCGCGCCACGGTGTCGGCTTCGCGCACACAGCCCTTGAGACGGTTGGCCACCGCTTGCAACAACAGATCGCCCACCGCATGCCCGCAGACGTCGTTGACCTCCTTGAACCGGTCCAGATCGATATACAACAAGGCCAACCGTCCCGAGTCGCGCCGGGCACGGGCCAGGGCCAAGCGGAGGCGGTCGCGCAGCAGTTCGCGGTTGGGCAGATGGGTCAATTGATCGTATTCGGCCATGTAGTGCAGGCGGGCGTGCAACTGCTTACGCTCGATGGCGGCGGCCAGTTGCGCACTGACGTATTGCAGCAGTTCCAGTTCCTGCAGGCCGTAGCCTTGCGCGCCCGGCGCGCTCTTGACCATCAACACGCCAATGGTGCCCTTGTGCGAGTTGAGCGGTACGCCCAGCCAGCAACGGGGGCCCTGAATGGCCGCGAATTCACCCCAGGTGGCTTGCATCAGCGGGCACTCCGGCGTCAACAGCACAGGCTGGCCGCTGCTCAGCACCTGCGTGCAGAAGCGCCCGATCAAGGTCCCGGGTTGTTCCGGGCAGCCCTCGCAGTCATCGACGTGGTAAGGAAAACTCAAGCGCTCGCGGCGCTCGTCGCACAGCGCCAGGGAGCAATTCAATGCCGGCAGCCACTCGCCGATGATCCGGTGCACATGCTTGAACAGCACCAACAAATCTTCCGTGGCATGGGCCGCTTCGGAGATGGCGTAGAGCGCGGCCTGCTTGGATTCCGCCTGTTTGCGCTCGGTGATGTCCCGGGCCACGGCGATGCGTAACTGGTCCACTTCCGACCAACGCGCCGACCAAAGGATATGCGCCACCCGTCCGTCCTTGCGCAGGTAGCGGTTCTCAAAATTCGGCCTGGGCACACCGCCCATGATTTCCCGGGCGGCCTGCAAGGTGCGCTCACGATCGTCCGGGTGCACCAACTCGATCATCCGCCGACCGATCAACTCGTCAGCGGTGAAACCGAAGATCCGCTCACAGGCGGCGCTGACAAAGACAAAACGCCCCTCTGCATCCACTGCGCACACGGCATCCAGAAGTAGATCGATAAAACTGGCCAAAGGCGCAGAGTTCTTGGTTGCCATCAGAGAAAGCCACTACCCATGAAAAAAGCACTGAGTATCCATCCCTTGAGTCCGGTCAGCCAGCACTGAGCGCCGACTACGCACCGTCGCAACCCGCGAGCGGCGTTATGCCTTGTTGCCGATCAAGCCCGGCACGGCGTGCAGCAGGGCGTTGATCGCAAACCCGATGAACATCACCCCACACACTCGGCTGATCGCCCGTTCGTGACGTTGATAACCACTGCGCACCTGACGTGCGCCGACGATGCCGATGAGAATAGCGTATGCCGCCAGCCCCCCGAGGAAGCTCAGGGCGATCAGACCCGGAAGCATCGACCAATTGAGCGACTCGGCACGACTGGACAGCAGCGCGGTGAAGGTCGCGACCGCCACTGGATAGGCTTTGGGATTGGTCAGACCGAAGAAGATGCCGTGCCACAGCGGGTTGCGCGCCGGCCCCCTGGGCGCGTCATCGCGGGCGCCACGACGGCCGATCGCGCGCATTCCCAGCCACAACAGGTACAGGCCGCTGAGCACGCCAAGGATGTTGAACGCCTGGCTACCGATTTCCCGGGCCCCGACAATCGCCACCAACGCCGTACTGCACCAGAGCACATCCCCCAGCATATGCCCGCAGAGAAAACTGGCGCCGGCCTGCCGGCCTCGGGAGGCACCGATACCGAACACCGCCAAGACCCCGGGTCCGGGGGTGATGGCATAAATGAAACCCGAGGCGATAACGGCCAGCAGCAGCGATGAGGTCATCGGCAAGACTCCAGAACGGATGCACCTCACGGGAATGCCAGGCACAGCGCGAATCTGCCGGATTCTGCACGATCAAGGCACCTTGCCACCAGCGGCTTTCGTCAGCTGCTCCCGGTAGCGGCGCCTCAGTCGGCGGGGTAAAAGCGCATTCCTGCGTAAGGATGTTGGCGACAGGCCCGTAATCGCGAGGCCAAGTCACCGACATGAGCCTCCAGTCGATGCCCATCGGGATCGAGAAAGTAAAACGACGCGCCCTCGCTGCGGTTGTCGCGCCACTCCGGCACTTGCGCCTCACGCAGGCGCTGGACCAGCACTGCAAAATCTGCAGCGCCGACACCCAAGGCGTAATGGGTGTAATCGGCAACGGCTGGTGCCTGCCGTTGCGGGTCCAGGGAAAGGCACAGCCACAGCCCCGGCAGTGACAGGTAGGCCCCTGCATCCCAGGTGGCCTCCAGGCGCAGTTGCAACAGCGAGTGATAGAAGGCCAGGCTGCGGGGCAAGTCGCTGACCGCCAGGGTCAGGTGATTGAGGCCGGTGAGCATCGATTACTGTCCTTTCAGGGCTTTGCTCAGTGCATAGCGCTGGCCGTCATAATGCAGGGTCGCCACCGTGTTCCTGGGCGGCAGATCACGGCTTTCACAGCCGTCGCTGCCCTTGAAATGCCTGGTGCTGACTTCACGGGTACGCACGATCAGATCGGCATAACCGTTGCGCTGGCCACTGCCGACTTCCAGGGTCCGGTGCAGGGTCCGGGAGCGGCCCTCGCACTCACTGCCCCAGCCAAACTCGCCGTGGCTCTCATCCATCACCAATCCTTCCAGCAGCGGCAGGACTTCCTTGTCTTCACGTCGATACAGGGTCAGCACGCTTTTCTCGTAGGGCATGGCACTGGAGCTGTGGTGATAGAGAACCCGCAGGCCAAAGGCTCGCTGCTCTTTATTCAAACGGTAGCGCCCGGTGTCGATCTGCAGCCCCTGCAGGGCCACGGCATCGGAGAACAGAGCGGAGTCCTTGTAGTTGCTGGCCAGGGTCCAACCGGAGTCGATGTCCTGCAGCGATACGTCCAGGCTGTAGCTGCTGACGTCGCCAGTCTGGCTCCCGGGCATGGGCGTCGCCCGGGCACTGATGCTCAGCTCCGGCTCCGCGGGCCAGGGCTTGCAGACATAGAACTCTCCGGGAACACCCGTCGTGTTGTCGCACCCCGCTTGCGCCGCCGTGCCCCCCCCCAACCCGGCACAAAGGGCCAGGCCCAGGCCGCATGATTCAAGCCACTTCATCAAAACTCCCTCAGATACCGCTGTAACCATTGGGCAGGACGTAACGCTGGCCATCGTAATGCAGAGTGATGAGCACCGGTTTGGCGGTCACGGACGTGGACCGGCACGCTTCCCCGACTTTTTCGCTCTGGGTACTGACGCTGACCGAACGCACGATCAGGTCGGCATAACCATGGCTGCGGGTCTTGGCGATCTCCAGGGTACGCGTGGTTTGCGTGCCCTCGCCAGCGCACTGGCCATTCCATTCTCCGCTGTAGGAATGGGCCAGGAACTTCTCCAGCACCGGGCGCAGAGTGCTGCCTTCGCGCACGTAGAGGCTGAGCCAGATCTGATTGAAGGGATTGACCCGGGATGAGCCCTCGAACGCCGCCCGAACCCCAAACGCCCGCAGCTGTGGCGTCAATTGGAAGCGCCCGGTGTCGAGCGTCAGGCTGTCCAGGCGGAAGGCATCGGAAACAAAAGCCACAGGTTGCCTGTAACTGGCCAGGACCTGCCCGCTGTGGCGCTCCAGCAGCGCCAGTTGCAGGCTGTAGGTGCCGTCCCCCTGACCAGTGTCGCTGGGGTCCGGGACCCGTTCGGACAGCAGGCTGATGCTCTGATCGGCAAAGGCTGGCCAGTCCTTGCACAGGGAAAAGCCCGGGACCTCGGCATTGCGTGGCGGCGGCAGGCACTGGGCCGAGACCGTACCCAGCCACAGCAGCGCTAGGCTACCCAGAACAAGCGTCAGGAAGGATGGACGGTTCATTCACGGTTCCTTGTGATCAGACGGGATAAGAACCGCACTATCCTCTTTGGAACCTGTGCTTTCAACGCTGCTGACCTTGAATAGGATGACGCAAGTGCGCCTGGCCTGGTAACCGCTCCCTGCGCGTCCTGTCCCTGCGCTTGCCCGATCTGAAGCCCTCGCTCCGTGGGCAGAAGCCCGGCGGGGCCTGGACGGGCCCTTTGCCGGCAAGTCGACTCAGCAAGGGTCGGCCTGCCAGCACAAGTGCTCCAGCGGTTCCTCAAAATGCGCTGCGGAAAATCTCCTCGATCTGTCGTTGATCCGCCGCACGCGGGTTGGTCAGGCCACAGGCGTCTTTCAGGGCATTGGCCGCCAACAGCGGAATGTCTGTCAACTTGGCGCCCAACTCGCGCAGACCGGCAGGAATATCCACATCACGGGCCAGGGCGCGAATCGCCGTGATCGCTGCTTGAGCCCCCTCCTCCGGGCTGAAGCCACGAATGTCCGCGCCCAGGGCGTGGGCCACGTCGGTCAGGCGCTCGGCACAAACGCTGGCATTGAAGCTCTGCACATGGGGCAGCAGCACCGCGTTGCACACGCCGTGAGGCAGGTCGTAGAAACCGCCCAACTGGTGGGCCATGGCGTGCACGAAGCCCAGGGAAGCGTTGTTGAAGGCCATGCCGGCGAGGAACTGCGCATAGGCCATGTTCTCCCGCGCCAGCAGATCGCTGCCATCGTGCACTGCCTGACGCAGGTTGTGACTGATCATGCTGATGGCTTTCAACGCGCAGGCATCGGTGATCGGGTTGGCGGCGGTGGACACATAGGCCTCCACCGCGTGGGTCAGGGCATCCATGCCGGTGGCGGCGGTCAGGCCCTTGGGCATCGCCACCATCAGCGCCGGGTCGTTGACCGACAGCAGTGGCGTGACATTGCGGTCGACGATGGCCATTTTCACGTGGCGCGACTCATCGGTGATGATGCAAAAACGCGTCATCTCGCTGGCGGTGCCGGCGGTGGTGTTGATGGCGATCAGTGGCAACTGCGGTTTGCTCGACTGATCAACCCCCTCGTAATCGCTGATATGCCCGCCGTTGGTGGCACACAGGGCAATGCCCTTGGCGCAGTCATGGGGCGAACCGCCGCCCAGGGAGATCACGAAATCGCATTGCCCCTGCTGCAGGTGCGCCAGTCCTTGTTCGACGTTGGCGATGCTCGGGTTGGGCTTGGCGCCGTCGAAGATCTGCGAGTCGATGTCCTGCATCGCCAGCTTGTCGGCGATCATGCTGGCCACGCCAGCCTTGGCCAGACCGGCATCGGTAACGATCAACGCTTTACGAAAGCCATAGTTGCGGATGGCGCTCATGGCCTCGTCAAGGCAACCAATGCCCATGATGTTGACGGCTGGAATAAAGAAGGTGCTGCTCATGAGGAGGTCTCCGGGCGAATGCTCAATGCGGGATGTCGATTCAGGTCTGCCCGACAGGATCGACTGATCGGTCACGGACGATCTTGATCTGGCTCAAGAGTCGGTCGTGATAAAGTCGGCGCCCTGACTCCCTTCTGCCTTGAGACCGATGACCGCAATGATGGATTTCCAGGAATTTGACGCCGAACTTGAAGACTGGAACGCCCTGCGCGAAAGCACCTCGTTTACCGGCCTGCTGATCGGCAACGGCGCCAGTCGCGCTGTGTGGGAAGACTTCGCCTACGACTCGCTGTTCGAAAACGCCCGCACCGTGGAAGAAAAGCCCCTCAGCCCCTCCGAACTCAGCGTGTTCGAAGCCCTGCAGACCCGCAGCTTCGAGCAGGTATTGGGGGCGCTGAAAACCACCAGCCGGGTCAACAAGGCCCTGGCGGTCAGCTCGGCGGCACCGCGCAATCGCTACTACGCCATCAAGGAAGCGCTGATCAACACCGTGCACGCCGTGCACATTCCCTGGCGCCTGGTGCAGGCGCAGAGCCTGGCGGCCATCAACCAGGAACTGCGGCGCTATCCCACGGTGTTCACCAGCAACTACGACCTGCTCAACTACTGGGCCGTGCAGCATGACACCGAAGGCCTGGACGACCTGTTTGACGGTGCCGATCCGTCCTTCGAACTGGGCGCCGCCAGCACCGGGCAGGCCCGCATCCTTTACCTGCACGGCGGCCTGCACCTGGTGCGCAATCTGGACGGCAGCGCACGCAAGCTGACGTCCACCGAAGGCACCCTGCTGGGCAGCTTCGCCATCAACAACACCCTCAAGACCCTGGACGACGTGCCGCTGTTCGTCAGCGAAGGGCCGCTGGCGGACAAGCTCAAGACCATCCGCAGCTCGGACTACCTGTCGTTCTGCCACCAGCAACTGCTGGATCACAGCGGCGCCCTGTGCATCTTCGGCCACAACCTCGGGCCCCAGGACGCGCACCTGGTGCAGGCGATCCGCCAGTCGGCCGCCACGACCCTGGCGATCTCCATCTACCCGCGCAGCGCGGCGTTCATCCAGCACCAGAAGCGTCACTATGCCAAGCTATTCGAAGGCCTGGACCTGAGCCTGCGCTTCTTCGATTCCAAGACCCACGCCTTGGGCAACCCGGCGCTGTCGGTGCCCGTGGAACGCTGATTGCGCCGGGCGCGGGAGTCCTTGGGATTGCTGCAGGCCTGCGGCCCGTTCGCAGCCTTCGGCAGCGGCTACAAGGCTCAGTCTTCGTTGCTGTGCACGACCACCAGCAACTGCGCCTGCACGTCCCCCAGGGAGCGGATGCGGTGGGGTTTCTGCGCATTGAAGTGCAGCGCGTCGCCACGGTTGAGAATCACCCGCTCGTTCATGAAATCCACTTCCACCTGGCCTTCGTGGACGAACAGGAACTCTTCCCCCAGGTGTTCCTTGAAGGTCTTGTCACTGAACTCCTTGGCCGGGTAGATGATGAACGGCAGCAGGTTGCGCTCGCTGACCTGATGAGCCAGCACCGCATAGCCCGGGGCTTGGTCGTTGGTCGCCAGCGACTGGCGCTCGCCACTGCGCACCAGGCTGTAGCTGTCGAGGCTGATGCTGTCCTCGGCGAACAGCTCCTCGACCTTGACGTTCAGCGCCTTGGCCAGTTTCAACGCCGCCGCGATCGACGGAGTGTTCAACCCGCGCTCGACTTTCGACAGGTAACTCTTGGTCATCCCGGATTTTTCGGCCAGGGCCTCCAGGGTCACACCAAGTTTTTTTCTCAGTAATTTCAAACGGATAGACATGTAGAGCGGTTAATCCATCTAGGAAACAACGATTGGCGCTTGCCAATGACACAACGTGTCATATAGCCTCTTAAGTGTCATCGCGACTCACCCAACGACCTCGCAAGCAGCAGGTGAAGCGCAGATCCGACGTCCATTGCACTCCTCAAAGGACCTTCGACATGGCCAAGACATTAGCACTGCCCAAAGACCAGCTGGTCAAGCAAGCCCTGACCCAGATGCAAAACACCCTGGCGGATAATACGTGGACCGACCGGCAAAAGCTGGCCCTGACCTGCCGCATCCTGTTCGAGAACGGCCATGACTCGGGCCTGGCCGGGCAGATCACCGCCCGCGGCCCGCAACCGGGCACCTACTACACCCAACAACTGGGCCTGGGCTTCGATGAAATCAGCGCCAGTAACCTGCTGCTGGTCAACGAAGACCTGGACGTCCTCGAAGGCCACGGCATGCCCAACCCGGCCAACCGCTTCCACAGCTGGGTGTACCGCGCCCGGCCGGATGTGAACTGCATCATCCACACCCACCCGACCCACGTTGCCGCGCTGTCGATGCTCGAAGTGCCGCTTGAGGTGTCGCACATGGACCTCTGCCCGCTGTACGAGGACTGCGCCTTTCTCGAAGCCTGGCCGGGGGTGCCGGTGGGCAACGAAGAAGGCGAAATCATCTCCGCGGCCCTGGGCGACAAGCGCGCGATCCTGCTTTCCCACCACGGCCAGCTGTCCACCGGCGCCAGCATCGAGGAGGCCTGCGTGATCGCCCAACTGATCGAGCGCGCGGCCAAACTGCAACTGCTGGCCATGGCCGCCGGCCGCATCAAACCGATCCTCCCGGAGCTGGGCCGCGAAGCCCATGACTGGATCTCCAAGCCCAAGCGCCACGGTGCCGCTTTCAACTATTACGCTCGGCAAAACCTGAAAAAACACGCCGACTGCCTGAACTGATCCCCCCCCTTATGCCTTGCAGGAGTTGCACCATGCCTACCCCCAAGATCCACGGCATCATCGGCTACACCGTCACCCCCTTCGGCGCCAACGGCGAAGGCCTGGACCTGGATGCCCTCGGGCGTTCCATCGACCGCATGATTGACGCCGGCGTCCACGCCATCGCGCCCTTGGGCAGCACCGGCGAAGGCGCCTACCTCAACGACGCAGAATGGGATCAGGTCGCCGAGTTCAGCCTCCAGCACGTGGCCAAGCGCGTGCCGACCATCGTCAGCGTCTCCGACCTGACCACCGCCAAGGCCATCCGCCGCGCGCGCTTTGCCCAAGCCCAGGGCGCCGACGTGGTGATGGTGCTGCCCGCCTCCTACTGGAAACTCAGCGAGGCCGAGATCCTCGCCCACTACCAGGCCATCGGCGCCAGCATCGACGTACCGATCATGCTCTACAACAACCCGGCCACCAGCGGCACCGACATGTCGGTGGAGCTGATCCTGAAGATTTTCCACGCCGTGGAAAACGTCACCCTGGTCAAGGAAAGCACCGGCGACATCCAGCGCATGCACAAGCTGCAACTGCTGGGTGAAGGCCAGGTGCCGTTCTACAACGGCTGCAACCCCCTGGCCCTGGAAGCCTTCGCCGCCGGCGCCCGCGGCTGGTGCACGGCGGCGGCGAACCTGATCCCCCAGCTCAATCTCGATCTGTACCAGGCTGTGCTGGAACATGACCTGCAACGGGCCCGGGCGCTGTTCTACCGTCAGCTGCCGCTGCTGGACTTCATCCTCAAGGGCGGCTTGCCGGCCACGGTCAAGGCCGGGCTGGAACTGACCGGGCTGAACGCCGGCGAGCCACGCCGGCCGGTGTTTGCCCTGAACGACAGCGCACGCCAACAGTTGCAGACGCTGCTGCAGACCCTGAGTTGAAGCCCTGACCAAAAAGCCCGGGCGGCTGACACCGTCCGGGCTTTGGCATGGGTCACGTTCACGCGTGACTCAGTGACTGTTCAGCGCCACCGGGGCCAGGGCCTTGAACTGCGGGTCCTGCAGCATCTGCGCAATGAAGTCGTCGGTGATGCGCTGCACATGCTGGTATTGGCCACCATCGGGGTTGGCCCAACCGCGCCAGGAACGAGTGTGGTTGCTGACCCGGTACTTGGCCAGTGGCTGGTCGCCACGGCTGACATGGAACATCACCTGACTGTCCCAGGTGGCCCGGCCCGGTACGATGAAAAAGGTCATCGCACTGAGCAGCCCCATGGGAATGTTCTGCCAGCCAAAGTAATCACTGTTGGCCATCACGATCACGTTGTAGCCATCGACGCTGAACCCCGACTGCACCTGCTCGAAGGTGCCGCGCCGACGCAGTTCATCACGGATCAGGCCGGCAGGGATGGCCCCCATCACACTGACGCTGATCGCCGGCAACCGCTGCTGATAATCCACCTCGGCCGGCTTGAGACTATGGCTGGTCTGGCAACCGCCAAGCCCCAGCATCAGCACCAGCAACAACCACAACCGACTGCGCATTACAGATCCCCCGAGAGCATGGCCTTGAGCATCGACGCCTTGGGCCCCTGCTCCTTGACGATCAACGACGTGACGTCTTCCATCTTCTCGAGATCGACCCGCTGCAGGCTCGGCACCTGCGGGTACTTGGCGCGTACCAGGGCGGCGTCGCGCTCCAGGTGGTCACTGTGCAGAAACACGCACTTGGCCCCCGCCGCCGACAGGCAGCCAGCGCGGAAATCACCGACGTAATAGGCCTTGCCGGCTTCCAGTTCCAAGGGAATGGAGAAGTCTTCGCGGCTCCAGGCGGTGGCGTTACCGCGGTCGAAGTGCAAGTTGTAGATCTCGTAGCGCCCGGGTTTGAGCGGCATCACGAACAGGCTGCCAATGCCGTGCCAAGTCTCGCGCACATCCCGTGGCGTGCGGCCGTAGATCTGGTTGTACAGGCGCGCCGAGGCGAATCCTTCACCGCCCCGTGGGCGAATCAGCAGCATCTGTTCGTTGGCGGTGTGCACCGCCTTCGGCCAAATGCCCACCACGCCCACCACATACGCCCCCCCCGACTGCGAATCCGGGCGCATGCTCTCGGCGATTTTCGTGGAAGGCAGGCTGTAGCAACCGCTCAGCGCCAGCAGCGCGGCGAGTAATACGAGAGGGCGAATCATGAGGTCGCAGATCCCTTGGACAATGATCGATAACGTCACTCAAGGTGCCTGGCATGCCGAGCGCCCGGTGACGGGCGCGGAGGATAATGCATGCGATGGCGTTTCGCCATGATTCCATCGCCAGTCGGCTGACGCCCGGCAGAGGCTCGAATTCAAGCTCGCCGCCATCGCAAGTGACGAGCTTCAGCCAAGCCGATGGCGGTGCAGCAAGGCCGCCTGGCCCCTGATCAGGCCGGACGGCCTTGCTGCGCCGGGCTCAAACGGCAGTCAGGTCCTTGATGTTGTGGCTCGGGCCGTTGGCCTTGACGCTGGCAATGCCCTTGTCCCGGGCTGCTTCCGACGAATAGGTTTCACTGCTGCCGATGATCTGGTGATTGGCTGCCTTGAGATTGAAATAGGGTTTACCGTCCTTGGCGCTCTTGCGTTCGTAGCGTTCCTCCAGCGGGCTGTTGGTCTGCACCGAGGCAATGCCATTCTCTGCGGCAGCGCGGGTGGTGTATTGCTCGCTGGTGAGAATGATCTCGGCGTTGGCCGCCTTGAGTACAAAACGGAACTGGCCGTTGCTGCTTTTCTTCAACTCATACCATCCGGACATGCTGTTGCTCCTTGTGTTGATCGCTGGGCGTTGCGCCTTGAGAGTAAAGACCCTTTCAGCGATTCAGCCATTGCCCCGATGACTGAAAATTCGGTTTTCCACTCGCGCAAATCCCAGGTGTTCGCGCAGGGTAAGCCCCGTGTACCGCTGTCGGAGCAAGCCCTGGCGTTGCAACTGCGGGGTGATCAATTGCACGAAAATCCTCGATGGCTTCCGGCAAATGAGTGAACAACACATTGAAGCCACCGGCGGCGTATTCCTCGCACCAGGTCGCCAGTTCATCGACGATCTGTACTGGCGTCCCCAGCAAGACCTTGCGCCCGCCGGCAAGCCGGCTCCAAGGCGCAGAACCGGATTGGCCCGGAAAAACAGGTGCTTGGGACCCCATCATCAGCAAAGTGACAAATAGCAATAATTCTCGATATCATTCGCGACCTCATGCTCACCGCGTCGTCAAGAAGGATATCCATGTCTCGCTCCAAGACCGACTCTGCGTCGGCGGACTCTGTTCGCGGGTTCTATGCGGACATCCTGCACTTCCTGCGTAAACGCACGGACAACGCCAGCGACGCGGCGGACATGACCCAGGACGTGTTCACCCAATGGTTCGATTACCGTGATCGGGCGCAGGTCGAGCAGCCCCGGGCCTTCCTGTTCCAGATGGCGCGCAATCTGTTACGCGATCATTGGCGGCGCCAGCAAGTGCGCTCCAAGGCCCGCCCCGAGGAAAATTTCGACAGTGAGCCCCTGGCCGACGAACAGCACGAGCCGCTGCCCGCCGCCCAGCGCCTGCAACGCCTGGAACAATTGAAAGAAGTCCTCGCGCAACTCTCGCCGCGCCGCCGCGAAGCCCTTATGCTGCATCGCTTCGAAGGGCTGAGCCAAGCGCAGATCGCTGAACGCATGGGCATTTCCGTGAGCATGGTAGAAAAACACATTGCCTTTGCCCTACTGCACTGCAAGCAGCATCTACAACGAGAGAAAGGCAAGGAGCAGCCTGAATGAACCGCTTTCCCGGCACCCACGACGACCCCGACAGTGAACAGATCGATGCCGAGGCCGCCAGTTGGTTCGCCCGTAATCGTAATAATCCGGACCGTGCCACGCGCAAGGCCTTCGATAGCTGGATCAGTGAACCGGCCCATTCCTGGGCCTACGCCGAATTCGAGGCGCTGTGGGACGACCTGGCGCAGTTGCAAAAACTGAGTCGCCCTGTGCCCCAGCCCCGACGCAAGACACCACGCTGGCGCCCTGCCGTGGCGGTGGCCGCAGCCGTGCTATGCGCTGTGCTCGCGGTCAACCTGGGCAAGCCACAAGGGCCCTTCACTCAACAGATCGCAGCTCAGCAACAGGGCGCGCGGTCCTTCCAGCTACCCGATGGCAGCACCTTGTACGTCAACGCCAACACCCAGGTGCAGATCGATTTCAGCGCGCAACAGCGCGATATCTACCTGCAACAAGGCCAGCTGTACCTGGAAGTCGCTGCCAACAAAGACCGGCCACTGTGGGTGCATATCGGCGCGGCCAAGGTACGGGTGGTGGGCACCGCCTTTGATGTGCGCCGCGGCCAGCGCCAACTGGTGGTCAGCGTGGCCCACGGTCAGGTGGCTTTCAGCCCGGACGGCAAACCCGAGGCATTGACTCTGCTGGGCGCCCGGCAGCAAGCCACCTACGACCTGAAAAAAGGCACCCTGCGCCAACAGACCCTGGACCGCGACGAGGTGGCCGACTGGCGCAGCGGGCGCCTGGCCTTTCGCAACCGCGACCTGGCCAGCCTGGTGGACGAGCTGAACCTGTACCGCCATCAACCGGTGCAACTGGCCGAGGGCCCGCTGGGCGCCTACAAGGTTTCCGGCAACCTCGACGTCAACGATCCCGATGCCCTGCTCAAGGCCCTGCCGGCCCTAATCCCGGTGAAAACCCGAGTCCAAGCCAACGGTCAGCTGAAGATCGAAGCCCGCTGACCCACACATGAGAATATCTTTCATTCGCATATGAGGTTTTTTTTCACTGCCGCGTCTTCCTCCCGTCTGCGATCTGCACGCAGCGCTTTTTTTGGCCTTTAAGCCACTTTGGGGGAAGTCATGTTTCGCGCGTTCTTACCTGTTCCGTTAGTCCGTACCCGCCCGACCCTATTCGCTGCCTGCCTGGCATTGAGCCTGCAAGCTCACGCCGGGCCGCTGCATTTCCAGTTGCCGGCGCAACCTTTGGCCACCTCCCTGAGCCAGATCGCGCAACAGGCGAAAATCCAGCTGCTGTTCGATGAGCAACTGCTGAGCAATGCCAAGGCCCCAGCCCTGCAAGGCGACTACAGCCCGGAAGAGGCGATCCGCGCCCTGCTGCCGGACGGCCGGTTCAGCCTGATGAAGGTCGACAACACCTATATCGTGCGCCCTACCGAGAGCAGCCTCAGCAGCGGTTCAGCCCTGCAGTTGGGGGCCATGAGCGTGATCGGCAACGGCACCGAGGTGGACTCCGCCAGTGTTGGCCGCTCGACCCTGAACCAGGCGCAAATTGATCGTCACCAGGCCACCAACGTGGTCAGCCTGATCGACACCTTGCCCGGGATCAGCCTGGGCGGCTCGCTGAAACCCGGCGGTCAGACCATCAATATCTGGGGCCTGGGAGACGCCGAAGACGTGCCAATGAGCGTCGATGGCGCCACCAAAAGCGGTTTCGAACGCTACCAGCAGGGTTCAATCTTTATCGAGCCGGAGATGATCAAGCGCATCGAAGTGGAAAAAGGCCCGCACTCCCCCGAAACCGGCAACGGAGGCTTCGGCGGCACCGTACACATGGAAACCAAGGACGCCCCGGACCTGCTGCAAGACGGCCGTAACGCCGGCGCCATGGTCAAGTACGGCTACAGCAGCAACAGCCATGAACAGGCCTACACCGGTGCGGTATACGGCCGGACCGACGATCAGCGTTTCGACGCCTTGGCCTACTGGACCAAGCGTGACGGCGACGACATGAAACTGGCCAGCGCCCAGCCGGACCCGAACAATGAATACCCGATCAATCCCAAGCGCCTGCCCAATACCGCCCAGGACCTGGAGGGCGAGCTGTTCAAGCTGAATATGCAGTTGACCGACGAACATCGCCTGGGCTTCACCTACATGCGCTCCATCAGCCATATCTGGGCGCCCTTCTCGGCCAAGAGCTACCCGACACCGCCAAAACAGAGAGACATCGACAGGTTCGGGTATGACGGCGCTACCCGGCGCTTTTTGGCCCAGCGCAATACCGTCGATACCACCTGGCTGGCCAAGTACCAATACACCCCGGTGGATAACCCATGGATCGACTTCCAGGCGCAGTACTCGGACTCGATCACCGACCAGACCGATGAGCGCGGCCCGAATGCCTACTACCAGCCCTCCTCCGGCGGTCGCAAGATCACCGTCGGCTACGAGGACCGGATCCTCTCGCTGAAAAACACCAGCCGCTTCAGCACCGGCGCGCTGGAACATACGCTGGTCAATGGCCTGCAGATCCGTAAACACGCCCGCGAAGTGGACATGTGGATGCCAGGCAAGACCTACGGGGTGCCCAAGTACAACAACGGCTACTACCAGCCAGGGTTCATGCCGCACGGCAAGGTCGACACCCACTCTTTCTATATTCAGGACGCCATCGCCCTGGGCGATTTCACCCTGACCCCGTCCCTGCGCTACGACCATGTGCGCAACCGTGGGCAGAAAAACGACGCACCGATCTACAACAGCCCCGATCCGCTGGCCGGTCACGATTACGGTGACAAGACCTACACCGGCTGGTCCCCACGCCTATCGGCGTTCTGGACAGTCACTGCGCAATTGGACCTGTTCGCCGACTACAGCAAGACCTGGCGCGCGCCGGTGATCGACGAACAATACGAAGTCCAGTCCGCCACCAGCACCCGCTCGGCCACCAGCCGTCACCTCGACCCGGAGCGCATCAGCGCCTTGCGTGGCGGCGCCATCACCCGTTTCTCCGACGTCCTGACCAAGGCCGATACCGTGCAGATCCGTACCACGGTGTTTCGCAACCAGATCAAGGACGAGATCATGAAGAACCTGGGGATCGGCTGCCCCGAACAACTGAGCACCGGCAAAAGCATTCGCCAGGTGTGCAACCAACCGACCATCGGGGTGTATCGCAACATCGGCGACCTGACCATCAAGGGCTTCGAAGTCGAGAGCTTCTATGACGCCACCTACCTGTTCGGCTCCCTGTCGTATTCCTGGATCACCGGCAAGCATCAAGGCGCCTATACCAACCCGTGGGGGCCGAACGTCTGGGCCCGGGACATTCCACCACGCAAGTGGGTCGCCAGCCTGGGGGTGAAAATCCCGCAGTGGGATGCGCAAGTGGGTTGGCAGGGCCAGTGGGTTCGCCAGACCGACCGCGTGCCCAGCGACATCTACCCGAACGGCCCGGCCAGCGCCGCAGGCGACTCCTACTGGGATCAGTACGAAAACAAGCGTTACAACGTGCACGGTCTGTTCGCCAACTGGAAACCGCAGCAGGCATACCTCAAAGGCACCGAAGTCAACTTCACCCTGGATAACATGTTCAACCGCGACTACCGCCCGCCATTGAGCGGCGAAAACGCCTCAAGCCTGGGGCGCAACGCCAAGATCAGCGTCACGCGTTTTTTCTGATGGCCACGCTGCCCGTCGGCGGGCAACTCCTCCCCCGCGCCCGCAAAGGCGCGGCCAGCAGCGAGGTCTGACGCCAGGCCCTACAAAGCGTTGCGGCGAACCAGGCTGAGATCGGGAGCCGTGACGCGACGCTGGCTCAGGTAGCGGGTGCAACTAACCCGCAGGAAGGAGGCGAAATTCACCACTTCGCCGCGGTAGTCCATGACCTCTTCATACAGCTTGGCAATCAGCTGGTTGGTGGTCATGCCGTCGACTTCGGCAATTTCGCTGAGGATGTCCCAGAACTGGTTTTCCAGGCGCAAGGTGGTGACCACGCCACAGATACGCAACGAGCGGGAACGGGATTCATAGAGAATCGGGTCGGCCTTGACGTACAGCTCGCACATGGCGTGGTCCTCGCTTACAGGGTGATTTTGGTGCCCAGCAGGCCAAGGAAACCGGCCAGCCAGCTGGGGTGCGCCGGCCAGGCTGGGGCGGTGGCCAGGTTGCCCTGGACGTGGCCATCAGTCACCGGAATGTCGATGTAGGTACCACCGGCCAGCCGTACTTCCGGGGCACAGGCCGGGTAGGCGCTGCACTCGCGGCCTTCAAGGATGCCGGCCGCGGCCAGCAGTTGCGCGCCGTGGCACACCGCGGCAATCGGCTTACCGGCCTGGTCGAATTCCTTGACCAGTTGCAGGACTTTTTCGTTCAGGCGCAGGTATTCCGGTGCACGTCCGCCGGGGATCAGCAGGGCATCGTAGTCGCTGGAGGCGACCTGGGAGAAATCGAAGTTCAAGGCAAACAGGTGGCCCGGTTTTTCGCTGTAGGTCTGGTCGCCCTCGAAGTCGTGGATCGCTGTACGCACGGTCTGCCCGGCGCGCTTGTCCGGGCACACGGCGTGCACCGTGTGACCGACCATCAGCAGCGCCTGGAATGGCACCATCACTTCGTAGTCTTCAACGTAATCGCCAACCAGCATGAGGATCTTTTTCGCGGCCATGGAGTGGGCTCCTTTCAGGGCAAGACGTGGGCGGAATGAGTACTCAAGGTAGTCCCATTCCGCCAGCCCGGGTAATAGCCACTTACTACAGCGGCAAGCTGTAAGCCTCAAGCTGCTGGCGTGGAACTCCAGACTGGTGGCTTGCAGCTTACTGCTTGGCGCTGCGGCTCTGTAGATAGCCGTCGGCCTTGAGCAGGGTTTCCAGGCAGTGCTCGCTGATCTGGTAGAACGCCTTGAGTTCTTCGATCCTGGCCAACAATTGGGTCGGGTCGAGCGGTTCGGCGCGCTTGACCGCCAGGATCATCTTGTTCTTGTTGGTGTGTTCCAGGGAGATGAACTCAAAGACCTTGGTGTCATAACCGCAGGCTTCGAGGAACAGCGCCCGCAGGCTGTCGGTGACCATCTCCGCCTGCTGCCCCAGGTGCAGGCCGTATTGCAGCATCGGCTTGAGCAGCGCCGGGCTCTGGATCTGCAGGCGGATCTGCTTGTGGCAGCACGGCGAGCACATGATGATCGCCGCGCCGGAGCGGATGCCGGTGTGGATCGCATAGTCGGTGGCGATGTCGCAGGCATGCAGGGCGATCATCACGTCCAGTTGGCTGGGGGCCACGCTGCGCACGTCACCGCACTTGAACACCAGGCCCGGGTGTTCCAGGCGCTGCGCGGCGGCGTTGCACAGGGTCACCATGTCCTCGCGCAATTCGACGCCGGTCACCTCGCCCTCGGCCTTGAGAGTGTTGCGCAGGTAGTCGTGGATGGCGAAGGTCAGGTAGCCCTTGCCGGAACCGAAATCCGCCACCCGCACCGGCTGATCAAGATGGATCGGCGAGCTGCTCAGGGCGTGGCTGAAGACCTCGATGAACTTGTTGATCTGCTTCCATTTGCGCGACATCGCCGGGATCAGCTCATGCTGCTTGTTGGTCACCCCCAGGTCGGCGAGAAACGGCCGGCTGAGGTCGAGGAAGCGGTTCTTCTCTCGGTTGTGCTCGGCCGACGGCACATCGCGCTGGGTTTGCGGCTTGCCCTTGAACAGTGAGCTTTTGCCCTTCTTACTGTATTCGAGCTGTATTTCATCGGTCAGGGTCAGCAGATGGGCGTTCTTGAACGCAGCCGGCAGCAAGCCGGCAATGCTCGCCACGCCCTCGTCCAGCGGGAAGTTCTTGGTGATGTCGCGGGTCTTGTAGCGATAGACGAAGGACAGGCACGGCTGCTCCTTGACCGTCAGTTGCTTGATGATCAGGCGTTGCAGGTCCGCCTCCGGGCCCACGTGCTTGGCCAATACCAGCTTGATAAAGGCGTTCTGTGCGAGGCTGGTGTCGAGCAATTGCAGAAACTGGGCGTGGTGATCCGGCGCGGAGCGGGCGGAAGGTGCGGTAACGGACATGGGGGCAGGTGCCTCGGGCGATGCGGGGTGTGAATCAGGGAGTGGCGGGTATTTTAGGGAGCAAACCCCGTCGGGGCACGGAGTTATTCACCCGACGGTAAAAAAATCGTCGCCCACAGGGACTGGATTGCCAGCACAGGCGTCCCCGAGGGCGGTACAAGGCTCAGGGGGGCTCTTCGCCGGCAAACCGTCCACTACAAGAACACCCGCGATATCGCGCCAGCTGGAGCCGGCTGCCAGCGAAGGCGTCCTCAGGACGGTACAAGGCTCAGGGGGGGCTCAGTTGAGCACCACCAGGCGGTTGGGCAATTCGTTGCGCACCTGGGTCAGGGGTACATGGGCCTTGAGCAGTTCGCCGCTGGCGTCAATGCAGTCGAGAAAGCCCTGCAGGGTCTGGCCCTGCCGGACTTGCTGGGTAAAGTTGCGCACAATGCCGTTCCACTGTTTGTTATCCAGACGCTTGGAAATACCCTCGTCCACGAGGATTTCCACGTAACGCTCGGCTTCGCTGACAAAGATCAGCACCCCGGTGCCGCCGACGGTGTGGTGCAGATTCTGTTCGAGGAACTGGCGCCGGGCCAGGTTGGAGGCCCGCCAGTGGCGTACCGAACGCGGAATCAACCGGGTGGTGATCCGTGGCAGGCGCAACACCAGGCCCAACACGATAAAAGTCGCCCATTGTGCCAGCAGCAACAGGTGCATGTTCAGCCAGCCAGTGACGTAGTGCACCACCCCCGGCACCACCAGCGCCAGCAAGCTGGCCCAGAGCAGCGCAATGTAGGCGTAGTCGTCGGCCCGGGCGGCCAGCACCGTCACCAGCTCGGCGTCGGTATGGCGCTCGACCCGGGCGATGGCTTCGGCCACTTGCCGTTGTTCGTATTCACTGAGTAATGCCATGTCGTTGGATATCCGCTCTTTATGTTGAGTTACCAGCCGCCGGAGGAACCACCGCCGCCAAAACTGCCGCCACCGCCGCTGAAGCCACCGCCGCCGGACCCACCACCAAAACCACCACCGCCGAAACCGCCACCGCCACCGCCACCGCCGCGCCCGCTGGTGGTGGTGATGAACCCAAGCGCCTGCGCCACCATGACCACCAGGATGAACAGCAGCACCAGGAACAGGAACAGCAACGGATGACGCTGGACAAAGTCGTCCTGGGGGCCACTCTCGCCGCTGTCGTAGGCCGTGGCCGGCGCGTCCAGCGGCGTGCCGCCGAGCACCAGCAGCATGGCCGAGACGCCGTCGCTGATGCCCTTGCTGAACTGCCCGGTCTTGAACGCCGGAGTGATCACCTGGTGGATGATCACCGAGGCCTGGGCATCGGTCAGGCGATCCTCCAGGCCATAACCGACTTCGATGCGCAGCTTGCGCTCGTCGCGGGCAACGATCAGCAGCGCGCCGTTGTTCTTGTCCTTCTGGCCAATGCCCCAGTGGCGCCCCAACTGATAGCCGTAGTCCTCGATGCTGGCGCCTTGCAGGTTCGTCAGGGTCACCACCACCAGCTGCTCGCCGGTGGCCTGTTCGTGGGCTTGCAGTTGCTGGGTCAGCTGGGCGCGGACGGTTGGCTCGATCATCTGCGCCTCATCCACCACCCGCCCGCTCAGGGCCGGAAACCTCAGCTCGGCCTGGGCCGTGACTGCGAAGACCCAGAGCAACAGCACCAGGCCGATTTTATAAAGTCGCATCAGCACCTCATCCTTAATGTTTTTCCCCGTGGGCTACCACTGCCGGACGCCCCGCCACCGCCAAAACTGTCACCGCCGCCACGGCCTCGGTCCGCAGATCGTCCAGCCCCTAGCCAACTTCGATGCGCACCTTGCGATCATCCAGCGCCACCCGCAGCGGGACACCGTTGTTCTTGTGCTTCTGGCCACGCCCCAGTAACGGCCCAAGCGCAGCCCTACGTCGTCGATGCTGTAGCCCACCCAGGTTCGCACCGGTGACCACGACCACTTGGTCGCCGGTGCTACGCTCGCGCCGGGCCAGCATTTCGCTCAGGTACGGCCCCCTCTCCGGCGTCAGCTTCTGCGCCGTGTCCACCACCGGCCCCGTGAGTTTGGGGAACAGGCTTTCAATTGGCCCTGCGGTGGCAATGACCGGTACGGGCTCGACCCAGACAGCAGGTTGCGACGCACGCACTGGCCCGCCATCCGTGAGCGCGGCCCCTGGTTGTTGCGCCAGTGCGGCGCCACTCGCCAGCCATAGCGCCAGCAGCGCGCTTCGCAACACGCGCTGCCCCCGAGGCATCAGAATTTGACTTGCGGAGCTTTGTCGGCGTCAGGGCTCGTGGCCTCGAAGGATTCACGCACCGGCAGGTCGCTGTACAGCAGGCCGTGCCACAGCCGACCAGGGAAGGTGCGGATCTCGGTATTGTACTTCTGCACCGCCAGGATGAAGTCGCGGCGGGCCACGGCGATGCGGTTCTCGGTGCCTTCCAGCTGGGATTGCAGGGCCAGGAAGTTCTGGTTGGCCTTCAGATCCGGGTAGCGCTCGGAGACCACCATCAGACGGCTCAGGGCACCACTCAACTGATCCTGGGCCTGCTGGAACTGTTTGAGTTTTTCCGGGTTGTCCAGGGTGCTGGCGTCCACCTGGATCGAGGTGGCCTTGGCTCGCGCCTCGATCACCGCGGTCAGGGTTTCTTCCTCATGCTTGGCGTAGCCCTTGACGGTTTCCACCAGGTTGGGGATCAGGTCGGCGCGGCGCTGGTACTGGTTCTGCACCTGGCCCCAGTCGGCCTTGACCTGCTCATCGAGGGTCGGAATGTTGTTGATACCGCAGCCGCTGAGCAGGCTGCTGAGCAGCAACAGCGCGGCAATGGGCCAGCTCGAGCGCAGGCTTTGGGTGATGTTCATGGGTGGGGCTCCTTGCACAACCTGATTGAAATGGATCGTTTGCCCGGTTTCATGCAGGGCGCGGGGCAAAATCTGCCTGCGCCACTGGAATGCCTCGGGCTGATGGGCTAAAAGAGGCCCAGCGCGAAAAACAGTTCGGAAGTGTGATGGATTTATCTGAACAACAATAGTCGCTCCCTAAATGTCGGCTGCTCGACGCCTCTCGCCTGCGTCGATCTTGAGCCCTTGAGAACCATATTCATGAAGAAGCTGTGTTTGCTCAGCCTGCTGGTCAGTCTGGCCTGTCACCCGGTGCTTGCCGAATCCGCCCCGGTCCCCCTGGAAAACAAAGATGCCTTTATCAGCGATCTGCTCAAGCGCATGACCCTGGAAGAAAAAATCGGCCAGTTGCGCCTGATCAGCATCGGCCCGGAAATGCCCCGCGAACTGATCCGCAAGGAAATCGCCGCGGGCAACATCGGCGGCACCTTCAACTCCATCACCCGCCCGGAAAACCGCCCGATGCAGGACGCGGCCATGCGCAGCCGGCTGAAGATCCCGATGTTCTTCGCCTATGACGTGATCCATGGCCACCGGACCATCTTCCCCATCAGCCTGGCCCTGGCCTCCAGCTGGGACATGGACGCCATCGGCCGCTCCGGGCGCATCGCTGCCAAGGAGGCCAGCGCCGACAGCCTGGACATCACCTTCGCGCCGATGGTGGATATCTCCCGCGATCCGCGCTGGGGCCGCACCTCCGAGGGCTTCGGCGAAGACACCTACCTGGTCTCGCGCATTGCCAAGGTCATGGTCAAGGCCTACCAGGGCCAGAGCCCGGCCCTGCCGGACAGCATCATGGCCAGCGTCAAGCACTTCGCCCTGTATGGCGCGGTGGAGGGCGGTCGCGACTACAACATCGTCGACATGAGCCCGGTGAAGATGTACCAGGACTACCTGCCGCCCTACCGCGCAGCCATCGACGCCGGTGCCGGCGGGGTGATGGTGGCCCTGAACTCGATCAACGGCGTGCCCGCCACCTCCAACACCTGGCTGATGAACGACCTGCTGCGCAAGGAATGGGGCTTCAAGGGCCTGGCGGTGAGCGACCACGGTGCGATCGTCGAACTGATCCGCCACGGCGTGGCCAAGGACGGTCGCGAGGCCGCCAAGCTGGCAATCAAGGCCGGCATCGACATGAGCATGAACGACTCGCTGTACGGCAAGGAACTGCCGGGGCTGCTCAAGTCCGGCGAAATCGAACAGAAGCACATCGACAACGCCGTGCGTGAAGTGCTGGCGGCCAAGTACGACATGGGCCTGTTCAAGGACCCTTACGTGCGCATCGGCAAGGCCGAGGACGACCCGGCCGACACCAACGCCGAAAGCCGCCTGCACCGCAGCGACGCCCGGGACATCGCGCGGCGCAGCCTGGTGCTGCTGAAGAACCACAACGACACCCTGCCGCTGAAGAAAACCGCGAAGATCGCCCTGGTCGGCCCGCTGGCCAAGGCGCCGATCGACATGATGGGCAGTTGGGCCGCCGCCGGCGTGCCGGCGCAGTCGGTGACGCTCTACGACGGCATGCGCAACGTCCTGGGCGACAAGGCCCAGTTGGTGTACGCCCGGGGTTCCAATATCACCGCCGACCAGAAGGTGGTGGACTACCTGAACTTCCTCAACTTCGACGCCCCGGAAGTGGTGGACGACCCACGCCCGGCGCAGCAGATGATCGACGAGGCAGTGAAAGCGGCCAAACAGGCGGACGTGATCGTCGCCGCCGTGGGTGAATCCCGGGGCATGTCCCACGAATCCTCAAGCCGCACCGACCTGCTGATTCCCACCAGCCAGCGCGAGCTGATCAAGGCCCTCAAGGCCACCGGCAAGCCTTTGGTGCTGGTGCTGATGAATGGCCGGCCACTGTCGCTGCTGGAAGAAAACCAACAGGCCGACGCGATCCTGGAAACCTGGTTCAGCGGCACCGAGGGCGGCAACGCCATCGCCGACGTGCTGTTCGGCGACTACAACCCGTCGGGCAAGCTGCCGATCACCTTCCCCCGCACCGTGGGGCAGATTCCGACCTACTACAACCACCTGACCATTGGCCGGCCGTTCACCCCGGGCAAGCCGGGCAACTACACCTCGCAGTACTTCGACGACACCACCGGCCCGCTGTATCCGTTCGGCTATGGCTTGAGCTACACCCGCTTCAGCCTGTCGGACATGGCCCTGTCCTCCAGCACCCTGAACAAGAGCGGCAAACTCGACGCCAGCGTGACCGTGAAGAACACCGGCAAGCGTGACGGTGAAACCGTGGTGCAGTTGTATATCCAGGACGTGGCCGGGTCGATGATTCGCCCGATCAAGGAACTGAAGAACTTCCAGAAAATCATGCTCAAGGCCGGAGAAGAGAGGTCCATTCACTTCACCATCACCGAGGACGACCTGAAGTTCTACAATGCCCAGCTCAAGTACGCTGCGGAACCGGGCGACTTCAATGTACAGATCGGCCTGGATTCCCAGGACGTCAAGCAACAGAGCTTTGAACTGCTCTGATCCCAGTCAGCGGCCGGAACAAGACCTGCACCGGCCGCCTCCCTTTGCCCTGTGCCCTCTCTACAACCGCTGCAACCTCCGCAACCTCCGCAACCTCCGCAACCGCGCAATCTCTACCGCTGCTGCGAGGCTGCGACAAGGTCCGCAGGACCTTGCTTGACGATCTCCCGCCGAACCTCCTGCGCCCTTGAGCCCCCCGCGGTCCTTCAGGCCGTTCGCAGCCTGAGCAACGGCAATCAACCGCGCCGATCCAACAGATTGACCACCAGACGGTCGACCCAGCCCCAGATCCGCTGCTTGATCCGCCGCCATAACGGCCGATTAAGCCACTGCGCCAGGCTGACCTCTTCGCTCTGAGCGAAATCCGCCTCGAAACTCGCCGCCACCGCACGGGTCAGTGACGGGTCCAGGGCTTCGAGGTTGGCTTCCAGGTTGAAGCGCAAGTTCCAGTGGTCGAAGTTACACGATCCAACGCTCACCCAGTCATCCACCAGCGCCATCTTCAAGTGCAGGAACTGTGGCTGATATTCAAAGATCCGTACCCCGGCCTTGAGCAGGCGCGGGTAATAACGGTGACCGGCATAACGCACCGCTGGGTGATCGGTGTGCGGTCCGGTCAGCAGCAGGCGCACGTCGATGCCCCGGGCCGCTGCCTTGCGCAGCGAGCGGCGCACCGACCAGGTGGGCAGAAAATAAGGCGTGGCCAGCCAGATGCGCCGTCGGCCGCTACTCAAGGCGCGAATCAATGAATGCAGGATATCGCGATGCTGATGGGCATCGGCGTAAGCCACCCGGCCCATGCCCTTGCCCTTGTCCGGCACGCGCGGTAGCCGCAGCAAGCCGAAGTCGGCCTGGGGCTTCCAGGCGCCACTGCGCAGGTTGGCAACCCATTGGCGATCGAACAGCATTTGCCAATCGCGCACCATGGGGCCGGCGATTTCCACCATGACTTCATGCCAGTCGCAGTTGTTGTATTCAGGCCGCCAGAACTCATCGGTGACTCCGGTCCCTCCCACCATTGCCAGGGACTGATCCACCAGCAGCAGTTTGCGATGGTCGCGGTACAGGTTGAGAAAGCCCTGGCGCCACTTAAGGCGGTTGTAGAAACGCAACTCGACACCCGCCCGCAGCAGGCGCTGACGCAAGACCTGGGTAAACGCCAGGCTGCCGTAATCATCGAACAGACAACGTACTCGCACCCCGCGCTCGGCGGCCTGCACCAGCGCCTGGACCATGGCTTGAGCACAGGTGCCGGCTTCCACCAGGTACAGTTCAAGCTCGACCTGTTCCTGAGCACGGGCAATGGCCACCAGCATTCGCGGAAAGAACTCGGGACCGTCGATCAACAACTCGAAGCGGTTGCCTTCGCGCCAGGGGAACACCGCTCCACGCATTTCAACGCGCCGTGAAGATCAGTACCGCACCCACCGGCACCGAAAAGCTGATGGCGGACAAACCCGCAACCTTGCGCAAGCTCTCCAGGCCCGGCGCCAGGTTGAAGTCTTCTGCATTGAGGACCAGCGGTTCGAGGGTCACCACTTGAAAACGCTGGTCATCAAGACGAGTGGCCAGCAGTTCGGCGTTATAGGTGTGTTCCTCGCCGTGCAAGGCCACAGTGACCGGCAACAGCAACTCGATCTGCGCGCCAGGGGCCAGGTCATTGATCGGTCGCAAGTTGATCTGCGCGGTGATCAAGGCGTCGGGAAATTGCTGAACCTGAAACAGATCCTGGCGCAGCCGTTCATCACGCAGGGGAATGCCGCCGCTGACCGAATCCAGCTCGATCTGCAACTGGGCCTTGCCCTTGTCGTCGACCTTGCCATGCAGCACCAGGAAGCGCTGGACCTCGGAAATATTGGCATTCTTGGTGGTCACGAAGGACACACGGGAAGACTCATTGTCCAGATACCAGCCAGCGTGGACCGGCAGGGCCAGCACTCCGAGCAGGCTGAGAAGAAGGCGAATCGGCGTACGCATGCAAGCTCCCGTGAACAGAAGGCGCCACCTTAACCGGCCGCCAGAAGGCTGGCAAACTCCGCGACAGGGTGGCACCCACCGATAGAGCCAGAAGCGATAGTTATAGTTCAGACAGAAACGTTCGGCGCTGTGGCGGGTGATCCTCGCCGCGCCCTCATCAACCGCGGGCGTGACCAGAGAACACGCAGTGCAGGTCGAGCTTGAGACCTGTCCAACCGAAATCGGCCACGCTCGTCACCCTGGCCCTGGACCAGCCGGGCGCCCGGCGGAATGCGCGAATAGCGTTCGGCCTCCCACGCAATCACCTGTTCACCTGATTGGCATGGACATCACGGCCGTCGTTGACAGAGCTCGCCTCACTCTCGGATCACCGGGCACAGCCCGATGGCCAGGGGGTGCACCGAGTGGAATCGAGCGGTGACGGCACCGCGACGTCCGTCACCTGTGTGCAATGCCCCCAAAGCTGGATTCAGACCAGGCGTTTCTGCACTTGCTCGATGGTGTCGGCCAGCAACGTCAGATGGCGATTGCGCACTTGCTCGACACAGCTCAGGTCCGTTGGCCAATGCAGAGCAATGCTGCCAATCACCCGACCTTCGGCCCGCAACGGCAAGGCCACGGCTCGAATCAGAAACGGCAGGCGCACCGGATATTCCCAGTGACCTTCTGTGCGTTGGCCGAACCCCAGGTACTGGGACTGCGCGCGAGCCTGTTGCTGCTCTTCGACCGGCACATGCTCACGCTCGGCCAGACGCTCGACTTCGTCGCAGGCCAGGGCCCCCAGGCAGGCTTTGCCCATGGCGGAATGAAACAGACTGGCGTGCAGGCCGACAATCCGGCCGTTACTCGGGTAGCGCTTGCGCAACACTCCAGGCACGGCACTTTCCAGAACTTCCAGGCAGTTGCCATCAAAACTCGACAAATCGCTGACCAGGCCGGTTCTCGCACTCAACTCCAACAGCCAGGGCGCAATCTGTTCCACCAACTGGCATTTGCAGCGTTGTCGGCTGTCGCCGAACATGCTGCGCGCACTCAAGCGATAACGCCGGTCACTCAGACCACGGTAGAGCCAGCCCTTCTCCTGCAGGGTCAGCAGCATGCGCGACACCGTTGCCTTGGGCAGGCCCGTCAGGTAGTGCAGCTCCTCCAGACCCAGGGCCTGGTGCTGGCCCAGCAACTCGACGATGGCCAGCGCGCGCTCGACTGAACGCACACTGCCGGTTTCCACCTTGCGGACCATTGTCCGAACTCCCTAACGACTGAGGATGAGCAATGACCTGACACAGCAGGATGCAGGCCACAGGCACGTATCGACAGCGCTTGGTTGATTACAGCAGATTGCTGGGAGGGTGCTGGCGTACCCACTGCGTGAGCTGCTCGTGGGCACAAGCCAGTGGCAGCACGGCATGGTCGGCCTGGGCCGGACCGATGATCTGCAACCCCATGGGTAAGCCTGAAGGGTTGAACCCCACAGGGATGCTGATACTCGGCAGACCGGCCAGGGTTGGGCCAATCACCACTTCCATCCAACGGTGATAAGTGTCCATTTCCTGCCCATTGATCGGCTTTGGCCAAGGCTGGCGCGCATCGAAAGGGAACACTTGGGCGGTAGGTAACAACAGAAAGTCATAACGCTCGAACAGCCGCAGCAGCGCACGGTACCCATCACTGCGACTCTGAGACGCGCGATACACATCCACCGCACGCAAGCTTGCCGCGCCCTCGACCTCCCAGCACGCCTCAGGCTTGAGCCAGCGACGTTTGTCCGGATCGTTGTACAAGGGTCCCAGGGTGCCCTGGACCAGCCAGTGCCGGTGCACCAGCCAGCAGTCCCACAACTGGGCCAGGGAGAACTCCGGCTGACAGTTCTCCACCTCGCACCCCAGGCTGATGAAGTCGGCAAGAGCCCGCTCGCACAGACTCAACACGCCGTCTTCCATGGCCAGATAACCGTTGTAGTCTCCCAACCAACCCAGGCGCAGACCTTGTACGTCGCGCTGCAGGGGCGCCCTCAAGAACACCGGGTCGTCCTTCAGGGACAAGGGCACTTGCGGGTCGTAACCGGCCTGAGTTCTCAACAGCCGCGCCACGTCGGCTACCGTGCGTCCCATGGGGCCTTCGGTGGCCAGTTGCTGGACGAATAGCTCCGGGGTCGGACCGAACGGCCCCCGTCCCAGGGAGGGGCGCATGCCAAACACATTGTTGAAGGCCGCCGGGTTGCGCAGCGACCCCATCATGTCGCTGCCATCGGCCACCGGCAGCATGCGCAAGGCCAGGGCCACCGCAGCCCCGCCGCTGCTGCCTCCGGCGCACAAACCGCTGTCGTAGGCATTGAAGGTGGTGCCCAATAGCTGATTGTAGGTATGCGAACCCAAGCCAAACTCCGGCACATTGCTCTTGCCGACGATGATCGCGCCACTGGCCCGGACCCGGGCCACGCTGATAGCGTCAACCTGGGGCACCTGTTGGGCGAACAGCGGCGACCCCAGGCTGGTGGTCAGCCCCTCGGTGAATGCCAGGTCCTTGATCGCCTGGGGCATGCCATGCATCCAGCCCATGGACTGTCCTCGGTCCAGTTGCCGGTCGCGCTCATCGGCCTGGGCCAGCCAGTCTTCGGAATCGCGCAGCAACACCAGGGCATTGACCTCGGGATTGAAACTCTCGATTTGTACCAAGCAAGCCAGCATCACCTCTCGGCAAGACAGCTCGCGGGCATGGATCGCCCACGACAGCGCCAGAGCGTCCAGTTCGACAATCGGGTTATGCCAGGGCGTGAGGGGC
The DNA here is from genome assembly GCF_009861525.1 of Pseudomonas sp. LD120. Lineage (GTDB taxonomy): Bacteria > Pseudomonadota > Gammaproteobacteria > Pseudomonadales > Pseudomonadaceae > Aquipseudomonas. The sequence goes on along the minus strand of NZ_WVHL01000005.1, from coordinate 1,685,850 downwards.
TCATGATGGTTGATCAAGACTCACCTTCCAGGGTCACGGGATCGGGCTTGTCGTCTCTAACCGCGTCATACATGTAGTAGATGCCCAGCAGGCTCACGATCGAGGTCAGCAAGACATAAAAAGACGGCGCCACCGGCGTCGCCATGACCCGGCTCAGCCAGGTCACGATCAACGGCGCAAACCCGCCAAACAGCATCGCCGTGATGTTGTACGCCACCGCCACTCCGGTGGAGCGCACCTCGATGGGAAACTGTTCTGCCAGGGCAGTGGGTCCCGGCCCGAAGAACCCACCGATCGCCGTACATAACAGGGCCTGCATCACCAACAGCCGCTCGATGGAAGGTGCCACCGCGACCCAGACATACAGCGGATAGACCATGATAAAAAACGCCAGTGTGAAAGCCATCAGTACCGGGCGCCGGCCGACACGGTCGGACAGTGCTCCGGCCAAGGGAATCACCAAGGTCATCAGGGCCACGGCAAGCATTTGCACCAGCAGTACCTGATTCAGCGGCAGGCCGAGATTGGTGTGGGCAAAGGTCGGCATGTTCACCAGCACCACATAGAAAGACACCGTACCGCCGCAGCCGAGCGCCATGGAGACCAGGATCGACCGGCGATAAGCCCGTACCACCTGCATCAGGCTGGGATCATGGCCACGTACTTGCTTACGGGCGTCGAGATAGACCTGCGGCTCTTGCATGTACTTGCGAATCCACAATCCCACCGGACCGATCAACAAGCCCATCACAAAGGGGATGCGCCAACCCCAGAGATCCAGGGTCTGCGGCGAAAAGGCATGAGTCACCGCTGCCACCATCGCCGCACCACTGAACACCGCCAGGCACTGCCCCACGAGTTGCCAGGAACCGTACAAACCCTTCTTGTCGGCCGGTGCGCTTTCCACCAGGTAAGCCGTAGCGCTGGCGTACTCGCCCCCCGTGGCAAACCCTTGAAGCATGCGCGCCACCACGATCAGCAACGGTGCTCCCAAGCCAATGGCCGCGTAGGTGGGGGCAAACACAATCATGGCGATGGCCAGGGTCATCAACTGGATAATCACCAGCATCGCCGCCTTGCGGCCTTTACGGTCGGAATAGATGCCCAGCAATACGCCGCCCACCGGGCGCATGAAGAACCCCACGCCAAAGGTGGCCAGGGCCATCAACAACGAGGTGTATTCATCTTCCCCCGGAAAGAACTGACGGGCGATGAAACTGGCGAGAAAGCCATAGACGATGAAGTCGTACCATTCCAGGGCGTTGCCGACGACAGCGGCAACCACCTGCCGGGTCTTGGAAGCAGCGGGGCTCGGAGTGCTCATGGAAAGTTCCTTGGTTACTTTTGAGCCTTGGGCCAGGCTCGGAAAAGTGCCGGGCGCCTACAACGCTCGGGCCGGTCAGAAACACAGGAGCAGGAAGAGTCAGGAGGGCTTGAGCCAGCTTTCCGCCAGGGCGCTCCAGTAAGCGGCCCCGATCAGCAGAATGTCGTCGTTGAAGTCGTAACCCGGGTTATGCACCATCGGCTGCGCAACGCCATTACCAATGAACAGGTAGCTGCCGGGACAGCGTTGCAGCATCCAACCGAAGTCCTCGCTCCCCATCAGTTTTGGCGTGTTGCCGTTGACCGCGTCGGCCCCTACCAGCTCAACTGCGACCTGCCGGGCGAACTCGGTTTCTTCCGGACTGTTGACCAGCACCGGATACGCCGGACGATGCTCGATGCTGGCGCTGCAGCCAAAACTTGCGGCTTGGGTCTGGATGATCGCCTTGACCCGCTCCAGCATCTGCTCGCGCACCGGCGCATTGAGCGCCCGCAGGCTCAAGCGCAAAAGCGCCTGCTGAGGGATCACGTTGGCGGCTTCGCCAGCCTGCAGGGCGCCGACGGTGACCACCGCGGCTTCCTGGGTATCGATATTGCGCGCCACCACCGTCTGCAAGGCCATGACGATACTGGCCGCCGCCACCAAGGGATCTACCGCCAGATGCGGCATGGAGCCATGACCGCCCACACCCTCGACGATCACCTCGAGTAAATCCTGTGACGCCATCATCGCCCCCTCGCGAAACCCCATGTGCCCGGCCGCCAGCCCCGGCATATTGTGCAGCCCGAACAATGCGTCACAGGGGAAACGCTCCAGCAAACCATCGGCCAGCATCGCCTCGGCTCCGCCCTGGCCCTCCTCCGCGGGCTGGAAGATCAGGTTCAGGGTACCGTCGAACTGGCGAGTAGCCGCCAGATAGCGCGCAGCTCCCAGCAGAATCGCGGTGTGACCATCGTGTCCGCAGGCATGCATGCAACCGCTGTAACGACTGCTGTAGGGAACCCCGGTGTTCTCGATGATCGGCAGGGCATCCATGTCAGCCCGCAGCCCCAGGGTGCGCGAACCATGGCCATTGCGCAGCACGCCCACGACCCCGGTCCGACCGACCCCCGCATGCACTTCGTAGCCCCATTTTTCCAGGCAGCGGGTCACCAGCGCCGAGGTGCGATTCTCCTCAAAGCCCAGTTCGGGGTGGGCGTGAATATCTTGGCGGATGGCCCGCAGATCGCTGGCGACATCATTGAGCCAGGCAAAGATGTGCTGGTGTCGGGTCATGGTGTATCTCCTTTGGATCGGGTGCATTCCCGCTCTTGTTTTTCGGAGCACGGCACGAAGTGGCAAGGCGTGCTCAAAGCTCCGCGTCAGGTAACCGCGAGCCTGAACACAGGACAATCAAATGCGGTTCCATTAGACGGAACACATACCGTGGGCGGGTCAATCATCGAGGTTCAAGGATCGAGGCGGCAGCCTTCTCGCGGGCCCAGCCAGAGCGCGCTGTGGCTACGCCCCAGAGCACTGGCGGTGACCCTTCGGGACTGCGTGTCATCGCTAAAATCGCTGAGGGGCAGGTACTGGCGGACATAGGCGCGACAGTCGTTCGCTGTGTGTTGCATCACGTAACGGCAAGAGCAGTATTCCTTGGCGGTATAGGCACCGAGAATATCCGGGAAGGCCTGCAAGGCAAGCCGTTGCTGCCAGACCCAGCCCATCAGCAGGAGTCCCGCCATCAACAGCAGGCTGAGCAGCGGACGACGACGGATAAAGGCCCGATGCTTCATCGCGGCTCGCTTGTGCCAAAAGCCGCGAGGACACGTTTCAGCAGTTCATTGTGCTGATAGCTGCCATCGCGATCGTCGCCATAGCGCACGATCACCAGTCGCTCGGCGGGCAGCACATACAACGCCTGCCCCCAGTGCCCCAAGGCCGCGTAGGTATCCGCCGGCGCATCCGGCCAAGGCTGGGGGGCGCCATCCAGCGCCCGGTTGAGCCACCAGTGCCCGCCCGCCACGGCCACATCCTGCCGGGCTCGATAACCGGCAAACGGTGTACGACAAAACTCCACCCAGGCCTTGGGCAGCAACTGCTGTTCGCGCCAGCGCCCGTCACGTTGCATCAGCAGGCCAATACGAGCCAGATCACGGGCCGTCAGATAGAGATAGGAAGACGCCACGAAGGTGCCGGCGGCATCCCGCTCCCACGCCGCCTGGGTGATGCCCAACGGCTCGAACAATGCCTGCCAGGGATAGTCGGGGTACTGCGCGCCGCCGACCATGCCCCGCAGGCTGGCCGCAAGCAGATTGCTATCGCCACTGGAGTAGCGAAACGCCTGACCGGGGGTGCTGGAAGCCGCTTGTTGCGCGGTGAACGCTGCCATGTCCCGATGTCCTCGGGTGTAGAGCATGGCCACCACGGAGGAATTGAGCGGGGCGTATTCGTAGTCTTCCTGCCAGTCCAGACCTGAAGCCCAGTGCAGCAGATCGGCCACAGTGATACGCGGATGGGCCTTGAGCGCCGGGTAGAAACGCATGGCGGGGTCCTGCAATTGAAAGCGTCCTTCACCGAAGGCGACTCCCAGCACCACCGCCAGCACGCTTTTGCTGGCGGACCAGATGAGATGCGGCGTCTGCGGCCCGTTAGGCCCGGCGTAACGTTCGTAGAGCAACTGACCGTCACGAATCACCAGCAAGGCATCGGTGCGCACGCCCTTGCGTGACTCATCATCGCGGGCAACGAAGGCGTACGCCTCCAGGGCCTTGAGCGCCGGACCGCTGGCGGCAGGCCCGCGGCTCCACTGCTGCGTCGGCCACTCCTCGGCCCAGACCGGCAAACAGAGGTACACGAGCAACGCCAGCAAGATCGGACGTTTGACCATGGATGAAACTCGAATGACGTCAGCCAACGAGGCTAGTCCAAGCTGATGACAGTTTTACTGCAAACGCCGACCTGTGTCGGAGCGGGCTTGCCAGCGAGGGCGTCATCAAGCCTTGTGCAAATCCCCGCCCCTTTCGCCGGCCAGCCTGCTTCTCGGGGGCGGCCCTTTCTAATGCGCGGCCAGGGCTTTGGCCAGACGTTGCTCCCGAGCGCTGGCCGCCAGGTCCAGCAAGGCCTGGTCCCGGGCCCATTGACCACGCCAACACTCAGGGCCATTGGCGAATGCCGCGTCGATTCCAGCCCGCAAAACCTGGAACTGCGCGAATAAACCGCCCAATAGAATATGTCCGCCACTCAAGGAAGGGTTTTGCCGGCTGACTTCGGCACACCCCGCCAGCAACCCCAGCAACTGCAGTTGCAGGGACTGCGGCCAGCCACTGTCCTGCCCCACGCCATACAACCAGGCACACATGGCGCTCAGTACATAGATGTCTTCCAGGGTGCGAAACGGTTTGACGTAAGCATCCCAGCCATCGCCGGCCAGCAGCTCGCAGGTGGCGTTGTCCAGCAGCAAGCAGCCATGGCTGATCTCCGGCATCAAGCCAATGGCCGGCAGAGTCTGGACCTTGACCCCGGGTTCTCCGGCATAGACCACGGTCAAGCGTAACGCCGCACGTTCCCCCGGTGCCTCGCAGCGCGCCGCCACCAGCAACCAGTCAGCGGCATCCCCGGCGGTGACGAAATCCTTGCGTCCGTGCAGGTGCAGGTCTTCCAGTCGGGTCTGCATGTCCGCCGGATGCAGGCTGCGGCGTTCAGTCGCGCACAAAGCTCCCAGACTGAGGGGGGCACTGGGCCACAACATGCGCAACGCCGCTTGGTAACCCACCAGGAAGGCCAGCCCCGGCGTCGCCATCAGGCGCCCGCCCAACACCGCCAGTTCGAAGGGCGTGACGCTGCCCAGATGCGCCAGCAACGCCCCGTAGCCTTCGGCAAGATCGGGGGTAACGGGCAGTCGTTGACGGCTGTCGAGCAGAGCTTGCCAGGGCATTCGAAGGTCCTCAGGGGCTGTCATATAAGCATCACCAAAGCTTCATGGCGATGACACCGGGGCTACATAGCCTGACTTTGCACAACAAAGTCGATTGGCTGCAACCCAAGGCGGGTCAGTGGCCCGCACGGAGATTCACAATGACTCAGATCGCCCGCATCAGCGACACCGGCACTGAACGCCGCCTGCAAGCCGAACGCCTGATCGGCGCCCAAGCCCTGCAGGAAGCCCAAGCCTTGCGCTTCAACGTCTTCAGCGGCGAGTTCAACGCCAAGCTCAAAGGCGCAGAATTGGGTCTGGACATGGATGACTATGATGTTCACTGCAGCCACATTGGTGTGCGCGACCTGAACACCGGGCGCCTGGTGGCCACCACCCGCCTGCTGGACCACCAGGCCGCCAGCAGTCTGGGGCGGTTCTACAGTGAAGAGGAGTTCAGCCTGCACGGCCTGGTGCATCTCAAAGGGCCGATCCTGGAAATCGGCCGCACCTGTGTCGATCCGGCCTACCGCAACGGCGGCACCATCGCCGTGCTCTGGGGCGAGTTGGCAGAAGTCCTCAACCAGGGCGGCTACAGCTACCTGATGGGCTGCGCCAGCATTCCGATGCAAGATGGCGGCGTGCAGGCCCAGGCCATCATGCAGCGCCTACGCGAGCGCTACCTGAGCACTGAACACCTGCGTGCCGAACCGAAGACCCCGCTGCCGAGCCTGGACATTCCGTCCAATGTGATCGCCGAGATGCCGCCGTTGCTCAAGGCCTACATGCGCCTGGGCGCGAAGATCTGCGGCGAACCGTGCTGGGACCAGGACTTCCAGGTAGCCGACGTGTTCATCCTGCTTAAGCGCGACGAGTTGTGCCCGCGTTATGCCCGGCACTTCAAGGCAGCCGTCTGATGGGCCGGCTGCGGATCTACGGGCGTATCGCCCGGGTACTGCTGGTGGTGGCGCTGGGGCTGAGCATGGCCAGTGTCTTCGGTCTGCTGGAGCGCCTGGGCGTGGCCAATTCCATGATCCGGCGCCAGCGCTGGTCGCGCTTCTTCATGGCGCGCTTGAGCAATGCCCTGCCCTTCCAGATCTCAGTACATGGCGAGTTGCCCGCGCAGCCGATGCTCTGGGTCAGTAATCATGTGTCCTGGACCGACATTCCGCTGCTGGGCATGCTCACGCCGCTGTCCTTCCTGTCCAAGGCTGAAGTGCGTACCTGGCCCGTGGCCGGCTGGCTCGCCGCCAAAGCCGGCAGCCTGTTCATCCGCCGTGGTGCCGGTGACAGCCAATTGATCCGCAAGCAGATGACCCGCCATCTGCAGGAACAACACCCGCTGCTGCTCTTCCCCGAAGGCACCACCACCGACGGCCGCGGCCTGCGCACCTTCCACGGGCGCCTGCTGGCCAGCGCCATTGATGCCCAGGTGTTGCTGCAACCCGTGGCGATCCGCTATTTGCGTGACGGCCAAATCGATAGCCTGGCGCCCTTCATTGGCGACGATGACCTGCTCTCGCACCTGATGCGGCTGTTCGCCAACGACCGGGGCCAGGTGGAGATTCATCTGCTCAAGCCGATTGCCTGTCAGGGCCAGGAACGTGCGGCGCTGGCCTTTCAGGCACAGCAAGCGGTGCAAAAGGCACTGTTCGGCGATGTGGCCCAGCCGGCCGAACCGCGCCGCAGCGGCGAATTGGTCGCCGCCTGACCCGTCCTGCGGGAGCCGGCTTGCCAACGAAACAGCCCTCGCCCCCTGCGCCGTTGATGAGGGCCCTTCGCTGGCAAGCCAACCCCAAGAACGATCGCGAGTCAGGACAAATGGCTGCGCTGCGCAGCGAATGCCTGCAACTGCGGGTAGAAGGCGCGGAAATCTTCGCTCAACGGCTCGTACAACCGCTCCAGCTCGCCCATCGCCGCAGTCAGCTCCTGTGGCTGTGACAGGCGCCGGGCGATCCCCCGCAACACCTGCTCCAGCACTGCAAATTCGCGATAGGAACCAAGCCAGTCATCCGCCGCCATATAAGGCGCAATGTGCGCCAGGCGCGCCGGCAACTGCGGCTCGGCCGCCAGCACCCGGTACACCTCGGCAGTGAACGATGGCAAGGGCTGGTCGGCGTAATGCTGCCAGTCCCGAGCCAGGCAATGATCGAAGAACACGTCGATGACGATGCCGGCATAGCGCCGCCGGGTCAGGGAGAAGCGCGACAGCGCCGCCGAGACCAACGGGTGGCTGTCGGTGTAGGTATCGATGCGCCGATGCAGCTCAATTGCCGCCTCGACCTCGGGGGCAAACTGCCCTTGCAGGCGGCCTTTGACGAAATCGCCATATAAGCTGCCCAGTAATTGACCCGGGCGCTGGCCGCCAAGGTGCAGATGTGCGAGATAATTCATTCGCGCAGCTTAGCACCGCGCCCAACATATCGTTATAACTCGATATACCAATAAGCGATGACCTAAGATCAAAAATATATTGGAATATCGCGAAATAACGATTTAAATTTCGCCTCATCGCGATACAACGTTTTACGGAAAACGAGCACCGCCATGTCCCTTGACCTCGACGAAATAATAAAAGCGCTGGCACATCCGGTTCGCAGAGAAATCCTGCACTGGCTGAAAGACCCGACTGTCGAATTCCCCGATCAGGCTCACAGCAATGAACACGGCGTCTGCGCCGGACAGATCGATCAACGCTGCGGCCTGTCGCAGTCGACCGTGTCCGCCCACCTCGCCACCTTGCAACGAGCGGGCCTGATCACCAGCCGAAAAGTCGGCCAATGGCATTTTTTCAAACGCAATGAGGAAGTCATCCAGCAGTTCCTCACGCAAATGAGCCAACAGCTCTGATCTGACAAGGACCCGACAATGCCCCTTTCGCTCCTCATCCTGGCCTTGAGCGCCTTCGCCATCGGCACCACCGAGTTCGTCATCATGGGGCTTTTGCCCGATGTGGCGGCGGACCTCGGGGTGTCGATTCCCGGCGCCGGCTGGCTGGTCACCGGTTACGCCCTGGGCGTGGCGATCGGTGCGCCGTTCATGGCCCTGGCCACCGCCAAACTGCCACGCAAGGCGGCCCTGGTGGCGCTGATGGGGATCTTCATTGTCGGCAACCTGCTGTGCGCACTGGCCAGCGATTACAACGTGCTGATGTTTGCCCGAGTAATCACCGCGCTGTGCCACGGTGCCTTCTTCGGTATCGGTTCAGTGGTGGCCGCCGGCCTGGTGCCCGCCAACAAACGCGCTTCGGCCGTGGCCCTGATGTTCACCGGCCTGACCCTGGCCAATGTCCTCGGCGTGCCCCTGGGTACTGCCCTGGGCCAGTCAGCCGGATGGCGCTCGACCTTCTGGGCGGTGACGGTGATCGGCGTGGTGGCCCTGATCGGCCTGGTGCGTTTTTTGCCGGCCAAGCGCGATGAGGAAAAACTCGACATGCGCTCGGAACTGGCAGCCCTCAAGGGTGCCGGAATCTGGCTATCCCTGAGCATGACCGCGCTGTTCGCCGCGTCGATGTTCACCCTCTTCACCTATGTCGCGCCGCTGCTCGGCGATGTCACCGGGGTCTCGCCCCAGGGCGTGACCTGGACTCTGCTGCTGATCGGCCTGGGCCTGACCTTGGGCAACATCATCGGCGGCAAGCTGGCGGACAAGCGCCTGGGCGCCACCCTGATCGGCGTGTTCGCAGCCATGGCGGTGGTCTCCACCGTACTGACCTGGACCAGCGTTGCCCTGATCCCCATGGAAATCACCCTGTTCCTCTGGGCCACCGCCTCCTTCGCCGCCGTGCCAGCCTTACAAGTCAATGTGGTGACCTTCGGCAAGGCCGCGCCAAACCTGGTTTCGACCCTGAACATCGGCGCCTTCAACATCGGCAACGCCCTGGGCGCCTGGGTCGGCGGCAGCGTCATTGCCCACGGTTTTGGCCTGACCAGCGTGCCACTGGCGGCGGCGGCCCTGGCGATCCTGGCCCTAGTGGTGACGCTGATTACCTTTCGCCAGGGCGGCCATGCCGAACTGGCTCCTGCGAACCACTGATCCGTTCCTTTAATGAAGGCTGCATTCCATGACGACTCTCTTTGATCCGATCAAGCTCGGCGACCTCGAACTCTCCAACCGCATCATCATGGCGCCGCTGACCCGCTGCCGTGCCGACGCCGGCCGTGTGCCAAACGCGTTGATGGCCGAGTACTACGTGCAACGGGCTTCCGCGGGCCTGATCCTCAGCGAAGCCACTTCGGTTACGCCCATGGGCGTGGGCTACCCGGACACACCCGGCATCTGGTCCAACGACCAGGTGCGTGGCTGGGCCAACATCACCAAGGCGGTGCACGGCGCCGGCGGCAAGATCTTCCTGCAACTGTGGCACGTCGGACGGATCTCCCACCCGTCCTACCTGAACGGCGAAACGCCAGTGGCGCCGAGCGCCATCCAACCCAAGGGCCATGTCAGCCTGGTGCGTCCACTGGCCGACTACCCGACCCCGCGGGCCCTGGAAACCGCTGAGATCGCCGACATCGTCGAGGCTTACCGGGTCGGCGCGGAAAACGCCAAGGCGGCGGGTTTCGACGGTGTGGAAATCCACGGCGCCAACGGTTACCTGCTGGATCAGTTCCTGCAAAGCAGCACCAACCAACGCACCGATCAATACGGTGGTTCCCTGGAAAACCGCGCTCGCTTGCTGCTGGAAGTGACGGATGCGGCGATCGAGATCTGGGGCGCCGGCCGAGTAGGCGTGCACCTGGCACCAAGGGCCGATGCCCACGACATGGGCGATGACAACCTGGCGGAAACCTTTACCTACGTGGCGCATGAACTGGGCAAGCGTGGCATCGCCTTTATCTGCTCCCGGGAAAAGGAAGGCGCCGACAGCCTTGGGCCGCAACTCAAAGCCGCCTTCGGGGGCCCGTACATTGCCAACGAGCGCTTTACCAAGGACAGCGCCAATGCCTGGTTGGCCAGCGGCAAAGCTGACGCCGTAGCATTTGGCGTGCCCTTCATCGCCAACCCCGACCTGCCGGCCCGCCTTAAGGCCGATGCACCGCTGAATGAAGCGCATCCAGAAACTTTCTACGGCAAGGGTCCGGTCGGCTACATCGACTACCCAACGCTGTAAGCCTGCCTCTGTATAACTAAAAAGCCCCGACGCTCACCAGCCGGGGCTTTTTAGTTACCAGCAGAATCAACGTTTGCGCTGAGCCCAGGCAACAGCCAAGCCGCTGAGACAGATCACCGCAATACCGACAAAGCCATAGTTGTCCGGGGTGTGGCCGAAGATCAGGTAGCCGTAAAGGCCGGCGAAAAGAATCTGTCCATAACTGAACGGCGCCAGCATCGCCGGCGCCGCATGACGGAAGGCCTGGGTCAGTAGCATATGGCCCAACATGCCGCAGGTGCCCAGGCCAATCATGAACAGGCCGTGAACCCAGGTCGGCGTACTCCAGAAAAACGGCAGCAAAGTGCTCATGATCAGGCTATTGAAGATGCCAGTGAGGAAGTTGCTGGTGGTCGGGCTATCGATACCGCTGAGTCTACGGGTGAGTAACTGGTAGCAACCAAAACACAATGCCGAGCCCAAAGGCAGCAGGATCGCCGGAGTAAACAGAGCACCGCCGGGACGCACGACGATCAAGACCCCGACGAACCCGGCCAACACGGCCAACCACTGGGCCCGGGTGACCCGCTCCCCCAGCAGCGGCACCGACAAGGCGGTGACCAACAGAGGCGCGAGAAAGTTGACCGCGGTCGCTTCCGCCAGAGGGATGTAGCGCAGGCCAGTGGTGAACAGCAGGCTGGTACCGATCAAACACAGGGCCCGAAGCAGTTGCAGACCGGGACGCTTGGTGCGCACCACGGCGGAAAAGCCGCTACGTGGGACGAACACCACCAGCATCAGCAGGGTATGCACTACATAACGGGCCCAGACCACCATGACGATGGGATAAAAAGCCGAAAGGTATTTGGCCAGCGTGTCATGGCTGGCAAAGAGCAGAACCGCCAGACACATCAGGGCGATCCCTTTGATGGGCTGCTCCGCGCCACTGAACGGTGAAGGGGTCACACTCATTCACATACCCGCAACAAATTCCCTACAAAATACGTAGCTGACTATCTATCAAGATGCAGCCAGCCCCTATATAAAAGCACCCCACTGCAATCTGGCGACTTTAGGAAGCAATGCCCGTCGCCTTAAATCTTGACACAACTAGACTCAATTACGCATGTTGTCTTAATGACGCAGACTGGGACTCAAGCGCAGCATATCCAGCCCAATATCGATCCAGCGCTCGGCCTCGCTGTGCAAGGAAAAGCTGTCCGGGGCCAGCAACCATTGGTAAAGGATGCCATCGATAAATGCATGCATGCTGATCGCCGCCCTGACCGTATCGAGGTTCTCGGGCAACTGCCCGCGATTCACTGCATTGCGCAATGCCAACTCGATGTGAACGTTGCACTCGAGACTGGCGGCTCGACGCTGGCGGCGCAAATCGCACATTTCATCGGTGAATTCGCACTTATGAAACAGAATTTCATTAACGCGCCGGGTCTTCGGATCCAGGGCAACTTGATGAAACAAATGAATGAGCAATTTGCGCATCCAACCCAAGGGGTCTATTTCATCTACATTTTCACTGGCGGCGGCCATCTCATCCAGAGGCTCACGCAGGCTGTCGAGCATGGCCTGCACCAAATCGGCCTTGTTGCTGAAGTGCCAATAGATAGCGCCACGTGTCACCCCCGCCAGCGCCGCGATGTCTGCCAGGGTGGTACGCGCCACGCCACGCTCGTAAAAGGCCTTTTCAGCCGCCTCGAGTATCTGGCTGCGGGTTTCTTGTGCTTCCTCTTTGGTACGACGGACCATGGCAGTAAACCTCGATCAGGATCTTTCAGCGATGCGTGAAGACCTTCTGAATAAATATGGAACGGCATCTGGGGTGCCGTTTGACCAACCTAAAATTCAACACCTACAGGGGCTTTTGTCACCGGATAGGTACGCCGCCAGGGTATTTACAAACAACCGTGAACGTAAGTATATTCCTTAGCAAGCTACTAATCCACTTAGCCAACGCCTTTTCACCTTCCACTTTTCTTGTGCGCATCTTGCGTGCCTGACCGAGGATCTTCATGCAACTCAAGCCAGCTGTTACCGCTCTGGTCACTGCCGTCGCCCTGGCATCGCTGCTCAGCGGATGTAAAAAGGAAGAGGCGGCACCTGCCCCTCAAGCCCCTCAGGTCGGTGTAGTCACTCTGCAACCACAAGCCTTCACCTTGACTTCCGAACTCCCGGGCCGGACCACTGCGTTTCGCATCGCCGAAGTTCGCCCACAGGTAAATGGGATCATTCTCAAGCGCCTGTTCAAAGAAGGCGGAGATGTTAAGGAAGGTCAGCAGCTTTATCAGATCGATCCATCGATCTATCAGGCAACGCTGAAGAGTGCCGAGGCTAATCTGCAAGCCACCAAGTCGATTTCTGATCGCTACAAGCAGTTGGTCAATGAGCAAGCCGTAAGCCGTCAGGAATACGACACGGCCGTGGCTAATCGCTTGCAATCGGAAGCCGCATTGCAAAGCGCCCAGATCAACCTGCGCTACACCAAGGTGTTGTCACCACTGACCGGGCGCATCGGACGTTCTTCGGTGACTGAGGGCGCTCTGGTGAGCAACGGCCAAGCCGATGCCATGGCGGTGATCCAGCAGTTGGACCCGATCTACGTCGATGTCACCCAATCCTCGGTGGAATTGCTGGAACTGCGCCGCGAGCTGGAAAGCGGGCGACTGCAGAAAGTCGGTAACAACGCGGCCAAGGTCAAACTGACCCTGGAAGACGGCAGCCAGTACAAGCTCGACGGCAAGCTGGAGTTCTCGGAAGTGTCGGTGGATGAAACCACCGGTTCGGTCACCCTGCGTGCTGTATTCCCCAACCCTGAGCACACCCTGCTGCCGGGCATGTTCGTCCACGCCCAACTACAAGCCGGTGTGAACAGCTCAGCGATCCTGGCGCCGCAACAAGGTGTGACCCGTGACCTGAAAGGCACCCCGACCGCCTTGGTGGTGGGTCCGGACAACAAAGTCCAACTGCGCGAACTCAAAGCCAGCCGCACGGTCGGCAGCCAATGGTTGGTGGAGGATGGCCTCAACGCCGGAGATCGACTGATCACCGAAGGCCTGCAATTCGTTAAACCTGGCATTGAAGTCAAAGTCAGCGAAGCGACCAACGTTCCAGCAAAGAACCCGGCCCCCGCACAGGCAACTGACAAAGCTGCAGGCGGCAAAGGGGAGTAAACCATGTCGAAATTTTTTATCGACCGTCCGATCTTCGCCTGGGTAATTGCCCTGGTGATCATGTTGGTCGGGGCTCTATCGATCCTCAAATTGCCGATCAACCAGTACCCGAGCATCGCCCCTCCGGCGATTGCGATCTCCGTGACCTACCCGGGCGCTTCTGCACAGACCGTACAGGACACCGTGGTCCAGGTGATCGAGCAACAGCTCAACGGTATCGACAACCTGCGTTACGTGTCCTCGGAAAGTAACTCCGACGGCAGCATGACCATCACCGCCACCTTCGAGCAAGGCACCAACTCGGACACCGCGCAGGTCCAGGTACAGAACAAGCTCAACCTGGCCACCCCGCTGCTGCCGCAAGAAGTGCAGCAACAGGGTATCCGCGTGACCAAGGCGGTGAAGAACTTCCTGCTGGTGATCGGGGTGGTGTCCGAGGACGGCAGCATGTCCAAGGACGATCTGTCGAACTACATCGTGTCGAACATGCAGGACCCGATCTCGCGAACCGCGGGTGTGGGTGACTTCCAGGTGTTCGGTGCCCAGTACGCCATGCGAATCTGGCTCGACCCGGCCAAGCTGAACAACTTCAACCTGACCCCGGTGGACGTGAAGACCGCGGTTGCCGCACAGAACGTCCAGGTCTCCTCCGGCCAGCTCGGTGGCCTGCCCGCCCTGCCCGGCCAGCAACTGAACGCCACCATCATCGGCAAGACTCGCTTGCAAACGGCCGAACAGTTCAAGGCGATCCTGCTGAAGGTCAACAAGGACGGCTCGCAAGTACGCCTGGGTGATGTTGCCGATGTAGCGCTGGGCGGTGAAAACTACGCCATCAGCGCCCAGTTCAACGGCAAGCCGGCGTCCGGTCTGGCGGTGAAGCTGGCCAACGGTGCCAACGCCCTGGACACCGCCAAGGCGCTACGCAAGACCATCAGCGACCTGGAACCCTTCTTCCCGCAAGGCATGAAGGTGGTATTCCCCTACGACACCACGCCAGTGGTCACCGAATCCATCAAGGGCGTGGTTGAAACCCTGGTGGAAGCGATCGTCCTGGTGTTCCTGGTGATGTTCCTGTTCCTGCAGAACTTCCGCGCCACGGTGATCACCACCATGACGGTGCCGGTGGTACTGCTGGGGACCTTCGGCATCCTCGCGGCGGCCGGCTTCAGCATCAACACCCTGACCATGTTCGGCATGGTACTGGCCATCGGCTTGCTGGTGGACGACGCCATCGTCGTGGTGGAAAACGTCGAGCGGGTGATGCACGAGGAAGGCCTGTCACCCAAGGAAGCGACAAAGAAATCCATGGGCCAGATCCAGGGCGCCCTGGTGGGTATCGCCCTGGTGCTGTCCGCAGTACTGCTGCCGATGGCGTTCTTCAGTGGCTCCACGGGGGTGATCTACAAACAGTTCTCGATCACCGTGGTGTCGGCCATGGCCCTGTCGGTGCTGGTGGCCCTGATCTTCACCCCGGCCCTGTGCGCCACCATGCTCAAGCCTGTGGTTGCGGGGCAGAATCATGAGAAGCGCGGCTTCTTCGGCTGGTTCAACCGCACCTTCGATCGCAGCGTGAAAGGCTACGAGCGCGGCGTCGGCAACATCCTGCGCAACAAGGTTCCGTACCTGCTGGCCTACGTCCTGATCGTCGTGGGCATGATCTGGCTGTTCACCCGCATCCCGACTGCGTTCCTGCCCGAAGAAGACCAGGGCGTACTGTTCGCCCAGGTGCAGACTCCGGCCGGCTCCAGTGCCGAACGGACCCAGGTGGTGGTGGACGAGATGCGCGCCTACCTGCTGGACAAAGAAAAGGACACTGTGGCTTCGGTGTTCACCGTGAACGGCTTCAACTTCGCCGGTCGCGGCCAGAGCTCGGGCATGGCCTTCATCATGCTCAAGCCCTGGGGCGAGCGCTCCGCAGAAAACAGCGTGTTCAACCTGGCGGCCCGTGCCCAGCAGCACTTCTTCAGCTTCCGTGACGCGATGGTGTTCGCCTTCGCCCCGCCAGCGGTACTGGAGTTGGGTAACGCCACCGGTTTCGACGTGTTCCTCCAGGACCGCGCCGGTATCGGTCACGAGAAGCTGATGGCTGCGCGCAACCAGTTCCTCGGCATGGCGGCCCAAAGCAAGGTGCTATCCCAGGTGCGTCCGAACGGCCTGAACGATGAACCGCAATACCAGTTGAGCATCGATGACGAACGCGCCAGCGCCTTGGGCGTCAGCCTCACCGACATCAACAGCACCTTGTCGATTGCCTTGGGCAGTAGCTACGTCAACGACTTCATCGACCGTGGTCGAGTGAAGAAGGTCTACATCCAGGGGCAGGCCAGTGCGCGCATGAGCCCCGAAGACCTGAAGAAGTGGTACGTACGCAACAGCGCCGGGACCATGGTGCCGTTCTCCGCCTTCGCCAAGGGCGAGTGGATCTACGGTTCGCCGAAACTGGCCCGTTACAACGGCGTGGAAGCCATGGAAGTCCTCGGTGCACCAGCCCCTGGCTACAGTACCGGTGAGGCCATGGCCGAAGTCGAAGCCATTGCCGCCAAGCTGCCGCCGGGTGTGGGTATCTCCTGGACCGGTCTGTCCTACGAGGAACGCCTGTCGGGTTCGCAGGCGCCTGCGTTGTACGCCTTGTCCCTGTTGATGGTGTTCCTGTGTCTGGCAGCGCTGTATGAAAGCTGGTCGATTCCGATCGCGGTCATGCTGGTGGTACCTCTGGGGATCATCGGTGCGCTGATGGCCACCAGCCTGCGCGGCCTGTCCAACGACGTGTACTTCCAGGTGGGGCTGTTGGTGACCATCGGTCTGGCGGCGAAAAACGCCATTCTGATCGTGGAATTCGCCAAGGAACTGCACGAGCAGGGCCGCACATTGGTGGATGCCGCCATCGAGGCCTGCCGCATGCGTCTGCGTCCGATCATCATGACCTCCCTGGCCTTCGTCCTCGGGGTCGTGCCATTGGCCGTCTCCACCGGCGCCGGCTCGGGCAGCCAGCATGCGATCGGTACCGGGGTAATCGGCGGCATGCTCACCGCGACCATTCTGGCGATCTTCTGGGTGCCATTGTTCTTCGTCACGGTATCGTCCATGGGCCGCAGGAAAGCGGACCAATCAGAAATTACTGCAACTTCTAAAGAGGCTGGCCAATGAGCAAGTCGCTACTCTCCCTAGCAATCGCCGCCATCGCGCTGAGTGGTTGCTCGCTGATACCGAATTATCAGCGACCGGATGCGCCGGTGGCGGCGCAATTCCCCCAAGGCCCTGCCTACTCGCCCAAGGAGGCCGCCAACGTGGCGGCCGCCGAACAGGGCTGGCGGCAGTTCTTCCATGACCCAGCGTTGCAGCAACTGATCCAGACTGCACTGGAAAACAACCGCGACCTCAAGGTCGCGGCGCTGAACATCGATGCCTACGCCGCGCAGTACCAGATCCAGCGGGCTGATCTGTTCCCTGCGGTTTCGGCCAACGCCAGTGGCAGTCGTCAGCGCACGCCGGCGCGTATGTCGCAAACCGGCAAAGCCGGGATCACCAGTCAGTATTCGGCCACGGTGGGCGTCAGCGCCTATGAGCTGGACCTGTTCGGCCGTGTTCGCAGCTTGAGCGACCAAGCCTTGCAGACCTACTTCTCCAGCGAAGAAGCCCGACGCAGCACCCAGATCAGTCTGGTGGCCAGCGTGGCCAATGCCTACATGACCTGGCAGGCCGACAAGGAGCTGCTGAAGCTGACCCAGGACACCCTAGATACCTACGAGGAAAGCTACCGCCTGACCTCGCGCAGCAATGAAGTGGGCGTGGCTTCGGCCCTGGACCTGAGCCAGGCGCGGACCTCGGTGGAAAACGCCCGGGTGCAACTGGCTCGTTACACCCGCCAGGTGGCTCAGGATGAAAACAGCCTGACCCTGCTGCTGGGTACCGCAATTCCGGCCAACCTGCCAGAAGCCCAACCGCTGTCGGCCAACCTGCTGAGCGATCTGCCAGCCGGACTGCCATCGGAACTGCTGCAACGGCGCCCAGACATTCTCGAAGCCGAGTACAAGCTCAAAGCAGCCAACGCCAACATCGGCGCAGCACGGGCAGCGTTCTTCCCCAGCATCAGCCTGACGGCCAACGCGGGGACCTTGAGCCCGGACCTCTCGGGGCTGTTCAAGGGCGGCTCGGGCACCTGGCTGTTCCAGCCGCAGATCAACCTGCCGATCTTCAACGCCGGCAGCCTGCGCGCCAGCCTGGACTATTCGAAAATCCAAAAAGACATCACCGTCGCGCAGTACGAGAAGTCCATCCAGACCGCCTTTCAGGAAGTCTCCGATGGCCTGGCGGCACACCAGACCTACAACCAGCAGTTGCAGGCGCAGCGAGATTTCGTCAACGCCAACCAGGACTACTACCGCCTGGCAGAGCAGCGCTATCGCATTGGGGTCGACAGTAACCTGACCTTCCTCGACGCCCAGCGCTCCCTGTTCAGTGCCCAGCAGGCGTTGATCACCGATCGACTGTCGCAACTGACCAGTGAGGTCAACCTGTACAAGGCCCTCGGCGGAGGCTGGAACGAACAGACAGCGAAGAACGAGCCACTGGCTGAAAAGGCCCCGGCACTGCATCTGTTCTGAAGCACTGCCTGTGCGTATGAAAAACCCACCTGACGGTGGGTTTTTTTATGCCTTGCGCGCCCTCCCCTCAGCCGCCGGCACCATTGAGCAGGAACACCGGCTCGCGCAGGTAATCCAGGCCCAGTCGGGTTTCGAAGGTCTCGTCGCGCAAGGCTGCCGTGGTGCAGCTCTTGAGCCCCAGCGCCGTGGCCACCAAGGCGAAGCTCTGACTCAGGTGGCCGCAGTCCATCAAGGCCACGCGCAAGGCCCGGCTGCCCGGGTACTTCCAGGCCAGGCGCTCAAGCCGCGCGGTGGACAGAAACACCACGGCGGCCTTGCTGATCCAGTCCTGCTCGCCACAGGCTGCGCCAATCCACGCCCTGGGGTCCTCTCGCGACAACAGTTCAAGCCCGTGCCGACGCACCGAATAGTGGTACAACCCCGCCTCGAAGCCCTGCACATTGAGCAGGATCGGATAGACCTCGATGGCATGCAGAGAGCCGCCGGAGGCCGAGGTTTTCTTCAGGAAGAAGTCGCCCATGGGGTTGCGGCGCATCTGGGTAGCGCCCCAGGTGTAATACAGCAGCAGGGACAACTGCCGGGCGCTCAGGGGCGAACCGTCGAAGGTGCGGCAAGTTTCGCGATCGCTCAGGACGTCCAGCAGGCTCTGCTGACCCAGCGCCGGTGCAGATGCCAACAGAGGATTGTCCAGGGCAAGGAACGGGTGTGAAAAGTAGTCCTTGAACGCCGATGGCTGACGCTGCTGCAACGCCTTGCCTGCCAGCTGTTCTTCCATCTGCGCCACACTGATGTAGGGCGTAGCGGTTTGAGTGCGAGTCCCCAGGTAGAAATCCAGGGCGTCCTGCCAATGGGCCCAGATATCGCTGGCGTCCTCGGGCTCGGCAAGGCCCCGGGACTGCCCGGGCTGCAACAGGCCCAACTCAATCAGCTCCTGGAGCACCGCCAGGCTCTCGCCCTGCAACGCGCCGGGTAGCAAGAGTGCACTGTCCAGGGTCCGCGGGCAGAGAAAATGCCGTACCAGCGGCAAAAACTCCGTCGACAACTCCAGGTCCAGACCGCGCCGACGATCGCGCAGGGAAAAGGACTGATGGGCGAAACCGAGCCAGGTCCCCGGCCGCAGTTCGAACAAACTCTGGCCATCCACCGCGCCACCCGCCGGAGCCGGCGCACTGGCAACAGGCGCAGCCTGCCAGAACAGAGGTTCGGACCGCAGGGCCTTGATCTCCTTGATCAGCGCCGACAACTGCGGGTCCTCGGCTCGATCGGCAATGTCCCACTCGATGGTGATCGCCTTGAGCGGCGCACACTGCAAGAGTTGGCGCAATATGTCCCAGTCCCGGCGCGGATCGCCGATATGCACCTCAATCAGACGTTGCAGCGGCAATGAGCGCAGGTAATCGCGCAAGTCGTAGCCCAGGGCCCTGGCCGTGCTGATGGCGCTGTCCAGGTCCAGAAGAAAGCCACTGTCACTGCGCTCGACCACACTGCAAATGAACCCGCCTTCGGAGAGTTCCTGGCCAATGTCCATGGAAAACAGCCGGGGAGCGTTCTCCAGCACCAGGGGGGTCCGGGTGAAGGCCTGCAGCTCGAGGGCGTTGGCCACCACCGTATCGGCCACTTCGCGGGCCAGGCTCGGCAAAATGAAATGCTGGGTATCACCGCCCTGAAACCGTGACCAGGAAATATGCTCCGCCAGCCAGGGGGATGAGGTCCGATCGCACAGACGGCGGGTCATGTGCAAAAACTCCCGGTCCATCTCAATGCCGACGCTGCCCAGGGACAGGCTGGAAGAATGCAGCAGCACCGGCACCCGTCCGCCCAGCTCTTTCAGCCGCGGCTGCAGAATGCAGTGGGTGGGTTGGAACTCCAGGTAATCGAAGTACGGCAGCCCTTCACCCAGAATCCGCTCGATGGTGGGATCGAGCCCTCCTGCCCCGGCGCCATGCGGCAAATGGTATTCCAGCCCAACCCCGGCTTCGGGGAAACGCGAAGAATCGAAGTTTTGCATGTTCGCCTCCCTGGCTCAGGCCGTCAGGTGCAGGGGCGCGACAACGGTGCTGGCACCCTCGCCCCGACTCAGCAACCCGGCATGACGACGCTCCAGCCGACGCACTTCCTGCATCAGGTTGCCCAGCAGTTCCCGCCCTTGCGCGGTGAAACCCGGTGCGGTTTCGAAATCCGCCAGCGCCTTGCTCAAGCCCCGCAGGATAAACAGCATGCGCTGCTCGGCCCGGCGCATTTCCTCTGCCGGACGGGCCTGGACCCGCTCCAGGTACTTGACCAGGGCGATGTAGACGTAGAAGGCGTGGAAGTAGCCATACAAGTCACGCTGCTGCCCCGACCAGGGCAAGGAATACAGGGCCTCTTTGGAAGCGTGTGGCTCCACCACCGCAGCGACTTCAACGATGTTGTACAGCAACTGGTGGGTTGCTTCATGCACCAGCGACTCTTCCATATCGAGTATCGAGTTGTCCCGGCTCGACAGCAGGATCACCCCGGTATAACGGGACGCCGAGCAACTGCGAAAACTGCCGTCGGGCAAATAACACACGGCCTTGACCAGCACTTGCCACTGTTCATGACAGGCCGGCCAGGTGTGCTTGATCCGCAGCAGGGCAAGTTGCATGACGTCCTTGAAAAAGGCTTTGGAATAACCCGCCCGCTCCAGCTGACGCCGGGTCTGCTCATCTGGCGGATAGTCATAACTGGGCGGCGTGACCTGGGTGATCAACGGGTCGACATCGAATCGATAAACCGGCGGGTATTGCTCATCGACCTGTGCATCCTGCGAAGCTTCGATCCGTTGCAGTACTTGCGCAAACTCCAGCAGCCTGGCTTTAACTTCAGCATCATCCAGCGTCTTTCCGGTCAACAGATAGTTAACATCACGAAACGTCAGAATGCTCCAGATCTGAAACACTGGATGGGCGATAAGTTTGGCGCGAGCACTGGGTGGAGACAGAATAATATCCAGCGCCTGTTTAAAAAAAAGATTCAACGCAGAGTCGGCGACAAACAACTTTGACAGCTCGGCATATAACGCGACAAACATCGTATAACGATTCTTTTCGACGTGCTCCTGTAACTTTAAAAAACGTTCCGACTCGCTGTCCGGGAGAAAAGTAGTGCCCTGAAATAGCTCATCAATGGAAAGTTCTGGTTGCTGACTGTTAACGCTGTCCATGGTTCAACCTTCCCTTAAGGTCACGGCAAGGGCTTGCTCATCGTCAGGCTGGCGACTTCATAGCCCAGCAGTTCATAAAGACGACGCGCCCCTAGGTTGTGCCCGAAGACATGCAAACGCATCTCGTCACACCCCCACTCACGCGCCGCCGACTCACCGGCCAGCAGCGTCTGCCTGGCGTAACCCCGGCGACGTTCGATCGGTTCGATATAAAGATCGAGGATGAAGGCAATCCGTCGAGAGCCCACCTGGCGCTCGGCGATCCACAACTCGCCCACCGCCCGTCCCGCACACAGCGCCCGCCACAAGTGATTGTGCGTACTCAGACGCCCCTGCGGCAGCAACTGGCGGAACACCTCTGCCGCCTGGAGCGAAGCCTGCTCCGGCAACCATTCCCCGGCCGCCACCATGCCGGTGGCGTATTCATCCAGGGCTCGCTGGGCGAAACGACTGAAGTCGGCTTCCTGCATCGACACCAGGGTGATGGACACGGACAGGCACTCCACGATGACCTTGAATCTCGGTTCCGGTGTGCCGCACTGATGAAAACTTGAGCGCGGCACCCCGGACTGCACACGCCTGGCTCAGTCCATGCGCGCCTGTTGCTGTTGAGTGTCAAAGATTGCCGCGACACCAATTTTGTCGCGAATCGCCGAACCGGCGCTGGTCAGTTTTGCCGTATCGATACTTTTCACTGCACCCACTTCGGTAACACTCAGGTGCACGCCGATGCCTTTGGCCGCTGCTTCTGGGTCCTTTTGCAACTGTGCGGCGAACTCCTTATCCAGAAGTGCGCGACCGACTACCGACGCCAAGCGTTCCTGATTGACTCTCGTACTCATGGTATTTCTCCTTGTATATTCACAACACGATAAAAAGCCCTCTCCCGACGAAACTTTAAACTTATCCTTGTCCGCCTTGAGGAACTTTAATATAGCAAGGCAAACCTGCTTTTCCAGCGAGCACAAACCTTTCACTTAAACCTTTTTACGATAATCGATAACACCGAATATCAAGCTTAACTGGCGATTAGCCCTATATCCTTTTATATAAGAACAACATCCAA
Source organism: Pseudomonas sp. LD120 (assembly GCF_009861525.1). Taxonomy (GTDB): domain Bacteria; phylum Pseudomonadota; class Gammaproteobacteria; order Pseudomonadales; family Pseudomonadaceae; genus Aquipseudomonas. The sequence goes on along the minus strand of NZ_WVHL01000005.1, from coordinate 1,663,494 downwards.
CAACAAGGATTTACTACTAAAGCAATAAGTCCTTTTTATTAACTAGTTGATGCCGCCCGCAGCGTCATGGAAATAGCGCAACTTCCAGCATTGATCGATCAGCGAGGACAACCTCAGGATTCATCAGGGATATATCCACTGGCGGCTCGCCACACCCGGCCCGATAACTGTTCGTTAATCGCCCAGAACCCGCATTCGCCAATTGATCGGCCCTGATCCGCGACGCACCATTCCCGGCACCCGAACACACCAATAACAACAGGTTCGATGCCATGCCCTCACGTCCTACCCGCTCCGGCTGATCCTGCAAGCACCTCCTCCCACACCTTGAAAGCTGTCCGCATGGGCTTTTTGCGGCAGTGGATCGTTGCACCCCTAACAATTAGAGAGACCGACGAATGAAGCCAATCACCCCGCCGCAATACCTTCTGCCCAGCCTTCTGGCCCTGGCGCTGACCAGCGCCGCCCTGCCGGTCATGGCCGCAGAGTCGGGCTTTCTCGAAGATGCCCAGGCCAACCTGAACCTGCGCAACTTCTACATCAACCGCAACTTCACCAACCCGAGCAAGGTCCAGGGCAAGGCTGAAGAGTGGACGCAGAGCTTCATCCTCGACGCCAAGTCAGGATTCACCCAGGGCACGGTAGGCTTCGGCATGGATGTATTGGGCCTGTACTCGCTGAAGCTCGACGGTGGCAAGGGCACCGGCGGCACCCAACTGCTGCCCCTGGACCACGACGGGCGCCCGGCGGACAACTTCGAGCGCCTGGGAGTGGCCTTCAAGGCCCGGCTGTCGCAGACCGAGGTCAAGGTTGGCGAATGGATGCCGGTGCTGCCGATCCTGCGTTCGGATGACGGTCGCTCGCTGCCGCAGACCTTCCGCGGCGGCCAGATCACCTCGAAGGAAATCGCCGGCCTGACCCTCTACGGCGGTCAGTTCCGTGGCAACAGCCCCCGCGACGACAGCAGCATGAGCGACATGACGATGTTCGGCAAAGCGGCCTTCACCTCGGATCGCTTCAACTTCCAGGGGGCCGAATACGCCTTCAATGACAAGCGCACCCAGATCGGCCTGTGGAATGCCGAACTCAAGGACATCTACAGCCAGCAGTTCGTCAACCTGATCCACACCCAGCCCCTGGGCGACTGGACCCTGGGGGCCAACCTGGGCTTCTTCTACGGCAAGGAAGACGGCAGCGCCCGGGCCGGCGATCTGGAAAACCGCACCTGGTCCGGCCTGTTCTCGGCCAAATACGGCGGCAACACCTTCTACGTCGGCCTGCAGAAACTCACTGGCGACAGCGGCTGGATGCGGGTCAATGGCACCAGCGGCGGGACCCTGGCCAACGACAGCTACAACGCCAGCTACGACAACGCCAAGGAAAAATCCTGGCAACTGCGCCATGACTACAACTTCGCCGCCCTGGGCGTGCCTGGTTTGACCCTGATGAACCGCTACATCAGCGGCAGCAACGTGCACACCGCCACCGTCAGCGATGGCAAGGAATGGGGCCGGGAAAGCGAGCTTGGGTACACGGTGCAGAGCGGCACCTTGAAGAACCTCAACCTGAAATGGCGCAACTCCACCATACGCCGTGATTTCAGCAACAACGAGTTCGACGAGAACCGCCTGATCGTCAGCTATCCGCTGAGCCTGCTGTAACCGCGCCTGGCTGATAGATCCATTCCACCAGCAAGCCGGCTTCTGCAACAACAAAAAAACTCGATCCGTCTTTTGCAGGAGGAGCCCCCAATACGATTGCAGACGATTTTTTCACGCCCGTACGCTGGAGTTATGACGGAGTGTGCAAGCTCCTCTTGGGAAGGTCAGGCTCTATATCCCTGGCCCTCCGGCCCTCCCACCTTCCTTGCTTGGTTTTCCGGCACAGAGTGATGGCTCTGCTTGATACAAGGTCACAGCAGTTCCCGGTGGTGCCCAAACCAGGAACAGGCCAAGACAGGATGCCAAGTGAGACTCTGAACTTTCCCCTTTAAGGCTAAAGATTTTACTGAATAACCGACAGAATACTCTCAATAAGTTTGTGTCTATTGCTCTAAAAGAGCCTTGAACAGCTTATTTAGCCTCACGATAAATCTCTCGCCCCCTGTCTTTCCCCAATCAATCCAGAGCATTGCGTGCCCTGAATAGTTTTTTACCTGCCCGGTAGGCTGTTGACCCTGGCCGAAGTTCAGCAACAACATTGCCCGGCGATTCAACAGCCCAATAACCCAAGGAACGGGAAAGCCATGTCCTCTCATCACATCGAACATGTCGAGGCCCATCTCGTCGGCCTACCTCTACTGCGGCCGCACAAATTAGCGATGCACACCATAGAAACCCAATTGACAGTGATTCTGCGCATACGCTGCAGTGACGGAGTTAGCGGAATCGGCGAAGCAGCCACCATTGGCGGCCTGTCCTATGCCGGAGAGAGCCCGGAGAGCATCAAGGTCAACATCGAGCGCTACTTCACTCCACTGCTGATCGGACAAAATCCCTACAACCTCAACGCATTGATGGAGCGTATAGACAACTCGATAAAGGGCAATACCTTCGCCCGCTCTGCAGTTGAAAGCGCATTGCTGGATGCTCAAGGCAAGCACCTCGGCCTGTCGGTGGCCGAAGTGCTCGGAGGACCGCTAGTCGACGCCCTGGAAGTCGTCTGGGTCCTGGCCAGCGGCGATACACACCAGGACATCGATGAAGCCGAAAAGATGCTGGACCTACATCGCCACCGGCACTTCAAGGTCAAGCTGGGAGCGACCTCGCTCGCCCGGGACGTCCAGCACGCGGCCACGATCAAGCAGGCATTGGGCAATCGTGCCAGCGTGCGCGTCGACATCAACCAGTCCTGGAGCGAGTCGCTGTGCATCGGTGCGGGTGCCCAGTTGGCCGCAGCCGGCGTCGAGATGATCGAGCAGCCCGTACCCCGTCACGACTGGCGAGCCTTGGCACGGCTGAGCCGCCACCTGCCCATTCCATTGATGGCCGATGAAGCAATCGAATCCGTAGCCGACAGTTTCAACCTGGCTAGCGCCGCCTCTGCGCCAATCTTTTCCCTGAAGATCGCCAAGACCGGCGGCCCCCGCGCAGTCTTGCGTACGGCAGCTATCGCTCAGGCCGCAGGAATCGATCTGTATGGCGGCACGATGCTCGAAAGTAGCATTGGCACACTGGCCTCAGCCCATGCATTTGCAACCTTGCCACCACTGGCTTGGGACACTGAACTGTTCGGCCCCTTGCTGCTGGCCGAGGACGTGGTCAGCGAGCGCCCGCAATACCACGACTTCAAGCTGTGGTTACCCAAAGGGCCGGGGCTGGGGGTGCAGATTGATGAAAACCAATTGGCGCGGCTCATCCAACGTTGAAACCTGCTCAAACCTGACTGGAAACGGCCTGAATCAATCTCGATACCTCTTGCTGGAGGGCCGTCTCCCGGCGCTGCGGATGACGCATCAGAACAGCCGTACGGGTGGCATCTGGATTTTGAATAGGAATATGCACCAACAATGGGTCTACACGCAGCTTGTGTTCGAAATGCACCAAGGCAATCTGCGGGTTCGACCGTACAAGACTCAACAAACAGTCAAGAGAACCTAACTCGACCTTTATACTTTCGTCGATAAAATGCCCAAGCAATTCATCGATCAGTTTCCTTGAGTGATAACGCGAGGTCTGCAACGCTAGGTTCATGGATGTAAGCTCAGTGGCATCAACAACTGTTCTAGATGCAAAAACATGAAGAGTCGATACCGTCAGCACCAAGGATTCAACAAATAGGGGCATCACTTGAAAATCGAGCTTAAATGATTCCGAGAATGAAATACCCAAATCGATCCCACCGGACAACAATGCTTCTGCAACCTCACCAGCCGATAGTTCCTCGGCAACTACTCGAACATTTGGATATCGCCTATTCAAAGAGGAAACCACCTTGGGTAACAAGCTATCGATATAACTACTGATACCACCTATGCGTATAAGACCGTGGGCCGGAGAGTCTATGTCGCGCAGCGCCAGCGCCCCCTCCTCGACCTCCCTCAATGCGCGAATGGCATATTCCAGAAACGCTTTTCCGGAAAAGCTCAACTCAACCCCACGGCCAACTCGATCGAAAAGCTGTACCCCCAACAATGTTTCCAACTGTTTTATTTGATGCGAAAGAGTGGATTGGGTCACACATAACGATTCTGCCGCACGAGTCATATGCTGAAACTTGGCAATCGCAATAAAATAACGAAGATGCCTTAACTCAATCATGATCAATCACCAGCATCGATGAATATGATGGAAATATACCATTGGTTGTCTTCTACAACGCTGCCATACCATTTCCAGCCGCTGCGCGACTGCGCGCAAAGTCAGGAATATTTTCCAGGAGGAACGACGGCAGTGAACAATCATCCACGTACAGAAAAACATAAGAACTTCCTTCCCATAGAAACTCAAAGCAACCACATCCCGCATTTTAATTACCCCAATGAGTTTTACGATTTCATCCGGGACCAAGTACCAACCTGTGGCCATGCCTGGGACTGTGCCACTGGCCGAGGCCAGGTAGCAATCAACCTGGCAGTGTTCTTCGAAAGGGTGACTGCTACCGATATCAGCGCGCATGAAATTCACAATACCCCCTATATCTCCAACGTGAACTTTCAGGTTCTCGCAGCAGAAGACGCCTGCTTCGCAGCCAATCTCTTCGACACTGTGTGCGTGGTCCAGGCCATTCACTTGATCGATACGCAAGCCCTCTATCGTCAAGTCGATCATTGCCTGAAAAGCCAGGGGCTGTTGCTCATCGCTGGCTATACCTTCAACAAGCCGTTGAGTACCGCATTGGAACAGGTAGTCGAGCACTTCCGCTGTGTAGTCCTGCAGAAGGACTGGCCAGCAAATCACCTGCTATTGCTTGATGGGCTGCAGCACCTGCCCTTTCCCTACGAACGCATTCACACCCCCAAACTCCTTATTCGCCAACGCTGGAATCTACAGGACTACCTCCGTCACATCCGAACTTGGTCGGCGACCCAACGCTATGTCGAACGCTGCAGGCTGGACCCGATGCCAAGACTGGCCAGGGAACTGGCGGCCGCGTGGCCGGCAGGCCGGGAATACCTGGAATTCGAATGGGAGTTGTTCCTGCTGGCAGGCAAGAAGCCTTGAACAGGACAGCCCCGAAAGTGCTTGGCAATACCTCGAACAATAGGCCCACACTCAAGGAAGAATCATGAACTCAATCGTCTCTTTTTTCACCGAACTGATGCGGCGTTTCCTGCCAGATCCGTTTGTCTTCGCCATCGTGCTGACCTTTCTGGCACTGCTGTTGGCGATACTGGTCGAGGGCGTTCCTGCTGTTGAGTCACTGCTGCAATGGGGCGATGGTTTCTGGAACCTGCTGGCCTTTACCACCCAAATGGCGGTGATCCTGGCGATGGGCTATGTGCTCGCCACATCACCTCTGGTGAACCGTACCCTGGACGCCATAGTGCGACGGGTGAGTACGCCACGGAATGCAATCATCATCGCCACGCTGGTGGGAGGCCTGGGCAGCTATCTGAACTGGGGATTCGGCCTGGTGGTAGGAGGCATCGTCGCGCGCAAACTGGCAGTGCATATCCGCGGCATTCACTATCCATTGATCATCGCCTCCGCCTATAGCGGCTTCACTCTCTACGGACTTGGCCTGTCGGCAACCATTCCAGTGCTGATCTCCACCCCAGGGCATCCGATGCAGCACAACCTGGGGCTGATCAGCCTTAGCCAGACCATATTTTCCTGGCCAATGCTGCTCACGGCACTGGCCGTGCTGATCACCTTGCCACTGCTCAATGCCGCACTACACCCCGCGCCTGGCACCCCGATAGTTGAAATCGATATTGGTCAATTCGAGTCGCAGCAAACACAAAAGCAAGGCGCGCCCTTGCTTGGAGACCACACTCTGGCGACCCGCCTCAATAACAGTCGGCTGCTGAGCCTGGGTATCGGCCTACTGGGGCTGAGCTATCTGGCCGTAAGCTTCTATCGTGGTGCGAGCCTGGACCTGAACAAGGTCAATGGACTGATTCTGTTTCTCGGCATACTGCTGTTGCGTACGCCCGCGCAATACATCATCCGCCTCAACGACGGTATCAGAACCATCAGCGGCATCATTCTCCAATACCCCTTCTACGCGGGAATCATGGCGATCATGGCGGGGTCTGGCTTGGTGGACAGCATCTCCAGGGTCTTCGTGGATATCTCCACTCAACAGAGCCTGCCCTTCTGGGGACTGATCAGCTCATTCCTGATTAACTTCTTTGCCCCTTCGGCCGGCGGACATTGGGCAATCCAAGGCCCCTTCATGATCGAAGCCGCTAAAGCCCTGGACAGTTCCCTAGCGCAAACCTCGATGGCGGTGATGCTGGGCAATGCCTGGAACGATCTGGTACAGCCCTTCTGGATATTGCCCGCCCTGGCGCTTTCCCGCCTGCAGCTCAAGGACATCATGGGTTACACCGTGATCAGCATGTTCTGGGTAGGTCTGATCTACATCACCAGCGTGCTGCTCTGGGGCTATATGGGCCAAGGCTGAGAGGACTCGACCCAATACTCGGCGTAGCGCACCAAAGAACATCCCTGGCTCCCAACTCGGCGGCGCATCCTGACCGGCAGGTGGCATAACCTGTTCAAGGACATCTAGCGCTGGCAGGTCGTCAGCCTGATTCATAGCCGGCTACCGGGCCACCGGGCCTGGACCTGGTTGTTCTCGGCCAAATACGCTGCCAACAACGCCCATAGCTAACGGCCCTTTTCGCCGGCAAGCCGGCTCCAACGACAGCATCAGCACCATCTGCTCTGCGTAGGAGCGAGCCTGCTCGCGAACAGCAGCAAGGCCGTTCGCCTACAGCCGCGATTCGATGCCCAGTTCATCCCAGATCGATTCAGCCAGATGGAAGGTACTGTTGGCTGCCGGGACCCCGCAGTAGATCGCGCTGTGCATGATCAACTCCTTGATTTCTTCACGCTTTACACCGTTGCTCGCCGCAGCCCGCAGATGCATTTTCAGTTCGTCATTACGATTAAGGCCGATCAGCATGGCAATGGTGATCAGGCTGCGGGTATGCCGCGGCAGGCCCGGACGGGTCCAGATATCACCCCAGGCATGGCGGGTGATCATTTCCTGGAACTCCGAGTTGAACTCGTTCAGGGCATTCAGGCTGCGGTCCACATGGGCGTCGCCCAGTACGGCGCGGCGCACCTGCATGCCTTCGTCATAACGTTGTTTCTCGTCCACAAAGGGCTCCTTGAATCCGGGGTCAGGCCAGCAGGAATTCCACGACACGGTCGCTGAACGCGTCACCGGCCTGGACGTTGGACAGGTGCGCGGCATAGAACTCGGCGTACTCGGCACCGGCCACGTGCTGCTGGATGAAGTGACTGCCAGAAGGCGGCGTCACCGCGTCTTCGCTGCCAGCAATCACCAGGGTCGGCACCTTGATCGCTGCCAATTGCTCACGGAAATCCGCATCGCGCACCGCTGCGCAGTTGGCGGCATAACCCTGGGGCGAGGTGGCGGCGAGCATGTCGGTGATCAGCTTGGCCTGATGAGGATTGGCCTCGGCATAGTCCTCGGTGAACCAGCGGGCGATGGACGCATCGCGCAACGCCACCATGGCGGCCTGGCCGTCACGCAATACCGTCTCGATGCGTGGGTTCCAGATGGACGGGTCACCAATCTTCGCCGCGGTGTTGCACACCACCAGCTTGTGCAGACGCTCGCCGGCATTGATCCCCAGCCACTGGCCGATCAGGCCGCCCATGGACAGACCGCAAAAATGCGCCCGGCGTATATCCAGGGCATCGAGCAGTGCCAGCACATCCTGGCCCAGTTGCTGGATGCTGTAAGGCCCCTCGGTCACCAGCGAACGGCCATGGCCGCGAGTGTCCATGCGCAACACCCGAAAGTGCCGGGTGAACGTCGCGATCTGCTTGTCCCACATGTGCAGATCGGTGCCCAGGGAGTTGGACAGCACCAGTACCGGCGCACCTTCTGGCCCTTCGAGTTGATAGTGCAGATCGCCCTCGGCGAGTTTCACGATTCCCACAGCAGTCTCCTTCAGGCCTTCAAGGCAAAATGTTCAGCCACGGCGCGCTCGACCCAGGCCTGGGCCTGGCCGAGGTAATGCGCCGGGTCCATCAGACGATCCAGCTCTGGCGCCGACAGCTCGGCGCTGACCTGGGCATCGTCCGCCAATACCTCGCGCAGATGGCGTCGTTCAGCCACCGCACGTTTGCAGCATTGTTCCAACAGGTGATGGGCCGTCTCCCGCCCCAGGCGCTGGGCCAGCTCAATGCTCACCGCTTCCGCCAGAACCAGGCCCTGGGTCAGGTCAAGGTTGCGCGCCATGCGTGCGCTGTCGACCTCCAGGCCCTCGGCGACCAGCAAGGCTTGTTGCAGGGCTCCGGACACCAGGCAGCAGATCTCCGGCAGGGTTTCCCATTCGGCGTGCCACAAGCCGAGGCTGCGCTCGTGCTCCTGGGGCATGGCGGCAAACATCGTCGCCAAGAGCCCCGGAACCCGGGTCGCGGCGCTGATCAAGACCGCCGCGCCCACCGGGTTGCGCTTGTGCGGCATGGTGGACGAACCGCCCTTGCCCGGCGCCGAGGGCTCGAAGACTTCCGCCGCCTCGGTCTGCATCAACAGGCTGATATCGCGCCCCAGCTTGCCCAGGCTGCCGGCCAGCAGGCCCAGCACCGAGGCGAACTCCACCAGGCGATCACGCTGGGTGTGCCAGGGCTGCTCCGGCAGGCTCAATTGCAACTGCTCGGCCAAGGCCCGGGCAATCGGCAGCGCCTGCTCACCGAGGGCTGCGAGGGTTCCGGAGGCTCCGCCAAACTGCAGCACCAACAGGCGCGGCTTGAGTTGCTGCAGGCGCTCACGGCTGCGGGTCAGCGCCCCCAGCCAACCGGCGATTTTCATGCCCAGGGTCACCGGCGTCGCGTGTTGCAACCAGGTACGGCCGGCCAGCGGGGTGTCCGCATAGCGTTGCGCCTGAGTCGCCAAGACCTCGCCCAGGCGATGCAGGTCCTGTTCCAGCAGATGCACGGCACGACGCACCTGCAGCACCAGCCCGCTGTCCATCACATCCTGGCTGGTGGCGCCCAGGTGCACATAACGCTCGGCCTCGGCATCGGTCCGGGCGATCTGCTTGCCCAGGGCCTTGACCAGAGGAATCGCCGAATTGCCGGCCGTGGCGATCGCTTCACCCAGGGCCTGGAAGTCATAGAGATGGGCGTGGCAAGCCGCCTCGATGGGGGCAACCGCCGCGCTCGGAATCAACCCGGTCCGCGCCTCGGCCCGGGCCAGGGCAGCCTCGAAGTCGAGCATGGCCTGGACCCGCCCCTGGTCACAGAACACCCCACGCATTTCCCGGGCAGTAAAGTAGGCATCGAACAACTGGTTGCTCGCAGGTAAGGTCATAAACAGTCCTTGGTGCGCCTGTGCCCTAGGCGGGCACAGGCGTACGGGTCAAAGGTCATGGTGCAAGTATGCAGCCTGTTTCGGCAGACGCAGGCTGAACAGGAAAGCAATCGCCATCATCGCCGTGACATACCAGTAGAAGGTGTTTTCCATGCCCATGTTCTTGAAGTTCAGGGCCACCCATTCTGCCGAGCCACCGAAGATCGCATTGGCCACCGCATAAGCCAAGCCTACCCCCAGCGCCCGCACTTGTGGCGGGAACATCTCGGCCTTCACCAGGCCGCTGATGGAGGTGTAGAAACTGACGATGGCCAGGGCCAGGGTGATCAGTACAAAGGCCAGGAACGGACTGCTGACGGTCTTCAAAGTCAGCAGGATCGGGACGGTGAACAGGGTGCCCAGGGCGCCGAACCAGAGCATCGAATTACGCCGGCCGATCCTGTCCGCCAGCATGCCGAACAACGGCTGCATGCACATGTAGCAGAACAGCGCGCCCGTCATGATGTAGCTGGCGGTCTTGGCGTGCATGCCCGCGGTATTCACCAGGTACTTCTGCATGTAGGTGGTGAAGGTGTAGAAAATCAGCGAGCCGCCGGCGGTGTAGCCGAGCACGGTAATAAAGGCCGCCGAATGGTTCTTGAACAGCGCGGCGATGCTGCCGGCATCCTTGTTCTCGCGCATCTCCTTGCTGGTGGTTTCTTTCAGCGAGCGACGCAGCAACAGCGAGATCAACGCAGCAATGGCACCGATCACAAACGGAATGCGCCAGCCCCAGGCTTTGAGTTCGGGCTCATCGAGAAACTGCTGAAGAATCACCACCACCGACACGGCCAGCAGTTGCCCGCCGATCAGTGTCACGTATTGGAAGGAGGCGAAGAAGCCACGCTGGCCCTTGAGCGCCACTTCACTCATGTAAGTGGCCGTAGTGCCGTATTCGCCCCCCACCGATAGCCCCTGGAACAGCCGCGCCACCAACAGCAGGAACGGTGCCCAGGCGCCAATGCTGGCGTAGGTTGGCAGAAAGGCGATGACCAGAGAGCCGGCGCACATCATCAGCACCGAGATCATCATTGAGTTCTTGCGCCCGTGGCGGTCGGCGACCCGGCCGAACAGCCAGCCACCGATGGGGCGCATCAGAAATCCTGCTGCAAATACCCCGGCAGTGTTGAGCAACTGCACCGTGGGATCGTCGGAAGGAAAAAAGGCCGGGGCAAAATAGATGGCGCAAAAGGCGTAGACGTAGAAATCGAACCATTCCACCAGGTTGCCGGAAGATGCACCGACAATCGCAAAAATCCTTTTGCGGCGTTCCTCTCCGGTGTAGTGACTTGTGCTTGTAGTCATGTTTTTCACTCATGGGGGACGGTGTGAGCCTAGACACACCTTGCAACACTCCCGTTCCCCGTGGATAGCGCCCTGCCCACTCCCGGGCAGGAATCAATCTTGGTCTGTGGACCTGTAGCCGCTGCCGAGCCCCGGCAAGGCTGCGAAAAGCCCCACCCCGAGCCCTGCTTGGCGCTCTCAAGCCGAACCTCTTGCGGCCTATCAAGCTCGTCGCCTCTGCTGCGTCGGTATGCCGCCCAAGCCGCTCGCAGCCTGCGGCAGCGGCTACAAACTGCTCCGAGTCAGTAGTCGAAGAACACGGTTTCGGCATCGGAACCCTGGAGAATCACGTTCCACTGATAGCAGCCCTCGGCATCGGCCTTGGCCAGCAAGGTGGTGCGGCGCTCTTCGGGCACGCAGGCCAGCAGTGAATCGGCGGCATTGGCCGGCTCGCCGTCGAAGTAGATGCGGGTCAGCAGGTGCTTGACCAGTCCACGGGCAAACACCAGTACCACCAGGTGCGGCGCCTGGGTCGTGCCCTTCAGGCCCGGCACCGTACCCGGCTTGATGGTGGTAAAGCGGAAACGCCCTTCGGCATCCACCGGCACCCGGCCAAACCCCTGGAAGTGCGGGTCCAGGGGTTTGGCCTGCTCGTCCTCGCCGTGGCGGTACTTGCCTGCAGCGTTGGCTTGCCAGACTTCCAGCATGGCGTCGTTGACGAAGTTACCGTTGCCGTCCACCACCTGGCCGGTGATCGCCACCCGCTCGCCCAGGGTGCCTTCCTCGGTCAGGTCCTCGCGATTCAGCCAGGTCAGGCCGATGTGGTAGTAAGGGCCAACGGTGTGGGAGGTAGTCGCGGTCAGGGTCATGTCATTTCTCCATCGGCGTGGCATCGCGGCCGCGCAGGACGATGTCCCAACGGTAACCGAGGGCGTAGGAAGGGATGGTTTTCTCTAGATCGAAACGGGCGATCAGGCGTTCCTTGGCACGGGTGTCCGGCACGCAGTTGTAGATCGGGTCATATTCCAGCAGCGGGTCGCCGGGGAAATACATCTGGGTCACCAGACGGGTGAGGATGCTTGGGCCGAACAGCGAAAAATGGATATGCGCCGGGCGCCAGGCATTGTGGTGGTTGCCCCAGGGGTAGGCGCCGGGCTTGATGGTCTGGAACTGATACCAGCCGTCGGCATCGGTCACGGTGCGCCCGGTGCCGGTGAAGTTCGGATCCAGCGGTGCATCGTGCAGGTCGCGGTCGTGGTTATAACGACCGGCGGCGTTGGCCTGCCAGATCTCCACCAGGATGCCCGGCACCGGCAGGCCGTTTTCGTCCAGCACGCGGCCGTGGATGATGATCCGCTCGCCCTGGGGCTGGCCTTGGTGCTGGGCTGTCAGGTCGTTGTCCCGTTCCTGGATCGATTCGGCGCCGATGCTCGGGCCGGTGATTTCCGACAGCGAATGGGGCAGGAACACCAGCGGCTTGGACGGCGAGCGGGTGTTGGTCGACTGGTAGGCCGGGTGCAGGTAATCAGGCTGAGTACCCGCTTGCGGGCGCCGGTAACCGGGCTTGTCACTCATGGTGGTTCCTCGTTCTCTTCTTATAAGGCAGGCAGTCAGACCCGCTCGATGGCCAGCGCAAGCCCTTGGCCGACACCTACGCACATGGTGGCCAGGCCTTTTTTACCGCCGTTCTTTTCCAGCTGATGCAGGGCCGTCAGCACCAGGCGCGCGCCGCTCATGCCCAGCGGGTGACCGAGAGCAATGGCGCCGCCATTGGGGTTGACCTGTGGCGCATCGTCCGCCAGCCCCAGTTCGCGCAGTACCGCCAGGCCCTGACTGGCGAAGGCTTCGTTGAGTTCGATCACATCGAAATCGCTGACCGCCACCCCCAGCCGCTCGACCAGCTTGCGCACCGCCGGCACCGGGCCAATGCCCATCACGCGCGGCGCCACCCCGGCGCTGGCCATGCCCAGGACCCGGGCCCGAGGGGTCAGACCGTGCTTTTCCACCGCTTCAGCCGAGGCCAGGATCAGCGCCGCGGCACCGTCGTTGACCCCGGAGGCATTGCCGGCGGTAACGGTCTTGTCCGGACCGTTGACCGGCTTGAGCTTGGCCAGGGTTTCCAGGGTGGTGTCGGCACGCGGATGTTCGTCCTGCTCAACCACTGTCTCGCCCTTCTTGTGGGCGACGCGCACCGGAACGATTTCCTCGGCGAAGAACCCGGCGGCCTGGGCCGCGGCCGCGCGCTGCTGGCTGCGCAGGGCGAAGGCGTCCTGGTCGGCGCGGGACACTTGATAGTCGTCAGCCACGTTGTCGGCGGTCTGCGGCATGGCATCCACGCCGTACTGGGCCTTCATCAGCGGGTTGATGAAACGCCAGCCGATGGTGGTGTCTTCCAGTTTCATGTTGCGCGAGAAGGCCGTATCGGCCTTGCCCATGACAAAGGGCGCACGGGACATGGACTCGACTCCACCGGCAATCGCCAGCTCCATCTCACCGCTGGCGATGGCGCGGAACGCGGTGCCGATGGCGTCCAGGCCCGAGGCGCAGAGACGGTTGAGGGTAACACCGGGCACGCTGTCCGGCAGGCCGGCCAGCAGCAGCGCCATGCGCGCCACGTTGCGGTTGTCCTCGCCAGCCTGGTTGGCGCAGCCGAAGAACACCTCGTCCACGGCACTCCAGTCCACGCTCGGGTTGCGTTCTATCAAGGCCCTGATCGGCACTGCCGCTAAATCGTCGGCACGGACCACCGAGAGGCCGCCGCCAAAACGGCCGATGGGGGTACGAATGGCATCGCAGATGAATACGTCACGCATCAGGCTTCTCCAGGAGCTTGGCCATGGGCCGCGGCGGTGCGTGCTTCCAGGTCACGCAGGGCGGTCAGTTCGACTTCGGTGGGTGCGGCCGTCTCGACCACGTGTTCGGCGAAACGGATCGCCCAGCCGGTGGCGGCCACCACCTGCTCGCGGGTCACGCCCGGGTGCAGCGAGGTGACGATGAATTCGTGGGTGCCAGCTTCCGGCTCCATGATGCACAGGTCGGTGATGATCCCCACCGGACCGGCGCCGGGCAGGCCCAGACGCTGGCGCGAGTCGCCACCCTCGCCGTGACCGACGGAAGTGATGAAGTCCAGCTTGTCGACGAAGGAACGGGACGACTGCTTGAGGATGATCAGCACGCTTTTCGCCGAACCGGCGATTTCCGGAGCACCGCCGGCCCCCGGCAGGCGCACCTTGGGCCGGTGGTAATCACCGACCACGGTGGTGTTGATGTTGCCGAAGCGGTCGACCTGGGCCGCGCCGAGGAACCCCACGTCGATGCGCCCGCCTTGCAGCCAGTAGCGGAAAATCTCTCCGGTGGGGACTACGGTATCGGCGGTTTCCGCCAGTTCACCGTCACCGATGGACAGCGGCAGCACGCTGGGCTTGGCACCAATCGGGCCGGATTCGTAGATCAGCACTACGTCCGGCGACGAGGTCAGGCGCGCCAGGTTGGCGGCCTTGGACGGCAGGCCGATGCCGACGAAGCACACCGAACCGTTCTGCAGGCGACGGGCGGCGGCCACGGTCATCATTTCATGGGTGGAGTAGTTCATTACTGGGCCTCCGAAGCTGCGGCCAGCTTGGCCTGAAATTCGCTGAAGTCGGCACTGCCGCGAATGTATTCGTTGATCCAGGCAGTGAAGGTTTCACGGTCACGGGCGATCGGATCCCAGGCCTGGTAGAAGCGGTTGTCACGCTCGGAATAACCATGGGCGTAGGACGGATGGGCACCGCCCGGCACATGGCAGACCGCGCTCAGGGCCCAGGTCGGCAGCACGCAGGCGTTCATCGGGGCGTTCAGGTCGTCGACGATTTCCTCGACAGTGACGATGCAGCGCTTGGCGGCCAGGGCGGCCTCTTTCTGCACACCCAGGATCCCCCACAGCAGCACGTTGCCCTTACGGTCGGCTTTCTGCGCGTGGATCACCGTCACGTCGGGGCGTACCGAAGGCACCGCCGCCAGCACTTCACCGGTGAAGGGGCAGGTCACGGTCTTGATCAGCGGGTTGACCTTGGGCAGGTCGGAGCCGGCGTAGGCCCGCAGCACGGCGAACGGCAAGCCCGAAGCGCCGGCGACATAGGCGTTGGCCAGGTCGGCGTGGCTGTGCTCTTCGATTTCCAGCGGCTGTGGCCACTGTTTTTCCACGGCATCGCGCAGGCGATGCAAGGAACCCACGCCCGGATTACCGCCCCAGGAGAAAATCAGCTTGCGAGCGCAACCGGCACCAATCAATTGGTCGTAGATCAAGTCAGGGGTCATCCGTACCAGAGTCAGGTCTTTCTTACCCTGGCGGATGATTTCATGACCTGCGGCCGTAGGAATCAGGTGGGTGAAGCCTTCGAGCGCGACGGTGTCGCCGTCGTTGACGAATTGCTTCACCGCGTCGTGCAGCGAAAGGATTTCAGCCATGGATGGGGTCTCCCGATAGTTATTCAGCGACTGGAGAAAAAGGCGCTCTGGGCGCGCCGCAGTGACTGAAGATTAAGCGGGAGCCAGACCCCAAACAATCCGATAATCGACTGAGTGTTCGATTATCGAACGAATTGTTGCAAGGCTATCGATTACCGCTCTCCCGCCTCACAACAGCCCTGACGGTCGGTTGTGGCCGCCACCGCAAGCTTCGAAGCACCTTGCGGTGGGCCTTCAGGAGCAGCGTGCCCTGCGGGCCCGATCGCACAGCGGGGCGAGATGCCGTCAGGTCGCATCCGCGTGACTGACCATGCCTTTGATCACCACCGCCGTAGTGGCCAAGGCCGCCGGAATCACCAGGGCGGTCAGTACCTGTTCGAAGTTCCAACCCAGGCCCAGCAGGGTGGCGCCCATCCAGGCACCGAGAATGGCGCCGAAACGGCCGATGCCGAGCATCCAGGACACCCCCGTGGCACGCCCCTGGGTCGGATAGAAACGCGCCGCCAGGGAGGGCATCGCCGATTGCGCGCCGTTGACGCACATGCCGGCGATCAGCACCAGAATGGCCAGTAAGGTGATATTGCCCAGGCTCTGCCCAACGGCGTAGGCGAAGACCCCGGCCAGCAGGTAAAAACAGCCAATCACCTTGTGCGGATTGAAACGGTCCATGGCCCAGCCCACGCCCACGGCGCTAAGCACCCCACCGAACTGGAACAAGGCACCAATGAAGGCGGCCTGCTCCATGCTGGCGCCGCTGTCGCGCATCAAGGTCGGCAACCAACTGGTCAGCAGATAGACGATCACCAAACCCATGAAATAGGTCAACCACAGCAGCAAGGTGCCGACGCTGTAAGCACCGGAGAAGATCACCGCAAAAACGTTACGCGCCTTCACCGTCTTCTGTTCCGGCACGCTGAAGCTGCCGGCCTCGCCGACGATTGCCGGGGCAATCGGGGCCAAGGTTTTGCGCACCTTGTCAGTGCCGCGATTGCGCACCACCAGGTAGCGCGCCGACTCTGGCAGCCAGACCACCAGCACCAGGGTCAGGATCAACGGCAGAACCCCGCCGATCAACAACAGACTGTGCCAACCAAAGGCGGGAATCAGCTTGGCGGAAATGAAACCGCCGCCCGCCATGCCCAGGTTGAAGCCGCAGAACATGCTGGTTACCAGCAACGATTTGTGCCGCTCAGGGGTGTATTCCGAAAGCAATGTAGTGGCATTGGGCATGCCCGCTCCCAATCCGAGGCCGGTAAGAAAGCGCAAAACCAGCAACTGGTCGACATTGCTGCTGTAGGCCGACGCCAGACTAAACGCGCCAAACAAGAACACTGCCCCCACCAGCACCACTTTGCGGCCGAAACGGTCAGCCAGCGGCCCGGAACCCAGAGCGCCGAACACCATGCCGATCAGCGCGGCGCTCATCACCGGACCAAGGCTGGCGCGGTCGATCCCCCAGTCCTGGGACAGTGCCGGGGCGATGAAGCCCATGGCCGCAGTGTCCAAGCCATCGAGGAAGACAATCAGGAAACACAGGATCACCACTCGCCATTGGTAACGGGACAAGGGTTGGGCATTGATAAAGGACTGCACATCGAGGCAGTTGCCAACAGCAGATTGGGGTTGATTCATTATTTTTATTTCCACACTAAAACGCAGGCAAGCGCATGCTGCCAAGGCTGATCAGTTCACGTAACGAGGAGGAGCGGAATCAGGCGATTCGAGCAGGACGACAAGAGCGGTCGTGGCAACGGCGCGGGGAGAGCGTGCTCATGAGTGGGCCTCTTCTTTATTATGGGACGGGCCATCGACCGCGGGCAGGCAACACCTGTTTGCCGCCGATGACGCTGCCGCGACATTAATGAGCCGAGGGAAACAGCGTCAATTCGCCAGAGGAGTATCTGTGCGTTTATCGAACAGCTTACGCAAACAGCTGAGCACTGAGGTCGCGACTGGCGCTCAATAAACCAGGCAGAAAGCGCTGTTCCAGCTCGGCACGACTGACCCGAGCGGCGTGCGTACTGACATTCAGCGCCGCCAGCACCTGACCGGAAGCGTCGTATACCGGCACCGCAATGGAGCGCAGCCCCTGCTCCAGTTCCTGATCAACAATGCACCAACCTTGCTGACGCACTTGCTGCAAGCATTCCAACAGCGCTTCGGGGGTGTGCAGGGTCCGGCTGGTCTTGGCCTGCAGATCGGCGTGTTCAAGGTATTCGTGGAGCGACAAGTCATCCAGCGCGGCCAGCAGAATCCGCCCCATGGAAGTGCAGTACGCCGGCAGCCGCCCACCCACCGAAAGATCGACGGAAATCAGCCGCTGAGTCGTGGCTGAACGGGCAATATAGAGAATGTCATCACCTTCCAGCGTGGCCATGTTGCAGGCTTCATGGAGTTGCTCGCTCATGCGATCCAGATAGGGTTGCGCAGACACTGCCAGGGGCGTCGACGACAGGTAGGCATGGCCCAGGGTCAACACCTTGGGCAGCAACGAATAAGTGCGCCCGTCGGTGGTGGCGTACCCCAACTTGATCAAGGTATGCAGACAGCGACGCACCGCCGCCCGCGGAATCTCCGTACGGTGGCTGATCTGGGCAATGGTCAGGTGGCGCTTGCGCTCCTGGAACGCCTGCACCACCGCCAACCCCCGGGCCAGAGAAGTCATGAAATCAGGGTCACCGGTCAACGCCTGAATCCTCTTCGCCGCGGAGGCCACAATCGGCGGCGCTACTGAGGTAAAGGAATTACGCATCTGATCGTTCATGTCAGGTTCTCTGCGACGAAATTCTGCCGTATTACAAGCCGTATTGGAGCGTCAACACAAGCTGGTACCCGCAACATTGGGCGATTATCGAACCGTCGACCGATTATCGCAATCCACCACGCAGACCATCGCAGCGCTGTATTCCGCGCATTGATTGCAATGATTGGCAGCAGTAAACGGCAACTGCCAGGTAACACGCTCAGTATTTCCTCAGCCCGTCACTTGTATAAATAAGTAACTCGTCCCATATAGGTTTCCGTCAGTAGAGTACGTCGACGGCACCGATCATGTAGGAAATGACTAGAACTTACGTGTCACAAAATCCTCACAATAAAGTTGACTGTTTAAAACTAATCAGCAATAGAGTTATTCTTCTCCGAAGCTATACTGCTGGAGTGAGAAAAGCGGAGTCACTCCCATCCGCACTCATTCAGGTGACCTGAGGCTACAATCGGTCATCCTCCGCAAGCGCTTGACCTCAAATCAGATTCGGCCAAACCGCTTGCAGCCAACAACACTGTTGCTACGACAGTCGTTTTCATCCGGTGACGTGGCCGCATGCAACAATAGGCACGCTTGAAAGGATCAGGTGTCAGGACTCAACAGGTCGTGAAGCCGATTCTTTAAAGTGGCTCACAGGCAATGCGTAGCACCGGAATGGACCTCTCATCAATTAGGTAACACTGTGACAAAAGACGAACTGCGCGCGGAACTTGAGCGCCAGGAACAACGTTACAAGGAAGTTTACGGCGGTGAAATCACCCGCTATGCAGCCCAGCCCGAACCTGAACGCAAACCTTGGCGCAAACGCGCCAGTGTTCGTGACCAAGCGTTCACTCAAGAACTGCAAAAAATGGAAAAGGAACTCAAGGCCGAACAGCCATAGTGCTGCCCGCCTGACTTTTTCAGGGCTTGCACCCTTGTCCGCTCGATGACCTCAGCGGCCGGACAGATCATTGTCGCTCGCTACCTCGAGCCCTTCGCCGCCGCGCTCTATCCGGGCGAAAAACGGCACCCGACAAGCCCTTATGTTGAAATTTCATACAAGCGTTTTAACTCTTGCAAGCTCCCTGTCATTTCCTCGGCCGCTGCGTCCAGCCCAGTAAAATCAATGGCTTGCCGCGCATAATAGAAATCAAAGAAAACGCTGCTCCCGGTCAGTTTTTTCGTTGAAGAATGTTACCGACGAGCACCTTGTGCATTGATTACCAGGGTTTTCTGGCATAATCGCGCCCCCTTATGACCGGGTCAGAAAACCTAAATGATCGATTTATTCAGCGGACTGGATGCGTGGGTGCTTGTGAGCCTCTTGCTCGCCCTGGCTTTTGTCCTCGCCTACGAGTTCATCAACGGCTTTCATGACACCGCTAATGCGGTTGCCACTGTTATCTACACCAAAGCCATGCCGCCGCACCTGGCTGTATTTTTTTCCGGTGTTTTCAATTTCCTCGGCGTGTTGCTGGGCGGCGTTGGCGTGGCTTACGCCATCGTCCACCTGCTGCCGGTAGAACTGCTGATCAATGTCAACACCGGGCACGGTCTGGCAATGGTCTTCTCGTTGCTGGCCGCTGCCATCACCTGGAACCTGGGCACTTGGTACTTCGGTATTCCCGCCTCCAGCTCGCACACGCTGATCGGTTCGATCCTCGGTGTCGGCCTGGCCAACGCCCTGCTCAATGACATCCCCCTGGGAGATGGCGTGAACTGGCAGAAGGCGATCGATATCGGCGCGTCCCTGGTGTTCTCGCCAATGGCCGGCTTTATTATTGCAGCGCTGGTATTGATCGGCCTGAAATGGTGGCGACCGATCTCCAAGATGCACAAAACCCCGGAACAGCGCCGCAAAGTCGATGACAAGAAGCATCCGCCGTTCTGGAACCGTCTGGTTTTGGTGATCTCGGCCATGGCGGTAAGCTTTGTCCACGGTTCCAACGACGGCCAAAAAGGTATTGGCTTGATCATGTTGGTACTGATCGGCATCGTGCCTGCGCAGTTCGTGCTGGACCTCAACAGCACCACCTACCAGATCGAACGGACCCGCGACGCGACCCTGCACCTGAGTCAGTTCTATGAACGCAACCACGACTCTCTGGGCGAATTCCTGGCCCTGGGCAAGAGCGTAAAAGACGACCTGCCGGGCAAATTCCGCTGCAACCCGCAACAGACTGAGCCCACCATCAGCGCCCTGCTGAGCAGCCTCAAGGGTGTCGCCGACTACCACTCGCTGTCGCCGGAAAGCCGCATCGAAGTGCGTCGCTACTTGCTGTGTCTGGATGACACGGCGAAGAAAGTGGGCAAACTGCCGAACCTGTCAACCCGTGAAAAGGCTGACCTGGACAAGTTGCGCAAGGACCTGACCGCCACCACCGAGTACGCACCGTTCTGGGTGATTCTGGCCGTTGCTCTGGCGCTCGGCATGGGCACCATGATCGGCTGGAAGCGCGTCGTGCTGACCATTGGCGAAAAGATCGGCAAGCAAGGCATGACCTACGCCCAGGGCATGTCGGCACAGATCACTGCGGCAGGCTTGATTGGCCTGGCCAACATCTTCAGCCTCCCGGTCTCCACCACCCACGTGCTGTCTTCCGGCGTAGCCGGGACCATGGTCGCCAACAAGAGCGGTCTGCAGGGCGGTACGGTGAGAACCATCCTCATGGCATGGGTTCTGACACTGCCGGCCACCGTGGCGCTGTCTGCCGGCCTGTTCTGGCTGGCGTCCACGATTCTGGGCAACTGATACACGCCCAGCGAAAAAAGGTGCGTCCTCGGACGCACCTTTTTTTTCGCTCGCACTTTCTTACAGGCAAAAAAAAGGGCAACCGAAGTTGCCCAAAATGCCTTGCGTGCTCGTTGCCCTGGAAAGACCTAAGGTTTCTTGCGCTTATTTGCGTCTTTCCAGATGAAGAATCCAAACCCTGCGAAAAACAGAACCATGAGGCCGACAGTCAGCACTCCGGCGATCACCACATTGTCGAAAAACATGACTGGCCTCCTGCTCTTGCCCTGTTGCGATGGGGCTAAGTTAACCAAACAGGCGGCGGGGAAAATTGACCGGGGTCAATGTCGCCCAAGACAGGGCGGGAGGAAGGGGGAATAACTGATCCAAATCAACAGAAAGCGCCCTGTTCAGCGCTTTTTCGGTTTGTTTTTCGGCTTTTTCTTGGTTTTACCCAAAGGCATGGCTTGCTCGAATGCCTGACGCACCTCATTCAAGCGCTTTTCATTGAGATCATGCACGCGCTTGGCGCGCTCAGTGTTCAGGTCGATCAGCTTGTCATCTTGATTCATGGCTTGGCTTGCATCACTCGAGATCAATATCAGCCGCCCTGTGAGGAGATACAGAGCGACCCGGGCAGAGGTGACAATAATGCGACGTGGCGCCGCACCTGACCAGTGATCAGACCTGCACTGCGGCAATAAAATCGCTGCCAGGGGATGTCTTATTCGCCACTCAGACCTCGACGTCCACCCACAAGCCCTGGCGCGGGGCACCTTCGATCAAGGGTGCCACTGGCACGGTATTGTCGGCGTTCAACTCATCGCCTGGCACTGCCGAGTGCGCCTGCGAATCGTCTTCGGCTTCAGCTTCGCGCTCGCGTCGCCGTTGCTTTTGTTGCTGGCGCTGCTGCTCCTCACGCAAGAGCAATGCCGACTGCTCGGCATCACGCTTTTGCATATCAATGGTGCTTTCATTGGAGCTTTCCTGCACTGGCACCACCGGCGGGATATCCGGACGCTGGCGCACCGGGTCCTGCTGGGAAGTGATAGGCACGGCGCTCAAAGGGAGCATCGGTGGCAGCATATTATTGATCTCCTGTCGGCAGGCTGTCGGCTGCGGCATGGGCGACTTGAGCCATCGGTCGTAAAACTGTGACCCAGTCGTCAGCCGATAGTGCCCGGCTCCCCGATGAACGCCCGCTCTACGCTACCTTTATCGTGCAGGTGTTTTATCAGAGTTCTTTGGACTAGAAGCATCGTTCCGTTAAGATAGTCGGCTTTTTCAAAGCGGGAGTCAGGCAGCATGGCGCAGCAGTATCAACCGGGGCAACGCTGGATTAGTGACAGCGAAGCCGAGCTGGGTTTAGGCACCGTTCTGGCACAGGACGGTCGCTTGCTGACCGTGCTCTATCCGGCCACTGGCGACACCCGCCAGTATGCGCTACGGAATGCACCTCTCACTCGTGTGAGGTTCTCTCCGGGTGACAGCATCACCCACTTCGAAGGCTGGAAAATGACCGTACAGGAAGTCGATGACGTCGACGGCCTGCTGGTCTACCACGGCCTCAACGGGCAGAACGAAGCCGTCACCCTGCCAGAAACCCAGCTCTCGAACTTCATCCAGTTCCGTCTGGCCAGCGACCGTCTGTTCGCTGGCCAGATCGACCCGCTGGCCTGGTTCTCTCTGCGCTATCACACCCTGGAACACACCAGCCGCCAGCTGCAATCCTCGCTCTGGGGCCTGGGTGGCGTGCGCGCCCAACCCATCGCTCACCAGTTGCACATTGCCCGTGAAGTGGCCGATCGCATCGCGCCGCGGGTCCTCCTGGCGGACGAAGTGGGTCTGGGCAAGACCATCGAAGCCGGCCTGGTGATCCATCGCCAGCTGCTATCGGGTCGCGCCAATCGGGTGCTGATCCTGGTTCCGGAAAACCTCCAGCACCAGTGGCTGGTGGAAATGCGCCGCCGCTTCAACCTGCAAGTGGCGCTGTTCGATGAAGAACGCTTTATCGAGAGCGATGCCAGCAACCCGTTCGAAGACACCCAACTGGCCCTGGTGGCCCTGGAGTGGCTGGTGGACGACGAGAAAGCCCAGGACGCACTGTTCGCCGCCGGCTGGGATCTGATGGTGGTCGACGAAGCCCACCACCTGGTGTGGCACGAAGATCAGGTCAGCCCGGAATACGCCCTGGTGGAACAGTTGGCCGAGACCATCCCCGGCGTGCTGCTGCTGACCGCGACCCCGGAGCAACTGGGCCAGGACAGCCACTTCGCCCGTCTGCGCCTGCTGGACCCGAACCGTTTCCACGACCTCGCGGCCTTCCGTGCCGAGAGCGAAAACTACCGCCCCGTGGCCGAAGCCGTACAGGAACTGCTGGATAAAGGCAGCCTGTCGCCAAAAGCCCACGAAACCATCCAAAGCTTCCTCGGCAACGAGGGCGAAGCCCTGCTGGCGGCGGTCAACGAGGGCGACAGCGAAGCCAGCGCACGCCTGGTGCGCGAGCTGTTGGACCGCCACGGCACCGGCCGCGTGCTGTTCCGCAACACCCGCGCCGCCGTGCAGGGCTTCCCGGAGCGCAAGCTGCATGCCTACCCGATGCCCTGCCCGGACGAATACCTGGAACTGCCGCTGGGCGAACACGCCGAACTGTACCCGGAAGTCAGCTTCCAGGCTCAGCCAGAAGCCAGCGACGAAGAGCGTTGGTGGAAGTTCGACCCGCGGGTCGAGTGGCTGATCGACCAGTTGAAGATGCTCAAGCGCACCAAGGTCCTGGTGATCTGCGCCCACGCGGAAACCGCCATGGACCTGGAAGACGCCCTGCGCGTGCGCTCCGGCATCCCCGCCACGGTGTTCCATGAAGGCATGAACATCCTTGAGCGCGACCGCGCCGCAGCCTACTTCGCCGATGAAGAGTTCGGCGCCCAGGTGCTGATCTGCTCGGAAATCGGCAGTGAAGGCCGCAACTTCCAGTTCGCCCATCACTTGGTGCTGTTCGATCTGCCGTCGCACCCAGACCTGCTGGAACAGCGCATCGGCCGCTTGGACCGGATCGGCCAGAAACACGTGATCGAACTGCACGTGCCGTACCTGGAAACCAGCCCGCAAGAGCGCCTGTTCCAGTGGTACCACGAAGCACTGAACGCCTTCCTCAACACCTGCCCGACCGGCAACGCCCTACAACACCAGTTCGGCCCACGCCTGCTGCCGCTGCTGGAAAATGCCGACGATGGGCAGTGGCAAGCGCTGATCGACGAGGCCCGCGGCGAACGCGAACGCCTGGAAGCCGAGCTGCACACTGGCCGCGACCGTCTGCTGGAACTCAACTCCGGCGGTGCCGGCGAAGGCGATGCTCTGGTGGAAGCGATCCTTGAGCAAGACGATCAGTTCACCCTGCCGATCTACATGGAAACCCTGTTCGACGCTTTCGGCATCGACAGCGAGGACCACTCGGAAAACGCCCTGATCCTCAAGCCCAGCGAGAAGATGCTCGATGCCAGCTTCCCCCTGGGCGACGACGAAGGCGTGACCATCACCTATGACCGCAACCAAGCACTGTCCCGCGAGGACATGCAGTTCATCACCTGGGAACACCCGATGGTGCAAGGCGGCATGGACCTGGTGCTGTCGGGCTCCATGGGCAACACCGCCGTGGCCCTGATCAAGAACAAGGCGCTGAAACCCGGTACCGTGCTGCTCGAGCTGCTGTATGTGAGTGAAGTGGTTGCCCCGCGTTCGCTGCAACTGGGTCGCTACCTGCCACCGGCCGCACTGCGCTGCTTGCTGGACGCCAATGGCAACGATCTGTCGGCTCGGGTGGCCTTCGAAACCCTGAACGACCAGTTGGAAAGTGTACCCAAGGCCAGCGCCAACAAGTTCATCCAGGCCCAGCGCGATCAACTGGCGCCGAAGATCAACGCTGGCGAAGCCAAGGTCGCACCGCGTCACGCCGAACGTGTGGCCGAGGCGCAACGACGCCTGGCCGCGGACACCGATGAAGAGCTGGCGCGCCTGACCGCGTTGCAAGCAGTCAACCCGACGGTCCGTGACAGCGAGTTGGTGACCTTGCGCAAACAGCGCGAACAGGGCCTGGCCATGCTGGAAAAAGCCGCCCTGCGCCTGGAAGCGATCCGGGTGCTGGTGGCGGGCTGATTGCCCGGCTCCATCCGCTCAACAAAAGGCCCGCATCATGCGGGCCTTTTTTGGTTCTTCCCGGTCATCCGTGAAGCCCCTTTTTTAGCTGCCTTGTGAAGGAGCGGGCTTATCCGTGAAGGCTCGCCGCGCAGCGCCACCCGGCCTCAGCCTCTTTCGCACTCTTCGCTCTCCTCACCGAACAAGCCGGCGCCTACAGATGGGGCGGTGTCCAAGCTCAGACCGCCAGTGCACGGGGTCCAGGCGCGGCCAGCGCCAAACCGTCCTTCATGCGCTGGGCATCGCCAACAAAGCAACGGGCGGCCTGGAACAAAAACAGCAGGGTCAGAAACAGCGCCACCGGAATCAGGTACATGGCGTCGTGCAGACCGATGGCCTTGAACTCCTCGGTCATCAGCTCGGCACCGGCGGCATACATCGCCGAGTGGGCGAAGTGATCCGACAGCGCACCGACCACCACTGGCCCCAGGCCACCGCCCAACAGGTACAGGCCGGCGAAAAACAAGGCCATGGCCGTGGCCCGCAAACGGGGTTCGACCACGTCCTGCAAGGCGGTATAGACGCAGGTGTAAAAGTTGTAGGCAAACAGCCAGCCGACGCTGAACACCGCGACAAACACCCCGATCTCGACGCGCCCGGCATGCAGCGCCCAGCCGGTGGCCAAGGTCGAAATGATCAGGCTGCAGGCGGCGAACAGCAGGCGGCCGTTGGCAACCCGTTGATGGATCTTGTCGGCGACCCAGCCGCCCAGGGTCAAACCCACCAACCCGGTGACACCGACAATCAGCCCCGTCGCCATGGCTGCCTCCTGCAAGGGCATGAGGAAGTAACGCTGGAGCATCGGCACCAGGAACGAGTTGCAGGCGTAAGTGGCGAAGTTAAAGGTCAGCCCGGCCAGGGTCAGCCAAAGAAAGGTCGGGATCGCCAGCACTCGGCGAATCGGTCGGTCGATAGGTACTTGCGCCACCTTCACCGCTTCCGCCGCGCCGCGCTTGGGCTCCTTGATGAAGAACATGAACACCGCCAGCACCAACCCCGGCACCGCCGCGATAAAAAATGGCGCTCGCCAGCTGTCGAAGGCCTTGACCATGGCGCCGATGGTAAAAAACGCCAGCACCAGCCCCAGGGGCAGGCCGAGCATAAAGATCCCCATGGCCCGGGCTCGGCGGTGAGCGGGAAACAGGTCGCCGATCAGCGAGTTGGCGGCCGGTGCATAGCTGGCTTCGCCAATGCCCACGCCCATGCGCACCAGCAAAAAGCTCCAGAAGCTGCCGACCATGCCGTTGACCGCGGTCAGCCCGCTCCATACCGTCAGCCCCCAGCCCATCAGCTTGCTGCGCGAGCCGGTGTCGGCCAGGCGCCCCAAAGGCAGACCGGCGATGGCGTAGACGATGGTGAAGGCCGTGCCGATGATCCCCAGCTGGAAGTCACTCAGGTGCCACTCCATGCGGATTGGCTCGATGATGATGGCCGGGATGGTGCGGTCGAAGAAGTTGAACAGGTTTGCCAAAAACAACAGGAACAGGATGCGCCAGGCATTTGCCGCTTGAGTCGAGTTATCCATGGGTCGATCTCTTTGTTGTTATTCGGCCAGACGCAAGCGAGCCTGGAAGCTGCAATCTAGTCAGGCCTCCGCGAACTGTCTGTGATCATTCGCCACCCTGATATCCAACCATCGCGGCCACGCTCCAGCGCCGCCCTCTCAACCTGCGGCGAAACGCCCCTCCAACCTGCACCAAAGCCCGCGTTATCCAGGCGTTTCCCAGTCTTTTCAAGGGCTTGGCCGAGGCTGAAAAAATACCTGACGCGCCCCCTTCCCAAGGCCGATAGGAAGCCTAGAATAGCGGCCTTGCCTGCCCCCCCTACCCTTCCCTCTCCCTTTGAATACGCCCATGTCCGAAGCCAGTCCGTGTCTGAATTGCGGTGCCTGCTGTTCATACTTTCGTGTGTCTTTTTTCTGGGGCGAATGCGCCTCTTCCGGTGGCACGGTCCCCGATGATCTGGTGCAAAGCATCAGTCCCACTCGGGTAGCCATGCTCGGCACCGACTGTAAATCACCGCGCTGCGTCTCCCTGGAGGGCGAGGTTGGTAAAGGCGTGAGCTGCTCGATCTATGAGCAACGCTCCAGCCCATGCCGCGAATTCGAAGCCTCCTGGGCCGACGGCCAGCACAATAGCGACTGCGATGCCGCCCGAGCCGCCTTCGGCCTGGCGCCTCTGGAGCCCACGGATTACGAACCTTGGTATGAGAAAAGCGCTTAGCACTATTGGCGATAGGCCCCATCAGCAAATCATTGGCGGCAAAGTGCCACCTCCAGTTCCTGAGACCGAGTGCCTTCTATACTCCAGACACTCGTTGGCACGCGGGTCCGCCGCCGCCACATGACTCAGAGATGGGCATGCTATGGACTGGCTGGGTCTGCATTTCATAACTGAGCTACCAGACAGCGGGCAGGTCATCCTGCAGTGCACCCACTACCCGGTGCTGGTGCTACTGGCGTACCTGGTGGCTTGTGCCACCAGCTTTGCCACCCAGGACATGGCCGAACGTGTCAGCCACGCTGAACGACCGAATCGCCAACGCCTGTGGCGCTGGCTGGGCGCTGGTTGCCTAGCTGCCGGTCTGTGGAGCGTGCACTTCATCGCCATACTGGCGCTCGAAGTACCGCTGAATACTCACTACCACCTGCCGTTGATCCTGATTTCCCTGCCGATTGCCTTGGCCACTGCCTGGCTGGTGATGAACGCCCTGAGTCACGAACAATTGTCGCCCTGGCGCTACGGCGGTGCGGCGCTGAGCATCGGCCTGGGCATCTGCGGCATGCACTACATGGGCATCGCGGCCCTGCGCACCAGCGCCCATGTGTTCTACCAGCCACAACTCATAGGGCTGTCACTGCTGTTGGCGATCGGGTGCAGCCTGGCGTTATTGCTGCTCTCGCGCCACCTGCGCGAGGGCAGCGGGATGTTTCATCAATTGCGCAAGTACACCAGTAGCCTGGCGCTCGCGGGCCTCATCATGCTGCTGCATTTCACCGAAGCCAGGTCGATCAGCCTGGTGCTGCCCGCTGGCAGCCCACCCTCGGCGCTAGTGCCCAACAGCCACCTGCAACTGGGGCTGACCCTCAGTGTGATCAGCCTGTTGATCATCGCCAGCATGATCAGCGCCGCCGTGGCGGATAAGAAACTGCAACAAAAGGAACGGGATCTGCGGCGGGTCAATGCCCTGCTCTCGCAATTGGACCAGGCCCGGTTTTCCCTGCTACAGGTGGCCCATTACGATGCTCTGACCAACTTGATCAATCGTCGCGGTTTCAATCAGCTGTTCGCGGAAAAGCTCATGGAGGCGAGTACCTTCGGCGGCATGCTGGCAGTGATATTCCTCGACATCGATCACTTCAAGCGCATCAACGACAGCCTCGGCCACGACGCCGGAGATGAATTGCTCAAGGCCATTGCCGGGCACATCAAGAGTTCAACCCGTTGCCATGAAGATGTGGTGGCGCGCCTGGGCGGCGATGAATTCTGCATTCTGGTCAATCTGCGCCAACGTGATGAAGCCCAGCAGATGGCGCGACGCATCATGCAAAGAATGAAAGAGCCGATCGAGCTGGCAGGACGGCGCATGGTCATGACCACCAGCATCGGCATCAGTATTTTTCCCGACGACGGTGAGACCTGCGATGAATTGCTGAAGAACGCCGACCTGGCGCTGTATCAATCCAAAGATGCCGGACGCAACAGCCTGCACTTCTTCAGCTCGACACTGAAAACCCGCGCCACCCTCGAACTGCAACTGGAAGAGGAGTTGCGCAACGCGCTGCGCGACGATCAAGAGCTGCTGCTGTATTACCAACCGATCTACGACCTCAGGAGCGCCAGGGTCACCAAGCTCGAAGCCCTGATTCGCTGGCAACACCCGCAACACGGACTGCTGGCCCCGGATCGCTTCATCAACATTGCCGAAGCCAACGGAATGATCGCGGAATTAGACAACTGGGTCCTGCGCAAGGCATGCGAGGACCTGGCCTACTTGTCGCGCCAAGGCTGCGGTGACCTGAAGATTGCGGTCAATTGCTCCGCTCTGAACCTGACCCGTGAAGACTTGCCCGGAGAAATCGAAAGCGCCCGGACGCGGCCCAGGTAGTGCCCCATCGCCTGGAGCTGGAAGTCACCGAAAACGCCCTGATGGGCAATATTGCCAGCACCCTGGCTCTGCTCAAGCAGATCCGTAGCTTGGGCGTATCGCTGTCGATCGACGACTTTGGCACCGGCTATTCATCCTTGGCCTACCTCAAGCGCCTGCCCCTGAATACCTTGAAGATCGATCGTTCGTTCATCCAGGACATCGCCAAATCAACCCAGGACATGGAGATCGTCCAGGCGATCATCGTCATGGCCCATACCTTGCACTTGCAAGTGGTCACCGAAGGAGTCGAAACCGCAGAACAGCAACAGATCCTCGAACGCTGCGGCTGCGACTATCTACAGGGCTATCTGCTCAGCCGCCCGGTGCCGTTGCCTGAGCTACAAGGAGTGCTGGATGAGCTCAACCAGCGCCATAGCCCGGCGCCCATCAATTCGCAGAAACCGGATCCCGATACAGAGCGACCAGGGTCGCGGGGTCCTTTTCCAGAAAGCCCTGCCCACCATGCAGACGCATCAACTGCGCAGCTAACCCGCTGATTGGCGTTGCCGAACCCTGCTCCCGAGCAAACTTCACCGCGCCATCGAGGTCCTTGAGCAGGGTCCGCACATGCCATTTCACCGGTTCAAAACGGCTTTCGGCCATTTGCGGGGCGAGGATCTGCAGCGGCTTGGAGTCAGCGAAGCCACCGGCCAGCGCCTCGGCGATCAAGCTGGCATCGACACCCGAGCGCTCGGCCAAGGCCACCACCTCGGCAATCACCAGGGCATTGCAGGCGACAATCATCTGGTTACAGACTTTGCTCACCTGCCCGGCCCCCACCGCCCCCATGTGCGTCACCCGCTGCCCCAAGGCCAATAGCACCGGGCGAACCCGTTCGACGTCCGCAGCCTCGCCGCCCACCATGATCGCCAGGCTGCCGGACTCGGCGCCGGAGGTTCCACCGGAAACCGGCGCATCGACCCAAGTCATGCCGGTGTCGCGAGCCAGCGCTGCGGCCATTTCCCGAGTGGCGGTGGGTTCCAGGCTGGACAGGTCCAGGAGCAATTGCCCGGCCCGGGCGCCTTGGGCGATCCCCTCTTGAGCAAACACCACCTCGCGCACCACTTCGGTATTGGCCAGACACAGCAGCACCAGGTCCGCGTGCTCGCACAGTTGCGCCGCAGTGGCAACTTGCCGTGCTCCGGCGGCCACCAGAGGCGCACACTTTTGCGGGTTGCGGTTCCACACCGTCAGCGAATAGCCCGCCGCCAGCAGACGCTGGCACATGGGCAGGCCCATCAGACCAATTCCGGCAAACCCGAGAGAAGGTAACGCTGACATCATATTGCCCTCATTTGATTAAAGATCACCGAGTATTGGCCGATTCATCAGAATTAAGGTAAAGATTCACCCCTGCGTCGTGCAAACAACAGGTCGACGCCCAGGGCAACATTCGCGTTCCACGCAGTGACGAGGTCCCATTCCGTGATGGTTCGACGACCCCTCGTCCACGAGCTAACCTGACAAGGCATATGGCGCACAATGACTTCTAAAACCCCCCCTGCCAACGCAGTTTCCGAGATCACGCTGAGCGCCACCCCATCGAGCCATTCAGATACAAAGCCGTTGCCCAGTTCACGCCCCCTGTCGACCCAGCAATACCTGTACTTCACCGAAACCAATACCGACCGCATCCTCGATAACCTCGACGGCCTGCGCGATACCGTGTTCCCGCGCCCACCACACCAGGAAGGCGAGCAGGAGAGCCGTCGCGACCAGGAATTCCCGTCGGTGTGCCTGATCGGCCTGGGTCGCTGCGGTTCCAACATCGCTCTGGATGTCGCGGAGCTGGTGTACAACGCGCGCAAGTTCTACCTCAACGAATTCAACAACGAAGACAAACCCTACGAGGGCAACTACAGCCCCGCCCAGTGGATCCGCCAGAACCTGCGCCTGGGCCAGAGCAAGGCCAGTAAGCCAGTGTTCCTGGTGGAGCCGCTGGTGATGCTCGGCGACCTGGACAAGGACATCGCCGGGCGCATCCGCTTCTCGCGCAAGGGTGAAAAAAGCGGTTTCATCCGCGACTACAGCAAGATGAAGATCATGGACCTCTCGGAAGTCCACGCCGGTGGCGCCGGTAACGCGCCGATCCTCGGCCAGTACCTGGCCAAGATCATCCTCAACAAGGACACCCAGCGCTTCTCCAGCCCCGACTGGAAGATGATCCACTCGTACCTGATCGATTCCTGCGGGATCAAGGCCAACCAGTCGCGCCTGTACTTCTCGATCTTCAGTGCCGGCGGCGGTACCGGCTCGGGCATGGCCTCGGAGTTCGGCCTGGCCCAGCAGTACTCGTACATGAACAAGACCTTCGACACCAAGCCGATGGACGAGCACGACAGCAAGAGCGGGCACTCCTTTGTCTTCGAGCCGATTTTCACCAGCGGCATCTGTGTGCTGCCGAACATCTCGGACCATCGCAGCGAAATGTCCGAGGCGCTGCACATCAACGCCGGCCGCCTGCTGTGCAAATACCTGTCCGAAGAGTGGGACTTCTCCTACAACTTCGACAACGAAGACAGCAGCGAAGCCAGCGTCATGGGCCGCATCCGCCCGTGGAACGCGATGATGCTGATCTCCAACGACATCATGCGCTACGCCGAAGAAAGCGATGACGGCAACATCCAGAACATCGACGTCAACGCCATGGAGAAGCACGCCAACCAGTACATCTCCCAGCAGATCTTCAACATCCTCACTGCCCAGGCAGTGACCACCGACTACGACCAGAACTACTTCCGTCGCGCCGGCATCGACATCGGTGAGACCATCCGCCTGGACGCCAACGACCTGTTCATGAGCCTGGCCGGCCCGGTGGCGATCGCCTACGCCGAATCCGTGGTGCCGGAGCAGCCGGTGCCCACCGGCGACAAGTTCAAGGTGTTCGAGAAAGAGCCGCAGCGCCTGAACATCGACGACCTGTTCTTCCGCTCCATCGACCTGCCGCACTTCAACAAGGTGACCCAGGCCATTGAAGGCATCAGCCTGCTGCCGATCGAGTCCAAGCGCTATCGCGCGGCCCTGGAGCAGTACAAGGCCTCGGGGTATGACGCGGCGGCGCTGCACGACTTGCACTTCTTCAAGAACTGCTCGTCGGTGGTATCGATCGTCTCCCTGCCCAAGGACTACAAGCTGTCCTACATGGACCTGAACCGGCTCAAGACCCACCTCAACAGCCTGTTCCCCAACACCACCCTCAAGCGCTATGCGCTGGTGATCGGCGCTTCGGCCAACCTGTCGCTGACCACCCTGATCGCCAAGAGCCCGTGCCTGTCGGACGACTTCCTGACCCTGATCGTGGCCTTTATCAAGCGTTGCTTTGCGCGCAATCCGTACCGCTTCGACGACACCCTGGACAACTCGGTGCTGGACTTCATCGTCAGCGAGCAATTCGACGAAGACCGCATCGACGATCTGCTCAACGAATTCGAGAACCCGGCGAAGATCCTCGATACCAACTGGTACGCGATCAAGCCGATGTACGAGAAGAAATACCGCGAACTGATCAACGACAAGGACAAGTTCGTCTCGATCAACGACATCCGCCTGTCGCGCGATTGCGTGAAGAAGGCCATCAAGTACCTGCGGGAAATCTACCGTCACCGCATCGGCAAGACCCGGGTCATCTCCCTCAATAGCCACACGGGCAAGACCGCCTATTAACCAGTGCCTCGCCGGCCAGCCGGCTCCTGCAGACGCGAAGGGCATTGCCCTGATGCGCGGGAGTCGGCTGGCCGACGCACGGGTTATGGGCTCACACCACGAAACAATTAAGCAGCTCGTCGGACGGGCTTGAAACTGTGTCCCTTCCGTGAACGTCACCCTGACCGAAACCCTTGTGGGGCCTTTCTCTACGGCAAGATGCCATCACTGGATTCACGGTTACTCGGCTACACACTTTTGTCGGACAACAGGGCGCACTAAATCGGCGCACGCCTTCAGCGCAGCGCCCTTTCCTGGGTCAGGATCCACGGCGAAACCACCACCGCCCACAAGCTCGGATCACGCTCAAACAGATCGGACGCCCGCGTCGCAGACAGTTTTTCCACCTTCCCTTCAGCCAGCCAGGCCGCCACTTTCTCGGCCTGATTCTGCGCCACGGCCTGTGCGGCCTCGATCAGATCCAGGTCGGCGTCGACCCACAATAGGGCACCCTTGGCGAAGAACGGCTCCAGTTCCTTCCAACGGATAGATGCGGTCTCGCCAAGCAGCTTGGCATAGAGGGTGCTAGGTTCTTGAGTCATGGGCCTGTCCAGAAAAGAAATCGGCGCAATCATAGCGTCGGAGCTCTGGCAGAAAAACCCAGAAGCAAATGCGTCACCGATCGAGAAGCTCAGGAGCGCTAGGGTCCGACGTCGAACCGGGCATAAGCAACGCCGCATATCTGTCTTTTTCTTTCAATTAAGCGACACTCCGCGTTTTTGTCCCCGGCCGCCAGCTTTTCAAGCGAACAACCGGCGCTCTACACTGTACCGGTACAGTTGCCAGGGGCATTTCCGACGGATATCGCGAGTTATCTGATTCGGTTCTGCGACTTAAGGCCGCCGGAACTATAAAAATTACAACAGTAAGAGTGGAGCACTATGAATAAGGCTACTAAGCAGATTTCCAAACTGTTTGCCGCTATGGTCCTGGCCGGTGTTGCCAGCCATTCGTTCGCAGCTGACACCATCAAGATCGGTATCGCCGGCCCCAAGACCGGCCCTGTAGCCCAATACGGCGACATGCAGTTCAGTGGCGCGAAAATGGCCATCGAACAGATCAACGCCAAAGGCGGCGTCAATGGCAAGCAACTCGAAGCCGTTGAATACGATGATGCCTGTGATCCAAAACAAGCCGTAGCAGTGGCCAACAAAGTGGTCAACGACGGCGTCAAGTTCGTGGTCGGCCACCTGTGCTCCAGCTCGACTCAGCCAGCATCCGACATCTACGAAGATGAAGGCGTAGTGATGATCACCCCTGCCGCCACCAGCCCGGACATCACCGCCCGTGGTTACAAAATGGTGTTCCGCACCATCGGCCTGGACAGCGCCCAAGGCCCAGCCGCCGGTAACTACATCGCCGATCACGTGAAGCCGAAAATCGTCGCGGTGCTCCACGACAAGCAACAGTACGGTGAAGGCATCGCCACCGCCGTGAAGCAGACCCTGGAGAAGAAAAACGTCAAGGTTGCCGTGTTTGAAGGCATCAATGCCGGCGACAAGGACTTCTCTTCGCTGATCGCCAAGCTCAAGCAAGCCAATGTCGACTTCGTCTACTACGGCGGTTACCACCCGGAGCTGGGACTGATCCTGCGTCAATCCCAGGAAAAAGGCCTAAAAGCCAAGTTCATGGGCCCGGAAGGCGTGGGTAACGACTCTATTTCGCAGATCGCCAAAGATGCGTCCGAAGGCCTGCTGGTAACCCTGCCGAAATCCTTTGACCAGGACCCAGCCAACATCGCCCTGGCTGACGCGTTCAAAGCCAAGAAAGAAGACCCTAGCGGTCCTTTCGTATTCCCTTCCTACTCCGCCGTTGAAGTCATCGCCGGTGCCATTGCCAACGCCAAGAGCGAAGATTCGGCCAAGGTGGCCGACGCCATCCACGCCGGTACATTCAAAACCCCCACTGGCGACCTGAGCTTCGACGCCAAAGGCGACTTGAAAGACTTCAAATTCGTGGTCTACGAGTGGCACTTCGGCAAACCAAAAACCGAAGTTTCTCCTCAGTAAGGCGCGCCCTGACTGACTGCCAATAAAGCCCACGGCGTGCCGTGGGCTTTGTTTTACGAATGAGTGTATGGGCCGTGCCCCCGTGATCCGGGAGCCTCCCCACCTGAAAATCTCAAAACCGTCATCAGCGGTTCGCTGGCAAAACCCAGCCCGAAGTGGGTGCAGATCCACGGGGCCTGGGCGGGAAAATGACTCCACCAGTGAAATGCGTATCAGGTTTTTAGGAGCGTAGTTAATGCCTGACATCTATCACTTTTTCCAACAGCTGGTTAACGGTCTCACCGTTGGCAGCACGTATGCCTTGATTGCCATCGGCTATACGATGGTTTACGGCATCATTGGAATGATCAACTTCGCCCACGGCGAGGTGTACATGATCGGCTCCTACGTGGCGTTCATCGCCATCGCCGGGCTGGCCATGATGGGACTCGACAGTGTGCCGCTGTTGATGACCGCAGCCTTTATCGCGAGCATCGTTGTCACCAGTGCCTACGGCTATAGCATCGAACGGATCGCCTACCGCCCCTTGCGAGGCAGTAACCGCCTGATCCCGCTGATCTCTGCCATCGGTATGTCGATCTTCCTGCAGAACACGGTTCTGCTGGCGCAAGACTCCAAGGACAAATCCATCCCCAACCTGATCCCGGGCAACATCTCCATCGGGCCAGGTGGTGCACATGAAGTGCTGATTTCCTACATGCAGATCGTGGTATTCGTGGTGACCCTCATCGCCATGCTCGGCTTGACGCTGTTCATCTCTCGTTCTCGCCTGGGGCGCGCCTGCCGTGCCTGTGCCGAGGACATCAAGATGGCCAACCTCCTGGGGATCAATACCAACAACATCATCGCCCTGACCTTCGTGATCGGCGCCGCGCTGGCAGCTGTCGCCGCGGTGTTGCTGAGCATGCAATACGGTGTGATCAACCCCAATGCCGGCTTCCTGGTGGGCCTCAAAGCCTTTACCGCAGCGGTTCTGGGCGGCATCGGCAGTATCCCGGGCGCGATGCTCGGCGGGCTGGTGCTGGGGGTGGCTGAAGCCTTTGGCGCTGACGTGTTCGGCGACCAGTACAAGGACGTCGTGGCGTTCGGCCTGTTGGTTCTGGTGCTGTTGTTCCGTCCGACCGGCATTCTGGGCCGTCCGGAGGTTGAGAAAGTATGACTAGGAATCTTAAATCGGCGCTGTTCAGCGCCCTGTTGGTCTGGGCTGTAGCGTATCCGGTACTGGGCCTGAAACTGACCATCGTCGGCATCAACCTGGAAGTGCACAACACCAGCCCGGCCATTCTCGCCACCATCGCGGTGTGCTCGGTGCTGATGTTCCTGCGGGTGCTGTTCCATAGCCAGATCAGCGCCGCCTGGAAGTCTTCTCCCAGCATGCCGCTGATTCCGGCCAAGGCCAGCAACTTCCTGACCCTGCCGGGCACCCAACGCTGGATTATCCTGGCGCTGATCGTCGTTGCCCTGGTCTGGCCGTTCTTCGGCTCCCGCGGCGCGGTGGACATCGCCACGCTGATCCTGATCTACGTGATGCTGGGCCTGGGCCTGAACATCGTCGTCGGTCTGGCCGGCCTGCTGGACTTGGGCTACGTGGGCTTTTATGCCGTCGGCGCCTACAGCTACGCGCTGCTATCGCACTACTTCGGCCTGAGCTTCTGGATCTGCCTGCCAATCGCCGGGATGATGGCCGCCACCTTCGGCTTCCTGCTGGGCTTCCCGGTGCTGCGCCTGCGGGGTGACTACCTGGCCATCGTGACCTTGGGCTTCGGTGAAATCATCCGTCTGCTGCTGCGCAACATGACCGATCTTACCGGCGGCCCCAACGGCATCAGCAACATCGACAAGCCGACCTTCTTCGGCCTGACCTTCGAGCGCAAGGCAGCGCAAGGCATGCAGACCTTCCACGAGTACTTCGGCCTGCAATACAACTCGATCAACAAGGTGATCTTCCTTTACCTGGTAGCCCTGTTGCTGGCGCTGGCGGCATTGTTCGTCATCAACCGCCTGCTGCGCATGCCGATTGGCCGCGCCTGGGAAGCCCTGCGCGAAGACGAAATCGCTTGCCGTGCTCTGGGCCTGAACCCCACCGTGATCAAGCTCTCGGCCTTTACCCTGGGCGCGGCGTTTGCCGGTTTCGCCGGCAGCTTCTTCGCCGCGCGCCAAGGCCTGGTGACCCCGGAGTCGTTCACCTTCATCGAGTCGGCGATCATCCTCGCCATCGTCGTGCTGGGTGGCATGGGCTCGCAACTGGGTGTAATCCTGGCGGCGATCGTGATGATCCTCTTGCCTGAAATGATGCGTGAATTCAGCGAATACCGGATGTTGATGTTCGGCGCCATGATGGTGCTGATGATGATCTGGCGTCCTCAAGGTCTGCTGCCCATGCAACGTCCTCACATGGAGCTGCGTAAATGAGCCGTGAGATCCTCAAAGTAACGGGCCTGTCGATGCGTTTCGGCGGCCTGCTGGCGGTCAACGGCGTGGCCTTGAGCGTCAAGGAAAAACAAGTGGTGGCGCTGATCGGCCCGAACGGCGCCGGCAAGACCACAGTGTTCAACTGCCTGACCGGCTTCTACCAGCCCAGCGCCGGTAGCATCCTCCTGGACGGCGAGCCGATCGAAGGCTTGCCTGGGCACCAGATCGCCCGCAAGGGCGTGGTGCGGACCTTCCAGAACGTACGCTTGTTCAAGGACATGACCGCGGTCGAGAACCTGTTGATCGCCCAGCACCGTCACTTGAACACCAATTTCCTGGCCGGTCTGTTCAAGACCAAAGCGTTTCGCAAGAGCGAACGCGAGGCCATGGAGTACGCCGGCTACTGGCTGGACAAGGTCAACCTGCGTGAATTCGCCAACCGCCCCGCCGGCACCCTGGCCTACGGTCAGCAACGCCGCCTGGAAATCGCCCGCTGCATGATGACCCGCCCACGGATTCTCATGCTCGACGAACCGGCCGCGGGCCTGAACCCCAAGGAAACCGAAGACCTCAAAGCGCTGATCAGCATGTTGCGCGAAGAGCACAACGTCACCGTGCTACTGATCGAACACGACATGAAACTGGTCATGAGCATTTCCGACCATATCGTCGTGATCAACCAGGGCACGCCCCTGGCCGACGGCACACCGGAACAGATCCGCGACAATCCCGAAGTGATCAAAGCCTACCTGGGGGAAGCGTAAATGCTGCAGTTCGAAAACGTTTCCACCTTCTACGGCAAGATTCAGGCCTTGCACAGCGTCAACGTGGAGATCCGCCAGGGCGAGATCGTCACCCTGATCGGCGCCAACGGCGCCGGCAAATCCACCCTGCTGATGACCCTCTGCGGTTCGCCTCAGGCCCACAGCGGCAGCATCCGTTACCTGGGTGAAGAGCTGGTGGGGCAAAGCTCGGCGCAGATCATGCGCAAGAGCATTGCCGTGGTGCCGGAAGGCCGTCGGGTGTTTGCTCGCCTGACCGTGGAAGAAAACCTCGCCATGGGCGGTTTCTTCACTGACAAGGGCGACTACCAGGAGCAGATGGATAAGGTCTTGCACTTGTTCCCACGGCTCAAGGAACGCTTCAGCCAGCGCGGCGGCACCATGTCCGGTGGCGAACAGCAAATGCTCGCCATCGGCCGCGCGCTGATGAGCAAGCCCAAGCTGTTGCTGCTGGACGAACCGTCCCTGGGCTTGGCGCCGATCATCATCCAGCAGATCTTCGACATCATCGAACAACTGCGCCGCGACGGCGTGACGGTGTTCCTGGTGGAGCAGAACGCCAACCAAGCGCTGAAGATCGCCGACCGCGCCTACGTGCTGGAAAACGGTCGGGTGGTGATGCAAGGCACCGGTGAACAGCTCTTGACCGACCCCAAGGTGCGCGAAGCCTACCTGGGCGGCTGAGTACCTGCGTCAATGGAAACGGCCCTTCGGGGCCGTTTTTTATTGCCCGGAAAAAGATCGATAGAAAAAACCACACCGCCTTGTAACAAATCCCGACAAGCCCTCTCTAGAGGGGTAAGCAAGCACCAATGCTTCCTTACCTTCCCCTCTTTGGAGATACACCATGAGCACTACTCGCACCCTGTCCACCACCGCCCTGGTTCTGGCCCTGGGCTCCGCCCTGAGCGTCGCCGCCCTGCCTGCCACTGCCCAAGCCGCCGACATGGAGAAATGCTTCGGCGTGGCCCTCAAAGGCAAGAACGACTGCGCCGCGGGCGCTGGCACCACTTGCGCCGGGACCTCCAAAGTCAACGACCAGGCCAACGCCTGGAAGCTGGTCCCCAAAGGCACCTGCGAAAAAACCACCAGTAGCACTTCGCCTACAGGTTTCGGCCAGCTCGAAGCCTTCAAGGCCAAGTCCTGATCTTGCGCCTGCCTGAGTGTCGATGATGAACACAGCCCTGATCCAAGGTCCTCGCCACGGCATTCAGGCGCGAGCTGCAAACCTGCCAGCCCGCGCCGGCCTGGGCCTGAAGACCGAGCATTTCCAGGAGGTGCTCGAACAACGGCCCGATATCGGTTTTTTCGAGGTGCATGCCGAGAACTACATGGTGGCGGGCGGGCCCTTTCATCATTACCTGGGGTTGATCCGCGAACGCTATGCGCTGTCGCTGCATGGCGTCGGCCTGTCCATCGGTGGCGAGGGGCCTTTGGACTCCCGCCATCTGGATCGGCTGGCGACCTTGATCGAGCGCTATCAACCGCAGTCATTCTCCGAACACCTGGCCTGGTCCAGCCACGGCCCGGTGTTTCTCAATGATCTGCTGCCCCTGGCCTACGACGTGCCGACCCTGAACCGGGTCTGCGAACACATCGATCAGGTGCAGAACCACCTGGGCCGCAACATGCTGCTGGAAAACCCGGCCACCTATCTGCAGTTCCAGCGCTCGACCCTGGACGAGACCGACTTCATCCAGGAGGTGATCCAGCGCAGCGGCTGTGGCCTGTTGCTGGACGTCAACAACCTGTATGTCTCCTGCATCAATCATCAGCGCGATCCACTGACCTATTTGCAAGCGCTGCCGCTGCACGCCGTGGGGGAAATCCACTTGGCGGGGTTCGCTGAAGACCAGGACAGCCTTGGCGACCGCTTGTTGATCGACGATCA
Organism: Pseudomonas sp. LD120; assembly: GCF_009861525.1. Classification (GTDB taxonomy): domain Bacteria; phylum Pseudomonadota; class Gammaproteobacteria; order Pseudomonadales; family Pseudomonadaceae; genus Aquipseudomonas. The sequence goes on along the minus strand of NZ_WVHL01000005.1, from coordinate 1,623,647 downwards.
TGGCGCACCGGTGGACCGAGCCGTCTGGAGCCTGTTCCAGCAGGTACTCGAGCGCATCGGCCCGATGGCCACGTTGATCGAACGAGACAACCAGATACCGGCCTTTGCCACTCTCCAAGCTGAAGCCTGCCAGGCCGAAGCGCTGTTGCTCTGTGCCCAGGTGCAGCGATGAGCAGCCAAGCGGATTTTGCCAGCGCCCTATTGCGCGCCGAACCAGGCTGTCCAGCGGGGCTGTGCAGCAGCAATGGCGCCGACCCGGCGAGCCGCTTCGCGGTCTATCGCAACAACGTGCAAAGCTCGTTGCTCAAGGCCTTGGCCGACACCTTCCCTGTGGTGATGCAACTGGTGGGCGAGGCGTTTTTCAATGCCATGGCTCGTCTCTACGCCCAGGACTACGCCCCGCGCAGCCCGCTGCTCAGCGATTACGGCCAGGACTTTGGCGACTTCATCCAGGGCTTCGCCCCTGCGGCTTCCCTGCCTTATCTGGCCGACGTCGCACGACTGGAACGCTTGCGGGTCGAGGCCTACCACGCCGCCGACGCCCGCCCCCTGGAACACGCACGCCTACTGAGCGCGATGAACCAACCCGACAGCCTCGGCCAACTGCAGTTGCAACTGCATCCATCACTGCGCACCTTGCACTCGCGCTTCGCGGTCGTGACCCTATGGGCCGCCCACCAAGGCGCTGAACAGTGGCCGCAGTTCAACCTGCATCAGGCTCAGTACGCACTGGTGCTGCGCAATAACCTCGAAGTTGAGGTGATCGCCATCGACCTCGGCTGCCTGACTTTCATCAACAGCCTGCGCCACCACTGGCCGCTGGAAATCGCCGCCGCTTATGCCCTGGACGCCCAGGCAGACTTCGATCTGGGCCAGTGCCTGGGCCTGCTGCTGGCCCACGGCGCCCTCATCGACCTGCAACCTCACCAAAAGGCTTGACCATGAACACCCAGACACCTGCCCCCGTTAGCGGACTGCTGCACCGAATCATTCAAGGGTTCGAGCGTATTCCCTACAGCCTGATCGCCTTTATCGCGCGCTTTTCCATCGCCGCGGTGTTCTGGAAATCCGGCCAGACCAAGATCGAGGGACTGGCCATCGACCTGTTCTCCGGCACCTTCGAACTGGGCTGGCCGCGCTTGGCGGATTCGACCATTCCATTGTTTCAGAGCGAGTATCACGTGCCCGTGCTGTCACCGGAGGTGGCGGCGCATCTGGCAGCCTTTGCCGAACACTTGTTCCCCGTGTTGATCCTGCTGGGCCTGGCGACCCGCTTTTCCGCCCTGGCGTTGCTGGGGATGACCCTGACCATCCAAGTGTTCGTCTACCCGGATGCCTACCCGACCCACGGCACCTGGGCGGCGATCCTGCTGTTGTTGATGGCCCGGGGCCCGGGGGTGTTTTCCCTCGACCGTTTGCTCGCCCGACACTTTCGCCCCACGTCCCGCTAACCGCTGCCTCAGGCTGCGAAAAGGGCCGCAAGCCCTTCAACAGATTCAAGTCCGCCGCCCACTTGCCGCGACTACAAACGATCCAGGGCCTCGCCACTGCGGCGGAACCAGTCCATCAGGTAGTCGACCAGTACCTGGGTGCGCTTGGGCAAACCACCCTGATAGGGGTGCACCAGGTACATCGGCATGCTGCGGGTCTGGTAGTCGCGCAGCAGCCAGCGCAGGCGACCGTCCGCCAGCTCGCCGTGCAGCAGGTAGGACGGCAGCCGGGCGATGCCCGCCCCCACCAGGGCGGCCTTCTTCAGCAGGTTGTAGTGGTTGCTGGCAAAGGAGCCATTGACCCGCACCCGCAGCAGTTCATGGCGCTGGTGATACAGCCACTCTTCTCGGCCGCTGTAATGACTGTTGAGCAGGCAACGATGCTCGGCCAGCTCCCTAGGCGTCTGCGGTTCGCCGTATCGCTCCAGGTAGGCCGGACTGGCGCAGGTCATTTCGTGCCAGGCCAGCAGCGGCCGGGCCACCAGCCGCTGATCGTTGGCCACCTCTGAACGCACGGCAAGGTCGAAACCTTCCCGGGTCAGGTCACGGTAATGGTTGTTCAGGTCCAGCTCGATCTGCACCTGGGGATAGTGCAGCGAGAATTCCAGCAGCAGGCCATCGAAAAAGGTTTCCCCCAACGAAACCGGCACAGTCAGGCGCACCGGCCCGGCCATGTCGTCCTTGAGCCGGGCCAGGGCCTGATGCGCACGCTCCACCTGGGCCACCAGCGCCTGGGCCTGAGGCAGCAACGCCGCACCGGCGGCTGTCAGATCCAGGCGCCGGGTGGTGCGCTGCAACAGGACCACGGCGTAGCGCGCCTCCAGAGCACTGATGCGCTTGGACAACTGGCCCTTGCTGCACCCCAGTTGTTGGGCCGCCTGGGTGAAACTGCCAGCTTCCACCAGCACCGCAAACGCCGCCAGATCATCCATCTCGCTCATGGATTGTTTCCATTTGAAAACCAAAGGTTGCCTATTAGCACGTTAATCCATGAAAAAAACCACTCTAGACTGCAACCTCGTCCCCTTTTCGAGGAACAGCCCATGAAGATTCTCTTGATCGGTGCCAACGGCACCATTGGCTCGGCGGTAGACCGGGAACTGTCCCAGCGCCACGAAGTGATCCGTATCGGCCGCACCAGCGGTGACTTCCAGGTGGATATCAGTGATGCCCAGTCGATCCGCGCACTGTTCGAAAAGACCGGTCGCTTCGATGCGCTGGTCTGTGCCGCAGGCAACGTCACTTTCGCCCCCTTGGCAGAAATGACCGCCGAACACTTCAGCCTGGGCCTGCACGACAAACTGATGGGCCAGGTCAACCTGCTGCTGATCGGCCGCGAATACGCCAACGACGGTGCGTCCTTCACCTTCACCACCGGCGTGCTGAGCCACGACCCGATCCGCAGCGGCGCCTCGGCGGCCCTGGTCAACGGCGCCATCGACAGTTTCGTGCGGGCCGCCGCCATCGAGCTGCCCCGGGGCCTGCGAGTCAACTCCATCAGCCCCAACGTGCTGCAGGAAGCCATGGACAGTTACGCCCCGTACTTCCGCGGTTTCAAGCCGGTGCCGGCAGCCGACGTCGCCCTGGCCTACGCCAAGAGCGTTGAAGGCCTGCAGACGGGGCAGACCTTCCACGTCGGCTGAACAAGGTATAGACGCAGCAGACTTGCCAGCGAAAGTACGCTCTTGGACAGCACAAGGCTTCATCGGCGCCTCTTGCATGGCACGCCGGCACCAGACGGTAGGTGATGACGGGCGATCCGGGGTTGTGGTGACCGGGCGGGCTGCGTAACGTGTCGGCTTCCGTTTGGAGGCCCAATGATGCGCACCGCCCGTTCACTGCTTTGTTTCGCTCTGCTGCCGCTGTTTGCCGGCTGCCAGATGCTGCCGATGTTCAACCAACCGCCCAAGGCACCGTCCATGGCCGGGCTGACCCGGATGCAGGGTGAACTCAGCGCAGCGGATGGCAAGCTGCTGTTCAAACCCTGCACTGAAGATCGCCGGTACGTGGTCAGCGATGGCGGCGGCACCAGCGTGCTGCAGGAAGCCGCGACCCTGGCGGAAAAACAAGGCCAACTGTTCGCCGATCTGCGGGGCAAGTTCTCCGCCAGCGGCAACGGCGACGGCCAACTGGATCTGCGCCAGCTGTATCGCATCGAACGCGCCAGTCATGCCTGCAACAACCCGAACTTCCAGCGGCTGATCCTGCGGGCCGGCAGCAAGAACCCGGTCTGGAACGTCGATGTCAGCACCCGGGGCATGATGATCGAACGCGCCGGCCAGCCGACCCTGGCCCTGCCCTATCTGGAAGAACAACTGGGCGATGGCCGCTTCAACCTCTCCAGCGAAGCCAATCACCAGCGCGTGGAGCTTTGGGTGGCGCCGCAACGTTGCGTCGACAGCGTGACCGGCAGCGTCCAGCACCTCACTGCAGAGCTACGGATCGATGGTCAGGTACAACGCGGTTGCGGCTATTTCGGCGGCTCACGCAACGACTGAGGCGACGAGCAGCGGTTTTAGCCTCACGGCAATGGTGGATTGCGGCTTATAATCGCCGGTTTGTGCAAAGCAAGCCGGCGCACTGTTGCGCACCGCCTACCCGGATCCTGTCATGTTACGAATCACCGAACTCAAGTTGCCGATCGACCATCCCGATGAAGACCTGCGCGCCGCTATCGTGCAGCGCCTGGGGATCGCCAGCGATGAGCTGCTCGATTTCACCTTGTTCAAACGCAGCTACGACGCACGCAAGAAGTCTTCCGAGCTGTGTTTTATCTACACCATCGACCTGAGCGTGCGCGACGAAGCGCCGCTGCTGCTCAAGTTCGCCGACGACCGCAACGTCAACCCGGCGCCGGATGTCAGCTACAAGGTGGTGGGTCAAGCCCCGGCAGACCTCGGCGAGCGGCCCATCGTGGTGGGTTTCGGCCCATGCGGGATCTTCGCCGGCCTGCTGCTGGCGCAGATGGGTTTCAAGCCGATCATCCTTGAGCGTGGCAAGGAAGTGCGCCAGCGCACCAAGGACACCTGGGGCCTATGGCGTAAAAGCGTGCTCAACCCCGAATCCAACGTTCAGTTCGGCGAAGGCGGCGCCGGGACCTTCTCCGACGGCAAGCTCTACAGTCAGATCAAGGACCCACAACACCACGGCCGCAAGGTACTCCATGAGTTCGTCCGCGCGGGCGCGCCGGAGGAAATCCTCTACGTCAGCAAACCGCACATTGGTACTTTCCGCCTCACCGGCGTGGTGGAAAACATGCGTCAACAAATCATCGCCCTGGGCGGTGAAGTGCGCTTCGAACAGCGAGTCACCGACCTGTTGATCGAAGACGGCCAGGTGCAGGCTGTGGAACTGGCCAGCGGTGAACAACTGCGCTCCCGGCACGTGATCCTGGCCCTGGGCCACAGTGCCCGCGACACCTTCCGCATGCTCCACAGCCGGAACGTGTTCATGGAAGCCAAGCCGTTCTCGGTGGGTTTCCGTATCGAACACCCGCAATCACTGATCGACAGCGCGCGCCTGGGCAAGTACGCCGGTCACCCGAAACTCGGCGCTGCCGACTACAAGCTGGTGCATCACGCCAAGAACGGCCGTTCGGTGTACAGCTTCTGCATGTGCCCGGGCGGCACCGTGGTGGCCGCCACCTCCGAGCCGAATCGGGTGGTGACCAACGGCATGAGCCAATACTCGCGTAACGAACGCAATGCCAACTCCGGCATCGTGGTGGGCATTACCCCGGAAGTGGACTACCCCGGCGGCCCGCTAGCGGGAATCGAATTGCAGGAGCGCCTGGAGTCCCACGCCTTTGTCCTGGGGGGCAGCAACTACCAGGCACCGGCGCAATTGGTCGGCGACTTTATCGTCGGCAAACCCAGCACCGCGCTGGGCAGCGTCGAGCCGTCCTACAAGCCGGGCGTCAACCTGGGCGACCTGGCCCTGGCTCTGCCGGACTTTGCCATCCAAGCCATCCGTGAAGCCTTGCCGGCCTTCGAGCGGCAGATCAAGGGCTACTCCCTGCACGATGCGGTGCTGACCGGGATCGAGACCCGCACTTCATCACCGCTGCGCATCACTCGTGATGCTTCGATGCAGAGCCTGAATGTGAAGGGGCTGTATCCGGCCGGTGAAGGCGCCGGTTACGCCGGGGGGATTCTCTCCGCCGGGGTCGACGGGATTCGTGTTGCCGAAGCCGTGGCTCGCAACATCCTCGGCACCCAGGCCTGACGCACCGGCTCTTTCGCCGGCAAGCCGGCTCCTGCAAATCTTCAGGAGCTGACTGGCCAGCGAAGGCGCCTTGCGAAACGACACACCCCCCCTGGAACTGTTCGCCGGCCAGTCGGCTCCCAAGCCGGGTTCAGATGCCGGCGCGCAATACGCTGGCAGGCAAGGCCTGGCCCCGCTCGACACTGGCCGCCACCGCCTCGATCAACGCCGTCAGTTCATACCCCTGCTCCGCCAGCCACTGCTGATCGTAGTAAGTGGTCGCATAGCGCTCACCGCCATCGCAGAGAATCGCCACGATCGAACCGGTCTCGCCGGCCGCGGCCATGTGCTGCGCGGCTATCAGGGCACCGATCAGGTTGGTCCCACTGGAGCCCCCAACCCGACGCCCCAAACGCTGGGCCAGGTAATGCATGGCCGCCAGGGACAGGGCATCCGGCACCTTGACCATGGCGTCGATCACCTTGGGCAGGAACGACGCCTCGACCCGGGGCCGGCCGATGCCTTCGATCCGCGAACCGCAGTCCAGACGCAAGCTGGCATCACCGCTCTGGTAGTAATCGAAGAACACCGAACGCTCGGCGTCGGCACACAGCACCCGGGTGCGGTGCTGGCGATAACGCACGTAGCGTCCGAGGGTTGCGGTGGTGCCGCCGGTACCCGGGCTTGAAATCAGCCAACTGGGCTCTGGGTAACGTTCAAAACGCAACTGCTGGAAAATCGACTCGGCAATATTGTTGTTGGCCCGCCAGTCGGTGGCGCGTTCAGCATAGGTGAACTGGTCCATGAAGTGCCCACCACTTTCACGGGCCAGACGCTCGGACTCGGCATAGATCTGCGTCGGGTCCTGCACCAGGTGGCTCTTGCCGCCGTAGAACCCGATCTGGGCGATCTTTTCCTGGGAGGTGGTGGCGGGCATCACGGCAATGAACGGCAGGCCCAGAAGGCGGGCGAAATAGGCTTCGGAGATCGCGGTGGAGCCGCTGGAGGCTTCGATCACCGGAGCGCCAGGCTTGAGCCAGCCGTTACACAAGGCATACAGAAACAATGAGCGCGCCAGGCGATGCTTGAGGCTGCCGGTGGGATGGCTGGATTCATCCTTGAAATACAGCTCGATGCCCGCCAGGCCCGGAAGTGGCAGCGGGATCAAGTGAGTGTCGGCGCTGCGCTGAAAGTCGGCCTCGATGATGCGGATGGCCTCACGGGCCCATTGGCGATTGTCGCTCATGTTCTATTCTCGTCGGATGGAACGCCATACCGGCGCAGGAAGATAAAATGCACCTGGCATTGGTGATCCAGGACCGGGGCAAACCGGTGTTTTTATCAACGGAAAAACGGCCTGAGAGCCGCTCCGGTCGGACATCTTAGGAAATATCTTTACCCCCTGACAGGTACAGCTGTGAAGCAATTGGAAACACAACTGCGAGATGGTATTTCTCAGGAAGCCATTTGCCTTCTGCATATAACAAAAAAGAATATAACTTTTGTTTTAACAACTAACTGTACAGGTTAGGGTGTGCCACCTTTTTTAGTTTTAGATGGAGAGCGACCTTGCCTCTGCGTAGCACTTTCACTCGTTTCTTTGCCATGGAAGCTGCCAGCGGTCTGTTATTGATCGCCGCAGCCATCCTGGCCCTGATCATCAACAACTCACCGTTATCCTGGCTGTACAACGGCCTGCTGGAAACCCCGGTGGTGGCTCAGGTCGGCGCGTTGACCATCGCCAAACCGTTGTTATTGTGGATCAACGACGGCCTGATGGCGCTGTTTTTCCTGCTGATCGGCCTTGAGGTCAAGCGCGAAGTCCTGGATGGACAACTGTCCAAGCCTTCACAGATTGTCCTGCCCGGCGCGGCGGCTATTGGCGGCATGCTGATCCCGGCGCTGATCTACTGGTTTCTCAACCGCGACAACCCGGCGGCACTCAATGGCTGGGCGATTCCGACCGCCACCGACATCGCCTTCGCCCTGGGCGTGCTGGCGCTACTGGGCAAGCGGGTTCCAACCTCGCTGAAGCTGTTTTTGATGACCTTGGCGATCATTGATGACTTGGGCGCCATCGTGATCATCGCAATCTTCTACTCCGGCGCCTTGTCGACCCTGTCGCTGATGCTGGCGGCAGCTTGCATCGCGGCGCTGGTGGCGATGAACCGCTTGGGCGTGGTGAAGCTCGGGCCGTACATGATCATTGGCCTGATTCTCTGGGTGTGTGTACTCAAGAGTGGCGTTCATGCCACCCTGGCCGGCGTAACCCTGGCGTTCTGCATTCCCCTGCGCACCCGCAATGCCGAACCTTCGCCCTCCCTGGCGCTGGAACATGCGCTGCATTCATGGGTGGCGTTCGGCATCCTGCCACTGTTCGCCTTCGCCAACGCGGGCCTGTCCCTGAGTGGCGTGACCCTTGAAAGCTTTACCCACCATGTACCGATGGGCATTGCCATTGGCCTGTTGCTGGGCAAGACCGTTGGCGTGTTCGGTCTCAGCTGGTTGGCGGTCAAGAGCGGACTGACGACCCTGCCTGCCGGCGCCAACTGGGGCCAGATCCTCGGCGTGGCGATTCTCTGCGGGATCGGCTTCACCATGAGCCTGTTCGTCGGCTCCCTGGCCTTCGTGCCCGGCAGTAGCGAATACGCCGGCATGGACCGCATGGGAATTCTCACCGGCTCACTGCTGGCCGCGCTGATCGGCTACGCCGTCACGGCCATCGCCAGCCGCAACAACAAGGCGCTGGAGTCCTGATCCAGACTGATCCGGCAGCCTGAAAACACAAAACCCCGACCAGTTGCCTGGCCGGGGTTTTGTTTGATCGGAAAACGCTTAACGAGTAACGCGGCTGGTACCGTTGACGGTCATGATGCGCACCCGATCACCAATACGGAACACTTCGTTTTCCTGAACCTGCTGGACATAGGCACGCATGCTGCCGTCGTCTTCACGCACGGTGATTTCCACGCCCTGGGTACGGGTCAGGCCTTCTTCGGTGGCCGAGCCCAACAGGCCGCCGGCTACCGCACCGATCACAGCGGTGACGATACTGCCACGGCCGCCGCCGATGGCGCTGCCACCCACACCGCCGATCACAGCGCCAGCAGCGCCGCCAATCGGGGTCTTGGTGCCTTCGATTTTCACCGGGCGCAGGGATTCGATAGTGCCCATACGCACCGATTGCACACGACGCGCTTCATCGCGAGAGTAAGAGTCACCGGTCAGGTTAGAGGCACAACCGCCGAGCAACATCGCCATCGTGGTGAAAGACGCAACCAGCAAGACAGACTTACGCATAGGATCAACTCCAAAGGACAGATAGTCATTAGACTCCGCAGCTTGACACCTGTCACGGCGCCGCCCGGATAAAATTGGTTTCATTCAGCCCAAGTACAGACTGGGTAAACCCTAAGCCCTCTCAATGCAGTAACGCCAGTTTCTAGCATAGCGCCACCGAACAAAGGATCTTTCATGGATTACTTCATCATCATCGTGACCACCGTCGCTGGTCTGTATTTCCATTGGTGGCTGTACGTGCGCATCAAGCGCTGGGTGGACCGGGATCTTGCTTTGTCCCTGGCCGGTGCCGATGAACAGAAAAAACAATTCATGCTGCAACAATTGGCCGAAGCCCAGCGCCAGAAAGTAAAACGCCGGGACCTGCCGCAATGGCTGGAAGCCGCCGCGGCCGGTTATCCCGGCGAGTGACCTGCGATTCTCAGGGAGCCAGACGCTCGCGGACCCACCGTCCATCAGCCTCAAGACGATAGTTCAAACGGTCGTGCAGACGGCTGGGGCGCCCCTGCCAGAACTCGATACGCTCCGGCAGCAGGCGATATCCACCCCAGTGTTCCGGGCAATCGGGCTGGCTATCGCTGAAACGCGCCTCGGTGGCCTTGAGCAACTCCTGCAACTCACTACGATCGGCAATCACCCGGCTTTGCGGCGACGCCCAGGCGCCCAGACGGCTGCCCAGAGGACGCACCTGATAATAGGCGTCAGACTCTTGAGGCGTGACCTTGACCACACGGCCTTCGATCCGCACCTGGCGTTCCAGGGCCGGCCAGAAGAATGTCATCGCGGCAAATGGCCGCGCTGCTATGTGCTGCCCCTTGGCGCTTTCGTAGTTGGTGAAGAAGGTGAACCCTTGCTCATCCAGGCCCTTGAGCAGCAGGATGCGGCAATGGGGGCGCCCCTCAGCATCAACGGTCGCCAGGGTCATGGCATTGGCCTCCACCGGCGGCTGCTCGGTGTTCACCGCATCGGCAAACCACTGATGGAACAGCGCGAAAGGCTCGTCCGGGGCCTGGGCCTCGGACAAACCATCGCGGGTGTAATCGCGGCGCATATCAGCCAGAGACTGAGTCATGCCTGCTTCCTTTTCCTTGAGAATCAGTTTTTAGCCTGAGCAGTCGCCGTCGCTTTCTTCGCAGGAGCCGCAGCCTTTTTCGCAGGAGCCTTCTTGGCCACGTGCTTCTTGGCAGCAGCGGTGCGCTTGGCTGGTGCCGCGGCCTTTTTGCGTGCAACCGCTGGCACCGGAGGCTTGGCATCCTGCACGGCAACCATTTCGCTTTCAGACGGCGTCGGCTGGTTATATTTGCTCAGCAGGCCCAACAGGGTGCTGCGCTGGGTCAGCATGATTTCCACGCGACGGTTCAGCGAGCGGCCCTGAGGACTGTCGTTGGCCGCGCGAGGCATCACCGCGCCCATGCCACGCAGCATCAGGCGGTCTTGTTTCAAACCGCTGAGACTGAAGATAGCGGCAATGGACTGGGCTCGTTCACGGCTCAGCTTCTGGTTGGCCAGGGTCGGGCCGGTGGCATCGGCGTGGCCGAGAATCAGCACCGCGGTCTTCGGATCACCTTCAACGGCCTTGGCGACACGGGTGAATGGACCCAGGGTCACGGGCAACAGCATGGCCGGACGATCCGGGTTGAACGACCCGTCCACCAGCGCTGTGACCACCAATACGTTCTCGCGACGCTCCACTTGCAACTTGCTGTTCTTCACCGCTTCACGCAGACGAGGCTCGTAATCGTCCAGCCACGCCTGGGTGATTTTCGGGTCAGGCATCGGGATGTCGGTCACGTTGACCTTGCTCAGCGGCTTTGGCTGGCTCTTGGCAAACGGCCACCACCAATGGGTCTCGGACTCCGCGGCCTTTGCCACAACGGGCGCTGGTGTCGGCTCGCCCTGCTTCGCTTCGGCTACTGGCTTGTCGGCAGCCTCCTTGGCGGAGAACGGCCACCACCCGCTGCTCTCGGTCTTGGTGGAAGCGGCCACCGGGGCGGCGGTAGCTGGCCCGGCAGCCGGTGCCTTGGCTGCGGGCGCCGCTGCTTTGATGGACGCGCTGGCCGGGCTTTCAGCGATTTGCGGGGCTTGTTTGCTGCTGGTCTTGTCGGACCCGAACGCCCACCAGTGGCCACCATCAGCTTCATTCTGCGGGTTTTGTGCACAACCGGTGACGGTAAGGCAAATGGCCAAGGCTAACGACTTGTTCGACGACATGGGATATCCACAAAATGAGATAAAAATTCGGTCCAAATAACCGTTACAAACAGACGCTTGGAAATTATAAAAGCCACAGGGTTCAATCCTGCAGCTTTGCACGCATGTTTAAGCAAAAAAATTCTTAACAGCAACCTTTTTACAGACAATCCGACAGAACCCGCGCCAGCTTCTGGGCCCGGGGGTCCATCAGTACATAAGGCCCCAGGGTATTTGTCACAAAACCGAACGCCACATCATGCTCCGGATCAGCAAAACCGATGGAACCTCCTGCCCCCGGATGCCCGAACGCACGAGCGCCCAGACCGAAGGTGGCATTGGCCACCTGGGGTTGATCGAGCATGCAGCCCAGGCCGAAACGGGTTTGAGTCAGCAAGGTCTTGTCCATTCCCAGGCTGTGCTCGCGAGTCAGTTCTTCGAGCATGTCCGCTTCGAGCAAGCTGCCATCCAGCAGACCGCTGTAGAAGCCCGCCAAGCTGCGGGCATTGCCGTGTCCATTGGCCGCTGGCTGCTGCATGCGTCGCCACTCGGGCTTGTTGGTGCTGGTCATGATAGACGGTGGATTGGTAAAGGCCCGGGTGCTCATGGCGGCCGGTTCACGCAGGGTCACTTGCAACAGGCGCTGCGCCGCGGCATCTCCGACATTGCCCTTGCCGCGGGCAATGTGCGCTACCCGGTGGAACTCTGCATCGGCCAGGCCAACATGGAAATCCAGCCCCAACGGTTTCGCCACCCGGGCGACGATCGACTCACCAGGACCGCGACCATCGGCGCGCCGAATCAGCTCGCCCACCAGCCAGCCATAGGTAATGGCGGCGTAGCCATGCCCCTCGCCCGGCGTCCACCAGGGCTGCTCGGCGGCCAAGGCGTTGACCATGATCGCCCAGTCATACAGGGCTTCGGCGGGGAGCAACTCACGCAGCGCCGGCAGGCCGGCCTGATGACAGAGCAACTGGCGCAGGGTGATGGCCGCCTTGCCAGCAGCGGCGAACTCAGGCCAGTAATCCGCCACCGGGGCATCCAGCTTGAGCTTGCCTTCAGCCACTAACTGCAAGGCAGTAACCGCGGTGAAGGTCTTGGTGCAGGAGAACAGGTTGGCGATGGTATCGCTGTGCCAAGCCTCGGCTCCGTCCTTATCGGCGGTGCCGGCCCAGAGGTCGATGACGGTCTGCCCACCGATCTGGATACATAGCGCCGCGCCGCGCTCCTGCGGATCGTCAAACAGCGCTGCGAAGGCTTCGCGTACCGCCTCGAACTTAAGTTCGTAATGACCTTGAATCTGCACCCGTGACTCCCCCGCAACCATACTCGACAACGTGGCGCGCATTGTTCCAGCCCGCAAGGGATTTGGGAACAACCGGCGGGCCGCGCCTTATTGATCCAGAGCCTCGGGCGGCTCAATGACCATTAGCGGCATGGCCACCAGCATGACCTTCCTGCCCGTTGTCCGCCGGCCCCTTGCCGTGCTCTTTCGCGGCCTGCTCGGCCGCGATCACCTGCTCCGCCTCGGCTCGGGCCTTTTGCGCTTGCCGGCCCAACTGATCCATGGCCCGCAGGTTGCTTTTACGCACGCTGTCGACAAAGCCATGGAATGGCACATCGGTAATGCCCACCAGGCCGAAATGACCGTTTTCGCCGTCCAGCAAACGCCCGGTCACCGGTTGATCGAGGTACTGAAACCAGTGCACACCGACAATCGACGGTTCGCTGATCGCTTGCCTGAGGAAGTTGGCGTAGGCCGGAGCGCGATCCTCTTCCCGGGCCAGCTCAGTCACGCCGCCCCAGAACGGGCCGCGATCCCGGGAGCCAAAGTTGAACTCGGTCACCAGTACCGGTTTGTCGAGGCTGTGCAGGTACGCAAAGTCCTGACCGTCCTGCGGTTTGAGTGTGTACATGTTGAAGCTCAGTACATCGCAGTACTGGGCGCAGGCGGCGATCGCTTCAGGGTTGCTCACGGCAAAGCGCCCCCCCAACAGCAGGTGGTTGGGCGCGTGCCACTCCAGCGAATCGGCGATGGTCTTGAAATACGTGTCGGCGAAGACCTTTTGGAAGTGCTTGAAGTCGGCTTCGATTTCCGGATGCTCAGGGTTCGGCAACGGCGGCTCGAAACCTGGATCCTCCATCAACTCCCATGCCGGCAGATCAATGCCCCAGGCTTTCGACAGGCCGGCCTGATTACGGTACTTGTCCCGCAGTTGTTTGAGAAAGGCGCGCTTGGCGGGGACGTCGGTGGTCAGGCGCAAGGTTCCATAAGCCAGGGCATAACGGGCTTTCGGATCATCCCCGGGACCGGCCCATGCCAGCTCGTTGTCGGCAAAGTAACCGATCAGCCAGGGGTCATCGCGATGATCGCGAGCGGCAATGGCCACGGCCCGCTCGGTGGCCATGGCAAAGCGCGGGTCGAATGGATCAGGCATGCCGCCCCACCAGTCGCTGCCCGTGCTGATGCTGGCGTAATCACCCACAATCGACAGTGGCAAGGTGTAGGGCAGCCGATCGGCAAGCCCCAGGGCCGGCGCGCTCCAGTTACCGATGGTGTTGAAGCCCCAGGCCTGCAAACGGTCCAGGGTGTGGTCGATCCAGCGTTTCTGATCAAATGCAGGCGCCGCACAGGGCGCTGCCGGCACCGCCGCCTGGGCCTCGCTGCCACCCGCTTCGGCCGGGGCTTGGGCGCTGACCGCGCAGGGTCTGGCATAAGTGCGCTGCAAGTTGGCCCGGTAGAAGTCGTACCAACGCCCGGTGTTATAGCCGCGCCCCCGGTCGGCACCGTTGCCGCCACGGTGGTCGCCTTCCCCGTAAAACGCCGCGAGGGGTTGGTCGTCCTTGGGCAAATCCGCGAACATCCACTCGCGCCCCGCGACATAGGTCTGACTGTTGTCAGGCGCCACGGTGTTGACCCCCAGGGAATAGAACGGATGGCCTTGCGGAGTCACCAGAAACCAGCGGCCATCGCGTTTTTCCGTGCGAAAAAAACCACTGGCCTTGAAACTCGGGCCCTGGTTCCAGCCGCCGAATGGATCCAACGGGGCCTGTTCACGCTCGCTCAGCCAACCTTTGAGCTGTTGCTGCTCCTTGGCCTGAGCGGCTTTGAGCTGATCATCGCGGCTGATTTTTTCCGGCCAGCGTGCTCGGGTCGACTGGCCGTAGCCATCCACCAGATCACCATAGACCGCCCTGATCACGCCTTCACCGTCCTGCACCCCAAAACGCTCCAGAAGAATGCTCTGAGCCGCCTTGGGGCTATCCATGGACAAGGTCACCGACACCACTTGGCTGCGATCCAGTTGCCCTTCGCTGCTGGCCAGCAGAATCCGCTGACCATCCACGTTCATCGGCATCGGCGGCGCTGCCTTCATGCCCTGGTTCAACGGACTGCTGGCCACCAGAGGCACCAACAAGGTCTGCGCCGGCCCAGCCGGCAAGTCGACGCGGCTGACCAGGGTCTTGCCGTCGTTGCTTTGAATGGTCACGTACAAGGTCAGGGCCCAGTTCATCGCGCTCTGGATACGCAGGCTCATCATCTGTGACTGCGACCAGTCCCAGACACCGCTTTGCGGGGTCAGGCTCAGACTGGGCTTGGTGGTAGGACTGAAAATGATCCGCCGCAACACTTCACCTTCGGCCGTTTGCTCCGCGTTGGACTGCGGCAAGCTGGCATCTTGTGTCGACACCTGCACTACAGCGGCAGGCCGGACAAAGTTGAACAGCGTCTGTTGTCCCGCAGGGGCCGCCACCAGGGGCGCGGCAAACAACAGGGCAAGTACGGCGGGCAACGAACGGCGAATCATATGAACCTGGCTCTCCCTAATGACCGATAGACGGCCGGTGCTGAAGCAGTGATATGAAGTAGACAGCACAGCGCGCATCAGCGCGCCACGCTTAAGCTATTTCTCGACGAAATGGCGGCAAGGCATTGAGGATTGCCTTGCCGTAACGCTGGGTGACCAAACGGCGGTCCAGCAAGGTGATGGTGCCGCGGTCCTGTTCGGTGCGCAGCAAGCGACCACAGGCCTGGACCAGTTTGAGTGACGCATCCGGCACCGAGATTTCCATGAACGGATTGCCGCCCCGGGCTTCGATCCACTCCGCCAGGGCCGCTTCCACCGGATCGTCCGGCACCGAGAACGGGATTTTGGCGATCACCACGTGTTCACAATAGGCGCCCGGCAAGTCCACGCCTTCGGCAAAACTCGCCAGACCGAACAACACGCTGGAATCGCCACCGTCGACCCGGGCCTTATGCTTGTTCAGGGTCTCCTGCTTGGACAGGTTGCCCTGGATGAACACCTGCTTGCGCCAGTCGCGATCCAGGCCGTCGAACACGTCCTGCATCTGTTTGCGCGAGGAGAACAGCACCAGGGTGCCGCGGGAACCTTCCACCAGTTGCGGCAGGTCACGGATGATCGCCGCGGTATGCGCCGGCGCATCGCGCGGGTCGGCCCGCAGGTCGGGCACTCGCAGCACCCCAGCATCGGCGTGGTGGAAGGGGCTCGGCACCACGGCGGTCACGGCTTTCTTCGGCAGGCCGGCGCGCATGCGGAAACGGTCGAAGGTCCCCAGGGCGGTCAGGGTCGCCGAGGTCACCAGAGCGCCGTAGGCCACGTTCCACAGATTGCGCCGGAGCATCTCCGCGGCGAGGATCGGGCTGGCGTTGACCTCGATGTCGAACAGCGAGCCACTCTCGGCCAGGGTCAGCCAGCGGGCCATGGGCGGGTTGTCTTCCGGGTCCTCGACGGTGAATGCGGTCCACAGCTCCCAGTTGCCCGAAGCCCGCGCCAGCAGACTGCCGAACAGCGGGTACCACTCTTCAGCCTGGTTGCTGGCGATGCCGATGTTGACCTCGCCATCCATGCCTTCCTTGAGCAGCTCGGTGAGGCGGGTGAACAGGTCAGTAAGACGGGAGAAGCCCTTCTTCAGCTCGATGCCCATCTCGCGCATGTGCTCGGGGATCAGCCCGCCGACGAAGCGATGACGTGGCCGTTCGCGGCCTTCCATGTCTTCGCCGGTCTTGAAGTCGGCGATCTGCTCGCAGGCGCTGAACATAAACTGCTGCTGGGTCTTGATCTCCCGCGCCAGCTCCGGCACCTGCTCGATCAGGCGCCCCAGGTCCCCAGGCAGCGGATGCTGGGCCAGCAGTTTGGTGAGGTTCTTGGCGGTCTGCTCCAGCCAGTCGGCGGTGGAGCGCAGCCGCGTGTAATGGGCAAAGTGGCCGATGGCCTTGTCCGGCAGATGGTGACCTTCGTCGAACACATACAGAGTGTCACGCGGGTCCGGCAGCACGGCGCCGCCGCCCAAGGCCAGGTCGGCCAGGACCATGTCGTGGTTGGTGACGATCACGTCCACCTTGCCCATGCCTTCGCGGGCCTTATAGAAGGCGCACTGGCCGAAGTTCGGGCAATGGCGGTTGGTGCACTGGCTATGGTCGGTGGTCAGGCGTGCCCAGTCGGCGTCTTCCAGGGCCGTGGGCCAGCTGTCGCGGTCGCCGTCCCATTTATTCCCGGCGAGCTTCTCGATCATGCTGGTGAACAGCTTCTGGCTGGCTTCATCCACTTCGATCTTGAAGCCTTCCTCCTCGAACAGTTGGGCCGTGGCGGTCTGGGCATGGCCTTCCTGGAGCAGCATGTCGAGCTTGGACAAGCACATATAGCGCCCGCGGCCCTTGGCCAGGGAGAAGCTGAAGTTCAGCCCGCTGTTGCGCATCAGGTCCGGCAAGTCCTTGTAGACGATCTGTTCTTGCAGGGCGACGGTGGCGGTGGCGATCACCAGGCGCTTGCCGGCGGCCTTGGCCGTGGGAATCGCCGCCAGGCTGTAGGCCACAGTCTTGCCGGTGCCGGTGCCGGCTTCCACCGCGACCACCGCCGGGTCGCCACTGCGCCGGCCTTCGTCGTCGGTGTCGATGTCACCCAGGACCTTGGCCACCTCGGCGATCATCAGGCGCTGGCCGTAACGCGGCTTGAGGCTCTTGGCTTCGAGAAAACGCGAATAGGCGCCCTGGATCGTGGTTTTGAGTTCGTTGCTGATCATGGTTTTTCGGGCGCACAAAACGCTGGATAAATTTTCAGTGGTTCGAATCGGCCGCTATCATACCCCGCTAATTCATGTCGCGCAGAACGGAGTACCCCAATGACCGCTTTCGCCCTCGCTTACACCTTGCATGTGCTGGCCGCCCTGGTCTGGGTCGGTGGCATGTTCTTCGCCTGGATCGTCCTGCGTCCGGCGGCCGTGGCCGCCCTTGAAGGACCGGCGCGGCTGAAGCTCTGGGCGCAGGTGTTTCCGCGTTTTTTCATCTGGGTCTGGGCTGCAGTGGTGCTGTTGCCGATCAGCGGTATCGGCCTGTTGCACCTGCGCTTCAATGGCTTTGAAAGCGCGCCACGGTATGTGCAGATAATGATGGGTTTGTATCTGGTCATGACCGCGCTGTTCATCCGCATCCAGGCCCTGCAACTGCCGCAGTTGCAGCAAGCGGTGACGGCTGAAGACTGGCCGGAGGGCGCGGCGACGCTGGGCAAAATCCGTCGTCTGGTGGGCATCAACCTGATCATCGGCCTGCTGGTGGTAGCCCTGGCTTCGGCCCGACCGCTTTTCTAAAAGCCACCGCCCGCGACAAGAGCGGGCGGTGGGAGAACAACCGTCACTCGACCAAAAGCCTCACTACAAACGCTGCACCGTCAGCGAACCCGCTTCTCCTGCTGGCCCAGGTTGCCCATTAGCGCCTGGGCGTCCGCTCTTGCCTCCGTCAGCCCGGTAGATCAGGCAGCCCTTGGACTTACCCCCAGCCCCAGGCTTGCCACCGGCACCGGCCAGACCGCCAGCGCCGCCCTCGACCCAGACCTTGATCTGCTCGTCGGGGAAGTCACGGGGCAATTCCAAGCGCACATGAGCCCCCGAGGCTCCCGGCCGACCGTCACCGCCATTGTCGCCATCGGCGCCACGCCCAGCCTGCCCCCAAGCACAGCCAGGCTCCTGACCATTGGCCCCGTCGAGACCAACGTAACCGGGCGCACCGGTGCCGCCACGGGCATCTACCGAAAGTTCCTGGGCTTGCAGCGATTCAATGCGCAGATTCAGATCGCGGCCAGGCTTGGCGGCCTTCTGATAAGTGCCTGGCGCACCGCGTGCGGTGATTTGACTGCCCGCTTCCAACTGCGCGCGCTGAACAATCAGTTGCAGACTGTGCTGGGTGGGCACGATGGCAATCCGCGCTTCACGCCCCAAGTGCAAATCGTCGACCTTGAGCTCGGTGACATTGCCCGGAATCAGCAACGTGCCGTAATCGGCCACGTCCAGACGCTCCAGTTGTAGGGTGCTGGCGGTATTGGGCAAACGCATGAGCGAGTTGGCGTCGACCTTGACCACCTGGGCCACGGCCAGGGGACTGCACAACAGGGCCAACAGGCAGAGCTTACGCATGATCGGCCTCGACAAGATCAGGAGCAGGAAGGGTTTGCAGGTGGAAGATGCCCACCAGGAGAATGTGCCAGCGATCACGCCAAGGATGCGCCCGGCCTTTGAGACGGCCATTGAACAGCAGCAACTCCAGCAAATGGGTGAGCAGCAACAGGCTGCCCGCCAGATTGACCAGTAGATGCAGCGGATTGATCAACGGCATGGCCAGGTTGATCAGCACCACCAGCCAAAATACCAAGGTCAGACACTGACCTAGCCCCCATAAGACCTTCATACGCCCCCCTCGTGAATTATTCTTTGTGCGCACAGTAGCGACTTATCCCGGGGATAAGCCAGAGGGGGATGAAAATTCTTCCCAAGGCGACCGTTCAGCCACCGGGCCGGCGAGAATCACCGACCCGGGACGACTGTTCAACGCTGAATCAACAGCTCTACACGGCGGTTCTGCGCCCGCCCCTGTTCGC
The DNA here is from genome assembly GCF_009861525.1 of Pseudomonas sp. LD120. Taxonomy (GTDB): domain Bacteria; phylum Pseudomonadota; class Gammaproteobacteria; order Pseudomonadales; family Pseudomonadaceae; genus Aquipseudomonas. The sequence continues at coordinate 1,604,572 of NZ_WVHL01000005.1, read as the reverse complement.
TGTCGTTGTCGGCTACGGGCTGGCTTTCACCCTGCCCCTGGCTACTGACTTTGTCCGCCGCCAGCCCCTGTTCAAGGAGGAAGGCCGCAACACTGCTGGCGCGACGCTCAGAGAGTTTCTGGTTATAGCCATCGCTGCCCTGACTGTCGGTATGACCGATGACCTTGACACTCAGCACATCGGCCGCTGCCAACTTGGGTAACAGTGCCTGCAGCTGGGTACGTGCCTCGACGGTCAGTTGCGACGAGTCAAACGCGAACAGCACATGCCCCTGATCACTCAAGGTGATCACTTCCGTGGCCGGTTCAGCTACCGGCTCCGGTGCCTGGGACACCGGGTACTGGGGCATCGGGCAACCCCGATTGTCCACGGGGGTATTGGCCGGCGTATCAGGGCAGCGATCACGGCGATCGAACACCCCATCAGCATCTTCGTCACCGTCCTGGGCGTAACAGATCAAACCGCCGCCGATCAATCCCAAGGCCGCGCCACCCGCGGCCCAGCTACCGCTTTCGATCGCCCCGAGACCACCACCGGCAAGCCCGCCAAGCAAGCTGCAAAGCGGCCAGGTGCGTTGATTGAGGGGGGCGCTGCCATCACTGTGAGTCGCGCAACCTGTCAGCAGACTGCTGAGCAGCAGGACCGAGAACGCGACTCGAGGGAGATGATTCATCGTGAATGCTCCTGTGTTACCGGAAAGACCGGTCACACAGGAGTAAAGACTGCCATACGCGGCTGTACAAGCCGCGCCGGCAAAGGACTTTAGCGGTTGATCTGAATCTCCGTGCGACGGTTCATGGCCCGGCCCTCGGCGGTTTTATTATCCGCCACCGGCTGGCTTTCACCGGCACCGGTCACCGAAACGAAGCTGCTGCGAGCAATACCGTTGCTGACCAGGTAATCCACCACCGAGTGCGCACGCTTGTCCGAGAGTGTCTGGTTGTAGGCAGCACTGCCGACGCTGTCGGTGTGGCCGGTCACGCGCAGTTGAACGCTTGAGGCTTCCTGTTTCAGGCGAGTCACAATGGTGTTGAGTTTGGACTTGTCAGCCTCGGTCAACTTGGCCGAGTCGAACTGGAAGTGCACATCGCGAATAACGATGGTTTCTTCCTTGACCACGACCACCTCTTCAACCATGGGTGGCGGTGGCGGGCAGCCGTTGGCATCGACTTGCACGCCTCTCGGGGTATGCGGGCATTTATCACGACTGTCCAGCACGCCATCACCGTCCTCGTCGCCATCGCCATGCACCCAGCAATATGCGCCTGCCAGGCCTCCCACCAATAACGCACCACCACCCGCCCACGAGGAGCTTTCAGTAGCTCCCAGTGCCGCGCCCGTCACGCCACCGACCGCCGCGCATGTCGGCCAGTCGGTTTTCTGCAAACCTGCACAGCCCGTCAACACACTGGCTATTAGAACCAAGGGTACTGCCGTCCGAATGATGCTCATCTGATTTCTCCTGTGGGATCGGCTCACAGCCGATTGAGGGAGTAAAGACCCCGCCATTGATCTCCGCCAGCAAAGGGCCACCCTCGGTTTTCCCCAGTAAATACGGGAAGGTCGCGCAATTAAGTGGTGAACCGCTCTAGGCCCGGCGATGCCGGCGCGCTAGTCTTTAGCGTTCTGATCGAGGAGCGACGATGAGCGCCGACATGTCTACCCGCACGCCCCAACAAGCCCTGGCAGCCCTACTGGATCGTTATGCCCCAGCACAACTGCTGTTGATCGGTGCCAGCGACTTCCCGGCCCTGGCCGCATTCAAGGCTGCTCATCCTGAGACCCAGGTGGCCCAAGCCGCGCCGGGCCCACTGCCGGCAGCACTGGCAGCGCGACGTTTTGACCTGGCCCTGGCGGTGGATTGCCTGGAACATCTGCCCAAGCGTGATGGTCTGAACCTGCTGGGAGGGATTCGCAACCTCAACGCCAGCCGGATTGCGGTGCTGGCCGACTTGTCCGCCTGCGGTTGGCAAGAAACCGACTTTTTCTCCCTGGCCCTGCAAGCCAGCGAACGCTTCCAGCGGGACGAGCAGGTACTGACCCTGTTCACCTATGACCTGCTTGACTACAAACAAGTACCTGACTGGCTCAATTCACGCTTCTGGGCGAACCCGGAAAACTTTGGAAAGTATTGGTGGTAAGACGATGAGCGCCTCGATTTGTCCCTGCGGCAGCGGCAACCTGCTGGACGCCTGCTGCGGCCATTACCATGCCGGCCATCCTGCGCCCAGCGCCGAAGCCCTGATGCGCTCGCGCTACAGCGCCTATGTGCTAGGGCACGTAGACTACTTGCTGGCAACCACGCTGCCAGTGCAGCAGGCGGGGCTGGATCGCCAGTCCATCAGTGACTGGAGCGCGCAAAGCACCTGGCTGGGGCTGCAAGTGGAAAGCGCGGAAGTCTTCGGCGGCCAGCCCGAACATGCCTTCGTCACCTTCACCGTGCGCTGGCACGATAGCCAGGGCGAACACAGCCACCGCGAGCGTTCATCCTTCGTGCAGAACCAGGAACAGTGGTACTTCATCGACCCCACGGTGCCCCTCAAGGCTGGACGCAATGATGCCTGCCCCTGTGGCAGCGGGCATAAATTCAAGAAGTGCTGCGCCAGCTACTTCACCCTCTGAGCCCTCGCTCGCCGCGATCACCCTCAAGCCCAGGACGGGCACCGGGGATTCAAATGGAGTCTTGCAATGATCGGTGCGCTGCGCCTGCTACCCACCCTCTGCCTGCTCGGCCTGCTGAGCCTGTCGGGCTGCGCGTCCTGGTTCACCACCGAGCAACTCGATCCTGAGGTGCACCTGGTTAAGGTCGAGGTGATCAAGGCCAACCTGCTGGAGCAGCGTTTCACCCTGCGCCTGCGGGTAGACAACCCCAATGACAGCGATCTGACGGTGCGCCGCCTGATCTATCGGATCTACCTGGATCGGTTCCTGCTCAGCGACGGCGAGCATGAGCACTGGTTCACCGTCACGCCCCACAGTAGCGGTTACTTCAACGTGCCAGTGCGAACCAACCTGTGGCCGCAGATCCGCGATGTGGTGAAACTGCTGCGCAAACCCGAGCGACCAATTCCCTATCGCCTGGAAGGTGAACTGGAAATCGGCTTATTCATCGGCAAGGACGTGCACCTCAAGCGTAATGGCGTGATAATTCCCGGCGATTTTATCCCGGAGTAACCCGTAATGACCCAGCAACCTCATGTCCATGGCCCCGACTGCAACCACGATCATGACCACCACGATCACGACCATGGCCATGTTCACGGTCCGCATTGCAACCACGCTCACCAGGAGCCGGTACGCAACGCACTGAAAGACGTTGGCCGCAACGATCCTTGCCCATGTGGCAGCAGCAAGAAGTTCAAGAAGTGCCACGGCGCTTGATCCGAGCCTGAAGCGACCTGGCAACGCAGCGACGCAGGCAAGGCGCCTACAGCAACTGCGCCAGAGTCAGCACCGTGGCGTATTCGCCATGCAGGTTGGCCAGTGACATGGCATGCACCTCTTCAGCGCTACGAGCCCGACCGGCAAAGTCGGGCTTGTCGAAGGTGTAACAAGCGTCCGCCACCACCCACACGTTGAACCCCAGATTGCCCGCGGTCCGCGCTGTCGACTCCACCGAGTTGTTAGTGGCCACGCCCGCAATCACCAGATGCTCGATCCCCTTGCGGCGTAAGTCCGCGTTCAGTGAATGACCACAAAACGCATCCGGCACTTGCTTCTGAACCAGCCATTCGCCTGCCTGCGGCGCAAAGTCCGGTTGAAACTCCACGCCCGCCTGCCCCGGCCAAAACACCGAATCCCTTGAGCGCGACAAGTGCTGCACATGGATCACCGGCCAGCCCCGCAGACGCCAGTGGGCCAGTAATTCGAGCATCCGCTGCTCAGCCTTGGGGTTGTTCCGTGGTCCAAGCCGGGGATGCAGGATGCCTTGTTGCTGATCAATAAGGATCAGCGCGGTATTGGGCGCAATCAACATATGAAGGGTCTCTTGAGAAGTGCTCGTGGGAAGTCGCTCACTTGAGCATTTACGACTGCTACGGGCAAGCCATGGCACCTGAAACTGGGAGGATTGGCTTTGGGCGCCGACTATTTGCGCGGCCAGTCGACAAATACCCAGGCGCCTGCTTGCGCGGCACTCGCCCGCTCACTAACGTAGCGCCTTTATCGACGCTACCCCCCCGCAGGAGCTTTGCCATGGCCTCGCCAGCCCTCTCACATTTTCTTCCCCGGTTCGGCGTTGCCGCGGCAGTGGCCGGCGCTCTCAGCCTGGCCGGTTGCCAGTCCTGGAATGCCCAAAACAGCTTGCCCCCCACCTCTGGCGTGCACCCCCTCAAAGGCTTGGCGCAAAATGTGTCGGTGCGGCGCAACCCGGTCGGTGTGCCGCTGATCGAAAGCAACAGCTTCCACGATGCGCTGTTCACCCTGGGCTATGTGCATGCCAGCGACCGCATTGGCCAGATGGTGACCCTGCGTCTACTGGCCCAGGGTCGCCTGGCCGAGATGTCCGGCGCCGAGGCGCTGGACGTCGACCGTTTGATGCGCGCGGTCAACCTGAAGCACAGCGCCGACCAGCTGTACAAAGCTTCTTCGCCGCGGATCAAGCGCTTCTTCGAGGTCTATGCCCGGGGCGTCAATGCCTACTTGTTCCGCTACCGCGACAAGCTGCCGCCGGACCTCGCGGCCCACGATTACACCCCCGAATACTGGAAGCCTGAAGATTCAGCACTGATTTTCTGCCTGCTGGACTTCGGCCAGTCCGCCAACCTGCTCGAAGAAATCAACGCCCTGGTGCTCGCGCAGAAGGTCGGCAGCGACCGTCTGCCGTGGCTGCTCCCGAGTTACCCGGATGAACCGCTGCCCCTGGCCGAAGCCGACAAGCTCAAGGGCCTTAACCTCAACATCCCCGGTTTGAACGAAGTCAGTCGCGCCGCCAACCAGTTGGCGCACCTCAATAGCCTGGGTACGAGCGGCGGCAGCAACCTGGCCATCGCCCCTCAACACAGCCGCAGCGGCCGCAGCCTGCTGGCATCCGACAGTCACCTGGAGGCCTGGCATTACGTACAGATCCGTGCGCCCAAGTACCAGGCCGCCGGTGCTTCAATTGCCGGCCTGCCCGCGATTCTCCAAGGCTTCAATGGCAAGGTGGCCTGGAGCCTGAGCTCGGTGATGGGCGACAACCAGGACCTGTTTCTGGAGAAACTCAAACGCCAGGGCAATGCCCTGTATTACCTGAACAACGGCAAGTGGCAGCCGCTGACCGTGCGTAACGAAACCTACTTCGTCAAAGGCCAGCGGCCGATTCGCGAAGCGGTGTACGAAACCCGACACGGACCACTGCTCAACAGTGCTTTGGGTGTGTCTCAAAGTACCGCGCTGGCGAACGGCTACGGCTTGGCCCTACAGACACCAGAACTCAAGAACGACAAGACCCTGGACGCATTCTTCGATCTGTCCCGGGCACAGAGCGTCGAGCAAGCCTCAGACGCCAGCCGGGAAATCCGCGCCATCGCCCTGAACATGGTCTTCGCCGATGCCGGCCATATCGGCTGGCAGGTCACCGGCCGTTTCCCCAACCGCCGCGAAGGCCAGGGCCTGCTGCCTTCTCCCGGCTGGGAGGGTCGTTACGACTGGGACGGATATGCCGATCCGATGCTCCACCCTTATGACCAGGACCCAGTGCAAGGCTGGATCGCCACCGCTAACCAGCGAGTGATTTCTCGCGGCTATGGCATGCAATTGTCCAACTCCTGGTCGGCCCCCGAGCGCGCTGAGCGCATCGCTCAACTGGCGTCCCAGGGCAAGCAGGACAATCGCCGCCTGATCGCCCTGCAATACGATCAAAACACCTTGTTCGCCGCCAAGCTGAAGAACATGTTCGAGGCGCCGGGCATGGCCCAACCACTGAAAAAAGCCATCCAGGCCCTGCCCGATACCGACCGCGCCAAGGCCCGCGAGGCCTACAGCCGTTTGTTGGCGTTCGATGGCAAGGTCTCCGCCAACTCGGCCGATGCGGCGCTGTATGAACTGTTCCTGCAGGAAAGCGCCAAGCAGATCTTCCTCGACAAACTGGGCCCCGAGTCCGGCGCTCCTTGGCAAGCCCTGGTCAACAACGCCGGGCTGGCCTACTCAGCTCAGGCCGATCATCTGCTCGGACAGGAAGACAGCCCATTCTGGGACGACTCGCGCACCGCGCAGAAAGAAGACAAACCGGCGATTCTCGCCCGCAGCCTGGCCGCCGCCGTCCGTTCCGGCGAGCAACAACTGGGAGCTGACCGTCGGACCTGGCAATGGGGCAAGCTGCACAACTATCAATGGAGCAACAGCCGCGGCCAGACGATTCGCGGCCCATTGCAGGCCGGTGGCGACCACAACACCATCAACAGCGCCGCATACCGCTGGGGTCAGGACTTTGCCATCACCCACACGCCCACCCTGCGCTTTATCGTCGACTTCGCGCTGAGCGAACCCTTGATGGGCCTCAACAGCAGCGGCCAGTCCAGCAATCCGGTCAGCCCGAACTACGCCAACGGCATCAATGGCTGGCTCAGGGCCCAATACCTGAGTTTCCCGATACAGCCGCAGAACTTCGAGCGCAGCTACGGCCGGACCCGCCTGACCCTGACTCCCGGCAAGTAACGCACCACCGCAACCCCGCTTGTGCACCCTGTGCAAGCGGGCCGGCCGCACAACCTGAGCCTCGGGCCTCACGCCGCGGCCCTGCGCGCCAGGCAACACCCGCCCTGCACCGCCTTCTCATGCATTGCCACGCCGCACGCACGCTATTGATGCGCGATCAGAATCGCGCGCCATTTCAGCGCGCGAAGAGCATTGCGCGCGTATTGCCGAGCGCTTTTAAAACGCTTGTTCGGGAGTGTGGTTCGGAAATTGCTACTTTCATTAGGTCTTATGCGTTCCAGTAACAGTACTCATGCGCCACAAGCGCTCATATTGGTTTTTAGGGATTGAATAATGAAAAAAGCATTGCTGACCCTTTCTGCACTGGCTCTCTGCATGGCCGCCGGCTCCGCTCTGGCCAAGGAATACAAGGAATTGCGCTTTGGCGTCGATCCGTCCTACGCCCCATTTGAATCCAAAGCCGCCGACGGCAGCCTGGTGGGCTTCGACATCGACCTGGGCAACGCCATCTGCGCCGAGCTGAAGGTCAAGTGCAAATGGGTCGAAAGTGACTTCGACGGCATGATTCCCGGCCTGAAAGCCAACAAGTTCGACGGTGTGATCTCCTCCATGACCGTCACCCCGGCCCGCGAAAAAGTCATCGACTTTTCCAGCGAACTGTTCTCCGGCCCCACTTCCTTCGTGTTCAAAAAAGGCTCCGGCCTGAGCGCCGACACCGCCTCGCTCAAGGGCAAGACCGTCGGCTACGAGCAAGGCACCATTCAAGAGGCCTACGCCAAGGCGGTGCTGGACAAGGCGGGCGTGAAGACTCAGGCCTATCAAAACCAGGACCAGGTCTATGCCGACCTGACCTCCGGGCGCCTCGATGCTTCGATCCAGGACATGCTGCAAGCCGAATTGGGCTTCCTCAAATCGCCGCAAGGCGCTGACTACGAGGTCAGCCAGCCAGTGGACGATCCCCTGCTGCCATCCAAGAATGCAATAGGTATCTCAAAAGGTAACAAAGCGCTGAAAGCACTCTTGGATAAAGGTATCAAAGCGTTACACGATGATGGCACCTACGCCACCATCCAGAAAAAGCACTTCGGTGAGCTGAACCTCTACAGCGGTAAATAACCTGCCGGCGCCCATCCTTGATGGGCGCTTTTTTTATCGCCACAGGTCACTGATCAATGCTTGAAGAACTTCTAACAAACCTAGGACTTTCCGCTTTCAGCCTGAAGGGTTTCGGCCCGCTGCTGCTGGAAGGTACCTGGATGACCATCAAGTTATCGGTGTTGTCGCTCTTGGTCAGCGTTTTGCTCGGTCTGCTCGGCGCCAGCGCCAAACTCTCCAGCCTGGCCCTGCTGCGGGTGCCGGCCCAGCTCTACACCACCCTGATCCGCGGGGTGCCGGACCTGGTATTGATGCTGCTGATTTTCTACAGCCTGCAAACCTGGCTGACTTCCTTCACCGACTTCATGGAGTGGGACTACATCGAGATCAACCCCTTTAGCGCCGGGGTGATCACCCTAGGCTTCATTTATGGCGCCTATTTCACCGAAACCTTCCGGGGCGCGATCCTCGCCGTGCCCCGAGGCCAGGTCGAAGCTGCCACCGCCTACGGCCTCAAACGCGGCCAACGCTTTCGCTTCGTAGTCTTCCCACAGATGATGCGCTTCGCCCTGCCAGGCATCGGCAACAACTGGATGGTGATGCTCAAGGCCACGGCACTGGTGTCGATCATCGGCCTGGCCGACTTGGTCAAGGCGGCCCAGGACGCCGGTAAAAGCACCTACCAACTGTTCTACTTCCTGGTGCTGGCGGCGCTGATCTACCTGCTGATCACCAGCGCTTCCAACCTTGTCCTGCGCAAGCTGGAACGGCGTTACGCCGCAGGCGCCCGGGAGGCCGTGCGATGATCGAACTCCTACAGGAATACTGGCGTCCCTTCCTCTACAGCGACGGCTACCACATGACCGGGCTGGCCATGACGATGTGGTTGCTCAGCGCCTCGATCTGCATTGGCTTTCTGGTGTCGATCCCGCTGTCCATCGCCCGGGTATCGCCCAAGTGCTACATCCGCTGGCCGGTGCAGTTCTACACCTACCTGTTCCGCGGCACCCCGCTCTATATCCAACTGCTGATCTGCTACACCGGGATCTACAGCATCGCTGCGGTTCGTGAGCAACCGCTGCTGAACGCGTTCTTCCGTGACGCGATGAACTGCACCATCCTCACCTTCGCCCTCAATACCTGCGCCTACACCACGGAGATTTTCGCCGGGGCGATCCGCAGCATGGCCCACGGTGAAGTGGAAGCAGCCAAGGCGTACGGTTTGAGCGGCTGGAAACTCTATGCCTACGTGATCATGCCCTCGGCCCTGCGGCGCTCATTACCCTATTACAGCAATGAAGTGATCTTGATGCTGCACTCCACCACCGTGGCCTTCACGGCGACCGTCCCCGACATCCTGAAAATTGCCCGGGACGCCAATTCGGCGACGTTCCTGACCTTTCAGTCGTTCGGCATCGCCGCCGTCATCTACTTGTGCGTGACGTTCACCCTGGTGGGCCTGTTCCGCCTCGCTGAACGCCGCTGGCTGGCTTTCCTCGGGCCAACCCATTAGGACTTGTTGCAGGAAAATCGTCCATGCGCCATGAGATTCACGACCTGCTCGCCCCGTTACCGGGCACCGCGCGGCAGGTCCACAGCTTTCACTTCGGCCCCGCCGAGGCCGCCGGCAAGATTTACATCCAATCCTCCCTGCATGCCGATGAAATGCCCGGCATGCTGGTGGCCTGGCACCTCAAGCAACGTCTGGCGGAGCTGGAAGCCGCCGGACGCTTGCGCTACCAAATTGTCCTGGTGCCGGTGGCCAATCCGGTGGGCCTTGAACAGGTTCTGATGGACGTGCCCCTGGGCCGCTATCAATTGGAAAGTGCTCAGAACTTCAATCGCGGCTTCGTCGACCTCAGCGACGAAGTCGGCAACGCCATCGATGGCTTGCTGACCGACGATGCCCAGCACAACCTGGAACTGGTCCGCCGCCACTTGGCCGACGCCCTCACCCGCCAGCAGCCGGATACGCAATTGCAGTCTTTGCGCCTGACCCTGCAACGGCTGGCCTGTGACGCCGACATGGTGCTGGATCTGCACTGCGACTTCGAAGCCGTGGCCCACCTGTACACCACGCCCGAAGCATGGCCCCAAGTGGAGCCGCTGGCCCGCTACATCGGCGCCCAAGCCTGCCTGCTGGCCACCGATTCTGCAGCCTGGTCGTTCGACGAGTGCTTCAGCCTGCTGTGGTGGCAACTGCAACAACGCTTCGGCGAACACTTCAGCATTCCCACGGGCAGCTTTGCAGCTACCGTCGAGCTGCGAGGCCAGGGCGACGTCAATCACCGTCTGGCACGCCTCGATTGCCAGGCCATGCTGGACTACCTGACCCGTTTCGGTGCCATCGCCGCAGAGGCGCCGCCCTTGCCTGAACTACCCTTCCCGGCCACGCCGCTGGCGGGGGTCGAACCGGTAGCAACGCCGGTGGGCGGGCTGCTGGTGTTCTGCGTGCAGCCAGGGAACTACCTCGAAGCCGGACAATTGGTGGCTGAAATCATCGACCCGATCCACGACCGGGTCACCCCTATCCATTGCAACAACGCCGGGCTCCTGTATGCCCGCTCGCTGCGACGCATGGCCACCGCCGGCATGGTGATCGCCCATATCGCCGGCCGCGAAGCCTATCGCAGCGGTTATCTACTTTCGCCTTGAGGATGCATGTCCCATGTACAAACTGACCGTTGAAGGCCTGCACAAATGCTATGGCGACAATCAAGTGCTCAAAGGTGTGTCCCTCAAGGCCAAGACCGGCGACGTCATCAGCCTGATCGGCGCCAGTGGTTCAGGTAAAAGCACGTTCCTGCGCTGCATCAACTTTCTCGAAATCCCCGATGACGTCAGCATGACCCTGGATGGCCAGCCAATCCGCATGGTCAGCGACCGCCACGGCATGCATGTGGCCGATCCTGCCGAGCTGCAGCGGATTCGTACTCGCCTGGCAATGGTGTTCCAGCATTTCAACCTATGGAGCCACATGACGGTGCTGGAGAACATCACCATGGCCCCGCGCCGGGTATTGGGCGTTAGTGCCAAGGAAGCCGAAGAGCGGGCCCGACGTTACCTGGACAAGGTCGGACTGCCAGCCCGGGTGGCCGATCAGTACCCGGCGTTCTTGTCCGGCGGCCAGCAGCAACGGGTGGCCATCGCCCGGGCATTGGCCATGGAACCGGAAGTCATGCTGTTCGACGAACCCACCTCAGCCCTGGACCCGGAACTGGTGGGCGAGGTGCTCAAAGTGATTCAAGGCCTGGCAGAAGAAGGTCGGACCATGCTCATGGTGACCCACGAGATGAGTTTTGCGCGCAACGTATCAAGCCAGGTGCTTTTTCTGCACAAGGGCCTGGTGGAAGAACAAGGGGCTCCGGAAGAGGTGCTGGGCAACCCAAAAAGCGAGCGCCTGCAACAGTTCCTCAGCGGCAACCTGAAGTAGACGCGAATCATCCCGCCCGCTTGGCTTGGTCATGGCTCAGCGGGCGGCACCGTCCAATGGGTTGACGAACCTCAGGCAACAGGCGCGGGCGGCGGCTCGTCCGGCAGGGTCGGTTCGCCAGGTTCGCTGGGTTCAAGGGGTTGAGGGGAATCAGGGTCAGGCTGACCGGGAATGCCACCTGCCATGCTGATGGGAGGATGCGCCAACAGGCTCCAGGCCAGTACGCCAACCTGATTGGGTTCCAGCCTTGCCAACGTGGCGCTGATTCGCGGATCTATCTTCATGGGGGCGCTCCTGAGCGGTGCCCGGCACACCTTGCGCGTACCGGAAGGACACTCAATAGAGTGCCCGTCGGCTCAGGAATTCCCGCTGTTCGTCAGACAGACGAACTCAGGTACGTGGCAGGGTCACGCCGCGCTGGCCCTGATATTTACCACCGCGATCCTTGTAGGACACTTCGCATTCCTCGTCCGACTCCAGAAACAGCATCTGGGCCACGCCTTCGTTGGCGTAAATCTTCGCCGGCAAGGTGGTGGTGTTGGAGAACTCCAGAGTCACGTGGCCTTCCCACTCGGGTTCCAGCGGGGTCACGTTGACGATGATGCCGCAACGGGCATAGGTGCTCTTGCCCAGACAAATGGTCAGAACGTTACGCGGAATGCGGAAGTACTCGACGGTGCGGGCCAGTGCGAAAGAGTTCGGCGGAATGATGCAAACGTCGCTCTTGATGTCGACGAAACTCTTTTCATCGAAGTTCTTCGGATCGACGGTGGCCGAATTGATGTTGGTGAACACCTTGAACTCATCAGCGCAACGCACGTCGTAGCCGTAGCTCGACACACCGAAGGAGATCAGCCGATCCGGGCCTTCGCCACGCATCTGGCGCTCTACGAAGGGCTCGATCATGCCGTGCTCTTGCGCCATGCGGCGAATCCACTTGTCCGATTTGATGCTCATGGCGGGTGTCCTGAAATAACGAGGTGAAATAAAACGGTCCGGCATCTTACCGGGGCGCGGGGTCGGGTTCAAAGTCTGGGGTGTTTTTCTCGTGCCATCCCACGATTTTCAAGGCCTGGACGACGGATAACCCGCCGCCAGTCACGAAAACCGAGAAACCTTTGCACTGGCCATTGGCACGTTCAGTAAAAAGGGTTAAGGTGGCGCCACTGTGTTGCTTGTGTCACTGAGAATCTCTACACGATGTTGAATTTCGATCCAACCATCTCCAAGAATTTTTCCTGCTCTTTGCACTCAGTCTCGGCCAGGGCTTTTCCTGAGTCGCAGTTAACTTTGTCCAAGGAGATACACCATGTCTAATCGCCAAACCGGTACCGTTAAGTGGTTCAACGATGAAAAAGGCTTCGGCTTCATCACTCCACAATCCGGTGACGACCTGTTCGTACACTTCAAAGCTATCCAATCCGACGGCTTCAAAAGCCTGAAAGAAGGCCAACAGGTTTCTTTCATCGCTACCCGCGGTCAGAAAGGCATGCAAGCTGAGGAAGTTCAAGTTATCTAACTTGTACTGATCCAGTAAAAAACCCCGCCTTCAACAGCGGGGTTTTTTTGTGCCTGTCGTTTTTACGACCTGCCGCCAAGACGCATCCTCGCGAATGCGCTCGGCTCGCCCGTGGCTACCAGGTCACACCGAAGCCCACGGTATAACGGGTCTTGTCCAGATCGCTGTCCTCGGTACCGCGAATCAGATCTTTCTCCGCCTTGAGGTTGAGTGACGCCCAGTCCGTGACCTTGTAGCGCAGCCCCATCTCGGCATCTAACGCGTAATCGGCAACCCCGGAAAGCGGCCTGCCCACTTCGCCGTTGGTGAAGAACTCGACCCGCTTGCCAATCAGGTAGCGGTTGTAATCCCACTTCATGGCCAAGGAATAGAAGTTGTCCTTGCCGCCATCGGCGTACTCGTAATCCGTGCGGTTAAGCAGCGACCCCAAGGAGAACGCGCCCAGCTCATCGTCCCAGAGCTGGTAGCCGGGGCCCGTACCCACCACCCGTTGCCGCGCCAGTTCCTCGACCTTGTCGCGCTTGTAGGTCAGGCGCCCCTCCCAAAACCACTGTTCAGTGATAAAGCGGTCCAGGGCGTACTCGGCACTCCAGTTATCAGTGGTCACCACGTCATTTTGAAACTCGCGGTTGTACTCACCCTGAGCGTTATGGCGCCAGGCACCATGACGGGCCGAGGTCTTGAAGTCGATGTCATAGTCATCGGTGTCCTTCTCGGCGCGCTTGTAGTCCATGGCCACGTCGACACTCCCCTTCCAGATCATGTCCTCCACCAGCGGTTTGGGCTTCATGATCTGCTGGATGCTCGCCAGCTCCACCGTCTTGGGCGCGTCCCCATTGGCCAGGATCACCTTGCCATCCTCAGCCGGCTGCAGAGACTTGGCTTTCTCCCCCGCGTAAGCATCCTGCTTGACCAGCAGTTCCTGATCGCTTTCCAGGGTCTTGACCTGCTTCCAGTCAATGGCGATGGCACCACCATACTCGGTCTGGATCAGCAACTTGCCGCCATCGAATACTTTGATTTTGCCACTCAGGCGATCACCATTCTTCAGCCAGACGGTATCGGCCAAGATGGGCATGGAGGCGCCAAGCAGCGCAAAGCACAACAACGTTCTAGGCAACATAGGTATATAGAGGGCTCTAACCTGCGAAAAAAAGGCATTATTCCCGGGGAACATGCCTGAGTCAGCACTGACCGGGGCATTAAGAGTGAGTTCAATCTCCAAACGGCTTTCATGATCACAACCGACCAATGCCACCTCTTTATATGGACGCGCGAATGTGAACGAGCACAGCGACACGCTCCAAGACCCGGCGCAACTGCGACGTACGGCACTCTACCTGACCTTGGCCCAAGTGCCCGAAGGCAAGGTTGTCAGTTATGGCCAACTGGCAGAAATGGCCGGCCTGGGCCGGGCCGCTCGCTGGGTTGGACGCACCCTCAGCCAATTGCCCGCCGAAACCAGCCTGCCCTGGCACCGAGTGCTCGGTGCCGGCGGGCGTATCAGCCTGCCGGCCGGGAGCCCATCGGGAGACACGCAACGGGCAAGGCTGCGAGACGAAGGTGTTCTTATCCTGAACAATCGCGTGGATATTCAACGCCATGGCTGGCGCCCGGTAGAGCACAGCGGTTAGAGTGCGCGCTTTGTTTCCGTAATCTGAGGCAGACTTCAGCCCATGCCCCGTAAAACCTGGCGCGCCGCACTTGCCGCCTATGCCAGCCCCTCGACGCTCGTGCTGTTGCTGCTTGGTTTCGCCGCAGGCATGCCTTACATGCTGGTGTTCTCGACGCTTTCGGTGTGGTTGCGCGAAGCCGGTGTGGCCCGCGAAACCATCGGCTATGCCAGCCTGATTGGCCTGGCCTATGCCTTCAAATGGGTCTGGTCGCCCCTGCTCGACCAATGGCGCCTGCCACTGCTGGGCAAGCTCGGCCGCCGTCGCTCCTGGCTGGTGCTGGCGCAGACTCTGGTGATTCTCGGCCTGATCGGCATGGGCTTTTGCGACCCACAAAAGCACCTGTCCTGGCTGATCGCAATTGCCGTGATCGTGGCCTTCGCCTCCGCTACCCAAGACATCGCCATCGATGCCTATCGACTGGAAATCGCTGATGACAGCCGCCAGGCCGCCCTCGCGGCCAGCTATATGTCCGGTTATCGGATTGCGGTGCTGCTGGCCACTGCCGGAGCGCTGTTCTTCGCCGAAGGCTTTGGCTCGACCGGCTTCAGCTATAAACACTCAGCCTGGACCGGTACCTATGTACTGTTCGGGGTGCTGATGATCCCAGCCCTGATTACCACCTTGCTGATGCGCGAGCCGCCGGTACCGCTGCGCACCCAGCTGTCTGCCGGACGCTACAGCTTCGCGCATCAGTTGATTTCGGTATTTGTGCTGATCGTGCTGCTGGTGTCGGTTCCCGCCACCTTTACCCAGCTGTACAACACTGACTTCGCCAGCGTGATTTTCAACGGCGTGAGCCTGTTGGACCTGCTGCTGGAAGACCGGGCCTTCCTGCGGGCCATTCTCTACATCACCCTCAGCGCCTTGTGCCTGTCGGCCATGGGTCGCCGAGGCCTAGCGCCGGTGCTGACCCCGGTCAACGACTTCATTGTGCGCTATCGCTGGCAGGCTTTCCTGCTGCTCGGCCTGATTGCCACCTACCGCATGTCAGACACGGTCATGGGCGTAATGGCCAACGTGTTCTATATCGACCAGGGGTTCACCAAGGACCAGATAGCCGGGGTCAGCAAGATTTTCGGCCTGATCATGACGCTCCTCGGCGCTGGCATGGGCGGCCTGCTGATCGTCCGCTTTGGCATTTTGCCGATCCTGCTCATCGGTGGCGCCGCGTCCGCCGGGACCAACCTGCTGTTTCTCATGCTCGCCGACATGGGCCCGAACCTGAAAATGCTGATCGTCACCATTTCTCTGGACAACTTCAGCTCGGGAATGGCCACCTCAGCCTTCGTCGCCTACCTGTCAAGCCTGACCAATCTCAAATTCTCGGCCACCCAATACGCCCTGCTCAGTTCCATCATGCTGCTGCTGCCGCGCCTGATCGGCGGCTACTCCGGGGTCATGGTGGAAAAGTTCGGGTATCACAACTTCTTCCTCATCACCGCGATACTCGGGGTGCCGACGCTGCTCCTGATCGCCCTGCACTGGTTCCAGGAAAGCCGCCGCAACGACTCCAAAGGCGAGCCGCAAACCGCACCCAGCGGCTCCCCCCCTGACGAAGAACCCTAGAAAATCCGGGGGGTTGCACGCTTTGCCGCCCCCCCCGGCGCGCCCTCCAAGGGCAATCCTGTACGCCAGCGGAACTCGCCCGTACAATGCTCCGTCACTTCCAGTCTTCAGCAACCGACAACGGCCTACCATGCGTACCAGTCAATATTTGCTCGCCACACAGAAAGAAACGCCTTCCGACGCGGTCGTGATCAGCCATCAGCTGATGCTGCGCGCCGGCATGATCCGTAAACTGGCTTCCGGCCTGTACACCTGGCTGCCGATGGGCTTGCGGGTGATGCGCAAGGTTGAAGCCATCGTTCGCGAAGAAATGAACGCCGCGGGCGCGCTTGAAGTGTTGATGCCGAGCACTCAACCGGCTGAGCTGTGGCAGGAATCCGGCCGCTGGGAAGAATACGGCCCTGAGCTGCTGCGTTTCAAAGACCGTCACGGTCGCGACTTCTGCGCCGGCCCGACCCACGAAGAAGTGATCACCGATCTGGCGCGCAACGAGCTGAGCAGCTACAAGCAGTTGCCGTTGAACCTGTACCAGATCCAGACTAAATTCCGCGATGAAATCCGCCCTCGCTTCGGCCTGATGCGCGGCCGCGAGTTCATCATGAAGGACGCCTACTCCTTCCACGCCGACCTGGCATCCTTGCAAGTCACCTACGAGCGCATGCACCAGGCCTACTGCAACATCTTCACCCGCCTGGGCCTGAAGTTCCGCCCAGTCGAAGCAGATAACGGCTCCATCGGCGGTGCCGGCTCCCACGAATTCCATGTACTGGCCGAATCCGGCGAAGACGACATCGTCTTCAGCAACGGCTCCGAGTACGCGGCAAACATCGAGAAGGCCGAAGCGGTGCCGCGCGAAACCTCGCGCCCGGCCCCCGCCGAAGAAATGCGCCTAGTGGACACCCCCAACGCGAAAACCATCGCTCAGTTGGTGGAAGGCTACAACCTGCCGATCGAGAAGACCGTCAAGACCCTGGTGGTGCATGCCGAAGAAGCCGGCAAGCTGATCGCCCTGATCATTCGCGGCGACCACGAGCTCAACGAAATCAAGGCCGCCAACCAGCCTGGCGTCGCCAACCCGCTGGTCATGGCTTCCGAAACCGAGCTGCGCGACGCCATTGGCGCCGGTGCCGGCTCCCTGGGCCCGGTCAACCTGCCACTGCCGATCATCATCGACCGCTCGGTGGAGCTGATGAGCGACTTCGGTGTGGGCGCCAACATCGACGACAAGCACTACTTCGGCGTCAACTGGGAGCGCGACCTGCCGGTCCCAACCGTCGCCGACCTGCGCAACGTGGTGGCCGGCGATCCAAGCCCGGATGGCCAAGGCACCCTGGAGATCAAGCGCGGCATCGAAGTCGGGCACATCTTCCAGCTGGGCAACAAGTACAGCAAGGCGATGAAGTGCGAAGTGCTGGGCGAGAACGGCAAGCCGGTGACCCTGGAAATGGGCTGCTACGGCATTGGCGTGTCCCGCGTGGTGGCGGCGGCCATCGAGCAGAACAACGATGAAAACGGCATCATCTGGAGCGATACCCTGGCGCCGTTCCAGATCGCCCTGGTACCGCTGCGCTACGAAACCGAGCAGGTTCGCGAAGCCACCGACAAACTCTACGCAGAACTGACTGCCGCCGGTTTCGAAGTGCTGCTGGACGACCGCGACAAGAAAACCAGCCCAGGCATCAAGTTCGCGGACATGGAGCTGATCGGCATTCCTCACCGGATCGTGGTCAGTGACCGCGGCCTCGCCGAAGGCAACCTGGAATACAAGAGCCGCACCGAAGCCGAGGCGCAAGCACTGCCCGTGGCCGACGTGATCTCCTTCCTCCAAGCCCGTATCCGTCGCTGAAACCAGATAGAGAAGTCATGTTCAAGCGAAACACCTTAAGCCTCGGGGGCGCCGCCTTGTGCGGCGCCCTGCTGGTCAGCGGCTGCGCCAATCACATGTCACAACGCAGCGAGCATGAGGAACGGGTCGAGCGCAAACTGCTCGACCACAGCCTGCAGATTGATGTCGGTGAGCCTAAGGTGCTTGAGCTACCGCAACGCCGGGTACGCATCCACGAGCAGAAAACCTTCGAAGTCACCGAATTCGAGGTAACCCGCCACTACGACCGCTATACGCCTTACCAACCCTGGCGGGAGGTCTACGAGATCCCGCTGGGTGCGGTAGCGCTGGTAGCGGGCGTGGGCGCCAACGTGGTCAACGTGTTCGCCCTGGGCACCCTGCCGGACAGTGTCACCAAGGACTGGGTCAGCTATGGCGTGTCCGGGCTCAATCCGTTCATGAACATGCCGTCTCACGGCCGCGCCCAGCAAAACCTGGCGGCGATCGATGAGGTTCAGCACGACAAGCGCCTGGAGTACTTGAGCCTGCCCTGGAGCGAACGCCCGGTGCAGGTCAAGGCGGGCAAGCAAACCTACGAGCTGAGCACCGACCGCACCGGCGTGCTGCGACTCAATCTGCTGGATAACCCGTTCTCCGAACAGGATCTGAACCACATCGGCAAACTGCAGATCAGTGTCGAGGACGCTCAAGACGAAGTGCACTCCGATTCGTCCCTGAGCCTCAGCAGCAGCTTGCGCGACAAGCTCCTGGAAGCCCATGCCCTGATTTACGATGACCTTGAAGACGACGAAGTGAGCCAGTGGGTATACCGGGTCAAACGCCTGTCGGAACTGGGGCTGGAAGAAGAGGCCAGCGAACTGGAACAAAGCCTGATCGAGCTGACCCGCAATGATCCGGAACTGCAGAACGAGTTTCTCAAGTCCCTGACCAAGAACGCCGGCCGCCTGGTGGCCGACCCAGGCAGTAACTGACAGCCCGGGTAACGGGTTGAAGGATGATCGCCGCGATCCACACAGATCGCGGCACCCGGGCGCCTCAAAGACCTGCGGCTACAACCCTTTGAACAGCTCCAACTGTTCATGACCGCCACGCAAATCCTGCAGGCGCACACCGATCCCCAATAAGCGCACCGGCTTGCTACCACGCTTGAACGCCTGGGTCAGCAACTGTCGATAACTCTCCAGATCCCGCCCTGCCCCAGCCTGTTCCAAGGTAGTCTGAGTAAAGTCATGAAACTTCACTTTGACGAACGGTTTGCCCGGTCGGTAGCTGCTGTCGATACGCGCAATGCGCCCAGCCAGCGTCTCCATCAACTCCGGCAACTTCTCCAGGCAACTGTCGAGATCTGGAAGATCCACGTCGTAGGTGTTTTCCACGCTGATCGATTGTCGGCGACTGTCATTCTGCACAGGGCGCTCATCAATCCCCCGAGCCAACCCCCACAAGCGCTCACCAAAGCTACCGAACTCACGCACCAGCGCCAGCTTGCTCCAGTCCCGCAACTGCAGACAGTTGATAATCCCCAGGCGCCCCAGCTTGTCCGCCGTGACCTTGCCCACACCATGCAGCTTGCTCACCGGCAACTCGGAAACAAAGTCCTCCACCAGATCAGGGGTGATCACGAATAAGCCATTGGGCTTTTTCCAATCACTGGCGATCTTCGCCAGGAATTTGTTCGGAGCCACCCCCGCCGACACGGTGATGTGCAACTGATTGGATACTCGACGGCGAATGTCCTGGGCGATACGCGTGGCACTGCCGGCAAAACTCGGGCTGTCGGAGACATCCAGATAGGCCTCATCCAAGGACAGCGGCTCGATCAGGTCGGTGTAATCACGAAAGATCGTGTGAATCTCTTTAGACGCCTCGCGATAAGCCTCCATGCGCGGCTTGACGATGACCAGGTCGGGGCACAGGGTCTGCGCATGCCGTGACGACATCGCCGAGCGCACACCATAAGCGCGCGCCTCATAGTTGCAGGTGGCAATCACCCCCCGCCGATCCGCCGATCCACCCACCGCCAGCGGCTTGCCGGCCAGTTGCGGGTCATCACGCATTTCGATGGCTGCGTAGAAGCAATCACAGTCAATGTGGATGATTTTGCGCTGCATCATATAAAGGCAGAGATCATAGAAGGCAGAAGTCGAAATAAGAGCAGGCGGCAAGTATCCACCGACACCTGTATATAGCACCAGTACCCTGTGACGCGGAGTGGAAACAAACCTGGCTTGCGTACATGCACTGGCTCAATGAGCTGTGCCCCCGCAATAGCGCTGCACGCCACGTTCTACCTGGGCTCAAGCCTGATAAAAAGCCCCCCTCAAGACGCTAAGCGATTGAACCGGAAGCAATTTTTAAAATTTAGTCATTGACAGGATCAGCTGACGCTGTAGAATCCGCCCACACAGACGCGGGATGGAGCAGTCTGGTAGCTCGTCGGGCTCATAACCCGAAGGTCGTCGGTTCAAATCCGGCTCCCGCAACCAAACATCAAAAAAGGCTACTCGAAAGAGTGGCCTTTTTTGTGCGCGTCGATTTTATCCTGACAGGCCACGCCCACGGCGCAAGCAAAACGCCTTATCTGTCCATGACTTAACAGTCGAGCATGGCCATTCGACGTTTATTTGACCTGATTGTGCATTAACGGTTGACACTCAGTCGTCCGCCTGTAGAATGCCGCCACACAGACGCGGGATGGAGCAGTCTGGTAGCTCGTCGGGCTCATAACCCGAAGGTCGTCGGTTCAAATCCGGCTCCCGCAACCAAACATCAAAAAAGGCTACTCGAAAGAGTGGCCTTTTTTGTATCCGCTGAAAAACTGTCATAACAACGACCTACACAAGTATCGCGAACCGCTTGCAGCGCTTCGCCCCGTCAAGATGAGCGCTATGCTCTGTCTTAAGCCCTGTCTCTGCGCTGATCGCGCAGGCTCGTCGGGCAACGCTGAGACGCGTTAATATTTGAAACTATTTTTTTCCACAGGGATTGGTAACTTGGCTGGATACCCCCATCCTGTCGCGCACAATCCACGAGGTGATTGATGCGCGCCAACACGTCCGATTCACAAGACACTCCTACCGCTACAGCAACCCAACCCATTCCAGTCACTCGCTTGCGCTGGCTGGATCTGTTGAGCAAATACCGCCAGCCTATCGGCCTGGCTGTCACCCTACTGCTGTTTGCCATTGCCCTGATCGCTTGTCGACATTTGCTCAGCGAGCTGGACTTCTACGCACTGCACGATTCGATCCTTGCCGTGCCTCAGCCCGCCCTGCTTGGCGCCCTGGGCGCCACCATCGTCGGTTTCATCATTTTGCTGGGTTACGAGTGGTCCGCCAGTCGTTATGCCGGGGTCCAACTGCCCGGGCGAACCCTGGTCCTGGGCGGGTTCAGCGCCTTCGCCATCGGCAATGCCATCGGCCTGTCACTGTTGTCCGGCGGCTCAGTGCGCTACCGCTTATATGCACGCCACGGACTGGGGGCCGCCGATGTCGCCCACATGACCCTATTTGCCAGCCTCTCGCTGGGCTGCGCATTACCGCCCCTGGCCGCCCTCGCGACCCTGAGCAACCTGCCCGCCGCGTCGGCAGCCCTGCATCTGCCGCAAAGCCTGCTGGCGGGCATTGCCCTGGCGGTGCTGCTGCTGGGCGCGGTGCTGGCCGCCGGCATCTACCGCCGACGCCTGCCGGAACAGCCCCTGCGTGACAATCTACTGGTCCGGATCGGGCGCCGCACCCTGCGCCTGCCAGGTCGCCGCCTGACGTTCTTGCAACTGATCATCACCGCGCTGGACGTTGCCGCCGCCGCCACCGTGCTCTACCTGTTGCTGCCCGAGACCCCGCCGTTCGGCGCTTTCCTGCTGGTGTACCTGCTGGCCCTGGCGGCCGGCGTGCTCAGTCACGTGCCCGGTGGCGTCGGGGTGTTCGAGGCCATCCTACTGGCCGCCTTTGCCGACAAACTCGGTGCCGCGCCCCTGGCGGCGGCCCTGTTGCTGTATCGGCTGATCTACGTCGTGCTGCCGATGCTGGTGGCCTGCGTCCTGCTGCTGATCAACGAAGCCCAACGCCTGTTCCAGACCCGACAATCACTGCGGGCGGCCTCTGGGCTGGCAGCCCCGATTCTTGCCGTCCTGGTGTTTCTCTCCGGAGTGGTGCTGCTGTTCTCCGGTGCCACCCCGGAAATCGATACCCGTCTGCAACACCTGGGATTCCTGATCCCCCATCGCCTGGTGGACGCCTCGCACTTCGGTGCCAGCCTGATCGGCGTGCTGTGCCTGCTCCTGGCCCAAGGCCTGCGTCGGCGCCTGTCGGCAGCCTGGATGCTCACCACCGTGCTGTTGCTGGTGGGCGCGCTGCTGTCACTGCTCAAGGGCTTCGACTGGGAAGAAGCCTGCCTGATGACCTTGACCGCCAGCCTGCTGGCAGTCTTCCGGCGCGCCTTCTATCGCCCCAGCCGCCTGACCGAACTGCCGTTCTCGCCGCTGTACCTGGTGGCCAGCGTCTGCGTGCTCGGTGCGTCCGCTTGGCTGCTGTTGTTTGCCTACCAAGACGTTCCCTACAGTCACCAGCTGTGGTGGCAGTTCACCCTGGATGCCGATGCGCCAAGGGGGCTGCGCTCGCTGCTGGGGGCTGCGGTGTTGCTGCTGGTGGTGTCCCTGACCTGGTTGCTGCGCACCGCGCGCCCGGTGATCCTCCTGCCCACCCCTGAAGAGCTGGACAACGCCGCGAAGATCCTCATGGCCTCGTCCCAGCCCGATGGCGGCCTTGCGCTGACCGGTGACAAAGCGCTGCTGTTCCACCCCAACGCCGACGCCTTCCTCATGTACGCCCGCCGGGGCCGCAGCCTGGTGGCACTGTACGACCCCATCGGCCCGCCCCAGCAGCGCGCGGAAATGATCTGGCAATTCCGCGACCTGTGCGACGTGCACCACGCGCGCCCGGTGTTCTACCAGGTTCGCGCGGAAAACCTGCCCTACTACATGGACATTGGCCTGACCGCAATCAAGCTCGGCGAAGAAGCCCGAGTCGACCTCAAGCGCTTTGATCTGGAAGCCAAAGGCAAAGAGATGAAAGACCTGCGCTACACCTGGAACCGAGGCACCCGCGACGGCCTGTCGCTGGAGATCCACGAACCCGGCCAAGCGCCGATGGATGAGCTGAAGGTCATCTCCGATGCCTGGCTGAGCGGCAAGAACGTCCGCGAGAAAGGCTTCTCCCTGGGCCGCTTCAGCGACGAATACCTGAAGTACTTCCGCATCGCCATCATCCGTTTTGAAGGGCGCCCGGTGGCCTTCGCCAACCTGCTTGAGACCTACAGCCACGACCTGGCCAGCCTCGACCTGATGCGCGCGCACCCGGACGCGCCGAAACTGACCATGGAGTTCATGATGGTCGGCCTGATCCAGCATTATAAAAATCATGGATACGCCCGCTTCAGCCTGGGCATGGTGCCACTGTCCGGCCTGCAACCCCGGCGTGGCGCGCCGCTGACCCAACGCCTGGGCTCGATGGTGTTCCGCCGTGGCGAGCAACTGTATAACTTCCAAGGCTTGCGCCGCTTCAAAGACAAGTTCCAGCCGGACTGGGAACCCCGTTACATGGCCGTGCCGGCCGGGTTGGACCCGCTGGTGGCACTGGCCGACACCGCCGCCCTGATCGCAGGCGGCCTGACTGGATTGGTGAAACGCTGATGATTCAACGCTCTTGGCGGTATCTGCTGGCCACACTGATAGTGCTGGCTCTGATGGTGGGTGGCGGTTACTGGTGGTGGAATCGCCCCGCTCCCGAACCCACCCTGGAACAACTGACCCAGGCCGACGGCTCGATCCTGACCCGGGTCACCCCGGGTACCCAGGCCAAGGCCCGGGTGGTGGTGGCGGTGCCGCCCGACGCGATCCTGAGCGACAAACAACTGTTGGCCCTCAGCCGCAGTGGCGCGGCGCAGATCGTTCAGGTGGTCCTGCCCAAGGACGACTGCAAGCGGCAGGAACAAGCCCTGCAAAACGCCCTGCCCCAACTCGCTGGCCCCGCCACCCTGGTCAGCGGCATTGGTCCGGGCGCGGCCCTGGCCTGGCGCTGGATCGCCGGCCAGAACAACGACCAGGCCCAGGCCGTGTCGGTGGGCTTCACCCTCAACCCGGCCCCCGGCTGCACCGATCCACTGCCCAAGACCCTAACCCACGGCCACTGGCTGGTGGCCTGGAACGACAACCCGGATGACCAAAGCGCCGGTTTCGTGCGTGACACCCCCAACGCCACCACCAGCATCAGCGACTACGACATCCACCTGCCCCAGGTGCTGAACAACGAACTGCGCAAACTACTGGTGGGTTCGGACAACGGCGGCCTGAGCATCCCCGTGGTGGAAGTCCCGGCCGGCCAGGCCAAGGACACCGTGACTCTGTTCCTTTCTGGCGACGGTGGCTGGCGCGACCTGGACCGCGACGTGGCCGGCGAGATGGCCAAGATCGGCTACCCGGTGGTGGGCATCGACACCCTGCGCTACTACTGGCAGCACAAGACCCCGGAACAGAGCGCCATCGACCTCACCGAGCTGATGCAGCACTACCGTCAGAAGTGGGGCACCAAGCGCTTCGTGCTGACCGGCTACTCCTTCGGCGCCGACGTGCTGCCGGCGATCTACAACCGCCTGCCGGAAGCCGAACAGCAACGGGTCGACGCCATTATCCTGCTGGCCTTCGCCCGCACCGGCAGCTTCGAGATCGAAGTCGAAGGTTGGCTGGGCAACGCTGGCAAGGAAGCCGCCACCGGCCCGGAAATGGCCAAGCTGCCAGCGGCCAAGGTGGTGTGCATCTATGGCGTGGAAGAAGTCGACGAAAGCGGTTGCACCGACAAGACCGCGGTCGGTGAGGCGGTGAAGCTGCCAGGGGGCCATCACTTCGATGAGAACTATCCGGCACTGGCCAAGCGCCTGGTGACCATTATCGAAAAGCATCAGGGCAAGGATCAGACCACGGCTCAATAGCAAATTGAACCTCGCCCTATAAAAGCCCCCGCAACCTCAGGTGCGGGGGCTTTCATGCATCGATTACCTGGCCCTGAAAGACCGATAAAACGCCTTCGACCCGATACCCTTTAGTGACGAGGCTGTGTAGTTACGGATGACTCCTGCACAGCTTGTAGGCAAACTCCGAGAGTTGCGTAAGGGGGGCGTTTTGGGCACTTTGCTGCCTTGTTGGCCTTGGCTTCGACGGGCTAGGCTCCGGGTGTCGCTGAACATTCAGTGACCGGGCTTGGAAACCCGAAGAATCAGGGCAACTAGCACCCCGTTGTGATTGCGGGCAGATTTAGCGCCTGTAATCCATCAGTTATGGCGGCTGTGCGTGGGAGACCTTCGGGTCTGCCGGTTTCCTTGATTCCCGGTTTTCCAACCTGCGCACAGCTGCCACCCATTCGCTTGGAAACGAACGTGGTAGCTCCACCGGATCAAGGAGCATGACCATGAGCCAAACAAGTCCGCCTGCACCCCGTGAACTGAAAACCGTCGGCCTCACCCCTTTCATCTACCGTTCCGATCTGCCGCTGTTCCAAGTCAGCCCCGGCCTCCCCATCGGCGAAGCCCTGGCCCAAGCCTCCGACCTGCTGTCCCTGGCCAAGGCCTTTGCCGAGGACGCCGCCTACAGCCAGGACAGCGACCGTCACGCCTGGGCCGCGCACTACCTGACCGACATGGGCAAGGCGGTGGTGGACGATGTGCTGCAGGCGCTCGCCGCGTAAAGACCAAGGGCGATCTCGGGGCCGGTGGGCTCCGGGAGAAACCGTCCTGTCATCAGCATCGATGTCGATGGTCGGTCCGTTATCGCGAGCAAGCTCGCTCCTACAGGGTCCGTGAAACGAAAAAGCCCCCGCTGCCGCAAGGCAACGGGGGCTTTTGTCTGGCCAGGATTACATCTCGACCTGGGTGCCCAGTTCAATCACTCGGTTCACCGGCAGCTTGAAGAAGCGCAGGTTACCGTTGGCGTTCTTCAACATGAAGGCGAACAGCGCCTCGCGCCAGCGCGCCATGCCTTCAAGCTTGGAGGCGATCACCGTTTCGCGGCTGAGGAAGTAGGTGGTGCGCATCGGGCTGAAATCCAGCTCATCCAGGTGACACAACTTCAGGGCTTGCGGCACGTCCGGCTCGTCAATGAAACCAAAATGCAGGATCACCCGGAAGAAACCTTCACCGTAGGCGTCCACCTCGAAACGCCGCTGGGCGGGCACCCGGGGAATGTCCTCATAGACCACGGTCAACAGCACCACTTGCTCATGCAGCACCTGGTTGTGCAGCAGGTTGTGCAGCAAGGCGTGGGGCACGGCGTCCGGGCGCGCGGTGAGGAACACCGCCGTGCCCTGGACCCGATGCGGCGGCTGTACGCGAATGCTGCCGATAAAGATCGGCAGCGGCAGCCCGCCTTCGTCCAGGCGATCCACCAGCAGCTCCTTGCCGCGTTTCCAGGTGGTCATGAGGATGAACAGCACGATCCCCGCCAGCACCGGAAAGGCGCCGCCCTGAAGGATCTTTGGCATGTTGGCGGCGAAGAACAAGCCATCCACCAGCAGGAAACCCAGCAACACCGGCACGGCCAGCAGTGGCGGCCATTTCCACAGCAGCAGCATCACCGCGGCCACCAGGATGCTGGTGATCAGCATGGTCCCGGTGACCGCCACGCCGTAGGCCGAAGCCAGGGCGCCGGAGGACTCGAAGCCCAGCACCAGCAGGATCACGCCCACCATCAGCGACCAGTTCACTGCGCCGATGTAGATCTGGCCCTGTTCGGCGCTGGAGGTGTGCTGAATGTACATGCGCGGGATGTAGCCCAGCTGGATCGCCTGGCGGGTCAGGGAAAAGGCCCCGGAAATCACCGCCTGAGAAGCAATGACCGTGGACAGGGTCGCCAGCACCACCAGTGGGATCAGGGCCCAGCCCGGCGCCAGCAGGTAGAACGGGTTGCGCGCCGCGCCGGGGTTCTCCAGCAACAGCGCGCCCTGGCCGAAATAGTTCAGCACCAAGGCTGGCAACACCAGGGCGAACCACGCTCGGGCAATGGGCTTGCGACCAAAATGGCCCATGTCGGCGTACAGCGCTTCGGCACCGGTCAACGCCAGCACCACCGCGCCAAGAATCGCCACGCCCATACCCGGGTGGACGATAAAGAAACGCACGCCCCACACCGGATTCAGCGCCTGCAACACTTGCGGGTGCTGGAGGATGCCGTGAATCCCCAAGCCCCCAAGCACCAGAAACCACGTCACCATCACCGGACCGAACAACTTGCCGATGCGGTCGGTGCCGTGCTTCTGAATCAGGAATAACGCCACCAGCACCACCAGCGCCGCGGGCACCACCCAGTGCTCCAGACCGCTGAACGCCAACTCCAGCCCTTCCACCGCCGACAGCACCGAAATGGCCGGGGTGATCATGCTGTCGCCGTAAAACAACGCGGCGCCGATCAACCCGAGGATCACCAGCACCGACCGCAAACGCGGATAGCCGCCCGCGGCTCGGCGAGCCAGCGCGGTCAGGGCCATGATGCCGCCTTCGCCCTGGTTATCGGCCCGCAGGATGAACAATACGTACTTGATCGAGACGACCCAGATCAACGACCAGAAAATCAGCGCCAGGATGCCAAACACCCCATCGTGATTGACCTGAACACCGTAACCGCCGGAGAACACTTCCTTGAGGGTATAGAGCGGGCTAGTGCCGATATCGCCGTACACCACTCCCACTGCCGCCACCAGCATCCCCAGAGGCCTGGCCCCGGAGTGCTCGCCACCTGTCGCCTGACCACTTGCCTGACCCATCAATGACTCCTACGACCAAGACCGGGGCTTCTTATATAGAAAGCGCAAGCTTATACAAGCGCTATTCTCTAACGGTGTGCAGTTTACCCGGCCAGTTGGCGGTTTTTATTACCACTAAGGCACCAACTAAAGCCGCATGAAAACAAGTAGATATAACGCGTCCCAGCATAGTCCAGCACTCGGCGTATTTCCCCTGCATAAAGCTGGTCAAGCGCTTCGACCATCGCTAGAATTGCGCACTTTTTGATCAGAGGCGCAGCCAGCGCCCAACCGTCGCACTTGCCCCCCAAGTGGCTCGACACCCAATACCGAGGTTAGATATGTCCACCCCCTCCGCGCCGGCCAACCCGAAAGTCGGCTTTGTATCCCTGGGTTGCCCAAAAGCGCTGGTCGACTCCGAGCGCATCCTCACTCAACTGCGCATGGAAGGCTATGACGTGGTGTCCACCTACCAGGACGCCGATGTCGTGGTGGTCAACACCTGCGGTTTCATCGACTCGGCCAAGGCCGAATCCCTGGAAGTGATCGGCGAGGCCATCAAGGAAAACGGCAAGGTCATCGTCACCGGCTGCATGGGCGTGGAAGAAGGCAATATCCGTGACGTGCACCCCAGCGTGCTGGCCGTGACCGGCCCGCAGCAGTACGAGCAGGTGGTCAGCGCCGTGCACGAAGTGGTGCCGCCGAGACAAGACCACAATCCGCTGATCGACTTGGTGCCGCCACAAGGCATCAAGCTGACACCACGCCACTATGCCTACCTGAAGATTTCCGAAGGCTGTAACCACAGCTGCAGCTTCTGCATCATCCCGTCGATGCGCGGCAAGCTGGTCAGCCGCCCGGTGGGCGATGTGCTCGACGAGGCCCAGCGCCTGGTCAAGTCCGGGGTCAAGGAGTTGCTGGTGATCTCCCAGGACACCAGCGCCTACGGCGTGGATGTCAAGTACCGCACCGGCTTCTGGAACGGCGCGCCGGTGAAGACCCGCATGACCGAGCTCTGTGAAGCCCTGAGTACTCTGGGCGTCTGGGTGCGCCTGCACTACGTGTACCCGTACCCGCACGTGGACGAGCTGATCCCGCTGATGGCCGCCGGCAAGATCCTGCCGTACCTGGACATCCCGTTCCAGCACGCCAGCCCGAAAGTGCTCAAGGCCATGAAGCGTCCGGCCTTCGAAGACAAGACCCTGGCGCGGATCAAGGCCTGGCGCGAAATCTGCCCCGAGTTGATCATCCGCTCGACCTTTATCGTCGGCTTCCCTGGCGAAACCGAGGAAGACTTCCAGTACCTGCTCAACTGGCTGACCGAAGCCCAGCTGGACCGCGTCGGCTGCTTCCAGTACTCGCCGGTGGAAGGCGCTCCGGCCAACGACCTGGACCTGGACGTGGTCCCGGACGAGGTCAAGCAGGACCGTTGGGAACGCTTCATGGCGCACCAGCAGGCAATCAGTTCGGCGCGCCTGCAACAGCGCATCGGCAAGGAGATCGAAGTGCTGATCGACGAAGTCGACGAGCAAGGCGCGGTAGGTCGCTGCTTCTTCGATGCGCCGGAAATCGATGGCAATGTGTTCATCGACGGTGCCGGCGACCTGAAGCCGGGTGACAAGGTCTGGTGCCGGGTCACCGACGCCGACGAATACGACCTCTGGGCCGAAACCCTGTAAGGCGTAAAAAACCGCTACACCCCGCTCTCGCCACGAGATGCGGGGCTTTTTTCGGTCTATCGTTAGCCCCTGCCAATCACATCAGGGGCAAGCGGCATGCATCACCACTCGGTCATCCACACACCCAAACTCAGCGACTACCCGGAACTGGTCCGCGTCTGGGAAGACTCGGTGCGCGCCACCCACGACTTTCTCCCGGACAGCTATATAGAGCTGCTGAGAAACCTGGTTCTGACCCGCTACCTGGATTCGGTGATGCTGATCTGTACTCGGGATCAGCGGCAGCGCATCACCGGTTTCGCTGGCGTGGCAGCGGGCAAGATCGAGATGCTGTTCATCGACCCGGCCCATCGCGGCCAAGGCCTTGGCCGGCAACTGCTGCACTACGCGGTGGAATATTTGAACGCCTATCAGCTGGACGTCAACGAGCAGAATCCCCAGGCCCTGGGTTTCTACTTCAAGCAGGGTTTCGAAGTGGTCGGCCGCTCGGAGCAGGACGGCATGGGCCAGCCCTACCCACTACTGCACATGCGCCTGAAGCAGCCACAGCGACAAGCCCGACGCGGCTAAAAGCCACAGCGGGCAAATGGACCCGCGATTAACCGGCGCCAGGCAGGTACAATAGCTGCCCTCTTTTGTTACGGCCCCTGACATGACTGACCCGATTCGTCTCTCCAAACGCCTCATCGAACTGGTCGGCTGCTCCCGCCGGGAGGCTGAGCTGTTCATCGAGGGCGGCTGGGTCACCGTAGACGGCGAAGTCATCGACGAACCGCAGTTCAAGGTCGGCGCACAAACCGTCGTGCTCGACCCCGAGGCCAAGGCCACCGCGCCGGAGCCGGTGACCCTCCTGCTCAACGTGCCCGCCGGCCAGGATCTGGACAGCGCCCTGCAGTCCATCAGCGCCGACAGCCTGTCGCAGGAGCACCGCTACGGCAAACGTCCGCTGCGCGGGCACTTTCTGCGCCTAACCGCCAGTGAAGACCTGCAGCCCAACGCCAGCGGCCTGCTAGTGTTCACCCAGGACTGGAAAGTGCTGCGCAAGCTCACTGCGGACGCGGCCAAGATCGAGCAGGAATACGTGGTCGAGGTCGAAGGCGAAATGATCGACCATGGCCTCAACCGCCTGAACCACGGCCTGACCTACAAGGGCCGCGAGCTGCCGCCGGTGAAAGCCAGTTGGCAGAACGAAAACCGCCTGCGCTTCGCCATGAAGAACCCGCAGCCGGGCGTGATCGCCCTGTTTTGCCAAGCCGTTGGCCTCAAGGTCGTCGCCATCCGCCGCATCCGCGTTGGCGGCGTGTCCATCGGTAAAGTGCCGCTGGGCCAGTGGCGCTACCTGTCGGCCAAAGAGAAATTCTAAGCCACCCCCTTCAGACGCCGCGCCCTGGCGCGGCGCTCAACGCGCATTGATCAGGACTGTAACCATGATTCATAACGATGTACTGCGCAGCGTGCGCTACATGCTCGATATCAGCGACAAGAAGGTCATCGAAATCATCAAGCTCACCGGCTTCAAGGTCAGCCTGGACGACATCGTCAGCTACCTGAAGAAGGACGAGGAAGAAGGCTTCGTGCACTGCCCGGACGAAGTCATGGCGCACTTTCTCGACGGCCTGGTGATCTTCAAGCGCGGTAAGGATGAAAGCCGTCCGCCGCTGCCGATCGAACTGCCGGTGACCAACAACATCATCCTGAAGAAGCTGCGGGTGGCCTTCGAGCTCAAGGAAGACGACATGCACGCCGTGCTCAAGGCCGCCGACTTCCCGGTGTCCAAGCCTGAGCTGAGTGCACTGTTTCGCAAGTTCGGCCACACCAACTACCGCCCCTGCGGCGACCAGTTGCTGCGCAACTTCCTCAAGGGCCTGACCCTACGGGTTAGAGCTTAAGGCAGCTGCAAGCTTCAAGCTGCACGTTCAAAGCTTGTAGCTTGCGGCTTGTAGCTCAAAGCTTGAGGCTTGCCAAATGACCTACAGCGTTTCCCCCATCGGCTTCGTGCGCTCCTGCTTCAAGGAGAAGTTCGCCATCCCGCGCCAACCGCAACTGGCCCCGGCTGCTCGCGGCGTATTGGAGCTGGTGGCACCCTTCGATCAGGGTGATGCGGTGCAAGGGCTGGAGCAGGTCAGTCATGTCTGGCTGCTGTTCCTGTTTCACCAGGCCCTGGAGGACAAGCCGCGGCTCAAGGTGCGCCCGCCGCGCCTGGGTGGCAACAAGTCCATGGGGGTCTTTGCCACCCGCGCCACCCACAGACCCAACGGCATCGGCCAGTCGGTGGTCAAGCTGGATAAAGTCGAGGCCAACCGTCTGTGGATCTCCGGCATCGACCTGCTGGACGGCACGCCAATCCTCGATATCAAGCCCTACGTGCCTTACGCCGACATCATTCCTACAGCGAGTAATGACATCGCCAGTGCCGCGCCAGGGATTATTCCGGTGCAGTGGCAGGACATTGCCCTGCAACAGGCGCAGATCCATGCTCAGCGCCTTCAGGAGCCCCTGGTGGAGCTGATCGAGCAATGCCTGGCCCAGGATCCGCGCCCGGCCTATCAGGTGCCCACTGCCGAGCGGGAATACGGCGCGCAGTTCTGGGACCTGGACGTGCGCTGGCATTACCCCGAGCCGGGGCTGATCCGGGTGCTGGAAGTGGTCCCGGCGGGCTGAACCGCGGAAACGAAAAAGCCCGCGTTGCCTTGACAGGCAACGCGGGCTTTTTTGCGTTCGGGAGAT
This sequence comes from Pseudomonas sp. LD120, assembly GCF_009861525.1. Taxonomy (GTDB): domain Bacteria; phylum Pseudomonadota; class Gammaproteobacteria; order Pseudomonadales; family Pseudomonadaceae; genus Aquipseudomonas. The sequence goes on along the minus strand of NZ_WVHL01000005.1, from coordinate 1,572,610 downwards.
CGTGCCCAATCAGCGCGAATGCGCTGCTTGGGCGGTCTTCGCGAGCAAGCTCGCTGCTACTTCTCGACGAAGGCGCGCTCGATCAGGTAGTCACCCGGTTCGCGCATGCGCGGCGAAACGGTCAGGCCGAAGCTGTTGAGCACTTCGCTGGTTTCTTCCAGCATGCTCGGGCTGCCACACAGCATGGCGCGGTCGTCCTGCGGGTTGATCGGTGGCAGACCGATGTCGCGGAACAGCTTGCCGCTGCGCATCAGGTCGGTGAGACGGCCTTCGTTCTCGAACGGCTCGCGGGTCACGGTGGGGTAGTAGATCAACTTTTCACGCAGCGCTTCGCCGAAGAACTCGTTCTGCGGCAGGTGCTCGGTGATGAATTCGCGGTAGGCGACTTCGTTGACGTAGCGGACGCCGTGGCACAGGATCACTTTTTCGAAACGCTCGTAGGTTTCCGGATCCTGGATCACGCTCATGAACGGCGCCAGGCCGGTGCCAGTGCTGAGCAGGTACAGGTGCTTGCCCGGCTTCAAGTCATCCAGTACCAGGGTACCGGTTGGCTTCTTGCTGATGATGATCTCGTCGCCTTCCTTCAGATGCTGCAGTTGGGAAGTCAACGGACCGTCTGGAACCTTGATGCTGAAGAATTCGAGATGCTCTTCCCAGTTCGGGCTGGCAATGGAATAGGCACGCATAAGCGGACGGCCATTGGGCTGTTGCAGGCCGATCATCACGAACTGACCGTTCTCGAAGCGCAGACCCGGATCACGGGTGCACTTGAAGCTGAACAGAGTGTCATTCCAGTGATGAACACTGAGGACACGCTCGTGGTTCATGTTGCTCATGTACGGGGGCTCCTAGAAATTGCCTGCGCTGACCATGAGCGCAATTGCACAGCATTCTAATGGCGGCGACAATATCTGTTAACTGGATTATTAAGATAAGGGTTATCGGTTATATCGATATGCGATTTACTCTCCGTCAACTGCAAGTCTTCGTCGCCGTCGCCCAGCAAGAGAGCGTTTCTCGTGCTGCCGGGCTTCTGGCCCTGTCGCAATCCGCGGCCAGCACCTCAATCACCGAACTTGAGCGCCAATCCAGCTGTCAGCTGTTTGATCGCGCCGGCAAGCGCCTGAGCCTCAACGCCCTGGGCAAACAGCTTTTGCCACAAGCGGTGGCCCTGCTGGACCAGGCCAAAGAGATCGAAGACCTGCTCAACGGCAAGTCCGGCTTCGGCTCGCTGTCGGTGGGCGCGACCCTGACCATCGGCAACTACCTGGCGACCCTGCTGATCGGCAGTTTCATGCAGGTACACCCGGAAAGCCAGGTGAAGCTCCATGTGCAAAACACTGCACATATCGTGCAGCAGGTGGCCCATTACGAAATTGATCTGGGTCTAATTGAAGGCGACTGCAGCCACCCGGACATCGAGGTACAAACGTGGGTCGAGGACGAACTGGTGGTGTTCTGCGCGCCCCAGCATCCGCTGGCCAAGCGCGGCCACGCCACCATGGAAGAACTGACCCATGAAGCCTGGATTCTGCGTGAACAAGGTTCTGGCACGCGCCTGACCTTCGATCAAGCCATGCGCCACCATCGCAGCGCGCTGAACATTCGCCTGGAACTGGAACACACCGAAGCCATTAAGCGCGCGGTGGAGTCGGGATTGGGGATTGGCTGCATCTCCCGGCTGGCCCTGCGCGATGCCTTTCGTCGCGGCAGCCTGGTGCCGGTGGAGACGCCGGGCCTGGACCTGGCCCGGCAGTTCTATTTCATCTGGCACAAACAGAAGTACCAGACTTCGGCCATGCGCGAATTTCTCGAACTGTGCCGCTCCTTTACCGCAGGGGTACGACGCAGCGATGAAATCGTCCTGCCGAGCATTCCCTAGGCTTCCTAGATAAGGATGACTGCCCAGACGATGCTGATCATGCTCAGGGCGACGAACTGCGCCGCGCTGCCCATGTCCTTGGCATTTTTCGACAAGGGGTGGCGATCGAGGGAGATCCGGTCGATCGCAGCTTCCACCGCCGAGTTGAGCAGCTCGACGATCAATGCCAGCAGGCACACGGCAATCAGCAGCGCGCGCTCGATCCGACTGACGCTGAGCAGAAAACTCAGGGGAATCAGGATCACATTGAGCAGCACCAACTGACGAAAAGCCGCCTCGCCAGTAAAGGCGGCACGCAAGCCATCGAACGAATAGCCGGCGGCGTTAAGGATACGTTTAAGACCGGTTTGACCCTTGAAAGGCGACATAAGCTGGGCAACTGAAGAAAAGAAGTGAGGAAGCTAGTTCAACCAAAGTCAAAAAAGCGTGAATAAGCAGCCGATCAATGGCTGGAAATTGACTCAAGTTGTTGCAAGAGCAAAGCCGCCTGGGTACGGGTGCGAACGCCGAGCTTACGGAAGATTGCCGTCACATGGGCCTTGATCGTGGCTTCGGAAACACTCAGTTCATAAGCGATCTGTTTATTCAGCAAGCCCTCACAGACCATGGTCAAGACTCGGAACTGCTGCGGCGTGAGACTTGCCAAGCCTTCACTGGCGGCCTTGGCTTCCGCCGAGACACTGACTTCCTCGAAGGCTTGCGGCGGCCACCAGACATCACCATCGAGCACACTGCGCACGGCATTTTGAATGACGTCCATGGAGCTGGACTTGGGAATAAAACCGCTGGCCCCGAACTCACGGGAGCGAACCATTACAGAGGCTTCTTCCTGCGCCGATACCATCACCACCGGAATTTGCGGGTATTGCCCGCGCAACAGCACCAGGCCGGAAAAACCATAAGCACCGGGCATGTTCAGGTCTAGCAGGACCAGGTCCCAGTCGGCTTTTTCAGTGAGGCGGGTTTCCAGTTCGGCGATGCTGGCCACTTCTACCAAACGCACGTCGGGCCCAAGGCCCAGCGTGACGGCTTGATGCAGTGCCGTGCGAAAAAGCGGATGGTCATCGGCAATCAGGATTTCGTATGTGGCCATTATTCAAATGATCCTGTTTTCATGGCAGGACTGATGCATTCAATCCTCACCAAAGCAACACAGGTGCTCGCCAGAATGCGACACCCCAAGAGCACGAACACTGCGAAAAGCCTGAGCCAAACGACGGTTCAAACAGCGCTGGCGCCCTAAACGGCGCCAAGCATGCCCAGCGAAGCCGGGGTGGTCAAGCTTGAAGCTTTGCGGCATCTTAGCGAGCTAACTAAATAAGAGAGCCATCATGCGAAGCCCAGCCTTGCGCGCCGATGTTCTGATGCTGATCACCGCTGTGATCTGGGGTTCGGCGTTTGTCGCGCAAACCTCGGGCATGGACCATATCGGCCCCTTCCTCTACTCCGGCCTGCGCTTCGCCCTTGGCTCGCTCTGTCTATTACCCCTGGTGCTGCGCAGAACAGCTGACCGGCAACCCGAACCCTTGCTCAATCGCGGTCTGCTGCTGGGCGGCGTGATCATGGGCCTGACCCTCGCTCTGGGAATCAACCTGCAGCAAGTCGGGCTGATGTTCACCAGCGTGACCAATGCGGGCTTCATTACCGGACTCTACGTCATTGTAGTGCCGTTGCTGGGCCTGTTAATTGGCCACAAGACGGGCCTGGGCACCTGGCTCGGCGCCATGCTGGCCGTAATGGGCATGTTTCTGCTCAGCGTTGGCGACCATTTTCAGGTCGCCTCGGGCGATTGGCTGCAACTGATTGGCGCCTTTGTCTGGGGCGCCCATGTCATTTTGGTGGGCGTATTCGCCAGCCGGCATGACCCGATTCGCCTGGCCTTCTTGCAATTTGCCACCTGCTCGGTGGTCAGCCTGATGCTGGCGCTTTGGCTAGAACCCATTCATTGGGACGCGATGATTGACGCAGGTCCGGCCATTGTATACGGCGGTGTGATCGCTGTCGGCATTGGCTACACCCTGCAAGTCATTGCCCAGAAGGATGCGATCGCCTCCCACGCAGCGATCATTCTGTCTCTTGAAGCGGTTTTCGCCGCCATCGCCGGGGCTTGGTTGCTCGACGAATCGTTGCAAACCCGCGGCTACTTTGGCTGTGCACTGATGCTCTGCGGCATGCTGGTGGCCCAGTTATGGCCACAGAAGCCCCAAATACTTGCCACCGCTACACAAAAGGCCTGAGCCGGGAATGCACCTCGTCGTGCGGATCGATGGCCTTCTGAAACTTGGCCGACAAGTAATGGGCGCTGAACACATCAAGGTAGGCATCCAGCACCTGGCTGGTCTGCTCGTCTCCCGCTAGCTCCAGGCACAGAGCCGCCACCTCAGCGGTGCAGAAGTGATCGTCGCGCTTGGAGCGGCGCAGCTTGTAACGCGAGAGTTTTTCGGGCGACAGGCTCAATACCGGCAAGTGCTCAAGGTAGGGGCTCTTGCGAAACATCTTGCGCGCTTCACTCCAGGTGGCGTCCAGCAGAATGAACAACGGACGCTTGCCTTCCTCCAACCTGACCTCGCTGACCACCCGCTCGGGGGCCACGAACTCCCCCGGAAACACGATATAGGGCTGCCACTGCGGATCGGCCAGCAAGACCAGCAATTGTGGATCCACCTCGGTGCGGGACCAGTGAAACGCCCAGGTATCAGCAATCACATCAGCGATCAACCAACCGGTATTACTCGGTTTGAGCGGCTCCACATCGTGCATCACCAAGCACATGGCCGACTCGGCGCTGACCTTGGGCCGCCAGGCACACAGGCAATGACTTGGAATCACTCGGCAACGCGGGCAGCGCTCAGCCCGTGAGCCCCGTGCGAAAAAGGGTTTGACCGCACGAGCCATGCGCAGATCACGTAGACGGGATACCGCATGGCTCATCGCTGATCACACCGGCAAAGGACAGGAATCGACACGAAAAAAACTCGAAAGGGTAAAAAGTCGGACAAGTTTATCAGAGCTATCTGTTCAAACCTGTACCGCCTTACTGGCACTCATCCTATAATTCGTCGCCACTGAACGCACAGTCGAGCGACAGGTCGAAGCATCAGTCATTGCATCAGGAGAGTTTCATGTTGCGCTTTACCATCCCTACCGTCGCCCTTCTGCTGGCCCTGCCCCTCGGTGCCCAGGCCGCATCTTTGCAAGAGTTCGAGCTGAGCAAAATGCTGGAGAAGGTCGCAGCGCAGAGCAATGTCGGCACTCCACGGGAAGTCAACGAGAACATTCTCGACCAGGGGTATACCGTTGAAGGCAAAGAGCTGATCAACCACCTCAGCGTTCAGGCTGGCCATGCCGAGCAAATGCGCGCTAATCCCAAAGCAGTCTATCTGCAACTGGGCGCCAGCGTTTGTCGCAATCCCAACTACCGCAAGTTGATGGCCAAGGGCGCGGTCATGCGCTACGAATTCACCGAAAACCGCACCAATCGACCAGTCGCCTCGGCACGGTTCAAGGAATCGGACTGCCCTGCACAGAGCGTGCAAAAGAAAAAGTGATCATGATCGGGCTGCGCGCCTCTGCTGATCGTCGGCGCGCAACTCAGCGACCAGGGCCTGCAGGTAACGCGATTGCCGCGCCTCACCCTTCAACCGCCGCAAGCACTCCTGCTCCAGACTCAAATGATTGGCTGCGGCAGCGGCCTGCAAGAGCTGATAAAGCTGCAAATCAATTTCCAGCACGACAGTGGTCATCCATCGCCTCCATGCCCTCGGCTCACGCCGACAAGAGCCCCGCACACCCTATCCCGGATGCACTCTTGAGCTCACGCTGTAATTGAGTAAATCAGAGCGGCAGACCCACGCTAGGCGTTCTGACGAGCGGTGTCGCGTCCAGGGCATTCAGCAACAAGCGGTTGCCAGCCAAGACTTGATGCGCCCATGATCAGCTCATGTCCAAAGGTTCCCATTGATTGCCCACGGGCGGTTCAGGAGGTCGTCCATCCTGTCTTGCAGTGCGAATATTTTCTTCAATAAAGGAAAGCAGAACCGCTCTGGATGATCGAACACCACACCGTGGATATCGGCGGTGATCGAGTCAGGCACGTTGCTCACGCGCTGAGCTGAGCCAGTAACGACACCGGCGGTGTCGTGGCACACTCGAATCTCTCGGCCGTGCACAAGGTTCTGTGCAGAAGGAGAAGTTGAATGCCTTACCAATCGAATGAACTGTTAACCCGTCATTTTCAAAACAACGGCGCCGACCTCGCAAAGCAGGTTGAGGAACAACTCCAACTGATCGCTCCCAACAGCCCAAACCTCCCCCTTTATCGCGACATGATGCTCACCGTTCTGCGCATGGCCGAAGACGACCTCAACCGCTGGAATGCCAAGATCAGCTTGCAAGCGCTACGGGAGCTGGAGCACGCCTTCCGAGTACTGGAGCAATTCAAGGGCCGGCGTAAAGTGACGGTTTTTGGCTCAGCCCGAACCCCCAGCGAACATCCCCTGTATGCCATGGCCAAAGAACTGGGAGCCGCCCTCGCCCGCTCCGATCTGATGGTGATCACCGGTGCCGGTGGCGGCATCATGGCCGCCGCCCATGACGGCGCAGGTCTAGAACACAGCCTAGGCTTCAATATCACCCTGCCCTTCGAGCAGCATGCCAACCCAACAGTGGGCGGCACAGAAAATCTGCTGTCGTTCCACTTTTTCTTCACCCGCAAGCTGTTCTTCGTCAAGGAAGCCGATGCCCTGGTGCTCTGCCCGGGTGGTTTTGGCACCCTCGATGAAGCCCTGGAAGTACTGACCCTGATTCAAACTGGCAAAAGCCCATTGGTACCAGTGGTGCTATTGGACGTACCGGGCGGGCAGTTCTGGCAAGGCGCCTTGGACTTCATCCATAACCAGTTGGAGGCCAATCGCTACATTCTGCCCAGTGACATGAAATTGGTACGTCTGGTGCACAGCGTTGAGGACGCAGTGAAAGAGATCCAGCAGTTTTATGCGAACTTCCACTCCAGCCGCTGGCTGAAGCAACAGTTCGTCATCCGAATGAACCACTGCCTGAATGAACAGGCGCTGGAACACATGCAGAGCGCATTCGCCGATCTATGCCTTAGCGGCCGATTTCAGCAAGATGCCTACAGTGGAGAGGAACACGATGAAAGCCAGTTCAGCCATTTGGCACGACTGTCATTCGCCTTCAACGCCCGAGACAACGGCCGTTTGCGCGAACTGATCGACTTCATCAACCTGCCAGAGAACGGATCCAGAGCTCAAGCCAAGCCCCCCCAACGCACCAGAGAAGCAAGCAAAGTCAACTGACAGCACCCGCTGCGTCATGCGACGGGTAGCGCCTCAGTCATCCATGTCCCGGCCGCTCAACAGGCGGCCGATCATGTCCATGGCATATCCGCGATAACTCAGAAAACGCCCTTGCTTGGCGCGCTCTCGAGCATCCACGGGAAACTGTCCAGAAAACTTTCGCAGCCAAACGTCTCGCAATTGCTCCTGCCAATCGATTCCGCACTCACGCAAGGCAAGATCAATGTCGCTACGTTGCAAGCCGCGCTGGCTGAGCTCCTCGCGAATACGCATCGGCCCATAGCCTGAACGAGCACGATAGGAAACGAAACTTTCGAGGTAGCGCGATTCGGACAGCAAGCCTTCTTCCGTCAAACGGTCGAGGGCGGCTTCAATCATTTCAGGAGGGGCGCCGCGCTGACGCAGTTTACGCGTCAGCTCGACTCGACCGTGCTCGCGTCGCGCGAGCAGGTCCATTGCAGCCCGCCGCACCGCGACGAGGGTATCGAGTACGGCGGTCATTGGATCAATCAGATATCAGCGTCGGCCATATCATCTTCGGTCTCTTTGACCGGATTGGCTTTGACGTCTGGCGAAGCAGTCAGCAGCTTGTCGCGAATCTGCTTCTCCAGCGCATTGCCGATCTCTGGGTTGTCATGCAGGAACTTGGCCGAGTTGGCCTTGCCCTGACCGATCTTGTTGCCCTGGTAGCTGTACCAGGCACCGGATTTCTCCAGGAAACCATGGAGCACGCCCAGATCGATGATTTCGCCGTTGAGGTAGATACCCTTGCCGTAAAGAATCTGGAACTCGGCCTGACGGAACGGCGGAGCCACCTTGTTCTTGACGATCTTGACTCGGGTTTCGCTACCGACCACCTCGTCACCTTCCTTCACCGCACCGGTACGACGGATATCCAGACGAACCGAAGCGTAGAACTTCAGCGCGTTACCACCGGTGGTGGTTTCCGGGCTGCCGAACATCACGCCGATCTTCATCCGGATCTGGTTGATGAAGATCACCAGGCAGTTGGCGTTCTTGATGTTACCGGTAATTTTACGCAGCGCCTGGGACATCAGGCGGGCTTGCAAGCCCACGTGCATGTCACCCATTTCGCCTTCAATTTCAGCCTTGGGTACCAGCGCCGCCACGGAGTCGACAATGATCACGTCTACCGCGTTGGAACGCACCAGCATGTCGGTGATTTCCAGGGCTTGCTCGCCGGTATCTGGCTGCGAAACCAGCAGATCATCAACATTGACACCCAGCTTGCCGGCGTATTCCGGATCCAGCGCGTGCTCGGCGTCGACGAAGGCACAAGTGGCACCGGCTTTCTGCGCCTGGGCAATGACCGACAGGGTCAGAGTGGTCTTACCGGACGACTCGGGACCGTAGATTTCAACGATACGGCCTTTTGGCAGACCGCCAATGCCCAGAGCGATGTCCAGACCCAGAGAGCCAGTGGAAATGGCCGGGATCGCCTGACGGTCGTGATCGCCCATACGCATGACGGCACCCTTGCCGAATTGACGTTCGATCTGACCCAGGGCCGCAGCCAAGGCTTTCTTCTTGTTGTCGTCCATTAAAGTCCTCACGTAATCAATAAGGCCTGACGGCCAACACCTGTATAAGTAGCCAGTATTATTCCACAGCGCTCAAGGATCGCCTACCCCTGATTTGCGATTTCTGCTGCGGCGTGTTGCAGCAACCCCTCTAGCGCGGCCTTCACCGTTTGTCGGCGAACCTCATCGCGATTACCGGGGAAGTGCCGGCACTCGGCGGTCAGCGTTTCTCCCGCGCCCCAGGCCAGCCACACCGTACCCACCGGCTTCTGCGCCGAACCACCATCCGGCCCGGCGATGCCGCTGACCGCCACCGCAAAATGCGCACGACTCTTGGCCTGCGCCCCCCGGACCATAGCCTCTACCACTTCACGACTGACCGCACCGACCGAACTGAACAAGTCGTCCGGCACATCCAGTTGCTGGGTTTTCTGACGGTTGGAATACGTCACATAACCGGCCTCGAACCAGGCCGAACTCCCTGGAATCCGGGTGATCGCCTCAGCAATCCCTCCACCGGTGCAGGATTCCGCCGTGGTGACGTGGGCATTCAGCACCTGCAGACGCCGGCCAAGTTCAGCGGCAAGCTGGGTCATTTCTTTCACAATCCTCTCCTGTTGGGGCTGGCGTGTGCTTACCGTACACCAGGAAAGCAGGCTTGCAAGTGACAAGCCGTCAGGAAACCCAACGGCTCTGGATCAAGATGTTAGGCGATGCCCATTCAGGAAAGTCCGAGCTGCCTGATAGGAACTGCGCCAGCAAGAAAGCTTGCGCTGCTCGTACATCTGCCAAAGCCCATCGGCCTGAACCAAGGGCAGGGCGAAAATACCTGTACTTGCTCACAGGCTCTGCCAGCGTGTTTGCCGCAGAAGACGATTCGAGCTCGATAGCGCCTGCCACGGGCGGCAAGTCGCTTGCACTCAGCACATCTGTATTCTTTAAACATCGGCAAGCCCATTTGCTTCCCCCCCCGCCCGCCCATACAGAACGCGACAGTGATCCATTTTCAAACACGCCTGGAGGGCCGTCAGTGCAACCCCGGAGCCCCCTGCAGCAACGCCTGAGACTCCCGCACCCACTGCTGCAACGCCTTCAATTGTTCGGTGTTGGCGTGGCATTGGTTGTAGTTGTCGACGACGCTGGCGGCGACGGTAGAGAGTGCAAGGCCCGAGGCGGCGCCATCAGCGACGCTGGGGCCTCTGGCCAGAGGCAGGTTGGCGGCGCCGGCGTCGTGCACCCGGACAAAACCACCAGGCACAACGCAAGCATCATCCGCCGCTTTAGATACATAAATAGGAACCTCCTTGATAAGGCTGACGCCCGCCTCACGGACCTTGACGATGCGATCGACGTACTCGACCACCACCTTCTCCTTGACCCTGCCCAAGGCCCGGCCTTGCTCGAAGGATTGCTGCAGCCGAGCCTCGTCCAGGCGCTGGTATTTACTGCGTTCGCTGCCGGCACCGCTGACAAATCCCAGGGCATAGAGCGCCCCAAGCGCCACGGCGACGGCGACGGCGACGGCGACGGCCAGCCAACTGCGAATAATCATCACGCCCCCTCTCACTTTTATGGAATGAATAGAACGACTACAAAAACCCTGTAGCCGCTGCTGAGCCTTGGCGAAGCTGCGACTGAGTCGACAACCCACGCCCCATGGCGCGACCGCCATCACCACGACCGCTTCGCGCTCGTACACAGCCTGCGGCAGCGGCTACAGAAAGAGTCGCCCTCCACACCTAGACCTGAGGCAGGCACAGCACCGCCCGCGCCCTGGCCCAGAGTTGCAGGCGATCCTGCAAACCGTTCAAACCGCCATTGATACGGCGAGTGATGCTGTTGAACTCATCACGATCGGCCAGGGCATTGAGCCCGCCGCGCTCCCAGAACCAGGCCGCCGACTCGGCGGCCCATTGCGGCTGCTCCAGCAGCTGCGGCAATTCCAACAAACGCTCATCGCCAAACAGCCCGAGGCTGCACTGGCGATAGTTGCTGCGCCCGGTGATCTGGATCAGCCCGCGCCCGCGGTACCGCTGGCCGTCGCCGTCGGCCTCTGGAGTGTTGCCCAGGCGTGCGGCGAGCGTGCCGGTGTCGTACTTGCTCAGGTATTGATCACTGCCCAGCTCGCGCACGTATTGCAGTTGCCCGGATTCGTGACCGATCTGGGCGAGAAAGGCTGCCTGGCGCTTCGGTGTATCGATCTGCCGATGAGCCATGGCGGTGTTGAGTGGAGTAACAAAAACGCCCGCTTGGCGGCGGGCGTTGGGGAGGATCTGCAGCAGCTGCTGCGTTGTAATCGGCATCAGAAAAACCTCATTAATCAGAAAAGAAAACGCCCCGAAAGTGCGGGGCGCTTACTGGGGGTCACCTGGCTGCCGTGGCCAGTCAATCGTCCCTGGGTAGCCCTGCTGCTCAGGCACACGATTGACAGCAACGCGGTACTGCCTCCACGCTTTGAGGCTCGCCAACTCAGTCGCGGTGGCCTCATCGAGGTCTATTGCATCTTGTAGCGGGGCAATGCGAAGAGTTGCAATTGACAACAGTTGGTCGCACTTCATTTTTGCCACCGCTGCCATTTCTTCATCTGTTGGAGGGAGCGGATCAACAAGCGCGGGCCGACCATCCGCCCCGCGAGCAATCAGCTTTCCCGATGCCTGACCGGACAACAAGGCCGCATGTTCTTCTGCTGTTATCTCAACAGCGTCATCTGGAATGGCTCCACCATGAATTTCTTCTGAGTAGAACCCTGACGTACTTGCAGCAAAGAAAATACTCATATCCCCTCCTAAATTACCAACCGATTGCGATATAAGTTACTGGTTTGTTAGCTGAACCACCGTTGTAAACCTTACAAACCGCCGAGAAGCCCTCCTTAACTTTATAGGTTACAGTCAGACCTATTTCATTCAAGCCGGGAGCCGGTGATTCAACGATCGGTAATACAGCCACGCAAACATTTGGGAACGCCATTGTGAAACTCGTGAATCGAGCGTCAGCGCCCAAACTCCCTGTTGCCCCCCATTGAATAGTCAGCCCCGTATCACCACACCGCCACCATGAAGGTGTGAGAACATTTCTAGGAAGTTGCGCGCTTTGCAAATAGGCCGCAGGATTAAAGTTACCGGCATGCCATGCGACGTTCCCGAAAAAATATGGGATCTTCGCGGCGGCATCTAGCTGAAGTGGAAAGACAGTCTCCCCCCCACGCTCCGCAAAGATGCGAAGAACGCTACCGACAAGATCAAGGTTGGCAGTACAGCTGGGGGTCTTCCAAGAAATTTCAGGCGAGTCATCAGTCCCGTTATTGAGAGCGAGCCGCCCCGATAGTATGCCCCCTGCCCTCGGGAGTAAGTTTGCGACATCTGTCTTTGTTGCCCCGTCCGTGATGCTGTACCCGGCAAGCGTAGTGGACTTATCTGCTTTTTTGCTAAAGTCTTCTTTTGTAACTCCGCTCTCAGCAACAATTTTAGAAATTGCTTTGTATAGCTGATCATTACTTAGTTCATCAGGCGCTATTGATGCCGCCTTTAGAACGTTAAGAATTTCAGAAGTAACCGCATTTCCCCAGCTCGCCGGAATCAACGAGCCAACTTGCCCAGTTGTAGTGTTCTCGTCAACAAACTTGCCGTTGACCAACCCCACGTTGGGCACACTCTTCGGATAATCCATTTACACACATCCCCCATAATTAATAAATTCCAGCGCATGCGCCGGGGCGCTGCGGCGAATGACGCACTCCAGGGCGCCGCTCGGGTTGACCCCGAAGCGCTCACCCCAATAGCTGGCCCCAAAGCGCCGCCCCAGACGGCGCCGCGGGCCCGTGTTGAGCGTCCACATGAACTGTGCAGCCCAGGTGCCGAAGTGGGCTGCGCCAAAGCGGGAGCGGCCAAACCGCGGAGCCCGGCGCTCCGTGATGGTGGCTTCGGGATAACCGAGGCGCACCGCGATCTCGATGAAGTAGCCACAGGATTGCCCGCCGACTGCCGTCAGCCGTTGGCGCACTGCCAGACGGCGGTCCTCAAATACCGGTTCAAGCCCGATGCAGGGATCTGGCAGCCCCATGACGCGCTCCCAGTCAGGCACCAGCTCATTCACGCCGCCGGCATCCATCTCATTCAGCAAGGCGAAGGCCCGGGCTTCGATGCGCGCCAGCTCCTGCGACAAGCCTGTCAGCACCAAGGCCAACTCAGGGACGCGCTCAGGCTCCCAAGCCGGCCCCGCAGGAAGCAGCGCCCTCAACTGGTTCTGATACTGATCCGCTGTTCTTAAGCCAGCCATATGCAGCCCCCATAGATCAGAAGCTCGTTGGGTTTTGCTGCTACATCAGTAACCGGCGCCACCAGTTGGTGGTCCCATTCACCAGCTGCCCCGCTGATGGCCTCGGCGATGTGAGTCAGCAAAAGAGCCTCACCCAGCGCTGCCTCACGCGCATGCAGGTCACGCAACTGCGCCTCAACGGCCGCCCGAACCGCAGAGGTATCCGGGTTCAGCCGGATGCTGTACACCACCGATTTGCGCGTGGGGGCCAAGACATACACCTCAGCGGTTACTGGTCGCCGCGGTTCGATGTACTGCTTAACCTGGGCCAGCTGTTCAACCGTTGGCATCGGATCGGCATCGTCATCGCGCATGACGAACAGGCCCACAGTGCCCGGCCCCAGGTAATTGCGCCGGGACCAGGCGCGGGTGATCCCCGGGCATTCCATCGCCCAGGTTTCGTAGTCGTCCGCCGAGCCGCCGTGGGGAATGATCCGGTAGGAACGGATCACCCGGGAGCGCAGGGATTCGAGGCTTTCCCGGGCCACGCCACCGGTCAGGCCCGGGGCCAGGACGGTGAACGCGTTGCCGATGCCTTGCACCGGCTGCACCGCAGTCAATTCCAGGCCCGCATCGGCATTCCCCAGGGTCCCGCCATCGACCGCCTGGATCGTGGTGCTGTTGAGCCCCGCAATGGTGGTGCGGGCGGCAGTCACCTTGTAGCTGCGACCGTCGCTGCTCTGCAGCAGGGTGTCGACATCCAGCACGGCACCAGCCGCGGCGTTGAAGCTGACGCTGCCGTGGGCCGCCTGGGCTGCCTTGCGCGGCTGGTTCAGACGCAGCGCGGCGATACGTTCCAGGGTCGACTCATCGGCCTTGTCCGGGAGGATCTGCTCGGCGATCCAATCCAGGTAGCCGTACAGGCCAAAGGCGGCACCGCTGAGGGTGCGGGCCAGCACTTGGGCATCGGACTGGCGCAGCGAGTCGCTGGCCAGGTCGCTTTGGGTGCGCTGAATCAGCACCGGCAGCGAAGGGGTTTCAAACGGCATAGGTCACCTGCCAACTGTGAGTGGGGTTGAGGTCCAGGCGTTCGCCATCGGCCAGGATCAGCACCGTGCGCAGGTTCAGACGCTGGGCGTCGAGGCGCTCGGTGATGATCTCCACGGCGTTGCAGTGGCCATCGTCGATCAGCCACTGCAAGGCCTCGCGGGCATAGAACTCGGCGTCGAGCTGGGTCTGCCGGCTGAGCTTGACCCGGCGCAGCAGCCACAGCCGCGAGCCGATGCGGTCGTCGGCCACCGTGGGAAAGCTGTCGCCCCACCAGCCGTAGCGCTGGTCATCGTCTAGGGCGTCGTCATCAGCAGCCCGGCGCCAGGTGAACAGGCTGATTTCCACGGCCCGGGTCAGGGCGTTCTTCAGGTCATAGGTGGCAAACATGCTTAACCTCCCACCGGCGCGCCGGTCTGCCCCGGGCCGGGTTGCACGCCGCTGTGGACGTGGTTGATCTGGCTGATGCCGGCGGCGACCTGATCGCCCTGGGAGACGATCTTGCCGCTCATGCTCAGGGTCGGGCTGTCGATGTTGACGCCGCTGCTGGCGCGGATATTCAGGGTCGCGGTGTCGATGTCGATGACCCGCCCGCGCTTGAAGTGGATCTTGTCGCCCTCGTCGGTGTAGATCGCCACTTCGCCGGCGGCCAGGGCCTTGAGGCGATAGCGCCGGTCGGCCACCACCAGCACCACCGCGTGGGAACGGTCGCCCCCCAGAAAGGTGGCGATGCCCTCGGCGCCGGCCAGGGGATTGCTGGTGAACCCGTAAGGCTCGAAATGCTCCATGTCGTCGTTGACCTCGCCGGCGGTGAGGCGCATTTGCAGCGATTGCAGTTTGTTGGCCGAGTTGGCGAGCACCACGGTGCCCCGCGCCAACAGGCGTGTCAGTAGGCTCATGCTGAGTTCCTTGGGGATAGGCGCCGGCATGCCGGCAAACAGGTGTTCGGCGTTGCCTGTGAGGACGCTTTCGCCGGCAAGCCGGCTGCTGCGGATAGACGCGGGGATCAGGCTTTCGCGGGGGCCGGATTGGCGTCGAAGGTCTGCGGCGGCGCCACCTGCAAGGTGGTGATCGAGCCCTGCTCGGACAGCGACCAGGTGACCTTGGAGATCAGCATGTCCTGGTCAAAATCCAGCACCGGATCGATCACACGCACCAGGGTGTTGTGTCGCCACAAGTCGCCATTACTCTGGCGCCAGCCCTGTACCTGATAGGTGGTGGTCAGGGCCTTGCCGGTGCGGGTGCCGCGCTCCCAGTCAGCGCGCTGCTGAGCCAGTTCCGCACTCAGTTGCGCCGCCTCGCTGATCACCGTCACCCGTTTGCGTGAAGCACTGGCATCGCTGGACTGGCCGGATACTTCGCTGACTGCTGCACCGCTGCTCTGGTCGCTACCCTTGTGCTGGCCGATCACCCGGTACTCGGAAAACACCGCGGAAAAATCCATGGCGGCGTTGGCCGAGAGAATGTTCTTGCCCAGCTCCAGGGCATCGCTGGCGCGCCCACCACTGCCCGGCGCCGCCAGCAGGAGGTAACCGTCAGCGTCGTCGGTGGAAAATACTCGGTACAGGGTCAGCAAACGGTCGATGGAGGCGAACACCGTCTCCCCCGGCACGATGCTGTGGGTGTGCAGCTTGCTGGTTGGAGCGATCTCGCTGCGCACCCCGACCCCATAGGAGCCGGCCAGGGCGCGGACGATGCTCAGCACGTCCTGCTGGCGCCACTGACTCGGCCGGTTGATGGCCGCGCAATCCACCAGATCCTGGGTCAAGGAACTGCCCTGGACGCTCAGGCTGATCTGCTGGCCGTCATAACTGATCGGCGCCTTGTAGACATGCCCGGTGAGCACCAGGTCGCAACCGATGCGCACCTGGCAGCGAGCGCCCGGGCGGATGCGCACCTGCGCATCCTGCCCCGGCCATTGCCAGGTGATGTTGAGGCTGAAGGTACGGAACTGACGCTCCAGGTCGGCACTGATCTCGACGCTTTTCCAGCCGCTGTAATCCAGTCCGTCCACCGTTAGGGTGACGATATTTGCCAATTCGTCCATGAGTCACTCCCGAGCGATTTGCAGATCAGCCGGCGGCAGGAAGCCCGGATGAGCCACCCGGTTGCGCTGCACCACTTCGCCGACCCGCGTCGCATCGGCAAACCGCTGATAGGCCAGCACCAGCGCCGGCAGGCTGCTCTTGGGGCTGAGGCTGACCAGCCGCACCCCAGAGGACGCCACCGCATTGAGGTGCCCCTGCACCTGCTGACGCAGGGTGTTGAGCGCCTGGTAATGCACCGCATCGGCCTTGAGCGCGGCTTGCCAGATCAGCTCATTGAACTGATCGCGCAGCGCCAGCACATCGTCGGCCACCGGCACTTCCAGGCGCTGCACCGGCCGGCTGGCCTGCTGCGCCAGGGGCGGCGTGTTCTTGAGCTTCACCACGGGCGTGGCCACCGGTAACGCCGACACCAGCCGGGCGATCTGCACCAGCAGCGCATCCTGCACCAGGTTGGCCACCGCCTCGGCCGCCGCCGTGGTGTCCTTGCCGGTGGTCAGCTTCGGCGCATCGATGCGCCGGGCCGCCTCCACCTGCTGGGAAATATCGGCGAGCATCTGCCGATAGCCGGTACGGGCAAAGTCCTTGAGCCCGCGTACATCGTCCAGCAACCCCTTGAACTCCGTGCTCAGCTCCTTGGGTATTTCCTTGACCGCTTTGACCAGGGTGTTGAGATCGCCATAGAACTCGATCAACGGCTTGAACTCGTGCTCGATGACCTGATACACGTCCGCCAGCCCCTGGCGCAAAGACGCCACGCCGATCCGTGCCTGCTTGATCAGGTTGGTGGCAAATTCGAACCGCAGCACCGCCGCCCCCAGCAAGGTATCGCTGGCCACCAGCACCTGCTGCTGGGTATTGACCACCGCCGAGGGAAAGCGCAACGGCTGGTCCGGATAGAACTTCAGGCTGAAAGTCACCAGACCGCCGTCCTGGCGGCTCTGGGTCATCTCGCATTCGCCGACCTTGACCTGCATCCGCCCAAGCCAGGGGTGCACCAGCTCGCCGCTGCCCTCCTCCAGGGCCTTGAGCAGCTTGTCGCGCTGCTCCAGGCAATCGGCGCCGACGATAAAGGCCGTCAGATCGTGGATTTTCGCCTGCTGGCCAAGGCCCTCGAAAAACGGCTGGTCGCGCTGCGGGTACTCGTGCAACTGACCTTTCTGGCCCACCGGGGTTTTCGCCTGATCGACCCAGAACGGCACGCCGCGAAAGGATGCGGGCAACAAACGATCACGCCAGTTATCCGCCATTGGAACCTCCTAGGGAAAGTGAGCGATAGCCCAGGGTCGAAGCCACGTTCAGGCCTGGTTGATTGGTCTTGGCCTGTTCCGCACGCAGGCCTGCCGGGGCGTTTTCGAAACGCACGGTCAACCCGCCTTCGAGTTGCGTGCGATTGTTGGCAGCGTTCTGCTGGATCAGGGCACTGGAGTTCTGGGTCAGCGAACTGCCCTGGGTTGCGGCAAAGGGTGATGCCAGTCCGCCTTTACCCTCGGCGTTGATTTGCCTTTGCGCCTCGGTAAAGCCTTCGACCTTGCCGGTGACCGTGGCAATCAGCCCTCCGAAACCGCCCTCGAACAGCTCCTTGATCGGCACCATCAACTCTTGAAGCTTGCTCCACAGCCCGGAAAACCAATCGGCGATGGGGGCCCAATTGGTCATGATCAGCTCCATCGGCGACCAGTCGAACAGGGCTTCAATGGCCTTCCTGATCGAGTCGATACCCGGTTGCAACTCGGCCCAGATCGAACTGAAAAAGCCCGTAACCGCGCCCCAGTTGTTGTAAAGAATCACCAGCGGAGAGAAGTCGAATAGCGTTTGCAGGACCTTCTTGATCGCATCGATACCCGGTTGCAGCGCCGCCCAGATCGAGCTGAAGAAGCTGCTGACAGCCCCCCAGTTGTTGTAAAGCAACACGGACGGAGAAAAGTCGAACAGCGTCTGGAACACCGTTTTGATCGCCTGGACGCCCGTTTGCAACGCTCCCCAGATCGACGCGAAGAAGCCGGTGACCGCGCCCCAGCTCTTGGTGATCATGTCCATCGGCACCCAGTCGAACAGGCCTTTTAGAAAGGCCATCGCCGGTACCGTCAAGGCCTTGAGCGACTCCCAGATGGATGCGAACAGGCCCGTCAACCCAGCCCAGTTATCGATGATCAGTCCCAGAGGTGACCAGGAAAACACCTCTTTGAGGAAGCCGACGACCGAAGCCGTCATCGCCTTGATACTGTCCCAAAGCCCGGCAAAGAACGCCGTGATGGTCCCCCAGTTGCCGATCAGCATGCCCAAGGGCGTCCAGCTGAACAGGGTTTTCAGCCCTTCCAACGCCTGCGCCGCAAGATTCTTTACGCCCTCCCAGAGACTGACAAAAAAGGCCGAGATCGGCCCCCAGTTGGCAATGATCACACCGGCCGCCAGGGCAATGCCCATGGCAATCAGCATCACCGGATTGGCCTTGGCCACGGTGCCCATCAGGTCGAGCACCTGGGTCGCACCGGTCACGGCGGTTTGCATCGCCGAAAAGGCAATGGCACCCATCGCCAGCCCCTCAACCAGCTTGGGGTTGTCGTCGAGCAGCGTCCCCACGCTGTTGAGCATGGGCTCCAGACCGACCACCAGTGCCCCCACCGCCGGCGCCAGCGCAGCATCAATGGCCGAGGACACCTTGGCCATGGACTGACTGAATACATTCATGCCTTTGGCTGCATCGGCCGACGCGCTGGAATCGCCAACCTCGGCCAGCTTACCCTTGAACGCGTCGCAGGCCTTGATCCCGTCGAGAAACGGGGTGATCAAGCTGCCGCCCTTGAACAGACCACTGATGTCCAGCTTGCCCAGCCCGGTCTGCTCAAGGTTTTTCTTGAAAGAGTCGACCTTGCCTTGAAGGGCGACGAGTTTGGGTGACAGTTCGTCGATGCCGGTCAACAGCACCGACTTCTTCTCTACGGTTTGTGTGTCTGCCATCACTGCACCTGCTGCATCGCATTGATCCGTTGCGCGTGCTCCAGGGATTCCCGGAGCACATCCAGTGGCCTGGCCATCATCTGTTCGGGGTCGACCTTCCAGAACCAGGCCAGGTCATAGGCGACAGCGATCAGGTCGGCGATGGCTGCGATGCCGCACTCATGAAAAAACTCGCCACCGCCCAGCTCAGCGCGTTGAGGTCCACCAGGTCCAGCTGGTTCACCGAAGACGGTGGAATGCCGGCGCAGACCGCGATGTATTTGGCCGCGACGTCCATGTCGAGGCTGACTTCTTCGCTCTTGTCGATCTTGTACGGCAGCGCCTTGATCGCCCGCACTTCCTGCACCGTCGGGCGGCGCAGGGTGAGTTCGCTCAGGGGCTCGCCGTGGGCCTCGATGGGCACCTGCAGCTTCACGGCATTGCTCATTGCCAGGTCCCCTTCTGCCCTTCGAAGTTCAGCTCGATGCTGGCGTCGTCGCCCTTGGCAATAGGCTCGTCCACCAGGTAGGCGCCAGCCAGCACGTAGACCTTGCCGTTGGCGAACTCGCAGGTGACGGTCATGTCGGAACCGGCAATCATCTGCTTGAGCGGAAAGTCCGGGGTGTGCAGCGCGGTGACTTTGAACGACGGGGTGAGGTCGGTTTCCTTGTAGAAACCCGGAACCACGGTTTCCCGCTTGACGGCCATCAGCGGTGCTTCGCAGCCGCCGCTGATGGTCAGTTGAGCGCCGTCCACTTTGACGTAGCAGGTGCCCGCAATCAGTTGACCCATGATGTTTCTCCCAAAAAATAAGCCCGCTCAAGGCGGGCTGAAAAAGCGCAGTGATGCAGGTCCGGCTCAGGCCGCGGCGTCGTACTGCAGACGGAATTGGTTGAGCAGCGCAAACACCCGCAGGCCGTTGATGTAGTCCGGCGGGAACAGCACGTTGACCCGGCTCGGGTCCTGCACGTCGCGCTCGACGATCAGGTGCTCGGCGAACAGCTCGGCGTTCTCCACATGGCCTTCCAGCTCCAGCTTGGCGTACTGGGCGATCAGCTCACCGCGAATGGTGCTCGGGGTGACGATCGGCTGGCCGGCGCCGAAGCGGGTGCCGTCAGAGGCCAGCTTGTGGCGCCCGTACTTACTGGTGATCACGCTTTGCAGGCGACGCACGATGAACGCCGACTGGTGCATGGTTTCGCTGTCCAGGTAGGAGTTGTCGGCCTGGCCGTAGGCGTTCTTCTGGTAGGTGGTGATCGCCCGCTGAATGCGCATATAGCCGCCTTCGTAGTAGGCGGTGGCGATGCCGTAACTGAGCAGCGACTGGCGCTCGGTGAGGGTAAAGCGTTCGCTGGCCGGGGCCGGATCGACCCCCGGCAGGCTGCCGCTCTGCGTCGGACGGCTGGCGTCGGCGGAGATGAACACCGAGGTCCGCGCCGCTAGGGCTGCGGCCTGTACCCACACCGGTTGGGGAACGCCGGTTTCCAGGGCCTGGATGGTGATGTGCTGATCGTTGCGCGCCTGACCGGCCGCCACCAGGGTGCCAACAGTGCCGCGCTTGGCACTGTAGACATGGCCGAACAGCTGCTTGGCCCAGGACCAGCGGCCGGTGTTGTCGTCCATCACCGCTTGCCAGGCATTGAGGCTGGCGGTGTCGGTCCAGGGCATGCAGATGAACTCGAACGGCTCGTCGCCCAGGGCCGCCAGGGCCGCGACCTGATCCGGCACGCCGGTGCCGCCGGCCATCTTGCCCAGCACCGGGGTCAGGCCGGCCGGGGTTTCTTCGCCATTGCTCTTGCCCAGGCGATTGAGTTGCAGGCTGATGTCGTTGCCGCTGTCGCCGGTCCACTTGGCACTCAGGGTCAGCGTGCCGTCGACCGCTGCCGCAGTTACCGGCAGGTCCACCGCCGCGTTGACCTTCAGCGCCAGGGCGCTGGCCGCCTGAGCGGCGCTGGCGCCACTGACGATGGAGGCCTGCACCCGCACCCCGCCAACGTACAGATTGAGCAGGCCGGCGGCGCTGGCGCTACCGGTGAGCTTCAACTCGGCCTTGGCCACGCTGCCTTCAGTGCTGTGCAGCGGCAGGCACCAGATCTCGCCCACCGGGTCGGTCTTGCGCCAGGTTTCATACATCGAGGCGAGCATCGAACCTTGCCCGCCGATGCTCTTGGCCAGGGCCACGCTGGACACCAGCACCAGCTTGCCGAGGTCATCGCCGGTCTGGTTGTCATTGACTTGGGCGACGATCAGACGGCGCATGGCCGAAGACGCGCTATTGGCCACCGAGTTGTCCATCTCGGCGTAGAACAGCGGAACACGGATGTCCGCCGGGATATTGCTGAAACCGATCGCCATTATTTGGCTCCTTGAGATTTCGCCGCTTTCACGGCCTTGCTAGTGATATCGCCATCGGCCAGACGCCGGCGCCACCAGGCGTTGTCCGGCACTTCACGGCCAGAGGCCGGCAGCAGATCGCCTGCTTCCGGGTCCGGTACGGCGCGGCCGGCGACCGGCAGCACAGTGATGCGTTTGCTCATTGCTTCAGCTCTCCTGAAAAAGTCAGCTCCAGGCGCCCATCGGGGCCTGGTTTCTTCAAATTGGGGTCCGCCGGATCGATGGCATCGACCCGCACCGTGACCCCGGTCAAGGACGGCAAACCGTCGAGTTCACGTTCATGCCAGGTTTCCGCCGGCTGGCTGGGCAAGTTGCGGCCCAGCTGGAACTCGGCGAAGAAGCGCAGGCGGTAGAGCAGACGGGTGGCGTCGAACGACACCCGTTCACCGCCGTCGTATTGGATCGGGTTGTACTCGGCGCCGGGCTTGAAGCCGACTAGGGCGCGCCAGACTTCGGCGCGCAGGTCGTGCAGCGGATTCAGCGCTTTTGTAGGGTCGGTGGCGCCAAGTGCCAGAACCACTTCAAATCGATCGCGGATGGTCTGGCGAATGATGTTTTGTCCGGCGCTGGCACTGGCCAGATCATTGACTGGCGCCAGATAGGCCACCGGGGTTGATGCACCAGCGGCGGTTGCGGCATCGCTGCCAACAACAATGTGCCCGGCAAGGCTCGGGCACTGTGCTTGTAGCTGATCGAGAACAGCCATGAGTTTCATCGCAAGACTCCAGGAACGGGATTCATCAAGGCAGCGGCGAGGCCGGTCGATTGGGGGCATGAAAAAACCCGTCGCGACGGGTTTTGCAGAAACCGCCGGCAATCGCTGCCCCAGGTTGACGGCGGGATCTGTGGCCGAACGCAGCCGATCCGCCCCGTCACTCCCGCCCCGCCGGCAATAGCTCAGCACCGGCCTTGAGCCCGGCCTGCAGCGCGGTCCAGAACTCGGCATTTTCATAGCCCATGGCCCAGACGCTGGTGCCACCCAGGCCCAGCTTGGCGACCAGTGCGGTCTTGGTCTTGATGCTCGCGGCGTCGTCGTACCAGAGCACCGGTTGTGCGCGCTCCGGGGTCCACTCCACGCCGTCGGCAAAGGTCCGGACCGGCCCCCAGGAGGCGTAAGGAGTGGCCGAGGCGGCGTCCCGGTGGGTGACGGCGCGGTGCTCGGCAATGACTTCCTGATAAGCCGACCAGTGCACTCGATTGCCAATGCTGTAGTCCTGACCGTAGGCCGGCAGCCCGGCCAGGACCTTGCTCGGCGCAACTTGCGACACGGCGTAGCTGAGCAGCGCCTGCTGCCAGTCGGCACCGGACCCGGGGCCGGGCCAGACTTCGTCGTGGAAACCGCCGCTGCTCCAGCCGGGGCCGACCTGGTCGTAGGTCATGGCCTGGAAGTAATCCACCGCCGCGCCCAGGGCCTTGTAGTCGTAGCCTTGCAAGTACTCGGGCTCGCGGTCGCTGGACTTGGGCGGGACGCTGATGATCAGTTTCTTGCCGCTGGCATGCAGGGCGTCGCCCAGGGCTTTGACATAGGCGGAAAAAGCCTTGGCATTCCTCGGTTCGACCTGTTCGAAATCCAGGTTGATCCCGGCAAAACCACCCTCTTTGACCAGCCTCAGCAGTTGCTTGATGCTGCTGGCACTCAAGGCCTGGTCGTTGACGATGGAGTGGGAAATCGCCGGGTCGAAATCAGCAATGCCCTCGTTGTAGTCGGAGACGGTGGGGTACAGCGGCAGGGACTTGGACTGGGCGAAGCGAATGATGTTTTCGCTGGTTGGGGTCATGCCCTCCTGGTGCAACTGGCCAGTGACGGTCAGCCCGTAAACGCTGCCCAAGCCCACCGCGGACAGGTTGCCGTGGAACGCTTGCAGGTTGCTGTAGGACGCTTCGACCTGGCCGTCGGTATAGGCCAGCACAAAGGGCCCGGCATGGGCTGCGGCGGCCAACAGCAAGCTGCAGCTAGCGATCAATGTTTGCAACAAAAAGCGGATGCCTCGCTTCGAGGCCGGGTTGCTGATGCCTGGGTTCATGAAAACTCCTGCGAATTTTTTGCATGCGTGGGAAGGAATAGAACGCTGGATCGGAGCGATCCGAATGAGTCGGCCGCGCGGAGATTCGCGGTGCCGTTGAAGGGTTAAAGCTGCACCACCCTGAGTGGCTGCTTGGCGTTTTTTTTCTGAGCCTTGGCTTTGGCCTTGCCTTGTTTGCCGCCGTTGCACTCCACCGTGGTGACCCACCCGGACGGGTTGAACAACTGCTCCACCGAGTCCACCAGGTACTCGCCATCCAGGCCGGCCTTGAAACCCTGGGCATTGATCAGCCGCTCGGCAAACAGATCGGTGCGTCCTGGCATTTCCAGGCGCACCCCCGCGCTGCCGCGGTTGAACGCCGCCAAGCGAGCCTTGGCCGCTTGCTCGGCGGCGGACTGGTTCGGGTACAGGTGACGATCGGTGTGCACCGCCGGCACGCTGTCCGGCGCGGCGCTGTTGCCCAAGTCGATGATCCTGAGCGTGCCGGTCTTTTTGTCCTGATGTTTGGTCTGCACCGCCTTGTGGGTGCTGGTATCACTCAGGCGGAACAGATAACGACTGACGTCGCCACGCGTGACGGTAACGATGCCCAGGGCCTTGCCACTGGCACTCAGCCCAGCCTGGCGAGGCAGGACCAGCAACGTGCCTTCGGCCACCTTGGCGGTGCAGTCGTACTGCCGGGCCAGGCGGGTGATGAAGTTGAAGTCGGACTCGTTGAGCTGGTCGATCCGCGGCACCTTGGTCGCCACCGGACAAACCGGCTGCCAGCCGTTGCGGGCCGCCAGGTCACGAACAATCTGCGCCAGCGCCACGTTCTCCCAACTGCCGCTGCGGATGCTCTTGCCGCTGCCGCGCATGTCGCTGGCCTTGCCGCGGATCTCGATGGCGTCCGGCGGTCCATTGACCACCACTTCATCGACGGTGTAACGCCCCAGACGACTCAGCGCCTGGCCGGCATAGCCGAGGAAGATTTCAATCTGGGCACCGCGCCTGGGCAAGGCCACCGCGCCATCACGGTCATCGATATGCAACTCGAAGTCGTCCGATTCCATCCCGGGTTTGTCCGAGGTGCGCAGCTTCAGCAGCCGATCGTTGATCTGCGCCGTGATATCGCGACCGTCGGCCAGGATACGAAAGACCGGGGTCATGGCCTGTGCTCCAGAAAATGAAGACCCCGCACGCAGCGGGGTCTGTTGAGTGGATGCAAGCTCAGTCCCATAACTGAACCTTCGCCTCGGTCCGAATCGGCAGGTCCGGTAGCAGGATCAGTAGCCCCGCGCGCAAGGGTTGCGGTTCGTCGGCCAGGCCCTGGTTGGCGTCCAGCACCGCCTCGACACTGCCATTGAGGTGCCCGTAGTAGCGATGACACAGGGTGTCGAGCCGATCACCATCAGAGGTTCTGCAGGTCGTTGCCATAGCTCAAAAACTCCAGTGAAAACCCTTGTTTGCGGGGAATGCCGCCCGCCAGCAGGTGGCTCTGTTCCTCGTCGATGCTGGTGAGGCACCAGGTGCCCAGCACTTCGCCGTAGCCCGTGGTCAGGCTCAGGGGCTGCAGGCGCCGGCCAATGCTGCGCAGCGCCTGCAACTGCCCCAACCCGCCCTTGAACCCGGGAAAGATCGCGCCCTTGAGGGAGATCTTGTCGCCACCCTGCCCCACCGCCTGCTGCGCGATGCTGCGGCTCAGGCGCTCCTGGGCCGCCCAGCGAAAGCCGGTTTGCCGGCGCAGCTCATCGAAGGCCGCGGTGTCGAGGTTGAAGTAGAACGGCTCGGCCGCGGCCGCCAGGGGCTGCAGGATCAGCAGGTGCGGGAAAGGT
This sequence comes from Pseudomonas sp. LD120, assembly GCF_009861525.1. Lineage (GTDB taxonomy): Bacteria > Pseudomonadota > Gammaproteobacteria > Pseudomonadales > Pseudomonadaceae > Aquipseudomonas. The sequence goes on along the minus strand of NZ_WVHL01000005.1, from coordinate 1,547,351 downwards.
TTCACCGCCTCCGCCGCCGGGGTGTCCTGGGGCGCCAGCGCGCCGGAAGGAAAGATATTGCCCAAGGCCGGGCTGATCTGCCCGCCGATGCGATTGATCGCCGCGCCGGCCTTGGCCACCTGCTCCTGCAAGGCGCCAAGACGCTGCTGCATCTGCCCTGCCACGGTCACGGCCTGACTGTACTTGGCCGCGACTTCACCCACCGCCGACTGCGCCGCGCCGATGCTGCGCATCGTGCGTTGCAGCTTGGCGCCCAGCACCGGGCCGACCCAGGGCAGATTTTCCAACTCCGAGGCGGCGCCGGTGATGTCGCTGATGGCGCCGTTCATCGGCCCCAGCATTTCATCGGCGCTGCGCCGCCCCGCCTCCGCTGCCGTCACCAGGGACGCGAGCCCCGATTGCAGCTGTTCCATGTAGGCCATGGCGCCTCCTTAAACGTGTGCCGCGTCGAACAACTGACGACTGGCCGCCTGACGGCTGTATTCGTCGAACTGAAAGCGCAGGTAGGGCTCCAGCTCCCGGGCCAGTTGCGCGGGATCTCTGACATCGCCCTGCACCGAGATCGACAGGTTGGGCGCGAAGCTCAATTGTTGCTCGATCGCCGGGGGCGTCGCCGATTTGAACGGCTCCGGAGGATTGCTCAGCGCAAGGCTCGACGCCGACGGCGCTGGACTGGCCAGCGAACGCGCCGCTTGCCCCATCAGCGGGGAGGGCTGGCTCGGTTGGAAGGATCTGGCGATCTCGCCCATGACCGGCGGGATGTTTTGCCCGGCGTTGCGCATCATCAGCGGCCCGGCCGCGGGCATGCTCTTGAGCGACTCGTCGGAGCCGAACAGTTTTTTGCCCAAGGCCCCACCGGCGGCCGAGCCGCCCCAGGCGCCCAGGCTGCTCAAGGTGAAGCCAATCAGGCCGCCGGCGATAGTCCCTATCCCCGGCACCACGGAGCCAATGGCCGCACCGGCAGCCGCAGCCGCCGCAGCACCCGCCAGAACACCGACCGCCTCCCCATACCCTTCGGCTTTTTCATCGCGGGTCGTCGCGTTCTGGTAGGTGTCCAGAGCCTTCGCCCCCGCCTCTACCACGGAAAAAACACCACCGCCTTTAATCAAGCGGCCCATGACGGCTCTCCCTGACCTGTTGGGCACCGCCGCGCCGGCACCCGACGCGGGGCCCGTAGGGGCCGGGGCACGGCGAGTCGAAGGTCTGCCGTCTGATCGCTTGCCGCCCCTGGCCTTTTTACCGCCCCGTCGGCCCTTGCGGCTCAAACCATCGGTATCACAGCACAGCGCCCGAGGGTTGGTGACAAAAACCCGCTGTACCCCTCCCTGGCTCGCCGTCACCGCCCCCTTACCGTTACCGAGCACAGGTTTGCCCGCGCTGAGCACAGAGTTCATACGCTTCAGCGCCCACAACCCCAGCCCCAGCGCCACCAGCCTCTGCACAACAGACGGCACTGCATCGCTCAACTGGGTCAAGCCTTGCGTCAAGCCGATGATGCCCCGAGCGGCAAGGTCAGTCGTCGGATGGATCGCATCGCCCACCGAGCGCATGCTGTCGTCAATCGCACCAGCGGCCTCGCTCCATAATTGCGAGGACGTCTCGCGCCGTTCGGCCAGGTTCTTGTCGAGAATGCCGGCGGCGGGTTTCTGAGACGTCAACTGCCGATACAACGCGCTGTTCTGTAAATACCCCGCCAGTGCAGCCTTGGTGTTCATGTCGACAAACAGGTTGCCGGTATGCAGGGACTGCTCCAGAGCATCAAGCATGGCTTGAGCCTTGAGCGGGTCCACCTCGTTGTTGATCTTGGCCGTTGCCTCGGCAATGTCCCCAGCCCGCGTCGGGTTAATGGCTTCGATGTAACGCTGGGCCAAGGCAAAGCTCGCCTCCAGCGTCGACATCCCCTTGAACAAACCGGTATTCAAGGATTTTTGATAATCAATCCCGACGTCTCTGTAAGCATTCGCCATCGCCGGTGAGCGCATGTTGCTAATCCAGCTTTGAAGCGTATTCGCCGCCTGATCGGCATTACCCGTACCGTGGGTTTGAACCTGCAGCATCGCCCCCAACTGGTTGACCGACTCGAGCCCGGTAATACCGGCGTTATTCAGGGCGTTGAGCAAGGTCGGAAACCACCGGGTCATGTCGGCGGCGTCAAAGTTGCCGGCATGGCTTTGTTGGGCGATCCTTTCCAGCGCCTGCCGCATCACCGAGAACTCGGTGATGCCCGCCTTGTTCTGCAAGGCGACGATGGTCTTGGCGGTCTCCTCAGCGCCCGCGCCCTGCCCGACAGCAAACTTGGCTGCAAGCGGCGCGTATGCCAAGGCCTGATCCAACTTCACACCACCACCAAGCAGTTGGCCCACCAGTTGAGCCACCTGGTTGCGCTCCATTCCTGTGTCTCGCGAGACCTGGATGACAGTGCTGCTTATCTGCTTTTCCTGCGGCGTGTTGGCTATATCGGACTTGATCGCGATGTCGCGGATGATCTTCTGATAATCGGCGCTGATCTGCACAGGAATGACCACGGGCTTGATCCCTTCCAGCGCTTGACCAATCTGCACATCCAGATTGGCCCGTCCGCGCTCACTCGACGCCGGCCCCTTGCCGCTCAGGTCGACACCTTTGGCCACGGCGGCCAGCGCCTGATACCCCAAACGCAGTTGGTTAACCTGTACCTCTTGAGCCTTGAGGCTCGCCAGATTGCCCTCCAGCCGGGTCAGCAACAACCTGGCGCCGGCCTCGCTGCTACGGTGCATGTCGCTCCACTGCTCACGCAGCAGTGAGGTCTTGCCAATGATGTTTTTCCACACCACGGCGCTTTTACTCTGATCACGCCATTTGCCGATCTGGCGTTCGACGGTGTACAAGACAGCGCCCATCATCGGAATGACGACACCTCCAAACACCCGATTCACTGCTGGTTTGCTCGCCATCTGCTACTCCTGATCCTTGGGTGACGGGCTCAATCCGTGAGCCACCAGACCATGTCGGAAAACCTCATGGTCATGATTTCCTCGGCGGCGAAATGCAGCTCGCGAGCGAGCCGTTTCGCCGCCACCTTCATCACCGCCGGATCAAAGCTCGTCGTCTTGCACCAGGCGAAAATAGCCGGCCTGCAGGCGCTGATAGTCCTTGAGTGCCATGCTCTCCAGGTCCTTGGTGCTGATTTGCGCGAGGCTGGCAAACAGCATCAGCTCGCGCTGTTCATCGTCACCAACGCCGGCCGCACTGGCGGCGCGCACATCACGCACCGTCGGCGCTCGCAGGGTGAGCCGGTCGCAGACCACGCCGTTCATCTCCACCGGCTTGCTCAGCGCCAGCACCACGCTGTCGCTGCTCAGGGTCATCCAGGACGGAATCTTGTCGATTGTTTGAGACATGAGGTGTCTTCCTTACAGGCCCAGGGCCGAACGTTGCGCGGCGAGCTGGTCGACGCCGTTGATCACACGCTTCATGCCCAGGGCATCAATCTCGTAGATCAGGCGACCGTCGACTTCCAGCTTGTAGTAGGTCAGGGCCACGTTGTGCTTGATCTCGGCCTTGTCGCCGGACTTCCAGTCGCCCATGTCGACCTCTTTGAGCAGGCCGCGCAGGGTGACGATCACCGGGGTGACCTTGCCCTTGAGGCCCTTGAAGGCGCCACGGAACACACCGTTGAAGCCGCTGCCATCGGCCAGGCCGAACATCTTCAGCGACTCGCGGCGCACGCCGGTGGTGGTGAAGCCGGCCTCTTGTTTCTCCATGCCCATGTCCAGCTCCACCGGCACATCCATGCCACCGACGCGGTGTTCCTCGGTCTTGAGGGTCAACTTAGGCAGGGTCAGGCTCGGCACGTCGCCTTGAAAGCTGATGCCATCGACGAACAGGTTCATGTTCGCCAGGGTTTCGGGAATCATTGCCATTGCTGCGGCTCCTTAAGCGGCTTGGTCGAGGACTTCGGTCAACCACTGGTTGGTGACCTCGACCCGGAAGTTGGGGTTTTCGGCGGGCGGTACGTCGGTGAAGCGGATGTTCCAGTACACCTTGCCCTGCTCCAACTGGCTGGCGGTGTTGAGCTCGGTGTCGGCGTAGACCTCGAAATTGATGATCGCGCCCTGGTTCTTCAGATCACGCATGAACGCCTGCAGGCCCTCGGTCACATCCTTGACGTAGGTCGCGGTGATCGAGCGGTCCACGGCCCATTTGTGGCCGAAGAGGATGGCGTCCATGACGATGTCCATGGTCCGCACCCGGGTGACGAAGGCCCATTTCGGATCGCTGGACAGCGTGCGGTTGCCCCACAGGCGGAAGCCCGCATCACGAATGATGGTGGTGATGTTGGCGTTGTTCAGCAGGTTGGCGCGGCAGGTTTCATCGCCGTCGAGGAACTCGATCGGCCGCGTGGTACCGGTGATGCCGACGAACTCCTTGTTCGACGGCGAGGCCCAGAAGCCGTACTCGTTGTCGGTCCAGGCAAACAGACCGGCAACCCAGGCCGAGGCCGGCGCATCGAGGGTGGCATTGGCGCCGTTGTCCCAGTGCTGAACACCCGGGTCGACCATATAGGCGCGCTTGGCGCCGAAGTTCTTGGCGTAGGCCATGGCCGCTTCGTCAGTGGTATTGGGACCATCGAGAATGGCCAGGCCACGCAGCTTGTCGGCCAGGGCCACCAGGGCGGTACCGACCGCCAGGGTCGAGCTGTGCTTGGGGGTAACCAGCAGACGTGGCTGGGCGTTGAAACGGCTCTTGCCGTCCAGCAGCGCCTGCAGACCGGTACGCTTACCGTCGGCCAGCACCCCGCCGATGATCGCCGAAGTCTGCTCGGCCGCGTCGGTCATCTTGGCCACGCCACAGGCGACGATCACCGCCTTGGCCCGCTGGTAGATGGCCTGGCAGGCCTTGGTGATGGCCGCATCCGGGCCCCAGGCCGCAATGGCCTCGCGCTCGCTGGTGATCAGCAGCAGGTCGTTGACCTTGGCGGTGACGCCTGGGCCTTCGGTGAAAGTGTCCACCAGGCCGATGATCGAAGACGACGGCAGCGAAATCGTGCGCGAGCCGGTGTCGACGTTGGTAACGGTAACGCCGTGGAAAAAACCACTCATGGATAAACTCCAGACATGAAAAAGCCCCCGGTGAAGGGGGCTTGTAGGGATGATTGATTAGTGGGAGCGGGAAACAAAACGCCCCGTCGGTGCGGGGCGTTTATTGGGTTTGCTCGGCGATCCAGGAGGGGGCTACCGGGCGGTGCTCGGCTTGTGGGAAGTCCGGGGATTGGGGCCAGTCGCGTAGCGATTGCATGTACACAAGCAGCTCGTTGTACTGATTGTCCGAAAGGGCTGTAGGAACTTTGATTTCAAGCTGATCTCGATGGCGGTCGCGCAACCATGTAACGGCCGCCAACTCGGCAGCTCGCCAGATTCGTTCATCCTCACCCTGGTTGAACGGTTCTACTATAGCGTGGAGCGCATCAGGCAGCGGCAACGTGACAGCTGGTGCCGGCCGCATACCTTCGATGACTTTTGCCAATACCACCGAGTCGATATCGGGGTTAGTCAAGATTTCTTGGGGAATGTAGTGGTTTAACGTCACATTTCCCCAGTCGACAAGCATGGTGCCGGCAGTAGCCGACACAGAGAGAACTTTAAATCCATTCACAAGATATTCCCCTTTACTCGATCAGGGCTATCGCCCCCTTCAAAGATCAAGTTGTTGCCATTTTTCTCAATCGAATAGCCGCCAGCACCAGGTGCATTGGTCGACGCGACACCAGGGCTACCAGGAGCGCCGCCTGCGCCACCGCTCCATCCGGCTGTATACCAGCCCCCAGCGCCACCAGCATCCAAACTGCCTGCCGCTGGGTAGCCATAGCCGTAAGTAGAAACTTGATACATCCCGCCGCCTGCGCCGCCAGGACGTCCAGCGCCGCCACCACCGCCGGTATGCAGTACGTTGGGCCAGTAGGCATCCCCGCCGCCACCTCCGCCACCGAAAATGTAGCCATTGCGGTTATCGAGCGTTGCAGGGAAATCAAGAACAACAGCTGTGGCGCCTGGCAAGGGCCGAGCGGGATAAGCCCCCGCGCCACCCGCACCACGGATGTAGTGTTCATTGACGATTTTTAGCGTGGAGCCTGGTGGAAAGACTCCCGTTCTCAATGAAAACCCCGTACCACCGCCGTAAATCATTGCCCGGTTGATAAAGAGATAACGTCGCGCTTTGGTCGGCTTGCCCATGAGGTCAAAAATGCTCGCACCTGCTCGTTCTACTGTGTTGATAAAGACAACGGTTCGACGCCAGACCGTGCGCCACCCACTTTCGGTTTTGATGAACAGCTCTGCCCCTTCTCGCCAGCCATCTGCAAGCTTTACATAAGGCATAACACCGGGTCGGTAACCTCCATCCAGCTTTACGTGGAAGTTCATTATGGTTCCTCGTATTGCAGCCAAAGCGTACCAACCGACCCGTCAGTTGGTTTAGGGGCATTTGGAGAGTAGATAAAACGGTTGGCCGGCAATGCATCGGTGATGCCGTATCCCGCAAGGGTGGTCGCCTTGTCTGCTTTGTGTGTCGGGTCAAAATTGGCGGCGTCCCATAGCAAGTTGCCAAAGACGGTTGCGGACTTGTTGGCAAGGCTCAGAAGAAGCGGCGTTATTGTTTCCCCGCCATAATTTGCAAAAATCCTCACATTGTCATTCAGAAGATCCATGCGGGCTTCGCTGCTGGGCGTCACCCATCCAAACTCCGGAGAGTCGCTACCTTCACTCGACAGTAATATTGAGCCCTGCAACCGTCCACCCGTTATGGGAAGGAGCTTGCTGACTGCGCTAGTCAGTTCTGCCTTTGTTGCCCCATCTGCAATCCCATAACCAGACAGAGTTGTGGGGTTGATACCACTAACAACTATGCCTCGTTTATCGATCGTGACTTGTCGATAAGTACCAGCCACCTTATCCGCCGGAAGTGCAGCAGACAGGGTGTCGTCCACATACTGGCGGGTAGCAAGCACCACCGCCGGATCAATCTTCAACACGATCTGCGCGGTATTGGCGACGATGAAGTTCATGCGGATGACTTGGGTCTTGCCGGTGCCCTGGGCCAGCAGGGGCTTGAAGCTCGGGGCGCAGTTGGCCACCGCCACCAGGTCGTCGTCTGCGTCGAACAGGCCGATCTCGCGGATCCAGCGACCGCCAACATCAGGCGGGATCACTTGTTCGGTGATGATGATGTTGGGGTTGGCCGGGTCGGTGCGCACTTGGTTGACCGGAGCACGGCGCCATTCGCTGATCAGCTTGGTCTGAGCCCGGTTCGGGATGGGGTCGGTGCCGTTGGCATCGCCGACCGCCATTTCCTTGAAGGTCCAGGGCGTGCCTAGGGCCGTGGCGTTGGCCTGTTTCGCCTCGCCCACTGCCGTGAGGATGGCGAAGAACTGACTGTTGGAATCAATCATGAGTACACATCCAGGGTGTCTGTTTCATCAATACACATGACCTGGCCATAACGGCCGGTCACTTCAATATCGCGGGGTGTCGGGGGATAAACGTCGAGCACTTCGCCTTGATCCACGTAGGCGCTGTAGCCAATGACACCGGAGCTTTCCAGGCTGATGGCAAGCCCGGTCATGTGCCGGCTGACAGGCCTGGCGTCGTCGATGAGCCGGGTCAGCTCCTGGTACGTCTGTTCGCTGATGCCGGTGTCCAGCACCCCAACCTTCAAGGCAAAGGTGGCCGGTTCGCCTTCAGGGACCGTCTGCCACCATTCGACCACTTCGATCAGGTAGCCCAGGGGTTCAACCACCCGGCGCAGCGCACCGATGGTGCCTTTGCGAGCGTGGATGAAGTACGAGGCACGAATGGCGTTGCGCTTGACCGTCTCGCTCCAGCCCGGGTCCCAGCGATCCACCGACCAGGCCCAGGCCAGTTGCGGTAGCAAATGCACCGGGCAGGTGGACGGGTTGTACAGGGTGCGCAGCATGATGGCGGTATCGCCTGCGCTGGCCGCCTCAAGGGCGCGCTCCAGCAGCGTGCTATTGATCGGCAATAGGCTGCTCATCTCAGCTCCCCAGCGTGACGCTGTAACCAGTGCAATACGCCGCTTGAGCCTTGGTTGGGGTGATGTCTTGCCAACCCGCCAGATCGACCCGAGCCACGCCGGCCACATGCAACTGCGCATCAATGGCCGAACGGGCCACCTCGATGCCCAGGCGCCGGCGTGGGTTGACCCAGGCAGCCAGCTTGCGCTCGGCTTCTGCCAGGGCAGCATCACCTTCCGGGCCGGAGCCCTTCATGTGCAGCACCGCGTCGATGCGATACGGCAAGACCTGGGCACTCTGGACCGTGACCCGGTCGCCGAGCGGTCGCACGTCTTCATCATTGAGGGCTGCGGCAACGGTCGCCAGCAAGTCCGGACTGGCCGCGCCATTGCCTTCCAGGCTCAGCACCGTGACCGTCACCCGGGCCGGTGCCGGGCTTTCGGCCTCGGCGTCTGCTACCAGCGCGGAAGCATTGCGGGCATGCAGGATGTAGCTGTTGCGCGGCCCGGCCGTGGTCAGGCCTTCGTAAGCCAACTGGACACGCTCGCGCAGAGCGTCGTCAGCTTCCTTGACCTCCTCCACCGGCGGCACCGCCTGCGGGTCACCGGGCTGGATCACCAGGCGCTGCAGTTTGACGTTGGCCGCCAGGTGATCCAGGTCCGTACCCTGGGCGTGGGCCAGCAGCAACGCCTTGGCGGCGTCGTTGACCCGGGCTCGCAGCAGCATGTCAGCGTAAGCCGAGACCTCCAGCAGTTTGTTCACCGGGTCGCTTTCCAGGTTGGCCGTCCAGTTCTCGCCCATATGCCGACGAAAGGTGTCCAGTTTGCCCTGGTACAAGGCCTCGAAATCCAGGGCTTCAAGCACCTGGGGTGCCGGCAGCGCCGACAGGTCCAACGTACTCATGCCGTCACCTCCAAAACTGCGCTATCGCCCAGGTACTGGCCGGTCAGTTGAAAGCTGATCTGACCCTCCATCACCGCGACGACTCGTACCCGCTCCAGTTTCAAGCGTGGCTCCCAACGCAACAGCGCCCGGGCCACTTCAGCCTGCACCGCGCTTTTCCAGCCGCCGGTTACCGGCAAGTCGACGTAACGGCGCAGGTTGCTGCCGTACTCCGGGCGCATCCGCCGGCTGCCCAGGGGTGTGGTCAGGATGTCCTCGATGGACTGCCGCACATGCTCGATGCCGGACAGCGACAGGCCGGTACGGCGATCCATTCCGATCATCGCCTTACTCCTGTACTTGCAGATCCGGGTGGCTGGCGAGGTAGTCCAGGGCAACGCGGTCGCCGGCCTTGACCGACACCCGCCCCTGGAGCACCAGTAACTGGCGGCCATCCGGCAGGATCAAATTGCGCGAGGTGTAAAGGCTGTCGCGAAACACCACAGCGCCGGCGCCCGCTGGGCGTCCGGGGGTTTTCTTGAGGGTGGGCATTGGATTCTCCGGGTACAAAAAAACCGCTCGGGGCGGGTTGATGGATGTTCGGTGATAGGTGAGCGCCGAGTCGTGAGGACCAAGACCCGCATGGATCACTGCGGCGTTGCAGTTGAACCGGGACCCGGCATCACACCCAGATGGGTGTGGGTCGAACCGACGTTGACCCCGTTATGTTTCAGGCTCCCACCGTTGATGTGCACGTCGCCATTCAAGGTGATCGCTCCGCTCAGGGTGATGCTGTCGGCCTTGCCGGTCAGGGCGCTGTCGGTCACCACCGCCGAGCTGCCGCCGACCTGAATGGTCACCGTGCCGCTGGGCAGGCTGATGCTGTAACTCTTGGCTTGCCAGTCATAGACCAGCGAGCCGCCATCCTCGAAACGCCAGACCTCGACGTGGTCACGGTTGTCCGGCTGGGGACCGGCGTTGCCATACAGCCCGGGAACGAAAGTACCCTGGGCCGGCTCGCCGCTGGGGCTGATCAGCACGCCCTGCTCCCCCAGGCTCGGCGCCCGCCAGTGCCGGGCCTTGCCGGCGGCCTGGCTGTGCCAGCGCAACCAGGCGCTGGTCCAGCCGGCGCCATCGGAAACCCGTACCAGGCCGGCAGCCAGATCCACGCCGACCACGCTGCAAGGCAGGATCAGGCCGGCAATCATGCGGTCGTGGCTTGCAGACACGTAACTCACGCCATGTGCTCCGGCGACTGGTAGCCGCCCTCATGACCGGGGCCAGTGTCGGGACTGAAACCCAATACCAGCGTACCCGGTGGTTGATTCGGCCAGGACCATTGCTCCTGGCCCAAGTAGATAAGCTGCTGCCACTGCACGATCCACTCGGCCCGGTAAACCGACTCTGCAGCCGTACCAACAGGCTTAGCCCACACCGCCGTCGCGCCTTCGACAAAGTCCAGATCCCACTGCTGACCACGCAGCAGCTCGATTAACTGAGCCGCCAGAATGGCCGTCTGCAAAGGTGCCTGTGCAAGCTCGGGGTCAACCCGTACCCGGGCCTCCAAAGTGGCCCGCATGCAGCAGCGACCGTCACCTGGATCGGCTGCCTGGTCCAGGCCGGTGACGGCAAAGTAGAGCGCCGGCTCAGTGACGCCTTCAAACGCCTTGGGGAATGCCTCAACCGTATGCAGATGGGGCATCGCCAGCTTGATCGTGGACGTGATGGCGTCTTTTAGCTGGGTCAGTTCGTTCATTGTCTAGTTCCAGAAAAGGTCGAGGCGGCCCAGCCGCTGGGGCCGATGGACCTTGTTGAAGGCCGGCACTGATCAGGAATCAGCGCTGATCCGGGTTAGAGTCCCGCGAAGGCGGCTCACACACCCCGATACGCTTGGCCGCCCAACGCTCATAGAGCCCGATGGCGACGTCGGCACCAGCCATGGCGGTCAGGCAGCCAAAGGCGCAGGCGGTCCAGATCGAAACGCCGGCGGCATACAGCAGCATGATGGCCGAGACCCCGCAGACCACACAGGCCCCGGAGCGCAGCGCCAGGCGCCGTAGCAGCGACCAGCCACGAGCGCCCTCCTTGTCGGCGCGCCACATTTCGCCGGAAACGCCACCGACCAGCGCCAGGACGATGACCAGCCAGATCGGCATGTCCAGCAACGCTTGTTGCTCGTTTGTCATTCACGTCTCCCGTGCGGATTGAGGCCAGCGAAATGGCCAGTTGGTAGAAGGTTGATAACGGTGGTTCAAAGGGTCCCTGTCTGTTGGTGGCCCACGTTAGGCAGGCATTCCAAAAAGCCCGGTCGCCCGGGCTTTTCAGCAATGCAAACCTTGGTCTTTCGGCACGACTGGTGCGGTACGGACCCATTCAAATTGTTCCTCCGACCGCGACCCTGTCCGCCGGATAACTGCTTCTGGTGCTTTACGCTGCACACCCGGGTCAGTTGCCAACCCTCTGAACCGTCGAGGCCGGTTCATCGCTGCCTTTGCTTTGCCACTAAAGAGCATCGTTGCCGCCGTTGTTGAACGGCTTGAGACGGATAATATGCATTAATGCATGATCAGTCAATGCGCAAATGCATTTATTTATGCGAAAAATTTGCGCTCGTGCATGCAGACCGCATAAATGCGGGGCGGGGGATTTTTCGAGGGCGAAAAAAAACCCGCTCAGTGGCGGGTTTGGTCTGACAGCGAGGACTTAGCGGGCGTACATACCCCACCAGAAGACGTGACCGAGGATACTGATCTGCTCCTCCTGGATCTCCTGGAAGGTGTAGTCCTCATCCGGATGTTCATCGCGGTTGAAGCTGCGCAAGCGAATCCCGGTGGGCAAGCGATACAGCTGCTTCACTCGCAACTGGCCATTGTGGTTGATCGCGTACAGATCGCCATCGACGATATCGCCAATGGCACACTTGCCGGCATTGACCCCCACCGTGGCACCATCGCGCAACACCGGTAACATGCTGTTGCCCCGCACCGTGACGCATTTGGCTTGATCGAACTGCACGCCGTTGTGCCGCAGGCTGCGCTTGCCGAACCGCAGGCTCGCGCGCTCGCTTTCCTCGATGACGAATCTTCCTGATCCAGCAGCCAATTCAACCTCACGCAGAAAGGGAACCGACACCTCGTCGTCATCGACAGGAGTATCGTCGTCCCACAGGCTTATATCCTTGAGTTCCGAATGAATCTCGTCACGGGGCGCAGCAGCCCGAGCAGGCGCGATGTCCACGCGCCCACGCAATTGGTCGGTGCTCACCTGGAAGTATTCGGCAATCCGCGAGATGTGTTTATCCGAGGGATCGACGATCTTCCCGCTGAGAATCCGCGAGAGGGTTGATTGAGGCACACCGGTACGACGGTGAAGCTCCGTGGGGGAGATTCCGTCGCGATCCAGCAGCTCTCTTAAGACGGTAGAAACATTGCGTATTTGCATAAAGCGCATACTGCTCGATCTTTTCGCCAATGACAAATGCTGTTTTGCATGTTTTATGCATTTCTTGAATAAAACGTGCTTGCACCTGGGTGCCTGCGAGCCCTGGGCGCCCGTGGTAACCTTGCCGCCATCTGCAAAAAGCCGAACGCAGCCGTTCTATACAGCTGGCAAGCGCTCCTTTGTGTTACCCATTCAACGAATCCGCCTAAATACCCCAATGAGTAAAAATACTTCCGATCTGTCCTCCCACACGCCGATGATGCAGCAGTACTGGCGCCTCAAGAACCAGCACCCTGATCAGTTGATGTTCTACCGCATGGGCGACTTCTACGAGATCTTCTATGAAGACGCGAAGAAGGCCGCCAAGCTGCTGGACATCACCCTGACGGCGCGCGGACAGTCGGCGGGCCAGGCGATTCCCATGTGCGGTATTCCCTACCACGCCGCCGAGGGTTACCTGGCCAAACTGGTCAAGCTCGGCGAGTCGGTGGTGATCTGTGAGCAGGTGGGCGACCCCGCCACCAGCAAGGGCCCGGTGGAACGTCAGGTGGTGCGCATCATCACTCCGGGTACTGTTAGCGACGAGGCCTTGCTGGATGAGCGTCGCGACAACCTGATTGCGGCCGTGCTAGGCGATGAACGCCTGTTCGGCCTGGCGGTTCTGGACATCACCAGCGGCAACTTCAGCGTTCTGGAGATCAAGGGCTGGGAGAACCTGCTGGCCGAGCTGGAGCGGATCAACCCAGTGGAACTGCTGATCCCCGATGACTGGCCGCAAGGCCTGCCGGCGGAAAAGCGCCGGGGGGTTAGGCGTCGCGCCCCCTGGGACTTCGAGCGTGACTCGGCCCATAAGAGCCTGTGCCAACAATTTTCCACCCAGGACCTCAAGGGCTTTGGTTGCGAAACCCTGACCCTGGCCATCGGCGCCGCCGGTTGCCTGCTCAGCTACGCCAAGGAAACCCAGCGCACCGCCCTGCCTCACCTGCGTAGCCTGCGCCACGAACGTCTGGACGACACCGTGGTGCTGGACGGCGCCAGCCGCCGCAACCTGGAGCTGGACACCAACCTGGCCGGCGGGCGCGACAACACCCTGCAATCGGTGGTCGATCGCTGCCAGACCGCCATGGGCAGCCGCCTGCTGACCCGTTGGCTGAACCGCCCGCTGCGCGACCTCAAGGTCCTGCAGGCGCGCCAGTCCTCCATTACTTGTTTGCTGGACGGTTACCGCTTCGAACGGCTGCAACCGCAGTTGAAGGAAATCGGTGATATCGAGCGGATTCTCGCGCGAATCGGCTTGCGCAATGCCCGTCCGCGCGACCTGGCCCGTCTGCGCGATGCCCTGGCCGCCTTGCCGGAACTGCAACAGGCGATGACTGAACTGGACGCGGACCACCTCAAGCAGTTGGCGGTCACCACCAGCACCTACCCGGAACTGGCCGCGCTGCTGGCCAAAGCGATCATCGACAACCCGCCGGCGGTGATCCGCGACGGTGGCGTGCTCAAGACCGGCTACGACGCCGAGCTAGACGAACTGCAATCCTTGAGCGAGAACGCCGGGCAGTTCCTGATCGACCTGGAAGCCCGCGAGAAAGCCCGCACCGGCCTGGCCAACCTCAAGGTCGGCTACAACCGCATTCACGGCTACTTCATCGAACTGCCCAGCAAACAGGCCGAACAGGCACCTGCGGACTACATTCGCCGCCAGACCCTGAAGGGCGCCGAGCGCTTCATCACTCCAGAACTCAAGGAGTTTGAAGACAAGGCGCTGTCGGCCAAGAGCCGTGCCCTGGCCCGGGAAAAGATGCTCTACGATGCGCTGCTGGAAACCCTGATCAGCCATCTGCCGCCGCTGCAGGACACCGCCGGCGCCCTGGCGGAGCTCGATGTGCTGAGCAACCTGGCCGAGCGCGCGTTGAACCTGGACCTCAATTGCCCGCGCTTTGTCAGCGAGCCATGCATGCGCATCACCCAGGGTCGTCACCCGGTGGTGGAGCAAGTCTTGACCACGCCGTTTGTGGCCAATGACCTCAATCTGGACGACCACACGCGGATGCTGGTGATCACCGGTCCAAACATGGGCGGTAAATCCACTTATATGCGCCAGACCGCGCTGATCGTGCTGCTGGCCCATATCGGCAGCTTCGTCCCTGCAGCGAGCTGCGAGCTGTCCCTGGTTGACCGGATCTTCACCCGGATCGGCTCCAGCGACGATCTGGCGGGCGGGCGCTCGACCTTCATGGTGGAAATGAGTGAAACCGCAAATATCCTGCACAACGCCACTGAACGCAGCCTGGTGCTGATGGACGAAGTGGGCCGCGGCACCAGTACTTTCGATGGACTTTCCCTGGCCTGGGCTGCGGCAGAACGTCTCGCCCAACTGCGGGCCTACACCCTGTTCGCCACCCACTATTTTGAACTGACCGTGCTCCCGGAAAGCGAGCCGCTGGTAGCCAACGTGCACCTCAACGCCACGGAGCACAACGAGCGCATCGTCTTCCTCCACCATGTTTTGCCAGGCCCTGCCAGTCAGAGCTATGGCTTGGCGGTAGCCCAGCTGGCCGGGGTTCCCAGCGCTGTTATCGGGCGAGCCCGTGAACATTTGAGCCGCCTGGAAACCACCAGCCTGCCCCATGAAGCCCCGCGTCCGGCCGCGGGAAAAACCTCGGTTCCGCAGCAAAGCGACATGTTCGCCAGCCTGCCGCACCCTGTCCTCGATGAGCTGGCCAAACTGGATCTGGATGACCTGACACCACGCCGGGCATTGGAAATGCTCTATACATTGAAGACACGCATCTAACGCGAACGCCTTCAAGCTGTTAGAATCTCGCGCGGTTTGGGATGCTGTGGACTATTAGCCTGGTTCGCAGACTATCGCTCCCAAACCTGGCGACCCCGTCCTGTAGGGGCTCCGCTGCCGCCGCCTGAGGAGAGAATTAGAAATGACCTTCGTCGTCACCGACAACTGCATCAAGTGCAAGTACACCGACTGCGTAGAAGTCTGTCCGGTGGACTGCTTTTACGAAGGGCCGAACTTCCTGGTGATTCACCCGGATGAGTGCATTGACTGCGCACTATGCGAGCCTGAATGCCCGGCTGTAGCCATTTTCTCCGAGGATGAAGTCCCGGAAGAGATGCAAGAATTCATTCAGTTGAACGTAGAGCTGGCAGAAATCTGGCCGAACATCACCGAGAAGAAAGAATCGTTGCCGGATGCCGAAGAGTGGGATGGCGTCAAAGGCAAGATCAAAGACCTCGAACGCTGATGCCCCCGCGTTCCAATAAAAGGCCCCTTGCGGGCCTTTTTGCGTTTCTGGAATCAGGGATTGCGCCGGAACTTTTCGACAGGCAAAAAAAGGGGCGGTATGACCCGCCCACATTTTTCCCTAGTCCCTGTGTTCCTTTTCATCGTCCTGATGAATCGCTTCCTGCGATGTCCTGACCATCGTCCTTGATGGTTGTGTCTATCCGTCGACACAGGGTTGATATTAGAGAGTTCCCGGCTAAGAGCAATCGCACCTTTTACAGCAGTGCGCGTCTTAAGCAGGCAGCAAAAAAATAAAATATCCTTATAAATCAATAACATTAAAAATAACTTAACCCAATCTAGACAACTTGGACGTAGTAGATGCCCAAATGCCTACGGAAAAGTAATCTTTGGCTTACACGCCAGTCAAAAATAACTCCATTTGCTAGCGCAATAAGAGAAGCCAATAAAAAGGCTCTTCACGGATTACCGGGAAAGACGCTCTTGATCTTCATGAAAAAGAATTCGCTATCTCGGTAACCGTACGCCATCCGCTTAATGACGTTTATTCGATTGTTTATTCCTTCCAACTGCCCCGTGTGCATCGGCCAGCGAACCCGGCTCACGATGCCCCGCCAGTAATCCTTTAGCCGTTTGGCGAACTGGATCAGTGCTGGTATTTCGCTTTCATGCGCATGGCGCAGCCATTGCTTCCAGGCCGATCGCCAGCCCCAGGCAGTACTCGGGGTCCAGAGTGTTTTGAGTTCAGCCTTCATCAAATAGACCGTCATCAACGCTTGGTTGGCTGCCAGCAGATCCTCCAGGCGGACTTGTTGTTCCGGCGTTTTCAAGTTCTGCGCATTGCGCAGCAACAACCATCGCGCCTGCTTGATAACCTTGCGGGCAGGCTTGTCGTGACGCAATCGATTAGCCTCATCGACGCGGACCCGGTCAATCACCTCTCGGCCATATTTGGCCACCACATGGAAGAGGTCGTAGACCACTCGCGCGTTGGGACAGTGCTGACGAACCTCCAGGTCAAAAGCGGTGTTCATGTCCATCGCCACTGCTTCGATTCGAGCACAACCCTCTGGCCCCAGCTCTTCGAAGAAAGGCCTGACCGCTGCTCGGCTGCGACCTTCACCGATCCACAGCACTCGCCGTGTATCGGCATCCAGGACAACGCTGGCGTAACGATGACCTTTGAACAGAGCAAACTCGTCCATCACTAGACGTCGCGGTTGCGCCTTTGGCAAAACGCTCAACGCCGCTTGCAGGGCTCGACGCTCCAGCAACCGAACGGTGTCCCAGTGCAGCCCAAACAGTTGGGCCACGTGCAGCGTGGGAAGGCGCTCGCAGGCTTGAATGACCGCCTCGGCCAGACGCCGCGTCATGCGGGCATAGCGATCCAGCCAACTGACGGCCTCCATGCGTTTACCGCAGTCACGACAGCCAACACGTCTGAGCAACACGTTGAGGCGCACCGCACGGCCGAGAATCGGTAAATCGCGGACAACTCGCTCGCAATACTCATGGGTGGTTGAACAGGTTTTTTGGCAGCCGCTACAGGAAGGGAGTCGGGTGGCGTGGGGAATCAGGTCGATCTGAAGCGCATCGCCATCAGGCTTGATGGTGACGACAGAAAAGCCCTCCCAAAAAGGAAGGAAAGTATTAATATCGCGCATAAGAACGCCGGTTTTTTAGATGTGTTTGCTCGCACGAACATCATCAATCAAATCGGCGTTCTTGTTTCTATGTTTCCCGGGATTCCGTGAAGAACCAAAAAAAAGCCCCGAACGCGTCGGGGCTTGGGTGCATCAGAACGAGCGGCTACTGAAACAGTGACTCGCTGGATAATCCATTCTTTTCGAGGATCTCCCGCAGGCGCTTGAGCCCCTCAACCTGAATCTGCCGAACCCGTTCGCGGGTCAGGCCAATCTCCAGGCCAACATCTTCCAGGGTACTGCTCTCATGACCGCGCAGCCCGAAGCGACGTACCACCACCTCACGCTGCTTCTCGGTCAACTCGGAAAGCCACTGATCGATGCTCTGTGACAGATCGTCATCCTGCAGCAGTTCACAGGGGTCCGTTGGACGATCGTCGGTCAGGGTGTCAAGCAGGGTTTTATCAGAGTCAGGGCCCAGCGAGACATCCACCGAAGACACCCGCTCGTTCAGGCCGAGCATGCGTTTGACTTCGGCCACCGGCTTCTCCAGCAGGTTGGCGATTTCTTCGGGAGAGGGTTCATGATCGAGTTTTTGCGTTAACTCACGGGCGGCGCGTAAGTAGACGTTGAGTTCTTTGACGACATGAATCGGCAATCGAATGGTCCGGGTCTGATTCATGATTGCCCGCTCAATGGTCTGCCTGATCCACCACGTCGCATAGGTTGAGAAACGGAAACCGCGTTCCGGGTCGAATTTCTCTACTGCTCGAATCAGGCCGAGGTTGCCCTCTTCGATAAGGTCCAACAGCGATAACCCTCGATTGACATAGCGTCGAGCGATTTTCACCACCAGTCGCAAGTTGCTTTCAATCATGCGTTTTCGCCCCGCAGGGTCGCCACTTTGCGAAAGACGCGCAAAGTGCACTTCCTCTTCGGGAGAGAGCAATGGAGAAAAACCGATTTCATTGAGATACAACTGCGTCGCATCAAGTGCGCGCGTGTAATCAATGTATTTGTGTTGCTTGAGTGAAGCGGAGCTTTTGGATTTGGCGCGAACGGAAGGTGGAGTTGCCCCCTCATTATTCGACATCGAATCCATACCGATACTGCTCTCCATAAGGAGAACTTCATCGTCGATGTCAAACTCCGGCACTTCTTTACTGAGAGCCATTGTTATAGTCCTTTGGTGAGTTCGACCTCAGGCTCAAGCGGCGCCTCTATCCTTGGCAACGCTGGAGCCTGTTCCCTCTACGCGAGTGGAACAGGCTGGTAACGGATCAACGACGTGGCAGGAATTGCAGCGGATCTACAGGTTTACCTTGTCGGCGAATCTCAAAGTGCAGTTTCACCCGGTCAGTACCAGTTGATCCCATCTCGGCAATTGTCTGTCCGACTTTGACCTGCTGCCCCTCCCGAACCAATAGCTTGCGGTTGTGGCCGTAAGCACTGACGTAGGTTTCGCTGTGCTTGATGATGACTAATTCGCCGTAGCCCCTTAAGCCACTCCCGGCGTAAACAACTGTCCCATCAGACGCAGCTAAAACAGGCTGTCCCAAATCCCCGGCGATATCAATGCCTTTATTCAAACTACCGTTTGAAGAGAATTTTCCAATAAGAACGCCGTTGGAAGGCCAGCCCCAACCCGTGGGAGCGGGGCCTGCAGGGGTGACCGGAGCAGGCGCAGGCTTGCTTGCCGGATTCGCCGTGGCGCCCTTGGATGGCGCTGCTGTTGTCCCCGCAGGACGACGGATCACCGTAGTTTTACTGGAGGACGAAGTGCTGGATCGAGTGCTGGTAACCACCGTAGTCGGCGCCGCGCCGCTGCGTCCATCAAAACGGATGGTTTGTCCTGGATGAATGGTGTACGGCTCGGCAATCCTGTTACGGGCCGCAAGAGCCTTGTAATCCCAGCCATAACGAAAGGCAATGGAAAACAGCGTATCGCCGCGCCGCACGACATATTGGCCAGTGGTCACCGTAGGACGTTGAGGCGTCGCATTACTATTGCGCTCAACCACACTCACGCTGCTGGACTTGGTGCTGGAGCAACCGACCAACAAGGAACTCAAGACAAGGCCAATCATCAGTCGCTGAAAGCTTGTTATACCCATACGCTGCGCAATGACTGTGAGACTCACCCGCCGCTCCCTTTGTGGTAGTTGACGATATAGATTGCCCTGCTCAGGCGTGAAGTGACGCAAGTATAACTGGAGGCCGAAGCTTTACCGCTGGCAAAGGACAACAGGCCGCTGCAAGACGTTGCCACAGGTTGGCGCCCCATTCATTGACGATCAGTACGGCACTAAGACACAGCCAATCAAACAGAATTCACCCAGGCTCAACAAATGCTCAGGCTAATGGACCATTGAGCAGAGGCACAAAACGCACCGCCCCCAGCACCTGCCGGGAAAAACCGTGCTCGTCACGAATGATCAGCATCAGTTGTTGCACTTCCCCTGCGCCCACCGGGATCACCAAGCGCCCGCCGGGTGCCAGTTGATCGAGCAGAGCCTGAGGAATGTCAGTGGCCACGGCGGTAACAATGATGCCGTTGTAAGGCGCCAATGCCGGCCAGCCTTCCCAGCCATCGCCCCAGCGGAACACTACGTTGCGCAAGTTCAGTTCTTGCAAGCGCTCTTTGGCCCGGTCTTGCAGCACCTTGATCCGCTCCACCGAAAACACCCGTTCCACCAGTTGCGACAAGACCGCCGTCTGATAGCCGGAGCCCGTCCCGATCTCCAGTACCTTGTCCAACGGGCCGGCCGCCAACAGCAGCTCGCTCATGCGGGCCACCATGTAAGGCTGGGAGATGGTCTGGTTGTGGCCGATTGGCAGTGCGGTGTCTTCATAAGCACGATGGGCCAGCGCCTCATCGACAAACAGATGCCGCGGTGTGCGACGAATGACTTCCAGTACCTGGGGATTGGACAAGCCTTCATCATACAAGCGCTGAATCAGGCGTTCACGGGTACGCTGGGAGGTCATGCCGATTCCCCGACGCAGTAGATCGTCTTGCTCACGGGCCATCAGCGCAGCCCCTCCAACCAGCCATCCAGGCTCCTGAATGCGTCATTGAAGGTACGGTCCAACTGCAATGGCGTGATAGATACGTAGCCTTGCATGACCGCATGAAAATCAGTACCTGGCCCGCCATCTTCAGCGTCGCCGGCAGCAGCAATCCAGTAACCCGACTTGCCGCGAGGGTCGACGACCTTCATCGGCGCAGCGGCGCGTGCGCGGTGACCCAGGCGGGTCAGTTGGATGCCACGAATATGATCGAGTGGCAGATTCGGGATATTCACGTTCAACACCGTCCGTGGTGGTAAATCCAGCAAGCGCTGTGCTTCGACAAGCTTGCGCGCGAAATGGGCTGCGGTCGCGAGGTTTTCCACCTGACGCGACACCAGCGAAAAGGCAATCGCCGGACGCTGCAGGAAGCGCCCTTCCAGGGCGGCAGCGACAGTCCCGGAATACAACACGTCATCCCCGAGGTTGGCCCCCAGGTTGATTCCTGACACCACCATATCCGGCTCATGCTCCAGCAGGCCATTGAGCCCCAGGTGAACACAGTCGGTTGGTGTGCCGTTGATGCTGATATAGCCATTACTCAGGGTATGCGGATGCAACGGACGGTCGAGCGTCAACGAGCTGCTGGCGCCGCTTTTGTCTTGGTCCGGTGCGATAACCACACACTCGGCGTAATCCGCCAGCGCAGCATGCAGCGCAGCGATACCGGGTGCAGTCACCCCATCATCGTTAGAGATCAGAATACGCATGGGCTGTCCGTCTGCCCCACTGGCGCTAGATCGACGAGCTCGCGCACCAATGCGGTGGCGAAGCATCCGGCCGGCAGGACGAATTCCAGTTGCAGAATGTCAGGCACAGGATAATGCCACGTCAAACCGCCAATGGGCAGCCGCAGGATGCGTCGTTCGTGGCTCATGCCGGCTTTTATCAGCCAATCGCACAATGCGGCCTCGCGCGTGGCGACGTCCTGCTCAAGGTCGTGGGTCATGCCGCCAGCGGGAGACGCCCCTTCACCCCACAATGGCCCCGTGGGGTGCAGGTCGAGAATCGCCAATCGTGGGTCCGAGCACTCAGCTTGCCCTGCCATGAAAAAACTGCGGCTATCGGTAAACGCCAGCAGATCGCCCTCCTGGGCCCGCTGCCAACTGCCATCGGCCACTCGCGCCGCCAGCACCTGATTGAATAGGTAGCTGCGGGCCGTGGACAGCAACCTTGAGCGCACATTGCGCTGTTCTGGTAGCGCCTGACGCGCCGCCCAGTCACGGGCATCCACCAGATTGCCGCCCTCATGGCCGAAACGCTGGGCACCGAAATAGTTGGGGATCCCTTGCTGGGCAATGCATTTCAAACGCTCATCGATGGCAGCCTGATCAGCCTTGAGCGCAGTCAGTCGCAGCGTGAAGCCATTGGCCGCATGAGCACCGCGTTGCAGCTTGCGCTTGTGACGGGTGGTCTTGAGAATGTTCAAGGTGTGGTCTTGTGCCGCGCCAAGGTCCGGATCGGCCTTGCCAGGCAGTTGTACGCTGAACCACTGACGGGTCAGCGCTTGTCGGTCCTTGAGCCCGGCGTAGCTGACCGTACGCAATGGTACTCCTGCCGCCTTGGCAATTCGACGCGCCGCTTCTTCGGTGTTCAAGCCACGCTTTTCCACCCACAGCCACAGGTGTTCGCCGTCGCCGCTCAGTGGAATATCAAGCACCTCATCGACCTGGAAGTCTTCGGCGGTGGCTTTGAGTACCGCGCAGCCCAAGGTCTCGCCATAGGCCCGCGGGCCCAAGAGTTGCAGTTCATTCATGGGCGTTGCAACAAGGCTACGGAGTGCACCGCAATGCCCTCTTCACGGCCAACGAAACCGAGCTTTTCAGTGGTGGTTGCCTTCACGTTCACTTGGTCCAGTTCAATTTGCAGATCAGCGGCAATCAAGGCACGCATGGTTTCAATATGAGGCGCCATTTTCGGGGCCTGGGCGATGATGGTGTTGTCGACATTACCGATCGTCCAGCCCTTGGCATGAATCAGCGCCACGACATGCCGCAGCAGTACCCGACTGTCGGCGCCTTTGAATTGCGGGTCGGTGTCCGGAAAATGTAGGCCGATATCCCCGAGCGCAGCGGCGCCCAATAGCGCATCGCTGAGCGCGTGCAACAGCACGTCACCATCGGAATGGGCCAGTAACCCAGAATGATGGGAGATACGCACACCACCCAAGGTGATGAAGTCGCCCTCCGCGAAACGGTGCACATCGTAGCCGTGGCCAATACGCATAAAAAACGCCCCGAAAAAGTCAGGGCGTGATTCTACCCGCTTTGGCAGGTATTAAGGCGCCATGGCCGATGTGCAGCGCGTTTTAGTCGGGCACCTGAGGGTTAAGAGCACGCGCATGGTGCTGTAAGTGCTCGTCAATGAAACTGGCGATAAAGAAATAGCTGTGGTCGTAACCCGGCTGCATGCGCAACGTCAGTTCATGGCCGGCATTCTTTGCCACCTGCTGCAACACTTCCGGCTTGAGTTGGGTGACGAGAAAATCATCACGGTCTCCTTGATCCACCAGCAGCGACAGCTTATGGGGCACCTCGGCAATCAATACGCTGGCATCCCATTCGCGCCAACGTGAGCGCTCGTCGCCCAAGTAACGGGAAAATGCCTTCTGCCCCCAAGGACAGTCCATAGGGTTACTGATGGGTGCGAAAGCCGACACCGACTGGTAGCGCCCTGGATTACGCAATGCACAGACCAAAGCCCCGTGCCCGCCCATGGAATGTCCGCTGATACCCCGCTTCTCCGAGGCTGGGAAATGCGCCTCCACCAACGCGGGCAGCTCATCGACCACATAATCGTGCATCCGATAGTGCTGGGCCCAGGGTTCTTGGGTTGCGTTCAAGTAGAACCCGGCACCCAGACCAAAATCCCAGGCGCCGTCAGGGTCATCGGGCACACCGGCACCACGCGGACTGGTGTCCGGAGCGACGATAATCAACCCAAGCTCGGCAGCCATGCGCTGGGCGCCGGCCTTTTGCATGAAGTTCTCGTCGGTGCAGGTCAGTCCGGACAGCCAATACAGCACGGGCAGCTTGCCGCCCTGCTCGGCTTGCGGCGGCAAATACACGGCGAACACCATGTCGCAGCCCAATACCTGGGAATGATGCTTGTAGCGTTTGTGCCAGCCGCCGAAGCTCTTCTGGCAGGACAGGTTTTCCAGACTCATGACAGGCCTCCAGCCGCAAGCCGCAAGCGCTGAGCTGCAAGTGGGAAACCCGCTTGATGCTCATGGCTTGCAGCTTGTCGCGGCTCTTAGAAGTGAATGACGGAACGAATGCTCTTGCCTTCGTGCATCAGGTCGAAAGCCTTATTGATGTCTTCCAGGCCCATGGTGTGGGTGATGAAGGTATCCAGGGGAATTTCACCGGTCTGGGACATTTCTACGTAGCTCGGCAACTCGCTGCGACCGCGCACCCCGCCAAACGCCGAACCGCGCCAGACGCGGCCAGTCACCAGTTGGAACGGACGGGTGGAAATCTCCTGGCCCGCACCGGCAACGCCGATGATCACCGACTCCCCCCAACCCTTGTGGCAGCACTCCAGCGCAGCACGCATCAATTGCACATTGCCAATGCATTCGAAGGAGAAGTCTACGCCGCCGTCGGTCATGTCGACGATGACGTCCTGGATCGGACGGTCGAAGTCCTTGGGGTTGACGCAATCGGTTGCCCCCAGTTGCTTGGCGATTTCGAACTTGGCCGGGTTGATGTCGATGGCAATGATGCGTCCGGCCTTGGCCTTGACCGCGCCGATTACCGCCGACAAGCCTATGCCGCCCAGACCGAAGATGGCCACGGTGTCACCGGCCTTGACCTTGGCAGTATTGATCACCGCACCAATACCGGTGGTCACGCCGCAGCCCAGCAGGCAGACCTTTTCCAAAGGCGCGTCCTTGGGAATCTTGGCTACGGAGATTTCCGGCAACACGGTGTACTCGGAGAAAGTCGAGGTGCCCATGTAGTGGAAAATCGGCTGACCTTTGTAGGAGAAGCGCGTGGTGCCATCGGGCATCAGCCCTTTACCTTGGGTCGCACGAATCGCCTGGCAGAGGTTGGTCTTGCCCGACAGACAGAATTTGCACTTGCCGCATTCCGGGGTGTACAGCGGAATCACATGATCGCCCACTGCTACCGAGGTCACGCCTTCGCCCACCGCTTCCACCACCGCGCCACCTTCGTGCCCAAGGATCGCCGGAAAAATGCCCTCGGGGTCGGCGCCAGAGAGGGTGTACGCGTCGGTGTGACACACGCCAGAGGCAACAACCCGCAGCAAAACCTCACCGGCTTTGGGCATGGCAACGTCCACTTCGACGATCTCCAGAGGTTTCTTGGCCTCGAAGGCTACGGCAGCACGCGACTTGATCATCCTGACTCTCCAGCGAATAAAAACGAGGCAACGAGTGTAAAACAGTGCGATGCGATGAATAATCCAGGTAAAAGCAAAACATTATTGCTATGCAGGGATAATCAATGATTGAAAACCGCTGGGAGGGTATCGACGAATTTGTCGCCGTCGCCGAATGCAGCCAGTTCACCGCAGCCGCCGAGCGCCTGGGCGTGTCCTCATCCCATATAAGCCGCCAGGTGGCGCGCCTTGAAGAGCGTCTGCAGACCCGACTGTTGTATCGAAGCACCCGCCGAGTGACTTTGACCGAAGCCGGGCAAACCTTTCTTCAGCACTGCCAGCGTCTACAGGACGGACGCGACGAAGCGTTACGAGCCGTGGGCGACCTGACCAGCGAGCCTAAGGGCATGCTGCGCATGACCTGTGCGGTGGCTTACGGCGAACGCTTTATCGTGCCGCTGGTAACTCGCTTCATGGGGCTCTATCCACAACTGCGGGTGGACATCGAACTGAGCAACCGAACCCTCGATCTGGTGCATGAAGGGCTGGACCTGGCAATTCGCCTGGGACGTTTGCAGGACTCACGCCTGGTAGCCACTCGCCTCGCCCCGCGACGCATGTACCTGTGCGCCTCACCTTCTTACCTGGAGCGCTACGGGCGCCCCCACAGCCTCTCGGAACTGAACCGCCACAACTGCCTGGTGGGCAGTTCGGACCTCTGGCAATTGGTACAGGATGGACGGGAGTTTTCGCAACGGGTGCAGGGAAATTGGCGCTGTAATAGCGGGCAGGCGGTACTGGAGGCTGCACTACAAGGGGTTGGACTGTGTCAGTTGCCGGATTACTACGTATTGGAACACCTGCAAAACGGTACCCTGATCTCTTTGCTGGAAGCCCACCAGCCGCCCAACACCGCCGTCTGGGCGCTGTATCCGCAACAACGTCACCTGTCGCCAAAAGTGCGCAAGCTGGTGGATTATCTCAAGCATGGCTTGGCCGCTCGCCCGGAGTACCGCGATTTGTAGCCTCAGCCGCAGACTGCGACAAGGCCCACAACTCCCTCAAGCGCCGCACCGCCCTTCAGCGTCGCTCGCAACCTGCGGCAGTGGCACAAGGTTCAGCGCATCACCACTCAAGGCCGATTGGACCAGCGCTGGCGCAGCCATTCCAGGTCTTCGGGGCGAGTAACCTTGAGGTTATCGGAGCGCCCTTCGATCAGCCGCGGTGCCTGGCCGGCCCACTCCATGGCCGATGCTTCGTCGGTAATCGCCACATCCGCTACCAGGCTGTCGGCCAGAGCACGATGCAAGGCCCCAAGGCGGAACATCTGCGGCGTATAGGCTTGCCAGATCAGGCTGCGATCCACGGTTTCCAGTACCCGACCGTGTTTATCAATTCGCTTCAGAGTGTCACGGGCCGGCACTGCCAGCAGACCACCCACCGGATCCGCCGCCAACTCAGCCAGCAGCTTGTCCAGGTCATCCCGAGAAAGATTCGGTCGTGCGGCATCGTGAACCAGCACCCAATCCTCATCAGCAGCCCCCTGGGCGTGCAGATGGAGCAATGCATTGAGCACCGAACCGGAGCGCTCCGCCCCCCCTTCGACCCGCTGGATGCGCGAATCATCGGCACAGGCCAAGGTCGGCCAATAAGGATCATCAAGCGCCAGACTGACCACCAGTCCCTTAAGGCCAGGGTGATCGAGAAAACAGCCAAGGCTGTGTTCGAGAATGGTACGTCCGCCCAATTGCAGGTACTGCTTGGGACGGTCCGCAGCCATGCGAGCACCAATGCCCGCGGCAGGAATCACGGCCCAGAAGGCCGGTAATTTTTCGCTCATTGGGCCAACTGGTAGAGGGTTTCACCCTCCTTGACCATGCCCAATTCATGGCGAGCCCGTTCTTCAACGGTCTCCATGCCTTTCTTCAGCTCCAGGACTTCCGCATAAAGCACGCGATTTCGCTCCAGCAAACGTTCATTTTCAGAACGCTGGTCGGCAATCTGCTGAGTCAAGTCAGCAACCTGGGCCAAACTGCCGTCCCCCACCCACAGGCGGTACTGCAAGCCAGCCAGCAGCAGGAGCAAGACCAGGAACAACCAATTGGGACTGCGCATCGAATATCGGGTATCCAGTGAAAAAAGACTGCCATGCCAACAACTTCGGAGCTACTGATAGCACGAAGCCTGGAAGACCCAGGCTTGTGCTCTTAAGGCATCAGATTAGTGGTAAAAACTCAGTGTTGAGACTTTCCCGACACAATCCGCTGTCTTTTTACCACCTAAGGCTTAACCGCGAAACTCAGCACGACCGTTGTACTTGGCCTTGCCGTTCAATTGCTCTTCGATACGCAGCAATTGGTTGTATTTGGATACGCGGTCGGAACGGCACAGGGAGCCGGTCTTGATCTGGCCAGCCGACGTCCCCACGGCCAGGTCGGCAATGGTCGAATCCTCGGTTTCACCGGAACGGTGAGAGATCACGGCGGTGTAACCAGCGGCCTTGGCCATCTGGATGGCTTCCAGGGTTTCGGTCAGGGTGCCGATCTGGTTGAACTTGATCAGGATCGAGTTGGCGATCTTCTTGTCGATGCCCTCTTTGAGGATCTTGGTATTGGTCACGAACAGATCGTCACCCACCAGTTGCACCTTTTCGCCGATCTTGTCGGTGAGGATTTTCCAGCCAGCCCAGTCAGACTCATCCAGGCCATCTTCGATGGAGATGATTGGGTAACGCTGGGTCAGGCCTTTCAGGTACTCGGCGAAACCTTCGGCGGTGAACACCTGGCCTTCGCCGGACAGGTTGTATTTGCCGTCTTCGTAGAACTCGCTGGCGGCGCAGTCCAGCGCCAGGGTCACGTCAGTACCCAGGGTGTAACCCGCGTTGGCCACGGCTTCGGAGATGACTTTCAGCGCATCTTCGTTGGAGGCCAGGTTGGGCGCAAAACCACCTTCGTCGCCCACCGCAGTGTTCAGGCCACGGGCCTTGAGCACAGCTTTAAGGTGATGGAAAATTTCGGTGCCCATGCGCAGGCCTTCCGAGAAGGACTTGGCGCCAACCGGCTGCACCATGAACTCCTGGATGTCGACGTTGTTATCGGCGTGCTCGCCACCGTTGATGATGTTCATCATCGGTACCGGCATCGAGTAGACACCTGGCGTGCCATTGAGATTGGCGATGTGGGCGTACAGCGGCAGGTCCTGGTCTTGAGCGGCTGCTTTGGCTGCTGCCAGGGACACGGCGAGAATCGCGTTGGCGCCCAGGGTCGCTTTGTTCTCGGTACCGTCCAGCGCGATCATCGCCTGGTCCAGCGCCTTCTGCTCGATCGGGTCTTTACCCAGCAACAGGTCGCGGATCGGACCGTTGATGTTGGCTACCGCCTTGAGCACACCCTTGCCCAGGTAACGGCTCTTGTCGCCATCACGCAGCTCCAACGCTTCACGGGAACCGGTGGAAGCACCAGACGGCGCGCACGCACTGCCGATGATGCCGTTGTCGAGAAGCACGTCCGCTTCGACAGTGGGGTTGCCACGGGAGTCGAGAACTTCACGACCTTTGATGTCGACGATTTTTGCCATTGTTGTAAACACTCCAAAGTTGACGAAAACGACGCAGCTGTAGGAAATTTTTGACCGTCGGCAAGGCGAGGAAAGCGGGCAGTCTTGCAGACGATAAAACTCAGACCCGAGGGCCTGAGCAATAATCGTGCGGTACTTTACCGGAGAAATCGGATCTAGGCGGTTTCTACCGTCGGAAAACTCTTGACCAGTTCATCCAGAGCCTTGAGCTGGGCCAGGAAAGGCTCCAGCTTGTCCAGACGCAGAGCGCAAGGACCATCGCACTTGGCGTGATCGGGGTCCGGATGGGCTTCCAGAAACAGGCCCGCCAGGGATTGGCTCATACCGGCCTTGGCCAGGTCAGTGACTTGAGCACGGCGACCACCGGCCGAGTCAGCACGACCGCCAGGCATCTGCAGCGCATGGGTAACGTCGAAGAACACTGGGTACTCGAACTGCTTCATGATGCCGAAGCCGAGCATGTCCACCACCAGGTTGTTGTAACCGAAGCTGGAACCACGCTCACAGAGGATCAACTGATCGTTACCCGCTTCTTCGCACTTGCTCAGGATGTGTTTCATTTCCTGAGGCGCGAGGAACTGGGCTTTCTTGATGTTGATCACCGCACCGGTCTTGGCCATGGCCACCACCAAGTCGGTCTGCCGCGACAGGAAGGCCGGCAGCTGGATGATGTCGCAGACTTCGGCGACCACGGCGGCCTGAGCCGGTTCGTGGACGTCGGTGATGATCGGTACGCCAAAGGCCTGCTTCACGTCTTCGAAAATCCGCATGCCCTCTTCCAGGCCGGGACCACGATAAGAGGTCACCGAGGAACGGTTGGCCTTGTCGAAGCTGGCCTTGAACACGTAGGGGATGCCGAGCTTTTCGGTCACCCGTACGTACTCCTCACAGACCTGCATGGCCATGTCGCGGCTTTCCAGCACGTTCATGCCGCCGAACAGCACCATCGGTTTGTCGTTGGCGATTTCGATGTTGCCTACGCGGATGATCTTTTGCGCCATCAGGTTCACGCCTTCTTCTGGTGTTGAGCCAATGCAGCTTTGACGAAACCACTGAACAGCGGGTGACCGTCACGTGGCGTCGAGGTGAACTCAGGGTGGAACTGGCAAGCGACGAACCATGGATGATCCGCCGCCTCGACCACTTCAACCAGCGCGCCATCACCGGAACGACCGGAGACTTTCAGGCCTGCGTCGATCAGTTGAGGCAGCAGCTTGTTGTTCACTTCATAACGATGGCGGTGACGCTCGACGATAACGTCCTTGGCGTAGCAATCGTGAACCTTGGAGCCCGGTTCCAGCAGGCAGTCCTGGGCGCCCAGGCGCATGGTGCCTCCCAAGTCGGAGGCTTCGGTACGCACTTCAACGGAGCCGGTGGCGTCTTCCCACTCGGTGATCAGGCCGACCACTGGATGGCCACTGGCACGATCGAACTCGGTGGAGTTGGCGTCTTTCCAACCCATGACGTTACGGGCGAACTCGATGACCGCCACCTGCATGCCCAGGCAAATGCCCAGATAAGGCACCTTGTTTTCGCGAGCGTATTGCACAGCGGTGATCTTGCCTTCCACGCCACGCAGACCGAAGCCGCCCGGAACCAGGATCGCATCGACGCCTTCCAGCAGTGCAGTGCCCTGGTTCTCGATGTCTTCGGAATCGATGTAGCGCAGATTGACCTTGGTGCGGTTGCTGATGCCAGCGTGACTCATCGCTTCGATCAGCGATTTGTAGGCGTCCAGCAGTTCCATGTACTTGCCAACCATAGCGATGGTGACTTCGTGCTCGGGGTTGAGCTTGGCATCGACCACTGCCTCCCACTCGGACAGATCAGCACCGGCGCATTGCAGGCCAAAACGCTCGACGACGAAATCATCCAGCCCCTGGGAGTGCAGGATGCCCGGGATCTTGTAAATGGTGTCGGCGTCTTCCAGGCCAATCACTGCACGCTCTTCAACGTTGGTGAACTGAGCGATCTTGCGACGCGAGGAGATATCGATCGGATGATCGGAGCGACACACCAGCACGTCCGGCTGCAGG
Organism: Pseudomonas sp. LD120; assembly: GCF_009861525.1. GTDB lineage: Bacteria > Pseudomonadota > Gammaproteobacteria > Pseudomonadales > Pseudomonadaceae > Aquipseudomonas. The sequence continues at coordinate 1,517,087 of NZ_WVHL01000005.1, read as the reverse complement.
CCGATGGAACGCAACTCCTTGACCGAATGCTGGGTCGGTTTGGTCTTGGTTTCGCCAGCCGTGGCGATGTACGGAACCAGGGTCAAGTGCATCAGCATCGCGCGCTTGGCGCCGACTTCGAAACGCAGTTGACGAATGGCTTCCAGGAACGGTTGCGACTCAATGTCACCCACGGTGCCACCGATCTCGACCATGGCCACATCGGCATCACCGGCACCCTTGATAATGCGGCGCTTGATTTCGTCGGTGATGTGCGGGATCACCTGGATGGTGGCGCCCAAGTAATCACCGCGGCGTTCCTTGCGCAGCACATGTTCGTAGACACGGCCAGTGGTGAAGTTGTTGTTCTGGGTCATGGTCGTGCGGATGAACCGCTCGTAGTGGCCCAGGTCCAGGTCGGTCTCGGCGCCGTCGTGGGTGACGAACACTTCGCCGTGCTGGAACGGGCTCATGGTGCCCGGGTCGACGTTAATGTACGGGTCCAGCTTGAGCATGGTGACCTTAAGTCCCCGCGCCTCCAGGATGGCCGCCAATGAAGCCGAGGCAATGCCTTTCCCCAATGAAGAAACAACACCGCCCGTGACGAATATGTAGCGCGTCATGAAAAACCCTAGAAGTCTGCGTTAAAGCGGTCAGTGCCGCCGGGGAAAGCGAAGGAAGGCCGAAGCCCCCGATCACCTGCATTAATCACAGTGCACCTTTCAAAAAAACCGCCGCGTGGTGACAGACCGGATGCAAAAACACCGGTAGGTTGCTCGCTACACATTTTTTGGAATCGCCCAGCAAAGACTGCTTGGTAATCGGCAACTCCTGTAATTCAGGCGAATCCACAGAAGTTGTATCAAGAAGGGAGCGTAGTCTACCGGAAAGCCCCTTTCAGCTCAAACCTTGATCGCTGGTCGGAGGCATCCAATGCAACTGCCACTCAGCCTGGGCGTTTGCGCCAAACCCTGGCAGGTTAGCCGCCGCAAGCAACCGCTCTTCCTGATACAGCAGCGGCAATCTGCCACGGGCGAAGCTCGGCAACCCGGACTCGTTAAGCAACCGCTTGAGGTCACGATGACCGCGCCCGCCCAGTTGCATCACCTCCCCTCCCTGGCGGTAACGAATGCGCAATGGTCCGCCCGGTGCCTGACCGCTGAAACAGACATAGCCATTCCCAGGCAATGGCAATGGATTGAGCGGATCAACCCATTGCGCCCCTTCGCCAATGGGCTGCAGCCAAGGACCCGACAGCCACCAGATACGTCCTCCTCCACGCCGCAATTCGCCATCTGCCAAACGCCACAGCGGCTGCCCTGATCCGGCAGCGTCCCGCAGGCTTTCCCAGCCGGCCCAGTGATCGGTGTCCGGCAAACGAGTCAACCTGCTGAGCCAATGACTCAACGCATTGCGCTGACGCGCGGGGGACAAATGCTGCAATGGCGCAAGGGCCAGCGAAGGCAAACCTAACCATGGGAAATCGCCCCCACCTTCGGCGGCTGCCAGGTCCATCCGCGCCAAGTCGTCCAGCAAGCCCTGTGCCTCGTTCAAGTGCGCCGCACTGCGACTCATACTGGCCACAGCCTGGGGCCAGCGCGCCAGCAACGACGGCATGACCTGATGCCGCAGGTAATTGCGCGAGTACTGGGGATCGGCATTGGAAGGGTCCTCGACCCATGTCAGGCGATGCTCGACAGCATAACGTTCAAGCTCGGCGCGAGAGGCGCTGAGCAAAGGCCGCAGCAAATGCCCGCGCCCCAGCGGCCGACAGTCCGGCATCGCCGACAAGCCCCGGACCCCAGCGCCGCGTAACAGACGAAACAATAGAGTCTCCGCTTGATCGTCACGGTGCTGCGCCGTCAGCAGCAACTCATTGGCCTGGGTCAATCCTGCAAAAGCGCCATAACGCGCCTCACGGGCAGCGCGCTCCAGGCTGGCACCGGCCCGTACTTGCACATGAACTACCTGCAAAGGCACGCCCAGCGCAGCGCAGACCGCCTGACAATGACTCGGCCAGGCATCTGCAGCGGCTTGCAGACCGTGATGAACATGCACAGCCGACAGGAGCGGAAGACGATGGTTTTGCGCGAGATCGGCGAGAAGATGCAGCAGGACAGTGGAGTCAAGCCCACCTGAGAAGGCCACACGCCAAGTCGTGGCATCGCGCCAGGGCGTAAGGTTTTGCAGCAGTTTGACGGAGAGAGGATTCATACAACTTCAAGACCTGTAGGAGCGGCCGACCGGCTGCTCCTACAAGCGGGAGCGAGGGTCTGTTAGAGACCGTAGCTCATCAGACGCTCATAACGACGAGCCAGCAAGGTGTCGTTATCCATCTCCTTGAGCATCGCCAGTTGCGAGCTGAGCTCGGCACGGATCGACGCCGCAGCAGCAGCCGGGTCGCGATGGGCGCCGCCCAAGGGCTCACCAATGACTTTGTCGACAATCCCCAAGCCTTTCAGGCGCTCGGCAGTGATGCCCATGGCTTCTGCGGCATCCGCGGCTTTTTCCGAGGTTTTCCAGAGGATCGAAGCGCAGCCTTCTGGCGAGATCACCGCGTAGGTGGAGTACTGCAGCATGTTCAACTGATCGCAAACACCAATTGCCAAGGCACCACCCGACCCCCCCTCACCGATCACGGTGGCGATGATTGGGGTCTTCAGGCGCGCCATGACGCGCAGGTTCCAGGCAATTGCTTCGCTCTGGTTGCGCTCTTCGGCGTCGATGCCCGGGTAAGCGCCCGGGGTATCGATAAAGGTCAGGATCGGCATTTTGAAGCGTTCGGCCATTTCCATCAGGCGGCAGGCCTTGCGGTAGCCTTCTGGACGCGGCATGCCGAAGTTGCGGCGAACTTTCTCGCGCACTTCACGGCCCTTCTGGTGACCGATGATCATCACCGGCTGCTCGTCCAGGCGAGCAACACCGCCGACAATCGCCGCGTCGTCGGAGAAGTGGCGATCGCCATGCAACTCGTCGAACTCGGTGAAGATGTGCTGGATGTAATCCAGGGTGTAAGGACGACGCGGGTGCCGCGCCAGACGTGCGATCTGCCAGCTGGTGAGCTTGCCGAAGATGTCCTCGGTCAGGGTATTGCTCTTGTCCTGCAGGCGGGAAATCTCATCGCCGATATTCAGCGAATTGTCATTACCGACCAAGCGCAACTCTTCGATCTTGGCTTGCAGGTCGGCGATCGGCTGTTCGAAATCAAGAAAATTCGGGTTCATAGGCGTCCGTCTGGGCTCGACGTCCAAGGGAGCTTGGGCCGGCCGGTTGTCTATTCGCGCCCTACCTTAAGGGACGGACGCGTTGAGGTCGAGATTAAAAATTCAAGCAACGGCAAGGCCCAATAGTGGCGCCTTACCGTCAACGGTATTGGAGGAAGACGTTGTCTCGCCCGAACTGGTCACGCAGCGCTTGAATCAAGCTGTCCGCCGGATCAATTCGCCAGTTCTCGCCGAACTGCAGCAAGGCTTTGGCGTCATCCCGGGTGTATTCCATGGTAATCGGGCAGGCGCCGCGGTGACGCTTGAACAATTCCCCAAGCCAGCGTAGCTGATCGCCCTTCAGGGCATCGGCATGAACTTTCAGACGCAAGCTTTCTGCCAGATTGGTTCGCGCGTCCTCCATACTCATCACCCGCTTGACCCGCAGACGCAGGCCGCCGGAGAAATCGTCATTACTGACCTCGCCTTCAACGACCACCATGGCATCGGTCTGCAACAACGACTGCGCCGAATGGAACGCATCGGCAAACAACGAAGCCTCGATGCGCCCGGAGCGGTCATCAAGGGTGATGAAGCCCATCTTGTCGCCTTTTTTGTTCTTCATCACCCGCAGGGCAATGATCATGCCCGCCACCGTCTGGGTATCCCGGGCAGGCTTCAGGTCGACAATGCGCTGACGAGCAAAGCGGCGGATCTCGCCTTCGTACTCGTCGATTGGGTGCCCGGTCAGGTACAGGCCGAGGGTATCCTTCTCGCCCTTCAGTCGCTCCTTGAGGGTCAGTTCCTTGGCCTTGCGATGATTGGCATAGACGTCCGCGTCTTCTTCGACGAACACACCGCCGAACAGGTCGTCGTGGCCACTGTCGTGGGTGCGGGCAGTTTGTTCGGCCGCCTTGATCGCCTCTTCCATCGCCGCCAGGAGCACCGCGCGGTTCTGATCGATATTGGCTTGATAGGCCTTGGGTTCATCAAAGAAATGCGGCCCCAGACGATCCAAGGCACCACTGCGGATCAGACCGTCCAGGGTGCGCTTATTGATGCGTTTGAGGTCGACCCGGGCACAGAAGTCGAACAGGTCCTTGAACGGCCCCTGCACACGGGCTTCGGTAATGGCTTCCACCGGCCCCTCGCCCACCCCCTTGATCGCTCCCAGGCCATACACGATGCGCCCTTCGTCGTTCACCGTGAACTTGAACTCCGAGGTGTTCACATCCGGCGCGTCGAGGCGCAGTTTCATGGTCCGCACTTCCTCGATCAAGGTCACGACCTTGTCGGTGTTGTGCATATCCGCGGAGAGTACCGCCGCCATGAACGGCGCCGGGTAGTGAGCCTTCAACCAAGCGGTCTGATACGACACCAGGCCGTAGGCGGCGGAGTGGGACTTGTTAAAACCGTAACCGGCGAATTTTTCCACCAGGTCGAAGATGTTGCCCGCCAGGTCGGCATCGATATTGTTGTTGGCGCACCCCTCGATGAAACCGCCACGCTGCTTGGCCATCTCCTCGGGTTTCTTCTTACCCATGGCCCGGCGCAGCATGTCGGCGCCACCGAGGGTGTAACCGGCCATGACCTGAGCAATCTGCATCACCTGTTCCTGATACAGGATGATGCCGTAGGTCGGCGCCAGTACTGGCCGCAAGCCTTCGTATTGATAGTCCGGATGCGGGTAGGCCAGCTCGGCGCGACCGTGCTTACGGTTGATGAAGTCATCCACCATGCCCGATTGCAGCGGCCCCGGACGGAACAGGGCCACCAGTGCGATCAAGTCTTCCAGGCAGTCGGGCTTGAGCTTCTTGATCAGTTCCTTCATGCCCCGGGATTCAAGCTGGAACACCGCGGTGGTTTCAGCTTTCTGCAACAGGCTGTAGGTCGGCTTGTCGTCCAGCGGGATAAAGGCGATATCCAGCGGTTCCTCGCCAACCTTGGCCCGATCGCGGTTGATGGTTTTCAGTGCCCAATCGATGATGGTCAGGGTCCGCAGACCGAGGAAGTCGAACTTCACCAGACCGGCCGCCTCGACGTCATCCTTGTCGAACTGGGTTACCAGGCCGCCACCCTCTTCATCGCAATAAATAGGCGAGAAGTCCGTGAGCTTGGTGGGCGCGATCACCACACCACCGGCGTGTTTGCCGACGTTACGCACCACGCCTTCGAGCTTGCGCGCCATCTCCCAGATTTCCGCCGCTTCTTCATCGACCTTGATGAAGTCCCGCAGGATCTCTTCCTGATCAAAGGCTTTTTCCAGCGTCATGCCGACTTCGAAGGGGATCATCTTCGACAGACGGTCGGCCAGACCATAGGACTTGCCCTGGACCCGCGCCACGTCACGTACCACCGCCTTGGCCGCCATGGAACCGAAGGTGATGATCTGGCTCACCGCATTGCGACCGTATTTCTCGGCCACGTAGTCAATCACCCGGTCACGGCCGTCCATGCAGAAGTCGACGTCGAAGTCGGGCATGGATACCCGTTCCGGGTTAAGGAAACGTTCGAACAGCAGGTCGTATTCCAGTGGGTCAAGGTCGGTGATCTTCTGTACATAGGCCACCAACGACCCCGCACCCGACCCTCGCCCGGGGCCCACCGGCACGCCATTGCTCTTGGCCCACTGGATAAAGTCCATAACGATCAGGAAGTAACCGGGAAAGCCCATCTGGATGATGATATCCAGCTCGAAATTCAGCCGGTCGACATACACCTGGCGCTTGGCTTCATAGTCCTCGGTGGTGTCTTTGGGCAGCAGCACGCTAAGGCGCTCTTCCAACCCGTCAAACGAAACCTTGCGGAAGTACTCGTCGATGGTCATGCCATCGGGAATCGGGTAGTCGGGCAAGAAGTGCTTACCCAGCTTGACCTCGATATTGCAGCGTTTGGCGATCTCGACCGTGTTTTCCAGCGCCTCGGGCAGGTCACTGAACAGTTCGGCCATTTCCTCGGCGCTTTTCAGGTACTGCTGATCGCTGTAATTCTTCGAGCGGCGCGGGTCATCCAGGGCCCGGCCTTCGCCAATGCAGACCCGGGTTTCGTGGGCTTCGAAATCTTCCTGCTTGATAAAGCGCACATCGTTGGTGGCCACCAGCGGCGCACCGATCTTGTCGGCCAGCGCCACCGCCGCATGCAGGTGCTCTTCATCATTGGGCCGGTTGGTGCGCTGCACCTCCAGGTAGAAACGATCCGGAAAAACCGCCATCCACTCCCGGGCCAGGGTTTCGGCGACCTCCAGGTCGCCGGCGATCAGGGCCATGCCGATCTCGCCTTCCTTGGCCGCCGAGAGCATGATCAAGCCTTCTGCGGCCTGCGCTACCCATTCGCGCTCGATGATGATCTGACCATTGCGCTGACCTTCGATAAAGCCGCGGGAAATCAGCTCGGTCAGGTTGCGATAACCCAAGGCATTCATCGCCAGCAGGCTGATACGGCTCAAGGGGTTATCGGGGTCTTTGTTCGACAGCCACAAGTCGGCGCCGCAGATCGGCTTGATCCCGGCGCCCATGCTGTTTTTGTAGAACTTGACCAAGGAACACATGTTGTTCTGGTCAGTCACCGCTACCGCCGGCATGCCCATGCCGGTAAGGGCCTTGACCAGCGGCTTGATCCGCACCAGACCGTCAACCAGGGAGTACTCAGTGTGCAGGCGCAGATGAACGAATGAAGCCGGCATAGTGATCCTGTAATAAACGCGAAAACAACAAGGCCCGGATTGTACCGGGCCCTGACTAAAACATCAGCCTCAGGACAGCATCTCGCCCTGAGCCTCAAGCGCTTCATAGGCCTGGCGCACGGGGGCAAAGGAGCGTCGGTGAATCGGCGTTGGTCCCAAACGGGCCAAGGCCTCCAGATGCACCGGGGTTGGATACCCCTTGTGACCACCGATGCCATAACCGGGGTAGATGGATTCGAAAGCCGCCATTTCACGGTCGCGGCTGACCTTGGCCAGAATCGACGCCGCGGCGATCGCCGGCACCTTGCTATCGCCTTTGACCACCGCTTCTGCCGGCATGGCCAGCTTCGGGCAGCGATTGCCGTCGATCATCGCCAGCTTCGGCGTCACGCTCAGACCTTCCACCGCCCTCTGCATGGCCAGCATCGTGGCATGAAGGATGTTCAATTCATCGATCTCTTCGACTTCCGCCCGGGCAATGCACCAGCTCAGGGCTTTTTCGCGAATCTCGTCGAATAGCTTTTCACGGCGGGCCTCGGTGAGCTTCTTCGAGTCGTTAAGGCCAAGAATCGGCCGCTTTGGATCAAGAATCACCGCCGCTGTCACCACCGCGCCACACAAGGGCCCACGGCCAACCTCGTCAACACCGGCCACCAGATCCTCGGCATCGGCGACCAAGGTGAAATCCAGGCCCATTTGCATTTTTGATTGACTCACAGAGGTGTACCGATCAGTTCGAGTACCGCTTGTGCGGCTTGGTTGGACGCATCGCGACGCAGCGTGCGATGGATTTCATCAAAGCCACGGGTTTGCTCTTCCCCCCCTTCAATCAGCGGCGACAGCGTCTGAGCCAGCGCTTCGGCAGTGGCATCGTCTTGCAGCAACTCGGGCACCAGCAACCGCTGGGCCAGCAAGTTAGGCAAGGAAATGTAGGGGCTCTTGACCATGCGCTTGAGGATCCAGAAGGTCAGCGGCGCCAAACGATAGGCCACCACCATCGGACGCTTATACAGCAGGGCTTCCAAGGTCGCGGTGCCCGAGGCGATCAACACCGCGTCGCAGGCCGCCAGAGCCTTGTGCGATTGCCCGTCGAGCAAGGTCAACGGCAGGTCGCGGCTGGCCAGCAACTCTTCCAACTGCAGCCGGCGCTCCGCACTGGCGCACGGCATGATGAAACGTACCCCGGGGCGCAAGGCCCGCAGACGTTGGGCCGCGTCGAGAAACAGCGCCCCCAGACGCCCGACTTCACCGCCGCGACTGCCGGGCATCAAGGCCACCAACGGCCCATCCGGCAAGCCCAACTCAACACGCGCTGCCGCCCGATCAGCTTGCAACGGAATGGCATCAGCCAGAGAGTGGCCGACAAACTTCACAGGCACGCCCTTCTCTTCATAGAACCGCGCCTCGAAGGGAAACAGGGTCAGCATCAGATCACAGCCTTCGCGGATCTTCAGCACGCGTTTCTGCCGCCAGGCCCACACGGACGGACTGACGTAATGCACGGTCTTGATCCCGGCCCGACGCAGTTTAAGTTCGATATTCAGGGTGAAGTCCGGAGCGTCGATACCGATGAATACATCCGGTTTTTCGGCGATCAGGGTCTGGATCAGCTTTTTGCGTCGAGCCAGCAGCTCACGCAGACGCCCGAGCACTTCCACCAAGCCCATGACCGCCAGACGCTCCATGGGAAAATAAGATTCCAGGCCTTCTGCCTGCATCAGCGGACCGCCAACACCGATGAACTCGACAGACGGGTGTTGGGCCTTGAGGGCGCGCATCAAACCGGCGCCGAGAATGTCGCCGGAGGCTTCGCCAGCCACCAACGCAATACGCAGAGTGTTCATGATTAACGGGTGATACCGCGAGTCGAAGACTGGATCGAGTCACGAAAGACCGCGACTTCGGGAAACAGCGTAGCCGGCTCAGCCAGCTCGGCCAACGCCTGGTCAACGGTCAGCCCCTGGCGGTAAACCACCTTGTAGGCTCGACGCAGGGCATAAATCGCATCTTCGCTGAAACCACGGCGGCGCATGCCTTCGAAGTTCATGCTACGGGCTTCGGCGGGGTTACCGAACACCGTGACAAACGCTGGTACATCCTTACCAATGGCGGTGCCCATGCCAGAAAAGCTATGGGCGCCAATGTGGCAGTACTGATGCACTAGGGTGAAACCAGAGAGAATCGCCCAATCATCGACGTGCACGTGGCCGGCCAACGCGGTGTTGTTGACCAGGATGCAGTGGTTGCCGATGACGCTGTCATGGCCAATGTGGGCGTAGGCCATGATCAGGTTGTGATCGCCCAGGGTGGTTTCGGAACGGTCCTGTACGGTGCCACGGTGAATGGTCACCCCTTCGCGGATCACGTTGTGGTCACCAATAACCAGGCGGGTTTCCTCACCCTTGTATTTCAGATCCGGTGTGTCTTCACCCACCGAAGAAAACTGGTAGATGCGGTTGTGCTTACCGATCCGGGTGGGGCCCTTGAGGATCACATGAGGCCCGATCACTGTACCCTCGCCGATTTCCACACCAGCGCCGATGATCGACCACGGGCCAACCTCAACGTCGTCGGCCAGAACGGCCGTCGGATCGATGATTGCGCGAGGGTCAATCAAACTCATAGTTTGCGTTCCGCACAGATGATTTCAGCGGAGCAGACTGGTTTGCCATCGACCGAAGCCTGGCACTCGAACTTCCAGATCTGGCGCTTGCAACTGATGAACTTGGCCTCAAGGATCAACTGGTCCCCCGGCAGCACCGGCTGACGGAAGCGCAGCTTGTCGGAGCCCACGAAGTAGTAGAGGGTGCCGTCGGCGGGCTTCACGTCGAGCATCTTGAAACCGAGAATACCCGCAGCCTGAGCCATGGCTTCGATGATCAGCACGCCCGGCATGATCGGATGCGCGGGGAAGTGACCATTGAAGAATGGTTCGTTGATGCTGACATTCTTGTAGGCACGAATGCACTTGCCCTCAACATCCAAGTCCACGACCCGATCCACCAACAGGAAAGGGTAACGGTGGGGCAAGTATTCGCGAATCTCGTTGATGTCCATCATTTCGGGAGGAAGCCTGTAGTAAAGAGTGGGAGCGTGCGCCTAACGCACGCCCCTCTAGCAAATCAAGGAGGCAGTCTAGCGGCTGTGCACACTTGATATGGAAATGGTATCAGCCATCTGATGAAGCATTGCCGTCGGGGGTCACGTCCCCAACGCGCTTTTCCAACTGTCGTAGACGCCGCGCAAGGTCATCGAGCTGACGGATACGTGCCGCGCTTTTGCGCCACTCGGCAGCAGGTTGCATGGCTGTACCGGAAGAATAGGCGCCCGGTTCAGTAATCGAGTGGGTCACCATAGTCATTCCGGTGAGGAATACGTTGTCGCAAATCTCGATGTGCCCCACCAGGCCCACACCGCCGGCGAGCATACAGTGCTTACCGATTTTGGTACTGCCGGAAATCCCCACGCACGCGGCCATGGCGGTGTGATCACCGACCTGGACGTTGTGAGCAATCTGGATCTGGTTGTCCAGCTTCACGCCGTTACCGATCAGGGTATCGGCTAACGCCCCCCGGTCGATTGCCGTATTGACGCCAATCTCGACATCATCACCGATGGTCACGCCACCAATCTGCGCAATTTTCTGCCAGATGCCTTTCTCATTGGCGAAGCCGAAGCCTTCACCGCCCAGCACTGCACCCGACTGGATCACCACACGCTTGCCGATACGCACATCGTGGTACAGGGTCACACGGGGGGCGAGCCAACCACCTTCGCCGATTTCACAGCGCGCGCCGATGAAGCAATGGGCACCAACGGTAACCCCGGCCGCGATCCGCGCACCGCTCTCGATCACCGCGAACGGGCCAATACTGGCCGCAGGATCCACCCAAGCATCGGCAGCGATCACCGCAGAGGGATGAACGCCCTCTGGCGACTTGGGCTTTGGATCGAACAGATGGGAAATGCGCGCGTAGGACAGGTAGGGGTCAGCCACCACCAGTGCATCGCCGGCGTGGGCTTGCGCATCAGCCGCCTTCAACAGTACCGCACCGGCCCGGCTATCCACCAGGTACTTGCGATATTGCGGGTTTGCCAAAAAGCTCAACTGAGATGGGCCAGCCTCCTGCAAGGTGGCTAGCCCAGTGATTTCCTTCTCCGCGTCACCACGTAGTGTGGCGCCGAGGAACTCGGCCAACTGGCCGAGTTTTATGGTCGCGGTCATGGCTTACTTCAGCTGATTCATACGCTCGATAACTTGGCGAGTGATGTCGTACTGAGGTTTGACATCAATCACTGCACCCCGCTCGAAGACCAGGTCGAAACCACCTTTCTTGATGACTTCTTCCACGGCGCGATCCAGCTTCGGCTTCAGTTGCTTGAGCATTTCACGGTCGGCAACGGCCTTGGATTCGTTCAATTCCTTGGACTGGAACTGGAAATCACGGGCCTTCTGCTTGAACTCAAGCTCCAGACGCTCACGCTCGCCTTGCTGCATCTTGTCGCCACCGGCAACCAGACGGTCCTGGATGCCCTTGGCGCTGCTCTCCAGAGTCTTCAGCTTGGTCAGTTGCGGACCAAATTTCTTCTCGGCATCCACTGCGTATTTCTTCGCAGCATCAGATTCCAGCAGTGCCATCTGATAGTTCAGTACGGCAATTTTCATTTCAGCAAATGCTGGGCTCGCGACCAGAACAGTGGCCAGGAGAACCAATTGAGTCAACTTACGCACGATGCACTCCTACAAAATCCATTGTCGTTATCTTGGGTCAGGCTATTAGAAAGTCTGGCCGAGGGAGAATTGGAACACCTGAGTTTCAGCGTTATTCGGTTTCTTCACTGGCATTGCCAAGGCAAAGCTCAATGGACCCAGGGCTGTGACCCACGTCACACCAACACCCACGGAACTGGCCAGATTGCTGAGACTGATGTCGTTGCACTGCGTATTGGAGGAAACGCCATTGGTGTTTTTTACGTTCGAGCATTTGGAGTCGAACACGTTACCCACATCCCAGAACACCGAAGTCCGCAGAGAACGTTGGTCTTTGACGAATGGCAACGGGAACAACAGCTCGGCACCACCTTGGATCAAGACGTTACCACCGAATGGCAGGGGATCCTGATCACTGTCATAAGCCGTTCCAGCATTACCAGTTACGCCAACACCACGACTTGGGGTACTACGTGGGCCCAAGGTGCTGTCCTTGAAACCACGAACCGAGTTGAAGCCACCAGCATAGTAGTTCTCGTAGAACGGCAAGCCGTCGGTCGAACCATAGCCATCACCGTAACCCAGCTCGGTGTGGAAACGCATGGTGTAGTTTTCAGTCAGCGGCTGGAACAGCTGGCCACGGTAGTCAAGCTTGAAGAACGACAGATCGCTACCTGGAGTGGTGGCTTCCAGAACCAGGCTCTGAGAGTGGCCACGAGTCGCCAGCACGCCTTTGTTCAGAGTCGACTCGGACCAGCCGGCAGACGCTTTGAAGTTCAGATAGCTACTGCCCTGCTGGTTAACGAAATCGAAAATCTCGTCAACGGTGTACAGACCCGTCTTGATCTTGTCCTGCTGCGCAGTCAGACCGAAGGTCAGGCGCGAGGTCTCACTGATCGGGTAACCCACGCTGACGCCGGCACCCAAGCTATCTACCGCATAGCTGGCTACGTTGACGTCAAGGTCCTTGTAGTCAGTGGTGCGATAGAAGGCGTTGTAACCCAGGCTCACGCCATCGGCGGTCCAGTAGGGGTCAACATAGCCGAAGTTGTAGCGGCTCTGGTATTCGCTGCGGGTCAGGCCGATGCTGACCTTGTTACCGGTACCCAGGAAGTTGTTCTGGGTAATGGAACCACCGAGGATCAGACCAGCGCTTTGGGCAAAACCAACACTGGCAGTAATCGAACCGGACGCTTGTTCTTCAACCGCGTAGTTCACGTCAACCTGGTCATCGACACCCGGAACGGCCGGAGTCTCAACGTTGACTTCCTTGAAGAAGCCCAGACGTTCAAGACGGGTCTTGGACTGATCGATCAGGTAAGTCGAAGCCCAGCCACCTTCCATCTGACGCATTTCACGACGCAGCACTTCGTCCTCGGACTTGGTGTTGCCACGGAAGTTGATGCGATTGACGTAAGCACGCTTGCCTGGGTCCACCACGAAGGTGATGTCTACGCTGTGATCTTCGTCGTGAGGCTGGGGCACGCCATTCACGTTGGCGAAGGTGTACCCCTCGTTACCCAGGCGACGAGTGATCAACTCAGAAGTGGTGGTCATCAGCTTGCGCGAGAACACTTGCCCCTTCTCAACCAACAGCAGCGCCTTGATCTGATCTTCAGGCACCTTCAAGTCACCGCTGAGCTTCACATCACGAACGCTGTACTTCTCGCCCTCGTTGACATTCACAGTGATATAGACGTGTTTTTTGTCCGGAGTAATGGACACCTGGGTCGAAGCGATATCCATATTGATATAGCCACGATCCAAGTAGTAGGAACGCAAACGCTCCAGGTCACCGGAGAGCTTTTCACGAGCGTACTTGTCGTCGTTCTTGAAGAACGACAACCAGTTGGTGGTTTTAAGCTCGAACAGGCCGATCAGGTCTTCATCCGGGAAAACCGTATTGCCTACCACGTTGATATGCTGGATGGCAGCAACCGTTCCTTCATTGATATTGACCTTCAGGCCAACACGGTTGCGTGGCTGCGGCACAACTTCCGTGTCGACGGTAGCCGAATAACGACCCTGAGCGACATATTGCCGCTGCAGCTCGTTACGCACACCTTCGAGGGTTGCACGCTGGAAGATTTCACCCTCGGCCAGACCAGACTGTTTCAAGCCTTTCATCAGGTCTTCAGTAGAAATCGCCTTGTTGCCCTCGATCTCGATACTGGCAACCGACGGGCGTTCGACTACCGTAATGACCAGGACGTTGCCATCACGGCCCAGTTGGATGTCTTGAAAGAAACCGGTTTTGAACAGCGCACGAGTGGATTCCACCAGGCGACGGTCGTCCGCCTGCTCGCCGACGTTCAACGGCAAGGCACCAAAGACGCTACCCGCGGAAACGCGCTGGAGGCCGTTGACGCGGATATCGGAGATAGTGAAGGACTCGGCGTGAACTTCGGCGATCATCAATACGGTGAGAACCGCAGTTAGCAGCAGACGTTTCATGAAGTCCTTTCTTATTCCAACTGGCAATAAACAAACTGCCGCAAAATGCGGCAGATTCGCAATTCAGCGAAGCGTTACAGACGACCCAGATCGTTGACCAGAGCAAGCAGCATGACTCCGACCACCAAGCTGATACCGATCTGCATCCCCCAACCTTGCACCCGATCCGACAAGGGACGACCACGCGCCCACTCGATCAGATAAAACAACAGATGCCCCCCATCCAATACGGGGATGGGCAACAAATTCAGAACACCCAGACTGATACTCAGATAAGCCAGGAAATTCAAGAAATCAGCCATGCCCGACTGGGCAGAAGCGCCCGCCACTTTAGCAATGGTTATCGGTCCACTCAAGTTTTTTACCGAGAGCTCGCCGAACAACATTTTCTTCAGTGATTCGAGGGTCAGAACGCTCATGGTCCAAGTGCGCCGGGCACCTTCACCGATCGCCTCCAAGGGCCCGTAGCTGACCTCACGAAGCATCTCTGGCGGCCAATCAACGGCCTTCACCCCGGCCCCCAGGTAACCGCTCGGGGCGTTGCTCTCACCACGACGAGCCAAGGTCACGGGGAGGTCGATTTGAGCACCCTCGCGCTCGACCTGCAGCACAATTTTGCTATCAGGGTGCGCGCGCACCCAATCAACCACTTGCTGCCAGTCATTGAGCGCCTGCCCATCAAGGGCCAACAAACGGTCACCCGTTTTCAGACCAGCAGCCTGTGCCGGGCCTTTCGGATCAAGCTCGGCCAATACCGGTGGCAGCGCTGGGCGCCACGGACGAATTCCCAAAGATCGAATCGGGTCTGGCTCATCCGCGCCCTTGAGCCACTTGTCCAACTCCAACTGACGTGGCGAATCGACTGTTGCGCCCTGCTCGCGCACCATTACCTGCAACGCCCCGGTTTCGCCAAGACGACGCACAAGCTGCAGATTCACCGCCGCCCAACCGGAAGTCGGCTCACCGTCGACGGCGACAATTTCCTGGCCGGCGCTGAGCCCGGCCTTGGCCGCGATACTGCCAACCTCGACCTCACCAATAACCGGCCGCACCTGCTGGCTACCAAGGATCGCCAACCCCCAGAAAAACACCAGAGCCAAGAGAAAGTTGGCAATCGGGCCGGCCGCAACAATGGCAATGCGCTGACGAACAGACTTGCGATTGAAGGACTGATCAAGCTCCTCGACGGCGACATTACCTTCACGCTCATCAAGCATTTTCACGTAGCCGCCCAATGGGATCGCGGCGATGACAAACTCAGTGCCACGGCGATCATGCCAGCGCAACAGAGGCATGCCGAAGCCCACGGAAAAACGCAGCACCTTGACGCCGCAGCGACGCGCGACCCAAAAGTGACCGAATTCGTGGAAGGTGACCAGCACGCCCAGGGCTACCAGGGTGCCGACAATCATATAGAGCGCGCTCATCTACTTTCTCCGCAATCCTATCCGCCGTCACTCGCGCGAGTCGCGAACCCTATCGCCCGTTACGCTGCAGCCATTGTTCAGCCAGGAACCGAGCCTGGACATCTGCGGCAAACACCGCATCCAGCTCATTGACCACAACCGTCGGCTCACGACTCAACACTTCATCGATGATACTCGCGATCTCTGGGTAGCGGATGCGCCGCTCGAGAAATGCCGAAACCGCCACTTCGTTGGCCGCATTCAACATCGCCGGGGCACTGCCTCCGGCTTCAGCCGCTTGGCGGGCCAGGCGCAAACAAGGGAATCGCTGCTCGTCGGGCGCCTGGAAATCCAAGCGAGCAATGGCAAACAAATCCAGCGGCGCCACACCCGAGTCGATGCGTTCCGGCCAAGCCAGGGCATTGGCGATAGGCGTGCGCATGTCCGGATTACCCAACTGCGCCAGCACCGATCCATCGACATAATCCACCAACGAATGAATCACGCTTTGTGGATGCACCACCACTTCGACCTGGGAAGGCTCGGCATCGAACAACCAGCAGGCTTCGATCAGTTCCAGGCCCTTGTTCATCATGCTCGCCGAGTCCACCGAGATCTTGCGCCCCATGGACCAGTTCGGGTGAGCGCAGGCCTGCTCCGGGGACACATGCTCCAACTCTGCTAGCGGCGTTTGACGGAAGGGACCGCCAGAGGCCGTCAACAAAATCCGCCGCACGCCCACCTGACTCAGTCCTCGGGCGAAATCCGCGGGCATGCATTGAAAAATCGCATTGTGCTCACTGTCGATGGGCAGCAACACCGAGCCACTTTTACCCACTGCCTGCATGAACAGCGCGCCGGACATCACCAGCGCTTCCTTATTGGCCAGAAGTATTTTTTTGCCGGCCTCGACCGCCGCCAGGGTTGGACGCAAGCCCGCGGCGCCAACAATAGCAGCCATCACCGCATCGACTTCAGGGGCCGCCGCAACCTCGCACAGCCCTTGCTCGCCCACCAGCACTCGAGTCGCCGAACCGGCCGCTTGCAAATCCTCCTGCAAGCGCCTGGCCGCCGCAGCCTCTGGCACCACCGCAAAGCGTGGCGTGTGGCGCACGCACAAAGCCAGGAGTTCAGCCAAACGACTGAACCCGGTGAGCGCAAAGACCTGATATCGATCTGGGTGCCGGGCAATGACATCCAGCGTACTCAACCCAATGGAGCCAGTAGCCCCAAGAACCGTAATCTGCTGCGCTCGTCTCACAGTGCAGCCATCCACAGCAGCACCGCAAACACAGGAATCGCCGCCGTCAGGCTGTCGATCCGATCGAGCACACCGCCGTGCCCCGGCAACAGGTTGCTGCTGTCCTTGATCCCGGACTGACGCTTGAACATGCTTTCGGTCAAGTCGCCAATCACCGAGATAAAGACCACGATAGCGGCGCCCAGCAGCCCCAGAACGATCTGCCCCAGGGTCCAATCACGAAACACCCCAACCACCGCGGTAATCACCAGGCTCAACGCCAGGCCACCATAAACGCCCTCCCAGCTCTTGCCAGGGCTGACTTGCGGCGCCAACTTGCGCTTACCAAAAGCCTTGCCAGAGAAATAAGCGCCGATATCCGCCCCCCAAACCAGCACCATCACCGCCATGATCAGCCAGTTACCCAGCGGCAACTGCTTGATGAACACCAGGCCCTGCCAGGCCGGCAACAGGATCAACAGACCAATCAGCAGCTTGGGAGCCGCGCCGGACCATTGCTCGCTGGTGCGCGGATAAGTGAGCACCAGGAAAGTCGCCAGCCCCCACCACATCACCGCCGCCCCCAAAACCCAGGGCGCAACACCCGGAACCAAGTGCATCAAAAACAACAGCGCCGCCACCGCCAGGGCGTAGCCAAAACGAGCCGGCTGCGCCTCGAAACCCGCCAGGCGCGCCCATTCCCAAGCCCCCAGTGTCACCACCAGGCCGATAAACAGAGCGAACCCCGAACCTGTAAGCAGGAAAAACCCGCACAAGGCGATTGGCAACAGGATCAGCGCAGTAATGATTCGTTGTTTAAGCATTAAACCCGGGCTCCAGCCTCGACTTGCTCGCTCGTTTTACCGAAACGTCGCTGTCGAGATGCATAATCGGCCAGCGCAGTACGCATGGCTTCGTGTTTGAAGTCCGGCCAGAACAGGTCGGAGAAGTACAGTTCGGCGTATGCCAACTGCCACAGCAGAAAATTGCTGATGCGATGCTCACCGCCGGTGCGGATGCACAGATCCGGCAACGGCAGATCGCCCGTCGCCAGACAGGTCTGCAACAGATCGGGAGTGATGTCCTCGGGCCGCAGATGACCGGCCTGAACCTCACGCGCCAGCCGCTGGGCAGCCTGGGCAATGTCCCACTGCCCGCCATAGTTGGCAGCAATCTGCAGAATGAAACGATCGGGGCCGGCAGTGATAGCCTCCGCTTCGCGCATCGCCGCTTGCAGCTCGGGATGAAAACGCGAGCGATCGCCAATGATCCGCAGACTGATGTTGTTCTCATTGAGGCGCTTGGCCTCACGGCGCAGCGCCTTGAAGAACAGATCCATCAAGGCACTGACTTCATCAGCCGGGCGTTGCCAGTTTTCACTGGAAAAGGCAAACAGGGTCAGGACTTCAACCTTGGCCTCGGCACACACTTCGATCACTGCACGCACCGCATCGACACCCGCTTTATGCCCGGCAACACCCGGCATAAAGCGTTTTTTGGCCCAGCGGTTATTACCGTCCATGATGATCGCGACATGACGCGGCACCGAGGACAACACGGACTGCTTGGTCTTTTCCATGAAAACGCCTGACCCTTAAACGGCCATCAAGTCCTTTTCTTTTTCCTCAGTCGCCTTGGCGATCTGAGCTTCAAAGTCCTTGATCAGCTTATCGATTTCGGCGCTGCCACGACGCTCTTCGTCTTCGCTGATTTCCTTGTCCTTGGTCAGTTTCTTCAACTCGCCCAGGGCATCGCGACGGATATTGCGCACGGCAACCCGTGCATCTTCGGCAGCGGCGCGCGCCTGCTTGGTGAAGCCCTTGCGGGTTTCCTCGGTCAGCGGCGCCATCTTGATCAGCAGCAGCTCGCCCAGGTTGGTCGGATTGAGGTTAAGACCGGCACTGCCAATGGCCTTGTCGATGGCTCCGAGCATGTTGCGCTCGAATGGCACCACTTGCAGGGTCTGGGAGTCCTTCACGGTGACGTTGGCAACGCCGCTCAACGGCGTGTCGGCACCGTAGTAAGGCACCATCACACTGCCCAGGATACTGGGGTGCGCCTTGCCGGTGCGGATCTGGCCGAATGCATGGGCCAGCGACTCCACTGATTTCTTCATACGCTCTTGAGCGTCTTTTTTGATTTCGTTGATCATTGCTCGCCTTCCTCGATCAGGGTTCCTTCAGCGCCACCATGCACGATATTCAGCAGGGCGCCAGGCTTGTTCATGTTAAATACCCGCAGCGGCATCTTGTGGTCGCGGCACAGACAGATAGCCGTCAGGTCCATCACTCCCAGCTTGCGATCCAGCACTTCATCGTAAGTCAGATGATCGAACTTCTCGGCATGCGGGTCCTTGAACGGGTCGGCAGTGTAAACACCATCGACCTTGGTTGCCTTGAGCACTACGTCGGCATCGATCTCGATAGCGCGCAAGCAGGCTGCGGAGTCGGTCGTGAAGAACGGGTTGCCGGTACCGGCCGCGAAGATCACCACCTCCTTGGAGTTCAGGTGGCGCATGGCCTTGCGGCGGTCATAGTGATCGGTCACGCCGACCATGGAAATGGCAGACATCACGATCGCCGAGATATTCGCACGTTCCAGGGCGTCGCGCATGGCCAGGGCATTCATCACAGTGGCCAGCATGCCCATGTGGTCGCCCGTAACCCGATCCATACCGGCTGCGCTCAATGCAGCACCACGGAACAGGTTGCCACCACCGATCACCAAGCCCACCTGCACACCGATGCCAACCAACTGGCCAACTTCCAGCGCCATGCGATCCAGCACCTTGGGATCGATCCCGAACTCTTCCGAGCCCATCAGGGCCTCGCCGCTAAGCTTGAGTAGAATGCGTTTATAGCGAGCTTGATAACCACTGCCCTGCTGAGCCATTGCGAATCTCTCCTGCGGCGTATTTTAAAAATTCTTTGCGGGCTGTTTGCAGCCAGCGCGTTCACTCTAGCTTGGCGCTGTCACAGCGCCATCAGAACACGGCTTTGTAAACCGGTTCCGAGGATAAACAACTAAATTACCCTGCCCATTTGAAAAGAGGCTGCGCGCGTGAGCGGGCAGCCTCTTCTGGGCGACAGTTAAAAAACCGTCTTATTGCTTGCTGGCAGCAGCCACTTGAGCAGCAACTTCTTCAGCGAAGTTGTCGACTGGCTTCTCGATGCCGTCACCTACTTTGAAGTAAGTGAAGGAAACGATTTCAGCGTCACCCTGCTTGGCCAGAGTACCAACGGTCACTTCTGGGTTCTTCACGAAGGCTTGCTCGACCAGGCTGGCTTCGGCCAGGAACTTGCTGATACGGCCAGCAATCATCTTCTCGACGATCTCAGCAGGCTTACCTTTCATCTTGTCTTCGTTGAGGCTCATGAACACGCCTTTCTCGCGTTCGATCGCTTCAGCGGAAACCTGCGAAGGCAGCAGGAACTCAGGGTTGCTAGCCGCTACGTGCATGGCGATGTCTTTGGCCAGCTCGGCATTGCCGCCCTTGAGCACCGCAACCACACCGATTTTGTTGCCGTGCAGGTACGAACCAACAACGTCACCTTCAATACGAACCAGGCGACGGATATTGACGTTCTCACCGGTCTTGGCAACCAGAGCCAGACGCGCTTCTTCCTGAGCTTCGATCAGCGGAGCGACGTCAGTCAGTTTCTCGGCGAAAGCCTTGTCAACGCTGGCAGCAACGAAGTTCTTGAAGTCGTCCTGCAGAGCCAGGAAGTCGGTCTGCGAGTTAACTTCGATGATCACGGCAGCTTTGCCGTCTTCTTTGATAGCGATGGCGCCTTCAGCAGCAACGTTGCCTGCTTTCTTGGCAGCCTTGATGGCGCCGGAAGCACGCATGTCATCAATGGCTTTCTCGATGTCGCCGCCAGCCTTGGTCAAGGCCTTTTTGCAATCCATCATGCCTTCGCCGGTACGCTCGCGCAGTTCTTTGACCAACGCTGCAGTAATCTCTGCCATTTTCAAATTCCTCTTGGATAGGTTTTCAACCATTCCACCCGATCGAACGGGCGTTCAATTCTTGGGCACTGCCCCGAACTCACTTCATAGCAGCCCTGCGTTACAAAAACGCTCGGGGCGCAACGGCAAAATGATTTTCGAGCTGGCAAAAAGGGGGCCAAGCCCCCTTTTTGCGTGCTGAGTAACGCTAAGCGTCAGTTACTCAGGCTTCAGCCGCCGGCGCTGCAGCTTCTTCGAACACTTCGGTGCCGCCAGCAACGTTGTTGCGACCACGGATTACAGCATCAGCCATCGAACCCATGTACAGCTGGATGGCGCGAATGGCGTCATCGTTGCCTGGGATGATGTAGTCAACGCCTTCCGGGCTGCTGTTAGTATCGACAACGCCAATGACCGGGATGCCCAGCTTGTTGGCTTCGGTGATCGCGATGCGCTCGTGGTCAACGTCGATCACGAACAGCGCGTCAGGCAGGCCGCCCATGTCCTTGATACCACCCAGGGAACGATCCAGCTTTTCCAGATCGCGAGTGCGCATCAGCGCCTCTTTCTTGGTCAGCTTGGCGAAGGTGCCGTCTTCGGCTTGCACTTCAAGGTCACGCAGACGCTTGATGGAAGCACGGATGGTTTTGTAGTTGGTCAGCATGCCGCCCAACCAGCGGTGATCGACGTACGGCGAACCGCAACGTGCTGCTTCTTCAGCAACGATCTTGCCAGCGGAACGCTTGGTGCCGACGAACAGAATCTTGTTTTTGCCCTGGGCCAGACGCTCTACGAAAGTCAGCGCTTCGTTGAACATTGGCAGGGTTTTTTCAAGGTTGATGATGTGAATCTTGTTACGCGCGCCGAAAATGTACTTACCCATTTTCGGATTCCAGTAACGGGTTTGGTGACCGAAGTGCACACCGGCCTTCAGCATATCGCGCATGTTGACTTGGGACATGATAGTTCCTTAATAAGTCGGGTTAGGCCTCCACGCATCCCAATGACCAACCAACAGCATCCGCTGAGGGCACCCAGGTCATCGTGTCGACACGTGTGTGGGTTTGGGCTTTTCGGGGCATCCCCGGAAAGCGGCGCATTTTATACCACAGCAAGGGCCAAAACGGAACCCGGATTCACACTCTGTGATCGGTACGGTTTTTGCCGTGCCCTTCGAATCGGTCCAAAATACGCCCCTGTACCAAGACAAGCGCCAGCAGAACCTCAGATTTGCGCTGGGCGTCTGTTAGAATCGCACCTTTGCGGCTTCTGAAAACCTCACCGGCCCTACTCAGGTCCAGCCTTGCAAAGGCGTGTTTTCAAGCCATTCCGTGTTTATCGCGCCCTAGGGCGTCAAGAGAGCCTGTATGACCGTCACCCTCAAAACTCCCGAGGACATCGCCAAAATGCGTGTCGCCGGCAAACTGGCCGCCGAAGTGCTGGAAATGATTGCCGAGCATGTCAAACCCGGGGTCACCACCGAAGAACTGGACCGCATCTGCCATGACTACATCGTCAATGTGCAGGGCGCGATCCCGGCCCCGCTGAACTACAAGGGCTTCCCCAAGTCCATCTGCACCTCGATCAACCACGTGGTGTGCCACGGCATCCCCAACGAGAAGCCGCTCAAAGATGGCGACACCCTGAACATCGACGTCACCGTCATCAAGGACGGCTACCACGGCGACACCAGCCGCATGTTCCACGTCGGCACCGTGCCAGTCTGGGCCGAGCGCCTGTCGCAGATCACCCAAGAGTGCATGTACAAGGCCATCGAACTGGTGAAGCCGGGCTGCCGCCTGGGCGACATCGGCGAAGTGATCCAGAAGCACGCGGAAAAGAATGGTTTCTCGGTGGTACGCGAATTCTGCGGCCATGGCATCGGCAAGGTGTTCCACGAAGAGCCGCAGATCCTGCACTACGGCCGCGCCGGTACCGGCATGGAACTCAAGGCCGGCATGACCTTCACCATCGAGCCGATGATCAACCAGGGCAAGGCCGACACCAAGGTGCTGGGCGATGGCTGGACCGCCATCACCAAAGACCGCAAGCTTTCGGCGCAGTGGGAGCACACCCTGCTGGTGACCGAGACCGGCTACGAGATCTTCACCCTGCGCAGCGATGACACCATCGCCCGGGTTTCTGCCTGATCCACAACGCCGCGTCCCGACCTTATAGATAGAAAGGAAAGCCATTCGATGCCGCAGGTGGACCCCGAACTCTTCGACCGCGGCCAGTTCCAGGCGGAACTGGCCCTCAAAGCCAGCCCTATCGCAGCCTTCAAGAAGGCGATCCGTCAAGCACGGGACGTGCTCGACAACCGCTTTCGCAGTGGACGCGAGATTCGCCGGCTGATCGAAGACCGTGCCTGGTTCGTCGATAACATCCTGCAAAAGGCCTGGGACCAGTTCAGCTGGAGCACCGAGGCCGACATTGCCCTGGTGGCGGTCGGTGGCTACGGACGCGGCGAGCTTCACCCCTATTCAGACATCGATCTGCTGATCCTCCTGGACAGTGCCGATCACGAGATCTTTCGCGACTCCATCGAACGCTTTCTCACCCTGCTCTGGGACATTGGCCTGGAAGTCGGGCAAAGCGTGCGCTCGGTGGACGAGTGCGCCGAGGAGGCCCGGGCCGACCTGACGGTAATCACCAATCTAATGGAAAGCCGCACCATCGCCGGCCCCGAGCACCTGCGCCAGCGCATGCTGGACGTCACCAGCACCGCGCACATGTGGCCGAGCAAGGACTTCTTCCTGGCCAAGCACGCCGAACAGAAGGCCCGCCACCACAAGTACAACGACACCGAATACAACCTGGAACCCAACGTCAAAGGCTCCCCCGGCGGCCTGCGGGATATCCAAACCATTCTCTGGGTCGCACGCCGTCAATACGGCACCCTGAACCTGCGTGCCCTGGCCGGCGAAGGCTTCCTGGTAGAAAGCGAGAACGCCCTGCTGGCCTCTTCCCAGGAGTTTCTGTGGAAGGTCCGTTACGCCCTGCATATGCTCGCCGGGCGTTCCGAAGACCGCCTGTTGCTGGATCACCAGCGCTCCATCGCCGAACTGCTGGGGTTCACTGGCGAAGACGCCAAACAGTCGATTGAAAGCTTCATGCAGCAGTACTACCGGGTGGTGATGAGCATCGCGCAACTGAGCGACCTGATCATCCAGCACTTCGAAGAAGTGATCCTCGCCCCCGAGGACGAAGCCCCGCCCCAGCCGATCAACGCCCGCTTCCAACTGCACGACGGCTATATCGAGGCGATCAACGACAACGTATTCAAGCGCACGCCGTTCGCCATGCTGGAAATCTTCGTGCTGATGGCCCAGCACCCGGAGATCAAGGGCGTGCGCGCCGACACCATTCGCCTTTTGCGCGAACACCGGCACCTGATCGACGACGACTTCCGCCACGACATCCGCAACACCAGCCTGTTCATCGAACTGTTCAAGTGCGAAATCGGCATCCACCGCAACCTGCGGCGAATGAACCGCTACGGCATCCTCGGGCGCTACTTGCCGGAGTTCGGCTTCATCGTTGGGCAGATGCAGCACGACCTGTTCCACATCTATACCGTGGACGCTCACACGCTGAACCTGATCAAGCACCTGCGCAAAATGCAGTACACGCCGATCTCCGAGAAATTCCCCCTGGCCAGCAAGCTCATGGGCAAGCTGCCCAAGCCCGAGCTGATCTACCTGGCTGGCCTGTACCACGACATCGGCAAGGGCCGTCACGGCGATCACTCGGAAATCGGCGCGGTGGATGCCGAGGCCTTCTGCGTGCGCCACCAACTGCCGCAGTGGGACACCCGACTGATCGTCTGGCTGGTGCAGAACCATTTGGTCATGTCCACCACCGCCCAGCGCAAGGACCTGTCAGACCCGCAAGTGATTCATGATTTCGCCCAGATCGTGGTCGACCAGACCCGCCTCGACTACCTCTATGTACTGACGGTCGCCGACATCTACGCCACCAACCCGACCCTGTGGAACTCCTGGCGCGCCAGCCTGTTGCGCCAGCTCTACACCGAGACCAAGCGCGCCTTGCGCCGCGGCCTGGAGAACCCGGTGGACCGCGAAGAGCAGATCCGCCAGACCCAGAGCGCAGCCCTGGACATCCTGGTGCGCAACGGCACCGACCCGGACGAAGTGGAGCAACTCTGGTCCCAACTGGGGGACGACTACTTCCTGCGCCACACCGCCGGCGACGTGGCCTGGCACAGCGACGCGATCCTCCAGCAGCCAGCCGAGGGCGGACCGCTGGTGCTGATCACGGAAATCACCCAGCGCGAATTCGAGGGCGGCACCCAGATCTTCATCTATGCCCCGGACCAGCACGACTTCTTCGCGGTGACCGTGGCCGCCATGGACCAGCTCAACCTCAACATCCATGACGCGCGCATCATCACCTCCAGCAGCCAGTTCACCCTCGACACCTACATCGTCCTGGACAACGACGGCGAATCCATCGGCAACAACCCGCAGCGAGTCGAGCAGATCCGCAAGGGCCTGACCGACGCCCTGCGCAATCCCGACGACTACCCGACCATCATCCAGCGCCGGGTACCGCGCCAACTCAAGCACTTCACCTTCGAGCCCGAGGTGACCATCCACAACGACGCCCAGCGTCCGGTCACTGTGCTGGAGCTCAGCGCCCCGGACCGCCCCGGCCTGCTGGCGCGGATCGGCAAGATTTTTCTGGAGTTCGACCTGTCGCTGCAAAATGCCAAGATCGCCACCCTGGGCGAGCGCGTGGAAGACGTGTTCTTCATTACCGATGCGCACAACCAGCCCCTTTCCGACCCCCAGCTGTGCAGCCGCTTGCAGGACGCGATCGTCGAACAACTGAGTGTCAGTCACGAACCAACGGTCGAAATGACCCGCCTGAGCATCTGATGGCTCTGAACCAGCGCTTTGAGTGAGATACCGCACCGATGAACAACGCTCTGAACCAGTTGCAGCCCTACCCGTTCGAAAAGCTGCGCGCCTTGCTTGGCACCGTGACGCCCAACCCGGACAAGCGCCCCATCGCCCTGTCCATCGGCGAACCCAAGCACCGCTCACCGAGCTTTGTCGCCGAGGCCCTGGCCAGCAACCTCGATCAGATGGCGGTCTACCCCACCACCCTGGGTATCCCGGCGCTGCGCGAAGCCATCGCCGGCTGGTGCGGACGGCGCTTTGGCGTGCCCGCAGGCTGGCTCGACCCGGCGCGCAACGTCCTGCCGGTCAATGGCACCCGCGAAGCGCTGTTCGCCTTCACCCAGACCGTGGTCAACCGCGGTGATGACGCCCTGGTGGTCAGCCCCAACCCGTTTTATCAGATCTACGAAGGCGCGGCCTTCCTCGCCGGAGCCAAGCCGCACTACCTGCCGTGCCTGGACGAAAACGGCTTCAATCCGGATTTCGACGCCGTGCCGGCCGAGATCTGGCAGCGCTGCCAGATCCTCTTCCTGTGCTCGCCGGGCAACCCCACCGGCGCGCTGATCCCGCTGGACACTCTGAAAAAACTGATCGCCCTGGCCGACGCACACGACTTCGTGATCGCCGCCGACGAGTGCTACAGCGAGCTGTACTTCGACGAACAGACCCCACCGCCAGGCCTGCTCAGCGCCTGCGTCGAACTGGGCCGCAAGGACTTCAAGCGTTGCGTGGTATTCCACAGTCTGTCCAAGCGCTCCAACCTGCCAGGCCTGCGCTCCGGCTTCGTTGCCGGCGACGCCTACATCCTCAAGGGCTTCCTGCTGTACCGCACCTACCACGGCTGCGCCATGCCGGTACAAACCCAACTGGCCAGCGTCGCCGCCTGGAACGATGAAGTGCACGTACGCGCCAACCGTGCCCTGTACCGTGAGAAGTTCGACGCGGTGCTGGCAATCCTCGCGCCAGTCCTGGACGTGCAGCGCCCGGACGGCAGCTTCTACCTGTGGCCGAACGTGGCCGGGGATGACGCCACCTTCTGCCGGGACCTGTTCGAGCAGGAGCACGTGACCGTGGTTCCGGGCTCCTACCTGTCACGAGAGGTGGACGGCAGCAACCCGGGCGCCGGACGGGTGCGCATGGCGCTGGTCGCGCCGCTGGCGGAATGTGTTGAAGCCGCCGAGCGGATTCGCGATTTCGTATTGCGTCGCCGCTAAGCGAGTTCGCCGGCCAGCCAGCTCCGGGGGGAGTGACACTGGCTGGCCAGCACCTCACCGCATCACTTCACCTGCCCCAGATTCGCCTCGCTCATGTCCAGGTCCGCCAGCACTTCGCGCAGCACATCATCACCGATCTGGTGATGTCGGCTCAGGCGGTACAGTTCCAACCGTTGCGCACGCAAGGCCTTGAGCCGTAGGCGCTGCTCCAGCAAATCCATCTGCAACGCCAGGGCCTGGGCCTCGGCAGAATCGTTGTAGACCTCCAACTGATGCCGATACTCAGCCATCAAGCGCCCTTTGAGCTCTATGGCCAATGCCGCTTGGGCAGCGTCCGGGACCTCACTGGTTTCGCCGACCTCTTCCCCTTCCAGCGCGTGGATCGCTGCTTCGGCCGTCTTGCGCCAGGCATCACGAACCTCACCACGGCGCTTGTCGTCAGGGCTTTTCACAAGCCCGCGCAACAGCAAAGGTAGAGCGATGCACGCAGCCACCAGGGACAGCAGGATCACCCCGGCGGCAATGAAAATCAGCAGATCACGCTCCGGGAATGCTTCGCGCCCGCCGAGGAATAAAGGCACCGACATCACGCCGGCCAGGGTCACCGCCCCGCGCACACCTCCCAGAGTCAGCAGCCAACAGGAACGCGCCGTGGGCACCAGGGTCAGTTCGCCCTTGCCACGCCAGCGCCGCAGCAGGCCGGACAGACGCCAGATGCTCTGCACCCAGATGAAGCGCAACAGCAGCAGCACCAGGAAAATCGCCAGCACATCCAGGCAACGAAAGAACAGGGTCGGCCAGAGCGAGGTTTCGTGACTGACCGCCGCCTTGATGATGTCTGGCAGTTGCAGGCCCAGCAGCAGGAAAATCAACCCGTTGAAGGCAAATTCCAACAGCGACCAGACGCTGCGGTTGAGCAACCGGGTGCTGGTCTGGCGTGGCAGCAGGTCGAGCCAGCTCTGCATCATCCCGGCCGCCACCGCCGAAAGGATGCCCGAAGCGCCCAGACGCTCGGCCACGACATACGCGGCGAACGGCAGCAGCAACATGAACACCACATGAGTCGCCGGATCATCCCAGCCACGGCCGATCATCCAGGCCCTCAGGCGTCCCACCAGCCAGCTCAGGGCCACACCCACGGCCAGACCACCTACCGCCACCAGGACAAAAGCCAGACTGGCATTGGCCAGGGAGAACACCCCAGTGATGGCTGCCGCCAACGCGAACTTAAACGTCACCAGGCCGGTGGCGTCATTCATCAGCGCCTCGCCCTGGAGCATATGCATCAACGGGGTCGGCAGGCGGTGCTGAGAAATGGCCGACACCGCCACGGCATCGGTGGGCGACAGCACGGCGGCCAGGGCGAAGGCCACCGACAAGGGAATGGTCGGCAACAGCCAGTGAATGAAGTACCCGGCCCCCACCACGGTGAACAACACCAAGCCCACCGCCAGCGTCAGAATCGGACCACGCAGGTGCCAGAACTCACGCTTTGGCATACGCCAACCATCGGAAAACAGCAGCGGTGGCAAAAACAGAAAGAGGAACAGCTCCGGGTCCAGGGCCACATGCAAACCCAGGGTCGGCCAGGCGAGCAAGGCTCCAGCAGCAATCTGCAGCAGGGGCAGAGGCAGTGGAATCAGCCGTCCGACAAGGCGCGATAGGCTCACCAGCATCAGCAGGATGAGGACGGTATAGGCGGTTTGCATAAAGCGAAAATCCAGGGTTTAACAGGAAAAATCGTACACATCTCAGCCGAGAATCGCCGACGAAGTGCCATATTAGCCCCTTAAACTCATCACCGACCGCTGCACAAAAGTCGCAAGCCCCGTCACCCGCTGCGCAACAACCTGCGACAAAGCCGAGTTCAGGCCGACGCCGAAGCGCCGTGGTCGTGGCATAATCCGTGACCTTTCATCTCCGGCATCTCCAAAGGGGGCAATTCCTTGACCGCTTCAAGCAAAACGTTGCACCTTTTCGGCATCAAAGCCTGCGACACCATGAAAAAGGCGCGCACCTGGCTCGATGAACACGCTGTCAGCTATGACTTCCATGATTACAAAACCTCCGGCATTGACCGTGAGCACTTGAACCAATGGTGCGACGAGCACGGCTGGCAGGTGGTGTTGAACCGCGCAGGCACAACCTTTCGCAAACTCGATGACGAAAGCAAAGCCGATCTCGACCAAGCCAAAGCCGTTGAACTGATGCTCGCGCAACCTTCGATGATCAAGCGCCCGGTGCTCGACCTCGGAGACAAGACCCTGATTGGCTTCAAGCCAGACCTTTACGCAGCGGCGCTCAAGTAAGCCTGCTCACTCAATTTCGCAAGAGGTAACTGCATGTCCACTACTCTGTTCAGCCTGGCATTCGGTGTCGGCACCCAAAATCGTCAAGGCGCTTGGCTGGAAGTGTTCTACGCATCGCCACTGCTCAATCCTGCCGCCGAAATCGTTGCCGCTGTCGCACCGATCCTCGGTTACAGCGAAGGCAACCAGGCCATCACCTTCAGCACCGCCCAAGCCGCGCAGATGGCCGATGCGCTGAAAAGCATCGACGCCACCCAAGCCGCTCTGCTGACCCGCCTGGCCGAAAGCCACAAGCCGCTGGTCGCCACGCTGCTGGCTGAAGACACCCAACTGACCTCCACCCCCGAGGCCTACCTCAAGCTGCACCTGCTGTCCCATCGCCTGGTCAAACCCCACGGCCTGAGCCTGGCCGGGGTGTTCCCGCTGCTGCCGAACGTGGCCTGGACCAGCCAGGGCGCCATCGACCTGGGCGAATTGGCCGAGCGTCAACTGGAAGCCCGCCTGCGCGGTGATCTGCTCGAAGTGTTCTCGGTGGACAAGTTCCCGAAAATGACCGACTACGTGGTGCCGAGCGGTGTGCGTATCGCTGACAGCGCGCGGATCCGCCTGGGTGCCTACATTGGCGAAGGCACCACCGTGATGCACGAAGGGTTCGTCAACTTCAACGCCGGTACCGAAGGCCCGGGCATGATCGAAGGCCGTGTCTCGGCTGGCGTATTCGTCGGCAAGGGCTCGGACCTGGGCGGCGGCTGCTCGACCATGGGCACCCTGTCGGGCGGCGGCAACATCGTGATCAAGGTCGGCGAAGGCTGCCTGATCGGCGCCAATGCCGGTATCGGCATTCCCCTGGGCGATCGCAACACCGTGGAGTCGGGCCTGTACGTGACCGCTGGCACCAAGGTCGCACTGCTGGACGAGCACAACCAACTGGTCAAAGTGCTCAAGGCCCGGGAACTGGCCGGCCAGCCGGACCTGTTGTTCCGCCGCAACTCGGAAACCGGCGCCGTGGAGTGCAAGACCCACAAGTCGGCGATCGAGCTGAACGAAGCGCTGCACGCTCACAACTAGGCCTGTAGGACAACTCGCCGAGCAAAGATCAGGCAAGACAAAAGCGGGCGAGGAAGCGCAGTGTAGGGACCTACATGAGCATTCCGAGCCTGCTTCTACGTAACGCCGAAGGCGCCCAGCGCGCCAGCGCGATCGAAGCGCAGGCAGTTTTCCTGCAGAGCTGAAGCAGTGATTCGGTTTCATCGGAACCGGCCGGGCGCTTATTATCAGCGCCCGGCCGGTTCAAACGAGTTCTACCACCATGCTTGTAGCCTCCCTCTGGCGCGCCGATTTCCCGGCCATCGCCGCCCTGCAACGCCAGGACCAGA
This sequence comes from Pseudomonas sp. LD120, assembly GCF_009861525.1. Taxonomy (GTDB): domain Bacteria; phylum Pseudomonadota; class Gammaproteobacteria; order Pseudomonadales; family Pseudomonadaceae; genus Aquipseudomonas. Next base: position 1,486,640 of record NZ_WVHL01000005.1, on the reverse strand, counting down.
CGTACCTGGACAACGCCGCCACCACACAAAAGCCCCAAGCCCTGCTGGATGCACTGGCCCACTACTACGCCAATGGCGCGGCCAATGTGCATCGCGCGCAACACTTGCCCGGCGCCCATGCAACCCAAGCCTTCGAGAACACTCGCCACAAAGTTGGCCATTGGCTCAATGCCGGTGACCGCGGGCAGATCGTCTTCACCCACGGCGCCACATCCGCGCTGAATCTCCTGGCTTACGGCTTGGAGCACCAATTCGACAGCGGCGACGAGATTGTCATCAGCGCCCTGGAACACCACGCCAACCTGCTGCCCTGGCAACAACTGGCCCAGCGCCGTGGCCTGACGCTGATCGTCTTGCCCCTGGATGCCGACGGCCTGATCGACCTCGATACGGCGAGCCGCTTGATCGGCCCGCGTACCCGCCTGCTGGCCGTCAGCCAACTGTCCAACGTGCTCGGCGCCTGGCAGCCCTTGCCTGCGCTACTGGCCATGGCCCAAGCCCAAGGTGCGCTGACCGTCATCGACGGCGCCCAGGGCGTGGTCCACGGCCGCCACGACGTGCAGGCCCTGGGCTGCGACTTCTATGTGTTCTCCAGCCACAAGCTCTACGGGCCGGACGGAGTCGGCGTGCTGTTCGGCCGTCATCAGGCGCTCAAGCAACTGCGCCACTGGCAGTTCGGCGGCGAAATGGTCCAGGACGCCGACTACCAGCACGCCAGTTTCCGCCCGGCGCCCCTGGGCTTCGAGGCCGGCACGCCGCCGATTGCCGCAGTCATCGGCCTGGGCGCCACCCTGGATTACCTCGCCGGCCTGGATCAGCAAGCGCTGAGCGAGCATGAAGCGGCACTGCATGCCTACCTGCTGCATGGCCTGCAGGCGCGCAATGGCATCCGCTTGTTGGGCTCGCCGCAGGTGGCCCTGGTCAGTTTTGTCGTCGATGGCGTGCACAACGCCGACCTGGCCCACCTGCTGACCGAACAAGGCATCGCCGTGCGCGCCGGGCATCACTGCGCCATGCCACTGATGAAAAGCCTGGGGCTGGCCGGAGCGATCCGGGTGTCCTTGGCCCTGTACAACGACTCCGAAGACCTGGAACGCTTCTTCGAAGCCCTGGATCAAGCCCTGGAGTTGCTGCGATGAGCCTGCCGGCGGAAGCTCTCGCCGCCCTGGAGGTGTTCCAGGGGGCTACCGGCTGGGAACAGCGGGCACGCCTGCTGATGCAATGGGGCGAGCGCTTGCCGGCCCTGAACGAGGCCGACAAGGTCGAAGCCAATCGGGTGCATGGCTGTGAAAGCCAGGTCTGGCTGGTGGCGGCCCTGGAGAACGGTCATTGGCAATTTGCCGCCGCCAGCGACGCGCGGCTGATTCGCGGTTTGGTGGCCTTACTGCTGGCCCGGGTCAACGGCCTGACGGCGCAGCAATTGCACGAAGTGGACCTGGCGGACTGGTTCAACCAGCTGGGCCTGTCGCGCCAGCTCTCGCCATCGCGCAGCAATGGTCTGAACGCCGTGCTGCAACGCATGAACCAACTGGCCGCCCCCCTGTAGCCGCTGCCGAGCCTGCGAGGCTGCGAAAAGCTCCACAGGACCTTGCTTGGCGATCTCCCGCCAGACCTCTAGCGGCCTCAAGCCCCCACGGCCCGCCGGGCCGCTCGCGGCAGCAGCGGCTACAGAGGGTTGCTGCGTTCAGATGGGCGACGCACGCCGGCAACGATCTTGTCCACCGCCTTGGTCGCGGCCACCATGCCGAAGGTTGCGGTGACCATCATCACCGCGCCGAAGCCGCCAGCACAGTCGAGCTTGACCCCATCGCCGACAAAGCTCTTTTGCAGGCAGATGCTGCCGTCCGGCTTCGGATAGCGCAGTTGTTCGGTGGAGAACACGCAAGGCACGCTGTAATGTCGGGTTACGGTGCGCGAAAAACCGTAGTCGCGGCGCAAGGTGGAACGCACCTTGGAGGCCAGCGGGTCATTAAAGGTGCGGTTCAGGTCACAGACCTGGATCAGCGTGGGATCGATCTGCCCGCCGGCGCCGCCGGTGGTGATGATCTGAATCTTGCGCCGCTTGCACCAGGCGATCAGCGCCGCCTTGGCGTTCACGCTGTCGATGCAATCGATCACGCAATCGATGTTCGGGGTGATGTACTCGGCCATGGTGTCGCGGGTGACGAAATCCGCCACCGCGTGCACCCGACAATCCGGGTTGATCCCGCGCAGGCGCTCGGCCATGACCTCGACCTTGGGCCTGCCCACGGTACTGTCCAGGGCATGCAGTTGCCGGTTGCTGTTGCTGACGCAGACGTCGTCCAGGTCAAACAGCGTGATTTCACCAACGCCGCAACGGGCGATGGCTTCCGCTGCCCAGGAACCGACGCCACCGACGCCGACGATGGCCACATGGGCCGCCCGCAGCCGTTCCAGACCATCAGTCCCATACAAACGGGCGACGCCGGCAAACCGTGGATCTTCTGTACTCATGACCATCACCTAAAAAACCGGCGCGCATTATAGAGCTTCACCGCGACAAGTTCTCAGCCGCCAGCTACAAGTTAAGAACTTAAACGCAAATACAGTGCCCAAGGCCCGCTTTCCTTTGTGCGCTGTACGCTCAGTTGAAGGCCGGTGTAGGATGCCCGCCGTTTGGCCCCCGCCAACCTTTCCCTCGTTCCACACCCTTTGGAACCCGAAATAGCTATGTCATCGCGTAAATTTGGACTCAACCTGGTGATCGTGCTGGCCATCGCCGCACTGTTCACTGGCTTCTGGGCGTTAATCAATCGCCCGGTCTCGGCTCCTGACTGGCCGGAACAGATCTCCGGCTTCTCCTATTCGCCTTTCCAGCAGGGCCAGTACCCACAAAAAGACCAGTACCCGTCCGACGATGAAATGCGTCGTGACCTGGAGATCATGAGCAAGCTGACCGACAACATCCGTACCTATTCGGTGGACGGCAGCCTGCAGGATATTCCCAAGCTGGCGGAAGAGTTCGGCCTGCGGGTGACCCTGGGGATCTGGATCAGCCCGGACCTGGAACGCAACGAACGGGAAATCATGCGCGCCATCGAACTGGCCAACAGCTCGCGCAGCGTAGTCCGCGTGGTGGTGGGCAACGAGGCGATTTTCCGTAAGGAAATCACTGCTGACCAACTGTCGGTGGTGCTCGACCGAGTCCGTGCTGCGGTGAAAGTACCGGTGACCACCTCGGAGCAATGGCACGTCTGGGAAGAAAACCCCGGACTGGCCAAGCACGTCGACCTGATCGCCGCGCATATCCTGCCCTACTGGGAATTCATCCCGGTGGACAAAGCCGGCCAGTTCGTCCTCGATCGCGCCCGGGACCTGAAAAAGATGTTCCCGAAAAAGCCGCTGCTGCTGTCCGAAGTCGGCTGGCCGAGCAATGGCCGCATGCGTGGCGGGGCAGACGCCAGCCCTGCGGATCAGGCGATCTACTTGCGAACCTTGGTCAACGAGCTCAATCGCCAGGGCTACAACTACTTCGTCATCGAAGCCTTCGACCAACCGTGGAAAGCCAGCGACGAAGGTTCGGTGGGCGCCTACTGGGGCGTGTTCAACGCCGCGCGCCAGCAGAAATTCAACTTCGAAGGGCCGGTGGTGGCGATCCCGCAATGGCGAGTGCTGGCCATCGCTTCCGGGGTGCTGGCACTGCTGTCGCTGACCCTGCTGATGATCGACGGTTCGGCCCTGCGCCAGCGTGGCCGCACCTTCCTGACCTTCATCGCGTTTCTCTGCGGCTCGGTGCTGGTATGGATCGGCTATGACTACAGCCAGCAATACAGCACCTGGTTCAGCCTGACCGTGGGCTTCCTGCTGGCCCTCGGCGCGCTGGGGGTGTTTATCGTGCTGCTCACCGAAGCCCACGAACTGGCGGAAGCGGTGTGGATCCACAAGCGCCGGCGCGAATTCCTGCCGGTGGAAGGCGACTCCAGCTACCGACCGAAAGTCTCGATCCATGTGCCCTGCTACAACGAGCCGCCGGAGATGGTCAAACAGACCCTCAACGCCCTCGCCAACCTCGATTACCCGGACTTCGAAGTCCTGATCATCGACAACAACACCAAGGACCCGGCGGTCTGGGAACCGGTGCAGGCCTATTGCCAAACCCTGGGCCCGCGCTTCAAGTTCTTCCACGTCGCGCCATTGGCCGGCTTCAAGGGCGGCGCCCTGAACTACCTGCTGCCGCACACCGCCAAGGATGCCGAAGTGATCGCGGTGATCGACTCCGACTACTGCGTCGACCGCAACTGGCTCAAGCACATGGTGCCGCACTTCGCCGATCCGAAGATCGCCATCGTGCAGTCGCCCCAGGACTACCGCGACCAGAACGAAAGCACCTTCAAGAAGCTCTGCTACGCGGAATACAAAGGTTTCTTCCATATCGGTATGGTGACCCGCAACGACCGTGACGCGATCATCCAGCACGGCACCATGACCATGACCCGGCGCTCGGTGCTGGAAGAACTGGGCTGGGCCGACTGGTGCATCTGCGAAGACGCCGAGCTGGGCCTGCGAGTGTTCGAGAAGGGCCTGTCGGCTGCCTACTACCACGAAAGCTACGGCAAGGGCCTGATGCCCGACACCTTCATTGACTTCAAGAAACAGCGTTTTCGCTGGGCCTATGGCGCGATCCAGATCATCAAGCGTCATACCGCCAGCCTGCTGCGCGGCAAGGACACCGAGCTGACCCGTGGCCAGCGCTACCACTTCCTTGCGGGCTGGCTGCCGTGGGTGGCGGACGGCATGAACATTTTCTTCACCGTCGGCGCCCTGCTGTGGTCGGCAGCGATGATCATCGTGCCGCAACGGGTCGACCCGCCGCTGCTGATTTTCGCCATCCCGCCGCTGGCGCTGTTCGTGTTCAAGGTGGGCAAGATCATCTTCCTCTACCGCCGGGCGGTGGGGGTCAACCTCAAGGACGCGTTCTGCGCGGCCCTGGCCGGCCTGGCCTTGTCCCATACCATCGCCAAGGCGGTGCTGTACGGTTTCTTCACCAGCAGCATTCCGTTCTTCCGCACGCCGAAGAACGCCGACAACCACGGCTTCTGGGTGGCGATCTCGGAAGCCCGGGAAGAGCTCTTCATCATGCTGCTGTTGTGGGGCGCGGCGCTGGGGATCTTCCTGGTGCAAGGCCTGCCGAGCAACGACATGCGCTTCTGGGTGGCCATGCTCCTGGTGCAGTCGCTGCCCTATGTGGCGGCTCTGGTCATGGCCTTCCTTTCGTCGCTACCAAAACCTGCGGAACACCCCGAGCCGGCTCCAGCCGCCTAAATCGATGCAAAGCACTAAACGGCGGCCTCAGGCCGCCGTTTTGCTTTAAGATATGCGCCATTTTGCGCGCCACGCCCACCACTTGTAGGAGCTGGCTTGCCAGCGAACAGAGCGCCACGGTATGTCTGCCCAACCGCCATTGCCGCCCCGCCGGCACCTACACAATGCCTTGCACCGGAGTTACCCATGACGGCCCACGCCGAGCTTTCGCCGACCCTGCAACTTGCCTGTGATCTGATCCGCCGCCCCTCGGTGACGCCGGTCGACGCCGACTGCCAGAAACTGATGATGCAGCGCCTGGGCGACGCCGGCTTCAAGCTGGAACCGATGCGCATCGAGGACGTGGACAACTTCTGGGCCACCCATGGCCGGCATGAAGGCCCGGTCTTGTGCTTCGCCGGTCACACCGACGTGGTGCCCACCGGCCCAGTCCAGGCCTGGCAGAACGACCCGTTCGAAGCCCTGATCGATGAGCACGGCATGCTTTGCGGTCGTGGCGCGGCGGACATGAAAGGCAGCCTGGCGGCGATGCTGGTGGCTGCCGAACGCTTCGTCGCTGATTACCCGGATCACAAGGGCTCGGTGGCCTTCCTCATCACCAGCGACGAAGAAGGCCCAGCGCACCACGGCACCAAGGCGGTGGTGGAACGCCTGGCGGCGCGCAAGGAGCGCCTGGACTGGTGCATCGTCGGCGAGCCTTCGAGCACCAGCCTGGTGGGCGACGTGGTCAAGAACGGCCGCCGCGGCTCCCTCGGCGCCAAGCTCACGGTGCGTGGGGTACAGGGCCACGTGGCCTACCCGCACTTGGCAAAGAACCCGATCCACCTGGCGGCTCCGGCCCTGGCGGAACTGGCGGCCGAACATTGGGACGACGGCAATGCCTTCTTCCCGCCCACCAGCTTCCAGATTTCCAACCTCAACTCCGGCACCGGTGCCACCAACGTGATCCCCGGTGAGCTGGTGGCGGTGTTCAACTTCCGCTTCTCCACCGAATCCACCGTCGAAGGCCTGCAACAGCGGGTCGCGACGATCCTCGACAAACATGGCCTGGACTGGCATGTGGAGTGGGCCTTGTCCGGCCTGCCGTTCCTCACCGAACCCGGCGCCCTGCTGGACGCGGTCTCGGCCAGTATCAAGCAGGTCACCGGCCGCGAGACCCAGGCGTCCACCAGCGGCGGCACCTCCGACGGACGTTTCATCGCCACCCTGGGCACCCAAGTAGTGGAGCTGGGCCCGGTCAACGCCACCATCCACCAGGTCAACGAGCGGATTCTGGCCAGCGACCTGGATGTGCTGACCGAAATCTACTACCAGACCCTGATCAAGTTGCTCGCCTGATGCTCGCCTGCCCTCTTTGCAGCGCCCCGCTGAACGCCCTGGATAACGGCGTGGTGTGCCCGGCTGGGCATCGTTTCGACCGCGCACGCCAGGGCTACCTGAATCTGCTGCCGGTGCAGCACAAGAACAGCCGTGACCCGGGTGACAATCAGGCCATGGTCGAGGCCCGTCGCGACTTTCTCAACGCCGGCCACTACGCGCCGGTGGCCAGGCGCCTGGCGCAACTGGCGGCCGAGCGTGCGCCCCAGCGCTGGGTCGACATCGGCTGTGGCGAGGGTTACTACACCGCGCAACTGGCCGAGGCCCTGCCCGACGCCGATGGCTATGCCCTGGATATTTCCCGGGAAGCGGTGAAACGTGCCTGCCGCCGGGCGCCGCAGCTGACCTGGATGGTCGCCAGCATGGCGCGCATTCCCCTGGCCGATGCCAGCTGCCAGTTCCTCGCCAGCGTCTTCAGCCCCCTCGATTGGCTGGAGGCCAAGCGCCTGTTGAGCCCCGGTGGCGGCCTGATGAAAGTCGGTCCGACCAGCGGCCACCTGATGGAGCTGCGCGAGCGCCTGTACGACGAAGTGCGCGAATACAGCGACGACAAGCACCTGGCCCTGGTGCCGCCAGGCATGGCCCTGGCCCACAGCGAAACCCTGGCGTTCAAGCTGAGCCTGGAGCGCCCGGAAGATCGCGCCAACCTGCTAGCCATGACGCCCCACGGCTGGCGCGCCAGCGCCGAGCGACGGGCCGCGGTGATCGAGCAAGCCGAGCCTTTCGAGGTCAGCGTATCGATGCGCTACGATTACTTCGTGCTGCAATAACCCCACTTAATCCACGACCTCGGGCATGAGCCCGGGGCCGAATAAATCCGCGAATGGATTTTTCAGACCGGCAATGAGGACATCCATGCGCCAGCCCGATATCGAGATTTACCTGAAAGACGCCGACGTCGACTACAAGGCCATCGCCGCCTGGCTTGGCGCCGTGCTCGGCCCATGCAGCGAGTGGGTGCAGAAGGGCCAGACCTACAAATGCACCGCAGGCAGCGTACCGGTGACCTGGCTGCCCAAAGCGGTGGGCAAATGGAACAGCCTGTACCTGGAAAGCGACCAGACCCCGTGGGACGACGACATCGCTTGTGCCCGTGCCGCATTCGCCGCGCTGAATGTCGAAGTGCGCTGCGCACCGGGCAGTTGGGTCGAGGAAGAAGGTGAAGAGTCCGCCGATCGCTGGATTCGCATCAGCACCGACGGTGAAGAAGAGATTACCTGGCGCACCGCCTGACAGCTGCGCCATTCAAACCTGTAGCAGCCGGCGAAGAGGCCTTGGAGACAGACGCTGCCTTCGCTGACCAGCCAGCCGCTACAGGATCGGTTACAAGCCGACGACGTCTTCGGCTTGTAGACCTTTCTGGCCTTCGACCACGGCGTATTCCACCTGCTGGCCTTCAGTCAGGGAGCGATGGCCTTCGCCACGAATCGCCCGATAGTGGACAAATACGTCCGCCCCGCCTTCACGCTGAATAAAGCCGTAGCCCTTGGCGTCGTTGAACCACTTCACGTTGCCGGTCTCACGAGTAGTCATGCATCCATACCTCATTTTTTTATTATTGGATTGGCGCGCTGCAACCAAACCTTGAGAACTTTCCCTCGGGCAGCCTCTCTATGACTGGAAGCGATACGACCGCGGGAGAGTCGGCCGAGTATATGACAGGCGTAAAAACTCTCAACTCAATCTTGTTTCGGCGCTTTTTTGCCGATTTTCGACGAATACGGCACACTACCGGCCCCGAGCGCGTGCTCGGTTTTATATTCACTCATGCAGAAGCCGTATGACCCGCTCCCCGATTCGCCGTCTTGTGTTTGGCACCTTGCGCCGACTGCTGTACCTCTGGGTCCGCTCGGAAACCATCAACCAGTCGTCCTTTACCCTCGACCTCGACCGCAGCCGACCGGTGTTCTACGTCCTGCAAAACCCGTCCCTGACCGACTTGGCAGTGGTGGATAGCGAATGCACCAAAGCCGGCCTGCCCCGCCCGGTACTGCCAGTGTCAGTGGGCAATCTGCTGGAACCTGCGGCGTTCTTTTATCTGACGCCCGACCCCGACTGGCTCGGCCGCCAGGACAAGCGCGGCGCACCGCCGACCCTGACGCGACTGGTCAGCGCACTGACGCAAAATGCCGCCGAGGATGCGCAGATCATTCCGGTCAGCGTGTTCTGGGGACAGTCGCCGGACAGTGAATCCAGCCCATGGAAACTGCTGTTCGCCGACAGTTGGGCCGTCACCGGACGCCTGCGCCGGCTGCTCAGCATCATGATCCTGGGACGCAAGACCCGCGTGCAGTTCTCGGCGCCGATCAACCTGCGCGAGTTGATCGAGCACGACAAAGGCCACGAACGCACGGTGCGCATGGCCCAACGCATCCTGCGGGTGCACTTTCGCAACCTCAAGAGCGCAGTCATTGGCCCGGACATTTCCCACCGACGCAACCTGGTCAAGGGGCTGCTCAACCAGCCCCTGGTGAAACAGGCCATTCTCGACGAAGCCGAACGCGAGAACATCTCCCCGGAAAAAGCCAAGACCCAAGCCCTGCGCTACGGCAACGAAATCGCCTCGGATTACACCTACACCGCAATCCGCTTCCTGGAAGTAGTGCTCAGTTGGTTCTGGAACAAGATCTACGACGGGATCAAGGTCAACCACCTCGAAGGCGTGCAAAAGATCGCCCAGGGCCACGAAGTGATCTACGTGCCTTGCCACCGCAGTCACATCGATTACCTGCTGCTGTCCTACCTGCTGTTTCGCAACGGCCTGACCCCACCGCACATCGCCGCCGGAATCAACCTCAACATGCCGGTGATCGGCAGCCTGCTGCGCCGCGGCGGTGCCTTCTTCATGCGCCGCACGTTCAAGGGCAACCCGCTGTACACCTCGGTGTTCAACGAGTACCTGCATACCCTGTTCACCAAGGGTTTCCCGGTGGAGTACTTCGTCGAAGGCGGCCGCTCGCGCACCGGACGCATGCTGCAACCCAAGACCGGGATGCTGGCCATCACCCTGCGCAGCTTCCTGCGCTCCTCGCGCATGCCCATCGTCTTCGTGCCGGTGTACATCGGCTACGAGCGGGTCCTGGAAGGCCGCACCTACCTGGGCGAGCTGCGCGGCGCGAGCAAGAAGAAGGAGTCGATCTTCGATATCTTCAAAGTCATCGGTGCCCTCAAACAGCGCTTCGGCCAGGTGGCGGTGAACTTCGGCGAACCGATCAAGCTCGCGGAGTTCCTTGACCAGGAGCAACCGGACTGGCGCTCCCAGGAGCTGGGCCCGCAGTACCGTCCGGCCTGGCTCAACGAGACCACCAACCGCCTGGGCGAGCGGGTGGCCCAGCACCTCAACGAAGCCGCGGCGATCAACCCGGTGAACCTGGTGGCCCTGGCCCTGCTCTCCACCAGCCGCCTGGCATTGGATGACCGCGCCATGGCCCGAGTCCTGGACCTGTACCTGGCCTTGCTGCGCCGCGTGCCCTACTCGCCCCACACCACGCTGCCGGAAGGCAATGGCCAGGCGCTGATCCAGCACGTCATGGACATGGACCTGCTGGCCGAGCAAAGCGACGCCCTGGGCAAGATCCTCTACCTGGACGAGCAGAACGCCGTCCTGATGACCTACTACCGCAACAATGTGCTGCACATCTTCGCCCTGCCGGCGCTGCTGGCGAGCTTCTTCCAGAGCTCGTCGCGCATGAGCCGCGAACAGATCCTGCGCTACACCCGTGCGCTGTATCCCTACCTGCAGTCGGAGCTGTTCATTCGCTGGTCCCTTGATGAGCTGGATGCGGTGGTGGATCAGTGGCTGGAGGCCTTTGTCGAACAAGGCCTGCTGCGCTTCGAGAAAGACCTGTACCTGCGTCCGGCGCCCAGCTCACGGCATTTTGTCCTGCTGACGCTGCTGTCCAAAAGCATCGCCCAAACCCTGCAACGCTTCTACATGGCCATTTCCCTGCTGCTCAACAGCGGCCAGAACAGCATCAGCGCCGAAGAACTGGAAGACCTGTGCACCGTCATGGCCCAGCGCCTGTCGATTCTGCATGGCCTCAATGCCCCGGAGTTCTTCGACAAAAGTCTGTTCCGCCACTTCATCCAGACCCTGCTGGATGAGGGCGTACTGCGCCGTGATGACGCTGGCAAGTTGAGCTACCACCCGCTGTTGGGCGAATTGGCCGAAGGCGCTGCCAAACGTGTACTGCCGGCGGAAATTCGCCTGTCGATCCGCCAGGTCGCCCTGCACCGCACCGAGGATGCCGCCGAGCAACTCGCGGCTCCCGAACATACCGACTAGATTCTTATGGGCGCCGCAGAGCCTGCGGCGCCCTCGATACGGAGATTCACGATGAAAAAACTCATCCTGCTGGCCGCCACCGCACTGCTGGGAGCCTGCCAATCCATGCAGCCTGCAGCCACCGCCAGCCTCGACGGCGAAGTCTTCTACCTGCAACGCATCGCCCTGCCCCCTTCGGCCACCCTGAGCGTCACCTTGCAAGACGTGTCCCTGGCGGACGCTCCCGCCGTGGTCCTGGCCAAGCAAAGTGGCCCGATCAAAGGCCAGGTGCCACTGCCTTTCCACCTCAGCTACGACCCGGCCCAGGTCAAGCCCGGCCACCGTTATGCAGTCAGCGCGCGGATCGAACTGGACGGTAAGCTGATGTTCATCACCACCGAACACAACGGGGTCAATCTCGACGGCAAGGACCCGCAGCCGTTGAAACTCCGTGTCGACGCCGTACGTTAACTTTCATTGCCCAAGGAAGCCGCCATGCTCCGTACCTCACTCCGTTTTACCAGCCTGTGTGCTGGCCTGATGATCTCCGCCAGCGCCCTGGCCCTGTCCCTGAGCGACCTGTCCCAGGGTGACGCCAGCGGCGGCCTCAAGGACGCCCTGACCCAGGGCGCACAGATCGCCGTCAAACAGCTGGGCACGCCCGGCGGTTTCAGCAACAACCCCGATGTGCGCATCGAGCTGCCGGGCAACCTCGGTAAAGTCGCGAAAAAGATGAAGATGTTCGGCATGGGTGACCAGGTCGATCAGCTGGAAACCAGCATGAACAAGGCCGCGGAGGCTGCCGTGCCCCAGGCGCAGGCGTTGCTGGTGGATGCCGTGAAGAAGATGACCGTGGCCGACGCCAAGGGCATTCTCAGCGGTGGCAAGGACTCCGCCACCCAGTACCTGGACAAGAGCAGCCGCGAGCAGATCCGCGCCAAGTTCCTGCCTATCGTCAAACAGGCCACCGACCAGGTGGGTCTGGCCAAGCAGTACAACGCCTTCGCCGGCCAGGCCGCGAGCCTGGGCGTGCTGGATGCCAAGAGCGCGAATATCGAGAACTACGTGACCGAGCAAGCGCTCGACGGCCTGTTCGAGATGATTGGCAAGCAGGAAGAAGCCATTCGCCAGAACCCGGCGGCCGCGGCCACCAGCCTGGCCAAGAAAGTCTTCGGCACCCTGTAAGACCTACCCCTCACCTGTAGGAGCCAGCTGGCTGGCGAAGGCGTCTGCAGACAGACGCGGCCTCAAGGGCCACTTCGCCGGCAAGCCGGCTCCTGCAGGAGGCAACCCTGCGTAACGCTTCCTAGGTTTTCTTGACGCGGAACCATGCCGCATAAAGTGCTGGCAGAAACAGCAGGGTCAGCGCCGTCGCCACGATCAGCCCGCCCATGATGGCCACCGCCATCGGCCCGAAGAACACACTGCGCGACAGCGGAATCATCGCCAGCACCGCCGCCAGGGCGGTCAGCACGATGGGCCGGAAACGCCGCACCGTGGCTTCGATGATCGCGTCCCACGGCTTGAGCCCCGCCTTGATGTCCTGCTCGATCTGATCCACCAGAATCACCGAGTTGCGCATGATCATCCCGGACAGCGCGATGGTCCCGAGCATCGCTACAAAACCGAAGGGTTGACGGAACACCAGCAGGAACAAGGTGACGCCAATCAACCCCAAAGGCGCGGTGAGGAACACCATGGCCGTGCGCGAGAAGCTGCGCAACTGGATCATCAGCAAGGTCAGCACCACCACGATAAACAGCGGCACTCCAGCCTTCACCGAATTCTGACCACGGACCGAGTCTTCAACGGTGCCACCCACTTCCAGCAGATAGCCATCCGGCAATTGGGCTCGGACCGATGCCAGGGTGGGCAAGATCTGCTGCACCAGGGTCGCGGGTTGTTCCTTGCCGTAAATGTCGGCACGCACGGTGACGTTCGGCAGACGGTTGCGGTGCCAGATCACCCCTTCCTCAAAGCCGTATTCCAAAGTCGCCACCTGGGACAACGACACGCTCTGACCGTTATCGGTGGGCACCGCCAGACTCGGTAGCAACGACAGCTCACCGCGCTCACGCGGGGTACCGCGCAGCAGAATCTCGATCAACTCGTTGTCTTCACGGTACTGGCTGACAGTGGAACCGATCAGCGTGCTCTGGAGGAACTTCGACAGGTTTGCGGTGCTGACACCCAGGGCCCGAGCCCGATCCTGGTCGATGTTCAGGTAGACCATCTTGCTCGGCTCTTCCCAGTCCAGGTGCACGTTGACCACGTGGGGATTCTGGCGAACCTTGGCCGCTACCTCGCGCGCCAGGGCGCGCACCTTTTCGATGTGCTCACCGGTGACCCGGAACTGCACCGGATACCCCACCGGCGGACCGTTCTCCAGACGCGTAACCCGCGAACGCAAGGCCGGGAACTGCTCGTTGAGGGTCTCGATCAGCCAACTGCGCAGGTCCTCGCGCTCCTCGATGCTTTTGGCCAGCACCACGAACTGGGCAAAGCTGGTGGCCGGCAGTTGCTGGTCCAGCGGCAGGTAGAAACGCGGTGAACCCGTGCCCACGTAGGCCACGTAGTTATCGATGCCCGGATGTTCCTTGAGCATCGCTTCCAGGCGCTTGACCTCGTCGGCGGTGTTGCTCAGGGAGGCGCCTTCCGCCAGTTTCAGATCGACCATCAGTTCCAGGCGCCCGGAAGCCGGGAAGAACTGCTGTGGCACAAAGCGGAACAGCATCACCGAGCCGATGAACAGCAAGAGGGTCAAAACGATCACCGTCTTGCGCCGCTCCACGCACCAGCCCACCACCCTGCGCACGCGCTGATAGAACGGCGTGCCGTGGGGATTGGATTCAGCGCCGTGCTTGGCGGCGTGGATCTTCGCCAGGTCTGGCAACAGTTTCTCCCCCAGGTAAGGCACGAACACCACCGCGGCGATCCACGAAGCCACCAGGGCAATGGTCACCACCTGGAAGATCGAGCGGGTGTACTCGCCGGTGCCGGACTGAGCCGTGGCGATCGGCAGAAAACCCGCCGCCGTGATCAAGGTGCCGGTGAGCATCGGAAAGGCCGTGCTGGTCCAGGCAAAGCTTGCAGCCTTGATCCGGTCGAAGCCCTGTTCCATCTTGATCGCCATCATTTCCACCGCAATGATCGCGTCGTCCACCAACAGGCCCAGCGCCAGTACCAGGGCGCCGAGGGAGATCTTGTGCAAGCCGATCCCCAGGTAGTACATGGTGGCGAACGTCATCGCCAGCACCAGGGGAATCGCCAACGCCACTACCATCCCGGTGCGCAACCCCAGGGAGAAGAAACTCACCAGCAGCACGATGATCAGGGCTTCGGCCAGCACCTGGACGAACTCGCCGACCCCGCTCTTCACCGCCGCCGGTTGGTCGGACACCTTGCGCAGCTCCATCCCCAGCGGCAGGCTTTTCTGCAGACGATCGAACTCGCCTTCCAGGGCCTTGCCCAATACCAGGATGTCGCCCCCTTCCTTCATGGCAACGGCCAGGCCAATGGCGTCTTCGCCCATAAAGCGCATGCGCGGTGCGGGCGGATCGTTGAAGCCACGACGCACATCCGCCACATCACCGATGCGGAAGGTGCGACCAGCGACTCGGATCGGGAAATGACGGATCTGTTCAACGCTCTGGAAGTTGCCGGACACCCGCAACTGCACCCGCTCGCTGGGAGTCTCGAAGAACCCGGCGGTGGACACCGCGTTCTGTTCTTCAAGGGCCTTTTGCACCGCCGCAAGCGGCAGCCCCAGGGTGGCCAGCTTGACGTTCGACAGCTCGATCCAGATTTTCTCGTCCTGCAGGCCCAGCAGATCGACCTTGCCCACGTCCTTGACTCGCTGCAACTGGATCTGGATGCGGTCGGCGTAATCCTTGAGCACCGCGTAATCGAAGCCCTGCCCCGTCAGCGCGTAGATATTGCCGAAGGTGGTGCCGAACTCGTCATTGAAGAACGGGCCCTGGATACCCGGCGGCAAGGTATGCCGGATATCGGCAATTTTCTTGCGCACCTGATACCAGAGTGCGGGGATTTCGTTGGAATGCATCGAGTCCCGGGCGATGAAGGTCACCTGGGACTCCCCGGGGCGGGAGAAGGACACGATACGGTCGTACTCACCGGTTTCCATGAGCTTTTTTTCAATGCGCTCAGTCACCTGGCGCGAGACTTCCTCGGCGGTAGCCCCTGGCCAATTGGTGCGAATCACCATGGCCTTGAAGGTGAAAGGCGGGTCTTCACTCTGTCCCAGCTTGGTGTAGGACAGCGCGCCGACAACGGCCAGCAACAGCATCAGAAACAAGACGATCTGGCGATTGCGCAACGCCCAGGCGGAAAGGTTGAAACCCATCGGGGATTACTCCTTGTCCGCCAGATTGACCACGCGGTTGGAACGATCCACCGGGCGCACCTGCATGCCCTCGTGGAGCACATGAACACCCGCCGCCACCACCCAGTCGCTGACCGCCAGCCCCTCCAGCACCGGCACGCTCTTCTCGCCGAAAGCACCAACGCGCACCGGGGTCTTGTGCAGGGTATTGTCGGCATCGACCCGCCAGACGTAGGTCGCGCCGTTTTCCGCAGTCAGGGCTGACAAAGGCACTGACAGCGACATCGCGTCGCCGTTCTGGATGAACACTCGGGCACTCTGGCCCAACTCGGCCGGGACCTTGCCGGCAGTGAACGCAATGCGTGCGGCAAAGGTACGCGACTTGGGATCGGCAGCGGGCGACAGCTCGCGGATGTGCCCGTCAAAACGCTGCCCCGGCTGGGTCCAGAGTTCCACCGTCACCGGCTGGCCAATTTTGAAACGGCCAAAATTCTGTTCGGGAATGCTGATCAGGACCTCACGCTCGCCGTCGGTGGCCAAGGTGAAAACCGTCTGCCCGGCCGCCACCACTTGCCCGACTTCCACCGCACGCTTGGCCACCACGCCATCCTGTGGCGCCCGCAGTACGGCATAACCGGCCTGATTGTTGGCCACATCGAATTCGGCCTGGATCTGCTTCAGGCGAGCCTTGCCCGAACGGTAGAGATTCTCGGCGTTGTCGTATTGCGAATGGCTGACCATCTGCCGGTCCAGCAGGGTCTTGTAGCGATCACGTTCGGCGCGCACCAGATTGAGGTTGGCGCTGGCGGCACTGACCTGAGCACGGGCGGCTTCCAACCGCAAGCGCACATCCTGCGGATCGAGTTCGGCCAGAGGCTGATTGGCCTTGACCCGCTCGCCCTCTTCGACCCAGCGACGATTGACCTTACCGCCGATCCGAAATGCCAGGTCCGGTTCATAGCGGGCCCGGACCTCGCCGGGGTAGCTGTCCATGCCCCTCGCCGAGGGTTCTGGCTGAACCACCATGGCTGGCCGAACACCAATTTGGACGGGCTCTTCATGCCCACAAGCAGACAGAAAAAAAGCCAGGCTGACTGGCAAGGCATAGCGGAACATGGCGGCGACCTTTCGCTAATGGTGCTTGGAATAATTATACTGGCGGGCATGTTATTAATAGCAAACTCACCAGTCCAGTATTAAAAGCGAAAAAATGTCCGCCAATACTTCCGCAAACATTGGGCCAGGCAGGCCCAAGGATCTGGCTAAACGCCAAGCCATTCTCGAAGCAGCGAAACGGCTGTTCCTGAGCAATGGCTACGCCAGTACCAGCATGGATGCGGTCGCCGCCGAAGCCGGCGTGTCAAAACTCACGGTGTATAGCCACTTCAACGACAAGGAGACCCTGTTAACCGCCGCAGTCATGGCCAAATGCGAAGAACAGTTGCCTACGCTGCTCTACGAATTGACGCCTGACACGCCGGTGAAAACCCTCTTGTTGAACATCGCCCGCGGCTTTCATCAACTGATCAACAGCGACGAGTCGGTCAACCTGCACCGCCTGATCATAGCCCTGGGCAGCCAGGACCCCAAACTTTCGCAAATCTTCATCGAAGCCGGCCCCGAGCGGGTGCTGCAGGGCATGGAGGGGCTGCTGGGCAAGATCAATCAGATGGGTGCGCTGCACATCGACAAACCGCGCAACGCCGCCGAGCACTTCTTTTGCATGCTCAAGGGCGGAGCGAACTTTCGCCTGTTGTACGGCTATGGCGCGCCCTTGACCGGAGAGGCGGCGGAGGCGCATGTGCAGGAAGTGGTAGACCTGTTCATCCGCGCCTACCGCCCCGAGCCGGGCTGACAGCGCCGACGCCTGGCGGACATGGTCAGGCTTTGAGCGCCTTCTTCGGATAAATGTCGTAGCGACTGGATTTGCCTTCAATCCCATGGCTGGGCTTGGGCCCCTCGATGCAAGGCGCCTTGCGCGGGCGCTTGACCACCACCCGATGACTGGCCAGGGCCAACGCCGCCGCCAATAGCGCTGGAGCATCGTTGTCATCCCCCACCAGCGGCCGGAACAGGCGCATTTCCTTTTTCACCAGGGCGCTTTTCTCCCGATGGGGAAACATCGGGTCGAGGTAGATCACCTGGGGCGGCTCGCCTTGCCAGTTGCGCATCAGCTCGATGGAGTTGCCTTTAAGCAAACGCATGCGGGCCACGATCGGCGCCACCTCGGCATCCAGCGCGCCGCGGGCCAAGCCGTCTTCCAGCAGCGCGCCGATCAGCGGCTGACGCTCGATCAGGCTCATTTCGCACCCCAGGGTCGCCAGGACAAACCCGTCCTTGCCCAGCCCCGCCGTGGCGTCCAACACCCGAGGCCGCACGCCAGAAGCCACGCCCACCGCCTTGGCGATCATCTGCCCGCTGCCGCCACCGTACAGCCGTCGATGAGCGGCGCCCCCTTCTACGAAATCGACCCGTACCGGCCCCGGGGCGTCTGCTCCCAACTGTTGCAATTGCAGGCCTTGTTCACCGATCTGCAGAGCGAACTCGGCCTCCTCCATCTGCAACGGCAGCCCCAGGCGCTCGGCCCATTGCTGGGCTTGAGGCTCAAACCCTGCGCCCAACGCCTCGACTTTGATGCGGCAGACCGCGGGATGCTCATTCATCTGAAAACACACTCAAAAAATTAATGATCGGCAAAAACTGCCGATAACAGAACTATCGGCCATTTTGCCAGAGCTCAAGCGTCGACCGAGAGCAATGTCAGACATTCAACGCACATCGATAGGTTATCTCTCGCCCCACGGCGACTATGGCCTGCGCAATTCCCAGGCACTGAGCGGCGTCAGCCATCTGTGGCAGGACTTCTTTGCCCAGGCCCTGGCCGAGCAACGAGGTGATGGCGCCGGCGTTGAAGCGGCACCGGCGGTGGCCATCGACGGCCCGGTGGAGCCCGTAGGCGGCAACGATGTACTGAGCCAGATCGTCAGTCAACGCCATTGCGATGTGCAAGACACCGAAATCCGCCCACCCGAGCCGCTGTTCCTGCCCATCGCCGAGTTCGAGCTGGAACTGCTGGACAAGCCGGCAGCGCCCTTCCCGCCAGAAGAAATCGTCGCCCAGCAACGCCAACAGGATTTTGAAAGTGGCTGGGTCCGGCCGATCGTGCTCAATGCCGGTCAACCGCTGCCTGAGCCAGGCCCAGCGCCAACCCCACGCGCACTGCACTTACCCATCGCCGAGTTCGAACTGGATCTGCTGGACAAGCCGGCCGAACCGTTCCCACCGCAGGCGCTCATCGAACAGCAACGGCAGATGGACTTCGACATGGGTTGGGCGCGCCCGCTGATTCTGCAGAATCTGCGCATCGCCGCCTGAACCAATTCCTCAGCGACACACCCACCAAGGCCCGACATCCAGGTGAAAGTGATTGCGATGGGCCGCGTTGTAATCTGGTCCCAGCACGACATTGAACGCATCGCAGGCACCGTCCCGGGCCAGCCTTAAAAAGCGTCCCTCTTTACTGTCCTTCGGCCAATCCTTGAGCACGCTGATGCTGCGTCCGTCCGCCAGTCGAAAGCCGGCGATATCCAGGGCGTTGGCACTGGCATGCTGACTGCGCGCGCCACTCTGGCGGTTGTACATATTGCGACAGGCGAAGCTGCCTAGATGATCGACCCGAGCGACTCGCTGCCCATACACCGCCTGTGCCGCCGGCTGCAGACCATGACGCTGGTACAGGGCGAAGGCCACCGCCAGCGGGCAACTGGCCAGGAAGCTGCTGTTCAGGGCAACCGCACCACCTTGCACCCGCAAGGTATTGCGCAAGGGGCAGGCGACATCATCTCGACTGTCGGCCAGGCGCGTGGTGCGCAGACCGGAGCGGGCAAGCACCAAGTCACACAACGGCGGATCATCCCGCAGACGCGCCAGCTTGAAGCGGGTCAACAGATTCGGCCTGGCCTGCACATCCAGCGGCGCCCAGGGATTCCAGGCATCCGCCAGCGGCAGCCAGCCCAGGCGCACGCCCAGCAACAACAGCGCCCCCAGTAACAACAAGGCGCCCAAGATCTTTACCCCCCGCACGAAAACGACCTCTATGGCTGCTTGAACATTTGATTGATCTGGCCAAACGGCATTGCTCGATCGGCAAAATCGAAGCGGCCATGCTCGCGGATATCCTCCGCTGCGCGGTAGAAGGCACCGTAGGCCGCCAGGGCCAGGGCTGAACCGACGCTGATACGCTTGACGCCCAACTCCGCCAGCTGTGCGACGCTCAGCGTGAGGCCGCCGGACATCAGCACGTTCACCGGCTTGGGCGCCAGCGCCCGCACCACTTGCGCAATCTGGTCGGCGCTGCGCAAGTTCGGCGCATAGAGCACATCGGCACCGGCTTCGGCAAAGGCCTGCAAGCGGCCAATGGTCTCCGACAAATCATCAGGACCGTGAACCGGGCTCTCCGCTCGGGCCGTCAGGGTAAAAGGGAACGGTAAGCTGCGCACGGCGGCAACACACGCCTCGATACGCTCCACAGCCAGATTGAACTCGTAGATTGGGTCGTCAGCACGTCCGCTGGCGTCCTCGATCGAGCCGCCCACCACACCTGAGGCCGCCGCCCGCAGCACGGCCTGGGCACACCCTTGCGGACTGTCGGAAAACCCGTTCTCCAAGTCCACGGCCACAGGCAGGTTGCTGGCACCGACAATGGCGCGCACGTTGTTCAAGGTGTCCTCCAAACTGACCGCGCCCTCGGCATCCGGACGCGCCAGAGAAAAGGCATATCCGGCACTGGTGGTGGCCAGCGCCTCGAATCCGAGCCGGGTCAACATGCTCGCGGAACCGGCATCCCAAGGGTTGGGAATAACAAAGGCGCCCGCACGCTCATGCAGGGCCTTGAAGGCATTGGCTCGTAGGGTTTGCGCGTCCATTTGCTCGCTTCAGTAGAAGGCGATGAAAACGCCTCAGAGCAAGCCGAGCTGCTCCGCGGCGGGCTCTCTGTATAACTCAGGCAATGCACACAAGCCAGGCAAACGTTGCATCAGCCGGGCGTGAAAGCGCCGGGCCAGTTCGGCGGCCAGGCGGTTGTCAGAGGTGTGCAGGAACACATAAGGCGCGCGCCCTTCTTCGATCCAGCCGGCGACCTTGTCGATCCAGGGCAGCAGAAACGGATCGTTGGCCTCAAGCTCTGGATGACCGATGAAACGCACTTGGGGAAACTGAGTGAACGCCGCCGGACGCGGCGGCACTTTGGGCTTTTTCGACTGCGCGTGGAGCACCGCAGGCGCGGTTGAGGTGCAACTGAACAACGCTCGCGGGTCCAGGCAGATACGCTCGACGCCGCGCTCGCGTAACAATCGGTTGAGGCTGCGTTCGGCATCCCCCCTGGCGAAGAACTCAGGATGCCGGACTTCCACCGCCAACGGCCGCTCCAGCCCATCGATGAACCCCGCCAACTCCGCCAGACGCTGCGGAGCGAAACTGGCCGGCAGTTGCAGCCACAAGGGCGACACCCGCTCTCCCAAAGGGCTAAGCAATTGGATAAAGGTTTGTGCGGCACTCAGTTGCTCGCGCAGATCACCACCGTGGCTGATATCGCCGGGAAACTTGGCGGTGAAGCGAAAGTGCTCGGGCATGATCTGCGCCCAACGCTGCACCGTGCTCGGCGCAGGCCGGGCATAAAAGGTGGTATTGCCTTCTACGGCATTGAAGACCTGGGAATACAAGCCGAGAAAATCATTCGGGCGCGCATCTTCCGGGTACAGGTACTCACGCCAGGCATTTTCGCTCCAGGAAGGACAGCCAAGAAAATAAGGCAGCATCAGATGTGCAGGTCGAGCCCCACCACTTCCATGTCCCAATCGACGAAACCGGCGGTGGTCAGGTAACTGGCCAGGGCATTGGCCACGCTCTTTTTCATCGCTCGCTGGAAGATCATGTCCTGAGGACGGGCGGGAAGGTTATTGGTACGGGACGCCGAAGCCTGGGAGCGGCTTTGCGACGAAGACTCGGGCTGAACATCAATGGCATCGGCATCTTCCAGCGACTCGTCTACCTGCGCCCTGCCTTTGCGAGGCTTGCGCTTGATGGGGTAGGAATGAGAGGAAATGCCTTCTATGCGCATACTGAAAAGCCCGGAGTCAATGATGGCAATTTAGCGGCACCGCTTCCACTTAGCAATTGCCCAAGTGATAACTAGAACACAGAAACAAGAAAAGGTTTAAAACCGGGCGGAATCAGACCTTGAAACCTGACGATTGGCGGTTGTACACCGAAGTTATCCGCACAACCGCTTACCGTTCGGACCGCTTCAACGAGCCTTGGGCGTGGCAACCTTGTCCCGCAGGTAGACTGGCTGCGCGTCGTCGGCGGCTATGGTCTCGCCCCGCTCCCAGGCGAATTGCGCCAGGGTCAGCAGGTCTTGGGCGTGGGGCAGCATGCCGGCATCCTGCCCAGTGAGATCGACCGCGATACGCTCGCCATAACCCCAGCCAGTACCCGCGCCAAACCAATCGCCGCCGGCGCCTTCGGGCAAGCGGGCGACTTCCGGCGGCAGCACGGCCTCAACCCCGACCAGACGCATCTCACCGGCGCTTTCCCGGTAGCATCCCCAATAGACTTCATCCATGCGGGCGTCGATGGCGGCCGCGACCTGGGTTGCGCCGTGTTCACGCAAAGCGCGTTGAGCCAGCACCGCCAGATTGGACACCGGCAGCACCGGACGCTCCAGGGCAAAAGCCAGACCTTGCACCACACCGATAGCGATGCGCACGCCAGTGAACGCACCCGGCCCGCGCCCAAAGGCGATGGCATCAACGGCCTGCAAGGTCGTACCGGCATCGGCCAGCAGTTGCTTGATCATCGGCAATAATTTCTGCGCATGCAGGCGCGGGATCACCTCGTAATGGCTCGTGACCTTGCCGTCATGCAGCAAGGCAACAGAGCAAGCTTCAGTTGCGGTGTCCAGGGCCAGCAAGGTGCTCATCGGGGGTTCCATTGGCATTGAAAAAGTGACGCATTATAAACAGCAACGGCCCGCAAGCGGGCCGTTGAACGAACAAAGGATCAGGTCAATCAGCTCAGGGCTTCAAGCACCTTGGCGGTGATCACTTCCACCGAGCCCACGCCAGGAATATGGCTGTACTTGGGCTTGCCCTGAGTCGCGGCCAGCTCCTGGTAGAACGCCACCAACGGCTTGGTCTGGGAGTGGTAGACCGACAAGCGATGACGCACGGTTTCTTCGGTGTCGTCTTTACGTTGCACCAGATCTTCACCGGTGATGTCGTCCTTGCCAGCGATCTTCGGCGGGTTGTAGACGGTGTGGTATACACGGCCCGAAGCTTCGTGCACACGGCGGCCGGCAATACGCTGGACGATTTCTTCATCATCAACGGCGATTTCCACCACGCTGTCCAACTCGACACCGGCTTTGACCAGGGCTTCAGCCTGAGGAATGGTGCGCGGGAAGCCATCGAACAGGAAACCCTTGGCACAGTCAGGCTGGCTGATGCGTTCCTTGACCAGGTTGATGATCAGGTCATCGGACACCAGGCCACCGCTGTCCATCACGCTCTTGGCCTTGAGGCCCAGCTCGGTGCCGGCCTTGACCGCTGCACGCAGCATGTCGCCGGTGGAGATCTGTGGAATGCCGAACTTTTCGGTGATGAACTTTGCCTGAGTACCTTTACCGGCCCCGGGAGCTCCCAGCAGAATTACGCGCATCGATGTGCTCCTCAATTTTTTATTTAGAAACGCTCAGATTCGCCTCGTTGGGCCAATCTTAAAAATAGGGTTGTGGCCGCCCAAACGGCCAAAGGCTGATCAAGATACACAGCCGACACAGTGCACACAAGCAGTCGAAAGTCGGAGGAACCCGGCCCTTTTGTGCCGTTGTGGCGAGGTAGAACAAGTCGCAACCCCCTCACAAAGTGTCGCCAGAGGAATCCGCTCGACACCTTGTGATTGGCCTGATAAGGGCTGCGCCAACGCCGGAAAAGCGCCGTGGCGGACCTCAGCCGGTATTGCGTAAACCGGCAGCGATACCCGCCACGGAGACCAGCAATGCCTGTTCCACGGGGTTTCCTTGTGGCGCGTCCTGCTGGCGCGAACGCGCCAACAGTTCGGCCTGCAACAGATGCAACGGATCGAGGTAGGTATTGCGCAGGCGGATGAACTCCAGGGTGTCGGGGCTGTGCGCCAACAGTTGCGACTGTCCAGTCAGGCCCAGGACTACCTTGCAGGCCTGCGACAATAGGTCGCGTAAACGCGCGCCCAATGGCAGCAACTCTGGCTCAACCAGACGCTCGTCATAGGAGCGGGCGATGTCCGCATCGGCTTTGGCCAGGACCATTTCCAACATATCGATGCGGGTGCGGAAGAACGGCCACTGCTCACGCATTTGCGTGAGCAGTGGCCCTTCACCCCGCTCCAGGGCGTTGCTCAGGGCCGTCTCCCAACCCAGCCACGCCGGCAACATCAGACGGGTCTGAGTCCAGCCGAAAATCCACGGGATTGCCCGCAGGCTTTCAATTCCACCTGCACGGCGTTTGGCCGGACGGCTGCCCAACGGCAAACGCCCCAGTTCCTGTTCTGGCGTGGACTGGCGAAAGTACTCGACGAACTGTGGATTCTCCCGCACCACCGCGCGGTAGGCCTGAACCCCATCTCGGGCCAGCTCATCCATCAGATGACGCCAGGACGGTTGTGGTGGCGGCGGCGGTAATACGGTGGCTTCCAGTACCGCGGCCAGATAGAGGTTGAGGTTCTGTTCGGCGATGTCTGGCAGTCCGAATTTGAAACGGATCATTTCCCCTTGCTCGGTGGTACGGAAACGCCCCGCCACCGAACCCGGCGGCTGCGACAAGATCGCCGCGTGCGCCGGACCGCCGCCACGCCCCACGGTGCCACCGCGCCCGTGGAACAGCAGCAGTTCCACCTGTTGCTCACGGCAGATGTCCACCAGTCGCTCCTGAGCCCGGTATTGCGCCCAGGCCGCGGCGGTGGTACCGGCGTCCTTGGCCGAATCGGAGTAGCCGATCATCACTTCCTGAGGCCCTTGCAGACGCGAGCGGTAACCCGGCAGGTGCAGCAGCTTTTCCATCACGGGACCGGCATTGTCCAGGTCGGCCAAGGTCTCGAACAGCGGCACCACGCGCATCGGCCGCAGCACGCCAGACTCTTTGAGCAGCAACTGCACCGCCAGCACATCGGAGGCCGCGCCGGCCATGGAAATCACATAGGAGCCCAGCGAGGCCGCGGGCGCCGCAGCGACCTCGCGGCAGGTAGCAAGCACTTCGGCGGTATCTGCCGACGGCTTGAAATAACCCGGCAGCAATGGCCGTCGATTGTTCAATTCCCGCGAGAGGAAGCTGATGCGGTCTTCTTCGCTCCAGTCCTCATAACGCCCCAGGCCCAGGTAGTCGGTGATCTCCGTCATCGCCGAGGTATGCCGACTGGAGTCCTGGCGCACGTCGAGGCGTACCAGGAACAGGCCGAAGGTCACCGCACGCCGCAAACAGTCGAGCAACGGGCCATCGGCAATGACCCCCATCCCGCATTCATGCAGGGACTGGTAGCACAACTGCAATGGTTCGAGCAGTTCACAGTTGTTGTGCAAGACCTCGGCGCCCGGAGCCACGGCGCCGGCAAGGGAGGCCTGGGCCCAATTGCGCGTGGCCCGCAGACGCTCGCGCAGTTGCTTGAGCAGCGCCCGATACGGCTCGGCACTGTTCCCGGCCCTGGCCAGCAGGGCTGCACTGGCCTGCTGCATGGACAGCTCGGCGGCCAGGTGGTCGATGTCTCGCAGGTACAAATCCGCCGCCATCCAGCGCGCCAGCAACAGCACTTCGCGAGTCACGGCGGCCGTGACATTGGGGTTGCCGTCGCGGTCACCGCCCATCCACGAAGCGAAGCGGATCGGCGCCGACTCCAGCGGCAGATGCAAGCCGGTGGCGTCGAACAACGCCTTATCGGCCTTACGCAGGTAATTGGGAATCGCTTGCCATAGCGAATGCTCGATCACCGCAAATCCCCACTTGGCCTCATCCACCGGCGTGGGCCGGGTGCGACGGATTTCCTCGGTGTGCCAGGCCTCGGCGATCAGGCGCTGCAAGCGCTCCTGGATCTGTTGACGTTCAACGCGGGTGAGGTCGCGGTGATCCTGGGCCGCCAGTTGCGCGGCGATGGCGTCGTATTTCTGGATCAGGGTGCGGCGTGCCACTTCAGTGGGATGCGCGGTCAGCACCAGTTCGATCTCCAGGCGCCCCAACTGACGGGCCAGCGCATCGGCGCTGTGCCCTTCGGCCAGCAGACGAGCGAGCAATTCCGGCAAGACCCGGGCCTCGAACGGTGCTGGCTGCGCATCGTCGCGACGGTGGATCAATTGATACTGCTCGGCAATATTCGCCAGGTTGAGGAACTGGTTGAAGGCCCTGGCCACCGGCAGCAGCTCGTCCTCGCTCAACGCGTCCAGACTGGCGCTCAATTCGGCCCCCGGCGAGCCCCGGCGGTCGGCCTTGGCGCCCTTGCGAATCTGCTCGATCTTGTCGAGGAATGCCTCCCCATACTGATCTCGGATGGTATTGCCCAGCAGTTCACCCAGGAGGTGAACGTCTTCGCGCAAGCGCGCATCAATATCGGTCATCGAAGTGTTCTCCAGCAGACTCAAGGCGGCACGCAAGGCTCAAGAGTGCCGCCTGCACGCCTTGCTTAGCAAGCCTGCGGCGAACCGGCATCAAACCTGCGAGCAAGGGCTAGTCTCAAGAGTAGGCCGCACAAGGACCGCATACCGGCCCAGGCCGGGCCACTCAAGCCAACCTGCCACGAGCAGGCGTTCATTGAGGTCATCATGAAAATCCGTGAACTCGCGCAACATTGGGAAGAAACCGCCAAGGGTCGCCTGACCAAGACCGGCTACCGCATTCACCTGGACCTTGAAGCCGCCGCGCGCCTGGCGGCACTGGTAGAGATGTACCCCAAGCGTCAGGCCGAAGAACTGCTTGGCGAATTGATCGGCGCCGCCCTGGAAGAACTCGAAGCCAGCTTCCCCTACATTCAGGGGCAGCAAGTGGTGGCCCTGGATGAGGAAGGCGATCCACTGTACGAAGACGTCGGCCCCACCCCGCGCTTCCTGGCCCTGTCACGACAGCATCTAGGGCTGATATCGAGCCACCTGGACAAACCGAAACACTGAGTCCACAGCGTCTCTGCCTGGGTAGAAAAGCACTGCTCCCGCCCCTGAAACAGGGCCGGGAGTACCTCCGTACGGCGCAAAAGTTCCCAGGTTAGCGGCCTGTCCGAGCAGTCAGTTTTTTTCCGGCCAGTTGCCATCTTTCTCTGAACTATTCAAAAACGCCTCGGGTCACACCCATTAGCCATCACTGGAACGGCCGTTTCAAATGGGCCAACAGCGCTGGTCGCCAGCCAGGCGTCACGGCGCCAGAACCGGGATGGATTTTGATGTTTTCCAGGAGTTACCCAATGGAGTTGAAGACCATGAAGATCAGCACAGCCAAATCCTCGTTCACTTCTCTGCGCGGGCTGAAACTGGCCGCGCTGGCCCTCGCGAGCAGCATGGTCCTGGTCGGTTGCGCCGGGAACCCACCTTCCGAGCAGTACGCCGTCACGCAGTCTGCGGTCAATAGCGCAGTCAGCGCCGGAGGCACTGAGTTCGCCGCGGTGGAAATGAAGTCTGCACAAGACAAGCTCAAGCAAGCCGAGATTGCCATGCACGACAAAAAATACGACGAGGCCCGGCGCCTGGCTGAACAGGCCGAGTGGGACGCCCGTGTCGCCGAGCGTAAAGCCCAGGCCGCCAAGGCCGAGCGAGCGCTGAAAGACTCGCAGAAAGGCGTTCAGGAACTGCGTCAGGAAGGCATGCGCAGCGTGCAGTAAGCCGCCGCTGATTCCCACGTACTCGTAAATGATTGAAAGGACGAACACTATGCGCAAACAACTGATGATCCCTGCCCTGCTGGCCATGAGCGTAGCCCTGGCGGCGTGCTCCACCCCACCTAACGCCAACCTGGAAAACGCCCGTACCAACTTCTCCGCCCTGCAGGCCAACCCGCAGGCCAGCAAGGTCGCCGCCCTGGAAACCAAGGATGCCGCCGACTGGATGGACAAGGCCGACAAAGCCTACATGAACAAGGAAGATGAGAAGAAAGTCGACCAACTGGCCTACCTGACCAACCAGCGGGTTGAAGTGGCCAAGGAAACCATCGCCCTGCGTACCGCCGAGGCCAAGCTCAAGGACGCCAGCGACCAACGCGCCCGGGCCATCCTCGAAGCCCGTGATGCGCAGATCAAACAACTGCAGCAAAGCCTCAACGCCAAGCAGACCGATCGCGGCACGCTGGTGACCTTTGGCGACGTGCTGTTCGCCACCAACAAATCCGACTTGAAATCCAGCGGACTGATGAACATCAACAAGCTGGCGCAGTTCCTCCAGCAACACCCGGATCGCAAGGTCATTGTCGAGGGCTACACCGACAGCACCGGCAGCGACGCCTACAACCAGTCGCTGTCCGAACGCCGCGCCGGCTCGGTGCAGATGGCGCTGATCCGCATGGGTGTCGACCCAGCGCGCATCGTCAGCCAGGGTTACGGCAAGCAATACCCGGTGGCGGATAATGGCAGCGTGTCCGGCCGGGCCATGAACCGTCGCGTGGAAGTGACCATTTCCAACGACAACCAACCCGTGGCACCGCGCTCGGCTGCCAACAACTGATCGAGCGTTCTGCTTTATATAGGCCCATCAACCAAAACGCCGCTGACCTCTTCAGGTCAGCGGCGTTTTTTTATGCGTGGGTGCCTGTGGTAGCCGGCTTACCGGCCAACAGATCACTGCTCCAGCTGTGGCGTCTCCTGCCCCATGCAGCGCACCGCCTGCTTCTTCTTGTTCACCAGCACCCCGGTCAGGCCCTTCTGCTGGGTGTCGAACAGCACCAGCACGCCATCGATACACTGGGCCACCTCATCGGCCGGTTGCAGGGAAATCTTGTAGTCCTCGCCAGGCACAGTCTTGAGCATGGTGAAGTCGCTGAGCAGCAAGGCATCCTCCGGCTTGGCGAAGTGCAGGTAACCGTAGTACCACAGGCTGCCCACGGTAACGATGATGCTGCAGATACCGGTGATGATCATTGGAATGGCGTTGCGTTCTTCACTCATTGCGGACTCTCTGGAGGTTCAACTGCTGAATTCGGGGTCGCCGGGTAATTGGGGATTTCCCCCAGGCGGCGCAACCCGTCGAAATGCTGCGGATCATCGAGGTAGCGCAGCATCACGCGGCGCCAGGTCGGATCGGCAAAGGTTTGTACATGCCCGCCGCGGGTCAATTGCAGGACCCTGGGCGGGGGCGCAGCTTGATACAGACGGATGCCATTGGAAAGGGGCACGATCGGATCGTCGAGGCTGTGGTAGATCAGTTTCGGCACTCCGGTCAGGCGCGGCATGAAGCGGATTGCACTGTCGGCGTCGGGTACCAGCCACGACAAGGGCACCTGAAACGGCCAGGTCAGCCAGGAGGTACCCAGGGCATAACGACCGACATCGCGGTAACTGGCGGGCACGCCATCAAACACGACAGCCTTGAGCCGGGCCTGACGCTCCGGGTGCTCCACCAGATAGTGAATGGCCAGCGCGCCGCCCAGGCTCTGCCCCAACAGGATCAGCGGCTTGCCCTGCACTTGCGGGGCCTGATCCAGCCATTTGAACGCGGCATCCAGATCCTGGTAGATCGCCGGCAGCCTCGGCGCGCCCTCAGACAGGCCATAGCCGCGATAGTCCAGCAGCAGCACTTGATAGCCCTGTTCCGGCAGCCACCAACTGCCGCCCAAGTGCCAGGCCAGGTTGCCACCGTTGCCATGCAAGTGCAGCACCGTGCCCTTGAGCGCCACGCCCGGCTTGGCCGGCAGCCACCAGCCATGCAGCTTGAGGCCGTCGGCGGTGGTCAGGGTCACGTCACGGTATTCGAGCTTGGCCCGCTCAGGGGTAAAGGGCAGACCGGGTTCGGGATAGAACAGCAGCGAGCTGCAGCCCTGCAGGCCCAGTAGCAGGGCAAAGGCCGCGCAACGCCTGACGAGCCAACTCATCCATGGCTCCCGGTCACAGGCTGCGATCGAACACAAGCCAGGCCTGCTCGCAGGGATCGCCGAAGGCCTTGCGGGCCGCTTCGCCGCCTGCGGCAGCGACGACAGGTGTCTGTGGATACGTCCATGTGCGCCCCCGAAAAGAGTCAAAGGATATTGGAGTAGTCCGCCTCGATCCGGTCCAGGCTCAGGTGGTTGAGAAAGTTGGAGAAACACATCCAGGCCGACAGTGCGTTCATGTCGCGAAACTGTTCGGGCAGGTATTTGGGCGCTACCACCAGGCCTTCATCCACCAATTGGCGCAAGGTGCGCATGTCTTCCAGGGTGGTCTTGCCGCAGAACAGCAAGGGAATCTGCTCCAGCTTGCCCTTGCGCACGGCCAGCTGAATGTAGTTGTAAACCATGATAAAGCCCTTGAGGTAGGACAAGTCTTTGGTAAACGGCAACCCGTTGGGCACCGAACCGCGGAACACCCGGCTGGCGTTGCCGTAGCTCTCGGCCATCTCGAAGCCTTGTTCGCGGAAGAACTCGAATACCTGCAGGAAATCCGCGCCCTCCTCCACCATGTGAATGGCCCGGGTGCGGTTGGTCAGCTTGCGCAAACGGCTGGGGTAGGAGGCAAAGGTGATGATTTCCATCAGGATCGCCAGGCCTTCCTGGGTCACCGTGGACGAGGGCGGGCCCTTGGCCAGGAAGGTGCAGATCGGCTGGTTCAAACCATTGAGGGTGGTGCCGACATGCACCAGCCCTTCATGGACTTCCAGGGCCCGCACATCGCGCTCGTTGAACATCGCGTCGCTGCGGATCTTGATGTAGTCGGCACCCGCCGCCGCGTCGGCGACGATGCCGTCGGATTCAAACACACGGATGGTTTCCTCGGCCTCGCCAAACACCTTGTTCAAGCGATGTTGCAGCAGGCTCACCGTTTCCTTGGCGCAGAGGGTCTTGGGTTCGTCCTTGAGGTCGCCTCGGCCGTCAATGTTGTTCAAATAGTCGGACATCATCAGCCCGAGATCGGCCAGGGTCGGATCGCCCGCATGGAAAGCGTCGGAAGCGGCGCCGTACAATTCCTGGGAGATCAAGCCGAAATCACCGGTGCCGCGAGCTTCGAGCATGCGCACCACCATGCGGTATTCCTTGCACATGCGACGCATGATCTGCCCCACCGGGTTGAACTGGCCCAGTTGCCGGGTAATGTCACGCTCGATGTTCTGGAACTCCAGCTTCACCGCGCCAGCGTCGAAAGACAGCGGCCGTCCTTCGTAATAAGCGCGATCCACCGCCGGCATTTCCTTGCCCTTGGCCTTGAGAAAGCCATTGCGGATGTTTTCATCCCACTTCACCGCATCCAGCACACGAATCGGTGTCTGTGCCAGCACTATGCGATCGGACAAAGTGCGTATCGTCTGCTGGTAATCGTCCACCCGAAATTCCTCTTTAAACCGCTATGGCACGTGACTACTTGGCGGCTCGCTGGAAACGCGCCGCCTCGACGAAGACGTCGGAATTGGCCGGATCGTCCAGATAGGCAAACACCTCGGACAGCGGGCTGTCGATCAGCACGCCCTCGCCGGCATCGCTACTGAACGACTGGCCACGCAGGGTGTTTTGTTCAAGGGCTTGATTGATTTGCTCCAGGTCCAGGCTATAGAGCACCAACTCATGCTGGTCGTTGAGTTCAAAGCCAGCCAGGGCGAAATGCCCGCCGAAGCGGTCCGGCACGGCTGCCGACAAGTACCAGCGATTGCCGTGGCGGGCCACGGTGAACTCATAAATGTCGCGCATCCGCGATTGGCCGTTGCCGTTGCCGTTGCTGATGGCCTGGTAGCGGTTGCCGGGCAGACGCTTGAGGTGCAGGTTCAGCGGCTCCCCCCAAGCGTTCTTGCTGGTCCACTTGCCCAGCAGCGTAGCCGGCGCGGCCTGCTGCGCCGGCAGCGGCTCTTTGAAGGACACCAGGCAACCGCCCAGCAGGAGAAACGACAGAGCCATCAGCACGCGCCAGACTTTCATGCAACTCTCCTATGAACACCCCAATGACTGGAACGAGCCGCCCACCCGTGACCTCAGACGGAGGCCAGCACCAGATGCATGTAGCGGGTGAGGATGCCGAGCATCTCTGCTTCACTCATGGGCGCGGCACCGTCGAGCAGGCCTTGATATTCCATCTGGCCGATTATAGACGTCAACACTTTGGCATCTTGCTGCGGTTCACGAGAGCCCAAGACCTGGAAGAACTGGCAGGTGCCGTGCAGAAGGATCTGCTGGTGCGAACGCACCAGTTGCGCCAGGCGCGGATTGAGCAGCGCCTCCTGACGAAACGCCTGCTCGGCCATCAGGTGCTCACGGCGGTTGTGCAACTGGCGCTGCACATAATCGGCGGTGAGCCGGGCGATATCGTCGGCCAGTTGCGAGCGCGACGCCGGGCTGCCATCACCGTAGGCCACCATCTCGCGCAACAGCCCTTCATTGTTGGCCCACAGCTTGCCCATGAACGCCGCGCTACGTTCGACGTACTGGGCAAAGGTATCGGTGAGCAGGTCATCGATATCCTTGAAGTAATAGGTGGTGGCCGATAACGGCACACCGGCTTCTGCGGCCACGGCGCGATGGCGCACGGCCCGTACACCGTCACGCACGACAATGCGCATGGCGGCATCGAGAATGTCCTGTCGACGCTGTTCACTGCCCTGCCGGCTGGCCTTGCGGCCCTGGTACTGAACACTTTCAGCCACCGCAGTGGCGATGCCAGCTGCACCTTCTTGAGCAATTGCACGGTTCACGACAGGTATTCCCTCTTAAAAATCACACAGAATCAGAAGCGGTACGTCAGTTCCAGCCAGACAATAAAAAGCCGCCTGTCAAAGGCGGCTTCTTATTCACGACATTTAAGCTTGTGGCCGCATGTGCGGGAACAGGATCACGTCGCGGATCGACGGCGAGTTGGTCAGCAACATCACCAGGCGGTCGATGCCGATGCCTTCGCCGGCGGTGGGCGGCATGCCGTATTCCAGGGCACGGACGAAGTCGGCGTCGTAGTGCATGGCTTCGTCGTCGCCGGCGTCCTTGTCCGCCACCTGGGCCATGAAACGCTCGGCCTGGTCTTCTGCATCATTGAGCTCGGAGTAGGCATTGGCGATCTCGCGGCCACCGATGAACAGTTCGAAGCGGTCGGTGACGTTGGGGTTTTCGTCGTTGCGACGGGCCAGCGGCGACACTTCGAACGGGTACTGGGTGATGAAGTGCGGCTGTTCCAGCTTGTGCTCCACCAACTCCTCGAAAATCATCACCTGCAACTTGCCCAGGCCTTCGAAGCCCAACACCTTGGCCCCGGCCTTCTTGGCGATGGCGCGCGCCTTGTCGATGTCGTTCAGATCATCGGCTGTCAGCTCAGGGTTGTACTTGAGGATCGAATCGAACACCGACAGGCGGGCGAACGGCTCGCCGAAGTGGAACACCTTGTCGCCGTACGGCACGTCGGTGCTGCCCAGCACCAACTGCGCCAGTTCACGGAACAACTCTTCGGTCAGGTCCATGTTGTCTTCGTAGTCGGCGTAGGCCTGGTAGAACTCCAACATGGTGAATTCAGGGTTGTGGCGAGTCGAAACGCCTTCGTTACGGAAGTTGCGGTTGATCTCGAACACTTTCTCGAAACCACCAACCACCAGACGCTTGAGGTACAGCTCAGGCGCGATACGCAGGAACATTTCCATGTCCAGCGCATTGTGGTGGGTTTCGAACGGCTTGGCCGCGGCGCCGCCAGGAATGGTCTGCAGCATCGGCGTTTCGACTTCGAGGAAGTCGCGCTTCATCAGGAAGCTGCGGATGTGGGCAATCACTTGCGAACGCACGCGAAAGGTCTGGCGCACGTCTTCGTTGACGATCAGGTCAACGTAGCGCTGGCGGTAACGCTGCTCGGTGTCGGTCAGCCCGTGGTGCTTGTCCGGCAGCGGGCGCAAGGACTTGGTCAGCAGGCGCACGTGGGTCATTTCAACGTACAGGTCGCCCTTGCCGGAGCGGGCCAGGGTGCCTTCGGCGGCAATGATGTCGCCCATGTCCCAGGTTTTCACCGCGGCCAGGGTCTCTTCGGACAGGGTCTTGCGGTTGACGTAGACCTGGATGCGACCGGTCATGTCCTGGATCACCATGAACGAGCCACGGTTGAGCATGATGCGACCGGCAACCTTGACCGGGATTGCAGCCTCCGCCAGCTCTTCCTTGGTCTTGTCGGCGTACTGCTTCTGCAGATCTTCGCAGTAGTTCTCGCGGCGGAAGTCGTTCGGGAAGGCATTGCCCTTGGCACGCTCGGCAGCCAGCTTTTCCTTGCGCAGGGCGATCAGGGAATTTTCTTCCTGTTGCAGGGCTTGCGGGTCGAGTTGTTGGTCGCTCATGTCTTTAAATATTCCATCACAGGTTCGTTGCCCCCGGCCCGCGGCCGAGGATCGCCGGGCAAGGACTAGGCGTCCCCCCGGCTCCTACAGGATCGTGTTGAATCAATCCTGTATTGCATGCCTTACAGGCCTGATTTCAGGCTGGCTTCCAGGTATTCGTCGATGTCGCCGTCGAGCACCTTGTCGCAGTCGCTGCGCTCGATGTTGGTGCGCAGGTCCTTGATCCGCGACGCATCGAGCACGTAGGAGCGGATCTGATGCCCCCAGCCGATGTCAGACTTGGTGTCTTCCAGGGCCTGGGAAGCCGCGTTGCGCTTCTGCATTTCCATCTCGTACAACTTGGCCCGCAACATTTTCATCGCGGTGTCCTTGTTGGCGTGCTGGGAACGCTCGTTCTGGCAACTGACCACGGTGTTGGTCGGTACGTGGGTAATCCGTACGGCCGAGTCGGTGGTGTTTACGTGCTGACCACCGGCACCGGAGGAGCGATAGGTATCGATCCGCAGATCGGCCGGGTTGATCTCGATTTCCACCTTGTCATCGATCTCCGGCGAGACGAATACCGCGGAAAACGACGTGTGGCGACGGTTGCCGGAGTCGAACGGACTCTTGCGCACCAAACGGTGGACGCCGATTTCGGTACGCAGCCAGCCAAAGGCGTATTCACCCTTGATGTGCACGGTCGCACCTTTGATCCCGGCGACTTCACCGGCCGACAGCTCCATGATGGTCGCGTCGAAACCGCGTTTGTCGGCCCAACGCAGGTACATGCGCAGCAGGATGTTGGCCCAGTCCTGGGCTTCGGTACCGCCGGAACCGGCCTGGATGTCCAGGTAGGCGTTGTTCGGGTCCATTTCGTGACTGAACATGCGGCGGAATTCTAGCTTGGCGAGGTTTTCCTCGAGGCGGGCCAGTTCAGCGATAACATCGCCCACTGCGCCTTCGTCGTCTTCTTCGACGGCCATGTCCAGCAGATCGCGGCAATCGGCCAGACCAGCGTTCAATTCGTCCAGGGTTTCGACGATCTGCGCCAGTGCAGAGCGCTCGCGGCCCAGCTCCTGGGCGTATTCAGGTTTGTTCCAGACACTCGGATCTTCAAGCTCGCGATTGACCTCGGTCAGACGCTCATGCTTTTGATCGTAGTCAAAGATACCCCCGAATAGTTTCGGAGCGCTCGGACAGGTCCTTGATGGTGTTCAGGATCGGGTTGATTTCCATGGGGGGCGGCACTCGTTGGCGAACTTTTGAAAGCCGACGATTATAACGGAATCACTGGATCACGGCAGCCCGCTTAGCGGTTCCAGGGGCGAATCAATCATCTAATTTTGCCGTCAGCGCCAGCGCAATCCAGGTGCACGCCGAGTTTTATCCCAGGCGCGCACCGGTGGCGGCTTGACTGGCAACGCCCGCACTGCCGCCAAGGGAAGCTTGAGGCTGGTCAAGGCTGTACAATCGCCCGCCGAGATCACGAGCAAGCCACGGCCCCATGGAAAGATCACTCAGCAACGCCGAGATCGAAGACATCCTGCGCAAGGAACGCCGAAACTGGAGAGGCGTCCAGGCTTTTTTCGCCGTGTTGTTCAGCGCGCTGGCGTTTATGCCGCTGATGGGAATCTGGCTGGTGATCTCACCGGCGCTGGCCTGCGCCCTGGTAGTGCCCTGGCTTGTTTTCCTGTGGTGGTGGATCTACTACCGCACCCGAATGCTGGTGGATGAGGTCGGTGAGCGAACCCAATGGCTGCAAGCCAGGTTCAGCTGTCGCTGGGTCAACGCCCACAGGTGCGGCTACATGGACTACCGCTTTGGCAACTACCCGATTGCCCCTAGCAACTTGTTGAACAACTGGTTCATCGACAAGACACTGAACACCTACACCACCTACCGCATTGAAGCGGTGAAGCTCACCTGTCGGCACACCGCGAGCTACAGCTACTACCTGTTCAGAGACACCCTGGTGGAAGTTGCGCAGGATCAGACGCCCGCCACGGACATAGCCGACGTCTAGAGCGCACGCTGAAAGGGCCTACTCGATCCCGACTTGATTGCGACCGTTGTGTTTGGCCAGGTACAAGCCCTTGTCCGCTGCCGAGATCAACTGCCGACAATGACTGTTGGGCTGTGGGGTAACGGTGGACAAGCCAATGCTGATGGTCAGGCTGGCACCTTCCACCGGCGCAATATGCGGGATCTTCAGGGCTTCGACGGTCTGACGCAGCTTCTCCGCCACCAGCCGCGCCCCGCCCGGCGAGGTATTGGGCAGTACCAGCACGAACTCTTCGCCGCCGTAGCGCGCCGGCAGGTCCGAGGGCCGGCTGCTGGCTTCACGAATCGCCGTGGCCACCTTACGCAAGGCCTCATCGCCCTCCAGATGGCCAAAAGTGTCGTTGTAGGTCTTGAAGTAATCGACGTCGATCATCAACAACGACAATTGGCTCTGCTCGCGCATCGCCCGGCGCCACTCCAGTTCCAGGTATTCATCGAAGTGCCGGCGATTGGACAGCCCGGTCAGGCCATCGGAGTTCATCAAGCGCTGCAACACCAGGTTGGTGTCCAAGAGCTGCTGCTGGCTGACCCGCAGCGCCCGGTAAGCGGCGTCGCGCTGCAACAGGGTCATGTAGGAGCGCGAGTGATAACGGATGCGCGCCACCAGCTCGATGTTGTCCGGCAGTTTGACCAGGTAGTCGTTGGCCCCGGCGGCAAAGGCCGCGCTCTTGATCAACGGGTCCTCCTTGGTGGAGAGGACAATGATCGGGATGTTCTGGGTCGCCGGATGATTGCGGTATTCACGTACCAGGGTCAGGCCGTCCAGGCCGGGCATCACCAAATCCTGGAGGATCACGGTCGGCTTGATGCGGATCGCCTGGGCAATCGCCTGATGAGGATCGGCACAAAAGTGGAAGTCGATGTTCTCTTCATTCGACAACCCCCGCCGAACCGCCTCGCCGATCATCGCCTGATCATCCACCAGCAACACCATGGCGGCGTTTTCGTCAGTCTTGAATTCATCGAGCTGTAAATCATTCATGGGTTGTCACCTGAATTGCTACCTGGCCAGGACAGCTGCGTTTATCGGTCATTTGGCAAATATCTCCAGCAAACGTGGAGCGATCTTGTCCAGTGGGCGAATCTCTGCAGCGGCGCCGATGGCAGCCGCCGCCTTGGGCATGCCGTACACCGCGCTACTGTTCTGATCCTGAGCGATGGTCAGATAACCCTGATCACGCATCAGCTTCAAGCCTTGGGCGCCGTCACGGCCCATGCCGGTCAACAGCACCCCTACCGCATCACCATTCCAGTAACTGGCGACACTCTCGAAAAACACATCGATGGAGGGCCGGTAGATCTCGTTCACCGGCTCGGCGGTATACGCCAGGGTGCCGTTTTTCAACAGACGGATGTGGTGGTTGGTGCCCGCCAGCAATACCTTGCCGTTTTGCGGCGGCTCACCCTCTCGGGCCAGGCGCACCTCCAGGCCGGAGGCGCTGCTGAGCCATTCGGCCATGCCTGCGGCAAACACCTGGTCGACATGCTGGACCAGCACGATGGCGGCGGGGAAGTCCCTTGGCAAGCCCTTGAGCAGCATTTCCAGGGCCGCCGGGCCGCCTGCGGAGGAGCCAATGGCCACCAGACTCTGGCGTGGCGCACCGCTGCGCAACGGCTGCGGCGCGGAACGTACCCGGCTACCGCGCTGGCCGATCAACCAGCCAATATTGAGGATCTTGCGCAACAGCGGCGCCGCCGCCTCCTGGGCATTGCCCGCCCCCAAAGCCGGTGTGTCCACCACATCCAGGGCGCCGTGCCCCATGGCTTCGAAGACCCTGTGCACGTTCTGCTGACGGTCGACGGTGACAATCACGATGGCGCATGGCGACTCCGCCATGATCCGCCGTGTCGCCTCGACACCGTCCATCACCGGCATGATCAGGTCCATGAGAATCAGATCCGGGGTCAGCTCGGCACAGTATTTGACCGCGTCGGCCCCATTGGTCGCGACCCACACCACTTCGTGGCTGGGGTCGAAAGCCAAGGCACGACGCAAGGCCTCCACCGCCATGGGCATGTCGTTGACGATTGCGATCTTCATGCCCGCGCGCCTCCAATCAGCTCCACCACCGCATCGAGCAGAGCGTCGTCATGGAAGCTGGCTTTGGCTAGATAATAGTCGGCACCGGCGTCCAGCCCACGACGCCGGTCTTCCTCGCGATCTTTGTAGGACACCACCATCACTGGCAGCGATTGCAGACGATTGTCACGGCGCAAGAGTGTGACCAATTCAATTCCATCCATTCGCGGCATGTCGATATCGGTGATCAACAGATCAAAACTGTCCGAACGCAGGGCATTCCAGCCGTCCATGCCATCCACCGCCACCGCCACGTCATAGCCCCGGTTGATCAGCAGCTTGCGCTGCAACTCGCGCACTGTCAGCGAATCGTCGACCACCAGAATACGTTTGCGCGCAGCCAATGCATGCTGCTGGTGTTGTCCGGCAATGCGCTCCAGGCGACCGGTATTGAGCAGTTTGTCCACCGATCGCAGCATGTCTTCCACATCAACGATCAACGCCACTCGGCCGTCATCAAGCAAGGCTCCGGCGGAGATGTCCTGGATCTTGCCCAGGCGCTCGTCCAGGGGCAGCACCACCAGGGTGCGCTCACCGATGAAGCGCTCCACGGCGATTCCGTACATGGCGTCGCGTTCGCGAATCACCACCACTTTCAGAGTCGGCGCGCTGTTCGCGGTGGTCGGGCGCTGCAACAACTGGCTGGCCGCCACCAGGCCGACGTGCCGCCCCTCATGCCAGAAGTGCTGGCGCCCTTCCACCTGCACAATCGCCTCGGGCGCCAGGTCGCACATGCACTCGATATGGGCCAGCGGGAAGGCATAGGCCTCGTCGCCAACCTCCACCACCAGGCTGCGCACCACCGACAGGGTCAACGGCACTTCCAGGTGGAAGCGACTGCCCTGGCCGCAGGTCTGCTCCAGCAGCACCGCCCCGCGCAATTGGCGCACCATGTGCTGCACCGCATCCAGACCGACACCGCGCCCGGATACTTCGGTGACCTTGTCCCGCAGGCTGAAGCCCGGCAGGAAGAGGAAGGTCAGCAGCTCTTCTTCACTGAGCTGCGTAGCAGTCTCGGCCGGTGACAACTGGCGCTCGACAATGCTTTGACGCAGGCGCTGCAGATCCACACCGTTACCGTCATCACTGAGTTCCAGCATCAAGAGGCCGGCCTGGTGGGACGCCCGCAGGCGAATCACCCCTTGTGCCGGTTTGCCGGCCAGCAAACGCTGCTCGGGCAATTCGATGCCGTGGTCGACGGCGTTGCGCAACAAATGAGTCAGTGGCGCTTCTAGCTTTTCCAGCACGTCGCGATCGACTTGGGTTTTTTCGCCCTCGATCTCCAATCGCACCTGTTTGCCCAGGCTGCGCCCCAGATCGCGAACCATGCGCGCCTGGCCACTGAGCACGTCGGCAAACGGCCGCATGCGACAGGCCAGGGCCGTGTCATACAGCACCTGGGCACGCTGGCTGGCCTGCCAGCCGAACTCATCGAGCTCGGCGGTTTTCTCCGCCAGTAACTGTTGCGACTCGGCCAGCAAGCGCCGCGCATCTGCCAGGGCTTCCTGAGCCTCCAGGCTCAGCGCATGCTCCTTGAGGTGCAGGTTGAGGTTTTCCAGGGCCGTCAGGCTGTTGCTCTGAATCCGCTTGAGACGCTGCATCGTGGCCAGGTAAGGCTTGAGCCGCTGGGTTTCCACCAGCGACTTGCTCGACAGGTCCAGCAGGCTGTTGAGGCGCTCAGCGGTCACCCGCAACACTCGCTCGCCGCCTTCCGTCATGCGCTTGCCTGGGCGCGTGGCGCTCGCCAAGGAATCCTGGACGGCTTCGCTGGACTGCGACTGGGGCTCGGGGTCTGGCTCGCCCAGTGGCTCCGGCGCCGTGTCGAGCGCAACCGTCGGCTCAGACGAGGGAACCGCCGCCCTCGGGGCCTGCGGGCCCTGAGTCAACAACCCCTCCATCAACGCCACATAGACCGGGATGTCCGGCGCGACGGTGGCCGCGCCGCCCGGCGTAGCAATGCGCATCAACAGGTCGGTGCCCCGCAACAAGGTATCAATGTGCTCTGGCTGCAGGTACAAACGCCCTTCCTGGGCGCTGACCAGGCAATCTTCCATCACATGGGCGACGCTGACCCCAGCATCGACTCCGACAATCCGCGCCGCCCCCTTGAGGGAGTGGGCGGCGCGCATGCAGGCCTCCAACTGATCAGCCTGGGTCGGGTTGCGTTCCAGGGCCAGCAGCCCGGCGCTGAGCACCTGGGTCTGGGCCTCGGCTTCCAGGCTGAACAGTTCCAGCAACGAGGCATCGCGCATTTGATCGGGGGTCATGTCAGGCTCCGGGTCACAGCCAAGAGCAATTGCTCTTCGTCCAGCAAACGCAGGCTGCGGCCCTGCCATTGCAACACGCCGCGGGTGAACTTGGCATTGGCTTGTTCACCGGAAAGCGACGCGCCGCCGAGAATCCGCTCGTCGATGGCGTGGATGCCCTGCACTTCATCCACCGGCACCACCACCGGCCCACCCTCGGCGCCGATGATCAGCATCCGGGGCATGATCCGGCCCGCGGCGGCGGGGGCAAGGGTTGGGTCCAGGCCCAAGAGTTCGGTCAAAGACAGGCAGGCCACCAACGCCCCACGCACATTGGCCACGCCCAGCAACGCCCGCGAACGCTGGTGGGGCAAGGAGTGAATCGCCTCCAGCGGGGCCACCTCCAGCAGACAGCGGGTCGCCAGAGCCAGCCATTCCTCGCCAAGGCGGAACATCAGCAGCGAACGGGTCACCAGATCAGTGGCAGCCTCCTGCGCCACCGATTGTTCCCGGTCCTCCTGACGCAGCGAGTAGCGATCCAGCAGGCTCGTGGCAGCCGCGGAATACACCGAGCAGTTACGGCAATGGATGTGTTCGACGAGCAGCGGGCAGGACCTGTCGCCGTGGATACCGATGCGGTTCCAGCAATCATCGATGGCCTGCGCATCTTCGCGGGTCACGCCCAATGAATAGGAATGGCTCATCGTTTCAACTCATGGTCGGCAGTGCGCATGCTGCGGGCAGCGCGCTCCTGCAATCGTTGGGCTCCGGCGACATCGCCCTGGGACGCCAACAGCGCCGCCAGGTGCGCCAGGGCTTCAGGGTGCTGCGGCGCCAGGTACAGGGCCTTGCGATAGAAACCCTGGGCTTCCAGGGCATTGCCGGCCACATCACTGAGCAGCCCCAGCCAATAGAACACCTGGGCCACCGGTTCATGCTGTTGCAGATAGCCTTCACAGGCTGCGCGGGCCTCGGCGCTTTTACCTTCGTTGGCCAGACTGGCGATGTGCGCCAGCAGGCTCGCCGCGTCATTGACCGCCGGCGCACTGGCCGGCACGGAAGCGGTCGCAGACCGCGCGGCAAATGGCCGCTGACGCGGTGCCGGGGGGAGCACCTTGCGAGAGGGCAGCGGCAAGGACAAGGGCACGGGTTGCGGCAGAAGTACGGCAGGCGGTTCGGGTTCGCTGTAACGGCTGAAAGCAAAGGACTGCGCAATGCCAATCGAGCGCATGCCCAGACGCCCCAACAGGCTGCCCTCGGCAGGGCCGATGAACAGCACCCCGTCTTCATGGGTCAGGCGCTTGAGCACTTCGAACACTTGGCGCTGGGTCGGCTGGTCGAAATAGATCAGCAGGTTGCGGCAAAAGACAAAATCAAAGGGCGGCTCGGCGGCCAGCAGTCCCGGATCCAGTACATTACCCACCTGCAGCCGCACCTGTTCGCGGACCCGCTCGCTCAAAAGAAAACGCTCGCCCTCGGCGCTGAAGTGGCGCTCACGAAACGCGGTGTACTGACCGCGAAAAGAGTTCTTGCCGTAGCTCGCGCCGCGGGCTCGTTCCACCGACAACGGGCTGACATCCAGGCCATCGACCTTGAACTGATGGGGTGCCAGCCCAGCGTCGAGCAGGGCCATGGCGATCGAATAGGGTTCTTCACCGGTGGAACACGGCAGGCTCAGCAGGCGCAAGGCGCGCATGCCCTTGATCTGTGCCAGCCGGGCCTTGGCCAGCTTGACCAGGGTGGCGAAGGACTCCGGATAACGGAAAAACCAGGTCTCCGGAACGATCACCGCCTCGATCAGCGCCTGCTGCTCATCCCGGGAACCTTGCAAGGTGTGCCAGTACTCATCGCTGCTCACGCCATCCAACGCGTTACAGCGCTGGCGCACCGCTCGCTCGATGATCGCCGAACCCACGGAGGCGACATCCAGGCCGATACGCTCTTTGAGGAAATCGAAAAACCGTTGCTCGCCGCTCATGGAGACTCCTCAAACGACGCCGGGTCCAGGGGGACCGCCGGAAACAGCAACTCACGCACCTCACGGCCCAGCAGGTCATCGACCCGCACCCATTGCAGCAATCCGTGGGCATCTTCACGCACCGGCCCCAGGTACGGCGCCTCGCGGTTGTCCAGGCCATAAGGCTGAAATTGCGCCGGGTCGCAACGCAAGGTGTGGTTAGCCTGCTCCAGCAGCAAGCCCAACACCCGGGGCCGCTGCCCGGCCGTGCCGCGGTAGTGCACCAGCACCAGCCGGGTGCTGGTGCGCAATTGCGCCGCACGGCCAAAGGTCAACTCACACAGGTCAATGACCGGCACCACCTGGCCACGGTAAGCGAACATCCCGGCCACCCAGGACGGCGCCTGGGCAACGGGTTTGAGCGGCAGGCGCGGCAACACTTCCACCACATCGACAGCCTGCAACGCATAGCGCTCCTCGCCAATGTGAAATATCAGGAACAGCAATTTTTTTGCCCCGACTGCGCCACTGCGCTTATGTGCGAACTCATCCATCAGACTTTGAAACGCGAGACGCCACTGCGCAGGCCTACGGCCACCTGGCTCAGCTCATCAATGGCAAAGCTGGCTTGGCGCAGGGACTCGACCGTCTGGCTGCTGGCATCCCCCAGTTGCACCAGGGCGTGATTGATCTGCTCGGCGCCGGTGGCCTGAGCCTGCATGCCTTCGTTGACCATCAACACCCGTGGGGCCAGCGCCTGGACCTGATGAATGATCTGCGACAGCTGCTCGCCCACCTGCTGCACTTCGGCCATGCCGCGGCGCACTTCCTCGGAAAACTTGTCCATGCCCATGACCCCCGCCGACACCGCCGACTGGATCTCGCGGACCATCTGCTCGATGTCGTAGGTGGCCACCGCGGTCTGGTCAGCCAGGCGTCGCACTTCGGTGGCCACTACCGCAAAACCGCGGCCGTACTCGCCAGCCTTCTCTGCCTCGATGGCCGCGTTAAGCGACAGCAGGTTGGTCTGATCCGCCACCTTGACGATGGTCACCACCACCTGATTGATGTTGCCGGCCTTCTCGTTGAGGATCGCCAGCTTGGCGTTCACCAGGTCCGCCGCGCCCATCACCGAGTGCATGGTGTCTTCCATGCGCGACAAACCCTGCTGGCCGGAACCGGCAAGCACCGAGGCCTGATCGGCGGCGCTGGAGACTTCGGTCATG
Organism: Pseudomonas sp. LD120; assembly: GCF_009861525.1. Lineage (GTDB taxonomy): Bacteria > Pseudomonadota > Gammaproteobacteria > Pseudomonadales > Pseudomonadaceae > Aquipseudomonas. The sequence goes on along the minus strand of NZ_WVHL01000005.1, from coordinate 1,443,353 downwards.
GTGCGTACCAGATCTCGCGAGGTCGCGGCAATTTCCCGCGAGGTGGCGCCGATTTCCGTGGTGGTCGCGGCGGTTTCGGTGGCGGTGGCCTGTTGCTGCTTGGAGGTGGCGGCGATTTCGGTCACCGAGGTGGTGACCTGTACCGACGAGCGTTGGGCCTGGGATACCAGGGCGGTGAGCTCGCTCATCATGTCGTTGAAACCGGTCTCCACGGCACCGAACTCGTCTTTGCGATCCAGGTCCAAGCGGCTGCTCAGATCGCCGGTACGCATGACATCGAAAATTTCCACGATGCGCTTCATCGGCGCCATGATCGCCCGCATCAACAGCAGGCCACACAGCCCGGCAGCGAGAACCGCCAACAGCAACGACACGCCCATGCTGACCTTGGCCGCGGCCACGGCATCATCAATGGCGACGATCGCGGAATCAGCGACCGCCTTGTTCTCTCTGATGATGTCGTTGAGTTTCAAGCGCCCCACCATCCAGGCCGGGGTCAATTGTTCGTTGAACAGGCGGATCGCCTCGGCGTCCTGCCGACGTTGATGCAGATCGAGCACCGCAGCCTGGATGCGGTTGTACTCCTGATGGTCCTTATAGAAGGCATCGAACTCGCTCTCGTCCTCGCGAGTGTTGATGGTCTGCTTGTAGTTGTTCATCTGGGTCTGCAGCTCTTGCTCGAAGACCTTGAAGTCCTCCTTGTCCTCGGAGCTGATGGCCTGATTTTGCTTGAGCCCGATGATTTCCTGGGTCTGCAGGTAACTGTCGACCCAGGCACTGCGAATCATCGAACTGAAATAGACGCCGGGCACCGCGTCATTGCGCATGCGTTCCTCGCCGGCCTCGATCTTCAACAGCCGTGAGTACGAGACGACGACCATCAACAGCATGATGGCGATAATCACCGCAAAGCTCGCCAAAATGCGTTGGCGCAACGTCCAGTTCTTCACAGTCAGTCCTCGAGGCCATTCAAAAATGGGGGGAGTATAGCCGAGGACGATGCAGGTTTTATGGGTGGTTTAGCGACACCATCGGCACTTTTCACACATCTGCTGATCCGCTCTGGATGGCCGCTTAGGGGGCTTTTTCCGGACTAAAAAGGCATTTCGGCAAATCTGCCAGACAGAAACGCCATCCTTGGCGGGAGGCAGAATCGAGACGGGCTCACAGACCGCTCTGACGCACCTGATTTTCCAGTTCGGCCTTGAGCCCCGGGGCCAATTGCAGTTGTCGCGCCAGCTCGTCCAGATAGGCCTTTTCCATGAAATGCTGTTCATCGACCAACATCACGCTGGCCAGGTACATCTCGGCGGCCATCTCCGGCGTGCTGGCCGCTCGGGCCACATCCGCCGGGTCCAGGGGTTTGTTCAGCTCACGGTGTAACCAGTCTTGCAAGTGCGGATCGTTGTCCAGCTTGCGGAACTCGCCCTCGATCAGTGCCCGCTCGCGCTCGTCCACATGCCCATCGGCCTTGGCCGCCGCCACCAACGCCTTGAGGATCGCCTGGCTGTGCTGCTCCACCTGCGGCGCCGGCAGCCGATCGAGGGTCTGCGGCTCGTTGCGTGGGGCCGTGCCCTGCTGCGCCTGCCAGTTACCGTAAGCCTTGTAGGCCAGTACCCCGAGGGCCGCCAGCCCCCCATAGGTCAGGGCCTTGCCGCCGAACTTGCGGGCCTTCTTGTTGCCCAGCAGCAAGCCCATGGCGCCGGCCGCCAAGGCGCCGCCCCCCGCCCCGGACAACAACCCGCCCAGGCCGCCGAACTTGCCACCGAGCAAACCGCCAAGAGCACCCGGATCGCTCTTGGCCGCGTCCGTCGCCGTTGCCCCCGTCTTGTTCTGCAGCAACTCCTGGCCGGACCTGAGTAATTGATCGAGCAATCCGCGAGTATTCATCTACGGCCTCCGGAACATTAAGTGTCACGCCGACACATCAGGCCATAAGCCTAGAGAGAAGTGCCCTGACCCAGGCAGGGATAGTGCTTCTGAATGTTGCTTTCGCCGAAGCGCGACATCCACGGAACACGGCATCGGTTCAGCCATAAAGCGCACTGATCAGCCCTGTAAAGCGAGCCGGCTTGCACAGCCCCCCAGGCAGACAGCGTTGACGCCTTGCCAGACTGGATAAGCCCCCCCAGTTACGGCACTATCGCCGCCTGAAAGCCCGGCACCGCTGACCGGAGTTGCTCAAGCCCCTCCGGCAGCAAGGATGCGCCCCATGCCACGACCTCCTCCCTCCATCGCCCACGAGTGCCGCCCATGAGCCTGGACGCCGTAAGCCGTTATCACCTGATACGCATCATCACCGGCCTGGTGCCCCTTTCCCTGCCGGCGCCGCTGTTCTATCTGGCACATTTCTGGGGCATATCGGTGTATCGCAGCCACTTCGGTTCCATCGCCAAGGGCTTCGGCCTGGGAATCATGGTGGAACTCCTGCTCCAATTGCTGATCCTCGTCAGCGTGCTGGTGGCCCTGGTGCCCAAGCTGAAGGCCAAGCTGGGCCTGGTCGGCGCCCTGGTGCTGTTTACCGCCTGGGCGATGTTTCCCGACCATCCGATACGTGGCTACATCTATTGCTTCCTGATGAGCGTGCCGCTGCTGCTGGCAATCTGGCTGGCGCAGTGGCTGTGTCGATTGTTCGCCCCTCAGGAGAGCGTCCATGGCTGTTGAGCGTCAAAGCATTTCGCCAGTCGGAGCGCTGCTCCTGCTGGCCCTCGGCAACCCTTGCCTGGCCATGACACTGGATGAACAGTTCGCCAACCTCGCCACCTGCGGGATCGAAAACGTCTACCTCGACCCCAACGATCACCAGCCCCAGGGCGAATACTTCGTTGAGCGCCAATTGCAACCCTGCGAACTCGACGAAGCCGCTCGCTACTGCATCGACGACACCTACCAGGGCCTGGCAGTACGCGCAGTACTGATCCCTTACAGCGGTCCATTTTCGGTGCACGCCCTGTACCTCAAGGACAGCGTTGCAAGCGTGCGCCGGCGCCTGGGGCGGACATTTTTCGGCGACGGGCGCCAGCGTCCGCTGCTGAGCGTCGACCGCCAGCACCCTGGCGGCTCAGTGCTGTATTGCGACCCGCAAAGCCAATGACCCCACGACCGCCCTACCCTCGGATGACTCCGTCGATGCCTCTTGCTCGTCACCTGTTGTGCCTGATCACCCTGGGCCTGTCACTGGCCAGCGGCGCCCAGACGGCCATGGCCGCCGCGCCCGCCTGCCCGTCCAACGACCTGCCGACCTTCCTCCGGGCCTTTGCCAGCAGCCCGCAGCTGCAGCAGGCGTTCACCGATTCGCCGCTGATCGAACAACGCCCGGCCCGTGACGAATACGGACGCGAGATCACCACCCGGCACAAGCTGACGGGCGATACCCGGCACCTGCTGAGCCTGCTCGATCCACAGGCTCAGGCCCGTGCCGGGCTGCAATCTTTCTGGGAGAGCCAGACCCTGGTGCTGCATGACCCCATGGGCGACGTGGTCCAAGCCTTTGTCTTTCAACAGGGCGCCTGCTGGCAACTGGTACGGGTCGAGCAGTGGTCCATGACCGGCCTGCTCGACCAGGACGCCCCGGCCAACGAAACCGCCTTGCAACGGCAGATGCGCAAGGCCGATCTGTTCCTGGGCTACGGCGGCCGCGAGCAATACCTGTTGACCGGGTACTTCTTCGATCTGGGCCAGCAGCTTCTGCTGGACGCCGCCCGGCATGGCTCGGCCAAGGCGGCCGTGCAGGCAGTGAGCCTGGGCTACTCGGGCATGGCGCCGGCGCTCAAGCCCGGGGAGCCGGAAGAACTGCTGCGGCCTTATGCCCCGACCGATGCCGAGGCGGCGTTGATGTTGTCGATGTACTACTGCGATCCCCTCGGCGATGGCTCCGTCAATAAATGCCAGCAACCCCGCAAGTCCGAAGAGCTGGTGCTGCGCACCGCCCGGGAACTGGACTCGGCCACCGCCTATTACTACCTGGGCAGCGGCTACGCCGAGGGCCAGTGGGGCACCGCCGATGGCCCCCGGGCCCTGGCCTGCTACCAGGAAGCGATCAAGCGCGGCGACCTGAACAGCATCAGGCCCCTGACCTGGTGGACTAAAAAAGGCGAAACGCCCGCCGCCGGTGCCCAGTGCCTGCCGGCGCCGTCGCAGAGCTGAACCCGGAGCGGCGTGCCAACCCTGGGGCGGACAGGGCCGCGCAGGTTCATTGACTTTTTTTCACAAGAGTTTGATTGCCCCCGCGCCGCCTGATCGCGTTAATTGAGCCTTCACTCCACTCACCGACAGGCCGCCCCATGCCCCTCGTCCCTCTGGAACACGCCCTGTTGCCCGGGTCCCGGAAATGAACGCGCCGTTGCCGCGCCAAGCGGCACGCCTGCAGCAGGTGGACGCCATGCGCGGCTTCGCGCTACTGGGCATCCTGGCGGTGAACATCTGGTCGTTCGCCGATCCCTACTACGCCTCGCCGGTCAGCAACCCGGCCTACGCCAGCGACCTCGACCACCTGATCCGCTGGCTGGTGTCAGTGCTGTTCGAGGCCAAGTTCTACCTGCTGTTCTCCTTCCTGTTCGGCTACAGCTTCACCCTGCAGATGGCCTCCGCCGAGCGGGCGGGCGAACGTTTCGTGCCGCGCATGCTGCGCCGGCAACTGGCCTTGCTGGCCATCGGCCTGATGCATGGCGCGCTGCTGTTCTACGGCGAAATTCTCACCCTGTACGCGCTGCTGGGCCTGGTGCTGCTGGCCTTGCGCGGGCTGACAGCGCGGGTCGCAGCCATCCTGGCGAGCCTGTTGATCGGCGCCACGGCGCTGCTGATTCTGCTGTTTGGCATCGAGCTGCTGAACGCCGGCCTCTATACCGGAGCCGCCGACGGCCAGCCACTGCTCAAGGAGCTGGCCATGGGCGCCGATGCGCTGGACACCCTCAGCTACAACGCTGCGCATTTGCTGGAAACCGCCTCGGCCCTGTGGCTGCTGCAAGGGCCCAGCACCCTGGCGATGTTCCTCCTGGGCTATGTGGCCGGACGCAAAGGCCTGCTGGTGGCGCCCGAGCGCTTTGCCGCGCGGGTGCCCAGGCTGCTGGCCCTGACCCTGCCCATCGGCCTGGGCGGCGCCCTGCTCTACGGTTACTGGAGCGCCTACGCACCCGGCGGCGGGCTGGAAGTCATCGGCTACGGCATCAGCCAAGTCAGCGCACCGCTGCTCTCGGCCAGCTACGCCATGCTGCTGCTTCGGGCCTTCGACTCGCCTCTGGGCCAACGCCTGTGCCAACGCCTGGCGCCGCTGGGGCGCATGTCATTGAGCAACTACCTGCTGCAATCGCTAATCCTCTGCCTGTTGTTCACCGGCTACGGGCTGGGGCTGATCAACCACCTGCCGCCGCTGTGGATTCCCCTGCTGGTGATCGCCATCTACCTGTTGCAAATGCAACTCAGCGCCCTGTGGCTACGCACTCATCAGTACGGTCCCTGCGAGTGGCTGCTGCGGGCGGTGACCCTCGGTGCCTGGCCGCACTGGCGCAAGCGCGCGCCGGCTTAAATCAGCCGCAGACAGAGGTGGATATCCTCGGGCTCGATGCGCAGCAGCGCAGGGTTCGGGACGGCCAGCAGTTCACAGCCCAGGCCGGTATAAAAATCCACCGTGTGCCGCGACGGCGTGGCCGACACGTAAAGGCCCTGGGCGCCCATGGCCAGGGCCTGCTCCCGGGCCAGGGCGAACAGCTGCCGGCCCAGGCCAAGGCCGCGATAAGCCAGGCTCACATGAAGGAATTTCAACTGCCGCAAATCCAGCCCGGCGCACTTGATCGCCAGGCAATCGACCACCGCTGCCGCCACCAGCACCTCAGCGTCGAAGATCCCGTACAACCAGCCGCCACGCTGGTAACACTGCTGCAAGATCAGCGCGTCATGCTCAGCCTCGCCCTCCGGCCAGCCGCTGACCACCTCATGCTGGGCATAGCTGATCAGACGGCCATTCTGCACACGGTAGAAGCCGTCGATGACTTCGGCGCGGTCGATCCCTTTAAGGCGCGGGATATCGTTTTCGGTGAGGGCACGCGGGTGCAACATGAGTCCGGTTCCTGATGCGTTTCAAGTGGTTACCAATGGACACAAGCTAAGCGTTTTTTTGCCCTGGGCGAACCGTTTATTCTACCGAGCCTCTATTTATCGTCCGCTGCGTTTGGCCAATGGCATGGCCGGACCTCACCTCGCGCCCCCCCTGGTCAGCCAGGAGCCGCTGACGAGCCCAGCCTCCCCCACAAGGTTCATCTATGCACCGCAGGCACCTCCTCAAAGCTTCCATGGCCCTGGCGGCCTACACCGGCCTCTCGGCCAGCGGGCTGCTGGCCGCCCGAGCCTGGGCTGGCGCCGCTGACGGTGACGCCCAGGCCTTCGATTTCGAGCGCCTCAAGGCTCAAGCCAAGCAGTTGGCCGGCAACCCGTATGTGGACACCAAGCAAGTGCTGCCGCCAACCCTGGCGACGATGACGCCGCAACACTTCAACGCCATCCGGTACGACGGCCGGCACTCGCTGTGGCATCAGTTGGACGTGCAGTTCTTCCACGTCGGCATGGGCTTCAGGCAGCCGGTGCGCATGCACAGCCTCGACCCCAAGACCCGCCTGGCCAGGGAGGTGCACTTTCGCCCGTCGCTGTTCAACTATCAGGACACCAGCGTCGACACCGCCCAGCTCAAGGGCGACCTGGGCTTTGCCGGGTTCAAGCTGTTCAAGGCCCCGAAACTGGACAAGCACGACGTGGTGTCCTTCCTCGGCGCCAGCTACTTCCGCGCGGTGGACGCCACCGGCCAGTACGGACTCTCGGCCCGGGGCCTGGCCATCGACACCTACGCCAAGCGCCGCGAGGAGTTCCCCGACTTCACCCAGTTCTGGTTCGAGACCCCAAACCAGGACAGCACCCGCTTCGTGGTCTACGCCCTGCTGAATTCGCCGAGCGCCACCGGTGCCTACCGCTTCGACATCGACTGCCAGGCCGAGCGCGTGGTGATGGACATCGACGCCCACATCAATGCCCGCACCGCCATCGAGCAACTGGGCATTGCACCGATGACCAGCATGTTCAGTTGCGGCACCCATGAACGGCGCATGTGCGACACCATTCACCCGCAGATCCACGATTCCGACCGCCTGGCCATGTGGCGCGGCAATGGCGAATGGATCTGCCGCCCACTGAACAACCCGGCGACCCTGCAATTCAACGCCTTTGCCGACAAGGACCCGAAGGGCTTCGGCCTGGTGCAAAGCGACCATGAGTTCGCCAGCTATCAGGACACCGTGGACTGGTACAGCCGCCGCCCGAGCCTGTGGGTCGAACCCACCACCGCCTGGGGCGAAGGCAGCATCGACTTGCTGGAAATCCCCACCACCGGCGAAACCATGGACAACATCGTGGCCTTCTGGACCCCGAAAAAACCCGTGGCCGCCGGCGACTCCCTGAACTACGGCTACCGGCTCTACTGGAGCGCCCTGCCGCCGGTGGGCACGCCGTTGGCGCGAGTGCATGCCACCCGCTCGGGCATGGGCGGCTTCGTCGAAGGCTGGGCCCCGGGCGAGCACTACCCGCCAGTCTGGGCCCGACGCTTTGCCGTGGACTTCACCGGCGGCGGCCTCGACCGCCTGCCCGCCGGCACCGGCATCGAGCCGGTGATCAGCGCCTCCAACGGCGAGGTCAAGGATGTCAGCGTCCTGGTACTGGACGAGATCAAGGGCTACCGCATCCTCTTCGACTGGTACCCGACCAACGACAGCGTCGAACCGGTGGAGCTGCGGCTGTTCATCCGCAGCCACGACCGCACCCTGAGCGAAACCTGGCTGTACCAGTACTTCCCGCCGGCGCCGGACAAACGCAAATACCCGTGATTCTGCGCTGAGAGAGCCAGTCGCTGATCGTGGCGAGCAAGCTTGCTCCCGCTGGGGCGACTGGTCGCCCCCAATGGCCGCCACCACCAGATACCAGGCGCAAGCCCCGCACTCAGGTTTTACGGCCGCTGCGCGACCGAGCGGGAGCAAGCTCCCTCACCACTTAAGATGCAAAAAAACGCCGCTTTATCTTGAGATAAAGCGGCGTTTTTTATCCCCAGTCGCTAATCGCGCAAGTCCGACTCATGAATCGGCTGATCCCTGTGGGTGGCCCGCTGGTATTGCGCCGGCCAGATCGCCTTGCGCCCGCCCAGGTCATCATCGGCATGCAGCGGCCAGTACGGGTCGCGCAACAGCTCACGAGCCAGAAAGATGATGTCCGCCTGACAGGTACGCAGAATGTGCTCGGCCTGGGCCGGTTCGGTGATCAAGCCCACAGTGCCGGTGGCCATCCCCGACTCCTTGCGCACCCGCTCGGCAAAACGGGTTTGATACCCGGGCCCGATAGGAATTTCGGCATTGGCCGCCGTGCCACCGGACGATACATCGATCAAATCCACGCCCAGGTCCTTGAGCCGTCGCGCCAGTTCCACCGTTTCGTCGGGGTTCCAGCCGTCTTCCACCCAGTCGGTGGCCGACACCCGGACAAACAGCGGCAGCTCTTCGGGCCAGACCGTCCTCACGGCCTCGGTCACTTGCGACACCAGGCGAATGCGATTTTCAAACGAGCCGCCGTACTGGTCCTGGCGCTGATTGCTCAAGGGTGACAAGAACTGATGCAGCAGATAGCCATGGGCGGCGTGCACTTCCACCACCTTGAAGCCCGCCTGCAGCGCACGTTTGGCGGCATCGACAAAGGCTTGGATGATTCCGTCAATCTGCCCTTGGTCCAATTGGGTCGGTGCCGTGTGCTGCGGGTCAAAGGCGATTCGCGACGGTCCCACCGGGACCCAACCACCGTCCTCGGGCTTGAGGCTACCGGACTTGCCGAGCCAGGGCCGATGAGTACTGGCCTTGCGCCCGGCATGGGCCAACTGAATGCCGGCCACGGCGCCCTGGGCAGTGATGAAACGGGTGATGCGCTGCAAAGGTTCGATCTGGGCGTCGTTCCACAGCCCCAGATCCTGGGCGGTGATGCGGCCCTCGGCGGTGACCGCCGTGGCCTCGGTGAACACCAACCCGGCGCCGCCGACAGCGCGGCTGCCCAAGTGCACCAGATGCCAGTCGTTGGCCAGTCCGTCCACCGACGAGTATTGGCACATGGGCGACACCGCGATGCGGTTGAGTAAGGTCAGTTGACGAAGGGTATAGGGTTCAAGCAGCAGACTCATGGGGCACCTCTCGGTCAATGGTCAGGCTCCAGGGTTCTGTTTGAACGGTCGACAAGTGACGGCGAAGTTGAGCGCCCGCCCCCCCGCGGGTAGAAGAATGACAAAAGGTCACAAGGCCAATCAGACAGTGCTTAGAGACTAGTCGACAACACTGCCGCCAGCAGGGTTCCTGATGATTGCCCGGGCAAAAACCTTGCGCCCTAGGGCCACAAACGCCAGCCGCTGCGGCGGGGCAGCGACTGGCGGCGCGTCAAATCGCAGGGCTCCTGCGATTGCCATCGAGCAAGGCCTCCACCCCGCCACCGGCCATCTCCACCGAATGCACCAGTGACCAGATCAACCCGCGCTCCTCGCCGCTGGCGTATTCGGTGATTTCATCGGACACCTCCTCGGCGGCCTTGAGCAGCATGGCAACGTGGAGCAGCGTGTCTTCGGTACTGATGCCGGGGCGCACAGCGAAGAGGTTATCAGGCCCAGCGGGGCCGGCCACGGTGGGTTTCAGGGTTGCGATCAACGAGCCTTTTACGCCAGTGTTGGCCAGGACATGGCGCACGGTTTCATTGGCCAGATCGTGGTCTGGATTACGACGGGAAGAAGGATCGGAAACGGGTGGATCGGGGACGATCTTTTTCATGGGGCAGTTCCTTGGAATGGAGCCACCACCCCACGCGGCTAAACGTAAGGGTGACAGTGGTACGCGGGTTAGCAGACCGCTCCAAGGAACCCGGTGCGCCCAAGGGCGCCCCACGCACAGCCGCCATAACAGAACTCAGCAGGCAGGGGAGCCAACTGGGCTCACGGCAACATTCACGTGTCTGGGTATCAGGCTGCTAAACCCGATCACTGAACATTCAGCGACGATCCGAGCCTAGTGAGCCGCCCCCCCGCCGCAAGCGCCGGAGAGTGTCTCGGAAACCCCTTACAAAAAAAGAGACATACCACCGCCCCGCTTTCCCAAAATCCGGCAAAACCAACCGCATCACCTACTGCCAGTCAGTTAAGGACAAGCACTGTTCTTGCTCGCTCTAGCGTTGAGCTGATCGGCAGTACCGGCCTCAACGCGGTTCGATATGGGCAATCATCAACTGCACGGTTTCCTGGCCGCGGAACTCGTTGAGGTCGAGCTTGTAGGCCAGTTCGACCCAGCGGATGGTCGGGTTGGGCCAGACTTCACGGTCGATGCCGAAGGCGATGCCGTCCAGCTTCAGCGAGCCGCATTCGCTGCGCAGCACCACTTTCAGGTGACGCTCGCCAACGATGCGCTGCTCCACCAGCTCGAACACGCCATGGAACATCGGCTCGGGGAAGTGCTGGCCCCAGGGGCCGGCGTGGCGCAGGGCGCGGGCCAGTTCCAGGTGGAATTCTTCCACCGCCAGGGTGCCGTCCGACAGCAGGCGCCCGGTGAGGTCTTCTTCGCGCAGCTGGCGCCGCACTTCTTCGTCGAAGGCCTCGGCAAAGGCCGGGAAGTTCTGCTCCGGCAGCGACAGGCCGGCGGCCATGGCGTGGCCACCGAACTTGCTGATCAGTTGCGGATGACGCGCGGCCACGGCGTCCAGGGCGTCGCGGATATGAAAGCCCGGCACCGAACGCGCCGAGCCCTTGAGCATGCCCTCGCCGGCATCGGCAAAGGCGATGGTCGGCCGGTGGTAACGCTCTTTCAGGCGCGAGGCGAGAATCCCGATTACCCCCTGGTGCCACTCGGCGTCGAACAGGCACAGGCCGAACGGCATGGATTCCACCGGCAGTTCCTTGAGCTGGGCCAACGCTTCGCGCTGCATGCCCTGTTCGATGGATTTGCGGTCCTGGTTCAGCTCGTCGAGCTGGGCGGCCATGGCCCGGGCCGCCGAAGCGTCGTCGCTGAGCAGGCATTCGATGCCCAGGCTCATGTCGTCCAGGCGTCCGGCGGCGTTGAGCCGTGGGCCGAGGATGAACCCCAGGTCGGTGGAGGTGATACGCGAATGATCACGCTTGGCCACCTCGAGAATCGCCTTGAGCCCCGGCCGCGCGCGACCGGCGCGAATCCGCTCCAGGCCCTGGTGCACCAGGATGCGGTTGTTGGCGTCCAGGGGCACCACGTCCGCCACGCTGCCCAGGGCCACCAGGTCCAGCAGCTCGCCGATGTTCGGCTGCGGCCGGGTTTCATAGCGACCCAGGCTGCGCAGGCGCGCGCGCAGGGCCATCAGCACATAGAAGATCACCCCGACCCCGGCCAGGGCCTTGCTGGGAAATTCGCAGCCCGGCTGGTTGGGGTTGACGATGGCGTCCGCCGCCGGCAGTTCATGGCCGGGCAAGTGGTGGTCGGTAACCAGCACTTGCAAGCCTGCGGCCTTGGCCGCGGCCACGCCTTCGACGCTGGAGATGCCGTTGTCCACGGTGATCAGCAGCTGCGGCTCGCGCTGCAGGGCCACGGCGACGATTTCCGGGGTCAGGCCGTAGCCGTATTCGAAGCGGTTGGGCACCAGGTAATCGACGTGGGCCGCGCCCAGCAGGCGCAGGCCCAGCACGCCTACGGTGCTGGCGGTGGCGCCGTCAGCGTCGAAGTCGCCGACGATGAGGATGCGCTGGCGCTGGTTGAGGGCGGTCACCAGCAGGTCCACCGCGGCGTCGATGCCCTTGAGCTGCTGATACGGGATCAGCCGCGCCAGGCTCTTGTCCAGCTCCTCCACCGACTGCACGCCCCGGGCGGCGTAGAGGCGGGTCAGCAGTGGTGGCAGATCGCCAAGAAAGGGCAGGACGGCGGGCAACTCACGGGGTTCGATACGCATGGGCTAGCAGCAACTTCTCTGGGGGGACGGTGGATCGTTCAGGGGCAGCGCGGGCAATCAGCCGCGCTCGCCCAGCAGCCATTCCAGCTGCACTTCATGCTGGCCGCGATCGTCGGTGACGAAGATCGTGCCTTCGCTGATCATCACGTCCCACTTGATGACGCGCGGCATGTCCTTGGCCAGGGTCTCGAGGACCTCCTGGGGCACGCCGGCGATGTTGAGGTTCTTCAGGTTCTTCACCGCGTCCACCACCCGGGTCTGCCAGACCCGCAGGCTGCCGTAGGCCAGCAAGCTGGTGCGCTCGGTGCGGCGCGAGCACCAGGTCAGGCGATCGGCGTCCGGCTGACCGACTTCGATCCAGTGCAGGACGCGGTCATCCAGGCTCTTTTCCCACAGGGCGGGTTCATCCACATCCGACAGACCCCGACCGAACGACAGGTGCTCGTTGTACCAGAAGGCGTAGGCCAGCAGCCGCACTGTCATGCGCTCTTCGGTTTCCGAAGGATGACGGGCGATGGTCTGCTTGACGCTTTCGTAGACCCCGCGGTCGAGGTCGGTCAGGTTCAGTTCAAATTTGTAGGTGGTGGACGGCTGGGCCATGTGCGGGCTTCTTGAGTGTGCGAAAAGGCCGCAAGTCTAACCCGAAACCTGCCGCCCTGCCCGAGCGCTGACCGGTCAACAAACCCAGGGATGACATCCTCTGAAATGCATTTGCTCGGTAAAGTCGGTTGCCAGCCTGCCACCAGGGTTTTATAACCCCCGCGCAAATCGGCTGGCGCGCACCGCGCCGGCGCCGCCGCTCAATAGAAAAGGACGTCCATGGCCATCTTTGCCACCCTTCTTGTCATCGTGTTGATGTTCAGCGCTCTGGCTTTATACACCCGCAGAAAAATCGCCGAACAGCGCCTGGGCCTGGACATCACCCCCAATCTCACCGCCCATATCAATCAGACCCTGCTGCTGAGCAAGGCCGAACCGCTGCTGGCGCAGAAACTGGCAGAGCGCTTGCCCGGCGAAGCCCGGGAACTGGCCTTGCAACTGGTGGTCAACGAGCTCTACCTGGCAGGACACAGGGCCCAGGCTCAAGAGGTATACCGGCAACTGCCGCCTCACGCCCGGGAGTACGTGCTCAATACCCTGATCGAAACGCTGCTCGACACCGACGATACCCGAGCCTGCCTGGAACTCCTGGAGAACTGGGGGGAAGCCCTGCCCAGCTGGCCGCTGCTGCAAGTGCGTATCCTTCAGGCCCGCGGCGAACAGGCCCAGGCCCTGGCCGTACTGGGCGAACTGAGCGATCCGCGCCAAGCGGCCGCCCAGGAACGCCAGAGCATCGGCAACCTGCTGATCCTGGCGCGCCTACAGCATCAGGCCGGGATGCAGGATGCGGCGCTGGCCAGCGTTGAGCAGGCGTGGTCGGCGTTTGAAGAAACCAAAGAGGGCCATCGCCAATCGACGCTGCGCAGCCTCTTCGAAGCCTGCGCAACCCTGGGTCAGTTCGACACGATCCTGACCCGGGCCGCGCCATTGCCGGCAGAAGAACAGGCCCAGGCAGTCGCCGCCCTGATCAAGGCCGCTCAGCTGGACTCAGCCCTCAACCTGCTGGCCCCCATCAACGACGCACTCTACTCCACCACGTACAGCGAACTGATGGACCTGACCCTGGCCCTGCCGCCGATCGATAACGCCCTGCGTCTGCTGGACAAAGCCCCCGACCAGGATCGCTACAGCCTGCTGCTGAGCCTGCTGAACTATGTGGCGACACAAGGCCAGACCGCAGAAGCCGAAGCTCTGCTGCTGACTCTGGAACCTGAACCGAGCCAGCATCCCGGCCTGATGCTCAGCCTGTGTGAACAGCACCACGCCACCCAGCCGCAATGGGCCGAGGCACTGCTGGCCAAGGCGCTGCAACAGATCGACGGCTACAAGAATGACCACGAGTTCTGGAGCGGCATACGCATGCAGGCCCTGCGCACCCAGCTACAGCTGCAAAGCCGGCTGCCGGCCCATCGCCGGGACAGCTGGCTGGTACGCAGCGGCCTTGAGGAATTGCACAGCCTGCACCAACAGGAGGAAGGCGAACAGCAATTGCTGTGCATTGGCGAGCAGACCAAGCTGCTGCACGACCTGGGGCAGACGGCCCAGGCCAGGACCCTGCTGGAGCAAGCCCTGGCATTGCTGGACAGCGACCGCCTGCCAGAGGTCGATGAGATGGACAAAACCTTCTACCTGGAGGACATCGCCAGTGCCTACCTGAGCCTCGGCGAGGCGGAACCGGCCCAGGCCCTGCAGGATCGATTGCACAGCCTGGAGGCCGGCAGTCGCTGCCTGGAAGAGGACCTGCTGCTCAATCACATCGAGCACCAGCGCTTCGCCCAGGCCATCGAGGCCCTGACCCTGAGCGTCCTGCTCAGCGACAAGAAGCCTCTGTCACGCCTGTATCAGGCCCTGGAAGAGCTGCACCAGCGTGCCCCCGAGCGCGCCACCGAACTTCAGCAACGGTTGATGGAGCGGCTGACCAGCGGCATGGCCATGCGCCCCTTTCAGGCGAACTGAGCCCCCCGGACTTATACCCGCCTAGCTGCAACCCGGTGGTCCAAGACGACTCCGTACCACGCGCCAGGCCCCGACCCGCAACAGAGGAATATGGAATCATGGAAGTGCTTATCATCCTGCTGCTCATTACCGGCGTGATCTCGCTGCTGGTGGTGTACTCCCACAAGAGCCGCAGCGGCAATGACCTGGGCATCACCCTGGACGAGGCAGCGCAGATCAATCGCGCGGCCCACCTGAGCGTCATCGAGCCGCAAGTGGCCTTGCAACTGGCACAGCGCCTGACGGGCAAAGCCCGGCAACTGGGGCTGATGCAAATGCCGGCGGCGCTGTACCGACAAGGCGACCAGGAGCAGGCCCTGGAGGTGCTGGCCGAACTCGATGAAACCTACCAGCCCATGGCACTGAACGAACTGCTCGGAACCTTGCTCGACAAGGAAGGCCCGCAGGCTGTGCTGAGCCTGCTGGAGCGCCTGAATCAGCCCCTGCCGACTGCGCCCATGCTGCGCCTCCCTCTGCTGGTGGCCAGCGGTGAACACGAGCAGGCCCGCGCATTGCTGATGACCTTCGGTGTCGAGCAGTTGAGCCAGGACTGCGTCAGAGAGCACCGGCAGTTGGCCGCCCTGCAACGCAGTTTGGGGCTGGCTGACAAAGCCGCCATCAGCCTCGGCCTGGCCTGGCAACTGCTACTGAAACAGCCGGCCAACGAACTGGAACTGCATGAACTGGAACAGACCCTGCTCGAATACCGCGCCCAGGGGCAGGACGCACAGTTCCCGGCCATGGCCGCGCAATTGCCCGAGTCGGCGCAAATCATCGTCGTGACCCTGCTGATGCAAGCCGGGGCATTCGACGCTGGGTTCGAACTGCTGGCGCAAAACCCTGAGCCCGACGACTACTTCGGCTATCCGCCATTACTCACGCTGATTCTGGAGGCCAACCGTCCGGACCTGGCTCAACAACTGATCGCCCTGGTGCCGGAAACCTATGCCAGCGAGCTGCTCTTGAGCCTGTTGAACTGGCATGTCGGGCGCAATGAAATGGCCGAGGCCGAGGCGGCCTTGCAGGCCTGCGCCGTCTCGACCCCGCAGCGTATCTGGTGCCTGGTCTGTCTCTGGGGCACTTACGTCGAGGAACACTCGCAATGGTGCGCCCATCTGCTGGAGCAAGCCTTGCGGGCACTGGAAACCTTGCGTGGCGATGAGCAATGGCCGTGGTTGCGCCTGCTGGTCCTGGAAAGCCAACTGCGGGTCCAGGCAGACCTGCCGCGCCTGCGCCGCGACAGTTGGTTGATCCGCAACAACCTGGAGGAAATGGCGCGTCTCAACTCGCAGCTCGAATACGCCGAACGGCCGATGAAACTGGCGTTGCAGGCCAAGCTGCTACACGACCTGGAACAAACCCGACAAGCCGGCGAACTGCTGGAGCAGGCTGTGCAAGCCCTCGACGACGAGCGGCAAAATGCGCCGCTGGCCCCCGCGGAAAAAACCTTCTTCCTGGAACAGCTGGCGCTGAGCTACGTCTACATCGACGACCAAGCAAAAGCCGCCGAGCTAAAGACCCGCCTGGAACAGCTGGCGGCCTATACCAGCCAGTTGAGCCTGGCCATGGTGCTGAAACATATCCACCAGCAACGTTTCGAGGAAGCCATTGCCGGCCTTGAACTGCGCAACCTGTTTATCGGCGAAAACCCGGTGCAGCAGTTGCATCTGGCCCTGGAAACCATGAGCCAGAGCGCCCCGGAAAAAGCCCATGAACTGCGCCAGAAGCTGATCGACAGCCTGGCCGCCGAGAGCGCCTGGGGTTACCCGAACGCCGCCTGAGGCCTCATTGAGGCCAGCCGCTGCCCGCCTCAACGCGGCGCGTAGCGGCTCCAGAGTTCGTTGAACACCTTGAGATAACTGGCCACCAGTTGCGGATGGTCGATCACCAGCAGGTTTTCTTCATTGCCGGTGGTGGCGCTGCGGGTCCAGTTGAAGCTGCCGTTAAGCAGGGTGCGGTCGTCGAACACGGCAAATTTGTGGTGCATGTGGAACGGCGTGTCGTCGATCCGTACCGGCACTCCTAGCTCGCGCAGTCGGGCGATGTCGCTGCCGACGTCGAATTGTTTTTCACTGTCGCTGATCACCCGCACCGCCACGCCACGCTGGTGGCAGGCGTAGATCTCGTCGCTCAGTTGATCGTCGGAAATGGTGAACACGCAGATCGCCAGCGTGCGCCGGGCCTGACGACAGAGGTCGCGGATCTTGCGCCGGCAGTCTTCGCCAGGGCTGAAGTGGGCACTGGCCATGTCGCGCACCGGGGCGGCGTGCGTGTCCAGGGTCTTGATCACCTGCTCCAGCCACTTCAGCGCCGGCAGTACATGGGCGCTGTCGGCCAGGCTCAGTTCGCGTACCAGATCGAAGGCGCGATTACGCATGTAACGCACCTGATCGAGACTGAGCTCACTGCCCAGTTGGCGCAGTTCGTTGCGCTCTTCGTTGCTTAGTTTCAGGTCCAGCAGGCTGTCGCGCAGTTGCTGGTCCAGGTGGGCAAAATCCATGTCCTGATCCTTGGGTTGTCGCCGGCGAGCCGGCGGCTGCACAGGCTGTGTGAAAACGTCACGAGTGAAGGCAAGACAAGGCAAAAACAGGCGAGGAACGGCCAGGGTCGCGCTCGACTTTACTGGCTGTAAATGAGCACTCCGATCGGACTCGCACACAAGCCTGTTTTTAACGCAGTACTGCCAAACGCAGTAGTTTTCACACCGCCTGCTAGGGTTGGGTGTCCTTGAGGGTCGGGACATCACCGTGGCTGAGCATGCGGCTCAGTTCGTCAAGACGCTTGGCGATGTCGCCGATGCGTTGGTGGCCGTGCAGGTCGATGTCGATCTTCTTGTGCATCACCTGGATCAACGGCAGGAAGCTGGTTTCCAAGTGCTCGGCGAGGTTTTCCAGCACATCGCGCACGCCCGGCTGTTCCGCCGGCCGGGCCAGGCCGCGCACGCCTTCCACCAGATCGTTGAGCTGGGCCACGACGCGAGTGCCAACATCGCTGTCGCTGCCGCCCATGGAGCGGTTGCGCACGAAGTCGCGCTTGATCCGGGCCCAGCGCTCGCTCTGTTCCGGGGTCTGGTTGCCGCGCAGCTCGGCGAGCTTGAGCAGGTTTTCCTCGGCGCCGGTGGTCAGCAGCTGGGATTCGCCCTGGTAGTGGTCGGCCAACAGTTGCAGGAGTTCGGCGTCGTTCATCACCGCCGAGATCTTCTCCGCCATCTTGTTCATGTTGCGGTAGCTGCCCTGCAGCTTGAACGGCGGCTCGCTGCGGTACTGGTCGGCCTGGGCGGCGCTGGCGATGTACTGCTGGTTGACCCGTAGCACCACGTCGCGCACCTGCATCAGGCGTTGCAGGGTGGTGGTGATTTCGTTGATCTCGGCGCCGCTGTAGCTGTGGCTCAGTTCGTTGCTGGAGAAGGCCTTGCCTTCGGCCTTGGCGACGAAGCGGTAGACGTCCGCCATGTCGCGGGTGGCCAGGGGCGCCAGCACCGGGTTGGAGGTCAGGCCGTTCTCGATGTAGCTCAGGGCGAAGGCTTCCTGCATGCCGCCCAGGGTGTCGCCGAGGTTATAGATGTCGGCCCGGTTGGCCAGCATGTCAGGGATCTTGAACACCTCGCCGGACTCGGTGTACGGGTTGCCCGACATCACCACGCAGAACTTCTTGCCGCGCATGTCGTAGGTCTTGGTCCGGCCTTTCCACACGCCTTCGATGCGTCGGGTGCCGTCGCACAGCGAGATGAATTTCTGCAGGAACTCGGGGTGGGTGTGCTGGATGTCGTCGACATAGAGCATCACGTTGTTGCCCATTTCCAGGGCCAGGTTGAGCTTCTCCAGTTCCTGGCGCGAAGTAGCGTCCGGTGCCTGGGCCGGGTCCAGGGAACGCACCTGATGACCCAGGGCCGGGCCGTTGATCTTCATGAAGATCAGGCCCAGGCGGTGCGCCACGTATTCCATCAGGGTGGTCTTGCCGTAGCCCGGTGGCGAAATCAGCATCAACAGGCCCATCAGGTCGGTGCGCTTGTTCTCGCCCACGGTGCCCATCTGTTTGGCCAGGTTGTCGCCGATAAAGCCCAGGTACACATCGTTGATCAGCTTGTTGCGCACGAACGAGCTCAGCGGCCGCGGCTTGAATTCGCTCAGGCGCAGGGCCGAGCGCTCACGCGCGATGATCCCCTGACGCAGGCTCTGGTAACGCTGCAGACCGGGCAGGAACTGCTCGCGGTGGGCCCGCAGGCGGGCAAAGAAGCCGTCCACCGTCAGCGACAGGCTGCGCTCCTGGATACGCGGGTGTTCGCCCATCAGGTTGTCGACCAAAAACCGCAGGTCGACTTCGGTGACGCGCTTGGCAAAGTCGTTGCCCAGCAGCGACAGGGCCACCGCCTCGGGCACGTAGTCGAGCCACTCGGCGAACTCGCCCTCGGCGCACAAGGCCGACAGCCAGTTTTCGGTCAGCGCCCACTGCGCCGCCGGGCGCTGCGCCAGACGCGCCAGGGCCTGTTGGTAGTCGTCCCACATCCGCGCGCCTTGCAGGCGCAAGGTCAGGGCTTCCTGGAGTTGCTTGGCGTACTTGCTGAAAGTGAACTCGATACGCTCGGCGGCCAACTCCTGGACCAGGTACTCGGCCGCTTCAGGCAGCAGGTCGACGGCCAGAGTGAAGGCGTGCTGCTGGTGCCAGTCGCGCAGTGCCAGGAGGATTTCTTCCTGCAGTTGCAAGAGGCCTTCGCGGCGCCCGAACAGTTGCTGGATATGCCGGCTGGTACGCGCCCGCTCGACCCACTGCTGAGGTTGCGGCTGCGTCTGCTGGCGGTCCCAGTAGAGCGCGGCAAAGGCACGGGCCGCGGCGCCGAAACGCAGGAGCCCGGCGCTGTCGCGCAGGGGCAGCAACTGCACAAGAATCGCCGCTGCGTCGTGGTCGTGGATACCCTTTTCGTAGCCTTCCTTGTAACGCGGCGCAGCGAAATCGCGGATCACCCGGGCCAGCTCATCAGGCTGGGCCAATAGTGATTTGAGGCTGTCCAGGCTCAGGCCGTCACGGCCCTGATCAGCGGCGTCCAGCACGTGTCCGGCCAGGTACTCGGCGCGGTACAACTGGGCCGATTCCGACTCCAGGGCCACCTGCCAGAAGTCGCGCAAGGCTTCCAGCTCGGGGTCGCGCAGGGGTTCGAGGAAATCCGTGCCGGTCAAGTGCAGGTGCAGTTCATCGCCCCGGGGCATCAGGGTCAGGTCCAGCTCCTGGGTGTTGACGCTGAAGCGATGACGCGGCCCCAGCTTGATGACGTTGCCGCCCTCTTCAAACAGCTCGGTCTTGTCGCGCAGGGCCCGTACGGCCTGATCCCGGGCGCCCTTGAGGCGCGACTCGACATCGTCGGCCTTGACGCTGTCCTTGAGCTCGCGCAGGCGCTCGGCCAGCTCCCGCAACTTGAGGATCAGCGGGTCGGCGGCGAAGAACGCATTGAGTTCTTCGGCCTGGGTGAACTTGGCGGTGCGCCGGCCGAGGCTGTCGAGAATCCGCCGCGCCGCGTCCAGCAGGCCCTGGGCCTTGCGCTGGCGCTCATCGAGCAGCGATTGCTTGTGGGCCTCGAAGGTTTCCAGCAACTCCTCGCGCTTGCCGAGGATGTCGCCGAGGAACTGTTCGTGATCGCCAAAGCGACTCTCCAGTTCTTCAAGCTGCACCAACAGGCGCGACAGTTGCTCGTCACAACGTTCGGGGTCCTGGGCCTGGGCCAGGGCGTTGGTGATGCCCTGGCTGAAGAGTTTGAACTGGGCCCCGAACTGGGCCACGGTCTCGGTCGAACCCAGGGCCTTGCGGCGCTGTTCGGCGCGGGCCTTGGCCTGGTTCAGGCGGGCGTAGATCTGCGAGATGGATTCGATGATCCGGGTGCGCTGGGTGGCGTCGTCGATCTGCAACGAGGCCATCAGGCTCGACAGCATGTCCAGGTCACCGGCCATGGCTTGCAAGGCGGCCAAGGGCTCGCTGAGCTGGGCCACGGTCTCGGCTTTCTGCGCCTGGGCGTCGAGGGTTTCCAGCTGGGTGACGAAGGGTTGCAGGGCCTGGTCGCTGGCGAGGAAGGTCGCGGTGCCGGCGGCGGTGCGTTCCTGGGCCTTGAGCAGGTCGGCTTCCATGGCGTCGATGCGCGCCACGTCGATGTAGCGGTAGTCGCGAATGGTCAGCAGCAGGCCGCGCTGGGCGGTGATGCCGTTGAGCGCATCGACGAAGCTCTGCACCTGGTCCCAACTGTCCACCAGCAGACTGTCGAGTAGGGCTTTCTGCTTGGCCTCAGCGGCCACCATGGCCTGGTCCGACTGGCGGCGGATGCTTTCGACTTTCTCGTACTCATCCAGCACCAGCTCAGAGGTGGAAGCCACCTCGCGCAGCAGCGGTGCCAACCCTTCAAGTTCGGCGCTGCCCAACCAGTGGTAGACGTCGAACAGGCGCCGGGTGTTCTGGCACAGCAGTGAATAGCGCTGCACCGACACCGACGGGGTGTCGATCTCGCGGCACAAGTCGTACAGATCGGAAACGCTGCGCACCAGTTCGGCATTGCCGATGCGCCCCAGGAAGCCGCTGCGGGTCGGTTGTCGCGCGGCGAACTCCTCGGAGAAGAATGGCGTCTGCCAGACCTGCATCGGATGCACCCGGGTCGGTTCTTCGCCTTCGGCGGCGAAGATCACCATGCGCCCGTCTTCCAGGCGCGCATAGCCGTGGCCGAACAGCGGGTTCTGCAACTGGCGGTTGATCATGTTGTAGGTCAGCAGCACCGAGCGGCCCTGCTCCGGGTGGTAAAAGATGTACTGCACATCTTCACCGTTGGGCGAGCGCACCGAGCGCTTGAAGCGCATGCCTTCCATGGACTGTTCGAAGGTCTTGTACTCGCCGCTCTGCAGGTAGTAGCCGCCGGGGAAAATGATCCCGTGATCTTCCGGCAACTGCACGCAGGCCAGGCCGATGGCGTCGATGCGCTCCACCTGGCGGGTCAGGCTGTTGAACACCAGGTAGCGCCACTGCTCTTCGCGGTACGGCAGGACCTTGAGCAGGATCAGGCTGCCCAGGCGGACGAATTCGATCTGCGAATCGTCCAGGGACTGGGTCTTGTCCAGCACCTCTTCGCGGTAGATGCCCAGGCCCGACTCGGTGTTGTTCTCGACCTTGATGGTCAGGTCGCCACCGAGGGTTTCGACGAACACCGTGTCGAGGATATTCAGGTGCGGGAAGCGGCCTTCCACCACCATCTCGCGGGTGGCCTTCTTCCATTCGAAATCGAAGGGCGCTGGCAGGGCGATATCCCGTTCACCGCGGTTATCGATGTAACGCACGTCTCGGCCGTCCACCGAGATCGACCAGCGAAACACCCGCACATCAGTGACCCGTTCGCCAATCTGGAAACTGGCCAACAGCTTGCCGTCACGGATCGCCAACTGCAGCAGGCGGGTGTTCTTGTAATAGGTGTAGAGCTCGTTGAAATCGTTGAGGAAGCCCTGTGCCGCCAGAAAGCTGTCTTCCAGCGCCACCGGCTCGGCTTCGTAGCCTTCGCCCTCTTGCACCAGCCGGTAGAGGGAAAACACGTCGTCGACGCGGGTTTCCTTCTTCAGGCCGATAAATACGTTGTAGCCGAACAGCAGGCAGTCACCGACTTGGACAATGTCCCGGGCGATGCAGTTGTTCTCGGTGCGGATACGCACCCGCCCGACCACTTCCATGCGGCTGTTGCCGAACTCGTCGAGACGCCGTTGGTTGAGGCTCTCCGTGGTGGCCCGCAGGCGTTGGCCCTGGTCCAGCAGGCGCTTGTGCAGCACCTCATAGGCGCCGCCTTCGGCGACGGCCTTGTCCAATACGTCCTGTGGGGGAGTTACGACTTGAGCGTCCGACATCGTGGCCTTCCTGGATCTGCGGCGGTGTGCAAAAAAACGGGCTCCTCAAACCTCGGGCCCGGTGCCCGACACGGGCCGGTAGCCGCTGCCGCGGGCTGCGTGCTTGAGGGCCCGAAGGCCCTCAAGGGCTGCGCCTCCTACGGAGTCGGTCGCAGCCTTCGGCAGCGGCTACAGGTGTGTCAGGTGTGGGTCAGGCTTCGGCAGACGGCGCGTCGACCTTGCGCGCAGCGGCTGCCGCCAGTTCAGCGGCGACGGCCGGCGCAGTCTTGCCATTGAGCAGGCGTGCCAGGACGTCCTGGACCACCGGGCTCTTGCCCACCACGCCTTCGATGGCCTTGCCCACCGACAGCGACTTGGCGAAGGAATTGAAGAAGTCGCCTTCGCCACCGACGATCTCGATCTTGGCCTTGCTGAGGGCGGCAGACAGTACTTCGGCCTGGTCCTTGGCGATGTCCTTGTTGGCGGCGATGGCGGCCATCGCTTCCTCAAAGTTCTTCTCCAGTTGCATGCGGAACTCTTCGTGCTGACGGGCGCTGTCGCTGAGGGAGTCCAGGGCACCGAATTTCTTGCCCAGGCCTTCGGCTTCGGCATTCAGGCGCTGCAGCAGCACGTCGGCTTCGGCCGAACCCAAGTCCTTGGTGGCTTTGGCCTTGGCCGCGCCGAGCTGTTCTTCACCTCGGGCCTGGGCACCGAGTTTCTCTTCCATGACCTTGGCTTCGGCCAGGCCATCTTTCTCTTTGGCGGCGGCCTGGGCTTCCATGATCCGCGCGTCGGCCAAGCCTTTTTCCTGCTCGCCACGGGCTTCGGCAATCAACTGCTCGGCGCGCACGCGAGCCTGGGCCAGGCCTTCTTTTTCCTGAGCCGCGGCAGTGATTTCCAGCACCCGGGCGTCGGCCAGGCCCGGCGCAGCGCGCTCGGCTTCCAGACCTTCGGCCAGACGCTTCTTGGCTTCGGCCTGCTTGGCCGCGGCTTCCAGTTCAGCCTGGGCCAGGTTGTTGATTTCCACAGCCTTGTGCTTGGAACGGGTTTCGTCGGCTTCGGCTTGTTTGACCTGGCGCACCAGATCCTGCTCGGCTTCGGCCTGGGCCTGAATGATAACGACTTGCTTGAGGCGCTCGGCTTCGGAAATCTCGCGCACTTCCTTGATCCGCTCTTCTTCCTGAGCCACGGTCTTTTCCACCACGACCCGCTCACGAATCACCGTGGCGATGTTCTTGCGCTGCTCTTCCAGAGCCTTTTCTTTCTCGATGCGCTGCAGTTCCACTTCACGCTCGCGGGCCACTACTTCCAGGTCCTTGGCGCGGGTGACTTTTTCCACCTCGATGACCACCGCACGCTGGCGGTTCTGTTGGGCCACTTCGACTTCGCGCTGATGGTTCTCGGTGCGCACGTCGATTTCCTGCTGGGATTGAATGCGCGCTTGCTCGGCCTTCAGGCGCTCCTCTTCCTTGACCTTGGCGGTCTCGGCTTCTTCACGGGCACGGATGGTTTCAATCTCGCGTTTCTGCCGGGCTTCGGCATCGGCCTGCTGGCGCTCAAGGGACAGCGAAGCTTCACGGGTTTCGACGTTCTTTTTCTGGATCGCCAGTTCCTGGTTACGTTCCAGCTCGTTGGTGATGACGTTCTGCGCCGCGGTCAGCTCGGTGATTTTGCGGATACCTTCGGCGTCGAGGATGTTGCTCGGGTCCAGGGAGTGCTTGGCCGTCTGTTCCAGGTAGTCGATGGCCACGTCTTCAAGCACATAACCGTTGAGGTCGTTGCCGATGATTTCGATGATGCGGTCACGGAATTCCTGGCGGTTCTCGAACAGCTGAACGAAGTCGAACTGCTTGCCCACGGTCTTCAGCGCTTCGGAGAACTTGGCGTTGAACAGCTCGTTGACCGCAGCGCGATCAGAGGCGCGATCAACGCCGATGGCCTTGGCCACCTTGAGCACGTCTTCCTGGGTTTCATTGACCCGCAGGTAGAAGGCCACGGTGATGTCGGCGCGCATGTTGTCGCGGCAGATCAGACCATCCTTGGCCCGACGGTCGACTTCCAGGGTGATCAGCGAGATGCGCATGAACTCCTTGAGGTGGATGACCGGGTACACCAAGGCGCCAGTGAAGTGCACCTTGGGGGTCGAGGACATGTCGTTGACGATCAACGCCGTACCCTGGGGGACCTTGATGTAGAAGGCCTTGAACAGGGCCAGCAGGCCAAAGACCACCAGAACGACGAGGCCGATCCCGAGCAGGATGGGCAGCAGCGACGGTAAATTCATGCAATCAATCTCCTTTGATTCTGAGGAAGTCCGGGTTCAGAGACCGCGAAACTCGTCCTCGGTAATGACCCGATAGGCGTGTTGCGCCTGCAGATATTCCAGTAACACGACACGATCGCCGCGTTTGAAAGCTCGTGCCTCATCGGCTCGCACACGCAGGATCAGGCCCGCGCCGCCGTTCTCGAGCACGGCTTCGCCATGCTCAAGGGTGACTCTGCCGCTACGCACCACTGCGGTCTGCCCCAGCACTGACTGGCTGGTGGTGGCCTCCATCTTGCGAAACAGCGGGCGCAGCGGGCGGCAGATCGCCGCACAGACAGGCGCCGCCAGGAACAGCGCCAGCACGGCCAACAACAGGCCCAGGGGATAACGCAGCCAACCCAGGGGCAGGTGGCTGAGGACGTAGAGTTCGACGAAATAGGTCAAAAACCAGCTGAAGAACATCAGTAGGGTCAGCACCAGGGTGACCGGCACCCCGTTGAGCTTGAACTTGATCAGCAGCCCGGCCAGGCCTTCAGTGGCGTGGGCGCCTTCGAGCAGCGAGTCGGCCTCGAAGTCCAGCAGGTCAACCTCGACCATGCCCATGGCCACCACGGCCCAATAGATCACAGCCAGGCAGAGCATGAAACTGAACAGCACGGTGGGAAACGACAACACTGTCTGCAGGAAGATTTCCATTGCTTTCCTATCCCTGAAAAAGCCAGGCGAAACCCAACGGCCCCGCCCCTAAAACACAGCGGTGAATCAGGACTTGCCACGGTCCTTGAGGCGCGCCAGCACACTGTCGGCGCTGGTGCTGCCGGCAACGATCCCGGCCTCGCGCAACTTGGCATCCAGCGCATCGTCCGGGCTGCTGGAACTGGCCAGTTGCGCTGCGGCCTCCATCTTCGCCGCGCGCTCGGCCTGCTTCTGCTTGATCCGCTCCAGGGACTCCACGGCCGTGTGCAGCTTGCTCTGCGAGCCACCATAGCGCTGGGCCACGGCCTGCTGAGCCTTCTGCACACTTTCGGTGGCCTTGACGGTATCCACCTGTTGTTTCAAATGCTTGATGTTGCCTTCGGCCTGGGTCACGGCCTTGCGCAACTGGGCCACGCTGGCGGCGAAACCGTCGGCCTGCTCGCGTTCCACGGCCAGGTCGTTTTCCAGGTTGGCGATTTTCTGCGCCACTTCCTGGGCGAGCTGTTCGTTACCCGACTCCAGCGCCTTGAGGGCGTAGCTTTCATATTCGGCGATCTTCGCCGCGCTGCCATTGGCGCGCTCGGCGGCGAGTTTCTGCCGGGCCATGATTTCGGCCAGGGCTTCCTTGGACTTGCGCAGTTCCTGATCGGCGTCGCGGATTTCCTGATCGAGAATCCTCAGGGCCTGGCTGTCCACCATGGCCTCGCCCGCCTCATTGGCGCCACCGCGCAGGGCGGTAAGCAACTTGCTCCATACGTTCATGTGCATTCCTCCAGGTCAGGCCTGAGCCTTCAGGTAGCCTTCGTAGGCCTCGGTAGCCCTGATCACATTGCTGGCCAGGGTTTCGATCTCGTAGAGCACGTTGGAGAGGATCGAGGTGGCGCTGAGCGCACCGAACATCATGTAGAAGCGCTCCCCCCCCTTACGGGCTTCAAGGCCGATGCTCGACAGCGGGAACAACTGGCGGCTGAGCAGCACTTCTTCGTTGAACGCCACCACGTCGGTCACTTCGCTTTGCGGCCAGAGCAGGGCTTCGACCAGGATCTGCTCGCCGGAGAGGGCGACGAACAACGGCAGATCACCGTATTCGCGCATGGTCACGTGCAGGCTCGGCTCGGCACCTTCGAGCAGCTCAATACTGGCCTCGCCGCTGCTGAACAACTCGGTGGCCTCCAGGGCTTTGCACAACGATCGGGCATTCCAGATCTGCGGCATGCTCATTTCTCCATCCTTTTCCACAGGAGCCAACCCCTCGAAGGGCTGACGCAGTTTGCGTTCAACCGCCAGCAACGCCTGGGCGTTCTCCGGCAGTATCCAGACTTCCTTTTTCACCAAACCCTGATCACGCAGGCGCTGGCGGAATAAACGTTGGTAATGGGCTGAGGATTTATTGTCCATGGCGCAGAGCCTAAAGCATCACATGTAAGACTTTCAATTCATCACATGTAATTTTTAAAAGGAGTGTTTGTAACAAAATTCGTCAAGCAATCAGCGACACTTGCCCGCGAAAGCAACCGCACAATCGGCGAAAAAGACAGTCAGCCCCTCCTCCGGAAAGCGACGCCGTCTATCGAGCGGCGCTATTAAACCCGCCATCAACGAGAATGAGAAGCGCGATGAGCCCAAGATTGGCAAGGAAATAATCGATAATAGGCGCCGCCGACCGCTGCCTTAATTGTGATCAATGCTCTAGGCTAGGCAGATTTTCCTGCCACGCGGATGCCCCATGAACAGCCTCAGCAAGCCTCTCGCCGGATTAAAGGTCATCGAACTCGGCACCCTGATCGCCGGCCCCTTCGCGTCACGCATCTGCGCCGAGTTCGGCGCCGAAGTGATCAAGGTCGAATCCCCGAATGGCGGCGATCCACTGCGCAAGTGGCGCAAACTGTATGAAGGCACTTCACTGTGGTGGTTCGTCCAGGCGCGCAACAAAAAATCCCTGACCCTGAACCTCAAGCACCCGGAAGGCCTCGCGGTACTCAAGCAACTGCTGGGCGAAGCGGACATCCTGATCGAGAACTTCCGCCCCGGCGTGCTGGAAAAACTCGGCCTGGGCTGGGACGTGCTGCACGCCCTCAATCCGAAACTGGTGATGGTGCGCCTGTCGGGCTTCGGCCAGACCGGGCCGATGAAGGACCAACCCGGCTTCGGCGCGGTGGGCGAATCCATGGGCGGGCTGCGCTACATCACTGGTTTCGAGGACCGCCCGCCGGTGCGCACCGGGATTTCCATCGGCGACTCCATCGCCGCCCTGTGGGGCGTAATTGGCGCCCTGATGGCCCTGCGTCATCGCGAGGTCAACGGCGGTCAGGGACAAGTGGTGGACGTGGCGCTGTACGAGGCGATCTTCGCCATGATGGAAAGCATGGTGCCGGAGTTCGACGTGTTCGGTTTTATTCGCGAGCGCAGCGGCAACATCATGCCCGGCATCACCCCCTCGTCGATCCACACCAGCCTGGACGGCAAACACGTGCAGATCGGCGCCAACGGGGATGCGATCTTCAAGCGTTTCATGCTGATCATCGGTCGCGAAGACCTGGCCACCGACCCCACGCTGGCCAGCAACGACGGACGTGACAGCCGCCGCGACGAACTCTACGGCGTGATCGACCGCTGGGTGGCTTCCCTGCCCCTGGATCAGGTACTGGAGCAACTGAATCAGGCCGAGGTCCCGGCCAGCCGGATCTTCAGCGCCGAGGACATGTTCCACGACCCGCAGTTCCTCGCCCGGGAAATGTTCCTCCAGGCCAAGCTGCCGGACGGCAAGGGCTTCAAGATGCCCGGCATCGTGCCGAAACTCTCTGAGACGCCCGGCTCCGCGGACTGGGTCGGACCAGAGCTTGGCGAGCACTCGGTCCAAGTCCTGACGGCGCTGGGCTACAGCAACGAGCAGATCCAAGACTTACGCACCATCGGGGCAATCTAAACTGAAACAGCGGTTTTCCACAGGCGCCTCGGCGCGCGTCCCGGGCTTTATGCGCAGCTACCGACAAGGCCTTGTCCGCCGCGCGCTGACGCTCATGCTTGTATTGTTCTGGCCGCTCTGTGCCTCCAGCGAACCGCAGGAAACCCTGATCTGGCTGATGCGAGACTTACCACCTTCGAGCATTTTCGAGGGCGAGCTGAAGGGGCGCGGCGTGATCGACCTGCTGATGCCGCAACTGATCGCCAGCCTGCCGGAATATCAGCAGCAGGTTGTGCGGGTCAATCGAGCCAGGGGCATGCAGATGCTGCGTGAATCGACCTTCGTCTGCGACCCGGCCATGATCAAGACCAAGGAGCGCGAACAGTGGATAACCTTCTCCATTACCAGCTTTCGGGTGCTGAGCAATGGCCTGGTGATCCGCCGCGCTGACCGTAAACAACTGGCCCGCTTCATCCAGAACGGCAAAGTCGACCTGCACGCCCTGCTCAACAGCGGCGAGGAAAAAGTGGGTGTAATCGCCGAGCGCAGCTATGGCCAGCACATCGACAGCCTGCTGCAACAAGCCCCCGTAGGCACCATCAACGCACACCATGGCAACGAAGCCTTGGGCAGCCTGTTACAAATGCAGCGCCTGGGTCGCTTGCGCTCGCTGCTGGGTTATTTGCCAGAAGTTCGTTATCTGGCCATACAGCAAGGCATCGACCCGCAGGACCTTGAGTTCTACCCGATCCAGGGCATCCCTAAATACCAAGAGGTTCACATCGGCTGCAGCAAGACCGCTCAAGGCCAGCAAGCCATCGCCCGACTCAACCAGACCTTGCTGACGCTGCGCGAAGATCGCCTGGTGGAGCTGTACGCCCAATGGCTGGAGCCCGGAATGCGCGACGAATACCGCGCCGAGGCCCGGGCTTATTTCCAGGGCCTGAAAGCGCACTGAAAAACACCAGGCAAAAAGAAACCCCGAGAAGTGGGGAAGCGACTCGGGGTTAAACGTGGCCTTTTTTCCAGGCCCGTACCAGCAGGCTACAAGCACCGGAGCACAATGCTTGACCCTGCTGGTAACAAGTCCGACTGACAGAATGACCGGAAGGTTCCGTAAGAAAGCGCATCAGTTGTGCTGATCGAACACCTTGCCAGCAGCGGCATGACGCAACGCAGCAATCACGCAAGGCTCCAGGCGCCCCTCGGCAATCAGCAGATCGCGGTGCAGACCATCGACGACATCAGTGAGCAAACGCTTGTCGGTGAGCTGTGCCTGATTGACCTCGCGTTCCACAACGATCGCGCCTGCAGCATTCTTCAAAGTGACCTGACATTCGCCGTGGGCACCCGACGGAGTCAGAGCTACCTGATACGGACTCAGCGACTCGCTCAACAAAAGACTGATACTTTCCATCTCGATCACCACTCAATAGTCCGAAAACAAATGCCCGAGGGCGCGTCCACAGTAAATGACCACCGGCCCGAGAAGAAAGTTCGCACCGTAAAAAAGCCTGTTACGCGGTATGTATTCGAGCATGCATGGACAAGATGACAAGGATAAAACGGCGACCACCTCTGATCGCCAGCCCCCCCTGTTGGACTTGCCTCTGCCTTGAGCACTTTTGCGCAGCGGCGCCCCCTGCTTGCGGGCAATAAAACAAAGCCCGTCAGGAGACGGGCTTCGTGGACGACAAGACCAAGGTATCAGAGCGGCTTGCCACGGTTGCCGTGCTGGCTGACGAAATCCTGCACGGCTTTGAGGTCGTTGGCCAGGACCGTGCAGCGCTCTTCGCGCTGGAACAGGTCGGACAAGTGCGCCGGCAGCTCCAGAGCCTTGCCGACACCGGCCTTCTCCACCGCGTCCGGGAACTTGACCGGGTGTGCAGTGCCCAGGATCACCATCGGTGTATCCAGGCTGCGACGGCACTCACGGGCAGCCTTGACCCCGATCGCGGTATGCGGGTCAAGTACCTCACCGGTCTGTGCGAAGACTTCGGCGATGGTTTCGCAGGTCTGCTCGTCGCTCACCGCCTGGGAGTCGAACAGCTTGCGCGCTTCGGTCCAGCGATCTTCTTCGACGCTGAAACCGCCGCTTTGCTTGAAGCTGTCCATCAATCCCGCCAGCGCCGCGCCATTGCGACCGTGCAGGTCGAACAGCAAGCGCTCGAAGTTCGACGAGACCATGATGTCCATGGACGGCGACAGGGTCGCGTGCAGGGTTTCCTTGACGTACTGATTGCCGCTCATGAAGCGGTGCAGGATGTCGTTGCGGTTGGTGGCGACGATCAGTTGGCTGATGGGCAGGCCCATGTTGCGCGCCAGGTAGCCGGCGAAGATGTCGCCGAAGTTGCCGGTGGGCACCGAGAACGCGATGGAGCGCGCCGGACCGCCCAGCTGCAGGGCCGCATGGAAGTAGTAGACGATCTGAGCCATGATCCGCGCCCAGTTGATCGAGTTCACCGCCACCAGGCGCGTGCCCTTGAGGAAGCCCTGGTCGGCGAAGCTGGCCTTGACCATTTCCTGGCAGTCGTCGAAGTTGCCCTCGATGGCGATGTTGTGGATGTTCTCGCCAAAGATGGTGGTCATCTGCCGACGCTGCACTTCCGAGACACGGTTGTGCGGATGCAGGATGAAGATGTCGACGTTGTCGCAACGCTTGCAGCCTTCGATGGCCGCCGAACCGGTGTCACCGGAGGTGGCGCCGATGATCACCACGCGCTCGCCACGCTTCTCCAGCACGTAGTCCAGCAGGCGACCCAGCAGTTGCAGGGCGAAGTCCTTGAACGCCAGGGTCGGGCCGTGGAACAGCTCCAGCACCCACTCATTGCCGTTCAGCTGACGCAGCGGGGCAATGGCGTTGTGAGAGAAGGCCGCGTAGGTTTCTTCCAGGATTTTCTTGAAGTCGGCATCCGGAATGCTGCCGGTGACGAACGGGCGCATGACCCGGAACGCCAGCTCGTGATACGGCAGGCCGGCCCAGGAAGCGATTTCTTCCTGGGTAAAGCGCGGCAGGTTCTCTGGCACATAGAGACCGCCATCACTGGCCAGACCGGCCAGCAGCACCTCTTCGAAATTCAGGGCCGGTGCCTGGCCACGAGTACTGATATAGCGCATAAGGGCAAACCTTCGGTTTGAGCTGCAAGTTGCAAGCTACAAGCGACAAGTCAGAGCAGTTGCGCTTCTGGCTTGCCGCTTGGCACTTGAAGCTTGCCGCTGCTTCAATTGAGATGTTCGACACGGATACGGACCACTGGGCCGACGACGCCCTGCAGGGCCTCCAGGGCGGTGATCGCATCGTTGATGTGCTGCTCCAGAACGCGATGGGTCAGCAGGATCATCGGCACCAGGCCGTCCTGCTCTTCCACTTCCTTCTGCATGATCGATTCGATGTTGATGCCGCGCTCCGAGAGGATGCTCGCTACCTGGGCCAGTACGCCCGGGTGATCCTTGGCCTGGATGCGCAGGTAGTAGGCGCTTTCGCAGGACTCGATCGGCAGGATCGGGTGATCAGACAGGGAGTCCGGCTGGAAGGCCAGGTGCGGCACGCGGTTTTCCGGGTCGCTGGTCATGGCGCGAACCACGTCCACCAAGTCGGCCACCACCGAGGAAGCGGTCGGCTCCATGCCGGCGCCGGCACCGTAGAACAGGGTCGAACCGGCGGCGTCGCCATTGACCATGACCGCGTTCATCACGCCATTGACGTTGGCGATCAAGCGATCGGCCGGGATCAGGGTTGGATGAACCCGCAGCTCGATACCGGCCTCGGTGCACCGCGCCACACCCAAGTGCTTGATGCGGTAGCCCAGGGCTTCGGCGTAGTTCACGTCGGCAGTGGTCAGCTTGGTGATGCCTTCGGTGTAGGCCTTGTCGAACTGCAGCGGGATACCAAAGGCAATGGAGGCCAGGATGGTCAGCTTGTGCGCGGCGTCGATGCCTTCGACGTCGAAGGTCGGGTCGGCTTCGGCGTAACCCAGGGCCTGGGCTTCGGCCAGCACGTCTTCGAAGGTACGACCCTTCTCGCGCATTTCCGAGAGGATGAAGTTGCCGGTGCCGTTGATGATCCCTGCCAGCCAGTTGATGCGGTTGGCCGACAGCCCTTCGCGGATCGCCTTGATCACCGGAATGCCACCGGCCACGGCGGCTTCGAAAGCCACGATCACGCCCTTTTCCTGGGCCTTGGCGAAGATCTCGTTACCGTGCACGGCGATCAGCGCCTTGTTCGCGGTGACCACGTGCTTGCCGTGCTCGATGGCCTTGAGCACCAGCTCGCGGGCCACGGTGTAACCGCCCACCAGTTCGATGACGATATCGATCTCAGGATTGGTGGCCACGGCGAAAACATCGTTGGTCATCGCAATACCGGTCGTCTGGTACTGAGGCTTGGGCGTACGGGTAGCAATTTGCGCTACTTCGATTCCACGCCCGGCACGGCGGGCAATCTCCTCGGCGTTGCGCTGAAGTACGTTTAAGGTACCGCCACCGACAGTACCCAGCCCACAGATGCCTACTTTGACCGGATTCACTCTGAACTCCCCATAAAACGGCCGACTCAAGGCCGGCCGTGGAAAACAGCCGCAAACAGCGCGGCTCTCTATTAATGGCCCGCCGGTCGTAACCTGCGGGCCATGATCGTCAAAGGCTAGCGTGACGATGCAGGATTATTTCGCACCCAGCGCCAGTTTGGCGATCTGCGGTGCCGGCTGGTAGCCCGGAATCACCTGGCCGTCAGCCAGGACGATGGCTGGCGTGCCGTTGACACCGATCGACTGGCCCAAAGCGAACTGCTTGGACACAGGGTTGGCGCACTTGGCGGCCTTGACTTCCTTACCCTCGACCATCTTGTCCATGGCGGCTTTCTTGTCCGCCGAGCACCAGACCGCTTGCAATTGCTCATCGCCTGGCGAGCCCAGGCCCTGACGCGGGAACGCCACATAACGCACTTCCACGCCCTGCTTGTTCAGCGCCGGTATTTCCGCGTGCAACTTGTGGCAGTAGGGGCAGGTGGTGTCGGTGAACACAGTGATGTGGGTCTTGGTCTCGCCGATGGCCGGATAGACCACAGTTTCTGCGACCGGGATGCCGTTGATCAACTTGGAAATGCCCAGGCGTTCGGTTTTTTCCGTGAGATTCACCGGCTTGCCGTCCTTGAGCTGGAACAGATAGCCCTGAACCACGAACTGGCCGTCGGCGCTGGCGTACAACACGCGGCTGCCCTTGAGCTTGACTTCGTACAGGCCGCTCATGGGGCTGGCGGTAATGCTCTCCACCGGGGTTTCGAGCTGCAGGGTCTCGAGACTCTTACGGATGGCTTTTTCGGCACTGTCATCGGCCATGGCGAAAGTGCTGAGCAACGCCAGGGAGGCGGCGGCAATAATCTGGGTCAAACGCATGGGAACTCCTGAAGGCGGGCAAATGGGCAAACGCCAACGCCGGTCGGGACCAAACGCAGACAAACACCCTTTTTGCAAACCGGCAAAGCCTATCACATCTGCTTGCCGGCACCGACTACGGACGACGCAAAGCGCCGCACGGACGCCCAATCAGCCCCTTGGATGATGTTTGGCGTGCAGATCCTGCAGCCGCGCGCGGGCCACATGGGTGTAGATCTGGGTGGTGGACAGGTCGCTGTGCCCTAGCAGCATCTGTACCACCCGCAAATCGGCACCATGGTTGAGCAGGTGCGTTGCAAACGCGTGGCGCAGGGTATGGGGCGACAGCGCCTTGCCGATTCCGGCGACCTTGGCCTGATGCTTGATCCGGTGCCAGAACGTCTGCCGGGTCATCTGCTCGCCACGCTGACTGGGAAACAGCACATCGCTGGGTCGCCCCCCCAGCAACTCGGCACGGCCATCACGCATGTAGCGCTCGACCCAGACAATCGCCTCCTCGCCCATGGGCACCAAGCGCTCCTTGCTGCCCTTGCCCATGACCCGCAACACCCCCTGGCGCAGGTTGACCTGTTCCAGGGTCAGGCTGATCAGCTCGGTGACCCGCAGTCCGCAGGCGTAGAGCACTTCCAGCATCGCCCGATCCCGCTGGCCGATGGCCTCGCTCAGATCCGGGGCCGCTAGCAGCGCCTCAACATCCGCTTCCGACAACGACTTGGGCAGCGGACGCCCCAGTTGTGGCATGTCGATCCGCAGGGTCGGATCGACCTCAATGAGTTTTTCTCGCAGCAAATAGCGATAGAACCCACGCACGCCGGACAGGAATCGCGCGGTCGAACGAGGCTTGTAGGCCTGCTCCACGCGCCAGGCCAAGTGATCGAGGATCAACTCGCGACCGGCCCGCGGCAACTCCAACCCTTGCTCCTGCAACCATCCATTGAATAACGCCAAGTCACTGCGATAGGCATCGCGGGTGTTGTCGGACAGGCCTTTCTCCAGCCACAGGGCGTCGAGAAAGCGGTCGATCAAAGGATGGTCGATGGCAGGCATAAAGACTCGAAAGGCGCGACCCAGGGCAACGCGAAAAAAGTAGTGAACTGATTAGAGGGTCGCTAGTCTTTCATAGCCAGCCATTTCAAGGAACAGGGTGCGTTGATGAGTGAACAACAGATTTTGCTGGCTTTCGGCGGCATCGGCGTCGCGGCACTGGGCTGCCAATGGCTGGCCTGGAGACTCAAGCTACCCGCCATTCTGTTCCTGCTGCTCAGCGGCATTCTCGCAGGCCCGGTGCTGGGCTGGCTCGACCCGCAAGAGATGTTCGGACCGCTGCTGATGCCGCTGGTATCCCTGGCAGTAGCGCTGATTCTGTTCGAAGGCAGTTTGACCCTGCACCTTTCGCAATGGCGGGAGATCGGCAGCGTGGTGCACCGCCTGGTGACCATCGGCGCCTTGTCGACCTGGGCCGTCATTACCCTGGCCACCCACTGGTTATTGGGTTTCGACTGGATGCTGGCCCTGCTGTTCGGCACCCTGACCCTGGTCACCGGGCCGACGGTGATCGTGCCCATGCTGCGCGTGGTGCGACCCAAGGCGTCGATTGCCAACATCCTGCGCTGGGAAGGCATTGTCATCGACCCCATCGGCGCTCTGCTGGCGGTAGTGGTCTACAGCTTCATCATCGCCAGCTCTGCCGGCGAGGGCCTGAGCCACAGCCTGCTGACCTTTGGCGGCGTGATTCTCTGCGGCAGCCTATTCGGTATCGCCGGCGGCTGGGTTCTAGGCAGCATCATGCGTCGCCAGTGGCTGCCGGAATACCTGCACAACCTGGCCACCCTGGCCGCGGTGCTGGGGATTTTCATTGTCTCCAACCAAGTGATGCACGAATCCGGCCTGCTGGCGGTGACCCTGATGGGCATGTGGATGGCCAACATGAAAGGCGTGGATGTGCGACACATCCTGCACTTCAAGGAAAACCTCAGCGTACTGCTGATTTCCGGGCTGTTCATCCTGCTGGCAGCACGCCTGGACCTCAATGCACTGATCGCCCTGGGCCCACTGGTGCTGATTCTGCTGCTGGTGATCCAGTTCATCGCCCGCCCGCTAAACGTGCTGCTGTCCACCGCCGGCTCCAGCCTGAACTGGCGTGAGCGCGCCCTGCTGTCCTGGATTGCCCCAAGAGGAATTGTCGCAGCGGCGGTGTCGGCGATCTTCGCCATTCGCCTGGATGAAGCAGGCCATCAGGGCGCGCTGCTCCTGGTGCCG
Source organism: Pseudomonas sp. LD120 (assembly GCF_009861525.1). Classification (GTDB taxonomy): domain Bacteria; phylum Pseudomonadota; class Gammaproteobacteria; order Pseudomonadales; family Pseudomonadaceae; genus Aquipseudomonas. Next base: position 1,407,440 of record NZ_WVHL01000005.1, on the reverse strand, counting down.
CTGACCTTCGCGGTGATCATTGGCACCGTGGTCTTGCAAAGCGCCACCGCCCGGCCCTTGGCACGCCTGCTGAAAGTCGCGGAGCCCGCCCCCAGCGGCTTCCTCATCGTCGGCGCCAACAGCCCGGCCCGCGTCATTGGCAAGGCCTTGCAACAACTGGGCAGCCGGGTGCTGTTGACCGACTCCAGCTGGGAGAACATCCGCGCTGCTCGCATGGAAGGCCTGCCCACCTATTTCGGCAATCCCGCCTCACAACACGCCGACGCCCATCTGGATCTGGTGGGCCTGGGCCACTTGCTGGCCCTGTCACCCTCCGGCGAGCTGAACACACTGGCAGCGATGCGCTTTCGCCATGATTTCGGCCACCAACGCCTGTTCGCCCTGGCCAACAGCCAGGAAAGCCGGCGCACCGACAAACACCGCACCAGCCACGAACACCGTGGCCAGCTACTGGGCAGCGAGGCCCTGACCTACACCAAGCTGGCCAGCCTGCTGGGCCAGGGCGCGGAGCTGTACAGCACGCACCTGACCGAGGCCTTCGGCTGGGATGACTACCAGGCCCTGCACGGCGAACGCGCAACCTTGCTGTTCGCCCGTGACAGCAACGGCTGGGTGCACGTAGTCACCCCAGAGAGCGACCTCAAACCGGCACCGGGCTGGACCCTGCTGGCCCTGATCCAGCCCGAGTCCCCATAACCTGTCCCCGTAGATCCCGTTGATGCTTGATGAGTGAGTGCTGGAAGGCTGGAGCACAATCTATTGCAGGCTAGAAGCCCGAGGAACTGGGCGGCGTCCGGACACGTCCCTGGATGATCAGTCGAGAACGTTCGCGCCTTACGCAGCGATAGCCGAGATACAAGGAGCTGGCTGCCAGCGAAGAGCCCCGAGGCCCATTCTCCAGCCAGCAGCCTGCTACGCCACCAATTCCGGCAGCACCGGCACCGGGCGCTTTTCGTCATTGATGGCAACAAAGCTGAACAAGCCATGGATGGCTTTCTCCCGCCCATCACAGCTCATGCTTTCGACAAACACCTCGACTTCGACCTTGAGGCTGGTGTTGCCCACCTTCACCACTCGCCCGACCAGTTCGACAATCGAACCCGCGGCAATCGGATGCTTGAAATCAATGCGGTCGGTGGACACCGTCACCAGCGGCAAGCGACAGAAACGCGTGGCCGCGATGAACGAAACCTCATCCATCCAGGCCAGGGCCGTGCCGCCGAACAGGGTGTTGTGATGGTTGGTGGTGGACGGGAATACCGCCTTGGTCACGCGGGTCACCGAGAGTTCGGTACGACGCTGGATTTCTTGCTCACGAAGGGTCATCGGATTACGGCCTGAATGAATAGATCCGCGCAGGGACACGCTGCGGGCATGGAAGGCCGATGAGCGCTGTCGGGCAGCGACCAAAGGCTTGAGGGAAACAATCGGAGGGCCGCCTGCCTGTGGATAACAACAGGCCAGGAGCGCCGGGAGGGTGTCACGCGCCCTGGGCGTCCATGCAGGCTGCACGGTCTGGGCGATCACACATTATTGGGCCGGCGAGTATATCGCCGCCTGGCAGGGGCTGAAAGAACCCCGCATGGCCCAAGTGCCACGATCGGCAATAGACAATGCGATCATTCGCCCACTGAAAAGGAGACCCGCCACCATGGATGCCCCGCTCGCGCCTTCGCTCATCGCGCAGTTGCAACAACGCCTGAACGCCGACCGCGTGGATCACCCTCACTTTATCGGCCCGCCGCTCGACATCAGCCCACTGACACCCGCTCAACTGGGCAGCCTGTGGCCAGCCATCCGCCGGGCTCTGCGCGACCACGCCAACCCGGCGGTGCAGCAGCTGGCGACCGCGATCGTGCAGCAGGCCACGCAATTGGAGCTGAGCCCGGCCCTCGATCACACCAACCTGCTGGAGACGCTGCGCAGTGGCGTCAACTGGCAGGAGGCGGTGGAGCAACTGACCTGGTTCAGCGGGACACCGAGCGCGGCCCTGGCCGGGGAGCTGCGCAGGCTCCTCGCTGAACCCTCCAGACAGTGGGCGGTGAACTACCCCCAGGCCTACATGCTGACGCAATGGGTGGATGAAGAGGCCCGGACAGCGCTGCGGCGCTGCGTAGAACAACACTATGCGAATGCGCCCTATGCCCGGCAGGAGTTCGAGCTGTTCGGGCAACTGGAGCCGCGCTCACAGCAGGCCCTGGCCGGTAGCGAGTACTGGACCGGCCATCATCACCTGAGCGCCGACCCGGCCAGGGTGTTGATGGATGACGCGGCGTACGTCGAATTCTCACAGCAGGTTCTCAGCACAGCGGCCCAGCGCCTGGACGCTATCCACAGCGGTGCCGAGCCCTATGTGGCCGATGGCGCCTTTACCACCGATGACACCCCGGTGATCGCCCGCGCCGCCCGGGTCGCCCTGCTGCGCGATGCCTCCTGGCTGCCGCCGTTGATGGACATTTTGCTGCCCAAGGCCTGCGTCGCCCCGACCCAGGCCAAGACCGCCCCGTCGCAGTCCCTGGCCATTGCCCTGGGTCACTGCATCGAGCAGGTGCCCACCCCGGAAAGCGTGCAGGCACTGCGCAATGCCCTGAGCCTGGTGCGGCATGCCAGCATCCAGAAAAAATTCACGCGCAACCTCAAGCCCGCCGAACGCGGCTTGGCCCAACGCCCCGAGATCGCCCTGCGCCTGCCCCCCAACAGCACGCCGGGCAAGGCTCAGCACAGGCTTCTGGCCAGTTGCCTGGAATCCGGACTGTGGCACGCCTTTGAACTGTCTTTGCGCGACTGGCGAGCGCAACTGGCGGACACCGCCGTGGGCTCGCCCTTTGCCCGCTCATTGGTTTGGGTTACCCATGGCGAGAATGGCCAACGCTGCAGCTTCCTGCTGGAAGCGGATGCGCAAGCGCTAGACCCCTGGGGCCAGCCGCTGAGCCTGGAGGCCGGGTGCAGGGTCTCGCTGTGGCACCCGCTGTCGGCCAGCGCCGAAGAGCGTCACGCCTGGCAAACCCTGATCAGCCAACGTCGGATCAAACAGCCGCTGCGCCAGGTATTTCGCGAGTACTACCTACCACCCCCGCAAGAGCGGGAAAGCCACAACTGCCAGGCATTCGCCGGCTACAGCCTGTCCATCCGCCCACTGATCGGCCTGGCACGCCGCGAAGGCTGGAAGATCGACAGGGACAGCGGCCTGAGCCGGCATCTGGGTGATATCCGGGTGAGCTTTGCGGTGGACGCGGCGCTCTATCCAGGGCGGCAGGGGCACTGCCTGTCGGGTAGCACAAGCTTTGCCCGGCGCACCGACAAACACTGGCAGCCGATACCGCTGCAAGATGTGCCGCCACAGGTGTTTTCAGAAGCCTGCCGGGCCATCGACCTGCTGGTCAGCGTCAGCAGCTTCGCCATCGAGGAATTGGCCCGGACCGCGACGGGCCAGCCACTGCCGCAAATGCCGGCAGCCAGGCGCGAGCAACGCCTGAATCTGTTGGCCGGGCAGAATCTCACCCAGATGACGCTGACGCGCCGCCACGTGCTGGGCATGGCGTTCGCCACGCTGATCGAGGAGGGGAAGTTGTCGCTGGAGGGGCACCATGTCCGGGTCGGCGAGCATGCGGTGCATCTGGTCACCGGGCGCGTGACGCGCAATGGGGCACCGGTGGAAGTGGCCCTGGCAGGGCAAAGTGGCAAATTGGCCGCCCTGCCCTGGCTGCCTTACGACGAGGTTCTGCTGGAACGGATCGCCAATACGGTCTGCGCCCTGCTCAACCGCCCGGGGACTAAATGACAGGCAACAAAAAAGCAGCCCGTAGGCTGCTTTTTTCTGCATCGGAAGCTGGACTTAAGCCAGTTTTTCCTTGATGCGAGCTGCTTTACCCGACAGGTCGCGCAGGTAGTACAGCTTGGCTTTACGCACGTCACCGCGACGCTTGACAGCCATGCTGTCGATCTGCGGGGAGTAGGTTTGGAAAGTACGCTCTACGCCAACACCGTTGGAGATTTTACGTACGGTGAACGCGCTGTTCACACCGCGGTTGCGCTTGGCGATCACTACGCCTTCGAACGCCTGCAGACGCGAACGATCGCCTTCCTTCACTTTCACCTGAACGACAATGGTGTCGCCCGGGGCAAAGGCTGGGATCTCTTTGGTCATCTGCTCTGCTTCGAGTGCAAGGATGATTTTGTTGGTCATGCTGTGCTCCTAAGGTAAATCGTCGGATCTACCATCGATACGTTGTTAACTATCGTCCCGCTCGCGGAGGTATTCCTCGAGCAGCTTCTTCTCTTCTCCAGAAAGCGAGCGGCTTTCCAGAAGATCGGCGCGTCGTTCATAGGTCCGACCAAGGGACTGCTGTAAACGCCAACGCCGGATGTGTGCGTGATTGCCACTTAGCAACACGTCGGGAACACGCTGATCCGCATACACCTCAGGTCGGGTGTAGTGCGGGCAATCCAGCAGACCGTCCGTGAAGGAATCTTCCTCCGCGGAATCCACATGCCCTAAAGCTCCGGGCAGCAGTCGCGTAACCGCATCAATCAGGACCATCGCCGGTAGCTCGCCACCGGAGAGTACATAGTCGCCAATCGACCACTCTTCATCGACATGAGCGTCAATAAACCGCTCGTCAATGCCTTCATAACGACCAGCAATCAGGATCAATGCATCCTCATTCGCCAACTCGCGCACCGCCGACTGATTCAGTTGGCGGCCTTGGGGCGACAGGTAGATCACCTTCGCACCCTCCCCGGCTGCGTTTCTGGCCTGAACCAGCGCATCCTCCAGGGGCTTGATCTTCATCACCATGCCCGGACCACCGCCAAACGGGCGATCGTCCACAGTGTGATGTCGATCCGTGGTGTAGTCTCGCGGGTTCCAACAGGTGAGCTGCAACAGCCCCTGTTTCACCGCGCGGCTGGTTATGCCGTACTCGCTGATGGCGGAGAACATCTCGGGAAACAAACTGATCACTTCTACGCGCAAATTAGCCACGCTTAGAAATCCGCGTCCCATTCCACCTTCATCTGGCCTGCGACCAAGTCGACGGCCAACACGCATTGCTCGGTATAGGGCAACAGGCGTTCGCGATCATCCAGGCTGCCAGCGCAAGGCTTGACCACCATTACATCGTTCGAGCCGGTCTCCAGCAGGTGATCGATCTGCCCGAGCAATTGCCCGAGGGTGTCGATGACCTTGAGACCTTGCAGCTGGTACCAGTAGTACTCGCCGTCGGTCAGTTCAGGGAACAGGTTGCGCGGCACGCAGATCTCGTAACCGGCCAGAAGACGAGCTTCTTCGCGGTCATCAAGACCCTTGAGCTTTGCGACCAGGAACTTGTCGTTCCCGCGTCCGCTGACCAGCTCAACCTGCTTCACGCTACCTTCGCGCTTGAGCGTCCAGGTTTTGTAGTCCAACAGGTTTTTAATCGGATCAGTAAAGGAAAAGACCTTCACTTCGCCGCGAACGCCATGAACAGAGTAGATTTTGCCGATAACGATCAAATCATCAGCAGGAGCTGGCGTCGCGTTCATAGGCTTCAGGCTGCAGCCTTAGCCGATTCCTTCAGCAACTGAGCAACACGCTCAGAAGGCTGCGCACCCACGCTCAGCCAGTAGGCTACGCGCTCTTGGTTCACGGACAGACGGACTTCTTGACCACGAGCGATCGGGTTGAAGAAGCCAATTTGTTCTTTGTGCGAACCGTCGCGTGGGTTACGGCTGTCGGTCACGGTCAAGTGGTAAAACGGGCGCTTTTTGGAGCCGCCAAGGGCAAGACGGATTGTTAGCATGTGAACATCGTTCCTGTAGTCGGTGCTGCAAATCTAAATGCACAGCGGGCATGGGTGCCCGAAAGGCCGCATATTCTAAGGAATATCCGGACTTTTGCAAATGACTTTTTCCGGCGCCTATCGGCTGCCACTCAGATTTGCCATGGAGCCGCCGCAAGCGGCAGCGAGTGAGCGCACCCCAAGCGGGGGCTTGCTCCAGATTCCACGTCCCCGTGGAAAAGCGCCGACATGACTGCCGACGCGGATTCTTTACATTTTCGGCATGCCGCCGCCGGGCAGCATTCCGCCCATGCCGCGCATCATCTTGGCCATCCCGCCCTTGGCGGAGAACTTTTTCATCATCTTCTGCATCTGCTTGTGCTGCTTGATCAAGCGACCGATGTCCTGCACCTGAGTGCCGGAACCCATGGCGATCCGGCGCTTGCGCGAACCGCTGATCAGCTCAGGGTCGCGGCGCTCGGCCGGGGTCATGGAATTGATGATGGCTTCCATCTGCTTGAACTGCTTTTCCGCTGCGCTCTGCGCGTTACCCATCTGCGACAGGTTGACCCCGCCCATGTTCGGCAGCTTGTCCATCAGACCGCCCAGACCGCCCATGTTTTTCATTTGCTGCAACTGATCACGGAAGTCTTCGAGGTCGAAACCCTTGCCCTTCTTCAGCTTCTTGGCCAGTTTGTCGGCCTTGTCCTTGTCGAGGGTCTGCTCGGCCTGCTCGATCAGGCTGAGCACGTCGCCCATGCCGAGAATCCGCGAAGCGATCCGCTCAGGGTGGAACGGCTCCAGTGCTTCGCTCTTCTCGCCCATGCCGATGAACTTGATCGGTTTGCCGGTGATCGCCCGCACCGACAGTGCTGCACCGCCACGGGCATCGCCGTCGACCTTGGTCAGGATCACCCCGGTCAGCGGCAGCGCGTCGCCAAAGGCCTTGGCCGTGTTAGCGGCGTCCTGGCCGGTCATGGCGTCGACCACGAACAGGGTTTCCACCGGATTGATGGCCGCGTGCAGCGCCTGGATCTCATCCATCATTTCGCTGTCGACGTGCAGACGACCGGCGGTATCGACGATCACCACATCGATGAACTTGAGCTTGGCTTCTTTAATGGCCGCTTCGGCGATGGCCACCGGCTTCTGGCTCAGGTCCGACGGGAAGAAGGTCACCCCGATGTCGCCGGCCAGGGTTTCCAGCTGTTTGATTGCCGCCGGACGGTAAACGTCGGCAGACACCACCATCACGCTCTTTTTCTTACGCTCTTTAAGGAAGCGTGCGAGCTTGCCGGCCGTGGTGGTCTTACCCGCGCCCTGCAGACCGGCCATCAGCACCACCGCTGGTGGCACCGCGCTCAGATTCAGGTCTTCGTTGGCCGCGCCCATCAGGCTTTCCAGCTCGGCCTGAACGATCTTCACAAACGCCTGGCCCGGGGTCAGGCTACGGGACACCTCGGTGCCGACCGCACGTTCCTTCACCGAGTTGACGAAGTCCTTGACCACCGGCAATGCGACGTCAGCCTCAAGCAGCGCCATGCGCACTTCGCGCAGGGTGTCTTTGATGTTGTCCTCGGTCAGTTTGGCCTTGCCAGTGACATGGCGCAGCGTCTGCGAGAGACGGTCGGTTAGGTTTTCAAACATGCTCGATCCTTTCAGGCCCAAGGAAGACCGGGGTAATGGCGGCCCAGAGCGGAATAAACACGTGCTCGATGAGCCTGCGGCGTGGGCAGGGCGCGGATTATAGCGAAGACTGGGCGTGGCGGACACCTCGCCGTCTGCTTGCGTGGTCTTTCAGGGCTGTGGGTTCTATGCCAAACTCAGCGACTTTCGGGCCTGCCTAACAGGATTTATGCTCCCCTTGCCACCCAGTTTGCTACCCACCCTCGCCGCCGCCGTCCTTTATGCCGCTGCGACCTTCTACCAAGGTTCCCGCCTGGCCACAGGCGCCAAGGCAAACAGACGCCTATTGGTTACGCTCGGCATCCTGGCCCTGCTGGCCCACGGCGTCAGTCTGCTGGCCCACCTGCTGACCCCGATTGGCCTGGGCCTGGACTTTTTCAGTGCCGCCAGTCTGATTGCGGCCGCGGTCATCGCCCTGAGCCTGCTGGCTTGCTGGCGAATCCCCGTGGAAAACCTGCTGGTGCTGCTGTTTCCGCTCGGCGCACTAACCGCCCTGCTGGCGCAGTTCGTCCCCACCGGCACGGTGCCGGTGATTGATGAGGAACCCGGGATTCTCGCCCACATCCTGCTGTCGATCCTGGCCTACGGCATGTTCACCATCGCGGTGTTCCAAGCCTTGCTACTGCTAGTGCAGGACCATCAACTGAAAAACAAGCACCCTTCCGGACTGATCAAGAACTTCCCTCCACTGCAGACCATGGAAAGCCTGCTGTTCGGGTTTCTCTGGGCCGGCTGGACCCTGCTCTCGCTGTCGCTGATCTCCGGCTGGTTGTTCGTCGAGAACCTGTTTGCCCAGCACCTGGTGCACAAAACCCTGCTGGCCTGCCTGGCCTGGGTCGTGTTCAGTGTGCTGCTGTGGGGCCGCAATCGTCTCGGCTGGCGCGGGCACAAGGCGATTCGCTGGACCCTCGCGGGTTTCTGCCTGCTGATGCTGGCCTACTTCGGCAGCAAGCTGGTTCGTGAATACATCCTGCATATCTGACGACCGGCCATGACCGACTCACTGCCCACCGGGCCCATGCTCGCGGTAATTACCCTGCTCATCGTCTGGTCGGGGCTGTTCACCGCCATCGATGCCGCCCAACAACAGCTGCTGGGCCTGCGCAACGGCTCGCGCGCAGGCGACAAGCAGACTGCGCAACTGGCCTTCCCCAAGGAGAGCCTGATCCTGTGCAACACCCTGTGCCGAGTTCTGGCGGTGATCATCAGCACCTTGCTGGGATTGTTCTATTGGGCAGAAAACGGCCCCTGGCTGGCCTGCCTGATCAGTGCCTGCGCCTTGCTGATCCTGGCCGAATACCTGCCCCGGACCCTGGCCGTGCGCTACCCGCAAAGCACCCTGAGTTTCGGCAACAGCCTGCTCGCCATCCCCATGAAGATCGTCTATCCAGCGGCCTGGCTGCTCAATGCCATCGGCCAGTTACTGCTGCAGCCTTTCGCCGCCAAGGTCAACGCGGTCAAGCACAGTGATGACGATCCGACGCAGCGCGATGATGCACCGCCCCCTCAAGAGCACCCAGCCCTGGCCGGGATCCACGCGCTGGACAACATTACCGTCAACGACATCCTGGTACCGCGCAGCGAAGTCGACGGCATCAACCTGGACGAGCCGATCGAAGACATCGTCACCCAACTGCGCCTGAACAAGCGTACGCGCCTGCCGGTCTTCCACAGCGACATCAATCAGGTTGAAGCGGTACTCAATACTCGACAGATCAACCACTTGCTGCCAGACGCCAGTCTGACCAAGGAAAGCTTGCTGGCGGCCTGCCACGAGCCTTACTTCGTTCCGGAAAGCACCCCGCTGCAGCTGCAGTTGCTGAATTTCCACAAGCAGCAACGACGCTTGGGCATGGTGGTGGACGAGTACGGCGAGGTGCTGGGCATCGTCACCCTGGAAGACATTCTCGAAGAGATCGTCGGCGAGTTCGAGAGCGAGCACAGCCTGGACAATCCGCACATCCATCCGCAGGCCGATGGCCGCTATGTGGTGGAAGGCGCGGCATCGATTCGCGAACTGAACAAAAGCCTCGGCTGGCACCTGCCCAGCGACGGCCCCAAAACCCTCAATGGCCTGGTCACCGAAGCCCTGGAAACCATCCCGGACAGCGCCGTGTGCCTGAAGATCGGCCGCTACCGCCTGGAAATCCTCGAAACCGAGGAGAACCGCGTGAGCCGCGTACTGATCTGGCACACCAGCAGCGTCCCTGCGCTTCTCTAACGCTCCCCTTGCATGAGGCGCCAGGCATGCAAAGCCCCCCCCCCGCAAAGCAGCGCCTCTTCGATTCGATAGCTACCTGCAAGACAGTACCCAATCCGGCATCCCTCTAAACGCTTGTTGGATCGTTAGGAGCCTTTCTATAATCAGGCCGCTTACCCAAGCCCCGCAGCCCCGCGTGCTACCCGCACACAGCGCAATCCTGCCGGCATCAACCGCTTGAAGTTCGACGCCACTCCCACCCGGAGCGGCGCCCGCGCCAAACCCACATCCCTGGGTGCTCACCTCTAATCATTCGCTCCACCGGAGCACCGACTGTCAGGGATAACCGCATGACAACCCACACGGCCTGCAGCGCCGCCGCGAGCGCTGAACCCAGCAACTCCACAACCCGCGTGGCCACTGCCAGCTTCATCGGCACCGCCATCGAGTTCTATGACTTCTATGTTTACGCCACCGCCGCCGCACTGGTGATCGGACCGGTGTTCTTCCCACAGACCTCCGGCACCGCCCAGATGCTTTCGGCATTCCTGACCTTCGGTATTGCATTTCTGGCCCGCCCCTTGGGCTCGGCGCTGTTCGGCCACTTCGGCGACCGCATCGGGCGCAAGTCGACCCTGGTGGCGTCCTTGCTGCTGATGGGGGTATGTACCACGCTGATCGGCGTGCTGCCTGGCTACGACAGCATCGGCGCCTGGGCACCGATCCTGCTGTGTGTACTGCGCTTCGGTCAGGGCCTGGGGCTGGGTGGCGAATGGGGCGGAGCGGCGTTGCTGGCCACGGAAAACGCCCCGGAAGGCAAGCGCGCTTGGTTCGGCATGTTCCCGCAACTGGGGCCCTCCATCGGCTTTCTTGCCGCCAACGGTTTGTTCCTCGGCCTGGCCATGGGCTTGGACGACGAGCAGTTCCGCGCCTGGGGCTGGCGCATTCCGTTCCTGCTCAGCGCAGCCCTGGTGATGGTGGGCCTGTATGTACGCTTGAAGCTGCATGAAACCCCGGTGTTCGCCAACGCCGTGGCACGCCAGGAGCGGGTGAAAATGCCGCTGGTCGAGCTGTTCAGCCAATACTGGCTGCCGGTACTGCTGGGCGCCGCAGCGATGGTGGTGTGCTACGCACTGTTTTACATCTCCACGGTGTTTTCCCTGAGCTACGGCGTCGCTACCCTGGGCTACAGCCGGGAAACCTTCCTCGGCCTGCTGTGCTTCGCGGTGCTGTTCATGGCCGCGGCCACGCCACTGTCGGCCTGGGCCAGCGACCGCTTTGGGCGCAAGCCGGTGCTGATTGTCGGCGGCGTGCTGGCAATTTTGTCTGGCTTTGCCATGGAACCGTTATTGACCCAGGGCTCAACCGCCGGCGTGGCGCTGTTCCTGTGCATCGAGCTGTTTCTGATGGGAGTGACCTTCGCCCCGATGGGGGCGCTGCTGCCGGAACTGTTTCCAACTCATGTGCGTTATACCGGCGCTTCGGCGGCGTATAACCTGGGCGGCATTGTCGGCGCCTCAGCAGCCCCCTTCTTCGCCCAAAAACTGGTGGCGATGGGCGGCTTGAGCTGGGTGGGGGCTTACGTGTCGGGGGCGGCGATCCTGAGCTTGATCGCGGTGTTGTGCTTGAAGGAAACCCGCGGCAACGACCTGAACCGGGTGCCCTGAACAACCGCTACGCGAGCAGACGAAGCACCGCCAGGCTCGCTCCTGCATGGTTGGTATGGAACCGCCAGGAGCGAGCCTGCTCGCGCTACTTTTTACAGCTCGACGACGACTGCTTGAGAGGCGCGGGTCGCCTTGGCCCGAGCAGCCTCAATCGACTCATCCCGCGCCAGGGCCACCCCCATGCGCCGCTGGCCGTTGACTTCCGGCTTGCCGAACAGGCGCAACGCGGTGTCTGGCTCGCTCAAGGCGACCCCCAGATTGGCGAAGGCGGTCTGGGTGGAGCTGCCTTCCACCAGAATCACCGCCGAAGCCGAAGGCCCGAACTGACGGACCAATGGAATCGGCAGGCCGAGAATCGCCCGCGCATGCAGGGCGAACTGCGACAGATCCTGGGAAATCAGGGTCACCAGACCGGTGTCGTGAGGACGCGGCGACACTTCGCTGAACCACACCTGGTCCCCCTTGATGAACAGCTCCACGCCGAACAGGCCGCGACCGCCCAGGGCTTCGGTGACCGCCTTGGCCACGCGTTCGGACTCGGCCAGGGCTTTCGGGCTCATGGCCTGAGGCTGCCAGGACTCCTGGTAGTCGCCCTTCTCCTGACGATGGCCGACCGGCGCACAGAACGTGGTCCCGCCCACATGGCGCACGGTCAGCAGGGTGATTTCGTAGTCGAAATCGATAAACCCTTCGATGATCACCCGACCCTTGCCCGCACGCCCGCCCTCCTGAGCGTAGTCCCAGGCCTTCTGCACATCATCGACACTGCGCAGCAGGCTCTGGCCCTTGCCCGAAGAACTCATTACGGGCTTGACCACGCAAGGGAAACCCAGGTCTTGCACGGCCTTGGCATAGTCTTCGAAGGTATCAGCGAAGTGATACGGCGAAGTCGGCAGGTCCAGCTCTTCCGCGGCCAGACGACGGATGCCTTCACGGTTCATGGTCAACGAAGTCGCCCGAGCGGTCGGGATCACGGTAAAGCCTTCGGCTTCCAGCTCCACCAGCGTCGCCGTGGCGATGGCTTCGATTTCCGGAACGATGAAGTGCGGCTTCTCGGCCTCGATGACCGCCCGCAAGGCTGCGCCGTCGAGCATGTTGATCACATGGCTGCGGTGGGCGACCTGCATGGCTGGCGCGTTGGCGTAGCGGTCCACGGCAATCACCTCGACGCCCAGGCGTTGCAGCTCGATCACCACTTCCTTACCCAACTCACCACAGCCACAAAGCAAGACGCGGGTCGCGGTTGGCGACAATGGAGTTCCGATACGAGTCATCTGAAGGTCCTCAAAGGAGCGGATCATCGAGGGCCGAGCGCCAGGCGGGCGACCCACGGGGAAAGAGCGCGGCATTTTACATGAACCGTAGCCTTTGGCTCAGCCGGCGCACGCCGCTTTGCGCAAACGCCAGGCCATGGCCAGCCAGACCACCGTGACCCCGGCAAACTTCGAGCCCAGGGCGGTCAGGATCACTCCCGGGGTCAAGACACCGATCATGCCGAAGAAGATAAAGGTGTCCAGGGGAATGCTCAGGGCCGAACTGATCCACAGGCGATCATGCAGCGGTCGCTTGGTGATACTGAACACCAGCCAGTCGATGCACTCCGAGACGGCAAAAGCGGTGGCGCTGGCCAAAGCGATGGTCGGGTCCGAGGTCACATAAGACAGCACCAAAGCCGCCAGCATGGCGATCACGGCACCGTGACCAAAGCGCGTCTGCACCATGTCGCGCAGGACAAATACCAATCCGCCCCAGGCCGACCAGATGATGTCCAGGTGCGGGGCCGAGGAAAAGGCGTAGTTGATCAGCACGACACTGCTGATATAGGCGATCAGGAAGAGCATGGGAGCGAGGAGTACCTGTCAGGAAGGTGCACAGGGTACTTCAGGCACCGCGATCGGGCCAAGGACGTCGAGCCCTCGTGGCGGGGCCAGCCCGTCGCTCAGGGCGAAGGGCCAGATCAACCGTCAGCATGGACGCCCACCCTCAACAGCAAGCCGCTGGACCTGGCCCGCTCATGGCATAACGCCAAAACCTCGCGCCGCTCGTTATTGTCCATGCGACTCCAACGGGTGATCTCATCCACCGTGCGCTGGCAGCCGGTGCACATGTCCTGCTCATCCAGGGCACAAATGCTCACACAGGGCGAGGCGATGGGTCTTTCTGGGGCTGTCATTGTTCTTGCTCAACCAAGTCTCGGGCATACCGCTGGGCATTATGAACGTAGTGAGCGGCACTGGCTTCGAGCATTTTCTTTTGCGCCTCGGTGAGTTCGCGCACCACTTTGCCGGGAGACCCCATGACCAGCGAACCGTCAGGTATCTCCTTGCCTTCGCCGATCAGCGCATTGGCGCCGATGATGCAGTACTTGCCGATCCTGGCGCCGTTGAGAATCACCGCGTTGATGCCGATCAGGCTGTAGTCGCCAACGGTGCAGCCATGCAGCATGGCGTTATGGCCCACGGTCACGCCAGTACCGAGAGTCAGCGGATAGCCCATGTCGGTGTGCATCACCGCACCATCCTGAACGTTGCTGTGCTTGCCGATCAGAATCAGTTCGTTATCGCCACGCAGCACCGCGTTGAACCACACACTGGCGCCTTGCTCCAGCTTGACCTTGCCGACCAGCGTGGCATTCGGCGCCACCCAGCTCTGCGGGTGGGTGTCGACTCGGGCGTCGCCCAGACGGTATTTCATCTTGTTGTCCTCATGGCTCAGGCAGCCGCAGATGGATGCCATGCGCGGTGATGGCTTTCAGGGATTGATAAAGGTTTTCGGTGGTTGGTGCAGGCTGATGCGGGTGTCGTACAACAGATTGACCAGTTCAACGATCATGATCGCGGTCAGCCCCCAGATCTTGTACTCGCCAAAGCGGTAGCTGGGGACGTACCAACTGCGTCCCTGGTAGTCGATGCGATGAGTGTGCTCACGAGGGTCCTGGCGGAAGAACTCCAGCGGGACATTGAAAACAGCGGCGATCTCGGCGTCATTGGGCTGGTATTCGACATAGTCGGGAATCAGCCCGACATAAGGCGTGACCCTGATCCCGTGCAGAGATATCAGGGGGCTCAAGGGGCCGATCACTTCCACCAGCCCAGGCGGCAGGCCAACTTCCTCCTCGGCCTCACGCAACGCGGTGAAAATCAGATCCGGATCTTCCGGATCGCGGCGACCACCGGGAAACGCTACTTCGCCGCCGTGGGTCGACAGGCCGCTGGCGCGCAACGTCAACACCAGTTCGGGATCATCGCTGCGGGTGATGGGCACCAGCACCGCAGCTTCAGGGAAACGTCGGTCGGTTTCCAGTGTTCGAGGCGTGTAGTGGCTTACCCGATGAAGTAGCTCGTCCAGCATGAGGCATCTCGATCTGTTGGCTACCGTGCATCATGCACCAATCCCATCACTGGCCCAACCCCCGCCCCGGGCTCTGTCGCTTAACGACAACTTGCCGACCATGGGCCGCCCGCGCCAAGATAGCCGCAGCCTTTTCGGATACCTCAGATGAAATTTTGCAGCCAGTGTGGCAACCCGGTAACCCAACGCATACCCGACGGCGATTCGCGCCTGCGCTTCGTCTGTGATCACTGCCAGACCATCCATTACCAAAACCCCAATATCGTTGCCGGCTGCCTGGCCACCTGGGAAGGCAAGGTGCTGCTATGTCGACGCGCCATCGAGCCACGCCTGGGCTATTGGACCCTGCCGGCCGGCTTTATGGAAAACGGCGAGACCGTCGAACAAGGCGCAATCCGCGAGACCTTTGAGGAAGCCTGCGCCCGGGTACGCGACTTGGCGCTCTATACCCTGATCGACGTGCCACATATCAGCCAGGTGCACGTGTTCTTCCGGGCGCAATTGGCCGACCTGGATTTTGCCGCGGGCCCCGAAAGCCTGGAAGTGCAGTTATTCGACGAGGCCGACATCCCCTGGTCAGAGCTGGCTTTCCGCACCGTCGGTCGTACCTTAGAATGCTTCTTCGCTGACCGGCGGACACAGGCCTTTCCTGTGCGCTGCGAATCCATTCCGCCGCTCGCTCAGCCGGCCATCAGTTAACAATAAAACGTGCACAGAGACCTGTGCGCGCCTGGGGATATCGTGTCAATGCGCTGGTTGCTTGCCCTGCTGTGCTACTCCTTCGTTGCTGTATGCCAGGCCTCTGCGGGGGCCACCCTGGACGGCAAGACCATCGAGAAAATCCTGGTGCTTAAGTCCGCCCATCAATTGCAATTGATCAATGGCGGCAAACCCCTGAAGACCTACCGCATCTCCCTGGGCAAGAAACCCAAGGGCCCCAAGCTCATGGAAGGTGATAAACGCACCCCGGAAGGCCTCTACTGGCTCGACTGGCGCAAGACCAGCGATCGCTACAACCTGGCCATGCACATTTCCTACCCGAACATCACCGACTCAGCACGCGCCCGCCGTGAAGGGGTCAACCCCGGCGGCATGATCATGATCCACGGCACCCCGGACACCGAGGAGTTTCCAGAGCAGTACTTCCACACCCTGGACTGGACCGACGGCTGCATCGCCATGCGCAATGTCGACATGCGCGAAGTGTGGAGATTGGTAAAAGACGGCACCCTGATCGAAATACGCCCTTAATTCCCCTCCCGCCGAATAATATTTCGCCCCCCTCGCGCCCTCCCGGGCGCGCATACCACTTCGCGACCCGCTACGGGTCGCCACCAGATACCATGGCCCTCGCCGCCAGACCTACCTAATACCACTTAAGTGATTTTAGCCGTCAACCTCAGCCGCCTCCCTTGCCTATCGCAAAATCTGCAGACCGACGGCGTTGACATGGTATTTAAGTGGTATTAGTTTTTTCAGCACTACCGGGCGACAACAACCTAAAAACCGCATCGGAAACCCTACAGATGAATCACCTCCTGACCCTGCGTCCCGACGACACCCAGCCGACCCCGCTGTACCTGCAACTGGCCCGCAACCTGGAAGCGGCGATTCACGCCGGCCAATGGAAAGCCGAACAAGCGCTGCCATCGGAGCGCAACCTCAGCGAATTGCTGGGCATCTCCCGCGTCACCGCCCGCAAAGCCCTTGAGGTGTTGTTCGAACAAGGCCTGATACGCCGCAGTCAAGGCTCGGGGACGTTCATCACACCGCGTCTTGAGCAACCTTTGTCACGCCTTTCCAGTTTCAGCGAGATGCTGCGTCTAAAAGGCTTCGTCCCAGGCTCCCAATGGCTGGAGCGCACCATCACCCCACCGACCCACGAAGAGCTGATCCGCCTCGGCCTGTCGCCCAACGACAAGGTGGCGCGCCTCAAGCGCCTGCGCAAAGCCGACGATGCGGTGATGGCCATTGAGATGAGCACCCTGCCGGCCACCCTCATTGCTCAGCCCGAGGCTGTCGGCGACTCGCTCTACGAGTACCTCGACAGCATCGGTCGCCCCGTGGTTCGGGCCCTGCAACACATTCAGGCGATCAATGCCTCTGACGAATTCGCCGCCCTGGTGGGCATCGCTCCCGGCACCGCCATGCTGCTGATGACCCGGGTCGGCTACCTGGAAGACAACACCCCGATCGAAGTCACCGACACCTACTGCCGTAACGACTACTACGACTTCGTCGCCGAACTGCGACGCTGAATCCTCCCCCTGGAGCCAGAGAAACGCCCATGTCCGAAGACAATATCCTCACGCCCCAAGGCTGGGTTCGCGGTCGGCTGATCCACCAGGACGGCAAGGTCAGCGCCATCCAAGGCAGCCCCTGCGACCCGGCGGACAACGACCTGCCCTACCTGCTGCCGGGCTTTATCGACCTGCACGTCCACGGCGGTGGCGGCAAGGACGTGATGCAAGGCCGCGACGCCTTCCAGACCATCACCCGCACCCATCTGAGGTTCGGCACCACCTCGCTGCTGGCCACCACCATGACTGCGCCGCGAGCAGAAATCGCCCAGGTCCTGACGCAGCTTGGGACCTTCGCTGAGCAACGCCTCCAAGGTTGCGCACGGGTGCTGGGGGTGCACCTGGAAGGGCCTTACATCAACCCCGGCAAGCTCGGCGCCCAGCCCAATTTCGCGCACACCGCGCTACTGGCCGAGGTGGAGAACTACCTGGAACTGGCGCCGATCCGTGTCATCACCATTGCCCCGGAAATCGCCGGCCACGACGACTTGATCCGCGCCCTCAGTGCCCGTGGCGTACGCATGCAGATCGGCCACACCCTGGGCAGCTACGAAGAAGGCGTTGCCGCCCTCGCCGCGGGCGCCACCAGCTTCACCCACCTGTACAACGCGATGAGCCCCCTGCATCACCGTGAGCCAGGGATCGTCGGCGCCGCCCTGGCCCACGCCCAGTACGCCGAACTGATCCCCGACCTGCTGCATGTGCACCCCGGCGCCATGCGCGTGGCCCTGCGCTCGATCCCGTGCCTGTATTGCGTCACCGACTCTACCGCCGCCGCCGGCATGCCCGACGGTGAATACCAGCTTGGCAGCCACACCGTGACCAAGTGCCTGGGCGGCGTGCGCCTGGCGGACGGCACCCTGGCCGGCAGCACCCTGACCATGGACCAGGCGCTGCGCAACCTGGTGAAGATCGGCCTGCCCCTGGCCGAGGCTTCCCAGCGCCTGTCGCAATTTCCCGCCGACTACCTCGGCCTCCCTGAACGCGGCCGCCTGCAACCTGGCAGTTGGGCCGACAGCGTGCGCCTGGACCGCGCACTCACACTGACCGCCGTCATGGTCGAAGGAGAAGACATTGACTTCAAAAATGCTTGAAGAGGCGCTGTCCTCGCACGCTAGCGTCAGTAGCCAACTGCAACATCTGGACCCGTCGCTGATCGAGGTCGCCGGCCGTCTGCGCCGTCAGCCACCGCAGGTAGCAATGACCGTGGCCCGGGGCAGTTCCGACCATGCCGCCAGCTACTTCGCCTACCTGACCATGCAACAGGTGGGCATCCCGGTGGCCTCGCTGCCGATGTCGGTGGTGACCATGCAACAGGCCCCCTTGCGGGTCAGCGGCCAAGCGGTGTTCGCCTTCTCGCAATCAGGGCAAAGCCCCGACCTGGTGAACAGCGTGCGCCTGCTGCGCAAGCGCGGCGCCCTGAGCGTGGCCATGGTCAATGCGCAAAACAGCCCACTGGAAGCCGCCAGCGAATTCTCCCTGGCGCTGTACGCCGGTGCGGAGCAAAGCGTGGCCGCGACCAAGAGTTTTATCGCCACCCTCAGCGCCAGCGCCCGGCTGATTGCTCACTGGAACCAGGACAGCCCTCTGCTGGAGGCTGGCCTGGCCCTGCCAGAGGGACTGCAACAAGCCGCGACCCTGGACTGGAACCTGGCGGTCAACGCCCTGCGTGATTGTCAGCGACTGATGGTGATCGGTCGCGGCGCCGGCTTTGCCATCGCCCAAGAAGCCGCGCTCAAACTCAAGGAAACCTCAGCCATCCAGGCTGAAGCCTTCAGCAGCGCCGAAGTGCGCCACGGCCCGATGGCTCTGATAGACCGCGACTACCCGTTACTGGTATTCGCCCCTCGCGGTGCCGAACAGGGCGGGTTGCTGAGCCTGGCCGCCGACATGCGCCAGCGCGGCGCCAAGGTCCTGCTGGCAGCCCCGGATGACATCGGTGAACGGGACCTGACCCTGAACCGTGCGGAACACTCGGCACTGGACCCGATCCTGGCGATCCAGAGTTTCTATGTGATGGCCGCCAGTCTGGCCGAGGCCCGCAGCATGGACCCTGATCAACCACGCCACCTGAGCAAAGTGACCCGCACTCACTAAGCCCCTTTGATGGATGAGTACTGCGCCATGCACAACAACAATAACGACCTGACGCTCAGTGCCCCGTTAAGTGGGCCCGTCCTGCCCCTGCACAGCGTCCCGGACCCAGTGTTCGCCAGTGGTGCCATGGGTGACGGAATTGCCATCGACCCGCTCAACGATACGCTTCACGCCCCCTGCGCCGGCCGGGTGATCCAAGTGGCCCGCACCGGGCACGCGCTGACCCTGCGCGCCACCAATGGTGCCGAGTGGCTATTGCACCTGGGCCTGGACACCGTCGAGTTGCAAGGTGAGGGCTTTGCCTTGCTGGTCAAGGAGGGCCAGGAGGTCAGCGCTGGCCAACCGCTGCTGCGGGTGGACCTGGACCACGTGGCCCAACATTGCCGGAGCCTGATCAGCCTGCTGATCCTGACCAATGGCGAAGGTTTCGAGCTGCGCCCGCTGAGCGGGTCGACGGTCAAGGTGGGCGAGCCGTTGCTGCACATCAGCCGACGCGCCGGCGCCGGTGCGCGGCCGGCGACAGCAGACACCAGCAGCCGGCAGGCCAGCGCGCGGGTCAAGGTCGCCCATCACGGCGGTCTGCATGCCCGCCCCGCGGCCCTGGTGCGCCAGACCGCCGCACGTTTCGACAGCCACTCGCAATTGACCTTCAAGGACAACAGCGCGCCCTGCTCCAGCTTGATCGCCCTGATGGGCCTGGGCATCGGTGAACAGGATGAAGTGCAGGTCGATTGCCAGGGCGCCGATTGCGAGCTCGCCTTGCAGGCACTGCTCAAAACCCTCAGCACCGCCATGGCGGTGCACGCCCATGAGGCAATGCTGCCCCCTGCCCCAGCGCCCCGGCGACCCGCAGAGGACGGAGTACTGCACGGAGTCTGCGCCGCCCCCGGCTTGGTTAGCGGGCCGCTGATGCGACTGCGCGCCATGGTCCTGGCAGAAGATCATGACCAGCACCCGCCCGCGCCCCAACGGCAAGCCTTGAGCGCCGCACTGGAGCAGGTGCGCGGGGAAATCCGCCACACCCTGGAACAGGCCAGACAGCGTCGGGACCAACAGGAACAGGACATCTTCAACGCGCACCTGGCCTTGCTCGAAGACCCCACCCTGCTGGATGCCGCCGATGCCGCCATCGCCCGGGGCCGCGCCGCCGCCCATGCCTGGAGTGCCGCGATCACCGAGCAATGCCGGGTCTTGCAGCAACTGGGCAACCCACTGCTGGCGGAACGTGCCAATGACCTGCGGGACCTGCAGCAACGGGTCCTGCGCGCCCTGCTGGGGGAAGCCTGGCACTACGATCTGCCGCCCGGGGCAATAGTCGCCGCCGAAGAGCTGACCCCGTCCGATCTGCTGCAGCTCAGCGCCCAAGGCGTGGCCGGGCTGTGCATGGCCGCCGGCGGCGCCACGTCCCATGTAGCGATCCTCGCCCGAGGCAAGGGCCTGCCTTGCCTGGTGGCCCTGGGCCCGGAGGTGCTGGCCATTGCCCATGAGCGCCAGGTGGTGCTGGACGCCAATGGCGGACGCCTGGAACTGGCGCCCGACCCGCAACGCATCAAACAGGTGCAACAGGCCGGCGACACCCTGCGCCAGCGGCGCGCCTGGCAACAGCAAAGGGCCCATGAGCCCGCCCTGACCCGTGACAACCAACCGATCGAGGTGGCGGCCAATGTTGCCTCCGGCGATGAAGCCCGGGACGCGTATCGAGGTGGCGCCGATGGCGTTGGCCTGTTGCGCACTGAGTTCCTGTTCGTTGATCGCCACACCGCGCCAGATGAAGCGGAACAGTGCCAGGCCTACCAAGCGGTATTGGACGCCATGGGCGACAAGCCGGTGATCATCCGCACCATTGACGTGGGCGGCGACAAGCAACTGGACTACCTGCCATTGCCGATGGAAGCCAACCCAGTGCTGGGCCTGCGCGGCATCCGCCTGGCCCAGGCGCACCCGCAACTGCTGGAGCAACAGCTGCGGGCGCTGCTCCAGGTCGCACCGGTGCAGCGCTGCCGGGTGATGTTGCCAATGGTCACCGAAGTGGCCGAGCTGCTGCACATCCGCCAGCGCCTGGAAGAACTTGCTGCCGAACTGGGCCTGAGCCAGCGCCCGCAACTGGGGGTAATGATCGAGGTCCCGGCGGCGGCGCTGATGGCCGAACAGTTGGCCGAGCACGCCGACTTTCTGTCCATCGGCACCAACGATCTGTCCCAGTACACCCTGGCCATGGATCGCGATCATGCGGGGCTGGCGGCACGGGTCGATGCCCTGCACCCGGCCCTGCTGCGACTGATCGCCCAGACCTGCGCCGGCGCCGAGCGCCATGGACGCTGGGTCGGGGTCTGCGGCGCCCTGGCTTGCGATCCCCTGGCCACCCCGGTGCTGATCGGCCTGGGCGTGCGCGAACTGTCGGTGAGCCCGCCGCAGGTGGGGGAAATCAAGGACCGGGTGCGCCAGTTGGATGCCGCCGAATGCCGCCGGCTGAGCCAGCCGCTGCTCGACCTCCCAGGTGCCGCCGCGGTCCGCCAGGCCTGCGCCCGGCATTGGCCTCTGAACCCATAAGAAAAATTCCCGGAGAGACGCCATGTACCAGTACTTCATCGAAGGCCTGCAACGCCTCGGCCGCGCCCTGATGCTGCCCATCGCCATCCTGCCGATTGCCGGCCTGTTGCTGCGCCTGGGTGACACCGACCTGCTGAACATCGCCATCATCCACGACGCTGGTCAGTCGATCTTCGGCAATCTGGCGTTGATCTTCGCCATCGGCATCGCCGTGGGCTTTGCCAAGGACAATAACGGCACCGCCGGACTGGCCGGGGCCATCGGCTACCTGGTGATGATCTCGACCCTCAAGGTGCTGGACGCCAGCATCAACATGGGCATGCTCGCCGGGATCATCAGCGGGTTGATGGCCGGAGCCCTGTACAACCGCTTCAAGGACATCAAGCTGCCGGAGTACCTGGCGTTCTTCGGTGGCCGGCGCTTCGTGCCCATTGCCACCGGTTTCAGCGCCGTTGGCCTGGGGGTGGCGTTCGGCCTGATCTGGCCGCCAATCCAGCACAGCATCAACAGCTTCGGCCAGTTGCTGCTGGAGAGCGGCAGCTTCGGTGCCTTCGTCTTCGGGGTGCTCAATCGCCTGCTGATCGTCACCGGCCTGCACCACATTCTGAACAACATGGCCTGGTTCATCTTCGGCAGTTTCACCGACCCGAGCACCGGCGCCGTGGTCACCGGCGACCTGACTCGCTACTTCGCCGGCGACCCCAACGGCGGCCAGTTCATGACCGGAATGTTCCCGGTGATGCTGTTCGGCCTGCCCGCCGCGTGCCTGGCCATGTACCGCAATACCCGCCCGGAGCGGCGCAAGGTAATGGGCGGGATCTTCCTATCCATGGCCCTGACCTCGTTTCTGACCGGGGTCACCGAGCCCATCGAATTCGCCTTCATGTTCCTCGCCCCGCTGCTGTACCTGGCGCATGCACTGCTGACCGGCCTGGCCATGGCCCTGACCAATCTGCTGAACATCCACCTGGGCTTCACCTTCTCCGGAGGCGCCATCGACATGGCCCTGGGCTGGGGCCGCTCCACCAATGGCTGGAAGGTGTTTCCAGTGGGGCTGCTGTATGCGCTGGTGTACTACCTGGTGTTCGACTTCTGCATCCGCCGCTTCAACCTGAAGACACCGGGACGCGAAGACACCCCCTCCGGCGAGAAACCCGAACTCAACGCCGATCAGCGCGCCGCGGCCTACATCAAGGCCCTGGGCGGCGCGGGCAACCTGATCACCGTCGGCGCCTGCACCACGCGCCTGCGCCTGGAACTGGCCGATCGCAGCCTGGCTGCGGACGCCGAACTGAAAACTTTGGGCGCCATGGCTGTGGTCCGACCCGGCAAGGGTGGCAGTTTGCAGGTGGTGGTAGGGCCGATGGCCGACAGCATTGCCGATGCAATCCGTCAGGCCCTGCCGACCTCGACCGGCACAGTGGCAGCGCCGCTCCGTGAAGGGGATCCACAGCCGATCGACATCCCCCCCCAAGAAGCCCAGCAATGGCTCAACGCCCTGGGTGGCCGCGACAACCTGCTACAGACCGACTGCGTTGCGCTGACCCGCCTGCGGGTGCAGTTGAGCGACAGCCAGGACTTGTCGGAGTCGGCACTCCAGGCACTGGGTTGCCAGGGTACGCGGCGACTGGACGGGGATGTCTGGCACGTGCTGATTGGTGAGAAAGCCGGAGGATTACAAGCGGCCTTGCAAACCCTGCTGCGCCAGGAGGTAGTGGCGGACGCTTGACGATGCTGTCGCTGGCAAGTCGGCCGCGACTGCACTCCCGCCGGCGCCGGCTTGCGGGCGAAAAGGCACAAAAAAACCCGCTGAGCGTCTCCGGTTCAGCGGGCTTTTTATCGGTGGATAACTTCAGAACGCTTCCAGGCGCCAGACCTCATAAGCCGGCGTCTCATAGGGATGGCTGTGCTTGAGGGCCGCCACTGCGTCAGCAATCAGTTCATCGGCCACCACCAGCTCGACTTTCCATTCCTCCACTCGCTCCACCTGACCGGTCTGCCCGAGAAACGGCTGGCTGCCGTCCAACGGGCGAAACTGGCCCTGGCCGAGCACCTGCCAGGCGCACTGGTCGTAAGTGCCGATGCATCCGCCACCGGCGGCGAACACAGCGCTCTTGACCAGCTCCACATGGCTGGGAGGCACGAAGAAGCTGAGCTTGTACATCCGCCTCAATTCACCCAGGCACGAGCGTTGCGGAACATGCGCATCCACGCCGCGTCTTCGTTCCAGTCATCCGGACGCCAGGAGTTCTGCACGGCACGGAACACCCGCTCAGGGTGCGGCATCATGATGGTGACGCGACCGTCGCGGCTGGTGAGACCGGTGATCCCGCGTGGCGAACCGTTCGGGTTGGCCGGGTAACGCTCGGTGACCTTGCCGTGGTTGTCGACGAAGCGCAGGGCCACGCAACCGGACAGATCGGCTTCCAGCAGTGCTTCTTCGCTTTCGAACTCCGCATGGCCTTCACCGTGGGCGATGGCGATCGGCATCCGCGAACCGGCCATGCCCTGCAGGAAGATCGAGTTCGACTCCTGGACCTGGACCATGGCCACCCGGGCTTCGAACTGCTCGGAGCGGTTGCGCACGAAGTGCGGCCAGAACTCGCTGCCCGGGATCAACTCGTGCAGGTTGGACATCATCTGGCAACCGTTGCACACACCCAGGGTGAAACTGTCGGTCCGCTCGAAGAAGCCCTGGAAGGCATCCCGCGCACGACTGTTGAACAGCGCCGACTTGGCCCAGCCCTCACCGGCGCCCAGTACGTCGCCGTAGGAGAAGCCACCGCAGGCAACCATGCCCTTGAAGTCGTTGAGGTCGACACGACCGGCGAGGATATCGCTCATGTGCACGTCGATGGCGTTGAAGCCGGCGCGGTCGAAAGCCGCAGCCATTTCCACCTGGCCGTTGACACCCTGCTCGCGCAGCACCGCCACCTGGGGACGCAGGCCTTTCTTGATGTAAGGCGCGGCGATGTCCTGGTTGACGTCGAAGCCCAGCTTGACGCTCAGGCCCGGATTGTCTTCTTCCAGCAGGGCATCGAATTCCTGCTCGGCGCACTCGGCGTTGTCCCGCAGGCGCTGGATCTGGTAGCTGGTCTCGGACCACTGACGCTGCAGCAGACGGCGCTGGCCGGTGAATACGCTTTCGCCGTTATAGGAGATGCTCACTTCACCGTTGTTGATCGGTTGACCGATCACCGCTACACAGTCGCCCAGGCCGGCGGCACTGAACTGCGCCAGCACGTCTGGAGTCGCGTCCTGATGCACCTGGATCACCGCACCCAGTTCTTCGTTGAACAGGATGGCGGCGATTTCCCCCGCATTTTCCGCTACGGCATCGAGGGTCAGGTTCAGCCCGCAGTGACCGGCGAAGGCCATTTCCACGGCGCTGACCAGCAGACCGCCATCGGAACGGTCGTGGTAGGCCAGCAGGTGGCCGTCGGCGTTGAGGCCCTGGATCACGGCGAAGAAGGCTTTCAGGTCTTCGGCGTCGTCGACGTCCGGCGCCTGGCTGCCAAGCTTGCCGTGGGTCTGGGCCAGGATCGAGGCGCCCATGCGATTCTGCCCGCGACCGAGGTCGATCAGGATCAGGTCGGTAGTGCCCTTGTCCATGCGCAGTTGCGGGGTCAGGGTCTGACGGATGTCCGTCACTGGCGCGAAGCCGGTCACGATCAGCGACAGCGGCGAGGTGACGCTCTTGTCCACGCCCTCTTCGTTCCAGCGGGTGGCCATGGACATCGAGTCCTTGCCCACCGGGATGGTAATGCCCAGCTCGGGGCACAGCTCCATGCCCACCGCCTTGACGGTGTCGTACAGACGTGCGTCTTCGCCCGGGTGGCCGGCAGCGGACATCCAGTTGGCGGAGAGCTTGATGTCGCTGATCTTGTTGATCCGCGACGCCGCGATGTTGGTCAGGGTTTCGCCGATCGCCATACGGCCGGACGCCGGGGCATCCAGCAGGGCCAGCGGCGTGCGCTCGCCCATGGCCATGGCTTCACCGGTGTAGACGTCGAAACTGGTGGCGGTCACGGCCACATCAGCCACCGGCACCTGCCATGGGCCGACCATCTGGTCGCGAGCCACGAGGCCGGTGATGGTGCGGTCGCCGATGGTGATCAGGAAGCTCTTGCTGGCCACGGCCGGGTGATGCAGGACGCGCTTGATGCTCTCGGCGATATCCAGGGTGCTTGGATCGAAATCATCACCCAACTCGGTTTCCCGAACCGCCGAACGGTGCATGCGCGGGGCCTTGCCCAGCAGCACTTCCAGCGGCATGTCCACCGGGCTGTTGCCGAAGTGGCTGTCGGTCACGGTCAGCTGTGGCTCGGCAGTGGCTTCGCCGACCACCGCGAATGGGCAACGCTCGCGCTCGCAGATGGCCTTGAAGCGCTCGAAATCCGCCGCGCCCACCGCCAGGACATAACGCTCCTGGGATTCGTTGGACCAGATTTCGTGCGGGGCCATGCCCGGCTCGTCGTTGGGAATGTTGCGCAGTTCGAAGCGACCGCCGCGGCCGCCATCGTTGACCAGCTCCGGGAAGGCGTTGGACAGGCCACCGGCGCCGACGTCGTGGATGAAGCTGATGGGGTTGTTGTCCCCCAGTTGCCAGCAACGGTCGATGACTTCCTGGCAACGGCGTTCCATTTCCGGGTTTTCACGTTGTACCGAAGCAAAATCCAGGTCCGCCGAGCTGGTACCGGTGGCCATGGAGGATGCCGCGCCGCCGCCCAGGCCGATGAGCATCGCCGGGCCGCCGAGGACGATCAGCTTGGAGCCGACAGTGATCTCGCCTTTCTGCACGTGTTCGTCACGGATATTGCCCATGCCGCCTGCCAGCATGATCGGCTTGTGGTAACCACGAACTTCATCGCCACGAGGCGTGGCAATGGATTGCTCGAAGGTACGGAAATAACCGGTCAGGGCCGGACGGCCGAATTCGTTGTTGAACGCAGCGCCGCCCAGCGGTCCTTCGATCATGATGTCGAGGGCGGTGACGATGCGTTCTGGCTTGCCATATGGCACTTCCCACGGCTGCTCGAAGCCCGGGATCTGCAGGTTGGACACGGTAAAACCGGTGAGGCCGGCTTTGGGCTTGGCGCCGCGACCGGTGGCGCCTTCGTCACGGATTTCGCCGCCGGAACCGGTGGAGGCGCCAGGGAATGGAGCAATGGCGGTCGGGTGGTTGTGGGTCTCGACCTTCATCAGGATGTGCACCGGCTCCTGCACCGCGCCGTACTGGCGAGTTTCAGGGTTCGGGTAGAAACGTCCGGCAACGGAACCGACGATCACCGCCGCGTTGTCCTTATAAGCCGACAGCACACCTTCGCTGTGCATCTGGTAGGTGTTCTTGATCATGCCGAACAGGCTTTTTTCCTGGCTCTGGCCGTCGATGTCCCAACTGGCGTTGAAGATCTTGTGGCGGCAGTGCTCGGAGTTGGCCTGGGCGAACATCATCAGTTCGATGTCGTGGGGATTACGCTTGAGGCCCTGGAAGGCGGTCATCAGGTAATCGATTTCGTCTTCGGCCAGGGCCAGGCCCAGTTCGCTGTTGGCTTGTTCCAACGCGGCGCGGCCGCCGCCGAGGATGTCGATGGCGGTCAGCGGCTTGGGTTCGGCGTGGCTGAACAGCCCGGCGGCCTGTTCCAGATTGGCCACCACGATCTGGGTCATGCGGTCGTGCAACGCATCGGCAATCAACTGCGCATCGGCGTCGCTGAACTCACCGGCGACGTAGAAGGCGATGCCGCGCTCCAGGCGCAGGACTTTCGCCAGGCCACAGTTACGGGCGATGTCGCTGGCCTTGCTCGACCAGGGCGAGATGGTGCCGAAACGCGGCAGGACCAGGAACAAACGACCGCTCGGTTCTTGTACCGGAACGCTGGGGCCGTACTTCAGAAGGCGCGCAAGCACCTGCTGTTCGTCGCCGGTCAGGACGCCGGTTACCTCGGCGAAGTGAGCGAATTCAGCATACAGGCCAGTGACAGCTGGAACCTTCTGGCTCAGTTGTTCAAGGAGCTTGCTGTGGCGAAAGGCAGAAAGGGCAGGAGCGCCGCGCAGGATCAACATCTTCGGGACAGCCTCGGGAAGGGGGTGTGCTTTGAGGCCGTGCATTCTAACGTAAACCGCTGGCATCGGCACTCGAAACGCAACCTCCCTCGCCTCCGGATGTCGGCCCGGGCCCCTGGTCTTATAACAAAGGTTTATTGGTGCGATTGCCGCAGGTTATTTTAATCGTCATTTGCGCGCCCGAGGCCCCATTCTTGAGGGCTCCAGCCCAGTTCGCCAAGCGCTAGCAGACAAGCCCTTCACTGTCGAGATATGGCGGCCGTTATCCTTTGCGTATACTGCGCCAATGTTTTCCCCTATGGCTTTACGTCCGCGCTGCGCCAAATGGCTCATCGCTACCGGACTCTTCCTGATGCTCGGCGCCTGTGTTGAAAAACCCAGCACCCTTGAGCGCGTAAAGGAGGATGGCGTTTTGCGGGTGATCACCCGCAACAGCCCCGCCACCTATTTTCAGGATCGCAACGGCGAAACCGGCTTCGAATACGAGCTGGTGAAACGCTTTGCCGACGATCTGGGCGTGGAGCTGAAAATCGAGACCGCCGACAATCTCGACGACCTGTTCAATCAACTGGGCCAGCCCAAAGGCCCGGTGCTGGCTGCCGCCGGCCTGGTGAGCAGCGAGCAGCGCAAGCAGCAAGTCAGATTCTCCCACCCCTATCTGCAAGTCACCCCGCAAGTCATCTATCGCAACGGCCGCTCTCGCCCTACCAGTGCAAAAAACCTGGAGGGCAAGCACATCATGGTGCTCAAGGGCAGCAGCCACGCCGAGCAATTGGCGCAGCTCAAGCTCAAATACCCCGCTATCGAATACGAAGAGTCGGACGCCGTTGAGGTGGTCGACTTGCTGCGCATGGTGGATGAAGGGCAGATCGACCTGACCCTGGTGGACTCCAACGAATTGGCGATGAACCAGGTGTACTTCCCCAAGGTCCGGGTGGCCTTCGACCTGGGCGACGCCCGCGGCCAGAGCTGGGCGGTAGCCGCCGGCGAAGACAACAGTCTGCTCAACGAGATCAACAGTTTCCTCGACAAGGTCGATAAGAACGGCACCCTGCAACGCCTGAAAGATCGCTATTACGGCCACGTGGACGTGCTGGGCTATGTGGGTGCCTACACCTTCGCCCAACATCTGCAGCAACGCCTGCCCAAGTATGAAAAACAGTTCAGAGCCTCGGCCAAGCTGGAAAAGCTCGACTGGCGCCTATTGGCGGCCGTCGGCTACCAGGAATCGATGTGGCAGGCCGAAGTGACCTCCAAGACCGGCGTACGCGGGCTGATGATGCTGACCCAGAACACTGCCCAGGCCATGGGTGTATCCAATCGCCTGGACCCCAAGCAAAGCATCAGCGGCGGCGCCAAGTACCTGGCCTACATCATGGAGCAGTTGGACGACAACATTGAGGAGCCGGACCGCACCTGGTTTGCCCTCGCCGCGTATAACGTCGGCGGCGGCCATCTGGACGATGCCCGCAAGCTGGCGGGAAAGGAAGGGCTGAATCCGAACAAGTGGCTGGATGTGAAGAAAATGCTCCCACGCCTGTCGCAGAAGCAGTGGTACAGCAAGACCCGCTACGGTTACGCTCGGGGCGGCGAGCCGGTGCACTTCGTCGCCAACATCCGTCGTTACTACGACATTCTGACCTGGGTAACCCAGCCACAGCTTGAAGGCGATCAGGTCGCCGAAGGCGAGCTGCATGTGCCG
Source organism: Pseudomonas sp. LD120 (assembly GCF_009861525.1). Taxonomy (GTDB): domain Bacteria; phylum Pseudomonadota; class Gammaproteobacteria; order Pseudomonadales; family Pseudomonadaceae; genus Aquipseudomonas. The sequence continues at coordinate 1,378,062 of NZ_WVHL01000005.1, read as the reverse complement.
GGCGTCAACAAGACCAAGCCGCCGGAAAACAGTCCGCAGCTCTAAACAGATTCGCCGGCCAGCCGGCTCCTACAGAGGTTGTGCAGGAGCCGGCTGGCCGGCGAAGGTCATTCAGGCCTTGGCCGCAGCCGCCAGGATCAAGGCTTTCATTTCCGCTACCGCCCCCTTGAAGCCGACGAACAAGGCATGAGCCACCAGAGCGTGGCCGATGTTCAGCTCGTTGATGCCCTTGATCGCCGCCACCGCTTCGACGTTGTGGTAATGCAGGCCGTGACCGGCATTGACGATCAGTCCCTGGGCCAGCCCCACGGCAACCCCGTCAACGATGCGCTGCAACTCATCGGCCACGTCAGTCGGCGTCTGGGCATCGGCATAGCGGCCGGTGTGCAACTCGATGGCCGGCGCGCCGACCCGTTTGGAGGCCTCGATCTGACGCTCGTCGGCATCGATGAACAAGGACACTTCGCAACCGATCTGCGACAAGCGCTCCACCGCTGCCTTGATCCGCGCTTCCTGCCCTGCTACATCCAAACCGCCTTCGGTGGTGAGCTCCTGGCGGGTTTCCGGCACCAGGCAAATGTGCGCCGGACGGATGCGCTCGGCAAAGGCCATCATCTCTTCAGTGACGCCCATCTCGAAGTTCATCCGTGTCTGCAGCACATCTTTGAGCAGCAGCACGTCGCGCTCCTGAATGTGTCGGCGATCTTCGCGCAAGTGCACGGTGATGCCGTCAGCACCTGCCTCTTCCGCGTCCAGCGCTGCCTTGACCGGATCAGGATAACGAGTACCTCGGGCCTGACGCAGAGTGGCAACGTGGTCGATGTTCACGCCAAGAAGAATGCGATTGCTGGTGGTCACGGAAGCGCTCCTGAATAAATGAAGATGCGGCGCACAGCATACGGGGAGACTAAGGCTTGCGAAACAATTCGCGACTGACCAGAGGCCGGCCGCCCAGGTGCACGGCCAGGGCCTGGCGCATCAGCCGCTTGGCCGCCGACAGCGCGCCGGGCGCACTCCAGTCAGCCTCGGCCATGGCCAGCAACTCCGCGCCATTGAACAAACCCGGCTGCAGCAGGAAGACCTGCTCCAGTCCAGCGTCCACCTGCAGTCGGTAAAGACCGTCGGCAGCAATGGGCGCGCCGTGAATGTCACTGTCCAACGCAAAGCCATAACCCAGGTCGTCCAGTAGTCGCCACTCGAAAGCTCGCAGCAGCGGCTCCAGCGGCCGACCTTCAGCCAGGGCCTGCAAGGTGGCCGCGTAGTGATCGAAGACGGCTGGATGGGGATCTTCGGCAGGCAACAGGCGAATCAGCAGTTCATTCAGATACAGGCCACTGAACAGCGCTTCGCCATTGAGCCACCCGGCGATCCCCGCACTGTCCATGCGACCGACATTCTTCAACTCGCCACGGCCGCGAAACTCGACTTCCAGAGGAACGAAGGGCCGGGCCAGGGTCCCGGCTTTGCCCCGAGCGTTGCGCAATACGGCACGCAGACGACCTTGAGGGGTAAGAAAGTCCACCAGCGCGCTGCTTTCGCGATAGGCGCGGCTGTGCAGGACGTAGGCGAGTTGGCCGACCGGGGCGTTGCTAGACATCAATGTCCAACTTTCAAGTGAGATGCGCTGAGGGGGGCGGGCTCGCGCCGAGGCGCGTAGCAGCCGCGACACGAGCCATCGCGACGCCTCTAACACGTCGCGATCAACAGGTCCTGAGAGCGTTTTGCACTACGGCGCAAGCAAGCCCGCGCCACATCAGAGCCGGGCGCTTAGAGGTCGCCGTAGCCCAGGGAACGCAGGGCGCGCTCGTCGTCGGACCAGCCACCCTTGACCTTGACCCAAAGGTTGAGCATGACCTTGGAGTCAAACAGCAGCTCCATGTCCTTGCGCGCTTCCATGCCGATGCGCTTGATTCGTTCACCTTTGTCGCCAATGATGATTTTTTTCTGGCCGTCGCGCTCGACAAGGATCAAGGCGTGAATATGCAGGGTCTTGCCCTGCTGCTTGAACTCTTCGATTTCCACCGTGATCTGGTACGGCAGTTCGGCGCCCAACTGGCGCATGATCTTTTCACGCACCAGTTCCGCGGCGAGGAAGCGGCTGCTGCGGTCGGTGATCTGGTCTTCCGGGAAGAAGTGATCATTCTCCGGCAGATGCTTGGCAATCAGGCCTTCCAGGGCTTCGAGGTTGTGCCCCTGCTGAGCCGACACCGGGACGATCTCGGCATTGGGCAACTGCTCCTGCAGCCAGGTCAGGTGCGGCATCAACTCGGCCTTATCCTCGATGCGATCGGTCTTGTTGATCGCCAGGATCACCGGGCCCTGCACGTATTGCACACGCTCCAGCACCAGTTGGTCCTCGTCGGTCCACTTGGTACGGTCCACCACGAAGATCACCACATCAACATCTTTCAAGGCCGCCGAGGCGGTCTTGTTCATGTAACGGTTCAGCGCCTTCTCGTTGCTCTTGTGCATGCCGGGGGTGTCGACGTAGATCGCCTGGATCGCGCCTTCGGTCTTGATCCCGAGCATGTTGTGACGAGTGGTCTGAGGCTTGCGCGAGGTGATCGCCAGCTTCTGGCCGAGGATGTGGTTGAGCAGCGTCGACTTGCCCACGTTGGGGCGGCCGACGATGGCGACATAGCCACAGCGTGTTGCGGTTGAATCAGTCATGGCCATTCTCCACGCCCAGGGCAATCAGTGCTGCAGCGGCCGCTACCTGTTCGGCAATACGACGACTCACACCCTGACCTCGGCTTTTTTCGTTCAATAAGGTGACTTCACATTCCACGAAGAATGTCCGGCAGTGCGGCTCGCCCTGGATATCCACCACTTCGTAGCGTGGCAGTTCGCAGGCGCGGGACTGGAGGAACTCCTGCAGCCGGGTCTTGGGGTCTTTGTTGGTGTCCACCAAGGTCAGGCTCTCGAACTCCGAGGTCAGCCAGGACAGTACGCGGTCACGGGCCGTTTCCATGCCGGCATCCAGGTAGATCGCGCCGATCAAGGCCTCCAAGGCATCGGCCAGGATCGATTCACGACGAAAACCACCGCTCTTCAATTCGCCGGAACCCAGGCGCAGGTACTCGCCCAAGTCGAACCCCCGGGCCAGCACGGCCAGTGTTTCACCTTTCACCAGGCGCGCACGCAAACGCGACAACTGGCCTTCGCGGGCCTGGGGGAAACGCTCAAACAACGCCTCGCCCGCCACGAAGTTAAGAATCGCATCACCGAGAAACTCCAGGCGTTCATTATTACGCCCGGCAAAGCTGCGGTGAGTCAGGGCCAGGATCATCAGTTCCTGGTCCTTGAAGGAATAACCGAGCTGACGCTCGAGACGGCTCAAAGAAACGCTCACGGTTTACCCACACTGATTTCGTTACCGAAACTCGCCATCCTAGGGGCCGCGCACGAGGTGCGGGTGGCAATTAACGCTGTGTTCAAATCCACATCCTGAATATCGTTGACTGCATGCTGCTGGCAATAAACCTGTCACGGGCCGCCCGAAGGCAAGGCCGTTTTACACAAGAGCCAGAAAAGCATTCGGCGCTGTGTTCAACAGCGCCGTGTGTGATTACTTGATCAGGCCAACCCGCGAGAAATTCGGCAGGTGGCTGAGTTTCGGTTCGGGCCAGCTCATCCAGACTGCGAAGGCCTTGCCGACGATATTTTTGTCGGGAACCATGCCCAGCAACTCTTTGGGAATGTTCGGGTCATCCCAGTAGCGACTGTCGTTGGAGTTGTCGCGGTTGTCGCCCATCATGAAGTAGTGCCCGGCCGGCACGGTCCAGGTATGGTCAGGCGCGGCATGGTAGCGACTCATTTCCTTGCGGATCAGGTGCTCTGCCTCGCCGAGCTGCTCCTTGTACAGCTCGGCAGTGCCGAGCATGCCTGGCTCCGATCCGACCAGTTGTTCGGCAACCGACTCGCCATTGACGAACAGGCGCTTATCGGCGGTGTAACGCACCGTGTCGCCCGGCAGGCCAACCACACGCTTGATGTAGTTGACGCTCGGGTCGCTAGGGTAACGGAACACCATCACATCACCGCGCTGCGGATCACCGACATCGATGACTTTCTTGTCGATCACCGGCAGACGGATCCCGTAAGAAAACTTGCTCACCAGAATGAAGTCGCCAACGTCCAGGGTCGGCTTCATCGAGCCCGATGGAATCTGAAACGGTTCCACCAGGAACGAACGCAGCACCAGAACGAGGAACAACACTGGAAAGAACGACTTGCCGTATTCAACCAGCAACGGCTCCTTGTTCAGTTTCTCGAGCACCAGCCCATCCGGCTGGCTGACGCTGCCCTGATAGTTGGCGATGGCCGCGCGTCGACGAGGCGCCAGAAACACCAGATCGAGCAACGCCAAGAAACCGCACACGAAGACAGCGATGACCAGCAACAGCGGGAAATTTAGTGACATAGGACCTAACTATCCAACCTGAGCACAGCAAGGAAGGCTTCTTGTGGAATTTCCACGTTGCCCACTTGCTTCATGCGTTTCTTACCGGCCTTTTGCTTTTCCAACAGCTTGCGCTTACGGCTAACGTCACCACCGTAGCATTTGGCCAGTACGTTCTTTCTGAGCGCCTTGACGGTTGTCCGCGCCACAATCTGCCCACCAATGGCGGCCTGGATTGCCACGTCAAACATCTGCCGAGGAATCAGTTCCTTCATCTTCTCGGTCAACGCACGCCCTTTGTAGTGGGCGTTGTCACGGTGGACGATCAACGCCAGGGCGTCGACCTTCTCACTGTTGATCAGTACATCGAGCTTGACCAGATTAGCCGACTGATAACGGTCGAAGTGGTAATCCAGCGAAGCATAGCCGCGACTGGTGGATTTCAAACGGTCGAAGAAGTCCAACACCACTTCGTTCATCGGCAAATCGTAGGTCACCTGGACCTGGCTGCCGAGGAACAGCATGTCGTGCTGCACACCGCGTTTCTCGATGCACAGGGTTATGACGTTGCCCAAGTGCTCTTGCGGCACAAGAATGTTGGCCCGCACGATCGGCTCGCGCATGTCTTCGATGGCCGACAGATCCGGCAGCTTGGATGGGTTATCGACGTAGATCGTCTCGCCATTTTTCAGCAACAACTCGAAAATAACCGTCGGCGCGGTGGTGATCAGGTCCAGGTCGTATTCGCGCTCCAGGCGCTCCTGGATGATTTCCATGTGCAGCATGCCGAGGAACCCGCAGCGGAAGCCGAAGCCCAGGGCATCGGAGCTTTCCGGCGTGTACTGCAGCGACGAGTCGTTGAGAGTGAGCTTCTGCAAGGCTTCGCGGAAGTCCTCGAAGTCGTCGGAGCTGACCGGGAACAGACCGGCGTACACCTGCGGCTGGATACGCTTGAACCCCGGCAGCACTTCGACGTCCGGGGTCGAGTTCAAGGTCAGGGTGTCGCCCACCGGCGCCCCGTGAATGTCCTTGATACCGGCAATGATGAAGCCCACTTCACCGGCCTTCAGGTCGGCGGTCGCGGTGTGCTTCGGGTTGAACACACCGACGCTGTCCACCAGGTGGATCTTGCCAGTGGATTTAACCAGGATCTTGTCGCCTTTCTTCACCCGGCCATGACGCACACGCACCAGGGACACGACCCCCAGGTAATTGTCGAACCAGGAGTCGATGATCAACGCTTGCAGCGGGTCTTCAATGTTGCCGGTTGGCGCCGGGATGGTGGTCACCAGGCGCTCAAGCACCTCGCCCACACCCAGACCGGTCTTGGCGCTGCAAGTCACGGCGTCGGTGGCGTCGATGCCGATGATCTTCTCGATCTCTTCCTTGACCCGTTCCGGATCGGCCTGTGGCAGGTCGATCTTGTTCAGCACCGGCATCACTTCCAGGCCTTGCTCGATGGCGGTGTAGCAGTTGGCCACCGACTGGGCTTCAACACCCTGGCCGGCATCCACCACCAGCAGAGCACCTTCACAGGCCGCCAGGGAGCGGCTGACTTCATAGGTGAAGTCGACGTGGCCCGGGGTATCAATGAAGTTCAGCTGGTAGGTCACACCATCTTTGGCTTTGTAATAGAGGGTAACGCTGTGGGCCTTGATGGTGATCCCGCGCTCACGTTCAAGGTCCATGGAGTCCAGAACCTGGGCCTCCATTTCGCGATCGGCCAGGCCGCCGCACATCTGGATAAAGCGATCGGCCAGAGTCGACTTGCCATGGTCAATGTGGGCGATGATGGAGAAATTGCGGATATGACTCAAATCACTCACGGATGAACACTCAAAAAGGCTGCAGGCATGGCCCGCCGAAAAATAGCCGGGAATTGTACCTGATACTCGGCACAAGCGTCACGCTTGCCTGTCAGCGTTTGTCAAATGCAAAAACGCCCCGGACCAAAGACCGGGGCGTCGCGCTGCATCACTGGCAAAGCGGCAAGATCAGCCGGCCCGGCGCAACAGCCAGAGGCCGGCAATCGCACAAATACCCGCCGGCACCAATACGGCGAACAAGGGCGAGAAACCAAATACCAGGCTCGACGGCCCCAACAGGTCCTGAGCGATACGAAACGTGAAACCCACCAGCACGCCGGTAAACACCCGCTGACCAAGAGTCACCGAACGCAGCGGACCGAAAATGAAGGAAATCGCCATCAGCACCAGGGCCGCCGTGACCAGGGGCTGCAGCACCTTGATCCAGAATGCCAGCCAGTAGCGACCGTTATTCAACCCCTGGTCAGCCAGGTAGTGGATATAACCCCACAGCCCGCTGATCGACAGCGATTCCGGCGCCATCACCACGGTACTCAGCAGTTGCGGGCTCAACGCCACATTCCAACGCTCTTCGGGCTGCTTGACCACTTCGGTGTGGCCGTCACGGAAGTAGGTGGTGGTGACATCCGTCAGTTGCCAGTAGCTCTCATGAAACCGCGCCTGACGAGCAAAGCTCGACGACAGCATGTGGCGACTGTCATCGAAGCGGTAACGGGTCACACCGTACAACAGACCATTGGGCTGCACCGCGTTGATGTGGATGAACTCGTCACCCTGGCGATGCCACAGGCCGTGCTTGGAACTTTGCGCATCACCGGAACCCTGGGCCAGGGCACGACTGGCCTGGGCTTGGGTTTCGGTGGCCGGGGCGACGTACTCACCCACCAGCACACCCACCAGCATCAGCACCAGCATTGGTTTCATCACCGCCCAGACGATACGCCCAACGGAGACACCCGCAGCGCGCATGATGGTCAGCTCGCTATTGCTGGCCAAGGTGCCGAGACCGATCAGGCAGCCTATCAGGCCCGCCATCGGCAACATTTCGTAGACCCGACGCGGCGCGGTCAGGACCACATAGCTCATCACATCGACGACGGTGTAGGTGTCACTGACATTGCCCATCTCGTCGATGAACGCGAACAACGAGGCCAGGCCGAGGATAATCCCCAGAACCGCGAGAATGGCCATGAACACACTGCTACCAATGTAGCGATCGAGCTTAGCCACGAGCCATCTCCTTCATGCTGCGACGACTCGCCATGTTCAAGCGCAACGGTTCCCAATACATCAACCCCAGCCCTATCGCCAGGAACAACAGGTGCACCCACCACAGCCCGAAGGCCGGAGAAATCTTGCCTTTTTCCATCGCGCCACGAACCGCGATGAGGATGGTCAGGTACGCCATATAAAGAAGGATCGCCGGAATCAACTTGAGAAAGCGGCCCTGGCGCGGATTGACCCGGGACAACGGCACCGCCATCAGGGTCACGATGAACACCAGCAACGGCAGGGACAGGCGCCATTGCAACTCGGCGCGGGCCCGCAGGTCATCCTTGCCAAACAGCTCGGCAGTAGGCATGGCATCACGATCAGTGACTTCGTCGCTGACATCCGGGCGCTCCAGCAATACACCATATGTGTCGTACTTGATCACTCGGTAGTCGGCCTCGCCCGGGTTACCGTCATAGCGATAGCCGTTTTCCAGAATCAGGTAGCGGTTGCCGTCCGGGCGAATGTCCTGATGCCCCTTCTCGGCCACCAGCACGGAAATACCCTGGTCTTTCTTCTCTCGACTCAGGCGTTTCTCGGAGATAAACACCCCGGAAAGGTTGGTCCGGTCCTCAGACAACTGCTCGGTGTAAGTCACCCGAGTACCATCGTTGAGCGCCTGAAAGCGCCCAGCGACCAAGGTATCGAACTCGGTCAACGCATCCTGTTTGTTCAGCAGCAACTGGAACTGATTGGCGCCCTGCGGTGCCAGGCTCAGACTCAGCCAAGCCACTACCAGGGCCACCAGGGCCGCTGGAATCATGGTCAGGCCCAGCAGGCGCTGCTGACTCATGCCGGTCGCGGACAACACGGTCATCTCGCTTTCGAGGTAGAGCCGGCCATAAGCCAGGAGGATGCCGAGGAACAAACCCAGCGGCAGGATCAACTGCAGGAAGCCCGGCAGGCGAAACCCCATGATCAGGAACAGCGAGCCCGGATCCAGGGCGCCCGAGGCGGCTTGGGCGAGGAACTTGACGAAGCGCCCGCTCATGATGATAACCAACAGCACCGCGCTCACGGCACTCAGGGTCAGCAGGATTTCGCGGGACAGATAACGAAAGACGATCAAACCAGACACTCCAGGGTTGTCAGGCTAAGGCGGCCGAACAAGCAACGTATCGAGCCGGCCCAGAACGCCGGGCCGCCGAAAAAAAGATGGCGCATTATCCTGTGATTGCATGCGCCTGTCACGGAGGATGCTCACCCGGCGCTCTAAAGCGGCGTACTGGGCCAAAACGAGGGTTGTCAGCCGCAAGCGGCGAGGTTCAAACTGGCGGCTTTGTCGTCGCCCACAGGCGACGTCTTCTTTTATACAGATAAGCCCCGCGCCGGAGTCTTTCCTGCGCTCTTTGACCATTTATTCAGGGACCCGGACATGGAACTGGTTGTAAAAAGCGTTAGCCCGGAAACGTTGAAGACCGCCACCCTGGTGGTCGCCGTCGGTGAAGGCCGCAAACTCGGCAACGTCGCCAAACAACTCGATGAGCTCAGTGGCGGCGCCATCAGCGCGGTGCTCAAGCGCGGCGACCTGGCCGGCAAAGTCGGCCAAAGCCTGCTGCTGCACGGTGTGGCCAACCTCAAAGCCGAGCGCCTGTTGCTGGTGGGCGTGGGCAAGGAAGGGGAACTGAGCGATCGCCCATGGCGCAAAGTCATCAGCGGCGCGCTCGCCACCCTCAAGGGTCTGGGCGGTGGTGACGCCACGCTGGCGCTGGACGAAGTCGTGGTCAACGGTCGCGACAGCTACGGCAAGACCCGCCTGCTGGCGGAAACCCTGGTAGATGGCGGTTACACCTTCGACCGCTACAAGAGCCAGAAAGCCGAGCCCCGCGCACTGAAGAAAATCACCTTGCTGACCCTCAAGGCCGCCCAAGCCGAGGTGGAACGCGCCGTGACCCACGCCCGCGCCATCGCCAAAGGCATGGCCTTCACCCGTGACCTGGGCAACCTGCCACCGAACGTCTGCCACCCAAGCTTCCTCGGCGAGCAAGCCAAGGCACTGGGCAAGGAATTCAAGGGTTTGAAAGTCGAAGTCCTCGACGAGAAAAAGATCAAGGAACTGGGCATGGGCTCGTTCTATGCCGTGGGCCAGGGCAGCGACCAGCCGCCACGCCTGATCGTCATGCACTACAACGGCGGCAAGAAGTCCGAGAAGCCGTTCGCCCTAGTCGGCAAGGGCATCACCTTCGACACCGGCGGCATCAGCCTCAAGCCGGGTGCCGGCATGGACGAAATGAAGTACGACATGGGCGGTGCCGCCAGCGTGTTCGGCACCCTGCGCGCCGTACTTGAACTGCAACTGCCGATCAACCTGGTGTGCATCCTCGCCTGCGCCGAGAACATGCCCAGCGGCGGCGCCTCCCGCCCTGGCGACATCGTCACCACCATGAGCGGCCAGACCGTGGAAATCCTCAATACCGACGCCGAAGGCCGCCTGGTGCTGTGCGACGCCCTGACCTACGCCGAACGCTTCAAGCCTCAGGCGGTGATCGACATTGCCACCCTCACCGGTGCCTGCATCGTCGCCCTGGGCGCCCACACGTCGGGCCTGCTGGGCAACAACGACGAACTGATCGAGCAATTGCTCAGCGCAGGTCGGCAAGCCGACGATCGCGCCTGGCAACTGCCGCTGTTCGACGAGTACCAGGAGCAACTGGACAGCCCGTTCGCCGACATCGCCAACATCGGTGGGCCGAAGGCCGGCACCATCACCGCCGCCTGCTTCCTCTCGCGTTTCACCAAGAACCTGAACTGGGCGCACCTGGACATCGCCGGCACCGCCTGGACCAGCGGCGGCAAGGACAAGGGCGCCACCGGCCGTCCCGTGCCCCTGCTGACCCAATACCTGCTGGACCGCGCCAAAGCCTGAAAATCATGACCGCACGAGGCGTCGCTCAAGGCGGCGCCCCGCGCGTCTCAGGAACCCCAATGACCAAAGTCGACTTCTATATTCTTCCCAGCGCCGACCCTGCGGCACGCCTGGATTTTGCCTGCAAGCTCACCGACAAGGCCTGGCGCATGGGCCACCGCATCTACCTGCACTGCAGCGACACCGCGCAACGGGACGAACTCGATGCCCGCCTGTGGCGCTTCAAAGGTGAAACCTTTATTCCCCATGGCCCGGCGGAAAGCGAACCCGAAGGCCTGATCGTACTGGGCCTGGGCCAGGACCCCGGCGAGCACAACGATCTGCTGGTGAACCTGGACCTGAAAGTACCGGCCTTCGCCCCGCGCTTTGCCCGAATTGCCGAGGTGGTAGTGGAGGACCCGACTATTCGTCAGGCAGCCCGCGAGAGTTTCCGTTTCTATCGCGAACAGGGCTATCCTCTGCAAGATCACCGTTTACAGCGACTCTGAGCACCCGATGGACACTCCCAACCCGCAGCAAAAACCCGCACATCTGCTGGACGACCTCGAGTCGATCCGCCAACTGCTCGGCGATGACAACCTGCAACCACCGCTGCTCACAGAGACCGTAAGCGGTGAAACCGTGAGCGGCGAAGCGCAAATCCCCTTGCTGTTCGACATGGTGGGGAGCGCACAACCCGCGACCGAAGCAGCTCCGGCCTCGCCTGCCAAACCTCAGCCAGCTCCCGCACCAATGCAGGCTGTGGAAGCCAAGCCGGCTCCAGCCCCGACGCCACGCCCTCAACCCGCCCCCACCAGCAACAGCGCCGACGCCTTGCTGCACCTGGACACCGAGCTGCGCGCTGCCGCGCAGTTAATCATGCAAGACGTGATCGACGACTTCGCCCCGCACATCGAGACCGAAATCAAGCGCCGCCTCGACGCCCGCCTGGAACGCCTGCTCGCGGCAGCCACCAGCGGCAAACCATAAGTCACCCGCAAAAGCCGGGCATGGCCATCTTGTCGCTTGCCGCTTGTGGCTTGCTGCTGCCCCCCTCCGCTATACTTCCCGGCTTTTCCTGAATAAATGCCAATAGGGTCCCGCCGCGCATGGATAAGACCTACCAGCCGCACGCCATTGAAACTTCCTGGTACCAGACCTGGGAGTCCGAGAACTACTTCGCCCCGCAAGGCGCGGGCGACTCCTACACCATCATGATCCCGCCGCCGAACGTCACCGGCAGCCTGCACATGGGCCACGGCTTCAACAACGCGATCATGGACGCCCTGATCCGTTTCCGTCGCATGCAGGGTCGCAACACCCTGTGGCAGCCGGGCACCGACCACGCCGGTATCGCCACCCAGATGCTGGTGGAGCGTCAGATCGAAGCCCAGGGCCTGAATCGCCATGATCTGGGCCGGGAAAAGTTCCTCGAAAAAGTCTGGGAGTGGAAGGATCAATCCGGGGGCAACATCAGCCGCCAGATCCGCCGCCTGGGTTCCTCTGTGGACTGGAGCCGCGAGCGCTTCACCATGGACGACGGCCTCTCGGAAGCGGTCAAGGAAGCCTTCGTGCGCCTGCACGAAGATGGCCTGATCTACCGCGGCAAGCGCCTGGTGAACTGGGACACCAAGCTGCACACGGCGATTTCCGATCTGGAAGTGGAAAACCACGACGAGAAAGGCTTCCTGTGGAACCTGAAATATCCACTGGCCGACGGCGCCAAGACCGCTGAAGGCAACGACTACCTGATCGTCGCCACCACTCGCCCGGAAACCATGCTCGGCGACTCCGCCGTGGCGGTGAACCCTGAAGACGAGCGCTACAAGGCGCTGATTGGCAAGTTCGTCGAGCTGCCCCTGGTGGGCCGGCGTATCCCGATCATTGCCGATGACTACTGCGATCCTGAGTTCGGCACCGGCTGCGTGAAGATCACCCCGGCCCACGACTTCAACGACTACGAAGTCGGCAAGCGCCACAACCTGCCGCTGCTCAACATCTTCGACAAGAACGCCGCCGTGCTGCCGGCCTGCCAGGTGTTCAACCTGGACGGCAGCCTCAACGAAACCGTCGACGGCAAGATCCCGGCCGAGTACGTGGGCCTGGACCGCTTCGAAGCGCGCAAACAGATCGTGGCCGCCTTCGACGCCGCCGGCCTGCTGGTCAGCGTCGACGACCATGCCCTGAAAGTGCCAAAAGGCGACCGTTCCGGCACCGTCATCGAGCCGTGGCTCACCGACCAATGGTACGTCTCCACCAAGCCGCTGGCCGAGCCTGCCATCGCGGCGGTGGAAGACGGCCGCATCGCCTTCGTGCCCAAGCAGTACGAGAACATGTACTTCTCCTGGATGCGCGACATCCAGGACTGGTGCATCAGCCGCCAACTGTGGTGGGGCCACCGGATTCCGGCCTGGTACGACGAGTCGGGCAAGGTCTATGTCGGCCGCGATGAAGCCGAAGTCCGCGCCAAGCATAACCTCGGTCCGGACGTTGCCCTGCAGCAGGACAACGACGTACTCGACACCTGGTTCAGCTCGGGCCTGTGGACCTTCTCCACCCTGGGCTGGCCGGAACAGACCGACTTCCTCAAGACCTTCCACCCGACCGACGTGCTGGTCACCGGCTTCGACATCATTTTCTTCTGGGTCGCCCGGATGATCATGCTCACCATGCACCTGGTGAAGAACGAAGACGGCACACCGCAGGTTCCGTTCAAGACCGTGTACGTGCACGGCCTGGTCCGCGACGGCCAGGGCCAGAAGATGTCCAAGTCCAAGGGCAACGTCCTCGACCCGCTGGACATCATCGACGGCATCGACCTCGAAACCCTGGTGCAAAAACGCACCACCGGCCTGATGCAGCCCAAGCTGCAGAAAGCCATCGAGAAGCAGACCCGCGCCGAATTCGCCGACGGCATCGCCAGCTACGGCACCGACGCCCTGCGCTTCACCTTCTGCTCCCTGGCCACCACCGGCCGCGACATCAAGTTCGACATGGGCCGCGTCGAGGGTTACCGCAACTTCTGCAACAAAATCTGGAACGCCGCGCGCTACGTGCTGGACAAGGGCGAAGACTGCGGTCAGAACGGCGAAGCCGTTGAGCTGTCCCTGGCGGACCGCTGGATCATTTCCCAGCTGCAGCGCACAGAAGCCGAAGTCACCCGCCAGCTCGACCAGTTCCGTTTCGACCTGGCCGCCCAGGCCCTGTACGAGTTCATCTGGAACCAGTACTGCGACTGGTACCTGGAGCTGTCCAAGCCGGTGCTGTGGGACGAGAACGCGCCGGTTGAACGCCAGCGCGGCACCCGTCGCACCCTGGTGCGGGTACTGGAAGTGGCCCTGCGCCTGGCCCATCCGTTCATGCCGTTCATCACCGAAGAGATCTGGCAGCGCCTGGCGCCGCTGGCAGGCAGCACGGGCAAGACCATCATGCTGCAACCTTGGCCGGTGGCCGTTGAGGCACGCATCGACCAGGCCGCCGAGGACGACATCGAATGGCTCAAGGGCCTGATGCTCGGTACGCGCAACATTCGCGCGGAAATGAACATCGGCCCGGGCAAGCCCCTGGCCCTGTTCCTGAAGAACGTCAGCGCCGAAGACCAGCGGCGCCTGACCGAGAACGAAGCCTTGCTGAAGAAACTGGCCCGCCTCGAATCCATCACTGTGTTGGCCGCCGGCGACGAAGCACCGCTGTCCGCCACCGCCCTGGTGGGCGAGATGGAAGTGCTGGTGCCGATGGCCGGCCTGATCGACAAGGGCGCCGAACTGGCGCGCCTGGACAAGGAAATCCAGCGCCTGCAAGGCGAAGTGCAGCGCGTGGGCGGCAAGCTGTCCAACGCCGCCTTCGTCGACAAGGCTCCGGCGGAAGTGATCGAGAAGGAACGCGCCAAACTGGCCGAGGCCGAACAGGCCCTGGGCAAGCTGGCGGAACAGCACGCACGGATTTCCAGCCTGTAACGGCGATTCGCGCGATGTGAAAAAGGGAGGCCCATACAGGCCTCCCTTTTTTATACGCCTTGTCTTAGGCGGCGCGGAGGCAGGCATGCATCACTTGTCGCTGGTTGCTTGAAACATACCGCCGCTCCTGTGGGACAATGCCCGCCACTTTGAACCACCCTCGAATCGATCCCCCATGACCGCCCCCAACACTCCCAAGCCTGCGCGCAAAAAACCCAAGCCTGCCTCCCCAGCCAAAGCCGCCATACCCCGGGAAAAGGCCAGCCTGCACCCGCGCAATCGTCACCAGGGGCGCTACGACTTCCCGCAACTGATCAAGAGCACCCCGGAGCTGGGGCAATTCGTGATCCTCAACCCCTACGGCAAGGAAAGCATCGACTTCGCCGACCCGGCAGCCGTGCGGGTGTTCAACCGGGCCCTGCTCAAGACGTTCTACGGCATCGACCACTGGGACATTCCAGCGGACTTTCTCTGTCCGCCAGTCCCTGGACGCGCCGATTATGTGCATTTTCTCGCCGACCTGTTGGCCAGCCACAACCAGGGCGAGATCCCTCGCGGCGCGGCGATCCGAGTGCTGGACATTGGCGTTGGCGCCAACTGCATCTACCCGCTGATCGGTTACAGCGACTACCGCTGGCAGTTCCTCGGTTCAGACATCGACAGCACGGCCCTGGCCGCCGCCAAGGCCATCGTCCAGGCCAACGGCTTGAACAAGGCCGTCAGCCTGCGCCAACAGGGCAATCCCAAGCAGATCCTCAACGGCCTGCTAGAAAGCACTGAGCGCTTCGACCTGACCCTGTGCAACCCACCCTTCCACGCCTCGCTGGAAGAAGCTACTCGCGGCAGCCAGCGCAAGTGGCGTGCCCTGGGCAAGGCCGATCCCAAGCGCAAGCTGCCGGTGCTGAACTTTGGCGGCCAGGCACGGGAACTGTGGTGCGAAGGTGGAGAGATCCGCTTTGTCAGCCAGTTGATCCGCGAAAGCACCAGCGTCGGCCAGCAAGTGCTGTGGTTCAGCACCCTGGTGTCGAAGGCCTCGAACCTGCCGGCCATTGAACACGCGCTGAAAAAAGCCGGGGCGGTGCAAAGCCAGGTGGTGGAAATGTCCCAGGGACAGAAACAGAGCCGCTTCGTCGCCTGGACCTTCAAGGACAAGGCACAGCAACAAGCATGGGTACAGGAGCGCTGGGTAAGAAAGAACTGAGGGAGGGGATTTGGCGACGATTCACCTTGCGTGAATCGGTGTCACACAAACCGTGCCCGAAAGACTTCTGAGCACGGTTTCACTGCAAGTCTTACTTGTTAACAGCGTCGGTCAGGCCTTTAGCCACAACCAGCTTGATAACTTTCTTGGCAGCGATTTCGATGGCAGCGCCAGTCGATGGGTTACGGCCAGTACGGGCAGGACGCTCAGTCACTTTCAGTTTGCCGATACCCGGCAGAGTGATTTCGCCGCCATTTTCCAATTGATCAGCAACGATCTGAGCCAGCTGGTCCAGAGCGTTACGCGCGGTGGTTTTCGGCGCGTCGATAGCTTCAGCGATATCAGCGATCAGTTGGTCTTTAGTAATAGCCATTGTGGTGTTCCTTCCCTATCAAATTCATTTGGATTGCAGAGTGCAGTGTCAGCCATCGAGCCAGATCTTGTGGACCTGGCACCCCGGTTACAACCACGACGGATCGGGGTTATAGATACCGAAATCAGGGTTTGGTTCGACCCGACAAATGCTGAATGCACGCTTAACGCTGAGACATCGCGTAAGACCGGGCAAAACTAGCACAGAGGCGGGGAAATATCCGCTTCTACCTAGCCATTTGGTCAGCTTTATTGCGCTAAATCGGTAAAAAAATGCATAAGCCCTACCGACCAGCCGTTCATCGCCTGGCAAACCGCGCCGAAACCCGTGGGTGCGGTACACTGGGCACTTTTTCGGGGAGCCCGCCCTCCCCCTTCAATCAGCCGAGAAGCCCATGCCGATCCGTCATTGCATCGTCCACCTGATCGACAAAAAACCCGACGGCAGCCCAGCAGTTCTGCACGCCCGTGATTCCGAACTGGCCGAGTCCGCAGCCATCGAAAACATGCTCGCCGACCTCAACGAAAGCTATAACGCCAAGCAAGGCAAAGCCTGGGGCCTGTTCCATCCCGAGTCCGGCGCTTTCCCCTTCAGCGGCTGGCTTAAGGAGTACCTCGATGGTGGCCAGGACTTCACCGCATTCAGCCGGGTGGCGGTGGAGCACCTGCAAAAACTGATGGAGGAATCCAACCTGTCGGTCGGCGGCCACGTGCTGTTCGCCCACTATCAACAAGGCATGACCGACTACCTGGCCATCGCCCTGCTGCACCACAGCGAAGGCGTGGCCGTGACCGACCAGCTGGACGTGACGCCGTCGCGCCACCTGGACCTGGGCCAACTGCACCTGGCGGCGCGAATCAACGTCTCCGAATGGCAGAACAACAAGCAGTCCAAGCAGTACATCTCCTTTATCAAAGGCAAGAACGGCAAGAAGGTGTCGGAGTACTTCCGCGACTTCATCGGCTGCCAGGAAGGCGTCGACGGCCCGGGGGAAACCCGCACCCTGCTCAAGGCCTTCAGCGATTTCGTCGAAAGCGAGGACCTGCCGGAAGACTCGGCCCGGGAAAAGACCAAGACCCTGGTGGACTACGCCAGCAGTCAGGCCAAGCTCGGCGAGCCCATGGGCCTTGAAGAACTGTCCGAACTGATCGACGAAGATCGCCCCAAGGCGTTCTACGATCACATCCGCAACAAGGACTACGGCCTGTCGCCGGAGATTCCCGCGGATAAACGCACCCTCAACCAGTTCCGCCGCTTCACCGGCCGTGCCGAAGGTTTATCCATCAGCTTCGAGGCACACCTGCTGGGCTCGAAGATCGAGTACGACGAAGAAGCCGGCACCCTGATCATCAAGGGCCTGCCCACTCAGTTGACCGACCAGCTCAAGCGCCGCAACTGATGCTCCAGGGGGTATTGAAGAAGTTCTTGCTGATCCTGCTGGTGGTGGTGATCTACCAGCACTGGGGCAAGATCGAGCGGCTGTTCAATCCTTCGGCGGTGGTCAGCCAAGAGATCCGCAACCAGGCCCGGGTGGTGTTGTACGCCACCGACTGGTGCGGCTACTGCAAGGCCACCCGGCGCTTTCTCGATCAGAAGGGCATTCCCTACCGGGAGTTCGACATCGAAAAAGAGGCCGAGGCGCGCAAAGCCTATATCGAGTTGGGCGGTGCCGGGATTCCGATCCTCGATGTCAACGGCACCCTGATCCGCACCTACGACCCCGATGCCATCATGGCGGCGCTGAAACCGCAGTAGGTGCGGGCTGCGTGGCGCTTCGCTGGCCGGCGAAGACGCCATCAAGTCGCTGGCCGACCTTGAAGACGCCTTCGCTGGCAAGCCAGCGTCAACCCACAGCGGGGTGTATCACTGGGCCTGAATGCAGAAACCCATCCGTGGGAAGTGCACATGCACCACCCCGGCCCGCGGATCTTCGCGGCGCAGGATCAGCTCTTCAGTGCCGGCAAACAGCAACTCGCCCAGCACCGGGTCGACTCCGTAGTCGGTAGCGGCAATCGCCACCTGTTGCCCCGCCTCGAAGCCATTGGGGTCAACCAACGACTCATCCGGCAAAGGCGCCGGCGTGGCATTGCGCGACACCTCCAGCGCCTCTTCGGCACTCATCTGGGTGAAGGAGCCGTGACCAAACCCCAGCACTCGGGCCAACCAGGCCGTCACCGCCGGATATTCGTCGACCAATGGCGCCGTCACCGGCGTGCCCTTGAGGAACCACAGTGGGTGAGCCAGGGCGATGTCGGCAATGGATGGTTCGCCGAACAGAAAGTCCCCCGACTCGCGCTGCAACTGTTGCTCCAGGCGCGCCATGATGGTCGGCCATTGATGCTTGGCCTGTTCCAATGGCATGCGAGTGGCACTGCCACCACTGAACAGCCCGGCGCGATCGGCCATGAACGCCTTGACCGCTTCTGGTGGCAGCTTGCTGAAACGCGCAGCCGCGGACTCCGGCTGGAACACCAGGCTCACGGTGTGCTGGAACACCACCGAATCGGCCCAGGTCGCGAAGACCGCGCTGATCATTTCCTGGCCCTCGGGGAACAGCGCCGGCGAAGCTTTTTCCTGCTCCAGGCGGCGGGCGATCAAGGCCGTGTCGCAGTAAATATCGGCGCCGATCTGCAGCACCGGGGTCTTACGATAACCACCGGTCAGGGCGGTCAGATCGGGCTTGGGCATCACCGGGGAAATGTTCACGGAACGCCAGGACAAGCCCTTGAAGCCCAGCAGCAGACGGGCTTTTTCCGCGAAAGGCGAGGTCGGGTAATGGTGAAGGATCAACTCTGACATGCTCGGGGTCCGCTGGAAGAGAGGGAGACTGAGCTTAGCGCGCAATCAGCGAGCAGCCTACAGTTGCAACTCATGAGCCCTTATCAGTCAGCGTGATACCTGAGCCGCAGTCGAAGCCACCAGACATTCCTTGGCACTCTTCTTGAGTTTCTTGATCAATCGCTCCTGGCGCAGCGCCTCGCGTTTGTCCCGGCAACGCTCGGTATAGACCAGGGCGACTGCCGGGCTGGAGAGAAAAAACCGTGCGCCCTTGCCACTCTGATGCTTGGCAAAACGCCGCTGTGGATCGTCACTGATGCCGCAATACAAGGCGCCATTGGCGGCACGCACCAGGTAGACGAACCAGGGTTTGCTGTCCGCCACTGGCGAGGCGACGGCAACGACGGGGAATGAATCGGGGCTGGTCACAGAGGGGATCGTGGCTTGTGGATGACAAGCCGCGATCTTAGCAGAGGAAGGCTTTCAACGACCGTTTTGGAAGGCCTTCAGACCTTTGAGCGCCTGGGCGCGAACGGCATTTCTCAACAGCGGCGTCCAGCCCAGCAACAGGCCCTTGGCGCCCAGCGCTTGGCGAGCCCAGCGCCACATATCGAAATGGTCGTGGTGCTCGCAGATCTTGCCGTCGCGAAACTCGAAGCGCGCCTGAATGTCATTGACCACGGTGTTGCCGGTCTGACTGAACAGATAGGTGGCCACCCAGTGCGCGCTGCCGCTGTCCGCATCGGCACGCACCTGATCGAAGGTCAGGGAAAAATCCTTGGCCCGCGTGGTGAGCATGCGCCACATGTCGCCGGCGTCGCGGCCGCGTAGCTCGCCGAAGGCCGGATCACTGAACAGCACATCCTCGGTGTAGCAGGCACTCATGGCTTCGGCATCCAGCCGTTGGAAGGCTTGATAAAACTCAGTGATCAGGGCGTGGTGGGCATCGCTCATGGACAGACTCCGCAAGGGCAAGGGAATGCCAGCACAATAATCCCCAGGCCTTAGGAAGACTATCGGCATTTGCCGGACAAATATCGACAGCGAAGCCCGTCAGATTCTCTCGCTTTGCACCTGTACATACAACGAACGACCAGCGCCCAGCCCGGCGATGATCGCCCCACTGCCCAACACAGCGAAGATCCAGCCCACGGCGTTCCAGCCGCCGGTCCAGTCATGCACCAGCCCCACCGCAAACGGCCCCATGGACGCCAGAGTGTAGCCGATGCCCTGGGCCATGCTCGACAGGTTGGCCGCCACATGGGTGTCCCGAGAGCGCAGCACGATCAGGGTCAGGGCCAGGCTGAACGTGCCGCCCTGCCCCAGGCCCAGCAGAATGGCCCAGCCCCACAAGCCGTCCAGCGGCGCATACAGGCAACCGAACAGGCCACCCAGGGTCATCAGCATGACCATCACGATGGCCAGGCGCTGGTCCTTGCCCCGGGTTGCCAGCCAGGGCGCCGCCAGGGAGCTGGCCAGTTGCACGATCACCGATCCCGAGAGCACCAGTCCGGCCTGGGTCGGACTCAGCCCGCGGCCGATCAGGATCGATGGCAGCCAGCCAAACACGATGTAGGCCAGGGAGGACTGCAGGCCCATGTACAGGGTCACCTGCCAGGCCAGGCGATCACGCAGCAACCCGCGCACCCGGAAAGCGACATGGTGGGCGCCGTGTTTCTGACCCACCTGAGGCAACCAGAACAGCGCCGCCACTAACGCTGGCACCGCCCAGAAGCCCAGGCCCATGGCCCAACGATCGTCAAAGTGATGGCTCAAGGGCACCGTGGCGCCTGCTGCCATGGCCGCCCCCAGGCACAAGGCCATGGTGTAGACCCCGGTCATGGTGCCTGCATGGCGGGCAAAATCGCGCTTGACAATGCCCGGCAGCAGCACCCCGATCACCCCGATGCTGGCCCCTGCCAGGAGGCTCCCAGCAAAGACACCGAACTCACCGAGCGAGCTGCGTAGGACAATGCCCAGGGCCAGAGTCAGGAGAATCCCCAGCACCACCCGTTCAGCGCCGAAACGCCGGGCCAGCAGCGGTGCCAAAGGCGCGAACAACCCCAGGCACAACACCGGCAAGGTGGTCAGTAACCCCGCCTTGGCCGCCGACAACCCCAGGCTCCGGGATACATCATCGAGCAACGGCGCCATGCTCGACAGCGCCGGACGCAGGTTCAGCGCCACCAGGATCAGCCCCAGCAGCAACAGCCAGGGCCGGCGCACCGCGGGTGGGGCCTGCTCAAGCTCCTCGTCATTGGCCTCGGCGTCGATCAGCAGTTCTTCGAGCTCGGCAGGACGCCGAGGAGCAGACGGGGTATTCGGGGGTACCTGGTGGTTGGACATAAAGGTCTCGGATTCAGGATTCGTTGATCAACTGGCGGGAGAGGTTCTTGGCCCGCTCGGGGTCGCCCTGTTCGATGGCATCCAGCAGGTGCTGATGGAGATCGAAGACGTCCTGGCGACGCGGAGCCTGGGTCAAGGTCTGGCGCAACTGCGCGCCCACCACGCTGGAAAAATAGCGGTACAGCTGGCTGAGGGTCGGGTTGTGGGCGGCATCCACCAGGCGCTGGTGAAAGACCAGGTCGCAGGCGATGTAGCTTTCCAGGTCGCCATGAAAATGCCCGCTGCTGGCCTGCAAGGCTTGGTTCAGGGCCAGCAGGTCCTCGCCGCTGCGGCGCAGGGCCGCCAGGCCGACCGCCTCCACTTCAAGGATCTGCCGGGTTTCCCGGGCCTGCTCCAGGGAGCACTGGGACAGCGCCTGGAGCATGTCCAGGGGGTCGGCCACGGCTCGCAGGTAGCTGCCATCGCCCTGGCGAATCTCGATCAACCCAGAGAACGCCAGCACGCGCATGGCTTCACGTACGGTGTTGCGGCTGATGCCCAGCTCACTGGCCAGCTCCGG
Organism: Pseudomonas sp. LD120; assembly: GCF_009861525.1. GTDB lineage: Bacteria > Pseudomonadota > Gammaproteobacteria > Pseudomonadales > Pseudomonadaceae > Aquipseudomonas. The sequence goes on along the minus strand of NZ_WVHL01000005.1, from coordinate 1,356,504 downwards.
CTCGGTAGGCAGACGCTGGCCGACGGCCCAGGCGCCCTTGGTAATGCGCAGGCGCAACTGCTCCAGGGCCTGGTCGACCAGGGAACGTTTGATCAGGGGGGAAATTTCGCTCATTGAACTCACTCTTTCATCCAATCATCGGATGAATTGTCCGACATGGTATTCAGGCTTTTCAGAGAGTTCAACGATTTAGGCTGGAGTAGGCACTTTCGCCATTGCAAACAGGTCTTGATAAAAATAAACCCGGAGCCAGTCCGGGTTTATCGTCAGCGCCAGCCGTGCATCAGGATCAATGCAGGATCTGGCTCAGGAACAGCTTGGTGCGATCGCTTTGTGGATTGTCGAAGAAGTCGTTAGGCGCCGCCTGTTCGACGATCTCGCCCTTGTCCATGAAGATCACCCGGTTGGCGACAGTACGGGCAAAGCCCATTTCATGAGTCACGCAGAGCATGGTCATACCGTCTTCGGCCAGGCCGATCATGGTGTCCAACACTTCCTTGACCATTTCCGGGTCCAGGGCCGAGGTGGGTTCGTCGAACAGCATGATCTTGGGCTTCATGCACAGTGCCCGGGCAATCGCCACGCGCTGCTGCTGACCACCGGAGAGTTGGCCGGGGTACTTGTTGGCCTGCTCTGGAATCCGCACCCGCTCCAGGTAGTGCATGGCAATTTCCTCGGCCTTGCGCTTGGGCATCTTGCGCACCCACATCGGCGCCAGGGTGCAGTTCTGCAAGATGGTCAGGTGCGGAAACAGGTTGAAGTGCTGGAACACCATGCCCACTTCCCGGCGAATGGCCTCAATCTGCTTGAGGTCATTGGTCAGTTCCACGCCGTCCACCACAATGCGCCCTTGCTGATGCTCTTCCAGGCGATTGAGGCAACGGATGGTGGTGGATTTTCCAGACCCCGAAGGCCCGCACAGAACGATGCGTTCGCCCTGTGTGACGTTAAGGTTGATGTCCTTCAACACGTGGAACTGGCCGTACCACTTGTTCACACCCTGCATCTGAATAATGCCTTCAGGGCTCACAGGCTTTTTGTTCGCTTCACTCATGGAGGTACTCCTAACGCTTGTGGCCTGTGTCCAACTTACGCTCCAGGTGCATGGAGTAGCGGGACATACCAAAACAGAAAATCCAGAACACCAGGGCCGCGAAGACATAACCTTCGGTGGCCATGCCCAGCCATTTGGGGTCGGCGGCAGCTTGCTTGACGCTGTTGAGCAGGTCGAACAGACCGATGATGATCACCAGGCTGGTGTCCTTGAACAGGGCGATGAAGGTGTTGACGATGCCGGGAATCACCATCTTCAGTGCCTGTGGCAGAATCACCAGGCCCATGGCACGCCAGTAACCCAATCCCATGGCGGCCGCAGCTTCGTATTGCCCCTTGGGAATGGCTTGCAGCCCCCCGCGCACCACCTCGGCCACATAGGCCGACTGAAACAGAATCACCCCGATCAGCGCCCGCAGTAGCTTGTCGAAGTTCATGCCTTCGGGCAGAAACAACGGCAGCATCACCGACGACATGAACAACACCGTGATCAATGGCACGCCGCGCCAGAACTCGATGAAGGTCACGCACACCACGCGAATCGCAGGCATGTCAGAACGCCGCCCCAACGCGAGCAGAATGCCCAAGGGCAACGCCCCGGCAATGCCCACAGTGGCAATCACCAGGGTCAGCATCAAGCCGCCCCATTGACTGGTGGCGACATTGGCCAGGCCCAGGTAACCGCCGTGCAACAAGGTGTAGGCGACGATGGGGTAGCCCACCAGGAAGCACAGCCCGTAGATCGCCTTGCGCGGGAAGCGCGAGATGAACAGCGGCGCCACACCAATCACTGCCAGCCACACGGTCAGGTCCACTCGCCAGCGCATCCCCATCGGGTAATAGCCGTACATGAACTGCCCGAAACGCTGCTGGATGAACACCCAGCACGCGCCATCCTTGGTGCAATCGGCCCGTGTGGTGCCGACCCAGTTGGCGTCGAAGATCGCCCAATGCAGGAGCGGTGGTACCACCAGGTAGATCAGGTAGAAGGCAAACAGGGTCAACAGGGTGTTGAGCCCGTTGGAAAACATGTTGGCGCGCATCCACGCCAGCACCCCGATGCTCCTGTTGGGCGGCGGCATATCGGGTTTGAAAGTATGAGTTGTCATGGGCGCCTCCTCACCGCTCGATCAGCGCAATGCGCTTGTTGTACCAGTTCATCAGCAAGGAAATGCTGATGCTGATCGCCAGGTACACGCTCATGGTGATGGCAATGACTTCGATCGCCTGGCCGGTCTGGTTGAGTACCGTACCGGCAAACAGCGAAACCATTTCCGGGTAACCGATACCAGCCGCCAGGGACGAGTTCTTCGCCAGGTTCAGGTATTGGCTGGTCAACGGTGGAATGATCACCCGCAAGGCCTGAGGAATGATCACCTTGCGCAAGGTCGGACCATTGCGCAGCCCCAGAGAGCGCGCCGCCTCAGTCTGGCCGTGGCTCACCGACTTGATCCCGGAACGCACGATCTCGGCGATGAACGCCGCGGTATAGACGGTCAGGGCCAAGGTCAACGCCAGCAGCTCGGGAATCAGCACCCAACCGCCGACGAAGTTGAAGCCTTGCAGTTTTGGCAGTTCCCAATACACGGGTGAACCGAAGATCAGCGTACACAGGGCTGGAATCACCAGCAGCAACGCCAGGCCGCTCCAGAACTTGTGGAATGGCACCCCGGTGGCTTCAAAACGCTTGTTGGCCCAACGGCACATCAGCACGATGGCGACGATGGCCACGACCAGACTGACCACGAAAGCCCAGAACCCTGGAGCCATATTCGCCCCCGGCATGTTCAGGCCCCGACTGCTGACGAAGAAACTGTCACCCAGATTATAGCTGTTGCGCGGACCCGGCATGGTCAGGAACACCGCGAAGTACCAGAACAGAATCTGCAGCAACGGCGGAATGTTGCGGAATACTTCCACATACACCGTCGCCAGTTTGTTGATGATCCAGTTCTGCGACAGCCGCGCCACACCGATGATGAAGCCAAGCACGGTCGCCAGAATCACCCCGATAAAGGTCACCAGCAGCGTGTTGAGCAGGCCGATCACGAACACCCGGGCATAACTGTCCGACTCGGTGTAGGCAATCAAATGTTGAGCGATGCCGAAACCGGCGCTGCGCTCAAGAAAGTCGAAACCGGAGGTAATACCCCGGTGCTGGAGGTTGGTTTGCGTGTTGTTGAACAGAAACCAGCCCAGCGAAACCACCGCCACAAGGGTGATGATCTGGAATAACCACGCGCGCACACGTGGATCGCTGAGACTCAGTCTCTGCTTGGGTGCGCCGATTGATTTTTGCATGAAGTGCCCCAGAAATAATGGAACAGAACATCACCCGGCAGTTGGCCCACCGGGTGATAGAACCATCAGCGCACGGGTGGTGCGTATTGGATGCCGCCGTTGTTCCACAGCGCGTTCAGGCCGCGGTCAATGGCCAGTGGCGTGTCCTTGCCGAGGTTTTTCTCGAACACTTCACCGTAGTTACCTACTTGCTTGACGATCTGTACTACCCAGTCCTTCGGCAGCTTCAGGTCTTTGCCGTATTCACCGTCCGCGCCCAGCAGACGTGCAACATCAGGGTTCTTGGTGGACTTGGCTTGCGCTTCGACGTTTTTCGAAGTGATACCGGCCTCTTCGGCATTGATCATCGCGAACAGGGTCCACTTGACGATGCTGAACCAATCTTCATCGCCTTTACGCACCACAGGGCCCAGAGGCTCTTTGGAGATGGTTTCCGGCAGCACGATATAGTCGTTCGGCGAAGCCAGCTTGCTGCGCTGTGCGTACAGCTGGGATTTATCGGAGGTCAGCACGTCACAACGACCGGACTCCAGCGATTTAGCGCTTTCATCGGACGTATCAAAAGTGATCGGGGTGTATTTCAGACCGTTGCCGCGGAAGTAGTCCGACACGTTCAGCTCAGTAGTAGTACCGGCTTGAATACAGATGGTCGCACCGTCCAGTTCTTTGGCGCTTTTCACACCCAGCTTTTTGTTCACCAGAAAGCCAACACCGTCATAGTAAGTGACGCCGGTGAATACCAGGCCCATGCCCGCATCGCGGGAGCTGGTCCAAGTGGTGTTGCGCGACAGCACGTCGATTTCGCCAGATTGCAGCGCGGTGAAGCGCTCCTTGGCATTCAACTGACTGAATTTGACCTTGGTCGCATCGCCGAAGACTGCAGCTGCCACAGCACGACATACGTCGGCGTCGATGCCGAGGATCTTGCCGGTGGCGTCCGGTACCGAGAAGCCCGGCAGGCCATCACTGACGCCGCACTGTACGAAACCTTTCTTCTGTACCGCATCCAGGGTGGCCCCTGCCTGCGCGAACCCGCTCATACCCAGAACCGTGGCAGCCGTCACGACGGCCAGGGTGGATTTCAGCATCTTCATTCAAACCTCCAGTTTTGCTCTTGTTGTGTCGGAGCTTGAGTCTTGCCGCACCCTTATGAGGCGCTGTTGACCCGTGTCGGCTTTTTATAGGGTCAAGCGGCGTAAGACCTTCGCTATGAGTCTAGTAGGAGAAATCCACATGTAGGGGGACCTACGTCTCACCAATCGGCCGAACGGGCTTTAGCCCTTTGCAGTTCGCAGCGCCCGTAACGGCCATTAGCGAACATTCATCAGAGGAGGTGGCTATCCCATCGCCCGCGGTAGCCTGTTAGTGTTACCGCCAGCAGAGAGGGCTATCACTTAAACGCCTCTTCCTGTTCAAAAGCAAAGCCCGTACCAAAACTTCGGCTAAAGCGTTTCAGCCAAAGGTCAATAGCCAAACATTCAACCTTGCGACATCTTTTTCACAGATCAACCCGGCGCGCCCCTCCATCACGCACTCAATAGGCGCGCATGCACACAATTGGAGCAGCCATGACCGAGCCCTTGATTATTCAGCCCAGCAAGCCCGCGGACGCCTGCGTGATCTGGCTTCACGGCCTGGGAGCGGACCGCTACGATTTTCTGCCGGTCGCCGAGATGCTGCAGGAAACACTTCTGAGTACCCGCTTCGTCATGCCCCAGGCACCGACCCGCGCGGTGACCGTCAATGGCGGTTATGCCATGCCCAGCTGGTACGACATTCTGGCCATGACCCCGGCTCGCGCGATCAATCGCGAGCAGCTTGAGGAATCATCTGAAGAGGTCATCAGACTAATCGAGGAGCAGCGCACCAGCGGAATAGACGCATCGCGAATTTTCCTCGCCGGTTTTTCCCAAGGCGGCGCGGTGGTACTGCACACCGCCTTCCTCAAATGGCAGGGTCCGCTCGGTGGCGTACTTGCCCTCTCCACCTACGCCCCAACCTTCACCGATGAACTGCAACTTTCCGCCAGTCAGCAGCGGATTCCGGTGCTGTCGCTGCACGGTCAATACGATGAGGTGGTGCAGAACGCCATGGGGCGCACGGCGTATGAGTACCTCAAGCAGCATGGTGTCACCGTGACATGGCAGGAATACCCAATGGAACATGAGGTGTTACCAGAAGAAATCCGCGACATCGCCAATTGGCTGAGCGAACGTCTGCGCTAGAAAAGCCGCCGCCCCCCATCCTACGAGCAACAGACTACGCCGCGCCCGTTTCTTGCATTACACTGGCCGGCGTACATTCCTTAACCAATTGATGAGATGACCGTGCTCAAAGCACTCAAGAAAATCTTCGGTAAAAGCGAGGCTGAGCCGCTCGCGCCAAGCCCCAGCGCCCCTTCCCCCAGTTCCAGCAGCCGCAATGACGGCCGTCAGCCGGAACGGAGCGCACCCGCTACCGCAGCTAAAAAAGAACCGGTGAACACACCGGCCGCTCCTTCTGCTCGCAAAACGCCGCGCCAAGAGAAGCCCAAGGCCGAGCCCCCCAAACCTGAGCAACCGCGCCGCCCACGAACGCCAAAACCTGCGGTCAGCACCTGGAAACTCGACAACTTCGTGGTCGAACCCCAGGAAGGCAAGACCCGCTTCCACGACTTCAAGCTGGCACCGGAACTGATGCACGCCATCCAGGACCTGGGCTTTCCTTATTGCACACCGATCCAGGCCCAGGTCCTGGGCTTCACCCTGGCGGGCAAGGACGCCATCGGCCGGGCCCAGACCGGCACCGGCAAGACCGCCGCGTTCCTGATCTCGATCATCACCCAGTTGCTGCAGACCCCACCGCCCAAAGAGCGCTACATGGGCGAGCCACGGGCGCTGATCATTGCCCCGACCCGGGAGTTGGTGGTGCAGATCGCCAAGGACGCCGCGGCCCTGACCAAGTACACCGGCCTCAACGTCATGACCTTCGTCGGTGGCATGGACTTCGACAAACAGCTCAAGCACCTGGAAGCTCGCCATTGCGACATCCTGGTGGCCACCCCGGGCCGTCTGCTGGACTTCAACCAGCGCGGCGACGTGCACCTGGACATGGTCGAAGTGATGGTGCTGGACGAAGCCGACCGCATGCTCGACATGGGCTTCATCCCGCAAGTGCGGCAGATCATTCGCCAGACCCCACCCAAGAGCGAGCGCCAGACCCTGCTGTTCTCCGCCACCTTCACCGATGACGTGATGAACCTGGCCAAGCAATGGACCACCGATCCGGCGATTGTCGAGATCGAGGCCGAGAACGTCGCCAGCGCAAACGTCGAACAGCACATTTATGCCGTGGCCGGGGCCGACAAGTACAAGCTGCTGTACAACCTGGTCACCGACAACGGCTGGGAACGGGTCATGGTCTTCGCCAACCGCAAGGATGAAGTGCGGCGCATCGAAGAACGCCTGGTGCGCGATGGGGTGAACGCCGCCCAACTGTCCGGCGACGTGCCCCAGCACAAGCGGATCAAGACCCTGGAAGGTTTCCGCGAAGGCAAGATCCGGGTGCTGGTGGCCACCGACGTGGCCGGCCGCGGCATTCACATCGACGGCATCAGCCACGTGATCAACTTCACCCTGCCGGAAGTGCCGGACGACTACGTGCACCGCATCGGCCGTACCGGGCGTGCCGGGGCCGACGGCGTGTCCATCAGCTTCGCCGGCGAGGACGACTCCTACCAACTGCCATCGATCGAAGCCCTGCTGGGGCGCAAGATCAGCTGCGAGATGCCACCTGCCGAGCTGTTGCGCCCGGTAGAGCGCAAACGTCCGCAAGCCTGATAACCGGCGCACCGGAAAAACGCAGCCCATCATCGGCTGCGTTTTTTTTCGCCTGGATATTGCCCGCCAAAACTAAAAGTCCATAATAGACAAATTAGTTTAATTTGATGGGAGCTCTTGCATGTCCAGCACGCCCTACCTGATTGCCCGGCCCGAAGCCCGCCAGTTGCTCGCGCAAATCGACGTCCCGCAGATTCTGCGCAAACTGTTCCGCGACCTGGCCGCCGGGCTCGCCGTGCAACCGGCGCAGCAATTGGTGGAGTTCCCCCAGGGCGCCGGCGACTTCATCAACTACCTCGGGGTGCTGGCTGAAGATCGGGTGTACGGGATCAAGACTTCGCCCTACATCGTTCGCGCCGAAGGCCCGCTGGTCACCGCCTGGACCCTGCTGATGTCCATGGACAGCGGCCAGCCGCTACTGCTGTGCGACGCCGCTGAACTGACCACCGCGCGCACCGCCGCCACCACGGCGGTCGCCGTCGAGGCACTGGCGACGCCCGAGGCCCGACACCTGGCAATCATCGGCAGCGGCGCGGTGGCCCAGGCTCACCTGCACTACGTGAAAGACCTGCGCCCCTGGCAGAGCATCCGCCTCTTTTCCCCAAGCCTGGCCCGCAAGTCCGCTGAGGAGCTTGCGCGGCTCAAGGCCCTCGATCCGCGCCTGCAAATCGTCCCACGGTTTGAAGAGGCTGTCGAAGATGCCGAGGTGATCATGCTTTGCACCTCGTCCGCCGGACCGGTCATCGACCCACGCACCCTCAACCAGCCGGCGCTGATCACCTCCATCAGCACCAATGCGCCACAGGCCCATGAAATACCGCCCGCAGCGCTGCACGACATGCAGGTCTATTGTGACTACCGGCGTACCACCCCGGGCTCGGCCGGCGAGATGCTGATTGCCAGTGAACAGCACAACTGGGACAGCACGGCGATTCTCGGCGACCTGCCGGAACTGCTGAGCAACCAGGCTCAACGCCCCAACGCCGAGCGCCATGTGTTCTTCCGCTCCATCGGCCTGGGCCTGGAAGACATCGCCCTGGCCAATGCCCTGTACCACTTGCAACACCAGCCATAAGCACCCGTTACCTGCATCTTTTCCGGAGTTATCCATGACCCAGGCAGACTTCATCATCATCGGCGGCGGTATCGCCGGGGCCTCCACCGGTTACTGGCTGTCGCGCCATGGCCGGGTCATCGTGCTGGAACGCGAATCCCATCCGGCCTATCACTCCACCGGCCGCTCCGCCGCGCTCTACACCGCCGCCTATGGCACTGCCCAGGTGCGTGCCCTCACCCTGGCCAGCCGGGACTTTTTCGACCATCCGCCGGAGGGCTTCTGCGACCACCCGCTGCTGACGCCACGGGGCGAAATGACCGTGGACTTCAACGGTGACCCGGCCGAACTGAACAATCAGTACCTCAGCGCCAAGGCCACGGTGCCGGAGATGCAACTGCTCAGTGCCGACCAAGCCTGCGCCCGCCTGCCGATCCTGCGCCGGGAAAAGGTCCACGGTGCCCTCTACGACCCCAGTGCCTGCGACATCGACACCGATGCCCTGCACCAGGGCTACCTGCGCGGCATCCGCCGCCATCAGGGCCAGGTCTACACCGACCATGAAGTGCTGGGGCTGCAGCGTGATGAACAAGGGCTGTGGCAGGTCCAAACCAGCGGCCAGACCTTCAGCGCACCGCTGCTGATCAACGCCGCCGGAGCCTGGGCCGATCAGATCGGCGCCATGGCCGGCGCCCGCCGCCTGGGCCTGCAACCCAAGCGCCGCGCGGCGTTTATTTTCGCCAGCCCGGAAGGGGTCGATATTCACCAGTGGCCGATGCTGGTGAGCCTGGACGAATCCTTCTACATGAAACCCGACGCCGGCATGTTCCTCGGCTCGCCGGCCAACGCCGACCCGGTGGAGCCTCACGATGTGCAGCCCGAGGAGCTGGACATTGCCCTGGGCATCTACCAGATCGAAGAAGTCACCACCTTGAGCATTCGTCGTCCGACCCGGACCTGGGCCGGCCTGCGCAGCTTTGTCAGCGACGGCGATCTGCTGGCCGGCTTCGATCTACAGGTGCCCGGGCTGTTCTGGGTCGCCGGCCAAGGCGGTTACGGCATCCAGACCTCACCCGCGATGGGCCAGGCCAGCGCTGCCTTGGTGCGGGGCGAGCCGTTGCCGGAACAACTGACCCGCTTCGGCCTGGAGTCCGCCATGCTGTCCCCTGCCCGCCTCGGCTGAACCGGCCCTCAAGGTGACGTGCCCGAGCGATTGCGGCACACTCCCAGCGCCCGCCAATGACGGGCGCCGATGCCGCTTGGAGTACAACCCATGACCTCACCCGCAAAGGACCCTGCCCTGGACAATTTCCGGGCGATTGCCGATGCCATTGCCACGCTGTTCTTCCCTCACGCCGAGGTGGTGCTCCACGACCTGCGCACGCAGAAGATCGACTACATCGCCAACAACCTGTCCAAGCGCGAAGTGGGCGACGATGCGGCCCTGGAAGACCTGCTCAGCGGCGACAGCGCTGAACGCAATATCGGCCCCTATGAAAAGCTCAACTGGGACGGTCAGAAGATCCGCAGCCTCAGCAGTGTGCTGCGCGACAGCCAGGGCCAGCCCATGGCCGTGCTGTGCATCAACCTGAACATCTCGCTGCTGGAAAACGCCAAGGCGGCGCTGGACCTGTTTCTCTCACCCAGCCAACTGATTCCCCAGCCCGATTCACTGTTTCGCGACGACTGGCAGGAACGCATCAACACCTTCCTGCACAACTGGCTGCGCGAGCGCCAACTGGGGCTGAACCTGCTGACCCGCGACCACAAGCGCGAACTGGTACTGGCGCTGCACGCCGAGGGTGCCTTCAAGGGCAAGAGCGCCTCCAACTATGTGGCCAACGTGCTGAACATGGGCCGGGCGACGGTGTACAAGCACCTGAAGGAATTGAAAGGACAGTAAAGGTTCGCGAGCAAGCTCGCCCCTACACGGAATAGCCTATTCCTGCAGGAGCGAGCTCGCTCGCGAAAGCGCCCTCAAGCACGGCGCAATCTCTCAATCGCCATAAATATCCGACTTGAAGTACTTGGCCTGGATCTTCTGATATTCACCCTTGGCGCGAATCTCATCGATGGCCTTGTTCAACTCGCCCACCAGCTCACTGTTGCCCTTGCGCACCGCGATCCCCGCGCCCTCGCCGACGTACTTCGGATCCTTCAACTCGGGCCCGACAAAGGCGTAGTCGGCGCCCCGTGGCATCGACAGGAAATCCTCCAGGGGAATGGTGTCGGCGAAGATCGCGTCCAGGCGCCCGGCCGCCAGGTCCATGTAGATCTCTTCGTTGTTGCTGTAGCGCACCACCTTGATGCCCTTGGGCTCGAAGACTTCGGTAGCAAAGCGGTCGGTGGTGGTGGAACGCTGCACGCCCACGGTCTTGCCCTTGAGGCTGGCGTACTGGTCATCCACCACCGCGCCCTTCTTCATCACCAGGCGCGACGAGGTAAAGTAGTACTTGTGGGTGAAATCCACCGATTTGCGGCGTTCCGCGGTGATGGTCATGGAGGACAGCGCGGCGTCGATCTTCTTCACTTTGAGCGAAGGAATCAGGCCGTCGAACTCGCCCTCGATCCACTCGCACTTGACCTGCATCTGCGCGCACAAGGCATTGCCGATGTCGTAGTCGAAGCCACCAATCTTGCCGTCGGCGGTCTTGAAGGCGAACGGCGGATACGCCGCCTCGATGCCCAGGCGCAAGGTTTTCTCGGCAGCCATCAGGCTGCTGCACGCCAACAAGCTCAAGGCCAGGCCACTGATGAGGGGGAATTTTTTCATGTTCGTTCTCTCGCGGGTTGTTGTTGGTTTGGCAAGACAGAAAGAAAGGGTGAAACGGGAGACGCTGTATTTGTACTTGTAAATCCATACTGGACTTTTACGTACACATCGTCAACGGCGCGCGCAGCGACTTTTCCCCACCGGTCAGCGGGAACAGTCGCAGTCGATTGCAGGTGGGATTGCGGCGGGATCCGGCCCCGCCGGCAGGCTTCAGGGGATCAGTCTTTCCAGCGCGCGGCCGCCGCGTGATCACTGTCGCGGCCTTCTACCCAGCGCGGGCCGTCGGCGGTGTTTTCCTTTTTCCAGAACGGCGCGCGAGTCTTCAGATAATCCATGACAAAGGCGCAGGCATCGAAGGCCGCCTGGCGATGGGCACTGGCCGCGCCGACAAAGACGATGGGCTCGCCCGGCTCCAGGGCGCCGATGCGGTGCAGCACCTCCAACTGCAACAATGGCCAGCGCTGCTCGGCTTCAGCCACGATCTTGCCCAGGGCCTTTTCGGTCATGCCCGGGTAGTGCTCCAGGAACATGCCGTGCACGTCCTGGCCGTCATTGAAGTCGCGCACGTAACCGACAAAACTGACCACCGCGCCCACCCCGGTATCGGCGGCGTGCATGGCGTTGACTTCGGCGCCGGGATCGAAGGCCGCGGATTGCACACGGATCGCCATCTCAGCCTCCGGTCACGGTGGGGAAGAACGCCACTTCATCGCCGTCCGCCAGGAGTTCGTCCAACTGGCATAGCTCTTCGTTGCGGGCGCACATCAGGTTCTGTTCGGCCAATACGCTGGCGCCCTCGCGGGACAGCAGCGCCTGGCGCACATCGTCGACACAGGCAAAGTCGCCCTCGACAAGCACGCCATCGAGCCCCAGGGCCTCACGGTAGCGGGCAAAGAACTTCACCGAGATCCTCATGCGTCAGCCACCCGGTAATCGCCGCTCTTGCCGCCGGATTTCTCCAGCACCCGCACACCCTCGATGGTCATGCCGCGATCCACAGCCTTGCACATGTCATAGATCGTCAGCGCAGCGACGCTAGCGGCGGTCAGCGCCTCCATTTCCACCCCGGTCTGCCCGGACAACTTGCAACGCGCCACGATACGCACGCAGTCCTCGCCTTCGGCACTGAGCTCGACCTTGACGCTGGTCAGCATCAACGGATGGCACAGGGGAATCAGGTCACTGGTTTTCTTCGCCGCCTGGATTCCGGCGATCCGCGCCACGGCGAACACATCGCCCTTGGGGTGACCGCCACTGACGATCATCTGCAACGTTTGCGCAAGCATGCGCACCCGCGCTTCGGCGACCGCCTCACGAAAAGTCACGGCCTTGTCGGTGACGTCGACCATATTGGCGCGCCCTTGGGAATCGAGATGAGTCAGCACGGGGTTACTCCTGATCAGGTGGGCCGATTGTAAACCTACGGGTCAGTTTTTCGCATCCTCGCCCCCGGTTTCCCGCAGGGAAACATTATCGCCGACGATCCTCACACCCACGGCCTGGGGCAAAACAAGAGGAACAATCAGCGTGGCGAATACCGGCCATAAGAACAAATGATTGGCATCAGCATATTATTAAAAGTACAAATCTCTGCGAAAAATGGAGTGAAAAAAATATGGCATTTTTAATATCAATTTTATTGAGCCTTCTAGCCGGCTTCGCCGTACCACTTCAAGCAGGAACAAACTCAAAACTTGGAAATCTACTCGGCCATCCACTGTGGGCAACTGGAGTGTCTCTAGTTGTAAGCTTAGTGGCACTTACTGCAGTAATCGTATTCATAAAAGTTCCGCGCCCCAACTTTGCGGCTGCCCAGGAGGGACCTTGGTGGATCTGGATGGGCGGGATCGCCGGGGTGTTCTACATCACCGTTGCGTTGCTTATGGCTCCGCGTCTCGGGGCTCTGAATTTCATTATGACGGTGATTGTCGGACAGTTGATCATTTCCTTGCTGATCGACTACTTCGGTTTGGTCGGTCTGCCACGCCAAACAATAAGCATGCAAAAACTGATCGGAGTACTGGTGGTAATCGGCGGATTCATCATTACCACTCGCGGCTAAAAACAAGAACAGCACAACACTATAAGAAACCCAAAGAGCACACCTAAACAACCTTGTATCGACAGGTTATAAACAGCCGACCATAGAGGTAAATATGTCCAGCCAAACTGCAACTTATGACTCAATTGGTGAACGTTTTGAAGACTTCACTGATACGGCTTCACAACGCTCAGTAGAAACAGAAACGTTCTTCCATATGGTCGGAGACATCAAGGGCAAGTCCATCCTGGACCTGGCTTGCGGCTTCGGCTATTTCGGCCGAGAGCTGTACCACCAAGGGGCCAGCAAAGTAGTCGGTGTGGACATTTCCTCATCGATGATCGAACTGGCGCGCAAAGAGTCGGCGCGTAACCAAGAGGCCATTGAGTATCACGTGGCCAACGTCTGCGACATGGGTGTACTGGGGCAGTTCGATCGCGTTACCGCAGCCTGGCTATTCAACTACGCGCAAACACCTCAAGAGCTGGAAAAAATGTTCCAAGTGGTGGCCAAGAACATGGTGTCCGGCGGCAAGCTCATCGCCTACACCGTGGACCCGGGCTTCCAACTGCAACGCGGCAACTTCACCAAGTACGGCGTCCACGTGCTCAGCGAAGAACCCCATGCCGGTGGTTTCCGGCATCACGCCGAGTTCGTCACCCAACCGCCCAGCGCCTTCACCTTCCATCGCTGGAGCCGCGAGACCTACGAGAACGCCATCCTCAAGGCCGGCTTCTCGAAGCTGCAATGGCAGAAACCGATCATCTCCGCCGCCAACCGCGCCAAACACCCCCAGGGTTACTGGGACGATTTTGAGCGCAACTGCCTGCAGACCGGGCTGATCTGCACCTTGTAAGCGGCCACCGCCCCTGCCCACCTCAACCAGAACCAGGACAAGAAGTACTATGAATCCCAAGGGTTTTGCTCACTGGCCAGTGTTCGACGGCCCCCTGACAGCTGACATGACCGACAGGCAATTGATGGGCCTTGAGGAGCACTTTCAGCCAGGTGTCGAGCTTTCGCTGCCGCTGGCTGTCTGGCGGCAACTGTCCGACAAAACGGCAGATCAGCTCGCTCTGGGGGTGGAGAACCCCGAAGCCCCGCTGTCATGGCGCCTGGCGTCGGCGCGCTTGCTGGCCCATACCATGGACCCGCGCCTGGATGTACTCAACCCACCGATGATCAGCATCGAAGGCGGCCAGGTCGAGATCGGCCTCGAAACCTCGGCAATCGACCAGGTGATGCAGCGCATGCAAGGGCTGGGGCTGGATCGCAGCTGGATCGAGAAAGAGGCCCCCCGCCACCGAGTTGAGCTCATGCCCTATGCCATCGGCAAATACCCTGTGACCAACCTGGAATACCGGGCATTCCTGGAGGATTCGCAACACCCTGCCATACCGGGCAACTGGCTGTTCGGCCAGTTCCCCGGCGAACGCGCCAACCACCCGGTCTACGGACTCGACGCCAGTGACGCCGACGCCTACTGCCAGTGGCTGTCGAGCCGTACCGGCCGTTCGTTCCGCCTGCCCAGCGAAGCGGAATGGGAATTTGCCGCCGCCGGCCACGAAAACCTCGAATACCCCTGGGGTCAGGACTTTGCGCCCCTGCACGCCAACACCGCAGAAATGGGCTTGTTCACCACCACGGCGGTGGGCGCCCTGCCCGAAGGTGCATCCCCTTTCGGCTGCATGGACATGGCCGGCAATGTCGAGGAGTACGTCGCGGACAACTACGCCCCCTACCCCGGTGGCCAAGCCGTCGTAGACGACCTGGTAACGGTGGTTGGCACACACCGGATCGCCCGCGGCGGCAGCTTTACCCGCTTCCGCGACCTGACCCGCAACTGCCGTCGACACGGCAAATACCCCAGGGAGATTTACGTGATGGGCTTCAGGCTAGCCGAGAGCCTCTGAATCAAGACCTTTACCCACGCCACTCAACAATTACACGTTCAACGTCAAAGAACGGAAGGGATTTCCATGAACAGACTCAGCATCAGAAACCAAGTCGACATACCGCTGAACGACTCCTCAACGCCCGGCACTTTCTACAGCTTCACCGGACTGGAAGCGGCTGATGAGCACATATTGATCAAGCTGGGCCCCGTCAGCGGGCATAGCCCTCTGGTACGCATTCATTCCGAATGCCTGACCGGCGATGTCTTCAACTCTCAACGCTGCGATTGCGGCCCGCAGCTCAGCGAATCCATCTCGCGCATGCACGAAGAAGGCGGCTACCTGATCTACCTGCGCCAGGAAGGCCGTGGTATCGGCCTGTACGCCAAGTTGGATGCCTACCGCCTGCAAGACCGTGGCATGGACACCTTCGAGGCCAACAGCCACCTGAACTTCCCCGAAGACGGCCGAGACTTCTCCATGGCCGCCAGGATGCTCAAGGCCGTGGGCGTGCATCAATGCCGTCTGATTACCAACAACCCGGACAAGGTCCAGGCCCTGAAGGACAACGGCATCAAGGTGGATAGCAGCATCCCCACTGGCGTCTTTCTTACGCGGCACAACAGCCACTACCTGCAAGCCAAGAAAGACAAGAAGAACCACATCATCGACCTCATCCGATAAAAGAGCAGGCCTCCCCGTCCTATTGGACGGCGGACGGCCGCCAGTCATCCGCCAAGCGCATTATTAAGGACAATAATCATGAGACATTTCGGACCCATCAGCGGTATCGCGACGTACAAGGACCACTACATAGCCACCGCCGGCTACGACAATCAGGTCATCCTCTGGGACGCCAGAAACCAGACCCCGATCCAGCGCGTCCTGCACGACCACCTGGCCAACCAATGTGCGTTCAACCCATCCGGAACGCTGCTGGTAAGCGCCAGCAGTGACTACACCGCTCGGGTCTGGGAGGTTCCGTCACTGCGCCTCAAGAGCGTGCTCATCGGGCATGACGACGACATCGAAATGGCCGCCTTCTCTCCGGACGGCCAAACCATCGCCACTTGCTCCAGGGACCACAGCATCCGCCTGTTCGACCTCAGCGGTCAGACCCTGAACATCCTCCTGGGCCACACCGCCGACGTGATCTCGGTGTGCTGGTCGGCCGACGGCCAGACCCTGGTATCGAGCAGCGATGATGGCTCGATCCGCCGCTGGGATGCCGCCACCGGACAGCAAGTGGAGATCATCGACCTGGGCGGTGTGGAAACCGATACCGTGGCGCTGTCGCGCGAGGGCATCATTTTCGCCGGCGACGACGAGGGCAAAATTTCCATCATCAGCGCCCAGGGCACGCAACTGCAGCCCGCCCATAGCGCCGGAATCAAGCGAATCATCTGGGACGACAACCAACGCCTGCTGATCAGCCTCAGCTACGACCGCTCCGTGATGCTCTGGCACCTCCAGCAAGACGGCTGCCTGGTCAAGACCGCGGAAACCTCCCTGCCGAGCATTATCTGGCCCCGCAGTTGCGCCCTGCTGGGCAGCCACCGTATCGCCTTCGTGACCTTCGGCTCGCGTTATGCCACCTGGGATTTCGCCACCCAGACCTGGGACTTGAGCGGTATCGAGCCGGCAGTCAGCCTCAACGCCGTGGCCGTGGTGGGTGAAGAGGTCTACAGCATTGGCGATGCCGGTATCCTGCACATCAACGGCCAGCCGAGTGTCAAAGCCGGCAGCCTGTGTAACTTCCTCCTGCCCTTTGGCGACAACGTGCTGACCGGCGGCCAGATGGGCACGGTGTTCGACGCCCGCACCGGCGCCACCTTGTACCAGCACCGCTCGCCCCTGAACTGCGGCACCACCTTCATCAAGAACGGCGTCTTGCATGCGGCCATCGGTACCTACACCGGTGAAGCGTTGATCTTCGCCCTGGACCAGCAGCAACCGCGCTTCGTCACCCAGGTGAGCATGCATGAGAACGCCATCAAGGGCATCGCGGCCGACGAAACCTACATCTTCAGTGTCTGCGCTACCGCGGCCGCAGCGTTCTTTCGGATTGCCGACTTCACGTTGGAAACCTACCTGGACAAGGCCCACAAACGGATCTCCAATGGCTGCACGCAGATCCAGGGTGGCTTCGCCAGCATCGGCCGCGACTTGAAATTACGCCTGTGGCGCGACGGCAACAGCGAAGTGTTCGACACCCCCCACAGCCACTCGATCAAGTGCATCGCCATCTCCCGGGACCGCTCGATGATCGCCACTGGCAGTTATGGCGGCACCGTGGCACTCTTCGACCTGAAGAAACGCGTCTGGACCCGCGTCGAGAAACCCACCGCCAGCGGTATTTCCTGCCTGACCCATGACGCCAGTGGCGAGGGTTTCCTGGCCAGCGCCTATGACGGCCGGATCTACCCGATCACGCCCCGGGCCGCTGTGCAGCCGTCACACCCATGAGCTACTTCAGCGAGGTCGATTTCCAGCACATGCAACGCGCCCTGTCCCTGGCGGAACGGGGCAGCCACTCCACCTGGCCCAATCCGCGGGTGGGTTGCGTGATCGCCCACGGCCTGCAGGTCGTCGGTGAAGGCTGGCATCGACGGGCCGGCGGGCCCCATGCCGAAGTGTTCGCCCTGCGTCAGGCCGGTGGCCTGGCGCGGGGCGCCACCGCCTACGTGACGATGGAGCCCTGCAGCCATGTCGGACGCACCGGCGCCTGCCACCAGGCGCTGATCGACAGCGGTGTGAGCAGCGTGGTGGTGGCCCATCAGGACCCGTTCAAGCAGGTCGACGGCCAGGGCATCGCCCAACTGCGCAACGCGGGCATCGAGGTCAGGGTCGGTTTGCTGGAATCGGCGGCCCAGGAGTTGAACCGAGGCTTTCTGTCCAGCGTGCAGCGCCAGCGGCCCTGGGTACAACTGAAGATGGGGATGAGCCTGGACGGGCGTACCGCCCTGGAAAACGGACGCTCGA
The DNA here is from genome assembly GCF_009861525.1 of Pseudomonas sp. LD120. Taxonomy (GTDB): domain Bacteria; phylum Pseudomonadota; class Gammaproteobacteria; order Pseudomonadales; family Pseudomonadaceae; genus Aquipseudomonas. Next base: position 1,338,587 of record NZ_WVHL01000005.1, on the reverse strand, counting down.
AGTGGATCACCAGCGCCCGGGCCCGGGACGACGTGCAGTACTGGCGGGCCCGCAGCTCGGCCATTCTCACCGGCAGCGGCACTGTGCTTGCGGACGACCCACTGCTTACGGTACGCCAGTTGTCCTCTGCGGAAGCCTTGGCCCCGGTCCGCGTGGTGCTCGATGGCCAGGGCCGGGTGCCCGCCACTGCACGGGTGTTCAACGACCAGGCACCCAGCCTGCACGTGGTCAACCAGGACTGCCCGCTCGCCACCACCGACAGCGAGCGGGTCATGGCGCTGCCGGGAGACGAGCTGGGCCTGGACCTTGAGCAGTTGCTGCGCAACCTCAGCCAGCGCGGCTTGCACGACCTAATGGTGGAAGCCGGGCCGACACTGGCCGGCAGCCTGCTCAGGGCGCAGCACGTGGATGAGTTGCTGCTGTACGTGGCCCCGCGCCTGTTGGGCGATCTGGCCCGGCCGCTGGTGCACCTGCCGGCCTTCGAGCACCTGGAAGAGGCCCTGGACTTTACCCTGTATGACGTCAGCCAACTGGGACCGGACCTGCGCTTGCGCCTGCGTCCGGCTCAGCCGTCGGGCGAGCGATGAGCGACCACCTGCTTGACCTGTTCACGCAACCAGACATGAGCCGGCTCATTGTCGAAACGCTGATGCCAGATCTGCACGAAAGGAAAAGGTGGAATCGGCAGCGGTGGCCGAAGCTGGATCAGGTCCTGGTTGAGCAGCGCTTCGTCCAGGGTGCGGGTGGCCACCGTGAGGATCAGGTCAGTGTTGTGAATCATGCTGGGGGCGGTACGCCAATGGGGCACGCTCACGGCGATCCGTCGTTGCAGCCCCTCATCGCGCAGCAGGCTGTCCACTTCTCCGTTGGCACTGCCATCCATCGACACCAGGATGTGCGGTCGCGCCAGGTAGCTGTCCAGGTCCAACCTGCCGTTGGCCGGCAACGTGCGCCGGTCGAGGAGGCAGGAGAAGGTTTCCTCGAACAGCACTTCAGTAGAAATGTCATTCGACAGATTGGGGAACACCCCCAGGGCCAGGTCGATCTTGCCTTGGGACACTTGCTCAAGCATGCCGTGCCGGGTGTCCTGGGTCACCAGCAAGGTGGTGTTCGGTGCGTCGCGGCGCAAACGCACCATCAGGCTCGGCAGCACCAGCGCCGCACCGTAGTCGGACATCGCCAGGGTGAAGATGCGCTGAGAGTTCGCGGGGTCGAAGTCGATGGACTTGCCGAACAGGGTTTCGATCTGGCTGAGAATTTCCCGCAACGGTTGCTGAATGTTCTGGGCCAGGGAACTGAGCACCAGCTCGCTACCACGGCGGATCAGGATCGGATCGTCCAGCAGCCCCCGCAACTTGCTCAAGGAGTGGCTGATCGCCGGCTGGCTCAGGTGCAGGCGCAAGGCCGTGCGGGTGACGTGTTTTTCCGTCAGCAGGGCATCAAGCACCACCAACAGGTTCAAATCGATATTGCGCAGTAAGACCGTGACCATCCTGTCATTTCCAACTCAGGGAGCAACGTCCCAAAAGGAGCAACACATGCTGCAACTCAAACGAATCATTGAAACAGCCCTTTATGTGAACGATCTCGACATTGCGAAAGAATTCTACGCAAAAACCTTCCAGCTGGAAGTCATGGTCGAGAGCGACGAACTCGTGGCGCTGAACATCGGCGACCAGAATACCCTCTTGCTGTTCAAGCGGGGCGCCTCGTTGCACACCAAGTACCTCAGCGGAGGCGAGATCCCTCCCCACGATGCCAGCGGACGGATCCACGTGTGCTTCGCCATCGACAAACAGGATCTGCCAGGCTGGAAGGAGCGGCTGAACCGCTTCGACATTGCCCTGGAAGGCCGGACCGAGTGGCCCAAGGGCGGCTCCAGCCTGTATTTCCGCGATCCGGATGAAAACCTCGTCGAACTGCTCACCCCCGGTTGCTGGCCGATCTACTGAAACTGCAACAGACTTCAAGGAGTGAATGTCATGGTGTCCGTCGGTGTAACCAAGCCCACTTCCCTGCGCGCGCGACTGGTGCTGGCCGCTGCACTGTTGATCATCGGTCTGCTGGCCGGGTGGCTGTGGCACGCCACCCGGCCCGAGCGCCCGGTCTATGCACAGGCACCCATCAAAGTGGCAGTGGCCACGGCCAGTACCCAACCCTTCCCGCGGTACCTGGAGGCCATCGGCGAGCTGGAGGCGATCGAGCAAGTCAGCGTGCCGGCGGAAATTGGCGGACGCATCGTCAGCCTGCCGATCCAGTCCGGGCAACGCGTCGAGCGCGGTCAGGTCCTGGTCCAGCTCAACGACGCCCCCCAGCGTGGCAACCTGCTGCGCCTGCAAGGGGAAATGGAAAACGCCAAGGTCAGGCTCGAACGCTCACGGCGCCTGCTGTCGGTCAACGCCACGTCGCGCGAGGCGTTCGACAACGCCCAGACCGAGCTGTCCACCGCCAAGGGCGCCTTGCAGGCCCTGACTGCGGAAATCGAGCAGCGCACCATTCGTGCGCCCTTCGCCGGCACGCTGGGCATCCGCAAGGTGCACCTGGGCCAATACGTGAACCCCGGGGACGTACTGATCAACCTGATTGGCGACAAAGGCCTCTATGTCAACTTCAGCGTGCCGGAGCAAGCACTGTCCCAGGTCAGCGCGGGAGCGACCTTGGAGGTGCTCCTCGATGCCTTGCCCGGACAGCCGCTGAACGCCCGGGTAAGCGCCGTCGATCCGTTCCTTGACCGGTCCCGTACCCTGAATATTCAGGCGCGCCTGCAAGACCCGCCGCCCAGTGCCCTGCCTCACATGTTCGCCCGTGTGCGCCTGGCCCAGCCGATGCCCAGTGGCACCTTGAGCGTGCCGGAAACCGCCGTGACCTTTAACGCCTACGGTGAAGAACTGTTCGTGGTACAGCCGGCCACGGACGCCCAGAGCGCGCCAACCGTGCAGCGGGTCTCGGTCAAGACCGGCGCGCGTCATGCCGGCCGGGTGGTGATCGACAGCGGCCTGGCGCCGGGGACCCAGGTGGTGACTGCCGGGCAGCTCAAACTCAGCGATGGCGCCCCGATCGAAGCCGTGCCGCACAGTGTGCTCAGCGACGCCCCCGGGGATGCGCTGCCCCTCGCCGCAGGAGAACGACCGTGAAGTTCACCGATCTGTTTGTCCGCCGTCCGGTCCTGGCGCTGGTCGTCAGCCTGCTGATCCTGCTGGCCGGCCTCAAGGCCTACAGCAACCTACCCGTGCGCCAGTACCCGCTGCTGGAGAGCTCGGTGATCAGCGTCACCACCGACTATCCCGGGGCTCCGGCGGAGTTGATGCAGGGTTTTGTCACCCAGCCGATCAACCAGGCCCTGGCTTCGGTGGAAGGGGTTGACTACGTCAGTTCGTCCTCGGTCCAGGGACGCAGCCTGATCACCTTGCGCATGGCCCTCAACCAGGACTCGGCAAAGACCCTGAGCGAGGTGATCGCCAAGGTCAACCAAGTCAAATACCGCCTGCCCGAACAAGCCTACGACCCAGTGATCGAACGTTCCGCCGGGGACGCCACCGCCGTGGCCTATGTCGGTTTCGCCAGCCGTTCGCTGTCGGCCTCGGCGCTCAGCGATTACCTGAGTCGAGTGGTACAGCCGCTGTTTTCCAGCATCGAAGGCGTGGCCAAGGTCGATACCTTCGGCGGCCAGCGCCTGGCCATGCGCCTGTGGCTGGACCCCCAGCGCATGGCCGGCCATGGCATTAGCGCACTCCAGGTGGAACAGGCGATCCGCGCCAACAACTTCCAGGCCGCTCCCGGGCAGATCAAGGGTCAGTACGTGGTCTCCTCGATCCAGGTCAACACCGACCTGGGCAGCCTGGACGAGTTTCGCGACATGGTCATCAGCAACCGCGGCGATCACCTGCTGCGCCTGCGGGATGTCGCACAGGTCGAGCTGGGATCGGCCGCCTATGAAACCAGTGCGCTAATGGACGGCAAGCCGGCGGTGCACCTGGGTCTGTACGCCACGCCCAAAGGCAACCCGCTGCTGATCGTGGCTGACATCAAGCGCCTGTTGCCGGAGATCCAGAAAACCCTGCCGCCAGGCGTGGAGGTGGCCCTGGCCTTCGAGACCGCCCACTTCATCCAGGCCTCGATCATCGAGGTCATCGAAACCCTGATCGAAGCCATCCTGATCGTCGTGGTGATCATCTACCTGTGCCTGGGCTCGGTGCGCAGCGTACTGATCCCGGTGGTCAGCATCCCGCTGTCGATGGTGGGAGCCCTGGCGCTGATGGACCTGTTCGGCTTCAGCATCAACCTGCTGACCCTGCTGGCCATGGTGCTGGCCATCGGCTTGGTGGTGGACGATGCCATTGTGGTCATGGAAAACATCCACCGCCATCTCAAGGAAGGTCGTACCCCGCTGCAGGCAGCCTTTGTCGGCGCCCGGGAAATCGCCTCGCCGGTGATCGCCATGACCATCACCCTGGCCGCGGTGTACATGCCCATCGGCCTGATGACTGGGCTGACCGGCGCGCTGTTCAAGGAGTTCGCCCTGACCCTGGCCGGGGCGGTGCTGATCTCCGGGGTAGTGGCCCTGACCCTGACCCCGGTGATGTGCGCCAAGCTGTTGCCAGCAGGCCAGCAGGAAGGCCGCATGAGCCGCTGGGCCGAACGGTTTTTCCAGCACCTGGCGCGCCTCTACCAGCAAGCCCTGGTGCGTTCCCTGCGCTGGCGCGGCGCGGTGCTGGCGTTTGCCGCGCTGGTGCTGGTCAGCCTTCCGTGGCTCTACGGCCACGCAAGCAAGGAGCTGGCGCCCAACGAAGACCAGGGCAACCTGCTGCTGGCGATCAAGTCGCCGCAGCACGCCAATCTGGATTACGTCGAGCGCTATGCCTACCAACTGGATGCGATCCTTCAAGGGCTGCCGGAAACCGTCAGCACCTGGATCATCAATGGCAGCGATGGAGTCGCGGCCAGTTTCGCCGGGGTCAACTTCAGCGAGTGGTCGCAGCGCCAGCGCAGCGCGGCCAGCATCCAGCAACAGCTGCAACAGGAAGTCGACGCGGTCGAAGGCAACTCGATCTTCGTCTTCCAGTTACCGCCCCTGCCGGCCTCCACTGGCGGCCTGCCGGTGCAACTGGTGATCCGTAGTACCGAGGACTATCGCTCGCTGTTCCAGGCCATGGAAGAGATCAAGCAGCAAGCACGGGCCAGTGGGTTGTTCGCCGTGGTGGACAGCGACCTGGAGTTCAACAACCCGGTGACCGAGGTGCGCATCGATCGCAGCAAGGCCAACAGCCTGGGCGTCCGCATGCAGGATATCGGCACCACCCTGGCGGTGCTGATCGGCGAAAACTACACCAACCGCTTCGCCCTCCAGGGCCGCTCCTATGATGTGATCCCGCAGAGCGCCGCCGCCCAGCGCCTGACACCACAAGCCCTGAACGGTTTCTATGTCGACACCGACCGTGGCGCGCAGGTGCCGCTGTCCACCGTGGTCAGCCTGCATGACAGCATCCAGCCCAACAAGCTCAAGCAGTTCAACCAGCAGAACGCCGCGACCTTCCAGGGCATCCCTGCGCCGGGGGTCAGCCTGGGTCAGGCGGTGGCGTTCCTGCAGCAGCAAAGCCGAGCGCTGCCCGCCAGCTTCAGCCATGACTGGCAAGCCGACTCGCGGCAGTTCATCCATGAAGGCAATGCCCTGCTGCTGACCTTCCTGTTCGCCCTCATCGTGATCTACATGGTGCTGGCCGCTCAGTACGAAAGCCTGAGCGACCCGCTGATCATCCTGATCACCGTACCGCTGTCGATCTGTGGTGCACTGATTCCCCTGGCGCTGGGCCTGGCGACCATCAACATCTATACCCAGATTGGCCTGGTGACCCTGATCGGCCTCATCAGCAAGCACGGCATCCTGATGGTGGAGTTCGCCAACGAACTACGCGCCACTCAGGGCGGCAGCGCGGCCCAGGCGATCATCCGCGCGGCGAAGATTCGCCTGCGGCCGATCCTGATGACCACCGCCGCCATGGTCGTGGGGCTGGTGCCGTTGCTGTTCTCCTCCGGCGCCGGTGCCAGCAGCCGCTTCGGTCTGGGCCTGGTGATCGTCATCGGCATGTTGGTGGGCACCCTGTTCACCCTGTTCGTGTTGCCTGCGATCTACAGCCTGATGGCCCGTGCCCACGGCCGCTCACAGGCATTGGAGGAACTGCAACAGCTGGCGTGAACCTGCGCCCGAATGCAAAACGGGCGGCCCGAAGGCCGCCCGTGGTGTGCAAGGGTTGGGTTACAGATGGCTTTCCGCGTACTCCGCCAGGATCGAGCGCGGCACCCCTTGCAGGGTGATGTGCACGCCGTTGGGGAAGTCCTTGAAGCGTTCGGTGAGGTAGGTCAGGCCCGAGCTGGTGGCCGACAGGTAAGGGGTATCGATCTGTGCCAGGTTGCCCAGGCACACCACTTTGGAACCGGCGCCGGCACGGGTGATGATGGTTTTCATCTGGTGCGGGGTGAGGTTCTGGCATTCGTCGATCAGGATCAGGCTCTGCTGGAAGCTGCGACCGCGGATGTAGTTCAGGGATTTGAACTGCAACGGCACCTTGCTGAGGATGTAGTCGACGCTGCCGTGGGTGTTCTCGTCATCCATGTGCAAGGCTTCGAGGTTATCGGTAATGGCGCCCAGCCAGGGTTCCATCTTCTCCGCCTCGGTGCCCGGCAGGAAGCCGATCTCCTGGTCCAGCCCCTGCACGCTGCGGGTGGCGATGATGCGCCGATAGCGCTTGCTGACCATGGTCTGCTCGATGGCGGCGGCCAGGGCCAGGATGGTCTTGCCGGAGCCGGCGGCGCCGGACAGGTTGACCAGGTGGATATCCGGATCGAGCAGCGCGTACAGCGCCAGGCCCTGGTAGATGTCACGCGGTTTCAGGCCCCAGGCTTCCTGGTGCAACAGGGGTTCCTGATGCAGGTCGAGGATCAGCAGCACATCGGCGCGGATTTCCTTGATCCAGCCGACAAAGCCCTGTTCGTCGATGATGAATTCATTGATATGCACCGCCGGCAGGTTGTCGATCAACTGCACCTGATGCCAGGTGCGGCCATGATCCTGACGGGTTTCAACCTTGCTCACACGGTCCCAGAACGAGCCGCTCATGTTGTGGAAACCATTGGGCAGCAGGGATACGTCGTCCACCAGCTGGTCGGTGCTGTAGTCCTCGGCGGCGATCCCGCAAGCCCGCGCCTTGAGGCGCATATTGATGTCTTTGGTGACCAGCACCACGGACAACTCCTTGTTGCGCGCGTGCAGGTCGATCAACTGGTTGATGATGATGTTGTCGTTGAGGTTGTCCGGCAACAGGCTGTTGGGCTCGTTGCGCTTGCTCATCAGGATCGACAGCAAGCCCTTGGGCCCGCTCTTGCCGCGCTGGATCGGCACGCCCAGCTCGACGTCTTCGGGCGAGGCTTCGCCCAGGGTCTTGTCAATCAGACGGATCGCCTGCCGGCATTCGGCGGCCACGCTGTGATGCCCGCTCTTGAGCTTGTCCAACTCTTCGAGGACGGTCATGGGGATGGCGACGTGGTGTTCTTCGAAATTCAGTAAGGCGTTGGGATCGTGAATCAATACATTGGTATCGAGTACATAAAGGATTGGCTGGTTGGAGGAAGCGCTACGTCCGTGGTCATCCATACTCGGTCACCTTATGTGGGGGCCAGTCGACGCAATACCTGAGGTATCGCGCCTCGAAGGGCCACCGAATTCACCCGTGGGAATGAGGTGACCTGCACACACAAGGAGTCTTGGGAGACGCCACCTGTGTCGCAGGTTTCGGCGGTCTGAGTTCGTAATACTCCAAAAACCGTGACAGGAAAACGCACTTTGACGCTTTTTTGATGTTTATTTTTCAGAGTGACGAAAAACCCTTGGCGCACTGCCCGGTCACCGTTAAAGTCGGAAGTCCGCCTGCCTCCAATTCCCGCTGAAATCCACCGCCTTTGCGCCCCACGCTCCGTGTTTACGGGCACTTGGCCGTTTCAGCGAAACGCATCCTGACACTCATCCCAGCCAATGCCGCTCTGCGCGGTCTGCGCCAGCAACCAGGGCAGGCTGGTCTTGACCGCATCCTGCTTGGCATTGAAGGCAATCACCCCACGCCGCCACAGCAGCATCAGCGTCAGTACCCGCTGGCCGCTGTCCTCGGCCTTGAGCTTGCCGGCGCCGTCCTGGGCGTCGATGTCCCACAGTGCCACCTGAAGCCCCTGGGCATTGAAGAAGCCCTCGGCGTCGGCGCGGCGCTGGCCAAAAGGCGGACGAAACAGCGGCACGTAGTTTTCCGGCAACTTGCTCTTCACCAGGTCGGCGCTGCGCTGGATCGAATACTGCCAGTCCTGCCAGTGGCTGTGGGAGCGGAACTCCCAGCCCTGGACCCCGACGCACTGCCGGGAATACAGCGACTGCAGGCTGGCCACCGAAGCCTTGTCGAGGCGGTTCTGGATATCGTTGCCGAGGACAAAGAAGGTGCCGTTGAGGTTGGCCTTGCGCAAGTAGTCGGTGAGCCAGGGCGTGTTGTCCGGCGCCAGGTTGGCGGCGCTGTCGAAGGTCAGCAGAAACAGCCGGTCATTGAATTCGTCGCCATTGCGCTCGTAATCGCCAAAGCGCGCAACCTCGCTGCTGATCTGCGGCAACAGCGCCGCCTTGCGCAGCAACTCATCCAGGTACTGCTCGTGAAAACGGCGGCTCGGCTCGGCCCAGCGAGCGTAGTAGGAGTCCTCTCCCAAGTGGAATTTGCCAGCCTGCTTGCGCAACTGCTGCAGGTTTTCCACCAGGAAGCAGAACGAAGCGTCCTGATCGCAGCTTTGCTGGGCAAAGTTGTAGTTGTCCAGCAGGCGTTTCCAGAGATGCTCGCGTAGTTCGTTGATCGCATCCATGTTGATCATGCGCAAGCCCAGGCGCTGCTTCAGGGACGCCTCGTCCCAGGCCTCGCTGACCAGCAAGGCGCGGGCAAAGGTCAGGATCTCGGCCCGCGAGGCGACGTCGAACAGGGTCGGATTGTCGAGCTTTTCCGGCCAGGTGCTGCGATCCAGGATCGCCACATCATTGGGCGCCGCCAGCACACTGAGACTCAGAAGCCAGGCCGAGAAGAAAAACGCGATACGCAAAAGGGATGCCTCCAGAACAGAACCCGCGCCGCACTATAGCCGATCCGCTGCGCAGCCAAGGCATTCACCCGGCATCGGCCACGCGTCAGCTATCGCCTTGATAGGTGGAGTCCCGGCGCCCCAACCCCTAGAATCCCCCGACGCTTAAAGGAGACGACCCCATGCTGATGGTGATTTCACCCGCCAAGACCCTCGATTACGAAACACCGCCGGTCACCCAGCGCTTTACCCAGCCGCAATACCTCGACCATTCCCAGGAACTGATCCAGCAACTGCGGGAACTGAGCCCGGCGCAGATCAGCGAACTGATGCACGTGTCCGACAAGATCGGCGGCCTGAATGCCGCGCGCTTCGGCAGCTGGACCCCGGCCTTCACCCCGGACAACGCCAAGCAGGCGCTGCTGGCGTTCAAGGGCGACGTCTACACCGGGCTCAACGCCGAATCCTTGAGCGAAGCGGATTTCGACTACGCCCAGCAGCACCTGCGCATGCTCTCCGGCCTCTACGGCCTGCTGCGCCCCCTGGACCTGATGCAGCCCTACCGCCTGGAGATGGGCACCAAGCTGGCCAACGCCCGCGGCAAGGACCTGTACGCCTTCTGGGGCAACCGCCTCAGTGAATGGCTGAACGAAGCCCTGGCTGAACAGGGCGACGACCTGCTGCTGAACCTGGCCTCCAACGAGTACTTCTCGGCGGTCAAGCGCACGGCCCTGAACGCGCGGATCATCAACACCGAGTTCAAGGACCTGAAGAACGGCCAGTACAAGATCATCAGCTTCTACGCCAAGAAAGCCCGGGGCCTGATGAGCCGTTTCGTGATCCAGGAACGCATCAACGACCCGGACCAGCTCAAGCAGTTCGACGTCCAGGGCTACCGCTTCAGCGCTGAACACTCCAAAGCCGACAACCTGGTCTTCCTGCGCGACCACGCGCCGCAATAACGCCTTCCCCTGGCGCGCTCGTTGCTTCTGAACAAGCGCGCCGTCATCCGCCCCTCCCCCGCCTTGCACAAGCCATTTTCCTGGAAGTCCTGAACGGGCATCCCTCCCATGACTTTTCTTTCACTCGACAACTGATTTTTTCAGTAGTGGCACCAGTTTTTTTATTCGGTAGTGGCAAAAAAGTATCTCCGCATTTTATCCCCCCACAACTAAAGGGCAAAACCATAAGTGCTATCAGTTTGAAAGCAGTGCCATCTTTTTCAATATTTCAATGAATTAATAAAAACAGGATGAGTGGATTGGAACTATGCCTACAGACGCCGCTCATACCACCGGTAACGATTCTCAACGAGCGTGTAAGAGATGACTTACACGGCATCAGGCAAACCTAGCCAAGTTGTGAAAGCCGCCTGACCCGCCGTTCAGGAACTTGAACTAATGATTGACCATCAGGAGATAAAGCAGCACAACTATCCCCTTATGAGCCAAGGAACAGCCGGCCTTCAAGGGTCAGGAGAAACTGCCGGAGCCTCTTATTACAGAGGGCTCCAACCACCTCAAGGACAAGGGCTGGTGTTTCTCCACGAACCTGCAGCAGGAGCCGCCGGCGCTATTCAAAGGGCCATTCAAACAACAAGGATCAGTTGTGAATAACTTGAGTGCAATTATTTAGCCACTCGACACTTAACCTGCCTTAACGCGGTACTACAACGTCTTTTCGTTGTACTTCCGAGTGCGCAATAACTGCTGGCAAACATTAACTCCAGCCATTTAATGGCGTGAATAACACTGAGGTAAATGCGATGCGCATCAGCATATTTGGTTTGGGCTACGTCGGCGCAGTCTGTGCCGGGTGCCTGTCTGCACGGGGCCATGAAGTCGTTGGCGTAGATATCTCCAAAGATAAAATCGACCTGATCAACGCCGGCAAATCACCCATCGTTGAACCGGGTCTGGGTGAACTTCTGGCGCAAGGAATCCGCACCGCTCGTCTGCGCGGCACCACCCACTTCGCCGAAGCCATCCGCGATACCGACCTGTCGATGATCTGCGTCGGCACCCCGAGCAAGAAGAACGGCGACCTGGAACTGGATTACATCGAATCGGTGTGCCGCGAGATCGGTTTCGTCCTGCGCGACAAGGCCACCCGCCACACCATCGTGGTGCGCAGCACGGTGCTGCCGGGCACGGTGAAAAATGTGGTGATTCCGATTCTCGAAGACTGCTCGGGCAAAAAGGCCGGGGTGGATTTCGGCGTCGCGGTGAACCCCGAGTTCCTGCGTGAAAGCACCGCGATCAAAGACTATGACTTCCCACCCATGACCGTGATCGGCCAGTTCGACCAAGCCTCCGGTGACGTGCTGCAAGCGCTGTACGAAGAGCTCGACGCGCCGATCATCCGCAAGGACATCGAAGTCGCCGAGATGATCAAGTACACCTGCAACGTCTGGCACGCGACCAAGGTCACCTTCGCCAACGAGATCGGCAACATCGCCAAGGCGGTGGGTGTGGACGGGCGTGAAGTGATGGACGTGGTCTGCCAGGACAAGACCCTCAACCTGTCCCAGTACTACATGCGCCCGGGCTTCGCCTTCGGCGGCTCCTGCCTGCCCAAGGACGTGCGCGCCCTGACCTACCGCGCCAGCTCCCTGGACATCGAGGCGCCACTGCTCAACTCGCTGATGCGCAGCAACGAATCCCAGGTGCAGAACGCCTTCGACATCGTCGAAAGCCACGACAAGCGCAAGGTCGCCCTGCTCGGCCTGAGCTTCAAGGCCGGCACCGACGACCTGCGCGAGAGCCCGCTGGTGGAACTGGCGGAAATGCTCATCGGCAAGGGCTTCGACCTGAGCATCTACGACAGCAACGTCGAGTACGCCCGGGTCCACGGCGCCAACAAGGACTACATCGAGTCGAAGATCCCCCACGTCTCGTCCCTGCTCAACTCGGACTTCGACGCGGTGATCGGCAACTCCGACCTAATCATCCTCGGCAACCGTGACGAGAAGTTCCGCGCCCTGGCCGAACACGTGCCCCACGGCAAGCAGGTCATCGACCTGGTGGGCTTCATGGCCAAGGCCACCAGCGCCCAGGGCCGTACCGAAGGCATCTGCTGGTAAGGCTTCGCTGGCCAGCCGGCTCCTACCCCATCCCCGTAGGAACTGGCTGGCCAGCGAACAGGCCCACTCCAATTTCCATGCCTGCCTTAACCCCCCCTCGGGCCACCCCACTGGCTCGCCCGAGACCTTGATGGACGCAGATTATGCACAGGCTAAAGCACGGCCTGCTTCAGGCCGCCGGTTGGCTGTTTTACTTGAGTTTGCTGATGAGCATGGCGCTGTTGCTGCCGGCCTCGACCTTCGACTCGCAGTCCAAGGACTTCATTTTCCTGATTGGCGCCGTGGGCATCTGGCGCTACTCCATGGGTGCCACGCATTTCGTGCGCGGCATGCTGTTTCTCTACGTGGTCTACCCGCACCTGCGGCGCAAGGTGCGCAAGCTCGGCAGCGCGGCGGACCCGTCCCAGGTGTTCCTGATGGTCACCAGCTTTCGCATCGACGCGCTGACCACCGCCCAGGTCTACGGCTCGGTGATCCGCGAAGCCATCGACTGCGGTTTCCCCACCACCGTGGTCTGCTCGATCGTGGAGATGTCCGACGAGCTGCTGGTGAAAAGCCTGTGGACGCGGATGAACCCGCCGGAGCGGGTCAAGCTGGACTTCGTGCGCATCCCCGGCACCGGCAAGCGTGACGGCCTGGCTTTCGGCTTCCGCGCCATCTCCCGCCACCTGCCGGACAGCCGCGCCGTGGTGGCGGTGATCGACGGCGACACCGTGCTCGGCGAAGGCGTGGTGCGCAAGACCGTGCCCTGGTTCCAGCTGTTCGGCAATGTCGGCGGCCTGACCACCAACGAATTCTGCGAAGTGCGCGGCGGCTACATCATGAGCCAATGGCACAAGCTGCGCTTCGCCCAGCGCCACATCAACATGTGCTCCATGGCCCTGTCCAAGCGCGTGCTGACCATGACCGGGCGCATGTCGGTGTTCCGCGCCAGCGTGGTCACCGACCCGGACTTCATCGCCGACGTGGAAAGTGACTCCCTGCAGCACTGGCGCCTGGGCCGCTTCAAGTTCCTCACCGGCGACGACAAGTCCAGTTGGTACAGCCTGATGCGCCTGGGCTACGACACCTTCTACGTGCCGGACGCGGCGATCAACACCGTGGAACACCCACCAGAGAAGAGCTTCATCAAGGCCAGCCGCAAGCTGATGTTCCGCTGGTACGGCAACAACCTGCGGCAGAACGCCCGGGCGCTGGGTCTGGGCATGAAACGCCTGGGCCTGTTCACCAGCGTGGTGCTGTTCGACCAGCGCGTGTCGATGTGGACCTCGCTGCTGGGCCTGACCGTGGCCATCATCGCCAGCGTCAAGTACGGCACCGCCTTCATCCTCGCCTACCTGCTGTGGATCGGCATTACCCGCCTGATTCTGACCCTGTTGCTGTCCTGCTCGGGGCACCGCATCGGCCCGGCCTACCCCTTGATTCTCTATTACAACCAGATCGTCGGCGCCCTGGTGAAGATCTACGTGTTCTTCCGCCTCGACCAGCAATCCTGGACCCGCCAGGACACCAAGCTGACCCGCGACCTGGCCAGTTTTCAACGTTGGTTCAACACCTGGTCGTCTCGGACCATGACCTTTTCGGCCGGCAGCGTGTTCGTCGCTGTCCTGCTGCTGATGGTCTGAACCGCCTTGCCTGAATTAACTAGGGTCTGTTCCCGTTTGGTGACGAGCCGCGTTGCTCGCGCCTTGCCCTGCGCCAAGCGGGCCGCCGTCGCGGCCTGTCACCAAACGGGAACAAACCCTCAAGGAAATCGACCCTATGAACACCGCCGTGAACGTCAATGTAGTGCATGAATCCGAAGCCCAACGCCAGCACGCCCGGGTCAAGATCCCGGCCAAGCTGCGCTTTTTCGGCAACGAGGCCAAACCGCTGGAAGTGCGGGTCCACGACCTCTCCGCCGGCGGCCTGAGCTTCAACGCCGGGCAGCAGATGCTGGCCCTGGGCGCCGTGCACAAAGGCCGCTTGCAATTTGTCATCGACAACCTCGGCCTGGCCATGGACGTCGAACTGCAGATTCGCTCCTTCGACCGCCAGAGCGGCCGCGTCGGTTGCCAGTTCCAGAACCTGGAACCCCAGGACATCTCCACCCTGCGCCACCTGATCACCTCGCACCTGGCCGGCGACATCGTCAGCATGGGCGACGTGCTCGCCACCTTGCAGCGCGACAACTTCACCAAGGCGCGCAAGGTCAAGGACAGCGGCAGCGGCATGAGCGCCATGGGCCGCCTGCGGGCCATAACCTTCAGCGCCGGGATCTTCATCGTTGGCCTGGCCGCCTTCGGTTTCGTGCTCAAGTCGGTGTACGGCATGTACTTCGTCAGCCACGCCCAGGCCGGACTGGTCAGCGTGCCGGGGATGAACGTGACCATGCCCCGCGACGGCACCGTGCAAAGCCTGGTGCAGACCGATGGAGCGGTGGCCAAGGGCGCGCCCCTGGCCAGCTTCAGCACCAGCATGCTCGACCTGCTCAAAGGCCACCTGGACGACAACCAGCTGCAACCGGCCAAGGTCGAGGAACTGTTCGGCAAGCAGATGACCGGCACCCTGACCTCCCCCTGCGACTGCACCGTGGCCCTGCAGTTGGTGGCCGACGGTCAGTACGCCAGCAAGGGCGACGTGATCTTCCAACTGGTGCCACGGGGCAGTTCGGCCAAGGTCGAGGCGCGCTTCTCCTATCGCCAGTTGAGCGACGTGCGCCCGGGCACCCGGGTCAACTTGCAGATCGCCGGCGAGGATGAGCTGCGCACCGGCACCATCGTCAGCAGCACCAGCCTCAACAGCGATGACCTGTCCTCCGATATCCGCGTGCAGATCAAGCCCGACCTGCCACTAAGCAGCGCCTTCGCCGGCCGCCCGGTGGACGTCAGCAGCGATCGCGGCCCGTCGATGAACGGGCTGATCGACAAAGCCATGGCTGCGGGTCTGTAACCATGACAGTGCCTACCCAGCTCTCTGGAGCCGCTGCCGCAGGCTGCGCCCAGCCGCGCAGCGGACGCCATCCGGCCGACTCGATGCTCCCCGACAACCGGCACGAGCGCTGCGCGCTCGATCGCAGCCTGCGGCAGCGGCTACAGGGTTCGGTGTTGTCCTTGGTCGCCGCCCTGGCCCTGGCCGGTTGCGCCGGCCTGCCCGACCAGCGCCTGGCCAATGAAGCCCTGAAGCGCGGCGACACCACCCAGGCCCAGCAGAACTACCGCCAGTTGGCGGACCTGGGTTACAGCGAAGCGCAAGTGGGCCTGGCCGACATCCAGGTGCAAAGCCGCGACCCGGCGCAGATCCAGCAGGCCGAGGCCACCTACCGCGCCGCCGCCGACACCTCGCCCCGGGCCCAGGCCCGCTTGGGCCGGCTGCTGCTGGCCAAGCCCGGCGCCACCAAGGCTCAGCAGCACGAAGCCGAGGGCCTGCTGAAGAAAGCCTTTGCCCAGGGCCAAGGCAACACCCTGATTCCCCTGGCGCTGCTGTACCTGCAATACCCCCATAGCTTCCCCACCATCAACGCCCAGCAGCAGATCAGCCAATGGCGCGCCGCCGGCTACCCGGAAGCCGGGCTGGCCCAGGTCCTGCTGTACCGCACCCAGGGCCGCTACGACCAGCACCTGGACGATGTGGAGAAGATCTGCAAGGCCGCCCTCAACAGCACCGACATCTGCTACGTCGAATTGGCCAGCGTCTACCAGAAACGCGGCCAGCCAGAACAACAGGCCGAGCTGATCCAGCAACTGCAGGCCGGTTACAGCCGTGGCACGGTCAGCGCCCAGCGAGTCGACAGCGTGGCCCGGGTGCTGGGCGACGCCAGCCTCGGCAAGCCGGACGAAAAAACCGCCCTGGCCCTGCTGAAGCAAGTGGCACCGGGCTACCCGGCGTCCTGGGTCAGTCTGGCGCAACTGCTCTACGACTTCCCCGAACTGGGGGACGTCGACAAGATGATGCAGTACCTGGACAACGGCCGCGCCGCCGACCAGCCCCGGGCCGAACTGCTGCTGGGCAAGCTCTACTACGAAGGCAAATGGGTGCCGGCCGACGCCAAGGTGGCCGAGGAACACTTCAAGAAGGCCCAGGGCCGGGAAGTCGCCGCCGATTACTACCTGGGGCAGATCTACCGCCGTGGCTACCTGGGCCAGGTGTACCCGCAAAAGGCCCTGGACCACCTGCTGACTGCCGCGCGCAACGGCCAGAACAGCGCCGATTTTGCCATCGCCCAGTTGTTCTCCCAGGGCCGCGGCACCCAACCCAACCCGGTCAACGCCTACGTCTTCAGCCAACTGGCCAAGGTCCAGGACACGCCTCAAGCCAACGAACTGGCCCAGCAGTTGGAAAGCCAATTGCCCCCCGGCCAGCGCGCCGAAGCCCAGCGCCTGCTGCAGCAGGAACAAGCGGTGCGTGGCGCCCAGACCCAGAACACGCTGCAACTGCACGCCCTGCAGGAAGAAGACGGCGAGGAATCCCTATGAAGCTCACCCCATACAACGCCCCCCCTGTAGCCGCTGCCGCAGGCTGCGACCGAGCGCACCGCGCTCGCCAAGCCTGCACCCGCGCCCTGTCTGACCAGGCTCAGGCCGCTGCATCACCGCCGCTGCGCGCCCCTACGCATCCTGCGGCCGTTTCGACAGGCAAGTGCTTCAATCTGTCGAAACTGGGCATGGCCCTAGGTGTTGCCATGCTCTGGTCCAACCCGACCCTGGCGGCCCTCACCGACACCCAGAACTTCGGCCTGGACGTGAAGGTCACCGGCCAGTCCGAGGACGATCGCGACCTGGGCACCCAGAGCGGTGGCGACGTCAACGGCGTCGGTCTCGACCTGCGCCCCTGGGTCTATGGCGAACGCGGCAACTGGAGCGCCTACGCCATGGGCCAGGTGGTGACGTCCACCGACGTGATCGAAACCGACACCCTGCAACCGTCCGGCGACGACGCCAGCCAGCCATCGAGCAATGACGACCGCAAACCCCAGAAGAACTACCTGGCGATGCGCGAGTTCTGGGTCGGCTACAGCGGCTTCACCGCCTACCCCGGCGAGCAGTTGAAGTTCGGCCGCCAGCGCCTGCGCAACGACGACGGGCAATGGCGCGACACCAACATCGAGGCGTTGAACTGGACCTTCGACACCACCCTGCTGCGGGCCAACGTCGGCGCCGCCGAGCGCTTCAGCGAATACCGCACCGACCTCAAGGAATTGGCGCCCAAGGACAAGGACCGCCTGCACCTGTACGCCGACGCCGCCTACCAGTGGACGCCCGGCCAATGGGTGGGCATCCGCGCCCACCACACCCACGACGACGGCAAGCTCGACGATGCCCAGCCCGGCGTGGCAAGCGACCCGCTGGACAAGAAACACAACGGCGACCTGACCTGGCTCGGCCTGGAAGCCAACAGCGACGCCTACAACTTTCGCAACACCCATACCGTCAACTACTGGGCCAGCCTCACCGGCATGCGCGGCGACCGCGACACGGTCAACCCGCTGAACGCCGACGGCAGCCGCCCGACTCAAACCAAGCGGGGCGACAACCTCGACGGCTGGGCCACCGACCTGGGCGTGCGCCTGCGCCTGGACCCGAACTGGCAAGTGGGCGCCGCCTACGCCCGGGCCAGCGCCGAGTACGAGCAGAACGGCCTGCAGAGCAACCGCTCCAACTACACCGGCACCCGCTCCCGGGTGCACCGCTTCGGCGAAGCCTTCCGCGGCGAAATGAACAACACCCAGAGCGCCACCCTGTTCGGTTCCTGGCAATTGCGCGAGGACTACGACGCCAGCCTGGTCTACCACAAGTTCTGGCGCGTGGACGGCAACAAACCGGTGGGCAGCAACGGCATCAATGCAGTGGACAACAACTACGACGACGCCACCGGAGCCCTGCTCGGCAGCACCTCGCTGCCCTTGCAGGACGGCAAGAAAGACCTCGGCCAGGAGATGGACCTGGTGGTCACCAAGTACTTCAAGCAAGGCCTGTTGCCGGCGGCCCTGAGCCAGTCGATCGATGAACCCTCGGCCCTGGTGCGTTTTCGTGGCGGCGTGTTCAAGCCCGGCGACGCCTACGGCAAAGAGGTCGACTCCTACATGCACCGCGCCTTTATCGACGTGATCTGGCGCTTCTGATGCAAGCCGCCAAAGGAGTGCCCGAAATGAATGGCTCCCCCCTCAACAGCCCGCGCGGCCAAGGCTCCCTGAGCCTGCTGGCCGGCGCCCTGCTACTGGCCAGCAGCGCCGCCTTCGCCACTGTCGAGCCGGCCAAGGCGCCGATCATCGCCAAGGGCCTGCAACAGGCCAAGACCTACACCGTCAGCAGCGCGCCCACCGAGCCCCTGGCCCTGGCCAAGCCGACCCTGCCCGACCTGTCCGGCTACACCGCCGAAGCCGTCGCGGCGAAGATCGTGCGCAGCCAGCCGGGCAAGATCAGCGTGCGCCGGATGATGCAGGAAGACGCCCTGAAGGACTTTATCGGCGGCGACAACAAGATGGCCGAATGGGTGGTGCGCCAGCACGGCATCCCCCAGGCGATCTTTATCGACGACGGTTACATCAACCTCAAGGAGCTGGCGCGCAAGCTGCCCAATCAGTACATCAGCGAGACGGCGCCCGGGGTCTACCTGGCCCGGGTGCCGATCGTGGTCGGTCGCAAGGGCATCCTGGAAATCGACCAACAGACCCAGGAACTGCGCCTGTCCCAGGAAGGCGGTTCGTTCCTGGTCAACGATGGCCAGCTGTTCGTGCGCGACAGCAAAGTCACCGGCTGGCGCGAGCAGGACAACGGCCCGTCGACCTTCCGCTCGCCCAAGGAATTCCGCCCGTTCCTGCTGGCCTGGGGCGGCACCGAGACGTACATCATCAACAGCCAGATGGCCAGCTTCGGCTACGCCAACTCCAAGTCCTACGGGGTGAGCATTTCCCAGTACACGCCGAACATGGCCAAGGTGCTCAAGCGCCCCGAGCCCACCGGCTGGATCATCGGCTCGACCTTCTCCGACATGTGGTACGGCTTCTACTGCTACGAAACCCGGGATTTTGTGCTCAAGGGCAACACCTACAAAGACAACATCGTCTACGGCATCGACCCCCACGACCGTTCCCACGGCCTGATCATTGCCGACAACACCGTCCACGGCACCAAGAAGAAGCACGGCATCATCATTTCCCGGGAAGTGAACGACAGCTTCATCTTCAACAACCGCAGCTACGACAACCACCTCTCGGGGCTGGTGATCGACCGTAACAGTGTCAACAACCTGATCGCCTACAACGAGATCTACCGCAACCACAGCGACGGCCTCACCCTCTACGAGAGTGCCGACAACCTGATCTACGCCAACAAGGTGATCAGCAACCGCCGCCACGGCATCCGCATTCGCAACAGCGTGAACATCCGCCTGTACGAAAACATCGCCATGGCCAACGGCCTGACCGGCGTCTACGGCCACATCAAGGACCTGTCCGACACCGACCGCGACATCAAGCTCGACCCGTTCGATGCCCAGGTCTCGCTGATCGTGGTCGGCGGCGAGCTGGCGGCCAACGGCAGCGGGCCGCTGTCCATCGACTCGCCGCTGAGCGTGGAGCTGTACCGGGTGTCGATGCTGGCACCGACCAAAAGCAGCGGCATCAGCTTCTCCGGGGTCCTGGGCGAGCGTCAGGATGAAATTCTCGACCTGCTGGTGCGCCAGCAGAAAGCCGTGTTGATCGACCCCGTCGAACGCCAGACCGAAATGCGCGATTGAGGATGACTTGCATGCACCCACACCTGATCAAACTCCTGGGCCTGTCGGCCCTGACCGCGGGGATACTCGCCACCAGCGCCGGCGCCCGTGCCGATACGGCCAGCGCTCCGAGCGCCGCGCCCAGCTTCAAGGCTGAGCCGTGCTGCAACCTGTGCCCGGCCGCCCATGATGCGAAGAACTACACCACCCGCTACCAGCAGAACTTCACCACCCTGGTGCAAGCCCAGGGCGACTGGCTGTTCCGTACCCAGGAAGACCTGCGCACCGAATTTGACACCACGCCGCAAGGCTATCGCCGCCTCAAGCAACTGCACCAAGCCTTCAAGAGCAAGGGCGTGGAACTGGTGCTGGTCTACCAACCGACTCGCGGCCTGGTGAACCGCAACAAGCTCAACCCGGCAGAGAAAGCCCGCTTCGACTACGACAAAGCGCTGAACAACTACCAGGCCATGCTCGGGCGCTTTGCGCAGATGGGCTACGTGGTGCCGGACCTGTCGCCGCTGACCAACGAACAACTGCCCGACACCCTGCCCGCCCACGACTTCTACTTCCGTGGCGACCAGCACTGGACCCCTTACGGCGCCCAACGCACGGCGAAGATCGTCGCCGACAAGGTCAAGCAACTGCCGGCCTTCGCCGACATTCCCCGGCGTGAATTCGAGACTCACAAGTCCGGGCGCATGGGCAAGACCGGCACCCTGCACAACATGGCCGGCCAGCTGTGCGGCACCAGCTACGCCATCCAGTACATGGACCAGTTCACCACCGAGCCCAAGGGCGAGGCCGGCGACGGCGACCTGTTCGGTGACTCCGGCAACCCGCAGATCACCCTGGTGGGCACCAGCCACAGCGGCAAGAACTACAACTTTGCCGGCTTTCTGGAAGAAGCCATCGGCGCCGACATTCTCAACGTCGCCTTCCCCGGCGGCGGCCTGGAAGGCTCGATGCTGCAGTACCTGGGCAGCGACGAATTCCAGAAAAGCCCGCCGAAGATCCTGATCTGGGAGTTCTCGCCGCTGTACCGCCTAGACCAGGAAACCATCTACCGGCAGATGATGGCCCTGCTGGACAACGGCTGCGCGGGCAAGGCTGCGCAGCTGAGCGCCAGCGCCACCCTCAAGCCGGGCAAGAACGAATTGCTGGTCAACCGCCAGAACCTGGACCTGCGCAACAGCGGCCATCAGGTCGACATCCGCTTCGCCGACCCTTCGGTGAAAACCCTGCAAGCCACCCTCTGGTACATGAACGGGCGCCACGAAGACATCAAGATCGAAAAACCGGAAACAGCCGACACCGACGGACGCTTCGCCTTCGAACTGCGCACCGACGAAGACTGGGCCTCGCAGAACCTGCTGGCGCTCGAAATCCAGGGCCCGGAAGCGGGCAGCGACGGGCAGAAGGTCGAAGCAAAAATTTGCAAACGCAACGTATTCCCGAGCGCCGAGCAACGCACCGCGCAGATCGGGCAATGAGGTTTCCTATGCAAAGCAGATCCTTGAAACAGCTACTGATGCCCAGCCTGCTGGGCCTGGCCATCCTCGCCGGCAGCGCCCAGGCCGCCGCGCCACTGCGCCCGCCCCAGGGCTATTTCGCCCCGGTGGACAAATTCAAGAGTGGTGACGACAGCGAAGGCTGCGACGCCATGCCGGCGCCCTACACCGGCGCCCTGCAGTTTCGCAGCAAGTACGAAGGCTCGGACAAGGCCCGGGCCACGCTCAACGTGCAGTCCGAACAGGCCTTTCGCGACACCACCGCGGACATCACCAAGATCGAGCGCGGCACCAGCAAGCGGGTCATGCAGTTCATGCGCGACGGCCGCCCGGAGCAGTTGGACTGCACCCTCGCCTGGCTCAGCGCCTGGGCCCAGGCCGACGCGCTGATGTCCAAGGACTTCAACCACACCGGCAAGTCGATGCGCAAATGGGCCCTGGGCAGCATGGCCTCGGCCTACCTGCGGCTGAAGTTCTCCGACTCCCACCCGCTGGCCAGCCACCAGGAACAGGCACAGAAGATCGAGGCCTGGTTCAGCAAGATGGCCGACCAGGTGGTCAGCGACTGGGACGACCTGCCCCTGGAAAAAACCAACAACCACTCCTACTGGGCCGCCTGGTCGGTGATGGCCACTGCCGTGGCCACCAACCGCCGCGACCTGTTCGACTGGGCGGTCAAGGAATACAAGGTCGGCGCCAACCAGGTCGACGCCGACGGCTTCTTGCCCAACGAACTCAAACGCCAGCAACGGGCCCTGGCCTACCACAACTACGCCCTGCCGCCCTTGGCGATGATCGCCAGCTTCGCCCAGGTCAACGGCGTCGACCTGCGCCAGGAGAACAACAGCGCGCTCAAGCGCTTGGGTGACCGAGTGCTGGCTGGGGTGAAAGACCCGGAGCTTTTCGAGCAGAAGAACGGCCAGCAGCAGGACATGACCGACCTCAAGGTCGATTCCAAGTTCGCCTGGCTGGAACCCTACTGCAGCCTCTACACCTGTGCCCCGGAGGTACTTGCGCGCAAGCACCAGATGCAGCCGTTCAAGACCTTCCGCCTGGGGGGCGACCTGACCAAGGTCTACGACCCGGCCCATGACAAGGGTTCCTGATTCGAATCGTTGCAACACCCCTTTGTAGGAGCTGGCTTGCCAGCGAAGAGGCCCTCAAGAACGGCTTCACATCCAAGGCCGCCTTCGCCGGCAAGCCGGCTCCTACAGAAGACGCACTACAGGCAATACCGCCTCCCCGTTTTTCATGGGGGGGTTTGGGGGGGCTGCGGCCTCTGACTATGAGTTAAACATGGAGAGATCGGGATGGTTTTCTCGTCCAATGTGTTCCTGTTCCTGTTCCTGCCGATCTTTCTCGGCTTGTACTACTTGAGCGGGCAACGCTATCGCAACTTGCTGCTACTGATGGCCAGCTATGTGTTCTACGCCTGGTGGCGAGTGGACTTCCTGGCGCTGTTCGCCGGGGTCACCCTGTGGAACTACTGGATCGGCCTGAAAGTCGGCGCCGCCGGGGTCCGCACCAAGCCGGCCCAACGCTGGCTGCTGCTCGGCGTCGGCGTCGACCTGTGCATCCTCGGCTACTTCAAGTACGCCAACTTCGGCGTCGACAGCATCAACGCGATCATGACCTCCATGGGGCTTGAGCCGTTCATCCTGACCCACATCCTGTTGCCGATCGGCATCTCGTTCTACATCTTCGAGTCCATCAGCTACATCATCGACGTCTACCGCGGTGACACCCCGGCCACCCGCAACCTCATCGACTTTGCGGCGTTCGTGGCGATCTTCCCGCACCTGATCGCCGGCCCGGTCCTGCGCTTTCGCGACCTGGCGGAGCAGTTCAACCACCGCACCCACACCCTGGACAAGTTCTCCGAAGGCTGCACCCGCTTCATGCAGGGCTTCATCAAGAAGGTGTTCATCGCCGACACCCTGGCGGTGGTCGCCGACCATTGCTTCGCCCTGCAAACCCCCACCACGGGCGATGCCTGGCTCGGCGCCCTGGCCTACACCGCGCAGCTGTATTTCGACTTCTCCGGCTACAGCGACATGGCCATCGGCCTGGGCTTGATGATGGGTTTTCGCTTCATGGAAAACTTCAAGCAGCCCTACATCAGCCAGTCGATCACCGAGTTCTGGCGGCGCTGGCACATCAGCCTGTCCACCTGGCTGCGCGACTACCTGTACATCACCCTGGGCGGCAACCGCAAAGGCACGTTGATGACTTACCGCAACCTGTTCCTGACCATGCTCCTGGGTGGCCTGTGGCACGGTGCGAACATCACCTACATCGTCTGGGGCGCCTGGCACGGCCTGTGGTTGGCCATCGAAAAGGCCCTGGGCATCAACACCACCCCACGCAGCCTGAACCCGATCCGCTGGGCCCTGACCTTCCTGCTGGTGGTGATGGGCTGGGTGATCTTCCGCGCCGAGAACCTGCACGTGGCCGGGCGCATGTACGGCGCGATGTTCAGCGTTGGCGACTGGTCGCTGTCGGAACTCAACCGCGCCAGCCTCACCGGCCTGCAAGTGGCGACCCTGGTCCTGGCCTACGCCACCCTGGCGTTCTTCGGCCTGCGTGACCTGTACCGCAACCCGGCGCCGGCCAAGGCCAAGCCCGACACCCCGGCCGATGGTCCGGCCAGCGCCCAGCCCGGCCTGATCAAGGCGGTGCCCGGCGATACCCCCGGCAGCGTTCACCAGCCGGGCTACATCGTCGGCACCGAGGCCCAAGTGCAACCGGCCTACTGGAGCGCCGACTGGTCGCGCTACGTGATGCGCGCCCTGGTGCTGCTGCTGTTCATCGCCTCGATTCTCAAACTCTCGGCGCAAAGCTTCTCGCCGTTCCTTTACTTCCAGTTCTGAGGGATCTGCCCATGACCCGCTCATTACGTGTGTTCTACATCGCCCTGTTCCTGGTGACCCTGGCGGTCCTCGGGCTGTGGTCGGTGCGCAGCTTCTTCGGCTTCAGTACCGACAACGACGCCAGCGTGCTCAACGGGCGCTGGGCCAAGGCGGTGGAAACCCACTACGACGACCAGTTCCCGATCAAGCGCCTGGGCACCAACCTGTGGGCCGCACTGGACTTCACGCTGTTCAACGAAGGCCGCCCCGGGGTGGTGCTGGGCCGCGACCAGTGGCTGTACAGCGATGAAGAGTTCAACCCGGTGGTCAACGAGGAACTCAACCTGCAAGGCAACTACGCCCTGGTGCAAGGCGTGCGCCAGACCTTGAAGGCGCACGGGGTGAAGCTGGTCATGGCCATCGTTCCGGCCAAGGCCCGGCTGTACCCGGAACACCTGGACCAAGTACGCCCGGCGCGCATCCACGCCAACCTCTACCAGGACTTCCACGCCCGGGTCGCCGCCGACAAGATTCTCGCCCCCGACCTGCTGGCCCCCCTGCAACAGGCCAAGCGACAGGGCCAGCCCGTGTTCCTGCGCACTGACACCCACTGGACCCCGGCCGGCGCCGAAGTCGCCGCCCGGCAACTGGCGCAAAGCATCGCCAGCAAGACCCCGCTCAGCGGCCCGCCACAACGCTTCGTCACCGAGACCCAAGAGACGGTGAAGCACCAGGGCGACCTGCGCCGCTTCCTGCCCCTGGACCCGCTGTTCGACAACCTGATGCCCGCCGCAGAACCGCTGCAAAAGCGCGTGACCCGCGCCAGCGAGGAACCACCGGCCGCCGACGATGCACTGTTCGCCGACCACGAAGTGCCAGTGACCCTGGTGGGTACCAGCTACAGCGCCAACCCCAACTGGAACTTCGTCGGCGCCCTGAAACAGGCCCTGCACAGCGACGTGCTGAGCTACGCCGAAGACGGCCACGGGCCGATCCTGCCGATGCTCAGCTACCTGAAAAGCGACGACTTCAAGCACCACCCGCCCCAGGTGCTGATCTGGGAATTCCCTGAACGCTATCTGCCTGTGAACAACGAAATCGGCGACGCCGACCCGCAGTGGGTCGCCGAACTCAAGCAAGCCGGTGCTCAAGCCGGACCGGGTAGCAGCGTCGCGAGCGAAGGCAAGACAAGGCAAGAACAGGCGAGGACGCGGAGTTTACGAGCTGTAAACGAGCAATCCGAGCCTGTTTTTAACCCCAGATTGCCGAGCGCAGCAGCCTCTACCCAGGCCGGCCAGCACAACCTAGCCAGCAACACTCCGAAATCCGAGACGCCCGATCGGGCGCAAAACTAAAAAGAGGTAACACTCATGACGTTCACTACCACTCCTCGCCGTCTCGCTACCAAATCCCTGAAAGCTGCCGTATTGGTCGCGGGCCTGAGTCTGCTATCCGCCCCGGTATTCGCCGGTGGCGACGCCGCGCTGTACGGCCCCACCGCGCCCAAGGGCTCGACCTTCGTACGCCTGTACAACGCCAGCAACGGCGAAGTCAGCGCCACCATCGGCAGTACCCACGTCAACGACGTCGCGCCCCTGGCCAGCAGCGACTTCAGCTTCATGCCCGGCGGCGACTACACCGCCAAGGTGGGCAGCCAGAGCGTGCCGGTGAATCTTGCCGCCGAGCACTATTACACCCTGGTCAACAACGCCAGCGGCCAGCCGCAACTGATCGAAGAGCCACCGTTCAAGAACAAACAGAAATCCCTGGTGCGAGTGCAGAACCTCAGCGACCAGGCCCTGAGCCTGAAGACCGCCGATGGCAAGACCGACGTGATCAAGACAGTGGCCGCCAAAGGCCGCGGCGAACGCGAAATCAACCCGGTGAAGGTCAGCTTCGCCCTGTATGACGGCGAGAGAAAAGTCAGCGGCCTCAAGCCCGTAGCCCTGGAGCGCGGCGAAGCGGCGGTGCTCTACGTCACCGGCAACGGCAGCAACCTGTCGCCAGTCTGGGTCAAGCGCCCCGTCTCCACCCGCTAAGACCTGTAGCCGCTGCCGAGGCCCGAGGCTGCGACGCGGTCCGCAGGAGCGCCCTCAGGGGCCGCTTCGCAGCCCATCGCAGCCTCGTACCTGGGCAACGGCTACACCGAGACAAAAACAAGAGTGAAACGACAGAACGCAGTAGCTCTAATCCATACGATGTTTGAAGGAGTAACAACATGATTCCGGTGATCTTGTCAGGTGGTAGCGGCTCACGTCTTTGGCCGCTTTCGCGCAAGCAATTCCCCAAGCAGTTCCTCGCCCTGACCGGCGAACACACCCTGTTCCAGCAAACCCTGGAGCGCCTGGTGTTCGAAGGCATGGACACCCCGATCGTGGTCTGCAACAAGGACCACCGCTTCATCGTCAACGAACAGCTGACGGCGCGTAAGCTCGAATCCCAACGCATCCTCATGGAGCCCTTCGGCCGCAATACGGCCCCGGCCGTGGCCCTGACCGCGATGATGCTGGTCAACGAAGGCCGCGACGAGCTGATGCTGGTGCTGCCCGCCGACCACGTCCTCGACGACCAGAAAGCCCTGCAACGGGCCCTGGCCCTGGCCACCGTGGCCGCCGAGCGTGGCGAAATGGTGCTGTTCGGCGTCCCGGCGACCAAGCCGGAAACCGGCTACGGCTACATCAAGTCCACCAACGATGCGCTGCTCCCGGAAGGGGTCAGCCGGGTCTCGCACTTCGTCGAAAAACCCGACGAAAAACGCGCCACCGAGTTCGTCCAGGCCGGCGGCTATTTCTGGAACAGCGGGATGTTCCTGTTCCGCGCCAGCCGCTTCCTCGAAGAGCTGAAGAAACACGACCCGGACATCTACGACACCTGCCTCTTGACCCTGGAACGCAGCCAGCAGGACGCGGACACCGTAACCATCGACGAAGCCACCTTCGCCTGCTGCCCGGACAACTCCATCGACTACGCGGTGATGGAAAAGACCCAGCGCGCCTGCGTGGTGCCCCTGAGCGCCGGCTGGAGCGATGTCGGCTGCTGGTCGTCGCTGTGGGACGTGCATGAAAAGGACGCCAACGGCAACGTCAGCAAGGGCGATGTGGTGATTCAGGACAGCCACAACTGCATGATCCACGGCAACGGCAAACTGGTGTCGGTGATCGGCCTGGAAAACATAGTCGTCGTAGAAACCAAGGACGCCATGATGATTGCCCACAAGGACAAGGTCCAAGGGGTGAAACAGATGGTCAACACCCTCAACGAACAGGGCCGCAGCGAAACCCAGAACCACTGCGAGGTCTACCGCCCGTGGGGCTCCTACGACTCGGTGGACATGGGCGGACGCTTCCAGGTCAAGCACATCTCGGTCAAGCCGGGGGCCTGCCTGTCCCTGCAGATGCACCACCACCGCGCCGAACACTGGATCGTGGTCAGCGGCACCGCCGAAGTCACCTGTGACGAAAACGTATTCCTGCTCTGCGAGAACCAGTCCACCTACATTCCGATTGCCTCGGTGCACCGCTTGCGCAACCCGGGCAAGATCCCGCTGGAGATCATCGAAGTGCAATCGGGCAGCTATTTGGGCGAGGACGATATCGAGCGGTTTGAAGATATCTACGGCCGCTCTACTCCGGTGGAGCGTGGCGTCTCGGTGAAAACCATAGCTCAGTAACAGCGGCAAGTTTCAAGCGGCATGCTGCAAGAAAAAGCAGGGAGTCGTGTTGGTAAGACCTTTGTGTTCCCCCTTTCCAGGTGCCTGCGTCCCCTATCCGCAGGCGCTTGGACAGGGGGATTTTTTTCAGAAGCAGCGGCAAGGGGCAAGCTTCAAGCGGCAAGCCAGATCAACAGCCATCTGTGGATACAAAAGGTCGTTTAAGGCTACATATCTCGGGTTGACCGCCCTCTTCTCGCTCCCTAACCTCGCGCCTGTCACGACTCATTCGTGATCGAGGTTGACGGCTCGGTTGTTTTCTCAGGAACGCAGTTTTCCAGCACTGTTTTTTGGAGCACACCATGACCGACCGTATCGCGCTAACCAGCAACGAATCCTCCACTTCCACCCTGTTTATCGACACCCACGCGCCTTTGGACGAACTGCATGCCAGCGCCGCCTACCGCATCCTCGCGGTGACTCAACTGATGGAAAGCATCGTGCACATGGACAACCGCCACGCCGATGCCACCGACCTGACACAGATCGCCCACGCCAGCGCCATTCTGTTGCGCGATGGTTGTGATCTGCTGGACGTGTTGGGGCGGCGGATTCGTGGCAGTCAGTACCTGAACTAAAACGCCCTGTGATCGTTCCCCTTCAAACACGGGGGAACGATCGGCGTAGTTTTAAAACTGCACAGAAGATACATACCGGAAGAAATCATTTCGGGGTAAGTGCGTCCAAGGCTTTTAACTAGGTCATCGATCATCGCTGCGTTCATATCAAGTGCTCCCTGGCCCAAAGGTCACTGCAGATTCTAAGCACGTGATTTTTCGTTCAATTCAAACACTATCTCCTCTACTTCCATTTTGGCGTTGTATTTAAAAACCGCCCTGTTGCGCGCACCACAGGGCTTGCTGCCCTCAGGATGAGGATGGTCGCCAGAATAATCATCGCACCGCCCGCGATGACGCCGAATGTCAGCGTCTCCCCCAGGAAGAGAATGCCCCAGGCAATGCCGAATAGTGGCGTGAGAAAGGCCACCATCATGGCGCGGGGCGGACCGATGTCGCGCACAAGTCGGAAATACAGCACAAAGCCCAGCGCGCTGCTCAGCAGACCCATCGCAAGCACGTTGAGCACGATAGTCATATCCACAGGCCCCTGAGGTGGCGCCGCCAGCCAGAATGGCAGCAGCGCCAGTGCAGCAAAGAGCTGGGCGCAGCCTGCCGAGCCCAGCGGGTTCAGATGGGGTGCATTGCGCTTGATGTAGATGCCGGCGCCCGCATAGGATGATGCGGCCAGCAGGCACGCCAAGATGGCCGAGACGAAGGTGCCCGATGCCGCTGCCGGCATGCTGACACCGGTGATTGTAGCCACGCCGGCGATGCCAAGCACCAAGCCGATGCCTTTGGTGGGCGTCATGGAATCACCCAGCCACAGGATGGCGAACAACATGCCAAACAGCGGCGTGGTGGCGTTGATGATCGCCGAGTAGGACGCCGGAATGTACTGCGCGGCATACGAGAACAGCAAAAACGGCAGGCCGACGTTGAAGGTTCCTATCACCGCGTACTGCCGCCAGTGCATGCGCCAGCCGGGATTGAAGCGGATAAGGGTAAAGTACAGCAGCAGCGCGCCGCCACCGACGGCCACGCGCAGGTCGGCGGTGACCACCGGCCCCAGCACGGGGGCGAGCACCCGCATGAAAATGAAGGACGCTCCCCACACAGCGCTCAGCACCAACAGCCTAGCCCAGTCTTCACTCCGCATCTTTGCCTCCCCGTCTCGCACCCGTTGCGGTGCAGCTGCTTTATCGCCCTAGACAACGCCTGGAAGGCTGTCGTGCAACTTGGCCTCTCGAACCCGGCCGATGAACTCCCGAATGAAGGACTCTACCGTTGCCAAGTCCGACAAGTGGCGCTCAATACTCAGGCTGAACAGGCTGCCAACGATGACGCCCTGCGCACCGCTGTGCCAGAAGCTGCGAACCTGCTCAACCTTGCTGATGCCGAAGCCGACCACGATGGGTTGGCTCGACGCCTGGCTCAAACGCTCAATACGCTCGGTGGAGTCCTGCTCGAAGTGTTCGCTGGTGCCTGTGGTGCCAAAACGGCTGATGACGTAGGTGAACGCCGAAGACTGGGCGAGCAAGAACTTCGCCCGTTCGAGCGGGGTGTTCGGGGCGACCATCTGAATGCTGCCCAGGCCATGAGCAGACAACTGCGCCATGTGCGCCTTGCTCTCCTCAAACGGCAGATCTGAGCAGACAACGGCGTCGATCCCCACCTCGGCCAACTCGCGGTACGCATCATGTCCACGCATGTACAGCAGGTTGTAGTAGAGCAGAAGTCCAATGGGTAATTCCGGGTACCGGCTGCGTATGCGGCGCAGCAAATCCAGGCAGGTCGCGTAGGTGGTGCCGGCGTCCAGCGCACGGCGCATGGACCGCTGATTCACCGGACCATCGGTGATCGGGTCGGAGAACGGAAACCCCAATTCGACGGCATCGGCCCCGGCATCCACGGCGGCGCAGATCAGATTGAAGCTGTCCTGCGGATTGGGATCACCCAAGGTGAAGAAAGGGATGAAGGCGCGGCACTGGGGCCGGGCAAAAAGTCGGTTGAAGCGGTTCATTGGGCCAGCCCCCTGATCTTCCAGTATTCGTCCAGATCCTTATCTCCGCGCCCAGACAGACAGACCAGCAAGTTGCTGCCCTCGGGGAAATCGCTGCTGGTCTTGATGGCCAGCGCCAAGGCATGCGCCGATTCGAAGGCGGGAATGATGCCCTCAAGGAGACATAGCCTCTCAAAGGCACTGAGTGCCTCTTCGTCGCTGATGGCGGCATAGCGGGCTCTGCCAGACTCCTGGAGTGCGACCAACTCGGGGCCGACACCTGGATAATCCAGACCTGCAGCAACAGAATGCGTGCCCGAAATCTGGCCTTCTTTGTTCTGCAGGAACAGCGATTGCATGCCATGGAACACGCCGATGGTTCCTTGGGTCAATGTAGCGGCGTGTCGCGCCGAGCCGTCTGCCAGGCCGGCTGGTTCTGCGCCGTACAAGGTAACTCCCGGGGAGCTCTCAAATCCAGAGAACAGCCCCACGGCATTGCTTCCACCACCAATGCAGGCATAGACCGCTGCAGGCGGCCTGCCGGTCTGCTCAAGAATCTGCCAGCGAGACTCGGTCCCGATGACCGACTGAAAATACTTAATCATCGAGGGGTAGGGATAGGGCCCTGCCGCAGTCCCAAAGCAGTGGTAGGTACTGCCGACATTGGTGATCCAGTCCCGCATGGCTTCGTTAATGGCGTCTTTCAAGGTGGCCTGGCCAGCGTCAACAGGATGAACCGTTGCACCGAACAGCTCCATGCGCTTGACGTTCTGCTGCTGGCGTTCGATATCGACGGCTCCCATGTACACCTCGACCGGCAGGCCCATGGCTGCGCCCGTCATCGCAGTAGCTACGCCATGCTGGCCGGCACCGGTTTCGGCGATAATGCGTGTCTTTCCCATGCGCTTGGCGAGCAGCAACTGACCTAAAGTGCTGTTTGTCTTGTGGGCCCCGCCATGCAGGAGATCCTCGCGCTTGAGGTAAATGTTTCGGCCAAGCTGTTTTGAAAGGCGCCTGGCATGGGTCAGCGGCGTTTCCCGCCCCGCGAAATCGCGCATCAGTGTCTCCAGTTCGGTGACGAACTCGGGATCATGTCGCGCTTCGTCGAAAGCCTTCTCGACTTCTTCGAGCACACTCACCAGACTTTCGGAGACATAGCTGCCCCCGAATTCTCCGGCACCGAATTTCCTGATCAGCTCCACCTCTGCGAACATTGGCGTCTCCTTGAGTCGGGCCTGCAATCTGCTATTGACGTACGTGGGATGTGTCAGTCCATTCTGGAGCGCGCAGTTGTATCCTCGCAGCAAGATCGGTCTGAAAAATTACGCGGAACTCTCCTGTTTAGTGACATGTGCCCTCCTGTAGTGGTCAACAATTTCCGGACACAGAATTGAGTTTTTCCTCAACAACCGCTGGCGGCACGAAGCCGTTGTACTGATGTGGCCGTGTCCAGTTGTATCGCTGCATGAGGTATCGGCCGATGTCCTGCTCGGCCAACGCCGTCGTCATGTAGCCCACCGTCGGCACCCACTCGGTTTTCAGGCTATGAAACAGCCGCTCCATTGGCGAGTTGTCGTAGCAGTTTCCCCGTCTGCTCATGCTTTGAGTCATCCGATAGCGCCACAGTCGCCGTCGGAAACTGCGGCTGCCGTATTGGCTTCCCTGATCGCTGTGAAATAGGACTCCCCGTGGTCTGCCACGCATTTCATACGCCCTGTCGAGCGCCTTGATGACCAGATCGGCATCAGGCCTGGAAGACATTGCCCAACCCACCACCCTGCGGCTGTACAAATCCAATACAACGGCCAGGTAATGCCATCGCCCTTGCGCCCAGATGTAGGTGATGTCGCCGCACCAAGCCCTGTTCGGCGCTGCCACGGCGAACTGCCGATCGAGGAGGTTGGGAATGTCAGGACGTTCAACCGTGGCTTTCTTGTAAGCGTGAGAACCGGGCTGCTTGCTGATCAATCCTTGTTCCTTCATCAAGCTTCTGACCTTGAAGCGTCCCACCTCGACGCCCTCGTCGCGAAGCATGGCAACGATACTGCGGCTGCCGGCAGAACTACGGCTTTGGCTGAACAGTTCGTTGATGCGGCTGCGCAGGCTCACCCGGCGAACATCGATACGACGCCGCCGGGCCAAATGGGCGTAATAACAGGATCGGGGCAGCTCGAACACTGAACACAACAGCTGGACGGGATAGTGCTTGGCCAACTGCCGAATCGACTTCAACGTCTGCGCCCGTGTTCCTCGGCCATCAAGAGCGCAGTGGCCTCCTTTAAGATTTTTTTCTCAAGCTCCAGCCGGTTGATGCGGGCCTGAAGCTCCTGAATCGTCTGCTGCTCCGGTGTAAGCGCCTTGGCAGTCGGCGTAACGCCTCTACGCTCCAGTTGCAACTGGACAACCCAGCGCCGTAATGCGGTCTCACCTACGTCGAGGGATTTGGCGGCCTCAGGGCAGCTATAGCCTTGGTCGAGCACCAGGCTGGCAGCCTCACGTCAGATCCCGTTGTTTAGAGATGCGCATGAACATCCTCAAGCGTTTCAAAGATCTCCTGCCCATCGGCCTGCAGAATACCCAGTTCGGCAAACAGCGTTTTCCAATTGTCCAGCGCCTCCAGCGTCTGATCAATGTAGTCATCCGGCTTGAGAAACTTGTAGTCCGCGCACAAGCGCCTGATCGCCTTTCTGGACGGACGCCCCTGGCCGTCGAACGCAGTGGTGTGCTCCCCCATTCCAGTGGAGAAAGTCAGGTCGTACGCAGGCGCAAGAACCCATTGCCCACTCAAGCCGTCACGCCCCTCTTCATAGAGAAAGGCGAAGTTCTTCGCATGATCGTCGTAGTTGTGCGCCAGGCCGTTGAACACCATGAGCCGGGCCATTTTTTCCACTTCCTTGGCGCTCTTGGTCAACGCAAAGGTCAGCCGCAGCAAGTCCTTGTAGTCCAGGCAGGGAATTCTGAAGTCCGCATGCAGAATGCCGGCAGCGGTCATCATGTGGATTTTCTCGTTGTGCCTGCGATCAAAACGCCGGGTGGCAAAGAAACGCTCGTTCCATCCCTGTTCTGAGGGCACCGTTATCAACTCGCAATGCGCCATATCGACCCCAGCCGCGCGGGCCATACGGGCGTAGGCATATTCAATCGCGCCCGTCGACCAGGGCTCCTGCAGGGCCCTGAATTTTACTATCCAGTGCGCGTAGCCCTCAGGTAAGGGATCGAAGGCCGAAACCACCTGCGACAGATCCTCTGAAAGGGCAACGGCGGCCTTGGGCCTGGCGCCACCTGGGGAGCCACCGGCAATTCGCAGCGCCGTCAGGACGTCAACCGTCTCACCTACTTGGACCTGGACCGAAGCCTCATACAACAGTGAAAGACTGATGGGCTCCTGGACCACTTTTTCCGCCATGGGGTAGTACTCCAAGGCGCCCATCCCACGGTTGCCAATGTAGGCAAGCCGATCGAGTTGAGTCAGGCCATTGGCGACCCGCGATCCATACTCAGCAGTGAAAAAACGCTTCATCAGCAGCAAACCCCAACCATCGGGAAGGGAATCAGCGAAGGCCCCATGAATGCCCAGGAACAATTGGCTATCGGGTTGCTGCGGCTTCTCGTCGAAGGTCAGTTGCGGCGAAAGGTTGAATCCCTGGTTCAGCCACGCCTTGACGTAGGTGAAGTAGCAGCCCTGACGATTCCAGCTCAGCACTCCCACCTGTCGGCCATGCATGAAGACGCCCAATTCCTCGATCGGCTGGTATTTCCTGGTGCCTCGTTCCGTCATCGGGTGCCCCTCTGGCGTTTTGAGTTTTGCAGCTCAAACAGCGTGTTTGGCGCAGGTGGCTTGAACAACCTGAGCAGCGGATCGAGCTCATCCAAAGCCGCCGCAATCAGCACCATCGACTCAAGGGAGATGGCCCCTTGCAGCTCGAAACGCTTGATGGTCGAAGCGGGCACCCCGGATTTTTCGGCCAGGGTTTTGCGCGACAGATTTTTTGACAACCTGAGGGCCTGTGCGTTTTTCCCGATCTTCGCCGTGATCTCGGACGGGGTGTACATGAAACGAGTAAGGGACATGACGCTGCGCCTGCCTCCGGCCTGCTGATGACTCTGCCCAACTAGGGACAACATGGGCCCCATTATAGTTAAAAAATGCCAATAACGGACCTTATATTGTCCACAATAAATCCACTTCCAGAACGTTGAGCAAACACACTCACCGGGCCTCCTCCATCGCCAACCCCACCTACGCTTAGGTAGGATGTCCCCTCCTTTTCCCCGAGGCTCGCGTCATGTTCATCGGCGTTCTGCTGGTCATCACTTGGCTGGTCCTGCTTCTGCGCTACCCGGCCAAAGCCCTTCCCGTGTCCCTGGCCGCCGCGTTCGGCCTGGCCCTGGTGGCCTGCTGGGTGGTCTGGCTGGACAACCGCGAAGCCCAGCAACTGGCGCGCCTGGATCTGCGCCTGAGCTACGCCCCCGAACACTGCCCCGCCGACCGACCGTTGCAGGTCAAGCTGAACAACGGCAACAAGGTGCCCCTGGTCGAGCTGCGCTGGCGGGTCGCCGCCTATGCCCCGGGAGATACGGTCAACCTCGCCGACAACCAGTACAGCGCCCCGCGCTACCGCGGCCCCGGCGAGTTGCAGGCCGGCGCCAGTTGGCAAGACTGCCTGCCGCTGCCACCGCTGCGCCCCGGCTATCGTCCGCAAACCCTGGAGTTTCGCGCCGAACGTTTGCAAGGTAGCTTCTCCGACTGATTTCCCCTTCCCCCTCACAGCACAAGGACCGCGCCATGCCCGTAGCGTTGATCACCGGTTGTTCCAGCGGCATCGGCCGCGCCCTGGCAGACGCGTTCAAGAACGCCGGCTTCACCGTGATTGCCAGCGCCCGCAAGGCCGAGGACGTCAGCGCCCTGCAAGCCGCCGGTTTCAAGGCCGTGCAACTGGACGTGAATGACGGCCCGGCCCTGAGCGCCTTGAGCGAAGAGATCAACCAGCAGTACGGCGGCCTGGATGTGCTGATCAACAATGCCGGCTACGGCGCCATGGGCCCGCTGCTCGATGGCGGCGTGCAAGCCATGCAGCGCCAGTTCGAAACCAACGTGTTCTCGGTGGTCGGGGTAACTAGGGCGATGTTCCCGGTGCTGCGCCGCAGCCGTGGCCTGGTGGTGAACATCGGCAGTGTCTCCGGGGTGTTGGTGACGCCGTTTGCCGGCGCCTACTGCGCCTCGAAAGCCGCGGTGCATGCCTTGAGCGACGCCCTGCGCATGGAGCTTTCGCCATTCGGCATCCGGGTCATGGAAGTGCAGCCCGGGGCCATTGCCTCGAGTTTTGCCAAGAACGCCGGGCATGAAGCCGAGCAATTGCTCAACGAGCAATCGCCCTGGTGGCCGCTGCGCGAAGGCATCCGCGCCCGGGCCAAGGCCTCCCAGGACAA
Source organism: Pseudomonas sp. LD120 (assembly GCF_009861525.1). GTDB lineage: Bacteria > Pseudomonadota > Gammaproteobacteria > Pseudomonadales > Pseudomonadaceae > Aquipseudomonas. The sequence goes on along the minus strand of NZ_WVHL01000005.1, from coordinate 1,302,656 downwards.
GCCGACCTCGGCCAGCGACTTCGCCGCCGGCTTGCTCAAAGCCGTGCAGCGGGACCAGCCGCCGCGCCTGGTACGCATCGGCAATGGCAGCCGCGCCCTGCCGCTGCTGGCCCATCTGCTGCCCAAGGGGTTGCTGGAGAAGGGGTTGATGAAGCGCTTCGGATTGGGCGCCAAGCTCTGACCTCCCACGCCTGCAAGCCAGCCGGGTGTAGCGCCTGCCTCCCGTAGGAGCCGGCTTGCCGGCGAAAGGGCCCGCAAGCCTTGCATCACCCATGCCGGCGCCTTCGCTGGCAAGCCAGTTCCTACAGCGGTGGCGCGGTTCGGGTTGTAGCCCCTCGCATTCCCAGTAGAATGCGCGCGCTGCATGGAATCGCCGGCCTCGACACCCAAGCACGGATTTGCTCAGGCTCCACCCTCTCCCGTCCTGTCATTGCCTGACTTCATGCGCGACTTTTTTCATTCGCCGATCAGGGAATACCCATTGAAATTGTTCAACACGCTGCCACTGGCCTTGGCTGTCTTGCTGGCGGCCTGCGCCTCCAAGGCTCCGGAAAACACCGAACCGAAAGTCCCCGACCTGAATGACACCCTGCCCAAACTGACGCTGGACAGCGTCTTGCCCAAGGTCAGCGCCAACGAGTATTGCAACCCGGCCATGGAGGCCGATCTGCTGTACGGCATCGGTTACAAGCTGAACGAGATCGAGGACTACAAGAACGCCAAGGGCTGCTTCGCGATGGCCGCGCCGCACTACACCCGGGCCTTCTGCTACTTGTCCACCACCACCGACATGGAAACGGACAAGCCCAAGGCCGAGCGCGACCGCGAGTCGTTCAACTACATCGCCTACTCGGCGTCGCAGAACGATTGGTGCGCCGAGTACGGCATGTACGCCACCTACTGGTTCGGCGACAAGGACATTCCCCAGGACCGGGACCTGGCCCTGCGCTGGCTGGAGCGCTCGGCGCTGCACGGCAACCCGGAACCGCAGCAGAGTCTGGCCGACGCCGCCGAAGAGTCCGGCGACCTGGTCAAGGCCTACGCCTGGCTGAAGGTCATCGACAACACTGAAGACACCAGCCAGCTGGATGCCTTGAAAGGCAAGATGAGCCCCGAGCAACTGGCTGCGGGCGAACAGCGCTTCAACGAGCTGAAGGCGCAGGTGACCAGCAAGCAGGTGATGTACGACGAAGCACGGGATGAGGAAGTGGCGATTTTCTCGGCCGAGATTCATTTCGATCTTCCCGACCTGTTCCAGGACATGACCACGGCCGAGCGCCAGGCCTTTGTCAAAACGGCCATCGCCAAGGCGCGGGACAGCGGCCAGTTCAAGCTGCATTACGCGGTGACCCAGTACGTCCTGGTCTCGCGACTGGCTCAGTTGCATTACCCCGGCGTCGACGTGCTGCAAAACCCAAAACTGGTGGTCGCCATCAACCACATCAAAGACGGCCTGGAAGCCACGGCGAAGAAGTCCCTGGCGATCATGCAGAAAAGCTACAAATAACCGCACCCCACTGTCGTAGGAACCGGCTGGCCGACGAAGAGGCTCGCAAGCCAGGTGCAAGGCTGAAGGTCGCTTTCGCTGGCAAGCCTGCTCCTACACAAGCCGCGCCTACAGGGGGGCGGGGTTGACCACCACGGTGCAGGTGATGCCGGCGGCCAGCAGCACGCCGTCCGGCACCTCGTCGATGTGGATGCGCACCGGTACGCGCTGGGCCAGGCGCACCCAGTTGAAGGTCGGGTTGACGTCGGCGATCAGTTCGCGGCTTTGCGGGTTGTCGCGGTCGTAGATGCCGCGGGAAATGCTTTCCACATGCCCCTTGAGCACTTCACCGCTCATCAGTTGCATGTCGGCCTTATCCCCCACGCGCACGTGGGGCAGCTTGGTTTCCTCGAAGAAGCCGTAGACCCAGAACGAGTTCATGTCGACCACCGCCATCTTCGCCTCGCCGATGCGCGCATAGTCGCCGCGGTGCACGTTGAGGTTGGTGACGTAGCCGTCCACCGCCGCCCGTACCTGGGTGCGTTTGAGGTTCAGCTCCGCCGCTTCCAGCTGGGCCTGGGCGTGCTGGTAGTCGGCCAGGGCCGAGTCGGCGATGTTGCCGGCGTCGTCGCGGTTTTCCTTGGAGATCACCAGGTTGTCCATATCGGCGCGGCGCTTGGCGTTGACCTTGCGCATCTCCCAGGTGGCCTTCTTCGAGGCCACCTGCGATTGCGCCTGCTTGACCGCGATCTGGTAGTGCTCGGGGTCGATCTGCATCAGCAGGTCGCCCTTGCGTACCAGTTGGTTGTCCTTGACCGGCACGTCCACCACTTCACCGGTGACGTCGGCGGCGACGTTGATGATGTCCGCGCGCACCCGGCCGTCGCGGGTCCAGGGGGTGTACATGTAGTGCTCCCACAGGGTGCGGCCGATCCACAGGGCCAGGGCCAGCACGAGCAGGGTGGCGAGCAGGCTGAAAAACTTTTTCATTGCGGGGATCTCAACGGTAGACAGTGAGCGCCATGGCGCCGAACAGACAGCAGAACAGGCTCAGGCGCAGCAGCGCCGGGTGCCAGAAGAAGCGATACAGGTCATAGCCGGAGATGAACCGGTCCAGGGCCCAGGCCAGGGCCGCGGCGATGAAGAACATCAGGGTCATGGTGGGCATGTAAACGCCGTGGAAGGCGATTTCACGAGGCATGTTCAGGTCCTTGGAGTGCAGGCGCCGCCGGCTTGGCCACGGCATAGGCCGCCAGCGGCGATTGCGGGTCGAGCAGTGACGTGCGGATGAAGTGCAGGTAGCTCTTGACCCGGCGCAGGGCCGAGGTGTCGAAGTGCGGGGCGAAGGGCTCGTCGGTGGCCTGGACCCGGCTGATGGCGTGGTCCACGGCGATCAACCCGCGCTCCAGGTTGCTCTGGCTGGGCTGCAGGAACAGCCGCACCAGGGAGCGGCCCATGACCCGGATCGACTGGCGCCAGGGCTGGGATTCGGCATAGGCCGGGTGCACCGGGAGGATCGCCTGCTCCTTGCGCAGTTCGATGATAGCGTGGCCGACTTCCAGCACCACGAACATCCAGCGCAACAGCTCGCTCTGTACCTTGGGCTGGCCCACCGCCAGGCCATAGGCCTGGTGCAGCAGGTCACGGGTGCGGCTCTCGAAGCTCGACGCCAGGCCCTTGAGCTTGCCGCTGATGGCGTACACCACCTGGCCGCGCAGGTCCTGCTCCAGGCGCCGCCACAGCCAGCGGCTGTTGGGCGGCAGGATGATTGCCCCCGCGGCGGCGCAGACCAACATGCCCATGACCATGGCGATGTAGTCGTTGATGAAGGTGTAGGGGTTGTAGATGGTCAGGTTGTCCGGCACCGAACCGGTGCTGAAAAAGATCAGCAAACCCAGGCCGACCCCGGCGTACTTGGGCCTGGACGCGAGGAACGAGCCGAACACGATCACCGGCGCCAGCATCAGGCACAGCAGCGCAAAGCCATCGATCCTGGGGAACACGAAGAACATTTCGACGAAGCCCACCAGGGCCCCGATCAAGGTCCCGCAGGCCATCTCGAAGGCCATGCGCTTGGGGTTCGGCGTGGCGGCCGAAAGGCCGATGGTGGCGGCGGCGATCAGGGTCATGGTGGCACCACTGGGCCAGGCGGTGGCCACCCAGTAGCTGCCCAGCACCAGCAACACAAAAGCGGCACGGATGCCCGAGGCGGCGCAGGCTAGCCCATTGGTCTGCGGGGTGTAGGGTTCGTCCCAGCGCTCGCGCTCGTGGCGGTGATCGGCCAGGGAGGCGTGGGTCTGGGCGTAGCTGTGCAGCTCGTCGACGAAGCGGTACAGCAATTCATAAGCGGTGTGGAAATCCAGCTGCTCGGCGTCGCTCGGCCCGCTCTCCTGGAAGGCCGCCCGCAGGCTGCGCACCCGCGCCGGCAGCTCGCTCTTGTAGGCCGCCAGGGCCGTGGCCAGGCGCGCCGCATCAGGGCTGGTGAGGGCGCGGCCGGAGAAACCGTCGAGCAGTTCCGCCAAGTCCTGCAGGCCCGGCTTGATCGCCGCCACCACATGGTCGGCCTCGCTGCTGCGCAGGCGTTCAAGCAACTGGTGCAGGGCGTTGAAACGCGTGGTGATGCCCATGAACTCGCTGTTCAGGCGGCTCAGGCGACCGTTGCGCCGACGCATGTGCGGGTCTTCGAACACGGTGACGCTGCGCAGCCCTTCCAAGCCCACGGCCTCGGCGATGAAACGCACGTTGCTGGCCTCGAAGGCCTCGCGCCGGCTGCGTCCACGCAGGCCATCGGTGACGAACAGGGCGAACACCCCGAAACGCTGGTACAGGGCGTTGCGCATGGCGGCGCTGGCAGTCTGCGGCAGGATCGCGGCGCTGACCAGGGTCGCGCAGAGAATTCCCAGGGAGATCTCCAGCACCCGCCACATCGCCGCCATGAACGCTCCGTCCGGGTGCGCCAGGGCCGGCAGGCCGACCATGGCCGCGGTGTAGCCGGCAAGAACAAATCCGTAGGCGCGAAAGTTACGGTAGCGCGCGGCACCGGCCGAGCAGATGCCGACCCAGATCGCCAGAGAGCCGAGAAACAACTCGGTGTTCTGGGCGAACAGAGCAATCAGCGCCACCATCACCGCCGAGCCGGCAAGGGTGCCGAGAAAACGGTAGAAACTCTTGGCGAACACTTGGCCGCTCTGCGGCTGCATGACGATGAACACGGTGATCATCGCCGTGCGCGGTTGCGGCAACTCCAGGCGCATGGCCAGCCATAGGGTGAGAAACGCCGCGGCCAGGACCTTGAAGATATACACCCAGGTCACGCCGTCGCTGCGCGCCCAGTCGAAGAAACCCCGGCGCCATTCCAGGGAGTACAGCCAGCGCAACGGGGCGGGCAAGGTCGTCATGGGGGCCTGCTTCAGTGGTCAAAGACGGCCAGGGCCGCCGGGGTTTTGGGGGCCTGGGTGCGGTTTTCCGCCGGTACGTCGCGGCCGGCTTCCAGCCCGCCGCCCAGGGCCGTCACCAGGTCCGCCTGGGCGGTCAGGCGCGCGGCCTGCACTTGCTGCTGGATCTGCTGCTGATGAAACAGCAGGGTTTGGGCGTTGAGCACATTCAGGTAGTCGGTCAGGCCACGCTGGAAAGCCACGGTGGCGATGTCGTAGGTCTTCTGCGCCGCGGCCACCGACTCGGCGGCAAAGGCTTGCTGCTTGTCCATGGACTCGCGGCGGATCAACTGGTCGGAAATGCTTTTCAGCGCGTCCACCAGGGTCTGGTTGTACTTGGCCACGGCCAGGTCGTAGCCGGCCGCGGCTTCACCCAGTTCCGAACGCAGGCGGCCACCGTCGAAGATCGGCAGGCTGATGGCCGGGCCGACGTTGTAGTTGAGTTTCTTGCCGGTGAGGAACTCCAGGGCGCCGCCGCCGGTGGCCATGAAACCGATGCTGCCCACCAGGTCGACGTTGGGGTAAAAGCCGGCGTGGGCCACATCGATGCCACGGGCCTGGGCCGCCACTTGCCAGCGGCTGGCGACCACGTCCGGGCGCTGGCCCAGCAGTTCGGCGGGCAGGGCCGAGGGCAGTTTCAGCGCGGCGCCCAGGGACAGGCTCGGTCGCTGCAACTGCGCGCCCTCCCCCGGGCCCTTGCCGGCCAGGGCCGCCAGTTGGTTACGGGTCAGGGCGATTTCTTCGTCCAGGGCGTCCAGTTGGCGATGGGTTTCCGGCAGCGGCGCCTCGGCCTGGCTGACTTCGAAATGGGTGCCGAGGCCGCCGTCCAGGCGCCGTTGTGCCAGGGCCAGGATCTGTTGCTGCTGCTTCAGGGTGGCGGCCACGATATCGCGCTGGGCGAAGTGCAAGGACAGCTGGATATAGCTGCGCACCACGTTGTTCACCAGTTCCAGCTGGGCCTGGCGGGCTTCGGCCACGCTCATGTGGGCCAGGTCCACGGCGCGCTCGGTGGCGTTGCTTTCACGGCCCCAGAGGTCCAGGGCGTAACTGAAGCCCAGGGCGGCGTTGTTGTCCCAGGTGGTGGTGTTGGCCAGGGCGCCGGGGCCGTAGAACTGATCGGTGGGCCAGTTGTGGCGCTTGAGGGTGGCGTCGCCCTTGATCTGCAGCGACTCGGCCGACTCGGCGATACCGGCCAGGGCCTTGGCTTGGCGCACCCGGGCGGCGGCCATGGCCAGGCTCGGGCTGCCTTGCACGGCGAGGCTGATCCAGCGGTTCAACTGCGGGTCGCCGTAGGCCTGCCACCACTGGGCACTGGGCCAGTGGGCCTCTTGCGCGGCGCTCTTGATCGCCTCGTCGGTGGCCAAGGTATTAGCGGGAAGTGTCTTGCCTTGTGGGGCAATGCCTCCGGTTCCGATGCAGCCGCTGATTGCTAACGATAAAGCCCAAACACTGAGGGTCTTGAACCCTCTGCTGATGCGACGCGGCACTGCTGCGAATTCCTGAAAATCGGGGGGAGGGAGTATTTCTCTCGTAGAAGTCGGCCGGCCGGCGCAGCGATACGCCTGCTACACCGCGTTGCGCGGATCGCCGGCACGCCGACTCCTACGGATCGACGTAATTCTAGGGGGCGACCGTTACGGCGATAAGCCAGGATTCCTGTGAATCTTTGTTACCGTAAACGCGATAATCCCTTGGTCGCCTATCCAAGCCCCCGTAACTTCGTGTCACAATTTGCCATCTCCCTAGAGAGCACCCCATGGACACCTTGCAAAACATGCGCGCCTTCTGTTGTGTCGCCGAAGCCGGCAGTTTCACCGCCGCCGCGGTGCAACTGGATACCACCACGGCCAACGTCTCACGCGCAGTCTCCAACCTTGAGGCTCACCTGCAAACCCGCCTGCTCAACCGCACCACCCGACGCATCGCCCTGACCGAAGCCGGCAAGCGCTACCTGCTGCGCTGCGAACAGATCCTGGCCTACGTCGAAGAAGCCGAGGCCGAGGCCAGCGACGCCCATGCCCGCCCCGCCGGGCAATTGAAAGTGCACACCATGACCGGCATCGGCCAGCACTTCGTGATCGACGCCATCGCCCGCTACCGCAAGTCGCACCCGGACGTGACCTTCGACCTGACCATGGCCAACCGCCTGCCGGACCTGTTGGACGAGGGTTACGACGTGTCCATCGTGCTGGCCAGCGAACTGCCGGATTCGGGCTTCGTCTCCCAGCGCCTGGGAATTACCTACAGCATCGTCTGCGCCTCGCCGGCCTATGTGAAAGCCAATGGCTGCGCGCAAAAGCCCAGCGACCTGCTGAACCACGCTTGCCTGCGCCTGGTGAGCCCGGTGATTCCGCTGGAAAAATGGCTGTTCGATGGCCCGGAAGGCCAGGAGATGGTCACCATTAACAACTCACCATTCCTGGTGAACTCCGCCGATGCCATGAAGACCGCGATCATCAGCGGCATGGGTGTTGGCGTGTTGCCGGTGTACGCGGCCATCGAAGGCCTGCGCAACGGCACCCTGGTGCGGGTCATGCCCCAGTACCGCTCCCAGGAACTGAACCTGTACGCCATCTACCCATCGCGCCAGTACCTGGACGCCAAGATCAAGACCTGGGTCGAGTACCTGCGCGGCTCACTGCCGGAGATCCTCGCCGCGCACCAGGCGGAACTGGCGGCCTATGAACTGAGCGGCGCGCGCCTGGCCACCTGACCGCAGACGCGCTGCGCCCCAACCACCGCCCCCCCCCCGTAGGCGCCGGCTTGCCGGCGAACAGGCCCGCCAGCCCTGCGCAAGCCCCGACACCGCGTTCGCTGGCAAGCCAGCTCCATGATGTCCGGTCTCCCACCAGCGACGGCCTCGCCTTAAGCCAGCCTGCCGGCGAACAGGCCCGCACGTCTGGCGCAAACCTGGATGCCGCGTTCGCTGGCAAGCCAGCTCACACGCCAGCGCCTGTGCCAGCCTGGTGCGGGGCGCTTTGGCGGCGGCGGCAAAAATGTTAGCTTGCTTGGCACTCACACCCGCCCGACGAGTCTTCCCGCGATGAAAAAGACGGTACTAGCCTTCAGCCGCATCACCCCCGAGATGACCGAACGCCTGCAACAGGACTTCGAGGTCATCGTTCCCAACCCCAAGCTGGGGGACATTGCTGCGCAGTTCAATCAAGCCCTGCCCCACGCCCACGGCCTGATCGGCGTCGGCCGCAAGCTGGGACGCGCGCAACTGGAAAACGCCGCACGGCTGGAAGTGGTGTCGAGTGTCTCGGTGGGTTACGACAACTACGACCTGGCCTATTTCAACGAGCGCGGGCTGATGCTCACCAACACCCCGGACGTGCTCACCGAAAGCACCGCCGACCTGGCCTTCGCCCTGCTCATGGGCAGCGCCCGCCGCGTTGCCGAGCTGGACGCCTGGACCAAGGCCGGACAATGGCAGGCCAGCGTCGGCCCGGCGCTGTTCGGCTGCGATGTGCACGGCAAGACCCTGGGGATCGTCGGCCTGGGCAACATCGGCGCGGCCATCGCCCGGCGTGGACGTCTGGGGTTCGGCATGCCGATCCTGTACAGCGGCAACAGCCGCAAGCTGGCGTTGGAGCAGGAGCTGGGCGCGCAGTGGCGCAGCCTCGATCAACTGCTGGCCGAAGCCGATTTCGTCTGCCTGGTGGTGCCGTTGAGCGAGCAGACCCGGCACCTGATCAGCCACCGCGAACTGGCGTTGATGAAGCCCAGCGCGATCCTGGTGAACATTTCCCGCGGCCCGGTGGTGGATGAACCGGCGCTGATCGACGCCTTGCAGCAGGGCCAGATCCGTGGCGCCGGCCTGGATGTGTACGAGAAAGAGCCACTGGCCGAATCGCCACTGTTCCAACTGAAAAATGCGCTGACCCTGCCGCACATTGGCTCGGCCACCCATGAAACCCGCGACGCCATGGCCGAACGCGCCATGGGCAACCTGCGCAGCGCCCTTTTGGGCGAACGCCCGCAGGATCTGGTCAACCCGCAGGTGTGGAAGGGCTGATACAGCCTGCACACCTGTTCACCTGTTTTCCTGTAGCCGCTGCCGAGCCTGGCACAGCCTTGGGTTTGCGGAACACCAGGACGTTGCCCAGCATCACCAGCACCAGTCCGGTCAAGGCCGGGGCGGTCCATTGATAGCCTTCGACCACCGCCGAGACATTCAGCGCCACCACCGGAAACAGCACGGTGCAATAGGCCGCCCGCTCCGGCCCCATGCGCCCCACCAGGGTCAGGTAGGCGGTAAAACCGATCACCGAACCCGGTATCACCAGGTACAGCAACGAGCCGATGTAGCGGGTGGTCCACTCCACGTCGAAGGCAATGCCCTGGGCCAGGCAGTACACCGCCAGCATCGTCGCGCCGTAGGCCATGCCCCAGGCATTGGTGGTCAGCGGCTTGAGCCCGGCTTTCTGCTGCAGGCTGGAGAGCATGTTGCCCGCCGAAAAACACAGGGTGCCGAGCAGGGCCAAGCCCAGGCCCAGCAGGGTTTGCGGGCTGGCGCTGTGGCCTGCCAGTTCGGGCCAGAACAGCAATCCCAGCCCCAGCAGCCCCAGGCCGCCGCCCAGCAGCACGTTGCGGGCGATCTTCTGGCCAAAGAACACCCGCGCATTCAGGGCGTTCCACAAGGTCGCGGTGGAAAACACCACGGCCACCAGCCCGCTGGGAATCCACTGGCTGGCGTGCAAAAAGCACATGAAATTGATGCAGAACAGGCACAGGCCCTGGGCCAGGCAGATCAGGTGGCCACGGCGGTTCATCGGCTGCAGCTTGCGGCTGAGCAGCAGCAGGGCGAACAGCACCAGGGCCGCCAGGGCGAAGCGATAGACGATGGACACTGGAATCGCCACCCACCCCAGTTGCAGTTTCAGGGCAATCCAGGTGGTGCCCCAGATCAGCACGGTCAACAGGTACAGCGATAGGTTCATGGCACGACTCCTCGGTAAGGAGCGCAGTGTCGAGCCCAGCCGACCTGGGAGGCTTGCATAAACTTGCGCTTTTTATCAGCCCCGGGCTGGCGGCGAACCGGCGAGGGAGTAGCATGCAAACGACCGGAAACCGGACCCCTTAGCGATTCGAACAGCATGCCCGCACTCAATACCCTGCAAGTCTTCCAAGCCCTGAGCCGCTCGCCCAATGCTCGCCTGGAGCACAGCGCCGAGCTCGATGACGGCTTGTCCGCCGCCTTGTGGAGCAACCATCACGACGCCCAGGAATATGAGGCGCCCGGCCATCACACCCTGTCGTGCTATGTGGCCGGCGGCACCGGCACCTTTCGCCGCGACCAACCGGGGAGCAAAGGCGGCCCCGGCAAATTGTGCGTCCTCCCTGCCGAGCACCAGTCAGCTTGGGTGATCAATGGCAATATCCGCCTGGCCCATGTGTATTTCAGCCCGCAGCAGTTCGCCCTGGGCTGCGTCACCCTGCTGGACCGCGAGCCCCGGGCGCTGCAACTGCGCGAGAGCACTTTTCTCGACGATCCCGAGCAGACCCGGCGCTTTGCGCAGTTGATCCGCCTGAACTGGGACGAGCCCGGCGAGCGCCTGCTGACCAGCAGCCTGGCCCACGAGATGCTCAGTCATGCCTTGCTCAATCATGTGGGCCTGCGCCAGGGTGCCCGGTTCAAGGGCGGGTTGGCCGCACACCAGCGGCGCCTGCTGGTGGACTACATCGACAGCCAATTGGAGGCCCCCCTGAGCCTGGGCCAACTGGCGGGGCTGTGTGCGCTCTCCGAATACCACTTCGCGCGCATGTTCCGCGAAAGCTTCGGCCTGCCGCCCCACCAATACGTACTGGCGCGACGCTTGGCCCGAGCCCGGCATCTGTTGCGTCACAGCGCCCTGCCCTTGGGGGAAATCGCCCTGGCCAGCGGTTTTTCCAGCGCCAGCCACTTCACCAACCGTTTCCGCCAGGCCCTGGGGGGCAGCCCTGGCGCTTACCGTCAGGCCTTTGCCGGTTAGGCTGCCGGTCGCCAGGGCACTGAGCTCTTGCCTCAGAACTCCAGGGTGCTGGACAGCGACACCTGGCGCGCATCGCCCATGGACACGAAGAACTTGCTGGCCGACGAGGTGTAGTAGGTCTTGTCGAACAGGTTCTTCACGTTGAGTTGGAGCTTGACCTTCTGCCCTTCGACCTGGGTGTCGTAGCTGGCGAAGGCGTCGGCGACGGTGTAACCCGGCAAGTCGAAGCTGTTGGGCGCATCACCGGCACGCTGGCCAACATAACGGGCCCCGGCGCCCACCCGCAGGCGATCACCGCCGATCAGGCTGCCAAAATCGTAGACCGCCGACAGCGAGCCACTGTTCTTGGCCACGTTCTGCAATTGCTTGCCTTGGTACTGAGTGTCCTTGGTCACTTCGGCATCGGTGTAGGCGTAACTGCCGATCAGGCTCCACTGCTCAGTAAGCTGCCCGGTCAGGTCCAGTTCCAGGCCCCGGGAGCGCACCTGCCCGGCGACGCTGGTCACGGTTTCGCTGGCCGTGGCGGTGGACACCAGCACATTGCGCTTGGTGATATCGAACAGCGCCGCGCTGGCAGTGATGCCCCCGGGGATGTCCAGCTTGGCCCCCAGTTCCCAGGACTTGGCCTCTTCCGGGGCGATGGAACCGTCGAGCACCGCGGTGCCACCGGCCAGGTCAGCGATGCTGGAGTTGGGCTTGAACGACTCGGTGTAACTGCCGTAGAGCGATAACTGATCGGTGTAGCGATACACCAGCCCGACACGCGGGACGAATGTCTGCCCGTTGCTGTTGGTATTGACCCGGAACGGGCGGCCCTTGCCGGCGTACTGGTCGTACGTCTGGAAACGCCCGCCACCCACCAGAATCCACTGGTCGGTGAGGTGGATGGCGTCCTGGAAAAACAGCGAGTCGCTGCGCAACAGATCGGTCTGAGCGCTGTCCTTGGCACTGACCGTGGTTCCCGCCACTTCCCGGCCATAGACCGGGTTCAGGTAGTTAAAGGTGGTCAGGCTTTTCTGCCGGATCAGGTCGGCGCGGTAGATCTTGCGGTACTCGTCGTCCAGGCCGAACACCAGGTCGTGCTGCATCCCACCCCACTGCACCGTGCCTTCCAGGCTGACGGTGGCATAGCGGTCGGTGGTCAGGGCACCCTGAGTGCCGTCCATGGCGCGGGTCAGGGTGCCGTTGTCATTCACCTTGGTCAGACGCACCTGGCTGGCATCGTAGGTTTCGCGGTTCCAGCTGTAGCCGAAGTGGGCTTTCCAGTCGTCGCTGAGCTCATGGTCGACCTCGATGCGATACAGGTCCGAGCGCCCTTGCATGTTATTGAACGGCTCGTCCAGGCGCCGGGTGGCAGGGATGTTCAACGGATGATTGGTCTTGGGATCGATGGCCGTCCCCCGGTCAAACGGGGTGAGGAACTCGCGGTGTTCGTAGGCCAGCAGCACCTTGGTGCGCTCGCCATACCAGGCCAGGGACGGCGCCACCAGGGATTGGCGGAGGGTGCCGAAGTTGCGCCAGTAATCTTCGTCTTCATGGTCGACGATCAGTCGGTAGGCCAATCCGGAATCACCGAGCGGCCCGGTGGTGTCGAGACTGCCGCCGCTGCCGTTCCTGCCCGAGCCGTAGCTCGAGCCGCGCACGCTCAAGGCAGTGGCCTGTTGCAGTTGCGGCTTCTTGCTGACGATGTTGACCACCCCGCCCGGGTCCTGAATGCCATACAGCAGCGATGACGGCCCCTTGAGCACTTCCACTCGATCTGCGGTGACGCTTAACGCTCGTCCCTGTACCACCGGCATGCTGTCGCGCATGATCGAGCCATTGCGGTTACCGCCAAACCCCCGCAGCAGCACCGCATCCTGAGTACCGCCCAGGGTGTTGGTCTGGGTGATGCCGCTGACATTGGCCAGGACGTCGTCCAGGTTACGCGGGGTCTGGTCGCGCAGCACCTGGGCCGGGACCACGTTGATGATCTGCGGGATTTCCTGGTTCAGCGCCTGAGAGCGGGCCACCGAGGTGCTGGCCGGCGGTTGGTAGCGGGTGCTGTCGTCCGCCCCCGGGGCGGTGATGCTGGTGGTGCCCAGGGTCAGTTCGCCCGCGTTCGGCACGGGCTCCAGAACCAGGGTGTGGGCATCGCTGTGCCGGTAGGTGAACCCGGAATGGCCCAACAGTCGCTGCAAGGCCTGTTCAGCACTGAACGGGCCGCTGACAGCCGGCGCCTTGAGGCGGTAGGGCGCCGGGTCGGTGTAGACCACGCTGATCCCGGTGACCCGGGTGAAGTCGCTGAGGGCCTGAGGCAACGGCTGGGCCGCAATGGCAAAGTTGAACAGCGCGCGGTGTTGCTCAACACCGTCCTGAGCCGCCTGCACCACACTCAAGGGCAGCAGCGCCCACCCCGACACCACCAGCGCCGAAGCACCGAACCAGCGTTTGACCGAACCGTTTGCCACCGAATGTGCCCTGGACTTCATGCTTGAGACTCGTGTGTAAAAGCGTCGTGAATGCGAATTAGTCGCAGTTTCAAGCACTACACGAACGTCGAGCGCAAAGACCTCACCTGTTTTTTGAAAATAATTGCGCAACCGTGAAAACGCCCAATCTCGTTCATGCCTGACGGTGTACAAGACGCCCCCGCGCAGGCGTGATCGGTCCACGCGCAACACGTACCTCAGCGCAGAACGATGAGCCGCCCCAGCACATGGTGCTGCTCAAAGCCCAGGGCCGCCTGCAAAGCATCGAGCACCGCCTGCGGGTCCTTGCTGGGAAAACGGCCACTGACCCGCCGCGCCGCCAGCTCGTCACTGAGCAGCACAATGCGCCCGGGGAAATAGCGCCGCAGGTCTGCGACCACGTCGGCCAGGGGCGCGTGATAGTAGTTCAGCCAGCCTTGGCGCCAGGCCAGTTGCGCCTCGCTGTCGACACTGTGGCGTTGCTGCGCGTCGCCATTGCCATAGGCCATTTGTTCACCGGCGCCGAGCACCTGTTGCGGAGCGTCCTGGGCCGCCGTGACCCCGACGCGCCCGGACAACACCGTGACTTGGGCACCATCGGTTTGCAGACGCACTTCGAACTGAGTGCCCAACACCCGCGCCTCGCCCTGCCCTGCCGCCACCACGAAGGGCTGGGCGTGGTGGCTCACGTGGAAAAACCCCGCCCCGCGTCGCAGTTGTACATGCCGCTCGCCATGACTGAAGTCCACGGCAATGGCACTGTCGGCGTCCAGAGTCACCTGGCTCTGGTCGGCGAGGGTCACCGTGCGCACCTGCCCCGGCGCCGAGACATAATCGGCTCCCAGGTCTTCAACCCAACGTCCTGGTTGCCAGCCGGCACCCAGCGCGACCGCCAGCAGCATACTGGCCGCCAGTGCCAGACCGGTCGACCAGCGCCGTCGGGTCCGCAGCTTGGACCGGTCCATGGCGTGCAACAGCCCTTGCAGGGCAATGGCGTCTTCAGCGGCCAGGGTACGCGCCGGTTGCTCGCTCAACTCCCACACCACCTGAGCCTGCGCATAGGCTTGGACATGGGCCGGATCGGCCTGCAGCCATTGACTGAAGGTGGCCTGATCACCACTGCTGGGTTGATCATGCAGCAAGCTGAGCCAGGCCAGGGCAGCCTGTTCCTGGGCGGGCGTGGGCGTGACGCTGGAGCGCTGGTTCACGGGGCAATCCTTGGCGGACCCGGGGTCGAGGACTCCCGCAGGCTGGCCTTGCAGGCGTCGAGGGCGCGCATCATATGTTTCTCCACCGCGCTTTGCGACAGCCCCATGGCCTGGGCGATTTCGGCGTATTTACGCCCGTGAATACGGTTGAGCAGGAAAATCTGCCGGGTACGCTCCGGTAGGCCACGCAAGGCAGCCTCCACATGCCGCAGATCATTGCCGGCTTCCAGCGCCGCCTGAGGCTCGATGCTGCGGTTGTCTTGCTGCTCCGGCAACCAGCCTTCGCTGACCCGAACCCGCGCGCCTTCGCTGCGCAGATGATCGATAGCGATATTGCCGGCACAGCGCAGCAGGTAGGTGCTGAGTTCTTCGACCTGCACCAGCGGCCGGCGCCAGAAGCGCAGGAACAGGTCCTGCACCAGATCCGCGGCGGTGGCCCGGCAACCGACCCGGCGACTGACCAGGGCTTCCATCTGCGAACGCTGGGACAGGAACACCTGAAGGAAATGCGCGCGACTGCCCTGTGGGTCAGCGTGATCCCGCTCAGAAGGCTCCGGTGGCAGGGTGCTCATCATCGTCCGCTCGCTCAGCAATGGGCCAGGGCGACGAGCGGGCTGGCCAGCAGGCTGACCCCCGCCATCGACAGCACCCAACGCGGTCGATACGGCAACAGCAGCACCAGCAGCAAGGCGCTGCACATCAGCAGCGCACACCATTGCACCAGCCCAAGGCTCCAGCCGGTATCGAGTACCGCCGCCGCCAGCGACAGGCCGAGCAGCAACCAGCCGCCCAGACGCAGGCCGTGACGGCGCACGGTCGAAGGCTTATGCCCGAGCAGTTCCGCGTGATGCCGGTCCAGTGACAGGCACAGGCCGGTGAAACCGGCATAACACAGCAACAGCGCCAGGAGCATTCAATTCACCTCGGTTTCAGCGGCCAACGGGCGTTGTCGGGGCGGACGCGGCTTGGCGCCGGCCGGCACAATCGCGGCACGCTGCAGCTTGCGCGCCGCCCAGGCGAGGAACAGGCCGCTGCACAGGCACGCCAAATCGAAACCGGCGATGCTCCAGTCGCCGCGGACCATGAAGCCATCCGTGAGGCTTGGGCTGGTGAGGACACTCAGCACCGGCACACCGGCAAACAGCACGGCCCCCAAGCCCAGTTGTTCAATCCAGGCACGACGGCCGGGGCGGACGCAGGCGTGCAACAGGCTCAAGCCCCAGGCCCAGAAGAAGCTGTTGACCTCCCAGTCGGCGCGCTCGGCGAAAGCCGCCGGCAACAAGCGGTTGCTCCAGAAGAATGCCGCCACTGCCAGCACCAGCCCAGCCATGCTGGCGATGTTCAAGATTTCCACCAGGCGCAGCTCGAACGGCTGCACGGCACACTTGGCATGCTTGAGCTGGCGCTTGCCGAGCCAGATCACCAGCCCGGTGCCAATCATCGCGGTGCTCGCCAGCCCGCAGACGAAGTACAGCCAGCGCAGCAGCGGCCCGGCGAACAGCCCCATGTGCAAGCCATAGAAACTGCCGCTGATGGCCTTGGGCAGGGATTGTTCCGGGCTGACCTGCAACAGTTGGCCGTTGACCCCGTTGAACGACAGGGTGCTGCCCGCGTCGCGCACCACCCGGTCGGCGCTGTGGCGCATGACGTTCACCGAAGCGTTGGCATCCCCCGGGTGGTTGATCACCAGCCGCTGCACCCGCCCCCCCGGCCAATGTTCCAGGGCCTGTTTGAGCAGTGGATCGAGAGCGGTCAGGGGCGCCGCCTGACCGGCCGCCGGGGTGCTGTTGCTGGCCGGTCGCAGGTCCTTGAAGTAGGCATTGCTGTCGCCCTTGTAGGCCACCAGGATGCTCGCCGGCATAACCATGGACATGAAGATCACCAGGCTGCTGTAGGTGATCATCAAATGGAACGGCAGCACCAGCACGCCTACCGCGTTGTGCCCGTCGAGCCAGGTGCGCTGGCCCTTGCGCGGGCGGAAGGTGAAGAAGTCCTTGAAGATTTTCTTGTGGGTGATGATGCCGCTGATCAGCGCCACGAACATCACCATGGCCGCCATCGTCGACAGCCAGCGGCCCCAGGGATAGGGCATTTGCAGTTGGAAGTGGAAGCGGTAGAAGAACTCGCCGCCACGGGTATCGCGCACGTGCAGTTCGCTGCCGGTGCCGGGGTCCAGGAGCTTTTCCGTGAACACGCCACGTTCGCCGGGGGCGCTCGGCGCCTGCCAGGCCACCGCCAGCAGCGGCTGGCGCGGGTCCGGCAGGTCGATGAACCAGCGCTGGGCACCCTGGCCGTGCTGTTCCAGGTAGCGCTGGGCCAGATCCAGACTGACGTCGGCATTCAGGGCGCGGGCCGGCGCCTCGGGCTGCATCCAGTGGGTGATTTCCGCCTTGAAGTAGGACAGGGTGCCGGTGAAGAAAATCGCGAACAGCAACCAGCCCAGCAGCAGCCCACCCCAGGTGTGCAGCCAGGCCATGGACTGACGCAAGCCCTCCTTCATGACCAGACCGCCCGGTAGACACTGCCGCTCACCAGTGCCAGCACCAGGCTCGGCAGCAATACGCCGGCCCAGGCCTGCCAGGCACTGCGACAGGCAAAGCACCAGAGCACCGCCAGCAGGTAGAACACAAAGGACAGGAGCATCCCGCTGAGCACGGCATCGACTCTGGGGCCGGGCAGCAGCAGGGTCAGGCAGACACTGGACAGCGCCGCCAGCAGATAGCCCCCCAGGAGTGCGGCACAGACCCGCGAGGCAACCGCCAGACGATAGGAAGCGGGGAGCCCGCCGGCCTTGCTTTTCATGTTTGGACCTGGAAACGAGGGGAAGAAGCCCGGGATGCCATACAAGCGCCCGGAGCCAACAGGCGCACGATAATAATGATAAATATTCTCATATGCAAAAAGCGCAGGGAAAGCCACGCGCTGGTGGTGATGCGAGCTGATTGCCGAATGCCAGGTAGCGACACCACATTACGAACAATTCTTGTTCTCTTGTGCGCCCTGTGGGTGCAGGAGCGTCCCGCTTGTCCCATTGCGCTACCGTCGAAGGTCTCTACCAGGCTCATCACAGCTGGCTGAACAGCTGGTTGCGGGGTCGGCTCAGCTGCCCCCACAGCGCCGATGCCCACCGCGTGGCCAGCGGGGTCAAACCGGAAAAGGCCCGCGCCTGGGAACTGGGCACCCGCTATGACGATGGCACCCTGCGGGCGGAGATCGGCGCGTTCCTGATCAACTTCGACAACCAGTACGACAGTCACCAGACCAACGACACGGTGATCCCCCGGGACGAAACCCGGCATCAGGGCATCGAAAGCAGCATCAACTACGCCCTGGACGGCATTGATCCGGCGCTGGCCGGTTTCAATGTCTACACCACCTATGCCTACGTCGATGCCAGCATGCGTGAGGATGGTCCGAACAAGGGCAACCGCCTGCCCTTCTCTTCCAAGCACAAGGGCACCCTGGGGGGGAGCTACACCGTAGGTCCGTGGACGCTCAATCTCGACAGCAGCTACCCGAGCAGCCAATTCGCCGACAACGCCAACACCTCAACGCACAGTGCCGATGGCAGCAACGGCGCATCCCCGGCTACAGGCTGTTCAGCACCCGCGCCGGCTACGACTTCGGCCCACGGCTGTCAGACCTCAACGTCGCGGTGGGGGTCAAGAACACCTTCAACCAGCAGTACTTCACCCGCTCCTTCGACAACAACAAAGGCAAATACGTGGGTGAGCCGCGCACCCTCTACGTACGGACGTCCGTGGCCTTCTGACGCTTCTCGACGAAGCTGATGCGACGCCCGGCACAGCCGCTCCAATGGCCACAACCACACGCCAACAACCGAGGTGCAAACCTGGCCGCACCGCGCGACACACGCCTGGCGCAAACAACTCCCTGGCTCCCTGAACGGGTTCATTGGCAAAAAAAAACGGGCCTGCAATGCAGGCCCGTTCGCGGGGGGGGGGTGGAGCAGCGCCGTCAGCTGTTGAGCGCGGCTTGTTGGTTCTCCAGGAATTCTTCTTCGAGCAGGGCGTCGGCCTCACTGCCATCGGTGCTGGGTTCAGCCGCCGCGCGTTTGCCGCGCAGTTTGCCAAACATGTGTTCCAGAGCACTTTCCATCTTGATGGTGGCGCCGTCGATGGCCTGCTCCAGCGTATCGGCCTTGTGGGTCACGGAAATGGGCTGGTGGCCTTTAGGACGGGCTTCCAGCTGACAGCGCATATCGTCTGGACCTGACTTGCCACCGTTCTCATCGCGCAGGTGGACCACTATTCGGGTCAGGTCTTCTTCGTAGCGTTCGAGCGTGCTTTCAACGGTGCTACGCACCCACTCCTCCAACCTAAGGCTGCTTTGAATATGGTTATCGCTATGGACTTGGATTTGCATAGTTCTTCCCTTATTTCAGCGTGCTCGTAAGAGGGTCAAGGCAATGCGTTGGAACCTGCATTTCGTGACCTCTTGATTACACAATTAGGCACCAAGACGAACATTTCAAGCCCTGAAAAAAGATAAATATTCCTACGCAAATAAAGCCGGACAAACTACAAAAGCACTGTTACTGTCGGGAGTTGGCTCGCTGAGTTCACCCCCTCTCAACCGTCCTGATGAGCGCTGTTGCCAGCCGCCCTTCCATCAGCGCCAAGCAAGGCAGCTTCCTGCTGTTGAACGGTCTTGCCGCACCGTCTGCGGTCATTTCTCGACGAACGCCCCGAAACAGACCGGCAACAGAAAAGCCCCCCCTGTGGTGCGCTTTTTTCTCCCCGAATTCATTGCTTGGCGCGATTCCCGGCATGTCCCTTGCTTTGTTCTGCCCTGAACAATACGGACATTGGCAACCCTGTGCGCACGACTGGCCGGTGGTCTGGAATCGCGAACTAAATCCGCCACCTGCCAGTCAATGACAGCACGATCCCATCAGGCGGTAACGCATCATGGACAACCCTTTTCAACTGATCACCGACACCTTCACCCCGGAGTACCAGGTCAACCTGAGCCTCCAGGGCCTGGACGGCTGCATCATGCTGACCCTGTCCCAGGCCGGCCGGGTGGTGGCCAAGCGCATGATCAGCGCCGCTCAACGCAATGACCCACAGCGCATCAAGCGCTTGGTGCAAAGCATTCAGTTCGGGATAGCCATCGAACAAGGGCACAGCGCCATGGCGATTCTCGAAGCCATGACCAACGGCGATCGCCTGCCGCTGCCGCCACCGACAGGCCAGCCACCTGCGCCCCAGGTCTTGCGCGTTTAAAGCTCGCCCTTTTCCACTTCCGGATGCTCGCCGGAGCCCGCGCCAACCTTGCGCTGCGGATGCTCGATCTTCACCGAGGGAAACTGCGACGAGGCGTAGCGCACCACCAGAATGGCGAAGGCCAGCAGCAGAATGCCGCCACACAGGTAAATGATCCCCAGGTCCGGCGGATTGTGGTGCGACACGTTGGAGATCAGCAATCGGGTCAGCGCGGTGATCGCCACGTAGATCAAAAAGCGCACCGGCATGTGGTTGGTCTTGAAGTAGATACCGACCATCGCCCCCAATTCCAGGTAGATGAACAGCAGCAGGATGTCATCGATCTTGATGTGCCCCGCCTCGATCATCTGCAAAAACTCCATCACCGCCGCCCAAGCGGTCACCGCACCGATGGCGAACAGCGCCAGGTAATGGAATGACTCGACAAACAGATTGCCCAGGGATTCGGCCAGTTGATGCACGTTCTGCCGCAGGTTCTCGGCCCAATTGATTTTCACGATGGTACTTCCTTAGGTCAGTTCGACCGGATGATGCGGATTGGACGTGACGGTTGTTCTGCATGCAGAAAAAAGGCCAGAAGCCCGTCAGTGAGATGGAGACCGCCGTTACCGAGGCACGTCTGGCCCCTTGCTGGAGCCGGCTTATCGGCCAAGGGCAGCCAACTCCTGTAACGCCTTCGCCGGCAAGTCGGCTCTGTACGCGGGGGCGGGCGGAAAAAAAAACGGCGTCTACATTAAAAAGCCACTATCCAAGGGAAAAGGTTTCGCCTATTCTCTCGACCTGTATATAGATACAGTATTTATACAGACCCATTATCGTGAAGGCATGTGAGGTGGTGAATGGCCGTCGAAGTGGTATACCGCAGCAGCCGAGATCTGGAGCGCTTGTTCATGGATAAAGCCGAAGCTGACCGTCATGACAAAATGCTCGAACTGGCTGAAGTGCTGGCGCAAGTGTTGCAAAAAGCCGTGCCGTCGTTGAGCGAGCAGCAGGTGGAAGAAGCCGGGATCTACATGGCGAAAAATCGCGATGTTTTCGCCAAGGCGTTCAAGAGCCAGCCGGATGCGTTGTCCGAGTTGCTCAACGTCCCCGCGCCCGTGCTGGAAGCGGTCGAAGCGCAGCAACCTGCCGAAGCCGAGGCGCCGACCAAACCGGCGAAAGCGGCCAAGGCAGCGAAATAGGCTTTACGCGAATTGAATAAGCTCTGTGTCCATGGCACAGGGCTTTTTTCATGTTTGCCGATCAAGGAGTGCCCGTGATGCAGCCGCCGGTCAAACGACTGCCGCGCCTTTCGGCTCGGGCAAATCGATCAGGTTGCGACGCAATATCGCAGTGATCTTGCCCATGAAAATCACGGGCAAATCGGTCGCGCCTCCATACAGGTCGACCATTCCAACCTCAACCGCGCTGTCGACGATACTGGAGAACGCCTCGATATCTTCAGGCGCTATCAAAGCAACAAGGCTTTGTGGCCAATCATCCCGTCGACCATTCAATGCCAGTTGCGCTCCGGCCCTGTCCCAGGCCAGTAAACGATCTTTTTCCGGATAGTTCTCAAGGTGCTTGAGCAAGTCATCTAAAGCAGGATGAGCAATACCTTTGCTCAGGCAGTAAGCCTCCAGGCACGCCGCAGCGTACAACTGCAGGTCCCTGACAGAACACCCGATCAATGGTTTGTCGGTATGGGCCTCGGTCATGGCGCAACCTCCCACACCCTGCAGCCTGGCGAGCAGTATCCGGACGCTATACCCATGGCTTCCAGGATTCTGTCTTCAAGTTCTTCAGATGCGTCATGCCTGAGCGACGCCAGATAGTTGTACACCGCCTGCGCGCCAAAGCCCCGATCCCGGTACCGCTCAAGAAGCTGGCGTATCGATTGAATATCCGCACCTTTGCGCAACAGCGAAGCCAACTGCTCATCCAGACCACTATCGAGCACTTGAGGCATCGTCGAATTCATTCCTTGTCGTTGGCCTTTGAGGGATCGGGCTCAGCGCGGCAACCTTTCCCGGGCCCTGATACTACAGAGGGCGAGCCAACGGGATAAGACACAGATACCTAGCGGTACAGCACCCGCTCCGCCAGTTCGTCCGCGACCCGCGCCGGAGAGCGTTTTTCCGCCTGGGCGTGGGCGAAGATCTCCGTCAGCCGCAGGCTGATCTTCGACAGGTGCGCGGTGATCACCGAAAGCTCCTCATTGCGATGCTTGAGGGACACATAGATCAGGCCACCCGAATTGATCACGTAGTCCGGCGCATAGAGAATCCCGCGCCGCTCCAGTTGATCGGCCACTTGCAGGTTGGTCAGTTGATTGTTGGCCGAACCGGCCACCGCCGCGCAGCGCAACTGGGCCACGCTGAGGCTGTTGAGCACGGCGCCAAGGCCGCAAGGGGCGAGAATGTCGCAAGGGGTGCTGAGCAACGAATCGTTGGCGACGGGATGCGCCCCGAGTTGCTCCATGGCCAACTGCACCTTGCCGGCATCGATGTCGCTGACCAGCAGTTCGGCCCCTGCGGCGTGCAGTTGCTCGGCCAGGGCAAAGCCGACGTTGCCCAGGCCCTGAATCGCCACTCGCAAACCCTCAAGGTTGTCGCTGCCCAGGCGAGCCATGGCAGTGCTGCGAATCCCGGCGAACACCCCCATGGCCGCGTGGGGGGCCGGGTCTCCGGCGGCGCTGGTACTAGTGACGTAACGGGTCTGCTGGGCGATGCAGTCCATGTCGGCCACCGAGGTGCCACTGTCGATAGCGGTTATATAGCGGCCGGCCAGTTGTTCGACACAGCGGCCAAAGGCTTCGAACAGGGCGGCGCGGCTTTCCACATGGGCCGGTCGAATGATCACCGCAGTGCCGCCCCCCTGAGGCAAGCCGGCCAGGGCCGCCTTGTAGCTCATGCCCTGGGCCAGACGCGCAGCGTCTTCCACCGCACTGGTGGTGTCGGGGTAGGCCAGATAACGGCAACCGCCCAAGGCTGGCCCCAGGCTGTTGTTATGGATGGCGATCACTGCCTTCAACCCGGTGCTCGGGTCGACGCTAAGGTGTAGCGATTCAAGGCGGGTGTTGTGCATGAGAGCGAACATCGACGGGCTCCCGAATCACTTTTCGTGTAGTCGCCATTATAGGCGCGCGCCCGGAATTTGCTGCACCGCGCAGGAATAAGCCGGATGGCCTTTCAGGCTTTGGGAAATAACCTGCTACCACGTATGTCTACACTGGACGAAGCTGCGCCGCGAGGATAAAACGAGGCATCCGTCGGAGGTTGAGATGAATCCGCGCCAAGCTTTTTTCACCTGCCTGCACCGCTCGCCGCCCGCCCTGCTGGAAGCGGCCCTGTGGATTGCCGCCGAACACGCACCGCAACTGGTCCCCGAACGCCAGTTGGAAGCCTTCAAGGAGATCCAACTGCAGATCGGCAACAGCCTGCCCTCTCTGCCGGCGAACGAACTGGGCCAGCCGCTGTTGCGCCGGATGAACGACCTGGGCTTCCAGCAGGACGAACACCTGCCCCTGCGCCCCCAGGCGGCGCTGATGGACAAGGTCCTGGAGTTGCGCCGTGGGCAGCCCCTGGCCCTGGCGCTGATTGCTCTGGAACTGGCCCACCGGCTACAGATTCCCCTGGTGGGCGTGAACTTCCCCGGGCACTTCCTGCTACGGGTGCCCGGCGCCGATCATTTGCTGGATCCCTGCGGCGGGCGCCGCTTGTACCCCAACGACTGCCGGGAATTGCTGCAACGCCAGTACGGCGCCCATATCAAGCTCAAGGCCGAGCACCTGGCCAGTGCCGAACCGCAGCAAATGTTCCAACGCCTGTCGCGCAACCTGCGCCAATTGCACCTGTCCTACGACGACAACCTCACGGCCCTGATCAATGCCGAACGCGTGCTGGAATTGGGTAACGGCAGCGCCGCCGACTACCTGGCCCGGGCCAGCCTCTATCAACGCCTGGAGTGCCCGAATGCCGAGCGCTTCGACCTGGAGCACGCCTTGCTGCTCAGCGACGACCCGATCCAGCGCCTGCGCCTGACCGAGCGCCTGGGGCATCTGCCGCCCAACACCGTCGTGCACTGAATCACCCGCCGCTCCCGCGCCTGCCGTGCAACAATCCCTGCCGCTTCCTCTCTGCTGCAAGGATGAAAAAGCATGAACAGCGCCGAACGCTTTCTCCAGGATTTCCACCAGCGGCGCCCCGGCACCACGCCGCCGGCCTTCGCCGGGTTGAGCCTGGCTGGACGCGGCTCCTCCTACGACATTCTGGCCGCCACCCTCGATCCTTTGCCGCCTGATGCACAGGTGCTGGACCTGGGCTGCGGCGATGGCTTCCTGCTCGAACAGCTGGCCCGGCGCTACCCCACGGCCCGGTTGCTCGGCGTCGACATGAGCGCGACCGAGCTACAGGCGGCGCACACCCGTCTGGCGGGCCGTGCTCTGCTGCTCAACGAGCGGGCGCAATCCCTTTCCCTGGCCAGCGCCAGCGTCGACGCGGTGCTTTCGCACCTGGCGCTGATGCTCATGAGCGATATCGAGCAGGTGCTGCAGGAGGTTCATCGAGTGCTGGTTCCTGGTGGCCGACTGTCGATGGTGGTCGGCCGGGAATTCCTCCTGGGGGAACTGGGCCAGCACTACCTGCACGCATTCCGCGCGGCGGCCCGGCGCGACGGCCTTGCGCCCCTGCCCCTGGTGGACCCTCGGGCACAGTCGCAGGAGGGCTGGCGACAACTGCTGGGCCGGCACTTCAAGTCACTGCACTTCGAGGCGCTGGACCTGCCCTGGACGCCCACCTTCGAGGCGCTCTGGGACGCCCTCGGCGACACCTATGACCTGGATCGCCTGACGCCAGCCAACCAGGCCCAGATAAAAAACCAACTGCACCACAGCACCCGGCACCTGCAACGCGCCGACGGCACCTTGCCAACCGGCTGGGGGCTGTGGCTGATCCAGGCCAGGGCCGCATGACAGCCGCGCAGGCGCTCTGACAGGATGGGCGGCTCACGCCAAGGAACGGAAACAGCATGCTTATCAGAAAAGCTCACAGCGGCGACGCGCAGCGAGTCTTCGACATTCGCAATCAGGCCATCAACCACCAGTGCGCGGGCCACTATCCCGAAGCGGACCTGGCGGTCTGGACCAGTGGCGAACTGTCGGACTACTTCATCGAGGTGGTGGCGAACACCGGCCATGTCGCGGTCGTCGACGACCAGGTGATCGCCAGCGGTTTGCTCGACCTGAAGAGTGGACAAGTCGACGCGGTGTTTGTCGATCCGGCCTACATGGGGCGCGGCATTGGCCGCCGGATGATGGCATACCTCGAAGAACAGGCGCTGCAGGCCGAGTTGCCGCACCTGATCCTGGATTCGACCTTGAACGCCGCCGACTTCTATCGCCATTGCGGTTTCGTCGGCGAGCGCGTCGCCCAGTACCAGTCACCTCGAGGCCTGACCCTGGCCTGCGTGCCGATGATCAAGCACCTGGCACGCTGAGCCTGTCCCTCTTCAGGACTTGAGCGGTGCCTGCCGCTCCACGGCGGCTCCCGCAGCCGCTCCTGCACCATCGGCATCGGACGGCGAACGCACCTGAATGATCAGCAACGCCGCGAGCACCGCCGGAATCGCGCAGAAGAAGAAAATCTGCTGCACCGGAATGTGCATCGCCAGCAACAGGCTGCCGAACAGCGGGCCGAGGATCGAACCAAAGCGCCCCACGCCCAAGGCCCAACCGGTGCCGGTAGCGCGCACCTGGGCCGGGTAGAAGTTGCTAGCGAAGGCGTTCAGGGTCAGCTGGCCGCCGATGATGCAAAAGCCCGCGGCAAACACGAACAGCACCAGGTAGAGCGGATTGTCGTGGTTCAGCCCCAGCAGCACGGTGCACAGCGCAGCCGCCGCGAGCACCACCGCCAGCAGGCGCACCTTGCGTTTCAGGCGGTCGGCGATCCAGGCCATGCCAATTGCGCCGAGGGTGCCGGCGAAGAGGAACATCGAGGTCACCAGGTTGGCCTGCTTGAGGGCCAGGCCGCTCTCCAGCAGCAACGTTGGCAGCCAACTGATCATGAAATACAGCAGGATCAGGCTGACGAAAAAGGTCGACCAGATCAGCAGGGTCGGCCGCGCATAGCCGTGGCGAAACAGTTCCAGCACCGTGAGCTTGCTGTCCGCCTGCGCGTCATCGCGACTCAGCTCGGCAGCCGGCGGTTGCCAGCCTGGGAGCATCTGCGCAGTGACTTTGCGCAGGCGCGCATAGGGCGGTGCGTCCCGCAGCAGACGTGGCAGGGATTCAGGCAGGCGCCAGAGCAAAAACGGAAACAGCAGCAACGGCGTGATGCCACCGGCGAGGAACACCGCCTCCCAGCCAAAGCGATCGATAAACCCGGCAGCGACAAAACCACCGGCGGCGCCCCCGAAGGAAAAACCGCAGGCCGCCAGGGTCACCATCAGGGTGCGCAGGCGCGGCGGCGAATACTCGGACATCAGCGCCATGGCGCTGGGCATCGCGCCGCCCATGCCAATGCCGCAGATAAATCGCGCGGCCATCAGGCTGTTGAGGGAATGGGTGAACACCATCAGCACCGTCAGAGTGGCGTAGATCAGCACGCAGCACAGCAAAATTCGCCGCACACCAAAACGGTCCGCCAGGGGCGTCACCGCCAGGGAGCCTAGGGTCAGGCCCAGCAGGTTGGCGCTGAATACCGGGCCGAAGGCGGCCTTTTCCAGGCCCCAGTCCTGAGCCAGGGCCGGCACCACATACCCCAGAACCTGGGCATCGTAGCCATCGGTGACCAACAGCAAGGCGAGAAGCAACAGGAGCAACCACTGGTAGCGGGACACCGGGCGGGCGTCGAGCGCAGCGCGAAAACTGGCAATCTGGTTTTGCATCACAAGGTACCTGTTCGGTTTTTTATGGTTATGGGCAGCGCTGTTGCACCGATCACGGGCCGTGACCGCTCGGGCTCCATTGCGGAGCCCGGGTGATGCGGATGCCGCGCGGCCCCGAATGCCGGGGCCGCGCGCAGGCTCAGGCCGGGGTGTCCGGCTGGTTGGCCGGGTGCGCGGCCTGGAACGCCGGATGCTCGGCGGCCAGGGCCGCGACCCGGAGAATCCGCGGATAGGCGTCCAGCGACACGTTGAAGCGTTCGGCCGCATACAGCTGGGGAATCAGGAACACATCGGCCAGCCCCGGCTGCTCGCCAAAGCAGAACCCCTGATCGCCGATCAGTTGCTCCAGGGCTGCCAGACCCTGGCTGATCCAGTGGTCGATCCATACCAGCAACTGCTCTTCTTCATGCCCCCACTCGCGCAGCAGGTTGAGGGTGCTGGAGTTGTGCAGCGGATGGACGTCACAACCAATGATCGCCGCCACGGCCCGTTCCCGGGCACGGCGGACCAGGTCTTTGGAAAGCAACGGCACCTGTGGATAAGATTCTTCCAGGTACTCGATGATCGCCAGGGATTGGATCAGCAGCTCGCCGTCCTCGGTACGCAGCGCCGGCACCCGCCCCTGGGGGTTGATGCCCAGGTATTCCGGCTGGCGGTTGGCGCCGCCCTTGGGCACCAGCAGGTTGACCGGAATCGCCTGGAACTCCAGGCCCTTGAGGGCCAGGGCAATCCGCACCCGGTAGGACGCGGTGGAACGGTAGTAGGTATAGAGCTGCATGGGACGCTCCTCTTAGCGAGCCGGCTGTACGGTGCCACGGCATTCGCCGAAGCCGATGGAGGCGAAGCCTTCACGGCGGCAACGCCCACGCAGGATGATTTCATCGCCGTCTTCGAGGAACTTGCGCACCTCGCCGGAGGCCAGCTCGATGGGTTTCTTGCCGCCTTCGGTGATCTCCAGCAGGCTGCCGAACTGGCCGCTCTGCGGACCGGACAAGGTGCCCGAACCAAACAGGTCGCCTGCCTGCAACTGGCAGCCGTTGACGCTGTGGTGCGCGACCATCTGCGCCACGGTCCAGTACATGTACTGGGTGTTGCTCAGGGTCAGGCGGTGGGCCGGCAGCCCCTGCTCGCGCATGGCCTGGGTGATCAGCAGCACTTCCAGCTCGATGTCGAAGCCGCCAGCGGCCTGGTCGCGCGGATCCAGCAGGTACGGCAGCGGTTGCGGATCGCCTTCCGGGCGCGGCGCCTGGGCCTGGCGGAACGGCTCCAGGGCTTCGGCGGTCACCACCCAGGGCGAAATGCTGGTGATGAAGCTTTTCGACAGGAACGGGCCCAGCGGCTGGTATTCCCAGGCCTGGATGTCCCGCGCCGACCAGTCGTTGAGCAGACAGAAGCCGGCGATGTGCTCGGCTGCATCGCCAATCGCGATGGGCTCGCCCATTTCGTTGCCCGGCCCTATCCAGATGCCCAGTTCCAGTTCGTAGTCCAGACGGGCGCAGGGGCCGAAGGTCGGCTCGGTCTGTCCGGCCGGCAGGGTCTGGCCCTTGGGCCGGCGCACCTCGGCGCCGGAAGCGCGAATGGTGGAGGCGCGGCCGTGATAACCGATGGGCACGTACTTGTAGTTGGGCAACAAAGGGTTGTCGGGGCGGAACAGTTTACCGACGTTCTGCGCATGCTCGATGCCCACATAGAAGTCGGTGTAATCGCTGATTTTCGCTGGCAGGTGCATCTGGCAATCGGCCGCCAGGGGCAGCAGTTTCGCACCCAGGGCCTCGATCTTGCCGCGCAGGCTGCTGCCTTCGCCGAGCAGTTCCAGCAGGCGCTCACGCAGGGCGGCCCGGGCCGGGCGCCCAAGCTGGAAGAAAGCGTTCAACTGACCACCAAGGGCGGCTTGCACCGCGGCCTTGGCCTGGCCTTCGAACAGCCCGGCCTCCAGCGCCGCTTCCAGGTCGAAAATCTGTTCGCCGATGGCGACCCCGCTGCGGGGTGCCGAACCCTGGGTGCTAAAGACGCCCAGGGGCAGGTTCTGCAACGGGAAGTCGGGGTGACCGTTGGCGGACTCGACCCAGCTACGGGTGATGGTGGACAAGGTCATGGGTTATCTCCGATTCGGGTTGAAGGTGACGGGCAGCGAGGCCCAGCAAGCATCGTAGTCGTTCTGCAGTTCCGCGCATTCCAGGGCGAACTGGCTGGGGCGCAGCACCTGGCTGGTTTCGAACATGAAGGCCATGGTGTTGTCGATCTTGGCCGGCTGCAGCTCGACGTTGATCGCCTTGGTGCAGGTCTCGCCGTCCGGGCCGTGGGCGCTCATGCAACTGTGCAGCGACGCGCCGCCGGGCAGGAAACCTTCGGCCTTGGCATCGTAGGCGCCCTGGATCAGGCCCATGAACTCGTTCATCAAGTTGCGGTGGAACCACGGTGGACGGAAGGTGTTCTCGGCCACCATCCAGCGTGGCGGGAAGATCACGAAGTCCAGGTTGGCCAGGCCCGGCACGCTGGTGGGCGAGGTCAATACGGTGAAGATCGATGGGTCCGGGTGGTCGAAGCTGACCGTACCGATGGTGTTGAAACGGCGCAGGTCGTATTTGTACGGTACGTTGTTACCGTGCCAGGCGACGACGTTCAGCGGCGAGTGGTCGAGCTCGCAGCCCCAAAGTTCGCCGAGGTACTTCTGGATCAGCGTGGTGGGCTGGCGCAGGTCTTCGTAATGAGCCACCGGGGCCAGGAAGTCCCGGGGGTTGGCCAGGCCGTTGCTGCCAATGGGCCCGAGGTCCGGCAGGCGCAGCGGTGCGCCGTGGTTCTCGGCCACGTAGCCACGGGCTTGCGGGTCCAGCAGCTCGACGCGGAATTTCAGGCCGCGGGGCAGCACGGCAATTTCCAGCGGCTCCAGCGCCAGCACGCCCAGCTCGGTGACGATGCGCAGGCGGCCCAGTTCCGGCACCAGCAGCAGCTCGCCATCGGCGTTGAAGAACACTCGCTCCATCGAGCGGTTGGCACGGTAGTGATAGACGCTGATACCAGCCGGATTCTGCGCCGCCGAGTTGGCCACCATGGCCACCAGGCCATCGATGAAGTCGGTGGGCTCGCTTGGAATCTGCAGGGGGCTCCAGCGCAGGCGGTTGGGGGTGACTTCACCCAACGGGCCGCCTGCCAGCTGCCGCGCCAGCTTGGCGAAAGCCGGGTGCTTGGCCGAAGGCTGGATGCGGTACATCCAGGTACGCCGGGCTTCACTACGGGTCATGGTGAAGGCGGTGCCGGAAAACAATTCGGCATACAGGCCGTAAGGGGCTTTTTGCGGGGAGTTCTGGCCAACGGGCAGTGCGCCCGGCAGGGCTTCGCTGGCGAATTCATTGCCAAAGCCCGATTGGTAGCTGAGGGCCGACGCCGAAGATTCGAGGTTCATGGAGCCTCCTGGAAGTTGCAATAGGCAGGGGCCCACCACTCCTTCGCAAGAGTTATCGGCACGCCTGGGTTATTTTTATCGTAATCCAATTACGCATAACGTAATTTGATTGCCCGGGAGCGTCAAGCTATAAAGACCGCCACTTGTCACGGGACCCCGACACCTCCATGGAAAAGCCGCGCAGCACCAGCGACAGCACCGGTAAACAGAAAGTCCGCTCGGCCGAAGTCGGCACCGACATCCTCAAGGCCCTGGCCGAACTGTCACCGGCCACTTCTCTTTCACGCCTGGCCGAACATGTGCAGATGCCGGCGAGCAAGGTGCACCGTTATCTACAGGCGTTGATTGCCAGCGGTTTTGCCGAACAGAATAGCGCCACCAACCATTACGGCCTGGGTCGCGAAGCCCTGCGGGTCGGCCTGGCGGCCCTGGGCAGCATGGATGTGTTGAAAGTTGGCGCCCTGCCCCTGGCGGAACTGAGGGATGAGCTGAACGAAACCTGCTTCCTGGCGGTGTGGGGCAATCAGGGCGCCACTGTGGTGCACATCGAGCCGGCAGTACGGGCGGTGACCGTGGTCACCCAGCTGGGTTCGGTGCTGCCGCTGCTCAGTTCCTCCACCGGGTTGGTGTTCAACGCTTACCTGCCGCGGCGCGAAACCCTCGACCTGCGCCAGCAGGAGCTGCTGGCGAACAGTGCTCATCCGCTGGCCGACAAAGCGGCCGACGATGCCCTGGCCCAGGCGATTCGCCAGCGCGGCTTGCACCATGTCCACGGCTTGTTGATGCCCGGAGTCGACGCGCTGTCGGCGCCGGTGTTCGATGCCATGGGCAAGATCGCCGCCGTGCTGACGGTGGTTGGCCCGACCTCGTTGTTCCACGCCGATGAACACGGCCCGGCCGCCCAACGCTTGCTCGCGGCCAGCGGTGCGGTGAGCTGGCGCATGGGCTATCAGCCACCATCGGCGTAAACGCAACTCATCAACCCCAGAGCCTGAGCCTTGGCCACCGCCTGGGCGCGCCGCTCCCCCCCAGCTTGCTGTGAATCCGGCGACCGTGGGGATTCACCGTATGCAAGGACATGAACAACTGCTCGGCGATCTGCTGATTCGAGCAACCCTGGGCAATCTAGTCCAGCACTTGCCGTTGACGCTGGCTGAGCAGGCTGTCGTGGACCGCTTTGAGTGCGCCCTCTGGGGACCGGCGCCTCTGGCCTCAGCCTCGCCTGGTACAGGCGTAGCGGTGTAGGGCCTGCGGCTGGATACACGCCCATCAGGAACATCGATACAGGCCTGGCGTCAGCCGTTGGCACTGTTGCTCAAGCGGTAACAGTCCTTGTCTTGAATCGCTATGTTTCCAGGGTCTGCCAAGGCTTATTCTTCGCCCGCACTCACGGCACAGCGCCAGACTGCACTGAAGCAGAAGGTGTCGAACACGATCCTTTCAGCAACTGATTTCCAGCAGGCGTGAAGTCACTCTGTTCAAGCCGCTGCCCCAGGTTCACCGACGTTGATTTTGTAGCTCCTTGATCTAACGTCTTGCTTTGGCCGCTGCTCTTGCAGCGGCCTTTTTTATGCCTGACGTATTAACAAAGCACGTTTCGCTTACTGCGAATCAGCATGCTCGTCATAATGAAACTTGTGCAGGAGACGGTGCGCCACCGGGGACAGGATCAAACCCAGGGTGGCGGCAAACACCAGATTGGTATAAAGCCCGTAAGTGGCAAAAAACAGTTTGCCACCAGGGGTTTGCGGCATGTTGATTGGACCGATGCCGCCAAGGATCATGGCCGCGTCATACAAGGCGTCATGAAAGGCAATGCCTTGTTCGAAGTACAACAAGCCGCTGATTCCCAACAGCACCGAAAAGGTGATCAGCGCCAGCACCACCAACCCATGCACACATAACCGACGGATAAACAGCAGCCGCGACAATACCGGCTGATCCTTTGACTCATACATACGGAGTACTCCCTGTTCGTTCGCGGAACGTCGAGCATAGAGACGAACACGGCAGGAGTAAAACCGCCGGTCCCTAAGGCCCGGCGGGGTGCTGAAGCAAGCGCGGAAAACCCGGCGCATTTAACGCCAGACGCCGGCCCGGATCACCCAGGCACGGGCGAAAAGCCGCGGATCGAGAAGTGTTTCAGAGTGCGTATTTTTGCAGATTCTGCATCATCTCTTTCAAGGCTTCGATGTTGTCCTGGGGATGGGCCGCACCCTCAAAATCACAGATCTGCTGCCAGTGGGCCGCCACCTCTTCTGGGGAGAAGCCCTGGCGCGGATCGAAACCGGCGCCCAGGCTGCGCTCCCAACGCACCTTGCCGATCCAACCACCGCCGACTTCGAACAGGCCGGCGGTTTCCTCGCACTGTTCACTGCCCAGATACACCACCAAGGGACTTACCAGTTCTGGTTTGAGCTGCTCAAACACCTGCGGCGGGATCAGGCCCTCGGTCATGCGCGTGCCACCGGTAGGGGCGATGGCGTTGACCAGGATGTTGTTCTTGCGCCCTTCGATCGCCAGGGTCCGGGTCAGGCCGTACAGCCCCAGTTTGGCCATGCCGTAATTGGACTGGCCGAAGTTGCCGTAAATGCCTGATGTGGAGGCGGTGAAGATCACCCGTCCGTACCCCTGATCCCGCAGGTGCGGCCAGGCGGCGCGCGTGACCTTATAGGCCCCTTCGACATGCACCTGGTACACCAGGTCCCAATCGGCGTCTTCCATCTTGTGGAAAGTCTTGTCCCGCAGGATGCCGGCATTGTTGACCACCACATCGACCCGGCCAAACACATCCAGGGCGTTCTGCACGATCTTTGCGCCATCGGTGACCGAATCGTGGTTGGCCTCGGCAATGCCGCCCGCCTCGCGGATCTGCGCCACCACCCGATCTGCCGCCGACGCGCTGGCGCCTTCGCCCTGGGCCGAGCCCCCCAGGTCGTTAACCAGCACCTTGGCCCCGTGTTTGGCGAACAACAAGGCATGGGAGCGTCCCAAGCCGCCGCCGGCTCCGGTGATGATCACGACTTTATCTTCCAAGCGCACAGACTCACTCATATCGAACTCCAGCAAGGCCAATGGACAATGAGCTCGAGTGTCGGACAGTCAGCCGGCGGTCACAATAAAAACGTCTAGACCTGAATAGTACGCAATAAGGCTGCGGGATAATCGCCGCGCCCGCTCAACATTGCGGGTTCCCAGGTTCGGTCAGGAACCCACTGCCCGACGCGGCGGCGACTGCACATTGTCGCGAAAGGCCAGGTAATGCTTGAGCACTAACAGCGGCGCTTCGATCTGCGGGTAATGCCCGATCCCCGGCAGCAGCACCGTATCGGGCTGAGCAATCAATTGCCGATAGCGCTCCACCATGTGCGCCCCGGAGATCGGATCCTGGGCC
This sequence comes from Pseudomonas sp. LD120, assembly GCF_009861525.1. Taxonomy (GTDB): domain Bacteria; phylum Pseudomonadota; class Gammaproteobacteria; order Pseudomonadales; family Pseudomonadaceae; genus Aquipseudomonas. The sequence continues at coordinate 1,269,193 of NZ_WVHL01000005.1, read as the reverse complement.
CCATCGATCAACCGTAGCGGCACCTCGTCGCGCTGCATGGCGCTGACCCAGCGCTCGCGCAGGGCCCGGCGCTCGGGAATATAAGCCATCAACTTGTGCAGGATTCGTGGTCCGTTGTTGCTCTGCACCAGGCTCCAGAAATCGTCCAGGACCGTCTCGCTGGGACGGGTCTGAGGGCCGAAGATCTGCTGAAAGCTCTTCGCCAGTCCCTGACGGCTGAACGCGCGTCCGAACATCCAGCCCAGTGGGCTGAGCAAGAGCTTCTGGGTCAACACCGGGCGATGGGTTTCCGGGAACAGGCCGCCGTTGAGAAATACACAAGTGGCGACGTCGATCCGCTCTTCGTAGTGCCGGGCGAGCAGTTCCTGCGCCACGCTGTCGCCGTAGTCATGGGCGAACAGATGCACCGGTTCGGCAATGCCCAGGTGCTCAAGCAACGCCTGCTGCAAATCCGCCTGTTCCAGCAGGCTGTAATCATGTTCCTGGGGCTTGGCCGAGTCGCCGAAGCCGAGCATGTCGCAGGCAATCACCTGATAACTGCGCGCCAGGGGTTGCCACAGGTAATGCCAATCCCAACTGGCCGTGGGGAAGCCGTGAATCAGCACCAATGGCTCTCCTTGCCCCGCCACCCAATAACGAATGCGCTGGCCACGAAACACAAAGTTCTGACCGCGCTTGCGCCAGATACACAGAGGAATTTCGGAAATAGGCATCAGCGTTTATAACCTGGGTCGAGTTGATCGAGTTTGCGCAGCAAGGCCGGCCAAGCCAGCCCGCCCCCCATGCCCTGAGCACTACGGGTGACCCCAGCAATCATCGCCTTGGCCCCGGCCAGGATCGACGCCGGGATGCAGATCAATTCGGCGCCGCCGTTCTGCGCCAACACCTGGATCTCACAGGCACGCTGGAAGGTGAACATCATCAAGAAGGTATCGGCGATGCTCGCGCCGCAGGTCAGCAAACCGTGGTTGTGCAACATCAAAAAGCTGTTGTCGCCCAAGTCGGCCTGCAGCCGGACCTTCTCCTCGGGGTTTAGGGCCACGCCCTCGTAAGGGTGATAGCCCAGACTCGACAGCACGAACAGCGACTGCTGACTGATGGGCAACACGCCTTGTTTCTGCGCCGATACCGCCACCCCGGCCGCCGTATGGGTATGCATAACGCAGACCACATCGTGACGTACAGAATGCACCGCGCTGTGTATGGTGTAGCCGGCCGGGTTGATCTCGTAAGGACTGTCCATCAGTTTGTTGCCGGCCAGATCGACCTTCACCAGGCTGGAAGCGGTGATTTCGTGAAACATCATGCCGAACGGGTTGATCAGGAAATCTTCGGTGCCCGGCACCTTGGCGGAAATGTGGGTAAAGATCAGGTCGTCCCAACCATGCATCGCCACCAGGCGATAACAAGCGGCCAAATCCTGACGGGTTTGCCATTCGATGGCGCTGACCTGGTTTTCTACACTCGGTGTCGATTGAACGGGGGCTAGGCTCACGGCAAGGACCTCGGTGGCGGTTCTTATTAGAGGACAGAGCATGAGAGTCTAGTCAGCCCGTGCGCCGTGGGGAGTTTCATTGGCAGCCAGCTTGATGACTGAGCGGGTCAGAACGCAATCGAGGCTCTGGCCCAAGGGTTTGCTGTCAAAGCAACGACGCCAGTAAAGGGGCGGCGAACAGGTTCAGCAACCCCGTAAGCACCATCACCAGGCCGGCCACCGAACCCTCTTCCCCCCCCACTTCGTGGGCCCGGCTGACCCCTGCACCGTGGGCCCCGACACCAAACAGCGCGCCCCGAGCCAGGGCGCTACGCAGCGGCAACCAGCGCAGTAGTACACCGCCGAACATAGCCCCCAGTACCCCGGTGAACATCACAAATACCGCCGTCAGCTCGGGCACACCCCCCAGGTCATGGGCCAGGGGCATGGCGAAGGGCGTGGTGATCGAGCGCGGCACCAGCGACAAGGTCACCGAACTGTCCAAGGCCAGGGCCTTGGCCAGACCGAAGGAACTGCCGATGGACGCGGCGCTGCCCGCCAGCATGCCCACCAACAACGCCGACCAGTGGCGCATCAGCAACTGCCGCTGCTGCCAGATGGGAAGGGCGAAAGCCACGGTCACCGGCCCCAGTACCCCCATCAACCAGTGCGTGTTGGTGGCGTATTCGGCATAGGCGGTGTGCAGCGGCACGGCAAGCGCCAGCAACAGCGTCGGCACCAGGATCAGCGGCGACAGCAGGTAACGGCCGGTGCGCCGGTAGATCCAGCGGCTGAACAGATAGGCCCCGAGGGTCAGGATCAGCCAAAACATCGGCATCAGTTCAAGCTTCATGGCGCATCCTCCAGCGGCACACCCACTCCACCGTCAGCGCGGTCACCAGCATCACCAGCAAGGTGCTGACGCCAATCACCAGCAGAATCCGCCAGCCGTCCTGACGCAGGAGGCTGCCGTAATCCAGCAGACTCATCAGCGCCGGTATGAAAAACAGCAGCATCTCGGCCATCAGCAAACCGGCCCCTAATTGCAGCGCGGCCGGCTTGACCCAGCCCAACGCGAAGGCCAGCAGCAACAGCGCCAGGCCAACCACCCCGCCAGGAATCGGCCAGGGCAGCCAGGCGGCCACCCAACACCCCAAAAAATAGATCGCCAGCAGCACCGCCAATTCGCAGATCAGACGGCTCAGGCGTTTGCACGTGGAAATGTTCATGATGGTCAGGTCCTCTCAGGCGCCTATTTTATGAAAAGACCCTCCATCACCGAAGCGAATTGTTAGACTCAAACCCATTCCAATCTGGAATCATCAGCATGGATTTCAAACAACTGCGCAGCTTTGTCGAAGTGATCCGCCAAGGTGGTTTCACTCAGGCCGCCAAGACCCTGCATATCAGCCAATCGGCGGTCAGCAAACAGATCGCCCAACTGGAGTACAGCCTGGGTACGCCCCTGCTGGAGCGCCAGGGCTCGCACATTCACCTCACCGCCGCCGGCAACGTGGTCCTGCAACGGGCCGAAGGCATGTTGCGCCTGCGCAATGAGCTGCTCAGCGAACTGGATGACCTGAGCCAACTGGCCCGGGGCGAACTGCGCCTGGGCCTGCCACTGCTGGGCAGCGATGCACTGTTTGCCAGCCGCTTCGCCGAATACCGCCTGCGCTACCCGAATATCCAGGTGCAATTGCTCGAAGGTGGCAGCCTCAACGTGGAACAGGCGGTGCGTAATGGCGAATTGGAACTGGGAGGCAGCCTGACCCCCAAGGACCCGGCATTTGCTTATCAGCCTTTCTGCGATGAACCGCTGGATGCCTTGCTCCCCGCCGACCATCCCCTGGCGCAGAACGCCCAGGTGCGCCTGGAAGAACTGGCGGACACGCCCTTCCTCCTCTACCAACGCAGTTTTGTGCTCAATGACCGCCTGCTGCAGGCCTGCCAACAGGTAGGTTTCACGCCCAAGGAGGGCGGGCGCAGCGGTCAGGCGGACTTTCTCGCGGCCCTGGTGGCCGCCGGCCAAGGCGTGGTGCTGCTGCCCAGTGTGGTCGCCCGTGGCCTGGTGCGGCCGGGGGTGGTGCGCCTGACGCTCAAGGCCCCGGATTACCTGCGCTGGGACATTGCCTTCATCTGGCGCCAAGGCGCTTATCTGTCCAAGGCAGCGCAAGCCTGGCTCGCGCTGCTACAAGAACAGCCGGTCAGCCCCGCAGGGCACTGATCAGTTCAGCCAGCCAGGGCTCGGCATCGGTCTCCGGGGTCACGCTCTCGCTGGCATCCAGGCGCAACATCGGCAGCACCTCATGCACCCCCAGTTCAACGAACAACTCACGCATCTGCTCACCGCCACCACAGAAGGTATCGCCATAGCAGGCATCGCCCAGACCAATCACCGCCCCTGGCAGCCCCCGCCAGGCGGCGGGCAATTGATCGCGGATCGTGGAGTACAGCGGCAGCAAGTTGTCCGGCAACTCGCCCATGCCGGTGGTCGAAGTCACGGCCAGCAACGCCTGCGGAGCAAACGCCTGGACCTCGGCCAGGGTTGCCCGCGGCTGGTGCCAGGCCTCCAGGCCTGCGGCGTTAAGGAGTTTGGCGGCGTGCCGAGCGACTTCTTCAGCCGTGCCGTACACCGAGCCGGAAAGGATAGCGACTTTCATCAATCTGTTCCTGAAGCTGACTAAAAGACTGGGATATTAACAGCTACGGAGTAAAATCCCGTTTCTGGCAGCACATGCCCTTACAAGGTCAAGTGGACAGCTTGCCAGCATGCCTTAAAATCCAGCACTCACTGATCAATAGCGGAACCTCGGGATGATCAACGCTCATCTGCTGCAACGGATGATCAACGCCTCCAACGACGGAATTGTGGTCGCCGAACAGGAAGGCGAAGACAACATCGTGATTTATGTGAATCCGGCGTTTGAGCGCCTGACCGGCTACAGCGCAGATGAAGTGCTGTACCAGGACTGCCGCTTCCTGCAGTCTGGTGATCGCGACCAGCCGGGACTGCTGAGAATTCGCCAGGCCCTAAGCCAGGGCCTGCCGTGCCGTGAAGTGCTGCGCAATTATCGCAAGGACGGCAGCCACTTCTGGAACGAACTGTCGATCACTCCGGTGTTCAACGACAGTGATCAACTGACCTACTACATCGGCGTGCAAAAAAACGTCAGTGAGCAGATCAAGGCGCAACAACGCCTGCTCCAGTTGGAACAGCAGTTGGCCGATGCCCAGTCTGAACTGGCTGCGCTCAAGATGACCAACGGCGCTAATAACTCATAGATTCAGTGGTCTTAGTATTGCCCACCGATTTTATTCTCACTCTTCGAGCAACATCATGCAGCGTGACAGCCTTCTCACTCAGGATGAACTGGACTTCATCCAGACCATGCAGCACAACCCGCAGCTCAATGTGCGCGACGCCACATCGAGCCTGCTGGTCAATGGCGGCGCGCAGATCCGAGACCTGCTGACCCGGTTGGCGGCTAACGAAAAAGTCACCCTGCAGGCGCATTTCGACAATCAACAAATGACCTTCCCCCTGCATCTGGTGGAAGACGAGTTCCATGCCCTGCATCTGCGCCTGGGGGTGCCGAGCATCTTTGAGGAAGGGCCGATGGTACGGCCCTGGCGTTTGACGCTGACAGAGCCGGTGCCGCTGGAAAATGCCAAAGGCCAGCCCGGATGCCTCTGGGTGCGGGAAGTGTCATTCAAGGGGGTATTGCTGGAAATCCGCAACGGCACCCGTGCGCCGAAGCAGTTCGCCCAATGGTTCAGCCCTTCGGGGTATGAGCGGATTGCCCTGCACGGACGCTTTGAGCGCCAGACCGAAGCCGGCTTCTATGCCTACCGCCTGGATCAGCGTGATGCGGAAGAAACCGAACGTCTGCGCCAGTTCATTCTCCAGCAGCACCGCCAGAGCCACCCTGCGCTACACGCTTGAGCGCCTGCCGGCTCAGGTATCCAGGCCACCGCGTAAAAACTGCCGCAACCGTTGCTGCATCAGGCGCCCATCGCTCCCCAGGCACGCCACTGGCGAACCCGCCAGACGGTCCTGCGCCAAGTCCGCCGTATCCCCAGCGAGCATCAACGGACAATCCAGAGTCAGCGCCAGGCGCTTGAGTCGCTTGGATAACTCCGCAGTCGGCGCCAGGTTGGAAAACACCACCAGCGCCGCCGGCTTGAGCTTTTCGCAAACCAACGTCAGCTCATCCAATGGCGCTACTGGTCCCAACAGGCGCACCCCCAGCGAGTCATGCCCGAGCATCAGTGCCGCCACCAGCAGCTCCAGTTCGCGACACGATTCATTGAGCCCGGTCAGCAGCAGTTGCTGGCTTTGGGTGGCGCGCTGCAGCAACAGACGCTGAGTGATCCGCGCCCGCAGAAAACCATCGAGAAACAACCACTCGCTGGTCTGACCGAAAGCACTTGGCTCCTGCAGCAACTGCTTCCAGAACGGCAAGAAGATGTCTTGGAACACCACCGGTAAGGCATAGCTGGAAAAAACCTGCCCGTAGAGACGCTCCAACTGCGCTTCGTCGAAGGCACTGACGGCCTGCTTCAACTGCTCGCGCCACTGGCTGTATTCGCCTTGCAGGGCATCGTTCACCGGGGCCTCGACCTGGGCTTGGGCGGCGCGGCTCTTGGCCAGGAGCTTGCCCACCTTGCTCACTGCCACGCCGCGCTCGATCCAGCCCAGGATCTCGCGCACCGCCTCAACATCGCGCATGGAATACAGGCGATGCCCGCTTTCGGTGCGTGTCGGTTGAATCAGACCGTAACGTCGCTCCCAGGCTCGTAGGGTCACCGGGTTGATACCGGTCAGACGCGCCACTTCACGAATCGGAAACAACTCATCCTGACAGGCGGGGTCAAGAGCGCGAGCGACAGGGGCAAGTTCAGTCATGACGGGCATCAGGGGAGCGCACACCGATAAACAAAGTGATCGACATTCTACTCCCCCGAGGGGCCAATGCTTCAAGCAGCAGAAAAACCGACCACGGGCATTGGTAGCAAGGCACCGATCAGGAATAATCCTTGCTTGGTTCTGACACGGCCCAACACCCCGGTGCCACGTCAAGCGATTGCCTTACCCAGGCAACGCACTGGTTTTACGGAGATACATAATGTCTACCTCACCCGTCACCTTGATGGTTGCCCGGCGCGTTGCCGACGGCCGCTACCAAGACCTGATCGCCTGGCTGCGCGAAGGCGAACAACTGGCCACCGACTTTCCCGGCTACCTGGGCTCCGGCGTTCTGGCGCCGCCGCCAGACGATGACGAGTTCCAGATCATCTTCCGCTTCGTCGACGAACACACCCTGCATGCCTGGGAACACTCCGCCTCGCGCACCGCCTGGCTGGCGCGGGGCAGCGACCTGTTCGCCCACCCCTCGGAACATCGGGTCAGCGGCCTCGGCGGCTGATTTGGCGGCGTCGGACAGCGCCCTCCACGCTGGAAGCAAGCGGTGGCCATCTGGCTGGCGTTCTTTCCGGTGTCGCTGCTGTTCAACTTCGTCCTCGGCCCTTTACTCAATGACCTGAGCCTGCTGCCGCGAGTGTTTGTCAGCACCCTGGCCCTGACCCCGCTGATGGTTTATTGCTTTATTCCGCTGTCCACCCGATTGCTCGCAGGTTGGCTCAACAGCACGCCAGCGCGCGTGCTGCCGGCCGTACACTCGACACAGAACTCGTAAACTCACCGGTTCGCCGGCTCCTGAGTCAACCCCGGGAGCCGCTGACCAGCCCCCTTGGCGCCACAGGCACGACGCATCACCCGCTGGTATAGTTTTGCCCTACCTGCGAGGTGAGCCCTTCATGACCCCATCTATCGCCCCAATCCTGATCACGGGTGCCAGCCAACGTGTCGGCCTGCATTGCGCCCTGCGCCTGCTCGAAGATGGGCAGCCGGTGATCATCACCTACCGCAGCGACCGCCCCGGCCTGCAAACCCTACGTGACAAGGGCGCGACGCTGCTGTTCGCCGACCTGTCCAGCGAAGCCGGGATCCTGGCCCTGATCAACGCGGTGAAAACCCACACCGACTGCTTGCGGGCCATCGTCCACAACGCCTCGGAATGGCTGGAAGAAAGCCCCGACCAACCAAGCGCGGCCTTTACCCGGATGTTCAGCGTGCACATGCTCGCGCCCTACCTGATCAACCTGCAGTGCGCCGAGCTGCTACAACGCTCCAATCCGGCGGACATCATCCACATCAGCGACGACGTGACCCGCAAGGGCAGCAGCAAGCACATTGCCTACTGCGCCAGCAAAGCCGGGCTGGACAGCCTGACCCTGTCCTTTGCCGCCAAATACGCACCGGCCATCAAGGTCAACGGCATTGCCCCGGCCCTGCTATTGTTCAACCCCGAAGATGACGCAGCCTACCGCGCCAAGGCCCTGGCCAAATCCGCGCTGGGTATCGAGCCCGGCAGCGAAGTGATCTACCAGAGCCTGCGCTACCTGCTCGACAACCCTTATGTCACCGGCACCACCCTGACCGTTAACGGCGGGCGGCACGTCAAGTAAGCCGGCCCCGCGAGGACCCTGCATGAGCCTTTCCCTGCCCCAGCACTACCACGAGATCCTCAAGGGTCTCGGTGAAGACCCAGAGCGCGAGGGTTTGCTCGACACCCCGAAACGCGCGGCCAAGGCCATGCAGTACCTGTGTCACGGCTACAGCCAGTCGCTGCCGGAGATCGTCAACGGTGCACTGTTCGCCTCCGACAACGACGAAATGGTGATCGTCGCCGACATCGAGCTGTATTCCCTGTGCGAACATCACCTGTTGCCCTTCATCGGCAAGGCCCATGTGGCTTATATTCCCACCGGCAAAGTGCTGGGGCTGTCGAAGATCGCACGGATCGTCGATATGTTCGCCAGGCGCCTGCAGATCCAGGAAAATCTCACCCGGGAAATCGCCGACGCGCTACAGAGCGTGACTCAAGCCGCCGGCGTCGCAGTGGTGATCGAAGCCAAGCACATGTGCATGATGATGCGCGGCGTCGAAAAGCAAAATTCCACCATGCATACCTCGGTGATGCTCGGCGCCTTCCGCGATTCGAGCACCACTCGCCAGGAATTCCTGCAATTGATTGGACGGAGCAAGTAGCAATGCCACAACTTCAGCCAGGAATGGCTCGCATCCGAGTCAAGGACCTGCTCCTGCGGACCTACATCGGAATCAACGAGGATGAAATCCTCAACAAGCAGGATGTGCTGGTCAACCTGACCATCCTGTATGCCGCCCAAGATGCGGTGCGCGACAACGACATCGACCACGCGCTGAACTACCGCACCATCACCAAGGCAATCATTGCCCACGTCGAAGGCAACCGCTTCGCCCTACTGGAACGCCTGACCCAGGAACTGCTGGACCTGGTGATGAGCAATGTGTCGGTGCAATACGCCGAAGTCGAAGTGGACAAACCTCACGCCCTGCGCTTTGCCGAGTCGGTGTCGATCACATTGGCGGCAAGTCGCTAGCGCCAAGCGGCCAGTCAACGCGATTCGGCTTTGCCTGGCCGCTGGCAGCTTGTAACTTGCAGCTGTTCCCATCCTTCTACGTGCAGTGAGTCTTATGTCCCCTCAACAACGCCTGGAACTGGAAGCCGCGGCCTTTCGCCGCCTGGTGGCCCATCTGGACAGCCGCAAGGACGTGCAGAACATCGACCTGATGAACCTCGCCGGGTTCTGCCGCAACTGCCTGTCCAAGTGGTACAAGGCCGAGGCCGATGAACGCCAGATCGAGCTCAGCCTCGATGACGCCCGTGAAGTGGTGTACGGCATGCCCTACGCCGAATGGAAAAATCTCTACCAGAAAGAAGCCAGCGCCGAGCAGCAAGCGGCGTTTGCCAAAGGAAAACCCCATGACTGACCTGAACACCTTGCGCGCCAGCCTGAACAGCGGTGAACACGCGTTTGCCGATACCCTGGCCTTTATCGCCGAAGGTTATGACTACCAGCCACAAGCGTTCAGCAATGGCGGCGTGGAAAACCCTGCCGGGCAGAACGAAGGCTCGTGCAAGACCCTGGGCCTGGCCCTGCTGGAAGGCCTGAGTGACACCGAGGCGCTGCTGGCCTTCGGCGAGCACTACCGCTCGGTGCTGGCCACCCCTGAAGGCAGCGACCACGGTAACATCCGCGCCCTGATCGCCCACGGTCTGGCCGGGGTGAAGTTCGCCGCCCAGCCGCTGACTCGCCGCTGATCCAGACCCGGATCCTGTAGGCGCTGGCTCGCCAGCAGAAGCCCCGGCACGGCGAAGCAAGGCTCACGGGCCTCTTCGCCGGCAAGCCGGCATCTGCAGTGCGACACCCATAAAAAAACCGGCTGGCGCCGGTTTTTTTATTGCCTGGGAATCAGTGTGCCGCGTTCTGCAAACCGTCCAGGTAACGCTCGGTGTCCAGGGCCGCCATGCAACCGGCACCGGCCGAGGTGATGGCCTGACGGTACACGTGGTCGGCCACGTCGCCGGCGGCAAAGATGCCTTCGACGCTGGTCGCGGTAGCGTTGCCGTCACGGCCGCCCTGCACCACCAGGTAACCGTCCTTGAGGGTCAGTTGGCCTTCGAACAGCGAGGTGTTTGGGGTGTGGCCGATGGCGATGAACACGCCGTCGACTTTCAGCTCGTCGAAGCTGCCATCGTTGTTTTTCAAGCGGGCACCGGTCACGCCCATGTTGTCGCCCAGGACTTCGTCCAGATTGGCATTGAGCTTAAGGATGATCTTGCCTTCGGCCACGCGGGCGTTGAGCTTGTCGATCAGGATCTTCTCGGCGCGGAAGGTTTCGCGACGGTGGATCAAGGTCACGGTGCTGGCGATGTTGGCCAGGTACAGAGCCTCTTCAACGGCAGTGTTGCCGCCGCCGACCACCGCCACTGGCTTGTTGCGATAGAAGAAACCGTCGCAAGTGGCACAGGCGGAAACGCCTTTACCCATGAACGCCTCTTCCGAAGGCAGGCCCAGGTAACGGGCGCTGGCACCGGTGGCGATGATCAGGGCATCGCAGGTGTAGGTCGCGCTGTCGCCGGTCAGGGTGTAAGGCTTGGCAGCGAAGTCCACGGCGTTGATGTGGTCGAAGACGATTTCGGTTTCGAAACGCTCGGCGTGCTCACGCATCCGCTCCATCAGCGCCGGGCCGGTCAGGCCGTGCACGTCGCCAGGCCAGTTGTCGACTTCAGTGGTGGTGGTCAGTTGGCCGCCGGCCTGCATGCCGGTGATCAGCAGCGGCTTCAGGTTGGCCCGGGCGGCATAGACGGCGGCGCTGTAACCGGCAGGGCCGGAACCGAGAATAATCACACGCGAATGGCGTACTTCAGACATGACTCACTCCTATCGACCGGCCTGGGTGACCTGGCACGGAACGCCGGATTGCCGGCTGGAATAAAAAAGGACGGCGATACCTTGGGGAAGGCTTGAACTCATCCGTCCAAAAATAATGGGCGAAGCGTATAGAGGGGGCGAAGATTAAGGAAATACGGTTTAACAATCCAGCTCATAGGCGGTCTCTATCCTCAGCGGACTCATTTGAAAGGGTCTTTGTTACCGTTGATGTCGAGCTGATCGCACCGCTTTCGCCCCCAGGGCAAAGCCGGTAAGGTCGGCGCGTTTTCCATCTGCTCGGAGCGTTCTATGCCCGCCTCTGTTCTGTCAGGCCCGCAATATCTGCGTGAAGGCCTGAAGCTGATTCTTACGCCAGGCCTGCGCCTGTTTGTGCTTCTGCCCCTGCTGATCAACCTGTTGCTGTTCGTCGGATTGATCTACTTCGCGGGTCACCAGTTCAGCCTCTGGGTCGACTCCCTGATGCCATCGCTGCCGGAATGGCTGAGTTTCCTCAGCTACATCCTCTGGCCACTGTTCGTGGTGCTGGTGGGGTTGATGGTGTTTTTCACCTTCACCATGCTGGCCAATATCATCGCTGCCCCCTTTAACGGATTCCTATCGGAAAAAGTCGAAACCGTGGTGCGTGGCACCGATAATTCGCCGCCTTTCAGCTGGGGCGAGCTGATCGCCATGGTCCCGCGCACCCTGTCCCGGGAAATGCGCAAGCTCGGTTACTTCCTGCCTCGGGCCATCGGCCTGTTCATTCTCTCGCTGATCCCGGTGGTCAACCTGATCGCCGCCCCCCTGTGGCTGTTGTTCGGGATCTGGATGATGGCCATCCAGTACATCGACTACCCGGCGGACAACCACAAGATGAGCTGGCAGGACATGATCGCCTGGCTGCGCCAGAAGCGCTGGCAGAGCCTGGGCTTTGGCGGCATCGTCTACCTGGCGCTGATGATCCCCTTCGTCAACATCCTGATGATGCCGGCCGCCGTGGCCGGGGCGACGCTGTTCTGGGTGCGTGAGCGTGGGGTGGAAAACCTGCCGGGCAAATAAGCCCGGGACGTCATAAATCCATCACCCTAAGGTCACAATGACGACATGGCCTCAGTCGACACTGAGGTCATGACGACCGCCCTGCATATCACCCTGATCACTGAAACCTTCCCACCGGAAATCAATGGCGTGGCCAATACCCTTGGCCGCCTCTGTGAGGGGCTGCGTGCTCGCGGGCACCAGGTAGAACTGGTGCGCCCGCGTCAGGGCTGCGACCAGAGCCGTATCAGCGACGACACTTTGCTGCTGTGCCGAGGATGGCCACTACCGGGCTATCCGGGACTGCAATGGGGCCAATCGTCGATGCACAAACTGTTGCGACGCTGGCAGCGCCAGCGCCCAGACGTGCTCTACATCGCCACCGAGGGACCGCTGGGGCTATCGGCGCTGCGGGCTGCCAAACGCTTGGGAATTTCGGTGGTCAGCGGTTTCCACACCAACTTCCAGCAATACTCCAGCCAATACGGCCTGGGTTTGCTGACTCGCTTGTTGACGCACTATCTGCGTTGGTTTCACAACCGCTCGAAGCTGACCCTGGTGCCCAGCGCCAGCCAGCGCCTGGAGCTTGAACGCCGGCATTTCGAGCGCCTGGCGTTGCTGTCGAGGGGCGTCGACAGCCAGCTGTTCCACCCCGCCAAGCGCGTCAATGAGCTACGGGCCAGTTGGGGCCTGGACCACGATGACCTGGCGGTGATCCATGTCGGGCGCCTGGCCCCAGAGAAAAACCTCGGCCTGCTCAAGCGTTGCTTCGAGCAACTCAAGGCGACGTATCCACAGCGCAAAATGCAGTTGATCGTGGTGGGCGACGGCCCGCAACGCGCCGCCCTGGAAAAGACGCTACCCGATGCCTTGTTCTGCGGCAGCCAGCGCGACGAGACCCTGGCGGCCCATTACGCCTCAGGGGATGTGTTCCTGTTTCCCAGCCTCACCGAAACCTTCGGCAACGTGGTGCTGGAAGCCTTGGCCTCGGGGCTGGCAGTGGTGGCCTACGATCAAGCCGCGGCGGCGCAACACATCCGCCATGGCTACAACGGCGTGCTGGCCATGCCCGGAGATGAAAGCGCCTTTTGCGATGCGGCCAGTTGGCTACTTGAAGAAGCGGAAACCTTGCGCCGGGTGCGCCTCAACGCCCGGCAACACGCCAGCCGCCAAGGTTGGCCCGCCGTCATCGAGCAGTTTGAGGATCAATTGCGCAGCGCTTGCCAACACACACCAACAGAGCCGTATTCAGGGCAGATTGCAGCAGCGGCCAAACCCAGGATCGCCGCCAAAAGCCTCGGCGCGGCAAGGGAGCTGCCCCCCTCACCGCCTGGCGCGGGCAGTTAAACCAGAGTCATCAGCGCTTCACGACTGAATGGCTGGATGTCCTGCTCACGCCCCTCACGGACCTTCTGCGCCCAGTCCGGGTCCACCAGCAGCGCACGCCCCACAGCCACCAGGTCGAACTCATCATTGTTCAGGCGCTGCAGCAGGTTTTCCAGGCTGGCCGGTTGCGCCACCTTGTCGGTGTTGACCATGAACTGCAGGAACTCGCCATCCAGGCCAACGCTGCCCACCGTGATGGTGGGCTTGCCGGTGAGCTTGCGGGTCCAGCCTGCCAGGTTCAGGTCCGAGCCTTCGAACTCCGGCTCCCAGAAGCGTCGGGTCGAGCAGTGGAAGATGTCCACACCGGCGTCCGCCAGCGGCTTGAGGAAGGCGCCCAGAGCCTCCGGGGTCTGCACCAGGCGGGCGCTATAGTCCTGCTGCTTCCATTGGGAGAAACGCAGGATGATCGGGAAGTCCGGGCCCACGGCTGCACGCACGGCCTGGATCAGCTCGATGGCAAAACGCGAACGCTGGGCCAGGTCGCCACCGTACTCATCGGTCCGCTGATTGCTACCTTCCCAGAAGAACTGGTCCACCAGGTAACCGTGGGCGCCATGGATTTCCACGCCGTCCATACCGATGCGCTGGGCATCCTTGGCAGCCTGGGCAAACGCTGCGATCACTTCCTGAATGTCCTGGTGGGTCATGCCGTGCACCAGCACCTTGCCGTCCTTTAGCTTCTCGCTCGGACCATATCCGGGCACGCTGGCGTCCGGCTCGGTGCCCAGGCGCCGCACATTACCCACATGCCAGAGTTGCGGAACGATCCTACCGCCTTCAGCGTGAACCGCGTCCACCACCTTCTTCCAGCCAGCCAAGGCCGCTTCGCCGTAAAACTGCGGCACATTGGGGTAACCATTGGCGGCCGCGTGGCCCACCGTGGTGCCCTCGGTGATGATCAGGCCGACACCCGCGGCAGCACGACGACGGTAGTACTCAATGACCTTGCTATTGGGCACACCGCCTGGGGAAAACGAACGGGTCATGGGCGCCATTACCACGCGGGTCGGCAACTCCAACGTGCCGAGCTGGAAGGGTTTGAACAGGGCTTGAACAGGCATGCAGCACTCCGACAGTAAGGGCGTGAGTCAATGATCGACTGACCAGACAGCACCGGAAGCGGGCCCCGGCGCACTTATGATGAGGATAATATTCACCCCTCAAAGCGCCGCACAGCATTATTGATTTAAGTGATTTAGATGCAAAAACGCCGCAACACTGCGGCGCAAAACGGACGGAACAACAAGCCGGGCCAGTACGCCCGGCTGCCGGTTAGCTCAGGGCCTTTTCAATCGCCTGGACCACAAAGGGATCATCGGGAGCGGTGCGCGGCGAAAAACGCGCCAGTACCCGGCCGTCCTTGCCGAGCAGGAATTTTTCGAAATTCCAGGTGATGTCCCCAGGAAACTCGGCGCCCTCGCCCGCCAGCAGGCGGTACAACTGATGACGCTCCGGACCGTTCACCTCAAGCTTGCTGCTCAAGGGAAAAGTCACCCCGTAGTTGAGGCTGCAGAACTCCTGGATCTCTTGTTCACTTCCAGGCTCCTGCCCGGCGAACTGATTGCAGGGCAGGCCCAGTACGCTGAAACCCTGGCCCTTGTATTGCTGATAGAGATTCTCCAACGCCGCATATTGTGGTGTCAGACCACATTTGGAGGCGACATTGACCACCAGCACGACTTGCCCCTTGAAGGGCTCGAGCGGCAGCTCCTGACCATCCAGGGCTTTCAATTTAAGGTCGTGAAAAGCACTCATGACGAACTCCAAATTCCTGTGTTCTTACAGAAACAGCCTCTCGACAGTACAGCCAAAAGCCGCAGACTAAAAAAGCGCCCTCGCAGGCTGTGTGAAAACGTCGCGAGTGCAGGCAAGACAAGGCAAAAACAGGCGAGGAACGACCGGGGGCGCGTTCGACTTTAGGAGCCTAAATGAGCACTCCAATCTGAGTCGCGCACGAGCCTGTTTTTAACGCAGTATTGCCAAACGCAGTAGTTTTCACACCGCCTGCTCGGGCGCCTCTCCAGCACGCTTGAGCTTAGCGCAGAAAATCAGTGCTGATGGCCACCTTCGCCATGGACGTGGCCATGCGCGACTTCTTCTTGGCTGGCATCACGAATGGCAACGATCTTGACCTGGAAATTCAGGCGCTGACCGGCCAATGGGTGGTTGCCGTCGACGGTCACGTCGTCGCCGTCCAGATCACGGATGGTCACGATCTGCATCTGGCCATCTGGAGCCGACGCGTGGAACTGCATGCCCACTTCCAGTTCGTCGACACCTTCGAACATGCTGCGGCTCAAGGTGCTGACCAGCTCAGCTGTGTACTCGCCGTAGGCATCTTCAGGTTCTACGGAAACGTTCAGCTCGTCACCGACTTGCTTGCCTTCCAGAGCCTTTTCCAGACCAGGAATGATGTTACCTGCGCCTTGCAGGTAAACCAGCGGGGCGCCGCCGGCAGAGCTGTCGATGACCTCACCAGCGTCATTGGTGAGGGTATAGTCGATGGAGACAGCCTTATTGGCGGCGATCAGCATGGGGCGGGACCTTTTGCATAAGAATGAAGAACGGGCAAGTTTAGCGAAGCAATCGCTCGAAAGCGAACGGAACCCGGACCAACGGAACGGGAAAACTCCTCCAACAATCCGCGGATTTCATCAAGATGAAGACGGCCACTGGGTGGTCGAGCTGTCTTGCGGGCACACCCAGCACCTGCGTCACCAGCCGCCCTGGCAATCCCGGGCCTGGATCCTGGACCCACAGCGGCGAGCAGAAGAAATAGGCCAACCCTTTGCCTGTGGCTGGTGTGCTCAAGCACCGGATAACGCTAACCTTAGTGCCTGACGATTCGGCAGACGGCCTTAGACTGTCGCCCTTGCCATGCCCCCTCTGAGAATTCGCATGCAAACTTTTTTTATCGCCCCCACCGATTTTGGTGTGGGTCTGACCTCCATCAGCCTCGGGCTGGTGCGCACCCTGGAACGGGCCGGCCTCAAGGTCGGCTTCTTCAAACCCATTGCCCAGCCTCACCCCGGTGATACCGGCCCCGAGCGCTCCACCGAACTGGTGGCCCGTACCCACGGCCTGAAACCGCCGCCCCCCCTAGGCTTGGCTCATGTCGAACGGATGCTTGGCGACGGCCAGCTGGATGAGCTGCTGGAAGAAATCATCACTCTTTATCAGCAGGCAGCCATCGGCAAGGACGTACTGATCGTCGAAGGCATGGTACCGACCCGCAGCGCCAGCTACGCCGCGCGGGTCAACCTGCACCTGGCCAAAAGCCTGGATGCCGAAGTGATTCTGGTTTCGGCCCCGGAAAACGAAGTGCTCACCGAGCTGTCCGGGCGAGTCGAGCTGCAGGCGCAGTTGTTCGGCGGCCCGCGAGACCCGAAAGTGCTGGGGGTGATCCTCAACAAGGTGCGCACCGACGAAAGCATGGAGGCGTTCTCCGCACGCTTGAAGGAGCATTCGCCATTGCTGCGCAGCGGCGATTTCCGCCTGCTGGGGTGCATTCCCTTCCAGCCAGAACTCAACGCCCCACGCACCCGCGACGTGGCCGACCTGATGGGCGCCCAGGTGCTCAACGCCGGGGACTACGAAAGCCGGCGCATGACCAAAATCATCATTTGTGCCCGCACCATGCGCAACACCGTGGAGCTGCTCAAGCCTGGCGTACTGGTAGTGACTCCGGGCGATCGCGACGACATCATCCTCGCCGTGAGCCTGGCGGCGATCAACGGCGTGCCCCTGGCCGGCCTGCTGCTGACCAGCGACACCCTGCCCGACCCACGGATCATGGAGCTGTGCCGCGGCGCCCTGAACGCCGGCCTGCCAGTGCTTTCAGTGAGCAGCGGCTCCTACGACACCGCCAACCAGCTCAACGGTCTGAACAAGGAAATCCCCATCGATGACCGCGAGCGTGCGGAAATCATCACCGACTTCGTCGCCAGCCACCTGGACGCCAACTGGCTGCATCAGCGCTGCGGCACCCCGCGGGAAATGCGCCTGTCGCCCGCGGTGTTCCGCTACCAGTTGATCCAGCGCGCCCAGCAGGCCAACAAACGCATCGTCCTGCCCGAAGGCAGCGAACCCTTGACCGTACAAGCCGCCGCCATCTGCCAGGCGCGGGGCATTGCCCGCTGCGTACTGCTGGCCAAGCCGGAAGAGGTCCAGGCGGTGGCCCGGGCCCAGGGCATCGAGCTGCCCGAAGGCCTGGAGATTCTCGACCCGGACCTGATTCGCGAGCGCTACGTGGAGCCCATGGTGGCCCTGCGCAAGAGCAAGAGCCTCAATGCGCCGATGGCCGAGCAGCAACTGGAAGACCCGGTGGTGATCGGCACCGTGATGCTGGCCCTGGACGAAGTGGACGGCCTGGTGTCCGGGGTTATCCACTCCACCGCCAACACCATCCGTCCGGCCCTGCAACTGATCAAGACCGCCCCAGGTTGCACCCTGGTGTCCTCGGTGTTTTTCATGCTGTTCCCCGAGCAGGTGCTGGTCTACGGCGACTGCGTGATGAACCCGCACCCCAGTGCTAGCGAGCTGGCGGAAATTGCCCTGCAGAGCGCCGACTCGGCGGCGGCCTTCGGCATCACTCCGAGGGTCGCGATGATCAGCTATTCCAGCGGTGACTCGGCCAGCGGCGAAGAGGTGGAAAAGGTCCG
The DNA here is from genome assembly GCF_009861525.1 of Pseudomonas sp. LD120. Taxonomy (GTDB): domain Bacteria; phylum Pseudomonadota; class Gammaproteobacteria; order Pseudomonadales; family Pseudomonadaceae; genus Aquipseudomonas. Next base: position 1,251,313 of record NZ_WVHL01000005.1, on the reverse strand, counting down.
TGAAGCGACCTTGCTGGCCCATGAGGCCCAACACTCGTTGCTGATCGATGGCCCGCTGCAATACGACGCCGCGGCCAACGAAAACGTCGCCCGGCAACTGGCCCCCAACAGTCTTGTGGCAGGCAAAGCCACGGTGTTCGTGTTCCCCGATCTGAACACCGGCAACACCACCCACAAAGCGGTACAGCGCAGCGCCGACTGCGTGAGCCTGGGTCCGATGCTGCAAGGCCTGCGCAAGCCCGTGAACGACCTGCCCCGGGGCGCGCAAGTGGACGACATCGTCTACACCATCGCCCTGACCGCGATTCAAGCCGCCAACCGACCGATGGACGTCTAAATGCTGGAATTTCTCCCTGCCGTAACACGCGGGATCATCGCCTCGCTCCTGCTGGCGCTGAACACCATCCTACTGTGCTCGTTCCTGTTCTGCGTGGCGATCTGCAAGGCCCTGCCTTTTGCCCTCACCCAGCGCTTTACCCTCTGGCTGATGAACCATACTCACGAAGCCTGGATCAGCAACAACAAGGCCTGGATGCAACTGGTGTGTCGCACCCGCTGGCACCTCAGCGGCCTTGAGGGCCTGGACTACCAGCACTCCTACCTGGTGACCAGCAACCACCAGAGCTGGGTCGACATCATGGTCTTGCAGTATGTGCTCAACCGACGCATCCGCCCGCTGAAGTTCTTCCTCAAGCAGGAGCTGATCTGGGTACCCGTGATTGGCCTGGCCTGGTGGGCCCTGGGCTTTCCGTTCATGAAGCGCTACTCCAAGGCCTATCTGCAGAAACACCCGGAAAAGAAAGGCAAGGACCTGGAAACCACCCGCAAGACCTGCGCGAAGTTTCGCAACAACCCGGTGGGCATTTTCAACTTCGTCGAAGGCACGCGCTTCACCGAAGCCAAGCATGCCCAGCAACAGTCGTCGTTCCGTTACCTGCTCAAGCCCAAGGCTGGCGGCATCGCCTTTGTGCTCGACGCCATGGGCGAGCAATTGCAGTCGATCATCGACGTGACCCTCCACTATCCCGCTGGCCGGCCCGGCTTCTGGGACCTGCTGTGCGGCAAGGTCAAAGAGGTGGTGGTGCACGTTGAAGAAGTGCGGATTCCGGGGCAGTTCATTGGCCGCAACTACGAGCAAGACGCGGCCTATCGCCAGGAATTCCAGGGCTGGATCAACCAGCAGTGGCTGGCCAAGGATGCCCTGCTGGAGAAGCTGCATCGCGAGTATCCGGCAAAGTCCTGAGGGGCTGTTTGCTGGCAAGCCGGCTTGCGGGGCTGTACCGTCCTTGCCGGCGAAGGCTATCTGAAGCGCACAAAAGCCCGCAGCCGATCACTCGACTGCGGGCTTTTTGCTACGGCTTAGATCGCGCCGCGGCGACGCAACAGGTCCAGTACCTGCTTGACGCTCTCTTCCACCGACAGCACCTGGGTATCGATCACCAGATCGGCATTGAGCGGCACGTCATAGGGGAAGGATTGGCCCGGGATGTTATCCCCACCAGCCGCGTACAGGCCTTGCGGATCACGCTCGGCGCACACCGCTGGCGAGGCCTGAACGTAAACGGTCAGCAAGCGATCCTCGCCGATCAGGTCCTTGGCCTGCTCGCGCCCTTCGGCACTCGGCGCCACGAACGCGGCCAGGGTCAGCAAACCGGCTTCGTTGAACTGACGGGCCACGTGCGCGGCACGACGCCAGTTCTCGGTGCGCCCGGCACGGTCGTGTGACAGGCCCTTGTTCAGGTCATGGCGCAGGTTCTGACCGTCGAGGACAAATACCGCACGTCCCATGTCGAACAAACGGCGCTCCACCGCGTAGGCCAAAGTGCTCTTGCCGGCGCCCGACAGGCCGCTGAACAGCACAGTAGCCGGTTGCTGGCCAAAACGCTGGGCACGCTCCTCGGTGGCTACGTGGGCCAGCTTGCCATGGTGGGTGGCGCTGCCATGAACCACTGGCTGGGCGATGATCATGCCGGCGCCGACAGTGCCATTGGTCAAACGATCGATAACGATGAAGGCGCCGGTGGTGCGGTTGCTTTCGTAGCCATCCAGGGCGATGGGCGCGTCGAGGCTGATCTTGACCTTACCGATCTCGTTCAGTTGCAGCGCACTGGCCGCGCCCTCTTCCAGGGTGTTCACATCGACCTTGTGGGCAATGCTGGCGATCGAGCCCGGCACGTAGCTGGTGGCGCGCTTGATGTCGTATTTCTTGCCCGGCAGCATCGGTTCTTCAGCCATCCACACCAGCATGGCTTCGACGTTGTCGGTGACCGGCGGTACGTTGTCGGCATGCACCAACAGGTCGCCACGGGAGATATCGATTTCGTCTTCCATGGTCAGGGTCACGGCCTGGCCCGGGCCGGCATGCTCCAACTCACCTTCGAAGGTGACGATGGATTTGACCCGGCTGCTCTTGCCCGACGGCAACACCACGATTTCGTCGCCCTTGTGCACGATGCCACTGGCCAGGGTACCGGCAAAACCACGGAAATTCAGGTTCGGACGGTTGACGTACTGCACCGGGAAACGCAGGTCGGTGAAGTTGCGGTCACCTGCCACTTCCACGGTTTCCAGGATCTCCATCAGCGACTGGCCGGTGTACCAGGGCGAACGCTCGCTCTTGTTCACTACGTTGTCGCCCTTGAGCGCCGACATCGGCACGAAGTGCAAGCTGGTGGGCTGCATCTTCAGGCCCTGGGCGAACTTCAGGTAGTCGGCCTTGATCGACTCGAACACGCCCTGATCGAAGTCCTTGAGGTCCATCTTGTTGATGGCCACAACGATGTGTTTGATGCCCAGCAGGGAGGCAATGAAGCTGTGGCGACGGGTCTGGGTCTGCACGCCATAACGGGCGTCCACCAGGATGATCGCCAGGTCACAGGTGGACGCGCCGGTGGCCATGTTGCGGGTGTACTGCTCATGGCCGGGGGTGTCGGCGATGATGAACTTGCGCTTGGCAGTGGAGAAGTAGCGGTAGGCGACATCAATGGTGATGCCCTGCTCGCGCTCGGCCTGCAGGCCGTCCACCAGCAACGCCAGGTCGATGTCGTCACCGGTGGTGCCGACCTTCTTCGAATCCCGGGTGATGGCTTCCAGATGGTCTTCGTAGATCATCTTCGAGTCGTGCAGCAGGCGCCCGATCAGGGTGCTCTTGCCGTCGTCGACGTTACCGCAGGTCAAAAAGCGCAGCAGCTCTTTACGTTCGTGCTGGCCCAGGTACGCGAGGATGTCCTCGCTGATCAAATCAGATTGATGGCTCATAGCGTTCAAGCTCCAAGCTGTACGCCTCAAGCGGCAAGCTTGTCGGCGTACAACTAGTCAGAATTTTTTTGATCAAGCCGCAGAGCATTTTGGAAAGCTCGCGAGTTTCTTTAATCCAATTTTCAGCCAGCGGCTTTGCTATGTAGGCAATCTCACTGCCGATGATGATCTGCGTGCGCAACTCCCCGTTGGAAGCTTTTGCAATCCAGAGAAACCAGCTTTTCTCCCTGGCACTACGTCGCTCCATACCTTCAGCGATATTGGAGGGCACCGAGAGTGCCGAGCGAGTGATTTGATTTTTGAAACCAAAGTCCTCGCATCGTGCCATCTCTCTAAAGATATCTACCGCTAGAGCCTTGCTTCTCTGCCAAACAACCAGCTTCTCGCAATCCATGCCGAGTCACTCGATGCAGGCTCACAGCAACCCGCTGCAAGCATCAAGCTGCAAGCTACGCATCACGCTTCTAACTTGCAGCTTGCCGCTTGTAACTTGAAGCTTAAAAGTAACCTTGACGTTTCTTGTCTTCCATCGAGCCGGCGCCATCGTGGTCGATGACCCGGCCCTGGCGCTCGGAAGTTCGCGTCAGGAGCATTTCCTGGATGATGTCCGTCAGGCTCTCGGCCTCGGACTCCACCGCGCCCGTCAACGGGTAGCAGCCAAGGGTACGGAAACGTACTTTCTTCTTGACGATGCGGGCTTTCTCTTCATCGGACAGATGCTCAAGGATGCGCTCGTCATCGATCATGATCAGGGTGCCGTTCTTCTCGATCACTTCACGCTCGGCGGCGAAGTACAGCGGCACGATCGGGATGCCTTCCAGATAGATGTATTGCCAGATGTCCAGCTCGGTCCAGTTGGACAGCGGGAACACACGGATCGACTCGCCCTTGTTGACCTTGCCGTTGTAGACGTTCCACAACTCGGGGCGCTGGTTCTTCGGGTCCCAGCGGTGCTTGCTGTCGCGGAATGAGTAGACGCGCTCTTTGGCGCGGGACTTCTCTTCATCGCGGCGGGCACCGCCGAACGCGGCGTCAAAGCCGTGTTTATCCAGGGCTTGCTTGAGGCCCTCGGTCTTCATGATATCGGTGTGCTTGGCACTGCCGTGGGTGAACGGGTTGATGCCCTGGGCCACGCCATCGGGGTTGACGTGGGTGATCAGGTCCAGGCCCAGATCCTCGACCATGCGGTCGCGGAACCGGTACATTTCCTGGAATTTCCACTGGGTATCGACGTGCATCACCGGGAACGGCAACTTGCCGGGGAAGAACGCCTTGCGGGCCAGATGCAACATCACGGCGGAGTCTTTACCGATGGAGTACAGCATCACCGGGTTATCGAACTCGGCGGCCACCTCGCGGATGATGTGGATGCTTTCCGCCTCCAGCTGTTTCAGATGCGTCAGTTTGTCGACCATGGCTACTCACGAAAGCTTTCTTATGGACGGCCAGCGGGCCGTGTTCGAGCGGGGCATGCTAGCACAGCAACCTGCTTCTAATCAGGACGCCAACTAGAACGAAACGATATATGAATATACCGCCCGGTTAGGCGCCAACACACCTGACCTGGCAGGCCCATGCAGGCACCGGCTGGATAGCCAAGGCGCCCTCGAAAGCACTGCGAGTGCCTAAGGAACGCCTCGCCGGCAAGCCGTTTCCTACAAGGTTCAGATGGGGTTTGGACAGTCGATGAACAGGTGTTCCAGGGCAAAGCGTCGAGCCAGGTAATCACCCAGGGCCTGGACCCCATAACGCTCGGTGGCGTGATGGCCGGCGGCAATGAAACTGATGTCGTTTTCCCGGGCGCTGTGGAAGGTCTGCTCCGAAGCCTCGCCACTCAGGTACAGATCGACACCGGCCTGCACCGCCTGATCGATGTAACCCTGGCCCCCCCCGGTGCACCAACCGACCCGGCGGATCATCGCGCTGCCGTCGATCAACAGGGGCTCGCGGCCCATCACTTCCTGCACCCGCCGGGCAAAGTCACGCGCGGTCATGGGCTCACCGAGCGACCCCACCAACCCGACGGTCTTGGGGTTCTCCGGATCCAGCGGCCCTTCCACGGTGATGTCCAATTGCCGGGCCAATTGCACGTTGTTACCCACCTCCGGGTGCAGATCCAGGGGCAGGTGATAGGCCAACAGGCTGATATCGTGCTTGAGCAGGGTTTTCAATCTACGCTGCTTCATGCCAACGACGCAGGGGTTCTCGCCCTTCCAGAAGTAACCGTGATGCACCAGCACCAGGTCGGCCTTGGCCTCCACCGCCGCATCCAACAGGGCCTGACTGGCCGTGACGCCACTGACAATACGCATCACCTGCGGACGCCCTTCGACCTGCAAACCGTTGGGACAATAGTCGGCGATACGTGAACTGCCCAGGTAACGATCCGCTTCTTCCACCAGTGTGCTCAGGGCAACCGCCATAAAAGACTCCTAAATATCCCGTTCAGAGGCGCGCGGCCTCGTATAATGCGCGACATTATGGGCCGTGCGCAGCCCTTCGTAACCACCCAGGACTTGCTCAATGCTCAAGGCTCTGCGTTTTTTTGGCTGGCCGCTTCTGGCCGGTGTGCTTATCGCGTTGTTGATTATTCAGCGTTACCCGCAATGGGTTGGCTTGCCCAATCTGAACGTCAACCTGCAGCAGGCGCCACAAACCACCGGCATCCAGCAAGGACCGCTGTCCTACGCCGATGCGGTCTTGATTGCCGCGCCAGCGGTGGTCAACCTGTACACCACCAAGGTCATCAACAAACCTGCCCACCCATTGTTTGAAGACCCGCAGTTCCGACGATTCTTCGGCGACAACCCACCCAAGCAGCAGCGCATGGAGTCGAGCCTGGGCTCCGGGGTGATCATGAGCCCTGAGGGTTACCTGCTGACCAACAACCACGTGACCGCCGGCGCCGAGCAGATCGTGGTGGCCCTCAAGGACGGCCGGGAAACCCTGGCTCGGGTCATCGGCAGCGATCCGGAAACCGATCTGGCGGTGCTCAAGATCGACCTGAAAAACCTGCCCTCGATTACCGTCGGACGCTCGGAAAACATTCGCGTCGGTGATGTCGCCCTGGCGATAGGCAACCCATTCGGGTTCGGCCAGACCGTCACCATGGGCATCATCAGCGCCACCGGGCGCAACCAGTTGGGCCTGAATAACTACGAAGACTTCATCCAGACTGACGCGGCGATCAATCCGGGCAACTCCGGCGGAGCCCTGGTGGACGCCAACGGCAACCTGACCGGGATCAACACCGCCATTTTCTCCAAATCCGGCGGGTCCCAAGGCATCGGCTTCGCCATCCCGATCAAGCTGGCCATGGACGTGATGAAGTCGATCATCGAACACGGCCAGGTGATTCGTGGCTGGTTGGGAATCGAAGTGCAACCACTGACTCAGGAACTGGCAGAGTCCTTTGGCCTGTCCGGGCGTCCGGGGATCGTGGTAGCAGGCATCTTCCGCGACGGTCCGGCACAAAAAGCCGGCATGCAACTGGGCGACGTAATCCTCAGCATCGACGGCGAACCTGCAGGTGACGGACGCCGCTCGATGAACCAAGTGGCGCGGATCAAGCCGACGGACAAAGTCGAGATCCAGGTAATGCGCAACGGCAAAGAGCTCAAGTTGATCGCGGAAATCGGTCTGCGGCCGCCGCCCGCACCGGTCAAAGAAGCAGAGTAAAAGTGGGCCCGGCCATGCCGGGCTAACAACATACACTCTCATTAGTCATGTTATATTGTTTCAATATCGCTATTGGAACAGCCCATGACGTCCCGAAAAATACTCCCCCTGGCAGGCCTGGCCCTGGGCTTGCTCGTAGATCCCGTGCTCGCCGAAGAAGCACAATCCCTGGAACTGGAAACCACTCGCATCACCAGCGAATACGAATCCGCCACCGGTCCAGTCAAAGGCTACCGGGCCACTCGCTCATCCAGCGCCACCAAGACCGATACCGCCATTCGCGACATCCCGCAGTCCATCAGCGTGATTCCCGCCAGCGTGCTCAAGGACCTGGGCAGCAGCAACGTCGAACGCGCCCTGGAGTTTGCCGGCGGAGTTTCCAAGCAAAACAACTTCGGTGGCCTGACCCTGTATGAGTACAGCATCCGCGGCTTCACCACCTCGGAGTTCTACAAGGACGGTTTCAGCGCCAACCGTGGTTACCCCAGCACCCCCGACGCGGCCAATATCGAGCGCATTGAAGTGCTCAAGGGCCCGGCCGCCAGCCTCTATGGCCGTGGCGACCCCGGCGGCACGGTCAACATCGTGACCAAGAAACCCCAGCCCGAAGCCTTCACCACCCTGCAGACCAGCGCTGGCAGCTGGGACCGCTACCGCACCACCCTGGACCTCAACACCCCGCTGGATGAACAGGGCAACCTGCTGTCCCGGGTCAACCTGGCGGTGGAGGACAACCACAGCTTCCGCGACCATGTGGACAGCCGCCGGTTGTTCATCGCCCCCTCCTTCAGTTGGCAGCTGAACCCGGACACCAGCCTGCTGGTGGAGAGCGAGTTCGTGCGCCACAGCTCGACCTTCGACCGTGGCATCGTCGCGCCCAACAATCGCTGGAGCGGCGTCTCGCGCTCGACCTTCCTCGGTGAACCCAACGACGGCAACATCGACAACCACAACACCATCCTCCAGGCCGCTCTGGAACATCACCTCAACGACAGCTGGAAGCTGCGCCTGGCCAGCCACTACAAGGAAGGCAAGTTGTGGGGCTTCGCCTCGGAAACCCGCCCGCTGAATACCGACCAGCACACCGTCAACCGGCGCTATCGCGAGCGCGACAACAACTGGCACGACAGCATCACCCAACTGGAACTGCACGGCCTGTTCGACATCGGCAGTTGGCAGCATGAGCTGCTGATCGGCAGCGAATACGAGAACTACCGCAAGAACGAGCGGGTCACCAGCCTCGCCGGCGGCACCTACGCTGTCGACATCTACGACCCGATCTACGGCCAGGCCAAGCCCAACGGCAAACGTTCCGGCACGGACTTTTTCGAACATGTCGAAAGCCAGGCCCTCAACCTGCAGGACCAGATTGTCTTCAACGACCGCTTGCGCGGCATGCTCGGCGTCCGCTTCGAACATTTCGAGCAACGGATCGACGACCACACCACCGGCAAACGCAGCCGCCAGAGCCACGACGCCCTGACCCAGCGCGCCGGCCTGCTCTATCAGTTGACTCCGCAAGTGGGCCTGTTCGCCAATGCCTCCACCTCGTTCAAGCCCAACAACGGGCTGGATGCGGACGGCAAGACCTTCAAGCCCGAGGAAGGTGTCGGTTATGAAGTGGGGATCAAGAGCGAGCTGTTCGACGAGCGTCTGAGCGCCACCCTCGCCGCCTTCCATATCGACAAGGAAAACGTCCTGGCCCTGGACCCCGGCACCGACGCCAGCCGCGCCGTGGGCAAGGCCCGCAGCCAGGGCTTCGACGTGCAAGTGACCGGCCAGTTGACCGATGCGGTGCGGGTGATTGGTGCCTATGCCTTGATCGATGCCGAGGTCACCAAGGGCGATCGGGCGATCCCCGCCGGCAGTCGCATACTCGGCGTGGCCAAGCACAGTGGCAGCCTGTTGGGCGTCTATGAGTTCCAGGACGGACGACTCAAAGGCTCGGACGTCGGCGCCGCCCTGACCTACGTCGGCGATCGCTCGGGCGAGGCCGGAGGCCGCTTCGAGTTGCCCGCCTACCGCACCCTGGACCTGCTGGCCCACTACAAGGCCAGCGACAACCTGACCCTGGGCCTGAACCTGAACAACCTGTTCGACGAGAAGTACTACGAGCGCTCCTACAGCAACTACTGGGTCAACCCCGGCGAGCCGCGAAACTTCACCGTCAGCCTGACACTCAACCTGTAGCCGGAAATCGCCATGCACAACCTCAAATCAATCGCCCTGCTGGGCCTGCTCGCCACCCTGGGTACAACCCAGGCCTCGGCCCACGGTCTGTGGACCGAACAGCGCCGCGGCAATATCGAAGTGATCTACGGCCACGGCGCCGAAGACGACGCCTTCAAGGCCAAGAAGGTCAGTGGTGCCTGGGCCTACGACGCCGCCGCCAGAATGATTCCGGTGACCGTACAACGCCTGGCCGACCACGCGCGCCTGCAACCACTCAAGCCACCGGCGGTGCTGGCCGTGGCGCTGGACAACGGTCCGTGGTCGCAAACAGCGGACAAACGCTGGGTCAACCAGGGGCGCAGCAAAGTCCCGGGGGCCATCGCCTCGACCCACACCTTCAAGTACAGCCTGGCGATCTATCAAGCGGGGGCGAAGCTGCCCAAGCTGGAACAGCTCAAGCTGCTGATCCTGCCGGAAGTCGACCCACTGACCGTGGGCCAGGGCAACAGCCTGCCGGTGCGGGTACTGCTGGATGGGCAGCCCGTGGCAGGGGTCAAGTTGATCGGCGACTACCGCAATGCACCGAGCACCCTGAGCACCGAAACCGATGCCCAGGGACGCGCTCAAGTGTTGGTGAGAAATGAAGGCTTGAACGTGATTGCCGCAGCGCTTGAAGTGCCGCTCAAGGAGGACCCGGATGTGGCTTCACGCGGCCTGTTCAGCTCCCTGACCTTCCTCGGCGAGCCGCACCACGAGTGAGAGCAGCCGGGGGCTGCAGCTACAGGCGGCAAGCTTGTAGCTGCAAGCGAGAGGCTCCAAGCATTGGCTCTGGGCGTCTAACTTGCAGCTTGCGGCTTAAAGTTGCCCCAATCCGTCGATCAGCGCCTGGTTCTGCTCCGGCGTGCCGATGCTGATGCGCAGGAATTGGGCGATCCGCTCCTGCTTGAAGTGACGCACTATCACTCCTTGCTCACGCAGCTTGGCCGCCAGGCCGGCTGCGTCGTGCTGGGGGTGGCGGGCAAAGATGAAGTTGGCCGCCGATGGCAGCACTTCAAAGCCCTTGGCCTGCAACTGCGCCACCACCCACTCGCGGCTGTCGATCACCCACTGGCAGGTCTTGGCGAAGTACTCGCGGTCCTCGAAGGCCGCTGCGGCACCGACGATCGCCAGGCGATCCAGCGGGTAGGAGTTGAAGCTGTTCTTGATCCGCTCCAGGGCCTCGATCAGGTCCGGGTGCCCCACCGCCAGGCCCACCCGCAGGCCGGCCAGAGAGCGCGACTTGGACAGGGTCTGGGTCACCAGCAGGTTGGGGTAGCGGTCCACCAGGCTGATCGCGGACTGGCCACCGAAGTCGATATAGGCTTCGTCCACGACCACCACCGAATCCGGGCTGGCCTGGAGGATCTGCTCCACGGCGTCCAGGGCCAGCAAGCAGCCGGTGGGCGCGTTCGGGTTGGGGAAGATGATCCCGCCATTGGGCTTGGCGTAGTCGCTCACGCGAATGCGGAACTGCTGATCCAGTTCCACCGCTTCGAAATCGATGCCGTACAGGCCGCAGTACACCGGGTAGAAGCTGTAGCTGATGTCCGGGAACAGCAGCGGCTTATCCTGCTGCAGCAGGCCATGAAAAATGTGCGCCAAGACTTCGTCGGAACCGTTGCCAAGGAACACTTGATTGCCCTGCACCCCGTAATAGCGGGCCACGGCCTGCTTGAGCAGGTCGCTGTTGGGATCGGGATACAGGCGCAGGTTGTCGTTGAGCTCGGCCTGCATCGCCGCCAAGGCCTTGGGCGAAGGTCCATAGGGGTTTTCATTGGTGTTGAGCTTGACCAGCTTGGTCAGCTTGGGTTGTTCCCCCGGCACGTAAGGCACCAGGTTCTTGACGAATGGACTCCAGAATTTGCTCATGTTCATTGCCCCTGATCTTGGTCGTCGACGATGCGGTATTCGGCGCTGCGGGCGTGGGCGGTCAGCGACTCGCCACGGGCCAGCACCGAGGCGGTCTTGCCCAGCTCGGACGCGCCCTGCTCGGAACAGAAGATGATCGACGAGCGTTTCTGGAAGTCATACACCCCCAGCGGCGAAGAGAAGCGCGCGGTGCCGGACGTCGGCAGCACATGGTTCGGCCCGGCGCAGTAATCGCCCAACGCCTCGGAGGTGTGACGGCCCATGAAGATCGCCCCGGCGTGACGGATCTGCGGCAACCAGGCTTGCGGGTCGGCCACCGACAACTCCAGGTGCTCGGGGGCAATGCGGTTGGCCACGTCCATGGCTTGCTGCATGTCGCGAACCTGGATCAGGGCGCCACGGCCATTGATCGAGGTGTTGATGATTGCTGCGCGCTCCATGGTCGGCAGCAGCTTGGCGATGCTCGCCGCCACCTGGTCGAGGAACTCGGCGTCCGGGCTGACCAGGATCGCCTGGGCGTCTTCGTCGTGCTCGGCCTGGGAAAACAGGTCCATGGCAATCCAGTCTGGATCGGTCTGGCCGTCGCAGACCACGAGGATCTCCGACGGGCCGGCGATCATGTCGATCCCCACCTGGCCGAACACATGGCGCTTGGCGGTGGCCACATAGATATTGCCCGGGCCGACCACCTTGTCCACCTGAGGCACGCTTTCGGTGCCATAGGCCAGCGCGGCCACGGCCTGGGCGCCACCGATGGTGAACACCCGGTCAACCCCGGCAATGCAGGCGGCGGCCAGCACCAGCTCATTGACCTCGCCACGGGGGGTCGGCACCACCATCACCACCTCGGTCACGCCCGCCACCTTGGCCGGGATCGCGTTCATCAGCACCGACGACGGATAGGAGGCCTTGCCCCCCGGCACGTACAGGCCGGCGCGGTCCAGCGGCGTGACCTTCTGGCCCAGCACCGTGCCGTCGGCCTCGGTGTAGCTCCAGGAGTCCTGCTTCTGCTTCTCGTGATAGCTGCGCACCCGCGCCGCGGCCTTTTCCAGGGCTTCGCGCTGGGCCACGGTGATTCGGGTCAGGGCCAGTTCCAGGCGCTCGCGCGGCAGGATCAGGTCAGCCATGGACGCCACTTGCAGGCCGTCGAAGCGCTGGGTGAATTCCACCAGCGCCGCATCGCCGCGCTCGCGCACGGCCTTGATGATGTCCAGCACCCGCTGATTGACCGAATCGTCAGAGACACTTTCCCAGCTCAGCAGATGATCCAGATGACGGGCGAAATCCGGGTCGGCAGCGTTGAGTCGGCGAATTGCAGTCGGAGCGGTCATAGCGAAGGCCTCAATGATTGGCGAATGCACAAAAGGGCAAGCTTGGATTTGCAAAGCTCAGGCGCCGCAAGACTACCAAGCCATCCGCGTGGGCACCTGAGCATTCTGGCTATGACACGGATAGATGGGCGCGGCTCAAGGCCGCGCATGTGAATCAGCCGCGGTGTCGCGATTCCACTGCCTTGCGCAGGGTGTCGATCAACGCCTGGATACGGGCGTGCTGCATCTTCATCGATGCCTTGTTGACCACCAGGCGGGAGCTGATGGTGGCGATCAGTTCCTGGGGCTCCAGGCCGTTGGCCCGCAGGGTGTTGCCGGTGTCGACCACGTCGATGATCTTGTCCGCCAGACCGATCAGCGGTGCCAGCTCCATCGAGCCGTAGAGCTTGATGATGTCCACCTGGCGGCCCTGTTCGGCGTAGTAACGCTTGGCCACGTTGACGAACTTGGTGGCCACGCGCAGGCGCCCCTTGGGTTCGACAGCACCAATGGCACCAGCAGTCATCAGCTTGCATTGGGCAATCTGCAGATCCAGAGGCTCGTACAGCCCCTGGCCGGTGTACTCCATCAGGACGTCCTTGCCCGCCACCCCGAGGTCGGCGGCGCCATGTTCGACATAGGTCGGCACGTCGGTGGCACGCACGATCAGCAGGCGAACATCGTCCTGGGTCGTGGGGATGATCAGTTTGCGGCTCTTGTCCGGATTCTCGGTTGGCACGATGCCCGCTTCAGCCAGAAGCGGCAGCGTGTCGTCGAGGATACGGCCCTTGGACAGTGCGATGGTCAACATGAGTAACGTAAGTCCTTATGCGGCGACTGATGCCCGGACGCAAATGGCGCCAGACATGCGTCGAGCCTGAAGACAGGCTCGACGTGGAACAGATTCGGCTGTGGGCACCTCCCTGTGCCCGTCCTGCAACTAGCCCGGTACGCGGCGGATCTTGGCGCCGAGCATCTGCAGCTTCTCTTCGATGCACTCATAACCACGGTCGATGTGGTAGATGCGGTCGATCAGGGTGTCGCCTTCGGCCATCAGGGCCGAGATCACCAGACTGGCCGAGGCCCGCAGGTCGGTGGCCATGACTGGCGCGCCCTTGAGGATCTCGGTGCCGGTAACGATCGCGGTGTTGCCTTCGACCTGGATCTTGGCGCCCATGCGGTGCAGCTCGTACACGTGCATGAAGCGGTTTTCGAAAATGGTCTCGATGACCGCGCCCGTGCCTTCGGCAATCGCGTTCAGGGAAATGAACTGCGCTTGCATGTCGGTTGGGAACGCCGGGTACGGAGCGGTACGCACGTTGACCGCCTTGGGGCGCTTGCCATGCATGTTGAGCTCGATCCAGTCGCTGCCGGTTGTAACCTCAGCGCCGGCTTCCTTGAGTTTTTCCAGTACGGCTTCAAGGATGGTCGGATCGGTGTCCTTGACCTTGACCCGCCCGCCAGTGACGGCTGCGGCCACCAGGTAGGTGCCGGTTTCGATACGGTCAGGCATGACTTTGTAAACCGCCGAATGCAGACGCTCGACGCCATCGATGGTGATGGTGTCGGTGCCGGCGCCAGAAATCTTCGCGCCCATGGCGATCAGGAAGTTCGCCAGGTCGACGACTTCAGGTTCGCGAGCGGCGTTTTGCAGCACGCTGCGGCCTCGGGCCAGGGCGGCGGCCATCATGATGTTCTCGGTACCGGTCACGCTCACGGTATCGAAGAAGAAGTTCGCGCCGCGCAAGCCGCCTTCCGGGGCCTTGGCCTTGATGTAGCCGCCTTCGACGTCGATGATCGCGCCCATGGCTTCCAGACCGCGGATGTGCAAGTCCACCGGACGTGAACCGATGGCACAACCACCAGGCAGGGCCACTTCAGCTTCGCCGAAACGGGCAACCATCGGGCCCAGCACCAGGATCGAGGCGCGCATGGTTTTCACCAGCTCGTAAGGCGCCACCAGGGTCTTGATGGTGCGCGGATCGATTTCGACACTGAGTTTCTCGTCGATCACCGGCTCGATGCCCATGCGACCGAACAGTTCGATCATGGTGGTGATGTCGTGCAGATGCGGAAGGTTGGCCACGGTAACCGGGCCATCGCACAGCAGGGTTGCCGCCAGAATCGGCAGCGCGGAGTTCTTGGCCCCGGAAATGCGGATCTCGCCATCTAAGCGAACGCCGCCGGTAATAATCAATTTATCCATAACAGTCTCGACGCCCTTGGGCTCAGGTGCGCTCGGCCCAGGCCGCGCGGCTGAAAAATTTCATCGTGATCGCATGGATGCTGCCATCGGCAATCCATGGATTCAAATGGGCATAGATGCTCTGCTGACGCTTGACCGGGCTCAAGGCCACCAGTTCGTCGCTAATCACGTTCAGCTGAAAGTTGCAGCCTTCGCCCTCAACTTCTACCTGAGCTCCGGGCAGCTTTCCCTCAAGAAAGCTCTTCACTTCGTTGGCCTGCATGCTCAACCTCAATCGGCGCCCTGTGCGCGCGGGTCGGACATCATACAAAAAAGCCCCGCGCCTGCGAACCCCGCATAGCAGGACTCTGACGGGGGGGGGTTCTGTATAGATGTGGATTGCTATGGATGCTCGAGGATCTCGGTAACCCCGCAGACTTCGGCGATTTCTCGCATGTCGTCGGGCAGGGCACGAATGCTGACTGTCTTGCCAAGGCCCTGAGCGTCGCGAATAAACGCCAGCAACAGCGCGAGACCGACACTGCTGGATTTCTCCACCGCCGAACAATCGAGCACCAACGCCGACGCCTGACTCGATTTAATCAGCGCCTGGCCCTGCTTGCGCAGCTCAGGACCGCTGCGATAATCCAGCACCCCGCTGATCAGCAACTCCCCGGCACCCCCCAGGCGCACACCCGCCTCACTCATTGCGCGCCCTTCTGCGCCGCACCCTCGGTGACTTCCTTGGCTTTGGCTACTTCGCCGGCCCAGCCATCGATGGTCTTGTCCAGGTTGTTGCCATTGCGCTGCATGGCGTCGGAGAACTGATCACGGAACAACTTGCCGATGTTGATGCCGTTGATAATGACGTTACGCACCTTCCACGCATCGTTGATCTTTTCCAGGGTGTAAGACACTGGGTAGATCACCCCGTTATTGCCCTTGACTTGCATATCGACGCTGGTGCGGCTACCGCTTTCGTCCTTGGCCGGAGAAACCGTGATGCCCTGGTTGTTGTACTCAAGCAACGCGTTGCCATAGAACTGCATCAGGCTGCGCTTGAAGTTTTCCTGGAAACGCGCCATCTGCTCCGGCGTGGCCTTACGCGAATACTTCACCGTCATGATGCTACGGGAGATGCCATCGGCATCCACCACGGGGCCGACAATGTCGTTCAAGGCGTTGTAGAAGTCATTCGGACTTTGCTTGTACTTCTCTTTATTAGCCGCCAGATCAGCAAGCAGGCGGGTGGTTGTATCCTGCACCAGTTCATGTGCGGAAGGGCCGCTTGTCGCGTTCGCCAGCAAAGGCAGTGCCGCCAGCAGAACCAAGAGACCACGTCGCAAAATAGAGATCATCGAAAAGCTCCTCATTTGGCGTCTTTGCTAACGGTATTGAGCAGGAATTTACCGATCAGGTCCTCCAGGACCAGCGATGACTGAGTGTCGTGGATGGTGCCACCATCCTTGAGCAAGGCTTCGTCCCCGCCCACGCTGATACCGATGTATTTCTCACCCAACAGACCCGCCGTCAGGATAGATGCGGTGGAGTCGGTCGGCAGGTTATCTACGCGCTTTTCCAACTGCATCGTCACCCGCCCCGTAAAACTGTCACGATCCAGATCGATCGCCGTGACCTTGCCGATGGTGACACCGGCCATGGTCACTTTCGATCGGACCGTCAAACCGGCGATGTTGTCGAAATATGCATACAACTTATAAGTATCGGTGCTCGTTGCCGGAGACAGGCCACTGACGCGCAGGGCAAGCAACAGCAAAGCCAGGATGCCAGCCAGCAGGAATAGGCCGACACCGATTTCCAGGGTGCGGTTTTGCATCAGAAATCTCCAAACATCAAGGCGGTCAGAATAAAGTCCAAGCCGAG
This sequence comes from Pseudomonas sp. LD120, assembly GCF_009861525.1. Lineage (GTDB taxonomy): Bacteria > Pseudomonadota > Gammaproteobacteria > Pseudomonadales > Pseudomonadaceae > Aquipseudomonas. The sequence continues at coordinate 1,234,918 of NZ_WVHL01000005.1, read as the reverse complement.
TACAGCCAGCGAGGCGTACACCACGGTCTTGGTAGTGGCACGGCTGATCCCCTCTGAAGTGGGCTCACAGTCATAGCCTTGGAATACGGCGATCCAGGTCACTACAAACGCAAAAACAATACTTTTGATCACACCGTTAAGTACGTCATCACTGAAGGTCACGCTGTTCTGCATGTTCGCCCAGTAGGAGCCCTCATAGACGCCCAGCCAGTCGACGGCAACCCAGGAGCCGCCCCAGATGCCCACCACGCTGAAAATCATCGCCAGCAGAGGCAGGGAAATAAAGCCGGCCCACAGACGTGGCGCAATGATGTACTTGAGTGGATCGACACCGATCATTTCCAGGCTGGAGAGCTGTTCAGTGGATTTCATGTTGCCGATCTCCGCCGTCAGCGCCGAGCCGGCCCGTCCGGCGAACAGCAGCGCAGTGACCACCGGCCCCAACTCCCGCAGCAAGGTCAAGGCAACCATCTGCCCCACAGCCTGCTCCGAACCGTAGCTGGATAGAATGTTGAACCCCTGCAGCGCCAGCACCATGCCGATGAAAATCCCCGACACGACGATGATCACCAGAGACATCACACCCACCGAGTGCAATTGCTTGATCAACAAGCTGAAACTGCCGCCGATACCGCCACGTCCCAGCAGCGCATGAAACAGGAACAGCGCAGAACGCCCCAGTACCGCCAGGACATCGATGCCTGACTGACCGAAGAGACGAACCCTTTCGATTAGCGATATCTTGCGCATCAACGCTTCCCCAGAAGATCTGCGCGGTAGTCCGTCGCTGGAAAATGGAACGGCACCGGGCCGTCAGGATCGCCCTTCATGAATTGGCGAATACGCGGATTGTCGGAGTCCATCAGCGCTTTGGGAGTTCCGTGCCCCAGCACCTGGCCGTCGCCCACCACATAGAGGTAATCGGCAATGCTCGCGGTTTCCGCAAGGTCGTGGGAAACCAAAATGCTGGTAATGCCCAAGGCATCGTTGAGCAGACGAATCAAACGCACCAGAACACCCATGGCAATCGGGTCCTGGCCGACGAAAGGCTCGTCATACATGAGAATCTTCGGGTCCAGAGCAATGGCACGGGCCAGCGCGACGCGGCGTTTCATGCCGCCGGACAGCTCGTCGGGCATCAAATCGATGGCTCCACGCAAGCCCACCGCCTGCAGTTTGAGCAAGACAATGTCGCGAATCATTTCGTCCGGCAGTTGAGTATGCACCCGCAGCGGGAAGGCCACGTTCTCGAAGACATCCAGGTCCGTGAATAACGCCCCACTCTGAAACAACACGCCCATGTGCTTGCGCGCATCGAACAGATCACTGCGCGAGAGGGTCGGTAGATTCTGGCCATTGACCCACACCTCGCCACTGCTGGGCCGCAACTGCATGCCCATCAAGCGCAACAGGGTGGTTTTCCCGCAGCCTGAAGGCCCCATGATGCCGGTGACCTTGCCTCGCGGAATACGAATGTCCACGTTATTGAAAATGCTGCGCGTACCGCGCTTGAAGGTCAGTCCCTTCAGCTCGACCGCGTAGGCGTTATCGGCACTCATCTAAACTCCTTGCGATGCAGCCTATCACTCGGACGCTTGGCTCCCTGCCGGGAGTACACGCTCCTGGGCAGGCCGAACTGGCGGCGAACTATATCACTGCTGATACGGAGCCCCCAAGGCCGAAGCCGTCACCATTCAGCTCGGCGACAGGCAAAATCGGCGGATTCCTTGCAAGCAGTAGACAAAGGCTGACGAACTTGCGTGAGGGATTTGTTCATTGCCGCTATAATCGCCGCCTTTTCATCGGGCTATACGACTTCAGACATGAGCCAATCCAGCGACCTGATTCAATCAGCACAACGCACCATCCGCCTCGAACTTCAGGCCGTAGAAGGCTTGCTGCCCCACATCGACGCAGATTTCGTACGCGCTTGCGAGATGATTCTGGACAGCAAAGGCCGCGTGGTCGTGGTCGGCATGGGTAAGTCCGGGCACATAGGCAACAAGATCGCCGCCACCCTGGCCAGCACCGGAACCACCGCTTTCTTTGTCCATCCGGCCGAAGCCAGCCATGGCGACATGGGCATGATCACCCGCGACGACGTGATCCTGGCCCTCTCCAACTCTGGCTCCACCAACGAAATCGTCACCCTGCTACCGCTGATCAAGCGTTTGGGCATCCAACTGATCAGCCTCACCGGCAACCCTGATTCGCCACTGGCCAAGGCCGCAGACGTCAACCTCAATGTCCACGTCGAGCACGAAGCCTGCCCGTTGAATCTGGCCCCCACCTCCTCCACCACTGCCGCCCTGGTGATGGGCGACGCCCTGGCCGTGGCGCTGTTGGAAGCCCGTGGATTTACTGCCGAAGACTTTGCTTTCTCCCACCCGGGAGGCGCGCTCGGCCGTCGCCTGTTGCTCAAGGTCGAGAACGTCATGCACGAAGGCAACGATCTGCCACAGGTGCAACGGGGCACACTGCTCAAGGACGCCCTCATGGAAATGACCCGCAAGGGTCTCGGCATGACGGTCATTCTGGAGAACGATGGCTGCCTGGCGGGGATCTTCACCGACGGCGACCTGCGTCGCACCCTGGATCGCGCCATTGATATCCACCACGCCACCATCGATTCGGTGATGACCCCTCATGGCAAGACCGCGCGCGCTGATATGCTGGCCGCCGAAGCCCTGAAAATCATGGAAGACCATAAAATCAGCGCCCTGGTGGTGGTGGACAAGGATGACCGACCGATCGGCGCCTTGAACATGCACGACCTGCTGCGCGCGGGAGTCATGTAATGAATGCCGATCTGCTGCAACGCGGCAAACACATCAAGCTGGCGGTTTTCGACGTCGACGGTGTGCTGACCGACGGTCGCCTGTACTTCCTGGAAGACGGCAGCGAATTCAAGACCTTCAACACCCTCGATGGCCAAGGCATCAAGATGCTCATGGCCGCCGGGGTACAGACCGCGATTATCAGCGGACGCAAAACGCCCGTGGTGGAACGCCGCGCGAAAAACCTGGGTATCCCCCACCTGTATCAGGGGCGCGAAGACAAGCTGGTGGTGCTGGACGAACTTCTTGCCCAGCTAGGCCTAAGCTATGAACAAGTCGCCTATCTGGGTGACGACCTGCCCGACCTGCCGGTGATCCGCCGCGTCGGCCTGGGCATGGCGGTGGCCAACGCGGCCGGCTTTGTTCGCGAACACGCCCACGGCGTTACCGCAGCCCGTGGTGGCGAAGGTGCCGCCAGGGAGTTTTGCGAACTGATCCTGCAAGCCCAGGATCGCCTTGAAGCAGCCAACGCCGCTTACCTATAGAGCCTTCCAATGCTGAGTAAAAAGATTCGCAACATTCTGATTTTCGGGACCATCGCCCTGCTGTTCGCGGCGGTCGGTTACTGGAACATCAGCCCCGAGCGCTTCCTCGACAAGCCTGTCGTGCAGGTCGACGAGAACGCCATTGACTATTACGTGATCAACGCCCGCAGCGTGCAATACCTGCCCGACGGCAAACTGCAGTACGAAATGACCTCGGACAAGGTCGAGCACGTCAAGGCCAGCGAAGTGACCCTGCTGACCAAGCCCGATCTGCAGATGTACCGCGGCACCACCTTCCCCTGGCACGTCCAGAGCGAGCGCGGCGAAGTCAATCCGGACGGCACCGAAGTCGAGCTGATCGACTCGGTACGGGTTTCCCGCACCGACGAGCGCAACCGCAACCTGCTGATCACCACCAGCCGCATGACAGTATTCCCACAGAAGCAATATGCGCAGACCGAGCAAGCCGTTAGAATCGACGGCGCCGGCGGCGTGACTACGGCCAAGGGAATGAAAGCGTATTTGAAAGACGGCAGGATGAACCTGCTATCGAACGTAAGAGGACAGTATGAGGCTCGTTAAAACCCTCCCTATTTTGCTCAGTCTGGGCGCAGCACTGGGAAGCGTGAGCGCCTGGGCTCTGCCGAACGATAGCCAACAGCCAATCCGCATCCAGGCCGACGACGCCCAACTCGATGACAGGAATGGCGTAGCCACCTACAAGGGCGATGTAATCATCACTCAGGGTTCGATGAAGATCACCGGTAACACCGTGACCATCACCCGAGCCAAAAGCGGCGAAATCGACGTGGTGACCTCGGTAGGCAACCTGGCCTACTTTGAGCAATTGCAGAAGCAGACCGATCCAAAGCCCGTCCAGGCCTACGCGGTAACCATTCAGTACCACGCCCAGCAGAACCGCATCGTGCTGATCGACAAGGCCAAGGTCATCAACGACGGCAACACCACCGAAGGCGAGAAGATCGTCTATGACACCGTCAAGCAAGTGGCTAACGCCGGTCGCGCCAATGGCAGCTCGGTGACCGCGCCACGTCCGCGGATCGACATGGTCATCCAGCCGAAAAAGAAAACCGACGAGCAAAAGGCCCAGTAATGGCAACTCTGAAAGCTCAGCACCTGGCCAAGAGCTACAAGAGCCGCCAGGTCGTGCGTGACGTCAGCCTGTCCATCGACAGCGGCCAGATCGTCGGCCTGCTCGGCCCCAACGGCGCCGGCAAGACCACCTGCTTCTACATGATCGTCGGCCTGGTCCAGGCCGATCAGGGACGGGTCTTGATCGACGATCTCGACGTCAGCCACCAACCGATGCATGGCCGCGCACGCGCCGGCATTGGTTACTTGCCCCAGGAAGCCTCGATCTTTCGCAAGCTGTCAGTGGCCGACAACATCATGGCCATCCTCGAGACCCGCAAAGAGCTCGACAAAGCCGGTCGTCGCCAGGAACTGGAAAGCCTGCTGCAGGAATTCCACATCAACCACATCCGCGACAACCTCGGCATGAGTTTGTCCGGCGGTGAACGCCGTCGCGTGGAAATCGCCCGAGCCCTGGCCACCGCACCCAAGTTCATCCTGCTTGACGAACCCTTCGCCGGCGTGGACCCGATCTCGGTCGGCGACATCAAGCAGATCATCCACCACCTGAAAGCCAAGGGCATCGGCGTACTGATCACCGATCACAATGTCCGTGAAACCCTGGACATCTGCGAGACCGCCTACATCGTCAACGACGGACAACTGATCGCCGAAGGTGATTCAGAGACCATCCTGGCCAACGAACTGGTCAAGGAAGTCTATTTGGGCCATGAGTTCCGCCTGTAACGGCTGAGGTGTTGGGCTAGACGCCAGAGCGCCAGGAACGATAAACCCCTGCAAAGTTTATTGTTCCAGCGCTCTAGGCAAACACTTCAGTTTCAGGCATATAATTTGCTTATGTTTGGCGCTCCGGCGCCCTGTAGTGGATGGCGCATGTGCGCCGGCAAATAAGGTGTTAAGCCCCTGCCATGAAACCATCGCTAGTCCTTAGAATGGGCCAGCAGCTGACGATGACACCGCAGCTGCAACAGGCCATCCGCCTGCTCCAATTGTCGACCCTGGACCTGCAACAGGAAATCCAGGAGGCCCTGGAGTCCAACCCGATGCTCGAACGCCAGGAAGAAGGCGACGACTTCGACAACAGCGACCCGCTGGCCGACAACACCGAGTCCAAACCCAATACCGAGCCCCAGGAACCCTCCTACCAGGAAACCGCCCCCACGGTGGATAACCTTGAGGAAGGCGAGTGGAACGAGCGCATTCCCAACGAACTGCCGGTAGATACCGCCTGGGAAGACGTCTACCAGACCAGCGCCAGCAGCCTGCCCAGCAGCGATGACGACGAGTGGGACTTCACCACTCGCACCTCCGCGGGCGAAAGCCTGCAGAGCCATCTGCTCTGGCAACTGAACCTGGCCCCGATGTCGGACACCGACCGCCTGATCGCCGTAACCCTGATCGACTGCATCAACAATCAGGGTTATCTGGACGAGACCCTCGAGGAGATTCTCGAGGCCTTCGATCCGGAACTGGATATCGAACTGGACGAGATCGAAGCCGTCCTGCACCGCATCCAGCAATTCGAGCCCGCCGGTATCGGCGCACGCAATCTGGGTGAGTGCCTGATGCTGCAATTGCGCCAGCTGCCAGCGAAAACGCCTTGGCTGAGCGAAGCACAGCGCCTGGTCAATGACTACATCGACCTCCTGGGCAGCCGCGACTACAACCAGTTGATGCGTCGCATGAAGCTCAAGGAAGACGAATTGCGCCAAGTCATCGAACTGGTGCAGAGCCTCAACCCTCGCCCGGGCTCACAGATCGAATCCAGTGAAGCCGAATACGTGGTCCCGGACGTCATCGTGCGCAAGGACAACGAACGCTGGCTGGTGGAGCTGAACCAGGAATCCGTACCGCGTCTGCGAGTCAACGCGCAATACGCAGGTTTTGTCCGCCGCGCCGACACCAGCGCCGACAACACCTTCATGCGCAATCAGCTGCAGGAGGCCCGTTGGTTCATCAAGAGCCTACAGAGCCGCAACGAAACCCTGATGAAAGTCGCCACCCAAATCGTCGAGCACCAACGCGGCTTTCTCGAGTACGGCGATGAAGCGATGAAGCCATTGGTTCTGCATGACATCGCCGAAGCAGTGGGCATGCACGAGTCAACGATCTCCCGGGTGACCACGCAAAAATTCATGCATACCCCGCGGGGCATATATGAACTGAAATACTTTTTCTCCAGCCACGTCAGCACCTCGGAAGGCGGTGAATGCTCGTCCACGGCAATCCGCGCGATCATCAAAAAACTGGTGGCTGCGGAAAATCAGAAAAAGCCGTTGAGTGACAGCAAGATCGCTGGTTTACTGGAGGCACAAGGCATTCAGGTAGCCCGTCGTACCGTCGCCAAGTACCGCGAATCCCTTGGGATCGCGCCTTCCAGCGAACGGAAGCGGTTGATGTAACCGCCGGGCCGGCCACAGCGTTTCGGAGTGTGCCTGCAAGCTGGCTGAGCCAGCTGGTTGCAGGCATGGTCTAGGTGGCAGGCACCCTAGCCTGCCGCGTTATGCACTGGCAACGAAGGAGAAGCTGTATGCAAGTCAACATCAGTGGACACCAACTCGAAGTGACTGAACCCCTGCGCGCTTATATCGGCGAAAAACTCGACCGACTGGAGCGGCATTTCGACAAGATTACCAATGTGCAGGTCACCATGGCTGTCGAGAAACTGAAGCAGAAAATCGAAGCCACCTTGCACATCCACGGTGGGGAGGTCGTCGCCAATGCAGAACATGACGATATGTATGCCGCAATCGACCTGCTCACGGACAAGCTTGACCGCCAACTGAAAAAGCATAAGGAAAAGCAACTCCACCTTCTCCAAGGTACGGGTCGCTAACACTCCCCTCCCATGATCCGACTTGAAAACATCCTGACCCCCGGCCGTTCCTTGGTGAACGTGCCGGGCGGCAGTAAGAAACGTGCCCTCGAACAAATTGCCAACCTGATCAGCCGTGAAGTGCCCGATCTGGAGATGCAGGATGTCTTCGAGAGCCTGATTGCCCGTGAAAAACTTGGCTCTACCGGTTTTGGCAACGGCATCGCTATTCCGCATTGCCGCCTCAAAGGCTGCGAATCGCCCATCAGCGCCCTGATGCACCTGGACGCTCCCATTGATTTCGATGCCATTGATGGCGCTCCCGTGGACCTGCTGTTCGTGCTGTTGGTCCCCGAAGCCGCCACCGATGCCCACCTGGAGCTGCTTCGGCAGATCGCGAGCATGCTCGATCGCAAGGAAGTACGTGATCGGTTGCGCAGCGCCACCAGCAACGAAGCCTTGTATCAGGTCGTCCTGGACGAACAAAACGGTCAGTAATCATGCGCTTGATCATCGTCAGCGGCCGCTCCGGCTCAGGTAAAAGCACCGCCCTCGATGTTCTCGAGGACCACGGCTATTACTGCATCGATAACCTTCCCGCCGGCTTGCTGCCTGAGCTGGCTGAACGTGCATTGATTCACACTGAACTGGCGCAACCATTGGTTGCGGTGTCGATTGACGCGCGCAACCTGCCCAGCCACCTGTCGCGCTTTCCAGAGCTGCTGGAGGAAGTGCGCAGCCGACATATCCAATGCGATGTGCTCTACCTGGACGCCGACGAGGAAACCCTGCTCAAGCGCTTCTCAGAAACACGACGCCGTCACCCGCTGAGCAGCGCCAATCGCTCGTTGGCAGAAGCGATCCACGACGAGACCCAACTGCTGGGACCGATCGTCGATCTGGCCGATCTCAAGGTCAACACCACCAATCTGAACCTCTACCAGCTACGAGACACCATCAAGCTGCGGTTGCTCAATCAGCCGGAGCCCGGCACCGCGTTCCTGGTGGAGTCTTTCGGTTTCAAGCGCGGCATGCCGGTGGACGCCGACCTGGTGTTTGACGTGCGCTGCCTGCCCAACCCGTATTGGAAGCCCGAACTGCGCGCCCAATCCGGGCTCGACGCCCCCGTAGCCGAATACCTGGCCGCGCAGCCTGATGTCGAAGAGATGTTCCAGGACATCGAAAGCTATCTGCTCAAATGGCTGCCGCGCTTTGCCGCCAGCAACCGCGCTTATGTGACCATCGCCATTGGCTGTACCGGTGGCCATCACCGCTCCGTATACCTGACCGAACGCCTGGGCCAGGTACTGCAGAAATCCCTGAAGAACGTCCAGGTTCGCCACCGCGACCTTAGCTGAAAGGATCTACCCCGCGATGCCTGCTCTGGAAATTGAGATCATCAACAAACTGGGCCTGCATGCCCGCGCCTCAGCAAAATTCGTCGGCGTGGCCGGCCAGTTCCCTTGCCAGATCCGCGCCGGTAGAACACCTGAATCCATGGTCGATGGCAAGAGCATCATGGCGATGATGATGCTGGCCGCCGGCAAGGGCACCAAGATCCACCTCATGACCGAAGGTGAGCGAGAGCAGGAAGCGCTGGATGCCTTGGTAACGTTGATTAACAACTTCTTCGACGAAGGCGAATAAGCCCAAGCGGACCGGCCACCACACGACACTCAGGCCAGTGCCGTGTCCATGACCATCATCAGACAAAAGCCAAGGCACAACCCGAGACTGGCAAGCTTTTCGTGACCATTGCGGCGCGACTCGGGAATCACTTCGTGGGTCACCACCAGCAGCATGGCACCCGCCGCCAGGGCCAAACCCAGCGGCAGCAGCACCTGCGCCAGGCTGACCAACCAGGCACAGAGCAAGGCAAAGACCGGCTCCACCAAGCCTGAAGCGGCGCCAATCAGAAATGCCCTGACCCGCGACATCCCCGCCCCCGCCAGCACCAGAGCGATCACCAGCCCCTCCGGCACATCCTGCAGGGCAATACCCATGGCCAAGCTGTCTGCATCCGCTATGCCGCCCCCTGCCGACACCCCTACCGCCATGCCTTCCGGAATGTTGTGGGCAATGATGGCAAAGACAAACAGCCAGATGCGTGGAGCAATCACCGGATGCTCCGCCGTACCCACCAACACTTCGGGGCTGGCTCCTGAGACCTTGCGATCCACCAGGAACAAGCCAAAAGCCCCCAGCATGATGCCGGCGCAAACCAGGCCACTGGAGCCCCAGGCAGACAAGCCCACGTCTTGAGCAGCGGCAATACCGGGAACGATCAGCGAAAACGCCGTCGCCGCCAGCATCACCCCAGCGCCAAAACCCAGCAATGTATCGCTCACGGCCATCGGCATTCTGCGGATCACCAGCACCGGGACCGCCCCCAGCGCCGTGCCCAGTGCGCAGATGGACCCACCCTGCAAGGCGCGCAACAACCTTGGTTCCAGATCCAACCAGCTCAGCCCTTGAGCCACCAGCAGCGCAGTGCCCGCCAACAGCAACAGCGAACCGAAGGCATAACGAAACATCCGTCCGCTGCTGATCGCCAGTGTTTCAGTGCCCATACTCGGCCTTAGGTCTTGTTATGAATGGAGGTATCAGGCCATCGCAGCCTGATAGCGTTGAGCGACTTCCGGCCAATTGATCACGTTGTAGAACGCATTGATGTATTCCGGGCGACGGTTCTGATAGCGCAGGTAATAGGCGTGCTCCCACACATCCAGGCCGAGAATCGGCGTATTGCCATTCATCAGCGGGCTGTCCTGGTTACCGCTGCTTTCCACCAGCAGCTTTTTCTCTGGAGTCACGCTGAGCCAGGCCCAACCACTGCCGAAACGGGTCAGCGCAGCCTTGGTGAACGCCTCCTTGAAGTGCTCGAAACCACCCAGTTGCTGCTCGATTGCCTGAGCCAGGGCACCCTCGGGCTTACCGCCGCCGGCTGGGGTCATCACCGCCCAGAACAGCGAATGGTTGGCGTGGCCACCCCCTTGGTTGATCACCGCGGCCCGAAGTTTTTCCGGCAGTTGCTGGACGCTGGCCACCAATTTTTCGACTTCCCAACCCGCCCATTCAGTGCCTTCTACAGCAGCATTGAGATTGTTGATGTAGGTCTGGTGGTGCTTGCTGTAGTGAATCTCCATGGTCTGCGCATCAATGTGCGGCTCCAGGGCGTCGTAGGCATAAGGCAGTGCAGGCAAGGTAAAGGACATATCAATGGGCTCCGTAAGAGGGGCTGTCGGCTAGCGGGCTGTCGGCTGACAGGCCCGCGACGTTGCTGTCCAGCAAACGATGAGTACGGGGGTATTCACCGTGATCGCCGATGAAATTCAGCAGTTCGACGTAGGTCTTGCTGCTCTGGCGCAAAGCCGCTTCGCGCAAGGCAGGGCTGAGGCGGCTGTTCTGCATGGTCTGCAGCAGGCGCTGGTGGATCGCGCAGAGGTACTCCGCGCTCTCCTCCGGCTGGTTCAGGCGCAAATGCAGGTCCGCCAGGTTGTGATGGGAAATCACACAGGCTGCCACCGCCTCGTCGGCATCCTCCCAGCGCTCGAACAACACCTGAGCCAAGGCCAGTGCCTGCAGGTAGAACTCGCGAGCATCCACCAGTTCACCCTGCATAAAGAGGCGATTGGCCCTTTCGATCGTGCGCTTCCAGTGCTCCATGGTGAGCCTCCAAAGCGGTGTTGGGAGTTACACGCCGCCTGCGGTGAGTTTTTCCGGGTCCAGCAGGACCTCAAGCTGGCTGCGTGGCAGATCAGTGAGTTCAAGTGCCACGTCGATCACCGGGCGACCTTGCTTGTAGGCAGTCTTGGCAATTTCAGCGGCCTTCTGATACCCGATAATCGGGTTCAGAGCAGTCACCAGGATCGGGTTGCGTGACAGTGCTTCCTTGAGCTTGGGCTCGTTGACCTTGAAGCTGGCAATGGCCTTGTCCGCCAACAGGCGACTGGAGTTGGCCAGCAGTTCAATACTGCCGAGCAGGTTCTGGGCAATGATCGGCAGCATCACGTTGAGCTCGAAGTTGCCCGATTGCCCGGCCACGGTGATGGTGCTGTCGTTACCAATGACTTGGGCCGCGACCATCGCCACGGCTTCCGGAATCACCGGATTGACCTTGCCCGGCATGATCGACGAGCCCGGCTGCAGCCCCTCCAGCTCGATCTCGCCAAGCCCCGCCAGTGGACCGGAGTTCATCCAGCGCAGGTCGTTGGCGATCTTCATCAACGACACCGCAGTGGCCTTGAGCTGGCCGGACACCGTGACCGCAGTGTCCTGTGAGCCGATCAGGGCGAACAGGTTCTTGCCCGGGGTGAACTGCACCTGGGTCAGCTTGCTCAACTGCTGGCTGAAGCGCGCAGCGAACTCGGGGTGAGCGTTGATTCCGGTACCCACGGCGGTGCCGCCCTGAGCCAGGGCCTGCAGGCTCGGCAGCAGGTCCTGCAAGTGAGCGATATTGGCCTTGAGCTGCTGCGCCCAACCGTCCAGCACCTGACTCATGCGCACCGGCATCGCGTCCATCAGGTGCGTGCGACCGGTCTTGATGAAGGGGTGCACCTGCACCGCCTTGCGCTCAATGACGTCCACCAGGTGCACCAGTGCCGGCAGCAGTTGCTCATGCAGGGTCAGGGCTGCGCTGACGTGAATGGTGGTGGGAATGATGTCGTTGCTGCTCTGACCACAGTTGACGTGGTCATTGGGATTGACCACCTCGCCCAGCAAACGGCTGGCCAGGGTCGCCAGCACTTCGTTGGCGTTCATGTTGGAACTGGTACCGGAGCCGGTCTGGAAGATGTCCACCGGAAAGTGCTGCATATAGTCGCCTTCCAACAGACCCTGGGCGGCATCGACAATGGCCTTGCCCTGGGAGGCGCTGAGCTGCCCAAGCTCGACGTTGGCCTCGGCCGCTGCAGCCTTGGCCAGAATCAGGGCACGAATGAAAGCTGCCGGCATGCGTTGCCCGCTGATGGGAAAGTTATCCACCGCGCGCTGAGTCTGCGCGCCATACAAGGCCTGCTCCGGGACCTGCAGTTCGCCCATGCTGTCGCGTTCGATACGGGTATTACTCATCGGGAAATCCTTGCACCAGTTCAATCAGAGGAATGGAAGGCAACAGCGAGCAGGTCGCCAGTTGCCAGGCATGGCTTTGCCAGCGCTTGAGCCGGCACTTGCACAAAGACAACCGCTCCATGTCACGCAATGGCCGCCAGGCCTGATCCAGGCACAGGCTGCGCCAGTGCCAGGGCAGCGCAATATCGGTAGCGGTATTGATCAACAAACGGAAGGAGGTTTCAGCGACGGTCCAGGCCGACATCGCGGTGCAGCAGGCCAGGTAGTGGCCCTCGGCGAGGTAATGCTCGATCAGACGTGGTTCGTCCGGTTCCAGTGCGCAACGGATCTGGCGACTCATCCAGCGCCAGCTTTCGAGGTAGGGCTGCTCGTGCAAGGCAGAACTCATGACCTGGGCTCATTGAATAATGATTTTCATTATTAAATGACATTGAGAATCAAATCAATCTGACTTGTACGAATTTTGCCCAATTCTTGTAGGAACCGACTTGCCGGCGAGTGGGCCCTTGAGCCTGGTGTCAGGCGTCAGGACGCCTTCGCGGGCAAGCCAACTTCTACAAGAACGGCGTACATAAAAAAACGCGCCACCCGGGGAGGTGGCGCGTTGGGGTGACTCAGGAGGGCGGTCAGCTACCAGCGACAGTCATGCGTTCGATCAGCACCGAGCCGGTGCGAATATTGCTGCGCAGTTCTAGGTCGTTACCCACGGCAATGATCTGCTTGAACATGTCCCGCAGATTACCGGCAATGGTGACTTCCTGCACAGCGAACTGGATTTCTCCATTCTCCACCCAGAACCCAGCCGCACCGCGAGAGTAGTCGCCGGTGACCATGTTCAGGCCGTGGCCCATCAACTCGGTCACCAACAGGCCACGCCCCATGCGTCGCAACAACGCCGCCTGGTCTTCATCGCCATGGGTGACGAACAGGTTATGCACGCCGCCGGCATTGGCGGTGCTCGGCATGCCAAGCTTGCGCCCAGAATAGGTGCCGAGCACATAGGACACCAACTCACCGTCCTTGACGAAAGGCTTGGCGTAAGTGGCCAGGCCATCACCATCGAACGCCGAACTGCCCATGGCGCGCATCAGGTGCGGACGCTCATCGATGGTCAGCCACTGGGGAAACAGCTGTTGGCCCAAGGCGCCTTCAAGGAAGGATGACTTGCGATACAGATTGCCGCCGGAAATCGCGCCGAGAAAACTGCCGAACAGGCCGCCGGCCAGTTCCGCGGAAAACAGCACCGGCACTTCGCAGGTCGGCACCGGGCGCGCGCCCAGACGGCTGGCGGCACGCTGGGCCGCGCGCTGACCAATGCTCTCGGGCGACGCCAACCGTGGCCCCTGACGATTCACGTCGTACCAATAGTCACGCTGCATCTGGCCGTCAGCCTCGGCAATCATCACGCAGCTCAGACTGTGGCGAGTGGAGGCATAACCACCGATAAAGCCATGGCTGTTGCCATACACCCGGCAGCCCTGATGGGTGCTCAAGGTGGTGCCGTCGGCATTCTTGATCCGGCTGTCGGCGGCAAAGGCCGCCGCCTCACAGGTCAAGGCCTGCTCGATGGCTTGCTCGGGAGTGATGTCCCAGGCATGGAACAGGTCGAAATCCTGCAGGTCCTTGGCCATCAGGGCGGCATCAGCCAAACCCGAGGCATCGTCTTCGGAGGTGTGCTTGGCGATTGCCAGGGCCGCGGCCACGGTTTCACGAATGGCCTCGGGGCCGCTGGCAGAGGTGCTGGCCGACCCCTTGCGCTGACCCACATAGAGGGTGATGCCAAAGCCCTGGTCGCGGTTGAACTCCACGGTTTCCACTTCTCGCTGGCGCACCGAAGTCGACAGGCCCTGCTCCAGAGACACCGCCACTTCGCAGGCACTGGCCCCCTGGCGCTTGGCCTCGGCAACGATCTGCTCGACTTGCTCCTGCAGGGCCGGCAAAGCCTGTGGGCCGACGCTTTGTGCTGCACTCATGCTGTTCTCCACTCAAATTCTGCTTTCGATTAAGGCCGGCGAGCGACCGGGCCGGACAAGCGGCCCTCGACTGGTTATCATGGCGGCGTTTCTTTGCGGACTGCCACCATGGTTGATTCTTACGACGACTCCCTCGATGGGGAGAAAAGCAAATCCCAGGTCAAACGCGAGCTGCATGCTCTGGTTGATCTCGGCGAGCGCCTTACCACTCTCAAGCCTGACTTGCTAAACAAACTGCCGTTGACCGACGCCTTGCGCCGGGCCCTGGCGGATGCGCCCAAGCACGTCGCCCATATCGCTCGAAAGCGCCACCTGCAATTCATCGGCAAGCTGATGCGTGACCAGGACACCGACGCGATTCTGCAACTGCTCGACCAACTCGACGCCTCCACCCGGCAGTACAACGAACGTTTCCACAACCTGGAACGTTGGCGTGACCGCCTGATCGGCGGCGGCGATGACGTCCTGGAAAAGTTCGTCAACGAATATCCGGATGCCGATCGCCAGCAATTGCGCTCCCTGATTCGTCAGGCCCAGCATGAGGTGGCCCATAACAAGGCACCGGCCTCCAGCCGTAAAATCTTCAAGTACATCCGCGAACTGGACGAAACCCAACGCGGCCTGCGTTGAGCCCTCCACGGATGAGCTGCCCAGCAGCTCATCCGGCGCCCTCTTCTCTTATGCCCCTGTGCCACCCACGGTGATCGCATCGATCTTCAGGGTCGGCTGGCCGACGCCCACTGGCACTGATTGCCCGTCCTTGCCACAAGTGCCGACACCGCTATCCAGGGACAAGTCATTGCCCACCATCGACACCCGGCTCATCGCTTCCGGGCCATTGCCAATCAGGGTCGCCCCTTTGACCGGCGCGGTGATCTTGCCGTCTTCGATCAGGTAGGCCTCGCTGGTGGAGAACACGAACTTGCCGCTGGTGATGTCCACCTGGCCGCCGCCAAGATTGGCGCAATAGATGCCCTTCTTCACCGAGGCGATGATTTCCGCCGGATCGCTTTCACCAGCCAGCATGTAGGTGTTGGTCATGCGCGGCATCGGCAGGTGCGCATACGACTCGCGACGACCATTGCCGGTACGGGCCACGCCCATCAGACGGGCGTTGAGCTTGTCCTGCATGTACCCCTTGAGCACACCGTTCTCGATCAGGGTGGTGCATTCAGTGGGGGTGCCTTCGTCATCCACGCTCAGAGAACCGCGGCGACCGGCAAGGGTGCCGTCGTCGACGATGGTGCAGAGCTTAGAAGCCACCCTCTCGCCCATGCGGCCGCTGTAGGCCGAACTGCCCTTGCGGTTGAAGTCCCCCTCCAGACCGTGGCCCACGGCTTCGTGCAACAGCACCCCGGACCAGCCAGAGCCGAGTACCACCGGCAAGGTGCCGGCCGGTGCCGGAATGGCTTCGAGATTGACCAGGGCCTGACGCAGCGCTTCACGGGCATAGCCCATGGCCCGATCTTCAGTCAGGAAATAGCGGTAGTCGGTACGCCCGCCGCCACCGTGGCCACCGCGCTCGCGGCGACCGTTCTGCTCGACGATGACGCTGACATTGAAGCGCACCAACGGCCGCACATCCGCCGCCAGGCCGCCGTCGGTGGAGGCCACCAGAATCCGCTCCCAGACCCCGGCCATGCTCACGCTGACCTGCTGGATACGCGGATCCAGAGCCCGGGTCGCGGCGTCAACGCGCTTGAGCAGCTCGACCTTTTCGGCACGGCTGATGACTTCCAGGGGGTTGTCCGGCGCATACAGTTGCGCCACGTCCTGGCTGGTGAATGCCTGCACGGTACCGCTCTGCCCGGCCCGGGAGATCGAGCGGGCAGCACGGGCCGCCAGGCCCAGGGCTTCTAGGGTGATGGCGTTGCTGTAGGCAAAGCCGGTCTTTTCGCCGGACTGCGCCCGCACCCCGACCCCTTGGTCGAGATTGAAACTGCCTTCCTTGACGATCCCGTCTTCCAGGGACCAGGACTCGGAAATCTGTCCCTGGAAATACAGGTCGGCGGCATCGATGCCCGGGCCGGCCAGATCCCCCAGCACGCCCTGCAAGCTTTCGATGGTCACGCCGCCCGGGGCTAGAAGATGTTCACTGACTGAGGACAACAACCCGCTCATATGCTTTGGCCTTAAATTCGTCGTACTGATGCAAGCCGTTGAACGCCTTGCGAGAAAATGCGCCGATGACTGAACACCGGCATCCGCGCCCGAATGGACGCCTGTTCGCTGCTGTCGCGCTCGGCCAGCAGCACGCCCTCACCTTGATCCTGCTGCGCCAGCACTCGCCCCCAGGGGTCGATGATCGCCGCGTGGCCGTAGGTTTCCCGCGGGCCTGGGTGCACGCCGCCCTGGGCCGCCGCCAGCAGGTAGCACTGGGTTTCAATGGACCGGGCCCGGATCAGCACCTCCCAATGGGCGGCGCCGGTCACCGCGGTAAAGGCTGAGGGCGCGCTGATCAATTCGGCGCCGGCGGCGCGCAGTTCGCTGTACAGCTCAGGGAAGCGCAAGTCGTAACACACCGTCAGCCCCAAACGCCCCACCGGGGTATCCGCCACCACTATGCGGTGTCCATGAGCATAGTCATCGGATTCACGGTAGCGGCCGCGATTGTCGGCCACGTCGACATCGAACAAATGCAATTTGTCGTAGCGCGCCACCACTTGCCCCTGGTCATCCACCAGCAACGAGCAGGCATTGGACTTGGCGTCGGGCTGATCCTCGGGTGGCAGCGGCAAAGTGCCGGCGACAATCCATAACCTGAGGTCGCAAGCGGTCTGTTTCAACCACGGCAGGATCGGTCCCTCGCCGAGGGCCTCGGCGCGACCGATGGCAGCCATGTCGCGACGGCCCATGGCAGCGAAGTTTTCTGGCAGCACCGCCAGTGTGGCGCCCCCCGCAGCAGCGCGCTCAAGCAAGCCACGAGCCTGTGCCAGATTGGCCAGAACATCGCTCTGGCTGACCATTTGAATCACCGCAAGAGACATGGCGTACTCCGTGTTGGGTAGGTCGTCATGCTACTCCATGGGCGTGAGTCGAGGATTCTCAAAACGGCTTGTCTAAGGTGATTTTCGGCTCTTTCCATGGGCCTTTGACGTTGTATTTGACGCTGGCAAAGCGCGCCACACGATCGCCGATCAACTTGTCGATCAAAAACAACGCACCGCCCACCGCCGGCGCACCGGCAATCAAGGCGGCAATCGGCAAGTTGTTGGTCACCGGCAACGTCACCAGCAGCTTGGCGTCCACTTGGTCGGCCACCATGTCCAAGGTGCCATTGAGCTCCAGGTTGCTCGACGGCCCGGTCAAGGTGATCGGTTCACGAGTGACATAGACCCCGTTGCTCGCCGCCAATACGCCTTTGACCCGGTCATAGCTCAGCCCCTTGCCGAACAGGTCAGAGAAGTCCAGGCGCAAGCGTCGACCAATGGAGTTGAAGTTAAGCAGCCCGAACACCCGCAGCGCCTGGGCACCGCCCTCAACTTCAACGAACTGGCCCTTGCGCAACGTGGCGTCCAAGCTGCCGGAGAACCGCTTCAGACCGACCCAGGCCGGCGAGCCGGGCCAGCGGCCATCAACATCCAGATGAAACGATTCACTGGTGACGGTGGGGGCAAAGCCCCAGCCCTTGAGCACATCGCCCAGGTTCTTGCCGCCAATGCGACCGCGGTACCAACTGCTGCTGGCGCCAGCGGTGCCTTCCCAGCCGCCCTCGCCTTTGAGCTGCATGCCCTTGAGCCCCAGGTCCAGGCTGTTGAAGGTCATGCCCTTGGCGCTGGGACGAACCTTGAGCGCCCAACGACCGATCAGGGCCGGCCCCTGGAACAGTTGGGCGATGGCAATATCCAGCGCCGGGACATTCTTCGGGTCCACCGAAGCCAGAGGGTCTGGCGCATTATCATCGGCCTGCGCCGCCGGATCGGCAGCAGGCAGGCGCACGTACTGCATGTCGATGGTCATTGGCGCAGCCTGGGCGTCAGCAATAGCGACAGTGCCTCTGGCCTGTTGACTGTCGATCTGCAACTGCCAGGCGCTTGGCTTGCGGGTCAGCAGCAGGTTGACCTGATCCAGATGAGTGCCAAAGGCGCTGAGCGTGCCGACCTTGAAATTCGCGCTGCTGAGCAGTTGCTTGGCGCTGTCGCCCGGGTTCTGCCCGGCATAGCGGTCCACCAGCGCCTTCCAGGGCTCGACGTCCAGTTCCGACAGAACCCCACGTATCCGCAGTCCTTTGCTGGTCGGCAACAAGGCCGTGCCATCGCCCAGGAACAGCTCTCCGCGCCCTTCGGCGAGCTTGCCGCTGGGAGCCGCGAACGTGAAGTCGGCCAGCTCACCGTAGTCGAACCAGTAACGGCGTTCAGCTCCTTGCAGGGTCATGCGGAACACACTGTTGCGCCCTGTACTGGCGGTCATGCCGAACGGGGCTGGCAAGTCCACCGCCACGCCCCTGAGGCTGGAACTGACCCTCAATTGGCTATCGGCACCATCGAGGTTCAGTTGCAATTGATACGGCACCTCGCCGGACACCGGCAGGGGCTGACTGATGTTCAACCAGTCAGTGAGCTTCTTGACCGCAACCTGCCCCTTGGCGACCACCCGAGTGCTGGCCTTGCCACGCTTACCGTCGGCAAAAATCTGTGCGCTTACGGGCCGCTCAAAGGCCTGGGCACTGATGCCTTCGCCACTCAGGCCCTTGGTGCTGTCGAAGCGGAAGCTGCCCTTGAGCTGCGTCAGTTCCAGCTCCGGGTCTTTGAGTTTGAGACGCGCCTGCTCCGTCTTGAAGCCCACCACGATCTTCGGTTCTTCACCTTTGACCAGGGGAATGTCCAGGTTCAGCGTGCCTTGCAGCTCACCCTCACCCTGCCAGCCGGCAAACGTCGAGGCCGTACCGATAGGCGCTTCCTGAAGAATCTTCACCCCATCGCCCAAGCCACCGGCAAAACTGCCATCGATGAACATGTGGGTGCTCTGGCCGCTAGGGGCGTGGGGGATGTTGACGAACACGTCGCGTACCTGAGTGTTCAGCAGTTGGCCCTGGCTGGCGACGATACGCACGCCGCTGTCCTCGACGAACACATCGCCGCTGACTCTGCTCAGGTGCGGCCACCCCGGCTGGAATGCCAGTTCGGCGTCATGCACCTTGAAGAACAGGCTGATGCTGCGAGCCGCCTCGATGGCGTCATGGTTCAACGACCCCTGGTACTGGAAGAAGCCCTGATCCACCGCCCCCTTGAGAATCGCTGTGCGCAGCCATTGGTCAAGCGCCGGGCTAAGCGCCTGGGGCAAGTACTTGGCGGTGTAGCGCCCATCGCCCTCCAGCAGACCGACCCGCAGGTCCATGTAGTCTTCCTGGCTGTGATCGAAATGCAGGCGGATCAGGAAGTCACCCGCGATCTTGCCTTCCTCGCCCAGCACCTTCAAGTAAGGGGCAATCAGGGTGAAGCCGTCCTTATCCAACGTCCAAGTCAGCGTGGCGTTGGCCTGGATGTACTGCCAGGGTTTGGCGAAGATTGGAGACAGGTGCAAGGAAAAGTCCTTGCTGTCCATGCGCAGCTCACCCTTGCCCAGGTCACCGCTGATACTACCGCTGACGTTCCGCGCCGCCGGGGCGCCGTGGTAGGCGTCGAAACCGACTCGATCGAGGTTGGCTGCAAAGCTCAGGCGCCGGTCGCCAGTGGCTTGGGGGCGATAGTCGAGTAGCACATTGCGCAGCCCACCGGTGACCTTCAAACGATCGATGGCCGTGGCCAATCCCTCGGGCAATGGAGCCAAGGCATCGAGAATCGGCGTCAACGGTGCCAGGTCCAGGCGATCGGCCTGTACGTGCCAGAGTTCTTCGCCTTGTTCGGCGGCCTGGCTCTGCTGCAGTTGCAGGCGCGACTCCCAACGCGTGTCGCCAAGGCTCAGTGCCAGGGAGTCGAGTTGCACCTGCACGCCTTGTTCGTTGCGCTGGAAGAACGCATTCAGCGCCAGATTCTTCAGCGTGACAGGGCTGCGCCCGGCATACGCACCGGTGAACTGCGGCGCATTCAGGCGCAACGCGGCATTCTGCACCGTGCCCTGCGCCCAGTTCAGCCACAGCTCGCCACCGGCCTTGAGTTCGGAGAGCTTCCATTGTTGGGTAAGCCGGGCAGGCAACCAGCGCGACCAGTCGCTTTGCGGCAGGCTCAGGTACAACTCGGCCTGTGCGTCACGCCAGGCGTCAGCGCGGATACGGGTGCGTAGGTTCATCGCCAAGGGTTGACCGTCCGGCAGGGTCAGGCGCAAGTCCAAACGCTGACGGCTGGGACCGGTGCGCAGGTTGAGTCCCACATAGGTCAAGGCCACAGGCGAGTGACCTTGGGCCAGCAAAGTGACCTGACTGTCGAGCAGCGACAGTTCCGCCACCTGCTGCAAGCGCGTCAGCAACTGCCCCGGATCCAACGGCTGGTCCTGCTGCATCGGCAAGCCTTGCAACTGCCACTGGCCATCCTCGCCTTCTTTGAGGCTGATGCTCAGGCCACTGAGTTCCACGCGCCCGACCCGCAGGTCGCGAGCCAACAGGCTGCCGAGCATATCCGGCGCCACGCTGACTTGATCCAGGCGCAACGCGTTGGCGCCCTGTCCCACCCGGACATCGTGGGCCAGAAAAATCGGTGACAGCCCGCTCCAGCGACCTTCCAGGCGGCCGATCTGCACCGGCAACCCCACAGCTTTCTCTACCTTGGCTTCAACCTCGGCCTGATACTCAGCCACCAACGGGGTCAGCTCGCGCCCCAGGCTGACGTACAAAGCAGTCGTCACCAGGCCCAATGCACAGAGGCCCAACCCCCAGCGAGTCAGCGTGGCGAACAGACGAATCAACTGCTCCATCTCAGGTGGCTCCCATGGCAAAAAGTCATGCAAAAAGCTGAGGCCAGCCGCTTCCAATCATGTGAAACATGCGGAATCAGAGCAGCACCACGTCGTATTGTTCCTGGGAATACATGGTTTCGACCTGGAACCGAATGGTCCGGCCGATAAACCCCTCCAGCTCAGCCACGTTGCCCGACTCTTCATCCAGCAAGCGATCGACGACTTTCTGATTGGCCAGCACTCGATACCCTTCTGCCTGATAAGCCCGGGCTTCACGTAGGATTTCACGGAATATTTCATAACAAACGGTTTCCGGGGTTTTCAACTTACCCCGTCCCTGGCAACTGCTGCACGGCTCGCAAAGCACCTGCTCCAGGCTTTCCCGAGTGCGCTTACGGGTCATTTGCACCAGACCCAACTCGGTGATGCCGATGATGTTGGTCTTGGCGTGATCACGTTCCAGCTGTTTTTCCAGTGTTCGCAACACTTGGCGCTGGTGCTCTTCATCTTCCATGTCGATGAAGTCGATGATGATGATCCCGCCCAGGTTGCGCAGACGCAGTTGCCTGGCAATGGCGGTGGCGGCTTCGAGATTAGTCTTGAAGATGGTCTCTTCAAGATTGCGGTGCCCCACGAAGGCGCCCGTGTTGACGTCGATGGTGGACATGGCTTCCGCAGGGTCCACCACCAGGTAACCGCCGGACTTGAGCGGCACCTTGCGCTCCAGCGCTTTCTGGATTTCGTCTTCGACACCATAGAGGTCGAAAATCGGTCGCTCGCCGGGGTAGTGCTCAAGGCGATCGGCGATTTCCGGCATCAGCTCGGCGACGAACTGGTTGGTCTTCTGGAAGGTCTCCCGGGAGTCGATGCGGATCTTCTCGATCTTCGGCCCCACCAGATCCCGCAGGGTACGCAGCGCCAAGCCGAGGTCTTCGTAGATCACGCTGGGCGCACCAATGGTCTTGATCTGGGTGCCGATCTGATCCCAGAGCCTGCGCAGGTAACGGATATCCATCATGATCTCGTCAGCCCCGGCGCCCTCGGCGGCGGTGCGCAGAATAAAACCACCTGCCTCCTTGATGCCTTCCTGGGCCACACAATCGCTGACCACCTGCTTCAGGCGCTCGCGCTCGGCTTCGTCTTCGATCTTCAACGAAATACCGACATGGGCGGTGCGCGGCATGTACACCAGATAACGAGAGGGGATCGACAGTTGTGTGGTCAGGCGTGCGCCCTTGGTGCCGATGGGGTCCTTGGTGACCTGCACCACCAGGCTCTGCCCTTCGTGCACCAGGGCGCTGATGCTCTCGACCGCCGTGCCTTCGCGGGTAGAAATTTCCGAAGCATGGATGAAGGCCGCGCGATCAAGACCGATGTCGACAAAGGCCGCCTGCATGCCGGGCAACACCCGCACTACTTTGCCTTTATAGATGTTGCCGACGATACCCCGGCGCTGGGTCCGCTCAACATGAACCTCTTGCAGCACTCCGTTTTCAACCACCGCCACGCGCGATTCCATCGGCGTGATGTTGATCAGAATCTCTTCACTCATGGCAGTGTCTCGTTCAGGCGTGTTCATAGAGGGCCGCAGCAGTCGGGTACGGCGCCTTAGCGCACTGGAAGGTTTTGCCAACAGGGTATGCCGAAATGGCCGAGCAGTTCTGCGGTTTCGCATACCGGTAGGCCCACCACAGCGGAATAACTGCCATTGAGCCCGGACACAAACACCGCAGCAAGTCCCTGGATAGCATAACCGCCAGCTTTATCCCGAGGCTCGCCGCTGGCCCAATAGATCGCCGCCTCCTGCGCCGAGATGGGACGAAACCGTACCAGGCTGCGCACCACCCGCGATTCGCAGCGATCGCCATCGAGCAGGGCAATGGCCGTCAGCACTTCGTGCTCACGCCCGGAAAGCGCCATGAGCATCGCCAGAGCGTCGGCCTGATCCAGTGGCTTGCCAAGAATCCGCCCATCGAGCACCACTGCGGTGTCGGCGCCCAGCACACAAGCCGGCGCCCGGGACTCACTGCTGGTAATCAGTGCCCGGCCAGCCGCTGCCTTGTCGCGGGCCAAGCGCTCAACGTAGGTGGCGGGAAGTTCATCGGCCCGCGGGGTTTCATCGATATCCGCACTGATGGCGGTGAAGGGCACACCAATCTGCGTGAGCAACTCACGTCGACGGGGCGAACCGGAAGCGAGGTAAAGCGGATTCATCAAGACATCTCCCTGTCGAGATACGGGCCAATGCCTGACCGAATTAATTGATTTTGAAACGCCGGCGCAAGCCGCGCAGGCCAAAGCTGACCCAAGGCCACAACAAAGCGCTGACCAGTGCAGGCAGCACCAGTGCCAGCGTTGGCTGGCGATTGCCGGTCAAGGCACTGAGCCAGAGTTGCACCAACTGCGCCAGACCGAAGATCACCAGGATCACCAGGCTTTGCTGCCACATCGGGAACATCCGCAGGCGCTGCTGCAAGGACAGCACAAGGAAAGTGATCAGGGTCAGGATCAAGGCGTTCTGCCCCAGCAACGTGCCGTAAAGCACATCCTCCGCAAGCCCCAGGCACCAGGCAGTGACCATGCCGACCTTATGCGGCAGGGCCAAGGACCAGAACGCCAGCAACAGGGCCAACCACAATGGGCGCAGGATCTCCATGAACTGCGGCAGCGGCGACACGCTGAGCAGCAGACCGATCAGAAACGTCAGCCAGACAATCCAGCCGTTTTGTGAGTAGCTCGTGCCCGCCATTATTCTCTTCCTCCGGTGGCAGCCGGCGACCGGGTCGCCGCAGGTTTCACCACAGGTTTATTGACCGGCTTGGCCGGAGTCGCCACGGCCGCCGCCGGGACTGCACTCGCAGGCCCCAAGACAGGGGCTGAGGCAGGCTTGGGCAATGCGCCTTCCACAGGCGCGGCGCTGCCGTCCTGCCGATCCTGAGCTTCCTGGGCCTGCGCCGCATCATTGGCGCGCTCTTCCGCGGTACGCGGATCGCTGAACACCAGTAGCAGGTATCGACTGCGGTTCAACGCCGCCGTGGGCACCGCTCGCACAATGGCGAACGGCTGGCCCGAGTCATGGATCACTTCCTTGACCGTAGCCACCGGGTAGCCAGCCGGGAAACGCAGGCCAAGGCCGGAGCTGACCAGCAGATCGCCTTCCTTGATATCCGCGGTATCGGCCACGTGGCGCAACTCCAGGCGTTCCGGATTACCGGTACCGCTGGCGATGGCGCGCAGGCCGTTGCGATTGACCTGTACCGGAATGCTGTGGGTGGTGTCGGTGAGCAGCAGCACGCGCGAGGTGTAAGGCATCAACTCCACCACCTGCCCCATCAGGCCACGGGCATCGAGTACCGGCTGACCAAGGAACACACCGTCTCGCTCGCCTTTATTGATGATGATGCGGTGGGTAAAGGGATTGGGGTCCATGCCGATCAACTCGGCCACCTCAACCTTCTCGTTAACCAGCGCCGAGGAGTTGAGCAACTCACGCAGACGCACGTTCTGCTCGGTCAGGGCGGCAAGCTTCTGCATGCGCCCCTGCAGCAGCAGGTTCTCGGTCTTGAGTTTTTCGTTTTCGGCGACCAGCTCGGTGCGACTGCCAAACTGGCTGGCCACGCCTTGCCACAGCCGTTGCGGCAGGTCGGTGATCCAATAGGACTCCATCAACACCAGCGACATCTGGCTGCGCACTGGCTTGAGCAGCGTGAAGCGGGCATCGACTACCATCAGTGCGACCGATAGTACGAACAGCACCAGCAGGCGCACGCCTAATGAAGGGCCCTTGGCGAAAAGCGGTTTAATAAGCCGCTCCTCCCAGGCAAATGTTGTGTTTATTCATACGGCATCAAACAGGCCTGGATGCAGATTGACAGAAGTTAAACGCCACAGGCAGCACTGCAAAGTGCTGCCTGTGAGCGCTACAGCATAGATGCCCGCAGCAAGATCACTCGCTGGAAAGCAGGTCCATGGTGTGTTTGTCCATCATTTCCAATGCACGACCACCGCCACGAGCTACACAGGTCAGCGGGTCTTCGGCAACGATCACCGGCAGACCGGTTTCCTGAGCCAGCAGTTTGTCCAGGTCACGCAGCAGCGCACCACCACCGGTCAGCACCAGACCACGCTCGGCGATGTCCGAAGCCAGTTCCGGAGGCGACTGCTCCAAAGCGCTTTTCACCGCCTGAACGATGGTTGCCAGGGACTCTTGCAGAGCCTCCAGCACTTCATTGGAGTTCAGGGTGAAGGCACGTGGCACACCCTCGGCCAGGTTACGGCCACGCACGTCGACTTCACGGACTTCGCCACCAGGGTAGGCAGTACCGATTTCCTGCTTGATGCGCTCAGCGGTGGACTCACCGATCAGGCTACCGTAGTTGCGACGCACGTAGGTGATGATCGCTTCGTCGAAACGGTCGCCGCCGACACGCACGGATTCGGCATAAACCACGCCGTTCAGGGAGATCAGGGCGATTTCAGTGGTACCACCACCGATATCCACAACCATCGAGCCACGCGCTTCTTCAACCGGCAGGCCGGCGCCAATCGCAGCGGCCATCGGCTCTTCGATCAGGAACACTTCACGGGCACCGGCGCCAAGGGCCGATTCACGGATAGCACGACGTTCAACCTGGGTGGACTTGCATGGAACGCAGATCAGCACACGAGGGCTGGGCTGCAGAAAGCTGTTTTCATGAACTTTATTGATGAAATACTGCAGCATCTTTTCGCAGACGCTGAAGTCAGCGATCACACCGTCCTTCATTGGACGAATGGCGGCTATGTTGCCCGGAGTACGACCGAGCATGCGCTTGGCCTCAGTACCAACCGCGACAACACTTTTCTGATTACCGTGGGTCCGAATGGCCACAACCGATGGTTCATTCAGGACAATACCGCGCTCGCGCACGTAAATAAGGGTGTTGGCAGTGCCCAGGTCAATGGAAAGATCGCTGGAAAACATGCCACGCAGTTTCTTGAACATGGGAAAGGGACCCTAGGCAACGCGTGGGTAAAAAAGTGCGGCAAACTCTAACAACGACAGGGATTTTGGGCAAGGCGCCAATATGTTAAATTGGCCGCTTTTCTGTGCACCAAACCCCACAATCGCGGCCATAAGACCGTAGAAATGCGGTAGTGTTCCGACAATCTAACACGCGGACGAAATCCGTTTTTGTTTTCCACTGGAGAATCCCATGGCGCTTGAACGCTCCGACGTGGAAAAAATCGCTCATTTGGCCAGCATCAAGCTCAATGAAGGCGATCTTCCACACATCACCGCCGCCCTGAACAGCATTCTCGGGCTGGTGGATGAAATGCAGGCAGTCGATACCGACGGTATCGAGCCCCTGGCCCACCCTCTGGAAGCCAGCCAGCGCCTGCGCGCAGACGTTGTGACCGAGTCCAATCATCGCGAGGCTTATCAGGCCATCGCACCAGCGGTCGAAAGCGGCCTGTATCTGGTTCCGAAAGTCATCGACTAAAGGGAAAGAGCCTGCAATGCATCACATGACTCTGGCCGAGATCGCCCGCGGACTCGCCGACAAGAAATTCTCTTCCGTAGAACTGACCCAGACCCTGCTGGCGCGCATCGCCCAGCTGGATCCGCAGATCAACAGCATCATCAGCCTCACCGAGGACCTGGCACTGTCCCAGGCCCAGGCCGCCGACGCCCGTCGCGCCAACGGTGAGAGCGGTGCCCTGCTGGGCGCGCCAATCGCCCACAAGGACCTGTTCTGCACCCAGGGCATCCGCACCAGTTGCGGTTCGAAGATGCTCGACAACTTCAAGGCGCCCTATGACGCCACCGTGGTCGCCAAGCTGGCCGCAGCCGGGGCCGTGACCCTGGGCAAGACCAACATGGACGAATTCGCCATGGGCTCGGCCAACGAGTCGAGCTGGTACGGCGCGGTGAAAAACCCATGGAACCTGGAACACGTGCCCGGTGGTTCGTCCGGCGGTTCCGCTGCGGCCGTTGCCGCGCGCCTGCTGCCCGCCGCCACCGCCACCGACACCGGCGGCTCGATCCGCCAGCCCGCTGCCTTCACCAACCTCACCGGCCTGAAGCCGACCTACGGTCGCGTTTCCCGCTGGGGCATGATTGCCTACGCTTCCAGCCTCGATCAGGGCGGCCCGCTGGCACGCACCGCCGAAGACTGCGCGATCCTGCTGCAAGGCATGGCCGGCTTCGACCCGAACGACTCCACCAGCATCGATGAACCGGTGCCGGACTACAGCGCCAGCCTCAGCGGCTCGCTGCAAGGCCTGCGCATCGGCGTGCCGAAGGAATACTTCAGCGCCGGTCTCGACCCGCGCATCGCCGACCTGATCCACAACAGCATCAAGGAGCTGGAAAAGCTCGGCGCGGTGATCAAGGACATCAGCCTGCCGAACATGCAGCACGCGATTCCTGCGTACTACGTGATCGCCCCGGCGGAAGCCTCCTCCAACCTGTCGCGTTTCGACGGCGTGCGCTTCGGCTACCGTTGCGAGAACCCGGCCAACCTTGAAGACCTGTACAAGCGCTCCCGTGGCGAAGGTTTTGGCAGCGAAGTGCAGCGCCGGATCATGGTCGGCGCCTACGCGCTGTCCGCCGGCTACTACGACGCCTACTACCTCAAGGCGCAGAAAATCCGCCGCTTGGTGAAGAACGACTTCATGACCGCGTTCAACGAAGTCGACATCATCCTCGGCCCGACCACGCCCAACCCGGCCTGGAAGCTCGGTGCCAAGAGCAGCGATCCGGTCGCCGCGTACCTGGAAGACGTCTACACCATCACCGCCAACCTCGCGGGCCTGCCGGGCCTGTCGATGCCGGCCGGTTTCGTCGACGGCTTGCCGGTCGGCGTGCAACTGCTTGCCCCGTATTTCCAGGAAGGCCGCTTGCTCAACGTTGCGCACCAGTATCAGTTGAACACTGACTGGCACACCCGCACCCCAACCGGCTTCTGAGGAGACACACATGCAATGGGAAGTCGTGATCGGGCTGGAGATTCATACCCAGCTCACCACTCAATCGAAGATTTTCTCCGGTAGCTCCACCGCCTTCGGTGCCGAGCCCAACACCCAGGCCAGCCTGATCGACCTGGGCATGCCCGGCGTACTGCCGGTGCTGAACCAGGAAGCGGTGCGCATGGCGGTGATGTTCGGCCTGGCGGTAGACGCCGAGATCGGCCAGCACAACGTGTTCGCCCGCAAGAACTACTTCTACCCGGACCTGCCCAAGGGCTACCAGATCAGCCAGATGGAACTGCCAATCGTCGGCAAGGGCCACCTGGACATCCCTCTGGAAGACGGCACCATGAAACGCGTCGGCATCACCCGCGCGCACCTGGAAGAAGACGCCGGCAAGAGCCTGCACGAAGAGTTCAACGGTGCCACCGGCATTGACCTGAACCGCGCCGGCACGCCGCTGCTGGAGATCGTGTCCGAGCCGGACATGCGCAGCGCCAAGGAAGCCGTGGCCTACGTCAAGTCGATCCACGCCCTGGTGCGCTACCTGGGCATCTGCGACGGCAACATGGCCGAAGGCTCGCTGCGTTGCGACTGCAACGTGTCGATCCGCCCCAAGGGCCAGGTCGAGTTCGGCACCCGCTGCGAGATCAAGAACGTCAACTCGTTCCGCTTCATCGAGAAGGCCATCAACTCCGAGATCCGTCGCCAGATCGAGCTGATCGAAGACGGCGGCAAGGTGATCCAGCAGACCCGCCTGTACGACCCGAACAAGGACGAAACCCGTCCGATGCGCAGCAAGGAAGAAGCCAACGACTACCGTTACTTCCCCGATCCGGACCTGCTGCCGGTGGTCATCGAGGACACCTTTCTCAATGAGGTGCGCGCCACCCTGCCCGAGCTGCCACCGCAGAAACGCGAGCGCTTCCAGGAGCAGTTCGGCCTGTCGGTCTACGACGCCAGCGTCCTGGCCACCAGCCGCGAACAGGCGGACTACTTCGAGAAAGTCGCGAGCATCGCCGGCGACGCCAAGCTCGCCGCCAACTGGGTCATGGTCGAGCTGGGCAGCCTGCTGAACAAGCAGGGCCTGGAAATCGACGAAGCCCCGGTTTCAGCCGAACAGCTGGGCGGCATGCTCGTGCGGATCAAGGACAACACCATCTCCGGCAAGATCGCCAAGACCGTGTTCGAAGCCATGGCCAATGGCGAGGGCAGCGCCGACGAGATCATCGACAAGCGTGGCCTCAAGCAAGTCACCGACAGTGGCGCGATCTCCGCGGTGCTGGATGAAATGCTCGCGGCCAACGCCGAACAGGTCGAACAGTACCGCGCCGCCGATGAGGCCAAGCGCGGCAAGATGTTCGGTTTCTTCGTCGGTCAGGCGATGAAGGCCTCCAAAGGCAAGGCCAACCCGCAACAGGTCAACGAACTGCTGAAAAGCAAGCTCGAAGGCTGATCGCGGTTTAACCGCAAGCGGCTCGGGCCGCTTGCATGTGACGAGGGAGCGGGCTCCCGTTCGGTCGCGCAGCAACGGCCTACCGGCCAGCGCCATTGCCCCAAGGAGCATCACCGCCAGCTTGCGGTCTGCCAGACAGACCGGCGGGAGCCCGCTCCCTCGCCACATCAACCATCGGAGCGCCCGAATGAAGCGTCTGGTTGCCACTAGCGCACTGCTCGCCCTGCTCACTGGCTGCGCCACCAGCCACGTCATCGACCCTCGGGGCTATGACGAAACCGGCACGGCCTCCTATTACGGCGCTCGCCACCACGGCAAACGCACCGCCAGTGGCGAACCTTTCGACCAGAACGGCCTCACCGCCGCCCACCGCGAACTGCCCTTCGGCACCCGCGTGCAAGTCACCAACCTGGGCAATGACAAGCGCGTCGTGGTCCGCATCAATGATCGCGGCCCGCACGTTCGTGGCCGCCTGATCGACTTATCCCGCGGCGCCGCCCAACAGCTGGACATGCTGCGCAGCGGCACCGCCAACGTACGTATCCAAGCCCTCAGCGACTGACCGACGGAGCCCAAGCCATTACCGCCTTTGCCGAACTGCCCCTGCTCAGCCTGATTCAGCTCATCAGCGGTCTGGTGATGCTGATCGCCGGCGCCGACTTATTGGTGCGCGCGGGCGTGCGCTTGTCGGCACGCCTGCGTGTGCGTCCGCTGATCATGGGCCTGAGCATCGTCGCCTTCGGCAGCAGCGCACCGCAGATGGCCATCAGCCTGCAAGCGACCCTGGCCAACAACACCGATATCGCCGTGGGCAGCGTGATCGGCAGCAGCATCTTCAACATCCTGGTGGTCCTTGGCCTGTCAGCGCTGATCATTCCCCTGCGGGTATCACGCCAGTTAGTACGCCTGGATATCCCACTGATGATCGGTGCCAGCCTGCTGGTCTTTGTCCTGGCCTATGACGAACGCCTCACGCCCTCCGACGGCCTGATCCTGCTGTCGGTCCTGGTGTTGTATCTGATTCTGCTGCTGCGCCAGTCCAGGCACCCGGCGCGCTCGCACCTGCCCGCCAGCAGCAGGCGCGGTTCCGCCCCTCGCCTGAGCAGTATGCTGCTGGTGCTCCTCGGCCTGGGACTGCTGGTCTTAGCCGGCCACCTGCTGCTAGGCGCCGCGGTGACCGTGGCCGACGACCTGGGGTTGTCGGAGCGGGTCATGGGGCTGACCGTGATCGCCGTTTGTACATCCCTGCCGCAGATGGCCACCTCGTTGCTCGCCGCGCTGCGAGGCCAGCGGGATATTGCCGTGGGCAACGTGATCGGCAGCAACCTGTTCAACCTGCTGGGGGTACTGGGGTTCACCGCGCTGGTGGCGCCGACTCCACTCTCGGTGTCGCCCAATGCCCTGGCCTTCGATCTGCCGGTACTGCTCGGCGTAGCCCTGTTGTGCCTGCCGGTGTTCTATTCGGGGTATCGCATAACCCGCGCCGAAGGCCTGCTGTTTCTCGGGCTGTACCTGGCTTATGGGCTGCACGTGGTGTCCTTCACCACCGGCATGCCCCTGGCCGGCAAGCTGGAACACTTGATGCTGTTTTTTGTCCTGCCAGCGCTGGTAGCCTTTCTGCTGTTCAGTTCGCTACGGGCCTGGCGCCGCCAACACAAGAGAGAAGCGCCATGAGCGAGAACAAGAAAAGCGGACTGCAAATGCGTCGCCTGGTAATGGGCGACGCCTTCATCGATCGCGCCCTGGGCAATGCCACCGAGTTCACCCAACCCCTGCAGGATTTCGTCAACGAGCATGCCTGGGGCGGCGTGTGGAACCGTGAGGGGCTGCCCTTGAAAACCCGCAGCCTGATCACCCTGGCGACGCTGACTGCCCTCAAGTGCCCACAAGAGCTGAAAGGCCACGTGCGTGGTGCGCTGAACAACGGCTGCAGCGTGGAAGAGATACGTGAGGCGCTTCTGCATTGCGCAGTGTATGCCGGGGTGCCGGCGGCGATCGATGCGTTTCGCGCTGCCCAGGAAGTGATTGAGGCTTACCAGCAGCCGCAGTAAAAACCGTCACCGGCTGGCTGGCTGGCTGGCGGCGGACGCTAGATCCATCCCCCCCACTGCAGCACAAAGATCCCGATGTTGGTGGTCACCGCCGCCATCATCGTGGTAATGACGATAATCGCCGCCGCCAGCTCATGATTGCCATTGGTCGCCCGGGCCATGACAAAGCTGGCCGCAGCGGTGGGACTGCCAAAGTACAGGAACAAGATCCCCAGTTCCGCCCCGCGAAACCCATACATCCACGCCCCCAGTGTGGCCAGCAGCGGCAAGCTGATCATCTTCAGCAGGCTCGAACTCATGGCTACCTTTCCGCTGTTGCGCAAGGCCGCAAAGGACAAAGTACCGCCAATACAGATCAGCGCCAGGGGCAGGGTCATCTGCGCCAGGTACTTACCCGAGGTTTCCAGCCAACCCGGCAGCGGGATCTGCCAATAGGCAAAAGGTACTGCCGCCAGCACGCTGATGATCAGCGGATTGCGCATCACACTTTTGCAAATGCTCCAGGGATCGGACTTGATCACCGGGCTGTAGACCGCCAGAACAATGGTCGACAGGGTGTTGTAAAACATAATCACCAACGCCGCGAGCACCGCCCCCAGGGAAATCCCGTAATCCCCGTACATGCTCGCCGCCAGCGCCAGTCCGATAATCCCGTTGTTGCCGCGAAACGCGCCCTGGGTATAGATGCCGCGATCAGCCCACGGACAACGCCAGATCGCCCACCCCCAGGCCAAGGCGAAAGACACCAGCGTGGCCAGGCAAAAATAGATCAGCACCGCCGGCTTCAACGCCGAGTGCAGGTCTGCGTGGACTATGCCGAGAAACAACAACGCCGGCATGGTGACGTTGAACACCAGCGCCGATGCGGTGTGGATAAAGTTGTCGTTGATCCACTCAATGCGCTTGAGCAACAACCCCAGAAACAACATGGCAAAGACCGGCGCCGTGATCGTCAGCGTTGCAAAAAAGATGGCCAGCATGGGCGAGTGGACCTTGTGCCTGTCGTTAGGGGGCTAATGATAATCCAATCAAAGCCCACCGGCGCGACTCGCTCCTTGACGCCTACCGATTTTCCTCTAGGCTCAAAATAACTGTATATACATACAGTTAAAATAATCATCTTTATGACATCTCAAGGAGCTAGAAATGTCAGGTTTTTCTGCACGGACACAGCACCAACCACAACATGCCGGCAAAATCATTGCCGACCTGGACAGCCTGTTCAGTGAAAAAGGCGTCGCGATTTCTGGCGATGGCGACACGCTGCTACTGGTTGTCGACGGTCACCACACCCTCAAGTACCACCGGCCAGAGACACCAACCCAGCCACCAGAGCACGTGGCGAAATCGTCCCCCCAACTACGTTTCGAGGGCGCTGAGCACACGGCAATCGGCGACGCGACCTTGCTGCGCTTCGACAATAACGCTGCGCCGGTGCCCGCCTGGCAGGTCCAACTGCACCTACCCAATGGGCTGGCCCTGACCTATGGCCAGGTGGTCGCCCTGGGTGGCGATTTCTATGGCATCCCCGACCAACCGATCTGCGAAGGCGCGACGCCTGCCGAGCGTCTGCAACGCTTCAATAATGCCTTCGACTCGCTGGCGCGACTGGCAACCTCGAAAGACGAAGCCCGACAGATCCTGGCGATCATGCAACAGGAGGTCAGCGCCGCCAACCAGGCCATCCGTGACGGCAAGCAACCCCATGAAGCCTATGACGCCCTGGGAGACAGCCTCTCCGAAGAGTGGAACAAGGTCACCGGCGGTGGCAGCCTGGTATCCGCGTTGTTCCCCTTGGGACGCTATTTGAAACTGGCGGCAAACAACGCCGATCACTTCGCGCAATGGGCCTTGCAAGCCTATATCGCCGGGCATACCGCAGCGCTGCAACACGCCGCACATGCCGGCGCGACCACCGATGAGAGACAACTGGAACTGGCCTATGCAATGAACGCCTTTGCCGATCACTTCCTGACCGATCTGTTTTCCGCCGGTCACGTCCGCGTGCCACGCAAGCAACTGGCGGCAGCGGTCACTCCCAGCGACCTGGGCTCTCTGATCACCCGATTCATGCACGACGAAGACAGCACGTTCGGCCTCACGCTCAGCAATGCGCAAGGTGATCACTGGCACGCCTATGGCGACAAGCGCTACTTCGACAGCGTCGATCACCGCAATCGCCAGTGGGTGAAGCTGGCCGTGCAACGCTCGGCCGATGAAGTGTTCGATGCCTACCAGGGCAACAGCCTCCCGGCGCCAAGCGACTATGCCGCCCTCAAGGTATTGCCGGACCTGGACGCGGCCAAGCACCAAGCGGCGAACTTCTCGCCACTGTTCGTCATGCAAGGGGACAAGGTCCTGCGCCGCAGCGACGTCAACAACCTCAACGACAGCAAGACCATCGACAACTGGTGGGGCTGGAGCACCTACCTGTTATTGAAAAACTACAGCCCCAACCGGCCCGCGGGGTATCTGGAGCCCCCGGCATCGGCTCCGAGCATCACCCCTGATGGCTGGCAAAGCCATGAACCCAGCGAACCCAACTGGCTGCCGGGCCAGGCGGTGCGCTATGCGATCAGCGAAACCCTTGGCGTCAACGAGTCTTACATCGGCCCCTGGTCGGCATACAGCGAACTCAGCGACAGCTTCCAGCCCACGCTCACAATCCCAGCCGGCACCCGCAACAGCGGCGCCAGCGGACGCCATATTTTTCGCCAGTTCCGCGGCGGCTCACCGGAGCTGATCGGCAGCATCGATAACACCACCAGCACCTTCATCGACCGTAACGCCTGACAAGGAGAACATCATGAGCCTCAAACTGACCCTGGAACTGGCCTCGGGCCAATCCCTAAAAGGCGCGCCACTGGAGCTGCTGGCAGACGGCGTGCCCATTGCCCGAGCCATTGTGGATGAACACGCCAAGGCCATTTTCAACGTCGCCCCGGGCTGCGGTTCGTTGACAATCAGGGTGGACCGCTCAATTCTGCAAACCCACGGATAAGCCTTAAGACCCGTATCTGAGCGCCCCCTCCCAGCAACAGGTGGAGACCTATTGCTGGGGGTTGGCTCAAGCGGTGAGCGTTTGATCCACCAGGCTGCCCTGCTCGATGCGGATATGCCGCGGGTGGAAGCGCTTGAGGCTGCTGCGATGACCGACGCTGACGATGCTCAGCCCCGACAACTGATCGATCAAAGCTTGATACAACGCAGCTTCATCCTCTTCGTCCATGGCCGATGTCGCTTCGTCCATGTACAACCATTGCGGCGCATACAGCAGTGCACGGGCGAAAGCCAGACGCTGCTGCTCCCCCGGGGACAACATGCGCTGCCAGTGATTGCTCTCGTCCAGGCGCAATACCAAGTGCGGCAGTCGGCAGGTTTCCAGCACCTGCACATAATGCTCGTGGGGGTAACTGTCTCCAGACTGTGGATAACTCAAGGCCTCGCGCAGGCTACCAATGGGCAAATAGGGCTTTTGCGGCAGAAACAGAGCACGCTGATTCGGCAGCACAATGCTCCCGCGTCCCGCCGGCCATAACCGTCCCATGGCTCGCAGCAAGGTGCTCTTGCCACTGCCGGAACGGCCACTGAGCATCAGGCGCTCACCGGGCTTGACCGTCATTTGCGCACCAGCCAGCAAATGCCGACCGTCCGCCAGGTCCAGGCCAAGATCGCGTACCTGCAATTCCTCCCCCTGATGCACTACATCGATGGCCGGCGTGCGTTGTTCGTTCTCACTCATGGCCTGGTGAAAACTCAACAGACGGTCACTGGTGGCGCGCCATGAAGCCAGATCCGTATAAGCGCTGATGAACCAACTGAAGTTCTCTTGAACGTTGCCAAAGGCCGAGTTGATCTGCATCAGTTCGCCCAGTTCGATCTTGCCGGAGAAATACCGTGGCGCCGCGACGATGAACGGGAAGATGATCGCGATCTGGCCATAGCCGGCGGTGAAAAAGGTCAGGCGCTTGGAGACTTTCATGATGTCCCAGAAGTTGTGCCAGACATTGCTGAAACGACTGCTTAGGCGCTGATTCTCGCTCCGTTCACCGTCATACAGGGCAATGCTCTCGGCGTTTTCCCGCACCCGCACCATGGAAAAACGCAGGTCGGCTTCGAAACGTTGCTGGCGATTGTTGAGACCGATCAGGCGCCGTCCGATCAGGTGGGTCAGCCAACTGCCGATGGCCGCATAGATCAACGCGCACCAGAACATATAGCCGGGAATGGTGTAGCCAAACACCTCGATGCTGCCGGAAACGCCCCAGAGAATGATTGAAAAAGACACTAGGCTGACCAGGTTACGGATCAACCCCAGGCCCAGCGCCAAAGTGTTGCTGGTGAAACTATTGAGGTCTTCGGAAATCCGTTGATCCGGGTTATCGGTGTAACCGCCCTGCTCCAGCTGGTAGTAATTCTTGTTGTCCAGCCAGCGGGTAAAGTGCTTCTCGGTCAGCCAGGCCCGCCAGCGAATGGTCAGCATCTGGGTCAGGTACAGACGGTACACCGCGCCCAGGATCGCCACGGCGGCAATCCCACAGAAATACAGAATCAGCCGCCAGAACGCCACGTCGTCTTTCTTCTGCAAGGCGTTGTAGAAGTCCTTGTACCAGCTGTTGATCCACACCGAAATCGCCACGCTGAACAACGACAAGGCGATCACGGCAATCAGCAACAACCAGGCCTTGGCCTTTTCCTCGCTGCGCCAATAGGGCGTGATCATGGCCCAAACCCGGCGAAAGAATTGACCGCGCACAGCATCGTTGACCGCAGAGTATTCAGCGTTCTGATTCATGGTTGAGGCTCAATGGGGAGGGAGACAAACATCGAGCCGATCATAGTGGATCGGCTCGCTTTTTCACGATGTCTTGCCAACATTCGTTCAGTCGCGGTTCAGCGACGGACCGGACGCTTCTGCAGTTTGCGCTGCAAGGTACGACGGTGCATGCCCAAAGCCCGGGCAGTGGCGGAGATGTTGCCTTCGTGCTCGGTCAATACTCGCTGGATGTGCTCCCACTGCAGACGGTCCACCGACATCGGGTTTTCCGGCACCAGGGTATCAAGGTCAGCGTGTTCAGAGAGCAGTGCCGCCAGCACGTCATCGGCGTCCGCCGGCTTGCACAGGTAGTTGCAGGCACCACGCTTGATCGCTTCCACGGCGGTGGCGATGCTCGAATAGCCGGTGAGGATCAGCACACGCATTTCCGGGTCCAGCGCCAACAGTTTGGGCAACAGTACCAGCCCGGAGTCGCCGTCCATTTTCAGGTCCAGCGCGGCGTAGTCCGGCAGGTCCTGCTGGGCAATGCTCAGGCCCTCTTCGGCGGAACCTGCGGTGGTGACGCGAAAGCCCCGGCGGCTCATGGCGCGGGCCATGACGCGGGTAAAGGTAGCGTCATCATCCACCAGCAACAGGTGCGGCAGTTCTTCGCCTTCGACTTGGATCTCTTCACTCATGGTCGTCTCCTCGGGCGGCACGGGGCAGGCGTAGCTCGGTGAGCGTGCCGCCTTCCTCATGACTGTAGAGTTTCACTGAGCCACCGGCGCGGGTCACGCTGGCCTTGCTCAAAAACAGGCCCAGGCCGAAGCCTTTGCCCTTGGTGGTAAAAAAGGGTTTGCCGATCTGCTCGGCGATGGCCAAGGGTACTCCGGCACCGTGATCGCGAATACTGATGGTGAGCGTTTCTGTATCCCAATCCAGATGCACTTCCAAACCTTCAGGGCAGGCATCGGCGGCATTGTTCAACAGGTTGAGCAACGCTTGGGTCAGGTCCGGTGGCGGCGCCAGGCGCGGCACGGCCCCCTGGCCCAGCAGATGAAAACGGTAGCTGGCCTCCGGGCGCATCAGGTGCCAGCGGTTCAAGGCTTCGTCCAGCCACTGAGTGACTTCCTGCATCTGTACCGCCAGACGTCGATTGGCCTCAGCAGCGCGGACCAACTGCTGCAGGGTTTCCTTGCACAGTTTGACCTGGTCCTGAAGCACGCTGAGGTCATCCTGCAGCAACGGATCATGATGGTCCTGGCGCATTTCCTTGAGCAGCACGCTCATGGTCGCCAGCGGCGTACCCAATTCATGGGCGGCGCCAGCGGCCTGAGTGGCCACGGCCAGCAACTGCTGATCCCGCAGCCCCTCTTCCCGGCGAATCGCCCGCAGCTCCTCCTGGCGACGCAGTTCTTCGGCCATGCGCGCGGCGAAGAAGGTGATCACCGCCGCGGCCAGGGCGAAACTCAGCCACATGCCGTAAATCTGCAGGTTCTCCCGTGCGATGGGAAAGGTCTGCAAAGGATAAAAGCGTGCCAGCAGCAAGGTGTAGAGGGTCAGGGCGATCCCCGACAACACCACGGAATAACGCCACGGCAGGGTCACTGCGGCAATGGTCAACGGCACCAGGTAGTAGGAGACGAAGGGGTTGGTCGAACCGCCGGAGAAATACAGCAATACGCTGTGGATAAACAGGTCACACGCCAGTTGCAGGGCATACTCCAACTCCGTCACGGGCCATGAAGTCCGCAAACGGATGGCGGTGAAGACGCAGAGCACCGTGGAAAACATCAGGGTGACGCCCAGTTGCAGCCAGGGCAGCGGCAGCAAATCAAACCAATAGGCGAGCCCCACCGAACCGGCCTGAGCGGCCAGCACCAGCGTGCGAATGAAGGTCAGGCGCCAGAGGTTCTGGCGAGTCGCGGACAACAATTTAACGGGGGCGAGCATGAGCTCTCCTGATGAGCGCTCCAGGGCAATCGCCGGGAGTATAACCAAGCAGCCCCCGGCGCAGGCAAAACTGCGGCAAAGCGCCACACTGTTTTTTTCTGCCCCCGTCACCGCCCATTGTCTATATGTATCAAAGTTGTAATTGCTCGAAACGAGACATAAAAACCACAGTCTGAAGGGCTCACGCAGGTGGGGACCTTTCCCTGCGGACCGCACTCAAGGAGTTTCCATGCAGCATTTCAGTCGCAGTATCGCCCTACTCGCCCTCGGCGGCGCCCCTCTCGTCAGCCTGCCCGCCCTGGCCGCCGATGATCTGCACTACAACCAGATTGCCCTGCGCGCCGAAGTCAGCCAGGAAGTGGCCCGCGATCTGATGATCGTGACCCTCTACAGCGAGTCACAGAATACCGACCCGGCCAAGCTGGCCTCACAGATCACCACCACCATGAACAAAGCCCTGGGCCAGGCACGTCAGGTCAAGGGCGTGACCCTACGCCAAGGCAGTCGCAACAGCTATCCGATCTATGACAGCAAGGGTCAGAAGATCACCGGTTGGCGTGAGCGCGCCGAACTGCGCCTGGAAAGTGCCGACTTCGCGGCCTTGTCCAAGCTCACCGGCGAACTGTTGGGCGATCTGAAAATGGGTGGCATGGACTTCGCCATCGCCGATCCGACCCGCAAGGCCAGCGAGGACGCCCTGCTCAAGGATGCGGTCAAGGCGTTCAAGGCCCGCGCCCAACTGGCCACCGAAGCCTTGGGCGGCAAGGCTTACAAAATCGTCAACCTGAACCTCAACAGCAACGGTTATCCACAGCCTTACATGCGTGCGCCGATGATGATGAAAGCCGCCAGCATGGATTCAGCGCCAGTGACCCCGGAGGTCGAAGCCGGCACCAGCCAAGTCAGCATGACCGCCGACGGCGCCATCGAAGTATTGATGCCTTAACGCTTCCCTCGCTTCAGCCCGCGGCGGCTCCCTCGGCACGACGCCAAGGTGACCGCCACTCTGGGTTGGCCATGATCACCAGCCCAGACCGTGAAACCCACCTCAGAATCTATGAGCTCGCTCCTTGGCTGATGCTAAAGTGACCGAGCCCAGTACAGCGCCTGTCGATCGTTTTGGCGTCAGCCGGGTATAGTGTTCCTTCCCTATAAGAGCCTCTCCCATGACCGCAGATCGCATCGGCGAACGCCTGCGTCGCTATCGCCGCGCCGCTAAAAAAACCCTTCACCAAATTGCCAGCGAATCCGGCCTGACGGCCAGTTTCCTCTCCCAGGCGGAACGCAATCTCACCGGCGTCTCGATCTCTTCCCTGGTCAACATTGCCAAGTCGCTGAACGTCCCGTTAAACGCCCTGTTCGACCAGCCCACTCAGGCGCAACCGGACTCCCACAACGGGAAACGCGTGCGCTACACCATCGAAGGCCAACCGCTGGCCTATGAGCGGCTGTCCAGTTCCTTTCCCGGCAATGTGCTGAACGCGGTGAAGATGAACATACCGGTGGGTTACCAGTCGGAACTGATTTCCCACGATGGCTCAGAGTTCTCCTACGTTCTTTCTGGACAGATCGTCTACACCATCGAGGGTCAGCAATATCCCCTCGGCCCAGGCGACTCGGTGCACTTCGACTCGACTAAAACCCATTGCCTGGTCAACGCCGGCAACAGCCCGGCGGAAGTCCTGACCATCACGACCCTGGGCCTGTTCGACGACCCCGCGGCAACCTGAGCCCAACACAACGCCACCCACCGAAGCTCACAGGCAACCCTGTGGGCAAGAGAAATGTAAGTCAGGCTTAATTTTCGTTGACCCCGATTTCAGCATGACTTAATTTCGGCATCGGTTAATCGATTATCAACAACACAACAAACGATTGCTGTCGCCGCACCGGGCCCATGGGGCTGCATCCACGCCCTATAGCAAGGCGAGTTGCCACGGCCCACAAGGCCAATCCTCAGATACGCCCTAGAAGAAGAAAAAATGAGGTTTGCATGTGTAAGACCTTTGCACTTCAGATTTGGCAGGCAACGGGGCTAATCCCCGACACCCCGCTGTCACAGACCGGCAGCCTCCTCCACAGTGACCACCTCACTGCGAGCCACACATTCAACACCGTCGACGATGGGCTGTTCACCCGCCATCGCCTGCCAAACCTCGGGCATCCGTCTCCCACGGCCTCCCCTTGCGAACCACCCTGCGTCCTCCGCTCATCTGAATACGCCGAACGCTGGCGCCTGGCAACGCAAGCACCGCCCCGTCGACCCACGCTCCAGCGACGCCCCCGTTGGAGGCACGAGGAACCTCGCTTGCCCAGTAAAAAGGCAACGCCAGCACCCGAAAAAACCAACGCAAACGTTCAAATGCGTCAAGACTTATACAAATGCGTCATTCGTGTACGTTCGTTCCACTCTTTGAGGCTTGTGACAGTCCCGTATCTTGCATTGGGTATGGGGCCTGCATAAGTATCGGCGGGTCGACTCACGAGGTCGCCCTCAACACCAAAAATGACAACAAATCATGAGGCCACCATGTTCAAAAAAGCAGTCCTTCCGTTTTTAGTCAGCGCCGGCTTGCTTGCCAGCGCCCCCTTCGCCCACGCGGCGACTAACCTGGTGTTCTGCTCTGAAGGGAGCCCGGCCGGTTTCGACCCAGGCCAGTACACCACCGGAACCGACTTCGATGCCTCAGCCGAAACCCTCTACAACCGCCTGAGTCAGTTCGAACGTGGCGGCACCGCTGTAATTCCAGGCCTGGCCACCAATTGGGACATCTCGGACGACGGTCTGACCTACACCTTCCACCTGCGTGAAGGCGTCAAGTTCCACACCACGCCCTACTTCACCCCGACGCGTAACTTCAATGCCGATGACGTGCTGTTCACCTTCAACCGCATGCTCGACAAAGACATGCCGTTCCGTAAGGCGTACCCCACCGAGTTCCCGTATTTCACCGACATGGGGATGGACACCAACATCACCAAGGTCGAGAAGCTCGACGACAAGACCGTCAAGTTCACCCTCAAGACCGTGGACGCCGCGTTCATCCAGAACCTGGCCATGAGCTTCGCCTCGATCCAGTCCGCCGAGTACGCCGACAAGCTGCTCAAGGAAGGCAAGCCCAGCGACATCAACCAGAAGCCGATCGGCACGGGGCCGTTCGTATTCAAGAGCTACCAGAAAGACTCCAACATCCGTTACACCGGTAACAAGGACTACTGGAAGCCTGAAGACGTGAAGATCGACAACCTGATCTTCGCCATCACCACCGACCCATCAGTGCGCATTCAGAAACTGAAGAAGAACGAATGCCAGATCACCCTCTTCCCACGTCCGGCCGACCTCAAGGCGCTCAAGGAAGACAAGAGCCTGAAGATGCCGGAACAGGCAGGCTTCAACCTGGGCTACATCGCCTACAACGTGATGCCGGTCCTCAAGGGCCGCACCGATGCCAACCCGCTGGCCGACCTTCGGGTTCGTCAGGCGCTGGACATGGCGGTGAACAAACCGCAGATCATCGACTCGGTCTACCAGGGGGCCGGCCAACTGGCAGTTAACGCCATGCCACCGACCCAATGGTCCTACGACACCACCATCAAAGATGCCAAGTACGACCCTGAGAAAGCCAAGCAATTGCTCAAGGAGGCGGGCATCAAGGAAGGCACGCAGATCACCCTATGGGCCATGCCGGTCCAGCGTCCGTACAACCCGAACGCCAAGCTGATGGCCGAAATGCTGCAGTCCGACTGGGCCAAGATCGGCCTCAAAGTGAATATCGTCAGCTACGAGTGGGGCGAGTACATCAAACGTTCCAAAGGCGGCGAGAACCAGGCGATGATCATCGGCTGGAGTGGCGACAATGGTGACCCGGACAATTGGCTCGGCACCCTGTTCGGCTGCGATGCACTGAACGGCAACAACTTCTCGAAATGGTGCGACAAGCCTTACGACGCACTGATCAAGCAAGCCAAATCTACCTCGGATGTGGCTAAGCGCACCGAACTGTACAAACAAGCACAGCACATCCTCAAAGACGCAGTCCCCATGACACCTATCGCACACTCGACGGTGTTCCAACCCATGCGCGCCAACGTGCAGGATTTCAAGATCAGCCCCTTTGGCTTGAACTCCTTCTACGGCGTCGGCATCGGCAAATAAGGTACTGCAACGGCGACGTCGCTGACGTCGCCGTTGCGCTACCGCCCCACCCTGCAGGAGACGGCCCTGTCTTCGAAGCAGCGCCACCTAGAGTGCGTTCCTTCGAATTTAAAGCCGATTCCTACAAGGCTTTCAGGCTCAGCGCATATACCGCACGGCCCTGGACCTCTAACGTCGAAGCCAGGTAACGCCGCGTCTGCCCTGGAGTAATTTGTCGCTATGCAATGGTTTGGCATCAATGACCTGCACAGGCTCCAGGAAGGGGCCATGGTCCATTGATCATCACAACAAAAATGGAGTAGGACCGTCATGCGTCATTCCTTGATCATTCCGGCGCTGCTGGGCACTGGCCTACTGGCCACCAGTTCATTCAGCACCGCCGCCGACCGCAGCCTGGTGTTCTGTTCCGAAGGCAGCCCGGCAGGCTTTGACACCGCGCAGTACACCACCGCCACCGACAACGACGCCGCCGAGCCGCTGTACAACCGTCTGGTGGAGTTTGAGAAGGGCGCGACCAACGTACTGCCGGCCCTGGCCAAGCGCTGGGATATTTCCGAGGACGGCCTCACCTACCGTTTCCACCTGCGTGAAGGGGTGAAGTTCCATACCACGCCCTACTTCAAGCCGAGCCGCGACTTCAACGCCGACGACGTGCTGTTCACCTTCAACCGCATGCTTGACGCCGAACACCCATTCCGTAAGGCCTATCCGACGGAGTTTCCCTACTTCAACGGCATGAGCCTGAACAAGAACATCGCCAAGGTCGAGAAGACCGATCCACTGACCGTGGTCATGACCCTCAATACCGTGGACGCGGCGTTCATCCAGAACCTCGCCATGAGCTTCGCCGCGATCCTCTCCGCCGAATACGCCGAGCAACTGCTCAAGGCCGGCACGCCCAGCCAGATCAACCAGAAGCCTATCGGCACCGGCCCGTTCGTCTTCCAGCGCTACCAAAAAGACTCGCAGATCCGCTACGCCGCCAACAAAGACTACTGGGACCCGAGCCGGGTCAAGCTCGACAGGCTGATTTTCGCCATCAACACTGACGCTTCGGTGCGCGTGCAAAAACTTCGCGCCGGCGAGTGCCAGATCACCTTGCACCCACGCCCCGCCGATATCGATGCGCTGAAAAACGATCCGAAACTGCGGGTTATCGAAAAGCCCGGTTTCAACCTGGGCTACATCGCCTACAACGTGCAGCACAAGCCCCTCGATCGTCTCGAAGTCCGCCAGGCGCTGGACATGGCGGTGAACAAAACCAGCATCCTCAACGCCGTCTACCAAGGCGCCGGACAACGGGCGGTCAACGCGATGCCGCCCACCCAATGGTCCTATGACACCCGCATCACGGACGTGGCCTACAACCCGGAAAAAGCCCGCGAGCTGCTCAAGGCCGCGGGGGTCAAGGAAGGCACGGAAATCACCCTCTGGGCCATGCCCGTACAACGCCCCTACAACCCCAATGCCAAGCTGATGGCCGAGATGCTGCAATCGGACTGGGCAAAAATCGGCCTCAAGGTGAAGATCGTCAGCTACGAATGGGGTGAATACATCAAGCGCACCAAGAACGGCGAGCACGACATCAGCCTGATCGGCTGGACCGGTGACAACGGTGACCCAGACAACTGGCTGGGCACCCTCTATAGCTGCGACGCCATCGGTGGCAACAACTACTCCATGTGGTGCAACCCGCAGTACGACGCGCTGATCAAGCAAGCCAAGCTCGTCACCGACCGTGAACAGCGCAGCATGCTGTACAAGCAAGCCCAGCAATTACTCAAGCAACACGTGCCGATCACGCCCGTGGCGCACTCGACGATCAACCAACCGTTGAGCGCCAAAGTCGAGGGCTTCAAGGTCAGTCCGTTCGGCCGCAATTCCTTCTCGGGTGTCAGCCTGACCCCATAAACGGTGAGCTTAAAACTCTGGGGGCGATTTCGCCCTCACGCAGGTGCTTTGCCTGA
Source organism: Pseudomonas sp. LD120 (assembly GCF_009861525.1). GTDB lineage: Bacteria > Pseudomonadota > Gammaproteobacteria > Pseudomonadales > Pseudomonadaceae > Aquipseudomonas. The sequence goes on along the minus strand of NZ_WVHL01000005.1, from coordinate 1,190,504 downwards.
ATTCGGCAATCACGCCGCATGCAAACGTTTGCGAAGCCTTAAATGAGTTCCAAAAAACAGCCGGCCCAAAAAAACCGGCACTTAAAAAAAGAAAGCAAAGGAGCTTCACCCATGAAACTGAGCAGTAGCGCATTGCTAGCCCTGGCTATCAGTAGCATCACCGCCACGGCCTATGCGGAGAGCGTCAGCCAGGCCTTCATCCCGACTGAACTGAACAGCACCCAGGCCCAGGCCGAGACCAAAGGGTTTATCGAAGGACAGAGCCTGTCGGGCACCACCCGCAACTGGTACGCCAACGAGCTGAGACGTCGCGAAAACCGTTTTTCGTACAACCACAACGGTTCAGACACCCCGACCTCACGCCGGATCAACTGGGTCCAGGGCACCATCCTCAACTACAGCTCCGGCTTCACTGAAGGCACCGTGGGCGTCAGCACTGAAGTCGCGGCCTACAACGCTATTGCGCTGGATCGTGACCGCAAGCACATCGCCGGCAAGAACAACCGCACCCTGACCCACTCCGACGGCGACGCCGTGGGCCAGTGGAGCAAATTGGGCCTGGCCAACGTCAAGTTCCGCGTGTCCAACACCACCCTGACCGCCGGCCGGCAGAACTTCAGCACGCCAATCGTCGATGTCATCGGCAACCGCGCCCTGCCTTCAAGCTTTGAAGGGGTGAGCCTGCACAGCGAAGAATTCAACAACCTGTCGTTCGACGCCGGCAGCTTCGATCGGGTCTCGCCACGGACCGAACAGAGCCTGTCGAAATTCCGCTCCGAGTACACCAACAACACCGCCGAGACCGACCGCGTGAGCATCGTCGGCCTCAACTACCAGCCGCTGAAAAGCCTGAAGACCAGCCTCTACGCCTCCAAGGTGGAAGACTTCTGGAACCAGTACTACTTCGGCGCCACCCACGATCTGGGCGACAGCTCGGTACTGAGCCTGACCACCGGCCTGAACTACTACAAGACCGTCGACACCGGCAAGAAAGAGATGGGCAATATCGACAACGATACCTACTCCCTGTCGATGGGGCTGACCCACCAGGCCCACAGCCTGACCTTCTCGTACCAGGAAATTAACGGCAACGAGTACTTCGACTACCTGCACGAAACCAACGGCATCTACCTGGCCAACTCCCTGCTTTCGGACTTCAACGGCCCGAACGAGAAGTCCTTCCAGATCGCCTACGGCCTGAACATGGCCGAATACGGCGTGCCCGGCCTCAAGTTCAACATCTACCAGGCCCGCGGCTGGGGGATCGACGGCACCCACTACAGCGGTACCGCCTACGACGTGAAGAACCTCGACGGCGAACATCACTACGAATACGGCGTCGGCGCCTCCTACGCTGTTCAAAGCGGGCCACTGAAAGCCACTGCGATCCGTGCCACCTACACCACGCACCGCGCCAGCGAGAACCAGGGCGACGGCAACATCAACGAGTTCCGCGTAGTGACCACTATCCCGTTCAATATTCTTTAACCCACCAGTTGAAGGGCCGACTCATGACGAGTCCGCCCTTCAAGCTAATCTGGTTCAATTGATTGCAGAGGGTTCTTGATGAACATGCTTCCCCTGAAAGCGGCCATTGGCGCCGCCCTGCTGAGCGTCGCCCTGGGCGCCACAGCCAAACCCCTGGTGGTCTGTACCGAAGCCAGCCCGGAAGGCTTCGATATGGTCCAGTACACCACTGCAGTCACTGCCGACGCGGTGGCGGAAACTATTTTCAACCGCCTGGTGGACTTCAAGCCCGGCACCACGGATATCCAACCGGCGTTGGCGGAGTCTTGGGACATCAGCCCCGATGGCCTGCAGTACACCTTCCACCTGCGTAAAGACGTCAAGTTCCACAGCACCGACTACTTCACCCCAACCCGCACCATGAACGCCGACGACGTGCTCTGGAGCTTCCAGCGCCAACTGGACCCGATGCACCCCTGGCATGACAAATCCAGTGTGGGCTTCCCCTACTTCGAGAGCATGGGCTTCAAAGAACTGCTCAAAAGCGTCGAGAAGACCGACGATCACACCGTGGTCTTTACCCTGACCCGCCGTGAAGCGCCGTTCCTGACCGACATCGCCATGGCCTTCTCATCGATCTTCCCGGCGGAATACGCCGACAAGCTGCTCAAGGAAGGCAAGACCGCGGACCTCAACAGCAAGCCCATCGGCACTGGCCCATTCATCTTCACCCGCTACGCCAAGGACGCCCAGGTGCGTTTCAAGGCCAACCCGGACTACTTCCGTGGCAAGCCGCCAGCCGACCCGCTGGTGTTGGCGATCACCACCGACAACAACGTGCGCCTGCAAAAACTCAAGGCCAATGAGTGCCAGATCGCCCTCTATCCCAAGCCCGATGACATCCCCAGCATCAAGGCCGACGCCAACCTCAAGGTCGACGAACTGGCCGCCATGACCATCGGCTACATCGCCATGAACACCACCCGCAAATACATGAATGACGTGCGGGTACGTAAGGCCATCGACATCGCCTTCGACAAGGAAGCCTACGTCAACAGCCTCTACGGCAAAGGCAATGCGCTGATTGGCACCGGCCCCTATCCGCCGACCCTCTTGGGCTTCAACAGCAGCCTGAAGAATCCGCACCGGGATCTGGACAAGGCCCGCGCCCTGCTCAAGGATGCCGGAGTGCCGGACGGCACGGTGATCACCCTGTTCACCCGCAACGGCGGCGGCCCGACCAATCCCAATCCCCTGCTGGGCGCGCAGATGATGCAGGCCGACCTGGCCAAGATCGGCCTCAAGCTCGACATCCGCGTCATGGAGTGGGGCGAAATGCTCAAGCGTGCGAAAAACGGTGAACACGATATGGTCTCGGCCGGCTGGGCCGGGGACAACGGTGACCCGGACAACTTCCTGACCCCGAACCTGAGTTGTGACGCAGCGAAAAACGGCGAAAACTACGCCCGCTGGTGCAATAAAGAGTTCCAGGAGCTGATCGACCAGGCCCGCGCCGACGCTGAACCTGCCAAACGGGCAGTGCTCTATGAAAAGGCGATGCTGGTTTTCCAACAGGATCAACCCTGGATTCCCATGGCCTATCCGAAGATGTTCACCGCCATGCGCAAGAACGTCGAGGGTTACCACCAGAGCCCCCTGACCACCAACAACTTCGCGACCACCCAAGTGAAGTGATAAGAAACGCCCGCCGCCCTTGACCGCAAGGGTGGCGGGAACGCCTAACCGGCTGATTGAGGTACTTCAGAAGATGTTTAGTTTTATTGCCCGCCGTGTGGGGTTGTTGATCCCCACATTCTTCGGCATCACCTTGCTGACCTTCGCCTTGATACGCATGATTCCCGGCGATCCCGTGGAAGTCATGATGGGCGAGCGTCGGGTCGACCCCGAGATGCATGCCCAGGCAATGGAACGCCTTGGATTGAACAAACCGCTGTATGCCCAATACCTGGACTACATCGGCAAACTGGCCCACGGCGACCTGGGCGAGTCCCTGCGCACCCGCACCAGCGTGTGGAGCGAATTCACTTCGCTGTTCCCCGCGACCCTGGAACTGTCCATGGCCGCCCTGCTGTTCGCCGGCGTTCTCGGGCTGCTGGCCGGGGTGATCGCCGCCTTGAAGCGAGGATCACTGTTCGACCATGGGGTGATGGGCATCTCACTGGCGGGCTATTCGATGCCGATCTTCTGGTGGGGCCTGATCCTGATCATGTTCTTCTCGGTGAGCCTGGGCTGGACTCCGGTTTCCGGGCGCATCGACCTGCTCTACGACATCGAGCCCAAGACCGGTTTCATGCTCATCGACACCCTGCTGGCCGAGGATACCGGCGCCTTCTTCGATGCGCTGCACCACCTGATCCTGCCGGCCATCGTTCTGGGCACCATTCCGTTGGCGGTGATCGCGCGGATGACCCGTTCCTCGATGCTCGAAGTGCTGCGCGAAGACTACATCCGCACCGCCAAGGCCAAAGGCCTGTCGCCGGCCCGGGTGGTGTTCGTTCACGGTCTGCGCAATGCACTGATTCCGGTACTGACCGTGGTTGGCCTGCAAGTGGGCACCCTGCTGGCCGGCGCGGTGCTGACCGAGACCATCTTCTCCTGGCCTGGCATCGGCAAATGGCTGATCGAGGCCATCGGCGCCCGGGACTACCCGGTGGTGCAAAACGGCATCCTGCTGATCGCCTGCCTGGTGATCATGGTCAACTTCGTGGTGGACATCCTCTACGGCTTTGCCAACCCACGCATCCGTCACCAGCGCTGAGATCAAGACTAATGAGCACTCAAAACTCTTCAGTAGCAGTCGATCAAAGCCTGCTCTATCCGTCCGTTTACAAAGAATTCTGGCAGCACTTTTCCCGCAACAAAGGTGCCGTGGCCGGCCTGCTGTTCATGTCGTTGATCGTGTTCTGCGCACTGTTCGCCCCTTGGGTGGCGCCGCACAACCCCAGCGAGCAGTACCGGGATTTCCTGCTGACCCCGCCAGTCTGGCTCGAAGGCGGGCAGATGCAGTTCCTGCTGGGCACCGACGAACTGGGGCGCGATTTGCTGTCGCGCCTGATCCATGGCTCGCGCCTGTCGCTGCTGATCGGCCTGTCATCGGTGGTGATGTCGCTGATCCCGGGCATCCTGCTGGGGCTGTTCGCCGGGTTCTTCCCGCGTTTGCTGGGCCCGACCATCATGCGCTTGATGGACATCATGCTGGCCCTGCCGTCCTTGCTGCTGGCGGTGGCGATCGTCGCCATCCTCGGCCCAGGCCTGATCAACACCGTGATCGCCATTGCCGTGGTATCGCTGCCGTCCTACGTGCGCCTGACCCGCGCTGCGGTGATGGGCGAGCTCAACCGCGACTACGTGACCGCCGCCCGCCTGGCCGGCGCCAGCCTGCCGCGCCTGATGTTCATCACTGTGCTGCCCAACTGCATGGCACCACTGATCGTGCAGGCCACCCTGAGCTTCTCCTCGGCGATCCTCGACGCCGCCGCCCTGGGCTTCCTCGGCCTTGGCGTACAGCCGCCAACGCCTGAGTGGGGCACCATGCTGGCCTCGGCCCGGGACTACATCGAACGCGCCTGGTGGGTGGTGAGCCTGCCGGGTCTGACCATTTTGCTCAGCGTGCTGGCAATCAACCTAATGGGCGACGGCCTGCGCGATGCGCTGGACCCGAAACTCAAGAACGCCGCCTGAGGAGATTCCCATGTCACTGCTAGAAATCAAGAATCTCAATGTTCGCTTCGGCGACGCCAAGGCCGTTCCAGTGGTGGACGGTCTCGACCTCAAGGTCGACAAGGGCGAAGTCCTGGCCATCGTCGGCGAGTCCGGCTCCGGCAAGTCGGTGACCATGATGGCCCTGATGGGCCTGATCGAGCACCCCGGTATCGTCACCGCCGACGCGCTCAACTTCGACGGTCGCGACATGCTCAAACTCAGCGACCGCCAGCGCCGGCAGGTCGTCGGCAAGGACCTGGCCATGGTTTTCCAGGACCCGATGACCGCGCTGAACCCGAGCTACACCGTGGGCTTCCAGATCGAGGAAGTGCTGCGCCTGCACCTGAAAATGTCCGGCAAGGCCGCGCGCAAGCGTGCCATCGAGCTGTTGGAAAAGGTCGAGATCCCCGGCGCCGCCAGCCGCATGGACGCCTACCCGCACCAGTTGTCCGGCGGCATGAGCCAGCGAGTGGCCATCGCCATGGCCATTGCCGGCGAACCCAAGCTGCTGATCGCCGACGAACCCACCACCGCCCTGGACGTGACCATCCAGGCGCAGATCATGGAGCTGCTGCTCAACCTGCAGAAAGAGCAGAACATGGGCCTGGTGCTGATCACTCACGACCTCGCCGTGGTGGCCGAAACCGCCCAGCGGGTGTGCGTGATGTACGCCGGCCAAGCCGTGGAAGTGGGCCAGGTGCCGCAGTTGTTCGACATTCCCGCGCACCCCTACAGCGAAGCGCTGCTGGCAGCGATTCCCGAGCACAGCCTGGGGGCCTCGCGCCTCTCGACCTTGCCGGGCATCGTCCCCGGGCGCTACGACCGGCCCCAGGGTTGCCTATTGTCGCCACGCTGCCCCTACGCCCAGGACAACTGCCGCCAACAGCGTCCCAGCCTTGATCCGCAAGCCGCCAGCCTGGTGCGCTGCTTCTACCCGCTCAATCAGGAGGTGGCGTAATGGCCGTCGTTCTTACCGCCCGCGAGCTGACCCGTCACTACGAAGTGTCCCGGGGCCTGTTCAAGGGCCATGCCACAGTGCGCGCCCTCAACGGCGTGTCTTTTGAACTGGAGGCCGGCAAGACCCTGGCCGTGGTAGGCGAATCCGGCTGTGGCAAATCGACCCTGGCCCGGGCCCTGACGTTGATCGAAGAGCCCTCCTCCGGCTCGCTGAAAATCGCCGGCCAGGAAGTCGCCGGCGCCAACAAGGCCCAGCGCAAGCAACTGCGCAAAGACGTGCAGATGGTATTCCAGAGCCCTTATGCCTCGCTCAATCCACGGCAGAAAATTGGTGACCAACTGGCCGAGCCGCTGTTGATCAACACGCAACTGTCGGCCGCCGAACGCCGGGAGAAAGTCCAGGCGATGATGAAGCAAGTAGGGCTGCGTCCCGAGCATTACCAACGCTACCCGCACATGTTTTCCGGCGGTCAGCGCCAACGCATCGCCCTGGCCCGGGCCATGATGCTGCAACCCAAGGTGCTGGTGGCGGATGAGCCGACCTCAGCCCTGGACGTGTCGATCCAGGCCCAGGTCCTGAACCTGTTCATGGACCTGCAGCAGGAGTTCAACACCGCCTACGTGTTCATCTCCCACAACTTGGCGGTGGTACGCCACGTTGCCGACCAGGTGTTGGTGATGTACCTCGGTCGCCCCGTGGAAATGGGCCCCAAGGAGGACATCTACAACCGCCCTCTGCACCCCTACACCCAGGCACTGCTGTCGGCGACCCCGACCATTCACCCCGACCCGGACAAACCTAAGATCAAGATCGTCGGCGAGTTGCCCAACCCGCTGAACCCGCCACCGGGCTGCGCGTTCCACAAACGCTGCCCCTACGCCACCGAGCGGTGCAGCTCTGAAGAGCCAGCCTTGCGCCAGCTCGACAACCGTCAGGTGGCCTGCCACTACGCCGAGCAGTTCGTGTAGGCCCCATGAAAAAAGCGCTCCCGAAACCTGTCCGGGAGCGCCTCAAGCGTGTTCTACCGACCCCTTTCGACCGATTGCGCATCAATCGGTCGCGAGGGGTTTTCTGTCAGCCCTGACGTTCGCCAGCATCCTTTTCAGCAATCTGATCATCATCCCCCGAACGACCTTCCTGACCTTCATCCCTCGGCTCAGACTCAGACGTGGCAAACATCTGCACCGGTTCATGCTGACTCGACGAAACGCCCGGTTCCTTGACGTCCAACAGGTTATGGGCCCAGGCCGCTGGGGTTCCAAGCGACAGCACCAGCAGCACTTTGATCAGCAACAGCGTGCGTTGGAAAATAGTCATAGCCGATTCCATCCTTCACAGGTGAATCATCGAAGGCCGCGCCTGCGCCTTTGCGACAGCCACGGCACTGCCTGAAACCTAGCCCCGATGGCGCGGTTTTTCCAGAATGCAGACGACTAACGGCGCCCCTGTGGCCAGCCTGTACGGCGCCGGGTACAAAAAAGCCCCGCTGTCTGCACAGCGGGGCTTGGGGTGTTGCCGGCGAACTCAGTGATGTTCGCGGGTGGCGCGGAATTTCACGTCCGGCCAGCGCTCTTCCATCAACGCCAGGTTGACCCGGGTCGGCGCCAGGTAGGTCAGGTGACCACCGCCGTCCAACGCCAGGTTCTCCACCGCCTTGTTGGAAAACTCTTCCAGCTTCTTCTTGTCGCCGCACTCGATCCAGCGGGCGGACCACACGGTGATCGGCTCGTAGGAGCACTCCACCTTGTATTCCTCCTTCAGGCGGCTGGCCACCACATCGAACTGCAGCACACCGACGGCGCCGAGAATGATGTCGTTGCTGCGCTCCGGGAAAAACACCTGGGTCGCGCCCTCTTCGGCCAGCTGTTGCAGGCCTTGGCGCAGTTGCTTGGACTTGAGCGGGTCCTTCAGGCGCACGCGACGGAACAGTTCCGGAGCGAAGTGCGGGATCCCCGTGAAGCCCAGGACTTCGCCTTCAGTGAAGGTATCGCCAATCTGGATGGTGCCGTGGTTGTGCAGACCGATGATGTCGCCGGCATAGGCCTCTTCCAGCTGTTCACGCTCGGAAGAGAAAAAGGTCAGGGCGTCGCCGATACGCAAGTCCTTGCCGGTGCGCACGTGGCGCATCTTCATGCCCTTCTCGTACTTGCCCGAACAGATGCGCATGAAGGCGATCCGGTCGCGGTGCTTGGGGTCCATGTTCGCTTGGATCTTGAACACGAAACCGCTGAACTTTTCTTCCTGCGGCGCCACGGTACGTTCATTGGCTTTACGGGGCAGCGGCAGCGGCGCCCAGTCCACCACCGCATCGAGGACGTGATCGACACCGAAGTTGCCCAACGCGGTACCGAAGAACACCGGGGTCAACTGGCCATCGAGGAACTCCTGCTGGTTGAACTCATGGCAGGCGCCCTGCACCAGTTCCAGTTGCTCGATGAAACGCTCGTACTCGTCACCCAAGTGGGCACGGGCTTCATCGGAATCGAGTTTCTCGATGATTTTGGTTTCAGTGCGTTCATGGCCGTGGCCCGGGGTGTAGACGATGATGTAGTCGCCCGCCAGGTGATACACGCCCTTGAAGTCGCGGTAGCAACCGATCGGCCAGGTAATGGGCGCGGCCTTGATCTTCAGCACCGCCTCGATTTCGTCCAGCAGCTCGATCGGATCACGAATGTCGCGGTCGAGTTTGTTGATGAAGCTGACAATCGGCGTGTCCCGCAGGCGGCAGACATCCATCAGGGCGATGGTCCGTGGCTCTACCCCTTTACCGCCGTCGAGCACCATCAGCGCCGAGTCCACGGCGGTCAGGGTGCGATAGGTGTCTTCGGAGAAGTCTTCGTGGCCCGGGGTGTCCAGCAGGTTGACCATGTGGTCACGATAGGGGAACTGCATGACCGAGGTGGTAATGGAAATACCCCGTTGCTTCTCCATCTCCATCCAGTCGGAGGTGGCGTGACGGTCGGACTTACGCGATTTGACGGTACCCGCCACGGCAATGGCCTTGCCCATCAGCAAGAGCTTTTCGGTGATGGTGGTCTTACCCGCATCCGGGTGGGAAATAATGGCGAAAGTGCGGCGTTTCGCGACTTCGGCGGCCTGTTGGGTCATGGGAAATCGCCTGGCGGTGATCAAAAAAGGGCGCAGATTATAGCTCAGACAACGCCCCGCGGGCCACCGCTCCCCCCGCCCTCCTGGCCACCGTGCAGCAGATAAACGGTGGCCATCTGCTGTCAATTATGGAACCTTTTAAAAAGCGGAGACGTCCACTCCCCTGCCACGCGCTGTCGTCAGGGGCTTAAATATCAGTAAGTTAGCTTGACGAAGCCGCGCTCATGGCTCGCTCACCTGCCGCTTTGCCGGCACTCGACGAGCTGCTTCTCGCGCGCACGTTCTCGGCAGCCAGCAATGGCCTTGCCACACCAGAAGGTGCACGCCGACCGACACAAAGGAGTCCGCCTGTGGCTATTCGCTATGGCAAAGGGCTGATAGGAGGGGTTGCGGTCATCGCCCTCCTGGCCCTGCTGATCCACTGGATCGGCATCAGTACGATCGAACACTACCGCGACGATCTGTGGTTCTACCTGCAAGCTCATCTGTTCCTGGTCCTGGCGTCCATGCTCGCCGCGCTGGTGGTAGGCATCCCCACTGGCATCTTCCTCAGCCGCGAAGCGATGGTCGGGCGCGCCGAACGCTTCATGCAAGTGTTCAACATCGGCAACACCGTTCCCCCACTGGCCGTACTGGCCATCGCCCTGGGCATTCTCGGCATCGGCAGTGGTCCGGCCGTCTTCGCGCTGTTCCTCGCCTCCTTGCTGCCCATCGTGCGCAACACCTTTGAAGCCCTGAAAAACGTCCAGGGCTCACTCAAAGAAGCCGCCGTCGGCATCGGCATGACACCGCGCCAGGTGCTGTGGAACGTCGAACTGCCCAACGCCGTGCCGATCATCATCGGCGGCGTGCGAGTGGCCCTGGCAATCAACGTCGGCACCGCGCCCCTGGCGTTTCTGATCGGCGCCAACAGCCTGGGCAGCCTGATCTTCCCCGGTATTGCCCTGAACAATCAGCCCCAACTGCTGCTCGGCGCGGCCTGTACCGCCCTGCTGGCCTTGCTTCTCGACGGCCTGGTGACCCTGGCCAGCCGCCTCTGGCTGGAACGTGGCCTGCGCCCGTCTTAGCCCCCGCCTAGGAATGAACATGAAAAAAACAAGCCTGATACTCGGCTGCGTCCTGCTGCTCGCGGGACTGGCCCACGCGGCGGACAAACCGCTGATCCGCATTGGCGCCCGGGTCTTCACCGAACAGACCCTGCTGGCGCAAATCACCTCGCAATACCTCAACAGCAAGGGCTACGACACCCACATCACCGGCGGCCTGGGCAGCAATCTGGCCCGCAGCGCCCAGGAAAGCGGCCAGTTGGACTTGCTTTGGGAATACACCGGAGTGTCGTTGGTGGCCTACAACCATGTCAGCGAAAAACTCGACAGCACACAATCCTACGCCCGGGTTAAACAACTGGACGCGGAAAAAGGCCTGACCTGGCTGACCCCTTCAAGGTTCAGCAACACCTACGCCCTGGCCCTGCCACAGAAAATTGCCCAGCAGTACCCACAGATCAACACCATCAGCGACCTGAAAAAGGCCCTCGACAACGAGCAGGACCCGCACCATCTGGTGGCCCTGGACACCGAGTTCGCCAACCGCTCCGACGGCCTGGACGGCTTGGTCCAGAGCTACCGGCTGAACCTGACCCGCAGCAACATCCGCCAGATGGACGCCGGCCTGGTCTACACCGCCTTGCGCAACGGCCAGGTATTCGCCGGCCTGGTGTACACCACCGACGGCCGTCTGAGTGCCTTCAATCTCAAGTTGCTGGCCGACGATCGACACTACTTCCCCGACTACACCGCAGCGCCCGTGGTGCGCCAGGCGGTGCTCGACGCCAACCCGCGACTGGCCGCCGATCTCAAGCCCCTGGCCGAGCTGTTCGACGACCAGACCATGCGCCAGCTCAATGCCCGGGTCGATGTTGATCATCAAAGCCCATCCGCCGTGGCCGCAGACTTCCTGCGCCAACACCCGATCAACTAATAAAGAGGAGAAGTCATGGAATTTTTAACCGCCTTTTCCCATCTCGATTGGGCCCAGGTCCTGCACCTGACCTGGCAGCACATCACCCTGGTGGGCATCGCCGTGACCCTCGCGATTGTCTTCGGCGTGCCCCTGGGCATTCTGATGACCCGCTTTCCGACCCTGGCCGGCCCGCTACAGGCCAGCGCCACGGTGTTGCTGACCATCCCGTCCATCGCCCTGTTCGGCCTGCTGCTGCCGTTCTACTCCAAGTTCGGCCAGGGCCTGGGCCCACTGCCGGCCATCACGGCGGTGTTCCTCTATTCGCTGCTGCCGATCATGCGCAACACCTACCTGGCGCTGACCGGCGTCGAGCCGGGCATCCGCGAAGCCGCCCGCGGCATCGGCATGACCTTCGGCCAGCGCCTGCGCATGGTCGAGTTGCCGATCGCGGTGCCGGTGATCCTCGCCGGGGTGCGTACCGCGGTAGTGATGAACATCGGTGTCATGACCATCGCCGCCACCATTGGCGCCGGCGGCCTGGGCGTACTCATTCTGGCGTCCATCAGCCGCAGCGACATGTCGATGCTGATCGTCGGCGCGGTGCTGGTCAGTCTCCTGGCCATCTTCGCCGACCTGCTCCTGCAATGGCTGCAACGCTCGCTGACACCAAAAGGCCTGACTCCAAAAGGACTCCTGAAATGATCGAACTGCAAAACCTGACCAAGACCTTTCACAGCAACGGCAAGATCATCACCGCCGTCGACTCGGTAAGCCTGACCGTCAATGAAGGCGAAATTTGCGTGTTCCTCGGGCCGTCCGGCTGCGGCAAAAGCACCACGCTGAAAATGATCAACCGCCTGATCATGCCCAGCTCGGGCAAGGTGCTGATCAACGGCGAGGACACCACCGGCCTGGATGAAGTGACCCTGCGCCGCAACATCGGCTACGTGATCCAGCAGATCGGCCTGTTCCCCAACATGACCATCGAGGAAAACATCGTGGTGGTGCCCAAGCTACTGGGCTGGGACAAACAGAAATGCCACGACCGCGCCCGCGAGCTGATGAGCATGATCAAGCTCGAACCCAAGCAGTACCTGCACCGCTATCCGCGGGAGCTGTCCGGCGGCCAGCAGCAACGCATCGGGGTAATCCGCGCCCTGGCGGCGGATGCGCCGCTGCTGCTGATGGACGAGCCCTTCGGCGCGGTGGACCCGATCAACCGCGAGATGATCCAGAACGAGTTCTTCGAGATGCAGCGCGCGCTGAACAAGACCGTGATCATGGTCAGCCACGACATCGATGAAGCCATCAAGCTGGGGGACAAGATCGCCATCTTCCGCGCCGGCAAGCTGCTGCAGATCGATCACCCGGACACCTTGCTCGCCCACCCGGCGGATGATTTCGTCAGCCACTTCGTCGGCCAGGACAGCACCCTCAAGCGCCTGTTGCTGGTGAAAGCCGAAGACGCGGCGGACAACGCACCGTCGGTGAGCCCGCAAACCCCGGTGGCCGAGGCCCTGGACCTGATGGACGAACACGATCGGCGTTACGTGGTGGTGACCTGCGCCGAGAACAAGGCTCTGGGTTATGTGCGTCGTCGCGACCTGCACCGTCAGACTGGCACCTGCGCCCAGTTCCTGCGCGAATTCAACGCCACCGCCGCCTACGACGAACACCTGCGGATTCTTCTGTCGCGCATGTACGAGTTCAACCGTTCGTGGCTGCCGGTGCTGGATGCCGAGCGTGTATTTCTCGGTGAGGTGACCCAGGAATCCATTGCGGCCTACCTGAGCTCCGGGCGTTCGCGGGGGATGAAAACCAACATCGTCTCGCCGGCGGAGGCACTGGTCGCCTGATCAATAAATAGCCAATAACGAACCTGTGGCGAGGGCGCTTGCTCCCCCCTGGACCATGAAGCGGCCCCTCTTTGCCAAAAAGAGTGGAACTGCTGCGCAGTCCACCGGGAGCAAGCGCCCTCGCCACTGGTTTTTCGGCCCACTTACATGGCGGAAAAAAATATCAACAGCCGCCCCCGCAAACAGCGTCCGGCGACACCTTTCGAAACAGCCAAGATCCCCCTCTGATCAGTCTCTCGTCGCCAACGTCGCCGATGTTGACGCTTTCACACTTTCCAGTCACTTGGCGCGCAAAAGCGCCGAACGTGCAGGTATTTTTAACACTTGGAAAATTTTCGGGAACCTCTTTCCGTCATCTGTGTCGGCTACAACGAGAGGTGTCGATATCGCACGTCAGACACGTGCAAAAACGCGACATTTTTTGTTGATCTCAGGCCCCTCACCGCCTAAAGTTCGCGCCGAACGTCCATGCTGGAAACGATCCATCCGGCTCAAGTACTGACGACGAGACAGCAAGGCCAAGGGCAATATTCCCAGATCGCTTGAGAGCGTAGCGAGCGCAGGCAATAGCAGGCGGGAAGAGGCGAAGAAGCAGAGTTTACAGCTGTAAATGAGCATTCCGAGCCTCTTACCAACGCAGTATTGCCTGCGTAACGCCTAAGGCGCCCAGCGCGCAGTAGCTCTCAAGCAATCTGCGTGGCCTTTTTGCTTTCGGCGCCAATGCCTTGGGAAGTAGGCGAACCAAAGTGGGGATACGGAGGACGTTCACAAGGCGGTGTCATCAATGACCTGTCCTTAAACCCATTGATTACCAACGTTTGCCAGTAGGAGCTCCCAACGCATGTCGATTAACGTCGAAGACTATTTTGCGCGCGAAACCTTTCAAAAAATGAAGGCGTTCGCCGACAAGCAAGAAACCCCATTCGTGGTCATCGACACCCAGATGATCGCCCAGGCCTACGACGACCTGCGCGCCGGTTTCGAGTTCGCCAAGGTCTACTACGCGGTCAAGGCCAATCCGGCCGTCGAGATTATCGACCTGCTCAAGGACAAGGGTTCGAGCTTCGATATCGCCTCGATCTACGAACTGGACAAGGTCCTGGACCGCGGCGTCAGCGCCGACCGCATCAGCTACGGCAACACCATCAAGAAATCCAAGGACATTCGTTACTTCTACGAGAAGGGCGTGCGCCTGTTCTCCACCGACTCCGAAGCCGACCTGCGCAACATCGCCAAGGCCGCCCCGGGCTCGAAAATCTATGTGCGCATCCTCACCGAAGGCTCGACCACCGCCGACTGGCCCCTGTCGCGTAAATTCGGCTGCCAGACCGACATGGCCATGGACCTGCTGATCCTTGCTCGCGACCTGGGCCTGGTGCCTTACGGCATCTCCTTCCACGTGGGTTCGCAACAGCGTGACATCAGCGTCTGGGACGCGGCGATCGCCAAGGTCAAGGTGATCTTCGAACGCCTGAAAGAAGAAGACGGCATTCACCTGAAGCTGATCAACATGGGCGGCGGCTTCCCCGCCAACTACATCACCCGCACCAACAGCCTGGAGACCTACGCCGAGGAGATCATCCGCTTCCTCAAGGAAGACTTCGGCGACGACCTGCCGGAAATCATTCTGGAGCCAGGCCGTTCGTTGATCGCCAACGCCGGCATCCTGGTCAGCGAAGTGGTGCTGGTGGCGCGTAAATCCCGCACCGCCGTCGAGCGCTGGGTCTACACCGACGTGGGCAAATTCTCCGGCCTGATCGAAACCATGGACGAAGCCATCAAGTTCCCGATTTGGACCGAGAAGAAAGGCGAGATGGAAGAAGTGGTGATCGCCGGCCCGACCTGCGACAGCGCCGACATCATGTACGAGAACTACAAATACGGCCTGCCGCTGAACCTGGCCATCGGCGATCGCCTGTACTGGCTGTCCACCGGCGCCTACACCACCAGCTACAGCGCGGTGGAATTCAACGGCTTTCCGCCGCTGAAAGCGTTTTACCTGTAAGGACAGTGGCTAGCTGCTAGCCACCAGCGGCAAGAAAAAGCCCATGACCTGTCATGGGCTTTTGGCTTTTTGTGGAGGCGGTTTTGGCAAAGGACAAGGCTGACTCAAGCGCGCAGCCCATACCACTACTGACTGATGGTCGATCACTCATGCGCAATCGACATCGGCCATTGCTTCCAGTGTCCTGCGAGTGGTGACATTGAAAGACGGCGGGCCAAAAGAGACCAGAGAATCACTCATGAGGCTTTTCCTTGCGTAGGCAGGTGCTCAATCATCGCCACTAAGGCCAAGTCTGTAAGCCGTTCTACATCCCGTTCATCACCCAATTGCGCGGCGCGCTGATGATAGGCCTGGGCCAGTTGGCGAATCTTTGGATGCGTGGCATTGAGCAACGCAGCGCAAGCCACGCGCAGGAAATTCAGATTGCCGCCCGCTAGGGCCTGTTGCAGCCAATCCACGGCTTCGTCGATCCGCCCTGCATCGGCCAGCACCGCCGCGTAGCTGAACTGCCCGCGAAAATCCCCACCCTCGGCCGAACGTCGGTACCAGTCCCGGGCCGCCTCGGGATCGGCCGGACACACCAGCCCTTCCTCCAGGTAACGCCCCAGCAGGTTCATCGATTTAGCATGACCAAGGTCCGCCGCACGGCGGTAGCAGGCCAGGGCCAGGGCATGGTTCTGCGCCACGCCACGGCCGGTGGCCAAGAGGTTGGCGTAGTTGTACAGGCCCCAATCCAGCCCCGCTTCGGCGGCCAATCGATAGTGCCCGGCCGCGCGGGCGGCATCCGCCGGGCACCCCCAGCCGTGTTCATGGCAGCGTCCGAGCATGTTGCGGGCCATCAGGTGTCCGCGTTGCGCGGCGATGTCGAACCAACGCAAAGCCAGGGCTCGATCCTGCTGGATGCCGTGGCCGTCGAGGAGGATCTGCCCCAGCAGCGCTTGGGCCTCCACCACACCCTCGCGCGCCGCTAGCAGGATCGCCTGGGCCGCACGGGCCGGGCTCTGTTGAAGCATGGCGCTCAGTTGCGCACCGTCGAGGACTTCCTCGCGGCGAAGTTGAACAGTCACGGGTTACACCTCGACCCAGCGGCGCAGCAGATTGTGATAGGTGCCGGTCAGGCGGATCAACGAAGGATGCTCGGGCACATCCCGGGTCAGTTCCTGGATCGCGCCGTCCATCTCGAACAGCAAGGCGCGCTGGCTGTCTTCGCGCACCAGGCTCTGGGTCCAGAAGAATGAGGCGTAGCGGGCGCCACGAGTCACCGGGTTAACCTTGTGCAGGCTGGTGCCGGGGTACAGCACCATGTCGCCCGCCGGCAGCTTGACCCGCTGCAGGCCGAAGGTGTCCTGGATCTCCAACTCGCCGCCGTCGTAATCATCGGGGTCGCTGAAGAACAGGGTCGACGACAGGTCGGTGCGCACCCGCTCCGGGCTGCCCTTGGGCTGACGCACGGCGTTATCGATGTGGTAATCGAAACTGCCGCCGGCGGTGTAGCAATTGATCAAGGGCGGGAACACCTTGTGCGGCAAGGCGGCGGACATGAACAGCGGGTGCTGCCACAGGCGATCGAGCATCGCCGCACCGATCTCCTGGGCCAGCGGATGCCCTTCGGGCAGTTGCAGGTTGTGCTTGGCCTTGGCCGACTGATACCCGGCGGTGATCTTGCCGTCTGCCCAATCCGCCTGCTCCAGGGCCTGACGAATGCGCTGCACTTCGTCGCGAGTGAAGACACCGGGTATGTGCAGCAGCATGGCGAGGTACCTGAAGATCGAAGATCGCTAATGGTATTGATTCTTATTGACGATGTAAAACCCACCGACGAATGAGCACGTAAAAACCGTAAGGATAAATTGTAAAGAATGTAAATTAAGTACGAATAGCAATGTTTCGCAATTGATAACAAATACCGCTACCGCCTATATTCCGCCGCCTCAAATCCTTGGGGAGGGGAACCACCATGTCACGCCAACAACCACCATCCACTGCCAGTTCACCACGCTTGCTGGCCTCTGCCATCGGTGTGGCAATCAGCGCAGGCTCCGCCGCTCACATGGCCCAAGCCGCCGAAGACACCCAGCAAAAGACCGCAGGCAAAGCCATTGCCCTGGATGCCACCCGCATTACCGGTGAGGCTCAGGAGCAGACGTCTTACAAGGTCGACACCTCCTCCTCGAAAAAATACACAGCGCCACTACGGGAAACGCCGAAAAGCGTGACGGTGATTCCCCAGCAAGTGATGCGCGACACGGCAGCCACCAGCCTGGTGGATGCCCTGCGCACCACACCCGGGATTACCTTTGGTGCCGGCGAAGGCGGCAACCCGGCCGGTGACCGCCCGATCATTCGCGGCTTCAACGCCGAAAGCGACGTGTTCATCGACGGCATGCGCGACCCCGCTTCGCAAAGCCGGGAGATCTTCAACGTCGAATCCATCGAAGTCAGCAAGGGCCCTGGCTCGGCCTTTACCGGTGCCGGTTCCACCGGCGGCAGCCTGAACCTGATCTCCAAGACCGCCAAGCTGGGCAACTCCTACAACGGTGGGTTCACCTGGGGCTCGGACCAGACCAAACGCACCACCCTGGACCTCAACCAGCAGATGACCGACAGTTCGGCCTTTCGCCTGAACCTGATGAAGCACGAGGCCAACGTGGCCGGTCGCGATGCCGTGGAAGTCAGCCGCTGGGGCGTGGCGCCCTCCTTCGCGTTCGGCCTGGGTACTGACACTCGGGTCACCGTGGGCTACTACCACCTCAACACCGACGACATCCCGGACTACGGCATCCCGTTGACCAACAGCGGCACTCGCCGCAGCAAGTACAACGTCGACAAACCGGTCAGCGTCAATCGTGACAACTTCTACGGCCTCACCGGCCGCGACTACCGCAAGACCAGCGAAGACAGCGGCACGATCAAGATCGAACACGATCTGAACGACAACCTGACCCTGTCCAACAGCTTCCGCCTGTCGCGCTCGACCCTGGACTACATCGTCACCAACCCGGATGACAGCCGTGGCAACGTGGCCAATGGCACCGTCTACCGCAGCCCGAAAAGCCGCAACTCGACCTCCAAGGGCTGGACCAACCAGACCGACCTGAGCGCCAAGTTCGACACCGGTTTCATCGAGCACAGCCTGGTGACCGGTATCGAGTTCTCCTACGTGGATACCCACAACCGTGCCTACGACGTGACCTCGGCGGTCAACGGCAGCACCTGTAACGCGGCCCTGATCGCCAACGGCGACTGCACCAGCCTCAACAACCCGACGCCGGGCGCCGGCTGGAACGGCACCATCAAGGACAGCGCGGCCTACACCGACACCGACACCAAGACCGCTGCGGCCTACGTGTTCGACACCCTGAAGTTCAACGAACAATGGTCGCTGAACCTGGGCCTGCGTTTCGACGACTACCAGACTCGTTCCAGCGGCTTCGCCACTCGGGCCCCGGCGGGTGAATTTGCCCGCGAGAACAACTCGCAGCTGTGGAACTACCAGGTTGGCGTGGTCTACAAACCACTGCCCAACGGCAGCGTCTACGCCGCCTACTCCACCTCCAGCAACCCAGCGGGCGAGACCAGCGGCAACGGCGGCCTGGACTTGGCCGCGAACAACAGCAGCCTGGACCCGGAAAAGAACCGCAACTACGAAGTGGGCACCAAGTGGGACTTCTTCGATGACGATCTGTCGTTGACCGCGGCCCTGTTCCGCACCGAGAAGACCAACGCGCGGATCAACGACCCGGATGGCGGCGCCACCCAGGTGCTGGACGGTGAACAACGGGTCAACGGCCTGGAACTGACCTACAGCGGCAAGCTGACTCGCAACTGGAAGGTCTACGGCGGCTACACCTACATGGAAAGCGAAGTGGTGAAAACCACCCTGGCGGTGGACGAGGGCAACCACACCCCGAGCACACCACGGAACAACTTCACCCTGTGGTCGACCTATGACCTGATCCCGGAACGCCTCACTGTCGGCGCCGGCGCCACCTTCGTCGATTCGCAGTTCGGCAACATCGCCAACTCGGTGGAGATCCCGTCCTACTGGCGCTACGACGCCATGGCCAGCTACAAGCTGACCAAGAACGTCGACCTGCAGCTCAACGTGCAGAACCTGACCGACAAGCGTTACTTCGACCAGGTGTTCCAGACCCACTACGCCCACGTCGCCGCCGGCCGTACCGCCCTGATGAGCGCCAACTTCCACTTCTGACCCAGCACCCAACCGCCTGTGGCCCCGCCACAGGCCGCCAAGCCCCACGCATTGCAATGCCTGGGGCTTTTGCGTGTAAAAACGAATGCTTCTCGACAACACACGGCATACTGCGCGCCGTGTTTTCTCTCTCTGGACGAACAAGGCGAGTGACGTGTTGAAGAAAACCCTGTTCCAGCTGCACTGGTTCTTCGGCATCAGCGCGGGGCTGATCCTGGCCCTGATGGGCATCACCGGGGCGACGGTGTCGTTCCAGGACGAGATCCTGCGCGCCCTCAACCCATCGGTGCTGCAAGTCGACCCGCTCCCCGCCGGGGTGCTGCCGCCCGCCGAACTGGTGGACAAAATCCAGGCCGCCGAAGGCAAGACCGTGTCCATGCTCTGGGTGGAAACCGACAGCGGCAACGCCGCGCGGGTGTTCTTCACCCCGCCGCCGGGGGAACGTCGCGGGCAGATGCGCTACTTCGATCCCTACACCGGCGAGCTCCTGGGTGACGCGGTCGGCCAGGACTTCTTCGGCCTCATGCTGCAACTGCACCGTTTCCTGGCCATCGGCGACACCGGCCGGCAGATCACCGGCGCCTGCACCCTGCTGCTGATCTTCTTCTGCCTGTCCGGGCTGTACCTGCGCTGGCCGCGCCAGGTCGGCAACTGGCGGGTATGGCTGACCCTGGACTGGGCCAAGAAAGGCCGCGGCTTCAACTGGGACCTGCACGCGGTGTTCGGCACCTGGTGCCTGCTGTTCTACCTCTTGTTCGCCCTCACCGGCCTGTACTGGTCCTACGACTGGTACCGGGAGGGACTGACCAAGCTGCTCTCCGACGCGCCACACAGCGAACGCCAGCGCGGCGGTCGCGGCGGCCCGCCACCCAAGGGCGAGGCGCCGCAGGCGGACTACAACGCCCTGTGGAGCAGCATCTACAGCGCCGCCGGCAAGGACCTCAACGCCTACAACATCCGCATGCCGCCAGTGGCCGGGCAGCCGGCGACGGTGTTCTACCTGCTCAAGGATTCGCCCCACGATCGCGCCCTGAACCAACTGACCCTGGACCCCGTCACCGGGGTCATCAGCCGGCATGAGCGCTACGTCGACCAGAGCTTCAAGTCGCAGTTGCTCACCAGCGTCTACGCCCTGCACGTAGGCAGCTACTTCGGCCTTATCGGGCGCATCGTCCTGACTCTGGCCTCACTGAGCATGCCGCTGTTCTTCATCACCGGCTGGCTGCTGTACCTGGATCGCCGGCGCAAGAAACGCCAGATCAAGCAGGCACGCCAAGGCCTGGAAAGCGTCGCCAACGAGGGTTCGGCATGGCTGATCGGTTTCGCCAGCCAGAGCGGTTTTGCCGAACAACTGGCCTGGCAGACCGCCGGGCAATTGCAGGTTGCCGGGATCGCCGCCCGGGTCCTGCCCCTGGGTAACCTCAGCGAACAGGACCTGCGTGACGCCCAGCGAGCCCTGTTCGTGGTCAGCACCTTTGGCGACGGCGAAGCCCCGGACAGCGCCCGCGGCTTCGAGCGCAAACTGCTGGGCCGCGAGCTGTCGCTGCCGGGCCTGGAATACGCCGTGCTCGGCCTGGGCGACCGCCAGTACCCGCACTTCTGCGGCTTTGCCCGGCGCCTGCACGACTGGCTGACCAACCAGGGCGCCAGCACCCTGTTCGCCCCCATCGAGGTGGACAGCGGCGACAGCTACGCCCTGCGTCACTGGCAACAGCAGCTGGGCCAAGTCACCGGCCATGCGCCGGTGGACCTGTGGCAGGCCCCGGCCTTCGACAACTGGACCTTGAACACCCGCACCCTGCTCAACCCTGAAAGCAGCGGCTCCGGGGTCTACCTGCTGCAACTGCTGGCCCCCAGCGCCAGCAGCTGGCTGGCCGGGGATCTGGTGGAAGTCATGCCGCGCAACAGCCGTGGCGCGGTGGCGGATTTCCTCGCGGGCCTGGGCCTCTCCGGCAGCACCCCGGTGCACCTGGACGGCCTGCAGGAAAGCCTCGAACAAGCCCTGGGCAGCCGCCAGCTTCCGGAAAACCGCGCCCATTTGATCGGCCTGCACGCCCAAGCCCTGGTGGACGCCCTGGTGCCCCTGAACATGCGCGAGTACTCCATCGCCTCGATCGCCGCCGACGGCTGCCTGGAACTCCTGGTGCGCCAGGAATGCCGCCCCGACGGCAGCCTGGGCATTGCCTCGGGCTGGCTCACCGAGCATGCCGCGGTGGGTTCCAGCATCAGCCTGCGGGTGCGGCGCAACAGCGGCTTCCACCTGCCGGCCGAACCCTGCCCGCTGATTCTGCTGGGCAACGGCACCGGCTTGGCGGGCCTGCGCAGTTTGCTCAAGGCACGGATCGCCGAGGGCCAGCAACGTAACTGGCTGATCTTTGGCGAGCGCAACGCCGAGCATGATTTCTACTGCAAGGATGAACTGCAGGAATGGCGTACCCGGGGCGACCTGAGCCGCCTGGACCTGGCGTTCTCCCGGGACCAGGCCGAGAAGATCTACGTCCAGGACCGCCTGCGCCAAGCGGCCGACGAACTGAAAAAATGGCTGGCCGACGGCGCCGCGATCTACATCTGCGGCAGCTTGCAGGGCATGGCTTCAGGGGTGGATCAGGTGCTCAACGAGGTACTGGGCGCAGACCAGGTCGAACGCCTGATCGAACAGGGGCGCTACCGCCGCGACGTTTACTGAGGCGTCAGACGCTTCGCCGGCAAGCCGGCTCTACACCACTCCAGCGGCCCCCTCCTGCGTAGGAGCTGGCTTGCCAGCGAAAGCGCCCGCCCGAACAGCGCAAGATTCAAGGGCCTCTTCGCCGGCAAGCCGGCTCCTACATCGATCCTGCGGCCCCCTCCTCCTACGGAACGGGATGCTGGCGAGGAGGGTTACACCGGCTGCAGGTTGTGCTCGTACACCGCCACGCCATCCAGGTCCCGCAGGATCACCTTCAGCTCCGCCGTCTGCCCATCGATCTGCACTTCGCCAAAGAACTGAAACCCGGCAAAGGGCGAAGTGTTCTGCGCAGGTGGCGCCTTCTGAAACACCACTTCCGGGCCGAAGGTCTTGTCCAGCACATTGGGCCCGAAACTCCCGGCATTCAGGGGGCCGGCGACAAACTCCCAGAACGGCTCGAAATCCTGGAACGCCGCGCGATCCGGGTGGTAATGGTGGGCCGCGCAGTAATGCACGTCCGCCGTCAGCCACACATGGTTGCGCACCTGATGCTTGCGCAGGTACGCCAGCAATTCGGCCATCTCCAACTCCCGCCCCTGAGCCGACCCCGGATCACCATTGGCCACCGCTTCCCAGCGCGCCACTCCCGGGCTGACCTCGCCATCGGGCACGCCGAGGCCAATGGGCATGTCCGCCGCCACCACTTTCCATTGGGCCTGTGAATCCTTGAGTTCACGCTTGAGCCAATCCAGCTGCTCACGCCCCAGGAAGGGTTTCTCGCCACCGAGGTTGTCATCGTTGGCCCCGCGATAACTGCGCATGTCCAGCACAAATACATCCAGCAACGGCCCATAGCTGAGCTTGCGGTAAATCCGCCCGCCGCCATCGGCGCTCTGCCGGCGCATCGGCGAATACTCCAGCCACGCCTGCCGCGCGCGGCCCACCAGGGTCTGGATGTCCTTGACCGCGTAGCGTTCATCCAACTGCTTGCCGGGCGACCAGTTGTTGACCACCTCATGGTCGTCCCACTGCCAGATCTGCGGCACCTCGGCGTTAAAGCGACGCAGGTTGTCGTCCATCAGGTTGTAGCGGTAATTGCCCCGGTATTCATCGAGGGTCTCGGCCACCTTGCTCTTGGCCTCGGTGGTGATATTGCGCCAGACGCGCCCGTCCTCCACGGTCAACTGCGCCGGCACCGGGCCGTCGGCGTAAATGGTGTCGCCGCTGTGGATAAAGAAGTCCGGCAAGCGCAGGCGCATGGCCTCATAGATGCGCATGCCGCCGATGTCCGGGTTGATGCCAAAGCCCTGCCCCACCGTGTCGCCGCTCCAGACAAAACGGATGTCCCGGCGTTGCGACGGCGCACTGCGCAAATGGCCGAACCACGGCTCACTGGCCACACCGCTCTGGGCATCCTCGAACCTCACCCGATAGAAGATCGCCTGATCGGCCGGCAACCCGGTCAACTCCACCCGCGCCGTGAAGTCGGTCCGCGCATCGGCCAGGGGCGAGATGAAACGCCGAGGGTTGCTGAACAGGCTTCGCGTGTCCCACTCCACCACCATCCGCGCCGGGCGATCCGTGCGGCTCCAGATCATCGCCTTATCCCCCAGCAGATCCCCGGACTGCACCCCATCGGTGAGCTGCGGCCGGTCCTTGACCGACGCCATCACCGCCGGCGCCAGACTCGGCAGCAACAGCCCCGCCCCGGCGATTTGCATGATCCGACGACGGCCGAGGTTGAACTCGCTCATGGTGACTCCCTGACAATGGTCAAAGGGCAACCTTAGTCAGCGGGGATGAAGGGGGTGTGACAGCAAGGACATACGACCGCAATGCAGGGTGGCAACTCGACGCGGACTAGCAGAACCGGCCTCAGGCAACCGGCGCATCCGTAGATGCTCCGCGCCAAGTTGCCCTGACCATCCGAAGCTAAACAACTGCAGCCTCTACTAAATTTAACTATTCAAGCGTCGCCTGGGATGCTCCACACTTAAACTTGTTCATCGATCCTTTGAATTGAACAGTGGAAAACCAGCTATCAAGCTAAACAATATGGCCACCGAAGCCCCCCCCGACACAACTTCCCTCAACTCTGGAATAATTTCCTTGAACGAACCGAGTGGCATAGAAAAAATAATCCAAACACACAGAACATGACACTCCCCAGCAATGACCCGGATAGAAACATCATGACAATGCTCAATAAGTTTCTGTTTCGCAAAAAAATTACAAGAGGAACCACAAATAGCAAGCATGGTAAATAGCTAAACGGAATAGAAAAAACAGAAGAAAAGCCGCCTGCCTTAGATCGGACAAATTTAATACTAACAAGAACAATACCGAAGGTAGCAAAGGCGCGATAGCAAAGCCCAACCACATCCGTCAATTAGACATAGTCGCCTCACCTGTTCCCTCTAACTCGCACCCAAAGTGCTAAACTACATCGCATTCGACCTCTAATTAAAACCCATCTATTTTCCTGGCAACTCTGATCCATCCTGATATACGCGCACAGAAAACCCTTCATCAATCTTTAGTTTAAAAACTATTCTATGGGAACATTCGCAGGCTGCAAATGCTCCTTTTTCCACGGCAGTAGTTCTATATTTAAATACTATTCCTTTATTTTTAATCTCATACTCTGGCGCCTGCGCCGAAAAAGCACAGTTCATAGTAGAATTCACCCTCACTACCTGCCTGCCCGCCCTCCACTCAGAAGTAAAATAACTCTGACCTGACTCATCACCAGCACATTCATAATCCATAAACTCAAAGCTCGATTTCCCATCAGCATAAGTCAAGCCAGACAGGAACATACCAAGAACTATTCCGGCACTTAGATTTTTTTGAGAAACCATTATTTTTCTCCATCATTATTTTCTGCACCATTAAATCTTACGAACTGACCTTTAGGGCTAAAACTAAATCGACCCTCCCTAATAAAATACCCCCCCATGACAGTCAAGCGTCCACTTGGAGTAATGATAGGGACCCCGAGTATCTTAGATAATTGAGCCGCGAATGAGTTTTGTCTTAAATTAAGCCGTGGCGCTGGCGAGGGGACTTGCCCTGCTCGACAGCGCAACGGCGGTAATCCCTCTCTGAGCGCGAGGGGTGTCTGACAGGCTGCGGCGGTTAGCCATGGGCGCGCTATGCGCGCCAGTGGGAGCAAACTCCCTCGCCACAACAAGCGGGCTGCCTGTGCGGTAGTCTTTACATCAACCGGGAGAGCGGCGATTGCCATCAAGCAAGGCATCGACCACGCCACGGGCCATTTCCACCGAATGCACCAGGGACCAGATCAAGCCACGCTCGATGCCGCTGGCCTGCTCGGTGATCTCGTCGGACACCTCCTCGGCCGCCTTGAGCAGCATGGAAACGTGGAGCAAGGCTTCCTCGGCGCTGATGCCGGCGCGGACGGTGAAGGGGGAACCAGCGCTAATGGGCGTGCTGACTGTTTCTTTAAGGGCTTTGAGCACTGCGTGGTTGGCAGCATCGTGCTTGAAATCGCCTAAACGACGAGCACGCGAGATATGAGAGGTCGAGTTTGAACGTTTCATGAAGCTCCTCCGAATGAATGGAGTCGCCATAACCTATCAGAACAAGTAGAAACTCCACTGACTGGATACGGGACCGAAATCCCTGAGCTCAGGCTGCTAACCCCGGACACTAAACTGCAGTGACGCCCCGAAGACTAGCCAGCAAATTATGCAGTCACAAGCGCCTAAGAACGTCTCCGACCAACCTTACAAAAGAAAGAGATTTTCCCGACTTGCATCGCTGACAAATGCCTTCGGAAACCTCAACACCCAACGCCAGCTTCTCTGTCGTTCGCAGCCTGCGGCAGCGACTACACCAGCCCAAACCCAAAACGCCCCAAACACCCACATCCACCGCCCAAACGCGCCGGCCGGCAGGCCGCGCCGAACGGCTTTTGATCTTGATCCACCCGCCCCCTCGGCAGGCCGAGTGGAGGTGTTTATCAGGGGATTGGCGCGCAGCGCCCCTCGACGCAGTCGAGGACATCGCTGGAAGCTATGCCCCCTGATAAGCACCGCAGGGAGGGAACCTGAGCGCAGCGAAGGCCGAACGCGGGGGCAAGCGTTTTTGCTTACTTTTTAGGCGCTTGTAAAAAGTAAGGCGCCGTAAGGGCGCAACCTTAAGCCGCCGTGACCGCAGCAACGGATATGCACTCCGTACCGATGCACCAGGCCGGCTTCAAGGCCGCCTTCGCCGGCAAGCCGGCTCCTACGAAGACGCGGGTTGCAGAGCCAGCTCCACCGCCTCGGGCCGCTTCACCAGCGCATACACCACCGCCGTCAGCAAACTCCCCGCGACAATCGCCAGCAAATACAGCAGCGCATGATTGATGGCATTCGGAATCAACATCACAAACAGGCCACCATGGGGCGCCATCAGCTTGCAGCCGAAATACATCGACAAGGCCCCAGTCAGAGCACCACCGGCAATGCTCGCCGGAATCACCCGCAGTGGATCTTTGGCGGCAAACGGAATCGCCCCTTCGGAGATAAAGCACAACCCCAACACCAGCGCCGCCTTGCCGGCTTCACGCTCGGTCTGGGCAAATTTGCGCCGGGCAATAAACGTAGCAATCCCCAAGCCAATCGGCGGCACCATGCCCGCGGCCATGGTCGCGGCCATCGGTGCATAACTCTGGGACGCCAGCAGCCCCACCGAAAACGCATAGGCCGCCTTGTTGATCGGCCCGCCCAGGTCGACGCACATCATCGCGCCCAGCAGCACCCCCAGCAGAATGGCGTTGGTGGTGCCCATGCTGTCGAGGAAGTGGGTCAGCGCCGCGAGCATGCCCGCCACGGGTCTGCCCACCACGTAGATCATCACCAGCCCGGTAAACAGACTGGCCAGCAGCGGGATGATCAGGATCGGTTTCAACGCCTCCAGGCTTTGCGGCAGTCGCACATATTGGCTGATCGCCTTGGCCGCATAACCGGCCAGAAACCCGGCGACGATGCCGCCGATAAAACCCGCGCCCAGGGTGCTGGCGAGCAGGCCGCCGATCATCCCCGGCGCCAGCCCCGGCCGGTCGGCGATGGAGTAGGCGATGTAACCGGCCAGCAGCGGCACCATCAACTTGAAGGCGGTCTCGCCGCCGATCTGCATCAGGGCCGCGGCCAGGGTGCCCTCTTCTTTGAAGGCGGTGATGCCGAAGACGAAGGACAGGGCAATCATCAGGCCGCCCGCCACCACCATCGGCAGCATGAACGACACCCCGGTCAGCAGGTGTTTGTAGACCCCGGTCTTTTCCTGCTTGGCCGGTGCCTGGGCGCCTGGCGCGGTGGACTCCAACTGGCCCTCGGCCAGGGCCTTGTTCAGGGTCGCCTCGGCTTGCTTCAGGGCCACGCCGGTGCCGCAGCGGTAGATGCGCTTGCCGGCAAAACGCTCGGTGGCCACTTCGATGTCCGCCGCCAGCAGCACCACGTCGGCGGCGGCGATGGCTTCGGCGCTCAGCGGGTTACGGGCGCCCACCGAGCCCTGGGTTTCCACTTGCAGGTCGTAGCCCAGGCGCTTGGCGGTCTGCTGCAAGGCCTCGGCGGCCATGAAGGTGTGGGCCACGCCAGTCGGGCAGGCGGTGATCGCCACCAGGCGCGGCGCGGGTTTGCCCGCCTCGACCACAGGCTCGGCACTGGCTTCGGTGGCGACATGGACCTGGGCCTCGTCGGCGCCGCGACGCAGTACGGCGTCAACGTCCTGCAGAGCCTGGGCCGGGGTGCTGTGATAGACCCGCTTGCCGACAAAACGCGACATATCCACAGGCCCGGTGCTGACCACCAGTACCCATTCGGCGGCCTCAATCGTGGCCGCTGACAGTTGGCGTTCCGGGTGCGCGTCGTCGTGCACTTCAACGCTGGTGCTCCAACCCTGGCGCTGGGCCGCGGCGTCCAGCAGGCGGGCGCAAAGTACGCTGGTGACCATGCCGTTGGGGCAGGCGGTAACAATGGCTAACTTCATACGCAACCCTCTTATTGTTCTAGGAGGGGATGCACACGCACCCCCTGCTCCAGCCGGGCCAGTTGGGCCCTGTCGCTGATGCCGAAACCGATCTGGGTCACGGCCATGGCGGCAATCGCGGTGGCGGTGCGCAGGGTCTGTTCGAACGGCTGGGCGCCGAGCAGACCATGGAGCATGCCCGCCAGCAGCGAGTCGCCGGCGCCCACGGTGCTGAGCACGCTGACCTTGGGCGGCAAGGCTTGCAGGGACCGCTCGCTGCTGAACCAGTTGACCCCTTCGGCGCCATGGGAGATCACCACGTGCTCGACGCCTTGGCCGTGCAGCAGACGCGCCGCCTCGGCCTGTACCGCCACGCCAAGCACCGGGCTGCCGAGGACGTCCGCCAGTTCCTCAGTGTTGGGTTTGATCAACCAAGGGCCAGCCACCAGACCGGCGCGCAAGGCGGCGCCGCTGGTGTCGAGGGCGACCTTCAGGCCCAGGCTTTTCAGGCGCAGCAACAGCGCCTGGAACCATTCGGGGCTGATCCCTCGCGGCAAGCTACCGGCCACCACCACCGCGTCATGCCCGGGCGCGATCTGCTCCAGGCGCTCCAGCAAGGCCTGTTGCGCCAGCTCGCTGACCTCGGGCCCAAGGCCGTTGATATCGGTAATGCGCCCGTCGTCTTCGGCCAACTTGATGTTGCTGCGGGTGTCACCGGGGACGCGGATAAAGGCATCGACAAAGCCGCGCTGGGCGAACAGCGCGTCAAACGCCTGTGGATTGTTTTCCCCGAGAAAGCCGCTGACGGTCAGTTGGTGGCCGAGGTCGGCCAGCACCTGGGCCACGTTCAGGCCCTTGCCTGCCGCGTGGCTGTGCAGGGCGTTGCTGCGGTTGACTTCCCCAACCTCCAGCCGGGCCAGTTGCACCGTCAGGTCCAGCGCCGGGTTGAGGGTCAGGGTGAGAATCTTTGCCATTACATGGCCTCCACTAGGGCACGCACTTCGTGGGCGCTGCCGACGGCCAAAGCCTGTTGAGCAAGGGTTTGCGCCTGGGTCAGGCTGAGCTCGCGAATCCGCGCCTTGACCTCGGCGATGCTGCGTCCGGAGACGCTGAGTTCATCCACCCCCAGGCCCACCAGCACCGGCACCGCCAGCGGATCGGCCGCCAGTTCGCCGCAGACCCCGACCCATTTGCCGTGGGCATGGGCGGCGCGCACGGTGATGTCGATCAGTTGCAGCACCGCCGGGTGCAGGCCGTCGGCCTGGGCCGACAGCGTCGGGTGGCCGCGGTCGATGGCCAGGGTGTATTGGGTCAGGTCGTTGGTGCCGACGCTGAAGAAGTCCACTTCCTTGGCCAGCACCGGCGCCAGCAGGGCGGCGGATGGCACTTCGATCATGATCCCCAGTTGCAGGTCGGCCACCGGGATTTCCTGGCGTAGGCGCTCGGTCATGTCCCGGGCCTGGCGCCATTCTTCGACGCTGCCGACCATGGGGAACATGATCCGCAGCGGGCGGTTGTCCGCCGAGCGCAGCAGGGCGCGCAATTGCGCTTCCATGATCAGTGGCCGCTGCAGGGTCAGGCGGATGCCGCGCACGCCGAGGAAGGGGTTTTCTTCCTTGGCGATCGGCCAGTAGGGCAGCGGTTTGTCGCCGCCCACATCCAAAGTGCGCACCACCAGCGGACGCCCGGCGAGGCCGTCGAGTACGCGGCGGTATTCGGCTTCCTGGGTGGCTTCGTCCGGGGCCTGGGGATGGGCCATGAAGATCAGTTCGGTGCGCAGCAGGCCGATGCCTTCGGCGCCGTTTTCCACGGCGGCGGCGACACCGGCGCTTTCACCGATGTTGGCGAACACCTCCACCGCGTGACCATCTGTGGTGCGGGCCTGTTGATGGCGTTGCTCGGCGGCGGCCTTGAGGCGTTGTTCGCGGGTATCACGTTCCTCGGCGGCCCGCTGCAGGGTGTGGCGATCGGCGTCGACATGCAGGCGGCCACGCTGGCCGTCCAGCAGCAAGGGCGTGCCGGACTTGATCAGCAGCACGCTGGCACCGGCGCCCACCAGGGCCGGAATGCCCAGGGCCCGGGCGACAATGGCGCTGTGGGCGGTGGCGCCGCCGCGGGCGGTGAGAATTCCAGCGACGCGCGTCGGATCGAGGCGCGCCACGTCCGAAGGACCGACTTCGTCCATCACCAGGATGTAGGGCTGGTCCGGTTCGGCTGGGGTTTCGATGCCGCACAGTTGCGCCAGCACCCGGCGGCCGATGTCCCGCAGGTCGGCGGCGCGTTCGGCGAGCAAGGCATCCTGCAGGGCTTCCTGTTGTTTGGCGGCGGTTTCGATCACGGTCATCCACGCCGCTTCCGCGCTTTCGCCCTGTTTGAGGCGGGTGTCCACCTCGTCGGTGAGCTCAGGGTCGTCGAGCATTTCCTGGTGGGTGACGAAGATCTCGCGAATGGCCTTGGCCTGGCTGCGCTGGATCAAACCGTCGATGTCCTGGCGCACGTCGGCCAGGGCCTGCTGCAGGCGCTGGCGCTCGATGGCGGTGGACTCGCCCCGCAGCGGGTAGTCGATGGCTTGCAGCACCTGGATGTGGGCCGGGCCGATGGCGATCCCGGGAGCGGCGGCGATGGCCTGGATCAGGCTGCCGGAAGCCGGGGCGCTGAGCGGCACCACGACTTCTTGCGGTTGTTCCCGGGGGGTGCTGGCCGCCGGCAGGGGTTCGACGGCTTCGCCCAGACCAGCTTCGATGGCCGCCAGCAGCGCCGGCAAGGCATCGGCGGCAATGCTCGGTTCGGCGATCAGTTCCAGCACCTGGCCACGTCGGGCACCCAGGCTCAGCAGCTTGCTCAGGCTCTTCACCGAGACCGCCGAAGCCGCGCCATCGACGATGCGGATGCGGATCTCGCCCTCGAAATTTTTCGCCAACTGCGCCAGCTCCTTGGCCGGGCGCGCATGCAGGCCGTGGGCATTGGCCAGGGCAATGCGGGCGCTGGGCCAGTCCGCAGGCAACTCACCGCCGAGCACCTCCAGCACCGCGCGACGGCTGGTGGCGCGGCCCAATTCCTGGCCACGGCCTTCGATCAGCAGCGCACACAGGCGTTCCAGCAGGGCTTGATGGGCCTCCCCCAGGCTGGCCAGGCAGAACAGACCGCTCAGGGGCTGGCCTAGGTAGCGGATGGGTTTGTCCGGGGTGACGAACGCCAGCCCCGGGCGCAGCACGGTTTGCTCGCTGTGCAACCACCACAGACCGTCGCCCAGGGGCAGCGCCTCCACCTGCTGCAGCACCGCGGCAAAGCCGTTGCTCACGCATTCAGCCTGACGCAGCAGACGGGCGCCACGCCAGACCAGTTCTTCGAAATCTTCCGCCGCCACCCCGAGGCCGATCATCTGCGCGTCCAGCGCCAGCTCCTGGGGCGCGCCCTGCAACAGCTTGAGCAGGGCTTCCGGGGTACTGGCGCGGCGCAGGGCCTGGCCCAGGTCGGTTTCCCCCAGAGCGCGGGTCAGCAGTTGCAGCAGGCGCAGGTGCTCGTCGGATTTGGCCGCGATGCCGATGGCCAGGTAGACGATCTGCCCGTCGCCCCAGTCCACGCCGTCGGGAAACTGCAGCAGGCGCACGCCGGTGGCAAACACCTGATCGCGAGTTTCCGGAGTGCCGTGGGGGATGGCGATGCCTTGGCCAAGAAAGGTCGAACCCTGGGCTTCGCGAGCCTTGAGGCCGGCCAGGTAGCCCTCGGCCACCAGGCCGTCAGCCACCAGTTTATCGGCCAGCAAGTGCAGCGCCGCAGACTTATCCACAGCCGTTTGGCCCATGGATATCTGCTCTACAGTGAGCTCGAGCATGCGTTCTCCTATTTAGCGCGGGGGGCGGCGCTAGGTATTGTTTTAAGTAAACAGCGTAGGCGTCTTTACCGCCACAAACGGGACCTGTTACCTGGCAAGGGCGTTTTTACCTTTGTGCTTTTGCCGAAAAAATACGCCGGCTGAAACGTTTAATCTAGCAAGTTTGCTAAGTTACTCGATAATCTCAGCGCCTTGAAGTCCTTCTGGTCGATTGCCGCTTCCGACGTTGGTCGCCTGCCCAGATCAGGTAGGATTGGCGAAAATGTCGGGGCAAGCACCAAAAACAAGGAAATCCCGGGTTGAAACTCAGTGATATCGCTCGCCTGGCCGGTGTGTCCGTCACCACCGCCAGTTACGTCATCAACGGCAAGGCCGAACAACAACGCATCAGCAACGCCACCGTGGAACGGGTGCGCGCGGTGGTGGAAGAACACGGCTTTACCCCCAATCCCCAGGCAGCCGGTCTGCGCAGCCGGCACACCCGGACCCTGGGGTTCATTCTTCCGGATCTGGAAAACCCCAGTTACGCGCGCATCGCCAAACTGTTGGAGCAAGGCGCCCGGGCCCGGGGCTATCAATTGCTGATCGCCAGCTCCGACGATGCGCCGGACAGCGAACGGCAATTGCTCCAGCTGTTTCGCGCGCGGCGTTGCGATGCGCTGTTCGTCGCCAGCTGCCTGCCAGCGGAAGATGACAGCTATGAGCAATTGCAGGCCCAGGGCCTGCCGATCATCGCCATCGACCGGGTGATGCCGTCCGAGCGGTTCTGCTCGGTGATCAGCGACGACCTGCAAGCCAGCCTGCACCTGACCCAGAGCCTGCTTGAGCCCGAGCCCAAGCAGATCGTGCTGATCGGCGCGCGCCCGGAACTGAGCATCAGCCAGGAGCGCGCCGCCGGTTTCCGCCAGGCCCTGCAAGGCTTTGCCGGTGAGGTGCTGATCGAGCATGGCGAAGCCTTCAGCCGTGAATGCGGCCGGCAGTTGATGGAGGAGTTGCTGCAGCGCCTGGGCCATCTGCCGGACGCCCTGGTGACCACTTCCTATGTGCTGCTGCAGGGCGTGTTCGACGCGCTGCATGACTTCCCGCTGAAATCCCGGCCGCTGCGCCTGGGCACCTTCGGCGATACCCAACTGCTGGACTTCTTGCCACTGCCGGTCAACGCCATGGCCCAGCAGCATCGACTGATTGCCGAAAAAGCCCTGCAACTGGCCCTGGCAGCGATTGAAGAGGGCCATTACCAACCCGGCGTCCAGGCCATCGCGCGGACCTTCAAACAGCGTATCCGGCAGGATTGACACCGTGGAGCTGATCGACAGCCACACCCATCTGGATTTTGCGGATTTCAACGACGACCGTGAGGCGCTGCTAGCGGACAGCCGCGCCCGGGGCGTCTCGCGAATGGTGGTATTGGGGGTCTATCAGGCCAATTGGCAGCGGGTCTGGGACCTGGTGCAGGGCGATCCGCAACTGTACGCGGCCTTCGGCCTGCACCCGGTGTACCTGGACGATCACCGACCAACGGATCTCAAGGTTCTGGGAGATTGGCTGACACGGCTGGCGGGGCATCCACAGCTATGCGCGGTGGGCGAGATTGGCCTGGACTACTTTCTTGCGCATCTGGACCGTGAGCGCCAGCAATCGCTGTTCGAGGCTCAGTTGCAGCTGGCGGCGGACTTTCACTTGCCCGCCCTGCTGCACGTGCGTCGCAGTCACGCCGCGGTGATCGCCACCTTGAAGCGCTTCAAACTCAAGCGCGGCGGCATCATCCACGCCTTCGCCGGCAGCCGCGAAGAAGCCCGGGAGTACCTCAAGCTGGGCTTCAAGCTGGGCCTGGGCGGCGCTGCCACCTGGCCCCAGGCCCTGCGCTTGCGCAAGGTGATCGCCGGGTTGCCCCTGGAGTCAGTGGTACTGGAAACCGACTCGCCGGACATGGCGCCGGCCATGTTTCCCGGTCAACGCAACAGCCCACAACATTTGCCCGCCATCTGCGCCGCGCTGGCGCAGATCATCAACATCTCCCCCGAACAACTGGCCGCCGCCAGCACCCGCAACGCCTGCCAACTGTTCGGCTGGCCCGGGGCCGCGCCGTAGCCGTCGCGCTCAGACCTGGAACGCACCGATCAACTGCTTGAGCTGTACCACCTGAGCCGACAACTGACGGCTGGCGTCTTCGGTCTGGTGCGCGCCCTCGGCGGTGCGTTCACCGGCACGGTTGATCTCGACGATGTTCTGGTCGATGTCGTGGGCCACCGACGTCTGTTGCTCCACCGCGGCGGCGATCTGCTGGTTCTGGTCGACGATCATGCCCACCGCGCCGAGGATGTTCTCCAGGGCCTGCTGGACCTTCGCCGATTGATCGACCGTACCGTTGGCCATGGCGTGACTGCTGCCCATGGCCTTGACCGCCGCGCTGACGCCACCGTGAAGCTTGTCGATCATCTCTTCGATTTCCTCGGTGGACTGCTGGGTGCGCTTGGCCAGGGTCCGCACTTCATCGGCCACTACCGCGAAGCCTCGCCCCTGTTCACCCGCGCGCGCCGCTTCGATGGCAGCGTTGAGCGCCAGCAGGTTGGTCTGCTCGGCAATGCTCTTGATCACTTCCAGCACGCGGCTGATGGCCTGGCTGTCGCTGGCCAGTTGGTTGATCACCAACACTGACTGATCGATCTCGCTGGCCAACCGGACAATGCTGCCCTGCTGGGACTCCACCAGACCGCGCCCACTGACGGTTTCGTCGTTGACGCTGTGGGCGCTGCTGACCGCCGCCGCCGCGCTACGTGCCACTTCCTGGGAGGTCGCAGACATCTGGTTCATGGCCGTGGCCACCTGTTCGATCTGGCTGCGCTGGCCGGCCACCGCGTGATTACTTTGGGCCGACACGCTTTCCACCTGCACGGCCTGGCGCTCGACTTCACTGACGGTGTGCCCGACCCGCTCGATCAAGTCGTGGATCTTGCGCACCGTGCCGTTGAACACGCTGCCCAATTCGCCCAGCTCATCACGGCTTTGCGCATCGAAGGTGACGGTCATGTCCCCCGCTGCCACCTTGTCCATCATCGCCCCGAGGCGGCGCAAGGTGGTGCGGGTGGAAGCATAGAAACCGCCGTACAAATAGACGATCGACAAAAATACCAAGGCTAAAGCCACCACCAGCAAGAGCATGTGGCTGCGGTTCTGCGCCAGGCGTTTTTGCAGCTCGACATCGAGAAACCTCAGGGTGCCCTGGTTGAGTTGATAGGTCTGTGCCATCAGGCCGCTGACCTGGTCATAGAACCCCTGCCAGGGCGCGTCCAGTGTGTCGGCCATCACCACCTGCTCCTCGAACAGATCGCTGGCCTGCTTGAGGCTGCTCTTGCTGGCGCTGGCCAGACTGTCCAGCGCATCGTGAGCGGCGCGACTGGAGCCCAGGGCGTCCTGCAACTTGAGTGCGTATTCGGCCTGGCGTTTTTCGATCTGCACCAGCAACTCGTCGAAACGGGTGCTGGATGAGGAGTTGAGAAAGCCCTGGCCCAGGGAAGAAGCGCCCAGGGCCCGACCTTCTCCCAAGGCCTGGGTGATCTGGGGGGTGATGCTGGTGATCAGTTCGCTGAGCTGGCGAATATCGCTCTGGCCATCGCGGCTCAGGCCCGATTGGCTGGCGATGATCTGACTGAACAACTGCGCGCTGCCCAGTAGCTTGCCGATCAGTGCGCTTTTATTCAGCAGTGAGCGCTCCGCTTGCTGAGCCTTGAACGCTGCAATCAGCTCGTCGCGCTTGGCATTGAATACTTCCACCTGCTGCGGATCGACGGCAACGGCCTGCATCGCCTGCAGGCGTTCGAGGACGGCTTTCTCCTGGGCGACAATCTTGTTTTCCAGGTCCCCCGCCTTGCCGGACTGGCCAAGGCTGGCGTTGATCTGCACAAGGTTATTGAGGGTTTCCAGATCTCGGCGCAAGGTCAGGCTGCTGCCCAGCAGATCAAGACTCTGCAGCTCGACCTGAGTACCCTGGAATTCGCGGTAAGAATCGCGCACCAGATAGAAGTTGGTCACCAGCATGGGGATAAAGAACAGCACGCTGATCAGGCTGAACTTCATGCCGAAGCTCAGGCGGTTCATCAGCGCGACGGCGGGATAGAGCAAACTCTTCACAAAGAAGTCTCCCTTTTCTTTTATTTTATGGGCGTCCAGGCGAAAGCAGCAGATAGCCACTATTCGGTGCTCCGTCTGTATAGCTCAATTTTAGGGGAGTCTTTGTAACTTAAAGTTAACCGCTAGCCATCCACCCATCGCTTGCCGGGCTTCAAAGGGCGACGCCGCCCGATGTCGCGAGGGCGCCGACTGCCGTTCGGCGGCCGCGCCCAGCGAGGCGCCGCCGCAGACCAAAGCCGCTGGGCCGCCATAGCGCCCAGCAGGACCTGGGGGCCTTGCTCCTCAGGCCAGCACGGTCCACAGGGCAAAACCGGCGTACCACAGTACCGCCGCGCGCAGCAGCAACTCCCAGATCCGATCCAGGCTGTTGATGCCTTCCGGCCCCGCCTGCGGTGGGGGAATCTCACCGCCGACCAGGCCGACCTTTTCCACCAGTTGCGCGGCGCTGATAGGCCAGTTGAGCAGTTCGTGGAGCATCACCCGACTCACCGCCACGAAGTTGCCCACCAAAGCAAAGCTTGCCGCCAGCAGGCGCACCGGCAACCAGTCAAAGGCGTGACGCAACTGCGCCGCGCGCTCCACCAGCGCGGCATTCTTGCCCTGCTCGGCGGCCAAGGCCAGCAAGCGATAACTCAGGGCGGCCACCGGGCCCAGCAGGAAATACCAGAAGATCACCGCAAAGAAGCTCTGAAAGGCCTGCCACAGCAGATAGCCCTGGACGCTTTCCAGCAGTTGTTCGCCACTGTCGGCGCTGATCTCCAGGTCGCGCTTGGCGACATGGGCCGCTGCTTGCAGGTCTTCACGTCGCCAGGCATCGCGGAACGGCCCCAGGCCAGCCAGCAAATCTCCGCGGCCCAGGGCATAGATCACCACCAGCAGGTGCACCGGCAAGGCCAGCAAGCCGTAGGCCACTGGCTGCAACACCATCAATAGCAGGCCCAGCAACGCCACCGGCAGCAGCACCAGCAGCGCCAATAGCCACCAGGGGTGCGCAGCCAGCCGTGGGTTCGTTTCCAGTCGCGCCAGTTGCCCCAGCCAAGCACCGTCGCGCTGCACGCGCTGACGCAAAGCCGAGAACTTCTCGATCCACACTGCCAGCAACAACACCAGAAAACTCATTGTCCTTCTCCCTTCTCCAAGGCGGCACGGTAGCGTGCCCAGTCGAAAGCCTGGCCCGGGTCAGTCTTGCGCCCAGGCGCGATATCGCTATGACCACAAATCCGTTGTGGCGTGATGGCGCAAAACGCCGCCTGCAATTGTTCGGTCAGGGCACTCAGGGATTGATACTGGGCATCGGTGAAGGGCAACTCATCGGTGCCTTCCAGTTCAATGCCCAGGGAAAAATCGTTGCAGGTGTCGCGCCCCTCGAAGCTCGACACACCGGCATGCCAGGCCCGCTCCAGACAAGAGACAAACTGAGTGACCGCGCCGTCACGCTCAATCAAGAAATGCGCAGACACGCGCAAGTCGGCAATCCCGGAAAAATAGGGATGCTCTGTGACATCGAGGCGATTCTGGAAGAATTCCTGCACCTTGCCGGTACCGAACTGACCCGGCGGCAGGCTGATGTTATGAATCACCAGCAGCGAGATCTCGCCCGCCGGACGCTGATTGAAATTGGGTGACGGACAGTGCCGTACGCCATGACACCAACCCGTGGCAGGGTCCAGCCGCATACCGATTCCTTCAACTAAAGCCTGAAGTAGCGCAGTATGCCGCGTTCGGCCCTCGGGTTGCGATCACTTGCCGTGATTGAGGCGCTGCAACGTGTCGATCACCGACTCCAGGGCTCGGTCGAACAGCAGGGTGTCGTCCAGCGCGCGCACCGCACCGCGATGGAACTCCAAGGCCAGGCCCATGCGCGTGCGCTCCAGGACCTTCA
Organism: Pseudomonas sp. LD120; assembly: GCF_009861525.1. Taxonomy (GTDB): domain Bacteria; phylum Pseudomonadota; class Gammaproteobacteria; order Pseudomonadales; family Pseudomonadaceae; genus Aquipseudomonas. The sequence continues at coordinate 1,152,726 of NZ_WVHL01000005.1, read as the reverse complement.
TCCCGGTACGGTTGACGAATACGTACTTGACCACCGGCTGCGCGACAATCGCCGCCAGCTTGCAGCGCAGGGTATTGTCCTCATCTTCCTGGAATTCGACCCAGGCACCTAAGCGCAACTGATCGACCTGCAGCACGCACGGGTCATTGGCGGGCAAGGCCAGCGGCGAGGTCTCCAACGGACCTTCTTGCGCACACGGCAGGACAATCTTCTGAGCAACCACAATCAGATCAGCAGGCTCCGCCACCAAGGCCTGCACCTGCTGCTCAACCAAGGCTTCGCGCTCAAAGGCCTGCAGGTGCAGCGCCTCCAGTTGGCTGAAGAACTCGCTGGTGGAGAAGGGATCAAACGCCGCACCGCTCAACCCGTCGCGCAGGCCCTTGAGCAGCCCCGGCACCAGCGCCAACAAACGCATGGCGCTGTCGGGCTGTTCGTGAGGTTGCACGCTCCAGACCAGCTGGATCAGGGTTTGTTCGGCGCTCTGCCATTGGGCGGATTCATCACCGTGTTTGAGACAGCTCAATAGCAAGACCTGGCTCCAAGCGTCACGAACGAAGTCCACCACCTTCTGCGGCAATACTTTTCCCAGCAGCGCCTCATTCAGTGCTCGCTCTACCCGCCTGCGAGCCAGTTCCGCCTTGGCCCGGCCTTCTTCGGCGTCGCGGGTGCGCTGCTCCAACAATTCGGCCCGACGCCGCTCGTCGGCAGTAAAGGCCAGGAAGTCCGCCAACAGCTCGGAAAAGATCGCCGGGTCATCGCTGAATTCGCTCAGTAGGCGTTGCACCACTTGCTCGATACGCAGATACAGGCTGTCGCGTTGATGATCGTCGCAACCGCCCCAGCCCATGGCGGCGGCGGCAATCTCGTTGAGCAAGCGCCGCGCAGGGTGGTTGCCGCGGCTGAAAAAACTCTTGTCCAGCACCGCCACCTTGAGCATCGGAATCTGCAGGCGCCCGATCAGGGCCTTGAGAGAATCCGGCAGGTTGCGGTCATCGAGGATGCATTCAAAGAGCATGGCAATCAGGTTGATCACGTCCTCATCGGCGACATCCACTACCCGCGACTTGCCGCTCTTGACGCTGACCCGGGTCAGCAATTGCTCCAACTGGTTGCGCAGGTCGAAGTCTTCCTGGGCGCTGGGCGGCGGCACGTATTGCTGCAAGTGCGACAGCAGGCGCAGCAGATCGCGGGTGGAGATCGGCTGGGTTTCGGCACTGGACTCCAGGGTCGGTGCGACGCTGCCACGCACATGGAACAGCAGCGTCTGCAGCGCCGCGAACACTTCCTGCACGCTTTCGTCCAGCGCGCTCTGGCCGGGCTTGAGCTGGCCGCCATCTGCCTCCAGGCCCTGCCCCTGGGCACGGGCTCGATCGCTGGCCCGCCGCGCCGGAGCGGGCATCAGCTCAGGCAGAATGCCGGTGGCGATCAACAGTTGGTTGGCCTCGCCATAGAGTTGCTCGGTGTCACTGAGCACATAGCGCTCAAACAGTTTGAGGATGATCAGCTTGACCTTGATCTCCACCCCAAGGCTGCGCCCGGCTTGCATGAAATACTCACAGAGCAGCGCCGGCCCCAGAGGGTTTTGCGAGTCGCTCAGGCGCCGCCCCAGGAGCTCTCCCAGGCGCGCCGTCAACTGCCCCAGCGCAAAACCATCACGATTGAGGACCTTGGCCACCATGGCATCCACCGCTACGGTTTTTTCCAGATGGTCATGGGAGGGATCAAAGCATGGGTCATACGCCACCGCGTGGGGAATGACCTGGCAGGGGTCGTACTGAACCAGGCTGGCGAAGCCCTCGAAAAAATGCTGCAGAAAGCCGCGTTCAATGCTTTTGCGCTTCAGCCGCAGGTCACGCATGGCTTCAAACAGGGTGTTCTGCTCGACGTTGCGCTGCGCCCGGTCAGCCATCTCGAACAGCGTGTCGTCGGCATTATCGAACAGTTCCTGCAAACCATAACGAAGTTGCTGGGCGGCCTTGTCACGAACCTGAAGCAGAATCACTGGCAGGCGGGCGAGCGGCGACGCAGTCGCCTGATCTGTAGCGGCCTTGCGCAAAGGCACTACATTCCCGTCGTTGTGCATCCAAGCCTCCTGGAAAGGTGATTCTTCGGTTCGAGATCAAGTTTCAGTCAAGCCGACGGCGCTCACAGCCAACTCACAGTGGGGGCAGACGCACTCCACTGCACTTCGTTTAAGGGGGAGCCAAAGACACGTCAAAGCTATGACGTCAATTACAAGTCACATTATCTTGTAAAAGCCCCCGCTTACGCCAGCAGACTCTGTCACCCCCTCCGAAATAATCATTCACCGACAAAGAACAATCTCATCCACCCATCAGACAAAACCACCCAAAACAGGTTCGCCAACGGAACCCAGGCATTTGCCACCTTGGGTTCGCCGATCCCATGCCCCTATAATCGGCGCACTTTGTTTGTGGAGCCCGTTATGCCGAATCTACGCCTCGCCGACCTCACTGCCGAAATCGAAGCCAACGTGCGCCGCGCGCTGCTGGAAGACATCGGCAACGGCGATATCACCGCGCAATTGATCCCGGCCGAACGCCTGGCCAAGGCCACGATCATTACCCGCGAAGCGGCCGTGATCAGCGGCACCGCCTGGGTGGATGCGGTGTTCCGCCAACTGGACCCGCGAGTCGCCGTGCACTGGCAAGTGACTGATGGCGAGCCGGTGGTGCCCAACCAGACGCTGTTCAACCTGGAAGGCCCGGCGCGCTCGCTGCTTACCGGTGAACGCAGCGCTCTGAACTTCCTGCAACTGTTGTCTGGCGTGGCCACCCGGGCGCGTTACCTGGCCGACTTTGTCGCCGATACCCAGGTCAAGCTGCTGGATACCCGCAAGACCCTTCCCGGCCTGCGTCTGGCGCAGAAGTACGCGGTCACCTGCGGCGGCTGCCATAACCACCGCATCGGCCTATATGACGCCTTCCTGATCAAGGAAAACCATATTGCCGCCTGCGGAGGCATCGCTCAGGCCGTCAGCGCCGCCCACAAGATCGCCCCGGGCAAACCGGTGGAAGTGGAAGTGGAAAGTCTTGCCGAGTTGAAACAGGCTCTGGATGCCGGTGCCGACATCATCATGCTCGACGAACTGAGCCTGGACGATATGCGCGAGGCTGTGCGCCTGAATGCCGGCAAGGCCAAGCTCGAAGCCAGCGGCGGGATCAACGAAAGCACCCTGCGGCCGATTGCCGAAACCGGGGTGGACTACATTTCCATTGGGGCCATGACCAAGGATGTGAAGGCTCTGGACCTGTCCATGCGCCTCAGCCTCTGAGCCATGAAAAACGCCAGCCTGAATCAGGCTGGCGTCGGGCTCAACTTTCGATTTCGTTGAGCTGCAGATAATCCTCAAGGTCCATGCCCAGCGCTTCAGCGACCTCCTGATGCACTTCCAGGCGCATGGCCTTCAATTCCTCCGGTGTCTCGGCCACCAGATCGAGCACCAGCTCCCACGGCTCGATGCCGCGAGACTCCGCCTCGTCCTCAAATGCCCATTGCGCCTGCTGCTTCTGCTCTTCCGGGCTCAGGGCGCTGATTTCCTCTTGCAAGGAAGGCGTGGCAGCCAGGTACCGTTCAAGCGCTACGTCGATTCTTGCCTCTTTAGGAATCATCTCGTTCTCTCTGATCATAGGAATGGAAGATGGATCTGGATCGTTAGGATCTCTCTGCCGCAAAAAACCGTTACAACCGTCGATTTATCTGGCCTTCAGAACCATTCGGGATCATCTGAAAACAGCATGCTGGTACTCAGACAGGAACCGAATATAGGACCTTTGCGCGACGATTTATATGACCCATGCAGCAAATGCGCAAAAACCATTCCCCGCCAGCCCCTGCCGCTTCATGCACCGGGGAACAGGCGCTTAAGGCGACAGCCGTGCATCAACTGGTCGAGGGCCGGCAGCGGACCACCAGACCACTGCGCGCTTAGGCCTCTCAGATCGATCACAGCGAAGCTTGTCACGCCATCAATGCTCGAGAACCGCCAGCGAACACACAACTGGTAACAGGACTCATTTGCATATAAAGTTCCGGCGTTTTATCTCCTCCTACTCGCTCGTTGGGCTTAACTAATGCGCTCCGTGATCACTTCTCTGTGCCTGCTTCAAGCCATTCCTTCACTTGCCCTGGCTGCTGAAATGCCGACCTCTACCGGCAACGTTGAACTTGAAGTCCTCAACATCAATACCCAGGCAAGTGATTACGAGCGTGCCGATGGGCCTGTGGAGGGCTATCGTGCCACGCGCTCGGCTTCAGCCACGCGCACCGACACCTCGCTTCACGAGACGCCGCAGTCGATCAGCGTAGTGCCCAGAGACGTGCTGGAGGACCTCGGTGCCACCCGCCTGCAGGACGCGCTCGATTACGCCGGTGGTGTGGGCCGGGCCAACAATTTCGGCGGCCAGGGCCTGACCAACTTCACTGTGCGCGGTTTTACCACCGGTGAGTTCTATCGCAATGGTTTCCCGGTCAACCGGGGCTATCCCAACGCGCCGGATGCCAATACGGTCGAGCGCCTCGAAGTAATACGCGGGCCCAATACCGCGCTGTATGGCCGTGGCGATCCCGGCGGCACCTTCAACGTGGTCAGCAAGCAACCGCTGCCCGAACAACGGGTCACCCTGGGCAGCCAGTTCGATGACCAGGGCATGCATCGTGCGACACTCGATGCTGGCGGCCCGCTCAACCAGGAAGGCTCGCTGGCCTATCGCCTGAACCTGCTGGGCGAAGGCGGCGACAGCTTCCGCGACCATGTCCAGGGCGAGCGCTATGACGTCGCCCAGGTGCTCAGCTGGCAGGTCAATGACGACACCAAGGTTATCTTCGAAGGTGACTTCATGCGCAACAACCGCCCACTGGACCGAGGCCTGCCGCGCTATGCCACTCAGACCGGCAGCCTGTCCAGCGCTACCAATCTTTGGGAGAAAGGCCGCGACAACCTCCTGCACAACGATAACAACATGGCCCAACTGCGCTTCGAACATCAGCTCAACGACAGCTGGACGCTGGGCGGTGGTTTCCAGTTCCTCGACGGCTCAATGAAGGGCAATGCCGTGGAAGCCAATGGCGCGCCGACCGATGGCCGCACGCTGCAGCGCAACTTCAACTACCGCAAGCTGGAGTGGACCGACCGTGACTGGCAGCTCAACCTGACGGGGTATTTCGATACCGGCAGCTTGAGCCACACCCTGCTGACTGGCGTCGAATACGAGAACTACGACTACAACTCGATCATCCAGAGATCCTCGGCCGCGGCAGGCACCTACCCGATCGATATCTATCAGCCGGTGCTTGGCCAGCCGCGCCCTGCGCTGACCCGCAACACCACCTGGGACAAGGAAAACCTGCAGACCTGGGCGGTCTTCATCCAGGACCAGGTAGCACTGACCGATCGCCTCAAGGCGCTGGCGGCGCTGCGCTTTGAGCGCTTCGAGCATGACTATGACAACAAGCTCAACAATGCAGGCGATTTCACCCAGGCCGAGAACGGCGTCACCCCGCGCCTGGGCCTAACGTACGACCTGACCGATACCGTGGCGGTCTACGCCAACACCGCACGTTCGTTCAAACCCAACAGCGGCGCCGCGGCCAACGGCGGTGGATTCGATCCAGAGAAAGGCACATCGTATGAGGTGGGTGTCAAATGGGATGCCTTGGATCGACAGCTGACAGTCGATGCAGCCCTCTATCACATCGTCAAGGAAAACGTCCTCACCCTGGACCCCGCCAACCCAAGCTACAGCCTAGCTGCCGGCCAGGTGCGCAGCCGCGGGCTGGACCTGAACGTCACAGGTAACATCACGCCTGAGTGGAAAGTCATCGGCGGCTATGCCTACGTCAATGCCGAGGTGACCAAGGACAATCGCCTGCCCAGCGGTACACGCCTGGCCAACATTCCGCGCAACAGCTTCAGCCTCATCAACACCTACGAGTTCCAGAATGGCTTCGCTAAAGGGCTGGGCCTGGGCTTGGGCCTGAAGTACGTCGATGACCGCAAGGGCCAGACAGAAACAGTCACCTACAGCATGGACCGCTATAGCGTGATCGACCTGCTCAGCTACTACCAGGTCAACGAGCACGTGCGCCTGAACCTGGACCTCAAGAACCTGTTCAACAAGGGCTATGACGAAGCAGCCTGGAACAACTATGTCTATCCAGGTTCGCCACGTACGGTGCAAGCCGGTGTCGCTTATACATTCTGATGAAGGGGGGGCACGTTACATCAGGCACTCACAGCATAAGCGCCAGGATGAAACCCAACGGCAGCGTTTGAAGCAAGAAGCCCGGGCTAGACGGGCCTCTAAAGGTGTTCATGCCACTGCCTGGCACGGCATGAATCCATCGACTGGTGCCGGAGACAGGAGTCGAACCTGCGACCTTCGCGTTACGAGTGCGCTGCTCTACCGACTGAGCTACACCAGCGTGGGCTAAAACCTAGCACCAGTCCCCTGGGCCGACAACCAAGAAGCTTTTAGCGCAGGTAGCAAAACGCCCCGAACCAGTCGGGGCGTTTGCTTGTTCAGCGCCAGGCTAAAGGGCGATTAAACGCCCGAAGCTTTGGCTGCTGCCACGTCTTTGATGGACAGCTTGATACGGCCGCGGTTGTCCACGTCCAGTACCAGTACTTCCACTTCCTGACCTTCCTTCAGAATGTCGGTGACTTTCTCAACGCGAGCATCGCTCAGCATGGAAATGTGCACCAGACCGTCCTTGCCCGGCAGGATGTTGACGAAGGCGCCGAAGTCGACGATGCGCTCAACCTTGCCGATGTAGATCTTGCCGATCTCGGCTTCCGCGGTGATGCCCAGAACGCGCTGGCGCGCGGCCTCTGCAGCTTCCTTGGTTTCGCCGAAGATCTTGATCGAACCGTCGTCTTCGATGTCGATCGAAGCCTTGGTTTCTTCGCAGATCGCGCGGATGGTGGCGCCACCTTTACCGATGACGTCACGGATCTTGTCGGTGTCGATCTTCATCGCGATCATGGTCGGAGCGTTGGCCGACAGTTCGGTACGGGACTGACCGATGATCTGGTTCATCTGGCCGAGGATGTTCAGGCGAGCTTCCAGGGCCTGACCCAGGGCGATCTCCATGATTTCTTCGGTGATACCTTTGATCTTGATGTCCATCTGCAGTGCGGTGACGCCTTTGGCGGTACCGGCTACTTTGAAGTCCATGTCGCCCAGGTGGTCTTCGTCACCCAGGATGTCGGTCAGGACGGCGAACTTCTCGCCCTCTTTAACCAGGCCCATGGCGATACCGGCAACCGGTGCCTTCATCGGTACACCCGCGTCCATCAGCGCCAGGGAAGCACCGCACACGGAAGCCATGGAGCTGGAACCGTTGGATTCGGTGATTTCCGATACTACGCGGATGGTGTAAGGGAACACGTCGGCGGCTGGCAGCATGGCCTGGACCGAACGACGGGCCAGACGGCCGTGACCGATTTCACGACGGCCCGCGCCGCCCATGCGACCACACTCGCCCACCGAGAACGGAGGGAAGTTGTAGTGCAGCATGAAGGGGTCTTTTTTCTCGCCTTCCAGGGTGTCCAGCAGTTGTGCGTCGCGGGCAGTACCCAGGGTCGCAACCACCAGGGCCTGGGTTTCGCCACGGGTGAACAGGGCCGAACCGTGAGTCTTCGGCAGTACGCCGACTTCGATGTTCAGCGGACGTACAGTGCGGGTGTCGCGGCCGTCGATACGTGGCTTGCCGTTGACGATGTTTTCGCGAACGGTGCGGTATTCGATCTCGCCGAAAGCGGCTTTGACGTCAGAGGCAGAAGGCTGGCCTTCTTCACCGGAGAGCTTGGCGACAACCTGGTCTTTCAACTCGCCCAGGCGCGCATAACGGTCGGCCTTGACGGTGATGGTGTAAGCCTGGGAGATGGCTTCGCCGAACTCGGCACGGATAGCGCCCAGCAGTTCGGTGGCTTCTGGGGCAGCGGCCCAGTCCCAGGTCGGCTTGGCAGCTTCGGCGGCCAGCTCTTTGACAGCCTTGATCACCGACTGGAATTCGTCGTGGGCGAACAGTACCGCGCCCAGCATCTGGTCTTCGGTCAGCTCTTTGGCTTCCGACTCAACCATCAGCACGGCTTCTTCGGTACCGGCCACGACCATGTCCAGGCTCGAAGCAGCCAGTTGCTCGTAGGTCGGGTTCAGCAGGTAGCCGGTGCTTTCGTGGAAAGCCACGCGAGCGGCGCCGATCGGGCCGTCGAAAGGAATGCCGGAGATCGCCAGGGCAGCCGAGGTACCGATCATCGCAGCGATGTCCGGATCGGTCTTCTTGCTGGTGGAAACCACGGTGCAGACAACCTGCACTTCGTTCATGAAGCCTTCTGGGAACAGAGGGCGGATCGGACGGTCGATCAGACGCGAGGTCAGGGTTTCTTTCTCGGAAGGACGGCCTTCACGCTTGAAGAAACCGCCAGGGATCTTACCGGCAGCGTAAGTCTTTTCCTGGTAGTGAACAGACAGAGGGAAGAAGCCCTTGCCTGGATCGGCTTGCTTGGCGCCAACCACGGTCACCAATACGCTGACGTCGTCGTCAACGGTGACCAATACTGCGCCGGAGGCCTGACGGGCGATACGGCCAGTCTCGAGGGTTACGGTCGACTGACCGAACTGGAATTTTTTGATTACCGGGTTCACGGTGTCCTACCTTCTTTGTGGCTCTTGGGGAAACTGGTTTCTTGCGAAATTCTTGGGCAATGCGGGGAATCGGCCCAGCCTTGATTGTCCAGGTAAAACGGTGCAGCAGATAAAACTTGAGGCTGGGAGCCTGCCATACGCCGGCGGAAAAACCGCTGACGCATGGCAAACAACCAACCTCATAGCGCAATCGCTGATTAGCGACGCAGACCCAGACGACCGATCAGGGTGCTGTAACGGCTCAGGTCTTTGCCTTTCAGGTAGTCCAGCAGCTTACGACGCTGGTTTACCATGCGGATCAGGCCACGACGGGAGTGGTGGTCTTTACCGTTGGCTTTGAAGTGACCTTGCAATTTGTTGATGTTGGCGGTCAGCAGTGCAACTTGCACTTCTGGCGAACCAGTGTCACCAACAGCTTGCTGGTAGTCGGTTACGATCTGAGCTTTTTCTTCAACGCTGAGTGCCATGTGGGCAATCCTTATATCAGGAAACTGTTCAAGAACAGTTTCAACAGGCCAGGGACAAATCCCTGTATCTATAAATGAGTAGTGACCGTGCCTGTTAACAGCCACCCTCGTCCGGTCATTCTGACCGAATCAGTCGACGCGGCGCGATGCGCCCGTCTTCGCTCACTTCACCGATACCGATAAAGCGACCGTTGTGATCTTGTACCCGCACCATCCCGAACTTCGGTGCATCCGGGGCACGTACCGGCTGGCCATTGAGCCAATAGAACGCACTGTGCTCCGAGAACTGCAGCAGCGGCCAATCCAGCAGGCCGCTGTCCGATGGCATCAAAAAGCGATCTACCGCTTCGTTGCCACCCTCGGCGTGCACTGCTTCAAGCTCCTCCAGGGTGACCGTCTGGGCCAGACTGAAAGGTCCGGCCTGGGTCCGGCGCAGTTCTGCGACGTAAGCACCGCAGCCCAATTTTTCGCCGATATCTTCCACCAGGGTGCGGATATAGGTGCCTTTGCTGCAGTCCACCGCCAGGCGCGCAGTGTCGCCTTCAAAGGCGAGTAATTCCAAGCGCGCAATAGTAACAGAACGCGGTTCGCGCTCCACCACTTCCCCTGCACGAGCCAGTTTATAGAGGGGCTGCCCATCGCGCTTGAGGGCGGAGTACATCGGCGGTATCTGTTTGATTTCGCCGCGAAACTCCGGCAATACCGCTTCGATATCGGCACGACCAACGGTCACCTCGCGCGTCAGCAAAACTTCGCCTTCAGCGTCCGCGGTGGTGGTGGTCTTGCCCAACTGCATCAGGGTTTCATAACCCTTGTCGGAATCGAGCAGGTATTGCGAGAACTTGGTGGCCTCACCAAAGCACAACGGTAGAACGCCGGTGGCCAGGGGGTCGAGACTGCCGGTGTGACCGGCCTTCTCGGCATTGAGCAACCAGCGGACCTTCTGAAGAGCCGCGTTGGAGGTGAAACCCAGCGGCTTATCCAGGAGGATGATGCCGCTGACGTTACGACGAATACGCTTGACCTGAGCCACCGCTTACTCCTTGGCGTCTTCAGGGGCTGGCGTGTCGCCGTGCTGGCTGTCTTCAGCCACCGCACGTTCAATCAAAGCCGACAGGTGCGCCCCGCGGGCCACGCTTTCGTCGTAATGGAAATGCAGTTGCGGCACGCTGCGCAGCTTCATTTCGCGAGCCAGCTGCATGCGCAGGAAACCTGCAGCCGAGTTCAGCGCCTTGATGCTCTGAGCGATTTCTTCGGCGTTTTCCTGGCCCATCACGGTGATGAAAATCTTCGCGTGACCGACGTCACGACTGACTTCCACGGCGGTGATGGTCACCAGGCCGACGCGTGGATCCTTGACTTCACGACGGATCAGTTGCGCCAGTTCGCGCTGCATCTGATCACCGATGCGTTGGGTACGGCTGTATTCTTTTGCCATGTCTTGTTACCTGTTACTGCCTCACGGTGAAACCCGTGTGGTCTGAAAGCGGCAAACGCCCGGCCTGACAGAAGCCAGACCGGGCGTTGCGTTTAGAGGCCGCTGACGGCGCCGTGCATTTGCATGCGATCGGCCCGCAGGGCTCTTGAAGTGCGCGAGTTAGAGGCTGCGAGCAACCTGGACCTTCTCGAAGACTTCGATCTTGTCGCCGACTTTGACGTCGTTGTAGCTCTTCACGCCGATACCGCATTCCATGCCGGCACGCACTTCGGAGGCGTCATCCTTGAAGCGGCGCAGGGATTCCAGCTCGCCTTCGAAGATAACGATGTCTTCACGCAGTACGCGGATCGGACGATTACGGTGCACGACACCTTCGATGACCATGCAACCGGCAATCGCGCCAAACTTCGGCGAGCGGAACACGTCGCGAACTTCGGCAACACCCAGGATGTTCTCCCGAACGTCGCTGCCCAACATACCGGTCAGGGCTTTCTTGACGTCTTCGATGATGTCGTAGATCACGTTGTAGTAACGCATATCCAGACCTTCCTGCTCGACGATCTTACGGGCGCCAGCATCGGCACGCACGTTGAAGCCGAACAGTACTGCGTTGGAGGCCAGTGCCAGGTTGGCGTCGCTTTCGGTGATACCACCGACGCCGCCACCCACTACGCGCACTTGCACTTCGTCGTTGCCCAGGCCATTCAGAGCACCTTGCAGAGCTTCCAACGAACCACGGACGTCGGATTTGAGGACGATGTTGAGCGTCTTCTTCTCTTCCTGGCCCATGTTTTCGAAGATGTTTTCCAGCTTGCCAGCGTGAGCACGGGCCAACTTGACTTCGCGGAACTTGCCTTGACGGAACAGCGCCACTTCACGGGCCTTCTTCTCGTCGGCCACTACGCTCATCTCGTCGCCAGCGTCCGGCGTACCGTCCAGGCCGAGAATCTCGACCGGAATGGCAGGACCGGCTTCCTTGATTGGCTTGCCGTTCTCGTCGAGCATGGCCCGCACGCGGCCGTAGTTCGAGCCGACCAGCACCATGTCGCCTTGACGCAGCGTACCGTCCTGAACCAGTACGGTAGCTACCGGGCCACGGCCCTTGTCGAGACGGGATTCGACCACGACGCCACGGCCAGGGGCCGAAGGAGTCGCTTTAAGTTCCAGTACTTCGGCCTGCAGCAGCACCGCTTCCAGCAGGTCATCGACGCCGGTACCCATTTTCGCGGAAACCGGTACGAACGGCGTATCGCCACCCCAATCTTCCGAGGTCACGCCGTGAACCGACAGCTCACTGCGGATACGGTCCAGATCGGCGCCTGGCTTGTCGATCTTGTTCACCGCAACAACCAATGGAACACCAGCCGCTACCGCGTGCTGAACAGCTTCAATGGTCTGCGGCATTACGCCGTCGTCCGCCGCGACCACCAGGATCACGATGTCGGTAGCCTTGGCACCACGAGCACGCATGGCGGTAAACGCGGCGTGACCTGGGGTGTCGAGGAAGGTGACCATGCCACGCTCGGTTTCTACGTGGTAGGCACCGATGTGCTGGGTGATACCACCGGCTTCACCCGCGGCCACTTTGGCGCGACGGATGTAGTCCAGCAGCGAGGTCTTACCGTGGTCAACGTGACCCATTACGGTCACGACCGGCGCACGGGCAACCGCTTCACCTTCGAACTTCAGGGACTCGGCCAGGGAATCTTCCAGGGCCGTGTCGCTGACCAGGGTCACTTTATGGCCCAGCTCTTCAGCAACCAGCTGGGCAGTTTCCTGATCCAGCACCTGGTTGATGGTGGCTGGAGTGCCCAGCTTGAACATGAACTTGATGACTTCAGCAGCCTTGACCGACATCTGTTGGGCCAGTTCGCCCACGGTGATGGTCTCGCCGATTTGCACGTCACGTACCACTGGCCCGGTTGGGCTCTGGAAACCGTGAGCGTTGCGTTTCTTCAGCTTGGCCTTGCCGCGACCACCACGACGGAAGCCATCGCTTTCTTCGTCGGTGGTACGTGGCGCAACCCGAGGCGCCGGCGCCTTTTCCTTGACCGAAGCGCGATGTGGAGCGTTTTTGCGCTCGCCATCACCGCTGCGACGGTTGTCGTCGTTGCGAGGCTTATCTGGACGGCGCGGCTCATCTTTCTTGCGCTCAGCAACAGGTGCCGGAGCCGCTACCGGAGCTTCCCGTACAGTTTCAACAGCGGCAGGCGCTGGTGCTTGCGCGGCAACAGGCTCAGCAACCGGAGCAGGCTGGCGACGCGCTTCTTCTTCGGCGCGACGCTTGGCTTCTTCTTCAGCCTTTTGACGGGCAGCATTTTCTACTGCGCGACGCTCTTCCAGCTCACGTTGACGCTCGGCTTCGATTTCTTCCGGGCTGCGCTGTACGAAGACTTTCTTCTTGCGCACTTCAACGCTGATGCTCTTGCTACCAGCAACACGCAGGGTGCTGGTGGTCTTGCGCTGCAATGTAATCTTGCGTGGTTCTTCCACTTTCGCCTTGTGGCTGCTTTTCAAGTGAGTCAGCAACGATTGCTTCTCACTGTCGCTCACATGTTCCTCGGCGGCGGTGTGCGGCAGACCTGCCTCACGCATCTGCTGCAGCAGGCGTTCTACCGGTGTTTTGACCTCATCGGCCAGTTGTTTCACCGTGACTTGCGTCATGCACTTCTCTCCTCAGGCCGCGCCTAATTACTCGAACCAATGGGCTCGGGCGGCCATGATCAACTTGCCGGCACGATCATCGTCAATGCCGTCGATGTCGAGCAGGTCGTCAATAGACTGCTCGGCCAGGTCTTCGCGGGTAATTACGCCGCGCACCGCCAGTTCCATCGCCAAATCCTTGTCCATACCCTCAAGCGAGAGCAGGTCTTCGGCCGGATGGGCGTCTGCCAGCTTTTCCTCAGTAGCGATGGCTTTAGTCAACAAGCGATCCTTGGCCCGAGCGCGAAGCTCGTTGACGATGTCTTCGTCAAAGCCGTCGATGTTGAGCATTTCTTCCAGCGGTACGTAGGCAATCTCTTCCAGGCTGGTGAAGCCTTCATCAACCAGAACCTGTGCCAGTTCTTCATCGACTTCCAGCTCATCGATGAAATTGCGCAGGATGTCGCCGGTTTCTGCTTGCTGCTTGGCCTGGATGTCCGATTCGGTCATCACGTTCAGGGTCCAGCCAGTCAATTGGCTGGCCAGACGCACGTTCTGACCACCGCGACCGATGGCCTGAGCCAGATTGTCTGCGCCAACGGCGATGTCCATAGCATGGGCATCTTCGTCAACGATAATTGCCGCGACTTCAGCCGGCGACATGGCATTGATCACGAACTGCGCCGGGTTCTCATCCCAAAGGACGATATCCACACGCTCGCCGCCCAACTCACCGGAAACGGCCTGGACGCGCGAACCACGCATACCAATGCACGCGCCCTGCGGGTCGATGCGCTTGTCTTTGGAACGGACTGCGATCTTGGCCCGCGAACCCGGATCACGGGAAGCGGCCATTACTTCGATCAGGCCTTCGGCAATTTCCGGCACCTCGATCCGGAACAGCTCGATCAGCATTTCCGGCGCGGTACGCGACAGGATCAGCTGCGGGCCGCGGTTCTCGGTGCGGATTTCCTTGAGCAGCGCACGCAGACGCACGCCCACTCGGAAAGTCTCACGGGAGATGATGTCTTCGCGGGCCAGCAACGCTTCAGCGTTGTTACCCAAGTCGACGATCACGTTGTCACGCGTCACTTTTTTCACGGTGCCGGAGATGATCTCCCCCAGACGCTCGCGATAGGCATCGACCACCTGTGCACGCTCGGCTTCACGAACTTTCTGCACGATGACCTGCTTGGCGGTCTGAGCAGCGATGCGGCCGAATTCGATAGATTCGATTTTTTCTTCGATCACATCACCGACTTTAGCGTCGGGATGGGTCTCGTGAGCCTTGCTCAGCCAGGTTTCCACCGCTGGATCATCCAGATCGGCTTCGTCCACCACCGTCCAGCGACGGAAAGTTTCGTAAGAACCGGTGTGGCGATTGATTTCCACACGCAGGTCCACTTCGTCTTCGAAACGCTTTTTGGTAGCCGTGGCCAGAGCCAGCTCCAACGCTTCAAAAATCACGCTTGCCGGTACACCCTTTTCATTGGATACCGACTCAACAACCAGCAGTACTTCTTTGCTCATCGTACGCCTCGCCTTTCGCAAGCCATTGGATCCGCGGGATCCGCGTCTCAGTCAAAACTGGGAATAATGTTGGCCTTGTCGATCATATCGATCGGCAATAGGAACTCGTGGTCTTCCACCTGCACCACAACGTCCTGCTCCTCCACCCCGCGGAGAAGGCCCTGAAAATTACGCCGACCTTCGAAGGGCGAGCGCAGCTTGATCTTCACTTGCTCACCGACATACTTGGCAAACTGTTCAAGGGTGAACAGCGGGCGTTCCATGCCAGGAGAGGACACTTCTAGGGTGTACTCAACGGAGATCGGATCTTCTACGTCAAGAACACCACTGATCTGACGGCTGACGATGGCGCAATCATCCACCAGCACACCGCCTTCTTTGTCGATATAAACGCGCAACAATGAGTGGCGACCCTGAGCCGAAAACTCAATACCCCAGCATTCATAGCCAAGGGCCACGACCACCGGGGCCAACAAGGCCTGCAACTGTTCTAGCTTGCTCGACACCTGAACCCCCTCGTGCATGCTTGTGCAAATAAAAAATGGGCGAAACGCCCATCCCGGAAACGCCGTTGAATAGCGGCGCTGTAAAGTGTCCAGCTAACAAAAAGCCCCTGAAAAGGGGCTCCGCTAAAACTGGTTGCGGGGGCCGGATTTGAACCGACGACCTTCGGGTTATGAGCCCGACGAGCTACCAGACTGCTCCACCCCGCGACAAAGCTGGGGCGGAAGTATACGACTGATCCCTTTTTGGGTCAATGTAACCTTCCACCTACAAGAAAGCCCGCGACGGCGGGCTCTCCTGATAATTGGTACCGAGAAGGGGACTCGAACCCCTACACCCTATGGGCACAACCACCTCAAGGTTGCGTGTCTACCAATTCCACCACCTCGGCATAGACTACGTTACTGCGCAAAACCCTTCTTACTTTTGCTCTGGAGCTGGAGGTACGTCAGTCGCATTAGTTGCCGACTTTTGCTCTTGGAGCACCGGGACATCATCAGAAGCCGGTTGTTGCTTTGGAACTTCAAGCACCGCTGGATCTGGCAAACCTACTTGAGTCAGCTGATGAGCTTTCTCTTTAGCAAAGTAACCTAACCCCAAGCTGGTTATGAAGAAACCGGCGGCAAGTATAGCAGTAAACTTACTAAGAAAGGTAGAGGAACCTTGGCTTCCGAACACAGTATTTGAAGCACCTGCACCGAAAGACGCGCCAGCATCGGCACCCTTACCCTGCTGCAGCAAAACCAGAGCAACTACGCCCAGGGCACCCAGCAGATGAAAAACGACTACGACTGTTTCCAGCATTTTTTCAGTTTCCCGCGGCGCGACAAATCGCACCGAACTCATCTGCATTCAGGGAAGCTCCACCAATGAGCCCCCCATCGATATCCGGCATGCCGAACAGTTCGACCGCATTGGCCGCCTTCACGCTGCCGCCGTATAGAAGCCGCACACCTCGTGCCACTTCAGAATTTTCTGCCGCTAACTGAGCGCGAATGGCTGCATGCACATCCTGCGCCTGCTGCGGCGTCGCAGTCAGTCCAGTACCAATGGCCCAGACTGGCTCATAAGCGATAACAGCATTGGCGAATGCGCCAACACCCAACTCTTCGATGATACTGCCCAGCTGACGCCCGACAACCTCAAGAGTCTTCCCCGCCTCGCGCTGCTCAAGGGTCTCCCCCACACACAGAACCGGCTTTAAGCCACAGGCCTGCGCTGCTGCGAACTTGCGATTGAGAGTCGCGTCACGCTCACCCATGATAAGGCGGCGCTCGGAGTGCCCAACCAGCACCAGGGAACAACCTACGTCCACCAACTGACTCGGGGCGACTTCACCCGTCAACGCGCCCTGCATCGGCTCCACCGCCGAGTTCTGCGCGCCAACCTGAATCGACTTACCTTTCAGACCGTCAACCACTTGATTGATATACAAGCAAGGGGGGAATACCGCGACATCAACACCGCTTGGCAAGGCCAAATGACGAAGGCCATTGATCAGCTCAGCGACGCTGGCGCGGGTACCGTGCATCTTCCAGTTACCAGCTACCATAGGGCGACGCATGCTGTACCTCGTCGGTCAAAGTGGGCGCAGATGTTACCCAACCAAAACAACACTGGCAAGCCGAAATCAGGCAGAAACTTCAGCAACCAGTTTTGCCAACTCATCAGCATAGGCACGAACCTGGGTCTCGTCGGCACCTTCGACCATCACTCGCACCAAAGGCTCAGTCCCGGACTTACGCAACAAGACCCGGCCACGACCTGCCATAGCGCCAGTAACACGCTCACAGGCCTCTTTAACCGCTGGGTGCTCAACCGGGCTATCACCCCCGCCAAAACGCACATTGATCAACACCTGGGGACACTTGCGCAACCCCTGGCGAGATTGAGCCAGGCTTTCATCCCGACTCTTAAGCGCCATCAACACCTGGAGCGCAGCAATGATTGCATCACCTGTAGTGGCATGACGGAAGCACACGATGTGGCCGGAGTTCTCCCCTCCCACCAACCAGTTACGCTCCATCAACTCGGCAATTACATAACGGTCGCCGACATTTGCCCTGACAAATGGAATACCCAGATCAGCAAGCGCCAACTCCAGTCCCAAGTTGCTCATTAGCGTGCCGACTACGCCGCCCTGGAGCTTACCGCGCTCATGCAGGTCCCGCGCGATAATGAACAGCAGCTCGTCACCATCAACAACTGCGCCAGTCTGATCGACCATCAATACTCGGTCACCATCGCCATCAAAGGCGATACCCAAGTCTGCATGCTCGGCCAGAACAGCAGCCTGCAACTGCTCCATATGGGTCGAACCGCAGTTGTCATTAATGTTCAACCCGTTGGGCTGCGCAGACAATACAGTGACTTGCGCGCCCAATTCTCGAAACACACTCGGCGCCACCTTATAGGTCGCGCCGTGAGCGCAGTCGAGAACAATTTTCAAGCCAGCAAAACTGGTGCTGGATGGCACACTACTCTTACAGAACTCGATATAGCGTCCTGATGCATCGTTGATCCGTGACACCTTACCGAGCTTGCTCGACTCCACCACGGTCATCGGCGCATCCAGCAACTCTTCGATCATCAACTCAACATCGTCGGGCAACTTGGTGCCCTGCCCCGAAAAGAACTTGATGCCGTTATCATCATGGGGATTGTGCGAGGCACTGATGACAATCCCAGCCTCGGCATGAAAGGTTCGCGTCAGATAGGCAATCGCCGGAGTCGGCATCGGCCCCAGCAGCAGGACATCCGCGCCTGCAGCAGACAGCCCCGCCTCCAGAGCCGACTCAAACATGTATCCGGAGATGCGCGTGTCCTTGCCCACCAACACGCGGCAAGCGCCCATGCTACGAAAAGCCATGCCTGCAGCCCAACCCAGCTTGAGCATGAAGTCAGGAGTAATCGGGAATTCGCCCACACGACCACGGATACCGTCGGTGCCAAAGTATTTCTTAGTCATAAGTACTCCATCATTCTTATTCAGCGGATTCCACTGCCGCAATCATTCGCACCACATCCACTGTCTCGGCGACATCATGGACACGGATAATTTTCGCCCCCTTGGTCACCGCCAGGGCCGCGAGTGCCAGACTGCCATGCAATCGCTCAGCGACCGGCCTATTCAATACCTGACCAATCATGCTTTTGCGCGAGACACCAACCAATAAAGGTCGCCCCAGGCCATGCAAGACCTCCATATGCCTGAACAGGCTCAGGTTATGTTGCAGGGTCTTGGCAAAGCCAAACCCGGGATCCAGAACAATCCGCTCAGCACCGATCCCCACCGCCGCACACGCAGCCATGCGCTCAGCTAAAAAGCCAGCAACTTCCTGGGTAACATTCTGGTAGTGCGGGTTGTCTTGCATGTCACCCGGCTCGCCGAGCATATGCATCAGGCACACCGGCAAACCAGTAGCCGCCGCAGCGTCCAGCGCCCCATCACGGCGCAGCGAACGCACGTCGTTGATCAACCCTGCGCCAAGGCGAGCGGTTTCACGCATCACTGCTGGCGTGGAGGTATCAACCGAAATGATCACATCCAATTCGCGATGAATTCGCTCGACGACAGGGGCCACGCGCTCCAACTCTTCCACCGGCGATACTGCGCGAGCCCCCGGACGAGTTGACTCGCCACCGATATCGATCAGCGTAGCCCCCGCCAAGACCATAGCCTCTGCATGCCGCAAGGCGACATCAAGCTGACTGAAGCGGCCACCATCAGAAAAGGAGTCAGGGGTTACGTTCAAAATACCCATGACATGCGCACGGGCCAAATCAAGAACCCGGTTGCCGCAAGGCAACCGGGTAGAGGAAGGGACAGAAGTCATCTAAAACCTTAGTGGTCGGCAGCAGGGCCGCCAATGGGTGTTTCCGGACGCTCGTTCTGCACGACTGGTGGAGGAGTACCCGAACCACCCTCCCAATCACGAGGCTCACGTGGAGTGCGGCCCGCCATGATGTCGTCGATCTGATCAGCATCAATGGTTTCGTACTTCATTAAAGCGTCCGCCATGGCATCCAGCTTGTCGCGGTTGTCCGTCAGGATCTGTTTAGCGGTGCCATAGCACTGATCGATGATGCTGCGCACCTCGGAGTCGATCAGCTTCGCCGTTTCAGCGGACAAGCTAGCGTGCTGACTGCCAGCGCTGCGACCCAGGAACACTTCGCCCTCTTCTTCCGCGTACATCAGCGGACCAAGCTTTTCGGACAACCCCCACTTGGTCACCATGTTCCGAGCGATCTGACTGGCACGCATGATGTCGTTAGAAGCACCTGTGGTCACACCATCAAAGCCCAGAGTCATCTCTTCGGCGATACGACCGCCATAAAGCGAACAGATCTGGCTAATCAAGGCCCGCTTGGACAAGCTGTAACGATCCTCTTCCGGTAGGAACATCGTGACCCCCAATGCCCGACCGCGAGGAATGATCGACACCTTGTAAACCGGATCGTGCTCAGGCACGACACGCCCCACAATGGCGTGACCAGCCTCGTGGTACGCCGTGTTCTGCTTTTCTTTCTCGGACATGACCATGGATTTGCGCTCGGCGCCCATCATGATCTTGTCTTTGGCCAGCTCAAATTCCTTCATCTCGACAATGCGCTTGCCGGTACGCGCGGCAAACAACGAGGCTTCGTTCACCAGGTTAGCCAAATCCGCACCGGAGAACCCCGGAGTACCGCGAGCGATCACCGCCGGCACCACGTCTTCGCCCATTGGCACTTTGCGCATGTGCACTTTGAGAATCTGTTCACGACCGCGAATATCCGGCAAGCCAACCACAACCTGACGGTCGAAACGACCAGGGCGCAGCAGCGCAGGGTCGAGCACGTCAGGACGGTTGGTAGCAGCAATAACAATAATGCCGTCGTTCATTTCAAAGCCGTCCATCTCAACCAGCAACTGGTTGAGAGTCTGCTCGCGTTCATCATGACCGCCACCCATTCCAGCACCACGGTGACGACCGACAGCATCGATTTCATCGATGAAAATGATGCAAGGAGCGTGCTTCTTGGCCTGTTCAAACATGTCACGAACACGGCTGGCGCCAACACCCACGAACATTTCGACGAAGTCGGAACCGGAAATGGTGAAGAATGGCACCTTGGCTTCACCCGCAATGGCCTTGGCCAGCAGAGTCTTACCAGTACCCGGCGGCCCCACCATCAGCACACCGCGAGGAATACGACCGCCCAGGCGCTGAAACTTACCCGGGTCGCGCAGGAACTCAACCAGCTCACCCACTTCTTCCTTGGCCTCGTCGCAACCTGCAACGTCAGCCAGCGTGGTTTTCACTTGATCTTCTGACAGTAGGCGCGCCTTACTCTTGCCAAAACTCATCGGCCCGCCCTTACCGCCGGCACCGCCTTGCATCTGCCGCATGAAGAACATGAAGACAGCGATAATTACCAAGATTGGAAAGCTGGCGACCAACAACTGAGTCCAAATGCTCTGTTGCTCTGGCTGCTTGCCTTCGACCACAACATGGTTATCCACCAGGTCGCCGATCAGACCGTTATCCTGGATCGCGGGACGGATAGTCTTGAAGCTATCACCATCATTGCGCTTGCCGGTAATCACGTAGCCGTCAACGGCCACGCGCTCAACCTTGCCATCCTTAACTTGCTGGATGAAGTCGGAATAGTTGAGGGTCTGCGGCTCGTTAGGGCTGGAGAAGTTGTTCATCACCGTCACCAGGACAGCCGCGATGATCAACCAAAGGATCAAATTCTTTGCCATGTCGTTCAATTAACTACCCTCTGAAGCAAGCTCCGCTGCTGGCGCGCGCTTCGCATGATATTCACCGGCCTAACTTACTACATTACCTACAGCT
This sequence comes from Pseudomonas sp. LD120, assembly GCF_009861525.1. Classification (GTDB taxonomy): domain Bacteria; phylum Pseudomonadota; class Gammaproteobacteria; order Pseudomonadales; family Pseudomonadaceae; genus Aquipseudomonas. The sequence goes on along the minus strand of NZ_WVHL01000005.1, from coordinate 1,131,632 downwards.
CTGGCAGGCGCTGTCTGTAACCCTATGTGAAACTTAGACTACACAATATGCGCTTAATCCGACGGGGCGAAATACGAAATCCCTATCACCCCGGTCAAAAATCCTACTTACTCACTGCGACCACGGAAGCCGCGCCCCAGCAAATATTGCTCGCGGGAACGGTCACGGGAAGATGACGGCTTACGCATCTGCACTTTCTCGAACATCTGCCGAACACTCTTGTGGTACTCATCAAAACCTTCCCCTTGGAAAATCTTGATCAGAAAATCACCACCAGGACGCAACACACGCCCCGCAAGATCCAGCGCCAACTCGCACAAGAACATTGCGCGAGGCATATCGACGGCCGCTAACCCACTCATATTGGGGGCCATATCGGAAATCACAAGGTCAACCTCAGAATTTCCGACCGCGTCGAGAATCTGCGCTAACACCGCATCCTCGGTGAAGTCCCCTTGAATAAAGGTCACGTCGGGAATGCTGTCCATCTCCAGAATATCGGACGCAATCAGTCGCCCCTGACCACCAATCAGACGACTGGTCACCTGCGACCAACCACCCGGAGCAGCACCGAGATCGATCACACTCATTCCAGGGCGGATAAGGCGGTCCTTTTCCTGGATCTCCAGCAGTTTGTAGCTGGCACGAGAACGGTACCCATCTTTTTGCGCCATTTTGACGAAGGGGTCGTTGAAGTGCTCTTTCAGCCAGTTATGGCTTGTCTTGGAACGGGCCACGGGCCACCTCAAAAATAAAACCGGTCGTGATTAACTGGGCGGCCCCGGACTCGCTCGGGTAAACTGGCCGCCGCTTTTTACAAGATCAGACGCAGGGGTCAGATTATGCCGCTCACTCAAGAGCAGAAGAAACAGTACAAATCCATTGGCCACCATCTGAAACCAGTATTGACTGTGGCTGACAACGGTTTGACCGAAGGTGTATTAGCCGAACTTGAACGCGCCTTGAGCGATCATGAGCTGATCAAGATCAAGCTCAACATCCCTGAGCGCGAATCGCGTCTGGAAACCATTGCCGAACTGTGCAAGGTCGGCAAGGCAGATCTGGTGCAGGTCATCGGCAAGATGGCGCTGATTTACCGCAAGAACGCCAAGGTAAACAAGCAATTGTCGAACGTCCATCGTTTCCACTGACGTCGACCCGGGCTAAGGGTGTGCCTGACGCACCCTGACACCCCATCCGGGCACCGGCTGCAAGACCAATACCAGACCGGAAAAGCCTAGAATCAGATAGCTGAACAACTGCCAGCGCTGAGCCTCCGGCAAAAAAATGCGCACCGCGAAATACATGCCGCACGCATAGATCGCCATCAACAGCAGTTGCCCCCGAATATCCCGCCATAGACTTCTCAGCCCTTCAGACTGAATCAGCACCAAGATCTGCAGGATCAGGCACACCGCCGAAAAACCAACCAGCAATGCACTCAGCAGCGTCGAAATTTCTTCGATCAGTAAGGGAGCGAGACCAACGAGCCCCAGAGCGGGCAGCAAGCCCAAATGCAGCAGCCATAAGCCACCGACCCACAACATCTGGGTCAGTTGCCAAAGCATGGCGCCCGCATGCAGCGGGCGCCTTCTTTCAGATGTGACGGACTTCAACAATCTCGTACTCGATAACGCCACCTGGCGTTTTAACCGCGACCACATCACCCTCTTCCTTGGCGATCAAGGCACGAGCGATCGGCGAGCCGACAGAGATTTTACCGAGCTTGATATCAGCCTCATCCTCACCCACGATCTGGTAGGTCACGCTTTCGTCGGTTTCGACGTTGGCGATCTCAACCGTGGTGCCAAAGATCACCTTGCCGGTATGAGGAATGGTCGTGACGTCAATCACCACCGAATTCTGCAGACGGCCTTCGATATCACGGATCCGCGCCTCAACCATGCCCTGCTGCTCACGAGCGGCATGGTATTCAGCGTTTTCCTTCAAGTCCCCCAACTCGCGGGCCGTGCCGATGTCCTGACTGAGCTTCGGACGCACGACCTTGGTCAGGTGAGCATGCTCTTCTTCCAGGGCGCGAGCGCCCTGGACGGTCATTGGGTATTTATTCATGCCTTCAATCCTGCGTGTAGATCCTGCAAGCGACGCACGGTTTTTTCCGGACCGAACTTCAACGCTTCGCAGATGGCTTCGCCAGCAGCAATGGTAGTGGTGCAGTAGATCTTATGCTGCAAGGCATTACGACGAATGGAGTAAGAGTCAGCAATCGACTGACGACCTTCGGTGGTGTTGATGATCAGGGTGACTTCGTCGTTCTTGATCATGTCGACCACATGCGGGCGACCCTCGGTTACCTTGTTCACGCGACGCACTTTCAGACCTGCCGCCTCGATCAGCTTGGCGGTGCCCGCAGTAGCGACCACTTCGAAGCCCAAGTTGATCAGATCGCGAGCCACGCCCGCAACCAGAGGCTTGTCATCGTCACGCACGCTGATGAACGCGGTACCGCCAGTCGGCAACACTTCGCTGGCGCCCATTTGCGCCTTGGCGAAAGCCTCACCAAAGGTATCGCCCACCCCCATCACCTCACCAGTGGACTTCATCTCTGGCCCAAGGATCGGGTCCACACCCGGGAACTTGGCGAATGGGAACACCGCCTCTTTCACGCTGTAGAAGTTCGGAATGATTTCCTTAGTGAAACCCAGTTCTTTCAGGGTTTTACCGGCCATGACGCGAGCCGCAATCATCGCCAGGGAAACACCGATGCACTTAGATACGAACGGAACGGTACGGGAGGCACGCGGGTTGACTTCGATGACGTAGATGTCTTCGCCCTGCAAGGCCAACTGAACGTTCATCAGGCCGACCACACCCAGCTCCAGGGCCATTTTCTTGACTTGCTCACGCATCTCATCCTGGATGTGCGCCGGCAGCGAGTACGGTGGCAGGGAGCACGCGGAGTCACCGGAGTGAACACCGGCCTGCTCGATATGCTGCATGATCGCGCCGATCACTACGTCGGTGCCATCGCAGACCGCATCCACGTCCATTTCGATGGCGCAGTTGAGGAAGTGGTCCAGCAGCACCGGGCTGTCGTTGGAAACCTGCACTGCTTCACGCAGGTAGCGCTTGAGCTCTTCTTCCTCGTAGACGATTTCCATCGCCCGACCGCCCAGAACATAGGACGGACGCACCACCAACGGATAACCGATCTTGGTCGCGGCACGAATCGCTTCATCTTCGCTACGCACGGTGGCGTTTGGCGGCTGACGCAGGTTCAGGCGCTCAACCATTTGCTGGAAGCGCTCACGGTCTTCTGCACGGTCGATAGCGTCTGGGCTGGTGCCGATGATTGGCACGCCGGCCGCTTCCAGGGCACGAGCCAGTTTCAGAGGCGTCTGGCCGCCGTACTGCACGATCACGCCTTTTGGCTTCTCGACGCGGACGATTTCCAGCACGTCCTCCAGGGTTACTGGCTCGAAGTACAGGCGATCGGAGGTGTCGTAGTCGGTGGAAACGGTTTCTGGGTTGCAGTTGACCATGATGGTTTCGTAACCATCGTCGCGCAGCGCCAGGGCGGCGTGCACGCAGCAGTAGTCGAACTCGATACCCTGGCCGATACGGTTTGGACCGCCGCCCAGGATCATGATCTTGTCACGGTTCGACGGCGCAGCTTCGCACTCTTCTTCATAAGTGGAGTACAGGTACGCGGTGTCGGTAGCGAATTCGGCGGCGCAGGTGTCGACGCGCTTGTAGACCGGGAACACTTCCAGCTTATGGCGGTGAGTGCGCAGGTTCTTCTCGGTCACCCCCAGCAGCTTGGCCAGACGCTGATCGGAGAAGCCTTTGCGCTTCAAGCGGAACATCAGGTCGCGGTCGATAGCCGACAGCCCCAAGGTCTTGACCTTCTCTTCTTCCTTGATCAGATCTTCGATCTGTACCAGGAACCAAGGATCGATCATGTTCATGCCAAAGATCTGCGCGACGGTCATGCCGGCACGGAAGGCATCAGCCACGTACCAGATACGCTCGGCACCTGGCACGGTCAGCTCGCGCTTGAGCACGTTCATGCTTTCCGAATTGCTCAGGTCGAGCTTCGGATCCAGGCCGCAAACGCCAACCTCCAAGCCACGCAGGGCTTTCTGCAGGGATTCCTGGAAGGTCCGACCAATGGCCATGACTTCACCCACCGACTTCATCTGGGTGGTCAGGCGTGCGTCAGCCTTGGAGAACTTCTCGAAGGCGAAGCGTGGCAACTTAGTCACCACATAGTCGATGGATGGTTCGAAGGACGCCGGGGTCTTGCCGCCGGTGATGTCGTTGGACAGCTCATCCAGGGTGTAGCCCACTGCCAGCTTGGCCGCGACCTTGGCGATCGGGAAGCCGGTAGCTTTCGAGGCCAGCGCCGAAGAACGGGACACCCGCGGGTTCATCTCGATCACAACCATGCGGCCAGTGTTCGGGCAAATGCCGAACTGCACGTTGGAGCCGCCGGTTTCAACACCGATCTCGCGCAATACCGCCAGGGAGGCGTTACGCAAAATCTGGTATTCCTTGTCGGTCAGGGTCTGTGCCGGGGCTACGGTGATCGAGTCACCGGTGTGCACACCCATCGGGTCGAAGTTTTCGATGGAGCAGACGATGATGCAGTTGTCCTTCTTATCGCGGACCACCTCCATCTCGTACTCTTTCCAGCCGATCAGCGATTCGTCGATCAGCAGTTCCTTGGTCGGCGACAGGTCCAGACCGCGGGCGCAGATCTCTTCGAACTCTTCCCGGTTGTAAGCAATACCGCCACCGGTGCCGCCCATGGTGAAGGACGGACGAATGATGCAAGGGAAGCCCAGCTTGTCGAGGACTGCATTGGCCTCTTCCATGCTGTGAGCGATACCGGAACGTGGGCACGCCAGGCCGATGGACTTCATGGCAGCGTCGAAGCGCGAACGGTCTTCAGCCTTGTCGATGGTGTCGGCATTGGCACCGATCATCTCTACGCCGAACTTCTCCAGAACGCCTTCGCGCTCCAGGTCAAGAGCGCAGTTCAGAGCCGTCTGGCCGCCCATTGTTGGCAGCAGCGCATCCGGACGCTCTTTCTCGATGATCTTGGCAACGGTCTGCCACTTGATCGGCTCGATGTAGGTGGCGTCGGCCATGGCCGGGTCGGTCATGATGGTGGCCGGGTTGGAGTTCACCAGGATGACCCGGTAACCCTCTTCGCGCAGGGCCTTGCAGGCCTGGGCGCCGGAGTAGTCGAATTCGCAGGCCTGGCCGATCACGATCGGGCCAGCGCCAAGAATCAGGATGCTTTTAATGTCTGTACGTTTTGGCATGGGTTGTCACTCAAATCCGCAGGTCAGTCGGCAAGCCGTCTTGAACATTCTCTGAGGCGCCTGAGGGGATTCAACCGGACGTGCCGGGACCGCCCTCAGGCGCTGCTCGCTACACTTTCAAGGCGAGCGCTTAGCGTCGCTTGGCCATCTCGTTGATGAAGCGGTCGAACAGCGGCGCCACATCGTTCGGGCCCGGGCTGGCTTCGGGGTGGCCCTGGAAGCTGAACGCGCTCTTGTCGGTACGCTCGATACCCTGCAGGGTACCGTCGAACAGCGACTTGTGGATCGCCCGGACGTTGCCCGGCAGCGTGGCTTCATCCACGGCAAACCCGTGGTTCTGGCTGGTGATCATGACCACGCCGGTGTCCAGGTCCTGGACCGGGTGGTTGGCACCGTGGTGGCCGTGGCCCATTTTCAGGGTCTTGGCACCGGAAGCCAGGGCCAGCAGTTGGTGACCCAGGCAGATGCCGAACACCGGAATCTCGGTCTCGAGGATTTCCTTGATCGCCTTGATCGCGTAATCGCAAGGCTCCGGATCACCAGGACCGTTGGACAGGAACACGCCATCCGGATTGAGCGCCAGGACGTCGCTCGCCGGAGTCTGGGCGGGCACCACGGTGACGCGGCAACCGCGCTCCACCAGCATGCGCAAGATGTTCACTTTGACCCCAAAGTCGTAAGCAACCACGTGGTACGGCAGCTCGGAGGCCTCGAGGGTCGCATGGCTGTCGGTCTTCAGGTCCCAGACAGTCGAACGCCATTCATAGCGCTGCTTGGTGCTGACGACCTTCGCCAGATCCATGCCTTTGAGCCCCGGAAAACCGCGCGCGGCGGCAATGGCAGCCTCTTCGGAAATATTGTCACCGGCCATGATGCAGCCGTTCTGCGCGCCCTTCTCACGCAGAATGCGGGTCAGGCGACGAGTATCGATACCGGCGATCGCCACTACATTGTTGGCTTTCAGGTAGTCAGACAGAGACAGGGTGTTGCGCCAGTTGCTGGCCACCAGCGGCAGGTCACGAATGACTAGACCAGCCGACCAGACGCGGTCGGACTCAGCGTCTTCCGGGGTAGTGCCGGTATTGCCGATGTGGGGATAGGTCAGGGTAACGATTTGCTGGGCGTAGGAAGGATCGGTAAGGATTTCCTGATAGCCGGTCATTGCGGTGTTGAACACCACCTCACCAACGGTTTGACCGTCGGCTCCAATGGCTTCGCCACGAAAAATGCTGCCATCAGCAAGGGCGAGTATGGCTGGCTTAGTCAAGAAGACCTCCCGTAAATAGAGCCTGAAAGGGCGATCGCAGGTTGCAAAAAAGCGGAATGACGTATAGACACGTCACCCCGCTTCTTCGTCGAATTATCTGCGCGCTTTTAGTGGACACACTAAAGCTGTAGCTTACAGAAAAAGGGTTTTTCGGTCCACCGCTAATGAGTCCTAAAGGCAGAGGAATGCGACAGAATATCGCTTAGCGGCTTGAAGCCGGGGCTGAAACCCTTTTCAACCCCACTTCTGATGCATCTCAGCGCAAATCCAGCACATCCTGCATGTCATAAAGACCGGCCTCGCGACCTTCCAACCACAAGGCAGCACGCACCGCCCCCTTGGCGAACGTCATACGGCTGGAAGCCTTGTGAGTGATTTCCAGACGCTCCCCCTCAGCGGCGAACAGCACAGTGTGATCCCCCACCACATCGCCGCCACGCACCGTGGCGAAACCGATGGTGTCACGCTCACGCGCCCCGGTATGGCCTTCACGACCATAAACCGCAACCTGCTGCAGATCGCGCCCCAAGGCACTAGCAATCACTTCACCCATGCGCAGAGCGGTACCCGACGGCGCATCGATCTTGTGCCGGTGATGAGCCTCGATGATTTCGATGTCGGCTTCATCCCCCAGCACCCGCGCCGCCATATCCAGCAGCTTAAGCGACAGATTCACGCCAACACTGAAGTTAGCGGCGAAGACAATTGGAATGTCCTTGCCCGCCTCGGCCAGCCATTGCTTTTCCTTGGCGCCCAGACCCGTAGTACCAATCACCATCGCCTTGCCCGCCCTACGACAAAACGCCAGGTTCTTGAGCATCACTTCAGGCAAGGTGAAATCGATCAGCACATCGAACTCATCGACCACCTTTTCAAGACCGTCAGTCATCGGCACGCCGAGACGCCCCAAGGACGCCAGCTCACCCGCATCCGCCCCGACTAGCGAACTGCCAGGACGCACAATGGCTGCCGTCAGCCCGGAGAGCGGCGAACGCAGCTGTACCGCCTCAACCAAGGTTTTACCCATGCGCCCAGCGGCACCCATCACAGCTATACGTCGCATGCATTACTCCTTACAGGTCGCCGAAGAAGCGCTTGACGCCCTCAAACCAACCCGTGGTTTTCGGCGAGTGCGAATTGTCGCCATCCAGCGAACCGCGCAGCTCTTCCAGCAGCTCGCGCTGACGACGACTCAGGTTCACTGGCGTCTCTACCGCAACCCGGCACATCAGGTCACCGGCACCGCCGCCGCGCACCGGAGCAACACCCTTGCCACGAATGCGGAACTGCTTGCCGGTCTGAGTCCCCTCAGGGATCTTCAACTTGACCCGGCCATCCAGGGTCGGAATCTCCAGCTCACCACCCAGCGCAGCATCAACAAAACTGATAGGCACTTCGCAGAACAGATGCTTGCCATCACGCTGGAAGATCGCGTGCTCGCGCACATTGATCACGACATACAAATCGCCGGTCGGACCGCCCTGGGCACCCGCCTCACCTTCACCCGACAAACGGATGCGGTCGCCGGTATCGACACCCGCCGGCACTTTCACCGACAACGTCTTGTACTCTTCGACCCGACCTTCGCCGTGACAAGAATCGCACGGATCGGAAATGATCTTGCCCTGCCCGTGACAGCGCGGACAGGTCTGCTGCACAGAGAAAAAGCCCTGCTGCATGCGCACCTGACCAATGCCACCGCACGTTGGGCAGGTAACAGGTGATGAGCCTTTCTTGGCGCCCGAACCATCGCACGGCTTGCAATTAACCAGCGTCGGCACACGGATATTCACCGAGGTACCACGCACCGCTTCTTCCAGATTCAGCTCAAGGGTGTAACGCAGATCGCTGCCGCGCTGTGCGCCGCCACGAGAACCACCACGCCCACCACCAAAGAAATCACTGAACACATCGCCGAAAATATCGGAGAAGTTCTGACCGCCGAAACCAGCACCGCCGCCCCCCATGCTCGGATCAACACCGGCATGACCGTATTGGTCATAAGCAGCACGCTTGCTGGAATCAGAGAGAACTTCATAGGCCTCATTGGCCTCTTTGAACAAATCTTCCGACGCTTTGTCGCCGGGATTACGGTCCGGGTGGTGCTTCATCGCCAAACGACGATAAGCCTTTTTCAGCTCCGCATCGCTGGAGCCGCGCTCCACACCCAATACTTCGTAATAGTCACGCTTTGCCATAAGTCTTTGCACTCTTAAGGACGCCCGGCAAACCCCTCCTGAGCTCCGCCAAACTCGCTGAGCCCCAATACAGGCCCGGACCCAACTCACGTCAATTCAACGATCCTGGTCTTAGGTAGACGACCCGATTGCAGGCCGACAATTGCGATCATCGCAGCCGGAAAGCAGGAGCTTCTCCGACCCGACCGCCAGCGCACGAACAGAGGCCGCACGCCTACAAAAATTCACTGACCCCAGACACGCCAACGCGGGAGCAAGCTCCCGCGCGGCGACATCCTACCAGCCACTGCCCGAAGGCAGTCAACTGACCGACCAACAAGCCATTACTTGTGGTCTTTTACTTCTTCGAACTCGGCGTCGACAACGTCGTCGGCTTTTTCAGCAGACTCAGCTTGCTGCGCCGCGCCTTCCGCAGGCTGAGCCTGCTCGGCGTACATCTTCTGAGCAACTGGAGCCGAGACTTTCGACAGCTCTTCGACCTTAGCGTCGATAACCGCTTTGTCGTCGCCTTTGACCGCCGCTTCCAAGGCAACCACTGCAGCCTCGATAGCGGTCTTCTCTTCCTCGGTCACTTTGTCGCCGGCGTCAGTCACCATTTTACGAGTCGAGTGCACCAGCGCATCACCCTGGTTACGGGCGGTAGCCAGCTCTTCGAACTTGCGATCCTCTTCCGAATTGGCTTCAGCGTCGCGGATCATCTGCTGGATCTCTTCATCCGACAGACCCGAGTTGGCCTTGATCACGATCGACTGAGTCTTGCCGGTCGCCTTGTCCTTCGCACCTACGTGCAGGATGCCGTTAGCGTCGATATCGAAGGTCACTTCGATCTGCGGCACGCCACGTGGAGCAGGCGGAATGTCGGCCAAGTCGAACTTGCCCAGGGACTTGTTCTGCGCAGCTTGCTTGCGCTCGCCCTGCAACACGTGAATGGTCACTGCGCCCTGGTTGTCGTCGGCCGTCGAGAACACCTGAGACTTCTTGGTAGGAATCGTGGTGTTTTTCTCGATCAGCGCGGTCATCACGCCACCCATGGTTTCGATACCCAGGGTCAGCGGGCTGACGTCCAGCAGCAGCACGTCTTTCACATCACCCGCCAGTACCGCACCCTGGATGGCAGCACCCATGGCAACCGCTTCGTCTGGGTTGACGTCCTTACGGGCTTCTTTACCGAAGAAGTCGGTTACGGCTTTCTGCACCAGCGGCATGCGGGTCTGGCCACCGACCAGGATCACGTCGTTGATCGCGCCAACGTCGATACCAGCGTCTTTCAGAGCGATACGGCATGGCTCGATGGTGCGCTGAACCAGATCTTCAACCAGCGACTCCAGCTTGGCGCGGGATATCTTCACGTTCAGGTGCTTAGGACCAGTGGCATCTGCAGTGATGTACGGCAGGTTGACATCGGTCTGCTGGCTCGAGGACAGCTCAATCTTGGCCTTCTCGGCAGCCTCTTTCAGACGCTGCATGGCCAGCGGGTCACCCTTGAGGTTCATGCCGCTTTCTTTCTTGAACTCGTCAACCAGGTAGTCGATCAGACGAATGTCAAAGTCTTCACCGCCGAGGAAAGTATCACCGTTGGTGGCCAATACTTCGAACTGGTGCTCACCATCAACCTCGGCGATTTCGATCACGGAAACGTCGAAAGTACCGCCACCCAGGTCGTAAACGATCACGGTGTGATCGCCCTTGGCCTTATCCATACCGTAGGCCAGAGCGGCTGCGGTTGGTTCGTTGATGATGCGCTTGACGTCCAGACCAGCGATACGACCGGCGTCCTTAGTGGCCTGACGCTGGCTGTCGTTGAAGTAGGCCGGAACAGTAATGACCGCTTCGGTCACGGCTTCGCCGAGGTAATCTTCGGCGGTCTTCTTCATCTTTTTAAGGATTTCAGCCGAAATCTGTGGCGGAGCCATTTTCTGGCCATTCACTTCAACCCAGGCGTCGTTGTTGTCAGCCTTGACGATCTTGTAAGGGACCATCTGAATGTCTTTCTGCACAACTTCTTCGTCGAAACGACGACCGATCAGACGCTTAACTGCGTACAGGGTGTTGTGCGGGTTGGTAACAGCCTGACGCTTAGCCGACTGACCTACCAGAATCTCGCCATCGTTGGCGTACGCGATGATCGACGGCGTGGTACGCGCGCCCTCAGCGTTTTCGATAACTTTTACGTTGCCGTTTTCAAGAATGGAGACGCACGAGTTAGTGGTCCCCAAGTCGATACCGATAATTTTGCCCATGTTAACTCTCCCGAAACTTTGGATTTGGATGCCGCAGTTGTGGTGGCAACCTGCGGTAGCACTTAAACGCTTGACTGATAAATGGGGGCTCTACAGCCGTTTTCAAGCCTTCTCATCAATAGAAGGCGAAACAGGTGCTGGGGCCTTGCTGACCACGACCATGGCCGGGCGCAGTAGGCGACCATTGAGCTGGTAGCCCTTCTGAAACACCTTGAGAACGCTATTGGGCTCGACATCAGCGCTTTCCTGCATGGCCATGGCCTGATGCTGTTCAGCGTTGAACGGTTCGCCGTGAGGATCGATGGCTTCTAGCTGATAACGCTTGAGAGTGTCGTGGAACATCTTCAAGGTCAGCTCGATACCTTCACGCATTGGACGGATGCTTTCGTCGTCAGGATTGGACAGCTCCAAACCGCGCTCCAGACTGTCGATCACCGGCAACAGGTCACCGGCAAACTTTTCAAGAGCGAACTTGTGGGCCTTTTCCACGTCCTGTTCGGCACGGCGACGGACGTTCTGCAGATCAGCAGCAACACGCAAAGCCTGATCCTGCGCACCAGCCAGCTGCTCTTCGAGCACTTGTACACGAGCCGCCAGGTCTTCACCCGAAGCCTCGGGAGCTTGATTGGCGTCTAGATTTTGCGTATCCAGCGTCTGTTCGTCAGCCATGAAATTCTCCTTTCAATATCGTCTGTGAGCCAAGCTCACTCTTCTGCACAGCTATATGGGGTCGCATTTTCAAGCTTCAAGTCCGCCCCCGCGGCAAAAGTCATTCATAACCGTGAAAGCCGACCCACGGCCATTTCAGATAGCACTAAAAAGCAACCTCGACCGAGCGAATCGAGCTAAGGGAAACATTGTCAGCCAGAAACAAAACACTGTATAAATAACCAGACATCTAGTTTGGGAGCGGCCTTAATGCTGGTGCACCTGTCCGTACACAATTACGCCATCGTCGAACACCTGGATCTGGAACTGGATCGCGGAATGAGCGTCATCACCGGCGAAACCGGTGCCGGCAAGTCGATCATGCTTGATGCGCTCGGCCTGACTCTAGGTGATCGCGCCGACAGCGGCGTGGTACGACCAGGAGCCGACAAGGCTGACATCCTCGCCACATTCGACCTGGCGGATATTCCCGAAGCCAGTGCCTGGCTCGCCGAACGCGACTTGGACAACGACGGCCCCTGCATCCTGCGCCGCGTCATCACCGCCGAAGGTCGTTCACGCGGCTATATCAATGGCACACCCTGCCCACTGGGCGACCTCAAGGCCCTGGGCGAACTGCTGATCGATATCCACAGCCAGCACGAGCACCAGTCACTGCTCAAGACCGATACCCACCGCCGCCTGCTGGATGAATATGCTGGCGCCACCGATCTTGCTCGCCAAGTGCAGCTTGCAGCCCAGCGCTGGCGCCAGACTCGCCTGGAACTGGAACACCTATCCAACTCCGGCGACGAACAACGAGCCCGCCATCAACTGCTCAGCTATCAGCTGGAAGAACTGGAAAACCTCGGACTAGGGGAAAACGAACTAGAGGAGCTGGAACAGGAACACAAGAACCTGACCAACGCTGAAACCTTGCTAGGCATCTGCCGCCAGGTAGTAGAGCAATGCAGCGAAAGCGATTCGGGCAACGTTCTCAATGCGCTGACCCTGAGCCTCAACCGCCTGTCCAGCATCGGTAACTCATCGGGCTCGCTGGGAGAAGCCACCAACCTGCTGGCCAGCGCGCAGATCCAGGTAGAAGAAGCAGTTGGCGAGTTGAACCGCTTCCTTGATCACTTCGATGCCGACCCGGCGCGCCTGCAACAACTGGAAGAACGCCTGGACTCGATCTACACCCTGGCACGCAAACATCGCATTCAGCCCTTCGAATTGGCTGCGATGCAGCAAACCCTGCTGGATGAGATCGAGACCCTGGACGCCAATGACGAATCCATCGAGCGCCTTGGCGAAGAACTGCAATCGTTCGCCCGCCACTATCACGAAAAAGCCAAGGAATTGAGCGCCCTGCGCCAGCAAGCAGCCACAGGGCTGGCAAACGCAGTGGAACTGGAAATTCAGCGCCTGGGCATGCCTGGCGGACGCTTCAACATTGAGCTTCGCGCCAACACCAGCGACGAACTGCTGCCCCAGGGCCTGGAGCACGTTGAACTGCTGGTCAGCGCCAACCCCGGACAACCGCTCAAGGCCCTGGCGAAAGTTGCCTCGGGTGGCGAGCTATCCCGCATCAGCCTGGCAATCCAGGTCATCACAGCACAGACCTCGCGTGTTCCAACCCTGGTATTTGACGAAGTCGACGTGGGAATCGGCGGCCCGACCGCCGAAATCGTCGGCCAACTACTGCGCCGCCTGGGAGCGCGCGGTCAAGTCCTGACAGTTACGCACCTGCCACAAGTCGCCGCTCAGGGCCATCAACACCTGTTTGTGCACAAAGTACGCGGCACCAATGCGACCCACACCGCCGTTTCCAAACTGGGCAAGAACGAAAGAGTTGAAGAGATTGCGCGAATGCTGGGTGGCATCGACTTGACCAAGGAGTCCCTGGCCCACGCGAAGAAAATGGTGGTCACGACTAAAGCCTGACCCTCTGCGCTTCTTTTATATAGGTACACAGCACGAAGGCGACCCTAAGGTCGCCTTCGATCGTTTCACGACAATGAAAGTCGCGTGAGAGGCTTACTTCTTCTTGCGCACGTACAGCACAAGATTGTGATCCACCAACTCGAAACCGTGCTTTTCGACAATCGCCTTCTGAAGCTTTTCGATTTCTTCGTCGAAGAACTCGATCACTTCGCCAGACTCCACGTTGACCATGTGGTCGTGGTGACCGCCATCTGCCAGTTCGAAGACCGCGTGACCGCCATCAAAGTTATGGCGTACCACCAATCCGGCTGCTTCGAATTGAGTCAGTACACGGTAAACCGTGGCCAGACCTACATCCTCACCAGCTTCCATCAGCGCCTTGTAGACATCCTCGGCGCTCATGTGCCGCTGCTCTGTGGAGTCGAGCATTTGTAGAATTTTGACCCGTGGCAGAGTCACTTTAAGGCCGGCTTTACGTAGTTCGCTATTTTCAACCATGGTCAGCTTTCTCGCCGATGCTGCTTCGCAGCTTCTCTTAATGCGGGTATGATCGGGGTTTACGTTGTCCCAGCCAAGATAGTGGAAGTCGCCCACCGATGCAAAACACCAAGCTCTTGCTAACCAGTTTCACCTTCGTGGGACTGCTCGCACTCGCCGGTTGTTCATTCCCCGGGGTTTACAAAATCGACATCCAGCAGGGCAATGTCGTCACGCAGGACATGATAGACCAGTTGCGTCCGGGAATGACCCGACGACAAGTAAGGTTTATCATGGGCAACCCTCTGTTGACCGACACGTTCCATGCCGATCGCTGGGATTATCTCTACAGCCTGCAACCTGGTGGTGGCGTACGCCAACAGGAACGCGTTAGCGTGATTTTCAATGGCAACGACCAATTGGTCAGCCTGTCCGGCGACTTCATGCCAGGCGTGAGCCGCGACGAAGCCCTGCTGGGCAAGGACAGCGACACCACAATGACCGCGCCGTCCGAGAACGTCGAAAAACCAAAAGCCGAGAAGCCAGCCAAACCTGGTTCGCTGCTTGATCAGATTCAGCGAGATGTGGACAACGTGAAAGCCGTTCCGGTCCCCACGCCTGAACCGCTGGATATTTCGCCGGAATAATAAGCCGATACAATAAAGCCCGGGAATTCCCGGGCTTTTTATTGCCTGCAAACAACATTCACTGCTCGCGTTTGCGCGCCTCGGCCGCCTTTAACGCTCGCAGGCGTCGAACCTCTTTTGGGTCAGCCAGCAGCGGACGATAGATCTCAATGCGATCCCCTGCCTGCATCAAGTGTCGCTCAGGATCAGCAATCTGCTTGCCGAAGATCCCTACCGGACAGCTCATCAAATCCAACTCCGGAAACTGCTCAGCGATAGAAGACGCCCGCAGTGCCGCACGCAGAGTCACGCCCTGAGGAACATCAATCGCAAGCAGCAACTGCCGGTCGGCAGCAGCGTAAACCACCTCGATTGCAATCAGCGACTCAGCCATGCAGTTGCTTGGCCCGCTGACAGAAAGCATCCACCAACGTATTGGCTGCCTGATTGAACAACGGCCCGAGGGTCGCTCGCACCAGAGGCCCAGCGTAATCGAAAGACAGATCAAGACTGATCTTGCAGGCCTTCTCCCCCAAGGGCTTGAATACCCACACACCGTGCAACTGATTGAACGGCCCTTCTTCCAGGTTCATCTCGATCGACTGTCCCGGCACCAAGGCATTACAAGTCACGAAACGCTGGCTCATGCCCCCCTTGGCCACCGCCAGACTGGCGCGCATCCGCTCCTCACTGCTCTCCAGCACATCAGCACTAGCACACCAAGGAAGAAACTCCGGATAGCGGGCCACATCATTGACCAAGTCATAAAGGAACTGCGCCGGATAGGGCAGAAGGGCCGAACGTTGAATATGGGTCGTCATGTGAGCTTCATTTCCACAACTGGGCGGCAAACACCACAAGAATGCCGACGGGCGCCACATAGCGCATCAAAAACAAGGCCAGGGTGAACAACAACGGACTGCGCAACGACAACTCATCACGAACAGCCTCACGGCCCATCACCCAACCTGCAAACACCACGAAGCACAAACCGCCAAGCGGCAACATGATTCGCGAAGTGAAAAAGTCGATCACGCCAAAAAAATCCAGACCGCCAGCCGCACCCCAGCGGTAAAGATGAAAAGCATCGCCTTCGTTCACAAAAAATTTCGCCTGCTGCCAGACATTGAAGGAAAACACCGTTCCCAAACCCACGAACCAGCAACTGAACGCCAGCCAGAACGTCACCCAGCCGCGGCGGATTTTAGTCCTCTCCACCAGATAAGCCACCATCGGCTCCAACAAGGAAATAGCCGAGCTCCAGGCAGCAATCGCCACCAGAACAAAGAACACTACGCCCATAAGCTGGCCGAACGCCACATTACCAAAGGCAAACGGCAGGCTGATAAACATCAACCCGGGGCCCTCGCTGGGGTTCAAGCCTGCGGCAAATACGATGGGAAACAGCGCCATGCCCGCCACCAAAGACACAAAGGTATCCAGCAACGCGACGCCCATCACGGTACCGGCCAAAGACGAGTGTTTGGGCATGTAAGCGCCGTAGACCATGATCGAACCAACCCCCACACTGAGGGAAAAGAACGCATGCCCCATGGCCGGCAGCAGACCGTCCAGCAAACGATCCAGGCTGAAATCGAACATGAAGTGCAGGCCTTGCATGAAGTGCCCGGTGGTCATGCTGTATCCCAGTAGCACCAGCAACATCACGAACAGCAACGGCATCATGATCCTCAGGCTGCGCTCAAGCCCGGCGACCACCCCCTTGGCAATCACCAGCGCCGACAACAGCATGAACAGTGTGTGCCACAACGTCAGGCGCCAAGGATCGGCCGTCACCGCGGAAAAATACGCACCGACCTGGTCCGCCGTCACCCCTTGGAAATCCCCCCGCCCCATATCGATGATGTAGTCCAGGGACCAGCCACCCACCACGCTATAAAAGGAAAGGATCAATAACGCCGTGATCATTCCGGCAAAGGCACCCCAGGACCACTTGGCCGAATGCCCGGCCTCCAGGGCCAGCGCCTTCAAGGCATTCGCCGGGCTTTGCCGCGCACGGCGGCCGATCAAGGTCTCGGCGAGCATCACCGGCAAGCCGATCAGTGCGATACACGCCAGAAACACCAGGACAAAGGCACCACCGCCATAGACGCCGACCATGTAGGGGAATTTCCAGATGCTCCCCAGGCCCACGGCCGAACCAGTTGCAGCGAGTATAAAGACCCAGCGGCTTGCCCAGCCGCCGTGGACAGAGACCCTGTCTGTCGACATCGTTAACGCGCCCAACCGAAAAAAAGAGGCCGCATTGTCCGGGATTCAATCAACCTGCTCAAGCACGCTGCGTCACCGTAGCCGACGCGCGCGCAACTCCCTATAATGCCGCCCCTATGGCTAAACAGAAGAAGCACCCAACAGGGACCATCGCGCAAAATAAAAAGGCGCGTCACGATTACTTCATCGAACATCGGTTCGAGGCTGGACTGGTCCTGGCCGGCTGGGAAGTAAAGAGTCTGCGGGCGGGCAAAGCGCAACTGGTGGACAGTTACGTACTGCTCAAGGATGGCGAGGCCTGGCTGTTCGGCAGCCATTTCACCCCGCTGACCACTGCAAGTACCCATGTCATTGCCGACCCGACGCGCTCGCGCAAACTGCTGCTCAACCAGCGTGAGCTGGAAAAGCTGTTTGCCGCCGTGCAGCAGAAGGGTTACGCCTGCGTGTGCCTTTCGCTCTACTGGAGCAAGCACCTGGTCAAGTGTGAAATCGCACTGGGCAAGGGCAAGAAGGAATACGACAAGCGTCACACTGAACGCGAGCGCGACTCCGATCGCGAACTGCAGCGTGCGGTGCGGACCAAGGGCAAGGAAGACTGATCTTCCTGCCTTGAGGTCGCTCTCGCCGGCAAGCAGGCTCCTACAACACCCTGGTAGGAGCCTGCTTGCCGGCGATTTGCATTACATGCCCTTGCGCCGCTCGGCCCGGGCCACTCGCTGCACTTCCTGGCGTACTTCTTCAAGCACCTCTTGCACATAGAGAATGTGCCGGCTGGAAACTTCCCGCGCCTCTTCCGCACGCCCTTCAATAATCGCCAAGTACAGATCTCGATGCTGACTGATCAACATGTCACGGGTTTCCGTGCGCTGCTTGTACATGCCGCCGATGTTGGTCACCACGTTGCGCTTGAGCAGGTCGAACAGACCGCGAATGGTATGCAGCAACACCGCGTTATGGCTGGCCTCGGCAATTGCCAGGTGGAACTTGGCATCCGCCGCGCCCTCCTCGATGCGACTGACATCGTCGGAGCGGGAATAACAATCCTGCAGCTCCTCAAAGGCTTGAGTCAGCCGCTCACGATCCACCGCCGTCGCCCGCAACGCCGCGTAATAAGCGCAAGACGCTTCCAGGGTATGGCGGAACTCCAGCAGATCGCGCTGGGCATCCGTGTTGTTTTCCAACAGATGCAGCAGAGGATCGCTGAAGGTCGAGCCCAGGGATTCCACCACGTAATTGCCGCCGCCCTGACGACTGATCAGCAAACCCTTGGCCGTCAGTTTCTGGATTGCCTCGCGCAGTGAAGGACGGGAGACACCGAACTGCTCGGCCAAGGCGCGCTCGGCCGGCAGACGCTCACCGGCCTTCAAGGTGCCTTCGAGAATCATCCCTTCCAGGCGCTCGACAATATCGTCGGACAAACGGCGCTGGCGTATCTGATTAAACCCCATAACTCACTCTCCACCCTCCCGACCCTTCGCCGGGGGGCTCTATTCTGGCCTATTCAAGGCGTGCCAACACCTGGCAGAACGCGCCCATTTGCACCGATCAGATGACCGCGCCATAGCGCATTCGACAAAAGTTTTAGGGCGGCAAATTGACACACCGAGCACAAGGCTTTTACCCTAGCCAACAGCGATTGTAAATTGGTCTTACCAATTAACCAAGACGCTAGCAGTGCCTGACCAACAACAATTAGGGGCCACCCCATTATGCAAACCTGGCAACAGCTCTATAGCCCGCTTGGCAGCCTCGGCCTGTCCGCCCTCGCCGCCGTTATCCCGATCGTGTTCTTCTTCCTGGCTCTGGCCGTGTTCCGTCTCAAAGGACACGTCGCCGGGAGTATCACCCTGGCCTTGTCGATCCTGGTGGCGATCTTCGCCTTCAAGATGCCCGCCGACATGGCTTTCGCTGCCGCTGGCTATGGATTTGCCTACGGTCTGTGGCCCATCGCCTGGATCATCGTCGCCGCCGTGTTCCTCTACAAACTGACGGTGAAAAGCGGCCAGTTCGAAATCATTCGCAGCTCAGTACTGTCGATCACCGACGACCAGCGCCTGCAGGTGCTGCTGATCGGTTTCTGCTTCGGCGCCTTCCTCGAAGGTGCGGCAGGTTTTGGCGCACCGGTGGCGATCACCGCCGCACTGCTGGTGGGCCTGGGCTTCAACCCGCTGTACGCCGCCGGACTGTGCCTGATCGCCAACACTGCGCCCGTGGCCTTCGGCGCCCTGGGGATCCCGATCATCGTCGCCGGCCAAGTGACCGGCATCGACGCCTTCAAGATCGGCGCCATGGCCGGCCGCCAGTTGCCATTACTGTCGCTGTTCGTGCCGTTCTGGCTGGTGTTCATGATGGACGGCCTGCGCGGCGTCAAAGAGACCTGGCCCGCCGCGCTGGTGGCCGGCCTGAGCTTTGCCGTGACCCAGTACTTCACCTCGAACTTCATCGGCCCGGAACTGCCGGACATCACCTCGGCCCTGGCCAGCCTGGTCTCCCTGACCCTGTTCCTGAAAGTCTGGCAGCCCAAGCGCACCGCCGGTGCGCAGATCGCCGGTGCCACCTCCAACGCGGCCGTCATCGCCAGCGTCGGCGGCTTCGGTCAGCCACGCAACACCGTCGCTTCGCCCTACAGCCTGGGACAGATCTTCAAGGCATGGTCGCCGTTCCTGATCCTCACCGTGCTGGTGACCGTCTGGACCCTCAAGCCCTTCAAGGCGATGTTCGCCGCCGGCGGCTCGATGTACGGCTGGGTGTTCAACTTCGCCATCCCGCACCTGGATCAGCTGGTGATCAAGGTGGCGCCGATCGTTGCCACGCCAACCGCCATCCCGGCGGTGTTCAAACTCGACCCGATCTCCGCCACCGGCACGGCGATTTTCTTCTCCGCGCTGATCTCTATGCTGGTGCTGAAGATCAACGTTAAAACTGGTCTGACCACTTTAAAAGAGACCTTCTACGAGCTGCGCTGGCCGATTCTGTCCATCGGCATGGTCCTGGCGTTCGCCTTCGTCACCAACTACTCGGGCATGTCCTCGACCATGGCTCTGGTCCTGGCGGGCACCGGCGCGGCGTTCCCGTTCTTCTCGCCGTTCCTGGGCTGGCTCGGGGTATTCCTCACCGGTTCCGATACCTCGTCCAATGCCCTGTTCAGCTCGCTGCAGGCCACCACCGCGCACCAGATCGGGGTCAATGACACCCTGCTGGTCGCGGCCAACACCAGCGGTGGCGTGACCGGCAAGATGATCTCGCCACAATCGATCGCCGTGGCCTGCGCCGCCACCGGCCTGGTGGGCAAAGAATCGGACCTGTTCCGCTTCACCCTCAAGCACAGCCTGTTCTTTGCCACTATTGTCGGCCTGATCACCCTGGCGCAGGCCTACTGGTTCACGGGCATGCTGGTGCACTAAGCAACACCGAAAGAACCGACGCCGCCCTTACCTGCGGCGTCCGCATTCACCACCCGGTCTGCAAGGCTGCTGAAAGCTTGCTGGTTTATCTTTCAGCCGCCGCAACGGACGAATAACCGGGACCACCCGGAGACACGCCTGATGAGCGAGCTTTTCTACAACGCCGTGCCCAATGCGACCCGCGTCGCACCGCCGCTGGCCGAACCCCGGCAATACCCCAGCGCCAAACCCGCGCGGGTCTACCTGTTCGGCACCTGCGTGGTCGACCTGTTCTATCCCGAAGCCGGGATGGACGCGATTCACCTGCTGGAACGCGAAGGCATTCGCGTGGACTACCCGCAAGGGCAAAGCTGCTGCGGCCAACCCGCTTACACCTCGGGTTACACCGAACAGGCGCGCACCGTGGCCCGCTCGCAACTGGCGCTGTTTGCCGGTGACTATCCGGTGGTGGTGCCCTCGGGTTCCTGCGCGGGCATGCTGCGCGAGCATTACGCGGACTTGTTCAAGGACGAGCCCGAAACCCTGAAACAGGTGCAGGCCCTGGCCGCCCGCACCTTTGAACTGGCCGAATTTCTCCTGCACGTGTGCAAGGTGCAGCTCAAGGACAGCGGCGCCCCGGTCAAGGTGGCGCTGCACACCTCGTGTTCGGCACGTCGGGAAATGAACACCCACCTACACGGCCGTGAGCTGCTGTCACAGCTGAGCAACGTGGAACGGGTAGAACACAGCCACGAAAGCGAATGCTGTGGCTTTGGCGGGACTTTCAGCGTCCGAATGCCGGACATCTCCGGCGCCATGGTCGCGGACAAGACCCGCGCGCTGAAGGAATCCGGCGCGCATCAGGTACTGAGTGCCGACTGCGGCTGCCTGATGAACATCAACGGCGCGCTGGAGAAACAAAAAGAGGCATTGCGCGGCCAGCACCTGGCGAGCTTCCTCTGGCAACGTACCGGAGGTGCGCAATGAGCACCCCCGAGCTGATTCCGACCACGACCGTGTCGGACGATTTTCGCACCCGGGCCCACCAGGCACTGGGTGACCAACAACTGCGAAACAACTTTCGCAGCGCCATGGACTCGCTCATGGCCAAGCGTGCGGCCTCGTTCAGCGATGCCCACGAAAGAGAACACCTACGCGCCCTGGGCAACGCGATTCGCGCCCGGGCGTTGTCCAAGCTGCCCGACCTGCTCGAGCGCCTGGAACAGAACCTGACCCGCAACGGTGTGACTGTGCACTGGGCGGAAACGGTGGACGAGGCCAATGGCATCGTCCTCTCGATCATCCGCGCTCACGAGGCGCGGCAAGTGATCAAGGGCAAATCGATGGTCAGCGAAGAGATGGAAATGAACCATGTCCTCGCTGAACAAGGCATTGAATGCCTTGAGTCGGACATGGGCGAGTTCATCGTCCAGCTCGACGTTGAAAAGCCTTCACACATCATTATGCCGGCGATCCACAAGAATGCCGGTCAGGTCGCGTCCTTGTTCCACGACAAACTCGGCGTGGAGTACACCAAGGACGTTGACCAACTCATTCAGATCGGTCGCAAGGTCTTGCGGCAGAAATTCTTCGAAGCCGATATCGGCGTCTCCGGCGTCAATTTCGCGGTGGCCGAGACCGGCACCTTGCTGCTGGTGGAAAACGAAGGCAACGGGCGCATGTCCACCACCGTGCCGCCAGTGCACATTGCCGTCACCGGGATCGAGAAAGTCGTCGAGAACCTGCGTGACGTGGTTCCCCTGCTGTCGCTGCTGACCCGCTCGGCCCTGGGCCAGCCCATCACCACCTACGTCAATATGATCTCCGGCCCGCGCAAAGAGCATGAGCTGGACGGCCCCCAGGAAGTGCACCTGGTGCTGCTGGACAACGGCCGCAGCCAGGCCTTTGCCGACAGCGAACTGCGCCAGACCCTGAACTGCATCCGCTGCGGCGCCTGCATGAACCACTGCCCGGTCTACACCCGGGTCGGCGGCCACACCTACGGCGAGGTCTACCCGGGGCCGATCGGCAAGATCATCACCCCGCACATGGTCGGCCTGGCCAAGGTGCCGGACCACCCCAGCGCCTCGTCGCTGTGCGGCGCCTGTGGCGAAGTCTGCCCGGTGAAGATCCCGATCCCGGCGCTGCTGCGACGCCTGCGCGAAGAGAACGTCAAGGCGCCGGACAGCCCGCATCAAGTGATGCGCGGCCAGGGCAGCAAGTACTCGCGCAAGGAGCGTTTCATCTGGAACGCCTGGGCCCGCCTCAACAGCTCGCCGACCCTGTATCGCCTGTTCACCCTCGCGGCCACCCGCCTGAGGGCGCTCACCCCGAGCAAAGTCGGCCCCTGGACGCAGAACCACAGTGCGCCAAAACCCGCCGCCCGGTCGCTGCATGACCTGGCCCGTGAGCACCTGGACAAGCAGGGAGACCGCTGATGAGCGCGAAACACAACATTCTCGCCAAATTGCGCAACAGCCTCGCCGGCACCACGCCGATTGTGGATAACTTCGACGAGGCGCTGGTCACCGAGCCTTACAGCTACACGGCGGAGCAACGCATTCCGCAGCTGCGCAAGCAAATGGAAGCCGTGCACACCGAGATCCACCTCAGCACCGCCGCCGGCTGGCCTGGACTGCTCGCCCGCTTGCTGCAGGAGCGCCAGCTGCCCAGCCTGCTGATCGCCCCGAGCACGCCCCACGGCCAGCGGGTCACCCAGTACTGGGCCGAGCGGCCGCAACTGCCGGCGCTCAAGGCCTACGACCGCCCGGTGGAAGAGTGGAAAGCCGAGCTGTTCAACGACACCCCGGCCAGCCTCACCGGCACCCTGGGTGCCATCGCCGCCACCGGCAGCCTGATCCTCTGGCCGACCCGGGAAGAACCGCGACTGATGAGCCTGGTGCCGCCGGTGCATTTCGCCCTGCTCAAGGCCAGCGAAATCCGCGACAACTTCTATCAGGTGCAGCAACAGATGAACTGGGCCGCCGGCATGCCGACCAACGCGCTGCTGGTGTCCGGCCCGTCGAAGACCGCTGATATCGAACAAGTCCTGGCTTACGGCGCCCACGGCCCGAAAGACCTGGTGGTGCTGATCCTGGAGGACCAATGAGCCTACCGGCCGCTTTTCTGCGTGATGCCCAGCAACTGATTCCCCAGGAGCGGCGTTTCGACGACCCGCTCTCGACCCTGGCCTTCGGCACCGATGCCAGCTTCTACCGGCTGATCCCCAAGCTGGTGATCCGCGTCGAATCCGAAGATGAAGTGGTCGCCCTGCTCCAACTGGCCCAGCGCGACCGGGTGCCGGTGACCTTCCGCGCCGCCGGCACCAGCCTGTCCGGACAGGCCATCAGCGACTCGGTGCTGATCGTTCTGGGGGATAACTGGAACGGCAAGGAGATTCGCCACCAGGGTTCGCAGATTCGCCTGCAACCCGGGGTAATCGGCGCCCAGGCCAATGCCTGGCTGGCGCCGTTCGGGCGCAAGATCGGGCCTGACCCGGCCTCGATCAACGCCTGCAAAATCGGCGGCATCGTCGCCAACAATGCCAGCGGCATGTGCTGCGGCACCGCGCAGAACACCTACCACACCCTGGCCGGCATCCGCCTGGTGCTGGCCGATGGCACGCGCCTGGACACCGAGGATGCGGCCAGCGTCAACGCCTTCCGCGCCAGCCATGGTCCGCTGCTGGAACGCCTGGCCGAACTGGGCCGCAGCACCCGTGCCAACAGCGAGCTGGCGGCGAAGATCCGCCACAAGTACCGCCTGAAAAACACCACCGGACTGTCCCTCAATGCCCTGGTGGATTTCGACGACCCGCTGGACATCCTCAGCCACCTGCTGGTGGGCTCCGAAGGCACCCTGGGCTTTATCAGCGCGGTGACCTACGACACGGTGATCGACCACCCGAACAAGGCCTCGGCGCTGATCGTGTTCCCAGATGTAGAAACCTGCTGCAATGCAGTGGCCGTGCTCAAGAGCCAGCCGGTGTCGGCGGTGGAACTGCTAGACCGCCGCAGCCTGCGCTCGGTGCAGGACAAGCCCGGCATGCCGGCGTTCGTCCAGCAGCTCTCGGCCAACGCCTGTGCGCTGCTGATCGAGTCCCGCGCCGCGTCCTCGTCACTGCTGCACGAGCAACTGGCGCAGATCATGCGTTCCCTGGCCGCCTTCCCGGTGGAAAAGCAGGTGGACTTCACCGAAGACCCGCAGGAAAACGCCAAGCTCTGGGCGATCCGCAAGGACACCTTCCCGGCGGTGGGCGCGGTGCGCAAGACCGGCACCACGGTGATCATCGAAGACGTGACCTTCCCCGTGGAACAGCTGGCCATCGGCGTCAACCGCCTGATCGAGCTGTTCGACAAGCACCACTACGACGAAGCGATCCTGTTCGGCCATGCCCTGGAGGGCAACCTGCACTTCGTCTTCACCCAGGGCTTCAACAGCCGCGAAGAAGTGAACCGCTACCAAGCGTTCATGGACGACGTGGCGCAACTGGTGGCGGTGGAATTCGGCGGTTCGCTGAAGGCCGAACACGGCACCGGGCGCAACATGGCGCCCTTCGTCGAGCTGGAATGGGGCAGCGACGCCTACCAATTGATGTGGCAGCTCAAGCGCCTGCTTGACCCCAACGGCATCCTCAACCCGGACGTGGTGCTCAGCGAAGATCCGCAGATCCACCTGAAGCATCTCAAGCCGCTGCCGGCGGCCGACGAGATTGTGGATAAGTGCATCGAGTGCGGTTTCTGCGAGCCGGTGTGCCCATCCAAGGGCCTGACCCTGAGCCCGCGCCAGCGCATCGTCATCTGGCGCGACATCCAGGCACGCAAACGCGCCGGCATCGATACGTCCGAGCTGGAGGCGGCCTATCAATACCAAGGCATCGACACCTGCGCCGCCACCGGCCTCTGCGCCCAGCGCTGCCCAGTGGGCATCAACACCGGCGAGCTGGTGAAGAAACTGCGCAGCGAACACGCCACCCACAGCGGCACCGCCGACTGGCTCGGCTCACACTTCGCCAGCACCTTGCAGGGCGCCCGCCTCACCCTGCACGTGGCCAATGGCGCGCGCATGCTCTTGGGCGCGCCGCGCCTGAGCAAGCTGTCGGCGAGCCTGACGCGTCTGTCCAAAGGCCGGGTGCCGCAGTGGAACAACGCCATGCCCCAGCCGGAAAAGGCCATTCGCTTCAGCCCGAGCATCAGCGACGCGCGCCCGCGAGTGGTGTACCTGGCGGCCTGCGTGTCTCGGGTCATGGGCCCTGCGGCGGGCGACAAGGAACAATCGTCGCTCTACGAAAAAACCCGCGGTCTGCTGGAAAAGGCCGGCTATCAAGTGGTGCTGCCGGACAACCTGGACAACCTCTGCTGCGGCCAGCCCTTCGCCTCCAAGGGCTACGCCAGCCAGGCCGAGGACAAGCGCCAGGAACTGATCGGCGCCCTGCTTCACGCCAGCCGGGGCGGCCTCGACCCGATCTACTGCGACACCAGCCCCTGCACCCTGCGTCTGGTGCAGGACCTGGGGGATGTGCGCCTGGACCTCTACGACCCGGTGCGCTTCATCCGCACCCACCTGCTGGAGCGCCTGGAGTTCACTCCCCAGGAAGCACCGATCGCCGTGCACGTCACCTGCAGCACCCAGCACCTGGGCGAGAGCCAGGCGCTGATCGAACTGGCCCGGCGTTGCAGCAACAACGTGGTGATCCCCGAAGGCATCCACTGCTGTGGTTTCGCCGGCGACAAGGGCTTCACCACCCCGGAGCTCAATGCCCACTCCCTGCGCAGCCTCAAGGACGCGGTGCAGTATTGCAGCGAAGGCATCTCCACCAGCCGCACCTGTGAAATCGGTCTGAGCCAGCATGGCGGGATCGACTATCACGGGCTGGTCTACCTGGTGGACCGAGTAACCCGGGCCAAGGCGGTCTAAGAGCTAGCGCACGGCACAAAGGGGCGTTTTCACACCGTCTGAAAACGGCCCTTCGTGCCAGCCACGGCAAGGCAAGGCAAGGCAAGGGTTTTACAGCTCATCGCAAAAAACCAAACCCCGGCACCCGGCACCCGGCACCCGGCACCCGGCACCCGGCAAGCGTCCACTACTCAGGCCCGCAGCAAAAGGACTTTCTCCCACTGGGCTGCCCGTCACGTCGACCGGCAACGCCGAGCCCCTTTGTTAATGGAGATAACCATGAAGGGTTCCGCACTGGCTGGACCGTTCATCACCGCCGCGATGCTGGCCTCCCCGGTGTTTGTCGCCGGGCAAGAGGACCTGTGCCAGGTCAACCTGAAAAAGATCAAAGACGCCAAAGTCGGCGCCCAAGCCATGAGCTCGGGCCTGAGCAGCAACATCGACGCCAAGGTCCAGCAAGCCACCGCCGAACAGGCCAAAGGCACCGAGCAAGGCACCAAGAACTGCATCTCCCTGACCACCCAGGCCATCCAGCAATTGCAGAACAACACCAAGGGCGACCAGTAGGCCGATACATCGGCCAACCTTCGGGTTGGCCTTCTGCCCTCGGTTAGCGTAGAATCGGTCCACCTGTTGGTAATGCACAACAGGTTCGGGGCCGTTTAGGATTCGACGCCGGTTGCGAAACTTTAGGTGCATGCCGAGTTGGTAACAGAACTCGTAAATCCACTGTTGCAACTTCCTATAGTTGCCAATGACGAAACCTACGGGGATTACGCTCTCGCTGCGTAAGCAGCCTTAGCCCTTCCCCCCTGGTACCTTCGGGTCCAGCAATCATCAGGGGATGTCTGTAAACCCAAAATGATTGTCATATAGAACAGAATCGCCGTGCAGTACGTTGTGGACGAAGCGGCTAAAACTTACACAACTCGCCCAAAGCACCCTGCCCGTCGGGTCGCTGAGGGTTAACTCAATAGACACGGCTAAGCATGTAGTACCGACAGCGGAGTACTGGCGGACGGGGGTTCAAATCCCCCCGGCTCCACCAATTTTCTTGTAAGTCGTTCATTTCTAAGGCTTTTTTCCAAAGCGGTATTCCAAGATTTCATCTTGGGGCGGCAAAAGGCGGTAGGAATGGGCGGCATGCCACCCTTGACGCACTCACCAGGAGTGCGCCATGCCTCGCTACATCGAACGAAGCCGTCACGGCCTCTATTATCTTCGATTGCCCAAACACCTTGCCCACTTCAACCAGGGCAAGCGCGTATCCCTGCACACCCACAGCAAACGGCTTGCTATCCAGCGCGCCAGTCGGCATATAAGCAGTCTCAACCTGTACCAGAGCCTGAGCCCGACCATGACCGACTCCCTCCCCACCTCTCTCGCCGAGTACCAAGCACTCAAGGAAGAAATGGTGCGGGACTTTCAAGCTGAAAACCGCGAGCTTGACCAGGTGTTGCAGAAGGCTGCGCGGCTTCCGGACAGCTCGAATGCGGTTAAGCTTGCCCTTGAACGGCGCCTGCGCAATGTCCTGGTCGAAGAAGCCATGCGCTACATCACGCTGCAACTCGAAGGCACTGCGCTCCCCCTAAGTGGCAGCGCCCAGGATCAGTACTCAATCCTGAACGACTTGCTGACCTTTGCGGAAAACAAGGCACTGGAGATCAATGGCGTCCGGCAAGCGGACGGCACCATTAGCCGATCGTCATTGGAGATTGCCGAGGGAGTATTCCGAGACGCGATCTACAGCAAACATGAAGAAATGTCTGAAAGCCTACGAGGCACCACCAAGGCACCTGAGCAGAACGAGCGAGCACCGTCACCATCAGCTTCCGGTCCCACTCCCCCCACCCCGACATTGACCCTGCTGGCGCTGCATGACCTCCAGCAAGTGGATGCCGAGGAACTGGAGGGGCCTCTGACCAAAAACACGCGTACAGAATATGAGCGCCAGTCCCGTGTGCTGACCGTACTGAGCGAACGCAAACCCATCCACGAATTCACACAAGACGATTTTGAGCAGCTCCACAGAGCCGTGCTAAGAATCAAGCTGGGCGCAGTACGGGGTTTGGATTGCGATAAGGCGAAACGTAGGGATCTGATACCTACGGATGCGGACTACACCGCCATTAGTGTCGAGACGGCCAGTGCCTACTCCATCCGTCTGCATACCCTGCATCTGTTCGCGTACAGAAAAGGGTACACGGCGATACACCCGGACAAAATCGACAAGCCTCGCTTCAGCAAGATTTCCAACAAGCAAAAGAAATCTACGCCTCTGGACCAGACCAAGGCCAAGTCCTATCGCCTCGATGAACTTCAGGCCATTTTCGATGGCTATCTGTATCACCCGAGCAAGCTGAGCCCGCGCAAGGAGATCCATCCCTACCAGTTTTGGCTACCACTGATCGGGATCTACAGCGGCATGCGGATTGATGAAGTTTGTGGCCTGTCCACGCGAGCCGTGGAGTGCAGCACCTCGGGCATCTGGCACTTCAAGATCGAGGAGGAAGTAGCGCTCAATCGGAAGCTGAAAAACAAGGCGTCCAAACGGCGGGTGCCTGTACACCGGCATCTGATCGAACTCGGCTTCATCGACTATGTAGAAGAGCGTAGGAAGAAAAAAGCCAAGATGCTGTTCGATGGCCTGCACTACAACAAGAATGGCTGGGGCAACACCGCCACGCGCTTCTTTACTCGGTTGCCGTCTCCCACGTCTCCGGGTACGGGCTACCTGTACGACGTGGGTATCCACCGAGAAAAGCATGATGGACGGGATTATCATGCCTTCCGGCATACGTTCATCGACCGAATGAGAGCTTGCGGGGTGGACAGTGGCTATGACATCGAAGCCATCACTGGACACGAGAAGGAAAATGTCAGCGAGGCTGACCGCTATGGCGATGGCCCTGAACTCAAAGAGAAAGCGGAAAAGGTCAATCGCGTTTTCTATGAGCTGGACCTGGCGCACATCGACTACAAGGCGTTTAAAGCGTCTAACCATGCAGCATTAGCTCGCTCAGAACGAGCATTCGCTACAAAAATACTCTCGCCGCCCCACGCTGACTAAGGTAAGTTTCAGCTTTCGAGAAAGCGCTGAATCATGGACATGGCGACTCTGAAGCCAGCCGGTGATCTGTCCAGAAGGCGTGCAACCTGTGCCTTGCTCATCAAAGGGCCCAATCAGTATAGAAGGTACTCTTCAGCAGTCATGGACCCTCTCCTTGCTTACGTTGGATTACGTGTCTTTGTAAGCTCGGAGTGAAGCTATCAATTAAGTTTGGTGAGAGTGAGGACAGTCAAGACAGAAAAACTCCATTGAGTTTAGAGTACAAAGCAGCTCGCTCTGGTCAAGGGCAGATGAAACACATGGCCTTTAGTAGTGCTAGTTACTGAAGTAGAGTATTTTTGTCTAATAATTTACGCGCGAGAATTTAGATGCTTGGCATGGGACTGTATTGTTTATTTCTAATTTCGACTGGATTGGTGCTTTGGCATAGGAAATGGTATGTCATTGATCATTCATCATTGCTGAGGCAAGGTTTGTTTTGGTGGGCAATTATAGTCCCTGTGCTTTCTTTTTTTTATTTTGGCTACTTTGCTTGGAGTGGTTACACTGTCTCGCTAGACTCTGAAGGATTCAATCAGTTCGTATCAATAAGCAAATTGCCCATAGGATTGCTTTCGTTGTCAATCCCGCTTGTCGCTATTGTTGTTGGTGCTCATAGGTCTATTCAGACTCGTGAGCAGATAGAATCCACTACAGATCAAATAGCGATCACAAAAAAGAAGAATTCGCTAGACGAGTATTATGCACGAGAAAAAAACTTCCTTGATAAATGTGTTTTCGTCGAAAAACGCGTAGGGGCCTTGCCGGTTTCAATGAGTTCTGGACCGGAGGAACACCCCGTCTCACTATCAGCCCCGCATAAACTTTTTAAGAAAATATACTTGGATGCCAGACCCGAAGAAGTATCCATCTATGAACCGTCTGATGTTTTGTATCGGCAGATAGTTAATGAAGTTGATACTATAAATATTAATCTTAAGCCTTACATGGAAAAAATCGAAGCTGGGCAACCCATGAATGCAGAGGAAGAGGCTGCAATACTATTTGTTATTCAGCGGGCTATCTGTAAGACCTTCGACTTGCTAAGTATTGAGTTATTCCCGGTTCCATATTTTTATATAAAAACACCCAAAGGAAGTTTTCAGCTGTGCGTAGCTACGGAGGCTGACCTAAAAATTTGGTTGAGGAAATTTCTGATACTTGTCGAGTCTTTCGTAGGTTCAATTTGGCCAGAGCGTAAGCTCGAAGTTTTTCCTATTAGGCGTTACGTTTTTCTAGGAGCGTTTTTTTTCAGGTGCTTTGAATTAGGCAACATTACTCAGAAGTACGAGGCGCTGAACTGGGAACAAACGGTAAATCCGTTTAAATAATGTCGGCCGACCGTCACCCCCACACACATGTGGGCATTAAGCTAGTCAGGGCATCACCACAACCTACCCAGGCCAGTTGCAAGACGTTTACTGGAGTCTTCAGTAGTGGTGCCTTTGATTATTTCTGTGGTAGCTCTTTACTTGTCACCTTATCGCTAGTGGTTGATGGCTATAAGGAACACAGCTAACAGCGGACTCAGACTCCATAGTCTGGAACGCTTTTGACGAATGACAAATCTAAATAGGTGCTTATATAGCACCTATTTTTATTTTGTCAGGCCAAGTAAAAATCGCCACAAATTGCGTTACAATAATAATAACAAAACTAAAGACCATGAATAAAAACACTTCAACTACTCACCACAAAACTCTCAGCCCAGAGTTCAAACACTTCCTGAAAGCTCTTTCATACTTTGATGATAACGAGCTTGAACTACTTTCTGCGGGAAAAATCCCACCGCCCGTGGTTCTCAATCGCGCTGTGTACTTGAAACACGCAACACCAGAACAAATTTCTGGGATAGCAAAGGATCTGGCCCACATCCACTCGTTATCATTGAGGCGGCTTAACGTCCTCGAAATGATGGAGTATATCAACACTGAAGAACTCGGTGCATATCAACGTGAGGTCATCGAGAGTATGGCCATTCTTGAAGAGACCGAAAAGTGGATACCCCTCAGTTTCGGGTTACCTACAGAGCAATCTTTGGCAAGGGCATGCGATTACCGCTCTATTAAAAAGCAACTGGTTAAGATTGCTAATGACGAGCGAATCAATACTGAGGCCAATAGGCGTAAGGTAGGCGGAAAGACTGATCAGCCCTACTGCTCAGATCAAACACTTACGTTTAGAAAAACTCAGGAAGCAATCAGCCTGAAAACGCTAGAAGGCGTCTATGTTTCCAGGGTCGGCTCAGGCCAAATCATCACCCTCGCGGATATTGCTAAAGATCAAGAGCAACGACGGTTTAATCAGTTGTTCCATATATCGAAGAACCTGCAATCAGTTGCTGATGATGCAGGTTTTGAAGGGTATTTTGTGACGTTTACAGCGCCTGGAAACTATCACCCCAATCCGGCTCTAGGCAAGCGCAGCTACGATCGAGAGCGGTTGCGGAGTGGGCACGAGTACATTCAAGACCGCTGGAAAAGAATCAGAGCGCGTCTTGCCAAACTAAAATGCCCATTATCTGTTGAAACTTTCTTCGGCATGCGGTTTGTTGAAGCGCATAAAGACGGCTGCGCCCATTGGCATTTGTTATTCTTCACCACGCCTGAGCGCTTTGCTCAATTTCAGAGTTTGGCAAATGAATACTTCCCTGCGCGTAGACAGTGGGACTACGAGAAAGTGGATCGGGCACGCGGCGAAGCAAGTAGCTATCTTTTCAAATACGTAGCAAAAACAGTCAACATCTCAAAATTTGAGGATGCCCGATTAGCACCTAATGAAGAAGACGAAAAACGACTAGATAATGATCAGTCAAGTTTAAAACATATTGATCGAGTCACCGCAGCTCTACGGGCGCAGCGAATCAGGCAATTTCAATGTTTCGGCATCAGCAATACCCTAACCAAATATCGCATCATTAACAAAATCGAAGAAAATGTTGACGAGTTCGCTAGTGATTCAGTACGCCAGTCGCTTTTAGCATGCAGAATGTACAATAACGGCAAAAAAGATAAGAACGACAGAAATCTGATAGGGTTCAAAAACCTCATCACCAAATTTTCTGATTCATTTGAGCTGATCAAAGAGCCATACTTAAACCGTTTTGGCGAACCGTCGTCACGAATAACCGGCATCCTATTCAATTGTGGATTCGCTTACTATCTTCCGGAATACGAAATTAGCCGAAATTTTGAGGACTTACTGGGAGATATTCAGTACTGGGCAAGTGATGAAGAGCTTGATAAGGTTGAACGCGACACGTTTATCACGAATACGCCGCCAGACTTCGATATCTCATGGGATGAACTTTTTAAAGAGCCAGAGACAGTTACAGTTATTTATAGTGATCCAAGACCAACCGCATCTCAACTGATAGAACTCGTCAAACATCAGCAGCCAAAGCGTTTTTTTGTCAAATACACTGACATTCAGTCAAAAATCGAAGCGAAGCCACCGCTAAGTGTGCATGAGATCATCGAATTATTGACAACCTGACAAACACTGTAAGCCCCATTGACTTTCGACCGCCTGCTACGCTGGCGAATTCGACCAGCGGAGCGGGCGGCCTACACAGCGGCCCAAGATAAACGAGTCCAAGTTCATCACAGAAACATACACAAAAAGCGCAATCTTTGAAGATTTGCGCTTAACAGGCAAGGAAAATTAAGAAAGTGATTGGCTCACTCAAGCGATCGCTTAATGATCAGATTTACATCTCATTAATGGATTCACTATTAGTTTTTCTAAGCTGCTTACTCAGCAGTAGGTTTAGATCAATTGATCTAGTGGCCAATCACTTTCTTAATATGCCTCGCTGCTTTAGATGGCTTCATATTAGCGAACCGTATTCATAACCACCAATTATATATCTGGATCGAAAAACCTGAATTTGATAGCCTTTTTCTATGTCAATAACACAAACAATTGACATACCCTATTGACCCTTTGTAGGGGGTTCCCCCCTTTCCCCCGATCAGCAGGGCAAGACAAGGCAGCCAACAGCGGCTGCCCTGCCTTGACCTGCTCCGCTTCATTCAAGCCCGCTTGCTCCGGTATCGCCACACAGCCCGTGCAAGCTCACGATTAAGCCCCTTCAGACCTGACACCCAATCACCTGGGCACAGCCGTCCAGGACCTGCCGAGACGTGCGCTAGGATGCGGGTACAGAGTTCCTGAGCAACCACCACTTGCCGCCACCAGTCCTCAATGGGCTTGAAGACAGCGTCCAAATCAACCGTATGAGCCTCACAGTAGCGATGGAGGCCTACGCCGCACATTCCGAGCACGAACACATAAACCTCTTCCCTAGTCTTGAAGGCCTTCTGCCGTCGCTGTGCTAATGACAGTGGGCACGGAACGACGCTGACTGCGCTGCGTGGTTTGAGCGAAATAACATTCGAGCCCGGTTGGTCTACAAGACGCAATTCACGCAATCTTCTGGCGTAAATCTCTTCTAACGCTCGAATACGACATGAAAAGATCGCGACTTCTGTTTTGAGCGCACCAGGCCATCGCTCAAACTTTACCGAATCCTGCATTAAGATAGCGCAATATTTTTTAAGGCAGAGCAAATTCCCTGCCAACAAGAACAACTCTTCCGCAACTGAATATATACAGGCGCTGTGGTCACCAGTTAGTTTTATGGATATTCCCGGCATCTTACAAAGCATACGCCCTCCACTTGAATGTGCCTACCATAACTGAGAGATCACAAATCTAAAAATAAACAATAACTATAGACTCAAGAACAACTAATCGACAACTTCTATGTCAATAACACAAACTTTTACGCGAAATTAAAATAACGAAATACGTGATATAATAAAAAAATAACAATAATAAAGGACACTGCAATGGCTAAAGATCTAAAAGACCATACTACTCCCGACATGTTTGACGCTGTATATCCAATACAGAAACGTGGACGTAAACCTCTATTCGAGCAGCCCATGTCTGCCGCTCAAAGGGCGCGACGGTATCGTGCCAATAAAAAAGTGCGTAACGAAACCAACTAAGAACAAGGCTACTCAGGGTGTGTGCTTCGTACACCCTGATCCTTGCTAGGGTTTCACCCTAGAACCCTGCACACCGTGGGGTTCCCCCACACCCCAGACCATAAAAACAATAAGAATGGGTATTATATGAGCGAACAAGAAAACGCACCGAGTGCTAACAAACCACTGTCAACTACACGCATACACGTAAAGTTGAGGAAAGCACTTAAGTCCGAACTTGAGAAAAAAGCGGCTGACAATTTTATGTCGTTGTCACAATTGCTACTGCAATCTGCGAGAAATTCAACGATAACCGTTCGGCGTATAGATGCGCCGAAAAACTCGAAAGAGCTGCTGGCATTGACGGCTGCTTACAACAAGTTCGGCGCACAGCTGAACATGATTGCGAAGCACTGCAACACATTCAAAGCCAACAGCGACAGCGTCAAAATCCTCACCGCCTTGATCGACATCGAGCGCTCTATTGCCGAGCTGAAAGCCGAAACGCTGGGAGAAGACTGATGGCCATGCACGGTTTTAGTAGGCACTCAGGCAGCGGTGGAGGCGGCGGTAGCGGGCCTGTCGATTACTTCATTGACGACCAGTATCGTGACAAAGAAGAAGGCATATGGCTGCCTCGCGATCCGCTGCCGGAAGTCATCGAGGGTGATCCAGCGTTGATGGTGCAGATGATCGATGCGCTCGACTACAAACATAAATATACATCCGGCGTGCTGTCGTTCACCCATGGTGACACTGAAAAGCTCAGGCTATCTGGACTCAGTGAAGCGATTGCGGACATTAACGGTCGGCTTAAAGAAATGCTATTTTCCGGTATTGCGCCAGAACACCAGCATATCTTGATCGTGAAGCAGAGCCATCTGGATCGGCTTGAGCTGCATTACGTGCTGCCGAGGCACAACTATGAAGTGGATAGGGCATGGAATCCTGCACCTCCAGGCGAAGCAAAATTTAGGCAGATGGACGCCCTGGTGGATTTTATTAATGTGAAGTATGGCTTAGACGATCCACGTGATCCATTGCGTGCTAGAGCGACGAACGAAATCGAATGGGAGCCAGCTGGGAAAAAAGCGACACGCGAAACACTTAATGACTTTTTCAAAGAAGCTGTTATAGATGGTGTGATTAATAACCGCGAGCAATTGATTGACTTAGCGAAAATAGCGGGCTTTGAAATAACTCGAATTGGCGATAATTACGTGTCGATGAAACCGCCTGGCGTTGATAAAGCAATAAGAATGAAAGGAGAAATTTATGACAGACAATTCACTAGCTCAGCTGAGCTTACAGACACAAAAACAAAGAGTGCAGAACGAGCAGCTTATCTCGCAAAACCAGCAGTTGCTGAACGATATAAACAAGCAGTACGAGAGCGTCAAAACTTTATCGAAAAGCGTTTCGAGAAAATACTTAGCGTTGTTAGAACTGGAAAAAACTATTCGGAAACACAGAAATTCAACAACACAAAACGCGGCGACATCATCAAAATCCGTGAAAATCGTTCTCGCAACTTCGCTGATAAGCTTGGCAATCCACCTACTAACAATAACAATGAGGTAATCAGAAATGACGATTTTGGAAAAGAAGCTGATGCAATTATTGCGCGAGCAGAGCGAGTCATCTACAACACTCAACAATCAGCTACTAAAGCAAGTCGAGTCCTTGAAGCTGGAACTAAAATTTCTCAATCAGCACATACAAGAGTTACAAACCCAACTGTGAAGTCTCCTTATGGAACTCCACGTAGTGCTCCCCTGGCGAGCGTCGGCACGGCTGGGCTCGCCATCAGTGATGTGGCAGGGGGTATTGCAGGTGCGGATACAGGGGACGCTGAGAGTGATCGAATCTTGACGGCTAAACGTCACGAAGCTGTCGAATCAGCACAACGATCTGCCACGAGAGCGAAGCAAGACGCTTTACGTAATCAACAGAAAGCTAATGACGATCTGAGCATATGAATCATGACCAAAATTATAAACTGGAGAGAAACGAATGCAACAACGCACAGCACTTGAACAAGATGTAATAGATTTGGCTCGCGAGTCTTATGAAATACTGGAAAAACAACTAGAACTACAAACTAAGCTGATGGAAATGTTTAAAGCCTTAACAGAAAACATACTCACCGAGCACCAATTTCCGGAATTGATCCTTACAGAAATAGGCGTAAATAGTAAGTCTGTGACAAGCGGAAGAACGATTCACAAAAACACAACTACTACGGGTTCGTTCTCACCTTAGCTAGACGAACAAAATGCCTCGACTAACGAGGCATGAATTTTACTTACAAAGCCCGGCATTCATTTCATCGAATCCCGAAGTGCTATACACATAGCCTACCGACGAATTACGACCAACAATTCCCTGGGTAGTAACAACAAGTTTTTCGGATCGCTGAAGTTCATTTGCCAACCGGCTACCGCTTGGTGCTTTTAGCTCCGCGTGCTGCCAGTCCAGTGGCCAGGTCTCCGTGAGCGGTGGTCTGTTATCAATTTTGAACGTTAGATCAAATGTTTTGTTTGCACCATTTGATAGGCCAAGCATGTAAGGCAAAGCGTCGATTCTCATAGAGCGCTTACTGGCAAAGCAATCTATTGTGAGCTTGAGCTTACCTTGATGCGGTACGCCAAGTGTACCGATCGCAGGTGTTGTGCCTGAGACAAAGCGTCCCTTTGACCCTGTGCTCGGTTGACTGGCAATCTCTGGCTTCAATCGCAACCAGTTTCCGAAAACTGTCGCTCCCATCCCGCGTACATTAACGCGACAGCTTTCAGCAGCGCCTTTGGCAAGAATGTCGCAGAAATCCGCCAGAACGAAAGTGGGAGTCGACATCAGCAGGGCGGCCACCACAAGAGGTCGAATATTTTTTCGCTTTTGCATAGCCAATGTCCGATCAGTGAGCATACGACTCAACTACCTGAGCAGCATATTTAAATGCATGGTGGGAATAGATGAGGTAAAGCGTCATCGGAACTAAGATGAAGCCCAGCAGCAGAGCAATCATTCCAATGCTAACCGGCAACACACCAACCCACAGACCAATCAAGACCAGTGAATTGTAATGATCATAATATGCACCGGTGGAGATGTTTTTTAGTGCATACCCTTCAAGCTGCCCTTTCTTCATCCGGCCCACAATTACAACTTCGTCACCTTCACGAATGCTTACACCGCCTTCGTACTTAAAGGTCGCCGGAGTGTTACCAACACGAAAAGTAAACTGGTCAGCACTTGTGATACTACCGGACACATTGCCGGTCAATGCTCCTGTCCTAATGCTGCCGGAAGTATGCACACTATCGTGAAGATGTGATACTTTACCAACAACCTTGACCAGTCCCTTTTTGATCTTTTCCATTTCAATATTTCCCAAATGTGTACGGATCAAATCTTGGTCTCGAATATTACCTTGTCACCAGAGTCGATCAGCAAAAGCTTCTGAGGTGCAATCAGTACCGTACGCTCCTTCACGAGATTCCCGCCAACTCGCTCACGCTCAACAGAATCAACGTATCCGAACACTTCGATTTTCAGATTGCCGCGTTCGCCTTCAATCTTTCTCGCCAGATCCGAATCCTCAACTTTAAAACGGACATCAGACCCGCCAACGAATCCGACTCGTAGCTCAGTATTCGTGGTTCTGAAATAGCACCGTTCTTGATCCGCTCCCTTCATGCTTTGAGCGAGTCGCGCCTCTTCTTTTGTGTACTTCAGTTTATCTGAGAACAAGCAATGATCGATCTTGAAGCTTTTTTCATCGAAATTATATTTGCCCAGTTCTAAGGAGACCGGATTAGTCGGCACGCTCAAAAACTTAACCAGACGATTGCCGTTGACTTTTTCCGCTTCGGCTGTAAGCGTCTGCCCAACTCACGTTGCGTAAGTCAGACAGATACCCACTGATGCGGCAGCAGTTGGTCGATCTCACTCGCCCGTTGCGTCGGCAACCGCGTCAGCACATCTTTGAGATAGGCATACGGATCGTGCCCATTCATGCGCGCCGACTGGATCAAGCTCATGATCGCCGCCGCCCGTTTGCCGCTGCGAAGCGATCCGGCAAACAACCAATTCGAACGGCCAAGCGCCCACGGTCTGATCTGGTTTTCGACTGGATTGTTGTCTATGGGGACAGCGCCATCATCCAGGTAGCGCGTCAGCGCGATCCAGCGTTTAAGGCTGTAATCCAAGGCTTTG
Source organism: Pseudomonas sp. LD120 (assembly GCF_009861525.1). Taxonomy (GTDB): domain Bacteria; phylum Pseudomonadota; class Gammaproteobacteria; order Pseudomonadales; family Pseudomonadaceae; genus Aquipseudomonas. Next base: position 1,093,113 of record NZ_WVHL01000005.1, on the reverse strand, counting down.
GCCGTCGCTGACCCGTTGGGCACAAGATCGCGCTGGGTCAACATCCAGTCGTGCAGTGTTTTTGCCAGCGGCGCTGCTTTTTCTTGCCGTATTCGGCGGCGATCCTCATCGCTCATGTCCCGCGCTTGGCGTTCAACTTCGTACAGGCCACCAATTGAGTGCAGCGCCTGTTCGGCCAGCTGACTTTTATTCGCCACGTGCAGATCGAAAAACTTGCGGCGGGCGTGGGCCATGCAGCCGATTTCGATCATGCCTTTCTCGAAGCCAGCTTTGTAGCCAGCAAAGTCGTCGCACACCAGCTTGCCGTTCCATGAGCCGAGGAAGTTACGTGCATGCTCACCTGCCCGGCTCGGGCTGAAGTCATAGACCACGGCCTTGAGCACCGAAAACGGCGTGGTGCAGTAAGCCCATACATAAGAACGGTGAGTTTTCTTCTGTCCGGGCGCAAGCATCTGCACCGGCGTCTCGTCGGCATGGACGACTCGTTGGGCCAAAACGGCTTCTCGCAAGGCATCAACCAGCGCCTGAAGCTGCACACCGGTCTGTCCAACCCATTGAGCCAGTGTGGAGCGCGGGATCGCTAAACCGGCACGTCCGAAGATTTTCTCCTGCCGATACAACGGCAAGTGGTCAGCGAACTTCGCAACCATCACATGGGCCAGCAGACCTGCGGTTGGGATGCCTTTGTCGATCACTTGGGCCGGTACTGGTGCCTGGATCAGTGTTTCGCACTGACGGCAGGCCCATTTCCCACGCACATGCTGTTCGACGGTGAACACGCCTGGCGTGTAATCCAGTTTCTCGCTGACGTCCTCGCCGATGCGCTGAAGTTGGCAACCGCAAGTGCACTGAGTGTTTTCTGGTTCGTGATGAATGACGGTACGTGGAAACTGCGACGGCAGCGGCGCGCGCTTTGGCTTTTGGCGCGCTACTTCTGGAGCAGGAGTCGGAAGCAGTGCCGTCAGCTCGGCGTCGATAGCCTCAAGATCGGTGTTAAGAAGATCGTCGAGCAAGCTGCCTTGCTCAGGACTGATCTGCTCGCTGCGCTTGGCAAACCGGTGCCGCTTGAGGATCGCGATCTCGTGGGTCAACTGTTCGATGATGGTTTGATCGCGGTGGTTCTTTCTGCCCATGGTGTCGACCTTCGACATCAACTGCGCAGCGAGTGCACGCAGTTGGTCGGGGGTCATGTGGTCGAGGTTTGGCATAGAAGTCATGCCGTGGATTTTACCAAAGCCGACCGCGTGCGACAGCGTGTTCTGGGTTTAATTACAGCTTTTTAAAGGATCGTGATTGCACCGCCAGCGCCAACGCGCTGCCAAGGCAAACCAAGTACCAAGGCCTGAAGTTGCTCACTATCCAGTTCCAACTCGCTGCCTTGTCGTATGCCTGGCCAGTGGAATTTTCCTTGGTTCAACCGCCGTGCCGCCAGCCAAACGCCGATTCCGTCATGCACGAGAACTTTCATACGATTGGCCCGGCGATTGGCAAACAGATAAGCGCAGTGCGGCTTCGCCGCACCGAATACTGCGATCACTCTGGCCAGCGCAGTTTCGGTGCCGGCACGCATATCCATGGGTTCGGTGGCGAGCCAGATGGCGTCAATGCGGATCACTTGGCAAGCTCTCGGATAAATCGAGCGCACCCATCAGGATCGGACACTGGCCACTTCACGGCGATGGCTTGTTCGCCAACGGGTATCTCGATGATCGCCAATGCCTCTGACGGCCGCTTAGGAGGAGCCTTCAACGGGACAAACGCAGGCAACGCGGGCACTGAGCTGTGCCGGTAAAGCGGCAGCCATTTACGAATGACGTTGGCGTTGATGCCGTGAGCGATGGCGACGCTTGAAACGGTGGCGCCGGGCTGAAGGCATTCCTGAACGACCTGGGCTTTGAACGGTTTGGGATAAGAGCTTCGTTGGCGCATGAAAATCCTGGCGATTAAGGGCGATGGTGTCCGCTTAAAAATACGCGGACACCATCGCCCTTAATGCTGGAGTTTTGAAGGTGACTTGGCCAGACGCTTACCTATGCGTCACCAAATAGACAGTTGTATTTCCTGCCAACAGCCCCTCAGCAATAGCCCACAACCCAATTTGGGTCTTGCCAGTAGAGGTGGGAGACACCACCAGCATGCTTTGCGCTTGCGCTACGCCAGACTCAAGCGCTAGGTACTGAACGTCGGTGAGGGACACCCTCCCCTCAGACTGGTAAACCAAGCCATCAGCTACAGATGCGGACAGACCGTGTCCTTCTGGAAAGGTATCCCTCATGAAACGCAACTCCTGTCATTCGTTTAGGTTCAAGCGCACAGAGCGGTCTGAGCGCTGTATGGCTGTATGTCCGAATTCGGCATTGGCATACGTAGCATTAAATAGCCATACTGGCCATCCTACTAAGCGTCAAGGGCGGCAATCTCGGAAGAGAACGGGCGGTAAAACGGTCAACCACTAAGTGCGTAACCTGTTGTTTTTTATGGATATTTTGCAATTATCGCACTGGGTTCACCTCCCCCCGGCTCCACCAACTCAACAAAAAAAGACGTCCAAGGACGTCTTTTTTTGTGCCTGACATTCAGTGAACGCCTGATCGGGCAATTATCCAAGCCCACAGACTTCCAGCACGCTCCACGCCACCATTCGCTCGTTCAAAAGCGTGTGCGGGTTGCTGGGCCCACGCCCAGCATTCAACCGTCGCCCCTTTCAACCTCCAGAACGTCGAGCATGACCTGCTCCAAAATCTCAAAGAAACCCCTGATGTGCGCCTGCTTCAACGCCTGAGGCCGGGTGACCAGATAGACCTCCATATCTGGAAGTTCAAGATCCGGGAACACCTCGGTCAGGTCCTTCGCCAGAATGCGCGGCAGTACCGCCACGCCCAGGCCTCGCCTCACAGACTCCAGTTGCACGGCGAACGAATCCACGCTGATTGGCCCACGGTCCAGGCCCGCCGCCTTGGCGGCACGCATTTGCGGCAACATATCCAGCGGCGGAAGCAAGGCGATGTTGGCCGCCGTCGCCAGGGTCACCTCCGGGAACCGCTGCAGATAGCCAGCCTGGGCGAAGACGCCGTAGGCGAGCTTGCCTAGGGGCCGATAGATCAGCGAGGGCTCGCCCAGGTGCGCGGTGCGTATTGCAATATCGGCCACACCGCGGACGACCTTATGAAAGTCGGCGGTGACCAGTAACTCCACGGAGCAATGCGGATGCAGGGCCGTAAAACGACTCGCGGCCTCCAGCACACAAGAAGAAAAACCCTCTCCGGCACTCACCAGGACACTGCCACACAGCTCCGTCTGCACCCCGGACAGATCCGTCGCCGTTTGGCGCCGCAAGCCAGCTTCCGCCGCCAGAGCGACATCCACCAGGGACTGGCCCCGCGCGGTCAGCCAACAGCCTTCAACGCCTCGCTCAACCAGCGGCTCACCCAGGGCCACTTCCAATTGGGTCAGGCGGCGGGACACGGTAGACGCCGCGATACCCAGCAGCTGGCCCGCCTGAAGAAAACTGCCTCGCCGCGAGACGGCCAGCAGCAGCCGAAGATCGTCCCAGTTTGCCTGCAACGCCATACCTCCCATCCTCCCTGGTTTGCATAAATGCAAAGCCATTATGCAGTAGTCGCTGTTTTTCAAGCATGGTATCGCCGGTATATCTACGGGCCTTCGAAACCACTGGAATGCACTGTATGACGACAGGTCCCTACGACTACGCAGAACGCGCCGCTCGTGCCTTCAACCACCGTGACCTGGAGTCGATGCTCGCGCTGGTGTGCGAAGACTTCATCTACCTCGACGGCATGGGCATGCAAAGCGGCCGTGAATCCATGCGCAAACGGGAGACCGCCCTGTTCGAGGCGTTCCCTGATGCCCACGTGGCCTTCACGCCCTTTATCATCACTGACGACCGACTGGCGCTGACCGCCCTACTGACTGGCACCTTCACCGTGCCTCTGGTGCTGCCGGGCCGGGTGATCCCGCCTCATGGGCGCCCGATTGCCGTGCGCTACAGCGCGCACTTCACCTTCAGAGACGGGTTGGCCTGCCGCGAAGAAGTGTTCTTCGACAGCGCGGCGTTGATGCCCTCAGCCGAACAGCAGGAGGGTTGAGCCATGGGTCACGCATTCGTAACGGGCGCCACCGGACTGCTGGGTAACAACCTGGTGCGCGAGCTGGTCGCCCGTGGCTACAGCGTCAAAGCTCTGGTCCGCTCAAGAGCCAAAGGTGAAGAGCAGTTCAACGATCTGCCAAGTGTGGAACTGGTCGTGGGCGACATGGCCGATATCGACGCCTTCGCACCTTCGCTGCAAGGCTGCGATACGGTGTTTCATACTGCGGCGTTCTTTCGCGATAACTACAAGGGCGGCAGTCACTGGGCAGCCCTGGAAAAGATCAATGTCACCGGTACGCGAGACCTGCTGCACCACGCCTACCGCGCGGGCATACGCCAGTTTGTCCACACCTCTTCGATTGCCGTGCTCGACGGCGCCCCTGGCACCTCCATCGATGAGAGCTGCCTGCGCGCCGAAGCCGATGCGGATGACTACTACCGCAGCAAGATCCTCGCCGATCGCGAGGTCTTGAGCTTCCTCGACACCCATCCGCAGATGCATGCCTGCATGGTGCTACCCGGCTGGATGTGGGGCCCGGGCGACAGGGGCCCGACTTCCTCGGGACAATTGGTCAAGGATGTGGTCAACGGCAAGCTGCCCGGGCTGATCCCCGGCACCTTCTCCGTGGTCGATGCCCGTGATGTGGCCTGGGCTCAGATCGCTGCCGCGAAAAATGGCCGCCGTGGCGAGCGCTACCTCGCCGCCGGTCAGAGCTTGAACATGCGCCAGTTGGTGCCGCTCCTGGGGCGAATAGCGGGCGTCAAAACCCCTGCCCGGCAACTGCCAGTGCCCGCGCTGTACCTGTTGGCGGCGGTGCAGGAGGTGTACGCGCGCCTGACCGGCAAGCCGATTTTGCTGAGCATGGCGACGGTGCGCCTGTTGATACGCGAAGAGAACCGGACCAGCTTTAACCACCGCAAGAGTGAACAAGAGCTTGGCGTGAATTTTCGAGCGCTGGAGCAGACTATTTCTGACACCGTGGCGTGGTATCGGCAACATGGCGGGTTCACGAAAACCAAAGAAGACAACCAACGATGAGCAAGACAATCATCCTGATGCGTCACGGCCAGCCAAAGATCGCCGCGGCGGAAAAGATCTCAATGCTTGAGATGAAGGACTGGATCGCGCAATACAATCGCTCCGAAATCGTCCGCGATCCCGCGCCGGAGGCCAGCCTGCAACTCGCCACAACCGCCAGCACCGTTGTTTCAAGCAGCGCGCCTCGGGCCCTGACCTCCGTCGAGGTACTCGGGCTGAAGCCTGCCGTGATCGATGCGACGTTCTGCGAAGCGCAACTGCCTCATGGTGGCTGGCGATTTCCCCGGTTATCGCCGTTTACCTGGGCCTTCATTTTTCGCGTCCTGTGGCTGTGCGGCTATTCGAGCGGCGTCGAATCCTTCGGTGCGGCGAAGCAACGTGCCAGTGCCGCCGCCCAGCGGCTGCAGGCTCTTGCCGGCGAAGAGTCGGTGCTGCTGCTCGGTCATGGCGTTATGAATCGGATGATTGCCAAGCAACTGCTGGCAAGCGGGTGGACTCGCCAACAGCGTAGTGGCAGCCGCTATTGGAGCGCGTCGGTGTATCAATACGATGGTGTCTGAACGGTGCCCGGCGCGGAGCACGCAAACGTGCTGGACAGCGACACTTCAATCGCCGATGTCGCCCCTCCCCGCAATGGCAGATCACTCTCAGACCAAGCCTTCGTTCCCTGGAGCAGCGTTAAGTCTCTTTCTATTGTGCGAACTTTCCTAGAAACTCCTAGCCGCTTGCGCCTCCCCCCTCACCCTGGCTAGCCTCGATCCGTCACTGCACATTCAGTGACCGGGTTTAGCAGCTCGACGTGTAACTAGGCGCATGGCGCCCCCATTACGTGGCGCTTTTTTTGGCTCCGCTTTATGGCGGCCGTGCGCAGGGCACCCTCGGGTGCGCCGGGGTCCTAGTCACCGGTCTGCTAACCTGCGAACGGCCGCCACCCTATCGTTTAGCAGCGACGGTGAAGGCTCCTATCTCTGTACTAGGAGTTACGCCATGAAAAAGCTCGTCCCCGATCCGCCTCACACTGCTGCCCATCGCGGCAGAAACCCCGAGCACCATCTGGCCAATCAGCAGATCCGGCAGAAACTGTCACTTCAGCCTGCCGATGCTTCTCTGATCCAGTCACTGGAGCAAACCATCAGTACCCCGGTGAGTCGCGATTCTTTGTTCTCGGTACGCGGCGGCATCAACGCCGAAGAAGCCCTGCTCCACGTCTCCCTGCTGCTCAAAAGCGCCGAGGAGGTTTCCGATGAAATCACCGAGCGCGGCAGCGGTATCGAGCGCGGTCTGATCTGGTCCCTGGTGCACTCGGTGGAGATGGCGCGAGCGGTGGTGGATGCCTTGCTCGATGGCAGTCGCCACAGGCCTTCGCTTAAGTAGCAGACCTCGCAAAAGCACAGCGCGGCAGCACGACCTGCCGCGCTGTCTCCTCAAACAAACCGCCCCGCCCGAAGCGCCTTCAAAAAGGTGTAAGACGCATGGTTCAAGGTCTCTCGCGGGGCGGTGATCACGCTCACCGAGCGCACGATGCGCTGGTCTTCCAGGCGCAGGAAGTTCAGTTGGTCGCCCGCTGTGGAGCGGCTCAGCAGTTCCGGTAGCAGGGTCACGCCCATGCCCTGGGCCACCAGGGCCAGTAGCGAGGTGGTGTTTCTGACGCTGAGGGTCGAGTGGTCGCGGATGTGCCGGAACTCGGGGGCCTGGATCTCGGCGCCCAGGCCGCTGTTGATGAAGGTCTGGCCGTCGAGGTCGCTCCAGCGCAGCGGGCGCGTGAGGCGGTTGAGGGGGTTGTCGCTGGCGCAGACCACGCAGAAGGCGTCGGAAAACAGGAAGTCCTGGTCGATGTTGGGAATGCTTGCCGGCACGGTGGCGATGCCGATGTCCACCTCGCCGCTGAGCACCGCCTGCACCACGCGGGCGGAATCCATGTCGCGGATGTCCAGGTGGAACTGCGGGTGCTGTTCATGGAATTGCTTGAGCAGCGGCGGCAGCAGGGTGATGGCGAAGGACGGCACCGCCGCTACGCGCACCAGGCCGGTGTCGGCCTTGGCGTAGGTCTTGATGGTGCTGATGGTGCGGTCAAAGTGCGCCAGTTCGCGCTGGGCTTCCTGCAGCACGAAACGCCCCAGGGGGCTGAGCTGGTTCTTGCGCTCGCCTTCGAACAGCGCGCCCCCCAGCTCTTCTTCCAGTTGCTTGAGCGAGAGCGACACCGCTGCCGGTGTGCGGTGCAGGCGTTGGGCGGCCTGGGTCAAGCTCTGGCTGGTGGCCACCGCGACGAAAAACTGCAAGTTGGAGATTTTGATGCTCATGGCGGCGCGTCCTGCAAGCAAAGGCAATTGTTAAATATTACTTAAACAACCTTAAAATTTATTAGATTTACTTAATACAAGGCCGACTCATAATCCTCCCAGAACCGCACAAAGGCAACGCCCTGCCTGGCGTGCCGCCCTGGAGGATTTCATGAGCGACCACCACCACAACTACATCGCCGGCCAATGGCTCAAGGGCGCCAGCGAGATCGAAAACCGCAACCCGTCCGACACCCGTGACCTGATCGGCCTCTACGCCCAGGCCTCCCGGGCGCAGTTGGACAGCGCGATTGCCGCCGCCAGCGAGGCCCAGCAAATCTGGGCTCGCAGTGGCATTGAGCAACGCTACAAAGTGCTGATGGCCATCGGTCAGGAGCTGATGCAGCGTTCCTCGGAAATCGGCCAGACCCTGTCCCGGGAAGAAGGCAAGCCCATGGCCGAGGGCGCCGGCGAGGTGTACCGCGCCGGGCAGTTCTTCACCTATTACGCTGCGGAAACCTTACGTCAGCTGGGCCAGACCGCCGACTCGGTGCGCGATGGCATCGAGATCGATATCCGCCGCGAACCCATCGGCGTGGTAGCGATCATTTCGCCGTGGAACTTCCCCATGGCCACCGCCTGCTGGAAGATCGCCCCGGCCCTGGCCTTCGGCAACGCCGTGGTGTGGAAACCCGCCAATCTGACCCCGGCCAGCGCGGTGATGCTCAGCCAGATCATCGCCCGCCAGGACCTGCCCAAGGGCCTGTTCAACCTGGTGATGGGCGCCGGCTCCGAGATCGGCCAGGCGCTGATCGAACACCCGGGCATCGGCGCCATTTCCTTCACCGGTTCGGTGGACGTGGGCAAAGGCATCGCCGCCTCGGCCGCCGCCAACCTGACCAAGGTGCAGCTGGAAATGGGCTCGAAAAACGCCTTGGCGGTGATGGACGACGCCGACCTCGACCTGGCGGTGAGCTGCGCGGTGAATGGCGCCTTTGGCGGCACCGGGCAGAAGTGCACCGCTTCCTCGCGGCTGATCGTGCATGAAGGCATTCACGATGCCTTTGTGGAAAAACTGCTGGCCGCGACCCAGGCGCTCAAGGTCGGCCACGCCCTGGAAGCCGGCACCCAGATCGGCCCGGTGGCCAGCGCCGCGCAGCTGGAAGCCAACCTGGCGAACCTGCAACGGGGCCAGCAGGAAGGCGCCGAACTGCTCACCGGCGGCCAGCGTCTGGAGCTGGAAAGCCCCGGTTACTACCAGGCACCGGCGCTGTTCATTGGCGGCAGCAATGCCATGGGCATCAACCGCGAAGAGCTGTTCGCGCCCATCGCCTGCGTGATCAAGGCCGGCAGCTACGAAGAGGCCCTGAGCCTGGTCAACGACACCCGCTTCGGCCTCACCGCCGGCATCATGACCCGCTCCCTGGCCCGCGCCAGCCACTTCCGCCGCCATGCCCGGGTCGGCTGTGTGATGGTCAACCTGCCCACCGCCGGCACCGACTACCACGTGCCTTTCGGCGGCCGTGGCGACTCCAGCTACGGCCCCCGCGAGCAGGGGCGCTCGGCGGTGGAGTTCTACACCCACGTGAAGACCGGCTACATCGCCGCGGGGGCGCCACTATGAGCCTGCCCCAGACCTTCGCCAGCCGCGGCCCGCGCATCGATGCCATGCAGTACGACAACTGGTCGGAAAAGATCTTCCAGCAGATGCGCGAAGGCGGCGTCGACGCGGTGCACGTGACCATCGCCTACCACGAGACCTTCCGCGAAATGGTGGCCAATATCGAAGCCTGGAACCGCAGGTTCCAGCGCTACTCGCACCTGATCCTGCACGGCAAGTGGGCCAGCGACATCGCCCTGGCGCGGCAGACCGGGCGCACGGCGATCTTCTTCGGCTTCCAGAACCCCTCGCCCATCGAGGACGACATCGGCCTGGTGGAAGTGGTGCACAGCCTCGGCGCGCGCTTCATGCAACTGACCTACAACAACCAGTCGCTGCTGGCCACCGGTTGCTACGAGCAGGAAGACCCGGGGCTGACCCGCATGGGCAAGCAGGTGGTGCGGGAGATGAACCGGGTCGGCCTGGTGGTGGACATGTCGCACTCCGCCGAACGCTCGACCCTGCAAGCCATCGAGCATTCCGAGCGCCCGATCGCCATCACCCACGCCAACCCGGCGTTCTGGCACGCGGCGCTGCGCAACAAATCCAACACCGTGCTCAAGGCCTTGGGCCAGAGCGGCGGCATGTTCGGCTTCTCGCTGTACCCGCACCATCTCAAGGACAAGAGCGCCTGCAGCGTGCAGAGCTTCTGCGACATGGTCGCGCGCACCGCCGAGCTGATGGGCGTCGAGCACCTGGGCCTGGGTTCGGACCTGTGCCAGGACCAGCCCAACAGCGTGGTGGACTGGATGCGCGTCGGCCGCTGGACCCTGGAGGTCGACTACGGCGAAGGCTCCAAGGCGCAGCCCGGGTTCCCCCAGCAGCCGAGCTGGTTCCGCGACAACCGCGACTTTCACAACATCGAATCGGGCCTTCTGGCCGCAGGCTTCAGCGCCCAGGACGTGGTCGCGATCATGGGCGGCAACTGGCTGCGCTTCTTCGAGAACAATTTTGTTCCGGCCAAGGCCCAGGCAGGTGCCGCCGTCCACCCTGACGAAATCGCGGTCTGAGGCCCCCGTTTGTGTCCTGATTGTCCTGACTCATCGCCACGCACCAACAATAAAAAATGCGCCCATAACAATTATTAGCGATCGACAACGCAACACGGAGGCACCATGGAAATTCCGAGCGAAATCAACGCGGGGATCGACACCCGCGCGCTGGGCAGCCGCGCCGCTGGAACCCTCGACTGGCCGATTTTCTGGATCAGCGGAGGCTTCTTCCTGCTGTTCCTGATCATTGCCCTGATCGACCTGAACACCCTGTCCAGCCTGATTGGCAGCGCCTTCACCTGGAGCACCCGATTCTTTGGCCTGTACTGGCAGGTACTGATGCTGGCGACCTTCGGCGCCAGTCTGTACATCGGTTTCACACGCCTGGGCCGGGTCCGCCTGGGTGGCCTCGGACACACCCCCAGCATCAGCACCTTCAATTGGGTATCGATGATCATGTGCGCCCTGCTGGCCGGGGGCGGCGCCTTCTGGGCCGCGGCCGAACCGATGATGCACTTCATCAACCCGCCACCGTATTTTGCCGACGTGGCCAAGACCGACGGCGCCGCCGTCGCCGCGCTGTCGCAATCGTTCCTGCACTGGGGCTTCATGGCCTGGGCGGTGCTCGGCAGCCTGCTGACCGTGGTCTACATGTACCTGCACCACGAAAAGAACCTGCCGCTGATGCCACGCACCCTGCTCTACCCGCTGCTGGGCGAACGTGCCCTCAAGGGCCCGATCGCGGTGTTCGCCGACGCCTCGGCAATCATCGCGGTGGTGGCCGGCACCATCGGCCCGGTGGGTTTTCTCGGCCTGCAGATTGCCTTCGTCCTGCACTCGGTGTGGGGCGTACCCAACACCATCATGGTCCAGGCCATGGTGATTCTCTCGGTGACGGTGATCTACACCCTGTCCTGCGTGGTGGGCCTGGGCGGCCTGCGTCTGGTGAGCAAGGTGCATGTGTGGCTGATGCTGGGCCTGGCGGCGTTCCTGTTCATCTTCGGCCCGACCCTGTTCCTCAGCGAGACCTTCGCTCAGAGCCTGGCGGTGCACGTCACCGGTTTCTTCCAGACCGCCCTGTACCGCGACGACACCTCCTGGCTCAACAGCTGGACCCTGTTCTACTGGGGCTGGTTCATCGGTTACGCGCCGATGATGGGCATCTACGTGGCCAAGGTCTCTCGCGGGCGCAGCATCCGTGAAGTGATCACCCTGATGTCGGTGGCCGCACCGCTGATCACCATGCTCTGGTTCACCCTGGTGGGCGGCACCGGAATGGGTGTTGAATTGCAGACAGCGGGCAAGGTCATCAGTCACGGCGTGCAACCCGAAGCGCTGCTGCTGGGCGTAGCCCAGTCGATGCCCCTACCGAACCTGATTTCCGCGCTGTTCCTGTTCCTGAGTTTCTTTTCGGTGGTCACCAGCGCCGGCTCCATGTCCTACACCGTGGCCATGGCCATCAGCAGCGACCACGACGAATCCCCGGCCTGGCTACGGGTGTTCTGGGGCGTCGGCATGGGCTTGGTGGGGGCCACCCTGATCACCCTCGGCGAGGGCGGTATCAGTGCCCTGCAATCCTTTATCGTGATCACCGCGGTGCCGGTGTCATTGCTGATTCTGCCGGCGGTGTGGGACGCGATCCGCATCGCCCGGCAGATGGCCCGTGATCAGGGGGTGCTCTGAATGAACCTGCGACCACCCGCCAGCGTCATGAAAGCGGCGCGCCTGGGGGCCTTTCACCAGTCCCGGCTGTCGTTCATGCGTCAGTTGCTGCGCCGGCTCAAGGCCGAAAACTGGCAGTTCCAGCGCCCACTGTGGACCCTCGACAGCCAGGGCGTGGGCCGCGCGGTGTACACCGCCAGCGGTCCCGAACGCAGCTACAGCCTGGTGGCCTTTGCCCATGACCTGGACCCGGCGCTGCGCTCGGACCGGGTCATCGCCACCGCCTGGGACGCCACCTTCGCCCTGTTCGACGGCATCCCCGATGCCGCCGACCTGGACCGCCTGGAAGCCAATGTGCCCAAGCAAGAGGCGGGGCGCATTTCCTCCCGCGAGCTGTGCATGGCCCGGGCCAACCGCTCGGTGCGGCTGTTCGAGCATGTGGTCGAGGCCCTGGCCGGCGGCCGCCAGCCACAGCGCGAGTTCATCGACGAGGTCGGTTACCTGATGCGCACCACTGCGGTCTACGGCAGTGGCAAGTTCGGTGCGGCCGACCGTGAAAGCATCGCCCAGCGGCCGGAGCTGGCGGCACCGTTCCAGGCGGAAATGCTCACCGTGTTCCTGATCCGCACCTTCACCCTGGACCTGGTGGAACACCTGGCCCAGACTCGGGCGCCCCGACAAGCGGTGACCCTGGAGCCGCAACTGCGCCGGCGCCTGGGCATCGGCAACTCCACGGGCCTGGGCATGGCCCCCTTCCTGCTCAACCATCCGGTGCTGCTGAACAACTGGGTGCTGGCCCGGGAAACCGCCCTGCAGCGAGTGCGCGCCGTGCGTCGGCCAGCGCCCGCCGAGCGCCAGCAGTTCGTCGAGTTTCTCGCCCGGGCCCAGGCCGGCATTGACCACTGGCACTCCGAACACGAACTGCAACACGACCGTATCCGGCAACTGCAAGATGACCTGCAACACCTGGAACAACACAGTACCAGCGGCCTCCTGCAGCAAGACTTTCCCTGGGATGCCCTGTATCGCTGGGCCGAGGGCGCACTGTCGCTGGAAGCGCAGGAGTGCCTGGTATCCCTGCTGCTGGAGCCCTACGGGCATCTGGTGGACGAGCTGGGGGCGAACATGCAGGCCGATGAGCAAGCGAGCTTCAGCGTCGATGGCAGCATGAGCATCGCCCACCTGCGGCAGATCCTCGCCGAGCATTATTCCTGGGTGGCGGCCATCGATTTTTCCACCGAAGGCAGCCGAGCACTGTTTTGGTACGTCTCCGAAGAAAAACTCGAACCGCGTATCGGCCAGCGCTTTGCTGAACCTGGGCAGGACCTGGAGCAACCCCTGGCGGTGGCCCGGGACATTGCCCTGCTGCAAGCCGCACTGCATGGCTGGGCGAACGAGCAAGCCGTGGCCAGCTTCCTGCTCCGGCACCCGGAACACCGCCACAGCCTGCGCCGGGTGCAACTGGCCCCAGCGTTCCCCTATGCCGACATCCAGGACAACCTGATCGACCAGGCGCTGCTGCCCATCGACCTGCTGCGCTGCAAGCTGTCGTTCTTCGGCGCCACCCACTTCGACCCGCGCTCGGATCGCTGGGTACGCATCACGCTGTACAAGAACGCGCCCTTCCCCCATGAGCTGGGGCAGGTGGCCGCGGATGACTGGTCCTACCCCAACCTCGACAGCCAGGAGCAACGCCGTGCATGCCTCGTTGAATGAAATCGAAAGCCTGTGCAAGAAAGCCGCCCGCGGTGCCGGGCTGTCCTGGGGCCTGGCGGAGGAAGCCGGCAAGGCCGCGCGCTGGCTCTCCGCCCACGGCCTCGACGGGCCCGGCTTGCTGGCCACGCAACTGCGACAGAATGACGGCTGTGCCTACCAACAACTGGCCCCGGATGTCAGCGCCGAGCCCTGGCAGGTGCCGGGGTATGCCCAGTGCCCGCTGATCGCCGGGGCGACCCTGAGCGACCACGCCTACCTGCTGCGCCGCAACGGCCGCATCGAGCTCCGGCAGGTGGCGCACCCGCAACTGCTGCTGCCCTTTGCCAGCGCCACTGCGCGCCAGCTCGGCCTGTGGCTGGAGCTGTCCTGGAACGGCTGCTGCCTGAAGTTTTCGCCCTCGGGCGCAGCCTGGCTGGTACGTGCGCAGAACCTGGGCGTCGCCACAGCCGCCCAGGTGCGCTGCGCTTGCGCGGCCCCTGACGGCACCCTCGGCAAGCCTCTGGCAGGCAGCATTCCGGACCTGGGCGACAACCCCCAGCACGACCTCGACCACCTCGCCGCCCGCACCTACGTACCGGCCTCCGAAGCCTCGCGCCTACTGGGCGCCGGCGCCGGCCTGAGCGACAACAACTAACCTTTCCATCCTTGAACCAACGGAACTCGACATGACCTCATCCCTCCAGCGAATCGGCACCACCACACGCTTCAGCCAAATCGTCATCCACAACCGGAGCGTCTACCTGGCAGGCCAGGTTTCACAATTGACCGAAGGGGACATCCGCGCCCAGACCCAGGACGTGCTGCAACAGATCGACGCCCTGCTGGCCAAGGCCGGCACCGACAAAGGCCACTTGCTCAGCGCGCAGATCTGGCTCAAGGACATGGCCGACTACCCGGCCATGAACCTGCTCTGGGATGCCTGGCTCGAAGGTGTCCAGGCACCCGTGCGGGTTTGCGTGCAGGCGCCAATGGCCAAGCCGCACTACCGCATCGAAGTGTTGGTGATTGCTGCGCAACCGGCCTGAATCAGCTCAACCCTGACCCTGTCTCGACGGCCATCAGGGCCCGCTCCATGATCAGCGTCAGTTCCTCGCCCTCGTACTGCTCGCGTACCCGGACAAAGCCCAGGCGGGCATAAAAGCCTTCGGCGGTGACCGACGAGGGCACCACCAGCGAGGTCTGGCCCGAATCCAGCGCCGCCTGCTCGACCGCGGCCATCAGTTGCCGGCCCAGACCATGGCCGTGGTACGCCGGATCGACAAACACCGAACGCACCGCGCGCCCGTCGAGGCTGGCGGTGCCCAGCAATGTGCCGTCCACCAGGGCGACGAACATCTGCCGATGCTGCATCAGTTGCAGGATGGCGTCCGGGGTAAAACTGTCTTTCACCCGCTCGATCACACTGGCGGGATAGTCCTGGGCATTGCTGGTGAGCAAGGCCGCCAGGATCACTTGGCTGACCCGCGCGGCATCGGCCTCTAGGGCCGGACGAACTTGGCATTCCATGACCACTCCCTGGTTTCAACGCGGATCGCAGTGGCCAAAAATACGACCCGCACCACTCGCTGCCAAGGACTTACTGCAACTGAAACACCAAACAGGGATTGTCATTCAAGCGCCCCTCGTACACCGGTTGCAGGTTTTCCAGCGAGGTGCCCTGGAGCTTCTCTCGATCCTTGCGCGCCACGATCACCCACGAGCCGTGGGGCAATGTGTCCAGTTGCTCGGGGGCATCGCCGCTGACAAACAGCGGCTGTTCGTCGTGGTCCAGGTTCATCATGTAGCGCACGGCCCAGGTGTCCCGGCCCAGATTGAAGAACACCAGCGGGCCGTGTTCGGCCGCGCGCCGTTGCTCCACCTGAGAAACAAAACCCTGGGTGTCGAATTGCCGGTCCTTGGCCGGGTCCAGCACGGCCACCAGCAGCGTCCATTGCGCCGCCAGGGCCAGGGCGCTGAGCAGCACCAGGCGCCGCCCGAAGCTGCCCAGGGTCGTGCGCCAGGCGTACAGCGCCAGCAGCTGCAACACGACGAAGATCACGATCAGCAAGGGCATCGACACCGGCGGCCAGTCACCGTGCTTGTGCCAGTGGTGGCGCAGGATGAACAGCACCAGGATGCACAACCCCGGCAGCACACCCACCAGCCACAGATAAGCGTTGCGGACCTTGCTCATCCGGCCCCGGACCATCAGCAAACCGTAGGCGGCCACCGCAGCGAACATCGGCACCATGGGCAAGATGTAATAGGCGCGTTTGAAGTGCGGCACCGACAAGCCCAACAGAATCATCAGGCCGCAGGCGCCAAGACGCAGTACCAGGCGCAGCTGCGGGTCGGCATGGCGCCGGAACACTTGGCGACGCAGCATCCACAAGGTCACCAGCGCCAGGGGCACCACCGGAAAATAGCGGTACAACGCCAACTGAAAGTAGAAGTAGAACGGCTCGCCACTCTCATCCAGACGCCCGCCCACCTGCATGTGGTAGACCTGCTGCACAAAGGCCTCGCCACCGCTGAGATAAGCCAGCTTCAGCAGCAGCCACCAACAGGCTGCCAGCAACAGCAGGCCGCTGAAGCCGTAGCCGAGCACGCGCTTGAACAAGGTCCGGCGCGCCTCCTGGGTGCGGCTGTCTCCCAGCAGCCAGTAGGTGCAGACCACCCCGCAGACTTCCACCAGCCCCAAGGGCCCGCGAATGGCGAAGGCCAACACGAACAGCGGTAGCACCATCAGTAAGCGCAGCCGCGAACCCCGCAGCTCGCCGCTGTGCAGCAGGTAGAAAGCCCCTAGGCACAGCAGCGAAACCATCTGGTCCAGGCACACCGAGCGCGACTTGTCCAACAGCTGGCTGGTCAGTGCTGTCAGCAACACCGCGAGCAGCGCCCAGGTGCGGCCCATGGGCGCCAGCAAGCGATACAGCAGCGCCAGTACCCCGGCCGACGCCAGCGCGGTGGGGAGGATATTGGCCAGGTGATTGGGGGCGCCGAAGGCCTGGGCGAACAGGTAGCTGAAGAAGGTCGCCGTGCCCGGGTAATCCGGATACGGCTGGCCGTAAGTGGTGGGGAACAGGCTCGGCCCGTGGCGGAACATTTCCTGAAGAAACAGCGCCCAGCGCCCGTCAAAACCCTGGGGCTGCTGGTCCCAGATGCCAAAGGTGAACAGCAGCAGGGCCACCAGGTAGATACCCCAGGACTCAATCCCGAAACGCGTTTCTCGAACCATCTTCGCCCCACCAGAAAGCACCGCGCCCTGCGCCCGGCGTAAGGCTGGACATGGTGCGCGCAATACCCCTGAACGGTGACTGAACGAGGATAAGAAACCCGCCTGCGCCACCGACTGTAGTCGCTGCCGAGGCCGCGAGGCTGCGAAAAAGCCCGCAGGGCCTTGCCTAACGGATTCCAAGCAAAACTCCGATGGCTTCAAGCCCCCTGAACCTCCTGCGACGCAGTGCCGCCCAGAGCGTTCGCAGCCTGCGGCAGCGGCTACAGGGAACGGCGCCCCAGGGCCGAAAACCGGCGCCAGTCGAACTGCCCCACGGCCAGCGCCAGCAGGATCAGGCCCATGGAAACGCCCTCATCGACCCCGACCCGCTGCCCCAGGATCAGCACCGACCCGGCCATGCCGAACACCGGGATCAGCAGCGACAAGGGCGCCACCCGGGAGACCGGGTACTCGCGCAGCAACAGGTTCCAGCCCCAGTAACAGAAGTGCGTTGCCGCATAGACCTGGAACATCAGGGACAACACCGCACTGACGGAGAGTTGCCCGGCCAGTTGCCGAAACGGCGCATCGCCATGGCTTATCCAGGTCAGTGCCAGCAGGGGCAACGGCGCAAACAGGCTGGCCCAGACCACGAAGGCGAATACCTCCCGCACCCCGCAGCGCTTGATGATGACGTTGCCCATGCTCCAGCTGAACGCACTCACCAGCAGCAGGGCATAACCCAGGCTGGTGGCGTGCCCGGGGCTGTCGCCGATGATCCGCAGCAGCCCCCACAGGGCAATGGCCGTGGCCAGCACCTGTTGCCCGCGCAGGCGCTCGCCGAACAACAGCACGCCCCAGCCCAGGGAGAAAAAGGCGCTGAACTGGATCAACAGCGCAGCGGTGCCCGGCGCCACGCCCTGATCGATCCCCAGGTTGATCAGCGCCCACATGGCCACGCCGAAAATCAGCCCGTAGGCCGCCAGCCAGCCAAACCCTACCGCTGGGCGCGGCACTAAAAATACCCAGGGCAAGGCCGCCAGGGTGAAGCGCAAGGCGGTGAGCAGCAACGGATCGATACTCGCCAAGCCAAGCTTGGTGATGGGAAAGTTCAGGCCCCACAAGGCCGTCACCAGCAGGGCCAGGAACAGGTGTTTGTTCTGCATGTCGCGCGGTCCAGGAAAGGTGGCCGCGGGTCATTCCCCGGCCGGGGCCGAACTATCGCCCCAGCGCGGCTTGGCCCGCTTGCAGTATCAGGTCAACTATCAGTAGATTCGGGCCATGCACCCTATCGCTATCGACCCTTACGAAAATACCCCGCGGGATGTGGTGGTCAGCGCCATCGACTACCCCGACGGCCTGCACTTCGCCGAGCACCAGCACCGGCGCGGGCAATTCGCCTATGCCGCCACCGGAGTGATCAGCGTCTTTACCGACCAGGGCAACTGGGTGGTGCCGCCACAGCGGGCCATTTGGGTGCCGGCCGGGGTGACCCATGCCATGCACATGAGCGGGCCGGTGACTATGCTCAACACCTATGTGCGCCCCCGGGCGGCAAAGCGCCTGGGCTTGCCGGAGCAATGCGAGGTGCGGGAAGTGTCCGAATTGCTGCGCCAACTACTGCTGCGGGCCATGCACCTCCCCACGCTTTACGCCAGGGACGGTGTGCCGGGGCAGTTGATGAACCTGCTGCTGCATGAAATCGCCAGCATGCCGGCCTTGACCCTCAACGCCCCGCTGCCGGACGAGCCGCGGCTGGCCAGGGTCTGTCGCGAGCTGCTGGAACAGCCATCGCTGGAGTTGGGGATCGATGCCATAGCCGAGCGCGCCGGCATGAGCCGTCGCACCTTCACCCGGCTGTTTCGCCAGCACACCGGCATCAGTTTCGTCGAATGGCGCCAGCAGGCCTGCCTGTTGGCGGCCGTGGTACGCCTGGGCCAGGGCGAGGCGGTGACCCGGGTTGCCAGCGACCTGGGCTACAGCAGCCCGAGTGCGTTCAGCAGTGTGTTTCGCAAGGTCCTGGGCGAGGCGCCCAGCCGCTACTTTGCCCGGGCCCGGGCCTGAAGGACCCGAGCCGGAGCGAGGCCGTGCTACAGGAACACGGCGGACAACATCCCCAGCGCGCCGAGGCAGAAGCCGATCAAGGCACCGCGCCCGGGCGCCTGCTGGAACAGCGCCCAGATCACCAGCGGCTCCAGGAGCAGCAGCGACGTCACCGAGACCACGGTGATGATCCAGATGTCGCCCACCGCCACGTACCCCAGCCAGTAGGCCGCCAGCAGGCAGATACCGCCCAGGCACATGATCAGCACCGGCAACGCCAGCTCGGCACCCGAGGTGTTGCCGGAATGGGCCAGCCGCGCCACCACCACTTCACTGTAGATGGCGCAAAACTCGCCCAGCACCATCAGCCCTACAGCAGAAACTCCGAGTAATTCTTTGGACATGTGACAAACCCCTTGGTATTGAGAGCCCGATTTTTCAGCTCCCAGGCATTGATCGCTCCGCTGACGGAGCCGGAATCACGATGCGCAGGGGTACGGGGCAACTCGGTAATATCCAGGAACTTGAACATGTCCATCTCCTTCTGGGTGGGTGACGCAAACCAGGCCCGTGAACTGTCGACGGGCCGCTGCCTGTATAAGGGATTTGCGCCCCCGGCGTCATCTGCCACGCGCATTCACCGCGAAAAAACCACGCAAACTCCACAATCAAAAGGCCTGCCTGCCGATAGCCTGGGTCCGGTCATCCTCAGCCTGAAGCCCGTGCCCACCATGTCCCAAGCGCCCCAATCCGTTCGCCCCCTGAACCGCGGTCACTGGATCGCCACCTACTTCATCGGCGTCGCCGGGCTGTCCCTGGCCCTGATGCTGGTGCTCAACCTGGTGCTGCTGAGTACCAGCCAGAATCCATGGAAGGCGCTGCTCGACGCCCTGTCGTTCAGTGTGGCGGTGCTGATGGTGAGCCTGGTGCTGATTACCCTGATCGCCGCCTTGCCGTGCATCCTGTTCTTCTGGCTGGCCCAGCGCTTTACCTGGCACCGCCTGTGGATCTACCTGGTGAGCGGAGCCTTGGCGGCGCAGTTCGCCATTCCCGTGATGACCCAGCTGCTCCCCGAACTCTTCAACCTCCCGCACGGCGTCAGCGCTGCGCTGCACTATTTACAGCTGGCATCGATGTTCGGCGGCTGTGGGGGTGTTCATGGGGGTAGTGTTCTGGTGGCGCAGCGGGCGTCACTTGCGCTGAGCCGAGTCTTTACTCACCAGCGGCCCGACGCCAAGCAACCCGCCCCTTGAGCAGGGCCAAAGCAGCCACCCATAGAGCGATCTTTTCCATGCCCGCAACAACTCCACCCCAACGCAGCGTGCAGCTGGAAGACTGGTTCGCCGCTTACTTCATCGGCGTCACGGCCCTGGCCACGGTGCTGGCCTTACTGCTGATGCTGACGATGCTGGCCAGCGCCGGCTCGTTGAACACAGACATCATTCTGCAGACGCTGTTCGTGGGCCTGCTGACCCTGGTCGTCAGTGGCGTGCTGACCGGCATTCTCACGGCGTTGCCTTGCGCGCTGTTCTTCTGGCTGGCCCAGCGCTTTGCCTGGCGCAACCTGCTGATCTACCTGTTCAGTGGCGCTGTGGCCGCCATGCCGACCATCCCCGTGGTGGCGAGCCTGGCGCCCTCCAGCTTCTATACCGACCGCGACGAGGATCAACCGCTACCCGACGGTTTGCCGCGCTACCTGCCGCTGGCGCCGCTGTTCGGTTGTTCAGGGGCCTTCCTCGGCGGCATCTTCTGGTGGCGCAGCGGGCGCCACCTGCGCTGACCGGTCTCCGCCGCCCCATTCCCGTAGGGGCCGGCTTGCCGGCGAAGAGGACCTCCAGCCCTCCACCAGGCTTGATGACGCTTTCTCCGGCCAGCCAGCTCATACCACGCCAACAGCAAAACGGCGCCCCCCCCGCCAGCCTCTACAACGAGGCGCTGGGCTCGGCCTCGCGGGCTACCACCACCTTGCCCAACAGACCGCCCTGCTCCAACTGGGCATGGGCGTGAGCCTTCAGGGCTACTCCACCGAATGCGCTGAAGAGGCCATCGAGATCAGCGTGCTGGGCATTGGCTACCCTCTCTACGAGCAACTGTTCCCGCACGCCGTGGCGGCCTACCTGAAAGCCCCGGGATAACTCGGCCCACGCGCGGGAAAACCGACTATTTCCCCCTACTTGTTCACAATTTGTTAAGACTTGCCTCCGTATACTTTGGCGCTTGCCCGCAGCCTTCCGGCTGCGCCTCTTGACCTGCCGGCGCACCACTCATGTCCCGACCCGCTCCGCTGCTGTTCCTGCTGGCCTGCCTGCTGTTCTTCTTCGCCCTGGGCAATCACCAATTGCAAGGCTCGACCGAAGCCCGGGTGGCCGGGATCGCCATGGAAATGCACCTGGACGACGACTGGGTCACGCCGCGCCTGTTCGGCACGCCATTCCTGGAAAAACCGCCGCTGAGCCTGTGGCTCGACGCCGGCGCCATTCGTGCCTTCGGCGGCACGCCCCTGGCGGTGCGCCTGGCCTCGGCCTTTGCCGGGCTGTTCAGCGTGATGCTGCTGTACGCCATGCTGCGCCGTTTTGGCCGCCCGGCCACCCTGGCGGCAGTGGCCGGGCTGATGCTGGCGACCATGGCCAGTTACTGGAGCAACGTGCGCGGCGTGGGTGAAGATGCCCTGCTCAGCCTTGGGGTGACCCTGGCCCTGCTGGCGTTCTTTCAGGCCCAGCGCCGTCAGGCTGAACAGCAACCGGCGTTGCTGGCCTGGCTGGCCTTCGCCGGCGGCATCGCCATCGCCACCCTGAGCAAGGGCGTGCTGGGCCTGGCCATGCCGGGGGTGGTGATCTTCGCCTACCTGCTGGCCGACAGCCTGATCGAAAAACGCTTTAGCTTCAGCCTGTGGCTGCGTCCAGGGTTGTTGACCCTACTGGGGCTGGTGCCCTTGGCCATCTGGCTGTGCGTGCTGTATCAACGCGGTGGCCTGCAAGCCCTGGGCGAAGTGCTGTGGACCAACAGTGTCGGGCGCTTCGATGGTTCCTTCGTCGAGGCCGGGCACTACGAGCCCTTCTACTACTACCTGGCCAAACTGCCCCAGGCCTTCTTGCCGTGGAACATCCTGGTCTACCTGGGCCTGTGGCATTTCCGTAAAACCCTGGTGCAGAATCGCTACCTGCTGTTTTTCACGCTCTGGTTGCTGGCACAGTTCACCCTGTTGTGCCTGGCCTCCAGCAAGCGCACCGTGTACTTGATGTCGCTGACCCCGGCCGCCGCGGTGTTGGCCGCCGAATACGGCGCGGTGCTGTACCAGCGTCTCGCCCAGCGGGCTCGGGGTACGGGGTTCTGGAGTGCCGTGGGACGTCAGCGGCGAGGCCTGGCCGTCACCGTCATGGGCTTGGTGATCTGCGCGTACCTGGTGAACGCACAATGGGCCGCGCCCCGGGCTGATCGCACACTGTCCTTCGTTCCCGTGACCGATCAGATCATGGCGCTGCAGGCCAGCGGTCATCGCTTGGCGCTGTATCAAGCCAATGAACGCATCGGCGGGGCCAGCGTGTTCTACACCCAAAGCCTGCTCAAGGACCTGCAGACCGAGACGCAGTTGCAGGCCTTTCTTGCTGAGTCGGCGCAGCACATGGCGGTGCTCGGTGGCGCCGAAGTCCCCCAGCCGCCCTTGCAGATACAGCGAACCATCCTGGTCGGCCGCCAACCCTACTACTTCGTCAACCTGACACCCGCCCACTGAGGCAAACAGAAACGGCACCTGAATCAGGTGCCGTTTCTGTTCGGCGGACGTTTAACCGGCCGCGCCTCAGCAGAGAATCACTGAGGGTTTTTGAGCTTGACCACGTCACCGGAGACCTTGGTGGTGTAGCCGTTCAGGACCCAGGCCCAGAACCAGCTTTCCTGGACCTGGGTGTTGATCAGAGCATCACCGCCCTTGGCCTTGATCGCCGCAGTCTGGGCGCGTACGAAGCGGTTGTTCTGCTGGATCGGGAACATGCCCAGCAACATGATGCCGGTGGCGCTCCCTTCGCTGTGACCAATGACGGTGTACTGGCTGCTGTCCAACTGCTGGGTTTTCATCGGGGCGCCGGTGCAGCCCGCAAGAACCAGACCGAGGCAGGCAGAGGCAACGACTTTGCTGATGTGCTTCACGACGTAACTCCATGGAAAAAGCGTCCGGGATTCATTTCCCGGGCGCCGCACTTTACTCGCGGGAAATTGAAATGCCCATCCCCGTCGTCCCCTATCCCTAGAACCCCACCCCTGAACCCTTTCCCGCTGATACCCGCTCACCGCCCTTGAAACCATGACTCCTGCCCATTGACGGGCATTTCCTCAAAGGAGTCAGTCATGACCATCAGCGTTACCACTACGACCCTGGACCAGGCCGTCGCCCAGAAACGCTTCGACGATGCCTGCCGCTATCTGCGCCAATCCGACCTGGCCAATTTCCTGCTCGACGAACTGATCGCCGTCAAGGAAGAGCTGATCGTGGAAGTCACCAACTCGTCGGCCCCGGACAAGACCGACCGCTGGATTCCTCCGGCCACCACCTCCACCACTTCCGCCGGGCGCGTGGTGTGGAACCTCAAGTCCCAGGTCTATGCCATCGAGAAAAAATACAAACAGCCGGACCTGAGCAACTTCCAGAAATTCCTCGCGCTGTTCAGCAGCGATCGGGTCGAGCGCCTGTCCCCGGCCCTGGTGCTGATGCAGGAGCTGGGACACGCCTGCCAGTTCCTCACCAACAAGGCCGAGTTCCGCAAGCAACTGGCGGACAAAAACATCCTCGAAGTGGAAAACATCAACGTCAACGCCATCGAGAACACCGTGGCCAAGGAACTGACTGCTAAAAACAACAAGGAAGGCCTGCGCTGGGATTACCTCGACGCCCGCTAAGCTTTGCTGCCCCGGCGGCACCCTGTCGCCGGGGGACTTCCCCGTGTTCGGCTCGGGCCGTTGCGGCCTGGAAAAGGAGATATTCCCATGTTGATGCTGCGTTCACTGATCCTCGGCCTGAGCCTGCTGGCCAGCGCTGCCCACGCCCTGGAAACCACCCACCTCCCACCCGCCACCCTCAAGGCCTACGCCGCCACCCTGAGCCCCGCCGCCGGCAACAGCCAATGGCAGCAACTGTGGAAACGCTCTCGGGACAAGGGCGCGTTCACCCAACAGGGCGAGCAACCGCGCTTTACCGTCAGCCACGACAAACTGCCGGACATGGCCCGCACTACCTTGCGCAATGCCAACAGCGTGTCCGCGCAAAACACCACCCAGGCGCTGTACCGCTACGAGTTTTCCAACTTCATCGGCCAGGCCAAGGGTATTTCCCTCAAGGCCATGTGCCTGTTGGTGGACTGGCGTTCGCTGCCCAGCAACACGCAGCCCGATGACACCAGCCACATGGGCAATGCGAGCCTGCTGCACACCTACCCCTGCCCTTGAAGCCGGCGAGCCGCCCAGGTCTTGAGCCTGGGCGGCAAGCGCTTACGAGGTTAGCTGCGAGCCCAGCAGATCGGCCTCCTTGCGCCGACGGGTGGTGTAGCTGTCGCCAAAACTGCGCAGGTTGGCCAGGGCACTCTTCCAGTCGCGGGACACCACCTGGGCCCAGAAGTTCGGCGTGCGAGTGGCCAGATTGCCGTACTGAAAGGCCACCGAGGCGATCACGGTCTGCATCGGCGCCGGCAGTTGGGCAAAATCCACCCCGCTGGCCCGGGTATAAGCCGCTGCCAGTCGATCGACGAAGGGCGCCTTGTACGCCTCGTCGATAAGCTCGGCCTCGGCGCTGCTGATGCTCAGGGGCTGGTCAGTGAGAAACTGCTTAGCCTTGGGCCCCGTCAGCCCCAGGTACGGTGTCAACCGCCGCAGCAGATCCGCCGGCAGGTTGAGCGCCTGCAGATCCCGGACCCCGCGCTGCCCCAGGTCGAACCCGGTGCCCACCGTGACCCCGCTTTTGCTGTTGGCCGCGTCCGGCACGTAACCGCGAGTCATGGCACCGCCTTCGAGGGCGGCGATGAAACTGAAATCAATCGCATAACGAGACATGGATATTTCCTCATCCAGTTGAAGAAAAGCCAGTGCACCACCCGCGACCGATACAAAATCAGGATGTAATAGTTCCCATTAATAGGGGGGAAATTTCCCACTGAACAACGGACGAGGCACCTCCTTAGGATCGAACCAGCGTTACCCATAATTCCAAGGAGGTACCAAATGGACGTGAAAGACCTCAGTCTCATTGATGTTCGCCAACTCCCCCACTCGCTCCAGGCCCTCATCGACTGCATCGGCCTGGAGAACGCCTACCGCCTGACCCGCGAATACGGCGGCCGCCCCAAGTACATTCCCAAGCACGCCGAACGCACCTCGCTGGCCCTGATCCTGCCTCCCGACGCCCTCAACGCCCTGATCGAACGCTTCGCCGGCCTGGCCCTGGAAATCCCCAAGGCCGACCACTTCTGCCGGCAGATCCGCAACCAGCACATCCAGTTGGAAAGCCTGGGGGGCATTTCCCGCAGCGTGCTGGCCGACAAGTACGGCCTGAGCCTGCGACAGATCGGCAACATCCGCCGCCTGGAGGTCAACACACACCGGTAAGCGATTCCCGCTGATTCGGCCGTCACGGTTTTCTTAAGGTGCAGGTGCGCATTTCGCGCAACGAAAAACAAGGAACTAGACCATGGCAGATATTGATAAGGGCTTGATCGGTGGCGTGATTGCCGCGCTGCCCCTGGACAAGATGATCACCGGTCCGTTGATGGCGATGATTCAGGCGCAGGTCGCCGCGAGCAAAGCCTATGCGGACTTCCTGATGGGCGTGTGCATCAAGGACGGCCAGGCGGTCTCGGTGCAGTTCGACTACGACGAAACCCTGGTGGATGAACAGGGCGTCTACAAGGGCACGGTGAAGAAGTCGATGCGCATTCCGCTGCTGGCGGCCATCAGTCACCCCAACATCACCATCGAGGAAGGCTCCATCGAGTTCGAGCTGACCATCAGCCAGATGGCCGAAGACACCAGCGCCACCGAAGCCTCCGGCAGCTTCGAGGCGAAGCTGGGCTGGGGCCCGTTCAGTGTGTCGGTCAAGGGCGCGGCGAGCCACAAATCCACCCAGACCCGCAAGACCGACACCCGCGCGCGCTACGCCATCAGCACCAAGATCGTCCGCCAGGACCCACCGGAAGCCCTGATGCGCGTCATCGACTTCCTCACCGACGCCGCCACCAAGCCGGTGCGGCTGCCAAGCACTCAAGCGACCGACCCGGACAAGCTGCCAACCGCTAATACGCTGGCAATGCCGGGCGCCGCGGCCGAGAAGAAAACCGGTACCGGCGGTTGATCCACACCGCACCTTCGCCCCAGTCACCCGCCCCGCCTTCACGGCGGGGCACCTCAGCCACCGAACAAGGAACGTGATCCATGGCGTTTTTTTCCCGCAGCAAGGAGCCCATGTCGGCCAGCGACCTGAGCCACATCACCCGAGGCATGCATCAGGCCGCCGCCGCCACTCACAACCTGATCGCCCAGCAGTACATCAAGTTGTTCGACCAGTTCTTCGACTACAACGTCAACGACCTGGGCACGCCGATGAAGGCCAAGATGGTCGAGGTGGCGCTCAACGAAGACCACATCATCAATGTGCCGCTGATTGCCCTGGTCTCACCCAAGGGCCTGGCCCTGCACAAGATGACCGTCGACCTGTCGGTGCGCATGCAGGCCACCGAGCTGCAGAAGGCCAGCCACGACTTGGAGAATGGCGAGCTGCAAAGCGAGACGTTTTTCGTCACCTTCGGCAGCGGCAAACGTGATGGCCAGGAACGCGACCCGGACGAGGTACAGATCAGCATGGAGTTTCGCGACTGCCAGCCGCCGGAAGCGATCCAGCGCTTGATCGAAGAGTTCACCAACCTGATCAGCCCGCAACGCTTCAATGAGGGTCCGGCTCCGGCAGCACCCGCCGGCAATGCGCCTGCCGACCCGGACGTACTGGCGCCTTGAGCTACGGCAGATGACCGGCCCGATGGCCCATGAGGGCCGGCCAGCCCCAGCGGCCGCCTGCCCTCAGAGTTTGAGGTTCACCGAGCGCCAGTCGCTGGCCTCGATCAGGCCGAGCATCTTCGGCGCGCCATTGAGGGTGTCGGTGGAGACAAACACCGACGCACCGTAACCCAGGGTCGGGGTCGCCAGCTTCAGGTCCTTCTCCAGTTGATCCATGCATTCACTGTGGGTGACCAACACCAGATTGCGCCCGCTGACCTTATGCGCCAGCACGTCATGCAGCATGCTGTTCTTGCAATTGAACAGCCAGTCGTCGCCGCTGCTGACTTTGCTGAACATGTAGCCAGCCGTCTGTGCGGTACGGGTCATGGGGCTGTTGTAGATATCGGTATGCGCAAGGCCCAGGTGTTCGAACTGCGCACCGATACTCACGGCCACATCGCGGGCGCGATCGGTAATACCGTCGGCCGGCCCCAGACAAACGGCATTGGAGCGATCGCAACGCTCCACATGGCGCACCAGCACGATCATGTCGCCCTTGGCCCAACTGCGGGTCAAGGCCTTGATCCCCGCCACATTGCCGTGGGCCAGGTCGGGCACAGCCGCCGGCTCCAGCCAGAGCAGCCCCAAAGCAAATACGAACAGAACACCTGCCAACAGTGCCAGCCGGCGTCTGTAACCCAGCAGCGCGCTTGCCAAGAGCGAGCGTTTGACCGGCGCAAAAGCGAGTCGTGTGGTCACGGTGCAACTGCCCCTCTGAGAATGATTCGGTGCATTGAGCCGCTCGCGCCGAGACTACAAGTCCCAAATGACAATTGAGCGCTGTCGAGTGCCTGGGCGATCGACTCAGCCGACTCTAGGGAGGCAAGCGTGGGGCTCGGGTGAAATGAATGTGAAAAAAAGCTCAACGGACCGGCGGTTAAGCCCGAAAAAAATAGCGCACATCATCTGAAACATTGTCTTGACGCAATGCCAACGAAATCGTTTCAGCTATGGCACCTCCCGCCGATACCCCCCCTACAAAACACCTTGCTGGTCATCTACAAAAACAATCTTCCAGCCAACTTAAAGATCAAGAAGCGAAATGTTCCTGGAGGAATTTAATGAATAGTTGGTTTGCCAACATCAGCGTCAACCTCAAGCTGGGCCTGGGTTTCGGCCTGGTCCTGGCCCTGACCACCGTCCTTGCGCTGACCGGCTGGACCAGCCTGGGCAGCCTGATCGATCGCAGCAACTGGATGAGCGACATCACCCAGTTCAACGCCGGTCTGACCAAGCTGCGTGTCGCCCGCCTGCAATACATGCTGGCCAACGGTGACGAAAGCGCCGCGCAGAATGTCCAGAGCCACCTGGACAGTTTCAGCGCTCAGCAGAAACGCCTCCTGAATTCCTTCACCAACCCGGAAAACGTCAAGCAACTGCAAGCCCTGGGTGCCACCATCAGCGCCTATCAGGAGTCGCTGAACAAGATGCGCAGCGCCTACCGCAACGGCGACGCCGCGCGCCTGAGCATGAGCCAGAACGCCGAAAGCGCTAACGCGCTGATCAACGAGATCAACACCCGGGTCACGCAAATGCCCATGAGCGACGAGCGTTTCGTACAGCTCCAGGCCATCACCCAGGCCAAGGAAGCCTTCCTCCTGGCACGCTATGAAGTGCGTGGCTACACCAACACCAGCAACCCGCAAAACGAACTCAAGGCGGTAACCCAACTCAACGCCGCGATTACCGAACTGGGCCAGCTCAAGGCTCATTTCAGCGGCACCCAGCACGAGGCCCTGCAACGACTGGAAAGCGCCCTGAACGGCTACCGCGGTTCGCTGCAGTCGTTCAAGGCAGCCCTCAACGATGCCGTACAAGCGCGCAAGGAAATGACCGAACAGGGCGCCGACATCGTCAGCCGCAGCGACGCCATGTACCAATTCCAACTGGATCGTCGCGACGTCGAAAGCGCCCAGGCGCGTAACCTGCAATTGATCAGTACCCTGCTGGCGCTGCTGGTGGGCGTACTGGCCGCGGTGATCATCACCCGGCAAATCACCCGACCACTGCAGGAAACCCTGGTCGTGGTCGAGCGTATTGCCTCCGGCGACCTCACTGAAAACCTGCGGGTCACCCGCCGCGACGAACTGGGCGTGCTGCAACAAGGCATCGCCCGCATGGGCGTGACCCTGCGCGAACTGATCGGCGGCATCCGCGACGGCGTGACGCAGATCGCCAGCGCCGCGGAAGAGCTGTCGGCCGTGACCGAAGAAACCAGCGCCGGGGTCAACAGCCAGAAAGTCGAGACCGACCAGGTCGCCACCGCCATGCACGAGATGACCGCCACCGTGCAGGAAGTTGCACGTAACGCCGAAGAAGCCTCCCAGGCCGCGGCCGCCGCCGATGGCGAAGCCCGTCAAGGTGACAAAGTGGTGTCCCAGGCCATTGAGCAGATCGAGCGCCTAGCCAGCGAAGTGGTGCGTTCCACCGATGCCATGACCGTGCTGCAAAAGGAAAGCGACAAGATTGGCAGCGTCATGGACGTGATCAAGGCTGTGGCCGAACAGACCAACCTGCTGGCGCTGAACGCCGCCATCGAAGCCGCTCGCGCCGGTGAAGCCGGTCGTGGTTTCGCCGTGGTCGCCGATGAAGTACGGGCCCTGGCCCAGCGCACCCAGAAGTCCACCGAAGAAATCGAAGAACTGGTGGCGGGCCTGCAAAACGGCACCCAGCAAGTGGCCACCGTGATGAGCAACAGCCGCAGCCTCACCGACAGCAGCGTCGAGCTGACCCGCAAGGCCGGCGCCTCGCTGGAAAGCATCACCCGCACCGTGTCCAACATCCAATCGATGAACCAGCAGATCGCCGCCGCTGCCGAGCAACAGAGCGCCGTCGCCGAAGAGATCAGCCGCAGCATCATCAACGTGCGCGACGTGTCCGAACAGACCGCCGCCGCCAGCGATGAAACCGCTGCCTCCAGTGTTGAACTGGCGCGCCTGGGCGGCCAGTTGCAGATGATGGTCAGCCACTTCCGCGTCTGATTTGCAGCGCGCCCTTCGCCGGCAAGCCGGCTCCCACAGACCGTTGTAGGAGCTGGCTTGCCAGCGAAAGGCGCAACGCGCTGGCCCTACCTCACTTCAACAAGGGTGGCGGCTGCGTGCAGGCCTGCAATGCCAGGAAGAAGCAACCTGGTGGATCCGAAAATCCGCCAGCACGCAACCGCCATTAATTGACACGGCTACAAGCGTGATTGCAAACACGCTTGATGTACCACTACCGGTTTAGGTTAGCCCGGTCCCTGCCGGCGACGTCCTGCCCTACCCCGCCGGTTTACTAGCGCCATCCAACAGCGCATCCACCACCGCCCGCGCCATCTCCACCGAATGAATCATCGACCAGATCAGCCCGCGCTCGATGCCGCTGGCACTGGTGATTTCGTCGGCCGTCTCTTCCGCGCACTTGAGCAGCAATGAAACGTGCAGCAGCGCCTCTTCGGCACTGACCCCTTCACATACCGCAAACAGCGGACGGCCCTCGCCATCCCGACAACCAAAGCGGGTGCTGCCAGTGGCAGTGAAGTGCTCATGCAAAGGGGGCGAAAGCGCGGTGTTTTGCAGCGCCTGTAGCAAGGTCTTGTTGGGTTCTTCCAGCGCAGTGATCAACTCACGGCTGGGTTGCAGAACGGGTGGATCGGGAACGATTTTCTTCACGGCAAAACTCCTGGAGAAGTTGAACCGCCACGCATCGCTACCAAACGATCAAGGTGGCGGCCATACGCAGGTTGGTAGACCGGGACTCCAGGAAACCCAGCGCACACGAGGTGCCCTGCGCACAGCCGCCATAACACGTCGACAGATTAAGGCCTGTCGAAAGTCAGCGGCGCTTGTGCCTGAAGTGATGCGGGCTACCAAACCCGATCGCTGAAATGCAGCGACGGCCGAAGACTAGCCCTGGACATTCGATAGGCACAAGCCATGCAAACAGTTGAAATGTAACGGGGGGATTCTCGCGGAAACGCCCTACAAATCAAAGCGAAAATCCGCCATCAGAGGCAAACTTTATCGCATCCCTGTAGCCGCTGCCGCAGGCTGCGACAAGGCCCGCAGGGCCTTCCGAGGCCCTCAAGGGC
The DNA here is from genome assembly GCF_009861525.1 of Pseudomonas sp. LD120. Classification (GTDB taxonomy): domain Bacteria; phylum Pseudomonadota; class Gammaproteobacteria; order Pseudomonadales; family Pseudomonadaceae; genus Aquipseudomonas. The sequence continues at coordinate 1,062,315 of NZ_WVHL01000005.1, read as the reverse complement.
GGCGTCCCCTTCGGGGCCGGTCGCAGCCTGCGGCAGCGGCTACAAGAAGCGGGGTCGCCGGCCATTTACAGCACTTGGGGTTTGCCCTTACCTTTCCCGGTCCGCGTCCTGCTGTCCGAAGGATCTGTCACCAGGAATATCTCGATGCCCAGCCTCGGTTTTACCTCGGTCCCACCCCTGCTGAAATATCTGCTCTATGCCGAGCAATTGGGTATTGCCACCGAGCCGGCGCTGGCGGCGGCCGGGCTTGGCGCCGCGCAGTTGAACGACACCAGCCTGCGCCTGCCGCTGGAGGTGCATGAGCGGCTGCTGGACTATTTCTGCCAGTACTCGGGCGATCCGCTGTTCGGGCTCAATTCGGCGCGCTTCGTCAAACCCAGCTCGTGGAATGTGCTGGGCTACATCACCATGAACTGCGCGACCCTGGGCGAGGCCATGGGCCGCATCATGCCGTTCGAGAAGCTGGTGGGGGACATGGGCACCAGCCGCGCCGACGTCGCTGGCAATGAAGTGCGGCTGATCTGGAGTTGCCGCCATCAGCGCCCGGACATTCGCCGGCACCTGGTGGAAAACGTCCTGGCGTCCTGGCTGTTGTATGCGCGCTGGATCGCCGATTCGCAGTTATCGCCCAGCGCTGTGTGGTTCGAGCATGCGCTGCCGGAACAGGCCGAAGCGGCGCAGTATGAGGCTTTGTTCGGCTGTCCGGTGCTGTTCGGGCAAGCCTGCTCGGCCCTGGTGGCGCCGCTGGAGTACCTGCAAATGCCCCTGCGCCAGGCCGATGCGCGTTTGCTCAAGACTCTGGAAGATCACGCCCAGGCGATGATGGCGGCGCTGGCCGATGCGCCCCTGGCGTTGCAGGTGCACAACGTACTGCGGCAGTTGCTCAAGGACGGCCTGCCACGCAAGGAACAGGTGGCCGAACAGTTGCGGATGTCGGAGCGGACGTTGCAGCGCCAGTTGCAACAGGCGGGCACCTCGTATCAGCAGATTCTCGATGACTTGCGCCAGGAGCTGGCCGAGCACTATCTGCGCCACAGTGCGTTGTCGATCCAGGACATTGCCGACCGCCTGGGGTATAGCGAGCCGCGTTCGTTTCACCGCAGCTTCAAGAGCCGCACCGGGCTGACCCCGGGGCAGTTCCGCCAGGCCGTCCCCGGCCTCGACCCAGCCTGAAACCTGAAACCGATCAGACGCTGATGGCGTTGGTGAACACCAGCCGGTTGCCGAACGGATCACTGATGCTCATGTCCTGGCTGCCCCAGGGCATCGCCTGAATCTGCGGGTGGGAAAAACGGTACTGCTTGGCCAACAGTTGCTGCTGGAAGGCTTCCAACTCATCGGTCTCGATGCGCAGCGCCGCGCCCGGGGTGCAATCGCCATGGTGTTCGGACAGGTGCAGCACACACTCGCCGCGGGACACTTGCATATACAAGGGGAAATCATCTCCAAAGCGGTGTTGCCAGTCGAGGTTGAAACCCAGGAAGTCGAGGTAGAACTCCCGGGCCTTGGCTTCGTCGAAGATCCGCAGGATGGGGGTGGTTTTGCCAAAACTCATTGCGCGACTCCCTGACTGAAAGACGCCGACTCTACCGAGGGCGATTATCAGCAGTTCGGCGCCACCCGGGGATTCTTTAATAGCACTGAGCCAGCACTGTGATGAACGTCAAGAAATCAGTCCGCTGAGTTAAAGCCTCTGGACAAATCCCCATGGCGTGGCAGAAAACGCCCCATGCGCTGTCCACTGGCCTGCCCTTCGACGTAGCTGCACACGCCATTGACCCAAACCCCGTCGATCCCTTCTGCCGCTTGCTGCGGGTGCTTGAAGTCGGCCAGGTCGCGCACCCGCGCCGGGTCGAACAGGACCAGATCGGCCCAGTGGCCTTCGCGGATTTCACCGCGCTGCTGCAAACCGAACCGCGCGGCGCAAAGCCCGGTCATCTTGTGCACGGCGGTGTGCAGCGGGAACAGGCCCAAGTCACGACTGAAGTGCCCCAGTACACGGGGAAAGGCGCCCCACAAGCGCGGGTGAGGAAAGGGATCTTCCGGCAGGCCATCGGAACCGATCATCGACAGCGGGTGGGCCAGGATGCGTCGCACATCGTTTTCATCCATGCCGTGGTACACCGCCCCCGCCGGTTGCAAGCGCTCGGCGGCGGCCAGCAGGCCAAGGCCCCAGTCGCTGGCGATTGCGTTCAGATCACGACCGTCCTGTTCCGGATGCGGCGTCGACCAGGTGATGGTGATGGGATAGGCCTCGGTGACCTGTTTCAGGTCCAGGGTCGAGGAGCTGGCGGCGTAGGGATAGCAGTCACACCCCACCGGATGCTCCCGGGCCGCCTGTTCCAGGGCCGCCAGCAGTTGCGGACTGCGCCCCCAGTTGCCGGCGCCAGCGCATTTGAGGTGCGAGATGATCACCGGCACCTTGGCCGCGCGCGCAATGAAAAAGGCTTCATCCATGGCCTCCAGCACCGGCTCGAATTCGCTGCGCAGGTGGGTGGTGTACACCGCGCCGAACGCCGTCAGTTCCTGGGCCAGTTGCAGCACTTCGTCGGTGTCGGCGGCAAAGGCGCTGGCATAAGCCAAGCCGCTGGACAGCCCCAGGGCACCGTCTTCCAGGCTTTCGCGCAGTTGCTCGCGCATGGCCGTGATCTCATCGACGCTGGCCGTGCGGTACAAGTCCGTCAGGTGGTTGCTGCGCAGCGCTGTGTGCCCCACCAGCGCCGCGACGTTGACCGCCGGGCGCGCTGCATCCACCGCCGTGCGGTAGTCGCGAAAGCGCGGGTAAACAAACATCGAGCGCTCACCCAGCAGGTTCATCGGGTCCGGCGGATCGCCCTTGAGGCTCACCGGCGCGGCGCTGATCCCGCAGTTGCCGACAATCACCGTGGTCACGCCCTGGCTGAGTTTGGGCAACATCTGTGGCTGGCGGATCACCACGGTGTCGTCGTGGGTGTGCACGTCGATAAAACCCGGCGCCAAGACCCGGCCGGCCGCGTCGATGTCTTGCACGGCCGTGGCGCCGGCCAGCTCGCCAATACGTTGGATACGCCCGTCGTGAATCGCAAGGTCAGCGGGGTAACCCGGGCGGTTGCCGCCGTCGATGATCAGGGCATTGCGGATCAGCGTGTCATAGCGCATGTCAGTCTCCCAGGGGCAGGCAGTCGTCGCCGCCACGGTAATGGTCTAGGGCCAGCTTGATGCGTCGCAGGCGTTCCTGATTGTCATCGGGCAAGGCCAGGGCCAGTTCAGTGGCCAGAACGTCGACGGCCAGTAACATGCCGTAGCGGGCGGCGGTGGGTTTGTAGATGAACGCGGTTTCGGCGCTGTGCAGTGCCAGCACCACGTCCGCCAGTTGTGCCAGGGGGGAGTCGGGCAAGGTGATGGCAAGGACCCCGGCGCCATAGCTGCGGGCCAGGGTTACCGCCTCCAGCAACTCGGGGGTGATGCCGCTCAGGGAGCAAGCGATCACCGCGTGTTGCGGGCCCAAGGCCGCCGCGGTGACCCGCATCATCACCGGGTCGTGGCAGGCAGCGATGGGATAGCCCAGGCGCACCAGACGCACTTGCAACTCATCGCTGCACAGGGTCGAGCAACCGCCGGCGCCGAAGGCATGTATCATCCGCGCCCGGCCCAGCAGGCGCACCGCGTCAGCGAAGCGCGCTTCGTCGAATCCCGCCAGATGCTGATGCAGCGCCGACTCGATGTCACCGACGATCTGCCGGTAGAAACCCGATTGCGCAGGCGCCCCGGCGGGGTCAAGAAAACGGCTGCCGACAGCGCTGGCCTGAGCCAATTGCAGGCGCAACTGGCGCAAGTCACGGCAACCGACACTGCGGGCAAAACGCGATAAGGTCGCCGCACTGACGTCGGCGCGCCGGGCCAGTTCATCGAGGCTGGCATCGGCGGCAAAGCCGACGTCATCGAGCATCAGGCGGGCGACCCGCGCTTCCCCGGCGCTGAGAAACCCCAGGCATGAGCGGATCTGGTACAGGATGTCCATCTACAGAAACTCCGCGAGGACCAGGGTCAGCGCGAAGGCGATCACCGAGATCAAGGTCTCCAGCACAGTCCAGGTCTTGAAGGTTTGAGCGACGGTCATATTGAAGTATTCCTTCACTAGCCAGAAGCCACCGTCATTGACGTGGGACAGAATCACCGAGCCGGCGCCAGTGGCGATCACCAGCAGTTCCGGGTGGGGATAACCCAGGCCCAGCGCCACTGGCGCCACCACCCCGGATGCGGTGGTCAGGGCCACGGTGGCCGAACCGGTGGCGACCCGCATCAGCACGGCGAACAACCAGCCCATCCACAGCGGCGACAACTGGAATTCATGGGCCAGGCCGACGATCTGCTCGGTCACCCCGGAGTCAATGAGAATGCGGTTGAGGCCGCCGCCAGCCCCCACCAGCAAGGTAATGCTGGCGGTGGGAGCCAGGCATTCGTTGGTGAACTTGAGGATCGACTCACGGTTAAAGCCTTGGGCCAGACCCAGGGTCCAGAAGCTCACCAACGTTGCCACCAGCAAGGCAATCACCGAGTTGCCGATAAACTGCAAAAACTGGTTGAGGCCAGTGCCCGGCGCCGCCAGCAGGTTGGCCCAGCCACCGATCAGCATCAGCACCACCGGCAGCAGGATGGTCGCCATGGTCAGGCGAAAGCTGGGCAGGCGCGAACGCGCTTCACGGGCGATGAACTGACGCTCCAGGGGATTCTGCGCCGGCAAATGAATGTGCGGCACGATCAACCGCGCGTACACCGGTCCGGCAATGATCGCCGTGGGCATGCCAATCAGCAGTGCGTACAACAGCGTCTGCCCCACCGACGCCTGATAGGCCTGCACCGCCAGCATCGCCCCCGGATGAGGCGGTACCAGGGCGTGCACCACCGACAGCCCGGCGACCATGGGCAGGCCCACCATCAGCAGCGACACCCCAACCCTGCGCGCCACGGTGAAGGCGATCGGCACCAGCAGTACAAAGCCCACCTCGAAAAACAGCGGCAGCCCCACCAGAAAGGCAATGCACACCATGGCCCAGTGGGCGTTGCGTTCACCGAAGCGCTCGATCAGGGTCCGCGCCACCTGGTCCGCCCCGCCGGATTCGGCCATCAGCTTGCCAAGCATGGTGCCCAAGGCCACCACCAGGGCGATGTGGCCCAAGGTTTTACCAACGCCGGCCTCATAAGCCCCCACGACCCCGGACGGCGGCATGCCGGCCATCAACGCCAGCCCGACGGAGACCAAGGTGATGACAATGAAGGGGTTGAGGCGATAGCGAGCAATCAGCACGATCAACGCAATGATGGCGACTGCGGCGTAACCCAGCAGCCAGTAACCCGATGCAGGAGCCATGGCGTCCTCCTCGAAAACAGCGTCACTTGGAATGGTTGTGAAATTCATTAATCACTTAAGAAAGTGATATTCAAACCAGGCGAAACTTATTTTCGTAAAGAGGCAGGTGTTGTCGCGAACAGCTAAGCAAAGGCGGCGATGATGAAAATCAACAAGGAGGATTTTCATCCGCGAGTGCCGAAAAACGGGCGAGCACGGCCACTCGCCCGATGCCCTCAGTCGTGCTGCTCGCGTGCGCGTTTGAGCAGTTTCTTGCAACGCTCCGACAGGTGCAGCACCCGCAGTTGCTTGCCAGCCTTGGCGTAGCGCTCGCGCAGGGTTTTCAGCGCGGCGATGGCCGAGTAGTCGACAAAGCTCAGGTGACGACAGTCGATGGTCACGCGCTCTGGGTCGTTGGCCGGGTCGAACTGGTTGAGAAAGGGCGTGGTGGAGGCAAAGAACAAAGTCCCGTGCAAGTGGTAGAGCTTGCTGCCGTCGGCCTCCAAGTGGCTGTCGGCGTACAGCTCACGGGCTTGCTGCCAGGCAAAGTTGAGGGCTGCGATAACAATGCCGCAGAGCACCGCAGTGGCCAGGTCGGTGAACACCGTGATCACGGTCACGGCCAGAATCACCAGCACATCGTGCAACGGCACCTTGTTGATCACCCGCAGGGACGCCCAGGCGAAGGTCTGCTGCGACACCACAAACATCACCCCCACCAGCGCGGCCAGAGGAATACGCTCGATCAGCGGCGATAGAAACAGCACGAACAGCAGGATCAGACCGCCGGCCACCACCCCGGACAAACGCCCGCGGCCGCCGGAGCTGAGGTTGATCACGGTCTGGCCGATCATCGCGCAGCCGCCCATGCCGCCGAACACTCCCGAGACCATATTGGCCGCGCCCAGGGCCACGCACTCGCGATCCGGGTAGCCACGGCTCTCGGTGATTTCATCGGTGAGGTTGAGGGTCAGCAGGGTTTCCAGCAGACCGACCATGGCCATCAGCAACGCATACGGCGCAATGATCGACAGGGTTTCCAGGTCCAAGGGCACCTGGGGCAACGACAGGCTGGGCAGGCCACCGGCGATATGCGCCATGTCCCCCAGGGTGCGGGTCGGCAGGCCCATCAGGTACACCAGCAGACCGACGCCGAGGATCGCCACCAGGGCCGGCGGCACCGCCCGGGTCAGGCGGGGCAGCAGGTAGACAATGGCCATGGTCAGCGCCACCAGGCCCGCCATCAAGTACAGCGGCTGCCCGCTGAGCCAGTGTTCACCGCTCTTGAAATGCTCCAACTGGGCCAGGGCGATGATGATCGCCAGACCGTTGACGAAACCCAGCATCACCGGGTGCGGCACCATGCGCACCAGTTTGCCCAAACGCAGCAAACCAAAGGCGACCATGATCAGCCCGCCGAGCAACACCGTGGCCAGCAGGTACTGCACCCCGTGCTGCACCACCAGGGCGACGATCACCACCGCCATGGACCCGGCAGCTCCGGACACCATGCCCGGCCGGCCGCCGAACAGCGCGGTCAAGGTACAGATAAAGAAAGCGCCATACAGGCCCATCAACGGATTGAGATGAGCGACCAAGGCAAAGGCGATGCACTCGGGCAGCAAGGCGAAGGAGGTAGTGAGTCCGGCCAGGACATCGGCACGCAGACGTTTTGCTTTCATGATTGACCTGATAGTTGGACCGGCAGAAGCGGCCCTGGGGAAATGACGGAACGAGCGCGGAATGGTACGGAATTGAGCGCGAGCACACCAGCCGAATGGCTGAGAGCGAGAGGGCGAGAGCCGGCCAGCGGGCTCTCGCCAGGAGGCAACGATTACTTCACCACATGTCCCACACCCCGGCCACGCGGGTCGGACGCGGTTTCCAACTGAGTGCCATTGATCCGGATTGCCTGGATATCACCCATTTCCCAGCCCTGATCTTCCAGGGTGTAACCCATGGCCTTCAACGCATCGGCCACCTCGCCGGTGAGCGGCGCATAGGCGTCGTAATAGATCGTGTCCTTGGGCAACAACTGGTGATGCACGCGTTGCGCGGCCACGGCTTTTTCCAGGGGCAGGTGGTAGTCGTAGAGGTTGTTCAGCACCTGGAAGATCGAGGTGAAGATCCGCGAACCACCGGGGGTGCCCAGCACCAGGGTGACCTTGCCATCGCGGGTCACCAGGCTCGGGCTCATGGACGACAGCATGCGCTTGCCCGGGGCAATGGCGTTGGCATCGCCACCCACCACGCCGAAGGCGTTGGCCACGCCAGGCTTGGCGCTGAAGTCGTCCATTTCGTCGTTGAGCAGGAAACCCGCGCCCTTGACCACCACGCCACTGCCGTAATCCCAGTTCAGGGTGTAGGTGTTGCTCACCGCGTTGCCCTGAGCATCGACGATGGAGAAGTGGGTGGTCTGGTGTGGCTCAAGCCCCGGACGCACCTTCTCGGTGGGCGAGATAGCGTTAGGGTTGATCTCGGCGGCGCGCTTTTTCAGGTAGGCCGGGTCGGTCAGTTGCTTGACCGGTACCTCGGAAAACGCCGGGTCGCCCAGGTAGTCGGCACGGTCGGCGAACACGCGCTTTTCGATTTCCGCCAGCAAGTGAATGTACTTGGCCGAGTTCAGCTCGACGCCCTTGAAGTCCGCGGCGCGTTCTTCTTTGATGCTGATCAGCTGCGCCAGGGCGACCCCGCCAGAGCTGGGCGGCGGCGCGGTGTACAGGGTGTTGCCACGGAAGGTCACCTGCAGCGGCTGGCGCCACTGGACCTTGTAGTCCTGCAGGTCCTGCTTGGTGATCAGGCCCTTGTCGGCCTGCATCTGCGCCACCAGCAAGTCGGCGGTCTTGCCGCTGTAGAACTCCTTGGCGCCCTGGTCGGCGATGCGTTCCAGGGTGGCGGCCAGCTCCGGCTGACGGAAGGTTTCACCCGGCTTCATGCTGCCGAAGTAGTCACCGAAGTTGGTGCTGCCGTTGAACAGCTTCAACGCATCCTCGCGGTACTGGTACTGCTTGTCGGCCACCTTGAAGCCGTTTTTCGCGTAGCCCACGGCCGGAGTGATCAACTCGCTCCACGGTAACTTGCCGAACTTCCGGTGGGCCTCCCACAGCCCCATCACCGTGCCCGGCACGCCGGCGGCGCGCGCGCCCACCAGGCTCAGGTTTTCGATTACCTCGCCCTTTTCATTCAGGTACATGTCCCGGGTCGCGGCCTTGGGCGCGGTTTCCCGGTAGTCGAGGAAGTAGGGTTTGCCGTCGATGAACATCGTCATGAAACCGCCGCCGCCAATATTGCCGGCTTCGGGGTAAGTCACCGCCAGGGTGAACGCCGTGGCCACCGCGGCATCCACCGCGTTGCCACCCTTCTTCAGGATCTGCGCCGCGACATCGGCTCCGTACTGGTTGGGGGCCGCTACCGCGCCGCCTTCCAGCGTCACGGCAAAGGCCGAACCGCTGGCGGCGATGGCGGCCGCCAGGGCCAGGGACTTGAACAACAGAATGCGCATAAGGTCCTTCCTTTTCTTGTTATAGAACGGCAAGAACATAGGCCCGAGACGCGGGTTTGAGCAATCGCCAATCGCTGTACGAACGTCCCAACCCACAGCCATGGATAACCGTAAGGAGCTGGACGGCTTCCTGGCCCCCCTCGATGATCAGTCGATGAGTTTTCGCTCCTGACGCAGCGGTAGTCGAGATACAAGGAACTGACTTGCCAGCGAAAGCGCTTTCGGGACTTGCGCAAAATCCGCCCCACCTTCGCCGGCAAGCCGGCTCCCACGACGGATCGGTTGCCAGGCAGACCCGATGCATACGGGGGAGGCGCGGAACCTTCAGCCCTGGAATTCAGGGTGGGCGTAATCGGCCAGCTTGAGCTGGATGAAATCCAGGAAGCACTGGATGCGCAGGGCCAGTTGCGAGTTGCGGTAGTACACCGCGTTGATCGGCTGGCGATAGCCGCTGTTGAACGAGGCCAGCAGCGGCTGCAGACGTCCGCCGCGGATGTCGTCGATGGTCATGAAGTGCGACAGGCAGGCAATGCCCTGCCCTGCCAGCGCCAGGTGGCGCAGGGTCTCGCCGCTAGAGGCACTGATGTCTGCCTGGATCTGCCAGCGGTCGCCGTGGGCATGGCGCAGCGGCCAGTGATTGAGGGTCTCGGTCTGGGTGAAGCCGAGCAAGGTGTGGTCGGCCAGTTCGGCCACGCTTTGCGGCGTGCCGTGGCGGGCCAGGTAATCGGGGCTGGCGAGGATATGCAGCGGGCTACAGCCCAGGGAGCGGGCATGCAGGGTCGAGTCCGCCAGCACGCCGATGCGGATGGCGATGTCGGTGCTCTGCTCCAGCAGGTCGATGATCAGGTCGTCGCTGTTGAGTTCCAGCTGGATATCCGGGTACAGGCGGCGGAAATCGGCCACATGGGGAACGATGGCATGCAGCATGAAGGGCGATGCGGCGTTGATCCGCAGGCGCCCGGACGGGGAGTTCTGGCGCGACGACAGATGGGCCTCGAGCGTGTCCATCTGGTCAAGGATCCGCTTGGCCTGCTCGAAGAAGTAGCGCCCCTCTTCGGTCAGGTCCATGCGTCGAGTAGTGCGGTTGATCAGCGTGGTGTCGAGCTTGGCCTCCAAGCGCGACACGCTGCGGCTGACCGCCGAAGGGGTCTGGGCCAATTGCTCGGCGGCGGCGGAAATCGAACCGCACTCGATGACGCAGACGAAGACTTGCAACTCGTCGGATCGGGCTTTCACAGGCGTCCTTTATCGGCGGTGGTGGGCTCCGGCCAACCAGAGCTCGGCTTCAAAGCGCTCAATAGTAGCCGGATTCAGCCCTGGAGATTGAACACCGCCTTGAGGTGCTGCGCATAACGCTGCACATCGCCTTCGATGTTCGGGCGCTTCATTACGTCCACACAGAGAAAGGTCGGCAAGCCGCTCATGCCGAGGAACTGGTTGGCCTTGTGGAACGGGAAGTACACCGCGTCCACGCCCTTGGCTTCGAAGAAGTCGGTCGGATCGTCAAAGGCCTGCTGCGGCGCGTTCCAGGTCAGCGAGAGCATGTACTGCTTGCCCTGGATCAGGCCGCCGCTGCCGTATTTCTGCGAGGCGTCGGAACGGGTCCGGCCATCGCTGGCGTAGAGGCTGCCGTGGCCTTCGGTGAAGACTTCGTCGATGTACTTCTTGACGATCCACGGCGCGCCCATCCACCAGCCGGGCATCTGGTAGATGATCACGTCGGCCCAGAGAAACTTCGCCACTTCTTCCTGAATGTCGTAGCCCTCGTCGATATGGGTGACCTTGACCTCCAGGCCACCGCGATCCAGCACCGCCAGGGCGGTGTCGTGCAGGGTGGCGTTGTAACGGCCATCGGAGTGGGCGAACTGTTTGGCGCCATTGAGCAGCAGTACTTTTTTCATGATCCGGCCTCATCGGGGACAGCCCATCGCGCATCGGCAGCGACGGGCTGTGAAGGTTGCAAACGATGGCGGCAGGTTAATCAGGCCGGGAGCGGAGAATAAGCCCGGGTTGCTCAAAATACATTTGACTCAAACGCACGAATCGACAGCCGATCTTTGCCTTAGGATTTTCAGCACCTTCCCCGTCAATGAGTGCTTTGCGCATGTCCACGCCCCAGGCCTTTATCCTTCAGGCCAAGACCCGTCCCGAGCGCGCCGACGCTTTCGAAGCCTTCTTCCTCAGACACGTCGCGGCCAGTCGCGCCGAAGCAGGCTGCATCGAATACCACATGCTGCGGGACCGGCAGGACCCGAGCCTGTTCATTTTCTATGAGGTCTGGGCCTCCCAGGAGGCGCTGGATATCCACTCCAACCTGCCGCACATGCAGCAGTTCCTTGAGGCCCGTATGGACTACCTGGAGCAGGACTTCGAGATCCGCGCCATCGACATGCTCAGCCCGGCCGCGGCTGGCCGCTGAGCAAAAGGTCTAGCCGCTGATCAGCAGGTGCCCGCCCAGCAGCCCCAGGCCGATGAAGAACGCCCGCTTGAACAGCAGGGCGCTGATGCGCTGGCGCAACCATTGCCCCAGCCACATGCCCAACAGCGCCGGGACCAGGGTCAGCAAGGAAGCCCCCAGCTCTGCGCTGCCCAGGGCGCCACGCCACAGCAGGCCGGCGGCCAGGGCCAGGGTCGAGACGGTGAACGACAGGCCCAGGGCCTGCACCAACTGATCCTTGTTCAAGCCCAGGGCCTGCAGATAGGGCACCGCCGGGATCACGAACACCCCGGTGACCGAAGTAATGACCCCGGTGACCAGCCCGCACAGCGGGGCCAGCCAGCGCTCCTGGGCCGGCGACACGCGCAGGGTCGGCAACAGCAGGCCGCTCAGGGCATACAGCAGCAACGCCGCGCCCAACCCCCGCACCACCCAATGCCCGCCCTCGATGCCCAGCCACAATGAACCGGCGGCCGTGCCCACGAAGATCGCCAGCAGCATCGGCCACAGGCGCTTGAGCAAGGCCGGCAGGTGCCCGCCAAAGGCCAGTTGCCAGAGATTGGTCAGGGTCGCCGGAATGATCAGCAAGGCCGCAGCCTGCGCCGGCGCCATAGCCAGTCCCAACAGCCCCATGGCGATGGTGGGCAAGCCGAGGCCGATCGCTCCCTTGACCATGCCGGCCAGTACAAAGGTGCCGACCACCATAAGGGAAAGGGCTGTTCCAAGGTTCTGATAAAACGCGAGTGAGCTGTTCATGGGCCAATGCTGCACCCGGAGCGGCACGCTGAAAATCTGCCATATACTGAGCCAGCCTCTTGCCAGGCAATAGGCACATACCAAAGCCTATTGCCCGTACCTCTGTAGGAGCTGGCTTGCCAGCGAAGGCGCACTCAAGCCCGATGCCAAATCCAAAGGCCTCTTCGCCGGCAAGCCGGCTCCTACAAAAACATCTGCACGGCCTCCGTAAGAGACCCCGTTCCCCGAGGAATGCCCCATGCACTTCGACCTGATCGACCTGCGGCTGTACTTGAACATTCTGGAAGCCGGCAATATCACCGCCGGAGCCGCTCGCAGCCACTTGTCACTGGCCGCCGCCAGTGCTCGGATCCGTGCCATGGAGGCCTCGCTGGGCATCGAGTTCCTCGAACGCGGGCGTCGCGGCATCCGCCCGACAGCCCCAGGCAAGGCCCTGGCCCAGCATGCGCGGACCCTGCTGCTGTATGTCGAGCACCTGCAACAGGACCTCGCTGAGTACGCCAGGGGAATCAAGGGCCAGGTGCGCCTGTTGTGCAACACCACCGCCCTCAGCGAGTACCTGCCGGAGCTGCTGGCGGACTTCCTGCACAACCAGCCCCAGGTGGATATCGACCTGCAGGAATTGCCCAGCCAGCGCATCACCCACGCCCTGCGCCAGGGTGCGGCAGACCTGGGTATCGTCTCCGACGCGGTGGATATTCAGGGACTGATGAGTCGGCCCTTCCGTGATGATCCGCTGGTCCTGGTGATGCCCCAGGATCACCCGCTGAGCCTGCAGCCCAACCTCAGCTTCAACGACACTCTGGCCCACGACTATGTTGGCCTGGCCAACCACAGCGCCCTGGCGGTGTATCTGGAGGAACAGGCCCTGCACCTGGGACGACGCATGCAATTGCGCATCCGCGCCGAAGGCTTCGACACCCTGTTGCGCATGGTGGCCCGTGGTGCCGGGCTGGCGCTGGTGCCCCTGGCCGCCCTGGAGCGCAACCGTCACCTGCCGTTGCAGTCCCGTCCCTTGAACGAAGCCTGGGCACGGCGCCGGTTGCTGTTGTGCGCCCGTGACTTCGAGGCCCTGCCGCTGTATGCCCAAGGTTTGTGCGCGGCACTGCTGCCGCCTTGACTCTCCCCTTAGGGGCAGACTTTAGCCTTGGGGTTTATCCCTCAAGGACCACGGCAATGAGCAAACGCATCCTGGTGATTCTCGGCCACCCCTCGCGCAACAGCCTGTGCGCGGCATTGAGCGAGCGCTACGTGAAAGCGGCGCAAGAGGCCGGGCATGACGTGCGCCAGCTCAGGCTCGGCGACCTGTGCTTCGATCCGGTGCTGCACGAAGGCTACCGGCAGATTCAGCCTCTGGAGGAAGACCTGCAACGGGCCCAGGCCGACATCCTCTGGGCCGAGCACCTGACCTGGGTCTTTCCCATCTGGTGGGGCGGGATTCCAGCCCTGATGAAGGGCTTTCTCGACCGTGTGCTGCTGCCGGGCTTCGCCTTCAAGTACCGCCCCGGCAAGGCCTTTCCCGAGCAACTGCTCAAGGGCCGCACCGCCCACCTGATGGTGACCATGGACACCCCGCCCTGGTATTTCCGCTGGTTCTATCGCATGCCCGGCTTGCAGCAGATGCGCCGCACCACCCTGGCCTTCTGCGGCATCAAGCCGTTGCGCACCCTGACCTTTGGCCCGGTGCTGGACGCCAGTGAAGAGCGCAAGGCGGATTGGCTGATGCAGGCGCAGTACCTTGCCAGGCAGTGAATCCACCGGATAATGCGCAACGCTGTCCACCGCCCGAAACCGGTACTGAACAAGGAGTTTTCATGTACATCGGCCAAGCCGCGCAACTGTCCGGGACCACGGTCAAGAGCATCCGTCACTACGAAGCCATCGGCCTGTTGCCCGAAGCTCCGCGTCAGGGTCGCTACCGCCTCTATGACGCCCAGAGCGTCGAGCAACTGATGTTCATCAAGTGCGCGCAACAGCTGGGGTTCAAGCTCAAGGAATTGCAGCAGGTGTTCGCCACGCACCAGGGCCAGGCCTTTCCCTGGGACCGCGCGCAGGCCGCCCTGGCGCAAAAAAGGCGCGAGCTGCATCAACAAATCGAAGACTTGCAGCAGTTGCAGAGCCGGCTCGAAGTCTTCGAGACCAGCCTGCAACAGGCTCGCGAAGAATGCCCCCTGGGCAGCCTCTAGCAGGTCGTTGAGAAAGGAGCAAAAAAGTGCATTCCGATAGAAAATTCAATTACCTAGTGACGCCACTCAGGCTCAGCGGCTCGCACGAATAAGTACGCTGGCACCGTCCAGACCTCCGGACTCGCTCCACCAGCTCCGCCCTTGGACTTTCGGAGGCAGCTTGGGGCACCAAACCAAACTGCGATGTGTTCCTCGGGGACATTGGGGTCCCCCTCAATGCCGACCACGACCGCAAGAAGGCCGTCTAGCTCGACTAAGTCACCACGTTGCCAATTTGTCATGCGCAGCACCTTTGAAGGCTTTCGATTTTCAAGTCGGCTCGTTCGTCGCAAGCGCGACACTCACCACAACTCAAGTCGGGGATGGCTGCCACCACCCAGCGATTGCGCCCAGGCGGATCGCATTGTAAGCCGCTAAGGCCCAGGTGACCCAGCCTCGCACGGTGGCGAGACCTGCCCCCCCTCTTTAGTCGCTCACTACGCACGCTATACACAACCTTCACCAGCGATGCCCGGAGAATCCGCTCAGGTGGAATCGACGGCCACCCAGCGTCGCATAGCGGGTGTCCAGCAGATCGCTCAGCTCGCGGAGAATCGTATCGACCAGGATGCGAAGCCTACGAATGGGGTGATCGGCCGGTACACCGGCCGCCACCGATACGTACGAGCTATACGTACGAGAGCAGGCCAAGCTGCTGGACATCCGGAAGGCGTGGCCTCAGACCTCGGACAACCCGGCGACTGTCCTGGGCTTACGGAAGCACAGGTAGTAGACCAGGGTCAGCAACAGCAGGAAGGGCACGCCGAACACCAGGGTCATCTTGAACGCCTCGGTGAAGAAGGTGGTGATCATTACCGCCCCCATCAGCACCAGTCCCAGCAGGGTGCTGAAGGGAAACAGCCGCATGCGGAACGACAGTTGCTGTTCACCATGACGCTGGTGATAACGACGGAAGCAGTAGTGGGTGAGGAAGATCATGAACCAGGTGAAGATCGCGCCAAACATCGAGATCGCCATCATCAGGACGAATGAGCTCTCCGGGTACAGCACGTTGATCAAGGTGGCCAGGGCGATACCGGAGCTGGACAGCAGCAAGGCATTCAGCGGAATCCCGGTCTTGCTCAGGGCGCCCATGGACTTGGGCGCAAAGCCGGCGCGGGACAGGCTGAACATCATCCGCGTGGTGATGTAGAGCTGGCTGTTCATCGCCGACAGGGCCGCAATCAGGATCACGAAGTTCATCACCCCGGTGGCCCCGGGAATGCCGATGGTCTGCATCACCGTGACGAACGGGCTCTGGGCCTTGCCCGCCTGGACCCAGGGCACGATCGCCAGCATCAGCGCCAGGGTCAGCAGGTAGAACACCACCAGGCGCGCGATGGTTGCGCGAAACGCCTGCTTCACCGCACGCTGCGGGTCCTTGGCCTCCCCCGCCGCCACGGCGATCATTTCCACGCTCAGGTAGCTGAAGATCGACACGATCACCGCGATCCACATGCCCTCGAAACCGTTGGGGAAAAAGCCGCCGTGGGCGCTGTAGTTGTGCACGCCGTAATCGGGGTTGCCGGAGCCGAACACCACATACACCGCGAGGATGATGAAACCGACGATGGCGGCGATCTTGATGGTGGAGAACCAGTATTCGAAATTGCCGAAGGTCTTCACGCTGATGGCGTTAAGCAGAATCAGCACGCTGGAGAAGGAAACAATCCACACCCACTCCGGAACGTTGGCGAACCAGTACTTCATGTACATGGCAATGGCCGTGACCTCGGCGCCCACCGCCAGCACGATGGCCGCCCAATAGGCATAACGCACCAGGAACCCGGCCAGCGGGCCGATGTAGAACTCGGCATAGGCGCCAAAGGAGCCGGAGGTGGAATGGGCCACGGTCATTTCCGCCAGGCAGCCCATCAGGATCAAGGTGATCAGCGCACCGATGGCGTAGCTCAGCAGCACGCTGGGGCCGGCATAACCGATGGCATAGGCGCTGCCCATGAACAGCCCGGTGCCGATGGCCCCGCCGATGGCGATCATACTCATCTGGCCGGCGGTCAGCTGGCGCCTGAGGCCCTGCTCGCGATTGGAAATCGCTTCGAAACCCTTGTTGGAGGTGGTCACTTTGAGTGTCTCTTTATTCTTGTGTGCACGTATAAATCGTTGTGACGGCCCGTCCTTGTGCCGCAGCCCTGGTCGCCGCATGCAGCAGCAACCAGGGGATAAAGCGCGTCTCAGGTCACGCTGTGACGCACCTGGAACTGCGCCTGGGCCCAGGTTTTCTGATCAAGGATTTCACCGAGAATCTGCACCGCCTCCCAGACTTCGCTGAAACGGGTGTAGAGCGGGGTGAAGCCGAAACGCATGATCCGCGGTTCGCGGTAGTCGCCGATCACGCCCCGGGCGATCAGGGCCTGGATCACCGCGTAGCCTTCGGGGTGCTCGAAGCTCACGTGGCTGCCACGCTTGGCATGATCGCGTGGGGTTACCAGCTTCAGGTCGTGGCCGGCGCAACGCTGTTCCACCAGTTCGATGAACAGGTCGGTCAGGGCCAGGGACTTGCGCCGCAGGCTCTGCATGTCGGTCTGTTCGAAGACCTCCAGGCCGCACTCGACCATGGCCAGCGAAGTGATCGGCTGGGTGCCGCACAGGTAGCGGGCGATACCGCTGGCAGGCTCGTACTGGGTGGCCATGTCGAACTGCCGGGCATGCCCGAACCAGCCGGACAGTGGCTGGGTCACCAGATTGCACAGGGCAGGAGCAACCCAGGCGAAGGCTTGCGAACCCGGACCGCCGTTGAGGTATTTGTAGGTGCAGCCGATGGCGTAGTCGGCGCCGCTGCGATTCAGCTCCACCGGCACCGCGCCGGCCGAGTGGGCCAGGTCCCAGAGGCTCAGGGCGCCGGCTTCGTGGATCAGCGAGGTCACGGCCTGCATGTCGTGCATGTAGCCGGTCTTGTAGTTGACGTGGGTGAGCATCACCACCGCCACGTCCTGGTCGATGGCGGCTGGCAGTTGTTCCGGGCTGTCTACCAGGCGCAGGGAATAGCCCTGCTCAAGCATCTGGGTCAGTCCCTCGGCGATGTACAGGTCGGAAGGGAAGTTGCTGCTTTCGGAAACGATCACCCGCCGTTCGGGGGCGCGTTCGGCCTGCACCCGCAAGGCCGCACTGAGCACCTTGAACAGGTTGATGGTGGTGGTGTCGGTGATCACCACTTCGCTGCTGCCGGCGCCGATCAACGGGGCCAGTCGGTCCCCCAGGCGCTGGGACAGGTCACGCCAGCCGGCGCTGTTCCAGCTGCGAATCAGGCCATCGCCCCACTCCTGCTCGATCACTTGCCGGGCCCGTTCCAGGGAGGCCACGGGACGGGCTCCGAGGGAGTTGCCATCGAGGTAGATCACGCCCTCGGGCAAGGCGAACTGTTGGCGCAGCGGCGCCAGTGGATCCTGTTCATCGAGACGCAGGCAGTGGTTTTTATCGATCATTGGAAATCCTGTCTTAGTCAAGTCATGTCCGCCAGGCGCAGGCCGGGCACAGGGTCTGGGCGACCCGTAAACTCAGGAAATAATGGATGAAGCTCGCTAGAATTTTCGTGCAAAGTGCAGCGCCTTACCGTACTAATCTCGAATAAAATTCTAATCCTTCAATAAAAAACGTGGATTTATGCCAACCATGACCCTCGACTCCACCGACCTGCGCATCCTCTACTTTCTGCAACAGGATGGACGTATCAGCAACCAGGAACTGGCCGAAAAAGTGGCCCTCTCGCCCTCGGCCTGCCTGCGTCGCCTGCGCATGCTCGAAGGCGACGGGATCATCAGCGGCTACCGCGCCCAGCTCAACGCCGAACGCCTGGGCATCGAGCTGGAAGCCATCGTGCATGTGTCGCTGCGCCAGGACGTGGAAGGCTGGCACGAGACCTTCATCGGCAAGGTCCAGCAGTGGCCGGAAGTGGTCGCCGCCTACGTGATCACCGGCGCCAGCAACTACGTGCTGCGGGTGCAGGCGCGCAACCTCAAGCACTTCTCGGATTTCATCGTCAACCACCTGAACCGCGCCTCCGGGGTCACCGACATCCGCTCGGAAATCGTCCTGCAGAAGATCAAGGAACAAAACAGTCTGCTGGACCTGGTGCTGCGCAAGTAGGCCCTGCTAGAAACCCGCCGGGCGTCGCGCCGGATGGCGCTGCGCGGTGGCGCTGGGCGCCTCGTCGAACAGCTTGCGGTACTCCGCGGAAAACCGCCCCAGGTGGGTGAAGCCCCAGCCCAGGGCGATCTCCGAAATGTTGCGCGCGGCGCCGTGCTCAAGGATTTCCTGGCGCACGCCGTTGAGCCGATGGCGCTTGAGATAGGCCATGGGCGACAGGGCGAAGTACTTGCGAAAGGCCTCGAACAGCTTGAAACGCGACACCCCGGCGGCGGCTTCCAAGTCTTCCAGGTGCACCGCCTCGCGGGCATGTTCGTGCAGGTACTGGCGAGCCCGCACCAGGTAATGCGGCAGCTTGACCCCCAGCATCGCCTGCAACTCTGCGGAGTAATTGTTGGGCTGGGCGAGGATCAGGCCTTTGATCAATGAGCTTTCGATTTCCCGGGTAAAGGCCAACTGCTCGTACAGCTCGTTGCCCTGGTTCAACTCGCCAATAAAGTGCTGGGCCATGCGCCACCAGGCCGCGGCGGCGCCGTGCAGCGCGTCCATGGCCGGCTCGAAGCGCAGCGGCTGCTGCACCGGGCGTTGCAGCAAGGTTTCCAGGGCCTCGCTCATGGCCGGCCGGGAGATCACCACTTGCAACTTGCGGCAGTCGCCGGAAATGGCCAGCACCTGGCTTTCGTTGGGGGCAATGATCACCCCCTGGTCGCGGTCCGAACGCAGCAGCCGACCGTCCTTGCTCAGCTCCTGTTCACCGCACAGCGGCAGGCTCAGGCTGTAGCTGCTAAAGCGCTCGGTGTCTTCGATGTCCACCACGACATCGGTGCCGTACTCAATGATCCCCAGGGTCGTGGAGCGCGACCTGAGCACGTTGGCACTGTGGTGAAAACGGATACGTTCAGGGTTGGCGGTTTCCAGGCGATGAGGACCGCAGATTCCCGCCATCCAGCTCCTGGCCCCCTCAAGGTCATAGCGATCGATACGAATCTCGCGAAACGGCCCATCAGCTTTGCTATTCATCATGATGCACCCACGGCGATATTTTTATTCAGCGCGCTCTGACGGCACGTCTTGTGTGACAGGGCAAGTTTTGCGCCAGCCGGCAACGCTGCCAACCCATTGGATAGCAATCGCCCACTAAGTGGATAACCACGCCCCGTCGCCCTCTTTGGCTGGGCTCACAGTAGCCGATCAGCGCCCCGTGATGCAGCCGCCGATCACTTATCCGCGCGATTGTGGGTAGAGGCTACCCAGGCAAATTTTATGGATGGCCTTGGCCGACTAAGCGGATAGCCACCGGCGCCCTGCACTCTCTCTAATGACGGCACCCGATTGACCTGAATAAAAAAGGTACCGACTCATGAGTGGTGCAAGAAACGTCGAGCAGTGGAAAAGCTTCATCGACAACTGCCTGGATTTTCGCCCCGCGGACGGGGTGTTCCGGATCGCTCGGGAGATGTTCACCGAGCCCGAACTGTTCGATCTGGAGATGGAACTGATCTTCGAGAAGAACTGGATCTACGCCTGTCACGAAAGCGAATTGCCCAACAACCACGACTTCATCACGATGCGCGCCGGGCGCCAGCCGATGATCATCACCCGCGACGACGAGGGCCGGCTCAATGCCCTGATCAACGCCTGCCAGCACCGCGGCACCACCCTGACCCGGGTCGCCAAAGGCAACCAGTCGACCTTCACCTGCCCGTTCCACGCCTGGTGCTACAAGAGCGACGGGCGTCTGGTGAAGGTCAAGGCGCCAGGGGAATACGACGAAGGTTTCGACAAGGCCACCCGCGGCCTGAAAAAGGCTCGCATCGACAGCTACAAGGGCTTTGTCTTCATCAGCCTGGATGTGGCCGCCGACAACAGCCTGGAAGACTTCCTCGGTGATGCCAGGATCTTCTTCGACATGATGGTCGCCCAGTCGCCCAACGGTGAGCTGGAGGTATTGCCGGGCAAGTCCGCCTACACCTACGACGGCAACTGGAAGCTGCAGAACGAGAACGGCCTGGACGGTTATCACGTCAGCACCGTGCACTACAACTACGTGGCCACGGTGCAGCATCGCCAGCAGGTCAACGCCGACAACGGCACTGGCACCGGCGCCACCCTGGACTACAGCAAGCTCGGCGCCGGCGACGCCAGCACCGACGATGGCTGGTTCGCCTTCAACAACGGCCACAGCGTGCTGTTCAGCGAAATGCCCAACCCGGCGGTGCGCTCCGGCTACGCCACGATCATGCCGCGCCTGGTGCAGGAGCACGGCCAGGCCAAGGCCGAGTGGATGATGCACCGCCTGCGCAACCTGAACATCTACCCGAGCCTGTTCTTCCTCGACCAGATCAGCTCGCAACTGCGGATCATCCGCCCCATCGCCTGGAACAAGACCGAGATCATCAGCCAGTGCATCGGGGTCAAGGGCGAGAGCGATGCCGACCGGGAAAATCGCATCCGTCAGTTCGAGGATTTTTTCAACGTTTCGGGCATGGGCACGCCGGACGACCTGGTGGAGTTTCGCGAGGCCCAGCGCGGCTTCCAGGGGCGCCTGGAGCGCTGGAGCGATGTCTCGCGCGGCCATCACCGCTGGACCAAAGGCCCTACCGCCAACAGCGAGAACCTGGGCATCCAGCCGGCCATGACCGGCACCGAGATCACCCACGAGGGGCTGTACGTCAACCAGCATGAAAACTGGCAGAAATTCCTCCTCGACGGCCTGCAGCGCCAGTCCCTGAAACTGCGTGAGGTGTAAGCATGAATGCGCAATTGCAGTACCAGATCGAGCAATTCTTCTACCGTAAATCCGAACTCTGTGACGCCCAGGACTGGGACGCCTACCTGGAGCTTTTTGCCCCGGACAGCGAGTTCCACCTGCCGCAATGGGATTCCGAACACGTCTACACCCAGGACCCGAAACGCGAGATGTCGCTGATCTACTACGCCAACCGTTCAGGGCTGGAAGATCGGATATTCCGCCTGCGCACCGGCAAAGCCGCGTCGACCATTCCGATGCCGCGCACCCTGCACATGGTCAGTAACCTGCGGATCACTGAAGGTGACAACGGTCACCTGCAGGTGCGCCTGAACTGGCACACGCTGTTCTATCGCCTGGCCATGTCCGAGGACTTCTACGGGCACGCCACCTACGACCTCAAGCCCCATGGCGACAGCTGGCTGATCCAGCGCAAGCACGTACTGCTGCTCAACGACACGATCAACTCGGTGCTCGACTTCTACCACCTCTGACTCGACGGACATCTCTCCATGACGCACAAGGTCGCGTTCAGCTTTGCCGACGGCAAGACCCTGTTCTTCCCGGTCAAGGCCAATGAAATACTGCTCGACGCTGCCCTGCGCAACGGCATCAAGATCCCCCTGGACTGCCGCGAAGGGGTCTGCGGCACCTGCCAGGGCCGTTGCGAATCGGGCCAGTACAGCCAGGACTACGTGGACGAGGAAGCCCTCTCGCCCCAGGACCTGGAACAACGCAAGATGCTCACCTGCCAGACCCGGGTACAGTCCGATGCGGCGTTCTACTTCGACTTCGACTCCAGCCTGTGCCACAGCGCCGATCCGATACAGCGCACAGGATCGGTGATCGATGTACGCCAAGTCTCCGACAGCACGGCGATCCTGCACCTGGACCTGGGCAGCAGCGAAGCACCGCTGGACTTTCTACCCGGCCAGTACGCGCGCTTGAGGGTTCCCGGCACCGACAGCAGCCGCGCCTACTCCTTCGCCAATCGGCCAGGAACCGACAACCAGTTGCAGTTCCTGATCCGCCTGCTGCCCGACGGGGTGATGAGCAACTACATTCGCGAGCGTTGCCTGGTGGGCGACAGTATTGCGCTGGAAGCGCCGCTGGGAGCCTTCTACCTGCGCCAGATCAGCCGGCCGCTGCTGCTGGTGGCCGGCGGTACCGGGCTTTCGGCGCTGCTGGCGATGCTTGAACAGGTGGTCGAACAAGGCTGTCAGCAGCCGGTACACCTGTACTACGGCGTGCGCCACAGTGCCGACTTGTGTGAGCTGGCGCGCATTCAGGCCCTGGGCGAACGCCTGCCGGCATTTCGCTTCACCCCGGTGATCAGCGAGGCCGACCCGGACTGGTCGGGCAAGCGCGGCTACATCACCGAGCATGTTGACAGTAGCGAACTGCGCGACAGCGACAGCGACATGTACGTTTGCGGACCGCCACCGATGGTCGACTCGATCCGTATTTGGCTACAAGAACAGCAACTTAACCGCGTTCAGTTGTATTACGAGCGCTTTACCGAGAGTAATATCTGATTCCGTCTGCATTCAGCTGCGATCGGTCCCCGTTAACCGGGGATCGATCCTGATAACAACTAGAAGAGAGCGAACATTCGTGGATCAAACCGCACAGCCTGGCGAACTCAAGCGTGGCTTGAAAAACCGTCATATTCAGTTGATCGCCCTGGGCGGGGCGATCGGTACCGGACTCTTCCTCGGCTCGGCCGGGGTACTCAAGTCCGCCGGTCCTTCAATGATCCTCGGCTATGCGATCGCCGGGTTCATTGCCTTTCTGATCATGCGCCAGCTGGGGGAAATGATTGTCGAGGAGCCGGTAGCCGGTTCCTTCAGCCACTTCGCCCACAAGTACTGGGGCGGCTACTTCGGCTTTCTCGCCGGCTGGAACTACTGGGTGCTGTATGTACTGGTGGGTATGGCCGAGCTCACGGCGGTGGGCAAGTACGTGCAGTTCTGGTGGCCGGAAATCCCCACCTGGGCCAGCGCCGCGGTGTTCTTCGTGCTGGTCAACCTGATCAACATGATGAACGTGAAGTTCTTCGGTGAAGCCGAGTTCTGGTTCGCCATCATCAAGGTGGTGGCCATCGTCGGCATGATCATCCTGGGCTGCTACATGCTGTTCAGTGGCAACGGCGGTAGCCAGGCGTCGGTGAGCAACCTCTGGTCCCACGGCGGTTTCTTCCCCAACGGCGGCACCGGCCTGCTGATGGCCATGGCCTTCATCATGTTCTCTTTCGGCGGCCTGGAACTGGTGGGCATCACTGCCGCCGAAGCCAGCGAACCGCGCAAAGTGATTCCCAAGGCCATCAATCAGGTGGTTTACCGGGTGCTGATCTTCTACGTCGGCGCCCTGGCAGTGCTGCTGTCGCTGTATCCGTGGAACGAACTGCTGGTGAGCCTGAATGCCGGCGGCGACGCCTACAGCAGCAGCCCGTTCGTGAAGATCTTCTCGCTGATCGGCAGTGACGCCGCGGCGCAGATCCTCAACTTCGTGGTCCTGACCGCGGCACTGTCGGTGTACAACAGCGGCGTGTACTGCAACAGCCGTATGCTCTACGGCCTGGCCGAACAGGGCGATGCACCCAAGGCGCTGATGAAGCTCAACAAGCAAGGCGTGCCGATCCTGGCCCTGGGCATTTCCGCGCTGATCACCCTACTCTGCGTGTTGGTCAACTACCTGGCGCCCCACGAAGCGCTGGAGTTGCTGTTTGCCCTGGTGGTGGCCGCATTGATGATCAACTGGGCGCTGATCAGCCTGACCCACCTGCGCTTTCGCAAGGCCATGGCCGAGCAGGGCGTGGTCCCGGGGTTCAGAGCCTTCTGGTCGCCACTGAGCAACTACCTGTGCCTGGCCTTCATGCTGATGATCATTGGCGTGATGTGGATGATCCCGGGCATCCGCGCCTCGGTGTATGCGATTCCGGTGTGGGTCCTAGTGATCTGGGGCTTCTACCGCCTGAGCCATGCGCGCAAGGCCGGGCAGCCCGCCCTGCACTGAGACTCACGGTTGCAACACCCGAAAGCCCGGCCAGAATCAAGGCCGGGCTTTTTGGTCGGTGGCCGCAAAGCGGTCTGCCAACAAGGGAAAATGCGGCCTGAAACAACAGTCCGCCCTCCCCCTAGAATCGACTCCCTCAAGGCCCCCGAGCCTGGGAGCCTGTTTCTGGATGGAGAGCGGCTGATGAACAGAACGGCGACAAGCCTGCGCTGGACCGATGTTTTCTCGCCCACCGTGGCGGCGCTGATTTCAGTGCTGGTGAACTACGGCGGGACCTTTGTCCTGGTGTTCCAGGCCGCCGAACTGGCGCGCCTGTCAGCGGCCCAGACCGCGTCCTGGGTCTGGGCGGTGTCTGTGGGCGTGGGGCTTACCGGGCTGTGGCTGAGCCTGCGTTACAAGGCGCCGATCATCACTGCCTGGTCCACACCCGGCGCGGCGTTCCTGGCCACGGTGATGCCGTTCACGCCCTATGCCGAGGTGATCGGTGCCTACCTGATCTCGGCCCTGGGGTTCATCATCCTCGGCGGCTCCGGGGCCTTCGACAAACTGGTGCGGATGATCCCCAAGGGCATCGCCGCCGGCCTGCTGGCGGGCATTCTGCTGCAGTTCGGGATCCATGCCTTTGGCGGCGCCAGCGCCGACCCGCTATTGGTGACAGTGCTGCTGGTGTCCTACGCCTTGCTGCGGCGTTTCACCTCGCGCTTTGCCGTGGTGGGCATCCTGGTCATCGGCCTGGGGCTGCTCATCCTTCAGCAGCGGATCGACGTTTCTGCCGTGCACTTGAGCCTGGCGGTGCCGGTATTCACCGCGCCGCAGTTCTCCCTGCAGGCCTTGCTCGGAGTGGCCTTGCCGCTGTTCGTCATCACCCTCACCGGCCAGTACATGCCCGGCATGCTGGTGCTGCGCAATGACGGCTACAGCACCAGCGCCAACCCAGTGCTCACGGTTACCGGGCTGGGCTCGCTGCTGCTGGCACCGCTCGGCGCTCATGCCTTCAACGTGGCGGCGATTACTGCGGCGATCTGTACCGGCAAGGATGCCCACCCGGACCCGAAAAAACGCTACATCGCCGGTATCGCCTGCGGGCTGTTCTACATCCTGGTGGGCACCTTCGGCGTGACCCTGGCCAGCCTGTTCATGGTGCTGCCCAAGACCTTTATCAGCACCCTGGCGGGCCTGGCGCTATTGGGGGCGATCGGTGGCAGCCTGGCCAATGCCATGGCCGACGCGGCCACCCGGGAAACCGCGCTGATCACCTTCCTCGCCACCGCGGCCAACGTCACCCTGTTCGGGGTCGGCGGTGCCTTTTGGGGGCTGGTGGCCGGCTTGACCGCGCACCTGCTGATCCACGGCCAGGCCAACCTGTTTGCCGCCCGAGCCGCCAAACCCTGAAGGCCAGCGCCTGGCTAGGCCTTTCTCAGGACCTGGGCCAGGCGCACCATGATCGCCTCGATTTCATGGGCACTCAACGAGGCGTAGCCGAGCAACCAGCCTGGCTGCTTCTGCTCCCCGGCATACAGCCGGCTGAGCCCCGGCAACTGGATGCCGGCCCGGGCGGCCCGCTGCTGGGTCAGTTCCTCGCTCCAGCCGGGCTCAAGCAGGCAAGGAATCTGCAACCCGCCCGGTGGTGGCAGGGCCACGGCAATGCCCTGCAAATGCCTCCCGATGGCATCGAGCATGGCTTGCCGGCGCCCGGCGTAGAGCTTGCGCATGGCCCGCACATGGGCGTTGTAGTGCCCCTCCTCCATGAACCGCGCCAAGGTCAGCTGGAGGATCTGCGGCGTGTGGCCGTCCATGATGCTGCGGGCCGCGCTGAAGGCGCTCACCAGCTCGCTGGGCAGGGCCATGTAGCCCATGCGCAGACCCGGGTAGAGGGTCTTGCTGAAGGTGCCGATGTAAAGGGTGCGCTGATACGGGTCCAGGCCTTGGACACAGGCGGTGGGCAAACCGTCGTAGTGGAACTCGCTGTCGTAGTCGTCCTCGATGATCCATTTCTCCTGCTCGGCCGCCCAGCGGGTCAGTTCCAGGCGGCGCTCCAGGGACAGGGTGACGCCCGTGGGGTACTGATGGGACGGCGTCACATAGACACAGCGGGCGCCACTGCGGTCGGCCCGCAGCAGGTCGGTGCGAACGCCCTGGCTGTCGACATCGATAGGCACGATCCGTGCCTCGGCGGCCTCGAAAGCCTTGCGTGCGCCGAAGTAGCCCGGGTTCTCCAACAGGATCGGCTTGCCGGCGTCCACCAGCAGTTGGGCACAGAGGTACAGCGCCTGGCGGGTACTGCTCAGCACCAGGATCTGCTCGGGCTGTACCTTGGCTCCGCGCTCCAGGTTCAGGTAGGCCGCAATGGCCTTGCGCAGGGGCAGCGCGCCCTGGGGATCACCATGCAGCAGTACATTGGCACGGTAATCCTTCAGCGCCTGGCGTTGCAGGCGTTCCCAGACATCCAGCGGGAAGCTGCGGGTTTCCGGCAGCCCGGTAGCAAAGGCGGTGACGGCCTGCTGATCGCTGACGCCGCCCCTTTGCAACAGCAGCGCGCCGCGCCGGCTCAGGCCCGCCCCAGGCTCTCGGCTGTAGCCAAGCTGCCCCTGCAACTGCTGGCGGCGGACTGAGCCGCGCAACTGGGCACCGATGGCTTCACAGACATAACTCCCCGAACCTTCGCGGCGTTGGATAAAACCATCGCGTTGCAACTGCACATAGGCGTTTTCCACGGTGTCCCGGGAGACCGCCAGCGACTGGGCCAGGGCCCGACTGGCCGGCAACTTCACTCCCGGCCCCAGGGCGCCATCGAGGATCAGCCCGCGCAACGCACGCTGGATGCGCTGGTGCAGGTCCAGAGGACGGAACTCAGGGTCGCTGAGGCGCATCTTGAGGGTTTCAAGCTCGAAAGTCCGGGACATGTGGTCTGCCTGGGAGAGTAAAAATTCTGCACTTAAGGCAGCCACTTTATCTCCAGAGCGCAACTGTCACCAATGCCTACCGCTCTGCAACGACCTCTGTAGCCGCTGCCGCAGGCTGCGCTAAGGTCCGCAGGACCTTCCAGACCTCAAGAGAGCGTCTGCTGCACAGGCGATCGCAGCCTGCGGCTGCGGCGACATTAGGGACTCAGGCAATCAGACGCCGGCAGGCAAATGAAAACGCCCCGGCAGGCGGAGCGTTTTGCGGATCAGAGCGAGGATCGCACTCGCCACAATTCGGGGAACAGCACGGTGTCGAGCATCTTGCGCAGGTAGCCCACGCCTTCGGTGCCACCGGTGCCGGGCTGGAAGCCGATGATGCGCTCGACGGTGGTCACGTGGCGGAAGCGCCACTGGCGGAACGAGTCTTCCAGGTCGATGAATTTTTCCGCCAACTGGTACAGATCCCAATAGGTCGAAGGATTGGCATACACCTCCCGCCAGGCCGCTTCTACCGACGGCTCATGCTGAGTCGTGGCAGTGCTGTTCAGCGCCAGACGCGCAGGATCGATGCTCAAACCACTACGGGCCATCAGGGCAATGGCTTCGTCATACAGGGACGGGGTAGCGATCGACGCCTCCAACGATTGCAGCAATTCGGGACGATGAGCATGGGGCCGCAGCAGCGCCGCGCTCTTGTTGCCAAGAATGAATTCGATCTCCCGGTACTGGAACGACTGAAAGCCCGAGGACTGACCCAGGTACGGACGGATCGACTTGTACTCGGACGGCGTCATGGTCGCCAGCACCGCCCAGGCATGCACCAGTTGATCGAAGATCCGCGAGACCCGCGCCAGCATCTTGAACGCCGGGGGCAACTGGCCCTGGCGCACCTGCTCGCGAGCGGCCTTGAGCTCATGCAGCATCAGCTTCATCCACAGCTCCGAGGTCTGGTGCTGGATGATGAACAGCATCTCGTTGTGGTCCGGCGACAGCGGGTGCTGGGCACTGAGGATGCGCCCCAGGTCCAGGTAGTCGCCGTAGCTCATGGAGTCGGAGAAATTCAGCTCGGCATTATGCCATTCATCCGGTGGGTTGCTTGAAAAGGGACATTGGCTCATGACGTGGGCTCCTCGCCTCAGGCAGCGGTTACCACCCGCAGGCTGCGCAACCCGGACTCGGGATGCACAACGGCGCGGACGGCCAGCGGTGTATTTATTGTAGGAATCAATCGGCCAAGGGGCGCAGGATCGCCCGCACCGGACTGGCGTCCAGGTGAGCGAAGCGCAGTGGCAGGGCAATCAGTTCGTAGTCGCCTTCGGCCACTTCATCGAGCACCACGCCTTCGAGGATCGCCATGCCGTGGCAGGCCACGGTGTTGTGGGCCTCCATGGTCTTGGATTGCTGAGGGTCGAGGGACGGCGTGTCGATGCCGATCAGGCGCACGCCGAGGCTGGCCAACAGCTCGATGGTGGCCGGGGCGACGGCGGTGAAGTCCGGGTCCCAGGCACTCAACGGCGCCTGTGGATAAGTACGCAGCAAGACTCGCGGGGGCAGGTTGTCCAGGCGCCCGATCAAGGCTTCGGGTTGCACCAGGGCGCCGCTGTCCAGGCAATGCACAACCCTGCATGGGCCCATGTAGACATCCAGCGACACTTCACCGATGGGCAGGCCGTCCGGCCGGTAATGCAGAGGCGCATCGACATGTGCACCGGTGTGGGGCGACAGGGTTACCCGGCCGACATTCACTGGGCACTCGGGCCCGAACTGCCAGACGCGCTCCTCCTGGAACGCTGTATCTCCCGGCCAGGTCGGGGTCGCGGTACTCAACGGCGGGCTGATATCCCACCAGCGTGGTGTATTTTCCATTTATGCGGCTCTCGATCACTCCGAGCTGAATGATACGAGCGATACCGGTAAAGATTCTTGCGAAATAACTCGGACCATCTCAGATATTTCGCAAATCATGCTAACAAAGCGCGGTTTATCGAATGAATCGTGCAAGCACCAGAAGCCTTCCTCAGTCCATCCACGGCAGGCCTTGCCCTGCCGCTTGCGCTGATCACGTCTGCGCTTCTAGATACCTCGAGGTCGACAACAGACATCCCCCGGGATGCCGGGCGCTATAGGGTGCGTCTTCAGTTCTCTGCCCGCTAGGAGCACAGCATGTCGCAACCCATTACCGTTCTGCGCGATACCCATCCGCTGCCCGTTCTCGACGCCTGCAAATGGGAAAAACTCGCAGGTGACCCGCACACCGTCAACCTCAACGCCTACACCAGCGAGGACGGCAGCAAGATCATGGGCACCTGGATCTGCACCCCGGGCAAGTGGCGAGTGGCCTATGAGAAATGGGAGTACTGCCATTTCCAGGAAGGCTACTGTGTGATCACCCCGGACGGCCGTGACCCGATCCACCTTCGCGCCGGCGATATCTTCGTGATCGAGCCCGGGATGAAAGGCACCTGGGAAGTGCTGGAAACCGTGCGCAAATACTTCGTGTTCGCCTGATCTCTGAACACCCGCCGGGAGCCCGCGCAATCCGGGCTCCTCCGGCATGGCGGCCACTCAACTCAACGCGCCACGCCAAATGTCTATATAATCACTGCCAAATGGCAAAGGCAGGAGTAGACCCATGGTTGCGCTGACAGACACCGGCCTCACCCCCAAGCGGCGGGGCAAGCTGGTATTGAAAGAACAGTCTTCGGACATCCTCCTGGGTGGCCGGGCACGCTTTGACGACCGCATCTCGATCTATCGGCTGACCGAGGAAGGCATCCCGCTGACGGCGATCATCAAGTTCGTCTCCTCGGTGCCCATGCTCAAGGACGAACAGGTCCTGGCCAAGATCATCGGCCTCTCCGAACGCACCCTGCACCGCCGCCTGAAAACCCCGGACGAGCCCCTGAACCCGGAACAAAGCGCCCGCGCGGTACGCTTTGCCCAGGTGCTGGCCAAGGCCCAGGACATCTTCGGCAGCAGTGAACAGGCGCAGGACTGGATGGCCAAGCCGGTGATGGGCCTCGATGGCCATAAACCCGTGGACCTGTTGACCAACCCCATCGGCTTCGAATTGGTGGATGAGTTTCTCACTCGCCTGGAATACGGGGTCTATCAGTGATCAGTGTTCCCGGCAGCAGCGCGATTCATTTCTGGCGACTGGACGCCGCCCGGCATGCCGACAGCTGGGACAGCGGCATCGGTGCCGAGCTGTGCGGTGGTCGCTGGAACTCCAAAGGGGTCAAGGCGGTGTATGGCAGCGCCGACCCAGCCACGGCGATTCTCGAAGTGGCGGTGCACAAGGGCTTTGCTGCCCTGGACAGCGTGCCCCATGTGCTGACCGGGGCCCTGATTCAGGACCCGTCGGCCATCTACCGCGTGGATGAACGCAGTCTGCCCAATCCCAACTGGCTGATCCCGGGGATTCCCAGTGCCGGCCAGCAGAAATTTGCCGACCAGTTGCTGGCCGACCACCCATTCGTACTGCTGCCCTCATCGGTGTCGCGCCACAGCTGGAACATTCTGATCAATCCGTTGCTGGCCAAAGGGCTGTACCAGGTGGTGATCCAAGAGCGCTTCGGCCTCGACACCCGCCTCAACCCTCCCCCGCACACCGCTGCCAATCGCCCGAACTGAACCCACAAAAAAGCGGGAACCTGCCCGACGCAGATTCCCGCAAACGCCCCGGCTGAAGGGGCCGCGTTCAATACCAATCTTCGCCAGACGTGAAATCGCTGCGGCCCTTCGGGCCGTTCGCAGCCTGCGGCAGCGGCTACACCCATCCTTGTAGCCGCTGCTGAGCCCGCGAAGCGGCGAAAAGGACCGCAGGGCCTTGCTTGGCGCTATCCAGCTTTGAGATCGCTGCGTCCGTTCGCAGCCTGCGACAGCGGCAACACAAGCTTTGCCTTACTGCGGTTTGCGGTAGCTGTTGACGATGGCCGAGAAGTCCTTGCCGCCTTCCCCACGCTGGCTCATGGCCTGGTACAGCTGCTGGGCCACGGCGCCGAGCACCACCGGCTGATGCGCCTGGCGCGCGGCCTCGGTGGCCAGCCCCAGGTCCTTGAGCATCAGCTCGGCACCAAAGCCGCCGGTGTAGCCCCGGGACGCAGGGGCGGTTTCAATCACTCCAGGCCACGGGTTGTAGGTATCGGAACTCCAGCAACGGCCGGTGGAGCTGTTGATAATCCCCGCCAGCACTTGAGTGTCGATACCCAGGGCATCCCCCAGGGCCATGGCTTCGCTGACGCCGATCATCGAAATCCCCAGCAGCAGGTTGTTGCAGATCTTGGCGATCTGCCCGGTGCCCACTTCGCCGCAATGCACGATGTTGCGCCCCATCTGCGCCAGTACCGGTTGCAGGGTGGCGAACAGCTCGGCACTGGCGCCGACCATGAAGGTCAGGGTGCCGGCCTGGGCGCCACCGGTGCCGCCGGACACCGGCGCATCGGCCATGGCCACGCCTTGCTTGGCGGCAACGGCAGCCACTTCGCGGGCGGTCTGCGGGTCGATGGTGCTGCAGTCCACTGCCGGCACGCCGCCAGCGATCCCCGCCAGCACCCCGTCTTCACCCAGCCACACACTGCGCACATGAGCCGCGGCGGGGAGCATGCTGATCACCAGCTCGGCGCCTTCGGCGGCGGCCTTGGGCGAGGCACTGATGCGCCCGCCCAATTGCGCCAGCTCCGCCAGCACGCTTTGGTTGAGGTCGAACAGGTTCAGCTGATGGCCGGCCTTGATCAGGTTGCGGGCCATGGGCGCGCCCATGTTGCCCAGGCCGATAAATGCAATCTTCATGTCAGGCTCCTCAACGCAGGCTGATGGTGGTGTTCACACCGTCGTTGACGCTGTCGTCGTCGAACCAGCGGCTGGTGACGGTCTTGGTCTGAGTGTAGAACTGCACCACTTGCTTGCCGTAGGGCCCCAGGTCGCCGAGCTTGGAACCACGGGAACCGGTGAAACTGAAGAACGGCACTGGCACCGGGATCGGGATGTTGATGCCGACCTGGCCGACGTCGATTTCGCTCTGGAACTTGCGCGCCGCCGCACCGCTCTGGGTGAACAGGCCGGTGCCGTTGCCGAAGGGGTTGGCGTTGACCAGGGCAATGGCCTGATCCAGGGTGTCCACCTCCAGCACCACCAGCACCGGGCCGAAGATTTCCTGGGTGTAGATCTGCATAGAGGGGGTTACCCCGGAGAACAGGGTCGGCCCGATGAAGTTGCCCTGCTCGTAGCCTGGGACCTGGATATCGCGGCCGTCCAGCTCCAGCGTGGCGCCTTCTTTCACGCCGCTCTCGATCAGCTGCAGAATCCGCGCCTTGGCGCGCTTGGAGATCACCGGACCGACGTCGGTGCCCGGCTCGCTGCCAGCGTTGACCTTGAGTTTCTGCGCCAGGGCCTTGAGGTCCGGCAGCCACTGTTTCGAGGCGCCCACCAGCACCACCACCGAGGTGGCCATGCAACGCTGACCGGCCGCGCCGAAGCCGGCGCCCACCAGGGCATTGAGGGTCTGTTCGCGGTTAGCGTCGGGCAGCACCACGGCGTGGTTCTTGGCGCCCATCATCGATTGCACGCGTTTGCCGTGCTTGCCGGCCAGGTCATAGACGTGAGTGCCGACCGCGGTCGAACCGACGAAGGACACGGCCTTGATGTCTTTGTGGGTGCACAGCGCATCCACCACGTCCTTGCCGCCGTGTACCACGTTGAGCACGCCGGCCGGCACCCCGGCTTCCACCGCCAGCTCCACCAGCAGCATGGTGGACAGCGGGTCCTGCTCGGAAGGCTTGAGAACGAAGGTGTTGCCGCAAGCGATGGCCATCGGGAACATCCACAGCGGAATCATCGCCGGGAAGTTGAACGGGGTGATCCCGGCGCACACGCCGATCGGCTGACGCAGGGTGTAGGTGTCCACGCCGCCGGCAACGTTTTCGGCGAATTCGCCCATCTGCAGGGTGCCGATGGAGCAAGCATGTTCCACCACTTCCAGGCCTCGGAAGATATCGCCTTCGGCGTCGGCGAGGGTCTTGCCCTGCTCGGCGCTGAGGACCACGGCAATGCGTTTGGAATGCTCGCGGATCAGGGCCTGGAGCTTGAGCATGATGCGCATCCGCGCGCCGATCGGGGTCAGTTTCCAGGTCTGGAAGGCGCGCTGGGCCGCAGCGATCGCGGCGTCGACTTCAGCGGCGGTGGCAAAGGGCACCTTGGCCAGCACTTCCTGGGTCGCCGGGTTGACGATGTCATGCCATTCCTGGCTCTGGGACTGGACCCATTCACCGTCGATCAGCAATTTGACCTGTTGCAGGGTGGTGCCGTCGGGCTTGAGGGATGCGTTCATGGGGTCTCCTGACTTCTTGAATTTTTATGCAGGGAACCAAGGCGGGCAAGCGCCTTGAAAGAAGGGCTGTCGCGAGTTGGTGTCGGACGGTTTTTGGAGTATAGATGTGCAAATTACTAATAAGAACGCACATAAAATCCGGTCCAACATGCAAAAAAACATCACCTCGTTGAGCACCCTGAACTGGGACGACCTGAAGTTTTTCCTTGAAGTGGCGCGCACCCGCAAGGCCAGCAGCGCGGCCAAGCGCCTGGCGGTGGACTACACCACAGTGTCGCGGCGCATCGGTTCGCTGGAAACCGCCCTGGGCACCCTGCTGTTCGAAAAATCCCGCACCAACGGCTTTGTTCTGACCGCCGAGGGCCAGCGTCTGCTGGGTTATGCCGAGTCCATCGAGAGCACCCTGCACATGGCCTGCGAGCAAGTCTCAGGCTCCGGGGTGGCGCTGTCCGGGCACGTGCGCATGGGCTGCACCGAAGGCTTCGGCAGCTTCTTCATCACCCCACAATTGAGCCATTTCCTCGATGCCTACCCGGCGATTTCGGTGGATATCCTGCCGCTGCCGCACTTCATCAGCCTGTCCAAGCGCGAGGCGGACATCGTCATCGCCCTGGAGCGCCCGGAGCACGGCCCTTATGTGTGCTGCAAGCTGTGTGATTACCGCCTGCAGCTGTACGCCACCCAGGAGTACCTCGACCGCCACCCGCCGATCCGCCGCCCCAGCGACCTGAGCGAACATCAATTCATCAGCTACGTGGATGACCTGGCGTTCAGTTCCGAGCTGCTGTACCTCGCCAACGTGGTGCCCGGGGCCAGCGCCAACCTGCGCAGCACCAGCGTCATTGCCCAGTACGTGGCGGCGCAGCAGGGCCGCTCCCTGGCGATCCTACCGTGCTTCCTGGCCGCCCAGGACCCGCGCCTGCTGCCGGTGCTGCCCAAGGAGATCAACCTGACCCGGCAATTCTGGATGTACTGCCGGGAGGACCTGCGCAAGCTCAAGCGGATCACCCTGTTGTGGGATTACATCCGTGAGGTGACCGAGCAGAATCGGCCGTTGCTCATGGGTGACAGCCGCGACATGCTGTTCGCCGCGCCTTGATCTGGCCAGAGACGGGCCCTTGGACCGGGACTTCAGAGAGATGCCCAGAGTATCTGTAGCCATGATCGACATTAGCCTCAACCTGCCCGATTGCATAAGCGACTAACCGGCCAAGGGTCACTAGCAGTTGCAGGGAAGCAATCGCAGCATTGGTAACCACCGATCAGTCGGCGATCACCACGATCGACACCCGGCGGTTTTCGGTGCGCCCGGCGGCAGTCTTGTTGGACGCCACCGGCTCGCTGCTGCCAAGGCCACGCAATTGAATGTTTTCCTCACGCATGCCGACCTGTGTCAGCACCTTGAGCACGCTCTTGGCGCGGCGTACAGAAAGCTGCACGTTGTAAGCTTCCTTGCCCGAAGCGTCGGTGTGGCCATCGACCCGAACCTTCTGGATATCAACGCTGAGCAAGGCCTTGCCGATGCGCTCGACGATCTCGGTGCTGTTCTGGTTCAGGGTTTCCACGTCGCTGCCAAACAACACCTTTCCCGACAAGCCAAACGCCCAGCCGTCATCTGTCAGTTCAAAGCCCTCCTGTTTCAGTACTGCGATCTGTTTCGGGGTCAATCCCTTAGGCGGCACACTCTGGCAGCCGGCCAAGGCCAGCAGGGCCATGAACACCAAGGTGCTGAACAGTCGAAGCGAACGTTGCGTCAATGAGAACAAGGGATTTAGCTCCTGTTTTGAACTTGAACAATAGGGACCTCCGTCCCCACAGTGTGTTGCCCGCCGCGCGA
The DNA here is from genome assembly GCF_009861525.1 of Pseudomonas sp. LD120. Taxonomy (GTDB): domain Bacteria; phylum Pseudomonadota; class Gammaproteobacteria; order Pseudomonadales; family Pseudomonadaceae; genus Aquipseudomonas. The sequence continues at coordinate 1,027,130 of NZ_WVHL01000005.1, read as the reverse complement.
ATCTCGCTTGGCTTGGTACATGGCTTCATCGGCGGCATTCAACAGACTGCCCGGGGTCACGCCATGATCCGGGTACACGGCGATGCCGATGCTCAGCGACGTCATGATCGACAGATTGCCAGGCAAGGGTATCGGCATTTCCATGCTTTTGATGATTTTGTCAGCGATGCGCTGAGCATCTTCAACCCGGTGCAGAGGCGTCAGTAGCACGGCGAATTCATCCCCGCCCAGACGCGCCACCAGATCCTCCTCGCGCAGTTGCGCACGGATCCGCGTGGCCACCGCCACCAGCACCGTGTCACCGGCGGCATGCCCGAAGTTGTCGTTGATTTCCTTGAATCGATCGCTGTCGAGAAACAACACCGCCACCCGCTCGTTGAGCTTATTGGCAGCGCGCAGCGCACGGATCAAGCGCCCCTCGAAGAACGCCCGGTTGGGCAGCCCGGTGAGGCTGTCGTGGTTGGCTTGGTGAGCCAGGGTTTCATTCTCGCTTTGCAGGTGGGTCTGCCAGGCTTCCAGCTCATCGAGCAGGGCATTGAAGTCATTACCCAGGCTGTCCAGTTCGGCAATTTCTGCCGGCGGTACGCGCTGATCGAACGCCCGCTCGCGTCGGGCCGCGTGAGCCACTTCCGCCAGGCTACGCAACGGCCCGGTGATCCCTCGCAACTGCCGGCGTGCCAGGTACAACGCCACCCAGGCGCTCAAGGCCGTGCACAGCACGATGCCCATCAGACCGCTGACGAGAAAACGCATCAAGCTGCCGCCATGACCGGTGACATTGATACTGCCGACTTTCTGGCCCTGACGAAGGATCGCCAGATTGACGGGCTTTTCCAAAAAGGCGCTGGCGATATGCATTTCCAGATTGGGCAGAAAACCACTTTCCGGACGTCGCCAACTGGCCATCAAACGCCCCTGGCTGTCATACACCTTGGCGTCGGCGACCTCTTCAGAGGAGGCGATCAGGGCCAGGGCCTCGGTAGCCGCGTCACTGTTGTTGAACACCACCGCCGCCTCCACCGTATAACTGATGGACCGGGCAATCAGTTGCAAGTTGTGATCGGCATACACCCGCAAGGCCAAGACCCCGAGAAAGGTCAGGGACAAGCTGGCCATGGAGATTGCCAACAACGCCACGATCAAATGGCCGCGACCTATTACCGACTGCAATGTCGGACGGGGGTTGGGCTTGAACAGTTTCATGGCTCCGCCGCACGACGACGGGACAGTTGCAGCACGCTGGGGTGAATCTTCACACCGCTACGGGCCACTGAGTCCAGATTGACCTCGAACGAGACCTGGCTATCGCTGACTCTCAGACAGAACAGACTGCCCACGGTGCACTGATCACCGCCCTCGCTGATGCTCAGCACCGGCTGACCGATCAGCGACTTGAACAGACGGGTTCGCTGGTCGTTGCTCAGCTTGCCGACATAGACCGAATCGCACTCACTGACGAGCGCCGGGTTATTGGCCAGCAGCCGCTGTACCAGCACCGGACGACCGCTGGCTTGAGTGGTGCCCTTGAGTAAGTCGTCGGTGTATTCGGTAGGCCCCACTATGCACAGACGCAATTGCGCCGGCTCAACCGGCCAGCGAGCGTAACTGAGAATACCCAGCACCACTTGCGTCACCGCCTTCGCTCGCTGTTCGGCCAGGCTGGCGGCCGATGGCGACTCAGACTGCGCGAAGGTCGATAGGCTGAAAAAGCACAGAATGATCGACAGTACAAACTGCCTCCGTCGCGAAATACGCTCTGTCCTAAAAACAGCCACGTCCATGCTGGGATTCTCTTTGAACTTCACGGAAATGATGCCGCAACGATAGCACAGCCCAAGAAATAGCAGCGAGCTCAACACCCTGAATAGACGCCGAAACAGCGACCTCAGTCCAGCGCCAGCATCAGCCCGCTGAGCCGCTTGACCTTGCGCCGCACCGCTTCCTCGAACACCCCGGGGCGCGGCTCGATCAGGCTGAACCAATCCTTGGCCCGAGTGATGCCGGTGTAGATCAATTCCTTGGTCAACACCGGGTTCAACGCGTCAGGCAGAATCAGCGCAGTGTGGGCGAATTCCGAGCCTTGGGACTTGTGCACGGTCATGGCATAGACGGTTTCCACATCGTTGAGCCGGCTCGGCAGCACCAGACGCACGCCGCCCTGACCGTCGTTACGCGCAAAGGCCACCCGCAGTACTTGGCGCCCCTCCTGCTCCGGCAATTTCAGGGCAATGCCGATATCGCCATTCATCAGCCCGAGGCCGTAGTCATTGCGAGTCATCAACACCGGACGACCTTCGTACCATTGCTGGTCGCTGTCGATCAGCCGGGCCTTGAACAGCGCCTGGGTGATGCGCAGGTTCAGGCCCTCAACGCCCCAAGGGCCTTTGCGGACCGCACACAGCAACTGGAACCGGTCAAAAGCCTGTAAGACCTGACGCGCCCAGTCGGTCCAGCGTCGGTCTTCAAGGGCAGTGCCAACAGGCGGGCGCTGATGACGCAGCACTGTCAGGTAGTGACGGTAACCTTGTGGTCCCTCGCCATGACCGTCCAGCAACAAGCGCTCCAGTGCCCGGTCCTGTTCACCCTTGAGGCTCAGGTCATACAGATCCGCGTGGCTGCGGGCCGCCAGCAGACGCCGCGCTTCATCAGCCTGTTGCTGATTGACCCAGCGCGCCAATTGGCCGATGCCGCTGCCTTCGCCGAAACGTCGGGAGTGGCGCAACATCACCACCTGCTGCGCCAGAGGATGCTGGTGTTCGCGGTCTTCTTGCAGGCCGCTGGCAGCGAGGTGTTCACCACTGACCGCTTCCAGCCAGGCGCGGGTTTGCGGGGTGTACCAGCCAGCTTCCGCATCGCGGCACAGATCGCCGAGCACGGCCCCGGCCTCCACCGACGCCAGTTGGTCCTTATCCCCCAGCAACACCAGGCGCGCATGGATCGGCAAGGCGTCCAACAGGTTGGCCATCATTTCCAGGTCGATCATCGAGGCTTCATCCACCACCAGCACATCCAGGGGCAAACGGTTGCCGGCGTGGTGACGAAAATGTCGGGTGCCGGGACGGTTGCCGAGCAAGCGATGCACCGTGGTCACTTCACTGGGAATTTTCTCCCGCACGTCATCCGGCACCGACAGCGAACGTACCTGCAGGCTGATGGACTCGGTCAAGCGTGCCGCGGCCTTGCCGGTGGGCGCCGCCAGACGAATGCGCAAGGGCTTGCGAGCCGCCACTGCCGGGCCCTGAAGCAGCGCCAGCAGGCGCACCACGGTGGTGGTCTTACCCGTGCCCGGGCCGCCGGTGATGATGCTGAAAGCACCTCGGGTGGCCAGGGCGCAGGCGAGTTTCTGCCAGTCGATGGGACCGGCGGCCTTAGCCGCGCCAAACAGCCCGTCAAGGCGTTTGGACAGATCTTCCGGGGTCGCCTCCATCGAGGTCAGGCGCTGGCGCAAAGCATTGTCGATGCGTCGTTCATAGGTCCAGTAACGCCGCAGGTACAGGCGCTTACCGGACAGTACCAGCGGCCGTTGCTGCGACGACTCGCCAGGGTCCGCCGCCAGGGCCACCAACCGGCTACCGGCCAACACTTTGCACCAATGAGCACCTTCCAGGCTCGCCAAGACCTGAGAAGGCAGCAGAGGGGCACCGCTTTGCGCCTCCCCTTCCGGAGGCAACGACAGGGCGAAATCTGGCTCCTTGAGGGTTTCGAACAGGTCCAGGCAAACATGCCCGTGCCCCAACTGGTGACTGGTCAGGGCCGCGGCCATCAGCACCAGCGGATCGCCATCGGGGTCCAGCTCATGGAGGAAACCGACAAAGGCCTTATCCAAGGAGCGCAGCCAACCGCGCTCGACCCAGCGTTCGAGCAACAACAGCAGATCGGCGGCACGCGTCAGCGGTGCCAGGTCGAACGAGGGAGGCAGCGTTGCGGCCAATTCGGCGAACAGATCCTGGGTCATAACAACACTCCCTGCTCCCAGGCAGGCTCGGCCTGGGGCGGCTCGGGTTGGCCCTGGAACATGCGATCGAGGCGTTCGATCAACTGCCTGGGCGGCCGGGCGAAATACGCGCCACAGCTGGTGGAGCGGGTCCCACGCAGGAACAGATACAGCGCCCCGCCGATATGGCGGTCGTAATCGTAGTCCGCCAAGCGCGCCTTCAGTTGCCGATGCAGGGCCAGCAGATACAGCACGTATTGCAGGTCGTAGCGGTTGTCGAGAATCGATTGTTCCATGGCCTGCTCGGTGTAGGCCGCGTCGTCCACGCCCAGCCAGTTGGATTTGTAGTCGGCCACGTAATAGCGGCCCTGGTGTTCGAACGTCAGGTCGATAAAGCCTTTGAACATGCCGTTTAGTATCACCGGCTCGGCGGTGACTCGTGGCACGCCCTGGTGAGTCTGCTGGCGCACGGCCTCATCGAGTTTGAGTACGTCGACTTTATGGCTGGCGAACCAGAATTCCATCTCGACCCGATACTGGGTCAACTGCCCAAGCACCACCGGCGGCTGCTCGACGCCCACCGGCAAGGGCACCTGCAACAGATGCTGCAACCAGTCGCTCAGGGTCGGAATCCAGCCTTGCCAGCCCCGGCGGTTGCAGCGCCGGGCAATGGCATCTTCGACCAGCTTGGGCACCGCGGCGAAGCCTTCCTCGCCCGCCCATTCCAGCAGGCCATGGAGGAAAGTGCCGGGATTGGGCCCCCGAGGAAAGCGATGGATATCGCCACCGCTGACAGCAGGCTCGCGCGGCGCCTCGGGGTCCAGTCGCTCATCGTCGAACAGCTTCTGTGCCTGAGGATTTTCCGGGGCTTCGGTACTCGCGGCGCCCAAGGTATCGCTGATGCGCAGGGCGCTGTAGGAAGCGATCCACCAGTTTTCCGCCGCACGTCGAACCGGCGTCAACGGAGCCAACAGGTTGGCGTCGTTACGCGGCGGCCGATAGCGCTGCTCATCGGCGGCCGGCAGCTCGCTCACACCAATGGCGGCACAACCTTGCTGCAAGTCCAGCAGCCAGCGCAGCAACCCCGCGGACTCGCTCAACGGGGCACCGCCCCCAAGCAGATAACCCAAAGCCGACAAGTGCAGCACCGAACTGTTGTGGTTGCCGCGCTTGAGATCAGCGACCCCCAGCCAACAGGCGTGTTGCGCCCGGGTCAAGGCCACGTAGAGCAAACGCAGGTCCTCCGCCAGACGTTCCTCATCGGCCTGGGCAATCAGTTCCAGTGTCGGGCGCAGGCTGACCTGGGCCTTGCCTGTGGCGTCGTGGTACTGCAACGGCAAACGGCTGCCATCCACCGGTTTGGTGGAGCAAATGAACGGCAGGAACACCAGGGGATATTCCAGGCCCTTGGACTTGTGGATAGTCACCACCTTGACCAACTGCTCATCGCTTTCTAGGCGCAGGATCTGTTCTTCACCGGCCTGTGCGGACAACGCCAAGTGCTCGGCCAGGTGGCGGATCAGGGCTTGTTCACCGTCCAACTCGGCAGCGCTTTGCTGCAGCAACTCGGACAAGTGCAAGAGATTGGTCAGCACCCGTTCGCCATCGCTGCGGGTCATCAGCGCCTGGGGCAATTGAAAGTCGTGGAGCAACCGCCGCAGCATCGGCAGCACCCCCTGACTGCGCCAGATTGCCCGGTAGCCGCGAAACTGCATGACCCGCGCCTCCCAGGCCAATTCGTCCTGGTTCAGCCGCTCCAACTCCACCAGAGACAAGTTCAGGGTCAAGGAGGCCAGAGCCGCGCGCAGCGGACGCTCCACATCCGGCTCGGCACAGGCCTTGAGCCACACCAGCAGGTCCCGCGCCTCTTGGGCGGCAAACACCGAATCTTTATCCGACAGGTACACACTGCGCACACCACGGGCAGCCAATTCGCCCCGCACCGCCTGGGCCTCTTTGCCGTCACGAACCAGAATTGCAATGTCTGCTGGTAGCAACCCCTTGAGCGATTGCCGGTCATCGACAAAACCACTGCGGCCCTGTTGACCGCCATTGAGCAACTCGACAATCGCGCTGGCGCAAGCCGCGGCCTGCTGCTGACGATACTGAGCGCCAGACAGTGGCTGCGGCGAACTCAGGTGCCAGACATTCAACGCGGGCAGCGGTTGACCATCGACCTGCAACTGCTCCTTACGCCCCTGGGCGGCCACGGCCAGGAAGGGCACCGGGTTCTCGCCGTCCTGTTCACGGAACAGAAAAGCTCCGCGCCCCTGCTCCCGCTGTTCGGCTTGCAGGAACACGTGGTTGACCGCATTGACCATAGCCTGGCTGGAACGGAAGTTGGTACCCAGGGTGTGCAGACGGCCGCTGGTGGCCTGGCGGGCCCGCAGGTAGGTGTAGATGTCCGCGCCACGGAAGGCATAGATCGCCTGCTTGGGGTCGCCGATCAGAAACAGTCCGGTTTCGGGGTCGTTGTCCTCAATGCGGTAGATGCTCTCGAAAATCCGGTATTGCACTGGGTCGGTGTCCTGAAACTCGTCGATCAGGGCCACTGGAAACTGCTCGCGGATCAGCGTCGCCAAACGCTCGCCACCGGCGCTCTGCAAGGCGCCGTCGAGGCGCAAGAGCATGTCGTCAAAGCCCATTTCCGCACGCCGGCGCTTCTCTTCCTCAAAACGTTCGCCGACCCACTGCGCGGCATGCTGCAACACCTCGGCATCTGGTGTGGGCAAGGCGTCGAGGCTGGCCTTGAGGCCGGCCATCGCATCGAACCCCGGGTGCTGTGGCGCATCGCCTTTCCAGGCTTCGCTCATGCCCTCAGGCGTCAGTCGGGTGAAGCCGGTGCCAATGTCCAAGTGCTCAACGGATTCGTCATCGGCCCAGGCGCTGATTTTTTCAAACCAGGGCTCGAAGAAGCGCGCCTGCATCTTGCGCCCATCGACACTTTTACTGGCGACGCCTTGCAGGCAGATTTCCCGCAGTTGCACTGCCCACTGTCGCCAGGGCGCCTTGATTTGCGCCAAGGCTTCACGCCGCTCCTGCAGGCTCGCCTCAATGAGCTCGCTGGGTGACTGCGGCGATTGCTCTGGGTGAGCACTGCCGAACAGGGCGCGAACCCGAGGCAGCAGTTGCGCCGGACCAACCCAATTGGAGCGTACCCAATTCAGCGCATCGCCCTGCATCGGGTAGCAAAACAGCCGCCAGTAGTCACGCAAGACCTGACCCAGCAGGTCGCTGTGGTCGGTTTCCAGGGTCTGGGTAAACAGGCTGCCGCTGTCGAAGGCGTGTTCGCGCAGCATCCGCTGGCACCAACTGTGAATGGTCGAGACTGCGGCCTCATCCATCCATTGCGCGGCGATGTCCAGGCGGTTGGCGCAGCCAGGCCATTGCTCGGCGCAATACTGCTCGCGTAGCTCGACGATCAAGCTGTCGGGGGCGCTGATCTCGTCGCGGAAGAAACGCGCGGCTTGTGCCAGGCGAGTGCGAATGCGTTCGCGCAACTCTTTGGTGGCGGCGTCGGTGAAGGTCACCACCAGAATCTGCGGCGGCAGCAGTTCACGACCGAAGCCGGCGGGTTCTGCCCCATGGCCCAGCACCAGGCGCAAGTACAGCGCGGAAATGGTAAAGGTCTTGCCGGTACCGGCGCTGGCCTCGATCAGTTGGCTGCCACGCAGGGGAAAGGCCAGCGCCAGGGGAGTTTGCTGAGTCATGCGCCGGCCTCCTCGCCGAGGGCCGAGCGCCAAGGCGCCTCAAGCAGGGGACGATAGAGGCTCTCGGCCCAACCGCTGAAGGTTTCGTCGGCGATCAGTGCGTTGTAGTCGACGAATTGCCGAGCCAGGGCCGGGCTTTCTCGCCGCTCGCCCTCACTGTTCTGGCCATCGCCGTCGTAGGTCTTGCGGGCGGCGGCCGTGGCTTTGTCCGGGTCGCTCTGACCCAGCCAGGCAAAGGCCGTTTTGACCGCCACCGGCAGGGGCTGACGCATACCCGATTGCCAGGCCAGCAGCAGGTCACCAAGGATCTTCTGGGCTTGATCCTGCTCCAGTGGCGCCAGTAGCAGGCTGTCATCACTGGCCACTAAAGCGGTGCTCAACGAGTAACCACTGGCGCACGCCAACAGGTGATTGATCCAGGGCTTGATCAGGCGGTGCCATTTGCGAGTTTTGATCGAGCCAATGCTGTTGGGAATGGTCGTCACCGCCAATAGCCCACCATCCGCTCGCTGATGCAATCCACTCAACCAACCTTCCAGGCGTACGTTTTGCAGCTCAAGGCTGACGGGCAAAGCACTGCTCAGCGGCATCGGCCAAAGGGCTAGCAATTGCCGGTAGCGCTGTAACAGACCCGGCAACGGCTCCATGAGTTCGCGCTGCAGGCACTCGCCGAAACCCGCCATGGGCAACAGGCCGCTGGCTTGCAGCCGCTGCGCCTGGGCCTGCAAGGCGTGCTCTGGATGCTCAGCATCGCTCAACGCAGCGTCCAACAGACTGTCGCTGAGGCTGTATCGTTGCAGGGCGTCGAGGACGAAGGGTTCCTCGTCAGCCAATGGCGCTTCCATGGCCTCGAAGAACACCTTGAGCCGTTGGCTGAAAAAGTGCCGCACCGGGTTGCGTAGAAAGTCCTGCAACTGCGCAAGACTCAAGGGTTCGTCCTGAACATAAGGCGCAAGAGGTTCAACGCTGCTTGGCGCCTCGCTGGCCTGGTGCAACACCTGCCACTCGCGGGCATAGCTGAACAGGGCATCGTTGTCATGAAAATAGCGGGCACTGAAAGGTTGCAGCGGATGCTCCTGGGTCAAGGCGTCCAGCAGAGACTCTTGTACATCCGCCAGTCGCCAACCGCTGGCCAAGTGATCGCGCAACTGGCCAATCAACACCGAGGCCGGGCGTTCGCTGTTGTCTCGGATGCTGCGCCCCACCCAACTGACATAGAGTTGGTCACGGGCCGAGAGCAAGGCTTCCAGCAACAGATAACGGTCATCTTCACGCCGAGAGCGATCACCAGGACGGTAGTCGCTGCCCATCAGGTCGAAATCCAGGGGTGGCTGCGCCCTTGGATAGTCGCCGTCGTTCATCCCCAGCAGACACACCAGCTTGAAGGGGATGGCACGCATCGGCATCAAGGTGCAGAAATTCACCGCGCCAGCAAGAAAGCGCTGAGACAAACGGCCCTGATCCAGCCCCGCCAGCCAGGCTTCACGCACCACAGTCAGCGGCAACTGATCTTGCAGAGCTACCGACTCGCAGGTTTCCAGCCAGGTTTCCCGCAGGTCTTCCAACTGGCCCAACAGGTAGTCGTCGTGCTCGGTGCTGGCCAGGAAAAACTGCTCCAGCAACTGCTGTAAACGCTCGCCCCACTGTGCGGGTACGGCGGGCTGGGTGAGTTGCTGGTAGGCGATCTGCAACGCATCCAGCAACGCCACCAACGGGCCAATCAACGCAGCGTCCAGGCCGCCGATTTCGTCATACGGTTCAATGCCGTCACAAGCATCAGAGCGGCCGACGGCATAGCCCAACAGCATCCGCCGCAGACCGAAACGCCAGCTGTTCTGCTCAAGCTCCAGAGGCAATCCCAGTTCGGCACGCTGCTCGGCGTTCATCCCCCAGCGGATGCCGGCGCCTTCGATCCAGCGATGCAAGGTGGGCAGGTCGGCTTCATCGACACCAAAACGCGCACGCAACGCTGGGACATCCAGCAGGTCGAGGATCTCGCTGACCGGGAAGCGGCTGTCCGGCAGTTTCAGCAAGTGTTCCACGGCGATCAGCAGCGGGTCGCGACCGCGCTGGCCCTGATCGGCGAGGGTGAAGGGGATGAAGCGGCGGTCATCACGCTCCAGTTGGCCGAAGACGGCTCGGATGTGCGGAGCGTAGCTGTCGATGTCCGGCACCATGACGATCACGTCCCGGGGGCGCAGGTCGGGTTCGGCACTAAAGCGCGACAGAAGCTGGTCATGGAGGATTTCCACTTCCCGTTGCGCGCTATGGGCAATGTGAAAACGGACCGAATGATCCTGCTGCAGTTCGACTGCGGGCCAGCGCTCACGGGTCTCGTTGAGGGGGCGCAGCTCAAGGATGTCATCCTGCAATTGCTGGAGCAGCGTGCCCGGCTGGCTTTCGCTGAACAGGTCAATCCGCCCATCTCGGAACGCCGCGCGGTAACTGTTGGGATCGTCGTAGCTGTCCAGCAGGTTGATGTAGTCCCGACCCTGCTTACCCCAGGCGGCCAGCAACGGATGAGCGTGCTGGTGCAAAGCCTGCGAATCCAGGACCAGTGGCATTCCAACCTTGCGGGCCTGGCGCTTGTACTGATGGCGCAGCAGGTCCTTGTCGGCGACGATGTCCGCCCAATGATGGCGACAAGGGTTGTGCACACAGAGCAGGACTTGGCTGAAACGCGCCAATCCGGCCAAGGCTTCGAGGGCTTGGGCCGGTAATGAAGAAATACCGAAAACAATCACCCGTGACGGCAAGCCAGCGGGGGCTTGCTCCAGACTGTTGATCCGCTCGATAAAGCGCTGGTGGACTCCGGCTCGACTCTGGGCCATACCTTCGGTGCCAACATCCAGGAGCAACGCACGCCACAATTCGGCTTGCCAGCAATTGGCAGGCGTCAAAGCGTTGGCTTCGCCACGCACGTTACGCAACTGGTGGCGGCCGGCGGCCCAGTCCTCCAGCCAATCGGCTCGGTACACCTGATATTGATCGAACAGATCCGCCAGGCGTTCCGCCAATTGATAACGCTTACGCAAGTCGCTGTCGTGAGTCAGAAAGCGTTGCAGGGGCTCAAAATGCGGCTCGTTGATCAGCTCAGGTAACAGGCGCATCAAACGCCAAGTCAGCGGAGCTTTGTCCAACAGGGATTGGGGCGGGATTTCATCGCGCCCCAGTACCAGTCGATACAACTGCCACATGAAGCTACCAGGCAACTGCACGTCAATGGCGGCGGCGATGCCGCAGCCGCCGGAGTCATCCTCTTCAGGGTCTTCGGCCAGGGCCAGCTTCAGCCACTGGGCGATGCCGTTGCTCTGCACCAAGGCAATTTCATTCTCCAAAGGCGCCAGGGGGTAACGCCGCATCCAGCTGACCACCAGACTGCGCAACTCATCCAGGCGGTTACCGTGAACCACCATGAAACCAGGGTTGAGGGACGATGCGTCCGGCATAAAGGCTTCCTTGGAGAATGCAAAAAGCTAGGGCGCAACCTTAGCACTGTCACTGGGCGCTGGCAGCCGGAGCGAAGAAACCAAGGCTATGAATGCTCTTGGATTTTTCCACGCCACAAAGACAAAACCCCAACTGCTTTCGCAATTGGGGTTTCGGAATTTAATCTTGACGATGACCTACTCTCACATGGGGAAACCCCACACTACCATCGGCGATGCATCGTTTCACTTCTGAGTTCGGGATGGGATCAGGTGGTTCCAACGCTCTATGGTCGTCAAGAAATTCTGTAGCCAGTCCGTTGCCTGTGCAACGTGCCAGCAAATGGGTATGTAATAGCTTTGTGTGTTTGCAAACTTTCGGTTCGTTTCGTCTTCACACACCGCAACTCGCTTCTTAAGCAAATTGCTTGGGTGTTATATGGTCAAGCCTCACGGGCAATTAGTATTGGTTAGCTCAACGCCTCACAGCGCTTACACACCCAACCTATCAACGTCGTAGTCTTCGACGGCCCTTTAGGGGATTCAAGATCCCAGTGAGATCTCATCTTGAGGCAAGTTTCCCGCTTAGATGCTTTCAGCGGTTATCTTTTCCGAACATAGCTACCCGGCAATGCCACTGGCGTGACAACCGGAACACCAGAGGTTCGTCCACTCCGGTCCTCTCGTACTAGGAGCAGCCCCTCTCAAATCTCAAACGTCCACGGCAGATAGGGACCGAACTGTCTCACGACGTTCTAAACCCAGCTCGCGTACCACTTTAAATGGCGAACAGCCATACCCTTGGGACCGGCTTCAGCCCCAGGATGTGATGAGCCGACATCGAGGTGCCAAACACCGCCGTCGATATGAACTCTTGGGCGGTATCAGCCTGTTATCCCCGGAGTACCTTTTATCCGTTGAGCGATGGCCCTTCCATACAGAACCACCGGATCACTAAGACCTACTTTCGTACCTGCTCGACGTGTCTGTCTCGCAGTCAAGCGCGCTTTTGCCTTTATACTCTACGACCGATTTCCGACCGGTCTGAGCGCACCTTCGTACTCCTCCGTTACTCTTTAGGAGGAGACCGCCCCAGTCAAACTACCCACCATACACTGTCCTCGATCCGGATAACGGACCTGAGTTAGAACCTCAAAGTTGCCAGGGTGGTATTTCAAGGATGGCTCCACGCAAACTGGCGTTCACGCTTCAAAGCCTCCCACCTATCCTACACAAGCAAATTCAAAGTCCAGTGCAAAGCTATAGTAAAGGTTCACGGGGTCTTTCCGTCTAGCCGCGGATACACTGCATCTTCACAGCGATTTCAATTTCACTGAGTCTCGGGTGGAGACAGCGCCGCCATCGTTACGCCATTCGTGCAGGTCGGAACTTACCCGACAAGGAATTTCGCTACCTTAGGACCGTTATAGTTACGGCCGCCGTTTACCGGGGCTTCGATCAAGAGCTTCGCGTTAGCTAACCCCATCAATTAACCTTCCGGCACCGGGCAGGCGTCACACCCTATACGTCCACTTTCGTGTTTGCAGAGTGCTGTGTTTTTAATAAACAGTCGCAGCGGCCTGGTATCTTCGACCGGCATGAGCTTACGGAGCAAGTCCTTCACCCTCACCGGCGCACCTTCTCCCGAAGTTACGGTGCCATTTTGCCTAGTTCCTTCACCCGAGTTCTCTCAAGCGCCTTGGTATTCTCTACCCAACCACCTGTGTCGGTTTGGGGTACGGTTCCTAGTTATCTGAAGCTTAGAAGCTTTTCTTGGAAGCATGGCATCAACCACTTCGTCACCTAAAAGGTAACTCGTCATCAGCTCTCGGCCTTAGAATCCCGGATTTACCTAAGATTCCAGCCTACCACCTTAAACTTGGACAACCAACGCCAAGCTGGCCTAGCCTTCTCCGTCCCTCCATCGCAATAACTAGAAGTACAGGAATATTAACCTGTTTTCCATCGACTACGCTTTTCAGCCTCGCCTTAGGGACCGACTAACCCTGCGTCGATTAACGTTGCGCAGGAAACCTTGGTCTTTCGGCGTGGGTGTTTTTCACACCCATTGTCGTTACTCATGTCAGCATTCGCACTTCTGATACCTCCAGCAAGCTTCTCAACTCACCTTCACAGGCTTACAGAACGCTCCTCTACCGCATCACTTACGTGATACCCGTAGCTTCGGTGTATGGTTTGAGCCCCGTTACATCTTCCGCGCAGGCCGACTCGACTAGTGAGCTATTACGCTTTCTTTAAAGGGTGGCTGCTTCTAAGCCAACCTCCTAGCTGTCTAAGCCTTCCCACATCGTTTCCCACTTAACCATAACTTTGGGACCTTAGCTGACGGTCTGGGTTGTTTCCCTTTTCACGACGGACGTTAGCACCCGCCGTGTGTCTCCCATGCTCGGCACTTGTAGGTATTCGGAGTTTGCATCGGTTTGGTAAGTCGGGATGACCCCCTAGCCGAAACAGTGCTCTACCCCCTACAGTGATACATGAGGCGCTACCTAAATAGCTTTCGAGGAGAACCAGCTATCTCCGAGCTTGATTAGCCTTTCACTCCGATCCACAGGTCATCCGCTAACTTTTCAACGGTAGTCGGTTCGGTCCTCCAGTCAGTGTTACCTAACCTTCAACCTGCCCATGGATAGATCGCCCGGTTTCGGGTCTATTCCCAGCGACTAGACGCCCTATTAAGACTCGCTTTCGCTACGCCTCCCCTATTCGGTTAAGCTCGCCACTGAAAATAAGTCGCTGACCCATTATACAAAAGGTACGCAGTCACAGAACAAAGTCTGCTCCCACTGCTTGTACGCATACGGTTTCAGGATCTATTTCACTCCCCTCTCCGGGGTTCTTTTCGCCTTTCCCTCACGGTACTAGTTCACTATCGGTCAGTCAGTAGTATTTAGCCTTGGAGGATGGTCCCCCCATATTCAGACAAGGTTTCTCGTGCCCCGTCCTACTCGATTTCATGACTAAGAGATTTTCGCGTACAGGGCTATCACCCACTATGGCCGCACTTTCCAGAGCGTTCCGCTAATCTCAAAGCCACTTAAGGGCTAGTCCCCGTTCGCTCGCCACTACTAAGGGAATCTCGGTTGATTTCTTTTCCTCAGGGTACTTAGATGTTTCAGTTCCCCTGGTTCGCCTCTTGCACCTATGTATTCAGTACAAGATAACCATCTTATGATGGCTGGGTTCCCCCATTCAGAGATCTCCGGATCAAAGTCTGTTTGCCGACTCCCCGAAGCTTATCGCAGGCTACCACGTCTTTCATCGCCTCTGACTGCCAAGGCATCCACCGTATGCGCTTCTTCACTTGACCATATAACCCCAAGCAATCTGGTTATACTATGAAGACGACATTCGCCGAAAATTTGCAATTTAACTCACAAATTTTACCTTAGCCTGATCCGCTACCAGTGAAAGTAACGTTCAGTCTATCTTTCTATCACATACCCAAATTTTTAAAGAACGATCTAATCAAAAGACTAGAAATCAACATTCAAAGTGAATGCTCATTTCTAAGCTTTCAGAAGCAGTTTATGGTGGAGCCAAGCGGGATCGAACCGCTGACCTCCTGCGTGCAAGGCAGGCGCTCTCCCAGCTGAGCTATGGCCCCATAACAAAATTGGTGGGTCTGGGCAGATTCGAACTGCCGACCTCACCCTTATCAGGGGTGCGCTCTAACCAACTGAGCTACAGACCCAATTTCGAGCTTGTAACTGTTAGCTTGGAGCTATCAGCTTGGAGCTTAAAGCTGCTTCTATCGTCTTCTTCAATGAATCAAGCAATTCGTGTGGGAGCTTATGAAGCAGCTGATGTCGTCGATTAAGGAGGTGATCCAGCCGCAGGTTCCCCTACGGCTACCTTGTTACGACTTCACCCCAGTCATGAATCACACCGTGGTAACCGTCCTCCCGAAGGTTAGACTAGCTACTTCTGGTGCAACCCACTCCCATGGTGTGACGGGCGGTGTGTACAAGGCCCGGGAACGTATTCACCGCGACATTCTGATTCGCGATTACTAGCGATTCCGACTTCACGCAGTCGAGTTGCAGACTGCGATCCGGACTACGATCGGTTTTATGGGATTAGCTCCACCTCGCGGCTTGGCAACCCTCTGTACCGACCATTGTAGCACGTGTGTAGCCCAGGCCGTAAGGGCCATGATGACTTGACGTCATCCCCACCTTCCTCCGGTTTGTCACCGGCAGTCTCCTTAGAGTGCCCACCATAACGTGCTGGTAACTAAGGACAAGGGTTGCGCTCGTTACGGGACTTAACCCAACATCTCACGACACGAGCTGACGACAGCCATGCAGCACCTGTCTCAATGTTCCCGAAGGCACCAATCTATCTCTAGAAAGTTCATTGGATGTCAAGGCCTGGTAAGGTTCTTCGCGTTGCTTCGAATTAAACCACATGCTCCACCGCTTGTGCGGGCCCCCGTCAATTCATTTGAGTTTTAACCTTGCGGCCGTACTCCCCAGGCGGTCAACTTAATGCGTTAGCTGCGCCACTAAGAGCTCAAGGCTCCCAACGGCTAGTTGACATCGTTTACGGCGTGGACTACCAGGGTATCTAATCCTGTTTGCTCCCCACGCTTTCGCACCTCAGTGTCAGTATCAGTCCAGGTGGTCGCCTTCGCCACTGGTGTTCCTTCCTATATCTACGCATTTCACCGCTACACAGGAAATTCCACCACCCTCTACCATACTCTAGCTTGCCAGTTTTGGATGCAGTTCCCAGGTTGAGCCCGGGGCTTTCACATCCAACTTAACAAACCACCTACGCGCGCTTTACGCCCAGTAATTCCGATTAACGCTTGCACCCTCTGTATTACCGCGGCTGCTGGCACAGAGTTAGCCGGTGCTTATTCTGTCGGTAACGTCAAAACAATTACGTATTAGGTAACTGCCCTTCCTCCCAACTTAAAGTGCTTTACAATCCGAAGACCTTCTTCACACACGCGGCATGGCTGGATCAGGCTTTCGCCCATTGTCCAATATTCCCCACTGCTGCCTCCCGTAGGAGTCTGGACCGTGTCTCAGTTCCAGTGTGACTGATCATCCTCTCAGACCAGTTACGGATCGTCGCCTTGGTGAGCCATTACCTCACCAACTAGCTAATCCGACCTAGGCTCATCTGATAGCGTGAGGTCCGAAGATCCCCCACTTTCTCCCGTAGGACGTATGCGGTATTAGCGCCCGTTTCCGGACGTTATCCCCCACTACCAGGCAGATTCCTAGGCATTACTCACCCGTCCGCCGCTCGCCACCAGGTACAAGTACCCGTGCTGCCGCTCGACTTGCATGTGTTAGGCCTGCCGCCAGCGTTCAATCTGAGCCATGATCAAACTCTTCAGTTCAAACATCTTTGGGTTTTGAGAAAACCCTAAACTTGGCTCAGCAATCGTTGGTTACATCTTTGATTTCTCGCGGAGTAACTTGTGATGCTGATAATCTTTTTGACTATCAGTCTGACTCCACAAGCACCCACACGAATTGCTTGATTCAGTTGTTAAAGAGCGGTTGGTTAAGATCTTTCGTCTCAACCGAGGCGCGCATTCTACAGCAGCCTCATTTGCTGTCAAGTGATTTTTTTAAGAAGTTTTCAAAGTTTCCTTTTTAACTTCAACCACTTGCGCTTCCGATCTCTCGTTAGCGGGAGGCGAATTCTACAGCGTTACACGCTGCTGTCAACACCTCTTTTTAACCGCTTTCGACCGAGAGGATCGAATCGTTAACAAGGCGAAAACACACTGCCTTACTAACTGCTTCTGGCTTCGATAATCTGAAGCGTAACCGCTGCCGAAAACTGCGTAACTCGTTGAATCTCAAGGAGTTTTCCGTTTCGACTGCGCCGGAAGTGGGGCGAATTATAGACCTGTAGAATCTGCCGTCAACACTTATTTTCATAAATCTGTCATATCGAACAGAAAAGCCCATAAATGCAAAGGCCGGCCCCAAGGGACCGGCCTTTCGCCTTTCTACTTACAAGCTAGGGAAGGCGAACTGCGAGGCTTCATGGCTCGCACGTTGCGGCCAGCGCTGGGTGATGGCCTTGCGACGCGTGTAGAAACGCACGCCATCAGGACCGTAGGCATGCAAGTCGCCAAACAACGAGCGCTTCCAGCCGCCAAAGCTGTGGTAAGCCACGGGGACAGGCAGCGGTACGTTGACACCTACCATGCCCACTTCGATCTCATCGCAGAACAAACGCGCCGCTTCACCGTCACGAGTGAAGATGCAAGTGCCGTTGCCATACTCGTGATCATTGATCAGTTGCATGGCCTCCTCCAGGCTGTTAACCCGCACGACACACAGCACCGGACCGAAGATCTCTTCTTTATAGATGCGCATCTGTGGGGTCACACGGTCGAACAGGCAACCACCGAGGAAGAAGCCCTCTTCGTGACCGACCACACTCAAACCGCGACCATCCACCACCAACTGCGCACCGGCCGCGACACCGTCTTCTACATAGCCACTGACTTTATCCCGTGCTTGAGCCGTGACCAGCGGGCCCATGTCCAGACCACAGGAAGTGCCCGCACCGATTTTCAGTGCTTTGATCTGCGGCACCAACTTGGAGACCAGCGCATCAGCCACTTGATCACCGACGCACACGGCGACCGAAATAGCCATGCAGCGCTCGCCGCAGGAACCATAGGCCGCGCCCATCAGTGCGTTGACCGCATTATCCAGATCGGCATCAGGCATCAGCACCGCGTGGTTCTTCGCGCCGCCCAGTGCCTGGACGCGTTTACCGCGCTTGGTGCCTTCGGCATAGATGTATTCGGCAATCGGCGTCGAACCGACAAAACTCAGCGCCTTGACTTCCGGAGCCTCGATCAGCGCATCCACCGCGGCCTTGTCACCATGCACCACGTTCAACACGCCCTTGGGCAGACCGGCTTCATGCAGCAGTTCGGCGATCAGCAGGGTGGAGCTTGGATCGCGCTCAGATGGCTTAAGGATGAAACAGTTACCGCAAACGATCGCCAGCGGGTACATCCACAGCGGAACCATGGCCGGGAAGTTGAACGGGGTGATACCGGCCACCACGCCCAGTGGCTGGAAGTCGGACCAGGCATCAATGTTCGGGCCGACATTGCGGCTGTACTCACCTTTGAGGATCTCTGGCGCCGCACAGGCGTACTCGACGTTTTCAATACCGCGTTTCAATTCACCGGCAGCATCTTCCAGCGTCTTGCCGTGCTCTTCACTGATCAACTGGGCAATGCGTGCTTCGTTCTGCTCCAGCAACTGCTTGAAGCGGTACATCACCTGGGCGCGCTTGGCCGGTGGAGTGTTGCGCCAGGCGGGGAATGCCGACTTGGCAGAGTCGATGGCTCGTTGAATGGTTTCCTGGCTAGCCAGCGGCACTTTATGAATGGCCTGACCAGTGGACGGATTGAAGACATCGCTGCTGCGACCGTTGTCACTTACCAGCTCACCGTGGATCAGGTGTTGAATCAGACTCATGCGGGGACTCCTGAAAAAGGGAAGGCACAGGCGCGAACCACTTCGCGCCTGCTTCTATATAGGAAGGATCGAATCAGTCGAGCTTGTTCAGCACTTCACCAACCGCGTCGAACAGACGATCAAGGTCTTGCGGCTTGCTGTTGAAGGTTGGGCCAAACTGCAGCGTGTCACCGCCAAAGCGCACATAGAAGCCGGCTTTCCACAAGGCCATACCCGCCTCGAACGGACGCACGATTGCATCACCATCACGAGCGGCAATCTGGATCGCGCCCGCCAGGCCGAAGTTACGGATATCGATCACGTTCTTAGCGCCCTTGATACCGTGCAGCGCATTCTCAAAATGCGGAGCGACTTCAGCCACGCTCTGCACCAGGTTTTCCTTCTGCAGCAGATCCAGTGCCGCCAGGCCCGCCGCACAAGCCACCGGGTGCGCCGAGTAGGTGTAGCCGTGAGGGAATTCCACCGCGTATTCAGGCGTCGCCTGATTCATGAAGGTTTGATAGATCTCGGAGCTGGCAATCACCGCGCCCATGGGGATGGCGCCGTTGGTGACTTGCTTGGCCACGCACATCAGATCTGGAGTCACGCCAAAGCTGTCGGCACCGAACATCGCACCAGTACGACCAAAACCGGTAATTACTTCGTCGAACACCAGCAGGATGCTGTGCTGATCGCAGATTTCACGCAGACGTTTGAGGTAGCCCTGTGGCGGCACCAGCACACCTGCCGAGCCGGCCATGGGCTCGACAAAGACCGCGGCGATATTGGACGCGTCGTGCAGTTCGATCAGTTTCAGCAGTTCATCGGCCAGGGCAACACCGCCCTGCTCCGGCATGCCACGGGAAAAGGCGTTACTGGCCAGCAGCGTGTGCGGTAGATGATCAACGTCCATCATCGCCTGGCCGAACATTTTACGGTTGCCATTGACGCCGCCCAGGCTCGTGCCGGCGATGTTCACCCCGTGATAACCACGGGCACGGCCGATCATCTTGGTCTTGGTCGCCTGGCCTTTGAGACGCCAGTAGGCGCGCACCATCTTCACCGCGGTATCGGCGCATTCGGAACCGGAATCGGTGAAGAACACGTGGTTCAGGTTGCCCGGGGTCAGGTCGGTGATTTTCTCCGCCAGTTGAAACGACAGCGGGTGACCGTATTGGAAGCCTGGCGAGTAGTCCAGAGTGCCCAGTTGCTTGGCGACCGCTTCCTGGATTTCCTTGCGCGAGTGACCAGCGCCACAGGTCCACAGGCCCGACAACGAGTCATAGATCTTGCGCCCCTTGTCATCCACCAGCCAACTGCCTTCGGCGCCGACGATCAGGCGCGGGTCGCGTTGGAAGTTGCGGTTGGCGGTGTAGGGCATCCAGTGAGCGTCGAGCTTGAGCTGACTGGCCAAGGATGAGATCGCGGTTTCCGGCATGTTCATGAGCAAAACCTCGCAAGGCAATGAAGCGGCGTAGGAATAAAAGCGTTGTTGCGGCTAAGTTGCCACGGCTATAAAGTCATTGAAATCCAACTTTAATAACCTTCATTCCGGCAATCACTAAACTATGAGCAACCGTCGAACCGACCCGCTGGCGCAAGTCAGCGACTTTGATATCCGCCTGTTGCGGATCTTTCGCAGCGTAGTGGAGTGTGGCGGTTTCTCCGCCGCGGAGACGGTGCTCGGCATTGGGCGCTCAGCCATCAGCCAGCAGATGAGCGACCTGGAGCAACGCATCGGCCTGCGCCTGTGCCAACGTGGGCGTGCCGGCTTCTCTCTGACCGAAGAAGGTCGCGAGGTCTATCAGTCGACCCTGCAACTGCTCAGTGCCCTGGAGAGCTTTCGCACTGAGGTCAACGGCCTGCACCGCGAACTGCGGGGCGAGTTGATCATCGGCCTCACCGACAACCTGGTGACCTTGCCCCACATGCGCATTACCCACGCCCTGGCGCAATTGAAGGAACGCGGCCCGGACGTACAGATCCAGATCCGCATGATCGCCCCCAGCGAAGTCGAACAAGGGGTGCTCGACGGTCGCCTGCATGTCGGCGTGGTGCCTCAGGCCAGCCCTCTCTCCGGCCTGGAATATCAGCCGCTGTATGACGAACGCTCGCTGCTGTACTGCGCCGTGGGGCATCCACTGTTCTATGTAGATGACAAGCAACTGGACGACCAACGCCTCAACAACCAGGACGCCATCGCTCCGACCTTTCGCCTGCCCGCCGAGATCCAGGCCCATTACCAAGCCCTGAACTGCACCGCCAGCGCCTCCGACCGCGAGGGCATGGCCTTTCTGATTCTCACCGGACGCTACATTGGCTACCTGCCGGACCACTACGCAAACCTTTGGGTGCAGCAGGGTCGCCTGCGTGCGCTCAAGTCCAAATCCCGCTTCTATGACCTGAGCCTGGCATCGGTCACGCGCAAGGGGCGGCGCCCTCATTTGGTGCTGGAAAGCTTTCTGGAAAGCCTGGCGGCCACTCGATGAATACGCCATGAGTCCTGTAGAACCCCGGTATTTAAAGGCCACAATAGATACTCCGGCACAAGAACCTGAGCACTTGGACAGCTTTTTGCAAAGACCTCGGCACCTTGAATCCAACGCCCCGAGTTCCACGCCATGCAGCCAGAAGCTTCCCGCCCCAATGAACTGATCTATGGCCTCAACGACCGTCCGCAACCCATGGCCGCCCTGCTCGCGGCTCTACAACATGTGCTGGCCAGCTTTGTCGGCATCATCACCCCGCCACTGGTCATCGGTTCGGCCCTGGGACTGACAGCGCACCTGCCCTACCTGATCAGCATGGCGCTGATGGTGTCCGGGGTCGGCACCTTTATCCAGGCACGCCGTCCCTGGGGCATTGGCGCCGGCATGATCTGCCTGCAAGGCACCAGTTTTGCGTTCCTCGGCGCAGTGCTGTCGGCGGGTTTTCTGGTCAAGCAACGCGGCGGTAGCCCGGAAGACATCCTGGCGATGATCTTCGGGGTGTGTTTCTTCGGTGCCCTGGTGCAGATCATCCTCAGCCGCTTTATCGGGCAACTACGGCGGGTGATCACCCCGCTGGTCACCGGCATCGTCATTACCCTGATCGGCATCAGCCTGATCAAGGTCGGCATCACCGACCTGGGCGGCGGCGTCAACGCCCCGGACTTCGGCGCGCCGGGCAATCTCGGGCTGGGCCTGCTGGTGCTGCTGACCATCATTGTGCTCAACCGCAGCAACACTCCGTGGATTCGCCTCAGCGCCATCATCATCGGCCTGGCCCTAGGCAGCCTGGTGGCCTGGTTCAGCGGTAAGCTGGTGCCGCAAGCCTTGCCCGACCTGCCGTTGATCAGCCTGCCGCAACCGTTCAAGTACGGGTTCAGTTTCGACTGGAGCGCGTTTATTCCGGTGGCGCTGATCTACCTGATCAGCACCCTGGAAACCGTCGGTGACCTCACCGCCAATTGCATGCTCGCGCGCCAACCCATCAGTGGTCCTTCTTATATAAACCGGCTCAAGGGCGGGGTCCTGGGGGATGGCGCCAGTTGCCTGATCGCCGCCACCTTCAGCGCCTTTCCCAACACCACCTTCGCCCAGAACAACGGGGTGATTCAGCTGACCGGCGTGGCCAGCCGCTTCGTCGGCCTGTACATCGGCCTGATCCTGTTCTGCCTGGGGCTGTTCCCGTTGATCGGCGCGTTGCTGCAGCAGATTCCCAAACCGGTACTGGGAGGCGCCACCTTGGTGATGTTCGGTAGCGTCGCCGCCGCCGGGGTGCGCATCCTCGCCCAGGCGCCCCTGGATCGGCGCAGCATGTTGATCATCGCCACCTCGTTCGGCGTCGGCCTGGGCATCGCCGCACAACCGAACCTGCTGCACCTGCTGCCCCAGGCGGTGCAGACCCTGTTCGACTCGGCGATCACCAGCGGCGGCCTCACCGCACTGCTCATGTGCCTGCTGCTGCCGGAGGGAAAAAGCCTGCCAAACGACATAAATCCGGCGCCGGAAAAACCCGCCCTGAAGGCCCGCTGAAGCTTTTGTCACACCAAAGCTTGTCTGATCCACGTGGGTGCGCTATCAACGCACAGGTTGCACCCACAGACTTGCTCGGAAACCTCCATGACCTTTGAAGTCCCCGCCCACAGCGCTCCTCGCCCCGGCAAACCCGCCAGCCGCATTCGACAGAAAAATGAACAGGCCATCATCCAGGCCGCCGAGGACGAGTTCGCCCGTCACGGTTTCAAAGGCACCAGCATGAACACCATTGCGCAGAAGGCGGGCCTGCCCAAAGCCAACCTGCACTATTACTTCACCAACAAACTGGGGCTGTACATCGCGGTGCTGAGTAACATCCTCGAACTCTGGGACAGCACCTTCAACACCCTGACCGCCGAAGACGACCCGGCCGAAGCGCTGACCCGCTACATCCGCGCCAAGATGGAATTCTCGCGTCGCCAGCCACAGGCCTCGCGAATCTTCGCCATGGAGATCATCAGTGGCGGTGAGTGCCTGAGCGAATACTTCAGCCAGGACTACCGCACCTGGTTCCAGGGTCGGGCCGCTGTGTTCCAGGCCTGGATCGACGCCGGCAAGATGGACCCGGTGGACCCGGTGCACCTGATCTTCCTGCTGTGGGGCAGCACCCAGCACTACGCTGACTTCGCCACGCAGATCTGCCGCGTCACCGGACGCACCCGCTTGACCAAGCACGACATGGACGACGCTGCCAACAACCTGATCCGCATCATCCTCAAAGGCTGTGGCCTGACTCCTGCTCTGAAAGACTGACGCCCATGCCCTTTACCCTGGCCGGCCTTTGCGAATACCGCGAAGAGATTCGCAAAAGCCGCTTCATCACCTTCGCCGCGCCCATCAGCAGCGCGGCCGAGGCTCAAGCCTTCATCCAGCAGCACAGCGACCTCAACGCTTCGCATAACTGCTGGGCGTGGAAACTCGCCGATCAGTACCGCAGCAACGATGACGGCGAGCCAGGCGGCACCGCCGGACGACCGATCCTCGCGGCCATCGAGGCTCAGGAGTGCGATCAGGTGGCCGTGCTGGTGATCCGTTGGTACGGCGGCATCCAGCTGGGCACCGGCGGCCTCGCCCGAGCCTATGGCGGCGGTGCCAACAAATGCCTGCAGGGAGCCGAGCGCATCGCCTTGATCACCCGCGTGCCGCTGCGGTGTGCCTGCAGCTTCAGCGAACTGGCCCTGGTCAAACTGCGAGTGGCCGAACTGGCTGGGCTGGTGGCCCAGGAAGAATTCACCGCCCACGGCGTGGAACTGCAACTGGCCCTGGGTGAAACCCAGATCGACACCCTGCAACAGCAACTGGCCGACCTGAGCCGCGGGCGCATTCTCTTGCAGCGCTGACAGCCCCCGCTTGGCCCCGGCACCTTGTGCATAACCCACCCAGGTCGCCCGTAGTTGCCCACATCTACTGTGCACCCGACTGTGGATAACCTGAGCACATAGCGCTGTAACCCTTCTGCAACGTGGTCTTGCCGACTTTGTTTGTTTTTTAATCAAAGACCCTGAAGTGGCTTTTTTTACAAAAAAAACAGCAGCTTAGGCTGGCTTATTACGGTTCGAAGGCAGCCCCCCCCGCGCTTATGCCCACGTCTCTAGGTTGCGCACAAATACTGTGGAGCAAGCTGTGGATAACCCGTGCAAGGCTGCCCCAGCCGCCGACTGCACAGGGCTTGCGGGCAACTGATCATTTTTCACTCAGCCAGCCAGCGGACAAAAACAGAGCCGTTTCAAGCACTTCGCCCCGAAGTGGTGCTCGACCCGCTGCGCCGCGGACCGCTCAAGAGCCGCGCCCATGCGGCGCCGTGCTTTTCCTGACTCACTGGCCAGGAAATTGCTTTATCCACAGGCACAACTCCACGCACCCGAGCCTGTCATGCCAAATCCCGCTATGCCCACCGGGCAAATACCGCGCCTGCAACTGCGCAACATCAGCAAACGCTACCCCGGTTGCCTGGCCAACGACGCCATCGACCTGTGCATCGCCCCCGGAGAAATCCAGGCCCTGCTGGGGGAAAACGGTGCCGGTAAAAGCACCTTGATGAAAATCATCTACGGTGTGATCCAAGCCGATTCGGGGGAACTGATCTGGCAAGGCCAACGCCAATTGATGAGCAACTCGGCCCAGGCACGCCGTCTGGGGATCGGCATGGTGTTCCAGCACTTCTCGCTGTTCGAAACCCTCAGCGTGGCGCAGAACATTGCCCTGGCCCTGGGTCCGGCGGCCGGTACGCCGAGCCAGTTGGCAAGCAAAATCGACCAAGTGTCCCAACGCTATGGCATGGCCCTGGAACCGCAACGGCTGGTGCACAGTTTGTCGATTGGCGAGCGTCAGCGGGTCGAGATCGTGCGCTGTCTGATGCAAGACATCCGCCTGTTGATCCTCGACGAGCCCACCTCGGTGCTGACCCCGCACGAAGCCCAAGAGCTGTTCGTCACCCTGCGCCGGCTGGCCGACGAGGGGTGCAGCATCCTGTTCATCAGCCACAAGCTCGCCGAGGTCCGCGCCCTGTGCCATAGCGCCACCGTTCTGCGTGGCGGACGCGTGGCCGGGCATTGCCAACCAGCGCATTGCTCGGACCGGGAACTGGCGCACCTGATGGTGGGTGATGCGGCGGCGCAAATTACCGACTACCCAAAGGCCAAGGGCGGCGATGATTGCCTGCGGATCAGCGGCCTTAGCTGGCACAACCCCGATCCCTTCGGCTGCTCCCTCAAGGCCATTGATTTGAACCTGCGCCGCGGCGAGATCCTGGGCATCGCCGGGGTCGCCGGCAATGGTCAGGACGAGCTGTTGGCGCTGCTCAGCGGAGAACAATGCCTGCCCCGCAGCCAAGCCGAACGCATCTGTGTTGCCGGCCAGGCGATCGGCCATTTGCGCCCCGATGCCCGGCGCCAGCGTGGATTAGCCTTGGTTCCGGCCGAACGCCTGGGGCACGGCGCAGTGCCGGAATTGAGCCTGGAAGACAACACCCTGCTCAGCGCCTTTCAACAAGGATTGATACGCCACGGCCTGATTCAACGGCGCAAAGTGCGGGCCCTGACCGAACAGATCATCCAGCGCTTCGGGGTCAAGACCGGCGACGCCCAGAGCCCGGCCCGCAGTCTGTCCGGTGGCAATCTACAAAAATTCATCCTCGGCCGCGAGATTCTCCAGCAGCCACGCTTACTGGTGGCCGCGCATCCGACCTGGGGCGTGGATGTCGGTGCCGCAGCCACCATTCACCAAGCGCTGATTGCCCTGCGCGATGCCGGCGCAGCGATCCTGGTGATCTCCGAAGACCTGGATGAACTGTTCCAGATCAGTGATCGCATCGCCGCGCTGTGTAGCGGTCGGCTCTCGGCGCCCAAAGCCTGCGCCGACAGCTCATTGATCGAAGTCGGTGGCTGGATGGCCGGCCATTTCGACGACGCCCCCTCTGCCACTGCCTTATCGGTTTAACGGAGTCATCCATGTTGCTTTCACTCGAACCCCGCGGCCGGCAATCACGCCTGATGCTCTGGTGCTCGCCGCTTTTGGCCGCGTTGCTGACCCTAGGCTGCGGCGCCCTGCTGTTCACGGCCCTGGGACACGATCCGCTGCTGACCTTGCACACCTTGTTGATCGCCCCGGTCAGCGACCTGTATGGCGTCTCGGAATGGCTGGTCAAAGCGCTGCCGATTTTGCTCTGCGCCCTGGGCCTGGCGGTGGCCTACCAGGCACGCGTCTGGAACATCGGCGCCGAAGGCCAGTTATTGCTCGGAGCCTTGGCCGGCAGCGCTCTGGCGGTACACCTCATCGACCTGCAAAGTCGCTGGGCGCTGGTGCCGATCCTACTCACCGGGACCCTGGCCGGGGCCGCCTGGGCCGGGCTCACCGCCTGGCTGCGCACGCGCTTCAACGCCAATGAAATCCTCACCAGCATCATGCTCAACTACATCGCCCTGAACCTGCTGCTGTACTGCGTCCATGGACCGCTGAAGGACCCCGCCGGATTCAACTTTCCTGAATCTGCGATGTTCGGCGACGCCAGCCGCCTGCCACTGCTGATGGACGATGGCCGGGTCCACGTCGGGGTGTATTTCGCCCTGCTGGCCCTGGTAGCGGTCTGGGTACTGCTGCAGAAAAGCTTTGTCGGTTTCCAGATCAAGGTGCTGGGCCTGGACTCGCGCGCCGCGGGTTTCGTCGGCTTTCGCCAGAGTCGCCTGATCTGGCTGGCGCTGTTGATCAGCGGCGCCCTGGCAGGCCTGGCCGGGGTCTGCGAAGTCGCCGGCCCCATCGGCCAGCTGGTGCCGCAAGTCTCCCCCGGCTACGGCTATGCGGCGATCACCGTGGCCTTTCTTGGACGCTTGAACCCCATCGGCATCCTGTTCTCCAGCCTGCTCATGGCCCTGCTGTACATCGGTGGCGAAAGCGCGCAGATGAGCCTCAACCTGCCCCAGGCCATCACCCAGTTGTTCCAGGGCATGATGCTGTTCTTCCTCCTGGCCTGTGACGTACTGATTCTCTATCGGCCGCGCCTGAACCTGCGCTGGGCGCGCCGCGACTCGACCGCCACCGCTAGTGCTGGAGCCCTGTGATGGATATTGATCTGCTGAGCAATATTCTCTACGCCATGGTGCGCTGCGGTACGCCCCTGCTGCTGGTGGCCCTGGGAGAGTTGATCTGTGAAAAAAGCGGTGTTCTCAACCTCGGCCAGGAAGGCATGATGCTGTTCGGCGCGGTGATAGGTTTTATCGTCGCCCTCAACAGCGGCCATTTGTGGCTTGGCGTGCTGCTGGCCATGGCGGCGGGCATGCTGCTCTCGGCGCTGTTCGCCCTGGTGGCCCTGGTGTTCAACGCCAATCAGGTGGCCACCGGCCTGGCCCTGACTATTTTTGGCGTGGGGTTGTCGAGCTTTGTCGGAGCCGCCTGGGTCGGCAAGCCACTGGCCGGGTTCGAGCCGCTGGCGCTGCCATTGCTCAGCGACATCCCCCTGATCGGCCGCATGCTGTTTGCCCAGGACCTGCTGGTGTACTTGTCTTTCGCGCTGTTCGCCCTGGTGGCCTGGGTGATCCTCAAGAGCCGGGTCGGGCTGATCATCCAGGCCGTCGGTGAAAACCCCGATGCCGCCAGCGCCATGGGCCTGCCGGTGCTGCGAGTGCGCACGCTCGCGGTACTGTTCGGCGGCGCCATGGCCGGACTGGCGGGCGCTTACCTGTCCCTGGCTTATACGCCGATGTGGGCCGAGAACATGAGCGCCGGCCGCGGCTGGATCGCCCTGGCCCTGGTGGTGTTCGCCAGCTGGCGCGTGTGGCGACTGTTGCTTGGGGCCTACCTGTTCGGCCTGGCCAGCATCCTGCACCTGGTGGCCCAGGGCCTGGGACTGGCAATACCGTCCAACCTGCTGGCGATGCTGCCTTATGCCGCCACCATCCTGGTGCTGGTGCTGCTGTCCCGGGACGCCTTGCGCACTCGGCTGTATGCCCCAGTGTCCCTAGGCCAGCCGTGGCAGGCCGGGCATTAGCCAAGGACCCGTTCCCGGCAACCGCTCCTACCGCGCTGCGCTAGGAGCCGGCTTGCCGGACAAGCCCTCCCCCGCAATACCCCGGACCGGCAGCAACTGCGCCACGCACCACGTCAGCTCGAAAAACACAGTTACCCCGATCAACGCCGTTGCGCCATGCAACAAGGCATAAACCTGCCAGCTGGCAAACAGGATGCGCCCCACCGCGTCATAACGACCAAACGCCTGCTGCGGGTCGCGAATCCGCAGCACCGCCCACACGCAGACAATCGAGCCCATGAGGTTGGCCATCAGCAAGTGCATGGGCTCGAACGGCGGCAAGCTCCCTGGCAAGTGCAAGGCCAGAGCCATGTCCTGCAGCAACCCACGCAGGGCCATGAAACTCCAGGGGGTGACAAACGCCAGGGTCACCAGCAAGTCATACCAGCCACTGGCCCGGACCAGGGTTCGATACTGCTTGGTCGTCCACATAGATACCGCTCCATTGATTCAAGGAGCGCGCAGGCTAAAGCCTGGAGTATGCTCCAGGGTCAAGCCCTTTCGAGCCCCTTGCATGCGTATTGGAGAACGGGCCCAAGCCTGCGCCGTCAGCCGCGACACCCTGCGCTTCTATGAGCTGCGCGGGTTGATCACGTCTCAACGCAGCGCCAACGGCTATCGCCACTATCCAGCGGAGATGGTCCAATTGGTGCTCTATATAAAAACCGCGCAACGCCTGGGCTTCAGCCTCGGGGAGATCGGCAGCAGCGTCGGCACCCTGTGGCAGAGCGCCGCCCCGGACCAAGCCGTGACCCGGCTCCTGCAAGACAAGTTGACCCTGATCGAAACCCGCATCAACGAACTGGACCTCCTGCGCCAGGAGCTGCAACTTCGGCTCGGGCAAGCCTGTCCATTGAATCCGTGATCTTCACTTATCAAGGAACCTCATCATGTCCACCGCAAAAACCGCATTGATCATCGGCGCCTCTCGCGGCCTTGGCCTCGGCCTGGTGCAGCGTCTGCTGGAAGATGGCTGGCAGGTCACCGCCACCGTCCGCAACCCGCACAAGGCCGAGGCCCTGCAAGCCCTGGGCAAGGTGCAGATCGAACAACTGGACATGGACGATCAACAAGCGGTGATCGCCCTGAGCCAGAAACTCAAGGATCAGGTGTTCGACCTGCTGTTCGTCAACGCCGGGGTCAAGGGTCCGGACAACCAACTGCCGGGCCATGCCACTCTGGCGGAAGTCGGCCAACTGTTTTTCACCAATGCGGTGGCGCCGATCAACCTGGCCCAGCGCTTTGCCGGGCAGATCCGCAAGGACAGCGGCGTGCTGGCCTTCATGAGTTCAGTACTGGGCAGCGTGACCATGCCCGACGCCCCGGAGCTGGCGCTGTACAAAGCCAGCAAGGCCGCCCTGAACTCCATGACCAACACCTTTGTGACCCAGCTGGAACACAAGCTCACCGTGCTGTCGCTGCACCCGGGCTGGGTAAAAACCGACATGGGCGGCGAAGGCGCCGACATCGACGTGCAAACCAGCACCCGCGGGCTGATCGCTCAAGTCAACGCCTATGCCGGCAAGGGCGGACATCATTTTGTGAACTACAAGGGCGAAACCATTCCCTGGTAAGCGGACAATCTGTGTAGCCGCCGCAGGCTGCGATCGAGTACGAGGTACTCGCCAACGTTACCGGGGCGGCGCGCCCAGGCGCATCCTGCGCAGGCAACGACACAAAGCACTGAGCAGACACTTTGTCGCCCGGCAGATCTTTCGCTAGACTGCGCACCTCGCCCCTTGCGGCGACCCTGGATCAGCAGACAGGGCAACACTGAGCTGGCTAACCTGAACCCACTTTCAGAGGAGCCGGCCACCATGCCTGCGATCCGTACCTGGTTACAAAATCCCCTGGCCATCTTCACCGGCAACGCCCTCGACGCCCGTGGTGGCCTGGTTGTGCAAGACGGCCTGATCGTTGAAGTGCTGGGCCTCGGCCAGCAACCTTCAAGCCCCTGCCAGCAAGTCTTCGATGCCCGCGAGCACGTCGTGCTGCCGGGCCTGATCAACACCCACCATCACTTCTACCAAACCCTGACCCGGGCCTGGGCGCCGGTGGTCAACCAGCCGCTGTTCCCCTGGCTCAAGACCCTGTACCCGGTCTGGGCGCGGCTGACCCCGGAAAAACTCGCCCTGGCCACCAAAGTGGCGCTGGCCGAACTGCTGCTCTCCGGTTGCACCACCGCAGCTGACCATCACTACCTGTTCCCCGACGGCCTGGAAAACGCCATCGACGTACAAGTCGAAAGCGTGCGTGAACTGGGCATGCGCGCCATGCTCACCCGCGGCTCAATGAGCCTTGGCGAAAAGGACGGCGGCCTGCCACCGCAACAGACCGTGCAGGAAGGGCAGGTGATTCTCGACGACAGTCAGCGCCTGATTCACCAGTACCACGAGCGTGGCGACGGCGCGCAGATCCAGATCGCCCTGGCGCCCTGCTCGCCATTCTCGGTGACCCCGGAAATCATGTCGGCCAGCGCCGAAATGGCCGAAACCCTGGATGTGCGCCTGCACACCCACTTGGCGGAAACCCTGGATGAAGAAGACTTCTGCCTGCAGCGTTTCGGCCTGCGCACCGTGGACTACCTGGACAGCGTCGGCTGGCTTGGTCCGCGCACCTGGCTGGCCCACGGCATCCACTTCAATCCGGACGAAATCGCCCGCCTGGGCGCCGCCGGCACCGGCATTTGCCACTGCCCGAGTTCCAACATGCGCCTGGCTTCAGGTATCTGTCCGACCCTGGAACTGACCGACGCCGGCGCGCCCCTGGGCTTGGGCGTGGACGGTTCGGCATCCAACGACGCCTCGAACATGATCCTCGAAGCGCGCCAGGCGCTGTACCTGCAGCGCCTGCGCTACGGCGCCGAGAAAATCACCCCGGAATTGGTCCTGGGCTGGGCCACCCGCGGTTCGGCGCAGTTGCTGGGGCGTACGGACCTCGGCGAACTGGCAGTGGGCAAACAAGCCGACCTGGCCTTGTTCAAACTCGATGAACTGCGTTTCTCCGGCAGTCACGATCCGCTGTCGGCGTTGCTGTTGTGCGGTGCCGACCGGGCCGACCGAGTGATGGTGGGTGGCCTGTGGCGGGTGATCGACGGGCAAGTACAAGGACTGGATCTCAAGGGCCTGATTGCTGATCACCGGCAGGCGGCACAGCAATTGATCAGCGGCGCCTGATCGATCAGCTTGGCCGGCAAGCGTCTACAGCCGCTTGCCGGTGCAGCGGTTACAGCCCCAACAACGACAACATGATGAAGGTGGCAAACAGCACAAAGTGCGTCATGCCCTCGATGGCATTGGTCTCACCGTCATTGAGGTTGATCGCACTGACGATCAAGGTAATCAACACCATCACCGTCTGCACCGGCGTCATGGCCATCTGAAACGGCTGGCCGGTGTAGAGCGCCATTGCCTCCATCACCGGCACCGTCAGGATCACTGTCGACAGCGACGCCCCCAACGCCACGTTGACCACCGACTGCATGCGATTGGCCAGAGCCGCGCGCAAGGCGGTGAGAATCTCTGGCGCCGCGGAAATCGCCGCCACCAGAATCGCCGTGATCACCGGTGGTGCGCCCGTGCCTTCCAGGCCCAGGTCAAGGGTCTTGGACATCACTTCGGCCAGGGCGCCGATCACCACCACACCGAACACCAGGACGCTGATGCTCCAGGCCAGGTTGATGGCGTGTGGCTGTTCCTGGGCCTTTTTAGCACGGCGCTTTTCCGGGTAGCTGTAGCTGAAGAAGTAGCTGTGGGGCCCGACCTGCATGCGCAGGAACAGGGTATAGAGCACCACCATCGCGCCAATGGTGAAGGCCGAGTAGACCTTCCAGTCGGCCTCGGGGATGAACTCCGGCACCACCATCGACACGCCCATGGCGGTGAGGATCATCACGCTGTAGGTGCGCGCCGAATCGTCGTTGTAGGGCTGTTCGCCATGCTTGATGCCGCCCATCAGTGCCGCCAGGCCGAGGATGCCGTTGATGTCCAGCATCACCGCCGAATAGATGGTGTCGCGCACCAGGGTCGGCGAGGCTTCGTTGCTCATCATGATGGCCAGGATCACCACCTCCACCAGCACCGCGGCCAGGGTCAGGATCATGGTGCCGTAGGGGTCGCCGACCTTTTCCGCCAGCCGTTCGGCGTGATGGGCGACGCGCATCGAGGCGATGACGATAAAGCCGATCATCACCAACCCGGCCATCAGGGCGATGCCTTGGCCACTATTGAGCAACAGGTGTTCCAGGGGATAGGCGGCCACGGCAGCCAGCAGCGCAAGCAGCAGAAACTGTTCTTGCTTGAGGGAAGTGAACATTGCAGTCCTTTGACGAGAGTAAAAATCAGTACAGGAGATAAATGGAAGACTGCCATGAGTCACTAACGTTTCGTTACATGTTAGTGCACCAGCCTCAGGCACCGCGCACCGGGATGAACCCTGAGGGCGCATTCGCCGGCCAGCCGGTATCTACATCCGCGCCTCGCAGAAGCCGGCTTGCCAGCGAAAAGCGCGCCCCAACCCCCCATGGCAACCGCCTCGCCGGCGCAACGCCCATCATTGTTGTCCTGTTGGTCAGCTATTTGCATTGGCCTCCAGCGTTTGCCGCCCGCCACCCTCACAACAAGATGGAGCTCCCATTCATGCATACACGCCCGTTGCACAAACTGCTCTGCGCCCTGGCCGCCGTCGGCCTGAGTGCCAGCCTCACCGCCAGCGCCGCCGATCCACTGAAGGTCGGTTTCGTCTACATCGGCCCCATCGGCGACCACGGCTGGACCTATCAGCATGAGCAGGGACGCAAGGTCCTGGCGCAACAGTTCGGCGACCGGATCAAGACCCACTACGTGGAAAACGTCGCTGAGGGGGCCGATGCCGAGCGGGTCATCCGCAACATGGCCAAGGACAGCTACGACCTGATCTTCACCACCTCCTTCGGCTACATGAACCCCACCCTGAAAGTTGCCAGGCAGTTCACCAAGGTGACCTTCGAGCACGCCACCGGCTACAAACAGGCCAAGAACCTCGGCACCTACCTGGCCCGCACTTACGAAGGGCGCTACGTCGGCGGTTTCCTCGCGGCGAAGATGACCAAGAGCAAGAAGATCGGCTACGTCGCCTCGTTCCCGATCCCGGAAGTCATCCGCGACATCAATGCCATCCAGCTGGCCCTGAACAAGTACAACCCGGGTACCGAGATCAAGGTGGTGTGGGTCAATTCCTGGTTCGACCCGGGCAAGGAAGCCGACGCCGCCAACGCCCTGATCGACCAAGGCGTTGACGTGATCTTCCAGCACACCGATAGCCCGGCACCGATCCAGGTCGCAGAGCGCCGTGGTGTCTACGCGGTGGGCTACGCCTCGGACATGGCGCACTTCGGCCCCAAGGCAGTGCTGACCTCCATCGTCAACAACTGGGCGCCGCACTACATCCAGGCCACCCAAGGAGTGCTCGACCACAGCTGGAAATCCCAGGACTACTGGGGCGGCCTGAAAGAGGGTACGGTTGAGCTGCCCCTCAGCGACTTGCTGCCGGCCCCGGTGAAAGCCGAGGCCGAGCAGATCATCGCCAGCATCAAGAGCGGCAAGTTCCACCCGTTCACCGGCCCGATCAAGGACCAGGCCGGGGTCGAAAAAATCGCCGCGGGGGTCAGCGCCAACAATGCCGAACTGGCCTCGATGAACTACTACGTCGAAGGCCTGCAGGCAGACCTCCCCCACTAGGCTGTGTACGAAAAGTTTTGAGACGAAGGTCAGGCAAGGCGAAAACAGTCGAGGATGCGGAGTTTACGGGTTGTAAATGAGCATTCCGAGACCGTTTTCAACGTAGCATCACCGAGTATCAAGGCTTTTCGTGCAAAGCCTAACTCGGTAACCGCTGCCGACGCGTCCGGCAGCGGCTAAAGATCGCCAACCGGATGGGAGCCTTTTCATGAATCAACTGCCGATCATCGATATCAGCCCGCTGTATCAGAAGGCCCAGCCAGGCTGGGACAGTGTCGCCAAGCAGATCGACCGAGCCTGCCGCGAGTGGGGTTTCTTCTACATCAAGGGCCATCCGATCAGCGCCCAACGCATCGAGCAATTGCTGGCCACCGCCAAGCACTTCTTCGCCCTGCCCAGCGCCGAAAAACTCAAGATCGACATCACCCAGAGCCGCCACCATCGCGGCTACGGCGCCATTGCCACCGAGCAGTTGGACCCCCGCAAGCCCAGCGACCTCAAGGAAACCTTCGACATGGGCCTGCACCTGCCGGCCGAGCATCCCGAGGTATTGGCGGACAAGCCCCTGCGCGGGCCCAACCGCCACCCGCACCTGCCCGGCTGGCAGGCCCTGATGGAGCAGCACTACCAGGACATGCAGGCCCTGGCCCAGACCCTGCTACGGGCCATGACCCTGGCCCTGGGCATCGAGCGCGACTTCTTCGACCGCCGCTTCCACGACCCGGTCAGCGTGCTGCGCCTGATCCACTACCCGCCACGCCACACCGCCAGCAGCGCAGAACAGCAAGGCGCCGGTGCCCATACCGACTATGGCTGCATCACCCTGCTCTACCAGGACGCCGCCGGCGGCCTGCAGGTGCGCAATGTCCAGGGGCAGTGGATCGATGCACCGCCCATCGACGGCACCTTCGTGGTCAACCTCGGCGACATGATGGCGCGCTGGAGCAACGACCGTTACCTGTCGACCCCGCACCGGGTCATCAGCCCGTTGGGGGTGGACCGCTACTCGATGCCGTTCTTCGCCGAGCCGCACCCGGACACCCGCATCGAATGCCTGCCCGGCTGCCAGGACGCCGCGCATCCAGCCAAATATCCGCCGACCACCTGCGCCGAGTTCCTGCTGTCGCGCTTTGCCGACACTTACGCCTATCGCCGCGAGCTGGAGCAGGCCTGATCGCCCATTCGGTCAGGTTTTGCCGAACAATGGCGCCGCCGGATGTAGAATGGCGGCTTTTTCGGGCCCGGTGAAAACCTGGCGATCGCCGTAACCGCGGCCCGTTCCCCAGAGAAGGGCACGGCCCCGGTAACGCATCACTCTCGCAGCGCCCACCTGCACCTGATGAGACCACACCATGTATGACTGGCTGAACGCCTTGCCCAAGGCCGAATTGCACCTGCACCTGGAAGGTTCCCTGGAACCGGAACTGCTGTTCGCCCTAGCCGAACGTAACAAGATCGCCCTGCCCTGGAGCGACGTCGAGACCCTGCGCAAGGCCTACGCCTTCAACAACCTGCAAGAGTTCCTCGACCTGTATTACCAGGGTGCGGACGTGCTGCGTACCTCCCAAGACTTCTACGACCTGACCTGGGCCTACCTGCTGCGCTGCAAAGAGCAGAACGTGATCCACACCGAGCCGTTCTTCGATCCGCAGACCCACACCGACCGTGGCATCCCGTTCGAAGTGGTGCTCAACGGCATCGCCGCCGCGCTCAAGGACGGCGAGCAGCAACTGGGCATCACCAGTGGCCTGATCCTCAGCTTTTTGCGCCACTTGAGCGAAGAAGAAGCACAGAAAACCCTCGACCAGGCGCTGCCGTTTCGCGATGCGTTC
Source organism: Pseudomonas sp. LD120 (assembly GCF_009861525.1). Taxonomy (GTDB): domain Bacteria; phylum Pseudomonadota; class Gammaproteobacteria; order Pseudomonadales; family Pseudomonadaceae; genus Aquipseudomonas. The sequence goes on along the minus strand of NZ_WVHL01000005.1, from coordinate 991,494 downwards.
GTTGCCGTAGGCCTGGACAGCTCAGAAATGGGCCACCCGCCGAGCAAGTTCCAGCGCGTATTCGACCGTGCGCGCAGCGAAGGCTTCCTGACCGTCGCCCATGCCGGCGAGGAAGGCCCGCCGGAGTACATCTGGGAAGCCCTGGACCTGTTGAAGATCCAGCGCATCGACCACGGCGTGCGCGCATTCGAGGACGAGCGGCTGATGCAGCGAATCATCGACGAGCAGATCCCGCTGACCGTGTGCCCGCTGTCCAACACCAAGCTCTGTGTGTTCGACCACATGTCCCAGCACAACATCCTGCAAATGCTTGAGCGCGGAGTGAAGGTCACGGTCAACTCCGATGACCCGGCGTACTTCGGTGGCTACGTCACCGAGAACTTCCACGCCCTGTACACCGACCTGGGGATGACCCAGGACCAGGCCCGGCGCCTGGCGCAGAACAGCCTGGATGCGCGGCTGGTCAAGCCGTAACGCCCTGGACCGGCCAGCCGGCTCCCACCCGAACCTGTGGGGGCCGGCTGGTCGGCGAAGCTCCAGCGCCTCTTTCTGTCAGCGCCCCGCCTCGCTCAACGCCTCTAGCGTCTTGCCCCGGGTCTCCATCCCGAACACCCACACCACCACCGCCGCAATCACAAAACACGCCGCCCCCAAGGCGAACACCCCGCCCTGCCCGGTGATGGGAAACACCAGCCCGGTCACCAAAGGCCCCAGCAGCGATCCGATCCGGCCAACGGCCGATGCAAAGCCTGAGCCCGTGGCCCGGGCCGACGTCGGGTACAGCTCCGGGGTGTAGGTGTAGAGCACTGCCCACATACCGAACAGAAAGAACTGCATCAACAGGCCAGTGCCGATCAATAGGCTGACATTGCCGCCAAACACCGCACTCTGGCCGTAGAAAAAAGCCATGATCCCACCGCCGAGCAAGGTAACGATGCACACGGGCTTGCGCCCCCAGCGCTCCACCAGCCAGGCGGCCATGAGGAAGCCGGGAATCCCGCCCAGGGAAATCAGCACCGTGTAGTACACCGACTGGGTCACGGCAAAACCCGACTGCTGCAACAACGCGCTGAGCCACGAAGTCAGCCCGTAGAAACCCAGCAGGGCAAAGAACCACAGGCTCCAGATCATCATCGTGCGTTGCCGGTACAGCGGTGACCAGATCTGTTTCAGCGCGCAGAAGAAGTGCCCCGGCACACTGTCGATGCGTGGCAGGCGCACCGGCTCCGGCAACTGCGCCGTGCCCAGGGAAGCCCGTACCTTGTTCTCGATGTCACCCAGCACGCGGTCCGCATCGGCATGACGCCCAGCCTGCTCCAGCCAGCGTGGCGACTCGGGAATGAAGAAGCGGATCACCAGCACGAACACCGCCGGAATCGCCAGCACCAGGAAGATGTCCCGCCAGCCGATCAGCGGCAACAGAAAGTACGACAGCACCCCGGCAGCGACGAAACCCAGGGGCCAGAAGCCGTCCATCAAAGCGATGTAGCGCCCACGGCGCTGCGCCGGAATCATCTCCGAGAGCATCGATTGGGCGATGGGAAACTCCATGCCCATGCCGATCCCCAGCAGCACCCGGAACAGGGTCAGGCTGTCCACGCTCTGGGCGGTGGAACACAGGTAACTGGCCAGGCCCCAGAGCACGATGCTCCACTGGAACACCGGCTTGCGCCCGAAGCGGTCGGCCAGCAGGCCCGACAGTGAGGCGCCCAGAACCATGCCAAAGAAGCTCGAACTGGCCAGCAGCCCAGCCTGGGCCGAGCTCAGGCCGAACTCGGCTTTGATCGAGCCCAAGAGGAAAGTCATCATCGCCAGGTCCATGGAGTCGAAGAAAAACGCCAGGGCAATGATGATGAAAATCAGCCGGTGATAACCGCTGATGGGTAGCCGTTCCAGGCGCTCTGCAGCGCTGTATCCCTGTATTCCCATACCCGTTCCCCCGGTGCAATGCTTGACCGTTGGAGTGTGCGGGATCGAGGCCGGGGCTGATTGCCGAGGGCGACCTGTTCGCGTCCGCCAGCGACGCCGGGCGGGGCCCATCGGCAAACGCAGCGCCGCCTGGCCGCCCCTATAGCGGGCGCTGGGCGATGATCTGGGCGCAGCGGGCCTGAAGCAGATCGCGCAGCAGTTTCACCGGCTTGCTCAAGTGCGCCCGATGGGTGCACAGCAGGTTCAGCGACGCGCCTTCGCAGCGCAGCTCCGGCAGCAGTATCTGCAGGCGACCGGCGAGTACATCGCCGGCCACGTCCAGCCAGGACTTGTAGGCAATCCCCTCGCCGGCCACGGCCCAGCGCCGCACCACATCGGCATCGTCGCTCAAGCGGTCGCCGCTGACGGTCAGGCTCACCTCGCGCTTGCCGTCAAAAAAGCTCCAGAGGTCATGCGCCCGGCTGTCGAGCATGTAAAGCAGGCAGTTGTGCTGGGCCAGTTGCTCCAACTGGCGCGGCTCGCCGTGCCGCGCCAGGTAGCGGGGAGCGGCGCACAGCACCCGGCGGTTGTCTGGGGCCACTGGCAAGGCCACCAGACTGGAGTCTTCCGGCTCGCCGTAACGCAGGGCGATATCCACCGGCTGGCGGAACAGGTCGGCAATCCGGTCCCCCAGCAGCAGGCGCACACTGAGCTTGGGGTAGGCACGCTGAAACTCGTCGAGCCAGGGCAGCAGCAGGTTGCGGCCAAAGTCCGAAGGCGCGGACAGTTGCAATACGCCGCTGACCTGATCCTGCCCACTGGCCAACAAGCGCCGCCCTTCCTCCAGATTACTCAACGCGGCGCGGGCGTACTCGAGAAAGCCCTCGCCCTCGGCGGTCAGGCGCAGGCTGCGGGTCGAGCGGGCCAGCAGACGCGCGCCCAGGTGTTCTTCAATGCGCTTGAGGGCGGCGCTGGCCACCGCCGGCGACAGGTCCATGACCCGGGCCGCCGCCGACAGGCTGCCCAGGTCCGCGGCACGCACAAACAACTGCAGGTCATCGAATCGCAGCACGGGTCGCCCCTGGATTATCAAAAAAATATTGAAAGAGACTGCTCTTTTAGCGGGTTTTATCTTCAGGGGAAATAGCCAATGATCGGCCCCATCGCCTGACTCCCCTGAGGAAAGCCCCATGTCCCAAGCCTTTACCGCGATTGCGACGCTGATTGCCAAGCCCCAGCAGCAAGACGTTCTCAAGCGCGAACTCAGCGCCCTGGTCCCGCCCAGCCGCGCCGAAGCCGGCTGCCAGTCCTACGAGCTGCATGAGGACGCCGCGCAACCGGGCACTTTCTATGTGCTGGAACGCTGGGACGATGAAGCGGCCCTGGAATTTCACAACCACACCGCGCACTTCCAACACTTCATCGCCCAGACCCGCGAAGCGATCGAGCACTTCGAGCTCAAGCGCCTGCAACTGATCGTCTGACCCTTCTTTCTCCCCACATCAGGAATTCACCATGAAAGCCATCGCCTATTACGCCTCCCTGCCGATCGACGACCACCAGTCCCTGCAGGACATCGAACTGCCCGAGCCAGTCGCCGGCCCTCGCGACCTGCTGGTGGAAGTCAGAGCCATCTCGGTCAACCCGGTGGACACCAAGGTGCGCCAGAACGTGCAGCCCGAAGACGGCGCGGCCAAGGTACTGGGCTGGGACGTGGCCGGTGTGGTCAAGGCCGTGGGCAGCGAGGTCAGCCTGTTCAAGGTCGGCGACCGGGTGTTCTATGCCGGCTCCATCGCTCGGGCCGGGGGCAACAGCCAACTGCACACGGTGGATGAACGGATTGTCGGCCACATGCCCAAGAGCCTGGGCTTTGCCGAAGCGGCCGCCCTGCCACTGACCGCGATCACCGCTTGGGAACTGTTGTTCGAGCGCCTGCAAATCCGGCAAGACACCGGCGACCAGGGCCAGAGCCTGCTGATTGTCGGGGCCGCCGGCGGCGTCGGTTCGATCCTCACACAACTGGCGCGCCAACTCACCGGGCTCAAGGTGATTGGCAGCGCCTCCCGCGAAAAGACCCAAGCCTGGGTCCGCGAACTGGGGGCCCATGCGGTGGTGGATCACAGCCTGCCATTGAGCACCGAACTCAAGCGCATTGGCATCGATCAAATCACCCACGTCGCCAGCCTGACCCAGACCGATGCGCACCTCGATGAGCTGGTGGCAGCCCTCGCGCCCCAGGGCAAGCTGGCCTTGATCGACGATCCGAAAAGCCTCGACGTGACCAAGCTCAAGCGCAAGAGCCTGTCGCTGCACTGGGAGTTCATGTACACCCGTTCGCTGTTCGAGACCGCCGACATGCAGGAACAGCACGTGCTGCTCAACAAGGTCGCCGATCTGATCGACGCCGGCACGCTGAAGACCACCGTGGGTGAACATTTCGGCCAGATCAACGCCGCCAACCTGCGCCGTGCCCATGCTCTGCTGGAGAGTGGCAAGGCCAAGGGCAAGATCGTTCTGGAAGGTTTCTAAGGCCACGACAGACGGCGACCAGCGCTCCTCAAAACGCGCTGGTGGTCATCAATCAGAGAGTTGATTTCGGTCATATTTCTGACCGTATTCAGGTCTACACTGCCCCCCTTGCACCGCACTCTTTTAGCGTTAGGAGGTCAGCAATGAAGATCCTGATAAAAGAATTGGCAACCCCACAAGGCCCTCAATGGCAGGTACGCCTCGACCAACATGGCGTGACCTTTCGCAGCGAGGCCGAGGCCCGAGCCTTCGCCCAGACCTTGCAAGCGCGCTTGCAGGCTCCGCACCAGATCCCCCAAGATCAACGCGCCGCTGGCTGACTCAGAGCTCGGCGGCCTTCAGCGCCCGGGCATTCTGCAAACGCCGGGTCATGACCGCCATGCTCACCGCCAGCACACCGCACAGGCTGATGACCATGGCCATCGGCATGGCGCTGCCATCGTGCAACACACCGACCAAATACGCCGCGCCCGCAGCCACGCTGAACTGCAGGCAGCCGAGCATGGCCGAGGCGCTGCCGGCCCGCGCGCCCTGACCGTTCATGGCACAGGCGGCTGCGTTGGGAATGATGCAACCCAAGCTGGCGATGCACACAAACAGCGGCAACAGCAGCGGCCATAGCGCGCGAGTATGCAAGGCGCTGACCGCCAGCAAGGTCAACCCGGCCGCCAGGTAGATCCACACGGTGCGGGCCAGTAAAAAGGCCGGGCCGCGCTTGGCCAACAGCCGCGCATTGATCTGCGCGACCAGAATGAAACCACCGGCATTGATCCCGAAGAACCAGCCGAAGTGCTCCGCCGGCACGTCGTAAAGCTTGATAAAGACAAAAGGTGAACCGGCGATGTAAGAGAACATCCCGGCGATGGCGATACCGCCGGTCAAGGCATGACCGAGGAACACCCGGTCCGCCAGCAGCAAACCGTATTGGCGAAACGCCCCTGACAACGGCAAGCGCGGGCGATTGGCCGGCATGCTTTCCGGCAGGCCCAGAGCAACCGCCACCCCCGACAGGGCGCTGAACACGGTAAGCATGATGAAGATCGATTGCCAACCGTAGAGGTTGACCAGCAACCCGCCCAACATCGGTGCCAGGATCGGCGCCAACCCCATCACCAGCATCAGTTGCGAGAACACCTTGGCCGACCCCACCGCATCGCATTTGTCACTGACCACCGCACGGGAAATCACCATCCCGGCGCAGCCGCCCAGGGCCTGGACGAAGCGCGCCCCAATCAGCCAGTCAAGATCGGGGGCGTAGGCACAGGCCAGCGAGGCCAGGGTGAACAGCCCCACCCCCACCAGCAGCGGCAGGCGCCGCCCAAAACGATCAGCCACCGGACCATAAGCCAGTTGGCCAATGGACAAACCAAGGAAGTAGGCCGCCAGGGTCAGTTGAACGTGCTTTTCATCGGTGCCGAAGGCCAGGGCCATCGACGGAAATGCCGGCAAATAAAAATCGATGGCCAAAGGACCGAAGGCGCTCAAGGCGCCGAGAATCAAGATTGTGCGCAGGTTCATAGCATCCAAGCGAGCGTGGGTCAGCGGTCGCACAGTTTAGCCGCGCTTGGACGCCTTGAACATTCCGATAGGTCGCTAACTATTAAAAAGGCTCACGCGAGCTGCACGGCGTAGCCTTCCTCGCTGATCAGGCCGATCACTTCATCGTTGCTCAGGCAACTCTCCACCGCCACTTCCTTGGCCGCCAGATCAACCTGCACCGTAGCCGCCGGGTCCTTGCCTTGCAGCACCTGAGTAATGGCCCGCACGCAGTGGCCGCAGGACATGCCTTGAACCTTGAATACTTGCATCACGCTTCTCCTGTATTGGGACAGATGAAGTCTTGTCCTTGCCACCGTGGCAAGGTCAAGTCTCGGATTGATCTGCCGGGCTGGAAATCGGCGTCGCGCTCCGCCAAGCTGCACGTCTTACGACATCACAGCAGGAGATTCAGCCATGCGCTGGTCAACTTTCAGCTTCGTGGGCCTCCTTGGCCTGTTCGCAGCAGCGCCTCCGGCCATGGCCGCCGGGGAAGATTACGGCGTGCTGATCATTTCCAGGGAGCGCCTGGAAGTCGCCACCTCCTGTGAAATCGGCCTGTACGTTCAAGACCAGTTGGTGGGCCGCCTGTTCCAGGAGCAGAGCACCTCTTTCAACCTGCCGCCGGGCAAAGTCTCCCTGCGCTTGAAACTGCTGCCGGGCCAGGCTCCGGGCTGCAATCCTGGCATGCTCGCCCCGGGTTCCCAGGACATCAGCGTGCGGGCCGGCGACGTGCTGAAGTACCGCATCGCCATGAACGCCTCGGGCATGTACCTCAAGCCCACCACCCTGGGATACTGACGCCCCGCGTGCTGCACGCCCGGCACCCGAGCTCGTCAGGCGTGCAACGCGCAGGCCCTGGGACAAAATGAAGCACCCGGGCAATGCCCCCTTGACCTTGCCCGCGTGGCAAGGTTGATCCTGTAGGCAATATTTACAGGGAGTGTCAGTCATGCCTGAATCAACCACCCTCGACTTGCCGATTGCCGGCATGACCTGCGCCAGCTGCGCCGGTCGCGTGGAACGTGCCCTGGGCAAAGTCGCCGGCACAGGTGCCGTCAGCGTCAACCTAGCCACGGAACAGGCCCGGGTTCAAGCCTCGAAAGACAGCCTGCCCGCCTTGCTCGAAGCAGTGCAGAACGCCGGCTACAGCGTCCCGGTGCAATCCATCGAACTGGCCATCGGCGGCATGACTTGCGCCACCTGTGCCGGTCGCGTCGAACGCGCCTTGAACAAGGTCCCCGGAGTGCTCGGCGCCAGCGTCAACCTGGCCACCGAACGCGCCCACCTCGAACTGCTGGGGCAGATCGACCCGGCACTGCTGATCGACGCCGTGACTCAGGCCGGCTACTCCGCCAGCCTGTGGCAGGCCGAGCAGAATCATGCCGACGATCCGCAACAGCATCTGACCCGCGAACGCTGGAGCCTGATCCTGGCCATCCTTCTGGCCCTGCCCCTGGTGCTGCCGATGCTGGTGCAACCCTTTGGCCTGCACTGGATGCTCCCGGCCTGGGCCCAGTTCGCCCTGGCCACTCCAGTGCAATTCATCTTCGGTGCGCGCTTCTATGTGGCGGCCTGGAAAGCCGTGCGCGCCGGCAGCGGCAACATGGACCTGCTGGTGGCCCTGGGCACCAGCGCCGGCTATGGCCTGAGCCTGTATGAATGGGCCACAGCCGCCGCCGGCAGCATGCCGCACTTGTACTTCGAAGCCTCGGCGGTGGTGATCGCCTTGGTACTGCTGGGCAAATACCTGGAAAGCCGCGCCAAGCGCCAGACCGCCAGCGCCATCCGCGCCCTGGAAGCCCTGCGCCCGGAGCGGGCAATCCAGGTCGTCGATGGGCGCGAACAGGAAGTCGCCATCAGCGCCCTACGCCTGGGCGACCTGGTGCTGGTCAAGCCCGGCGAGCGCTTTCCGGTGGACGGCGACGTCATCGAAGGCCAGAGCCATGCCGACGAAGCGCTGATCAGCGGTGAAAGCCTGCCGGTGCCCAAGCAGCCCGGGGATAAAGTCACCGGCGGCGCCATCAACGGCGAAGGCCGCCTGCTGGTGCGCACCCTGGCCCTCGGCGCGGAAACCGTGCTGGCACGGATCATTCGCCTGGTGGAAGACGCCCAGGCCGGCAAGGCACCGATCCAGAAGTTGGTGGACAAGGTCAGCCAGGTGTTCGTACCCACCGTGCTGGTGCTGGCGCTGATCACCCTGGTGAGCTGGTGGCTGTATGGCGCCCCCTTGGAAACCGCAGTGATCAATGCGGTGGCCGTGCTGGTGATCGCCTGCCCTTGCGCCCTGGGCCTGGCCACCCCCACCGCGATCATGGCCGGCACCGGCGTGGCCGCCCGCCACGGCATCCTGATCAAGGACGCCGAAGCCCTGGAACGAGCCCACGAAGTCAGCTCGGTGGTCTTCGACAAGACCGGCACCCTGACTTCCGGCACGCCGCGCATCGCCCACATGCAGGCCCTGGAGGGCGACGACAACAGCGTGCTGCAACTGGCCGGCGCCCTGCAACGCGGCAGTGAGCACCCCCTGGCCAAGGCGGTGCTGGACCTGTGCCAGGAACGCCAACTGCCAGTGGCCGATGTCAGCGCCAGCCAGTCCCTCACCGGACGCGGCATCGCCGGCACCCTGAACGGCCGCCAACTGGCCCTGGGCAACCGCCGCCTGCTGGAAGAAAGCGGCCTGACCCCGGGCAGCCTGGCCCAGGCAGCCACGGACTGGGAACACCAGGGCCGGACCCTGTCCTGGCTGATCGAACAGAGCCCGCAATCCCGGGTGCTGGGCCTGTTCGCCTTTGGCGACACACTCAAGCCCGGCGCCCTGCAAGCGGTGCGGCAACTTCGCGCACGTAACATCAGCAGCCACCTGCTGACCGGCGACAACCGTGGCAGCGCCAAGGTCGTGGCCGACGCCCTGGGCATTGATGACGTGCACGCCGAAGTGTTGCCGTCAGACAAGGCCGCCACTGTCACCGAGCTGAAAAAGAGCGGCGTGGTGGCCATGGTTGGCGATGGCATCAACGACGCCCCGGCCCTGGCAGCGGCAGACATTGGCATCGCCATGGGCACAGGCACCGACGTGGCCATGCACGCGGCGGGCATCACCCTGATGCGCGGCGATCCACGGCTGATCCCCGCAGCCCTGGAGATCAGCCGCAAGACCTACGCGAAGATTCGTCAAAACCTGTTCTGGGCCTTTGCCTACAACCTGGTAGGCATTCCCCTGGCAGCGTTCGGCCTGCTCAACCCGGTGCTGGCCGGCGCGGCCATGGCCCTGTCCAGCGTCAGCGTGGTGAGCAATGCGCTGCTGTTGAAAACCTGGAAACCCAAAGACTTGGAGAACGACGAATGAACATCGGTCAAGCAGCCCGAAAGAGCGGTCTGAGCGCCAAGATGATCCGTTACTACGAATCCACCGGTCTGCTCAAGCCGGCCCATCGCAGCGACAGCGGCTATCGCCTGTACGGCGACGAAGACCTGCACAGCCTGGCCTTCATCAAGCGCTCCCGGGACCTGGGGTTTTCCCTGGAAGAAGTGGGCAAGCTGCTGACCCTATGGCAGGACCGGCAACGGGCCAGCGCCGATGTGAAGGCCCTGGCGCGCCAGCACATCGATGAGCTCAACCAGAAGATCCGCGAACTGGCCGGGCTGCGCGACACCCTGCAGGACCTGGTGGAGCACTGCCACGGCGACCAGCGCCCAGATTGTCCGATCCTCAAGGAACTGGCTTCGGGCAGTTGTTGCGGGTCCTGAGTGTTTGCAAGAAGCGATCTCTGTAGCCGCTGCCGAGCCCTGGCGAGGCTGCGAAAAGGCCGACAGGGCCTTGCTTGTCGATCCCTTGCAAAACCTCAGCGCCCTCAAGGTCCTCGCGGCCCTTCGAGCCGTGCGCAGCCTGCGGCAGCGGCAGCGGCAGCGGCAGCGGCAGCGGCTACAAGGTGCCAGGTGCCAGGTGCCAGGTGCCAGGTGCCAGGTGCCAGGTAGTTTGCAGGAATAAAAAATCCGGCCAAGGCCGGATTTTTCTATGCCTTCACTGCATCCAGGGCGGAGGCGGTGGTTCTTCGGATTTGCCTGGCGGCGCATCGTCCGCCGCCCGCACTGCCTGCCGGCGCTCCTCGTCGAGACGTGCCGCTTCAATCTCGCGGATCACGCTGCCAACATCCGCCAGTTCTTCGGGGTCGTCGAACTCACCGGTCAGCACACTGCCCGGATGCAAGGTGCCGGCCTCGTACAAGGCCCACATTTCCTTGGCATAACGGGTGCGCTTGAGCTCCGGGGCAAAACGCCCGAAGTAGGACGCCATGTTGCCCACGTCCCGCTCCAGCATGCTGAACGCGTGGTTGTTGCCCGCCGCATCCACCGCCTGGGGCAGGTCGATGATCACCGGACCATCCGGCGTCAGCAGCACGTTGAACTCGGACAAGTCGCCGTGCACCAGACCGGTACACAGCATCAGCACGATTTGGGCAATCAGGAAGGCGTGATACTCACGGGCCTGATCAGGCTCCAGCACCACATCGTTCAGACGCGGTGCCGCGTCGCCGTACTCGTCGGCCACCAGCTCCATGAGCAGTACGCCTTCAAGAAAGTCGAACGGTTTGGGCACCCGCACCCCAGCATTGGCCAGACGGAACAACGCCGCCACTTCCGCGTTTTGCCAGGCGTCCTCGGTTTCCTTGCGCCCGAACTTGGACCCCTTGGCCATTGCCCGCGCCTGACGGCTGTTGCGAACCTTGCGCCCCTCTTGATACTCCGCCGCCTGACGGAAACTGCGTTTGTTCGCCTCCTTGTAGACCTTGGCACAGCGTAGTTCGTTGCCGCAGCGCACCACATACACAGCTGCCTCTTTACCACTCATGAGTGGGCGCAGCACCTCGTCTACCAGACCGTCTTCGATCAGCGGTTCAATGCGTTTTGGAGTCTTCATCAGCTTTTATTGTGGGTCCCTTGTTACCAAACACGCGAAAGTCTCTCGTTATACGGCAATCCTCCCACCACGGGAAAGGGCTGCCGACCACCGAACGACAGCAATGCACGCGATGTGTCAGGCCAGTCCCTGGACAGTGGCCAAGATCATAGCCGAGCGTCGGCCCGGCGATGCCTTGGGAGCTGAGCGCAATTGCCGCCACCCGACGAGCACCATCAGGCGCCCTGAGGCAGTTTTTTTTGCTCGACGACTCAATATTCCGCCGCGCTAGCCGAAGCCATTAGAGACAACAGGAATTTGTCTGACAATCCAATAAAAACGTCAGCCGCCGCCAAGGTTCGATCGCCGCCTGTTCGACCTCATGCTCCGGGACTGTAATCAGCACCACTTTTCAACCTGCCCATCAATCCGCGAGTCGCCTGCACATCGTGGTCTTACAAGAAACCTGGAGCGCGGATGAATATCAAACAGAAACTCACCTGGGCCTTTGCCGTCATCGCCTGCTTGCCAGTGGTACTGGTCGCCACGCTGGTGGTGATGAACCTGCGCAGCGATGCTGAAGACGCCTTCGTCGACAGCAGCGGCCGCGAGATACGCCAAGTAGCCAATGCCATGCAGTTGTTCTTCGAAGGCATCAGCCAGAACATCGATTACCTGGCGGCGCAACCTTTGGTTACCCAGGCCGGCGACAACCTCAAGACCTGGATGACCGCCGATGCGGCGAAGGCCCCGGAAGGCGAGCTGGACAAAAAAATCTTCGACATGTTCGCCGCCATGGCCGCCAGCCACCCCGCTTATTCCTATGTGTCCTATGGCGTGAGCAACGGCGGTTACGTCTCCTGGCCCGCCGACCTGAAGCTGGCCAACTACGACCCCCGCGTACGCCCCTGGTACAAAACAGCCCTGGCCAACCCGGGCAAAACCCTGCGCACCGAGGCCTATTACTGGGCCAGCGACGATGCGGTGCTGGTCAGCACGGTGCGCTCCCTGGCCAACCAGTTGGGGCCTCAAGGCGGTGTGGTCGCGGTCGACGTATCGCTCAAGCAACTCACCGAGATCGTCAAGCAGATCAAGCTGGGCGAATCCGGCTACCTGATGCTGATGGAAAACAACGGCACGGTGCTGGTGGACCCCAAGCAACCGGAACATAACTTCAAGGCCCTGGGCAGCCTCGGCGACGGTTACGCGCAACTGGCCAAGACCGGCAAGGGCCTGGTGCAAGTGGAGCTGGGTGGCGAACGCTACATGGCCAACGTCTGGCCTTCGGAGCAGCTGGGCTGGACCTTCATCGGCCTGATCAAGCAAAGCGAAGTCATGGACTCGGCGACCCAACTGACCTGGATCATCGCGGTCATCGCCGCAGTTCTGGCCCTGCTGTTCGCGGTAGTCGGTGCAAGTTTCGCCACGCTGATCGTGCGGCCGATCCGCGGCGTCGCCAGCGGCCTGGAGGGCATTGCCCAGGGTGAGGGCGACCTGACCCGCAGCCTGAGCATCCGCGGCAACGATGAAACCGCGCAGTTGGCCAACTGGTTCAACCAGTTCCTCGCGGCGATCCGCAGCCTGATCCAGCACATTGGCCAGGCCGCGCAGAAGATCCTCGCCACGTCCCACTCCTCCACCCAGGTTTCCAGCGACATGGCCGAAGCCGCTGGCCGCCAACGCGAAGCGGTGGACATGGTGTCTACTGCGTTCCACGAAATGGTCGCCACCGCCAACGAAGTGGCCCGCTCCTGCAGCCAGGCCGCCGAGTCGGCTGACAGTGGCCAGCGCCAAGCCCGGGAAGGCCAGCAGCAGATCGACGACGCGGTAAACAGCGTCGACCGCCTGAGCCAGGAGATCGAGCAGTCGGCGCAATCGATGCAGCAGCTGGAACGCGACAGCAACGATATTCAGTCGATCCTCGGCACCATCCGTTCCATTGCCGAACAGACCAACCTGCTGGCCCTCAACGCCGCCATCGAGGCGGCCCGGGCCGGTGAGCAAGGACGCGGGTTTGCCGTGGTGGCCGATGAAGTCCGCGCCCTGGCCAAGCGTACTGCCGACTCCACCGCCGAGATCGACGGACTGCTGGGCAACCTGGCCAAGCGCACCAGCGCCGTGACCCAACAGATGCATGCCAGCCTGGAAGTGTCCCAGCAGTCGGTGAACCGCATCGGCCTGGCGCGCAACAGCTTCGGGCAAATTCGTGAATCGGTGGACGTGATCCGCGACATGAACACCCAGATCGCCACTGCCGCCGAGGAGCAGCATCAGGTAGCGGAAGACATTAACCGCCACATCAGCCAGATCCATGGCGATGCGCAGTTGGTGGAAGAACTGGCGAACTCGGCTCGCCTGGACTCCCAGAGCCTGGCAGGGCTGTCCAACGAACTGGACAGTCTGGTACGGCGCTTCAAGACCTGAGCCTCAGCCTGGCGGGGGCCCCCACCGGACCGCCTCATAGCGCCAATGGCCGCCCCACTCCTGCGCACCGCTCGCGGGAATGGCGCGGCGAGGTCCTCTAGGGCCCCTCGCCAGATCAGCGTTCGATGATCGCCGTTACCCCCTGCCCGCCGGCGGCGCAAATCGAGATCAAGCCACGCCCCTGCCCGGCCACACTGAGCAACTTAGCCAGGTTGGCGACAATGCGCCCGCCGGTGGCGGCAAAGGGATGCCCCGCCGCCAAGGAGCTGCCTTTGACGTTGAGGCGGGTGCGGTCGATGCCGCCCAAGGGTGCATCCAGGTCCAGGCGGGTCTTGCAGTAATCGGCGTCTTCCCATGCCTTGAGGGTGCACAGCACCTGGGCGGCAAAGGCTTCGTGGATCTCGTAATAGTCAAAGTCCTGCAGGCTCAGGCCGTTGCGCGCCAGCAGACGCGGCACCGCGTACACCGGTGCCATCAGCAAACCTTCGGCTCCGTTGACGAAGTCCACCGCCGCCGCCTCACCATCGCGCAGATAAGCAAGGATCGGCAGGCCACGCTCCTGGGCCCACTGCTCGCTGCCCAGCAGCACCAGGGACGCGCCATCGGTCAATGGCGTCGAGTTGCCCGCGGTGAGGGTGCCTGCGGCGCTGCGGTCAAAGGCTGGTTTGAGGCTGGCGAGCTTTTCCAGGGTCAGATCAGGGCGCAAGTTGTTGTCCCGGGTCAGGCCGAGGAAAGGCGTGAGCAGGTCGTCGTGCCAACCTTCGGCATAGGCGGCGGCCATTTTTTGATGACTCTCCAGGGCCAGTTGATCCTGCTCGTCACGGGGGATGCTCCAGGTCTTGGCCATCACCTCACAATGCTCGCCCATGGACAGCCCCGTGCGCGGTTCACCGTTGCGCGGCAGTTGCGGCTTGAGGTGATGAGGCCGCAACTGCAACAGGATCTTCAGCTTGTCGCCGGTGCTCTTGGCGCGGTTGGCCTGCAGCAGGATCTGGCGCAGCCCCTCGTTGATCCCGATCGGCGCATCCGAGGTGGTATCGACGCCGCCGGCAATGCCACAGTCGATCTGCCCCAGGGCAATCTTGTTGGCCACCAGCAACGCCGCTTCCAGGCCGGTGCCGCAGGCTTGCTGGATGTCGTAGGCCGGGGTAGCGGGCGACAGTCGCGAGCCCAGCACGCATTCGCGGGTCAGGTTGAAGTCACGCGAATGCTTGAGTACCGCCCCCGCCGCCACTTCGCCAAGCCGCAGGCCATGCAGGTTGTAACGCTCGATCAGGCCCTCAAGGGCGGCGGTGAGCATCGCCTGGTTGCTGGCGGTGGCATAGGGGCCATTGGAGCGGGCAAAAGGGATGCGGTTACCGCCGATAATCGCAACGCGACGTAGCTGTGTCATGGAAAGCTCCCTATTGTTTAAGTGCGACATCAGCGATGTAGGTCCTCCTCCAGCATAGGAGACGGGTTGCCGACCGAACGACTCGAAGCCATTCGTGGTCCACACTTTGAACCCCAGCCTGCGGAGTGCGTTCCATGTCTGACCGTTATATCGACTTCGCCAACTCGTCCATCGGCCAACGCCTGGTCGGGGCGCTTGGCCTGCCATCACCACAGCACTTGGAGCGCTGGCAGGCCGGTCGCCTGCGGCCCATCGAGGGCGCTTTACTGATCGGCGGGGGAGCTCTGGCGCAGCAGGTCAGCGCCTTGGCCCCGCGCCTGACCGACGCGATCTACAGCTACGGCACCGATTCGGCCCTGGCCACACCATGGATTCCTGGCCATGGCCCCAGACTCAAGGCCGTGGTGTTCGATGCCAGCGAACTGCTGCACACCCACTCACTCAAGCAACTGCGCGAGTTCTTCCAGCCGTTGTTGAGAAACCTTGACCCCTGCGCCCATCTGGTGATCCTCGGGCGCGCCCCGGAAACCCTCGATGACCCCTTTACCGCCAGCGCCCAGCGCGCCCTGGAAGGCTTCAGCCGCTCCCTGGCCAAGGAGTTGCGCAAGGGCGCCACCCTGCAATTGCTCTACGTAGGCGACGGAGCCGAAGAACAGCTGGAAGGCGCGCTGCGGTTCTTTCTCTCTCCCAAGAGCGCCTTCGTTTCCGGTCAGGTCTTGCGTTTGCAGCCTTGCGCCACGCAGGTCCAGGACTGGAGTCGTCCGCTGGCCGGACGTCGAGCGCTGGTCACTGGGGCGGCGCGCGGCATTGGCGCGGCGATTGCCGAGACCCTGGCCCGGGATGGGGCCCAGGTGCTGGTGCTGGATGTGCCCCAGGCCAAGACCGACCTCGAAGCCCTGGCCGCGCGGCTCGGCGCGCGCGCCATCAACCTGGACATCTGCGCCGAGGACGCAGCGGCGCAGTTGCTCGAGCAACTGCCGGAGGGCATCGACATTCTGGTACACAACGCCGGTATCACCCGAGACAAAACCCTGGCCAACATGACCGCGGATTTCTGGGAAGCGGTCCTGGCAGTCAACCTCAACGCCCCCCAAGTACTGACCCAGGCGCTGCTGGACAGCGGCCGCCTGCACGACCATGGTCGGGTGATTTTACTGGCCTCCATCAGCGGTATCGCCGGCAACCGAGGACAAACCAACTACGCCGCCAGCAAAGCCGGACTGATTGGCCTGGCTCAGACCTGGGCGCCACTGCTGCGCGCTCGGGACATCAGCATCAACGCCGTGGCGCCGGGCTTCATCGAAACCCGGATGACCGCCAAGGTGCCCTTGGCCCTGCGCGAAGCCGGACGGCGCATGAGTTCGCTGGGCCAAGGCGGCCTGCCTCAGGATGTCGCCGAAGCCGTGGCCTGGCTTGGCCAGCCGGGCAGCGGCGCAGTCAGCGGTCAGACCCTGCGGGTCTGCGGACAAAGTGTCCTGGGGGCTTAACGATGACACCTCTCTGGCAGCCACTGAACCAGCCCGCGGCGCTGCCCGCGCTGTTCCTCAAGGCCGCGTTGCGGCGACGGGTCCATGGCACGCAGTTGCCCGAGCAGGGCCTGCGCTGCTGGCTCAGCCCGGAACCGAACCAACTGGCGGCGTATCGCAAAGTCTGTGGTTTTACCGATGACGGCTTGTTGCCCGCCACCTACCCTCATGTCCTGGCATTCGCGTTGCAGATGCAATTGCTCACCGCTCGGGACTTTCCGTTTCCGCTGCTGGGGCTGATTCACCTGGGCAACCGGATTCGGGTACTGCGGCCTATGGGCAACGTCGGCAGCGTCTGTGTCGGGGTTCAGGTGCACAACCTGCAGCCCCACGCCAAGGGCGTAGTATTCGATCTGTTAACCACGCTGGACGACCTGCTAGGGCCGCTCTGGGAGGCGCAGAGCCAGATGCTCTGCCGTGGCGTCAGGCTACCGGGCGACCCGATGGAACAACAGCCACCATCCGCCGAGGGCCTGAGCGAAATCAGCCGCTGGCGCGCCGAGAGCGACATCGGCCGGCGCTATGCCAGGGTCTGCGGTGACTACAACCCGATCCACCTGAGTGCCTGGAGCGCCAGGCTGTTTGGCTTTCCCCAGGCTATCGCCCACGGTCTGTGGAACAAGGCCCGAGCCCTGGCGGCCCTGGGCGAACACCTGCCAGCGGCCAACATTGAAATAGCGGTGCAGTTCAACAAGCCGGTGCGCCTGCCCAGCGAAGTCAGGCTGCTGGCCAGCGCTCCAGGTTCTAGTGGTGAATTGCAGTTGCTGGGCAATGGCGACCTGCTGCACATGTACGGTGGCTGGCAACCCATTGCCTGAGGCGCCCTGCGCCCAAGTTGCAACATCACTCAACTTGCGCCATGAGCCTTAGCTGTTGCGCGAGATGTTTTACGTCCATCAACCGACTTCTGAAGTCACAAAGAAACAACCAGCAACCAAGAAAGCTTATTAATTGTATATACACAATTAGTTAAAAACTCGAAAAATCACCACCCCAAACAAAAATACAAACCATTGTTTTTAATTTACTTTTTTAAAAAGCGGAAAGTTTAATACTACTTTCCGGCTATTCCCTTCTAAGAAAATCCACCCGAAAAAATAATTCATTAATACCAATCTCATAATTGTTCAACAGCCTCCCCAAGCCTTTCATGTAGACAACGGACGACATCTCCAGCACGAGAACTGGAGAGCCATCAAGAACAACGAACGTTGTAACAGGTGCAAAGGACGACTCTCATGAATACTCGATTTGGATGGAAAGCAATAACGGCCATCACCATGATCCTGACCCTCAGCCTGGCAGGCTGCAGCGGCGGTGGCGGCGGTCACAAGAGCGGCGGTAGCAGTTCATCTACGGACAGTAGCAGTGGCGGCACCGATGGCACCGGAGGGACTACTGCCAAGACGCTGGTCACCGCCGACGTAGTGTCTGACTTGGGCACGACCGTAAGCGGTATCGGCGATAGCGTCAGCAACCTGGGCGACTCTCTGGAAGCGGTACCCGTCGTCGGCAGCCTGACCAGAAGCGCCGTCAACACCACCGGCAATGTCTTAAACACCTTGGGCGATGGCCTGACCAACGGCCTCGGCAGTCTGGGCACCGACCCTCAAGCCCTGAGCAAGACCACCGCCACTATCGGCAATGTAGTGGGCGATGCAGGCGCCGGAGTCACCGACCTGAGCAGCCAACTGGCCGCCACCACCCAGAGTATTCCGGTGGTGGGAGGCGTGGTCACCCGAGTGGCGCCGGTAGTGGGTAGCGTAGGCACCCGAGTGACCATGCTGGGCAATACTCTGAGTACCGTCACCAGCAGCGGCCCTGTGGGCACACTAACCGACGGCGTGGGTGAGCAGGTACTGGTCCCTGTAGTCAGCATGGCTGAAGGCTTGACCGACCAGACCGGCACAGCTACCGGCTTCGGCGGGCCAGTCAAAGACCTGCTCAACGACGCCGCCGATGCCGTTGACGGTACCGGCGAAAACATCAGTGATGCCGGCAACGGCAACCCAGTCACCGACCTGCTGGGCAATACCTTGAGCAACGCCAGCGGCGCGGTGGGAGGCGCTGGAGGCTACGTAAGCGGTTCCGGAAATGGCAGTGGTGCTGGCGGCCTGCTGGAAACCGTGGGCGGCGCGGTGGCTAACCTGAGCAACGGTTTGAGCACCGGCAGCACCAATGGCACCGTCAGTGCCGGCGGCGCCACGGGTGGCGCGGTCGGCGGCCTGGTCGCTTCGGTAGGTGGAGCCTTAGGCGGCAGCGGCACCCCCAACCTGGTGGTCAGTGCGCCTCTGGCCAGTGTTGGTGTGAACCTGGGCTCGGCGTTGAACCCCATTACCAGTTCGGTCAGTGGTCTGACCCAACAAGTGGGCACAGCCAGTGGCCTTGGCGGCCAGGTCGGCGGACTTCTGGGCCAGGTCGGCGGCGCCGTGAGTAACACCGGCAACACCATCGCCGGCAGCACCGGCGGCAATCAGGTCGGCGGTGCATTGGGTGGAACCCTGAACGCCGTGGGCGGGACTGTGGCGTCGCTTGGCGGCCAGGCAGGCGGCACAGCTCCTAGCGGCGGCCTGCTTGGCGGTCTTAATGTGGGCGCAAACGCCAGTACCAGCGCAAGTGGCAGCGCCAATGCGGGCCTCAATGGCGGCCTGGGTGGCGTACTGGGTGGTCTGACCGGCGCCCTGGGCGGCAACCAAAATTAAATTGCACCTGGCCGATTCGACGGCCTCACCTACAGCGCCTACGCTTGGTTGAGGGCGAGAGATCCTGATCAATCTCTCGCCTTTTTTTATTCAGAACATGACCGTCAAACGCCTGATCAAGGCCCTGACCCTGAATAGCGCTTGGCATGAGGATGTTAAGTACCACCGCAGTTTGAACATGGAGTGTCCTATGCGCAGATTGACCAGTTTATTGTTGATTTCATGCTGTAGCTGGGCTTATGCAGACTCCCTTCCCCGCTTTCTCAATAGCAACGACAGCATCAGCAACCTGCCAACCCCCAACCTCCCGCTAGACGCCTACCGGCCGCCCGCACCAACCTTGCAATTGCCCAAACAACCCAGCGCACCGCAAGGCCAAGAACCACTGATGATGGGGACCAAAGTAACGCTGCGCCAGGTGCAGATCGAAGGCGGTAGCGTCTATCCACTGCAAGAACTGGCGGCGATCTACCAGCCGCTGATGGGTCATGAAACCAGCCTCGGGCAATTGATCGAGGCCACCCGCGACATCACCCGGCGATATCAGAAAGACGGCTACCTGCTGTCTTACGCCTTCATGCCACAACAAGCGTTCGACCAGGGCACCCTGCGGGTAGTGCTGGTGGAAGGCTATATCAAGGACTACCAACTGCAGGGCGATATTGGTCCGGTGTCGGCCTACCTGGACACACTGGTGAACAAGCTAAAAGCCGAACGGCCACTGACCCGCAAGACCTTCGAGCGCTATACCACGCTGATGAGCCGAGTGCCCGGGGTGACACTGCAGGCTGTAGTACCGCCGCCGGGCACTACTGACGGCGCAACCCGACTGGTGGCCGTGGCCAGCCGCAAGGCCATTTCCACCACCCTCAACAGCACCGAAGACAATCGCAACGGCCTGCAAGCCCTGCTGGGCATCACCAGCAACTCGCAAACCGCGTGGGGCGAACAACTCAGTCTCAGCGGCCTGTTCCCACCCGGCAAAGACAAGGAACACTACTACCGCCTGGACTACAGCCAGCTACTCGGCTCGGAAGGAACCCGCCTGAGCCTTTATGGCGCGCGGTATCGCAGCGATCCACACAGCAACGTGCAACTCAATAACGGCGTCGAACTGGAACCCCATCGCGAGAACGACCGTTTTTCCATTGGTGTCAGCCATCCCTTCATCGCCTCGGCCAATGAAATGCTCACCGCCGGCACACGCCTGTATGCGGTGAACGACACGACCCGCTACCAGGTCGTCAACAGTCCATTGACTCTGGAAGAAAAAACCGACATTCGTGCCCTGGCCCTGGAAGGCGACTGGAGCAAATCCGACACGCGCCAACTGCGGATTCTCAGCGCCGGCCTGTACCGCGGCCTGGACAGCATGGGGGCCAAGACCAACAACGAACTCTATGATCTGGACTTCTTGCGTCTGCGTCTGGCTGGTGTACAAAGCAATGCGTTCTTCGACCACTGGCAGGGGGTGCTCTCCGGGGCTCTGTATTGGAGCCAGGACAACCTGCCCGACAGCGAACGGGCAAGCTTCGGTGGACAGAACTTCGCCCGCGGCTACCCCGATGACCAGGCCACCGGCGACAAGGGGTGGGGCGTGGCTTATGAACTGAACTACAGCTTCAATCGCGAAGGTCCGTGGGTCAGGGTATTGCAACCCTACGTGGTACTGGACCGTTCGAAGACCTGGTTCAACCAGTTACCGGTTAAGGGCAGCAATCTCTCATCGGCTGCCGTCGGCCTGCGCTTTGGCGATACCAAGCACTACAACATCGCCCTGGAGGCCGCCAAGCCAATGTCCGACAACGCCCTGGACACCTACAACCGGCGGCCACGCTATTCCCTGAGCTTCAGCTATCAACTGTGAACGCAGACATGACGCGACTCGTCCCACAGCGAGTCTTGTTCAGGGGCGGCAGGTTGTCGGTCCGCCCTCGGGGTCAGGGGCCGACCGCATGCAACCACGGTTGGGGAAACAGCTTGTTGAGGGTATCGAGCAGGCGAACGTGATAGATCGGTTTGCGAAACAGATCCAACACCTGCAGGCGCAGCAGGTCGCTGACATCGTCCATGTCGGCGTGACCGGACATGACGATCACCGGCAAATGCTGACGCGAAGTATGCTCGCGCAGATGCTTGATCAGCGACAGGCCGCTCTCCTCCGGCATGCGCAGGTCGGTGATGACCAGCGCAATGTCGGGATGTTCAGTGAGGTGTGCCAGAGCAAGCTTCACCGAGAGCGCGGTGAAGCAACAGAAGCCCTCGCCTTCGAGTAGCTCGGCGAGTTCCAGCAACGCGTCCTCTTCATCATCGACCAGAAGAAGCTGCTGCCGCACAGGTTGAGGGGAGGACATGACCAATACCCTGGAGTGAAGATCGCGCTTGCGATTAAGCACAACCGTCAAACAGCAGACCATGCGTGGCGCAACCGCCCACAGGCCTTCGATTCAAGAGAACCAAAGGCCTTCGCCAAAGCCCGGCAGCGTGTTGCACCCGTAGTTATTCAGCGACGCAAGTACCCGGCTCAAGGCGTTGGGCGAGTGACAGTGGTTCCTCCAAGGCCGGTCAGAATATTGTTGAAGATGGCCAGGACGCGATCACCCAAAGGGGTAACGAACGCTACGACCACCACTGCCACCATCGCCACGACAATCGCGTACTCAATGGCCGAAGCACCCTCGGTACGGTCAAAAAACAGGCGCGCCCTGAGCAACAAATATTGAAGGATCATCCTCGCTCTCCTTTGCGCCGCAAGGCGCCGCTGGATCAGCACTGGGCGAAGTTCCACAGTGCCATCTGAGCATTGTCAACAAAGCCCAGCCCAGCAACTGTAAGAACTGATTAATCCATAAGTATTAATTGGAGGAATGGCGCCAAAAATCCTTTTGCCACAGGGACGTCCCTCCCCTTGTGAGCTTTTTTGACGAGTTAATGGCATTTCGTCCTAGCTCTACTACCTTCAAATAGCGAAATAGTTACTTGTTCATAGCTGCCTGATTGCGAAATTAACTCGTTTGGAAGCCCGGGCTGGTTGGTAGTGCAGCAGGAAAGGGAGAGCCTTCATGAACAGTCGCGTCACTATGGGTTTGGCCGGAGTGCTTCTGGTGGGTGCGGTGTTTTTCGGCTACTGGGGCCTGGTGCTCAGCCGTCCCCCTGAGCCCACACCACCGACTCCGGTGGTGCAAAGCCTCGTTGAAAAAACCACTACTGATGTCGAAGACCAGACCCGCCAGCCCGTGGTGGTTCTGGTTCGCGACGTCCCCCCCTTCACTCCTCTCACTGCTGCGGATCTGGCACTGGAAAAACTGCGCACGGCGCCAGCCGGCAGCCTCAGCGACATCACTCAAGCCGTGGGCCGCACGCCCTGGCGGCAACTGAGCGCCGGCACCTGGCTCAACGAACAAAGCTTCGACACCGGCGGGGCGCTGGCGCGGATGATCCACAGCGATGAGCGGGCCTTGGCCGTCGCGGTTGACGAAGTGATCGGCGCGGCCGGACAACTGAGCCCGGGCGACTACGTTGATGTGTTGTTGTTCCTGCGCCAAGACACCAGCAATCCGCAGCAATCGGCGCAGGTCGCCGTGCCCGCCATCCGCGTGTTGGCGGTGGGCGAGCAACTGGGACTGACCAACGATGGACAACCCGCCTCGCCCCCCCTGAGCGCCGCCGAAAAGCTCAAGCAGGATCAGCGCCGGATTGCCGCCCGCACCGTGGTCTTGGCGGTGCCCGAACAGCTCTTGAGCCGGCTGATGCTTGCCACCCAGGTCGGCGTGCTGCGCCTGGCGGTGCGCAGCAGCGAAGAGCAGCGCCTGGCCCATTACTGGGCCCGCAATGACGAGGCTCTGGCCCCTGTCGATACGGCCAACAGCAACCTCTTCCAATTCACACAACTGGCGCTCGGTAACGCCCCCCGCCCTCCGCTCGCCCGTGGTGGCGCACCTCGATCAGCGGTGGAAGTCATTCGCGGTAACCAAGTCACCCAACAAACGCCCTGATTAAGCAAGGATGCACTACATGCGCAGTCGTTCCATGCCGCAGCTCACCGTACCGCTGACCCTGAGCCTGGGCCAGTTGCTCTGGAGCCAGGCCTTTGCCGCCACCGCAGGTGTTTGTTCGACCCTGGCACCACTAGCGGCAGCACGGGAGGTCGGCGAAGGCCTGCAGCCAGAGTTGCAATCGGCAGTGGCCATCACTCGCCTGGCGGTGGACGATCCGAAAGTCGCCGATGTCCACTGCAACGGCCACAAGGCTTTCTTGATCACCGGCATGGCTCCAGGTGCCACCAGCCTGATGGTCCGGAGCGCCTGCTCCAGCACCCCACGCCAGAGCATGGTGTTCGTCCGGGGCTGGGCCACCGCCGACCTGACATCCTCTCGCCTGCCCACCAGCGAAGAGCTGCTGCCCAGCACGGGCAGTAACGGCGTGACCATCGCCGGCCCCCGAGTGCCGGCCCAGCCAGGGGAGCGCTTATGCAACGACGACCCGAACTTCTATCGCATGTTCTTCCTCGCAAACGGCAACTTCGATAAACGCAGTGGGCTACCGCAATGAGCCAGAGCCTCAACCAGACATTCCTCGCCATCACCCGTAACAGCACCGACCTTGAGTGGCTGCAAGGCGCACTGGCGCCCCTGGGCCAGGTAGTGGGTGCCGACGGCAGCCTTGATGAGTTGCTGGCACTGGTGGACGTGACGTGCGCCAATCTAGTGTTCGTCGACCTCGACCGTGAGCATGTCGTGGCCCAGGCGGCGTTGATCGAGGGCGCTCTGGAAGCCAAGCCGATGCTGGCGATCGTCGCCCTCGGCGATGGCATGGACAACCAATTGGTGCTCAACGCCATGCGCGCCGGCGCCCGGGACTTTGTCGCTTATGGCTCGCGCGCCAGCGAAGTCGCGGGGTTGGTCCGACGCCTGAGCAAACGCCTGCCAGCCGCGACCCCCACCACTCAGTTGGGCGGCCTGACCGTGCTGTATGACACCCAGAGTAGTGGCGACGGTGCACTGCTGGCCGAGCACATGGCGCTGGTGGTGCAGAAAAGCGGTCAACAAACCCTGCTGCTGGACCTCGGCCTGCCCCGGGGGGACAGCCTGGCGTTGTTAGGACTGGAGAGTTCCTTTCACTTCGGCGATGCCTTGCGGCACTTGCGGCGCCTGGACGCGACCTTGATCGACAGCGCTTTCACCAGCGCCGAAGCCGGTTTGCGAATCCTTGCCTACGCCAGTCACGACGAACCTTTGGAGCACACCAGCGCGGCGGAGCTGTACATGTTGCTCAGCGCCTTGCGTCAACACTTCCAGCACATTGTGGTGAACGTCGTTGGCCAGCCCGACAGCGAGGCGCTTCGCACCTTCGTCAGCCATTGCGACAAGCTGATCTGGCGCACCGACCAAAGCGTACTCGACTGCCGCCGGAACCTGGAGCTGCTCAACAACTGGCGCGAAAAAGGCATGAAGCTTGATCACGCCCGCCTGCTGGTGGATCGCTACCTGCGCGGTGTCTCGCCAGATGCTGAAACCTTGGGCAAAACCTTCGCCCTGGAAGTGATCGCGGTACTGGCCTACAGCCCTGAACTCCGCCTGAACGCCAAGAACCAAGGCGTCACCCTGTTTGAACTGGCGCCCCGCGAGGCGCTGACGCAAAGCCTGACAACCCTGGGCGAACGCCTGGCCAGACGCTCCGAAGGGCTGGCCAAACCCAAGGCCGGCTGGCTCAACCGAATCATGGGGGGCAAATGAACAGCGAAAACCTGTTTGGCGCCCAGACCCACACGACACTGGGCAACACCGACCACGAAGGGCTCAAGCTGGTGCTGCATCGCTACATCATCGATGCCATCGAGGAGTCAGGACAGAACCTGCTGGAAAGCTCGCGACAGAACCTTTCACAATTCGTCATCGATAAGGTGGCGGAATACATCGCGCGCATGCACCTGGCCATTTCCCGCTATGAAATGGAGCGGCTGGCGGAGGAAATTGTCGATGAGCTGACCGGCTTCGGCCCTCTGGAAGTGCTACTGCGCGACCCGGCGGTGACCGAGATTCTAGTCAACGGCCCGCACCGGGTTTTCGTCGAGCGCGAAGGGGTGCTGCATCAAAGCGACTTGCGCTTCATCGACGCACACCATGTCGAACGCGTAATGCAGCGGATTCTCGCCCCCCTGGGCCGACGCCTTGACGAGTCTTCGCCCATGGTCGATGCGCGCTTGCCGGACGGCAGCCGGATCAACGCCATCATTCCCCCCATTGCCCTGGACGGCCCCTGTCTATCGATTCGTAAGTTTCGCAAGGACATGTTCAAGAGCAGCGACCTGATCGCCATGCAGACCATCGACCAGTCGATCTATGAGTTCCTTCAAGATGCTGTCGGCAAGCGCTGCAACATCCTGATCAGCGGTGGCACCGGCACCGGTAAAACCACCTTGCTGAACATTCTCAGCCAGTTGATCAACCCTTATGAACGCCTGGTTACCATCGAAGACGTGGCCGAACTGCAATTGGGACACCCGCACGTGGTACGCCTGGAAACCCGTCCGCCCAATGCCGAGGGCCACGGCGAGGTCAAGGCCAGCGACCTGATCCGCAACGCCCTGCGGATGCGCCCGGACCGGATCATCCTCGGCGAGATCCGCGGCGTCGAAGTGCTGGATGTACTGACCGCGATGAACACCGGCCACGACGGCTCCATGAGCACGGTGCACGCCAACAACGCTCAGGATGCCCTGCTGCGCCTGGAAACCCTGGTGGGCCTGACTGGACGCGCTGTGGCGGAGCGCACCTTGCGACAAATGATTTGCGCGGCCCTGGACGTAGTGATCCAGCTGACCCGCCTGCCCGATGGCCGCCGTTGCGTCAGCGAGGTGGTGGAAGTGGTGGGGACTCGCGATGACGTTTATGTCACCAATACCCTGTTTCGCCTGGATCGTCACAGCGGCTCCGGCTTCCAGCGCGAGGCGATGCATCCGGCGGGCGACAAACTGCGCCGTGAGAGTGCACGGAGCGTCATTTGAACCGGCGAGGTAGCCCATGATCGGTCTGCTGCTTACCTTGATCTGCCTGCTTCTGTTGGGGCTTTCCGGTTGGTTGTTCTACCACGGCGTGCGCAAGACCGAGCGTGAACGCGTGCTCAACCGGTTGGCCGAAGGGCAACCCGAACGCACCCCGTCGCGCCGTTCCTGGAGTGGCCTGGAACGCGCTTTCGCCCCAGCGGGCATGGGCCAACCCAACGAACGCCTGGGCCTGTGGCTGGCCGTGTGGGTCGGGTTGGTACTGCTGGGCTATCTGCTGGCGGGTGGATTCGGCCTGCTCGCGGGCCTCCTCGCCCCGCCCCTGCTTTTGCGCCTGTCTATCAGCTGGCTGTATCAACGCCGACTCAAACGCATGATCGAGCAACTGCCGCCGCTGCTCGATCACAGCGTGCGCAGCCTGAAATCCGGTCGCACCCTGGCGGATGCGATCCTGGGCGCCATCGACGCCAGCCACGATCCATTGAAACAAGCCATGGGACGCGTCCAGCGCAACGTGCAACTGGGGGTCAGCCTGCCCGACGCGGTCAGTGACTTCGCCGAGTTCTACGAGCAGGACGAGTTGCGCATGTTCGCCCTCGGCTTGAAGGTCAATCACCGCTACGGCGGCAACGCCAGCGAGTTACTGGAGAACCTGATCAAGCTGATTCGCGAGCGCGAGCAAGGGGCTCGGCAATTGAGCGCGATGACTGGAGAAACTCGCATGACCGCCTGGGTCCTGGGACTCCTGCCGTTGCTTCTGGTGAGCTACTTCATGCTCACCAATCCCGGCTACATGCTGGGCATGTGGCACGACCCCGCCGGGCAGAAGATGCTGATCACGGCGGTGTGCCTGCAGATCTTTGGCTGTCTTGCGCTGTGGCGCATGTTGAGGAGCATTTGACATGCTGGTGCTGGCCGCTGCGCTGTTGTTTCTCGGGGCCTTGCTCCTGCTCGGCACCAGCGTGCTGGAGCAGCGCCGACGCGAGCGCCAGATCGCTCAGCGCCTACAAGGCCACATGACCCGCGACAACCGCCTGGGCAACTGGTTGCGCCAGCTCGGCGAGAGCCGCTTCGGCCAGCGCGCGGTGAACATGGACAGCGAAACCCAGACTCTGCTCAACCGCCTGGGTTGGCGCCGCGCCAACCAGCGTTCGCTGTTCGCCGCGCTGCAGATCGCCACGCCGCTGGTACTGGTGTGCCTGACGGTGTTCATCCAGGAAGTTGCATTTCCCCAGGCCGAAAACAAATGGCTGATCCCCCTGCTCTTCGCGGGCACCGGCTACCTGTTGCCCAAGCGCGCCCTGGCCTACGCCGCCCAGCACCGGCAGAAACACATCGCCCTGGAAATTTCGACCTTCATTCCCTTGCTGCGCATCCTGTTCGAGTCGGGCATGACCGTGGAACAAGCCTTACGGGTACTGAGCGCCGAAGCCCAGAAGCTGTTGCCCGAACTGACCCATGAATTGCGCCTGGTCCTGTCACGAGTCGACTCAGGGCTGGAGCTGGGCCAAGAGCTGAGTCAGATCGCGGCCCTGCTGGAGGTGGACGAGCTCACCGACACCTGCGTGATTCTCCAACAACTGATCCTGCAAGGCGGTGGTGCGATGAAATCGCTGCAGGCCCTCAAGCAATTGCTGGATGACCGGCGCCTGACCCGGCTGCAGGAATACATCTCGAAAATGTCGGCAAAAATGTCGGTGGTGATGATGCTGTTCCTCTTCCCCGCCTTATTGATCGTACTGGCCGGGCCTGGCTTCACCGCCATCGCCCGGGCCTTTGCTTCTTAGAGGGAAGCCTTGATCGCCGCGGCAAGCCTATTGCTGCTCGCCGGATGCGCCAACAACGGCCTGATACCTTGGGCCGGCCTGCAGCCGGATGTCGCGCCAGCCAAGGAACACTGAAGATGAAACGGCTCATGCACGGCTGAGGTTGCCACTGCTCGCACAGGCCATCGACGCCGGCCCGTCTTCGCCCCAGCAACAGGAAGCCGTAGGCTGGCGGCTACTGCAGAGCCATAACCTGGCGTCCTCGCCGCAGCCGCAAGCGGCGACGCCCACCGAACGCGAACAGGCGTTGCAACGCTGGTTGAAGAAACACAAGTACGCCATCCCGGACCTGTATGAGCCGGATATCGGCGGCAAGATCAACAGCAAACGGTCAGGCGTAGAACGCCGGCAGTGAGGGGAGCTCCGCCGACGTGGCCAATCAGGCTCAGTGCGCGGTCACCCGCTGACGTAGCCCTGTATTGCTCGGTGACAGTGCCAAGGCCAACTGCGTGCGATTGTGCATGTGGGTCAGTCGCAACACTTGGGAGACATAGAGTTTGACGGTGTTTTCGGTGATCCCCAGTTCACAGGCGATCTGGTAGTTGGTCTGTCCCTTGCCCACCAGCCGGGCCACATCCAGCTGACGCGGTGAGAGCTGATTGAAGATCGCCGGAACTTCGAGGTGGTCAGCCTCGTTATCATCCCCTGGGTCTTCATTGCAACCGGGCGCAGGCGTGCGGCGAACCTTGTCCAGGTCCTGATACAGGTCGTCGATGGATTCCGAGAGAAACTGCAGTTTCTGGTTCAGGTGCCCCAGGTGCAGGTTCTTCTGCCGCTCCTGCAAGACCGCTTCCTGGCGCTGCAGGCCCTCAAGAAGCTCGTCCAGATCAATGGGTTTCTGGTAGTAATCGGAGATGCCGGCGCGCAAGGCCTTGATCACATCCTGCTTATCGGATTGCCCGGTGAGCAGGATGGCCTCAAACACCCGTTGCTTGCCGGCCCTGCGTTGCAGTTCCTGCACCATCTCAATGCCATCCATGTCAGGCATGTGCAGATCGCACAGCACCAGGGAAATCTCCGGGTCCCTGGTGAAACAATCCACGGCCTCACGGCTGGATTCACAAGGAACACAACGGTAACCACTGCTTTCAAGAAACTCGCACAGTTCTTCGACAATCAGTGGCTGATCATCGACCACGAGCACTTTCATCGGTGAGGTGAGCTTGTTCACATGCTACTCCGTGCGGGCCAATCCTCGACTGGCCACTCCCGTCCTGCCACACATGATCCGGGCAGCCACAACCTAAAACCTAGACCTACTTTCCGACTATGTACATAGCACTAGTCGAACCCGCGACTAGTGGAGCACGGTCACCGTCAAGACCATGCCCGCCAACACAAAAGGCGCATATGGGTATTTTTTTGACAGCTGCGCGGTGCCTTGTTGATACGCCGGCTTGTAGCGGGGGGCGATCAGCAGCCACAGCAGGCTGCAAAGCCCGGCCCCAATGAATGTCCCTAGCAGATGCTGAGTGTCGGTGGCCAATCCCAGGGCCGCGAGCAACTTCACATCGCCTGCGCCCATCCGCCCCATGGCATAACCAGGCAAGGTGAACAGCAATGCCAGCAGCAGCGCCCAGCCCCCTTGAGCAGCACTGGCCCCCAGCCAGGTACTGCCGGTCGCCAGCAGATAGATTGTCGCCAGCGAGGCGACGCCAAGGGTCAGTGAATTGGCGATCTGCCGCTGCTGCCAATCCTGCAGCGCGCAGAGACTCAACCAGATCCACAACAGCAAAAAATGCATCGTCCAGAACGTTCCTTTTGCCGGAATGAACCTATGCTCAATGGACATAGTGGCTGTCAGAGTAGACGCACTCATGAAACCGGGCCTCCCTGAAAAACAGAAAGGCGCTGCGGCGATCGAGTTCGCCGCGGTCTTCGTTATCTTCTTCGCCGTCTTCTATGGCCTGGTCAGCTATAGCGTGCCGCTGTTGATGATGCAGTCCTTCCACCAAGCCACCGCTGAAGCGATCCGTCGCGCCGTCATGGTCGACCCCAACACCCCCAACTACACCACCACGGTGCAGGACCTCGCCAACAGCGTGGTCCAGAGCCAAACCCTGTGGATTCCCCAAGCCTTCAACTTCGACGCCAGCGACTACAACGCGGTCTACAGCAACGGCGTATTGACTGTATCGGTGAGCTACCCCACCAGCAAACTGAACCAGGTCATGCCCCAGATAGTGTTGCCGGTGGTCGGCGCGGTTCCCAACTTGCCCGCCAGCCTTTCGGTCAGCTCGAGCCTGCAGTTTTGATGGCTGGCGACAAGTTCTTCGCACGGCTTCTGGGGCGTCAGCCAGTGACCGGGGATGCCCCCCCAGCGACGCGGCCTCCTCAAGCGGTTGGCCTGCAAGTGGTGCTGGATCAGCAAGGTCAGATCCTCAGCATGAGCGGGCCGCTGCGGCATACCTTGATCCAGTTACCGCCCCGCCCAACGCCTGCGCATCTGAGGGACTATGTGGTGGCGGGCATCACGCAGGCACTTGAAGGTCGCCCCGCCGATTGGAGCGGGCAAGTGCTGGACCTGCCGTTTCGCGGAGTCGCCGGCAAAACCTTGCATTTGCGTGGCTGGGTCCAGCGCGGGGAACAACAATGGCACCTGCAACTGCTGGACATCAGCGACCTGATCCAGCAACGCCAGCAAGCCCTCAGCCGTGAGCAGTGCCAGGTATTCGCCGCGCAGATCAATGAACAGATCCGCTTGTGCAACCAGTCGCGCCTGGCCGATGTCCTGCACGATCAACTCGCCGACCTGGCCCGCAACTGGCGCATCCCTTGCCTGGCTCTGGCGCTGCTGGACGAACAGGAACAGAACTGGGTGATCCACAGTTGCTACAACGCTCATGACGCTGCGCAGCTGTGGCACGACGGACAGGCACTGGGCAATGGCCTGGACAGCCTGAGCGGCAACACACCGCTGCGTTTGAACCCGATCCCGGGGCTCAATGAACACCCGCGACTGCAGGGTATCTTTGCTCACCGCGAAGGCTTCCTGGTGCCCTACCGAGATGACCACGGCCTCTCTGCCTGGCTGCTGTGCGGCGGCTATAACCCGCAGCAACACGCCCCGGACCTGCAGGACCGAGACTGGTTGATGCTCACTGCTGCCGTGACCGGACCTCTGCTCAGGCGCTTGCGCGAACAGCGCCTTCACCTGCATCTGGAACGCCTGGAGGCCTTGCAGGGACTGCTGGGTGCCGGCTGGTGGGAACTGTGCGCAAACACCGCCGAAGTGCTGCTGTCGCGCCCCTTGGCGGCCAGTCTGCAACTGGCCCAAGAGCATACGCGGCTGCCGATCCAGGACTGGCTGGAATTGATTCACCCCGCCGATCGAGCCGAACTCGGCAGTTGCTTGCAGGCCTTGAGACAGGGCAAGCCGCTGTTACTCTGCGTGCGCCTGCAGCCCACCGAGCCAACGACCCCAAGCCGCTGGTATCGCCTCCAGGGACAAGCCCTGGGTCGGGGTGAAAGCCTGCGCCTGGTGGGTTTCATGCTGGACATCAGCGATATCAAGAACCAGCAGCAACAGGCCGCAGCAGCCCATGCCCGCCTGGACAACCTGATCGCCAGCTCCCCGGCAGTGATCTATGTCCAGCGTTACCTGGAAGGCGCCCTGCAACCGAGTTTTTTCAGTGCCAGCCTGCAACCCCTGCTGGGCTGGAGCCTGAAAGACAGCAACGACGGGGCGATGATCGATTGGCTACACCCCGAGGACCACGACCTGTACTTCCAGCGCTGCCGCCAGTTGTTGCGCGAAGGCAGCGTGCATACGCGCTATCGCCTGCGCGATCGCCAAGGCGAGTACCACTGGGTGCTGGACGAAGCCAAACTGCTGCGCGATGACCTGGGCTTGCCGGTGGAAGCCGTCGGCCTGTGGCTAGACGTGACCGAGGCCACCCTGGCGACCGAGCAAGTGCGCCGGAGCGAGGAGCGCTACAGGATTCTGGTGGAGGACTCTCCGGCGATGATCTGCCGCTACCGCCCGGACCTGACCCTGACCTTCGGCAACCGGCCGCTGGCGGCCTACCTGGAGTGCGCTGCCGAGGATCTGCCGGGGAGCAATCTTGGACAGTGGTTGTCCGCCGAACAGCGCGAAGGCTTCGAGCGGCGAATCGGTCTGCTGAGCCCCGAGTTTCCGGTCAGTACCGCAGAGATCAACCTGCAACTGCCAGGACGCGAACATGCCTGGTGGGTCTGGTCCGATCGCGGCGTGTTCGACGAGCAGGGACAACTGCTGGAGATCCAGGCGGTGGGCCGGGACAACACCGAAGTGCGGCGCTCCCAGCAACAGCTCACGCAAAGCGCGAAAATGGCCACCTTGGGCGAAATGGCTACTGGCCTGGCCCATGAAATCAACCAGCCGTTGAACGTAATGCGCATGGCCGTCGTCAATGTGCTCAAGCGCCTGAACAACGGCGATGTCCAGGTCGACTACCTCACCGACAAACTCAATCGCATCGACGATCAGGTCCAACGTGCCGCCCGGGTGGTGGATCACATGCGCGTGTTCGGACGGCGCTCGGAAGTCGAACAGCAGCCCTTCGATCCAGCCCTGGCCATCGACGGCACCTGCTCGCTGATGGCCGAAGGCATGCGTGGCAAGGGTCTGGAACTGCGCATCAGTGAGCTGGGTTTTGAGGTCCAGGTCATGGGTTTTGCCGATCAACTGGAGCAAGTATTGATCAACCTTGTGGTCAACGCCCGGGATGCCTTGCTGAGCAAGCGCGAACAGCAGCGCGATTTCAAGCCCTGGATTTCCATCCACGGCCAGCGTGACGAACAGTGGGTGCGCCTGTGGGTCGAAGACAATGCTGGCGGGATCGACCCTCGCCTGCTGGAGCGCATTTTCGAACCCTTTTTCACCACCAAGCCGGTGGGCATCGGCACCGGACTGGGCCTCTCGGTGAGCTATGGCATCGTCGAGAACATGGGCGGACGCCTGAGCGCCAGCAACGGTCTTGAGGGGGCTCGGTTCTGCATCGAACTGCCGATTGTCCAGGTGAATCAAATCACCAGGTAAGCCTTGCCGGTCTGTCCGCAGGTGAGGTTGGCGCCGACTTCGACATCCATCAGGCTGACCCCCAACGCCGCCAGCAGGTTGTTCAACAGCGGATCGAGCAAGGGACTGAGCAAGTTGCTGATCAGCGGCATGATCAGGCTGGTGACACCATTGATCAGCCCTCCCGCACCTGCCACCACCGAGCCGAGGAGGTTGGCGTTGACCGGCTGGTAAACCTCCAGGCTGATCCCGCTGAGGGTACCCGACAGGCTGTCGACGAGGTTGTTGGTCGGGGCCGCGTTCTGCTCGCTAGGCATCTGGTTGACGTTCGCGGGGATAGCAAAATCCGGCGCACCGCTTGAGTAAGTCAGGTCCCGCCCCACGTTCGGCCCGGTCTGGCTGAGCCCCAGCGAACTGTCGACCATGATGCCGATGCCCCCGGCGGCGAAGGCTGTGCGTGCGGGCCCGCAACTGCCGATCCCGAGAATCTTGCGACAGGTCCAGATACCCAGGTCGATGATCGGCAGCGGCGTCACCACAGGCTCCACCGCGGAAGAGAACGTCGTGTTGGGGTCAATCTGCCCGACCTTGATGTCGGCCAGGGACGATTCGCTGTACGCCGTGAGGCTTTTGGTTCCGGTGTTGCCCGTCGGACAGCTGTAGTTGGTGACGTAAGCCTTGGCGCCGCCCAGTTCCAGGTTGATGTCGATTCGCGGAGAAGGCAGCACTCGCGGGTCGACTTGCTGGCACCCGGCGCCCAGCAGGCAGCCCACAGAGTTGATGGTGGCCGCCAGGTCCAGGCTCAGAACATTGTTGAGGGTTGGCGTCAGCGAACCCACCAGGCCCAGCACCGCATTGGCCAGGCCGGTCACCCCGGACAGGCCGGTGAGGTCGACTGAAACCAGCGTCCGTACCTGGGCTGTGCTCACATAGATGCGATTGGGCCCCAACGGATCGAGGATGGCCAGCCGAGGGTCACCGACCGCCGAGAACTGCGGTGGCTCGATGACCTTGACCCTGACCGTCACATTGGCCAGGCCCAGCAGGTTGGCCGGTATTACCGCCGCCACCGCGCTCTTGCTGTTGGCCAGTTGAACCATCGCTTGCAGCAGTTGGAACAGCTGCACGTTGGCATCCAGCGCGGTGGACACGGCACCGGTCTGCAGTTTCAGGATGTCCCCCAGTTCCAGCTCCGGTATCTGAGCGCTCACCGCCGCCTGCAGGCTCCCCAGGGCCGCCAGTATGTCGGCGGTCGCGCCATTGGCCTGGACCACGGTGGCGGCAGTCTGGAGCAGTTGAGTCAGGCTCGCCTGGGTGTTGAGCAACTGGGTGTAGTTGCCGGCGGCGACGCCCAGGTCGATCGCCAGTTGGTCGAGGTAGCTCAGCAAATTGATATCGCTGTTGAGCAGGCCATTCCAGCCCACGGCACTGATGTTCACGCTGCCGCCGAGCATGTTGCCCACCAGGGCATTGAGTAACGGTGAGTTGGTGCTGTTGACGGTGCCTACGGTGCTGCGAATGCTCAGTTGCGCCAGCGGTGGCGTCGGTGCAGCCGCAACGGCGGTGGCCGTGAGCTGCGTGGTGAGGTTGATCTGGCCTGAAGTGAACAGCGCAGCAATACCCGAGGCCACACTGATGGGGACGGTGTTAGTGGCGATTACCCGCACAGCCGCCGACTGTGCCGGGTTGGCATTGAAGGTACGCAAGCTGTTGGCTCCGGTGGTCAGGGAGCCACAGGTGGTGGTGAGGGTATTGCCGGCGGCGACGACGAAGCCATTGCGCACTGCACTCTGCCCGGCATAGGTGGCGGCCGTCAGGCCAGCCAGGCAATTGCCGCCACGGCTGACGGCTTCCAGCGCCGCGTTGTCCGCTACCCGCTGCAGCTTGCGCTGTTCCATATAGAGCCGGCCACTGTCCACCACCAGCAACATGAACAACAGCGCCAAGCCCAAGGTCACCGCTGCCATCAGGCCAATGGCTCCGCGCTGGCGGAGCGGACTGGAAAACCGCTTCAAGGGAGACATCAAGGCACTCCTTTACCAGCTCGCCGCCGAGCCGCTATCTCCAAGGGTGCAAGGAGTGTAGTCAATGCCTGGGGCCGGCGCCGCCAGGGCGCCAGTGCAGGACTGCCGGCGGCTGATGGCAACGCACGCGGCTTGCGGCGCTCTCGGTGATCCGCGGTACAGGGCCGGCCATGAGCTCAGTGGGGTGGGTAATTCTGCAGAATGCGCATCACCGTGGTACGTATCGCCGCAGCGCGATCCTCGGGACGGGGGGAGTCGCTGAGCATCTGTTCGTCACTGCCACGCCACACCAGCTTGCCGTCCTTGCCGTCCAGCAGGTCGATCTGAAGGGTCGCCACCTTGTAGGTCATGCTGCGGGTTTCGTTGTACATCGGCCCACCCCAGTAACCATTCCAGGGACCGCCCCAGCCGCCACCATAGTTGGTGCTGACCTGTTGCTGACGGTCCTCGACGATCAGGTACGCCTGGACAGTCAGGTCAGCCCGACCTGCACCCTGAACCGGGCGCAAGCCACGCTGATCCAGTTGTTCGGCCACGGCCTGGCGAATGCGTCGCTCGGTCAGGTCGCTCCTGATCCGCGGGTCGTCGGGGCGGTATTGCAAGGCGGGTTCTTTCCAGCTCCAACTGCGATAGGCGCCAAAGTCCCGGCTGGCGTCGAAGTCATGATTGACTGGCGCGGCGGCGCAAGCACTGAGCAGGGCGGCACAGACCAGTAACGCGATTCGATGGAACATGTTGTTTCTCCGCTTGAAGAGCAAGAACGGCGGTGGTTCGACTAACTGGGAGGATAGGCCGCCATCGCCTGTTGCACCGCTTCGCGCAGCGCCTCGGCGCGCTCGCTGAGACTGCCCCGGCTGCTGGTTTCAGCGCTGGCGCTCCATACCGGCTGGCCAC
Organism: Pseudomonas sp. LD120; assembly: GCF_009861525.1. GTDB lineage: Bacteria > Pseudomonadota > Gammaproteobacteria > Pseudomonadales > Pseudomonadaceae > Aquipseudomonas. Next base: position 955,830 of record NZ_WVHL01000005.1, on the reverse strand, counting down.
TGGCGCCGTCGTAGAGATTGACCCGGACCACCACCACTTCCACTTCGTAGCTGCGCACCACCGGGACACTGCCGTACATGCCGTAGCCGGGGCCGTAACGGTTGTAGCCACCATAGCCGCCATACCCGTAATCATCCTGAACCTGGCGCAGGCGTTTCTCCAGGTGCAAGTCGGCGCTGACCCAAAGGTCCGCCGGACGGTTGTCATGCAAGGGACGCAGGCCGCGCTGATCCAGCGCGCCACTGACCGCTTCGGCGATCTGCGCCGAGTCGGCCCAGGCCGAGCCGCTGGGCAGGCGCCCATTGAGCCAGGCCCAATTGCGGTAGCGCCCATAGTCCCGTTGCGGCGCAGGGTAGGCGCTGCGGTCGAAGGTGTTGGCCGCTTGCGGTGGCGCCGGCGGCAGCGGGTTGGAACTGGCGACATAGGGGTTGCTGCCCTGACAGGCGGCAAGCCCGGAACACAGAAGGATCAGACCCAGGCGGCGTTTCATTGCGCACTCCGTTATACCGGCCGGCACAGCCAATGCAGATAACGCCCAAGCCCGGCGAAACTTGGGTGTCGACGATGAGCCAACTCCATCTCCAGCAGATCGGTCAGCTCAGCGCGAGCCTGGAATTCCACCGGCATGTAATCGTGGAAAACCCGCACTCCGCTCTGGATTTCGACTCGCCACGAGCCTTCAAGTTGCGCCGCCAGCTCACGGGGATCAAGCGGCTGTTGCGGAGTCAGACTCTGCTTCTCCCCCGCCATGTCGTTCTTGCGCATCTTGCGAAAGTGGCCCTTGAGCAGATTGCGATAAACCAAGGCGTCGCGGTTGTAGAACGCCAGGGACAACCAACCGTCGGCGGCAGTCAGTTGATGCAGCACCGGCAGGATCGCATGAGGCTCGGCCAGCCATTCCAGCACCGCATGACAGAGCACCAAGTCGTAAGGCTGGTTCAGTTGCCCCAGCAGCGCCTGCCAGGGCGCCTGGATAAAGGTCGCCGACTGTCCGGCCTCGGCGAAGCGCTGGCGGGCGCCTTCCAGCATCGGCCCGGCCGGCTCGGCCAGGGTTACCTGGTGCCCACGCTCAGCCAGCCACAACGACATGTGCCCCAGGCCCGCGCCAATATCCAGCACCCGCAGCGGCCGCTCGGGCAGGCTTTCCTTGAGATCGGCCTGAAGCACCGCGAGACGGATAGCGCCCTTGGCGCCGCCATAGATCTTCTCGGCGAAACGGGTCGCCAACTGGTCGAAATGCCGATCGCTCATGAGCAGAACCGCCGTTCGCTGTCCGCCAGCTTGCTGCGCACCACCTGGTCCATGTCCAGCCCCAATTCGCTGCACAGCAACAGCAGGTAAAGGACGATGTCGCCCACTTCTTGCCCGGCGTGGGCCAGCGTGTCCGCCGGCAGTTGCCGCGACTGGTCCTCGGTCAGCCACTGGAAGATTTCCACCAGTTCGGCCATTTCGACACTGGCGGCCATGGCCAGGTTTTTCGGGCTGTGAAACTGCCGCCAGTCGTTGCGATCACGAATGGCGTGCAGGCGTTGGGTCAGTTGCTCTAGGTTCATCGGGGTCTCCTGAAGGCGTATAGCTTCCGGGGGATGGACCCGGGACGCAAGCGCACTTTCGCCGGCAGGCCGGCTCCTACAGAATGTGCAGCCCCGGCAGCTTCTATGCTGTGGGGAACTCGCCTCGGGCCTTCATGGCCCAAGGTTGAGCTCGGGCAGCTTGCCCCCTCTCTGATCAGGACACACACATGCAGGTAGAAAGCTTCTTCGAGTGGCTCGGCCAAGCCATCGGTTCGGTCATCCGGTTTATCGTCGATCTGCTCAGCGGCTTGTTCAACACCCTGACCCACGCCGGCGGCAACTTTGTCGATGGACTGTCCAGAGCCCTGGGCATGGACACTTCGATCATCAGCATCATCGCCTTGGTCATCGGCCTGATGTTTCTCTATTGGGCGATCCGCGCCTTCATGCGCGCCTCGATCCTCCTCGGCATCATCTGGCTGGTATTCGGTCTCTGGCTGTTGAGCTGGATCATCCACTGAGCCACTGGGGCGGGAGCTGGCTCCCTCTCCAGCGAACCTGGGCCACGCCTGTTTAACGTCGCATCGTCGAACATCAACATTGGCCCAAGCCTCCGCGCCTCGTGGCGCTGAGGCTACAATGCCGGCTCTCGCAAGGAGCCCGCATGTCCCCTCTGATTACCGATTGGCGTCATCGCCCCACCCATCGTCGCGTCTGGGCCCTGGCCGCGCCGATGATCCTGTCGAACATTTCCGTGCCTCTGGTGGCCCTGGTGGACAGCACGGTGATTGGCCACCTGCCCCACGCCCACCAATTGGGGGCGGTGGCGGTCGGCGCCAGCCTCTATACCTTTCTCGCCTGGGCCATGGGCTTTCTGCGCATGGGCGCCACCGGTTTTGCCGCTCAGGCCGCTGGCCGCGGCGATGGCGCGGCCCTACGGCAGGTCCTGCTCCAGGGCCTGTTGCTGGCCCTGGGCCTGGCGCTGCTGCTGGGGGCCATCGGCGTGCCCTTGAGCGGCGCGGCGCTGCAACTGATGCAACCCTCGGCGGAGCTGGAGCAGATGACCCGGGCGTTTTTTCATACCCGCCTGTTGGGCCTGCCTGCCGCCCTGGCCAGCTTCGCCTTGGTCGGCTGGTTCCTCGGCACCCAGAATGCCCGGGCGCCGCTGGCCATCCTGCTCAGCACCAACCTGGTCAACATTGCCCTCAACCTGTGGTTCGTCCTCGGGCTGGACTGGGGCGTGGCGGGCTCGGCCCGGGCCTCGGTGATTGCCGAATGGACCGGCGCCCTGATCGGCCTGGCCCTGACCCGCCCAGCCCTGCGCGCCTACCCGGGGCAGATCGTCTGGGCCACGCTGCGCCGCTGGCAAAGCTGGCGCCCACTGTTGGCGGTGAACCGCGACATTTTCATCCGCAGCCTGGCCCTGCAATCGGTGTTCTTCCTGATTACCGTGCAAGGTGCGCGCCTCGGCGATGCCACGGTGGCGGCCAACGCCTTGCTGCTCAATGGTCTTCTGCTCACGGCCCACGCTCTGGACGGGCTGGCTCATGCGGTAGAAGCCCTGTGCGGGCATGCCATCGGCGCCCATGACCGCCAGGCGCTACGCCGTTCGCTGGTGGTGGCCGGAGGCTGGTCGCTGCTGGCCAGCCTGGGGTTTGCCGTGCTGTTCCTACTGGGTGGCCATCTGTTTATCGAGATGCAGACCAACATGCCTGACGTGCGCCAGACGGCCTTCATCTATTTGCCCTACCTTGCCGTACTGCCCTTGATCGCGGTCTGGAGCTACCTGCTGGACGGTCTGTTCATCGGTGCCACCCGGGCCCGGGAAATGCGCAACGGCATGCTCCTCAGCGTGCTCCTGCTGCTGCCCTTCGCCTGGGCCCTGCAAGGCTTTGGCAATCATGGCCTGTGGCTGACGTTTCTGCTGTTCATGCTCCTGCGCAGCCTGACCCTGGCAGCCTTCGCCTGGCACCTGCAACGCCGCGACCTCTGGTTCACCCGGGCTCACTGAGTCGGTGTCGATTCGACAAAGCCACTGACCCGATCCAGTACCGGAGCCAGCGCGCGTAAAGGTCGCGACAGCGCTGCGACCAGGGTGGCGTGGCTGGTACAGGAGAAATAGAACGCCTGCACCGGCACCCCCGCCGCTCGCAGCTTGCTGGCCAGACCACCGGTATTGCGCCGTGGATTGACCAGTGAATCATCATTGGACGCGATCAGCAGAGCCGGTGGCGCGCCTCGGCTGACATGATTGATGGGCTGCGAGTCCGGCGGCGAGTCCGGGTAGAAAAACACCGGACGCACCTCAGGGTTGCGAATCGGCAGAAAGTCATAGGGCCCGGCCAGGCCGATCCAGCCCTTGATGATCTGTGGCGTCAGCCCGACCTCTTCCAGCAGCCGTGGATCCAGAGCCAGCATCGCTGCGTTGTACGCTCCCGAACTGTGCCCCATCAGGAACAAGCGCTGGGGGTCGGCGCCAAAGTCGCCGATGTGCTGATGAGTCCAGGCCACCGCGCGGGCCGCGTCTTCAAGAAAGACCGGGTAACGCACCTGTGGATACAGCCGGTAGTCCGCCAGGACCACCACCATCCCCCGCGAGGCCAGGGCCTCGCCGACAAAGTCATAGTCGCGGCGCGAGCCACTGTTCCAACTGCCTCCGTAGAAGAACACCACCACTGGGGCACCGGGCACCACCTGCCGAGGCTGATAGACGTCGAGCTGCTGCCGTGGGTCGCTGCCATAGGCAATGTCTCGGGTCTTGATGAAGGTACTGCTGGGTGTCAGGGCGTTGAGCACCTTGAGCGGCGAACAAGCCGTCAGCAGACTCACCAGCACACTACCGAACAACACGCGCCAGGCGCGTTTTGATGTATTGAGCATCAGCCAGCCTCGTTGCGCCCACCATGGACGCCTCTTCGCAGGCTAGCTGCAAATTGGACACAGCCCCACCTTCTGTGGCGGCCAACAACCACAGACGAAAAAAGCCGCGGCCTCGATCGGAGGCAGCGGCTTTTTTTCAGCAACGGGCAGGCATCACCGGGATGCCCAGGCCGTCAGGACGACAGGTAGGACGAACGGGTCAGGCCCAGGCGCAAGGCGTCGAGGAACTGAGTGCGTTCGGCAGCGCTGATCTTGGCGCTGGCCACCTTGTCGCGGTAATGCGTCATCAACTCCTCCGGCGACAAGTGCACGTAACGCAGCATGTCCTCGATGGTGTCGTGGGTCTCGATCCCAGCGTGGTACACGCTGCCGTTGGACCGCTGGTAGATGTTCACCGAATCGGTGTCACCGAACAGGTTATGCATGTCGCCAAGGATTTCCTGATAGGCCCCCACCAGGAAGATCCCCAGCAGGTAGTCCTCGCCCTCGTTGAGGCTGTGAACCGGCAGGCTGGTCTCGATGCTCTGCTCGTCGACGTATTGCTTGATCTTGCCGTCGGAGTCGCAGGTCAGGTCTTGCAGCACCGCGCGACGCAGCGGCTCTTCGTCCAGACGGTGCAGCGGCAGGATCGGCAGCACCTGGCCGATGGCCCAGGTGTCCGGCAGGCTCTGGAACACCGAGAAGTTGCAGATGTACTTGTCCGCCAGCTTGTCGTTGAGTTCGTCCAGCACTTGGCGGTGGGAGCGCTGACGGGCCTTGAGGGAGTTGTGCAGACGCCGGCACACAGCGAAGTAGCACTGCTCAGCCAGGGCTTTTTCGGCCAGGGTCAGCTTGCCGTCGGCGTACTGGGCGGCGACATCGCTCATGTAGTGCGTGGCGCGCCAGTAGGTTTCGGTGACCATCTCGATGTCGGTCGGCCCCAGCAGGTCCACCAGCCATTGCACGGTTTCCGGCAGTTCTTCCTTGTTTTCGATCTTCGGCACGTCGTCGTTGTGCTTCTCGACGTCGGTCACCTGCACCACCAGCATCGCGTGGTGAGCGGTCAGCGAGCGACCGCTCTCGGAGAAGATGTTCGGATGCGGCAGGCTCTGCGCGTCACAGAACTCCTTGAGCATGCCCACCACCACGCCGGCGTAGTCGTCCATGTCGTAGTTGATCGAGCTGGCGTTGCGCGAGTGGGTACCGTCGTAGTCCACGCCCAGGCCGCCGCCGACGTCGATGTGATCCACCGGCAAGCCGAGGTTGCGCAGTTCGCCGTAGTAACGGATGGCTTCCTTGAAACCGTGCTGGTAGTCCGCCAGGTTGGCGATCTGCGAGCCCATGTGGAAGTGCAGCAGGCGGATGCCCTGGTCCAGGCCGGCGGCGCGGAAGCGTTCCACCACCGACAGCAGTTGCGCCGCCGACAGGCCGAACTTGGACTTTTCACCACCGGTGTCGGCCCACTTGCTCGACGCCAGGGACGACAGGCGCACCCGCAGGCCCACTTGTGGCTTGACCTTGAGGGACGCCGCTTCCTCGATCACCAGGCCCACTTCGGACTCTTTCTCGATGACGATGAACACGTTGTGGCCAAGCTTCTGGCCCATCAGCGCCAGGCGAATGAACTCACGGTCCTTGTAGCCGTTGCAGACGATGGTGCCGCCCTTGGGCGCCAGGGCCAGGACCGCCAGCAGCTCCGGCTTGGAGCCGGCTTCCAGGCCGATGGAAACGTTCTGGGTGGCGATGATGTTTTCGATCACTGCCTCCTGCTGGTTGACCTTGATCGGGTACAGCGCGGTGTATTTGCTCTGGTATTCCAGGCGCGCGATGTTGGCGTCAAACGCGCCGGTCAGCTGACGCACGCGGTCCTGGAGAATGTCCGGAAAACGCACCAGCAACGGCAGGGACAGACCGCTCTTGCGCAGCTCCTCGACCTGCTCGAACAGATCGATGGGCAAACTGCTCGGGCCGTTCGGGCGAACTTCGACGCGACCGGCGTCATTGATCGCGAAATACCCGGCCCCCCAATGGCGAATCCCGTAGACACTGCGGCTGTCCGCAACGGTCCATTGGCTGCCATCGTCTTTACGTGTGCGTCGTACGGACATCGAAGTCCCCTATAAAGAAGTCATAGAGCGCCGCCCCAATCCGGGGTCGGCGCAGTCTAAAGAATGAAAATGACGATTAGCCTGCAAGCGCAATAGACCGCGCCTGCCGTGCTGAGTTTAGAAACCGTTCATGAACAGGCTCTGTGAAAACCATGGGAGACGACGCCAGCGTCCTGAGCGAATCAAGACAGGGTCCAGTCAGAGGTGGTTTTCACAGAGGCTGCTAGCCGCCGGACTTCTTCGCCTTGAAACCGTGCTTGACCAGTTCGGCCAAGAGTAGCTCGACATGGTCGCCCTGGATTTCAATGACGCCGTCTTTTAGCGCGCCACCGGTGCCACAGCGCTTCTTCAAGGTGGTCGCCAGTTCCTTGAGGGCGTCTTCGGCCAGGGGCACGCCGGTGATGGTGGTCACCGTCTTGCCGCCACGGCCCTTGCTTTCGCGACGCACGCGAGCAACGCCGTCGCCGGCCGGGATCACGGTTTGTTTGCAGATACAGGCGGCCACAGGCTGACTACAGTCCGGGCAATGTCGACCTGCGTCGGTGGAAAACACCAGGCCACCAAGGGCGGCGAAGGATGCGGCTTTTTTGGCCACCGGCAATCCTCTTGGGAGGACAAAGACTGGTCGAAGCACATGGCGTTGCCATCGACCGCGAAGCCCCACTCAGGCAGGGGCAGCGCTACTGAGCCGGCGCGCTTGCAACAAGCGCCGCCGGTTCAGCTTGAAAAGTCGCGCAGTGTAACGGCAAAAAGCCCGGTTGCTAAGAGCCAATCCGCGTCAATTTATGCAACTTTAACGACGCCGCGCCAGATAGCGTTGCAAGGCCGCCAGGGAGTCCGGGCAATAGGGCTTTTCGTGGATTTCCCGCAACACCTGATCAAGCGGCAGAAAGTGTGCTTCGAGGACTTCTTCCGGCTGTAAACTCAGCGGCCCGTCCCACACGGCGGAGAACGCCGAGCACCAGAGACGGTTGCCGGTGTCCTCGAAGAAAAAGTGATCATGGGCAGTCAACTCAACCCCGCTTACCCCCAGTTCCTCTTCCAGTTCCCGGGCGGCGGATTCGGCATAGCTTTCCGTTGCCAGGACCATGCCGCCGGCGGCGACATCCCAGTAACCTGGGTAGATGGCCTTGCTCAGGGTGCGCCGATGCACACACAGCTCACCGGCGGAATTGAACAACATGATGTAGGTGCCACGACCGATCAGGCCGCGCTCGCGCAGCTCCGAACGGGCCATGGCCCCGAGCACCTGGTCTTCGCCATCGACCCAGGCAATTTGTTCAGCATCGGAGGCGGCGCGATGGGCCGCCTCATTGGTGGTTGCAACCATGGATCAGCCTTGATTGAGCAGTTGACGCAGGTCGATGACCGCCGCGTTAGCCCGGGAAATGTAGTTGGCCATGACCAGCGAGTGGTTGGCCAGCACGCCAAAGCCGCTGCCATTGAGGATCATCGGGCTCCACACCGGCTCCTGGGACGCCTCCAGCTCACGGATGATCTGGCGCACGCTGACGGTGGCATTCTTCTTCGCCAGCACATCGGCAAAGTCCACTTCGATCGCTCGCAGTAGATGCGACAGCGCCCAGGCTTGGCCACGGGCTTCGTAGAACACGTTGTCGATCTGCATCCACGGGGTTTCCACCACCTCTTCATCCACCTGAGGGGCCTGGCCCGGGCCGGCGACTTCGGTTTTCAGCGCGGTGTTGAGCTTGACCCGACCAACGCTGGCCGACAGCCGCTGGGACAGCGACCCCAAACGCGTTCCCACATCGCCCAGCCAGTTGTTCAGGTTGTCGGCGCGGGCATAGAACTGCGCGGTCTTCTGGTTAGGGTCGGACAGGCGGGCCTGGTAGCGCTCCAGGTAATTGATGCCGTCCTGGTACTCCGACTCACTGGACGGCAGCACCCAGCTTTTATTGTCGAAGTTGAAACGCGGCTCGGCCTTGGCCAAGTCGGCGTCTTCGGCGGACTGGGACTGAGAGCGGGCGAAGTCCTTACGCAAGGCGCGGGTCAGGTCGCGGACCTGGACCAGCACGCCGTATTCCCAGCTCGGCATGTTGTCCATCCACAGGCCCGGTGGAAAACGGTCGTTGGAAATGTAGCCGCCCGGCTTGTCGAGCAAGGTGCTGGCCACCGTCTTCAGGGTTTGCACCGTGGTATAGCCGACCACCATCTGCCGACCTTCCTTCTCGGCGGCAATCTGAGCGTTTTTCTGGACCGGGAACAGCGCCGGCTCCTGGCTCCAGTACCAGCCAAGCCCACCGGCGACCAGCAAATACAGACCCAACAAGGTGGCCAGGGCACGACTGAACAGCAGACCACCGAAATAGCTGCGTGTCGCCGACTTGGGTTCGGCAGCACGATCCGGCGCGCTGCCAGCGCGATTCTTCCAATCCAGCATGGCTATGTCCTTTCAATCACTTGGGTTCATCGGTTCGACCACAACCCTACTCCATCGTGCCTTGCCTTGACGGTATAAATCTTCCGGCAAACGCGCGTCGCGCAATGATTGCGAATCAGGCGGTCACTATAAATGAAGCACAGTCCCGAGCCTATGCGACCCATAGGCCAAGAACGCAATCCCCCCGCTTGGCACATTATTGACGCACGACACTCGTAGTATCGAAAAGAGGTGCTAGCATAGAGCCACCAGTCGACCTCAGCATGCACCCTACCTAGTAGTCAGGATATGACCGAGTCAGAAGACCCCAGCCGTGAGCGCCTCAAGCACCACTTTGCCCAGCGGGTAATTCATCAGGCACGTCAGATCCTTGAGATATGGCAGCGTCTGCAACGCAGCGAGTGGTCCACCACCGATCTGTCGGAATTGTGCGAGGCCAATCTGCGCCTGCTGCGTTTCGCCGAACGCTTCGAGCAACCTGAACACCGGCAACTGGCCCGCAGCATCAGCCAATCGCTGGAAGCGGTGGATGCCAACCGTGGCCGCTTGAGCAGCACCCTGATCACCGAACTCAACCGCCTGATGCAACGCCTGTCACGCACCGGTCTGCGCCACGGCGACCAGTTGGAACAGACGTTCCTGCCGCCCCTGCGCAAACCGATCTACGTGATGCTGCAGGACCACGACCGGGCGGAGCGCCTGGCCAAGCAACTGGAGTTCTTCGGCCTTAGCGCCCAGTCCCTGGATAGTCTCGCGGCCTTCCGCTCATCGATGGTCGAACGGCTACCTGCGGCGATCGTCATCGATGTGGATTTCTGCGGCCCGGGCATGGGCCTGAGCCTGGCAGCCGAAGCCCAGGCCGGACTTGAGCAGAAGCTGCCGCTGCTGTTTTTCAGCCTGCACGAAACCGATACTCCCACCCGATTGGCGGCCGTGCGCGCTGGCGGCCAGGAGTTCCTCACCGGCACCCTGGAAGCCTCCAGCCTGCTGGAGAAAATCGAAGTGCTGACCTGCGTCGCCCAGTATGACCCTTATAAAGTGCTGATCATCGACGACTCACGGGCTCAAGCCATGCACACCGAGCGCCTGCTCAATAGCGCCGGAATCGTGACTCGTTCGTTGATCGAGCCGATCCAGGCCATGGCCGAACTCGCGGACTTCCAGCCGGACCTGATCATCCTCGACATGTACATGCCAGCCTGCACCGGCACCGAACTGGCCAAGGTCATTCGCCACAACGACCGCTATGTCAGCGTGCCGATCATCTACCTGTCCGCCGAAGACGACCTGGACAAGCAACTGGACGCCATGAGCGAAGGCGGCGACGACTTCCTCACCAAGCCGATCAAGCCGCGCCACCTGATCACCACCGTGCGCAACCGCGCGGCCCGAGCACGCAACCTCAAGGCGCGGATGGTCCGCGACAGCCTCACCGGCCTGTACAACCACACGCACATTCTGCAACTGCTGGAAGACTGCAGCTTCCGCGCCCGCCGTGAGAACAAGCCGCTGAGCTTCGCCATGCTCGACATCGACCACTTCAAGCGGGTCAACGACAGCCATGGCCATCCCATGGGCGACCGAGTGATCAAGAGCCTGGCGTTGTTCCTCAAACAACGCCTGCGCAAGACTGACTTCATCGGCCGTTACGGCGGTGAGGAGTTCGCCATCGTCATGCCCGACACCGACCAGGACGCCGCCTGCAAGGTGCTGGACGAAATCCGCCAGCGCTTCGCCGAGATCCACTACCCGGCCCAGCCCCAGGATTTGTGGTGCACCTTCAGCGCCGGGGTGGTGGAGATGGAGGAGAATGCCGATAGCTTGCTGATGGCCAGCCAGGCAGACGAGGCGCTGTACCGCGCCAAGCATGGCGGACGCAACCGGGTGCAAGCGGCGCGACCATAGAATCAAAGTGCCATCTTTTTCACCAACTCCACAGAGTTGGTCATAACCTTGTAATACAAACGCAATAAATTCAGGCGCTTACCATTAAAGCCGTTGGTAGAGCCCCGATGCGCCTGAAGCTGCTGACCAATCTCAATACCCTGTTGTTAGTTGCCGTTTGCCTGGCCCTGGGAGCGACACTCTGGTGGTCGCAACGAGCCCTGGAACGCCCCTATCTGTTGATGGAGCGCTATCTGGGGCTGTCCCAGCAGTTTCAGCATCAAGTGGCGCGCAACATTGAAGACTACCTGGCCAGCGGTGACGCTCTGCGCCTGAGCAGTGCCACCCAAGCCATCGAAACCCTGCAACGCGAGCTTGCGCAACTGCCGCCGCAACTGACGCAAAGCCTGAGCCCGAGCCTTACCAGCCTGGACGATTTCAGCAAGACCGACCTGCTGGCCGCGGGCAAACTGGCGGGCGACCCCCAAGCCCTGCTGCTGCAGGCCGAGCGAGAGCTGGGCGCTAACCTTGAGCAGCTCAGCCAATATGCCAACGGTGCCAAGACGCCCGACGCCACGGCGTACCCGCCCCTGTTGCTGAACGCCTCGCTGCACCTGGGCAAATTGTCCCTGGCCCGCGACAAGCTGGTGAGCAGCGGTCGCAGCGAACTGGCCGCCGACGTCGAACGCGAGCTGAACAACATCCGCACTCAAGCCGATCAGCTTGAAGCCCTGCCCTTGTTAGGAGTGGCCGGCAGCAGTGAGTCCGGCAGCGATGACTTTGCCGCGCTGATGGGGCTGGAAAACACCGAAAAAGCGGCCACCGAAGACGCCGGTGTCAGTCTCAAACGCGAACTCCACAGTCTGCTCAAACGCTACCCGGCTGAACTCAATCGCACCCGCGAGCAGATCCAGAAACGCGCCGACCTGAGCACCGCGACCCTGCTGAAGATCACCGGGGTGCGCCAAGCGATTGCCGAACTGGAACCGGTGGTGCGCGCTCAGCACGGGCAGATCCAGGGCGAAGTGCGGCTGATGCAGGGCCTGATGATTGGCTTGATCCTGCTGATCGCCCTGGTGATCGACACTCTGCAGCGCAAACTGGCCCGAGTTCTGACCAACCTCGCTCCAGCCTTGTCGACCTGGGCCGAAGGCGATTTCAGTCGCCCGATCCAACTGGGCAAGACCAACCGCGAGCTGCACGCCATTGAAGACTCCCTGAACCGTCTGCGCGCTTATCTGGTGGACCTGGTGGGCACCATCCGCCAGAACGCCGAACAAGTGGCCGGCAGCAGCCGCGCCCTGGCCGACCTTAGCGGCGGCCTGCACAGCGGCGCCGAGCGCCAGGCCGGCGACACCGCGCAGATCCGCGATGCCCTGGGCGAGCTGGAGGCCACCATTCAACAGGTGGCCGGCGACGCCAGTCAGGCCGCCGATGCCAGCCGCAGCGCGGGACTTGCCGTGCAACAAGGCCAGACCGTCATCGGTTTGAGCCTGAACGGCCTGCACGCCCTGGTGGGTGAAGTCCAGGGCAACGCGCAGATGATCGAGCACCTGGCCCAGGAGTCCGCCACCATTGGCGGCGTGTTGACGGTGATTCGCTCGATCGCCGATCAGACCAACCTGCTGGCCCTCAACGCCGCCATCGAAGCCGCCCGCGCCGGGGAGATGGGTCGCGGCTTTGCCGTGGTCGCCGAAGAAGTCCGCTCCTTGGCCCAACGCACCGCCGGCGCCACCGCGGAAATCCAGACCCTGATCGCCGGCCTGCAAGCCGCCGCGCAGCAATCGGTGCAAGGCATGCGCTCCCAGGTGGAACACGCCGAAGCCACTGCCAGCCAGGCTCAGGCGGCCGATGGCGCCCTGGACGAAATCGTCGGCGCGATCCAGACCATTGCCGAGACCGCCGGACGAATCGCCGATGTCACCGCGCAACAGAGCGGCGCTGTCAGTGAAATCCGCGACCACAGCGAGCGCATCCATCAACTGGGGGGCGACAACCTGCTGCGCATCGGCGAAGGCCGCACCCAGGGCGAGCACCTGCTGGATCTGGGCGGTCAGTTGCACACCGCGGTGCAGGCATTCCGCGTTTGAATCCAGAATCGTCGGGGCGCTTCTTGGCGCATCTTCGGCGAAACCGTGGCCCAGGCTCCCAGCACGCGCCGGCCTCCGGGTAAATGACCGGATTTAATGCTCCGGTCACATATTTCGCGCAAACATCGGTCATCGTGCTGGCTATTGCCGAGAACTGGACAGTCATAAAGTCTTTCCGGCATAGTCGCCGGGTTCTGACAACAGCACCCTGATAACAAGGAACGATCGATGGCCACCCTACTGGTTCTTCACGGACCCAACCTGAACCTGCTCGGCACTCGTGAGCCGGGGGTCTATGGCGCAACCACCCTGGCCCAGATCAATCAGGATCTGGAACAGCGGGCCCGTGATGCCGGGCACCATCTGCAATACCTGCAGAGCAATGCCGAGTACGAATTGATCGAACGCATTCATGCCGCCCGGGATGAAGGCGTGGACTTCATTTTGATCAATCCAGCAGCTTTTACGCATACAAGCGTCGCATTACGTGACGCGCTGCTGGCGGTGAGCATCCCATTCATCGAAGTGCATTTGTCTAACGTGCACAAGCGCGAACCTTTCCGTCATCACTCCTACTTCTCCGATGTTGCGGTAGGAGTGATCTGCGGCCTTGGCGCCAGCGGTTACCGACTGGCCCTGGAGGCCGCCCTAGAACAGCTTGAACGACAAGCAACCGCTTGATCGACAGGCAATAAACGCCCCTGACCGACCCTTGGGAGTTGATGATTCATGGATATTCGTAAAGTTAAGAAGTTGATCGAACTGCTGGAAGAATCCGGCATCGACGAGCTGGAGATCAAGGAAGGCGAAGAGTCCGTACGCATCAGCCGTCACAGCAAGACTCCAGCCCAGCAGTACTACGCACCGGCTCCGGTTGCCGCCCCAGTGGCCGCGCCTGCCGCTGCCGCCCCGGCCGCCGCCGCAGCGCCTGCCGCACCGGCACTGAATGGCACCGTGGCGCGCTCGCCAATGGTCGGTACCTTCTACCGCAAATCGTCGCCTAGCTCGCCAGCCTTCGTTGAAGTCGGCCAAAGCGTGAAGAAAGGCGACACCCTGTGCATCGTCGAAGCAATGAAGATGATGAACCACATCGAGGCTGAAACCAGCGGTGTGATCGAATCCATTCTTGTCGAAGACGGCCAGCCGGTTGAGTACGACCAACCGCTGTTCACCATCGTTTGAACCGCGGAGAGTCTTTGATGTTGAAGCCTGCGAAGTTGGAAAAAGTCCTGATCGCCAACCGCGGCGAAATCGCCCTGCGGATCCTGCGTGCCTGCAAGGAAATGGGGATCAAGACCGTCGCCGTCTACTCCAAGGCCGACAAGGAGCTGATGCACCTGGGCCTGGCGGACGAATCCGTTTGCATCGGGCCTGCGCAAGCCGCGCAGTCCTACCTGCACATCCCGGCCATCATCGCGGCCGCTGAAGTCACTGGCGCTACGGCGATCCACCCTGGCTACGGCTTCCTGGCGGAAAACGCCGACTTCGCCGAACAGGTGGAAAACTCCGGCTTCGCCTTCATCGGCCCGAAAGCTGAAACCATCCGCCTGATGGGCGACAAGGTTTCCGCCAAGCACGCCATGATCGCCGCCGGCGTGCCTACGGTTCCAGGTTCCGACGGCCCACTGCCGGAAGACGAGGAAACCGCGCTGCGCATCGGCCGTGAAGTCGGCTATCCAGTGATCATCAAGGCCGCCGGCGGCGGCGGTGGTCGCGGCATGCGCGTGGTGCTCAAGGAAGAAGACCTGATCGCCTCGGCGAAGCTGACCCGCTCCGAAGCCGGTGCGGCGTTTGGCAACCCGATGGTCTATCTGGAAAAATTCCTGACCAACCCGCGTCACGTCGAAGTTCAGGTGCTGTCCGACGGCCAGGGTAACGCCGTCCACCTGGGCGATCGCGACTGCTCGCTGCAGCGCCGTCACCAGAAGGTCCTCGAAGAGGCCCCGGCACCGGACATCGACGAGACTGCGCGCCAGGAAGTCTTCGCCCGCTGCGTCAAGGCATGCATCGACATCGGCTACCGCGGTGCCGGTACGTTCGAGTTCCTGTACGAGAACGGCCGCTTCTACTTCATCGAGATGAACACTCGCGTGCAGGTAGAGCACCCGGTTTCGGAAATGGTCACCGGCATCGACATCGTCAAGGAGATGCTCAACATCGCCGCTGGCAACAAGCTGTCGTTCACCCAGGATGACGTGGTCATCCGTGGCCACGCCCTGGAATGCCGGATCAACGCCGAAGACCCGAAGACCTTCATGCCAAGCCCAGGCACGGTCAAGCACTTCCATGCTCCGGGCGGCAACGGCGTGCGCGTCGACTCGCACCTGTACAGCGGTTACGCGGTTCCACCGAACTACGATTCGTTGATCGGCAAGCTGATCACTTACGGGGCCACCCGTGACGAAGCCATGGCGCGCATGCGCAATGCGCTGGACGAAATCGTCGTCGACGGGATCAAGACCAACATCCCGCTGCACCGCGACCTGACCCGTGACGAAGGCTTCTGCAAAGGGGGCGTGAACATTCACTACCTCGAGCACAAGCTGGCCGAGCAACACTGATCGGCACTCGCCACACCGACAAGGCCGCTTAATTGCGGCCTTGTCGTATCTGCACGACGACCTTGGCACAAAGCGACCAGCAGCGCGCCTGCACCAAGCCGCCTGGCGCCACCAAACCTCTGGCCGCCCCCTTCATGCGCCAGACCTTGCCAGCCGTCTGAGGGATCGCCGCGCAGACAAACGCCCCCCCCCTCCAGCACCAGGGATATCCTGCCTAACCCGGTCGTCTTCTGCCTCGGGCTCGCGTAAACTTGCGCGCTTCTCGCGGCCCGCTAGGCTGCACATCACACATTTTCAAAGGTGCCCGCCATGCCTTGGCTGCAAGTCCGTCTCGCCATCAGCCCAGAACAAGCCGAAACCTATGAAGACGCTTTTCTTGAAGTCGGTGCCGTCTCGGTCACCTTCATGGACGCCGAGGATCAGCCGATCTTCGAACCCGAACTCAATACCACGCCGCTGTGGTCCCACACCCACCTGCTGGCCTTGTTCGAAGGCGGCACCGAAGCCGCCAGCGTGCTCGCCCACCTGGAACTGCTGACCGGCGCCCCGCTGCCCGAACACCACAGCGAAGTCATCGAAGACCAGGACTGGGAACGCAGCTGGATGGACAACTTCCAGCCCATGCGCTTCGGCCAGCGCCTGTGGATTGTTCCTAGCTGGCACGCCGCGCCGGAACCGGACGCGGTCAACCTGCTGCTGGACCCGGGCCTGGCGTTCGGCACCGGCACTCATCCGACCACCGCCCTGTGCCTGGAATGGCTGGACGGCCAGGACCTCAAGGACTGCAACGTGCTGGACTTTGGCTGCGGTTCGGGAATTCTGGCCATCGCGGCCCTGTTGCTGGGCGCCAAGCAAGCGGTAGGCACCGACATTGACGTGCAAGCCCTGGAAGCTTCCCGGGACAACGCTGGACGCAACAACATTGCCGAAGCACAGTTCCCGCTGTACCTACCGGAACAACTGCCGCAAGTTCAGGCTGATGTACTGGTGGCCAATATCCTCGCCGGTCCACTGGTGTCACTGGCCCCGCAGCTGTCGGGCCTGGTGAAGTCCGGCGGGCGCCTCGCGCTCTCGGGCATCCTCGCCGAACAAGGCGAAGAAGTGGCCGCCGCCTATGCCCAGGACTTCGATCTGGACCCGATCGCCACCCTTGATGGCTGGGTGCGCATCACCGGCCGTCGGCGCTAAAATAACCGCCTGCATAATCCGGATGACCGCATGACCGACAGTTTCGTCACCCAGTGCCCGCATTGCCAAACCAGATTCCGTGTCAGCCATGCTCAATTGAGCGTGGCTCGCGGGGTGGTTCGCTGTGGCTCCTGCCTGCAGGTGTTCAACGCTGCACGACAGTTGCTTGAGCAACGCGCCGCCAAGGAGGGCGCAACGTCCAAGCCTGCCGCCAAACCAGCCGTCGCGCCTGCGGTCGTTGCGCCATCCGCACCTGAACCTGAGCCCGCACTGCAAGCCCCCCTCGCGCCGACACCCGATGCAGCGCCCACGCAACGCGCCATCAGCCAGAAACAGTGGTCGGCCGCGGAGATGGACCTGGATCACCTGGACGACCTGGACCTCGACGAAGAACTCGCCAAGCTCGAACAGCGGGAAATCCAGCCGGCCAAGGCCTTCGGCCAGGATCGCGAGCACCAGGAAAACAACCTCCGCGCCCGTCGCGAGCCACAGGATGCCGATGAGGCCCTTTGGCCCGACAAGCTGTTTGCCAGCACTGACGACAACGACACCCCCGAAACACCGGACAGCAAATTGCCAGCCTCCCGGAGCGATGCCGGCACAGAGCCTCACCCGCGCACCGAACCGTCGCTGTCGTTCAACCTGGCGGACCTGGATGACGACCCCCAGATGCCAAGGCTGCACCTGGATGATGACCTCGAGCCCTTCGAAGCCCACGTCCCTGCCGATAGCGCTGAGCACGACCGCCCGGAAACCGCGACTCCCGGCAGAAAACGCCGCGAACCCGGCGTACAGGAAGACGTATTGCTGGACCTGGTGGACGACCCGATCCAACTCGACTGGCAAAAACGCCGCTCGCCCTGGGGGCGACGCCTGCTCTGGATGCTGCTGATCCTGTTGGCCGCCGGTGGCCTGGCGGGCCAATACGTGGCTTACCACTTCGATGAACTGGCGCGCCAGGACCAGTACCGCCCGTGGTTCCAGCAACTGTGTCCGCAATTCGGTTGCACGGTGCCATCGCGCGTGGACATCGCCCGAATCAAGAGCAGCAACCTGGTGGTACGCAGCCACCCGGAATTCAGTGGGGCCCTGGTGGTGGACGCCATCATCTATAACCGTGCACCGTTCTCCCAGCCGTTCCCGCTGCTGGAACTGCGCTTTGCCGACCTGAACGGCCATCTGATTGCCAGCCGCAGCTTCAAACCCGGGGAATACCTGGGTGGCGACCTACAGGATGCCGAGGAGATGCCGCCGCAGACGCCTATTCACATCGCCCTCGATATTCTCGACCCCGGACCGAAAGCTGTGAACTACAGTCTGAGTTTCCACTCGCCCGAGTGAATGAGCCGAGCAGACTGACAGATAACTCTGGACTGGCGATCGATTTATGAGCACATCACCCAGACTGCTCCTTTGGGTGATTGCGGAATAACTGTTCAGATTTTATCCAATTCAGCCTTTATCCGGTCATCGAGAGCGGGTATCATGCCAACCCTTTTTCGAACTCTCATGATCCGGCCCCACAACAGGGAAGTCCTATGTCGGCGGTACGCATCGGCCCATACACACTGCGCAACGGCTTGATTCTCGCCCCTATGGCGGGCGTCACCGACCAGCCCTTTCGTCAGCTGTGCAAGCAATTGGGCGCGGGCCTTGTAGTCTCGGAAATGGTCACCAGCGACATGCGTTTGTGGAACAGCCGCAAATCGCGCTTGCGCATGATCCACGAGGGTGATCCCGAGCCACGCTCGGTACAGATTGCCGGTGGCGATGCGCAGATGCTGGCCGATGCCGCTCGCGCCAACGTCGAATTGGGCGCACAGATTATTGATATCAACATGGGTTGTCCGGCAAAGAAGGTCTGCAACAAGGCCGCCGGTTCCGCGTTGTTGAAAGACGAAGCCCTGGTCAATGAGATTCTCCAGGCGGTGGTGGCCGCGGTGGATGTACCGGTCACGCTGAAGATCCGCACTGGCTGGGATCGACAGAACAAAAACGGCCTGACGGTGGCGAAGATCGCCGAACAGGCAGGCATTACGGCATTGGCGGTCCACGGTCGGACCCGGGCCGATCTGTACACCGGTGAAGCCGAGTACGACACCATTGCCGCGATCAAGCAGGCGGTGTCGATTCCGGTCTTTGCCAACGGCGACATCGACTCACCCGCCAAGGCCCGCCAGGTGCTACACGCCACCGGGGCCGATGGGCTGTTGATTGGCCGGGCCGCCCAGGGGCGGCCATGGATTTTTCGAGAAATCGAACATTTTCTGCGCACCGGTGAAACCCTCCCGGCGCCGGAGCTGTTCGAGGTGGAACGTATTCTGCAAGAGCACCTGGCCGCGCTGCATGCCTTCTATGGAGAAGTCATGGGCGTGCGCATCGCACGCAAGCATGTGGGCTGGTATCTCGCAACCCTGCCGGGCGCCAGGGAGTTCCGCGCCCACTTCAATCGTTTGGAAGATACGGAAGCACAATGCGCCAACGTTCGTGAGTTCTTTACCGGACGTTACAAGAGCCTGGAAACAGGGGACGGAGATGGGGTGGCCGCATGACGATGATGACCGAGACTTTAGTGAGTGGAACAACACCCGTGAGCGACAACGTGAATTTGAAACAGCACCTCAATACCCCCAGCGAAGAAGGCCAGACCCTTCGCGGGAGTGTCGAGAAGGCGCTGCACAATTATTTCGCCCACCTTGAGGGCGCTGCCGTCACGGACGTGTACAACCTGGTGCTCTCCGAAGTCGAGGCTCCATTGCTCGAAAGCGTGATGAACTACGTCAAGGGCAACCAGACCAAGGCCAGCGAACTCCTGGGGCTGAACCGCGGCACCCTGCGCAAGAAACTCAAGCAGTACGATTTGTTGTAAGCATTCAATCAAACCAGAAAGGCGCCCGCATAAAAAACGGTCGCCTTTTTTGCTGACTCCCTAGCTTTTGATGGAAATTGAGATGACCGACCAGACTACCCGCCTGCCGATCCGCCGCGCCTTGATCAGTGTTTCAGACAAGACCGGGATCCTCGAATTCGCCAAGGAGCTGGAAGCCCTAGGCGTGGAGATCCTCTCCACCGGCGGGACCTTCAAACTGCTGCAGGATAACGGCGTGTCCGCAGTGGAAGTCGCGGATTACACCGGTTTCGCGGAAATGATGGATGGCCGGGTCAAGACCCTGCACCCGAAAATCCACGGCGGCATCCTCGGTCGTCGCGGCATCGACGACGCCATCATGAACGAGCACGGGATCAAGCCCATCGATCTGGTGGCGGTCAACCTCTACCCCTTCGAAGCCACCATCAACAAGCCTGGCTGCGACCTGCCCACCGCCATCGAGAACATCGACATCGGCGGCCCGACCATGGTCCGCTCGGCGGCCAAGAACCATAAGGACGTGGCCATCGTGGTCAACGCCAGCGACTACGCCGGCGTCCTGGAAAGCCTCAAGGCCGGCGGCCTGACCTACGCCCAGCGGTTCGACCTGATGCTCAAGGCCTTCGAACACACCGCCGCCTACGACGGCATGATCGCCAACTACATGGGCACCGTGAACCAGGCCGCCGATACCCTCTCGACATCCGGCCGCAGCGAGTTTCCGCGGACCTTCAACAGCCAGTTCATCAAGGCCCAGGAAATGCGCTACGGCGAGAACCCGCACCAGAGCGCGGCGTTCTACGTGGAAGCCAAGCCCGCCGAAGTCGGCATCGCCACCGCCACCCAGCTGCAAGGCAAGGAGCTGTCCTACAACAACGTCGCCGACACCGACGCCGCGCTGGAATGCGTGAAGAGCTTCGTCAAGCCCGCCTGCGTCATCGTCAAGCACGCCAACCCGTGCGGTGTGGCGGTAAGCCCGGACGCTGAAGGCGGCATCCGCCAGGCCTACGAGCTGGCCTATGCCACCGACACCGAATCGGCCTTCGGCGGCATCATCGCCTTCAACCGCGAACTGGATGCCGACACCGCCAAGGCCATCGTCGAGCGCCAGTTCGTCGAAGTGATCATCGCCCCGTCGGTGAGCGAAGAAGCCCGCGCCATTGTCGCCGCCAAAGCCAACGTGCGCCTGCTGGCCTGTGGCGAGTGGTCGGCTGACCGCGCTGCGGCCTGGGACTACAAGCGCGTCAACGGCGGCCTGCTGGTGCAGAGCCGTGATATCGGCATGATCAGTGCCGACGACCTGAAAGTGGTGACCAAGCGCGCCCCGACCGAGCAAGAGATCCACGATCTGATCTTCGCCTGGAAAGTGGCCAAGTACGTCAAATCCAACGCCATCGTCTACGCCAAGAACCGCCAGACCATCGGCGTCGGCGCCGGCCAGATGAGCCGTGTGAACTCCGCGCGCATCGCCGCCATCAAGGCCGAGCACGCAGGTTTGCAAGTTGCGGGGTCGGTAATGGCCTCCGACGCGTTCTTCCCGTTCCGCGACGGCCTGGACAACGCCGCCAAGGTCGGCATCACTGCGGTGATCCAGCCAGGCGGTTCGATGCGCGACAACGAAGTGATTGCCGCCGCCGATGAAGCCGGCATTGCCATGGTGTTCACCGGCATGCGCCACTTCCGTCACTGATACGACAACGGTCGCACTGACACCGGCATCTGCTGCGTTGGAGCCCACCTCGATGATGCTCATTGCCAACAGGCAACTGCGCTCATCGAGGTGGGCTCCGCCTTGCATCTACCACTGTCAATGCAACCTCCTGAGGCGTGCAGCTCTTCAGGTTCCAAAACAGAATTAGCGTCATCCGAGGTTTTTGAAATGAATGTACTGATCATTGGTAGCGGCGGTCGTGAACACGCTCTGGCCTGGAAAGTCGCTCAGGACCCACGGGTTCAGAAAGTGTTTGTCGCCCCGGGCAACGCCGGTACCGCCATCGAAGCCAAGTGCGAGAACGTCGCCATCGACGTCCTGGCCCTGGAGCAGTTGGCGGATTTCGCCGAGAAGAACGTCTCCCTGACCATCGTTGGCCCGGAAGTGCCGCTGGTGGCCGGTGTGGTCGACCTGTTCCGCTCCCGTGGCCTGGACTGCTTCGGTCCGACTGCCGGCGCCGCGCAGCTGGAAGGTTCGAAAGCCTTCACCAAGGATTTCCTCGCGCGCCACAAGATCCCGACCGCCGACTACCAGAACTTCACCGAGATCGAGCCGGCCCTGGCCTACCTGCAGGAAAAAGGCGCACCGATCGTGATCAAGGCCGATGGCCTGGCCGCCGGCAAGGGCGTGATCGTCGCCATGACCCTGGCCGAAGCCGAAGAAGCCGTGCGCGACATGCTCGCCGGCAATGCCTTCGGTGACGCCGGCTCCCGCGTGGTCATCGAGGAGTTCCTCGACGGCGAGGAAGCCAGCTTCATCGTCATGGTCGACGGCAAGAACGTGCTGCCGATGGCCACCAGCCAGGACCACAAGCGCGTGGGCGACGGCGACACTGGCCCCAATACCGGCGGCATGGGCGCTTACTCGCCAGCACCGGTGGTCACCGCCGACGTGCACCAGCGAGTGATGGATCAGGTGATCTGGCCCACCGTGCGCGGCATGGCCGAGGAAGGCAATGTCTACACCGGCTTCCTTTATGCGGGCTTGATGATCGACAAAGCCGGCAACCCGAAAGTCATCGAGTTCAACTGCCGCTTCGGCGACCCGGAAACCCAACCGGTGATGCTGCGTCTGCAGTCGAGCCTGGTACTGCTGGTGGAAGCGGCCCTGGCCCAGGCCCTGGACAAGGTCGAAGCGCAGTGGGACCCGCGCCCGAGCCTGGGCATCGTCCTGGCCGCTGGCGGCTATCCGGGCGACTACGCCAAAGGGGCTGCGATTAACGGCCTGGATGCCGCCGCCGAGCTGGAAGGCAAAGTCTTCCATGCAGGCACCGCGCTCAAAGACGGCCAGGTCGTGACCTCCGGCGGCCGGGTGCTCTGCGCCACCGCCATGGGCGACAGCGTCGACGCGGCCCAACAGCAAGCCTACCGCCTGGCGGCCAAGATCGATTGGCAGGGATGTTTCTACCGTAAGGACATCGGCTACCGCGCCATTGCCCGCGAGCGTGGCCAGGAGTAACTCCGCCGGTGACCCCGCAAGGGCTTCACGCCCTTGCCGTGCGGTCATTACGCCGCGCATAGTTATAATCAGGCATTAACCAATGAAGGGATTTCGCCGTGCGCTGGCTCAGGACTGCCCTAGTCTTTACCGTCACATTACTGACCCTGCTCTGCTTGAATCCGGCCATGGCCGCTCAAGGCAGTGGCTGGGCGGTCTTGCTCGACGAACAGGCCGACCTGCAGCTCAGTGACATCCGCTCCCCGCGCTACACCAACCAGTTCAGTCCCATCGAACTGGACAAGCTGACCGCTGCCGAACCCGATGGCGCCCTGTGGTTACGCTTCAAGCTGCAACCCGGGCCCCATGAACAGGTCCTGCGGATCTTTGCCCCCGACTTGTCCCACCTCAATCTCTACGTGCTCGACGGCGACAAGCTGATCGAGCAGGTGAACACCGGTTTCAGCCAGCCGCAAACGCAGAAGCCCCTGCCCAGCAGCGACTTCATGCTGCCATTGCCGCAAATCGCCAAGCCGGTGGAGGTGTACGTTCGCTTGGTCTCCGAGCACGAATTGCGTCCCTACATCACCCTGCAACCCGCGGTCATGAGCGCCGCCAACCAGAACCAGACATTGGTCTATGGCCTGCTCTTCGGCTGCCTGGCGATGCTGACCCTGCACAACCTCACGCGCTTCGCCTACACCCGCTCGCGCAGCAGCCTGTGGCTGGCGGCCTGCGAGGGCCTGCTGACCCTCAGCCTGTTGATGCTGTTGAACCTGTTCGGCACCTGGCTGCCGGACTGGCAGGTGCTGCACACCCAGGGCGCCTACGTGGCCCTGCTGCTGACCGCCCCGTGCGGGATGATGTTCGCCTACCGTTTCTTTGCCCCGCTGGGCCCACACCCGCTGAATAGGTTGCTGCTGGGCAATATCCTGCTGATCAGCCTGTTCGGCCTGTTGCTGCTGTTCGTCAACACCCTGCCGCTGAATATCATTACCTACGCCCTGGTGGCCCAGGCCGGCCTGAGCATGCTGTTTGTCGCTGGCTACCACTGGCACAAGGGCTATCGCCCGGCGCGCCTGTTCGTCACCGCCATGGTGATCTTCAACCTCGGGACGCTGGTGATCCTTCCCGCCCTGCTGGGCCTGACCCTGGTGGCGCCACAAGGGCTGATCGTCACCCTGATGAGCGTGGTGTGCATCGCCGGTCTGCTGATGAGCATCGCCCTGGGCGAACGCCAACGGGACATCACCGAAAACCGCTTCAGCGTCAGCCGCGACCTGGCCGCCAGCACCGCCGAAGTCAACGCCAAGGCCGAGTTCCTGGCCAAGATCAGCCACGAGATCCGCACCCCGATGAACGGCGTGCTGGGCATGACCGAGCTGCTGCTGGGCACGCCCCTGTCGGTCAAGCAGCGCGACTATGTGCAGACCATCCACAGCGCCGGCAACGAACTGCTGACCCTGATCAACGAGATCCTCGACATTTCCAAGCTGGAGTCCGGGCAGATCGAGCTGGATGACGTGCAATTCGACCTCAACGCGCTGATCGAAGACTGCCTGAGCATCTTCCGCGCCAAGGCCGAACAGCAGAACGTCGAACTGATCAGTTTTATCCAGCCGCAAGTACCACGGGTCATCAGCGGCGACCCGACGCGCCTGCGCCAGGCGCTACTGAGCCTTCTGGAAAACGCCCTGAAAAAGACCGACGAAGGCGAAGTGCTGATCGTTGTCGCCCTCGATGAGCGCAGCAGCAAACCACGCTTGCGCATTGCCGTGCAGGACAGTGGCCAACCGATGGACGCCGAAGAGCGCGAGGCCCTGCTGCACACTGAACTGCACAGCAAGAACTTCCTCGCCAGCACCCGACTGGGCGGCAACCTTGGCCTGGTGATCGCCCGTCAGTTGATCCTGCTGATGCACGGTGACTTCGGCATCAAGAGCGGCGCCAACCAGGGCAGTACCCTGTGGCTGACCCTGCCCCTGGACGCCGAGCGTCTGGAACAACCCACAGCTGATCTCGACGGTCCACTGCAAGGCGCGCGAGTACTGGTAGTGGATGACAACGACACCTGCCGCAAAGTCCTGGTGCAGCAATGCAGCGCCTGGGGCCTGAACGTCAGCGCAGTGCCATCGGGCAAGGAAGCCCTGGCCCTGCTGCGAACCAAGGCGCACCTGCGGGACTACTTCGATGTGGTGCTGCTGGACCAGAACATGCCCGGCATGACCGGCATGCAACTGGCGGCGAAGATCAAGGAAGACCCGAGCCTGAATCACGACATCCTGTTGATCATGCTCACCGGCATCAGCAACGCCCCGAGCAAGGTGATCGCGCGTAATGCCGGGATCAAGCGCATCCTCGCCAAGCCCGTGGCGGGCTACACCCTCAAGACCACCCTGGCCGATGAACTCAACCAACGGGACAAGGCCCCGGCCACGCCCTACAACCAGCCCCTCAATGCGTCTGCGAGCCCGGCCCAGGTCACTGTCCCCAGCGATTTCAGCATCCTGGTGGCCGAGGACAACAGCATTTCAACCAAGGTCATCCGCGGCATGCTGGGCAAACTCAACCTGCAGCCCGACACCGCCAGCAACGGCGAAGAAGCGCTGCAGGCGATGAAAGCCAAGCGCTACGACCTGGTGCTGATGGACTGCGAAATGCCGGTGCTCGACGGTTTCTCCGCCACCCAGCAACTGCGCGCTTGGGAAGTCGGCAACCAGCGCGTGCGTACGCCGGTGGTGGCCCTGACCGCGCACATCCTCGCCGAGCACAAGGAACGCGCGCGCCAGGCCGGCATGGACGGGCACATGGCCAAGCCGGTGGAGCTGTCGCAACTGCGCGAGCTGGTGGAACACTGGGTCACCCAGCGCGACCTGCGCGAGCGCAGCACCGCGCACACCAGTTGAGCCGACAGCCTGCGCGGCGCCTGTTAAACTCTGGCTCGCCCTCCCTAGTCGTGAGCTCCGACCATGCTCCACGTGCTGTTCAGCGTTTACCTGAAGATGCTGGTGCTCTATAGCCCGTTCTTCGTCCTCTCATGCTTCATCAGCCTGACCCGCGGCTACTCCTCCAAGGAACGCCGACGCCTGGCCTGGAAAGTCGCCCTCGCGACCCTGGTCTCCAGCGTCCTGCTGTACCTGTTTGGCCGAGTGATATTCAGCGTGTTCGGCATCACCGTGGACGCTTTCCGCATCGGTGCCGGCAGCGTGCTGTTCATCTCCGCCCTGGGCATGGCCCAGGGCAAGTCGGCGGTACAGACCGACAACGTGCAGCAGGACGTGACCATCGTGCCGCTGACCATTCCCCTGACGGTGGGCCCGGGGACCATCGGCGCCCTGCTGGTCATGGGCGTCAGCCAGCCCCACTGGGACGACAAGCTCACCGCCATTCTCAGCATCGCCCTGGCCAGCCTCACCGTGGGCGTGGTGCTGTACCTGTCCAATCGCATCGAACGCATCCTTGGCGACCAAGGCTTGCAGATCGTCAGCCGGCTGATGGGACTGTTCGTCTGTGCCCTGGCGGCGCAGATCATCTTTACCGGGGTCAAAGGCTATCTGGTGCCTTAGAGCCCCGGCCACACTCAATGCAAGGGCCAGGCAACGGAATGCAGACTCTTCAACGCTCCACCGGCACAGGGCCTGCATCCTCAGCCCGATCAAGAGCCAGAGCGAACCCGACTGGGGCCAGCCGCAGCTTGGGCGCAACGACCTGCTGCTGTTCCCCGAGGGTGCGCGAGCCTTCGTGCCTCCACCGGGCAAGTCACCCACCAGGAACCTGCGGGGCGTCGGCCAACGCGCTTGGATAGCTTCGAGGTGGCCCTCGCCCACAACGGCCGGCGCGATGCCATGACCTTCACCCACAGCAACAAAAAGATGTGCAACAGCAGCTGCATGCTGACCGATGGTTTCGCCATGTCGGTGGCAACACGCTTCCCCAAGAGGCCCTTGGGCTGCCTCAAGGCCTGTGACGCTCGCCAAGAGCATTCAGGCCCATGTGCTTTCTTTTCCGGTTTCCGACATGCATCGACGCTTTGAGAAAATCCACCTGCACCCTGCGCCCTACAGCGCCGACGCTGCTTTCATTCAGGAGCAATGGCTCGAAGGATGTTTCCCCCGGGAAAACACCCTGGTCCTCAACAGCGGGTTCTACTGCCTGTTCGACCTGCCCTACGAACATCCCCGGCTGAGCAACAAAGTCTGGATGCCGGCCCTGGACTTCCCAGGCAGGGATGATCCTGATTTCGTCACCGCCCTGGGGTCTGCCGCCGAAGGCCCGCAGCCCTTTCATGCCCAGTGCGGTGAGACCGCCGGGCACGGCGGCGGCGGCTTCCTGGCCTTGCTGGAAAAGGACACGGATGCACTGATCTGGCTGCTTGTCCTCAGCGAAACCAATCCCTTCTGCCGAGTCGAGATCCACGACCAGCAGATTCATGCCGAGTCGACCTCCGGCGTCACCGTGCGGGTCCCTGTCGAGCGCCCCGATCAGTTGACCCTGGTCTGGCCATGAACCACCCGCCCACACCGAGCCCAATGAAAAAACTGAGCGCCACCGCAGCCATCGACCTCCTGAGCACACACAGGCTGCCCGGCCTTGACCTCGCCGCTCGGGCTTCCCTGCTCCTGGACTGGTGGGGGATCGACAGCGACAACCTTGAATTCGCAACACTGCCACCCGACCTGCAGCAACAGCTCATCTCGCAACCGGAGCCCCCGGACGATGCGCAAGACCCGCGCTACGACGCCCTGCTGCTGGTCGCCCTGCGCGCCGAGTATCGTGGCGTGACCCAGCTGTACCTGAGGCGCTGCCTGCGTGAAGCCGGGCTCGGCGACTACACCGTCAGCGCGGACATCGAGTACCTTGAGGCCTGTCCCTGCTGCGGTTATCGAACCCTCTCGGCGCGGGGCGACTACCAGATCTGCGACCTGTGCCATTGGGAGGACGACGGCAGCCAGGCGCTGGATGTGCTGAGCGGACCCAACCACAAAACCCTGGGCCAGACCCGGGAACACTTTGCCCAGCAGCAGGGCCGCCTGCCCTTGGATAAGTGGCCACACATCAGCAAGGACCACCCATGATTCCCCCGCAGTTGATCGCCCTGATCGAAGCCCAGCCCCGCTTCCGCCCGCGCCCCGACACCGCCGAGGTCACCCGAGCGCTGGCAACATTGGGGATTGCCCTGGACAGCGAGTTCGCGCAGATCTACCTGACCTGTCACCCCGCCGACTTCTTAGACCGAGTGAGCTACGGAGCGCTGATGAATATCGACGGGCCCAGTGATGAAATCCTGATGAGCACCGAGTTCATTCATGAAGTCTGGGAGTTGCCCAAGAACTTCATCGCCTTCACCTCACTGCAAGGTCAAGGCGGCTACTTGCTGGACAAGGACAGCGGTGGCGTCTGGGATTTCGACCTGGGCGACCGGGAAGCTTTCGTCGCCGGCCGCATCCCGGCCAGATGGGCCAGCTTCTTCGAATTCATCACCTGGCTGCTGACCGCCACGGACAAGGACGAGGACGAGGAAGACCTTGCGCGCTAGAAGCCGCTGCCGGCGATGGCGATCTTACGAGCGCCTTCGCCGGCAAGCCGGCTCCTACAAGGGCTTATTGCCGTACCAGCGCGGCGTGTACACCCACTCGCCACCCTCGGCCCGGGGGAACACGCAGGTGGTGGAAGAGCCCACCAGCACCATGGTGCGCATGTCCACCTGCTCCGGGGTCAGCTCGCCCAGGGTGATGACCCGCAAGGTCTGGCCAGGACGGCCAATGTCGCGCCCCAGCACCACCGGGGTTTGCGGCGTGCGGTGCTGGCGCACGATCTCCAGGGCCCGGCCCAGTTGCCAGGGTCGGGAACGGGAGATCGGGTTGTAGAAGGCCAGGGCCAGATCGGCCTGGGAGGCGAGGTCCAGGCGCTTCTCGATGATGTCCCAGGGTTTGAGGTTGTCCGACAGCGACAGCACGCAGAAGTCATGACCCAGCGGCGCGCCGGCCTGGGCGGCGGTGGCCAGGGAGGCGGAGACGCCTGGGAGGATTTCCAGGTCGACGCGGTGCCAGGCTGGGTCGCTGGACTCATGCAGCGCTTCCAGTACCGCGGCCGCCATGGCGAACACACCTGGGTCACCGGACGACACCACGACCACCGAACGACCTTGAGCCGCCAGTTCGAAAGCATGGCGGGCGCGCTGCATCTCTTCGCGGTTGTCAGTGCAGTGCATCACCTGATCGGCGCGGAACGGGCCGGCCATGCGCACGTAGGTTTCATAGCCGAGGATGTCGTTGGCCCGGGCCAGCTCGGCCTTGACCGCAGGCACCATCAGTTCGGCGGCGCCAGGGCCAAGGCCGATGACCGCAAGGCGGCCACGCGCGCGACCGATCTGCTCAGGCTGTAAAGG
Source organism: Pseudomonas sp. LD120 (assembly GCF_009861525.1). GTDB lineage: Bacteria > Pseudomonadota > Gammaproteobacteria > Pseudomonadales > Pseudomonadaceae > Aquipseudomonas. The sequence goes on along the minus strand of NZ_WVHL01000005.1, from coordinate 926,820 downwards.
TTGGCAGGCCACGGCAATGGCCAACTCGTCATCAACGCTAACAGCCGACAGCCGTTGCGGCACCGCTTGTTGCGCCAGCTCGATGACACTGGCGGCCGCCGGAGCAAAACGCAGCGGCACGCCCAGTTCAGCGGCGGCCTGGTGCAGGGCACGGTCGGCCATGTCGCTGTCGGCGGCCAGCAGGCACGCCACTGACTGCACGGCAATGCGCGCCTGATGCAGGGCCTGGCGGATGCGCTCGGCGAGCCCCTGCTCAGGCGCCTCGCTCAGTTGGTGGCTACGGCAAGCGACCAGCACGCTGCGGGGGTAGATCAACAGTTCATTGGCCGCAGGTGTGCGCTCGGCGCAACCGATGTGGATGCTCAGACGCGCTTGCTGGTCTTGCGGCAGTTTGGCTTCGGCCAACCAGGGCGCGGCACCTTCGATGCGTACGCTTTCGCCCCCCAGCAGGTCGGAGACGAAACGCTTGCCCAATTCCAGGTCGCCCAGGGCATAGCCGCTGGGCGGGTTGAGCAAGCAGGTGCCGAAGCGCAGTTCGCCACTGGTGGTAATGGCCGCCGCCACCCCAAGGCCGGCGGCGATTTCCCGAGCCATGACGTTGACCCCGCCCAGGCCGCCCAGCAGCGGCACCACGGCGCTGCCGTCCTCGGCCACCGCCAGCACCGGCGGTTCGGCGCCCTTTTCCAGCAGCAACGGGGCCAAGGTGCGGATCACGATGCCGGCCGCGCACAGAGCGATGATCGGCCTGTCCTGTTGATACAACTGGCGCAGAGTCGCGCCGAATTCGTGGTAGACCCGGTCGGCGCCTTCGACCCGTTCTGCCAAGCCGTGGATCAGCGAGTCCGGGTACAGGCGCTGGATCTGCCGCGCGGTGTCGAGGCTGCCTTGGCCCAGGATGACGATGGCCGGAATTGAACGAGCCATCAGCCTTGCCACCTTTCACCGGGCACGATGATCAGCGAGAAGTAAGGCGAGGACATCGGTTCCACGTCATCCAACGGCACGATCTTCTGATTGGCCATAGTGGCGCGCTCGACGTACAGCGCCCGCTGCGCCAGCCCCAGTTCTTCCAGGACCTGACGCACCTTGGGGAAATTGCGCCCCAGCTTCATCACCACCGCCGCATCGGCATCCGCCAGACGCCGCTTGAGTTCCTCATGGGGCAGCACGCCCGAGAGCACCGACAGGCTCTGATTGCGATACACCAGGGGCGCGCCCAGTACCGACGCGCCGCCCAGCATCGAACACACTCCCGGCACCACTTCGGCCTGGTAACGCTCGGCCAGCCGGTCGTGCAGGTACATGTAGGAGCCGTAGAAGAACGGGTCGCCCTCGCAAATCACCGCCACATCGCGGCCGGCATCCAGGTGCAGCGCCAGCTCCTGGCTGGCGCTGTCGTAGAAGTCGCTGATCACCTGCTCGTAGGACAACGGCGCCGGCAACACTTCGGTGGTCACCGGGTACACCAGGGGCAACAAGGTTTGCGCCGGTTGCAAGTGCGCTTCGATGATGCCAAAGGCATTGCCTTTCTTGCCCTTGGCCACGAAGTAGGCCACCACCGACGACTCGCGCAACAGGCGCAGGGCCTTGACGGTAATCAGTTCCGGGTCACCAGGGCCCACGCCAAGGCCGATCAATCGTCCAGGTTGCTGCATCATTCGACCTCCGTGGCCAGGGCATTGACGGCGGCGGCGGCCATGGCGCTGCCGCCCAGGCGCCCCTGCATGATCACAAAGGGCACGCCACGGCTGTCGGCGGCGAGCATCGCCTTGGATTCGGCGGCGCCAACAAAGCCCACCGGGAAGCCGAGGATCAGCGCCGGTTTCGGCGCGCCTGCATCGAGCATCTCCAGCAGATAGAACAAGGCAGTCGGCGCATTGCCGATCACCACCACGCTGCCTTCCAGATGCGGCCGCCACAGTTCCAGGGCGGCCGCCGAGCGGGTGTTGCCCAGCGCCCGGGCCAACTGCGGCACGCTTTCGTCGCGCAGGGTGCAGATCACTTTGTTGTTGGCCGGCAAGCGTGCCCGGGTAATGCCTTCAGAGACCATTCGCGCGTCGCAGAGGATCGGCGCACCGGCGGCCAAGGCATCACGCCCAGCCTTGCCGGCGCCTTCAGAAAACTGCAGGCCATCGATGGCCTCGACCATGCCGCAGGCGTGGATCACCCGTACCGCCAGTTTTTCCAGGTCGGCCGGAATGCGATCCAGCTTGGCTTCTTCGCGGATGATCGCGAAGGAGTTGCGATAGATCTCTTGACCGTCGCGGATGTAATCAATCATCAAGGTGGCTCCGTGGGCGGGCATCAAGTTCAGCCTCTGCCGCTTCAATAGAAAGGTTGCGTGCGTGCAGCGTGCCGAAACCCGGCTGCGCTGCATCGCGCAAATACATGTCGTAGCGTCCTGGTGCCACCGCCAACAGGGTGACCGGAGCCACATGGGCGGCGGCGCAGGAACGCGGGCAGGCGGACAGGTGCACCGCCTGCTGACGACCGTGGTTCTGGAGCAGGGCTGCCAATGTCAGCGCGTCACCTTTGCTGTCGGCCAGGGCCTTGGCGCAACCACTGGATCCGGTGCAGGCAATCACATGGGCCAAGGCCTGTTCAGGGCTGCACAACAGACCCAGCTGGCTCAGGCGCGCCGTCACGGCCGGAGCATCCGCCGGGGCAATGGCGGGCAACAGCAGGCTCTGCCAGGGGCTGAAACGCAGGCTGCCATCGCCGTATTGCACGGCCAGTTGCGCGGTGCCCTGAAGCATGGCCGGGTCGAGACGCCCCAGGGGCGTCGCCGCGCCGACATAGACCTGCCCGTTTTCGTGCTGTGGATAAGTGCCCAGGTGCAGCCCGGCAACCGAGGCCGGACGTTGCCAGCCGTCGATGCTCAACAACGGTCGGCTCAAACGCAGGTTCAACCGGGCGAGAAAATCCGCCACCGGCACCTGGGCCAACAGGTGGCGCATCCGCGTCTGCTCCGGCGTCGCCAGCTCAAGAAACAACTCCAGCACCGCCACCAGCAGTTCATGGCCCAGTTCCTCGGGCACCGCCGCCAGAGGTGTATCCACAGGGCTGCCCGCCAGACCAAAGGCCAGCAGCAACTGTCCCTCGCGCGCAACCGCTGCCAGCCACAGATCGTGGTGATGTTCGAGCATGGCCAGGGCTTCGCCGCCGTCGAGCTGCACGGCGAACTTGGCCGACAGTTCATGAAAGCGCGGGTGACTCTGCAAGGTCGCCAGGATCTGCGCGGCCAACGGCCGGGTGTCCATCAGCATCTGCCGGTCAATCCCGGCGCTGGGACTGAGCATCAGGTTGCGTACATCATCACCGGCGGCGGTGCTCGGCCCCAGGCCGGCCGCCAGCAGCGTGTCGATCAGTGCCTGATGCTCGCTGCCGATGCCGCGAATCTGCAGGTTGGCGCGATTGGTGGCCTCGATCACACCGCCGGCGAACGCCTGCGCCGCCTCGGCCACCGCCATGGCCTGGGCCGCGCTGATGGCTCCGCCCGCCAGTTTGATCCGGCAGATGCCACCGTCCAGTGCCGGGACGATACGCAGTAATCCCGGGCAGGCCGAGGGGCGGATGGCATTGGACATAGGGCGTTCGTTCAAAGGGGCAACCAGCCGTGTGGGAAAAGCGCTTCGTCAGCGAAGGCGCGGTATTATGCCTGCTTTGTCCGAAGGCATGAAAAGCCTGCCGGTCGGAACCTTCGGTTTGAGGAATACAGATGTCGCCCTGGCTGACAGTAGTGGGAATCGGTGAAGACGGCTTCAAGGGCCTGGGCAGGAACGCTCGCCAGGCCCTGCTGGGGGCTTCACGGATCATTGGCGGTCAGCGCCAGCTGGATCTGCTGCCGGCCTGCATCCGTGGCGAACGCCAGTTGTGGCCCAGCCCGTTTTCCCTGGAACCGCTGCTGAGCCAACGCGGGGCGCCAGTCTGCGTGCTGGCCAGCGGCGATCCGATGCTGTTCGGCGTCGGCGCCAGCCTGGCCCGGCAACTGCCGGCCGAGGAGCTGCAGGTACTGCCCTTTCCTTCCTCCTATTCCCTGGCCGCCGCCCGCCTGGGCTGGGCCCTGCAAGAGGTGGTCACCCTGTCGGTGGTGGCGCGGCCGCTGGCCGCGCTCAATGCCCAGTTGTTCAGCGGCGTGCGCCTGCTGGTGCTGAGCAATGACCGCCATAGCCCGGCTGCCATCGCCGGGCTGCTGCGCGAACGCGGCTTTGGCCCGAGCCGGATCAGTGTACTGGAACACTTGGGCGGCCCTCAGGAACGACGCATCGACGGCCACGCCCACGACTGGAGCGACCCGCCGCTCGCCGATCTCAACCTGCTGGCCATTGAATGTCGTGCCGCCGCCGATACCCCGCGCTTGTCGCGTCTGGCGGGGCTGCCAGACTCGGCCTTCCGCCATGACGGCCAGTTGACCAAGCGCGACGTGCGCGCCATCACCCTCGCCCGCCTGGCTCCCGTACCCGGGGAACTGCTCTGGGACGTGGGCGCTGGTAGCGGCTCCATCGGTATCGAATGGATGCGCGCACACCCCAGTTGCCGCGCCCTGGCCATCGAGGCCGATGAGGGCCGCCAGCAGTTGATCGAACACAACCGCGATGCCCTCGGCGTGCCCGGGCTGCAGTTGATCCGTGGCAGCGCCCCCCAGGCCCTGGCCGGGCTGGAACGCCCGGACGCGATTTTCATCGGCGGTGGTGTCACCCGCGAAGGCGTGTTGCAGGCCTGCTGGGAGCAACTCAAACCCGGCGGACGTCTGGTGGCCAATGCGGTGACCGTGCAAAGTGAAATGACCCTGATGCACTGGCGCGAGCAACACGGCGGCGAACTGACCCGCATCCACATCGCCCAGGCCCAGCCCCTGGGTGCATTCGACACCTGGCGCCAAGCGCTGCCGATCACCCTGCTGGACCTGGGCAAACCCCAGGACGCGCAATGAACCGTCCAGCCACGGGCTCGCCCGTGACGCCCCTTTCCAGAGCAACCGCGCCGCTCGCCTCGCGGTCGAGCTCGCAGTCACAGGGCCTGGGGCATGCGTGAGGAAACCGCCGAACAACCGGCCCCTCTGCGCAGCGGCCTGACCACCGGCAGTTGCGCCACCGCCACCAGCCTGGCCGCCGCTCGCCTACTGCTCGAAGGTTTCGACGCCGACGCGGTGGAGATCGTCCTGCCCAAGGGCAAACAGGTGCAGATGCGCCTGGAGTTTTGCCGGCGCACCCACGCCGGGGCCGAGGCCGGTACCCTCAAGGACGCGGGCGACGACCCAGATGTAACCCACGGCGCACTGCTGTACTCCCAGGTGCGCCTGACCCCCGAGCCAGGGATCCGCTTTGTCGCCGGCCAAGGCGTCGGCACCGTGACCCGCCCCGGCCTGGTGCTGGCGGTGGGCGAGCCGGCGATCAATCCGGTGCCGCGACGGATGATCAGCGAGCACCTGCAACGGCTCGCCGAGGAGCACGCCTACACCGGCGGTTTCGAAGTCACGGTGAACGTCGAAGGCGGCGCCGAGCTGGCCCTGAAAACCATGAACCCGCGCCTGGGGATTCTCGGCGGACTGTCGATCCTGGGCACCAGCGGCATTGTCCGGCCCTTCTCCTGCGCGGCCTATATCGCCTCGATCCACCAGGGCATCGACGTGGCCAAGACCAACGGCTACCTGCACATTGCCGCCTGCACCGGCAACGCCAGCGAAGACACCATGCGCCGGGTCTACAACCTGCCGGAAATCGCCCTGATCGAAATGGGCGACTTCGTCGGCGCGGTGCTCAAACACCTGCGCAAAGTGCCTGTGGATAAACTCAGCCTGTGCGGCGGCTTCGGCAAGATCAGCAAACTGGCCGCCGGGCACATGGACCTGCACAGTCGCCATTCCAGCATCGACCTGCCGCAACTGGCGCAATGGGGCGCCGAGGTGGGCGCCGACCCGACGCTGCAACAGGCCATCCGCGAGGCCAATACCAGCCAGCAAGCGCTGGCCATGGCCAGCGCCGCCGGGATCGCCCTGGGCGACGCGGTGTGCCAGCACGCCCTGGACTTCGCCCGTAGCGTGGTGCCGGCCCAGGTCCAGGTGGAAGTCTTCGCCATCGATCGCCAGGGCGGCATCGTCGGCCACGCCGGAGCCTGGCAATGACCCGCATCCTGCTATTGGGCGGGGTTACCGAAGCCCTGGCCATCGCCCGTACCCTGGGCCCAACACATATCTACAGCCTGGCCGGTGTCGGACGGGTGCCCACCGACCTGAACTGCCAGGTACGGGTCGGCGGCTATGGCGGTGCCGAGGGCCTGGCCCGCTTTATCCGCCAAGAGCGCATCGGCCTGCTGCTAGATGCCACCCACCCTTACGCGGCACAGATCAGCGCCAATGCACAGGCCGCCGCGCAACTGGCCGGAGTTGCCTGCTGGACCTTGCGACGTCCAGCCTGGCAGCCGCAGCCCGGGGATGACTGGCGCGAAATAACCGACTGGCCGCACTTGGTGCAAGCCTTGAAACCCTTCAAGCGGCCCCTGTTCACCCTGGGTCGCGAACCCTTGCAGCATCTGGATGACATTCCTGCCGACCAGTTCTGGACCCTGCGCGCCCTGGATGCCTGCCCGGGCAATCCGCGCTGTGAAGTGATCGGGGCTCGCGGGCCGTTCCTGATCGAGGACGAACGAGCGCTGTTCGAGCGTCGGCAGATCGACGTACTGATCAGCAAGAACAGTGGCAGCAGCGCCACCGAACCCAAGCTGGAAGTGGCCCGCGAGCGGGGCATACCGGTGCTGGTGCTCAAGCGTCCCGAGTTGCCCGAGGTCGACCGCCACTTTGCCAGCGTGGCTGAGGTGCTGAGTGCCCTGGGGCAGCTGTCTCACGCCTGACAAACAAAGTCGCCAAGCCCCACAGACTCTTGGGATTCCCCTGGCAGCGATCGATAAGACAGTGCTTTAGCCTCCTTGGAAAGATTCAGTGGCGACCGACTCATCAATGGCTCGGTCGTCGCTCCAATCGATTTCAGTCTGGCAAATGACTTGCCAATACGTATCCCAAGAAATACAGTCGCCATGTTCGTCTTTGAGCAGACTCAAGCGTTCACCCACTGGCTGCTAAGCCCAAAGGATTCCCAGGGAAAACCCGCGTGCTGGCCCGGATCAGGGCGGCGCAACTGGGCCGCTTCGGCGACTGAGAACCGGTGGGCGAAGGTGTCTATGAAATGCGCATCCATCGCGGCCCCGGCTACCGGGTGTACTTCTCGCGTCGGGGCACCATGATCTACCTGTTGTTGATCGGCGTTGACAAGCGCACCCAGAGACGCGATATCCAACGCGCCAGGCAACTGGCCCATGACCTCAAGAGCGAGGGCTGAAACATGCGTCCCCCAGTCACCCGCTTCGACACGGCAGAGTACCTCAAGACCCCGGAAGACATGGTGGCCTACCTCAAAGCCTGCTTCGAGGATGATGCCGGCGACGGCAAGCTGATCCGCGCCGCCCTCAACGACATCGCCCGCGCCCGGGGCATGACCCAGGTGGCCCGCGACACCGGCCTGGGTCGCGAGAGCCTGTACAAGGCCCTGGGCAGCCAGGGCAATCCCGAGTTCGCGACTATCATCAAGGTCATGAAGGCACTGGGGCTGAAACTTCACGTCAGCCCGGCCTGAGCAGGCACTGCGACACCGCACCGCACACCGTACTTTTTTACTTATCCACAGCGATCAGGCTAAATACCCGCCTGATCGCTCAACTCACGGATTGTCTCCATGTCCCAACAACGGCTCGCATTTGCCTGGATCGCCTGCTTCGCAGTGCTGTTCAACATGCTTGCCATGCCGCTTTCCGGGGCCATGCAAGGCCAGGGTTCCGGACAGGACGAACAACTGCTGTGGGGCAGTTTCTGCTCCGCAAGCGGCACCAAGCTGATCGCCATCTCCCTGGGCACGCTTGAGCAGAAAACCCCACAAAACGACGACCACTCGAACATGCAGCACTGCTGGTGCTGCTCCGGCTCCGCGCCCCTGGTGGCCCTGCCAGGCCACGCGCCCCATTTGAGTTTCATTCGTTTCGCCACCCAGCCGGGCGCGCCGCAACCGAAAGTCGAAATGCTCACCCTGCGCCAGCAATGGCCCAGCCTGAACCCCGGTGCCCCTCCTCTGGCATGATTCGCCTTCGCAAGTGATCTGCGTATTTGAATCGTTCTGGAGAACTGCCATGTCTAAACCATCTTTGGCCAAGCAATCCCTGCTACTGGCCGCACTGCTACTGCCCGCCTGCTTCGCCACCGCCCACGACTACAAGGCCGGCGAATTACAAATCGCCCATCCCTGGTCCCAGGAACTGCCGCCGAACGCGCCGACCGTCGCCGCCTACTTCGTGGTGCACAACCCGGGCAAGACCGCCGACACCCTGCTCAGCGTCGATTCGCCAATAGCCGGCCGCGCCGAACTGCATGAGCACGTCAAGCAAGGCGACATGATGAAGATGCAACAGGTGCCCAAGGTCGAGGTGCCCGCCAGCGGCGAGGTGACCTTCGCCCCCATGGGCTACCACGTGATGTTGATGGAGCTCAAAGACCGCAGCCAACTGATCGACGGCAAACGCTTCCCCATGACCCTGCACTTCGAGAAAGCCGGCAATGTCACCGTCGAGGTGGCGGTACAGAAGCAGGCGCCGGATGCCATGCAAGGGCACATGCACGAGCAGTAAGCACTGACCGGCCCTTCTACCGTGAACACCCCGCACGTGCCTGGCCGCGGGCGGTCCGCGTCGCGTCGCAACTCCCAGGGAGTCCGGCGCGGCAGTTGGATCAGCCTGTTCGCCATGCTGATGATCTTTATCGGCCCGCTGATTTCTCAGTCGATGCCGATGGATCACACCGCGCCGATGAACATGTCCGCTTCCATGGACATGGGCGACGACGCGCCCGGCTGTCACGGTGAAAGTCCGCATCACGCCAGGCTGGGTGAAAACGTCGCGAGTGAAGACAAGACAAGGCAAAAACAGGCGAGGACGCGGAGTTTACTGACTGTAAATGAGCAGTCCGAGCCTGTTTTTAACGCAGGATTGTCGAACGCAGTAGTTTTCACCCTGCCTGGCTCGCAACCGGGCAAGTCCCCGGGCGAGCAGCATGTGCTCTGGGAAAAGTGCGGCTATTGCAGCCTGCTGTTCAATTGCCCGGCGCTGCCTTCAGGCCTGTCGTTCGCCTCACTGGCGACCACGCCCACACCTTGTTCCCTGATCCCCGCCACGCGCCTGGGTCACGCCCGGCAGACCGTGTTCCCCGGCGCTCTGACCCGCGCCCCACCGATCGTCGCCTGAGTCACCCGCTCATCTCACACGGCCGACTGTCATTGCGACAGCCGCGTAGTTGCGGCCGTGCTATTCAAGACCGATCGATGGAACATTTATGCTTTTTGCTGACACTCGCTTGGGCGCTGCCCAAGCCGCCAAGCCCTTTGCCCTGAACCCTTCGCGCCTGCGCTTCAACCATGCCCTGGCACTGCTCTGCGGCGTTCTGTTGACGCCCCTGGCCCTGGCCGACGAAGCCTCGACGGACCACGCCGAGCACGTTACCGAACTGAGCCCGACGGTGATCACCGCCATCGCCCCCAGCTCGCCACTGACTGTGGTCACCAACCCCAAGGACCCGCGCCAGCCGGTTCCTGCCAGTGACGGTGGTGACTACCTGAAGACCATTCCCGGCTTCGCCCTGGTACGCAACGGCGGCACCAACGGCGACCCGGTGCTGCGAGGCATGTTCGGCTCGCGGCTGAACATCCTCACCAATGGCGGCATGATGCTCGGCGCCTGCCCCGGCCGCATGGATGCACCGACCTCTTATATCTCTCCGGAAACCTACGACCGGCTGACCGTGATCAAGGGCCCGCAAACCGTGCTCTGGGGCCCGGGGGCCTCGGCCGGCACCGTGCTCTTCGAGCGCGAACCGGAACACTTCGGCGAGCTCGGAACCCGGGTCAACGCCAGCCTGTTAGCCGGCTCCAACGGCCGCTTCGACAAGACCCTGGACGCCGCCGCTGGCGGGCCACTGGGTTATGTGCGGGTGATCGGCAACACCGCTCACTCCGACGACTACAAGGATGGCAACAACGACACCGTGGCCTCGCGCTACGACAAGTGGAACGGTGACGTGGCGCTGGGCTGGACCCCGGACGCCGACACCCTGCTGGAGCTCACCGCCGGCAAGGGCGACGGCGAAGCCCGTTACGCCGGCCGCGGCATGGATGGCTCGCAGTTCAAGCGCGAAAGCCTGGGCCTGCGTTTCGAGAAATCCAACATCGGCGACGTGCTGGACAAGGTCGAGGCCCAGGTCTACTACAACTACGCCGACCACGTGATGGACAACTACAGCCTGCGCACACCGTCCGGCACCGGCATGATGGCCGGCCCCATGGCCTCCAACGTCGACCGCCGCACCCTCGGTGCGCGGATCAAGGGCACCTGGCGCTGGGCCGACCTGCAACTGATTGGCGGCCTGGATGCGCAGACCAACGAACACCGCAAGCGAGCCAGCAGCGGCATCGATACCTACAAGCAGCTGCCGCGCACCAAGGACGCCGACTTCCACAACTACGGCGCCTTTGGCGAACTGACCTGGTACGCCGCCGAGCGTGATCGCCTGATCACCGGTGCCCGGGTCGACCGCGCCTCGGCCAAGGACTATCGCCAGCGTCTGGGCTCGGGCATGTCCAGCCAGGCCAACCCCACCGCCGGCAACACCCGCGCCGATACCTTGCCTAGCGGTTTCGTGCGTTACGAGCACGATCTGGCCGACAGCCCGACCACGGTCTACGCCGGCCTGGGCCACACCCAGCGTTTCCCTGACTACTGGGAGCTGTTCTCGCCGAACATGGGGCCGAGCGGCTCGGCAAATGCTTTCGACTCGATCAAGCCGGAGAAGACCACCCAACTGGACTTCGGCCTGCAATACCAGAGCGAAGACCTGCAAGCCTGGGCCTCGGGCTACATCGGTCAGGTCCGCGACTACATCCTGTTCAACTACCGCCCGGGAATGATGGGCATGACCATGTCCCAGGCCGACAACATCGACGCGCGGATCATGGGCGGCGAGCTGGGGGCGGCCTACAAGCTGACCTCCAACTGGAAAGCCGACGCGACCCTGGCCTACGCCTGGGGCAAGAACAGCAGCGACGGCAAGGCCCTGCCACAGATGCCACCGCTGGACGCTCGCTTTGGCCTGACCTACAGCGAAGACGATTGGAGCGCCGGTGCCTTGTGGCGCGTGGTGGCCGCGCAGAACCGGGTTGACCTGAACAAGGGCAACGTGGTCGGCAAGGACTTCGGCAAGAGTGGCGGCTTTGGCGTGTTCTCCCTCAACGGCGCGTACCGGATCAACAAGAACCTCAAGATCAGCACCGGGGTCGACAACCTGTTCGGCAAGGCTTACGCCGAACACCTGAACCTGGCGGGCAACGCCGGTTTCGGCTACCCGGCCAACGATCCACAGGCCCTCAACGAGCCGGGGCGCACGCTCTGGACCAAGGTTGACCTGAGTTTCTAACACGCGTCCCTGTGGCCACCGCTACAAGCTGCGAGCGGCTTGGCGCTCGAGTCCCCAGGGTGGCGTAGGGGGCGGCGAACCACTGGGTTTGACGCCCCCCACGCGCTCGCATGCAGCCTCGGGCAGTGGCCACAGGTTGGGCCCGCCCCGTGGCGGCCCCTTATGCATACAACAATAGATCCACCGCCTTGCGGAGCGTTCTCTGATGAACCGACCCAACGTATCGTTCTACAACCTGGCCTGGCGCTGGCATTTTTACGCCGGGCTGTTCGTCGCCCCATTCATGGTGATGCTGTCGCTGACCGGCATCATTTACCTGTTCAAACCGCAACTGGACCCGTTGCTGTACTCCAGCCTGCTCAACGTGCCCGCCGGACATCAGCGCCTGAGCGCCGACGATCTGCTACAACGGGTGCAATCGGCCTACCCCCAAGGTCACGTCAAACAATACCTGCCCCCCGTCGACGCCGAACGCAGCGCTCAGTTCGTGGTGCAGGATGCCGACCATGAACTCAATGTGTTTATTGACCCTTACCATGGCGACGTGCTCGGCGAGCAGGATGCCAAACGCAACCTGCAGGCCGTGGCCCGGGCCATTCATGGCGAGCTGATGATCGGCACCGTGGGTGATCGGCTGGTGGAGCTGGCCGCTGGCTGGGGCATCGTCCTGGTGGTGTCCGGGCTGTACTTGTGGTGGCCCCGCGGCAAGTCCTCGGCCGGGGTGCTATGGCCACGCATGGGTGCACGTGGCCGCCTGTTCTGGCGCGACCTGCACAGCGTCCTGGGCTTCTGGGGCGCAGCCTTCCTGCTGCTGATGCTGCTTAGTGGCATGACCTGGACCGGCTTCTGGGGCAAGCAGTACGCCGAGGTGTGGAACCGCTTCCCGGCGGCCATGTGGAATAACGTGCCGACCTCCGACCAGCAGGCTCGGGAGCTCAACAGCGCGACCCGCCAAACCGTGCCCTGGGCTATGGAAAACACCCCACTGCCGATGTCTGGCGACCATGCCGAGCACATGGCCCACAACGCCGCGAACGCGGCACCAGCCGCCCCGACAGTGAGCCTGCAGGCGGTGCAAGACATCGCCCTTCAGCGTCAGGTTCAGCCGGGCTACAGCATTACCCTGCCCAGCACCGCCACCGGTGTCTTCACCATCGCGGTGTTCGCCGATGACCCGCGCAACGACGCGACCCTGCACATCGACCAATACAGCGGCAAGGTTCTGGCCGATGTGCGTTGGCAGCAGTACGGCAAGGTGGCCCGCGCCACCGAACTGGGGGTGATGCTGCATGAAGGCAAGATGTTCGGCCGCTTCAATCAGATCGTGGTGCTGGTGGTGTGTCTGATGATCCTGCTTAGCGCCGTGAGCGGCATCGTCATGTGGTACAAGCGTCGTCCACAAGGCCGACTCGGCGTACCGCCGTTGCGTCACGACCTGCCGAAATGGAAAACCGCGACCCTGATCATGGCCCTGCTAGCCCTGGCCTTCCCGTTGGTAGGAGCCTCGCTGATTGCCGTGTGGCTACTGGATCGACTGCTCTTATCGCGCTTCAACCGCGGCCCTGAATCGGCTTCACCTTCAACATGAATCAGCCGAGATGCGCGTTCCAGAGAGCTCTGTAGAATCTCAGCGCTTTAGCCATGCACAGTTATAATGTTACTTTATAACACTAAAGTGTAAGATCCTTGCCCGCAGTCCCTCCGCTGCGGGCCACCTCTCGAATAAGCGATTCAGCGTCCCGATGAACCAGTACCTGTTATCCAGCCTCTGCCTGCTTGCCTTGCCATCCCTGGCCCAGGCGGACGATTCAGCCAGCGCCCTGACCTTGCCCATCGGCACCATCTCGGCCTCGGCCAACGAGGCCAACGAGGCCGACGACAGCGTCAGCCTGCAGACCCCCACCAGCGCCGGCTCACGCCTGAGGCTCAGCGCTCTGGAAACCCCGGCCAGCACCGATAGCCTGAGCGGCGAGCGCCTGCGGGCACGGGGCGATCGCAGCATCCAGGACGCGGTCTCGCGCAGCGCCGGGATCAGTCGCACCGGCACCCCGGGCGACGGCGGCACGTCGCTATCGGCCCGCGGTTTTACCGGACAGGGTTCGGTGATGCAGTTGTACGATGGCAACCGCCTGTACAGCGGCATGGGCACCGTGACCTTTCCGGTGGACACTTGGGCGGTGGAGCGAGTCGATGTGCTGCGCGGTCCGGCCTCGGTGCTGTATGGCGAAGGCGCCACCGGCGCGGTGATCAATACCGTGTCGAAAAAGCCCTTCAGCGGCGCAATCGAAAACCGCCTGCGCCTGGGCTACGGCTCCTTCGATCGCCAGCAGCAGGCCCTGGACAGCGGCGGTTCACTGAGCGACACCTTGAGTTACCGGCTCAATCTCAATCGCCTGCGCAGCAACGGCTGGGTCGATCGTGGTGATGCCTCCGCCGACTTCCTCAGCGCGGCCCTGCGCTGGCAGGCCAGCGATGACCTGGCCTTTACCCTGGCCCACGATTACGGCGACCAGAACCCGATGAACCACTTCGGCACGCCGCTGGTCAACGGGCGTTTTCATAAAAGCCTGCGGGAGAAAAACTACAACGTCAGCAATGACAAACAGCATTACAACGATCAATGGACCCGTCTGAGCAGCGAATGGCAGATCTCCGACAGCCTCAGCGCCAACAACGAGCTGTACTACCTCAAGGCCCAGCGCCGCTGGCAGAACGCCGAGAACTACAACGTCAACCCCAGCGACCGTCAACTGACCCGCAGTGGTTACTACGGCATCGGCCACCAGCAGGAGCAGATCGGCGACCGCCAGACCTTGACCTTCAAGCACTCGCTGTTCGGCCTCGACAGCCGGACCCTGGCCGGGGTGGACTACAACCGCATCCGCTTCCACCTCAAAAGCAACTCACCCTTTATCGACGCCTCAACCAGCGCCACGCCGATCGACCTGTACCACCCGGCCAAAGGCGAGTTCGCCAGCCACAGCCCTTATCGTGATCAATTCAAGACCACCACCCAGCAGATGTCGGCCTTTGCCGAAAACCGTCTGCAACTGAGCGAGCGCTGGTCGCTGGTGACCGGTGTGCGTCGCGATTATGTGCATGTGGACCGTGATGACTTGAAGAACGGCGGCCAGAGCGACAGAACCCTGACCGGCAACAACTGGAAGGCCGGACTGGTGTTTGCCGTGACCCCGAACACCTCCCTTTACGGGCAGTACTCCACCAGCACCGACGGCGTTGGCGGGCTGATATCCCTGAGCCCGGGCCAGCAGCAGTTCGATCTCGCCACCGCTAAGCAGAGTGAACTCGGTGTCAAGCAGGTGTTCTGGGATCAACGCGGCGAATGGACCCTGGCGGCCTATCACATCGTCAAGAAGAAACTGCTGACCGATGTGCCGGGCGCCCCGGGCCAGAAGCAGCAAGTGGGTCAACAATCCTCCAATGGCCTGGAAGCCAGCCTCGATCTGCAACTGCCCCACGCCTGGCAACTGCAAGCCAACGCCGCCCTCGTGCGCGCCCAGTACGACGACTTCACGCAAACGGTTAACGCTGTGCAGGTGTCCCGCAATGGCAATCGCCCGGTGGATGTGCCCCGGCGCACGGCCAACCTGTGGCTGAGCAAGGCCCTCAACGACGACCTGC
Source organism: Pseudomonas sp. LD120 (assembly GCF_009861525.1). Taxonomy (GTDB): domain Bacteria; phylum Pseudomonadota; class Gammaproteobacteria; order Pseudomonadales; family Pseudomonadaceae; genus Aquipseudomonas. The sequence goes on along the minus strand of NZ_WVHL01000005.1, from coordinate 911,675 downwards.
GGGCCGGCGCCGGAGTGCGCTACGTAGACGCGCGCTACGCTGACCTGGCCAACCGCAACGAGCTGCCCAGCTACACCGTGGTCGACGCCAACCTGGCGTGGAAGGCACTGCCCACTACCACCCTGGGCCTGCAAGTGAACAACCTGTTTGACCGCCAGTACGCGCAAAGCCAATACAATGACGGCCAGCAATGGATACTCGGCGAACCACGCTCGTTGTTCGTCACCGCCGACTACACCTTTTAACCCCTGCTGGCGCTGCGCCGCTGGCATCACACGGACATGGCATGACCTCGCTCAACCTCAGCAAACTGGCCTGGACACCCCTGGGCCAGGGCCATTGCCACCACCAGTTCCAACTGCGAGAAGCCAGCTTGCAGGTGGCGGCCGGTGAGTTCGTCGGCCTGATCGGGCCCAATGGCAGCGGTAAGACCAGTCTGTTGCGCTGCGCCTACCGCTTCAGCAAACCGCAGCAGGGCGAGGTGCAACTGGCCCAGCACAACGTTTGGAAGCAGTCACCGCGCTGGTGCGCACAACGCATCGCCGTGGTGCTCCAGGAATTCCCCGACGCCTTTGGCCTGACCGTGGAAGAAGTGGTCGCCATGGGCCGCACCCCGCACAAGGGCCTGTTCGACGGCGACACCGCGGACGACCGAGGCATCGCCCGCGAGGCTCTGGAGTCGGTGGGCCTGCTGGGCTTCGAGGATCACGCCTTCGCTACCCTCTCCGGCGGTGAAAAACAACGAGTGATCCTGGCCCGGGCCCTGGCCCAGCAACCGCAGTTGCTGATTCTCGACGAACCGACCAACCACCTCGACCCGCGCTATCAACTGGAGCTGCTGCAACGGGTCAAGCGCCTGGGCATCGGCACCCTGGCCAGCATCCACGACCTGAACCTGGCGGCGGCCTTCTGCGATCGGCTGTATGTCCTCGATCACGGGCGCATCGTCGCCAGTGGCACACCCAACGAAGTGCTGACCGTCGAACTGTTGCGCACTGTGTTCGGGGTCGAGGCGTTGATCGACCCCCACCCTCTGTCTGGCTACCCACGAATCACTTGGATCACCCAACCATGACCTTGCGCTCCCTGCTCCGCTCCGGCCTCGCCCTGACCCTGTCCCTGGGCACTGCCCAAGCCTTCGCCGCAGCCACCCACTACCCGCTGACCCTCAACAGCTGCAACCGCGAAGTGACCTTCAAGCAGGCGCCGCAACACGCCCTCAGCCATGACATCAACATGACCCAGATGATGCTCGCCCTGGGGCTCAAGTCGCGCATGGTGGGTTACAGCGGGGTCAGTGGCTGGAAGGCCGTGACCCCGCAGATGAGCACCCTGCTGGACGGCCTGCCGGAGCTGGCGGCCAAGTACCCGTCGGTGGAAACCCTGCTCAACGCCAACGTCGACTTCCTGTTCGCCGGTTGGGACTACGGCATGCGCGTGGGCGGCGACCTGACCCCGCAAACCCTGGCCCCCCTGGGGATCAACGTCTACGAGCTGACCGAGTCCTGCGCTTTCGTGATGAAGCGTCCGGCGGCCAGCCTCGAGGACACCTACAACGACCTGCGCAACCTGGGGAAAATCTTTGACGTGCAGGACCGCGCCAACGCACTGATCGCGCAGATGCAGGAGCAGGTCGCCAAGGTGCGCCAGGACCTGCCCCAGGACCCACCCCGGGTGTTCCTCTATGACAGCGGCGAAGACCGGGCCATGACCTCGGGCCGCCTGGGCATGCCGCAAGCGCTGATCGACGCGGCCGGCGGACGCAACATCCTTGATGACGTCGAGGCCAGCTGGACCCGGATCAATTGGGAAACCGTGGTCGAGCGCAACCCGCAGGTGATCGTCATCGTCGACTACAGCGAAGTCACCGCCGAGCAGAAGCAGCAGTTCCTGCTCAACAACCAGGCCCTGCAAGGCGTGGACGCAATCAAGAACCGGCGCTTCATCGTCATTCCCTATGTGCAGGCCACCCCAGGCATCGACAACGTGCTGGCGGTAGAAACCCTGGCCAAGGGTTTCCACGGCGAATGATCAATCGTCGTTATGCCTGGCTGTTGCTGACCCTCGGCGCCCTGCTGCTGGTGTCCTGCGTGCTGTCCCTGGGCTTTGGCCCGGCGCGGGTGCCAGTGGACGTGGTCGGGCGGATTCTGCTGCACAAGGCCTTGGGCGTGGGTGAGGTGGACTGGAGCCCGGGCCAGGAGCATATCGTCTGGCTGATCCGTGTGCCGCGCATGCTGCTCGGCGCTCTGGTGGGCGCCGGGCTGGCGCTGATCGGCGCGGTGCTGCAAGCGGTGACGCGCAATCCCCTGGCCGACCCACACCTGCTGGGGGTGACCTCCGGCGCCACCCTCGGCGCGGTGATCGTGGTGCTGCACCTGGGGCAGGTCATCGGCCTGTTGACCCTGCCGCTGGCGGCCTTTATCGGTGCGCTGGCGAGCATGCTCCTGGTGCTGGGCATCGCCGCCCGCAACGGCCGCCTGGACAGCGACCGCCTGCTGCTGTGCGGGGTGGCGGTGTCGTTCGTGATGATGGCGGTGGCCAACCTGCTGCTGTTCATGGGCGATCACCGGGCCAGTTCCGCGGTGATGTTCTGGATGCTCGGCGGCCTGGGGCTGGCGCGCTGGGAACTGTTGGCGGTGCCCGCCGCCAGCGTGCTGCTGGGGCTGGGATTGCTGCTGGGTATGGCGCGGCCGCTGAATGCCCTGATGGCCGGCGAACAGACCGCCGTGACCCTGGGCCTGAATGCGCGCAACGTGCGCCTGAAGGTGTTCCTGATCGCCTCGCTGATGACCGGGGTGCTGGTGTCCATCAGCGGCTCCATCGGTTTTGTCGGGCTGATGGTGCCGCACATTGCCCGGCGCCTGGTGGGCGCCGAGCATCGCCGCTTGCTACCGGTGTGCGTGTTGCTGGGCAGCGTCTTCCTGGTCTGGGTCGACGTCGCCGCCCGCACCCTGATCGCCCCCGAGGACTTGCCCATCGGCGTGGCCACCGCCGCCATTGGCGGGGTGTTCTTCATCGGTCTGATGCGTCGCCGCTGACCGCCCTCTGCAGAACCCGGCTTGCCGGCGAAAGCGCCCTTGAGTCCAGTGCAACAGACGCGGAACTCTGCGCCGCTCCGCAGCCACACTCGGCGCCGATGCTTTAAGATCTGGCGCTTCAATCTCTCAGGACGAGTCTCATGTTTAAAACCGCACTCTTGGCCTTGCTACTGGGGACTTCACTTGGCGCCGTGGCCGGCACCTCGGTCGAGGTCTCGAAAATCTACGGCAACATCCAGATCGTCAACAGCTTCCCCGACTACAAGGTCAAGGTGGTGAACTCCTTTCCCGACCTGAAGGTGAAGGAGGTCAACTCCTTTGCCGACTCGCCGGGCAAGTGGAAAATCGTCAACAGTTTTCCCGATTACAAGATCCAGTTCGTCGACTCCTTTCCCGATTTCACCATCAAATACGTCGACTCCTTCCCCGGTGTGAATTGAAGCCCCTCGCTGGCCAAGGCTGGCGCGCTGCGCCAGCACCACAATGACGCATCCCCGCGCACCGCACCCTTGCCCAGGCCTCGTCTTGGGGCACCACCTGGCCCGCCGTCGCCGTTAAAGCGACGTTTTCCTACCCCGCACCGACTCGGCACACCCTTTGCAAAACAGCCCTTCAGTACAGGCGGAGTGAGCACGACTGCGTTTGGCAACACGGCGTTAAAACCAGGCTCGGACGCACGTTCGATCGGAAGGCTCATTTAGGCCCCCTAAAGTCGAATGCGACCCCAGCCGTTCCTCGCCTGTTTTGCCTTGTCTGCCTTCACTCGCGCCGTTTTCACTGCGTCTGAGAAGTCCGCATCTACCACCTGAAAAAAATCAAAAGTTCATGGAGATCGCACAATGAAGCGTCGTAGTTTGCTCAAGGCTTTCACCCTGTCGGCATCGATTGCCGCGATGGGCATGACCTGGACCGTCCAGGCCGCCGAAACCATCAAGGTGGGGATCCTGCACTCGCTGTCGGGGACCATGGCGATCTCTGAAACCTCACTCAAAGACATGGCGTTGATGACCATCGACGAGATCAACGCCAAGGGCGGGGTCAACGGCAAGCTCTTGGAACCGGTGGTGGTGGACCCGGCCTCGAACTGGCCGCTGTTCGCCGAGAAGGGCCGCCAGTTGCTGACCCAGGACAAGGTGGCGGTGGTGTTCGGCTGTTGGACTTCGGTGTCGCGCAAATCGGTGTTGCCGGTGTTCGAAGAGCTCAACGGCCTGCTGTTCTACCCGGTGCAGTACGAAGGCGAAGAAATGTCGCCCAACGTGTTCTACACCGGCGCCGCGCCGAACCAACAGGCGATCCCGGCGGTGGAGTACCTGATGAGCGAAGACGGCGGCGGCGCCAAGCGCTTCTTCCTGCTGGGCACCGACTACGTCTACCCGCGCACCACCAACAAGATCCTGCGTTCGTTCCTGCACGCCAAGGGCGTGGCCGACAAGGACATCGAAGAGGTCTACACCCCGTTCGGCCACAGTGACTATCAAACCATCGTCGCCAACATCAAGAAGTTCTCCGCCGGCGGCAAGACCGCGGTGATCTCCACGGTCAACGGCGACTCCAACGTGCCCTTCTACAAGGAGCTGGCCAACCAGGGCCTGAAGGCCACCGAGGTGCCGGTGGTGGCGTTCTCGGTGGGCGAGGAAGAACTGCGCGGCATCGACACCAAGCCGCTGGTGGGCAACCTGGCGGCGTGGAACTACTTCGAATCAGTGGAGAACCCGGTGAACCAGAAGTTCGTCGCCGCCTGGAAGGCCTACGCCAAGGCCAAGAACCTGCCGGGGGCGGACAAGGCGGTGACCAACGACCCGATGGAAGCCACTTACGTCGGCATCCACATGTGGGCCCAGGCGGTGGAAAAAGCCAAGTCCACCGATGTCGACAAAGTGCGTGAAGCCCTGGCCGGGCAGACCTTCGCCGCGCCCTCGGGCTACACCCTGACCATGGACAAGACCAACCACCACCTGCACAAGCCGGTGATGATCGGCGAGATTCAGCCCGACGGTCAGTTCAACGTGGTGTGGCAGACCGAAGGCCCGATCCGTGCCCAGCCCTGGAGCCCGTACATCCCGGGCAACGACAAGAAGCCGGACTACGCGGTCAAGAGCCACTGATCGCCGGATGGACGCCAAGCCTTCAGGCCCGGCACACCTCCTGTAGCTGCGGCAGGCTGCGATCGGCCTCGAAGAGCACGTGCTCTTGAGGCCTTTGAAGGTCCTGCGGACCTTATCGCAGCCTGCGGCAGCGGCTACAGAACCACGCTCTGCGCAAGGCCACTGATATGCCCACTGCCCTCTACCGTTTGATCCTCGCCTGCCTGTTGCTGCTGCCCATGGCCGCCCAGGCCGGCGACGCCGAAGACTTCGTCGCCGGCAGTTCCAGCGAACAGGCCCGGCTTCTGGAAAGCTGGGCCGCGCAGCCCGACCCGGCGCGCCTGGAACTGCTCACTGCCCTGCAACAAGGCCAACTGAGCACGGCCGGCGAAACCAAGCCCCTGCGCCTGAACAACCGCTTGCGGGGCCTGATCGACAGCGCCCTGGCCAGCCACCAACTGCTCGCCGCCGACGCCCAGAGCCGGCTGGCCGCCGCCCGGCAATTGCAGAAAAGCGCCAAACCGGCGCAACTGAAATTCCTCGATGCGCGACTGGCCGCCGAGCACGACCCCGGCGTACACGCCGCCCTGAGCCTGGCCCTGGCCAACCTGCAACTGGTGGACAGCGACCCGGCGGTACGTCTGGCCGCCGTGCGCCTTTTGGGAAAAACCGGCGACCCGCTGGCCCGCACCCGCCTCGAAGGCCTGCTGCAACCCGGGGTCGAGGCCGATGCCAATGTGCGCACCGCCGCCGAAACCAGCCTGGCCCAAGTCAAGCGCAAGCTGCTGGTGGGTGAGGTCCTCGGCCAGGCCTTCAGCGGCTTGTCCCTGGGGTCGATCCTGCTGCTGGCGGCCCTGGGCCTGGCCATCACCTTCGGCCTGCTGGGAGTGATCAACATGGCCCACGGCGAGATGCTGATGCTCGGCGCCTACGCCACCTATGGGGTGCAGCTGCTGTTCCAGCGCTTTGCCCCGCAGGCCATCGAGTACTACCCGCTGCTGGCACTGCCGGTGGCGTTCTTCGTCACCGCCGCCATTGGCATGGCCCTGGAGCGCACGGTGATCCGTCATCTCTATGGCCGGCCCCTGGAAACCCTGCTGGCCACCTGGGGCATCAGCCTGATACTGATCCAAGTGGTGCGCCTGCTGTTCGGCGCACAGAACGTCGAGGTGGCGAACCCGGCCTGGCTCTCCGGCGGCATCCAGGTATTGCCCAATCTGGTACTGCCCTACAACCGCCTGGTGATCATCGCCTTCGCGCTGTTTGTGGTGCTACTCACCTGGCTGCTGCTGAACAAGACGCGCCTGGGCCTGAACGTGCGCGCAGTGACCCAGAACCGCAACATGGCCGCCTGCTGCGGGGTGCCCACCGGCCGCGTGGACATGCTCGCCTTCGGCTTGGGCTCGGGCATCGCCGGCCTGGGCGGCGTGGCCCTGAGCCAGGTCGGCAATGTTGGCCCGGACCTGGGCCAGAGCTACATCATCGACTCGTTCCTGGTGGTGGTGCTCGGCGGCGTCGGGCAACTGGCCGGCAGCGTGCTGGCGGCCTTTGGCCTGGGGATCGCCAACAAGATCCTCGAACCGCAGATCGGCGCCGTGCTCGGCAAGATCCTAATCCTGGCGCTGATCATTCTGTTTATCCAGAAACGCCCGCAAGGACTTTTCGCACTCAAAGGACGGGTGATCGACTGATGAACATGCCCGCTGCTTTTTGTAGGCGCGAGCGTGCTCGCGAAACGCTGCCCCGCCATTCGCGAACCTGCACGCTGCTGGCGGTAGCCCTGGTCAGCCTGGAAGGGAATCACTCATGAACCAGCCCATCACCGTCACCCTTGCGCACAAGGCCGGGCGCAACACCACCCTGGCCGTGGGCGCGCTGCTGCTCGCCGTGCTCATCGCCCTGCCGCTCTTGTCACTGCTGCCGGCAGACCACCGGTTGCAGGTCTCGGCCTACACCCTGACCCTGGTGGGCAAGATCCTCTGCTACGCCATCGTCGCCCTGGCCCTGGACCTGGTCTGGGGTTATGCCGGGCTGCTGTCTCTGGGCCACGGCTTGTTCTTCGCCCTGGGCGGCTACGCCATGGGCATGTACCTGATGCGCCAGGCCGCCGGAGACAGCTTGCCGGCGTTCATGACCTTCCTCTCGTGGAACGAGTTGCCCTGGTACTGGACCGGCACCGAGCACTTTCTCTGGGCCCTGTGCCTGGTGGTGCTGGCCCCGGGGATGCTGGCGCTGGTGTTCGGTTTCTTCGCCTTCCGCTCGCGGATCAAGGGCGTGTACTTCTCGATCATGACCCAGGCCCTGACGTTTGCCGGGATGCTGCTGTTCTTCCGTAACGAGACCGGTTTTGGCGGCAACAACGGCTTCACCAATTTCCGCAGCATCCTGGGTTTTGGCATCACCGAACCCGGGACTCGCGCGGTGCTGTTCCTGGCCACGGTGCTGCTGCTGGTGGCCAGTCTGTACCTGGGCTGGCGCCTGGCCCGGAGCAAGTTCGGCCGGGTGCTGACCGCCCTGCGCGACGCCGAGAACCGCCTGATGTTCTGCGGCTACGACCCGCGTGGCTTCAAGTTGTTCGTCTGGGTCTTGAGCGCCGTGCTCTGTGGCTTGGCCGGGGCCCTGTATGTGCCTCAGGTGGGCATCATCAACCCCAGCGAAATGTCCCCCACCAATTCCATCGAGGCCGCGGTGTGGGTGGCCCTGGGCGGGCGCGGCACGCTGGTCGGGCCGCTGCTGGGAGCCGGGCTGGTCAACGGCATGAAGAGCTGGTTCACCGTGGCCCTCCCCGAATACTGGCTGTTCTGCCTCGGCGCGCTGTTCATCGCAGTGACCCTGTACCTGCCCAAGGGCGTGATCGGCCTGCTGAAGAAACGAGGTGAACAATGAGCGTCACAGCCACCGCGGACTTCATGCTCGAACCCATTCTCGACGCCAACAAGGACGCCGGCGCCAGCCGCGACGCCATCGGCCTCGGACACGCCGCCGGCAAGGGCCTGAACACTCGCCACGGCACCCTCCTGACCCTTGAAGACATCAGCGTCAGCTTCGACGGTTTCAAGGCCCTCAACGACCTCAACCTGTACATCGGCGTCGGCGAGTTGCGCTGCATCATCGGCCCCAATGGCGCCGGCAAGACCACCCTGATGGACGTGATCACCGGCAAGACCCGGCCCACCCAGGGCAAGGCCTGGTTCGGCGAAACCCTGGACCTGACCCGGATGAGCGAAGTGCAGATCGCCCAGGCCGGGATCGGCCGCAAGTTCCAGAAACCTACGGTGTTCGAGGCCCTGAGCGTGTTCGAAAACCTGGAGCTGGCGCAAAAGACCGACAAGTCGGTGTGGGCCAGCCTGCGGGCGCGCCTGAGCGGCGAACAGAAAGACCGCATCGCCCAGGTGCTGGAGACCATTCGCCTGAGCCCCTCAGCCCAGCGTCAGGCCGGCCTGCTGTCCCACGGTCAGAAGCAGTTCCTGGAGATCGGCATGCTGCTGATGCAAGACCCGCAATTGCTGTTGCTGGACGAACCGGTGGCGGGCATGACCGACGCCGAGACCGAGTTCACCGCCGAGCTGTTCAAGAGCCTGGCCGGCAAGCACTCGCTGATGGTGGTGGAGCACGACATGGGCTTTGTCGGCTCGATTGCCGACCACGTCACCGTGCTGCACCAGGGCAGCGTGCTGGCCGAAGGGTCGCTGGAACAGGTGCAGGAAAACGAGCGGGTGATCGAGGTGTACCTCGGTCGCTGACCCAACCAACCACCTTTGTAGCCGCTGCCGCAGGCTGCGATCAGCCTCGAAGAGGACGTGCTCTGCAAGGCCCATGAAGGTCCTGTGGACCTTGTCGCAGGCTGCGGCAGCGGCCACAGGTTTTTTGAAGGAATCCGAACATGCTGCAAGTCGACCAGTTGCACCAGTACTACGGCGGTAGCCACATCCTCCGGGGCCTGAGCTTCGAGGCGCAGGTAGGCGAAGTGACCTGCCTGCTCGGGCGCAACGGCGTGGGCAAGACCACCCTGCTCAAATGCCTGATGGGTCTGCTGCCGGTCAAGGAAGGCGCGGTCAACTGGGAAGGCCAAGCCATCACCGGCTTCAAGCCGCACCAGAGGGTCCACGCCGGAATCGCCTACGTGCCCCAGGGCCGGGAAATTTTCGGCCGCCTGACGGTGGAAGAAAACCTGCTGATGGGGCTTTCGCGTTTCGGCGCGAAGGAGGCCAAGCACGTGCCAGCCTTTATCTACGAACTGTTCCCGGTGCTGTTGCAGATGAAGCAGCGCCGTGGCGGTGACCTGTCCGGCGGCCAGCAGCAACAGCTGGCCATCGGCCGGGCCCTGGCCAGTCGCCCGCGCCTGCTGATTCTCGACGAGCCCACCGAAGGCATCCAGCCCTCGGTGATCAAGGAGATCGGCGCGGTGATCAAAAAACTCGCGGAACGCGGCGACATGGCGATTGTGCTGGTGGAGCAGTTCTACGATTTTGCCGCCGAACTGGCCGACCAGTACCTGGTGATGTCCCGGGGCGAAATCATCCAGCAGGGCCGTGGCGAAAATATGCAGGCCGACGGTGTACGCGGCCTGGTTACGATCTAATCTGTAGCCTCCTAACGATAACGACCCAGCATGAACTCACCTGCCGCCACCGCCTTGTTCACCCCCAGCTGGCACGCCGAGCTGGAACTGGCCTATGCCCGTTTCGGCGCCAGCACGCGCCCGGTGCTGCGTCGCCACCTGGGCCCGCTGCGGGTGCAGAAGCACCTGTATGCAGAAGGCCCCGAGGTGTGCCAGCACATCATCGTCCACCCGCCCGGCGGCATCGCCGGCGGCGACCGGCTGGCCATCAAGGCCCGCGTCGAGCACGGCGCCTGGGCCCAGTTGACCAGCCCCGGGGCCGCCAAGTGGTATCGCGCCAGCGGTCCCGCCAGCCAGATCCTGGACCTGCAAGTGGCGCCGGGGGCGACCCTGGAGTGGCTGCCCCAGGAGACCATCGTGTTCAGCGCCGCCCAGGCCGAACTGACCACCCGGATCGACCTGCAAGGCGATGCCCGGCTGTTCTACTGGGACATCGTCGCACTCGGTCGCCCGGCCAGTGGCGAGCATTTTGAGCACGGACACGTCCAGGCCCGCTTGGACATACGCCGCGACGGCCGGCCGCTGTGGCATGAGCGCCAGCGCATCAGCGGCGGCGACGGCCTGCTGGATTCGCCCATCGGCCTGGACGGCCAGCCGGTGTTCGCCACCCTGCTGGTCACCGGCGAAATCGACCGTTCACTGCTGGAGCGCTGCCGCGCCCTGGAACACCCGGTACGCGGCGACCTGAGCCAACTGCCAGGGCTGCTGGTGGCCCGCTGCCTGGCCAGCGAAGCCCTGCTGGCCCGGGCCTGGCTGATCGACCTGTGGCGCCTGCTGCGCCCGGCGTTGCTGGGCCGCGAGGCCGTGCCACCGAGGATCTGGAATACCTGAAGCTGCCCTTTTTAACTGCCCAACAACGGACTGATCACGATGGACCTGACCCCACGCGAAAAAGACAAGCTGCTGATCTTCACCGCCGGCCTGGTGGCCGAGCGGCGACTGGCTCGCGGCCTCAAGCTCAACTACCCGGAGGCCATGGCCTTTATTTCCGCGGCGCTGCTCGAAGGCGCCCGGGATGGCCAGACCGTGGCTGAACTGATGCACTACGGCACCACCCTGCTGAGCCGTGAACAGGTGATGGAAGGCATCCCGGAGATGATCCCGGAGATCCAGGTCGAGGCCACCTTCCCCGACGGCACCAAACTGGTCACCGTCCACCAACCCATCGCCTGAGGCCGTGCCATGACTTATCGCATCCGCGACGCACTGCACGCCGACCTGCCGGCGATCCGCGACATCTACAACGACGCCGTGGTCAATACCACGGCGATCTGGAACGACACCCCGGTGGACCTGGGCAACCGCCAGGCCTGGTTCAGCGCGCGCCAGAGCCAGGGCTACCCGATCCTGGTGATCGTCGACGCCGAGGAGCAGGTGCTCGGCTACGCTTCCTTCGGCGACTGGCGACCCTTCGACGGCTTTCGCCACACCGTGGAACATTCGGTCTATGTCCGCCGCGACCAGCGCGGCAACGGCCTGGGTCCACGGTTGATGCACGTGCTGCTGGAGCGTGCTCGCGACTGCGACAAGCACGTGATGGTGGCCGCCATCGAAAGCGCCAACAGCGCCTCGATCCATCTGCATGAACGCCTGGGTTTTATCAGCACCGGGCAAATGCCCCAGGTGGGCACCAAGTTCGGCCGCTGGCTGGACCTGACCTTCATGCAACTGACTCTCAACCCGGGGGCGCAACCGCCCGCCCCTCACCAGGAGTGACCGCCCGATGAACGCCGCCCAACTGCGACTCGTGCATGGAGAAAGCTTTGCCCATTACCGTCAGGGACTGATCAACTTGTTGTTGGACTCGGTGCAGCACGGCGCGTCCATCGGTTTCATGGCCGACCTCGACGACCGCCAGGCCCGGGCCTACCTCAGCAGCGTGCAGGCCGGGGTCGAAGACGGCAGCCTGCTGCTGTGGGTGGTGGTTGACGATGAGCAGGTCCTGGCCAGCGTGCAACTGGCGCTGTGCATGAAGGCCAACGGACGCAACCGCGCCGAGGTGCACAAGCTCCAGGTGCTGCACAGCGCTCGGCGTCGCGGCCTGGGCCAGCAACTGATGACGGCCCTGGAACAGGCCGCCCGCCAGCACAAGCGCGGCCTGCTGTACCTGGACACCGAGGCCGGCTCGGCGGCTGAGGCGTTTTATCGCTCCCAGGGTTACACCCGGGTCGGCGAGTTGCCCAACTACTGTCAGAGCCCGGACGGCAGCTACAGCCCCACCGCCATCTACTTCAAGACATTGGGACAGCCCCTATGATTCCTGGCCAATACCAGATCCAGCCCGGCGAGATCGAACTCAATGCCGGGCGCCGCACCTTGACCCTCAGCGTGGCCAACAGTGGCGACCGGCCGATCCAGGTCGGCTCCCACTATCACTTTTTCGAAACCAACGACGCCCTGACCTTCGACCGCGCCGCCAGTCGCGGCATGCGCCTGAACATCGCCGCCGGCACCGCCGTGCGCTTCGAACCGGGACAGACCCGGGAAGTGGAACTGGTGGAACTGGCCGGCAAGCGCCGGGTGTTCGGTTTTGCCGGACGCATCATGGGCGACCTCTGAGCCCAGCGCCCAGTGGCAAGCTTCAAGCGGCAAGCAACAGCGGCTTGAAGCGCTATCGATGTCTTTTGATTTTTCTTGCAGCTGGCAGCCTGAAGCTTGCCACTCATTGCCGAGGAACAAGGAATGCGCATTTCCCGTGAGGCCTACGCCGACATGTTCGGCCCTACAGTGGGCGACAAGGTACGGCTGGCCGACACCGAGCTGTGGATCGAAGTGGAGCAGGACTTCACCACCTACGGTGAAGAAGTGAAGTTCGGTGGCGGCAAAGTGATTCGCGATGGCATGGGCCAGAGCCAACTGCTGGCGTGCGATGTGGTGGACACCCTGATCACCAACGCGCTGATCATCGATCACTGGGGCATCGTCAAGGCTGATGTCGGTTTGAAGGATGGGCGCATCGCCGCCATCGGCAAGGCCGGCAACCCGGATATCCAGCCCGATGTGACCATCGCCATCGGCGCCAGCACCGAGGTCATCGCCGGTGAAGGCATGATCCTCACCGCCGGCGGCATCGACACCCATATCCACTTCATCTGCCCGCAGCAGATCGAAGAGGCGCTGATGAGCGGGGTCACCACCATGATCGGCGGCGGCACCGGGCCGGCCACCGGGACCAACGCCACCACCTGCACCTCGGGGCCCTGGCACATGGCGCGCATGCTCCAGGCCGCGGATGCCTTCCCGATGAACATCGGCTTTACCGGCAAGGGCAATGCGAGCCTGCCCGAGCCCTTGATCGAGCAGGTCAAGGCGGGGGCCATCGGCCTCAAGCTGCACGAGGACTGGGGCAGCACCCCGGCCAGCATCGACAACTGCCTGAGCGTGGCCGATGAGTTTGACGTGCAAGTGGCGATCCACACCGACACCCTCAACGAGTCGGGCTTCGTCGAAACCACCCTCGGCGCCTTCAAGGGCCGGACCATCCACACCTACCACACCGAAGGCGCCGGCGGCGGCCATGCCCCGGACATCATCAAGGCCTGCGGGTTTTCCAACGTGCTGCCCAGCTCCACCAACCCGACCCGGCCCTTCACCCGCAACACCATCGACGAGCACCTGGACATGCTCATGGTCTGCCACCACCTGGACCCGAGCATCGCCGAGGACGTGGCTTTTGCCGAGAGCCGCATCCGCCGCGAGACCATCGCCGCCGAGGACATCCTCCACGACCTGGGCGCGTTCTCGATGATCAGCTCCGACAGCCAGGCCATGGGCCGGGTCGGCGAAGTGGTGACCCGCACCTGGCAAACCGCCGACAAGATGCACCGCCAGCGCGGTCCGCTGCCGGGCGACGGCCCGGGCAACAGCAACTTCCGGGTCAAGCGCTACATCGCCAAGTACACCATCAACCCGGCCATCACCCACGGCATCAGCCATGAGGTGGGCTCTATCGAAGTGGGCAAGTGGGCCGACCTGGTGCTCTGGCGCCCGGCCTTTTTCGGGGTCAAGCCGACCCTGATCCTCAAGGGCGGGGCCATTGCCGCGAGCCTGATGGGCGACGCCAATGCCTCGATCCCGACCCCGCAACCGGTGCATTACCGGCCGATGTTCGCAAGCTTTGGCGGCAGCCGCCACGCCACCAGCCTGACCTTTATCAGCCAGGCGGCGCTGGAGGCCGGAATACCGGAACAATTGGGGCTGAAGAAGCGCATCGCCGTGGTCAAGGGCTGTCGCACCGTGCAAAAGAGCGACCTGATCCACAATGACTACCTGCCGAACATCGAGGTCGATCCACAGACGTATCAGGTCAAGGCCGATGGCGTGCTGCTGTGGTGCGAACCGGCGGACGTGCTGCCCATGGCCCAGCGCTATTTCCTGTTTTAAGCACTCGCGGCACCGGGCGGATCAGTGTTGAAACGGCCGATAAGGCGCTAAGATGCGTCTCGTTTTTTCACTCTCTGCCCATTAAGGTGCCCGGCTATGCGCCTGTCCGACTTCATCGTGCAACACGTTGATCGAATCATTGATGAATGGGAGCAATTCGCCAGAACCTTGGCCCCCGAAGCCAAGACCATGACCCGCAGCGACCTGCGCGACCATGCCAAGTCCATCCTGTTGGCCGCTGCCCGCGACATGCGCACCAGCCAGAGCCCTGGCGAACAAGCGGCCAAAGCCAAGGGCGCCGGCCCGGAAAAAAGCCCCAGCCTGGATGCCGCGGCTGCCAGCCACGGCGAACTGCGTCATAACGTCGGTTTTGACCTGGTGCAGATGACCTCGGAGTTCCGCCACCTGCGGGCCTGCGTGATCCGTCTGTGGGTCGCCAGCCTGATCGCGCCGAACCTGGAACACCTGCAAGACATGATCCGCTTCAACGAAGCCATCGACGAAGCCCTGGCCGAGTCCACGGCCGCCTATGCCGAGCAGGTCAGCCGCTCGCGAGACATCTTCCTGGCGATCCTCGGCCACGACCTGCGGGCGCCGTTGCAGGCGGTGAGCATGTCCACCGACCTGCTGGCGCGCAAAGTGGCGCTGGATGCCGATGCCCAGGCCTTCGTTTCGCGCATCAAAAGCGGCACCCGGCACATGGGCGCCATGGTCAATGACTTGCTGGAGTTCGTCCGCAGCCGCCTGGGCAACGGCCTGCCCATCGATCCTGCACCCATGGACCTGAGCAGCGCCGCCAAAGCGGCGATGGACGAAGCCTGCGCCGGACAACCCGATTGCACGCCGATGCTCAGCGTCGAGGGTGACAGCCACGGCATTTGGGACCGCGGACGCATCGAGCAGATGCTGCAGAACCTGATCGGCAACGCGTTGCAACACGGCAGCGACCGCCGCACCGTGACCGTAACCATCACCGGCGGTGTCGAGCAGGTGTTACTGACCATCCACAACTACGGCGCACCGATTCCCCGGGAAGCCCTGGGCACGCTGTTCGATCCCTTGGTGCGCAGCGCCGATGAAGAACTGGGCAACAACAGCACCAGCCTGGGTTTGGGGTTATTCATCGTCAGGGAAGTGGTGGTTGCCCACCAGGGCAGCATCGAAGTCAGCTCAAGCGAGAGCGACGGCACGACCTTCACCGTCACCCTGCCGCGGGTCTCCCGCGCCTGAGGCACGTTACAAACGCTAGCGCTCTTTGTAGCCGCTGCTGAGCGCCAGCGAAGCTGCGCACGAGGACGCAGTCCTCGCAACCTGCTGTTCCTGACACCCCGCAGTTGCCTGTTTTTACGGCCGCTGCACGCCCGGCCGCAGCCTCGCTCGCGCTCGGCAGCGGCTACAGGTCATCAGTCCAGCAGCAGGCGGCCCAGGCGCTGGCGGAGCATCTGGTTCTCCGCCCGCAGTTGCCGTACCTCGTCCAGCAGTTCCAGCGCCAGAGCGACGCCTTCCCACTCCAGATCCAGGTCGCGGCGCAACTTCGCCGCGCGCTTGGCCAGGGACAGTTCATGATCGCTGAATCGCCAATCCTGGGGCTCTGCGCCCTGAGGTTCGAGGATCCCGTGTTCGACGATTTCGATCACGTAGGCCGCCGACAAATCGGCCACTTCACAGAATTCTTCCATGTCCAGCTGAACGATCAGGGTGCTCATGATCAGCGCCTCCTAGTGTCGAATCAGAAATGTTCCCGAGGGTCGAACGCAGCCTTCTTCGCCAGTTCCTGCCACAGCGCCTTGACGTCATCGCTGGCCTGCTTGGGCATCACGGCCTTGAGCTGTACGAACAGGTAGCCGCGCTGGCCAGCCTTGTTGAGCAAGCCGTGGCCCTTGGCGCGCATGCGCTGGCCGTTCTGACTGCCGGCCGGGACCTTGAGGTTGATCTTGCCGGTCAGGGTCGGTACGGCGACCTCGGTCCCCAACGCCAGCTCCCAGGGAGCCAACGGCAGGGTGATGATCAGGTTCTCGCCCTCCACATCGAACTTCGGATGAGGCGCAAAACGTATGGTCAGGTACAGGTCGCCATTGGCGCCGCCACCCACGCCCGGCGCGCCCTGGCCTTTAAGGCGGATACGCTCGCCGTCGCTGACACCCGCCGGGATCTTCACGTTCAGGCTTTTGCTGGTGTTGCTGACGTGCTGACCGGCGGCGTTGTATTGCGGCACCTGGAAGCTGATTTTCTTCGACTCGGTCGACAGAGTTTCTTCAAGAAAAATCGGCAGTTCCATTTCTACATCCTGTCCACGACGGCCACTGCTGCGGCGCTGCTCCGGGCCGCCAAATCCTGCCCCCCGGTTACCAAAGATCGAGCTGAAGAAGTCCGAGAAATCCCCGCTGTCACCGTCACCAAAGCCACCACGGCTCTGCCAGCCCGGCGGCCCCTGGAACGGCTGGCCATGCTGGCCGTATTTGCGCAGGTCATCGTACTCGGCGCGTTTGTCGGCGCTTTTCAGCGCTTCATAGGCTTCCGAGGCATCCTTGAACTTGGCCTCGGCATCCTTTTCCTTACTGACGTCAGGGTGGTATTTGCGCGCCAGCTTGCGATAGGCGGCCTTGATCGCCTTGTCGTCCGCTGTCGGCTCCACGCCGAGAATCTTGTAATAGTCTTTGAAGTCCATCGAGGGAGTCACCATCCGTTATCAAAGTCGCGCGGCGTGCAGCACAGCATGCTCGGTCTGGCAGCATGAGAATTGATCAATCTCAATTCTCTGACTGAACGGCGCATCAGAAGTTTATCGGCAGCCTTGGGCGGATCTTGCGACCCCTGGTGGCTGCCCGGCCCATGCCTGCAAGTTTGGGGGTCAAGGATAGTCTTTCAAGGCACAACAGGTGGCGATTTAGCTGATCGTCGGCCTTTGCAACGGTCGAGGACTGGCGTACGCTGCGCGGCCGTTTTTTTCACCGGACCCAAAGACATGAACAACGCCACCCCGGCCCGTGCCTGCGGCATTGACTTCGGTACCTCCAACTCCACCGTCGGCTGGCTGCGCCCCGGCGAGGAGACACTGATCGCCCTGGAGGACGACAAGATCACCCTGCCTTCGGTGGTGTTCTTCAACATCGAGGAACGCCGTCCGGTGTATGGCCGCCTGGCGTTGCATGAATACCTGGAAGGCTACGAAGGCCGGCTGATGCGCTCGCTGAAAAGCCTGCTGGGCTCCAAGCTGATCAAGCACGACACCAGCGTGCTGGGCACCGCGATGCCGTTCAAGGACCTCTTGGGGCTGTTCATCGGCCAGCTGAAAAGCCGCGCCGAAGCCACCGCCGGTCGCGAATTCGAGCAAGTGGTGCTGGGCCGTCCGGTGTTTTTCGTCGATGACGACGCCGCCGCCGACCAGGAAGCCGAAGACACCCTGGTGGACGTGGCGCGCAAGATCGGCTTCAAGGACGTGTCCTTCCAGTACGAACCCATCGCCGCGGCCTTCGACTACGAATCCACCATCGAACGCGAGGAACTGGTGCTGATCGTCGACATCGGCGGTGGTACCTCGGACTTCTCCCTGGTGCGCCTGTCCCCCGAGCGCCGGGGCGTCGACAACCGCCATGACGACATCCTCGCCACCGGTGGCGTGCACGTCGGCGGCACCGACTTCGACAAGCAACTTTCGCTGGCCGGCGTGATGCCGCTGTTCGGCTACGGCAGCCGGATGAAGAGCGGCGCCTACATGCCCACCAGCCATCACATGAACCTGGCGACCTGGCACACCATCAACTCGGTGTACTCGCAAAAGTCCCAATTGGCCCTGGGCAGCATGCGCTACGACATCGAAGACACCGGTGGCATCGATCGCCTGTTCAAGCTGATCGAACAGCGCGCCGGGCACTGGCTGGCCATGGAAGTGGAAGAAACCAAGATCCAGCTGACCTACGCCGAAAGCCGCCTGGTGGCCCTGGACCGCATCGAGCGCGAGCTGAGTGTCGACCTCAGCCGGGCGCTGTTCGAATCCTCCATCGACGGCCTGCTCGAACGCATCCGCACCAGCGTCAGCCAATTGTTGAGCGACGCCAATGTCGGTGTGGGTCAGGTCGATACGGTGTTCTTCACCGGTGGTTCCAGCGGTATTCCAGCGTTGCGCCAGCGCGTGGCGGCCATGCTGCCCAACGCCCGCCATGTGGAAGGCAACATCTTCGGCAGTATCGGCAGCGGTCTGGCGATTGAAGCCAAGAAGCGCTACGGCTAAGCACCCACGCCCGACTTTCGCCCCACCGGGATGGGGATAATTTTCGCAAGGAGCCGAAACGATGAACCTGTGCAAGCTGTTACCCCTGCTGACCGCCCTGCTGCTGACCGGCTGCCAGGAAGACTTCATGGACCTGCACTTCGAGCAAGCCGTGGGCGATCGGGGCCGGCAGGTCTACACCCGCGTCAGTACCTTGCTGGAAGAGGCGTTGCGCGCCCACGGCATCGCCGCGGAAAAGATCGAGCTGGAACTGGACGCACAAGACCCCCGGGTGATCCACCTGGCGATCAACGGCGAGTTGCCCCCTGAACAGCGAGCGGCCCTGCGTGCGGTGTTTGACGACATCCTCAAGGCCCGTGCGGCCAGCAGCATGGTCATTGACCTGACACTCCAAGCCCAGCCCGGGGCTGCCAGCCCGCAGCCGTTCCCCCTGGAACTGGCCATCACCCCAGAGGTGCAGCTTGCGGCGCGCTACCAACTGCTCGACCGGGCATTGAGCCTGTACAACAAAAACGCGGTCCCGGTCCAGATCGTCTGCGCCATCAAGGGGCAATTGAACGGCGAACTGCCCTTCAATGCGGTGAGCGTGCGCCAGATCCCCGAGCAGTCACCCGAGCATGTCTACCTCAATTACCGTGCTCAGAACCTCAGAAGGCAAACCCTGCCTGCCCTGATGCACGTCAGGGACGCCCAACTGCGCGAGCGCATGAGCCAAGGCGAGATTCGCCTGTGGAGCGAAGAGCAGGTTCAAAACGACCTGCTGCGCAGCGAGCTGCAATTGTCGATTGAAATCGGCACGCTGGGCGAGCAACTGCTGGCTGCCGACTTCAGCGCCGACAACCGCCAAGGCACCTGGACCCGCGAATGTTCGAAGAAGATCGAGCACCTTGGCCGACCGTTCTCGTTCCATATCGGCTCAGGCCTCGATCGCCTGAAGGCGGTGACCTATAAGGATGCTGAGCGCAGTTGAGGCCCGACCAGACTCAGACCAGCCCCGCCAGCTTCAACTCGCTCTTCAGGTAGGCGTAGTAGATCGGCCCCGCCACTACCCCGGGCAGGCCGAAGGCAGCCTCGAATACCAGCATCGCCAGGAGCAGTTCCCAGGACTTGGCACTGATCTGCCCACCGACGATCCGCGCGTTGAGGAAGTATTCCAGCTTGTGGATAAAGATCAGGTAGCCCAGCGCCGCCACCGCCACCCAGATCGACAGCGACAGCCCGACGATGGTGATCAGGGTGTTGGAGATCAGGTTGCCGATCACCGGCAACAGGCCCAACAGGAAGGTCAGCACGATCAAGGTCTTGGTCAGCGGCAGCTTGACCCCGAACAGTGGCAGGACCAGCGCCAAAAAGATCCCGGTGAAGAAAGTGTTGAGCAGGGAAATCTTGATCTGGGCGAAGACGATGTTGCGAAACGCCTGGACCAGCAGGTGCAGGCGATCGAACAGCGCTGCTGCCAATGGCTTGCGCTTGGTCAGGTCGGGGATGCGCTGCAAGGCGATGATCGCCCCCAGGACCATGCCAATGAGCAAGGTCACGAACATGTGCGCCGCGTCCTTGCCCACCAGTTGCAACTCGCTCAGGTGCTTGCTCGCCCAGGCGCCGATGGCGGCCTGGAACTCCGCAGCGCTGGCCGGCAGGTAGGAATCGAGGAACGGCGGCAACTGGCCGCGGGCCTTGTCCACCACCACCATGAACTTGCCCAGCGAAGCGCCGGGGTTCTCCGCTTCATGCAACAGAAAACTGAAAGCCCCGGCGAACAGCAACGTCAACAGACTGACCACCAGCGTGCCCAGCAGCGCCACCGCCAGCCAGCGCGCACGTCGGCCCTCGATCAGCCGCTGCAATTGCGGAGTGAGCATGTTGACCAGCTCGAACACCAACAGCCCCGCCAGCAGGCTGGGCAACAGCCGTAACGGTAAAACCAGCAGCAAGCCGCCAAAGATGATGATCCAACTGATAAACAACAGATGACGCTGCGAAAACGCTGGCATATAGCCTCAAGACAAACAGCGGGGAAAAGACCGGCAGTCTGCCAGCCTTCACCCCTGAGGAATAGTGGCAGGCGCCCCAAAGGCATGGGCTTACATGGGTACTTGAGTCTTGTGACAGGCGAAGCTTCAGTCGCCTTTGGCCTGAGGCAGCGGGGCTGAAAGGTCGGGCAGCGGGACGTCGTAGCCGCAGTAGTGCAGGCGGGTCAGGGTCAGGCGCTTGTCGGGATAGTCATCGCCCCATCTCAGGTTCTGGTCGTAGCGCGACTTGATATGGGCACACGCCTTTTGAATACCGGCTCGGGCCTTGGCCAGCACCGGCTCTGGCAGGGGGTTGATCTTCAGGCTCTGGAACCACGGCAGGATAAACACCTGATCCAGGTCGTAGCCCTTGCTCCCAAGGGGCAGGCGCTGCCCGGCATGCACATAGAAGGGTTGTTGCAGGCCGCTCTCCTGTTCCCAGCACCAGTACTTGACCTCATCCTCGAAGATACCAACCGCGCGCCCCTCCCAACGCTCGTAGATGCGTAGACATGAGTGCCCCTGCATGCTCACCCAGTCGATGCTGCTGGGCTTGACGCCGTGATAGGAAGGCAACGCCTGCCTGGCCAGCAAATCATCAAGAAAGGCCGGCTTCGGGTAGAGCAGCCCCACGCCTTGACCATCGAGAAAGCTGTCGACCCGCATATAGAGCCCGGACGCCGTCACCTGGGTGTCGCCATAGGAAAAGGACCCGGAAGTTCCCACTGACAGTGAGTCACTGGCCTTTTCATAATAAAACCCTCCGGTAACGGTTGCGCATTTGGCATGCCGATAAGGCCCGGGCAGGTCGAAGGAATATCGCTGCATCAGGGAGACCCGCTTCACGCCCTCTGTGCACAGCATGCGGTTGTCGAAGCGTTCATTTTCGTAGACCAGGGGCGGCGTCATGCAGCCGCTGATGATCAGCAGAAGTCCGCCTGCCAGTGCGCGCTCGATAGCGCGGCGCATGCTCATGGCCAGAGTCATCAGGCTCATTCCTGGTATTTGCTGATAAACGAATACTTGCTCCCCGCCGCTTCGACGATGGCCTGCATTTCCTGCTCTTGCGCCGGCTCGCCGACAAAGAACACCCAGACCCGAGGAAACTGCTGATCACTCAGCGCGCCGCCGACAATCGCCTTGTCCAATGCCGGGTTGGCGCCGAATATCACCAGCTTTCTATTCAGCTCTGCAGACACCATGCGGAACATGTCGCGCATGCCAAAGCGCTCCATGCCGCCCCCCGCCACGATCATCAGGCGATCGGGAAGCACGCCGTGACTGTTGATCCGGGTAACGGCGAGCGGCAAGGCATCCTGGAATTGCGGGGAGCCATCGCGGCCCTGTTGTATAGCTGACGCCACGTCAGAGAGGACCTCATCCTGGCTTTTTTGACGAGGAGCAGAAGCACACCCCGCAAGAACACAACACAGCAGAACCCACAGAACTCTTTTCACCGTCACTTCCCTATGCAATTGCTGGCCAGCGCCAGGCGATGGCCCTCCATCAAGGCGTCGAACGTCCACCTCCTCGCTTCGGACGAAGCGCAAGAAATCATAAACAGAATGATGAAATACGGCTGAGAAAAGCAGCCGCGAGCAACGAGACGCGCGGGAGATGAGCCTCCCCCAAGACAGTACGGGGAGGCGCAGTGACGCTATCGACAGGGGCTATTTCTTCTTCAGGCAATCACTCATGAACGCCTTGCGCGCATCGCCCTTGAGGGCCTTGGCGGTGGCATCGGCGTTGCAGCTCTTCATTCTTTCTTGAGGTGTGGCCGGGGCGGCCTTGAGGCAGGTGCTCATGAAGGCCTTGCGCTCGTCGCCCTTGAGGCTCTTGGCGCTGGCTTCGGCGTTACAGCTGGTCATCTTGTTCTGCTGGGCGGTGGCGGCAAACCCCTGGGAACACAGCAGCAGGCCCAGCATCAACAACGGAATACGCAACATCTTCATGGAGTTTTCTCCTGGTCACCGCGCCGACGGGCACGGCCTTGTGCGCAGTGTAGACAAAGCTTGTTACACCTTCATCTGTTCTGCAGGCCGGCCCGGCGGTACTGCTCGGGGGTGCAGGCGGCCTGGCGCTGGAACATGGCGATGAATGCCGAGGCACTGCTGTAACCCATGTCGAAAGCGATTTCCTGGACGCTGCGCGGGCTGTCCAGGGCTTCGATCGCGGCGAGAAAGCGCTGGCGCTGGCGCCACTCGCCAAAGCTCATGCCCAGTTCGCGAACGAATTGCCGGGCCAGGGTCCGTTCGCTGACATGGGCCTGTTGTGCCCAGTGGGCCAGGGGCTGGTTGTTGCCGGGATCGGCCTGCAGGGCTTGCAGCACCCGCAGCAGCTCGGGGTGGCGGGCATAGGGCAGGTAGCCTTTATGTGCTGGGGCCTGACGCAGTTGGTCCAGGGCCACTTGGGCCAGGCGCTGGTCGGCCTCGCCCTCGGGGATCTGCACATCCCGGGCGGCGAAGTCCTTGAGGATCGCCTTGAGGATTTCGCTGATGGCCAGCGTACTGCCCTGCTCCGGCAGGTCTGTGCACAGTTCCGGCGCCAGCAGCACCGCTCGGTAGTTGATCGGTTGCGAGGTGTAGAAGCTGTGGGGCGTCTGCGGTGGCACCCAGACCGCGTACTGCGGCGGCGACATGAAGCGCTGGCCGGCAATGTCCATGTGCATCACGCCGTGGGCCGAGTATTCCAGGCAGCCCCAGGGATGGCGGTGCTCCAGGGCATGGCTGTGGGCCGCGAAATCGGCATAACGGAAATACACCGGCGCTGGCAGGCCGTGGAAATCCAGGAGATCGATGTGTTTTTTGCTCATGCTGTCCGGATGTCGGGGCGGGTTGTCCGGTTCGCAGTATAGGCATTGATCCGGACAGGCGGATAATCGGCCCTCACACATTTTCTGGTTGTTTCCATGCAATACGCTTACCCCCTGCTGGCCATCTTTATCTGGGCCGGCAACACCGTGGTCAACAAACTCGCCGTGGGCGCGATCTTCCCCGCGGAGATCGGTTTCTATCGCTGGCTGCTGGCCGGCCTGCTGTTCACTCCGTTCATGCTCAAGCCGGTGCTGCGCCACTGGCCGCTGATCCGCCCGAACCTTTGGCGGATCTCCATCCTCGGGGTGCTGGGCATGGCGGTGTATCAGAGCCTGGCCTACTTCGCCGCGACCCTGACCTCGGCCACCAACATGGGCATCATTCTGTCCCTGATGCCGCTGATGTCCCTGGCCATGGCCATCGTCAGCCTCGGCCAGCGCCTGACCGCCGGAGCCCTGGTGGGCGCAGTGCTGTCGTTTGCCGGGGTGCTGGTGGTGGTGTCTTCCGGCAGCCTCGCTGCGCTGCTGCAGCACGGGGTCAACCTGGGTGATGCGATGATGCTGATTGCCACCCTGGCCTACGCCATCTACAGCACCCTGCTGAAAAAATGGCAGCTGCGCCTGCCGCCGCTGGTGCTGTTGTACCTGCAGGTGCTGGTGGCGGTGGTGGTATTGCTACCGTTGTTCCTGGCTTCGCCAAAGGTAGGCCCGACCCTGCAGAACATTCCGCTGGTGCTGTATGCCTGCCTGCTGGCCTCGATGCTCGCGCCCCTGGCCTGGATGCAGGCGGTGGTGCGCCTGGGGCCGAGCCGGACCACGCTGTTCTTCAACCTGCTGCCGTTGATCACCGCGCTGATTGCCGCCGTGGTGCTGCACGAGCAACTGGCCTGGTTCCATCTGGTGGGCGGCGTGCTGACCTTGGGCGGGGTGGTTCTTTCGGAGCGCTGGACCACGGTGCTGGGCGCCAAAGCTCAGGTCGCCTGAAAGGCCTTCGCCACCTGGGGTAACGTCGCACGCCGCGCCACCGGACCGAGACTCGGATCAGAGCCCAGCGGCCTTGAGGCGCTGGGCATGTTCGACGAACAGGCGGATCGGATCGGCGCCCTTGCCCACCAACCCCAGGGACTGGTTGACGATATCGAAGTGGTCCAGGGGGTAGTCGTCGCCGATCACCTGCCCCAAGTGCGAGCTGTAGCGTCCGACCATGCCGTCGCATTGCCCCGCTTCACGGACGAAGGTGCGGGCGAACAGGCGGCAACTGCGGCTGGTGCCGTCGAACAGATTGCGCCCGCGATTGGTCTTGCCTGGCTGCAAGGTGCCGGACCAGGAGTAGTAGCGCACGCCGCCGACCTCTGCCGGGCCCTGGCCGCCCCAGGTGGACGGCAACCCTTGAGGGTATTGGCGGTTGAACAGGGCCACGCCCGCGGTGGTCAGCGACTGATGCGAAGCGTGGATATCCACCGGCAGCCTGGGCCCGCGATAGCCGGTTTCCAGCAGCGTCATCAAGGCCGAGACGCCCCGCAACAGCCAGCTCAGGACACGCCCCTTAAGACTGTGTGCCGGCGAATGCCGCGCCAGGTAATCCGCCAGTTCGGAACCGTGGTTGGGACCGGCCACCGACGTCACGGAGGCAACCCAATCAGGGCGTTTGGCCGCCGCATAACGGGCGGTAAGCGCGCCCTGGCTGTGGCCGATCAGGTTGACACGGGGCGCACCGGTCTCGGCCATGATCCGCTGCACCTGAGCCAGCAGTTGTTCGCCGCGCACCTCGCTGGAGTTGAGCGGCGACACCTGTATCGCAAACACCTGGGCCCCACCCCGGCGCAAGGCCGGGATGATGCCGTACCAGTAGGGATACAGCAGCAGACGGACAAAACCGAGCATGCCAGGCACCAGTACCAGGGGATAACGCGTGGCAAACTCTTGGGACATACGACGTCCTTGTGCGAAGGCAGGGGGGCTGGCTGAAAGCTAGACCATAACCAAGGCCATCGTCACCCCCCATGACGCTTCGGCGACAAACCGATGACAGCCCGGCCCCGAGTGACTACTTCAGCCCCACCACCCCGGCCACGATCAGGCCCACCGACACCAGCTTGACCGGCGTCAGGCTTTCCCCCAGCAGCATGAAGCCCAGCAGCACCGTGCCCAGTGAACCAATGGCGGTCCAGATCGGGTAGGCCACGCTCACCGGCAACTCGCGCATGGCCAGGGTCAGGAAATAGATACCGCCCAACGCCGCGACCACCGTCAGCAGCGACGGCAAGAGCCGGGTAAAGCCTTGGGCGTACTTCATGCCCATGGCGAACGTGACTTCGAAGGCCGCCGCCAGCAGCAGGAACATCCAGGCCATGGCGCCACCTCAGAAGCTGGTTGCCAGAGCCAACAGACGCTGCCGCGCCTCGGCACAGGATGGTTCGAAACGCTCGGGCGCCGACTCCTCGCCTTCTGCCGCGACCACCGTTACGTCCTCGATGCCGATGAACCCCAGGGCCGTGCGCAGCCAGCGGTCGGCGTGATTCATCGCTTCATGCTCGCCCCCGGGGCCAAAGCCACCGCCGCCACGACTGGTGACGATCAACACCTTCTTGCCCTGCACCAGCGGCTGGTACTGGGCCACGCCGTTGTCCTGAAGGGTGTTGAAAGTCAGCCCCAGGCGCACGATGTGATCGACCCAGGCCTTGATCCCGCTGGGCACGCTGAAGTTGTGCATCGGCGCCGAGATCACCAGGCGCTGGTGGCCGAGCAACTCGTCCACCAACTCGTCACTCAAGGCCAGATCGGCCTGCATCGATAGCGGGCGGGCTTCGGGCTGTGGATAAAACGCCGCCGCGATAAAGGCTTCGCTGACGTGGGGCAAGGAACCTCGCCCGACTTCGCGCCGGGTCAGGATTCCCTCGGGATTGGCCTGTTGCCAGGCGTGTAGGAAGTCATCGGCCAGACGCCGACTGTGGGAGCGCTCGCCTCGTGGGCTGCCGTGAATGGCAAGAACTGTACTCATCTGTTTTCTCGTGTGCGGATTGACGGTAACGGCCTTGAATCCGGCCCTATTCCGCGTTAAATCTAGAGTTACCGCGACTCACCAACAAATGAGTAAACATTCACTTTGATGAATTCAATTCATCCATAGGGCCCATCATGTTCGCCCATCTGCCCCTTACCGCACTGCGCACCTTCGAGTCCGCCGCACGCCTGCTGAGCTTCAAGGCCGCTGCCGAGGACCTGTCGGTGACCCCCACCGCGGTGTCCCACCAGATCCGCAGCCTGGAACACTGGCTGGGAGTGGCCTTGTTCGAACGCCTGCCCCGCCAGGTACGCCTGACGGAGTCCGGCCGCCGACTGTTCCACAGCCTGCATGGCGCCCTGCTGGATGTGGCCCAGAGCGTCGACACCCTGCGCCCCAGCCCCAGTGCCGCGCAGTTGACCGTGTCCACCACCGCCGCCTTCGCCGCCCTGTGGCTGGTGCCGCGGCTGGGGCGTTTTTACACCCAGCATCCACGCATCAACCTGCGCCTGGACACCCAGTGCGAAGTGGTGGACTTGCAGCAGGACGCCAGCATCGATGTGGCGATCCGCTACAGCCAGGATGGCTACCTCAACCTCTACGGTCTGTGCCTGTTCGATGAGCGCTTTGCGGTCTATGGCGCACCGCAACAGCTGGCCCTGGCGCGTCAACAGCGACCGAACCTGATCAGCGTGCACTGGCGCAATTCGAGGTTGTATGCCGATGGCTGGCAGGCCTGGTGTGCCCAGGCCGGGGAAAACTGGCTCGACGACCCGGCGCCAATCCGCTCCTACGACGAGGAGCAGTACGCCCTGCAAGCGGCCATTGCCGGCCAGGGCCTGGTGCTGGCGAGCAACATCCTGGTGTCCCAGAGCGTGGCCAGCGGCCTGCTGCAACCTTACCGCCCAGAGATCCAGGTGGACGGTGCCGGCTACAGCGCCCTGTGCGTGCCAGGCCGTGAGCGCCACCCGCCGGTGAAGGCCTTCTTCCAGTGGTTGCAACAGGAATCACTGCGAGCCGGGCACCCACTGCTGGCGCGAGGGGGCCGCTCACCCCAGCCGGACAGCGAGGGCTGAACGACAGACACATCCGATAAAACTTTTTGCTGCGCCTGGGACTCACACCCTAAGTAGCGATCAGGCCAACAGAGCCTGGCGCAAAACGGATTAGCCTCTAGGAGATTGAGATGAGCGACATGCATTTGTCTGATGTAAACACCCTGCGCGCACGGGCTCGCCAGCATGTGGAAAACGGCGCCGTCACCGAAGGCTACAACGCCGATCGCGAAGAAGTGCTACGCCTGCTCAACGAGTCGCTGGCCACTGAACTGGTCTGCGTATTGCGCTACAAGCGCCACTACTTCATGGCGAATGGGCTGAAGGCCAGCGTGGCCGCCGATGAGTTTCTCGAACACGCCACTCAGGAGGCCGAACACGCCGACAAGTTGGCCGAGCGTATCGTGCAGTTGGGCGGCGAGCCGGAGTTCAACCCGGACTTGCTGTCCAAGCACTCTCATGCCCAGTACGTGGCCGGCAACAACCTGAAGGAAATGGTCTACGAGGACCTGGTAGCCGAACGGATCGCCATCGACAGCTACCGCGAGATCATCCAATACATCGGCGACAAGGACCCCACCACTCGCCGGCTGTTCGAAGAAATCCTGGCCCAGGAAGAAGAACACGCCGACGACATGGCAGACATCCTCCAGGACCTGTGACCCTCTCCCCGCCCCGTTCCTGATTGCAGGAGCCGGGCCGCCCACCCAATGCGGCGCCTTGCGGCTTAGCGGCTTGGCTTGACCGTTACCGGCGCTTTACCCAAACGCATCTGCTGCAGCAACGGCGCGCACAGGTTGGGCTCGTCCCCGCCACTGGGCGCCACCAGCGCCAGCAACCCAGCGGCCGGTCCGGCAATCACTCCCAATGCCACCATTGCAGCGCCCCGCAGCACCAACGGCACAGCCTTGACCCCGGCATTGGGGTTGCTGAACGCACCTTGAACATACAGCGGCGAACGCAGGGAAAGCAGACGCAGGCCCTTGGACTCCGGGGTAATGGTCAGGTCCAGTTGCTCGCTGGCCATGTTGGCGCTGCCGTCGACGTAGATCACCGCGTTCTCAGTGTCGAAGACGAACAACCTGGAGGTGGCCAGGCCCGTCTTGATGCCAAAGTCGACGGCGGCGCAATTGATCTTCACTTCTTTGTCGCCAAAGATCTTGCCGACCACATAGTTGCCGACATTGAGCCCGGCAATTTCCATCAGGCTGCGGCTGATGGCGCCATCATTGATGAGCATTTTCAGATCACCGTTGGCGCTGCCCAGCAACGCCGCCACCGAATGGCCACGCCCGGCGATATCGGCATCGCCATTGAGCTCACCCAAACTGGTTTTCAGCGGCTCGAAGCTGGGGAGCAGTTGCTTGAGTTTAACGTGGCGCGCGGTCAGCCTGGCCTGGCCTTCCAACGGTGCACTCCGACCATTGAGACGCACCTTTGCATCGAGCCGACCTCCGGCTACGCCAAAGCGCAAGGGTTCCAGGCTGAGCAGTCCGTCATCGAGCAGCAGATGGGTGTAGAGATCGGTGAAGGGCAAGTCGGTGCTGTGGACGATGCGCTTGCCGGTGAACTCCACGTCGGCATCCATATCGCGCCAGCGCTCGGTGCGGAACTCTTCCACCGGCAACACCTTGCCCGTCGGCTGTTTGCTCTCACCACCCCGAGCCTGCTGCTTGGCATTGGAGTCGGCGCCGATCAGCGGCGCCAGGTCCCTGAACAGCAACTGATCGGAAACCAATGCGCCACTGAGCTTGGGTCGCGGCTGACTGGCGAGGTAGGTCAGGTTGCCGTGAATATCGCTGTCGCCAATCTTGCCGTTGAAGTCCTGATAGCGGTAGCTCGCGCCCGCCGGATCGCGCAGCTTGGCGCTGAGGCGGCCATCGGTGGCGTACGCCGGCGAATCCGGCAGGGTGATCCCGGTCAACGGATAGAGATTGCCCAGGCTGGAACCCGCCAGCGTCAAGCGCAAGTCCAGGGCGCCGAGGTTCAGCGGGTCGGTCAGCGTGCCGCGCAACTCGACCCGGGTGTCACCGACCTGCGCCTGAGCCTGCAAAGGGAATGGCTTGCGAGCGTCCTGCAGGGCCAGCAGGCCACCCATCTTGCCAGTGCCGACGAGTTTTTCGCCGTGGTACTGGCCTTTGACCTTGAGGCCAAAGGCATAGGCCTGGGGCACGGCGCCTTGCTCGCTGATCGTCTTCGCCTCGCGTTCCCCGACGATTTCGCTGAACGCAATGGGCTTGCCCAAGAGCGCCACCTGCAGGTCCAACTGAGTGTTCAGGCGCTGATCATCCAGGGTCACATGGCCCTTGTCGAAGCCAATGGCGCCAATCTCCACCGTCCAGCTGGAGGGCTCGGCATCGGAGTCCTTCGAATCGAACTTGAAGGTCCAGTTGGCGCGACCGTCAGCCAGCCGCTGCAAGGCGGCATCGGGCTCGGTCAGATCGATACGCGGGATGCTCAGTCGTTGCGCCAGCAGGGCCAGGGGCGCAATGCGCAGTTCGACTCGCCGGAGGCTGACCATCTGCGCCGTCTTGGACCAGTCCGGATTGCCCAGGGTCAGGTCCTCGGCCACCACATGGGGCCAAGGCAGCCAGGCCCGCCAGCCGCCTTCATCGGGGTCACGCTGCCAGACCACCGACAAGTCGCCGTTGATCGCGAACGAGCGATGCAACGCCTCCGAGACCTTGGCATTGAGCGTCGGTTTGATCCGGTTCCAATCGAAGAAAGCGATCACCAGCACCAGCCCCGCCACCAGCAAGATCAAGCTGGAGACAGACCCGAGAATAAATGTACGAGTGCGCGTCATTGCACGAGGCTCCTAAAGACAACTGAGCGCCTAACCACGACGCATCGGTGAAACGCCAATGAACCATCACCGGCCATGAAAACTACGACTGACAAAGCCCGCGCAGGTTTTATCGGAGTGCCCGCCCGGAGGAAAAAACCGGATTCCTGACCATTAAGGCAACTTAGTGTTACCGCGACATGTTCCATCACGGGGCAGAAGTGGGTCGAAAATACCCAGGTCGGTGCCAAAGCAATCAGCGCAAATACGCGAGCTAGAGCCTTCGGCGCAAACAATCAATTCTATTGATTATTACCATTGTGTTTATGAACTTTCATATCGAATTAGCGGCGGTAACATGAGCTCCGTACCCCACTGATCGCCCTTTCAAGGAGCCACTTATCATGAAACGCAACCTCTTGCTCAGCCTGACCTTATCCATCCTGGCCGCCAACGCCTACGCCCTGCCCGCTGCTGAACAAGCCACTCCGCAAGTCAAAGCCAGCCACAGCGTATTCACCCAAACCCTGGCTGAAGGTGGCGCGGATCGTCTGCTGGAACGTAACAAAGTCGCTACCGACGGTTACGACCGTACGCCACAAGGTCAAAGCGTTGCCGCAGATGGCTACGACCGCACCCCACAGGGCCAGACCGTTGCCGAAGATGGCTACGACCGCACCCCACAAGGCCAGACCGTTGCCGAAGATGGCTACGACCGCACCCCACAAGGCCAGACCGTTGCCGAAGATGGCTACGACCGCACCCCACAGGGCCAGACCGTTGCCGCAGATGGCTACGACCGCACCCCACAGGGCCAGACCGTAGCTGAAGGTGGCCGTGATCGCCTGGAAGAGAAAGGCCTGGTTGAAGATGGTTTCAGCCGCACGCCTCAAGGCCAGTTGGTTGCCGAAGGCGGTGCTGATCGCCTGGCTCAACGTCATCAAGCCGCGAGCTAAGGCCATGTTGGCCCTGGAAAAAAGCCCGATCCGCCGATCGGGCTTGGACTTTTAAAGACCACGTTGCAAGCGTTACCCCCACCGCTCCCCCCCGACTCCAGTTCGACTCCGGCAAAGTTGATTTGCTAGAGTGCGCCGCTTCTCATTGAGCAAAGAACGCCCTCCGATGCTGCCCCGCGCCGAACAAAAGCAACAGACCCGCAACGCCCTGATGGATGCCGCCCGGCACCTGATGGAATGTGGTCGAGGCTTCGGCAGCCTGAGTCTGCGAGAAGTGGCAAAAACCGCTGGCATCGTCCCCACCGGGTTTTACCGGCACTTCAGTGACATGGACCAACTGGGCCTGGAACTGGTCAGCGAAGTCGGCCAGACCTTCCGCGAAACCCTGCGTCTGGTACGCCACAACGAATTTGTCATGGGCGGCATCATCGACGCCTCGGTGCGGATCTTCCTTGATGTGGTGGAAGCCAAGCGAGCGCAATTTCTATTCCTTGCCCGCGAGCAGTACGGCGGCTCGCTGCCGGTGCGTCAGGCCATCGCCAGCTTGCGCGAAAACATCACCGCAGACCTAGCCAGCGACCTGACCCGGATGCCCAAGTTGCAGCACCTGAACGCCGCCGACCTGGGCGTCATGGCCGACCTGATCGTCAAAAGCGTGTTCGCCACTCTGCCGGACATCATCGATCCTGCGGCCCAGGCCCTGCCCGAGCACCTGACGCCCCAGGCCAAGATGACCCAGCAGCTGCGCTTTGTCTTTATCGGCCTGAAGCACTGGCAAGGCTTGGGCAGCACCGAATAACCTCGACGCCATTGCCCCACCAGCGCCTCTGAACCGCTCGCGCCCCGCTCTGGAGTGCGCGTTCGCGCTTGCCTGACAACCCGGCACCGGATTGCAGCAAAAAAAATCTCAAGCGCACCAACTCGGTGCTATAAATCAATTTTGCGCGCCATTTTGTAACAATATAAAACTAAGGGTGCCCCATTTTCTGACGCCGCTGCCGCCTTGATGCGGGGTTTTTCCTCTCTTGCGAACGATTGGCAAGGCCCTTGCTCTGGCTTGTGCATCGTTCATAGCTGGAAGCTTCCCGATGCTGGTGATTCACCGCAGAACCGATCCCCACGCCGTCTGGTCCGCCGAACTGCACCTCACTTATGAGGCCCGCAGCAAAAGCCGCCTGCGCTGTTTCAGTACCGCGGGCGAAGACGTCGGCCTGTTTCTGGAGCGCGGCCAGCCACCGCTGCACGACGGTGAATTCCTGGAAGCCGAGGACGGGCGTATCGTCAAAGTCTGCGCCCGCCCGGAAACCCTGCTTCACGTCACCTGCCGCAATGCCTTCGAGCTGACCCGCGCCGCCTATCACCTGGGCAACCGCCACGTAGCGCTGCAAGTGGGCGATGGCTGGCTGCGCTTGCTCGACGACTACGTGCTCAAGGCCATGCTCGAACAACTGGGCGCTGGCACCGAAACCATCGAGGCCCCCTTCCAGCCCGAACACGGCGCCTATGGCGGCGGTCATCATCATTCACGCCACGGCGATGAAGACTTCAACTACCCACCGCGCCTGCACCAGTTCGGCGTCCGTCCGTGAACCCGGCCTGGGCCCTGCTGCGCCTGGCCAGTCCGCAATTGCCAATTGGCGGCTACAGCTATTCCCAGGGCCTGGAGATGGCGGTGGAGCAACAACGCGTGCATGACCCGGACAGCGCCCGCCGCTGGATCAGCGATCAATTGCTGCTCAACCTGGCGCGTTTCGAAGCCCCAGTGCTTCTGGCCCACTGTCAGGCCGCCGCCGAGCGCGACTGGAAACAACTGCAGCAACTCTGCGAAGAGCACCGGGCCAGCCGCGAAACCCGCGAGCTCTATCAGGAAAGCCGGCAAATGGGCTATTCCCTCAAACAACTGCTGGACGGCCTGCCAGAGCTGGATGACGAGGCCCGCGCGCAGCTGGCGCACCAGGAGGAACCGCATCTGGCTCTGGGCTGGGCCCTGGCTGCCCGCGCCTGGCGCATCAACCCTGAGGACGCCCTGGCGGCCTGGCTCTGGAGCTGGCTGGAAAACCAGCTAGCGGTGCTGATGAAGACCCTGCCGCTGGGCCAGCAGGCGGCCCAGCGTCTGACCAGCGAGCTGCTGCCGCTGCTGCAAGAGGCCCAGCGCCACGCCACCCACCTTGACCCCAACCACCTTGGCAGCGCCGCTTTCGGCCTGTCCCTGGCGAGCATGGCCCACGAGCGCCAGTACAGCCGCCTGTTCCGTTCCTAGGAGAAACTCATGAACGCACAACCTCTGCGTGTCGGCATCGGCGGCCCGGTGGGCTCCGGCAAAACCGCCCTGACCCTGGCCCTGTGCCTGGCCCTGCGCGAGCGCTACAACCTGGCGGTAGTCACCAACGACATCTACACCCGCGAGGATGCCGACTTCCTGGTGCGCAACGAAGCCTTGGCGCCGGAGCGGATCATTGGCGTGGAAACCGGCGGCTGCCCGCACACCGCGATCCGCGAAGATGCGTCGATCAACCTGGAGGCGGTAGACCAACTGAACCGGCGCTTCCCCGGGCTCGACCTGATCCTGGTGGAGTCCGGTGGCGACAACCTCTCGGCGACCTTCAGCCCCGAGCTGTCGGACCTGACGATCTATGTGATCGACGTTTCCGCTGGCGACAAACTGCCGCGCAAAGGCGGCCCAGGGATCTGCAAGTCTGACCTGCTGGTGATCAACAAGATCGACCTGGCGCCGCTGGTGGGCGCCTCCCTGGACCTGATGAACAGCGACACCCAGCGCATGCGCGGCGGCAAGCCGTTTGTCTTCAGCAATCAGAAGACCGGCCAGGGCCTGGAAGACATCATCGCCTTCATCGAACGCCAGGGCCTGCTGACCGCGGCCTGAACGCACACCGTGAAATACTCAACAAGGAAGCCAACCATGACCTTCAAACGCATCTTCTGGGCCCTGGCCCTGCTGCTGACTCCGGCCCTGGCCCTCGCCCACCCCGGCCATGGCGACAATGGCCTGATGGCTGGTCTCGGCCACCCCATCGGCGGCCTCGACCACCTGCTGGCGATGCTGGCGGTCGGTCTGTGGGCGGCTCAACAACAAGGCGCGGCGCGCTGGGCGCTGCCCTGCACCTTCGTCGGCACCATGCTGATCGGTGGCTTGCTGGGCTTCGAAGGCTTGAATCTGCCGGCCCTGGAGAGCGGCATCGCCGCCTCGGTGCTGGCCCTGGGCCTGGCCGTGGCTCTGGCGGTGCGTCCGCCGCTGAGTCTGGCGCTGGCCGCCACTGCGCTGTTTGCCCTGTTCCACGGCGTGGCCCACGGCCTGGAGCTGCCGGACATGTCCAGCCCCTGGGCCTATGCCATTGGTTTCGTTGCCGCCACTGCCGCGTTGCACGCGGCCGGTTATGCCGTGGTGCGCGCGCTACCGCAGGCTGCCGCGCCACTGGTGCGAGTCGCGGGCGCGGCGTCGGCCGCCACCGGCGTGTGGTTGCTGGCGGGCTGACCCCTGCCCCTTCTGCAGGAAACCGGCTTGCCGGCGCAGGTGGTTTTGTGGACCGCACTCACTGGCAAGCCCGTTCCAAGGTTGAGGCGATCGTGCGAACCCCGTTCGCGGGCACAGCTGCGCCTACCAGTACCCATTGGCTTCTCTGGTAACATGTCGCGCACTCAAATCTGCCGTGACGACGCCAGCCAATGCCCGATGTATCCCGCTCCGCCTCCTTGCCTGAATCGCACGCGCTGTTCAACGCCGTACAGCAGCATTTCCACCAGGTAATCGTGCCGCTGTGGCAAGGCCCGGGCTGGAATCCGCAACTGGCTCTGCCGTTTGAGGCGCTGGATGCCGAGCAGCGGCCGTTGCCGCCGCAGCGCTACCGGGCCATGGCCTGCGCCCGGCAGTTGTATGTGTTTTCGCAATTGATCGGCGATGCCACCGCGCCCTTTGCCGAGGAGCGTGCCGCCGCGCTGTTTCGCTCGCTGCAGCGACACTTCCACGACGCCGAACACGGTGGCTGGTTCTACAGCATCGATGCCGACGGCACGCCGCTGGATCGGCGCAAGGACCTCTACACCCACGCCTTCATCCTCTTCGCCTGCGCCCACTACTGGGCCCGGGTCCGCGAGCCGCTGGTGGAGTCGGTGCTCAACGCCGCGCTGGACGTGGTGGCCCAGCGCTTCGCCAGGGGCGACGGCCTCTATGAAGCCAACCTCGCGCAAGACTGGGGCGTATCGGGCTCGGGCCCATTACAGAATCCCCTGATGCACCTGGCCGAAGCCTTTCTGGCGATCCTGGAAGTTCGTGAGGATAAGGCCGTGCAGGCCGCCCTGCTGGGGCTATGCCAGGCCATGCAGCAGCAGTTCATCGACCCCGAACATGGGGTGATGCTGGAGAAGCCCCGGGGGGCTGTGGATAACTGGTTCGAGCCGGGGCATCAGTTCGAGTGGTACTTCCTCCTCGCCTCTTCGCCCCTGCTGCGCGGCACCGCACTACACGCCTCGCTGGAGCGGGCATTCGCCTTCACCGAACAGCTGGGGGTCGATCCACAGAGCGGTGCAGTATGCGCCATGCTCGACCTGCAACCGGGGGCGGCCACCAAGGATGCCACCCAGCGCATCTGGGCCCAGGCCGAATACTTGCGGGCACTGACCTTGCGCGCGGGCAGCCAGAGCGCTTTGCTGCGCCAGCTAAAAGCGCTGCAAAGGCATTTTCTGCATGCCAGGGGCTGGAACGAGTGCCTGGACGACCGTGGCGCGGTCAGCCGAGGAGATATGCCGTCGACCACGCCTTATCACCTGGCCACCTGTTATCACGGCCTGGCCACCTACTTCGCCTGAAGCGTTTCGCCGGCGAGCTGGCGCCTACAAAATCGCTCGAGGCGCCGGCTTGCCGACAAAGCAAGTCGCGCCGATCAAGCAATCCACTTGCGATCCCCGGTAAAGCTGATGGTCAGCCAACGTGCGGAATCCGCCTCGCCCAGTTGAGTAGAGATGTCTTCGCGCAAGTCGTCTAGCGTGGCCACGTCACCCAGCGGGTAATCCGCCGGCAACACGATATGGATCTCGATAAACCGCGCCCGGCCGTGCTTCTGCACGTAGGAGACGTATTCCTCGAAACCATGGGCAAGCTTGGCCGCCTCCATCACACTGCGCACCTTGTCATCCAGGTGGTCCGGCGCAATCCCCAGGACATCGCGCAGGGCCGGCCGCAGGATCTTCAGCGCCGGCGGCAGCATGCTCAGGGCCAGCAGGATCAGGATCGCCGGGTCGACATACACCGCCCACTGCCCATGCCCGTAATGCTTGAGCAGCAAGGCCGTGACAAAACTGACCAACAGCCCCACCGACAGCATCGCGTCCACCAACCAACTGATGTTGTCGAACTGGATCAGCGACGACTTGAGCGTGCGGTTACGTCGGCGCACATAGAAAAAGTAGGCAAACTCCGCCACGGCAAAAAATGCAGCGTAAAAGATCACCAGCCCCAGCTCGACCTCGCGACCGCCGTTGATGATGCCGAACACACCGTTGAGAAAGGCATAGATGGCGATCAACAGCAGGAAACTGCCCTCGATCAACAGCACCATGGGTTCCAGGTGCCAGAAACCGAACTGAAAGCGATGGTTGCTTTCCTTGGCAATCAGCTTGGCGGTGATCAACATCAGGACCTTGATGAAGGTCGCGATCAGGGAAAAAAATCCATCGAACAAGATGGATTGGGCGCCAGAAACAAAGCCCGTGACGATACCGGCGATCGCCACGGCGAACATCAGTACGGTCGATTGTTTGAGCAGAACCTGCTCACCTCGGTTACTCACGATTCCTCCTATCGAACTTCGTAAACACCGCCTCCTGTGAGACGGCCGCGAAATGTCGGGTCGGAATTCTAACGTGCCAAGGCTGCCCCCAAGCTGAAACGAATCAGCTTATGTGTTTCCGAGTACAACTGTAGTCGCTGCCGAGCCATGGCGAGGCTGCGACCGCCTCCGCAGGAGGCGCGGGTCTTGCAACCACTGGAGGGCCTGGCGGCCCTGTCGCAGCCTGCAGCAGCGGCTACACCTTGCGTTCGATGGCAAACCCAGCCCAGGTCTGGCTCACCGGCATCAATTCCAGGCTGTTGATGTTGACGTGTGCCGGCGTGTTGAGCACCCAGAAGAGGGTGTCGGCGATGTCCTCGGGCTGGATCGGTTCAGCACCGGCATACGTGGCGTCGTAGCGCGCCTGGTCGCCGGCGAAACGCACCAGGGAGAACTCGCTTTCGCACAGGCCCGGCTCGATGTTGGTCACTCGCACCCCGGTGCCCTGCAGGTCGCAGCGCAGGTTCAGGGAGAATTGTTTGACGAACGCCTTGCTGGCGCCGTAGACGTGGCTGCCCGGGTACGGATAGCTGCCGGCGATGGAGCCTAGGTTGACGATGCTGGCGCCGCGGCCGTGGGCGATCAAGCGCGGCAGCAGCAGGCGGGTGCTGTACATCAGGCCCTTGATGTTGGTGTCGACCATGGTGTCCCAGTCATCCAGGTCGCACTTGGGCGCCGGGTCGACGCCCAGGGCCAGGCCTGCGTTGTTAATCAGGCCGCGCAGCTTGCTGAAGGACGGTGGCAGGTTGGCGATGGCGGTTTCCATGGCCTTGCGATCCCGCACGTCAAGCACCAGACCGTGCACTTCGGTCTGCTTGGAGAGCTCGGTGCACAAGGCGTTGAGGCGTTCTTCGCGCCGGCCGGTGAGCACCAGCGACCAGCCGGCCGCGGCAAAACGCCGGGCGCAGGCCTCGCCAAAACCGGACGTCGCGCCCGTAATGAACAGTGTGGAAGTCATGGTGTTCTCCTTGCTGGGTGGCGAGCCGCCGTTTCGATAAAAAAGCGTTTCGCAGCATGCCCGGCCCGGCGGTGAGCGGCAACCAAAACGCTGGACACCAGGCATCACTGTACAAAAAACGCTCACCCTCCTGAAAGGCACGGCTGACGGGGCCTGCAGCCGGATGCCCGCACCTTATCCACAGGCCGGTCCACAGTCTTTGGGGGCAAGTGCACCGCTCGCAAAGCCACTGTGGACAGGGCCTGCCGCCGATCGTGTGAAGTTTTTTGCTTGACCTGCAATGGCCGCCCATGCCGCCACAGGCGGAAAAGATGACCGGGCGGTCAAACCGTATAAGGCCAGAGGCCAGTAACCACGCAGCTCAGCGCGGTCTTTCCAGAGTTTAGTCACAGACTTATCCACAGGCTTATCCCGTCCTTTTTGCGGCTCCGACTGCGACAATAAAAAGGTTGACAACTGCGCCCCAGCGCCACCGAAAAAGACCTGATCAAAAAACACACAAACGCCTGCAAGCCACGTGGTTAAAGGCTTTCAGCCAGCTACTCCCACGTTACCCACAGCCCGCTCCACAGCAAACGGGGACAAGTCAAAACAGTGGAAAAACAACTGTTTGCAGCGTCTTTATGCCGCGCTTTGCCAGCTTGGGAATAATGTTGTCCACAATTGTCGGACGTGAGCGGCCCCTCTGCGAACGTCCCCTTGCCCATGCACGCGCTAGGCGCGTAGGAGCCGGCTTGCCGGCACACCTCGAACGCACAACCGCATCTGAATCAGCAGGCATCGGGGAGAGTGGTTTCGCTGGCAAGCCAGCACAGACATGGCGGGCGGGCTGCTGTGGATAAAAAATGCCCCGGCGGCGGGAACCGACGGGGCATTTTTATCCACAGAGCGGACTGTCAGTGACCTCCCAGATAAGCGTTGCGCACCTCCTCGTTGACCAGCAGCTCCTTGCCGGTGCCACTGAGGCGGATCTCGCCGTTGACCATCACGTAGGCACGGTCCGAGAGTTTCAACGCGTGGTTGGCGTTCTGCTCCACCAGGAAGATGGTCATGCCGGTGGCCGCCAGTTCCCGCAAGGTGGCGAAGATCTGCTTCACCACGATCGGCGCCAGCCCCAGGCTGGGTTCATCCAGCAAGAGCAACTTGGGCCGGCTCATCAGCGCCCGGGCAATGGCCAGCATCTGCTGCTCACCGCCGGACATGGTCATGGCCCGCTGGGTGCGCCGCTCCTTGAGCCTGGGGAACAGCTCGAACATGCGTTGCATGTCCTCAACGGCGTGCTTGTCGCCGATCGGGATGGTGCCCATCAGCAAGTTTTCTTCCACGGTCATGTCGGGGAACACCCGACGTCCTTCCGGAGACTGGGCGATGCCGTTGGAGGCGATGTAGTGGGACGACTTGTGGGTGATGTCCACGCCGCGATAGAAGATCTGCCCGGACTCGGCCCGGGGCTGACCGAAGATCGACATCAGTAGGGTCGATTTACCGGCGCCGTTGGAGCCGATCAGGCTCACGGTTTCCCCTTCGTTGATGTGCAGCGAGACTTTCTTCAGGGCCTGGATCGGGCCGTAGTACACGTCCAGATCCTTGAGTTCGAGTATGGGTTGAGTCATACCAGTTCCTCTTCGTCGGCACCCAGGTAGGCCGCGATCACTTTTGGATCATTGCGGATCGCTTCCGGTCCGCCTTCGGCGATCACGTTGCCGTGGTCCAGCACCACGATGTGGTCGGAAATACTCATCACCATGCCCATGTCGTGTTCGATCAGCACCACGGTCAGATCGTGCTCGTCGCGCAGCAGCCGGATCATCGCGCTCAGCGCTTCGGTTTCCTGTGGGTTGAGGCCGGCGGCCGGTTCGTCGAGGCAAATGACCTGCGGCCGTGTGCACATGGCCCGGGCGATCTCCAGGCGCCGTTGCTGGCCGTAAGAGAGCTCGCCGGCCAGACGGTTGGCGCAATCCACCAGGTCCACCACTTCCAGCCAGTAGAACGCGTGGTCCAGGGCGTCGCTCTCGGCCTTGCGATAGCCCTTGGTGTTGAGGATGCCGGACAGCAGGTTGCGATTGACCCACATGTGCTGGGCCACCAGCAGGTTCTCCACCACGGACATTTCCTTGAACAGGCGAATGTTCTGGAAGGTCCGCGCCAGACCAGCACGGTTCACCAAGTGGGTGCCGCCGAACATCTTGTAGTACAGGCGGCTGGCGAAGCTTTTCGGCGACACGAAGTCGGTGACGCGAAACGGCTCGCCCAGCAGCTTGATGACGTTGGTCTGCTGCCCCCGGGTATCGAGTTCGATGCGCCCGCCGGAGGCTTTGTAGAAACCGGTGAGGCAGTTGAACACCGTGGTCTTGCCGGCGCCGTTGGGGCCGATCAGGGCGAAGATCGAGTTGCGTTTGACCTTGAGGCTGACATCGCTGAGGGCCTTGATGCCGCCGAAGTGCATCATCAGGTTCTCGACCGAAAGAATGTAATCGCTCATGGCGCGTTCCCCTCAGTCAAAACACCTTTGCGTGGCGTCACCCCGGTACGGCTGATGCGGATCAGTCCTCGCGGTCGCCAGATCATCATCAACACCATGAGAATGCCAAACAGCAGCACCCGGTACTCGGAGAAGCTGCGCAACAGCTCCGGCGCCACGGTCAGGACGAAAGCGGCAATCACCACGCCCACGGTGGAACCCATGCCCCCCAGCACCACGATGGCGAGGATCAGCGCCGATTCGAAAAAGGTGAAGGAGGACGGGTTGACGAAGCCCTGATAACTGGCGAAGAACACCCCGGCCAGACCGGCGGTGGAAGCGCCGAGGGTGAAGGCCGATAGTTTCACCAGCACATGGTTCAGGCCCATGGCGCGGCAAGCGATCTCGTCTTCACGCAGCGCTTCCCAGGCCCGGCCCACCGGCATGCGGGTCAACCGATGCTTGATATAGAGCACCAGCATGACCACCAGAAACAGCACGATGTAGATGAACAGGAACTTCAAGGTCGGGTTGTATGCCATGCCGAAGAACTCATGGAACGGCACTCCGCCATCCTTGGCCCGGCGGCCGAACTCCAGACCGAAGAATGTCGGCGAGGGCACGGGCATGCCGTTGGGCCCCCCGGTGAAGGACAGCCAGTTGTTGAGCACCAGGCGGATGATCTCGCCAAACCCCAGGGTCACGATGGCCAGGTAGTCACCGTGCATCCGCAGCACCGGGAAACCCAATATGCATCCCGCCAGTGCCGCGGCAATCGCCGCCAGGGGCAACACGCTCCAGAACCCCAGGCCCAGGTACTGGTAACCCAGGGCCAGGCCATAAGCACCGATGGCATAGAACGCCACGTAACCCAGGTCCAGCAGCCCCGCCAGCCCCACCACAATGTTCAGTCCCAACCCCAACAGCACGTAGATCAGGCCGAGGATGACCACGGTCAGCAGGTACTTGTTGGCGAAGAACGGAAACACGATGGCGATCACGATCAACGCCGGGATGATCCAGCGCAGCCGCGATTTGTAGTCCGGCGCCAGTACATGCACCCCGGAACTGGTGCTCTCAAAGCCCTGGAGAATCTTCAAGCCTTTGGGGGTTTGCAAGAACAGGCTCATCAGCAGACGGCCGGCCATGACAATCGCCACCAGCCACGCCACGCGAGTGGGCTGCAGGTTGAAGCTGTAGCCATCCAGCACCACACCCACGATGGGACCGAACACAATCAGCGAAATCAGCCCGGCCAGCACGGCGTCGACGACGCTCTTTTTGATATCAATCGGTTTATTGGCAGCAGACATACTCACACCTTCGCCACGAGTGGGCGACCCAGCAGGCCTTGGGGACGGAAAATCAGAATCAGCACCAGCAGCGAGAAACTGAACACGTCTTTGTAGTCGGAGTTGATCAAGCCGGAGAACAACGACTCGGAGATGCCGAGGATGATCCCGCCAAGCATCGCCCCAGGCAGCGAACCAATGCCGCCGAGCACCGCTGCGGTGAACGCCTTGATGCCGATGACAAAGCCTGCATAGAAGTCGAAGGTGCCGTAGTTCATGGTGATCAGCACCCCCGCCAGGGCCGCCATGGCCGCACCGATGACAAACACGTAGGAGATCACCCGATCGGTGTTGATGCCGAGGATCGAGGCCATCTTGCGGTCTTGTTGAGTGGCCCGGCACATGCGCCCGAGCTTGGTGTACTTGATGATGTAGGTGAGCAAGGCCATGCCGGCGAACGCCGCCACCAGGATGAAGATCTTGGTGTAGGTGAGCTGCACGAAGCCTGTGCCGATGTCGACTTTCAAGGCCCCGGCCAGCAGGGTGGGCACCCCTTGCTGCTTGGCGCCTTGGCTGATTTGCGCGTAGTTCTGCAGGATCAACGAGATACCGATGGCGCTGATCAAGGGTGCCAGGCGCGTGGAGTTACGCAGCGGCTTGTAGGCCACGCGCTCGATGACCCAGCCGTACACGCCCGTCACGACGACGGTGAAGATCAGGGTGCCAAGAATGAGTAGCGGGAAGGATTCAATGCCGAAGTAGGCCAGCAGAGCCAGACTGATTGCCGCGAGGTAAGCGGAAATCATGTAAACCTCGCCGTGGGCGAAGTTGATCATGCCGATGATGCCATAGACCATTGTGTAGCCGATGGCGATCAGGCCGTAGACGGACCCGAGGGTCAGCCCATTGACCAGTTGCTGCAGGAAAATACCATCCATAACGCAATCTCACGGACTTGAGAGACGGCACAGGGCACCAGCGAGAGACAGGGGTTCCCTGTCCGCGCAACACAACCGTTGTGCAGCTCTACGAGAAAAGGCAAGTACTGCACGAATACGAACCGGCACCAGGGGGGTAGTGCCGGTCCGTCCGGACCTAGAACCTGATTACGAGCGGCCAAGCACTGCTTGCAAGAACGTAATCAGGTCCTGATGTCACTTTTGTTTTTCCAGTTGGTGGTACTTGCCGTCCTTGTCCCACTGATAGACCACGTAGTCGGAAACCTTCAGGTCGCCCTTGGCGTCCCAGCTCTTCTCGCCCATCACGGTTTTCACCGAGTTGGCCTTGAGCCACTTGGCGGCGTCTTCGCCTTTGTTGGATTTGGCGCCATTGAAGCCGGCGGCCAGGGCCTGAACCGACGCATAGGCGTACAGGGTGTAGCCTTCAGGCTCGGTACCGGCCTTGCGGAACGCATCCACCACCATCTTGCTGTCCGGCAGCAGGCGCGGGTCGGCACCGAAGGTCATGTACACACCGTCAACGTATTGCGGGCCACCGGCGGTGGTCACCAGCTCGTCGGTGACGATGCCGTCATCGGACATGAACTTGACGTCTTTCAGGCCCTGCTC
This sequence comes from Pseudomonas sp. LD120, assembly GCF_009861525.1. Lineage (GTDB taxonomy): Bacteria > Pseudomonadota > Gammaproteobacteria > Pseudomonadales > Pseudomonadaceae > Aquipseudomonas. The sequence continues at coordinate 868,572 of NZ_WVHL01000005.1, read as the reverse complement.
ACGCAACTGACGCACCAGCGGACCGGCTTCCGGGTGCAGGCCGCCGAAGTACACCACGTCGGCACCGGCGGCACGGATCTTGGTCACCACGGCGCTGAAATCTTTCTCGCCACGGGTCAGGCCCTCGTACAGCACCGGGGTCACGCCGCGTTTCATCAACTGCGCCTTGGTGGCATCCGCCAGACCTTGTCCGTAGGTGTCCTTGTCGTGCAGCACCGCGACTTTCTTGCCCTTGAGCACATCGACAATGTAATCACCGGCGACGATGCCCTGCTGGTCGTCACGCCCGCACATACGGAACATGGCGGAAAGGCCACGCTCGGTGACCTGCGGGTTGGTGGAGCCTGGAGTGATGGCAATCACACCGGCATCGCTATACACCTCGGAAGCCGGAATGGTCGACGAGGAACAGAAGTGCCCCACGACGCCGGCTACCTTGTCCTGATCCACCAAGCGGTTGGCCACGGCCACCGCCTGCTTGGGTTCACAGGCATCATCACCCTTGACCAGCACGATCTTCTCGCCGTTGACCCCGCCACTGGCGTTGATCTCGTCAGCCGCCGCCTGTGCACCCTTCATGTACTGCTCGCCAAAAGCCGCATTGGCGCCTGTCATGGGACCCGCTACGCCGATCTTCAGGTCGGCTTGAGCAAACGCAGAAACGCCCAACGCAGTTGCCACTGCGAGGGCCAGAAAGCCTTTCTTGTAAAACGTCTGGGACATGAGGTGGTGCTCCAAGGTTTTTTAGTTGGCACTGCGACTTCACTTCAATGCTCAGAGCAAGCGCCGTGCCAGTGGTTTTTTATTCTGAAAAAAGTCGCTGTCTTATTGTTATTTCGACTGTTTCGAGCCCTTTTTTATTGGGCGTGCAACCGTCTAAACCGCGGAAGGTAAAACCCTGCTTTTTAATGGGCGCAACCCATGCGTACCATCATTGCAACCGCGACACAATTCAACGTGCAACCCCGCTGTAACAGCTCGCGTCACCTAACTGCACACTGACGGTGCGCAACTGCTACGAGCCGCACCACTACAGGCTAGTCGCTGCATCGAAAAGCGTCGTCTCTAGCTGTTTATTTCCTCCTCAGATCACCACTCGCAGGCACTGCCCGGCGTGGTACAGGGAAAAGCCCGCTTCATACAGGCAACTGCGCAGGCCCACGCCAGCCACGGGCTGCATGGGGGCGAAAGGAATCGGCAGGGCCTGAGCATCGCCGTTACACAGATAGTCGGCGAAGGCCTTGCCCACCACGGTTCCAGTGGTCACGCCCCGGCCGTTGTAACCGGTCACCGCCACCAGACCGGGCGCCGGCTCGAACAGGCGCATCAAGTGATCGGGGGTGAAGGCGATGCAGCCGGTCCAGGTGCATTCCCATTGCACCGGTTTGAGGTAGGGGAAGTAATGCTGCTGCACCCGATCGGCCCAGGCCTTGAGAAACCACTGGGGTTTCTGATTGCCGTTGCCCAGGCTGCCCAGCAGCAAACGGCCATCGGCGTCGCGGCGGATGCTGCTCAGCACTTGCCGGGTATCCCAAGACCCCTGCCCACCGGGAAGAATCCGCCGCGCGGCCTCCTCGGTAAGGGGCGCCGAGGCCACCTGATAGTAGTAACCGGGGAAAAAGTTACGTCGCAGTTCGGTCCAGTCACCTTCGGTGTAGGCATTGGAGGCGATCACCACCTGTTCGGCCAGCACCGCACCCTGGTCGGTCTGCACTGACCAGCGTTGGCCCTGGCGTTCCAGGCGGGTGACCGGGGAATGATCGAACAGCCGGCCGCCCAAATCAGCCGCCGCCTTGGCCAACCCGCTGACGTAAGCCATCGGATTGAGCGTGCCAGCGCGGCGATCGAGCAACGCTGCGGCGATCTTCCGGGTGCCTGTGGCCGCTTCACAAGCAGCGCCGGTCAGCAGTTCCACCGGCGCGCCACGCCGCCGCCATTGGTGCTCGCGGCTGCGCAAGTCGGCCTCGCCACGGGCGTTATGGGCCATGTGCAAAGTGCCTTCGCGGCGCAGTTGGCAATCGATCCGGTACTTGTCCACTAGGCTGAACACCAGGGACGGCGCCGCCCCAAGCATACGGTTGAGCTGGCTGCCCACCGGCTCGCCGAAACCGGCTTCGATCTCGTCCGGCGGGATCCACATGCCGGCGTTGACCAGCCCGACATTGCGCCCCGAACCCCCTTGCCCGGCGCGATGGGCCTCGACCACACACACCCGCTTGCCTTGCTCCAGCAGATGCACCGCTGCCGACAGCCCGGTAAAACCGGCACCGATGATGCACACATCCGCCGTCTGCTCGCCCTTGAGCGGCGCGTTGTCAGGCCTCTGCGGAGTCAGTGCTTCCCATAGACACGCTTCACGTAACGCCATTGCCAGACTCCGAAATCAACCCGATTGCCGATCACCCCAACACCCACTGCGCCCGACCAGCGAGCGCACGCAACGGACTCAGTCGAACGTGATGCCCTGGGCCAGCGGCAGCTCCTGAGAGTAGTTGACGGTGTTGGTCTGACGGCGCATGTAGCCGCGCCAGGCGTCGGAGCCGGACTCACGGCCGCCGCCGGTTTCTTTCTCGCCACCGAAGGCGCCGCCGATCTCCGCGCCACTGGGGCCGATGTTGACGTTGGCGATGCCGCAGTCGCTGCCCACCGCCGACATGAACTGCTCGGCCTCACGGACATCAGTGGTGAAGATGCACGACGACAGGCCTTGCGGCACAGCGTTGTTCAGGCGCAAGGCCTCTTCAAAATCGTTGTAGCCGATCACGTAGAGAATCGGAGCGAAGGTTTCGCTGCACACCACATCACTCTGCTCCGGCATTTCGACGATCGCCGGCGACACGTAATAAGCGTTGGGGAACTGCTCCTGCAACTGGCGCTGGCCGCCGAACACCCGGCCGCCTTCGCTCAAGGCCTGTTCCAGAGCATCCTGCATGGCGTTGAAACTGTGCTGGTCAATCAGCGGGCCGATCAGGTTGCCTTGCAGCGGGTGGCCGATGCGTACCTTGGAATAGGCGGCCTTGAGACGAGTGACGATGTCCTCTTTCACCGATTCGTGGGCAATCAGTCGACGCAAGGTGGTGCAACGCTGACCGGCGGTGCCGACGGCACTGAACAAAATGGCGCGCACCGCCATGTCCAGGTCGGCGCTCGGGCCGAGGATCATAGCGTTGTTGCCCCCCAGCTCAAGAATGCTGCGGGCAAAGCGTGCGGCGACTTTCGGCGCCACTTCACGGCCCATGCGGGTACTGCCGGTGGCGCTGATCAGGGCCACCCGCGGATCATCCACCAAGGCCGCACCAGCATCACGGCCACCGATGATCACCTGGCTCAGGTACTCGGGGGCGTCCTCGAAGTTCTTCAGCACGCGCTCCAGCAAGGCCTGGCAGGCCAAGGCGGTGAGCGGGGTCTTCTCCGAAGGCTTCCAGATCACCGGGTTGCCGCAGACCAGCGCCAGGGCGGTGTTCCAGGCCCAGACCGCCACCGGGAAGTTGAAAGCGCTGATCACCCCCACCACGCCCAGGGGATGCCAGGTTTCCCGCATGTGGTGGCCCGGACGCTCGGAAGCGATGGTCAGGCCGTAGAGCTGGCGCGACAGGCCGACGGCGAAGTCGCAGATGTCGATCATTTCCTGCACTTCCCCCAGGCCTTCCTGGGTGATCTTGCCGGCTTCCCAGGACACCAGTTCCCCCAGATCGGCCTTGTGCTCACGCAGCACTTCGCCAAATTGCCGTACCAGTTCGCCGCGACGGGGCGCCGGTACTTTGCGCCACAGGGCGAATGCATGCTCTGCGCGACTGACCTGCTGCTCCACTTCAGCGGCGCCCTGCCAGTTCACCGAGGCGATCTTGCTGCCGTCGATAGGCGAATGCACAGGCTGGGAGCCCGACTGGTACAAGGCTGGGTTCACACCCAGACGATCAAGCAATGCGGCAACCATGGGGTCACTCCTTACAGGTGAAAAGCGAAAAATCCAGGCCGCTGTGACGACCATCAAGGCCTGTAGTTGTAGCTGGCCTGAGACTTGCCAACAAACGACCTTTAAGCGAGATATCATTCCGTTTATTCATGCTGAACCGGCATCAGCACCGATAAGAACAAGGACACCCCATGCTGAACAAACGCTACCTGCCGTCGATCACTGCATTGCAGTGCTTTGAGGCCGTGACCCGGCACCTGAGTTTCACCCGCGCCGCCGAAGAGCTCAATCTGACCCAGAGCGCGGTGAGCAAGCAGGTGGCGCAGTTGGAAGAACTGCTGCAACACCTGCTGTTTCGCCGAGTACGCCGGCGCCTGCAACTGACCCCGGCCGGTGACCTGTATTTGGTGGAGGTGCGCAAGATTCTCACCCAGGTGGAGATGTCCACCCACTACCTGCGCTCCTACGGCGGCGAGACCGAAGTGCTGCGGGTGTCCACGCCCTACACCTTCGGCGCCCGCTGGCTGGTGCCGCGCCTCAAGGGCTGGCGCCTGCGCCATCCGCATATCCACCTGGACCTGTGCAACGAGCAGGAACCGGACGAACTGCTTCAGGGCCACGCCGACCTGGCGTTCTACTTTGGTCAGGGATCGCGCCCCGGCACCGAGAGCCTGAAGCTGTTCAGCGAAGAATTGGTGGCAGTCTGCGCCCCCGACAGCCTGCCCGCCGAACCCTTGAGCGACCCACGGCAACTGACCGATCTGGTGCTGCTGCAGAACGCCTCGCGCCCGCAAGGCTGGCACGAATGGTTCGATCAGCAGGGCTACCAGACCGAACACAGCTATCACGGCCCGCGTTTCGAAACCTTCTATATGTGCATCCGCGCCGCCCAGGTCGGTTGTGGCGTGGCCCTGCTGCCACGCTTCCTGGTGGAAGAGGAACTGGCCGAGGGCAAACTGGTGATCGCCTGGAAGTACGCCATGCCCAGCCAGGACGCCTACTACCTGGCCTACCCCGAACACTCAGCGGAAGTGCCCAAGGTCCGCGACTTCGTGCGCTGGATGCTCGAACACAACGACGCCCTCCTCCTGTAAGAGCCGGCTTGCCGGCAAACAAGCCCTTGAGCCTTGTACAAGGCTCAAGGGCTTGTTTGCTGGCGAGCCCGCTCCCTGGGCCGGACCATCACCCGCCGTGAAAAAAAACTGGCAAGCGCCGGGCGTCTATGCGCCACTAGCGCCTTCATTGAAAGAGCTGAAGCCGCCGCTGTCCGTCGCGGCCAGCATGGAGATTCCCGTTATGAGCGAGAGTGTGTTTGCCGATCGCATCGTGCAGAACCTGCTCGACACCGACTTCTACAAACTGACCATGATGCAGGCGGTGCTGCACAACTACCCCAACGTGGAGGTGGAATGGGAGTTTCGTTGCCGTAACAGCGAGGACCTGCAGCCGTACCTGGCAGAGATCCGCTACCAGTTCGAGCGCCTGGCGGAGTTGAGCCTGAGCGCCGACCAGTTGGGTTTTCTCGAACGCATCCGCTTCCTCAAGCCAGACTTCCTGCGTTTTCTCGGGCTGTTCCGCTTCAACCTGCGTTACGTGCACACCGGCATTCAGGATGGCGAACTGTTTATCCGCCTGCGCGGGCCCTGGCTGCACGTGATCCTGTTTGAAGTGCCGATGCTGGCGATCATCAGCGAAGTGCGCAACCGCTACCGCTATCGTGAAACCCAACTGGTGCAGGCCCGGGAGCAGTTGTATCGCAAATTCGACTGGCTCAGCGCCAACGCCAGCAGCGAAGAGTTGTCCGAACTGCAAGTGGCGGACTTCGGCACTCGCCGACGCTTCTCCTACCGGGTCCAGGAGGAAGTGGTGAATGTGCTCAAGCACGATTTCCCCGGTCGTTTTGTCGGCACCAGCAACGTGCACCTGTCCCGCGAACTGAACATGAAACCCCTGGGCACCATGGCCCACGAGTGGATCATGGCCCACCAGCAACTAGGGCCACGGCTGATCGACAGCCAGATCGCCGCCCTCGACTGCTGGGTCCGCGAATACCGTGGCCTGCTGGGCATTGCCCTGACCGACTGCATCACCACCGACGCCTTCCTCGGTGACTTCGATCTGTTCTTCGCCAAGCTGTTCGACGGCCTGCGCCACGACTCCGGGGACCCGATCCTCTGGGCGGAGAAAGCCATCGCCCACTACCACAAACTGGGCATCGACCCGATGAGCAAGACCCTGGTGTTCTCCGACAGCCTCACCCTGCCGCGCTCCCTGGAAATATTCCGAGCGCTGCGGGGCCGGATCAACGTCAGCTTCGGCATCGGCACCAACCTGACCTGCGATATTCCCGGTGTCGAGCCGATGAGCATCGTGCTTAAAATGACCGCCTGCAATGGCCAGCCCGTCGCCAAGATCTCCGATGAAGCGGGCAAGACCCATTGCAAGGATCCGAACTTCGTCGCTTACTTGCGCCACGTTTTCCAAGTACCAGCCCAACCTGGCAAGGAGTGAATCATGCAAGCCGTACAGCTTGAGATTGCGCAGCAGCTCAAGGTCCAAGCACCGTTTATCGACCACACCGACCTGGAGGCGGAAGTCGCCCGGCGCATCGCCTTTATCCAGGATTGCCTGGTCAATTCCGGACTCAAGTCACTGGTGCTGGGCATCAGCGGCGGCGTCGACTCGCTGACCGCCGGCCTGTTGGCCCAGCGGGCGATGCGTGAACTGCGCGAGCGCAGCGGTGATCAGCGCTACCGCTTCATTGCCGTACGCCTGCCCTATGAAACCCAGTTCGACGAGATCGACGCCCAAGCCTCGGTGGACTTCATCAACCCCGACGAGCGTCACACGGTAAACATCGGCCCGGCGGTCAAGGCGCTGGCCAGTGAAGTGGCGGCCTTTGAGGGCCAGCAAGCGGTGTCGCGGGATTTCGTCCTGGGCAACACCAAGGCGCGGATGCGCATGGTGGCCCAGTACACCATCGCCGGCGCCGCCCACGGCCTGGTGATCGGTACCGACCACGCCGCCGAAGCGGTGATGGGTTTCTTCACCAAGTTCGGTGATGGCGCCTGCGACCTGGCGCCACTGAGCGGCCTGGTGAAAAATCAGGTGCGTTCGATTGCCCGCTACTTCGGCGCTCCGGAATCCCTGGTAGAGAAAGTGCCCACCGCCGACCTCGAAGACCTGTCGCCGGGCAAACCGGATGAAGCCTCACACGGCGTTACCTATACCGAGATCGATGCCTTCCTGCACGGCCAGCCAGTGCGCGAGGAAGCCTTCAAGATCATCTGCGACACCTACCAAAAGACTCACCACAAACGCGTCATGCCCTTCGCCCCGTGATACTCCAGGCCCCTTGGAGCCGGCTTGCCGATGAAGCGGCCGGGCCATGCTGCACAAGGTTCAAAGGCCTGTTCGCGGGCAAGCCCGCTCCGACCAAAGGGTGAAACCTCAGGCACAAAAAAGCGCCCCTCGGGGCGCTTTCTTGTTGCCGCCGGACCTGATGCTTACTTCAGGACCACAGCGCCTTTCATCATCGAGTTGTGGCCTGGGAACGAGCAGAAGAACTCGTAGCTTTCTCCCGCGGTCAGTTTCGACACATCGAAGGTCACCGAATCTTTCTCGCCAGCACCGATGATCTTGGTGTGGGCGATGACGCGAGTGTCGCCTTCCTTCAGGTAGTTCTTGTCGAGACCGGCCGCCATGCCGTCGGTGGCGATGCCAGCCATGTCCGCGGTTTTGCTCAGTACCCAGTTATGGCCCATGACGTTCTTCGGCAGGCTGCCGGAGTGGGTCAAGTTCACGGTGAAGGTCTTGCAGCTCTTGTCGATGGTGATTTCCTTGGTGCTAAAGGACATCTGATCGGTAGAGTCGACATCGACCTTGCATTCGGCGGCCATCAGTTGGCTGCTGGCCAGCGTCAACAGGGATACCGCAACGAGTTTGGCAAACATGGTGAATCTCCAAGGCAGGGTTAACAAAATCCATCTGAATCCATGGGACCGAAGACTGCCTGAATATCTCCCAACTGCCTATGATTTGCATCAAATAACGGTAGACAACTCTCTGCTATCGAAGCGATCGAGACAATCAAACAGCCAGGTGCCGGGCGCGCCCCTAAAATCTGTCCGTCATTTCCTCTCGGAGCGCTCACCATGCCATTCAACAGCCTGTTTCGCAGCTTGCTCGCCGCCTACGCCTGTGGCGCCAGCGGTACTTATTAAACCCCGCAACGCGAGGTTTAATACTTGGAGCCCGACCTTCGAGCCTTTACTCTGAGGCCATCAATGACCTTGGAGTAAGGCATGTCGTTAACCTCTGTTTGTGTATTCTGTGGCGCCAGCACCGGCGCCAATCCACTTTACCTTGAAGCCGCCCAAGCCCTGGGCCGCGCCTTGGCCGAGCGCAAGCTGACGCTGGTCTATGGCGGCGGCGCGGTGGGGCTGATGGGGGTGGTTGCCGACGCGGCCCTGGCCGCTGGCGGCGAAGTCATCGGAATCATCCCGCAAAGCCTGAAAGACAAAGAGATCGGCCACAGTGGCCTGACCCGCCTGGAAGTGGTGGACGGCATGCATGCACGCAAGGCGCGCATGGCTGAACTCAGCGACGCCTTCATTGCCCTGCCCGGCGGCTTGGGCACCCTGGAAGAGCTGTTCGAAGTCTGGACCTGGGGCCAGTTGGGCTATCACCACAAGCCCCTGGGCCTGCTGGAGGTGAACGGCTTCTATGAAAAACTCAGCGGATTTCTCGACCATATCGTCGCTGAAGGCTTCGTCCGCGCCCCGCACCGTGACATGCTGCAAATGAGTGAGTCGCCGGCCAGCCTGCTGGATGCCCTGGACACCTGGCAACCTTCGACACCCGACAAATGGGCCGAGAGCAAACCCAATTAACCGTCCACGTCCGATAACAGGCAGAATACGCGCCGCTCAACCTCACCTTCGACCCCAGAGGATCGCCCATGGCAAAACCCAACTACTCCTTCGCCAAACGTCAACGCGACTTGGCCAAGGAACAGAAGAAAGAGGAAAAGCTGCAACGCAAGAAAGCCGCCGCTGATGAAGCCAGTACACCGACCCCGGATGCAGAAGGTGAAGTGAGCGTCGACGACGCCGAGCCTCAGGCGCCCCAAGCCTGAACCGCGTTGGGCCTGAGAATCCACTCAGGCCCGTTGCCTCACCCTGCCCTTGACCGCCAATCCGCGGTGTCTGTTTCAGCGAAATGCCCAGCTACAGGTCCAGCCGCATGACCGTGACCTGCACTTCCGGGTCATGACCGCCCCCGCCAAGGATCACCCCTCGCAACGGTGAAACATCGGAAAAATCCCGCCCCCAGGCCAGCGTGATGTGCTCCAGTGCCGGCTGCACATTCTTGGTAGGATCGAAATCCACCCAACCCTGCACCGGGCAGAATACCGACACCCAGGCATGGGAGGCATCGGCACCGATCAGTCGCGGCCGAACCGGTGGGGGCTGAGTCAGCCGGTAGCCACTGACGTAACGCGCCGCCAGTCCTCGTGAGCGCAAGCAGGCCAGCATCAAGTGGGCGAAGTCCTGGCATAGCGGCGCTCCAGCACTTCGACCAAGGGCGTGGCCCCCTGGGTGGCTTCGGCATCGAAGGTGAACTCACGGAACATTTTCCCCATCAGCGCCTGAACGCCCTGCAACAGCGGCCGGCCGGGGGCAAAGCAGCTTTCAGAGCACTCGACGAAGCGCTGCTTGAGGTGCACATAAGACGACTCGAAACGGTAGCGGCAGGCCTCCAGCAAGGCCATCGACAGCGGCCGTCCGCTGTAGGTCAGCGCCCTGCGCGCAGCGCCCCAAGCCAGGGAGACGGTGAAATCCAGATGCGGCCGGTCCAGCATATCGACGCTGAGCCGAGCATTGACCTGCAGTTCGTCATGGGCCGCTCGAAGGCCAGGCGGGTCAGAGGATTGCCGAACACATCCTGCTCATCACGGCCGGTAGTGGGCTCCGGGCTGATCAGCAACTGCCGCGCGCCGCAGTGCTGCCTGGCACAGTCCCGAGGTGGGCCAACTGCTGAGCCAGGGACACGGGGCTGCCATAGCGATAATGGGTGTCGTGGAAAATCTGGTAGCGCGCGCTTACCGTTCGCTGGTTGACAGCTCAATGCCCTCACACGGCCAAAGAAAATTGTTGTGTCCGAACACCAGCTCCGCTGGCAGCAACCCTTCGCGGATCAGCCGTTGCGGGCCGTACAGGTCCGCCAGCAGCGCATTGAGCAAACGCGCGCGCTGGGCGATCCCAGCGGACAGCCATTGCCACTCGTCAGCCGGAATCACATGGGGCAGCAGGCCCAGCTCCCAAGGCCGGTCCGCCCCCTTGGGGTCGGCATGGACGTTATAAGTGACACCGTTTTCCTGGATCTGCCGGGCCAGCAGCGCCTGACGCTGGGCCAATTGCGCGGGACTGCTGCGTTGCAGGTGCTCAAGCAAGCGCCGCCAGTGCGCCCGGACAGGGCCCTGGTCATCCAGCAACTCGTGGTAGGTACCCCAGCGGGTAACGGTCTAGCAAGTCAGGCATGGAACACTCGGCAGACGGCAGGGAACGTCAGATTAACGTCACCGCCGTGACGCCCGGATATCGCTGCGTCGCGGACGTCGCAGGCGCATTAGACACGTCGCAGATCCAGGCTCAGCGGCAGTTCATCGTTGACGATCAGCCGCGGCACCGCCAGCCTTCCCGGGCTATGACCGAGACGGAAGAAGCGCACCAGGCGCCGTCTCTGCGCTTCGTTGGCGTTGACCGGCAGACTGTCATAGCGACGCCCGCCAGGGTGAGCCGCATGGTACCTGCAGCCACCGAGGGAGGCTGCCTCCAGGCGCACCCTCCTCACCCAGCACACGCCAAGGCTCCAGGGCCCGCCGCAACTCCAGCTCGATACCGCTGACCGCGTAATCGCCCACCTTGGGAAAACGAAACTCCAGGTGCGCAGCGAACCATTCAGCCCGCAACGCATAGCCCGCAGCATTGAGTTCCACCAGCACATCGGCGAAATCCTGGGCGATGAAGTGCGGCAGCAGGAAGCGATCGTGCAGCTCGGTGCCCCAGCGCGCCAGCTTGGCCGGGGCGCTGGGCTCACCCCAGAAACGCGCCACCAGTGCCCGCAACAGCAACGGCCGGACCAGGCTCATGCGCGCATGGGGCGGAACTTCAAAAGCCCTCAGCGGGATCAGGCAACCGGAAACGAACCGCGCCGCCACCCCCAGATTGCGCAGCAGTTGCACCAGCAGCCAGTCCGAGTCGGGGCAAGAACCGGATGCATTGAGCAGGGTCTGCTCTGGCATCTGCACCCCGGGCTCCAGACGGATCAGGTAGGCAATGTCGGCGGATTCAACGCCATCAGGAAATCCACCGCAGGTAGCGGCGTGCGCGAGATACCCTCCAGGCAAGCCTGAAACCTGGGTGTCAGTGGCAGGGTTTGCAGATAAGGCACCAACTCGCACCGCTCGTCGGCGGCGTAGCTGAAAGGGATCTTTTGCGCGTAAGGCTCAAGGAAGAAGTCGAACCGATTGAACACCGCCATCTCCGCCAGCAAGTCCACTTCGATGCGCAGCTCGCGGGTTTTCTCCGGGAACACCAGGCGCGCCAGGGAGTTGCCCTGGGGTCCTGCTGCCAGTTGATGAAATGCTCCTCGGGCTGGATCTTCAGCGCGTAGGAAAGGATTCGCGTGCGGCTGTGGGCCGCCGGACGCAAGCGGACGATCTGCGGGCCAAGTTCAACGGCGCGGTCGTAGCGATAGTGCGTGACAGGGTGCAATGCGACATGAATCGACACGACGTGCCTCCTGCGAGCCTGAGCGGTGAATGAGGCCGGGCAAGACTTATGCCAGCGCACAAGTCCGGGGCTGGCCCAACGACTCAGGGCCGCACAGCACCAGAACCGCGCAACCGCTGCACCTCAGCGCAGCGTGTTGCACGAAAATGCGCCAGGCGGCGCAGGGGCAATCAGCCGCGCTTGCGTGGCGGCTTCAACGCAGCCTTGAGGCGCTGACGCTCCTGACGGATCTGCCACAACTGTTCACGCATCTGCCGATGGCGTTGGCTGTTGAGCAGCAACAACCCGAGCAACGGCAGCAACACCCCGACCAGGTAGACGCCTTGATGGGGGTGGTACTGGATCATCGGCACCATCAGGGCCAGACAGAACACAAAGTAACCGACCACCCACCACACCGCCCGAGACACACCGCGCACGATCAGCAGGTTACCCAGCACCAGGAGCGGGATCAGCACCAGCAGGCCCAGCACCCCATAGTGGTCGCGCTGCGCCGGCGCCATGCCGCGCCAGTAGGTGGTTCCCGCCAAGGACAACAGGATCGAAGCGCTGAAGCAGCCCAGCAGCACGGTGAGCATGAAGATCGGGAAATAACGCGCCAGGAACGCCCCCATCCGTCCACCTCCGATCATTCGCTGAACTCCTCGTAGAGTCCCACCGCCAGGGTTTTCGCCGAGCCGAGGTTGCCCGAGCTGTAGCTGCCGGCGGTGCTGAGGACAGCACCCAGGGCGTCTTTCATCTGCGTCAGGGTCGCGTGTTTGATCTGCGCCGATGAGTAGCGCTTGGGCAAGCCTCCGGCCCGCTGCTGCAGCTTCAGCAATTTAGGCGTCAGGCTTGGGTCACGCAGCGTCAGCAACTCCTTGGTCAGCTTGGCCCGTTCCTGGCGGTTGAGGCCCTTGAGCAACTGCGTCCAGCTTTTACCGGTGCTGGCCGCCTTGCTGGCCTTGAGCAACTTGACCGTGGTCAGCGCCGAGCCACCGACGCCCACCAGCGAAATGCCGTCGAGAATCGGCGAGACGGTGTTGTACCACTCGGCGTCGTCCATGCGGTCATTGGCCGCCGGGTCCTGGATCTCGTTGATCACCCGGGCGCCACCGATGGCGCACTGGGCGGTGCCCGCCGCGGCGACGGTGACGCCCAGCCCGACCATCCAGGCGCTGGCGCCGGCAGTGAACGGCACGGCGATGCTGCCACTGAACACCACCAGCCAGCCGATCACCGCGGCGGTGCAGGACAACGTGGTGTTGAACGATTCCGTGGCCAGGCGGGATTCCCGGGGGTTGTTCTTCACTTGATCGACGAACTGCTGGGGCGCGATGTACTTCTTCGCCTCCCGCAGAATGATGCGCTTGGGCGTAATACTGCAGATCGGCTTGAATTCGCGCAGGGTCACCACGTTGAAGTCGGCATCGATGTACACCACTCCGGCACCGACGATCGACGGATCGGCATCAATGACGGCAAACAAGCGCGGCAGGTTGATCTGGCTTTCGATACGTTGACGGGCAAAAAACTGCGCAGGGCTGGAGTCCATACCGATGTTGGCTAAGGGGCTGGTCACGCGATTCATCCTTGGTTGACGATTGAAGTCTGCCTGCCGGCCATGAGCCGCTCAGGCATCACGGCGCTGCAAACCCGGCAACCTTAACAAAGCGCCGGGCACTTGTTGCCCTTCAGCCGGCAAAAAAATCCGTCGCCATGAAAGCAAAACGCCAGCTCTGTGGCTGGCGTTTGGCGAGGTTCAGCGTGGTACCACCGGCTTGCGGGTTGGCTTCTTGCCTTTGCCCTTGGCGGCATCGGCACGCTCTTTGGCGGCCTGCTTGTTACGGGCGAACGCCGCGGCCTTGGCCTGCTCTCGCTTGTCCCAGGCATTGCCACCGTCACTGCCACGCGGCGGCAGGCCGGTGTGCTGGGTCAGGATCTTGGTTTCCTTGGCCACCTTGTGGCTGCCGGCCGGCGTCGAATTCTTGCGGCGCGCGCTCTGGTAGCTGTCGGTAGCCGGTTGATGGGCCGGGATCAGTTGGTGCTTGCCCGGACCGATCAGGTCGGCACGGCCCATGCGGATCAGTGCTTCACGCAGCATCGGCCAGCCTTTGGGATCGTGATAACGCAGGAACGCCTTGTGCAGGCGCCGCTGCTCTTCGCTCTTGACGATGGTCACGCCGTCGCTTTTGTAAGTGACCTTGCGCAGCGGGTTCTTGCCCGAGTGGTACATGGCAGTGGCGGTGGCCATCGGCGACGGGTAGAACGCCTGCACCTGGTCGGCGCGGAAGCCGTTGCCCTTGAGCCACAAGGCCAGGTTCATCATGTCTTCATCGGTGGTGCCCGGGTGGGCGGCGATGAAGTACGGAATCAGGTACTGCTCCTTGCCCGCTTCCTTGGAGTACTTCTCGAACATGCGCTTGAAGCGGTCGTAGGTGCCAATGCCCGGCTTCATCATCTGGTTGAGCGGGCCTTCCTCGGTGTGTTCCGGGGCGATCTTCAGGTAGCCGCCGACGTGGTGGGTCACCAGCTCCTTGACGTACTCCGGCGATTCCACCGCCAGGTCGTAGCGCAGACCGGAAGCGATGAGGATCTTCTTCACCCCGGGCAGAGCACGGGCACTGCGATACAACTGGATCAGCGACGAGTGGTCGGTGTTCAGATTCGGGCAGATGCCGGGGAACACGCAGGACGGCTTGCGGCACGCGGATTCGATCTCCGGGCTCTTGCAGGCAATGCGGTACATGTTCGCGGTCGGACCGCCGAGGTCGGAAATCACCCCGGTAAAGCCGGGAACCTTGTCGCGGATTTCTTCGATCTCGCGAATGATCGACTCTTCGGAGCGGTTCTGGATGATCCGCCCTTCGTGCTCGGTGATGGAGCAGAAAGTACAGCCGCCGAAGCAGCCGCGCATGATGTTCACCGAGAAGCGGATCATGTCGTAGGCCGGAATCTTTTGCTTGCCATAGGCCGGGTGCGGAATGCGCTGATACGGCATGCCGAACACGTAGTCCATTTCCTCGGTGGTCATGGGAATGGGCGGCGGGTTGAACCACACGTCCACTTCACCGTGCTTCTGCACCAGGGCGCGGGCGTTGCCCGGGTTGGTTTCCAGGTGCAGCACGCGGTTGGCGTGGGCGTACAGGACCGGGTCGTTGCGCACCTTCTCCATGGACGGCAGACGGATCACCGTCTTGTCCCGGGTCATGCGCGGGCTGGCGAGGATCTGTACGACTTTGGCTTCGCTCGGATCTTCAACCGGGCCCTTCTCCTGCTCGATGGCGCAGGCCTGGGTGTCCTGGGTGTTGACGTAGGGGTTGATGATCTTGTCGATCTTGCCTGGACGGTCGATACGGGTGGAGTCCACTTCGTACCAGTCTTTCGGTGTGTCGCGGCGGATGAAGGCGGTGCCGCGCACATCCGTGATGTCTTCGATCTTGTGGCCGTAGGACAGGCGCTGGGCCACTTCGACAATCGCTCGCTCGGCGTTGCCATAGAGCAGGATGTCGGCGCTGGCGTCGATCAGGATCGAGTTGCGCACCCGGTCCTGCCAGTAGTCGTAGTGGGCGATACGGCGCAGAGAGGCCTCGATGCCGCCAAGGACGATCGGCACGTGCTTGTAGGCTTCCTTGCAGCGCTGGCTGTACACCAGGCTGGCGCGGTCCGGGCGCTTGCCCGCCAGGCCGCCCGGGGTGTAGGCGTCGTCGGAGCGGACTTTCTTGTCGGCGGTGTAGCGGTTGATCATCGAGTCCATGTTGCCGGCGGCGACACCGAAGAACAGGTTCGGCTCGCCAAGCTTCATGAAGTCGTCTTTGGACTGCCAGTTGGGCTGGGCGATGATCCCCACGCGAAAGCCCTGGGACTCCAGAAGCCGGCCGATGATCGCCATGCCGAACGAAGGGTGATCGACGTAGGCATCACCGGTGACGATGATGATGTCGCAGGAATCCCAGCCAAGCTGATCCATCTCCTCCCTGCTCATGGGCAGGAACGGCGCGGGCCCGAAACATTCGGCCCAGTACTTGGGATAGTCAAATAACGGCTTGGCTGCTTGCATGTCGATGACCGGTGTTGGCTTGAATAGGGACGCGATGGGTGTCAGGAAAATTCGCGGGCGCGGAATATAGCACAAAAAATAACCAATTCCGACCAAAAGGGTCGGAATTCGTTGTCACGTCACGCGACCAGTGGCGAGGTCGCTTGCTCCCGCTCGCCTGCGCAGCAGGCGCAGAGTCGTTGCCGACAATGTATCTGGAGCAAGGCGCCGACCGGCTTTGGGGCCGCCGCGCGGCCCAGCGGGAGCAAGCTCCCTCGCCACAGCCGGCCAACCACCATGGCTGGTGCCGCTATTCGTCGTCGTCGAAGTTGTAGCTGCCCGGCGCGAGGTTCTCAAAACGGGTGTACTTGCCGATGAACGCCAGGCGAATAAAGCCAATCGGGCCGTTCCGCTGCTTACCGATGATGATCTCGGCAATGCCCTTGTGCTCGGTTTCCGGGTGGTACACCTCGTCGCGGTAGACGAACATGATCACGTCGGCGTCCTGCTCGATCGCTCCGGATTCCCGCAAGTCGGAGTTCACCGGGCGCTTGTTGGGGCGCTGCTCCAGGGAGCGGTTGAGCTGGGACAGGGCCACCACCGGACAGTTGAATTCCTTGGCCAGGGCTTTGAGGGATCGGGAGATCTCGGAAATTTCGTTGGTCCGGTTGTCACCGCTGGAACCGGGGATCTGCATCAGCTGCAGGTAGTCGATCATGATCAGGGCGATGTCGCCGTGCTCGCGCACCAGACGCCGGGTACGCGCGCGCATTTCCGAAGGGCTGATACCCGCAGTGTCGTCGATGAACAGCTTGCGGTCGTTGAGCAGGTTGACCGCCGAAGTCAGGCGCGGCCAGTCGTCGTCTTCCAGCTGGCCGGAACGGACCTTGGTCTGGTCGATGCGGCCCAGGGAAGACAGCATACGCATGATCAGCGATTCACCTGGCATCTCCAGGGAGTAAACCAGCACCGCCTTGTCGCTACGCAGCACCGCGTTCTCCACCAGGTTCATGGCGAAGGTGGTCTTACCCATGGACGGACGGCCGGCGACGATGATCAAGTCGGCCGGCTGCAGGCCGCTGGTCTTCTCGTCGAGGTCGGTGTAGCCGGTGGACAGGCCGGTGATGGCGTTGTCGGTGTTGAACAGGGTATCGATACGGTCGATGGCCTTGGTCAGCAACTCGTTGACGCCCACCGGGCCGCCGGTCTTGGGCCGCGCTTCGGCGATCTGGAAGATCTGCCGTTCGGCCTCGTCGAGGATCTCTTCGGCGGTACGGCCTTCGGGGTTGAAGGCGCTGTCGGCGATCTCGGTGCTGATGCCAATCAACTGGCGCAGGGTCGCCCGCTGGCGAACGATCTGCGCATAGGCCTTGATGTTGGCCACCGATGGGGTGTTCTTCGCCAGCTCGCCCAGATAGCCCAGGCCGCCGACCTGCGAAGTCTGGCCTTCCTTGTCCAACTGCTCGGACAGGGTGACCACGTCGATCGGCATGTTCTGGTCGGCCAGCTTGGCGATGGCGCGGAAGATCAAGCGGTGGTCATGCCGATAGAAATCGCCGTCGGAGACCTGATCCAGCACGCGCTCCCAGGCGTTGTTGTCCAACATCAGACCACCGAGCACGGCCTGCTCGGCCTCGATGGAATGCGGCGGCACCTTCAGGGCAGCGGTTTGCAGATCGTATTGCTCGGGAGCGGAGATATCGTTCATGGCCACTTGGAATTCGGGGGTAAAAATCAGGATCAGCAGAAAGACAAAGGGCACGACCTGTAAACAGGATCGTGCCCGATGTTAACCGTCAGCCACACAAGGTGCCAGACGATTTGGTACTGCTTAAGCAGCCACCACGACAACGCGTACGGTCGCTTCAACTTCAGCGTGCAGGTGCACGGCTACGTCGAATTCACCTACGTTGCGGATGGTGCCGTTCGGCAGACGAACTTCGCTTTTTGCCACTTCAACGCCCGAGGCGGTCAGTGCATCAGCGATGTCGTGAGTGCCGATCGAACCGAACAGCTTGCCTTCGTCACCGGCGGTGGCAGTGATGGTCACTTCCAGCTCAGCCAGTTGCGCAGCGCGAGTTTCGGCAGAAGCCTTCTTGTCTGCAGCCAGTTTTTCCAGCTCAGCACGACGCGCTTCGAACGCAGCCAGGTTGGCAGCGGTAGCAGCGGTGGCTTTGCCGAAAGGCAGCAGGTAGTTACGGCCGTAACCAGCCTTAACGTTTACCTTATCGCCCAGGTTGCCCAGGTTGGCGATTTTTTCCAGCAGGATCAGTTCCATTTGGTAATAACCTCTTAACTTTTAACCTTCACCGTTCGCAGAGCCGTTGTCAGCGTCTTTCGACGCCAAACGACCGCGAAAATCAACCAGACTGTCGACAATGGTCATGACCACGAGCAACGGGACGAGCAGGTGCATCAAAGGCAGCAGCGTGACGTAAACCCCAACCAGCCAGAAATTGGCCAGTCTTTTCTGTGCCACCAGCCCGTGCATCAGGGCCAGCCCGGCAAGGACCAGAGGTACGCTGCAAAACGGCACCATAATCCACATTTGCGGGCTCAGAGCAGGCCCCACAAACATCAATGCCAACAGCAACATCAAGGGTCCCTTGGGGATTCTGATCTGGCGAAATTCGCGACCAAAACCACCGGGGTTGTACAACGACGCTTGCCAGTAGCGCCCAAGAATCAGGCACAGCACACTGAAGACCTGAAACATCATCGCAATCGAACCGATCACCAAAGGTGCAACGAGTGAAGCGAGGTTGGCTCGCTGGTCTACCGAAAGCTGCTGGTAGGCCTCACCCAACATCAGTGGCAGGACCTTTACAAGTTCCTGCGTCACCGCGTCGACAAAGGGACTGAACAACGTCCCCAATATCGCTACACACAACAGCGCAATCGCCACGCTCGCCAACAGCACACGGTTCCAGGAGTGGCCGGCGCGCAACACCAGCGCCAGACCGCAAGACCCAAGCAGCACCAGGAGTGCACTGGGGTCTTTCTGGAAGTGCCAGCAAACCAATGCTGAAAGCACCCCGACTCCGAGGACGCCAAGGGCGTCCGAACCGCGCCGAAGGAGCACAAGGCAACCCGCAGCGGCACTTAACCAGAACAACAGCGGCAATGCCGCAGATCCGGCCACGACCAACGTGGCCTGCACACGACCGCGCATGATGAACTCAGCTAAGGCGCGCATGCATTCAATCCCTTACTACTTGTCGACTGCCCGGTCTCAGCGGCCGTGGCTGTCGGTGTAGGCCAGCAGGGCCAGGAAGCGGGCGCGCTTGATAGCGGTGGCCAGCTGACGCTGATAACGAGCTTTGGTACCGGTGATGCGGCTTGGGACGATTTTGCCGGTCTCGGATACGTAGGCTTTCAGAGTGTTGAGATCTTTGTAATCGATCTCTTTCACGTCTTCAGCGGTGAAGCGGCAGAATTTACGACGACGGAAGAAACGTGCCATGTAATTGGCTCCTCAAAAGGTCCGTGGATTACTCGTCAGCGTTATCGCTGGCGTCGCTGTTGTCGCTGTCATCGCCATCGGCGCTGTCAGCATGCTCAGGACGGTCACGACGCTCACGGCGCTCACTGCGGTTTTCTTCAGCCTTGAGCATCTCGGATTGGCCAGTGACGGCTTCTTCGCGACGGATGACCAGGTTACGGATCACAGCATCGTTGTAACGGAAGTTGTCTTCCAGCTCAGCCAGGGCTTTACCGGTGCACTCAACGTTCAGCATCACGTAGTGAGCCTTGTGAACATTGTTGATTGCGTAGGCCAGTTGACGACGGCCCCAGTCTTCCAGACGGTGGATTTTGCCGCCGTCTTCTTCGATCAGCTTGGTGTAACGCTCAACCATGCCGCCGACTTGCTCGCTTTGATCCGGGTGGACCAAAAAGATGATTTCGTAATGACGCATGAATGCTCCTTACGGGTTGTAGCCTGCCGCCTATAAGCGGTCAGACAAGGAGTGAATGACACTGGTGTGTCTTGCCACAGATAGGCACATATGCGCCTGCCGTCACGGCAAGGGGCGCAATTGTAGAGAAGGGGGAACAGCGGCGCAAGGCAATTGGTGATTATTTGAACAATCACTTGAGGGAGCCGGCGGGCCGACGATGGACGGCAGCGCGCGCTTAGCCGGCAAGCCGACTCCTACAGGTGAGGATCAGGCCTTCTTCGCAACGGCCTTGGCTTTTGCGCCGCGCTGGCGCATGGCTTCGAACAGGCAGACACCCGTGGCCACGGAGACGTTGAGGCTGCTGACGCTGCCGGCCATTGGCAGACGCACCAGATAGTCACAGTGCTCGCGGGTCAGGCGACGCATGCCCTTGCCTTCGGCCCCCATGATGATGATGGTCGGGCCAGTCAGGTCCTGATCGTACAACTCCTGTTCGGCCTCGCCGGCGGTACCGACGATCCACAGGCCACGCTGCTGAAGCTTTTCCAGGGTACGGGCCAAGTTGGTCACCGCTACCAGCGGAATCACCTCGGCGGCGCCGCATGCGACCTTGCGTACGGTTGGCGTCAGAGTCGCCGATTTGTCCTTGGGCACCAGCACTGCCAGGGCGCCGGCCGCATCGGCGGTGCGCAGGCAGGCACCGAGGTTATGCGGGTCGGTCACACCATCCAGCACCAGCAACAGCGGCGCGCCCTCGGTACGATCCAGCAGCTCGTCGAGCATGGCCTCGCCCCATACCTGGCTCGGACTGACTTCCGCCACCACGCCCTGGTGCACGCCCTCAACCCAGGCGTCCATTTCACGACGCTCGGCCTGACCAACCGATACACGGTTCTGGCTGGCAAGTTCCACCAGCACCTGAACCCGCGGATCACTGCGCCCTTCAGCCAACCAGACCTGCTTGACCCGCTTGGGGTGGTGACGCAGCAACGCTTCCACAGCATGCACGCCGTAGATTTTTTCCAACTGACTCATGACTTGGCCTTAGGTTTACGCGCCCCGCCGCTTTTCGCACCGGAAGCGGAGCCCGCCTTGGACGGACCCTTACGATGTTTGCTCGGCTTGGCGGGCTTGTCGCTATCTCTGGCCGGAGCCGGCTTACCGGACTTTCCCCCAGACGCCGCTTTACCACCGCTTTTGGCTTCAGCCAGCAGCGCCTGCTTCATTTCACGACTTTTACGCACTTCGGCATTTTTTGCCGCGGCATCGCTAGGACGATAAGCCTCGACCGCTTTGTCCTTGGCCGAACCACGACGCCCTGACTTGGCCGGCACGGGTTCATCCGCGGCCTTGCCCGCAGGCACATCCGTAGTGCCACGCTTCTTGCGACCAATCGGCGCGTTGATGGTTTTTTCCGCCATCTCGAAATCGATCTTGCGCTCGTCCAGATCGACACGCATGACCCGCACTTCCACGGTATCGCCCAGACGGAAGCTACGACCGGTACGCTCGCCGGCCAGGCGGTGATGCACGGGATCAAAGTGGTAGTAATCACCCGGCAAGGCGGTGACATGCACCAAGCCTTCGACATAGATGTCGGTCAGTTCGACGAATAGGCCGAATCCGGTCACCGCCGTGATCACCCCTGGGAAGGACTCACCCACACGATCCTTCATGAACTCGCACTTGAGCCAGTTCACCACGTCGCGAGTGGCCTCGTCGGCGCGGCGCTCACTCATCGAGCATTGCTCGCCGAGTTGCTCCAGCGTGGCCTCGTCATACGGATAAATACGCGCTTTCGGAATGCTCATCGCCCCGGCGCGCCGCACGTGCGGCGTGTCTTGCTTGGAGTGGATGACACTGCGGATGGCCCGATGAGTCAGCAGGTCAGGGTAACGCCGGATCGGCGAGGTGAAGTGGGTATAGGCTTCGTAATTCAGACCGAAGTGGCCCTGGTTATCGGCGCTGTACACCGCCTGACTCAGGGAGCGCAGCATTACGGTCTGGATCAAGTGGTAATCCGGACGATCCTTGATGGTTTCCAGCAGTGCCTGATAATCCTTCGGCGTCGGACCATCCTTGCCTTTATGCAGCGACAGGCCC
The DNA here is from genome assembly GCF_009861525.1 of Pseudomonas sp. LD120. Classification (GTDB taxonomy): domain Bacteria; phylum Pseudomonadota; class Gammaproteobacteria; order Pseudomonadales; family Pseudomonadaceae; genus Aquipseudomonas. Next base: position 846,840 of record NZ_WVHL01000005.1, on the reverse strand, counting down.
AATTCGCCCAGAAAGGCGCGCAGCTTCTCCAGACGCTCCGGCGGCGGGCCATCGTGCACCCGGTACAAGGCCGGAATTTCGTGTTTCTTGAGAAATTCGGCAGTGGCCACGTTGGCCGCTAGCATGCATTCTTCGATCAGCTTATGAGCATCGTTGCGCGTGGTCGGACGAATCTCGGCGATCTTGCGCTCGGAACCGAAGATGATCCGGGTTTCCTGAGTCTCGAAGTCGATGGCGCCACGGGTATGGCGAGCCCCCAGCAGAACCTTGTACAAGGCGTACAACTGCTTCAGATGCGGCAAGACATCACCATACTCACCGCGAAGCTGCTTGGCTTCACTGGTTTTCGGCTGCTCGAGCATGGTGCTGACCTTGTTATAGGTCAGGCGCGCCTTGGAGTGGATCACCGCCTCATAGAACTGGTAATCGGTCATCTCGCCGGATTTGGAAATGGTCATTTCACAAACCATGGCCAAACGATCAACTTTCGGGTTCAGCGAGCACAGACCGTTAGACAGCTGTTCAGGCAGCATCGGGATCACCCGCTCAGGGAAATACACCGAGTTACCACGCACTTGAGCTTCAGCATCCAGGGCCGAACCAATCTTCACATAGCTGGAAACGTCGGCAATCGCCACGTACAGCTTCCAGCCACCGCCGAAGAGGCGCAGCTTGCCCGGCTTGGCTTCGCAGAAAACGGCGTCGTCGAAGTCGCGAGCATCTTCTCCATCGATGGTGACGAACGGCAGATCGCGCAGGTCGATGCGCTTCTCTTTGTCCTTTTCTTCCACTTCCGGCTTGAGCTTGGCGGCTTCTTTGAGCACGGCCTCAGGCCAGACATGGGGAATATCGTAGGTGCGCAGGGCAACGTCGATTTCCATGCCTGGGGCCATGTAGTTACCCACCACCTCCACCACATCGCCTTGTGGCTGGAAGCGCGGCGTTGGCCAGTGAGTGATCTTCACCTCAACGAACTGCCCCACCTTGGCGTTGGCGTTGCGCCCCGGCGTTACCAGCACTTCCTGCTGGATCTTCGGGTTGTCAGCCACCACGAAGCCGATACCGCCTTCTTCGAAATAGCGGCCAACGATGCTTTCGTGGGCACGGGACACCACTTCGACAATCACACCTTCGCGACGACCGCGACGGTCCAGGCCGGATACGCGCGCCAGCGCACGGTCGCCATCAAACACCAGGCGCATTTGTGCCGGGCTCATGAACAAGTCGTCGCTGCCATCGTCCGGCACCAAAAAGCCGAAGCCGTCGCGGTGACCGCTGATGCGCCCGAGAATCAGGTCGAGCTTGTCCACCGGCGCATATGTGCCACGGCGTGTGTAGATCAATTGAGCGTCGCGCTCCATGGCGCGTAGACGGCGGCGCAAGGCTTCAAGCTGGTCTTCTGTGGTCAGACCGAACTCTTCTACCAACTGCTCGCGACTAGCAGGCGAACCCCGATCAGCAAGGTGCTGGAGGATGAGTTCGCGGCTAGGAATAGGGTTTTCGTATTTTTCCGCTTCACGAGCGGCCTCGGGATCGAGGGACTGCCAATCGGCCATTAGATAAATTTCACCTTGTCTATATGCGGGTTAGTTTGGCATACGCGTATTGAAACGGGAAATTTCAGGCTCAGACAACACTGGAAAAATCCTGGCCATCGGCTCAGAGACATCTCACCTACGACCTGCACCCGCTTTTTTTATTTTTTTTGCCGCCAAGGGGTTTACAGTTCAAGAGCGCATACGTATAGTGCGCGCCATCGACAACGGAGACGTTATCGATACTGCCCAGATGGTGAAATTGGTAGACACGCCAGCTTCAGGTGCTGGTGACCGCAAGGTCGTGGAAGTTCGAGTCTTCTTCTGGGCACCAATTCAAACTTGAGAGCCGCGCTTTCAAGTCTCACAAAAACCCGCGAAAGCGGGTTTTTGCGTTCTAAGTGTTTGATTTAATAAAACCAAAACAGGGGTTTACAGATCAAAACGCTCTCCGTATAGTGCGCTCCATCGACACGGTGACGACGTCGATATCGCCCAGATGGTGAAATTGGTAGACACGCCAGCTTCAGGTGCTGGTGACCGCAAGGTCGTGGAAGTTCGAGTCTTCTTCTGGGCACCAATTCAAACTTGAGAGCCACGCTCTCAAGTCTCACAAAAACCCGCGAAAGCGGGTTTTTGCGTTTCTTCCCCTAGCCATTCCACCGCCCCCCCTCGCCTGCAGTCCAACCCGCAAAGCGCACATGAGAAACAATATCGTTTATGATTGTTACAAGTTTTTGCGGCACAACAGTGAGGAAACCTGCGAATGATGTTCAGACATACCCTCCTTCCAACATCCCTTCTCATCACCTTGCTGGGATTGGCCCTGGCATCCCCCCTTACCCAAGCAGCCGACCAAGCCTCTCTGACCCTGTACAACGGCCAACATAAGGAAGTCGGCGATGCCATCGCCAAGGCCTTCGAGGCCAAGACCGGCATCCACGTCAACGTGCGCAAAGGCAGCAGCAATCAACTGGCCAGCCAAATTGTCGAGGAAGGCAACCGCTCCCCCGCCGACGTGATCTACACCGAAGAATCCCCACCCCTGAACAAACTCGGCGAACAAGGCCTGTTAGCACAAACCGACGCCACGACCCTGGCCGTACTACCCAAGGAATATGTGGCCGGCAACGGCACCTGGATCGGCATTACCGCCCGAGTACGGGTGGCCGCCTTCAACCCGAAACTCATCGATGAAAAAGAGCTGCCCACGTCGGTAATGGCGTTCTCCCAGCCCCAATGGCAAGGCAAGGTCGGCTTCGTTCCTACCAGCGGCGCATTTCAGGAACAAGCAGTAGCCATCATCAAACTGCACGGCCTGGACGCCGCCGAAGAATGGCTAACCGGCCTGCGTGCCTTCGGCAAGATCTACAGCAACAACATGGTAGCCCTGAAGGCCGTGGAAAACGGCGAAGTGGCCACGGTGCTGGTGAACAACTACTACTGGTTCGCCCTGCAACGGGAAAAAGGCCAACTGGACTCCAAACTGCATTACTTCACCGGCGGCGATGTCGGCGGACTGATCACTGTCTCCAGCGCCGCAGTGCTCAAATCCAGCAAACACCCAAAAGAAGCCCAGCAATTCCTCGCCTACATGGCCAGCGAGGAAGGCCAGCGGGTCATTACCCAGACCACGGCAGAATATCCACTGCACAAAGGCATGCAGTCGGATCGCGGACTCAAGCCCTTCAGCGAACTTGAAGCCCCGAAAGTGACTCCAGCCGATCTGGGCAATGCCGAGCAAGCTCTGGAACTGGAACGTGACGTCGGCCTGATTTAATGCGCCCATCACTCTCGATTAGCGCCACAGCAGGAGCCGGCTACGCACCGCAGCGCAAGCGACCATCGATCTGGCTGCTGTTTCCGGTCCTGATGCTGGTGTGCCTGAGTCTGCTGCCACTGTTGTACGTCGGGCTCAAGGCCTGGCAAGCAGGCTGGGCTGAAGCCCTGCATCTGCTGTGGCGCCCCTACGTATTGCGCCTGCTGAGCAATACCCTGCTGCTGATGCTCGGGGTCACCCTCGCAAGTGCCGCTATCGGCCTGTCTCTGGCCTGGCTGCTGGAGCGCAGTGATCTACCAGGACGGCGGATCTGGGGCGTCCTGCTGTGCCTGCCATTTGCCGTACCGGCCTTTGTCAGCAGCTTCACTTGGGTGTCCCTAAGTTCAGGATTCGAAGGGTTGGCCGGGGCGATTCTGGTCATGACCTTGTCCAAATATCCGCTGGTGTTCCTACCCGTGGCAGCCACCCTGCGCAATCTCGATCCCTCGCTTGAGGAGTCTGCCCGCACCCTGGGACAGAATCGCTGGGGCGTGTTCTGTAAAATCACTCTGCCCCTGCTCTGGCCCTCATTACTGGCAGGATCGCTGCTGATCGCGCTGCACATGCTGGTGGAGTTCGGCGCGCTGTCCATCATCGGACTGCAAACCTTCACCACGGCGATCTATCAGCAATTCGAACTGGAGTTCAGCAACGCCAATGCCGCAATGCTTTCGGCTGTACTGCTGGCACTGTGCCTGATTTTGCTGGGAGTGGAACTGCGGGCTCGCGGCAAAGCTCGGCACGTGCGCACCGGCCAAGGCGCAGCGCGACAGGCCGAGCAGGTTCGCCTGGGACACTGGACCATCGGCGGACAACTTTACTGCTTGCTACTGACCCTGATCGGCAGCGGCGTCCCCCTGGCAATGCTTGCCTACTGGTTAGCGGTGGGCTCATCGGCCGCCTTCCCTGTCGCCGCCATCAGCGAGGCCCTACTCTCGTCGCTGGCGCTCTCCCTGGGCGGTGCCGCTGCATGCTTGATACTCGCGGTGCCGGTGGGGCTGCTGGTCGTGCGCTACCGGGGGCAACTGGCAATCTGGGCCGAACGCCTGCCCTATTTACTGCACGCCCTACCAGGCTTGGTCATCGCACTGAGCCTGGTGTATTTCGCCCTGCATTACGTACCGGCGCTGTATCAGACCTCAGCCTTACTACTCATTGCATATGCCCTGCTGTTCTTGCCATTGGCGCAAGCGCCAATCCGCACGGCGCTGAACAAAGCCGCGCCGCAGCTGGAGGAAGCCGCAAGAACGCTGGGGGCATCCTCGTTCAGCGCTTTTTGCCGGGTGACCTTGCCGATCATTTTCCCAGCACTGGGCGCAGCTTTCGCCTTGGTGTTTCTGGACGCCATGAAAGAGCTGACCGCCACCTTGCTGCTCAGCCCGACTGGGCTGAGCACTCTGGCCACGGAGGTTTGGGCACATACCGCGAATGTGGAATTTGCAGCCGCAGCACCTTATGCGGCGCTGCTGATTCTGGTGTCGGGACTGCCGGTGTACCTGCTGACGACTCGGATGTACTTGAGCCGCTGAAAACCGCCCCCGACCAAGCGGATCCTACAAGATGACGCAGGACCCAGCTTGCCAATCAAGCGTCAGGCGCGGAACTGCCCGAGACTGGCTTTGAGCTGTGCTGCGAGACTGTCCAGCACCTTGCCGCTAGCCGTGGTCTCGACGACGGCCTGAGCGGCGCGCTCAGCTTGAGCATGGATGGTTTCCACTCGCCCCCGCACGGCTTGCGCTCCCTGCGCCTGATGGGCCGCCGCCTGGGTCGCCAAGCCGATAGCAGCGTGCACCTGCTCCACCGAAGACTGCACCGACTGCTGCAAACGGGCACTGTCGCGCAGCACCAGCAACCCCTCACTGGCCTGACGCCCGGCCTGACCAATGGCCGCCACCGCTTCTCGCGCACCTTGTTGCAAAGCACCAATGTGGGCCTGGATGTCGCCAGTGGAGCTTTGCGTCTTGCTGGCCAGGGCCCGCACCTCATCCGCCACCACGGCAAACCCACGCCCGGTTTCGCCAGCACGTGCCGCTTCAATCGCCGCGTTTAGCGCCAGTAGGTTGGTTTGCTCGGCGATGCCATGGATCACCGTCAGCACCACCTCGATCTGCTCGCTCTGTTGAGCCAACCGCTCGATCACCTTGGCCCCGGTATCCACCTGCCCGGCCAGGGCCTCGATCAGACCACCAACCTGCTCGGAGGTGCGGGTATTTTCGTCGGTGGCCTGGCGAATCTCCACCACCTGCTGTAGCGCGGCCTGCATCGCCTGGCTCTCCGCCTGGGCCTCATCGGCCATTTGCGACAGCGCCCGCAAACTCTCGGCGACTTCGTCGCGCTGCGCCTCAGCCGCCGCATCAGCGCCAGCGTTACGCAAACTCATGGCGCCAATCTCAACCCCGGTCCGCTGCGCCACATCGCCCGCCTCACGCACGATGGGTTGCAACTTATCCACAAAGCGGTTCACTGCCGAAGCCATATCGCCGATCTCGTCATTGCTATTGAGTGGCACCCGCTTAGTCAGATCGCCCTCACCCGCCGCCAAATCGTTGAGCGCCGCAATCAGCAGATGCAACTTGCTCACTACCCGGCGCCCCAACACCACCGCCAGCAACAACAGCAGCGCCAGCCCCACCAACGCCAGACCAATACCAATCTGCCAGCGCAAGGTTGCTGCGGCTTGTTGCACCGTCGTTGCGGTATTGGCCTGCATTTGGGCTGCCGTGGCTTGCGCCGACTCCAGGCGTGAACGCATCGCCGCCGAGCTGTCGGCCGAGGCGCCCTTGAGGCTGTCGCCAACCAACTGATCACTGCTGGCAATCAACGCCCCAAACCGCTGATCCAGCGCAGCAATATCCGTTTCCACCGAAGCCGTAGACACCCCCATCAGCACCTTACCGATTTCCACGCCATTGGGACTGATGGAAGCCTCAAGGTAATACACAGATGGGTCGTTCTTGGCCGCATCCAGAACTTTGTCCAGCGCTCGATCGCCTTTGCCCTTTTCCAGCAAGGCCTTGTTGATCGGGTTCTCGCGGTTTAGATAGCGAGTCAGGTGCTGACCCTCCGCGTCGTTGTAAACCACAAACAACACGTTGGGATTACGCTGAGCGCGCCGCGCGAATTCGGACAGGGTCGGCACATCACTGTCCCACATGGCGCGAGGCGCCACGGAGGCCAGCAACTGCGCCATATCGTTGGCAGAGTCCTTCAAGTCCTTCTCCAGCACCGCACGCAACTGCGCCTGCTCTTCCTTGAGTCGCGAAGACAGGCCAGCGGTGAGGCGCTGACGAGTATTGCTTGACAGGCTTTCGAGACTGGAGCTGACCTCTTTACCCGCCTGCTCAAGCTCGCCAGCCAGTTTCTGGCTGTCAACGCCCAAACGAGAAGCCAGATCGGCCTCAAGGGCGCTCACCGTGCTCCGAGTCAGGGCAACGGCTACCAGCACCTGCACCAAAAGAGCGATACCAAGGGTAACGAACACTGGCCGTAGTAAACGGCTTTGTAACAGTGAGAGAACGGCCGACACAGGAAATCCCTCTACTTTTGACGCCATTATTCTGATGGCACTCTAGAAGTAGATTTCACAGCAAGGGTCGTGCCGCGTAGCGGGTAGAAACGACAAAGGGCCCAATCAAGGGCCCTTTGCTTTTTGCATCAATGGCTTATCAGGCGAACGGATGACGCAGAACGATGGTTTCGTTACGGTCCGGCCCCGTCGAAATAATGTCGATCGGCGCGCCGACCAACTCTTCGATGCGCTTGATGTAGGCCTGGGCGGCGGCAGGCAGCTCTTCCAGGGTCTTGGCGCCCAGGGTCGATTCGCTCCAGCCCGGCATCTGCTCGTACACCGGCTCCAGGCCGATGTAACTGTCAGCGTCGGTCGGCGCGTCGATGACTGCACCATCCTGGTTCTTGTAGCCCACACAGATGTTGATGGTTTCCAGGCCGTCCAGCACGTCCAGCTTGGTCAGGCACAAGCCCGAGATGCTGTTGACGTCGATGGCGCGACGCAGGATCACGGCATCGAACCAACCGCAACGACGGGCACGACCGGTGGTAGCACCGAATTCGTGGCCACGCTTGGCCAGGAAGGCGCCAATGTCGTCAAACAGCTCAGTGGGGAAAGGACCCGAGCCGACGCGAGTGGTGTAGGCCTTGGTGATACCCAGAATGTAATCCAGGTACATCGGGCCCACGCCAGAACCAGTGGCGATGCCACCGGCGGTGGTGTTGGAGCTGGTGACGTACGGGTAAGTACCGTGGTCGATGTCCAGCAGAGAACCCTGGGCACCTTCGAACATGATGTCCTTGCCGGCGCGGCGCAACTGGTGAAGCTCCGCAGTCACGTCGAGCATCATCGGCTTGAGCAGCTCGGCGTATTCCATGCACTCATCCAGAGTCTTCTGAAAGTCGATGGCCGGCTCTTTGTAGTAATTGACCAGGACGAAGTTGTGGTAATCCAGCAACTCACCCAGCTTGGCGGCAAAACGCTCACGGTGGAACAAATCACCGATGCGCAGGCCACGACGTGCAACCTTGTCTTCGTATGCCGGGCCGATACCGCGACCGGTGGTACCGATCTTCTGCTCGCCACGGGCTTTCTCGCGGGCCTGGTCCAGGGCCACGTGATAGGAAAGGATCAGCGGGCAGGAAGGGCTGATGCGCAGACGCTCACGCACGGGCACACCTTTCTCTTCCAGCTTGACGATTTCACGCATCAAGGCATCCGGTGCAACCACTACGCCGTTACCGATCAGGCACTGCACGCCTTCGCGCAGAACGCCGGAGGGAATCAGGTGCAGAACGGTTTTCTCACCGTCGATCACCAGGGTGTGGCCAGCGTTGTGCCCACCTTGGTAGCGGACTACGGCGGCGGCATGTTCGGTCAGCAGATCGACGATCTTGCCTTTGCCCTCATCACCCCACTGGGTGCCCAGGACTACGACATTCTTACCCATAACACTTGTCCTCATTCGCGCAAACTTGGTGCCGGCAGCCGCCGGCAGGAAAACTCAAGAAGCCAGCGGCAATACTTGCCAAAGCCCATTCTGCAGAATCAATTGCCGGTCGCAGTCCGCCTCACGGGCCGCGGCCAGAGGTTGCCCAGGCAGAGCCTGAACGACACGCTGACCCTCACTGCGCAACTGGCAGACGGTCTGCCAGAGTGCTGCGTCAGTGCTGTCCGGCATCCAGATACCACTAGAGGGCAGCTCGACCTCAGCACGCCCCAGGGTTACCAGGGTTTTCAGATCGGTAGAGAAACCTGTCGCTGGACGGGCACGCCCGAAATCCGCACCGATGTCATCGTAACGCCCGCCTTGAGCAATGGATTGACCCACGCCCGGTACGAACACCGCGAACACCACGCCGGTGTGGTAGTGATAGCCGCGCAGTTCGCCCAGGTCGAAATACAACGGCAAGTCCGGGAACCGCATCGACAAGCGCTCAGCGATCGTCAGCAATTCATCCAGCGCCAGCAGCACCGAAGTTGGCGCACCGGCCAGGCGACGGCGAGCATCACCCAGCACCTCGCGGCTGCCGCATAGGTCCACCAGAGACCGCAGCATATCCGCCAGGTCTGCTGGCAAACCTTCGGTCAGGCTGATGACTTCATCGATCGCCTTGCGTTGCAAGGCATCGAACAGTTGTTGCTCCACAGCGCCAGACAGGCCCGCGGCCTGAGCCAGGCCGCGGTAGATACCCACGTGCCCCAGGTCCATGTGCACATCCGGTACATCGGCCAGTTGCAGCATGGCCAGCATCAGGCTGATGACTTCGACATCGCTGCTCGGACTGGCGTCGCCGTACAACTCGGCCCCCAACTGGATGGGGCTGCGCGAGGACGACAAGGCACGCGGCTGCGCATGCAGAACGCTACCGGCGTAGCACAGGCGGTTCGGACCTTCGCGGCGCAGGGTGTGTGCGTCGATACGCGCCACTTGTGGCGTGATGTCGGCGCGAAAACCCATCTGCCGGCCCGACTGCGGGTCGATGACCTTGAAGGTGCGCAGATCCAGATCCTGGCCAGCGCCTGTCAGCAGGGATTCCAGGTATTCGATATGGGGAGTGACGACGAACTCGTAACCCCAACTCTGAAACAGATCCAACACCTGACGACGCGCCACTTCAATGCGCGCCGCTTCCGGCGGCAATACTTCTTCGATGCCATCTGGCAGCAGCCAGCGGTCTACCGTTGCCATTACGCCATTCCCCTATGGTCCGGGCGGCAAGCCTGGGGCCAGCCTTAGAGTGAAGCAGAAAACAGTTGCATCCGGACACGAGCTCAGCCGGACAGGCAGCCAGGAATCAGCTGTACAGACCATTTTCCTCGAAAAATCTCGCCGGGCTCTTGAACGAACCACGGCCTATCAAAGATGCAGACGCAAAAAAGCCGGGAATTTCCCGGCTGCCGCATCATACACCCGTTTTTCCAAAGGATCACCCCGCGAGGCGTTTTAGCCGCCCGGCGGAGTGCCCCAAGGTCAAGGCCGGATCAAGGCTTGGACTTTTCCAGATAGTGGAAAAAGTCGCTGCTTGGGTCCAGAACCAGGACGTCTGATTTGTTGGCGAAGCTTTCACGGTAGGCGCGCAGGCTACGGTAAAACGCGTAGAACTCCTGGTCCTGACCGTAGGCCTTGGCGTAGATCGCCGCCGCCTGGGCATCACCGTCACCGCGAGCCTCTTCAGATTCACGATAGGCTTCAGCCAACAGTACGCGACGCTGACGATCGGCATCGGCACGGATACCTTCCGCCAATTCGTTACCCTTGGCCCGGTGCTCACGCGCCTCACGCTCACGCTCAGTGCTCATGCGCTCAAACACGCTGCGGTTCACTTCCTTCGGCAAGTCGATGGCCTTGACCCGGACATCGACCACTTCGATACCCAGCTCCTTTTCCGCCATCTTGTTCAGCGAAGCCGTGATATCCGCCATCAGCGCATCGCGCTCACCGGAGACCACCTCATGCAGGGTGCGCTTACCAAACTGGTCACGCAGACCCGACTCCAAGCGACGGGAAAGACGCTCATTGGCGATTTGCTTCAGACCGGAAGTCGCGGTGTAGAAACGCTCGGCATCTTTCACCCGCCACTTGGCATAGGCATCGACCATCACGGCTTTCTTTTCCAGGGTCAGGAAGCGCTGCGTCGGTGCATCCAGAGTCATCAAGCGCGCGTCGAACTTCCGCACCTGGTTGACGTAAGGCACTTTCACATGCAAACCGGGCTGGACATCGGCCTGAACCACGCGACCGAACTGCAGCAACACCGCGCGCTCGGTCTGAGTGACGATGTAGAAGCTGTTCCAGGCAACCACCGCCACGACAACGCCCACGATCAGGGCGATCAGCGATTTATTGCTCATCAGCGACTCTCCCTAGAACGCGTCTGCTGCTGTTGCTGCATATGATCAGCCGCCGCACGCGCATTCGCTTCATTGCTGGCCGCAGACGCTGCGCCCGTTACCGGAGCTGCACCGCTACGACCACCGTCGATCATCTTGTCCAGCGGCAGGTAAAGCAGGTTGTTCTGTCCGCCCTTGCTACCTGTCACCAACACCTTGCTGGTATTACTGAAAACTTCCTGCATGGTGTCCAGGTACAGTCGCTGACGGGTCACTTCAGGTGCCTTGCGGTACTCAGCAACCAGCTTGGTAAAGCGATCAGCCTCACCCTTGGCCCGGGATACCACTTCGTCGCGATAACCGTTGGCATCTTCGAGGATACGCTGGGCCTGACCACGGGCTTCCGGAACGACGCCGTTAGCGTAGGTTTCAGCCTGATTGCGCGAGCGCTGCTCGTCTTCACGGGCGCGGATCACATCATCGAAAGCTTCTTGAACTTCACGCGGCGCTGCAGCGCTCTGTACGTTCACCTGGGTCACAGTGATACCGGTGCGGTAGTTGTCGAGGAACCGTTGCAGACGCTCCTTGATCTCACTGGCCATCAGCTCACGACCTTCGGTCAGCACCTGGTCCATCACCGTGGATCCCACCACATGGCGCAAGGCGCTGTCGGTCGCATGCTGCAGACTGATTTCAGGCTGATCGACGTTCAGCACGAAGTCCTGCAGATTGCTGATTTTGTACTGCACGGTCAGTGGCACTTCGACGATATTCTCGTCTTCAGTCAGCATTTGACCCTGCTTGGTGTAGGCACGCTCACGCGTGACGTTCTCCATGTACTTGCGATCGATCGGCGGGAAGTAGATGTTCAGACCCGGGCCGACTGTTTCGTAGTATTTGCCAAAGCGCAGCACCACGGCTTGCTCTTGCTCATCGACTACATAAACCGCGCTGTACAGCCATACGGCTGCCAATACGACAAGGCCAATACCCAGCAAGCCGAAACCACCGCCCTTGCCGGAACTTGAGCCATCGTCACCACGTTTCTTACCACCACCGAACAACCCATTCAGGCTTTCCTGCAGCTTACGGAAGGCCTCGTCGAGATCTGGTGGCCCCTTGCGATCGCCATTATTGCGGCGCTTACCACCCCAAGGGTCCTGATTATTCGAGTTGCCACCCGGCTCATTCCAAGCCATAGCGCTCTCCATCTGATAAAGCAAAGACGCACCCACGGCGCGCCGGCCAATGCTACAGAATGCCTGCTACAGCGGCACAACCGCGTGCTCAGGCTTTTATTGCAAAGTGTGTTGCTCGATGAATTCCGACGGTTGCAAACCTTCGCGACTGACCAATCGGTTCAACTCTGCGCGCGGCAGACGAACCGCAAGTAGACTGACACCTTCTTCATCGTGATCTTCTTTCTGCACTGCATTCAATTGGAAGAACTGTGCACGCAGTCGAGCAAAACGCTGAGGCAAGCGCAAGGTGCCTACGAACAAATCCTCGCCCAGCAGCTCTGCGATAGCCTGCTTGAGCAAATCCAGTCCCTGACCATCACGAGCCGACAACCAGACACGCTGCGGCTTACCGTCCGGATCACGCTGGATCTGAGGCTCTACCCCCTCCAGCAAATCGAGTTTGTTATAGACCTCCAGGATCGGCAAGTCTTGCGCCCCGATCTCACCCAGCACCACCATCACTTGTTCGATTTGAGCCATGCGCTCAGGCTCATGCGCATCGATCACATGAAGCAGCAGGTCCGAGTTGCTCGACTCTTCGAGCGTAGCTCTAAACGCCTCAACCAGCTTGTGCGGCAGATGACGAATAAAGCCCACGGTATCCGCCAGCACGATCGGCCCCAGATCATCAAGTTCCAGTCGGCGCAAGGTTGGGTCGAGGGTGGCGAACAGCTGGTCGGCAGCGAAAACGTCAGACTCGGTGACCGAGTTGAACAATGTGGACTTGCCAGCATTGGTGTAGCCCACCAGCGACACCGAAGGAATATCAGCCCGCTTACGACCACGACGCGCCTGTTCGCGCTGACTGCGAACTTTTTCCAGACGTGCCTTGATCTGCCGCAGACGTACTCGCAGCAGGCGCCGGTCAGTTTCCAACTGGGTTTCACCCGGGCCACGCAGGCCGATGCCGCCTTTCTGGCGCTCAAGGTGAGTCCAGCCACGCACCAATCGCGTGCTCATGTGTTCAAGCTGAGCCAGTTCGACCTGAAGCTTGCCTTCATGAGTGCGCGCGCGCTGAGCAAAGATATCGAGAATCAAACCCGTGCGATCAATCACGCGACACTCGAAGACTCGTTCGAGGTTACGTTCCTGACTGGGCGTGAGGATGTGATTGAAAATCACCAGATCTACCTGTTCGGCTTTGACCAGGTCGCGCAACTCCTCGACCTTGCCACTGCCAACCAGGTATTTGGCGGTTGGCCGATGACGCGGCACGCTAACAAACGCGACGGTCTCGGCGCCGGCCGATAATGCCAGCTCCTGAAACTCCTGCGGATCTTCGCGCGCCTCAGGGTCCTGACCATCCAAGTGAACGAGAATGGCCCGTTCACCACCACCGTGGCGCTCAAAGAACAAAGGAGACTCCTATCAGGCGTTACCTGGCTCAGCGTCACCCTGTTCGGATTCAGATGCGCTAGGCAGACGAATTGGACGAACCGGAACCACTGTCGAGATAGCGTGCTTGTAAACCATTTGACTGACGGTGTTTTTCAGCAGGATGACGAACTGGTCGAAGGACTCGATCGTACCTTGCAGCTTGATCCCGTTAACCAGATAGATGGAAACCCCAACTTTTTCTTTACGCAATGTATTCAAGTAAGGGTCTTGTAGCGAATGCCCTTTTGACATGTGCCGCACTCCTTTAAGGATCAATAATAAAATTTGGAAAAACAGATGACTTAAAGCCGTCACACCCCCAAGGATAGACGGCAATTGCCGGGACTCAGCCCAATATGGAGATCGTCCCTAAGTATTTCAAGGCGCGTGGCAGATTGTCGCAATCGAGGCTGTCCAACCATTGCAGGTCAGCCCAACTGCGTAACCAGGTGAACTGTCGCTTCGCCAATTGGCGCGTGGCAATGATGCCCCGTTCCTGCATTTCGGCTGACGTCAGCTTGCCATCCAGGTAATCCCATACTTGGCGGTAGCCCACTGCACGTATAGACGGCAACCCGGCGTGCAGGTCACGTCTCGAACGCAGAGCTACGACCTCGTCGATGAATCCCTGTTCCAACATTTGTGTGAATCTTTGTGCAATACGCTGGTGCAGTACCTGACGATTCGCCGGAGCGATGGCCAGATTGGCGACAGTATAGGGCAATTGACCGCGTCCCGATGCGCCTGCTTCAGTACTTTGCGCCAATTGACGCTGGCGATGCGCGGTCATTGTCAGGCCACTGACCCGATAGACTTCCAGCGCCCGAGTCAGGCGCTGGGGATCATTGGGGTGGATCCTGGCCGCGGACTCCGGGTCTACTGCTGCCAATTGATCATGAAGCGCCTGCCAACCAAGGCGTAGAGCCTCTTCTTCAAGCTCGGCGCGCACATCAGGGTCCGCCGCAGGCATATCCGCCAGGCCTTCGACCAGCGCCTTGTAATACAGCATGGTGCCGCCCACCAGCAGCGGGATCTTGCCCCTGGCGGTGATATCAGCCATGGCCGCCAGGGCGTCAGTGCGAAAGTCCGCCGCCGAATAGCTGTCGGCGGGGTCGAGAATGTCGATCAAACGATGGGGAAACGCTGCCAGCAGCTCCTTGGAGGGCTTGGCGGTGCCAATATCCATTCCGCGATACACCAGGGCCGAGTCGACACTGATCAGCTCGCAAGGCAACACCTTGGTCAGCTCGATAGCCAGATCAGTTTTGCCCGCAGCGGTCGGGCCCATCAGAAAAATCGCTGGAGGAAGCTGAGTCATCAACGGCCACGCAGAAAGAGTTTGTCCAGATCGTCCAGGCCCAACTGGGTCCAGGTCGGTCGACCGTGATTGCATTGTCCGCTGCGTTCGGTATTTTCCATATCACGCAGCAAGGCATTCATCTCCGGCAGAGCCAAACGCCGGTTGGCACGAATAGCGCCGTGACAGGCCATCGTGCCGAGCAACTCATTCAGATGAGCCTGAATTCGATCGCTGGTGCCGTACTCCATCAAGTCCGCCAGCACATCATGTACCAGCCGATTGGCTTCAGCCTGTTTCAACAGCGCCGGAATCTGCCGGATCGCCAAAGACTCCGGCCCTAAACGCTGAAGTTCAAAGCCCAGGCGCTGGAACCAACCGGCGTGCTCTTCAGCGCAGTCGGCCTCACGCTGACTGACAGCAATTGACTCTGGCACCAGCAGCGGCTGCCCGCTCAGGCCCTCGCTGGCCATCGCCACCTTCAAGCGCTCGTACATGATCCGCTCATGGGCCGCGTGCATATCCACCAGTACCAGGCCCAAGGCGTTTTCCGAGAGGATGTAGATGCCCTTGAGCTGAGCCAAGGCGTAACCCAGCGGCGGAATATCGCCCTGCCCGTCCGGCATGGCCGCGGCGGTTGCCTCAGGCAGAGGCGCAAAAAACTCCCGATAGACCCCCTGCGCCTCAGCCGCTGGCAAGCCGGGCTGTGGCCGCGGGGTGTACTGATATTGATATCCGCTGCCAGCCCCCGACCCTGGCGCACTCAGGTTCGGCTGAGACTGCGTCGGTTCCAGGGTCAGGTTCGCTGCCAGACGCATTTCACCCTGAGGGCCGAACTCCCCGGCTTCAATCCCACTGGGCCGCACGATACCCGCGACCGCCGCTGGCGCTGCCAACTGGTCCTCGGGACGCACATCGCCCAAGGCCCGATGCAACGTGCCATAAAGAAAGTCATGCACCATACGCCCGTCACGGAAGCGCACTTCGTGCTTGGTCGGGTGCACGTTGACGTCAACCACCGAAGGATCGACCTCGAAAAACAACACGAAGGTCGGATGCCGGCCATTGAACAGCACATCGCGATAAGCCTGGCGTACAGCGTGCGCGACCAATTTGTCACGTACCGCACGGCCATTGACGTAGAAGTACTGCAAGTCCGCCTGACTACGGGAGAAGGTTGGCAACCCTACCCAGCCCCACAGATGCAAACCATTGCGCTCAACCTCGATGGGCAGCGCCTGCTCCAGAAACCCCGAACCACAGACCGCCGCCACACGCCGGGCGCGGGCCGCGTCGTCTTTGGCTTCGTGCAGGCTGAGGATGCTCTTGCCGTTGTGGCGTAAATGGAACGCCACATCAAAGCGCGCCAGCGCCAGGCGCTTGATCACTTCTTGCAGGTGATCGAATTCGGTTTTCTCCGCCTTGAGGAACTTGCGCCGGGCCGGGGTATTGAAGAACAGATCGCGCACCTCCACTGAGGTGCCGACCGGGTGCGCCGCCGGCTGCACCCGCGGCGACATGTCACGGCCTTCGGTTTCCACCTGCCACGCCTGATCGGCATCTCGCGTACGGGAAGTCAGGGTCAGGCGCGCCACGGAGCTGATGGAAGCCAGCGCTTCCCCCCGAAACCCCAGGCTCATGACTCGCTCCAGGTCTTCCAGATCACGGATCTTGCTGGTGGCGTGACGCGCCAGGGCCAACGGCAAATCATCGGAGGAAATACCACTGCCGTCATCACGGACCCGGAGCAACTTGACCCCCGCCTGCTCGACATCCACATCAATGCGCTTAGCGCCCGAATCCAGGCTATTTTCCAGCAGTTCCTTGATCACCGAAGCTGGCCGCTCAACCACCTCACCGGCGGCAATCTGGTTAGCCAGTCGTGGGGTGAGCAGCTCGATACGGGCGCGGCTGATTAACGACTCACTCATTCCTTGGCCGCCAATTCTGTGCTGGGGATACTCAGGACCTGCCCCACTTTCAAACCATCGCTTTTCAGATGGTTGATGCTGCGCAGCGCCGCCGTCGAGACCTGGTAGCGCACCGCGATCATGGCCAGCGTTTCCCCAGGATTAACCCGATGATCACGCGGCCCTTGGGCGATTTTTCCGGAATCTCGCAGCCAGGCGATGTAAGTGCCAGGGGGTGGGTTTTGCTGAAAGAACTGCCGCACGCCGCTGCTGATTGAGCGAGCCAGCGCTTGTTGGTGACTGGCGGTAGCCAGCTTTGAGGCTTCTTTGGAGTTGGAGATAAAACCGGTTTCCACCAGGATTGACGGAATATCCGGCGACTTGAGCACCATGAACCCGGCCTGCTCGACTCGCTGCTTGTGCAGCGGTGTGACTCGGCCAATGTTGTTCAAAACTTTTTGCCCGACATTCAAGCTGGACGTCAGGGACGCCGTCATCGACAGATCCAGCAACACCCCGGCCAGCATCCGGTCTTTGTCATCGAGACTGACGTTACCAGCCCCCCCGATCAGGTCGGAACGGTTTTCACTGTCCGCCAGCCAACGGGCGGTTTCGGAAGTAGCACCACGCTCGGACAAGGCAAATACCGAAGCCCCGAAAGCGGCAGCCGAAGGAGCAGCATCGGCGTGGATCGAGACGAACAGGTCGGCCCCTTTCTTGCGAGCAATTTCGGTACGCCCGCGTAAGGGAATAAAGTAGTCGCCGGTGCGGGTCAGTTCGGCACGGAAGCCCTTGAGGCCATTGACCTGGCGCTGCAGCTCGCGGGCGATAGCCAGCACTACGTCTTTCTCGTGCTGGCCACGGGAGCCGGAAGCCCCCGGGTCCTCACCGCCATGACCGGCATCGATCACCACGATAATGTCGCGCTTGCCCGCAGGCGAAGGTGGCAGTTTGATTGCCGGTTTTACGGGAGTCACCGGCACCGCCGGGACCGTTGCCACAGTGGGCCCCGGAGCGGTTGGCGGCGCGGCGTCGGCCGGGTTATCGAACAGGTCGACCACCAAGCGATTGCCGTACTGAGCGTTGGGCGTCAGGGTAAAGCTTTTCGGCGTGACGGCTTTCTTCAGATCGACGACCACCCGCAGATCACTGGGGGTCCGTTGCGCGGACCGCATCGCAGTAATCGGCGTATTGGCCGTGGCGACGTTCAACGAACCGCTGAGGGTCGCGTCGCTGATATCGATCACCAGGCGATCCGGGGCCGTCAGGGTAAAGACGCTGTGCTGAACCGGGCCGGACAGATCAAAGACCAGTCGCGTGTTATCCGGTGCCCGCCACAAGCGCACGCTGCGAACCTGTGCAGCGGCCACAGCATCGACGGCCAATGCCGTAAGCAACAGTCCTACGACAGCAACCAACGCGCGAATGCGCATACCTAACCCCATCAATTATTTGAATTCCAACGCCAAAGCGGCACACCAGGACTCGCCTCGCGAGCCTTGAGACAACAGGTGTACAGAACGCCCATCGTGATGCGGAGTAATGGTAATGGTCAGGTCGGGCTTTGGCAAAAAGCCCGCACCTCGCTGAGGCCACTCCAGAAGGCACAATGCATCGCCTTCGAAATAGTCGCGAATGCCCAGAAACTCCAGCTCTTCCGGATCAACCAGACGATACAGATCGAAGTGAAAGGCCCTTATCGAGCCTATTTCGTATGGCTCTACCAGGGTAAAGGTCGGACTCTTCACCGCGCCGGCGTGCCCCAACCCCCGGATAATCCCTCGGGACAGCGTGGTTTTGCCCGCTCCCAGGTCGCCCTCAAGAAAAATCACCCCGACACCCTGGGTGACCCGAGCAATACGCGCACCAAATTCCACCATGGCCTGCTCGTCGGCCAGATAAAGGGTTAACTCAGACACGGTGACTGCTCCTCCAGCAACTGACGAATGGCTGGAATCAGATCACTGGCCGCCAGCCCACGGCCCATGCTTCCTTGTCGCTCGCCGGCGCTGGCGTGCAACCAAACCGCCAGGCAAGCCGCATCGAATGCCGGCACCCCCTGCGCCAGCAACGCACCAATCAACCCCGCAAGCACATCCCCCTGCCCCGCAGTGGCCATTGCCGGATGCCCGCCATCACAGCGCGCCAGGCGCCCGTCGGGACTGGCAATCAAACTGCCGGCGCCTTTGAGAACGGCTATCGCCGCGTATTTTTCACTCAAGGCACGAGCGGCTGCCGGACGATCGCCCTGAATCTCGGCAACAGGGACCCCCAGCAAACGGGCTGCCTCGCCGGGATGGGGCGTGATCACAGTGGCGGCAGGCAACCGCAGGTCGCCCTGAGCCAGTAGATTCAGGGCATCAGCGTCCCACACCTGAGGCAAAGGCGCGCTGGCCGCCGCCGACAGCAGACTACGCCCCCATGCCCCCTGGCCCAGACCGGGGCCGACCACTACCACCGTGGCCCGCCCCAGCAGGCCCATCAGTTGATTGGCCGAATGGGTGCCCTGGGTCATGACTTCCGGCAAGCGGGCAGCGGCTGCAGCCACGTGTTCGCCGCGCGTCGCCAGGGACACCAGCCCAGCGCCACTGCGCAAGGCACTTTCTGCACTCAACAACGCGGCCCCGGCGAAACCCCGGTCGCCACCAATCAGCAACAGGTGACCGAACTGGCCTTTATGGGCATCCTGCGGCCGTGCACTCAGGCGCGGCAACTGGCCAGCGCGCAGCAACTGAATGTCAGGTAAAGAGTGTTTTGTCTGCGGCATGCGTCTTAGGGCTCCGATGTCTGGCAGAATTATACGCACCTCAGCTCCGGTTTCTCTCGCCTCATGCCCGCTATTACCCAGGATCTTCCCGCTCTCGCCCAATCGATCAAGAACTGGGGCCGCGAACTGGGCTTTCAACAAGTTGGTATCAGCGGCTTGGACCTGGCCGAGCATGAGCAGCACCTGGAGCGCTGGCTCGCCGCCGGCTACCACGGCGAGATGGACTACATGGGGGCCCACGGCAGCAAGCGCTCCCATCCCGAACAACTGGTGCCCGGCACCCTGCGGGTGGTTTCGCTGCGCATGGACTACCTGCCCGGCGACACCCAAATGGCCCAGCGTCTGGCCGAGCCGTCCAAAGCCTATGTCTCGCGCTACGCACTGGGGCGCGACTATCACAAATTGATCCGCAAACGCGTACAACGACTGGCTGAGCGCATCCAACAGGCCATCGGCCCCTTTGGCTACCGCGCCTTCGTCGATAGCGCCCCGGTATTGGAAAAAGCCATCGCCGAACAGGCCGGGCTCGGCTGGATTGGCAAGAACACTCTGGTGCTCAATCGCAAGGCTGGCAGCTACTTCTTCCTCAGCGAGCTGTTCGTCGACCTGCCGCTGCCAGTGGACGCCCCCCATGCCACCGAACACTGCGGACGCTGCACCGCGTGCCTGGACATCTGCCCAACCAATGCGTTCGTCGGCCCTTACGTACTGGATGCGCGACGCTGCATCTCGTACCTGACCATCGAATTGAAAAACGCCATCCCCGAAGACCTGCGGCCACTGATCGGCAACCGGGTGTTCGGCTGCGACGATTGTCAAATTATCTGTCCCTGGAATCGCTTCGCCCGGCCCTCGGCAGAAGGCGACTTCAAGCCCCGGCACAACCTGGACAATGCCGAGCTGGCGGAGCTGTTCCTGTGGGACGAAGATCGGTTCCTCAGCAACACCGAAGGCTCCCCCCTACGTCGTGCGGGGTACGAACGCTGGCTGCGCAATCTGGCAGTGGGCCTGGGTAACGCACCCTCGAGCATTCCGGTACTGGAAGCCCTCAAGGCCCGCGAGAATGACCCCTCGGAACTGGTGCGCGAGCACGTGCGGTGGGCCCTGGCCCAGCACGCCAGCCGTTAGTGTTCGTCGTTATAGACGAACTTGGGCATTTCCCAGTGAAAGCGGATAGCCAGCAGGCGTAGCAAGAAGCCGCCAAACAGGGTGACCAGAATCGACTGTTCGCTGGGCAACTGCAGGTAGATGCACAGCATGTAACACCAGGCGGCGGCGAAGGAGACGCTGGCATACAGTTCACGACGGAAGATCAGCGGAATGTCGTTGCAGAAGATATCCCGGAGGATGCCGCCAAAGACCCCGGTAATCACCCCACTGACCGAAGCCACTAGCATGCCATGGCCCATTTCCAGGGCGGTCATGCAGCCGATCAGGGTAAAGGCCACCAGTCCTACAGCGTCGAGTACCAGAAACAGCGAACGCAGATGGCGCATCAAGGGCGCGATAAAGATCGTCACCAGAGCCGCGACCGAAGTCAGCACCAGATATTCCGGGTGCTTGACCCAGGTGAGCGGATAGTGACCCAGCAACATGTCGCGGACCGAGCCGCCGCCCAATGCGGTGACGCAGGCGATCAGCACCACCCCAAACCAGTCCATGCCGCGACGGCCGGCAGACAGGGCGCCGGTCATGGCCTCGGCGGTAATGGCAATCAGATAAAGCATCAACAGCATGATGGCGGTCCTTACGAGAAGGCGCGCAGTCTACTCAGTTGAAGCGGGCACCAAAAGAGGGCAGCAACGGGCGCGGTGATTCCGTCGCGCCCTCTCGCCGACAAGCCGGCAGCGATGGATCAGAACTTGATGAAGTGCTTGCGGTAGTGCTGCAGCTCGGCAATGGACTCGCGAATGTCGTCCAGGGCCAAGTGGGTGCTGCCCTTCTTGAAGCTGTCACGCACATCGGGCGCCCAACGAGCAGCCAGCTCCTTCAGGGTCGAGACATCCAGGTTGCGATAGTGGAAGTAACTCTCCAGGGTTTTCATGTGGCGATAGAGGAAGCGTCGGTCCTGGCAGATGCTGTTACCACAGATCGGCGACTTGCCCTTGGGCACCCACTGCTCCAGGAAAGCAATGGTCTGGGCTTCAGCTTCGGCCATGCTGATGCGGCTTTCACGCACGCGCTGGGTCAGGCCGGAACCGCCATGCTGGCGGGTGTTCCACTCGTCCATGCCTGCCAGAATCTCGTCGCTCTGGTGAATGGCAATAACCGGTCCTTCTGCCAAGGTGTTGAGGTTGCTGTCGGTGACAATGGTCGCCATCTCGATGATGACGTCGGTGTCAGGGTTCAGACCGGTCATTTCCAGGTCGATCCAAATCAGGTTCTGTGGGTTTTGCATGGGTGGGCTCCTCGGCGTAGTTGCGCAGTTTAGCCTAGAGGGCCTGCCCGGCGTGCTAAACTCGCGGCCGTTTTACCCAACCGCCGTAATTATCGACACGGAACACCAATGGCCAAACGCCAGCTCAATCGTCGCCAAAACTGGCGCATCGAAAAGATTCAGGGTGAGCGCGCTGCCCGCGCCGCCAAACGCGAGTCTTCCGCCGTAGAGGCGCTAGAAGGGGGCGACCTGGGCCCCGAACAAACGGGCCTGGTCATCGCTCACTTCGGCGTGCAAGTCGAGGTCGAGGCCCGCGAAGGCGAACTGGCCGGCCAGGTGTTCCGCTGCTACTTGCGCGCCAATCTGCCAGCCCTGGTGACCGGCGACCAGGTGGTCTGGCGCGCCGGCAATCAAGGCATCGGGGTGATCGTCGCGCAACTGCCGCGCAGTACCGAGCTATGCCGCCCGGACAGCCGCGGTCAGCTCAAACCGGTGGCTGCCAACGTCGACATGATCGTGATCGTGTTCGCGCCCATGCCAGAACCCCACGCCAACCTCATCGACCGCTACCTGGTGGCTGCCGAGCACGCCGGCATTCGCCCGCTACTGCTACTGAACAAGGCCGATCTGATCGACGAACAGAACGCCCCGGCGCTCAACGCCTTGCTGATGGTCTATCGCCAGCTGGGTTATCCGCTGCTGGAAGTCTCGGCGCACCACGGCGACGGTATGGAGCAACTGCAAGCCCTACTGGACGGGCGCATCAGTGTGTTTGTGGGTCAGTCAGGGGTGGGTAAGTCGTCCCTGGTCAACAGCCTACTGCCGGAAGTCGAAACCCGGGTCGGGCCGTTGTCGGAGTTTTCCGGACAGGGCACCCATACCACCACCACCGCGCGCCTGTTCCACTTCCCCGGCGGCGGCGAGCTGATCGATTCCCCCGGCATTCGAGAATTCGGCCTGGGCCATGTCAGCCGGGCCGATGTCGAAGCCGGTTTCATCGAATTCAACGACCTGCTAGGCACCTGCCGCTTCCGCGACTGCAAACATGATCGCGAACCAGGCTGCGCACTGCTCAAGGCCCTGGAGGACGGGCGCATCCAGCAACAACGGATGAACAGCTACCGCTCGATCCTCGCCAGTCTGCCCGATAGCAGCTACTAAAGCCTATCGCTGAAAAGCTGACAGCGTAGAAACAACAAGGCCGCGATCTTCGCGGCCTTGTTGTTTGTCACCTGACGTTTCCTGGTGCCACCGGCTGTGGGGCCGGTGCAGCTGGAGCCGGAGCCGGTTTGGGCCCCTGGGCAGCAGCCCCCTGCTCATCCATCTTCAATACGCCATCTTCGAAGATATTCATGCGCTGGCGCACCTCATGGGCGGGCAGCGGTTCGCTGCCCGGCGGCAAGGCATTCGGGTCAGCCGCCGCGCCCGGCACCTCACCTGGCGCACCGTCACCCTGGCTGGGCGCCGGAGCGCTCGGATCAGTCTGTTCACCTTCAATGGAGCGCTGTGCCTTGCGGGTCAGCACCACGATATCGATCCGCCGGTTGACCGGATTGAACGGATCCTTGCGATCGAACAGTGCCGACGAGGCGAAACCTACCACCCGCGCCACTTGCGGATCAGGATACCCACCGGCCACCAGCGCCCGACGCGCAGCGTTGGCACGGTTGGCGGACAGCTCCCAGTTGCCGAAGTCGCCGCCACCCGAATAGGGCTTGGCATCGGTATGACCGCTGATACTGATCTTGTTCGGTACCGCCTTGATGGTGTCGGCCATGGCCAACAGGATGTCTTCGAAGTACGGCTTCAAGCGCGCACTGCCGGAGTCGAACATCGGCCGATTCTCGGCATCCATGATCTGAATCCGCAGGCCATCCGGAGTGATTTCGAACAGGATCTGGTCCTTGAACTTCTGCAGCTCCGGATTCTCTTCGACTTTGTTCTGCAGCTCTTGCAACAGCAATTCAAGCCGCTGACGCTCGACCTGCTCGGCCATGCCTTCTACCTGATCAGTATCCACGGTGACCTTATCGGGCTGCGGCTGTGACTTGATCTCGGGGTTGAGGGTGGTATCTGGCGCCAACTCAGGGGAGCCGCCCAGGTCAATGATGTAGGGCGTACCACTTTCCGAGAAGCCGATGGGGTCCTTGAAGTAACCGGCGATGGCGATTTTCTGTTCCGGGGTTGCCGTGGACAAAAGCCACAGCACCAGGAAGAACGCCATCATCGCTGTGGCGAAGTCAGCGAAAGCGATTTTCCAAGCGCCCCCGTGATGCCCACCCGCAAAGCGCTTGACGCGCTTGATGATAATCGGCTGATTATTTTCCATGGCTTAGCGACCGCGAACCGCTTGTTCCAGCTCGGCGAAGCTAGGACGGTGCGCCGGGTACAGCACTTTACGTCCGAACTCCACGGCCAGCGATGGCGGCACGCCGGAAGCAGAAGCCACCAACGACGCTTTGATGGCCTCGTAGACGTTCAACTCTTCCTTCGCATCGTGCGCCAGGGAAGTGGCCAGCGGACCAAAGAAACCGTAGGCCGCGAGGATACCGAAGAAGGTCCCCACCAAGGCTGCACCTACGTGCAGGCCAATGGAAGCCTGGTCGCCATCTCCCAGGGACGCCATCGTCACCACGATCCCCAGTACCGCTGCCACGATACCGAAACCGGGCATGCCATCGGCGATCCCGGTGACGGCATGGGAGGGATGCTCAAGGTCTTCCTTGAGACTGAACAGCTCCATGTCGAACAACCCTTCCAACTCGTGAGGAGCCATATTGCCGGAGGACATGATGCGCAGGTAGTCGCAGACAAAAGCGGTCATGCGCTCATCTTTGAGCACCGCAGGATACTTGGCGAAAATCGGACTGGCCGCTGCGTCCTCAATGTCACCCTCAATGGCCATCATGCCTTCGCGACGACTTTTGTTGAGGATCTCGTAGATCAGGCCCAGTACTTCCAAATAGAAGGTGTGAGTGAAGCGCGAACCGAACATACCCAACGACTTCTTGATGACATGCATCGTCATATAGCCGGGGTTGGCTTGAAGGAATGCACCGAAAGCCGCACCGCCAATGATCAAAACCTCGAAAGGTTGGATCAGTGCGGCGATTTTACCGTGAGAGAGTACGTATCCGCCGAGCACGCTCGCGAATACGACGATGATGCCGATTATTTTAGCCATAGGTAGGAGAGTACTTATTGAGTCGGGTTCAAGGTCATATTCGGAAGTTCTTAAAACTCTTCTTCTACTTATCGGCAAAACTGCGCCAGACTATAGCCAGTTAAGGTGAAAAGCCAGTTTGGCCCGTCCAGGGCGTGTTCACAGCAGACGATGATTACGCCCGACCATGCCTAATGAAACCAACGTCCCACATTCCACTCCGACCTCTCTCGAGGCTTGGGTAAAGCTGCTCAATGGTGTGCGCTTGCCAGTACCGCAAGCCAGCCATGACCGCGTTTGCAAAGCCATTGCCAACAATCGCAGCTCGCTGCGCGATATCGCCGATCTGATGCAAAACAGTCCGGCGTTGGCGCTGAGCGTAATCCGCGAAGCCAATCGGTATACCCACGGCAGCATGAGCGAACCTGCGGAGAATCTGGAGGTCGCCGTCAATCGACTAGGCCTCAAGCGCACCGAGGAGTTGCTCGAGCAACTGCCGACCCTGCCTGAAGCGCAGATTCCCCAGCCCCTTCGGCAATTGCAACTGATCAGCCAGCACGCCAGCCAGCAAGCCAACGGTTTTTTTGCCGGGCGACTGGCACGACTGTGGCAAGACATCCACTGGGGCAGCCTGCTGTTTCTCTCGCCGCTGTGGGCCATGGCCTTGGTCTATCCCAAGCTTGTGGAAGAGTGGGAGTTGCGCGTCATCTATAAGCATGAGTCAGCACGCAAGGTCGAGATGCAGCTATTCGGCGTTCGGCTGATGGAGCTGTGCCAAGCCCTGGTGCAAACCTGGCATCTGCCAATTTGGGTGCAGCAAGGATATCGCCTGCTGACCCGCGAACGGCGTCAATTGGCCAAGGTCATGCTGATCGCCCGTGAAAGTGATAGCCCGCTGCACCAGCAACAACGCCTGGACGACGATCCCGACCTGCAGCGCTGGCTGAACCAGCCTGCCAACTGCGTGCTGCTGGCAAATGGACTGGCCCTGGCGGCGCAGTATTCCTGGAACAACCCACACGGCCAACGCTGGCAGAACCTCACCAGCCTGTACCTGCAAGTACCGCTCGCCCAAGTCCAGCAACAGTTGCACCAACAGGCTGCCACCAGCGCGCGCAACGATAGCCAGCCCGACCTCTGGCATCCGGCCCAGGCCCTGCTCTGGCCCTGGAATGCGCGACGCCTGCATAAGGGCGAACAACCGGCTCCGGCACCGACAGCCGAGGAACTGGCCAAATGGCGCAAGCTCTGCGGCCAATTGCTACTGGACCCCAGCCCCTTTACCAACGCCGTCCACCTCACAAGCTTTGCCCGAGACGCTTTGGTCGCCTGCGGCATGCATCGCGTGCTACTGCTGATGGTCGATCGCACCCTGAGCCACCTGCAGGTGCAACAGACTTACGGCTTACCCAGGGAGGCCGCCAGCCTGACCCTGCACACCAAGCAGAGCTCGGTGCTACAACGCCTGCTGGAAAAGTCCACCCAGGTGCGCCTGACGCCGGCCAACAATCGGCAATTTTCCGCCCACTTGCCAAATACGTTGCGCCTGCTATTTCGGGGGGAGCATCTGCTAATCCGCTCCCTGTCGTGCAACGGTCGGGTAATGATGCTGGTGCTGGCCGATCAGGGCGGCGTGCCGTTCTCGGAGACCAGTGTCCAGGCCTTCGGCAAGACCGCTCAGTGCATCGAAAAAGCCTTGCACAGCTTTACCAACCGCAGCCCATGACGCTTGCGCTACAATCCCTCAATTTGCGCCCCGGGAACCTGACATGCCTGACTTCTCTGGCTTGCCGCTGGTCATCGAAGCGAGCGACCTGCTCACCCGCCTCGACGCCCGCGAACTGATTCTGGTCGACCTGACCAGCGCCGTCCGCTACGCCACTGGGCATATTCCCGGGGCACGTTTCGTCGACCCCAAACGCACTCAGCTCGGCCAGCCTCCAGCCCCCGGGCTGCTGCCACCAAAGGCAGCCCTTGAAGCGCTGTTCGGCGAACTGGGGCACAACCCGGACGCGGTTTACGTGGTCTATGACGACGAAGGCGGCGGCTGGGCCGGACGCTTCATCTGGCTGCTGGACGTGATCGGCCACCATCGCTATCACTACCTGGACGGCGGCTTACCGGCCTGGCTGGCACAAAGCCTGCCAGTGTCCACCGAAGTCCCGGCCTCGGCAGGCGGCCCAGTGCCACTGACCCTGCACGACGAACCCACCGCGACCCGCGAATACCTGCAAAGCCGTCTCGGCGCCGCCGACCTGGTCATCTGGGACGCCCGCAGCCCGCAGGAGTACTCCGGCGAGAAGGTCCTGGCCGCCAAAGGCGGACACATTCCCGGCGCGGTGAACTTCGAGTGGACCGCCGGCATGGATCAGGCGCACCAACTGCGTATTCGCCGTGACATGCCCCAGATACTTGCAGACCTGGGCATCAGCAAAGACAAAGAAGTGATCACCCACTGCCAGACTCACCACCGCTCCGGCTTCACCTACCTGGTGGCCAAGGCGCTGGGCTACCCGCGGGTCAAAGGCTATGCCGGCTCCTGGGGCGAATGGGGCAACCATCCCGATACGCCCGTAGAGATTTAAGGTTTTTAAGGACAGTTAATGAAAAAGCGTTTGTTCATCCTCAGCCAGTACCTGCTGCCTCACCACCTACTGTCGCGCCTGGCCGGCTGCATTGCCGAGTGCCGCGTACGCTGGTTCAAGAATGCCTTCACCTCCTGGTTCGCCAAGCAGTATCAGGTGAACATGTCCGAAGCCCAGGTTGAGGACGTGACGGCCTACGAGCACTTCAACGCCTTCTTCACCCGGGCCCTGAAAGACGGCGCACGGCCTCTGGACCCGACGCCTGGCGCGGTACTCAGCCCCGCCGATGGCGCCATCAGTCAACTGGGCCCGATCGAGCACGGACGAGTGTTCCAGGCCAAGGGCCACAGCTACAGCGTGCTGGAACTGCTGGGCGGTGATCCGGCTCTGGCCGCGCCATTCATGGGCGGTGACTTCGCCACCATTTACCTGTCACCCAAGGATTACCACCGGGTCCACATGCCCCTGGCCGGCACCCTGCGAGAAATGGTCTACGTACCAGGGCGGATCTTTTCGGTGAACCAGACTACCGCCGAGAACGTGCCCGAACTGTTTGCCCGCAACGAACGCGTGGTGTGCATTTTCGACACGGAGCGCGGCCCGATGGCACTGGTGTTGGTCGGCGCAATGATCGTCGCCTCGATTGAAACCGTTTGGGCCGGCCTGGTAACCCCTCCCAAGCGCGAACTCAAGAGCGTGCGTTACGACGAATCCGCCCGGGCCCCGATTCACTTGGAGAAAGGCGCCGAAATGGGTCGCTTCAAATTGGGCTCAACCGCCATCGTGCTGTTTGGCCCGGACCAGGTGAAATGGGCTGAAGAGCTGGCAGCCGGCGCGCCGGTGCGGGTGGGTCAGGGACTGGGCCTGCCTAAAGCCTGATGCGTTCATCCAAGACCCAAAAACGCCGCTGATCAGCGGCGTTTTTTATGGGCGAGAGCTCAACCTCGCCGAGACGTTTGGCGCTCAGAGCTGCCCGTCGCGATCACGCAAACCCAGCAGGTAGAGCACGCCATCCAGCCCCAAGGTCGAGATCGCCTGCTTGGCCGACTGTTTGACCAATGGTTTGGCGCGAAATGCCACGCCCAAACCGGCAATACCCAGCATCGGCAAGTCGTTGGCGCCGTCACCCACCGCGATGGTCTGTTCCAGGCGCAAACCTTCCTTGTGGGCCAACTCGCGCAGCAGATCAGCCTTGCGTTGAGCATCGACAATCGGCTCTACCGCCACGCCAGTGACCTTGCCATCCACCACTTCCAGCTCGTTGGCGAACACGTAGTCGATGCCCAGTTTGGCTTGCAGCTGCTTGGCAAAATAAGTGAAGCCACCCGAGAGGATCGCCGTCTTGTAACCTAGCCGCTTGAGCTCGGCAAACAACGTTTCGGCACCCTCGGTCAGGCGCAGCGAAGCGCCGATGGCATCCAGCACATTGACGTCCAGCCCTTTGAGCAACGCCAGGCGCTCCTTGAAGCTGGCACGAAAGTCCAGCTCGCCGGCCATGGCCCGCTCGGTGATTTCCGCGACCCGATCGCCCACTCCAGCAGCCTTGGCCAACTCGTCGATGACCTCGGCCTCGATCAACGTGGAGTCCATGTCGAACACCGCCAGGCGCCGATTGCGACGGAACAGCGAGTCTTCCTGGAAGGCGACATCGACATTCAGCTCCTGGGCGACGCTCAGGAACTCCGCTCGCAGGGCCTGCGGATCGGCTGCTTCACCACGCACCGAAAACTCGATGCATCCCTTGCTCTGATCAGCCGGCATGTCCAGCGGCATACGCCCGGATAGACGATCGATGTGGTCGATGTTCAGGCCGTATTTGGCGGTAATCGAACTCACCCGCTGCAATTGCTCGGCCGTGACCTTGCGGGTCAGCAAGGTCACGATATGGCGTTTCTTGCCCTGACCACCGACCCATTGCTGGTAATCAGCCTCGGAAACCGGTGTGAAGCGGACTTGCTGATCGAGATTGTAGGCGGTGAACAGAATGTCCTTGAGCACCGACGAGCTTTGCTCGTTGCCCGGGATTTCAACCAGGATGCCGAACGACAGGGTGTCGTGGATCACCGCCTGACCAATGTCGAGAATGTTCACACCACCCTGGGCCAAAACGCCGGTAATGGCCGCAGTCAGACCGGGACGATCTTCGCCGGTGATGTTTATCAGGACAATTTCGCGCAAGGCGCACCCCCGCAGGTGGAAAAAAAGCGCATTCTACCCACTTTCGGTGACCATCGGGCACAGCCAGCGCTTTGCCGGTCTAGGGCCTGTCGCTATACTGCGCGTCAACTTCACGGACATAAAGAGCCGAGCTCAGTGAACCGGCCCACGCCTGTTAAAACCGATAACTTCTTCCTGCTGATCTTCCGTGCACTGCGCCATCGCCGTGTACCGATTGCACTGCGCATCGCCAGTCATAACGTGATCCTCGTCACCCTGGCTCTGGTGATCTATGCCGGGGTGATGGGTTTACAGTTCAAGCAAGCCATGCACGAACAAGCCGACGCCCTGGGACAGAGCCTGACCACCCAGACCGCCACCTCGGCCACCGAACTGCTGGTGTCCAACGACATCCTCAGCCTTAACGTACTGCTCAACAACCTGACCAAGAATCCGCTGGTGGCCCATGCGGCGATCTACAGCGTCGACAATCGCATCCTCGCCGAGGCCGGCCAGCGCCCCAAAAACAGCTTGCTGGGTGAAACCGAAGGCGTCTACCAGACCAAGATCACCTTCCAGGACGTCACCGCCGGCACCCTGCGGATCAGTCTGGACATGGAGCAATTCCAGCAACCGATGACCATCAGCCTGCAGAGCATGGGCATTCTCAGCGCCATCCTGCTGGCCCTGGCATTGGCACTGAGCCTGCGCCTGGGCCGCCACATCTCCACCCCGCTGCTGCAACTGCGGGTCTGGCTGCGCGATCTGGATGAGCACACCCCGGCCATTCAGCGCCAGGATGAAATCGGTGATCTGGCGCGCCAGCTGCACACGCGCCTTGTGCCGGAAAAGCCAGAACCCGAACCGGAGTACCAAGCAGAGGATGAGCAAGACGCCGAAGCAGACGAGCCGGCGTTTGAGGTGCGCAACCTGCGTGACCCGAGCTTTGATGAAAGCGCTCCAGTGGCCGGCCTGAAGCCAGCACCACGGCACCTGATCAGCGCCGAGGAAGACGAGGTGGACGAGGACGACCCGTTCGCCGACCTGCGTGACCACCTATCGCCTCCGGCGCCCAAGCCTCAGCTGCGACCTCAAGTACCGACACAACCTCAGCACAGCGCGGTGCTGGCGGTGCAATTGGGCGCCCAGGAACAACTGCGCCGCCTGCCACGCACACGGTTGTTGGAGCTGCTGGAGCGCTACCGCGACTGCCTTGACCAAGCGGCTTCGTTGTACCAGAGCGAGCTGCACACACTGAATGACGGCAGCACGCTGATGCTGTTTCACAGTGATGACAGTGGCGATGATTACCTGACCAACGCCATCTGCTGCGGTGAGCTGCTGCGCGCCCTGGGCCATGCCCTGCAGATCGAAGTGGCGGACAGCGGCATCACCCTGCAACTGCAACTGGGCCTGACCCTGGGTGAAGAATTGTTCGGCCTGAGTCAGATCGACCTGCTGCTGACCGAAACCGCCCAGGATGCACTGGCACTGTCCCAACACAGCCGCAACCTGCTGCTGGTCGAGCGCAAGATCAATGACGATGCGCTGATTCGCCAGCGCGCGCGCATCCGCCCTATCGCCAGCCCGGAAGGCGCTTGCTGTGTCGAGCGCTTGATGGAGCCTTATCCGTCGATGCTGGAGCGGCAACTGGCGCGCATGCATGAGACCCGGGCCAAGCTGTAAAGCCGGCTATTTGCGAAGAGGCCCGCCATGTGCGGGCCTCTTACTATCTGCCAGAGCGGTATCGGCGCCAGTAATCATCGCTCAAAAATGCCAAGGCCCGCGGTTAGGCGGGCCTTGTCTCGCGGCAGTCAGTCACTTTAGAACCTGAACACTTCCATGTCCGTACGGATCGGCGTGGGCATTGGAATCTTCGGCTGTTTTCCCTGCTCGGCAGGCTTGCTCACTGGCGCCGATGGTGCCTTACGCGGCACCTCAGCCACCGCGGGCTGGTTGGCCAGCGGCTTGAGAGCTATCGACAATTGCTCGGCCAAACGCTGCAGCAGCACGCCCTGAGCCTGAACCTGAGACGCCGTGGTACCGGCGTGCTGCTCCTGCAGGTGAACGATACGATTGTCCCGCACCTGGCCACGACGGTCGATCAAACGCCACTGCGCATCCAGCACCGCGGGTTGCGACTTGCCGGAGTCCAGACGGGTGATGGACAGCAGCACCTGTACATCCGGAGTGAAACCACTGGTGGCAGGCGCCAGCACCACGCGCTGGCTGTCCAGATGGCCGGCAACCTGACGCAGCAGCAACTGATCGATATCCGAAGACAGGCTGCCCGCCCAGCGCCCATCAGTGGACGCTTGCAGGCTGCCATCATCCTGACGTTGCAGAAGGGTTTCACGTTGCAGGTAGTCGGCGATCAGCACCGGCCCCAACAATACCGACATACCGGAACTGGCCGGCTGAGCTGGACTTCCGCTGTCCAGCTGATACAGCGACACCGGCTGGTGTACGCTGCAACCCGCCAGGCCCAGTACCCCAGCGAGCAAGAAAACAAGAGGAGCGCGCAGAGCAGTCATCATCCCATCCAAGTGGCGGCCGCAAGGCTAGCCACAGTGTAAATACTCAAAAACCTGAATAACGCCCGGCTACGCCTGCGTTTGAAAGCGCATATCATCCGTGAATATGCGCCCTGACTCCAGCGTTCTAGCGTCGATCCCGCGCTTAAATCGCAGATCGAACCTGCCCTCAAACCAGAGGTTCGACCAACAAGGCATCCACCCGCTGGAAACCGCGAGGCAGTTTGTTGCCACGGCGCCCACGCTCACCCTTGTAATGCTCAAGATCATCAGCCTTGAGCGACAGCGTGCGCTTACCCGCCTGCAGTACCAGCGTCGCGCCTTCAGGCAATACCGCGATATCGGTGACGTACTCTTCGCGACTGGCCACTCGCTCACCGGGAATGCCGATGATCTTGTTGCCCTTGCCCTTGCCCAACTGCGGCAAGTCACTGATCTTGAACACCAACAATCGCCCTTCGGTGGTTACCGACGCCAGCCAGTTCTGCTCGCGATCGGCCACGGGACGGGGCGCCAGCACCTTGGCATTGTTCGGCAGACTCAATAGCGCCTTGCCCGCCTTGTTCTTGGCTTGCAGGTCCTCGCCCTTGACCACGAAGCCGTAACCGGCATCGGAAGCGATCACATACAAGGCATCGTCATCCGGCAGCAACACGCATTCAAACGTCGCCCCCGGCGGCGGGGTCAGACGGCCAGTCAATGGCTCACCCTGGCCCCGGGCCGATGGCAGCGTGTGCGCCGCCACCGAGTAACTGCGGCCGGTGGAATCGATGAACACCGCGAACTGGTTGGAACGCCCGGCAGCAGCGGTCTTGTAACCGTCACCGGCCTTGTAGGACAAACCCGTGGCGTCAATATCATGCCCCTTGGCACAACGGACCCAGCCTTTTTCCGACAGAACGATGGTTACCGGCTCGGTGGGCATCAGTTCGTTTTCCGACAGCGCCTTGGCTTCAGCCCGGGCCACGATCGGTGAGCGACGGTCATCACCGTAGGTTTGCGCGTCTTGCAGCAATTCAGTGCGCACCAGCTTTTTCAGCTTGGCTTCGCTGTTGAGCAATGCTTGCAGCTTGGCCTGCTCTTTGAGCAATTCATCCTGCTCGGCCCGCAGCTTCATTTCTTCCAATCGCGCCAACTGCCGCAGACGCGTATCGAGGATATAGTCGGCCTGGATGTCGCTGAGGGCGAAACGCTCGATCAGCCTGGCCCGCGGGTGCTCCTCGGTGCGGATGATGTGAATGACTTCATCCAGGTTGAGGTAGGCAATCAGCAAACCATCCAACAAGTGCAGGCGACGCTCGACCTTGTCCAAGCGGAACTGCAGGCGACGACGCACGATAGCGACCCGGAACTCCAGCCACTCCACCAGCAGCGCTCGCAGGTTCTTCAACTGCGGCTTGCCGTCCAGGCCGATGATGTTGACGTTGACCCGGTAGGTCGATTCCAGTTCAGTGGTGGCGAACAGATGCTGCATCAACTCATCAGGATCGACCCGGTTAGAACGCGGGATGATCACGATGCGGCAGGGGTGCTCGTGGTCCGACTCATCCCGCAGGTCGGCGACCATCGGTAGCTTCTTGGCCTGCATCTGAGCGGCGATTTGCTCCAGCACCTTGGCCCCGGAAACCTGATGCGGCAGCGCGGTGACAACGATGTCGCCGTCTTCCACCCGATACACGGCGCGCATGCGCACCGAGCCACGGCCGGTTTCATAGATCTTCAGCAGGTCGGCACGAGGGGTGATGATCTCCGCTTCGGTGGGATAGTCCGGGCCCTGGATATGCTCACAAAGCTGCTCCACCGTGGCCTTGGGCTCGTCCAGCAAACGCACGCAGGCCGTGGCCACTTCCCGAAGGTTGTGGGGCGGCACATCAGTGGCCATGCCCACGGCGATGCCGGTAGTGCCGTTGAGCAGGATGTTGGGCAAGCGCGCCGGCAGCACCAAAGGCTCCTGCAGCGTACCGTCGAAGTTCGGCCCCCAATCCGCAGTGCCCTGGCCCAGCTCGCTGAGCAGCACTTCGGAGTAACGCGACAGGCGCGCCTCGGTATAACGCATGGCCGCGAATGACTTGGGATCGTCCGGCGCCCCCCAGTTGCCCTGGCCATCGACCAGCGTGTAACGGTAGCTGAACGGCTGAGCCATCAGCACCATGGCTTCGTAGCAGGCCGAATCGCCGTGCGGGTGGAACTTGCCGAGCACGTCGCCCACGGTCCGCGCGGACTTCTTGTGCTTGGAATCGGCATCCAGCCCCAGCTCGCTCATGGCGTAGACGATACGCCGCTGTACCGGTTTCAGGCCGTCGCCGATATGCGGCAGAGCACGGTCCATGATCACGTACATGGAGTAGTTGAGGTAGGCACTTTCGGTGAAGTCAGCCAGTGACCGGCGTTCTACGCCATCCAGGCTGAGATCAAGGGAGTCGCTCATGCGGGCCTCATTGGTTCGTAGTCTGGCGCAGCAGCAAGGTGCCGCCGCGCTGAGTGAATTCAAGTTTTTTCAAAGCGCTCATGCCCAGCAAAACCTGGTCATCGTCGAGTCCCGGGGCCACCAGGGCCCTGACGTTCCGAAGAACGATATCCCCCAGTTGCAGACGCTCGATTCGGGTCCGATACCCCTCGCTGCGCCCGTTGGCGGTACTCAACGTGACCGGCGCCCCGCGCTCCAGGCCCAGGCGGTCGGCCAGCCCGGAAGGAATCGAGACATCGGTAGCGCCGGTATCGAGCATCAATTGCACCGCCAGCCCATTGATATAACCGCTGGCGACGAAATGCCCCTGGCCGTTGCCGACCAGCTTCACTTCGATGTAACCCTCATGTTGTTGCGAACTGACAAGCGTATTGGGGTTCTCCTGACGCGCCTCCCAATCGGCAAAGAACCGCGTGGCCAAAAACAGCGCCGCGACCCAGGCCATGATCAGCATCACCCGCCCGGCACTCTTGCCCGGTTGCTGGCTCATGGCTGGGCGCTCCAGCCGCCCTCAGGGGCAGCAAAGCGCCAGACGATGGGGCGGACCTCGCCATCGGCGCGAGCGCCATTGTTGTTGTCCACGCCGATCCAAGCGCCCTGGGCGTCCACCAGCAGCGCTTCGGTCAAGCCGTAAGGCTGTGGATAACGCCGGTGCTCCACCAGGGCTTGAGCGGCAAATGACCAGCAGCGCTCGACCTTGGCGGTCTGCGCATCCCGGCGGCAGATCTGGTAGGCATTGCGCTCCAGGGTGAATAGCTTGCCGTCGAACAACGACAGGTCGGCGAAATCCCGGGATACCGCCTTGGCATCGGGCATTTGCGCCGGCTGCATTTGCGAGCCGGCCTCGCTGAGCAAGACGCAAGCGCCATCACAGTCCCAAATGGTCTGCCCGCGCTTGATCATCAACAGCCCACGCCCCTCACGCTCCGCCGCCAGCCAGATTCGATCCCCGGCGGGGTTCACCGCCAAGCCCTCGAACAAGGCGTTGAAATGCAGCAACATGCCACTGGCACGTGCTTCACGAACCATGATCGGGGAAATTTTCAACCAGGCCGGCGCGCCTTGCGCAGGCACCCGCAGCACCGTGGCATGAGCTTCGCTGACCACATATTTATTGCCGGCGTCATCGCAGGAAATGCCTTCGAAATCCAGATCGCCACCGCGCACAAAAGACGCCGCCCAGGTTCGCGACGTCAACCCCCAGGGCAAGCCCGTGTCGGGCACCGGTGGCACCTCCAGCTTGACCGCCTCGGCCTGCCAGACGGTGTCGCGGGTATTGAGCGTGTAGATCTGGTCGTCATCGCGATCCGAAACCGTCCACAACGTCTGACCACAACGCGTCAGCCCGGACAGATTGCCGCCGCGCATGCCTTCTACAGGGTGCTCGGACAGCAAGGTCAGTTCGGGCGCAGGCGCAGCCACCACCGAGGTTGCCAATAGCGCCAGGACCAGGGCAAAGCCCTTGTGCATCAGGCCAGCACCTCAGCCAGGTTGCCCTTGGACTCCAGCCAGGACTTACGATCACCGGCGCGTTTTTTCGCCAACAGCATGTCCATGATTTCCGCTGTTGCCTCAACATCATCCAGGGTCAACTGCACCAGACGCCGAGTGTTGGGGTCCATGGTGGTCTCACGCAGTTGTGGCGGGTTCATTTCACCCAGCCCCTTGAATCGGGTGACCTGCGGTTTACCGCGTTTCTTCTCGGCCACCAGGCGGTCGAGAATGCCGTCGCGCTCGGCGTCGTCCAGGGCGTAGTAGATTTCCTTGCCCAGGTCGATACGGTACAGCGGCGGCATGGCCACGTAGACGTGGCCGGCATTCACCAGTGGACGGAAATGCTGGACGAACAGGGCACACAGCAAGGTGGCGATGTGCAGGCCGTCGGAGTCGGCGTCGGCGAGGATGCAGATTTTGCCGTAACGCAACTGGCTCATGTCCTCGGCACCCGGATCGACGCCGATGGCCACGGCGATGTTGTGCACTTCCTGACTGGCCAGGACTTCGCTGCCGTCCACTTCCCAGGTATTGAGGATCTTGCCCCGCAGCGGCAGGATCGCTTGGAACTCCTTGTCCCGCGCCTGCTTGGCCGAACCACCGGCGGAGTCGCCCTCTACCAGGAACAGCTCGGAACGCATCGGGTCCTGGCCTGCGCAGTCCGCCAGCTTGCCTGGTAGCGCCGGGCCTTGAGTAACGCGCTTGCGCTCAACCTTTTTGCTGGCCTTCAAACGGCGACCGGCGTTACTGATGGCCAGTTCCGCCAGTTGCATGCCCAACTCCGGGTTGGCGTTGAGCCACAGGCTGAAAGCGTCTTTGACCACCCCGGACACGAAAGCCGCCGCCTCGCGCGAGGATAGACGCTCCTTGGTCTGGCCGGAGAACTGCGCATCCTGCATCTTCATCGACAGCACGAAAGCGATCCGCTCCCAGATGTCTTCCGGCGCCAGCTTCAAGCCCCGGGGCAGCAGATTGCGGAACTCGCAGAACTCGCGCATTGCATCCAGCAGGCCCTGGCGCAAACCGTTGACGTGAGTGCCGCCCTGGGCGGTGGGGATCAGGTTGACGTAGCTTTCCTGGACGCTGTCGCCACCTTCGGGCAGCCACAGCAAGGCCCAGTCCACCGCCTCCTTGTTACCCGCGAGACTGCCGCAGAACGGCTCGTCAGGCAGGCGCTCGAATTCGCTGACCGCATCCACCAGGTAGGAACGCAGGCCATCTTCGTAGTGCCACTCGACCTTCTCGCCGCTGGATTTGTCCTCGAAGCTCACCAGCAGCCCCGGGCACAGTACCGCTTTGGCCTTGAGCACGTGCTTGAGGCGGCTGATGGAGAATTTCGGCGAGTCGAAGTATTTCGGGTCCGGCGCGAAGTACACGCTGGTGCCGGTGTTGCGCTTGCCGACGCTGCCGACCACTTCCAGCTCGGTGGCCTTGTAGCCGTCGGCGAAGGTCATCTGGTATTCGTTGCCGTCGCGCTTGACCCGCACCCGCACCTGGTTCGACAGGGCGTTGACCACGGAAATACCCACCCCGTGCAGACCGCCGGAGAACTGGTAGTTCTTGTTGGAGAACTTGCCGCCGGCATGGAGCTTGGTGAGGATCAGTTCGATCCCCGACACGCCCTCTTCGGGGTGAATGTCCACGGGCATGCCACGGCCGTCATCGGAAACTTCCAGGGAGTGATCGGCGTGCAGGATGACCTGTATCGACTTCGCATGGCCGGCCAGGGCTTCGTCGACACTGTTGTCGATGACTTCCTGGGCCAGGTGGTTGGGCCGCGTGGTGTCGGTGTACATGCCCGGGCGTTTGCGCACCGGGTCGAGTCCCGAGAGGACTTCGATGGCGTCTGCGTTATAAGAGCTAGCGCTGGGAGTGGCCATGGGTTCTCGTCGTTAGTCGTTCAATGAATATGGGGCGAGGCTTCACAATGCCGTGAAATCGATCGCCTGGTACTGATCGGCAGTGATGCCGGCAAAATTCAACATCGCCGGCAATTGTCCGGCAAAACCTTGGAAACTATGATCGCCGCCGGCCTGGATACGCAAGGCGCAGGCTCGGTAATAAAGCTGGGCGCTGCGATAGTCCAGGGTCTCATCCCCGGTCTGCAACCAGACCTGATAACGCTGCGGGTCCTGGGGCGGCGCGACTTCCAGCGCCGCCAGGGCTGCCACATGGTCATGGGTCAGCTCCCAGGTTTCATCGGTATACAGGTTCTTCTGCGTGCCCAGATAACCGTCGAACATTCGGTGCGGGCTGACAGCAGGATTGATCAACAGGGCGTTCAGACCATAGCGCTCGGCAAGGTGAGTCGCATAGTAGCCGCCGAGCGAGCTGCCGACCAGCAGTGGTCGCCCGAGTTCGGCAATCGCCTGTTCCAACTGGCCAATGGCCTGGCGCGGATGGTGATGCAGGGCCGGTACGCGCAATTGGTCGGCCAGCCCCAACTGCTCCATGACACGCCGCAACTGGGAGGCCTTGGTCGACGCGGGAGCACTGTTGAAGCCGTGGATATAGAGGATCGAACCGGACATGCGAACTCCCTGTGCATCTGGGCAAAAGCCGCAGTTTACAGGGATGGCGCCCGCTAACGAAGCCGCCTCAGTAACCGTTACTGCCGTAATCGATGGTAAATGCGTAGCCTTCGACCCGTTGCACGCCGGTTTCCAGCCGCCCGTCCGGCAGAAGTCGCAGCCAGCGGTAACCCGGCGCCAGCTCATGGACCTTGAAATCATCGCTGCCGGGCTCGAACTGGATGCAGGTGGACGGTGAGGCCAATAGCCGCACATCACCGTGCAGTCGATCAATTTCTTGATGCACATGCCCCCAGAGCAGCGCGCGAACCTGAGGAAAGCGCTCAATCACGGCAAACAGCGCCGGCGCATTACGCAAGCCGATGGGCTCCATCCACGCACAGTCGATGGACACCGGGTGATGGTGCAGGCAGATCAGATGGTGGCGCTCAGGAGCCTCGCCCAGGGAACGGGCCAGCAGTTGCAACTGGTCGTCCTGCAAATACCCGGGCACCGAGCCGGGCACCGCCGAGTCCAGCAAGGTGATGCGCCAGTTACCGATATCCACCACCGGCTCCAGCGCATCGCTGCCCTGCGCCGCCTGCTGCATGATCTGCGGCTCATCATGATTGCCCGGCAACCAGCGACTGGGGGCGGGAATCTGTCGGGTCAGTTGGCCAAAGCGCTGATAAGACTCCAGGCTGCCGTCCTGGGACAGATCGCCGGTGGCCAGCATCAGATCGATCCTGGGTTGCTGCGCCAGCACCAGATCAATCACCCGTTGCAGGCTGTCGGCGGTGTTCATGCCCAGCAACGAACGGTCCATCTCGGCAAAAAGATGACTATCAGACAATTGCACCAGCAACACGGCATCGTCGGCAGTCAGTGCGGATACGCTTGGCACGGTGTTCTCCCGAAGCAAAGTCACAAGGCAGGATGAAGGTGACAATTATGCTGGGGGACGCGGAAAAGAGGAAACCTATGAAACGGACCCAGTTCACAACCTGATTGCGCACCAACGCTCGCCGAGCACTGATCAGGCGGTTTATCTATAGAACCTAGCGCACGGCTTCGAACTCGTGACCACATGCCAGGCAATGGCTCAGCCACTCCCCGAGAAACACATTCAACTGAGCTTTTTCATCCGGCTGATACATAAAAGCATTGGGATAAGGATAGATGCCGCGAAAACGCCGGGCATGCTCGGCGCTGATGACTTCTGCCATGCGCGCATCGTGATAGACCTGCACTTCCAGTTGCGGCACCGGCAGCCAGGGCAGGCTGTGTTCCTGGCGCACCTGCAAGGTGGTGGTGTAGGGACACACCTGCATCACTTCCAGCGCCAGCACGCCCAACATCTGATCACCCTGGGTCACTGCGATGCGCCGAGCCACAGGCTGGTTGCGCATGTCGGGCAGCAGGCGCATCAGTCGGGCGTAGTTGGCCTCGCAGGAAGCTTGCAGCCCCGCCAGGTCCACCCGATAGCGGTCGCGTGCCTTGTTTACGACCATAACCCCCTCACTTCGGCGCGATTGAGCGCCAGCCACTGCAAGGCAATGATGCTGGCGGCATTGCAGATCCGCCCATCGCGCATGGCCTGCAGCGCATCTTCATAGGCCATCACCGAAACCCGGATGTCTTCCGCCTCTTCCTCCAGCCCGTGCAACCCACCGGCGGCACTGCTGTCGCATCGCCCCAGGAACAGATGAACGAATTCGGTGCTGCCCCCTGGCGACGGAAAATACTCGATCATCGGCCACAGCGCCGAGATATCCAGGCCAGCTTCCTCCTGGGCCTCACGACGCGCCACCTCTTCCGGCTGCTCGTCCTTGTCGATCAGGCCGGCCACCAGTTCCACCAGCCAGGGCGTGGCGCTCTTGCCCATGGCGCCGACGCGAAACTGTTCGATCAGCACCACTTCATCGCGCTGCGGATCGTACGGCAGGACGCACACCGCATCGTGACGGACCACCACTTCACGATTGATCTCACGTCCCATGCCGCCGGCGAACAGCTCGTGGCGCAGTTGCAGGCGATCGAGTCGATAAAAACCCTGGAAACAGTGTTCGCGCCGGATGATCTCAATGGCACTCGGCGTGGCGCTGGCAAAGTCAGTCATAGCAATCCTCGTGTACAACATGTTCGATCCGAGGATCCCCCTCGACTTCGCGCCATCCTAACGCGCTCGTGGCTGCCGATGCAGCCCCCTCGCCTTCCGCGGGATAGACGGCGAGGGGCTAAACCAACTCTAATTGCCTCTATTGAGCTTAGTGGCGAACCGACTGCCTCGCAGACAGTCGAAGCCGGTAACTTTTGCCTCCCCCCTGGTTTATGAAGGACGCCCATGTCGCTTGCCAAAATCGCCTCCGTGGCCTGTATCGCCCTGACCCTGGGCGCCTGCCAAAGCCTGTTTCAGCCAAGCTACACAACCCCGCTGGAAATCAAGCGCGAGAAGTCGGAACAACTCAAGAGCGGCTGCAGCGGCAACGACTGTCCGCTGGTCAACCTCGACACCGTGCACTTTCCCGCCGAGCCGCAACTGGATGCCATCGTCGAAAAACGCCTGCTGCAAATGACCCGCACCCGCCCCGACGCGGTGTTGCCGGCCAGCCTTTCGGCTTACCGCGAGCAGTTCCTGCAAAGCGCGCCCGACCGCCATGGCATGTACCTGCAATCCAAGGTACGCGAGCAACATGACGGCCTGGTGATCATCGAACTGGCCAGCTACCTGGACACCGGCGGCGCCAACGGCACCCCGGGCCGAGGCTTCGTCAACTACTCGCGCCAACAGCACAAGGCGCTGAATCTGACGGACATGCTGCTGCCCGGCCAGGAGGAAACGTTCTGGAAAGCGGCGCGAGTAGCGCACAACAACTGGCTGATCAACACCCACCTGGATCGTGAAGCTGAATTCGTGAAGACCTGGCCGTTCCAGAAAACCCCGAATGTGGCACTGACCCAGAACGCCGTGACCCTCAAGTACGACGTCACCACCATCGCGCCCTCGGTACTGGGCCACATCGAGTTGCAGATTCCCTACGACCGCCTCAAGGGCGTGCTCAAGCCCGAGCTGTTTCCTGGCGATCACTGATCGCCCGGCCCAACAGCCATTGCAGCAACCCTGCCAATGCCAATGACGGCAGGGTTGCCCCGACGTCCGGATACAGATTGGCCAGCAAGTGATAGGTGCTCACCCCACCCAACCAGGCCAGCAACGCCGTCCAGCGTAAGGCTGACTCCGGAACCTGCCCGCTACGGCGACGCAGGATGAAGTGATCCACCAGCACCACGCCAAACAACGGCGCAAATACCGAACCGATCAACAGCAGGAAATTCTGGTACTGGGCCAACGGTGCCAGGCAGGCAATCAGGGTGCAGAGCAGGCCGATGGCCAAGGCCAGGTGCTCGATCTTGAGGCGCAGCAGGATGCCCGTTGAGACCGCGGCCGAATGAATATCGGCAAAGGCATTCTCCGACTCATCCAACAGGATCAGCAGCAGCGGTATTCCAAGCCCAGCGCCCGCCAGCGCCAACAGCAAGGCATTCACTTCACCGCTGGGCGCGAACGCCAGGGTGTAGGCCACCCCCAGGCTCATCAGCCAGACGTTACCGATGAAAAAGCCCAGGGCGGTACCGCCGAACACGCTCTTGGCGCGCTTGCCGAAACGCGAGTAGTCAGCAATCAACGGCAACCAGGACAGGGGCATGGCAATGGCGATGTCAAAGCCCACAGCAAACGGCATCGAGCCATCCCCGGCTTGAGCCCAGAGTGCCGCCAGGTCGGCCCGGGCGAACAGGTTCCAGGTCAGCCACAGACACGCTACGAGCAATAGCCAGATGCCCCACTTGCGCAGGATCCGGCGGACAAAGGTCAAGGGGCCACTGACCGCCAGCAAGGTCGCCAGGGCGCCGAAAATCAGGCTCCAGAGCAGCGGGTTGGCCAGCAGGCTGCCTTCACTGAAGGCCCGGGTGCCCAGGAGACTGGCGGCATCGCGCATGACGATGATTTCAAACGAACCCCAGCCCACCAACTGCAGCAGGTTGAGCAACGCCGGCAGACTAGCGCCGCGGCGACCCAGGCTGAGCTTGAGCGCGGCCATGGACGACAGGCCGGTGTCGTTGCCGATCACCCCCACCGCCGCCAGCAGCAGAACGCCCACAGCGGTGCCAAGAAAGATGGCCAGCAACGCATGAGACAGCCCCAGGCCCGGCGCTAACAGCGCACCGGTCTGCAGCACCATCAAACCGATGCCGAGGGAAAACCACAGGGCAAACAGATCCCGAGCGCCAAACACACGCTTGTCGGCGGACACCGCAAGATTGGGGGAATAGGTACTTGGACTGCTCAAGGCTGATATCTCGAAGGAATAAGGTCTGTAGAAGCCGGCTTGCTGGCCAAAGCGCCACCTCGTTGAACGCGCGGCGCCTGGTTCGCGGGCAAGCCCGCTCCTACAAGGAGTGGAGCGGGGTCAGACTTTCTTGTACAGCTGGCTGCCTTCCTGCTTGAAGCGCTCGGCTTGCTCCGCCAGGCCCTTGGCGACGTCCACATCCACGGCTTCAATGCGCTGGTTGGCCGCGTATTCGCGAACTTCCTGAGTGATTTTCATCGAGCAGAACTTCGGTCCGCACATGGAGCAGAAATGCGCCACTTTGGCCGAGTCCTTGGGCAGGGTTTCGTCGTGGTACGAACGGGCGGTGTCCGGGTCCAGGCCCAGGTTGAACTGGTCTTCCCAGCGGAACTCGAAACGCGCCTTGGACAGGGCATTGTCGCGAATCTGCGCGCCAGGATGTCCCTTGGCCAGGTCGGCGGCGTGGGCGGCGATCTTGTAGGTGATGATCCCGGTCTTCACGTCATCCTTGTTCGGCAGGCCCAGGTGCTCCTTGGGCGTGACGTAGCAGAGCATGGCGCAACCGAACCAGCCGATCATCGCCGCGCCGATACCGGAAGTGATGTGGTCGTAACCGGGAGCGATGTCGGTGGTCAGCGGACCGAGGGTGTAGAACGGCGCCTCGTCGCAGCACTCCAGCTGCTTGTCCATGTTCTCCTTGATCAACTGCATCGGCACGTGGCCCGGGCCTTCGATCATGCATTGCACGTCGTGCTTCCAGGCGATCTTGGTCAGCTCGCCGAGGGTTTCCAGCTCACCGAACTGGGCTTCGTCGTTGGCGTCGGCAATCGACCCCGGACGCAGGCCATCTCCCAGGGAGAAGCTGACGTCGTAGGCCTTCATGATTTCGCAGATTTCGTCGAAGTGGGTGTAGAGGAAGTTCTCTTTATGGTGCGCCAGGCACCACTTGGCCATGATCGATCCGCCCCGGGACACGATGCCTGTCACCCGCTTGGCGGTCAGCGGCACATAGCGCAGCAGCACTCCGGCGTGGATGGTGAAGTAGTCCACGCCTTGCTCGGCCTGCTCGATCAGGGTGTCGCGGAACAGCTCCCAGGTCAGGTCCTCGGCCACGCCGTTGACCTTTTCCAGCGCCTGGTAGATCGGCACGGTGCCGATCGGTACCGGCGAGTTGCGAATGATCCACTCGCGGGTTTCATGGATGTGCTTGCCGGTGGACAGGTCCATCACCGTGTCCGAGCCCCAGCGAATACCCCAGGTCAGTTTCGCCACTTCTTCTTCAATGGAAGAACCCAAGGCGCTGTTGCCGATGTTGCCGTTGATCTTCACCAGGAAGTTGCGGCCGATGATCATCGGCTCCAGCTCGACGTGGTTGATGTTGGCCGGAATGATCGCACGACCGCGGGCGATTTCCTCGCGAACAAACTCGGGGG
Organism: Pseudomonas sp. LD120; assembly: GCF_009861525.1. Taxonomy (GTDB): domain Bacteria; phylum Pseudomonadota; class Gammaproteobacteria; order Pseudomonadales; family Pseudomonadaceae; genus Aquipseudomonas. The sequence goes on along the minus strand of NZ_WVHL01000005.1, from coordinate 802,483 downwards.
TGATCTCTTTCGGAATGCTGGCGCCGAAGCTGTGACCGGCGTGTTGCGGGTCCAGCAAGCCGGCAGCGCGCGCTTCCTGCAGCTTCATGTTTTCGCGGATGGCGACGTATTCCATCTCGGCGGTGATGATGCCTTTGCGGGCGTAGTGCATCTGGCTGACGTTGGCCCCGGCCTTGGCCCGGCGCGGGTTGTTGACGTGGGCGAAACGCAGCTTGGTGAGCTCGGGATCGGCCAGACGCTGCTGACCGAAGTTGGAGCTCAGCCCCGCCAGGCGTTCAGTATCGCCACGGTCTTCGATCCAGGCCGAACGCACATCGCCCAAGCCCTTACGCACATCGATCACCACGTTCGGGTCGGTGTAGGGGCCGGAGGTGTCGTACACAGTCACCGGGGCGTTGATCTCGCCACCGAAATCGGTGGGGGTCACATCCAGGGTGATTTCGCGCATGGGCACGCGGATGTCCGGGCGTGAACCCTGAACATAGATTTTTTGCGAGCGGGTAAAGGGCTGAACCGATTGTTGGTCGACTTGGGCCGACTCACTGAGGTGGCTAGCGTTTTTTAGTGTTGTGGTCATCACGGGCTCTCCAGACAGCATCCAGGCAGTGGATTGTTGTCGGAGCGAACCTGTAACGGACGGACGCACCCTGTCTAAGTAACTAGTGAGTGCAGTGCTTGATACTCGAGGGGTGTTCGATTGTCGAACAACATCCCGGACTAAGCACAAGAGGACTCGCCGGGTGACGAGAAATCTTGTTCCCTACGCAGGCGCTAACCTGATCAGGTTCAACGGGATCCGGATTATCCGATCTCAGCCTCATAGCAAGGCACCCCGACAAGAACCGGGCCAGTCTAGACAAAGCCGGGACAGAACGCCAACACCCGTGCAATAAGCAGGATGAATGGCGTAATTAGCGGATTGTTGCGACCCGCCAGCGGCTCTACACTCCTTGCCCTGTGTCGAACCTTGACGCTCTATGGACCGCGCCTTAGCCTTGGCGCCTGGATTATCTCCGTAATATCAACTCTAGGGATCGCCGAATGCTGCGCAAACTCTCACTGGTGGTTGCCGTGTCTTGTGCATCCAATGGATTGGCTTGGGCAGCAGAAGCCCCCTTGGCAACCAAGACCGACCTGATCAGCGTCTACCAGGAAGCGCTGGACAACAACGCTGATCTGGCGGCGGCACGCGCCCAATACGGCGCCCAGAAAGAAGTGGTGCCCCAGGCCCGCGCCGGCCTGCTGCCGAACCTTTCAGCAGGGGCGAACATAAGCAACACTCGCACCCGGTTCGATGAACCTTCGATGACCTCCAACCGCAGCGGCAACGTCTACCAGGCCACCCTGGCCCAGCCGCTGTTCCGTGCCGATCGCTGGTTCCAACTGCAGGCCGCCAAGGACATCAACGAGCAGGCTTCGCTGCAACTTTCAGCCACCGAGCAGAACCTGATCCTGCAAAGCGCGGAGAACTACTTCGCGGTACTGCGTGCCCAGGACAACCTGGCCTCGACCAAAGCCGAGGAGGCCGCCTTCAAGCGTCAACTGGATCAGTCCAACGAGCGCTTCGACGTGGGCCTGTCGGACAAGACCGACGTGCTGCAATCCCAGGCCAGCTACGACACCGCCCGGGCCAACCGGATTCTCGCCCAACGCCAGGTGGATGACGCTTTCGAAGCGCTGATCACCCTGACCAACCGCGAGTACAACTCGATCCAGGGCATCGTCCACACCTTGCCGGTACTGGCACCGACCCCCAACGACGCCAAGGCCTGGGTTGACACCGCGGCCAAACAGAACCTCAACCTGCTAGCCAGCAACTACGCGGTCAGCGCCGCCGAAGAAACCCTCAAGCAGCGCAAGGCCGGGCATGCACCAACCCTGGACGCCGTGGCGCAATACAAGAAAGGTGACAACGACGCCTTGGGCTTCAGCAACCCCAACCCGTTGACGCGCTATGGCAGCGATGTCGAGCAGCGCTCCATCGGCCTGCAACTGAGCATCCCGATCTACAGCGGCGGCCTGACCAGTTCCCAGGTCCGCGAATCCTATTCGCGCCTGAGCCAGACCGAGCAACAGCGCGAATCCCTGCGGCGCCAGGTGGTGGAGAACACCCGCAACCTGCATCGTGCGGTGAACACCGATGTCGAACAGGTCCAAGCCCGACGCCAGTCGATCATCTCCAACCAAAGCGCAGTGGAAGCCACGGAAATCGGCTATCAGGTGGGCACGCGCAATATCGTCGACGTGCTCGATGCCCAACGTCAGCTGTACACCTCGGTGCGCAACTACAACAACAGCCGCTACGACTACATCCTCGATAACCTGCGCCTGAAACAGGCCGCCGGCACCCTCAACCCTGGCGACCTGCAGGATCTGTCGCGCTACCTCAAGGCCGACTACAACCCGGACCGCGACTTTCTGCCGCCGGACCTGGCCAAGGCCGCGCAGGAGCAGCTCAAGGCTCGTCCCTGAAGCCATGAAAAAGGCCACCTTTGCGGGTGGCCTTTTTCATGGTGAGACGGCTGTGGCAGGAGCCCTTTGCGGCCGCTGCGCAGCCTGCGCAAGGTGCTACAGAAAGACGATCAAGGCCTGTTCAAGAGGCGATCAAGACCATCCAGCAGCCGCTGCAAGGCGCCCTGATTGGCCTTGAGCACCTTGAGCCCGGCCTCGGCCATCTTCTGCGCATCCCGGGGCAACTCGAACAGGCGCTGCACCGCCACCGCCAGCCCCTCGGCGTCATCCACCTCCTGCAGGGCCCCGGCCTCGCGCAGCATCGCGGCGATTTCCAAAAAGTTGAACAGGTGCGGCCCGCTGATCACCGGCTTGGCCAAAGCGGCAGGTTCCAGCAGGTTGTGGCCGCCATTGGCCACCAGACTACCGCCGACAAAGGCGCTGTCGGCCAGGGCATAGAGGAACAGCAACTCGCCCATGGTGTCCCCTAGCAACACCGACGCAGAGGCCGTCACCGGCTCTCCAGCGGAGCGGCGAACGGTCGCGAAGCCCTGTTGTTGGCACAGCTCGAACACCGCGTTGAATCGCTCCGGATGCCGCGGCACCAGAATCAACAAGGCATTAGGGTAACTGGTCAGCAATTGCCGATGAGCCTCCAACACCACGGCATCTTCACCTTCGTGGGTACTGGCAGCGATCCAGACCGGACGCTCCATGGCCTGCCATTGCTGTCTTAACTCGGTAGCCCGCTGAAGCAATTGCGGATCGATGCTTAGATCGAACTTGATCGAGCCCGTCACCTCCACGGTTTCAGGACGGGCGCCCAACTGACGGAAGCGCTCGGCTTCGGCTTCGGTCTGCACGGCGAACAAGCTCATCTGCGCCAACATCGGCGCGGTCAGGCCGGCAAAGCGCCCGTACCCCTTGGCCGAACGCTCGGACAACCGAGCATTGGCCAGGGCTACCGGAATCCCGCGCCGAGCGCACTGGTCGATGTGGTTGGGCCACAGTTCGGTTTCCATGATCACCGCCAGCTTGGGCTGCACTCGATCGAGAAACCGCGCGGCGGCGCATGGCAGATCGTAAGGCAGGTAGCAATGCTGGATGCGCGACTCATCGGCGAACAGCGCCTGAATGCGTTCAGAGCCGGTGGGGGTCATGCAGGTCACGGTCATCGGCAGTTGCGGATAACGGGCGAGCAGCGCGCGGATCATCGGTGCCGCGGCAATGCTCTCGCCCACCGACACCGCGTGCACCCAAATGCCGCCACGGTGCATGCTCGGTAAACCGAGAGAGAACCGCTCGCCAATGCGCTTGGCATAAGCCGGTGCTTTACGCGAGCGCAGCCACAGCCGAATCGCCACCAATGGCAGCCCCAGGTAAAACAGTGCGGTGTACAGAGTTCTATTCATGGCGGCGGAGTTTATCGGTTTTTTAGCCGATCGCCTTCAGATGCACGGCAAAACGTTCCGCCAGCCAGCACGCCGCAGGCCCCAGAGGTTCGTCGCGGCGCCAGGCCAACTCCACCACCAGCGCCGGCGGAGTCCACTCGCTGACCAGTTCGACCATCTGATGCTGGTAGGCCGGGTACTGCACCACATGCCGCGGCAGCCAGGCCCAGCCCAACCCTCGCATCAGCCACTCGGCCATGACGTAAAAGCTGTCAGCCCGCCAGACCTGTGGACTGACCTGCTCGCCGCCGGGGTAACCGCTGAGCTGGGGAGCAATCAACAACTGCCGGTGCCGGGCCAGCAGTTGGCGGTTAACCCGTTTTTCATGGGCCAGCGGATGCCCCACGGCACACACGGTGACCATTTCAACGCTGCCCAGGGCCTGGCGTTCCAGGGTTTCTGGCATCTGCTCATGGTGGAACAGCAGCCCCAGGTCGGCCCGGCGCTCCACCAACTTGCGCGCCACATCGCCCTGGGCGCCACTGGCCAGTTGCACCTCCAGGCTGGGAAAGCGTTCGGCCAGGGCTTCCAGACTGTCGAGCACCGGCTGATAGGGCATCGCCTCGTCCTGGGCCAGGCGCAAGCGCGCTTCCTGCCCTCGCATCAAGGCCAGGGCCCGGCCATTGAGGCGATCGCACTGGCGCAGAATTTCCCGCGCCTCCTGCAACAAGGCACTCCCGGCGTCGGTGAGCTTGGGCTGACGACCGCTGCTACGCTCGAACAGACTGACCCCCAGATCATCCTCAAGCAGGGCAATCGCACTGCTGATGGCCGATTGTGCCTTGCGTTGCTGGCGAGCCACCGCCGAAAACGAACGCAGCTCGGCAACACCGACAAATAGCCGCAACTGCTCCAGATTCCACTGCATGTCCATCAGAAACCTATCTCCATATCAGATAGGTAATGACTTTACCGCATCTGCACAACCCCTAGAATGCCGACCTCAGAAAAGCAGCCCCAGACACGAGGAACCTCCCATGAACGCTTACTACTACCTGGCCATCGCCATCTGCGCGGAAGTGATTGCCACTGTTTCAATGAAAGCGGTCAAGGGCCTGAGCACACCGCTGCCCCTGGCGCTGATCATCGTCGGCTACGGCGTGGCCTTCTGGATGCTGACCCTGGTGGTGCGCACCGTTCCGGTAGGCGTGGCCTATGCGGTATGGGCCGGCATGGGCATCGTCATGGTCAGCATTGCCGCGCTGTTTCTCTACGGTCAGAAGCTGGATATCCCGGCCATGCTGGGGATGGCGCTGATCGTCACCGGCGTGGTGGTGATCCAACTGTTCTCGAAAACCGTCGGGCATTAAAAAGCAGTCCCAAGCGACAAGCTTCAAGCGGCAAGAGTACGCGCCATGCTTGCAGCTTGAAGCTTGAGGCAGGAAACTTGCGGCTTCGTTTTGTTTACCGAGGTCGCTGCATGCCATCCGCTATTTCCACCGATGTGCTGATTGTCGGCGCAGGCGTCGCCGGTCTCTGGCTCAACGCCCGCCTGCGGCGCCAGGGCTATTCCACTGTACTGGTGGAAAGCGCCAGTCTCGGTGGCGGACAGAGCGTGAAGTCCCAGGGGATCATCCACGGCGGCGCCAAATACGCCCTGCACGGCGCTCTCACCGGTGCCTCGGAAGCCATCGCCGACATGCCCCGGCGCTGGCGCGAAGCCTTGGCCGGCACCGGCGAGCTGGACTTGTCCAGCGTGCGCCTACTGTCTGAAGCCCACTATCTCTGGTCCCCCGGCACTCTGGCCGGCAACCTCACCAGCTTCTTCGCCAGCAAGGCGGTGCGTGGCCGGGTCGATCAGGTCAAGGGCGAGCAACTGCCCCCGGCCCTGCAAGACAAGCGCTTCAAGGGCAAGGTCTACCGCCTGGCCGAACTGGTGGTGGATGTGCCGAGCCTGATCCAGCGTCTGGCCGAACTGGCAGGCGACGGCTTGCTGGCCGGACAGAAGATCGAACCGCTGGTGGATAACGATCAACTGGTGGGCCTGCGGGTCGATGAGCGGGAGATCCGCGCACAACGCATCGTCCTCAGCGCTGGCGCCGGCAACGCCGATCTGCTGCAGGCCATCGGCCTGAGCCAGCCAGCCATGCAACGGCGGCCGCTGCACATGGTGCTGGTCAAGGGCCCCAGCTTGAAACCGCTTTACGCCCATTGCCTGGGCGGCGGCTCCAAACCGCGAATCACTGTCACCACCCATCCGGCCGCCGATGGTCAGTGGGTCTGGTACTTGGGCGGCGATATCGCCGAAGCCGAGGGCGTGGCTCGAGAGCCTGCGGCGCAGATTGCCGCCGCCCAGAAGGAACTTCAGCAATTGCTGCCCTGGGTCGACCTCAGCCAGGCGCAATGGGCCACCTTACGGGTGGACCGGGCCGAGCCGGCGCAATCCGGGCTGACACGCCCGGACAACGCCTTTCTTGCCGAGCAGGATCGTCTGTTGGTGGGGTGGCCCACCAAACTGGCCCTGGCACCGGACTTCGCCGATCGGGTTCTGGTCGCACTGGAACGTGACGGCATTCGCCCTGGCCAAGGTGAAACACTGCCCGAACTGCCCAAACCGCCCCTGGCACAACCGGCCTGGGAGCAACTGCTGCCATGAGCCAGCCGACCCTGCACAACCTGCATCGCCCCATCGGCAGCACCGGCCTGATGGTTTCGCCCCTGGGCCTGGGCACAGTCAAACTGGGCCGCGATCAAGGGGTGAAATACCCTAGCGGCTTCCAGATTCCGGACGATGGCCAAGCGCACAGGCTGCTCACGTTGACCCGCGACCTGGGCATCAACCTGATCGACACCGCTCCCGCTTACGGTCGCAGTGAAGAACGCCTCGGCCCCTTGCTACGCGGCCAGCGTCATGAGTGGGTGATCGTCAGCAAAGTGGGCGAAGAGTTTACCGATGGCGTCTCGCGCCACGACTTCAGCGCCGCCCATACCCGGCTGTCCGTGGAGCGCAGCTTGCGACGCCTGGAAACCGACTTCATCGACTTGGTGCTGGTGCATTCCGACGGCAACGACTTGGCCATCCTCAACCAGAGCGAGGTCTACCAGACCCTGGCGCAGCTCAAGCAAGAAGGCAAAATCCGTGGTTTCGGGTTCTCCGGCAAGACCGTCGATGGCGGCTTGAAGGCTCTGGAACAGGGCGATTGCGCGATGGTCACCTACAATCTGAACGAACAGGCGGAGCAGGCGGTCATTGACTATGCTGCCGCCCATCACAAAGGCATTCTGGTCAAAAAGGCCCTGGCCAGTGGCCATGTATGCCTGAGTCCGGGCACCGATCCTGTGCGCGCCAGCTTCGAATTGCTGTTTGACCGTCCCGGCGTCGCCAGTGCTATTGTCGGGACCATCAATCCGCTGCACCTGGCCCATAACGTGAAGACCGTGGCGCAGGTCCTGGGCAAGAACTGATGCCGCCGACGCGGCCGACCCCGACGCAAGAAGGAGCCGATATGTCGCGACCGCTCATTAGAAAGAACCCCAGTAATTTCAAGACCCTGCCCCTGTTCGTCGAAGCGACCCCCGAGGGCCTCTGCTACCAAAGCGTGGGGATGCCGCTGAATTTCGCTCAAACCCTGCAGCGTCGACGCCCGGTGACGGTAGCCGACAACGAACGCTTCGCCCTGGAGCTGGCCAACCTCGGGGTCTCGGTGCGCCTGACTCTGCACTGGCAGAACCGCGACTATTGGGTTTTGGTGCGCCAACGACGCCAGGATCGCGGCGACGTGGTGCTCAAGCTGATCTCCGGCTATGTGCCTGCCCATGAACTGAACCTGCCACTGCACACCGCCATCCAGGAAATCGCTGAAGAGTGCCTGCTGGAAACCCCGGAAGGCTGGCTCGGCGGGCGCTTCAACGACACCTGGCTGCCCGCGCCCTATGCTGGAGCCCTGCATTACCGCGAGGCCCTGCCCTTTCGCCTGACCCCACTGTCCGGCGCGGCGCGCCCGGTACGTTGCGCCAACCTGCAATTACTGGAACGCCCAAGGGCCTATGTGCACCTGCCCACCGCTTCGCTGCAACTGATCTATGACCTGCGCCTGGATGTGCCCAAGGAAGCCAAATCCCTGAGCCTGTTCCATGTCGATGAGCGATTGGAAGGGGACCAATTGGTGGCGCGCCTGGACCGCAAGCGTCCGGACCTATACCTGATGCCGCTGGATAATGGCCAACCCTGTGCCGAGTTGTACACCTTGAAGAAAGATCAGTTGCACCCGGCCAGTACTCGCGGCTTGTATCTGGCAGAAAGCTTCGCCCAGCAGGACGGCTGGGTCGTCAGTGATGAACGGATTCGCTGGAAGGACTGGCTCAAACAACGGGGCCTGAACGAGCCGGAGAAAGACTCGAAACTTATACGCCTGACCGGCAAGGCCCGACAGATGCTGCGCAAGATTGTCCCCGAAAAGACCAGGCGCCAAGGCTGAGACAAAAAACGGCGCCCGCACAGGCGCCGTCGTGCCAGACAACCGCCCTTACTCGGCGCTGTCGGTCTTGCGAATTTTCTCGACAATGGCGGTGGTCGAGCTGTTCTCAACCAGCCCCAGCACCTTCACCGTGCCGCCATAAGCCGTGACGATATCGGCCCCCACCACCTGATCGATGGCGTAGTCACCGCCCTTGACCAAGACATCGGGCCGAACCTGGGACAGCAGGTTTTCCGGGGTGCCTTCAGGGAAGCTGATCACCCAGTCCACCGCCCCCAGCCCCGCCAGCACCGCCATCCGCCGATCGACGCTGTTGATCGGACGCCCAGGCCCCTTGAGACGACTGACCGAAGCATCGTCGTTGATCGCCACAATCAGCCGGTCGCCTTGGGCCCGCGCCTGCTCCAGGTAAGTCACATGGCCAGCGTGAAGGATGTCGAAACAGCCATTGGTGAACACGATCTTCTCGTTATGGGCCCGAGCATCATCGATGGCCAGCAACAGCTGGTCGAGACTCAACACACCGCGCTCGGAGCCTTCCTCACGCTGGATCGCCCGACGCAACTCGGGAGCACTGATCGCCGCCGTCCCCAGCTTGCCAACCACAATACCCGCCGCCAGATTGGCCAAGCCCACGGCCTGCGGCAGTTCTTCACCGGCGGCAATCGCTGCCGCCAGGGTGGAAATCACCGTATCGCCGGCACCCGTGACGTCGAACACTTCACGGGCACGGGCTGGTAGGTGCAGAGCAGGATAATCCGGACGCAACAAGGTCATGCCGTGCTCGCCACGAGTCACCAGCAGCGCTCCCAGCTCCAGATCCTGCATCAGCTTGGCCCCCTTGCTCACCAGTTCATGCTCATCAGCGCAACCGCCGACGATGGTTTCGAACTCGCTGAGATTGGGCGTGATCAGGCTGGCGCCACGATAAACGGAGAAGTCCTTGCCCTTGGGGTCGGCGAGCACCGGAATGCCCCGCGCCCGCGCGGCAGCGATCAACACCTGATGATTACGCAACGCGCCTTTACCGTAGTCGGACAGCACCAACACCTTGATCCCATCGAGCAAGGCGTCGACTTCGGCCGCCAACGCCTGGGCGTCGGTAGCGAAGGGTTCTTCGAAATCGATGCGCAGCAACTGCTGATGACGACTCATGACCCGTAGTTTGACGATGGTGGGCTGATGCTTGATGCGCTGAAACAGAGCACGCACCCCCGCCCCTTGCAGACTGTTGGCCAAACTTTCAGCGGCCTCATCATCGCCCGTCACCCCCACTAGGGACGCTGGAGCGCCGAGGGCAGCGATGTTCAGCGCAACGTTAGCGGCACCGCCCGGGCGGTCCTCAATTTGCTCGACCTTGACCACCGGCACCGGCGCCTCAGGGGAAATCCGTGAGGTACCACCATGCCAGTAACGGTCGAGCATGACATCGCCGACCACCAAGACAGGGGCTTGATCGAATCGCGGCATGGACAACTTCATGGAGCATCCCACATACAAAATGAACAGGGGCGCGATATTAACACAGGGTTGGTGCTGGCTCGTTTTAGAGGATTACATGGGATGGATCAGGCACTTGCCCTGATCGTTTTTTGAACACACGCCGCAAAATTGCGTCACGCCGTCGCCAATTCAACGCCATCGGTATTGATCACACAGTCGGCCTGATCCGCTGCCTCGTAATGACTGTCCAGCCCGGCGAATCCTTGATCCCCCAGCAACGCTGCCTGGTACAAGCCCTTAGGAACACGCCGGGGGCAAATATTGAACGGGGTACTAACGTAACTCTCAAAACACCGCCCAAGAGCAAACAACGCCCTGGCGGTGGCCCGATCGGCACTAAGCGGCAATACGGCCGAAAACAGCAACGATCAATCCAGCGTCCACCATCAAGCGTGCGACCTCGCCTATACGTCGGCTGATAAGTGCCTGAACAGACACTGCAACATTCCATTACCCACGCATAGAAAGTTAGCCCTCTCGCCCCAATTTCGAATCAAGGGGGCCAACCTAATAAACGTTAAGCAAAAAATTATTTGGTGTTGGTCAAGCGTGCAAGAACACCGATACAAACACCGGGGGACATTGCCCCCGGTATATCAGACAATATCGGTCGCTGCCGGCTCATCCAGGCCCATGGCGTGCAGACGCGAATAGTAGCCGCCTAACGCCAATAGTTCGATGTGAGTACCACGCTCGACTATTTCACCGTGATCCATCACCAAAATCTGGTCCGCCTTCTCGATGGTGGACAAGCGGTGCGCGATAACCAGGGTGGTGCGCCCTTTCATGACCTTGTCCAACGCCGCCTGAATGTGCCGCTCGGACTCCGTGTCCAGAGCCGATGTCGCCTCATCGAGAATCAGCAACGGCGCATTCTTCAACAATGCCCGAGCGATAGCCAAGCGCTGGCGCTGTCCACCCGAAAGGAGCACGCCATTTTCACCCACCTCGGTATCCAAGCCCTGGGGCAACTCAGCGATGAAATCCATGGCGTAGGCGTCTTGAGCCGCCTTTTCAATATCCTCACGCGGCGCACCAGCCAGGTCACCGTACGCAATATTATTGGCGACGGTATCGTTGAACAGCGTGACGTGCTGAGTGACTTGGGCTACGTGCCGACGCAGATTTCGCAACCGGTAGTCTTCGATCTCCACATCATCAAGCAGGATTTCCCCGGTTTCGTGATGGTAAAAACGCGGAATCAAGCTGGCCAATGTTGACTTGCCACTGCCAGAGCGTCCAACCAACGCGATCATCTGCCCCGGTGCGGCGCTGAATGAAATGTTCTTCAGCACCTCACGCTCCGCACCAGGATAAGTGAAGCTCAGGTTACGCACTTCAAGCCGACCGCTAATGCGATCACGCTCAACCGTTCCGCTATCGACTTCAGGCTCGACATCCAGTTGCTCGAAGATACTTTCAGCTCCTGCAACACCTTTTTGAATAGTCGAACTGACTTCCGACAGTTGTCGAATCGGCTTGGGCAGCAAGCCCGCTGCAGTGATATAAGCCACCAAATCACCTGCTGTTGCATCACCCCGCAAGAACAACACAAGAAACATCAATGAAGCCATGGCGGTGTAAATCACCAGCTGCAACATCGGGGTATAAACCGCGCCGGTCTTGATCATGCGCAGTTGTTTTTCGGTGTTGCCCTGACTGGCCGCAGCGAAGCGTTCCTCTTCATAGCGTTCACCACCGAAACTGCGCACCACTCGGTAACCCTGGATGGTCTCAGATGCAACATGCGTCACATCCCCCATCGCAACCTGAATTTTTTTGCTCTGTTTACGGAATTTCTTGCTGGTGTTGCCGACCATGAAGGCAATCACCGGCAAGATCGCCAACATCACCAGCGTCAGCTTCCAGTTCATCCATAGCAGATAGCCAAACAGGAACACCACCGTCAGGCCTTCGCGGATGACGACCTTAATCGCATCGGTAGCCGCGCCAGTGACCATGGTTACGTTAAAAGTAATGCGGGAAATCAAGTGCCCCGAGTTATGGGTGTCGAAATAACGATTAGGCAGCACCAAAAGCTTGTTGAACAGTTCAACACGCAGATCATGGACCAGACCCAAGGACACTTTGGCCAGATAGTAGTTACCCAGGAAAGACCCCAGCCCTTGCCACGCGGCGATCAGGATGATCAACAGCGGCACAGCCATCAGCAACTTCAGGTCTCTCAGATACGGAACAGTGGGGAAGAACACCACATCGGGATTGCTCAAGCCATCAACGAAGTATTTGAGAATCCCGGCAAGCATCGGCTGAGTGGACGCAAAGATCACGAAACCCACGATACTTACCAAGAACATGCCAATGTAAGGCCTTACATAACCCAGCAGCCTGAAATAAATCTTCAGGCTGGAATCCTGTTCCGCTTTAGGCGGTGCTTCACTCATCGTTGGGCTCACTGGTTAGGTAGAACGGCGAATTTTATCACAAGCCTCAGGCCTGGCCCGAGCCCAAACCAAAACACTGGCCAGCGCAACTGGAAACCAAGAGATGAACCACTCGGCCCGAGGTGTACCGGTCAAGCTAGCGGCATCGAACTGCATCGCCAGGAAAGAGAATACCCATATCCCGATGATGCCCTTGCCATAAAGGGTGTCACGCATCTTCCAGGCTTGCCACAGCACCCCGAACCACAGCCCGCACCACAGGAGCAGGCCCGGCAGGCCAAGCTCGATGGCTACGTGGGTGAATAGATTGTGGGAGTGATCAAAATAGAGGTTATCGGCAAAAACCCTATAGTCTCCCCCCAACCCCAAGCCGCCCCAGGGACGCTCAGCAATCATGTGCAGGGCCGCCATGAAAATTTGCGGGCGATAGGAGACGCCACGAGACAGGACCAGAGGTTCCATTACCCAGAAAACCAATAAAGCTGTCACGATCGCCGCAACAGCGATCAACGCGCTACGTCGGTCACGACACCAGATAGGCATCGCTACAACCGTCAAAAGCAACGCCAACGCGGCACCTCGGCTTTGGCTCATCACCACAAAAAGCCCGAGCAATCCCATTGCCAGGACCCAGGCCACTTGTATCCAGCGACCGCGAGGCACCCAATGCAGCATCCACACGGCAGCCAGGCCAATGACATAAGCACCGAGAATCGGATGGGAGAGCTGGCCAAGCCCTTCAAGACGGGCGTACCAGGCATTACCCTCAACGCCATAGAACCTGATCATTGCAATCAATGACGACAATGCCAGACCAAAGCCCCCCCATTGCATCAAGCGAATGACGCGCTCAGGTCGAGCGTCGGCAAACACTGGGAAGAACAGCAGAAAGACCCCGATATACAGCAGGCGCTTGGCCTCTCGGGAAGGGTCTTCAACGTTGGTCCACAGCAGACTGACGCCTCCCCACACCGCCATTAACAGAAGCATCAGGCAGATCCAGCGTTGCGAACGCCAGACTTCTTTAAGCCGCTCGCGGGCCGACCAGGAAAACACCATGGCTGGCAACCAGAGAAAGAGCACCAGCCCTTGTTGGTAAATCTTGTTGGTCGGTGCAAAAGCTATCGCCAGCAAAAACCACAGCCCCCCCAAAACCATCCATACCTGCGCCCAACGACTTGCTTGCATCACCTGCTCCTGAATAAGGCCAACCGACCAACCTGACATGGTTAAAACCCAAAACTTTCGGCATCATTACCGATCACTGTACCCGCGACTCCAACAAGGCTTCCGAAGATGCAATGTTCAAGGCTTTCCCAAGCCGCTTTAAATTCGATGACTGAAGGCGCCAGAATATTGGAGGCCGACAGCTACGGCCCTAAAGTCTACCTGCTGGCAGACGGCAACATCCTCAAACTGTTTCGCCGCAAACGTCTTTTTTCCTCAGCGCTGTTTCGCCCGTACTCCAAACGTTTCATTAACAATGCGGCGGAGTTGATCAAACGTGGCATCCCTACCTTGACCGTACTCCAGGTCTTTGAACTGACCGCGCCCGGCATGACTGCAGTGCTTTATCAGCCACTCCCTGGACAAACACTACGCCAGATTGCCGGCGGAGAAGGTTTTGATTGGCAACAAAACCTGGAGCCACTGGTGGAGTTCATACGTAGGCTGCATACCGCTGGCATCTACTTCCGCTCGTTACATTTGGGCAACATTGTCGTAACCCCCGAGAATGAGATGGGACTGATCGATGTTGCGGATATGCGTTTCTTGCGCGCGCCATTACCTCGCAAACTGGTCAAGCGCAACTTGCAGCATTTTGCACGCTATATTGCGCGTGAAGAGCTGAACGAAGGCTTTCCAATGCAAGCGCTGGAGCAAGCGTTACTACCGGCCTGAAAACAACCGTCGCGTAGTTTCTGCGAAGTCCTTCCAGGCCTGCTCCGGTGCAAGCGCCTGAGCCTGTTCCTCGACAGTCGCCTCAGGGGATAGAGAAAACGCACGTTCCATGAGGCGAGTCCAAGCCCCAACATCATTCGCAGGCGCATACAAACCAGCCGCGTCCAGTTGCTCCCGGAACACCGCGAGTTCACTGGTAAGCACTGGTGTACCGGCCATCACCGCCTCTTGCAGGATCAGCCCCAACCCCTCTTCCAACGAAGGAATAGCGATCCAATCAAATGCTCGGTAAAGCGTCGCAGCTTCCTGCAAATGACCGGGAAGGAAAACGCTCCCGCTCAACCCGAGACGCTCGACTCTGGCTTCAAGGGCTTGCCTCTCAGGGCCTTCGCCGAGGATCACCAAGCAGGCATCAGGGCGGTGTGCCGATAGCGCAGCAAACGCATCCAGCAAGCAAGCAAATCCCTTACCGTCCACCAGCCGACCTACGGCGCCTAGTACCGGCGCGCTTTCCAATGACAGGCCCAAGCGAGATCGTGCCTGTTCACGGGGAAGCATCGCAGCGCGAAAAGCGACAGGATCGTAGGCGCTGCGCAAGACCGTCACCGGCCGACGTAAATCACACTCAAGTGATTGCGCGAGGGTTTTCGACACCGCCGCGAACGTCAATTGAGCGTCAGAAAACGGCTCAAACAGCTGTCGATCACTGTGACGCAAGCGAGTAACACCATGAAAAAGAAGCACCACTCTCACCTTGGGTAAGCTCTTGAGCACCGGCAACAAAACCCGAGCCACGCCGATACCATCCAAGAGCACGACCTCAAGATCTTTAGGCAGGGCTTTTTTAAACCGCGCACGTATCAAGGGCGCAAGCAGCTTCCAAAGGTTTCGACCCTTGAGCTTTGCAGAAGAAAGGTTCCACTCGACAGCCTGATCGAGCAGCGCCCGATCCCCGGTAGCCTTGCCTTGAAGCAGCCAGGTGTTGATCAAAACACGACTGTCAGCCTGAGAAAGTATCTGATGATGAACCTTCTGCACCGAAGCGAACGCAGAGCCTCCGGCCCACATGATGTTAAGAATACTCATTGCAAAAACGACCTTCTGCTACGTTCTGGAGGCCCGCTGCTGACAACTCGATGAGCGCTTTGACAAGGATCTGCACATCGACCCATGAAAAATCAAAATGCCATCACGCATCACTGAAACGCTTATATCAAACACCCAGCTTCAAGCGCAGCCTTTCCAGCAGGCTCAAGGGGGCGCGCGGTCGCAGTGGCGGCTGCAGAGCATCGACAATTCGCCGCCCAATGTGAGCAAAACTGAACTGATTGACCGCCAAATCACGCCCGCTACAAGCGATATCCGCCGCTAACTGCGGATTGGCACGCAAGGCCGCCAGCTTGCTCTGCAACTGCGGGATGTCTTTGTAGAGCACTACATTGACCATATCTTGGAAACCGAGAGCCTGGTTTTCTGCCGCCCCTTGATCAAAAGCCAGCAAGACACAGCCACAGGCCATGGCCTCGAAGTTCTTGATCATGTATTCGCCCATACCGACATCGGCACTGACGAAATAACGAATTCGGTTAAGGGTTGCGCAGTATTCTTCACCCGAATTGGTTCGCGTGACCACCAACGACTCAACTTGTGCCAGTTCATCCAGCAATGCCTTACGACCGCTGTAAGCCACGCTGTTGGTACTACCGACAAACGCCAACTCGATATCACGCTCACGCCCTTGCTCCTGCAAAAGCGCTTGGTCATACCCCTTGGGCACGAATACCGCGTCAAAGCCTTCTTCGCGTAAACGCTCAGTCACCATATGTCCTGAACTGATCACCCGCACCCATGACAAACGGCGGTAATGAGCACTGAACTTGCCTGTGTACTTGCAGGCAATATAGTTCTGATAAGCGTCGTGCTCGAGAATCACAAGGTTAGGTACCGTGCGAATAAATCCGACCTGACGAATTTCTTGCTTGAACCGCAGGAAGAAGATGATCCGGTCATAACGGGTAACATCAACTTCCCGTCGAAAGTAACCGCGCAGATTGCGCTGTTCATCACTGCTCAACCAGCGCACATCACACTCGCAGTGCGAGGCCACGCCTTCGTACAAACGATCCAAAATAGCCCGTTGTTCTTTCTGCACCAGAAATAAAACTTTCATCATCTTCCTTTCGACACTGAGTAGTCCGATAAAAAGTCGAAATTACCCTGTTGTCTCAGTACAAGGCCGTTATAAAGCGAGAACTCACAAACGCCAGAACAACTCATGTCGCCGAACCGCTTTGCGGAAAAATTCGTTTTCACCGTAAGGCGACCGCGAACGACCGGCCAACAAGCGCTGCAAGCAGCGCCGCACACGTCTCTTGAAGGGCGCAGGAGGCTGCAAGTCATGCATCATGCCCAGCGCCATAGCCTTGTCAAATTGCTCGGCCTGGGTCAGCGAAAGGCACCATGGACGCAAGGGAGTACTGGAGCCAAAGACCGGCGGCAAGGCAATGCCCGCGCCCGAATCACCCATTGGCCAACGATCATTGTCATGCAGGTGGTTGGCGTAGCCGAGCACGGTGCTGGGCTGCCATTCCAGGCCTTCCAGCGCCTGCATCACCGCCACGTGAGCGCAAATGTGGTCGGGATGCGGGTCCAGGGTGGGGTGCGGCAGCACTATTACTTCAGGGCGTGCTTTGAGCAGCAACTCACGTAAGTCGGCCAGCAAATTGTTCCAGGTTGGCTGTCCATCCTGGTCGCCGGGCAACAGGAATGGATTGAGCTGACGAAACAGACGGGTATCGCTCATATGCGCCTCGCGGGACGCCACTGGCTGATGCGCGGCGGCCTGCATGGCAGGCAGTTGCAGGCAGAAATACCCCAATTGCACGCAATGAGCTTCGGGGACGCCCGCCCAACGGGGTACGGCAATGCTGTCCCAGGCCCGCAGGCGACCTTTGATCCGTGCCGCCTCAACAGGGCTCATGCCCATGGCCTGGTAGTGTTCGGCCTCGATTTCCCCCGCGGTCAGGGTCACGATCCAGGCTTCGTCGGCCTGGCTGTATAGACCGAACGCCGCCAGCTCAGCATCGTCAGCGTGAGGCGCAATCACCATCACACGCTGGCGTCGGTAGTCGGGGTCGCGCCAGACATTCAACTGTGACTGGATCTGGATCCGGCAGAAGCGTCCGCGCAGTTGCAGCTCGCCACGGGCCAGGGACGCAGACAAGCCACTGAGATTGAGGTAGCGCAGGCCGTTGACTCCTCGCTCGAAGGTCTGACGATCAGCAAGCGGACCGCCCTGCACCTCAATGGCCGGATCGAAGAAGCGCCCCAGCCAGGAGCTTTTCACCTGCACGCCAAGTATCAGAGTTGCATCCCCGGCCAACTCCTGTGGCGACTCCAGCAACAGGCGCCCCGCCTCCAGACGCACGGCGACCTGGCGCGCCTCGTTGCCAAAGTCGTAGCCGTAGTCATCCTTGGGCGAGTAGAACAGGTGGTCGGCAAACCAGGCTTCGTGGGCCAGCCAGCCGAGAATGGCCAGCAGCACCGGCAACCACCAGGCCACCAGCACACCGACCAGCAGCAACAGCAGCAGTCCGACCAGCAGAGCGATCCGCTTAGTGCGCCGGTGGCGTTTGAGCAGTTGCTGCTTGCGACTCATAGGCTGACTCACACTTGGAAAACCGGCACAGGGTTACACCAACGGTCTTTGTATTCGCGGTCGGCACGACCAAAGGAAAAACGCAGCGGCTTGTCCAAGGCCCGAGCCTGCTCCCACGCACTCTGGGTGTTGAGAAAGCTCAGCACGCTACCCGGGCTGAACGCGCGCGTCTCGGGATCGACGCCGCCATTGACGTACTCGACGCTGATCCACTGCGGCGCTTCAACCCGATAGATCAACTGCACGGCAATCGGCGCATCGTTGAGGAAAATCACCGAGCCGATCAGCAGCTCGCGCAAGCGCTCCAACACCTCGGCCATGCGCTCGGCGCCAGTGGCGGCAAAACCCCAGCGGCGCTGGAACAGGTCACAGTAGATGGCCGCCAGTTCAGCGCTGGTGAAATCAGTGACCGCGCGCACCACGCCTCCAGCTTCTTCCAGCAGGCGCAGCTCACGGCGCTGGTTGTAGCGAAACTTCTTCGACAGCTCTTCCGGGGTGCGAGCCATGGCCAATTGCTCGGCTTGAGGTTTGAGGGTACTGAAGCGCCCTTCGTTGAGCGCAGAAAGATAGCGTCCTCGATGCCGCAGCGGTACCTGAGCATCAGCGGCGGCCGGCAGGATCAGCTCGGCATTGCCGATATCGAACAGCCCCTTCTTGCCAGCGCGCTTGAGTACGTCCTTGGACAGCGCCAGATCCCGCCCCCAGGTTGGGATGGCCGCCTGCAATTGACCGTTTTGCTCCCAGGCCAGGTAACGCACCGGAATCTGCGCCAGGTCCGCCAGTTGTTCAACCACCAAGGGATGCGTGGCTACGCTGCCGCCGAACCGCTGCCAAGCATCGGCATAGGTCGATGCGTCAATGATGGACCAGCCGCGTTCGCGCCAGCCTTGAAATCGATTGAGCATCAGCCCCTCGCGGTCAGGTCGGTGACTTGCGGCAAACGCCAGAACACGTCGCGCACGGCACGATCAGAAAAGCGCTCGCGCAGGCGGTCAAGCATCAGCTCGGCACACACTCGGCGTTGGTGCTCATCCATTGCCGCTAGATGTTGCAAGCCTTGAGCCATGTGCTCGACATCCCCCAAGGGGAACAAAATACCCACGCCTTCGACCACTTCCTTTGCGCCACCACAAGCTGTAGCCAGCAAGGGCACGCCGGCCGCCATGGCCTCCAGCAATACCATGCCAAAAGGCTCATGATCAGAACTCAGCGCAAACACATCAAAGGCACGAAAATAACGCCGCGCCTCCGGCACCTGCCCGAGGAAGAGCACCCGGTCGGCGACCCCCAGTTCACGAGCCAGGGATTTCAGATCCTTCTCCAGACGCCCGGTGCCCAGAATGGCCAACTGGCTCTGTGCCGGCAGTTGCGGCACAGCGGCGGCAAACCCCCGCAGCAACGTGGCTTGATCCTTATCGGGATGCAGGCGGCCAACGTTGCCGACTATCCAGGCGTCAGCGGACAACCCCAACTCACTGCGGGCCTGGCTCGCGTCCAACTGACTGGCCTGCAAGGCGTCCAGATCGATACGGTTGTACAAGGTCTGGATGCGCGTGGCCGGCCACGTTGGCAGGCAGGCGCGCATATCCTCGCGCACCGCATCAGATACACCGAGCAGGCTCAGGCGTTTGCGAAACAGCTGGGCAAAGAACTGGCGGCTGCGGCGCTTGTAGTCGGAAAACGCGTGATGAACGCCAATTACCGGCAAGCCCGTGGCCAGCAGGGTGATGTAGATCGGCTTGAAGCGGTGAGCGATGCAAAAGCTGAAGTTACGTGATCCGGCGATCTTGCGCAGGTCGCGGATGGCGCCCAGCTTCAGGCCACGAATGGCCTTGGAGCTGTATTCCATGAACAGCACTTCGTCGGACGCGCAGCCTGCAGCGACATCGGCATCGGCGGTCCCGGTCAGAAACACCGTGGTCACCCGATAGCCGCTGCCCGCGAACAGGTTGGCGTATTGCCGGGCGCAGTCCAGGAACGGCCCGTCATAGCCGTGGCAGAACTGCAGCACATGGCGTTCAGCCGAGCGTGTCATAAGGGTCCACGCCGTCTTTGACCACCAGAATGTCTTCCATGATCAGGTACTGCAAATCGGACCCGTAGAACATGTTCAAGGCGTCGGTCGGCGAGCAGATCATCGGCTCGCCACGGCGGTTCAACGAGGTGTTCAGCGACACACCGTTGCCGGTCAGGACTTCCAAGGCCTTCATCATGTCGTAGTAGCGCGGGTTGTATTCGCGCTTGAGTACCTGGGCCCGGGACGTGCCGTCTTCGTGGACCACTTCCGGCACCCGGGTCTTCCACTCTTCGGAGACTTCGAAAGTGAAGGTCATGAACGGCGCCGGATGATCGACCTTGATCATCTGCGGTCCAACGGTGTCGAGCATCGACGGACAGAAAGGCCTCCAGCGCTCGCGGAACTTGATCTGCTCGTTGATCCGGTCGGCCACGCCAGTGGCGCTCGGGCAACCGATGATCGAGCGACCGCCCAAGGCCCGCGGACCGAACTCCATGCGCCCCTGGAACCAGGCCACCGGGTTGCCGTCCACCATGATCTTGGCGATACGCTCCGGGGTGTTGTCGATCTGCCGCCAGGCCGGTTTGTTCGGGTGACGGGCACAGGCGGCGATCACGTCTTCGTTGCTGTAGGACGGGCCGAGATAGACGTGTTCCATCTTCTCCACCGGCACCCCACGGGCATGGGAAACGTACGCAGCAGCGCCCACGGCGGTGCCGGCGTCGCCGGACGCCGGCTGCACGAACAGTTCCTTGACCTCGGGACGGGCAATGATCTTCTGGTTCAACTTGACGTTCAGCGCACAGCCGCCGGCGAAGGCCAGCTTGCCGGTTTCCTTGAGAATGTCGCCCAGGTAGTGGTCGATCATCTGCAGGGCCAGCTTCTCGAACAGCGCCTGCATGCTCGCCGCGTAGTGGATGTAAGGCTCGTCGGCGATGTCGCCTTCGCGCTTGGGACCCAGCCACTCGATGAGTTTGGGCGAGAAGTAGAACCCCTTGCCCTTCTCTTTATAGCGGCGCAGGCCGATGACGTTGGCGTAGTCGGTGTTGATCACCAGTTCGCCGTTTTCAAAGCTGGCCAGGCGCGAGAAGTCGTACTTGCTGGCATCGCCATAAGGTGCCATGCCCATGACCTTGAACTCGCCGTCGAGCATTTCGAAACCGAGGAACTCGGTGATGGCGCCATAGAGGCCACCCAGGGAGTCCGGATCGAAGAATTCCTTGATCTTATGGATCTTGCCGTTCTCGCCGTAGCCGAAGAAGGTGGTGGCGTATTCGCCCTTGCCGTCGATCCCAAGGATCGCGGTCTTCTCCTTGAAGCCTGAGCAGTGGTAGGCACTGGAGGCGTGGGCCAGGTGGTGCTCCACCGGTTCGATCTTGATCTTCTTCGGATCAAAGCCCAGTTGCTCCAAGCACCAGACAATCTTGTTGCGGTAGCGCTTGTAACGACGGTTGCCCATCAGGATCGCGTCCAGGGCGCGGTCCGGGGCATACCAGTAGCGCTTGGCGTAGTGCCAGCGAGCCTTGCCGAACAGGCTGATCGGGGCAAACGGAATGGCTACCACGTCAACGTCGGAGGGTTTGATCCCGGCCTGTTCCAGGCAGAACTTCGCCGACTCGTAGGGCATGCGGTTCTTTGCATGCTTGTCGCGCACGAAACGCTCTTCTTCAGCAGCCGCGATCAGCTTGCCGTCGATATACAGGGCTGCTGAAGGATCATGGCTAAGGGCGCCGGACAGGCCAAGAATCGTCAATGCCACAGGGGTCTAGCCTCATTTAGTCTGCATGCGGGCGCAGTGCGCCTTGAAAATAAAGTGTGCTCGCAAAGGGGCGAGAAACAACGAAAGGGCGGGATTATAACTGAAAAGCAGGGGCAAGCCTCTAGCGGCAAGCGGCAAGCCAGGGCGCCGCGGCCATCAGGGCCCGCAGCCGCTGTCAGCAACAGCGGCCATGGGTCGCAGGTCAGGCTTGGGTGGAGTGGACGGTCTTGGGCAAGCGCTGATCAATCACTTGATACAAATTGCTGCTTTCGGGCCAGTTGCGCATGAAGCGCGCGCGATCCCGGGCATACGCCGGTGCGAAACTGCCCAGGCTGGCGTGCTGACACATGGAATCCAGATCGATCAAGGCCCAGCGATCTTCCTGCCAGAACAGGTTGTGGCCCTTGAAGTCACCGTGACTGATGCGTTCCTTGATCAACTGGGCAAACAGCTGGTCCAGCGCCAGCAACTCCGACTCCGGAGCCTCGCCACTGTCCACGAACGGCGCAAAGCGCTCGATGATGTCCGGCCCCGGCAAGTATTCGGTCACCAGGTAGGCGCGACGGCGCAACCATAGAAAACGCTGCTCCAGCACCGCCAGGGGGCTGGGCGTGGCGATCCCCAGGAATTCCAGGCGGTTGCCTTCACGCCACGAGTGCCAGGCCCGGCTCGGACGCCAAAAACGCTTGAGCCAATGAGCGACGCCCTTGATGTTGTAGCGCTTGACCACCAAGGACCGCCCCGCGACCTCGACCCGACCGACACTGGCGGCGCCACCAGTCTTGTACAAATGCCCCCGCTCCAATAGGGCATCGGCCTGCGCCAACACTGGCAGCATCGCAGCCTCCTCCTCGCGGCGAATGGCGCGCAAGGCAAAAGGTCCGCGCTGCACGCTGAACAATGTGCATTCACGCCCCACCTTGCTAAGAAAGTCCCGCAGCCGCCAGCCGCGCACCTTATCCACCTGCTTTTGCAGTGCTTCCAAAGGCAAGGCATGCTCGGCGTTGCTCAACAGGTAATGCACCAGCAACTCTTCAGTAAAGGGCTCCAGGCGCTTGGGTAACTGGGCGAAGAACACGCCCAGGTTTTCCAGGACCTTTTGCCGGGACAGGGGCTTGCCCGCCTCTTCGACACAGATCCCCGCGCCATCGATCAGGTGCAGCTTGCCGTCATGGCGCAGCAGGTTATCCAGGTGCAAGTCTTCCTGCCACAGGCCCTTGGCGTGCAACTGGGCAATCGCCCCGAGCGCTTCAGCCAACACCGCAGCCTGCTCATCGGCCAGCACCGGCAGCTTTTCCACCTGTTTCCAAGCATCGCCCAGGCTTTGCGCGCCCTCCAGGAACTCGAAGAGCAACCAGCCGCCCTCGCCTTCGCGCAAACCATCAGTCAGCAACAAGGGCGTGGTCAGCCCCTGCTCGGCCAACAGACGCACGCCGTTCAATTCCCGCTGAAAATGCCGGGCCGCCTTCGCCCCCACCAGCAACTTGGCCAACACCGGACGCCCGCGCCAAACGCCGGCACCGACATAGCGCTGGCCCGGCAGCACCCGCAGCAACGTCAGCAATTGCAACTGTGCCGGACCGGCGGCATCTGCCAGCTCCAGGGTCAGAGGCAGCAGCGGGTTGCGCCCGCTGTTTTTCAGCTCGGACAAACGCATCAACGAGACTCCTTATGGCTGCTGCGAGCACTGAGCCGGCCCACCCACGCGCCCACCAGGGAGCTGTCCTGTGGCTGATCCAGATAGGCTGCCAACAAGCAGCGCACCTCATCGACATTCCATACCGAGGCCCGGCGCAACAAAGGTTCAAGATCCTTGACCCGATCGCGCTGGCCAAACAGCAGTGGCCGAGTTTTCTCCAGGTCGATCAACTGCGCTTGATAACCCTCGCCGCTGGACCGCAGAAAAATATGCTTGGGATAAAAACAGCCATGGACCTGACGTAGACCGTGCAGCTGTCGAGCCAGTCGCCCACAGGCCTTAAGTACCGCCTGGCGTTGAAGCTCACTGAGTTCATGCCAACGCGGCAACAACGCATCCAGATCATCCCAACCATCCAGAGCCCGGGTCAGGAGTATGGCCCGGGACTCGCCATTGGCCTTGCGCATGCCAAAGAAAACTGCTTGCAACGCCGGAATGCCCAACTGCTGATAACGGCGGATATTGCGAAACTCGCGCGCAAAACTCGGCTCACCGAAGGGCCGATGCAGGGTCCGGGTCAGGTAATTGGTCTGACGCTTGAGGTAAAACCCCTGCCCCTCCACATCCAGACGAAAGACGCTGCTGCTGCCGCCTCGACCGATGTTGGGTTCATCCACCGCTTCCAATTGTGTCGCCCACAGTTGGTCAAAAGTGCCAAGGCCGTTACGCTCCAGTAGCGCACGCTCCTCGGACGCCAGGAAATCAGTCATTCACGCCCCTCGAAAAATCGCACCACGTGGCGGATACGCTCTTTGTCGGCGGCACTCAGACGGTCACGCTCGCGGTATTGCAGATAAAAGCGCAGGCGCTGAGTCGCCGAAAGATGGTATTTGGCCACTTTGTCCAGGCAGGCCAGGTCTTTGGTGATCCGGTACTTGAGCCAGAAGCCACGCCAGAAATCGCCGTTCGGACAGTCAATCAGGTATAGCCGGCCTTGATCGTCGATCAACAGGTTGCGCCACTTCAAATCGTTATGGGTAAAACGGTGGTCATGCATGATCCGGGTGTAAGCGGCCAGTTGCCGACTGACGCCATCGACCCAGCACCGATCCCGGAGCCGTGGATCGTGACGCTCGGCCAGCACCGAAAGGTCCTCGGTACGCGGCAGCTCACGGGTAATCATGGCCCCTCGTGCATAGGCCAGGCCACGACGCTCCAGGCCCCAGGCCACCACCTCGGCAGTAGGGATGCCCCATTTGGCGAAGCGCTTGAGGTTCTGCCATTCAAACTTGACCCGGGGCTTGCCCAGGTAGCGCCGCAGATTCTTGCCGGCCCCGGTGTAACGCTTGACGTAGTAATTGACGCCCTCACGCTCGACACGAATGACCTCTGACAGCGGATCGCGGGTCAGGCGCTCGCCCTGCAGGCCGAACACGGCCTCAAGGCTGCCGAAATCTTGCGCCAATGCCTGATAGGCAGGCTCCAGGTTCCAGCCCGCCATCAGAGCGCATCTCCGTATCGTTGTTTACGGGCGTAGAGTTTTTCTGCCTTGCCCTCGAGCCAGGACAACAATGCCGCCTCTTCCGCCAGCGTCCGACGCAGCGGCTGCTGGAAGTAGCCCTTGAGGAAGCGCAGCTTGTCGCGGCGCGTCAGGCCAATGTCCAGGGCCGAGAAATACAGGGCCGCCAGGTCCTTGTTACGCCAGCGCAAGGTGATCTTCGGCCGGGTCTGGGCCCGATGCAGATCGATCAGCGAGAGCTTCAACTCCCCAGGGGTGATCGGCCGGTCGGTGTGCAACAGGAAGTGGCAGATGTAGCAGTCGCGATGATTGACCCCGGCGCGGTGCATCATCCCGGTCATGCGCGCCACCTCGGCGATCAGCGCCCGCTTGAGCGCTGGTGCTGGCGGCTGTTTGATCCAGTCGAAACTGAAGTCTTCAAGGCTGACGGTCGGCGCCAATTCCTCGGTGACGATGAACGAATGCTGGTCCGCCGGATTCCGGCCACGCTCGCCATAGGCCACGGCCGTCATGGTCGGCACGCCAGCCTGATGCAGACGCTCCAGCGCCCGCCATTCCTGACCGGCGCCCAGCACCGGCAGCTTGGCGGTGACCAGGTTCTTGGCGATCTCGCCCCAGCCGATGCCACGATGGATCTTCACGAAATAACCGCGGCCGTCGACTTCCGTACGCAAGGTACGGCGGGCTTCCAGCTCACGGTAAACCTGGCCCTTGAGTTCCTCAACGGCGGCGAACGCGTCGCGCCCAGCCCAGAGGCTTTTGAAGGGTTCGGCAAGCATCAACTTCATCGGTGTTGCTCCGCCAGAATCACATCCGCAGCGTGCTGCGGCATGCTGTAAAGGTCGGCCGTCTCGGCGAACGCCAGGCCATTTCGGCTCCAGGTCGCGCGTGCAGCGTCGTCGGTCAACAGGGTGGTGAGGTATTGATTGAGCTGGATCTGCTCGAACGGTTCATCCAGCACCAGACCGCTGTCGGCCTCGGCGATGTAATGGGCATAACCGCAAACGGCGCTGACCAGCACCGGCAAACCAGCGACCAGCGCTTCAAGCAATACGGTGCCGGTGTTTTCGTTGTAGGCCGGATGAATCAGCGCGTCGGCGCCCAACAGAAAGCGCGGAATATCGCTGCGCCCCTTCATGAACTGCACCTGATCGCTCAAGCCCAGTGCAGCGCTCTGCATCTGGAAGACCTTGGGGTCGTCCTGACCGATGACAAACAGCCGGGTGCGTTTTTTCAGCGCCGACGGCAGCGCCGCCAGGGCCTTGAGGCTGCGATCCACGCCCTTGGTCTTGAACCCGGAGCCGATCTGCACCAGCAGCAGGTCGTCGTCCTTGAGGTTGAACTCACGGCGGAACTCGGCGCGAACCTCAGCGGCGTTCGCCGGTGCCCGACGGTCCTGGGCAATACCCGGCGGGAGCAGATGAAAACGCTCCAGCGGGGTGCCGTAATGCTTGATAAACAGTGGCTGCTGGACTTCGGAGATCATCAGGATCTCGGTCTTGGCGTCCTTGGCAAACACGGCGCGCTCGTATTCGGCGAAGTGCCGGTAGCGCCCCCAGCGGCGGTACAGCGAGTGCCGTAGGTTCTGCGCCTTGTCCTCGAAACAGCCGTCGGCGGCGTAGTACACGTCCAGCCCCGGCATCTTGTTGAAACCGATCAGGCGGTCCACCGGACGCTTGGCTAGGTCGGCCTCCATCCAGGCGCTGAGTTTTTCATTGCGACGGTGGTTGAACAGCGCCTTGACCGGCGCCACCAGCACTTCGAACCCCGCAGGCACGTCGCCTTCCCAGATCAGGGTGTAGACACGGATCTGATGCCCGCGACGCTGGCACTCCAGGGCAATGCGCATGAAGTCCCGCTGCAGACCGCCGAAAGGGAAATACTTATAAAGAACAAAAGCCAATTGCATCAGCGCGGCTCCTCAGCCAGTAACAAGGTGCTCAGTCGGCTGGCGACACGCTCGGGATTCAGGCGAGTGAAGCACAACGGCCACTCGCGCTTGATGTCATAGCGCTGCTGATCCACAGCAGTCGGTTGATAGGTGCATTTCTTCTGTAGACACGGCGCACAGGGGAAATTGCTCCCCAGATGGATCTGCACCCGGCCATAAGCACCGGTCAGCCCCGGGTTGGTGGGGCCGAACAATGAGATGGTGGGCACATCCAGGGCAGCGGCAAGGTGGCCCAACCCAGTGTCCACAGCCACACAAGCCTGGGCACCGGCCAGCACTTTGGCGACCCCGGCCAGATTCAGCTTGGGCAGTACCGTGGCATTTTTCAGGCCGTTGGCGATGCGCTCGGCCCGGGCTTTCTCGGCGGCGTTGCCCCAAGGCAGCTTAACCTCGACCCCGAGCATACCCATGCGCTCGGTCAACTCGCGCCAATAGGCTTCAGGCCAATGCTTGGTGTCCCAGGTGGTGCCATGCAGAAACAGCACGAAGGGCTTCTTGCGCGGCAGCTCCACCAGTTTCTCGACACTCAACCCGTAGTCGCCCAAGCCTTGCGGCAAGTCGTATCCCAGGGCGACGGCAAACAACTGACGCACCCGCTCCACGGCGTGCTGACCGCGAGCCACTGCCAAGCGCCGAGAATAGAAGCGCGACGCCAGGGGTTCGCGCGCCGAGTGGTTGTCCAGGCCAGCCACTGGGGCACGCACGTAGCGGGTCAGCCAGGCGCTTTTCAGTAACCCCTGGGCATCGATCACCAGGTCGTACTTGGTCGAGCGCACACTTTGCTTGAAGCGCCGCCATTCGCCGCTCTTGATGGTCTGCCAGAGATTCTTGCGCCAGCGACGAATCGCCACCGGAATCACCTTGCCCACTGCCGGGTGCCAGGTGGGAATTTCGGCAAAGCCTTCTTCCACCACCCAGTCGAACTTGATCCCGGGGATGGCTCGCGCGGCATCGGTCAGCGCCGGCAATGCGTGAATCACATCACCCAGAGAAGAGGTCTTGATCAACAGTACCCGCAACTTATTGGACCTCGACCGGGGAGCCCTGCAAGCGCTGCAAGGCTTCATTCACCGGCTGCGGCAACAACTGGCGCAGGCAGTTGTAATGGCCGAAGCGACAGGTGCGGTCGAAACACGGACTGCACTCGATACCCAGGCGCACCACTTCGACCTGATCCGCCAGAGGCGGAGTGAAGCCCGGCGAGGTGGAGCCATAGACCGCCACCAGTGGCCGGTTCAGCGCCGCTGCCACGTGCATCAGCCCGGAATCGTTGGACACCACGGCGGCGGCGCAGGACAGCAGATCGATGGCCTCGGCCAGGGAGGTCTCGCCGCTTAGATTGGTCGCTTCTTCGCGCAAGCCGGGAATCAGCCGCCCACGAATCTCTTCACCTACCCCGTGGTCATTCTTCGACCCGAACAGCCAAACCTGCCAGCCTTCGCGGACCTTGGCTTCGGCGACCTGGGCGTAATGCTCGGACGGCCAGCGCTTGGCCTCGCCGAACTCGGCCCCCGGACACAACGCCAGCACCGGTCGGTCCAGGGTCAGGCCGAACTTGGCCAGGGCGGCGTCGCGGCTTTGCGGATCGATCTGCAGACTCGGGCGCGGATAGGGCTGGGGCAGCTCGGCGTCCGGCTCATGGGCCAGGGCCATGAAACGCTCGATCATCAGCGGGTAGCGCTCTTTATCGAGGGTGCGCACGTCATTGAGCAGGCCGTAACGGAACTCGCCACGCCAGCCGGTACGCTTGGCAATGCCGGCAAAGAACGGCACCAGGGCCGACTTCAGCGAGTTGGGCAGCAAGATGGCCTGATCGTACTGGCCGACGAGGGACTTGCCGATACGTCGACGGGTCGCCAGCTCCAGGGCACCGTGGCCGAGAGGGAAGCTCAAGGCCCGACGCACCTGGGGCATGCGCTCCAGAATCGGCCGGCTCCACTCCGGGGCCAGCACGTCGATCTCGCATTGAGGATGGCGCTGTTTCAGACACTCGAAGAGTGTCTGCGCCATCACCATGTCACCGACCCAACTGGGCCCAACAATCAGAATATTCATGTGGTTTCCATAAACGAGCCGGGGAGGCATACGCCTCCCCGCCTCGAGAATCCAGCACCGCGGCCTTCACCGCTGGTTCAGTTTGGGCGAGCGTGCAAGGCTCGCCGGATACATTGATGACCGTCTCTGGCCGCTTAGCTTAGCCCCAGCTCGCGCCAAATCCGCAACACTTCCCGTCTCTGGGTCACGAATTGGTCGCCGGCAATGATTCCCGCCTCATTCTGCAACGCCTGTCGGTGAGCCGCAGAACGGTAGGCCTTGTAGACCTCGCGCAGCAGGCTGGCATCACTCGCGGGCATCAGCCCAACATGCTCCAGCCCCTCCAGAATGCGGATGTTATCGGTGTAACGCAGCAATGACGGGTGCTCTTCGGACCACGCCAGGGCCGCGTATTGCACCATAAATTCGATATCGACGATACCTCCGGCGTCCTGCTTGAGGTCGAACGGCACCGTGGCTTCAAAGGCATTGGCCGCAGTCCCGGCAGCGGTCAAGCGACTGCCCAGGTTGTCGCGCATCTTGGCCCGCATCTCGCTGACTTCCTGACGCAGCTTGGGCAGATCGCGCGCTTTGCCCAGCACCGCGGCACGAACCTTTTCAAAGGCCTGCCCCACATCCTGACTGCCCACCAACACCCGCGCCCGCACCAGCGCCTGATGCTCCCAGGTCCAGGCCTCGTTCTCCTGATAACGGGCAAAAGCCCCCAGCGAACTCACCAGCAGACCCGAAGCACCCGATGGCCGCAAACGCATGTCCACTTCGTAAAGTTGCCCGGAATTGGTCTGCGTGGTCAGCAGATGAATGATGCGCTGCCCGAGTCGAGTAAAGAACTGCGCACCATCGATGGCTTTGGGGCCATCGGTTTCCGCCTGGGGATCACCATCATGAATGAACACCAGATCCAGATCCGAACCATGCCCCAACTCGATGCCGCCAACCTTGCCATAACCGACAATGATGAAACCTGGATCACACAAGGTGCCGTCGTTGCGCAGCGGCGCGCCGTACTTGGCAACGGTCTGGCGCCAGGCCAGAGCCAGAACCTGCTCAAGAATCGCCTCGGCGAGCCAGGTCAGGTAATCGCTGACTTTCATTAGAGGCAGACTGCCAGCGATCTCCGACGCCGCCACTCGCAGACGGTGGGCCAGCTTGAAGTGACGCAGTGCTTCCATCTGCTGCTCCAGATCATCCTCGGGAATGCGCGTCAGGCGCTCACGCAGCTCGGCCGCCAGCTCAGGCGCCAGGGGCGGCTTGAACAACCGGCCCTCGTTGAGCAACTCATCCAGCAGCAAGGGGAAGCGGGTGATCTGCTCGGCGATCCACGGACTGGCCGCGCACAGGGTCAGCAGACGCCGCAAAGCACCAGGGTTTTCGGTGAGCAGCACCAGATAAGCAGAACGGCGCGCCACGGCCTCCACCAGCGGCAACACCCGCTCGAGCACCAAGTCCGGATTGGCATGCTCCACCGCCTGAGCCAACAACCGTGGAATAAAGGCATCCAGGCGCTCGCGCCCCAATCGTTGCATGGCGCGCAACTGTGGGCTGCCGCGCAAACTGGCCAGGGCCCGCAGGGCCTTGGGCGCATCGACAAAGCCGCCCTCCTGCAACTGCCGGCAGGCGGCCTCTTCATCCTGGGCCTCCTCCCACAGCGGCAACCACTCGCCCCCCACCACCACTTCGCTTTCGGCGCCTTCGTCCTCATCCGGATCGGCGATGACCTGACGGAAGTGCCAGTCCACCCGCCCGCGCCAATACATCAGTCGCTCATGGAAAGCGCGCCAATCGTCAAACCCCAGCATGAACGCGATTCGCGCCTGATCCTGGGGGTTGTCCGGAAGCATCTGCGTCTGCCGGTCGGCAATCGCCTGGATCGCATGCTCGGTGTAACGCAAGAACTCATAGCCCTCGCGCAGCTCATTGGTCACCGCCGCCGGCAGGTAGCCCTGCCCCTCCAGAGTGCCGAGTACCTTTAATAAAGGACGCTGCTGCAGACTCAGATCGCGACCGCCGTGAATCAACTGAAAAGCCTGAGCAATGAACTCGACCTCGCGAATGCCTCCCGAGCCCAGCTTGATGTTGTCGGCCATGCCTTTGCGCCGAACCTCCTGCTGGATCAACTGCTTCATGGTGCGCAGCGCTTCGATGGCAGAAAAGTCCAGGTAACGGCGATAAACGAAGGGGCGCAGCATATCCAGCAATTGCCCGCCAGCCACTTGATCACCGGCCACCACCCGCGCCTTGATCATGGCGTAGCGCTCCCAGTCGCGCCCCTGGTCCTGGTAGTACTGCTCCAACGCGTTGAAGCTCAAGACCAGGGCTCCGGCAGAGCCGTACGGCCGCAGGCGCATGTCGACGCGAAACACAAAACCATCGACGGTCATGGGGTCCAGCGCCTTGATCAGGCGCTGTCCTAAACGAATAAAGAACTCCTGGTTGTCCAGGGGGCGCTTGATCCCCACCGTTTCTCCGCCTTCGGGGTAAGCAAAGATCAGGTCGATGTCGGACGACAGGTTGAGCTCGACCGCCCCCAACTTGCCCATTCCCAGAATGACCATCTGCTGCGGCTCGCCGCTGCGGGCACCGGTGGGCACGCCAAACTGCTGGCTGTGGCGCAGGTACAACCATTGATAAGCCTGGTCGATGCAGGCATCGGCCAGATCGGACAGATCACGGCAGGTTTGCACCAAGTCTGCCTGGCGACTCAAGTCACGCCAGATAATCCGCACCTGATGCCGAGTACGCTGACGGCGCAGCACGCGCCCCAACTCGTCCTCGGTGTCGGCCGCTTGCACCGCCGCGGCGATCTGCGCGCACAACTCACCCACAGCGAACCCGCGATCAAGCTCACCTGAGCGCACCAGCTCCAACAACATCAAAGGGTCACGCAGGCTCTGTTCAATGACAAAGTCGCTGGCGGCACTGACCCGGGCAAACTCGGCCCAGCGCTCTGCACTCCAATCCGCAACCCCAGGGTCTCCTTCCAGGGTTGCCACTGCCGCACGGAACGACTGCTCCGCACGGCTGACCAATGGCAGGAGAATCGCGGGGACTGGGGCAAGCGCGGGCAGACTCATGGACTATCCTTGATCGGCGTGGAAAAGGCAGGCGGAGAGGGATATCGAGGGCAAGTAGCCTGATGGACTGTCGAACAAAAGTTAGAAATAGCTGAAAATAGGTTTTTTTTAGCAGCCGGCATTAATTTTTTACCTATTCCCGTTGGTCATCGACCAACAGTAACGATTATTCTCACAACGCAGCAGGAGCCCACAAGCCGCTCTTCTGTAGTTTTACTACTCGTATATACATTCGAAAGGCTGAAATGGCCGACGATTTGTAGTAAAACTACACGCCGCCGGATCAACCTCCGGCAATCCAAGAATTTATAATCGTCTGCCCACAAGGCCAGTCGCAAACTCAGGCAACCGATTCTGGAAGCCTTTCCGCCCTGGAGCAAGCCATGCAAGACCTCGATCCCGTCGAAACCCAGGAATGGCTGGACGCCCTGGAATCGGTTCTCGACAAAGAAGGCGAAGACCGTGCTCACTATCTGATGACCCGTATGGGCGAACTCGCGACCCGCAGCGGCTCGCAACTGCCCTACGCCATCACCACGCCATACCGCAACACGATTCCCGTCACCCACGAAGCACGCATGCCTGGCGACCTGTTCATGGAACGCCGCATTCGCTCGCTGGTACGTTGGAACGCGTTGGCCATGGTCATGCGTACGAACCTGAAAGATTCTGACCTGGGCGGTCACATCTCCAGCTTCGCCTCCAGCGCCACTTTGTATGACATCGGCTTCAACTACTTCTTCCAGGCCCCGACCGACGAACACGGCGGCGACCTGATCTACTTCCAGGGTCACGCATCGCCAGGCGTCTACGCCCGTGCGTTCATGGAAGGCCGCATCACCGAAGACCAGATGAACAATTTCCGTCAGGAAGTCGACGGCAACGGTCTGTCGTCCTACCCGCACCCTTGGCTGATGCCTGACTTCTGGCAGTTCCCCACCGTTTCCATGGGTCTGGGCCCGATCCAGGCGATCTACCAGGCACGCTTCATGAAGTACCTGGAAGCCCGCGGCTTCATCCCGGCCGGCAAGCAGAAAGTCTGGTGCTTCATGGGCGACGGCGAGTGCGACGAGCCGGAATCCCTGGGCGCGATCTCCCTGGCCGGCCGCGAGAAGCTGGACAACCTGATCTTCGTCATCAACTGCAACCTGCAGCGCCTCGACGGCCCGGTTCGCGGCAACGGCAAGATCATCCAGGAACTCGAAGGCGTGTTCCGTGGTGCCCAGTGGAACGTCAACAAGGTGGTCTGGGGCCGCTTCTGGGACCCACTGCTGGCCAAGGACGTCGACGGCATCTTGCAACGTCGCATGGACGAAGTCATCGACGGCGAGTACCAGAACTACAAGGCCAAAGACGGTGCGTTCGTCCGTGAGCACTTCTTCAATACCCCTGAACTCAAGGCGATGGTTGCCGATCTGTCCGACGACGAGATCTGGAAACTCAACCGTGGCGGCCACGACCCGTACAAGGTCTATGCGGCCTACCACGAGGCGGTCAACCACAAAGAGCAGCCGACCGTCATCCTGGCCAAGACCATCAAGGGTTATGGCACCGGCGCCGGCGAAGCGAAGAACACCGCGCACAACACCAAGAAAGTCGACGTCGACAGCCTGAAGCTGTTCCGCGATCGTTTCGACATTCCGGTGAAAGACGACGACATCGAAAACCTGCCGTTCTTCAAGCCTGAAGAAGGCAGCGCCGAAGCCCGCTACCTGAGCGAGCGCCGTGCCGCACTGGGCGGTTTCGTGCCTCAGCGTCGCGCCAAGAGCTTCAGCATCCCGACCCCGCCACTGGATACCCTCAAGGCCATCCTCGACGGTTCCGGCGATCGCGAAATCTCCACCACCATGGCCTTCGTGCGGATCCTCGCGCAGCTGGTCAAGGACAAGGAAGTCGGCCAGCGCATCGTGCCGATCATCCCGGACGAAGCCCGTACCTTCGGTATGGAAGGCATGTTCCGTCAGTTGGGCATCTACTCCTCCGTCGGCCAGCTCTACGAGCCAGTCGATAAAGACCAGGTGATGTTCTACCGCGAAGACAAGAAGGGCCAGATCCTCGAAGAAGGCATCAACGAAGCGGGCGCCATGAGTTCCTTCATTGCGGCCGGTACTTCGTACTCCAGCCACAACCAGCCGATGCTGCCGTTCTACATCTTCTATTCGATGTTCGGCTTCCAGCGTATTGGCGACCTGGCCTGGGCCGCTGGTGACAGCCGTACCCGCGGCTTCCTGATCGGCGGCACCGCCGGCCGTACCACCCTCAACGGTGAAGGCCTGCAGCACGAAGACGGCCACAGCCACATGCTGGCCGGGACCATCCCGAACTGCCGCACCTTTGATCCAACCTACGGCTACGAGCTGGCGGTGATCATCCAGGACGGCATGAAGAAGATGACCGAAGAGCAACAGGACGTCTTCTACTACATCACCGTGATGAACGAGTCCTACCAGCAGCCAGCCATGCCTGAAGGTGTCGAGGAAGGCATCATCAAGGGCATGTACCTGCTGGAAGAGGACACCCGCGAAGCCGCGCACCACGTACAGCTGATGGGCTCCGGCACCATCCTGCGCGAAGTCCGCGAAGCGGCGAAGATCCTGCGGGACGAGTTCAACGTCGCCGCCGACGTGTGGAGCGTGACCAGCTTCAACGAACTGCGTCGCGATGGCCTGGCCGTAGAGCGCAGCAACCGTCTGCACCCTGGCCAGAAGCCGAAGCTGAGCTACGTCGAAGAGTGCCTGAGCGGTCGCAAGGGTCCGGTCATCGCCTCTACCGACTACATGAAGCTGTTTGCCGAACAGATCCGCCAGTGGGTACCGTCCAAGGAGTTCAAAGTCCTGGGCACCGACGGTTTTGGCCGCAGCGACAGCCGCAAGAAACTGCGTCACTTCTTCGAAGTAGACCGTCATTTCGTGGTGTTGGCAGCCCTGGAAGCCCTGGCTGACCGTGGTGACATCGAACCTAAGGTCGTGGCTGAAGCCATCACCAAGTTCGGTATCAACCCGGAAAAACGCAACCCACTGGACTGCTGAGGAGACTTTCTGTGAGCGAACTCATTCGCGTACCTGACATCGGCAGCGGTGAAGGTGAAGTAATCGAACTGATGGTCAAGGTCGGCGATCGCATCGAAGCCGACCAGAGCATCCTGACCCTCGAGTCAGACAAGGCCAGCATGGAAATCCCTGCGCCGAAAGCCGGCGTGGTCAAGAGCCTGAAAGTTAAGCTGGGCGACCGCCTGAAAGAAGGCGACGAACTGCTGGAGCTGGAAGTCGAAGGCGCCGCGGCTGCGGCCCCGGCACCTGCCGCTGCTGCAGCAAAAGCTGAACAACCTGCCGCGGCTCCAGCAGCGCCAGCAGCGCCAGCCCCTAGCGCTGCGCCAGCCGCAGCCTCGGTGCAGCAAGTGCACGTGCCGGACATCGGCTCGTCGGGCAAGGCGCAGATCATCGAGATCCAGGTCAAGGTCGGCGACACCGTCGAGGCCGATCAGTCGCTGATCACCCTTGAGTCTGATAAAGCCAGCATGGAAATCCCATCGCCGGCCGCTGGCGTGGTCAAGGCCATCAGCGTCAAGCTCAACGACGAAGTCGGCACGGGCGACCTGATTCTGGACCTGGAAGTGGCAGGTGCTGCGGCACCGGCTGCCGCCGCTCCCGCTCAGGCCGCTGCACCAGCCGCTGCGCCTGCTCCTGCGGCAGCACCAGCGGCTCCTGTGGCTGACAGCATCCAGGACATCCATGTTCCGGACATCGGCTCGGCCGGCAAGGCCAAGATCATCGAAGTGCTGGTCAAGGCCGGCGACAGCGTCGTCGCCGACCAGTCGCTGATCACCCTCGAGTCCGACAAGGCGAGCATGGAAATTCCATCGCCGGCCGCTGGCGTGGTGGAAAGCGTTTCCATCAAGCTGGACGATGAAGTCGGCACTGGCGACCTGATCCTCAAGCTGAAAGTCAAAGGCGCGGCCCCGGCCACTGCCCCGACTCAAACCGCTGCTGCACCAAGTACAGCACCTGCCGCTGCCGCTCCGGCAACCGCTGCTCCGGCGGTTGCTGCAGTCGCCGCTCCAGCCAAACCCGGCGCCAAAGTCCATGCTGGCCCTGCTGTGCGTCAACTGGCTCGTGAACTGGGTGTTGAGCTGAGCGCCGTAAGCGCCAGCGGTCCGCACGGTCGCATCCTCAAGGAAGACGTGCAGGTTTACGTCAAAGCGATGATGCAGAAGGCCAAGGAAGCACCAGCCGCTGCAGCAGGCGCAACGGGTGGCGCGGGCATCCCGCCGATTCCGGTCGTCGACTTCAGCCGCTTCGGTGACATCGAAGAAGTACCGATGACCCGCCTGATGCAGGCCGGCGCTGCCAACCTGCACCGCAGTTGGCTGAACGTGCCGCACGTGACGCAGTTCGACTCGGCCGACATCACCGAGCTGGAAGCATTCCGCGTTGCGCAGAAAGCCGTGGCCGAGAAGGCCGGCGTCAAGCTGACCATCCTGCCGCTGCTGCTCAAGTCCTGCGCGCACTTGCTCAAGGAACTGCCGGACTTCAACAGTTCCCTGGCACCAAGTGGTAAAGCGATCATCCGCAAGAAGTACGTGAACATCGGCTTCGCCGTGGACACCCCGGATGGCCTGCTGGTACCGGTGATCAAGAACGTCGATCAGAAGAGCCTGCTGCAGCTGGCCGCCGAAGCCGCTTCCCTGGCGGAAAAAGCCCGAACCAAGAAGCTCTCCGCAGACGAGATGCAAGGCGCCTGCTTCACCATCTCCAGCCTCGGACACATTGGCGGCACCGGTTTCACGCCGATCGTCAATGCGCCGGAAGTGGCGATCCTCGGTGTTTCCAAGGCCACCATCCAGCCTGTCTGGGATGGCAAAGCCTTCCAGCCGAAGCTGATGCTGCCCCTGTCCCTGTCCTACGATCACCGAGTGATCAACGGCGCAGCCGCCGCACGCTTCACCAAGCGTCTGAGCGACCTGCTGGCCGACATCCGTACCATTCTGCTGTAACCGGCGAGCGGCCTGCCCTCATGGGCGGGCCGCTAACGCACCTTTTCCGAGCGCCACGCTCGTACCTCAACCCCGTCAATTTGGCGGGGCTTTTTTTGCCCGGCAGAATCATCGAGCGCTCGCCTCGGCTGAGCGGCAACGGCCGACAAAGTAACTTTTCAGAAATCCCTCAGGCTGCCGATACAGGTTTATAGCACTTAGCCTTCATCTCACTTGTCAGTCGAAGCGCCATGATGCAACCTTGCCATAGGCAACAGTAAAGAGGGCGCGAGCCCGGCGCGATCAGCAATTTCGAAGCGAGTTTCCCCATGAAAAGCCAACCCGATGCCGCGAGCCGTATGGCGGCCGAGGTAGTGACGCAATTGCCTGTGCCCTCGCGGCTGGGAATGTTGCGTTTCGAACGGCTGAATGAAGCGAGCTGGGCGCTGCTGTTTCTCGACCCTAATTGCGAACGTCAGTTCGGCGTGCCTGCCGTCGAACTCTGCGCCCTGATTGGCTCCCCCTATGCCAGCCTGATGGAACCCGAAGCGCGCTACCAGTTGCACGACACCATCCAGCAGCAACTGAGCAACAGCCCCCATTACCTGATCCGCTACACCCTGCACACCGGCCAGGGCCCCTTGAGCATCCTGGAACTGGGCGAAGCCTACAAACAACACAATCGACACCTGTTGCGCGGCTACCTGCTGGTGGTCGATGGCTTGTTCAGCGACACCTCAGCGATGCCAAGCCTGGACTTGGAAACCCAGAACACCCGACTGCAGATCGCTTTGGAACTGAACCAACGCGCCCAGCAGGAGCAGTTGCAACATCTGGAACGGGTACGTGCGCAGCAAGAGCTGATCTTGCTCCTGACCCGCCAGCGCTACAGCGCCAACAACTCGCTGAAGGAAGCCGCCGACCTGATCACTCGCTGCGCCTGCGACATCTACCAGATCGACTGCGCCAGCATCTGGAACCTGGAAGACCAGCAACTGGTACCGATTGCCGCCTACCATCGCGCCCCCCAGGAATACCGTACGCCGGAGTCCATTGACGCCAGCAGCTTTCCCGATTATCTGGAGGCCCTGCACAGCTGCCGCGCCATCGATGCGCAGAACGCCATGCGTGACCCGCGCACCCGAGAAATGGCCGAGAGCCTGCGCCCACGGGACGTCAATGCAATGCTCGACGCCAGCATCCGCATCGATGGACAGGTGGTTGGCGTGTTGTGCCTGGAGCAGACTGGCATGACTCGAGCCTGGCAGTCCGATGAAATAGCCTTCGCCGGCGAGCTGGCCGACCAGTTCGCCCAGGTGATCAACAATCACAACCGGCGCGCTGCCACCAGCGCCCTGAACTTGTTCCAGCGCGCCGTGGAACAAAGCGCCAACGCCTTTCTGCTGGTCAACTGCGACGGCGTCGTGGAGTACGTCAACCCAAGCTTCACCGCGATCACCCAATACAGCACCGAGGAAGTCCACGGCCATCGGTTGTCGGAACTGCCGGCCCTGGAGAACCTCAGCGAGCTACTGTTCGACGCCCCCTCAAGCCTGGCCAAAAGCAACAGCTGGCAAGGCGAATTCAAAAGCCGGCGCAAGAACCTCGAACCCTATTGGGGCCAACTGTCGATCTCCAAGGTCTATGGCGATAATCGCGAACTGACGCACTACATCGGCATCTACGAAGACATCACCCAGACCAAGCTCGCCCAGCAGCGCATCGAGCGCCTGGCCTACACCGACAACCTGACCAATCTGGGCAACCGCCCCGCATTCATCCGCAACCTCGATGAGCGTTTCGCCCGAGACAGCGATACCCCGATCAGCCTGCTGCTGGTGGACATCGACAACTTTAAGCGGATCAACGACAGCCTCGGCCACCAGACTGGCGACAAACTGCTGATCAGCCTGGCCAGACGCCTGCGCAACAGCCTGAGTCCCAGCGGCAGCCTGGCGCGCTTTGCCAGCAACGAATTCGCCGTGCTGCTGGACAACACCGACCTGGAAACCGGCCAACAGATCGCCAGCCAACTGCTGCTGACCCTGGACAAGCCGATGTTCGTCGACAACCAGCTGATCAGCGTCACCGGTTCTGTCGGCCTGGCCTGCGCGCCGCTGCATGGCCGCGATCCCCAGACCCTGATGCGCAACGCCGGCCTGGCCCTGCACAAGGCCAAGGCCAACGGCAAGCACCAGGTGCAGGTGTTCACCGAGGCGCTCAATGCCGAAGCCAGCTACAAGCTGTTCGTCGAAAACAACCTGCGCCGCGCCCTGACGCAAAACGAGCTGGATGTGTTCTACCAGCCCAAGCTGTGCCTGCGCAGTGGCCGCCTGCTGGGCATGGAAGCGCTACTGCGCTGGAATCATCCGGAAAAAGGCATGATTCGCCCGGATCAGTTCATCAGCGTGGCCGAAGAAACCGGCCTGATCATTCCCATCGGCAAATGGATCGCCCGCCAAGCCTGCCGGATGAGCAAACAGCTAACCGCCGCAGGGCTGGGCAACTTGCATGTGGCCATCAACCTGTCACCCAAGCAGTTTTCCGACCCGGACCTGGTGGCCTCGATTGCCAGCATTCTCAAAGAAGAAGAACTGCCCCCTTCATTGCTAGAGCTGGAGCTGACCGAAGGCTTGCTGCTCGAAGCCACCGAGGACACCCACCAACAGCTTGAACAGTTGAAAAAGCTCGGCCTGACCCTGGCCATGGACGACTTCGGCACGGGCTATTCGTCCCTGAGTTACCTGAAGAAATTCCCCATCGATATCATCAAGATCGATCGCAGCTTCATCCATGAGATCCCTGACAACCAGGACGACATGGAAATTACCTCGGCGGTGATTGCCATGGCCCACAACCTGAAAATAAAAGTGGTCGCCGAAGGCATCGAAACCGCCGAGCAACTGGCCTTCCTGCGCCGCCACCGTTGCGACGTCGGTCAGGGCTACCTGTTCGACCGGCCGATCCCCGGCACTGAGCTGATTGCCAAGCTTACGCGCTATCCTCGCGGTCCAATTGCCTGACAGCGCTGTAACACTCGGGCAAACTGCGTGTCTATTCGCTAACTGACTCCCCAACCTGACTGGAGGACCGCCCCATGGTCTTGCGCTCGGAAATTCTGGTGAACAAAAACGTGCTTCCAACCAAAGAACAAGCTTTACCTGGCCGTGAAACCCCCATGACCCTGCCCGCCGAACACTACGTCAACGGCAATCCGCTACTGGGTCCGTTTCCGGGCAATGTGGATTTCGCCATTTTCGGCCTCGGCTGTTTCTGGGGTGCCGAACGGCGCTTCTGGCAACGCGAAGGCGTGTTCAGCACAGTCGTGGGTTATGCCGGCGGCTTTACCCCGAACCCGACCTATGAAGAAGTCTGCTCGGGCCTGACCGGGCACACCGAAGTGGTGCTGGTGGTGTATGAACCGGAAAAAGTCAGCTATCAGGCGTTACTGGCAATGTTCTGGGAACTGCACAACCCGACCCAGGGCATGCGTCAGGGCAATGACATCGGCACCCAGTACCGCTCGGTGATCTACACCACCAACCCAACCCAGCTGGAGCAGGCGCTGCACAGCAGGGATGTGTACCAGGCAGAACTGACCAAAGCCGGCATGGGCGAGATCACCACCGAAATCGCCGAGGCCCCGACCGTCTACTTTGCCGAGGCCTACCACCAGCAGTACCTGGCGAAGAACCCGGAAGGCTATTGCGGGATCGGCGGCACTGGCGTGACCTGCCCAATCTAAAGCAGCTACCAGCGGCAAGCCTCAAGCTGCAAGTGGTTCGTCGCTGACTTGTAGCTTGCCGCTTATAGCCCGTGGCGGCTACTCCGCGATCAACCAGTCCATCTGCCAGCCGCCCTGGGTCTGACCGAGCTTCTTCGACAGCCAGGGCAACAGCTCACGCAACTCCTCTTCCAAGCCCCAAGGCGGATTGGCGATCGCCAGCCCCGAACCATTGAGACTGTTGGGGGTATCCAGCGGATGCACCAGCAACTCCACTCGCAACAACTTCGGCGCCCCGGTGCCGGCCAGGTCCTGGTAGAAGCGCCGCAGGGCCCGCTGATCCTTCACCGGATACCAGATGGCCGCCACGGTCTGGCGCATACGACCGATGGCTTCTTTCAGCGACGCCGCGCAGCGTTGCATTTCGTCGAGTTGCTCAAACGGCGGGTCGATCAGCATCACCGCCCGCTTCTCAGCCACCGGCAAAAGTGCCCGAGCCACGTGCCAGCCCTCACCCAAGTGCACCGCCACCCGGCGATCACCCTTCATGTTGTCCTTGAGCAGCAAGCCGTCTTGGGGATGCTTTTCGTTGAGCAGCACCCGATCCTGGGAGCGGGTCAGGCGCCGCGCCAGTTCCGGCGACCCCGGGTAGTAACGCAGCTCGCCATCGGGGTTCATCTTGTGCAGCACCTGCATGTAGTCGGCGGTCAACGCCGGCAGATCCTGTTCGCCCCACAAACGGGCGATGCCTTCCAGGTACTCGCCGGTACGGCTCGCCTGGTCGCCCTTGAGGTCATACAGACCAATACCGGCGTGGCTGTCGAGGTAGGCGAACGGCTGCTCCTTGCGCGACATCAGGGCGATGAGGCGGGTCAGGGTCAGGTGTTTGAAGACGTCGGCGTGATTGCCGGCGTGGAAGGCGTGACGATAGTTCATGGTTGCTCCTGCGCAGGCGGGCAAGTTTACCTTGTGCGCAGGCTGTCGTCAGTTCGAACGGCGGCCGTACCCGGCGCAGGCGACGATGGGTACGGCCCGGGACTCAGGCAAATTCGTGGCTGACCTCGGACCACAGGCTGACCCGCCGCCCGGACGATTCGAAGACCTCGATCTCGCGCTTGATCCCGCCGCTGTCCTTCCAGCCCGGCAGGTCGAGCACGATCAACTCTTCCATCATCGCCATGTACAACGCATCCACCGGTGCCCAGAGCTTGCCGATGGCAGCGTTGTCCTTGCCGGCCAGGCACAGGTTGATCGGATGGGACATGCTCACCTGGCTGAACACCGCGTGCCCGGTTTCGAGTATCTGCGCCGCAACGCGATTGCACTGAAGAAAACGCTCATTGATGACCTCAGCGTCGGAGTGGCTGTAGGGACAGGCCAGGAAAATCTTGCGCATCGTTACCTCGACTTCAGGGATAGGTGGAGCGGACCCTCAGGTCCGCGCAGGTTGCAGGGCAAAGGCCGCGGCCTGTTCCTGCTCTTGCAGCTCATAACGCTGGGCGGCCGGGACCGAGATACGGATGGCAATCGCCACCGCCAGCAAGCCGCCGAACAGTTTGCCGATGAGCACAGGCAGGATCAGGCTCGGCTGGAAGTTCGCGGTAAACGCCAGGTGATCGCCGATCAGCGCCTGGGCACAGACCCCCAGGGCCACGCACAGCACTTTGTCGCGAGCGGTCATGTGCTTGAACAGGTGGTAGGTGGCGATGATGTTGGCGAACACCATGACAAAGCCCGCAGCACCGGTGCTGGACAGGTTCAACTGGCGTCCCAGCAGCTCCATGGGCTTTTTGCAGTAGCGCTGGAACAGGTAGCAGATGGGGAAGGTGCCGGCGAGCATGATGCCGATGTAACCGGCGATCTCGATGGCCCGGAACAGCTCCTTTTCATCGGCGAACATCGGGTCGAAGCCCCAGCCGCCGAAGTTGATGCTGAAGAACTTGGTGAAGTGCTCGACGATGCTCAGGGCCAGGATCAGCTTGATCGCCGCGTCCATGATCTTGCCGAACACCAGGAAGCCACCGACCATCATGCGCGGCCGGTAGCGCAGCCCTGCCGCCAGCAGGAAGCAGAACACGAACAGCGGCGCCAGCAGCTTGAGCATGTCGACAAACCCCAGGGACAGGTAGTACAGCGCCTCGGAGTTGGTGGAGACGATATCGCGCACCGGCAGTTGGGTAGCGGTGATGATCAGCAGCGACATCAGCACCGCGAAAGGAATACTGATCAACCCGGCCATGGCGCCCAGGGCCAGGTACTTGTGGTCCTTGCGCTCAAGCATGGTCAGGCCCACCGGGATCAGGTAGACGATGGTCGCCCCCGAGGTGTAGCCCACCAGCATCGCGGTGATCCACAGGTCGCGGTTGGCGGTCAGGGCATTGGCCAACTGATAGCCGCCCATGTCCACGGCGATGATCGACAACGCCGCAATCGACACATCCGACCCCAGGGCATTGAAGAACGGCCCCAGCGCATGGGAGATGCCCTGGGACAGGTAGGGAATCGCCACCATGATCCCGGCCTGGGCCAGAAATACCGGACCAATGGAGTGGATACCGTTGACGAACTCCTTACCCAGGCCACTGTCGGGCTTGATGATGGATGACAGGGCGCCGACCACGGCGCCGAGCATGATCAGGTAAATGACGTAGTTTCCAAATTCAGCCATGTGGGTTCATCTCTCTGCGCTTCATTTATAGGTTTCCCCCACCGGGGAGGTTCTTGTTGAGGCCAGCGCTGGTCATCTCATCGCCAAGGCGGGCAATGACCCGGTCTGCAAACACAGGGCATTTCCTGTGCCACAATGTGTATTAGTTGTGGTTTTTACCTGCAAACACTCATTTATCGGTCACAATATCTATCACCAAAGCCTCCATGAGGCGATATAGCCTGGCGAATCGGGTGACCGGTCAAGATTGTTAAACCTGCAGTTAAATGCTTAACTTCGCCATCGAACCTGACCGAATTTGCATACAAATGTGCAAAATGTGTGCGTAAGTAACAAAAACTGCCCATTTGTGTGGCGAAGTACCACTAACGGAAAGCCCCATGCGCCCCAACGAACGACGACAGCAGATTCTCGAACTCCTGCGCCAGCGGGAGCGAATTTCCGTGGAGGAACTGGCCCGCATTACCGCCACCTCCCAGGAAACCATTCGCCGCGACCTCAGCGAACTGGCGGAAAACGGCCTGGTTACCAAGTTCCATGGCGGCGCGGCCCTGCCGCCTACCGGTGAACACGAAAACACCTTCCAGACCCGCATGAACGAACACGCCCAGGAGAAGCGCGCCATTGCTCGCTACGCCGCCGGCCTGTTCTGCGCCGGGGACAGCATCTTTATCGATACCGGGACCACCACCCTGTTCTTCGCCCGGGAACTGGCCCAGCTCACGCGCCTGACGGTCATCACCAACTCACTGCCAATCGCCGGCTGCCTGGGCGAATCCGGTAACCGGGTGTTCATGATCGGTGGCGAATACCGGCCCGACTCGACGCAGAACGTCGGCACCCTGGCCCTGGAGCAGATCACCCGCTTCAACGCCGAACACGCGGTGATCACCATCGGTGCACTGAATGAAGACGGCGCCATGGACTTCTCCATCGAAGAGGCCGAAGTCGCTCGCGCCATGATTGCCCAGGCCCGCCAACTGACCGTAATCGCCGACTCCTCGAAGCTGGAACGCCGTGGTCTGTTCAAGGTATTCCCACTGGAGCGCATCGACCGCCTGGTGATTGATCGCCAGCCCGGCCCGGCACTGCAGGCGGCGTTGGAAAAAGCCGGCGTGGAAGTGCATCTGGTGGCGCAGGCCTGAGCCCGCCCCGGTGTGGCAGGCGGTCGCCCACCGCCTTAAATCCACAAATAACTGACCGATATATGACCGAATAAGAAATAAAAACAACAATCATGGCCCGCAATATGCTTTGATTCCTGCACACGACTTTGGTGTTACCGCAGGAAACAGGCATTTAT
Source organism: Pseudomonas sp. LD120 (assembly GCF_009861525.1). Lineage (GTDB taxonomy): Bacteria > Pseudomonadota > Gammaproteobacteria > Pseudomonadales > Pseudomonadaceae > Aquipseudomonas. Next base: position 758,014 of record NZ_WVHL01000005.1, on the reverse strand, counting down.
ATGACCGAACTTTATCCGAACAGTGTGACTTTCGATGTAGCCATCGTCGGTGGCGGGGTCGTCGGTTGCGCCATGGCCAGGCGCTTTGCCCTGGAGGGTGCACGGGTGGTGCTGCTGGAAAAGGGCAGCGACATTCTTTCCGGCGCCAGCAAGGCCAACAGCGCCATCCTGCACACCGGCTTCGACGCACCCAGCGGCAGCCTGGAGCTGCAGTGCATGCAGGCCGGGTACCAGGAATACCTGGAGATTCACTCGGCCATGAACTTGCCGCTGCTCAGGAGTGGCGCCCTGGTGGTGGCCTGGAACGCTGAGGATCAGGCCCGCCTGCCGGGGATTCTCGCCCAGGCCCAGGCCAATGGGGTCAATAACGTGCGCCTGCTGGAACGCAGCGAGATCCTCGCCCTGGAACCCCATCTGGCCAATCACGCGGTGGGCGCGGTGCTGGTGCCCGACGAACACCTGATCGACCCCTGGTCCGCGCCCCTGGGCTACCTGCAACAGGCCATGGCCCATGGCGCCCGGGTGCAGTTGCGGTGCGAGGTGCAGCAAGGCCAGTTCGATGGTGATGCCTGGACCCTGCATACCAACCAGGGCACCTTGCGCAGCGCCCAGGTGATCAACTGCGCGGGGCTGTTCGGTGACACCCTGGAGCACAACCTGCTGGGCCACAGCGAATTTCGCATCATGCCGCGCAAGGGCCAGTTCGTGGTCTTCGACAAGGCCGCGGCCAAACTGCTGGAGCGCATCGTCCTGCCGGTGCCCAACGAACGCACCAAAGGCATCGTCCTGACCCGCACCGTCTACGGCAACTTGCTGGTGGGCCCTACCGCCGAAGAACAGGAGGACCGAGTGCATGCCGGGCTCGACGGCCCGACCCTGCAAAGCCTGATCGACGCTGCCGTGGAACGGATTCCCGGCCTCGCCGGAATGCCGGTCACCGCCACCTACGCGGGGCTGCGCCCGGCCAGCGAAAAGAAGGAATACCGGATCCAGGCCGATCACTCCCGCCACTGGATCACCGTCGGCGGCATCCGCTCCACCGGGCTTACCGCCGCTCTGGGCATTGCCCGGCACGTCTACGGGTTGTACAGCCAACGCCGCCAGCATCATCCGGTGCGCGAGCCGGTCTGGCCGCAGATGCCCAACCTCGCGGAGCACTTGCCCCGGGACTGGCAACGCCCCGGCTATGGCGAAATCGTCTGCCATTGCGAACTGGTGACCCGTCGCGAAATCGAGACCGCCTTGCACAGCCCTCTGCCCCCCGGCGATCTGGGCGGGCTCAAGCGTCGCACTCGCGCCTGCATGGGTCGCTGCCAGGGTTTCTATTGCTCGGCCCAGGTCGCCGAACTCAGTGCCAGCCAGCTGGCCGTCCCACTTGCCACAGGTCGTTGCCATGAACAGCACTGAACTCCTTCAGGCCGAAGCGGCCATTATCGGCAGCGGCCCGGCGGGCCTAGCGGCCGCCATTGAACTGCGGCGCCAGGGCATCGGCCCGGTGATTGTGATCGAGCGTGAAAACGAGGCCGGCGGCATTCCCCGGCACTGCGCTCACCCGCCCTTCGGCATGGGTGAATACCAGCGTGTTCTCAGTGGTCCGGCCTACGCCCGACGCAATGTCGAGGCCGCGCTGCAGGCCGGCGTAGTTCTGCTGCTGCGCCATACCGTGGTCGGCCTGGAACCCGGCGGCCTGCTGCGCCTGGCGAGCCCCGACGGGCCGCGGCAGATCCAGGCAAAAAAGGTCCTGATCGCCACCGGCGCCCGGGAAACCCCGCGCTCGGCACGCCTGCTGTCCGGCGACCGCCCGGTGGGCGTGATCAACACCGGAGCGTTGCAGAACTTCCTCTATATGCAGCACCTCAAGCCCTTTGAACGACCGCTGATCGTCGGCACCGAGCTGGTCAGCCTGTCCGCCGTACTCAGTTGCCGGCGCGCAGGAATCCGCCCGGTAGCGGTACTCGAAGCCAACAATCGGGCAACCGCACGCTGGCCGATGTCGCTGTTTCCACGCTTGCTGGGCATTCCCATGCATTTCGGCGCGCAATTGCTGGCGATCAACGGCACCGGCCGGGTGGAATCGGCCCAGGTGCGCCTGGCCGACGGTCAGGTGCGCGAGATTGTCTGCGACGGCGTGCTGCTCACGGGCCAGTTCACCCCTGAGTCGAGCCTGGTGCGCCAGAGCCACCTGCAGCTGGACAGCGGTAGCGGCGGGCCGAAGATCGACCAGTACGGGCGCTGCTCGGACCCGGCCTACTTCGCCGCCGGCAACCTGCTGCGACCGATCGAGACCGCCGGCTGGTCCTACCGTGAAGGGCGGCGTATCGGCAGCCTGATGGCACTGGCCCTGTGCAACCAGCTACCCGCTCCCCATGACGCGCTGACCCTGAAATACGCAGCCCCGATCAAGCTCGGCGTACCGGGCCGGCTGGTGCGCGGCGAGCTCGCGGGCCTGCGGCACATCCAACTGCGGGTCAGCCGGGCGGTCAGCGGCACCTTGCGGGTCCGCGCCCAAGGCCTGGAGCTCTGGAGCCGCCCGGTCTCGACACTGCCGGAACGGCGCCTGCTGATTCCCCTCAAGGAACTGCAACTGCCGGAACACCTTGACCAACTGGACATCTGCATCGACTAGGCCCGTCCCACAACAAGAGAAAAGACCATGCGAATAGCCGCACTTGACCAGGGCACCACCAGCACCCGCGTACTGGTTGTGGACATGCAAGGCCGTGCCGACATCCAACTGGCGCTGCGCCACCAGCAGCATCACCCTCGTCCGGGCTGGGTCGAGCACGACCCGCTGGAACTGCTGGCCAACCTGCAACGCTGCCTGGAAGCCACCGGCCGGGTCGACGCCATCGGTTTGGCCAATCAGGGCGAAAGCTGCTTGGCCTGGGACGCCATCAGTGGCGCACCGCTGTCTCCGGTGATCGTCTGGCAGGACAACCGCAGCGCCGCACGCATCGAGGAACTGCGGGCTAACGGAGCCGAAGCCCTGACCCTGGAGCGGGCCGGATTGCCTCTGGACGCCTATTTTTCCGCCAGCAAGCTGGCCTGGATCGTAGAGAACCTGCCGGCGGCACAAGCAGCCCTGAGTGCCGGCCGCCTGCGCCTGGGCACCACCGATGCCTACTTCCTCGACCGCCTGGCCGGGGTCTATGCCACCGACATCACCACCGCCTCGCGCACCTCGCTGATGAACCTCGCCACCGGCCAGTGGGACCCGCAGTTGTGTGCACTGTTCGGCGTCCCGCTAGAGGCCCTGCCACCGATCCGCGCCACGGTCGGCAACTTCGGGCGCATCGGCCAGACGCCCATCAGCGCCTCGGTGGTGGACCAGCAAGCCTCGCTCTACGGCCACGGTTGCCGGCAGCCGGGGGACGCCAAGATCACCTTCGGCACCGGCGCCTTCGCCCTGACCGTCACTGGCGATCAGATCATCCGCGCACCGGAAAAAGGCCTGCTGGCCACCATCGCCTGGCAGGTCGATGGCCAGCCGGTGTATGCCATGGACGGCGGCGTGTACGACGCCAGCGCCGCGGTGGAGTGGGCCGGGCGGCTGGGCCTGTTCAGCGACTTCTCGGAGCTGGCGGCCTTCGATCAGCCACCGGCCATTTCCCGGGAACTGGCCTTTGTCCCGGCGTTGTCGGGGCTGGCCTGCCCGCACTGGGACCGCAGCGCCGGGGCGGTGTGGATCGGCATGAACGCCGCCACCAGCCGCCAAGACCTGTGCCAGGCGGTCCTGGAAGGCGTGGCCCTGCGCAGCGCCGAAGTGATCACCGCGATGGACGATCACCTGCGCGTCACCGACCAGCTGTCGATCGACGGCGGGCTGGCCCGCAGCCCGTATTTCGCCCAGTTCCTCGCCGATATCCTGCAACGCACCATCGTCACCCAGCGTTTCGACGAACTCACCGCCCTGGGCTGCGCCGCCCTGGCTGCCCGTGGCCTGGGTCTGGAGCTGCCGGAGTTGGACAACACCCGCACCCACTACCAACCCCGTATCGACCGGACCACGGCCGACGCCTGGCGCCGCACCTTCAGCGCCGCCGTCAGCCGCTCCCAGGGCTGGTCCCAGCCGCGCTGAAACCGCCATTGGCCAAGGACGGCCGCCCCGTTCCCGGCAAGCCTGCGCCCCCTTGCCCATCCGCCGCGCCTATTGGACACTGACGCGCCCGCTCGCGGCCAAGCGGCGGGCACCTCAAGCGGTTGCTGGCGACTCAGACACACGGGACCACTGACTGCTGCGCGGGCACACGACCTGCCTGGCTGTGCTCATAAAACGGATTGCTACTGAGTCGAGGCTTTATGAAAGACGCAACGATTGCCCTGCACCACGGATTCAAGTCAGACCCGACCACCAAGGCCGTGGCCGTGCCCATCTATCAGAACGTCGCTTTCGAGTTCGACAACGCCCAGCACGGTGCCGATCTGTTCAACCTCGATGTACCCGGTAACATCTACACCCGCATCATGAACCCCACCAACGATGTGCTGGAGCAGCGCATGGCCGCCCTGGAAGGCGGCATCGCCGGGCTGGCGGTGGCCGCCGGCAGCGCCGCGATCCACTACGCGATCCAGACCCTGACCCAGGCTGGCGACAACGTTGTTTCCACCCCGCAACTGTATGGCGGCACCTACACCCTGTTCGCCCACCTGCTGCCCAGCTTCGGGGTCGAGGTGCGCTTCGCCCGGGACGATTCGCCCGCAGCCATCGCCGAGTTGATCGACGACAAGACCAAGCTGGTGTACTGCGAAAGCATCGGCAACCCGGCGGGCAACATCGTCGACATCGAAGGCCTGGCCCAGGCCGCCCACGCCCGCAACGTGCCGCTGATGGTGGACAACACCGTGGCCACGCCGATCCTGTGCAAGCCGATCCAGTTCGGTGCCGACATCGTGGTGCACTCGGTGACCAAGTACGTCGGCGGTCACGGCAACTCCCTGGGCGGAGTGATCGTCGACAGCGGCAACTTCCCCTGGGCCGAACATCCGCAGAAATTCGCCAGCCTCAATACCCCGGAGCCGGCCTACCACGGTGTGGTCTATACCGAAAAATTCGGTCCGGCGGCGTTTATCGCCCGAGCCCGCACCGTGCCGCTGCGCAACACCGGCGCGGCGCTGGCCCCCATGAACGCCTTCCTCCTGCTGCAAGGCCTGGAAACCCTGGCCCTGCGCATGGAGCGCCACACCGACAACGCCCTCAAGGTGGCGCAGTTCCTCAAGGAACACCCGCTGGTGGCCTGGGTCAGCTACGCCGGCCTGCCCGACCACCCGCACCACGCACTGGCGTGCAAGTACATGCAGGGCAAACCGTCGGCGATCCTCTCCTTCGGTCTCAAGGGCGGTTACGCCGCGGGCGTGCGCTTCTATGACGCGCTGCAGATCTTCAAGCGCCTGGTGAACATCGGCGACGCCAAGTCCCTGGCCTGCCACCCGGCCTCCACCACCCACCGACAGATGAACCAGGAAGAGCAGGCCAAGGCCGGGGTCAAGCCGGAGATGATCCGCCTTTCGGTGGGCATCGAAGCCATCGAAGACCTGCTCGAAGACCTTGACCAGGCGTTGAAACAAGCCTGACTCCCAAGCTGGGTCGCCAGCCGTCGGCCGCGACCCACTGCTCCCCGGGCCCGGGCCATCGAGGCCTGGGTCATGCAAACCGCGTTGGCACCAACGCTTTCCCCAACCATCAGCCCCCAGGATCATTTCTCACCCTAAAAGGACCCCAACATGATTGTGCGTTACGTAAAAATCACCATGACCCTGGCGGTAGCCGCCTTCGCTTTGCTGGTGGCCTACAACAACATCAGCGACTACGGCTCCAACTTCGCCTTCGTCCAGCATGTACTGAGCATGGACAACGTGTTTCCCGGCAACACCGCCACCGAGCGCGCGCTGACCCAACCGTTGCTGTGGAATGCCGGTTACTGGCTGATCATTGGCGGCGAAGCCCTGACCGGCGTGCTGCTGGTCTTCGGGGCATTGCGCCTGTGGCTGGCACGGCACGGTGTCGCCAGCTACTTCAATCGCTCCAAGAGCTGGGCCATTGCCGGCTTCTGCCTGGGCTTTTGCGTGTGGTTCTTCGGCTTCATGGTGGTGGGCGGTGAGTGGTTCATGATGTGGCAGTCACCGACCTGGAATGGCCAGGACGCGGCGTTCAAGTTCTACATGGCGATCCTTGGCGTGTTGATCTTCCTCAACCAGCCCGACGCCGAACTGCACTGACCCTTAGCCGCAGCCGAGCCGTGGCTGCGCGAAAGCCTACAAGGCCTTGTTTGGTGCTCTGCAGACGCCCCTTTGGCGTCCTTGCGAGCGCCGCGACCGCTGCGTCGGAGTGCCACCCCGCTCGTTCGCAGCCTTCGGCAGCGGCTATACGAACCTCAAAAAAACGGCCCGCTGCGGTAACGCAGCGGGCCGTTGTTCAACGCCCTAGGAATCAGGGGCGTTCACTCACTGATTGAACTTGAAATCTTTCTCGGCCGCTTCAAAACGCTGAATCATGCCAGCGGTCGGTGCGCCCATCTTACTCACCAGCAGGATCGCCACGCTGGCAAAGAGGAAGCCCGGGATGATTTCGTACAGACCCAGCAGGGCGAAGTGCTTCCACAGGATCACGGTAACCGCACCGACGATGATGCCAGCCAGCGCGCCGTCGCGGGTCATGCCTTTCCACATCACCGAGATCAACACCACAGGACCGAAGGCGGCGCCGAAACCGGCCCAAGCGTAGCTCACCAGACCCAGAACGCGGTTGTCCGGGTTGGCCGCCATGGCAATGGCGATCAGCGCCACCGCCAGCACCATGGCGCGACCGACCCACACCAGCTCGCGCTGGGAGGCGTGTTTACGCAAGAAGGCTTTATAGAAGTCTTCGGTCAGGGCGCTGGAGCACACCAGCAATTGGCAGCTCAAGGTGCTCATCACGGCCGCCAGAATGGCCGACAGCAGCACGCCAGCAACCCATGGATTGAACAGCAGCTTGGCCAGCTCAATGAATACCCGCTCAGGGTTTTCAGTCACCGGACCGGCCACTTCAGGGTGCGCCGAGAAGTAGGCGATACCGAAGAAGCCCACAGCCACGGTGCCACCCAGGCACAGGATCATCCAGGTCATGGAGATGCGACGCGCCTTGGCGATCGACTTGACCGAGTCTGCAGCCATGAAACGCGCCAGGATGTGTGGCTGGCCGAAGTACCCCAGGCCCCAGCCCATCAGCGAGATCACGCCGATGAAGGAGGCATTCTTGAACATGTCGAAGCTGGTAGGGTCCTTGGCCGCGATGGCCAGGAAGGTGGTGTCGACACCGCCGGTGGCCAGCAGCACGATGATCGGCGTCAGCAGCAAGGCGAAAATCATCAACGTGGCTTGTACGGTATCAGTCCAGCTCACCGCTAGAAAACCACCGATAAAGGTGTAAGCAATGGTCGCCAGCGCGCCAGCCCACAACGCCGTCTCATAAGACATGCCGAAGGTGCTTTCGAACAGACGGGCACCGGCGACGATGCCAGAAGCGCAGTAGATGGTGAAGAACACCAGGATGACCACCGCAGAGATGATCCGCAGCAGGCCGCTTTTATCTTCGAAACGGCTGGAGAAGTAGTCCGGCAGAGTCAGTGCATCACCGTTGTGCTCAGTCTGTACCCGCAGGCGTCCGGCAACGAACAGCCAGTTCAGGTAAGCACCGATGACCAGGCCGATGGCGATCCAGCTCTCAGACAGGCCGGACATGTAGATGGCGCCCGGCAGGCCCATCAACAGCCAGCCGCTCATGTCGGAAGCGCCGGCGGAAAGCGCGGTAACCACGCTGCCCAGGCTGCGACCACCGAGAATATAGTCAGACAGGTTGTTGGTGGAGCGATAGGCCATGAAGCCGATCAGCACCATTGCTGCGATGTAGATCACGAAGGTGATCAAGGTTGGATTGCTTGCACTCATTGAGTTCGCCCTGGCTTTGTTTTTATGTAGCGGCGGTTAGCACAACCGCCACCCAGCCATTACAGTTTGGGAGACGATTCGGTATTCCGCACATTTTATGACCAATGTTTCCCCAGGAAAGCCATTGGCCGGTGAACGGACTCGCGAACGACCGGTTGCACCTTGGGCGCGAATCCTATTCAACAAATTGAATAAGGTGCAACCAGTTTCACCCAATTAAGTTGCACCTTGTCGCATTTACCGACGACAGCAACTTTTTTGCTCCTTTTTGGAGCAAAAAAACCACCTGACAGAATTAAATGCACCAAGTCGATACAAGCGCCAGGAGGCGGTCTTTAACTTCCTGACGAGTTGCCGGTTTTTCCGCGCAAAAATGGGTTGCACCCGGTTGCACCTATTTCAGCGCACGGATAATCTTGCCGCCAGCTGATGCCACACGTGCGTGGCAAACATGAGGATAAAAATATGGCTACCACCACCCTTGGGGTCAAACTCGACGACCCAACCCGCGAGCGCCTCAAAGCCGCCGCGACCTCGATCGATCGTACGCCGCACTGGCTGATCAAGCAGGCGATTTTCAATTACCTGGAAAAACTCGAGGGTGGTGCAACCCTGACCGAGCTGAGCAGTGCCACCGCCAAAGACGGCGACGATGCTGGCGAGGTGCAGACTGATCACGCGCACCAGTGCTTCCTCGAATTCGCCGAGAGCATCCTCCCGCAATCGGTGCTGCGCGCCTCGATCACCGCCGCCTACCGCCGCCCAGAACCAGAAGTGGTGCCGATGCTGCTGGAGCAGGCGCGCCTGCCGGCCGAAACGGCCGAAGCCGCCAACAAGCTGGCCGCCTCGATCGCCGAAAAACTGCGCAACCAGAAGAGCGCCGGCGGCCGTGCCGGTATCGTTCAGGGCCTGCTGCAGGAGTTCTCCCTGTCGTCCCAGGAAGGCGTGGCGCTGATGTGCCTGGCCGAAGCCCTGTTGCGTATCCCGGACAAAGGTACCCGTGACGCGCTGATCCGCGACAAGATCAGCAACGGCAACTGGCAACCACACCTGGGCAACAGCCCGTCGCTGTTCGTCAACGCCGCCACCTGGGGACTGCTGCTCACCGGCAAGCTGGTATCGACCCACAACGAGGCAGGACTGACGTCTTCGCTGAGCCGCATCATCGGCAAAAGCGGCGAGCCGATGATCCGCAAGGGCGTGGACATGGCCATGCGCCTGATGGGCGAGCAGTTCGTCACCGGCGAGACCATCGCCGAAGCCCTGGCCAATGCCAGCAAGTTTGAAAGCAAAGGCTTCCGCTATTCCTACGACATGCTCGGCGAAGCCGCACTGACCGAGCATGACGCACAGAAATACCTGGCGTCCTACGAGCAAGCCATCCATTCCATTGGCAAGGCTTCCCACGGTCGTGGCATCTATGAAGGCCCGGGCATCTCCATCAAGCTGTCGGCCCTGCACCCGCGTTACAGCCGCGCCCAGTACGAACGCGTCATGGAAGAGCTGTACCCGCGCCTGCTGTCGCTGACCCTGCTGGCCAAGCAATACGACATCGGCCTGAACATCGACGCCGAGGAAGCGGACCGCCTGGAGCTGTCCCTGGACCTGCTGGAGCGCCTGTGCTTCGAGCCGCAGTTGAGCGGCTGGAACGGCATCGGCTTCGTGATCCAGGCCTACCAGAAGCGCTGCCCGTATGTGATCGACTACGTGATCGATCTGGCCCGCCGCAGCCGTCACCGCCTGATGATCCGCCTGGTGAAGGGCGCCTACTGGGACAGCGAGATCAAGCGCGCCCAGGTCGAGGGCCTGGAAGGCTACCCGGTCTACACCCGCAAGGTGTACACCGACGTGTCGTACATCGCTTGCGCACGCAAACTGCTGTCGGTGCCGGAAGTCATCTACCCGCAGTTCGCCACCCACAACGCCCACACCCTGTCGGCGATCTACCACATTGCCGGTCAGAACTATTACCCCGGCCAGTACGAGTTCCAGTGCCTGCACGGCATGGGCGAACCGCTGTACGAGCAAGTGGTGGGCAAGGTCGCCGATGGCAAGCTGAACCGTCCGTGCCGCGTGTACGCACCGGTCGGCACCCACGAGACCCTGCTGGCCTACCTGGTTCGTCGACTGCTGGAAAACGGCGCCAATACCTCCTTCGTCAACCGCATTGCCGACCAGTCGATCTCGATTCAAGAGTTGGTAGCCGACCCGGTGACCCAGATCGAGCAGATGGCCACCCTGGAAGGCGGCTTCGGTCTGCCGCACCCGCGCATTCCGTTGCCGCGTGACCTGTATGGCGCCGAGCGCGCCAACTCCGCCGGCATCGACATGGCCAACGAACACCGCCTGGCGTCGTTGTCCTGCGCCCTGCTGGCCACCGCTCACAACCACTGGAAAGCCGCGCCGATGCTCGGTTGCGCCGCCAGCAGCGAAACCCCGGCACCGGTCCTCAACCCGTCGGATCATCGCGATGTGGTCGGTCACGTCCAGGAAGCCACGGTCGAAGACGTCGACAACGCCATCCAGTGCGCGCTGAACGCCGCGCCGATCTGGCAGGCCACACCGCCGGCCGAACGCGCCGCGATCCTGGAACGCGCCGCCGACCTGATGGAAGGCGAGATCCAGCCGCTGATGGGCCTGCTGGCCCGCGAGGCCGGCAAGACCTTCGCCAACGCCATCGCCGAAGTGCGTGAAGCCGTGGACTTCCTGCGCTACTACGCGGTGCAGGCCCGCAATGATTTCAGCAACGACGCCCACCGTCCGCTGGGTCCTGTGGTGTGCATCAGCCCGTGGAACTTCCCGCTGGCGATCTTCAGTGGCCAGGTGGCCGCCGCCCTGGCCGCCGGCAACCCGGTACTGGCCAAGCCGGCCGAACAGACGCCGCTGGTAGCGGCTCAAGCCGTGCGCCTGCTGCTGGAAGCCGGGATTCCCGAAGGCGTGCTGCAACTGCTGCCGGGCCAGGGCGAAAGCGTCGGTGCCCGCCTGGTGGGTGACGAGCGCGTCAAAGGTGTGATGTTCACCGGTTCCACCGAAGTCGCGCGCCTGCTGCAACGCAATATCGCCGGGCGCCTGGACAACCAGGGTCGGCCGATCCCGCTGATCGCCGAGACCGGTGGCCAGAACGCCATGATCGTCGATTCCTCGGCCCTGACCGAACAAGTGGTCATCGACGTGGTGTCCTCGGCATTCGACAGTGCCGGTCAGCGCTGCTCGGCCCTGCGTGTGCTGTGCCTGCAGGAAGATTCCGCCGACCGCGTGGTCGAAATGCTCAAGGGCGCCATGGCCGAAAACCGCCTGGGCAACCCGGAGCGCCTGTCGGTGGACATCGGCCCGGTGATCGACGCCGAAGCCAAGGCCGGCATCGAGAAGCACATCCAGGCCATGCGCGACAAAGGTCGCAGCGTGTACCAGATGGCCATTGCCGACAGCGAAGAGTGCAAGCGCGGCACCTTTGTCATGCCGACCCTGATCGAGCTGGAAAGCTTCGATGAGCTGCAGCGCGAGATCTTCGGCCCGGTGCTGCACGTGGTGCGCTACAAGCGCAAGGACATCGACCAGTTGATCGCCCAGATCAACGCCTCCGGCTATGGCCTGACCCTGGGTGTGCACACCCGGATCGACGAGACCATCGCCAAGGTGGTGGACAACGTCAACGCCGGTAACGTCTACGTCAACCGCAACATCGTCGGTGCCGTGGTCGGCGTGCAGCCGTTCGGCGGCGAAGGCCTGTCGGGCACTGGCCCGAAAGCCGGTGGCCCGCTGTACCTGTACCGCTTGCTGTCGACCCGTCCAGTGGATGCCATCGAGCAATCCTTCGCCCGCGCCGATGCCGAGAACGCCCCGGACCTGCGCCTGCGCGAAGTCTTCAGCAAGCCGCTCAATGCCCTGCAAGCCTGGGCCGAGAGCAACAAGCTGGCGGAACTGGCGGGCCTGTGCAAACAGTTTGCCGGCCAGTCGCAAAGCGGCATCACCCGGCAACTGACCGGCCCGACTGGCGAACGCAACAGCTACGCCATCCTGCCCCGCGAGCACGTGCTGTGCCTGGCGGAGGTCGAGGGCGACCTGCTGACTCAACTGGCGGCCGTACTGGCCGTCGGCGGTTCGGCGGTGTGGCCGGAAAGCGACCTCAGCAAGGCGTTGTTCGCCCGCCTGCCGAAGGACGTGCAAGCACGCATCCAGCGCGTGGCCGATTGGACCAAGGACGAAGTGGTATTCGACGCGGTCCTGCATCACGGCGACTCTGACCAACTGCGCGGCGTCTGCCAGCAGGTCGCTCAGCGTGCCGGTGCCATCGTCGGCGTCCAGGGCCTGTCCCAGGGCGAAACCGCAATTGCCCTGGAACGCCTGGTGATCGAGCGCGCCTTGAGCGTCAACACCGCAGCGGCCGGCGGCAACGCCAGCCTGATGACCATCGGCTGAAGCCGATAGTCAGCGGCATGGAACAGAGCGCCCTCACCGGCGCTCTTTTTTTGCCCGATGCAATTTCCCTCTGCCGCAGACTGCGACCGGCCGCAACGGCCGTAGCGATTTCATCGCCGCCGAAGTCCCCGCGGGACTTATCGAAGCCTTCGGCAGCGGCTACAGGGGCTGTGTCTGTTTGGCATCTTTATCACCCACATCAATCTTGCTATCCAACCTTTATTCACACGCCTAGACTCGGTCACTCCCTAACCAACAGGTATGCCGCCATGTCCGAGACGTTGCTCAGTTCCCGCAATCTGGCCTTTGAACTGTATGAGGTACTCGACGCCGAGGGCCTGACCCAGCGCGAGCGGTTTGCCGAGCACAACCGTGAAACCTTCGACGCCGCCCTGGGCACGGCCCGTAGCATCGCCGAGAAGCTCTTCGCCCCGCACAACCGCAAGGGTGATGAAAATGAGCCTCGCTATGAAGACGGCCAGGCGATCCTGATCCCCGAGGTCAAACCCGCAGTGGACGCCTTTCTCGAGGCCGGTTTCCTGAATGCAACCCGCAGCTTCGAGGCCGGCGGCATGCAGTTGCCGACCCTGCTGTCCCAAGCCTGCTTCGCCCACTTCCAGGCGGCCAACGCCGCCACCACCTCGTATCCATTCCTGACCATGGGCGCGGCCAACCTGATCGAAAGCTTCGGCACCGAGGAGCAGAAACAGCGCTTCCTGCAACCGATGATCGACGGTCGCTTCTTCGGCACCATGGCCCTGACCGAGCCCCATGCCGGGTCGTCGCTGTCAGACATCCGCACCCGCGCCGAGCCCGCCGGTGATGGCAGCTACCGGCTCAAGGGCAACAAGATCTTCATTTCCGGCGGCGACCACCCGCTGTCAGAGAACATCGTGCACATGGTCCTGGCCAAGCTGCCGGACGCACCGCCCGGGGTGAAAGGCATTTCGCTGTTTATCGTGCCCAAGTTCCTGGTCAACGACGACGGCAGCCTGGGGCCACGCAACGATGTGCTGCTGGCCGGGCTGTTTCACAAGATGGGCTGGCGCGGCACCACCTCCACGGCGCTGAACTTCGGCGACAACGGCCATTGCGTGGGGTATCTGGTGGGCCAGCCTCATCACGGCCTGAGCTACATGTTCCAGATGATGAATGAGGCGCGGATCGGCGTCGGCATGGGCGCAGTGATGCTCGGCTACGCCGGCTACCTGTATTCCCTGGAGTACGCCCGCGAACGCCCCCAAGGTCGTCTGCCGGACAGCAAGGACCCGACCACTGCACCGGTTGCCATCATCCAGCACGCCGATGTGCGGCGCATGCTGCTGACCCAGAAGGCCTACGTCGAAGGCGCCTTCGACCTGGGGCTGTACGCGGCGCGGCTGTTCGACGACACCACCACCCTGGCCGACGAGGCCGGGCGCCAGCAGGCCCACGAACTGCTGGACCTGCTGACCCCGATCGTCAAATCCTGGCCGTCGGCGTTCTGCCTCAAGGCCAACGAGCTGGCAATCCAGATTCTCGGCGGCCACGGCTACACCCGGGAATACCCGGTGGAGCAGTACTACCGCGACAACCGCCTGAACCCGATCCACGAAGGCACCCACGGCATCCAGTCCCTCGACCTGCTGGGGCGCAAGCTGGCGCAGAACGGCGGCGCCGGGCTCAAGCGCCTGATCCGCCTGATCGCCGAGACGGGCGAACGGGCCCGCGCCCACGCATCACTGGACGCCCTGCGCCTGCCCCTGGAACAACTGGTCACGCGCCTGCAGAGCGTGACCTTGGGTCTGCTGGGGGACCTGGCTGCGGGCAAGATTACCCCGACCCTGGCCAACTCGGCGCTGTACCTCAAGGCCTTCGGTCATGCAGTGATCGGCTGGCGCTGGCTGGAGCAGGCCATCAGGGCCGAAGAAGGGCTGGCGCGGGGCAATGCGGCGGATCAGGATTTCTATCACGGCAAGCTACAGGCCGCGCGCTACTTTCTGACCTGGGAAGTGCCTGGGTGCCAGCACGAGCTGACGCTGCTGGAAGCCCGAGACGATACCTGTCTGGGGATGCAAGACGCTTGGTTTTGAGCAAGCAGGGCCTTGGCCAGCAAGCCGGCGAAGGCCCCATCCTGCTTAACGCAATTTGAAACCGCCCACCTGTTGCGCCAGATCCTCGGCCAGACGCTGCAAGGTCCGGCAGTCTTCGCGACAGGCATGCACTTCGGCCGCCGTGGCCCGGGCCAGATCGGAAATACCCTGAACGGTGCGGTTGATCTCTTCGGTCACTACCGACTGCTGTTCGGTGGCCGTGGCCACTTGCTGGTTCATGTCGCTGATCTGCTCCACCTGCCCGGTAATCGCCGTCAACGAGGCCCCGGTCTGCTGGCTCGACACAACGCCGGTTCCCGTCGCCGCCTGCCCGGCGTGCATCGAGTTCACGGCATTCTCCGCACCTTGCTTGAGCCCCTGAATCATCTGCTGGATTTCGTCGGTGGACGCTTGAGTACGCTGGGCCAGGGTTCGCACCTCGTCGGCCACTACGGCAAAGCCACGCCCCATGTCACCGGCCCGGGCAGCCTCGATGGCCGCATTCAAGGCCAGCAGGTTGGTCTGCTCGGAGACTCCGCGAATCACCGCCAGCACCTGATCGATGGAAGCCACCTGATCAGCCAGTTCGCTCACGGCCCCGGCGGCCAGGGCGATTTCCCCCGACATGCTCTCGATGTGCAGGATCGACCCACCCACCACTTCCCGCGCCTGCAGGGCTTCGTCACGAGCCGCGTGGGACGCTCCGGCCGCCTGCCCAGCGTTGTGAGCGATGTTCTGCACCGTCAGGCCCATCTCCTTCACCGCGGTGACCACTCTGTCGGTCATCTCCTGTTGCTGAGCGGAACGTTCAGCGGTGTTTTCCACCACGGCCGCCACCTGGCTCACCGAGGAGCGCAGGCGTTCGGTGGTGGCCAGCACTTCGCCGATCATGCCGCGCTGGCTGTCGAGAAAGCGGTTGAAACCCCGGGCCAGGTCGCCCAGCTCGTCGGCACGACTGGCATCCAGGCGCAAGGTCAGATCGCCACCGCCACTGCCAATGGCCACCAGCCCCTCGGTCACTTGCCGCAGCGGACGCACCAGGCCACGGGCCAGCCACACCACCAGCGACAAACAGACGGCGGCAATGGCCAGGCCGATCAGGCCAGTGAGCCAGATCGCCCGGTGCGCCTCAGTGTAGATCTGCGCCTGCGGCACTTCGGCCACCAGGCTCCAGCCAAAGCCGCGCAGGGGCAGGCTCAGGGCCAGGTAGTCTTCGCCATCACGCTGAAAATGGCTGCTGGTCAGCCCCTCGTGCCCCATCAGCGCCTCGGCGGCGCTCGCGCCAATCTGCTCGGACAACTGTCGCTTGCCGCTGAACTCGGCGTCCGGATGCACCTGAATCAAACCGTCGTTGCGCACCAGAAATACCCGGCCGCGCTCGCCAAAGCTGTAGTCGTGAATCAACTTCGACAGCTCGGTCATGCGCAAGCCCAGGCCGGTAACGCCCACCAGCTCACCGTTTTTCTCGACCCGGTAGTTGATGAACAGCGCCAGCTCGCCACTGGCAACGTCGATATCGATGTTCAGCACCCGCGGCTTGCCGCTGTCGATAAAGCGATAGAACCAGACATCCTTGGGATTATCCCGACTGAGGGTCCGGTCCAGGCCTTTCTGGTTGTAATAGTGATGGCTGAGCGGGCTGGCCATCATGGTGGTGAACGCCTGGTTCTCGGCGCGGATGTCTTCCAGGTAACCGATGAAACTTGGCGCCCTGGCCGGGTCCTCGCCCGCCGCCAGCCAGTCGCGCAACATGCCGTTGCCGGCCAGGTCCCGGGCGGCGGTCAAAGGCTGGGTGAGAATGCGTTCGATATCGTTGCGCATGGCTTCGATGCTCGAAGGCAGCGCCCTGTCCACCAGATAGTTCTGGGTCAGGTGATTGATCAGTACCGTGTAGATGGCTACTACCACCAGCAGACTGACCAGCAGGGCCGAGCCCATGCTGAGGATCAGTTGCCATTGAATACTGCGTCGCCAGAATTGCATGGAACACCTCTTTCTTATTGGTATAAGAGGCTGCGATATCGCGCCAGCCGCGGGAAGTTGTATACAAACAATAAGCTTGCTTGTCCAACCTACCTATCGGCAGCTGTATGCATTTCCATCAATTCTTTTGAATGGTCTTGGTAATCACTTCGACGGTGGCACTGACTTGTTCCTGATAACGCTCAAGTTCCTGCCCATGGCGCTTTTGCAGCTCGATCTGCTGCGAACACAGGTTCATCGCCGCCAGTACCAGCAAGCGTTCGCCAATCAAGGTCGGGTACTTTTTCTTGGTGTCTGCCAGGGCCGCCTTGAGCATCAACGCGGCGTCCATGAGGGTTTGCTCCTCTCCGGCAGGCGCCTTGATCGAGTAATCCTCCCCCAGGATAGAGACCACCTTCACCCCATCGATGTGATGCCTCATGGGTTGGCCGGGCTCGCGCTGACACGCTCAACCAGGGCCTGGATGCGGGCCGCGGTGGCGCCTTGCTTTTCTTCCTGTTCCATCAGGCTCAGTTGCAGGCTGTCGTTTTCATCCTTGGCCTGGGCCAGTTGCGCCTTGAGGCTTTCGTTCGTACCGAGCAGCTCCTGATTCTGTACCACCAGGTCACTGACCAGTTGTTCCAATTGGCTGAGGGATGCTTCCAACATTTTTGATCTTCCGGGCTGATTGCAAAGGGCGCGTACGATAAAGAAAAGTCACCCTGGATGCCAGGGTTATCCAGGCGCAAAGCCTTGATTTTACTGGTGATGACCTCTACGCGAGAGCTGTTAGAGACTGTCATTCGCGCAACGGGTTCCTGACGTTCCGTCGGACAGACCAAACTTTTCCGAAATCCCCCGCAAGCGATCAGACTTTTCTGAAAGCACCGTTGGCCATTCAAGAAGCGGTTCTTCAATGCGATAGCACGAGTACTTCCCTGATTTAAGAAGCGCGAACAGCGCACAGCCGAGGTAGGCTCCATGTCACTGCGCAACATGAATATCGCTCCGAGGGCTTTCCTGGGTTTTTTCTTGATCGGCGGCCTGATGCTGTTCCTCGGGATATTTGCCCTGAATCAAATGAGCAAGATCCGCGCGGTAACCGAGAGGATCACCCACAACACCATTCCCAGTATCGAGAGCGTCAACGACTTCACCCAAATGAGCCTGCGCCTGCGGGTGCAGGCCTATCGACTGCTGCTCAACCGCGATCCCCAGGCGCAACAGCAGACGCTGGCCGCCATCTCCCAGCGCAATCAGCACATCGACAAGGCACAAGCGCTCTACCTGAAACTCATCAGCAGCCCTGAAGAGCAAGCCGCCTATGATCAGTACACCCGCCTGCTGGAGCACCACCATCAACTGGAAAAGCAACTGATCGACTTGTCGCATAACAACCAGCTTGAGGACATGCAAACGCTGCTGAACACGGAGCTACTGAGCAGCGCCGAGAAGATCAACACGACCCTCAATCAACTCATGGAGATCAACACTCACTACTCCACGATTGACGACCAGGAAGCCGCCGAGCAATACACGACGGCCTTCAACATGGTGGTCGTGCTGCTGGTGCTGACCACCGCCCTGACCCTGCTATTTGCCTGGCGCCTGATCCGCAGCATCACCAAGCCGATTGCCTATGCCCTGAGCGCCGCCGAGGAAATCGCCGAAGGTGACCTGACCCGACCGATCATGGTCGATAGCCGCGACGAGGCCGGACGATTATTGCAAGCCATGGTGACGATGCAGAAAAAACTGCGCGACACCCTGCAGCGCATTTCCGGCTCCGCCAACCAGTTGGCTTCGGCAGCCGAAGAACTCAATGGTGTGACTGACGAAAGCGCCCGCGCCATGATCGAGCAGAACAATGAGATCGAACAGGCCGCCAGCGCGGTCAATCAAATGACCAATACCGTGGAAGAAGTGGTGCGCAACGCGGTCAGCACCTCCGAAGCCTCGCAGCACGCCACACAGTCCGCCGGGGATGGGCGGGACATGGTAAGGGGCACGGTCTCGGCCATCGAGCGCATGGCCGGCGAGGTGCAAGGCACCGCCAGCCTGATCGGCGAGTTGGCTGACGAATCCCGGGACATCGGCAAAGTACTGGACGTGATTCGCGGCCTGGCCGACCAAACCAACCTGCTGGCGCTCAACGCTGCCATCGAAGCCGCTCGCGCCGGGGAGGCCGGTCGTGGGTTTGCGGTAGTGGCCGATGAGGTCCGCGCCCTGGCCCATCGCACTCAGCAGTCCACCAGCGAAATCGAACGCATGATCAACAGCATCCAGAACGGCACCGAAGACGCCGTGGATTCCATGCGCAACAGCACCGAGCGCGCCGAGTCGACCTTGAGCATCGCCCGCAGCGCCGGCCTGTCCCTGGACACCATCAACAACGCCATCCTCGAAATCAACGAACGCAATCTGGTGATCGCCAGCGCCACCGAAAAGCAGGCCAATGTGGCCCGGGAAGTGGACCGCAATCTGGTGAACATCCGCACCCTGTCGGCGCAGTCCACCGCGGGCGCCAACCAGACCCGTGCCGCCAGCAACGAGTTGTCACGTCTCGCCGTCGACCTGAGTAACCTGGTTACCCGGTTCAGACTGTAGCGGCGTGTCATCCGGATCCGCCCTCCGCCTCCTCTCCTCCAGACCAGAGCAGCGGGTCCGCCCACCCAAGCCCCGCTGCCGGCCGGTAACCAAAACGTTAATTCCACGGCCCGACTCAAGACTTTAGTCGTATGACCGATAATGCTCGGTAGATCTGTCTCAAGCCCCGCACGGATGCGCCCTTCCTGGTACCCACCATGTCCCTTCGAAATATGAATATCGCACCACGGGCCTTCCTCGGCTTTGCCATGATCGGTGGCTTGATGCTGATCCTCGGTGTCTTCGCTCTGAACCAGATGAGCAAAATCCGCGGTGCGACCGAGGACGTCACTCAAAACAGCGTGCCCAGCATCAATAGCCTCAACGAATTCACTCAACTGACCCTGCGCCTGCGCGTGCTGTCCTATCGCTTGCTGGTCAACCGCGAGGCGGATGTCCAGCAAAAGACCATGGAACTGCAAGAGTTGCGCAACCAGCAGATCCGCAGCGCCCGGACGGTCTACGAGAAGTTGATCAGCAGCCCGGAAGAAAAAGCCGCCTACGATCAGTACGTACAGTTGCTGGGCCAGTATCGGCAGATCGAAGAACGGATGAAGTCGCTGTCGCGCAACAACCAGATCGACGAGCTGCGCAATTTGCTCAACACCGAACTTCTGAACAACTCCGAAGCCATGAATGGCGCACTCAACCGCCTGCTGGCAATCAACACCCGGCAGAGCCAGGACACCAACCAGCAAGCCGCTGAAGAATATTCCTCGGCCGTCAATCTAGTGGTGGTCCTGCTGGTCCTGGCCACGGGCCTGACCCTGCTGTTCGCCTGGCTGCTGACCCGCAGTATCACTCTGCCGATCGCCAATGCCCTGAGCGCCGCTGAAGAGATCGCCGAAGGCAACCTGAGCCAGCCGATCCGCGCCGATGGCAGAGACGAAGCCGGCCGCCTGTTGCAGGCCATGGCCAAGATGCAGGAAAAACTGCGCGACACCCTGCAACGCATTTCCGGCTCCGCCACGCAACTGGCGTCAGCGGCTGAAGAGCTCAACAGCGTGACCGAAGAAAGCGCTCGCGGCCTGACCCAGCAGAACAACGAAATCGAACAGGCCGCCACGGCGGTCAATGAAATGACCAGTGCCGTAGAAGAAGTGGCGCGCAACGCGGTCAGTACCTCCGAAGCCTCGAAAAACGCCACCTCTTCGGCCGGTGACGGTCGCGATCTGGTGCAAGAAACCGTGTCCGCCATCGAGCGCATGAGCTCCGACGTGCAAAGCACCGCCAGCCTGATCGGCGACCTGGCCAACGAATCCCGGGACATCGGCAAGGTACTGGACGTGATTCGCGGCCTGGCCGACCAAACCAACCTGCTGGCCCTCAACGCCGCCATCGAAGCCGCTCGCGCCGGTGAAGCCGGTCGCGGATTTGCCGTGGTAGCCGACGAAGTCCGCGCCCTGGCCCATCGCACCCAGCAGTCCACCAGTGAAATCGAACGCATGATCGGCAGCATCCAGAGCGGTACCGAGCACGCGGTGGACTCCATGCGCAACAGCACCGAACGCGCCGAATCGACCCTGAACATCGCCCGCGGTGCCGGCCTGTCCCTGGACACCATCAACAGCGCCATCATCGAGATCAATGAACGCAACCTGGTCATCGCCAGCGCCGCCGAAGAGCAGGCTCAGGTCGCCCGCGAAGTCGACCGCAACCTGGTCAACATCCGCGACCTGTCGGTGCAGTCGGCCACCGGTGCCAACCAGACCAGTGCAGCCAGCAGCGAGCTGTCGCGCCTGGCCGTGGACCTCAACAGCATGGTGGCGCGCTTCAGCCTTTGAAGCATCGGGCCAGGCTCGGCAAAGCCCCGGCGCACAGCACTTGCGCCGGGTCGGCCGCTGGCATTGAAAGCTTTTTGACAGCGGCATATTTCAACAGGTTAGAATCGCTGGCACGCAGACTGCATGGTCAGTTTGCGCCCGCCTTTTCCGCCCTGGAGTACTGCCTTTGAATGCGACGACCATCAACAGCCTGTTCTTGATCGGCGCGTTGCTGGTAGGTGCGAGCATTCTGGTGAGCTCACTTTCATCACGTCTGGGCATCCCGATCCTGGTGATCATCCTCGCGGTGGGCATGTCCGCCGGGGTCGATGGCGGCGGCATCATCTTCAACAACTATCCGACCGCCTACCTGGTGGGCAACCTGGCCCTGGCCGTGATCCTGCTGGACGGTGGCTTGCGTACCCGGGTCGCGAGCTTTCGCGTGGCGTTGTGGCCGGCGTTGTCGCTGGCCACGGTGGGGGTGCTGATCACCACCGGGCTGACTGGCATGGCGGCCGCCTGGCTGTTCAACCTCAACCTGATCCAGGGCCTGCTGATCGGCGCCATCGTCGGTTCCACCGACGCCGCCGCGGTGTTCTCGCTGCTGGGAGGCAAAGGCCTCAACGAACGGGTATCGGCCAGCCTGGAGATTGAGTCCGGCAGTAACGACCCAATGGCGGTGTTCCTCACCGTGACCCTGATCGACATGCTCGCCAGTGGCCACACCGGCCTGCACTGGACTCTGTTGACGGACCTGATCCGCGAATTCGGCATCGGCGCGGTCATCGGCATCGGCGGTGGCTGGCTGATGCTGCAACTGGTCAATCGCATCCATCTGGCCAACGGCCTGTACCCGATCCTGGTCATCGCGGGTGGCTTGGTGGTGTTCGCCCTGACCAACGCCCTGCACGGCAGCGGCTTCCTCGCGGTGTACCTGTGCGGGCTGGTGATCGGCAATCGCCCGGTGCGCAGTCGCCACGGCATCTTGCACATGCTCGACGGCATGGCCTGGCTGGCGCAAATCGGCATGTTCCTGGTGCTGGGGCTGCTGGTTACCCCTCACGACCTGCTGCCCATCGCCCTGCCCGCCCTAGGCCTGGCGCTGTGGATGATCCTGTTCGCCCGGCCACTGTCGGTGCTGGTGGGGCTGGCACCGTTCAAGGCCTTCCACGGCCGGGAGAAAGCCTTTATTTCCTGGGTCGGGCTGCGCGGCGCGGTGCCGATCATTCTGGCGGTGTTCCCGCTGATGGCCGGCCTGCCCGAAGCCCAGCTGTACTTCAACCTGGCGTTCTTTATCGTACTGGTCTCGCTGCTGGTACAGGGCACCAGCCTGCCGTGGGTGGCCAAGTGGCTCAAAGTCACGGTGCCCCCCGAGCCGGCACCGATTTCTCGGGCAGCCCTGGAGGTTCACGTCACCAGCGAGTGGGAACTGTTCGTCTACCGCCTGGGTGAGGAAAAGTGGTGCATCGGTGCCGCCCTGCGAGAACTGAAAATGCCTGAAGGCACGCGGATCGCCGCCCTGTTTCGCGGCCAGCAACTGCTCCATCCGTCGGGTAGTACGGTGCTCGAAGCCGACGACCTGCTGTGTGTGATCGGCCACGAACACAACCTGCCAGCCCTGGGCAAACTCTTCAGTCAGGCACCGGAGCGTGGCCTCGACCTGCGCTTCTTCGGCGACTTCGTCCTCGAAGGCGACGCCCAGCTGGGCGCAGTGTCGGCGCTCTACGGGCTCAAGCTCGACGGCCAGGACGCAGACATGCCACTGGGGACATTCATCGCCCAGAAGGTCGGTGGCGCGCCCGTGGTCGGCGACCAGGTGGAGTGGAACAACACCATCTGGACGGTGGCGTTGATGGACGGGAACAAGATCGGCAAAGTCGGCGTCAGATTCCCAGAAGGAAGTCGCCCGGGCCCCGGACTCTTCCTCTAAACTCGGAATCACGCCCGGCCTTCGCCATGGCGCTCCCCTTTTTCCCACGTGTTTGACCGACTCCTATGCCTACCCTGCGTCAATATTTCGCTGTTGCCCTGCTGAGCCTGAGCCTCTGTGTCGGTGCCGCCCAGGGCGGTGATCCCCCCAGCGCCGAGTCGGTCCAGCAAAGCCTGGACAAAATTGCCGAACGCAAACTGCCGGAAGCCGATCAAAAGGCCCTGCAGGCCCTGCTGCAGAACACCCTGAATCAGCTAAGCAACAAGCAGGACTACGAGCAACGCCTCAGCGAGCTGAAACAGCAGTTGAGCAATGCACCGCGCCAAACCGCGGAAAACCAGCGTGAGCTGACACGCCTGAAAGCTAGCAAAGTGGTGCCCGTGGCTCAGCGCTACGGCTCATTGCCAGTGTCGCAACTGGAGCAACTGCTGACCGAGCGCACGGCCTTGCAGAGCGACCTGCAAAAAGCCCTGGCCGACGCCAACACCCTGGCCATCACCGCCCAGACGCGCCCCGAGCGGGCCCAAGCGGAAATCAGCAGCAGCCAGACCCGCATGTTGCAGATCAACGCGGCACTCAAGTCCGGCAAAGAGGGCGGCAAGCTGCTCAGCACCGATCAGCGCAATCTGCTCAATGCCGAGTTGGCGGCGATCAACGCGTTGATTCCCCTGCGCCGCCAGGAACTGGCGGGCAACAGCCAATTGCAGGACCTGGGCAACAGCCAGCATGACCTGCTGATGGAGAAAGCCGCGCGCCTGGAGCGCGAGATCCAGGACCTGCAGACCCTGATCAACCAGAAGCGCCTGGCCCAGTCCCAGGAAACCGTGACCCAGCAGTCCATCGAGGCGCAGAAGGCCGGAGGTAGCAGCCTGCTGTCGACCGAAAGCACCACCAACCTCAAGCTCTCCGACTACCTGCTCAGAAGCACCGACCGCCTCAACGAACTGACCCAGCAGAACCTGCTGACCAAGCAGCAACTGGACAGCGTGACGCAGAGCGATGCGGCCCTGGATGAGCAAATCAACGTGCTCAAGGGCAGCCTGCTGCTGTCCAAGATTCTTTATAAACAGAAGCAAGCCTTGCCGCGCTTGCAACTGGACCGGGACCTGGCGGATGAGATTGCCGATATCCGCCTCTACCAGTTCGAAGTCAACCAGCAGCGGGAACTGCTGAGCAGCCCCAGCGCCTACGTCGACAACCTGCTCAAGACCCAACCGCCGGAGCAGGTCACGCCACAGTTGCGCCGCAACCTGCTCGACCTGGCCGTGACCCGCGCCGACTTGTTGGAGCGCCTGAACCGCGAGCTCAGCGCCCTGCTCAATGAATCCATCACCCTGCAACTGAACCAGAAGCAGTTACTGAGCACGTCCCAAAGCCTGCGCGCGACCCTCGATGAGCAGATGTTCTGGATTCCCAGCAACAAGCCCCTGGACGCGGAGTGGCTGCAGGAAGTGCCTCAGCGCCTGGAAAAACAGATCACCACGCTGCCTTGGGCCTCAAGCCTGAGTGAGCTGGCGGACGGGCTGACGCAACGGCCGCTGCTGTTCCTGCCACTGCTGCTGTTGATCGGCACCCTGCTCTGGCGGCGTAAAAGCCTTTATGGGCGCCTGAACAAAGTGCACAGGGACATCGGCCACTTCAAACGCGACAGCCAGTGGCATACCCCGCTGGCGATCCTGGTCAACATTCTTCTGGCAATGCCGGTCAGCCTGGGCCTGGCGCTGTGCGGCTACGCCTTGCAGATCGACGCCCGCGGGCAGAACACCAACCTCGGTGCGGCGCTGCTGCAGATCGCCCAAGCCTGGCTGGTGTTCTACACCGCCTATCGGATTCTCGCGCCCGGCGGCGTGGCCGAACTGCATTTTCGCTGGGAAAAACCCCAGGTGGAGTTCCTCCAGGGCTGGATCCGCCGCCTGGGTCTGGTGGTGCTGGCGCTGGTGGCCGTGGTCGCCGTCGCCGAGCACCAGCCCGCAGCCCTGGCCGATGACGTACTGGGCATCGGCGTAGTGCTGACCTGTTACGCGCTGATGGCCTTGCTCTTGAGCCGACTGTTGTTAAGCAGCCCGGCCCACGAAAACGCGTCGCTGTTTCGCAAATCGATGGGGTTGCTGTTCACCTTGCTGCCGATCGCTTTGTTCGTCGCGGTGTGCTTCGGCTACTACTACACCGCCTTGAAACTCAGCGACCGCCTGATCAATACCTTGTACCTGCTGATGTTCTGGCTGGTGATCGAGGCGACCTTCGTGCGCGGCCTCAGCGTTGCCGCGCGGCGCCTGGCCTACCAGCGGGCCCTGAGCAAACGCCAGGCGGCCAAAGAGGCGGGGGAAGGCGGCGACGCCGTGGTCGAGGAGCCGACCCTGGACATCGAGAAGGTCAACGAGCAATCCCTGCGCCTGATCCGCCTGGCCCTGTTGGGCGGCTTCATCGCCGCGCTGTACTGGGTCTGGGCGGACCTGATCACGGTGTTCTCCTACCTGGACAACATCACCCTGTACGAATACACCAGCGGCAGCGGTGCCACGATGAGCATGGTACCCATCAGCATCGGCGACATGATCGGTGCCCTGATCATTGTCAGCATCACCGTCGCCCTGGCGCGCAACCTGCCGGGCCTGCTGGAAGTGCTGGTGCTGTCCAAGTTGGACCTGGCCCAGGGCAGCGCCTACGCCACCACCACGCTGCTGTCTTATGTCATTGCCGGGATCGGTTTTGTCTCGACCCTGTCCACCCTCGGGGTCAGTTGGGACAAGCTGCAATGGCTGGTGGCCGCCTTGTCCGTGGGACTGGGTTTCGGCATGCAGGCGATCTTCGCCAACTTCATCTCCGGCATCATCATTCTGTTCGAGCGGCCGGTGCGTATCGGCGACACCATCACCATCGGCAACCTGTCGGGCACCGTGAGCAAGATCCGCATCCGCGCCACCACCATCACCGACTTCGACCGCAAGGACATCATCGTCCCCAACCAGACCTTCATTACCGGGCAACTGATCAACTGGTCCCTGACCGACACCATCACCCGGGTGACCCTGAAGATTGGCGTCGACTACGACGCCGACCTGGATCTGGTCAAGGAACTGCTGCTCAAGGCGGCCCGGGACAACCCGCGGGTGCTCAAGGAGCCGGAGCCTCACGTGTACTTCCTGAACTTCGGCGAAAGCACCCTGGACCACGAACTGCGCATGCATGTGCGCGAGCTGGGGGACCGCAACCCGGTGGTCGACGAGGTCAACCGCTTCATCAATCGTGAGTTCAAGAAGCAGAACATCAACATCTCCTTCCCGCAGATGGAGGTTTACCTGAAGAACCTCAACGGCCAGGAACGCAAGGTGCTGCCCACCGAGGCGCCGAACCAGGACAGCGCCTCGCAAAACTTAAGCAAGCCAGCGCAGGAGCCGCCGCCAAGCAAACTCGACTAAGGCCTCTATCCCTAGCAGAATGCTCGGACATTCTGCTGGGAGATGGCCGTTGAAAGCCCTCGACGAACTGACCTTCGACAACCGCTTCGCCCGCCTCGGCGATGCCTTCTCAACCCATGTGCTGCCCGAGCCCCTGGATAACCCAAGGCTGGTGGTTGCCAGTTCCGCGGCCATGGCGTTGCTCGACCTGGACCCAGCCACGGCCGAAAGCCCGGTGTTCGCCGAGTTGTTCGGCGGGCACAAACTGTGGGCCGAGGCCGAACCTCGAGCGATGGTGTATTCCGGGCATCAGTTCGGTTCCTACAACCCACAACTGGGCGACGGCCGCGGACTGCTGCTGGGCGAGGTTTACAACCAGGCGGGAGAACACTGGGACCTGCACCTGAAGGGCGCCGGCCAAACGCCCTATTCGCGCATGGGCGATGGCCGGGCGGTATTGCGTTCGTCGATCCGCGAATTCCTGGCCTCCGAAGCCCTGCATGCCTTGGGCATCCCCAGCAGCCGCGCCTTGTGCGTGATTGGCTCCGACACCCCGGTGTGGCGCGAGAAACAGGAGCGCGGGGCGATGCTCCTGCGCCTGGCGCCGAGCCATATCCGCTTCGGTCATTTCGAATATTTCTACTACACGAAAAAACCCGAGCAACAGAAACAACTGGGCGAGCACCTGCTGGCCCTGCACTTCCCCGAATGCCTGGAACAACCGGAACCCTATCGGGCGATGTTCCGCGAGATCGTCGAGCGCAACGCCGAGCTGATCGCCAAATGGCAGGCTTACGGCTTCTGCCACGGGGTGATGAACACCGACAACATGTCGATCCTGGGCATCACCTTCGATTTCGGGCCCTTTGCCTTCCTCGATGACTTCGATGCCCACTTCATCTGCAACCACTCCGATGATCAGGGGCGCTACTCCTTCAGCAACCAGGTACCCATTGGTCAATGGAACCTCAGCGCCCTGGCCCAGGCCCTGACGCCGTTCATCAGCGTCGAGGCCCTGCGCGAAGCCCTGGGCCTGTTTCTTCCGCTGTACCAGGCTCATTACCTGGACCTGATGCGCCGGCGCCTGGGTTTCACTCATGCCGAGGACGACGACCAGAAACTGCTGGAACGCCTGCTGCAACTGATGCAGGGCAGTAGCGTCGACTACAGCCTGTTCTTCCGCCGGCTGGGAGACCAGGCCCCGGCGCTGGCCGTGGCGCAGTTGCGGGACGACTTCGTCGATATCAAAGGCTTCGATGCCTGGGCCGAGTTGTATCTGCAGCGGGTCGCCCGCGATCCGATCCAGGGCCAGGCAGCACGCCGGGAGCGCATGCACGCGGTCAACCCGCTGTACATCCTGCGCAACTATCTGGCGCAGAAGGCCATCGACGCGGCCGAATCCGGTGACTATTCGCTCGTACGCCGCCTGCATCAGGTGCTGAGCCGACCTTTCGAGGAACAAGACGGCATGCAAGGCTATGCCGAGCGTCCTCCCGAGTGGGGCAAGCACCTGGAAATCAGTTGCTCGTCTTGAGTCAGATCAAGACCGCCCTCCACACCTGGAAGCGCTCGCCCATACCGCGAGCCTTACTCCCATCGATGCCCTGCAAGAGTCCACGATGAAACGTCGCTACCTGCTGCTGCCCCTGTTGCTTTCGCTGACCGGGTGCAAGGAAGAGTTCGCCACCCTGCACTTTCAGGACTCAGTGCGCTCCGACCCCAAGGCTGGCCCGCAGTACTCCGACCAAGGGGTACACCAAGCGTACCAGCAGAGCATTGACGCCGCGCTCAGCGCCCAGGGCCTGGATCCCGACGCCATCACCCTGGAACGCGACAAGGCAGATGACAAAGTGATCCACCTGAGCCTGGTGGACTACTCCCTGAGCCCGGAACAACGGGGCCGCCTCAAGGCTGTTTTCGAGCAGGTCACCCGCGCGCGCAAGGGCAGCTCGATGAACCTGCACCTGGAACTGGACAACGCCCAGGCCAGCGTGACCCCGGCCGGCCCCAGCGGCCTGCCGGACAGCATCGACGCCACCTTTGAGCTCGACCCGACGTTCGAGATGCTGCTGGACCGCAGCTACGACGACAGCATGCGCGCCATTGCCAACAGAAGCGAAATCCAAGGCCCGGTCAGTTGCAAGATCACCGCGCACCTGGCACTGCCCACGCCATTGAAGTTGATCGCCTACCAAGCCCTTGGGACAGATAACTCCGAACGCGGCCTGATCTCTCTACTGACCCGCAGCGGCAGCATTGCCAAGGTGGCGCTCAAGGTGCATTTCGATGACCCGGACCTGAACCGACTGATGCAACAGCAAACCATCCAGGCCTGGCCATCCAGCTCGAAGATCACCCGGCCGGCTCCGGTGCCCTTTGACGAGTTCGCCATCGTCATCGGCTCCATTGGCGTCCAGACCCTGACCGCAGCCCTACCCTTCGACACCCGAAAAGACCAGTTGCAAGCACTGTGCAATCAAAAGATGCAAGCCCTCGGCCGGCCATTCACCTTTCAAATGGGCCGGACCCTGGATCGCTTGACCCACGTCGACTACCGCTAAACGCCATTGCGCGACAAGGAGCCCCCTGACGCGCCAGCTGTGCATCCAACCCAAAGACCTCGACCAGCCGCAGGTCCTCCGCCGGGCCTCGAACGGGCCCCGTCCAGCACCTGAAGCCTTGGTGGCACGTGCCCAGTGGCATCGACTTGATATTCACCCCGGACGCCGCCATTTAAGGTGCTCCACCCTGCTTTGCGGAGCCCAACCATGTCCGAACCACTGCTGATCCCCTGCCCTCACTGCAATGGCCTCAACCGCATCCCCGGCGAACGCCTGGGCGATCACCCAAAATGCGGGCGCTGCAAAGCCGAGGTAGTGCTCAACCAGCCTTTTGAATTGCGCCAGGGCGACTATGCCAGTCAGATCAAGGGCGATCTGCCGCTGCTAGTGGATGTGTGGGCCGACTGGTGCGGGCCGTGCAAATCCTTTGCGCCGATCTTTCAGCAGGCCGCGGCGCAACTGAGTGGCAAATGCCGGCTGGCCAAGCTCGACAGCGAGGCCAACCCGCAACTGTCGGGGCAACTGGGCATTCGCTCGATCCCGAGCCTGATTCTGTTCAAGAACGGCCGCGAAGTGGCCCGGCAAAGTGGCGCCCTGCCGTTACCACAACTCTTGAGCTGGTTGCGCAGCCAGGGCATCTGAACACGCCCTGACAGGAGGCCTGCTTTGCCATTACGGCGCCCCCCGGGATCAGGCGTTTTCCAACAGGTTGTGCAACTCGACGAACTGCTGGCTCAGCTTGTGCCGAGGATCGAGATGGATCAACGGCATGCAGGCCTGATGAGACTCGCGCATGCGCACCGAACTGTTCAGGTACACCGGCAGCACCGGCAAGCCCTCGCCAATCAACTCATCCAGCATCTGCTGCGGCAGGCTGGCCCGGGCCTGGAACTGATTGACTACGATGCCCTCAACCTCCAGGCCTTCGTTGTGGTCTTCCTTCAACTCTTCGATCTCCGCCAGCAGGCCGTACAGCGCCTGGCGAGAGAAGCTGTCGCAGTCAAAGGGAATCAGCACCCGATCCGCGGCGATCAGCGCCGATACCGCGTAAAAGTTCAGCGCAGGCGGGGTGTCGAGATAGATGCGCTCATAGTCCTCGGCCAACTCGTCCAGCAACTTACGCAGCTTGTTGATCTTGTGCTTGGCCTCAAGCTTGGGCTGCAGATCGGCCAGCTCGGCGGTGGCGGTTACCACATGCAGGTTGTCAAAAGGCGTCTCGTAGATATCTACATGGTTCTTTTTCGAGAACGGCCCGGACGACAGGGTCTGCTTGAAGAAATCGGCAATCCCCATGGGAATGTCATCGCCGGTCAGGCCGGTGAGGTACTGGGTCGAGTTGGCCTGGGCATCCAGGTCCACCAGCAAGGTGCGATACCCCTCGTTGGCGCTGACCGCCGCCAGATTGCAGGCAATACTGGACTTGCCAACGCCACCTTTCTGATTGAACACCACACGCCGCATGTCTAAACCTCCGTGTATCAAAGATGGCCGAGTGTAGTAGCCCACGCCTTTTCTGCGCTACCTCGGCGGTGCAAGAGTTTCAAACGCCCAAGGCCGCTCAGCAGCAGGCGTCCAGCGACAACCCGGGGCACTACGCGTCCGGAGCCAGACCGGATAGTGGCAAAAAGACACACTTCAAGGTGAAGGTTTCGTCGATTTTGCGACCCACAGCCCAAGCAACATTTGCTACCAGCCAGTCGCACCGGGATAATGCGCGCCACTGACGCTGTCGCGTCACCCAGGTCAGTCGCCATTCGAAGCGATATACCGCGTCAAGGAAGCCCGCAGGGGCGGGATGAAATCAAGTGATCAAGTTCAACATCGCTCAATGGCGTGCGTGGGCCCCTGGGCTCGAAAGCGTGGCCGCCTGGCAGGCCTGGAGCCATCAGCCGGCCCTGCCTGAAACCAGCGATGCCGCTCCCGATGTGTCTTTTCTTCCGGCCATGCAGCGTCGCCGCCTCAGCCGCCTGGCGCGCATGGCCTTCAGCGTCGGCTGGCCCCTGGCCGAAGGCTTGGAGCAGTTGCCGCTGGTGTTCATCTCCCGGCATGGCGAAACCCCGCGCACCTTCGAGATCCTCAGCGACCTGGCGGCCGGGCAGCCGCTGTCGCCGACCCAGTTCAGCCTCTCGGTGCACAACGCGGTGATCGGCCTGTGGTCGATCATGCGCGGCGAAACCAGCGAAATGACTGCCCTGGCCGCCGCTGGTGACGGCTTGGAGCACGGCCTGCTGGAGGCCGCCACGCTGCTGGCGGACGGCGCGCGCCATGTGCTGCTGGTGATCACCGAAGAACAGCCGCCCGACGCCTACGCCAGCTGGATCGATGACGTGCCATTCCCTTATGCCCTGGGCCTGTTGCTGACCCCCGGCGACGACTGGCAACTGTCCCTGGACAGCCATGACGGGCAACTGCCCAAGGCCCAATGGCCACACGCCCTGAACCTGTTGCGTGCGCTGCTCGGCTCGCAGACCCTTTGCCAACATGCCTGGATGAATCGTGTATGGACCTGGCAACGCAATCTCTGACCGCCAAGGGCCGTGACGGCTACTACTGGCGCCTGCTGGCCACCGCACTGAGCTTCGCACTGTTCGGCATCGGTGGTTTGTGCCTGCGCCTGGTGATCTTCCCCCTGCTCGCCTGCCTGCCCGGTGATGCCCACGTCCAGCGCCAACGCGCACGCAAGACCGTCAGCCGGCTGTTCTGGCTGTTCATCCGTTTCATGGCCAAGAGCGGCGTGCTCACCTATGAGGTCAAAGGCGCCCACCTGCTCGGGCGTCCGGGGCAGATGATCATTGCCAACCATCCGTCGCTGATCGACGTGGTGTTCCTGATCGGTCTGGTACGTGACGCCAACTGCGTGGTCAAGGAAAGCCTCTGGGACAATCCCTTCACCCGCGGACCGGTGCGCTCCACCCAATACATCAGCAACGACGGCAGCATGGACATGCTCGATGCCGCCTCCGGAGCGCTGCAAGAGGGCCAGACCCTGATCGTCTTTCCCGAAGGTACCCGCACCCAGCCCGGCACCGCACCCGCCTTTCATCGAGGCGCCGCCGCGATTGCCTTGCGCGGTGCAACAATCATCACCCCGGTGGTGATCAAGGTCAGCCCCACCACCCTGACCAAGGCAGAGCCCTGGTACCGCATCCCGCAACGCCGTGTGCACTTCAGTTTTCACGTCGGTGCCGATATAGACCCACAGACCTTTGCCGCCCAAGGCCCGGCGCCCCAGGCTTCGCGCAAGCTCAATGAGCACTTGCACCACTATTTCATTAAGGAGCTCGCCAGAGATGAGCGATACGCACCCGGATCTGATGCTTGAAATCAAACTGCTGATCATCGACGCCCTGGGCCTCGAAGACATCAGCGCCCAGGACATTGGCGACGATCAGACCCTGTTCGGTGAAGGCCTCGGCCTGGACTCGGTGGACGCCCTGGAACTGGGCCTGGCGATCCAGAAAAAGTACGGCATCAAGATCGACGCCGACGCCAAGGACACCCGCAACCACTTCAGTAACGTGGCGAGCCTTGCGGCGTTCGTCACTGCAAAACAGGCAGCTTGAGAACCGACCATGCAAACCCGTGACGACATTTTCAACACCCTGCGCGATGCCCTGGTCGAGCTCTTCGAGCTGGAACCCGACAGCATCAGCCTGGACTCCAACCTGTACCAGGACCTGGAAATCGACAGCATCGATGCGGTCGACCTGATCGACCACATCAAGCGTCAGACCGGCAAGAAAATCGCCGCCGAGGAATTCAAGTCGGTGCGCACCGTCAACGACGTGGTCGAGGCGGTCTACCGTCTGGTCCAACCGGCCGCATGAGCCGGCTGATCGGCCTGGGCTTGTTGCTGGCCGGCCTGCTTTACCCCTTCGCGGTGTACTTCGGCATGGAGCACTTCGCCCCGTGGCAGTTCGGCCTGCTGCTGGGCGGCCTGTGGCTGGCCCGGGCGCTAACCGGCGAACGCCGCCCCGGCAGCCTGTGGATGGCCGCCGCAGCGATCGTCTTCTGCCTGCTGCTGGCCTGGTTCGACCACCCGGCGCTGCTGCGCTGGTACCCGGTGCTGATCAGCGGTTTCATGCTGGGACTGTTCGGCCTCAGCCTGAAATACGGCCCGCCGATAGCCGAGCGCCTGGCCCGTATCAGCGAGCCGGACCTGCCGGAAAAAGCCGTGCGCTATACCCGCCAGGTGACCATCGCCTGGAGTGTGTTTTTCTTCTGTAACGGCGTGCTCGCCGCGGCCCTGACGCTCTGGGCGCCGCTGAGCTGGTGGACGTTGTACAACGGCCTGATCGCCTACGGGCTGATGGGCTTGCTGTTTGCCATTGAATGGCTCTTACGACAACGGGTACGAGGCCACAGATGAACTGGATCCCCCTTGAGCAGTTGCTGCTCAAGACGTACACCGCTCGGGTGGTCAGCGCCCAGCCCAACATCGACCTGGAGCAGGTACAGGCGCAGGCCCTGCGCCTGGCCGGCGCCCTGCAAGCACGCGGCGTGCGCCGGCTGGCGCTGCACCTGGAAGACGCCGTGGACCTGGCCGTGGCCCTGCTGGGCGCCTGGCGCGCCGGGGTCAGCGTATTGCTGCCCGCCGACCTCCAGGCCCAGACCCGCCAGCGCTGGGCGGCGGACGTCGACCTGTGGCTGACCGATCAGGACACGCCCCTGCCGCAGTTGCAGGCCCAGCCCCTGGAACCGGCCGAGCTGGACCTGGACGCCTGCCGACTGAGCCTGTGCACCTCGGGCTCCAGCGGCGAGCCCAAGCGCATCGAAAAAAGCCTGCGCCAGCTGGCCAACGAAGTTGGCGCTCTGGAACAACTGTGGGGCGCCGACCTGGGCCCGGCCTGGATCATCGGCAGCGTCGCCACCCAGCACATCTACGGGTTGCTGTTCCGGGTGCTTTGGCCGCTGTGCGCCGGGCGCCCCTTCGTGCGCCGCCAATTGCCGTTCCCCGAAGACCTGCAACGGGCCAGCCGCGAATGCCCGGCATTCGCCTGGGTAGCCAGCCCGGCATTGCTCAAACGCATGGGAGACAACCTCGACTGGCCGGCCCTGAGCCCGGTGCGTCGGGTGTTCTCCTCCGGCGGCGCCCTGCCTGCTGAGGCCGCCAGCGGGCTGCAACAGCGCCTGCAGCAATGGCCGACGGAAATCCTCGGCAGCTCGGAAACCGGCGGCATTGCCTGGCGCCAGGGCGACCCACTGTGGCAACCCTTCGCCGAGGTAGGCCTGAGCCAGGATCGCGACGGCGCGCTGCTGATCCGTTCCCCCTATCTGCCTGCCGGTCACGTGGAACATACCGCCGATGCCGCGCGCATTGGCGCCGACGGCCGCTTCGAGCTGCTGGGGCGCCTGGACCGTATCGTCAAGCTGGAAGAAAAACGCCTCTCCCTGCCCATGCTCGAACAGGCCCTGGAGCAGCACGACTGGGTGGCGGAAGCGCGCCTGGGGGTGATCGAAGACAACCGCGCCTACCTCGGCGCCCTGCTGGTGCTCAGCGAAGCCGGGCTGCATGCCTTGCGCAACCAGGGCCGGCGCCACCTGACCCAGTCCCTGCGCCAGCATCTGGCCGGGCATTGCGAAGCCCTGGCCCTGCCACGGCGCTGGCGCCTGGTGCAACAGATGCCCCTCAACAGCCAGGGCAAGCTGCCCCAGGCCGAGGTCCAGGCCCTGCTGCTGGCGCCGCGCCCGCAAGCGCCGGAGGTGCTGGAGCAGGTGCAGCACGCCGACGAATGGCAACTGCAACTGGCGGTTCCGCCGGACCTGGCCTACTTCAGCGGGCACTTCCCCGCCACCCCGGTGCTGCCGGGGGTCGTGCAAGTGGACTGGGCCCTGGCCCTGGGCCAGCAACTGCTCGAACTGCCGGGCCGCTTCGCCGGCATGGAAGTGCTGAAGTTCCAGCAACTGGTGCGACCCGGTGATCGTATCCAGCTGAACCTGCGCTTCGATGCCCAGCGCCAGAAACTGTATTTCGCCTACCTCAATGACGGCGCTCCTTGTTCCAGTGGGCGGATCGTCCTGGAGGCCAGCTGTGGATAAGTTGCTGGGTGTTGAACCCGGGATGTGCCGGCACGCCGGTTCCTGCCGTGTGGGGGGCCGCGGCCATGCATAAGCCTTGTGCGGTCATTCCGGTCTACAACCATGAAACCGCCGTGCCCGCGGTGATCGATGCGCTTCTGGCCCGGGGCCTGCCCTGCGTGCTGGCGGACGACGCCAGCAACCCGGCCTGTGCGGCGGTGCTGGAACAAATGGCCGAGCGCGAGCAGGTGTTCCTGATTCGCCTGGCGGTCAACCAGGGCAAGGGCGGCGCGGTCATGGCCGGCCTGCGCGAAGCCGCGCACCTGGGGTTCAGCCACGCCCTGCAGGTGGACGCCGACGGCCAGCACGACCTCACGGATGTGGATAACTTCATCCAACGCTCACAGGCCCATCCCGAGGCGCTGATTTGCGGTTATCCACAGTACGACACCAGCGTGCCCAAGGGCCGCCTGTACGCCCGCTACCTGACCCACGTGTGGGTGTGGATCAACAGCCTGTCGCTGCAGATTCCGGACTCCATGTGCGGCTTTCGGGTCTATCCCCTGCCCGCCACGTTGGCCCTGCTCGACTCGGTGCAACTGGGCCGGCGCATGGACTTCGACCCGGAAATCCTCGTGCGCCTGTCCTGGCGCAACCAACCCATGCACTGGCTGCCGACCCGGGTTCACTACCCCCAGGACGGCCTCTCGCACTTTCGCCTGTTCCACGACAACGCGCTGATTTCCAAGATGCACGCCAAGCTGTTCTTCGGCATGTTGCTGCGCCTGCCGCTGATCCTCTGGCGCCGGTGGCGTTCATGAACCTGGAGCCCCCCAAGAAGCCCGGCAGCGAACACTGGGCCGGCCATCAGGAGCGCGGCAGCTTCTGGCTGATGAAGCTCACCGCCTTTGCCGTGCGGGTGTTGGGGCGCCGGGTGCTAAGCCCTGTGCTATACGCCATCGTGTTCTATTTCTTCCTGTTCGGCCGCCGTGCCCGGCGCAGCATCTGGCAGTACCGGCAGCGTCTGGCGCAATGGAGCGGGCGCGATGAGTTGCGCCCCAGCCACTGGCGGGTGTTTGGCCAGTTCATGGCCTTTGCCGATGCCCTGTTGGACAAGCTCGACGTGTGGAACGGCAAGCTGCGCATCGAGCAGATCGAAATCGTCGATCCGGCGCAGTTGCGCCACCAACTGCGCGGTGAACGCGGGCAGCTGCTGGTGGGCGCGCACCTGGGCAACCTGGAAGTCTGCCGGGCCCTGGCCGAGCTGGGCGAGCAGGTGACCATGAACGTGCTGGTGCACACCAAGCACGCCGAACGCTTCAACCGCCTGCTGGGCGAGGCCGGGGCCAGCCACCTGCGATTGATCCAGGTCAGCGAGCTGGACCCGGCGATCATGCTGCAACTGAGCCAGCGCCTGGATCGCGGCGAGTGGCTGGCGATTGCCGGCGACCGTGTGCCGCTGCACGGCGGGCGCAATGTGCGGGTGGATTTCCTCGGCCATCAGGCCGCTTTTCCCCAGGGCCCCTGGCTGCTGGCCGGGTTGCTCAAGTGCCCGGTCAACCTGCTGCTGTGCCTGAAGCAACAAGGCCGCTATCAAGTGATCCTCGAACCCTTCGCCGAGGCCGTGCAGTGGAAGCGCAATGACCGCCAGCAAGTGATCGCCCAGTGGACCGCCCGCTACGCCGAGCGCCTGGGCCAGTACTGCCTGCAGGCACCGCAACAATGGTTCAACTTTTACCCATTCTGGAAGACCGATGACGACCTCGACCCATGAGCCGGTAACCTTCGGCGAACACCCCCTGCGCATCGAAGACGTGCTGGCCCTGGCCAACCGCCAGACGCCGACCTGCCTGCAAAGCGACGCCGCCTGGCGCCAGCGGATCGCCAAGGGCGCGCAGTTCCTCGATTCCCTGCTGGACAAGGAAGGGGTGATCTATGGCGTGACCACCGGCTATGGCGACTCCTGCGTGGTGGCGGTGCCGCTGCAGCACGTCGAGGCCTTGCCCCGGCATCTGTACACCTTCCACGGCTGCGGCCTGGGCAAGCGGCTGGACGCCCAGGCCACCCGCGCCGTATTGGCCGCGCGCCTGCAGTCGCTGTGCCAAGGGGTTTCCGGCGTCCGGGTGGAACTGCTGGAGCGCCTGCAGGCCTTCCTCGACCAGGACATCCTGCCGCTGATCCCGGAAGAGGGCTCGGTGGGCGCCAGTGGCGACCTGACGCCGCTGTCCTACGTGGCGGCCACCCTGTCCGGCGAACGCGAGGTGCTGTTTCGTGGCGAGCGCCGAGAGTCCGCCGACGTGCACCGCGAGCTCGGCTGGGAGCCGCTGGTGCTACGGCCCAAGGAAGCCCTAGCGCTGATGAACGGCACCGCGGTGATGACCGGGCTGGCCTGCCTGGCCTTTGCCCGGGCCGACTACCTGCTGCACCTGGCCACCCGCATCACCGCCCTCAACGTGGTGGCCCTGCAAGGCAACCCGGAGCATTTCGACGAACGCCTGTTCGCCGCCAAGCCGCACCCGGGGCAGATGCAAGTGGCCGCGTGGCTGCGCCAGGACTTGGCGATCGACGCACCGACCGCGCCCCTGCACCGCCTGCAGGACCGCTACTCGCTGCGCTGCGCGCCCCATGTGCTCGGGGTGCTGGCCGACAGCCTGAACTGGCTGCGCGGTTTTATCGAAACCGAACTCAACAGCGCCAACGACAACCCGATCATCGACGCCGAGGCCGAGCGCGTGCTGCACGGCGGGCACTTCTACGGCGGGCACATCGCCTTCGCCATGGACAGCCTGAAAAACCTGGTGGCCAACGTCGCCGACCTGCTCGACCGGCAGTTGGCGCTGCTGGTGGACGTGCGCTACAACCACGGCCTGCCGAGCAACCTGTCCGGCGCCAGCGCCGAGCGCGCCATGCTCAACCACGGCTTCAAGGCGGTGCAGATCGGCGCCAGCGCCTGGACCGCCGAGGCCCTGAAGAACACCCTGCCGGCCAGCGTGTTCTCCCGTTCCACCGAGTGCCACAACCAGGACAAGGTGAGCATGGGCACCATCGCCGCCCGCGACGCGATCCGCGTACTGGAGCTCACCGAGCAAGTGGCCGCCGCCACCTTGCTCGCGGCCAACCAGGGGGTCTGGCTGCGCCGCCAGGAAGCCGACGCGCGGCCGCTGCCGCCGGCCCTGGATGCCATGCACCGGGAGCTGGCCGCGGACTTCGCGCCCGTTATCGAGGACCGCGCCCTGGAGCGCGAACTGCGCCTGTGCCTGCAGCGCATCGCCGAGCAACACTGGAGGCTGCATGCGTAGCAAGGGAGTGATCCACGCCGACACCCAGGTGCTGGTGCCGTTCTTCGACGTCGACACCATGCACGTCGTCTGGCACGGGCACTACGTCAAGTACCTGGAAGTCGCCCGCTGCGCCCTGCTGGACAAGCTCGGCCACAACTACAAGCAGATGCTCGAATCCGGCTACGCCTGGCCGGTGATCGACCTGCAACTGCGCTACGTGCGCGGCGCGGTGTTCGGCCAGACCCTGAACGTGCGCGCCAGCCTGGTGGAGTGGGAGAACCGCCTGAAGATCAACTACCTGATCAGCGACCTGGCCAGTGGCGAGCGCCTGACCCGCGCCAGCTCGGTGCAGGTGGCCGTGGAAATCGCCAGCCGGGAAATGCAACTGGCCTCGCCCAAGGTCTTCACCGACGCTGTCGCGAGGGCTTTGCCGTGACCATAGGAGCGAACTTGCTCGCGAAAATTGTCTGTCTATCGGCCAACTGCATGAGGCTGAACACGGTGGTGCGCCGGTTCGCGAGCAAGCTCGCACCTACGCTACTGGTGCTGTGGTGTATTCCGGGGTTGGCCCAGGCCTTCGATCTGCAACAGTTGAGCGACCAGCTGTCGCGGCCGGAGGTGATCCATGGTCGCTTCATCCAGGAAAAACACCTGCGCGCCCTGCCTCAACCGCTGACCAGCAAGGGCCACTTCGTCCTGGCGAAAAACCACGGCCTGCTGTGGCTGCTGCAAACCCCGCTGCAGCAGGACTACCGCATCACCCACCAGGGCATTGCCCGGCGTGATGCCGGCGGCTGGCAGATGCTTCCGGGCAAGAGTGCCGGTGCCGAACAGAACCGCCTGTTCCTGGCCGTCCTGCAAGGCGACAGCAGCGGCCTGCAACGGGACTTCGAACTCAGGCTGCAAGGCAGCGCGCAACACTGGCGGTTGCAACTGATCCCGCGCTCACTGCTGCTGCAACAGATCTTCACCCAGATCAACATCGACGGCGGCGCGCTGGTGCAACGCATCGAACTGCTGGAAACCCAGGGCGACCGCACCTTGCTGATCATGCAAGACAGCAGCAGTGCCCAGCCCTTGAGCGAAGCGGAGCAACATGACTTTGCCGAGTGAACGCTGGCTGCCGCGATGCTTCCTGATCCTGCTGGCCCTGGTGCTGGCCTTGGGTGCCTGGCAATGGCGTCATGGCGCGCCGCTGTCCGCCAACCTGATGGACCTGGTGCCCGGCACCGCGCCCGACGCCCTGGAGCAGCAGGCCGAACAACGCATGCAGGAACCCCTGAACCGGGAAATCCTGGTGCTGGTGGGACACGCCGAGCGCCAAGGCGCGCTGGACATGGCCCGGCAACTGGCCGAGCAATGGCAAGCCAGCGGGCTGTTCGCCAAGATCCAGTGGAACCTGCAGGCCGACCTGCCGGCCTTGCGCAAGCAACTGCTGCAAGGGCGCCTGGCGATGCTCGCGGCCAAGGACCGCGAGCAGTTGATCAGCCAGCCTCAGGCGTTCATCCAGCAACGGCTGCAAAGCCTGTTCGACCCCTTCGGCGGCTTCTCCTTGGTGCCGAACCAGGAGGACTGGCTGGGCCTGACCGGACGGATTCAAAACAGCCAGCCGCAACACGGCGCGGTGCAACTGGATATCGGCAGCGGCGCGCTGCTGGCTGAGGCCGATGGCAAGCACTGGGTATTGCTGCGAGCCCGTACCGGCGGCGACGCCTTCGATCTGCGGTTGCCCTTGCAGGTGGCCGAACTGCTGGACCACAGCCGTGCACAGGCCAGCCAGCGCGATGTCCAACTGCTGGCCGCCAGCGGCTTGCTGTATGCCGCCAACGGCCAGCAGCAGGCGACCCAAGAAATCACCTGGGTTGGCGGTGGCGCCACCTTGGGCATCCTCTTGCTGCTGCTGCTTCTGGCCTTCCGTCGCTGGCGCGCCCTGCTGGCCTTCGTCCCGGTGCTGGTGGGCATGCTGTTCGGCGCCGTGGTCTGCGTCGCGGTGTTTGGCCAGATGCATGTCATGACCCTGGTGCTGGGCTCAAGCCTGATTGGCGTGGCCGTCGACTATCCGCTGCACTACCTGTCCAAAAGCTGGAGCCTGAAGCCCTGGCGCAGTTGGCCGGCCCTGCGCCTGACCCTACCGGGGCTGAGCCTGAGCCTGATCACCAGTTGCATCGGCTACCTGGCCCTGGCCTGGACGCCGTTCCCGGCCTTGACCCAGATCGCGGTGTTCTCCGCCGCCGGACTGGTGGGGGCGTATCTGGCGGCGGTGTGCCTGCTGCCGGCGCTGCTCAAGGGCGTCGAACTGCGTCCGGCGCAATGGCCGCTGCGAGTCGCCGAGACCCTGCTCAGGGTGCGTGGCGCGCTGCTCAAACGCGTACCCAGCCCAGTGCTGCTGGCGTTGTTGGCGCTGTTCTGCGGCGGCGGCCTGTGGCAGCTCGACAGCAAGAACGACATCCGCCAATGGGTCGGCGCGCCGCCGCAACTGCTGCAAGAGGCGCAGGCCATCGCCCGGATCACCGGCTACCAGCCCACCAGCCAGTTCTTTCTGGTGCGCGCAGCCGACCAGCAACAACTGCTGGAACGCCTGGCCGCCCTCGACCTGCGCCTGCAACAACTGGTGCAGTTGAACAAGCTCAAGGGCTACCTGTCCCTGAACCAGCTGCTCAGCCCGCCCGCAGAACAACAGCGCGTACGCCAAGCACTCAAGCAACTGCCCGGGTTCTGGCAACCGCTGCTGGAGCTGGGGGTAGCGCAACAAGCACTGCAAGACGAGTTGAACCAGTTGCAGAACCTGCCCGTGGAAGACATCGACGCGGCCCTGGCTGGCCCCCTGGCCGAGCCTTATCGTCCTCTGTGGCTAGGCCGCAACGACGCTGGCGTGGCGGCCATCGTCAGCCTGCAAGGGCTGAACGATGCCCCCCTGCTACGCCTCCAGGCGCACGACCTGCCGGGCGTGCAACTGGTGGACCGCCTGGGTGAGCTGAACCGGGTGTTCACCGCCACCCAAGTCAGCGCCGCCGAACTCAAACTGGCCTCCTGCGGGCTGATCGTGCTGCTGCTGATCCTGCCCTTCGGCGTTGGCGGTGCTCTGCGTCTGGTGGCCCTGCCGCTGCTGGCGGCCCTGTGCAGCCTGGCCAGCCTCGGTTGGCTGGGACAGCCGCTGACCCTGTTCAGCCTGTTCGGCCTGCTGCTGGTGACCGCCATCAGCGTCGACTACGCGATCCTCATGCGCGAGCAGATCGGCGGTGCCGCGGTGAGCCTGCTGGGCACCCTGCTGGCCGCCCTGACCACTTGGCTGTCATTCGGCCTGCTAGCGATTTCCAGCACCCCGGCGGTGAGTAACTTCGGTCTGGCGGTCAGCCTGGGGCTGGCCTTCAGCTTCATCCTCGCGCCCTGGGCCGGACACCCACAGCAGCCGGAAACGGAGCGCAGCCCATGCTGAGCCTGCCCTGCTGGCTGCACAAACATCCATCAGCCGCGACAACCGTGGCTTCTTTGAACGTGAACAATGCCGAACCGGCAAGGAGCCCCAGTGCCAACAGTTGAAATGGAACGTCGCCAGGTCGTGGTGATCGGTGCCGGCCCCTCGGGGGCCATCGCGGCCGCGCTGCTCAAGCGCCAGGGCCACGACGTGCTGATCGTCGAGCGGCAACATTTCCCGCGGTTCTCCATCGGCGAAAGCCTGCTGTCCCACTGCCTGGATTTCGTCGAGGAAGCCGGGATGCTGGAGGCGGTGCAGGCCGCCGGATTCCAGCTGAAAAACGGCGCGGCGTTCGCCTGGGGCGAGCACTACAGCACCTTCGATTTCGGCGACACCTTCAGCCACGGCAAGCCCACCACCTTCCAGGTGCAGCGCGCCGACTTCGACAAGCTGCTGGCCGACCAAGCCGCCCTGCAAGGGGTCGAGATCCGCTACGGCGAGACAATCGTCGCGGTGGATGTGGAACGGCCCTTGCCGCAACTCGACTGCCGCCGCGAAGACGGCAGCCAGTACCGCATCGAAGCCGATTTCGTTCTTGACGCCAGCGGCTACGGCCGGGTGCTGCCGCGCCTGCTGGAGCTGGAGGCACCGTCGAACTTCCCGGTGCGCCGGGCGGTGTTCACCCATGTCGAGGACCGCATCGACTGCGAGCAGTTCGACCGCAACAAGATCCTCATCACCACCCACCCCGAACACCGCGACATCTGGTTCTGGAGCATCCCCTTCAGCAACGGCCGCTGCTCGGTGGGCGTGGTGGCTGCCGACGAACACTTCGCCGGACGTGATGGCGACCTGGACGCCTGCCTGCGCGGCTTCATCAACGAAACCCCGAGCCTGGCCCAGGTCCTGAAAAACGCCGAGTGGGACACCCCGGCGCGGACCATCGGCGGCTACTCGGCCAACGTCAGCACCCTGCACGGCCCGGGCTTTGCCCTGCTGGGCAACGCTGCGGAGTTCCTCGACCCGGTGTTCTCTTCCGGGGTGACCATCGCCATGCGCTCGTCGAGCATGGCCGCCGCCGTGCTCAACCGGCAGTTGCAGGGCCAGCCCGTGGACTGGGCGACGGAGTTCGCCGAACCGCTCAAGCGCGGCGTCGACACCTTCCGCTGCTACGTCGAAGGCTGGTACGCCGGCACCTTCCAGGACGTGATCTACCACCCGGGCAGCTCGCCGGAGATCCGCCGCATGATCAGCTCGATCCTCGCCGGCTATGCCTGGGATGAACGCAACCCGTTTGTCAGCGAACCCAAGCGCCGACTCAAGGCCCTGTCGGAAGTCTGTGCGAGGGAGCACGCATGACCGATCAGTCTTCGCAATACCTGAGCCCCAGCTACGTCGAGGAAACCCGTTTCGGCTTCTGGTTCCTGCGCAGCCACACCTGGCAGCACCATGTGCTGCGGGTGGCGATCAACGACCTGCGCTCGCTGTTCGACGGCGAGCCGCCCAGCCAGCCAGTCCTGCTCGACGCCGGCTGTGGCCAGGGTAAGTCGTTCCAATACCTGCATCAGGTGTTCGCTCCGCAGCGCCTGATCGGTATCGACGCCGACCCTCATAGCCTCAAGCTCAGCGCCGAGGAAGCCCAGCGCCAACAGTTGCCGGTGGAACTGATCGGCAGCGACTGCGCGACCCTGGAGTTGGCCGACGCCAGCGTCGACCTGCTGTTCTGCCACCAGACCTTCCATCACCTGGTGGAACAGGAAAAGGCCCTGGCCGAGTTCTACCGAGTACTCAAGCCCGGGGGCTACCTGCTGTTCGCCGAATCCACCGAGGCCTACATCGATACCTGGGTGATCCGCTGGCTGTTCCGCCACCCCATGCATGTGCAGAAAAGCGCCGCCGAATATTTGCAGATGATTCGTCGGCAGGGCTTTGAATTCGGCCCGCAGAACGTGTCTTATCCGTACCTGTGGTGGAGCCGTGCCAAGGACTTCGGCCTGCTGCAACGCTTCGGTCTGCGCCAGCCGCCGCCGGTGGGCCAGCGCGAGGAAACCCTGGTCAATGTGGTGGCCCGCAAGCCCCTGAATGCCCCTGCTGCCGAGAAAGGTCCGCACCCATGATCCGCGCCCTGCTGCTCGGTTGTGTCCTGCTGCTGAGCGCTTGCGTCAATCAGGCTCCGCTGCCCGAGCGCATGCCCACCCTGACGCTGCCCTTGCAACTGCATGTAGAGCGCCAGGCTGACGGACAACGCCAGGACTGGCTGCTGGTGATCCAGGCCGAAGGCCCGGACCTGCGCTGGTCGCTGATGGACCCGCTGGGCATTCCCCAGGCCCGTCAGCGCCTGGTGAACGGCCAGTGGCAGGCCGACGGTCTGCTGCCGCCCAACCCGGAAGCCCGGGAGCTGTTCGCGGCGTTGCTGTTCGCCCTGACTCCGGCCGCCGAACTGGCGACCCATTACCCCGGCGCCCTGCAACAGGGCAGCCAACGGACCCTCGGCCCACGCTGGCGGATTGACTATCAACAACCTCTGGATTTCGAGTTGAACCTGCCTCAAGGCCCGCACTACCACATCACAGCCCTGAGCGCCGAGGCCGCGCCATGACCGCCTACCTCAACGCCCTCGGGGTCATCTGCGCCCTGGGCCGCAATCGCCAGGAAGTCGCCCGTAGCCTGCTGGCCGGCGATTGTTCGGGCATGCGCGCCGAAAGCCATTGGGTGCCCGAACGCAACCTGCCGGTGGCGGCGGTTCGCGGACCGCTGGCGAGCATGCCGGCGCGACTGGCAGCGCAAAACAGCCGCAACAACCAACTGCTGCTGGAAGCCACGCGGCAGATCGAGGACGACATCCAGCGGGCCATCGCACGCTACGGCCGTGGCCGCATCGGCATCGTCTTGGGCACCAGTACCTCGGGGATCGACGAAGCCAGTCGCGGCATCGCCCGTTACCTGCAAGACCAGCAATTCCCGGCGGATTACGACTACCGCCAGCAGGAACTCAGCGCCCCGGCGAACTTCCTGGCCGACTGGCTGCAACTGTGCGGCCCGGCCTACGTGATTTCCACCGCCTGCACCTCCAGTGCCCGGGCCCTGATCAGCGCCCGGCGCCTGCTGGACCTGGGCCTGTGCGACGCGGTGCTGTGCGGCGGGGTCGACAGCCTGTGCAAGCTCACCCTGAACGGTTTCACGGCATTGGAGGCTGTCTCCGATCAGCGCTGCAATCCGTTCTCGCGCAACCGCGACGGCATCAACATCGGCGAAGCGGCGGTGCTGTTCCTAATGAGCAAGGCCTCCGACGGCGACTCATCCATCGCCCTGCTCGGTGGTGGTGCCAGCTCCGATGCCTACCATATTTCCGCCCCGGCCCCCGATGGCCGCG
The DNA here is from genome assembly GCF_009861525.1 of Pseudomonas sp. LD120. Classification (GTDB taxonomy): domain Bacteria; phylum Pseudomonadota; class Gammaproteobacteria; order Pseudomonadales; family Pseudomonadaceae; genus Aquipseudomonas. The sequence goes on along the minus strand of NZ_WVHL01000005.1, from coordinate 713,250 downwards.
GTGCCTTGCAGGCCATGAGCCTGGCGCTGCGCAGCGCCGGCCTGCAGCCGCAGCAGATCGACTACCTGAACCTGCACGGCACCGCTACCCAGCACAACGACGCCATGGAAAGCCTGGCGGTGGCCCAGCTGTTCCCCGAGAGCCTGCCCTGTTCCTCGACCAAGCCCATGAGCGGCCACACCCTGGGCGCCGCCGGAGCCCTGGAGGCCGCGTTCTGCTGGCTCAGCCTGAGCGCCGAGAACCCCGCCCAGGCACTGCCGCCCCATGTCTGGGACGGCGCGGCCGACCCGGCCTTGCCCCCTCTGCACTGGGTGACCCCGGCCGACCGGTTGGCGGCGCATTCACCACGCCACCTGATGAGCAACTCCTTCGCCTTCGGCGGCAACAACGTCAGCCTGATAATCGGAGACGCCCCATGATCGACTGGCCGCTCGCCGAACTGCTGCCCCATGCCGGGGACATGATCCTCATCGATCAGGTCCTGGCCTTTGATGAAGAACAGATCCGCACCCGCCTCCAGGTTCGCCCCGGCGGCCTGTTCAACCGTCCCGACGGCAGCCTGCCGGCCTGGGTCGGGATCGAACTGATGGCCCAAAGCGTGGCCGCCTACGCCGGCTGTCGCGCGCGCCAGCAAGGCCTGCCGGTGGAGCTGGGCTTTTTGCTGGGCACTCGCAAGTTCGAATGCAATGTCGAGCACTTCCCGGTCGACAGCCTGCTGGAGATCCACGCCCTGCGCTCCCTGGAAGACGACAACGGCATGGGCGTGTTCGAATGCCACCTCAGCGGCCCCGGCATTGCCGCCACGGCGCGTCTGAATGTGTTCCGGCCCCCTCAGGCCGCCGACTATCTGCATGAAACACCCGCCTCTTCTACAGGAACTCCGTCATGACTGACTCCGTACTGGTCACCGGCTCCAGCCGTGGCATCGGCCGCGCCATCGCCCTGCGGCTGGCCCAGGCTGGCTTTGACCTGGTGCTGCATTGCCGCAGCGGCCGCAGCGAAGCCGAAGCCGTCAAGGGCGAAGTCGAGGCCCTGGGGCGCAGCGCCCGCATCCTGCAATTCGATGTATCGGACCGGGAGGCCTGCCGGACGGCCCTGGAGGCCGACGTCGAAGCCCATGGCGCCTATTACGGCGTGGTACTCAACGCAGGGCTGACCCGCGACGGCGCCTTCCCGGCCCTCAGCGAGGACGACTGGGATCAGGTACTGCGCACCAACCTCGACGGTTTCTACAACGTCCTGCACCCGGTGATGATGCCGATGATCCGCCGCCGCGCCGCCGGGCGCATTGTCTGCATCACCTCGGTGTCGGGGCTGATCGGCAACCGTGGCCAGGTCAACTACAGCGCTTCCAAAGCCGGGTTGATCGGTGCCGCCAAGGCCCTGGCCATCGAGCTGGGCAAGCGCAAGATCACCGTCAACTGCGTGGCACCGGGCCTGATCGACACTGCCATGCTCGACGAGAACGTGCCGGTGGACGAACTGATGAAGATGATTCCCGCCCAGCGCATGGGCACCCCCGAAGAGGTGGCCGGGGCGGTGAACTTCCTGATGTCCGCCGAAGCCGCCTACATCACCCGTCAAGTGCTGGCGGTGAACGGGGGCCTGTGCTGATGAAACGCGTGGTCGTCACCGGCATGGCCGGCATCACCTCCCTGGGCAGCGACTGGGCCAGCATCGTCGAGCGCTTTGCCGCCAACCGCAGCGGCATCCGGCGCATGGACGAATGGGACCGGTTCAGCGAGCTCAATACCCGCTTGGCCGGCCCCATCGATGACTTCCAGGTACCAAGCCACTGGACCCGCAAGCAACTGCGCAGCATGGGCCGGGTTTCGCGCCTGGCGGTCGGCGCCGCCGAGCAGGCCCTGGCCGACGCCGGGCTGCTGGGCGAGCCGTCGATCAAGGACGGGCGCATGGGCGTGGCCTGCGGCTCTTCCACCGGCAGCACCGACGAGATCAAGGCCTTCGGCAACATGCTGCTGAACTCGGTGGCCGAGGGGCTCAACGCCAACTCCTACGTGCGCATGATGCCCCACACCACCGCGGCCAATATCAGCATCTTCTTCGGCCTCACCGGGCGCCTGATTCCCACCTCCAGCGCCTGCACCAGCGGCAGCCAGGGCATCGGCTACGCCTATGAAGCGATCAAGTTCGGCCGCCTGCCGCTGATGCTCGCCGGCGGCGCTGAAGAGCTGTGCCCCACCGAGGCCATGGTGTTCGACGCGCTGTATGCCACCAGCCTGAAAAACGATGCGCCACACACCAGCCCCCGGCCCTACGACACCGACCGCGACGGTCTGGTGATTGGTGAAGGCGGCGGCATGCTGGTGCTCGAAGAGCTGGAACACGCCCTGGCCCGTGGCGCGCGCATTCACGCGGAAATCGTCGGTTTCGGCAGCAACGCCGATGGCCAGCACACCACCCGTCCCGAGCAGAGCACCATGCGCCGGGCCATGGAGCTGGCCCTGGAAGACGCGGCCCTGGCCCCCTCGGCCATCGGCTACGTCAACGGTCACGGCACCGCCACCGAACAGGGCGACATCGCCGAGACCCTGGCCACCAACAGCCTGTTCGGCAGCCGCATGCCCATCAGTTCGCAGAAGAGTTTTCTCGGCCACACCCTGGGTGCCTGCGGCGCGCTGGAATCCTGGTTCAGCATCGAGATGCTCAACCGCGACCTGTACGTGCACACCTGCAACCTGGATCAGGTCGACCCACGCTGCGGCGAGCTGGACTACCTGCAGGGCGGCTTGCGGGCCATGAGTCACGAATTCGTGATGAACAACAACTTTGCCTTTGGCGGCGTCAACACCTCGTTGATCTTCCGCCGCTGGCCTTAACGCCCAACCCCACTGGAGAAATGGAATGTCCTCCCTGTTTCGCGCGACGCTGATCGTCCTGGCCTTGCTGAGCACGGCCGCCTGCACCAGCAAACCGATGTACACCCCGAACCGGGTGATCCCGGCCACCATCCAGGCCGACCAGGAACAAGTCAAACAAGCGATCCTGAAAAACCTGGTGGCCCGCAAGTGGACCGTGCAGCGCATCAGCCCAAAGCTGATCCAGGCCGAGATCACCGTGCGCGGGCAGTTCCACGCCGAGATCGATATCCAGTACTCCGCCAGCTACTACAAGATCGTCTACCGCGACAGCCGCGACTTGGATTACAAGGACGGCAAGATCCACAAGAACTACATCCGCTGGGTGCGCCTGCTGGACAAGGGCATCCTGCGCGAACTGCGCGACAAGCAGAACGAACGAACCGCGCAACAACTGTCCGACGCGGCGGCCAAGCGCTTCCCGGCCGCGCAATGAGCCTCTCCCTGTGACCCCGGTCACAGGGCTGTTTCACCCCCTTTTATGTCATGGAGAATGCGATGCGTTTGAAGACACTGGCGGCCACCGCCACCCTGCTGCTGTGCACCCTGCCCGGCATCAGCCAGGCCCGCGATACCGCCCTGTACCTGCCCTTCGACAAGGTGGTGGCCGAAGCCATCAGCACCGGCAAGATCGATGGCAGCGTGAAGTTCTACCTGGCGGGCAACAAGCCGGCCGGCAAGGTCAGCGTGCTGAGCCCCGGCGCGGTGACCAACAAAAAGACCAACGCCTTCGGCAAGGCCGACCAGGTCGCCTGCGAATGGGCCCTGCAATCGGCGCTCATCACCCTGCATGAAGCCGCGAAACGAGTCGGCGCCAACGCCGTGACCAACATCGCCAGCTTCTACAAGAGCCGTGAGCGCAAGGACGCCAGCACCTACGAATGCCACGCCGGCGCCATCATCGCCGGCGTAGCGCTGCGCGGGGATCTGTCCAAGGTTCAGTAAGTGGATCGTTGCCAACAGGATGTGAAACGTCCGGATGGTGATTTCAAACCAATGCCCCGACTGGCTCGGGGCATTCGCTTTTGTAGCGACAAGAGATGAGAAGGGCGTAGCTCCTTCAACTCAGCGCGTGGCCTTTGGGATTACTGGCGATCAGGCTGGCCCCACAGGCGGTTTTCATCCCGTCCAGCGCCACAGGCACACCGCCAACATTCAACAGAGCACTGCCCTGCGCGATGGGAAACGTGCCCTTGCACAAAGGGCATATCACCTGATGCCCCAGCCCTGCCATGGGCTTGCCATTCAAGTCAGTCTGGCTGAAAGCTTCTATCACGGTGCCGCCATGGGTGGTGGAATCACCGAGTCGAACAATATCCATGCCTGTCTCCCGTTTCGTGTATCCGCTCAGGCCTTGTCAGGCTCGACCTTGAGCAAAGGCTCCTCCAGCGCCTGGCGCTCCTCCACACTCAGCGCTCGGGAAGGCTTTGGCGTCGCAGCGGGCGCAACAGGATCGTCAGCGCTGGCGGTCTGCGGCATCAACCTCACGCCAAAGTACTGATTGGCCGGCCTTTTCCCGGGGGTCGGCGACGTCACCCCGATGATCGTCGCCTGGTCCTGGCGGCGCATGGGCACCACCACGCTGGTGTCGGCATTCAGGTAGCTGGCCATGGTCGCCAGGGCAAGGCCCACGAAGGGCGATGCCGCGCCGGTGTCGCCCAGACGCTGGGTCAGGTTGTAGCCCTCGCGCGAGTCGAGCAGGTCCAGTGAGCTGTGGGCAGCGCTGAGTGCCGGCGCCAGTTCGGCCAGCGGCACGCTGTTCAGGCCGCCGTCGTAAAACACTCGCGAAGGTGGAGAAACCAGCCCGTCGGTGGCGGTTTTCCAGGCTCCGGCCAACTGCGTGGTCAGGGCTTCGCGCTTCAGCCGTTCACCGGTATCCGGGCGTTGCAGCGATACGGTAACGGGGCGATGAATGCGCGCCAGCACCGGCAATGCATCCCACTGCTCGAAAGCACGCTGGGTCCAGGGTTGCGGAATGAACGGCGAGGGTTGGAACTCCACCGCAGGTTTGCGCCAACCCCAGCCGGTGAATTCGGGGTCGATGGGGTTCTTGTTGGTCTTGGTGAACTGGGCGTAGTAACGCAGCCATTCGACCCGTTCCGGGCGGCCAACGACCAGAGCGACCATGGCGTCGGTGAGTTTGTCTGGTTGACGTGGGCCACTTCCTGCCCCAAGGGACCTTAGCGGAATATCCTTACTTGATAGAGCGCCGGCCATGTTGATGCCTTCAATGCTGTAAATCAGAACAGCGGGAAGATCAGGGTTGTGCTCGAATAATTGAAACAGGTTTTCTAGCACTCCTTCAGGAGTGTCATTACAGACAATGCCGTTCTGCAGATTGCGGATGCGGTGCCAATGCAAGCCAGCCGGTATTCGCATGTTGTTGACCATGACAGATAAACTTTCCTGAGTTCTTTCTGGAGTGAAACGCAGGTTGGGGGTCAGGGGATTCCAGCCACGGACCACTGTGACCGTAGGGATAGGCCACTTCTCCAGAAAGTCTCGTAAACCTAGTTCAAGCGCATCCGTCTCGCGCTTTTCAGAGGCCATATCCTTGTCATCCGCCGTCACCGGGTACTTCTTCGGGTCCATGGGCAAGATGCTGCCAACGTGCAGCGCCTCCGGTTGTCTCGCATTCTGCTCTTGCAAGGCCTTCCAGAGTTCACCTTGACGAAACACATCCAGACTCACACCGATGCTGAGTACGTCCAGGGTTTCTAAGCGAGGCGAAATGGTGGGCGCACGATAACGAGTATCAGTGGACATTGAGGCGGCCTCCTTGGCAGGCATATAGGCGGTGACGGCCTTGGCCGAGCTAGCAAAACAGCGGGTAGCCATCAGCGAGCTTTCGTCTGCCTGAACCAAAGGACTACCGAGCAAACCGAGCATGAATAAGCATCGGAACATGAAAGATCTCTTATCCACGCTCTCCCCGCCCCCAAAGCACCTCACAGGTCGGTATCCGATGGTTTCATCTCGGCCACGAGTTTTTCCAGCGCCTGGCGCTCCTCCACACTCAGCGCTCGGGAAGGCTTTGGCGTCGCAGCGGGCGCAACAGGATCGTCAGCGCTGGCGGTCTGCGGCATCAACCTCACGCCAAAATACTGATTGGCCGGCTTTTTCCCGGGGGTCGGCGACGTCACCCCGATGATCGTCGCCTGGTCCTGGCGGCGCATGGGCACCACCACGCTGGTGTCGGCATTCAGGTAGCTGGCCATGGTCGCCAGGGCAAGGCCCACGAAGGGCGATGCCGCGCCGGTGTCGCCCAGACGCTGGGTCAGGTTGTAGCCCTCTCGCGAGTCGAGCAGGTCCAGTGAGCTGTGGGCAGCGCTGAGTGCCGGCGCCAGTTCGGCCAGCGGCACGCTGTTCAGGCCGCCGTCGTAAAACACTCGCGAAGGTGGAGAAACCAGCCCGTCGGTGGCGGTTTTCCAGGCTCCGGCCAACTGCGTGGTCAGGGCTTCGCGCTTCAGCCGTTCACCGGTATCCGGGCGTTGCAGCGATACGGTAACGGGGCGATGAATGCGCGCCAGCACCGGCAATGCATCCCACTGCTCGAAAGCACGCTGGGTCCAGGGTTGCGGAATGAACGGCGAGGGTTGGAACTCCACCGCAGGTTTGCGCCAACCCCAGCCGGTGAATTCGGGGTCGATGGGGTTCTTGTTGGTCTTGGTGAACTGGGCGTAGTAGCGCAGCCATTCGACCCGTTCCGGGCGGCCAACGACCAGAGCGACCATGGCGTCGGTGAGTTTGTCTGGTTGACGTGGGCCACTTCCGGCACCAAAGGACTTCAGCGGAATATCCTTGCTTGATAGAGCGCCCGCCATATTGATGCCTTCAACGCTGTAAATCAGAACAGCGGGAAGATCAGCGTTACGTTCAAATAATTGAAACAGATTCTCTAGCAGTCCTTCAGGAGTGTCATTGCAGACAATGCCATTCTGAACGTTACGAACGCGGTGCCAATGTAAACCTGCATCGGTTCGGTAACTGTTCACCATGCTGGTCAACATTTCCTGGGTTCTCTCAGGTCTAAAGCGCAAGTTCGGTGCTTGGGAGTTCCATCCACGGACCACAGTAACGGTAGGGATCGGCCACTTTTCCATAAAATCCCGCAGCCCTAGCTCAAGGCTATCGGACTTACGTTTTTCCCAAGCCATATCCTTGTCATCCGCCGTCACCGGGTACTTCTTCGGGTCCATGGGCAGGATACTTCCAACGTGTAACGATTCTGGCTGTCTCGCATTCTGCTCTTGCAAGGCCTTCCAGAGTTCGCCTTGACGAAACACATCCAAACTCACACCGATGCTGAGTACGTCCAAAGTTTCCAAGTGGGGCGAAGCGCTTGGCGCACGGTAACGGGTGTCAGTGGGCATTGAAGGGGCCTCCTTGGCAGGGATATAGGCAGTAACGGGCGTGGCTGGGCTCGCAAAACAGCGAGTAGCCATCAGCGAGCTTTCAGTTGCCGGAGCCAGACTGCTCATTAGCAAGGCAGCAATGGATACATAAGAAAGCAAATAGCGCATCAGACTTTTCCCCCGAAGCGGATGGAATGACCAAGTTTTTCTCCACCCCAAGTCTGAGTGCCCACCAACGAAGGCATGTGAGTGTTAATCACAATATCCGGCAACATGCCATTTAGGCGGTAATTAACGGTCGAGTTGATCAGGTCCTGATTTTCTTTTTCCTCTTGAAGGTAAAACTGCTCTACTCCTTCATCAGGCAGGTCTGTTTTTTTTTCACTTTCACTATTTATTCCTCCATCAGTCTTCTTCCAATCCAACCGCCAATCCGCCACCCGGCACAGATACTCATAAAACGTCAGATCATCCACGCTCTCCCCTGCCCCAATGGCCACGTCATAGGCCAGGACCCGCCGGCTGTGCTCGGGATTGTTCGGAATCCCCGAGTGAAACGACTGCGGTTCTTGATAGTCCTCGCCTTGCAGGCGCAGTCGGGCTTCGTAGGGTGTTTCTCCCCGGGTCACCAGCACCTGGCCATCCCCCATGGACCGCACGGCAAACACATGGGCCCGCTGGGACAGCTCGTAAAGCTCATCGCGGGCCTCTTTCACCCTGGCGGCATCGCGACCGTATTTGAAAGCGATGCTCTGATCCATCATCTCTTGACGCGCGTATTTCGTATCCTTCGGACGCCAGGCCGGCTTGATCCGTAGCGACTTGTCGTTGCTCAGGCCGATCGCGGCGTCGATGGGGTCGAGCTTGTCCATCATCTGGTACACACCGCTGGCCGATTCGGCCCCGGGAGCGGTCATGACGCCATCGGTAGAGAAATCCGCCATCGCCGGCACCGGCAACTGCGCAGCGGTCAAGATCACTGTCGTACCGGGTTTGAGCGTGGCCCTGCCACCGCGGTCTAAAAGACCTAAACCGGTGTCCTCCCAGGTTGCTTCGCCCTCAAGCAACAGGGGGTAGGCATAGGGAGGAACCTGTTTGCCGATCTCTTCCTTGGCGTTGTTGCGCTTACGCACGGTAAAGATCCGTTGATGGAAGCTCAGTGGTAACTGCGTTCGCGCAGGCTGGCCCTCCACGCTGTCGCCAATGCCCTGCCAGCCAATCCCCTGAACGTTGCCCAGGCCCACGGTCTGGTCCTGGGGGGTGAAATACAGGTAACTGCAACCCCGGTTGTCACGTTCGTTGAACGAGCGCTTTTCACCGTCGATGGTGGCCTGCGACGCAGGACCGCCGCTCCAGCCCGGTCCACCGATGGCGCCATATCCCGGACAGTTGTTCAGGGCCACGCTGGACAACGCCGGAACCGGGTTCGGACTCTGGGCGATGAACTGCAAAATCCCCTTGAGGGTGGCAATACGCGCTGGCGTGGTTTGCTGTTCCAGCCATTTCTGGGTCTTTTCGGTATTGGGCTGGAACAGGCTGTAGGGCGAGTTGAGCATGACGAAGCTATCAGCGGGACGCTGTTCCTGGTCCTTGAGAAAGGCATGGGCCAACAACCCGAGCAGGCTGCCCTGACTGTGGCCAACCAGATTGATGGTGTCGTTCGGATAACGCTTGCGAATGATCTTGATCAGCATGGCCAAGCGCATAGCCGCCAGTACCATGTAGCGGCGCCCAGCAGCTGAAAACAGCGGATGGGTCCGCTTACCGCCGATCAGGTTCAGCGGCAGGATGCCGAACGGATAGCCGTTGAAGCCCTCGCCCCACATGTCGGGCAGATTGGTGGTGGCATTGGCGAACTGGCCGCCTTCCTTGGTGCCGGTCTTGTCCAGGCGGTTGTTATGGCGGTCCAGCCATTCACCGTGGGGCTCGGTCTTGTTGATGTGCTGCTCTTCTTCGCGAAAGCCCCAGTAGAACGGGATCACCACGCTGCGTGGCGTGCTGCCATTACCCGTGGTACTGAACTTGCGTCGGTAGTACACCGCATCGGGGTTGTCGGCTTTGCCATCATCATCCTCGGGCAGGCTGTAGCTGGCCGACTGGAAAAACCCTGGATTGCTCGCACCATTGGGCAGCTGTGCCGGCATGTCCAGACGCTCATTCAGTCCCTGGCACAGCCCCCGCTCGATACGTTCATAGCAACCGGCGAGATCATTGACCCCATGCACGACGATGGTCACGCAGGGTTTGGGTGGGGGAGCGATCAGGTGCACATCGCCACCGCCGGGCAGGGTGACGGCCTCGGCCGTGCAGATGCTGCGCATGTGAACGGAATCATTCATCTGAGGTTTTCCTCCTTGATCACGTTGGCCCCACGCTCGTCCTGAACATGCCGCCGGACCATGTCCGCTCGTTTCGGGGGCGCGACTGGCGTTCCTCGGTATTCCTTCGAGCCAGGCATAGAGCCGGCTCCTGGACCTGCCACACGCCGCCAACGCTTATTACGCAGAACTCCAGCAAGGTGCTGGAGACTGTCTGCTTATGCCAGCGACTGCGTTCGTTGAAGTGAATGCGCAGGTTGTAACTGCCTCCCGGCAGGAGGGCTCCGGGGTTATAGGTTCTGACGAGTGCACCTGGATAATTTTCCAACAGCTCTATTTTCGGCTGGGCCCAGCCTGCGGGGAGGTCAATGTCCCATAGGGTTTCATAGCACTTGCTGGCGGTGCGACGACAGAGAAACACCTGGCTGATCTCCAGGTCATTGGTATCGGCCAGCAAAAGCCGGAGGTCAGCCGCCGGGCGACCGGACTCCATGGTCACCGGAACGTCTGTAGGGCGTTTGGACACAGCCCATGCGGAGGGCTGAATCAACAATGCCGTACACAACGTAGCCCATAGTGGATATCTCATGACTCAGTACCTGAGCGCTTCATGCTCACGCTGGCGATGCTCATGGCGTCCTTCTGCAGCAGTTGCGTCGCGCCCTGCGCATCCGTTATGCCTTCGACGACTTCGCCATTGGCCAGGGTGATGGTGTAAGGCACATTGGGCATCGGCGACTGGCCATCGATCTGCTTGAGCACGAAGCGACGCTGGGTATCCCCGACGTTGAACGTCGGAAGTTCAGCCGCCAGATCGGCCCCTCCAAGCAGGCTGTGCTTCGCCGCCTTGACGGTAAAGTTGCCCGGCATGCCCAGTTCGATGTTCCCGCCCTTGAGGGTCAGGTAGGCGCCTGCGCACATCAGGGTGATGTGCTCTTGGGCCGAAATCAGCACATGCTGCTTGCTCGCGCTGAGCTCCAGGCTCTGGTCGGCCTCCAGGCGGATGTTGTTGTTTTGTGCCTGCAGCAGCATCAGCCCTTGATGGGCGACGTGGCGGATCTCGCCACCCTGGGCAAACAACCCCAGATCGGAACCTGCGTTGAGCACTATTTTTTGCCCGGAAGTCAGCTGCTGGTTCTGCTGAGCCACGCTGTCGATATGTTCGCCGGCTGCCAGGGTGATGCTCTGCGGGGAAGCGGCCGCGATGCCAGCGGGACCGCTCAGGGCGATGGCTGGCTTGCCGCCCTTGCCGCCCGGCTCATCGTTGGCCCCGAGCCCCAGCTCGCGAACCGCTTCACTGAGGGTTTCCTGAGGCGTGCTGTCATGCGCCACGCCAGCGTGCCCGGTGGCGTACTCGCCCAATCCCTTGGCCAGTTGCAATGCCGCTTCCAGCACTTGAACCACGCTAGCCCGGTTCAGTTGCCCGCCGTCAGCCTTCAACTGCTCCTCGGTGCTGAGCAGCAGTCCTTTCGCGGCACGCAACGCACCGTGCTCGTCGGTGCGAAGCTCGAAACCCTCGCCACGAGCCGCTCCACCAGCGGGTCGTGGATGGGTCAGGTAACCCAAGTGCAGTGCTGTGTTGCCGTGATCACTCATCAAGGCCGCGCTGATCTGTCGGGTGGTGTCGTCGATGCGCAACTCGTTGGCTCGCGTCCCCCTGTACTCCTTGCTTTTGATCGTACTGAGGGTCTTGTGATTCGGCAGTTGATAGGGCGGCATGTGAGACTTGCGATAGGTGCGCCCGGTGATGATCGGCTGATCGCAATCGCCATCCAGGTAATCGACTATCACTTCCTGGCCAACACGCGGAATTGCCATGTGTCCCCAGTTCGCTCCGGCCCAGTTCTGCGACACCCGAACCCAGCAGGAGCTGAACGCGTTGTTTCGCCCCTTTCTGTCCCAGGGGTATTGAATCTTCACCCGACCAAATTCATCGACGTGGATTTCTTCCTCTTGCGGACCGACCACCGTCGCAATCTGCGGTCCGTCGACCACTGGCTTGGGCAGTGGCTGCGGACGCCATTCGGTTTCCTCGCTGACGATCTGCGCGGTGAAGTCATAGCTCACGCCCATCTCGGCGCCCGCCGACTCCTCTTGCTGGCTGGCGTGCTGAATCCCTTTGTGGGTGATTCTCACCGTGCGCCACCAACGGTTGAAGTCAGCCCTGGGGTGACCTGTCAGTTGAAAGGAAAATCCCGGTATCAGGCGCGGATCATCACCCTGCACAATCGCCACCCGGGCATCGCGGCGCAGGCCCAGCAAACGATTCTGGGTGAAGGGTTTACCGGCAGCGCTGACCTTGTAGCGGCCAGGGTAGTCATAGCGCTCATAGTGCCGAGCCTGATGTTCAAGGTCATCGCCCACGCTGCGCTGTTGCTGATTGAAGGCTGGTCGCTTGAAGTTGTAGTCCCGTTGAGTCTGCTCGGCCGTGCGAACATTTTCCGTGTAGCTGAAGGCATACAACACCGGCTGCTCAGCATCCCCTGCCGGTTGCCCGCTAAATAGCACCGGGTCTCCCTCAATGCGCTCCTGGACATACAACTTGTCGCTCTGAATCAGCGTGCACGTGCGGTCTTGGTGCTTGAAGAAATAGAACAGCCCCTCCTCTGCCGAAAGCCGTTCGAACAGATAGAGGTCGCTGTCGCCCACTTGCGCGCAGTACTCACGGGGCAAGTGGTCGGTGTAGATACGTTGCTGATAATCCAGAACACCGTGTTCATCCAATACCGACTTGAGAATTTCAGGCACGCTTTTGTGTTGAAAGATACGCCAGTCAGAGCTCAACCCGAGCCGAGCGAACTGCGGTTCGACCAGCGCACGGTAACGCGTACGACGAAAGCCCGTGGGGCCTTGGGTAAAGCTGGAAACCAGGCCGTGGACGTAGCGCACGGCGTTGCCGCCCTGCCAGATCGTCAGCACGGCGGGTTGATCGAGGATGTGAGAAAAATCGATGTTAGGCGTGTAACTGGCCAACTCCAGCGCGAGCCGATAAGGCTCGCACATCGCCTCTTCCAGGGTGAATTCGACAACCTCGAATTCCACCTGCGCTGAAGTAACGGAAAACGTGAACTTCAAGTCCCTTTGGCGCATATGACGATTCCTTGTCATGCGTGGGCTGGAGTTGGCATCCAGTCTTGAGCGAACGGCACTTGGCCAAGCGCAAGAAGCTAGCAAAGAGCAGTAAACGGAATCTATAAGATCCGTCTCAAAGTTTCTGCCTGCGCTTTCAACCCAAGCACAGTCCCACGTGATGCAGGCAGCCTTTCAGCTCCGTCAGGGAACCGACCTGGCAAGTACAACGCTGATGGCAAGCCAGCCCCTCAGGACGCGGCCCCGGTCTTGCGCGTCAGTAGCTCGACAAACGCCTTGGCCATGGGCGAGCACTGGTCCTTGCGCTGTACCAGCCACACCGCCGACATGGCTTCCGGGTCCAGCAGGCGGCGATAGACCACACCGTCGATGCGCATGCGCTGGTAGGACGCCGGCAGCACCGAAACCCCAAGCCCTGCGGCGACCAGGCCGATGATGGTCATGGCCTCCGCCGCCTCCTGGGCGAAATGCGGGGTGAAACCGGCGTCCCGGGACAGGCTCAACAATTGGGCGTACAACCCGCTGCCGTAGCTGCGGGGGAAGAATACGAAAGGTTCGTGAGCCAGCGCCGCCAAGTGCAGGCCTTCTTCGCTGCCTGTCACCAGCGGATGCTTGGAACTGAGCACCGCCACCAGCGGTTCACGCAACAACTCCACCACCGACAAGGAGTCGGGCAGAGGCAAGGGTCGCATGATGCCGACCTGGATCGCCTGATCCTCCAGCGCTTCGGCCACCTGGGTGCTGCTCATTTCCTTGAGCTTGAGGTGCACGGCCGGAAAACGCTGGCGGAAAGCGAAGATCGCCTGGGGAATGGTCGAGTTGAAGGGGGCCGACGAGGTGAAGCCGATCTTCAGCTCGCCCAACTCGCCCAACTGCGCGCGCCGAGCCACGTCTGCCGCTTTGTCCACCTGAGCCAGCACCAGGCGCGCCTCTTCGAGGAACAGGCGCCCGGCCTCGCTGAGCTCGACCCGACGATTGGTGCGTTCGAACAGCCGGGCGCCCACCTCCTGCTCCAGGGCCTGGATCTGCTGACTCAAGGGCGGCTGGGAGATGCCCAGCGCCTGAGCCGCACGGCCGAAATGCAGTTCTTCGGCGACGGCGATGAAGTAGCGCAAGTGACGTAATTCCATGGGGCTCCATTGAGTCGTTAAAGCTATCAAACAGGTCGAACAATATATTGGAAAGAATCATTGGCCCGCTATATGCTTTTTTCCATTGCCTGACCGGCTGCGCCCCCCCCCGAGGTCCCCGTGAAAACCGCTGCTGCCCCTCTTGCCCACATCATTCCAGCCACGCCCCTGGACGAGGTAGTCGCCCAACTCAACGAGGTCTATATCGAGAAAGGCACGCCGCTGTTCATGCGCACCGTGCTGGCGCTGTTCTGCGGCGGCTTTGCCACCTTCGCCTTGCTGTACTGCGTGCAACCGATGATGCCGCTACTGTCCCGGGAGTTTTCCATCAATGCGGCGCAAAGCAGCCTGGTTCTTTCGGTATCGACTGGCATGCTGGCCATCGGTCTGCTGATCACCGGGCCCATTTCCGACCGCATCGGCCGCAAGCCGGTGATGGTAGCGGCCTTGCTCGCCGCTGCCCTGTGCACCCTCGCCAGCGCGCTAATGCCCAACTGGCAAGGGGTGCTGCTGATGCGGGCGCTGGTGGGGCTATCCCTGAGCGGACTGGCTGCGGTGGCTATGACCTACCTGAGCGAAGAGATCCACCCCCAACACATCGGCCTGGCCATGGGCCTGTACATCGGTGGTAACGCCATTGGCGGCATGAGCGGTCGGCTGATCACCGGTGTATTGATCGACTTCGTCAGTTGGCATACGACGATGCTGGTGATCGGTGGACTGGCGCTGATCGCCGCTGCAGTGTTCTGGCGCATCCTTCCCGAATCACGCAACTTCCGCCCGCGCTCGCTGCACCCGCGCAGCCTGCTGGACGGCTTCACCCTGCACTTTCGCGATGCTGGCCTGCCCTGGCTGTTCCTCGAAGGTTTCCTGCTGATGGGGGCCTTCGTCACCCTGTTCAACTACATCGGCTACCGCCTGCTGGCCGAGCCCTATCACCTGAGTCAGGCCTGGGTCGGCCTGCTATCGGTGGTGTACCTGTCGGGGATCTACAGCTCGGCGAAGATCGGCGCCCTGGCGGACCAACTGGGCCGGCGCCGGGTGCTCTGGGGCACCATCGTACTGATGCTGGCGGGAATCGCCCTGACCCTGCTGACGCCGCTGGCTCTGGTGCTGATCGGCATGCTGCTGTTCACTTTCGGCTTCTTCGGCGCTCACTCGGTGGCCAGCAGCTGGATCGGCCGCCGGGCCACCAAGGCCAAGGGCCAGGCCTCTTCGCTGTACCTGTTCAGCTACTACGCCGGCTCCAGCATCGCCGGCACTGCGGGCGGGGTGTTCTGGCACCTGGCGGGGTGGAACGGCATTGGCTTGTTTATCGGTGCCCTGTTGCTAGGGGCCCTGCTGATTGCCATGAAACTGGCAAAACTCCCGCCTTTGTAACGCCTGGCCTGTGTGGGAGCTGGCTCGCTAGCGCAGGCGTTCGCCAGGCAGACGCCAGTCTTGAGGGCTCATTCGCCGGCAAGCCGGCGCCTACCAATGAAAACGCTCGGCAGAGGCCGGGCGTTTTTTATGCGGTGGCGCTTACTGGTGGTACTGCGCCGATAACTCGTGAACCGCTTCCAGGAAGGCGCCGGCGTGTTCCGGCTTCACTTCCGGGGTGATGCCATGACCCAGGTTGAACACGTGACCGCTGCCGCTGCCGTAGCTGGCAAGGATGCGTGCGACTTCGCTGCGGATCGCCTGCGGATTGGCGTAGAGCACGGTGGGGTCCATGTTGCCTTGCAGGGAAACCTTGCCGCCGACGCGGCGCCGCGCTTCGCCGATATCGCAGGTCCAGTCCAGGCCCAGGGCATCGGCGCCAGCATCAGCGATGCTTTCCAGCCACAGGCCGCCGCCCTTGGTGAACAGGATCACCGGCACCTTGCGGCCGTCATGCTCGCGGATCAGGCCGCTGACGATCTTGCGCATGTAGGCCAGGGAGAATTCCTGGTAAGCGGCCGACGAAAGGCTGCCGCCCCAGCTGTCGAAAATCTGCACCGCCTGGGCACCGGCCAGGATCTGCCCGTTGAGGTAAGAGGTGACCGATTGCGCCAGCTTGTCCAGCAGCAGGTGCATGGCTTGCGGGTTGTCGTAGAGCATGGCCTTGGACTTGCGGAAGTCTTTCGACGAACCGCCTTCGACCATGTAGGTGGCCAGGGTCCAGGGGCTGCCGGCAAAACCGATCAGCGGCACGCGGCCATTGAGTTCGCGACGAATGGTGCTGACCGCGTCCATCACGTAGCCCAGATCCTTTTGCGGATCGGGGATCGGCAGGGCTTCGATGTCGGCCAGGGTGCTGACCACTTTCTTGAAGCGCGGGCCTTCGCCGGTTTCAAAGTACAGGCCTTGGCCCATGGCGTCGGGGATGGTCAGGATGTCGGAGAAGAGGATCGCCGCATCCAGCTGTGGATAGCGGTCCAGAGGCTGCAGAGTGACTTCGCAGGCGAACGCCGGGTTCATGCACAGGCTCATGAAGTCACCGGCATTGGCACGGCTGGCGCGGTATTCAGGCAGGTAGCGCCCGGCTTGCCGCATCATCCACACCGGGGTGACGTCTACGGGTTGCTTGAGCAGGGCACGAAGGAAACGGTCGTTCTTCAGGGCAGTCATGTCGGCATCCGGAAAAAAAGTGGGGGCATTTTCTCAGAGCCGGGCATAAAAGGCACGGCAAGAGCCGTTTCTTTATGTCTATGGGGTCAATTGGTCGCACAGAGGCAGTAATGGAGCTGCGGCAAGCTGCAAGTCAAAGCACGACGGCTTTCACTTGCGGCTTGCCGCTGACGTCATCAGACGCCCAGGTAGTCGAGGATGCCTTCGGCGGCGTTACGTCCCTCGAAGATCGCCGTCACCACGAGATCAGAACCGCGCACCATGTCACCACCGGCGAAAATTTTCGGGTTGCTGGTCTGGTGCTTGTACTGACCTTGTTCCGGCGCCACGACGCGGCCCTGGCTGTCGGTCTGGATCTGGAACTGCTCGAACCACGGTGCCGGGCTCGGGCGGAAGCCGAAGGCGATGACCACTGCGTCGGCCGGGATGATCTCTTCGGAACCGGGGATCGGCTCGGGGCTGCGACGGCCACGGGCGTCCGGCTCGCCGAGACGGGTCTCGACCACCTTCACGCCTTCGACCTTGTCTTCACCGACAATGGCGATCGGCTGGCGGTTGTAGAGGAATTTCACCCCCTCTTCCTTGGCGTTCTTCACCTCTTTGCGCGAGCCGGGCATGTTGGCTTCGTCACGACGGTAGGCGCAGGTCACCGACTTGGCGCCCTGGCGGATCGAGGTGCGATTGCAGTCCATCGCGGTGTCGCCACCACCCAGTACCACCACCTTCTTGCCCTTCATGTCGACAAAGTCTTCCGGCGACTTTTCAAAGCCCAGGTTACGGTTGACGTTGGCGATCAGGAAGTCCAGCGCGTCATACACACCCGACAGATCCTCACCGGCAAAGCCGCCCTTCATGTAGGTGTAGGTGCCCATGCCCATGAACACCGCATCGTATTCGGCGAGCAGTTGCTCCATAGTCACGTCCTTGCCCACCTCGGTGTTGAGGCGGAACTCGATGCCCATGCCGCTGAAGACTTCGCGACGATTGCTCAGTACGGTCTTTTCCAGCTTGAACTCGGGGATGCCGAAGGTTAGCAGACCGCCGATTTCAGGGTTCTTGTCGAACACCACCGGGGTCACGCCGCCACGCACCAATACGTCGGCGCAGCCCAGGCCCGCCGGGCCAGCGCCGATGATTGCCACGCGCTTGCCGGTGGGCTTGACCTTGGACATGTCCGGGCGCCAGCCCATGGCGAAAGCGGTGTCGGTGATGTACTTCTCCACTGAGCCGATGGTCACCGCGCCAAAGCCGTCGTTGAGGGTGCAGGCCCCCTCGCACAGCCGGTCCTGCGGGCACACCCGGCCACAGACTTCCGGCAGGGTGTTGGTCTGGTGCGACAGCTCGGCGGCGGCGAGGATGTTGCCCTCGGCCACCAGCTTGAGCCAGTTGGGAATGAAGTTGTGCACCGGGCACTTCCATTCGCAGTACGGGTTGCCGCACCCCAGGCAGCGGTGGGCCTGGTCGGCCGATTGCTGGGGTTTGAAGGGTTCGTAGATTTCCACGAACTCCTTCTTGCGCTGACGCAGCAGTTTCTTCTTCGGGTCTTTGCGCCCGACCTCGATGAACTGGAAGTCGTTATTCAGACGTTCAGCCATTTTCAAAACCTCTATACAGCAGCTGCAAGCACTAAGCTGCAAGCCGCAAGTCGATCACGTATGCCCGGCAAACCCCACACTGCTTCACTTGCAGCTTGAGGCTTGCCACTTGCAGCTGCTTTATTGCGGATTCGCACGCGTAGTGGAGAGCAGGGACTTCAAGCTCGCCGCCTTCGGCTTGACCAACCAGAATCGGCGCAAGTAGTCGTCCAGGTTCTCGGCGAGTTCACGCCCCCACTCGCTGTCGGTTTCCGCAACGTACTCGTTCAGCACGTTTTGCAGGTGGCTGCGATAGGCTTCCATCGCTTCGCCACTGATCCGCTGGATTTCCACCAGTTCGTGGTTGACCCGGTCAACGAAGGTGTTGTCCTGGTCGAGCACGTAGGCGAAACCACCGGTCATGCCCGAACCGAAGTTGTAACCGGTCTTGCCCAGAACGCAGACAAAACCACCAGTCATGTACTCGCAGCAGTGATCGCCAGTGCCTTCCACCACGGTGTGGGCACCGGAGTTGCGCACGGCGAAACGCTCGCCCGCGGTGCCGGCGGCGAACAGTTTGCCGCCGGTGGCGCCGTACAGGCAGGTGTTGCCGATAATGGCGCTGTCCTGAGTCTTATAGACGCTGCCCTTGGGCGGAACGATGACCAGCTTGCCGCCGGTCATGCCCTTGCCCACGTAGTCGTTGGCATCGCCTTCCAGGTAGAGGTTCAGGCCTCCGGCGTTCCACACGCCGAAGCTCTGCCCCGCAGTACCCTTGAAGCGGAACGTGATCGGCGCCTGGGCCATGCCCTGGTTGCCGTGAACCTTGGCGATTTCACCGGAAATCCGCGCACCGATAGAACGGTCGCAGTTGCAGATATCCAGGGCAAAGTCGGCACCGCTCTTGTCGTTGATCGCCGAACGCGCCATCTCGACCATTTTCTCGGCCAGCAGGCCTTTGTCGAACGGCGGGTTGCGGTCTACCTGACAGAACTGCGGTTTGTCCGCGGGGATGTGGTCGCTGCCCAGCAACGGGGTCAGGTCCAGGTGGTGCTGCTTGGCGGTCTGGCCTTCCAGCACTTCCAGCAAATCGGTACGGCCGATCAGTTCTTCCAGGGAGCGCACACCGAGCTTGGCCAGCCACTCACGGGTTTCCTCGGCGACGTAGGTGAAGAAGTTCACCACCATGTCGACGGTGCCGATGTAATGATCCTTGCGCAGCTTCTCGTTCTGCGTCGCCACGCCGGTGGCGCAGTTGTTCAGGTGGCAGATGCGCAGGTACTTGCAGCCCAGGGCGATCATCGGCGCGGTGCCGAAGCCGAAGCTTTCGGCGCCGAGGATGGCTGCCTTGATCACGTCGAGGCCGGTTTTCAGGCCGCCGTCGGTCTGCACCCGGACCTTGCCGCGCAGGTCATTGCCGCGCAGGGTCTGGTGGGTTTCCGCCAGGCCCAGTTCCCACGGCGCACCGGCGTACTTGATCGAGGTCAGCGGCGAAGCGCCGGTGCCACCGTCGTAGCCGGAGATGGTGATCAGGTCGGCATAGGCCTTGGCCACGCCAGCGGCGATGGTGCCGACGCCAGCTTCCGCCACCAGCTTCACCGAAACCAACGCCTGCGGGTTGACCTGCTTGAGGTCGAAGATCAGTTGCGACAAGTCTTCAATCGAGTAGATGTCGTGGTGCGGCGGTGGCGAGATCAGGGTCACGCCGGGCACGGCGTAACGCAGCTTGGCAATCAGGCCGTTGACCTTGCCGCCGGGCAACTGACCACCTTCGCCAGGCTTGGCGCCTTGAGCCACCTTGATCTGCAGCACTTCGGCGTTGACCAGGTACTCCGGGGTCACGCCGAAGCGGCCAGTGGCCACTTGCTTGATCTTCGAGCTCTTGATGGTGCCGTAGCGCGCCGGGTCTTCGCCGCCTTCACCGGAGTTAGAACGCGCGCCGAGGCGGTTCATGGCTTCGGCCAGGGCTTCGTGGGCCTCGGGCGACAAGGCGCCCAGGGAGATGCCGGCGGAGTCGAAGCGCTTGAGGATCGACTCCAGAGGCTCGACTTCGCTGATGTCCATGGGCGTGTCCAGGGTCTTCACCTGGAACAGGTCACGGATCATCGACACCGGGCGGTTATCCACCAGCGCGGTGTATTCCTTGAACTTGGCGTAGTCGCCCTGCTGCACGGCGGCTTGCAGAGTGTTGACCACATCCGGGTTGTAGGCGTGGTATTCGCCACCGTGGACGAACTTCAGCAGCCCGCCTTGCTGGATCGGCTTGCGCGGGCTCCAGGCTTCAGTTGCCAGGGCTTTCTGCTCGGCTTCGATGTCGACGAAACGTGCGCCCTTGATCCGGCTCGGTACGCCACGAAAGCTCAGGTTGCAGACTTCCTCGGACAGGCCGATGGCTTCGAACAGCTGCGCGCCACGGTAGGAGGCGATGGTGGAGATACCCATCTTCGACAGGATCTTCAGCAGGCCCTTGGTGATGCCCTTGCGGTAGTTCTTGAACACCTCATAGAGGTCGCCCAGCACTTCACCGGTACGGATCAGATCACCCAACACTTCGTAGGCCAGGAACGGATAGACCGCCGAGGCGCCAAAACCGATCAGCACCGCGAAGTGATGCGGATCGCGGGCAGTGGCGGTTTCCACCAGGATGTTGGAGTCGCAACGCAGGCCTTTTTCGGTCAAGCGATGGTGTACCGCGCCCGTGGCCAGGGAAGCGTGGATCGGCAGCTTGCCCGGAGCGATATGGCGGTCGCTGAGGACGATCTGGGTGCGACCGGCGCGCACCGCCTCTTCCGCCTGATCGGCGACATTGCGGATCGCCGCTTCCAGGCCGACGCTCTCGTCGTAGTTGAGGTCGATGATCTGCCGCTCGAAGCCCGGGCGGTCGAGATTCATCAGCGAACGCCACTTGGCCGGGGAGATCACCGGCGAGCTGAGGATCACCCGCGAGGCATGCTCGGGCGATTCCTGGAAGATGTTGCGCTCGGCACCGAGGCAGATCTCCAGGGACATAACGATGGCTTCGCGCAGCGGGTCGATCGGCGGGTTGGTGACCTGGGCGAACTGCTGGCGAAAGTAATCGTATGGGGTGCGCACGCGCTGGGACAGCACCGCCATCGGCGTGTCGTCGCCCATGGAGCCCACCGCCTCGTAACCTTGCTCGCCCAGCGGACGCAGCACCTGGTCACGCTCCTCGAAGGTGACTTGGTACATCTTCATGTACTGCTTGAGCTGGTCGATGTCGTAAAACGCCGAACCGTGGTCGTTGTCTTCCATGGTGGCCTGGATGCGCAGGGCGTTCTTGCGCAGCCATTGCTTGTACGGATGGCGCGACTTCAAGCGGTTGTCGATGGCATCGGTGTCGAGGATCTGCCCGGTTTCGGTGTCCACGGCAAAGATCTGCCCCGGACCGACCCGGCCCTTGGCAATCACGTCTTCGGGCTGGTAGTTCCAGACGCCGATCTCCGAAGCCAGGGTGATGAAGCCGTTTTTGGTGGTGACCCAACGCGCCGGACGCAGGCCGTTACGGTCCAGCAGGCAGACGGCGTAGCGGCCATCGGTCATGACCACGCCGGCCGGGCCGTCCCAGGGCTCCATGTGCATGGAGTTGTATTCGTAGAACGCCCGCAGATCCGGGTCCATGGTCTCGACGTTCTGCCACGCTGGCGGAATGATCATGCGCACGCCACGGAACAGGTCAATGCCGCCGGTGACCATCAGCTCCAGCATGTTGTCCATGCTCGAGGAGTCGGAACCCACGCGGTTGACCAGTGGGCCGAGCTCTTCCAGATCCATCAGATCGTTACTGAATTTGGTACGCCGGGCCTGGGCCCAATTGCGGTTGCCGGTGATGGTGTTGATCTCGCCGTTGTGGGCGAGGAAGCGAAATGGCTGGGCCAGCGGCCATTTCGGCAGGGTGTTGGTGGAAAAGCGCTGGTGGAACACGCAGATCGCGGTCTGCAGGCGCGGGTCACCCAGGTCCGGATAGAAGGCGGCGAGGTCCGCCGGCATCATCAGGCCTTTATAGATGATGGTCTTGTGGGAAAAGCTGCAGATGTAGTGGTCGGTGTCGGCGGCGTTGGCCACCGAAGAACGGCGACGGGCGCTGAACAGCTTGACCGCCATGTCCTGATCGCTAAGACCTTCACCGCCAATGAACACCTGCTCGATCTGCGGCAGGCGCTCCAGGGCCAGACGCCCGAGCACGCTGGTATCGATCGGTACTTTGCGCCAGCCCACCAACTGCAGGCCGGCGGCCAGGATCTCGCGGTTCATGTTTTCGCGAGCGGCTTCGGCCTTGGCCGGATCCTGGTTGAAGAACACCATGCCCACGGCGTATTGCTTGGGCAGATCAACACCGAAGTGCTCTTGGGCAGTTGTGCGCAGGAACAGATCGGGCTTTTGCATCAGCAGACCGCAACCGTCGCCGGTCTTGCCGTCTGCGTTGATCCCACCGCGGTGGGTCATGCAGGTCAGGGCCTCAATGGCCGTTTCCAAGAGGGTATGACTGGGCTCGCCCTGCATATGGGCTATCAGGCCGAAACCACAGTTATCCTTAAATTCATCTGGTTGGTACAGACCTGCTTTCATAGACACTTTCTCACCAGGCTGCCTCTTATCGAGACAAATTTCTTTTTAATTCAACCGCTTACCTTCCACGCCGAACGTACGCCAGCTTTGCGGGGGCAAAAGGGAGGTCATTGTACACACCGACACAAAGGCTCACAAATTAAGCGACGATCCGTCGTAAATTTATGTCGTATTTATGAACGTTTTAAAGCGATACGCTGTGCTAGTCAAAATGTTTTGATCTTGACTGCCGCGACTCAAAAACTACTGTGACGCAGACACCACAAGGCACGCGGCCTGTAAGGCAGCATGCCGATGCGGAAATTCGAGGTTGCCGGGAGAGGCGGCCTGGGTAAGGCCGCCGAATCTTCAGCGAGTTGTTGCCAGTTCTTGTTGAACGCTAGCGACAGTGCGAGGCCAAGGTTTACCAGCCTGAACCTTCGCTGGCAAGGATTTGATGGCGCTGACCGCGGCATCGCGGCTTGAGAAGTTGCCGTAGGTAATCACATACAGCGGCTTGCCGTTGAGGAGTTTCTTGAAGTAGCGGTACTCACCACCGTGCTCCTTGACGAAGTTTTGCGCGCTGGCTTCCGAGCTGGTGCCAAGGACCTGCACCACATAGTTGCCCGGCGCCTGACCGGCGTACCAGCTACCAGCGACAGCCTTGGTCACAGTGACTGGCTTCTCCGCCGGTTTGGCGGCGGTCGGTTTCTCCACCGGCTTGGGCGCCGGAGCAGGCTTGGCGCTCGCAACCTGAGTCGGCGCCGGGGTCGGGCGCGCCGCCGGAGTCGGCTCTGGGCCAGCCGCCACACCTGCGGGTGGCGCGGTGGTGGTCACGGTCGGTGGAACGGCGCTGGAACCCTCCACAGGCACCCCATCGTCGCCCTCAGTGATTTCGCCTGCAGCTTCAGCCAGAGGACCACGCATCACCGGCTGTGACTGGCCTACCAACGGCAGCGGCATCGGCTGCGACGAACCGGCGAATTCAACGGCAGGGCTACCGCCCGCATTCGGCGCTGGCGCCTGCCCCAAAGGCAGTTGGGCTTGCTCGTTGGTCGAAGTCGCGGTGCTTGGCGCCGGGCTGCGCCCCTGCATCATCCAAGCCGCGGCCAAGGCCACAACCACCACCGCGGAAATGGCCAATACGTGTTTCTTCGGCATGTTGAACCCCATACTTGGACGCTTCACCGCAGAGCGGCTAGCAATCATGGCTTCGATCAGTGCATCCCTGGCGACCTCGTTGATGTTGCCCGGCCAGCCATCGGAGCTCTCGTGAATATCACTGATCTGATCTGCGGAGAAAAGTTCGATGCCCTGACCTGCGCCTTCCAGCCGCAGGGCCAGATATTCACGGGTTTCTTCTTCGGCATAAGGCTGCAACTCGATAACGTGGAAGCGTTCGTCCTCGGTACCAAGTTGATCCAAAGCCGCGATCAATGACGACTCGCCGAACAGGAAGACATGAGGACGGCCTTCCGGAGCACCGGCGGCAAGGGTCAGCAAAGCCTCAAGCGCAGGCTCATCAAGCTGCTCGGCATCATCCACCAGTAGATAGACTTCCTGGCCAGTCAGCGCCAGTTGCACCACCTGGGCCAGAATCGCGCCGATCTCGGCCTGCGCCACATTCAGCGCCTGAGCCACCTGACTCAGTACGCCAGCGGTATCGCCAGCACCGCGAGCGGAAACCACCACACTCTGTACCGATTGCTTATTGGTGCTGGCGACCAGCGCCTGGCGCAACAAGGTCTTGCCGCTGCCCTGAGGCCCGGTAACCACCAGCAACAGTTGGCTGTAGCGAGCCAGGTGGTGCAACTGCCCCAGCACCGGCTTGCGTTGCGCTGGAAAGAATTTGAAGCCAGGAACCCGGGGAGCGAAAGGGTCATGACTCAACTGGTAATGGCCGAGGAAAGCCTCGTCGGCGTGCAAACTAGTCATCGGGATTTTATTAACCTTTAAGCTGAGCCAGGGCGCGGTAATCCGCTCCCAGCGTGGCCTGTAAAACCTCTTTCGGATAATCGTCGGTCACCACGGCCTCGCCCATGCGGCGCAACAGCACCAGACGCAAACGACCGTCGATCACTTTCTTGTCAATTGCCATGTGTTCGAGAAAATCCGCCTCGCTCATCTCCTCAGGAGGGATAACCGGCAGGCCCGCGCGCTGGAACAAGCGAATACCACGGTCACGCTCCTGGCGAGTGATCCAGCCCAGGCGCGTGGACATTTCCAGGGCCATGACGGTGCCCGCGGCGACCGCCTCCCCGTGCAGCCAGACACCGTACCCCATATGGGTCTCGATGGCATGGCCAAAGGTATGGCCCAGGTTGAGAGTGGCCCGCACCCCCGATTCACGCTCATCGGCGCCCACCACGGCGGCCTTGGCCGCGCAGGAACGCTCAATGGCGTAGGTCAGCGCCTGCTGGTCCAGGGCCCGCAGGCGATCGACGTTCTCCTCCAGCCAGGTCAGGAACGGCTCATCGCAGATCAGGCCGTACTTGATCACCTCCGCCAGGCCCGCCGACAGCTCGCGGCTTGGCAAGGTATTGAGGCTGGCGGTATCGATCAACACCACGTTCGGCTGATAGAAGGCGCCGACCATGTTCTTGCCCAGCGGGTGGTTGATACCGGTCTTGCC
This sequence comes from Pseudomonas sp. LD120, assembly GCF_009861525.1. Taxonomy (GTDB): domain Bacteria; phylum Pseudomonadota; class Gammaproteobacteria; order Pseudomonadales; family Pseudomonadaceae; genus Aquipseudomonas. Next base: position 688,117 of record NZ_WVHL01000005.1, on the reverse strand, counting down.
CCCCACCGAGGAGTCCACCTGGGACAACAAGGTGGTTGGGATCTGGATGAAATCCACACCACGCTGATAACAGGCCGCAGCAAAACCGGCCATGTCACCGATCACCCCGCCACCGAGGGCAATAATCGTGGTGCGCCGATCATGACGCGCGGTCAGCAGGCCGTCGAAAATCAGTTGCAGGGTTTCCCAATTCTTGTAGGCCTCGCCGTCGGGCAAGACCACCGAGATCACCGAGAACTGCGCCAGGCTGCGGGTCAGACGCTCAAGGTACAGCGGCGCGACGGTTTCATTGGAGATGATTGCCACTTGCCGCCCGGCGATATGCGGCACCAGCAACTCGGGCTGATCCAACAATCCTTCACCAATGTGAATCGGGTAGCTGCGCTCGCCTAGATCGACCTTAAGTGTCTGCATGTGTCCCCACAGTGAAGATGGAAGCAGGCGTTGTGCCTTGTATTGAAGACGGGCGTCGTCTGGTTTTCTGACGCGGCCCGATAGCTATGCGCCACACCCTGCGGGTCTGGCGCGACGCCGAGAATAGCGCATTTCGCTCGACGCATTAACGGGGTGGCAGTTGCTGCAGACGCTCGAGTATGTCCAGCACCACCATGCGTGGCGGCCGCTCATCGGTTTCGACCACCAGATCGGCGATTTCACGATAAAGCGGGTCGCGTATCGCCAACAGGTCACGCAGGGTCTTGGCCGGATCGGCGGTACGCAGCAAGGGACGATTGCGGTCCCGCGCGGTGCGCCCCACCTGCTGTTCTACCGAGGCGTGCAGATAGACCACGCGCCCGCCGGCATGCAGCGCCCGGCGATTGGCCTCGCGCATCACCGCACCACCACCGGTGGCCAGGACCACGCCGTCGGTGCCACATAGCTCGGCGATCATGGCCTGCTCGCGATCGCGAAAGCCCGGCTCGCCTTCCTTATCGAAGATCCACGGAATATTCGCGCCTGTACGCAGTTCAATTTCCTTATCGGAATCTTTGAATGGCAGGCGCAGCTCTTTGGCCAGTAAGCGACCGATGGTGCTTTTTCCAGCCCCCATCGGCCCAACAAGAATCAAATTTCGCACAGAATCAACGACTCACAGCAATCGCCTGGTTGTTCATGATACGCGGAGTGAGAAATACCAGCAGCTCGGATTTTTTCTCCGACACCACGTCACGCCGGAAAAGGCGGCCAAGATACGGCACATCGCCAAGAAATGGCACTTTATCTACAACCTTGCTTTGACTGATCGAGAAAACCCCACCGATGACAATGGTTTCCCCGTCGCTGACCAGGACTTTGGCATTAACCTCGTTTTTCTTGATCGGCGGCACATCCTGGACCTTGTTCAGGTAGTCCGGCTCATCCTTGGTGACTTTGACCGCCATGATGACGCGGTTGTCCGGGGTGATTTGCGGGGTAACTTCCAGGGACAGCGAAGCCTCTTTGAAGGACACCGAGGTAGCGCCACTGGAACTGGCTTCCTGATAGGGAATCTCGGTGCCCTTGAGGATCTTTGCGGGCTCCTTGTCAGAGGTGACCACCTTGGGCTGGGAGACGATCTCGCCATTGCCGGTTTTTTCCATGGCCGCCAGCTCCAGATCCAGTAGCACGTTGTCAGTGATGTAGGCGATACCGATACCTGACGTGCCGGCCGTGACGCCGAGGTCGACAAAGGGTGAATGGCTACCGTTACCACCCGAGGCGCCGCCCTTCAGCCCGGAGGCGCTCCAGTTGCCCTTGCTCTGCACCGAGCCACCCCAGCGCACGCCCAGGCTCTTGTCATAGTCAAGATTGGCCTCGACAATCCGTGCCTCGATCAACACCTGACGCACTGGCACGTCGAGTTGAGTGACGATTCGCCGCAGCTCGTCAAGTCGCTCCCGGGTCTGGTAGGCAATGATGTTGTTGGTACGCTCATCCACGCTGATCGAACCACGCTCGTCGACCCGCTCTTCGGCACTGGTCACTGACTGGAATAACTTGGCGATCTCCGCGGCCTTGGCGTAGTTGACCTGCAACAACTCCCGCCGCAGGGGCGCCAAGTCCGCCAGTTGCCGCTGCGACTCCAGCTGTTGACGCTCCCGGGCAGCGATTTCGTCGGCCGGCGCCACCAGCAACACATTGCCGACTTTGCGCTGGACCAAGCCCTTGGTCTTGAGCACCAGGTCCAGGGCCTGCTCCCAAGGCACATCCTGCAAGCGCAGGGTAATGCTGCCTTGCACAGCATCACTGGCCACCAGATTGAGGTCGGTAAAGTCGGCGATCAGTTGCAATACCGTACGCACCTCGATGTCTTGAAAATTCAGTGAAAGTTTTTCACCTGAAGCAAACGCCGCGCTCTCGATCGCTCCCTCAGCGATTCCCGGACCGACTGACGAACGTTCCAAGAGCCGCTGAGGCTCTTGAACAGAGACAACCTTGAGTTCGGCGGCACTGACCAGCGGTGCCTGCGACGCTATCCATAGCGCCACACCGAGGCCTGAAACAGTCCTGTTCATTGCGCAGATTCCACTTAAGAGTGTTTTTTCAGCGGCAGCGTCCGTGGTCGCTCCACCCAGGCCCCCGCGCCATCAGGAAGCACTTCCACCAGGTCCACCCGAGATTCGCTGATGGCCACGACCCGGCCTTCATTACGCCCCAGGTAGTCACCTACCTTGAGCCGGTGCACCCCGCCTGCTCCCCGCAACAGGGCAAAACGTCCAGCGGCGCTGGACAGCGTACCAACCATCTGCAATTGCTCGATATCGAATCCCTCAAGGTACTGCCGAATCCGGTCCGGATCAGGCCGTAACGCGCCCTGTCGGCGAGTCATCAGGTGGCTTCGTTGCGGCGGCTGGAACGGGCTGCGCAGGGCGCTGGCGTTATAAGTCAGCGCTGGGTGCGAGCGCTGTACCGCTATCGATTCGGTCGGCCCCGGTGATTGCAGGCGCATTTCATTCATAAAGCCATCCAGGTCCGCGAAGCCTTCCCCCCCATCGCAGCCCCACAAACCCAGGCAAAAACAACCGGGCAACACCCAGGGCAAGCGCCTCATGAGTTCGGCTCCACGTCGTCATACCGGTAGGTTCGCGCCTCAATGCTCAGCTGCAAGCGCGCAGGATGGCCAGCCACTAGGGGCCGGATCTGAAAATCATGCCACGTGACCATTCGCGGCAACCCGGCGACGCCGCAGATAAAACGCGCCAGATCGTGATAAGCCCCAGTCACGGTGATCTGAATCGGCAACTCGACATAGAACTGGCGAACCACCTCCGGTTGCAGCTTGATCGCTTCAAATGCCAGACCACTGCCCAGCCCCACGCGACTGATATCTTCAAGCAGCCCCGAAACTTCGGTTTCACTGGGTAATTGACGCAGCAACAGATCAAAGCGGCTCTGGATGAGCCCGAGCTGCTCGCGGTAACGCTCAAGATTGCCCCCTTGCCGGGCCTTGTCGGCAAATTGCTCCTTGAGCAGGACTTCTTCTTGACGCAGGCGATCCAAATGCTCCAAACGCGGACTCAAGTACACGCTGTAACCCAACGCGCCAACCAGCGACAGCAGCAACACTGCCACCAGCGCCTTGATCGGCGCAGGCCAGGAGCCCAGGTTATCCAGGTCCAACTCGCGCAGATCGCTCAGGCGCAATCGCCCTAATTGCCACGCGCTCATTACTTGATCTCCACAGCCAGCAGGGGTGTACGCTCCACGCTCAACCGGAACAGATTACTCAACCCCTGCTCCGCCCCAGCGGCGTGTGTCACCTCGGTCAGGCTGGGAGCGGAAAAACCTTCGGCGGACTGCAGATTGCGCATCAGGTCGGACACCCGACTGTTCGACTCAGCGACCCCTGCGATGCTCAGGCGCGCCCCCTGTCGATCCACGGCGGTGAAGTACACGCCATCGGGCAAGCTACGGGCCAACTGCTCGAAAACCTGGACACCAACTGATCGGCCGTCCTGGAGAGCCTCAATGATGTCCATGCGTTCGAGTAATTGCTGGCGCCGCACCTCAAGCGCCTGAATGCTGGCGATCTGCTTGTCCAATAGCTCGTTCGCTTGCCCCAGGTACTGGTTGCGCAACTGCTGCCGCTCGATCAGCCCTTCTATATAGAGGTCGGCCAACAGAGTCATCCCGGCCCCCAGCAGCACCGCTGCCACAAGCATGCGCAGAGAACGCTGGCGCCGACGCTGCCGCGATGCCTCGCGCCAAGGCAGAAGATTGATCCGCGCCATCAGTCGAATCCCCTCATGGCCAGCCCACAGGCGAGCAGCAGACTCGGCGCGTCATCGGCAAGCGTTCGGGCATCGACCTGACTGCTCACCGACATATTGAGAAAAGGGTTGGCAATCCTCGTGGCAATCCCTACCTGGCGCTCCACTTGTCGATCCAGCCCAACCAAGCGACTGCCCTCACCGGCCAGCAACAACCAAGCAACAGGTGGTTGCCCGGGCGAGTCGGCGAACAACTGCAAGGATCGACTCGCCTGTTGCAGCACCTCCTGCTCGAACGCCTGTAGCGCCTCATTGCAGCCCTCCGGCAAGCCGCCCTGACGCTGCGCCAGCAACACCGCTTCCGGCGCCAACGCAAAACGCTGCTCAAGGGCCGCCATTAACGGTCGAGTGCCGAACAACTGCTCACGAGCGTAAATAACCTGCCGATCGAACAAGACACTGAAGGTGGTCAGGTTCGGACCTATATCCAGCAACGCCACAGCCGATAGCGCTGTAACCGGCAACTGCGCTGCCAGCATCAACAAACAGCGCTCCAGGGCCAAAGGCTGCGTGTCCACCACCCGGGGAGTCAGTTCGGCCAATGCCAGTACCGACTCCAGAGATTCGACAAGCTCATTGCGGCAGGCCACCAGCAGCGCCCGCTGGCGCAGCGGCTTGCCAGGCACGCAGCCCTGAACCTCAAAGTCGAGGGCAACATCCTCCAGGGGATAGGGAATGTACTGGCCAGCCTCAAGCGCCAACTGGCTTTCCAGATCATCGTCGGACAGCCCGGCCGGCACCTCGATCACTTTGCTGATGACTGCGTCACCGGCCACCGCCACCGCCACGTCCTTGAGGCGACTGCCGCTTCTTCGCCAGGCACGGGACAGGGCCATGGCCACCGCTTCTGGGTCGGCGATGTGCTGGTCGAGCAGCACATTGGCAGCCAGAGCCTCCCTGGCATAAGCCTCGACCCGGTAGCCTGCGCCCTGACGACTCAAGGCCAGAAGTGTGACCGATGCCGCATTGATATCGATCCCCAGAAGGGAACTCGGCTTTTTGCTGAAGAGTCCAAGCACGACATATTCCCTATGACCGCCCGTAACTTACGGACTCCTTGAAGCCCATTGCGCGCACTCGCCGGTTCTTGACAGACGGGCAAATGACGCTCCCGGTGGAAAATGCTTATAATGCCCAGCGTTTTTTTCCGCCTTTACCTGCTGCGTGGGTCGGTCCCTGATGACCGTGAATACCCTGACGCCTAATTCATTTCTTTCTCTGGAAATCCAAAAGCCTTGATTCGTCTGCTGAAGTTTTTCGGGTGGTCCATCGTAGCGGCGTTCTGCGGACTCCTCCTCGCCCTCTCCGGTGCGTTTCTCTATCTTAGTCCTGGGTTGCCATCGGTAGAGGCCCTGAGAAGTATCCAGTTGCAGATTCCCCTGCGGGTGTACAGCAGCGACGGCAAATTGATCGCCGAATTTGGCGAAATGCGCCGTAATCCCATACGTTTCGCCGAGATTCCCCCCAACTTCATCAATGCGTTACTAAGTGCTGAAGACGACAACTTCGCTAACCATTACGGGGTTGACCCCAGCAGCCTGATGCGTGCCGCAACCCAGTTGATCAAGAGCGGACACATTCAGTCCGGCGGCAGCACCATCACCATGCAGGTGGCGAAAAACTTCTTCCTCAGCAGCGAGCGCAGCTTCTCGCGCAAGGCCACCGAAATCCTTCTGGCGCTGCAGATCGAACGGCAACTGACCAAGGACGAAATCCTTGAGCTGTACGTCAACAAGATCTACCTGGGTAACCGCGCCTACGGCATCGAGGCAGCGGCCCAGGTGTATTACGGCAAATCCATTCGTGACGTGAGCCTGGCGCAAATGGCGATGATCGCCGGTCTGCCCAAGGCGCCTTCGCGCTTCAACCCCCTGGCCAACCCAGCGCGCAGCAAAGAGCGTCGCGACTGGATCCTGGGGCGCATGTACAAGCTGGGCAAGATCACCGAGGCGGCCTACACCGAGGCGATCAATGAGCCGCTGAACGCCAGCTATCACGTGCCGACGCCAGAGGTGAGCGCGCCCTACATCGCCGAGATGGCTCGCGCCGAGATGGTCGGGCGCTACGGCAGCGACGCTTATACCGAAGGCTTCCGAGTCACCACCACAGTGCCCAGCGACCTGCAGGAGATGGCCAATACCGCCGTCCATGAAGGCCTGATGACCTATGACCAGCGCCACGGCTATCGCGGTCCGGAATCACGCCTGCAAGGCAAGACCCAGGCGGCCTGGGCCTCTGAACTGACCAAGCAACGGACTATCAGCGGGCTGGAACCGGCGATCGTTACCCAGGTTGAGAAAGAGGGCATCCAGGTGCTCACCCGCAACGGCGAAGAGCACGTGGCCTGGAGCACCATGAAATGGGCTCGACCGTTCCTCAACACCAATAGCATGGGCCCGACGCCTCGCCAGCCGGCAGACGTGACCCAGGTCGGCGACCTGATTCGTGTGCAGCGTCAGGCGGACAATTCACTGAAGTTCAGCCAGATCCCCGTGGCCCAGGGCGCCCTGGTGACCCTGGACCCACAGAACGGCGCCATCCGCGCCCTGGTGGGTGGATTCGCCTTCGAACAGAGCAACTACAACCGTGCGATGCAAGCCAAGCGCCAGCCCGGCTCCAGCTTCAAGCCGTTCGTTTACAGCGCCGCCCTGGACAATGGCTACACCGCAGCCAGCTTGGTGAACGACGCACCGATCGTGTTCGTCGATGAATACCTGGACAAGGTCTGGCGCCCAAAGAACGACAACAACACCTTCCTTGGCCCGATTCGCATGCGCGAAGCGCTGTACAAATCGCGCAATCTGGTGTCGATCCGACTGCTGCAAAGCATGGGCGTGGACCACACCATCGATTACATCAGCAAGTTCGGTTTCAACAAGCAGGACCTGCCGCGCAACCTGTCCCTGGCGCTCGGCACCGCAACCCTGACACCCATGGAGATCGCCACCGGCTGGAGCACCTTTGCCAACGGCGGCTACAAGATCAGCCCGTATATCATCGACAAGATCGAAAGCCGCAATGGCGACGTGCTGTTCGCCGCCAACCCTGCCAGCGTACCCACCGGCAATAGCGCCAGCAGCGGCATCGCCGCGCCGGAACACGCGTTCACGGTTAACACGGTGGCCGGCGAGAATCCGACACAGCCCCCCGTGCAACCACCTGCCGTCGCCGAGCGGATCATCGATGGGCGCACCGCTTACATCCTCAACAGCATGCTCGAAGACGTCATCAAACTGGGCACTGGGCGTCGCGCACTGGCGCTGGGCCGCTCGGACCTGGCCGGCAAGACCGGGACCACCAACGAATCCAAGGACGCCTGGTTCTCCGGCTACAACGCCGACTATGTGACCACGGTCTGGACCGGCTTCGACCAACCGGAAAGCCTCGGGCGTCGCGAGTACGGCGGCACCGTGGCGCTGCCGATCTGGATGAGCTTCATGGGCGCCGCCCTCAAGGACAAGCCAGCACACACCCTGGCCGAACCCGAAGGCATTCTCAGCCTGCGAGTCGACCCAGTCAGTGGACGCGCCGCCACCCCGAGCACGCCGAACGCCTACTTCGAATTGTTCAAGAGCGAAGACTCTCCGCCGTCGGTCAATGAGCTGGGCAACGGCGTCGTTCCAGGCAGCCCGCTACCTGCGGACGAAACAGCCCCCATCGACTTGTTCTGACCTATTTCGCCAGCCAGCCAGCGCCTGTAGCGCCGGCCGCTGGTAAAGGCATCTCAGGCAAGCACCCACAAAAATGTATGGTCAGCCCATCTCCTGCAACCTCATTGGTTGTTTTCGGTAACGCTGGCCTGCGCTCATGTATCCGGGCTCGTTGTGAGCGTTGCTGTAACAACGCCCGGCCCTCGCTGAGTAGCCGCTCCCGACTGCCCTGAAAAAGCCCTCAGCCTCTATAGCTGAATTTTGTGCCAGGCTCTCAGTCGGGCCACTTGCCGTTTACTGTCATCCGTCAGTGACGTCGCAAAAGCCGGTGGTAAAGCTGTACGTTCAAGCGTTCGGATGTGGGTCGTACTGGCCGCCTTTGGCCAGTACCGCCCACACGATTCGCGCCAGTTTGTTTGCTAGCGCACACGCGACGACATTGGAGTGGCGGCGCGTCAGCAGTTCCCGAACCCAAGCCCCCAAGGCGTCTTCTCGCTTGTCGATATGACGCATGATGGCTCGCGCGCCTTGTACCAGCAATTGGCGGATGTGTTTGTCGCTGCGCTTGCTGACCCCCAGAAGCACCGTCTTTCCACCCGTCGAGTACTGCCTCGGCACCAGCCCCAGCGAAGCGGCAAAATCGCGTCCACTTCGAGAGTTCGACGCATCGCCCACATCCGCCAATACCGCACTGGCGGTGACTGGGCCGATGCCAGGAATACTCTGCCAGCGATTTCCGGCATCGTCCTCTTTCAACTGCTGTTTCAGGTCGGACTCGATGTCCTTGATTTCATCATTGAGCTGTTGGATTTGACGATCGAGACGCATCACCACGCTCTTTAGGCGCAATGGAACCGGATGTTGTGGATTGTCCAGCAGCGCTGGCACACGGTGCAACGCCGTTGCGCCGATGGGCAGGCTGATCCCGAATTCCAGCAAAAAGCCATGAATCTGATTGGTCGCGACGGTGCGATGGCCAATCAAGGAGTCTCGGACACGATGCAAAGCTGAAAGCGTTTGTTGCTCTGCGGTTTTAATCGAGCAGAAGCGCATCGCGGGGCGGCTCGCCGCCTCGCAAATCGCTTCGGCATCAATGAAGTCGTTTTTGTTGCCTTTGACGAACGGCTTAACGTATTGCGGGGCAATCAGTTTTACCTCGTGGCCCAATGCCTCAACCTGTCGAGCCAGCCAGTGGGCACCGCCACACGATTCCATCACCGCCGTGCAGGCCGGCAGTTGGGCCAATGTGCTGAGCAATTGGCTGCGACTGGTTTTCTTGCGCAGGACCTGATGACCTTTGGCATCCTGGCCATGCAGGTGGAAGCTGTGTTTGCCAATGTCGATACCGAGAAGCGTCATCGTGTTCATGAGAGATCCTCCGCCGAAAACGAGAAAAGCCCTGCAAGCGTAAACCTGCAGGGCTTCTCGGTCAGGCTGACCATCTCATTAAGCCCCAACTCTCAAGAGCCGGGGCTTTTTGCATGACGCTACAAACGCTTAACCGTTGAACACGTCATCCACGCTTTTCAGCGGGTAGTTCTTCGGGTACGGCAGGGTAGCAACGCCGGTCTCGATCGCGGCTTTGGCCACGGCATCGGAGATCACGGTGATCAGGCGGGCATCCATTGGCTTCGGAATGATGTACTCACGGCCGAATTCCAGCTTGATGCCGCCGTAGGCGTCGCACACTTCCTGAGGCACTGGCAGCTTGGCCAGTTCACGCAGGGCGTTGGCTGCAGCGATCTTCATTTCTTCGTTGATGCGCTTGGCGCGAACGTCCAGGGCACCACGGAAGATGAACGGGAAGCCCAGAACGTTGTTGACCTGGTTTGGGTAGTCCGAGCGACCGGTGGCCATGATCACGTCATCACGGGTGGCGTGAGCCAGCTCCGGAGCGATTTCCGGATCAGGGTTCGAGCAGGCGAACACGATCGGGTTGGGCGCCATGGACTTCAGGCCTTCAGCGCTCAGCAGGTTCGGACCAGACAGACCGACGAACACGTCGGCGCCTTGCAGCGCGTCGGCCAGGGTGCGCTTGTCGGTGGCATGGGCGAACACGGCCTTGTACTGGTTCAGGTCATCACGGCCGGAATGGATCACACCGGTGCGGTCAACCATGAAGATGTTCTCGATCTGCGCACCCATGCTCACCAGCAACTTCATGCAGGAGATGGCGGCAGCGCCGGCGCCCAGGCAGACGATTTTCGCGTCGGCGAGGGTTTTGCCAGCAATTTCCAGGGCGTTGATCATGCCGGCCGCGGTCACGATCGCGGTGCCGTGCTGGTCATCGTGGAACACCGGAATGTCGCACTGCTCGATCAGAGCGCGTTCGATCTCAAAGCACTCAGGGGCCTTGATGTCTTCCAGGTTGATGCCGCCGAAGGTGATGGAGATGCGCTTGACGGTGTCGATGAAGGCTTGCGGGCTTTCGGAATCGACTTCGATATCGAATACATCGATACCTGCGAAACGCTTGAACAGGACGCCCTTGCCTTCCATCACCGGCTTGGAGGCCAGTGGACCCAGGTTGCCCAGACCAAGAATCGCGGTGCCATCGGAAATGACGGCAACCAGGTTGCCTTTGCCGGTGTACTTGTAGGCCAGCTCCGGATCGCGAGCGATTTCACGCACCGGCTCGGCTACGCCGGGGCTATAGGCCAGCGCCAGATCGCGAGCGGTAGCAGTGGCCTTGGTGAGCTCGACACTCAGCTTTCCTGGACGAGGATTGGCATGGTAATCGAGAGCGGCAGTTTTCAAATCAGACATGTGGGCATTCCGCTTTTTACTGTTGGACAGACGGACCGCCGAGGATACGCGTGTCGCATAGTCCCTACAAGACTGGCCAGTCACCCCTGTCAAGGCCCCTAGCCTACGACTTTGGGCCAAGAGCCACGGGGTACAAGGCTTTCAACTGTTCACAATCCAACAGAAAAATGTCTACAATTTATTTTTTATCAGAGAAATCTGAGCATCGAACGATCACTGAGCGACAACATCCAACGCGAATGGCCGGAGCCCATGCGCCCCTGCCTCCGCCGCTCCACAACCCAACCCCGAGCCTCGAGCGACCTGCCGACCAGGCCCTTGTACGCCATCCTGTCGAATCTACCCAGCATATTGGGTGCAATACGCAATACAATCGAGCCCTGCAATGTGATCCAAACCCCGCCACGATTGCGTTGCACCTTACTCACACGCCCCTCGACCAAGACAAACCCCGGACGCCGGATCTGCCCCGCTTTCAGTACAGGTGAACGCCGCCAAAGCCCCAGCCGGGCTCGACGCGCGTGGCTTTCTGCGGCTTGCAGGCAGGCGACCTGGGCGACATTTGGCGCGATCGCAATCTGATAAGCCAGTCCCTCGGCAATCAGCCGGGCCTCGAAGCTGTCGCCATTGACGCCATACACATGAGCCAGGGTCCGCCCATAGCGGTCGCGGCGTTCACGCCCGAGCAACAGATCGACCCGGCCACCGCTCTGCGCCACCCATCGCTGCAAGCGTTGCCGCGCCGCCACCGCGAAGGGCTCCGCGGGCCGCCCCTTTCTGGCCAGTTCCGGTGCATTGAGGCCAATCATGCGGACGCTGCGACCGTCCGTGAGACGCAAGGTGTCGCCATCCACCACGCTCTGCACCCTCGCAGGAATCAGCCCCTTCGGCGCCGGGCAAAACGCCTGGGCGGTGGTCAGCCAAATCGCAGCCACAAAAAAGGCGCCCACCAGGGACGCCTTTTTCATCAGCGAGGAAAGTCGGTAACGGCTTTCCAGAACGATCAGCCTCAGGCCTTTTTCGTTGCGCCGAAAGCACCGAAGCGCGACTTGAACTTGTCGACACGACCGCCAACGTCCAGAGTCTTTTGCTTACCGGTGTAGAACGGGTGGCACTCGTTGCACACGTCCAGGCTCAGAGGCTTGGCCAGGGTGGAGCGAGTTTCGATGACGTTACCGCAGCTGCAAGTAGCGGTAATGGCTTCGTATACTGGATGGATATCGGCTTTCATGGTGCATTCCTCAGGCTAGCGTGCCGCCACCCAACACTATTGTTGAATACCGCACGAATTAGGGCGCGAATTCTACCAGACCGCATCAATCGCGCAAGAGATCCTGACTGCACTCCATCAGAAAACCCCCATGCAGCCTTGACAGCCCCCGGATTGCCGTTCCGTGAACGACGACGGCTGTCCCGGTACAGCTCAAAGGTCGCAGTAACCGGAGCCGTACACGCTTGTGCAGGACACTCCAGAGCGCCTCTGTTAGGCTCCGGGGCTTATTTACTGTCCGCTCATCGAGATTTTCCCGCGTGCCCGACGCCATTCTGCGCCTCGCCCTGCCTTCCCCCCTGCGCCGCTTGTTCGACTACCGTGCTCCAGCCGGCGTGCTGCGCGCCCAATTGCATCCGGGCATGCGCCTGCGGGTGCCGTTCGGCCGCCGGGAAATGATCGGCATTCTGGTGGAAGTGGCGGATCACAGCGAAGTCCCGGCCGAGAAACTCAAGCCGGCGCTGGCCTTGCTGGACCCCACCCCGCCACTGCCACCCGCTCTGTTCAAGCTGTGCCTGTGGACCGCTCAGTATTACCAACACAGCCTGGGCGACACTCTGAGCTGGGCGCTGCCGGTGCTACTGCGCCAGGGAGAGCTGGCCGAGGCCCGCCAGGAGCGTTTCTGGTCGATTGCCCCTGGCGCCCGCCTTGATGACCCACGCATCGCCCGCGCCCCGCGCCAGCGTGAAGCCCTGGCGACCCTGGCTCAGCACCCCCATGGCGTACCGCACACCTTGCTGAGCAAGCTGATGCTGAGCAAGGACAGCCTGGATCTGCTGCTGGCCAAGGATCTGGTGCAGGTGGAAGTACGCAAGCACGCTCCGGGCCTACGCCACGAACACTGGCTGGCCCAGCCCGAGCTGCCGCTCAACAGCGAGCAGCGCGCCGCCTACGAGGCCATCCGCGCCGGGTTCGACAGTTATCACGCCTTTCTCCTGGCCGGTGTTACCGGCAGCGGCAAGACCGAGGTCTACCTGCAACTGATCCGCGAAACCCTGGAAGCCGGCAAGCAGGCGCTGGTGCTGATCCCGGAGATCAACCTGGGACCGCAAACCCTGGCGCGTTTCGAACAGCGCTTCAACGCACGCATCGCCCTGCTGCACTCGGCGGTCAATGATCGTGAGCGCCTGGACGCCTGGCTCGCGGCCCGGGATGGCGAAGCCGATATCATCATCGGCACCCGCTCGGCGCTGTTCACCCCGATGAAGAACCCCGGACTGATCATCATCGACGAGGAGCACGATGGCTCCTATAAACAGCAGGAAGGCCTACGCTACCACGCCCGGGACTTGGCCTTGGTCCGCGCCCGCCAGGAAAACATCCCGATTGTCCTGGGCTCGGCCACGCCGTCCCTGGAAAGCCTGCATAACGCCTACACCGGCCGTTATGGGCTCCTGCGCCTGAACGAGCGCGCCGGCGGCGCCAAACAACCACGCTTCCTACGCCTGGATGTAAAAAGCCGTCCACTGGACAGCGGTATTTCTGGCCCGATGCAACAAGCCATCGGCCAGACCCTGGCGGCCGGGCAACAGGTGTTGGTGTTCCTCAATCGCCGTGGTTTTGCCCCGACCCTGCTCTGCCATGACTGCGGCTGGATGTCTGAATGTCTGCGCTGCGATGCCCGCATGACCGTACATCAGCGCTCCGGCGAGTTGCGCTGCCACCATTGCGGCCATGTGGAACGGGTGCCCCGTCACTGTCCGCAATGCGGCAAGGTCGACCTGCGCCCCGTGGGCGCCGGCACCGAGCGAGCCGAAGAACGCCTGGGGATCCTGTTTCCCGATTACCCCGTGCTACGGGTGGACCGCGACAGCACCTCGCGCAAGGACGCGATGAACCAACTATTCGCCACCATCCAGAAAGGTCATCCGTGCATCCTCGTGGGCACCCAGATGCTGGCCAAGGGACACCACTTCCCCCGGGTCACCCTGGTGTCGATCCTCGATGCCGATGGCGGCCTGTTCTCCGGCGACTTCCGCGCCAGCGAACGCATGGCGCAACTGATTGTCCAAGTCGCCGGGCGTGCGGGGCGGGCCGAAGAGCCGGGCAAGGTGATCATCCAGACTCACCTTGCCGACCACCCGCTGCTGGTGCAATTGACCGAGCAAGGTTATTTCGCCTTTGCCGAACAGGCCCTGAGCGAGCGCCGCGCCGCGGGCCTGCCCCCCTTTGCCCATCTGGCGCTGCTGCGGGCCGAAGCCCACAAGCCGGGCCAGGCCGAGGCATTCCTCGATGAAGCCTGCAGCGAAGCCGAGCGCCTGCTGACCGAACAGAACCTGGGAGGAATCGAGCTGCTGGGGCCGGTTCCAGCACCGATGGAGCGGCGCGCCGGGCGCTATCGCGCGCAGTTGTTATTGCAGGCCGCTGCCCGGGCACCGCTGCATCGTCTGCTGAGCAACTGGCTGCTGGTGCTGGAGCAAATGCCCAGCGGACGCCAGGTCCGTTGGTCGCTGGATGTGGACCCTGTGGATTTGTATTGAGCGACATCGCACTTTTGCCAACACACCTGCTCCAACAATGGATGGCTGTCATCCTCCAGGAATGGCCTGGCTCGCGAATAGCGTCGAACAACCACCACCGATCCCCATGCAGCCCTCTATAGTTGGCAAGCCCGTTCCAGCAACGGATAATGCCCAGTTTTTCCACCCGCGCACCAACGCGCCCCCGCGCCAGCGGTCGAACGAGAAGACCATGAAAGACACCATTCGCCAGCTCATCCAGCAAGCCATCACCCAACTCGTCACCGAAGGTGTGTTGCCAGAAGGCCTGACGCCGGCGATCCAGGTCGAAAACACCCGCGACAAGACCCACGGCGACTTCGCCAGCAACATCGCCATGATGCTGGCCAAGCCAGCGGGCATGAAACCTCGCGACCTGGCGGAAAAAATCATCGCGGCACTGCCCAGCGATGAAAACCTGAGCAAGGCGGAAATCGCCGGCCCGGGCTTCATCAACTTCTTCCAGAACACCCAGGCCCTGGCTGCACGCTTGGACGCCGCCCTCGGCGACGAACACCTGGGCGTGCGCAAAGCCGGCGCAACACAACGCACCGTGATCGACATGTCGGCGCCGAACCTGGCCAAGGAAATGCACGTCGGCCACTTGCGTTCCACCATCATTGGCGATGGTGTGGCGCGGGTCCTGGAGTTCCTCGGCGACACCGTGATCCGTCAGAACCACGTCGGCGACTGGGGCACCCAGTTCGGCATGCTGATGGCCTACCTGGAAGAAAACCCCATCACCAGCGAAGAACTGTCGGACCTGGAGAACTTCTACCGCGCCGCCAAGCAGCGCTTCGACGAATCCGAAACCTTCGCTGACCGCGCCCGCGGCCTGGTGGTCAAGCTGCAAGCCGGCGACCCGCACTGCCTGGAGCTGTGGACCAAGTTCAAGGACATCTCGCTGTCCCACTGCCAGAAGATCTACGAACTGCTCAACGTCAAGCTGAGCATGGCCGACGTCATGGGCGAGAGCGCCTATAACGATGACCTGATCAATGTGGTCAACGATCTCAAGGCCAAGGGCATGCTGGTGGAGAGCAACGGCGCCCAGTGCGTGTTCCTCGACGAGTTCAAGAATGCCGAAGGCGAGCCGCTGCCAGTAATCATCGTCAAGGCCGACGGCGGCTACCTGTATGCCACCACCGACCTGGCTGCCGTGCGCTACCGCAGCAGCACGCTCAAGGCCGATCGCGCGCTGTACTTCGTCGACCAGCGTCAGGCCCTGCACTTCCAGCAAGTGTTCGCGGTGGCCCACAAAGCCGGTTTCGTGACCCATCCGATGGAAATGGAGCACATGGGCTTCGGCACCATGAACGGCGCCGACGGCCGTCCGTTCAAGACTCGCGACGGCGGCACCGTGAAGCTCATCGACCTGTTGACCGAGGCCGAAGAACGCGCCTACGCCCTGGTGAAAGAGAAGAACCCGCAACTGCCGGAAGCCGACCTTCGCAGCATCGCCAAGGTGGTGGGCATCGACTCGGTGAAATACGCCGACCTGTCCAAGCACCGCACCAGCGACTACAGCTTCAACTTCGACCTGATGCTCAACTTCGAAGGTAACACCGCGCCGTACCTGCTTTACGCCTACACCCGCGCCGCCGGTGTGTTCCGCAAGCTGGGCAAGGATTTCAGCGAAGTCGGCGGTCAGATCGAACTGCTAGCGGCCCAGGAACTGGAGCTGGCGGCCAAACTGGCGCAGTTTGGCGAGATTCTCAATAACGTGGCCGACAAGGGCACGCCGCACATTCTCTGCACCTACCTGTACGACGTGGCGGGGCTGTTCTCCAGCTTCTATGAAAACTGCCCGATCCTGGCAGCCGAAACGCCAGCGCAGATGCACAGCCGCCTGCGCCTGACGGAGCTGACCCGTCGCACCCTCAAGCAAGGTCTGGAACTGCTGGGCCTCAAAGTCCTGGAGCAAATGTAAGTTGGCTGCCAAGAAAAAACCTGCACCCAAGCGTGGCGCCAGTCGTTACCAGGCCCCGGCCAAACAGCCGATTCCGGGCTGGTTATGGCTGGTCATCGGCCTGACCATTGGCGGCTTCATCGTGTTTCTGATGAAGCTCGAACCAGGTAAAGGCGGCGACAGCGTCAAACGCGAAAAAATCGAACAACACAAAGCCAGCAAGATCGCCGAGGCCAACAAAACCCCGCCGAGTCCGCAGCAACCGGTGAAGCCCAAATACGACTTCTACACCCTGCTGCCGGAGTCGGAGGTGATTGTGCCGCCTGAGGCGGTACCGGAAAAAAACCCGCCGACACCGCAAGTACCTACGGTGCCGACGACCCCGGTAACACCTGCGGAAGCCGCGAAGATCGACACCGCTCGGGCCCAGGCGGCCCTGGCCGGCATCACTCCGCCCCCCGCACCGCCTGTGGCCAAGGCCGCTCCCGTGACCAAGTTCTTCCTCCAGGCCGGCTCGTTCCGCAAGGAGGCCGATGCTGACAAAGTCCGCGCGCAGATCATCCTGCTGGGCCAGTCGGTTGCGGTCGAATCCGGCACGGTGAAAGACGAAACCTGGTACCGGGTATTGGTGGGGCCGTTCAGCAATCGTGAACAACTGACCGTGGCGCAAAAACAACTGGCAGGCGCTGGCTTCAGCAACCTGCTGTTACAACAGCGCCAGAACCGCTAAGCCGACCTGCGACCAGGGAGCGTGCTCCCGCTGGGCTGCAAAACCGCCCCGAAGCACGCAGGCGGGGTGTCTCTGGCACCCCGCCCACCGCTCGTCTCTCTCGCTACCGCGCAGTTGAAAAACCTCACACCACCCCCATATGAGTTTTCATCAGGGCACTTTCGCCCCGCTGCGTGGAGACTCCCCCTTTGACCACCATCGTTTCAGTCCGCCGTCACGGCAAAGTCGTCATGGGCGGCGACGGCCAGGTTTCTCTCGGCAACACCGTGATGAAAGGCAACGCGAAAAAAGTCCGTCGCCTGTATCACGGTCAGGTCATCGCCGGCTTCGCCGGAGCCACCGCTGACGCCTTCACCCTGTTCGAACGTTTTGAAGGACAGCTGGAGAAGCACCAAGGCCACCTGATTCGAGCCGCTGTCGAACTGGCCAAAGAATGGCGCACCGATCGCTCCCTCAGCCGCCTGGAAGCCATGCTGGCCGTAGCCAACAAGGACGCCTCCTTGATCATTACCGGTAACGGCGACGTGGTTGAACCCGAAGACGGTCTGATCGCCATGGGTTCCGGCGGCGCCTACGCCCAGGCCGCTGCCAGCGCGCTGCTGAAAAAAACCGACCTGTCGGCCCGTGAGATCGTCGAAACCGCTCTGGGTATCGCCGGTGACATCTGTGTATTCACCAACCACACTCAAACCATCGAGGAGCAGGATCTCGCGGAATAAGCCTGTTTCAGCGCTAGCGCTACGGCATTCATTCTTGCTTGAGGACCGCCAATTACTATGTCCATGACACCCCGCGAAATCGTCCACGAACTCAACCGCCATATCATCGGCCAGGACGATGCCAAGCGCGCCGTCGCTATCGCCCTGCGTAACCGCTGGCGCCGCATGCAACTGCCGGCGGAGCTGCGCGTTGAAGTAACCCCCAAGAACATCCTGATGATCGGCCCTACCGGTGTCGGCAAGACCGAAATCGCCCGGCGCCTGGCCAAACTGGCCAATGCCCCGTTCATCAAGGTCGAAGCCACCAAGTTCACCGAAGTCGGCTACGTTGGCCGTGACGTTGAATCGATCATTCGCGACCTGGCCGACGCGGCGATCAAAATGTTCCGCGAACAGGAAATGATCCGCGTTCGCCATCGTGCCGAAGATGCCGCCGAAGAGCGCATCCTCGATGCCCTGCTGCCGCCCGCGCGCATGGGCTTCAACAGCGATGAAGCGCCCTCCCAGGACTCCAACACCCGGCAGCTGTTCCGCAAGCGCCTGCGCGAAGGCCAGCTGGATGACAAGGAAATCGAGATCGAAGTGGCAGAAGTCACCGGCATCGACATTTCCGCGCCACCGGGCATGGAAGAAATGACCAACCAATTGCAAAGCCTGTTCGCCAACATGGGCAAGGGCAAGCGCAAGAGCCGCAAGCTCAAGGTCAAGGAAGCGCTAAAGCTGGTGCGCGATGAAGAAGCCAGCCGCCTGGTCAATGACGAAGAGCTCAAAGCCAAGGCCCTGGAAGCGGTCGAGCAACACGGCATCGTGTTTATCGACGAGATCGACAAAGTCGCCAAGCGTGGCAACTCCGGCGGCGTCGACGTGTCCCGTGAAGGCGTACAACGCGACCTGCTGCCCCTGATCGAAGGTTGCACAGTCAACACCAAGCTGGGCATGGTCAAGACCGATCACATTCTGTTCATTGCCTCCGGCGCCTTCCACCTGAGCAAGCCCAGCGACCTGGTGCCGGAACTGCAAGGCCGGCTGCCGATTCGCGTGGAACTCAAGGCGCTGTCACCAGAAGACTTCGAGCGCATCCTCAGCGAGCCGCACGCCTCCCTGACCGAGCAATACCGCGAGCTGCTCAAGACCGAAGGCTTGAGCATCGAGTTCCTGCCCGATGGCATCAAGCGTCTGGCGGAAATCGCCTGGCAGGTTAACGAGAAGACCGAGAACATCGGTGCGCGCCGCCTGCACACCTTGCTTGAGCGCCTGCTGGAAGAGGTGTCGTTCAGCGCCGGCGACCTGGCCAGCGCTCACAGCGAAACACCGATCCGCATCGACGCTGCCTACGTCAACAGCCACTTGGGCGAGTTGGCGCAGAACGAAGATCTGTCCCGCTACATCCTTTAAGCAACAAGCGGCAAGCCTCAAGCTGCAAGTTGATCGCGGTCATCTTGTAGCTTGTAGCGTGCAGCTTTAAGCTGCCTCCATGACTAAACTCCCCACCGGCATCAATCTGCACAAGGCCTCGAAAACCCTGACCCTGACCTACGGGCCGGACGAGGTCTACCACCTGCCCGCCGAGTTCTTGCGCGTGCACTCCCCCTCCGCCGAGGTCCAGGGCCATGGCAAACCCATCCTGCAATTCGGCAAGCTCGGCGTCGGCCTGAGCAAGGTCGAAGCCGCTGGTCAGTACGCGCTGAAACTGACCTTCGACGACGGCCATGACAGCGGCTTGTTCACCTGGGACTACCTGTATCAGTTAGCCCTGCGCCAAGACACGCTGTGGAGCGATTATCTGGCGGAACTCAAAGCCGCCGGAAAATCCCGCGATCCGAATGAGTCCGTGGTCAAGCTGATGCTCTAGTTCAGACCTTCGGCTGTTTAGAGGGCATTTTCTAATTTCATCTGTTTGAATGCACGGCTGTATGGCCAATGAATGGCCTGCTTGCGAAAAAAATTAAACTCGGGTAACCAATGGAACTGGCCAGTTCCCTGCAGAGCTTTCTGAACTAAAAAGCAGCGGTGCGCAATTATCGGTCACCCGAACAGTAGTACCTGGCATCGTGCTGTGTGACTGCACAGCAGGTCCGGTACTCGTCTCAGGACAATGGAGCGTCGTAGATGAGTAACAAAAATAACGATGACCTAAAACGCCAAGCCTCGGAAAACACCCTGGGGCTCAATCCGGTCATTGGCTTGCGTAGAAAGGATCTGCTTACCTCTGCTCGCATGGTGCTCACCCAGGCCATCAAACAACCCATCCACAGTGTCAAACACGTCGCCCACTTCGGCCTGGAACTCAAGGACGTGATGTTCGGCAAGTCGGCCCTGCAACCGGAAAGCGACGATCGTCGTTTCAATGATCCGGCCTGGAGTCAGAACCCGCTGTACAAACGCTATCTGCAAACCTACCTGGCATGGCGCAAAGAGCTCCATGACTGGATCGACGACAGCAGCCTGTCCGCCCAGGACATCAGCCGCGGGCACTTCGTGATCAACCTGATGACCGAAGCCATGGCCCCAACCAATAGCGCCGCCAACCCCGCCGCAGTCAAACGTTTCTTTGAGACCGGCGGCAAGAGCCTGCTGGATGGCCTGTCTCACCTGGCCAAGGATCTGGTACACAACGGTGGCATGCCCAGCCAGGTCAACATGGACGCCTTTGAGGTCGGCAAAAACCTCGGCACCAGCGAAGGTGCAGTGGTGTTTCGCAATGATGTATTGGAACTGATCCAGTACCGGCCGATCACCGAGCAGGTGCATGAGCGCCCGCTGCTGGTGGTCCCCCCCCAGATCAACAAGTTCTATGTCTTCGACCTCAGCCCGGACAAGAGCCTGGCGCGCTTTTGCCTGCGCAACAACGTACAGACGTTCATCGTCAGTTGGCGCAACCCCACCAAGGCACAACGGGAATGGGGCCTGTCCACCTACATCGAAGCCCTCAAAGAAGCAGTCGATGTGGTCACCGCGATCACTGGCAGCAAGGACGTCAACATGCTCGGCGCCTGCTCCGGAGGCATTACCTGCACCGCGCTGCTGGGCCACTACGCCGCTCTAGGGCAAAAGAAGGTCAACGCCCTGACCCTGCTGGTCAGCGTGCTCGACACCACCCTGGATACCCAGGTGGCGCTGTTCGTCGACGAGCAAACCCTGGAAGCGGCCAAGCGCCACTCCTACCAGGCCGGGGTGCTCGAAGGTCGCGACATGGCCAAGGTGTTTGCCTGGATGCGCCCCAACGATCTGATCTGGAACTACTGGGTCAACAACTACCTGCTGGGCAACGAACCACCGGTGTTCGACATCCTGTTCTGGAACAACGACACCACCCGCCTGCCCGCCGCGTTCCACGGCGACCTGATCGAAATGTTCAAAAACAATCCACTGGTTCGAGCCAATGCACTGGAAGTGTGCGGCACGCCGATTGACCTGAAACAGGTGACGGCCGATATCTTTTCCCTGGCCGGCACCAATGATCACATCACCCCGTGGAAGTCCTGCTACAAGTCGGCGCAGCTGTTCGGCGGCAAGGTTGAATTCGTGTTGTCCAGCAGCGGCCACATCCAGAGCATCCTGAATCCACCGGGCAACCCCAAAGCGCGTTACATGACCAGCACCGAGATCCCGGCCTGCCCTGACCAGTGGCAAGAAGATTCGGTCAAGCACACCGATTCCTGGTGGTTGCACTGGCAGGCCTGGCAGGCGGAGCGCTCGGGCGAACTGAAACCGGCGCCGCAGGTACTGGGCAACAAAAAACATCCAGCCGCCGAGGCAGCGCCGGGGACCTATGTCCATGAGCGCTAAGGTCCGCGTCTTGATCCATGCGGCGTCAGAAAGTGCCGCCAAGCCCTATTCTTAATACGAGGCCTGGCCTCAGATAATCCGGAAAGTGCCCGGGACAGCACCTCCTACGGTTCAATTCAAAGGGCTACGGCATGCCACACTCGTTCATCTTCCGTACCGTCGACCTGGATGGTCAGTCCATCCGCACCGCAGTACGCCCCGGCAAGCCTCACTTGACGCCGCTGCTGATTTTCAACGGCATCGGCGCCAACCTGGAGCTGGTGTTTCCCTTCATTCAGGCGCTGGACCCGGACTTGGAGGTCATCGCCTTTGATGTCCCCGGCGTAGGCGGCTCCTCGACGCCCAGTCGGCCTTATCGATTTCCCGGGCTGGCCAAACTGACAGCGCGCATGCTCGATTACCTCGACTACGGCCAGGTCAACGCGGTGGGCGTGTCCTGGGGTGGAGCGCTGGCTCAACAGTTCGCCTATGACTATCCCGAGCGCTGCAAAAAGCTGGTGCTGGCCGCCACCGCCGCCGGCGCCTTCATGGTGCCAGGCAAACCCAAAGTGCTGATGATGATGGCCAGTCCCCGGCGCTACGTGCAGCCCTCCCACGTCATGCGCATTGCGCCGCTGATTTACGGCGGCTCTTTCCGCCGTGACCCGAACCTGGCCGCCGAGCACGCGGCCAAGGTGCGCTCGGCCGGCAAGCTGGGTTACTACTGGCAACTGTTTGCAGGCGTGGGCTGGACCAGCATTCATTGGCTACACAAGATCCATCAGCCAACCCTGGTACTGGCCGGTGACGACGACCCGCTGATTCCCTTGATCAACATGCGCATGCTGGCCTGGCGAATTCCCAACGCCCAACTGCACATCATCGACGACGGCCACCTGTTCCTGATCACCCGGGCCGAAGCCGTTGCCCCAATCATCATGAAGTTCCTCCAGGAAGAACGGCAACGGGCGGTGATGCATCCGCACCCACTGCCGTTGCACCCTACGAAATAAAACAACTCTGTCGACAGGATCGTCGCGCGCGAGAAGGGCCAGGACCGACTATGTTGTCTGTCTTGGATTGGTCTGCTTGTTAGTGGTTTGACGAAGGAGTGTTGACTCATGCAAGACAAACCCGCGCAGGGCTTGGTGCCATCCCCTGCGGCATACATCAACGCGCAGAGCGCGATTACCGGTCTTCGCGGCCGGGACCTGCTCTCGACGTTGCGCAGCCTGGCGGCCCACAGTTTGCGCAACCCGTTGCACAGCGCCCGTCACACCCTGGCCCTGGGCGGCCAGTTGGGACGCGTGCTGCTCGGCGAAACCCTGCATAAACCCAGCCCCAAGGACAACCGATTCGCCGACCCGGCCTGGACCCTCAACCCCTTTTACAAACGAGGCTTGCAGGCCTACCTCAGCTGGCAAAAGCAGGTTCGGCACTGGATCGACGACAGCGGCATGAGCGAGGACGACCGGGCTCGGGCGCACTTTGCCTTCTCCCTGCTCAACGACGCGGTGTCTCCCTCCAACACCCTGCTCAATCCCCTGGCCCTCAAGGAGATCTTCAATAGCGGAGGCAACAGCGTGGTGCGTGGCATCGGCAACCTGCTGGATGACCTGCTGCACAACAATGGGTTGCCCAGCCAGGTGACCAAGCACGCCTTCGAAATCGGTAAGAACCTAGCGGTGACTCCGGGCTCGGTGGTGTTTCGCAATGAACTGCTGGAACTGATCCAGTACAGCCCCATGAGCGAGAAGCAGTACGCCAAGCCGCTACTGATCGTGCCGCCACAAATCAACAAGTACTACATCTTCGATCTCAGCCCACATAACAGCTTCGTCCAGTACGCTCTGAAGAACGGCCTGCAGGTGTTCATGGTCAGTTGGCGCAACCCGGATGTGCGCCATCGCGAGTGGGGCCTGTCGAGCTACGTCGAAGCCGCCGAGGAAGCCTTGAATGTCACCCGGACGATTACCGGCAGCCGGGAAGTGAACCTGATGGGAGCCTGCGCCGGCGGTCTGACCATCGCCGCCCTGCAAGGGCACCTGCAGGCCAAGCGGCAACTGCGCCGGGTCGCCAGCGCCACTTACCTGGTGAGTCTTCTGGACAGCCAGCTGGACAGCCCGGCCACGCTGTTCGCCGACGAGAAAACCCTGGAAGCGGCCAAGCGACGTTCGTATCAGCAGGGTGTTCTGGACGGCCGCGACATGGCCAAGGTCTTTGCCTGGATGCGCCCCAACGACCTGATCTGGAACTACTGGGTCAACAACTACTTGCTGGGCAAAGAACCACCGGCCTTCGACATCCTCTACTGGAACAACGACAGCACTCGGCTACCGGCCGCCCTGCATGGGGACCTGCTGGATTTCTTCAAGCACAACCCGTTGAGCCACGTCGGCGGACTGGAAGTCTGCGGCACGCCAATCGACCTGCAGAAGGTCACGCTGGACAGCTTCAGCGTGGCCGGAATCAACGATCACATCACGCCCTGGGACGCGGTTTACCGCTCGACCTTGCTACTGGGCGGTTCCAAGCGCTTTGTGCTGTCCAACAGCGGGCATGTGCAGAGCATTCTCAACCCGCCAAACAACCCCAAAGCCAACTACGTGGAGAACCACAAGCTCAGCGGCGACCCACGAGCTTGGTACTACGACGCCAAGCATGTCGACGGCAGTTGGTGGAGCGAATGGCTGGATTGGATCCAGGAGCATTCGGGGGCACAACGGGAAACCCTGACCACCCTCGGCAATCAGAACTATCCGCCGATGGAGGCCGCACCGGGCACCTACGTGCGCGTGCGCTGAAAAGACTTTGCATGACGACTCCGCGCAGGAGTCGCACCTTTGAATGGAACGACAAGAAGTCAGGATGAAAACCCGCGACCGGATACTCGAATGTGCCCTGCAGTTGTTCAACCAGAAGGGCGAGCCCAATGTCTCCACCATGGAGGTGGCCAATGAAATGGGGATCAGCCCAGGCAACCTCTACTACCACTTCCACGGCAAGGAGCCGCTGATACTCAGCCTGTTCGAGCGGTTCCAGAGCGAACTGACCCCGCTGCTGGACCCGCCGTCCGACGCGCAGTTGGCGCCGGAAGACTATTGGCTGTTTCTGCACCTGATTGTCGAGCGACTGGCCCACTACCGCTTTCTGTTCCAGGACCTGTCCAACCTGGCCGGGCGCTTGCCAAAACTGGCCAAGGGCATTCGTAACCTGCTCAACGCCCTCAAACGCACGCTCGCATCGCTGTTGGCTCGGCTAAAAGCCATGGGGCAACTGGTAAGCGGCACCCAGGCGCTGGGCCAACTGGTGGAACAGATCACCCTGACGCTGTTGTTCTCCCTGGATTACCAACGGATTCTCGATCGCGAGGGGGAAGTGCGCCTGGTGGTCTACCAGATCATGATGCTGGTGGCGCCGCACCTGCTGCCACCTGCGAAACTGGCCACCGAGCAAATGGCCCTGCGTTACCTGGACGAACAGCAATAGCCGGACTAGCGATCAGCCAATAAAAAACGCCCGACCTTGGCAGGTCGGGCGTTTTTGTCTGCCTGATGCAATCAGGACTGACTGCTGGGTGTCGCTGGGGTCGCGATGGCGGTCGGGGTTACAGCCGAGCTTGGCGCTGCGGCGGAATTCGCCGAACTGGCCGCGGCTACCGGCGCCGCAGTCGCAGGCTTGGCCACTGCGGGCTTCTTGGCTGCAGGCTTTTTCGCCGCAGCAGGCTTGGCGACAGGCTTGGCCGCGGTTTTTACCGCAGGTTTGGCGGCAGGCTTAGCTGCGGGCTTGGCCGCGGCGGTTTTCGCCGCAGGCTTGGCAGCAGGTTTGGCCGCGGCTTTGGCAACTGGCTTGGCCAGAGGCTTGGCCGCCGTTTTGGCAGCGGTTTTCGCCGCAACCGGCGCAACCTTGGCCCCCGTGAGTTTTTCAATCTGCTTGGTCAGGGTGTCGACCTTTTCGTGCAGCGCCTTCACTTCGTTGCGGCTTGGTACGCCCAGACGCGAGATGGCACTGTTCAGGCGCTTGTCGAACGCGCCCTCAAGTTCGTCCCACTTACCCATGGCGCGATCCTTGACATCACTGATGCGCGACTTGGCCGAACTTGCGGAGTCTTTGGCGGCATCAACTTTCTTGCCCACTACACTCTTGGTCAGTTTCTCGGCTTTCTCGCCGTCTTTAACCAAAGTATCGAAAAGCTTGCTGCCGTCAGAGTCGATTTTCGAGTACACGCCTAAACCAGCAAGCCAGATTTTACGGGAGTACTCTTCGACTTTCCCGATCCACGAGCTGCCTTCTTTTTCAGTATTCTTTTTACCAGCCATCCCGTTCTCCTTAATGTTCACGCGCGACACGTTCGAGCAACGCCGTCAGCTCATCGAGCTTAGCAGAGAGTGTCTCAACGTCATGTTTAGACGGAATGCCGATACGATTCAAGGCACTGGCGACGCGCGTGTCAAAAGCCTTTTCGACCTTATCCAGTTGCACTTCAACCTTGCCTTTTAAGGTACTGACATCCCCTTTAACGCTGTCTATCTGAGTGTTGGCCGCTTCCAGCTGTTCAGTGACCGCTTTTTTGCCTTTCTTTTCAACGGACTGACCGGTTTTGACCAACTCTTGAAAGTACTCGCTACCCTCATGACCGACTTTGGCGTAGGCGCCCAGGCCTGCCAGCCAGATCTTGCGGGCATAGGATTTGACATCGCTCAGTGTCGTCGATCGAGCATCAACTTTTTTCTTCAGAACTACTTTGGCCATGGTGCACCTCACGCGCAGAAGGTTTGAGGAACCGTCCCCAGAAAGAGGACCTGAGGCACAACCTAAAGAGAATAATTAGAATCGGCACCCTAACGAATGCAATACAACTATGGCGCGGTACACAGGCAGCGTCCTGAAACAACGATCAGGCCAGGGCCTTGTCCAAGGCCTTTTCGATCTCGGACTTGATCGTGCCGCTCATGGCCGACATCAACAGCCCCAAGTCAACATCGATCCTGATAGACGCCTCGCCCACCTGTACCGTGCCTTTGATCCCGGAGCGCTTGAGGTTCAGGGTGTCACCCGCCCACCGTGGCTCAAGGCCATATTGATCGGCGAGTTTTTGCGCCAGTTTGTCAGCCTTTTCACGGGCCACCTGCTTACCCAGGCCATGGGTACGTTCAACACTGATACGGGCCATTGAAAGGCTCCTGCTGGTTAGGGACTTGCCTGGAGCATCTTGACCCTGCATGCGTCAAAACGTCCCGGCGGTTCGCTATCTTACATTCAGCCTTGCCAAGACAAAGACCGTCACCGGCATTAGAATGTCGCGCATTCTCTTTTGGTGACAGCGATATGACTGATCAGCGCAAAGGCAGCGATGCCGAACCCACCACCCACTTCGGTTTCAAGAACGTTCCGGAAAGCCAGAAAGCGGAGAAAGTCGCCGAGGTGTTCCACTCAGTAGCGGCCAAGTACGACCTGATGAACGACGTCCTGTCCGGTGGCATGCATCGTTTGTGGAAACGCTTCACCATTGAGCTGTCGGGCGTGCGCGCCGGCAACCGCGTGCTGGACATTGCCGGTGGCACGGGCGATCTGACCAAGCGCTTCTCCCATCTGGTGGGCCCTACCGGCCAGGTAGTGCTGGCTGACATCAACGAGTCGATGCTTAAAGTCGGTCGCGACCGCTTGCTGGACCTGGGCGTGGCCGGCAACGTCGAGTTCGTTCAGGCTGACGCGGAAAAACTGCCCTTCCCGGACAACCATTTCGACTGCGTGACCATTGCCTTCGGCCTGCGCAACGTCACCCATAAAGAAGACGCCCTGCGCTCCATGCTGCGGGTGCTCAAGCCCGGTGGTCGCCTGCTGGTCCTGGAGTTCTCCAAGCCGACCAACGCACTGATGTCCAAGGTCTACGACGCCTATTCGTTCGCCTTCATGCCCATGGCCGGCAAGCTGATCACCAACGACTCGGAAAGCTACCGCTACCTGGCCGAATCGATCCGCATGCACCCCAACCAGGAAACCCTGAAGTCGATGATGGTCGAGGCCGGTTTCGACCGCGTGACCTACCACAACATGACCGCAGGCATCGTCGCCCTGCACCGCGGCATCAAACCCTGATGCTGCTCAGCGGCCTGCTCGTCAGCGTCGAGACTGGCATCAACCGGGTGCTGCGTCTGGACAGCACGGCCCTGCCGCGCCTGGGTCACCTCAATGGCAAGGTGATCGCCGTGGACTGCCACAGTCCCGCTTTGCAACTGTTCATTCTGCCCAGTGATGAAGGCCTGATGCTGGCCAGCCAGTGGGCCGCCGACCCTGACTGCACCCTGCGCGCAGCGGCATCGAACCTGGTGCGCCTGGCACTGAGCAAGAACAAGACGGCGATCCTGCACAGCCCGGACGTGACGCTGGACGGTGACAGTGGCGCGCTAATGGAGCTGGCGGCGATTCTCCAGGACCTTGAATTGGACTGGGAATACGAACTCTCGCGGTGGCTGGGCCCGGTGGCCACTCAGTTGTTCAGCGGCCATGTGCGCAGCCGCGCGCGATGGTACCAACAAGGCTTCGCCAGCCTGAATCAGAACCTCGCCGAGTTCCTCGCCGAAGAATCGCGGACCCTGGTGGGCCAGAGCGAAGCCGAAGCGCGCTTTCGCGAGCTGGATCAGGCCAAACTCGACCTGGAACGCCTTGAGGCGCGCTTCGAACGCCTTTCCCGATCCCTTGACCCAAGCGATAACGCATGAAGCTGCTTGCCGTCCGCCGTCTGTTGCGCATTCAGCGCGTTGTGATCCGCTACCGCCTCGATGACCTGCTGTTCGAGCTGCCCCTGCCCTGGTTTCTTCTGACCCTGCGCTTTGCCCTGCCCTGGCGCTGGTTCCCGCGCAAGCCGCTGGACCTGAGCCGTGGCGCCCGCCTGCGCCTGGCATTGCAGGACTTGGGGCCGATTTTCATCAAGTTCGGACAGATACTCTCCACCCGCCGCGACCTGTTGCCCGAAGACATCGCCGACGAACTGATGCGGCTGCAGGATCGGGTACCGCCGTTCGACTCGAAAAAATCCATGGCCCTGATCGAAGAACAGCTAGGCCAGAAAATCAATGACGTGTTCAGCCGCTTCGACATCGAGCCCCTGGCTTCGGCCTCGGTGGCCCAGGTGCACGCCGCCAAGCTCAAGACTGGCGAAGAAGTGGTGGTCAAGGTGATCCGCCCGGGCCTCAAGCCGATCATTGCTCAGGACCTGGCGTGGTTGTTCATACTCGCCCGAGCCGCAGAGAAGATCTCTGCCGACGCGCGCCTGCTACACCCGGTCGACGTGGTCAGCGACTACGAGAAAACCATCTACGACGAACTCGACCTGCTGCGCGAGGCGGCCAACGCCAGCCAGCTCAAGCGCAACTTCGAGGGCTCGCCGCTGCTGTATGTGCCTCAGGTCTATTGGGACTGGTGCCGACCGAAAGTGCTGGTAATGGAGCGTATCTACGGCATTCAAGTCACGGACCTGGCGACCCTGGCCGACCAGCGTACCGACATGAAAATGCTCGCCGAACGCGGCGTGGAGATTTTCTTCACCCAGGTGTTCCGCGATAGCTTCTTCCATGCCGACATGCACCCGGGCAATATTTTCGTCAGCACCGTGCAACCCTGGAGCCCGCAGTACATTGCCATCGACTGCGGCATCGTCGGCAGCCTGACCCCGGAAGACCAGGACTACCTGGCGCGTAATCTGTTCGCCTTCTTCAAGCGCGATTACCGCCGCGTGGCCCAGTTGCACATCGACTCGGGCTGGGTCCCGGCAGAAACCAAACTCAACGAGTTCGAAGCCGCGATCCGCACTGTGTGCGAGCCAATCTTCGAAAAACCGTTGAAGGACATCTCCTTCGGACAAGTGCTGATGCGCCTGTTCCAGACGGCCCGACGCTTCAATATGGAAGTGCAGCCGCAACTCGTACTGCTGCAGAAAACCTTGCTCAACATCGAGGGCCTGGGCCGCCAGTTGTACCCGGACCTGGACCTGTGGAACACCGCGCAGCCCTTCCTTGAACGCTGGATGCGCGAGCGCGTCAGCCCCAAGACGGTCCTGGGCAATATCCACAACCAGATCGAGCAACTGCCGCACCTGGCCAACATGACCCGCGACCTGCTCGAACGCTTGTCGCAACCCCATGCCAGCGATCCTCCTGCGCCTGGGGGCAAACGCCGGAACGACTGGTTCCTGCGCCTGCTGGGCACTGCTCACCTGGGGGCCGGCGCGGTTCTGGCCGCTGGCGGTCCGTTGCACGAGCTGGGGCACTGGCCTGCCGGCCTCATGATTGCGGTGGGGTTGTATCTGATCGTGCGCCGATAGCCAGTGGCGCGACCTGCTGGCAAACTGTCGCAATCGCCGAGGCGTCACCAGCGGGTTGAGCCCGGTTGTCGGAGTCGAAAATGAAAGATTGGCTGGACCAGATCAAATGGGACGCGGACGGCCTGGTGCCGGCCATCGCCCAGGACCACAAGACCGGGCGCGTGCTGATGATGGCCTGGATGAACCGCGAGGCCCTGAGCCTGACCGCCGCCGAACACCGCGCCATCTACTGGTCACGTTCGCGTGGCAAACTGTGGCGCAAGGGCGAAGAGTCCGGACATGTACAAAAACTCCACGAAATGCGCCTGGACTGCGACGCTGACGTGATCATCCTGATGGTCGAGCAGATTGGCGACATTGCCTGCCACACTGGCCGTCACAGCTGTTTCTACCGCGTCTATGAAGATGGCGAGTGGAAAACCGTCGAACCGGTCCTCAAGGACCCGCACGCGATTTATTCTGCAGGACACTGACATGAGCGATACCCTCACCCGCCTGGCCCAAGTGCTGGAAGAGCGTAAAGACGCAGCAGCCGATAGCTCCTACGTGGCCAGCCTGTATCACAAGGGCTTGAACAAGATTCTGGAAAAAGTTGGCGAAGAGTCGGTGGAAACCATCATCGCCGCCAAGGATGCAGCCATCAGTGGTGACTGCAGCGATGTGATCTACGAAACCGCGGATCTGTGGTTCCACACCCTGGTGATGCTGGCGCAACTGGGGCAGCATCCCCAGGCCGTGCTCGATGAACTGGATCGCCGCTTCGGTCTTTCCGGACACGCCGAGAAAGCCTCGCGTCCGTC
The DNA here is from genome assembly GCF_009861525.1 of Pseudomonas sp. LD120. Classification (GTDB taxonomy): domain Bacteria; phylum Pseudomonadota; class Gammaproteobacteria; order Pseudomonadales; family Pseudomonadaceae; genus Aquipseudomonas. The sequence goes on along the minus strand of NZ_WVHL01000005.1, from coordinate 657,434 downwards.
CGCCTGAACAACTTTCTAAGAGGAAACGCAGCATGGGCATTTTTGACTGGAAACACTGGGTCGTCATCCTGGTGGTCGTGGTACTGGTTTTTGGTACCAAGAAACTCAAAAACCTGGGCACCGACGTCGGTGAGTCGATCAAGGGCTTTCGCAAGGCCATGAACGACGAAGAAAAGCCAGCCGAACCCGTGGTACCGCCAGCCGCACAACCAACGGCACCTGCTCAGCCGCAGCAGAGCGCGTCACTGAACCAGCCGCACACCATCGATGTGCAGGCGCAGAAAGTCGAAGAGCCGACCCGCAAAGACTCGTGAGCACTGACTAATGTTTGGTATCAGCTTCTCTGAACTGCTGCTGGTGGGCCTAGTGGCCCTGCTGGTGCTCGGCCCCGAGCGCCTGCCCGGCGCTGCGCGCACCGCCGGCCTGTGGGTCGGGCGCCTGAAGCGCAGCTTCAACGCGATAAAACAGGAAGTTGAACGTGAAATCGGGGCCGACGAGATTCGTCGGCAACTGCACAACGAACACATTCTGTCCCTGGAGCAGGAAGCGCGGAAAATCCTCGCGCCGACCCCGCAGTCCCCGCCGTCGGTGGAGCCGGTGGTCGAGCAGACGATCCATGCGCCGAGCGCCGCGCCGGTAGCCGAAGCAACGCCAGCCGGCGAGACGCCCGCAGCGCCCGCACCCGCCGCAGCCCCGGCGGCAGCACCCGCCACCACGGCCTCCCTCGACTCCACTTTGCCGCCGCGAGCCCCATGAGCGATATCCCAGAGAACGACCAACACATGCCGCTGGTGTCGCACCTCACCGAGTTGCGTACCCGCCTGCTGCGCTGCGTAGCGGCGATCTTCCTCATCTTCGCCGGATTGTTCGCCTTCACCCAGCAGATCTACACCATCGTCTCGACCCCGCTGCGCCAGTACCTGCCAGAGGGGGCGACGATGATCGCCACCGACGTTGCCTCGCCGTTCCTCACGCCGTTGAAACTGACCATGATGGTCTCGCTGTTCCTGGCGATCCCAGTGATCCTGCACCAGATCTGGGGCTTTATCGCCCCCGGACTGTACAAGCATGAAAAGCGCATCGCCGTACCGCTACTGGTGTCGAGCATCCTACTGTTCTACGTAGGCATGGCTTTCGCCTACTTCCTGGTGTTTCCACTGGTCTTCAAGTTCTTCGCCGCCGCGACCCCGGCCGGCGTAGAAATGATGACCGATATCACCAGCTACCTCGATTTCGTCATGACCCTGTTCTTCGCTTTCGGCGTGGCCTTCGAGATCCCGGTGGCGGTGGTGCTGCTGGTATGGATCGGCGTGGTCAACGTGACCTACCTGAGAAAGATCCGGCCCTACGTGATCATCGGCTGCTTCGTGGTGGGCATGATCCTCACGCCGCCAGACATCTTCTCTCAGACCTTGCTGGCCATCCCCATGTGGCTGCTGTTTGAGATCGGCGTATTGTTCGGTGGGCTGGTCAGCAAGCGCGGCGAGCACCCGGACGATGCCTCGGCGAACGATCACGACGACCAACCGCCAGCGACCCAAGCGTGAATCTGCTGCTACTTGAGGAGGCCGATTTCATTGCGGCCGACCGTGTGGTGCTACGCGACCGGCGCCTGACCCACATGCAGGAAGTGCATCGGGTCGCCGTGGGCGACAGCCTGCGGGTGGGGCGCATCGGTGGTTTGATGGGAACCGCACAGGTCCTGCGCCTGGAGGCCGCTGAAGCCGAGCTGCAAGTGACCCTCGATCAGCCGCCACCGACCAAACTGCCGCTGACCATGGTGCTGGCACTGCCGCGACCGAAGATGCTCCGCCGAGTGTTGCAGACCGTTGCCGCCATGGGCGTGCCCCGGCTGGTGCTGGTCAACAGCTACCGGGTGGAAAAGAGCTTCTGGCAGACCCCTTTTCTCGAACCCGAGGCCATTCGCGAACAACTGATCCTTGGCCTGGAACAGGCCCGCGACAGCGTGCTGCCTGAAATACTCATCGAGAAACGCTTCAAACCTTTCGTCGAAGATCGCCTCCCGGCCTTGAGCGCAGACACCCTTGGACTGGTGGGCCATCCCGGCCCGTACCCACCCTGCCCACGCGGCCTGGATCAGCCGGTGACCCTGGCCATTGGCCCGGAAGGCGGCTGGATTCCCTACGAGATCGACCTTTTGGGCAAGGCAGGCCTGCAACCGGTGCAATTGGGCGAGCGCATCCTGCGAGTCGAAACAGCTGTCACCGCCCTCCTTTCACGCCTGTTCTGAGCACCGCCGAGCGGACACACCGCTCGCATGGCAAAAGGCCATACCGGCTACAGAATCGCACATGCGCGCCGATAGCCTATCGTTAAGCTCAAACAACTGAGGGAGTCTGCAGCATGCATCGATGGCTAACCCGAAACCTGGGAAACCTGAGCGTCAGCCTTAAACTCGGCGTCGGCTTCGGCTTGGTGCTGCTCCTGACCTTATTGATCACCGCCACCGGCTGGAACGGCTTGGGTCGTGTAATCGAACGGGGCGACAAGCTGGGCAATATTTCTGCGCTCAACGCCCTGAGCAAGGACCTGCGTATCGCCCGCCTCAACTATGAGAAGACGCATGGCGAGCAGGGCCCGGCCGCGGTCAACGACTTGCTCAAGCAACTCGACGACGGCCTGCAAGCGGCCCGCCTCCAGCTGCAGCATCCCGAAAGCACCGCGATGGTTGATCAGCAACTGCTCACCATGGCCGAGTACCGCAAGGCCTTCGCCGACATGACCCGTGCCATCACCCAGCGCGAGGAAGCAAGATCCAAGCTTGGCGCCACCGCGGACAACGCCGTGAACCGGGTCGCGGAGGTCGAAAAGTCACTGCTACAAGGCGATAGCGTGGCGCAATTCAACAGCATCATTGAACTCTCGAAACTGATCCAGCAGGCGCGCTTCCAGGTGCGCGGCTACACCTACAGCGCCAAACCCGAAGCCAGGCAACCGGCCCTGGATGCGATCGACAACGCCCTGAACTACCTCACCAGCCTGCCTTCGCGGCTGCCCGAGCAGCACCTCGCCAAGCTGCAGCAGGCCAGCGAGTCGCTGAAGGCGTACCGTGCAGCCGTCAGTGCGGTCAGCGATGCCGAGCAAGCCAGCAACGACGCACTCAAGCGTATGGCCACCCAAGGCGCACGGCTGATGGACCTGAGCAAACAACTGACCGCCGCACAAACCGCCAAGCGCGACAGCGATGCCTATCAGGCCAGGAGCACCCTACTGATCGCCACGGTACTGGCGCTGGTGTTCGGCCTGATTGCCGCCTGGGCCATCACCCGACAGATCATCTCGCCCCTGCAGCAAACGCTCAAAGCCGCTGAGCGGGTGGCTGCTGGCGATCTCAGCCAGAATCTGGCAGTGGATCGACGCGATGAAATGGGCCAACTGCAAAGCGCGATGCAGCGCATGACCCTGGGCCTGCGAGAACTGATCGGCGGTATCAGCGAGGGTGTCACCCAGATCGCCAGCGCCGCCGAGCAATTGTCCGCCGTCACCGAGCAAACCAGCACCGGGGTCAACAGCCAGAAAGTCGAAACCGACCAAGTGGCCACGGCAATGAATGAGATGGCGGCCACAGTGCAAGAGGTGGCGCGCAACGCCGAGGAAGCCTCCGAGGCGGCCGTAGCGGCCGACCAGCAAGCGCGTGAAGGCGATCGGGTGGTCAACGAAGCCATTGCCCAGATCGAGCGCCTGGCCAACGAAGTCGGCAACTCCACCGAAGCCATGGGCCATCTCAAGCTGGAAAGCGACAAGATCGGCAGCGTCTTGGACGTGATCAAGTCGGTGGCCCAGCAAACCAACCTGCTGGCCCTCAACGCCGCGATCGAGGCGGCGCGAGCCGGTGAAGCAGGACGCGGTTTCGCCGTGGTGGCGGATGAAGTGCGCAGCCTGGCCCAACGCACCCAGCAATCCACCGAAGAAATCGCCGAACTGATCGTCGGCCTGCAAAGCGGTACCCAGCAAGTGGCCAGCACCCTGGACACCAGCCGCAGCCTGACCGATAGCAGCGTCGAGCTGACCCGCCGGGCCGGCGGTTCCCTGGAAAACATCACCCGCACCGTGTCGGCGATCCAGGCCATGAACCAGCAGATCGCCGCCGCCGCCGAGCAGCAGAGCGCCGTGGCCGAAGAGATCAATCGCAGCGTGTTGAATGTACGGGATGTGTCCGAACAGACATCATCGGCCAGCGAGGAAACCGCCGCCTCCAGCGCTGAGCTGGCGCGCTTGGGGATTCACTTGCAGGGCCTGGTGGGACGTTTCCGGGTCTGATTGCCCTTGCAGCCACCGCCGAAGCCGCGATCGACGCTACGATCGTGGCCTTCGGCGGCTGGGAGCTGGGGACGAAGGCCCTTTGGGCCCTGGCGCAGCCTCGCGCTCGGCAGCGGCTACAGCACCTGGCGTAGGAATGCCTGGGCCCGTGGGTCTTGCGGGGAGTCGAAGAATACATCCGGCGCGGCATCTTCCAGCAGCTTGCCATGATCGAAAAACAGCACTCGATCCGCCACTTCCCGGGCAAACCCCATCTCGTGGGTCACGCAAACCATGGTCATGCCTTCCACGGCCAGGGTTTTCATCACGTCCAACACTTCGCCGACCATTTCCGGGTCCAGGGCCGAGGTGGGCTCGTCGAACAGCATGACCTTGGGTTCCATGGCCAAGGCCCGGGCTATCGCCACCCGCTGCTGCTGCCCCCCAGAAAGCCGCGAGGGAAACTCATGCGCCTTCTGCGCAATCCCCACCTTCTCCAGCAGTGCCAGGGCCTTGGCCTCACGCTCCTGCTTGCCGCGCTTGCGCACCACCTTCTGCGCCAGGCAGAGGTTTTCCAGCACCGTCATGTGAGGGAACAGATTGAAGTGCTGGAACACCATGCCCACTTCCCGCCGATAGGCATTCACATCAGTCTTGGGGTCGGCCAGTGACACCCCGTCGATGCTCACCGAGCCGGAGTCGAATACCTCCAGACCATTGAGGCAGCGCAGGAAGGTCGACTTTCCGGAACCGGAAGGACCGATCACCACCAGCACTTCGCCCTTGGCCACCTGGGTAGTGACGTTATCCACCGCCCGCACCACCTGGCCGCGAGCGTTGAAGACTTTTACCAGATCGCGGACTTCAATCACTTTGCGCGAGCCTCCGCTCAAGCCGGCTGGCAATTTTCGACAGCGGCAGGTTGATCAACAAGTACAGGCCCGCCACGCAGAACAGAATCTCGAACGGCGAGAACGAGGTGGTGATGACTTCCCGGCCACTTTTCAGCAACTCGGTGATCGCAATCACCGACACCAGCGAAGTGTCCTTGACCAGGCTGATGAACTGCCCGGCCAGCGGCGGTAGGACCCGCTTGAAGGCCTGGGGCAGCACCACATGGCGCATCGACTGACCGGCACTGAGGCCCAAGGAACGGGCTGCTTCATTCTGGCCACGGGCAATGGACTGCACCCCGGCGCGAACGATCTCCGCCACATAGGCCCCAGTGAACAGCGACAGCGCGGCAATCCCGGCAAATTCCCGGGACAGGTTGAGCACCGTGCCAATAAAGAAATAGAAGATGAAGATTTGCACCAGTAACGGCGTGCCCCGCACCAGTTCGACATAGATCGTCGACAGGTCGCGCAGGGTCGGGTTGTTTGACAGCCGGCACAAGCCCGTGCCCAGGCCGATGATCAGCCCCAGCACGCCAGACACCGCCGACAACCACAAGGTGGTCCACAGCCCCCACAGCAGCGGTCCTGCCGCCCAGTGCCGAGTCACGCCGATGACATCCCCCTCGGCCACGTCATCGCCACGCGCCACTTGCAGGCTGTTTTCAGCAACGCTCAGTTGCTGCTCATCGCCAGCATCGCTGCGCAGCGTGACCTCGGCCTTGTCACCCTTGCGTACCACCTCGATGACGGTGGAGATCTCCGACGCCCGCTGCGACTCTTCGGCTTGATAGACGAAGTACTGCGGCACGCGGTTCCAGCGCCATTCGTAGGCCATCAGCGAGGTGGCGTAATACAGGGCGCCGGCCAGGACGACCAGCACCAGCACGGTGAGCACGTGCCAGGGCCATTGGGCTTTGTTGTGTTTGTTCACTTTGCAGGTTCCAGCAGTGTGCAGCGAGGAGGTTCGGCGGAGGCTAACAACACGTCATCGCACGCCAGCTCGCCCCACGCGCACATTGCCGATGTGCTGGGGGCAAGCGTGTCTGCGATCAACCGCGCAGCGCGTACCTGGCGCTTATTCCATGTCCTTGAGCCACGCGGTGCTCTTGAACCACTTGGCATGGATGCGATCGTAGGTGCCGTCTTCGTGGATCTGGTGCAGGAAGTTGTTGATGAAGTTGAGGCTGTCGTAATCGCCCTTCTTCAGACCAAAGGCCAAAGGTTCGTAAGTGAAGGGCTTGTCGAGGAACACCAGCTTGCCGTTGCCGACCTTGTTCAGCGCCACCACGTTGTACGGGGCGTCGTAGATGAAGGCGTCAGCCTTGCCGTTGACCACGTCCAGCACGGCTTCCTGCTCGTTGTCGTAGCCGTGGTACTTGGCTTTGGCGATCAGCTTCTTGGCGACCATTTCCCCGGTGGTGCCCAGCTTGGAGGTAATGCGGTAATCGGCGCTGTTCAAGTCCTTGTACGACTTGATGGTGCCTTCCAGCTCCTTGCGGATCAGCAGCGTTTGGCCGACCACGATGAAGGGTTCGCTGAAGTTCAGGCGCAGGTTGCGTTCCTGAGTCAGGGTCATGCCGCTGCCGATCATGTCGAATTTGTTGGTCAGCAGGGCCGGGATGATGCCGTCGTAGCCGGTGGAGACCATCTCCAGCTTCACCCCCATGGACTTGGTCATGGCCTTGAGCAAATCGACTTCAAAGCCAATGATTTCGCCGCGTTTGTTGGTCATTTCGAAGGGCATGTAGGTCGGGTCCATGCCGACTTTCAGCGTACCGCGCTTGACCGCGTCATCGATGGCGCCGGCCTGGGCCGTGTTGACGGCCAGCAAGGCGGCGGCGCCTGCCAGCAGCAGCGAAAGATACTTCTTCATCTCAAGTCCCCTGAAGCCATTTTATTGTGGTGTTTGTGCGCAGTAGGCCTGAAATGAAAAATCTCCGGATATCAAGCCGTTGTCGATCACGCACAGAAATTCGCGGGAGCGATGCTAACGCACTCGGGCATTTGCACAAGGGTTTTTGTTAGCCGGCCAGGCAGAGTCGGAAACATCGGCGGCACACAATAAAACGCCCTTGAGCGGGGGCTCAAGGGCGTTGGCTTCAGGCCGGTTGCGGCGCCGCGATCAGCGGCTGCAAGGGCAGCAGCGGCGCATGGGGGTCGGCATCCACCGATTGGCGCCAAGCGCTCAGCCACTCGCGATGCCCCTCGCTCCAGACCTGCTGGTGCAGGCGGCCCAAAGTCACCGGATCACTCAACAGCGCCAGACGCTCACTGTTGTTCAACGCCGCCGGACCGACTTTGAGCGCATGGCGCACGCGCTCCTGGCGCAGCCACTCGATCGGCTCGGCCTGGGTGTGGCGGGATGTGGCCAAGGCACAGGCCAGAGCGTTCTGCTGCGGATCCACCACGGCTCGGACAAAGCCGTCGTTAAGCGCATGCCAGCGGTTCTCGTGGGTGTACTGATCGGTCGCCAGCAGCGCCTGGGGCGGCGCATATTCCTCGGGAATCAGGAACAGACTCTCGTCACGGGACTTCAGGCCCAGGCCAACACGGCTGGAGATCACAGACACCGGGATCGACAGCATCAGCGAACCGACGATCGGCACCAGCCACCAGAGAAAGCTCGGGTTCAGCCAGATCACCAGCAGCGCCCAGCAAAAGCCCAGCAGGGTCTGCGGGCCATGGCGACGCACCGCCTCGCTCCAGGGCGTGGAGTCATCGTCACGCTGTGGCGAGTTCCAGGTCGCGGCCCAGCCGAGGAACGCGGCCAGGACGAAACGGGTGTGAAAAATCATCCGCACCGGCGCCAACAGCATGGAGAACAGCATCTCCAGGAGCATCGACAGGGTGACCTTGAACTTGCCACCAAACTCTTTCGCGCCCTTGGCCCAGATCAGGATGATGCTCAACAACTTCGGCAGGAACAGCAGCACGATAGTCGTGGAGAACAGCGCGATGGCTTTGTCCGGGTGCCACTGCGGCCACAGCGGATACAGTTGCCGTGGCTCGAGGAAGTACTGCGGCTCCATCAGGGTATTGACTGCCAGCAGCGCGGTGGACAGCACCAGGAAGAAAAACCACAGCGGCGCCGACAGGTACGACATCACCCCGGTGAGGAACACCGCGCGGTGTACCGGGTGCATGCCCTTGACCAGGAACAGGCGGAAGTTCATCAGGTTGCCGTGGCACCAGCGACGGTCACGCTTGAGCTCGTCCAGCAGGTTCGGTGGCAGCTCTTCGTAACTGCCAGGCAGGTCGTAGGCAATCCACACGCCCCAGCCGGCACGGCGCATCAGCGCGGCTTCGACGAAGTCGTGGGACAGGATCGCACCGGCAAAGGCGCCTTTACCGGGCAACGGCGCCAGGGCGCAGTGCTCGATGAAGGGCTTCATGCGGATGATCGCGTTGTGGCCCCAATAGTGGGACTCACCCAACTGCCAGAAGTGCAGGCCGGCGGTGAACAACGGGCCGTAGACCCGGGTCGCGAACTGCTGCATGCGCGCATACAGCGTGTCCATGCCCGAGGCCCGCGGCGCGGTCTGGATGATCCCCGCATCCGGCGTGGCTTCCATCAGGCGCACCAGGCTGGTCAGGCACTCACCGCTCATCACGCTGTCGGCGTCGAGCACCACCATGTACTTGTAATCACCGCCCCAGCGTCGGCAGAAGTCGTCGAGATTGCCGCTCTTGCGTTTCACCCGGCGGCGGCGACGGCGGTAGAAGATCTTGCCGAAGCCCTTGGCCTCGCGGCACACCTCCAGCCAGGCCTGCTGCTCGGCGACGCAGATATCGCTGTCGTTACTGTCGCTGAGGACGAAAAAGTCGAAACGGTCGAGATCCCCGGTGGCCGCCACCGACTCGAAGGTCGCCCGCAGCCCGGCGAATACCCGCGGCACGTCTTCGTTGCAGATCGGCATCACCAAGGCAGTGCGCGCCTCCCTGGGAATCGGCTCGTTGCCGGCGCTGGCCCCGGAGATGCGGTACTTGTCGTGACCGGTCAGCAGCTCCAGAAAGCCCATCAATGCAGTCCAGAAGCCCGCCGATACCCAGCAGAACAGGATGCCGAACAGGATCAGGATGCTGGTCTGCAAGGCATAAGGCAGCACCTGCTGCGCGGTGAGCGTCAGCGGTTGGTGCATCACCTCCTCCAGGTCGACGAAAGACCACCCCTGGTACGGCATGATGCCTTTCATGTACCAGCCGGCGACGATGGTCTGACCGAGCATCAGCACCAGCAGAATGTAGCGCCGGATCGAACCCACGGTGCGCCAGCGGGCAGCGGGCAGCACCCGTTCGTCCTTGGGTGGCGCGGGTGGATTGGTGCGCCCAGTCAAACGCCGCCAGCCACGCACCAGGATATTGGTACGCCACGGCTCCGGCACTACCTTGGTGCGGCGGATCGGCGGCGTGGCCTTGAGGCACACCCGGCCCTGGGCGTCGACACCCAGCATCTCGGCGTCTTCAAGCTCGGCGGCGGTGCTCAGGCTCAGGCGCTCGCCCACCGAGACCTGGGCGGCATCGGCGGACTCATCGAAGGCCTTGGACGACAAGCGCTGGTGCAACTCGCTAAAGGACTGGCAGCCCGCGAGTTCGGCGCGCTGCTCATCCGACATCGGCAGGTGAGCCAGGTACTCGGCAAGCGACGCTGGCTGTAGTGGAGAGTTACTCATCGGCAGGCAACTGATAGCTCCAGGTCTCGGTCAGGACTTGTTCCGTGTTAACCGGTTCCGGCGTGGCTGGGGCCGCCTCGGCAGCAGCAGGCTGCTTGGCGTCTTTAGGGGCCTTGTCCTTGACGCTCTTCGCGTCTTGGGCATCCTTGGCCGGCTTGGCTTCGGCCTGTTTGGCGGCTGCAGCTTCCTTGTTCTTCTTCTCCTGCTGCTTGGCGGCGATCTTGTCGGCCTTGGCGATGGAGGAATTGGAGTTGGACGTCGAAGCCTTGGCCGGCTCGGCCACCGGCATGTCGCGCACCAGCGCGGCGCGCATTTCGGTGGATTTGCTCGCGTCCTTGATCTTCATCCGCAGGGTCAGGCGCCAGCCTTTGGTTTGCGGGTTGTAGCGAACGCTGTTCTCCACAAGCTCAGCGTTGTCACCTACGCTGACTTGGCTGCGAACCTCGGTGTCCTCCGGCAACGCCTCCAGGGACGGGCCTACAAAGTCCACCAGATAGGCCACGCTGCCATCGGGTTGGCGAATCAGGTTGGATTGCTTGACGTCACCGGTGGAGCGCAGGGTCTGTTGCACCCAGGCGCTGTCAGGATCATGCAAAGCGGCTTCGTCGATGGTCCAGTGCATACGGTAAGCGAAGTCCAGCGGCTGGCCTGGCTCGGGTTGTTTTTCCGGGTTCCAGAACGCCACGATGTTGTCGTTGGTTTCGTCCGCGGTAGGGATTTCCACCAGATCGACCGTGCCCTTGCCCCAGTCGCCCTTGGGCTCGATCCACGCGCTTGGGCGCTTGTCGTAGCGGTCGTCGAGGTCTTCGTAGTGGCTGAAGTCACGACCACGTTGCAGCAGACCGAAACCGCGCGGGTTCTCTACCGAGAAGTTGCTCACGGCCAAGTGTTTCGGGTTGTTCAGCGGACGCCAGATCCACTCGCCATTGCCGGCATGGATCGACAGGCCGCTGGAGTCATGCAACTCGCGACGGTAGTTGAGGACTTTCGACGGCTGGTTGGCGCCGAACAGGTACATGCTGGTCAGCGGGGCCAGGCCCAGCTTGCCAACCTTGTCCCGCAGGAACACTCGAGCCTTGACGTCGACGATGGTGTCGGCGCCCGGGCGCAGGGTCAGGCGATAAGCACCGGTGGCCCGTGGCGAATCCAGCAGCGCGTAGATCACCAGGAATTTGTCGGTCGGTTTGGGTTGTTGAATCCAGAACTCGCTGAAGCGCGGAAACTCTTCGCCGGACGGCAAAGCCGTGTCGATCGCCAGGCCGCGGGCAGACAGGCCATAGGTGTGACCTTTGCCGACGACGCGGAAGTAGCTCGCGCCCAGCATGGTCATGATTTCGTCTTGCTTGTCGGCTTTGTTGATCGGGTACAGGACGCGAAAACCGGCGTAGCCAAGCTTATCGGTGGCTTTGGGATCGAACTTGACGTCGCCGAAATCGAAACGACTCGGGTCGTACTTGATCTCGGTAACGCTTTTGGCGCCGATTTCGTTGATCTTCACCGGCGTGTCGAAGTGCATGCCCTGGTGATAGAACGACAGCTTGAACGGGGTCTTCTTATCGGCCCATTCAGCTTTTTCGGTGAGGAAGCGGATTTTCTGGTAGTCCGCGAACTTCATGTCACGAAACTCGTTCGGCAGGTTACTGCGCGGGGCTTCGTACTTCTGCTCGGCCAGGTCTTTGGCTTTGGCCGACACATCATCCAGACTGAATGCCATGAGTGGACCGGCACCGAACAGGCAGATTAGCGCAGAGCCCGTCACCAGTGCGTTTCGTAACCGTTTGGCAAACAAATTAGGTGCGTTACAGGGACTAACAATCACGAGCAACCCTCGCCGAAAACAAATCAATAAACCAACGGCCAGCTATCTAGATGCCAGGTTGGCGAGCATTGTTCCGACTCCGATGGGGCAAAATGATTCCCCAAACGGCCTAGGACAAGTCTCTACTTAAGTCAAAATGGGCCAACGAACGCTGATCCCCGTAGCGCGCGATTATCTAGTAGGCCGCGTTACAACGCATCAGGGGTAACAAAGTATTTATTGCGAAAAACGGCAGTTTTCGACCCGGATCGGCGGAAAAAGATGTTTCTGCCGTTTTCAGGCCTGTAACAGGAAGGTTACCGGGCCATCATTGACCAAATGCACCTGCATATCCGCACCAAAACGCCCTGCTGCCACATTGCCATGCAGCTGGTGCGCCCTCGCTACCAGATAGTCGAAAAGCGCCTGTCCGAGGGCCGGCGGCGCCGCCGTGGAAAAACTCGGACGCAAACCGCTTTTGGTATCTGCCGCGAGGGTGAACTGCGACACCAGCAGCAGCCCGCCCTGCACGTCAGCCAAGGACAGATTCATCTTGCCCTCGGCGTCACTGAACACTCGATAGTTAAGCAGCTTATGCAGGAGTTTGTCGGCGCTGGCCTGGGTGTCCTCGGGCTCGACCGCCACCAGCACCAGCAAGCCCTGGTCCACTGCGCCGACGACTTCGCCGGCCACTTCCACCCGCGCGCCGCGCACGCGCTGCAACAGGCCCTTCATGCTTCTTCAGGCGGCAGGTCGAGTAAGCGTCGCGCCATCTGATCGGTGGCTCGCACCAGCGCGTCGGTAATCCCCGGCTCGGAGGCGGCGTGGCCGGCGTCGCGAATCACCTGCAATTCACTGTTGGGCCAGGCCTGATGCAGTTCCCAGGCGTTATCCAGAGGGCAGATCACGTCATAGCGACCATGGACGATGACCCCGGGCAGGTGAGCGATCTTGCCCATGTCGCGGATCAACTGGTCAGGCTCGAGAAAGGCGTTGTTGATGAAGTAATGGCATTCGATCCGGGCAATCGACAGCGCTCGCTGCGGCTCGGAGAAGCGATCCACCACCTGCGGGTTCGGACGCAGGGTCGCGGTGCGCCCTTCCCAACCCGACCAGGCCTTGGCGGCATGCATCTGGGCGATCTGGTCATTGCCGGTCAGGCGTTTGTGGAAAGCGCTGACCAGATCGTGACGCTCTTCCTGGGGGATTGGCGCCACGTAGTCCTGCCAGTAATCCGGGAACAGGCGGCTGGCACCGCACTGGTAATACCACTGAATTTCCTGGGGACGGGCGAGGAAGACTCCGCGCACGATCAACCCGAGTACCCGGTCAGGATGGGTTTGCGCATAAGCCAGGGCCAGCGTCGAACCCCAGGAGCCGCCAAACAGTACCCACTTGTCAATGCCCAGGTGCTGACGAATCCGCTCCAGGTCGGCCACCAGGTCCCAAGTGGTGTTGTTCTCCAGGCTGGCGTGGGGGGTGGAACGCCCGCAACCGCGCTGATCGAAGGTGACGATGCGGTACAGGTTGGGGTCGAAGTAACAGCGACTGGCGCCATCACAGCCGGCGCCCGGACCACCGTGAATGAACACCACCGGCAACCCCTCCGGTGAACCACTTTCGTCGACATACAGTACGTGGGGCTTGTCGACAGCCAGATCGTGCCGAGCATAGGGTTTGATCTGCGGGTACAAAGTCTGCATGACGCGCTCCGTGGAGGTCAGGTTCATCCCTGAAGGGACTTCATTTATTCTGCCGTCCGGCATCATAAACCTGAATCACGCAATCAGCATGTCCTTGAAGAAAACAGGACTAGCCCGGGGTTGACGCCGTCAGTTAACGGCGCTGCGCCAACCAGCCCGCGCCTACAAAAAACCACAGGTTCCTGGTAAGTACCAGCCGGTCGGCGATGGCGATCTCAAGCGTAACGCTCTTGCCCCCAGGCCAGCAGGTCCTGCAGCAACGCCTTGAGCACCCCCTGGGTCGGTGCTGCCAGATCCTCGCGATAGCGGAACGGCTCGAATTCCTCCATGTAAGTGCTTTGTGTCAGTTCCAGTTGCACCGCATGAATGTGTTCGGCCGGGTTGCCGTAGTGCCGGGTGATGTGTCCGCCCTTGAAACGGCCGTTGAGCACGTGGGTGTAATCACCATGGGCGGCGCAAATGCGCTCCAGCCGGCTGGCCAGTTGCGCATCGCAACTGGCGCCGTTGAAGGTGCCAAGGTTGAAGTCCGGCAGCTTGCCCTCGAACAAACGCGGAATCCGCGAACGAATGGAGTGAGCATCGAACAGCAAGGCGTAGCCGAACTCGGCCTTGAGCCGCGCCAACTCCTCTTGCAGGGTGCGGTGATAAGGCCCCCAGACCTGCTCCAGGTACTGCTGCCGCTCTTCCTTGGATGGCGCCTGGCCCTCGACGAACAACGGCTCGCCGTCGAACAACGTCGCCGGATACAAGCCCGTGGTAGCACCCGCATACAAGGGTTTATCATCGGACGGCCGGTTCAGGTCGATGACAAACCGCGAATACTCGGCGGCCAGGGTGCTGGCCCCCAGCGCCTCGGCGAAGTCATACAGGCGCGGCATGTGCCAGTCGGTGTCCGGCAGGCTCTGCGCCTGGGGAATCAGCCCGGCGGCTACTTCCGGGGTCAAGCGTGTACCGGCGTGGGGCATGCTGATCAGCAGGGGCACCCGGCCTTGTTTGAATGTCAGAACCTTATCCACAACCCTTCTCCTAAACAGTCACTTCAACGCCGTGTCGCACGACGCGTTTTTCCAGGTCACCGCCCAGCCAATAAGCCAGGTCGGCGGGACGATCGATCTGCCAGGCAACGAAGTCTGCCACCTTGCCCGCTTCCAGCGAACCATGAGTCTTTTCCATACCCAGCGCCTGGGCCGCGTGCAAGGTAACACCCGCCAGCGCTTCTTCCGGCGTCATACGCAGGCAGGTGCAGGCCATGTTCAGCATCAAGCGCAGCGACAGCGCCGGCGAGGTGCCGGGATTGAGGTCGCTGGCCACGGCGATTTTTACCCCGTGCTTGCGCAGGGCGTCCATCGGCGGCAACTGGGTTTCGCGCAGGAAGTAGAACGCCCCCGGCAGCAGCACCGCCACCGTGCCGGCCGCCGCCATGGCAATGGCATCGTCCTCGGTCATGAACTCCAGGTGATCGGCGGACAGTGCGTGGTAACGCGCAGCCAGGCTAGAGCCATGCAGGGACGACAGCTGCTCGGCATGCAATTTCACCGACAATCCGAGTTTCTGCGCCGCCACGAAAACTCGCTGCACCTGGGCCGTAGAGAACGCCAGGTATTCACAAAAGGCATCCACGGCGTCCACCAACCCTTCGGCAGCCAGGGCCGGGAGCATCTCGCTGCAGATGTGCTCGATATAGTCGTCGCTGCGCTCGGCATATTCCGGCGGCAGAGCGTGAGCCGCCAGGCAGGTGCTGCGCACACTGACCGGCAACTCCTCGCCAAGACGGCGGATCACCCGCAGCATCTTGCGCTCGCTGGCCAGGTCCAGGCCGTAGCCGGACTTGATTTCGACGCTGGTGACACCATCGCGCAGCAGGCTCAGCAGACGCTTGCGGGCGCTGACGAACAGCTCCTCTTCAGTGGCCGCGCGGGTCGCCCTCACGGTGCTGGCGATACCGCCACCGGCGGCGGCGATCTCGGCGTAGCTCACGCCTTGCAGGCGCTGCTCGAACTCACCGCTGCGGTTGCCACCGAACACCGTATGGGTGTGGCAGTCGATCAGGCCCGGGGTCACCCAGGCCCCCGCTAGGTCTTGCTCCTGATGGTAATCGGCGACCGGCACCTGTTGGCGCCGGCCGATCCACTCGATGTGCTCCCCTGAGGTCACGATGGCCGCATCCTCGATGATCGAGTAAGCGCCTTGAGCCATGCTGGCGACGTTGCAGTGTTGCCAAAGCGTTTTCATCCAAGGCCTCCGTTATTGATGAGTCGGTAAAGGCGCATCGGTGCCGATTGGCTGGGCCTGCCCGGTTGTCGGCTTGACCCACAACAGGTATGCCACCACCAGCAGAACGATCCACACCACACCCACCATCAGCGCCGCTTGAGTTTTCGGGAAGTAACCCAGAACGCCGAAGATGAACAGCATGAAGGCAATCGCCGCCGCTGGCGCCCAAGGCCAGAACGGCACCTTGAACTGCAACCGGGCCACCTGCTCGGCGGTCATGGAACGGCGCATCGCCACGTGGGTCAAGAGAATCATCAGCCATACCCAGACGGTGGCGAAGGTGGCCAGGGACGCGATCAGCAGGAAGATGTTCTCCGGAATCAGGTAATTGAGCACCACCCCGCCCAGCAGGGTCACGGCCATCACCAACACCGTCATCCATGGCACCCCGGCCTTGGACACCCGAGCAAAGCCTTTGGGCGCCTGCCCTTGCTGAGCCAGACCGTACATCATGCGCCCGGCACCGAAGATGTCGCTGTTGATGGCCGACACCGCCGCCGAAATCACCACGATATTGAGGATGGTCGCCGCCGAGCTGATACCCAGACTGTCGAAAATCTGCACGAACGGGCTGCCCTGGGTGCCGATCTGCGGCCAGGGGAAAATCGACATCAGCACGAACAGGGTCAGTACGTAGAACAGCAGGATGCGCAGGGGCACCGCATTGATCGCCTTGGGAATGACCCGCTGCGGGTCCTTGGCCTCACCCGCGGTGACGCCGATGATCTCGATGCCGCCAAAAGCGAACATCACCACCGCAAAGGAGGCGATCAAGCCGCCAATACCATTGGGCATGAAACCGCCATGGGCCCAGAGATTGCTGGCGCCGGTCGCCTGTTCGGTAGCGGCCGAGCCGATGCCAAACAGCATGATGCCAAAACCGCCGAGAATCATGGCGATGATCGCCCCGACCTTGAGCAGCGACAGCCAGAACTCCATCTCGCCGAAGACCTTGACGCTGCACAGGTTCAGACCGCCAATCAGCAAGACAATGGACAGCACCCAGATCCAGCGCGCCACCTCGGGAAACCAGAAACCCATATAGATGCCAAAGGCCGTGACATCCGCCAGGCAGACGATGAGCATTTCAAAAGCGTAGGTCCAGCCCAGGATAAAGCCCGGCAAAGGCCCCAGGTACTGACTGGCGTACTGCCCGAAAGAACCGGATACCGGGTTGTGCACGGCCATCTCCCCCAGCGCGCGCATCACCATGAACACTGCCGCGCCACCGATCAGGTAAGCCAGCAGCACCGCCGGGCCGGCCATCTGGATGGCAGAGGCCGAGCCGTAGAACAATCCGGTGCCAATGGCCGATCCCAAGGCCATGAAGCGTATATGGCGGGCGGTCAGTCCCCGACGTAATCCTGTTGCTTGCGATTGCATGTCATCGTCCCTTTTATTGTTATCGGACAAGTGCGTTCCGCGCAGAAGCGCGGGGCGGCAGAAACGGACGCTCCGCGCCCGTCTAGCAGGTACAGCGAACCGACAGGAGCCACCGCTCTCGGCCGAGCGCGGAGTGATCGAGTGGCCCGGCGTGCATTACAG
Source organism: Pseudomonas sp. LD120 (assembly GCF_009861525.1). GTDB lineage: Bacteria > Pseudomonadota > Gammaproteobacteria > Pseudomonadales > Pseudomonadaceae > Aquipseudomonas. The sequence goes on along the minus strand of NZ_WVHL01000005.1, from coordinate 640,288 downwards.
GCTCGGCAACAACTGGGCTGGCAGCAGCCCATTCAGGCACCGTGAAGCCAACAACTCGCTGGCCGCATTGATATCCGGTGCAAAGAAACGGTCCTTTTCGTAGTACGCCACCTTGTCGCGCAGGGCGGCGCGGGCTTTCTCCAGGGGGGGCGAGGTTTTCAGGCCTTCGCGCAGGTCCAGGCCCTGGCACGCCGCCAGCCATTCCACGGCGAGAATGCCGCGAGTGTTCTCGGCCATTTCCCACAGACGCTTGCCAGCGGCCGGAGCCATGGACACGTGGTCTTCCTGGTTGGCCGAGGTCGGCAGGCTGTCCACCGAGTGCGGGTGCGCCAGGGCCTTGTTCTCGCTGGCCAGGGCCGCAGCAGTGACCTGGGCGATCATGAAGCCGGAGTTGACCCCGCCGTTGGCCACCAGGAACGGCGGCAACTGGGACATGTGCTTGTCCATCATCAACGAGATCCGGCGCTCGCTCAGGGAGCCAATTTCAGCAATCGCCAGGGCCATGTTGTCAGCGGCCATGGCCACCGGTTCAGCGTGGAAGTTGCCACCGGAAATCACGTCGCCTTCGGCAGCGAACACCAGAGGGTTGTCGGACACGGCGTTGGCTTCGACCACCAAGACGTCGGCGGCCTGGCGGAACTGGGTCAGGCAAGCGCCCATCACCTGAGGCTGGCAACGCAAGGAGTAAGGATCCTGGACCTTGTCGCAGTTCTGGTGCGAAGCGGAAACCTCGGTGCTCTCGCCCAGCAGTGCGCGGTAGGCGGCAGCGGAATCGATCTGCCCACGTTGGCCGCGCGCGGCATGAATCCGCGCGTCGAACGGCGAACGCGAACCCAGCACCGCTTCCACGGTCAAACCGCCGCACACCAGGGCACCGGCGAACAGGTCTTCGCCTTCAAACAGGCCCCGCAGGGCGAACGCGGTGGACACCTGGGTGCCGTTCAGCAGCGCCAGGCCTTCCTTGGCGGCCAGGGTCAGCGGCTTGAGGCCGGCGATCTCCAGCGCCGCGGTGGCTTCCAGCCACTGGCCCTTGTAGCGACCCTGACCCTCGCCCAGCAGCACCAGGGACATGTGGGCCAGAGGCGCCAGGTCGCCGGAAGCGCCCACCGAGCCCTTGAGCGGAATATGCGGATAGACCTCGGCGTTGATCAGGGCGATCAGGGCATCGATCACCTGACGGCGGATGCCGGAGAAACCACGGCTCAGGCTGTTGACCTTGAGCACCATGATCAGGCGCACCAGATCGTCGCTGATCGGCTCACCGACACCGGCGGCATGGGACAGCACCAAGGAGCGCTGCAGGTTTTCCAGATCGGCACTGGCGATGCGGGTCGAAGCCAGCAGACCAAAACCGGTGTTGATTCCGTAGGCGGTGCGTTTTTCCGCCAGGATCTGCTCGACACAGGCGACGCTGGCGTCAATCTGCGCCGAGGCGCTGTCGTCCAGGGTCAGGGTCAGCGGCTGCTGATAGATGGCCCGCAGTTGAGCCAGGCTCAGTTGGCCGGGAATCAGGTTGAGTGCAGTCACATTCATGCTCCTTTTGAGAGTTTTGTAATAACTACCAGTCGCTCCGGAAGCTTCCGTTATCCGTCGTCATTCGCGGTTTTGCGCGAGCGGCGCCTTGGCACGCTGGTGATGGAAAAAAGGTTTATTGCACCTTGGGAAAACGTTTGGGCAGCAGCAAAGAGTCCTTGAGCAGCGCAGCGGCGCTGGCAATGTCCGGCGCCAGCCAGCGGTCCTGGTCATAAGCCGGGACCCGCTCGCGCAACAGACACCAGGCAATACCAGTGCCGATGCCGAAGCGCTGCGCCTTGAGAAATTCGAAGGCCTGGGCCGCCAGCAGGTACTCGACGGCCAGGATCTGGGTGCAGTTCTCCAGCACCTGCTGCAGCTTCAGGGCGGCGTTGGTGCCCAGGCTCAGGTGGTCCTCCTGCAGGCCTGAGGTGACGTAGTTATCCAGCACCGCCGGTTGGGCCAGTTGACGGTTCTGGGCACACAGCGAAGCCGCTACGTACTGCACGATCATCATTCCGGAGTTGACCCCGGGCTCGCTCACCAGAAACGCCGGCAAGCCACTGACATGGGGGTTGATCAGGCGGTCCAGGCGACGCTCGGCGATCGAGCCGATCTCGGCCATGGCGATGGCTAGCAGGTCCGCCGCCAGCGCCACCGATTGCCCGTGGGGGTTGGCCTGGGACACCACTCGATAGTGCTCCGGGGTGCCTAGCAGCAACGGATTGTCGGTGGCGCCATTGAGCTCGGTTTCCACCTGCCTGGCCGCGTGGGCCAGTTGATCCCGGGCGGCGCCATGCACCTGGGGAATGGAACGGATACTCAAGGCGTCCTGGGTACGGAGGCCGCGGCTTGCGGCGATGACTTCACTGCCATCGAGCAAGGCCCGCAGGTTGCTGCCCACCACCTGCATCCCGGGGTGCGCCTTGAGGGCGATGATTTCGGCATCGAAGGCGTCGATCTGGCCGCGCAGGGCTTCAAAGCTCATGGCGCCGATGACATCGGCCCACTGCAACAGGCGGCTGGCGTCATCCAGGGCCAGACAACTCAGGCCCGTCATGCACGGCGTACCGTTGACCAGGCACAGTCCATCCTTGGCACCCAGTTGCACCGGCTGCAGCCCCTCTTCGGCCAGGGCCTGTCCGGCCGCCACCAGGCGTCCGCGATAGCTGACCTGGCCGACGCCCAGCAGGGCGATGCCGATATGGGCCATGTGAGTCAGGTAGCCCACCGAGCCCTGGGATGGCACTTGCGGGGTAATGCCACGGTTGAGCAGGGTCAGCAGCGCCTCGACCACCTGCCGGTGGAGGCCGGACTTGCCGTGGCTGTAGTTGACGATAGCGGCGCAGAGGATCGCCCGGGTCTGTTCGTCGGCCAGTGCCGGGCCAACGCCGCAGGCGTGGCTGAGCAGGGTATTGCGCGACAGCTGACTGAGTTGCTCACCGGCCAGCACCACGTTGCACAGGGCGCCGAGACCGGTGCTGATGCCATAGGCACGCTGGCCGCTGTCCACCACCTGGCGAACGATGGCCTGGGCATTGTCGATACGCGCCCAGGCCTGCTCCGAGAGTTCGAGCACAGCGCCGTGACGGGCGACGGCGACAACGTCCTGCCAACCCAGGGGGGCGTCGGCGATTACGATCTTTTCTGCCTGGAACATCGTTAACCTCGTGGTGAAATCCGCGGGCCTCTTCGCTGGCAAGCCAGCTCCCGGGGCCCGGACCTGTTGGCTGTTGAGCTACACCGTCGCGGCGCGGCGCTGGACGAAACGGTCGACGTACTCGTCCGCCGGCGAATGCAGGATCTCCTTCGGCGTACCGACCTGGATCAGGCGGCCGTCCTTGAGGATCGCGATGCGATTGCCGATGCGCACGGCCTCGTCCAGATCGTGGGTGATGAAGACGATGGTCTTGTGCAGGGTCTTCTGCAATTCCAGCAACTGGTCCTGCATCTCGGCGCGGATCAGCGGATCCAGGGCGCTGAAGGCTTCATCCATGAGGATGATGTCGGTGTCCGCGGCCAGGGCCCGGGCCAGGCCGACCCGCTGGCGCATGCCGCCGGACAGCTGGTGCGGGTACTTCTTCTCGTAGCCCTTGAGGCCCACGGTGTTGATCCAGTGCAGGGCGCGCTCGGCGCACAGCGACTTGCTCTCGCCACGCACCTTGAGGCCGTAGGCGACGTTGTCCTGGACATTGCGGTGGGGCAGCAGGCCAAAGCTCTGGAACACCATGCTGATCTTGTGCCGGCGGAATTGGCGCAGGGCTTCCATGCCGTATTGCAGGATGTCTTCGCCATCCACCAGGATCGCCCCACTGGTGGGATCGATCAGACGGTTGAAGTGGCGCACCAGGGTCGACTTGCCGGAACCGGACAGCCCCATGATGACGAATATCTCACCGGTGCCGATGCTCAGCGACAGATCGTTGACCCCCACCACGCAGCCGGTCTGGGCCAGTACCTGATCCTTGCTCTGGCCCTGGCGGATCATCGCCAGGGCATCAGAGGGACGGTTGCCGAATATCTTGAAGACGTTCCTGACTTCGATCTTGCTCACGGCAGCACTGCTCATTTGCTCACCTCATGACGTGGACGACCGTAGGCCTGGGTAATGCGGTCGATCACCACCGCCAGAATCACGATCGCCAACCCCGCTTCCAGGCCACGCCCGACATTGAGGGTCTGGATCCCCACCAACACATCCTCGCCCAGGCCGCGGGCCCCAATCATTGAGGCGATCACCACCATCGACAGAGCCATCATGGTGGTCTGGTTGATCCCAGCCATGATGCTCGGCAGGGCCAGGGGCAATTGCACGCCGAACAGCTGTTGCCAGCGGTTGGCGCCGAAGGCGTTGGTCGCCTCCATCACCTCGCCGTCCACCTGGCGGATGCCCAGGTCGGTGAGACGAATCAGCGGCGGTGCGGCATAGATCACCGTGGCGAAGATCGCCGGCACCTTGCCCAGGCCGAACAGCATCAGCACCGGGATCAGGTACACGAAGCTGGGCATGGTCTGCATGATGTCCAGCAGCGGCATCAATACCGAACGCAAACGGTTGCTGCGAGCCGAGAGGATCCCCAGGGGAATGCCGATCAGCACCGAAATCACGGTCGCTACCAGCATCAGCGCCAGGGTCTGCATCAGCTTGTCCCACAGGCCGACGGCGCCCACCAGGAACAGCAGGCCGACGATCATCGCCGTGGTCACCAGCTTGCGGGTGGAGTGCCAGGCGATGCCGCCGACAATCGCCAGCATCAGCCACCAGGGTGCCATGCGCAGCAGGCCTTCAAGGTTGACGATGGCCCACAACAAGGTGTCGGAGATATGCCGGAACACATCGCCATAGTGGGTCACCAGGGAGTCGACCCAGCCGTTGACCCAGTCGGCGATGGAAAAGGTGAAGCTTTCTGGAAACATAAGAAACTCTCGATCGATCAAAGGGGTTGCAACCCAGCGCCCGGCGATCCCGCAGGATCGCCGCAGAGCCTCGCCCTACAAGGCCGCGTCGATTTTCTTGGCGGCCTCTTCGCTCACCCATGCATGCCAGACTTCAGGATGTTCCTTGAGGAAGATCTTCGCCAGTTTCGGCGACTCGATACGTTCCTTGGCCATGCGACCCAGGTTCTGGTTCAGCAGGTCGATCGGCAGGTTGGCCTTGGCCAGTACCGCCACCAGTTCCGGGGCTTCGTCATGGAAGGTTTTGGACAGGCCGACCTTGATGCTCACGCTCTTGTCGACGCCGGGTTTCTCATCCAGCTTGACCAGATCCACCTGGCCCATGAGCGGGGTCGGAGACCAGTAGTAGAAGAGAATCGGTTCGCCACGCTTGTAGCTCGACAACACCGCCGCATCCAGGGCCGGGCCAGTACCCGGACGGAAGTTGGTGTAGCTGCTTTCCAGGCCGTAGCTCTTGAGCATCTCACTGTTGTCCAGCTCACAGGTCCAGCCGGCCGGGCAGTTGTAGAAGCGGCCCTTGCTGGGTTCTTCCGGGTCTTTGAACACGCTGGCGTACTGGCCCAGATCGGCGATATTTTTCAGGTTCGACGCCTTGGCTTCGAGCTTGCGCTTGGCATCGCCCTCGATCACATAACGCGGCACGTACCAACCTTCGACGGCGCCCACCACCGGTGCGCCCACGCCCACCACCTTGCCGGCCTTCTCGGCCTTGTTCCACACCGCGCTGCGGCCCACCCACTCTTCCGCGAAAACCTGAATGTCATTGCTGCTCAGGGCGTTTTCCATGGTGATGGAGTTACCCGGCAGGCTGTCGGTCTTGCAGTCGTAGCCCTTCTCCAAGACGAACTGCAAGACATCCGTCAGCAACATGCCGCTTTCCCAATTCAAACCGGCGAATTTCACCGCTTTGCCCGATTCGCACCAACCAGCCGCCTGAGCGCCGGAGGCGGCCAGCAAGCCCATGGAGATCAACGTGGTCAGCAGGGTCTTAGGCATTTTCATTATGTGGCACTCCTAATCATCAGTTGGCTTATGGCAGTTAAGAGGCATCCAGCCCTGTCCACGTCCTATCAAGACTCATGCCGCTGCAGTGCGGCCGGTCCCACTCGTTTTTTGTCCAGCGGGCGCGCCCTGCTCTACCGGCAGGATCAGTTGCTCAGGCACCGCGCCATGCCACTTCTTCGCGCAGACGTAATACAACGCCGCAGGCACCACCAGGCCGATGATCCAGGAGATATCGGTATCGCCCAGACTCGCCACCAGGGGACCGGTGTAGAAGTGGGTGGAGATGAACGGCATCTGGACCAGCACGCCGAACACATAAACGCTGATGCCCAAGACATTCCAGCGGCCGTAGCGACCGTTCGGGTCGGACAGGCCCGGAATGTCATAACGCTCCTTGGTGATGCAGTAGAAATCCACCAGGTTGATCGCGCTCCAGGGCGTGAAGAACGCCAGCAGGAACAGGATGAAAGACTTGAATGCACCGAGGAACGAGTGCTGGCCGAGCAGCGCGATCAGGGTCGCGGCAGCGACGATCAGCAACACGAAGACCAGACGCTGCAGGCGCGTCACTTTCAGCTCGCCGCGAAAGCCGCTGATGATGGTCGCGATGCACATGAAGCTACCGTAGGAGTTCAGCGTCGAGATGGTCACCTTGCCGAAGGCGATGCTGAAATAGAGCATCGCGGCAATCGCGCCACTGCCACCCAGGCCGACGATGTACGCCACTTCACGGCCGGCGAACTGGCCCTGGGACAGGGCCGCGGCGAACACCCCGAGCACCATCGCCACCTGGGCACCGATCACCGAACCGGCGCCAGCGGCGAGGAAGGTCTTCAACGGCAACGTCTTGCTCGGCAGGTAGCGCGAATAGTCGGCCACGTAGGGACCGAACGCGATCTGCCAGGATGCCGCCAGCGACACCGCCAGAAGGAAAGTGCTCCAGCTGAAGTGACGAATGGCCAACAAGGCGCTGACGTCGGTCTGGCTCAGCAACCGGCTGAACAGATAGAAGAAGGCGACCACACCAATCACGCTAGCGACTCGGCCGATGTAGTGAATCACCCGATAGCCAAGCACGGTGAACAACACGATGACGCTGGCGAAGATCAGGATGCCGACACTGTCGTCCACACCAAACATCTGGCCCAGCGCCTGCCCGGACAGCACCGTACCGGTGGCGGTGAACCCCAGGTACATCAGGCACACCAGCACCATCGGGATGGCCGCGCCATAGACGCCGAACTGTACCCGACTGGAGATCATCTGCGGCAGGCCGAGCCTCGGCCCCTGCGCCGCATGCAGCGCCATCACCGCGCCGCCCAGCAGTTGCCCGATCAGCAGACCGATCAACGACCAGAACACATCACCGCCCAACACCACCGCCAGTGCACCGGTGACGATCGCCGTGATCTGCAGGTTGGCACCCAGCCACAGGGTGAACTGGCTCAATAAACGACCGTGTCTTTCCGCTTCCGGGATGTAGTCGATCGAACGCCTTTCGATCAACGGTCTGTTGCTAGCACAATCAGTCGATACAGCCATGGACGTCCAACCTCTATGGGCACTACAGACGATATCCACTGCAGGAGCGCGCTCGCTCGCCAGACGGCACAACTGATGCACCGCGGGGCTTGCTTCGCCAGCAAGCTGGCTCCTACAGGGAGGGTGGGGTGAACCAAACGCCGCTTACTTGCCGGTGATCATCGGCAGGTTCAGGCCCTGTTCCTTGGCGCAGTCGATGGCGATCTGGTAGCCGGCGTCGGCGTGACGCATGACCCCGGTGGCCGGATCGTTGTGCAGCACCCGGGCAATCCGCTCGGCCGCTGCATCGGTGCCGTCGCAGACGATGACCATCCCCGAATGCTGGGAGAAGCCCATGCCGACACCGCCGCCGTGGTGCAGGGACACCCAGGTCGCACCGCTGGCGGTGTTCAACAGGGCGTTGAGCAGCGGCCAGTCGGACACAGCGTCGGAGCCGTCCTGCATGGATTCGGTTTCACGGTTCGGGCTGGCCACGGAGCCGGAGTCCAGGTGGTCGCGACCGATGACGATCGGCGCCGACAGCTCGCCGCTGCGGACCATTTCGTTGAACGCCAGGCCGAGCTTGGCGCGCTGGCCCAGGCCGACCCAGCAGATCCGTGCCGGCAGGCCCTGGAAGCTGATGCGCTCGCGGGCCATGTCCAGCCAGTTGTGCAGGTGGGCGTCGTCGGGGATCAGCTCCTTGACCTTGGCGTCGGTCTTGTAGATGTCCTGCGGGTCGCCGGACAACGCCGCCCAACGGAATGGACCGACGCCACGACAGAACAGCGGACGGATGTAGGCCGGCACGAACCCCGGGAAGTCGAAGGCGTTTTCCACCCCCTCTTCCTGGGCCATCTGGCGGATGTTGTTGCCGTAGTCGAAGGTCGGAACCCCCATCTTCTGGAAGGCCAGCATGGCTTTGACGTGTTCGGCCATCGACTGCTTGGCGGCCTTGATCACGGCGGCGGGCTCGGTCTTGGCGCGGTCGCGGTACTGCTCCCAGGTCCAGCCTTTGGGCAAGTAGCCATTGAGCGGGTCGTGGGCGCTGGTCTGGTCGGTGACCATGTCCGGACGCACGCCGCGACGCACCAGTTCCGGCAGGATTTCGGCAGCGTTACCGCACAGGGCGATGGAAATCGCGCGGCCTTCGGCGGTGTATTTCTTGATCCGCGCCAGCGCGTCATCCAGGTCGGTGGCCTGTTCGTCGACGTAGCGGGTCTTGAGGCGGAAGTCGATGCGGGTCTGCTGGCACTCGATGTTCAGCGAGCAGGCCCCGGCCAGGGTCGCGGCCAGCGGTTGCGCGCCGCCCATGCCCCCCAGGCCGGCAGTCAGGACCCAACGGCCCTTGAGGTTGGAATCGTAGTGCTGGCGACCGGCCTCGACGAAGGTTTCGTAGGTGCCCTGGACGATGCCCTGGCTGCCGATGTAGATCCAACTGCCGGCGGTCATCTGGCCGTACATGGCCAGGCCCTTGGCGTCCAGCTCGTTGAAGTGCTCCCAACTGGCCCAGTGCGGCACCAGGTTGGAATTGGCGATCAGCACCCGTGGCGCGTTGCTGTGGGTCTTGAACACGCCCACCGGTTTGCCGGACTGCACCAGCAGGGTCTCGTCGTCATTCAGCTGGGTCAGGGCTTCGACGATCTTGTCGTAGCACTCCCAGTTGCGCGCGGCGCGACCAATGCCACCGTAGACCACCAGTTCCTTGGGATTCTCGGCGACTTCCGGGTCGAGGTTGTTCATCAGCATGCGCAGCGGCGCTTCGGTCAGCCAGCTCTTGGCGGTCAGCTTGTTGCCACGTGCGGCGCGGATTTCGACGTTGCGAAATTGGGTGGGTTTGCTGTCAGTCACGGAAAAACTCCTCGGCGATGAGTCCAAGGTGCGAAGAGGATTCCATCGACTCTTACGCACACATATTTACTTGTACATACAAGCATATGCAATCAAGCGGCCAACTTGCTCGAACGCAACGTTTGCGGGACTCGGAAAAATTCTGAAAGCCTTGAGAACCGTGACTTACGGCCGGATAAAAAACATCCGTCGGTTTTTTTATCCGCGAGCAACGCCTGGATAAAACCGCGCGCGCGCACTGGTTTGAGGCCTTTGGTAACAGGGATGTTGCCCATTGGGGCGTCAGAGGGACCGTTTCGCCGTAACACCACCCAAGAATTTTCAGACGTTAATTCAGATATATCTCAATCATGGGATAAGCCACTGGCGCCGATTCAACACATCAGGGCCTTGCTAAAAACCGTGAAACGCCCCTGTGCTGTTCAGCGGCTTCTGGATAGGCCCCTTCCTGAATTGACCGTTTGAAGGATGCCTTGCCATGCATGATCTAAAAATAAAAACCCATCTCATGTTGTTCGCCGCAGTCTTGATGCTGGGGCTGCTGGGAGTCGGAATCGCAGGCTTGCTGAGCATGAGCCAGATGGTCCAGGGGCTGGAGACCGTGTACCTGGACCGGGTCGTCCCCCTTCGGGACTTGAAAAAGATCTCCGACCTGTACGCAGTGAACATAGTCGACGCCGCGCAAAAGGCCCATCTGGGCACCACCTCCCACAACCAGGCGCTGCAGCAGGTCGAACAGGGAATAGAGCAGATCCAGCAGCTATGGAAAGCCTTCCAGAACACCCAACTGACGGTCGCGGAAGCCCAGCTCATCGAACGCGTCACCCCTTTGATGAGCAACGCGCAACCGGTGCTGGAGGAACTGCTCGACCACCTGAAAAACCGCCGCCAGGAGCAACTGGCCAACCTTGTCAGGCATCAACTGTATCCCTCAATCGACCCTTTGGTGGCGGGGCTCTCCGATCTGATCAACGTCCAGCTCGATGAGGCCAAAAGACATTTCGACAGCAGCCAGGCCCTCTACACACGGCAACTGCGCTTCTGTTTGTTGATCCTCATGAGCAGCCTGTTGCTGGGGGCAATCTATTCCCAATGGCTCTCAAGGCGCATTGACCTGCAACTGGGCGCCGAACCCCATGAACTGAGCATCATCAGCTCCGGCATCGCCCGTGGCGATCTGACGTCCGCTAAAGAGCCCGCACAGCGCAAAACCAGCGGCGTGCTGCTCTCGGTACAGGGCATTCGCGACAACCTGCGGGAGATAGTCAGCAACATCAACCAGGCGTCACGGCAGATTGAAAGCGCCACCGTGCAGCTGTCGCAGTCTTGCGAAAGCGGCCTGGCCAACGCCACCCTGCAAAGCGAAACCGCGTCCTCGATTGCCGCCACTGTGGAGCAACTCAGCGTCAGCATTACCCATATCGCCAGCAACGCGCAGCAAGCCAGCAGCACCACCTACAGAGCCAGTGAGATAGCCGCCAACGGCATGACCCAAATGAAAGCCTCGGTGAAAGAGATCGACCAGATCGCTGCCTTGGTGACCGAGACATCCGTGCACATCGACCACCTGGCCACGCTGTCCAAGAGCATCAGTCAGATCGTCGGCGTGATTCGCAGCATTGCCGAACAGACCAACCTGCTGGCTCTCAATGCAGCCATCGAGGCCGCACGTGCCGGAGATCAAGGACGAGGGTTTGCGGTGGTCGCCGAAGAGGTACGCAACCTGGCCACCCGCACCTCCAACTCCACCGAAGAAATCGTGGCGCTGGTAGAAGGCATCCAGAACGGTGCAGACAAAGCCAAGAACGGCATGGACCAGAGCCGTCAACGCATGAACCATGGCCTGCAACTGGTGGAAAGCGCGGAAAATTCGATGGACAGCATCAAGAACGTGCTGGACGAGTCGCTGGAGGCGGTGAGCCTCATTTCTACATCGCTGCAGGAACAGCAGACCGCCAGCGAGCACGTTGCCTTCAGCGTGGAAAAGGTGGCCCAAAGCGTGGAGAGCATTGCCAGCTCACAACACCAGACTGCGCAAACCACCCGCCAGCTCAAGGGCATGTCCGAACAGTTGGAAGTGATCTTGCAACGCTTCAACCTCTGAGTCGCAACGCGCTACAGACTCAGTGCGCCGTCAACTCAATCACGCAGCACTGCCCCTGGGTCTGCAGGTGCAAGAGCGCATGGCCCGCCTCGAACCGCAAACAGTCATGAAGCCCAAGCACGTGCTGCTGACGGCTTTCAAGACTGACTTGCAGGTGTGCATCCACGCTAAAAACCAGCACCGTGCCGGCTTGAGTGAAAAAGCGCTGGTGCCCCGACAACCATTGCAGGCGTGCACGAAAACGCTGCGGGGCATAGATCAGGTTGAAATCGCGAATCGGCCCATCGAGCAGCGAGCAAGCCACCTGGCTCGCGCCACTGAAGGCAAAAGGCTGCAGTGGCAACAGAGGCTGACTGTCCTGGCCGTCGACGTTGAGCGTCATGCCCGTTCCCTGCAGCACGCTGATAATGCGCTGATAACCGCTGAAGCTGGAGAACCCACCGGACTCGGCAATGTCGGCAATCGACAGGCGCCAGCCAAAACTTTCCAGGCCGGTGCCGCCGTCACGGGTTATTTCTTCAGTGCTACCGCCGCCGTTCTTCCACGGCATGCGTGGGTAATCGGCGGCCAGTAAAAGCGTGGACTGGATCATTTGTGAAAGCGTCCTTCCAGACGATGACGGGAACCGGGGTGGATCAGGCGCGCCGCGGTCACCGGCTGACGCCCGGACCAGGTACGGCGGCGAATCAGCAGGCAGGGCTCACCGCGCTCGATCTGCAGCAACTTGCATTCTTCCGGCTCGGCAAGAATGGCCTCGACCACATGTTCGCCTTCAGTCAGCGGCGCAACCTGGGACAAATAAGCATAAGGAGTCTGCAGGGTGAAATCCTGCTTGAGGTATTCCGGTGCCACCAGCGCATTGACGAAGCGGTCCTCGATCTGTACCGCAATATCGTTCTCGTAATGCACAATCAGTGAGTGAAAGACCTTCTGCCCTTCGCGCATGTCCAGGGCCAAGGCGCGCTCGGAACCGGCGGCCTCTTCGCCCAGGGTGATGACCTGGCAGGTGTGGCGGTGGCCACGCGAGGCGATCTCGTCGGCAATGTTGTGCACTTCAAACAGCGCCGACTGACTCTTGGGCTCGGCAACGAAGGTACCCACGCCCTGCATGCGGATCAGCATGCCTTCGGCGGTCATTTCCCGCAGCGCGCGGTTGATGGTCATGCGGCTGAAACCCAGCTGGTTGACCAGCTCGCTTTCCGACGGCACGCGGTAATGCGGCGGCCAGTTTCCGCTCTCGATCTGCTGGGTGATCATCTGTTTGACGCGGGCATACAAGGGCGCCGGACTATCACCCAGATGGGCAGCCAGCGGCGATTTGGCAGGCGGAGTCGGCACGAGGAATCCTTGTTGAGCAAAAAAGGTGACTAGCTTGCCGGAGTTTACCGGGCAGGCAAACGTCTGTATATGTATATACAAATAATACACGATGGGGTGTTTGAACCATGTCCGCCTTCTTTGCCGAACGCGCGCTGCTGCCCGATGGATGGGCCAATCATGTACGACTTGAAGTCAGCGCCGACGGCCTGCTGACGCACATCCAGGGCAACGCCAGCGCAGAAGGTGCGGAACGCCTCAAGGGCCCATTGCTGCCCGGCATGCCCAACCTGCACTCCCATGCATTCCAGCGAGCCATGGCCGGTTTGGCGGAAGTGGCCGGCAACCCCAACGACAGCTTCTGGACCTGGCGCGATCTGATGTACCGCCTGGTGGGCAAGATCAACCCCGACCAATTGCAAGTCATCGCTCACCAGCTGTACATCGAAATGCTCAAGGCCGGTTACACCTCGGTGGCGGAGTTTCATTACGTGCACCACGACAACGACGGCCGCGCCTACGCCGACCCGGCCGAACTGTCCCGCTGCATCAGTCAGGCCGCCAGCAGCGCCGGCATCGGCCTGACCTTGCTGCCAGTGCTGTACAGCCATTCGGGATTCGGCGGCCAGTCACCCAATGAAGGCCAGCGCCGCTTCATCAACAGCACAGAAAGCTACCTCAAGCTGCGACAGCACCTGCAACCGCTACTGGCGCAGCAGGCCAACCAACAACTGGGCCTGTGCTTCCACTCCCTGCGCGCGGTCACGCCGCAACAGATCAGCGACGTGCTGGCCGCCGGCGATCAGCGGTGCCCCGTGCACATCCACATCGCCGAGCAGCAAAAGGAAGTTGACGACTGCCTGAGCTGGAGCGGACGCCGTCCCCTGCAATGGCTGTATGACAACGTCGCGGTGGATCAACGCTGGTGCCTGATCCATGCCACTCATGCCAATCCGGAAGAAGTCAGCCTGATGGCCAGGAGCCGAGCCGTTGCCGGCCTGTGCCTGACCACCGAAGCCAACCTGGGCGACGGCCTCTTCCCGGCAGTGGACTTTCTCACCCAGGGCGGCCGCCTGGGCATTGGCTCCGACAGCCACGTATCGCTGAGCGTGGTGGAGGAGTTGCGTTGGCTGGAGTACGGCCAGCGCCTGCGGGATCAGCGGCGCAACCGCCTGCATCGCGCGGATCAGCCCAAGGTGGGGCGCACCCTCTACGACGCCGCGCTGGATGGCGGCGCCCAGGCGCTGGGGCAGCCCATCGGCGCTCTGAGCGTGGGCAAGCGCGCCGATTGGCTGGTGCTCGATGGCAATGATCCGTACCTGGCCACCGCCGAAGGCGATGGCATTCTCAACCGCTGGCTGTTCGCTGGCGGCGACCGTCAGGTACGGGACGTCATGGTGGGAGGGCAGTGGGTCGTGCGCGAAGGGCGCCACGCGGCGGATGAAGACAGCTGCCGCGCCTTTGCCCAAGTGCTGCGCGACTTGCTCAACTGAGTTGCGCAGGGGGAGGAGCCTGGCGCCCTCCCCTCCTTGAGACACCAGGCCACGGTGCCTACTTCGAGGTTTTGGCCATGGCCGAGTCCGACACCCGCCAGATCAGTCGCGTGGTGTCATAACCCTGCTGACGAGCCTTGCTCAACAGATCCTCACGTACCGTTTCGTTGACCTCCGGCGTGCGCGACAACAGCCACAGGTAGCGCCGGTTCGGGTTTCCGACAATCGCGGTTTTGTAATCATCGCTGACGTACAGCACCCAATAGTCGCCCTTCGCCACTCCCGGCAACACTCGCGAAAACCAGTTATCGAACTCGACCCAGAGCTTATCGGTTTTACCTGGCACCTGCGGCGTTGCCGTGCCGCGGGCCTCTTCCCACTTCCACTCCGGGGTCAGGCAACGGTTGAGCACCGCCACGTTGCCGTCCGGCAGCAAGGTATAACGGGCCTCGGATTGGGCGCAGTGACGTTGGAAATACATCGGCAACCGCGCCAGCTCGTACCAGGTTCCTTGGTAACGCTTGAGATCGACATGGTTGACGGTCTTGGGCGCCAACGAGTCGTCCCGGGACGTGGCGCAGCCGGCCAAGAGCAGGCCGACCAGAAGAGTGAAAACAAAACGCATCATTATTTTTCTCCCGTGGGCCCAAAGCCCCGGTTTTTTTTACTTCAGGCCTTGCCCGGAAAACATCAGAACCTTGTCACCGGCATATTGCACGCTGATAAAGCTGTTCTTGTCGCCCCAGGTGCAGCTGGACATACCCAGCGCGCCCGAACAGTCGGTCGGTTTGCCCAGGAGTTGTTCAACCTCGGCCTTGGGCATGCCCGCCGAAAGTTTG
Source organism: Pseudomonas sp. LD120 (assembly GCF_009861525.1). Lineage (GTDB taxonomy): Bacteria > Pseudomonadota > Gammaproteobacteria > Pseudomonadales > Pseudomonadaceae > Aquipseudomonas. The sequence goes on along the minus strand of NZ_WVHL01000005.1, from coordinate 625,193 downwards.
GAATAGTTTTCCTGATTGACCTTGCTGCAGGCAGCCAACAGCACACAGAACGACAACAGAGCGAGAGAACGCAGGGACATGGTGAACTCCTGGACGAGGGGAGGAAGGCCTAGCGGCCAACCAGAAGCTTAGAAGAGAAAAGCCCCTTCTGGTTCCCCGCGAAACCGGGTATTTGTTATCCGGCTTTCCGGTATTCTCCCGACAAATCAAGCACCTTTTGGGACGGCTCTGCAGTTCGTCGGTTTTTCACGCAAGAGGCTCACTTTCCCCTCCGCCAACCCTCGACACACACCCGGCACAAGGCTGATCGGAGCTTAGAAACGTGAACCCGGCTCGCGCAGAAACGCCCGTTCTTCGGCAGTGGACGCACGGCCGAGGATGTCATTGCGATGAGGGAAGCGCCCAAAGCGGGCAATGATCTTCTGATGCCGTTCGGCGTAATCCAGTTGATTGGCAAACACCGGACGGTCTTGTGCCGGCTGTTCGTCGTGCAGGGCGGCAAAGCGTGAAACCCCTTCGTTCTGCACCGCCAAATGCTCGCAATGCTCGAACACCAGGTAGATGAAGCAGCGGCGCATGGCCGGCAGGCGCCGGTCGAAGTCCGCGGCAATGCCCTGGGCCACCAGGGCCTGGGCGCGGCTATCGCCGGAAAATGCCTTGGGGGTGTCGCGATAGATCATCCGGGGCAGCTGGTCGAGCAGCAGCACCAGGGCCAGCCAACCTTGGGGACTTTGCGCCCACTCGGTCAATCCGCCGGCCAGGGCCTGCTCCACCAGGCCCCCAAATCGCTGGCGCGCTTCAAGGTCCTGGCTGTCCTGCTTGCCGAACCATAACCCGCTCTTGGCAGCAACAATCTCTGCCGGCTTTTCGGCTGTACCGAACCACCAATCAAGCAAAGGCTGCCAAGGCGCGGTCATGTCTTACTCCTGGTGGTAGCCGGTCACGCGCGTCACCTCTTCCTTCGAGCCGAGGAACACCGCCACACGCTGGTGCAGGCCTTCTGGCTGAATGTCGAGAATACGCTGGTGGCCGTCGGTGGACGCCCCACCCGCTTGCTCGATGAGGAAGGACATCGGGTTGGCTTCGTACATCAGGCGCAGTTTGCCTGGTTTCTCCGGCTCGCGGCTGTCACGGGGGTACATGAACAGGCCGCCACGGGTCAGGATGCGGTGCACGTCGGCCACCATCGCGGCGACCCAACGCATGTTGTAGTTCTTGTTCAGCGGACCGGTGTCGCCAGCCAGCAGCTCGCCAACATAACGCTGGACCGGTGCTTCCCAATGACGCTGGTTGGACATGTTGATCGCAAATTCCTGAGTGGCCTCGGGGATCTTGATGTCCTCGTGAGTCAGCACGAAGCTGCCCATCTCGCGGTCCAGGGTAAAACCTTTCACGCCGTCGCCCAGGGTCAGCACCAGCATGGTCTGTGGGCCATAAATCGCATAACCGGCAGCGACCTGCTGGGTACCGGGTTGCAGAAAGGCCTTTTCGTTCAAGGCTTCGTTCTGGCTCAGGTACTCGCTCGGGCAGCGCAGCACCGAGAAAATGGTGCCGACCGGGGCATTGATGTCGATGTTCGACGAACCGTCCAGCGGGTCGAATACCAGCAGGTAGGCGCCTTTCGGGTATTTGCCCGGGATCTGGTAGGCATTGTCCATTTCCTCGGACGCCATGCCGGCCAGGTGACCGCCCCATTCGTTGGCTTCGAGCAGGATCTCGTTGGAGATCACGTCGAGCTTTTTCTGCACTTCGCCTTGCACGTTTTCGGTGCCCATGCTGCCCAGGACACCGCCCAGAGCGCCTTTGGACACGGCGTGGCTGATCTCCTTGCAAGCACGCGCCACCACTTCGATCAGGAAGCGCAGATCGGCAGGAGTGTTGTTGCTGCGGGTCTGCTCAATCAAATAGCGACTCAGGGTAACGCGGGACATGGAAGGCTCCGGAGGAATGGGGGGGGGTTAAAAACCCGCGCAGTTTACCGCGAGTCAGGGCGCATTTCCTCCTCTCAGACAGGGAACCGGCAGATAGCGTTCAGGCGGCGGTTTCAAGGGCGCCACAAAACCGCAGGCCAAAGCGGCCTCGGCGGCCAGCACCGGTAGGCAGGCGCTCGACCGTACAACGGCTCAGGGCTTGGCGGCAGGTTTGCGCAGCAGGCTCAATGCCATGCCAGCCAAGGCCAATACACCCAGAAGCAGCACCGCCCACAGGCCGACTTTCTTCCAGTCCGGTCCGTGAGCCTCGACGGCGCGCGGCGTCGCGTCAGTGCCTGCCAGTGGCGCATCTTCAACCCTGGCCTGACCGAGCGACTTGAGGCGTTGCGGGGTGTAATCGGGGATCAGCGTGGTCAGCGGCAGGCTGGCCGCCGACACGCTCGGATTACCCAAGGCCAGGCTGTAAGGCCCGGCACCACGGGCCAGGAACACCACTTGCGTAGCGCGCACGGCATATTCCAGCGCTGGGGCTTCGGCCCCCAGACCGCCACCACGCTCATCCACGATCAACTTCAGTTGCTGCACGCTGCGCCCTCGCAGTTGCAGCTCGCGCTGTTGCACGTCCTGGCCGTTCTGGGTCAATCGGTACAGTAGGCCGCTGCTCACCGGTCGCCACGCCTGGCCGCTTTCGCGCCGCCCATACAGGGTCGCCGGCGCCAGACTGTTGGCCTGCTTGAGTTCGATTCGTACCCGCTCAAGATTCAGTCCCATGGGCAATTGCCAGGTGTATTCGCCGGCCTTGATGCCAGTACCCGGCAGCGGCGACGACCACTCCAAAGCTGCCGACTGACTGCGGGTCGTGCTGCTTTGCAGTTGCGCGCGGGTCAGCACCGGAGCGGACTTCGGAGCGTTCCACAACAGCCGCAGGTAGCGCGCCGACTGCCCGGGCAACGCCACTTCACGCTGCTCGATCCGCTCGTCGGCAAATGACAGGCGCGCCACCTGCCCCTCACCCCAGGATCGCCAGTGCTGCAAATCGTCACTGGCCTCGATGCTGAAGCGCTGGAAACCATCGCGCTCGCCGGCCCAGTCCAGCAGCAGTTGCTGTAACGGTCTCTTGATCGCGCTGGCGTCCAGTAACCAGCCGCGTAAAACCTCCTCGCCCGCCTCCAACTGAGCGGCCGGCTGCACCTCCACCAGGGTGCCATTGGCGTTGGATTGCACCCGCACGCCGGGGCTGCTGTCATCGGCATCCTCCGAGCTGTACAGCGGGAACCACTTCACCTCGGTGAGGCTGCGTTGCTCGCGATCCTGTGCCTGCTGGCGGACCAGCGCATAAGCCTGAGGCTCGCCGGCGGCGTTGAACACGCGAATATCGCGCAAGTCGCTCTGGCTGGCGTGAAGCTGCACCGCCAGCGGCAATTGCAGGCGATACCAGGGCCCCTCGCCGCTCAGGGTCAATGGCATCCGAGAGGAGAAATCTCTTGGCTGCTCCTGGGCCACGGCGGACAACGCCACCCACAGACCGACAATTCCCCACCCGCCCAGGCTCAGCTTCTGACTCAAGACGACACTCCTTCATTCAACGGTTTACCGGGCTCAGGCGCGGCTTCGGCACGCTTGGGTGGCATTGGCGCGAAGTAGCCCACCACCAGCAACAGCACGCCCACCCCGATGAACGAGACAATCCGCGCCAGCCCGCCACGGTTGCTCAACTCCACCAGGAACAATTTGCCCACCACCACGGCGATCAGCGCCGCACCAATCAGCCAGACTTCGCGACGATGGCGCAGATGCCCGCCGATCATCAGGCTCAAGGCAATCAGGGTCCAGACAATGGACAGCCCGGCCTGGACCCTCATCGACTCAAGCAAGGCATCTAGCTGGAATGGCACGCTGCTCCAATGATGGGCCGCGCGCATCACCAGCACGGTGAAGAAAGCGAACAGGGAAATCCCCGCCAGCAACTGCGTGCCACGCTCAGCGTAATCGGCGCGGATCGCCAGTTCCCGCACCGCGCTGCGCAACCAGACATAGACGCCGAACAGGGCAAGCAGCAGCCCCAGCTCCAGGGGGTTGAGCAGCGGCAGGTACGGTAGCGGTTCGGCGCGGCCATCGCTGAAGGTATTGGCCAGCCAGAACCAGCCCAGCATCAGCAACGCCAGGGGCAAGGCGGCATACAGACGATACTCACGAGAATGCGCACTGACCGGCCACGGCCAGGGGCGCGGCGCGGCCATCGCCACCAGATACAGGCTCGGCAGGATCGCCCAGCCCAGCCAGCGCCAGGCGTTGTACTGCTCGGACAACAGCAGCAAGCCATAGCGCAGCTCCAGGGCCAGCACGCCGATCAGCAACCAGCAACCCAGCACATGGGCGATGCTCAAGACCCGCGCCGGCAACAACGCCGCCAGACGCCGCAAACTGAAGAAGTGCACGGCGAACAGCAGGGTCCAGGCCAGCCAGCCCAGATCCGCCGCCGGGTGATAGTGCGACGTCCAGGACGCCAGCAGTACCAGGGCCCCGACCGGTATCAACAGGCTGCACACCAGCCCCAGGGACTTCCACTGCAGGCGCAGGGCCAACAGCGCACAGAGCAACACACTGAGAGCTGTGATCAGCAGCAACAGACTCGCCTGCCAATGCACCGGGGCGAAACGCAGCACTTCCTTGAACCAGGTGAATGCCCACCAGCAAGCGCCCCAGGCCAGCAGCAGATCGGACAGATGCCCCAGGCTCAAGCCGTCGAAGGCCGAGCCGTGATTGCCTCGCTGCAAACGCCAGGCTCCCAACAGCGCCGCCAGGGCCAGGACCATCGGCGTCCAGAAATCGCCATTGGCCAACGGTCGCACGCCCTCGGCAATGCCACTGAAGACCCCGTCCGCGCCGGCCAGCAGAAAGGTACTGCCACCGACCACCTGCAACAGCAGGCCAAAGATAAAACTGGCCCGTTGCTGCAAATACAAGCTGAGCCAAATGATCAACAGGCCACTGGCGGCCCAGACCCCGCTGGCGGTACGCCAGGGCAGCACGAACAGCACTGCCAGGTTGATCATCATCAGCCCGGCCAGCAGCACCACCGACAAGCCCTGCAGCAGGCGCGGGTCATGGCGCACCAGATCATTGCGGGCGGCCAGGAGCATGCCGCCGATCAGTGCCAGACCGATCAGCGAGGCGCTCATCAGACCGTTCCAGCCGGCGCTGAAGACCGCACCAGCATCGCCGTCCGTACCTTGCAGGCGCATCAGGAACAACGCACCGCCCAACAATTGCACGGCGAAGGCGGTGAACAGGAAAGTCCGCGATTGCAGGCGCAAGCCGACCAGCAAGGTCGCCAGCCCAGCCAGGGCCCAACTGATGGCCGTGCCCTGGGTTAACAGGAACAGCGGCGCCAGCAGGTATAGGAATGCGAGCCCGGCCACCGCCAGGATCGGCGCAACGCCCTGCTCCCAGCTCGCCACCTGGGTCTTCTGCGCCCGCCGCAACTGGTCGAAGCTGAACAGCAGCGCGCCCCCGAGCAGCAATGCCCCCAACGGCGCACCGTCCAGCAGACTGGAATCACCAGGGCGCAATTCACTGAGGAAGGCCAGGGCCGACCCCACTTGCAGCAGCAGGGCAAAGGCCCGGGCCAGCGGCCGCTGCTGGCGCAGGCCGAGCCAGAAGATTCCCGCACCTTCCACAGCCCAAGCTGCCGAGGTCCAGCGCGCATCCAGTCCCAGGGGAATCGCCAGGCTGGCGAAGATCACCCCCAGCGCCAGGCAGGTTTCACCGAGCAACAGGGCTCGGCCGCCCATCAGCAGCCGGGCCAGGACCATGTAGATCAGCCCCAGGGCCAGGGCGCTAAAGGACGCGCCGAACTCCAGGCGCTGAACCAGCGCCAGTTGCAAGCCAAAGCCCACCAGCGGCGGGCCGAACAGCAGGCTGCCGTCGACGTAATCACCTTTGCGCGCCGACCAGTGCAGCAGCGCCTGGCGGCCGTCGTCCGTGGGCGCATCGTTCAATTCCAGCAGCTTGCGCCGGGTGAACAGCAGACCGATGGCCAGGTACATGACAAAGAACAGGATCAGGAAGGGTTCGGTGCTCCACAGCAGTTCTGGCGTGTAGGAGCGCAGGCCCCAGGCCAAGCCGATGCCGAAGGTGCCGACAAAACCGATCAGGTTGAGCAGGCGCCAAGCCTTGAACCAGGCGATGGCCAGAATGCCGGCATTGAGCAACGCGAAGTAGCTGAACAGCGCTACATGGCTGCCGGCCCCAGTGGAGGTGAGGATCGGCGCGGCGAAGCCGCCCAGGGCCGCAGCGGCCGCCAGCCCCAGAGCATCCTGGGTAATGGCCAGAATCGCCGAGAACACGGTGACCGCCACCAGCAGGCCAAAGGCCGCGGCAGGGTCGAGCAACGGGTGCAGGCGCATGGCGGCGAACACCGTCAGGTACAGCACGGCGATCCCGGTGCCCTGGAGCATCAGGGCGTAGTTGCTGTTGCGCAGCCGCAGCCACCAGCCCAGGCCCAACAGGCCCAGAGCGCTGGCGGCGACGCCGGCGTAGCGCAGTTCGAGGGGCACCACCATGCCTTCGGTGGCATAGCGCAAGAGAAAGGCCAGGCCCAGGAACAACAGCACCACGCCGACCCGCAGCACGGTGTTGCCGCCCAACAGCCAATTGCGCGCGCCGCTGATGGCGCGCTCGATCAGGTTCGGTTCCCGCGCCGGCGTTGCCGCGGGTTCATGGGGCGGCGCCTGGGGCTGCCAAACCGAATCCAGCCCCGGCGGGCTAGCTTCGACGGCTGCGCCAGGGCGCACCTCAGCGGGCAACTCCCAGACCAGATCCGCGGCAGCCGGTAGCGGCTCCACAGGCTGGACGGGGTCAAGAATGAGCTCAGGAAGGTCTTGCAGTTCCGGCGCGGCGTTCAAGGCACTGTCTGCCTCGGCAAGCGGAGTACTGACCTGGGGTTCTGCAGTCGCTTCGGCAGCACTGCCACCGGAGCCTTCCAGCAGAGCCAAACGCTGGCCCTGAGCGGCCAGGGCCTTTTTCACCTGCTCCAGCTCGCGGTGTTGGTCGGCCACTTGTCGATGCAGGGCGCCGAAACGCATGGCCAGACCAACGGCCAAGCCCAGCAGCGCGCCAATCAGGGCATCGTTGAAGGACTCGTCGATGATCCAGCCCAGCACGGCCCCCAGCAGCATGAACATCCATTGCATGTGTCGATATCCCTAAGCGGTCCACTGACGGACAGGTACAGCTGTGTTGACGCTTGCGCCGCAAGCCGACTCCTACAGCGGATTGCAGGGGCCGGCGAAGGCCTCTCCCCCGCCTGGAAGCCGAGCACGGCCCCAAAGTCCCCGGAGGGAGACAAAATCGGCGCCCAGTATATCGACAAGGCCCAACAAACGCTGGGCCTTGTGCACACCTCTAGCATGTCTCGGATGCCTCAGTCCAAGGCCTTCCAGATCTGCGTGGCGTACTCGCGAATGGTCCGGTCCGAAGAAAACCAGCCCATCCGCGCACTATTGAGTACTGCCGAACGCCACCATTCCTTGGAGTCGTGCCAGCGCTCCTCGACCCGCACCTGGGCATTCCAGTAGGCGTCGAAATCGGCGCACACCAGAAACCGGTCGTAATCGATCAGCGAGTCGATCAGCCCGGTATAGCGCGCCGGGTCATCCGGGGAAAACACTCCGCCGCGAATCGCCTGCAACACATCATTGAGCCGATGAGACGCGGCAATGTCCGGGACGGCGCTGAACTCGCCGTTGCGCTTGCGCGCTTCCACCTGCTGCGCGCTGAGGCCGAAGATAAACATGTGTTCGGCGCCGATCTGCTCGCACATCTCGACGTTAGCGCCGTCCATGGTGCCGATGGTCAAGGCGCCGTTGAGGCCGAACTTCATGTTGCTGGTGCCCGAGGCCTCGAAGCCGGCGGTGGAAATCTGCTCCGACAGGTCAGCGGCGGGAATGATGCTTTCCGCCAGGCTGACGTTGTAATTGGGCAAGAACACCACCTTGAGCAGACCGCGCACCGTCGGATCGCTGTTCACCGTGCGGGCAATGTCGTTGGTCAGCTTGATGATCAGCTTGGCCTGGTGATAGCTGGCCGCCGCCTTGCCGGCGAAGATCTTCACCCGCGGCACCCAGTCGGTTTCCGGCTCGGCACGGATCGCCTGGTATAGCGCCACGGTGTGCAGCAGGTTGAGCAGTTGGCGTTTGTATTCGTGGATGCGCTTGACCTGCACGTCGAACATCGCCGCCGGGTTGACCGCGATGCCCAAGCGCTCATGAATGATCGCCGCCAGGGCGCGCTTGCTGTGTAGGCGCTGTTCGGCGAACTGCTTGCGAAACGCCGGCTTCTCGGCAAAGGGTTCAAGGCCCCGCAGCAACGTCTCGGGGTTGTCCAGCAGCTCGGCGCCCAAAGCATCCACCACCATCGCGGTCAGTTGCGGGTTGGCCTGGTACAGCCAGCGGCGGAAGGTGATGCCGTTGGTCTTGTTGTTGATCCGCTCGGGGTAGAGCTTGTGCAGCTCGGAGAACACCGTGCTGCGCATCAGTTGGGTGTGCAGACCAGATACGCCATTGACACTATGAGAGCCGAGGAACGCCAGGTTGCCCATGCGCACCTGGCGGCCGTTGTCTTCTTCGATCAGCGACACCGCCCGCAGCACGTCGAAATCATGCAGGCCCCGGGCCCGCAGCGAATCGATGTGCTGGGCGTTGATCAGGTAGATGATCTGCATGTGCCGTGGCAGCATGCGCTCCATCAGGCACACCGGCCAGGTTTCCAGGGCCTCGGGTAACAGCGTGTGGTTGGTGTAGGACAGGGTTTCCACGGTGACCTGCCACGCCGCGTCCCAAGCAATGCCATGCAGGTCGACCAACTGACGCATCAGCTCGGCCACGGCGATCGACGGGTGAGTGTCATTGAGCTGGATGGCTGCATGCTCGCCCAGACTGAGCACCGAATCGTGCATGTTCTTGTGGCGCCGCAACAGGTCCTGCAACGACGCCGAAACGAAGAAGTACTCCTGGCGCAAGCGCAGCTCCTGACCCGCCTCGGTGCTGTCGGCCGGATACAGCACCCGGGAGATACTTTCGGCCCGGGCCACCTCCGCCACCGCGCCCAGGTGGTCGCCAGCGTTGAAACGCTCCAGGTGCAACTCCTCCATGGCCCGCGCCCGCCACAAGCGCAAGGTGTTGACGCTGGCCCCGCGCCAGCCCACCACCGGCGTGTCATAAGCCACCGCCCGCACCGTTTCCACCGGCCACCAGACTTGCCGGGGGTTGCCCGCCTCGTCGGTGACGGTATCGACGCTGCCGCCAAAACCGATGGAATAGATCACCTCGGGGCGCTCGAACTCCCAGGGGTTGCCGAAGTCCAGCCAGTGCTCGGTCTGCTCCTGTTGCCAGCCGTCGACGATGGCTTGGCGGAACAACCCGTGCTCGTAACGAATGCCGTAGCCGTGACCGGCAATGCCCAGGGTCGACATGCTTTCCATGAAGCACGCCGCCAAGCGCCCAAGACCGCCATTGCCCAGGGCCGCATCAGGCTCCAGCAGGCGAATGCGTTCCAGGTCCACGCCCAGGTCGGTGAGGGCTTCACGCGCCACCTCCAGCAGCCCGAGGTTGCTCAGGCTGTCGAACAACAAGCGGCCGATGAGGAACTCCAGGGACAGGTAGTACACCCGTTTCTGCCCATTGCGGTAGATCTGCCGCGTGTGGTCCATCCAGTGGTCGACCATATGGTCCCGGGCAGCCAGGGCGATGGCCTCGAACCAATCGTGGTCGAAGGCGTGATCCGGGTCTTTGCCTACGGCGTAGGTGAGTTTGGTCAAGACGGCTTCGCGAAACGCGGCCACCTCAGCGTCGCGAACAAGGGATTCCTGAGTCATCGATACGACCTCTGACGAGATACACAGTGAGCATGGAATGGTCTGAGCCTAGTCGGTCTGACACGATGCAAAGGCTCTGGTTCGGCGTCATTTCAAATGGATCGGTTCAAGACGGAGTCTGTTGCGCCAGCGAAGGAAAAAGATGCAGATGCCGTGCCGCCAGGTATAAATTGGATAATTTTTAGGATAAATCCGATCTAAAGTCGTTCAAAAATCCACCCGTCCCGGTATGATCGCGCGCCCTGAGACATGCCGGAAACCACCCTGATGAAGTCCAACCTGATCGCCGCTGCGGAAGTCGACCGTCTCGATACCTGGGCCAAATATTCCGCGCCCATGTGTGGCTCCTGCCTGTCCACCTGTTGCACCCTGCCGGTGGAAGTGAAGATCAAGGACCTGATCCGCATCGGCATCGTCGACGAATTCGAGCGCGGTGAACCGGCGAAAAACATCGCCAAGCGCCTGCAGAAAGAGGGCATCGTCGAGCGCTACAACCAGAAATCAGAAATCTTCACGCTGCAACGCATGAGCAATAACGACTGCCTGTATCTGGATCGTAAAAGCCGCCTGTGCACCATTTATGACAAGCGCCCGGACACCTGCCGCAACCATCCGAAGATCGGCCCGCGCCCGGGCTACTGCGCCTACAAGCCCAAGCCACTGGAGCGCCCGAGCAACACCAGCAGCCGCACCCTGGAACGCTTCTGAGCCCCTGCCCCTCACCGGTGCTAGCGCTGCTGATCACTGCCCATCAGCGCTGCAAACACCGCTGATCACCACATAGCAACGCTGCAAACACTGCCGATCGCCGCCCATCACCGCTGCTAACACCGCCGATCACTGCCCATCAGCGCTGCAAACGCTGCTGTAGCCGCTGCCTCGCAGGCTCGGCAGCGGCTACAGGTTTTTTCCAGGCAAAAAAAACGCCCCCGGCCGCAAGACCGGGGGCGTTTTCATTCAGCCGGAACTAAAGACTCAGTTCTTGGCTTTCTTGGCAGCGCGAGTACGCTCGCCTTCGTCCAGGATCTTCTTGCGAAGACGGATGGACTTAGGCGTCACTTCACACAGCTCGTCGTCCTGGATGAATTCCAGAGCCTGTTCCAGGGTGAAGCGAACAGGTGGAACCAGGGCGATGGTTTCGTCTTTACCCGAAGCACGCATGTTGTCGAGCTTCTTGCCTTTGGTTGGGTTCACACCCAGGTCGTTGTCACGGCTGTTCAGACCGACGATCTGACCGTTGTAGATTTCCTGGCCGTGCTCGACGAACAGCTTGCCGCGCGCCTGCAGGGTTTCCAGGGAGTAGGTCAGGGCCTTGCCGGTTTCTACCGATACCAGTACGCCGTTCTGACGGCCGGACATGTGGCCGGACTTCATCGGAGCGTAGCGATCGAAGATCGAGGTCAGGATGCCTGCACCGTTGGTCAGGGTCAGGAACTGGTTACGGAAACCGATCAGACCACGGGCTGGAATGTTGTATTCCAGGCGTACACGGCCCTTGCCATCCGGAACCATGTTGCTCAGGTCGCCCTTACGCAGGCCCATCTCTTCCATGACCTTGCCCTGGGATTCTTCAGGGATGTCGATGGTGACGTTTTCGAACGGTTCCTGCTTCACGCCATCCACTTCACGGATGATCACTTCAGGACGGCCAACGCCCATTTCGAAACCTTCGCGACGCATGGTTTCGATCAGTACCGACAGGTGCAGCTCACCGCGGCCAGAGACCTTGAACTTGTCAGCCGAGTCGCCTTCTTCAACGCGCAGAGCAACGTTGTACAGCAGCTCTTTGTCCAGACGTTCCTTGATGTTACGGCTGGTCACGAACTTGCCTTCTTTACCGCAGAATGGCGAGTCGTTGACCTGGAAGGTCATGGAAACGGTTGGCTCGTCGACGCTCAGGGGCTTCATCGCTTCGACAACGGTCGGGTCGCACAGGGTGTCGGAGATGAACAGCTCGTCGAAACCGCTGATGCAGACGATGTCGCCGGCAGCGGCTTCTTCAACGTCTACACGGTGCAGACCGTGGTGACCCATCAGCTTGAGGATACGACCGTTACGGCGCTTGCCGTTGACGTCGATAGCCACCACCGGGGTGTTGGGCTTGACGCGACCGCGAGCGATACGACCAACGCCGATCACACCCAGGAAGCTGTTGTAGTCCAGAGCGGAAACCTGCATCTGGAACGGACCGTCACGGTCAACACTTGGCGCTGGCACGTTGTCGACGATCGACTGGTACAGCGGGGTCATGTCTTCAGCCATGTCGGTGTGGTCCAGACCGGCAATGCCGTTCAGGGCCGAGGCGTAGACCACTTTGAAGTCCAGCTGTTCTTCGGTGGCACCCAGGTTGTCGAACAGGTCGAAGATCTGGTCCAGAACCCAGTCAGGACGCGCGCCCGGACGGTCAACCTTGTTGATCACCACGATTGGACGCAGGCCGGCTTCGAACGCCTTCTTGGTCACGAAACGGGTCTGTGGCATCGGGCCGTCTTGGGCATCGACCAGCAGCAGCACGGAGTCGACCATGGACATGACGCGCTCGACTTCGCCGCCGAAGTCGGCGTGGCCCGGGGTGTCCACGATGTTGATGTGGTAGCCGTTCCAGTTGATGGCGGTGTTTTTCGCCAGGATGGTAATGCCGCGCTCTTTTTCCTGGTCGTTGGAGTCCATCACGCGCTCGTCATTGAGCTCGTTGCGCTCCAGGGTGCCGGACTGACGCAGGAGTTTGTCTACCAGGGTGGTTTTACCGTGGTCAACGTGGGCGATGATGGCGATGTTGCGTAGATTTTCGATCACTTGTGTATCTCGATCAGAGGATTCGGTGTGCTGACACGTTATGGCAGCGATTAACAATAGATTCAGGCCTTGCCGTCACAGCTGGACGGCAGCGTCGGGGGGCCGGTGACGCAAGCCACAGGCGAACATCCCCGGGCACTTAGCTCGGTCTATAAACGCGCACATTGGCATGTCCCTCGCTGAGCAGATGGTGAGCATGCAGGCGACTCATGACGCCCTTGTCGCAATACAGCAGGTACTGGCGCGTAGGATCCAGTTCCTTGAAACGCGCGTTCAATGCATAGAACGGCAGCGCTTTTACTTCGATGCCAGGCAACTGCAGCGGGTCATCTTCCTCGGCATCCGGGTGACGAATGTCGATGACGATCTGACCGGCCAGCGCTTCACTGACTTCTTCAATCTGCACATCCTGGCCCAACTCGTCGATCACCCGATCGATCGGCACCAGCTTGGCACGCTCGATCGCACGCTCGAGCACCGCCATGTCGAATTCTTTCTCTTCATGCTCAACGCGATAGCGCTTGGCATGGGTCTTGGGGTTCACCGAGATGACCCCGCAGTACTCCGGCATGTGCTTGGCGAAGTCGGCGGTACCGATCTCGACAGCCTGGTCGATGATGTCCTGCTTGTGGCTGGCAATCAGTGGCCGCAGTACCAGCTTCTCGGTCACGCAGTCGATCACCGACAGGTTGGGCAAGGTCTGGCTGGACACCTGGGAGATCGCCTCGCCGGTCACCAGGGCATCGATGTGCAAGCGGTCAGCGATGCTCGAGGCGGCCCGCAACATCATACGCTTCAAAATGACGCCCATATGACTGTTGTCGACTTTGCCGAGAATCTCCCCGAGCACTTCCTCGAACGGCACGCTGACGAACAGCACGCGCTGGGAGCTGCCGTACTTCTTCCATATATAGTGCGCGACTTCCATCACGCCCAATTCATGGGCACGACCGCCCAGGTTGAAGAAGCAGAAATGGCTCATCAGACCACGGCGCATGATCTGATAAGCCGCCACCGTGGAATCGAAACCACCGGACATCAGCACCAAGGTCTGTTCCAGGGCGCCCAGCGGGTAACCGCCGATGCTGTTGTGCTGGCTGTGGATCACGAACAACCGTTGGTCGCGAATTTCCATCCGCACTTCAATTTGCGGGTCTTTCAGTGAAATGCCAGCGGCGCCGCACTGCCGACGTAGTTGGCTACCGACGTATTTCTCCACGTCCATGGAGCTGAATTCATGCTTGCCGGCGCGTTTGCAGCGCACGGAAAAGATCTTCCCGGGCAGGGCTTCACCGAAGTGCTGCTTGCACTTGGCGACGATGTCATCGAAGTCGCCCAGCGGGTATTCATCCACCTGCAGAAAATGCGCGATGCCGGGCATGCAACTCAGGCGCTCGGTCAGTTCCTTCAGGGCCTTGGGCTCGCTGAGGGTCGTTTCCAGCTCGAGGTTGTCCCACACACCATTAACCACCAGCGCCGGGTCCAGATCGCGGAGCACGGCACGGATGTTCTTGGCCAACTGACGGATAAAACGCATCCGTACAGGGCGGCTCTTGATGGTGATTTCCGGGAAAACTTTAACGATTAGTTTCATGAAAACAGCGCGCGCTGGGCCAGCCGAAAAAGGGGGGCGCGGATTATAGCGGAAATTGCTCAAGGTTTAACCAGTTAATGTGCAGAAGGTTTTCAGCGCACCAAAATGGGTCATTTATCGAAAGAAGCGCTACATTGCAGTGCGTCAAATGCCGATATTTAACCCCGCTCACACGATAAAGCGTGATTTTGGGGCAGGAAACCCATCTCGGGGCACTGGCATGCAATTTGCTCCCTTGTGAGGCAGGTTGCCATGGCAGAGTATTCGCGCCGGCATCACCCACATTCTAAGGGCACTCCAACACCAAGCCCGAAGCCACCCGGAGGACACTATGTCGAAGTCGGTTCAACTCATCAAAGATCATGACGTCAAATGGATTGATCTGCGCTTCACTGACACCAAGGGCACTCAACATCACGTGACCATGCCGGCCCGTGATGCGCTGGATGAAGCCTTCTTCGAAGAAGGCAAAATGTTCGACGGTTCCTCCATCGCTGGCTGGAAAGGCATCGAAGCCTCCGACATGATCCTGATGCCGGTTGACGAAACCGCTGTGCTGGACCCATTCACCGAAGAGCCGACCCTGATCCTGGTGTGCGACATCATCGAACCTTCGACCATGCAAGGCTATGACCGCGACCCACGCGCCATCGCCAAGCGCGCCGAGGAATACCTGAAGTCCACCGGCATCGGCGACACCGTATTCGTCGGTCCAGAGCCTGAGTTCTTCATCTTCGACGAAGTGAAGTTCAAGTCCGACATCTCCGGCTCGATGTTCAAGATTTTCTCCGAGCAAGGCTCGTGGATGTCCGACCAAGACGTGGAAGGCGGCAACAAAGGCCACCGTCCAGGCGTCAAAGGCGGCTACTTCCCGGTTCCGCCGTTCGACCATGACCACGAAATCCGCACCTCCATGTGCAATGCCATGGAAGAAATGGGCCTGGTCATCGAAGTTCACCACCACGAAGTGGCAACTGCCGGCCAGAACGAAATCGGCGTGAAGTTCAACACCCTGGTCAACAAGGGCGACGAAGTTCAAACCCTGAAGTACTGCGTACACAACGTGGCTGACGCCTACGGCCGCACCGCAACCTTCATGCCCAAGCCTCTGTACGGCGACAACGGCTCGGGTATGCACGTGCACATGTCGATCTCCAAAGAAGGCAAGAACACCTTCGCTGGCGAAGGTTATGCCGGTCTGTCCGACACCGCCCTGTACTTCATCGGCGGCATCATCAAGCACGGCAAGGCCCTGAACGGCTTCACCAACCCGTCGACCAACTCCTACAAGCGTCTGGTTCCAGGTTTCGAAGCCCCAGTGATGCTGGCCTACTCGGCTCGCAACCGTTCCGCTTCGATCCGCATTCCTTACGTGTCGAGCCCTAAAGCTCGCCGTATCGAAGCCCGCTTCCCGGACCCGGCCGCCAACCCATACCTGGCCTTCGCTGCCCTGTTGATGGCCGGCCTGGACGGTATCCAGAACAAAATCCACCCTGGCGACGCCGCTGACAAAAACCTGTATGACCTGCCGCCTGAAGAGGCCAAAGAGATCCCACAAGTTTGCGGCAGCCTGAAGGAAGCCTTGGAAGAGCTGGACAAAGGTCGCGCGTTCCTGACCAAAGGCGGCGTTTTCAGCGACGACTTCATCGACGCCTACATCGCCCTGAAAAGCGAAGAAGAAATCAAGGTGCGTACCTTCGTGCACCCACTGGAATACGAGCTGTACTACAGCTGCTGATCCGCGAACACCGGCGCAAGCCGCGTGATCAAGAGGCCTCCTTCGGGAGGCCTTTTTTATGCTCGCAGGATGGCCTGCTCCAGGATGAATGCGGGCATCATGAGCGCCGCCCTTCTTGACATGAACCGAGCCCGCCCATGACATCTCGCCTCAATCTGTGCCTCGCCCTGACCTGCAACCTGTTCGCCACCATCGCCTGTGCCAGCGACGCTCCCGCTACGCTCGCCCCGCTGCTGGACAGCGTCGGCCAGCGCCTGGCGATTGCCGACCAGGTGGCCTTAAGCAAATGGGACAGCCACAAGGCTGTGGAGGACCGTCCTCGGGAGCGGCAGGTGATTGCTGGCGCCACGGCCCAGGCCGCCACCTATCACCTGAGCGAGGAAGCGGTCGGGCAGTTTTTCGCCGCCCAGATCGAAGCCAACAAACTGGTGCAATACGCCAGGCTGTCCAGTTGGCACCTGCAAGGCCGGGCGCCAGACACCCCGCGCCAGGACCTGGTCGGGCAGATCCGTCCACAACTCGATCAGTTACAAAAACGTCTGCTGCAGCAACTGGCCGACTTCAGCCCCCATCGCACTGACGCCCAATGCCCGCAATGGCTGGCCCAGGCCAATCAGGCCGCCAGCGGCGACCCGCTGCGCCAACTGGCGATGGTCCGCGCCACCGCTGAGTTATGTGTGTTCAAAGGTTAACCGCACCCCTGCCGAGTCTCGCGCCGACCTATGCTGGAGCCTTTCAAGCGCAAGCTTGGCCAGCAAGGATCACCGTGATGCGCGTCGCTGCTTTTTACCTGCTGTGGATCACCACGCTGCCCGTCAGCGCGGAGCCCTACACGCAACTGCTGTTGCAGGACATGCCCAAGCATGGCGCGCTACGGGCCAACAACGGCAGCTTTAGCGTACAAGTGACGCTGCGCCCGGCTCTACAACCGGGCCACCACCTGCGCCTGCTGCTGGACGACCAGCCCTATGGCCAGCCCAGCCGAGAGGCCAGCCTACCGTTGGTGAATATCGACCGTGGCCAGCATCGCCTGGCCGTGCAGGTGCTCAACGGCGCGAAGGTGCTGCAACAGAGCCCGAGCATCACCTTCACCCTGCTGCGAGCCCATCGTCGCTGAGTACAAACCTCAACCGCGTACCACGCCGCTGGCCAGCAGCTTGGCGATGGTCGACGCATCCAGCCCCAGCCCTTGCAGCACCGCGCGAGTGTCCTGGCCCAATCTGGGCGGCGCGCTGCGGTAGCTGGCGGGCGTTCGCGACAACTTCACCGGCGAGCCAATGCCTCGGTAATCACCGATCTGCACCAGCAACCCGCGATGCCGGGTATGGGGATGAGCCACCACCTGATCGAGCGTGGCGATCGAACCGCACGGCACCCCCAGCTCGATCAGCCGTGGCGCCAGCGCGGCACCGTCGTGTGCGGCCAGGTAATGCTCCAACTGCTGCTTCAAGGCCTCGCGATTGACCGAGCGCTGGCCGTTGTCGGTAAAGCGTGGATCTTCCAGCAACTCGCTGGCGCCCAACTCCTGGCACAGCCTGGCGAACTGTCGATCATTGCCAACCGCGAGGAAGATCGGTTCGCCGGCGGTGCGATAGCTGTCGTAAGGAGCGATGTTGGGATGGGCATTTCCCGTGCGCTTCGGGGTCTTGCCGGAAGCGAAGTAGTTCGGCAGATGGGGATGCAGCAGGGACACACCGCAGTCATACAGGGAAATATCCAGGGACTGCCCAAGGCCGCTGCGCTGACGCTCGTTGAGGGCCAGGAGAATCCCCGTCAACGCATTCAAGCCGGTGACCATATCGACGATCGGCAGGCCGATGCGCAATGGCCCGCCCTCGCCTTCGCCGTTGACACTCATCAAGCCGGCCATGGCCTGGATCACCGCGTCATAGCCGGGTAAACCGCCCAAGGGGCCATCGGCGCCAAAGCCGGAGATCGCGCAATGAATCAACCTCGGGAAGCGCGGGCTCAGCACCTCCTGAAAACCGATGCCCCAGCGTTGCAGGGTGCCGGGCTTGAAGTTCTCCACCAACACGTCGGCGCCTTCCAGCAATTGCATCAGCAGGTCCAGGCCCTCGGGGCGCGACAGGTCGACGGCGATCCCCTGCTTGTTACGGTTGATACCGCGAAAATACGAGGCGTCGTCGCCTTCGAACGGCGGCCCCCAGCCCCGGGTCTCGTCGCCGCTCAGCGGCTCCAGTTTGATGACTTCGGCGCCATGGTCGGCCAGGGCCTGGGAACAGTAGGGACCGCCCAGCACGCGACTCAGATCGATGACTTTCAGGCCCGCCAGGGCCCCTTGGGCAAGCTTCATCCAGGTACTCCGCAAATCGGAAAGGGACGGCCAATCAGGCCGGCAGCAGTTGCATGGCCTCGGCTTGCGACAGCGGGCTCTCATTGGCCAGGCGCGCCAGCAGCTCGGCATTGATAGCCAGCTCCAAGTTCAAGGGGTCCCGCGGTAGCACCTTGTGCGCCAACACCAGATGAGCCAGGGCCAGGCGTCGATAATCCGGGGCCTGACGCGCGGCCTCCCAGGCCATGAAGATCGCGCTGGTCAGGTGATACAGCACGCTGCCGAACTGACGCACCTGCTCATCCCGGCGTTGCTGCGCCACCGTATGGAAGCCTGTCACCGTGCGCAGCAGAGCCGAATCGAACAGCCTGCGGCTGGCGTCCGGCAGATCGGCCTCGGCCAGCAGTGCCGCCAGATAACCTTGCAAGGGTTCCAGCGCCTGCTCACGGGTTACCGCCCGGGCAATGTCCAGGGCGACAATATTGCTGGTGCCCTCCCAGATCGAACCCAGATGGGCATCGCGCACCAGCCGGGCATCGCTCCATTCCTCGATGTAGCCGACTCCCCCCCGTACTTCCATGGCATCGCCGGTGACGCGCCGAGCATCGCGACAAGCGCGGAACTTGATCAGCGGGGTGAGAATCCGCACGCATTTGCGCGCCGCCTCATCGCCGCCATCAGCCCGGGGCAGCAAGCTGGCGATCTGCATGAACATCGAACGTGCCTGCTCGGTGGGCAGCATCAGCTTCAGCAACTGGCGCTGCATCAGTGGCATCTCGATCAGGTACTTGCCAAAAGCACGGCGCTGGCGGGCGATGTACAGCGCTTCGTTGAGCCCTCGGCGCATCAGCCCCGCCGCTCGCACACCGTTGGACAGCCGCGACATGTTGACCATATCGGCCATCTGCTGAAAACCGCGCCCAACCTCACCGATCAAGTAGGCCTGGGCACCTTCCAGGGTGATTTCGCCACTGGCCATGGAACGACTGCCGAGCTTGTCCTTCAGGCGCTGGATTCGGTAGCGGTTGCGCGAACCGTCCGCCAGGTGTTTCGGCAACAGGAACAGGGTGACCCCGGCCATGCCCGCCGGTGCACCCTCCGGGCGCGCCAGGACCATGGCCAGGTCCGCGTCCGGGTTGGAGCAGAACCACTTCTCGCCGTACAGCTGCCATTGGCCGTGCTCCAGCCGTGCGCGGGTTTCGGTGCGCGACACATCGGAGCCGGCGGCCTGTTCGGTCATGAACATCGCCCCCTGGAACAACTCGTCGAAATCCTGGGACTGCAACTGCGGCAGGTAGCGCTGCACCAGCTCGGGCGTGCCGAACTTGCGCAGAGTGCGGGTCAGGGAATCGGTCATGCTCACCGGGCAGCACAGGCCGAACTCAGCCTGGACGAACAGATAGGTCAGGGCGTACTTGACCAGCGGCAGTGGCCCGTCCGGGCGATGGCTCATGGCGGCCAGGCCCAATTCGGCGTAGGCCACCCGCTCCAGGGCCACGTAGTCCGGGTGCTTGGCAATGCTTTGCAGGTTCTCGCCACGGCGGGTGCGGGGCTGCAACAGCGGCGGGTTCTTGTCGGCGCTCAAGGCCAGCACATCCAGCTCACCGCCGGCCCGGGCACCCAGGCGCTGCAGGGTTGGCAGCCATTGCTGGTAGACCTCGGGCGGCAGGTAGACCCGGAGCAACCCGGCCAGGCCGGCGTCGCATTCAAACAGGTTGATGCCACGGCTGTCGGGGATATTCAGGCGGTCTTCAAGGGGGCGAGGCTCGGCGGTCATGGCGCGTCTCCTGATTTTTGTAGGCCGAGACTAGAGCCGCCATCGATAAGTATCTAATACAAAATTTATCAACTACGATAAAAAATCCAGATCGTAGAGGCAGGATCACATGGACCTCAAACAGCTGCGCTACTTCGTCGCCGTGGCCGAGGAACTGCACTTCGGGCGAGCGGCGGCACGCCTGTGCATTTCACAACCGGCGTTGAGCTTCGACATTAAAAAGCTCGAGAGCCTGCTGGACATCCAGCTACTCAACCGCAATAACAAATCGGTCAGCCTGACCAACGCCGGTCAAGTGCTGCTGGGCGAAGCGCGCTACCTGCTACTGCGGGCCGAACAGGCACGGCGCCTGACCCAACGCTCGGCCGAAGGCTTTGCCGGGCGCCTGAGCGTGGGCTTCGTCAACTCGATCCTGCACCGTGGCCTGCCCCAGGCAGTCAAAGCCTTCGAGTGCGATCACCCGGACACCGAGATCGTGCTGATGGAAATGAACAGCGCCGCTCAAGCCCAGGCCCTGCAACGCGGGCAAATCGACATCGGCTTCGTACATGGCGCCACCTTCGCCGCGGGCATCCACAGCGAGCCACTGCTGGCCGAACCCTTCCTCTGCTGCCTGCCCCTGAACCACCGCCTGGCCCAGCAGACGCACATCGATCTGGCACAACTGGCGGGCGACGACTTCATCCTGTTCCCGCGTGAAGTCTCGCCGCACTACCACGACCTGATCATCGCCCGCTGCGTGGCCGCCGGTTTCAGTCCGCGCATCCGTCACGAGACCCGACTCTGGCAAACCGTGGTGGCAATGGTGGCCCATGAGATGGGCGTGGCGCTGGTGCCGCAGACCCTGGCCCTGCTTGGCCAACCGGGGGTGAGTTACTGCGAAATCGAAGGCCAGGCCGCGCCTTCGGAAATTCTGGCGATCCATCTGGCGGACCAACCCTCAGCCGCCGCCGACAGTTTTCTGGCCCTGTTCAAATCCTTGCTGCACGTCACCGCCGCGCAGGACAGGACCGGGCACGGCGATACGAAATCACGTATCAAACCATAAAATTTAATCATTATATTTTTCGATTCCTGCCTGTATAGGCTCCCAGCGGTCGGGCCTTGCATGAAGCCCGCGCGCCCTGCACGGGTGCCCATAACAATAACAAGCAGGAGTTGCACATGACCGCCGCCCTGGAAGCTGCCGCCCACAAGAAAGCCCGCAAGGCGGGCATCGCCTCGTTCATCGGCACCACCATCGAGTGGTATGACTTCTACGCCTATGGAATCGCCGCCGCTCTGGTGTTCGGCAAAGTTTTCTTCCCCGCCGACCTGCCTCCGGGCACCGCCACCCTGTTGTCCTTCCTGACCCTGTGGGCCGGCTTTGTCGCCCGCCCCATCGGCGGCATCATCTTCGGCCACATGGGCGACAAGATCGGCCGCAAGACCACTCTGGTGATTACCCTGATCATGATGGGCGTGGCCACCACCTGCATCGGCCTGCTGCCCAGCTACCTGCAAATCGGCATCTGGGCGCCGATTGCCCTGGTGACCTTGCGCATCATCCAGGGCATCGCGGTGGGCGGAGAATGGGGCGGGGCGATCCTGATCGCCAGCGAAAGTGCGCCCAAGGGCAAGGGCATTCTCTATGCCGCCTTTGCCCAGCAGGGCTCACCGGCCGGCAACCTGCTGGCAACCCTGGTGTTCTTCGGCCTCAGCGCCCTGCCCGCGCCTGACTTCCTGCTCTGGGGCTGGCGCATCCCGTTCCTGCTTTCGGCGCTGCTGGTGATCGTCGGCATGGTCATTCGCCTCAAGCTCGAAGAATCCGATGACATGCAGCGCCTGATCGCGCAGAAGAAGACCGTCAAGCTGCCGATTCTCGAAGTGCTGCGCAGCCACTGGCGCCTGGTACTGCTGGGTGCCGGAGTGCTGCCGATCATCCACGTCACCTACTTCAAGAGCACCTTCGCCCTGTCCTGGGCCACCAAGGAGCTGGGCTACACCCAGAGCAGCTTCCTCAGCGTGATCGTCATTGCCCTGGTGGTGCAATTCGTCACCCAGCCCCTGGGGGCGGTGCTGGTTTCACGCATCGACATGCGCAAGGCCATGGTGTTGATGGTGGTACCGGAACTGGTGCTGATGCCGGCGATGTTCTTCGCCGTGGAAACCGGCCGCTACTGGATCGCCGTGGTCGGCATGTGCCTGGCCACCGTGCCCCATTCGATGTTCTATGGCGCGGTGGGGGGTATCCTGGCCCGGGCCTTTCCGACCCGAGTGCGCTACAGCGGGTTGTCGATTTCCTATCAGCTGTGCTCACTGCTGGTGGGCGGCGCCACCCCGGTGCTGGCCCAGAGCATCCTCAACGGCACCGGCAGCATCGTCGGCGTGGCCATCGCCTCGGCCTGCTACACACTGGTTTCATTGCTGTGCATGCTCGCGCTGCTTAAGCGCATCGGCCACAACGCTGCGGAATTGTCCACAGCGGAGCAGGCGGATGCCGATGAACTGGCGCGACAGGCGAACAGCCCTGAACAAGCTCTGCCCCCTCAAGGTAACCTCGGCGCAAGCGCCCCGGAGGATGCCGACAAACGCCTACAACCCGCTCGCTGAGCAGACCTGCGAAGCGCCCATGCGACGCTCATGCTCCAGCAGCCAGCGCTTGCGCCACAGACCGCCACCGTAACCGGTAAGAGCGCCATCGCTGCCGATGACCCGGTGGCAGGCGATCACGATGGCGATCTGGTTGGCGCCGTTGGCCCGGGCCACCGCCCGCACCGCAGATGGCGAGCCGATCCGCTTCGCCACTTCGGCGTAACTGCAGGTGCTACCCAAGGGAATGGCGCGCAAGTCTTGCCAAACGGTGCGGGTAAAAGGCGAGGCATTGAGCGCCAACGGCGTGTCGAAGCGGCCGCACTCGCCGGCAAAGTAACGGCGTAATTCGGCCTCGATCTGATCGATAGGAGCAACGCGTCCAAAACCTATGCTGGAACCGCTGCGCTTTTGCAGGGTTTGCAGTTCATTGGCCAGGGCCGGGCGATCGAAAAATTCCAGCAGATGCAGGGCCTGGGCGTCGGCCACCGCCAGCATCACACCGATAGGGGTCTGCAACCAGTCCACTTTGAGCAGTTCGCGCCCCCGCAGGTTCGACGGTGGCTGACCGGCCTGGCGAGCAAAGGCGCGGCGAAAACCACTGTCGGAATCAAACCCGGCGCTGATCTGCGCCTCGATCACCGATTGTGCGCAAGACAACTGCTGCATGCCCTGACCGATGCGCCGCAGGCGAGCCATTTCCAGGAAGGTCACCCCAAAGTAACGCTTGAACGCCCGACGCACGGTGGATGGGTCCAACCCTAAACGGCTTAGGTCGTCCTCGTACCAGCGGCGCTCGGGCGCGCTGTGCAGTTGCTCCAGCAGGGCCTTGACCCAAGGCTCCTGAACCCCGGCCTGCTCCAGGGGCCGACAACGTAGACAGGCACGAAACCCCGCCTCGACACAGCCTTTGATCGAACTGAAAAACACCGTGTTCTCGCGCTTGGGTTTGCGCGCAGCGCAGCTCAGGCGACAGAACACCCCGGTACTTTTCACCCCGACATAGGCAAACCCCTCATAGGCTGGATCGCGCGCCAGCAGCGCCTGGTACAGGGTGTCGTCATCGGGAAGCTGAAACAGCAGAGGGGCGTTTTCCATGGCCGCATCCTAAACCTTGAAATATCGGGTTCACCCACTCTAATCGCGCCTCCGACCCGACGCCGCTGAAAAACGGGCGTTGATTCTCATCCGTTGCGCGCACAGCGAGCAGCATCCGGGGTCATGCACTATATTGGTGCAGAATCTTGCACTCAGGCGATCACGCCAGCCCATTTTGGTTCGAAAATACCCGCCAGAGCCGACCAAGCGCCGCACATCCGAACTTCAAACGCCTGTTTTAGGGCGTCAACGCTTCTTTTCGGAGCCTTGGTTTGGTTTTTGCATTTTTCTCACACCAGCGCTTTAACCCTGCGCGCGATCCAGGCCCCGTCCTGGGCCGCCTTGCTCCAAAAGAGGTCCGAATGACCATCAGCGACCCACTGCACCGTCTGTTACTGGACAACCTGACCACCGCCACCCTCCTGCTCAACGCCGACCTGCGCCTTGAGTACATGAACCCGGCGGCGGAAATGCTCCTGGCCATCAGCGGCCAGCGCAGCCATGGGCAATTCATCAGCGAGCTGTTCACCGAATCAGCCGAAGCCTTGAGCTCCCTGCGCCAGGCGGTGGAGCAGGCGCATCCGTTCACCAAGCGCGAGGCCATGCTCACCGCCCTGACCGGCCAGACCCTGACCGTCGACTACGCGGTGACGCCGATCCTCAGCAACGGCGCCACCTTGCTGCTGCTGGAGGTCCACCCCCGGGACCGGCTGCTGCGCATCACCAAGGAAGAGGCCCAGCTGTCCAAGCAGGAAACCAGCAAGATGCTGGTGCGCGGCCTGGCCCACGAAATCAAGAACCCCCTGGGCGGGATTCGTGGCGCGGCCCAATTGCTGGCTCGCGAGCTGCCCGAGGAAAGCCTCAAGGACTACACCAACGTCATCATCGAAGAGGCCGACCGCCTGCGAAACCTGGTGGATCGCATGCTCGGCTCGAACAAGCTGCCGTCCCTGGACCTGACCAACATCCACGAAGTGCTGGAGCGGGTCAGCAGCCTGGTGGAAGCCGAAAGCCAGGGCTGCATTACCCTGGTGCGCGATTACGACCCGAGCATTCCCGACGTCTTGATCGACCGCGAGCAGATGATCCAGGCGGTGCTCAACATCGTGCGCAACGCCATGCAGGCCATCAGCAGCCAGAACGAAATGCGCCTGGGGCGCATCACCCTGCGCAGCCGCACCATGCGCCAGTTCACCATCGGCCATGTGCGCCATCGCCTGGTGACCAAGATCGAGATCATCGACAACGGCCCGGGCATCCCCGCGGAACTGCAAGACACGCTCTTCTTCCCCATGGTCAGCGGCCGTCCGGACGGTACCGGACTGGGCCTGGCCATTACCCAGAACATCATCAGCCAGCACCAGGGCCTGATCGAGTGTGACAGCCATCCTGGCCACACCACCTTCTCGATCTTTCTGCCTCTGGAACAAGGAGCCCCATCGACATGAGCCGTAGTGAAACCGTGTGGATCGTCGATGACGACCGTTCTATCCGTTGGGTCCTGGAAAAAGCCCTGCAACAGGAAGGGATGACCACCCAGAGCTTCGACAGCGCCGACGGGGTGATGAGCCGCCTGGCCCGCCAGACGCCGGACGTGATCATTTCCGACATTCGCATGCCCGGTGCCAGCGGCCTCGACCTGCTGGCGCGCATTCGCGAGCAGCACCCGCGCCTGCCGGTGATCATCATGACCGCGCACTCGGACCTGGACAGCGCTGTCGCTTCCTACCAGGGCGGGGCCTTCGAGTACCTGCCCAAGCCGTTCGACGTGGACGAGGCGGTGTCGCTGGTCAAGCGCGCCAACCAACATGCCCAGGAGCAGCAAGGCCTGGAAGTGGCACCCATCCTGACCCGTACCCCGGAAATCATCGGCGAAGCGCCAGCGATGCAGGAGGTGTTCCGCGCCATCGGCCGCCTGAGTCATTCCAACATCACGGTATTGATCAACGGCGAATCCGGCACCGGCAAAGAGCTGGTGGCCCACGCCCTGCATCGCCACAGCCCACGGGCGGCGTCGCCGTTCATCGCCCTGAACATGGCGGCGATCCCCAAGGACTTGATGGAATCCGAGCTGTTCGGCCATGAAAAAGGCGCCTTCACCGGCGCCGCCAACCTGCGCCGCGGGCGCTTCGAACAAGCCGATGGCGGCACCCTGTTCCTTGATGAAATCGGTGACATGCCCGCCGAAACCCAGACCCGCCTGCTGCGGGTGCTGGCCGATGGCGAGTTCTACCGGGTCGGTGGACATACTCCAGTCAAGGTCGATGTGCGGATCATCGCCGCCACCCACCAGAACCTGGAAACCCTGGTGCACGCCGGCAAGTTTCGTGAGGACCTGTTCCACCGTCTCAACGTGATCCGCATCCATATTCCGCGCCTGTCGGACCGTCGCGAAGACATCCCGACCCTGGCCAAGCACTTCCTCAGCCGCGCCGCCCAGGAACTGGCGGTGGAACCCAAGCTGCTGAAAAGCGAAACCGAGGAATACCTGAAGAACCTGCCGTGGCCAGGCAACGTGCGCCAGTTGGAAAACACCTGCCGCTGGATCACCGTCATGGCTTCAGGGCGCGAGGTGCACATCAGCGACCTGCCGCCGGAGCTCTTGAGCCTGCCCCAGGATTCGGCGCCGGTGACCAACTGGGAGCAAGCCCTGCGCCAATGGGCCGACCAAGCCCTGGCTCGCGGGCAGTCAAGCCTGTTGGACAGCGCGGTGCCGAGTTTCGAGCGGATCATGATCGAAACCGCCCTCAAGCACACCGCCGGCCGCCGCCGCGACGCTGCAGTTCTGCTGGGCTGGGGCCGCAACACCCTGACCCGCAAGATCAAAGAACTGGGGATGAAAGTCGACGGTGGCGAAGAGGACGAAAGCGAAGAAAGCTGAGCCTTCCACTCGACAACGAGAATGTGCGTGCACCAGGATGGGGTGCATGCACCGCCCGAAGGCGCGACGAACCGCAATCGAGCACGGCTCCATCATCCAAGGCCTGGTCTTCACATCTGAAATGTGGCCCTTCGAAAACGCAAAAGCCCCGGAATCCGGGGCTTTCAGCTTTTTATCCAGGCAATCAATGCCATATCGATCCAAGTTGGCATGCCCTCTGCAATAACCCAGTCACGACCCAGTTTCGGGGACCTTGGTACAGGCAGGCCGGGGATTCCCCTCTTTAACACCCGGCCCATCACGCTCTAAGCGACGGGCCACGATTTCGGGAACCTTGGTACAGGCAGGCCGGGGATTCCCTCTTTAACACCCGACCCATCACGCTCCAAGCGACGGGCCACGATTTCGGGAACCTTGGTACAGGCAGGCCGGGGATTCCCTCTTTAAACACCCGACCCATCACGCTCCAAGCGACGGGCCACGATTTCGGGAACCTTGGTACAGGCAGGCCGGGGATTCCCTCTTTTATTGCTCACGCAGGTGGATCTCCAGGCGCCAGCGCCCCTCCACCTCGCTCCCGTGCCACTCGCCCCGCAAAGCGCGGGCGGCCACCAGGTTCAGCAGCAAGCCCCGGTCCGCAAGGCGGATGCGCCAGTTCACACGCCTCTGATT
The DNA here is from genome assembly GCF_009861525.1 of Pseudomonas sp. LD120. GTDB lineage: Bacteria > Pseudomonadota > Gammaproteobacteria > Pseudomonadales > Pseudomonadaceae > Aquipseudomonas. The sequence continues at coordinate 597,966 of NZ_WVHL01000005.1, read as the reverse complement.
GACCTGCAACTGACCACTCTGCGCATGCCCCTGAGCATCGAACAGCAACGCCAGCGCGCCGTCGATATGTTCGCCATGAAGCTGGGGCTCCTGGTTGAACCAGACCACCAGGCCGTCCGGCACCACCTCGACCTGCTGCAATTGCACCGGATCAGGCTGGGTCAGGCGGCCGATCATCAGGCCAACCATGACTCCGACAATCGCCAGGGAGCCAAACACCCGCAGCATAAGCTTCGGTCGCGGGTCCTCTTCAGGCGTAGAATGCAGCCCATCTTTTTCTTCGGAGCCGTGCATGTTTCACGTCATCCTCTTTCAACCAGAAATTCCGCCGAATACCGGCAACGTTATCAGGCTGTGCGCCAACAGCGGCTGCCACCTGCATTTGATCGAACCACTGGGTTTCGAAATGGACGACAAGCGCCTGCGCCGTGCCGGCCTCGACTATCACGAATACGCCACCCTGCAACGCCATGCCGACCTCGCCAGTTGCCTGGAAAGCCTCGGCCATCCGCGCCTGTTCGCCTTCACCACCAAAGGCTCGCGGCCCTTCCATGACGCCAGCTTCAAGGAAGGCGACGCGTTCCTGTTCGGCCCGGAAAGCCGTGGCCTGCCGGCGGACGTACTGGACGCCCTGCCCGGCGAACAGCGCCTGCGCCTGCCCATGCGCGAAGGCTGCCGCAGCCTGAACCTGTCCAACACCGTGGCCGTGGCCGTCTATGAAGGCTGGCGGCAACTGGGCTTCAAGTAACCATTCTCTGTAGCCGCTGACGCCCGAACATGAAAAAAGCGCCGTTACAGGCGCTTTTTTCGTACCGCGACCAGTGCTTACTGAACGGTGTTTTCGCCGGCGGACTGCAGGCGTTGCAGTTCCTGGGCGTACAGCGCATCAAAGTTCACCGGAGCCAGCATCAGGGCTGGGAACGAACCACGGGTCACTAGGCTGTCCAGCGCTTCGCGCGCGTAAGGGAACAGGATGTTCGGGCAGAAGGCACCCAGGGTGTGGCTCATCGAAGCCTCGTCCAGGTTCTTGATCAGGAAGATACCGGCCTGTTGCACTTCAGCGATGAAGGCCACTTCGTCGCCGTTCTTCACGGTCACGGACAGGGTCAGCACCACTTCGTGGAAGTCGGTTTCCAGCGCCTTCTGACGGGTGTTCAGGTCCAGGGCAACACTGGGTTCCCACTGCTGACGGAAGATCGCCGGGCTTTTCGGCGCCTCGAAGGACAGGTCACGCACGTAGATGCGCTGCAAGGAGAATTGCGGTGCGTTTTCGTCTTCAGCAGCAGCGGTGTTCTGTTGGTCAGTCATCTCAAATCCTTGTTGATCTTGGGTCTAATAAGGTTAGGAATTTCAGGCCGCCAGCAACGCGTCGAGCTTGCCGGCGCGCTCCAGAGCAAACAAATCATCACAACCACCTACGTGAGTGGCACCGATCCAGATCTGCGGCACGGACGTGCGTCCGGCCTTCTGGGCCATATCGGCACGCACTTGCGGCTTGCCATCGACCTTGATCTCTTCGAAGGCCACGCCTTTGCTCCCGAGCAGATGCTTGGCCCGCGAGCAGTAAGGGCAGTAGTCGCTGGAGTAGACGATGACCTTGGGCATTACTTCACCAGCGGCAGGTTGTCGGCTTTCCAGCTGGAAATGCCACCGGACAGCTTGGCCGCGGTAAAACCGGACTTCAACAGCTCGCGGGCATGAGTGCCAGAGTGCTGGCCCTGGGCATCCACCAGGATGAGGGTCTTGGCTTTGTGCTTCTCCAGCTCGCCGACACGGGTGGTCAGCTTGTCCTGGGGAATGTTCAGCGCACCGACGATATGGCCGGCTGCGTAGTCCTTGGACGGACGGATATCGATCACCACGCCCTGCTCGCTGTTGACCAGCGCAGTCAGTTCACGGGTGCTGAGGCTGCGGCCACCGCGGCTCAATTCATGAGCGATCAACAGAGCCAGCAGGATGGCGAAGGCGCCGACGAGCAAGTAGTGTTCAGTGGCGAATTGAATCAGGTGAGCAACCATCTAAGGAGGTTCCAGGGCGTTAAAATGTCGGCCAGTATACACAGCCCTCAAGGTCGGCCAAACCCCGCCCGGCGGTGACGCCGATTGAACTTGCCTTTAAACTGCCACTCCCTTTTTCAACACCTTCCTTTCAACTCTTCTCTATCCAGCCACGAGTGGACGCCATGACTACCACGCCTAAACCTTTGGTCCTGATGATTCTGGATGGCTTCGGTCACAGCGAGAGCCACGAATCCAATGCCGTCTATGCGGCCAAGAAGCCAGTCCTGGATCGCTTGTGCGCCAGCATGCCCAACGGCCTGATCTCCGGCTCCGGCATGGACGTTGGCCTGCCAGACGGGCAGATGGGCAACTCCGAAGTCGGCCACATGAACCTCGGGGCCGGCCGTGTGGTGTATCAGGACTTCACCCGGGTCACCAAGGCCATCCGCGACGGCGAGTTCTTTGAAAACCCGACCATTTGCGCGGCCGTGGACAAAGCCGTGGCCGCCGGCAAGGCGGTGCACATCCTCGGCCTGCTGTCGGACGGTGGCGTGCACAGCCACCAGGACCACCTGATCGCCATGGCCGAACTGGCCTTCAAGCGCGGTGCCGAGAAGATCTACCTGCACGCCTTCCTCGACGGCCGCGACACGCCGCCGAAAAGCGCCCAGTCGTCCATCGAGTTGTTGGACGAAACCTTCAAGACCCTGGGCAAGGGACGCATCGCCAGCCTGATCGGCCGCTACTTCGCCATGGACCGCGACAATCGCTGGGACCGTGTGGCCCAGGCCTACAACCTGATCGTCGACGGCCAGGGCCAGTTCAACGCCGCCACCGCCCAGCAGGGCCTGGAAGCCGCCTATGAACGCGATGAGAGCGACGAGTTCGTCAAGGCCACGACCATCGGCGAACCGGTCAAGGTCGAAGACGGTGACGCCGTGGTGTTCATGAACTTCCGCGCCGACCGCGCCCGGGAGCTGACCCGGGTCTTCGTCGAAGACGACTTCAACGACTTCGAGCGCTCACGCCAGCCAAAACTGGCCGGCTTCGTCATGCTCACCCAGTACGCCGCGAGCATCCCCGCACCGGCGGCCTTCGCCCCGAGCAGTCTGGAAAACGTGCTGGGCGACTACCTGGCAAAAAACGGCAAGACCCAACTGCGCATCGCCGAAACCGAAAAATACGCCCATGTGACCTTCTTCTTCTCCGGTGGCCGTGAAGAGCCCTTCCCGGGCGAAGAACGCATCCTGATCCCATCGCCGAAAGTCGCCACCTACGACCTGCAACCGGAAATGAGCGCACCTGAAGTCACCGACAAGATCGTCGATGCCATCGAGCACCAGCGTTACGACGTGATCATCGTCAACTACGCCAACGGCGACATGGTCGGCCACAGCGGTGTGTTCGACGCCGCGGTGAAAGCCGTGGAGTGCCTGGACCTGTGCGTCGGGCGCATCGTCGATGCCCTGGAAAAGGTCGGCGGCGAAGCCCTGATCACCGCCGACCACGGCAATGTCGAGCAAATGTCCGACGCCTCCACCGGCCAGGCCCACACTGCTCACACCACCGAGCCGGTGCCCTTCATCTATTACGGCAAGCGCGCCCTGAAAGTCCGTGAAGGCGGGGTTCTGGCGGATGTGGCGCCGACCATGCTCAAGCTGCTGAACCTGGCGCAGCCAGCGGAAATGACCGGCAAGTCGATCCTGGTCTGATAGCAAAAGGCCCAATAACAGGCCGGAAACGGTTTTTTATGACGAACGCCTCAAAGCAGTTGGCTTTGAGGCGTTTTTTTTTGCCGCGATGGGCGGGCATACTAGACCGTCCCTTTCCTTGGTGTCGCCCGCCTCTATGCTTCGCGCCCTGATTGCCCTTGCCCTGATCTGCCTGCTCCAACCGGCGTTTGCCGATGAGCGCGCGCAAACCCAACAACAGTTGGACGCCACGCGTCAGGACATTGCCGAGCTGAAGAAGCTGTTGGGCAAGCTGCAGGAAGAGAAGTCCGGCGTGCAAAAAGAACTGCGCGGCACCGAAACCGAGATGGGCAAGCTGGAAAAGCAGGTTGATACCCTGCAAAAAGAACTGAAAAAAAGCGAATCCGAGCTGCAGCGACTCGATGAGGAGAAAAAAAAACTCCAGAGCGCGCGCACTGAACAGCAACGACTGATCGCCATCCAGGCCCGGGCGGCCTATCAGAACGGGCGCCAGGAATACCTCAAGCTACTGCTCAACCAGCAAAATCCGGAAAAGTTCGCCCGCACCCTGACCTATTACGACTACCTGAGCCAGGCACGCCTGGAGCAGTTGAAGAACTTCAACGAAACCCTGCGCCAACTGGCCAACGTGGAACAGGACATTTCCCTGCAGCAAGCTCAGTTGCTGGTGCAGAAAAGCAGCCTCGACGCACAGCGCGAGGCACTCGCCAAAGTGCGCAAGGAACGGCAACTGGTGCTGGCCAAGCTCAACAACGACCTGAAGGCCCGGGACGACAAACTCAAGGCCCGCGAGCAAGATCAGGCCGACCTGGCCAAGGTGCTCAAAACCATTGAAGAAACCCTGGCTCGCCAGGCTCGCGAGGCGGAGGAAGCGCGCCAAAAAGCGCTGATCGCCCAGCAGGAAAGCGAAAAAAAGCGCTTACGTGAGGCCCAGGATGACGCCAGTGATGCACCGCGCAATCCGGCTAAATCCAGCGCTGGCACCTTGGTCTCCAGTGCCGGGCCGTCCTATGGCGGCTCATTTGCTTCAGCCCGGGGAAAACTTCCATGGCCCGTTGATGGTCGACTACTGGCTCGCTTTGGTGAAACTCGCGGCACCGACTCCCGCTCCAAGTGGGACGGCGTGATGATCAGCGCCACCGCCGGCAGCCAAGTGCACGCCGTGCACGGTGGCCGAGTGGTGTTCGCCGATTGGCTACGGGGCGCTGGCTTGCTGGTGATCCTCGATCATGGCAACGGTTACCTGAGCCTTTACGGACACAACCAAACGCTGCTCAAAGCAGCCGGCGATGTAGTCAAGGCCGGAGAGTCCATCTCCACCGTGGGGAATAGTGGCGGACAGGACACTCCTGCGCTGTACTTTGCAATTCGTCAGCAGGGCCGCCCCAGCGACCCGGCACAGTGGTGCCACGCGCAAGGATAAGCGCTGCATCTAAATTAGGAGTTCGTTCGACATGCTGCATCTGTCCCGCCTTACCTCGCTGGCCCTGACGATCGCCCTCGTGATCGGAGCGCCTCAGGCGTTTGCCGCACAAACCGCTGAGCCGGCGAGCGCCGCGACCACCAAGGCCCCCTTGCCGCTGGAAGAACTGCGCACCTTTGCCGAGGTCATGGACCGCATCAAGGCGGCGTATGTCGAACCTGTCGATGACAAGACCCTGCTGGAAAACGCCATCAAGGGCATGCTCAGCAACCTCGACCCACACTCGGCCTATCTGGGCCCGGAAGACTTCGCCGAGCTGCAGGAAAGCACCAGCGGCGAATTCGGCGGCCTGGGGATCGAAGTCGGCGCCGAAGACGGCTTTATCAAAGTGGTCTCGCCGATCGACGACACGCCAGCGTCCAAGGCCGGCATCCAGGCCGGCGACCTGATCGTCAAGATCAACGGCCAGCCGACCCGTGGCCAGACCATGACCGAAGCCGTGGACAAGATGCGCGGCAAGATCGGCCAGAAAATCACCCTGACCCTGGTCCGCGACGGCGGTACGCCATTCGATGTGACCCTGGCCCGCGCCACCATCCAGGTGAAAAGCGTGAAGAGCCAGTTGCTGGAGTCGGGCTACGGCTACATCCGCATCACCCAGTTCCAAGTCAAGACCGGCGAAGAAGTCTCCAAGGCCCTGGCCAAGCTGCGCAAGGACAATGGCAAGAAACTCAACGGCATCGTCCTCGACCTGCGCAACAACCCGGGCGGCGTGTTGCAAGCGGCAGTGGAAGTGGTCGATCACTTCATCACCAAGGGGCTGATCGTCTACACCAAGGGCCGCATCGCCAACTCCGAACTGCGCTTCTCCGCCACCGGCAAGGACCAAAGCGAAGCCGTACCGATGGTGGTACTGATCAACGGTGGCAGCGCTTCGGCCTCGGAAATCGTCGCCGGCGCCCTGCAGGACCAGAAACGCGCAGTGTTGATGGGCACCACCAGCTTCGGCAAAGGCTCGGTACAAACCGTACTGCCGCTGAACAATGATCGTGCCCTGAAGATCACCACGGCCCTGTACTTCACCCCCAATGGGCGTTCGATCCAGGCCCAGGGCATTGTCCCGGACATCGAGGTACGGCGCGCCAAGATCACCAGCGAGGCCCAGGACAGCGAATACTTCAAGGAAGCCGATCTCCAGGGTCACCTGGGCAATGGCAATGGCGGCGCCGACAAGCCAAGCGGCTCGGTGAGCAAAGCCAAACCAATGCCGCAGGATGACGACTACCAACTGGCCCAGGCCCTGAGCCTGCTCAAAGGCTTGAGCATCACCCGCGGTCGCTGATGCCCCCTGCACCGACCAGCCCCCTCACCCGGCGCGGCTGGTCAGCGAAACGTTCACCAGGGTGCGCCACTGCGAAGCGCTGATTCGGAATCCCATGCTGCGTTTACCCCTGATGCTCCACCACCTCCCCTTCTTCAAATGGCTGAGCGGCCTGCTGTTGCTGCTATGCTGCTGCCAGGCAAACGCCGTCGAGCCTGCATCGGCGGCGCCAAAAGCCTTCCTGACCCTGATCATCGACGACCTCGGGCAAAACCTGCCCCGAGACCGCCGCGTGCTGGCCCTGCCGGGACCGGTGACCACGGCAATCATGCCGGACACGCCCCACGCCGCTGAATTCGCCCGCGAAGCCCATCGTGCAGGCAAGATCGTCATCCTGCACATGCCCATGGACCCAGCTACCGGACCGTTTGCCTGGCACCCGAAGCTGCCCATCGCCGAGCTGCAAAAGCGCCTGGATGCCGCCTTCCAGGCCGTGCCCTACGCCAGTGGTATCAACAACCACATGGGCAGCCGCATGACCGCGCAGCCACAGGCCATGGCCTGGTTGATGGAGCAACTGCAGCAGCGCCATAAATTCTTTGTCGACAGCCGCACCAGCGCCCGAACCGTGGCCGCCGCCGAGGCACAGAAGATCGGCCTGGCCAGCGTTTCCCGGGATGTATTCCTCGATGATGAGCGCACCGAGCCGGCGATCACCCGACAGCTAAACACAGCAATCAAGCTGGCCCACAAGCAAGGTTCGGCGGTGATGATCGGCCACCCTTACCCACAGACCCTGGCGGTACTCGAACGCGAACTGCCCAAGCTCAAGGCCCAGGGCATCGAATGGATCGACATTCAGTCAATGATCGGTTTACGCAGCAACCGAGCCATGGCGGGGCACGGCAAGAATGGTAAATATCGGTAGGTAGCAGCGATCCACTTGCGGCTCAAAGCTTGCCGCGCATATCTGCTATAGGTAGCGACCCATGATTTCTTCCACCAGCCCCTCTTGGCGCATCTCGTCCAAGGCGGCCTGGAGCTTGCTGACCACCTCGTCCGACACGTCCCGGTTCAAGGCCAGGTACAACTCGGCGCTGTTGAAGCGCAGTACGGTCTTTAGGCCGGTGATGCCTTCCTGCTTGGCCAGGTAACGCCCCGCCGGGTCGCCCGTGGCCCACAGATCGATCTGTCCCGCCACCAGCTTCTTGGCGTTGTCCTGATCGCGCAGCACCACATGCGGCGCCAGCCCCTGCTTGATCAGGGTTTCGGCAATGGCATCGCCCTTATAGGCACCGATCTTGTATTTACGCGCCTGAACCAGCGAGTCGAGGCTGATCTTGCTGTCACCCTTGGCCAGCATGATCCAGTCGTCCGGACCGATGGGGCCAACCCATTTAAAGAGTGTTTCCCGGGCCGGCAGGCGCGCCGTGACAAACACGCCATAGCCCGGCTGCTCCAGGGCCATCTTGTAGATACGTTCCCAGGGAAAGCGCAGAGTCAGGCTGTAGTTGATCCCGGCACGCTTGAACATTTCGTGGACGATATCCACGGCAATACCGTTGATATTGTCGCCCTGTGCGAAGTTCTTGCCGTTCTTGGCCATGTTGTAGGGGGGGAAGTTTTCCGTCAGCAACACCAGGGAGGTGTCGGCGGTTTCAGCGGCGCGGACTAGGCCGCTGAAGAGCAGCGAGGCACTGGCAACAACCACAAGAAGACGTTTGAACATGACGGGCTACCGGAATCCATGGCGTGCCCAAGAGTGCCGTGAGCCCGCCATGCTGTCCAGTGGCTATCGAACAACAATCCCACGCTGGGCCATGTAGGCCTTGGCCTCGGGAACCGTATATTCACCGAAGTGGAAAATACTCGCCGCCAGCACCGCGCTGGCGTGGCCTTCGATGATGCCGTCGGCCAGGTGCTGCAGGTTACCGACGCCACCGGAGGCGATCACCGGAATCCCCAAGGCATCGCTGATGGCGCGGGTCACGCCCAGGTCGAAGCCGTTTTTCATGCCGTCCTGATCCATGCTGGTGAGCAGAATCTCACCGGCGCCCAGGCCTTCCATCTTCTTCGCCCACTCCACCGCGTCCAGCCCAGTGGGCTTACGCCCGCCGTGGGTGAAGATTTCCCAGCGCGGGGTTTCGCCCGGGCCTGAGACCTTCTTCGCGTCAATGGCAACCACGATGCATTGCGAACCGAAATGCTGCGCCGCTTCGCCCACAAACTCGGGGTTGAACACCGCCGCGGTGTTGATCGAGACCTTGTCCGCACCGGCATTGAGCAGGTTGCGGATGTCCTGCACGGTGCGCACGCCACCGCCCACGGTCAGCGGGATGAACACCTGGCTGGCCATGCGCTCGACGGTGTGCAACGTGGTGTCGCGCCCATCAACGCTGGCGGTGATGTCGAGGAAAGTGATCTCGTCAGCACCCTGCTCATCGTAGCGCCGAGCGATTTCCACCGGATCGCCGGCGTCGCGGATGTTCTCGAACTTGACGCCCTTGACCACCCGACCGTTGTCGACGTCCAGGCAAGGGATGATGCGTTTGGCTAAGGCCATGGGCTTAATCTCCGATTAAGAGTTGCAAGCGACAAGCTTCAAGCGGCTAGGAGGAGCGGATCGCAATCACGCTGCCTACTGGCCGCTTACGGCTTGGAGCTGGCCGCGTAGCCGTCACAAAAGGCCTGGGCCTCTGCCACATCCAGCGTGCCCTCGTAAATCGCGCGCCCCGTGATGGCGCCGATGATTCCCGGAGCCTTGGCATCCAGCAGGGCCTTGATGTCGCCCAGGTTGTGGATGCCGCCGGAGGCAATCACCGGGATCTTGGTGGCCGCCGCCAAGGCCGCGGTGAACGGCACGTTGCAGCCCTGCATCATGCCGTCTTTGGCAATGTCGGTATAAACGATGGCGGACACACCGTCGGCTTCAAAGCGCCTGGCCAGGTCGATCACCTGCACGCTGCTGACTTCAGCCCAGCCGTCGGTGGCGACGAAACCGTCCTTGGCGTCCAGGCCGACGATGACCTTGCCCGGGAAAGCGCGACAGGCTTCGGCGACGAACGCCGGCTCCTTGACCGCCTTGGTGCCGATGATCACGTAGCTCACGCCGGCCTTGACATAGTGTTCGATAGTTTCCAGCGAGCGGATGCCGCCACCGATCTGAATCGGCAGATTCGGGTAACGCTTGGCGATTGCGGTAACCACCTCACCGTTCACCGGCTGACCTTCAAAGGCACCATTGAGGTCTACCAGATGCAGACGGCGGCAGCCGCCTTCAACCCACTTGGCGGCCATGCTCACCGGGTCATCGGAAAACACCGTGGAATCTTCCATGCGGCCCTGACGCAGACGTACACAGGCACCGTCTTTAAGATCGATAGCGGGAATAATTAGCATGCTTTTCCTTCGTCAAAGAGCTGCAAGCTGCAAGCCATAAGCTGCAAGCGCGCACGCGTGTCTACTTCTTGCAGCTTGCAGCTTGAAGCTTGCCGCTGCCCTAGTTTTTCTCGAGCGCCCAGAGATCGCTTTCGATGCTCTCGAACCTCTCCTTGAGGTGAGTCTGCACATCGAAAATCGCCCTGTTGTAATAGTGCGGAGCAATTTCCCGGGTAAACAGCTCAAGAATCTCCGCCGCCTCGAACGAGCCCAGCTCAAGCTCGAAGCGCTCCTGCATGAAGCGCTTGATCTTGTGCGTCGCCTCACTCTCCTGTTCGCCAGTGAGGGTCAGGATCGGCGGCTTGGATTTCTTGACCGCCATTTACCAGCGACCGTCCCAGGCGGCGAAATTCTGCAGCAGCTGCAGGCCGTGGGTATGGCTCTTCTCCGGATGGAACTGCACCGCGAAACGCGAGCCATCGGCCAGCGCTGCGGCGAAATCCACCCCATAGTGACCGCTGCCCACCACCTGGCGCGCGTTGCCGGCATGGATGTAATAGCTGTGCACAAAGTAGAAACGCGCCCGATCCGCAATGTTGTGCCACAGCGGGTGATCCACCGCCTGCTGCACTTCGTTCCAGCCCATGTGCGGCACCTTAAGGTGCTCGCCGTCCTCGATCAGGCCCTTGCCGAAGAACTTCACCTGGCCGGGAAACAGGCCAATGCAGTCGACGCCCTCGTTTTCTTCGCTGTGGTCGAGCAAGGCTTGCATGCCCACGCAGATCCCGAGAAATGGACGATCCTGGCTGACTTCACGCACCAGGGAATCGAAGCCCAGGCGACGGATCTCGGCCATGCAGTCGCGAATCGCGCCCACACCGGGAAACACCACCCGATCGGCTTCACGAATCACGCTGGCATCGCTGGTGATCAGTACCTTGCCGGCGCCCACATGCTCCAGGGCCTTGGCCACCGAGTGCAGGTTGCCCATGCCGTAGTCGATAACGGCGACGGTCTGCATTACAGCACGCCCTTGGTCGAAGGCATCTGGCCGGCCATGCGTTCGTCCAGCTCCACCGCCATGCGCAGTGCACGGCCGAAGGCCTTGAACACGGTTTCGATCTGGTGGTGCGTGTTGGTGCCGCGCAGGGTGTCGATGTGCAGGGTCACGTTGGCGTGGTTGACGAAGCCCTGGAAGAACTCCTGGAACAGGTCAACGTCGAAACCGCCGACGGTGGCACGGGTGAAGGGTACGTGCATCTGCAGGCCGGGACGGCCGGAGAAGTCGATCACCACGCGGGACAAGGCTTCATCCAGCGGCACATAGGCGTGGCCGTAGCGACGGATGCCTTTCTTGTCGCCGATGGCCTTGGAAAACGCCTGGCCGAGGGTGATACCGACATCCTCCACGGTGTGGTGGTCGTCGATATGCAGGTCGCCCTTGCTTTCGATGTCCAGGTCGATCAGCCCGTGCCGGGCGATCTGGTCCAGCATGTGCTCAAGGAAGGGCACGCCGATATCGAATCGGGCCTTTCCGGTGCCATCCAGGTTGATCGAGGCTTTGATCTGGGTTTCCAGAGTGTCGCGCTCGACAGATGCCTTACGTTCGGCCATCACCAGCTCCGCAAAATCATTGGGCGAAAAAGGCGAATAGTATAGGCCCGACGGCGGCCAAACAGAAACACGCTGGACAATATCCTGACGGGCGCCAGCCAATGAATACGGGCTGTACCTGTCATGACAACCTCAGAGAATGGCTTGCCGCTGAAGGCGCCGGGTCTTACAGACCCAGACGCCTGATTCGCCGGCAGCCCGGCCCCTACGCAGGAGCTGGCTTGCCGGCAACACCCTTAATTGAACAGCACCGCCGTCTTCTGCAAGGTGACCCACACGCCCCACGCCAGCGGAATGCCCACTGCCAGCCAGGCAGCGATTACCACCGGCAGGCTAGCGGACGAGGCCTTCCACTCCAGGACGACGCGACTGTCAGCGCCTTTGTCGTGGCTCAGGGCCTGTTCAGCGGCCAGTTGTTCGTCGGTCATGAAGTACTTGTCGGCCACCGGGCGCACCAGCAGGTTGCACAGGAAACCCAGCACCAGCAGACCGGCCAGAATGTACAGCGTGATGTCATAAGCCGCCGCACGCTCGACGCCGATGCTCAATTGGTACTCGCGCAGGTAGTTCACCAGCACCGGACCCAACACCCCCGCCGCCGCCCAGGCAGTCAGCAAGCGACCATGAATCGCCCCCACCATCTGCGTACCAAACAGGTCAGCCAGATAAGCCGGCACCGTGGCGAAGCCGCCGCCATACATCGACAAGATGATGCAGAACGCCGCCACGAACAGGGCGATGTTGCCCAGGTGCCCCAGGTTCGGAATCAGCGCGTACAAGGCAAAGCCCAGGGCAAAAAACACGAAGTAGGTGTTCTTGCGGCCCAAGTAGTCGGAGAACGAAGCCCAGAAGAACCGTCCGCCAATGTTGAACAAACTCAACAAGCCGGTGAAGCCGGCAGCGATGGCGGCGATCTGCGCCAGTTGCCCTGCATCCAACTGGCTGAAGGTCAGGCCGTTGCCCAGCAGCTTGCCGGCGAACACTTCCTGCAACAGCGGCGAAGCCATGCCAAGGATGCCGATACCCGCCGAAACGTTAAGACACAACACCAGCCACACCAGGCGGAACTGCGGGGTCTTCCACGCCACGTTCACGTGCACATGACGGTGAGTGATCATCGCGTTGGCGGCTTTCTTCGCCGGCGCGGTCCAGCCTTCAGGCTTCCAGCCGGTGGGCGGAACCCGATAGGCCAGGGCGCCACCGATCATGAACACGAAGTAGATCGCGGCCATCACCAAGAAGCTCTGCCACACACCCACGCTGGTTGGCGTCGCGAAGTGGCTCATCAAGGCCGCCGCCAAAGGCGCACCGACCATGGCGCCACCGCCAAAGCCCATGATCGCCATGCCGGTGGCCATGCCGCGCTTGTCCGGGAACCACTTGATCAGCGTCGACACCGGAGAGATGTACCCCAGGCCCAGACCGATACCACCAATCACCCCGGAGCCGATCCACATCAGCCAGATCTGATGGGTATAAATACCCAGCGCCGAGATCAACAGGCCACCGCACCAGCACAACGCCGATACCACACCGGCCTTGCGCGGCCCGGCATGTTCCAGCCACCCGCCCCAGATCGCTGCCGAGCAACCGAGGAAAATAAAGAACAGGGTGTAGATCCAGCCGAGCATCGAGATCGGCCAGTCACACTGGGATGAAAAAACCTGCGCGATAAAGCTCATGTCCGGCGCGCAAGCCACCGGAGCACCGACGCCCAGCGCCTTGGACAGCGGCAGCCAGAACACCGAAAAACCGTAGGCCATGCCGATGCACAAGTGAATGGCCAGAGCGGCCGGTGGAACCAGCCAACGGTTGAAACCAGGCTTGGCGATGATGCGTTCTTTAGATAGGAACGCTGGCTGAGCGGCCGAGCTGACGGACGCAATGCTAGTGCTCATGGTTGTTTCCCCCAATTATTAGAATTGTTCATCGGCCACTCCTCTGCGGCGACCTTGGTACGCGGGCGCGGTCGTCTTGTGAGTAAAGCTCCATCTGGGCAGGCGCGACAATAAGTCGCGGAAGGACGGACGAACCGCGGGAGATTAACATTTGCAACGGGCTAAAAAACCAAACTGACATCGCCTTTTTTGCCGTAACCGCTCCACTCCCTCGATACCGGGTGATGAAAATGCCTGTCCAGATGTTCTGCTCGGCAACTAACCGACCCTCACCCAAGCAACGCCCGCTCACAGCAGTAACTGATTTGTCTGCAGAGCACCGCATCGAACATCCGCAGACTCGCCCGCCCAGGCGGCAAGATGCCAGTCAACACAGAAAAACCTGAGCGCAATGGCTGACCAGTCGCCAGGTCCAGAGCGCTATACTCCCGGGCTAAATTTTGAATTCGACATACAAGGACTCGCCCATGAAAGCGTTCGGCAAAATCCTGGGTCTGGTAATTCTCGGGCTGTTGCTGATCATCGTGGCTCTCGGCTTTGCCCTGACCCACCTGTTTGATCCCAACGACTACAAAGAAGAGATTCGCCAGATAGCCCGCGACAAGGCCCACATCGAGCTGACGCTCAATGGCGACATCGGCTGGAGCCTGTTCCCCTGGCTTGGACTGGAATTGCATGACGCCGGCGTGGCCACCCTGGCTAACCCAACCCAACCCTTCGCCGACTTGCAGATGCTCGGCCTGTCGGTCCGCGTGCTACCGCTGCTGCGCCGCGAAGTGCAGATGAGCGATGTGCGAGTCGAAGGCCTGAACCTGCGCCTGAACCGCAACAAGGATGGCCATGGCAATTGGCAGGACATCGGCAAGGCGGCCCCGACCGACAAGCAGGCCGAAACGCCCGCCACCAGCACCGGCGAAACCGACAAGCACAGCACCAGCCCGGAGAAGCCCGCGCAGCCGATTCGCCTGGACATCGACAGCCTGACCGTGAACAACGCTCGGATTGAGTACAACGATGAACAGAGTGGCAAACAGTTCAGCGCCGAAAGCATTCAACTGAGCACCGGACCGATTCACGAAGCCACCAACACCCCGATCAAGCTGACCGCGTTCCTGGCCAGCAGCCAGCCCGCGGTACGTGTGCGCACCGAACTCAATGGCGAACTGCGCTTCGACCGTGCCCTGCAGCGCTATCAATTCGAAGACATGCGCCTGTCCGGCGAGTTAGCCGGTGAGCCACTGCAGGGCAAGACCCTGACCTTCGCCGCCCAGGGCCAACTGCTGCTGGACAAGGCCGCCAACGTCGGCCAGTGGACCGGACTGAAAGTCTCCCTCAACCAATTGCGCGCCCTGGGCGAGCTCAAGGTCAACGACCTGGACAAGACCCCGCAGATCAGCGGCGGCCTCTCCATCGCTCAGTTCGACCTGGCGAAATTCGTCGACAGCCTCGGCCAGACCCTGCCGGCCATGGCCGAAGGCAGCCTGAGTAAGGTCGAGCTGGTCAGTCGCCTGCAAGGCACGCCCACCAGCCTGGCCTTGGAAGACCTCAGCCTTAAAGTCGACGACAGCACCTTCAGCGGCCGCCTGGCGATCGAGGACTTCGCCAGGCAATCGCTGCGCGCCCAGCTCAAGGCCGACACCTTCAATGTCGACCGCTATCTGCCACCCAAGTCTGCCGAAGCCAACAGCGCCGCCACCGCGCGCAAAGCCGAAGTGCAAAGCAGCGAAGCCAGTGCCATGGCCGGCGCCGGCACCACGCCGCTGCCCAACGCACCGACCAAGGGCGCCTGGAGCACCGACAAACTGCTGCCCGTGGAACGCCTGAGAAAACTCGACGTCGCCGCCGACCTGAGCTTCGGCCAACTGACCCTGGATCAACTGCCGATCCACAACGCCCTGCTCAAGGCCACCGCCCAGGGCGGCCAACTGAAACTCACCAGCCTTAGGGGCGAACTGTACAAAGGCAGCTTCGAGGCCAACGGCAACCTCGATGTGCGCCAGAGCACTCCGCAGTTGAGCCTGCAGACCAAACTCAACCAGGTGCCGGTGGAGCGCATCCTTGAAAGCCAGGGCCAGACGCCTCCGGTCAAAGGCCTGGTGACCCTGAACAGCAACCTCAGCGGCAGCGGCAATAGCCAAAAAGCACTGATCGATACCCTCAACGGCAATGCCAGCTTCGTCATCAACGATGGCGTGCTGCTCAACGCCAATATCGAACAGCAACTGTGCCAGGGCATCGCTGTGCTCAACCGCAAGACCCTCAGCAGCACGCCGCGAGGCAAGGACACGCCGTTCCAGGAACTCAAGGGCAGCCTGACACTGCGCAATGGCGTGGCCAGCAACCCGGACCTGAAAGTGCGCATCCCCGGCCTGAGCGTCAACGGCAATGGCGATATCGACTTGCGGGTACTGGGCATGGACTACCGGGTCGGCATCGTCGTCGAGGGCGACCTCAGCAACAACCCGGACCCGGCCTGCCAGGTCGGTGAACGCTTCACCGGTGTTGAACTGCCCCTGCGCTGCCGTGGCCCACTGGAGCTGGGGGCCAAGGCCTGCCGCCTGGACAAGGACGGCCTGGGCCAGGTTGCCGCCAAGCTGGCCGGCGATCGGCTGCAGCAGAAAATCGACGAAAAACTGGGCGACAAAATCAGCCCGGAACTGAAAAACGCGCTCAAGGGGCTGTTCAAACGATGAGAGCCGAGGCTTTTGCACCGGCGGTGCTGGACTGGTACGACCGCCACGGCCGTCATGACCTGCCCTGGCAGCAGGACATCAACCCGTATCGGGTGTGGGTGTCGGAGATCATGCTGCAACAGACCCAGGTCAGCACCGTACTCAACTACTTCGACCGCTTCATGGCCTCGCTGCCCACGGTGCAGGCCCTGGCCGAAGCCCCGGAAGACGAAGTGCTGCACCTGTGGACCGGCCTGGGCTACTACACCCGGGCGCGCAACCTGCAAAAGACCGCGAAGATCGTCATGACCGAGTACGCCGGCGAGTTTCCCCGCGACGTGGAAAAACTCACCGAACTGCCGGGCATCGGCCTGTCCACCGCCGGCGCCATCGCCAGCATCAGCATGGGCCTGCGGGCGCCGATCCTTGACGGCAACGTCAAGCGGGTGCTGGCACGCTTCACCGCCCAGGAGGGCTACCCGGGCGAACCCAAGGTGGCCAAGCAGCTGTGGGCCACGGCGGAGCGTTTCACGCCCCACAGCCGGGTCAACCACTACACCCAGGCGATGATGGACCTGGGGGCAACCCTCTGCACCCGCAGCAAGCCCAGCTGCCTGCTGTGCCCCCTGGAGCGCGACTGCGAAGCCCACATGCTCGGCCTGGAAACCCGCTACCCGATTCCCAAGCCGCGCAAGGCGGTGCCGCAGAAGCGCACCCTGATGCCATTACTGGCCAACCGCGAAGGCGCCATCCTGCTTTACCGGCGCCCCTCCAGCGGCCTCTGGGGCGGCTTGTGGAGCCTGCCGGAACTCGATGGCCTGGACGACATCCCGCACCTGGCCTCGCAGCACGCCCTGGAACTGGGCCCGCAACAGCCGATGCCCGAACTGGTCCACACCTTCAGTCACTTCCAATTGGCCATCGAGCCCTGGCTGATCCGGGTCGAAGAGTCGGCCCTGCACGTCGCCGAGGCCGATTGGCTCTGGTATAACCTCGCCACCCCGCCGCGCCTGGGCCTTGCCGCCCCGGTGAAAACACTGCTCAAACGCGCGGCCGAAGTCTTGAATGCAGGAGAGTCGTCATGACCCGCACCGTAATGTGCCGCAAGTACCAGGAACAATTGCCGGGCCTGGAACGCCCCCCGTACCCGGGCGCCAAAGGCCAGGATATTTTCGAACACGTCTCGGCCAAGGCCTGGGCCGACTGGCAGAAACACCAGACCCTGCTGATCAACGAAAAGCGCCTGAACATGATGAATGCCGAAGACCGCAAATATCTGCAGGGCGAGATGGACAAATTTTTCTCCGGCGAGGAATACGCCAAGGCCGAAGGCTACGTGCCGCCGGCGGAGTAAACCCACGGAAAATCGGGGGCGGAACGTAAGCGGCGGTAATAATTAAACTTTTTTTCAAAACTTGCTTGACGCCCCCCTGAAAAACCCGTTTAATGCGCCCCGTTGCCCAGATAGCTCAGTCGGTAGAGCAGGGGATTGAAAATCCCCGTGTCGGCGGTTCGATTCCGTCTCTGGGCACCACCTTCAGCTTTCAGGTGGTGTTTACATCACGTGAAAGCAACCAAAAAACCCGCCTAGTGCGGGTTTTTTGTTGCCTAAAGGATTCTACGAATCTAATTGTAGAAAGACACAGACCATTCCAAGCAGGTTCTCCATATCATGTTCAAGCACTCCTTGCGGAATGATATAATGCCTTCAACCGAACGCCCCACCCTCACAAGCGCTTCCGGCAGAAGTGACTGATTTACATAGAAAACGACCAGAGCTCGAAAATAAAGACATAAAATTCGAGCAAGAAGAGACCTACATCGGGCGTACAACTCCAGCCGATTGGATACCTGCCCACGTCGTTACAATATCCTACACCACTATCTTGAATTCATTACGCAGGCACAGCACTACTTAGCCAACAATTAGGGAATAGCTCCTTTGACCGCCTTTTCGCCACCCCCCTTAGTAGTTGATCTCGATGGCACCCTGCTACGCTCCGACTTGCTTTTGGAAACGGGCATGGCCTATATACGACTTCAACCGCTAAAACTGTTCAAACCCTTCGGATGGCTGGTCAAGGGCAAAGCGACCCTGAAGGAAGGACTTGCCTGCGCAACAGATATGGATATTAGCGTACTGCCATATGACCCTGAGGTCATTGCTCTGATCAAGCTTGAACGAAGTAATGGGCGGAAAATCGTGCTGGCGACAGCTAGTCACCACACTTTGGCTGAACGCATTGCTGAGCACTTGCAGCTTTTTGACCAAGTACTGGCGTCTGACGGTAAACGAAATCTGTCCTCACATTACAAGCGTGACTTACTAGTAGAACACTACGGCGAGCAGGGTTTCGATTACGTAGGCAACTCCAGTGACGATCTTCCAGTCTGGTCTAAAGCTCGCAAGGCTTATGTCATCAATCCAGAACATGGTGTAGAGCGGCGCGCAAAGGCCCAAGGCAACGTCGAGCAAGTCGTGCACTCCAATCCTCTGGGATATAAAGATTGGCTGAAAGCGCTACGCTTACACCAGTGGATGAAAAACCTACTAATTTTTGTTCCGCTGTTAGCGGCGCATCAGCTGACCAATATTTCATTGCTATGGCAAGGCATACTAGCCTTCATGCTATTTGGACTATGCGCTTCCAGTGTCTATTTGCTTAACGACCTACTGGATCTAGCCGATGATCGCCATCACGCCACCAAGCGAAATCGCCCATTCGCAGCTGGACGTTTATCGATAAAATCGGGATTGCTTACCTTCCCATTATTACTGACTGGTGCATTTTCTGGCGCAACTTTATTACTGCCATGGCAGTTTTCTGCAACACTACTGACTTACTACTTTTTAACCTTAGTCTATTCATTGTCATTAAAGCGACATATGGCAATCGACGTAATCGCTCTAGCAACCCTTTATACCATTCGCCTTATCGCCGGCGCAGCAGCATTTAACCTCGACCTGACCTTTTGGATGCTCGCTTTTTCAATGTTCATCTTCCTTAGTCTTGCACTCGTAAAGCGCTATTCTGAGCTGCATCAAGCTCGACACAAGGGACATACCGAAAAAACGCGAGGACGAGGTTATTTCCCTTCGGATCTTGAAATGCTTTCATCTTTGGGAGCAGCATCTGGCTACCTTGCAGTGATGGTTTTAGCGCTGTATATCCATGACCAGTCCAGCACTGGGCTTTACGCTCATCCACAATTAATTTGGATTTCCTGCCCCTTACTGCTGTTCTGGATAACACGAGTATGGATGCTCACCCATCGCGGACAAATGCATGACGATCCAGTTGTTTTTGCAATTCGTGATCGTGTCAGCCTGATTGTAGGCGCACTTTTCGGCCTCGTGTTCTGGATTGCCGCATGAGCGAATTACTTTACTCATGGGGCAAGTACCCCTACGCACCACAAACTGCGCATACCTTTTACTGGCGCAACGAACTTCAGAACCAAATCACAAGGCTGACCGATGCTTATGGCAGCACCTTGCCATATGGTAACGGACGAAGCTATGGCGACAGCTGTCTAGCAATTAGCAGTCAGGCGCTGCATATGCGCAGCTTGGATCGTTTTATACATGTCGATTGGCAAAAAGGGACCGTGCTAGCTGAAGCAGGGGTGACCCTCGCGGAAATCCTCGCCCTGGCAATTCCCCATGGCTGGTTCCTCTGCGTCACACCTGGTACCCAGTTCGCCACCCTAGGCGGAGCTATTGCTAACGACGTACATGGCAAAAACCACCATATGCGTGGAACCTTTGGCAATCACATTCGCCGCTTTGGCCTAGTGCGCAGCGATCAAGGTATGTTGACCTGCTCTCTTACAGAGAACTCCGATCTCTACGCCTCAACCATTGGCGGACTCGGCCTGACGGGGATTATTGCCTGGACAGAAATCCAACTGATGCCAATTAGCAGCAGTCAGATCGATACCAGCGTCGTACGCTTCAGCAACCTGGCTGAGTTCTTCACGCTGTCTGCGGAACTAGATCACCAACATGAGTACAGTGTCGCGTGGATAGACTGCCTAGCTAAAGACAATAATGCTGGGCGCGGAGTATTCATTGTTGGCGATCATGCACCTTATGGCCCACTGGAGATTGAAACTCATCATAAGATGAGCATCCCACTGACCCCATGCTTCTCCCTGATCAACAACTTGTCACTACGCGCCTTCAACGAAACCTATTGGCGCTTCCACCCCCCCAAGCAAACGTTTAAGCGCAGCAGTTATGACTCCTTCTTTTACCCATTGGATAGTCTTCTCCACTGGAATCGAATTTACGGACGAAAAGGCTTTCAACAATATCAATGCGTGATACCTGATGCAGCAGCCGAATCGGCAACGAAAGAACTTCTGAAGATCATTGCCAAATCAGGGCAGGGTTCCTTCCTAGCCGTGCTCAAACGCTGCGGAAATATTGCCTCCCCCGGCCTGATGTCATTTCCGCTACCTGGCACTTCACTAGCCTTAGACTTCCCGCAGAACCCTAGCCTTGCTGCGCTTTTTGATCGCCTGGACAAAATAGTTCACGAGGCTGGCGGCCGTCTTTATCCCGCTAAAGATGCTCACATGAATGGCATCGACTTCCGCAAGGCATACCCAGCTTGGGAAAAGCTTGAAGCTCTTCGCGATCCCTCTTTGATGTCCCGCTTTTGGAAACGAGTTATCCTATGAAACGAGTCTTGATTATTGGCGCAACGTCGGCTATTGCCACAGCATGCGCACGCATGTGGGCAGAGCGAGGCGCAGAGTTTTTTCTGGTATCACGCAATAAAGAAAGGCTTGAACAGACGGGTGCAGACCTGATGGCACGCGGAGCCACGGCCACTACATGCTACAGTATGGATGTTTCAGACTTTTCTAGCCATGTGAAGATGCTAACGCAATGTCTTGCAGCCTTAAAGCAGATTGACATTGCTCTAATCGCACACGGGACGCTGCCGAATCAGCAACTATGCGAACAAGATGTAGAGATGGCCCTCAGAGAGTTCACAATCAACGGTACTTCCGTTATCAGCCTTCTCACCCTCTTGGCGAAACAGTTTGAGACTCAGCATTGCGGTACACTCGCAGTGATTTCATCTGTTGCTGGCGACCGTGGACGCCCTTCAAACTATCTGTATGGTACAGCCAAAGCAGCAGTATCGACTTTCTGCGAGGGGCTAAGTGCTCGCTTATACAAGGCCGGGGTGCACGTCATCGATATCAAACCCGGATTTGTAGATACCCCAATGACCCAAGGCCTACCACTACCAGCAGCACTGATCGCCAAGCCGGAACAAGTAGCTAAGCGCATCATCAAAGGAATCGAAAAAAAAACGACTATTCTCTATGCTCCAGGCTTCTGGAAAGCAATCATGCTAATAATAAAACTTATTCCACACTTTATCTTCAAGAGAACAAATCTATAAACAACTGCTCCATCGACAGCTACCAAGATCAGACATTTTACAAAAATATTGGCTTTCTAGCAGAATAGAGTCATTACATATGAACCAACTAAAAAAACACAACTCAACTCTATTTTTTTTAATAGTTGCATTATTCATTTTCCTTTGCTTTGTTTATTATGACGAGTTATGGTCCGCACTAGGAGTCCAGGTAGTCAAACCTATCTTCAATGACTCCCGAGTTATAACTGCTGGCGCAGAGTCTTACTATCAAGGGTTCGACCCATTAGTAAACAACCCCATGATGTGGTCAAAAAACCCTATGAATTACCCGAGAGTGTGGCACTCTCTTTTCTATTTCGGCCTCAATCAAAATCATACAAATATAATCGGCTACTTAATGCTCGCATCATATTTGGTAGCAGTTTTCACACTACTGAAGACAAGTAAAAACCTTCAAACCAATCTTTTAATCACATGTTGCGCCATATCACCCGCAGCAATGCTAGGCATTGAAAGAGGAAATATTGACTTACTAATATTCTTACTAGTCATAGCATCTGCAGTCTATGTAAATAAACGCCCTCTAATCACCGCACTACTTATAGCCTCATCAACCGCACTAAAAATATTCCCTTTTTTCTGCCTCCCTATAATAATTTTCTCATCAACAAAGAAAAACCTTACCAAGATCTTTATTACAGCAACACTTTTATGCATAGCATATTTTATTATCACCTACCAGGACCTAATACTAATCAGCAACGCCACACCCAGAGCTGGGGATTTCTCATATGGAAGAAGTGTTTTCGCGAATCGTCTCAAGGGAAATATTCCAATAGTTTTTTCAATCTACGCTGACATTATAATTAACTCTTTTTTCATACTAGCATCAGCATGCTCATATTTGATTAGCAAAAAACTGCTACAGATCAACCAGCAAGAACTTCATTCTCTAGAAGGTAAAGGTTTTTTTCTTGCCGGCGCGCTGATCTACGTAGGAACTTTTTTTATCGGAAACAACTGGGACTATCGTTTAATATTCTTGATGCTAACGATTCCGACACTCGTTTCCGCACTGAAAATATTCACGAATAGAAAATCACGCATCTACACCAAAATCCTTATTACCGCGATATTGCTATCATTCTGGTATCTTCTCGCAGCACACTATTTAAACAGCTTCCTATATGCGCGAACTGCCCTATATTGCTTCGATGAAGCCGTAAACTGGGTCATTTATACATTGAGCCTTTCTTTCATTATTAAATTTTTTAATCTGGCTTTTAAAAAATGAATTTAAACAGCAAAATTTTACTGCCAGGCGGCGCAGGTTTAGTTGGGCAAAACCTAATAGCAAGACTAATAAAAAAAGGGTATAAAAACATAGTTGTTATTGATAAACATCAAGCAAACCTTAACATACTAAAAAAAATTCAACCAACGATCAATACTGTCTATGCTGACTTGGCTATAGCGGGAGATTGGCAAAAGCATTTTGCCAGCGCCGATGTCGTTGTAATGCTTCAAGCACAAATAGGCGGAAACGACATTCAGGACTTTATACGCAACAACATAGATTCAACAAGAATTATTCTTGAACAAATAAAAATCAATAAAATTCCACGCCTCATACACATTAGCTCCTCAGTAGTTATGTCGATGGCCGATGACTTTTACACACAAACAAAGAAGACACAGGAACAAATGGTGCTAGAGAGCGGCATACTCTGCCCTATACTCCGCCCCACGCTGATGTTTGGATGGTTCGACAGGAAGCACCTTGGCTGGCTTTCTAGGTTCATGAAAAAATCCCCAGTATTCCCTATACCTGGTCACGGACAGTATATTAGACAACCTTTATATGTAGGTGACTTTTGCAACATTATAATCAGTTGCCTAAATTCTCATACAGTAAACGGAACATTTAATATTTCAGGGCACGAAAAAATTGATTATATCGACATAATCCAAGAGATCAAGAGAACTACAAAAGCCAAAACCATCATTACTCGTATACCTTATAGATTTTTTTATGCTCTGCTATGGACTTGGGGAGTTTTTGACAGAAACCCACCTTTTACTACACAGCAGCTCGCGGCATTAATTGCAAAAGACGAATTCGAAATTATTAACTGGCCTAAAATATTTGATGTTTCCTACACCCCATTTTCTCGAGCAGTGGAAGAAACTTTCAATCATCCGATTTATAGCAAGGTAGAACTGGAGTTTTGAACATGGGGCAGCGTATTGCAGTTCTAGGTGCAGGCCCAATGGGTCTCGCTGTGGCTTATCAATTGGCAAAAGACGGACATAAACCCATTTTGTTCGAAGCTGACGATCGCATTGGTGGAATGACGGCATGCTTTGATTTTAGCGGCTTGAAAATCGAACGTTACTACCACTTTCATTGCATTTCAGATCACGCATTCCTAACGGTACTAACTGAGTTAGGCCTCGCCGAAAAAATGCGCTGGGTCGAAACAAAGATGGGTTATTGGTACCAAGATCGACTGCAACCTTGGGGCAACCCCATTGCTCTAATGAGGTTTCGCGGTCTTGGACTAATCGCAAAAATTCGTTACGGACTACACGCCTTCCTATCTACTAAGCGTAATGATTGGACACAATTGGACAAGATCGAAGCATCAGAATGGATTCGTCGCTGGGTAGGTGAAGAAGCGTGGGAGGTTTTATGGCGGCGTCTATTTGACTATAAATTTTACAACTATGCCAGCGGGCTATCAGCCGCGTGGATATGGAGTCGAATTCGCCGGATTGGCCGATCTCGATATAGCCTGTTCCGAGAAAAGTTGGGTTACCTTGAAGGAGGCTCGACAACATTATTAGATGCATTAAAAACAAAAATTGAGGCTCTTGGCGGCGAAATACACTTGAGAGCAAAAGTCGACTGCGTGCATATTATTGGCGAACGAGTTACTAGCGTAGAAGTCGCAGGAATACAACACCCCTTCGACAAAGTTATAAGTACCATTCCGCTACCTTATGTACCAAAAATCATACCTGGCTTACCAACAGAGATACAAGAAAAATTCCGTTCTCTCAAAAATATTGCAGTCGTCTGCGTCATTGCCAAACTTCGCAAAACCCTAACCGAAAACTTCTGGCTGAACACTAATGATCCACAAATGGATATTCCTGGACTAGTCGAGTACTCAAATCTCCGCCCGCTAGATCAACATATAATCTATATTCCATTTTATATGCCTGGCGAACACGAAAAATTTTCCGACCCAGACCAAATATTTATCGAAAAGACTCGTGCATATCTACAAAAAATCAACCCAACACTGACTACTGAAGACTTTATTGACATTCGTGTAAACCGCTACCGTCATGCACAACCTATATGCGATCCTGGATACTTGGATAGCCTCCCCCCGGCAGCATTACCGATCCATGGATTGTGGGTTGCTGACACGTCGTACTACTACCCTGAGGACAGGGGGATTTCCGAAAGTATTGGATTCGGTAGACAATTAGCGAAGGATGCTACCGCGTGCTAGAACAATTCAAATCAAAACAATTTTTAATATTTTTACTGGTTGGCGGTTTCGCCGCCGCCGTAAATTTTGGATCGCGATTTCTTTATAACTACTGGGTGAGTTTTTCAACAGCTGTTGTCCTCTCCTATATTACGGGCATGACAACAGCCTTCCTACTAAGTAAGCTATTTGTGTTCAAGGAAAGCACCCAGAGAACTCATCACTCCATTCTATACTTTATACTTGTCAATATAGCCGCTATACTCCAAACCTTATTAACCACTCTCTTTCTTGCCTATTATGCTTTACCGAAATTAGGTATAACGCATTTCGCTAAAGAGCTATCTCACGCTGTCGGTGTGATTGTCCCCGTCTTCACTAGTTATCTTGGCCATAAGCGCTGGTCGTTCAGGTAGCGCCTGGGCCGCCTGCCAATGCTTCATCTCCTCAGCAATAAAATGCTGCACCAGATTGCTGTACAGCTGTTCGATGGCATCCGCGCTCAGGCCTTCGGCCTCGGCCCATTGGCGGCGGGTGGCGAGCATCGCCTTGAAGCGCTGCTCGGCCCGTACGGTGGCTGCCGAGGTCTTGAATTTCGAGGCTGCCAGTACGTACTTGAAACGTGCGCCCAGTAGCGCAATGACCGCCCGATCCAGGGTGTCGATTTCTCGACGGATATCCTCCATGCCCTGGCATTGTTCCGGGCTCATCTGTTGCTTTACTTCCATGCTCAAGGCTCCATCGACGTCCAGGGATACCCGGCTTCGGCCGGGCCCGGATTATTCGTATACGATCCATAAACCCCACCTACCCAGTGGTGGAGCAACGATCTACCGTGGCATCTGCGGCGAGCAGTTCCACGGCAGTAGCGCCTCGTAGTCCTTTACTGACGAGGCATGCGGCAGCCGCTCTAGTACGTGGCGTAGCCACGTATAAGGCTCTTGGCCGTTGACCTTGGCGGTCTCGACCAGGCTGTAGATCTTTGCGCTGGCAGTGGCGCCGTTGACGGTATCGCTGAACAACCAGGCCTTGCGTCCGATGACAAACGGCTTGATCGCTCTTTCGGCCGCGTTGTTGTCGATGGGCAAATAACCCGCTTCGACATAACGCTCCAGTCGGCTCCAGTTATTCGCCAGATAATGCACCGCCTTGCCTAATGCACTTTGCGGCGTCACCTGGGATTGGGTTTTATCCAACCAGACTTTCAGCTGCCCCAAGATCGGCAGGCTCTTTTCCTGGCGAGCGATAAACCGCTGTTCATCATCGGCTTCCTTAAGTTCACGCTCGATCCCGTACAGCTTGTTGATCATCGTCAGCGCGATATCGGCCCGTCCGGTTTTACCCTTGGGCTGCACTTTTTGCGCGTCCACGAACTTGCGTCGTGCATGGGCCATGCACGCCAAGCGCTCCACACCCGATTGCAACGCCAACGCGTTATAGCCAGCGTAGTCGTCGGTCATGACATAGCCACGGTAAGTTTCCAGCAAGCGCAACGGCACTTCTTGCGCACGACTGGACGTGTAATCAAACAGCACGACTTTACGATCTGGCGGGCCGCTGGCTTGTACCCACATCCAGGATTGGCGGGTCGGGTCTCGATCCGGTTCCTTGAGGACCTGAACGCGGGTTTCATCGCAGTGGATGACCGGACTTTCCAGCAGCCGGTCACGCATCAAATTGATCAGCGGCTGAAAGTGTTCGCTGCACTGGATGATCCAGCGCGCCAGCGTTTGCCGAGGGATCTCGATGCCGTGTCGGCTCAGCACACTTTCAAAGCGGTGCAGCGGCAGACCATCGACGTATTTAGTCGTTAGCAGCATGGCCAGTACGCTTGGACTGGCCATGCTCTTTTCGATCAATTGCGCGGGTTTGTCGGCAGTGACCGGTGCTGTTTCGCAGCCCCGGCAACCGTAGATCTTGCGGATATGTTTGATGACGCGGATCTGCATCGGCACGATATCCAGCTGCTCGCTGGTTTCTTCGCTGATCACATGCTTGCGGCAACCGCAGGCACAGGTCAGTTCGTGTTCGGGTAGTTCGTGGATGACCTCGATCCGAGGCAGATCGGCTGATAGTGGTTTACGTTTACCTCGGCGTTTAGTCGGGGCAACGACTTCTTCGTCAGAGGTGTCGGAGACCGGAACCGCAAAGCTTTCGGGTTCATTAAAGAGCACGAGCTGCGGCGTCTGCGGATCGACGGTTTGCTCTGACTTACGCCCGAAAAAACGTTCACGCCATAGTTTGATCTGCTCTTTCAGGTCAACAATCTGGTCTTTGTCCACCTGACGCTCACTGAGCATCTGCACAAGCATTTGCTTGAGCAGAACCGGATCATCAGGGAGGTCGTCGGGGATGGAAATCATGGCCCGGATTATATCCAACTATGCGACAAATCGCGGCGTCAAAACCTGATGTGGCCGGTTGCGCCACAGATCAAAACCGTCGAGTAACCAGTTCAGTTCCTGAGCCGTCAGGACAATGGCTTCATTCGTGTCGTCAGGGGAGGTTTTGAACCGTTCGGATTCAAGGCGTTTGAGCCAAAGACAGAAGCCGTTGCGCTCCCAATACAAAATCTTCACCCGGTTGCGGGACTTGTTGAGGAAGACGAAAAGCACTGGGTCGAATACCGCCACTTTTATATCCAGTTCGACCAGCGCGGCCAGACCGTCGATGGATTTTCGGAAGTCGACAGGCTTGGGGTAGAGATAGACTTTTTCGACTTTGGCGTCGGGTCGCATCATGGTGGGGCTGGCTCCAGAAAGAGATCGGGAGCACAGCATTAGGGATCAGCTTGGCACTTGGAATGTGGGCTTTATGGGGCGCTTACACTCAACCCGCCATCGCCGGGCCGACGCCCGGCCCCAGCGAAACCTTCAACGAACCGGCGGCGGACGGTTACCTGATCGGTGGTTTTGCCTGGCGCCATCCGCAAGCCGATCCAGCACGGCCGGTGGTGATCATCAACGCCGCGACCTCGGTGCGCTGCCGCTACTACTTTCGTTTCGCCGACTACCTGTTCGCCAACGGCCTTGACGTGATGACCTATGACTATCGCGGCATCGGCGAGTCGCGTCCGGCCTCGCTCAAGGGGTTCAAGGCATCCTGGTCGGATTGGGGCGCTCTGGACTTCGAAGCCATGCTGCAACGGGCCCAGCGCGAGTTTCCCGGGCAGCCGATCGACGTGGTGGGCCACAGTTTCGGTGGCTGTGCCGTGGGATTGGGCGCTTCCGCCGGGGTGATTCGCCACGTGGTCACCGTGGGCGCGCAGTTCGCTTACTGGCGCGACTACATGCCTGAGCGGCGCTGGCGCATGCTGGGCAAATGGCACCTGCTGATGCCCTTGCTCACGTGCTGGTACGGCTACTTTCCCGGCAAGCGCCTGGGCTGGATGGAGGACACGCCCGCCGGCGTGGTCAACGATTGGTGTACCCCGCACCCACGCTATGAAGGCCGCCCCAGTGGCCGCAGGCTGGCCAAAGCACGCAATGGCCAGCCGTTCATGGCAGTCACCGCGCCGATCCTCGCCATCAGCGTCAGTGACGACCCCTTCGGCAGCGTAGCGGCCATCGAGCGTTTACTGGATTACTTTGGCAACAGCCCACGGACCCATCTGCGTGTTCGCCCCGAGGACGTTGGCGAAACGCAGATCGGCCATTTCGGGCTGTTCCACAGCCGCTTCAAAATCCAGCTCTGGCCGGTGATCCTGAACTGGCTGCATCACGCCAGTCTTGCGCCACAAAGCCCCGGCCAGTGCCTCTTCCTCAGGCGCTGAGCCACTCAGGCAAAGGCGTTGATGAACCAGGTGATCAGCGGGATCGCCACGATGTCGATCAACACCGCGCCACACAGCGGCACGATGATGAAGGCCTTGTAGGAAAAGACCTTGTAGTGATCACAGATCGCACCCATGTTGGCCACCGCATTAGGCGTCGCCCCCAGGCCGTGCCCCATGAAGCCGGCACACAGCACCGCGGCGTCATAGTTGCCGCCAAACAGGCGAAACAGCAGAAATACACACAGCAGCATCATCAGCAGCACCTGAACCACCAGGATAACCAGCAGCGGCAGCCCCAGTTGCTCCAGCTCCCAGAACTTCAGGCTCATCATGGCCATGGTCAGGAACACGCCCAGGCACACATCGCCCAGGGTGCTCACGGCGTTGTCGGGGATCTCGATGAGCCGCGCCCGGTCATTGAGGTTGCGCAGGATGATCGCCACGAACATCGCGCCGACATAGCTGGGCAAGACGATGCCCACATGCTGATCGAGGGCGCTGCCGATCCAGAAACCCAGGACCATGATCACCAGCACGCAGGTCAACAGGCGCAGAAGCGTGACCGCATCCAGTGGCGCCACGGAGCCCTGCGCAGCCGTATCCAACTGCTGCAGGTTGCCGGACTGTTCGGCCTTGATCTGCAAGCCGTTGCGCTGGATCAACCAGCGCGCCAACGGACTGCCCAACAAGCCGCCCGCCACCATGCCAAACGTGGCCGAAGCCAACGCCGCCGTGGTCGCCCCTACCGCGCCGAGGTTTTCCGCGATGGGGCCGAATGCCGCCGCGGCGCCAAAGCCACCTTCCAGCGACACCGCGCCAGCCATGAGGCCCAGCAGAGGGTCGAGGCCCAGCGCCTTGGCGGCGCCAACACCCACCAGGTTCTGCAGCAAGGCCAGCGACCAGCAGGCGCCGAGGTAGATAAACAGGATCTTGCCGCCACGGCGCAACAAACCAAGGCTGCCGCCCAAGCCCACCGTGGTGAAAAACGCCACCATCAGGGGCGTCTGAATCGCGGTATCGAGCTTGAGGGTCAGCAGTTGCTGGTCGCGCAGCAGCCAGACAATCAGAGCAAAACCAAAGCCCCCGATGACCGGTGCCGGTACGCACAGCTGGGTCAGCCAGCGGCTGCGTTTCTTCAGTTGGGCCCCCACCCCCAAGAGGATCAGGGCCAGCGCCAAGGTGGTCAGCGCATCCAGTTCAAAAGTCAGCATGGCAAACGTCTCTTCTTGTCATTGTGGTGTTTTGCGGTGAGGGGCTTGCCCCTCAGTGAATCAGGCTGGCCAGTAGACGCGCGGCCACGCGGGCGGTGCGCCGGTCTTGATCGAGCCCGGGATTGAGTTCGGCGATGTCGGCCACGCGCAACTTTCCGCTGGCCCGAGCGCGGCGCACGAGGTGCTCGACGACCTGTACCTCGACGCCATGGGCCGAGGGCGCGCTGACACCGGGAGCCTGGCTGGCTGGCAGCACATCCAGGCACAAGGTCATGTAGAGCACATCGATGCCCTCGAGAAAGCGGTCGAGGCACTCCTCGATCGCCGGCAGGTTCCAGCTCTGCATTTGCCGGTCCAGCAGGTAGCGCACATCGAGCGCCCGGGCCTGATCGAACAGGGCCTGGGTGTTACTCAGTTCGCTCACCCCCAGGCAGCAGTAGTCGAAGGGCATCCCCGCCTGCCGGCAATACTCGGCAATCTGCCGGAACGGCGTGCCCGAGCTGCTGTGCGCGGCATGGCGCAGATCAAAATGCGCGTCAAAGTTGAGAATGCCGATGCGCGGGCACGGCTGACGACGGCGCAAATGCTCGGCCAGCCCCAGGAAGCTGGCAAACGCGATTTCGTGACCGCCGCCCAAGCCCAGCGGCAGATGCCCCTCCTCCAGTAACTGCCCCAGGCGTTCGGCGTAGGCCTGCTGGGCGCCTTCCAGATCATCATCGATACAGGCCACATCCCCCGCGTCATACAGTGCACAAGTGCCGTGCCAGGCCAGATTGGCCAGGGCTGAGCGTATGGCCGCCGGCCCCTGGCGAGCCCCGGTGCGCCCCTGGTTGCGCTTGACGCCCTCATCGCAGGCCAGACCCAGCAGGGCAATGCCCGCGGCCTGATCCGCCGCCCAAGGCTGCACCCATTGGTGCCAGCGCCGGGCGGCTTGGCCTTCGGCCTGGTCAATACGACCCTGCCACAGATGCAGGGGGGCGGTGCTGATCATGATGTTGCTCCAGTCAATTCAATCCAGTCGGGCACTCAGACGCTGGGCGGCCTCGCGGGTCCAGCGGATCAACCGCTCACTGCGCTGCTCGGCGCGGATCGCCGGGGCCATGAGGCTGATAGCGCCCTGCAGGCGATCACGGCTATCCAGCAAGGGCGCGCTAACCCCCCAAATACCGGCATCTATCTCACTCAGGCTGACGGCGAAACCCGCCTGGCGGATAGCCTCGTAACCGTCCAGGTAAGAGGCTATGTCCGCCTCCTCGACGCCCTGCTCGCGGAGTATCGACAGGCCGCGCTCCGGCTCCATGTGGGCCAGCAGCACCTTGGCCGAAGCGCCCAGCAACAGCGGCTGCGCCAAGCCTTTTTGATAGCAGCAGCGCAAGGGTTGCGGGCTGTCCACCAACTCGATGCAGATCGCCTGCCCGTTACTGGGCACCATCAGCGCAACACTTTCCTGACTGAGTTCGGCCAGGCGTTTGAGCTCCGGCTTGGCCAGGGTCACCAACAGGCCTTCGCGATCGAAGGTCTTGGCCAGTTGCAGGCAAGTCGGTCCGGGCAGATAGCGGCCCTGACCATTTTCCTGCGCCAGCCCCCAACGCAGCAGGGTCTTGAGATGGCGATAAGTGCTGCTCAAGGGCTGTTGCAAATTCAGCGACAACTCTTTGGCAGACATGGCCTCGGGCGATTGCCCCAGTGCCACGAGTATTTGCAGTAAGCGATCAGTGGGCGTGTGGTAGTGCATAGCGGCCTCTTGCAGGCATGGTGCATGGAGTTTCCCGCTAAATGAAACCAGATTCCCAGGCAATGGGAAAAACCCGTAAAAAGGCTGTCATTGGTAACGCGAGCGGCGTCCCGAGAAGCCGCCCTCCCTCCGCCTGCGGCTTCAGCGGATCAGTCATGGCGCCACGGCGAGTGCCAGAACTGCGATTTGCTGGCATCCTCTGCCGCCTGACAGCCGCTCGCGTGCCCCGGCGAATGGCCCCCCTTTTGCGCAACAAGGTAAGACGCCCATGGCATCCCTCGACAAACAACACAAACGTGCCGCCCGGGCCAAAGCCAAGGCCAAGCAAAACCGCGCCAAGCGCACGGCACTGACCTCGGAGCTGGAACTGGACCCCAACGACAGCCGCATCGATTTTGAGTCGGTGGACCTGACCGAACTGTTCGTGAAAATGCGCGACGCCGAGAAAACCAGCCAGCAGGCGCTGTGCACGGTGTTCCTCTCGGACCCGCTGCTGGAGCTGGTGTATGAACAAGAAGGCGAACAGGGCGCGACGGATTTCATCCTCGCGGCGCTGATGGAGTACCGCAATTGGTCCACCGAGGCCGACGAAGCCACGGCGCTGGCCTGGATCGAATCCGACGCCTTCCAGGCCGACTACTTGGCCGCCTCCCAGGCGCTGTTCAGCAGCGAAGGCTGACAAATGCACCGAGCATGAAAAAGGGCGCATTCAGCAATGAATGCGCCCTTTTCCGTTTCAGCTATTGCGCCGGTCTGAGACTCAGGCCGCTTCCAGCCGAGGGATCTCCATGCCGATGCGCGAGCTGGCGAAGTTCAGGTCGCCGCTGGCGATGGACTGGGCCTTGAAGCCCGAGCCGATCAGGTCGCGAACATACAGCTTGTTGTACATGAACATGAACACCAGGTTGCTCAGACCGAAAGTGAACATGGCCAGCAGGAACATGATGGCCGCCCATTTCCAGTCGGCGCGGAACAGTGCCGGGATGAAACCAAAGAAGAACACGGTCCAAGAGAAACCAACTGGCGCTTCCTTGATGGCTCCGGTGTTCGGGTTTTTGAAGATGATTTTAGTGAACGCCATGCGCGTCTCCTTGCCGCCCTTTTTTGAGAGACCAATGGCCGGGCGATCACCATTGAACCCTGAATGCTCGTTCTTCGAGCCGAGACTGTCGGGCATGCCACAGGCAGGCGCTGACAATCAGGAACCAGGGCTAGTGCGCACGGATCAAGGGAAAGAGGCGGTAGGAGGATTCAGCACCCCGACAAGCATTCAGTCCCTTGCAATACAGCGCTATTCCGTAGCTCCTCTCACGCTGGCACGCAAGAGCTCTTATCGAAGAGCGCGCAGGCTACTATTTCGCCTGCACGCTGTCCACGAAACGATCTGTAACAAGTCACAAATCCAATAAAAAAGGCCGCGGTCAATGCTGACAGCAGCCTTTTTGTCACTCAGAACGCCAAAGCCTCTGCCGAATCCTTGGTCATCGCCTGATGGAACTGCTCGGCACTGATTTCGCTAAGTGTCGCGTAGCCGTCGTACTGGTAGAAACGCTGCTTGTCCCGAGCATAACGATCCGCGACAAACTCCAGGCTGGCCAGGTCGATGCGCTTGGCACTCACTGGGCGCCGGCCACAGAACAGCTTGCGCGTGCCCAGCTGCAAGAAGTCCGGATGGGGAACCCTCACTTCTTCCGGGCTGAACTCCACCTCCAGCGCCTTGCCGGCAGAAAACATCTGCGTCGCGCTGAAGGCGTAGCTGCCCATGAAGCGCGTGTGGGCTGGGTCGAGGTTCCTTTTTCTTTCGCTGTAGTAGTACACCGCGCCCTTATCCCTGGCCCAGCCATGCCCACAAGACTCGAAGCTGGCCAGATCCGCCTTACCCAGCGGCTCTGGCGCCTGGTAAAAGACCCTGTGGCAAAAAACCGTCTGGCCATCGGCCAGGTAAGGCCCGCCCAGGGCACGGTACTTGTCGACGGCGGCTGAAGAAAATCGCTCCGGCACCTGGGTCTCGGCACGATGAAAGGGGATCAGGTACAAGCCGTTGGCGTCACCGCACAGGTGCGTGTCCAGCAGCTTGAAACTGCCGGCATCCAGACCATTGATAGCGCGACCATGAAAGTGCACCTGATGCCCCAGCTCAAACCCCAAGCCGATGGAGCGCAGGGCTGGCGTTGTCGACGCTGACACGCAGGGCGCCTGCAGACGGTGCCACCAGTAGCCCTGCAACTGCGGGTGAGCCTCGAAGAACGCGGCCCACTCCTGCAGCATGCCGTCATCGATCACCCCACCCGAACCGAGAGGGCCGTGCTTGTCGCCCACCAGCACCGGCGAGTGGTGGTGTTCACCGCGCTCCAGTTGGGCCACCACAAAACTCTGCACATCCACGTCCAGCGGCTTGTTGAACAGATAGGCGCGCTGCTCGTCGGCATAGTAATGGAAACCCAGGTGGCGAAAACTCGGGGCATGGGCCCCACGCAAGCGGGTGCCATTGCAGTAGACAAACTGGTCGTCCACGGCCACGTACGGGTTCGGCGTTTCACTGCGGCTCAAGACTCGTCCGGCAGCATCGAACACGGACTGAACGCGATTCAGCAGGCGAAAGTCGCCGACATAACGCAGGGTTTTTCCGGTCAGGAAGTAGGCCCGCTGTGCGTCCTTGGCGTAGCGCTCGTTAAGCACACTGAAGGTGGTCAGATCGACCTTGTCGATGCGGTAGAAATACTCGTAGGCAATGCTTGAGCCCTGCTGCGCCTGGACGATCACCGAATGCCCGTCGGTGCCCCAGCGTCGGGCCAGCATGTGAAAACCGTTTGGATTGGCTATCGGCAACGGCGAGCCGTCCTTCTGGTGCAGCGGCACACCGCCCCGACAGACCTTTTCGTTGATCACCTGATAAGCCGGATGGTTGGTGCCACGCACCCGGTCCTCGGCGCTGGCGATCGCCCGTGCGCCCATGAAGACCTTGGCGCCGTCACTGAACAACACCGCAGATGAAGGCCAGTCCTCCGGCACCGGGTGCAGCAGCGCCAGACGCTCTGGGTGTGCGTCCTCGATCAGCGCCAGCCCATAGTCGTGACAGAAGTAGGCACGCTGCTGATCGCTCCAATGGTCATGGCCCAGGCTCCGCAACCCGCGACACACGCGCATCGGCAACGCCTGCAACGGGTGGTAGCCGTAACGTTCAAAGTAGCGGGGCAAGGCATAGTAATCGGCCCGGGCATCACGCAGCAGGTGCCGATGAACACGATGGCGCCAGAGCGGTTCACCCTCTACCAGGAGGGAAACCGGGAACTGCTCGGCCGCGGCCTGAGAAGCCTGCTCAGCCGGCGTCCGTCCTTCAAGCTGCAGCATGAGGTAGACGTCTCGGGCTCGCTCCTCCACCAACAGCGCGCCCTCCACGAAGGCGAACCCCTGATGCCACTCAAGGTCGAGCATTTCCCACTCGGTAAAATCCATGTCCAAGTCCTTCATCGCTGCATCCCAAGCTATCGAGCGGTGGATTATCAGCAGGCGACCGGCGAGCGTAAAGCGCCCCGTCGCCAGGCCACAAGTGAGCATCAGCCCGTCCCAAGCAGACACGCCAAGTAGCATACGAACATGAAAAAGGCCGCGGTCATCTCTGAGCGCGGCCTTTTTCACAAGCAGTGGAGCAAACCGTCAACTCAGCGCCAGGGCACCATTGCGCTCGGCCTTGCGCCGACGGGCCACCAACAGGCCGGCAACAATGACGATGACACTCAGCAGGCCAGTGGCAAGGATCTCCACCCGATGGGCTTCCTGGAACAGCATGATGCTCAGCACCGCGACGATGAACACAATCACCGCGTAGGTCAGCCCCGGGAACAACCACATGCGGAAGGCGATTTTCTCGCCAGCGGCCATGCGTTTCTGGCGCATGCGCAGTTGCGACACGGCAATCACCAGGTACACCAGCAAGGCGATGGCACCGGAACTGGCCAGCAGGAACTCGAACACCGCAGCCGGTGCGACATAGTTGGCGAACACCGCAAGGAAAGCCGCCGCAGTGGACAGGATCACCGCCCAGTAAGGCGTGCCGCTGGCATTGGTGCGCTTGGCAACAGCCGGAGCATCGCCACGCTTGCCCAGGGAGAAGAGCATGCGCGAGGCGGTGTAGAGCGCCGAGTTCAGGCAACTGGTCACGGCCACCAACACCACCAGATCGACAATCAGCTTGGCGTTAGGGATGCCCATGCGATCGAGCACGGTCTGGTAGGAGCCCACCTGGGCCAGGCCAGGGTCGTTCCACGGCACCAGGGCCACGACGATGAAAATCGACACCAGGTAGAACAGGCCGATCCGCCAGATCACCGAGTTAGTGGCCTTGGAGATCTGCTGGCCCGGGTTCTTCGATTCCGCCGCCGCGATGGTGACGATCTCGGTGCCCATGAAAGAGAACATGGTGGTCAACATGGCCGCCAGTACCGCGCCCATGCCGTTGGGCATGAAGCCCTGAGTGTCCACCAGATGCGAGACGCCGCTGACCTGGCTATTGGGTAACAAGCCGCAGATCGCCGCCAGACCGAGGATCACGAAGCCAATGATGGCCACCACCTTGATCAGGGCGAACCAGAACTCGAACTCGCCGTAGTTCTTCACGCTGAACAGGTTGGTGGCGGTCAACAGCAAGGTGATCACCAGGGTAAAGACCCAGATCGCCACATCGGGGAACCAGGCATGCAAGATGGTCGCGGCAGCGTTGGCTTCCAGCGGAATCACCAGTACCCAGAACCACCAGTACAGCCAGCCAATGGTGAAGCCGGCCCAGTGACCGATGGCCCGATCGGCATAGGTCGAAAACGACCCGGTATCCGGTGAGGCGACGGCCATTTCCGCCAGCATGCGCATCACCAGCACCACCAGGGTGCCAGCGGCAGCGTAAGCCAAGAGCACGGCCGGACCAGCCTCGGCGATGGCGTGGCCGGAGCCGACGAAGAGACCCGCGCCGATAACGCCGGCAATCGACAGCATGGTGACATGCCGTGGTTTGAGCCCCTGTTCGAGGTCATTGGAGAGTTGCGTACCGCTCATGAAAAGCACCTTTGCAACGAAAAAAGAGTCACTGCGCACTGCCTGCATGGGTTTTCGTAAAAAGAATCCAACAGGCCGTTCTTTATTTCGTACGCAAGTTTTGCGCCAAAATGTTACAAAGTCCCGGATGACGTGGCCTTGCGGACCGACCAACGGCGATTCCAAGTCGTTGAGATTAATGGCTTTTCGCCAGATCGTTACCGAGCGACCCACTTTGTAGGACAAAACGGCGCACCAGAAACACACCCCCAAAGTGCGTGATGCACAATTAGGAAGCAGATCCATGACCTTTGGCCCGTTAACCCTTCCAACACCCGGCCAAAGCTGGCACCATCGCGCCTTTTTTTACGCGACACCTACCGGATTTCAGGCGGATTCTGGGTTCAAACGGGCGTTCGGTTGTTGATGGGGCGACAGTCTTCTGTGCTGATGCGACAACCTGCCACACGCCGTCTGTTTACCTCCGGTAGCGCTGTTGGCTGCGATTCGAACCCTATGCTAGCTTGGCGCCTCGCCAGGAAGGCCGCCAACAGCAGGAGCACAATGAACTCAATGAGGACCGCACATGGCTGAGGCCACGCCCGCGCTTGAAATCCGCAACTTGCACAAACGCTACGGCTCTCAGGAGGTGCTCAAAGGTATCTCGCTGACCGCACGCGACGGTGACGTGATATCGATCCTGGGTTCCTCCGGCTCCGGCAAGTCCACTTTCCTGCGCTGCATCAACCTGCTGGAAAACCCGCACCAGGGGCAGATCCTGGTGGCCGGCGAAGAGCTCAAGCTCAAGGCCGCAAAAAACGGCGAGCTGGTGGCCGCCGACGGCAAGCAGATCAACCGCCTGCGCAGCGAAATCGGTTTCGTTTTCCAGAACTTCAACCTCTGGCCGCACATGAGCGTGCTCGACAACATCATCGAGGCACCACGCCGGGTGCTGGGCCAGAGCAAGGCCGAAGCCATCGAGGTGGCCGAAGCGCTGCTGGCCAAGGTCGGCATCGCCGACAAGCGCCACGCCTACCCGGCCGAACTGTCCGGCGGCCAGCAGCAACGCGCCGCCATCGCCCGCACCCTGGCGATGCAACCCAAAGTCATCCTGTTCGACGAGCCGACCTCGGCCCTGGACCCAGAAATGGTCCAGGAAGTCCTCAACGTGATCCGCGCACTGGCCGAAGAAGGCCGTACCATGCTGCTGGTCACTCATGAAATGAGCTTTGCCCGTCAGGTTTCCAGTGAAGTGGTGTTCCTTCACCAGGGCCTGATCGAAGAGCAGGGATCGCCACAGCAGGTCTTCGAGAACCCGCTTTCGGCACGCTGCAAACAATTCATGTCCAGCAACCGCTAACGGAGCTACACGCATGCAGAGCTATAAGAAAATCCTCCTGGCCGCTGCCATCAGCCTGGCTTTTTGCGCCAATGCTGCCGCCGAGACCCTGAAGATGGGCATCGAAGCTGCCTACCCACCGTTCAACAACAAAGATGCCAGCGGCCAAGTGGTCGGCTTCGACAAAGACATCGGCGACGCCCTGTGCGCCAAGATGAAAGTCGAATGCACCGTGGTCACCTCCGACTGGGACGGCATCATCCCGGCCCTGAACGCGAAGAAGTTCGACTTCCTGGTGTCCTCCTTGTCGATCACCGACGAGCGCAAGCAGGCCGTGGACTTCACCGACCCGTACTACTCCAACAAACTGCAATTCATCGCGCCTAAAGACAAAACCGACTTCAAGACCGATAAGGCCTCGCTCAAGGGCAAGATCATCGGCGCTCAGCGCGCGACCCTGGCCGGCACCTGGCTGGAAGACAACCTGGGCGATGACATCACCATCAAGCTCTACGACACCCAGGAAAACGCTTACCTGGACCTGACGTCCGGCCGCCTCGACGCGATCCTGGCCGACAAGTACGTCAACTACGAGTGGCTCAAGAGCGATGCCGGCAAGCCTTACGAGTTCAAGGGCGAGCCTGTGGTAGAGAGCGACAAGATCGGTATTGCCGTACGCAAAGGCGACCCGATCCGCGAGAAGCTCAACGCCGCACTGAAAGAAATCGTCGCTGATGGCACCTACAAGAAAATCAACGACAAGTACTTCCCGTTCAGCATCTACTGATCCTGACTGCCTGACCGGCGCCCTGCCCCCGGGCGCCGGTCCTGGCACAAGCCTGGCAACTCCCCATGAATATCGACCTCTACGGATTCGGCCCGGCGCTCGCCGCGGGCGCGCTGATGACCGTCAAGCTGGCCCTCTCGGCCCTGTGCCTGGGCCTGGTGCTCGGCCTGCTCGGCGCCCTGGCCAAGACTTCCCCATACAAGCCGCTGCGCTGGCTTGGCGGCACTTACTCGACCCTGGTACGGGGTGTTCCCGAGTTGCTCTGGGTGCTGCTGATTTACTTCGGCACCGTCAACCTGATGCGGGCCCTGGGTGAATTCTTCGGTAATCCCGACCTTGAACTCAACGCCTTCGCCGCCGGCCTGATTGCCCTGGGCCTGTGCTTCGGCGCCTATGCAACCGAAGTGTTTCGCGGCGCGATCCTGGCCATTCCCAAGGGCCATCGTGAAGCCGGCCTGGCCCTGGGCCTGTCGAAATGGCGGATTTTCACCCGGCTGATCATGCCGCAGATGTGGCGCATCGCCCTGCCGGGCCTGGGCAACCTGTTCATGATCCTGATGAAGGACACCGCGCTGGTGTCGGTGATCGGCCTGGAAGAAATCATGCGGCATTCGCAGATTGCGGTGACCGTGTCCAAACAGCCGTTCACCTTCTATATGGTCGCCGCCTTTATGTACCTGGGCCTGACCGTGCTGGCCATGACCGGCATGCACTTCCTGGAAAAACGTGCCGCTCGCGGCTTCGCAAGGAGCGCCCAATGAACTGGGAAGTGATCATCAAATGGCTGCCGAAGCTGGCTCAGGGTGCAACCCTGACCCTGGAGCTGGTGGCGATCGCGGTCATCGCCGGTCTGTTGCTGGCGATCCCCCTGGGCATCGCCCGCTCGTCACGGCGGTGGTACGTGCGCGCCCTGCCCTACGCCTACATTTTCTTCTTTCGCGGCACGCCGCTGCTGGTCCAGCTGTTCCTGGTGTACTACGGACTGGCGCAGTTTGACGCCGTGCGTGAGAGCGCCTTGTGGCCTTACCTGCGGGACCCGTTCTGGTGCGCCACCGCCACCATGACCCTGCACACCGCAGCCTACATTGCCGAGATCCTGCGGGGCGCGATACAAGCCATCCCGCCTGGGGAAATCGAAGCGGCGCGGGCGCTGGGCATGTCGCGGCCCAAGGCGCTGTTCTACATCATCCTGCCGCGCGCCGCGCGGATCGGCCTGCCGGCCTACAGCAACGAAGTGATCCTGATGCTCAAGGCCAGCGCCCTGGCCAGTACCGTGACCTTGCTGGAACTGACCGGCATGGCGCGGACCATCATTGCCCGCACCTACCTGCCGGTGGAGATCTTCTTCGCCGCCGGTCTGTTCTACCTGTTGATGGCCTACATCCTGGTGCGCGGCTTCAAGCTGCTGGAGCGCTGGCTGCGGGTCGACGCCTGCCAGGGCCGCTGACCCTTCCCGCTCCCGCCAGGGAGCGGGCCCACCCCGGACGCAGCCCCCATGCCCGCGACGCTTCAAGGCCCCGAGTTACTGACCCGCTTCCAGGCCCTGGAGCGTTTCCTGCTGGCGCATCAAGCCCTTTGGCGCCCCCGTCCGTTCAACCACCCGTACCTGCCCTGGGAAACCCTGCACCCCGAGCTTGCCCAGTGGCTGCGCCAGCGTTCCCTGGCAGACGCCGAGGCCGCCCACAATCACCCGCAACACCTGCAGGCGCCTGCGCCCTTCGCCGAACTGGCTCAGCAGTCCGAAGCCCTGAGTCGGGTAGGCGAACTGCCCGGACAGGCATTGCCGGCCATGCGCGAGCGTCTCGAGGTCGACGTACCGGGACGTAAATGGCAGCAGATCGAAGCCTTCGCCGCCGGCTTGCAGTTCCTGCGCCCCACCACTCACTGGCTCGACTGGTGCTCCGGCAAGGGCCACCTCGGCAGGCGCCTGCTGCAACCCGGGCAGCAACTGACCTGCCTGGAATACGACCCGGCACTGGTCCACAGCGGCGAACGGCTGAGCCAGCATCACGGCTTGCCCGCCACCCACCTGCAACAGGACGTAATGACCGATGACGTGGCGCTGCGTCTCAAGGCCGAGCACAGCCCGGTAGCCCTGCACGCCTGCGGCGATCTGCATGTGCGCCTGATCCAACTGGCCAGTCAGCGCGGCTGCCAACAACTGGCCATTGCCCCTTGCTGCTACAACCGCACCCGCGCCGAGCATTACCCGGGCTTGTCCAGTGCCGCCCAGGCATCCCGCCTGCGACTGTCGCGCAACGACCTGGCCCTGCCCATGAGTGAAACCGTCACCGCCGGCGCCCGGGTACGACGCCAGCGCGACACCTCCATGGCCCGGCGCCTGGCCTTCGATCTGCTGCAACGGCAACTACGCGACATCGACGAATACCTGCCGACGCCCTCCCTGCCCAGCCACTGGCTGGACAAACCCTTCGCCGACTATTGCCGCGATCTGGCCGCGCTGAAGGCGTTACCCCCACTGGGCGTGCAGGACTGGAGCGCGCTGGAAACCGCCGGCTGGCAGCGCCTGGCCCAGGTGCGCAACCTGGAACTGCTGCGCGGCCTGTTCCGCCGCCCACTGGAATTGTGGCTGGTGCTGGATCGGGGATTGTTTCTGCAACAACAGGGTTATCAGGTGCAACTGGGTACCTTCTGCCCAGCCCCCCTGACACCGCGCAATTTGCTGCTGCTGGCGCAGCGTTGAAGCCCTGCGACAGTAAGCCGCGACCTGTGGATAAGTCTGTTGATGGATTCCTTGGTAAACCTTAAAAAGCCAGCGCTATAAGCCCCCTCATCTACTGGTCATTTTTTGTTCACAAAAGAAATCATCGAAAAAACAGCCAGTTGCAAAAAAATGAGAACGGCTCCACAGCTTGAGCAATTCCAAGCCCTGGGTGCCCACTCGTTGTGCATAAACATCTGAGCGAACGAGCATAAGGCGGCGCCGCGTGTGCGTATCAAGCGCCCTGTCACAGCCCAGAACAAAGGCCCTGTTCCGGGGTTTTCGAGCACCAAGCTGACCGAAGTCATCCCACGCCTAGCATGTTTTATCCGATAGTGCGCGGTGCAGTCCGCCAAGTTGCACTGACTCTTCTAGAC
Source organism: Pseudomonas sp. LD120 (assembly GCF_009861525.1). Lineage (GTDB taxonomy): Bacteria > Pseudomonadota > Gammaproteobacteria > Pseudomonadales > Pseudomonadaceae > Aquipseudomonas. The sequence goes on along the minus strand of NZ_WVHL01000005.1, from coordinate 556,066 downwards.
TCATTTGTTGGTCGCCCATGGAACCGAACAGGTCGCTTTCGTGCGGATCAATCAGAAGCAGCGTGGCAAGCTGCCCTTTATGCCCTGAACAGGTGCGGCAACGACCGCGCCGGGTCCAACAAAATGCCCATTCAGGGTGCATGGCCTACGGCCTGAACCGCCACGCTACCGTGACGTGGCAACCAGCGCCGCAGCCGACACTTTCGGACAACCGACAACCATCAGGTGCGTCCGTGACCGTGAGGAATGCTGTATGCCTGATGAAACACTGCACCTGCCGTTGATTCACACCCTGCTGGAGCGCCACAAAGGCTCTCAGGGTGCGCTGTTGCCGATCCTCCATGACATCCAGGAAGCGCTCGGCTACATCCCTGATCTGGCCATCCCGGAGATCGCCCATGCGCTCAATCAGAGCCAGGCGGAAGTGCGCGGGGTGATCAGCTTCTACCATGATTTTCGTACCGCGCCGCCAGCGCGGCACATCCTGCGCCTGTGCCGTGCCGAGTCCTGCCAGAGCCGGGGCTCCGAGCAACTGGCGGCGCAATTGCGCGAGCGCCTGCACCTGGATGACCACGGCAGCAGCGCCGACGGCGCCATCAGCCTGCGGCCGGTGTATTGCCTGGGCGCCTGCGCCTGCTCGCCAGCCCTGGAGTTGGACGGGCAACTGCATGCCCGGGTCAGCGCCGAACGCCTGGACGCGCTGCTGGACAGCTGCCGGGAGGACGCGTGATGCCAACCCTTTATCTGCCCTGTGATTCCCTGGCCCGAGCCGTGGGCGCCGACGCGGTGGCCGAGGCCATCGCCGCCCAAGCCGAACAACAGCAACTGCCGCTGCAACTGCAACGCACCAGCTCCCGTGGCCTGTACTGGCTGGAGCCGCTTTTGGAAGTCGACACCCCGGACGGACGCCTGGGCTTTGGCCCGCTGAGCGTCGCCGATGTGCCTTCGTTGCTTCAGACCCTGAAAGGTGACCCCGCCAGCCATCCCCTGGCTCTGGGCCGGGTGGAAGACCTGCCCTACCTGAAGAGCCAGCAACGCCTGCTGTTTGCCCGCGCCGGCATCACCCGGCCGCTGTCCCTGGCGGACTATCGGGCCCATGGCGGCTTCGAGGGCCTGAGCCGCGCCATTGCCCTGGGCGGTGACCAGACCGTGACCGCGGTGCTCGATTCCGGCCTGCGTGGTCGCGGCGGTGCGGCCTTCCCCGCCGGGATCAAATGGCGCACCGTGCGCGACACCCCGCAGCAGCAAAAGTACGTGGTGTGCAACGCCGACGAAGGCGACTCCGGCACCTTCGCCGACCGCATGCTGATGGAAGGCGACCCGTTCCTGCTGATCGAAGGCATGGCCATCGCCGGCCTCGCGGTCGGCGCCAGCTACGGCTACATCTACGTGCGCTCGGAATATCCCCAGGCGGTGGCGACCCTGCGCGAGGCCCTGGACATTGCCCGCAACGCCGGCTATCTCGGGGTCAATGCCAGCGGTAGCGGCCAGGCCTTCGACATGGAAGTACGGGTCGGCGCCGGGGCCTATATCTGCGGTGAGGAAACCGCCCTGCTGGACTCCGTGGAAGGCAAGCGCGGCATCGTCCGCGCCAAGCCGCCGATCCCGGCACTGCAAGGCCTGTTCGGCCAGCCGACCCTGGTGCACAACGTGCTGACCCTGGCCTCGGTGCCGCTGATCCTGGAAAAAGGCGCAGCGTTCTACCGCGACTACGGAATGGGCCGCTCACTGGGCACCATGCCCTTCCAACTGGCCGGCAACGTGCGTCATGGCGGGTTGGTGGAGCGAGCCTTCGGCCTGACCCTGCGCGAACTGGTGGAAGGCTACGGCGGCGGCACCGCCAGCGGCCGGCCACTGAAGGCCGCGCAAGTCGGCGGCCCGCTGGGCGCCTGGGTACCCCCAGCACAGTTCGATACGCCGCTGGATTACGAAGCCTTCGCCGCCATGGGCGCGATGCTCGGCCACGGTGGCGTGGTGGTCGCCGATGACCGCCTGGACATGGCCCACATGGCGCGCTTCGCCCTGCAATTCTGCGCCGAGGAATCCTGCGGCAAATGCACCCCGTGCCGCATCGGCTCGACCCGCGGCGTGGAGGTCATCGACCGCCTGCTAGCGGCACCCGATCAAGGCGGGCGCGATGAGCAGGTGCTGATCCTCAAGGACCTGTGCGACACCCTGCAATACGGCTCGCTGTGCGCCCTGGGCGGGATGACCTCCTACCCGGTGGCCAGCGCCCTGAAGCACTTTCCCGCCGACTTCGGTCTACAGCCCTCGGAGGCCGAGCAATGATCAGTATTTTCGACCCTGCCACAGACATCGACCTCAATGCCGTGGACTTCGGCACCCCGGCCCGCGACAGCCAGGTGCAGGTCAGCCTGAACATCGACGGGCGCAGCATCAGCGTGCCCCAGGGCACTTCGGTGATGCGCGCCGCGGCCCTGCTGGGCACCAGCATTCCCAAACTCTGCGCCACCGACAGCCTGGAAGCCTTCGGCTCGTGCCGCATGTGCCTGGTAGAGATCGACGGCATGCGCGGCTATCCGGCCTCCTGCACCACCCCGGTCAGCGAAGGCATGGTGGTGCATACGCAAACGCCGAAGCTGGCGACCCTGCGACGCAACGTGATGGAGCTGTACATCTCCGACCACCCGCTGGACTGCCTGACCTGCTCGGCCAATGGCAACTGCGAACTGCAGACCGTGGCCGGCCAGGTGGGCCTGCGGGAAGTGCGCTACGGCTATGACGGCGCCAACCACCTGCAGGACCAGAAAGACACCTCCAACCCCTACTTCGACTACGACCCCAGCAAGTGCATCGTCTGCAACCGCTGCGTGCGCGCCTGCGAGGAAACCCAGGGCACCTTCGCCCTGACCATCAGCGGCCGCGGCTTCGAGTCCCGCGTAGCAGCGGCCGGTGGCGACAACTTCCTGGAGTCTGAATGCGTGTCCTGCGGCGCCTGCGTGCAGGCCTGCCCGACGGCGACCCTGATGGAAAAAAGCGTGGTGGAAATGGGCCAGCCGGAACGGGCGGTGATCACTACCTGCGCCTACTGCGGGGTCGGCTGCTCGTTCCGCGCCGAGATGAAAGGCGAGCAACTGGTGCGCATGGTCCCGGACAAGAACGGCCAGGCCAACCACGGTCACTCCTGCGTCAAGGGCCGCTTCGCCTGGGGCTACGCCACCCACCCGGACCGCATCACCAAGCCGATGATCCGCAAGCACATCAACGACCCGTGGCAGGAAGTCAGCTGGGACGAGGCGGTGACCTACGCCGCCAGCGAGATGCGGCGTATCCAGTTCAAGTACGGCCGCGACTCCATCGGCGGCATCACCTCCAGCCGCTGCACCAATGAAGAAACCTACCTGGTGCAGAAACTGGTGCGAGCGGCCTTCGGCAACAACAACGTCGACACCTGCGCACGGGTCTGCCACTCGCCCACCGGCTACGGCCTCAAGCAGACCCTGGGGGAATCCGCCGGCACCCAGAGCTTCGACTCGGTGATGCAGGCCGACGTGATCCTGGTGATGGGCGCCAACCCCAGCGACGCCCACCCGGTGTTCGGCTCCCAGCTCAAACGGCGCCTGCGTGAAGGAGCCAAGCTGATCGTCATCGACCCACGACGCATCGATCTGGTAGACGCCGTGCATGCCCGCGCCGAACTGCACCTGGCCCTGCGCCCCGGCACCAACGTGGCCATGCTCAATGCCCTGGCCCATGTAATCGTCACCGAAGGGCTGGTCAATCAGGATTTCGTCGACGCCCGCTGCGAGCCCGAGGCCTTCGCTCAATGGAGCGCCTTCGTCAGCCGCGCCGACAACTCACCGGAAGTGCTCAGCGCCATCTGCGGCGTGCCCGCCGCCGACATCCGCGCCGCCGCGCACTTGTACGCCACCGGCGGCAACGCGGCGATCTACTACGGCCTGGGGGTTACCGAACACAGCCAGGGCAGCACCGCGGTGATGGGCATCGCCAACCTGGCCATGGCCACCGGCAACATCGGCCGCGAAGGGGTCGGGGTGAACCCGCTGCGGGGGCAGAACAACGTCCAGGGTTCCTGCGACATGGGCTCCTTCCCCCACGAACTGCCGGGCTATCGGCACATCTCCAACCAGGCGGTGCGCCAGGAGTTCGAACTGGCCTGGAACGTCACCCTGCAAGCCGACCCCGGCCTACGCATTCCCAACATGTTCGAAGCGGCCCTGGGGGGGAGCTTCAAGGGCCTGTACTGCCAGGGCGAAGACATCGCCCAGAGCGACCCCAACACCCAGCACGTGACCGCAGCCCTGTCGGCCATGGAATGCGTGGTGGTGCAGGACATCTTCCTCAACGAAACCGCCAAGTTCGCCCACGTGTTCCTGCCGGGCAGCTCGTTCCTGGAAAAGGACGGCACCTTCACCAACGCCGAGCGGCGTATCTCACGGGTGCGCAAGGTCATGGAACCCCTGGGCGGCAAGGCCGACTGGGAAGGCACCCTGGCTCTGGCGGCGGCCCTGGGCTACCCGATGCATTACAACCATCCTTCGGAAATCATGGATGAAATCGCCCGCCTGACCCCAACCTTCACCGGCGTCAGCTACGCCAGCCTGGACCGCCACGGCAGCCTGCAATGGCCGTGCAACGACGCCGCGCCGGATGGCACGCCGACCATGCACATCGACGAGTTCGTGCGCGGCAAGGGCCGTTTCATGCTCACCGGCTACGTGCCCACCGACGAGAAGGTCAACAGCCGCTACCCGCTGCTGCTGACCACCGGCCGGATCCTCAGCCAGTACAACGTTGGCGCCCAGACCCGGCGCACCGACAACGTCGCCTGGCACGCCGAAGACCGCCTGGAAATCCACCCCACCGACGCCGAGAGCCGGGGCATCAACGAAGGCGATTGGGTCGGCATCGGCAGCCGCGCCGGGCAGACCGTACTGCGCGCCCGGGTTACCGAACGGGTGGCGCCGGGGGTGGTCTACACCACCTTCCACTTCCCCGAATCGGGGGCCAACGTGATCACCACCGACAACTCCGACTGGGCCACCAACTGTCCGGAGTACAAGGTCACGGCGGTGGAAGTCAGCCGCGTCTATCACCCTTCCGAATGGCAGAAGCGTTACCAGGCGTTCAGCGATGAACAGCATCGCCTGCTGGATGAACGCCGACGCACCCGGAGCAGCAAAACGGAGGCGCGCCGATGAGTACCGCCAACCTGATCAAGATGGCCAACCAGATCGCCGCGTACTTCGTCAACGAACCGGATCAGGTACAGGCGGTGCTCAGCGTGCGCAACCACATGCAAATGTTCTGGACCCCGGCCATGCGCAAGGAGCTGCTGGCCTGGCAGACCGAGCAGCAAGGGGCGGACCTGCATCCGCTGGTGCAGCAAGCGCTGAGCGACACCAGCTGGGAGGCTTGATAAAAAATCCCCGGACCTGCGATGGACAGGCCGGGGCTCTCCAAACGACTCAACTGCCGGGGCAATGCCGATCCGCTGGAGGCCTGGATTCCAGCGCCATTGGCAGCGTTGCCCCCGGCCTGCTCAATGGCAACAACTGATACACCGCGAACGCACACATCGCCTGCACCTCACCACCCGCCACCGGAATGTAATTCAGACCCACATAGACCTCGTAACTCTTGCCTGGCTCGAACAGCACCACCTTCTGCGCCGGCGGACAGGTGCGATAGGTACTGCCATAACTGCCTGCAGCCAGACCAGCACTCTCCAGCAGGAACGGCCTGCCAGCGGGCACCCGATACTCGGTCACCACCTCCGAATAGGCCCCCTCCGCCATGCGAATCGCCCCCACATAAGCCGGCAACTTTGGCGCAAAACGCGGCAGCATATCGATCTGCCTCGGCTGCACCGGGAACTGCGGATAGTTGATGCTCGCCTGATGATCGCGGCCGAAACGCCCGGCCTTGGCCAAACGCTTACTGTCACCCAGGCAACCGGCATAGGCCTCACCGCGCACCTCGCCATTGGTGATCACGCGCAACTGCGCCGTCGGCACGCCCAGGGGCGGCTCCGAATAGGGCTGTACCGGCTTGACACTACAGGCGCCGAGCAACGACAGCAGCGCCAGCAAGGGAATATTTCCAGGTTTCATGACTGATCTTTCCTTAGTCTGAAGCGGTATGAGCGGCTGAGCAGGCTATCGGCCGAGTGGGGGCTGTCTGTACTGAATCATCGGCTATCCGCCGGTGATTCAAAGCCTCCTCGCGCTTGAGCCCCAGAGTGCCTGGGAACGCTACGTATAGAGCCCGCATAGGCCCACGCAAAAATAGTCAGATATCAGGGGTTTACAGAACCCCGCCAATCGCTATAATCGTCGCCCTAACACGCCGGTATAGCTCAGTTGGTAGAGCAACTGACTTGTAATCAGTAGGTCCCGGGTTCGACTCCTGGTGCCGGCACCACATTAGGCTCCATTGCATTCCACTGAATGCTCTGGAAGCCCCGAAAACCCGCCCTTTGGCGGGTTTTTTCGTTCCAGGACCCTCTGTCGGGATCCAACAAAATCCCCCTTCCCCGAGGGTATGTTAGGGGTACTGCGATTTCCCGGTCAGGAGCGCGTACCCCTATGCCACGTCTAGCGATCCCCCTCAGCGACCTGCAATGCCGCACGGCCAAAATCCGCGAACGCGCCTACAAACTGTTCGACGGCGGCGGCATGTACCTTTTCGTCAAACCCAATGGCGTGAAGACCTGGCGCTTGAAGTACACCAAGCCCAGCGGCAAGGAAGGCACGCTCATCATCGGCAATTACCCCATCGTTACCCTTTCCGTCGCACGACGTAAGCGAGACGAAGCCAAGGCGTTGCTGCTCGACAACCTCGACCCAATGGAAGAAAAGAAGAAGGCCAAGATCGTAGCCCAGCGAGCGGCACTGCTTTTCGAAACCGTTGCTCTGGAGTGGCACGCCGACATGTCCCGTCGCTGGACCGAAGGACACGCAAAAACCGTGATGAGCCGACTGCGTACCCACGTCTTCCCGCTGATCGGCCAACGACCCATCGCTGAACTCGATACCCATGACCTGCTAGAGATCACCCAGCGCATCAAGGAACGCGGCACCATGGATGTGGCGTTACGGGTACAGAACTACTTATCCACCATCATGCGCGGGGCCAAAAGGGCTCGGCAGATCACCATGAATCCTGCACTTGATCTGGCAGGCTCGATTCACGCACCGCGCACAGTCCATCGCCCGGCCCTCTCCCTCAACCGCCTACCCGAACTGCTACACCGAATCGACAACTACAACGGCCGCGAGCTGACGCGCCTTGCCGTGCTGCTGACTCTGCATGTGTTCGTCCGCTCCAGCGAGTTGCGCTTCGCTCGATGGAGTGAGTTCGACTTCCAACGCGCCATGTGGGAAATCCCCGATACGCGCGCACCGATTGAAGGGGTACGCAACTCCACACGCGGGACCAAGATGAACGGCGACATTCAAATGGTTCCGCTATCGCCGCAGGTCATCGAAATACTGGAGCGTCTGCGCAGCCTGAGTCGCTTTTCAGAGTTGGTGCTACCGGGTGACCACAAGTACTGGAAGCCCATGTCCGAGAACACGGTGAACACCATGCTCCGCAACGTCGGCTATGACACCAGCAAGGACGTGTGCGGCCACGGCTTCAGGACCATGGCCTGTAGCGCCCTGCTGGAGTCCGGGTTATGGACCGACGCAGCCATCGAAAGACAAATGAGCCACAAGGAACGCAACCGTGTGCGCGCCGCGTATATCCACAAAGCTGAATTTCTGGAGCAGCGCCGGCTGATCATGGCGTGGTGGAGCAACTACATTGATGGGACTGTCAGATTTTTTGTGTGCGGGCCGGTAACGGCCTGCCGCTAGGCAGGCCATGCTTTTACCAGGTCGGCCTGATAAATCGATCTCCGTACAAAATCGCAAACTGATTCATCGCACTTTTCCAATCATGCGCCGCTGAGCCCCAGTTCGCTGTGATGTTGCGCAGCCCCAGCCAGATCAGTTTGGTCGCCGCATCATCGTTCGGGAAGTGGCCACGGGTTTTTATGATCTTGCGTAACTGGGCGTTGATGCTCTCGATGGCATTGGTGGTGTAGATCACTTTCCGGATGGCGGGTGGGAAGACAAAGAACGGAATAACTCGATCCCACGCCCGTCGCCAGGCAGCCACCACCGTTGGATATTGCTTACCCCAGGGCCCGTTTTCAAACTCATCCAGCGCCTGTTCAGCAGCTTCGGCGTTAACTGCCTGATAGATCGGCTTGAGGGCCTTGGCCAAGGCTCTACGTTTGTCCCAGGCCGCATAGTCGAGGCTATTGCGGATCAGGTGCACGATGCAGGTCTGCAGCGTTGTGTCCGGGAACACCGCACTGAGCGCCTCTGGCATCCCTTTAAGGCCGTCGGTCACAGCAATCAGCACGTCCTCGACGCCACGGGTCTTGAGGTCGTTGAACACCTTCATCCAGAACTTCGCGCCTTCGGTGTTCTCGATCCAGATGCCCAGAATATCGCGGGTGCCATCGGGCAAAACGCCCAGCGCCAAGTAGACCGCCTTGTTACGAACCAAGCCTTCTTCGCGGATTTTGACTCGCAGCGCATCAAAGAAAATGACCGGATACATCGGCTCCAGCGGGCGCTGCTGCCAGGCACCAATCTCTTCCATGACCTCATCGGTCACGGAGCTGATGAAGTCATGTGATACGTCCGTTCCGTACTGCTCGGAAAGAAAGGCCCGGATCTCCCTAACCGTCATCCCGCGGGCATACATGGCGATGATCTTGTCGTCGAAACCGGTGTAACGGCGCTCGTGCTTGGGAATCAGAATGGGCGAAAAGCTGCCATCCCGGTCACGAGGAATATCAAGCCGTAGCGGGCCATCACCGGTGAGTACCGTCTTAGCGCTCTTGCCATTGCGCAGGTTGGTTTCATCCTCCGGCCGCTGTGCGCCCGGAGGATAGCCCAGGTGATGACCCAGCTCAGCATTCAGGGCTCGCTCAATCAGCGCCTTCTTGAACGCTGCAGAGGCTTCTTCGATGGCTTCTGCGGTCATCAGCGGAGCAGCGGAAAACTGCTCAAGCAGCTCTTTCGGAACCTTTGGTAACTCTCGAAGCGGTTTCTTTTTGGTTGGCATACATGCACCTCTTACTCATGGTATGCCCGAACACAAAATTTCTGACAGTCTCACATTGATGCCAATCGCAGCGGCCATTTAACGCCTCACGAATTCGCTCACCCAGTCGGCAACAACATCACCGCCCTACAAAATAGCCGTGGCGCATCCAAACGCGGGTAAGCCAATGAGATCATCGCAGTCCGCCCTTCCACGCGGGTCCATCCAAGCGGGGCTGCAAAGCCGCCCTGCTTGGATGGACCTCATTTAAAAAAATCTAAAGTCCACGCAAATTGTCTGTGGAAAACCATAGATTTCCACCGGTGGATAATTTCATCCACAGCCGCAGAATCCCCGAAAATTCGAGCCTTGACCCAAATTATCCACAGACGTAGAAAAGATCGGGCAAAGCGCTGTCGTCGACAGCAACCCCAGGTAGCCAGAACCTTTGAGGCTACGCCACACCGTGGTGGTTCTCCCAAAGTGCGATTAGCGTCCGGCGGCTCGCACGGCCACAGCGATGTAATGGATGCCTACTTTTACCAGTGTGCCCACTGCGGCAACTCATCCCCTTTCATAGCTGCCCTGCAGCAACCTATCCGCTTGGCCATTCCCGTGCGCCAACCTGCGCCCGTCTCTTTCTCCCGGAAAGAGACGGGCGCTCATACCACTGCTGCAGCCCAACTCGTATAAGGCTTTGTGGCATTCCCCCTCGTGACAATCGGCGTGACAAACACCGAAGTCACCAGCAACAGCGATGCAGATAATGGTGCCGCAGCCCACGGAATGGACTGCACCTGACTGACAGTCAGGTATGCCCCGGCCATCGCATCACTGCCTTCACCCGACTCAGGATCTCGCGGCATCGGTCTCGTCAACCAGCGCAGCCTCCACCCGCCCACTTTCTTGGAAGTGTTCAGGAGGCCAGATCATGAGATGCCCAAGCTCCCGGTCGTAAGGAGCCGCCAGTCCCGCGTTAGTGGACAACCCTCACAGGTCGCAGGGGCCTTGATCCCTGATAACACTCAACATTCTTGGCGGGATGACGTGGGGAAAGCTTCAAAGATTTGGCTTCGACAGGAATTTGATCATGGCACTGGTCGGTAAACGTGACGGTCGCAATTTTGGCTATGGCCGGCAACTGAGTTATGCCGGGCCACAGGCGCTACGTGATCTGTTTGGCGGCGGGCATTACGGGACGGTCAAAGCACACAGTGATCGTTGGCTGGCGTTTGTACGCTGGTGTCGGTCGGAGGATGGCCCGGGAATTAATGACGCACGACAGATTGATCGGCAGACCTTGCTGGATTACGCGGAGCATCTGCGTCACCTGGTTGAGCGCAGCGATCTCGCCATCGCCACTGCGCAAAACCGATTGTCCAGCGTCAATCGGACCCTGGCAGCGCTTCGCGGTGATCAGTATGTGAAAGTACCGAGTCCGAGCAAGGCGCTAGGAATGCGGCGCACCAGTGTTCGTCGTTCGGTGCCGCAAGGCCAAGACCGCGAACATGTGAAGAGGGTCGTAGAGGTGCTTTGCGTACACCAGCAGCCGCGTGCCGCGGCCATCGCTCAATTAGCGCGAGCCACCGGCATGCGCTTACGTGAGGCCATTTTGGCCGACCTTTCGCGCTTAAAACGTGAGGCCGAACAATACGGCAAGATCAACATCCAGGATGGCACCAAGGGGGGCCGCTCAGGTGCCTCGGCACCTCGCTGGATCAGGGCAGATGATCATATTCGCGAGGCGCTGAGATTCGCCGAACAGGTCTCACCCGACGGTAGCCGCAACCTACTTGCACCGACCGAAACCTACCTCGATTTCCAACGGGGAATCGTCCGTCCTGCACGGGCCATCCTCCATACGCAGAGCTTAAAAGGCTTCCACGAATTACGAGCGGCCTATGCATGCGAACGCTATGAGCAAGTCACCCGTCATCCCGCGCCCATCAATGGAGGCCGTTGCTGCCAGCTCGACATACACCTCGATAAGAAGGCGCGCGCACAAATTAGTTATGAGCTAGGACATGGTCGGATCGACGTGGTATCGGCGTACATCGGTGGTCGGGTATGAATAAACCATTCGATATGAAGATCTTTTGGCTGGAATGCTGACTGGAGCACATGCCACACGCGAACGTCACATCCGCCAGGCCGAAGCTATTCAAGCAACCATTTCAGAGCGCTGGCGCCGGGAGAATCCATGGACCTGGCAGCGAAAGCATCTTGCGTGGTTTCTTGATCATCACGTAAGCCAGCGGTCTGTTCCGACACGCTATTACTATCTACTAACCATTCGATTGATTGTTATTCGTTTAAAAAAGTCTTGGATGTTCGGTGCGCTTAAGGAGAATCAGTATTCCTGTGGCTCACCGAACCAGACTGATCTCCAGAGACAAACGATCAAATAAGATCCCGGCAAGTATTCGACGGGATGATTGAAAGCAATATCCGGCGGGAAGAGCGCATCCTGTTGCCGCTGACCGAAAACTGACCCAGTAGAGGCTCTTCTGCCGACTGAAAACTGACCCAGGTGTTCAACTGCTTCTGCTCACTTTTCGAGCAGGAGAACACAGGGTGATCAGCATGGAAATGTTGGGAAAAATCCGGCGGATGTACTTCCGCGACAAGCTCTCGCTGCATCAGATAGCCAAGCGTACCGGGCTGTCGAGAAACACCATCCGAAAATGGGTCAGAGCGCCCGAAGCCACTCAGCCAGCGTACCAACGGTGCGCAACCTTCAATAAGCTCAGCCCTTTTCACGAGACCCTGGAGCAGGCGCTCAAGGCCGATTCGTTCCGCCCAAAGCACAACCGCAGGAGCGCCAAAGCACTTTTTGAGCAGATCAAAGCCGAGGGTTATGACGGCGGTTACAGCCAGCTCACGGCGTTTGTGCGCTCTTGGCGAGGCGAGCAAGGCAAGTCTTTACGCGCTTTTGTACCGCTGACGTTTGCGCTCGGTGAGGCCTTTCAATTTGACTGGAGCGAAGAAGGTCTGCTGATCGGTGGTCTTTTTCGACGTATCCAGGTCTCCCACATGAAGCTGTGCGCCAGCCGCGCATTCTGGTTGGTTGCGTACCCCAGCCAAGGCCACGAGATGCTGTTTGATGCCCATACACGTTCGTTTGGAGCGTTGGGTGGCGTGCCACGTCGCGGCATCTACGACAACATGAAAACAGCTGTCGACAAGGTTAACAAAGGCAAAGGCCGCACGGTCAACGCCCGGTTTTCCGTGATGTGCGCGCACTATCTGTTCGATCCGGACTTCTGCAACGTGGCCTCTGGCTGGGAAAAAGGCATCGTCGAAAAGAACGTGCAGGATAGCCGGAGACGAATCTGGCTCGATGCTCAGAACTGCATGTTTCACTCCTTCGAGGAACTGAATGTCTGGCTCGGCCAACGTTGTCGGTCGCTCTGGAGCGAACTGGTGCATCCGCAGTACAACGGGCTGACGGTGGCCGAGGTCTTGGAGCTGGAGCAGGTCGAAATGATGCCAATGCCGACGGCATTTGATGGCTACGTCGAGCGTACCGTGCGGGTCTCCAGCACCTGCCTGATCAGCGTGGCGCGAAATCGCTATTCCGTGCCGTGTGAGCGCGTCGGCCAGTGGGTCAGCAGCCGTTTGTACCCTTCGCGGATCGTGGTCATTGCTGACGAAACGGTGATCGCCAGTCACGAGCGCCTCTTTGATCGAGATCAGGTCAGTTTTGACTGGCAGCACTACATCCCACTCATCGAACGCAAGCCTGGTGCATTGCGCAACGGTGCGCCATTTGCTGATCTGCCAAAACCGTTACGGCTTCTCAAACGAGGACTGAGGCGTCACACCAACGGTGATCGAATCATGATGCAGGTACTGGCTGCTGTGCCAATTGCGGGGCTCGAACCTGTGCTGGTGGCGGTGGAGCTGGTACTTGAATCGGGAAGTCTGAGCGCCGATCACATCCTCAATGTCCTTGCCCGGCTGACCTCCACCGCACTACCTCCCAGTGTAGAAACCAGCCTGCAACTCAAGGTCGCGCCTGTTGCCAATACGGCACGCTACGACCGGCTCCGTGCGACCGATGAGGAGAATCGCAATGCGTGACCTAATGACTGAACTCAAAGAACTTCGCCTGCACGGCATGGCCAGTGCTTGGGAAGAACTGGTCTCTCAAGGAACAGCGTCGACGGCTTCATCGAAATGGCTGCTGGAACATCTGCTTCAGCAGGAACATGCGGATCGCGCGGTGCGCTCGGTGAATCATCAGATGAACATGGCAAAACTCCCCATGCACCGTGACTTAGCTGGCTTTGACTTCAGCGCTTCCAGCGCTGATGCCCGGCTGGTCAGCGATCTATCCAGCTTAGCGTTCACTGAAACCGCGCAGAATGTCGTGTTCATCGGCGGCCCTGGAACCGGGAAAACACACTTGGCCAGTGCCTTGGCTGTATCCGGAATCACGGCCCACAACAAACGCGTGCGCTTCTTCTCCACGGTGGATCTGGTGAATCTGCTGGAACGTGAAAAGTACGATGGCAAGGCAGGGCGAATCGCCCAGGCACTGCTGCGCACAGACCTGGTGATACTGGATGAGTTGGGGTATTTGCCTTTTAGCCAAAGCGGCGGTGCCCTGTTATTTCACCTGCTGTCCAAACTGTACGAACACACCAGCGTGGTCATCACCACCAACCTCAGCTTCTCGGAATGGTCGAGTGTGTTTGGCGACGCCAAGATGACCACCGCGTTGTTGGATCGGCTGACACATCACTGCCACATCGTCGAAACGGGCAACGAGTCCTACCGCCTACAACACAGCACCTTGGCCGCCCAGACAAAGATCAAGTCACGGGAACGAAAGCGCAAGGACGGAGATGATGTCGAGGACGATGAGCCATTTTGATCGGAACCATAAATGCCCTACTGCATGCATACATGCGGTGGGGCTTGATGCGTCTTCAATCGGAACACTGCTGCTAAGCTTATCCACAATTGCTGGGGCAAAAATCAGCAATCCGTCCTGGGTCAAATTTCAATCGGCAGGGTGGGTCAGTTTTCAATCAGCGCCAACAGTCGGGGGTCATGTGGTCGAGGTTTGGCATAGAAGTCATGCCGTGGATTTTACCAAAGCCGACCGCGTGCGACAGCGTGTTCTGGGTTTAATTACAGCTTTTTAAAGGATCGTGATTGCACCGCCAGCGCCAACGCGCTGCCAAGGCAAACCAAGTACCAAGGCCTGAAGTTGCTCACTATCCAGTTCCAACTCGCTGCCTTGTCGTATGCCTGGCCAGTGGAATTTTCCTTGGTTCAACCGCCGTGCCGCCAGCCAAACGCCGATTCCGTCATGCACGAGAACTTTCATACGATTGGCCCGGCGATTGGCAAACAGATAAGCGCAGTGCGGCTTCGCCGCACCGAATACTGCGATCACTCTGGCCAGCGCAGTTTCGGTGCCGGCACGCATATCCATGGGTTCGGTGGCGAGCCAGATGGCGTCAATGCGGATCACTTGGCAAGCTCTCGGATAAATCGAGCGCACCCATCAGGATCGGACACTGGCCACTTCACGGCGATGGCTTGTTCGCCAACGGGTATCTCGATGATCGCCAATGCCTCTGACGGCCGCTTAGGAGGAGCCTTCAACGGGACAAACGCAGGCAACGCGGGCACTGAGCTGTGCCGGTAAAGCGGCAGCCATTTACGAATGACGTTGGCGTTGATGCCGTGAGCGATGGCGACGCTTGAAACGGTGGCGCCGGGCTGAAGGCATTCCTGAACGACCTGGGCTTTGAACGGTTTGGGATAAGAGCTTCGTTGGCGCATGAAAATCCTGGCGATTAAGGGCGATGGTGTCCGCTTAAAAATACGCGGACACCATCGCCCTTAATGCTGGAGTTTTGAAGGTGACTTGGCCAGACGCTTACTCACGTCATGCCGTGAGAGCGTCCACAAATTGTCCACTCCTCCGCTTTTGCTTCCTGGCCTACACATTTTTCTTGAGCGTCTCGTCATGCACTCAAAAGCCTGCTTTCTTGTGAACGTTGTCTGCTCATTCACCAGAAACGCAGATTTTGCCGACACATAAAGCCACTGCCCTCCTGCGCCTTCGATCACTCATAAAATTTCGCCTCGCATCGCTAAGGCAGAGACGTGGCTGACCCACAGCACGTATCGAAATCGAGCTGAAGCACTGATACCGAAGCCAACGAATTGGATCACCGCAACATCCCCAAATCATCGCACTTCATGCTCCAATACCCGCCGATCCCCGTTGTACACAGGCCGCCCATG
The DNA here is from genome assembly GCF_009861525.1 of Pseudomonas sp. LD120. Lineage (GTDB taxonomy): Bacteria > Pseudomonadota > Gammaproteobacteria > Pseudomonadales > Pseudomonadaceae > Aquipseudomonas. The sequence continues at coordinate 540,712 of NZ_WVHL01000005.1, read as the reverse complement.
AAGTCCATTTCCCTATCGATCCTGACGCTGTTGCTCCACTCCCTGCTGTTCAGCGCTCCGGCCCTGGCCGGCGACGCCGAGGCCGGTGGCAAGCTGTTCAAGCGCTTGTGCAGCGGCTGCCACAATATCGGGCCTTCGGTGCGCAGTTCGTTCGGGCCGCAGCTCAACGGCATCATCGACCGGCCGGCAGGCAGTGCCACGGACTATCAATACTCAACGGCCATGAAGTCGTCGGGCATCGTCTGGACCCGGGACAAACTCATCCAGTACCTGGAAGATCCAAAAGCCGTGGTGCCCGGTACGCGGATGATTTTCTGGGGGCTGAGCGATGAAGAAAAAATCGATAATCTGCTGGCCTATCTGCAGACCTTCCCCTCCCCCTGATCCAAGCTCGTTTGCCTACAAGGATGTTTTGATGAAGTTTCCTCTGCTGTCGCTTGCCGCCACGGGCCTGGCCCTGGCTGCATTCATGCCCCAGTTGCAGGCCGCCGGTTTCGACTGCGCCAAGGCCTCAACCCGGGTGGAGAAAACCGTCTGCGACACGCCGACCCTGTCCGCCAAGGACGATGAGTTGAACCGCCGCTACAAGGCGCTCAAACACCTGCAGGTGTTTCGCTTGTTGCAAACCCAGTGGCTGCGGGAAGTGCGCGACACCTGCATCGACAGCGACTGCCTGGAGTCGGCCTATCGGGCCCAGGTGAAAATGCTCACGCTGTTGCCGATCCCTCCGGCTCCCGGCAAAGGCGAGCTGCTGCCAATGGACCCCACCCGTCAGTACCGCCTGCAGGACCCTGATGACTGGCAGCGTTTCACCCTGGCCAAGTTCACCGCCGCTCCTGCCCAGGGCGATCAGCAGATCGTCGACGCCCAGGTGCTGGATGGCGTGCTGCATGTGGTGCTGTTCGTCGGTCAGTACCAGAGGGGGCGGGAAGGCTATGTCGGCACCCTCTACGAATACGCCGATGACCAGCCCGGCCTGCATCCCATTGCCCGGGATATCGGCTTTGTCGGCTGGGCCTCTCCGGGGTCCAACGATCAGGGCCAGCGCTTCGCCGGCATCGTCGACGGGGTGTTTTACTACCGCCAGCGCAGCGGCGGCGAACTGCAGCAAGGCATGCGCTATCGCCTGGGCTCGCGCAGTGCTCCCGAAGCCAGCCAGCAGGTGTTCCAGTCGCTCTCCAACACCTTGCGCCATGCCCGAGCGCGGGTCGGCCAGGATCTGAATCAGGAGAACTACAGCCTGTCCCTGGACTACGACCGGCAGAGCAACAACACCTACTCCGAGAACGTCACCGAGCACAATGAGGTCGAGGCCGGCTGGAGCATCGTCAATCCCACCTGGAGCGAAACCCGCCCGGTGATGTACTTCGATAACGAAGGGCCGCGGGCCTGTATCTGGCGGGTCGACGTGCAGCACAAGGTGCTGTCCAAGATCGTCCCCGAGCATGAGGCGATTTCAGCCCGCCCTGTGGATATCCATGGCCGTGAGGCGGTGGTGTACCTGGAAGGCGATCAGTTGAAGTTCGCGATCAATCCGGATGACTGATGGGCAAGGTTGCTGAACAAAAAGGCTCGCCAAACGGCGAGCCTTTTTCATTGCGTCGGCAAGGCTCTGCTCAGGGCAGGCTGATCTGGTATTCGGCCAGCTTGGCCTGGTGCTGCGGTTCGACGTACTTCTGGTCCACCCGCTTGGCGAACTGGGTAAAGTCGGCGCGAGCATCGTCGGTCAGGCCCAGTTTTTCGTAGGCCAAACCACGATGGTAGAAGGCCCAGGCATAGTCCGGCTGCTTTTGCAGACCGGCGCTATAGGCTTCAGCCGCCTCACGGTATTGCCCCAGGTCGTAGAGGGCCTGGCCCAGGTGGTAGTAGGTCGGCATATTGAAGCCGCTGCCCTTGCCCGCCTCGCCCAGGTTGGCGTCGAGGTTGGACTGCACCAGTTCCAGGGCCTTTTGCGGGTTGCCCGACTCACGATAAAGACGGCTCAGGTCCAGCACCGCACGGGCATCGGGTTTGGGCCCCAGCTCGATGGATTTTTCCTTGGCGCTGATGGCTTCCGGGTAACGCTTGAAGCTGGCGTAGGCATCGGACTGCAACCAGTACACCAGGCTCTGCATCGGCTTGGACAGTTGGTTTTTCGACAGGCACAGGTCGGCCTCTTGCAGCACCACATCGAACTTCTCGGCCTTGGAGGCCTGGCCCACCAGGCGGCAATGGGCGTAGTTGATCTGGTCCTGGCTCTGCAGGCTGGCACAGCCAGTGACGGCAAGGGCACACACAAGCAGGATCGACCCGCGTACAGACAATGAAGGCATGTTTTTCAATCCAGCAGGTGAGCGTTGAGGTCAGGGCGATAGACCTGCAGCAGTGGCGCGGTAACCGTGCCCTGCAGGCTGCAGAAGATCGTGGTGCGACCTGAGATCGGCGCGCTGGCGATGCCTTTGTCGATACTCAATACCCGCTCGACGAAACCGAACGGCGTGGCCACGCCGCCGCCGACCAGACCTTCGGTGCGCCAGCTGTCGATAGGGTCGCCCACCCGGCGGATCTCCACCCGGACCATGGCGCTGCGGTCTGCCTTCAGGCGGTGGTTGTCCACCAGCAGAGGTTTGAGCGCTGCGGCCACTTCACGGGGCTCACCCTCGGCAATAAACCCCCAGAACAGCAGGTTACCCACCGACTTCAGCGACTGGGCTTCGTTGTAGTAGCCCACCAAGCGCACGCCGTTGACCAGCAGCGGCTGTTCGAACGCCTGGTAGCGTCCGCCTTCCTGCAAGGGGTTCAGGACCTTGGGCGCACTCACCGCGCCGTACTTGGCCACGGTCAAGGTCGCGGCCGGCAGTTGGGCGGTGTTCAGGCTCTGGAAAAACTGCGCATCGCAGCGTGAAAACTGGCTGAGCAACTGCTCGGATGCAGTCGCTGGCTGGCCGTGGGCGATGCTGGCGACGCTCAGCAGGCACAGGCCGGATAACAGGATACGGAACATCGAAATCATCCGTGACAGGAAGGAGCCGCGGACTGTAGCAAGATTGATATCGACCAACCACTCGCCGAAAATCCCGGCGCCCCGTGAACAGGCCATTCATGGCCAGACCTCCCTGCCCCAAGGACCACCCGCAGATGGAACTGTCAGAAAGACTACTGAAAATCCTCAAGAACAACCCCAGCTGGATCGGGCGGGTGTATGAGTCATTCATCATTTCGGCGATCAAGGACTTCGAGCGCAGCAATCCGCCGGCCCATAGTCCTGACTTTAAGCCAGAGACCAACCGTAGGCCTTACGGTTACCTGCACAACAAGCTGTTCGACCCGGTCAGCGAAGACAATGGCGAAAGCGATGTGGCGGATATTTACTTTGGCTATCCGCAACCGCTCCTGGATTCGTGCAAGGTCACCACTGACCCCCTGAACGAAGACAAAGACTGGTTCTGCCGAACCACCTGGAACGGCTGGGCGGTGGAGGTCAAAACCAAGCTCGTCGACAAGACAGCGCGACCTCTTCGTCACCTGGCCTATGCCAACGAACTGAAAACTGCGCTGCCGGTGTCTCCCAAGGCAGCCTGGATGCAGACCCGCAATGGCAAGGAATTCACCAGTAATCAGCTCAAACGACGCTGGGCAGACCTCTACGTTTATATCCTCTACCAACTCGACGACGGTATTCCGGACTTCACGGGCGCTACCGGCACCTACATCATGGTGATCCCGACCTTCATCTTGAATGAAGCCTTGAAAGGCAAAGCCAACAGCGCAAAGACCCTACAGCTCAATGAACTCATAAAAGTTCTGGGCTCCTATCACCTGCGCTACTTCACCCGTCTGACGGAACACATTCCAGGGAAAATGCTCCAGCTCGCCAGTGAACATTGGCAAGAAATGTTTGCCTACAAGCGCGAAGGCGACGCCTTGAAAAGACAGTGGCACGAAAACATCCACCTGCCCTTTCTGGCAAAACCACGCAAGCGATAACCGAACATGAAAAAGCCCCGAACCAGTCGGGGCTTTTGGCTTGGCGAGCACCTGCAATCAGGTGCTGATCAGGCGCTCATCAGAACACGTTGATCGGGTAGTCGACGAACACCCGCAGTTCGTTGCCGCTGTCGTTGTACTCGCTGGATTTCTGCGACACGCGCAGGATCGAGCTACGTACCTTGACGCTCAGGTCCTTGGCCGGGCCGCTCTGGACCACGTATTTGAACTGGTTGAAGATTTCCCGCTCGGTGCCGCCAGTGGAGGTCGAGGTGGTGATGTTGTCGCCACGCACGTAGGCCACGTTGTAGGTCAGGCCCGGTACGCCGAAGGCGCCGAAGTCCAGACCGTAGCCCAGCTGCCAGCTGCGCTCGTCTTCAGCGTTGAAGTCGGACCAGTAGGAGTTGGCCAGGTAGATGGTGCCGCCGCCGTCACCCACGCGGTTCTGCCCACGCTGGTAGCCGCCGTAGGCGTAGCCCAGATGGCTGTCGCCAGTGCTGCGCTGGTGCGCCAGGGTGAACGAGTGCGGGCCGGTGGCGTAGGTGGCCGCCAGGCTCCAGATTTTGTTGTCCTGGCCGCCCGCACCGACGTCTTTTGCGTAGCTGTTGTCCAGCTTGGTGCGGTAGCCGTTGAAGTCCAGGGTCAGGGACCGCTCGGAAGCCAACGGGAACACGTAGTTGAGGTTGATGTACTGCTTCTTCAGCACGTCTTCAACGTCGGAAGCGTAGAGCGCGCCCTTGAACTGTTCGGTGAACTGGTAGCTACCGCCCAACACGTTGATCGACTTCAGGCCACCGCTGTCACGGCCTTCAGCGCTCTTGCGCGACTCGGCGGTGAAGCGACCGGCATTCAGCTCCAGACCCTTGATCTCTTTGGAGGTGATCAGGGTGCCGGTGTAGCTTTCCGGCAGCAGACGCGCGTTGTCATAGTTCAGTACCGGCAGCGACGGCATCTGATCACCGTAGGTCAGCACGGTGTTGGAGATACGGAATTTGGCTGCAGCGCCGACTTTGGCCAGATCGCCCGCCGGGCTCTTGTTGCCGCCTTCGCTGGGCTTGAAAAAGTCGATGCCCTGGCCGCCGGCGTGGCTGCCTCTGTCCAGGCGCAGGCCGTACAGGCCGAAAGCATCAACGCCGACGCCCACGGTGCCTTGGGTGAAGCCCGACGAGAAGGTGCCGATGACGGCTTGGCCCCATTCGCGCTGGTCGTCGTTGCCGTGCTTTTTGTCACGGTTGATGTAGGCATTGCGCAGCAGCACGTTCAGGCTGCTGTCCTCCACAAAACCCTTGGCATCGGCCTGGCCGTCGGCCATGGCTTGGGTAGCGCTCAGAATCCCCAGTGCGATCAAGCAGATCCGCTGTTTCAACATTTTATTTTCCTTATTACGGTTAGATGACGCATCTGTGCGCTCTACCGGCTCTGGCGCTTAAACGCTCTTCTACCGGCGAAACAAAAAGGCCCGCCCACGAGTGATCGCGGCGGGCCTTTTATTATTCTGAAATATGGCTCTTGGCCACAGGCGTTGGGGGCGAATCCTAGCTGCGCCCTTAACAATGTGTCAATTTCGTGAATCGTCTTGAAATAGTGGAAAAGTTCTAAGAACCTCGGACTAGAGCATCGCCAACTGCACGCTGTGACTGTCGACGAACTGCTCGAAATGGGTGACTTTGCCGTTTTTGAGGGTCCACAAATGGGCCACTCGCACATCGATCGGCTTGCCCGAGGCCTTATAGATGCCTTGGTAGTTGCCATAGGCGAACACTTTGTCGCCCTGGGCCACGTAGTTGTCGACCTTGAAGGTAAAGTCCTGCCATTCCGACCCCAGACGCTTGAAGACATGCTCCAGCACCGCCTCGAAGCCGATGTAGGTACCGGCATAGGGAAAACCCGCGGCCTCGGTCCAACGCGCATCGGGGGCCAGGGCTGCGGCGGTGTTCTGCGCATTTTCCTGGGAGTTGGCACCTTCATAGGTGCTTTTGATCAACGCTAGGTTATCCATGAGTAGCTCCACACAGGTCGGGTGAGATCACAGCGCACAACCGTCCAGGCCACAGGCCTGTACCGCGCCAGCATGAGGGCCGGAACCCGCGTCCACAGCGGTTTTCAGCCAATCGGCGAACGCCTCGGGTTTGCCCAGCCAAGGGCTGATGTCGAGTAATTGATAGCGGCCATCGCGCTCCAGCGCCAGGGTCGGGAAACCCTGGCCACCGACTTTGGCCAACAGTGCCCGGCTGGCTTTTATATGCTCATCCAACTCAACCGCCAGTGCCCGATCAAAAGCCTCGGCAAACTGTACCGGTGCATAACCCAGACTCTGCGCCAGCGCCAGCAGCACATCGCGATCGGCAATGCGTCGGCCTTCCTGATAATGGGCACTCTGCAAACGCCCCAGCACTTCCAGGCCTCGACGGTCCAGGGCCTGGGCCGCCAACACGGCGGCAATGGGCGGCGCCGAGTCGAAAACCGCTGTGTGGTCGCGCAACAGGATTTCGAAATACGCCTGACCGAAGGGTTGCCCGGTGTATTCAGCGATGCGCCGATCGTGAGGCATGACGTAATCGCGCAACTGTGGCGACACCGGCTGGCGGTTGCGCCCGGTCATCATGCCGCCCGCGTGGGCCAGCACCGGCAGCACCGCCTGGGCCGCCTGGATCAGCGGCTTGGCGCCGTAGCACCAGCCGCACAGCGGGTCATAAATGTAGTGAAGGGTGGCCGAGGACATAGGAGCTCCAGATGAGGTCTTGAGAAGGCAATGCCGTGCAGACTAGGCGTCGGATGCCGGCGAAAAAACCTCGAAATAACTCTTAGTCTGTTGCGGTAAGCGGTCGAATCTCTCTGTTTAGCGCTTGAATGCGAGCAGATATCCAGCAGAAACAAATAGCAACAATACCCCTGGGGAACTTTCCAACAATAGTTAACATAAGCAAATAGCACGCATTATCATTCGCACCCTTTCGAATTACCTCCCTCTCGGATGCGTTTCAGATGCCTGCCCATTTCCGCCTTACGCCCCTGTCCCTGGGACTTTGCACCCTGCTGGCCGCCAGCTTCGCCGGCGCCGCCAACACCACCTTGCCAACGACTTCCGTCACCGCCGAGGCGGTAAGCGACCCTGACGACCCTCGGGTCAAGGACGTCAGCACCGCAACCCGCACCGCGACAGTCGCGCGTTATGTGCCCCAGGCCATCGACACGATCAAGACCGCCAACGTTCTGGACTACGGCCACAACGATCTGGGCAGCGCCCTGAGCGGTATTCCCAACGTCAGCAGCGGCGCCGACACACGCTTCGACAGCTTGCGGATTCGTGGCTTCGACGCCAGCAATGACTTCTACCTGGACGGCATTCGCGACGACAGCCAATACGTGCGCGATCTGCACAACATCGAACGCATCGAAGTACTCAAGGGCCCGGCGGCGGTGCTTTACGGCCGTGGCAGCCAGGGCGGGATCGTCAACCGGGTGAGCAAGTTGCCCGAATTCGGCCGCCGCTCCAGCGTCGAAGTCCAGGGTGGCAGCAACGACCTGCGCAGCCTCTATGCCGACCTGAGCGCCGACCCGACGGAGAACATCAGCCTGCGCCTGAACCTGGGCAATCAGGACCAGAACAGCTTCCGCGATGGGGTCAGTGGCAACCGGCAACTGTTCGCGCCGTCCCTGAGCTGGCAACTGACGCCAGCGCTGAACTGGCTGGTGCAGTATGAATACAGCCGCTACAACCGCACACCGGATCGCGGCATCCCGGGAGTCAACGGACGTCCGGCGGACGTCGGTCGAGACACCAGCTACGGCGACCACGGCGACTACATCGACGACAAGTCGCAGTCCCTGCGCTCCAAGCTGAGCTACGAGCTCAACGACAGCTGGCAACTGCGCCACACCTTGGGGGTATTCAAGCTCGACAGTGACTTCGACAACACCTACCTGTCCGGCTACAACGCAGCAACCGGTCAGGTGCAGCGTCAGCGCTGGCAACAAGACCTGAAGACCCGCAACGTCTATAACAACACCGAACTGGAAGGCCGCTTCGACACCTTCGGCCTGGAGCACCGCCTGCTCACCGGCATCGAGATGGGCAGCCAGCGCCGCGACCCGATCCTCTACAAAGCGGCCACCAGTGGCCCCGGCAGCCAGGCGGTGCCCGAAGTCGACCTGTACAACCCCAACCCGTATCAGAGCCATACCGGGCGCATGCAGGTGTCCAGCAACAACCACACGGAGGTGGAAAGCCGGGCGCTCTACCTGCAAGACCAACTGCGTCTGAACGAGCAATGGCAACTGCTCGCCGGCCTGCGCTACGACCAGTTCGAGGTCCAGACCACCAACCGACGCACCGGGGTGTCCGCCAGCCGCGACAGCCACAGCGTCAGCCCACGCCTGGGGGTGGTCTGGACGCCGCTGCAACATCACTCGTTCTACGCCTCGTGGAGCAAGTCATTCGCCCCCGTGGGCGGTGGCCTGATCGGCATCAACCCGAGCGCTTCCGGCAACGGCAATGACTTGAGCCCGGAGCTGACCCGGCAGAAGGAAATCGGGGTCAAGAGCGACTGGCTGGACGAGCGTTTGAGCACCACTCTGGCGGTGTACGAGCTGGAACTCTACAACCGGCGCACCACCGACCCACTGGACCGTAACATCGTCCTCATGACCGGCCTGCAGCGCTCCCGAGGGATTGAGCTGACCGCCAGCGGCAAGATCGTCGGCAACTGGTACCTGCGCGGCGGCGTAGGCGTGCAGGACGCGATGGTGGTCAAGGACAACAACGGCTTCGAGGGCAAGCGGGTGAACAACGTGGCCAAGCGCAATGGCAGTCTGTTCATCACCTGGAAGCCGGAACTGGGCTGGTACGCCGAAACCGGCCTGACCCTGGTGGGTGACCGTTACGCCGATAGCGCCAACACCGTGGTGCTGCCCGGCTACGGCCGCTGGGATGCCCTGGCCGGCTACCGACACAAGGACTGGGACGTGCGCGCGGCGTTGAACAACATCACCGACCGCGAGTACTACAGCTCCGCCACCAGCGCCTTCCAGATCCAGCCGGGAGATCCACGCAGCCTGGTGGTCACTGGTCAGTACCGCTTCTAAATACCCGCGCAAAAAAAAGCGCTGCCATCCCGGCAGCGCTTTTAAACAATCCGTCGTTTTCTATCCTTTCATCACATCCCATAGAGCTTGCAGTTCCGCCTCGCTGAACAAGTCAGCGGGGTAACGCTCAATCAACGTCCGGCGCGCATCAGGTTCACTGATCTGACGCGTTCCATTGGACTTCAACCATTGCACCAGAACCTGCCGAGACTCATGACTCATTGCCAAGGGATGGGAAACCCGCTCGCTGACCGTATTCATTCCAGCGCTCTCCTGGTATCTGAGCGGCCTAACTTATCCAAGGTTTATGACAGAACAGAAAACGTTCTACATGTCTCGGAATTACCGCCAGACAGATACAAGACCTATGCCAAGATCTCCGGCGCGCTGAAATCACCTTATTAAAAAGCCAGAAACCGCTCTAGCTTGCGGGCTTGCGAAGGACATCCGAGATAATGCCAAGCCAGCGCCGCCGCCCCGTCCTGCCGCGCTGTTACAACGGCACTCACACTCGCTGCGGCGCCGGCTGTTGTTGTGTAAGGCAGTGAATGTTCCCCCCCCCCAGTAACAGTTCACGCCCTGGAACCATCACCACCTCATGCTCGGGGAACAGGTTCTGCAGGATTGCCTTGGCCTGGGCATCCATCGGGTCGTCAAAACTTGGGGCGATGAGCCCGCCGTTGACGATCAGGAAATTCACGTAGGAACCGGCCAAACGCACCGCAGGCGTGCGCTCCTGGCTACCCGCTACCGCGTCTACACCGGCGCACTCTTCTTCGGTGGCGTACAACGGGCCAGGAATGGGCATCTTGTGCACCTTTAAAGGGCGGCCCTTGGCGTCGCGGGTGTTTTCCAGCACCTGTAGGGCAGCCTGGCAACGGGGGTAGTTCGGGTCCTGGGGATCGTCGGTCCAGGCCAGCAGCACTTCGCCCGGACGCACGTAGCAGCAGAAGTTATCCACATGGCCGTCGGTTTCATCGTTGTACAGGCCGTCCGGCAGCCAGACAATCTGCTCCACCGCCAGATGCTCGCGCAGCACCGCCTCGATCTGCTCGCGGGACAGGTGCGGGTTGCGGTTGTGATTGAGCAGGCATTCTTCGGTGGTGATCAGCGTGCCTTCGCCGTCGACATGAATCGAACCGCCTTCAAGCACGAAGCCCTCGGTGCGGTACTCCTGGCAACGCTCGATCTCCAGCACTTTGCTGGCCACCTGCTCGTCACGGTTCCACGGCGAGTACAAGCCGCCCTGGAAACCACCCCAGGCATTGAAGCCCCAGTGCACGCCGCGCACTTCGCCACTGTCGTTGATGACGAAGGTCGGGCCGGTGTCGCGTATCCAGGCATCGTCGCTGGACATCTCCACGACGCGGATGTTGGGTACGTCCAGGCGCGCCCGGGCGTTTTCATACTGGGCCGCGGACACCGCCACGGTGACGGGCTCAAAGCGTGCAATGGCCTTGGCCACCGCGGCGTGGGCGGCTTGCGCCGGCTTGCCGCCCAGGCGCCAGTTGTCCGGACGCTCGGGCCAGATCATCCAGGTCTGGGTCTGGGTCGCCCATTCGGCCGGCATGTAGAAACCGTCGGCGCGCGGCGTGCTGTGCAAAGTGCTCATAGTGTTCAGGACTCCAGGGAACCGTCGAGGGTTTTCAGCGCGCCATAGAGGTTCGGACGACGGTCACGGAAACTGCCCCAGGCGCTGCGGATGTGCTCGAGCTCGTCGAGGTCGAAGCGCTGCACAAGGATACCTTCTTCAGTTTGGTTGAGCTCTTGAACCTTCTCGCCGAACTGATTGGCGATGAAGGACGAACCGTAGAAGGTGATGTCATAGCCGTCCTGCTCTTCGTTGCCGATACGGTTGCTGGCAATCAGCGGCATCAGGTTGGCCCCGGCATGCCCCTGCTGCACACGCTGCCAGTGATCACGGGAGGAAATGCTCTGGTCGTGGGGCTCGCTGCCGATGGCGGTCGGGTAGAAGAGGATTTCCGCGCCTTGCAGGGCCATGCTGCGGGCGCACTCGGGGAACCACTGATCCCAGCAGATGCCCACGCCGATCTTCGCGTAGCGGGTGTTCCACACCTTGAAGCCGGTATCGCCCGGGTTGAAGTAGTACTTCTCGTGGTAGCCGGGACCGTCCGGGATATGGCTTTTCCGATAAATCCCCAGGTTGCTGCCGTCGGCATCGATGATCGCGATGCTGTTGAAGCGCGCGCGCCCGGCCAGCTCGTAGAAGCTGATGGGCAGCACCACTTGCAGCTCCCGGGCGACCTTCTGGAAGTGCGCGATGGCGACGTTGCTGTCCACCGTGGTGGCCCATTGCAGATAGTCCGGGTTGGGCTTCTGGCAGAAGTACGGGGCCTCGAACAACTCCTGGAGCAGGATGATCTGCGCGCCCTGGGCGGCGGCTTCACGGACCAGTTTTTCGGCGGTTTCGAGATTGGCCTCAAGGTCCCAGGAACAAGTCATCTGGGTAGCGGCGACGGTAACGATACGGCTCATGGAACAACTCCCGGGCAATGGACGCGGTCGATGACAACAGAGGGAAAAAGACGCGGCACGACGAAATCGCACCTGACGACGCCCACTTTATATCCGATAAATATCGACTTATGAAGTCAATAAAATCGAGAACATGAAAAAATCCAAAAAAAATACCGATAACAATCGAATATACGCAAAAGCAATCGCCGGCCAGTCGACGCCTACAAAGGGGGTAGGAGCCGACTGGCCGGCGAATGGAGGTGAACGCCGCGAACGACCAACCCTTACAGATCCTCGCCCAGCACCTTGTCCAGCATGTCGACGAAGAAATCCACGCTCTGCCGGCTGGTGACCATCGGTGGCTTGATCTTGAGGATGTTCAAGTGATCGCCGGTGGGCTGCATGAAAATCCCCAGTTCCCGCAGGCGGTCGCACAGCAGGGTGGTTTCCTCGGTGGCCGGTTCTAGGGTCTGGTGATTACGGATCAGCTCCAGCCCCAGGTAGAAACCGGAACCGTGCACCGCCCCCACCAGCGGATGCAGGCCCTTGAGCGCTTCCAGGCGCTGCTTGAAGTAGTCACCCACCACCTGGGCGTTCTCCCATAGCCCCTCCTCCTGCATCACATCCAGCACCGCCATGCCGACGCGGCAACTGACCGGACTGCCACCGGATGAGGAAAAGAAATAGCCTTCGGCTTCCAGCGCCTCGGCGATCTCGCGCCGGGTGATCACCGCGCCCAGCGGCTGGCCGTTACCCATGCCCTTGGCCATGGTGATGATGTCCGGCACCACGCCCTGCTCTTCGAAGCCCCAGAAAAACTTGCCCATGCGCCCGTAACCCACCTGGACCTCGTCGGCGATGCACACCCCGCCCCGAGCCCGGACCCGCTCGTAGACTGCCTGCAGATAACCCGGCGGCAGCGAAATGCCCCCGGCGTTGCCATACACCGGCTCACAGATAAACCCGGCCAACTGGCGATTCTGTTCGTCCAGCTTGTGCAACTGCCGGTCAACGCTGCGCAGGTACTGCGCGGTACTGTCCTGGCCGCGGAACTCGCCGCGATAGGTGTTGGGCGCAGTCACCGGGTGCACCCAATCAGGACGGCTGGTGAGGGCCTGGGGGTTGTCGGCGATGGAGGTCGACACCGCATCGGCCGCCACCGACCAGCCGTGATAGGCCTCCAGCACACTGAGCATGTCGCGCCCGCCGCTGTAGGCCCAGGCCAGGCGAATCGCCAGGTCGTTGGCTTCGGTGCCACTGTTGACCAGGAACACCCGGTCCATGGAATCCGGCGCCAGGGCCAGCAGGCGTTCGGAGAATTCGGCGATCGCGGCATAGTGAAAACGCGAATTGGTGTTGAGCAGCGACCATTGACGCGCGGCCTCGGCGGCCATCCGCGGGTGGCCGTGCCCGAGCACCGCGACGTTGTTGAGCATGTCCAGGTAGGAGCGCCCCTGCATGTCGATCAGGTGATTGCGCCAGCCGCGTTCGATCCGCGGCGGGTCGACGTAATAGTGCTTTTGCGAGCGGGCAAAGCTGGCATCGCGACGCTCCAGCAGGGTCTGCGGGTCCAGCTCCGGCTCGGCATCGCAGGCCAACCCCAAGAGCGCCGCCGGCGAGGGGCACAGTGCCTGCCAGGCCGCTGCCCGGGACGGTGTGCAAAACAACGGCGGCGCCAGTTCGGCGGCGCGACACAGCTGCACCTTGAGCCGGCCGTCGGCCGCCACGGCGCCCAACACCTGTCCCTTGACCAGGGCGGCGCCCGGGTGCAACGACGGCTCGACACCCCACAAGCGCACGCTCAGCGTCGGGCCATCCAAGCGCAACAAACCGTCCTCGCCACCGTGCAGAACTCCGGCGAACGGTGCTTCCAGCGGCGTGCCGGCGGGCACTTGCAACTGCACATGCAACGGGCAGGTTTGCGGCTCCAGGGCGCTGTCGGGACAGGTCCGCGACAAGCGGTACTGGCCATAACGACTGGCGGCCAGACCATGGGCAACAGCAGCTTCGGCCAACAGACGATCATCGATCCCCGGCTGCTCCCAATTACCGGCTTCGAAGTGCGGGCTGAGCACGCCCAGGTCGATCAGGGCGAACTCACGACCCACCAGGCTCGGCAGCAGCGGGACGAAGCCGTCACTGCCGATGGCCGGCAACGACTGCCCGACAGCACTGAGGATCGCCGCTTCCATGAACGCAAAAGACACCGAGTTGGCCACCCGGAAGATTTCCCACTCATGCTTCAGGTTGGCGCGGCTGTACTCATTGTCCGGGTCGATGCTGACCTGCTGTTCGCCACTGAGCACCAGCACCGCGGCGCGAGCCACGATCAACGGCCAGAGCGCCAGCAGCTCAGCCCGTTGCAGCGGGTTGACCTGATGGTAGGCCTGGATCGCGGGCAAAATACGCAGTGGATCGCCCTCGACGTGATGCAGCAACGCCGCGCAGGTCACCGACAAATCAGTGATGCGCCAGGTGCGGATCAGGTCGCCAAAGTCGATCACCCCCTGCAACTGCCAATGGCGCGAAGCATCCCGCTGCCAGACCACGTTGTCGTCGGTGATGTCCATGTGGATCGCCTGCACCGGCAATTGCTCCAACAACGGCTGCAAACGACGCTCGGCGCGCTGCGCGGTGTCAGCGATCAAGGCCCGTTGCTGCGGGTCCTGGATGACTGGCAACAAATGCCCGATCAGCGCCTGGGCATGCCGGGCATCCCATTGCAGGGTGCGTTCGAGCCCCGGATGCTGGAAACCTTCCAAAGCCAGGTCCATCTGCCCGCAGAGCCGGCCCAGGCCCGCCACCAGCTCGCCTCCCAGGTGCGGCAAGTGGGTCAGCGAACGGCCTTCTATATAGTCGAGCAACCGCACGTGCAGCGCTTGCCCGGCAATCTCCAGGGACAGCAGGTCCGCACCATTCTTCGCCGGAATCACCCTCGGCACTCGCAGTTCGGGATGTTGCTGCAGATGCTTGAGAGCCGCGTGCTGCGCCTGCAACTCCAGGACCGAATAATCGCCGCGACAGATTTTCAGGACAAAGCGCCCCTGGGGACAGTCGAGGCGATAGTTGAGGTCCTGCTGGCTGCCCAGAGACTGCAAGGTGCCTTGCAGGCCGTAATAAGTGTTCAGCAACTCCAGCGCTTGCTGTGCAGTGACCTGTGGGCTGGGCAGACTGGCGCGGTGGATCAAGGTGGCAAGCAACATACAACGACCCCGGTAATTGTTATAAGCCGCTTATATCGCCATTGCCCAAGGCGTTACGCAACCCCCAAGCAGGTATAGCGGACAGGCAGTACAGCGCGGTTTACGCATCTGTGGCGATAGCTTCCGACCACCCGCACTCGAATCAATTACCGGTGCCTGTTGCACCTTAAGCCTCGTATCGACAAGCTATGCTGCATTTTTTGCGGTCATCCGTTTCCAAGGACACAGGCCCCCACATGCGCATTCTCGTCACCGGCGGAGCCGGATTCATCGGCTCGGCTCTGGTCCGCCATCTGATCCAGCACACAGAACACGAAGTGCTGAACCTGGACAAACTGACCTACGCCGGCAACTTGGAATCGTTGCACAGCATCGCCAGCGACAGCCGCTACGAATTCGTCAAGGCCGATATCGTCGACCAGGCCACCGTCAGTGCCGTGCTCGCACGCTTCCAGCCCCACGCGATCATGCACCTGGCCGCCGAGTCCCATGTCGACCGCTCCATCGACGGGCCGTCCGACTTCATCCAGACCAATATCGTCGGCACCTACAGCCTGCTGGAGGCAACCCGCGCTTACTGGCAGAAACTGCCCGAAGCGGAAAAGGCCGCTTTGCGCTTCCACCATATTTCCACCGACGAGGTCTATGGCGACCTGCATGGCGTCGACGACCTGTTCACCGAAACCACGCCCTACGCCCCCAGTTCGCCCTACTCCGCCAGCAAGGCTGCGTCCGACCATCTGGTCCGCGCCTGGCAGCGTACCTACGGCCTGCCGGTGCTGATCAGCAACTGCTCCAACAACTATGGCCCGTTCCACTTTCCCGAGAAGTTGATCCCTCTGGTGATTCTCAATGCCCTCGCAGGCAAGCCGCTGCCGGTCTATGGCAATGGCCTGCAAGTGCGCGACTGGCTGTACGTCGAGGATCACGCCCGGGCGCTGTACAAGGTGGTGACCGAGGGTGTGGTGGGCGAGACCTACAACATCGGCGGCCATAACGAGCAGAAGAACATCGACGTGGTCCGCGGCATCTGCAGCCTGCTGGAAGAGCTGGCCCCGCAAAAACCCCAGGGCGTCGCCCACTACGCCGACCTGATCAGCTTCGTCCAGGATCGCCCTGGCCACGACCAGCGCTACGCCATCGATGCCGGCAAGATCGAGCGGGAACTGGGCTGGGTGCCGGAAGAAACCTTCACCAGCGGGCTGCGCAAGACCGTGCAGTGGTACCTGGATAACCTCGAGTGGTGCCGCCGGGTACAGGACGGCAGCTACCAGGGCCAACGCCTGGGCTCCACCGACATCAAGGATCTGATTGCATGATCAAAGGCATCGTTCTGGCGGGCGGCTCCGGCACCCGTCTGCACCCCATCACCCTCGGCGTTTCCAAGCAACTGCTGCCGATCTACGACAAGCCGATGATTTACTACCCGATCTCGGTGCTGATGCTGGCCGGCATCCAGGACATCCTGATCATCTCCACCCCCCAGGATTTGCCGCAATACCGCAACCTGCTGGGTGACGGCAGCCAATTCGGGGTGCGCTTGAGCTACGCCGAACAGCCGTCGCCGGATGGCCTGGCCCAGGCGTTCCTGATTGGCGAGGCGTTCATCGGCAATGACCCGGTGTGCCTGATCCTGGGCGACAACATCTTTCACGGCCAGTACTTCGGCACACAGCTGCGCGACGCCGCCAAACGCACCTCCGGCGCCACGGTGTTCGGCTATTGGGTCAAGGACCCGGAGCGTTTTGGGGTCATCGATTTCGACAGCGAAGGTCGCGCCCTGTCCATCGAAGAAAAGCCCAAGCAGCCGAAATCCAGCTACGCGGTCACCGGCCTGTATTTCTACGACAATGACGTGGTGCAGATCGCCAAGGCAGTCAAGCCCTCGCCCCGTGGCGAACTGGAGATCACCGACGTCAACAACGCCTACCTCAAGCGGGGCGACCTGCATGTGGAGCGCTTCGGCCGCGGCTTTGCCTGGCTCGACACCGGCACCCACGACAGCTTGCTGGAAGCCTCGCAGTACGTGCAGACCATTGAGCACCGTCAGGGTTTGAAGGTCGCCTGCCTGGAAGAAATCGCCTATGAGAACCGCTGGATCAGTCGCGAGCACCTGCTGGAACGCGCCGCCTACTTCGGCAAGACCGGCTACGGCCAGTACCTGTTCAAGCTGGCGGGAGAGGCGCAATGAAGGTTATCCCCACTGAGCTTCCTGGGGTGCTGATCATCGAACCCAAAGTGTTTGGTGATGAACGGGGATTTTTCTACGAAAGCTTCAATGCCAAGGCCTTCGAAGAGGCCACCGGCCTGAATACTCAGTTCGTCCAGGACAACCACTCACGTTCGCAAAAAGGCGTGCTGCGTGGTCTGCACTATCAGTTGCAGAACACCCAGGGAAAACTGGTGCGTGTCACCCACGGCGAAGTACTCGATGTGGCTGTCGATATCCGGCGCAGCTCGGCGCACTTCGGCCAATGGGTCGCGGTACGTCTCTCGGCCGAGAATCATCGCCAGCTGTGGGTGCCGGAAGGCTTCGCTCACGGTTTCGTGGTGCTCAGCGACTTCGCCGAATTCCTCTACAAGACCACCGATTACTACACCCCGTCCGCCGAACGCTGCATTCGCTGGGACGACCCAACGCTGGCCATCGATTGGGCGCTCACCGAGCCCCCGCAACTGTCGACCAAGGATCAGGCCGGAACCCTGCTGAGCGAGGCCGACCTGTTCCCATGAACACGCCCCTGAAAATCCTCATCAGTGGCCAGCACGGCCAAGTGTCCCGCGAGCTGCAGCAGCGGCTCGGCGACCTGGGCGAACTGGTGGTCCTGGGCCGTGAGCAACTGGACCTTGGCGACCCGGAACAGATCCGCCAGCAGGTGCGCGCCATTGCTCCGCACCTGATCATCAACGCCGCCGCCCACACCGCTGTCGATCAGGCCGAAAGCGAGCCGGATCTGGCCTTTGCGATCAACGCCAGGGCCCCCGGGATCTTTGCCCAAGAGGCCTTCGAGCGGGGTGTTCCACTGATCCATTACTCCACCGACTATGTGTTCGACGGCAGTAAAAGCGCGCCCTATGTGGAAGACGATGAACCCAACCCACTCAGCGTCTACGGTCAAAGCAAGCTGGCCGGGGAACGGGCGATCGAGCAGGTACAGGGCCAGCACCTGATTCTGCGCACCAGTTGGGTGTATTCCAGCCATGGCAAGAACTTTCTGCTGACCATGCAGCGCCTGTTGCAGGAACGCCCCGAGTTGCGGGTGGTGGCCGACCAGATCGGCGCCCCAACCTGGGCCGGCAGCATCGCTCACAGCACCCGCGCCCTGATCCAGCGCTGGCGGTCGGGAAACCCAGGCGCCTGGGGCACCTACCACCTGACCGCCCAGGGCGAAACCTCCTGGTTCGGCTTCGCCCAGGCCATCGGCGAGCAACTGCGGGCGCAGGGCTTGCCCTGCGCAGCGCTGGAAGCCATCCCCGCCAGCGCCTACCCAACACCGGCTCCCCGGCCGCTGAACTCGCGACTGGACTGCAGCCGCCTGACTCAGGAATGGGGCGTGACCCAGCCGGACTGGCACAGTGCACTACGCGAGTGTCTTGCCGAGCAGGCCTAGGCATAATGCGCCTGTATCCACAGGCGCAGCTCCCATGACCGCACCCCTTCCCCGTCGTCCTCGCTGGCGCAGTCTGGCCTTGTTGGCCCTGTGCCTGGCGCCGTTGCTGTGGCCGCTGGAACATCTGGCCGAGCGCTACTATCGCAACGAGCTGACCAGCCAGAATCGTCAGACCCTCGACCTGTACGTGGCCAACCTGCTGGGCACCCTGCACCGCTACGAAGTACTGCCACAAATTCTCGGCGACCTGCCGGCCCTGCGGGCAGTACTCGGAGCCCCGGACGACAGCGTGAGCCAGGGCAATGCCAATCGCCTGCTGAAAAACATCAGTGCCCAGACCGGCGCCGAAGTCATGTACCTGATGGACACCAGCGGCAAGACCCTGGCGGCCTCCAATTGGGATAAGCACGACAGCTTCGTCGGCCGCAATTTCGCCTTTCGCCCCTATTTCAGCGAAGCCATGGCCGGGCGCCTCGGACGCTTCTTCGGCCAGGGCACCACCTCGGCCAAACGCGGTTACTTTTTCGCCGCGGCAGTTCGCGCTGGCGAGCGCTTCCTTGGTGTATTGGTGGTCAAGGTCGACCTGGACCACACCGAAAGCCTGTGGGGCAAGACTCCGGAACAGTTGCTGATGACCGACCAGAACGGTGTCGTCATCCTCACCTCGCGCCCCGAATGGCGCTTTCGCGCAACCCGGCCGCTGAGCGAAGAAGAACGCCAGGCCATCATTGCCATCCAGCCCTACCCGACTCGCGACCCACGCCCGCTGAACCTCAACCCCAGTGCCTGGCTGACCCAGACCCAGCAGATCAAGGAAACCGGCTGGAGCGTCAGCATCCTCGCCCCGCGCACCCAGATCGATCGGCCCGTGCGCACTGTGGTGGCGGTCGGCGCCGCTGCGCTGTTGGTGCTGATGCTGCTGCTCGGCCTGATGATGCAGCGCCGCCGCCATTACCTGGAGCGGATCGCCTTCGAAGCCAAGGCCCGGCGAGAACTGGAGAGGCGCGTGGCCGAGCGCACCAGCGATCTGGAGAGCCTCAACCGACGCCTGAAACAGGAAGTGCTGGAGCGCGAAACCGCCCAGCAGGAACTGGTGCTTGCCCAGGATAATCTGGTTCAGGCCGGCAAGCTCTCGGCCCTGGGCACCATGTCCGCGAGCATCAGCCATGAGCTCAACCAGCCCCTGGCGGCGATCCGCAGCTACGCGGAAAACGCCGAGGTGCTGCTGGACCACCAACGCACCGACGACGCCCGGGGCAACCTCAAGCTGATCAGTGAGCTGACCGGACGCATGGCCTCGATCATCGCCCACCTGCGGGCCTTCGCCCGACGCGACCGCCATGCCCCGGAAAGTGTCGCCCTGCAGCCGGCCCTGGACGATGCCCTGGCCTTGCTGGCCAAGCGTCGCCGGGCCATGGAAGTGGAACTGATCCGCGATTTGCCCGCCGCCACCTTGTGGGTCGAAGCCGGGGAAACCCGCCTGCGCCAGGTGCTGGGCAACCTGCTGGCCAACGCCCTGGACGCCCTCACCGAAAAAGGTCCACCGCGCAAACTCTGGCTGAGTGCCGAGTCCAGCGCCACGGGCGTCAATCTGCACATCCGCGACAACGGTCCAGGCTTTTGCATGGAGGCCCTGGCGCGCGCTGGGGAGCCGTTCTACACCACCAAGACACGGACCCAGGGCCTGGGCCTGGGGCTGGCGATTTGCGACAGCCTGATGCGTGCCTTCGGCGGCGAACTGTCGTTTGCCAACCACCGCGAAGGCGGTGCCCTGATCACCCTGCGCCTGCGCGCCGGAGCGCCTGGAGTGAGCCTGCAACCCTCCGAGGATCGCGGCGTATGAAACGCAGCGCCACACCCGCTGGCCTGGCGCGACCAGCCCTGACACGACCTGGAAAGTGACCGATGAACCGTCTCGACACACTCGACCCTCAACTGCAAGTGGTGTTGATCGACGATGATCCGCACCTGCGTCAGGCCCTCAGCCAGACCCTGGACCTGGCCGGGCTCAAGGTGCTGTCCCTGGCCCAGGCCCAGGGCCTGGCCGCGCGCTTGGAGCGTGACTGGCCGGGGGTGGTGGTCAGCGACATCCGCATGCCCGGCATCGACGGCCTGGAGCTGCTCAAGCAACTGCACGCCCAGGATCCGGAACTACCGGTGCTACTGATCACCGGCCACGGCGACGTGCCCCTGGCCGTGCAGGCAATGCGCGCCGGCGCTTATGACTTTCTGGAGAAGCCCTTCGCCAGCGATGCCCTGCTCGACAGCGTGCGCCGCGCTCTGGACTGGCGCCGCCTGGTGCTGGACAACCGCAGCCTGCGCCTGGCCCTCAGCGACCGCCAGGAACTGAGCGCGCGGCTGGTGGGCCAGTCAGCGCCGATGCTGCGTCTGCGCCAGCAGATCGGCGCTCTGGCGGCGACCCGAGCCGATGTGCTGATCCTCGGCGAAACCGGCGCCGGCAAAGAAGTGGTGGCCCGCGCCCTGCACGACCTGTCGGGACGGCGCAACGGGCCATTCGTGGCGATCAACGCCGGCGCCCTGGCCGAGTCAGTGGTGGAAAGCGAACTGTTCGGCCACGAACCGGGGGCCTTCACCGGGGCGCAGAAACGTCGCATCGGCAAGTTCGAATTCGCCAACGGCGGCACCCTGTTCCTCGATGAAATCGAAAGCATGAGCCTGGATGTCCAGGTCAAGCTGCTGCGCCTGCTTCAGGAACGGGTGGTGGAGCGCCTGGGCGGCAACCAGTTGATCCCCCTGGACATCCGCATCATCGCCGCCACCAAGGAAGACCTGCGCCAGGCGGCTGACCAGGGGCGCTTCCGCGCTGACCTGTATTACCGCCTGAACGTCGCGCCGCTGCGCATTCCGGCGCTGCGCGAGCGCGGTGAAGACGTGTTGATGCTGTTCCAGCACTTTGCCGACGAAGCCAGTACCCGCCACGGTCTGCCGCTCCAGGAGCTGCAACCCGGGCACCGCGCCTTGCTGTTGCGCCACAGCTGGCCGGGCAATGTGCGGGAACTGCAAAACGCCGCCGAACGCTTTGCCCTGGGCCTGGAACTGGCCCTGGACAACAACGAGCCGGAGCACGGCACGGCGAGTGGCCCTACGCTGATCGAAGGCGGTTTGAGCGAGCAGGTGGAACACTTTGAAAAAAGCCTGATCGCCGCCGAAATGGCCCAACCCCACAGTTCCCTGCGCAGCCTGGCCGAGGCCTTGGGTATTCCACGCAAGACCCTGCACGACAAGCTGCGTAAACATGGCCTGAACTTCGCCGACGGCGCCAGCCATTCTTCCTCAGACGATGCCGAATGAACCGTACCGCTATTGCATTGACCCTGGAGCCCCCTGCATGAACCGCGACAGTCGATACCTGGAATCCATCCTCCACCACGACATTCCCCTGACCCGGGACATGGGCCTGCAGGTGCTCGACTGGCAGGCACAACAACTGCGCCTGCAACTGCCGCTGGACCCCAACGTCAATCACAAGAGCACCATGTTCGGCGGCAGCCTGTACTGCGGCGCGGTGCTGGCCGGCTGGGGCTGGCTGCACCTGCGACTCAAGGAAGAAGGGATCAACGACGGGCATATCGTCATCCAGGAAGGGCAGATCAGCTACCCGCTGCCTGTCACCGGAGACGCCGTGGCCATCTGCCCGGCGCCGGAAGACAAGGCCTGGAAGAAATTCCTTTCGATGTACCAGCGTTACGGCCGCGCCCGCCTGACCTTGCACACCCGAGTGGTCAACGCCGGCAGCGAAGAAGACGCCGTGCGCTTTGCCGGGCAGTACGTCCTGCACCGCTGACCGCCGCTATTGGGTGACAGCCTGCGGGCCAGCGAGGAGGCCGGAACATCTTGTACAAGGTTCAAGGGAGCCTTCGCCGGCAAGCCGGCTCCATGGGTCGCGAAGACCCATCGCCACAGGGCGATCAGGCGCGGGCCAGTTCCAGCAGTTTGCCGCGCCATGCGGCCTTGGCCGGTATTGCGAGGAAAAAGCCGTTGAGCAACGACTCCCGAGGTGGATAGCAGAAGGGCGCGCCGCCCAGATCCAATACTTCGCCACCCGCCCCTTCGAGCACGCCCTGGGCCGCCGCCGTGTCCCACTGCGAGGTCGGCGCCAGGCGCGGGTAACAGTCCGCCGCGCCTTCGGCGAGCAAACAGAACTTCAACGAACTGCCGATATTGGCCAACTGCAATTCGCCCAGGGCGGCGCTCAGTCCCGCCAGCAAACGCTCTTGTTCCGGGCTCGAATGACGCCGACTGGCGACCACGGTAAAGGCCTCGCCAGCACCTGGCTGGTCACGCACCTGGATCGCCTGCGGCGCCTGCCCCTGATCCACACGCCAGGCCCCGAGGCCAGCGCCACCCAGGTAGCACCGGCCATTGGTGGGCATCGACACCACGCCAAACACCACCCGCCCCTGTTCGATCAAGGCGATGTTGACGGTGAACTCTTCACTGCCGGAAATGAACTCCTTGGTGCCGTCCAACGGGTCCACCAACCACCAGCGCTGCCAACGGGCACGAGTGGCTTGGGGAATGTCGGCATCTTCTTCGGACAGCACCGGGATGCTCGGGTCCAACGCCTGCAAACCGGCCACGATCAGGTGGTGGGCTGCCAGGTCGGCGGCGGTCACCGGCGACTCATCGGCCTTGTGCGTGACCGTGACGTCCGCGCGCCAGAACGGCAGGATCGCCTCACCGGCGCGTAATGCCAGTGCAGCCACCGGGGCCAGCAAGGGATGGGGAAAAATCATCGATACCTCACTCATGCTTGAAAGGCTCCGCGCTGGCCCAGCAGATCGCGGGCCAGGTACAGCGCCGCCAAGGCCCGGCCTTCGCTGAATTGCGGGTTCTGCGCCAGGCTGGCCAGCTCGCGCAGGTTGATCTTGTCGACCCGCATCGGCTCCGGCTCGTCGCCCTCAAGGCGCTCTTCATACAACTGGGTGGCCAGCACCACCTGGATCTTCTGGCTCATGTACCCCGGGGACAGCGACAGTTCGGTCAGGTGCTCCAGTTGCCGCGCGCCAAACCCGGCCTCTTCCTTGAGCTCACGCTCGGCCGCCGCCAGGACATCCTCCCCCGGTTCGATCAAGCCCTTGGGCAGGGACAGTTCGTAAGCGTCGGTGCCACCGCAGTATTCTTCCACCAGCACCGCGTGCTCCGCATCAAGCATCGCTACGATCATCACCGCGCCGTAACCCGAGCTCTTGCCCACCAAGCGTTCATAGGTACGCTCAACGCCATTGGAGAACCGCAACTGCACCTCTTCGACACAAAACAGACGACTGGTGGCGACGATCTCGCGGGCGAGTACAGTGGGTTTCTGGCGCATAACGGGCTCCTTGACGATGGCGAGTTACTATACAGGCTGTTTGAAAACCACTGCGTGGCAGATTGCACGCTGGTCCTTGTGGGCTTGTCACTGATTGTTTGGCACTGCGGCCAGTGCTGCTATTGAGAGGCGACTGAACTGATTGCCATGGCCCCCCGGGGCGCGACTTTTTTACCGCTGGAGAAGTGTTCAATGGCCTTATTGCCCTGGCGCGATATCGACACCGTCCTGCTGGACATGGACGGCACCTTGCTGGACCTGCACTACGACAACCATTTCTGGATGGAGCACCTGCCTCAGCGCTACGCCGAGCTGCATGGGGTCAGCCAGGCCATGGCGGAACTGGAGCTGCAGCCACTGTTTGAGCGCAACGCCGGCCAGTTGCAGTGGTATTGCCTGGACTTCTGGAGCGCCGAGCTGAACATCCCGGTGCGCGAGTTGAAACTGGAAACCGCGCACCTGATCGCCCTGCGTCCGGATGCCGACACCTTTCTCGCCGCGATCAAACAAGCCGGCAAACGCGTGATCCTGATCACCAACGCCCACCGCGATTCGTTGTCACTGAAGCTGGAGCGGATCGAGCTGGCGCCGTACTTCGAGCGCCTGATCAGCTCCCACGACTACGGCTTCCCCAAAGAGCAGCCGCAGTTCTGGGACGCCTTGCAGGCCGACATTCAATTCGATCCGGCCCGCAGCCTGTTCATCGACGACACCTTGCCGATTCTGCGCAGCGCGCGGGATTTTGGTGTGGCGCAGTTGCTGGCGGTCAGCCAGCCGGACAGCCGCAAAGGGCCGAAGGACACGGCGGAATTCGCCGCGCTGGAGGACTATCGGAGCTTGCTCGACGGGCTTTGAAGCCCTTCACGGGCAAGCACTCCTGCTGCAGCGCTTGCCCGCGACAGGGGCTACCCGATCACTCGGGAATACGCAGGACCTGACCCGGGTAAATCTTGTCGGGGTGCGACAGCATCGGTTTGTTGGCTTCGAAAATCTTGTGGTACTGGTTGGCATCGCCGTATTGCAGCTTGGCGATAGCACTCAGGGTGTCGCCCTTCTTCACCGTGACGAACACCGCCGACACCAGCACCGGGTCAGTCACGCTGATCTGGTCCTCGACACTGCCGACGCCGGCGATGTTGCCCAGGGCCAGAAGGATTTTTTCCTTCTCTTCCTGGGTGGCCACTTCACCCGTCACCCTGACGATGTCGCCGTCAACGGTGGCGTGAACATTGGGATTGCCCAGGCCGACTTTCTCGATGTGCTCCTTGAGTTGCTCACTGGCATTGGCATTCCCCGGTTTCAGCAAATCGATCAGTTTTTCACCGGCTTCTTTCACAAAGCTGAAAATACTCATGTCGCACACTCCTTGGTTGATAGATCCAGACGCGAAAGACTAGACCAACCTGGCTCGACGAGGTTCCCGATCAACCTCTGACCCAAGGCCGCGCGGGGCACGTTAGAATCCTCCTCTTTTTCCGAGGTGGAGCGACGATGGACATCAAGCAACTGAAATTCCTCATCGCCCTGGACGAAACGCGCCACTTCGGCCAAGCCGCCGCCCGCTGCCACATCACCCAACCGACGCTGTCCATGCGCCTGCGCAGCCTCGAAGAGGAGCTCGAACTGCCACTGGTGAACCGTGGGCAACGTTTCGAAGGCTTTACCGCCCCGGGTGAACGGGTCCTGGCCTGGGCCCGCACCGTGATCACCGCTTACGACGGGCTGCTGGCTGAGGCCGCCGCTTGCCGGGGCAGCCTGGTGGGCACCTTGCGTCTGGGCGTGGTGCCGCTGTCGAGCTTCGACCCGCTGCCGCTGATGCAGCGCCTGCACGCCGAGCACCCGAACCTGCGCTTTGAACTGTCATCCCTGAGCTCCGAGCAGATCCTTGAGCAACTGGCGAGCAACCGCCTGGACCTGGGCGTGTCCTACCTGGAGCGCCTGGACAGCGAGCGCTTCGACTCGTTGACCCTGGAGCCGACCTACATGGGGCTGCTCTATGACCTGCGCCATTTCAGCTTCGGCGAGCAGCCACTGAGCTGGGAGTCACTGATCGAACTGCCCTTGGGCCTGCTCACCAGCGGCATGCACTTTCGCCAGTCCATCGACCATAACTTCCACAGCCGCGGACTCCAGCCACAACCGGTATTGCAAACCGATGCAGTTCATCAGTTGGTGCAAATGGTGCACGGCGGTCTGTGCTGCGCGGTGATGCCCCTGGACAGCGGCCTGGAAGCCCTGACCGAGCACCTGCGCCTGCAACCCATCGAAAACGCTCAAACCCTGTCCCGCCTGGGCCTGATCATGCGGCGCGGGGCACCGCGCTCGGCGCTGGCGGAAGCTTGCTTCGCCCTTTATCAGAAATCGTTCAGCACCTGTTGATCGACGTCATCTATCAATAGATCAGTACTAGCAATTAGACGCGACCGATTGCCGCGCTTAGTCTTGGGACCCACTACGCCGCCGGCTTCCCAATGAATGCCCGGAGCCTGGCCTGCAAAGCACCCGCCCTGTCGCCCCGCACCCGCGCTCGCCGCCCCTCAACCTGCCGCAACAGTGAGCGCAACGCGAACGACCCCTGGCTGGCCGCGTACTGGCCGCGTCGTCAGCGGCCCAACCTTGCCACCTGCCGCACCGCCGTGCGCCGCGGGTCCACAGCCCCGCGTTGGAGAATCCCCAGTGAGTACACACCACCAAGCCGATCAGCCCCCCGTGGCCCGCTACAAGCCTTACAAGGGCCCGGCCGGTGGCTGGGGCGCGTTGATCAGCGTGGCCCAGGCCTGGCTGACCAGCGACAACGCCCTGAAGAACATCCGCATGATGCTCAAGACCAACCAGAACGGCGGCTTCGACTGCCCGGGCTGCGCCTGGGGCGACTCGCCGGAAAGCGGCATGGTCAAGTTCTGCGAGAACGGCGCCAAGGCGGTGAACTGGGAAGCCACCAAACGCCGGGTGGACGCGGCCTTCTTCGCCAAGCACAGCGTCAGCTCGTTGCTTGAACAGAGCGACTACTGGCTGGAGTACCAGGGCCGGCTGACCGAGCCGATGCGCTACAACGCCAAAACCGACCGCTACCAACCCATCAGTTGGCAAGACGCCTTCAGCCTGATCGCCAGGCATCTGCACAACCTGCCCAGCCCGGACATGGCCGAGTTCTACACCTCGGGCCGGGCCAGTAATGAAGCGGCCTTTGTCTACCAACTGTTCGTGCGCGCCTACGGCACCAACAACTTTCCCGACTGCTCGAACATGTGCCACGAGGCCAGCGGCGTGGCCCTGGCGCAAAGCGTCGGGGTCGGCAAAGGCACCGTGACCTTCGACGACTTCGAACACGCGGACGCGATTTTCGTCTGGGGCCAGAACCCTGGCACCAACCACCCGCGGATGCTCGAACCGCTGCGTGAAGCGGTGAAGCGCGGCGCCCAAGTGGTGTGCATCAACCCGTTGAAGGAGCGCGGCCTGGAACGTTTCCAGCACCCGCAGAACCCGCTCGAAATGCTCACCAACGGCAACCGCCCGACCAACACCGCCTACTTCCGCCCGGCCCTGGGCGGCGACATGGCGCTGCTGCGTGGCATGGCCAAGTTCCTCCTGCAGTGGGAGCGTGATGCGCAGAAAACCGGTGCAGAGTCGGTGTTCGATCACGACTTCCTCAACGCCCACACCGTGCACGTACTGGATTACCTGGGCTTGCTCGACGACACCTCCTGGGAGCAGATTGTCGAGCAGTCCGGCCTGACCCTGGTGGAAATCGAGCAAGCAGCGCGCATGTATGCCAAGGGCAAGAACGTGATCATGTGCTGGGCCATGGGCATTACCCAGCATCGCCACTCGGTGCCGACCATCCAGGAAATCGCCAACCTGATGCTGCTGCGCGGCAACATCGGCAAGCCCGGTGCCGGCCTGTGCCCGGTACGCGGCCACAGCAACGTGCAGGGCGACCGCACCATGGGCATCAACGAGCGTCCGCCGGCGGCCTTCCTCGATGCCCTGGAGCGGCGCTTCCCGTTCAAGGTGCCACGGGACAACGGCCACAACGTGGTCGAGGCAATCCACGCCATGCTCGAAGGCCGCTCCAGGGTATTCATCGGCCTGGGCGGCAACTTCGCCCAGGCCACTCCAGACAGCCCGCGGACCTTCCAGGCCCTGAGCAATTGCGACCTCACCGTGCAGATCAGCACCAAGCTCAACCGCAGCCACCTGGCCCACGGCAAGGACGCGCTGATCCTGCCATGCCTGGGCCGCACCGACATCGACCTGCAGGCCGGCGGCCCGCAAGCGGTGACCGTGGAAGACTCCTTCAGCATGGTCCACGCCTCCAACGGCCAGTTGCAGCCGCTGTCGTCGCAGATGCGCTCGGAACCGTGGATCGTCGCGGGCATCGCTGCCGCGACCCTGGGCAGCCAACCGGTGGACTGGAGCTGGCTGGCGGCGGACTACGGGCGTATCCGCGACCTGATCGCCGACACCATTCCCGGCTTCAAGGACTTCAACGAACGACTCAAGCAGCCGGGCGGCTTCTACCTGGGCAACAGCGCCGGTTCGCGCCAGTGGAACACCCCTTCGGGACGCGCCAACTTCCGCGCCAACCTGCTGCCCAAGGACCTGATCCACGAACGCACCCGGGCCACCGGTCAATTGCCGGACCTGATCCTGCAGTCCATGCGTTCCCATGACCAGTACAACACCACCATCTACGGCCTCGATGACCGCTACCGTGGGGTCAAGGGCCAGCGCGATGTGTTGTTCGCCAACGAAGCGGACATCATCCGCCTGGGCTTCAAGCCGGGACAGAAAGCCGACATCGTTTCCCTGTGGGATGACGGCCGCGAGCGCAGGGTCAAGGGTTTCACCTTGCTGGCGTTCGATATCCCGGCCGGCCAGGCGGCGGCCTACTACCCGGAAGTGAACCCGCTGGTGCCATTGGAAAGCACCGGTGACGGCAGTCACACCCCGACCTCCAAGTTCATCGCCATCCGCCTGGAAGCCGCCAGTGACAGTGGTCTGATCATGGCTCGCTCGGCCTGAGCTGTCGCCACCGCAGGCTGCGCGGGAGCCCGCAGCGACCGCGCGCCTATTCGGGCACCGCTCAACGCGCGGCGATCACGGGCAAATTCCAGGCACAAAAAAAGGCCGCTTTTGCATAAAAGCGGCCTCTTCGAAGCAATTGAAGACCGCCAAAAATCACGTAAGTTCCACAATAAAAACAACAAGTTACGTGATTGTGCAGAACTCGTGTTATTCGTCGGAATTCGTTTGTCAGCCTCGCGTTGCAGCCTCAGGATCGCGCCGTCTTCCCTTTGAGGTTCCCCCATGAAGTTCTCCTCGATTCTCTTGTTGTCCCTTGGCCTGGTCAGCGGCGTTGCCTCGGCCGGCGGCACCACTGAAGCAGGCGTGGGTGGCGCATTGGGTGGGGTTTTAGGCTCGGTGGTCGGTCAGCAGATCGGCGGCAATACCGGTTCGGCCATTGGTGCGGCCCTGGGCGGCGCCGGCGGTAGCGCAGTGGGCGCCGACAAACGCAGCCGTGGCCAGGCAGCCATTGGCGGCGCCCTCGGCGCAGCGGGCGGCAACGTGGTAGGTCGCAGCATGGGCGGCAACACCGGCAGCCTGATCGGCGCCGCGGCCGGCGGTGGCGCTGGTGGCGCGCTGGGCAACTACATGGGCAATGAAAGCGCCCGCGAAGATCGCAACTACCGTGGCCGCGACGACCGCCGCTACTACCGCGATGGCCACCGTGGCCGCGGCCATGCCTACGGGCATCGCAAACACCATCACTACCGCGACTGATCACCTCGCTCCCTGTAGCCGCTGCCGCAGGCTGCGCACGAGGCCGCAGGACTCGCTCAAGCGGCGCAGGGGGGTGTCAGGTGGCCTGAGGATTCCGGTTTAGCGTCTCCTGCGGAGCCGATCGCAGCCTTCGGCAGCGGCTACAGGTGTTGGTGCCAGGTGACTGGTGTCAATGTCGATGTCGATGTCAATGTCGATGTCGATGTCGATGTCGATGTCGATGTCGATGTCGGAATTCAGACCGAGTATCGAAGCTCACGCAACCAGCAGGTGCTCCAGAGCCGCTCGCAAGACGGGCGGGATCGGCACCGGCTGGTTGGAGGCGCGGTCCACGAATACATGAACAAAACGCCCTGCCGCGCAGGCGTCCGCTTCTCCCGTCTTGAACACCGCCAGTTCGTATTGCACTGAACTATTGCCCAACTTGCCGACGCGCAGGCCGATCTCGACGCGTTCGGGAAAGGCGATGGACGCGAAGTAGTCGCAGGCCGAGCTGACCACGAATCCCACCACCTCGCCCCCATGAATATCCAGCCCGCCCTGTTCGATCAGGTAGGTGTTCACCGCCGTGTCGAAGAAGCTGTAGTAGGTGACGTTGTTCACATGGCCGTAGACATCGTTGTCATGCCAGCGGGTGATGATCGGCTGGAAGTGGCGGTAGTCGCCGCGTTGCGGCATAGGCTCGGACATCGGGGCTCTCTCCCTTGGATTGCAGATCAGTTGATCGGTTGATCGGTTGATCGGTCGGCATTTCACCGCAGACGGCCAAGCCTGGGCAAACCCTTTTACCTCGATCGCGCCGCCGGACGCTCACGCCGCCAGATGCGTCTCGCACCACTCACGCACGGCGGCGTAAGGGTAGTCCTCCAGCGCCGCGAACCCCGGAATGCTCCGGGCTTTGAGCCGGGTGAACAAGGGCACGCCGATGCCACAGAGAAAACGCGTCAACCGCTCCGCCCCCGGCACATCGCCGGTGTGCTGCTGATGCCTGTGGATAAAATCACCGCACAGCCCCTCGAAGCTTTTATCCACAAGCGCGGGCAACGCCGGTGGCTCCGGCAGTCGTGCCACCTGACCGTGACAGACCGAGCAATGCCCACAACGCTGGGGCGCCTGATCGTCACCAAAATACTGCGCCAGGCGTTGCCCCAGGCACTGCTCGGTGGCGAACAGCTCGAGCATGACGTGAATCCGCGCAATCTCGCTGCCCTCGTGCTGGGTGAAGTAAGCATGCAAATCAGTGCTCAAGGCAGCGGCATCGAAGGCGCTTTGCAGCAGGCTGTAGACCTCGGTCATCTGCTTGCTTTCCAGCTCCACCCAACCCTTCTCCTGAAAATAGTCCAGGGCCTTGACCACCCGGTTGCGCGGCGCCTGGTACTGCTCGTAGAGCGCGTCGAAATTCACCGTGGCCCAGGTCCGGGCCCGGCTGGAGGTATTGATCACCGCCTCGACAAAGTCCCGGCGTTCACCCTCGAAACGCGCCAGCAAAGCCTGCGGCTCCTCAAGGAATTTGAAACGGTATTCGGCGAAATAGGCGTAGCGCGGAGCGATCAGGCCCCGCAGTTCCAACTGCACCAACAGGGTCTTGAGCGGCAACTGGCGGATGTTGCTCTGGTCCGCCAGGGGCCCGAGCAGGAACTCCCACTGCCCCTCCGGCGCCGACGCCTGCAACTCATCCAGCACGCAGCGAATGCCGCTCAATTCCGGGGTGTCGCCGTAGACGAAATTCTCCAGCACGTTGAGGCTGTCGCGGTTGGCCAGCACCAGGCAATCCGAAGGCTGGCCATCACGCCCGGCGCGGCCGATTTCCTGGCTGTAGTTCTCGATGGACTTGGGCAGGTCGAAGTGCACCACGTTGCGGATGTCGCTCTTGTCGATGCCCATGCC
Source organism: Pseudomonas sp. LD120 (assembly GCF_009861525.1). GTDB lineage: Bacteria > Pseudomonadota > Gammaproteobacteria > Pseudomonadales > Pseudomonadaceae > Aquipseudomonas. The sequence goes on along the minus strand of NZ_WVHL01000005.1, from coordinate 509,363 downwards.
GAAGGCGATGGTGGCGACGATGCAGTGGCTGCGCCCCTCCATGAACCGCCGCTGGATCGACTCGCGCTGCTCGTGGGGCAGACCGGCGTGGTAGGCCTCGGCAGCGATGCCTGCATGGCTCAGGTGCTCGGCGATCTGTTCGGCGGTCTTTTGCAGGGTCACGTAGACAATGCTCGGCTGCCCGGGCCGCTCGCTCATCCACTGCACCAGGCGCCGGCGCTTGTCCGCGCCGCGCACCGGCTCCACCAGCAGGTTGAGATTGGGTCGGTAGAAACCGGTGGTCACCACATCCTGCGCTTCGATGGCGAACTTGGCCTGCATGTCGGCGATCACTTTGGGGGTCGCCGTGGCGGTCAGCAGCAGCGCTTGAGGAATGTGGAACTGGCGCTGGTAGTCCGGCAGCTTCAGGTAATCAGGGCGGAAGTTGTGGCCCCACTCGGAAATGCAGTGGGCCTCGTCCACCACCAGCAGGGAGATGGGCACCTGCTGCAAAAAATTGCGGAAGCGTTCGTTCTTCAGACGCTCCACGGAAATCATCAGGATTTTCAGCTCACCGGAGCGGGCCCGGGCCATAACTTGATTGGCGTCATCGCGGCTTTGCGCCGAATCGATACTGGCGGCGGCAATGCCATGGCGCTGGAGGAACGCCAACTGGTCCTGCATCAGCGCCAACAGTGGCGAGACCACCAGCGTCAGGTGCGGCAGCAGCAGGGCCGGCAATTGGTAGCACAGCGACTTGCCGGACCCGGTGGGGAAGATCGCCGCCGCCGAGCGTCCGGCCAGTACCGCGCTGACGGCGGCCTCCTGGCCCGGACGAAACTGTGGATAACCGAAGACCTGTTCGAGGGTGCTGTGCATAAGGGTCACTCCTTTGACCGCTGACCTGTGTTGAAGACTAGCGGCACAGGTCGGCGGGTCGAGAAAAGGTCGCGGAAAAAAGGCTACCGGATGATACCGGGAACAGCGCTTGTGCTGGCGCGGCAACGCTTGGCGCCGGCCCTAACGCAAGCTCCGGCAATCGAGCCACTGCACGCCATTGCGTTGATTGGCGTCGAACAGCGCCGGCACCGCCTGCATGGCTTTGGCATGAGTGTCGTGGAACAGAATGATGCCGCGGCGCCACAGCAGCATCAGCGTCTGCACCCGTTGGCGGGCGGCCTGGGCGCTGATTTTTTGGCTCCAGTCCTGAGCGTCAATGTTCCACAACATCAGTTGCAGCCCCTGGCTCTTGAAGAACCCGGCGCTGTCACCACGACGCTGCCCGTAGGGCGGGCGAAACAACGGCAAGTACTGATCTGCCAAGGTGTGCTGGACCAGGTTCGCGCTGCGCGTCACCGAGCGCTGCCAATCGCTCCAGGAAGTGTGGGACTTGTGCTCCCAACCATGTATGCCGACGCACTGGCCGTCGTACAACTCACGCATTTGCTGTGTCGAAGATTGACTCAGACGCGCCTGAAACGAGTCCCCCAGAACAAAGAAAAGACCGTGCAGATCGTAGTCACTCAATACCGTGAGCAACTGGTCGGTGCGTCCATCACGCCTGCTCGGGCCGTCATCGAAGGTCAGCAGAAATTGCCGATCCGCCAGTTCGTCACCGAGCCGCTCAGCGGGGTCCATGCGCTCAATCTCGCTGCTGATGCTGGGGAACAGCGCCGCCAGCCGCAGTTGCTCGTTCAGGTACTGCTGATGAAACCGGGTGCTGGCCTCAGCCCACGCCCCATAGGTGGATTTACTCTCCCCGGTAAAACTGGCCACCAGTTGCCGCAGCTCACCGAGATTGCGTACAGGGAGGCAGAACGGCGTACCTTCACAGTCCCGGCTGGCCAAGCGGTAGTTGTTCAACAGCAACGCCCAGAAGCGCTGGCGCACCTGATTCACTGACTTCAGATCCAGTTGCCTGACGCCTAGCCGCTGCTTCAAGGCTTGTTCGTCCAAGGCTTCGCTGGCCAACAGCGCTTTGCCGAACATCAGAATCTCACCCCGTGAGGCGGTGTCGAATTCCGCCGTGCTGGTCAGGGCATTGGGCCAGCCACTGCGGTCGATGGTGGCGAACACCTGCGGCCCGGCCGCCCGGACCACGCCGCTGGACAGACACAGCGCCAGCAGCCAGGGGAGAACACCAATTCGCATACCAACCTCCATAAATGCACAACGCGCCACTGCCGGCGCGTTGTGGAGATAACGCCTGCCTGTGTGATCAGCGGTTTTGCAGCCGCTCTATGGCCTTGTCATACACCGGGTTGGCCTTTTGTTCCCGGGCTTTGTGGTAGTGCTCAAGCGCCGTGGCCAACTGCCCGGCGTCCTCGTAGATACGCGCCATGTCGTAGTAGGCACTGGCGCGAATGGTCGATGCGGCCGGGCCACTGGCCAGGGCGATGGCCTTGCGATCAGCGGCAATGGCCTCATCCGGACGGCTGTTCTTGCGATTGGCCAGGGCCAGGTTGCTGTAGGCCTGGGCAAAGCCCGGCTCCAGCTCGATGGCTTCGCTGTAGAAGATCCGCGCCCCGCCGAAATCGCCCTTGCGGTAGGACTCCTCGCCCTTGAGGTTGAGGCTCTTGGCATCCACCGGCCCGAAGTCCTTGGCCACCACTTCATCGATGGACTTGGCATTTTCCAGCAGCGGGTCGAGCGCGCTCATGACCGACTCCGGCTCCTCGCTGCCTAGCAGCAGCCGATCGATATCCTGCAAACGGCCATCGGCCGTCAGGCGAAACACCACCCACAGATTGCCCTTGCGGTTCTGCGGCACGCGGTAGCTGCGGATCAGCGCAGCGCCTTTATAGACAAAGACCCGCGCCTGGCTGCGGCCCAGGCGCAACGCTTCGTAACTGGTGCTGTTGGTGAAGTCGTGCACGGCAAAAACGTAGGCGTCGCCCGGCACACGCTCGTCGATGGTGATGGTTTCCGGCCGGCTGCTGTCGCTGCTGTCCGATTCCAGGCGAGCTCCGGGCCCCTTGCCGGTGGCGAAGTACAACAGCTTGTGGGGATAACTCAGATGGGCATCGAGGTCCTCTCCCGGCGCGCTCCAGCTCAGCACTATTCGCAGGCTTTCCGGGTTGTCCAGCAGCGGACTCAGGGCGTAATTCAACCCCTGGCACGGGCACTTGACCCGCAGGTCGGCGTAGCCGGCTTTACGGATCAGCAGCTCACTGGCCGGCGAATCGGCCACCTGGGCCGTCAGGGTGACCCGGCCCTGGGCATCGGTGCTGCCTGCAACCTGAGTCGCGCCCTGTTGCACCTGCACCTGGGCATCGGCCAGCGGCGCGCCCATGGCCAGCGCATCCAGCACCTGGATCGACAGCGCCTGGGCCTGTACCGAACCCGCCAGCATCCCTAGCCACAACAGCGCCGCCAGGCGAAAAAAAGCCATCACAAAATCCCTGTAGATAAAGGTGACCGGGCCTCTACCCCGGCCCACCAGCCAGCGGCGAACCATACACAGTTTTGCCCGCCGATGCTCGGTCCAACCAAGGAAATACCAGGCAAAAAAACAGTACCGATCTCTCGAAATGGTCCGCTGGCGCAACCACTTGGTGACTTGCAACTCAGCCGGAGAATCACCGTACACTCCACCTTCTCAAACGCCGCAAGTGAACTCCGATCATGCACCTGGCCCCCGGCTTTCCCGACGACGCCACCATGCGCCAACTGCTGCAGTTGCTGCATGAAGAAATCGGCCTGCCCGAGCGCAAGACCCTGCGCCTGAGCACCGCCATCAACCTCGACCTGGGCTGCGACGGCGCCGATGCCCGGCATTTGCTGCAGACCCTGGAAGAGCAGTTCGTGATCGATTTTGTCGACTTCGACAGCTATCGCTACTTCCAGCCAGAAGGCTTCGACCCATTCCAGAAACGCCGGGCCAAGGGCCGGGGCGACAAGGTGCCGCTGACCATCGGCATGCTGTACCAGGCGATCAGGCAACAGCGCTGGGATACCCAGGTGCTGGAAGCGCTCTAACCCCGGCAGGGTCAAACCCAACCTCGAACAACATCCGCGGCAGCGCCCTGACCCGCCCGGGAACGAACTGGCGCACCCGCAATTAAGTGCTAATATTATGGCAGTTTTAGTTAGAAAACCCCGGAATAATGGCACATGGCTAAGAAGACCGCCCCACTCCTGCCCGCCACAAGCAAGCTGCTGGATGCCTTTGGCGAACGCCTGAAACTGGCTCGGCTGCGGCGCAAGCTGACCGCCAAGCAAGTGGCCGAACGCGCGGGCATGTCACTGACCACACTGCGCTCCCTGGAATCGGGCGGGTCCGGCGTGACCATGGGGGCCTACCTGTCGGTGATGCAGGTGCTGGGGCTGGAAAGAGACCTGGAGCAACTGGCAGCCCGCGATGAACTGGGCCGCCAGTTGCAAGATGCCCGGCTCTTGCCGGGAGACAACAATGCGCCAGGCAAAGCGCGCCGGGCCCCCAGCCTGCGTTCGGCCAAGGCGCCTGCTGCCGGCCTGACCCTGCATGAAGCCGCGGCCGAACCGATACTCCCTGCGCCGCCCTCGGCGGACTTCCCGATCAATACCCAGTCGCTGAGCAGCCTGCTGCAGCCCGCGAAAAAGCCCGCGCCAAGGATGGATGAGCCATGACCCTGATCGCCATCTATGCCGATTGGGAGTCTTTGGGTGGGCCAAGGCGACTGGGCTGGCTGCATGTCGGGACCGTCCGCGCTGCCAGCGTCTTCGAGTTCGAATATGACCCTGCCGCGCTGCTCGATCCCGAGCTGACCCGCATTGCCCTGGACCCGCGCATCGGGCGATTCGCCGGCCGGCAATTCAGCGGCCAGCAGCAAAACCGCTTTGGCGTGTTTGCAGACTCAAGCCCCGATCGCTGGGGCCATCTGCTGATGCAACGCCGGCTGGAACGGGACATCCGCGAAGGCCTGGCGCCTGCCGGCACCCGCCTGCAGGACGCCGACCTGCTGCTGGGCGTGCACGATCTGTATCGCGTCGGCGCCCTACGCTACCGCCTCGATGACCAAGGCCCGTTCCTGGATGATCGCGACGGCCTCGCGGCGCCACCCTTCGTCGAACTGCGGGCCCTGGAACAGGCCAGCCGCGCCCTGGAAAATGATCCGCACAACAGCGCCGCCGACGGCGGCCAATGGTTACGCATGCTGATAGCACCGGGGGGATCACTGGGCGGTGCCCGCCCCAAAGCCAGCGTCGCCGACGACAAGGGCCACCTGTGGATCGCCAAGTTTCCCAGCGTCCGCGACGAACATGATGTCGGCGCCTGGGAGATGCTGCTCAACGCCCTGGCCAGCCACTGCGGCTTGCGGGTTCCCGAGGCCATGGCGCAACGCTTCGCCAGCGACCAGCACTGTTTCATGGTCAAGCGCTTCGACCGCACCGAAGCGGGCGGCCGGCTGCACTTTGCCTCGGCCATGACCCTCACCGATCGCAGCGACGGCGACGACGCCTCCACCGGCGCCAGCTACCTGGAACTGGCCGAAGTACTGATCGCCCACGGCGCGCAAACCCGTACCGACCTGCGTGAACTGTGGTCGCGCATGGTCTTCAACCTGCTGGTGTCCAACAGCGACGACCACCTGCGCAACCATGGCTTCATGCTCGAACCCGGGCGCGGCTGGCGCCTGTCCCCGGCCTACGACATGAACCCCTGCGCCCACGCCAGCGGGCTGAAACTCAACATCAGCGAAGCCGACAATGCACTGGACCTTGAACTGGCACGGGAAGTAGCGGCATATTTCCGCCTCGGTCGTGCAGAGGCCGAAGGCATCATCGAACACTGCCAGAGCGTGGTTCGCCAATGGCCCACCCTGGCCCAGGCCCTGGGGCTGTCCCGGCCTGAACAAGAACGCATGGCCCCGGCGTTTCGACTCGCACAGCAGTAAACAGCACGGCCGTTGGACTCCGCCAACCCGTCAATCGACAAGGACAGTCAGTGGACGTATTGATGGGTTTGCTCGCCGCCCTGCTCTGGGGCGGCACCGATTTTCTCGTGGGGCTCAACGTCCGCGCCGTGGGCGTGAAACGGGCAGTGTTCTTCAGCCAGAGCCTGGGGTTCATCCTGATGAGCCTGCTGCTGGTGATCTTTCCCGCCCTCCTCTATAAGGCCCTGGCCGCGCCCGCGCAAGTCTGGCTGATGGGCGTGCTCGCCGCGGCCTTTACCGTCTCCGGCGCCCTGGCCCTGGGCAAGGCCTTCGCCCTGGGCAAAGCCTCCATCGTCGCCCCATTGGTGACCTCCTACGGCGTGGTCACCACCCTGCTGTCCTGGGCCAGCGGCGAACAGATCAGCCTGCTGCAACTGCTGTGCATCCTCGTGTGCGTGATCGGCGTCATCCTCTCCAGCCTGCACTCGGACCCCAAGCTGCCCCACAGCACCGCCGCCGGCCGCTCGATCTTCTTCGCCCTGCTCTCGGCCGTTCTGTACGGCACCAGCTTCTGGCTGCAGGGCCGCTACACCCTGCCGCAACTGGGACCGATTAGCATGCTCTGGCTGGGTTACGCGGTGGGCAGCGGCGTGATGCTGCTGATGGTGCTCAAAGTCGTGGACGGACTGAAGATCCCGCCGCTGAAGAACTGCGGCCTGCTGGCCTCCACCAGCCTGATGAACCTGGGCGCCTTCTTCGCCTTTTCCTGGGGCGCCATGAGCGGCTCGGTGTCGGTGGTGACGGTAATCAGCACCCTGTCCGGCGGCATCGCTGCGGTGCTGGGCTATGTGTTCTTCAAGGAACGGCTGACGGCGGTGCAAGTGACCGGCGTGGCGCTGGTGTTGCTGGGGGCGTTGGTGTTGCATCTGAAGACGTGAGGCGTGCCGATGGCGGCAAGGGCAATTCGCAACACATGAAGGACCTGCCCTACAGGACGTGTCGAATTCGGCTGATGGAGCCCACTGAACGATCAAATCTATAGTTCGGACATCGCTGAAAATTTCAGCGAGCGGGTTTGGTCACCCGACAACAGCAACACGCACTCCTTCGGCGGGTGCATCTGTTTCAACCAGGAAGAGACCAAACTCATGAATGCACTGAACCTTGAACAAGCCCGCTATCAACCGCTCAAAAGCAACTTCACCCATACCCCTGCCCTGGTGATCGATACCCAGGCCGATACGTTGGACCTGCATAGCTGCGCACGACAACGACTGCGCGCAGCCTCCGACCTGCTGGAAACCCTCACTTGCCTGAGCTTTGATCAGGCGGACAGTAAAGACACCAGCCATGTGGTCAACGCGCTTTATTTATTGGTGCAGGACGGCTGCGATCTGTTGGAGCACGCCTACTTGCGCATGCCCTGAGTCGCTCCGGGGTCAAACAGCAAGCATAAAAAAACCGCCCAAGAAAGGTAATGCCAGTCAGTTAAGGGCAAACGCTGTCGCTGTGGCGAGGGAGCTTGCTCCCGCTGGACTGCATAGCAGGCCCATTGCCGGGGCCGCTGCGCGCCATCCCGGATGCAAAGCCAATGTAAAACCAAACATGCCTATCAAGCATTTACGTTAAAAATATCTAAAACAAAAAACCGCCCCAAAGGGCGGCTTTTTCACGGCAGGTCGAGGCTTACAGCTTCGGACCGGCAGCCTTGATCGCGTCGCTCACGTCGAACTTCTTGAAGTTCTCGATGAACAGGCCGGCCAGGGCCTTGGCCGCTTCGTCGTAGGCGGCTTGGTCAGCCCAGGTGTTGCGTGGGTTGAGCAGGCCGGTTTCAACGCCCGGTACGGCTTTAGGTACGTCCAGGTTGACGATGTCCAAGTGCTCGGTTTCGGCACCGATCAGCGCGCCGCTCTGGATCGCTGCAATCACGCCACGGGTGGTGGGGATGTTGAAGCGTTTGCCCACGCCGTAGCCACCGCCGGTCCAGCCGGTGTTGACCAGGTAGACCTTGGAGCCAAAGCCGCGGATGCGCTTGATCAGCAGCTCGGCGTATTCGCCCGCTGGACGCGGGAAGAACGGGGCGCCGAAGCAGGTGGAGAAGGTCGACTTGATGCCCGAGCCCGAACCCATTTCAGTCGAGCCCACCAGCGCGGTGTAGCCGGACAGGAAGTGGTAGGCGGCTTGTTCTTCGCTGAGGATCGACACCGGTGGCAGTACGCCGGTCAGGTCGCAGGTCAGGAAGATCACGGCATTAGGCTCGCCACCGAGGTTCTTCGGTGCACGTTTTTCGATCAGCTCGCGCGGGTAAGCAGCGCGGCTGTTCTGGGTCAGGCTGTCGTCGGCGTAGTCGGCTTTCTTGGTGACCGGGTCGATCACCACGTTTTCCAGTACGGCGCCGTGCTGGATGGCTTTCCAGATCACCGGCTCGTTCTTCTCCGACAGGTCGATGCACTTGGCATAGCAACCGCCTTCGATGTTGAACACCACGCCTTCGCCCCAGCCGTGTTCGTCGTCACCGATCAGGTAACGGCTTTCGTCGGCCGACAGGGTGGTTTTGCCAGTGCCCGACAGACCGAAGAACAGGGTCACGTCGCCGTCTTCGCCCATGTTGGCGGCGCAGTGCATTGGCAGCACGTCGACAGCTGGCAGCAGGAAGTTCTGCACGGAGAACAGGGCTTTCTTCATTTCACCGGCGTAGCGCATGCCGGCGATCAGCACTTTCTTGGCCGCGAAGTTGAGGATCACGGTGCCGTCGGAGTTGGTGCCGTCACGCTCTGGCTCGCAGACGAAGTTCGGCGCGTTGAGGATCTGCCATTCATCCTTGCCACCGGCGTTGTATTGCTCGGGATTGATGAACAGGCAACGCCCGAACAGGTTGTGCCAGGCAGTCTCGGTGGTCATTTTCACTGGCAGGTAGTGCGCCGGATCGGAACCTACATGCACGTGGGAAACAAAACGCTCGCGCTCGCCCAGGTAGGCTTCAACGCGGTCCCACAGGGCGTCGAACTTGGCCGCCGGGAACTTGCGGTTGATCGGGCCCCAGGCGATAGCGTCCTGGGTGGTGGGCTCTTCAACGATGAAACGGTCCACTGGCGAACGGCCGGTACGGTGACCGGTGCGAACCACCAGAGCGCCGGTATCGGCCAGTTCGCCCTCACCGCGGTTCAGGGCTTCTTTGACCAGATCATCCACACTCAGATCGGTGTACACGGCGTTATTGGCTTGCGTCATGAGGTTCCCCGTCGGCCATTGGCCGAGTGCTCCAAACGTTTTGTAGTAGAAACTCGCGCACTACTACCGCGAAAAAAGTGCGCCGGATTATGCCAGAAAAGCCCAAAAATAGTAGGGTCCTCCCGTCAGTACGGCGTAATTCCGGCGTTTGCCAGGTGATTTACCTGCACTGAAACGTTTTAGTGACGAGTATCTGACGGCGTGTCGACGCCCGCGCCGGCAAACAATTGCGCGATATCGGCGGCATCGAACAGGTAGCGTTCGTTGCAGAACTGGCAATCGATCTCGATGCTGCCGCCGTGTTCCACCACCAGTTCCTGCGCATCTTCGAGCCCCAGGCTGACCAGCGCATTGCCGGAACGCTCACGGGAGCAACTGCAACGGAAACGCAGCGGTTGCACGTCGAACAGGCGCACGGCCTCTTCGTGGTACAGGCGGTGCAGCACGGTTTCATTGTCCAGGCTCAGCAATTCATCGGCAGTCAGGGTGCTGGCCAGGGCGGTGAGGTGCTGCCAATTGTCTTCGCGCTCTTGCGGATCGCGCAGGCGGTCGGCAGGCAGTTGTTGCAGGAGCAGGCCGCGGGCATTGCGGCCGTCGGCGTAGAGCCAGAAGCGGGTGCCGGTCTGCTGCGACATGACGAAATAGTTGGTGAAGCATTCGGCCAGGGTGGCACCGTCCAGGTCGACAATGCCCTGATAACGCTGGCCCTGGGTCGGGTCCACGGTCAGCGCCAGGACGCCGTTGGGCATCATGTCGGCGAGGGTCGCGTCAGGGGCGATCTGCGACGCGTCGTAGCGGGCCAGGCCACGGATCTCGCGATCGCTGGAGCACTCGATCATCAGCAGTGGCACCGGGCCTTCGGAGCGGGCCTGGAGAATCAGCAAGCCATCGAACTTCAAGGTGCCGACCAGCAACGACGCCGCCGCCATCAGCTCGCCGAGCAGTTGTGCCACCGGCTCGGGATAGGGATGTTTGGCGAGGACTTCAGCGTAACTGCGCTCCAGCGCCACCAGCTCGCCGCGGGCGTCGCTCTCATCAAAGATGAAGCGTTGAGTGAAGTCGGTATCCGGCAAATCAGTCATAGGTCTGGGTATCTGAATGATGACAAAAAGGTTACAAGCACCGAAAATTACGGGTTTGCACCATGAGGGTGCAGTTTTAACGGTGATTGGAGATATTTTATGAACAATCCGGGTTTGTTCCAAGCAAGGTGGAACCTCGGCAAGCTGGTTCTGTGCAATTTACTCCCTTTGGCGCTGCTGGGTTTCTGGTTGTGGCCCACCGGGCAGATGCTCTGCATGGCCTTCGACCAATGGCTGTTTCATCTGCTTAACGCCCCTCTCGCCAGCAACCCGACGTGGCTGCACATCTGGGCCGTGGCCAGTCTGCGTCCGTTCGACATCGTGGTCGGCTTGATCATGCTCGGCTTGCTGATCCGCGGTGATTGGGTGTTCAAAGCAGTGGACGTACGCCGCGCCTTTTTCGGCTTTCTGTCGATCCTGATACTTATGGTGGTGATTCGCGCGCTGTTTTCCAAGCTGGTGGCGTTCATGGGCTGGCAGCACAACAGCCCGTCGATGGTGCTCGAAGGCGCGGTGCACATGAGTGACTACTTCCCAGGCTGGGAAAAAACCTGGGAACTCAAGGACCGTTCCAGCCAGAGTTTTCCGGGCGATCATGCTTCGGTGCTGCTGATCTGGGGCCTGTTCATGGGCATGTTCAGCCGCAGCATGGGCCAGCTTGTGATCATCTGGGGCCTGACCCTGGTGTTTATGATGCCGCGCCTGGTGGCCGGCGCGCATTGGGGCCAAGACGACTACATCGGCGGCGTGCTGCTGGCGGTGCTGGCCCTGGGCTGGGGCATCTACACCCCCTATGCGGCGCGGATGTCGAACCTCCTGCTGCGCCTGACTCACCCGCTGTTCAAGCTGATGAGCCACTTGCCGGTGCTATCGCACATGAGCGTGGTGCGCGCCAGCAACCTGTTGCGCTGAGTCGATAACACCGGGCGCCCTGTTACAACGAGGGCGCCTGCCGGCGCAGGGAAACGCGACCGCCCCGATCGCTACGCTTGGGTGTAACCGCTGCAAGGCGGTCCAACACGCGCAAGCGCCATCACCCCAGCAAGACTCGTCATTCGCCCATTATTCGTGGTTGCTGCCGTGAAACTTGAACAGATCACGGCGCTGTTTCTTGGTGGGTTTACCATCGGTACTGACCCCCAGGGCCCCGGCCTTGCGCTGGGCCGCGGCGGTTTCACGCTTGGCGATACTGGCTTGGGTTTCCGCATACAACGCCTGTGCCTCGGGCGCGCCACGGCGCACGCTGGAAAGGGCCTGCACCACCACGGTGCGCTCATCGAAGCCCGTGCGGATTGCATATTCGTCGCCCACCCGTGGCTCCTTGCCCGGCTTGCAGCGCTCGCCCCGATGATGCACCTTGCCACTTTCGATCGCCGCCTTGGCCAACGCTCGGGTTTTGTAGAAGCGCGCCGCCCACAGCCATTTGTCCAGACGCACCTTGTCTTCTTCTTCCTGTTTGTGTGCCACTGAAATTCCTCTTGGAAAAATATTGCAGCCAGACAGCCCGTAAGCTGGTGCACCTAAAGCCTGACGCTCACCTAAAATACCCCAGGTTGCCATCTGATACGCGAGGCGTCCCGTGACTCACTCCCCCCCTGAACCAACCTCGCCCGACAACCGTTGCCAAGGTTGCCAGCAAGGCCAGCCTCTGGATTTCGATTTCGCCTTCGCCTACCAGCCCATCGTCGATCTGCGGGACCAATCGGTATTTGCCCATGAAGCGCTGGTACGCGGGATCAACGGCGAAGGCGCAAAGACCGTGCTGGATCGGATCAACGACAGCAACCGCTACCATTTCGACCAGCACTGCCGCACCCTGGCCATCACCCACGCCGCCCAGCTTGGAATACACAGCCACCTGTCGATCAACTTCATGCCCAACGCGGTGTACCGGCCGGAGCTGTGCATCCGCAGTACCCTGGAAACCGCTCGCGCACAGCGCTTTCCCTTGGATCGATTGATTTTCGAAACCCTGGAAAGTCAGCACGTAGATAACTATCGCCATTTGACTCATATTCTGCGTGAATACCGCGAATTCGGCTTCAAGACCGCCATCGATGACTTCGGCTCAGGGTACTCGGGGCTGAATCTGCTAGCGGACTTCCAACCTGACCTGATCAAACTCGACATGGCGCTGATCCGTGATGTCGACCAGGACCGCGTGCGCCAGGCGATCGTCCGTAGCCTTGTCACAATGTGTGCGGAGTTGGGGGTTACAGTCATTGCCGAAGGCATTGAGAGTGCCGGCGAGCGGGACTTTCTCAGCGACTGTGGAATTTTTCTGATGCAGGGTTACTGGTTCGCCAAACCTGCCTTCAAAGCCTTGCCCGAGGTTCCGGCCACGGCCTGGAAACGTTAATTGCCGGTTATCCCAATTGAAGACTTTTGACCTTTTGACCGTCGTCGGTTTGCGCGAATGGGTGGCGCTCCCGGATCTGGGAGTGGCCGGTCTGCGCGCCAAGATCGATACCGGAGCCAGTACCTCCAGCCTGCATGCCACCGAGATCGAGCCGTTCGAGCGCGACGGTGAGCAGTGGGTGCGCTTCAACGCCCATCTGGGCAGCGTGGTGCAATTGCGTCATCGGCGGTGCGAAGCGCCGCTGGTGGCGATGAAGACCATCAAGAGCTCCAACGGCCAGGCTCAGGTGCGCTATGTGATCAGCACCAGCCTGGCCCTGGGCGATCGCGTGTGGCGGGTGGAATTCACCCTCGCCTGCCGCAAGGCCATGCGCTATCGCCTGCTGCTGGGGTCCAAGGCCCTGATCGACGGCCAACTGGTGGTCAATCCGGGCATCAAATACGTACAAGACAAACCGGTGTTCCCGGTATCCACTAGCTCTGCCACAGGTGTTGCATGAAGATCGCTGTGCTGTCGCGTAATCCGCGTCTGTATTCCACTCGTCGCCTGGTCGAAGCCGGCACCGAGCGTGGCCATGAAATGGTAGTGGTCGACACCCTGCGCGCCTACATGAACATCGCCAGCCACAAGCCGCAGATTCACTACCGTGGCAAGCCCTTGGAAGGCTTCGATGCGGTGATCCCGCGGATCGGTGCCTCGGTGACCTTCTACGGCTGCGCGGTGCTGCGCCAGTTCGAAATGATGGGGGTGTTTCCTCTCAACGAGTCGGTGGCCATCGCCCGTTCCCGGGACAAACTGCGCTCCCTGCAACTGCTGTCACGGCGTGGCATCGGCCTGCCGGTGACTGGCTTTGCCCACTCACCGGACGACATTCCCGACCTGATCGAAATGGTCAACGGCGCGCCCCTGGTGATCAAGGTGCTGGAAGGCACCCAGGGCATCGGCGTGGTGCTGTGCGAAACCGCCACGGCGGCGGAATCGGTGATCGAGGCGTTCATGGGCCTGAAGCAGGACATCATGGTTCAGGAGTACATCAAGGAAGCCGGTGGCGCCGACATTCGCTGCTTCGTGGTGGGCGACAAGGTCATCGCCGCGATGAAGCGTCAGGCCAAGCCGGGGGAGTTCCGTTCCAACCTGCACCGCGGTGGCAGCGCCAGCCTGATCAAGATCACCCCGGAAGAACGCATGACCGCGCTACGGGCGGCCAAGGTCATGGGGCTGAGCGTGGCGGGGGTGGATATCCTGCGCTCCAATCACGGGCCGCTGGTGATGGAGGTCAACTCCTCACCTGGCCTGGAAGGCATCGAAACCACCACCGGCAAGAACGTGGCGGGCATCATCATCGAACACATTGAAAAGAACGGCGGGCCGAACATGACCCGGACCAAGGGTAAGGGCTAAGGGGTACGCTCGATCGGCGGCCCCTGTAGCCACTGCCGCAGGCTGTGACCGGCTGCGCAGCAGTCGCGCTTGCGGGCCGCGCAAGGGCCTTCGGCCCTTATCGCAGCCTGCGGCAGCGGCTACAGGTGTTCAGTCCGCATCGCGTGGCAGCAACAAGCCCAACGGCAAGCGCACCCGAGCCTCCAACCCGCCGTCAGGCCGATTGCGCAGCTCGACGTTGCCGCCGTGCATAGCGGCAATCCGCTTGACGATGGCCAGCCCCAAACCGGTGCCTTTGCCACCCCGCGCGCGGTCGCCACGGGTAAAGGGGTTGAAGATCGCCTCCAGCTCTGAAGGATCGATCCCCGCCCCTCGGTCCATCACACTCAGCACCACGTAGGGCGCATTGATATCGCCCGAGAGGTAAGCCGCAACTTCGACTTCGGTGCCGGCGTGGTTCAAAGCGTTGCCAATCAGGTTGTTGAGCAGGCGCTTCATCGACACCCGGCGCAGTGGAAATGGCTGGATGGGTTCCAGACGCAGGTGCACCCGCTCTTCATTCTGGTTGTAGGGCGCGGCCACTTCACGCACCAGATCGCAGAGATCCACTTCTTCCACTGACTCGTCGCGGCCGTCACGAATGAACGCCAGGAACTGATCGAGGATGGCGTCCATGTCCTCGATGTCGCGGACCATATCGTCGGTCAGATCGGTGTGAGCCCCCATCAGCTCCAGCGACAGGCGCAAGCGGGTCAGCGGCGTGCGCAGGTCGTGGGACACCCCCGCCAGCATCAGCTCGCGTTCGCGTCCGGCTTGCTCCACGTCCTCGGCCATCTGGTTGAAGGCGCGATAAACCTCGGTCATCTCACTGGGGGTGTCGCTGATGGGCAGGCGCACGCTGCGCCCCTGACCCAGTTGCCGAGCGGCATACACCAGGCGCTTCAGAGGCTGGTTGAGCTGGCTGACGAAGATCCACGCCGAGGCGGTGGAGAGCAGGCCGATGGCGAAGAACCAGCCGAGCACGCTCCAGATCTTCTGCCCCCGCAACGGGTGCGGATACAGCGGCACCTTGAGCCAGCCATCCCCCAGGCTCGGCGCCCGCACCCAGAGCGCCGGCGGCGCATGCATGCGCAGGCGCACTTCGGTGTCGGCCCCCAGCTCGGCCTGCATCTGCCGCTGGTAGATCTCGCTGTAGGGCCAATGCTGCTCGCCGGCCGGCACGCCGCTGCCCACCACCTTGATCAGGCCGGCGGCCTCGGCGATCTGGTCGCGGTTGGATTCGTCCGCGGCCCAGTAGGCGCGCAGGGTCAGGGCCACGCCGTGGCTGTACTGCCGGTCCACCAGCACGTCCTCGTTCATCAACAGATAAACCAGGGTCAATGCCTTGGAAAACAGCACCACGATCAGCACCAGCCATAGGGTGCGGGAGAAGAAACTCTGGGGGAACCACAGCGGGGTTTTCATAACAGCCAATACACACTTTGCAGGAGCGAGTCGCGCTCGCAGCGTTGCGGAATGCGAACGCCCGGGTTACCGGCCCGGGCGTTCGCTCCTACAAATCACTGATCACTTGGTCGCGGTGCCATCCGGCACGAAGACATAACCCACGCCCCAGACAGTCTGGATATAGCGCGGCTTGGAAGGGTCGGGTTCGATCATCCGCCGCAGGCGAGAGATCTGCACGTCGATGGAGCGTTCCAGGGCATCCCATTCACGACCACGGGCCAGGTTCATCAGTTTGTCGCGGGTCAGCGGCTGGCGGGCGTTCATCACCAAGGCCTTGAGTACCGCGAATTCACCGGTGGTGAGCATGTGCACTTCATCGCCACGCTTGAGCTCGCGGGTGGCCAGGGACAGTTCGTAGTCACCGAAGGTCACGCTTTCGTCTTCGCTGCCCGGCGCACCCGGCACTGGAGCGGACTGGCGACGCAGCACGGCCTTGACCCGAGCCATCAGCTCGTCAGGGTTGAACGGCTTGGCCAGGTAATCGTCGGCGCCCAGTTCCAGGCCCTTGATGCGGCTCAGCTCGTCGCCCTTGGCGGTGAGCATGATGATCGGAATCTGGTTGTTGGCGCTGCGCAGGCGGCGGCAGGCGGTCAAGCCGTCTTCGCCGGGCAGCATCAGGTCGAGGACCACCAAGTTGAACACTTCGCGACCCAGCAGACGGTCCATTTGCTCGGTGTTCGGTACAGCACGGGCACGGTAGCCCTTGCTGACGAAGAAGCGCTCCAGCAGGCTGCTCAGCCCCGGATCATCGTCAACAATAAGAATTTTTTCGCCTTCAGCCGTTTGTGCAGTGCTGCTCATTGGATGCTCCTCTAATCTCGGTGCGCATTATGGCGTAGCTGCCGTTATACGCACCGTGTGCATTGTTAGCAGATTTTTCCTCTATCGCCAGCAAACCCGCTGGCGGCCTGAGGTCGGCGATCACCCCGAAGACAATAACGCTGGGTATAATGCGCCGCCTTTTGTGTTGGGCAATATCTGATCAGTACGACTTCGGCCGGTTTATTTATTTGCCTGAACCGGCAGTATTTTTTCGATTCCACGGGTCAACAGGCTGCCTTTTGATCCAGGTGGCGGCGCGGGCCAGGCCGCTCAACCAGACTCGCCAGGCCTTATTTTCGTGCCCGCGAGCCTGCTTTCACACATTTGTCAGGTGGTTTTATGGACAGCATCAACAGCCGCATTGCCGAGGAACTCGGTGTACGCCCACAACAGGTCGAAGCGGCCGTCGCTCTATTGGATGAAGGCTCCACCGTGCCCTTCATCGCCCGCTACCGGAAAGAAGTCACCGGCAGCCTCGATGACACTCAACTGCGTCATCTGGAAGAGCGGTTGCGCTACCTGCGAGAGCTCGACGAGCGGCGGATCAGCATCCTGGCCAGCATCGAAGAGCAAGGCAAACTGACCCCCGAGCTGGCCCGCGACATCAAGCTGGCCGACACCAAGACCCGCCTCGAAGACCTGTACCTGCCCTATAAGCAGAAGCGCCGCACCAAGGGCCAGATCGCCCTGGAAGCCGGTCTCGGCGAGTTGGCGGACGGTCTGTTCAACGACCCGAACCTGGCTCCAGAAGCCGAAGCCGCACGCTTCGTCGACGCCGAAAAAGGCGTAGCCGACATCAAGGCCGCCCTCGAAGGCGCCAAGTACATCCTCATGGAGCGCTTCGCCGAAGACGCCGGCCTGCTGGACAAGCTGCGCAACTACCTCAAGCAGGAAGCCACCCTCAGCGCCCGCGTGGTGGCTGGCAAGGAAGAGGAAGGCGCCAAGTTCCGCGACTACTTCGAACACGATGAACCATTGAAAAGCATGCCGTCGCACCGCGCCCTGGCGATTTTCCGCGGCCGCAACGAAGGCATTCTCAGCTCCGCACTGAAAGTCGGTGACGAGCAGCCGGGCACCATGCACCCCTGCGAAGGCATGATCGGCCAGCAGTTCGGCATCCAGAACCAGAACCGCCCCGCCGACAAATGGCTGGGGGAAGTGGTGCGCTGGACCTGGAAAGTCAAGCTCTACACCCACCTGGAAACCGACCTGCTGGGCGAGTTGCGCGACGGCGCGGAAACCGAGGCGATCAACGTTTTCGCCCACAACCTGCACGATTTGCTGCTGGCCGCTCCGGCCGGCCCGCGCGCCACCCTGGGCCTGGACCCGGGCCTGCGTACCGGCTGCAAGGTGGCGGTGGTGGATGCCACCGGCAAGCTGCTGGATCACGCCACCGTCTACCCCCACGTGCCGCACAACAAGTGGGATCAGACCCTGGGCATCCTCGCCGCCCTGTGCGCCAAGCACTCGGTGGACCTGATCGCCATCGGCAACGGCACCGCCAGCCGCGAGACCGACAAGCTGGCCGCCGAACTGATCAAAAAATACCCGGCCATGAAGATGACCAAGGTCATGGTCTCCGAAGCCGGTGCATCGGTGTACTCGGCCTCGGAACTGGCGGCCAAGGAATTCCCGGACCTGGATGTGTCGATCCGTGGCGCGGTGTCCATCGCCCGCCGCCTGCAGGACCCGTTGGCGGAGCTGGTGAAGATCGATCCGAAATCCATCGGTGTCGGCCAGTACCAGCACGACGTGTCGCAGCTGAAACTGGCCCGTGGCCTGGACGCGGTGGTCGAGGACTGCGTGAACGCCGTGGGCGTCGACGTCAACACCGCTTCCGTGGCTCTGCTGGCGCGGATCTCCGGCCTCAATGCGACCTTGGCGCAGAACATCGTCAACCATCGTGACGAGCACGGTGCGTTCAAGACCCGCGCCGCGCTGAAAAAGGTCGCGCGCCTGGGTGAAAAGACCTTCGAACAAGCCGCCGGCTTCCTACGGGTGATGAACGGCGACAACCCGCTGGACGCCTCGGCGGTGCACCCGGAAGCTTATCCGCTGGTGCAGCGCATCGCCGCCGACACGGGCCGCGACATTCGCTCGCTGATCGGCGACAGCGGCTTCCTCAAGCGCCTGGACCCGAAGAAATTCACCGACGAAACCTTCGGTCTGCCCACCGTCACCGACATCCTTCAGGAACTGGACAAGCCCGGCCGCGACCCACGCCCGGAGTTCAAGACCGCCGAGTTCCAGGACGGTGTGGAAGACCTCAAGGACCTGCAACTGGGGATGATCCTCGAAGGCGTGGTGACCAACGTCACCAACTTCGGTGCCTTCGTCGACATCGGCGTGCACCAGGACGGCCTGGTGCACATCTCGGCGCTGTCGGAGAAGTTCATCAAGGACCCGCGTGAAGCGGTGAAGGCCGGCGACGTGGTGAAAGTGAAGGTCATGGAAGTCGACATTCCGCGCAAACGCGTGGGCTTGTCGATGCGCATGGGCGACACCCCGGGCGAGAAGATCGACGGCGCCCGTGGCTCGCGTCCAGGCTCGGCACCGCGCTCGTCCCAGGGCAAGGCGCCGCGCCAGGAAAGCACCGCGCCAGCCCCGAGCAACAACGCCATGGCCTCGCTGTTCGCCAACGCCAAACAGTTGAAGAAGCGCTGATGCAGATCCCCGCCGGCCTGACCGAAAGCGCCTTCAGCCAATTGCTCGGCTGCCGTCTGCAACGCCTGGAAATTGGCGAGGCAGACGTCGCCCTGGAGCTGACCCCACAGTTGCGCAATCGCGGGCAAAAACTGCACGGCGGGGCGATCTTCAGCCTGGTGGACATTGCCATGGGGCTAGCCTGTTCCAGCACCCACGGCTTTGACCAGCAGAGCGCCACCATCGAATGCAAGATCAACTACATCCGCGCCGTGAGCGAAGGCCAGGTGCTGTGCCGGGCCAAGGTGATCCACCCCGGCCGCCGCACCCTGGTGGTGGAAGCGGACGTGATCCAGGGCGACAAACTGGTCGCAAAAGCACAAGGCACCTTCGCGGTCCTATAGCTCCCTGTCATGAATTTGGGTTAATTTCGGCGCTGCGAAAGCGGCGTCGGCGTTTTTTGCCTGCGCTAAAGCCAGATTCAGGGATGAAGGATTGGTGATTTCAGACGAGTCGGTTTGACTCAAAAACCAGGCGAAAACGCCAGTTTTAACTTCACCCTTGTAGACCGTCCTGCCCACCCCCATATTGGGGCGACTGACGCGTGAAGGAATCCAACTTGAGCGAACTTCTCAACCGCCGCCTGGCCTTGCTCGGCGAGCGCGCTAACCTCTCCCTGCTCGAGCAGTGCCTGCATGGCATCGAACGTGAATGCCTGCGTGTCACCGGCGAAGGCCGCCTGGCACAGACCCCGCACCCGGAAGAACTGGGTTCCGCGCTGACCAACGAACAGATCACCACCGACTACTCCGAGTCGCTGTTGGAGTTCATCACCCCGGCCCTCAAGGACCCGGCGGACACCCTGGCCAGCCTCGACAAGATTCATCGCTTCGCCTACAGCAAGCTCGGTAACGAGTACCTGTGGAGTCCATCGATGCCGTGCCCGTTGCCGGCCGAGGAAGACATCCCGATCGCCTACTACGGCACCTCCAACATCGGGCAGCTCAAGTACGTGTACCGCAAGGGCCTGGCCCTGCGCTACGGCAAGACCATGCAGTGCATTGCCGGGATCCACTACAACTTCTCCCTACCGGAACAGCTGTGGCCGCGGCTCAAGCAAGCCGAAGGCTTCGTCGGCAGCGACCGGGACTACCAGTCTTCGGCCTATATCGCGCTGATCCGCAATTTCCGCCGTTACAGCTGGCTGCTGATGTACCTGTTCGGTGCTTCGCCGGCCCTGGACGCGGGTTTCCTGCGTGGCCGCTCGCACCAGTTGGAGCAGTTGGACGCCGACACCCTGTACCTGCCCTACGCCACCAGTCTGCGCATGAGCGACCTGGGCTACCAAAGCCAGGCCCAGGCCGGCCTGACCCCTTGCTACAACGACTTGAACAGCTACACCGACAGCCTGCGCAAGGCCGTGGCCACGCCTTATGCGCCTTATGTGGAAGTTGGTACCCACAAGGACGGCGAGTGGATCCAGCTCAACACCAACATCCTGCAGATCGAAAACGAGTACTACTCCAACATCCGTCCCAAGCGCGTGACCTACACCGGCGAACGGCCGATCCAGGCGCTGATGGCCCGGGGCGTCCAGTACGTCGAAGTGCGCTGCCTGGACATCAACCCCTTCCTGCCTCTGGGCATCGATCTTCAGGAAGCGCGCTTCCTTGATGCTTTCCTGCTGTATTGCGCGCTCAACGACAGCCCGTTGTTCGAGAACAGCGAGTGCAGCAACGCCACCTCGAACTTCCTCGCGGTGGTCAAGGAAGGTCGGCGACCGGGCCTGCAACTGCAACGCCAAGGGCAACCGGTGGAGATGAAGCAATGGGCGGCAGAGCTGCTGGAGCAGATCGCCCCAGTGGCCGCCCTGCTGGACCAGAGCCACGGCAGCGCTGCCCACAGCAAGGCGCTGGACGCCCAGCTCGCCAAGGTCCAGGACTCGTCATTGACCCCGTCGGCCCAAGTGCTGGCGGCCATGAGCGAGCACCAGGAAAGCTTCAGCCAGTTTTCCCTGCGCCAGAGCCTGACTCATGCCGAGCACTTTCGCAGCCCGACGCTGACCAAGGACGAACAAGCCACCTTCGAAGACATCGCGCGTAAATCCCTGGAACAACAGACCGAGCTGGAACACAACGAAGTGGGTGATTTCGACGTATTCGTCGGTGCCTACCAGGCCAGCATCCTGGCGATCAGCAACTAAAGCCGCGACCCGGGAGCCCAGCTCCCACTGGGCCGCCCAGCGGCCCGGCCGGCGGCCTTTCCGGAGCTACCGTGGCGCCAGGCTCCGGCATGCCGGCGCCACTGAGCAAGCGCTTGCGCCCTTGCCACAACAACAGCTTCGGTGCGACGCCGATGCGGTTCTCCCCATAAGCTAATGCAAATAAGTTATTTATTTCTGCATTCTTAGATCATTTAGTCTCCTCCCACGCCGATCACCGGCCGCCTATGAGGAGCACCCCCATGAAACTGCATTTCCCCCTTCGCCTCCTGGCGGCCGCGTCCCTGGCCGCTGCGAGTTTCTTTGCCCAGGCGGCCGACGTCACCGTCGCCTACCAGACCACCGTCGACCCAGCCAAGGTCGCGCAAGCCGATGGCAGCTATGAAAAAGCCACCCAGGCCACGATCAACTGGCGCAAATTCGACAACGGCGCCGACGTCATCGCCGCCATCGCTTCCGGCGATGTGCAGATCGGCTACCTGGGCTCCAGCCCGCTGACCGCCGCCATCACCCGCAAGGTGCCGGTGCAGACCTTCCTCATCGCCACCCAGATCGGCGCCGCTGAAGCCCTGGTGGCCCGCGACGGTTCCGCGATCAACAGCCCTCAGGACCTGATCGGTAAAAAAGTCGCCGTGCCCTTCGTTTCCACCGGCCACTACAGCCTGCTGGCGGCGCTGAAGCACTGGAACATCGACCCCTCGAAAGTGCAGATCCTCAACCTCGCGCCACCGGCGATCATCGCCGCCTGGAAACGCGGCGATATCGACGCCACCTACGTCTGGGACCCGGCCCTGGGCGTGGCCAAGGAAAACGGCAAGGTGCTGATCACCTCCGGTGAGCTGGCCCAGTTCGGCGCGCCGACTTTCGACGCCTGGATCGTGCGCAAGGACTTTGCCGAGAAGCACCCACAAATCGTCAGCGCCTTCGCCAAGGTGACCCTGGAGGCCTACGCCCAATACCGCAAGGACCCACAAGCCTGGCTGGCCAACCAGGGCAACGTCGACAAACTGGTGAAGCTCTCCGGGGCCAAGGCCAGCGATATCCCGCTGCTGCTGCAAGGCAACGTCTACCCGCTGGCCGCCGACCAGGTGCTCAGCCTCGGCGCCCCGACCACCCAGGCCATCACCGACACCGCGGTGTTCCTCAAGGAACAAGGCAAGGTCGAGGCGGTACTGCCGGACTACGCCCCTTACGTCAGCGCCCAGTTCATCACCGAATAACCCGCGAGCGGACAGGAGGCAGCCGTCATGGCCCAGCTACAACTGGAGCGCATCAGTGCACAGTACCCAGGCGCCGCCGAAGCGGTGCTGGCGGACATTTCCCTGAGCCTGGGGCCACAGCAACTGCTGGTCGCCCTGGGGCCCTCCGGCAGCGGCAAGACTTCGCTGCTGAACCTGATGGCCGGGTTCGTCGAGCCCAGCGCCGGACGCATCAACCTCGACGGCGAGCCGGTCAAGGGCCCCAGCGCCGAGCGTGGCGTGGTGTTCCAGGACGACGCCCTGCTGCCCTGGCAGGACGTGCTGGGCAACATCGCCTTCGGCCTGGAACTGGCCGGCGTCGCCCGGGACCTGCGTGAAGCCCGGGCGCGGGAGATGCTCGCCCTGGTGGACCTGGCCGGCTTCGACAAACGCCGCACCTGGCAGCTTTCCGGTGGACAGAAACAGCGCGTGGGCCTGGCCCGCGCCCTGGCTGCCGACCCGCGCGTGCTGCTGATGGATGAACCCTTCGGCGCCCTGGATGCCTTCACCCGCGAGCAGATGCAGGAGCTGTTGCTGCAAGTCTGGCAGCGCACCGCCAAGCCGGTGTTCCTGATTACCCACGACATCGAGGAAGCGGTGTTCCTGGCCACCGACCTGATCCTCCTGGCACCCAACCCGGGGCAGATCGTCGAGCGCCTGAACCTGGACTTCGGCCAGCGCTACGCCGCCGGCGAATCGGCCCGGGCGATCAAGTCCGACCCGCTGTTCATCGAAACCCGCGAACACGTGCTGGCCCGGGTGTTCTCCCAGCGCAGCGCCACCCAGCAGCAGGAGCGCCCATGAGCAGCCATGAGATTCCCACCACTGCGACCCGCGATGCCACCCCGAAAGCGCCCCTGCCGGTGCGTCGTAGCCTGAGCACCCGCTGGATCAGCGTACTGACTCTGATCGCCCTGCTGGCCCTGTGGTGGGCGGTCACTGCCAGCGACCTGATCGAACCGCTGTTCCTGCCGCCCCCTGCCGCCGTATTGCAAAAGGGCTGGTTGCTGGCCACCAGCGGCTACATGGATTCCACCCTCTGGCAGCACCTGGCAGCCAGCCTGCAACGCATCGGCCTGGCCCTGGGGTGTGCCGTGCTGACGGCGATTCCGATGGGCATCGCCATTGGCGCCAACCGCATCGCCCGGGGCGTGCTCGACCCTTTGATCGAGTTCTACCGGCCGATTCCGCCACTGGCCTATCTGCCGCTGATCGTCATCTGGTGCGGCATTGGCGAGCTGTCCAAGGTGCTGCTGATTTATCTGGCGATCTTCGCCCCGATCGCCATCGCCACCGCCACCGGCGTGCGCACCGTCGACCCGGCCAAACTGCGCGCCGCGCAATCCCTGGGCGCGACCCGGGCGCAGCTGATTCGCCACGTGATCCTGCCCAGCGCCCTGCCGGAGATCCTCACCGGCGTGCGCATCGGCCTGGGCGTGGGCTGGTCGACCCTGGTGGCGGCAGAACTGATCGCCGCCACCAGCGGCTTGGGCTTCATGGTGCAATCCGCGGCGCAGTTCCTGGTCACCGATGTGGTGCTACTGGGGATACTGGTGATTGCCCTGATCGCCTTCGCCATGGAGATGGGCCTGCGCGCCCTGCAACGCAAGCTGGTGCCGTGGCATGGCCAATCGCACTGAACCGAGCGTGTCTTGCGTCACTTGCATTACCTGCCTTACGTCGCTTGCGTTACTTGCCTGCATTACCTGCCTGTAGCCGCTGTCGAGCCCCAGCGAGGCTGCGACCGAGCGCACAGGGCTCGGCAGCGGCTACCAGGCCCATGCATGCCAGCCATTTTTGATGGATGCAGATAAACCGAATCCGATCACGCCGACCGTTCGGCGCCGCATAAGAGAACGACCATGAGCCTGACCATCACCCCCTTAAGCTCCGCCCTCGGCGCCCAGATCAGCGGCATCGACATCAGCCAGCCGCTGAACCTGGAGCAGCGCGACGCCATCGAGCAGGCGCTGCTCAGGCATCAAGTGCTGTTCTTCCGCGACCAGCCGATCACCCCACAGCAACAAGCGCGCTTTGCCGCCCACTTCGGTGACCTGCACATTCACCCGATCTACCCCAATGTGCCGGAACAGCCGCAAGTGCTGATCCTCGACACCGCTGAAACCGACGTGCGCGACAACGCCATCTGGCACACCGACGTGACCTTCCTGCCGACCCCGGCCCTGGGCGCGGTGCTCAGCGCCAAGCTGCTGCCGGCGTTCGGCGGCGACACGTTGTGGGCCAGCGGCATCGCCGCCTACGAGGCCTTGTCCGAGCCGCTGAAGAACCTGCTGCAGGGCCTGACCGCCACCCACGATTTCATCAAGTCTTTCCCTCTGGAACGCTTCGGCAACACCCCCGAAGACCTGGCGCGCTGGGAGCAAACCCGGCGCAAGAACCCGCCGCTGTCGCACCCGGTGATCCGTACCCACCCAGTGAGCGGCCGCCAGTCGCTGTTCGTCAACGAGGGCTTCACCACCCGTATCAACGAACTATCGGAGAGCGAAAGCGCAGCCATCCTCCAGTTGCTGTTCGCCCACGCCACCCGCCCGGAGTTCACCATCCGCTGGCGCTGGCAGGAAAACGACGTGGCGTTCTGGGACAACCGCGTGACCCAGCACTATGCCGTGGACGACTACCGTCCACAGCGCCGGGTCATGCACCGCGCAACCATTCTTGGGGATGTGCCGTTCTTTCGCTGAGCATTGTCTGCCCGCGCTGTCTGCCCCCTTCAGTTTCTCTCGACCAACAGCAACCTCCCCGCGAATACGCGAGGAGGCTGTTTTAAAACACAATCACTGACACGGCTCCATGGCCCCCATGAGGTCACAACCTTCCTGCAACAGGAGGTAAGCCGCTTCAGCAACGCTGTTCAGATCCGCACTTTCGGCAGTCCTCACGTCCATGTAGGAAAGGCTTCTCATCAGGTTCTTGACCGCTCGAAACCTTCGATCGGCACAGGCGAACAAATCGAGGTTACTGGCTCGCGTATTGATTAGCAGAGCGCTGCTATCGGTCAGCGGGAGAGGCTGATCCATGCTCGTCACGCCTTCTCAAGGCAATAAAAAACACTGCACTTCTGAAAGCAACGAGCTTGCACGCCCGAGCACTGATTACAGCGCTGGCAAAACTATAGAGCGTTGAGATCGAGGCTCACAATCAGGCAAAGACGGTGAAAGGCGTAAGGAAAATCTATTTTTGCAACCAGCCCGAAAACTGTACAAAAACACAGTAAAAAGCCTTGGATAACCAATGAAACTGGCCTAAAAGTCCGCCTATCAAATCGGTTGCGGTACACAGTCATGGTGACCAAAGAAGAAATCCAGAGCTTTATCAGAACTCAGATTCATCAGGATTTTTTTGATGAGCTGGAGGTTCTGCTTCCACAAACCTTTCACACGGCAGTGAAAGAAACCGGGCGCTCTTGACTCACACCCCTGCCGAATACCTGCGAGGTCACTTGCGGCATTCGCTAATCCAGGATGCGCTGGCCAGCCTGCAACGCTGGAGTCCGGTCGTCCTGGCGACAGATCCAAGTGGTCATCACTACGTTCTGTTGAAGATGGGCTGCGTGCGACTCACGGCTGTCGTCCTCCCGTGGCAGAAAGAGGTGCGCGAGGCGAAACATCGGCGCGAGCTGAAAGCACTCAATGGGTCCCTCTCCCCCACCCAACTGGACTGGATAGACGGCGTGCAACAAACAGTGGACGAACAGCTGATTCACGCCCTTGTCATCGTCCATGCCCCCCCACCCCAACGAAGCCAATCAATCAGAACCCAGGGCAATCACCTTGGCTGTACCCTATTTCAACGGCAGAGGATTTCACCTTGATTGCCCGCTCGAAGAATTACTTGAAGGCTACTCTGGTGAGGCTGTCACCGAACAGAAATCCATGGAGCTGGTGATATTGCGAGATAAAATGCGCCGCGCCGAAGAAGCCGACAATCAAACCGCCAATGAGTCAATTTCCAAGAGGTAAACCATGAGAACTGGAGTCGCGGGCTTTCAGTCAGAGCGCCTCAAACAGTTGCGCCTCGCTTTTGGGATGACCCAAAGCGCGTTGGCCGAAAGGGTGGGGCGAGCCTCTGGAAACATCTCAAAATGGGAAAATGGATTGCAGGAGCCCGAAGCTGAAGCCTTCCAGCGCTTGTGTGAAGTGTTTGGCGTCAGCGAAAACTGGCTGCTTGAAGAGCCAGTTGATACCGCTCAGAACACACCCTTTTTCTTCCGTTCCCAAGTCAGTACCACCAGCAATGCACGAGACATTGCCGAGCTACGCCTGGAGTGGCTTCAGGACATTTCTTACAAGCTTCAGGAAAGCCTTGAGTTCGCGGCGGTCAATGTCCCGCATTTGACGGAGACTAACTGCCAGATGATTTCCGACCAGGAAATCGAGCAGATGGCCAGCGAATGCCGGCAAGCCTGGGGGTTGGGAATCGCGCCTATTCCCAATGTCATTCAAGCACTTGAGAACGCCGGAATCATCTGTGCCCGGACCACATTGGGCCATTTGAAAATGGACGGTGTTTCCAACTGGTATGAACTGGACCAGCGTCCCTACGTGCTGCTCGTAGCCGATAAGGCAAACGGCATCAGAAACCGTTTCGACGCGGCCCATGAGCTCGGACATATCGTTCTCCATCGCCATGTTTCCAAGGAGCAATACGAGGCCAACCACGCGCTGCTTGAGTCCCAGGCACACCGCTTCGCAAGCGCCTTCCTGATGCCTGCAGAAAGTTTTCTCAGGGAGATTCGCTGGCCCGCTCTGGATACTTTGCTGGCGTTGAAATCACGCTGGAAAGTCTCTGTTGCGGCCATGGTGCATCGCTGTGTGGATCTGGAAATCATCAACGACACCACGACAACCCGGCTATGGAAAGCCAGATCAGCAAGAGGCTGGGTCAAAGGTGAGCCGATGGATGGCGACTTTGATTTTGAGCGACCACAGCTGATTGCACGTGGCGTGAAAATGCTAGTGGAAAACCCAGTGCTTTCCAGGTCCCAGGTCAGGCAACTGCTGGGCTTGCCTGTGGCCATTCTGGAAAGCCTGTGCAGCCTGGATGAGGGCTACTTTGACCTTCCAGACCAGTCACAGGTCATCAACATGCAACTCAGAAAACGCTCGGCACGGGATCAGTTCTTCAGTGAAACCGCAGAAATCCTCGGTTTTCCCAACAAAAAATAGTCCCTTGTAGGAGCGAGCAAGCTCGCTCCTACCATTTGCCACGCATCACCTGGCAGTAGAACTCGCCACCGGTTTCTTCTTGCGATTGCCGATATGAATCGCCTGGCCATTCACCGCCAGCGCGGCCTCATGCAGGGCTTCGGACAGGGTCGGGTGGGAGAACACCATCATTCCCAGGTCTTCGGCGCTGGTGCCAAACTCCATGCCGATTGCGCCTTCCTGGACCAGTTCCGCAGCGCCCGGGCCGATCACATGCACCCCAAGTACCCGGTCGGTGCCGGCATCGGCAATGACCTTGACCAACCCGGCGGTGTCGTTGGCCGCCATGGCCCGGCTGCTGGCGGAGAACGGGAAGGTGCCGATGTTCAGTTCGATGCCCTGGGCCTTGAGGGCCTGTTCGGTCTGGCCAACCCAGGCGATTTCCGGGTGGGTGTAGATCACTGACGGGATCAGCTCGTAATTGAGCGGATGCCGATGCCCGGCAAGGCTCTCGGCCACCATCACCCCCTCCTCCGACGCCTTGTGCGCCAGCATCGGGCCGCGCACCACGTCGCCAATGGCGAACACCCCAGGCACGCTGGTCAGGCACTGGCCATCGACATGAATAAAGCCGCGCTCGTCCAA
Organism: Pseudomonas sp. LD120; assembly: GCF_009861525.1. Classification (GTDB taxonomy): domain Bacteria; phylum Pseudomonadota; class Gammaproteobacteria; order Pseudomonadales; family Pseudomonadaceae; genus Aquipseudomonas. The sequence continues at coordinate 481,237 of NZ_WVHL01000005.1, read as the reverse complement.
CTGCACACCGCTGTCGGCGGCCAGCAGATCGGTGGTCAGGGGCCGGCGACCCACGGCGACAATCAGGCGGTCGAAGGTCTGCTGCTTGTCCTCGCCGCCCTCGCTGAGGCTGACCTTGACGCTGTCGCCTTGCACTTCGCACGCCGTCACCCGGGCCCCCAGGCGGATATCCAGGCCTTGCTTGCCAAAGAGCTTCTGCGCCTCCTTGGCGATCTGCAGGTCCACTGCCGGCAGGAAGCTGTCCAGCGCTTCGAGGACCGTCACCTCGGCGCCGAGGCGGGCCCAGACCGAGCCCAGTTCCAGGCCGATGACGCCGGCGCCGATCACCCCGAGGCGCTTGGGCACGCGGGTGAATTCCAGGGCTCCGGTGGAGTCGACGATCACCTTGTCGGTCAGCGGTGCGGCGGCGATGTCGATGGGGCGGGAGCCGGGGGCGAGGATGATGCTGGGGGCACTGATGCGCTGGGTGCTGCCGTCGGCCGCGGTGACTTCCACTTCCTTGTTAGCCAGCAGCTTGCCGTGACCTTCCAGCAGGGCCACGCCATTGGCCTTGAACAGCGAGGCGATGCCGCCGTTGAAATTGCGTACCACGTTGTCCTTGCGCGCCAGCATGGCCGGCACGTCCATCTGCGGATTGCTGATGCCGATGCCGTGCACCTCGAAACCGTTGCGCGCCTCGTAATAGTGATGGGAGCTGTCCAGCAGCGCCTTGGAAGGAATACAGCCCACATTGAGGCAGGTGCCACCCAGGGCGGTCTTGCCGTCCTTGCCCTTGTAGCGCTCGATACAGACCGTCTTCAGTCCCAGCTGCGCCGCCCGGATCGCCGCGACATAACCACCAGGACCCGCGCCGATCACGATCACATCGTATTGTTCACTCATAGATTGCCGTCCTCCCTGTAAACACATTCGACCACGGCCCCCTGGGCCATGAATTACCCCGCGACGAACAGCCAAAGCGCCACGATCCGGTTACCAGCCCGCACCCTGCACGGGCTGCGGACGCTGACCGCGAAAACTCGCAACTTCCACTTCTGCGGGTCGCGGTCAGGTTGGTGGAGACGTTATGAATTTCGACCAACAACTTAATATTACTAGCATAATATTTTCAACAAAAAGCTTCGCCAGGGACTGGGTCAAACCTCCGCTCAGCATCACGACGCCGCCGCAAAGCACGTTTTGGAGCACAAAATCAGCAGCCCCCAGCAGATCACTCTGCCGGGGGCTGCCCGGTTGACGCACCGGCGAACGCGGCTATTGCGCCAGCGAGGGTTTTTCCCACAGGTTGATGCGCCCCTCTTTGGCGAAATGATCGATTTCCGCCAGCTCTTCGATGCTGAAGCTCAGGTTCTGCAACGCTCCGACGTTCTCGACGATCTGCTCCGGGCGGCTCGCACCAATCAGTGCCGAGGTCACACGCGGGTCGCGCAGGGTCCACGCCAGGGCCAGTTGCGCCAGGCTTTGCCCGCGGTTCTTGGCAATCTCGTTGAGGGCGCGGACATGGGCGATATTGACTTCGGACAGGTGCGCGGCTTGCAGCGAGCCGCCGCCAGGGCGATTGACCCGCGCATCCTCGGGAATGCCATTGAGGTACTTGTCGGTAAGCAGCCCCTGGGCCAGCGGAGTAAAGGCAATAACGCCGACGCCGAGAGCTTCGGTGGTGTCCAGCAGGTCCTTTTCCACCCAGCGATTGAGCATGTTGTAGGCCGGCTGATGAATCAGCAGCGGCACTTTCCACGCCTGCAACAACCCGGCGATTTCCCGCGTTTTTGCCCCCGAGTAGGAAGAAATACCGATGTACAGGGCCTTGCCCTGTTGCACCGCGCTGGCCAGGGCGCTGGCGGTTTCCTCCAGCGGAGTATCCGGGTCGAAACGGTGGGAGTAGAAGATATCCACATAGTCCAGGCCCAAGCGTTGCAGGCTCTGGTCGAGGCTGGCCAGCACATACTTGCGCGAGCCTCCGCCCTGGCCGTAAGGCCCGGGCCACATGTCCCAACCGGCCTTGCTGGAGATAATCAGCTCATCGCGATAAGCCTTGAAGTCCTCCCGTAGCAAGCGGCCAAAGTTGATTTCGGCACTGCCGTAAGGTGGGCCGTAGTTGTTGGCCAGGTCGAAATGGTTGATCCCCAAGTCAAAAGCAGTACGCAACAACGCCCGCTGGGTGTCGATTGGCGTGCTGTCGCCAAAGTTGTGCCACAGCCCCAGGGACAGCGCCGGCAGCACCAGGCCGCTGCGGCCGACACGGCGATAAGGGATGGAGTCGTAGCGATTTTCGGCAGCTAGATAAGTCATCGAATCCTCTCTGGGCAGGGCCCTCAGCGTCGTTGCAGGTTTTATCCCCGCTGATTTTTCGGCCGCGGCAATTCGAGGCTTCCCGCAGCGCACGGCCTTGATGTTCTGAACAGCCCGGGCCTGTGCAGTTCCACAATCCTGGGTGGGTGATCCACGCCACTGCTGAATCCGTTCGCGGGGCACTCCCGGCAATGATTCGTACCGATTTCGTACTGAAAGCCCCCCCTTATAAACCGATGCGGAAACCCTCGACACTCAAGCGGCGAGACCAGGAAGCACAAAGCATTTGCGTGGATTTTCCGAAAAAATGCCGATCGTACGAAAAACGTATCCAACGTACCGGCGCCATCCGCGCCCCTTGGAAAAAGCCCCAGCAAAGACAACTACATACCACGTAACACAGTACGTAATCGTCCAGGAGATAGTGGCAAGATGCCTTGCTCGCAGCCACCAGGGCCCAGGCGACACCGGGTGCTCAACATCAATAGGAGCAAGCCAAACGGCTGGGAGAAGAGTCGCTAGACGTGGTCAGACTGTTGGCGACCAACAACGCATTGAAAGGGGCGGCCCGACGACCAGCACCCATTCTTTATAGACCGCAAACCCCACTCGCGCCCGGGATGGCGCGAGTGGGTCAGCCCAGATCAAAAACCTGCGCGGCGCATGAAAACCCCGCAAGCCAGCCCCCAAGGCAGACGGGGTTGGCACCTATGCTTCATGGACAGGCTGGCAAACCCAGGTGCTGGCGAGCACAACACCGTCCGACCGCACCCACAGGAGATGCTTGGCATGCACACCACCCTGATCATTAGCTTCGGCCTGGCCCTGCTGGCGCTGATGCTGTTTATTGGCGAACGGCTGGGCTTTAGCCGGCAGACATTGAGCTACGGCTTCATCGGGCTGTGGCTGGGATTGACGGTGATCAATGGCGCGGTGGGGAGGGTCACCGCCCATCAGTCCCTGAGGTCGGAACTGATGGGCGGCAGCCTGGTGTTCGCGGTGCCGGTAGCGGCCCTGGCGCTGTATCAGCTGTTCACCAGGGCCTGAGCGAACGCTCAACGCACCAGATGCAGGAACTGCATGTGGCGTTCGTACTGGTCGAGGATATCGTTGATGATCTGCTCCTTGCTGTAGCCCATCAGGTCGTAATCCTGACTGCCTTCGGCCAAGTGCACTTCGGCCCGGTAGTAACGGCGGTTGCGCAATTCTTTGGGGCCCATGCCGCCTCGGGCGAAGGACGGCGTGAAGTACCCGCGCATTTGCACCTGATAGATGAACGGGTGCTGGTCGCCATGACCGATTTCCAGGCTGACGTTGTCGTTGGCCGGGTCTGGCTGGGTGATCACGTTCAGGCCCTTCTCGGCGAACACCGCAGTCACCTCTTCGATGGCCGGGCGCACCGTCTGGTCAAGGAAGCGATACACCTCATCCCGAGACGGGAAATGCACCGCCTGGCTCAAGCGCTGGCGCCAGCCGCCCTTGCCACGCCGGGACGACGCCGACACCGGCGCCAGGGAGTGCAGTTGGGCGATGCGCTTCTGCGATTCCAGGTAGAAGGCCTTGTGCAGCCCCCACATCATCAGCAGCAGAATCAGCGAGAACGGCAGCGAGGTCAGCACCACCGCCGACTTCAGCGAATCGATGCTGCCGGCAAACAACAGCGCACTGGTGACCAGGGCAGTCATCGCGCCCCAGAACACCCGCAGCCATTTCGGACCATCCTCATCGGCGCCGCCGCCCTTGGCCGACAAGGTCGAGAGCACCACGGTGCCGGAGTCCGCCGAGGTGACGAAGAACACGAAGCTGATGAACACCGTGACCGCGATCACGGTCTTGCTCCAGGGGTAGGTTTCCAGCAGCAGGTAGAGGGTCATCGACGGGTTGTCGATGGCCGACATGCCCAGGGCACTCATGCCATGGTTGAGCACCTGATCGATGGCGCTGTTACCGAAAATCGACATCCACGCCAGGGTGAAGCCCAGGGGAATCAACAGCACGCCGAAGACGAATTCACGGATGGTCCGGCCCCGGGAGATCCGCGCGATGAACAGCCCCACGAACGGCGACCAGGCAATCCACCAGGCCCAGTAGAACACCGTCCAGCCGCCCAGCCAGTCGCTGGGCTTGTTGTAGGCGTAAACGTCGAAACTCTTGCTGGGCAAGGCGCCCAAATAGTCCCCAAGGTTCTGGATCAGGGTGTTGAGCAGGTGCTGGGTGGGCCCGGCGAACAGCACAAACAGCAACAATGCCACCGCCAGCAGCATGTTGATGTCGGACATCACCCGCACGCCCTTGTCGACTCCCGACACCGCGACAGTGATCGCCGCGCCCATCATCAAAGTGATCAGACCAACCTGGACCCACTGGGTGTGGGCGATGCCGAACAGGTAGTCCAGGCCGGAGTTCAGGTGCAGCACGCCAAAGCCCATGTCGGCGCCCAGGCCGAACACCGTGGCGATGATCCCGAAGCCGTCCACCGCGTAGCCGATAGGGCCGTTGATGCGCTTGCCGATCAGCGGGTACAGCGCCGAACGCAAAGCCAGGGGCAGGTTATGCCGATAGGCGAAATAGGCCAGGGCCATGCCGACGAAGGCGAACACTCCCCAGCCATGCAGCCCCCAGTGCAGGAACAGCAACTGCATGCCCTGGCGCGCCGCCTCGGCGGTACCGGCCTCGCCCTGGGGCGGTTGCAGCATGTGGGTCAACGGTTCGGAAACGCAGAAGAAGAACAGGGTGATGCTGATCCCGGCGGCGAACAACATGCCGGCCCAGGACAGGTAACTGAATTCGGGCTCGTCGTGGTCGGCACCGAGCTTGATCTTGCCGTAGCCGGACAAAGCAGTGACCACCACAAAGACCAGGTACAGGGTCATTGCCAGCATGTAGTACCAGCCGACCGTATTGGCCGCCCAGTTCTGCGCGGCCAGCAGCCAGGCGCCGGCCTGTTCCGGCATGGAAATCACCACCACACCGAAGACCAGAATAAAGCTCGCGGCGAAGTAGAACACCGGAGGGTTCATGCGAATAAGGCTATTCGCGGAGCTGGATGGCGCACTCATGAACGGCGCACCTCGAAGGGATCAAACATGGCTGAAATGTACGGACTCAGCAAAGGCAAGCCTCCTGTTGTGAGCGGGCAGCGAACCACCGGTTTAACTTGAACGAGCGTTCAAGTTAACCATGGATAGGTGCTGAAGAACTAATCGCAAGGCCCAGCGGTACCGCGGGTACACGAGTTCAAGGAAGGGTATGACGGATGCCGAACACAATCGTTCAGCAGAAAAAAGGCCACCGCCCGCACGCGCTGCAGCCACTGCCGCAGGCGCAGGCGCAGGCGCAGGCCGCGAAGAGTTTAGGCGGCCTACCGGCGCGGCAAGATTGAAGCCGCTGGCGTTCAGCGGCTGATCGACAAGCAAGGTCCTGCGGACCTTTTCGCAGGCTCGGCAGAAGCGGGGGCAGCGGGGGCAGCGGGTGTCACGGGCGCCTCTATAGCCTCTGCCACAGGCTGCACTCGGCACCGAAGGGACCTCGGCGGTGGCGGGATCGCCGGCGAACCTGCGGCTCGTTCGCCGCCTTCGGCAGCGGCTACAAAAGGCCTGTCCTACTTCTGCGAGCCGTCGTCGTGCTGCAGGTTGGCCTGGGTCAGGTTGCAGCCGGCCGGCACGCTGCGGGTCAGCCAGACGTTGCCGCCAATGGTCGAGCCCTTGCCAATGGTGATGCGCCCGAGGATGGTCGCGCCGGCGTAGATCACCACATCGTCCTCGACGATCGGGTGGCGCGGGTGGCCCTTCTGCAACTGGCCGTCTTCGTCCGCCGGGAAGCGCTTGGCCCCCAGGGTCACCGCCTGGTAGATGCGCACCCGCTCACCGATGATCGCGGTCTCGCCGATCACCACGCCCGTGCCGTGGTCGATGAAGAAGCTGCGGCCGATCTGCGCTCCGGGGTGAATGTCGATGCCGGTGGCCGAGTGGGCGATTTCCGAGCTGATCCGCGCCAGCAACGGCAGGCCGGCACGATACAGATGGTGCGCCAGGCGGTGATGGATCACCGCCAGGATGCCCGGGTAGCACAGCAGCACCTCATCAACGCTGCGGGCCGCCGGGTCACCGTGGTAGGCGGCCAGCACATCGGTGTCCAGCAACACCCGCAGGCCCGGCAGGGCCAGGGCGAAATCCTGGATCAGGCGAATCGCCCTGGCGTTGACCTCGGCGTCCGCCTCGCCGTTCTGCCGGGCCACATAACGCAGCTCCAGGCGCGCCTGGGCCAACAACGAGTTCAGCGCAGCGTCCAGGGTATGGCCGACGTAAAAGTCTTCACTCTCTTCGCGCAAATCCACCGGCCCCAGGCGCATGGGAAACAAGGCCCCGCACAGGGCCTCAAGAATCTCTGCCATGGCCGCTCGCGACGGCAGCTCACGCCCACCCTGCTCGCCGCTGACCCGGCCGTTGCGGCTACGCCACTGATCACGGGCATCGCGCAGTTGACCGACGATGGTCTGCAATTGCCAATGGCTGGAACGCTCGCTCACGATAAGACTCCTTACTCGGGCGGCCGGACAATCAGGCCGCGCAAACGGCGATCACTTTACGCCCCGCCAAGGCGAGGTTTAAGAACTAATTGTCTGGCTCACAGTACTTTTTCGCATAAGCGATTGACGGTTGCCCGAGCAAATATCGCTGCCTATAGTCCTTGCACCTTCCCTGTTCCGTGCGGACTCATGATCAAACAACAGCTTGCCCGCTTTAATCGTCTCGACCTGCTCGGGCACACCACCGCCCTGGAAAAACTCGAACGCCTGTCAGCCTGGATCGGACGCGATATCTACGTCAAACGCGACGACACCACCCCCCTGGCCATGGGCGGCAACAAGCTGCGCAAGCTCGAATACCTGGCCGCCGATGCCCTGGCCCAAGGCGCCGATACGCTGGTTACCGCCGGCGCCATCCAGTCCAACCACGTGCGCCAGACCGCGGCCCTGGCGGCCAAGCTGGGGCTGGGTTGCGTGGCCCTTCTGGAAAACCCCATCGGCACCGAAGACCCCAACTACCTGGGCAACGGCAACCGCCTGCTGCTGGACCTGTTCGACGCCAAGGTCGAGCTGGTGGAGAACCTCGACCAGGCCGACGAACAGTTGCGCGCCCTGGCCGCGCGCCTGCGCAGCAACGGCAAGAAACCCTACCTGGTGCCCATCGGCGGCTCCAACGCCCTGGGCGCCCTGGGTTACGTGCGCGCCGGCCTGGAGCTGGCGCAGCAGATCGAAGACAGCGGCCTGGAATTCGCCGCGGTGGTCCTGGCCTCCGGCAGCGCCGGCACCCACAGCGGCCTGGCCCTGGCCTTGAGCGAGGTGCTGCCGCCGTTGCCGGTGATCGGCGTGACCGTCTCGCGCAGCGACGAGGATCAGCGGCCCAAGGTCCAGGACCTGGCCGAGCGCACCGCCGAATTGCTGGGGGTGAACCTACCGGCGGCGTTCAATGTGCAACTGTGGGACGAATACTTCGCCCCCCGTTACGGCGAACCCAACGCCGGCACCCTGGCGGCGGTCAAGTTGCTGGCCAGCCAGGAAGGCCTGCTGCTGGACCCGGTCTACACCGGCAAAGCCATGGCCGGCCTGCTGGACGGCGTCGGTCGCCAGCGCTTCGAACAAGGCCCGATTATTTTCCTGCACACCGGCGGCGCCCCGGCGCTGTTCGCCTACCCTGGAGCCTTTGCCTGAGGTGGGTTGCAAGCGGTAGTGGATGCAACTGGCGGCCTTGCCCTTGGCCGATGCCGCCACACAGGCCCAGAGGACCCTCCAAGCGCTCGACCAACACGCTCGATCGCGGCAGAGGCCGGCGTCAACCTATTAAAACGAAAAGGAATAACAAAATGTATTTATATTATTTTTAAAGCTATCAGCACCGCTTTATAGTCGCGCCACAGGCTCATTTGCCAAGAGACGCGCAGGCTGTACTTAAGGCAGGATAAGGCGTTGCTGCTATCTCACCGGTTGACCTGCATTTCCCACCCGTATCACGCCATAAGAAACCACAGGGGCTTGTCATGAATGTTTCCGTACTGCGTCGCAATCTGCTGATGGGCACACTGGGCCTGGCCCTCGGGGCCGGACTGATGGGTCAGGCGGTTGCCGGCGAGCAACTGCAAAAAATCAAGGACGCAGGCGTGATCAACGTCGGCCTGGAAGGCACCTACCCACCGTTCAGCTATGTCGACGAAAACGGCAAGCTGGCCGGCTTCGAAGTGGAATTCTCCGAAGCCCTGGCGAACAAGCTCGGGGTCAAGGTCAAGCTGCAGCCGACCAAATGGGACGGTATTCTCGCGGCCCTGGAATCCAAGCGCCTGGACGCGGTCGTCAACCAGGTGACCATCTCCGAGGAGCGCAAGAAAAAGTACGACTTCTCCACCCCCTACACCGTCTCCGGGATCCAGGCCCTGACCCAGAAAAAGGATGAAGGCACGTTCAAGACCGCCGCCGACCTGGGTGGCCACAAGGTCGGCGTGGGCCTGGGCACCAACTACGAGCAATGGCTCAAGGACAACGTGCCTACGGCGATCATCAAGACCTACGACGATGACCCGACCAAGTACCAGGACCTGCGCGTCGGCCGCATCGACGCCATTTTGGTGGACCGTCTGGCGGCCTTCGAGCTGATCAAGAAAACCAAGGACACCCTGGTGGTCTCCGGCGCACCCTTCTCCCGCCAGGAAGCCGGTGTGGCCCTGCGCAAGGGTGAACCCGAACTGCTGGCCGCGGTGAACAAGGCGATCGAGGAACTGCGGGCCGACGGCACGCTGAAAAAGCTCTCGGAAAAATACTTCAACGCTGACGTCACCCAATAATGGAAGCTGGTCTGCAACTGGCGCTGGATTCAGCGCCATTTCTCCTCAAGGGCGCGTACTACACGGTCATCCTCAGCCTCGGCGGCATGTTCTTCGGCCTGCTGCTGGGCTTTGGCCTGGCCCTGATGCGCCTGTCGCGCTTCAAGCTGGTGAGCTGGATCGCCCGGATCTACGTGTCGTTCTTTCGCGGCACGCCACTGCTGGTGCAACTGTTCGTGATCTATTACGGCCTGCCACAACTGGGGATCGAACTGGACCCGTTGCCCGCCGCGCTGATCGGCTTTTCGCTGAACATGGCGGCCTACGCCTGTGAAATCCTCCGAGCGGCCATCGGCTCCATCGAGCGCGGTCAATGGGAAGCCGCCGCCAGCATCGGCATGACCCGGGCCCAGACCCTGCGCCGGGCGATTCTGCCGCAAGCCATGCGCACCGCCTTGCCGCCGCTGGGCAACAGCTTCATCTCCCTGGTCAAGGACACCGCCCTGGCCGCCACCATCCAGGTGCCGGAACTGTTCCGCCAGGCGCAGCTGATCACCGCCCGCACCTTCGAAATCTTCACCATGTATCTTGCCGCCGCGCTGATCTACTGGGTTCTGGCCAGCGTGCTCGCGCACCTGCAGAACCGCCTGGAAGCGCGGGTCAATCGGCACGACCAGGAGTCCTGAAACCATGATCGTGGTGGAAAAGCTGACCAAGCAGTTCAAGGGCCAGACGGTGCTCGATGGCATCGACCTGCAGGTCAAGGAAGGCGAAGTGATTGCCATCATCGGCCCCAGCGGCTCGGGCAAGACCACCTTCCTGCGCTGCCTGAACTTTCTTGAAGAACCGACCAGCGGACGCATCCGCATCGGCGACATCGCCATCGACAGCAACATCCCCCTGAACCAGCAACAAAGCCGGATCCGCCAGTTGCGTCAGCAAGTGGGTTTCGTGTTCCAGAACTTCAACCTGTTCCCCCACCGCACCGCCCTGGAGAACGTCATCGAAGGCCCGCTGGTGGTGAAGAAGACCCCTCGCGAGCAAGCCGTCGCCCTGGGTCGCGCGCTGCTGGCCAAGGTCGGCCTGGCGGGCAAGGAAGACAGCTACCCGAGGCGCCTGTCCGGTGGCCAGCAACAACGCGTGGCGATTGCCCGGGCCCTGGCCATGGAGCCGCGGGTGATCCTGTTCGACGAACCGACCTCGGCCCTGGACCCGGAACTGGTGGGCGAAGTCCTGGGCACCATCCGCAGCCTGGCGCAAGAGAAGCGCACCATGATCATCGTCACCCACGAAATGAGCTTTGCCCGGGACGTGGCCAACCGGGTGATCTTCTTCGACAAGGGGGTGATCGTCGAGCAGGGCGAAGCCAAGGCGCTGTTCGCCAACCCCCAGCACGAACGCACCCGACAGTTTCTCAGCAAGTTTCTCCAGCCCGGCACATGAAGCTTCAAACTCCCATAGCCGGATGCCCGCAGCCATTGCAGACCATGGAATCCTGATGCTGGCACCTCAGAAAATCCACAACCTGCTCCGGCTCTCGCCCCAGGCCCGGTGCGACTACCTGATTCGCAAGGTGGCGGATTTCCAGGTGATCTGGGGGCTGTTCGCGGACGGCTGGGCCACCGCCGGCTCTGCCCAGGCCAGCGCCATCGCGTTCTGGCCAGAGGCGGACTTCGCCGCCTTGTGCGCCCATGGCCCATGGCACGGCTTTCAACCCAAGCCCATTGAGCTCGGCCATTTCCTCTCCCACTGGCTGCCCGGCATGCAGCGCGACGCCAGGTTCTGCCTGGTGTTTGCGGATGCGGACGGGCAAGGTCTGTTGCTGCCCCCCGAATCACTGCTGCAATCGCTCACCCACGAGCTGGATCAGTACCAGTAACACGTGCGGCACTGCCTGAAAGCTCACCGCTGATTGCCTCACTTCCCGTGCTTTCATCCCCCCGCCCGTGTTCTTTGCTGCCGACGAAAAATGCTTGCCAGCGCCTGCCACACACCGCGCCAGCCCGCAGCCACTGGGCCGCAACCGGCCATCCTGCCGTACACGTAAACCCCTTCTATTCATATTCCTAAAAGTTAGTTTATTTAATTTTTATGCGCGCATAGGGTATATGCACCGGACCACCGGACCTTCTTGATGCTGATTTCGCCGCATGACGCGGCCTATCCAAAAGATGCGAGGTAGGTATGGTCCGGAACACAATCACCCCAGTGCAGGTTGCCAGGGCATTGCGTGCAGCCAAGGAGCGGCGCTGATGTCCAGTCTGGTTGATACACACAGCCAGGGCGATCTGGACATTGCCCCCCTGCGGTTACCCGCACAGCTTCTGCGTAACGACGCCCAAGCCCTGCAGGCCGCCCATGAACTGGCCGCCGCGGCCCGCCAGCAGGCCGCTCAACGCGACCGTCAGCGCAAGCTGCCCTGGGCGCAGATCGAACAATTCACCCGCAGCGGCCTGGGCAGTATTTCCGTCCCCCGCGCCTACGGTGGGCCACAGGTGTCCTTCGTCACCCTGGCCGAGGTCTTCGCGATCATTTCCGCGGCCGACCCGGCCCTGGGGCAGATCCCCCAGAACCAGTTCGGCATCCTCGGCCTGATCCTCGGCTGCGGCACCGAACGGCAGAAGAAACAGCTGCTGCAGAGTGTTCTGGAAGGCTGGCGCATCGGCAATGCCGGCCCGGAACGCGGCACCAAGAACACCCTGGAACTCAAGGCGCGGGTCACCAAAGACGCCGACGGCCATGTCATCAACGGCCAGAAGTTCTACTCCACCGGCGCCCTGTTCGCCCACTGGGTCGCGGTCAAGGCGCTGAACGAGGAAGGTCGCCAGGTGCTGGCCTTCGTCCGTCGCGGCACTCCAGGCCTGCGCATCGTCGACGACTGGTCGGGCTTCGGTCAGCGCACCACCGCCAGCGGCACCGTCTTGCTGAACAACGTGCGGGTCGAATCCGAGCTGGTGCTGGACAACTGGAGGATCAACGAGTCGCCGAATATCCAGGGCGCGGTGTCGCAACTGATCCAGGCCGCCATCGACGCCGGCATCGCCCGGGAAGCCTTGGCCGACGCCATCGCCTTTGTGCGTGAACGGGCCCGTCCGTGGATCGACGCCAACGTCGAGCGCGCCAGCGACGATCTGTATGTGATCGCCGAGATCGGCAAGCTGCAGATCGAACTGCACGCCGCCGAGGCCCTGCTGCGCAAGGCCGGGCGAGTGCTGGACCAGGTCAGCGCGGCGCCGATCACCGTCGAGTCCGCGGCCCGCGCCTCGATCGCCGTGGCCGAAGCCAAGGTGCTGACCACCGAGATCTCGCTGCTGGCCAGCGAAAAGCTCTTCGAGCTCGCCGGCAGCCGCGCCACCCTCGCCGAATTCAACCTCGACCGCCACTGGCGCAATGCCCGGGTGCACACCCTGCACGACCCGGTGCGCTGGAAGTACCACGCCGTCGGCGCCTACCACCTGAACGGCACGCTGCCGGCCCGACATTCCTGGATTTGACCGCCCGCAACACTTTGACCAGCTCTCTGGAGAAACACATGACGCTTTCTCAACACGTCGCGGTCATCACCAGCGACGAACAAGCCCTGATTGTCGCCAGCGACCTGGCGCAAGATTTCAAGCGCGACAGCGCCCTGCGCGACCGCGAACGGCGCCTGCCGCACCCGGAACTGGAAGCCTTCTCCCGCTCCGGCCTGTGGGGCATCAGCGTGCCCAAGGAATACGGCGGCGCTGGCGTATCCAACGTCACCCTGGCCAAGGTCATCGCCCTGATCGCCGAGGCCGACGCCTCTCTGGGGCAGATCCCGCAGAACCATTTCTACACCCTGGAAGTGCTGCGGGTGAACGGTAGCCCTCAGCAGAAGCAACGGCTATACGCCGAGGTCCTGGCCGGCTGCCGCTTTGGCAACGCCCTGGCTGAACTCGGCACCAAGACCGCCCACGACCGCACCACCCACCTGAGCCGCGACAGCAGCGGCCAGGGCTACCGCATCGACGGGCGCAAGTTCTACGCCACCGGCGCGCTCTATGCCCAGCGCATCCCCACCTCGGCGGTGGATGAGCACGGCGCGCAGCAACTGGCCTTCGTCCCCGCCGACGCCCAGGGCCTGAGCGTGATCGACGACTGGAGCGGCTTCGGCCAGCGCACCACCGGCAGCGGCTCGGTGCTGTTCGACAACGTGGCGGTGGACGCAGCCGACGTGATGCCGTTCCAGAGCGCCTTCGAGCGCCCGACACCGGTCGGCCCCCTGGCGCAGATCCTCCACGCCGCCATCGACACCGGCATTGCCCGCGCCGCCTACGAAGACGCCCTGCGCTTCGTGCGCACCAAGACCCGGCCGTGGATCGACTCCGGCAACGACCAGGCCACCGACGACCCGCTGACCCTCAAGCGCTTCGGCCACCTGAGCATCCGCCTGCACGCCACCGAGGCCCTGCTGGAACGCGCCGGCGCCTTTCTCGACCAGGCCCAGGCCAATACCAACGCCGACACCGTGGCCGCCGCCTCCATCGCCGTGGCCGAGGTCCGCGCCCTGAGCACGGAGATTTCCCTGGCCGCCGGCAGCACCCTGTTCGAACTGGCGGGCAGCCAGGCGACCCTGGCCGAGCACGGCCTGGACCGTCACTGGCGCAATGCCCGGGTGCACACCCTGCACGACCCGGTGCGCTGGAAGTACCACGCGGTGGGCAACTACTACCTCAACCAGCAGAACCCGCCGCTGCGGGGGACCATCTGATGGCCACTCCCGAAACCGCCAAGAAAAAGGTCCTGCTCAACGCCTTCAACATGAACTGCGTCGGGCACATCAACCACGGCCTGTGGACCCACCCACGGGACCATTCGACCCAGTACAAGACCCTCGAATACTGGACCGAACTGGCCCAATTGCTGGAGCGCGGGTTGTTCGACGGGCTGTTCATCGCCGACATCGTCGGGGTCTACGACGTCTACCAGAACTCGGTGGACGTGACCCTCAAGGAGTCGATCCAGCTGCCGGTCAACGACCCGCTGCTGCTGGTTTCGGCCATGGCGGCAGTGACCAAGAACCTGGGCTTCGGCCTCACCGCCAACCTCACCTACGAGGCGCCCTACCTGTTCGCCCGGCGCCTTTCCACCCTCGACCACCTGAGCCGTGGCCGGGTCGGCTGGAACATCGTCACCGGCTACCTGGACAGCGCCGCCCAGGCCATGGGCCTGACGGAGCAGATCGAGCACGACCGCCGCTACGACCAGGCCGACGAGTACCTGGAGGTGCTGTACAAACTCTGGGAAGGCAGCTGGGACGACGACGCGGTGCTGGGTGACCGCGAGCAGCGCGTCTATGCCCAGCCGGACAAAGTGCACAAGGTCGAGCACCAGGGCGAGTTCTACCAAGTCAGCGGCTATCACCTGTGCGAGCCTTCGCCGCAGCGCACCCCGGTGCTGTTCCAGGCCGGCAGCTCGGAGCGCGGCCTGCTGTTCGCCGGGCGCCACGCCGAGTGCGTGTTCATCAGTGGGCAGAACAAGGCAGCGACCAAGGCCCAAGTGGACAAGGTCCGCGCCAGTGCCGTGGCCGCCGGGCGCAACCCTGCGGACATCAAGGTATTCATGGGCCTTAACGTGATCGTTGGCGAGACCGAGGAGCAGGCCTGGAACAAGCATGCCGAGTACCGCCACTACGCCAGCGCCGAGGCCGGGATGGCGCATTTTTCCGCATCCACCGGGATCGACTTTTCCCAATACCAGATCGACGAACCCATCCAGTACGTGAAGAGCAACGCCATCCAGTCGGCCACCCAGCACCTGCAGAACAACGACTGGACCCGGCGCCAACTGCTGGACCAGCACGCCCTGGGCGGCCGTTACTTCTCCGTGGTCGGCTCGCCGCAGCAGGTGGCCGACGAGCTGGAATCCTGGATCGCCGACACCGGCCTGGACGGCTTCAACCTGACCCGCACCGTCACCCCGGAAAGCTATGTCGATTTCATCGACCTGGTGATCCCCGAACTGCAGCGCCGCGGCTCCTACAAGACCGCCTATGACGACGGCACCCTGCGGGAAAAACTGTTCCACGAAGGCCGCACACTGCCGCAACGACACACCGGCGCGGCCTACCGCCGTTAACAAGGGACGGCTCTACCGAACCGCTACGGCTGGAGCTCTTGTGGCAAGAGCGCTTGCTCCCGCTGGCGTGCGCAGCAAGCCCCCCCCCGCGGCGCGATACGCCTGCAACACCGCGCCGCCTGGATCCGGGGCCGCTTTGCGGCCCAGCGGGAGATGCTCCCTCGCCACAGACAGCGGTCTCGCCGGACCCAAACGCAATTGTTCAACCTCTTCATTCGAATTGACTGGAAGTAACCATCATGAAAACCACGCTCCTGCGCCACCCGGTCAAAGCCCTGGCCCTCGCCCTCGGCCTGTTCAGCAGCGCCGTCTTCGCCGCCGACGCACCGCTCAAGGTCGGCACCACCGCCGCCTTTGCCATTCCCCTGGAGGCGGCCGTTGCCGAAGCCGGCAAGCAGGGCCTGAAAGTCGAACTGGTGGAGTTCAGCGACTGGATCGCGCCCAACGTTAGTCTCGCCGCCGGCGATATCGACGTGAACTACTTCCAGCACATTCCGTTCCTGGAAAACGCCAAGGCCGCCGCCGGTTTCGATCTGGTGCCCTTCGCCCCGGGCATCATCAACAACGTCGGCCTGTACTCGAAGCAGTACACAAGCTTCGCCGAACTGCCACAAGGCGCCAGCGTGGCCATCGCCAACGACCCGATCAACAGCGGCCGTGGCCTGCAACTGCTGGCCAAGGCCGGGCTGATCACCCTCAAGCCGGGCGTGGGCTACAAGGCCACCGAAGACGACATCGTCAGCAACCCGAAGCAGATCAAGATCCTCCAGGTCGAAGCCGTGCAACTGGTGCGCGCCTATGACGACGCCGATCTGGTCCAGGGTTACCCGGCCTACATCCGACTGGCCAAGACCTTCGATGCCGGTTCGGCGCTGCTGTTCGACGGCCTGGACCACAAGGAGTACGTGATCCAGTTCGTGATCCAGCCCAAGCGCCAGAACGACCCGCGGCTGATCAAGTTCGTCGATATCTACCAGCACTCGCCGGCCGTTCGGGCGGCTCTGGATAAAGCCCACGGCAAGCTCTACCAAGCCGGCTGGGAAGCTTGAGATGAGTGTCGCGACGCTACAGCGCAAGCTGCCGGAACCGGCGCCCCAGCGTGCCGAGCTGCACCCTGAACTGAACCGCGCCCAGGTGCGTTTTATCGGCCTGGGCAAGACCTACCAGGGCCAGCAGGGCCCGGTGCAGGCCCTGCACGGCATCGACCTTGCGATCCAGCGCGGTGAGGTGTTCGGCATCATCGGCCGCAGCGGCGCCGGCAAGTCATCACTGATCCGCACCATCAACCGCCTGGAGCAACCCAGCAGCGGCCGGGTGCTGATCGATCAGGTGGACATCGGCGACTTCGACGAAGACCGCCTGGTGGCCCTGCGCCGACGCATCGGCATGATCTTCCAGCACTTCAACCTGATGTCGGCCAAGACCGTATGGCACAACGTCGAGCTGCCGCTGAAGGTCGCCGGGGTGCCCAAGGCCGAGCGCGAGCGCAAGGTCCGCGAGCTGCTGGAACTGGTAGGCCTCAAGGACAAGCACCAGGCCTACCCGGCGCAACTGTCCGGCGGCCAGAAACAGCGGGTGGGGATCGCCCGGGCCCTAGTCCACGACCCCGAGATCCTGCTGTGCGACGAAGCCACTTCGGCCCTGGACCCGGAAACCACCCAGTCGATCCTTGGCCTGCTGAAACAGATCAATCAGCGCCTGGGCCTGACCCTCATCCTCATCACCCACGAGATGGCGGTAATCCGCGAGATCTGCGACCGGGTGGTGGTGCTGGAGCATGGACGCATCGTCGAACAGGGACCGGTCTGGAAAGTCTTCGGCCACCCGCAACACGAGGTCAGCAAGACCCTGCTGGCGCCCTTGCAGCACGGCCTGGCGCCCGAGCTGCAAAGCCATTTGCGCAGTCATCCCGAATCGTCCGAGGCGGCCCTGGTGCTGAGCCTGCGCTTTACCGGCAGCCTGCGTGAGGAGCCGGACCTGGCGGCGCTGTTCAGCGCCCTCGGCGGCCGCGTGCGCCTGCTGCAAGGCGGGGTGGAACGCATCCAGGGCCACGCCCTGGGGCAACTGCTGCTGGCCGTCCAGGGCTCGTCCCTGGGCGCCGAAGAACTGCGCCAGCGCGCCGGGCAATGGGCACAGCAAGTGGAGGTGCTGGGCTATGGGGTCTGAGCGCTTGTTGCAGGGCGTCCTCGACACCCTGCTGATGGTCGGCGTGTCCTCGCTGATCGCCCTGCTGGCGGGGATTCCCCTGGCGGTGATCCTGGTCACCAGCGGCAAGGGCGGGATCTACGAAGCGCCGCACCTGAACCGGGCCCTGGGGGCCTTTGTGAACCTGTTCCGCTCGATCCCGTTCCTGATCCTGATGGTGGCGTTGATCCCCTTTACCCGACTGATCGTCGGCACCACCTACGGCGTGTGGGCGGCGGTGGTGCCGCTGACCATCGCCGCCACGCCGTTCTTTGCGCGCATTGCCGAAGTGAGCCTGCGGGAAGTCGATCACGGCCTGATCGAAGCCGCCCAGGCCATGGGCTGCCGACGCTGGCACATCGTCTGGCACGTGCTGCTGCCTGAAGCGCTGCCGGGCATCGTCGGCGGTTTCACCATCACCCTGGTGACCATGATCAACGCCTCGGCCATGGCCGGAGCGATTGGCGCGGGCGGGCTGGGGGACATTGCCTACCGCTACGGTTATCAGCGTTTCGACAGCCAGATCATGCTCACGGTGATCGTGCTGCTGGTGATCCTGGTGGCGGCGATCCAGCTGGGCGGCGACCGTTTGGCGCGGGTGCTGAACAAGCGCTAGTGGTTACAGGGGATGTGGCGGGCACCCCGTGTAGCCGCGGCCACAGGGTGCATGGGGTATATTCGGGCCATTCCTCTTCACGCCATGTAGCCCGCCATGAAACTCGCCCCCAACGACCTAGACACCATCACCGCCACCACCCTCGGCCACTACCAGCAGGTGGCCGAAGACTTTCGTGAAGGCACCCGCGACCACGACGTCAGCCAGAACATCGACGCGCTGCTGCGGCATATCCAGGGCCCGACGCCCTTCACCGTGCTGGATTTTGGCTGCGGCCCGGGGCGCGACTTGCAAACCTTCACCCGCCTGGGCCATATCGCCATCGGCCTCGACGGCTGCGAGCGTTTTGCCCAGATGGCCCGGGACGACAGCGGCTGCGAAGTCTGGCAGCAGGACTTTCTCAAGCTTGATCTGCCGGAGGCCCGCTTCGACGGCATCTTCGCCAACGCCGTGCTGTTCCACATTCCCCGCCAGGAACTGCCACGGGTGCTCAAGCAACTGCATGCGAGCCTCAAGGACGGCGGCGTGCTGTTCAGCTCCAACCCGCGCGGCGACAACCAGGAGGGCTGGAGCGGCCCGCGCTACGGCGCCTACCACGACCTCGCAAGCTGGCAGGCGCTGCTCACCGAAGCAGGCTTTGTCGAGCTGGAGCATTACTACCGCCCCGCCGGCCTGCCCCGGGAACAGCAACCCTGGCTGGCCAGCGTCTGGCGCAAGGTCTGAGCCCAATCCTCTGCAGCCGCCGGCTGTGTGAACACGCGCGCTCGCGACAACTTGATCATCTGAGGCACACTGCCCGCCACGCTACAGGAGACCCGGCATGCTCAAGACCCTGGCGGTGGCCAATTACCGCTCCATCAACAAACTGGTGATGCCCCTGGGCCGGCTGAACCTGATCACCGGCGCCAACGGCAGCGGCAAATCCAACCTGTACCGCGCCCTGCGCCTACTGGCGGAAACCGCCCAGGGCGGGGTGGTCAATGCCCTGGCCAGGGAAGGCGGGCTGGATTCCACCTTCTGGGCCGGGCCGGAAACCCTCAGTCGGCGCATGCGCAACGGCGAAGCGCCGATCGAAGCCAGCGTGCGCTCGTCGAGCAAACGCCTGCGCCTGGGCTTTGCCAGCGAGGACTTCAGCTACGCCATTACCCTGGGCCTGCCGGAACCCAGCCTCTCGGTGTTCTCCCTGGACCCGCAGATCAAAAAGGAATGCATCTGGTCCGGCCCCTTCTACCGCCCCGCCAGCCTGCTGGTGGACCGCAATGGTCCGCTGATCCGCGCCCGTCAGGGTCGCAGTTGGGACGTGCTGGCCCAACACACGCCGAACTTCGACAGCCTGTTCGATCAGGTGGGCAGCCTGCGCGGCTCGCCGGAAGTGCTACAGATGCGTGAGTTCATCCGGCGCTGGCGCTTCTACGATCACTTTCGCAGCGACAGCGAAGCCCCGGCGCGCCAGCCGCAACTAGGCACCCGCACTCCGGTACTGCATCACGACGGCCGCGACCTGGCGGCAGCGTTGCAGACCATCCGCGAGATCGGCGATCCCGAGGCCTTGCAGGTGGCCATCAGCGACGCCTTCCCCGGCGCGCGACTGGACATAGCCCCACTGCCAGGCGGCCGTTTTGCCATCGAGTTCTATCAGGAAGGCTTGTTGCGGCCGCTGTCGGCGGCGGAGCTATCGGACGGCACCTTGCGCTACCTGCTGCTGGTCGCGGCCCTGCTGACCCCGCGCCCGCCAAGCCTGATGGTGCTCAACGAACCGGAAACCAGCCTGCACCCGGACCTGTTGCCGGCGTTGGCGCGCTTGATCATCAGGGCTTCTGAGCAGTGCCAGGTGTGGGTGGTGTCCCACGCCCGGCGCTTGATCGCGGCCTTGCAGGAGGATCCCGAGTGCAACTGCATCGTGCTGGAGAAGGAGCTGGGCCAGACCGGCATCGTCGGCCAGCGCCTGCTCGACGAACCGGCGTGGTACTGGCCCGATTGACCCCCGTCAAAATCCGCATCCGCCACACCGCCGCTGCCACAGGCTGCGACAAGGTCCGCAGGCCTTCAGGTGCCCTCAAGAACCGCGGTTCCTGCGCAGCCGATCACACGGCTACAGGGGAATCAGCAGCCGACCTCTGTAGACCAACGTACGCCTCATGCTGCGACTGGCAGCCTTCGTCCATCACGCTCGGTTCTGGACACGGGTATCGATAGCATTCACACACCAATGGCGAATTCGCCGACCCGGCATCGAGCTCCGACCTTTGCTGCCGAGTGCCTCGCAAGGATGACGCTCATGACCCGAGTAAAAACTCCGCCACCTCTGGATTGACACAAACGGCTGAAATGGTTGACTGCATTGTGCCGAGCCGTGCAGCCCAGCGAGTAGACCCGCGGCTGCACGCAGTGGCCCCCACCAGCGGATGCCCGCCGACCATAAAAAACGCCGACACTGTATTAGCCGTCGGCGTTTAAACCTTGAAGGGTTTTGTCACTTCATCAGCCTAGCTCATCAGAACGCCGGCAGCACCGCGCCGCTGTATTTCTTCTCGATGAAGGCTTTCACCTCAGGGCTGGTCAGGGCCTTGGCCAGCTTCTGGATCGCCGGGCTGTCCTTGTTGTCGGGACGGGCCACCAGAAAGTTCACGTAGGGCGAGTCGGCCCCTTCGATCACCAGCGCGTCCTTGGCCGGGTTCAAACCCGCTTCCAGGGCGTAGTTGGTGTTGATCATGTCCAGGTCAACCTGATCCAGAACCCGTGGCAGCATGGCCGACTCCAGCTCCTTGAACTTGAAGTTGTGCGGGTTCTTGGCAATGTCCTTGGGCGTGGCCAGGGCGTTTTTCGGGTCCTTGAGCTCGATCAGACCGGCCTTCTGCAGCAGGATCAGGGCACGGCCGCTGTTGCTGCCTTCATTGGGGATGGCGATGGTGGCGCCGTCTTTGAGCTCAGCCAGGGTTTTGACCTTCTTCGAATAGCCGCCGAAGGGTTCGACGTGCACGCCGATCACGGTTTCCAAGTGCGTGCCTTTGCCTTCGTTGAAGCTCTTGAGGTACGGCAGGGTCTGGAAGTAGTTGGCGTCGAGACGCTTCTGGTCGACCTGCACGTTGGGTTGTACGTAGTCGGTAAACACCTTGATTTCCAGGTCCACGCCTTCCTTGGCCAGGGTTGGCTTGATCAACTCGAGGATCTCGGCGTGGGGCACCGGGGTCGCGGCAACCACCAGCTTCTCGCCAGCCTGGGTGATACCGGCGCTCAGGGCTGCCGCCAGTGCGGTGAACAACAGAACTTTTTTCATGCGAGGTCCTTAAGTATCGAGATCGACGACGGCGTCAAATGGGCTGCGTATTTCGGTGCCAGTGAAGTGCCACTGCTGGCGTGGAGCGGACAATACCGAGATTTTTTATTCCCGAACAATATCTTTTATTCACGTTCATATTCCATTTTGTTCATACAGTATCCCAGCGCTCTAGCCTGCAATTTCCCGCCTGTCGGGCCAACCTTCGTAGGAGCCGGCTCGCCGGCGAAGAGGCCATCAGGGGCGAACGCCTTCGCTGGCAAGCCAGCGCCTACGGTGGCCGGGGTTTCAGGTCAGGGCGGTGCGTTGCAACAACTGGTGCAACGCCTGGCGCTCGGCAGCGGACCCGCTGTCGCCGATCTGCCGCAGCAATTGCTCGATCTGCTCCAGCGGCGAAAGCGTCGGCGGCAGGTTGAGGTGCTCCGGCAAGATCTCCTCGCCGCTGCTGACCAACAGGGCAAAGTGAATGACGTTTTCCAGCTCGCGGGTGTTGCCCGGCCAACGGTGGCGCTCCAAAGCCCGTTGCGCGGCTTCGCTGATCAGCGGCACCGGCAGGCCCAGGCGCTGGCTGTAGATCCCCAGGAAATATTCGGCCAAGGACTCGATATCCCCGACTCGCTCACGCAGCGCCGGCAGCTCCAACTGGCCCTCGCTGAGGTAGCGGTACAGGCGCTCATGAAACTTGCCCGCCGCCACCGCCTGGGCCAGGTCGATGCTGGTGGCCGCCACCAGGCGTACATCCACCGGGCTCGGTTGCTGGGCACCGACCCGAGTCACTTCGTGGTTCTCCAGGGCCGCCAGCAGCTTGGCCTGGATCGGCAACGGCAGGTCGCCGATCTCGTCCAGGTACAGGGTTCCGCCATTGGCCGAACCGAACCAGCCGGCCCGGCTGCTGGCCGAGCCGCTGAAACTGCCGGCGGCATAGCCGAACAGCTCGGCGTCGGCGTAGGTGGGGCTGATGGCGCCGCAGTTGACCGAGACAAACAACCCGCTGCGGTCGCTGGCGCGGTGGATGTGCCGGGCCAGCAGCTCCTTGCCGGTGCCGGTTTCACCACGGATCAGCACCGAGATCGCACGGGGCGCCAGTTGCTCCAGCTCTTCACGCAGTTGTCGCGACCGTGGATCGACAAACACCAGCGCCTTGGCGCGGATGCTCAGGGGGCTTTTTTCCGCATCGGGAAAGGTCAGCAGCGGCTGGCCGAAAGGGGCGTGAACAGTCATGGCAGACTCCCGCCCCTGGCCGCCTGAGGACGGGGGCGTTTAAACAGGGAAAATACGCTCAGGCACGACGCAGGGCGTGTTGTTCCAGGCGGTTCTGCAGGCGATAGAGATAGGCGAACCCCTGCTCCCAGCGCTGGTGGCCGGACTTGACGTTGATGTGCCCGGCTCCCGCCAGAATCCCGGCTTCGGCGCCCCAGTCACGGGCCAGTTCCAGGGCACGCGGCGCGCTGACGGCGCTGTCGTTGTCCGAACTCACCACCTGGCAGGGGAACGGCAGCAGGTCCCGAGGAATCGGCGCGAAATTGCGCAGGGCCGGCGCACAGGCCGCACGCTCGACATCCGCCGGCGCCACCAGCAGCGCACCGCGCACCTGGCGCAGCGCTGCCGCGGGCGCGCGCGCCGCCCAATGGGCCACGGTGATGCAACCCAGGCTGTGGGCAATCAGGATCACCGGCGTGTCGTCGATGGCGATGACTTCGGCCAGGGCCGCCACCCAATCTTCACGGCGTGGCGTCAGCCAATCGGCCTGCTCCACCCGCGCACTGTTGGGCAGGCTGTTCTGCCAATGGGTTTGCCAATGATCTTCTGGCGATCCTTGCCAGCCCGGCACAATCAAGTAGCGAATGGATGCGTTGCGCATGGGGAACTCTCCTGCTGCGTGTCTGTTACCGGACGAGTATAGGGAGGGGATCTATATTCGTTAAGGAATAAGAGGCTATTTATTAATTCCTTAAACGAATATTAAATATCTCCGGCTGCCGCAGCCACAGGCGGCGAATGATTGGGCGACCGGCGCCGGTTTCAGGCGATCGCGGCGGCTACGCGGCCAATCGCTGGATGCGAAGCCGAGTCGGCGATCCAGCGGCGCTGTCAGTGAAGCGCATCAGGCTGCTTTAGCCTTTCCTAGGGCAGCGCCAAACGGGAAAGGACTGTCCAGCTGGCAGCCTCCCTCGGTGAGGTACGAGGCACTCAAAGGCGTTGGGTGACTCTCTCGGATGTGCCCTACACAACAAAGCGAATTAGTTCTCCTGTTCAACGGCTCGTCCTTACAAACCTTGTGCCCAGGACCAAAGTGAGTGCTGTGTTTAAGATGGGTCTCATATTGGCGGCGTTGAAACATTGCTAGTGTCACGGCCGATTTTTACTCAGCTTAAGGACAAGCTTATGTTCGCGCCGGCCGACTCCGCGCAGTTCGAACTGTTGATTCCCTCCGTCCGCAATGATTTCAAAGTGCTGGCCTTTGCGGGCGTCGAGGCGATCAGCGCTTTGTATGCAATCCACGTCGAATTGCTCAGCGAACACCCCGATTTCGATTTGCAAAGCCTGCTCTGTCAGCCCGCGTTTCTGCGCTTCGGCCTTGAGGGCGAGGGCCTGCATGGCCGCATCGAAGAGGTCAAGGTGGGGGAATCCGGTAAGCGCCTGACCCATTACCACCTGACCCTGGTGCCAGCGCTGCATTACCTGCAGTTTCGTCACAACCAGCGGATTTTCCAGCACCTGACGGTGCCGCAGATCGTGGCTCAAGTGCTCCAGGAACACGGCATTTTGCCGGATGTGTTCACCTTTCATGTCGACAATGCCCCGCAGCGCGAGTACTGCACCCAATACGCTGAAAGCGATTTTGAGTTCATCCAGCGCCTGTGCGCCGAGGAAGGCATCGCCTGGCATCACCAGCACTCGGTTGAAGATCACCTGCTGGTGTTCAGCGAGGATCAAACCTGGTTCCCCAAGCTCGGCGTCACGCCCTATCAACCCGGCAGTGGCAACGTCGCCGATCACCCGGTGATCAGGCGTTTTTCTCAGCGTTTCAGCACCCGCACCAACCAGGTCACACGCCGCGATTAGCGGCTCGACCATAGCCGTGGCAGCCTTGCTGCTCAACGTCCTCAATGCCGCGCAATACCTGAGCGAAGCAGCGGCCTTGGAGGGGCTGGGGCAAAAGCGCATCAACGATACGGTGTCCGCTTCCTTGTATGCAGCGGCGGCGTTGACCGGGGTGATTGATGATGTGGTGCGGGTGGGGCTGAAGCGAGACAGGTTCCATTTCTTTGGCTCTACGAGTTCCACACTCACCCTGTTTGGTGGGGTGATTGGCTGGCTGTCGGCGGGTGCTGCTTATCAGGAGTTTAGATCCCTGCAAATACAGCTCGAACGCGTACAAACTCACATCGATCCGTGGCTGGATATGCGTCAGGCCGTGGTCGGCGGGCAGGTCGCTGCCTTTGGTGCCCAGGTCTTGCTCGGGGCCAGCTATACCTTGAGGGCACTGGCGGGGGTGTTGGAAGTTGAAGTGGCGATCTTGCGCTACTCGACCCTGATGGGGCCGTTGAACTTCCTGATCGCCGCACTGGGGATGCTGTACCTGGTCAGCTGGCTGCTTGAGCAAAAGCCCCTGCAAAACTTCCTCGAACATTGCTGCTGGTCAAAGGGCCGCGCTGGCAACCTGGCGCCGATTCCGCCCCAGGCCCAGCAAGAGGAACTGAACCGGCTGTACGCCATTCTCTACACGCCCCGGGTCAGCATGCGCAGCCACGCGGCAACGGTGCCGGCGGTCAATAGCCCCAGTGGCATGAGCTTTGTCAGTGCCATCGACGCCCTGAGCATCGACCTGCCCGGCGCCGAGCCGCAAAGCGTCTACCTGGAGCTGAGCATGATCGGTGACCCGGTGGACAGCCAAGCTTCGCGCCACCTGATCAAAAACAGCCCGCCCCATGCCCGCTACCAGCCGCCCCGGCCCTGGCGCGACCTGACGCCCCATTGGCTGCCCGGCAGCGCCTGCAGTTGGATCCCGGCCAAGGAAGGGCAAGGCCTGCGCTTGAGCGGACCGTTCAACACCGTGCCCAACCTACTGAGTTCGCCGCCGAGCACGGTCTCCCTGCGCCTGCGTTATCGCACCCCACTGCTGGCGTTGCTGGGCGCCAGGAATTTCATTGGCGGTGAACGCGGCGTGGCCTTTACCTTGAAAGACGGAGTGGGTGTGATTGCCCTATACGACGACCCCACGCCCGAGCTGGACCGCGTACCGAGCTACCCGCTCGCCAACCAGCAGAGCGGCGTTACTTACCTGCAACCCAAGGACGACACGTGAGCAAGCCCACCGCCGGCACCAGCCAAAAACGGATCTTTTCGCGCAAGGACTATCTGGCGCCCTTGCCCGTTCCCACCGGGCAAAAACCGTCCGACATGCTCAATATCATCTGGCGCAAGAACGAGGTGTTTCTCGATATTGGCAACTACAGCATCGGTTCGGCGGTGATGGGGTTGTGGCCCTTGGTGATGCTGTCTGCATTTATGGGCTATTTGTTCAGGCACGATCATGACGAAATGCATATTTTTGCAGTTATGACGACTCTGGTGATCGGCATCCCAACGCTACTTTTGATCTATTCCCTGTACCGCCAGGTGCCCTTGCCCATCCGCTTCAATCGCCAGCGTCGCGAGGTGTGCGTGCCTCGCGAAGATGGCGAATATTGGATCGTCCCCTGGGAAAGCGTCACGGCCGCCGCCACGCAACATTCCTCGATCAGCCAGGCGGGTAAAAACACCATGGGGTTGCTGTTTATCGGCTTTGAAAACCCGGACCCCATGGCCAAAGAAGGTAACCAGCACTTCTACTGGGGGTTCAACTGTGGCGGGGGTACATCGGCCATGGCCTTGTGGGAGTGCGTGCGCAGCTATATGGAACTGGGGCCGCAGTCGGTGCCTGATAGTCGAGTAGGTGTTGCGCCTTATGAGGAAACGCAAATCGGCTCGATCATCATGGATCTGCGTAAGGGCAATTTGGTGGGCGTTCTGTGGGGCATCTTTTGCATTACGATTCTGGGAACCTATTTCGCGGAGAAATTACAAAATCTGAAGCTGTCTGATCCGCCCGAGTTGCCTTACCCCACCATCATCGAATGGTCAAAACCTCTGCCTCCCGAACAGTGGGCCCAACCCTCCCCCGAGCTCTGCGCAGCCATCGCCGAACGTAAAGCCGAATTGGCCAGCCAGGACCAAAGTACGTGAACAAGCCCGCCGCTGGCACCAGCCAAAAACGGATCTTTTCGCGCAAGGATTATCTGGCGCCCTTGCCCGTGCCCACCGGGCAAAAACCGTCCGACATGCTCAATATCATCTGGCGCAAGAACGAGGTGTTTCTCGATATTGGCAACTACAGCATCGGTTCGGCGGTGATGGGGTTGTGGCCCTTGGTGATGTTGTTCTTATCGGTGGCTTATGTCCTTAGAAATATCGCTCCAGACATGAGTGTTTTTGCCCTTGTTGGAGGGGGGGTAATCACCGGCATCCCCACCCTCCTCCTGATCTATGCCCTGTACCGCCAGGTGCCCTTGCCCATTCGCTTCAATCGCCAGCGTCGCGAGGTGTGCGTGCCTCGCGAAGATGGCGAATATTGGATCGTCCCCTGGGAAAGCGTCACGGCCGCCGCCACGCAACACTCCTCGATCAGTCAGGCGGGTAAAAACACCATGGGGTTGCTGTTTATCGGCTTTGAAAACCCGGACCCCGCAGCCAAGGAAGGTAACCAGCACTTTTACTGGGGGTTTAACTGCGGCGGTGGTACATCGGCCATGGCCTTGTGGGAGTGCGTGCGCAGTTATATGGAGATTGGGCCGGAGGCGTTACCGATTACTAACGACTTTGAAGGCGGCCGAGAACGGTTACGTGGGAAAAGTGTGTTTTGGGGAATTTGTCGCGACTACCTTGACGGCATAAGGCAACACCTCATGGCTCAGGAGATAGGTCAAGCGGTTTGGCTGGTGATCGCGGCGGTGCTGCTTGGTGCTCCATTGGCAATGATGCTGCAAACCTGGAAGTTATCGCCGCCGCCCGAGTTGCCTTACCCCACCATCATCGAATGGTCAAAGCCTCTGCCTCCCCAGCAATGGGCCCAACCGTCCCCCGAGCTCTGCGCAGCCATCGCCGAACGCGAAGCCGAATTGGCCAGCCAGGACCAAAATACGTGAGCAAGCCCGCCGCCGGCACCAGCCAAAAACGGATCTTTTCGCGACAATCAGCACGCACTCAATCAAGGACACGAAGCCCCCATGGACGTCGCAACGATCAGTCGCCTAGTACAGGGCATGGGCCTCACCTACGAAGAGTTGGTCGCCCAAGGCGAAAGCATCGAGCCCCCGACGGACAAGCTCTACGACGAATTCGAATGGCTGACCGTGATCGTCGAGCCCGGCCTGACGCTGGACTTCTGGGAAGACAGCCTAGCCCTGGAAAAGGTGCTGATCGAGCTCATGCCCCTTGAAGCGGGGCGCTCGTTCTACAGCGGCGAACTGCCCGACCCGTTCTCACGCAGCATGACCCGCACCGACATTCGCAACCTGTTGGGTACGCCCCTGCGCTCGTGGGAACGTAGGCCGTCAGCGGACGGGCAACACACGCTCAATGCCTGGGAGAGCTACCACCTGCCGGGGCACCTGCATCCCAGTGCGCGGGTTGGTTTCGTCTATAACGCCGACCTGCAGATCAAGGTCCTGTCATTCGACTTGCTGGAGCCGCAGCGCGACTGATTCGACCACACCGCGTGGCTCCTGAAGGCTCGCGGCGATCCGCCAGGCATCAGAGGCCCCATTCCTGGCTATGACCCCAAGGCACTCAAAGAGAAATAAATTATTGTAATTCGATAATTATTTATCAATAATCCGCCACCCCAACGTTTTGCAAGGAATAACGCATGCATTCCCAAATCAACGGCTCGGCCCAATACCGCTTACGACGGGTCGGCCTTCTGGCCGCGATCCTGGCCTGGGTCATGGGTGTGGTCGAGGTCGGCGGCAACGCCGGAATGTGGATCTACAACAAGGACCAGGTTCTGGGCGCGCTGCTCAGCGTCTTCGCCGACCACTCGCCGCGCCTGCTGGAAGCCGATTTCAAACTCTCGTCCGCAAGCTTCACCCTGCTGGTGATTCTCGACTTCCTGCCCCTGCTGCTGTCGAGCTTCGCCCTGTACCTGACTGGGGTGTTCTTCCTGCGTCTGTCGCGCGGCGAAACCTGGAGCGACCGCAATATCCGCATCCTCTGGCGCGTGGGCATGCTGTGGATCGTCGCACCGGCCACCTTCCCGATGATGGAAACCCTGCAAGGCCTGGCCCTGTCCTTTGACCTGCCAGCGGGCCAGCGCATTCTGCAGATTTCTGCAGGTTTCTCGTCCTACGCGGCCTACGAGGTGGTCAAAGGAATCTTGCTCTGCTCATTTTCCATTATCATGCGCGACGCCAAAGTCCTCAGTGATGAACACAGTCACTACATATAGAACAATGAGATGACCATTATCGTTCGGCTTGACGTTGTCATGGCTAAAAACAAGATTCGCTCCAAAGAGCTGGCCGCCATCCTGGGCATTACCGAGGCGAATCTGTCGTTGCTGAAAAATGGCAAGGTCAAGGGGATGAAAATCGAGACCCTCGACAAACTCTGCGCCGCACTCGACTGCCAACCCGGCGACCTGCTGGAATACCAGGCGACTGAGCCTGCGTAACACATCGCGTTTGTTTGAGCGGCGTCTGGATCGTTAAAGCTATATCCACTCCTCACGTTGCACATTGGCTTATTCATGACTCGCTACCTGCTCTGCCCGCTGCTTTTGCTCGCCTGTCTTTTGACCGGCTGCGCCAACAAACTCGAAGTGGCGATCGCCGCCACCCCGGCCCCGGACTACTACTTCGACCTCCAGGCCCCAGTGCTGGTGACCGTCAACGGCGCCAATGATGCCCACGGTCTCAACGCCAGCTACTACGTGCGCGACATGGTCGCGGCCCTGCACGGCATGGGCTTCAAGCAGGTCTACACCGAGGCATCGCTGCCCAAGAACCACCCGCCGTTCCGTATGAATTTCACCCTCGACGTGGGCAGCGAAAAGGTCAGTTACCGCTACACCGCCACCGACTACGGCCAGGTGCCCAGCAGCACCAAGACGGTGTGTAAGCAGAGCACCAAGAAGGATAAGAACCTTGTGTGCAACAGCACTCCGACCACCACCTGGGGCCCGGTAGGATCCTCGGAACGCACTGGCTACACCACCCTGTCGACCTTCAACATCCAGGCCAAGGACGAGCAGAGCCGGCGCACGGTGTTCCTGCTGCGGGCATCGTCCTACAACGAGGATTGCCAGGACGCCAAGGTCGAGGACTTCCTGGTGCAGGAAAGCCTGGACAACCTGGATTTTCGCAACCGCGTGCAACGCAAATACACCGTCACCCTGCCCGAAGGCCACAGCTGCAACTAGCGCCTACCGCGCACCGGGTGACACGCCTACAATTGCCGCTCGCCGCCCGCCCCCCTCGGGCGGGCGCGGCCCCTTCAACGACAAGGCGCAGGTCAAGCATGCCCATGGATTGGAACGCCTGGGAAATAGAACCCGGATCGGCGGTGGACGAACAACTGATCGCCCAGGTGCAGCAACGCCTCGGCGTCGAGTTCCCGGCGCTGTACCTGGATCTGGTGCAATACGCCAACGCCGCCACACCGGGAATCGCTACCTTCGCCTATGACGGCGGCGCCACCTGCATCAGCGAGTTCTTCGAATTCGGCCTGAACGACGAACCCTGGAGCCTGCTCGGGTACGCCAGCCCCGGCCGCGTGCCAGGGCTCGCCGCCGGTTGCCTGCCGATCGCCCGGGATGCCGGTGGCCTGCTGATTTGCCTGGACTTCAACAGCCCGGGCGTGGCGGTGGAAATCTTCGACCCCGAGCGCGCCAGCCGCTACCCGGTGGCTGCCGACTTCAAGACCTTTGTCGAGCGGTGGCAACCATGAACACACCAGGCAAATGGATAGTCGTGCCCACCAGCACAGAAGCCCAGCAACGCCTGGATCTGGACCAGTGCCTGGCGGGCGATCTGGAGGAACTGGCGCTGTCCCCGGAGCAGTGGGCAGTGCTGTCGCGCAGTGACCTGCTACCGCGCTTGAATCGCGCCCTGGGCATTCTGATCGACGACTACGAAGACGCCTCGATCCAGGACCGGGCCGCCCTGGTCACGGCCCTGTCGATCCTGATGCAGGCCGCGACGCCCGGGGACGAACTTATCCACCAGCTGATCGCCCTGAATCGACTGGCCCTGGAACGGAACACCGGCCTGTTCTTCTACTTCTGAGGCCCAGGCCAAGGAGCTGAGCTCCATCGACTTCGACATCATCTCGGCGGCGGAGGAGCAACGCGTAAACAATGCCGCCGGCTCCGGAAAATTCCGCGGCATTTCCTAGCAGACCCGTACCGCGACCATCGATCTGTCGTACCAGTACAGCGACAACCTCGCGGCAACGACGCCAAAAGCCTGGGACATAATCATCGGCGGCAACTGGAAAGACCTGATGCAGGAGCTGAACAACTTCGGCGACGCCTACCCGCCCCCCCCAGGAAAGCCGAGGCCAAGCTGATTCAAAGCGATATCGACATGGGGCTGTTCAAGTAAAACAACGCCTGCGCCAAGGCGCCGGCCTCAGCCTCGGGTGATGCTACAGGCCGGGGTTTTCGGCAGTTCCTTGACCACGACGTAATGCCCCGCCCGGTTTTTCTCGACCCGCAACGGCGAAGCGAACAAGTAGCTGCCGCGCAGGTTCTGGTCGACAAAACAGATGGTGATGCCTTGGTTCCCCTGCTCCATCACCTCGACGCTGTAGATCCAGCTTCGTTCTTCGTCCACCGCGCTGTAGGTGCCTTCGGCGTCTGCGACCTTCTCATAGATCCGATAGGGCGTCTGGCCCAGCGTGGTGCCGGCCGGGTAGTGCCGCGGCCTTAAGAAATTGCGAAAACCATTCACTTCCAGATGCTTCAAGATACTCAGCGCCAGCGCCTCGTCGCGGCCCTCCGCCACCGAGTCGGCCAGCGACAGGCCGCCCACACTCATCAAGGCAACGGCGACCAATCGCCTTAACGCACTGTTCACCCCCTATCCCTTTCGATGCCCATCAGCGGGCTCCGGGCGGTTCCCGAAGCCGCGTTACCTTGGCTTAACGTTATCGAGACCTGGATATTTAACCGGAAGAGGGTATGCCCACTCAGGCCCGGGCCTTGTGCGCAGCCGCCGGCTCCTCGCGGGTAAAACGGTTGGCCCGGGCAAAGGTGCCAAAATCATTGAAGCGTACGCCCATCTCGGCCATCGCTTTGTGCGCCACCGGCGCCGTCATCTGGCGAATGTAAAAGGGCTCCTTGACCACGAAATGATGGATGCCGTGGGTGCTGCCGAAGTTGCAGCAGAAGGCCTGTAGCGGCGACATCCACCAGGGGTTGAGCACCTGGGTCTGCTGGATCACGTTGCCCGGTTCGATATCGCCGTAGTAGTGCATGTTGGAGCTGACGAAGTGCAGGCAGAAGGTGCGCAGCACGTTGGGGCCGATGATCACCACCACCGCAATGTCGATGCCGTGCATCAGCGCCAAGGTGTCTTGTGACCACTGGATCGGGCTGCCGAGCCACGCGGCGACGCCATTGGCCCCATGAAAACCGAGGAACACATACCAGGCGCCCCAGTGCAGCAGGGCCAGCGGCGCGTACACCGCCAGGGTGCGGATGAGAATGCCCAGTTTGCGCCTGGCCCCAGGCGCCCGCAGCAGGCGGATGAACGCCGCCATCATGTTGTCCCCCACCATCAGCAGGCGGGTGAAGCCCCAGGGCTCGCCGTTGGTGATGGCGCGCTCCTCGATATCGGTTTCGCTGCCGGAGACCTTGTGGTGATTCAAGTGCAGGTGGCGCCGTATCCAGGGGTTGATGGTGCTCGGCCGCGCCAGCCAGACCAGCGCCAGCATCAGGTTGTGGGGCAGGCGCTGCTTGCGAAAGTACATGCTGTGGATCAGGTCGTGCTCCAGCTCATGGGTCAGCGAGGCGAAGAACGCGTTGAGCAGCAGGCACGCCCACCCAGCCAGGTAGCCACCGACATAGAGCGCCGCGGCCCCCAGCATCCCGGACAAGGCAAATAGCAAAATCCCCGCGCCCAGGGCGTTCTGATACCGCAGCACGGGGAAGCGCCGACGCAATTCATCGCCCCGGGCCAGAACCACCTGACGGATATGCGCCGCCCGCTGTTGTGCGTTCATCCGCTCGGGGCTTGCAGAAATACCCTGCATGATTCCATCCTCTGGTCAGTGATGTGTGCATCCTGCCCCGAGCCCCGGCTCCGGGCGCTAGCCGTAAACGCCAACCTGTTGACCGGACGCGCCAATCGCATGACCGAAGCCACTTCCCTTGCCAGCTGGACCCGCGCCTTGCGCAAGCAACTGGACGCCCTCGACCTCGACAGCGACGCCCTGTGCCGCGAAGCCGGGCTC
Organism: Pseudomonas sp. LD120; assembly: GCF_009861525.1. Classification (GTDB taxonomy): domain Bacteria; phylum Pseudomonadota; class Gammaproteobacteria; order Pseudomonadales; family Pseudomonadaceae; genus Aquipseudomonas. The sequence goes on along the minus strand of NZ_WVHL01000005.1, from coordinate 448,457 downwards.
GACCCCCACTGGATGGACGACCCCAACGCCCGCTACCCGCTGTCGGCCACCACCCGCTTGTGGCATCTCGCCGTGCAGGCCAGCGGCGACCCGGCCATTGGCCTGCGGGTGTCGCGTTTTGTCAGCCCCACCACCTTTCATGCCCTGGGCTACGCCCTGGTGGCCAGCGGCAGCCTGCGGGAAGTCTTCGAGCGCATCGTGCGTTATCACCCAGTGGTCAGCGATGCCCTGGAACTGGCCCTGACCCGGGAAACGGACCGCTACCGGTTCTTCCTCAAGGTGCCCGAAGGCTCACCGCAGCCGGCCTTCGAAGCCATCGATGCGTTCGCCGCGATCTACGTGCGCACCTGCCGCAACCGCCTGGGCCGCGACTACGCGCCGCTGGCCGTGCATTTGCGGCGCCCGGCCCCGACGGACCCGGGTCATTGGTACAAGGTGTTCCGTTGTCCGGTGCACTTTGCCGCAGTCGACGATTGCCTGGAATTCGGCCTGCACGATTTCGACAGCCACCTGGACGACGCCAACCCGGAACTGGTGGAACACAACGAAACGGTGCTCAAGCGCACCCTGCTGCAGCTGCGGCCCCTGACCTGGGAGCGCAAAGTACGTGGGGTGATCGAAGCCCAGTTACCGGAAGGCGAACCCTCCGCCGAACGGGTGGCCCAGGCCCTGCACCTGAGTCTGCGCAGCCTGCAACGGCACCTGGCCGATGAAGGCACGCGCTTCGACACCCTGCTCAACGAATGCCGAGAGAACCTCGCCCTGCTACACCTGCGGGACCTTGAGTGTTCCCTGAGCGAGATCAGCTACCTGCTGGGCTTTGCCGACGCCAGCAGCTTCAGCCGGGCGTTCAAGCGCTGGACCGGGATGACCCCGGGACAGTTCCGCGACGGCCTGCGTTAAGCCTTGCTGAATCGATTACCCTGTAGCCGCAGCCGAGCCTGCGCAATACCCAGACAGGCCCCGGAGCCAGCCACCCAATAAGAGCCATCGACGCCAAGCCTCTGTAGCCGCTACCGAACCTGCGAAGCTGCGAACGACCGCAACGCAGGCGCAAATGCTGTAGACCGTTGAAGGCCTGGCGGCCTTGTCGCAGGCTCGGCTGCGGCTACAGGAGTGGGAAGCCCAGTTCGAATACCGTGCCTCGATCATCGCTCGCGACCCGCACCTGACCGCCATGCAGCAGCATGATCGAGCGCACGATGGCCAGCCCCAGGCCGCCGGAATCTCCGGGTTCGGCGCGGGACGGGTCGACCCGATAGAAGCGATCGAACAGCCGGGGCAGATGCTCGGGCGCAATCCCCGGGCCCTGGTTGTGCACTTGCAGCCAGCACCAGCCCGATTCGTCGCGGCGCCGCAGTTGAATCAGCGATTGCGTATCAGCGTGGCGCACGGCATTGGCCAACAGGTTGCCCAGGGCCCGTTGCAGCAGTTGCTGGTCGGCTAGCAGTTCGCCGGAAAAATCGTTCTGCAGGCGGATTGCACGATCATCGGCCAGGGCTTCGAAGTAGTCGCACAGTTGCGCGCCGACGCCGGCCAGCGACAGCACCTGAGGCTCCAGGACCGCATCCGCCTGCTCGGCCCGGGCCAGGAACAACAGGTTCTGGGCCATGCGAGTGAGCCGCTCGAATTCTTCCATGTTCGAGGCCAGTACTTCCTGGTATTCGGCTGCGCTGCGCGGCTGGCTCAGGGCCAGGCCGTTGCTACCCAACAGGTTGTGCAACGGCGTGCGGATTTCATGGGCCAGGTCGGCGGAAAATTGCGACAGGCGTTCAAAGCTCGCTTCCAGGCGTGCCAGCATGGCATTCAAGGCTTGCACCGGCTCGTGGAACTCCGCCGGAATGCCGCCGCTGAGCAGACGCCGATCGAGGCTGCGCAGGTCGATCTGCCGCACCGACTCGCTGAGTTGACGCAGCGGTTGCAGGCCGCGACGCAACAACAGCAGGCCCAGGCTGAAAGCCAGCAACGCGCCCATTCCCACCGCCAGGTACAAGCGCAGGCGATAACGGGCGAGCATCTGCTCACGCTCGCTCAGGACCTTGCCGGCCACCACGATCAAATCTTCGCCCTTGGGCCCACGGGCCTGCCCCGCCACCAGCGCCATCGGCGCGTCGCCAGGGGCTGCGCCCGACCACAGGCGAACATCCCCGCGCGAGGGCGGCTGGCCCAGGGGCATCGGCGACAGCCGCGGCAGGCTTAGCTGCCGTGGGTTGATGTCGATCACCGTGGAGCCATCGGCCCGCAGTACCTGCAATAGGCTTTCCTGGTTGCCCAGCATGTTCTGGTACAGCCGGGGCCGGGCTTGCAGGGCGTCGAGGCTGTCGCTGTCTTGCAGCAGGGCACGCACCTGCTCCAGGCGCCCCAGCAGGCTGAGGTCGTCGCGGTAGGCGATCTCCTCGGCCAGGGACCGGTAAAGAAACACCCCGACCACACCCAGCACCAGGGCACAGACGGCGGCAAAGGCCAGGGCCAGCCGCCAGGCGATGGAGTTAGAGCGCGGCATCCGGGGCTTCCAGTTGGTAACCGACGCCGCGCACGGTATGAATCAATTTCGGCATGTAAGGATCGTCGACCTTGGCCCGCAGGCGCCGCACCGCGACTTCCACCATGTTGGTGTCACTGTCGAAATTCAGGTTCCACACCTGGGAGGCGATCAAGGTCCGCGACAGCACTTCGCCCTGACGGCTGGCCAACAGGTGCAGCAGGGCGAATTCCTTGTTGGTCAGGGCGATGCGTTGCCCGCCGCGGCTGACGCGACGGCGCAGCACGTCGATTTCCAGGTCGGCGATGCTGAAAGACTCGGCCTCGCGCAGCGGTCCCCGGCGCAGCAGGGTGCGCACCCGGGCCAGCAGCTCGGCAAAGGCGAAGGGCTTGAGCAAGTAATCGTCGGCGCCCAGCTCCAGGCCACGGACCCGGTCTTCGATGGCGTCCTTGGCGGTGAGAAACAACACCGGGGTGGCGCCACGCTGGCGGACCAACTGCAGCAACTGCCAACCGTTAAGGCCGGGGAGCATCACGTCGAGGATGATCAGATCGTATTCCTGCTGCTCGATGAAATAGCGCCCGTCCAGGCCGTTGAGGGCCACGTCCACGGCAAAGCCGGATTCTCCCAGCCCCTTGGCCAGAAAATTCGCGGTCTTGGCTTCGTCTTCAACTACCAGCAAACGCATGGCGCACCTCAAGAATGATCGGCACAGGCTAGGCGCACGACGGGCGCTTGCCCATTACAAACTTGTAATCCAACTGACGAGGTTCTGACGAGGACCACTGGCTAAGGTGGCGACCTGTCTTTCAGGAGCCTTCCCATGATCTGCAAACCCCTCGTTCTAGGCCTTGGCCTGGGCCTTGCCGGCAGCGCCCTGGCGGCCCCGGAACTGCCTCGTCACACCGAGCTGGACCTGGCCACCGCCCGTCAGTTGGCAGACGCCAGCCTGGCCCAGTGCACGGCCGTGGTGTCGGTGCTGGACCGTGGCGGCAACCTGCTGGTGACCCTGCGCGCCGATGGCGTAGGCCCGCACAACACTGTCGCCAGCCAGCGCAAAGCCTATACCGCGCTGTCCACCAAGACCCCCAGCCGGCTGCTCGCCGAGCGGGCGCGCAACGCCCCCGAGGCAGCCAACCTCAACACCTTGCCGGAGCTGCTGTTGCTTGGCGGCGGCATTCCCTTGTTTGCCGGCAACCAGCTGGTGGGCGCGATGGGCATTGCCGGGGCCGGTGGCGCGGCGCAGGACGAGGCCTGTGCGCTACAGGCTGCACAGCGGGTGGGATTGGCTGCCGAGGCCGAACCTAAGTGATCTTGAGAGCCGCGCCCGCGTTGCGGTCGTTCGCCGCCTCGGCAGCCGCTACAGATTCTGTTGTTTGTTCAATCGAGAAAGGAGTGGGACATGAATATTTTGCGTAATAGCCTGGCGGCCATCGGCCTGTGCGGTCTGTCGAGCCTGGTCCTGGCGGCGGGCAATCCGTTGAGCGTGCACGTGCTCAACCTGGAAAACGGCCTGCCCTCGCCAGGGGTCAAGGTGACTCTGGAACAGCACGTGGACCAGGACTGGAACGCCTTGTCCAGCGGCGTGACTAACGAGCAAGGACGCATCGCCGAGCTGTTCCCCGCCGGCCAAGCCCTCACAGCGGGTGAATACCGTGTGGTGTTCAAGACCGGCGACTACTTCAAGCAGGCCAAGCGCGACACTTTCTTCCCGGAAATCCCGGTGATCTTCGAGGTCAAGCAGACCGAGCAGCACTACCACATCCCGTTGCTGCTCAGCCCTTACGGTTTCTCGACCTATCGCGGTTCGTAGGAGCCGGCTGCTGACGATGGCGGCCTTGCGGACCTCTTCGCTGGCAAGCCAGCGCCTATGGTCGGCAGAGAAATCGCGCGGGATTTTGTAAAAACCCGCTGGCCGGCGAAGGCGGTCTTGAGGGCCTCTTCGCTGGCAAGCCAGCGCCTACGGTCGGCAGCGAAATCGCGCGGGATTTTGTAGGAGCCGGCTTGCCGGCGAAGGCGGTCTTGCGGGCCCCTTCGCTGGCAAGCCAGCGCCTACGGTCGGCAGAGAAATCGCGCGGGATTTTGTAGGAGCCGGCTTGCCGGCGAAAGCGGTCTTGCGGGCCCCTACGCGGGGCCGGCGATGGCGCGCAGGCGCTCGGCGTCGAGGATTTCGATCTCGCCGTAGCTCAGGCGCAGGATGCCCTGGAGCTGCAGGTCCTTGAGGATCTGGTTGGTGGTCTGGCGCGACAGCGAAAGCATCAGCGCCAGCTGTTCCTGAGGCAGTTGCAGCAGGTTGCGGCGCTGGGTCACTTCGCCATAGCCGGCAGCGATCGCCAGCAGGCGGCTGGCCACACGGGCCGGCGCCGGCATCAGGCTCAGCTGCTCCAGGTTGATAAAGGCCAGGCGCAGCTTGTGGCTCATCAACAGGGCGAACTGGCGCCAGTATTGCGGCTGTTGCTCCAACAACTGCAGTAGGCTCGACTGCGGCACCTGCAGCAGGGTGCAGGCGCCCTCGGCGTAGACATCGTGGGTGCGCGGCTGGCCGTCGAACAGGCAGATCTCGCCGAACCAATGGGGCGCTTGCATCAGGCTCAGCAACGCCTCCTTGCCCTGCTCGCTGACCGCGCCGACGCGCACGCTTCCTGCCAGCACCGCATACAACCCGCACGGTGGATCGCCCCGCAGGAACAGGCACTGCCTTGGCGCCAGCCGGCGCAGCCGAGCAGCGCTCAGCAGACTATTCTGTAAAGCATCCGGCAGGTGGCTGAACCACTGGCCGGTCATCAGGCATTCACGCCACTGCTGCATGTCCATGAACAGGTTTTTCCCCAGGCATTGGAGCAATTGTCGCTTGGCTGACAGAGCCGCCCGTGGTCGCCGGGCATGATCCAGCCACCCTAACGGAGGAACAACAATGAAAAGCCTCGTTGATCATCTCAGTCAATACGCCGCCTACCACCGCGACCCGCGCAATATCGCCAGCCACTTTATCGGCATTCCGATGATTGTGGTGGCGGTGGCGGTGCTGCTGTCGCGCCCTGCCTGGCCGGTGGCGGGTATCGCGCTGTCGCCGGCGCTGCTGCTGGCCCTGGCTTCGGCCGTGTTCTACCTGCGCCTGGAGTTGCGCCTGGGGGTGCTGATGAGCGGGTTGCTGGGCCTGTCGCTGTGGGCCGGCCAAGTGCTGGCGGCGCAAAGCACTGGGCTGTGGCTGAGTGGCGGCCTGGGGCTGTTCGCGATCGGCTGGGTGATCCAGTTCATCGGCCATTACTACGAGGGCCGCAAGCCGGCCTTCGTCGATGACCTGTCGGGGCTGATCGTCGGCCCGCTGTTTGTGCTGGCCGAACTGGCGTTCCTGCTGGGGCTGCGCCATGACTTGAAACAGGCCATCGAGCAGCGTTCGGGCCCGGTGGCCCTGCGGCACAAGAAAGCCATGATCTGAAGCCCTGGCCGGGGGTGCCGAACACCCCCGGCCAGGTTCTTTCACAGGGCGCCGAACGCCACCCGCACCGTCAGTTCACCCTGGTTGTCCTGCAGGCCGACACCGTAACGCCCGTTCAGGTCATCGTTGATGCACAGTTGCAGCTCCCCTCGCTGGCCCGCCGGTATCTCCGCCAGATCACCGATCAGGAAGGGTTCGCCATCGGCCCCGACCCGACCGATCAGCGCCCCTTCGCTGGCCCCCGGCAAGGTGTAGCCGGGCTTGGCGGCGTACGCCGGGTTGCCCTGACCATCGACCATGCCGCCCGCCGGGCTGGCGGACCAGCGCCCGCTGACATAGCGCACCAGACGCGGGCTGATGCCATTGAGCTGCACCCCGGTGCCCTGCCAAGGTTGGTTGGCCTGGACCGTGACCGTGGCGGCCTTGAGCTCGTTGGCCAGCACATCCGCCGCCTGAAACGACAGCGCGGCGATGGTCAGGCTAGGGTTGGCGGTGCCGCTGCTGGGGAACACCCCGTCCCCCACCAGGAACAGATTGGCGTGGTCCCAACTGCGCTGGTGCTTGTCCACCACCGAAGTCTTGCGGTCGTCGCCCATGCGGTAGGTGCCCATCAAGTGCCCGGCACCCTGGAAGCTGTAAGGCTCACCGTCGTAGAAGAAGTACCCGGGATTTTTTTCCGGTTTCGGCTTCAGGTCGGTCAGTTCGGTGGCCCCCAACAGCTCGGTGATGATGTAGCTGGCAGCTTTGCGCGCCTGCTTGAAACCCTTCTTGGTGTAGTCCGACAGCTTGTAGTGGATCTCCGGACGAGGAATGCCCAGGCGGTCGCGGTAGTCTTTGGAGGGCAGGATGTAGCAGAGGGGATGCTTCGGGTCGTCCTCGACCTGCTCCACCAGAAAAGCGATGCGGAACTGGCGGATCAGGCGATCATTGAGGGTCTGGATCAACTCGCGCCCGTAAAGCGCCCGGGCCTCCTGTTTGGGCTTCGGCACAGGGTTGGTGAGGCTGTCATTGTGGTTTTTTTCGGGGCCATCGATCAGCTCGCACACCGTGGTATAGGGGTCGCCGATCGGCCAGTTCAACCCCTCGTTGCCGATCTCGATGCGCCAGGCCGCACGCTCGCCGCGAAAGCTCCCGTCGCGCAGGCTTTCAATGCCTGCGGTGGACACCGGCCCGCGATAGGGGAACACCGACTGACCTTCCGGCATCAGGCCCCAAGCCAGGTAGATCGGGTGATCGGCCAGGCTGCGTCCGACCTCGCCACTGCTGTTGGCCACACCATTGGGGGCTTCAGGGCAGGCTGAGTTGAGCAGCAGCTTGGGGGTCTCGATGGCATGGGCGGCAATCACGTAGTACTGCCCCTGGGCCACACCATGGCCGGTGGGCGGACCATCCCCCAACTGGTACTGGATGAACTCGATACCACTGATGTGTGACGCCTCATCAACCAGGACCTTGCTCGCCACGGTCTGGTACAGCACCCGCACATTGCCGGTTTCCAGAGCCTTGTTCAGGGTCACGGTGGCATCGTACTTGGCCTGGATCGGGCAGATCGGCGTGCAGTTGGTGTTGCCGGCACACACCCGGCGCCCGGCATAGGGCTCGGAATTGCGCCCAGCCGGGGTCGGGGTCACCCGCAACGGCAGGTTATCGAAGGAATGCCCCGCCACCGCCTTGACGAAGCTGTCGTCCACCAGCGACAGGGGAATACCGTGCATGGGGAATTGATAGCCCTCGCCGAAGGTCATGCCCAGGTAGCCCTGCTCGGCCACATCCGCTGCCACGCCGATCTCCGCCTCGGCGCGGCAATAGGCGCTTTGCAGGTCCTGGTAGCTGATCGGCCAATCGACCCCGACGCCGTACAGCGAGTTGAGGCGGAAGTCGTTGGGCAGCATGCGCAGGCAGGTGGCGACCCAGTGCCAGGTGGTGCCGCCGCCGACCCGCTCATAGGTGCTGGTGAACGCCTCCGGGCCTTTCTGCACCAGGTAGCTGGTCATGGGGTTTTTCCAGCCGTTGATCAGGTCGGCAATGGTCGGGCGTGGCGCGTTCTGCTGGGCTGGCTGCAGTTCCGGGAACTCCGCTGGCTGCAGGTTGCTGACCGGTGGATAGGGCGACTCAGGGGTTTTCAGAGTCGCGTTGTAGAAGCGCTCCATGTACTGGGTGCGATTGGCCGGCACGCTCGGCCCAGACTCCAGCACCAGCACCTTGATCCCGGCCAGGCCCAGTTGGTAGGCGATGATGCTGCCCGCCAGACCGGCACCGACGATCACCACATCTGCTTGTTCTGTGCTCATGACGAAGCTCCTTGCTGACCCTTGGCGGGCACTCCGGTAAAGGCCTCCAGGCTGGGTGGGGTCTCGCTCCAGTAGCCGAAATGAAACTGGCTATAGCCCATGGGATGGGCTTGGGCGACTCTCCAGGCCCAGCTCTGCTGGTAGGCCAGGTCGGACACGACCGATTGCTGCTTTTCCTTGTACGGACCGGCGTCATAGGGCTGATACCAGACGCCCAGCAGCCACATCTTCATGATCGACCGGCACGCCTTGGCCCCTTGAGTAGTGGCTGGCGCGTCGCCGTTCATCAGCAGGATCTGGGCGATCTCTTTCTGCTCCTTCTTCTGGTCGTTGAACAGACTGGCGTACTGGCTGAGCAGGTCGTTGAGCAGGGATTCAGTCAGCCGCGGGCGGATATAGGCCAGGAACTGGCTGGGCAGGTCGATAGGGTCGATCGTCGGCGCCAGGCGCTTGCGGTCGATCCCCAGCAGTGCCGAGGACAGGCCGACAAAGTTCTCGCGTTCGCTACTCATGGTTTACTCCCTGCGGCGCCCGTGGATTGGGCCCGCTCCAGCAGAAAGGTGAAGTCGGCAAAGCTGGTTCGCGGACTCTGGGTGACCCGGGTCGTGGCGTTGTTATGGCAGTCCATGCAACTGGAAGACGCCTGGGGCACGGTACCCTGGATAAAGGTCTCCAGGGTGGCGTTGGCGAGGAAGGTTGGCGCCGGGCTGCCCAAGGGGTTGGTCGGCGACAGCACGTTGCAGTCATTGGCCGGATCGGCAGGCCACTGGGTGCTGATCAACTGGTAGTTGGCCCAGACGCTCTGGGGATTGGCCGTGCGCAGCAGCGTCTGATAGGTGCTGTTCAACGCGCGAGTTTCATCGGTCAGGGGAATCTCGCGCACAATCTGCGACGGCGCGGCCTTGACCGCCGGGTTCCATGGCCGGGGCGGCGGCTCGTTGACCTTGGCCGGGCTGGCGGCGTTGTAGAACAGGTACGGCCCTTGGCGTTGCTCCAGCGGCGTGGTCTTTTCCGGCACGTTATCCACGTGCTCAAAGGTCGACCACACCCACTGCGGCGCTTCCTTGGTCTTGTGCACGATGTGCAGGCCCACCAGCCCTACCGGCTCGGCCTTGCACGACTCTTCGACGATGGGGCCATGCGTCGGATCGCTGTTGCCGGGGGTGTAGACCAGGGCATCGACTGTATGAAAACGACTGCGCTGGTCGGTGCCGTCCAACACCTTCCACGAGGCCTTGACCATGATTGCGCCGTTCTCCTGCTTGGCTTCTGAGCCGCAACTGAAGGCCACGCGGTGATTACTGCTGGCGGCAAAATACGCCTGCTGACCCTCGACGCTGTACAGACCGTTGCCTGTGATGTCGTCGAACATCGGTCGGTTGACCACGATTTCGTTGCGGGTGTAAGTGCCGCTCTGGTCCACCAGCGGACCGCTCTGGAACGGCTGGATGAACTCATCGAGAACCCCCGCGACCTTGCCCATCTGCTGCAGCAGGCGCCCGGGTTTGAGCCCTTCACAGGCCTTGGGAATGATGGCCGGAGCATCCCAGGGCAATGGCTTCTCGCCCTTGGCGCGGAAGATCTGGTAGCTCTCTTTCCAGCCTTCCCAGACAGTGGCGCCGTCCTCTTTACCGATCGGGCCCGGAGCGGCGGCGCCGTCCTCCCCGGCTGGCCAATTGAGGGCAATAAAGGTCTGCCAGGACAGCACATCGAAATCATGCTGCAGGCTCTTCAGGGTCGGTTTAGGAGGAGCGGTGACCGCCACGTCGAAGGGTACGAATGGGGAAAGGCTTGGTGGATCAACAGCAAGGGCTAGGGGGCTGAGCAACATGCCGCATAGTGCATAGCCCCATTTCAAAGCGGGCTGATAGACGTCCTCTTTCATGCTGGTCTCCTTGGTAGCATCAGGCTGGCCAGGAGACAAAACGCCGGTCCGTCATGGACGCCTCAATCGCACCCTCCTGGCACAATTTCCAGCGTAGATAACGATTGTGGCGGCCAGGGAACGGGGCATAGATCGAATCGGGCTAGGGGCAATAGCTGAGCGCCATTATCCTGCTGCCGCAGTCGCCCCAAGCGACACTCCGCTGGCCGACAACGGCGCCCTCGGGTCAGTTGCAGACCGCGAGGACGCCTGCGTGGGAGACGACTCAGAAGCTGGAGAGTTTTTGCCAGACCTTGGGCTTGAAGAACAACGTCTCGCCACGGGCCAGGCCGATCAGGCTGTCGTGGTCCTTCACCACTTCGGCTTCGATCAAATCGCTCTGCCCTTCCACCTTGAGGGTCACCCGAGTGGTGGCGCCCAGGGGACGAATGTCGCGCACTTGCGCGGCGTGGTGGTCTTCCAGCTCCGAACGCGACAGCGACACTTCGTGCGGGCGGAACAGCACGTGGTGGTCCTCGCCCAGGTGCAGGCGGTTGGAGTCGCCAAGGAAGTGGTAGACGAAGTCGCTGGCCGGGTTCTCGTACACATCCCCCGGGGAGCCGATCTGTTCGATCACGCCCTTGTTCATCACCACGATGCGGTCCGCCACTTCCATGGCTTCTTCCTGGTCGTGGGTGACGAACACCGAAGTCAGGTTGATGTCTTCGTGCAGCCGCGCCAACCAGCGCCGCAGCTCCTTGCGCACCTTGGCGTCGAGGGCGCCGAAGGGTTCGTCCAGCAGCAGCACCTTGGGCTCCACCGCCAGGGCCCGGGCCAGGGCGATACGCTGGCGCTGGCCGCCGGACAGTTGCTCCGGGTAGCGGTCGGCGAGCCAGTCCAGCTGCACCATGTTCAACAAGTCATGAACCTTTTCGGCGATCTTGCTCTCGCTGGGGCGCTGGTGCTTGGGCTTCATGCGCAGGCCGAAGGCGACGTTGTCGAACACGCTCATGTGGCGGAACAGGGCGTAGTGCTGGAACACGAACCCGACGTTGCGATCACGCACGTCGTGGCCGGAAACGTCCTCGCCGTGGAACACGATGCTGCCGTCGTCCGGCGTTTCCAGGCCGGCGATGATCCGCAGCAGGGTGGTCTTGCCGCAGCCGGACGGGCCGAGCAAGGCCACCAGCTCGCCGCTGTGGATGTCCAGGTTGATGCTGTTGAGGGCCTTGAAGGCGTTGAAGTTCTTGCTGACGTTACGGACTTCGATCGACATGTCTTATTCCTCCGCGGCGCTGGCGCGCAGGCGGTTGATTCGGGATTCGCTCCACTGCTTGAGCAGCAGGATGAACAACGCCAGGATCAGCAACAGGCTGGCGACGGCAAAGGCGGCGACGTGGTTGTACTCGTTGTAGAGGATTTCCACGTGCAGCGGCAGGGTGTTGGTGACCCCGCGAATGTGCCCGGAGACCACCGACACCGCGCCGAATTCGCCCATGGCCCGGGCGGTACACAGCACCACGCCGTAGATCAGGCCCCATTTGATGTTGGGCACAGTAACGTGCCAGAACATCTGCCAGCCGTTGGCCCCGAGCAACCTCGCGGCTTCCTCTTCCTGGGTGCCCTGTTCCTGCATCAGCGGAATCAGCTCCCGGGCGACGAAGGGCACGGTGACGAAGATGGTGGCCAAGACGATGCCCGGCAAGGCGAAAACGATCTGGATGTCGTGATCGGAAAGCCAGGGGCCGAGCAGGCCCTGGGCGCCGAACATCAGTATGTAGACCAGACCGGCGATCACCGGCGACACCGAGAACGGCAGGTCAATCAGGGTCACCAGGATGCTCTTGCCACGGAACGAATACTTGCTCACGCACCAAGCCGCGCTGACCCCGAACACCAGGTTCAAGGGCACCGAGATCAACACCGCGAACACCGTGAGTTTCAGCGCCGACAGGGCGTCGGGCTCGAAGATCGCGGCGAAGAAAGCCCCCAGGCCCAGCTTCAAGCCCTGGGACACCACGATGAACAGCGGCAGCAGCAGGAACAGGGCGAAAATCAGCCAGCCCAGGCCAATCAGCACACGCCGCGACGTGGCGCTGCCACGGCGCGCGGCGTTGGCGGAGGCGGCGACGGAAATAGACGATTGGGACATGTTCGCGCCTCCTTAAGGTCGTTCGATGCGCCGCTGCAGCAGGTTGATCAGCAGCAGCAGAATGAAGGAAACCACCAGCATCATGACGCCGATGGCGGTAGCGCCGGTGTAGTCGTACTGGTCGAGCTTGACCATGATCAGCAGCGGCAGGATCTCGGTCTTCATCGGCATGTTGCCGGCGATGAAGATCACCGAACCGTACTCGCCGACGCCCCGGGCAAACGCCAGGGCAAACCCGGTGAGCCAGGCCGGCAGCAAGGCCGGCACCAGGATATGGCGGAACACCTGCCAGGGCTTGGCGCCGAGGCAAGCGGCGGCCTCTTCCACTTCACGGGGAATGTCCGCCAGCACCGGCTGCACCGTGCGCACCACGAACGGCAGGGTGACGAAGGTCAGCGCCAGGGTAATGCCCAGGGGCGTGTAGGCGATCTTGAAACCCAGGTCGGTGGCGAACTGGCCCACCAGGCCGGTGGGCGCGTAGAGCGCGGTCAGGGCGATGCCGGCCACGGCGGTGGGCAGGGCGAATGGCAGGTCGATCATGGCATCAATGATCTTGCGCCCGGGGAAGGTGTAACGCACCAGGATCCAGGCCAGCAATGTGCCGATCAAACCGTTGATGATGGCCGCGCACAGCGCGGTGCCGAAGCTCAGTTTGAGCGCGGCGAGCACCCGTGGCGCCGAGATGATGACCCAGAACTGATCCCAGGTGAGTTGCGCGGCATGCACGAACATCGCCGCCAGGGGAATGAGCACGATCAGGCTGAGGTACACCAAGGTGTAACCCAGCGTCAGCCCGAAGCCGGGTATGACGGGGGAGATACGACGCGACATAAAAGTCCTTGGTTAACATGTAAGAGCGAGCCGGCCCACGAAACTCGTCAATCACCACGACTGCATCAGCGATGAGCGCGGTGGCCTTGAGAGATTCACCAACAGCCTCGCGGTTACTGGCGGTGGTCGATGTGGCTTATTGGGCCTGGTAGATCTGGTCGAACACCCCGCCGTCCTTGAAAAATCTGGGTTGCGCAGTCTTCCAGCCGCCGAAGTCCTTGTCGATAGTCACCCGTTCCAGGGTGGGGAACTGCTGGGCATATTGGGCCGCGACGTCCTTGTCCCGCGGGCGGTAGAAGTGCTTGGCGGCAATGGCCTGGCCCGCCGGGCTGTACAGGTGTTCGAGGTAGGCCCGGGCGATTTCGCTGTTGCCTTTCTTCTCGGCGTTCTTGTCCACCAGCGCCACCGGCGGCTCAGCGACGATCGACAGCGACGGCACGACAATCTCGAACTTGTCAGTGCCGCCGTCTTCCTTGAGGGCCAGGAAGGCTTCGTTTTCCCAGGCCAGCAGCACGTCGCCCTGACCGTTGTTGACGAAGGTGATGGTCGAACCGCGCGCACCGGTGTCCAGCACCGGCACCTGCTTGAACAGCGCCTTCACGTATTGCTCAGCCTTGGCTTCGCTGCCGCCGCTCTTCAGGCCGTAGGCCCAGGCGGCGAGGAAGTTCCAGCGGGCGCCGCCAGAGGTTTTCGGGTTCGGGGTGATCACCGAGACGTCTTTCCTGATCAGGTCGCCCCAGTCCTTGATGCCTTTGGGATTGCCCTTGCGCACCAGGAACACGATGGTCGAGGTGTAGGGCGTGCTGGCGTCGGGCAGGCGCTGCTGCCAGTCCGCCGGCAGGGTCTTGCCGAGCTTGGCGATTTCGTCGATGTCGCCGGCCAGGGCCAGGGTCACCACGTCGGCGCGCAGGCCGTCGATCACCGCACGGCCCTGCTTGCCGGAGCCCCCGTGGGATTGCTGGACCTTCACGGTGTCGCCAGGGTGCGACTGCTTCCAGAAGCTTACGAACTCGGCGTTGTAGTCCTGATACAGCTCGCGGGTCGGGTCGTAGGACACGTTAAGCAACTGGTAATCCTTGGCCACGGCGGAACCGGCAAAAACGGCGCTGGCGAGGGCGGCCAGGGCATAACGGCGAATCGACGACATGATGGAGCTCCCTATTTTTAAGGTGCTGGGATTTTTCTTATGGCGCATCAGGTCCGCCCTCGAGGGTGAACGCTGGGGCTCAGACTGGCGGTCATGGATAACGCCCTCCGGTTGACCAGTCGGGCCTCTCGATGGCGAGAGGATGAAGCAGCGTTCAGCCGGGCTTGTTGCCGGGCTGCTGCAAGCGAAATTTTTCCTTGCGTTCGATCTGCACGACCTGGGCGTTGTGCACGGTGATTTCCACCGCGCCAAAGCGCAGATCCCGCAGCGCGCTTTGAATTTCCCGCAAGAGGGTTGCTTCGTCCTGACCGTCAACGCTACGTAGAGAGGCGCTCATGGTGTTGCTCCTGAATGAGAAGTGCCTGGGGCAGTTACGGCACTGCTTGCGGCGTGGGCACAATAGTAGATAGCCATGGATATTCTTAAAAATACTATTTAAGAATTTTTATATAACCAAAACCATTCACTGAAACGCACGCGCCCCCCCCCAAACGCCCCGGCGCCGCTGTCGGGCCTAAGCGAGGCTGCGAAAAGGTCCGCAGGACCTCAGGCAATCTCGAGCGCGATACTCCCGCACCTGCGGTGACACGGCTCCGTGGCGCGCACTTTAGTGCGTTGAATCAAGCCATTAGATACTGCGCGTTGGCGCGAGCCTGTGATCGTGGCAGGATGGCGAGGTTATCGACCGAGACCCCCCCCATGCCCCAATCCCAAGCCAAGAATCTGTCCTTGATCGCCGCAATCGATCTGGGCTCCAACAGCTTTCACATGGTCGTGGCCAAGGCCCAGAACGGTGAAATCCGCATTCTCGAGCGGCTGGGCGAAAAGGTTCAACTGGCCGCCGGAATCAACGAAGAACGCCAACTCAACGAAGAATCCATGCAGCGTGGGCTCGACTGCCTCAAGCGCTTCTCGCAACTGATCAACGGCATGCCCCCAGGCACGGTGCGCATCGTGGGCACCAACGCCTTGCGTGAGGCACGCAACCGTGGCGAATTCATTCGCCGCGCCGAGGAAATCCTCGGCCACCCCGTGGAAGTCATCTCCGGCCGCGAAGAAGCGCGCCTGATTTACCTCGGCGTGTCCCACACCCTCGCCGACACCGCGGGCAAGCGCCTGGTGGCCGACATCGGCGGCGGCAGTACCGAATTCATCATTGGCCAGCGTTTCGAACCCCTGCTGCGGGAAAGCCTGCAAATGGGTTGCGTCAGCTTCACCCAGCGTTATTTCCGCGACGGCAAGGTCACGCCCGCCCGCTACGCCCAGGCCTACACTGCCGCGCGCCTGGAAATCATGAGCATCGAGCACGCGCTGCATCGCCTGACCTGGGACGAAGCCATCGGCTCCTCGGGAACCATTCGCGCCATTGGCCTGGCCCTCAAGGCCGGCGGCCAGGGCAGTGGCGAGGTCAACGCCGAAGGGCTGGCCTGGCTCAAGCGCAAGCTGTTCAAGCTCGGCGATACCGACAAGATCGACTTTGAAGGCATCAAACCCGATCGCCGGGCAATCTTCCCCGCGGGCCTGGCAATTCTCGAAGCCATCTTCGACGCGCTGGAATTGCAGCGCATGGACCACTGCGAAGGCGCCCTGCGTGAAGGCGTGCTCTATGACCTGCTGGGCCGTCATCACCACGAAGACGTTCGCGAGCGTACCCTCAGCTCGCTGATGGAGCGCTACCACGTCGACCTGGAACAGGCCTCGCGCGTTGAAGGCAAGGCCCTGCGCGCCTTCGACCAGGTCGCCGCCGACTGGGACCTGGAAGACGGCGTCTGGCGCGAGCTGTTGGGCTGGGCGGCGAAAGTCCACGAAGTGGGATTGGATATCGCCCACTACCACTACCACAAGCACGGCGCCTACCTGATCGAACACTCGGACCTGGCCGGTTTCTCCCGGGAAGACCAGCAGATGCTGGCGCTGCTGGTGCGTGGTCATCGCCGCAACATTCCCAAGGAAAAATTCGCCGAGTTCGGTGATGACGGCATCAAGCTGATCCGCCTGTGCGTGCTGCTGCGCTTTGCCATCCTGTTCCACCACATCCGCGGCACCCAGCAAATGCCCCAGGTGAGCCTCAGCGCCAGCGGCGATCATCTGGATGTGGAGTTCCCGGAAAACTGGCTGGATGAAAACCAGCTGACCCAGGCCGACTTCGCCCTTGAAGCGGAATGGCTGACCCGGGTCGGCATCGTGCTCAACGTTAGCTGACCCTGCACACCGGGACTGAAGGAGCCATCTCGCTGACAAACAGGCACCACGCCTTTCTCGACCGGGTCGACGACCGACAATTTAGAAGTCAGCGTGCAGTCTCGCTGACTGCGCCTTTTTGCTGATTCCATTACGCCCTCCTGAAAAACAGCTCAGGAGGCGTAAACCTTATTCAAGACGGGACACAAATTACGAAAAAGGCCAGCCCGATGATCGGACTGGCCTTTTTTCGTGGGCGCCTATCGCGTTTAACGCACTGGCAATACCGGGCTGCCAAGACGCTCCAGCAAGGTCGCCTGGGCACTGCGTGGGTTCTGGTTGCCGGTCGGCGTGTTGCGGATGTAACGACCGTCGGACTGCAGGCTCCAGCTGTGGGTGTTGTCGGTGAGGTAACTTTCCAGCTCTTTCTTGACCCGCAGGATCAGCTTCTTGCCTTCCACCGGGAAGCAGGTCTCGACCCGCTTGTCGAGGTTGCGCTCCATCCAGTCGGCACTGGAGAGGAACATCTGCTCCTCGCCGCCGTTGAGGAAGTAGAACACCCGGGTGTGCTCCAGAAAGCGGCCGATGATGGAACGCACGTGGATGTTGTGCGATACCCCGGCAATCCCCGGACGCAGGCAGCACATGCCACGCACCACCAGGTCGATACGCACGCCGGACTGGCTGGCCTTGTACAGCGCGCGGATGATCTTCGGATCGGTCAGCGAGTTGAACTTGGCGATGATGTGCGCGGGCTTGCCGTCCAGGGCGAACTGAGTCTCCCGGGCGATCATGTCGAGCATGCCTTTCTTCAGGGTGAACGGCGCGTGCAGCAACTTCTTCATGCGCAGGGTCTTGCCCATGCCGATCAACTGGCTGAACAGTTTGCCGACGTCTTCACACAAGGCATCGTCGGAGGTCAGCAGACTGTAGTCGGTGTACAGACGAGCATTGGCCGCGTGGTAGTTACCGGTGCCCAGGTGGGCATAACGCACGATTTCGCCGGCCTCGCGACGCAGGATCAGCATCATCTTGGCGTGGGTCTTGAAGCCCACCACGCCGTAGATCACCACCGCGCCCGCCGCTTGCAGGCGACTGGCCATCTGCAGGTTGGATTCTTCGTCAAACCGCGCTCGCAACTCGATCACCGCCGTGACCTCCTTGCCATTACGCGCCGCGTCCACCAGAGCGTCGACGATTTCCGAGTTGGCGCCACTGCGGTACAGGGTCTGGCGCACCGCCAGCACATGCGGGTCCTTGGCGGCCTGGCGCAGCAGGTCGACCACCGGAGTGAAGGACTCGAACGGGTGCAGCAGCAGGATGTCCTGCTTGCTGACAACGCTGAAGATGTTCTCGCTGTTTTGCAGCAGCTTGGGGATCTGCGGGGTGAACGGGGTGTATTGCAGCTCCGGGTGACTGTCCAGGCCGGTGATGCTGAACAGCCGCGTCAGGTTCACCGGGCCGTTGACCTGATACAACTCGGTCTCGTGCAGGTTGAACTGCTTGAGCAGGTAGTCCGACAGGTGTTTGGGGCAAGTGTCGGCCACTTCCAGGCGCACCGCATCACCGTAGCGGCGCGAGAACAGCTCGCCGCGCAAGGCACGGGCCAGGTCTTCGACGTCCTCGGTGTCCACCGCCAGGTCAGCGTTACGGGTCAGGCGGAATTGATAGCAGCCTTTTACCTTCATGCCCTGAAACAGGTCATCGGCGTGGGCGTGGATCATCGACGACAGGAACACATAGTTGTCGCCAGGGCCGCCGACCTCTTCCGGCACCTTGATGATCCGTGGCAGCAAGCGCGGCGCCGGAATGATCGCCAGACCCGAGTCGCGGCCAAAGGCATCGATGCCTTCGAGCTCAACGATGAAGTTCAGGCTCTTGTTCACCAGCAGCGGGAACGGGTGCGTCGGGTCGAGGCCAATGGGGGTGATGATCGGTGCGATTTCGTCGCGGAAGAAGCGCCGGACCCAGGTCTTGAGCTTGGTGGTCCAGTGCCGGCGACGGATAAAGCGAATCTGATGCTTCTCCAGCTCCGGCAGCAGGATGTCGTTGAGGATCGCGTACTGACGGTCAACGTGACCATGCACCAGCTCGCTGATTCGGGCCAGGGCCTGGTGCGGTTGCAGGCCATCGGCACCGGCCTGCTCACGGGCGAAGGTGATCTGCTTCTTCAGGCCGGCGACGCGAATCTCGAAGAACTCGTCCAGGTTACTGGAGAAAATCAGCAGGAACTTCAGGCGTTCCAGCAGCGGGTAGGACTCATCCAGCGCCTGTTCCAGCACGCGGATGTTGAACTGCAGCTGCGACAGCTCGCGGTGGATATACAGGCTGCTGTCATCCAGGTTGGGAATGACAATGGCCGGCGCTGGTTGCACCTCGGCCACCGCTGCCGCAGCCGCTGGTGCAGGCTCCATCTCCGGTGGGGTTTCAACCACTGGCTCGACCACCGGCTGAGCGTCTTTTACGGCAACTTCTGAGAGTCCTTCAGTATTCATCGCGTGTTCCTGGGAGGGCTATTTTTGCTCTCGTAACAATTGAGCAGCACGAACGGCAAAGTAAGTCAGGATGCCATCGGCACCTGCACGTTTAAAAGCGGTCAGGGATTCAAGAATAACCCCTTCACCCAACCAACCCTTCTCGATCGCCGCCATGTGCATGGCGTATTCGCCGCTGACCTGATAGACAAAGGTCGGCACCTTGAATTCATCCTTGACCCGAAAAAGGATATCCAGGTACGGCATGCCTGGCTTGACCATGACCATGTCCGCTCCTTCCGCCAGGTCCGCCGCCACTTCGTGCAGGGCTTCTTGACCGTTGGCCGGGTCCATCTGGTACGAGGCCTTGTCGGCCTTGCCCAGGTTCAGCGCCGAGCCCACCGCTTCGCGGAAGGGACCGTAGTAGGCGCTGGCGTATTTGGCCGAATAGGCCATGATCCGCACGTTGACGTGACCCGCCAGCTCCAGGGCTTCGCGGATCGCCTGGACGCGCCCGTCCATCATGTCCGACGGCGCCACCACCTGAGCGCCGGCTTCTGCATGGGACAGGGCCTGGCGCACCAGAGCATCGACGGTGATGTCGTTCTGTACATAGCCGTGTTCGTCGAGGATGCCGTCCTGGCCATGGGTGGTGAACGGGTCCAGGGCCACATCGGTGATGACGCCCAGTGCCGGGAAGCGTTCACGCAGGGCGCGGGTGGCGCGCTGGGCAATGCCCTGCGGGTTCCAGGCTTCGGCAGCGTCCAGGGACTTGAATTCGGCCGGCGTCACCGGAAACAGCGCCAGGGCCGGAATCCCCAGCTCGACCCAATGCGCCGCCTCTTCCAGCAGCAGGTCGATGGTCAGGCGCTCCACGCCCGGCATCGAAGCCACCGCCTCGCGTCGATTCTGACCCTCAAGCACAAACACCGGCAGGATCAGGTCATCCACGCTCAGTCGGGTTTCACGAACCAGACGGCGGGAGAAATCATCACGACGATTGCGCCGCAGACGCGTAGCTGGAAACAGGCGGTTGGCAGGGGTAAAGCTCACGGCGGACTCCAGTGCCCGCGCTGGCGGGCAAGCGTGACAGTTATAAGCGGGCATTATGACGAACAGATGACAGTTGTGCTCAGGCTGTTGACCGGCAGCAACACACATTGTCATTGGGCGAATTGTTCGCGTCGAGACACATCGCGATACTTTCCCGAACGTCGTCGAAGGGGTAGGCTGCGCGTTCATTTCGCCAGCATCCAGACAATGCTCCAACAATTTCTTCAGGATTTCGGCTACTTCGCCCTCTTTCTCGGCACGTTTTTCGAAGGCGAAACCATTCTGGTTCTTGCCGGTTTTCTAGCGTTCCGCGGATACATGGACATCAACCTGGTGGTGGTGGTCGCCTTCTTCGGCAGCTACGCCGGCGACCAGCTGTGGTACTTCCTGGGGCGCAAGCATGGCCGCAGACTGCTGGCACGCAAACCGCGCTGGCAATTGATGGGTGACCGGGCCCTGGAGCATGTCCGCAAGCACCCGGACATCTGGGTACTCAGCTTTCGCTTCGTGTATGGCCTGCGCACGGTAATGCCCGTGGCCATCGGCCTGTCCGGCTACCCGCCCGGACGCTACCTGTTGCTCAATGGCATTGGCGCAGCGGTCTGGGCCCTGGCGCTGGCCTCGGCGGCCTACCATTTTGGGGCGGTCATGGAAGGCATGCTCGGCAGCATCAAGAAGTACGAACTCTGGGTACTGGGCGCCTTGTTGGTCCTGGGCTTCGGCCTGTGGCTACGGCGGCGATTCAAGAACGCGCGCCTGGCCAAGCAGATTTACGCGGCCGAACAGCTTGCGGCCCAGGAGCAAGCCAAGGAACCTAAGGCACCCATCGAGTAACACACTGGGCATTTGGCGAACAGTGAACGTCAAGAATCTGGAGAAAAACCCCATGAGCAAAAAAGTTGCAGTGATCCTTTCCGGTTGTGGTGTGTTCGACGGTGCCGAGATCCACGAAAGCGTGATCACCCTGCTGCGCCTCAATCAACGCGGCGCCCAGGTACAGTGCTTCGCGCCGAATATTGCACAGATGCATGTGCTCAATCACCTGACCGGTGAAACCATGCCCGAAACCCGCAACGTGCTGGTGGAATCGGCACGCATCGCCCGTGGCGAGGTCAAGGACCTGAGCCAAGCCGACGTCAACGACTTCGATGCACTGATCGTTCCCGGCGGGTTCGGCGCGGCCAAGAACCTCTCCGACTTCGCCACCCAAGGTGCCGCCTGCACGGTCCAGGCGGACGTACTGGCCCTGGCCGAAGCCTTTGCCGAAGCCGGCAAGCCGGTGGGCCTGATGTGCATTGCCCCGGCCTTGGCGGCGAAAATCTACGGCCCGGGCGTTACCTGCACCATCGGCAACGACGCCGACACTGCGGCGGCCCTGGTGAAAATGGGCGCCACCCACGCCGATTGCGCGGTGGGCGACATCATCGAAGACCAGGCGCGCAAACTGGTGACGACCCCTGCCTATATGCTGGCGCAGTCAATCAGCGAAGCCGCCTCGGGCATCAACAAGCTGGTGGACCGGGTGTTGGAGTTGACCCACGAAGGCGAGCAGTGATCGGCCCACAAAAGTAACCCCCGTGGCGAGGGCGCTGGGGCCGCCAGGCGGTAAGCGGTCCCAACGCCGGCTAGGCTCGCAAACCGCAGTAAGCGCCCTCGCCACCACCCGCCCTTTCAAGCCTGACGCGCCAGACGGGTCAGGATCCGGTCCAGGGCATTGGCGAATGCCTGCTTCTCACGATCGCCATAAGGCCCCTGTCCACCACCGACCTGCCCCTGCTCCCGCAGATCGGTGAACAGATTGCGCACCGCCAAGCGCTCGCCCATGTTCTGCTCATCGAACTCCTTGCCCCTCGGGTCCAGCGCCGCCACGCCATTTTTCACCAGACGATCAGCCAATGGCACATCGCTGCAAATCACCAGCTCACCGGGCACCGCGTGTGCCACCAGATAGTCATCGGCCGCATCCGGGCCACTGGGCACCACTATCAGCTTGACGCAGGCAAAGGCCGGTTTGATCTGCGCCTGCCCGGCCACCAGCACCACCTCGAACTGGCGCTTGAGGGCAAAGCGCACCACTTGATCCTTAGCGGCCTTGGGGCAAGCGTCGGCATCGATCCAAACACGCATTGAAGGTTCTCCTCACGACATGCAAAACGGGCAAGCCGCCCCCGCAGGAACAGGCTCGCCCGCTATCAACAATGGCGCCGGCTCAAGAGGCCTGCAGGCGGCGCTTCTCTCCCATGCGACTGCGGCTGTAGAGCACCACGATCGCCAACAACGCCACGACTTGGGCACCCAGGGAATAGGCGTCGGCATGAATGCCCAGCCAGTCGAAGTCGAAGAACGGCACCGGCCGAGTGCCAAAGATACCTGCCTCCTGCAACGCCTTGACCCCGTGCCCGGCAAACACCACCGACAGCGCGCACAACAGCGCCGCGTTGATGCCGAAGAACAGCGCCAGCGGCAGCTTGGCCGACCCGCGCAAAATCACCCAGGCCAGGCCCACCAACAGCACCAGGGCGCTGGCACCACCGGCCAGCACGGCGTTGTGCCCGGCAGGACCGGCCTGCAGCCATAGGGTCTCGTAGAACAGGATCACTTCGAACAACTCGCGGTAGACCGAGAAGAACGCCAGCACCGCAAAACCAAAGCGGCCGCCACCGCCCACCAGGCTGCTCTTGATGTAGTCCTGCCAGGCCGCCGCATGCCGGCGATCATGCATCCACACCCCAAGCCACAACACCATGACACTGGCGAACAGCGCCGTAGCCCCTTCCAGTAGTTCCCGCTGAGAACCGCTGACGTCGATCACATAAGCCGCCAAGGCCCAGGTCCCCAGGCCCGCCAGCAGCGCCAGGCCCCAGCCGAGGTTGACACTGCGCGCCGCCGATTGCTGGCCGGTGTTACGCAGGAACGCCAGGATCGCCGCCAGCACCAGAATCGCTTCCAGGCCCTCGCGCAGCAGGATCAGCAAGCCGGAGATAAAGCTCAGGGACCAGCTCAGGCCGTCGCCGCCCAACAACTCGGCAGATGCCTTGAGCTTGGCCTTGGCCACGTCCAGCCGTTGTTGGGCCTGAGTCACCGGCAGACCGTCCTGCAACGACTGACGGTAAGCCATCAGGGCCTTTTCGGTGTCCTTGCGGACCGTGGCATCGACGTTGTCCAGAGAGCTTTCCACCAGCTCGAAGCCTTCCAGATAAGCCGCTACCGACAGGTCGTAGGCCTGATCATGATCGCCATTGCGATAGGCCGCGAGGCTCTTGTCCAGGGTGGCGGCGGTGTAGTCCAGCAACTGCCCCGGCCCACGCTTGACCTGTGGTGGCCGGGCGCGCTGGGCACGGAAGGTCGCCGCCGCCTGCGGGCCTTGGGCGGCCAGTACCTCGCCGGGCGTCTGCCGGGCCAGATCGGCCAGGTTGAAGCGCTGCGAATCCTTGGCAGCCGCCGGATCGGCGCTGAATCCAGCAATGTAGGTGGCCAGATCCCAACGCTGACGTTCATCCAACTGATCGGCGAAAGACGGCATGTCGGTGCCCTCCACGCCCAAACCCAGGGTGTTGTAGATGGCGTACAGACTCAGGCGATCAAGGCGTGCAACGTCGCGCAGATTGGCGGGAGGCGGCGCCATGCCAACCCCCGCCGGGCCGTCGCCGGCACCTTGCGCCCCGTGGCAGACCGAACAGTGCTGGGCATACAACGGCGCGCCGCGAGCCGGGTCCGGAGTAATGATCGGCGCTTGACTGACCTCATACGCCACCGCCAGCTTGGCACCCATCTGGCGTGCCAGACGCGCCACCTGGCTACCGTCCGCGCGATCGGCGACCGCCTTGCGCAGGCTGCTGATGCCCTGCTCCAGCTCGGCCTTCTCCGGTTTGACCGGCAACTCGGCAATCAGCCCCTGCAAGACCCCGAGAAATTCCACTTGCTCGCGGTACTCCGATTCGTCGACGACCTGGCCGGCTTGCACCGTAGGCGGATAGTCCGCCCCGATGTAATCCAGCAGGTGCAAAGCCTTCGGCGCGCCTTCAACGGTATCGGCCAGCAGATTGAAGCTGCAGAGCACGAGCACCGGCAGCATCAACAACGCCAGTAAACGGGAAGTGGCAGTCATGAACGAATCTCAAATGGAAATACGAAGTAACATATTGTTCACTCCCAATCAGTTTCACTCAAGACTTATCCGCCTGTTGATACACTTGCGCCGACCGCGGCCCGCCCAACGGCGCAGATCTGCAGATAACACTGCATGGGCAAGCCATCGCCACAATCTCGCGACAGCCCTTCCCTGCCTCCTGCCAGCCACCGATAATGCACCACCTCTTGCAGGTCTCGTTCAGGGAAGAAACACCGTCTATGACCCGCTGCCTCATCCCCTCGTTGCTATCGATCCTGCTGCTGTTGAGCGGCTGTTCGATCTTTCGCAACTACGACCTGGAACTGCAACAGACCAACCAGCAACTGCAAGCAGGCAATGTCGAGGGCGCTTTGGATTTGCTGGAGCGGCACAACCCCTGGCAGGACAAGGACTTGCTGTACTACTTCGAAAAGGGCGAGCTGCTGCGGGCCAAGGGCGATCTGATTGGCAGCCAGCTCGCCTGGCGCCGCGCCGACCGGGTGGTGTTCACCTGGGAAGAGTCGGTGAAATTCGACAGCGCCAAGTACCTGGCCCAATTCGGCAGTTACCTGATCAACGACAAGGTCCGGCGCTACGAAGGCTACGACTACGAGAAGGTCATGCTGACCACCCAGATGGCGATCAACCATCTGGCCCTGCAGGATTTCGACGGTGCCCGCATCGAGATCAAGAAAACCCATGAGCGCGAAGCGCTGATCGCCGAGCTGCGGGACAAACAATACCTGCAACTCGAAGAACAGGCCCGCAACCAGGGGATCAACGTGCGCTACCAGGATCTGCAGGGCTATCCGGTCGCTACGCTGGACGCTCCCGAAGTGCTGGAACTGAAAAACAGCTACCAGAGTGCATTCAGCCATTACCTGGCCGGCTACCTCTACGAAGCCCTGGGCGAAAAGGCCCTGGCCGCCGCCGGCTACCGCCAGGCTATCGAGCTTCGCCCCCACACCCTGCTACTGGAACAGGCCCTGCGCAACCTCGACCGAGGAACCGCCAAGGCCGATGAAAGCGACCTGTTGATCATCGTGCAAAATGGCCTGGCACCCGCCCGCGGCTCAGTCCAGTTACCCGTGACGGTGGACATCGAGGGCCAGCCGATCCCGACGCTGATGTCCTTCCCGATCATGGTCGCCGACCACTCCACCAGCCCCCTGCAGCAGATCAAGGTGGACGGTCGCAAACAGTCGCTGACCGCCCTCAACAGCGTCAGCGCCATGTCCCGCCGCGCCCTGCGCGACGATCTGCCGGGCATCATCCTGCGCACCACCTATCGTGCCCAGTCCTACGCGTCCTACCAGGCCCAGCAGATGAAGAAAGACCCGGAACGCGCCAAGGAACGACAGCGCCTGAACGTGCTCATTGAAGACGCCGACACCCGTACCTGGCGTACCCTGCCGGATACCACACTGGTGACCCGCCTGCGGCTGAAGAAGGGCCTGCACCGCTTGGCCTTGGGCCAGGCCGGCGAGCACAGGTTCAAGCTGGATCAACGCTATCAGGTCATCAGCCTGCGCCGCGTCGGCGAGCGACTGTTCGCCATTACCCCATCGACCCCGGAGAGTAGCCCGCTGACCACCTTGTTGGGCGTGCAATGAGCAGTGGTTCGCATAGTGGTCAACCCGAGCAGATTGAAATCAAAAAGCCATTACAGCACCCAAAACCACGTTTATAATGCCGCGCCTTCTTTATCGCGAGACGGTATTTAAGCTCCTCTTCTTATGAGGAACTGGCAGGTTAATCACTGTGCCTGCCAGTGGGTTCGTCCAGCCCTACCCGCACACTAGGCTGTCTCATTCAGGGAAGAAGAAGTACCCATGGCATCCCGCGCCCTTACCTCGATTGCGTTGTGCGCAGTCACTCTGCTGACTGGTTGTTCGGCCTTTCGCAGCTACGACAACGAACTTGAGCAAACCAATCAGCAACTGCGCGCCGGTAACCTCGATGCGGCCCTGAGCCTGCTGGAAAAACACAACCTGGGTGAAGACAAGGACCTGCTCTACTACTTCGAGAAGGGCGAACTGCTGCGCGCCAAGGGTGACCTCAACGGCAGCCAGGCCGCCTGGAGCCAGGCCGATCAGGTAGTGGGCAACTGGGAAGACTCGGTCAAGTTCGACACCGACAAATACCTGGCCCAGTTCGGCAGTTTCTTGATCAACGACAAGGTCCGCCGCTACGAAGGCTATGACTACGAAAAAGTCATGCTGACCACCCAGATGGCCATGAACCTGCTGGCCAGCAACGACTTCGACGGCGCCCGCATGGCGATCAAGAAGACCCACGAACGCGAAGCCGTGATCGCCGAGTTGCGCGACAAGGAATACCTCAAGCGCGAGGATGAGGCCGAGAAGCAAGGGATCAAGATGGAGTACAAGGACCTCAAGGGCTACCCGGTGGAAGCCCTCGACGCACCGGACGTGGTCAATCTGAAAAACAGCTACCAGAGCGCCTTCAGTCACTATCTGGCCGGTTTCGTCTACGAAGCCCTGGGCGAAAAAGACCTGGCAGCTCCCGGCTACCGCAAGGCGGCCGAACTGCGCCCCAACACCCCGCTGCTGGAACAGGCCCTGCTGAACCTGGACAACCCGGCAGCGCCCGTGAAGGCAAACAGCAAACGCAAATCGGCAAAGTCCAAGCGCCAAAAGGCCGCCAAGACCTCAGCCCTTCCGGCCCTGGCAGCGGATGAGAGCGATGTGCTGATCGTGGTGCAAAGCGGCCTGGCCCCGGCTCGTGACTCGGTGCGCATTCCCCTGCCTCTGCCGATCAACGGCAATCTGGTGATCACCCCGCTGTCGTTCCCGGTGATCAAGGCCGACACTTCGACCCAGACCTTCACCCAGATTGGCATCGACGGCCAGCAACAGAACCTGACCTTGCTCAACAGCACCACCGCCATGTCCCGCCGTGCCCTGCGTGACGACATGCCAGGGATCATCCTGCGCACCAGCGTGCGCGCCATCACCCGTGGCATCACGCAAAAGAACCTTAACGAGGTCAACCCGTTGGCCGGTCTGGCCGTCGGCCTGGCCTCGGCCGTGACCGAAGGCGCCGACACCCGCACCTGGCGCACCCTGCCGGACAACACTCAGGTGGCGCGCTTGCGCCTCAAGCAGGGCGAGCACAACCTAAGCCTGCCCAACGCCCTGGGTGGCACTCAGGTGCAGGTCAAGGTGGATCAGCGCTACCAAGTGATTGCCCTGCGAGTGGTCGGCAACCAAGTATTCAGCAGCGGTCTGGCCAGCCGTGTCATCCCGAACAACGCCGGCCAGCACATGGCCAACAACCAACAACCTTAAGCGGAGCCCTTCATGCGCTTGAAACTACTCGCTGTTGCCGCACTGGCCGTTCTGGCCGGTTGCGCCACCCCACCGCCCCCCGCTCCCGGCAGCGCCGCAAGCAAAGTGGTGGTCATGAACAAATTCAACAACATCGCCATCGGAGCAATGCGGGTCGCCCGTGAAAACGGCTTCCTGACGGTCAAGGTGGCGCTGAACAACACCAGCCACACCAACATGACGATGTACTACCGCTTCGTCTGGCTGGGCGACGATGGTTTCCCGGTGGCCGATGAAGAAAGCTGGAAAGTCTTCAACCTGTATGCAGCCCAGGCCACGTTCCTGCCGGCCATTGCGCCTGTGCCCAAGGCCACCGACTTCCGCATCGAAGTCAAAACCCAATAAGCCGTCCCTGATCCCGATCAAGAGAGTACCTCCATGTTTGCACGCTTTTCCTTCCTCGCCGTGGTCGCCTTGCTGGCCAGCGGTTGCGCCAACACCTCCCCCGTACTGGGCGGCAAGAACATCAGCTACGGCGACAGCAAAGCCGTTGAACTGGTGACCAACGAGTTCGGCTCCACCGACCTGCAGATGATCGCCGAATCCATGACCCGTTCCCTGGCCCAATCCGGCATCCTTCAGGGTCGCCCAGTGGTTCAGGTCTACGACGTGAAGAACAAGACCAGCGAGTACATCGATACCCGCGAGATCACCACCTCGATCAAAACTCAACTGATGAAGTCCGGCACCGCTCGCTTCGCCAGCGACAACAACGCGATGCAGAGCCAGGTCGACCAACTCAAGCTGCAGAACCAAAGCGGCCTGTACAAGAAGTCCACGGTGGCCAAAACCGGCAACATGATCGCCGCCAAGTACCGCCTTGAGGGTTCCATCAGCTCGATCGTCAAGCGCAGCAGCGATTACAAGGACGTCTTCTACAAATTCAGCCTGCAACTGATCGACGTTGAAAGCGGTCTGGCTGAGTGGATGGACGAAAAAGAGATCCGCAAGACCACGGAGCGTTAAACAATGCGTGCATGGATTGGCATCCTGGCCCTGGCCTGCGCCTTCAGCGCGCAGGCGGCCCCGAAAGTTGCAGTCATGGACCTGGCCTACCAGGAACGTGTGCAGGAATACATTCACGTCGTCTCGGCCCAGCAGAACTACCGCGAGGGCTACTACAGCTCCAGCGGCTCGGCCAGCTACAACGAGATGGAATCCAGCAGCAGCTACATCGAAGAAGGCGAACTGCGCAAGTTCACCGGCGACATCAAGGGCGCAATACTCAAGTCCGGGATGTTCAAGCTGGTGCAAGGCTCGCCGCACACCGATGCGTCCAAGGCCAACGTCTACGACGTGATCAAGCGCATCAAGGCCGGCAACTTCAAAGGCGCCGACTATGTGCTGTTCGGCACCCTGTCGGACATCGACTTCACTCAGGACATCAACGAGCTGGCCAACACCAATAGCTACTCGGCGGTACTGGGCTTGACCCTGGTGGCGGACTTCAGCCTGATCAACACCCGCACCTTCGAAATCACCTCGGCGTTCACCGCCATGGGCGAGGGTCAGGACACTAAGTTGGTGAACAGCCGTGACATCCGCGTCTCGCTGAACCGCCCTCGGGTGGTGCGCGAGGTGTCCAAGAGCCTCGGTGAAGACGTCGCCCAGCAGATGGCCGAGCAGTTGGGTCACGGCGGCTACGAGCCGTCGGGACAAGCGCCGATGCGCAACAACCTGCCGCCGGACACGGCGCCGGTTATCCTGCGCTAAGCCATCCGCAAATGAAAAAGGCGACTCACCGAGTCGCCTTTTTCATCGCTGAAACGCTTACACGGATACTCTGCGAAGGGTCGCCAGCAGGCCCGCGGCGCCGATAAACAAACCGGCGAAGGTGCGGTTCAGGCGCCGTTGCTGGGCCGGGGTGCGCAGCAGGCGCAGAACCTTGGAGGCCAGTCCGGTGTAGCCGGCCATGACGATCAGGTCGACCACGATCATGGTGGCACCGAGGATCAGGTATTGCTGGATCAGGGGCGCGTGCGGATCAATGAACTGCGGCAGCACCGCGAGCATGAACACCAGGGCCTTGGGGTTGCTGATGTTCACCAGGAAACCACGGAACACCAGAGCCAGAGGCTTGCCGATCGGCCGAATCGCCGCATCGTCACTGAGGTCGCTAGGCAGCGCTTGCCACTGTTTGACCGCCAGGTACACCAGGTACGCCACGCCGAACCATTTGATCGCATAAAAGGCGGTGGCAGATGCCGCGAGGATGGCTCCCACACCGGCGGCGACAATTGCGATCTGCAAGGCCAGGCCCAGTTGCAGGCCCAGGGCGTTCCAGTAACCGCGCCAGAAACCGTATCGCAGGCCGCAGGACATCGACGCGATGGCGCCGGCGCCCGGAGAAAGACTGATCAACCAACTGGCGGCAAAGAACGCCAGCCATGTTTCAAGCAACATGACACACCTCACATCGAATTAGTCGTGGCTGCCTAAGCTAATCCTCCGTCACGCGGCTGACCATATTTTTTTCATCGGCAAGTCATGTAAGGCCACTGCCACAGGCTGCAACCGGCCCTCAGGGACGCAGGGGCCCGCGGTTCTGCGAGGGATCGTCAGCGAGGTCGTGGAGGCCTTATCACAGCCTCGCCGAGGCTCGGCAGCGGCTATAGGCATACGGGAGGGGCTATTTCTCGTCTGGACCCGCAGGCAGCACATCCGTGCCGCGCCAGCGGCGTACCGAGCGCTGGAAGAACAAGCTGTTGGGCACTTGCACCATGGCGCCGCCCGTACCGGCCTCTTCGGACTCGATGAGGGTGGTGTACAGCAGGTTGATCGCCACCACCCGGCCTTTGACGCCAGGCTTGTCGACGGTGTCCACCAACTCCACCACGTCCCCCAGGCGGAAGGGGCCGACCGTGAAAATCAGGATGGCGCACAGCAGGTTCGAAAGCACGCTCCACATGGCGAAGAAGGCCACCGCCGCCACCGCGACGAAGCCGGACAGCGCCGTCCACAGCACGGTGGCGGAAACCCCCAGGCGCTCCAGAACGACGATCACCGCACTGCCCATGATCAACCAGCGCAGGCCGCCGCGCAGGGGCATTAGCAATTGCGGTGGAAACGGATAACGCTCACCCAGGCGGGTCAGGCTACGGGCGACAAAACGCTGGGCCAGGTAGCCCGCCAACAGAATCAACAGGATTTGCACGCCAACCCATAGCGGGCCGATCCACTGCGCCTGCAAAAGCAGTTGCAGCGCCTCCATCAGGACAACGCCTCAAGTTCCGCCTGCAGGCTCTCCAGCCGTTCCAGGGCTTCCATCCAGGCCTCTTCCAGTTCGGACTCGCGGGTCTTGAGCCTGGCTTGCTCAGCCAACAGGTCCCGCAGCTCGTCCTTGCGCGCCGCTTCGTAAAGGCCGCTGTCGCCCAGGCTGGTCTCGATCTTGGCCAGGCGCTCATGGACCTTGCCCAGTTCGGCTTCCAACTTGTCGGCCTCGCGCTTGTGCGGTGCCAACTGCTGACGCAAAGCAGCCGCGGCCTGGCGCTGGGCTTTCTTGTCGGTCTTGTCCGGGTTCGCCGGGGTACTGCTGACCGGGGCATTGCGCTGGCGGTAGTCCACCAGCCAACGGGTGTAGTCATCCAGATCGCCGTCGAACTCTTCGACCTTGCCGTCCGCTACCAGAAAGAAGTTGTCGGTGGTGCTCTTGAGCAAATGACGATCGTGAGAAACCACCAGCACCGCGCCGCTGAACTCTTGCAGGGCCATGGTCAGGGCCAGGCGCATCTCCAGGTCCAGGTGGTTGGTCGGTTCGTCGAGCAGCAACAGGTTCGGCCGCTCCCAGGCGATCAGCGCCAGGGCCAGGCGAGCCTTCTCGCCACCGGAGAAGTTCAACACCGGCTCGTCGATGCGTGCGCCGCGAAAGTCAAAGCCGCCGAGGAAGTCGCGCAGGGTCTGCTCGCGCTCGCTGGGCGCCAGCCGCTGCAGGTGCAGCAAGGGGCTGGCCTTGGCGTCCAGGGAATCTAGCTGGTGCTGGGCGAAGTAGCCCACCACGGTGTTCTCGCCCCGGGTCAGGCGTCCGGACAACGGCTGCAGCTCACCGGAGAGGTTCTTGATCAGGGTCGACTTGCCGGCGCCGTTGGGCCCCAGCAGGCCGATCCGCGCGCCCGGCGTCAGTTGCAATTTGACCTTTTCCAGCACGGTACGCTCGCCATAACCCAAGCGGGCATCGGAGAGGTCGATCAGCGGGCTGGAGATTTTCGTCGACTCGCGGAAAGTGAAGTCGAACGGCGAATCGACGTGGGCCGCCGACAACTCTTCCATGCGCTCCAGGGCCTTGATCCGGCTCTGGGCCTGGCGGGCCTTGGTGGCCTGGGCCTTGAAGCGGGCGATGTAGCTTTCCATGTGCGCGCGCTGCGCCTGCTGCTTCTCGTAGGCTTGCTGTTGCTGGGCCAGACGCTCGGCACGGGCGCGCTCGAAGGCGCTGTAACCGCCGCGATAGAGGGTGATCTTGCGCTGGTCCACGTGGGCCACGTGATCCACCACGGCATCGAGGAAATCCCGGTCGTGGGAGATCAACAGCAAGGTGCCGGGATAACCCTTGAGCCAGTCTTCGAGCCAGATAATGGCATCGAGGTCCAAGTGGTTGGTGGGTTCGTCAAGCAGCAGCAAGTCCGACGGGCACATCAGCGCCTGGGCCAGGTTCAGGCGCATCCGCCAGCCCCCGGAGAAGTCGCCGACCTGGCGGTCCATCTGCTCGTTGGTAAAACCCAGGCCGGCCAGCAGCTTGCGTGCCCGGGCGTCAGCGGTGTAGCCGTCGGCGCTGTCCAGTTCGGCATGCAGGCGGGCTTGTGCGGCGCCGTCGTGGGCCGCTTCCGCGGCGGCCAGGTCGCGTTGCACCTGGCGCAGGCGCAGGTCGCCATCAAGCACATAGTCCACCGCCAGGCGTTCGAGGGTATCGACCTCCTGACGCATGTGGGCAATGCGCCAATCGGCAGGCAGGAAGCAGTCACCCGAATCCGGGTGCAACTCTCCGCGCAGCAAGGCGAACAGGCTGGATTTGCCGGCGCCGTTGGCACCGATCAGGCCGGCTTTCTGGCCGGCGTGCAGGGTCAGCTCGGCGTCTTCTAGCAGACGTTGCGGGCCACGCTGTAAAGTCAGGTTCTGAAGTCGAATCATAATGGCGGCGGAGTCTACCAGCTTCGCTCGCAACTGGCGCGAGTAGCACTATGTCCCCTGACCTATGGAATTTTTCCCTGAATACCTATGCCCTTCCTGGCGTGCAGGCGGCTTGCCTGCAGTTGCAGGACGAGGGCGCCAACGTCTGCCTGTTGCTGTGTGGGGCCTGGCTGGGTCAACGGGGAGTCGACTGTAATCAGTCGCGCCTGCAACAGCTGCAAACACTGGCAGCCCCCTGGCATCGAGAGGTGATTCGGCCCCTGCGAGCCCTGCGAACGGGCTGGCGTGCGGCAGCGAACGACGACACCGAACTGGCGGCCTTGCGCGAGCAGGTCAAAACCCTGGAACTGGAAGCCGAACGACAACTGCTGCTGCGCTTGCAAGAACAGGCACGGGACTGGCCCGGCGCTCAGGTAGACAGTCTGGATGATTGGCTGGAAGGACTGGCGGCCGAAGCCGCCGACCTAGGCCACGACGCACTGCAGGTGCTGCGCGTCGCGGCAACCGGCGCTTAAGAAGCGCTGGAAGGCGTGCCGGCAGCTACCGGTGCAGGCGTAGCGGCGGGTGTGCTTGCAGCCGCAGCGGGAGAGGCCGTCGGCGCCGGAGCCGCAGGCTTGACCGCTGGAGTCGCAGGCTTGGCGGCCGCTGGCTTTTTCGCGGCAGGCTTGGCGGCCGGTTTTGCAGCGGGCTTCGCCGCAGGCTTGGCAGCAGCAGGTTTCGCCGCCGACGATGCCGCAGGCTTAGCTGCTACTGCGGGTTTGGCAGCAGGCTTGGCCGCAACTTTTGCCGGGGCTTTTGCTACAGCGGGCTTGACCGCAGCTTTGCTCGCAGCAGGTTTAGCGGCCCCTGTTTTGGCGGCAACTGGTTTGGCCGCTGGCTTGGCAGCAGCAGTCTTGGCGGCAACAGGTTTGGCCGCTGGCTTGGCAACAGCAGTCTTGGCGGCAACAGGTTTGGCCGTCGCCGGTTTGGCGGCAGGCTTAGCCGCGGCGGGTTTGCGCACCGCGGGTTTGGCAGCAGGCTTGGCGGCGCTGGCGAGCGCTGGGGTTTTCGCGGCAGGTTTAGTCGCTGGCTTGGCGGCGGATTTGGCAGGTGCCTTGGCCACAGGCTTCTTCGTCGCAACAGCAGCAGGCTTGGCATCGCGTGCGCTCAACGCCTGGGTCACCGCCTCTTTCACACGACCCACGCCCTGGGCCAGTTTCAGGCTCTCCTGGGCGTCGCGCTTGAGCTGCAGAATGTAGCTACGGGTTTGTGCCTGACGCTCTTTGAGCGCGTCCAGCAAGTCTTCGAGCTCTTTCACCGCGGTCTTGGCTTTGGCTTGCGCCTTGGCCTTGCCGGCCGCCGCAGCGTCCTGCAATTTAGTGCGCGACTTGTGCAGTTTTTCCTGCGCTTTACCCCGTTGTTTTTCCAGCTTGGCGAGCAACTTTTCAGCATCAGCCAAGGCTTGGGAACAAGCGTTTTCCAAATGTTCGAGCAAGCTGCCCGACAACTGTTGGAGCAAGTGCAACGGAGTGTTTACAGGCTTCTTATTGGCCGACATGGGTTACCTCCTGGCTGACGTGAGTTGCGGCTCATACTAGACCTCTGCTGTTACCGCCGCTAGGGCATGTTGACAGTATCGAAAGCCCGGCGTTGCAGCCGATTGAAAATGTTCTTGAGGACCATCGAAGTTGCTCACCAACGAGCGCTTTGTCGCTGGCATAATCCATCGCTACTCAGGCCGGAGAGTGCCCATGTCGCGTTACCTGCTTTTATCCTTGAGCCTGTTCTTGCCACTGGCTCAAGCCATTGCCAAACCTCAGCCCAACGACGCTCACGACCTTGCCTACAGCTTGGGCGCAAGCCTCGGCGAGAGGCTGCGCGACGAGGTACCCGATCTGCAGATCCAGGCCTTGGTGGAAGGTCTGAAAGACGCGTATCAAGGCAAGCCTCTGGCACTCAAGAACGAGCGCATCGAGCAGATCCTCGTCCAGCACGAGGCGCAAATCAGCGAACAGTCGAACACATCGCAAATTGAAACGGCCCTGGGAAATGAACGGCGCTTTCTCGACCAGGAAAAAGCCAGGCCCGGCGTTCGCCAACTGGCCGACGGCATTCTGTTGACCGAGCTGGCGCCCGGCACCGGCAACACCGCCGGTCTCAACGGTTCGGTCCAGGTGCGCTACACCGGGCACCTGCCCGACGGCACTGTGTTCGATCAATCAGAACAGCCGCAATGGTTTCGCCTGGACAGCGTGATCGCCGGCTGGCGCACGGCACTGGCGCAGATGCCCGCCGGAGCCAAGTGGCGCCTGGTGATTCCGTCGGCTCAGGCCTACGGCACCGAAGGCGCCGGCAACCTGATCGCGCCTTATACCCCACTGGTGTTCGAAATCGAGCTACTGGGCGTCGCCGGCTAAGCGCCAGAAACGAAAAACGGTACGCCAAGGCGTACCGTTCCTGTGTCACCCAAACCCGCTGTCAGGCCTGAGCGACAACGTCCTGCTTGTGTGCGTTGTGCAGCACTTCGATCAAGCAGTCTTCCAACTCGAAACGCTCATGCAACAGACCGCCCAACTCCTTGAACTTCTGCGCGACACACTGACCGGCATCACACAGGTCATTGAATGCCAGCAGCTTCTCGGTAATCACGTCGATACGCGGATACAGGGTTTCGGCCAGCTCAAGCCCACGCTTGTCGCCAAAGGCTTTGGCTTCGCTGGTCAGTTGTTCGTAGATTTCAAAGTGGCCGGCGGAAACGTAATCCACCAAGATCCCGCAGAACTCCTGCAGTGATTTCTTGCTCTGACTCAGCGCCTCGGGCTCCGCGCCCAGCGCATCATAGGCTCGAACCAGTTCGTGACGCTCCTGCAACCAACGGTCGATCAGCAGATGCACTCCACCCCAGCGTTCCTGAGCATTCTGACAACTTTCGAGCATGGCGATCTCTCTTCCCTTATGGGTCATGCCGCTTACCCGCCGCCCCCCTTTGGAGACTCTGGATCCGGTCAGGCGCAACAGCATCGAGCAACATAATTCCAGTGACGCGTGCGGGCCAGATTATGCCCGCTCGACAACAGCATCAAGGTACGCAGGAGATAAAGTTCATACAAGCGTTTAATCCGCAGCCCCTAACCAAATGGTGATTCAAGGCAATGCAGCAGCCGGCCTGGCAGCCCGGAACAAACGCGCCAGACGATAGCCACTGAAGATCAACATGATCACGAAAAACAGCAGGCTCCACTCCGGCAGGCTCATGTCGAGCAAGGTCCAGGTGACCTCGGCGCAGTCCGAGGTGCCCATGAAGGTCAATTGCAGCGCTTGCCACCAGGACAAGTTGCGCAGCATGAAGGGCATGTCCGGCAGGCAAGCCAGGAGCTGCTCGGAAGGAATGTTCTGCAGCAGTACATGGCGCCCGGCGGTGATGACCCCCAGCAGACCCAGTAACAGGTTCAGCCCCCAATAGAACGCCCGCCCAACGCGCCCAGGCCCCTGCACCACAGCCAGCAGATTGACGCTGCCGAACAACAGCAACAGCAGGCGTTGCACCCCCCACAGCGGGCAGGACTCCAGGCTGCCGCCGGATTGCAGGCTGTACGCAGCCCACGAGGCCAAGGCCCCTGCCAGGAACACCAGGGAGAACAGCAAGCGAGAGCCGGCCAGCGACATGAGATATCCGTAACGCAAGAAACAAGCAGCCACGGTAGAGAAAGCGCTCGCGCCTTTCAAGACGCGCTATGTCGCAGAGTATCGACCACGCCTAGCGCTTGAGCCAAAAACCAGGGCACGAAAAAACCGGTTGCCTGAAACAGGCAACCGGCCCCGATGCTGCTTCAGACGCGGGCCGGAACCGGCAGCGGTGAAGCCAACAGACGTTCATCCAACAGACCCAGGCCTTCCTGGAACAGGTGGTTACTGCGCTCGGTATCCCCCAGTTGAGCCAACAAGCGCGCCAGTTCCGCACACGCTTCGGGGTTACGCTGCAGACGCAGGCTGCTTTCCAGATAGTCTCGGGCCTTGCCCCACAAGCTGTTCTGCAGGCACAGCCGGCCCAAGGTCAGCAACAGACTCGGATCATCCGCATGCTCCTTCAGCCAATGCTCGGCGGTCTGTAGTTGACGCGATGGGTCACTGCCACGCACCAGCCCGTAAAGCCGCGCCAGATGGCTCTCGTACTTGCGCTTGAGAGCCGTGCGCAACGCTTCTTCTGCTTCGGCCGAGGCGCCGAGTTGACGCAATTGCTCGGCGTAAGCCAACACCAGTTGTGGTTCCTGGCGTTGCGCCGATGTCAGTTGCTGCCACGCTCGATTGAGGGACTGCAAACCCGCCACTTGATCCTCTTCACGACGCGCGGCCAGCGTCAGGTTCTCACCCCAGGCACGCCGCTCCAATTCCTGCAGTTCGCTGGCAGGCAGCGCCTTGTCCTTGCGCAACTCAGGCAGCAAGCGAATCAATGCCGACCAATCGCCACGCTGTTGATGCAGGCGCTGCAATTGACGCAGCACCTGAACGCTGTGGGGATGGCGCTCATGCATGGCTTGCAAGGTACTCAGCGCGCCTTCGGTATCACCGCGATCGGTCTGTAATTGGGCATGACTCAGGGCTACGGCCAATTCGGCTTGGGGCTGGCGGGTCAGTGCTCGCTCCAGCAAGCGATCGCACTCTTCATAGTGCCCCTGTTCATTGGCCGCTCGGGCCGCGCCGAGGTAGTACAGCAGCGGTTGACGCTCGGCCTCGGCGGCACGATGCAGGTGCTTCTGTGCGCTAGCCCAGCGACCTTCAGCCAGGTCCATTTGTCCCTGCTCGATGGCGATCTGCACCCGGCGACTGCGATTGCGTCGCGACCAGGGATTGACCACCCCCCCCGACACCATCACCAGCTCGATCAACAGCTTGCCGCCCCAGATCACCAGCCAGATCAGTGCCACCAGGGCCAGGGTCGCCCACAGGCTCGACTCGTAACGGAAATTGCTATAAGCGATCAGTACGTACCCGGCGTGCTCGGCGATTGCCAGTCCCAACAAGCCTATGGCTGCGATGACCAGTAGAACAATCACATAGACGCGCTTCATGGGGCTGTCTCCTGGGCCGGACTCACCGCAGGCTTGGCCAGGGGCTTGACTGACTCTTCAACATTCAGATTGCGCCGCTCCAGGTAGGCTTGGACCGTACTCAGGGTCTTGGCCAGATCCGGCGTAACCACTGTCACGGGTTGCTGGCTCAGCTCGTTCAGACGCTCGAGCATGACCTTGCTTTGCGGATTGTCCTGATTGAAGTTGCCGATCAGCACATCGCGGGCTTCGTTGAGTGCCTGGGCATAAACCGCTGCCTGGCCGTTCAAAGCCGCCCATTGCGCCTGCTCCAGAGCGAGACTGAGCGCCAGACGCACCTGGACCAGTCCCTGACCGGCCAGCAAAGGACGCACGTTCTTGTCGGCATTGAAGTCGATGCGGAAGTAGCGAGAGATCTGTTCCCACCACTGCGCCCAGCGACTGGCGCCATCGCCATCAGCGGTCAAGCCCAGCAAGGGTTCGCCACGGTCTTTGTATTCCGGAGCCACGGCACTGAGCTCTAGCACCTGATCGCGCAAGGCCCCCAACTGCAGAAACAGGCCGGTGCGATCGGGCTGTTCGGTGCTGCGCAGAGCCGCCAGGCTCTTGGCCAACTGTTCGCGGGCGGCGAAGGAGCCCGGATCATGCTGTTCCCGCAAGATATCGTCGGCCCCCTGGACCAGGGCCTGGGCGCTGCTGATGTCCTGCAGCGCCGACAAGCGCAGGCTGGCCAAACGCAGCAGATGCTCAGCCTCCGCCAGCCGCCAGTCCTTGCGACTGGCACCAAGCACGGTTTCCAGGCGCTGACTCAGACGCTGCTGATCACTTTGCAGTTGGGCCACCAGACGCCGCCGGTCTTCCAGTTCATCGGCAGCGGGAAGCTGCTCCAGACGAGCACTCAGGCGTTGCTCACTGAGCTTGAAGTTCTGGGACTGATCCACCAGCGCCTGCAACTGACTCAGTTGCTGCTGATGGTTGGCTTGCAGGCTGCGCACCTGCCAGATCCCCCAACCGCCGGCGGCAACACCCGCCGCCCCCAACAGCAGGGCCAGTATCGCCAATCCGTTACCACGACGTTCACCGGTTGGGGTCGTGGGTTCAGTCGGCGCTTCGGGCACCGCCTGGGCTTCATCTTTAGGCAAGGCTGTTTCGCTCACGTATCCATCCTTTGCATTAGAGAACGGGCACGGGATGCTCCCGTAACGCCGTTAGCAAAGCCGCGGCACTGGCGCCACGACAATCCACAACTTTTTCCGCCCCGGCGGCACGCGCCATGTCAGCGACCCGGGGACTTGGAACAAACAACGGCATCCGCGCCAACTGCAACCAGGCGGAACCCGCCAGCTGCCGCAAATGGCTAAAACCCTGTCCACTGCTGACCACCAGCCCGTTCAAGCGTTCCACCTGAATCCGCTGAAACAGCGCATCCTCGGGGTAATGCGGCAGGCAACGGCGATACAGTTCCAAGTATTCGACACTAGCACCTTGATTGCGCAAACGCTCAGAGAGCAGTTCTCGCCCGCCTTCGCCACGCACGATCAGCACCCGTGGCTCAGGCCGCGCAATAGCCTCGCGCAATTGGGGAAGTTCAAGCAAGGCTTCGCTGTCATCGCCCTGCTGCGGATAGAACATCCTCAGCCCTGCATCCGCAAGGATCTGTCCGGTAGCAGCGCCGACGCTGAACCAGCACTGATCCGGCGGCTGCGGCCAATACTGACGCAGTAAATCCAGGCCGAGGTGCGCAGCAGGTTTGCTGACGACAATTAGCGCGCAGAAACGATCCAGTTCGCGCAGGGTCGCCCGCTGCGCATCTGTGACGGGCACGGGCTGAATGTCCAGCAGCGGCAGGCTGCTGCTGAAGACGCCGGACTCGGCCAAGGTCGCTGCCAGGGCGGCGCAATCCTCGGTCGGCCGGGTCAACAGCAGGCGCCAACCGATCACTCTGCGCCTGCCTCGCCATAGACCGCGCGCAAGATCTCACCGGCGCCTTGGGCCAGCAGGTCGTCCGCCACTTGCACACCCAACTCGGTGGCACGGGCTCGAGGGCCACGGACTTGGGCGCTGAGTAGCCGGCCGCCGCTGGGCTCGCCCACCAGGCCGCGCAGCCAGATCTGTTCACCTTCAAGCACCGCGTAGCAGGCGATCGGCACCTGGCATCCACCGTTCAGGTGCTTGTTCAGTGCACGTTCGGCAGTGACTCGGCTGGCGGTGTCGGCGTGATGCAGAGGTGCCAGCAGTGCGTGAATTTCAGTGTCGGCACTGCGGCATTCAATACCGACGGCGCCCTGGCCACCGGCAGGCAAGCTGTCATCGACACTGATCGAAGAACGGATGCGATCTTCGAAACCCAAGCGGATCAGGCCGGCGGCCGCAAGGATGATCGCGTCGTATTCACCGGCATCCAGCTTGGCCAGGCGGGTGTTGACGTTGCCCCGCAGAAAGCGGATCTGCAGGTCGGGCCGACGTGTCAGCAACTGAGCCTGGCGACGCAGGCTGGAGGTACCCACCACACTGCCCTGGGGCAAGTCGTCGAGGCTGGCGAAGGTGTTGGAGACGAAAGCATCACGCGGATCTTCGCGCTCGCAGATGCAAAACAGGCCCAGGCCTTCGGGGAAGTCCATGGGCACGTCTTTCATCGAGTGCACGGCGATGTCGGCCTGGTTTTCCAGCAGCGCGGTCTCCAGTTCTTTAACGAACAGGCCCTTGCCGCCGATCTTCGACAGGGGCGAGTCCAGCAGTTTATCGCCGCGACTGACCATGGGCACCAGGGTCACGACGAGGCCCGAATGGGCCTCTTGCAGACGGGCTTTGACGTATTCGGCCTGCCACAAGGCCAGAGCACTTTTGCGGGTAGCGATGCGGATTTCGCGAGAGGACATGGATCAATCCGTACTGAATAGATACGGCAGATAATAACAGCTCAGCCAAAGCAGCTTTGACTTGTATCAGAAACGCGGCGCCCTCCCGATGCCGGGCGTCCCCCATTGCGCGCCTGACATACCGGCCTAGAGCTGCTGCATCATCTTGCGCACGCCCGCCACATGCCGCCGGCTGACAATCAACGCATCGCCATTCAGGCCCTTGAGGTACAGCTGGAAATGCCCAAGCGGCGTACGCTGCAAGCGTTCGATACGCTCGCGAGCCACCAGCGCGTTGCGATGAATGCGCACAAAACGCTCACCGAACTCATCTTCCAAGGCCTTCAACGGCTCATCCAGCAGCACCTCGCCTCCCTCATGACGCAAGGTCACGTATTTGTGGTCAGCGATGAAGTACACCACCTGCGCCAACGGAATCAGCTCAATGCCCTTACGGGTACGGGCACTGATGTGGCTGCGCGGACCGTTGCCACTCTCCGCCGCCGGCCGAGTCAGTGCCGCCAACTGCACGCGATTGGGGCGTTCAGCCTTTTTAAGCGCATCCAGCAGCAGCTCAGGACGCACGGGCTTGACCAGATGAACAACGCCACTGGCATTGAACGCCTCAAGGGCAAACTCGTCTGGGGCAGCACAAAACACCAGCGCCGGCGGCGCCTCGCGCTCGCATAACTTGCCGGCGACCTGCAGCCCGTCAAGGCCCGGCATGCGCACATCGAGCAAGACGATGTCCGGCTTCAGGCTGTCGATAAAGCTCAATGCCTCTTCGCCATGGGTGGCGCTGGGCTCCAGGACACTGTATCCCTCAAGCTCACTGACCATACGGCTCAGGCGCTCGCGGGCTAGGGGTTCGTCATCAACGATCAGGACATTCATATTGCGCTGGATTCCTGCGTGAGTCTCGCACAAGGATAGCGTAGACAGGTGGAGTGACGTCCGTCACCGCGATCCACGCTAAGACTAGTGCGAAGGCCAAAAAGTGCCGCAAGTCGGGCACCAATATTTACCCGTACCTGCCTGATACCGCCCAAGGTCGGTGGAGACGCGACGACGGTGCCGGGAATATGGGTATTCAACACACTGCCCCTCGTTATGGTGACCGACGTCCACTCCATCCATACCCGTCTCGTTTGTGGACGGGGTACCTGGACCTGCGCGGCGTGAATTCGATGAACCAGCCACCGCGAACACGCAAGGGCTGTTACGCAATTGTGCCGGTCCTCCTGTCCAACTGTAGACGGTTGCCAAGACGATATTGCTCAATCGGAAAATATCGTTTGATCGATATCACGTTGCACACCCAAGGCGTATCCGTGCCCGACGCACTTTCAATCGAGCGCGCGTCACTCTCAACGCGCCAAGCCATCCCGATCGCGGCCTCGAGAAAAAAGCTGCCGACCAGGGCCAGCGACAGCCCAGGCAACCCTGTTATTATCGCCCCCTGTTTTTACGCCATCTTCCTTCAGCAGATCACGAGCGAATTCATGAGCACTGACAAGACCAATCAGTCCTGGGGCGGCCGCTTCAGTGAGCCCGTCGACGCCTTCGTCGCCCGCTTCACCGCCTCTGTCACTTTCGACCAGCGCCTGTATCGCCACGACATCATGGGTTCCATTGCCCACGCCACGATGCTGGCCAAGGTCGGCGTGCTCACCGACGCCGAGCGCGACAGCATCATCGATGGCCTGAAGACCATCCAGGGCGAGATCGAAGCCGGCAGCTTTGACTGGCGCGTGGACCTTGAAGATGTGCACATGAACATCGAAGCACGCCTGACCGACCGCATCGGTATCACCGGCAAAAAACTGCACACCGGCCGCAGCCGCAACGATCAGGTGGCCACCGACATCCGCCTTTGGCTGCGGGATGAAATCGACCTGATCCTGGGCGAGATCACTCGCCTGCAAAAGGGCCTGCTGGAGCTGGCTGAGCGTGAAGCCGAGAGCATCATGCCAGGCTTCACCCACCTGCAAACCGCCCAGCCGGTGACCTTCGGCCACCACATGCTGGCCTGGTTCGAGATGCTCAGCCGTGACTACGAGCGTCTGGTGGACTGCCGCAAACGCACCAACCGCATGCCTCTGGGCAGCGCCGCGCTGGCCGGTACTACCTACCCGATCGATCGCGAACTGACTTGCCAGCTACTGGGCTTCGAGGCCATTGGCGGCAACTCCCTGGACAGTGTTTCGGACCGGGA
The DNA here is from genome assembly GCF_009861525.1 of Pseudomonas sp. LD120. GTDB lineage: Bacteria > Pseudomonadota > Gammaproteobacteria > Pseudomonadales > Pseudomonadaceae > Aquipseudomonas. The sequence continues at coordinate 405,861 of NZ_WVHL01000005.1, read as the reverse complement.
TTTCGCCATCGAATTCTGCGCCGCCGCCAGCGTGGCGATGATGCACCTGTCGCGCTTCTCCGAAGAACTGGTGCTGTGGACCAGCGCGCAATTCCAGTTCATCGATCTGCCGGACCGTTTCTGCACCGGCAGCTCGATCATGCCGCAAAAGAAAAACCCCGACGTACCGGAACTGGTACGTGGCAAGAGCGGCCGGGTGTTTGGCGCATTGATGGGCCTGCTGACCCTGATGAAAGGCCAGCCTCTGGCCTACAACAAGGACAACCAGGAAGACAAGGAACCGCTGTTCGATGCCGCCGACACCCTGCGCGACTCGCTGCGGGCTTTCGCCGACATGATCCCGGCCATCAAGCCCAAGCACGCCATCATGCGGGAAGCGGCACTGCGCGGCTTCTCCACCGCCACCGACCTCGCAGACTACCTGGTGCGCCGCGGCCTGCCGTTCCGTGACTGCCACGAAATTGTCGGCCACGCCGTGAAATACGGCGTGGACAGCGGCAAGGACCTGGCCGAAATGAGCCTGGAAGAACTGCGCAAGTTCAGCGACCAGATCGAACAGGACGTGTTCGCCGTGCTGACCCTGGAAGGCTCGGTGAATGCCCGCAACCATATCGGCGGCACCGCACCGACTCAGGTCCGGGCAGCGGTGATTCGCGGTCAAGCACTGCTCGCCAGCCGCTAATTCCCCGGCCTGTCGCCCGCCCCGCCAAACATACGCGGGCGGGCCGGCAGGCGCTTGAACGCGCCTTATTTCCTGGCCGCGATCATGGCCAAAAATTGCGGCATTGCCGTCGCCTTATCGGCCTCGATGCGCTTGGCATTGGGCAGTTGCTCAAGACGCTCCAGCAAGGCTTTCGCCGCCGGAGCCGCGTCCAGAAAGTCGATCCCGAACAGCTTCAGCCCCACCGCCCGGGCAAGACTCACGCTATAAAGAAAATACAGGTCCGCCACACTCAGGCTGTCACCTGCCACATAAGGGGCAAAGTGCGCATGCCGGGTCAGGGAGGCAAACCCCTGCAACAATTCGTCCCGGGCTTTTGCCTTGATCGCTTCGGCGACCGCCATGCCAAAGAACGCCTCGGGATAGCAGGTACGCGCAGGCAGCTCGATGTACAACTCGATCTCTCTGGCCAGCGCCAGCACCTGAGCCCGCTGGAAAGGCTCGGCAGGCAACAACGCAGGGCCTGTCCGGGTTTGCTCCAGGTATTCGAGAATCACGCTGGTTTCGTGGATAAAACCTTGTTCGACCTGCAACACAGGCACCTTGCCACGCGGACTAATCTCTAGCCCTTGCGGGCTCTGCCACGGGTAAAACGCCACCTCCTCAAACTCCAGACCCTTTTCCATAAGCGCCAGCTTGACCATGTTGTAGTAGTTACTCACAGAGAAACCATAAAGCTTGAGCATCACGTAGCCTCCAGGCCGCGCAGGGGGGGTGGGTGGGGGCAGTTTATAGAGGGTTAAACCCGTTCTGACCAGCGCCACCTCGCTTCTGAATACGAGTAAACTGGCGACCTTTCCTTGAGGAGCCTGCCATGAGCGAGCCAACCGATATCGATACCGACGAAGAAGAGTTCGCCGAAAGCACACTGATCGAAGCGATCGAAAACCAGATCGAAAGTGGCAACCCGCCAGCAGCCAAGGCCACACTCAACAAGCTGACGCTGGTGGGTTACGAACGGGAAGAGATTCTTAATTTGATGGCCCATGTCCTGGCGATTGAAATCGACGCCATCCTCGAACAAGACCGTGCCTTCGACACCCAATGGTACGAAGCCGCACTGCGCGCCCTGCCGGAACTGCCTCCCGAGAAGCAGTGAACCGCGCCTGCCGGAGCGCAATGCCATGCAACGCTCCGGCACTCAATACCGCCCGCGCGCCCCAGCCCGACTAGACTGCGATCGGCCTGCGGCCAAACACCGCTGCAGCGGGTTGTAAAAGTCCTCAGCGAACGCTGGACATGCCGCAGTTCTGCGGTCACCTTAAGAACGCTGACCTCTCATTCCTAGAAAGTCTGGAGTCCTTATGTCGTATACCCCTGAGTTGGTTGCCGAACTGGAAATCCTCGCACTCTTCAACCTGGACAACTCCCAGGAAGGCCTGAAAATTCATCAAACTGCCGCCCCTTCCGCCATCGCCGCCGCGCAACGCTTATTCGCCAAAGAACTGATTACCCTGCCCGACGGAGGCTACCTGACCAGCCTGGGCCGGGATGCTGCCGAACACGCCCAAGGCCTGCTGACTATCCTGAGCGTCAAAGAAACCGCCTGAGCATTGCTTCTCGGCCTGCGGGGTTCCCGTCTGTCGGATTCCGTAGGCACCCTCCCTGCAATACGTTAGAAATCTGACGTCAAAAATAAAATCAGTTTCAGGCTCAGACTTATCTGACGATAAACTGCTGCCAATCTCAAAACCGTCACGCTCGGGCTCCGTTTGAAATGCCCCATACCCATGAAATACGTCCCGATCTGGATGAAGGAATCGATCGCAAAGTGCTCAGTCAACTGCGCGCGCGCTTTCTCACCCTCAATCAAGGACGCATGGCCCGGGCAATGGAGGGTTTGTCAGCGCGCCAGCAACTGGTGCTCAACCTGCTGCCGCTGTTCTTTCACGTCAATCACCCGCTGCTGCCCGGCTACGTATCCGGCGCCACGCCGGCGGGGTTGTCCAACTACGAACCCGATTCACAGGCCCTGACCGAAGCCCAGCGCCTGACCCGCTCCTTTTCCTATAAGGCTCGCCGTGGCAACCCGCCCCGGCCGATTCATGGGCTATTTCTCATGGGCAGCCTGGGCACGCTGGCCCAGGCCGATCAAAGCGATATGGATGTCTGGGTCTGCCACGCACCGGACCTGAGCGAAAATGAACTGGCCGAGCTGCAGAAGAAGTGCCAACTGCTGGAAACCTGGGCCGCCGGCCAAGGCGCAGAAGCGCACTTCTTCCTGATCGATCCCAGTCGCTTTGTCCTCGGAGAACGCGACACCCAACTGAGCTCCGATGATTGCGGCACCACCCAACACTACCTGCTGCTGGACGAGTTCTACCGCACCGCTATCTGGCTGGCAGGGCGCACGCCACTGTGGTGGCTGGTGCCGGTGTACGAAGAAAGTCGCTACGAGCGCTATATCCATACGCTGCTGTCCAAACGTTTTGTATCCGCCGAGGAGCACCTCGACCTGGGGCACATGGCGCGTATTCCTCCTGGCGAATTTATCGGCGCCGGCCTCTGGCAGTTGTTCAAGGGTATCGAGTCGCCCTACAAATCAGTGCTCAAGCTGTTGCTGATCGAGGTCTATGCCAGCGAGCACCCCAAGGTGCAATGCCTGAGCCTGCGCTTCAAACACGCCGTGTTCGCCAACCGCCTGAACCTGGACGAGCTGGACCCGTACATCGTGGTCTATCGGCGCATCGAGGAGTACCTCAAGGCCCGGGGTGAGCCGGAGCGCCTGGAGCTGGTGCGCCGTAGCCTGTACCTCAAGGTCAACCGCAAGCTCACCACCGGCAATGGCGCTCGCAGCCCGAACTGGCAACGCACACTGCTGGAGCGTTTGGCCAGCGAATGGGGCTGGGATCAGCGGCAACTGGCCCTGCTGGACGCCCGCAGCCAGTGGAAGGTGCGCCAGGTCGGCAGTGAACGCCGGTCCCTGGTCAACGAGCTCAACTACAGCTATCGCTTCCTGACCCAGTTCGCCCGTACCGCTCAGGCCGCCAGCCTGATCAACAAACGCGACCTGAATGTGCTGGGTCGACGCCTGTACGCCGCCTTCGAACGCAAGGCCGGCAAGATTGAGTTCATCAATCCCGGCATCGCCCCGGACCTGGCCGAAGACACCCTGACCCTGGTGCAATCGCCCAACAAGAAAGAACCGGGGCAGCACTACTGGGGGCTGTACAACGGCAACCTGAGCGCATTGGAGTGGGAACATTTCGCGCCGATCAAACGCAGCCGCGAACTGTTGGAGCTGCTGACCTGGTGCCATCGCAACGGCGTGATCGATAGCAGCACGCGCCTGGCCCTGCACCCTGGCAGCAGCGACCTGAGCGAGTTCGAACTGTTCAACCTGCTGGGTAGCCTGCAACAGACCGTGGCCCTGCCGCTGACCAGCGTCAGTGAAGAACGCTTACTGCACGCCAGTGTGCCCGGCGAGGTGTTGATCCTGGTAAACGTCGGGGTCGACCCGCTCAAGCACCACCGCGACTTGAACATCCTCATGACCACCGAGCGCACCGACTCCTTGAGCTACGCCGGCGTGCGCGAAAACCTGGTATTGACCCTGGATCAGGTCATCCTCAATAGCTGGAATGAAGTCATGGTCGGCCGTTTCGACGGCGAGCATGCACTGCTCGATTGCCTGCGGGACTACCTGAACAATCTGCCCCACAGCCCACAACCGCGCCTGCGGGTCCGCTGCTTCTGCCACAACCGCGCGCAATTCATCGCCCGGCGGGTGGAAGAGCTGTTCGAGACCGCGCAGCACCTGCTGCTCAGTCAGCTCAATTACCGTTACCTGATCCAGGTACAGCAGCACTATCACGTCCTCGAACTGCGCACCGGCCAGGTTCGCCACCGCGCCATGGCGACCCCCGCCGCACTGCTGGAGTACCTGGGACAGGAACAGACGCGCTACAGCCCCCTGCACCTGGACCCGATGGCCTTGGAGGATCATGACCTGGCGCTGATCCTGCCGATGGGCCAACCCGATTGCATCCAGGTGTTCTACCGCATCATCGAGCGCCAGGCCGAGTTGTATGTCCTCGATGAGCACAACGCCTTATGGCAGCAGACGCTGCCCTATCACGACGAACAAAGCCTGCTGGTGCCACTGCAGCGGTTCCTGCAGTCGATTCTCTACCGCCGTGAAGCGTTGCTGCCGATGAACGACAGCTCAGCCGAGAAACCTCTGGACACACTCTACTTGCAGATTTTGCCCTCGGGCAGCGGTCGGGCACGCCGGGTCGAAGCACGGCCAGCGCCGCTGACGCCTGTGGACAAGGCCTTTTATGACGTGCAGGCGATCATCGCCAAGGCGACACCGGGTCAAGTGCACGTCTCGCTGTACTGCAATCAACGGGAGTTTTCCGAACTGGAATATGGCGATCAACTGTTCAGCGCGGTGGCCCAGGAGATCGTCGAGCAGCGCCGCGAACCGGAGCGCTATCGCTGCTACATCACCGACCTCGACCTGTCCGGCCTGCTCGGTGATGTGCAAAGCACGAGCATTGTGTATCTGCGCTACAAAGCCAGCCTGGAGCGCGCACTGAACGAGGCGCTCGAGCAGGCCTAGCCGTCGATCAAAGGTGGAAGTCGCCCGCGGCTTCGGGCTGGTATTCCACTTCCAGCAGGGTCAGCTTGAGGGTCTTGCCACCTGGTGCCGGCCAGTCGATGAATTGCCCCACCTGCAAGCCCAGCAGGGCACTGCCCACCGGCGCCAGAATCGAGATCTTGCCTTCGTCGGCATTGGCATCCTGCGGATACACCAGAGTCAGGTGGTAGTCCTTGCCGCTGCTTTCTTCACGGCAATGCACACGCGAGTTCATGGTTACGACACCGGCCGGGACTTCATCGTGACCCACCAGCGTTTCGGCACGATCCAACTCGGTTTGCAGTGCAATGACGCCTGGCAGCGAGTCGTCCAGGTTGTCGATCAAGCGCTCCAGACGTTGCACGTCAAGGCGGGTAAGGATGATGGATGGTGCAGTACTCATGATCCTGGCTGACTCCTATTTTTTCTGCACAAAAAAGCAAAACCCCGCCAAATAAGACGGGGTTCTCACCGGCCTCGATGTAGCGAGGCGAAGTCGGACACTATCACAGCACACTGAATAAACAAACCGTACGAGTACGAAGCTAAATACCCCGCGCTGCGCCGGCCTGTTTGCGCTGCAGCGCCTGGGCGCAGATCACTCGCCGCCGCTCGTCATCGGCCGAACGCCATTCACGGATGTCCTCCACATGACGGAAACAGCCACGGCAGACCTTCTGTTCATCGAGGCGACACAAGCTGATGCACGGCGAACTCACGGCGGGGCTGACGTTGCTGTAAAGCGGCTTGGGCGGGCGGACAGCGGCGGATTGGGTCACGGTCTCAGAGCCCTTCGAACTCAAGCTTGATGTCCGCTTGCTCAAGAACGATACGCTCCAGCATTTCCCCCAACTGCTCCTCGCTCTTGTCGCACATCCAGCGTTCGCTTTCTTCGTCGTAGTCGAAGTGAAAACCACCAGAGCGCGCCGCCAACCACAGCTGACGCAGAGGCTCCTGACGACTGAAGATCACCTGGCTGCCGTTGTCGAATTTGACGGTGAGCACCCCCGCCGAGTTTTCCAGATCGATATCCAGGTCGCTCTCGTCGAAAATATCTTCCAGCGTCTGCTGGGCAGCATCCACCAAATCGTGAAAACGGGCTTCGGTCAAACTCATTGCGGGAACCTCAAAAAGTGTCTACTCACGCTCAAGCGCCGCAAGATACGGACGCTTCTCGGCGAATGCAAAGGATACCGAACGAGGCAGAGAATGCGACGATCATTGCATCGCCAGCGGTAAAAAGCCGCCGGCCGGCACTGGGCAAAGGCCCGCTGGACGGGAGTTAGGTTGCATAGGCAAGCTGCCGGGTGGCCGGTATACTCGGGCGCAATTTACGCATTCTCAAGGATTTCGCCATGAAGCGCCTGATCTCTTCCATTGCCGCGCTCGTCGCGGTCGCCTGCCTTGTTACCGCCTGCGGCCAGAAAGGCCCGCTGTATCTGCCTGATGACAGCAAATCCCCCGAAGACCAGGCGCAGTCACAGTCGAAGTCGCACAAGCACGACACCTACTAAGGGCAAACCATGGACGCTTTTAACTACCGCGACGGCGAGCTGTTCGCGGAAGGCGTAGCCCTGTCCGCCATTGCCGAGCGTTTCGGTACGCCCACCTACGTCTATTCCCGAGCCCATATCGAGGCCCAGTACCTGGCTTATGCCGAGGCACTGGCCGGCATGCCACACCTGGTGTGCTTTGCGGTAAAAGCCAACTCCAACCTGGGCGTGCTGAATGTCCTGGCGCGCCTGGGCGCCGGTTTCGACATCGTCTCTCGGGGTGAACTGGAACGGGTCCTGGCCGCAGGTGGTCAGGCCGACAAGATCGTCTTCTCCGGCGTTGGCAAAACCCGTGACGATATGCGTCGCGCCCTGGAAGTGGGCGTCCATTGTTTCAACGTCGAGTCCGCCGAAGAGCTGGAGCGCCTGCAGACCGTGGCCGCCGAACTGGGGGTGCGCGCGCCGATCTCGCTGCGGGTCAACCCCGACGTCGACGCCGGTACCCACCCCTACATTTCCACCGGGCTGAAGGAAAACAAGTTCGGCATCGACATCGCCAGCGCCGAGGATGTGTACATTCGCGCGGCGCAGTTACCGAACCTGGACATCGTCGGCGTCGACTGCCATATCGGCTCGCAACTGACCACCCTGGAACCCTTTATCGACGCCCTCGACCGCCTGCTGGACCTGGTGGACCGCCTCGGTGAATGCGGCATCTATCTGCGCCACATCGATCTGGGTGGTGGCCTGGGCGTGCGCTATCGCGACGAAGAACCGCCGCTGGCCGCCGCCTACATCAAGGCCGTGCGCGAACGCCTCGCTGGCCGCGAGCTGGCCCTGGTGTTTGAGCCGGGCCGCTTCATCGTCGCCAACGCCGGCGTGCTGCTGACACGGGTCGAGTACCTCAAGCACACCGAACACAAGGATTTCGCCATCGTCGACGGCGCCATGAACGACCTGATCCGCCCAGCGCTGTACCAGGCCTGGATGGACGTCAGCGCCGTACAGCCACGCGAGGCCGAACCCCGTACCTACGACATCGTCGGACCGATCTGCGAAACCGGCGACTTCCTCGCCAAGGAACGCGCCCTGGCCCTGGCCGAGGGCGACCTGCTGGCGGTGCATTCCGCTGGCGCCTATGGTTTCGTCATGAGCTCGAACTACAACACCCGCGGCCGTGCCGCTGAAGTGCTGGTCGATGGTGACCAGGCTGTTGAAGTGCGTCGCCGCGAGACGGTAGCCGAGTTATTCGCTGGCGAAAGCCTGCTGCCGGAGTAAGACCATGCTGCTGCGTTTTACCAAGATGCACGGCCTGGGCAATGACTTCATGGTTCTCGACCTGGTCAGCCAGCACGCGCACATTCTGCCCAAGCACGCCAAACAATGGGGTGATCGCAACACCGGGGTCGGCTTCGATCAGTTGCTGATCGTCGAAGCCCCGAGCAACCCGGACGTGGACTTCCGCTACCGGATTTTCAACTCGGACGGCTCCGAAGTAGAGCAGTGCGGCAACGGTGCCCGCTGCTTCGCCCGCTTCGTGTTGGACAAGCGCCTGACCACCAAGCGCCAGATCCTCGTGGAAACCAAGAGCGGCGTGATCAAACTGGATATCCGCAATGACGGCCAGATCAGCGTCAACATGGGTGCCCCACGCCTGGTGCCAGCGGACATTCCGTTCCTGGCACCAGCGCAGGCCGACCGTTACACGCTGGACGTCGAGGGGCGCCAGGTTGAGCTGGCTGCCGTATCCATGGGCAATCCCCACGCCGTATTGCGGGTAGATGACATCAACAGCGCGCCGGTGCACGAGCTGGGCCCGAAAATCGAACACCACCCGCGCTTCCCGGCACGGGTCAACGTCGGTTTTCTCCAGGTGCTGGACCGTCAGCACGCCCAGTTGCGGGTCTGGGAACGCGGTGCCGGGGAAACCCAGGCCTGCGGTACCGGGGCCTGTGCAGCGGCTGTGGCCGCGATCAGCCAGGGGTGGATGGATTCGCCCCTATTGATCGACCTGCCGGGCGGGCGCTTGTCCATTGAATGGGCGGGCCCTGGCCAACCGGTGATGATGACCGGCCCGGCAGTACGCGTATACGAAGGACAGGTGCGTCTATAAGTGAGCGAAATCCATGACTGATCAGCCGCAGGTTCCCGACGAATCGCCCTCCGAACACCTGGAGGCCGCCGCCGTTGCCGCCTACCTGGAGGCACATCCGGACTTCTTCGTCGAACACGACGAGTTGCTGCCGGCCTTACGCGTCCCCCACCAGCGCGGCGACACCGTGTCGCTGGTGGAACGCCAGATGGTAATTCTGCGCGAACGCAACATCGAAATGCGCCACCGCCTGTCGCAGTTGATGGACGTGGCCCGGGACAATGACCGGCTGTTCGACAAGACCCGCCGCCTGGTCCTCGCACTGATGGACGCCACTAGCCTCGAAGAAGTGGTGATGAGTGTCGAAGACAGCCTGCGCCAGGAGTTCCAAGTGCCCTTCGTCAGCCTGATTCTGTTTAGCGACAACGCCATGCCGGTGGGTCGCTGGGTCTGCGCCGCCGAAGCCCAGGAGGCCATTGGTGGCCTGTTGTCGGAAGGCAAGAGTGTCAGCGGCAGCCTGCGCGAACACGAACTGGACTTCCTCTTTGGCGAAGAGCAGCGCAAGCAGATCGGCTCCAGCGCCGTGGTCGCCCTGGCACACCAGGGCATGCACGGCGTGCTGGCCATCGCCAGCCGTGATCCACAGCACTACAAGAGCTCGGTGGGCACGCTGTTCCTCACTTACATCGCCGAAGTCACCGGCCGCGTGCTGCCACGCTTCACCCACTCGCTGCGCTCGGTACGCTGACCATGCAGCAACAACTGGACGCCTACTGCGCGCACCTGCGCAGTGAGCGCCAGGTGTCGCCCCACACCCTGCAAGCCTATCGGCGCGACCTCGACAAAGTGCTGGGGTTTTGCGAAAAGCAGCAAGTGCAGCGCTGGAGCGACCTGGATATCCAGGGTCTGCGTAGCCTGATTGCCCGCCTGCATCAACAAGGCCAATCATCGCGCAGTCTGGCACGGCTGCTGTCTGCGGTGCGCGGGCTCTATCACTACCTGAACCGTGAAGGGCTGTGCGATCACGACCCGGCCAACGGCCTGGCGCCGCCCAAGGGCGAACGACGCCTGCCCAAAACCCTGGACACCGATCGCACCCTGCAACTGCTCGATGGCGCAGTGGAAGACGACTTCCTGGCCCATCGCGACCAGGCGATTCTGGAGCTCTTCTACTCTTGCGGACTGCGCCTTTCCGAATTGACCAGCCTGAACCTTGAACAACTGGATCTGGCGGATGGCCTGGTGCAGGTCCAGGGCAAAGGCAGCAAGACCCGAGTGCTGCCCGTGGGCAAGAAAGCCCAGGAAGCGCTGTCGTTATGGTTGCCATTGCGAGCCCTGAGCAACCCGCCGGATGGTGCACTGTTCGTGAGTCAAAAAGGCCGACGCCTGGGGCCCCGAGCCATTCAACTGCGGGTCAAGGCCGCTGGCGAACGCGAACTGGGACAAAACCTGCACCCGCACATGCTGCGTCACTCCTTCGCCAGCCACTTGCTGGAATCCTCCCAGGACCTGCGCGCCGTGCAGGAGTTACTGGGACACTCGGACATCAAGACCACGCAGATCTACACCCACCTGGACTTCCAGCATCTAGCTGCGGTCTATGACAGCGCCCATCCCCGAGCCAAACGCACTAAAGGCGGTGAGTAATGACCATCAAGTTGATCACATTCGACCTCGACGACACTCTGTGGGACACCGCTCCGGTAATCGCCAATGCCGAAGCCACCCTGCGCCAGTGGCTGACGGAACACGCGCCGAACCTGGGGAGCGTGCCGGTGGAACACCTGTGGGCCATACGCGAGCGCGTGCTGAACCACGAACCAAGCTTCAAGCATCGTATCAGCGCCCTGCGCCGCCGGGTGTTGTTCCATGCCCTGGAAGAAGCCGGGTACGAGCATACCCAGGCCAACCAGCTGGCCGACCAGGGCTTTGAAGTGTTTCTGCATGCCCGTCATCAATTGGACATCTTCCCCGACGTCCAACCGACCTTGGAGGCTTTGGCCAATCACTTCGCCCTGGGAGTGCTCACCAACGGCAACGCCGACGTGCGCCGCCTGGGCCTGGCGGACTACTTCAAGTTCGCCCTGTGCGCCGAAGACATCGGCATCGCCAAACCGGACGCTCGACTGTTCCACGAAGCCTTGCACCGCGGCGAAGCCACTGCGGATAGCGCCGTGCATATCGGTGATCACCCTGGCGATGACATCGCCGGCGCCCAGCAAGCGGGCCTGCGCGCAATCTGGTTCAACCCTACCGGCAAGGCCTGGGAAGCCGAACGTGCTCCCGATGCCGAGATCCGCAGTCTCAAAGAGCTGCCGGCACTGCTCGGCCGCTGGCACAGCTGCTCCTGAACCGGCATCTTCGCGAGCAAGCTGGCACCTACTGGCGAAGCGGGCTCACCTGCGATCAGCTCACGACGGCGCTCCCCAAGCAGGCGCCCATGAAAAAGCCCGCAGCGACGGCGGGCTTTTTCAGCAAGTTGAACAGCCAGGTTCAGATAGGCCGGCTGCCGTACTTGTTATCCGGCTTTTTGGGCGGATCGGCGACCACATTGGCCTCGACTTCCTGCACTTTACCGCCACGGGCCAGGAACTCTTCCATGGCACGCGCCAGTGCATCGCGCTCCTTGTTCTTGGCTTCGACACTCGGCAACTCGTCTACCGATACGGCAGCCTTGGCCTTGCCTTTGGAGGTCGGAGCAGGGGCATCGCTGCCATCGTCTTCCGCCACATCGTCGGCGGCCGCTTCAAGACCTTCTTCGGTATCGTCTTCGTCACCGACTTCGAGGTCGTCGTTTTCCAGATCATCGTCGCTCATGTTCTACCTCATGACTTGCGAAAAGCAGATTAGTTATAGCCCAGCTCAGCCGGCTGTCGACGGCCGCCAGAAAAAATCAACGTCCACTGATACTCAGCGGCTTATGCCTCATCACCGTGCAAGGTGGCAAGGACTTTGCGAGCACCGCCATGGTCACGATGCTCGCCCAGATAAACACCTTGCCAGACACCTAGCGCCAAGCGCCCTGCCGATACCGGCAAAGTCAGCTGACAGCCCAGCAGACTGGCTTTGAAGTGCGCCGCAAGGTCGTCCGCGCCTTCATCGTTATGTTCGTACCCGGCCATGCCTTGAGGCACCAGGGTGTTGAAAAAACGCTCAAAGTCACGTCGCACTGCCGGATCGGCGTTCTCATTGATGGTCAAAGAGGCCGAGGTATGTTGCAGCCACAGATGCAGCAGACCAACCCGACATGCCCGCAACTCAGGCAAGCCGGCGAGCAACTCGTCCGTCACCAGATGAAAGCCTCGGGGCCTGGCTTGCAGGGTAATCAGGGTCTGTTGCCACATACCAATCTCCACGCTTCGGCGCGCATTCTAGCGCGCTCTGGAAAAAAACAAAGCGCCGAATAATCCTGCTTTAGTGTAAGCATTTGCCCTGCTGAAAATCGTTATGGCAAACACGCCAATACTCGTCAGAAAATCCTTTCAGCCGTCGTCAATGACAAACACCAGGCGAAAAAAAACCCGGCCGAAGCCGGGATTTTTTATCCGTCATGATTACAAGTTGTAACCACGCTCATTGTGCTGGGCCAGATCCAGGCCAACCGCCTCTTCTTCTTCGGTCACCCGCAGCCCCATGGCCGCATCCAAGACTTTGAGAATGATGAAGGTGATGATCGCGGTGTAGATCACCGTGAAGCCAACACCTTTGCACTGGATCCAGACTTGCGCGGCAATGTCGGTCACCGTGCCGAAGCCGCCCAGGGACGGAGCAGCGAATACCCCCGTCAGGATCGCGCCGAGGATACCGCCGATACCGTGCACGCCAAAGGCATCCAGGGAATCGTCATAACCCAATTTGCGCTTGAGCGTGGTGGCGCAGAAGAAGCACACCACGCCGGCCGCCAGACCGATGATCAGCGCGCCCATCGGGCCCACCGTACCGGCGGCTGGAGTGATCGCCACCAGACCGGCAACCACACCCGAAGCAATGCCCAGCGCACTTGGCTTACCGTGGGTGACCCACTCGGCAAACATCCAGCCCAGCGCAGCAGCAGCGGTGGCGATCTGAGTCACCAACATGGCCATGCCGGCGGTGCCGTTGGCCGCTGCGGCGGAACCGGCGTTGAAGCCGAACCAGCCGATCCACAGCATGGCCGCGCCCATCAAGGTGTAACCCAGGTTGTGAGGCGCCATCGGCGTGGTAGGGAAGCCTTTGCGTTTGCCCAACACCAGGCAGGCAATCAGACCGGCCACACCGGCGTTGATGTGCACCACGGTGCCGCCAGCGAAGTCCAGCACGCCCCAGTCCCACATCAAGCCGCCGTTGCCGGACCAGACCATGTGCGCGATCGGTGCATACACCAGGGTGAACCACACACCCATGAAGATCAGCATCGCCGAGAACTTCATCCGCTCGGCGAAAGCACCGACGATCAGCGCCGGGGTAATGATGGCAAACGTCATCTGGAACGTGATGAACACCGCTTCAGGGAACAACGCCGCCGGACCGGTCAGGCTTTCTGGCGTGACTCCCGCCAGGAACGCCTTGCCCATGCCACCGAAGAAGGAATTGAAGTTGACGACGCCCTGCTCCATGCCGGTGGTGTCGAACGCAATGCTGTAGCCATAAATGACCCACAGAATGCTGATCAGGCCGGTAATGGCGAAGCACTGCATCATCACCGAAAGAATGTTTTTCGACCGCACCATGCCACCGTAGAACAGCGCCAGGCCAGGAATGGTCATGAACAGCACCAGGGCTGTGGAGGTCAGCATCCAGGCGGTGTCGCCGGAATTGAGGACTGGAGCTGCCACTTCGTCTGCCGCCATGGCCAGGCCTGGCATTACGAGGGACAAAAGGGCTCCTAGCCCTGCGATTTTACGCAGAGTCATATTGTTTTCTCCTGGGGCGTTGGGTTTGGCGGCTTAGATTGCGTCGGTATCGGTTTCGCCGGTACGGATGCGAATAGCCTGTTCCAGATTGACCACGAAAATCTTGCCGTCACCGATCTTGCCAGTGTTGGCAGCCTTGGTTATCGCCTCGATAACCCGGTCAAGATCCTTGTCGTCAATGGCGACATCGATCTTGACCTTGGGCAGAAAATCCACCACATACTCCGCACCGCGATACAGCTCGGTGTGACCCTTCTGCCGGCCGAAGCCTTTGACTTCAGTAACGGTAATGCCCTGCACGCCGATCTCGGACAGCGACTCGCGCACGTCGTCCAACTTGAACGGCTTGATGATGGCAGTGACTAGCTTCATGAAACTCTCTCCCGAATTGGTGGACTTGCCCCAGGAAAACAAACCCGACTCAAGTCTATGCGCAGTGCCTGGCTTTGTAACGCATCGTCGGCCTTGGTCAGCCAGACCGACACCCGCTAACCGCTCCTGACGAACCACTCCCCGCGCAGGTTGCCGCACTGCATTCGCCACAGCGACTGCATCAGTGCATGGGTCACCCAGGTCTAAGCAGAAAGCTTGCCAGCTCCAGAAAAGCCCATGATTTCAGTCCCTTGCCCGCAGCCAGCCCGACCCGCCAGAAACCCACAACATCGATACGCACAATAACGGTGCGTCGGCGCCCAGCCCGATGCGCGAAAAACGTGCAGAGCAGGCACCGCCAGGCCCTTGAGTGGCCCGTGATACACTGGCGCCCATCTGCTCTTCAGGACTCTCCCATGCTCGCGCCCAAAGACCTTCTCGATGCCCTGAGCGGCCACGCTTCGCGGTTGCTCAGCGGTGAAACGCCATTGCCTCGCAACGAAATCGAAAGCCAGCTCAAAGCCCTGCTGCAAAGCGGCTTCAGCAAACTGGACCTGGTCAGTCGGGAAGAATTCGACAGCCAGATGGTGGTCCTGGCCCGCACCCGGGCTCGCCTGGAAAGCCTCGAGGCCAAGGTGGCGGAACTAGAAGCCCGACTCAACCCCGCAGCGCAGTAAACGGATACGCCCTGCGCCCTCTGCGCCAACAAGCAGCCATCAGAGGGCCAAGGGCCGGCAGACGACATATCCTGTCTGCATTCCAGCCGCCTCCAGCCACCCCCCTCATCTATCCTTGCTGCACCGCAGGACGCGGTTCTCGATGTCTCAAGGAAGATCTCCCCATGTCCCTGGCAATCATCAACAGTCGTGCCCAGGTGGGCGTACAGGCGCCGGCAGTCAGCGTTGAAGTGCACCTGGCCAACGGCCTGCCAAGCCTGACGCTGGTTGGACTGCCGGAAGCCGCCGTCAAGGAAAGCAAGGACCGGGTGCGCAGTGCCATCCTCAACGCAGGGTTCAATTTCCCCGCGCGCCGCATCACCCTCAACCTGGCGCCGGCGGACCTGCCCAAGGACGGCGGACGCTTCGACCTGGCGATCGCCCTGGGCATCCTCGCCGCCAGCCTGCAAGTACCAACCCTGGCCCTGGACAACATCGAGTGCCTGGGAGAACTGGCGTTATCCGGCGCGGTACGTCCAGTACGCGGTGTACTGCCGGCGGCGCTGGCGGCACGCAAGGCCGGACGCACCTTGCTGGTCCCCCGGGCCAACGCCGAAGAAGCCTGCCTGGCGTCGGGTTTGCGCGTCATCGCCGTGGACCATCTGCTGGAGGCGGTCGCCCACTTCAATGACCAGGCGCCAATTGCGCCCTATGTCACCGACGGCTTGCAACAGTGCCATGTGCCGTATCCCGACCTGAAGGAAGTTCAGGGGCAGCTCGCCGCCAAGCGAGCCCTATTGATCGCCGCCGCTGGCGCCCACAACCTGCTATTAAGCGGTCCTCCGGGCACCGGCAAAACCCTGCTCGCCAGCCGCCTGCCTGGGCTGTTGCCGCCGCTGCAGGAGGATGAAGCCCTGGAAGTGGCGGCGATTCAATCAGTCAGCAGCCACAAGCCCTTGCGTCACTGGCCACAACGGCCGTTTCGCCAACCTCATCACTCGGCCTCGGGGCCGGCACTGGTGGGAGGTGGCGCAAAACCGCAACCCGGGGAAATCACCCTGGCCCATCATGGCGTGCTGTTTCTCGATGAATTCGAACTTAGGTAAACATGTCAACACCTGTAGCCCCGGCTGATTTGATACCTTGCTATACCTACCGGGACGAATGCGGAATGACTCAAATTTATGCATTAGCCTCGTTCTCATACCTAACCAGGTAGGAAACGTTGGAGGTAGAGTCGGTCTACAGACTTTTTTAGAAGATTAGGTAATGTCGCCACGCTGGCGAAGAATTCGTAGGTCATTGGCTACAGTAGGCTGGCTTTTTCCAACCAAATCAGCGATTTCACTCTGCGTCATTCCTTTATTGTAGAGCGTACTCTCGAGCGTGCGACGCTCGTCAACCGTAAGTTTCGCCGGATCAAAAGCTGTCATCTGCTGAAAAGCACCATTAGCATGAACATGAACCGACATCACTCGACCGTCCGGTTTTTTGACATGGGCGACCCCTACCCCCGCCCCGCCCTTAATGACATAAGTGTCGTTTTGTAAATCGATGTTCAACGCAATCGAAAATGGCGAAATTTGCTGGGCTTGCTGGGCTTGCTGGCCTACGGCTGAGCCTGAGCCTGAGCTGTTCTTCGGGGTACGTGGAGGCATGGCGTGAATCCTCAAGGTCTGATCTATCTAATAGAATTGATTGAATTGGTTCAACTCCATCAGAATTTAGCATCTCAGCTGAGGCGTTGCAAGTTCACGACTGGGACGACCCGGGATGGCTCTTCACAAAGCCCGCTGCAAAGCGGGCTTCGGCTCAAATCATTTGAGTGTAAGCTCGGCCACATGCTTCAGTGATCGGATATGCCCCATCTTGTGCAGTCCGACCTCTACTAAAGAAGCGATATGGCGAACAGGATCCCAATCTAACCCATTATCACTCGTAAACTGCCTTAAAAGAGCTTCATAAATGTCCATGTGCTCCCCAAACAGCGTTGGAGAGTTGAACTCCTGCCCATCAAGATCGGAGACGCTGGCATTGCCCAGGCCGCTCTCATCTGCTAGTGCAAGAGAGACCGCAAAGCGACATAAAATATTAGGCGTCAACCCAGTCTTAGATTTCAAAAACTTAAGCTTTGCTGTCGACGATGTCGAAATTTTAAATTTATGAGGAAATGAGTTCATACACTTTCCTTCCAACGCCAGAAATAACCTTCCTCAACTTCCGTAGAGCGGGTTTCCGGATTATATATAAGATGATAAGAATGGGATATGCTAGCCCGCAGGCTCTCATAAAAATCGTAGTTAATCTCTGTATCGGTTGACAGGATTACCACCTGGTGACTAGTTTGAGGAAAGTAGTTCTCGAGAAGTTTTTTTCTGTGAAGTGAGTCAAGTCTACCGAGCGGAGTGTCGATAACGACAGGCAAGCTGCGACCGGAAGTCCGGGCCAAAGCTTCTAGGATTGATATGGCAAAAATTTGTTTTTCACCAGCGGAAAGCTCGGCCTTTCTGATTAAAAAGCCACTGTCGTCAACCAGCGTGATTTCGAACGTAACCGGATTTACCTTGATGCTAAGATGACGATCATCTTTTCGCGCAAGCCCATTAAACGAACTATAGAACTGAGACTCGAGCTCGGCAATTTTTTGTACACGAGCACGTGATGCAAACTCTTTTAATACATCTCTCGCGCTTTGAGCGAGCGCAAAGGTACGCTCCCCGTCTTGCGACTTCGCCATATCCGCGTTCAGCTCGTCAAGTCGACGAGATATTGGAGACATTTTTTGAAGAGTTGCCTTTGCTTGATCTACAAGAATAATCCTCTTCTCGTTTAACGCAGCCAACCTTTCTTGAAACACACCTTGCTCTCTAAATAACGGAGCGATGATGCTGTCATCGGGGGCACGGGCGATATTCTCTCCGGCCGAGTCAATCGCTGACTCAGTTTCATGCAACTCCTCGACTAAATCTTTGACTCGGCTCTTTAGAGAAGTCACACCGTCCAATAAGCGATGAGTCATCCCGACAGAGCCGCTCTCAGATAGTTCGTGAACTTTTTCAGTAGTATTGCTGCCCCGAGAAACTGCCTCACCAAATGTAGATAAAAAAGCAGCGTCTAAAACATTCTTATACTCGGAGGCTCCGGGAAGATTTCTCTCCAGCTCTTGCACAAATCTGTCTTGTTGAAGCTTTAAGTAATCGGAAAGAACCTTGGCTTTGGCCTCATCGCGTTCGACTTCAAGCTGAGCTATTAGCCTTGAATTTAGACGTTTAGTAATCGTGAGCGGTAGAATTCCGCTTAGCAGCTCATGAAGAGAGCTCTCAATGTTTCGTTTGTTAGCCACTAGCGAGCCGAGTTTAGCCGACTCCTCTTCTCTTGAAGCATTCCACGCCCCACCACGCCCATTAATACTAGATTCAATATTGGACAGATTACTGTTGACTTGACTAATCTCTAATCGCAAGTCTAGTATTTTATCCTTAATGCACTCTAGCGATTGATGTAGTTCATCATACTCAACTTGAGCATCGGATATCTTTGCCTTCCGCTCTTCCGATGCTTTCTTTGCTGCACGTGTCCGAATTAGAACTGAAAGATCTGAATCTAATCTATCAATTAAATCAAGACCAAGAAGCTTGTTAATTGAATCACGCAGACTATCGCCGGTAGTTTCTTCTGCAAGGCTAGCAATTTTCTCACCATCAAAGAAAAATAATTCCGAGACGCCAATTGGAATCAACTCATTCAGGAAAGATTGCGCTTGCTCATATGTAAGCTCAGACAGCTGATGACCATCACGCGAAATTAGTAACCCTTCCTTGATTTTCTCACCATTCTCAACATACCAGTCTCTTACCAAATGATATGTTGAGATCTCGCCATGCTGAGCATATCGAAACGTAAGCTCAATAGCAGACCTAGAAGGTTTAGCAATACTATTATAAGCCCTATGGATACAATCTTTTAAATACTGATGATAATCCGATACCGTGGCAGCCGCGCCCAATACCCCTTTACCATATAACGCCAACTTCAATGCGCTAAGGATCGTGGTTTTTCCACCCCCATTTAGCCCTCCAAACAGTATAATCGGAGCTTGCTTTCCTCTTTTCATTTTTGGCGTGAGATCAAATTTATGAGCTCCGCTGAAAACTCTAAAATCCAAAACGGATAGGGTATCAATAATCATTGTAGCAGGCCATCTAGTTCGGATTTTAGGGATTCAAAAGCTGATTTATAGGTGTCATGATTGCGCGATACTGAGTGTCGCTCTAAGGCCTCATCAAGCTCGCCCCAATCTTGTTCAAGAATTTTTTGCAACTCGTCGAGGATCCCCTTACGCCTAGATAGGCCAGAAAACGATAGTTCAGCGTCAATCAAACGCATGATCAAAACCGCCGGAAGTCCTTTTTCGTCTTCGAGAGCGCCCAAAATTTTTGCATCAGGCTCAGTAAATGAACCAGCATCATTTTTTATCCACTCAATGCAGTCATCAGGATAGACCGCAGCGTATATTTTAGGCAAAGAGTCGACCCAATCAGGTTCATTTGGATCCTTAAGCCATTGTTGCCGGATGATCTGTAACTCATCACGCCCGATAAGCTCAAGTTCTCTATCGGTCTCACGGATTCCTTTTTCAATCTCAAGCAGCAGTTGCAGCCATTCTTTCCGATACTTCATCCAGTACGGGCCAGGCACATGCTTCGTAGCAGTATTAGTGTCATCATCAATGACACCACGAGCGAATGTTACCTTTCCTGTACGGCGTTTATAGTTGCGATACTCAGTTTTATTCTCAGGTAATGTGCTTGAATGCAATTGGTTACGAAAATCCAACAATGGGCGCATCCAGTCTTCACCACTGTCAACCAGTCCTTCAATAGCTTTATCATGGGTAACAACAGTGCAAGTCCAACAGCCAAAGCGCGAATTACCACATGAGGGGGTATTGGTATCAATTACCAGCGGACACTCACCTGCATTTGAGTCTTTATACAGTTCAAACAACACACGGTTAGAGCCTCCCCAAGGACGAGAAGCACTCATCAAGTACTCCCAGACATCGTCAGAGTTCCAATGTTCAATTGGCATATACGTATAGGCGTTTGGAAGCGATGTATGTCGGCCTAAGGCAGACCCATCAATACGGTGACGGGCGATTACTTGTGCGCGTGTAGAACTTTCTTGACGTCTAGAGCCTAAAGCTACAACGACCTCACCAAACTTCGCTACTTTATCCTTAATAAAATCACTTACTGGATCAATCTTCATGCGCTCCGTGCACCAACGAAAGGCTTTAGTCGGCGCAGGGTAGCCTTTGCCTAGAAGGTTAACCCAGAAGGTTTGGCTAGTTTCTGGAGTTACGGAATGGGCGGTAATAGGAAGATTGTCAAGCTTTGCTTGCGAGTTAACAGAGTTCAGTGCCTCACGTATCATATCGACAACAACCGGGGTTTCTACCCGGGTATCTGACGAAACAATGTAGACATGCTTGTGCCTTTGAGACGCCTCAAGTGTCTTCAACGCGAAATAAATGAGGGATAGAACAACAGTTGAATCCTTACCACCACTAAAACCAACTACCCAAGGCCGATTATCAGCTTGGTAAATGTGCTGAATTTCCCTAATCAGATCTGCCAAAGGCCTCCCGCCAATGGTCGACTCACTTACAAATGCATCGTGAGTTGGATACAAAAACTGTTCAGTAGTCATTACTTTGCAAACCTTTCTTCGTATTCTCTTTCGGCAACTGATAGAGGCATCCCAAGCTTCTGCTTAATTAAGCTTGCGGTCAGGGCTACGTTCATCGTGGCCTTAGAAATCCGACCGTGCACCATAGCTCGCCCCTCCCATTCGAGATTGGAGCGAGACCAATCTATTTCTTTTAGTTTAATCGCAGTAGCTTTCCATTGAGACTCGCTCCGGATAATAAGGTCAGACCCCACAATACCCATTGCTTGTAACATCACACCATGAGCGTGTATGTAATTATCCCTAAGGTCGGAAGTTAAAAGCTCTTTATTCTTTGCGCTAATCCAATCGGGCATCTGAGACGATACATGCTCCCAAAAAGATTTTGCTAGCTCTTTTTCATTTTGCTCTATTGCGTCACCTTTACTTTTTTTAAGCAAAACTTTGGAAGCATTTTTAATGGCACTTAACGTAAATAGTTTTGAACTGCGATGTGAGAGGCTAGATTTTTCAAGCTCTGTCATGCGCGCGAAAACTTCAACATTTTTTACTAAGTAACGGGCTAAATCCGACAAGTTATCACGATGATCGTACAAGGTGCTTATTGAGTCACTCGGACGAACAGCGTGCTTATTCAGATCAGCAAACATCTGCTGACTCCGAACTAAACCATTATCAATAAAGAACAATACAGGGATATTGTCATATCCAAGTTCTGGATTATCCTGGATCGCCTGCTCAATCGCCGCGCGGCGGTGCTGACCATCATTAATAAGAATTTGCGCATCCATCGGGATGGATAATGTCCCTATACTCTGTTCTAAACCTGTATCGGAAGCAGGATGAAATTTCACCACGCCATCAATCGAGGCGGTGATCGCCGAGAGTGTGTAGTCGTCCCTATTATTAATGAGGTAATTTGAAATCTCAGGGACACGGGCAAGGTTCAGTGTTCTCTGCGCTCTAAGGTCAGCAGGAACATCATCTTCATTAAAGATAAAAATTTTAGGGACTAAGCGCATGGGGCACATCGCTATATAGCAAGGCCGGCCAGCTTGGATGCCCCTAACGCATGGGAACGAGTGAACGTACGTAGTCATTTTTAAAACGTCATTTTCTGTACAGTACGTTATTTTGCATATTTTTAACGTACAAGCAAGAAATGCGTGATGAAAGGCATGCGCAAAATGCGGGCTACGGGGATTGCGTTCCCACGTGTGTTGGAGGCGCTGAGCCGCTAGCTACGAGGGTGAAGCCGCCTTAGGCTGAGCCACACCGCTGTTTTTTGTACAATGACTTGCTCGCGATTTCCTAGCCAAAAATCTTACCAAACCGACCTATTGACTAACGCAATCTGAAAATCGGGGGAGACAGTCAGCCAAAATCCAGAACCCTACCGACCATGCTATAGGTAACGATCCGACAAGATGAGCACTACTTAGCTTAAACAGCGTCCACACCACAATTTAATCACTTCAAACAGCTGTATATTGATAAAGACCATTGATGTTAAGCTCGCGTAATATTGCATCATACGCCAGCGCTTTATTGTCAGCTAAAATAGTCCCTTTAATGTCCCGGTAAATTCTTTTCCATAAGAAATGTTTTTGGTTTCCTCGCCTTTCTAAATTGAGTAATTGTCGTATAACTGATCGGGAAAACTCATGAAGAAGACCCTCGCTGACTTTTACGTCGCCATGTGTATAGTGAAACTTGTTTCGGAGCTTCAGGTAAAAATCACACATTTGGTAGTGAGAGTCACCCAGCACATTAAACTCTTTTCCAACCGCTTTAAATACCGTCCCGAATCCAAATACACGCGCGGTACCAAGCTTATAAATATCTTTTTCAAGCACGCCTTTTTTTAGTTCATCTGAAATTTCAGCGCCATAAAGAAACATTGCACCACAAGAATAACATTCATAGGACCTAAACAAATGCATAAACGCTTTGTTATAAAGCTTTCGCTGCAAGGACAGCTCATAGCCAAGAAAATGAAAAACAGACATTACCTTGTATACACAAGGAAATCCATTCTGCATCGCTGCACCAGTAGCAGTTGTAGAGAGCTCTGTTGAGTTAGTAGGGCATACATTAATTAGCGAATTAAAATAACTAATCACCCTTTGGACATCAGGCTGGATTACGGAAAAGCCGCCGACCACCGATGATAGATAATCATTAAAAGCTTTCAGTTCTCGCAGCTGCAAACCGTCTAAATCTGAATCGCCACATCTGCTTCGCAACATAGAGTCTGATAAGAAGCTGTATCCGTTCAATAGCCTGATAACTAACGAATTAAATTCGTTATATTCAGCGCATACTGACTGGACCTTGCTTTTCACGATAGGATGAAGGTACTCAACTTGAGTCGAGCAACTGATGTGGTTTTCAGAATCAAGCCCAAAACTGTCAACTTTAAGCTGGCTTATTTTTTCAATATCACCATCTTTTAAGCACAATCTGTAAAAGCATTGTTCTATCTCAGCATCTATCTCTGGAAAGGTGCTCGCCAAAAAGTTCTCAGCAGTGGCTAATAGCACACCGCTAGGAATGAGCACAGATACGGGACGAACTCCAACACTCTGATTTACATAATTGGAAGCATCTGCCAACAGCACCGCGGAGCTAGCGATAATTAAAAAGCGCTGATGCTCTAGAACCGCGGCGGCTAGCATTTCCCTTTGACTTTGATCAAACGTATTCCCATCTAATACGCTAAAATAGATCTTAGAGCTCATCTTCTAGCTCTTCACCGTCAGAGTAAATAAAGTCTCGCGAGTTTAACGTCCTTGCCAAATCGTTAAATGAATCTGTGAGGTCTTCATTAATAAGATCCGCTACCAAAGTATCAAAAGTTGTCTTGGAAGAATCACCACCATGTTTTTTCATTTCGCTAGATTTCCCGAGCTCCGCTACATATAGCCGATCTCGCTCCACCGCAGCAATACTAAAGTTGGTCTTATAAGACTTTTCGAATACTTTTCTTTTGTCTTCCCGCATTTGATTAATAAAACTACCAACCTCTGCTTTAGCTAGATCAGACAGCACTTCTTTTTCTTTATCATCGCAAATCGTGTGCTCGCCATTAGAAAGTAACAATCTGACTATCTGTCGCTTAGCAGATCTTGTGACCTTTATTCTCGAGCCGCTATATATAGTATCCTGAAGATAGAGATGGCGTTCATCAAATAGATCTGAATTAGAAGCAAATGAGTGTTCAACAAACTTCTTCACATAGTGCGAAGCTCTTTGAACTGGAATATTATGAGCAATGAATTTAGAGCATAGGATGGACCAGGCCTCAATCATTGCTTTTTGAAAGATAACTTTCCTGGCAAACCCTGGAATTTCCTCTCCTATTATGTTTGTCAGGTCAGTTCGCACGTCGCTATGCATAGAATACGCCCCCTTCCCTAGCAGCCCATTAAGAAGGAAGTGGTCTTTAACCGCCAAAAATATTCTATGCTCACCGGTTCTATCCCGCTTTATTATTTCCTCTTTTTGCGTAAAGTAATCACCGAACTTTTCGTAATAGCTTTCGAAATAAGAAACTCCAAAAAACAAATCCATCAATGCGGGCGTAATATTTTGGTTAACCAATGTAACTAATTGTTCACGGTGGCGAGACAAGAAATCTCTCCAAGGGAAATACTCAGGTGAGCTCAATTGCTCTTCGTACTCGTCCGTTCCAAAGTCGAAATCAGCTGCTCGCTTATCAAGACCGAGTATTGCAGCTAGCAACTTCACCCCACCTTTAGTTTTGAAACATTCTTCAAAGGAGCTATTAATTACGCCAATACTGGTAAGCGTGTGCTCTCTAGATATTTCAAGCGATTCTTTGTGTTTTTTTGTATTCCACTCCACCAGACCAAGGCCTTCAATACCTTTAGTATCGAGTACTTTCTTACAAAATTCTCTGCAGATAATAGACCCTAACGTCTGCTCAGAAAGCAATGTTAGAAAGTGCCCGCTTACCCTTTCGACTGTGGAGTTAACATCCACAAATAAGTTTCTAAGCACATCCGGAACTTTTGGCTGGTCTTCATTATGTTTACCGATTGAATTCGGTGGGTACACTATACATATAGGGATCGTAAGGCCTTCAATTAAATGCCTGTGTTCTACTCTTAAAAAATTTAATGCGAAAAGGCGATGCTGTCCATCGATTACAACTAGCTTAGCACCCTTAACATTATCACGGGTTACATTTACCTCAATCTTCGCGCTGTCGATACTTATTGATACGTTATGATCGTCATCTCCACACGAGAATACTCTAGCCTCTTCCTGCTCTACTTTGTAGTTTGTTACTCTTTGTATGCCAGGCCACTCCCTAACATAAATTGGCCCCATATTATCTGAAGTATCTTCAAATTTTGAATCAGGATAATAGTCCTCTAAACGATTATTCTGGTCTACGCCTACAACCGCAACCAAAAGAGGAGGAAGGAATACTATCTCCTTTTGAGCCTCGCCCTCTTTGGCTGCCAGATATTGACTGATCTCCGCACGAGCCCTATCTTCATCAATGTCACGTTGAATCAGGTAGTCGAAATTCAAGTCCGTATTAACGTCTTTTGCGTAAGACAAGAAAGTGAGGTCATCTACTTTGAACGAGGTCATGAAATATTCAATGGGAACAGAACCATTGGTTTTAAATACGCCAAACGCTCCTTCTTTTTTAAATTCATACCTGTGTGGTGCTGCTGCTGGTCTTCTAGACATAAAATTTCCTTTTCTTAAGCTTTCTAAAAGAGAGCTATTAAATGAGTAGACGCAGGCCGACCCTTCGAGTGGGGCGATCCTGAAAAACTTGGCTAGATCTTACCTGCTTCATTGATGGCTTGGCACCTGCAAACCCAGCTTTCTAATTTTGCTCGTAGGTCCCAGCTGCGCGTCCCTGAGTGGGGCGGCGTTCCAGCGGCATTGCGATGATTCACCGAGTTTGCTCCTTGAGAGACAAGTTCTCATAAAGCACTGGCTGCCATGGCGTAAATTTTTGAGTTTGACTATGGGATTAGGGTTCGTGATTCGCTTTATCTATTCCACAGGACGGGTCTTAGCCAGCGCCTTAGCAACAGCTGTGCCCTTAGGTCGCAGGCTGGCACCTAGACAGGAGAGTTAATGCAGCGCATGACGGGGAGTGAGCGCCCCCAGTCCAAGTGGCAACGAGACACCCAATCAGCACTGACTCGAGCCCAGGGGGCGCAGCAGCAAGCAGTACCTGCAGAAATTTTAGAATCATCCCAGGCATCACGTTCGTCGTTTAGAAAGCCTTAGCGGGTTTGGCGTATCAGCAGTGATGCGCCATTACGAAGCGCTCCGGGCTTACGTTCGAATGGGTGGATTCTAATCTTGCTAGTCAATCCTGACCCATCCTTACGAGGAAAGCGCCTGTGGCTGGCTAGAAAAGTGCCATCGGTAATGAAAAAATTACGAATTTTTATAATAGGCCGCTGACCACTAGTCGAGGCTCGCGCGCACCTTAACTGCCGTCTAGCACGTGCTTAGCAGGCATCATTTTCTTAGCTTCCCAAACCCTTAGCGACCAGAAAATTTTTGGCAATTGGCTCTAACTCCGAAATACCGTGTTGAAACTCTGATAAGGCATACTGATAGGCTGACACGTGTGAGCCTGGTAGAGAGCCTTCAAGGTCAATAGACCGCGTTAACAACCGCTCCCATCGAACGAGCATCATCTTTTTAGGACATTGCTGCTTTCGCTCACAATCAATCAAAAAAGTCAGAAGTGAAATTAGATGATTATGAACATCCTCAATGCTTTCTAAGAGTTGCAGACATTCTTTATGACCCATTTGCTTTGATTCCGCTCCCAGTATTAGCACAACACCTCCGAATTCGGAAATAGTTAAAACCTTAGCTTCGGGCATGCCCATACGTCTGGCTTAATTAACGCAGGGCCTACCCAGCAGCGAGCCCAAAATTCAAACTCTTCGGCGGTATGAATGACGTAGCAGCGGACACCTTTGTTATTATAAAACTCAATGTAATCGTGTGCAATAACTGCTCTTGGCACTCTAACCTCACCGTCCCTTCCCCATGAACTACCCTTGCTGTATATCAAAACCTCACCGTCTATGCATTCTGTTAATAAAAAATAACCTTTACCTAAGTCTGGCACTCTATTCAAACAAATATTTTTTAGCTCTTCGCTGGCCCCAGTCTCAATTTCATTTCCAAACTTTTTCATCTTTTGACCCGATAAAATATCTGACTAGTAACCATTCGAGCAGGCTCAAAATCGCCGCATGTAGTTTTCACACGTAAAAATTTCACAGCCACCGTACAAATATACTCTATAGAGCATAGCGTTTTCTAGCTCGAGCGGGCTTCATTTTCCACCTTTTACAGAGGTGAAAAATGACGCTTGATGAGGCAATTGGTCTTGCAATCAGGCAAAGCCGGGCTCAAAAAGGTCTATCTCAAGAATCTATAGGAGCAAGCCAGAGCTTCGTAAGTGATGTAGAGCGCGGTAAAAAGTCAATCACAATGAATCGACTTGGAGAGTTTGCAAATTGTTTAGATGTCCAGCCCGCTACTTTAATTATCAGGGCTGCATTACTGGCAACTCCTCACTTAAGTATGGACGAACTTTTCGAACAAATTCGATTTGAGATTTCCAGCTAATTCTTACTAGACTTTACTTCACTCTCCGCAGAGTATTTTTTTCCAGCTTGGCAATTTTGCTTTCCAAATAAGATACACGAGCACTATTGCTTTTCTGGATCTGATCGATGGCTTCCTCTAGTTCTGAGATTTCAATGAGTTGGTTGGAGCAGATATTTGACAAATAGAGTACAAGATCTTTACTTTTAGATAGCTGGTGTTTAATCAGATCTATCTTTCTTAAATCGTTGGCGCTGCTAACTGTAACGATGGATTCTTGCTGGGAACGTAATAACGCCAGCACATCTGGGTAATATTTATAAATAGTTGACCGACTAACGCCAGCCGTAGTTGCAAGAGCAGTTACTGTTATCGCGTCTCCATTTGCTTCCCTCATCTTTACGACCAATTCTTTTAAATACAACCGCATATCACTCATTGTTTTCCACCTGAAGTTTAGATATCACTGCTGTAGCAGCAGAAAGTCTTTCGTTTAGCAAAAGTTTTGTTTGGATAGGTAGCTGACTTTGGCTCAAAATTCTTTTGCAGTCAGACTCGAATTCTAACCACCACAGCAAATTTGTTGGAGTGGCTAAGAAATTGCTACACTTAGAACATACTTCAGGAGTTCTTTTTATTACATTCGGCTTTGTTTTACTCCCTTCACAAGCGCTTGTGTCTTGCATGTATAGACAGACGCCCCACTGGCAAGGAAGCATCACTGTACCGCTCGACATCAGGAGTTTTATATCTCGAGACTTTCGTAGTTCTCCAAGAAACGTTTCAACTCGTCCGTTATTATTCGTCGAATAAAAATTACCTGCTGATGAGTCCAATAGAGTGGCGGCCACTTGAGCCATTTCATTACCTAGCTCCTCTGCAAGCATTCTCCGAAACTCTGAATCGGGCCTTGCATAGCTAATATCAACACTATCCGCCGATAGATGAGAATACTGCTGTGCTAAATCCCCTAAGGCTGAACGGTCCCTTTTGGCAACAAATCGAGCAAGATGCTTGCGCCCCATGTGCGAATGGAGTCGTCCTCCCCATTCTGTATTAGCTTCAAGGTTTATGAATCTGGCAAAATTGTTAATTCTGATATTAATTTGAGAAGAGCTTAATACACTGAAACTTTTTTTCGGAAAAAATGGCCATAACGAATTTCCGGCAGGGGTTAACCAAAGATTATCAATACCACTTTTTTCCCGGGCCGGCTTAGACAACGACAACAGTATATCGAAAGCCTCTACGGCAGCAGGTGAAAGTATCCATGGAAAATCGCTATGACCCGTGCCCTCACTTCGCTTATTTTCTGCAGAGAAACGAATTTTTGAGCGAGGGGCGTGGTAATAAAAATGCTCGACGCCGTTATCATGGAGCCTCGGCATTACGCTTCCAGTGCTCGCGCGTCTGATTTCACTCACTCGCTGACCGCAAGTATAGGTAATCGTAATGAAGCAAGCTGTTGACAGGTGCCTAATTAGCTTTCCTATTAAAATAGGGTCATGGCTCCACATTTCACAGCTTTCTATATTTTCGTAGGTCGTTGCAAAGTCCTCAGCGCATAAATTTGATTCTATATATGCGGAAATCTGTTCTGACTTATCTAGACCATCTGCGATCCCGCTATGCACAAGGGATATATATTTCTGATAAAATGCGAGGATTTGCGCAGAGTTCTTTCTCATAAAATCGATCGATTCTTTAAGTAAGAAAATACATACCGGCTCCGGAGGTGCTTCCCAGTATCCAGGCTCGCGAAGTGAGGCAGAGATCCTTGCAATGTCTCTTCTTGAAATGGGCTGACCGATAAATGAGTCATTTAGAAAACCCTTCAATCGATAAAACTGGTTGATTGTTGTCGTCCACCATTCTAAAGTTTGCTTAGTTACTCCTCTTCCTTTCTTCGCGTCAGCGCCTACAATTTTGACGACAGACGCTGTGGTTGCCAGATGCGCTCTTTCGAATCCGTTAGATTGTATTAGCGAAAATAGTCTTCGCAAATAAATCACTTTCGGTTTAATTGTGCTAGGGGAGTAGCGCCCAATTACTCCGAGTAGCATTCCAGTAGCAAACCGCTTTAGAAGATCTATATAGTAGGCACTGAGCGGGGTTTCTTCGCTTCCTTTCTGCCACTCTATTTTTATTTGCTTATCCGAAATTTCAAAGTCAGTCGACGTCAAAACCCAAGTATCATCAGTATAGATAATCCCTAATGAGACCAACGGATCGATAAACTCTTGTTTTTCTTCTCTATACGCATTTAAGATTTTCATGTCATAACCGGCAAATCGGGAATAGTTTCTTTTAACTTAACCGCATTTTTGTATGTTGAAGCAGGAACTCTACAAATTATTTCACTTTTAATTATGTTAAGAATTGGGCGGTATACTTTATCAAATCGCTCTCGCGCCTCATGGTCAAACATCGAAGCACTACCTAATTTTTCTAAATGCTCTTGAGCTCGGATTATTCTCGCTATCGAAACAGCATCATCTATGGGCACTACAGCGTTTTTGCAGGTTGCACATGATAGAAACTCTAAACATGGTTCTCCTTTTTTTGACCCTATCGCTGTACCCGTAAGAGGTGCAGAGCAGTCAAAGCCTATAACTGTTTTAAAATTTTCATTATTAGTTTTTTCAGCTAATTCAAGCATCTGGCCTTGAAAACCCGCTAGCTTTTCGTACCTGTACTCGGCCGCAGTTCTGCTTCTCAAATAGGGATGTGTCGTGACTTCCTTTCGATGCTGCAGTAGCTTAGAGACTTCCTGAACTGATCCAGTCTTGTTATATACAAGCTCAGCGACGGCACGTCGTATGTCAGCAAATGTAAAGTGACTTAGCTGATGCTCCTCTCGGAATGTTTTTAGGCAGTTATGAAGACTTTGGGTATTAAGGCGTTTTGCTTTGTGACCAGCCCTAGTGATAAATAAAAGCTCTCTATCTGCCGCAGAAGCTAAATGCCGTATAGGAGCAGTCATACCGACTACCAACTGGATTAAATTTGGAACCGAGTAGTTACCTTCTCGTATAAGGCTTATTTTTTGTGTCTTAGAAGCTCTATGTTTATCCCATACCAGCAGTGCCGAATTCGGATCTAAGGGATTCTGAGTTATACACTCGAGGTTTATCTCCATTAGTGATAGCGGATTCGCGGCAGTCTGAACCATTATTAACAAATAGATTGGAAGAACACTAGACATCGTGAGTTCTTTGCAGGCTGTTAGTTTCCTCAGGCCGCATCCACCTAAAGTTGCATAGCCGCTACATACCATTTGTTTTTGGGTCCAAATTTCTCTACTTTCTAACTCAATTAGTTTTTTCAGGTTCTTTAAATCGCGCTCTGAAAATCCGGTAGCTTTAGCTGGCGATTCATCTATTAACAGCTTTCTTATCAAGAATTTTTGCTTAACTTTTAAAATTTCTTTCTTACAAGCAGACGAAATCTTTTTAAGATCTTCGATACTGACTGGATTATCCCTGATGCAATCAGCTTCCCTGGTGAAACTTTTAAAGCTCAACCCTTGGTCAAACCAAGCAGGCTGTGAACTTTCATCGGCTATACGACTTACTAGGCGTCGCACAATATTATAATGTGTCCCATTAGTTTTCTTCAGGCGTCCATTATTTTTTAGATACTCTGCAAAGCCGCTTACAACATCTATCTGCCTGACTGATTCAGAAAACCCTATAAGGCACAGGTAGTTTACAAATTTTTTTACTGACCGCCAGGCTTGATCTCTGCTCCGACTATTGTAATGTCCCGTAACATCGTAAAAGGCTTCCATTATATCGCTGGCGATTTGGGGGCCTAGAGTCTCAGTACGCAATCGATAAACAACTTCAACTCTTCTGTTTTCGTCGTAAAAAACCTTCTCAATATTAGGCATTCGTGCCTCCCAACCTACGAGAGTTCCCCTCGAGTATATTCAATATATCTATATCGTAGACGTTGAGGCTTTCCAGATACATTACGGTAGTATTTACACTTGAATGCCCTAGTAGCCCCTGTATGATTTTTATGTGATCCACTCCACTTTCTTTTGCGTAGGCTCTTAGCGACTTCTCCATAAAAGTCGCGAAAGTGGTCCTGGTCTGATGGGGATTTGATTTTATACCAAGACTATTGCAGCCTCTTTTATATGCGGCGTAGTAGCAATCATAGCTTAACGTAGCGCCGTTTTGATTAATAAAAAGCTTATCTTCTGTGGCGCTTTTCCCTGCCTTGCGACGAAGTTCTAGAAGCCTTCTTTCTACTGCAATATATCTTCTGGTCTCGCTAATTACATATTCAGTGAGATAAACTTTTAGCCACTTCCCACCCTTTGCCAACACTTCGATAAATCCGCCAGAATTTGCATCGGCCAGAGAACTAAAGTCCTTCTTTGATATAGAGAGCAAGCTACTTACTCTAAGCCCGGTTGAAACTGCCCAAATGAATACAATACGATGTGTACCCTTAAGCTTTGCGCTCAATTTCTTGCAAGACTCAACCGAAAGTGCAATAGGCCGAGAATACTTTCCTCTTAAAGATAATCGCGCCCTGGCTAACTCTGATGAGTTCATAGCTTTCAAGGAGCGTAAGCTATCGTTTTCAGGCTTAGAGTTTAAGTAAAACTTTAAAAACTCAACTACTACAGTGGTTCTTAAATTAATCGTTGCCGGCTTGAGACTTTTTTCAATCTCACCAGACGAAGCTTTCATAGAGTTTCGATATGCGATCACAGAGCGAACGCTAGATTCTTTCCACTCCAACCTTTTTAAGCTGCAATATTCAAACCAATGATAAAGGCACTCACTATATGTTTTGATAGTCTTAAAAGAGGACATGCCCTTTGATTGCATATGTTTTTCATATAAATAACTATGAGCCTCTCGAATTAATAACCCATCCTTAGTAAGCAGTATCGGTATGCAAGCATTGTGCTTATTGATGTAAGTACATAGGTGGTCTTGGTTTTGGCAAGGGAATTTAATACCGATCCCTAAGGGCATGGCAACCTTCTTGACTGGGATCAACGCCATCGAATATTCCTCCCGTATGGGTCTACACTGTAGCCCATTAGTCTAATACCTGAGTTCGACCGCAAGGTGTTGGAGGTCCTGCGCGAGCCCATGGAGTCCGGGATGATTGTCATCGCGCGCGCGCGCGACCGGGTGCAGTTCCCGGCGCGCTTTCAACTGGTGGCCGCCATGAACCCTTGCCCCTGCGGCTACCTGGGCGAACCCAGCGGACGCTGCCGCTGCACCCCGGAGCAGATCCAGCGCTACCGCAACAAACTGTCCGGCCCGCTGCTGGACCGCATCGACCTGCACTTGACCGTGGCCCGAGAGGCCACGTCCCTGAACCCCGAGCCACAGCCCGGGGGTGGCAGCGTTAACGCTGCCGCCCAAGTGGCTCGGGCCCGCGAGCTGCAGTTGCAGCGCCAGGGTTGCGCCAATGCCTTTCTCGACCTGCCCGGTCTGCGGCGCCATTGCGGCCTGTCCAGCACCGATGAGCATTGGCTGGAGACCGCCTGCGAACGCCTGAGCCTGTCGCTACGCGCCGCCCACCGCCTGCTCAAGGTGGCCCGGACCCTGGCCGACCTGGAACACCAAAACGCCATCTGCCGCGAGCATCTGGCGGAGGCGCTGCACTATCGACCCAGCACCGGCTGAAGGCTCACTCCTGGGCCAGGTCCACCAGCGGCGTCGCTCGCACTTCAGTCTCGCGCCCGGCCTGAATCTGGCTAACCCGACTCAAAGCCTGATCCACAGCTGCCTTGTCCGCCAATACGCTATAGCGGATCTGAAACAGCCGCTGCTCCTTGGCTCCGATGGTGGGCACCAGGTTCAGCGGGCGCTGATAACGGCGGTTGTAAGAAAAACTGGTGCCCGGCTCCAGCCCGGTCACGTAGCCCTGACCCTGGGTGTCGGTGTTTTTCCATAGCGAGAACACCGGCAGTTGCTGGGTGTTGAAGCCCAACGAGACACCGAGACTGCCCGCCTTGTTGTGCAACACCGCCAGGGTCTGGCCCGTGGCGTCGGCATACGGCACGACGTTGTATACGGCCTCGTCATAGTCGCGAGTCGGGCCGCGGTAGGTTTGCCAGTCGGCCAGATCGCCCTTGGCCTTGTCGTTGAACGGTGAGACCTGCTTCACCGGCGCAGCGAACTTCGCTCCTTGCTCCAGAAACGGCGTGCTGAAGTTGCTGTGGTACAGCGCTTGGTATTCCTTCGGGTAATCGCCATTGTTGGTCAGACGATCATTGAGCGTAAAACTGCTGCTGCCAGGCTCGGTCACCAGTTCGGTGCCGACGCTGAAATCCACTTTTTTGAATGCCTGCTCCTTGAGCTCGCCGCGCAGGCGAATGGCGTACGGCGGCTTCTCGTCAATGTGCAAGGTGACCTTGCTGGCCGGGGTGTTCGCCGCGCGGCCGTGCAAGGTCAGAAGTTCGCCATTGTCTATCCCCGGATGCCCGACCCACTCATAACCGCACCGGGTTACCAACTCATTGAAGCCTTCCAGCCAACCCAGCCCACCGCGGCCACTGAGCTCGATAAAGGCTGGATTGACCACCTCCTTGACCGGGGAATCCCAGCCCAGGCGCACCTCGCCCACCGAGGCCTGCAACACATTCATGCCCCGGGTCGGCACCACCGAGAGCTTCATCAGACCGTTGTCGATGTCGATGATGCTCACCCCTTCCTGACGACCACCGTGTAACGTGCGCAGGGTCACGGAAAACGGTCGCTCAGTCTTAATCCCTAATTGTTCGCTGGTGAGGTGCAGGCCTTGGACGGCCTTGTCGGTGTCGAGCAGTACATAGTCCCAGGCCAGAGCGTGGGATGCGGTGGTCAACGCACCGAGGGCGACAAGCAGTTTGAGCGAGGTCATGGAGGGGATGCCTTTCTTGGAGTTGTGTCGTTTTTATAGCGCTGAAGAATCGTTTCAGCAAGCAACGAAGCCGTAAAAACCACACCCGTCCGCAAACCATCGCTTACCGGCTCAACCCCGCAATCCTCGGTGCACAGCCGCCAGCACCGTCGACGCGCCTCCCGCTGAGCGGGCTGCTTTAAGCCTCAGAACGGCCGGATGCGGTAGCCGCCAGCGCTCTGCGCGGCGAACCTGTAGTACGCCGACAGATTGATCTTCTGGTTGATGTGCTGGGCGAACGACACCTCGTCATCACCCCAGACGCGGCCGATATGGCTGTAGGCAAAGGCCTGCTTTGCCCAACTTTTGTCGCCCTTGCCCATGTTGTTCATGGCTACATAGCCGGATGACTGGCTGGACATGCCGCTGACCTTGCCACTGATATCGTTCTGGCCGTTGGTTACTGGCGAAATGAACACCTTAGCCTTAGAGGTGCGGGCCTCGGCGTACTGCGAGAGCTTCTGGTTTTCCGAGTGGTTGAGCACCAACAGCACCTTGCCCTGCAGATCGTTGGCGGTGGGCCAGGACTTACCCTTGAGGTTGCCCTGCAAGGCCCCCGCGCCACTGCCAATGTGCGTCGCCAGATCCTGGGGGGTAAAGAGCTTGCCCTGGAACACCCGCGCCACCAGTTCGTCGAAATCCTTTGGTGTGCGCCCCGAACTTTCTTTCGACCAGCCCTGTTTCTTGTCCAGGATCAGCGTGATGGGGAAGTGCCCCGGATGCTTGTCACTCCAGTTCTTGACGTCGTTCAGACAGGCTTCGAGGTCGTTCTTGCCGGTGCCATCGCCGGTGCAGTTATTGTCGTTGCCGGATTGGAACAAGGTGCCGGGGTTGTGCCGCACGAACCAGTGATGGGGCGAACCGCCGCTCACCGCATCGCGCTGGTCCCAGAAGTCCAGCTCCAGGGTCCGTACACTGTCAAGCACACTGCTGAAGGTGTTCGCGTATTGCTTCTCGTAGCAGTTATGACAAGCCACCTGGGCAATGCCATTGAACGGGGTGTTCCACGACGCAGGATCGATGAATGCCGGGCTTTCCTGGCTGAATGCCGTCTGGCTGAGCAACAGCGCCGAAAAAGCCAGCAACCGAGGGGCGAAACCAATGAGATGAGTCATGCGAGCTCCTGCTAAAGGACAGTCCTTGAAGGGCAAAACATTGCTCATCTGTTTTAGTCGACTCACACCTCATTGCAACTTTCGCCCCATCGCCCGAACAGCGGCCAAGGAGCGAAGCCGCCCCCCCTCAACGGAAGCGATCGACTTCCTGACGCAGGTCCGCCGCCAGCGCTTCCAGCTCTCGGGCCGTGACGGCCAGATTGGAGACCACTTCCCGCTGTTCGCTGTTGGCCTGGGCAATGCTCTGCAAGTTACTGCTCAACACCGTGGCGGTGCTGCTCTGCTCCTGAGTCGCGGTGGAGATCGCCGCGAACTGCTCGCCAGCGCTGCGGCTCTGCTCGTCGATCAAGGCCAGGGCCGAGGCCACATTGGCATTGCGCGACAGCCCCTCTTGCATCAAGCGGTTGCCCTGCTCCATGGTCTCGATGGCGTGGCCGGTTTCCTGCTGGATACTGCTGATCATCTGGGAAATTTCATCAGTGGCTTGGCGGGTGCGCGACGCCAAGTTGCGCACTTCATCGGCCACCACGGCGAAACCGCGCCCCTGCTCGCCAGCACGGGCGGCCTCGATGGCGGCATTGAGGGCCAGCAAATTGGTTTGATCGGCGATTGCGGTGATCACCCCGACAATCCCGCCGATCTCCTGGGAGCGCTGGCCCAAGGTGTTGATCACCGTGGCCGTGCTGTTGAGTGCCCCGGCAATCTGCTCCAGGGACGATGACGCCTGCTCCATGGACTCGCGGCCAATGTGGGTCTGCTGGGCGTTTTCCTGAGCCAGGCGCTGGGTACTGCCCATGTTGTCGGCGATGTTCAGCGAGGTGGCGCTGAACTCTTCCACGGCCCCGGCCATGCTGGTGATCTCGCCGGACTGCTGTTCCATGCCCTCATAAGCGCCGTTGGACAGCCCCGAGAGCACCTGAGCCCGACCGTTGACCTCGGCGGCGGAGCGGCGAATGTGCTCGACCATGGTCGACAAGGCTTCGCCCATCTGGTTGAAACTACCGGCCAGTTGGCCGATTTCGTCATGGCTGGATACATTCAGCCGCGCACTCAGGTCACCAGCGCCCAGAGCCTGAGCCTGTTGCACCAGATCACTCAGCGGCGCCAGCTTGTTGCGCAACAGCCAGACCGTGGCGCCCACCGCCAGCAGCATCGCCAGCAGGCTACCAATGACCAGGCGAATACCCACGCTCCAGGTCACCGCGCGGATCTCAGCCTTGGGCATGCTCGCCACCACCGACCAGGGACCATCGCTAAACGCCACCGCCAGGCTGTAGAAGTCTTCGTTCCTATCACTCCAGAAACGCCCTTTGCCAGGCTCCCTGGTCGCCGTCGCCATGACCTTCGCCGCTTGCTCCAGGTTCTGCACGCCCGCAGGCGGCACCAGCCAGTGGTTCTGCTCATCGAGCAAGGCCAGGGAGCCGCTTTGACCAATGCGGAAACGCTTGAGGTTATCGAACTGGGCCGCTTGCGCGTCGGTGTAGTCGAAGCCGACAAACAGCACCGCTATGACCTTGCCGGCGCTATCGAGCACCGGGGTGTACTGGGTCATGTAAGAGCGCCCGAACAACATGGCGCGACCGACATACCCTTGCCCCGCCATGAGTTTCTGGTAGGCCGGATGGCCATGGTCGAGCAAGGTGCCGATGGCCCGGTTGCCGTCCTGTTTACTCAAGGAGGTGCTGACTCGGACCAAGTCATCGCCACTGCGTACGAACACCGTCGCCACCCCGGCGGTCATCTGCTTGAATTCGTCCACTTCCGCGAAGTTGTTGTTCAGCACCACGTCCCCCAAGTGCAGCCCGGGAGTCTGCACACCGGCCACGGTCACCGGCTGCTCGGGGTGCAGGCTCAGGCCACTGCTGAAGCGGTTTTCGAACAACCCGCTCAGGCGCAGGGTGCTGTCGCGCAGGCTACCGTGGAAGGTGTTGAGCTGGTCCGCCAGCAGGCGGGCTTCGCTGGCCAGGTGCTCTTCTCGGGTGGCGAGGTTCGCAGCGTCCAGTGAGCGCAGGGCAAACAGGGTACTGCCGCTGATGACCAGGGCGAGTATCAAGGCAAGGGCAAGCCCTAGCTGAGAGGCTATCCGGGCACGGGGTTGGGACATGATGGCTCCTGGCCGAGAAGGCGGATCGTCCTGATCAGTTGGCACACTCGGCAACAATATCTCTAAGAATTTTCAGTAATCTAGGACCTTCCTGAACGCTGGCTCCATAATCCAGATTCGGCAGCACTGCACCATACTTGAGCAAATTGCAGGGATATTTGCGCAGGCCCTCCGCGGGATGCTTCATCGTTTCAGCCAAGGCGCTCGACATCAGGCAACTGCATGGCATGCACCTCACCCTGCAGGAAGTCGCTGAGACGACGCAAACGTTCACCTCCGGGCCGGGTCTTGGGCCACACCAGATAGTAGTTCAGGCCACTGGCCACGGCCGTCGGCCACGGCAAGCTCAGGCGCCCCTGGGCCACATCCTCGGCCACCATCAGCAAATCCCCCATGGACACGCCGTAACCTCGCGCGGCTGCGATCATCCCCAACTCCAAGGTGTCGAATACCTGTCCGCCTTTGAGCGAAACCCGATCCGTGAGCCCCATGTGCTCCAGCCAACTGCGCCAATCCCGCCGATCCGGGGTCGGGTGCAGCAGTTCCGTGGTCGCCAGCCGCGTTGCATCCCAGGGCTGATCGTTGAGCAGGTTCGGCGCGCCCACCGGAATCAACAGTTCGGGAAACAGATGGCTGGCCTCCCAATCCACCGGGAAGTGCCCGTCGCTCAACAACACCGCACAGTCGAAGGGTTCCTGGTTGAAGTCCACGGAATCCACGTCCATCCAGGCGCTGGTGAGCTGCACTTCATTGCCCGGCTGCAGATGACGGAA
Source organism: Pseudomonas sp. LD120 (assembly GCF_009861525.1). Lineage (GTDB taxonomy): Bacteria > Pseudomonadota > Gammaproteobacteria > Pseudomonadales > Pseudomonadaceae > Aquipseudomonas. The sequence goes on along the minus strand of NZ_WVHL01000005.1, from coordinate 367,822 downwards.
ACGGCTGAGGCGCGCCAGCAACCAACGCATGGTCAAGGTCGAGGGTGCTTTCATGCGCAGGATGTCATCTTCACCGCGCAAGGTGCTGCAGGCCCGCTCCAGGGCACCGAAGCCTTCCCGGACGCCTGGCACCAGCAGCCGCGCCGCTTCGGTCAATTGCAGGTTGCGCCCGCTGCGCTGGAACAGCCGACAGGCGAAGTGTTCTTCCAACGTACGGACATGCCGACTGACGGCGCTCTGGGTAATGGACAACTCTTCGGCGGCGCGGGTGAACGAGCGATGCCGGGCCGCGGCTTCAAAAGCACGCAAGGCATACAAAGGAGGAAGACGGCGGGACATGGACGCGCTCCAAAACGCAATGAGGTGAGGCGATCAATAAACTCATTCATATGAGTTTTTATCATGCCAGCAATCGTTTTTATCCCTTTGTGCTATCGCCGGCAAGCGCCGAGAATCAGCGCCATTCCCGACGTTCCCGTTGATTGAGACTAATGACCATGCAGCATCCGGCACGCACTGAATTCTGGGCCATCCTGCGGCTGGCGGGGCCGCTGATCGCCTCCCAGCTGGCACACATGCTGATGGTCCTCACCGACACCTTGATGATGGCTCGCCTGAGCCCCGAGGCCCTGGCCGGTGGCGGTCTCGGCGCGGCCAGCTACTCCTTCGTCTCGATCTTCTGCATCGGCGTGATCGCCGCCGTGGGCACCCTGGTGGCGATTCGTCAGGGCGCCGGTGACATTGACGGCGCGGCACGTCTGACCCAGGCCGGCTTGTGGCTAGCCTGGCTGATGGCCCTGGTGGCCGGCCTGCTGCTGTGGAACCTCAAACCGGTGTTGCTGCTGTTCGGCCAGACCGAGAGCAACGTCAACGCCGCGGGCCAGTTTCTGCTGATCTTGCCGTTCGCCCTGCCCGGCTACCTGAGTTTCATGGCGCTGCGCGGCTTCACCAGTGCCATTGGCCGGGCAACCCCCGTGATGGTCATCAGCCTGATCGGTACCGTGGCCAACTTCCTGCTCAACTACGCGCTGATCACCGGCATGTTCGGCTTGCCAAAACTCGGGCTGATGGGTATCGGCCTGGTCACCGCCATCGTCGCCAATTGCATGGCCGTGGCGCTGGCCTGGCACATCCGGCAGCACCCGGCCTACACCGCGTACCCACTGCGCCAGGGCCTGCTCCGGCTGAACCCTCAGTACCTGCGGGAACTGTGGCGTCTGGGCCTGCCCATTGGCGGCACTTACGCGGTGGAAGTCGGGCTGTTCGCCTTCGCTGCCCTGTGCATCGGCACCATGGGCAGCACCCCGTTGGCGGCGCACCAGATCGCCCTGCAGATTGTGTCGGTGGCGTTCATGGTGCCGGCGGGGATTTCCTACGCCATCACCATGCGCATCGGCCAGCATTACGGCGCCGGGCAGCTACTCGACGCACGTCTGGCCGGACGGGTCGGCATCGCCTTCGGCGCGGTGGCGATGCTGGGCTTTGCCATGGTATTCTGGTTGTTGCCCAACCAGCTGATCGGGCTGTTCCTGGATCACAACGACCCGGCCTTCGCCGACGTCATCCAGCTAGCGGTGAGCCTGTTGGCCGTGGCCGCCTGGTTCGAACTGTTCGACGGCACCCAAACCATTGCCATGGGCGCGATCCGTGGCCTCAAGGACGCCAAGACCACCTTCCTGGTAGGCCTGGGCTGTTACTGGCTGATCGGTGCGCCATGCGCCTGGCTGATGGCGTTTACCCTGGGCTGGGGACCGACCGGCGTCTGGTGGGGATTGGCTCTGGGCCTGGCCTGTGCGGCCATCAGCCTGACCCTGGCCTTCGAATGGCGCATGCGCCGCATGATCAAGCGCGAGCCTGAGGTATCGCTGATGCGCTTTGAGGCCAGCCAGACTGACTGAAGCAGCGCCAGAACAGCCCCAACACCAGCGCTCAGCAGACTCGAAGGCGCCCTATACGCCGCCTCCGAGCATCGACTGCTGACTGTTGCCAAACGTCAGGTACTCCACCAACTCCGCCAGCGGCAACGGCTTGCTGATCAAGTAGCCCTGAGCCTGATCACAACCAAAACCGCGCAGCAACGCCAGTTGCTCTGCGGTTTCCACGCCTTCGGCCACCACATCCAGGTGGAGGTTGTGGGCCAGGTTGATCATCGCGTGGACCAGCTTGCGATTCTCTTCACGTTGCTCCATGCCGCCGACGAAACTCTTGTCGACCTTGAGCAAGGTGATCGGCAAGCTGTTGAGGTGGACGAAGGAAGAGAAACCGGTACCAAAGTCGTCCAGAGAAAACCGCACCCCCAAGCGCCCGAGGGCATCCATGGTCTGCTTCACCAGATCGCTGCGACGCATCACTGCGGTTTCGGTCAGCTCGAACTCCAGCCACTGCGCCTCCACCCCGCGTTCAGCAATCAGCCGACTCAGGGTCGAAAGCAACTGGCTGTCCTGAAACTGCCGGAACGACAGGTTGACCGCCATGTGCAACGGCGGCAGCCCGCGCTCGCGCAGGGCCTGCATGTCGCGCAGAGCGCGGGAGATGACCCAGTAACCCAGCGGCACGATCAGACCACTCTGTTCGGCCAGGGGCACAAATTCACTGGGGGGCAGCAACCCACGCTCGCCGTGGCGCCAGCGCACCAGGGCCTCGAGACCGACGATCTTGCCATCATGCAGGTTCAGCCGTGGCTGGTAGTGCAACTCCAGTTCGTCACGGCGCAAGGCCCGGCGCAGCTCGCCTTCCAGGTCGGCCAGACTGCGAGCGTTGCGATTGATCCGCTCGTTGAAGAGGTGAAAGGTACAACCCTGGGTGCTCTTGGCCTGTTGCATGGCAATGTGCGCATGCCACATCAACGGATCGGCGCCCGCATTGGCCCGGGCATGGGCAATCCCCAGGCTGCAGCCGATCAACAGACTTTCACCGTCAACCCAGTAAGGTTCGGCCATGGCTTCGGTAATGCGTTCGGCCATCCACTCGGCCCGCTGCGGCGCGCGACGGGTATCGATCAGCAAAGCAAATTCATCGCTGCCCAGGCGAGCCAGTTGATCACCGGCTTCCAACTGGCTTTTGAGTCGCGAAACCACCTGCAGGATCAGCCGGTCACCCGCCTGGTGACCGAGGGCGTCGTTGGCATGGCGAAAGTTATCCAGATCCAGATGCCCCAGGGCCAGGCCGCGCCCGTCGTTTTCGGCCAGGCGTGCGGCCAGCAGGGTCTGGAAGCCCTGGCGGTTGGCGATGCCGGTCAACGGGTCCTGTTCGGCCAAGCGCTGCAAGGTACTTTCCAGCACGCCGCGTTCGCGCACGTGGCGCAGGCAACGGCGCAAGGCATCGGTGCTCAGGCAGGAACCCACCAACCAGTCGCTGACGCCCACCGGGGCCACTTCGGGTTCCTGGTCCAGCAACAGAATGGTTGGCAGGCTGCAGCGCCCGGGGCCGGGCTGCAGTTGGGCAATGGTCAACAGGACCGCATTGCGGTCGTCTTCAAACAAACGGCTGACCGACTCCCAGCTGGGAGCGCTGATCAATACCACCGAGTCTCCCAACGGAGCGACACACTCGCGCAACAACGCTGTCCACACAGGCTCTTCGGCCAGTAGCAGCAAACGCAAGGGTTCGACAGGCTTAGACAAGCTAGCTCCCTAGACTCTGCAAAAAAGTTGGCGGCATGCATTATGGCGCGCAAATAAGCAATAACAAATGATATTGATTATCATACGCAATTTTTTGTACCGCTCTAACTCGAACATTAGGCGCATATTCAGCGCGCATCCTGAGGGAAAGTATCAAAACCGGCAAATTTAGATAGCGTTGTGCGTCACAAGTCGCAGAGACGCAGCAGAATCTGTACAGCCTGTTAAAATGCCCGCCCTTTTCGTCAGCGATCCCTTTTTACCGTCATGTCCCGACTCAATCCCCGGCAGCAAGAAGCCGTGAACTATGTCGGCGGCCCTCTTTTGGTGCTCGCCGGCGCAGGCTCCGGCAAGACCAGCGTGATCACCCGCAAGATCGCGCACTTGATCCAGAACTGCGGTATCCGCGCCCAGTACATTGTCGCGATGACCTTTACCAACAAGGCCGCGCGGGAAATGAAAGAGCGCGTCGGCACCTTGCTGCGTGCCGGCGAAGGCCGCGGCCTGACCGTGTCGACCTTCCACAACCTGGGCCTGAACATCATCCGCAAGGAGCATGCGCGCCTGGGCTACAAGCCGGGCTTCTCGATCTTCGACGAGGCCGATGTCAAAGCACTGATGACCGACATCATGCAGAAGGAATATTCCGGGGACGACGGCGTCGACGAAATCAAGAACATGATCGGCTCGTGGAAAAACGACCTGATCCTGCCGCCCCAGGCCCTGGAAAACGCACGCAACCCCAAGGAACAGACCGCCGCCATCGTCTACACCCACTACCAACGCACGCTCAAGGCGTTCAACGCGGTGGACTTCGACGACCTGATCCTGCTGCCGGTGAAGCTGTTCGAGGAACACGCCGACATCCTGGAAAAATGGCAGAACAAGGTCCGCTACCTGCTGGTGGACGAGTACCAGGACACCAACGCCAGCCAGTACCTGCTGGTGAAAATGCTCATCGGCAAGCGCAACCAGTTCACCGTGGTGGGTGACGACGACCAGTCGATCTACGCCTGGCGCGGCGCGCGGCCGGAGAACCTGATGCTGCTCAAGGACGACTACCCGTCCCTGAAAGTGGTGATGCTGGAGCAAAACTACCGCTCCACCAGCCGCATCCTGCGCTGCGCCAACGTACTGATCTCCAACAACCCCCACGAGTTCGAAAAACAGCTGTGGAGCGAGATGGGCCACGGTGACGAAATCCGCGTGATCCGCTGCCGCAACGAAGACGCCGAGGCCGAGCGGGTAGCCATGGAAATCCTTAGCCTGCACCTGCGCACCGACCGGCCCTACAGCGACTTCGCCATTCTTTACCGGGGCAACTACCAGGCCAAGCTGATCGAACTGAAGCTGCAGCACCACCAGGTACCCTATCGCCTGTCCGGCGGTAACAGCTTCTTCGGACGCCAGGAAGTAAAAGACCTGATGGCCTACTTCCGCCTGATCGTGAACCCCGACGACGACAACGCCTTCCTCCGGGTGATCAACGTACCGCGCCGGGAAATCGGCTCCACGACCCTGGAAAAACTCGGCAACTACGCCACTGAACGCAAGATCTCGATGTATGCCGCCACCGATGAAATCGGCCTGGGCGAGCACCTGGACAGCCGTTTCACCGACCGCCTGGCGCGTTTCAAGCGCTTCATGGACCGGGTGCGTGAACAATGTGCTGGCGAAGACCCGATCTCCGCCCTGCGCAGCATGGTCATGGACATCGACTACGAGAACTGGCTGCGCACCAACAGCTCCAGCGACAAGGCCGCGGACTACCGGATGGGCAACGTCTGGTTCCTGATCGAAGCCTTGAAGAACACCCTGGAAAAAGACGAAGACGGCGAAATGACCGTCGAGGACGCCATCGGCAAGCTGGTCCTGCGGGACATGCTGGAACGTCAGCAGGAAGAGGAAGACGGCGCCGAAGGTGTGCAGATGATGACCTTGCATGCCTCCAAGGGCCTGGAATTTCCCTACGTGTTCATCATGGGCATGGAAGAGGAAATCCTCCCGCACCGTTCCAGTATCGAAGCCGATACCATCGAGGAAGAACGACGCCTGGCCTACGTGGGCATTACCCGGGCTCGCCAGACCCTGGCCTTCACTTTCGCGGCCAAGCGCAAGCAATACGGTGAAATCATCGACTGCTCGCCCAGCCGCTTCCTTGATGAACTGCCCCCGGACGATCTGGCCTGGGAAGGCAATGACGACACGCCGACCGAAGTCAAAGCCGTTCGCGGCAATAGCGCTTTGGCGGATATACGCGCGATGTTAAAGCGCTAAAATCGACTATTTTTAACTGACTTTTGGCGCAACAGGCGCTATTTGAGGAAGCTCCGTGGAAGCACTGCACAAGAAAATTCGCGAAGAAGGCATCGTGCTTTCCGATCAAGTACTGAAAGTCGACGCCTTTCTGAACCATCAGATCGATCCGCAGTTGATGAAGCTGATCGGCGACGAATTCGCCACGCTGTTCAAGGATTCGGGCATCACCAAGATCGTCACCATCGAAGCCTCCGGCATCGCCCCGGCAATCATGACCGGCCTGAACCTGGGCGTACCGGTGATCTTCGCCCGCAAGCACCAGTCCCTGACCCTGACCGAGAACCTGCTGTCGGCCACCGTGTACTCCTTCACCAAACAGGTGGAAAGCACCGTCGCCATCTCGCCACGGCACCTGACCAGCAGCGACCGGGTGCTGATCATCGACGACTTCCTGGCCAACGGTAAGGCGTCCAAAGCGTTGATTTCGATCATCAAGCAGGCCGGCGCCACCGTCGCCGGCCTGGGCATCGTCATCGAGAAGTCCTTCCAGGGCGGCCGCGCCGAACTGGACGCCCAGGGCTACCGCGTGGAATCCCTGGCTCGGGTCAAATCCCTGGCCGGCGGCGTGGTCACCTTTATCGAGTAATCCCGCCCACCAGGCCTGCGCAACAACTGGCGTATGCGGGAGCTAGCTTGTGTAGCTGGCTTGCCAGCGAAGGTGCCCTTTAAGGGCAATGCCAGACTTGATGGCCCATTCACCGGCAAGCCGGCTCCTACGACAAGCTGGGGGCCGTGGCCTGCAGCCCGGCCAGCAGGAACCGCTGATACAGTTCCTCCCGCAGTCCATCGGGCTGCTCCAGCCCCATGCGCTCAAGGTGCGCTGCAAATGCCTCAGGCTCCGGCGCGTCGAATGCTGCCTTGCCCAGTTCGAGGATCTCGCTGAGCTTGAACTTGCTCTTGAGCCAGTTCAGCGCCCGCAGCAGATCACGCTCCTCGTCGCTGAAGTCGCTGCCCAACGGATACTCCGGAAACAGGTGGCGATGACGCGCCTGAATCCGCTGCAGACGCTGTGGGCTGTTGTCGGTAAAACGCGGATCCAGACGAAAATCCTTCGGCAGCTTTCCGGCTTTCTGCGCCTGCTCCAGCAACCCGGGCTGAAAGCGTGAATCGCTGATACTGAGCAGCGCTTCGATCACCTTCGCATCCGTCTTGCCCCGCAGATCGGCAATGCCGTACTCGGTGATCACGATGTCCCGCAGGTGACGCGGGATGGTGCAATGGCCGTACTCCCAGACAATATTGGAACTGACCTCGCCGGCCGATTCGCGCCAACTGCGCAGGATCAGCACCGAGCGAGCATCTTCCAGTGCATGGGCTTGGGCGACGAAGTTGTACTGCCCGCCGACGCCACTCAAGACACGGCCATCTTGCAACTGATCGGACACCGCCGCGCCCATCAAGGTCATGGTGAAGGCGCTGTTGATAAAGCGCGCATCCCGACGCTGCAAACGCTTGAGCGCCTCATCGCCATACAGCTCGTTGATGTGGCTGATGGCGGTCATGTTGAATGACGCCAGCTTGTCCCGGGGCAGCTCCCGCAGACGCTGGTAGAAGCTGCTCGGGCCGAGGAAAAAGCCGCCGTAGATCGAGACACCACCCGCCGCTGACGCCGGGTCCAGGGTTCCGGCATAGGCTTGCTGTTGCAGCGCAATCGTCGGGTAGACCTGGCGCCGCACGATGCCCGCATCGGCCAATGCCAGCAGGCCGTTGACGAACATTTCACTGCAACCGTAAAGGCCCTGGGCAAAGGGTTCGACGCCACCTTCGCGGTCGATCAGCGCCTGCCAGTGCTCCACCTGCAGATCCGCCAGCAGGGCGCGGTAACCTTGGTTGTCTGCCTGCCGCGCCAGCAACGCGGCGGTCAGCGCATCGCCCATGGAGCCAATGCCGATCTGCAAGGTCCCGCCGTCGCGCACCAAGGTGCTGGCATGCAGGCCGATGCAGTGATCCTGAACCCCCACCGGCATGTTCGGCGTGGAAAACAACGTGCTGCGCTCCTCCTCGTCAATCAGCAGGTCGAAGTCCGCCGCATCGATCTCGGAGTCCCCCGGCATATAAGGCAAATCGCTGTGGACCTGACCCAGCAACACAATGGTCTCCCCCGCCGCACGGCGCTTGGCGATCATCGGCAGCAAGTCGAGGGTGATGTCCGGGTTGCAGCTCAGGCTCAAACGCCCCGGCTGCTGCGAGTCGCGGGCCACCAGTTGCGCCACCAGGTTCAGGCCGGCGGCGTTGATGTCCCGGGCGGCATGGCTGTAGTTGCTGCTGACGTAGTCCTGTTGCGCTGGCGCACTGTGCAAAAGACTGCCGGGCTGCAGAAAGAACTGCTGGACGCGAATATTCGCCGGCAGGCTGTCACGGTGCAGGTCGGCAAGAAAATCCAGTTCGGGGTAGTCGCCAAATACCCGCTCGACAAAAGGTTCGAGAAACCGCTTCTGCAAACCGTCGCCCAGCGAAGGCCGCCCCAGGCTCAAGGCGGTGTAGATCGTCAGTTGGCGTTCGGGCAGTTGGGCGACCCGGCGATACAGGGCGTTGGCAAAACGGTTGGGTTTGCCCAACCCCAACGGCATGCCCATATGAATGTGTTGCGGCAAACGCGCGAGCACGTCATCCACCGCTTGCTCGATAGAACAGGATTGCAGCATCTGACCCTCCGAGAACCGTCCATGAATTGAGGTTGGACCGAGCTTGCCGGGAGTTTGCTGCGTTGAACAGTACGGCAGGAAAATTGCGCCCACAAAAAAGCCGCTCGTAAGCGGCTTTTTCGCTGAAGATGACTGCTTATTTCAAGCCGGACATCTTCTGGATAGCGGCTTTGAGCTCGTCATCGGTGCAATCAGCGCAAGTGCCTTTAGGTGGCATGGCGTTGATACCGGTGATGGCCTTGGCCAGGATGCCGTCGAGGCCGCCCTGGTGATCGGCACGCTCTTTCCAGGCTGCGGTGTCACCGATTTTCGGAGCGCCCAGCAGACCAGTGCCATGACACGCGTTGCAGTGCTTGGCAATTACGTCATCCGGGGATTTCGCCCCACCGCCACCGCCACTGGAAGCTGCGACTTCCATACCCTTGCATTCCTGCCCCTGGACGCAGACCTGGCCAACAGGCTCAAGGCGCTTGGCAATGTCGTCATTAGTCGCAGCTTGAGCGCTGACTGCCCAAAGGGCCAATACGGTTGCTGGTGCGGCCAGCATTTTCATAATTAGGTTCACGCGTACACCCTCAATGGTGGCTAGTCACGCCTGCGGCCACGGTTTCGCAGGCGGGCGAAAGTATAACGGTTAGCCCGCCACACTGAAACAACCCCAAAGTCGAAGGGGTCTTAATCGCGGCGAAATGTCGCTGGGCGGCTTAGGATCAGCCCTACAGGACGCCTCTTGGCTAGAAGTTCGCAGGCGTGGCTGCGCTGATTAGTCGCGCCGGGGCATCAAACGGATTACGGAAGCGGTGCGGCTTAGTACTTTCAAAGTAGTAGCTGTCGCCAGCTTCGAGGACAAATGTTTCAAGCCCTACCACCAGCTCCAGACGGCCCTCGAGCAGTATTCCGGTTTCCTCGCCATCGTGGGTGAGCATCTCTTCACCGGTATCGGCGCCCGGAGGATAGATCTCATTGAGGAAGGCAATGGCACGACTCGGGTGCGCCCGACCCACCAGTTTCATGGTCACCGCGCCATCGGAAATATCGATCAATTCGTGAGCTTTGTAGACGATCTGAGAAGGCGTTTCCTGAAGAACTTCTTCGGAAAAGAACTCGACCATGGACATGGGAATGCCGCTCAGTACCTTTCTCAGCGAGCTGATCGAGGGGCTGACGCTGTTCTTTTCGATCATTGAAATGGTGCTATTGGTGACGCCCGCACGCTTGGCAAGCTCACGCTGGGAAAGACCTTTCAGTTTACGGATGGATTGCAGTCGTTCACCGACGTCCAATGCGGCAGCCTCCTAGGCGGGAATCAGGCGTTGTTGTAATTGAGCGTTATCATGGCGACAGCGTTCAGTATTTACAACACTTGGTCCCGATTCCCCCAAAGACAGGCGACTTTCGGTACAGGCCGCGTAATCTCAGCCTTCGCAGTACACCAGCGGCACCCGGCGCAGGTTGCAGAACAGCTGATAAGGGATGGTATCGGCGGCCAGCGCGACCTCGCTGGCAAGGATGTTCTTGCCCCACAACTCCACCGAGGAACCGAGGCCGGCCTGCGGCACATCCGTCAGGTCGATGCACAACATGTCCATGGACACGCGGCCCAGCAGGCGGCTGCGCTGACCAGCCACCAGCACTGGCGTGCCAGTGGGCGCGTGACGCGGATATCCGTCGGCATAGCCCATGGCAACCACGCCGATACGCATCGGCTTGTCGGTGATGAACTTGGCGCCGTAGCCAACCGGCTCGCCGGCGGGCAGCTCACGCACACAGATCACTTTGGACTCCAGGGTCATGACCGGCTGCAGCCGTGCTGCCACGGAGTTGCCTTCTTCGAACGGTGTTGCGCCGTAGAGCATGATGCCCGGACGCACCCAATCACTGGGAACGCTCGGCCAGCCCATCAGCGCAGGCGAGTTGCACAGGCTGACTTCAGCGCCCAGGCCCTGGCGCGCAGCCTCAAACACCGCCAGTTGCTCGCTGCTGCGTGGGCAATCCGGCTCGTCGGCACGGGCGAAGTGGCTCATCAGCACAATCTTTTCGACCTTGGTGCTGGCCTGCAGCCGTTGATAAGCCGCCTGGTAGTCCTGGGGGTTAAGACCGACCCGGTGCATGCCCGAATCCAGCTTGAGCCAGATCGTCAGCGGCTTGGCCACGGCAGTCTGTTCGATAGCCTCGAGCTGCCACAGCGAATGCACCACGCACCAGAAGCCATGCTCGACAATCAATTGCAGTTCCGAGGCCTCGAAGAAGCCTTCCAGCAGCAGGACCGGCGCACGAATACCCGCAGCCCGCAGCTCCAGCGCTTCTTCGATGCAGGCCACGGCAAAACCGTCAGCCTCGGCTTCCAGGGCCTGGGCACAGCGCACCGCGCCATGACCATAGGCATCGGCCTTGATCACCGCCAGGGCGCGAGCGCCGGAGGTTTCACGGGCCAGTTGGTAGTTGTGACGCAGGGCTTGGAGATCGATCAGGGCACGGGCAGGACGCATGGCGGCAGACTTCTAGGCGGTCATGGGGAAGAAAAAACCGGTGCTGATGGCGGCACGCCGCCACCAGTACCGGGAGAGGGATATTGTCGCTTAAGGCAGAGCAGCCTCCACCGACAGCTCGATGAGGATTTCGGGCTCGCACAACTTGGCTTCGACGGTAGCCCGGGCCGGTGCCACGCCTTTTGGCAGCCACTGGTCCCAAACACTGTTCATGCCTGCGAAGTGGGCATCGATGTCCTTCAGGTAGATGGTCACCGAGAGCAGCTTGCTCTTGTCGGTGCCCGCCAGGTCCAGCAGGCGCTCGATGTTGGTCAGGGTTTCCCGAGTCTGCTGCTCGATCCCGGCCTGCATGTCATCGCCGACCTGACCAGACAGATACACCGTGTTGCCGTGAACAACGATCTGGCTCATGCGCTCATTGGTGAGCTGGCGCTGGATTGACATGTTTAGCTGACTCCTGATGGTTGCCATAACGGGAAATATCGATGCCTTCGGCACTGATCTGCGGCTTCTTCTTGGCCATCAGATCCGCCAGCAAGCGACCGGAGCCGCAAGCCATGGTCCAGCCGAGGGTGCCGTGACCGGTGTTCAAGAACAGGTTACGGAACGGCGTGCCGCCGACAATCGGCGTACCGTCCGGGGTAGTAGGACGCAGCCCGGTCCAGAAACTGGCTTGGGACAGATCGCCGCCCTGAGGATAGAGATCGTTGACGATCATCTCCAGCGTCTCACGCCGGCGTGGGTTCAGCGACAGGTCAAAACCGGCTATCTCGGCCATGCCGCCGACGCGGATGCGGTTGTCGAAACGAGTGATCGCGACCTTGAAGGTTTCGTCGAGGATGGTCGAGGTCGGGGCCATCGCCGGATTAGTGATCGGCACGGTCAAGGAGTAGCCCTTGAGCGGGTACACCGGCGCCTTGATCCCCAGCGGCTTGAGCAGTTGCGGCGAGTAGCTGCCGAGGGCGAGTACGTAGCGATCGGCGGTTTCCAGCTTGCCGTCGATCCACACGCCATTGATCCGGTCGCCGGCGAAGTCCAGACGCTGAATGTCCTGGCCGAAGCGGAACTCCACACCCAGCTTGGTGGCCATTTCCGCCAAGCGCGTGGTGAACATCTGGCAATCGCCCGTCTGGTCATTGGGCAAACGCAACGCGCCGGCAAGGATGTCGGTGACACTGGCCAGCGCCGGCTCGACCCGGGCAATGCCTTCACGGTCCAGCAGTTCGAACGGTACGCCGGACTCTTTGAGCACGGCGATGTCTTTGGCCGCGCCGTCCAGTTGGGCCTGGGTACGGAACAGTTGGGTGGTGCCCAGGCAGCGCCCTTCGTAGGCAATACCGGTTTCCGCCCGCAGCTCGTCGAGGCAGTCACGGCTGTACTCGGACAGACGCACCATGCGCTCCTTGTTCACCGCGTAACGGCTGGCGGTGCAGTTGCGCAGCATCTGCGCCATCCACAGGTATTGATCGATGTCGGCGGTGGCCTTGATCGCCAACGGAGCATGGCGCTGCAGCAGCCATTTGATGGCCTTGAGTGGTACACCCGGCGCAGCCCAGGGTGAGGCGTAACCTGGCGACACCTGGCCGGCGTTGGCGAAGCTGGTTTCCATGGCAGCGGCCGGCTGGCGGTCCACCACTGTGACATCAAACCCGGCTCGAGCCAGGTAATAGGCACTGGTGGTTCCGATAACGCCACTGCCCAAGACCAGAACGCGCATTTTCATATCCCTCATCGCGGTTTAACCGCTGACGTTTGTTATTCAGAGCAAAGATGGTCGCAGTGTAAGAAACATTGAGCAGTGATTTTCACTATATAACCGCCTATATTTGGCGAGAATTCTCGGCAATATCGCTTTTCACGGAGGGGCATCCCCTATGCGTACCAATCATCAGACCCGTCGCGCCCTGGACAAGATAGATCGCAACATCCTGCGGATACTCCAGGCCGATGGACGCATTTCCTTTACCGAGCTGGGGGAACGGGTCGGGCTCTCCACCACCCCCTGCACCGAGCGGGTGCGCCGCCTGGAACGCGAAGGAATCATCATGGGCTACAACGCCCGACTCAATCCGCAGCACTTGAAAGGCAGTCTGCTGGTGTTCGTCGAGATCAGCCTGGACTACAAGTCCGGCGACACCTTCGAGGAGTTCCGCCGGGCAGTGCTGAAGCTGCCTCACGTGCTGGAGTGCCACTTGGTGTCGGGCGACTTCGACTATCTGGTCAAGGCGCGCATCTCGGAAATGGCGTCCTACCGCAAGTTACTGGGGGATATCCTGCTCAAGCTGCCCCATGTACGCGAATCCAAGAGCTACATCGTGATGGAAGAGGTGAAGGAGAGCCTGAACTTGCCAATTCCGGATTGAGCGAAAATGGCCGCAAGCTCTGGGGCGATTGCGCCGGCAAGCCGACTCCTGCGCCGCGCCATGGAGCTAGACCAGCACCTGACGATTACTGGCCATGTATTCATGGATCTGTTTTTCGACCCGGGGGTGGATCATCTCCACCGGGCGCCGGCCGTTGGGGCACGGCAGGCTCGGCGTGGTGCCGAACAGACGACAGATCAGCGGGCGCTCGTCATACACCGTGCAGCCATTGGCCCCCAGGTGCACACAGTTGAGCTGGTCCATGGCGGCCTCCTGCTCGGCGGCGGTCTTGCGCGGCAGACGGGACATCTCCTCTGGCGAAGTGGTCACCGGGCCGCAGCAGTCGTGGCAGCCAGGAACACAGTCGAAGGTGGGAATCTGCTGACGCAGGCTGCGGACGATTTGACGGTTACAGCTCATGAGAAGGCTACCAGGACATGAATAGTCGTGAATTCTGCCTCAAATGCCCCGCCGCAAACAGGACCGGGCGTCCCGCGGTTGCCGCGACGGAAAGCCCCGGCTTATGCTCCGTGAATTTTTCCAGACGCCACAATCAGGACGCTTTCCATGCCCGCCAGCCCTCAGCACACCGCTTCCTATTACGCCGCCAGCAGCCTGCCGCAGCCTGACTATCCAACGCTGGCGGGCGAGCTGGCGGCGGACGTGTGTGTGGTGGGTGGCGGGTTCTCCGGGCTCAATACCGCCCTGGAACTGACTGAACGCGGGTTCAGCGTAGTCCTGCTGGAGGCCCGCAAGATCGGCTGGGGAGCCAGCGGACGCAACGGTGGACAACTGATTCGTGGGGTCGGCCACGGCCTGGACCAGTTCACCAAGGTGATCGGCAGCGATGGCGTGCGGCAGATGAAGCTCATGGGCCTGGAAGCGGTGGAAATCGTCCGCCAGCGTATCGAACGCCTGCAGATCCCTTGCGATCTGACCTGGGGCTACTGCGACCTGGCCAACAAGCCGGCGGACCTTGAAGGCTTCGCCGAAGACGCCGAAGAGCTGCGCAGCCTGGGTTATCGCTACGAAACCCGCCTGCTGCAGGCCGATGAAATGCACAGCGTGGTGGGTTCCAAACGCTACGTTGGCGGCCTGATCGACATGGGCTCGGGCCACCTGCATCCGTTGAACCTGGCCCTGGGTGAAGCCCAGGCAGCGCAACAGATGGGCGTGCAACTGTTCGAGCATTCAGCAGTGACCGCTATCGACTATGGCCCCCAGATCAAGGTCCACAGTGCTCGGGGCACGGTTCGCGCCAAGACCCTGGTGCTGGGCTGCAACGCCTACCTCAATGGCCTCAACCCGGTGTTGGGGGGCAAGGTCCTGCCGGCCGGCAGCTACGTCATCGCTACCGAGCCCCTGAGCCCGGCCCAGGCTCGAGAGCTGCTGCCACAGAACATGGCGGTCTGCGACCAGCGTGTTGCCCTGGACTACTACCGGCTCTCGGCTGATCGGCGCCTGCTGTTCGGCGGCGCCTGTCACTATTCGGGACGCGACCCCAAGGACATCGCGGCTTACATGCGACCCAAGATGCTGGAAGTATTCCCGCAACTGGCCGGGGTCAAGATCGACTACCAATGGGGTGGCATGATCGGCATCGGCGCCAACCGCCTGCCGCAGATCGGCCGACTCAAGGATCAGCCCAATGTGTATTACGCCCAGGCCTATTCCGGCCATGGCCTGAACGCCACGCACTTGGCGGGCAAGTTGCTGGGGGAGGCGATCAGTGGCCAACAGGGCGGTGGTTTCGACCTGTTCGCCAAGGTGCCGCACATCACCTTCCCCGGCGGCCAGCACCTGCGCTCGCCGCTGCTGGCCCTGGGCATGCTCTGGCACCGGCTGAAGGAACTGGTCTGACTCGTCCAGCGTCAGCCAACCGCTGCCGGTTACAACCGCCAGAAAGGCTTAAGGCCCTCGGCCCGCGCTTGCTCACGGCTCAGCCCGACATCCCGTAGCTGCTCGGCGGTCAGTTCCAGCAATGCCTTGCGGGTGCGCAGTCGATGCCAATACAGACTCCAGGCGCTCAAACCGGACGGCGCACTGCACGGCAGCGTCGGCGCCGCCGACCGTTCTTGCTCCACCTCCAGCTCCTGACCGCGTAACGACAGCCGCACATCGCTCAAGCCGTTCATCTGCATTGCTCCTGTTTGCTCAAATCGCCATGAGCAGACATGATGCGTGGCGCCAGAAAACCATTACAGACTCAAATCAGCGGTATTACCCCCATACAGTTCTGCCAGAAATAGCGCTGAATCCTGTATTTTTGCCCCATCTGTACTGGTTCCTAGCCACCACCACTTCGAGCCCACGCCATGACCCTCTATGTGAACCTCGCCGAACTCCTGGGTACCCGTATCGAACAGGGCTTCTATCGCCCAGGAGATCGACTGCCCTCGGTACGCGCCCTGAGCATCGAGCACGGGGTCAGCCTGAGTACCGTGCAACAGGCCTATCGCTTGCTGGAAGACAACGGGCTGGCGATGCCCAAGCCCAAATCCGGGTATTTCGTGCCTCCCAGTCGCGAGCTGCCCGCATTGCCGGCCATCGGGCGTCCGGCGCAAAGGCCGGTGGAAATCTCTCAATGGGACCAGGTCCTGGAGCTGATCCGCGCCGTGCCGCGCAAGGACGTGGTGCAGTTGGGCCGCGGCATGCCGGACATCACCACGCCGACCATGAAGCCCCTGCTGCGGGCCCTGGCCCGACTCAGTCGACGGCAAGACATGCCCGGCCTGCACTACGACAACATCTACGGCGTGCTTGAGCTGCGTGAACAAGTGGCGCGGCTGCTGCTGGATTCCGGCTGCCAACTGGGGGCCAGCGATCTGGTGATCACCACCGGCTGCCACGAGGCCCTGTCCACCAGCATTCGCGCCATCTGCGAGCCCGGGGATATCGTCGCCGTGGACTCGCCGAGCTTTCACGGCGCCATGCAAACCCTCAAGGGCCTGGGTATGAAGGCCCTGGAAATCCCCACCGACCCGATTACCGGCATCAGCCTGGAAGCCCTGGAACTGGCCCTGGAACAGTGGCCGATCAAGGCCATACAGCTGACCCCCAACTGCAACAACCCTCTGGGTTACATCATGCCGGAGCCGCGCAAACGAGCCTTGCTGACCCTGGCCCAGCGCTTCGACGTGGCAATCATCGAGGACGATGTGTATGGCGAACTGGCCTACACCTACCCGCGCCCAAGGACCATCAAGTCCTTTGACGACGACGGTCGGGTGCTGCTGTGCAGCTCGTTCTCGAAGACCCTGGCCCCCGGCCTGCGCATCGGCTGGGTTGCTCCGGGCCGCTACCTGGAGCGGGTGCTGCACATGAAGTACATCAGCACCGGCTCCACGGCCCCGCAGCCCCAGGTGGCGATCGCCGAGTTCCTGAAAAGCGGCCATTTCGAACCCCATTTGCGCAAGATGCGCACCCAATACCAGCGCAATCGTGACCTGATGCTCGACTGGGTCAGCCACTACTTCCCCACGGGCACCCGCGCCAGTCGCCCCCAGGGCAGCTTCATGCTGTGGATCGAACTGCCCGAAGGCTTCGACGCTTTGAAGCTCAACCGGGTACTGCTGGACCAAGGCGTGCAGATCGCCGTGGGCAGCATCTTTTCGGCGTCGGGCAAATACCGCAATTGCCTGCGGATGAACTACGCTGCCAAGCCAACCGCGCAGATCGAAGACGCGGTACGCAAAGTCGGCGCCGCGGCCATCAAGCTGCTCAGTGAAACTCCGGACTGAGGCCCAACCCCGCCGCACAAAGCCAGCCGCCCCCCTGCCAACCCGTGCCGTGATACGAGATGACCGGACTTGAGTCGTAAACAGGCGTTTATCCTGCCGCTGATCCTCAGCCTCGGACTAGGCGGCTGCAGCACCCGTGAAGTGCCCTATCAACCCAGCCAGGCCCTGGTCGCCAGCGACTCCAGCTTCGCCCGGTCCATCCGCGCCCAGGCCACGCCCTATCAGGGCCGCTCCGGCTTTCGCCTGCTGCCCAACAGCGCCGAAGCCTTCATGGCCCGCGCCGAACTGATCCGCAACGCCCAAAGCAGCCTCGACTTGCAGTACTACATCGTCCACGACGGCATCAGCACCCGGATGCTGGTGCATGAACTGCTCAAGGCCGCCGACCGCGGTGTACGGGTGCGCGTCCTGCTAGACGACACCACCAGCGACGGCCTGGACCAGATCATCGCCATCCTGGCCACCCATCCACGGATTCAGATCCGCCTGTTTAACCCACTGCACCTGGGTCGCCGTACCGGCCTGACCCGGGCCATGGGCCGCTTGTTCAACCTGTCGCAACAGCACCGGCGAATGCACAACAAGCTGTGGCTGGCGGACAACAGCGTCGCCATCGTCGGCGGGCGCAACCTCGGGGACGAGTACTTCGATGCCGAACCCAACCTGAACTTCACCGACATCGACCTGTTCTGCGTCGGCCCGGTAGCCGAACAACTCGGGCACAGCTTCGACCAGTACTGGAACAGCGCGCTGAGCCGGCCAGTGGGCGAGTTCATCTCCGACGCCCCTTCGGCCAAGGACCTGAGTCACACTCGCCAGCGCCTGGAAGCATCGCTGCAACATATCCGCCAGCGCGACCAGTTGCTGTACCGCCAGTTGATGACCTACCAGACCCAGCCCCGCATGGACATCTGGCGTAAAGAGCTGATCTGGGCCTGGAACCAAGCGCTGTGGGACGCGCCCACCAAGGTCCTGGCCAAGGGGGATCCCGACCCGCGCCTACTGCTGACCACCCAACTGGCACCGGAACTCAATGGGGTCAGCAAGGAACTGATGATGATCTCGGCCTACTTCGTCCCCGGCCAGGCAGGACTGGTGTACCTGACCCGTCGCGCTGATGCCGGGGTATCGGTCAGCCTCTTGACCAACGCCCTGGAAGCCACCGACGTGCCGGTGGTGCACGGAGGTTATGCGCCCTACCGCAAGGCATTGCTGGAACACGGAGTGAAGCTCTATGAACTGCGCCGACAACCTGGAGAGCACGGAGGCAGCGGCCCACGGCTATTGCACAGCGCCCTCCTGCGGGGCTCGGACTCCAGCCTGCACAGCAAGGCGATGATCTTCGACCGGCAGAAAAGCTTTATCGGCTCATTCAATTTCGATCCACGTTCGGTGCTGTGGAACACCGAAGTCGGCGTACTGGTGGACAGTCCCGAGCTTGCTGAGCAGGTGCGCGCCCTGGCCCGACAAGGGATGGCGCCAGCCCTGAGCTACGAAGTGAAGCAGGAGGGCAACCAACTGGTCTGGGTCACTGAAGATCAGGGCCGGCTGCACACTCTGCGCCACGAACCTGGCAGTTGGTGGCGCCGCGTCAATGCCTGGCTGAGCACTCGCATCGGCCTTGAGCGCATGCTCTGAGCCGCTACAGGGGGTGAGTCTGAACACGACCGAAGGCGCCCTGGCGCAGCAACAGGACCAGCAACCCGAAGGCTCCAGCCGCCACCAACAACAACATCGCATGCCCACTGACCCACTGACTGCCCGCCCCTGCCAGCAAAGGCCCGATCAGGCAACCAATGCCCCACAGCTGCGCCACGTGAGCATTAGCCCGCACCAGCGCATCATCGCGATAGCGTTCGCCGATCAAGATCAGCGACAAGGTGAACAAACCGCCGGCACTGGCTCCGAACAACACCCACAACGGCCAGATCAGTACGCTGTTCAGCAACAGAGGAATGGCCAGGCTGGCGCCCAGCAAAACCACTGCGCAGCCCGTGAACAAACCACGCCGGGACACTCGGTCCGCCAGGGCGCCAATCGGCAATTGCAACAGCGCATCGCCCACCACCACGGTGCTGACCATTGCCAGGGCGATGTCGGTGCTAAAGCCCTGACTCAAGCAATAAACCGGCAGCAAGGTCAGGATCAGCGCCTCGAAGGTCGCGAACAACGCCACCGCCCAGGCAATCGCCGGCAGTTCCTGGCAAAAGCGCCAGAGATCGAACAGGGTCACGCTGCACGCCTCGGAACTCGGCGCGCCGCTGCGCCCCAGCAACAACAGCGGGGATGCCAACAGCAACACCACCGACACCCAAAAACCGTAATCCTGCTCAGTCCCCAGAACGCCCAGCAACAGCGGCCCAGCCAACTGACTCAAGGCATAACCACTGCCATAGAGCGCCACCAGTCGGCCCCGCCACTGCTCCACCACCAACTGATTGATCCAGCTTTCGCCCAGAATGAAGATGATGGTCAACACCACACCCAGCAGCAGGCGCAGCGCCAGCCACACCGGGTAACTGGGCAGCAACGCCAGCAAACCAATGGAGAAGGCACCCGCCCACAGACACAGGCGCATCAAGCGGGCAGTACCAAACCGCGCAGCCAGGCGACTGGACATCTTCGCGCCGAGCAACACACCAATGGCCGGCATCGCCGCCACCACGCCAATTGCAAAAGGCCCGTAGCCCCAGCTTTCCAGGCGAAAGGACACCAGCGGCATGGTCATACCCAGGGCCAGGCCGACACTCAAGACAGCGGATAAAACGGCGAAATAGGTCGCCCAAGGCATTTCCACGCTCCTGTGGATCATTGTTCTGCAAGCCACAGACAACACAGCCGGACTCCCCTCACGGGAAGCCCGGCTGCGCTGTGGATCTAGGGTTTCGGGCAACCGCGCCTATGCCGCGTGGCGCTTGCCGGCGCTGGCTCCATCACGGACGCCAGCCGTTGAACCCCGAAGACTCAGAGCTTGATCCAGGTCGCTTTCAGTTCGGTGTACTTGTCGAACGCGTGCAGCGACTTGTCCCGACCATTGCCCGACTGCTTGAAGCCGCCGAACGGCGCGGTCATGTCGCCTCCGTCGTACTGGTTGACCCACACACTACCGGCGCGCAACGCCTTGGCGGTCAGGTGAGCCTTGGAAAGGTTCGCGGTCCACACGGCAGCCGCCAGCCCGTAGGGCGTGTCGTTGGCAATCTGAATCGCCTCCTCCACGCTGTCGAAGGCAATCACCGACAGTACCGGGCCAAAGATCTCTTCCTGAGCAATCTTCATGGCGTTGCTGACGCCGTCGAAAATCGTCGGCTCGACGTAGGTGCCGCCGGTTTCCTCCAGGGTGCGCTTGCCACCGGCCACCAGCTTGGCGCCATCGGCATGCCCGGCTTCGATGTAGGACAGCACGGTGTTCATCTGCTGGGTGTCCACCAGGGCGCCGACGCTGGTGGCCGGGTCCAGTGGGTTGCCCGGCTTCCAGGCTTTCAAGGCCTCGATCACCAGCGGTAGGAACTTGTCCTTGATGGAACGCTCCACCAGCAGGCGCGAACCGGCGGTGCAGACTTCGCCCTGGTTGAAGGCAATGGCACTGGCGGCCGATTCAGCGGCGGCCTGCAGGTCCGGGGCATCGGCGAATACGATGTTCGGGCTTTTGCCACCAGCTTCCAGCCAGACGCGCTTCATGTTGGATTCGCCGGAGTACACCAGCAGTTGCTTGGCGATCTTGGTCGAACCGGTGAACACCAGGGTGTCCACGTCCATGTGCAGGGCCAGAGCCTTGCCCACGGTATGACCGTAGCCCGGCAGCACGTTGAACACGCCAGCCGGAATACCCGCTTCCACGGCCAGGGCAGCGATGCGGATCGCCGTCAGCGGGGATTTTTCCGAAGGCTTGAGGATCACCGAGTTGCCGGTGGACAGCGCCGGGCCCAACTTCCAGCAGGCCATCATCAGCGGGAAGTTCCACGGCACGATGGCCGCGACCACCCCCACCGGCTCACGGGTCACCAGACCCAACTGGTCATGAGGAGTGGCGGCGACTTCATCATAGATCTTGTCGATCGCCTCGCCGCTCCAGCTCAGCGCTTGCGCGGCGCCAGGGACGTCGATGCCCAGGGAATCGCTGATGGGCTTGCCCATGTCCAGGGTTTCCAGGAGCGCGAGCTCTTGAGCGTGCTGCTTGAGCAGGCCGGCAAAGCGAATCATCACGGCCTTGCGCTTGGCTGGCGCCAGGCGCGACCAGACGCCGGAGTTGAAGGTGGCGCGGGCGTTTTCCACGGCGCGCTCGGCATCGGCGGCGTCACAGCTGGCGATGGTCGCCAGCACACGGCCGTCTACCGGGCTGATGCACTCGAAAGTGTCGTTGGAAACGGATGCGGTGTATTCGCCATTGATGTAGGCGCGACCTTCGATGGTCAGGTCGCGAGCACGTTGTTCCCAGTCGGCACGAGTCAGGGTGGTCATACGAGTGTCCTCCTCTTATTTGCATAAAAGCGCCACGCGAACTACGCCGGCACTCCCGAAGAATTCTGCCCAGCCAGCCCGTATTCGGCCGAAGGCAATCGCCACCCTAAACCAGCGACGCCGGTACTTTCAATATATTTGACAAAGGCCCGGCAAACGCCATTGCTATGTGCATTTTAATAAACATAGACTTTGGCCTTCATAGCCACTCGCGCCGCGATCACGGGGGAATACAAGAATGAGCATCCATAATGTCGTCGACTTCAGTCAAGCCAACACCGAGGGTGAGCGCTACCACCCCGCGCCGGAGAAAATCCTCAAGGGCGACCCCGAGCAGGCAGTGTTCAATCACTACGCCAGCCCTTGTGGACAACTGAACGCTGGAATCTGGGAAGGCGCCGTTGGCCAATGGACCGTGAACTTCAGCGAACATGAGTACTGCGAGATTCTCCAGGGTGTCTCGGTGCTGCGTGATCACGACGGCAACGCCAAGACCCTCCGCGCTGGCGACCGCTTCGTGATTCCGGCCGGCTTCAAGGGCACCTGGGAAGTGCTGGAGCCCTGCCGCAAGGTCTACGTGGCCTTCGAACAGAAGGCCTGAATCACAGGCACAAAAAAACCCGCTTGAAGGCGGGTTTTTTTGTCAGAAGAAAAATCAATTACTTGATTTTGCCTTCCTTGTAGATCACGTGCTTACGAACAACCGGATCATATTTCTTGATCTCGATTTTGTCCGGAGTAGTACGCTTGTTCTTGTCGGTAGTGTAGAAGTGACCAGTACCGGCGCTCGAGATCAAACGAATCAATTCACGCATGATTAGCTCCCTTAAACCTTGCCGCCATCGCGACGGATTTCGGCCAGCACGACATCAATGCCGCGCTTGTCGATGATACGCATGCCTTTGGCAGATACGCGCAGACGCACAAAACGTTTCTCGGACTCAACCCAGAAGCGGTGATGCTGCAGGTTCGGCAGGAAACGACGACGGGTTTTGTTGTTTGCGTGGGAAATGTTATTCCCAGTCACCGGACCCTTACCGGTAACTTGACAGACTCTAGACATGCCTCAGCCCTCTAAAACCACATGCCCAACCCGGCATGGGTTGGCCGCTTAATCTCTCAGTCATTTGGCGCCAGGCGCCGCGTTTCTTTAGGGTCTTACCGGCTACACCTACAAGCGAAGGAACCGGGCCCCTAGAAAAGAGCGCTGCTTTATACCAGAAAGACCCCATAGCAACAACAACCGCTGTGCCTGGGATGATGAAAAGTCCTGATTTTCTTGTGCCGGACGCCTGCGGCAAAGGCTACCGTAGAAAACGACCGCTCGTCGCAGAATATATTTCTCTCGAAACCACAGGAGTAAATCGACCGTCGATCGCGGACAGCACAGCACAAAATAGCCGACCCAGCGCAAGCCAAGCCCCAAGTTCCGACGGCAAATACAAAAGGGATAGTCATTTTCCAACGAGGTCACTAGGGTAAGGCATTTCCAGACTGCACTCGCAGATGGGCTTTCGATCTGCACGAGGAACCCGACCATGCGTCTCGCCGCACTCCCGCTCCTGTTTGCCCCTCTTCTGAGCCCGCTGGCTCAGGCCGCCGCGTTGAGCGTCTGCACCGAAGCCAGTCCGGAAGGCTTCGATGTGGTGCAGTACAACTCGCTGACCACCACCAACGCCTCCGCTGACGTGCTGATGAACCGCTTGGTGGAATTCGACGCCAACAGCGGCAAGGTGGTGCCCAGCCTCGCCGACAGCTGGGAAATTTCCGCCGACGGCCTGACCTATGTGTTCAAACTGCACCCCAAGGTCAAGTTTCACCGTACCGACTACTTCAACCCCAGCCGTGAGCTGAGCGCCGAAGACGTCAAGTTCAGCTTCGACCGCATGCTCGATCCCGCTCATCCGTGGCACAAGGTCGCCCAGAGCGGTTTCCCCCACGCCCAGTCCCTGCAACTGCCCAACCTGATCAAGAAGATCGATGCCCTGGACCCGCTGACAGTGCGCTTCACCCTGAACCATGCCGACTCAACCTTCCTCGCCACCCTGAGCATGGGTTTCGCTTCGATCTACTCCGCCGAATACGCCGATCAACTACTCAAGGCCGGCACACCGGAGAAACTCAACAGCCAGCCAATCGGCAGCGGCCCGTTCATCTTCAGGCGTTTCCAGAAAGACGCGTCGATCCGCTACAAGGCTAACCGCGAATATTTTGCAGGCAAGCCAGCCGTA
This sequence comes from Pseudomonas sp. LD120, assembly GCF_009861525.1. Lineage (GTDB taxonomy): Bacteria > Pseudomonadota > Gammaproteobacteria > Pseudomonadales > Pseudomonadaceae > Aquipseudomonas. The sequence goes on along the minus strand of NZ_WVHL01000005.1, from coordinate 343,954 downwards.
GACTCACTGATCTTCGCCATTACCCCGGACGCCAACGTGCGCCTGCAAAAGTTGCGGCGCAACGAATGCCAGATCGCCCTGTCGCCCAAGCCTCTGGACGTCCAGGCCGCCAGTGACGACCCGACGCTGAAGGTTGAGAAAACCGCGGCCTTCATGACCGCTTTTGTCGCCATCAACAGCCAGCACCCGCCGCTGGACAAGCCCGAAGTGCGCCAGGCCATCAACCTGGCCTTCGACAAATCCAGCTACCTCAAGGCCGTGTTCGACAATACCGCCGAAGCGGCCAACGGCCCGTATCCGCCCAACACCTGGAGCTACGCCAAAGACCTGCCCGGTTACGCCCACGATCCAGAAAAAGCCCGCCAGTTGCTGGCCAAGGTCGGGCTGAAAAACGGCTTTGAGACCACTCTGTGGACCCGCCCTTCCGGTAGCTTGCTCAACCCCAACCCCAGCCTCGGCGCGCAGTTGTTGCAGTCGGATCTGGCCAAGGTGGGTATCCAGGCCGACATCCGCGTGATCGAGTGGGGCGAACTGATTCGCAGGGCCAAGGCCGGCGAGCATGACCTGCTGTTCATGGGCTGGGCCGGCGACAATGGCGACCCGGATAATTTCCTCTCGCCGCAGTTCACCTGCGCAGCGGTCAAGGCAGGCACCAACTTCGCCCGCTACTGCGACCAGAACCTGGACAAGCTGATCACGGCCGGCAAGACCACCAGCGAGCAAGGCGTGCGCAGCAAGCTGTATCAACAGGCCCAAACCCAGATCCAGCAACAGGCGCTATGGCTCCCCCTGGCGCACCCAAGCGCTTTTGCCCTGACTCGCAAACAGGTCGAGGGTTACCAGGTGAGCCCCTTCGGTCGCCAGGACTACTCGAAAGTCAGCCTCAATTAACCCATCAGCACCACCTCAAGCGACCAGTTTCAGGATGAAACTGGCCGCCCACTCAGATCCAGCCGTATTCGGCCATCGACAATGGATCACCATCGCCGATGATGAAGTGGTCCAGCACCCGCACATCAATCAACTCCAACGCCTCCTGCAAACGCCGGGTGACAACTCGATCCGAAGGACTGGGCTCAGCGATGCCCGATGGATGGTTATGGCAGAGGATCAGCGACGCCGCGTTATGCGCCAAGGCACGCTTGATCACCTGCCGCGGATAAACCGTGGTGCTGTCGATCGACCCTTGAAACAGCACTTCAAAGGCCAGAACCCGATGCTTGGTATCGAGAAACAGGCAACCGAATACTTCATGGGGCTCGTGCCGCAGCATGGACTTGAGGTAATCACGGACCACCAGAGGACTTTCCAGCGCGGACTGCCGATGGAGTTTCTCCGCCAGGTGCCGCCGAGCCATTTCCAGCACCGCCTGCAACAAGGCGTACTTGGCCGGCCCCAGCCCCAACTGGCGAGTGAAGGTCAACTGGTCGGCCTCCAGCAGGGCGCGCAGGCTGCCAAAGCGCTGCAACAGGTGCCGCGCCAGGTCCACCGCGCTCTTACCTGCCACCCCGGTACGTAGGAAAATTGCCAGTAGTTCGGCGTCGGAAAGACTGATAGCGCCCTGTTCCAGAAGCCGCTCCCGCGGACGCTCCGCCGCAGGCCAATCACGAATGCTCATCACACCTCCCTGTGTGTGGCGCCGCTGTTCCACAGCGGACGCTGTGCTATCTTAGCCCCCCTCTTTTTTGCGTGGTATTTCACCTGGGGAGGGGGCATGCCACGCAGCAATCACTTAACGGAAAGACAGGCCTATGCAGCGGCTGTATCGGAAACGCATCGTGCTCGGCGTCGGCGGTGGCATTGCCGCCTATAAGAGCGCGGAGCTGGTTCGCCGACTCCTCGACCAGGGCGCCGAAGTGCGCGTGGTCATGACCCGGGGCGGCATTGAATTCATTACCCCGCTGACCCTGCAGGCCCTCTCCGGGCACCCGGTCCACCTCGACCTGCTGGACCCGGCCGCCGAAGCGGCCATGGGCCACATCGAGCTGGCCAAATGGGCCGACCTGGTATTGATCGCACCGGCCACGGCCGACCTGATCGCCCGCCTGGCCCAAGGCATTGCCGACGACCTGCTGACGACCCTGGTCCTGGCCACCGACGCCACCGTCGCCATCGCCCCAGCCATGAACCAAGCCATGTGGCGCGACCCTGCCACCCAGGCCAACACGCAACTGCTGCAAAGCCGTGGCCTGCGGGTATTCGGCCCGGCCTCCGGCAGCCAGGCCTGTGGCGATGTTGGCCTGGGTCGCATGCTGGAAGCCTCTGACCTGGCGCAATGCGCCGCTGACTGCTTCCAGCACCAGGCACTGACCGGCAAACACCTGCTGATCACCGCAGGTCCCACCCAGGAAAACATCGATCCGGTGCGCTACATCACCAACCATAGCTCAGGAAAAATGGGCTTCGCCCTGGCCGAGGCGGCTGTCGAAGCTGGCGCCCGGGTCACCCTGATCACCGGCCCTGTGCACTTGCCAACACCCGACAGAGTCACGCGGATCGACGTTGTCAGCGCTCGCGACATGCTCGCAGCCTGCGAAGCAGCCATCCCATGTGATGTTTTCATCGCCTCTGCGGCGGTCGCGGACTACCGTCCGGAAGTCGTCGCCCCACAAAAATTAAAGAAAGACCCTACGAAAGGTGACGGCCTGCTCCTGCAGATGGTGCGCAATCCAGACATCCTGGCCACCATTGCCGGCCGCCCGGATCGCCCTTTCAGTGTTGGCTTCGCCGCCGAGACCGAGAATCTGCTCGACTACGCTGCACGTAAATTGAAGGACAAGAACCTCGACCTGATCGTCGCCAACGACGTGGCCAACCCGAGCATTGGCTTTAACAGCGAGGAAAACGCCTGCAGCGTGATTGACCGGGAGTTGCACGCAACTCTCTTCGCCCAGACCAGCAAGGGCAAGATTGCCCGCCAACTGATCTCTTTTATCGCCCAACGGCTGAACCAGGTTTAACTCGCATGCACGCTTTACAAGCCAAGATCCTCGACCCACGCATCGGCAACGAATTTCCCCTGCCGCAGTACGCCACGCCGGGCTCCGCCGGCCTCGACCTGCGGGCCATGCTCAAGCAAGACACCGTCCTGGAGCCAGGTCAGACCTTGCTGATTCCCACCGGGCTGTCAGTCTACATCGGTGACCCGGGTTTGGCCGCGCTGATCCTGCCTCGCTCCGGCCTGGGCCATAAACACGGCATCGTGCTGGGTAACCTGGTAGGCCTGATCGACTCGGACTACCAGGGCGAACTGATGGTGTCTTGCTGGAACCGCGGCCAGGCCGCCTTCAACATTGCCGTCGGCGAGCGCATCGCCCAACTGGTACTGGTACCGGTGGTGCAGGCGCACTTCGAAGTGGTCGCAGCCTTTGACGAAAGCCAGCGCGGCGCGGGCGGCTTCGGACACTCGGGCAGTCACTGATTGCCCCGCAACGAGCCGGGCACCCGCTCGGCTCGGTCGCTGCAGCAGGACATTTAAGGATGAATGGTCGGCGCAACCTGCATCACGGCCCGCCCCGTCAAACCGGGCACTTGAGCGCTTGTCGCCGGGCAAGCCCCCTTCGGATGGCACTTTCACAGCACGAACTCCAGGCTGTAAACGCCGTCATACCCTTCAGTTCGAGCCCGCCGCGTGGTTATTCCCCGGCCACCCCCCTTCAAATGGAGCCCCCTCAGCGATGAGCAACGCAGCCAAAGTCGCACCACGTTTTCCCGATAGCATCTTCCGTGCCTACGACATCCGTGGCGTTGTGCCGCAAACCCTGACCGCTGAAACCGCGTACTGGATCGGCCGCGCCATCGGCTCCCAGAGCCTGGCCCAGGGTGAGCCTGACGTCTGCGTGGGCCGCGACGGTCGCCTGTCGGGACCTGAGCTGGTGGAGCAACTGATCCAGGGTCTGTACGACAGCGGCTGCCATGTCAGCGATGTCGGCCTGGTGCCGACTCCGGCCCTGTACTACGCCGCCAACGTCCTGGCCGGCAAGTCCGGAGTGATGCTCACCGGCAGTCACAACCCGTCAAACTACAACGGTTTCAAGATCGTCATTGCCGGCGACACCCTGGCCAACGAACAAATCCAGGCCCTGCACGAACGCCTCAAGAACAACGACCTGAGCAGCGGCCAGGGCAGCATCAGCCGGGTCGACATTCTGCCGCGCTACAGCGCTGAGATCACCCAGGACGTGAAGCTGGCGCGGCGCCTGAAGGTCGTGGTGGATTGTGGCAACGGCGCCGCCGGGGTCATTGCCCCGCAACTGATCGAAGCCTTGAATTGCGAGGTCATTCCATTGTTTTGCGAGGTGGACGGCAACTTCCCCAACCACCACCCGGATCCGGGAAAGCCCGAAAACCTCGAAGACCTGATCGCCAAGGTCAAGGAAACCGGCGCTGACCTGGGCCTGGCGTTCGACGGCGATGGCGACCGCGTCGGCGTGGTGACCAACACCGGCACCATCGTCTTTCCAGACCGCCTGCTGATGCTGTTCGCCAAGGACGTGGTGGCGCGTAATCCAGACGCGGAGATCATCTTCGACGTCAAATGCACCCGACGCCTGATCCCACTGATCAAGGAATACGGCGGTCGTCCGCTCATGTGGAAGACCGGTCATTCGTTGATCAAAAAGAAAATGAAACAGACCGGCGCACTGCTGGCCGGCGAAATGAGCGGACACCTGTTCTTCAAGGAGCGCTGGTTCGGTTTCGACGACGGTATCTACAGCGCGGCGCGCTTGCTGGAAATCCTCAGCAACGAGCCATCCAGCGCAGAAGAGCTGTTCGCCACCTTCCCGAACGACATTTCTACGCCGGAAATCAATATCCATGTGACCGAAGAGAGCAAATTCAGCATCATTGATGCCTTACACGACGCGCAATGGGGCGCAGGCGCCGACCTGACCACCATTGATGGAGTGCGAGTCGACTATGCCAAGGGCTGGGGCTTGGTTCGCGCCTCCAACACCACCCCTGTGCTGGTACTGCGCTTTGAGGCTGATAACGAAGCCGAGTTGCAGCGGATTAAGGACGTCTTCCACGTCCAGCTGAAACGTGTTGCACCTGATCTCCAACTACCGTTTTGACCGTTTGAAACACCGGAGCCCTGAATGACCATCGAACGCGACGCCGCCGCCAATACCGCCAAGGTCCTATCCGAAGCGCTGCCTTATATTCGCCGCTATGTCGGCAAGACCCTGGTGATCAAGTACGGCGGCAACGCTATGGAGAGCGAGGAGCTGAAGACTGGCTTCGCCCGCGACATCGTGCTGATGAAGGCTGTCGGGATCAACCCGGTGGTGGTGCACGGGGGCGGCCCGCAAATCGGTGACCTGCTCAAGCGTCTGTCCATCGAGAGCCACTTCGTCGACGGCATGCGCGTGACCGACGCGCAAACCATGGACGTGGTGGAGATGGTCCTCGGCGGCCAGGTCAACAAGGACATCGTCAACCTGATCAACCGTCACGGCGGCAGCGCCATCGGCCTGACCGGTAAAGATGCCGAGCTGATCCGGGCGAAAAAGCTGACCGTAACCCGCCAGACGCCGGAAATGACCACCCCGGAAATCATCGATATCGGCCATGTGGGCGAAGTGGTCGGGATCAATACCGACTTGCTGAACCTGCTGGTCAAGGGTGATTTCATTCCAGTGATCGCACCAATCGGCGTTGGCGCCAACGGCGAGTCCTACAACATCAACGCTGACCTGGTAGCCGGCAAGGTGGCTGAGGCCCTGAAAGCCGAGAAGCTGATGCTGCTGACCAATATTGCCGGCCTGATGGATAAGTCGGGCAAGGTACTGACCGGTTTAAGCACCCAGCAAGTGGACGAACTGATCGCCGATGGCACTATCTACGGTGGCATGCTGCCAAAAATCCGCTGCGCTCTGGAAGCCGTGCAAGGCGGCGTCGGCAGCTCGCTGATCATCGATGGCCGCGTGCCCAATGCGATCCTGCTGGAGATCTTCACCGATACCGGTGTCGGCACCCTGATCAGCAACCGCAAGCGCCCTTAAGCGCACGCAAAAAAAGCCCCCGCCCGGAATACCGGGCGGGGGCTTTTTTATCGACGCTGTCCCGTCCTGAATAAGGTTGACACCTTCTGACCTTATTCAAGGAGAGGGTGATGAGCACTGAGATCAAGCGCACGCAGAGTGATTACACGCTGGCTTTTAAACTGGCCGTGGTGGATCAGGTCGAAAAAGGCGAGTTGAGTTATAAAGAGGCTCAACAGCGCTACGGTATCCAAGGTCGATCAACTGTTCTGGTCTGGTTGCGCAAGCATGGCCTCCAGGACTGGAGCCAAGGCGCTTCAATTCGCTCTTCGAGGACCATTTCCGTGAATGAGCCCGCCCTGCCGTTAACCCCGGAACAACGTATCAAGGAGCTGGAAGCGCAGCTCGCGCTGTCGAATCAGAAAGCCCAGTTCCTTGAGGCGGTAGTCAATGTTCTAAAGAACGATTACGGGATCAGCGTCGTAAAAAAGCGTCCCGGCAAGTCCTCACGCAAAAGCAAATCCAGGACCTGAGTATCAGTAGGGCTTGCCAGTTCATGGGGATTAGCCGACAGGCCTACTACAAGCGCAACCAAGCTCAGGACGCGCGCTTGACCCTCGACCAGAGAGTGATGGATTTCGTCCAATACAAGCGCTTGCACCAGCCCCGCTTGGGCACCCGCAAGCTGCACCATCTGCTGCATTGCCAGCCCCTGCTTGAACTTCAAGTAGGCCGTGATCGGCTGTTTGCAATCTTGCGCGAACATCGCCTGCTGGTGGCTCGCAAGCGTGCTTACCATAAGACTACCGACAGTCATCATCGCTTCCGGCGCCATCCAAACCTGCTTAAATCCGGCCCTGATCAAGTGGTGCCAAATGGTCCGGAGCAGGTCTGGGTGGCCGACATCACCTATCTACCCACTCGCGAAGGTGTGGCGTATCTGAGTCTTGTGACCGACGCTTACTCGCGCAAGATTGTGGGTTATCACGTCCATGAAAACTTACGGACCGAGTCGGTAATACGAGCGCTGCGCAGTGCCGTGAAGCAGCGTCAAACCGAATTACCGTTGGTGCATCACTCGGATCGGGGTAGCCAATACTGTTCTGCGCTTTATCAGGCGCTGCATGCCAAACACGGAATCCGTTGTTCGATGACGGACGGTTATGACTGCTACCAGAATGCTTTGGCGGAGCGGGTGAATGGGATCTTGAAGACAGAGTTTCTGTTTCATCGACCAGAGAACTTGGCGCATGCAAGGAAGATGGTGAGTGAGTCGGTATCAATTTATAACGCTGAGCGACCCCATCTAGCGCTCAAATACAAAACGCCCGATGCGGTGCATCGGGCGTTTTGAGTGAAACAAGTGTCAACCTATTTCAGGACTAGACACGCTGTCTTTATAGAAGCCGGCTTGCAAAGCTGGCTTGCCAGCGAAAGGATCACAAGAACGGTATCGGACCGTCAGAGGCTTTCGCCGGCAATCCGACACCTACGGGTCAGATGCCATATTGCGCGCGGTAGGCTTCCACTGCGGGCAGATGCTGCTTGAGCGCCGGATCGTCAGCCAGGAACTGCAGAACCTGGGTCAGGGAAACGATGCTCACGACGGGAATACCGAAGTCACGCTCGACTTCCTGGATCGCCGACAGCTCGCCGTTGCCGCGCTCCTGGCGGTTCAAGGCGATCAACACGCCCGCCGCCTTGGCGCCATCCTGAGACTCGATGATCTGCATCACCTCGCGAATGGCAGTGCCTGCGGTGATCACGTCATCAATGATCAGCACATCGCCGGTCAATGGCGCGCCCACCAGGCTGCCACCTTCGCCATGTGCCTTGGCTTCCTTGCGGTTGAAGCACCAAGGCAGATCGCGCTGATGATGCTCAGCTAGAGCAACGGCTGTAGCCGCCGCCAGAGGAATGCCTTTATAAGCCGGGCCAAACAGCACATCGAAGGGAATACCGCTTTCGACGATCGCCGCCGCATAAAAGCGCCCCAACTGAGCCAGGGCCGAGCCACTGTTGAACAGGCCGGCATTGAAGAAGTAAGGACTGGTGCGCCCGGACTTGAGGGTGAACTCACCGAAGCGCAAAACCCCGCGATCGATGGCAAAACGAATGAAATCGCGCTGATACGCCTGCATGAAAAAACCCCAGATACCACGGATTTAGCTAATTAGGTAGAGCTCGGGTATCATACACGCACGTGATTTTTGGGGCCATTTATGCGGATCATCAGTGTGAACGTCAATGGTATTCAGGCTGCGGTCGAGCGAGGTTTGCTCAGTTGGCTGCAGGCACAGAATGCCGACGTTATCTGCCTGCAGGACACCCGCGCCTCTGCCTTTGAACTGGACGACCCAGCCTTCCAACTGGATGGCTACTTCCTTTATGCCTGCGATGCTGAAGTCCCTGCCCAAGGCGGCGTGGCTTTGTACTCGCGGTTGCAACCGAAGGCGGTCATCAGCGGCCTCGGCTTCGAAACAGCCGATCGTTACGGGCGCTACCTGCAAGCCGATTTCGACAAGGTCAGCATCGCGACCTTGCTGCTTCCATCAGGGCAGAACGGCGATGAAGACTTGAACCAGAAGTTCAAGCTAATGGACGATTTTGCCCGTTATCTGGATAAACAGCGACGCAAACGTCGCGAGTACATCTACTGTGGCTCGCTGTACGTGGCGCAACAGAAGCTGGATATCAAGAACTGGCGCGATAGCCAGCAATCTCCAGGTTTCCTGGCACCTGAACGCGCCTGGATGGATGAGATTGTCGGCAACATGGGTTATGTCGACGCCTTGCGCGAAGTCAGCCGTGAAGGTGACCAATACAGCTGGTGGCCGGACAACGAACAAGCCGAGATGCTCAACCTGGGCTGGCGCTTCGACTACCAGTTGCTAACCCCAGGCCTGCGTCGTTTTGTACGTAGTGCGCGCCTGCCGCGTCAACCACGCTTCTCGCAGCACGCGCCGCTGATCGTCGACTATGACTGGACGCTGACCATCTGAGTGCCTTCTCAAGAACAACAAAAAAGCCGACATCACTGTCGGCTTTTTTGTACGCGCTTGACCTACTTGATCAGGCGCCAGGTGAAAGGGTAGCGATAAGGCACCCCTTCTCCGGCTTTAACGCCACCGATGATGGTCAGCACCAAGGCACCTATCGCCAACAAACCGAACATAAAGAAGCCGATCACCACAATCATCAACAAAAAGCAGACCGCCGAAGCAATGGCGACAGTCAACTGAAAGTTCAGCGCCTCCTTGCCCTGGGCATCGATGAAAGGGTCGGATTCACGCTTCATCTGCCAGAGAATCAGCGGGCCGATCAGCGTACCGAAAGGCACCCAGATCCCCAGCAACGCCGAGAGATGACAAAACATCGCCCACTGCCGGACTTCATGACTTGGCGTAGGCACTGGAGACTGTTCATCACTCATGGTGTTCTCCTTGCAGAAGGGACACGCCTATCAATCAGCGAGCGCCGCCTGCTGCAGTTGGAAGATTTCGTTCATGCCTTGCTGAGCCAAAGCCAGCATTGCATTCAGTTCAGTCGGCTGGAACGGCGCGCCTTCGGCGGTGCCCTGCACTTCGATGAAACCGCCGTTACTGGTCATTACCACATTGAGGTCAGTCTCGGCCGCCGAGTCTTCCAGGTAATCCAGATCCAGAACCGGCTCACCCTGATACATGCCCACGGACACCGCGGCAATCATCTGCTTGAGCGGATCGCCGCCTTTCAGGCCGCCACGCTTCTTGATCACCTTCAAGGCATCAACCAGGGCCACCATGGCACCGGTGATCGACGCAGTACGGGTACCGCCATCAGCCTGGATCACGTCGCAATCGACGTACAAGGTGACGTCACCCAGCTTGGACATATCCAATGCGGCGCGCAGCGAACGACCAATCAGGCGTTGGATCTCCAGGGTCCGGCCGCCTTGCTTGCCACGACTGGCTTCACGCTGGTTACGCTCGCCAGTGGCCCGCGGCAGCATGCCGTACTCGGCGGTCAGCCAGCCCTGGCCCTGACCTTTAAGAAAACGCGGTACGCCGTTCTCAACGCTGACTGTGCAGATCACTTTGGTATCACCAAACTCGACCAGTACAGATCCCTCGGCGTGTTTGGTGTAGTTGCGGGTAATGCGGATCGAGCGGAGCTGATCGGCAGCGCGACCACTTGGACGTTTCATAGGGAAATACCTGTACGAGGACGGAAAACTGCCGGGCATTATAAAGCCCGTAACCGCGCCAGGGCACGCCTAAAACGGCCGAAGGCAGATTCACACGTCAGATCGTTCCTATTATGACGATCTGCAGCCCATCGCCCGCACCAGTGTTTGGGGCCTCAGACCGCACTGCGCTACAATCCTGCGCCTTCGTAGCCTGTCGGCTTTAATTCATCACAATCAGGCCCGCTTCACCCACCCTTGGTGAGCGCTGGCACTGAATCGGAGGGACCTCCATGGTGCACAGCATGACCGCCTTCGCCCGGGTCGAACGAGCCGGCGCTCAGGGCACCCTGAGCTGGGAACTGCGCTCGGTCAACAGCCGTTACCTGGAGCCGCACCTACGTTTACCAGAAGCCTTTCGCGACCTCGAAGGCGCGATCCGCGAGGCCTTGCGCCAAGGATTGTCTCGCGGCAAGGTCGAATGCACCTTGCGCTTCAACGAAGAAACCACAGGCAAGCCACTGCAGGTCGACCGCGAACGCGCTGCACAACTGGTCGCCGCTGCCGAGTCTGTCGCCAGCCTGATCAAACAGCCAGCAGCACTGAACCCGCTGGAAGTCTTGGCCTGGCCAGGGGTTCTGGTAGCGGACGCTACTGACCCGCAAGCGTTGAATAACGATGCCCTGAGCCTGTTCAAGCTGTGCCTCAAGGAGCTGAAGAGTGGCCGCGAGCGCGAAGGTGCCGAGCTGGCCAGGCTGATCAACGAGCGCCTGTCCTCGATAGAGGAAGACGTAGCCACCTTGCGCGAGCTGGTGCCACAGATGCTCGCGACTCAACGCCAGAAAGTCCTCGACCGCTTCGCCGACATGCAGGCCGAGCTGGACCCTACCCGCCTGGAGCAAGAGATGGTCCTGCTGGCGCAGAAGAGCGATGTCGCCGAAGAACTGGATCGCCTGAACACTCACATCATCGAAGTGCGCCGCGTGCTCAAGTCCGGTGGTGCCGCCGGTCGGCGCCTGGACTTCCTGATGCAGGAGCTCAACCGCGAAGCCAACACACTGGGCTCCAAGGCCTTCGACCCGCGCAGCACACAGGCCGCAGTCAACCTCAAGGTGTTGATCGAGCAGATGCGCGAACAAGTGCAAAACATTGAGTAAGGCAACTGAAATGACCCACAGCACCGGCACCCTATACATCATTTCCGCCCCGTCGGGCGCGGGCAAGAGCAGCCTGGTCAAGGCCCTGACCGACGCCAACCCGGAAATCCGCGTCTCGATCTCCCACACCACCCGCGCCATGCGTCCAGGTGAAGTGAACGGGGTGAACTACCACTTCGTCGAACGCAGCGAGTTCGTGAAGATGATCGAACATGGGGACTTTCTCGAGCGTGCCGAAGTGTTCGGCAACCTCTACGGCACCTCACAAAGCCATCTGCAACAGACCCTGGACGAAGGCCACGATCTGATCCTGGAAATCGACTGGCAAGGTGCCGAGCAGGTGCGCAAGCTGATGCCCCAGGCGCGTTCGATCTTCATCCTGCCGCCATCCTTGCAAGCCTTGCACCAGCGCCTGACCAATCGCGGGCAAGACAGCGACGAGATCATCGAAGGGCGCATGCGCGAAGCCGTCAGTGAAATGAGCCACTACGTCGACTACGACTACCTGATCATCAACGATGATTTCGCCCACGCACTGGACGATCTGAAAGCGATTTTCCGCTCCAGCCAGTTGCAGCAGAAACGTCAACAGCAACGCTTCGGCAAATTACTCGCTGAATTGCTGGGTTAAAACAGCGCTTCCCAAAACCGCTGCAAGCGCTTTACATTGGCGCTTGTAGCGTGTTGAAGAGCTTGGTTAAAAAATCAGCGCTTCCCTAAACGCTGGTGATTTTTTAAACTGTTGAGTCCGCTCGCCCATCCGGGCAACGCGCATATTGCATTTGCTACGAGGAAGACCATGGCCCGCGTAACCGTTGAAGACTGTCTAGAACACGTGGATAACCGCTTTGAGCTGGTCATGCTCTCTACCAAGCGTGCCCGTCAACTGGCAACTGGCGGCAAAGAGCCGAAAGTAGCATGGGAAAACGACAAACCTACCGTCGTTGCCCTGCGTGAAATCGCTGAAGGCCTGATCGACTACGCAGCTATCGCGGAAGCCGAAATCGTTGAAGACGAACCGCTTTTTGCCGCATTCGAGGACGAGTCCAACGAGGCTGTCTGAGCCCATGCCTGGTCGACGTAGCACGGCGCGGGATCACAGCTTACGGCAGGAGACATCATGCCGAGCATAGACGCCCTCGCCGATCGCTTATCGACCTACCTCGGCACGGACCAGGTCAATCTGGTCCGCCGAGCGTATTTCTACGCCGAACAAGCCCATGACGGTCAACGCCGTCGCAGCGGCGAGGCGTACGTCACGCACCCACTCGCGGTAGCGAACATTCTTGCCGACATGCACATGGACCATCAAAGCCTGATGGCCGCGATGCTGCATGACGTGATCGAAGACACCGGCATCGCCAAGGAAGCGCTCTGTGCGCAGTTTGGTGAAACCGTGGCCGAACTGGTCGACGGGGTCAGCAAACTGACCCAGATGAACTTCGAGACCAAAGCCGAAGCCCAAGCGGAAAACTTCCAGAAAATGGCCATGGCCATGGCCCGCGACATCCGCGTGATCCTGGTCAAGCTGGCCGACCGCCTGCACAACATGCGCACCCTGGAAGTGCTGTCCGGCGAAAAACGTCGGCGGATCGCCAAGGAAACCCTGGAGATCTACGCCCCCATCGCCAATCGCCTGGGCATGCACAGCATCCGCATCGAATTCGAAGACCTGGGCTTCAAGGCGATGCACCCGATGCGTTCCGCGCGGATCTACCAGGCAGTCAAACGCGCCCGAGGCAACCGCAAGGAAATCGTCAACAAGATTGAAGAATCCCTCAGCCATTGCCTGGCCATCGACGGCATCCAGGGCGAGGTCAGCGGTCGCCAGAAGCACCTCTACGGCATCTACAAGAAGATGCGCGGCAAGCGCCGGGCCTTCAACGAGATCATGGACGTCTATGCGTTCCGCATCATCGTCGACAAGGTAGACACCTGCTATCGCGTGCTCGGCGCTGTACATAATCTGTACAAACCACTGCCGGGACGCTTCAAGGACTACATCGCCATCCCCAAGGCCAACGGCTATCAATCGCTGCATACCACGCTGTTCGGTATGCACGGGGTACCGATCGAGATCCAGATCCGTACCCGGGAAATGGAAGAGATGGCCAACAACGGCATCGCCGCCCACTGGCTGTATAAGTCCAGCGGCGACGAACAGCCCAAAGGCACTCACGCTCGCGCCCGGCAATGGGTCAAGGGCGTGCTGGAAATGCAGCAACGCGCTGGCAACTCCCTGGAATTCATCGAAAGCGTGAAGATCGACCTGTTCCCGGACGAGGTCTACGTATTCACGCCCAAAGGCCGGATCATGGAGCTGCCCAAAGGCTCCACTGCCGTGGACTTCGCCTACGCGGTGCACACCGACGTGGGCAACAGTTGCATCGCCTGCCGGATCAATCGCCGCCTGGCGCCCTTGTCAGAACCGCTACAAAGCGGCTCCACCGTGGAAATCGTCAGCGCTCCGGGCGCGCGGCCGAACCCGGCCTGGCTCAACTTCGTGGTCACCGGCAAGGCCCGCACCCATATTCGGCACGCCCTCAAGCTGCAACGCCGCTCCGAATCCATCAGCCTTGGCGAACGCTTGCTGAACAAGGTGCTCAACGGCTTCGACAGCGCCCTGGAAAAAATCCCGGCGGAACGCATTCAGGCGATTCTTCAGGAGTACCGCCTGGAACTGATCGAAGACCTGCTGGAAGACATCGGCCTGGGCAACCGCATGGCCTACGTCGTGGCCCGGCGCCTGCTGGGCGAAGGCGAACAGCTGCCAAGCCCGGAAGGCCCGCTGGCGATCCGCGGCACCGAAGGCCTGGTACTGAGCTACGCCAAGTGCTGCACACCGATCCCTGGCGATCCGATCGTCGGCCATCTCTCGGCCGGCAAAGGGATGGTGGTGCACCTGGACAACTGCCGCAATATCAGCGAAATCCGCCACAACCCGGAAAAATGCATCCAGCTGTCATGGGCCAAGGATGTCACCGGCGAATTCAACGTCGAACTGCGCGTCGAGCTGGAACACCAACGCGGCCTGATCGCGCTGCTGGCCAGCAGCGTCAACGCCGCCGACGGCAACATAGAGAAAATCAGCATGGACGAACGCGATGGTCGCATCAGCGTGGTCCAACTGGTGGTCAGCGTGCACGACCGCGTGCACCTGGCCCGCGTGATCAAGAAACTGCGCGCCCTGACCGGGGTCATCCGCATCACCCGCATGCGTGCGTAGCCCGTCCATTACAAGGAGTCATTCATGACCAAGACTGTTATCACCAGCGACAAAGCCCCTGCCGCCATCGGCACTTACTCCCAGGCGATCAAGGCTGGCAACACCGTCTACATGTCGGGGCAAATCCCTCTCGACCCAAAAACCATGGAGCTGGTGGAAGGCTTCGAAGCCCAAACCGTCCAGGTGTTCGAGAACCTCAAGTCGGTCGCCGAAGCCGCTGGCGGTTCGTTCAAGGACATCGTCAAGCTGAACATCTTCCTGACTGACCTGAGCCACTTCGCCAAGGTCAACGAGATCATGGGCAAGTACTTCGAACAGCCCTACCCTGCACGTGCCGCTATCGGCGTTGCCGCCCTGCCAAAGGGCGCACAGGTTGAAATGGATGCCATTCTGGTCATCGAGTAATACCCGCGGCGCAGCGGTTCAAGCTGCGCCGTTTTCGTTCTGAAAGGATTTCGTCATGCGCCAAGCGCTAGCTGTTTCGCTGCTCGCCATGTTGCTCGGCGGTTGTGCCAGCGACCCCGCCAAAAACGACGTTGGCGGCATCTGGATCAATCAGGTAGCGATAGACGCAGCCTCCAAAGGTGGGCCTTTGCGTGAAGCACTCCAGGCTTACGGCCCAAACCTGGAGTGGGAACTCAACACCAAGGCTGGCCAGGCGCGCTACACCAACGGATTCGAAACCGTCGAAGGCAAGATCCTCGACGACGGCTCCAGCACCACGAAAGTCGAGTTCTATGGCAGCGCCGCCACCGAACTCAAGCGCAACGCTCAGCAACTGCTGCAAGTGGCCAACGACAACGAACCCGAGCAGGTGTTCGAGCGCCCCAAGGACCCAGCGCCTGAAGGTGCCCCCTTGGGCGCCAACTTCGAGCGCGCCTTGTACTCGGCCTACCTGGGCGGCGGCTGGAAGATTGTCCGCGGACCAGGGCTGGGCAACAGCGTGCAATTCATGGCTGACGGGGCCGTGCAGGGACTGCCCGGGGCTGATCGCTACGCCCTGTGCCTGGCTGGCGATTGCGCCTCCATGAGCGACGGCAATGACAGCATCTGGCTGCAGCTCAATGGCCAGGGGCACTCCTGGATCTTCGTACGCAAGGATCACCAGTTGGAAATCTACCAGGCAGTGAACACCTCACTGGCCGATGAAGTACCTTCCCTGGCACCTGGCAACCAGCAGTGGCAACTGGAAAAGCAATAAAACCGCTGTAGCCACTGCCACAGTGGCTACCTCTCAGCTCCGCCCTTCCAGAATCGCCGCATACCCCTCGCGATAACTCAGGTAACGCGGCGCCCAGCCCAACGCTCGGGCCCGGGCATTGCTGCAGCGCTTGCTGCCCGTGCGGCGAACGCTCGCATCATCGTCCCACTCAGTCACGCCCAAGTACTCGCGCAGCCAGTCCACCACCTCCGCCAGGGGCGCTGGGGCGTCGTCCACGCCGATATAGCAGTCGTCCAAGGCGGCACCGCCGTGATCGGCCTTGAGCAGGAATGCCAACAACCCCGCCGCATCGTCGGCATGAATGCGGTTGCCGTATAACGGCGGATCAGTTGCCACGCGATAACCCCGACGTACCTGGGTCAGCAACCACTCACGTCCCGGACCGTAGATCCCAGTGAGACGCACACGGCAAGCGGGAATTCCGCTGTCCAATGCCACCTGCTCCGCTTCCAGCATCAACCGCCCGGAGTAACCAGAAGCCTCGGCCGGTGAGTGCTCGTCGACCCACTCACCGCCTTTTTGCCCGTAAACGCCGCTGCTGGATACAAACAACAGACGCTTGGGCCGCTGATGACGCTGCTTGAGCCAAGCCAGCACATGTTGCAGCCCTTCGACATAAGCCGCTCGGTAACCCGCCTCGTCATGTTCGGTGGCAGCAGCGCAATACACCAAGTAATCCACCGCTGCTTCGGGCCAGCCCGCAGGGCACTGTTCGCTGAACAGATCGCCAGCGATACCGATCACGCCCTGAGGCAGGCGCGAAACATTACGGCGCAGACCGTAGACCTGCCATTGCTCAGCCAGCAGTTGAGTCGCCAAGCGACTGCCAACATCACCGCAACCGGCAATCAAAACAGAGGGGGAGGACATCAGAAAACTCCTTTCAGAAAGGCCAAGACTAGCCTCGACATTGGACGAACGGCTAGCAATCAACGAAAAATAGTTACTGTATTACTTTTGTTAACAAGAATTAATTGCAATAATAACCGCCCATTTGTTCTCGGCCCCACGAGGCCTAGAAGGACATTTCACCTTTTCCTCCTCTCAGGTCCGGCCAGCATGACAAGCATTCAACTCTCCGCCTCGCCAACCAAACGCCCGAGCCCGCTGCGCGCCATGAGCGCGGTTGCAGCGCTGCTGTGCAGCCTGCTGCTGGCACCGACCCTGGCCTTTGCCGACCAACAACCAGCCACCACCGCGCCCGCGGCTAGCGCCCCGGCACCCGAGCAGGCGGCAACCGACCCAGCCTCCCCCGTGGCAACCCCAGAGGCCGGCGATCCTGCTCAGGCTGAAGAATCATCGGCAGCAGCTCTGGACACTCCCGAAGTCCTTGAAGCCGACAACTCTCTGGGCATGGCCCACGACCTGTCGCCTTGGGGCATGTACCAAAACGCCGACATCATCGTAAAACTGGTGATGATCGGTCTGGCCATCGCCTCGATCATCACCTGGACTATCTGGATCGCCAAAGGCTTCGAACTGCTGGGCGCCAAGCGTCGCCTGCGCAGTGAGATTGCCGCACTGAAGAAGGCCACCACCCTCAAGGAAGCCAGTGCCAGCGCCGCCAAAGAGGGCACCCTTGCCCACCTGCTGGTTCACGACGCTCTGGAAGAAATGCGCCTGTCGGCCAACAGCCGTGAGAAAGAAGGCATCAAGGAACGCGTCAGCTTCCGCCTCGAACGCCTGGTCGCGGCCTGCGGTCGCAACATGAGCAGCGGCACCGGGGTACTGGCCACTATCGGCTCCACCGCTCCTTTCGTCGGCCTGTTCGGTACCGTATGGGGCATCATGAACAGCTTCATCGGCATCGCCAAAACCCAGACCACCAACCTCGCCGTGGTAGCCCCGGGCATCGCCGAAGCCCTGCTGGCCACCGCGCTGGGCCTGGTTGCAGCGATCCCCGCAGTGGTGATCTACAACGTCTTCGCCCGCTCCATCACCGGCTACCGCGCCCAGGTGGCCGATGCTTCGGCAGAGGTCCTGCTGCTGGTCAGCCGCGACCTGGATCATCAGCCGGCCGAGCGCTCCGCACAACCGCACATGGTGAAAGTGGGGTAATCAGCCATGGGCTTGCATTTGAAAGAAGGCGCAGGCGACGACCTGGCCGAAAACCACGAAATCAACGTCACGCCGTTTATCGACGTGATGCTGGTGCTATTGATCATCTTCATGGTGGCCGCGCCTCTGGCCACCGTGGACATCAAGGTCGACCTGCCCGCCTCCAGCGCCAAGCCGGCACCGCGCCCAGAAAAGCCTGTGTTCCTCAGCGTCAAGGCTGATCAGCGGCTGTTTCTCGGTGAAGATGAAGTCAAGGCCGAAACCCTCGGCGCCATCCTCGACGCCCGGACCCAAGGCAAGAAAGACACGACGATTTTCTTCCAGGCTGATAAAGGCGTGGACTACGGCGACCTGATGAGTGTGATGGACACCCTGCGGGCCGCTGGCTACCTGAAAGTCGGCCTGGTCGGACTTGAGACGGCAGCCAAGAAATGATCACGACGCGCCAAAGACTGACGCGTTACAGCGGTAGCCTGGCCGTGGTGCTGGGTGTCCATGCGGTGGCGATCCTGCTCGCCCTCAACTGGTCCAGACCACAGCCGATGCCCATTCCTCCCCAAGCCATGGTGGTGGAACTGGCGCCTGCCCCTGTGCCGCCGCCACCGGCACCACCGAAAGTGGTGGCGCCGCCGCAACCGCCGGCGCCAGTGGAAGAACTGCCGCTGCCAAAACTGGCCGAAGCGCCGAAGCCGACTATTTCGGTGCCCAAGCCGGCCAAGCAGAAGCCCAAGCCACAACCACCAAAGCCCGTGGTCAAGCCTGAGCCACCCAAGGAAAAACCTTCCGAGGAAAAACCCAGCGACGCCCCGGCAACACCGACGCCATCCACGCAACCGGCGCCGGCAACCGCAGGCCCGTCACCGGCCCAGGCTGCGGCCAAGGCCAACTGGCAAGGACTCGTGCAGGCGCACCTGGCCAAGTACAAGCGCTATCCGAGTGAAGCCCAGCGTCGAGGCAAGGAAGGCACCAACTCGCTACGCTTCATCGTGGATGCCGAAGGCAAGGTGCTGTCCTACGAACTGATCAACCGCTCGGGCAATGCCGATCTGGACCGGGCCACCCTGGACATGATCCGACGCGCGCGACAACTGCCCAAGCCACCGGCCGACATGCTCACCAATGGCACAGTGGAAATCACCGCTCCCTTCAACTACCAGATCGACAGAAGCCGCGGCCGACGCTGACTGACGCAGGGGCACCGGCAAGGTGCCCCTGGCGTTTTTGCAGCCACAGACAAGCATCGCCCGGTGTCGTGCTCCACCTTCGGTCTGATAACGTGCGTCTATCGATTGCAGCCGTTATGCTTGGCCGCAACCTCATGGACGCCTGCTATGACTCTCACAGAATTACGCTACATCGTTACCCTCGCCCAAGAGCAGCACTTCGGCCATGCCGCCGAGCGTTGCCATGTCAGCCAGCCCACCCTTTCGGTTGGCGTGAAGAAGCTTGAAGACGAACTCGGTGTGCTGATTTTCGAGCGCAGCAAGAGCGCAGTACGCCTGACCCCGGTGGGTGAAACCATCGTCGCCCAGGCGCAGAAGGTCCTGGAACAGGCCCAAGGCATCCGCGAACTGGCCCAGGCCGGCAAGAACCAGCTGACCGCACCACTCAAGGTCGGCGCCATCTACACCGTTGGTCCGTACCTGTTTCCACACCTGATTCCGCAGCTGCACCGGGTGGCCCCGCAGATGCCGCTATATATAGAAGAAAACTTCACTCACGTACTGCGCGACAAACTGCGCAACGGCGAGCTGGACGCGATCATCATCGCCCTGCCGTTCAATGAAGCCGACGTGCTCACCCTGCCGCTGTACGACGAACCCTTCTACGTGCTGATGCCCAGCGACCATTCCTGGACCAAGAAAGAAACCATCGACGCCAGCCTGCTCAACGACAAGAGCCTGTTGCTGCTGGGCGAAGGCCACTGCTTCCGCGACCAGGTACTGGAAGCCTGCCCGACCCTGACCAAGGGCAATGACGGCGCCAAGCACACCACCGTGGAATCCAGCTCCCTGGAAACCATCCGCCACATGGTCGCTTCCGGCCTGGGCATCTCGATCCTGCCGCTGTCGGCGGTAGACAGCCATCACTACGCCCCCGGCGTGATCGAAGTCCGCCCATTGACCCCGCCGGTGCCGTTTCGCACCGTCGCCATCGCCTGGCGTGCGAGTTTTCCGCGGCCCAAGGCCATCGAGATCCTCGCCGACTCGATCCGCCTGTGTTCGGTGGCCAAGCCGCCCGCCGCCAGTTAAGCGATCGTCATGACTGAGTTGTCGAAAGTGTCGGTCACGGCACTCAAGGGCGTCGGCGACGCCATGGCCGAGAAGCTGGCCAAGGTCGGCCTGGAGAACCTCCAGGACGTACTGTTTCACCTGCCCCTGCGTTATCAGGATCGCACCCGTGTGGTGCCGATCGGTGCCCTGCGCCCGGGCCAGGACGCGGTGATCGAAGGCACCGTCAGCGGCGCCGACGTGGTCATGGGCAAGCGCCGCAGCCTGCTGGTACGCCTGCAAGACGGCACGGGCGGCCTGAGCCTGCGTTTCTACCATTTCAGCAATGCGCAAAAAGACGGCCTGAAACGCGGCACCCGCGTGCGCTGCTACGGCGAAGCCCGGCCCGGGGCCTCGGGCCTGGAAATCTACCACCCGGAATACCGCGCCATCAGTGGCGACGAACCACCGCCGGTGGACCAGACCCTGACCCCGATCTACCCCCTCACCGAAGGCCTGACCCAGCAGCGCCTGCGCCTGTTGTGCCAGCAGAGCCTGGCCCTGCTCGGCCCCCGCAGCCTGCCCGACTGGCTGCCGGACGAGTTGGCCCGGGACTATCAACTGGCGCCCCTGGACGATGCGATCCGCTACCTGCACCACCCACCCGCGGATGCTGATGTCGACGAACTGGCCCTGGGTCACCACTGGGCCCAGCATCGCCTGGCGTTCGAGGAACTGCTGACCCACCAGTTGTCCCAGCAACGCCTGCGCGACAGCCTACGCTCCCAGCGCGCCCCGGTGCTGCCACTGGCCAAGAAGCTACCGGCCAAGTACCTGAAAAACCTCGGCTTCGCGCCCACCGGCGCGCAGCAACGCGTCGGCAACGAAATCGCCTACGACCTGAGCCAGCCCGAACCCATGCTGCGCCTGATCCAGGGCGACGTTGGCGCCGGCAAGACCGTGGTCGCCGCCCTCGCCGCCCTGCAAGCGCTGGAAGCCGGTTACCAAGTGGCATTGATGGCGCCCACAGAAATTCTCGCCGAGCAGCACTTCGTCACCTTCAAGCGCTGGCTTGAACCGCTGGGCCTGGAAGTCGCCTGGCTGGCGGGCAAGCTCAAGGGCAAGAACCGCGCCGCGGCCCTGGAACAGATCGCCGCCGGAGCACCGATGGTGGTGGGCACCCATGCGTTGTTCCAGGACGAAGTACGCTTCAAGAACCTGGCCCTGGTGATCATCGACGAACAACACCGCTTCGGCGTGCAACAACGCCTGGCCCTGCGCCAGAAAGGCGTGGGCGGACGCCTTTGCCCGCACCAACTGATCATGACCGCTACGCCGATTCCACGCACCCTGGCCATGAGCGCCTACGCCGACCTGGACACCTCGATCCTCGACGAACTGCCGCCTGGCCGGACCCCGGTGAACACCGTGCTGGTCACCGACAGCCGTCGCGTCGAGGTGATCGAACGGGTACGCGCCGCCTGTGCCGAGGGGCGCCAGGCCTACTGGGTCTGCACCCTGATCGAGGAGTCCGAAGAACTGACCTGCCAGGCCGCCGAAACCACCTTCGAAGACCTCTCCAGCGCCCTGGGTGAACTGCGGGTGGGGCTGATCCACGGCCGCATGAAACCGGCAGAGAAAGCCGCGGTCATGGCCGAGTTCAAGGCCGGCCACCTGCAACTGCTGGTGGCCACCACGGTGATTGAAGTCGGGGTCGACGTGCCCAATGCCAGCTTGATGATCATCGAGAACCCGGAGCGCCTGGGCCTGGCTCAACTGCACCAACTGCGCGGGCGGGTCGGGCGCGGCAGCGCCGCCAGCCACTGCGTATTGCTCTACCATCCGCCGCTTTCACAGATCGGTCGTCAGCGACTGGGCATCATGCGCGAGACCAACGACGGTTTCGTCATTGCCGAGAAAGACCTGGAGCTGCGTGGCCCCGGAGAAATGCTCGGCACCCGCCAGACCGGCCTGTTGCAATTCAAGGTCGCCGACCTGATGCGTGACGCCGATCTGCTGCCGGCGGTACGGGATGCTGCCCAGGCCCTGCTGGAGCGCTGGCCGGACCACGTGAGCCCCTTGCTGGAGCGCTGGCTGCGTCACGGCCAGCAATACGGCCAAGTGTGAACCCGTACTCAGTTAATGAACCATCGCCATAACCAAGCTGGTTATACTCGACAAATTGTAGAAAAAATGGACACCTGGCCATGACCGAAGTTGCCCTCGCCGCTGCAACCCCACACGCTCCGTCTGTCATCCGGTTGCTGCTCGGCAAGTTGGCCATCAGCTACACCGAAGTCGCCGATCAGGCAGGCTTGTCGGCGGCGCGCAAGGTCCAGGCGGTGTTGCTGGACGACGCCGTCGGCGCACTGATGGTGCTGTTCCCGCAGAGCCAGTTGCTCGACCTCAACCGCCTCGCCGAACTCACCGGCCGACGCCTGACGGCCGTCTCCACCGAACGCCTGGAGCGCATGCTCGGCAAACACAGCTTGAGCTTGCTGCCCGGCCTGCCGGCGTTGACCAGTTCGCCCTGCCTGTATGAAGAAAGCCTGTTGCTCGAACCGAGCTTGCTGATCCACTCCGGCGAGCCCGGGGTGCTGCTGGAAATCGCCCGCGAAGACTTCAAGAGCATGCTCAACAAAGCCAGCGCCGGTCACTTCGGCGAGCCCTTGAGCAGCATCCGCCCCAACCTCGATCGCCCCGACGACGACCGTGAGGAAATCTCCCAGGCGATGCAGGCCTTCACCGCGCGACGCATTCAGCAGCGCCTGGAAGCCACCATCGAGATCCCACCACTGGCGGAAACCGCGCAGAAGATCATCAAGCTGCGGGTCGACCCCAACGCCACCATTGACGACATCACCGGTGTGGTGGAAACCGACCCGGCCCTGGCCGCGCAAGTGGTCAGTTGGGCGGCCTCGCCGTACTACGCATCGCCAGGCAAGATCCGCTCGGTAGAGGATGCCATCGTCCGCGTGCTGGGCTTCGATCTGGTGATCAATCTGGCGCTGGGACTGGCTCTGGGCAAGACCCTGAGCCTGCCCAAGGACCAGCCGCAGCACGCCACGCCGTACTGGCATCAATCGATCTACACCGCGGCGGTGATCGAAGGCCTGACCCGTGCCATGCCTCGGGCCCAGCGTCCGGAAGCTGGCCTGACCTACCTCGCCGGTCTGCTGCACAGCTTCGGCTACCTGCTGCTGGCCCACGTGTTCCCGCCACACTTCTCGCTGATCTGCCGGCACCTGGAGGTCAACCCGCACCTGTGCCACAGCTATATCGAACAACACCTGCTGGGCATCAGCCGCGAACAGATCGGCGCGTGGCTGATGCGTTACTGGGACATGCCGGACGAACTGTCCACGGCGCTGCGCTTCCAGCACGACCCAAGCTACGACGCGGCCTACGCCGAGTACCCGAATCTGGTGTGCCTGGCGGTGCGCCTGCTGCGCAGCCGTGGCATCGGCTCCGGCCCCCACGAAGAAATCCCCGACGCCCTGTTCGAGCGACTGGACCTGAGCCGCGACAAAGCCGAAGACGTGGTGAGCAAAGTGCTGGAAGCGGAAGTGCTGCTGCGGGAACTGGCTTCGCAGTTCAGCCAGGCCTGACCCCATTCGCCGGCAAGCCGGCTCCTACAGGGCGCTTGCAGGAATCGGCTTGCCGGCGAACTCCCACCCTCAAGCCTTGGGCTTGGCCTTCTTCGGTTTCAGATACTTGGTCAGGCCCTGGAACCAGATCACCAACGCCGGGTTGCCCTTGATCTGGATCGATTTGTCCTGAATACCGGTCATGAATGCCAACTGCTTGTTCTTCGCCTGCATCGTGGCAAAGCCATAAGCGGCATCCTTGAAGGCAATGGCGAACGCCGGCTCGGGATAGAAACCCGAACGGCTGGTGACACGCTGGTCTTTGACGAAGAAATGACGAGCAACCTTGCCATCGAGCGTCTGCAGCTGAAACACCAGCTCCTTATCGCCCAACTGTTGCTGAAAAGCAGGATTATTGCGGCTGGCTTTGCCCATCAACAGGCCAAGCACCCAAAGAAGAAAACGAAATTTCATGCACCGCGCCTCAGTGGAATTATTGGATGGCCGGCGCAGTTTAACCCGTAACTCGAAGAGCGCCAGTCGATCTGCTCGATTACTCGAAGATCGACTGGCGTTCAACGCTTATCGCGACATCTTGTCAGACAATGACTGACTCAGACGTTAGGGCAAGGCACCGGAGCCCAGTCACCCAGGTCGGGGTTCTTGCACATGCTGTTGACCTGAGTCTGACCACTGCTGGCCACCTGAGTGCTCTCAGCTTGCTTGGCCTTGGCTTTTTGCATCGACTTCTCGGTGGCTACGGCTTCCTTGGGCACTGCGGGCAGTGCAGGCTTCTTCGCCGCCCTGACCTTCTTCTTGCCCTTGCCGGTGGTCACCGGGGTGGTGTCGGCGGTGGCGACTTTCACCACGTCGGTACGCTGCACGCCCACTTGCTGCAGGTCCTGCTCGTAGGCTTGGCTGTACTTGCTCAGGTCTTCGCTGGCGCGACCGTTCACGGCGGCGATCAGGTCATTGGACTCTTTCAAGCCACTGACGATTTCCGCCAAGCGCTTGCGCCCTTCCACGTCGTTGATGCTGTTGGCCTTGCGGGCGCTGATCAGGCTGTCGAACGCGCGCTGGTAGCAGGTCTGCGAAGCACGGGCATAAGCGGTGCTGCGATCGATGTCAGCCACGCTTTTGTTGACGTCGGTGGCGTAGGACGCAATGCGCAGGTTGTCGTCGGCGATTTGCTTCTGGCGCTCGGTGTAATAACCGGCGGCGCCACCGGCCAGGGCACCGCCCGCAGCACCGATGGCGGCATTGCGGCCGCGCTTGTCGGAGTCGCCGGTCAGGGCGCCGAGCAACGCACCACCGGCGGCGCCCAGGGCAGCACCGGTGACCACCGACCTGGTCATGTCCGAATCAGTGGCGCGCAGGTGCTGTACCGGCTCGTAACAGCTCGGGTAGTACTCGACCTTGGTGGTCGAGGCAACCTTGGACACCGGTGAGGTCGCGCAACCGGTCAATACGGTGCTGAACCCGGCGGCAACCAACAGCAGGTGACGCTTGGATGTTGAAAAAAGTGGCTTGCGGGAAAAAAGCATGTTCGTGATCTCGATTAAGTTTGACCCACTCGGTACGACACAACGTCGCCCAAGCTCCTCCAGGCTCGACAGATAGCGCCCGATCATGACTTCTGACCGGCCGATGCGAGCAGCTCCTTCAAAATCGTCGCCGGATCGGCTCGCCGTTTCTGGCGATAATTGCCGACATGACGGACGAATAACGTAGCGCGCGTCACCAGGCTCTTGCCGAGCACCGGCTTGCGATTGAGCTCTTCCTTGATTCGTTGAAACTGCGCCTGGATCACCGCGTCGGTGTAACGGGTGCCCGTGGCCAGGTTGTCGATGTAAATCGCCACCGCCCCATCCAGCGCGCTGCGACCATTCTTGATGGCTTCGGCGAACAGTTGGGCGCTGGGTTCATCCTTGGCCGCAATGGCCTGCTGCTGACTCTTCTTCAAGTTGGTCAGGCGGATGTTGTAGTTGTTGATGGTCTCGGCCACCAGGGCCGCGGACTGGATCAAGTTGCCGGCCGCTTCCTCACGCTGTTGGGCAATCAGCGAAACGTTGCGCTTGAGCTCTTCGTTGACCAGTCCCAGCTCCGCCTGCAAGCGTGGATCAAGGCTGGCGGCGATGATGCTGTCAAGGCGCTTGGTGGGCTCCTGGGCGTCGTCGATGGCGTCGGTCAGAGAGGCCAGGCGACCCTCCTTCTGCCATTGCGCGAACAGTTCCTTGTAACGTGAACGCGGCGCCGCCAGGGCGCCGATGGCCACTCGAAAACCGGTGGTTTCGTTGCTCTGCTCAGTGCCATCGGCGCCAAACAGCGGGTACTCGCGACGCATCCCGGTGAATAGCGTGCCTTCGCCTTCCAGGTAGTTGCCGCCCTTGACCACAAAGCCGCCGTAGGTGCCTTGGCGTCGTCCGGAATGCACCAGCTGGAACGACTCCTGGACCATCTCCGCGGCGTTGCCAATCACGTCGAACATGCCGATGGGGTTGGGCAGTTTGGTGCCAATGGGCATCAACCGCGCAGCCTGGCCGGTGCCGCCGGCCACCTGGTTGAACACCGCCCAGTCCGCCAGCGGGCCGTCGCTTTCACTGCCCTCCAGGCGCCTCGGGAACAAACGCCCTTCGAGGTCCTGGCGGCTCACCGCCTGGCCACCCCGGGCGGCGTATTCCCACTCGACTTCGGTGGGCAGACGGACAAAGCCCAGGCCGCCGTCTTGCGCCGAAGTGCCACGGCCGCTGACCGGCAGCAGGTCGCGGTGATTCTTCATCAGCCAGGCGCTGTAGACCGCGGCAAAGCGTTCGGCCTCGAAACGCGACAGCTTGACCTTGGGCAAACGCCCCTGCATGCCTTCGGGCACCTCACAGGCCGGAGCCGGCTCACCGCTGGCCAAGGATTGCGCCTGAGCCATGACCTGGGCGTACTGGCGGGCGGTGACTTCGTACTTGCCAATGAAGTACAGCATCGGCTTGAGCGGCACCTCGGCGCCCGCTTTCGGCAAGCCCGGGCCAATGGTCTTGACCCAGCTGCGAGGCAGGTCCTTGAGGGTGAACTGGCCATTGATGTAGTCCCGGCGATAGCCGGAGATGAACGACTGCTTATAGCCGCTTTCGCCTTCGCTAAAGGGGTAGCCGAGGTTCACCTCGCGGTCGTCCAGGGCGCCTTGGGCCAGCACATAGACGTAGCGGAAGACCATCTCGCCTTCGCAGGGCAGCGGCAGACTGACGTCATCCGGCAATGGCTTGGGGTTGTCCATCTTGTTGCTGGCCTCTTCGGCCCACACCGCGCCAGCCAGGGTCATGGCCAACACAACGCCGATCAACTTATACATCGCGAATTCCTTCACACGCTTCAATGCGCGACACTCGCCAGCCCCCCAGCCCAGCGGCCAGAGTGCTGACGCCCAGCGTCGCCAAGAGGGCCAGCCCGTAATGGACCGGCAGCAGATGACTGGCGTACTCGCCCGGCACCTGCATGAACAGTTGGTTCAGCCCAGCCTCGGCCAGGCCATACAGGGCGACACTCAACAGCGCGGCGAAACCGGCGCTGTACAGCGCCTGGGCGACCACGAACAGCAACAGCGCCGCAGTGGAAAACCCCAGCAGGCGCAGCACCGCCAACTCCCGACGCTTGCGCTCCACCGCCGCCAGGGCCCCGGCGAAGATCGCCGCGAAAGCCCCCGCCAACGCCAGTCCAGCGATCACCCAGAAAATGATCGACAGGTTGCGGCTCAAGGACTGCACCTGGGCAATGCTCTGGGCCTGGGTCGACACCAGCAGGCCACGCTCGGCGAAATAGCGGCGCAACGGCTCGACGTCATCCAGGTTGCGGGCATACAGGCGAAACGCCGGATAAATCCGCTGCCGCGATACAGCCGGCGCCTCGCCCAGCCAGCCCAAGGCCGCCACCGCACGGCCGTCGCGGTAATCCTCGGCAGCCTCCAGCAACACCAGCGGGGCGAACAAGGCATCCCGGGCGAAGGCTTGCACCGGCAATACCCCCTCGACCAAGACCCGCGTGCGCTGCACTTCGCTGCGCCCCGCCACTTGCCGGCCAAAACTGGCCTGCAACCAGTCTCCGGGCTCGGCGCCAAGCTTCTCGGCGGCGGTGCGACTGAGCACTACGCGATTCATGCCACGGGGCACCGGCAAGCGCCCGAGCAACGGATCGGACGCCGCCGTCGGCAACATCTCCACAGTCACCCCGGCCTCGCCTTCGCCCCGTGACAGCTGCGCCGTCGCGGCGATCTGCCGCGTTCTGGGCAAGGCAAACGCGACGTCCGGGCGCTGCCCTAACTGGGCGATGAAATCAGCGTTGAAACGCCCGCCGCCCAAAGGAATGATCTCGCGCACCGCCGGGTCCTTCTCCAGACGCTCGGTGAGGCTGCTGACCAGGCCGAACTTGAGCCCAAACAGCACCAGCAGCGGCGCGATCACCGCCACCAGGGCCAACACCGAACACGCAGACAGCCAGCTGTCGGCGCGGTAGTCCTGCCAGGCCAGCGCAGCGGTCAGGGACGCACGCATCAGCAGGCCTCTCCCAGCGTCGCGGTGACCCCGCCATCGGCGTCGCGCTGGCAGGCAATGCGCCGCACCTGCAAGCCATTGGCCCGGGCCAGGGCTTCATCGTGGGTCGCCACCACACAGCACAGGCGCTGCTCCCTTGCCTGCTGCACCAGCAATTGCATCACCCGCTGGGCATTCAGCGGGTCCAGGGCGGCCGTCGGCTCGTCCGCCAACAGCAGCCGCGGAGCATGGGCCAGGGCCCGGGCGCAACTGACCCGCTGACGTTGGCCTACCGACAGTGCCGCAGGCTTCTTGCGCAGTTGATCGGCAATTTCCAGACGCTCGGCCAAGCGTCGGGGAATGCCCTCGTCGGCCAGCCCGAGCAACCGCCGGGGCAGGCTGATGTTGCCGCGCACATCGAGAAACCCCAGCAACCCGCCGGTCTGCGGCACGTACCCCAGGTGCTGGCTGCGCAGTTGCGCCAAGGCGCTGTGGCCCGCCACGCGCCAGATCCCGGTGATGTCGACCACGTCATTGGTCGGGGCGAATTCGAAGCGCGCCGCCGAATCCGGGGCCAGCACCAGCGCCAGCAGGTCGAGCAAAGTGCTTTTGCCGCAGCCGCTGGGACCGACCACCGCCAGTTGATCGCCGGCGCGCAACTGCAGCCGGGGAATCACCAGGCTGTAGCGCTGGCGTCCCTCGCCGCGGCTCTTGCGCACATCCGTCAGGTTGAGCATCACGGCAGCGTCGACAACGGCACGCGATACAGCGCATCCCCAGGCTCGGCGTCGCCGAAGCGCACCCAGTTGGCCAGGTCGTTGTGGAAGGTTTCATAGAGACGGATCTTCGAATCCAGCTCGTCGATGAAGTCTTCCTGTTCGGCCACACTCAGCGACAGCCACAAATCCTGAGTCATGCTCAGCGACTTGCTGCGATACGGCAGCCCTTCCAGGTATTCCCCCAGCACGCCGCCATCAGCCAGATTGCCGCCCTTGCGCAGGGCCGAAGGATCGCGGCTCATGTAGGCGCTGGCGCTGGCGATTTCCTGGAAGAAATCCTTGGGCGAGGTCTGGGTCTTACGTGCCGCGTCGACGATCAGTTTCAGCGACTGTTGCAAGTCGTTGAGTTGCAGCTTGGTCAGCATCACGCAGACCTGGAACGCCGGCAGCGCCGGGTTGGTCAGGTCGCGGTCGGCGGTCCAGGCGCTGACCAGTTGCGGCGCCTGGCTGGCGGCCTTGCGACCGAGAAAGTCCATGTGCATG
Organism: Pseudomonas sp. LD120; assembly: GCF_009861525.1. Classification (GTDB taxonomy): domain Bacteria; phylum Pseudomonadota; class Gammaproteobacteria; order Pseudomonadales; family Pseudomonadaceae; genus Aquipseudomonas. Next base: position 314,569 of record NZ_WVHL01000005.1, on the reverse strand, counting down.
GCGTAGCCGATGGCCGCGGATTTTTGCGCGATGCTCGGCGCCGCCGCCAGCAGCGGCACCGCCTGGTTCTGGTTGCTGCGCACCTGATGCACCAGGTCGGCGAACACCGTACCGATCTCATCGACGCGCTCACCGAACTTGCGTACGTCGCCACCGGGCACCGGGATATACAGATCACCGATCTTCGGGTTGGCATCGGCGGTCAGCACCCGGTACTGGGTTTCGGCCTGGGCATGGTTGTTCTTGCCGGCGGCGGTGCGCAGGTGCAGGGCGTAGATCTTGATCTGCTTGCCCAGGGCCGCCTGACGCACTTCGGCCTCATTCATCTGAGAGCCGCTGTAGGGGTCGTTCTTGCGCAAGGCTCCGGCATCGCTGACCAGCAGAATCAAACGCCCGCCGTAGCCCTTCCAGTCCATGCCTTCCACCGCCTGCATCACCCCGGCGAAGGCATCTTCGTTGAACGAATGACTGGACACGCTGGTGGCCTTGACCTGACTCATCAGTTCCTGGAAGCGCTGGGGGTCGCGGCCCTGATCCAGGGTGACCAGGGTCTTGGTCACGTACTCCAGGCCCGGAGTCTTGCGGGTGCTGTTGCGAAAACCCACCAGACCGAAGCTGACGCTGTCCAGTTCGCCACGCTCGGCAATCTTGCTTTGCAGTTCGCGGACCACCTCGCGCACTTGATCGATGTACGGCTGCATCGACACCGAGGTGTCCACCACCAGCACCACCGCCGTACGGAAAGCATCGGCGGCGGCCGGCGGGCTGTTCGCCGGCAGGGACTTGCCGCTGCTGTCGCTGATGCTCTGCGGGCTGTTGCCCGGATCGATCGAGGCGACATTGAGTAACTGCACCGGCTGGCCGTTCTCGTCGAAGCTCTCTTTGGAGTCGAAGATCGGCAGCAGGTAGAACTGATCCTGAGGCACCGCGCTGGCATTGGGCTCCAGGGCCAGCACCTGCTGCTCGTCCTGGGGGTTCTTCTGCGCCCGGAGCAACAGGTTCTTGGCCGCCGCCGGGTCCGCCAGCAGGCGCTCCAGCTCGCTGGCCTGGCGCACGAACATCACCGGCGCACGCCCGGAACGCTCGGTGAATTTCAGCACCAGGCTCTGCTTCCAGTCGCTGACCTGTTCGGCCGGCAGCCAGCCGGCGCTGCGGCCATCACTGGCGGCGCCCAGGCGCAGCCAGGCGCGGCCGTCGAGGGTTTTGCGCTGGTACACATACAGCACCGAAAACGCCGGCACCGCCTGGTCCGGAGCGGCACCTGGGGCACTGGAGAAACTCGCCCCCGGCTTGCTCAGCACCCGCTGGAACAGGGTCTTCTTGCCCGGCATCAGCAGCGGCCGCTGGCCGCCATCGACATCGGCGGCAACGGCTTGATGCACTGGCGCCACCGTGGGCGTGGAGCTGGCAGCCGAAGCGCTCGGCGGCGCCGGGCTATCGCCGGACAACCACCAGTAACCGCCGCCGGCCACCGCCAGGGCCACCGCCACGGCCACCCCGGCCAGGGCCAGCACCGGCCCACGGCGCTGCTCGGAAGGCGCGCTACCCGCCGAGGGCGGGGCGGAGCGCGATGGCGGTTCCTGGCGGACAGGCTGCGGCGGCGCCTTCGGCGAGGCGTGATGCGCCGGCGCTTCTGGTTGCGGCGCCTGTTGCGGAATTTCGATCGACACCGGGGTCAACCCGCCCAGGTCGTTGCCCACGGGCACGGCCTGAGGGGGCAGCGGCAACGGCTGGATCAGCGTCGCCTCGACCTCGGCCGTCTCCGGCGGCAGGTGATCCAGGGCCGCCAGCAACGCAGCGGCGTCCGGGTAACGCTGGGCCGGGTCCTTGGCCAGCAGCTTGAGCAGAATGTGCTGGTAGCGCCCGTGGTGCAGCGGCAGCTCCGGCAGCGGTTCGGTGAGGTGGGCCAGGGCCGTGGACAGCGCATCGGTGCCGTTGTACGGCAGCTCGCCGACGAGGATCTCATACAGCACCACGCCCAGGGCGTAGAGGTCGGCACGCCCATCGATCTCCTGGCCACGGGCCTGTTCAGGGCTCATGTAGCTGGGTGTGCCCACGGCGAAACCGGCCTGGGTGAACTGGGTGCGGTCGTCCAGCGACTTGGCGATGCCGAAGTCCGAGAGCACCGCCGTGCCATCGGCGCGGAACAGGATGTTGGCCGGCTTCACATCACGGTGCACCAGCCCCTGGGCGTGGGCATAGCCCAGGGCCGAGGCGATCTGGCGGATGTAGGTCAGGCCCTGCTGCGGGGTCAGTCCAGCGGCGATGCGCTCTTTCAGCGTGCCGTTGGGCAGGTACTCCATGGCCATGTAGTACAGCTCACCGACATTGCCGATGTCGTGGATGGTCACCGTGTGTGGGTGCGACAGGCGCGCCAGGGTCTTGCCCTCACGCAAGAAGCGTTCACAAAAGCTCGGGTCGGCGGCCAGCGCCGCGGCCATGACCTTGAGCGCCACCTTGCGTTCCAACGAGCGCTGGGTCGCCAGGTACACACTGGCCATGGCGCCTTCGCCAATCTCGCCCTGGATGTCAAAGCCGGGAATCAGAATATCCATGGTCACTGTCCTGCGGCCTTGATCACGATGGCGGTGATGTTGTCGGGCGCACCCCGGGTCAAGCCCAGGTGAATCAAGCTGCGCACCACGTCGTTGGGCTCGCTGTGACTGAGCACGTCGCGCAGCTCAAAGTCTTCGGCGGTCTTGTTCAGGCCGTCGCTGCACAGCAGGAAGGTGTCGCCCTCCCGCACCTGCAGATCGACCTGGGACAGCTCCAAGTGCGCTTCGACGCCAACGGCCCGAGTGACGATGTTGGCCCGTGGATGCACCCGCGCTTCGGCCTCGCTGAGCAAGCCACTGTCCTGCAGGTCCTGGACGTAGCTGTGATCCCGGGAAATGCTCTCCAATTGCTCGTCGCGCAACCGGTACAGGCGGCTGTCGCCGGCCCACAGGCACACCGCCTGCGCCCCGCGCACCACCAGCAGGACCACGGTGCTGCCCATCATGATCACGCCGCGATTGGCGGTTTCCTCGCGCACCGCGGCATTCACCGCCGCCAGGCCATTGCGCAGCGCGGCGACGTACTGCTCCAGGCTCTCGGCCGCCGGCACCGCCCGCAGGCTGTCGACGATCAGGCTGCTGACGTAATCGCCGGCGGCGTGCCCGCCCATGCCATCGGCCACCAGCCACAGGCCGGTCTCCGGGGCTTCGAGCCAGGCATCTTCATTGATTTTCCGCACCATGCCGACATGGCTGTAGCTGGCGGACTGGTAGGACAGTTGCGGCGCTGAACCCATTTAAACGGCACCCTCTTGTCCGAGCAAAAATTGCGCAAAATCGCTGGCCGCTGGCAGGCCCTGACACCGCAGCAGCATCGGGCTGATGGCAGCCGAACCTCGTCCCCACCAAGCACTGGAACCTTCACAGCCCTGGGCCGCGAGTACCGCCCCCCGGGCCTGAGGATCACTGACATAAAAGCGCTGCAATCCGGCAAACCGGCTGTCTTCAAGGCGAGGCGCCGCAATGGGCGCGCCCAAGGCCTGCAAGCCCGCTTCCAGGGCTTCGAAACAGGCGCCTTCATCCAGGGTCGCCAACAACAGCGCTTCCACCTGTTCAAACCACTGTTCCGGGCCGCTCACCAGGGACGCCAGATCAGCGTCGGGTTCCAGCAACGCCGCCACGGTCAGGGGGAAATAACGCCCGACCCGATCGATACTCGGCATCACCACACCCACCGCCGCGTCGGGTCCGCAGACCCCGGGCGCCAGGGCGAAACGCCACAACGGGCTGACCAGATAGGCGTTCAGCCACTGCTCGCCCAAGGCGTTCTGGCTGGCCAACAAACCGGCGGCCAACCAGCCGTCCCAGGGGCTGATAAAACTCTGCGGCAGCCCACGGCTGACAAAATCACCGCGACTGGCCAACTTGCCGTACAGGCCAAACGCCGTCATAGCCGCTCCGGCAGGCTGAAGCCGCTGAGCACCCGGCGATTGAACGGGTTGAAGGCGCTGTTGGCACGCAGTTCGTAAGAGATGCTCGCACTGTCCACCCGCAGCCGCAGGTTGAAACGGTCCGGCGAGTTGCCGGCAGTCAGGTCCGACTGCTCCAGCAGGCGGAACCAGGCCCAGGGACCGTCCAGGGTGACCCCGGAGCGCCCGGTGGCCGAGGGCGGCATGATCGACAGGCGGACCACGCCGATGCTCCCCGGATTCGGCCATTGCATGGCCACCGGCCGGCTTGGGCCGTGGTCGTAGCTCAGTTGCTGGCCGTCCAGATCGAGGAGAAACTGGCTGATGCTGGCGTCCATGGCCACCGGCTTAAGCTCGAAGCGCACCATAGGTTGGGTGCCACCGGAGCGGAAGAAGGCGTCACGGATGTTCGATGCACGCTGGAAGGTGTGCAGCACCCCGGAGGAAATCCCCAGCTTCTGCGCGGCTCCCGGCTGCCAGCTCCAGGTCGGAGTCGAGGTGTTGACGTAGGGCTGCAGGTACTTGCGGAAGTAGTTGTCCATCACCCCGCCCACCCCGAAGAACTGGCCGAAGTCATCCAGGGTCGCATCCCGCGAGCTGCTACGCGACATCGGATAGCGCCCACTCAGGGACTGGCGATAAACGTTGACCACTTCGCTGACCCAGGCCGCGTTCAGCTGATTGCGCACCCCGCCCATCATGGTGTTGGTGGTGGCGTTCACCACCGATTTGACCAAGCCCTGGACCACCGGCGGCTGGCGCGCGGCGCTCAAGCTGACCCGCGCCGCCGCGGCGCTGGCCTGGTTCTTGGCCTCGCCCAAAAGCGCATCGCCACTGGCGCCGACCATGGCGCTGACCTGCACGTACAAAGCGTTCATGTCCGCCAGCAAGCCGTCGATGGCCGCCGGCTCGCCTTCACCTTGGCTCACCAGACTGTTGAGCTCGGCGAAATGCGCGCTGACCGGGTCTTCATGACTGGCGGTCGCGGCCGGGTTGGCCGCCTGTTCCTGACCGAGCAAGGAGCCCAGGCGCTGCTTGAGCTGATCCACCCCACCCTCGACCTTCTGGCCCTGGGCCGCCAACAGGCGTTCTTCCTGCTGCAGGTCGGTTTCCTTGGCCACCGCCACCAGCAGTTTCTTCAGCGGCGAGCTGGGCCCGGAGAGGATCCGCAGCACATCGGCGGCCTGGGCCACGCTGGTGATGGGGACAAAGTCGACGTCCGCCAACAACGCCTCCCACTGGCGCAGGTAGTCCTGGAAGTACAGCCGACGCACATCAGCCGCGAGGCTGGCGAGGTTCTGCTGGTCGGCCTGATCGCGCCCCAGCACCCACTGCTCTTCGGCCAGGGTGCTGGCCTGATTGACGCTGGCCAGGAGGAAGCCTTCGCGGTAGCCCTTGGCGGTGAACAGCCCGCTCAGGGGTTCGCTCAACGGCTTGCCGCTCTTGCGGGTGAACACCAGCGCCGCATCACGGCCACCGGCTTCGCTGAGGCGGAAGTCCGGCACACCGTCCGGCAGCTTGGCCCGCTTGACCCGGTCATATACACGCTGGGCCACCGGCAGCTGTTGCAGTTGGCGGCGCAGGTCGTCGATCAGGCGCTGGTCCAGCCGCGCATTGGGAGGATGTTTTTCGAACAGTGCCTGCAGGTGGCCGGTCAGGGCCTGGCGCTGCTCGGGCGGCAGGTCGCGGGCCAGGGTGCGGTCCCAGTCCAGGGTGATCCAGGCCTTGATGAAGTCCGGATCGTAGTGCTCGCTGTCCGCCAGCATCAGGTAGGCCTTGAGGCCCTCGTAGAGAAAATCCGAGCTGCCGCCGCTGTGCAGCTGCTCCTCGATGCGGGTCATCAGGCGCGGGGCGAACACCGCCACCAGCAGCTTGCGATAGACGCTGGCGGACTCGGCTTCGAGCATGTCGCCCTGATACAGGCCCAGGCCCTCGGCCCAACCCGGAGCATTGCCGGCCAGGTTGCGCGTGGCGTTGAGCAGCGGCAGCACTGCCAGCACATCGCGCTGGGCCGGGCTGAGGCTCTGCACGTCCTGACGCACCGGGCCGACCCGCTGGTCGACCTGGGCGATATAGGCCTGGTTGGCCCGGTAGCTGACGATCCACAAGGTACTGACCACCAGCACCAGGGCCACGGTGGCCGCCAGGGCGCCGCGGGCGATCCATTTACGCCGCCGCTCGACCTTGGGGTTGACCCCCACCAGCCCGCGCTCGGCAAACGCCACGGCGCTGAACAGCTTCTCGATGAAGTAGCTGCGGCCGGTGCCGGTCTGGCGCGCCAGGTGCTGACGGTCCAGGTTCATGCTCTGGGCCATGGCGCCGATCAAGCGGTCGATGGGACTGCCTTCCTGGGTGCCGCTGGTGAAATACACCCCTCGCAGCAATACCCGCTCCTCGAAGGCATTGGGCTTGAACACCCCATCGAGAAAGCCCTGCAAAGACTCCTTGAGCGCCGCGAACTGCTGCGGGAAACCGTAGATCAGGTCGCGCCGCGCCGGGTCACGCTCCTGCTGCAGACGCTCCACCAGCCGCTCGTTGAGGCGCTGCTCCAGGGCCGCCAGCTCGGCCGGCAGTTGGAGCAGCGGGCTGTCGCCGCTGTTGCCGTCGTCCAGGGCGAAGGTCATGCCCCAGACCTGGGAGCGCTCTTCCTGGCTCAAGCCGTCGAAGAACTCCATGAAACCTGGCACCAGATCGAGCTTGGTGAGCATCAGGTAGATCGGGAAACGCACGCCCAACTGGGTGTACAGCTCCTGGATCCGCAGACGGATCGCCGCAGCATGCGCCGCCCGCTCGGCTTCGCTGCTGAGCAGCAGGTCGGAGAGGCTGATGGCGACGAAGGCGCCATCGATCGGCCGCCGCGAACGCTGGGTTTTCAGCAGGTCGAGAAATCCCAACCAGGCCGCCTTGTCCACCGTGGCGTGGCTGTCCTGGGTGGTGTAGCGCCCAGCGGTGTCCAGCAGCACAGCCTGGTCGGTGAACCACCAGTCGCAGTTGCGGGTGCCGCCCACGCCGCGCACGGCACCGGCGCCCAGTTGCGCGGCCAGGGGAAAATGCAGGCCGGAATTGACCAGCGCCGTGGTCTTGCCGGACCCCGGCGGGCCGATGATCACGTACCACGGCAGCTCATAGAGATTGCGTCGCTCGTCACCGCCGAGCTTGGCCTTCTTCAGCAACGCCAGTGCCTCGTCCATGCGCTGACGCAGGGCCGCCAGCTCCTCGGCGGTGGCCACGCTGTCCGGATCGGGCGGGGTATCGGCGGCCAGGCTTTGTAACACCTTGGCCGCATGCCGACGGGCCTGAATGAGGCGAAACACCCGATAGCCGATCCACACCGCGAAGATGCAGATGATCAGCGCCCAGCGCCGGCCTTCCGGCACCAGCAACTCCCACAGCGGGCCAATGAACCAGATGATCAGGCTCAGGGCGAGCAGCCCCAGCAGCGGGATCACCCAGCGAACCACAAAACCGAAAAACGCCTTCACTCGACCCCCTCCGCCAACACGCTGATTTCTACCCGACGATTACGCGCTCGCCCTTCGGCGGTGGCGTTGCTGGCCAAGGGTTCGGTGTCGCTGCGACCTTCGGCGCTGAAGCGCTCGGCTTGGCCGGTCTTCGCCGCGAGAATCTGCAGCACCGATTCGGCGCGGGCCTGGGACAGCTTCCAGTTGGACGGGAAGCGCAAGGTGGCGATTGGCCGATTGTCACTGTGGCCGGTGACCCGCACCTGGCCCTTGACCTTGCGGATGGCATCGGCGATGCGCAGCATCAACGGCTGGAAGTCATCGCGAATACTGGCGCTGGCCGAGGCGAACAACTCGTCGCCACGGATGGTCACCACCGAACGGTCAACGGCGTCTTCCACCGCCACTCGCCCGGCCTTGATGTCCTCGGCGAGGAAGCCCGCCAGACGCGGACGCTCCACCAGTTTGGGCTGGATCACCGGACGGTCCAGGGTCTGCACCGGGATTTCGCCCAGGGCATGAATGTTCTTGAACACAGGTTCCGCGTCCGCCGCCAGCTTCAGGCGCAGGCCGAACAACAGCGCCAGCAGCAGCGCCACGCCAATGGCGATACCGACCCAGGGCGGCATGAACTGGGCCAGACGATCACGGGCCACGCTGACCCCGCGCCAATGCGGCGACAGCTCGCGCTCGTGCTCGCCACGGGCGCTGCGAATGGTGGCCGCGGTGCGCTCACGCAACACTTCAAGCTGACTGCGCCCGTCAATCATCACCCGATAGCGACCTTCAAAACCCAGGCACATGCACAGGTACAACAGCTCCAGCAGGTACAGGCGCTCGCGAGGGCTTTGCAGGCAGTGCTCCAGCAACTGGAAGACCTTCTCGCCGCCCCAGGCTTCGTTGTGCACGGTGATCAACAGGCTCTGTTTGCCCCAATCACTGGTGCTGCCCCAGGGGGTACTGAGCACCGCTTCATCCAGGGCGGTGCATAGCGCATAGCGCGCCAGGAGCACGTCGTTGCGCGGCACGCCGGCGGCTTCCGCACGCTCCTCGAACTGGCGCAGGTAGGCCAGCAGTTGCGCCCGCAAGCTGGCCGGCGCCGGATGCGCCAAGGTGCTGCGCAGCCGGGTAAGCAAAGCCAGCAGCGGGCCGGCAGCGCTTTCCAGCGGGTTCAGGCCACGGGCCTGACCGGTCGCCAGCGGCGCGGCCGGCATCGCCAACGACGGGGCGGGCGAGGCCGCCCGCCCGGGCTCGGGCGCACGGCCACCGGGGCGCGGCATGAATTGGGTGCGGTCATTGGCCGGGGACGGCTGCCCTGGCGAATCGTCGAACGGATGCATCGCGACTTATCCTCGAATGGCCCAGAAGGCCAGGTTCAAGCCCGGGAAATCCCCCGCGACGTGGAAGGCGAAGCCGCCGGAATGCACCAGTTGTTTCCAGTGTTCGCTGCCACGGTCGAGCTCGTAATACGTGGAACCGGCGTGGTACGGCAGTTGCCGTGGCGCCACCGGCAACGGCAGTAGGCCGATGCCCGGCAGTTGCAGGTTGACCAGGTCGCGGATGTGCTCCACCGACCCCACCTTGCTCTGCTGGGCAAAGCGCCCGCGCAGGGTCTCCCCCGGCACATCGGCGCGCACCACCAGGATAAAGCTGGCGTTATCCAGCAAGGTGCGATCGGCCAACATCGCCACGTGCACGCCGTAGGCTTTTTCGACGATGGGGATCGGCGTCGCCTTGCTGTCGATCAGCATCGACAGCGCCTCGCGCAGGGCCTGCATCACCGGGGCAAAGCTCAGGGCCAGTTCATCGTGCTGGTACTGCGGGTACTCGGCCGGACGCCGGGCACTGGTGGAAAAGGTCGAGAATTCACCGGCCAGGCTCACCAGCTCGCTGTACAAACGCTCAGGGTGCAGTGGGCTGATCTGGTTCAGGTGACCGATCAGCGGTTGGGCACGGTTGACCAACTGCAGCAGCATGAAGTCGGCGATCTCCGATGCACCGCCAGCCCCCGACGCCACCACCCGCCCGGCCAGGGCTTCGCCGCGCTGGTGCAGCAGGCCCAGCAACTCGCTGCGAAAAGCGCTCAAGGTCTTGGACGCCGCCACATCCAGCAGCGGCGGGATGTAGCTGTCATCCAGCACCAGGGCGCGGTCGGCGCGCTTTTCCTTGATCCGCACCACGCCGACAGCGGCGTAGTCGCTCAGCCCGTCCTGGGCGGTGAGCAGGCGCAAGGCCCGGGAGCCCACGGCCACCGGCGCACGGTTTTCAAACGGCGCGTTGTCGTCGCGCACCTCGCGCACCTGGCTCAGGTAACGGGCGCCGCCCAACTCTTCGCCTTCGTCCACGGTGTCACGGGCTCCGGCGCGCTTGAGCGGCAGCGCCAGGTACACCAGACCGTCCCGCAGGTTGTCGTCGATGCTCAGCGGGCTGGGCGCCAGATCGTCATGGGGAATATTGAACGGTGTGCCGTCGGGCAGCAGGCCACGGGCGCTGACGATGGCCAGCTTGCCCTGGGCCAGCAGACCCTGATCGATGCGCAGCTCGGAAAACCCCCAGGCGCCCACCGACAGCGGCCGGCTGCGGGCGTCGATAAGGTTTTCCAGGTAACGGTCATGCTGCTGGAAGTGCTGGGTTCCAATGAACATGCCTTCCGACCAGACCACGCGATTGTTCCAGGACATGCTTGCTCCGATTGCCTATTGGGCAGGGCTGGATGGGGACGCCTCAAGCTCAGCGCTGACCGCGCGGGCTTCAAGGACGATCTGATAGACGTTATTCAGGCGCTGCGCGGTGTTGACGCTGAGCCGCCACAGGGCCCGGTCCACTTCGCGATAGCCCACCAACAGGCCGACCTGGCGGGTGGCCGGGTCGAGGGTGCGCTTGAGGGTGAACTGGTCACCGGGCTGGACCAGCACTTCATCCTGGTCGATCAGGTCGGGACCCAAGGTCGCCGGGGCCCGCTCGGCCAGGGCGAAGTAATCGCTGCGCATGAACGTGGCCGGGTTCTTCAGCTCGAAGATCCGTACCCGTACCGGCGTGCTTTGGCCGTCAGGGCCAGGATTAAGCCCGGGCACTGCCTGAAAATGCAGGGCCACCGTGGTGGCGCCGGCGCCTTGCTTGAGCGGCTCGGCCGGGGGTGCGTCCTTGGCACAGGCCGCCAGAACCAGCATGGCAACCAATGTCAGCAATCGTTGAATCATCCTGCGTCCTCAATGACGTATCAGCTGTCCGTGTATCCGTGTGTTCGGGGGTGTTCCAGGCGCGCTCAGGAGCGGCGCAGGCGCTGGGTGTGTTCTTCGTAGGCGCGACTGAATTCACGACCGAACAGGTCCTGGAAATCGTCTTGGGCCTCGCGGGAAATCTGGCTGTAGAGCGCGGTGAACTGCTGCCAGTGCTGCGCCTGACGGGAGCCACTGAACAGGTTGCTCAGGCCTCCGGGCTTGGCCATGCGGGCTTCCAGTTCGCTGGGCTCGAAACGCCCCAGCAAATGTTTGATGGCAGCTTCGACCCCGGCCATGACCGCCAACTGGTGAGCCCGCAGGTCGTCGAAGCTGTCCTGCACTGCCTGGTCCGGGGCCATGAACGCCTGGTTGCTGTGGCGCAGCAGCAGGAGCAGGGCCTCCTCGACATTGGGGGCGAACTTCAGCGGGTTGTTTTCCACCGGGCGGATCATGGTCTGCTGCATGCGGAACTCGCCCTTGAGGCTGCTGCGGGCACGCAACACATCGATCAGGCCCTCGACCATCAAGCGGTAGCTGCGGCCCAGGCTTTCCATCTGTGCCTGGGCCTGTTGCGGATCGATGCGCAACTGATCGAGCCCGGCGCCCCGCAGGAAGGCTTGCAGCAGGTCGGGCTGAGGCACCGCCGGCGTGGGCTCCGCGACCGGCGCCAGCGGGGCCTCGGCAACCACCGGGGCCACGGGCGCCAGGGCCTGAGGCTGTGGCTGTGGCTGTGGCTGTGGCTGTGGCTGTGGCTGTGCAGGCTCTGCGCTGAATGGCGTCGGGTCGGCAAGCGGGGCCGGGGCTGGGGCCACCACGGGCGGTGCGACCGCTGGCAGCACATCGAACCCTGGCGCAGGGCTGCGTGGCGTCTCGGCGAACAGGTCCCAGTCTTCCGGAATCAGCGCGCCACCCTGGGGCGCCGCTGGCTGCGGCGCCACCACGGGCTGCGGCACCGCAGTCGGGGTCGGCGGGCGAAAATCGTGCTGCTCGGCCGGCACGTGGTCCGGCTGCGTGGCCGGCGGGGTCGCGCTCGGGGTGAGAAAGTCGAACAGGTCGGGAAAGGTGTCCTGGGCCGAAGCGCCCTGGAAATGCGCCACCGGCGCCACGGAAATCGGTTCGATCGGCGTCGGCGGCGCCAACTGGCGCCCCATCAACGCCTCGAAACTGTTGGAGCTGTCCCCGGAAAAGGGTTCAGCACCTGCACGGTTCAGGCTGAAATCGATCCGCGCGCTGATCTCATAATCGCCAATGCGAATAACCTCGCCATCTTCCAGCGGCTCGCTGTTGCCCCGGCGCATGCGAATACCGGCACGGACTAACTCCACACCATTAGTACTGCTGTCAGTCAAGTAATAACGGCCATCTTTGTATTGGATGACGCAATGTCGCGCGGAAACTAAGCGCTCAGGATCAGGAAGTACCCAGTCATTATCGGAACTACGGCCAATTGCCATCATCCCCTGATCCATTAGTTTCTCAGGGCATTGACCAGGGGTGATCTTGTGATAACTAGTGATAGTCAAACACAGCGACATCTCGCCTCCTTGCTGTACTTCGCCTGCGAACCGGCGTCAGGAAAAAAGTTCCGTAAAAAAACAAAAAGTTCGCAAAAAAATCCCTTGAGCAACGCCGTTCACAGCATGATCGACCAACTTAAACCACACAGATGACAAAAGCCCTTCACGCCGCCGCTATCTGACTCGGCGGTCAACGAACTAATAAGACGACATTACACTGTCATGCGGGGCGAATAGCTTACCTTGACAAGGCACAACTACTACACCAAAAATGCACAACTTCTTGAACACGGATGATGGCCCACTAGTATCAACTAGTCCATGTTAACCAAGAAATGTGCGCGAGTTCACAAACAACTAGTGCATTAATTGCCTGACTGTCCTGCAGGCTGATAGGGAGATCGAACCAGGTGGATGTACCGATGTTGCTCGCCGCCATTTCAGCAACTTCGCCTTGTGGCGAAGACTTGGAATATGACGCGGATTTCTTGCACTTGGAGCGGGCCGCACAGGGCCAGCCCGAGCGCAGCATGGGCGACTCGATCCTGCCAGCCGAGCCCCCAGACTGGCGCAGCATCCAGCAACAGAGCCTGGATTTGCTGGCGCGCAGCAAAGACCTGCGCATCACCCATTTTCTTGTGCAAAGCACCCTGGCCCTCGAAGGCCTGCCGGGATTTGCCACCAGCCTCGACCTGATCAACAGCCTGCTGCGCGACTACTGGGCAGAGCTGCATCCGCGCCTGGATGCCGACGACGACAACGATCCCACGGTGCGCATCAACGCCCTGGCGGGCCTTGCCTCGGACACCACCATCGGTTTGCTGCGCGAAGCCATGCTGACCCGTTCCCGGACCTTCGGCCCGGTGAGCCTGCGCGCGGCGCTGAACGCGGCGGGCCTGCAGCATTTTTCCGGCGAGAGCCTGGGCGCCGACCACCTGGCCGGCGCCATGCAAGACAGCGATCCAGACCATCTGGAGCAGATTCGCAACGCCTTGAGCCAAGCACGCTCGGCGGCTGAATCCATCGAAAAGCAGGTCAGCGACCAGGTCGGTTCCGCCAGCGGTGTCGACCTTAGTGCGCTCAAGCAGCCACTGCGCCTGGCCTTGCAGGTGCTTGGCCAACATGCACCGCAAACACCCAACAGCCACGCCGAACAGGACAACGACACCTTCACCGCCGAGGTCGCCGACCTGCCGGCGGCGGCCGTGGCACGCGTGTCCGGCGAGATCAACAGCCGTGACGATGTCCTGCGCAGCCTTGACCGACTGCTGGCCTATTACAGCCGCTACGAGCCTTCGAGCCCGCTACCGGTGCTGCTTAACCGAGCCAAGCACCTGGTCAACGCCGATTTCGCGACCATCGTGCGCAATCTGATCCCCGATGGCCTGTCGCAATTTGAAAACCTGCGCGGCCCCGAATCCGAATAACCCCCAAGTGGCCGAACAGCACCGTCAGCGGCTATCACCGACCGACGCCAACACCGTCGCAACAGCGACCAGGAGCACAACGTGGCGAAGCAAAGTTCTCAAAAGTTCATCGCGCGCAACCGCGCGCCCCGGGTGCAGATCGAGTACGACGTCGAACTCTACGGCGCCGAGAAAAAGGTTCAGTTGCCCTTCGTCATGGGTGTAATGGCCGATCTGGCGGGCAAGCCCGTCGAGCCCCTGCCCGCCGTGGCCGAGCGCAAGTTCCTGGAAATCGACGTCGACAACTTCGACTCGCGCCTCAAGGCCATGCAGCCACGCGTGGCGTTCCACGTACCCAACGAGCTGACCGGCGAAGGCAACCTGAGCCTGGACATCACCTTCGAAAGCATGGACGACTTCAGCCCTGCCGCGGTGGCGCGCAAGGTCGACTCGCTGAACCAGTTGCTGGAGGCTCGCACTCAGTTGGCCAACCTGCTGACCTACATGGACGGCAAGACCGGCGCCGAAGAAATCATCATGAAAGCCATCAAGGATCCGGCGTTGCTCCAGGCCCTGGCCAGTGCGCCAAAGCCTGCTGACTCCGAGCCGAACGCGTAAATCAGGACCAACGATCATGACCGAATTGATGCGTGACAATCAGGCGCAACCTGCCGCCACCGAGCAGGCCAGCGAATTCGCTTCGCTGCTGCTGCAGGAATTCAAACCCAAGACCGAGCGTGCCCGCGAAGCCGTGGAAACCGCCGTGCGGACCCTGGCCGAACAAGCCCTGGCGCAGACTGACCTGGTGTCCAACGACGCCATCAAGTCGATCGAATCGATCATCGCCGCCATCGACGCCAAGCTCACCGCCCAGGTCAACCAGGTGATCCATCACCCGGAATTCCAGAAACTGGAAAGCGCCTGGCGCGGCCTGCACTACCTGGTCAACAACACTGAGACCGACGAGCAGCTGAAGATCCGCGTGCTCAACATCTCCAAGCCGGAACTGCACAAGACCCTGAAGAAATTCAAGGGCACGGCCTGGGACCAGAGCCCGATCTTCAAGAAGATGTACGAAGAGGAATACGGCCAGTTCGGCGGCGAGCCTTACGGCTGCCTGGTGGGCGACTACTACTTCGACCAGTCGCCACCGGATGTCGAGCTCTTGGGCGAGCTGTCGAAAGTCTGCGCCGCCATGCACTCGCCGTTCATTGCCGCGGCATCGCCGACCGTGATGGGCATGGGTTCGTGGCAGGAACTGTCCAACCCGCGCGACCTGACCAAGATCTTCACCACCCCGGAATACGCCGGCTGGCGCTCGCTGCGTGAATCGGAAGACTCGCGCTACATCGGCCTGACCATGCCGCGCTTCCTGGCGCGCCTGCCGTATGGCGCCAAGACCGACCCGGTGGAAGCCTTCGCCTTCGAAGAGAACACCGACGGCGCCGACAGCTCCAAATACACCTGGGCCAACGCCGCCTACGCCATGGCGGTGAACATCAACCGCTCGTTCAAGCATTTCGGCTGGTGCTCGCGGATCCGCGGCGTGGAATCCGGTGGCGAGGTGGAAAACCTGCCAGCGCATACCTTCCCCACCGATGACGGCGGTGTGGACATGAAGTGCCCAACCGAGATCGCCATCTCCGACCGCCGTGAAGCGGAACTGGCGAAGAACGGTTTCATGCCGCTGCTGCACAAGAAGAACACCGACTTCGCTGCCTTCATTGGCGCCCAGTCGCTGCAAAAGCCCGCCGAATACGACGACCCGGACGCCACCGCCAACGCCAACCTGGCGGCGCGCCTGCCGTACCTGTTCGCCACCTGCCGCTTCGCCCATTACCTGAAGTGCATCGTGCGCGACAAGATCGGCTCGTTCAAAGAGAAGGACGAAATGCAGCGCTGGCTGCAGGACTGGATCCTCAACTACGTCGACGGTGACCCGGCGCACTCCACCGAAACCACCAAGGCCCAGCACCCGCTGGCGGCGGCGGAAGTGGTGGTCGAGGAAGTCGAAGGCAACCCGGGTTATTACAACTCGAAGTTCTTCCTGCGCCCGCACTACCAGCTCGAAGGGCTGACCGTGTCGCTGCGCCTGGTCTCCAAACTGCCGTCCGCCAAGGGCGTCTGATCCATAACCGACTCAAACCTGTAGCCACTGCCGCAGGCTGCGACCGACCGCGAGGCGGGCGCTACCGCAGCCAGCAGTGGCGACTACAGAAGCAGAACCAACATCGTGGCAAGGGCCACACAGGGAGAAAACATGGCTGTTGATATTTTCATCAAGATCGGTGACATCAAGGGCGAGTCCATGGACAAAGCCCACAAAGACGAGATCGACGTGTTGAACTGGAGCTGGGGCATGTCCCAGTCCGGCAACATGCACGTTGGCGGTGGCGGCGGCGCGGGCAAGGTGAACATCCAGGACCTGTCGCTGACCAAGTACGTCGACAAGGCCTCGCCGAACCTGATGATGCATTGCTCCAGCGGCAAGCACATCGACAAGGTGCGCCTGACCGTGCGCAAGGCCGGCGGCGAAAGCCAGGTCGAGTACATGATCATCGACCTGGAAGAAGTGCTGATCACCTCGCTGAGCACCGGCGGTTCGGGCAGCGATGACCGTCTGACCGAAAACATCACCCTGAACTTTGCTCAGGTGATGGTCGAGTACCAGCCGCAGAAAGCCGACGGCACCAAGGACGGCGGCCCGATCAAGTACGGCTGGAACATCCGCTCGAACACCAAGCGCTGATCCGCTGCGGTCGCGCCGCGGCGGCGAAAGATCCGGGCCACGCCGCATGGGTGGTCCGGGTCGCGAGGACGTTGTCCTCGTTCGCAGCCTGCGGCAGCGGCTACAGGTTTGTGCACCTGTGCCCCTTTTCGTGACGTCATGCCTGCGCAATCCGATCCTGGAGCGAACCCTTTGGTAACCGACATCGCCGCCCGCGATCGCTTGCAACCTTCCCTGCTGGATCGTCTGTCCGACGATGAACCCGGCAACCTGAAAGAAAGCCCGGACAAACGCGTGCTGTCCCTGAGCCAACTCAAGGCCTCGGTACTGCGCGACCTGGCGTGGCTGCTCAACACCACCTCTTTACTCGACGCCGATGCCACCCTGCACACCCCCGCCGGCACCTCGGTGGTCAACTACGGGCTGCCAGCCCTGGCTGGGTACAGTGCCTCAAGCATCGACATCCCGGCCCTGGAAAGCCTGATTCACCAGGCCATCGCGACCTATGAACCGCGGATTCTGCGCAGCACGTTGCGGGTCCGTGCGCGCACCGCGCCCGGCGAAATGAACCACAACGCCTTGAGCTTCGAGATCGAAGGCGACCTGTGGGCCCAGCCGATGCCCCTGCGCCTGCTGCTGCAAACCGACATGGACCTGGAGTCGGGCCATGTACGGGTGGTCCACGCCGATTCCCGGAGGCGCCCATGAACCCGCGCCTGCTGGAGCTGTACAACCAGGAACTGCACCACGTGCGCGAAAGCGCCGCCGAGTTCGCCAAGGAATTTCCCAAGATTGCCAGCCGCCTGACCTTGTCGGGCATGGATTGCGCCGACCCCTATGTCGAGCGCCTGCTGGAAGGCTTCGCCTATCTGACGGCCCGGGTGCAGCTCAAACTCGATGCCGAGTACCCGACCTTCACCCACAACCTGCTGGAGATCGCCTACCCGCACTACCTGGCGCCGACCCCGTCGATGACCGTGGTGCAGTTGCAGGCCGATCCCGACGAAGGCTCCCTGAGCAGCGGCTTTACCCTGGAGCGCGACACCCGCTTGCGCTCCGCCCTGGGCCGCGACACCCAGACCTGCTGCGAATACCGCACCGCGCACCCGGTGACGCTGTGGCCGCTGCAAGTCAGCCAGGCCGAGTACTTCGGCAACCCATCGACGGTGCTCGGACGCCTGGCCGCCAGCGAACCCAAGGCCAAGGCCGGGCTACGCCTGACCCTGCGCACCGGCGCCGAACTGCCGTTCAACAGCCTGGGCCTGGATACATTGCCGCTGTACCTGAACGGCAACAACGAGCTGCCGTTCCGTCTCTACGAACAGTTGCTGGGCAACGCCTGCGCGGTGTTCGCCCGGGCCCCGGGCAGCGACTGGGTCGAGCGCCTGCCCCAGGACGCCCTGCGCTCCCGAGGCTTCGATGATTGCGATGCGGCGCTGCCAGTGGTGCCCCAGGCGTTCCAGGGCTATCGCCTGCTGCAGGAATATTTCGCCCTGCCCAACCGCTTCCTGTTCGTCGAATTCGCCCAACTGAGCCGTGCCGTACAACGCTGCGCCGGCCAGGAACTGGAGCTGATCGTACTCTTCGAGCGCTTCGAGCAGAGCCTGGAGGGCAGCGTTGGCGCCAGCCAGTTCGTGCCGTTCTGCACCCCGGCGATCAACCTGTTTCCCAAGCGCCTGGACCGTATCCACCTGTCCGACCGGGTCAATGAGCACCATGTGATCGCCGACCGCACCCGGCCGATGGATTTCGAAGTGCATTCGCTGACCGCCCTCAGCGGCCACGGCACCGGTCCGGAGCAGCCGTTCCTGCCGTTCTACGCGGTGCGCGACCCGTCCCGCTACGGCCGTGACCAGGCCTATTACATGATCCGCCGCGAGCCGCGGGTGCTGTCCAGCGACCAGCGCCGCAACGGCCCGCGCTCGACCTACATCGGCAGCGAATCGTTCGTCAGCCTGGTGGACGGCCAGCAAGCGCCCTATCGCCACGACTTGCGCCAGCTCGGGGTCAGCGCCCTGTGCACCAACCGCGACCTGCCGCTGTTCATGAACGTGGGCAACGGCAAGACCGACTTCACCCTGGCCGACAGCGCCCCGGTGCAGGCCATCCGCTGCCTGGCGGGACCGAGCCGGCCACGCCCCAGCCATGCCCACGACGGCAAGGCCTGGCGGCTGATCAGCCAACTGTCGCTGAACTACCTGTCGCTCGCCGAACAGGGCCAGGGCGCGGCGGCCCTGCGCGAGCTGTTGCGGCTGTACGGCGACAGCAACGACGCGGCCCTGCAATTGCAGATCGAGGGCCTGCGCGAGGTCAGCAGCCAGGCGGTGACCCGGCGCCTGCCGATGCCCGGGCCGATCGTCTTTGGCCGCGGCCTGGAGATCACCCTGGAATTCGATGAAAACGCGTTTCGCGGCACCGGGGTGTTCCTGCTCGGCGCGGTCTTCGAGCGCTTCCTGGCACGTTACGTGTCGATCAACAGTTTTACCGAGACGGTGATCCGTACCACCGAACGCGGCGAGATCATGCGATGGAAAGCCA
Organism: Pseudomonas sp. LD120; assembly: GCF_009861525.1. Classification (GTDB taxonomy): domain Bacteria; phylum Pseudomonadota; class Gammaproteobacteria; order Pseudomonadales; family Pseudomonadaceae; genus Aquipseudomonas. The sequence continues at coordinate 295,734 of NZ_WVHL01000005.1, read as the reverse complement.
AGCCCGGACGTCGTCCGACTCTTTGAATACGCTGACGGCGATGCACGCCGAGCCCTGGGAGTACGACTTCTTCCAGGCCTTGCGGCGGATCGAATGCCTGTCGCCGCAACTGCCGCGCTTCGGTCACTCCCTGCGCCTGGCGGACGATCCCCTGCGCCTGGGCCAGCAGGCTGACTGCACCTTCGCTCCCTCGACCCTGGCTTCGGTGAGCCCCGGCAGCGAAGGCGGTGCCGCGCGCCTGGAGCAGTTCTTCTTCGGCCTGGGCGGCCCCAACGGCCCCCTGCCGCTGCACCTCACCGAGTACGTGCGCGAACGCCAGCGCAACAACGCCGACAGCACCAGCAAGCGCTTTCTCGATGTGTTCCACCATCGCCTGCTGAGCCTGTTCTACCGCGCCTGGGCCGAAGCCCGGCCGACGGTGAGCCACGACCGCCCAGACGACGACTACTGGTCCGCGCGCCTCGCCGCCCTGAGCGGCCGGGGCATGCCCAGCCTGCTCAACCAGGGGCTGCTTGCCGACACCGCCAAGCTGCACTACAGCGGCCACCTGGCGGCCCAGACCCGCTACCCCGACGGCCTGCGGGCGATCATCGGCGAGTACTTCGGCCTGCCGGTGGCGATCGAGGAATACGTCGGCCAGTGGCTGGAACTGCCCGAGCGCAGCCGGCTCGGGGTCCAGGCCCGCCAACTGGGCGTGGATTTGTGCCTGGGTAGCCACGTCTGGGACCGCCAGCACAAATTCCGCATCCGCCTGGGTCCGCTGAAGCTCGACGACTACCTGGGGATGCTGCCCGACGGCCAGCCGTTCAAGGAACTGGTGGCCTGGGTCGCCGAATACCTGGGGCATGAACTGGACTGGGACCTGAACCTGGTTCTGCTCAAGGACGAAGTGCCCAAGCTGCAACTCAACGGCCGCCAGCGCCTGGGTTTCAACACCTGGCTCGGTCAACCCGGCAGTGATGCCAAGGATCTCATACTGGCCCGGCACTACGCCGATCAGGCCACGACCTCACATACACCAAGGAGCACAGAGCATGGGTGAAATCAGTCGCGCGGCGCTGTTCGGCAAACTCAACAGCGTTGCCTACAAAGCCATCGAAGCCGCCACGGTCTTCTGCAAACTGCGGGGCAATCCCTATGTGGAACTGGCCCACTGGCTGCACCAGTTGCTGCAACTTACGGACTCGGACCTGCACCGCATCATCCGCCAGTTCAACCTGGAGCCGGCGCGCCTGGCCAAGGACCTGACCGAAGCCCTGGACCGCCTGCCCCGGGGCTCGACCTCGATCACCGACCTGTCGTCCCACGTCGAGGAAGCGGTGGAGCGCGGCTGGGTCTACGGCAGCCTGATGTTCGGTGAAAGCCAGGTGCGCACCGGCTATCTGGTGATCGGCATCCTCAAGACCCCGAGCCTGCGCCACGCGCTGCTGGGGCTGTCCCGGGAGTTCGACAAGATCAAGGTCGAAACCCTGTGCGAGCGCTTTGACGAATACATCGGCGACTCGCCGGAAAACGCCCTGAGCGCCAGCGACGGCTTCAATGTCGGCGCGGTGCCCGGCGAAGCCAGCGGCGCCATGGCCCCCAGCGCCCTGGGCAAGCAGGAAGCCTTGCAGCGCTTCACCTTCGACCTCACCGAGCAGGCCCGCAGCGGTAAGCTCGACCCGATCGTCGGCCGTGACGAAGAGATCCGCCAGCTGGTGGACATCCTCATGCGCCGCCGGCAGAACAACCCGATCCTCACCGGCGAGGCCGGGGTCGGCAAGACCGCTGTGGTGGAAGGCTTCGCCCTGCGCATCGTCGCCGGCGACGTGCCGCCGGCGCTCAAGGATGTCGAGCTGCGCAGCCTCGACGTCGGCCTGCTGCAGGCCGGCGCCAGCATGAAAGGCGAGTTCGAACAGCGCCTGCGCCAGGTCATCGAAGACGTCCAGGCCTCGCCCAAACCGATCATCCTGTTCATCGACGAAGCCCACACCCTGGTGGGCGCCGGTGGCGCCGCCGGCACCGGCGACGCGGCCAACCTGCTGAAACCGGCCCTGGCCCGCGGCACCCTGCGTACCGTGGCCGCCACCACCTGGGCCGAGTACAAGAAGCACATCGAGAAAGACCCGGCCCTGACCCGGCGCTTCCAGGTGGTGCAAGTGGCCGAGCCTTCGGAAGACAAGGCGCTGCTGATGATGCGCGGCGTGGCCTCGACCATGGAACAGCACCATCAGGTGCAAATCCTCGACGAAGCCCTGGAAGCCTCGGTCAAGCTCTCGCACCGCTACATTCCGGCGCGCCAGTTGCCGGACAAATCCGTGAGTCTGCTGGACACCGCGTGTGCCCGCGTCGCCATCAGCCTGCACGCGGTGCCGGCCGAAGTGGACGACAGCCGCCGGCGCATCGAGGCCCTGGAAACCGAGCTGCAGATCATCGCCCGGGAACAGGCGATCGGCGTGGCCATCGGCAACCGTCAGGTCAACAGCGAGAACCTCCTGGCCGCCGAGCGCGAGCGCCTGGCCGCGCTGGAAAGCCGCTGGGCGCAAGAGAAGACCCTGGTGGATGAGCTGCTGGCGACCCGCGCCCAACTGCGGGAGAACGTCGGCCTGGTGGACAGCGACGTTGGCGACGACAGCCACGGCCTGCGCGAGAAGCTGGTGGACCTGCAACAGCGCCTGAGCGCCCTGCAGGGCGAGACCCCGTTGATCCTGCCGACCGTGGATTACCAGGCGGTGGCCTCGGTGGTCGCCGACTGGACCGGGATTCCGGTGGGGCGCATGGCCCGCAACGAACTGGAAACCGTGCTCAACCTCGACCAGCACCTGAAAAAGCGCATCATCGGCCAGGACCACGCCCTGCAAATGATCGCCAAGCGCATCCAGACCTCCCGCGCTGGCCTCGACAACCCCAACAAGCCGATTGGCGTATTCATGCTGGCGGGCACCTCCGGGGTGGGCAAGACCGAAACCGCCCTGGCCCTGGCCGAAGCCATGTACGGCGGCGAGCAGAACGTCATCACCATCAACATGAGCGAGTTCCAGGAAGCCCACACCGTGTCCACCCTCAAGGGGGCCCCGCCGGGCTATGTCGGCTACGGCGAAGGCGGCGTGCTCACCGAAGCGGTGCGGCGCAAGCCCTACAGCGTGGTGCTGCTGGACGAAGTGGAAAAAGCCCACCCGGACGTGCACGAGATCTTCTTCCAGGTGTTCGACAAGGGCGTCATGGAAGACGGTGAAGGCCGCATGATCGACTTCAAGAACACCCTGATCCTGCTCACCACCAACGCCGGCACCGAGCTGATCGCCAATGTCTGCAAGAACCCGCAGGCGGTGCCCGAGCCCGAGGAAATCGCCAAGGCCCTGCGCCAGCCATTGCTGGAGATCTTCCCGCCGGCACTGCTGGGGCGCCTGGTGACCATCCCCTACTACCCGCTCAGCGACGACATGCTCAAGGCGATCACCCGCCTGCAACTGGGACGGATCAAGAAGCGCGTGGAAAGCACCCACAAGGTGGATTTCGACTTCGACGACGAGGTCATCGACCTGATCGTCTCGCGTTGCACCGAGACCGAAAGCGGCGGTCGGATGATCGACGCCATCCTCACCAACAGCCTGTTGCCGGACATGAGCCGCGAGTTCCTCACCCGCCTGCTCGAAGGCCGCGCCCTGGCCGGGGTGCGCATCCGCCAGCGGGACAACGAACTGCACTACGACTTCAGCGAGCCGGCCTGACCCCGGGTTCCCTGTAGCCGCTGCCGCAGGCTGCCAAAGCGGCACTCCGACGCAGCGGTCGCGCTCTTGAGGGCCAGAGAAGGCCCTTCGGGCCTTGTCGCAGCCGTCGACAGCGGCTACCGGGAGCGCATCGGGCGCAGTGTTCAGGCACACCACGCATTCAACGAGACTGACGATGCTATTTCAGCAATCCACACGATTGGCACAGGTCAACTGCCCCCTGGGACCGGACGTCCTGCTGCTCAAGAACATGGGCGGCGGCGAGGAGTTGGGGCGGCTGTTCGACTATCAGCTGCAACTGGTCTCCAGCGACGCCAACATCGACCTCAACCAGTTGCTGGGCAAACCCATGGGCCTCAGCGTGCAACTGGACGGCGGCGGCCAGCGGCACTTCCACGGCATCGTTGCGCGCTGCAGCCAGAACGTCGACAGTGGCCAGTTCGCCAGCTATCAAGTGACCCTGCGACCTTGGTTGTGGCTGCTCAGCCGCACCTCCGATTGCCGGATTTTCCAGCACCTGAGCATCCCGCAGATCATCAAGCAGGTGTTCCGCGACCTGGGCTTCTCCGATTTCGAAGATGCCCTCAGCCGCCCCTACCGGGAGTGGGAGTACTGCGTGCAGTACCGCGAAACCAGCTTCGATTTCGTCAGCCGGCTGATGGAACAGGAAGGCATCTACTACTTCTTCCGCCATGAGAAGGACCGCCACGTGCTGGTGCTGGCCGACGCCTACGGCGCCCACAGCAGCGTGCCCGGCTATGCCTCGGTGCCCTACTACCCGCGGGATGAACAGCAGCGCGAGCGCGACCATATCTTCGACTGGCACCTGGCCCAGGAGGTCCAACCCGGCTCGCTGGAACTCAACGACTACGACTTTCAGCGCCCCAGCGCGCGCATCGACGTGCGCTCGGCCATGCCCCGGCCCCACAGCGCCGGTGACTACCCGCTGTACGACTACCCGGGCACCTACGTGCAGAGCAACGACGGCGAGCACTATGCGCAAACCCGCATCGAGGCCCTGCAAAGCCTGCACGAACGCATCGAGCTCAGCGGCAACGCGCGGGGCCTGGGGGTGGGCAACCTGTTCAGCCTCAGCGGCTTCAGCCGCCTGGACCAGAACCGCGAATACCTGATCGTCGGCATCCGTTACTACGTGGTCCAGGAAAGCCTGGAAACCGGCGGTGGCGGCGGCTCGGCACAGTTTGAAAGCCACCTGACCTGCATCGACGCCCAGCAGAGCTTCCGGCCCCTGGCCACCACCCACAAGCCGATGGTCCAGGGCCCGCAGACCGCACGGGTGGTGGGCCCGGCCGGCGAAGAGATCTGGACCGACCAATACGGTCGGGTCAAGGTGCACTTCCATTGGGACCGCCACGACCAGTCCAACGAAAACAGCTCGTGCTGGATTCGTGTGTCCCAGGCCTGGGCCGGGAAGAACTGGGGTTCGATGCAGATCCCGCGTATCGGCCAGGAGGTGATCGTCAGCTTCCTCGAAGGCGACCCCGACCGCCCGATCATCACCGGCCGGGTGTACAACGCCGAGCAGACCGTGCCCTACGACCTGCCGGCCAACGCCACCCAGAGCGGCATGAAGAGCCGCTCCAGCAAGGGCGGCAGCCCGGCCAACTTCAACGAAATCCGCATGGAAGACAAAAAGGGCGCCGAGCAGCTGTACATCCACGCCGAGCGCAACCAGGACATTGTGGTCGAGGTCAATGAAAGCCACTCGGTGGGCAATGACCGGGTCAAGAGCATCGGCCACGACGAGTACGTGACCATCGGCAACAAGCGCACGCGCATCGTCCAGCACGTGGATGAGCTGACGGTGGGCGAGAAGAAGCTCGACAGCATCGGCCAGAGCTACGTGATCGAGGTCGGCGAACGCCTGCGCCTGGTGTGCGGGGCCAGCATCCTGGAGCTCAATGCCAGCGGCCAGATCAACCTGTGCGGAGTCAACATCAGCGTGCATGCCTCGGCCGATGCCGAGATCAATACCGGTGGCGTGCTGCACCTGAACAACGGCGGCGGCCCGGGCACCACCACCGAGGGCCAGGGCGTGCAGGGTGCCATCAGCGCCAAGGCCAAAGCCCCCTTTTCCGCCCCCAAAGGCTAATGAACGGATGCCCATGCCATGACCTATCGCCTCAATGAATTGCAGTTCCAGCCCCCTGCCAGCGAATTGCAGGACGCCTCGATCAACATCCTCAAGTTCCCGGCCCTGGGGACTTCGCTGATCGTCAGCCGCAGCCTGCTGGGCGACGGCGAAACCCTGGAGAGCAGCCTGGCCAGCCAGCTGCAGCGGCTGGAACAGCAAGTGCAGGAACTGCGGGTCAAGGGTCCGCAGCCAGTGCTGCTGGGCCCGGCCCAGGACATTCCGGGCCTGGAGCTGCGCAGCCAGTTCAGCAAGGGCAGCGAGCAGGTGTTCCAGTACCAGCTGGCCCTGGTGCTGCCCGGCACCCGGCAGATGCTCGCCATGAGCTACGTCAAGGCACAGAAGCTCGGCGACGCCGAAGCCGCCCATTGGGCGCAGATCAAGAACACCCTGGTGCTGGGCTGAGGCGGGCCCATGTCTGACGCGCTGTGGGCCGCCCGACTGGGCGACGGGCTGGAACACACCTCGATGATGGCCGACATCCTCGGCGGCGTGCTGGAGGTAGCGGCCAACGTCGCCATCGGCGCCCTGGCGACCATGGCGGTGGCCGCGGCGGCGGGCATCACCGTGGCCACCGGCGGCCTCGGCGCCTGCGTGCTGGGGCTGGTGGTGGGCGTGGTGGTCGGCGTGGTCATGAGCAAGACCGGCGCCGACAAGGGCCTGAGCAATTTATGCGAGGGCATCGCCAATGCCCTGTTCCCGCCCTCGATCCAGGCCACCATCGCCAGCGGTTCGAAAAAGGTCCTGACCAACAACAAACCGGCGGCCCGCGCGGCCGGTATCGCCCCGCCGTCGCAGATCAACGGCGACGGCGCCGAGGAAGGCGAAGCCACCGACACCCCTTCGGCCACCCCGGAGGAAGGCCCGGGCTTTCTCGACATGGCCAAGGAATTCTTCTCGCAGATGTGGCGGCCCACCGTGGCCTCCCCGGCGCCCGGCTCGCAGACCAAGGAACTGGACCTGGTGACCTGCACCAAGCACCCGCCGATGCCCGTGCAGTACCTGGCCGAAGGCTCGGAGAAGGTCAGCATCGACGGCCAGCCGGCGGTGCGCAGCGGCGACCGCAGCACCTGCGACGCCAAGGTGGTGTCCGCCGGGCCGATCTCCCCCGACGTGACCATCGGCGGCGGTTCGGTGGTGGTGCGCGAGATCCGCAGCGGCAAGACTCCGGGAGTGGGCCTGGCGGTGACCGTGCTGATGATGCTCAAAGGCGGCAAGGGCAAGTTCCTCAGCAACCTGCCGTGCATGCTGATGGCCGGGGTCAATTCGTTTGTCGTCAGCCAGGCGACCAATGCGCTGACCCAGGCTATCGCCGGCTCGCCGAATCCGGTGCATGCAGCAACCGGGGCCAAGGTGCTGGGGTACGACGAGGACCTGGATTTCGCCTTGCCCGGGGTGTTGCCCATCGATTGGCAGCGGGTCTACAACAGCCTCGACGAACGCCGGGACGGGCTGTTCGGCGCCGGCTGGAGCGTGCTCTACGAGAGCTTCGTGGCGCTCGACGCCCACCCCGAGGGCGGTGAACGCCTGATCTACACCGATGAACAGGGGCGGCGCATCGACATGGGCTCGATTCCCCTCGGTGGCGCGGTGTTCAGCGACGGCGAAGGCTTGAGCGTGCGGCGCAATCACGACGGCCGGCTGCTGATCGAGAGCGAGGACGGCCTGTACCGGCTGTTCGAGCCCAGTCCGGATCGGCCGGCCCATCTGCGCCTGAGCCAGCTGGGGGACCGCAACGACAACCGCATTCACCTGGACTACGACAGCAGCGGGCGCCTCGGCCGCCTGCGCGATACCTTCGATCAGGTCCAGGTCGAACTGATCTACAGCCCGCAATGGCCCGGCCGAGTGGCGCAGATCGAGCGCCTGTACCCCGACCAGCAGCGTGAAGTGCTGGCCAGCTACGCCTATGACAGCCAGGGCGACCTGGCCGAAGTGCGCGACGCCAGCCAGCAATTGCAACGCCACTTTGCCTACGACAGTGCCCGGCGCATGGTCGAGCACTGGCTCCCCACCGGGCTGCGCTGCTTCTATGAATGGGCCTGGATCGACGAGCGCGAATGGCGGGTGGTTCGCCATTACACCGACGAAGGCGACGAATACCGCTACGACTACGACCTGCAGGCGGGCGTCACCCGCATCACCGACAACTTGCAGCGCCAGAGCCTGCGCCGTTGGAACAGCCAACGACAGATCACCGAATACACCGACAACCTCGGGCAGACCTGGCAGTTCCAGTGGAACGAAGAGCGCCAGCTGCTGGGCGCTGTCGACCCCCAGGGCGGCCAGTACCAGTTCCAGTACGACGACACCGGCAACCTGTGCCGCAGCGTCGACCCCCTGGGACGCTGCGAGTCGACCCTGTGGCTGGAGCACTGGTCGCTGCCACTGGCGCAGATCGACGCCGCGGGCAATAGCTGGACCTACCAGTACGATGCCCACGGCAACTGCATCCGCGAAACCGATCCGCTGGGCCACAGCACCCGCTACCGCTATGACGCCCGCGGCCTGGTGCGGGAAGTCATCGACGCCAGCGGCAAGCGCCAGACCCTGGAATGGAACGCCCAGGGTCAGCTGGTGCAGCAGGTCGACTGCTCGGGCTACCCCACCCGTTTCAGCTATGACCGCCAGGGCTACCTGCAGACCATTACCAACGCCCTGGGCGAGCGTCAGACCTTTCACTACAACGCCCAAGGGCGCTTACTGCGGAGCCACCTGCCCGATGGCCGCAGCGAACACTACCAGCGCGACGCCAGCGGCCTGCTGACCGGCTACATCGACCCGGCGGGCCACAGCACCGGCTATCAATACGATCGCCGGGGCCAGGTGCGCTTGCGCACCGATCCCCATGGCCGGCAGGTGCAGTTCAGCTACGACGCCTTTGGCCGCCTGCTGGCGCTGACCAATGAAAACGGCGAAAGCTACCGTTTCACCTGGGACGCCGGTGATCGCCTGGTGCAACAGCAGGACCTCGACGGCAGCGCCCGACGCTTTGCCTACGACGGCCTGGACCAGGTCACCCGCCTGGAGTACGTTCCCGCCCCCCCGGCCCCGGGAGCGCCGGCCGTAGCGCCCATCGTCCACCAGTTGCAGCGCGACGCCGTGGGCCGCCTGATCGGCAAGACCACCGACGACGGGCACATCCGGTACGACTACGACCCACTGGATCAACTGACGGCGGTGCACTTCACCGACCACGCCGGCCAGCAGCAGGACCTGAGCTTCACCTACGACGCCCTCGGCCAGCTGCTTTCGGAGCAGACCCCCGACGCCAGCCTGCAGTACCAGTACGACGAACTGGGCAACCCGACCCGCACCCGCCTGCCGGATGGGCGCTGGCTCAACCGCCTGTATTACGGCAGTGGCCACCTGCACCAGATCAACCTCGACGGCCAGCTCATCAGCGACTTCGAACGCGACCGGCTGCACCGCGAAGTGCTGCGCACCCAGGGCCAGCTCAGCTGCCACAGCGAATACGACCGCGGTGGGCGCCTGCGCGCCCGTCTGCGGCGCTCGACAGCAATGCCGGGCAACCCGGCGCTGGAGCGGCAGAAGCACTTCGACTTCGACCCCGGCGACAACCTGATCGGGCGCATGACCCGCCAGCCTCAGGGGCAGGACCAGCAACTGCTGCACTACGACGCCAGCGGTCGCATCATCGCCAGCCAGGGACGCCTGGCGGGGCACAACGAAACCTTCAGCTACGACGCCGCGGCCAACCTGCTGGACGGGCCCCAGGTGGCGGGCGGGCAGGTCCGGCACAACCAACTGCTGAGCTTTCAGGACAAACGCTACCGCTACGACGGCTTCGGCCGGCTGATCGAAAAACACAGTGCCCGCCGCGGCGTGCAGCATTTCAGCTATGACGCCGAACATCGCCTGATCGAGGTGCGCAACCAGAGCGCCGCGGGCGACACCCTGGTACGCATGCGCTACGACCCGTTCGGCCGGCGGATCTCCAAGAGCCTCTGCGACAGCCAGGGCCAGCCCCTGGACGAAACCCGCTTCACCTGGGATGGCATGCAACTGCTGCAGGAGCACAACAGCCGCCAGGACAGCCTGTACCTCTATGCCCCGGACAGCGACGAGCCCCTGGCCCGGGTCGATGGCCTGGGCGACCAACAGAAGGTGCGCTACTACCACAACGACTTGAGCGGACTGCCGGAGCAATTGACCGAGGCCGATGGCCACTGCGTCTGGCAGGCGCGCTATCAGGTATGGGGCAACACCCTGGAAGAGGTGCGTGAACCCTATTACATCGAAGAACAGAACCTGCGGTTCCAGGGGCAGTACCTGGATCGGGAAACCGGCCTGCACTACAACACCTTCCGCTTCTATGACCCGGATGTGGGACGCTTCACCACGCCGGACCCGATCAGCCTGGCCGGGGGCCTGAACCTCTACCTCTACGCCCCCAACCCGTTCGGCTGGATCGACCCCCTGGGCTGGAGCTGTGCCTCATCGATCAACCGCCGGATCAAGAGCCTGAAGAAACAGGGCTATCAGGACCACCACATCCTCAGCGACAAGCACCCGGCCACCAAGAATCATCCGTTGCTCAAGCTGGCCGGGTACGATCTGCAAAGCCGAAGGAATAAAATCTTCCTGCCCAACAAGAAGACCGCAATGAAGGATCCGCGCCGTTCGATCCACGAAGGCCGCCACGCCGGCCGGGTCAGCGACAACCTGGCGGCGAAGATGACCCAGGTGGAACAGGTCGGCAAACGCAATAACTGGAACCAGGCCCAATACCGCAAGGCCCTGGACAAAATTGTCTCCGACGAGCGCCAGTTGCTGCGCTCAGGCCAGCGGCAACTGAACAAGAACGCCCGGCCGGGAGCCTATTACGATTAGGAACAGATGATGATCTTGAGCTGGAAACCTCCGATCCAATACAACCCGAAGTTGATCGGCTCCTACGACGTCGAGACCGGTGCCTATCAAACCCCGGGCTCCAGTTTCGACTACCTGGCCCTGCTCGCCGGGCAACCGTATCCAAAGGCAATGGACACGCCGCCGGTGTTTTTCCAGTGCAAGGCCAAGAAGCTGCTGGAGCATGATTGCCTGTGGCTGCTGGGGGGCATTCCTCTGGTGTCGGCGCGCCTGGCGGACTTTCTCCGCCAGCAGGCGCCGGCCGATGTCGAGCTGATCCAGCCCTTGCGCCTGGTGGCCGACCACCAGGAGGTCAGCCAGCCGTACTACATCGTCAACGCCATCCAGGCCGTCAAGGCCATCGACCACGCGCGCTCCGAAGCACAGCGCGACGATGACGGTACCCTGCTCTACTTCAACAAGACCTGGTTTCTCGAAAGCGCCCCGGGCATGGGCCAGATCGCCCGGGAGCCGGAGTCCGGGGACTTGTTGATCAGCGCAACCCTGGCCGACCGCTTGATCGACACCGGCTTCAAGGGTGACAAGGGACTGGGGCTGTACAGCGCCGAACGGCGTTTCGTGCCCTATCGGAACAATGCCTGAGCGCCTGGGGCATCCGATCAGATCGCCGTGCCGCGATGACTGCCCGGCTGGATGATCAGCGACCGATCCAGCTCGCGCCTTCTGGCGCGGGTGACCAATGCCAGCGCGGCGGGCAGGTCCTGTTCGAACAGTTCGAAGGTCGCGCGATCGATGGCGTAGTACTCCTCGTAATCGACCATGCCGAGGCTGACCGGGAAGGAGACGTAGTACTGGCCGCTGAGTGCTTCGATGCCCATGGAGAACATCTCCTCGCGGTTGACCAACAGATCGATGAATTTCATCTCGGTCCCGTGTAAGACGGCCACTGGCCAAGGGTGGTCCTTCGAGGCGGACGATCAGACCTCGACCAGGTGATAACGTCCGGGTTCGCGCCAGGAAACCCGGGTGAAGGTGCCGCTGAGCAGGTTCATGTCGCGCAGGTATTCAAAAACCTCGGCCGGGCACCATTCCTTGCCATCGGCGAAGGCCACGCCGAGCGTGCGCAAGGCATCGAAGAGCTGCGCCTTGCGCCCGTCGTCCGCTACGTCCAGGGCATACACCCCCGGTTCGATCGTTGCGCCAAACCCCAGGGCCACCAGGGCCGCGTCCAGCGAGGCGTCCATGACCCGAACACGTACTGTGTCGGCATCCGCCTTTTCCACATAGGCCTGCAATTCTTGCTCAGTCACTTACAAACACCTCAGTTAAGGTTTTGACCCCGTCCATGTCTTTGGTCGGGATCGACTCGACCACCATTTCCGGTGCTCCTCCCGGCAGGTGCTTACCCGGGCCGAGGAAGTACTGGTTGCCCTCCATCGGGCTTCTGGGCATACGCTCGATGACATTATCGACCTGACGAATCTTGAAGCCGTCTTTCAACGAGCCTTCTTCCAGACCGAAAGCCCGTTCGAGCTTCGCCGCTTTCTCGGTGCTGATGGTGACTTTCGAGCGCCCGGAAAAGTCGCCGATGATATCCGCGACACCCTTCTTGTCGGAAACATAAGTGCCATTGCGGCCGATGGTCGGGTATTTGTCCCACGCCACCGGGCTGACGTTGTAACCCCGATTGTCCTTGAGCATCTGCGCCTGGCGGCGCTGCGCCATCAGCGTGCGTTGTGTCGCGCTCATCGGCGTGCGCGCCAGCTTGGGGCCCATGCCCAGCAAGGCCATTCCGGCCACGCCCTGAAGCAGATCGCGATAACCCGGGCCCAAACGGTCGCCCAGGTCCCCCAGCAGCGACATCCCGCCATACATCGCGCCACCGACCGCCAGGGCGCCGAAAAACGCCGCCGCTCCGGCACAGGCCGCCAGCACCAAGGCGGCCCCGGCCGCCAGCAGCCCCAGCGCTTCCAGCCCGGTGTGCATCCAGCCTTCGATATCCAGGACAAAGGCCACCTGCACCGTGGGCCCGCCAATGAAGGTGTTTTCGCTGCCGGTCTTGATGTGGGCGCCGCAGACCATCTTGCTTTGCAGGCGCGCCGCGGGCTTGCCATTGATGGTGACCTTGGCGCTGCCCTCGGCGATCAGTACCGGGAACGGCCAGATCGGGTGGTTCATGGGCAGGCCGCTGCATGAGGATGAGTGGTCCTGCCCCGCGCGCATGGCATTGCGCAGGTTGATGTAGACGTTGAAGCTGCCCTCCACCAGCACCCCCGTGCTGGGTTCGGGCAGGTTGAAGATCGTGCTCAGGCCCTTGGCGATCTGGAACATCGACAGGCCACCGGCCGCGACCGAACCGGCGATGATGGCGATCGCCACCCCACCGGTGGCCACGGTCGCCGCCACCACCGCAGCACCAATCAGGGCACCGACAACGGCCCCCGCCACCATCGCCGCCACGCCAAAACCGTGGGCGATCTCATCCCCCAGGCGCGCTGCTGCCAACATATCCATGGTTCGTTACTCGGCCTGGAGGATCAGACCACCGATGGCTGGGGCTTGAGGCTTTGCATGGCCTGTTTCCAGGCGGGTTCGTGGTGCACCAGATCATTGACCGTGGTGGTCAGGGTGGTGATCAGCACCGCCGGCTTACGCTCGATGAACACCTGGCGCAGCATCAGCTCGCGACCTTCGCGTTTCCAGCTGTAGTCCAGCAGGACCGAGGCGTGGCCGTGCATGTCGAAGTCCCAGCGTTTGATCAGGGTGAAGCCCGGCAGTTGCTGCTCGGCACCGCTCAGTTGCCGGGCCACGTAATCGGCGAATGAGGCGTCGCCCTGGCTCGGGTCGCGGCTGATGACGAAGCTGGCTTCCTGGGCGCCGCCCACGGCCGGCAGCTTGAAAATGTTGATGCTCTGGTCCTGCCAGGCGTCGGGGATGTCGAGGTCGGCTTCTTGAATGCGGTAAGAGGACAAGAGGTTTGCGTTCCATGCTGAGGAGGGTCGGACGGCGAAGGATTTTCAAGCAATGACCGGCAACAATCAAGGAACCCGTCGGCAACTCTGAACAATCGTTTTCGCCCCGCTGGGGCATCGGAATCGGGCTCAGCGCGCCTTGAGGCAGGACGCATAGGCCTGGGCAAGACGCCGGTCGAACTGGAGGGCCTGAGGCTCCTCAGGGTCGATGCTGACATTCCACAGGGCCTGCTGCGGCACGTCGTAGCGAACCCAGCCGATGATCCCGCTACCGGTGGTTTGGTAAAACAGCTGCAGGCTCAACTGGTCGCCGTCATCGCGGTCGATCAGCAGCTTGAGGCGCTCCGGGGTGGTGAAGTCGCGGTAGGGAAAATCACTGCTCCTGACCATTGCGGTGAGGTAGCTGTAGCAGCCCTGGCCCGGGTTGGCATCATCGGCCAGGGCCGGCAGGCTGCAAGCGCTGAGCAGCAGGCTCAGGCCCACCCGGTTCAAGTACCGCATGATTGCCCTTTGAGGGTGAGGGTTTCGACCCGGTCGTTCATCTCGATCTTCGCCAGCACCTGGCGGTCGTGGGACTCCTGATATTCGCTGAAATTGTTGCGCTTGAGGATGTTCAGGGTCACGTGGATGTGGGCACCGGCATTCTGGTACTCGCTGCGCTCAGGGCCCTGGGCGCCACCGGTCAGTTCCAGCAGTTGCCCGCCGCTCTTGAGGTACAGATAGCGCTCGTCCACTTCCACCAGCAGCCGCGGAGCCTTGGGCGCCACGCTGTAGTCCTCGCGGGCCAGGGAATAGCCGCAAAGCCAGACGCCGGTGCTGTCGTATTGCTGGCTGTGGAACCAGTTGAGGGCTTCGCGATAGCCGATCTGGTCGAGGCGCGAATCGCCGGCGGCCCAGGCCGATGGCAGGTTCAGAGCGAGGATCGAGCCCAGCACCATGGCGGCTGCGCCGGAGCGCCCCAGGCGGCGAAGGGCGGCTGCCAATGCTGGGGTTCTGTCAGGGGTGCGGGTCATCCTTGGCCTTGGGTCGCGAGGGAATAATCGCGCATCCTAGCCACGCCACTACAGCTGCGCAAGGGGCCCCGCCGACCAGCGGCGGGCAAAAAAATAGGCACCCGATGCGCTCGGCGTGCCTATTTTCCTCTGCGCGCTCCCGCTGTGGGAGCCCGCTCAATGCTTATGGGTTGACGCTGTCTTTCAGCGACTTGCCCGGTTTGAATGCCACGGTATTGCTGGCCTTGATCTTTACCGGCTCGCCGGTTTGCGGGTTCTTGCCGGTGCGGGCGCCACGGTGACGTTGAAGGAAAGTACCAAAACCAACCAGGGTGACGCTGTCTTTACGGTGCAGAGCCCCGGTGATTTCTTCAAGAATGGCGTTGAGCACGCGACTGGCCTGCTCTTTGGTCAGGTCCGCTTTTTCAGCAATGGCTGCGGCGAGTTCTGGTTTACGCATAGTGTGAAGCCTCATTGACGGTTTTTTGTTGTTATGTCCGTGCTGTTCACGGGAACAGCGCCCAAGGCGCCGCAGGCTCTACGCTGCGGCAGACGGGTGTGAGGATGGCACGCGCTTGAGAGTGGCGCCAGTCTTGCCACGACCTTTGTAGGGACAAAAACCCGGTTATTCCGACAGAACGACCGGTATTTAAGCCAGCAAGGGTGGGAGCTCCTTGTTCAGTGCCAGTTTTTCCATGACCGCCGCTCCGGTCAGGGCGTACCCCAGCAACCGGCCGCTGGCATCGCGGCACAGCACCTTGATATCGGCACCCTGCCCTTCGGCGGTCCAGACACCTTCGGCTCCGCGTGGCGGCGGCGACACCACCAAGGGACAGACCGGGGTCTTCACGGTGATTGGCATTGGCCCATATCTGACTGCCGTCGGCTTACCGGCCAGGGTCTGCGCCAGGGCCCGGGCGCAGCTCATCAGCGGCATCACGTACAGCAGGTTGAGGCCGTCGACTTCGGCGCAGTCGCCCAGGGCGTAGATGTTGGCGTGGGACGTTTTCAGCTCGCGGTCCACCACCACGCCGCGATTGACCGACAACCCAGCAGCAGAGGCCAGGTCGACGCGTGGCCGCAGGCCAATGGCCGAGACCACCAGATCACAAGCGATCACCTGACCATCGGACAAATGCGCTTCCAGGCCATCGGCACTGTGCTGCAGGCGGTTGAGCACCGGCCCCAGGTGGAAACGCGCGCCGAGGCTTTCCAACCCGGCCTGAACCGCCGCCGCCGCGGCCGGGTGCAACAGGGTCGGCATCACCTGCTCACACGGCGCCACCAGGTCCACCTCATAGCCACCGAGGATCAGGTCATTGGCGAATTCGCAGCCGATCAGGCCCGCGCCCAGCAACAGCACGCGACGCTTGCCCGCCGCGGCCGCGCGAAAGCGCGCGTAATCTTCCAGGTCGTTGATAGGGAAGATCAACCCGGATGCGTCGCCCTGCACCGGTACACGCACGGTTTCCGCGCCCCAGGCCAGGATCAGGTCGCGATAGGCCACCGCCTCCTCACCGATCCACAGGCGCTTGTGGCCCGGGTCGATGCCGCTGATGCGGGTGTGGGTGCGGACCTCGGCCTTGAGCTGTTCGGCCATGGCGCCGGGCTCGGCCATGCTCAGGCCGTCGGCGTCTTTGTTCTTGGCAAAGCCGGTGGACAGCATCGGCTTGGAGTAGGAACGACCGTCATCGGCGGTGATCAGCAACAGCGGCGTTGCGCCGTCGAGCTTGCGAAATTCCCGGGCCAGGTTGTAACCCGCCAGGCCCGTTCCCACGATCACTACCGGTGCGCTCATTGCCTGCTCCTTGTTATTGGTTGTACTTGCCACAACAGTCGATCAAGCAATCTCGATCATTTCGAAATCCATCTTGCCCACGCCGCAGTCCGGGCATAGCCAGTCTTCGGGCACATCTTCCCAACGGGTACCCGGCAAAATACCGTCGTCCGGCCAGCCTTCCGCTTCGTTATAAATCAGGCCGCAGACCACACATTGCCACTTTTTCATTGGTGCATTTCCTCAGGGATTCAGGCTCGGTCGATGAATCGACTCTAAAGGCCACGCTGATCAGCGTTCGGCACTGGGGTTTTTTACTGATCACTACCGGCAGATGCAAGCAGGTTCGTGCCGCCGGACGTCCTGGGTCAATCAAAATCGCCGGTCGTCATGCTAAGCTCGCCGCCTCATTTGCTGCCAACACTGACCCACTGTGCCGCACTCAATGCCCCCCGCGCCGACCCCGACCTGGCTGGCGCAAAGCCGTCTGTCCCCCTTCCCCGACGCGCCGGTTGCGCACTGGTTGTTCGATGAAGGATCGCTGACCCGGCGTCTGACCCGTCTCTCCCACAACGCCTTCAGCGTCACCCCGCTGGTGGAGGAGTGGCAAACCCTGCGCAGCGACGAATGCGCCGCGCTGGAACTGCCGGAACACAGCCAGGGCTGGGTCCGCGAGGTGTACCTGCGGGGCCACGGCCAGGCCTGGGTCTTCGCCCGCAGCGTCGCCGCTCGCAGCGCCTTGCAGGAAGGCGGCTTGAATATCGACGAATTGGGCAGCCGCTCCCTTGGCGAACTGCTGTTTTGCGATGAGGCCTTCAGCCGGCGGCCGATCGAAGTCTGCCGCTATCCTGATGAATGGTTGCCCACGGCGGTCGCCGGCAGCGGACTCTGGGGCCGTCGTTCACGCTTTGATCGCGGTCCGCTGAGCCTGCTGGTGGCCGAAGTTTTCCTGCCCGGCCTGTGGGCCGCCATCCACGCCGAACCCGAGGCCTGCTGATGTACCTGAGTCTGCTCAAATCCCTGAACCGTCTGCACCCGCGGGCCTGGGACTTCCTGCAACTGACCCGCATGGACAAGCCCATCGGCATCTACCTGCTGTTGTGGCCGACCCTAGTGGCCCTATGGATCGCCGCCGAAGGCCAGCCATCGATCGGCCATGTGCTGATTTTCACCTTCGGTGTGATTCTGACCCGAGCCGGTGGCTGCGCCATCAACGACTTTGCCGATCGCAAGGTCGACGGTCAGGTCAAACGCACCGAGCAACGGCCCCTGGCCACCGGCAAAGTCAGTGCCAAGGAAGCCCTGGCGCTGTTCGCAAGCCTCATGGGGGTGGCCTTCCTGCTGGTGCTGTGCACCAACGCCACCACGGTCTGGCTGTCGTTCGGCGCCCTGGCTCTGGCTGCTTGCTACCCCTTCATGAAGCGCTACACCTATTACCCCCAGGTGGTCCTGGGGGCGGCCTATTCCTGGGGCATTCTGATGACCTTCACCGCGCAAGACGGTGAACTGCCGGCCACGGCATGGCTGCTGTACATCGCCAACCTGCTGTGGACCGTGGGCTACGACACCTACTACGCCATGACCGACCGCGACGACGACCTGAAGATCGGGGTCAAGTCCACGGCGATCCTGTTCGGCGATGCCGACCGGGTGATCATTCTCACCTTGCAGGGCCTGTCCCTGGGCTGCCTCCTGTTGGCCGGGGCACGGTTCAACCTTGGGGGCTGGTTCCACCTCGGGTTGGCAGTGGCGGCGGTGTGTTTCGCCTGGGAGTTCTGGTACACCCGCGATCGTGACCGCCTGAAGTGTTTCAAAGCTTTCCTGCACAACCACTGGGCGGGCATGGCGATCTTTGTGGGGGTGGTGCTCGATTACGCGCTGCGTTAAGGCCAGACCTACGCTCGTTGTAGCCGCTGCCGCAGGCTGCGAACGGCCCGAAGGGGCGCAAGGACTTAAAATCGCCGGAGGTCGGGACTTGAGATCGCCGGAGGTGTGGCCGGGAGAAGGTCTGGGCCTTTTCGCAGCTTCGCCATGGCTCAGCAGCGGCTACAAAGATCGGTATAGCCGCTGCCGCAGGCTGCGAACGGCCCGAAGGGCGGCGGGAGGTCAGTCGGGCTTGGCCACCTTCCAGGCGCCATCCATCTTGCCCTCGCCGGTCATGTCACCGGCTTTCTTGTCCATCACGAAGGTGTACAGCGGCTTGCCGTCGTAGGCCCATTGCATCGTGCCGTCATCACGCTTGATCACCATCCACTTGCCCATCGCCTTATCGCTGCCCTCGGCCATCAGCGGCGGCCAGTTGGCGGCGCATTTGTCGTTGCACATGGACTTGCCGTCAGCGTCCTTGGCAAAGGTGTAGAGGGTCATGCCCTGGTGATTCACCAGCACGCCGTCCTTGCTCATCGCCGGGTCGGCGGCCAAGGCGAATGTCGGCAGGACCAGCACAGCGCCCACCAGCAGGACTTTCATTGATTGCTTGAACAGAGTCATGGAAACCTTCTTTTGTGGTTGTCAGGAATCGGACCCAAAGCGTAGTCGACGAAGCTGCACCCCGCTCCGAGAGCTGAAATACTGTCACACGACTGCAATAATTCCGTTATCTAATGCGGCGCAAGACAGTTAAATGACAAGGGGTTCCAGCATGGTTGGCAGAAGCATTCTGATCGTTGACGACGAAGCGCCGATTCGCGAAATGATCGCCGTTGCGTTGGAAATGGCCGGCTATGACTGCATGGAGGCAGAGAACTCTCAGCAGGCCCATGCCATCATCGTCGACCGCAAACCGGACCTGATCCTGCTGGACTGGATGCTGCCCGGCACCTCAGGCATCGAGTTGGCGCGACGCCTCAAGCGCGACGAACTGACCGGGGATATCCCGATCATCATGCTCACCGCCAAGGGCGAAGAGGACAACAAGATCCAGGGCCTGGAAGTCGGCGCCGACGACTACATCACCAAGCCGTTTTCACCGCGCGAACTGGTGGCCCGCCTCAAGGCCGTGCTGCGCCGTGCCGGCCCCACCGACGGCGAAGCACCGATCGAAGTCGGCGGCCTGCTGCTGGACCCCATCAGCCACCGGGTAACCATCGACGGCAAGCCGGCGGAAATGGGCCCCACCGAATACCGCCTGTTGCAGTTCTTCATGACCCACCAGGAACGCGCCTACACTCGCGGCCAACTGCTGGATCAGGTCTGGGGCGGCAACGTGTACGTCGAGGAACGCACCGTGGACGTGCACATCCGCCGACTGCGCAAAGCCCTGGGTGACGCTTACGAGAATCTGGTACAAACCGTGCGCGGCACCGGCTATCGTTTTTCCACCAAGGCCTAGAAAGCAGCGATAAGCTTCGAGCGGCAAGCGACAAGGACAAACCGCCGCAGACTTGTAGCTGGATACTTGCAGCTTGGAGCTGCCCTCCTCCCATGGATGTGTTTTAAGTGAACCAGAACTGGCATGGCACCCTGATTCGCCACCTGTTGCTGTTGATCACCGGCTGCCTGCTGGTGGGCCTGATCAGCGGCTACTACGGCTGGAGCCTGGCCGCCGGCCTGGGCCTCTATCTGGCCTGGACCCTCAAGCAGCTGCTGCGCCTGCACGAATGGCTGCGCCTGCATCAACCCGACGAAGCACCGCCCGATGGCTATGGCCTGTGGGGCGAAGTGTTCGACAGCATCTATCACCTGCAACGCCGCGACCAGCGGGTGCGCGGGCGCCTGCAAGCGGTGATCGACCGAGTCCAGGAGTCCACCGCGGCCCTGAAAGACGCGGTGATCATGCTCGACAGCGACGGCAACCTGGAGTGGTGGAACCGCGCCGCGGAAACCCTGCTGGGCCTCAAGACCCCCCAAGACAGCGGCCAACCGGTGACCAACCTGGTGCGCCACCCGCGCTTCAAGGAATACTTCGAACAAGACAACTACGCCGAACCGCTGGAGATCCCCTCCCCGGCCAACGACCGGGTGCGTATCCAGCTGTACATCACCCGCTACGGCAACAACGAACACCTGATGCTGGTGCGCGATGTCACCCGCATCCACCAGCTGGAACAGATGCGCAAGGACTTCATCGCCAACGTGTCCCACGAGTTGCGCACCCCACTGACGGTGATCTGCGGCTATCTTGAAACCCTGCTGGACAACGTCGAGGAAGTGAACCCGCGCTGGAGCCGCGCCCTGCAGCAGATGCAACAGCAAGGCGGGCGCATGCAGACCCTGCTCAACGACCTGTTGCTGCTGGCCAAGCTGGAAGCCACCGACTACCCGTCGGACAACCATCCGGTGCCCATCGATGGGCTGCTGCAATCGATCAAGAGCGATGCCCAAGCGCTGTCCGGGGAGCGTAACCAGCACATCACCCTGGAAGCCGACGCCTCGGTGCAGCTCAAGGGCAGCGAGGCGGAACTGCGTAGCGCCTTCTCCAACCTGGTGTTCAACGCGGTGAAGTACACCCCGGCCGAAGGCAATATCCGCATTCGCTGGTGGGGCGATGAACAGGGCGCGCACCTGAGCGTGCAGGACTCCGGGATCGGCATCGATAACAAACACCTGCCGCGCCTCACCGAGCGTTTCTACCGGGTGGACTCCAGCCGCAACTCCAACACCGGCGGCACCGGCCTGGGCCTGGCCATCGTCAAGCACGTGCTGCTGCGCCACCGAGCGCGCCTGGAAATCAGCAGCGTGCTGGGCCACGGCAGCACCTTTACCTGCCATTTCGCCCCGGCTCAGGTCAAAAAATTCAGCGCGGACTGCCTGACCGAACAGCGCTGAGCGCGGCCTGCCCCTAGGCAATCGCCCTGTCAGCCGCTACATTGCGTAGCCTGTGCCTGCTACGCGGGCGCAGCATTTCCCTCTTTTTCGAATACACGGAACCCGCAAAACTCCATCATGGACCCTTCCCCTGGTTTTACCCTCGCGTCTTTGTTCGCCGATTTCGGCATGATTCTTTTTGCTTTGATCCTGGTCCTGCTCAACGGCTTTTTCGTTGCTGCCGAGTTCGCCATGGTCAAACTACGCTCGACCCGGGTCGAGTCCATCGCCCACAAGAACGGCTGGCGTGGACAGATCCTGCGCACCGTACACAGTCAACTGGACGCCTACCTCTCGGCCTGCCAATTGGGCATCACCCTGGCCTCCCTGGGCCTGGGCTGGGTCGGTGAACCGGCCTTCGCCCACCTGCTGGAGCCGCTGCTGGGCGCCCTGGGCGTGAGCTCCCCGGAGGTGATCCGTGGCGTGTCGTTCTTCACCGCGTTCTTCATCATTTCCTACCTGCACATCGTGGTCGGCGAGCTGGCGCCCAAGTCCTGGGCAATCCGCAAACCCGAGCTGCTGTCGCTGTGGACGGCGGTGCCGCTGTACCTGTTCTATTGGCTGATGTACCCGGCCATCTACCTGCTCAACGCCAGCGCCAACACCATCTTGCGCATTGCCGGCCAAGGCGAGCCCGGCCCGCACCACGAACATCACTACAGCCGCGAAGAGCTCAAGCTGATCTTGCATTCCAGCCGTGGCCAGGACCCCAGCGACCAGGGCATGCGTGTATTGGCCTCGGCCGTTGAAATGGGCGAACTGGAAGTGGTGGACTGGGCCAACTCCCGGGAAGACCTGGTGAGCGTCGAATTCAACGCGCCGCTCAAGGAAATCCTCGCCCTGTTCCGCCGCCACAAGTTCAGCCGCTACCCGGTCTACGACAGCGAGCGCAACGAGTTTGTCGGCCTGCTGCACATCAAGGACCTGCTGCTGGAACTGGCGGCCCTGGACCACATTCCAGAATCGTTCAACCTGGCCGAGCTGACCCGCCCGCTGGAGCGTGTGTCTCGGCACATGCCGCTGTCGCAATTGCTGGAGCAGTTCCGCAAGGGCGGCTCGCACTTCGCCCTGGTGGAAGAAGCCGACGGCAAGGTCATCGGTTACCTGACCATGGAAGACGTGCTGGAAGTGCTGGTGGGCGATATCCAGGACGAACACCGCAAGACCGAGCGCGGTATCCTCGCCTACCAGCCGGGCAAACTGCTGGTGCGTGGTGACACCCCGCTGTTCAAGGTGGAACGCCTGCTGGGCATCGACCTGGACCATATCGAAGCCGAAACCCTCGCCGGCCTGGTGTACGAAACCCTGAAACGGGTGCCGGAAGAGGAAGAAGTGCTGGAAGTCGAAGGCCTGCGCATCATCATCAAGAAGATGAAAGGGCCGAAGATCATCCTGGCCAAGGTGCTAATGCTCGACTGACCGCGGCCCCAGCACCGCCACCTCGAGCGACCAACCTTGCGGTAGCCGCCCCTTGCAACGCAAGGCTACCGCAAGCAGCCTCGGCCCTGGGAGTTGCTAGGGTTTGCCGAGGGCGAAATTGGGCAATGGCCCCAGCGGCCGATCGAACTGATAGGGAATCGACACCAACCCCAGCCCGGTGTTGCGCTGCACCACAAAATGCAGGTGCGGCCCGCTGCTGTTGCCGGTATTGCCCGACAACCCCAGCGGGCTGCCCGGCACCACCCGCTGACCTTCGCGCACACTCACCGAACCTTGCTTGAGGTGCAGGTACACCCCCATGGTGCCGTCGTTGTGCAGCACCCGGACAAAGTTGCCCGCCGGGTTACTACCGCGCCCGTCCTGGGCATTCTCGGTCTTCACCACCACTCCGCCACGCGCCGCGATGATCGGCGTGCCCACCGGCATGGCGATGTCCATGGCGTAGCGATTCTTGGCACCGAAATGGCTGTATCGGCCATTGGCGCCCTGGCTCAGGCGAAACGACCCGCCGCGCCACGGCCACCGGTAACGATAGGTGTGAACGGCCCCCGCCGGGTCCCCCAGGGAGTAACGGAACCTGGGGACATAGCTCAAGGGTTGGTCGACCCGAATGGCCCTGAGCAGCGCCAAGCGCTGCCTGCTGCGGGCCGGCAGCACCTGACGGATCGGCCGAGCGGGCGCCCCGCTGACGTTGTGCA
This sequence comes from Pseudomonas sp. LD120, assembly GCF_009861525.1. Taxonomy (GTDB): domain Bacteria; phylum Pseudomonadota; class Gammaproteobacteria; order Pseudomonadales; family Pseudomonadaceae; genus Aquipseudomonas. Next base: position 272,354 of record NZ_WVHL01000005.1, on the reverse strand, counting down.
CGCCGGTAAAAGCCAACTCGATCTCCACCGGAGCATAGAGATCGTTGCGCACATACACCGCCTCCACCCCCTGGTGCTGGTGGATATCCAGGCGCACCTGACGCTCCAGGTGCTCGACCATGCGCTCGCGAAACACGAACGCCTGGGCCCCCGGCGCCGGCCGGTCGCTGTAGGACACCACGCCATTGGCGTCGATGGACTTGTAAACAGTCATCGCCGCCAGCGACGTTGCGAAAAAAGACCATCCACACAACAACAGCAGCAGGCGCACAAACATGGGGCAGCTTCTTGGCAGGGTGAGACATCACGCTAGCAGCCAGACATGCAACTTGTGTGAATCAGACTGGGGCCAAGGGGTCGATACCACGGGCATCGAAGTGGAGATCCACCCCCAGATGAGCAGCCTCGGACAGGTTGACCAAGGCATCGAGGGAAAACTTGTTGATCTTGCCGCTGAGCACGTCGTTGAGCCGCGGCTGGGAGATATTGAGGCGCCTGGCGGCCTCCTTCTGCGATACCCCCCAGGCGTGTACGGTCTTGCCCAGCTCCAGCATCAGCTTGGCCCGCAGGCGCATGTTGGCGGCGTCCTGGGGAGTGGCCTCAAGGGCGTCCCAGACACTGGCAAAGCGTTGAGTAAGCGGTGAATCAGTCATGGCGTAACCCCGTGTCCTGAAATCTGGCGCGAGCCAGTTCGATATCCCGCGCTTCGGTCTTGCGGGTGGTCTTGCGCACCGCGTACAGCACATAAATGGCTGCGGGCCGCCTGACCACATAGAACACCCGAAACGCCCCTGAATCCTCATGGACCCTGATCTCGAAAACGCCCGGACCGATGGTGTTCACCGACCTGCAGTCGTAGGGCTGTTCACCCTGCTGCAGCAGATCCAACTGGAAACCGGCGGCCCGACGAGCATCTTCAGGAAACACCCTGAGATCCCGCAGCGCGCTCCCGACAAACACCACATCCTTGTGCCTGGGCATCGAACTTCTCCTGTGACTGACCAGGAGCAAGGCTAATCAAGACGGCCGAGGCTGGCCGCACCGGGTTGTTTCAAGGCATGGCCGCAAGGGGTGAATCAGGTAGAGCGCTCCATGCAACTTATATCCAAACAGATATAAATCAAGCGCAAGACCATTAATCAGACGTACGGAGCAACGTCTCGGGAGGAGCGGCCTAGGCCCTGTGCCCTGCGGGTTACGGCCGATGTGGCGTGCCGTTGGCGGATTCGATGGATAGCGCAACAGCCTACCTGGGCGGCAGGCAAACAACCGGTGTGGAAAGTGTTTTCAGCAGATGTCCGCGGCGGCCCGCATCAGCGTCGGCACTGGCTTGCCGGCAAACAGCAACGTACACCTTGCGGCGCCCTATCGGGCGCCTTCGCTGGCCAGCCAGCAGCTACGCGGCGGATGAAGATCAGGCGCCGGGAACGAAGTGCTTCTGAGCGGTGCCGCGGGCGATCAGGCGGGAGATGTAGTCGAGCTTCTGAGCGTCCTGGTCGACAAAGCGGAAGGTCAGTTGCAGCCAGTCACTATCAGGCTTGGGCTCCACCGCCACCACCGCATGCAGGTAGCCGTTGAGCCGTGCCACTTCGGCGTTATCGCCCTGCTCCAGATCCAGCACTGCGCTTTCCAGCACCTGAGGCAAGCTGTCGGTGCGCTTAACCACCAACAGCGCTTCCTTGATGCTCAGGGCTTTGATCACGCACGGCTGGTTGCCGCTGGACAAGCGCAGTTGCCCCTGGCCACGACCAGCGCTGGAGGCGGCAGCAGGTGCCGGCGCCTTGACCGGTGGGCTGTTGATCAAGCCACGAGCCGGCGCTGCGGCACTCGGCGCGGACGCTGGAGCCGTGGGCCTGGCAAACGGGTTGACCGGCGCCGAAGCCCCCACCACCGCCGGCTTGCCGCCGGTCAGGGCGCTCAGGGAGTCGTTGCCGAACGCTGAGTTCATCTTGGTCGGCGCACTGTTCATCAAGGTGTCGAGCTTGCCGACCTTGTTCAGGGCCTGCTTGACCTTGGTCAGCAGCTGTTCGTTGGTGAAGGGCTTGCTGACATAACCGGAAACCCCGGCCTGGATCGCCTGCACCACGTTTTCCTTGTCGCCGCGGCTGGTGACCATGACGAACGGCATGGTTTTCATCGCCTCTTGGCCACGGCACCAGGTGAGCAATTCAAGCCCGGACATTTCTGGCATTTCCCAATCACACAGGACCAGGTCGAAGGTTTCGCGGGCGAGCATCGCCTGAGCCTTCTTGCCGTTGACCGCGTCTTCGATCTTGATACCAGGGAAGTAGTTGCGCAGGCACTTCTTCACCAAGTCACGAATGAACGAAGCGTCATCCACCACCAACACACTTACCTTACTCATCGACCACCCCTTTAAAAATCCCGGCAAGCATAACGCTGGCTGATGGCACTTTGCCAAAACTCTTCAGTCACGCCGGGACTTTTCGTTCGCGGGTGCTGCTTTTCGAATTAGAGGGCCACAAACAAAAACGCCCGGCCAAGCGGCCGGGCGCTCTTCTCGGGCACTCTTATTTATCGTCAGCCTGACCCGGAACATTAGCGGATTCGCTACTGGTACCTTCAACTTCTTCCTTCATGCGCTTGAGTCCGAGATGGCGCACATCGGTGCCACGCACCAGATAAATCACCAGTTCGGAAATGTTGCGCGCGTGATCGCCGATCCGTTCCAGCGAGCGCAGCACCCAGATAATGCTCAGAACCCGCGAGATAGAGCGCGGGTCTTCCATCATGTAGGTGGCCAGCTCACGCAGCGCGGTCTTGTACTCGCGGTCGATGGTCTTGTCGTACTGGGCCACGGAAAGTGCCAGGTCGGCATCGAAGCGGGCAAAAGCGTCCAGCGCATCGCGAACCATGTTGCGTACCTGGTCGCCAATGTGACGCACTTCCACGTAGCCACGCGGTGCCTCGCCCTCTTCGCACAACTGGATCGCCCGACGAGCGATCTTGGTGGATTCGTCACCAATGCGCTCCAGGTCGATCACCGACTTGGAGATGCTGATGATCAACCGCAGGTCCGACGCCGCCGGCTGGCGACGGGCCAGAATGCGCAGGCACTCCTCGTCGATGTTGCGTTCCATCTGGTTGATCTGGTCGTCGATCTCACGCACCTGCTGGGCCAGGCCGGAGTCGGCCTCGATCAGCGCGGTAACCGCGTCATTGACTTGCTTCTCCACCAACCCGCCCATGGCCAGCAGGTGGCTGCGCACCTCTTCGAGCTCGGCATTGAACTGCTGGGAGATGTGGTGAGTAAGGCCTTCCTTCGAAATCATCGTGTTCGCTCCGCGAAAGTTGCAAGCTTCAAGCCGCAAGCTTCAAGCAGTTAAATATTGATCCGGATACCGCCGCTGTCTTGCCGCTTGAAGCCTGCGGCTGCAGTTGCCTCTCTAGCCGTAACGCCCGGTGATGTAGTCTTCGGTCTGCTTTTTCGCCGGATTGGTGAACAGGGTATCGGTATCGCCAAATTCCACCAGCTTGCCCATGTACATGAACGCGGTGTAATCAGAGACCCGCGCCGCCTGCTGCATGTTGTGGGTCACGATGACGATGGTGAACTTGGACTTGAGCTCGTAGATCAGCTCTTCGACTTTCAGCGTCGAGATCGGGTCCAGGGCCGAGCAGGGTTCGTCCAGCAGCAGCACTTCCGGCTCAACGGCGATGGTCCGGGCAATCACCAGGCGTTGCTGCTGACCGCCGGACAGGCCCAGGGCCGAGTCGTGCAGACGGTCTTTGACCTCGTCCCACAGCGCCGCGCCCTTGAGCGCCCACTCCACGGCTTCGTCGAGAATGCGCTTTTTGTTGATGCCCTGGATGCGCAAGCCGTAGACCACGTTTTCGTAGATGGTCTTGGGGAACGGGTTGGGCTTCTGGAACACCATGCCGACCCGGCGACGCAGCTCGGCCACGTCCTCGCCCTTGCGGTAGATGTTGTTGCCATAAAGGTTGATGGCGCCTTCCACACGGCAGCCGTCCACCAGGTCGTTCATGCGGTTGAAGGTCCGCAGCAGGGTCGACTTGCCGCAACCGGACGGGCCGATGAAGGCCGTCACGCGCTGCTTGGGAATGTTCATGCTGACGTCGAACAGTGCCTGCTTCTCGCCGTAGAACAGGCTCAGGCCGGGCACTTCGATGGCCACGGTTTCCTGTTCCAGGCTCAGGCTCTGCTTGTCGCGGCCCAGGGCGGACATGTTGATGCCATGGGAATGGGTTTCGTGCTGCATGGTCTCACTCCGTTCGTAGCCGCAAGTTGCAAGCTACAAGCTTCAAGTTGTGCGCAAGCGGCTTGTCGCGGCTTGCAGCTTTGGGCTCGCTACGCTCGTAGCGGCAAGTTGCACGCTACGAGCTTCAAGTTACACGCAGGCGGCTTGCCGCTAGAGGCTTGCCGCCTGCCACTGTTCTTCTTAGCTATCCAGCGCCTTGTACTTCTCGCGCAGGTGGTTGCGAATCCACACCGCCGACAGGTTGAGCGTGGCAATCACCAGCACCAGCAGCAGCGCAGTGGCGTACACCAGCGGCCGCGCCGCCTCGACGTTGGGACTCTGGAAGCCGACGTCATAGATGTGGAAGCCCAGGTGCATGATCTTCTGATCCAGGTGCAGGTACGGGTAGTTGCCGTCCACCGGCAGCGACGGCGCCAGTTTCACCACACCCACCAGCATCAGCGGCGCCACTTCACCGGCGGCACGGGCCACGGCGAGGATCATGCCAGTCATCATCGCCGGGCTGGCCATGGGCAGAACGATCTTCCACAGGGTTTCGGCCTTGGTCGCGCCGAGGGCCAGGGAGCCTTCGCGCACGGTCCGGGGGATCCGCGCCAGGCCTTCTTCGGTGGCCACGATCACCACTGGCACCGCCAGCAGCGCCAGGGTCAGCGAGGCCCAGAGCAGGCCCGGGGTACCGAAGGTCGGTGCCGGCAGGGCTTCGGGGAAGAACAGTCGGTCCAGGGAGCCGCCCAGTACATAGACGAAGAAGCCCAGGCCGAACACGCCGTAGACGATGGCCGGAACCCCCGCCAGGTTGTTCACGGCGATGCGGATCACCCGGGTCAGGGCATTCTGCTTGGCGTATTCACGCAGGTAGACCGCCGCTAGCACGCCGAACGGGGTGACGATCATGGCCATGATCAGGGTCATCATCACGGTGCCGAAGATCGCCGGGAAGATCCCGCCTTCAGTGTTGGCTTCACGGGGGTCGTCGCTGAGGAACTCCCAGACCTTGTTGAAGTAGAAGCCGATCTTGGCAAAAGTGCCCATGGCGTTCGGCTGATAGGCGTGGACCACCTTGCCCAGGCCGATTTCGAGCTCTTTACCGTTGGCATCGCGAGCGGTCAGGCTGTCGCGATTGAACTGCGCGTGCAAATCGCTCAGACGGGCTTCGATGTCCTGGTAGCGGGCATTGAGCTCGGCGCGCTCGGCGTCCATGTCGGCTTGGGCGGCGGGGCTCAACTTGCCCTCCAGCTCCAGCTTGCGACCGTGCAGGCGGATGCGCTCAAGGCCGGCGTTGATTGCACCGATGTCGGACTTTTCCAGGGACTTGAGCTGGGCAGCCAGCTTGTTCACTCGCTCGATCCGCGCTTGCAGCTCAGGCCAGGCGGCTTCGCCTTCGGCGATTACCTTGCCGTTTTCTTTGACGTTGACCAGATAACCGTAGAAGTTGCCCCACTCACGGCGCTCGATGGCCATCAGCTCCTTGGGGTAGCTCTGGTTGGTCAGCCACTCGCCGACGATCCAGGTGAAGTCGTTGCCGTTCAGGTCACGGTTGCCGACCTTGATCAGCTCCCGAGTCATGAACTCCGGCCCCTGGTCAGGCACCGGCAGGCCGGCACTCTTCAACCGTGCACGGGGCACCTCTTCCTTTTGCACCACTTCACCGACAACCAGGTGGTTGGCCTGACCCGGGACATCGTAATTGGCGTGCACCAGGTCCGCCGGCCAGAAGTGACCGAGGCCACGCACGGCGATCACCGCCAGCAGGCCGATGGTCATGATGACCGCGATGGACACCGCGCCACCGCTGATCCAGACGCCGGGGGCGCCGCTCTTGAACCAGTCTTTTAGGGAGTTCTGTTTCACAGACTTCTACCTTTCTTAAAGCGACGAGTATTTCTTGCGCAGACGCTGACGGATCAGCTCGGCGAGGGTGTTCATGACGAAGGTGAACAACAGCAGCACCAATGCCGAGAGGAACAACACGCGGTAGTGGCTGCCGCCGACTTCCGATTCGGGCATTTCCACCGCGACGTTGGCCGCCAGGGTGCGCAGGCCTTCGAACAGGTTCAGCTCCATGACCGGGGTGTTACCGGTGGCCATCAGCACGATCATGGTCTCGCCCACGGCGCGGCCCATGCCGATCATCAGTGCCGAGAAAATCCCCGGGCTGGCGGTGAGGATCACCACCCGCGTCATGGTCTGCCACGGCGTGGCGCCCAAGGCCAGCGAGCCCAGGGTCAGGCCACGGGGCACGCTGAACACGGCGTCTTCGGCGATCGAGTAGATGTTCGGGATCACCGCGAACCCCATGGCCAGGCCAACCACCAGAGCGTTGCGCTGGTCGTAGGTGATCCCCAGGTCGTGGGAGATCCACATGCGCATGTCACCGCCGAAGAACCAGTTCTCCATGAACGGGCTCATGTACAGCGAGAGGAAGCCGACGAAGATGATCACCGGGATCAGCAGCGCACTTTCCCAGCCATCCGGCACTTTCAGGCGGATCGACTCAGGCAGGCGGCTGAAGGTGAAACCGGCCACCAGAATACCGATCGGCAGCAGCATCAACAGGCTGAAGATGCCCGGTAGATGGCCTTCGACATAGGGCGCCAGGAACAGACCGGCGAAGAAACCGAGGATCACCGTCGGCATCGCCTCCATCAGCTCGATCACCGGCTTGACCTTGCGGCGCATGCCCGGAGCCATGAAGTAGGCGGTGTAGATCGCCGCGGCCACGGCCAATGGCGCCGCCAGCAGCATGGCGTAGAACGCCGCCTTCAGGGTGCCAAAGGTCAGCGGTGCCAGGCTCAGCTTGGGTTCGAAGTCGGTGTTGGCCGCGGTGGATTGCCAGACGTATTTAGGCGCGTCGTAGTTTTCGTACCAGACCTTGCTCCACAGCGCGCTCCAGGACACTTCCGGGTGCGGGTTGTCCAGCAGCAACGGTTGCAGCTTGCCGTTGGCTTCGACGATCACCCGGTTGGCCCGTGGCGACAGACCGAACACACCCGGGCCATCCACCACCTGGTCCACCAGCAAGGTGCGGTGAGCGGTGCTGTGGAACACCCCGAGTTTGCCGGCTGCATCCAGGGCGACAAAGCCCTTGCGACGCTCTTCGGCAGTGATCTCGATGATCGGCGCGGTGCCCATCTGGAAGGTACGGATCTGCTTCAGGCGCTGCTCGCCGTCCGGGTCACGGGCCATGAACCACTGGGCCAGGCCACCCTTGGAGGTACCGATGATCAGCGAGATCCCCCCCACCAACTGAGTGCTGGCGGTGACTTCGCTGTCGGCGTCTTCCAGCAGTTTGTAGCGACCGTTGAGGCTCTTGTCGCGCAGGCTGAACACGTCGGCCTGGGCCCGGCCATTGATCACGTACAGCCATTGCTGGCGTGGATCGATGTACATCGCCTTGACCGGTTCAGTCATCTGCGGCAGCTCGACGCGGCTCTGCTCGCTGGTGACTTCACCGGTCATCATGTTTTCTTCGCGGGTCAGCTTCAGCACCTGCAGTTGCGCACCGGTGGAAGCGGCGATGATCAGCGATGAATCCGTGGCGTTGAGGTTGACGTGCTCCAACGCACCGCCCTGCTCATTCAGGGTGATCGGGGCTTCGCCGTAGGGGTACTCGATGGCCGGCGAGATGGTCTTCTTACCATCCGGGTAGCTGACTTTATAGGTATGACGGAACACCAGGGCCTGGCCGTTGGACAGCCCCACCACCACCAGCGGGTTGCCAGGCTGGTCCTTGCCGATGGAAACAACGCTGGCGCCCGCCGGGATCGGCAGGTCGACCTTGCGCAGTTCGGCGCCGCTGTGAATATCGAAGAACAACGCCTGCCCCTGGTCGGATACCCGCATGGCCACCTGATTCTGCTCTTCGAGGGAGAACATCAGCGGCTTGCCGGCGTCCTGCATCCAAGCGGGCGTCAGAGGGTCCTTGGCGGTCAGGTCGGCGCCCTGGAACAGCGGCGCAACGACGTAGGCGAGAAAGAAAAAGATCAGGGTGATAGCACCCAGCACCGCCAGCCCACCCACCAGGACGTACCAGCGGGTCAGGTGATCTTTCAGCGCTCGGATGCGGCGCTTGCGTTGCAGCTCAGGCGTATTGAAGTCAATGCGCTTGGGGGGAGATGTCGTAGTCATGGGGGAGTTGGCCAGATCATTCATGCGCACACCCTAGCGATCCTGTATGACAGAAAGATGACAATGCAGTGACGCAGCAAATCCGCCGCGTGACAGCGTCGGCAGCGGACAGAAAATGAGGTTGCAGGAGCCGGCTGGCCGACGAACCGGCCTTGAGCCTGAGTCGCCCTTGCGGGCGCTTGCGCTGGCCAGCGGAACGCCGGCCGGCCAGCTCCTACGAAAACGAGAAGGTCCGGGGAGCCCGGACCTTCTAAGGCGGCTTATGCGCCTTCTTTCAGGCCCAGGTCAGCCAGGGCCTTGGCGGCCACCTTGGCTGGCAGCGGGATGTAGCCGTCCTTGACCACCACTTCCTGACCCTGCTTGGACAGGACCAGTTTCACGAACTCGGCTTCCAGCGGGGCCAGAGGCTTGTTCGGGGCTTTGTTGACATAAACGTAGAGGAAGCGCGACAGCGGATACTTGCCGTTCAGGGCGTTCTCTTCACTGTCTTCGATGAACTCGCCGCCACCTTTCTTGGCCAGGGCCACGGTCTTCACGCTTGCGGTTTTGTAACCGATGCCCGAGTAACCGATGCCGTTCAGCGAAGAACTGATGGACTGCACCACCGACGCCGAACCGGGTTGTTCGTTGACGTTAGGCTTGTAGTCACCTTTGCACAGGGCTTCTTCCTTGAAGTAGCCGTAGGTGCCGGACACCGAGTTACGACCGAACAGCTGCACTGGCTTGTTGGCCAGGTCGCCCTTCACGCCCAGATCGCCCCAGGTTTTCACCTCGGCTTTGGCGCCACACAGACGGGTGGAGGAGAAGATCGCATCGACCTGTTCCATGGTCAGGTGCTGGATCGGGTTGTCCTTGTGCACGAACACCGCCAGGGCGTCCACGGCCACCGGGATCGCGGTTGGCTTGTAGCCGTACTTCTGTTCGAAGGCCGCCAGCTCAGTGTCCTTCATCTTGCGGCTCATAGGGCCCAGGTTGGAGGTGCCTTCAGTCAACGCCGGTGGCGCGGTGGCGGAACCAGCGGCCTGAATCTGGATGTTGACGTTCGGGTATTCCTTTTTGTAGTTCTCGGCCCACAAAGTCATCAGGTTCGCCAAAGTATCGGAACCGACGCTGGACAGATTGCCCGACACACCAGTGGTCTTGGTGTAGCTCGGGATAGCAGGGTCAACAGCGGCAACCGCGTGGGCAGTCGCAACGCCAGCAGCGACAAAAGTCATTGCCGCCATCAAACGCTTCAGTTTCATGCCTTACTCCTAGCAGATAGGGTGTGTTAAGTCGGGGCCAAGTATCTGTAGGCCGTGTGAACACTCTATGTCCGGAATATGACAATTAGATGAAAGGCCAGCACTCCTGAACGGAGCTGGCCTTTCTTTCATGGGGGAATGAAAGCTTCTTGTAGCCGCTGCCGAAGGCTGCGATCGACCCGCAGGGTCGCGATGCCCTTCAGCGCTCAGCAGGTGCGGCTGCGGCTGCGGCTGCGGCTGCGGCTGCGGCTACAGGATGGCGCAGGTCAGCGGCCCTTGGCCCACAGGTACAGGCCCACCAGCAGGCCGATGCCGCAAATAATCGCGACATAATAAGCCGGCCCCATCGGGCTCTCTTTGAGCAGCCAGGTCACCACCATCGGCGTCAGGCCACCGAAGATCGCGTACGCCAGGTTGTAGGAAAACGACAGACCGCTGAAACGCACCGCCGCCGGGAACGCCTTGACCATCACATAAGGCACCGCGCCAATGGTGCCGACGAACAGGCCGGTCAGGGCATACATCGGGAACAACCATTGTGGGTTATCCAGCAGGCCGTGATAGAAGGTCCAGGACGTGGCCAGCAGCAAGACGCTGCCGATGACAAAGACCTTGCCGGCGCCGAAGCGGTCCGCCAGGACCCCAGAGATCACGCAACCCAGGCTCAGGAACACGATCGCCAGGCTGTTGGCTTCAAGAGCGGTGATGGCCGGGAATTTGTAGACAGTCTGCAACACGGTGGGGGTCATCAGGATCACCACGATGATCCCGGCGGACAGCAGCCAGGTCAGCAGCATGGAAATGATGATCGCACCTCGGTGATCGCGCAGCACGGTACGCAGCGGCAACTCTTCGGCCAGGGCCTTGCGCAGCTGCAACTCGGCGAACACCGGGGTCTCGTGCAGCAGGCGGCGCAGGTACACCGAGAACAGGCCGAACACCCCACCCAGCAGGAACGGGATACGCCAGGCGTAGTCCGCCACTTCCACCGGGGTGTAGATGCTGTTGATGGCGGTGGCCACCAGCGAGCCCAGGAGGATCCCGGCGGTCAGCCCCGAAGTCAGGGTGCCGCACGCGTAGCCGATATGCCGCTGGGGCACATGTTCGGAAACGAAGACCCAGGCGCCGGGCACTTCACCACCGATGGCCGCGCCCTGGATCACCCGCATCAGCAACAGCAGAATCGGCGCCCACAGGCCGATCTGCTCATAGGTGGGCAGCAAGCCCATGATCAAGGTCGGCACCGCCATCATGAAGATGCTCAAGGTGAACATCTTCTTGCGCCCCAGCAGGTCGCCAAAGTGCGCCATCACAATCCCGCCCAGGGGTCGGGCCAGGTAACCGGCAGCGAAGATGCCGAAGGTCTGCATCAGGCGCAGCCACTCGGGCATGTCCGCCGGGAAGAACAATTTACCGACCACCGTGGCGAAAAATACAAAGATGATGAAGTCGTAGAACTCCAGCGCACCGCCCAGGGCGGACAGGGACAAGGTCTTGTAGTCACTACGGGTCAGCGGACGGGCAGGTTGCGCAGATTGCGCGGCGCTCGCGGGCACAGTGGTCATGGCAAGGGCTTCTCTTATTAGTCGGTTCTGGAAGCCGCAACAGCGCTGGTTGGGGCCTGGCAGGTTCGGCACGATAGCAAATTGTTCGATTGCGTACACAGCGACGCACAAATGACTCACAAATTTGCGAACTGAGTGGGTCGTCGTGGAGTCTATCGACCGATATACTCGCAAACCTCGGAGCGCAAAGCCGCTCCTGGCAAGGGTTGCTGTGCGAAAACCCGTTGTCCTCATGCGCAGTGAGAACGTAGCGAGCGAAAGCAAGATAAGGCAAAAACCGGTACGAATGCGGAGTCTACGTGTTGTAAATGAGCAATCCGTGCCTGTTTCTAACGCAGTATTGCCTGCGTAGCGCCGGAGGTGCCCAGCGTGCAGTCGTTCTCACCGTGCATGAGCAGCCGATTTCGCAGAGTTTCCCTATAGCACGCCTTAGAAAGAACGTGACGAACGCAGTGTGTTCGGGCTGAATCGTTTTTCCTGAAGACGGCTATTCACCTGAAGTACCCACGAAGCGTCACGGGTCAGAGGCCCCTCGCATGATAGAGCTCGAACAAGAAGATCCAATCCCGCAAGGCGACCTGGCCCTGCAAATCACCGCCTTGCCCCGTGAAACCAACGGTTTTGGCGATATTTTCGGCGGCTGGCTGGTGGCGCAGATGGACCTGGCGGGCACCGCCATGGCCAGCCGCGTCGCCGGTGGCCGGGTGGCCACGGTGGCCATCGACCGCATGGCGTTCCTGGTGCCGGTGGCCGTGGGCGCGCAGCTGTCCTTCTACACCCAGACCCTGGAGATCGGCCGCAGCTCGATCCAGATGATGGTCGAGGTGTGGAGCGACGATCCGCTGTCCAGCGAATGGCGCAAGGTCACCGAAGCGGTGTTCGTGTTCGTCGCCATCGACGGCAGCGGCCGCACCCGCTCGGTTCCGCCCCGAGCGCGTTAAACCTGGAGGCGGTCATGCATGCCATGACCGCCCAAGCCTTGCGAACGAGAACCGCAGCATGCCTACGCCCCACGTCGAAACAGTGAAACTGGATGAACTGAACTGCTGGCGTATTCGCCACGGTGAAGCCGAACTGCTGGTGGCCCAACAAGGCGCGCACATCCTCAGTTATCAGGTGGCCGGGCAGCCGCCGCTGATCTGGCTCAACGATGAGGCCGCGTTCAAAAGCGGCAAGAGCATCCGCGCCGGGGTGCCGGTGTGCTGGCCCTGGTTCGGCAACCTTGCACGCAACCCGCTAAGCGTGCAGGCCATGCGCCAAAGCAGTGAGCCAGCGCCTGCCCATGGCCTGGTGCGGGCCAGCGAGTGGGAACTGCAAGGCATCGAAAGCGACGGCGACAGCTTGCTCATACGCCTGCGCCTGCCCTGCCCCACTGGCGGCTTTACCGACTGGCCCCATCAGGTGGAACCAAGCCTGAGCATCCGCCTCGACGAGCAACTGCACATCAGCCTCACCAGCCACAACCTGGGCACTGAAAGCGTGAGCATCAGCCAGGCCCTGCACAGCTATTTCGCGGTCAGCGATGTGCGCCAGGTGCAGGTCGAAGGCCTGGACGGACTGAACTACATCGAAACCCTGGAAGACTGGACCACCCAGGTACAGAACGGTGCCCTGCACTTTAGCGGCGAGACCGACCGCATCTACCTGAACGTTCCGGCGCAACTGGAGATCGTCGACCCCGAGTGGCAACGACGAATTCAGCTGCGCAGCGAAGGCTCGCGGACTGCGGTGATCTGGAACCCCTGGATCGACCGCGCCGCGCAATTTGGCGACATGGCCGACGACGGCTGGCAGCGCATGCTGTGCATCGAAACCGCCAACGTAATGGACGACATCGTCACCCTGGCCCCCGGCGCCCGCCATACCCTGAGCGTGAGCATCAGCGGCGCCCCGCTCTGACCCCAACTAGCTCCTACCGTTCAGAAATGCCTTCAGCGGTCCAGTTCAACAGAGCCGTTTGGAAGGTACATTCAGCGCTGCGGCTTCAGAGATCCGATTCCTGCACCACCCGCACCTTCGCCGCATCCAGGGCGTAGGCCGCGTCGGCCAGGTCATTGCTGACCTTCTCGACCTTCAAGGTGCCGGTCACCCACAGCGGTGTGTAGATGTCGTCCAGCTTCACCCCCTTGGGAAAGCGCACCAGCACCAGCTGGTTGGGCGGCGGTGGCGGCACGTGGATGCAGGCCCCGGGGTACGGCACCAGGAAGAACAGCGTGCTGCGCCCCTTGGCATCCGCTTCCAGGGGCACGGGATAACCACCGATGCGAATGGTCTTGTCGTTCATCGCCGGCACGGTCTTGGTGGAATACATCACCGCCGGCAAGCCCTTGCTCTGCTTCAGGCCACCCTTGTCGGTGAAGGTGCCGCTGGCTTCGGGGGAGTTGTGGTCGATTTCCGGCATCTGCTCCAGGGCCTTCTGGTCCGACTTGGGCATCAGTTCCAGCCAGTCGGTTTCCGGCAGTTCGCCAGCCTGGGCCAGGCCGCAGCCCAGCAGAATAAAGGTCAATAGAAGACGGCGCATGAGAGGGTGGCTCGGTCAAAAAGGAAGGACGGAAAAACCCGGGCATTCTAGTGCCCAAACCGTCGGCTGCGTTGAAGTTTCAGATGAACAAATGAGCTCCCCTCCGCCCGAGCGGCAGAGGGAGCTTGCAGAAGGCAATCAGCTTTTCTTGATAAAGCCGTAGATCACCAGCAGGACGATCGCGCCCACCAGTGCACCGATGAAACCGGCGCCCTGGCCCGCATGGTAGATACCCAGCGCCTGACCGCCATAAGTGGCCGCCACCGAACCGCCGATACCCAGCAGGATGGTCATGATCCAGCCCATGCTGTCGTCTCCCGGTTTGAGAAAACGCGCCAGCAGACCAACGATCAAGCCGATGAAAATGGTTCCAATAATGCCCATGGCTGTGCCTCTGTAAGGGGGGATCACACCAAAGCCAAGTCAGCACTTTGGCATCCAGCTATCAGAGAACGGCGGGAAACGAAGGTTCCCGCCAGCCGGTGGATTTGTTACTCGGCGATCAGCGCTTGCACCTTGAGGATCTGTGCTTGCAGGGTCGCCTGATCGGCGCAGCGCAGGTTGGCGTGGCCGACTTTGCGCCCGACCTTGAAGGCCTTGCCGTAGTGATGCAGGTGGCAGTCGTCGATGGCGATGACCTGGTCCACCGGTGGTACTTCGCCGATGAAATTGAGCATGGCGCTCTCACCGACCTTGGCCGTGGAACCCAGGGGCAGACCGGCCACCGCCCGCAGGTGGTTTTCGAACTGGCTGCACTCGGCGCCTTCGGTGGTCCAGTGCCCGGAGTTGTGCACCCGTGGGGCAATCTCGTTGGCCTTGAGGCCACCGTCGACTTCGAAGAATTCAAAAGCCATGACGCCGACGTAATCCAGTTGTTTGAGCACGCGGCTGGAGTAGTCCTCGGCCAGGGCCTGCAGCGGGTGATCGCTGCTGGCCACGGACAGGCGCAGGATGCCGCTGTCGTGGGTGTTGTGCACCAGCGGGTAGAAACGAGTTTCCCCGTCACGGGCACGCACGGCGATCAGCGAGACTTCGCCGGTGAACGGCACGAAGCCTTCCAGCAGGCAAGGCACGCTGCCCAGTTCGGCGAAGGTGCCTGCGACGTCGGCGGCGCTGCGCAGGACCTTCTGGCCCTTGCCGTCGTAACCCAGGGTGCGGGTCTTGAGCACCGCCGGCAGACCGATGCGTGCCACCGCAGCGTCGAGATCGGCCTGGGACTGGATGTCGGCAAACTCGGGGGTAGGAATCCCCAGATCCTTGAACATGCTCTTCTCGAACCAGCGATCGCGGGCGATGCGCAAAGCTTCGGCGCTCGGGTAGACCGGCACGAACTGCGAGAGGAAGGCCACGGTTTCCGCCGGCACGCTCTCGAACTCGAACGTCACCAAATCCACTTCATCGGCCAGTTGGCGCAGATGATCCTGGTCGCCGTAGTCGGCCCGCAGGTGTTCGCCCAGGGCAGCGGCACAGGCGTCCGGCGCCGGGTCGAGGAACGCGAAGTTCATTCCCAGCGGAGTCCCCGCCAGGGCCAACATGCGGCCCAACTGGCCGCCACCGATTACACCGATCTTCATCGTCAACAACCTCAGGCGACGCGCGGGTCTGGATTGTCCAGCACGCTGTCTGTCTGTTCAGCACGGAATTTTTTCAGCACCGCATGGAACTGCGGGTGCTTGGCGCCCAGGATGCTCGCCGAGAGCAGGGCTGCGTTGATCGCCCCCGCCTTGCCGATGGCCAGGGTGGCGACCGGGATGCCCGCGGGCATCTGCACGATGGACAGCAGCGAATCCACGCCCGAGAGCATCGACGACTGCACCGGCACGCCCAGCACCGGCAGGTGGGTCTTGGCCGCGCACATGCCCGGCAAGTGCGCCGCGCCACCGGCACCGGCGATGATCACCTCGATGCCACGCGCCTCAGCCTCTTCGGCGTACTGGAACAGCAGGTCCGGGGTGCGGTGTGCGGACACCACCTTCACCTCGTAAGGGATGCCGAGCTTTTCCAGCATATCGGCGGTGTGGCTAAGGGTGGACCAATCGGACTTGGAGCCCATGATCACGCCAACCAGTGCACTCATCGTCGTGCCTCTTCTCTCTGGGCGCCCGCGGGCGCGTCAAAAACAACAAGCCACGCGAAAATGCGTGGCTTGACTGTACGAATGATGGCCGGACGAACCGGCCGAAGGCCGCGCAGTATACCGAAAAAGGTGCGTTAAACGCACTTTCGCCGACCATCTGTCGAACAAAGTATTGGCGACGCAAAACCCCGGTTTTATTGACTCTGAAGTCAGTCACCCCGGACTGCCCCCCCTCACGGCCTGACCAGCTCCCGGTAGCCGCTGCCGCAGGCTGCGAACGACGGCGCAGCCGGCGCCACAGCTATATCCCCAATCCTTCAGAGCCAGGTTTGGCGGCCCCTGCGGTGCTGATCGTCCGAACGCGGCCCGAACCTGCGGCAGCGGCTACAGGATCAGGCGTTGCCGGCGCTGCACATCCCTCGCGATCTGCAGCAACGACGACAGGGTCATGTGCTGCTGGCACTTTGCGCTGCGCCACCTTCCAGCTTGCGCCACAGCAGGCGCACGTTGGCCTTGCGCACCAGAGCGCAGCGGTACAGGCGGATCTCCAGCGGTACATGCCATTGCGCGCCGCCGCACACCACCAGTTCACCCCGGGCCAGTTCGGCGCGCACGCTCAACTGCGGCACCCAGGCAATGCCCAGCCCCTCCAGGGCCATGCTCTTGAGGCTGTCGGCCATGGCGGTTTCATAAACCGTGGTGAAACGCAGGTTGCGCTGGCGCAGCAGCAGATTGACCGAACGCCCGAGAAAGGCCCCGGCGCTGTAGGCCAGCAGCGGCACACTGGATTCCCCCTCCAGGTCGAACAGCGGCTTGCCCTGGGGGTTGGCGGCGCACACCGGCAGCATCTCGGTGTGCCCCAGGTGCAGCGAGGGGAAGATTTCCGAGTCCATCTGCAAGGCCGCGTCCGGGTCATAGAACGCCAGCATCAGGTCGCAACCGCCTTCGCGCAGAGCGTGCACCGCGTCACCGACGTTAGTGGCCACCAGCCGCGTGGCGATGTTCAGCCCTTCATTGCGCAGTTGCGCGATCCAGCGCGGGAAGAAGCCCAGCGCCAGGGAGTGGGCCGCCGCCACCTGCATCACTTCACCCTGACCGCCTTCCAGATGGTGCAGGTGACGCACCACCTCGCCGAGCTGTTCGACCACGGTGCGTGCGGTGACCAGAAACAGCTGCCCCGCCGCCGTCAATTCCACCGGCGTGCGCGAACGGTTGACCAGGGTCAGGCCCAGGGCTGCTTCCAGGCTGCGAATGCGTCGACTGAACGCCGGCTGGGTCACGAAACGTCGCTCGGCAGCCTGGGAAAAGCTGCGGGTGGCGGCCAGGGCGCTGAAGTCCTCGAGCCATTTACTTTCCAGATTCATCAGGTCCTCCCGGACACGCACCATTTTAGGTCACACGCTCACCGGCACTCCGGCGTCACACCGCTATTATGCCGAATGTGCATAGGCCAGTGTTTAATAGCATTGGCCCAAAAACTCCCTTCGGCCTAGGATTCGCAGCGTTCCCGGCACAGACCGGGTCCCTACTGAGATGATTTCCGTCATGTCCTCCGCTGCATCTTTCCGCACAGAAAAAGACCTGCTTGGCGTACTCGAAGTACCGGCTCAAGCGTATTACGGCATCCAGACCCTGCGAGCGGTGAACAACTTCCGTCTCTCGGGCGTTCCGATTTCGCACTACCCAAAACTGGTCGTGGCCCTGGCAATGGTCAAGCAGGCAGCTGCTGATGCCAACCGCGAGCTGGGTCATCTGAGCGAAGCCAAGCACGCCGCCATCAGCGAGGCCTGTGCCCGCCTGATCCGCGGCGACTTCCACGAAGAGTTCGTGGTGGACATGATTCAAGGCGGCGCTGGCACTTCCACCAACATGAATGCCAACGAAGTCATCGCCAACATCGCGCTGGAGGCCATGGGTCACAGCAAGGGCGAATACCAGTACCTGCACCCGAACAACGACGTGAACATGGCGCAGTCCACCAACGACGCCTACCCGACCGCGATCCGCCTGGGTTTGCTGCTGGGTCACGACGCCCTGCTGGCCAGCCTCGACAGCCTGATCCAGTCGTTCGCCGCCAAGGGCGACGAATTCAGCCACGTCCTGAAAATGGGCCGTACCCAGCTACAAGACGCCGTGCCGATGACCCTCGGTCAGGAATTCAAGGCCTTCGCCACCACCCTCAGCGAAGACCTGGCTCGCCTGAAGACCCTGGCGCCGGAAGTGCTGACCGAAGTCAACCTGGGCGGCACCGCCATCGGCACCGGCATCAACGCCGACCCGCGCTACCAGGCCCTGGCCGTACAACGCCTGGCCACCATCAGCGGCCAGCCGCTGGTACCGGCCGCCGACCTGATCGAAGCCACCTCCGACATGGGCGCCTTCGTGCTGTTCTCCGGCATGCTCAAGCGCACCGCGGTCAAGCTGTCGAAGATCTGCAACGACCTGCGCCTGCTGTCCAGCGGCCCACGCACCGGCATCAACGAAATCAACCTGCCAGCGCGTCAGCCCGGTAGCTCGATCATGCCTGGCAAGGTCAACCCGGTGATCCCGGAAGCGGTCAACCAAGTGGCGTTCCAGATCATCGGCAACGACTTGGCCCTGACCATCGCGGCCGAAGGCGGCCAGCTGCAACTGAACGTGATGGAGCCGTTGATCGCCTTCAAGATCTTCGACTCGATCCGCCTGCTGCAACGCGCCATGGACATGCTGCGCGAGCACTGCATCACCGGCATCACCGCCAACGAAACCCGTTGCCGCGAACTGGTGGAGCACTCCATCGGCCTGGTCACCGCGCTGAACCCGTACATCGGCTATGAAAACGCCACCCGTATCGCCCGCATCGCCCTGGAAAGTGGTCGTGGCGTACTGGAACTGGTGCGCGAAGAAGGCCTGCTGGACGACGCCATGCTCGACGACATCCTGCGTCCGGAAAACATGATTGCCCCGCGTCTGGTTCCGCTGAAAGCTTAACCGCCGCGACCCCGAAACATGCAACACCGCTCACCAGGTTGAGGGACTAGACACCTCTCACCTTTTGAGGGCTTGGAGATACGTCTCCAGGCCCTTTTTTTTATTTGTGAGCAACCCTCCCGCTCAACCGGGCCTTCAGCTCATCAGTCGAACAATGCTTGCCTCGGGCATACTCGCGCGAACTGACTGCCAGCAATTTCACCAACGCAACTGCCTCGTCGCGACGCTTACGCTCAACGTAAGACTCGACAACATAAACAGGCACATCGTTTTGCGTGACGACCATTGGCTCCTCTAGAGGCAAGTCGGATGCGTATTGTTTTAAAAAGCCAACCGTTTCAACGCGCTTGAGTGATGCCTCCTAGCATTTGCGACGTGCTCGAAGCCCTGCTCAGGAATGTCCTGTGCAACTTCGCCGCTCAGGACTCCTGAAGCTGAATCTTGCCGGCTTCCACCACGCACTATATGCAGCCCAAATACAGACCGAGCATCAAAGCCTGATTTCATTAAACATCAAATCATTTCTCTGCTTCTTTGATCGACCGTTGTGCCACTCTTTGCCTGGAAAAGCCGAGATTTGTCAGGCGAAGCCGCGCCATAGCGAAGCAGAGTCTCTTTGTTTTGTAGGGCAAATCCGAGAGAATCCCCCACGCCTTTGAGCGCCTTGTACCCCTTCGAACGATCAGGCAGTCTCCCGGGGCCGCTGCCAAATCAGCGGCCCGGATGTGGAAGTCTGGGATAAAGGACGTGCAGTCGTCTCATTCGAACACCCTTGCCGATGCGGCTTGGGTGAACTCGATCTATGGCGGCTGTGCGTAGGGCACCCTCGGGTGCGCCGGTTCCTTTAGCCCGGTCTTCCACACCTGCGCACGGCTGCCACCCTCTCATGTGGAAGTGAGATCCGGCGGTTTCTCAAACGCTAAAGGAACCAGTCTCATGAAAAAGCTCGTCCCCGATCCACCTCTCCAAACCGATCATCCACGCCGCGACCCAGAGCTGGACCGCGCCAACGCCAACCTACTGGCCGCCTTGCACGGCACCCGCCATCGCCCCTTCGGCCTGCGCGACGCCCAGGGCCACCCGCTGTTCGCCGTGCAACCCCAGGTGAATGCCGAAGACGCCCTGATGCACGTTTCCTTGCTGCTCAAATGCGCCGAAGAGGTGTCCGATGAAATCACCGAACGAGCCAGCGGCATCGAGCGCGGGCTGATCTGGTCCATGGTGCATTCCGTGGAAATGGCCCGCGCCGTGGTGGACGCCCTGCTCGACGGCGCCCGCCCCGGCCCCTGACGCACCCTGTAGCCGCTGCCGAGCCCGCGAGGCTGCGAAAAGGTCCGCAGGACCTTGCTTGGCGATCGCCCGCCGAACCGCCCTCTGCCTTGGGAACCCCCGCGTCCCTTCGGGACGTTCGCAGCCTGTGGCAGCGGCTACAGGTTTTGCCCGGCGCGGTGGATAATCAGCCTCCCGCCGCCACCGGCCATGACGACCAAGGCACCCTGTCGATGGACCCGACGCACACCCAGGCCCTGCAACAGCTACGCAAGTTGATCCCCATCGGCCTGCGCCACGCCCAGGCCCTGCTCGCCCGTTGCGCCGATAATCCGCAGCAAGCCGCCGAACGCTACAAAGCCGAGCTGTTGCAGGATCTGGTAGACAAATCCGGCCTGCCCCCCGAGCAAGCCCGGGAACACCTGCACAACGCCGGTTACGATCTGAACCGCGCCCTGCACGCTATAGAAGCAGCGCGCTTCACCCTGACCCAGCGCATCCTGCGCAAGCATCACCGGGACAAGGGCCAGGCCCTGGACCTGATCGCCCAGGCCATCGAAACCGCCGAGCAGCTGCCGCGCCAGTACTGGCTGGACTTCGAAGCGCTGGAGCGGCTGGCCCCGGCACCGCGCTGCTTGATGATCCTGCACGAATGGCTGGCCTTCGAAGGCTGGGAGGGTTTCGACAGTGCCCTGCACTTTCACCTGCCCCAGGCCATCGCTCAGTTCAGGCTCCTGCACCTGGACGCCCTGACGCACACCCTGGAACAGGCCGACCAGCGCCAGCAGCAACTGCGGGCCGCCCATGCTGGCAGCGAAAGCCCCATTGAGCTGGCCCTGCGCATCAATCAGGACCCGTTCTTCAACCGCTGCCAGGACCACTTCAACCAACAGCGGCCGCAGCTGGACGAGCGCCTGTACCAGTGGGTGGAGCAGCATCTGGAGCAGTTTCCAGCCTGAGCCGCCGCTCGGCGTTAGCGCACACGCCGTTGCTCACCACACCCCAGAAGCCGGTAGACTGCCGCCCTCACCGAACACGGACCTCGGATTCAGCCCTCATGGAATTGCACTACCGCATCACCCCCGCCCACACCGAAGCCTGGATTGCCGAACCGCTGAAGCAGGAATTGCTCAAGGATGATCAGCAGCATGTCCGGGCCATGAACACATTTGCCCGGTGGCAAAGCCGCTTGATCGGTCCCGTGATGTTCACCCTGTGCCTGATCGGCGGCTGCCTGTCGATCTACTTCCCCGAGCGGACCTTCACCCCGGAGAAGGTCATTGCCATGGTGGCGTTCGCCTTGATCTTCATCCCCCTGTGGTGGCGCTTTTCCGGGCGCTGGATCAAGCACCTGCAAGCCCGGATTGCCGCCACCCCGATCAAACCCCAAGCGCCGTTGCGCGGGTTGAGTCAGCGCCTGATCGAAACCCGCTTGCGGGCCGTCGAAGGCACCTATTGCCTGAACTTCGACGACCAGGGCTTCACCCTGCTCAACACCCGCGGAGGTCAGAGCAGCCTGGCCTGGAAGCGGATCGCAAGCGTGCAGGAAATTCCCGACTTCTACCTGGTGGCGGACGCCGATATGGAGCGTCAAGGCGTGGCCTGCTTCATCGCCAAACACACTGACCTGATGCCCACCGAGGCCTACCAGCAGGGGCTGCAAGCCTTCCTGAGCCAATGCCCGGTCGCGCCGTCCGCCACCTGACCAAGCCCCGACGCCCACACACACGGAATTTGCATGCACACATCAGCGTCCTCCCCCCGCCCGGCCCGCGCCCTGGCCATCCTCGGCACCGGCCACGCCCTGCCGCAGCGGGTGGTCACCAGTGCCGAGCTGGACCGCCAGCTCGGCCTGGAAATCGGCAGCGTGGCGCGCATCAGCGGGGTGCAGCAGCGCCACGTCGCCGATCCTGCGGACACGGCCGCCAGCCTTGGCGCCAGAGCGGCGCGCCAGGCCCTGCACGCGGCGGGCCTGGCGCTTGGCCAACTGGACCTGATCGTCTGCGCCAGCGGCACCATGGATCAGGGCATGCCCTGCAATGCGGCGCTGCTGCAACGGGAGCTAGGCCTGGGGCAGTCGGGCACTCCGGCCATGGACATCAACGCCAGTTGCCTGGGTTTTATCGCCGCCCTGGACACCCTGTCCTGGCCGATCCAGGCCGGGCAGTACCGGCGCGTACTGCTGGTGTGCGCCGACATCGCCTCCTGCGGCCTGGACTGGCAGCAAGTGGAGGTCTGCGGGATCTTCGGCGATGGCGCGGCGGCGGTGGTCCTGGGGGCGGGCGACGGCGGCCAGAAAATCCTCGCCTCGCGCCTGAAGACCTACGCCGAAGGCGCGGCGCTGTGCCAGATCCCCGCCGGCGGTTCGCGCTTTCACCCGCGGCGCATCGAGGTGCCGTTCGAGCCCCTGACCAGCTTCGCCATGCAGGGCAAAGGCGTGTTCCGCCTGGCGGCCAAGCACCTGCCCGAACTGCTGGACGATTTGCTGCAGCAAGCCGCGCTGCCCCTCACGCAGATCGACTGGATCATCCCCCACCAAGCCAGCCAACAGGCCATGCAGCATGCGGCCAAGCGCCTGAGCCTGGGGCCGGACAAGGTCATCGATATCTTTGCCCGGCACGGCAATCAGGTGGCGGCGTCCCTGCCCACCGCCCTGGACATCGCGGTGCGCGACGGGCGCATTCAACGCGGGCAACGGCTGTTGCTGATCGGCACCGGCGCCGGCCTGTCCCTGGGCGGCATGGTCCTGGAGTTCTGATGAAGATCCTGGTCACCGGTGGAACCGGTTTTATCGGTCGGCATCTGGTCTGGAAGCTGGCCGCCGAAGGCTGCGAAGTGCAGTTCAGCGGACGCAACCCCGAGGCGGCGGCCGAGGTGATTGCCCACAGCCCGGCGCCGGTGCGCTGGCTGCCCCTGGAGCACGGCACCCCGTTGGCCAAGCGCCTGCTGGCCGATGTCAGCCGCGAACATGACGCCATTGTCCATTGCGCCGCCTTGTCGTCACCCTGGGGTTCGCCCCAGGCGTTTGCCCGGGCCAACCTCGATTCCACCGCCGAGGTGATCCACGCCTGCGGCAAGAACCGCATCCCGCGCTTGGTGCACATTTCCACCCCGAGCCTGTATTTCGACTTCAGCGACCGCCTGGGCATCCGCGAAGACCAGCCACTGCCGCCACCGGTGAATGACTACGCCCGCAGCAAGGCCCAGGCCGAAACCCTGCTGACAGACGCCAAGCTGCCCGAATGCGTGATCCTGCGCCCTCGGGCGGTGTTCGGCCCCTGGGACGCAACCCTGATGCCGCGCCTGCTGCGGGTGATGCAACGCGGGGCGATTCCGCTGATGCGCGGCGGCCAGGCGCAGTTGGACCTGACCTGCGTCGACAACCTGGTGCACGCGGTGTGGCTGGCGCTGACCCGGCCCCTGCCGCGCCCACTGTGCATCTACAACCTGAGCAACGGCACGCCGCTGGCCTTCAAGGACCTGCTGCAACAAATGGCCGAGCACTTCCGCCTGCCGCTGCGCACCCGCCGCCTGCCCTGGCCCCTGGTGCATGGCGTGGCGCGCCTGCTGGAGCTCAAGGCGCGCCTGGGCAACGGCGCCGAGCCCTTGATCACCCGCTACGGCGCCGGCGTCCTGGCCTTCAGTCAGACCCTGGACATCAGCGCCATCCAGCGCGACCTGGGCTATCGCCCGGTGATCAGCCAGGACCAGGGCATTGCCCAGCACGCCCAATGGTGGCTGGCCCAACAGAGACAAAAGCCATGAGCCGCCGCGTGAGCTTGAAGGTACTGCGGGCCGGCTGGTGCCAGCACCTGGAATGCATGGCCGACCGTGGCGGGCGCCTGGCGCCGGTGCAGTTTCCGGCCCTGTGCGGGCTGATCCAGCACCCGGAGCACGGCTGGATCCTCTACGACACCGGCTACGCCGAGCACTTCTTCCAGGCCACCCGCGCCCTGCCCGAGCGCCTGTACCGCAGCGCGGTGCCGGTGCAACTGCCCGTGGTGGAACAGTTGGGCGCGCAGTTGCATGAACGGGGTATCGGCCCGGGGGATATCCGCCATGTGATCATTTCCCACTTCCACGCCGACCATATCGCCGGGTTGCGGGATTTTGCCAATGCGCGCTTTATCGCTCTGGGCGCCGATTACCGGCATCTAGAAGGCCTGCGCGGCCAGCGTTGGCGCGCCACCCTCGGCGGCCATTTACCGGGCTTGCTGCCGGACGACTTCAGCGCCCGCCTGCGCCTGGCCGAGGCCAGCCCGAGCAGTGCACTGCCGGGCTGGATGGCGCCCTTCGAACAGGGCCTGGACCTGTTCGGCGATGGCAGCCTGATCGGCGTGCCGCTGCCGGGACACAGTGAAGGCCAACTCGGGCTGTTCATCCCCGACGCCCAGGGCCGGCCGGTGTTCCTGGTGGCCGACGCCTGCTGGTCGGTGCCGGCCTGTCGCGCCGAGCGCCTGCCGGCCGCCCCAGCGCTGTGGTTTGCCAGCGCCGACCGCCAGCAGTACGTGCGCACCTATCGCGGCCTGGGCCAGTTGATCCGTCGCGAGCCGGCGGTGGCGGTGCTGCCGTCCCATTGCACCCAGGCCTGGGAGGCGTTTGCCGATGAACAGTGAACGCCTGCTGGGCACCCTGCGCAGCATCGGCGCCTTCGTGTTCAGCCGCTATGTCCTGCGCTTTTATCGCCGCGGGCGGCTGGAAGCCTGGCAGGCCCGGCGCCTGAAGCACTTCATGGCCAAGGTCATGCCCCGTGGCCAGCGCTTTGCGGGGCTGGGCAACAGCGGCCTGCACAGCTTGCCGCTGATGGACAAAGCCGCCCTGATGAGCGACTTCGCCGGCTTCAACACCCGCGCCCTGAGCCTGGAGCAGGTGTTGCCGGTAGCCTTGCAAGCCGAGCGTTCCCGGGACTTCAGCCCGACCCTGGGGGACATCACCGTGGGCCTGTCCAGCGGCACCTCGGGGGCTCAGGGGGTGTTCCTGGTCAGCAGCGTGGAACGCCAACGCTGGGCCGGCATCCTGCTGGCGCGCACCCTGCCCCGGGCGCTGTTGCCACGGCTGCTGTGCCCTTGGCTGGCGCCGCTGCGCATCGCCTTTTTCCTGCGGGCCAACAGCCGCCTGTACACCACCCTGGCCAGCCGTCGCATCGACTTCGCCTTTCATGACCTGACCCTGGGGCTGGGCGCGTCCCTGGAGCGCCTCAACCAGCAGCAACCGGACGTGCTGGTGGCGCCGGCCACGGTGCTGCGCGGGCTGGCCCAGGCCGCTCTGGCCGGGCAGCTGACGATCCGCCCACAACACATCCTGTCGGTGGCCGAAGTGCTGGAAAGCACCGACGCCGAGCTGGTACAGCAGGCCTTCGGGCGCCAGCCGCAGCAGATCTATCAGGCCAGCGAAGGCTTTCTCGGCTACACCTGCGAGGCCGGCACCCTGCACCTTAATGAAAGCCACCTGCACATCGAGCCGCAGTGGCTGGACCCGCAACGCACGCGCTTTCAGCCAATCATCACCGACTTTTCTCGGCGTACGCAGTTGATCGTGCGTTATCGCCTCAACGACATCCTGCGGGTGGCCGAGGCGCCCTGCCCCTGTGGTCGCGCGGAGCGGGCCATTGCCGCCGTGGAAGGCCGTGCCGACGAGATTCTCTGGCTGCCCCGGCTCAACGGCCAGACCCTGGCACCGCTCTACCCCGACTTATTGCGCCGAGCCCTGCTGATGCTGGGGGCGGAACTGGAGGAATACCAGATCCAGCAGCGCGGGCTGCTCTGGCAGGTCAACCTGCGTGCCTCGGGCGACTACCACGGGCTGTGCCAGCGCTTGCGCGAAGCCCTGGCTGCACTCTGCGCGCAACAAGGGCTGCAGGCGCCGCAGCTGAGCTTCGGCCACTGGCAGGCACCGCCGCCACAGACCAAAAGACGCCGCCTGCTGATGCTGCAACTGCCCGAGGGCCTGCCATGCGTGTATTGATTCTCGGCGCCCGGGCCCCGGCCTGCCTGGAGTGGGCCCGGGCCTTTAGCCAAGCCGGCTGGACAGTGACCGTGGCCGATTCCCTGGCCCACCCCCTGAGCCGTTTCAGCCGCGCCGCCGAGCACTTCGTGCGCCTGCCGGAGCCGCGCCACGACCCGGATGCGTGGATCGAAGCCCTGGCCGGGGTCATCCGCCAACAGGCCATCGACCTGCTGCTGCCGACCTGCGAAGAGGTGTTCTACCTGGCCCACGGCCTGGAGCGCCTGCGGCCTTTGTGCCGGGTGTTCACCAGCGATTTCGAGTTGCTGCACCGCCTGCATCACAAGGGCGATTTTGCTGCCCTGACCCAGGGCTGGGCCGTGGCCGCGCCGCCAACCCAAGTGCTGCATGACCCGGCCGCGCTGCAAGCGCTGGCCGCCGAGCACGACGCCCTGGTGTTCAAGCCGGCCTATTCGCGCTTCGCCTCCCAGACCTTGATCCGCCCGAGCCCGGCGCAACTGGCCAAGGTCCGGCCCAGCGCCGAGGCCCCCTGGGTGGCCCAGCGCTTTGTCCCCGGCCAGGAATACTGCAGCTTCAGCGTGCTGGTGGACGGCCAGTTGCGCGCCCACAGCAGCTATCAGCCCCGCTACCGGGTCGGGCGCGGTTCGGGGATCTACTTCCACAGCTGCGCCCCGGCGCCGATCCGCGCGTTCCTGGAGCAGTTCGGCCGGGCCACCGGCTACACCGGGCAAGTGGGCTTTGACTTCATCGAGGACCAACAGGGCCGCTTCCACGTGCTGGAGTGCAACCCCAGGGCCACCAGCGGCGTGCACCTGTTCGACGACCAGCGGGGGCAACTGGTGACGGCGCTGGGCAACGAGGCCGACGCAGCGCTGGAGGCGACCCTGGAACCGCGGATGATCGCCCTGGCCATGCTGCTTCTGGCCGCGCCGCCACGGCTCTTGAGTCGGACGTTCTGGCACGACTACCGGCAGGCCCGGGACGTGATCGTGCAAGACGGCGATCGCGGCCCACTGACCGCCCAGCTGCTGAGCCTCGGCGAGATCATCGGCCGCGCCCTGACCCGCCGCTGCGGGCTGCTGGCCGCCTCCACCGCCGACATCGAGTGGAACGGCCAGCCCCTGGGAGCACCGCGCCGATGAAGTTGCTGCTGCCCGAGCAACTGGCCCTAGAGCCGCCGAGCGCCGACGACAGCCACGCCCGGCAGTACGTGCGCACCTGCGCCGGCGGCGCGCTGATCGGCAACGTCAGCACCGCCCTGGCCCTGCTGGACACCGGCCGCCAGCAGTTCCCGGTGAGCATCAACCACGGCCACGACCCGGTGGATAACTGTTACGTGGTGTCGCCGCAAACCGCCTACAGCGGCTACGCCCGGGAAGAACTGCAGCGCCTGAAGCGGCCCTGGCTGACCTGGCCCTTGAAGCGGCTGACCCAGGGCGTGGACCGGCTGCTGAGCGCGGCCAAGGTCGACCGCCTGGTGCAGGTCAATAACTGGCTGCTGTCCACCAACCTGTACCCGGCCGACTGGGACGGCGCGGACTTGCCGGCGATCACCGAGCTGCTGCGTCAGGAGTTTCCCGACCACGGCTTTGGCTTTCGCTCGCTCAACGACTTCAGCAACCGCGAACTGCGCAAGCGCCTGCAAGCCCTGGGCTACCTGGCGATTCCCAGCCGCCAGGTGTACCTGTTCGACGGCCGCCAGGGTGAAGATTCAGCCTTCTTGCGCCACCACAACACCCGCCTGGACGCCACCCTCCTGCGCCGCAGCCCGTATACGGTGGTGCCCGGCAGCGAGCTGAACGAGGCTGACTTCCAGCGCATCGAGCAGTTGTACAACCTGCTGTACCTGGACAAATACAGCCGCTTGAACCCGCACTACAGCGCCCAATGGCTGCAACGCGGGCAGGCCGAGGGCTGGCTGGACGTGCGCGCCCTGCGCAACGCCGAGGGGCGCATCGACGGCGCCCTGGGCTGGTTCGCCAACAGCGCCCTGATCAGCACGCCCATCGTTGGCTACGACACCGCCCTGCCCCAGCGCGCCGGGCTGTACCGGCAACTGACCCGGCTATGCCTGCAAGAAGCGGTGAACCGCCGTCAGGTGCTCAACTTCAGCTCCGGCGCCGCCGCCTTCAAGCGCCTGCGCGGTGGCCAGCCGGAAATCGAGTACAGCCTGATCCACGTCGCCCACCTGCCCTGGCCGCGGCGCCTGGTGTGGCACCTGATGGGTCAGCTGTTGCAACGGATCGGCGTGCCGCTGATGAGGAAGCTCAAACTGTGAACAGTCACTCGGGCTGGTGGCCCGTCGCCCTGAGCCGGCAGCTGCACAAGCGACCCCTGGCCTGCACCCTGCACGGCGTGCCGCTGGTGCTGTTTCGCGATGCCGACGGCGCCGCCGCGGTGCTGCCGGATCGTTGCCCCCATCGCTTTGCGCCACTGAGCGCCGGACGAGTACGCGAAGGGCAGCTCCAGTGCCCCTACCACGGCTGGCGCTTCGACCCCCAGGGCCGCTGCACCCACCTGCCCGGCCAAGAACGGCAGCGTTGCAGCCAGCCACTGCTGCAACCGCTGCACAGCTGCGAAGCCCAGGGGCTGGTGTGGGCCAGCCTCGCCAGCGAGCGGCCGCATGCGCCGCCGGTGGCCGCCGCCGAGCAGGCTCAGGCCCTGGACGTGTTCTGGATCAGCGACCGGGTGCAGTGCAGCTTGCAGGACGCCGCCGAGAACTTCCTCGACGGTTTCCATACCCACTTCGTGCACGCCGGCTGGATTCGCCACGACCGCCAGCGCCAGCGCATCAGCGCCTGGGTGCATGCGCTGGACGATGGGGTCGAGGCGCAGTACAGCGAAGAAGGCACCCAATCCGGGTTGATTTCGCGGCTGTTCGAAGGCGAACGCGGCCTCAGCATGGGCCGTTTTCGCCTGCCGGGGCTGGCGGAAATCGAATACCGCGACCGCCAGGGCCGACTCAACCTGCTGGTCAGTGCCTGGCTGACCCCGGCCGCCGAGGGCCAACTGCACCTGTTCGCGCGTATCGCCACGGCCCGTGGCCGCCTGCCGGGCTGGCTCAAACGCGCGGTGCTGCACCCCTTGTTCAAGGTGATCCTCAAGCAGGACCGGCAGATCCTGGAAAAAGTCAGCGCCAACCAGCCGCGCTTTGCCCAAGTGCCGCTGCGCTGGCAGCAACCCACGCCTCTGGACAGCTCGCTGGATCTGCTGGGGCCGTGGATTCGCCAGTTGCTGGAGCAGGGTGAGTTAAAGGACTTCCAAGAGCGCCGAGAGGATTTCTGGCTGTAGCCCCGTAAGCCGGCTTGCCGGCGAACAGGACCTCAAGACGGGCACCGCTCAAACGGCCCCCTTCGCTGGCAAGTCAGCTCCCACGGCTGGCAGAGGATTGCACGGGCCCTTGAAGCCCCTGCTGACGGGGTTTGCCGGGCTCAACAAGAACCGATTCAGCCCCCGCGCCGCATTGCCGTTCCTCGGCTCGACACGCAACATGCAGACGGCGAGCCCGCGCACCGGTATAGTGCGCCCCCTCTTCACGTGGGCAGCCGTCGGTAACGAGGCTCAAACCCACGGGAAACCCGAACTAATAACAACCCGCGAATAGAGAACCGGGACGAACACTCGCCCCACCGCCCTGCCGTGCGTGCAATCAGCGGTGTAACAGAATGTTTCTGTCTGTTCTGATTTTGCCTACACAAAAAATAGCGAGGAATAATCCATGCTCGAAGTCATCAACGACTTCCTCTCAGGGAAAGTGCTGATCGCGCTCATCGTCGGGCTCGGCGGCTACTTCACGATCCGCTCGCGTTTCGTTCAATTGCGCCACTTCTTCCATATGTTCGCGGTGTTTCGCGACAGCCTGAAAAGCAGCGCCGGCCAGCTCAGTTCGTTCCAGGCGCTGATGCTCAGCCTCGCCGGCCGGGTCGGCGCGGGCAACATCGCAGGCGTCGGTATCGCCGTGACCCTGGGTGGCCCGGGCGCCGTGTTCTGGATGTGGGTGACCGCCCTGGTGGGCATGTCCAGCAGCTTCTTCGAGTGCTCCCTTGGCCAGCTCTACAAGCGCTGCGACTCCAAGGGCCAGTACCGCGGCGGCCCGTCCTATTACATCCAGCACGGCCTGCAGAAACGCTGGCTGGGCATGATCATGGCCTTTCTGCTGCTGGTGACCTTCGGTTTCGCCTTCAACGGCCTGCAAGCCCACGCCGTGACCCACTCGCTGAACAATGCCTTCGGCTTCGACACCACCTACACCGGTCTGGCCCTGGCCGTGCTGCTGGGCCTGGTGTTCATCGGTGGGATCAAACGCATCGCGGCGATCGCCGACCTGCTGGTGCCGGTCAAAACCCTGATCTACATCGCCGTCACGCTGTACGTGATCGTGCTGCAGTTCGACCAGGTGCCGGCCATGCTGGCGACCATCGTCAAGAGCGCCTTCGGTCTTGACCAGGCCTTTGGCGGCTTGATCGGCAGCGCGATCGTCATGGGTATCAAGCGTGGCGTGTTCGCCAACGAAGCCGGCCTTGGCAGTGCACCGAACGTGGCCGCCGTGGCCCAGGTCGAGCACCCGGTGGCACAAGGCGTGGTTCAAGCGTTCAGCGTGTTCCTCGACACCTTCGTGATCTGCACCTGCACCGCGCTGCTGATCCTGCTGTCGGGTTTCTACACCCCGGGCTTCGAAGGTGACGGCATCGCCCTGACCCAGAACTCCCTGGCGGCGGTCGTCGGTGAATGGGGGCGGATGTTCATCTCGGTCGCCCTGGCCCTGTTTGTGTTCACCTCGATCCTCTACAACTACTACCTGGGCGAGAGCAACCTGCGCTTTTTACTGGGTGAAAGACGCGATGCGCTGATCGCCTACCGCGCCCTGGTGCTGGTGTTGATCTTCTGGGGCGCCATCGAGAACCTCAGTACCGTGTTCGCCTTCGCCGACATCACCATGACCATGCTGGCGTTCGTCAACCTGATCGCCCTGTTCCTGCTGTTCAAGGTCGGCATGCGTATTCTCAAGGACTACGACGACCAGCGCGCCGCCGGCATCAAGACCCCGGTGTTCGACTCCAGCAAGTTCGCCGACCTGGACCTGGACGCCAAAGCCTGGCCTGCCAACCCGCAGATCCCGGCGCCTACCCCCACCCAGACCGAGGCGCAAGGCATTGCCGCCCAGGCCAGCCCAGCGCAACGCTGAGTGCTGAAAATCGGGCGACGCCCTGTCGCCCGACGTGACACCGCGCGTGGCCGCAGGCAAGCTTGCGGCCCACGCTGCCATTGCTCAGGAGACGCTCAATGAACCCTGCAATTTTCCCCGCCGCGCAACAGGTCATGGTGCTCTACACCGGTGGCACCATCGGCATGCAGGCCAGCGCCGACGGCCTGGCCCCGGCGTCCGGTTTCGAGGCGCGGATGCGCGCTCACCTCGACAGCCAGCCCGGGCTGGCGGTGCCGACGTGGCGCTTTCGCGAGATGGCGCCACTGATCGACAGCGCCAACATGACCCCCGACTACTGGCAGCGCCTGTGTGCAGCGGTGGTCGAGGCCGTGGACCAGGGTTGCGACGGCGTGCTGATCCTTCACGGCACCGACACCCTGGCCTACAGCGCCGCCGCCATGAGCTTCCAGCTGCTGGGCCTGCCGGCGCCCGTGGTTTTCACCGGCTCGATGCTGCCGGCCGGCGTACCCGACAGCGACGCCTGGGAAAACCTCAGCGGCGCCCTGTTGGCCCTGGGCCAGGGCCTGGCCCCGGGGGTGCACCTGTACTTCCACGGCGAGCTGTTGGCGCCGACCCGCTGCGCGAAAATCCGCAGTTTCGGCCGCCACCCGTTTGCCGCCCTGCAACGCAATGGCGGCGGCGCAAAGGCCGAAGCGATTCCGTCGGCGCTGAACTACCGCCAGGCCAAGCAACTGGCCAAGGTCGGCGTGCTGCCGCTGTTCCCCGGCATCGGCGCCGAGCTGCTGGACGGCGTGCTCGACAGCGGCATCCAGGCCCTGGTGCTGGAATGCTTCGGCAGCGGCACCGGGCCCAGCGACAACCCGGCGTTCCTCGCCAGTCTCAAGCGTGCCCATGAACGCGGGATCGTGGTGGTAGCCGTGACTCAGTGCCATGAAGGCGGGGTGGAGCTGGACATCTACGAAGCCGGCAGCCGCCTGCGCGGCGTGGGTGTGCTGTCCGCTGGCGGCATGACTCGCGAAGCAGCGTTCGGCAAGCTCAATGCGCTGCTCGGTGCCGGGCTGGAAAGCGCCGAAGTGCGGCGCCTGGTCGAACTCGATCTGTGTGGCGAGCTGAGCTGAAACTCACGCTAGGGAGCCGGCAGCTACTGCGGTAGCCGCCGGCTCGACGGCGAGCAGAGGGTGGCGGTCAGGTTACTTTTTGACCGAGTAATCCTGGCCCCAGACCCGCACCGAACTCGAGCTCTCGATCGGTCCTTCAAACACGAATTTCTGCCGCACTGCCGCCTTGGCCGGGATGGTGACTTCGTCCGGGTTGTCGAGGCTGACCGTCAGGTTGTTGGCGTAACCGTCCTGGTCGATCGCCAGCAGGGCGCCGGTCTGCTTGAGGTTGATCAGTCGCAACTGGCTGTCGCTGCTGTTCTTGAAGCCCAGGGTGACGTTGAAGCTGTCGCCGACGGCTTCGGTCTTCAACACCTGAACGTCGACGCGGCCTTTCATTTGCTCACGGGAGGAAATGATCGAGGCACCGTCGACGCCTTGCGCCGATTGGCGACCATCGAGCACACCTTCGCTGACGCCGCCCAAGAGGTTCTTGCCTGCCGAAATGGCGGACGAGACGGCTGACTTGGCAGAGTCCTTGAGGGTGCTTTCGCTGCCTGGTTCAGCCTCGGCCAGGCACAGCGAACTCAGGAGCAAGCCGGACACCAAAAGCAGGGAACGCGCAGGAGTGAGGGTCATACATAATCCTTTATCGGGGGAGCTACACCGCCACCTCAGGCGGTGAATGGCAGGCAGGTTGCACCAATCAAAGCGCCAAGTCACTAGCTACACAACACTCGGAATGCCCCATGCAGCGGGCCGGCAAAGCGCAGGTCTGAGCGCGGGCGGCATGCAAATTGCTCCTGTCCCCGGTCTTTCCCAGGCTGGAATCTGCGCATGCTGCACTCGCACCTCACCACCCTCAACGCCGTTTCCCTGGTGCTCAACACCTTCAAGGAACAGGGCCAGGACAGTGAAGCGCTGTTGGCCGGCAGCGGCATCAACCCCGCCGACTTGAGCCGCGCCGACACCCGCATCACCACCAACCAGGAGATGCTGGTGTGCGCCAACGCCGTGGCCCTGCAACAGGACATCGGCCTGGAACTGGGCCGGCGCATGCACGTGTCCTCCTACGGCATGCTCGGTTATGCGCTGCTCACCAGTGCCACCTTAGGTGACGCTTTGCGCCTAGCCATGCGCTATCCGGCGCTGTTGGGAACACTTTTCGAACTCAGCCTGGAAGCCGACGGCTCGCGCATCTGGTTCACCGCCGCCGGCTACCGCGAAAGCCCGGCCCTGGCGGCGTTCAACACCGAGTTCTGCCTGGTGTCGCTGAAGGTCATCTGCGACGACTTGCTGGGCCACCCCCTGCCGCTGCTGGGGGCGCGCTTCGATTACCCGGCACCGGACTATCAACCACGCTACCGCGAAGCCTTCGAATGCCCGCTGCAGTTCAACGCCCGCAGCAACGCCTTCGCCTTCGACCAGCAATGGCTCGAACAACCCCTGCCCCTGGCGGACGCCATCACCCACCAGGCCATGGCCGAGCGTTGCCGCAAACAAAACATCGAGTTCACCGGACGCCAGGCCTGGCTCGGGCGCATCCGCCAGTTGCTGGCGGCACAACTGGATGCCGCACCAGGGCTTGAAGGGCTGGCGCAACAGATGAACTGCTCGGCCAGGACGTTGCGCCGCCATCTGCGCGACCTGGGTTGCAGCTATCAGGAGCTGCTGGACGAGTTGCGCTTCGAGCAGGCCAAACAAATGCTCTGCGAAGACCAGATGCCCATCTACCGGATTGCCGAGGCCCTGGGCTTCAGCGAAACCGCAAGCTTTCGCCACGCCTTTATCCGCTGGAGCGGTGTGGCGCCGAGCCAGTTCCGCCCCTGAGACAACCCCCGGCATAAACAGGCTGTGTGAAAACCTCGCGTGTGAAGGCAAGACAAGGCGAAAACAAGCGAGCAACGGCCGGGGTCGCGTTCGACTTTAGGGACCTGAATAAGCATTCCGATCGGACTCGCGCACGAGCCTGTTTTTACCGCGGCATTGCCAAACGCAGTCGTTTTCACACAACCTGCAAAGCTGCCGATTGCATTACATTACCGACCTTTCTACCGGCAAGGGACTGCAAGCTTGAACCTAATCACAGGCGCCATCGCCCGGCGCATCGGCATTCGCGGGCTGTGTCTGGCACTGCTGCTGGCGGGCAGCCCCGTTGCCCAGGCCTTTGACCTGTCGAAGATCCGCTGGTGGGAGATGCAGAGCGACATCCTCCTGGACGACCCGGAAACCGCCACCCTGCAACTCGAGCCCTTTCCCCTGCCCGGGCTGGCCCAGCCCCCGGCCCGAGTGATCCTCAGCCAATACCACGGCCTGTTCTACCTCAACGGCTATGCGGATGGGCAGTACCGGCAGCGGGTCTACAAGTCGCCACCCATGGCACTGTTCAACGCCCAGGCACTACAGGCCTGCGCGCCCGAACAACGACCCGTTGGGGTCACGGACAACTGGCCGCCGAGCAAGCTGCTGGAAACCGCCCTGAGCCTGACCAAGCTGAGTTTCGACTGCCAGAGCCCAGGCTGGGAGTTGAGCAATCGCTACCTGCTGGTGGACAGCCGCGATCCCCAGCGGCCGTTGCTGGCCATCGGTCAGCGCCAGGGCGAGTCACGGATCGACTTCACCCCGCAGCAACCGATCAGCCCCGAACTGCAGCAGCAATGGCTGCAAGCCCTGCACAAATACCCGAAGCTGCTGGAACCCTTTGACCCCAGCAGCGGCCAGCTGCGCGTCAAGCCCTATGCGCCGCCGCCCGGCGCGGAGCAGGTCTGGACCGAATTTCGCCAGCTGCACGCGCAATTGCGCGATGCCAAGGACAAGGCCCCGGGCATCGCCCGGGTGGAAGAGTTCTTCAGCCGTCATGACTTTCGCGCCATCGCCCCCGAGCGCAGTACCTACCCGGGCCTGCTCAACGACATCGCCTATTGGGCCACCGAGGCCGGCCAGTTGCAGAGCGCCCGCCCCTGGCTGGCCTACGTGCTGCGGCGCGACCCCGGGCGCATGCCGACCTACCTCAATCTGGCGGACCTGGACTGGCGCCTGTATCAGCAGCAGCCCGCGGACACCCGGCACCGCGGCCGAGCCATGGAAAACTATCGGCGGTACTGCGGGCTGCGCCTGCAACGCCAGCTCGGGGTCCCCGCCAGGGTCACCCAGCGCCTGGGCCTCAAAGCCCCCAGCGAACCGGCCTGCCAAAGCGCCTGGCCGCTGGTGACGGCGGTGGACCAAGGTGACGCGGGCGAAGTCCGGCGTCTGCTGCAGAGCGGCCTGAGCGGCGACGTCATCGCCGCCGATGGGCGCCCGGCGCTGTTGCACGCGCTGGATAAACCCGACCTGGACATCGCCCGGCTGTTGCTGGCCCATGGCGCCCGCCCCCAGGGTCAGTACAACGGCCGCACCCTGGGGGTCCTGGCCATGCGCCGCGACCTCAAGGACAACCCCGACCTGAACCGGGCCAAGCGCCTCAACTTCCTGCTGCAGGCCGGCGCCGCCATTGATGAACAGGATGCCCAGGGCGGCACCGCCCTCCAGGAAATGGCCAAGGAGCGCGACGACATCGAGCGCTTCAACTGGCTGTTGCAGCATCCACAAGACCTCGACAAGCGCAGCGGGCCGGATGGCGTGACCGCGCTGTTCCTGGCGCTCAAGGGCGGCAACTACGCCGCGGCCCGGCAACTGGTGGAGGCCGGGGCCAACCTCAACCTGAGCTACGGCCGCAGTTTTTGCGCCAAACAGCCGATTCGTGAAAGCCTGCTGATGATCGTGGCCGAGCAGGGCTCGCCCGAGGTCATCAATCCCTGGGTCAGCCAGCAAGAGAGCCTGGACATGTTCACCCTGCTGCTAAAACGTGGCGCCGACCCCAACGTGGGCCGCTACTGCAACAACAACGGCTACACCTGGCTGCTGGAGATCATGGCCCGGCGCAAGCGCGACGACCTGCTCCAAGTGCTGCACGGCTTTGCGCCGCCACCGCCGACGACGGCGTTTCGCCTTTGAGGCGTGGCGCCGAGCCCGCAGCGCCCCTGAAACAAAGCCCGGCACAACGACGCTGATTGCATTACATTGCCGAGCTTTCTACCGGCAAGGGACTGCACACGTGAACCTATTCACCGCCATCACCCGCCACATCGGCATTCGCGGGCTTGGCCTGGCGCTGGCACTGCTGGCTGGCGCACCCGCCGCCCAGGCCTTCGACCTGGACCTGGGCGCGATCAAATGGTCGGGAATGTCCCGCTACATCGTCCTCGACTACCCGGAAACCGCCACCCTGCAGATCAAGCCGTTCCCCCTGCCAGGCTTGACGCAAGTGCCGGCGCGGATTGTCCTGAGCCAGTACCGCGGGCTGTTCTACCTCAACGGCTATCAGGACCTGAAGTACCAGCAGCGGGTCTACAAGTCGCCCCCCCTGGCTCTGTTTAGCCCCGAAGCGCTGCGAGCCTGCGTGGCCCCGGACAATCCGGTGCGGGTCACCGACAACTGGCCCACAAGCAATACCCTGGACACTGGCATCAGCCTGACGCCCCTGGACTTCGACTGCTCGGTGCCCGCCGATTGGCAACTCAGCCGACGCTACCTGCTGATCGACCAGCGCGATCCTCAGCACCCGCTGCTGGCGATCAGTCATCGCCGGGACCTGACCCAGCTGGAGTTCACCCCGCTGCAACCCATCAGCGAGGAAACCGGGCAGCAATGGTTGCAGGCCCTGCAGACATTCCCAGCGTGGTTCCGGCCCTTCACCCGAGGCAGCGGGCCGATCACCCTCAACCCCTATGTGCCCACTCAGGCCCCGGACCCGGACAGTGTCTGGAAGCAGTTTCGCGCGCTGCACGAGCAACTGCGCAGCGCCAAGGACAAGAAACCGGGGATCCGCCAGGTAGAGGACTTCTTCGCCGTCCATGACTTTCGCAGCATCGCCACTGACCGCCGGGCGTACGCCGGCCTGCTCAACGACATCGCCTACTGGACCAGCGAAGCCGGGCAGCTGAGAACCGCCCGCCCCTGGCTCAAGGAAGTGTTGCGCCGCAACCCCGGGCGCATGCCGACCTACCTCAACCTGGCGGACCTGGACTGGGCGCTCTACCAACAGCGCCCCCTGGACAACATCCACCAGGGCCGGGCCCTCGAGGGTTACCGGGTGTATTGCGGCCTGCGCCTGCAACGCCAGATGAGCATCGCGCCCCGGGTCCTGCAGCGCCTGGGCCTGAACGCTGCCAACCCCCAGGCCTGCCAGGCCTTCTGGCCGCTGGTGGCCGCGGTGGATGCCGGCGACCTGGCCGAAGTGCAGCGCCTGCTGGCCAGTGGCATCAGCGGCGAGGTCATGGCCGACGATGGCCGCAGCGCCCTATTGCACGCCCTGGACGCACCGCACCTGGACATCGCCCGGCTGCTGCTGGAGCACGGCGCCCACACCCGCGGCCTGTACAACTGGACCACCCTGGCGACCCTGGCCATGCGCCGCGATCTGGGCGACAGCCCCGACCTGAGCCAGGGCGGGCGCCTGAAATTCCTCATCGACGCCGGCGTTGCCATCGACGAGCCCGACAGCCAGGGCGTGACACCGCTGATGCAGATGGCCGAGAACAAGCGCAGCCTGCAAGGCTTCACCTGGCTGCTGCAATTCCCGCAAAACCTCGACCGGCGCCGAACCGACGATGGTGAAACCGCGCTGTACCGGGCGTTTTCGGGCAACAACTACGTGGCCGTGCGACAACTGATAGCCGCTGGCGCCAACCTCAACCTGAGCTACGGCCGCAGCACCTGTTACAACCAGCCCGTTGGCGAGAGCCTGCTGACCCTGGTGGCCGACAAGACCTCCGCCGACAACAAGGCGCCCTACGTCAGCCAGCAGGACACCCTGGAGCTGTTCACCCTGCTGCTGGAAAAGGGCGCCGATCCGAATGTCGGCCAGCGCTGCGAGAAAAAGGGCTACACCCTGTTGCTGGAAGCCATCGCCCGGAAAAAACGCGAAGACATGCTCAAGGTGCTGCAGCGCTTCGTTCCCGCCCCGCCCGCCGGCTGAACCCCGTAGCGCCCCGCAATGGGGCGCCACGCCTCTTTAAGGGGCGAATTTCGGTCAAACACTTTGGCCAGATAAATCCCCTTTTGGCCGCTCCTGCCGTTCTCCGAAACCCCGCGCCCCGCAAGACTGTGATCCACCGAATCAGCCTACGGAGAACAAGAAAATGCTGACGATCTACTCGGACGATCACCACCTGCACCACGGCCGTTGTGAACTCATCGACGGGCAATTGATGCCCTGCTTTGAAATGCCTTCCCGGGCCGATCACGTGCTGGATCGGGTGAAGTACCGCAACCTTGGCCCGGTAGAGGCCCCCAGGGACTTCGGCCTGGGGCCCATCGAACGCATCCACAGCCGCGCCTACCTGGACTTCTTCAAGGGCGCCTGGGAGCGCTGGGCGGCACAGGGGATCGACGGCGACCTGCTGCCCTACACCTGGCCGGCGCGCACCCTGCGCAGCGTGATTCCCACCAGCCTCCATGGCCAGCTCGGCTACTACAGCTTCGATGGCGGCGCGCCGATCACCGCCGGCACCTGGCAAGCCGCCTACAGCGCGGCGCAAGTGGCGTTGACCGCCCAGGCGCATATCCAGAATGGCGCCCACAGTGCCTTCGCCCTGTGCCGTCCACCGGGACACCACGCCGCCAGCGACCTGATGGGCGGCTACTGCTACTTGAACAACGCCGCCATCGCCGCCCAGGCCTTTCTCGACCAGGGCCACAAGAACGTCGCCATCCTCGACGTCGACTATCACCACGGCAACGGCACCCAATCGATTTTCTATGAGCGCCGCGACGTGCTCTTCACCTCGATCCACGGCCACCCGGAAGCCGAGTTTCCGTTCTTCCTGGGGTATGCCGACGAATGCGGTGAAGGCGCCGGGGAAGGCTTCAACTTCAACTACCCACTGGCCGCCGGCAGCGGCTGGGACGTGTGGAGCGCTGCGCTGGACGATGCCTGCAACCAGATCCTCTGCTACAGCCCCGACATCATCGTGGTGTCCCTGGGCGTCGACACCTTCAAGGACGATCCGATCTCCCAGTTCAAACTCGACAGCCCGGACTACCTGGCCATGGGCGAGCGTATCGCAGCCCTCGGCAAGCCGACGCTGTTTGTCATGGAAGGCGGTTACGCGGTAGAAGAAATCGGCATCAACGCCGTGAACGTTCTCGAAGGTTTTCAAAGCGCCCAGTGAGGGACTCGCCTGATGAAAAGACTCCAACGTGTTATCGCTCCGGCGCTGTGCGCCACCTTGCTGGGCAGCGCCGCCCATGCCGAGGAACGCACCCTGCGGGTGTACAACTGGTTCGACTACATCACCCCCAAGGCCCTGGAAGACTTCAAGGCCCAGAACCGCGAAGTGAAGCTGGTCTACGACATCTTCGACACCAACGAAGCCCTGGAAGCCAAGCTGCTCACCGGTAACTCCGGGTATGACGTGGTGGTGCCGTCCAACGTGTTCCTGGCCAAGCAGATCGAGGCCGGGGTGTTCCAGCCCCTGGACCGCAGCAAGCTGCCCAACTGGAACCACCTGGACCCCAAGCTGATGAAGCTGATCGAGGCCAACGACCCGGGCAACAAATTCGCCGTGCCCTACATGTACGGCACCATCCTGATCGGCTTCAACCCGGACAAGGTCAAGGCCGCCCTCGGCGACAAGGCCCCGGTGGACAGCTGGGACCTGATCTTCAAGGAAGAGAACATCAGCAAGCTCAAGCAGTGCGGCGTGGCCCTGCTGGACTCGCCGTCGGAAATCCTGCCCCTGGCCCTGCAGCACCAGGGCCTGGACCCCAACAGCAAGAAGCCGGCGGATTACGAGAAAGCTGAAGCGCTGCTGATGAAGATCCGGCCGTACATCACCTACTTCCATTCATCCAAGTACATGGCCGACATCGCCAACGGCGACATCTGCGTGGCCGTGGGTTACTCGGGAAGCTTCTCCCAGGCCGCCAACCGCGCCAAGGAAGCCAAGAACGGCGTGAGCGTGGACATGCGCTTGCCCAAGGAAGGCGCGCCGATCTGGTTCGACATGCTGGCAATCCCCAAGGGCGCGAAGAACCCGCAAGATGCCTACACCTTCATCAACTACTTGTTGCAGCCCCAGGTGATTGCCCCAATCAGCGACTTTGTCGGCTACCCCAACCCGAACAAGGACGCCACCGAGCGGGTGGACCCGGCGATCCGCA
Organism: Pseudomonas sp. LD120; assembly: GCF_009861525.1. Classification (GTDB taxonomy): domain Bacteria; phylum Pseudomonadota; class Gammaproteobacteria; order Pseudomonadales; family Pseudomonadaceae; genus Aquipseudomonas. Next base: position 231,909 of record NZ_WVHL01000005.1, on the reverse strand, counting down.
ATAACCCCAACCTCTACCCCACCCAGGCGGCCATGGGCACCCTGTATACGCTGCAACCCCTGCCACGGGCCGCCGAACGCGCCAGGACCCGGGCCTGGACCAAGATCAAGTCCGGCACCTGATGCCCCCACCGGGAACCGCCCCAACGGCTCCCGGACCCGCTTGCGGCACGTGAGCCCGCGCCCTTGGCCACAAGACACTCAGTGCAACAGCCGCCAACGGACCATTGACCGCTCAGTCGATACCCGGTCAGCAACCGCTGAGGCCTTGGGGGGTGCGTTCTTCGGCAAAGAACCAGGGCCGCAGGCGCACCCCCACGCCATTGCCGATGAACGCCGCCACCAGCCAAAGCCACCCGTGCAGGCTGCCAGAGGCGATGCCGCTGAAGTAGGCGCCGATGTTGCAGCCATAGGCCAGGCGCGAGCCATAACCCAGCATCAGGCCACCGATCACCGCCGCCACCAGCGAGCGCGGGGGAATCTTCAGGCTCGGTGCGAAACGCCCCGCCAGTCCCGCCGCCAGCAACGCCCCCAAGACGATGCCGATATCCATGACGCTGGTGATGTCCTGCCACACCGGCGCTGCCAGGGCCTTGGCATTGGACGCGCTCTGCCAGAACAGCCAACTGCTCACGTCCACCCCCAACCCACTGGCGACTTTCGCGCCCCACAAGGCAAACGCCGAGGTGACGCCCCACGGCCGACCGGCCAGGGCCAGCGTGGCGAAGTTCAGCAGAGCCAGGGCCAACGCGCCCCAGATCAACGGCCAAGGACCGCGCAGCATGCGTCGCCAGCCCTGATGCGAGTGGCTCACGGGCGCTTCGAGCGCGCCGTAACGCCGCTTTTCCAGGGTCAAGGTGAGCAAGGCGATCAGCGCGAACAGGCACAAACTCAACCCCAGGGCCGGGCCCACGCCGAAGCTCTGGACGATGGAAATCGGTGGCAGCGACGGCAGGGCGAACCACCAGTCGACATGATGAGTGGCAATCAGCGAACCGCAGATAAAGAACGTCAGGGTCACCAGCATCCGCGCATTGCCGCCGCCCACCGTGAACAAAGTCCCCGAGGCGCAGCCACCACCCAGTTGCATGCCGATACCGAAGATGAAGGCGCCGAAGATCACCGAAACACCCGCCGGCGCCACCAGCCCCACCACAGGCTGACCAAACAGGCTGCCAGCGCCCAGCGCCGGGAAGAACAACAGCACCGCCAAGGCCAGCATGACCATCTGCGCCCGCAGGCCGGCGCCACGCCGATCACGAATAAACACCCGCCAGGCCGAGGTGAAACCAAACGCCGCGTGATAGAGAGTCAGCCCCAGGGCGGCGCCCAACAGCAACAGCAGCACCTGCCGCGCGCCCATCTGGGTCTGCAGGAACAAGGCGCCGGCCACCAATAGCAGGAAAGCCAGCACAGGCGCACCGAACGAACGTTGCGGCGCGGCGCGAAGGGTCTGGGTCATGACAATACTCGGACAGGGAAATGGCCGCGAGTATACCCGGTCAAACCTGCCAGGCCTGACGCAGACGGCTCAGAGCAGACTCGATAGCCGCCTCGGGCACGGCGGCAAAGCCCAACACCAGCCCGGCTCGCCGATCCTCGGGCACGCTGGTTTGCGGCAGCCAGTAGCCGCTCAATCCCGTGATTTCAACATCGACAGCGGCCGCCTGGGCCAGCAACGCCTGTTCCCGGGCCAGGCTGTCCACCGCCACGCTCAGATGCAGCCCCGCCGCCACCCCAGGCAGCGGCCCGACCCCGTCGATTGCCGGCGGCCAGCCGGCCAACAACCTATTGCGTCGACTCAGGGCTGCCCGCCGCATGCGCCGGATGTGCCGCTGGAAGTGCCCAGCGGCCATGAACTCGGCCATCACCGCCTGAGTACTGACCTCGGAATGACGCACGTCCACCGCCCGGCGCTGGGCAAAGGCCTGCACCAGATGTGGCGGCAGCACCAGATAGCCCAGACGCAACGCCGGAAACGCCACCTTGCCGAAGGTGCCGACATAGATCACCCGCCCCTGCTGATCCAGGGCCGCCAGGGGCGCCAGCGGGGCGCCGCTATAGCGGTACTCGCCGTCGTAGTCGTCCTCGACGATCCAGCCCTGGCTGCGCTCAGCCCAGGCCAGCAGCTCCAGGCGTCGGGCCAGACTCATGGTGACCCCGGTGGGGTACTGGTGCGACGGCGTGACATAGGCCAAACGGCAATGCTCCAGTTGCTCCAACTGACGACAGTCGAGACCCTCCTGGTCCACCGCCACGCCGTGCAATCGCGCACCGGCCACGGCGAAGGCATGACCGGCCGCGCGATAACCGGGGTTTTCCACCGCTACGGTGTCGCCGGGCTCCACCAGCAACTGTGCACAAAGGCTGATGCCCTGTTGCGCGCCACTGGTGATCACAATTTGTTCAGCGCTGCAGGCCAGCCCCCGGGCACTGCGCAGGTAAGCGGCAATCATGCTGCGCAAGCGCGGATCGCCGGCAGAGTCGCCATAGCACAGCTGACGCAAGTCCGGCCTGCGCCAGAAGGCCGCATTCAGCTTGGCCCAGACCTCAAACGGAAACAGATCGAACGCCGGTACGCCCACTCGGAACGCCCGCGGTGGACCGCTGGGCGGGGTGCTCAAATGATGCTTTTGCAAGCGCTGCACGGCGCTGCTGTGGATAACTTTACTGGATGCAATCCCAGGTATAGCGGACGAATTTGTGGATAAACCTGTGGGTAAGGCTGTTGAAAACCCTGTGGATACTTTTGTGGATAGTTTTTTGGACGGGCGTCGGGTTTCGGGTAACTGAGCCACATAGGTGCCATCGCCGACCCGGCCTTCGATAAACCCCTCGGCGTACAACTGGTCGTAGGCGCGAACCACGCTGTTGCGGGAAATTCCCAGGGCGGCGGCCAGATCACGACTGGCCGGCAGGCGCGTACCACTGGCCAGGCGCCCATCCAGCACCCGCAGCCGCAAGGCCTGATACAACTGGCGACTGAGCCCCTGGCGGCGGTCCAGCTCGATGCCCGCGGGGTTGAAAGACAGCGGAGGCAAAGCACTGTTCATCGCGGTGTACCCCGTGAATTGGCCCCATGAAATAGGTCGATAATGGCTCTTACAACAGACCATTAGCCTGCCTAGGATGACGCCTCTCGCCAAGGATTTTTTCCATGTACCAACCTCGCGCTTTCATCGATGAAGACCTCCCTCGCCTGCATGGGGTGATCCAGGACTGCCGCCTGGCGACCCTGGTGACCTGGGGCGCCCTGGGCTTGCAGGCCAGTCACCTGCCGCTGCTGCTGGACCCCGGGCAAGGTGCCAATGGCACGCTCTATGGGCACCTGGCCAAGGCCAATCCGCAGTGCGCGGAGCTGGCCTGCGGCGCCGAGGCGTTGGTGATTTTCACCGGCGAGGATGCCTACGTCAGTCCATCGTTCTACCCGAGCAAAAATGCGCACGGCAAAGTGGTGCCCACCTGGAACTATGTGGCAGTGCACGCCTATGGCCAGCCCGATGTATTCACCGACCCGCAGCGCCTGTTGAACGTGGTCGAAGGCCTGACCCAGCGTCACGAAGCCGGACGCCCCCAGCCGTGGAACGTGACTGACGCCCCGGCCGACTACCTCGACGGCATGCTACGGGCGATTGTCGGCTTTGCCCTGCCGATCCACCGCCTGGAAGGCAAGCGCAAACTCAGTCAGAACCGCAACGCCGAGGATATCGCCGGGGTGCGTGAGGGGCTGGCGGCCAGCGCCGACCTGCGCGACCAGCAATTGTCCCGGCTGATGGGTTAGGTTTTCCTACAGAACGTTATTCGTACAGAACAATAAAGGAACCTTCATGAGCCAGATCCAGATCCGCCCCGTTACCGCCGCCGACCACGGCGCCTGGCTGCCCCTGTGGCAGGCCTACCTGCGCTTCTACGAAACCGAACTGGCGGACGCCGTGACCCAGAGCACCTGGCAGCGTTTTCTCGACCCCAGCGAACCGACCCACGCCGCCCTGGCCTGGGACGGCAAGCGCGCCGTGGGCCTGGTGCATTTCATCTACCACCGCTCCAACTGGAGCATCGAGAATGCCTGCTACCTGCAAGACCTGCTGGTGACTCCGGACCTGCGCGGTACCGGTGTCGGCCGTCAGCTGATCGAGTTCGTCTACGCCCGGGCGAAACAGGACGGCTGCGCCAAGGTGCACTGGCTGACCCACGAAACCAATGCCACGGCCATCCAGTTGTATGAACGCATTGCCGAGCGTCCGGGCTTTATCCAGTTCCGCAAACCCCTCTGAACCCTCAAGGAGCCACTGCATGTCGATTTCTCTCGCCGATTGGAAAGGCGTTCCCGCCCCTTCGGCCACCCTGCTTGAAGGGCGCTTCATCCGCTTGGAAAGGCTCGACCCGGCGCGCCATGGCGATGAGCTGTTCCAGGTGCTGCAAGGCCCCGGTGCCGACCCCGTGCTGTGGAACTACCTGCCTTACGGCCCCTTCCCCGAGCGCCCGGCGTTCGATGCCTGGCTCGGCAATCACGCCCTTGCCAGTGATCCGTATTTCTTCACCGTGATCGACCGCGCCAGTGGCCAGGCCCAGGGCCTCATCAGCCTGATGTCCATCGTCCCGGCCCAGGGCCGCATCGAGATCGGCCACGTCACCTTCGGCGCGCCGATGCAGCGCTCGCCCAAAAGCACCGAGGCGGTGTACCTGCTGGCCAGGGAAGCCTTCACCCTGGGCTACCGGCGACTGGAATGGAAGTGCAACAACGCCAATGCCCGCTCGCGCTATGCCGCCGAGCGTTTGGGCTTCAGCTTCGAGGGGGTGTTTCGCCAGCACATGGTGGCCAAGGGACAGAACCGCGATACCGCGTGGTTCTCGATCCTGGACGGGGAATGGCCGGTGATTGCCAAGGGGTTCGAACAATGGCTCAGCGATGAGAACCAGAGCGGCGCGGGGCAGCTCAAGTCGCTGGCGGAGTGTCGCGGGTAACCGTGGTTTTCGCCGGCAAGCCGGCGCCTACAAGGGGGCGGTGAACCCGGCCTGGTAGAAGACCTGTAGCCGCTGCCGCAGGCTGCGATCGAGCCAGGCGGCACTCCGACGCAGTGGGCGCCGCCGTTGAAGGCCGCGGAAGGTCCTGCGGACCTTGGCGCAGCCTGCGCCAGCGGCTACAGGGTCAGCCCAGCTTCTGCGCCAGCACCGCAATATGCTCAGGCCCGATGCCGCAGCAACCGCCCACATGGCTGGCACCGCGCCGCTGCCAGTCCGTCACCCATTGCAGGTAGCCCGGCGGGTCGAGGTCCTCACGCAGCGGGCACAGGCCGTCGTTGGCGGTGGCGTCCTCGGGCTGCGGCGGGAAGGCGTTGGCGTACACCCCGATGTTGATCGACGCGCCCAGGCGCTCAAAGGTTTCACGGGCCGCATCCACCGCCGCACCAATCACTTCCGGCTGGCTGCAGTTGAACAGCAGGGTCTGCACGCCCAGTTGCGCCGCCACCGCCGCCGCGTCAGTCACCGGCTCGCCGGAACGCAGGCGCGGTACTTCATCGACGTCTTCATCCTTCAGGGTGAAGGACAGCCAGAACGGCTTGCCGTCCTTGGGCAAGCCGGCGTGAATCGCCCGCGCCTCGATGATCGAGCTTTGGGTCTCCGCCAGCCACAGGTCGACAAAGGGCGCCAGGCCCTGAACCAGCGGGCTCAGGAGCTCCTCGACCCGGGACGCATCGAACAGGTCGGGGCGATAGGAACCAAACAGTGGCGGCAACGAGCCCGCCACCCGCACCGGCTTGCCCGAGGCTTGCACGGCGCGGCGTGCCAGTTCGCCAGCCAGCGCCGCCAGGGCTTGGCCTTCAGCGGCAAAACGCGCTTCACCGATATGAAACGGCACCACCGCGTAGCTGTTGCTGGTGATCACGTCGGCACCGCTGTCGATATAGGCCGCGTGCACCGCTTCCACCGCTTGCGGCGCTTCGCTCAGAGCCAGCGCCGACCACTCAGGCTGCCGGAACGGCGCCCCGCGACGTTGCAGTTCACGCCCCATACCGCCGTCCAGAATTACCGTATTGCCTGCGCCCATATGCTTTTTACTCATATGCTTATGAAAATAACTCACTATCAGAGTCGTTCTTATAACTATTAAATACGCACCATTCCGTTAATAACAACTTTTTTCAGTCAGGATTGCGATGACATTCAAACCGCTGCTAGCCCTCGGCCTGACCCTTCTGGCTGCCTCTTCCCAGGCTTTCGCCGGTGCCACTCTGGAACGTATCGAACAGAAAAAAGAGCTGGTGGGGGTGCTGATGGAAAGCTACCCGCCCTTCTCCTTCCTCAATGAGCAGAACCAGCTGGACGGCTTCGACGTCGATGTGGCCAAAGCCGTGGCCGACAAGCTCGGGGTCAAGCTGCGCCTGGAAACCCCGTCCTGGGACGTGATCGCCGCCGGACGCTGGGCCGGTCGCTACGACATCTGCATCTGCTCCATGACCCCGAGCAAGGCCCGCGCCGAGGTGTTCGACTTTCCGGTGCAGTACTACGCTTCGCCGGCGGTGATCGTGGTCAATGCCAAGGATGATCGTATCCACAACGCCAAGGACCTGAGCGACAAGAAGGTCGGCCTCACCGCCGCCTCCAGCTACGAGAGCTACCTGAACAAGAGCCTGGTGATCGAAGGCGCTGAAGACAACCAGCTGCAATACCCCTTCGAGAATGTGCAGATCGCCCCCTACGACACCGACAACGTGGCCTTCCAGGACTTGGGCCTGGGCCCGGGCGTGCGCCTGGATGCGATCCTCACCAACCTGGTCACCGCTCAGCCCCGGCTGACCCAGGACGCGCGCTTCAAGCTGGCCGGCGAACCGCTGTACGCCGAACCTAACTCGGTGGCCATCGAGAAAGGCGATGCCCAGTGGAATGCCAAGGTGCGTGAGGTCTTCGCCCAACTGAAGCAGGACGGCACCCTGAGCCAGCTCTCGCAGAAATGGATCGGCGCCGACATCAGCCAATGACTGCTTACACGCCACCGCCGCAGCCACCGCAACCGGTGGCTGAACCGCTGCTCAAGCGCCTGCTGGGCTTTCGCACCCGCCTGTACCTGACCTGGGCGGCGCTGCTGGGTCTGTTCACCAGCTTTTTCCTGAGCTTCGACCTGAAGTTCTCGATCATCCTCGACAAACTGCCGAACCTGCTGGGCCTGCACCTGTCCCCCAGCGGCTTTCTCCAGGGCGCGGCGCTGACCCTGTTCCTCTGCGCCTGCTCCATCGTCGCCTCGTCGCTGCTGGGCTTTGTCACCGCCCTGGCGCGACTCTCGTCCAGCGCCGTGGCCTTCGGCATCGCCAGCTTCTACGCCTCGTTCTTTCGCGGCACGCCGCTGCTGATCCAGATCCTGCTGATCTACCTCGGCCTGCCGCAATTGGGGCTGGTGCCCGGCGCCATCACCGCCGGGATCATCGCCCTGTCGCTGAACTATGGCGCCTACCTCAGCGAGATTTTCCGTGCCGGCATCCTCGGCGTACCCCACGGCCAACGCCAGGCGGCCCTGGCCCTGGGCATGAGCGACAGCGTGATCTTCTGGCAGGTGACCCTGCCCCAGGCCATGCGCACCATCATCCCACCGGCCACCAACCAGTTCATCTCAATGCTCAAGGACTCGTCGCTGATCTCGGTGATGGGCGTCTGGGAAGTGATGTTCCTGGCCCAGTCCTACGGCCGCTCCAGCTATCGCTACATCGAAATGCTCAGCACCGCGGCGCTGATCTACTGGCTGCTGTCCATCGGCCTGGAACTGATCCAGGCCCGGATGGAAAAACACTACGGCAAGGGCTACGCCAAGCGCGGCTGAGGCTCAGTTGAGTGCCGAAGGCCCGGGGATTCCCGGGCCCTTTTCCAGACGCTGTGGATCATTGAGCAGCGAACGGGCGCGGCTGGTCTTGTGCACCTTCACCACCCCCATCTGCAAACCGAAAGGCTTGAACACCGCGTTCAATGACTTGAGGGTCGGGTTGCCGTCTCCGTGTTCAATGTGGATCAGGGTGCGCAGGGAGATCCGGCACATGCGGGCGAACTGACTCTGATGCAGCCCCGTGACGTCAGTGCGCAGGCGCCTGACGGCATCGCCAATCGGCAAGCGACCGGCTGCCATTTCCTGCTGGACGCTGTCGATCAGCGCACCGCGTTCTTCCAGCGTCATCGTCATCGCAATCCCCACTCTTGCAGGCGTCGGTCCAGGTGGCGCAGATGAATGCGCGGATGATTCAGCGTGGCTTCGGGCAGGCCCCCGGCACTCAACAGGTCCGACAGGGCCCGCAGTTGTTCGGCATCTTCGCGCAAGCGGGTGAAGGCCGCCTCGGGATCAAGCAGCGGCTTGAGGCTGGCGCACACCAGGCGCCAGTCGACTTCGCCGGCCACTTCCATGCGTCCGGGCCATTTGAGGGTCCGGGTAATGCCTTGCTCATCCATGACGGTGGGCGCCAGGTCGTAGATAGGCGCCAGTTGCACCCCATCGTCGCTGCGGATGATCGCGATGTTGCGCCCATGGTTGCCTGAGTTGCCGAGGATTTTGTTGAGCAGGTCCCGTCGCAGATAATCCGCCACCAGCTCGGGAATCTGCGACTCCTGGCCGGTGATTCGCCATAGTTCGGCGAGTATCCCCAGGACCTCGGTGTGGCGCATGCCTTGGCTCTGGCCCACCAGCCCGGCCAGTGAATAGATCGACTCCACCGCTAGCCGCTCAACGCCTGCCCCCGTCACGCGACGGTCAAAACGCTGCATCCACAGGCTCGGCCGGCGCCCCTCTTCCAGGGCCAGTCCAGAAGCCGGCAACGTCTCGATCCCCAACTGTTGCAGCGCCCGGTAATAGTGGAACTCGCTCCGGAGGATGTCGCAGTCATTTGGCAAAGCCCCGTTGCGAGGGAACTTCACCCACCAGTGACGCGCCGCCGAAGGGTCATCGAGCAGCGCATCGGGGTACAACAAGCCCTCGCGGTTTTCGGTCAACAACAGCTTGGGCACTGCGTCGCCAATGCTCGCCGTGCCACCAAAAGCCGCCGCCTGCTCATGGGCGTATTCAAGAAAATGGTTATCCAGGGTCGCCACCTGATCCCGGGTGAAACCCAGGACCGGACGCCGATGCAACCCCGCCAGAGACTCCTTGATCCGCAGATGGCCAATGGGCGCCGCGGTGCTTCGGGCCAGGAGGAACAACTCACTGCCCATGTCATCGGGCCGCTCATGGCCGATCTGCCGGAGCAAAAAACTGCGCGTCGCCGGCGTGGCGACCAGGTCATAAAGAAAGGCCGGAGCCCGGTCTTCTCGCCAGGGCTCCCACCCCAAGGGTATCTGGGCACTGACCGCACGGCTCAGCGGGCTGGCAACAGCATCCAGGTTGTCCACCAGATACTGCGGCACATAACCAAAGCTGCAAGGGCTGGCAAAGCCCGCTTCGGGGTTGTCGAAACTCAGGGTCATGGCATCGCTCCACGCCCCTGCGCCGTAGAGCTGCAACGTCAGCCGGAGCATTGGGGTACCTGTAATTTGCTGCATTTCAATAGAGGTTCCGCCTCAATCATCTGTGCATTATGTTGCAGTTATTCTAAGTCTCCGAATCAATAAGTGCATTTAAATACATTTCAATAAACTATTCGCTGCAAAAAATGCATTAAACGACACTTCTAAAAAAGCAAAAAAAGGGGAGCCGTAGCTCCCCCGAGGTAAACAGTTGCAGATAAGGGGCTGAACTCAGCCCTCGATCTCAATCAGGATTTCGCCCGGGTTGACCCGGTCGCCCTTGGCCACGTGGATCGCCACGACCTTGCCGGCGACCGCCGCCTGGACTTCGGTTTCCATCTTCATCGCTTCGGTGATCAGCACCGCCTGGCCGGCCTTGACTACGTCGCCTTGCTTGACCAGCACATCGACGATGTTGCCCGGCATGGTGGTGCTGACATGGCCCGGCTCGCTGGCCTGCTTGCGCTTGCTGCTACCGCCAACAAACTCGTTGAGCGGCTCGAACACCACTTCTTCCGGCATGCCGTCGATGGACAGGTAGAAGTGCCGCTTGCCTTCGGCCTTGACCCCGACACCGGTGATGTCGACGCGGTAGGTTTCACCGTGGACGTCGATGACGAACTCGGTCGGCACGCCTTCACCGCCCGGCTTGCTGACGCCGCCAGCCTCAGGGATCGGCAGCAATACTTCCGGAACCAGGGTGCCGGCCTCACGCTCTTCGAGGAATTTGCGCCCAATGTCCGGGAACATGGCGTAGGTCAGCACGTCTTCCTCGGAATGCGCCAGGGCACCGATTTCGCCGCGCAGCTTGGTCATCTCCGGCTTCAGCAGGTCGGCCGGACGCACGTCGATCACGTCCTCGCTGCCGATGGCCTGGCGCCGCAGGTTTTCGTCCACCTGACCCGGGGCCTTGCCGTAGCCGCCTTGCAGGTACAGCTTCACTTCGTTGGTGATGGTCTTGTAGCGCTCGCCGGCCAGGACGTTGAAGAACGCCTGGGTGCCGACGATCTGCGAAGTCGGGGTCACCAGCGGCGGGTAGCCCAGGTCGTGACGCACCCGTGGGATTTCCGCCAGCACTTCGCCCATGCGGTTGAGCGCGCCCTGCTCTTTCAACTGGTTGGCGAGGTTGGAAATCATCCCGCCCGGCACCTGGTTGACTTGCACCCGGGTGTCGACCGCGGTGAATTCGCTTTCGAACTGGTGGTACTTCTTGCGCACGGCGTAGAAGTACAGGCCAATCTCTTGTAGCAGCTCCAGATCGAGGCCGGTGTCGAATTCACTGCCTTTAAGGGCCGCGACCATCGACTCGGTGCCCGGGTGGCTGGTGCCCCAGGCGAAGCTGGAGATGGCAGTGTCGATATGCTCGGCGCCGTTCTCGATGGCCTTGAGCTGGCACATGGCAGCCAGGCCGGCGGTGTCGTGGGAGTGGATGAACACTGGCAGCGACAGCTCGGCCTTCAGCGCCTTGACCAGCTCGCCGGTGGCGTAAGGGGTCAGCAGGCCGGCCATGTCCTTGATCGCGATGGAGTCGCAACCCATGGCTTGCATCTGCTTACCCTGGGCCACGAAGGCCTCGATGGTGTGCACCGGGCTGGTGGTGTAGGCAATGGTGCCCTGGGCGTGCTTGCCGGCGGCTTTCACCGCTTCGATGGCCACCCGCAGGTTACGCACGTCGTTCATGGCGTCGAAGATGCGGAATACATCGATGCCGTTGACCGCTGCCTTGGCCACAAAGGCTTTGACCACGTCGTCGCTGTAGTGGCGGTAGCCCAGCAGGTTCTGGCCGCGCAGGAGCATTTGCAGACGGGTGTTGGGCAGCGCCGCGCGCAGTTTGCGCAGGCGCTCCCAGGGGTCTTCCTTGAGGAAACGCACGCAGGCGTCGAAGGTCGCGCCCCCCCAGACTTCCAGGGACCAGTAGCCGACTTTGTCCAGCTTGTCGCAGATCGGCAGCATGTCTTCGGTGCGCATGCGGGTGGCCAGCAGCGATTGGTGAGCGTCGCGCAGGATGGTGTCGGTAACGAAGATCTTCTTAGTCATTGGTATCTCCTCATAGCTGCAAGCTCTGAGCTACAAGCCGCCAGTAAAAGCCGATCAGCTCTGACTTGGCGCTTGTGGCTAAAAGCTTGCCGCTGCTTATTCAAAGGCCTGCGTGGGCGGCGATGGCGGCGGCGATGGCCAGGGCCAGCTCTTCGGGTTTGCGCTTGATCGAGTAATTGGTCAGTTCCGGATGGCTCTCAACGAAGCTGGTGTTGAACTGACCGCTACGAAATTCCGGGTTACGGAGGATTTCCTGGTAGTAGGCGGCGGTGGTCTTGACCCCTTGCAAGCGCATGTCGTCCAGGGCGCGCAGGCCACGGTCCATCGCTTCTTCCCAGGTCAGGGCCCAGACCACCAGCTTCAGGCACATGGAGTCGTAGAACGGCGGAATGGTGTAACCGGTGTAGATCGCCGTGTCGGTACGCACGCCGGGGCCGCCGGGGGCGTAGTAACGGGTGATCTTGCCGAAGCTGGGGAGGAAGTTGTTCTTCGGGTCCTCAGCGTTGATGCGAAACTGCAACGCGAAACCACGGTGCAGGATGTCTTCCTGCTTGACCGAAAGCGGCAGGCCCGAGGCGATGCGGATCTGTTCGCGGACGATGTCGATGCCGGTGATTTCCTCGGTGATGGTGTGTTCAACCTGCACCCGGGTGTTCATCTCCATGAAGTACACCTCGCCCTCGGCGAGCAGAAACTCCACGGTGCCGGCGTTCTCGTAGCCCACGGCCTTGGCCGCGCGCACCGACAGGTCGCCGATGTAGGCGCGCTGTTCCGGGGTCAGCTGCGGGCTCGGGGCGATCTCGATGAGCTTCTGGTTGCGGCGCTGGATCGAACAGTCGCGCTCGAACAGGTGCACCACGTTGCCAAAGCTGTCGCCAAGGACCTGCGCTTCGATGTGCTTGGGATTGACGATGCACTTTTCCAGGAACACTTCCGCCGAACCAAAGGCCTTGGTGGCTTCGGAAATCACCCGAGGGAACGCCTGCTCCAGCTCTTCGCGGCTGTTACAGCGCCGGATGCCACGACCGCCGCCACCAGACGTGGCCTTGAGCATCACCGGGTAACCGATGCGATCGCCTTCAGACAGGGCTTCGTGGATATCCGCCACGTTGCCTTCAGTGCCCGGGGTCACCGGCACGCCGGCCTTGATCATGCTGCGACGGGCTTCGGTCTTGTCGCCCATGCGGCGGATGACTTCCGCCGACGGGCCAATGAACTTGACTCCACGTTCGGCGCAGATTTCCGCCAGTTCGGCATTTTCCGAGAGAAAACCATAGCCGGGATGCAAGGCGTCGCAACCGGTTTCCACCGCCAGGTTCACCAGTTTGCGTGGGTTCAGGTAGCCGGCCAGTGGCTCGGCGCCAATGCTGTGGGCCTCATCCGCACGCTTGACATGCAGGGCATGGCGATCGGCCTCGGAAAAGATCGCGACCGAACGGATGCCCATCTCGGCGCAGGCACGCACGATTCGTACGGCAATCTCACCACGGTTGGCGATCAGGATCTTTTTTATCACTTGGAGGTTCCCTTGAGCCGTTGGAACAAACGACCCGCTAGACCGAGTCGGCGCGTGACCAAATGTTTCAAGTCAGTCGCCGCGTCACACTAGCTCTGCGGAGGGATTAACAAAAATCAATAATTATTGGGTTGGGCATAAGTAAAGACTTATAGTCGTGCCACCAGCCCCAGGCGTGAGCACTCCAGAAATGCGTAAGTCCTTGATGAGACTGACATTACGTCAATTGCAGATTTTCAATGAAGTCTGCGATCTGCGCTCCTACAGTCGCGCCGCCGAAGAAATGAATCTCACCCAGCCGGCGGTCAGCCTGCAGATCCGTCAGCTGGAGGAACTGATCGGCCAGCCGTTGTTCGATTACGTCGGCAAGAAGCTCTACATGACTGAAGCCGCCGAAGCCCTGCAGCGGGCCAGCCGGGATATCTTCGGGCGCCTGGAAAACCTCGACATGCAGCTCTCGGACATGCAGGGCTCACTGCAGGGCCAGCTCAAGCTGGCGGTGGAATCCAGCGCCAAGTACTTTGTCCCGCACCTGTTCGCCGCCTTCAAGCGCCAACACCCGGAAGTCCACCTGCAACTGACCGTGGTCAACCGTGCCCAGGTGATCCGCCGCCTCTCGGACAACCGCGATGACCTGGTGATCATGTCCATGGTGCCCCAGGACATGGAGCTGGAGTTCCTGCCGTTTCTCAACAACCCGATCGTCGCCGTGGCCCCCCCGGATCATCCGTTGAGCCACCTGGGAGCGCTGCGCCTGCAAGACCTTGAGCCTTACACCCTGGTGCTGCGCGAACAGGGCTCGGGTACGCGCCTGGCGTGCGAGGAGTACTTCAAGGAAAAGCGCGTGCACTTCACCCAGATTCTCGAAGTATCGTCGGCCGAGGCTCAGCGTGAGTGCGTGCGAGCGGGTCTGGGCGTGGCCTTGCTGACGCGCCACGCCCTGAACCTTGAGTTGGCGACCGGCGGCTTGATCGAGTTGCCGGTCGAAGAGCTGCCATTGCTGCGCAGCTGGTGCCTGGTACAGGCCAAAGCCAAACGCCTGTCACCGGTAGCGCATGCGTTCCTGGGATTCATCCGCAGCGAACGGATGCAGATCAGCGGGCTGGTTGAGCGCTTCGACGGGAAGCCACGGGTGCTGCCTGCCAGTAATTGATGGCCTCGATATCCGGGTAATCGTTGATTTGCTGCTGCAACTGACGCAGTTCGAAGCGGTGTTCGATCGCACGGCGAAATTCCATGCGCCGTTGGTCTTCCTGCTGACGACGGGTTTTGACGACGCTGCTGCTCTCTTCGTAAGGCCGGGCCATTTCGAGTCTCCCAATGCGAGTACGGGAGTTTCACGATGCATCACCCCGATGACAGTTGTACGTCAGCGGGGTAACAGAACGATGAAGCTGGCGTGCCCAACGGACAACCAACCGGCCATGCTCAATGGGCCCGCTGCAAATCGTCTCGGTAACGATCCGGGTTCAAGGCTTTCAAGATCAGTTTCTTCCGGGCTTCGGGCAACTGGTAATACGCCTGTAAGTGCGGGTTCAACCGAAAGTACAGCTTGCGGCTGCCGAATAGCGTCTGCGCATACAGGTGTTCATCGCGCAAGACCTCATAAGGCGTGGCGCTATACATGCTCAACACCGAGCGCCCCCGGTCCTTGCTCTTGATGGCTTTGCAGATCAGCTTGCCGAACCCTGCCTCATCGCTTCCCGCCCCCAACAAGTTGAAGAACTCGCCCATCAATCCGTTGAGCTTTTTCAACGGGTTGCAGTAAATCTCCCGGGAGATTCGCGCCAGTTCCAACATATCCCTGTTGAACGCCTTGATCGAGGAAAACACGGCTTGCACCGGGGCCGGCCACTCAGGCGGCTTGCTATATGGGGTGAAGACCGTCGGGAACGCCACGCGCAGTTCGGCAACCTGCTGCTCCGATTCGATCCTGTAGCTGATCAGCGGGTTCTGGTATCCGTGTGGCAGAGGCATCTCCTGCATCACCTCCAAGGCAATGGCATAGGATGCGGCAAAGAACCCCACCCGCCCCAACTGCTGTTTTTCAGAGTACGGCAAGACCTTCCGATAAAACGCCAAGGACCGGGCAGCTTCGCCACTCTCCAGTGCCAAGACGGCCCGTGCCTGCCATGCGAAGGCCTCAAACAGCTGGTAATCCGGATGCTGCTCCAGCTTCGAGAATGCCTGCTCTATCGCTACGGGGTCCCGGGGCTCCTCTTCGATGGCCAGGACGAGTTGGTGCAAGGGTTCGAACTCCTCCACCGACCGTGCGGCGACTTGCTCGGAAAAGACGTCAAACAGCTGCTGAAGATGGTCATTTTCACTGGCATCCAGCGATCTCGAAACAATGAAGCCATCAAACAGCCCGATATGCGAAGTTGCCAGTCGGTCGGACTCCCCACATCCGCAGACTGCTTCGTAGTGATGACGAAAACGCTCTACCAGGGTGGCTTTCGAATCCGTCTGGACGGACTCATACATGCTCGAAAAACGACTGAGCGCAGTCGCCGCCGTATAGGCACAACGAAGGGTACCCAACAGTTCCAGTTGCGCTGCTACCGTCAGCTTGCTAGATGAAATTTCCGCGCTCAGGCCCTCGATCTCGGCATTGATCGTGGAGAGTTTCTTATGGGATTTATCGCTGACCTTGTCCAGGGCATAAAAAAAATCCGTCGTTTCTACCCCGGCCGGTACCAGGCCTTTTACGTAGCCCTTCAACGAAGAAGCTCGCATGTCATTGGCCCCGTGGCTGACCAGCAGTGTGTGGAAATGATAAAGCATCGTTCGAGGAGAAAGCCTGGTGTGAATTCGATGCAGAAGTACGGCCAACTGCGGAAGGACCCAGGTATCCAGGAATCGAGCTATTCCTGTTTCGTAATCCTGGTAAGTGATGATCGGACGTGACTTCAATATCGAGACCACATGCTCGTATTGACTCAGATAGTGCTGAAGCGTAGCGGCCAGCGCCTTGTCGTCCTGTACCAGATACTTGAGTAGATCCGGCAGCAGCCCCTGCTCCACCTCATTGTTTTTCCTGAAGTACAGCTTCTGCTTGCCCTCATAGGACCTAAGCTCGGAAAAGCCATCGGTAGCGGCAGTCAACAGCCCTGCCCCCCGGCACAGCACTTCGAAGACCTCAAAATACGCTGGAATCCTGACCATTGACTGTGGCTCCTTGAAAAATGGACACCGCCTCCACGGATTTCCGGTCCCCCGAAAAATGCCCGCTCTCTATTATCCCTCCCGCACCACCTAGCTGGACAAACCAATCCCTACGCCCTTTTTGGAGAGCCCCCATGACCACACCAGAACACGAAAAAACACCCGATCAAACACCTGCCAGGCAACCCACGGCCTTCAGCCAGGGGAAAGATGACGCCCTCGCCGCCCTCAGCGCCAATCAAAACCCAGGGCCAGCGCCTGAGGCTCCTGCCGACCCCGATGAGGTTGATGAAATCTTCGATGAGATCGTCGAACAGCAGGAACTCCTGGAAAGAATCCACGCCAACCTGGACAAAAAACAACGCCGTATCGATGACCTGTCAGACGATGACACTTGCTACGAAGGCTATGGCGAGGAGTTGGTAAGGCTTGAAGAGGCCAGCGAGCAATTGCTGGCCGCAGAGAGGTTGCTGAGCTTCAAGCCGGACAACGCGGCCCTGAACCAGGCCCGTAGCCTCAGCGAAGACGCGGCGGGCACCCTGGTGGAAGTCAAGCCGAAAGACCTTGATGACCAAGATCAGGACGACGCCCCGTCGCCCTACCCCGAGTGACCAGCCAGGCAATGCCGACGCCGTCGGCATCGCGCCTCCAGACTCAATCGTCCAGGGCTTTGACCGACTTGGGCGACAGGCGCAGGCTGCGAAGGCTGCGCTTGACGCTCTTGAGGTGATTCACCAGGCTCGGGCCGCGAGCCATGGCCACGCCCATGGCCAGCACGTCGATCACCACCAGGTGAGCAATGCGCGAGGTCAGCGGGGTGTAGATCTCGGTGTCTTCGTGGACGTCGATGGCCAGGTTGACCGTGGACAACTCGGCCAACGGCGTCTGGCTCGGGCACAGGGTAATCAGCGAGGCGCCGCTCTCGCGCACCAGGTTGGCGGTGATCAGCAGATCCTTGGAACGCCCGGACTGGGAAATGCAGATGGCCACATCGGTGGGCTTCAAGGTCACCGCCGACATCGCCTGCATGTGCGGGTCGGAATAGGCCGCCGCGGTCAGCAGCAGGCGGAAGAACTTGTGCTGGGCATCCGCCGCCACCGCACCCGAAGCGCCGAAGCCGTAGAACTCCACGCGCTGGGCCTGGGACATGGCGGTCACCGCCTGTTGCAGAGCCACCGGATCGAGCTTCTCGCGAACCTCCATCAGGGTGTGCAGGGTGGTGTCGAAGATCTTCAGGCTGTAGTCGGCGACAGAGTCGTCTTCATGAATCGCGAACTGACCGAAGCTGGCTCCGGCGGCGAGGCTCTGGGCCAGCTTGAGCTTCAGGTCCTGGAAACCCGAGCAGCCAATGGCCCGGCAAAAGCGCACGATGGTCGGCTCGCTGATGCCCACGCTGTGGGCCAGATCCGCCATGGAACTGTGCATCACGGCCGCAGGATCAAGGAGCACGTGATCGGCGACCTTGAGTTCCGACTTGCGTAACAAATGACGTGACTGGGCGATGTGCTGCAACAGGTTCAAAGGGCTGGACTCATTGTTGTTGGCTGACGCCGGAGATGTAGCAAGCTTGTAGTTATACTACAGGAATCGGCTTTTTGCCTGCTCAATGCATCACGAAGTTACCTGCCTACCCCCCATTTTCAGCCGGGTACGACTTATGTAGCCGTTGCGGCGTGTGCCAAGAGCGGTTACCGGGTCTGGGCCTGCAACAACAGCGCGAGCCCTTCGGCGTTCACCGGCCGGCTGATCAGGTAGCCCTGCACTTCATCGCACTGTTCAGCCCGCAGGAAGGTCATTTGCGCCGGATCCTCAACCCCTTCGGCCACCACTTTGAGCGACAACCCGTGCGCCATGGCGATGATCGCCCGGGTGATCGCCGCGTCTTCGCCGCCTTCGGCCAGACCACGAATAAAGGCCTGATCGATCTTCACGTAGTCCACCGGAATCCGCTTGAGATAACTCAGCGACGAGTACCCCGTGCCAAAGTCGTCGATGGCCAGCTTCACCCCCAGGTCACGCAGTTGCTGGAAGGTCGCAATGATGTGTTCGACGCTGTCGAGCAATTGACTTTCTGTCAGCTCCAACTCCAGGAACTGCGGCGCCAGGCCGGTTTCTTCCAACACTTGGCGCACCAGGCTTACCAGCTTGCCCTGACGCAACTGATACACCGACAGGTTGACCGACACACGAATCGGCGCCAGGCCCTGTCGCTGCCATTCACAGGCTTGCCGACAGGCCTCGCGCAGCACGAACTCGCCGATGGGGGCGATCAGCCCGGTTTCTTCCGCCAGGCCGATAAAGTCCCCGGGGGGCACCCGGCCCATGGTCGGATGCTCCCAGCGCACCAGGGCTTCGGCGGCGTTCAAGCGCCCGGAGCTCAGGCATAGCTTGGGTTGGTAGAAGACCATCAACTGGCCCTCGTCGATGGCCTTGCGTAGCTGGTTTTCCAGTTGCAGACGCTCCAGGGTGCTGGCTTGCAGGCTCTCGGTATAGAACTGGAAGTTATTGCCACCCAGGTGCTTGGCGTGGGCCATGGCCATGTTCGCCTGACTCACCAGGGCCGCGATCTCCCGAGCACTGTCGGGCAGCATGCTGATGCCAATGGACGCGCTGACCACCAGTTCGTGGCCGTCAACGGTGATCGGCAGGCGCAGCTTGCTCAGCAGCCGGGTGGCCACCCGGGTCAGGCTCGACAGGCTGCCGTAGGCGTCGAACAGCACGGCGAATTCATCTCCGGACAGCCGGCTAATGGTGTCGGCTTCCGGCAAGGCGTTGACCAGTCGCCGAGCCATTTTCTGCAACAACTGGTCGGCCACCTCATGACCGAGGCTATCGTTGAGCAGCTTGAAGCGATCCAGATCGATGTGCAGCAACGCCAGGCTACGCCCGCCCTGGCGCACGCGCTGATGGGCTTCGCACAGGCGCTCGCGAAACAGCGAACGGTTGGCCAGCCCAGTAAGCTCGTCGTAATGGGTGAGATAGCGCATGCGCTCCTCGGATTCGCGCCGGGCTGAAAGATCGGCGAAGAAGCCCACGATATGCCGGACTTTTCCTCGTTTATCCCGCACCACATTCAACTGCAGCCACTGCGGATAAAGCTCGCCATTCTTACGCGCCTCCACCAATTCCCCCTGCCAACTGCCGTGCTGTTCCAAGGCCTGGTGGATCAACGGGTAGTGGCGCCGGGCATCGCGGCTGCAGGACAGCTCCACCACATTGCGCCCGAGCATGTCTTCGATCTGGTAGCCGGTGACCTGGCTGAAGGCCTGATTGACCGCCAGCAGGGTGTAATCCGGGTCGAGGATGACAATGCCTTCGCTGGCCGCTTCGAACACTGTGGCCGCCAGGTTGCGCTGCACTTCCAGCTCCTTTTCGGCGCTGATGTCGCGGCGGGTGCCGACCATGCGCAGCACCCGCCCGTCGCGGCCGCGCTCCACCGCACGGCCGCGGTCCTCGATCCACACCCAGTGGCCGGCGCCGTGGCGCAGCCGGTATTCCACCTGATAATCCTCGCTGCGGCCCTTGAGGTGCTCCACCAGGGCCCGCTTGAGCAGCGGCAGGTCCTCAGGGTGCAGGCGCGGCTTGAGATGGCGGAGCATCGCCGTGACGTCTTCGGGCTCCAGGCCGAACAGCTCTTTGATCTGAGTGTGATGGACCTCATCGGTTTGCAGGTTCCAGTCCCATAACCCCAGCTCGCTGGCGCTCAGGGCCAGGGCCAGGCGCGCTTCGCTCTTGCTCAGGGCCTGATTGGCCGCGTCCAGTTCCAGGCTGCGCTGGGCCACCCGCTGCTCCAGACCTGTCTGGGCTTCTCGCAGTTGTTCCTCGGCACGCCGGCGCTGCTCCACTTCCCGGGCCAGCTCACGGTTGAGCTGGCCGCTGCGGCTCTGAGCGTCTTGTAAATGTTCGATCAACGCCTGGTTCTGAAAACGCCGCAAAAGGCCTCGCTGGATCAGACCATTGACTTGCCAGGCCACCACACTCAACGAGACCAGCAGAATCAGCCCCAGCCAGCCCCAGCCGCGCTGCTGTTCATCACCGCCCCAGAACAGGTAGGCGATGGCCGGCAGCAGGCAAGGCAGGGTGAAGGATAGAAAAGCCTGCAGGCTAACCGCATACGCCACGCTGGCCGAGAGAATCGCCGCGCCAATCAGGCCGAAGACCCAGGCCTGCTGCATGAAACTGTCGGTGGGTGCCAGGGCGATGCCGGCGCAGGCCAGAGTCAGACCGCTGACCGTCGAGCCCAGGAGGAACATGCGTCGCCAGACCGGCTGCGCCTGACGGCTGGGAATCGCCGAATCGAAGGCCGCGACCTGAATCACCCGCAAGGCCGCCAGGGCCAGCAGCCAGACCATCCACACACTGAGCAATAGATAGCGCGCCGGGCTCCACAGCAGCCAAGTGCAGACCAGGCCGTTGAGCAGCATGAACAGAGTCGGCAGCAGCGAGCCCTGATACAGCAGACGCGTGCGCGCAACGGCCATCTCGACGGCATAGTGCTGGCGTATGACCCGCGGCTCCACAACAGGGCCAAACAGGTCGGGGTCAAGGGTCATAGGCAGTGTTCTTATAATGGTTGAGCCTGAAACGTCGGCGGAGCATACACAAGCAAACGCCCGAGCCAAACTGCTCAGGATCATAAAACCGATAAAACAAATCCTGGCGCAATCGATCTGGAAAGTGTCCAGCCGGGCAGCACCCATGGCTGCAGCCTGTGACTCGCCAGTCGTCCTCAAGCGTTGTTTTATCGGCTTATGCAAAGCCGGGTTTGCCCGGGGTGACGCGGCCCCCTAGAATGCCCCGATGCGCGATGATCTCTCCCTCCTGTTGAACTCCCTCAACGATGCCCAACGCCAGGCCGTAGCCGCCTCCGTGGGTCGTCAGTTGGTCCTGGCCGGTGCTGGCTCCGGCAAAACCCGTGTGCTGGTGCACCGTATCGCCTGGTTGATCCAGGTCGAAAATGCCTCGCCCCACTCGATCCTGTCGGTGACCTTCACCAACAAGGCCGCCGCCGAGATGCGCCACCGCATCGAACAACTGCTGGGCATCAACCCGGCGGGCATGTGGGTCGGCACCTTCCACGGCCTGGCCCACCGCCTGTTGCGGGCCCACTGGCAGGAAGCGGGCCTGAGCCAGACCTTCCAGATCCTCGACAGCGACGACCAGCAACGCCTGGTCAAGCGGGTGATCCGCGAGCTGGGCCTGGACGAACAACGCTGGCCGGCCCGTCAGGCCCAGTGGTTCATCAACGGCCAGAAAGACGAGGGCCTGCGCCCGCAACATATCCAGGCCAGCGGCGACCTGTTCCTGGCCACCATGCGCAGCATCTATGAGGCCTACGAGGCCGCGTGCCTGCGTGCCGGGGTCATCGATTTCTCCGAACTGCTGCTGCGCGCCCTGGACCTGTGGCGCGACCACCCCGGTTTGCTGGCGCACTATCAGAAGCGTTTCCGCCACGTGCTGGTGGACGAGTTCCAGGACACCAACGCCGTGCAATACGCTTGGCTGCGGCTGCTGGCCCAGGGTGGCGACAGCCTGATGGTGGTGGGCGACGACGACCAGTCGATCTACGGCTGGCGCGGGGCGAAAATCGAGAACATCCATCAGTATTCCGCCGACTTCCCGGACACCGAAGTGATCCGCCTGGAGCAAAACTACCGCTCCACCGCCGGCATCCTCAAGGCCGCCAACGCCCTGATCGCCAACAACACCGGGCGCCTGGGCAAGGAGCTGTGGACCGACGGCGGTGACGGCGAAGCCATCAACCTGTACGCCGCCTTCAACGAGCACGATGAAGCCCGCTACGTGGTGGAAACCATCGAGAGCGCGCTGAAAACCGGCATGGCCCGCAGCGACATCGCCATTCTCTATCGCTCCAACGCCCAATCCCGGGTGCTGGAAGAAGCTCTGCTGCGCGAGCGCATTCCGTACCGCATCTATGGCGGCCAGCGCTTCTTCGAGCGGGCCGAAATCAAGAACGCCATGGCTTACCTGCGCTTGCTGGAAGGCCGTGGCAACGACGCGGCCCTGGAGCGGGTGATCAACGTGCCGGCCCGGGGCATCGGCGAGAAGACCGTCGAAGCCATTCGCGACCACGCCCGCCACGCCGATGTGTCGATGTGGGAAGCCATGCGCCAACTGGTGGCCAATAAAGGCCTGACCGGTCGCGCGGCCGGCGCCCTTGGGGCCTTCATCGAACTGATCGAGAACCTCGCCGCCAAGACCCTGGAAATGCCCCTGCACCTGATGACTCAGACGGTGATCGAGCAGTCAGGGCTGATCGCCTACCACGAAGCGGAAAAAGGCGAAAAAGGTCAGGCCCGGGTGGAAAACCTTGAAGAACTGGTGAGCGCTGCGCGCAACTTCGAAAACACCGAAGAAGACGAGGATCTGACCCCCCTGGCGGCCTTCCTCGGCCACGCCTCCCTGGAAGCCGGCGACACCCAGGCCGACGAGCACGAAGACAGCGTGCAGTTGATGACCCTGCACAGCGCCAAAGGCCTGGAGTTCCCCTACGTGTTCTTGGTGGGCATGGAAGAAGGCCTGTTCCCGCACAAGATGAGCCTGGAGGAGCCCGGCCGTCTTGAGGAAGAACGCCGTCTGGCCTACGTGGGCATCACCCGGGCCATGCAGAACCTGGTGATGACCTACGCGGAAACCCGTCGCCTGTACGGCAGCGAGACCTACAACAAGGTGTCGCGCTTCGTCCGCGAGGTGCCCAAGGGGCTGATCCAGGAAGTGCGCCTGTCCAACAGCGTCAGCCGGCCTTTCGGCGGTGGCCAGTCGCGGAGCACCAGCAGCCTGTTTGGCGGCAGCGAGATTCCGGACACCGGCCTGAGCCTGGGCCAGGCGGTACGGCACTCGGTGTTCGGAGACGGGGTGATCCTCAATTTCGAAGGCGCCGGTGCCCAGGCCCGGGTCCAGGTCAACTTCAGTGAAGGCAGCAAATGGCTGATGCTCGGCTACGCCAAGCTGGAAGCCATCTAACCCCACCCGACCGCAGGGGCCGGCGTACCGGCGAATCTCACTGGCGAAGCACCCCTTCGCCGATTCGCCGGCGCCTCCAGGTCAGTGCAGAAAAGGCAGTGCGAACATGGGTTCAGGCTTTTTTTCCTCATGGACATTCTGGGCCCTGTTGTCAGCGACCTTCGCGGCGTTAACGGCGATCTTTGCCAAAGTCGGCATCGAGAACGTCAATTCAGACTTCGCTACCCTGCTGCGCACCGTGGTGGTGCTGGTGAGCCTGGCGCTGATTTTGTACGCAACGGGCCAATATCAGTCGTTGGGATCAATTTCCGCCAAGAGCTACCTGTTCCTGCTGCTCTCGGGGCTGGCCACCGGCGCGTCCTGGCTGTGTTACTTCCGCGCCCTGAAACTAGGTCCTGCTTCGCTGGTGGCCCCCGTGGACAAACTCAGCGTGGTGTTGGTCGCCCTCATCGGCGTGGCGCTGCTGGGAGAACGACTCGATCTGCGGCAATGGGTCGGAATCGGCCTGATTACCGCAGGCGTGGTGCTGCTGGCACTGCGACGCTGAAGCACTTCGCAAGCCCCCACAAACGCATCCCGACGCCTAAACAGCACATCGACGAGCCTGACGCCGGGTAAAACTGAACCCAGCCTGTCAGGCAAAAGCCCGAAACATTATGCCGCTCGCCACTGATACGCCACCTGTGCACTATGGCGCGCGTGCCATCCACAATGAGACCCCTTTATGAAACGTTTTCTTAGCATCGCCATGGCGCTGTGCATCGGCCTGACAATGAGCCTCGACGCCAACGCCAAGCGCTTTGGTGGCGGCAAAAGTGCCGGCGCGGCGCCCACTCACCAAACTCGCCAGGCGGCGCCCGCCACTCCGGGCGCTCCCGCTGCTGCCACCGCTGGCGCAGCCGGTGCCGCGGCCAAGGCGGGTGGTGCTTCACGCTGGCTCGGCCCTCTGGCCGGTATCGCCGCCGGCGGCCTGCTGGCCTCCATGTTCATGGGTGACGGCTTCCAGGGCATGCAGATCTTCGACATCCTGATCATGGCGGTCATCGCCTTTGTGATCTTCCGCTTCATCGCCGCACGTCGTCGCAAGCAGCAGGAGCAATTCGCTCCGGCAGGTCATGCGCCCATGCAGCGTGAGGCCTTCGAACCTCAGCCACCGGCTGGCGGCTCGATCTTCGGTGGCTCGGCCGCGCCTGCTGCGCGTCCGGTGATCAACGCTCCGGCCTGGTTCAATGAAGAGCGCTTCATCGAAGCCGCGCGCAACCACTTCCAGTCCCTGCAGCAACACTGGGACGCCAACGAAATGGACAAGATCGCCGAGTTCGTCACCCCGCAGATGCTGCAGTTCCTCAAGCAGGAACGTACCGATCTGGGCGACGGCTTCCAGTCCACCTACATCGACAACCTGCAAGTGCAGCTGGAAGGCGTGGATGACCGTGCCGACAAGACCATCGCCACCCTGACCTTCAGCGGTGTCTCGAAGACTTCGCGCTTCGACCAGGGCGAAGCGTTCAGCGAAAGCTGGAACATGGAACGCGCCCAGGGCGACAACCAGCCATGGCTGGTGGCAGGTATTCGCCAGAACGGTTGATGCATGCCGTTGTCACAGCAGTAAGGCAAAACCCCGACTCAGGTCGGGGTTTTGCATTTCACGATTGCACTTATAGCGAGCTACTGTATAAACCGCCGTCAAACAACCGCGCCATTGAGCTAAGAGGACCCAGGCCGTGGAAGAAGTCATCGAACAACTCCGTGAAGCCAACGAACCGGTACCCGTCCCCCTGGAACTGCCGGACGAAGACCTGCTGGTGGAAATTGAGGAACAGCTGTTCATCAATATCCCGTTCGTCTTCAAAGAGTTCCTGTTGACGGTCAGCGATGTGGTTTACGGCAGCCTGGAGCCAGTCACCACCACCGACCCGCAATCCCATACCTACCTGCCGGAAGTGGCCGCGACCGCCTGGGACCTGGGCGTACCACGTGAGCTGATCCCGATCTGCCAGGACGGTGACGACTACTACTGCGTCGAAGAAGACGGCACCGTGGTGCTGTGGTCCGGCGAGGAAGAGCTGATCACCGAAGAGTCCTGGGAATCGGTGTGGCACTGGGCGCGGGACGTGTGGCTGGAAAGCTGAGTACCCCCCCTGTTTGAACCGACTCGCCAGCGCCCGGCTGGCGAGCGGCAAGGTCAGTGGCCACTGTTGTCCTTGCTGTGATCAAAGGTTTCGATCAGCGCCACCTGCATTCGCGTATGTACGCGGATGAACCAACGCCAGAGCACCGCCGCCACCGCTGCCGCCACCACGGCGATCAAAACCAGCAACTCCAGGGTCGGCAGGATGCTCGACGACAGCGCCGCCAGCAGCAGGAAAATCACCAGCAACGACAGAATCGGGATCACCTCGGCAATCACCCGACGCACCCGCTGAGTGTGGCGCCCGGCCATTTCCGCCTTGACCCCCATCTCCGCCAGCAACATCGACAGCGCCTTGAGCTTGCGGTACGCAGCAATCAGGAACGGCAGCGACAGCAGCAAGGCTGCGCCCCAGATCAACGCCTTTTGCCAGCTTGGTTCGGCTATCCAGTCCGCTAGATACGCGCCAATGCGCTTGGCGAAATAGCCGCCGGAAAAGAAGATCGCCACCACCAGCGCCAGGTTCACCCCGACTTGCAGGAGGATCTTACGAATCATCGACGCCAACAGCGCGCCCTCGCCCTGAGGCTGGATACTGCGCAACCACTCACCGTACAGGCTCAGCACCCGGCTCAAGCGCTTAGGCAGCACCCCCGCCAGCTTCAGCGACAACGGATCGGCGGCTCGAATCAGGTACGGCGTCAACAAGGTGGTAACGGCCGATACCGCAACCGCTACCGGATAGAGGAAGTCGCTGGTGACCTGCAGGGTCATGCCCAGGGCGGCGATGATGAACGAAAATTCACCAATCTGTGACAGGCCCATACCCACCCGCAGCGAGGTCCGTCCGTCGTTGCCGGCGATAAAGGCACCCAGACCGCAGGACAGCATCTTGCCCAGCACCACCGCCACGCTGATCACGGCAATCGGCCAAGCGTATTGCCAGAGAATCTGCGGGTCGATCATCAGCCCGATGGCGACGAAGAAGATGGCGCTGAACAGGTCGCGAACCGGTTCAATCAGCCGCTCGATCTTCAGCAACTGGCGGGACTCGGCCATGATCGCACCGATCAGGAAGGCGCCCAGGACCATGCTGTACTCCAGCTTCACCACCAGCAGGCAGAAGCCGAAACACAGCCCCAGCACCGTGATCAGCAGCATCTCGTTGCTGTCGAACCTGGCCACGTAGGCTAAGAGGCGCGGCACCAGCAGAATGCCGATCACCAGCGCCACGACCATGAACAACGAGAGCTTGCCGACCGTGGAAAACACCTCGCCGGAACTCACCGTGCCACTGACCGCGATACTCGACAGCAAGGCGATGATGCCGATGCCGAGAATGTCCTCGACGATCAGCACGCCAAAGATCAATTGCGCGAAGCGCTCGTTCTTCATCTTCAAGTCATTGAGCGCCTTGACGATGATGGTGGTGGAGGAAATGGCCAGGATCGCGCCGAGGAACAGCGAATCCATGGTGCTCCAATCGAACCAGCGACCGATCTCGTAGCCGATCCAGATCATCAGGACGATTTCCAGGAAGGCCGCGATAAACGCCGTGGCCCCGACCTTGAACAGCTTGCGCAGGCTGAACTCCAGCCCCAGGCAGAACATCAGGAAAATCACCCCCAACTCCGCCAGGGTCTTGATGGTCTGCTCGTCGTGGATCAGGCCGAAAGGCGGCGTGTGCGGGCCGATGATGAAGCCGGCAACGATGTAGCCCAGCACCACAGGCTGCTTGAATCGATGAAAGAGAATGGTCACCACGCCTGCGACCAACATGATCACGGCCAGATCCTGAATGAAGCTGATGGCATGCATGGTCAGGGTTCTCCTTGAATGCTGGGCGGCGCAAATCGCCTAATAAAATGCTCTGGTCGGCAGTAGGAAATATCCTGAATAGTTATCGGAAAATGCCCTGAAACGGGTGTTTTGCAGGTTAACACTGCGACTTGTGGCAGAAAGGCGGTGCAATATATGGAAACAGATGCACTTGAGCGTGACGGCGTGGCGCAGCCCGGCGTCCCGTTATCGATGCGTTGAAAACTCTTCGTATAGCACCCGCAGAGGTGCTCTCGACCCTCCTGCCCAGAACCGTGAGCGTGCTATGGAACCCGGAAACGCCCAGCTGTCGATGACGGTATTGATGACCCCCGACATGGCCAACTTCTCTGGCAATGTCCACGGCGGCACCCTGCTCAAGTACCTCGACGAAGTCGCCTACGCCTGCGCCAGCCGTTATGCCGGGCGCTACGTGGTGACCTTGTCGGTGGACCAGGTGATCTTCCGCGAGCCGGTGCATGTCGGCGAACTGGTGACCTTCCTGGCCTCGGTCAACTACACCGGCAACACCTCCATGGAGGTGGGCATCAAGGTGGTGACCGAGAACATCCGCGAGCGCTCGGTGCGCCACACCAACAGCTGCTTCTTCACCATGGTGGCGGTGGACGACCAGCGCAAACCGGCCCCGGTGCCGCCGCTGCAGCCCGAGAGCGCCGACGGCAAGCGCCGCTACATCCAGGCCCAGCAGCGCCGGCAGATCCGTCAGGAACTGGAACAACGCTACCGGGAAATCAAGGCCGACGGCCCGTGACCCTCGGGCACACGCGCTGATTCAGCCGGACCACGGACGGTCCCATCCCCCCCTCCTGCAGAGCCTCCCGCGCTCGCCCTGCTCTGCCGCTGTCGCTTCAGGCAGTCTTCTGCGGTCATCCCGAATGGCCACATCCATCCCTTTTTGACCACATAGAGAGTTATGCCCCAGGGGCACCGCTGCCAGAATCATTGGGCAAGGCACAAGCGCACTCCCCGTTTGGGGAGCCTTCGAATCCACGAACGCGTGAGAACAATAACAATGCCCAGCGCCAATACGCTCTCCGACAAGTCCGCCCTCGTCCCCGGTGATTTCACTCACAGTGCCCAGGGCACCTCCCTGCGGCGCATCCTCGGCCTGCCGGCCCTGGTGTTCTTCGGCCTGGTGTACATGGTCCCGCTGACCGTCTTCACCACCTACGGCGTGGTCACCCAGATCACTGGCGGACGAACGGCCGCCGCCTATGTCGTGACCCTGTTCGCCATGCTCTTCACCGCCCTGTCCTACAGCGTCATGGTCAAGAAATACCCGATCGCCGGCTCGGCCTATTCCTATGCCAGCCTCAGCTTCGGACCGGGGATCGGCTTTCTTGCCGGCTGGTCGCTGCTGCTGGATTACCTGTTTCTGCCAATGATCAACTACCTGGTGATCGGCCTGTTTCTCAACCTGGCCTTTCCCGCCGTGCCGGCCTGGGTCTTCGTGGTGGCGACCCTCAGCCTGGTGACCCTGCTGAACATTCGCGGCATCGGCTCGGTGTCGAGCATGAGCAACCTGATCGTCTGCGCGCAGATGGTGTTCGTGGTGGTGTTCGTGGCTCTGGTGCTGAGCCAGTTGGCCGGGGCCGAGAGCCTGGACCTGAGCGCGCCCTGGGTCGGCGACGGCACTCAGACCGGCCTGTTGCCATTGATGGCCGGGGCAGCGGTGCTGTGCCTGTCGTTCCTCGGCTTTGACGCGGTATCGACCCTGGCCGAGGAAACCCGCGACCCGCGCCGGGACATCCCCCGAGCCATCGTCATCACCACGCTGGGGGCGGGCCTGCTGTTCATCCTGCTGGCCATGACCAGCCAGTTGGCCTTCCCCGGCAGCGGCTTCAAGGACGCCGACTCGGCGGCCAGCGAGGTGATGCTGCACGCCGGCGGACGCTTCCTGGAGATGTTCTTCACCGCCACCTATGTCGCCGGCGCCGCCGGCTCGGCCCTGGCGTCCCAGGCTTCGGTGTCGCGCATCCTGTTCAGCATGGGCCGCGACGGCATCCTGCCTCGGCGGCTGTTCGGCACCTTGTCCGAACGCTACAAGACCCCGGTGAGCGCGATTGTCCTGGTGTCGCTGGTGTCGTTGCTGGCGGTGGTCATCGACCTCACCACCCTGGCGTCGATGATCAGCTTCGGCGCGCTGGTGGCGTTCTCGGTGGTCAACCTGGCGGTGATCAAGAGCCATCTGGGCCAGGGCCAGCCGCGCACGGGGGCGCGACTGCTGCAGTACGGCCTGCTGCCGCTGATCGGCTGTGGCCTGATCGTCTGGCTGTGGACCAGCCTTTCGGCCCTGACCCTGGGGATTGGCCTGGCCTGGTTCGCCCTCGGCCTGGCGTACCTGGGTGTGCACACCCGGGGCTTCCGTCAGCCGGCGCCGACGGTGCAGTTCTCCGAGCAGGCCTGACTCAACGCCCGCCGGTCGCCATCAGAAGCCGATCGGCGTGGCCTCGAACCGTACTCGCGGATGGGCAATGCGGTCCTGGGCCCGCATCAATTCCAGCTCGTAGCTGGCGCAGGCCTGGGTTTCCAGCAGCACTTCATGCACCGCCGCGGCAGTGAATTCGAACGCCGCCACCAGGCTGTCACCCAACAGCACCCGGGCCAGGAACAGGCCTGACGTCAGGTCGCCCACCCCCACCGGCTGCCGCGGGAACGCCAGCAACGGACGCCGCAAGTGCCAACTGCCCTCGGCGGTTACCAGCAGCATCTCGAAACCATCAGCCTGCTTGCCCGGATAGTCCAGGTGCTTGACCAGCACCGCCTTGGGGCCTCTCTCCAGCAGTGAGCGCGCCATGGCCAAACAATCGAGCAGCGACTGCGGCTTGCGGGCGCAGAAGCTGTCCAGCTCCAGCTGGTTGGGGCACAGCAAGTCGGCCATGGCCACCGCCTCATCCAGCAGAAAGTCGCTGACTTCGGCCGGCACGCTGCAGCCCTTCTCCGGATGGCCCATCACCGGGTCGCACAGGTACAGGGCTTTGGGATTGACCGCCTTGATCCGCGCCACGCCGCTGAGAATCGCCCGGCCCTGGGCCGCGCTGCCCAGGTAGCCGGAGAGGATTGCATCGCAGTTGCCCAGCTCGCCGATGGCGGCGATACCTTCCACCAACTCGGGAATCTGATGAGGCGCCAGCACTTCTCCCGTCCACTGACCATACTGAGTGTGGTTGGAGAACTGCACGGTATTCAGGGGCCAGACATTCACCCCGACCCGCTGCATGGGAAACACCGCAGCACTGTTACCGGCGTGGCCGAAAACCACATGGGACTGGATCGCGAGCAGATGAGGCGTACGTTTCATGCAGGATTTTCCATAAAACCGGTGGAATTCAAGCCGCGCAGTATGCGACTAAACGCAGCCTGTACGACAGACCGAAGACGCAGTTAAGCTGACGCCACTTCGTTGGAGCGAACCCTCATGCTGACCCTTGGAAACATCTTTGTGCTGATGCTGCTGGCGACCGGCGCCGCTTGGCTGTGGCACAACCATGGCCTGCGCGAGCGGGCGCTGGAGCGGGTCAAGCAACACTGCTCGCGGCTGGGTATCGAGTTGCTGGACGACAACGTCGCGCTCAAGCGCATCGGCCTGGTCAAGGACGCCAATGGTCGCCGACGCCTGGCGCGAATCTACACCTTCGAATTCACCGTGACCGGCGAAGCCCGCCACTCCGGAACCATCACCCAGTTCGGCGCCCACAGCGCCCATATCGAGCTGGCGCCCTACCCGTTTGAAGCCAAGGAGCCCCCACCCAGCGCCGAAGTGATCGAACTCAGTCAGTGGCGCGAAGAACATCGCAAGTTCAAGCCGTAAGATGCGCCGGCTCGCCGGTGCCTACAGGCGGCAAGCGCTGAGGCTGGCTTGTAGCGCGGCAACGTCCTGAAGCGCACTGAAGATCAACTCCAGACGCGAATCACGACGCCACTCACTGGGCAGCCAGTTGAGCGGTGAGTTATCCAGCCCGTTGCCCGAGCGCCAACCCTGGTCGCTGTGAATCACCAGTTTGGCCCGGCGCCAGTCGAGGTTCTGCAGCCAGTGATCGACCCGGGCCAGATCGAACTGCTGGCTCGGGTGCCAGCGCCAGCCGATGCTCCAGCCATCCTCCTGGGCCTGACTGAGGCAGATCGGCAACGCAGGGTCAGCCCAGAGCGCCGGCAATTGCGCCAGCCCCCGGGGCAGTTCGAACGGTTCACTTGCCACTTCGGCCGTGATCGTCAGACCCGGCAGTTCGGCCAGGGGCAAGGCGGCATGACGAGTCCAGAACAACGGAGTATCCGGCAGTTGCTCCAGCACCCGCAGGCGATCACTGTCGCTCAGCAATTCGTCCTTGTTCAGCACCAGCAACCCCGCGCTGCACAGTGCATCCTGCTGGGCCTGAGGCAACGCTTTGCCGGCGGCCAGCGCCTGGGCGTCCAGCACCAGCACGCAGGGTTGTACCGCCAACACACCTGTCCAGGGGGCCACGCGCAGTTGCTTGAGCAACTGCGCCGGGTGGCCGAGGCCGGACGGCTCAATGAACAAGCGGTCCGGCTTGGCCTTGCGCAGCAAGCGGCCGAGCCCGACCTGAAACGGCGCGCCGTTGACGCAGCACAGGCAGCCACCGGCCACTTCGCCCAGCGCGATGCCGTCTTCGTCGCGAGTCAGCAAGGCTGCATCCAGACCGATCTGGCCGAACTCGTTGATCAACACCGCCCAGCGCTCGTTGGCCGGACGCTGACTCAGCAGATGACGGATCAGGCTGGTCTTGCCGGCGCCCAAGGGGCCCGCAATCACGTGGGTGGGGATGTTCTGCAGCATGGGAAGGGGTTCCGGTAGCGGGTGGGGTGATGCTACGCCCTTCCCGGCCAGGGCGAAAATCCGCGCGCTCAAGAACGACGTCGCAGGAGACGCCGTTCTTGAGCGCACTGAAGGTCCTGCGGACCTTGGCGCAGCCTCTCAGGCTCGGCGGCGGCTACACGCCTGGGTCAACCCAGCCAATCAAGGGTCAGGATCAATCGCCGGTCGCCCGCGGCCGGCTGCGGCGAGCGGTGGATCAGGCCGAAACCTTCGTTGCCGTGCCATTTCTCGCCTTTGAACAGCGCCACTTCACCGCTGCCAATCTGCTGGATCAACCCCGGGTCCCGAGGTTCAGCCCCGGCCTGTCCGAGCCGGCGACGGTCCATCACACCTTCGCGCAGCCACTGGCTGCCAATCCCGGCATAGGTGGTGATCAGGCGTACCGGCACATGGTCCACGTGAAAGCGTGGGCACATGGCCTTATCCAGCACCCGCAGACGCAACCCCACACGCTTGGCGCCCAGCAGACAAGCAAAGGCGCCGACCAGCCAGGCAACGTCGGCGATAAAGCCGTCATAACCCTGCAAGTCACTGAACCCAGCAGCCAGGCCGCGCAGGTTCGGCAGCGACTCTTCATCAGCCAGCTCCAGGCACAATGACTCCGCCAGCGGTTCGTTGAGGGACAGCAGCAGCTCACCGAAATCGGCGATGTGGGCCGGCAACTGGCGCTGCCAAAGACCAAGATTGACCTCGTCCTCCAGCACCTCGGCCAGGACCGTCGGGGTCGCGCCTATGGCCTGGCGCCGGGCGACCAGAGGCACCACGCTGGGCAGCAACAGCCCCTTGGCGGGCAGCGGGTTCAGCAGCGGCGTCACCGGGGTACTCAGGGTCAACATCAAGCAGCCTCCTCGTCATGCCAGGAGCCAAAGGGGTCGCTCATCAGGCTCCAGCCTTCAACCCCAAGGGCCATTTCATCGTCGTCCAACAAGCACAGGTCCAGTTCGGCACTGAGTCGGGCAAAGTCGATGTTCTGGCCGATGAACACCAGCTCCTGGCGGCAGTCACCGGTGGCCGGGGTCCAGTTCTGCATGATCGCGGCGCTGCTTTCTTCGTCCTGGGGCCAGTGCTGCTTGGGTACAAAACGCCACCAGCGCCCGGCAAAACCGTGGCGCATCAGACCACCAGCCTGGGACCAACTGCCGGCCTCTTGATATTTGCTGGCCAGCCAGAAGAAGCCCTTGGAACGCAGCAACTTGCCGTTGACCCAGGGCCGGTTGATGAAGTTGAAGAAACGCTGCGGCTGAAACGGCCGCCGGGCCCGGTAGGCCAGGGACGCGATACCGTACTCCTGGGTTTCCGGCACATGCTCGCCACGCAACTCCTGCAACCAGCCCGGCGCCTGAGCCGCACGCTCGAAGTCGAAACGCCCGGTGTTGAGAATCTTCGCCAGCGGCACCTGCCCCATGACCATCGGGATGATTTCTGCCTGGGTGTTGAGCCGCGCCAGGATCGCCATCAGTTCCTGGCGCTCGTCGCTACTGATCAGGTCAATCTTGCTGACCAGGATCACGTCGGCAAATTCCACCTGCTCGATCAGCAGGTCGGTGATCGAGCGTTCATCCTCCTCCCCCAGGGTTTCGCCACGGCTGGCCAAGCTTTGCGCGGCTTGGTAATCGAGCAGGAAGTTCATGCCGTCGACCACCGTGACCATGGTGTCGAGCCGGGCGATGTCCGTCAGGCTCTGGCCGGACTCATCGCGGAAGGTGAAGGTTTCCGCCACCGGCAGCGGCTCGGAGATGCCGGTGGACTCGATCAGCAGGTAATCGAAACGCCCGTCGCGAGCCAGCTTGCCGACCTCTTGCAGCAGGTCCTCGCGCAGGGTGCAGCAGATGCAGCCGTTGCTCATCTCGACGAGTTTTTCTTCGGCGCGGTTGAGGCTGACATCGCGCTGCACTTCGCTGCCGTCGATGTTGATTTCGCTCATGTCGTTGACGATCACCGCCACCCGCAGGTTGTCGCGGTTACGCAGGACGTGATTGAGCAAGGTGCTTTTGCCGGCGCCGAGAAAGCCGGACAGCACGGTAACGGGAAGACGGTTGGTCATGGGTGGTTCCTCATCAGGTTCGCGACGGGTCAAAGCGCCCGTTGGTGGCGTTCGCGCAGCTCTTGGCGTTCTTTGGCTTCGATGCACAGGGTGGCCGTGGGCCGTAGCAGCAGGCGCTTGAGGCCGATGGGCTCACCGGTGTCACGACACCAGCCGTATTCGCCACGGGCCAGGCGCTCCAAGGCTTCGTCGATCTTGTCCAGGAGCTTTTTTTCCCGCTCCAGCAGACGCAGTTGCCATTGCCGCTGCTCTTCGGCGCTGCCGATGTCGGCGGGGTCGCTGTGAGGCTCCTGCTCGCGCAGTAGGTCGAATTCAGCGGCGATGCGTTCCTGCAACTCATTGCGCTGGGCCAGCAGCAGTTCGCGGAAGAAGCCCTGCTGGGCGTCGCTCATGTAATGCGCTTCGGGTTCGGCGAGGAGCTCTTGTTCAGTCATGGCAAGTCACGGGGCGGGCTTTATTAAATGTTATATTATAACGACACAAATTAGCCAACCCTCTCTTGCCGCCCACGACGAAGGGCGCGATGCTGCGCCCCTGTCGCTACGAGAATCGCCATGCGCCTTGCCCTGAACGCCCTGTTTTCAAGCCTGATACTGCTTGCCGGCCCCGCTGTCGCCGCCGTGCCCAGTACCCTGGCCACCTGCACCCGCAGCGCCAACCTGCTGGCCTGCGTCGATCCGCTGGGCAACGCCTACAGTGTCGCCACCGCCGGCAGCACCACCTACCTGCGGGGGTTTGAAGTGATCGGCAAACGCTATTGGGCGCAGACCAACAGCCGCTATGGACAACTGACCTTCTTCACCGGCCTGGCGTCCGATGGCGAAGCCTGGGTGGGCTACAGCCAGCGCGTGGGCTGGACCACCCGCAACCGCTTCTCCAGCTCCGGTGGCAGCAGCGCCAAATTCACCTGCAGCCGCCTCAGCGGCTGCTAGCCCCGTTTTCCCGTCCCCTACGGAGCCGGCTTGCCGGCGAAGGTGCTCTCGGGAACGGTACAACACGCACCGGCCTGTTCGCCGGCAGCCGGCGCCTACGCGGGGCGGGTGTTCTTGGCTTCCTGGAGCCAGGCCAGGTAGCTGTTGGCCGGCGGGTTCTTCTCGAAATAACGTTGCAGGCCGTTGAACAGGCCATCGGCAATCGCCTGCTGGTGACGGGCGGTCACCAGCCGCCGGCTGTCGCGAAGGTTGGAGATAAACCCGGTTTCCACCAGGATCGATGGTACGTCCGGTGACTTGAGCACCGCAAAACCCGCCTGTTCCACACGCTTCTGGTGCAGGGTGGTGATCCCCGCCAGGCTCTCCAGCACCGTGTTGCCCAATTGCAGACTGGCGGCGATGGTGGCGTTCATCGACATGTCCACAATCACCCCGGCCAGCATCGGGTCCTTGTCCTTGAGATTGAGCAAACGGGTAGCGCCCAACAGATCGGCGCCGTTTTCCCGCTGAGCCATGAAACGCGCGGTGGCTGAGGTCGCGCCCCCTTCAGACAGGGCATACACCGAGGCGCCGGACGCACTGAGTCGTGGCGCAGCATCGGCATGCACCGAGATGAACAGGTCGGCCTGATGCTTGCGCGCAATCTCCACACGCTTGCGCAGCGGTACGAAAAAATCGTCATTGCGCACCAGCTTCACGTCAAAGCCCTTCTCGCGCTTGAGTCGCTTGGCCAGTCGTTGCGCAATGGACAGCACCACATCCTTTTCCCGCTCACCCTTGGCACCCACCGCGCCCGGGTCCTTGCCGCCGTGACCGGGGTCCACCACGACGATGATGTCGCGCTTGGGATGTACCTTGTCCGCCGGCTCCCCGGGCTTGGCCAAAGGCGCCATCGCGGCGATCTGCGCCGCCCCCTTGCCAAGGTTGGACAGGTCCAGGACCAAGCGATGCCCCTGTCCATCCTGGGGCGCCAAGAGAAAACTGTTGAACTGCACCGGCGCACTCAGATCCAGAACAATTCGCGTATCGCCCAGACCGAAGGGGCCGGAGCGGATCGAGCGGATCACCGTGCTGGCCAGGGGCAATTGGCTGAAATCGCCGCTCAGGCGAGCGCCGCTGATGTCGATGATCAGGCGCTCCGGGGCACTCAGAGTGAAGGTCTTGTACTGGACCGGCCCGCTCAGATCGAGCACCAGCCGCAGCTTTTCGGCATCGCTCCACAGCCGCGCATTGCGGATCTGCGCGGCGCTCACACGCCAGGGCAACATCAGGGCCGTACTGGCCAACAGCAGGTTGAGAAATTGACGTCGGTGCATGACAAATACCGCCAATAAAAGGAGCGTCCGTACTCACAAGACAAGGTGAAGAGGCGCCGAGGAAAAATTTCCCATCAGGCATATTGTTATAATATAACATGTCGAAATATTCCTAACGACGGACCTGTTCATGAACGCGCTGACTCTGCCGGATATCGCCGCGCAGGCCTCAGGCCAAGCCTTGCCCCTGGAGTGGGTGGGCATGTGCGGCATTGCCTTACCTGTAGTGATGGACGGCCAACGGATCGCCGCCAAAGCCGACGCTGGGGTCAGCCTGGATGATGGTGGCGCCCGAGGCATTCACATGTCACGCCTGTACCTGGCCCTGGAAATGCTGGAACAGGAGAACCTCACCCCCGCGCTCCTGCGCCAGGTGCTACAGCGTTTTCTCGACAGCCACCAAGGCTTGTCCCACAACGCTTACTTGCGAATTCACCTGGATCTGCTGCTCAAACGTCCGGCTCTGGTCAGCCCTTTGGCCGGTTGGAAACGCTATCCGTTGAGCCTCGAAGCACGGTTGAAAGGCACGATGTTCCACGTGGAACTAAAAATCGACGTGCCGTATTCCTCAACCTGCCCGTGCTCAGCCGCCCTTGCCCGGCAGTTGATTCAGCAGCAGTTCGTCGATGATTTCGCCCATCGCCCGTTGCAGCACGCCGACGTTCTGGCCTGGCTGGGATCAAGCCAAGGCATCGTCGCCACGCCCCATAGCCAGCGCAGCAACGCCGAACTGCGATTGCAGCTGGCCGATTTTCTGGATGAGCTGCCGCTGATTGCGGTGATCAATGACGCCGAAAACGCCCTGGGCACGGCGGTGCAAACCGCAGTCAAACGCGCCGACGAACAGGCCTTTGCCCTGGCCAACGGGCAGAACCTGATGTTCTGCGAAGACGCCGTTCGACGCTTGAATCAAGCCCTGCGCCGCAGCCCCGGGATCAACGCTTTCCACGTGCGCGTGGTCCATGCAGAAAGCCTGCATGCACACGATGCTGTGGCGGAAAGCCGCTGGAACTGGGAGCTCTGATGATCAACTGCCGAGCCTTACGCTGGGGCGCGCCGGGGCAGCCACTGACCCCGCCTCTGGATCTGCACCTGCCCGCCGGCAGCCTGAGCGCGGTGATCGGCGCCAATGGCTCAGGCAAAAGCAGCCTGTTGAAAGTCCTCGCGGGCTTGCAAAAGCCGCTGTCGGGCAAGGTCGAGCTGGCGACGCCAAAGCCTGGCGGCCTGGCCTTTCTAGCGCAACAGCAACACCTTGATCGACAGTTTCCCATCAGCCTGCAAGAGCTGGTGGCCGCCGGCTTCTGGGGCAAGCGCGACACCGCGCCGACGCGCGCCTACAAACTCCAGGCGGCTCTCGAAGACTGGTGCCTGAGCGGTCTGGAAAAACGCCCCCTGATGGCCCTGTCCGGCGGTGAACTGCAACGCGCGCTGCTGGCGCGCCTGAGCCTGACCGAAGCCCCATTGCTGATGCTGGATGAACCTCACGCCGCCCTCGACGAGCTGGGCCAGTCCCTGCTGTGGCAACACCTGCATCGCTGGCACGCCGAAGGTCGCACCCTGCTAGTGGTGTGTCACGACCTGGCTGCCGTGCGCCAACACATCGCGCAGACCTTGCTGGTGCACAGCAGCGGCTGTGTCTTGGCACCCAGCCAAGAACTGATCAGCCCAGCCCTTCAAGCGCAGGTGGCTTGATGCAGCTCGCCGCGCATTTCTGGCAGCCCTTCAGCGAGTTTGTGTTCATGCGCCGGGCGCTGTTCGGCGGCCTGGTACTGGCTTGCAGTGTTGCGCCTTTGGGGGTGTTTCTGATCCTGCGCCGCATGAGCCTGATCGGCGACGCCGTGGCCCACGGCATACTCCCCGGTGCGGCCCTGGGCTTCTGGTTCGCCGGCTTGAGCCTGCCGGCGCTGACCCTCGGAGGCCTCGGCGCCGGGCTGGGCATGGCCGGTCTGGCCGCCTGGATCACCCGCCGTACCGGCCTGCGAGAAGACGCCAGCATCGCCGCCATTTACCCCATTTCGCTGGCCAGCGGCGTGCTGATTCTTGGCTTGGCCGGCAAGCGCCTGGACCTGTTGCACCTGCTGTTCGGCTCGGCCCTGGCCGTAGATGGCCCTACCCTGAACGGCATGTTGCTGGTGTCGGCGTTCAGCCTGCTGGCCATGGCGCTGATCTACAAACCGCTGCTGCTGGACACCCTCGATCCGTTGTTCCTGCACAGCGTAAGCCGCCTGGGTCCGCTGGCTCACGGCCTGTTTCTGACCTTGGTGGTGCTCAATCTGGTGATCGGTTTTCAAGCCATCGGCGCGCTGATGGTGGTGGGTTTGATGATGCTGCCTGCCGCCGCCTCGCGCTTCTGGAGCCGACGCCTGCCGCTACTGATCGGCCTTGCCGCCGTGTTCGGTTGCCTCTCGGTCTGGCTGGGTCTGCTGCTCTCCTTTCATTACTCACTGCCCAGCGGACCGGCCATCGTACTGGTGGCGGGCGCGCTGTACCTGCTGTCCGTGGTGTTCGGTCCGGTGCACGGCCTGCTGCACCGCCCGCCCTTGCTCACATCCCCATGAGGTGTTTCCCGATGCGCGCCCTACTCGTGCTGTTCAGCCTGCTGCTGTCGTTGTCCCTTGCCACCGCCCAGGCCGAGGACAAACTGGCCGTGGTGACCAGCTTCAGCATCCTCGCCGACATGACCCAACAAGTCGGCGGTGAGCATGTGCAGATCACCAACCTGGTGGGTGCCGATGAAGACGCCCACACCTACGAGCCAACCCCAGACGATGCCAAAGCCCTGCTCAAGGCCCGACTGATCATCAAGAACGGCCTGGGCTTCGAACCCTGGCTGGATCGCCTGGTGGCCAGCTCGGCCAGCCAGACGCCGGTAATCACCGCCAGTCGCGGGGTGATTCCACGCACCCTGGACGAAGACGGCGAGCCGATTCCCGACCCGCACGCCTGGCACAACCTGGCCAACAGCGAACTCTATGTGCACACCATCACCCAGGCGCTGATCGCTGCCGATCCCACCCACCAGGACGACTACCTGCACAACAGTCAGGCCTACTTGAAACAGATCTATCGCTTGCTGGCCGAAGCCAAGAGCAAGCTCGGCGCCCTGCCTGTGGGCAACCGCAAGATTGTCACCTCCCATGATGCCTTCGGCTACCTGGGCCAGGCCTACGGCATCGACTTCATGGCGCCCCAGGGACTGTCCACCGAACGTGAACCCTCGGCCGCCGAAGTCGCCGCACTGATCACCCAGATCCGCCACGCCAAGGTCAAGGCAGTGTTCATGGAAAACATCAAGAACCCGCGCCTGCTCCAGCAGATCGCCGACGAAAGCGGCGCTCATGTCGGCGGCACCTTGTACTCCGACGCGCTCGCCGCCAGCGGCCCGGCCAGCACCTTCATCGGCCTGTTCGAATACAACCTCAACACCCTGTACGACGCCCTGAGCCGACCATGATCGAACCGCCGCTGTCGCTGCTGGACCTAGAAAATGCCGCCCTGGGCAGTCGTTGGCCTCTGCCTGCCGTGCTCGACGCCCTGCCCTGGAACAGCGACGGCCTGATCGCCGCCATCGCCCAACAACACGACAGCGGCGAGGTGTTGATGCTGGCCTGGATGAACCGCCAGGCGTTGACCGAAACCCTCGCCAGCCGTCAGGTCTGCTACTGGTCGCGCTCGCGCCAGTGCCTGTGGCGCAAGGGCGAAAGCTCGGGCCACCGCCAGCGCCTGATCGAAGCGCGCCTGGACTGCGACGGCGATACCGTATTGCTGCAGGTGGATCAGCAGGGCCCGGCCTGCCACACCGGCCGCCCCAACTGTTTCTACAACGCCCTTCGCGATGGCGCGGTGGAAGTCATCAGTTCCCCCCTTGAAGGACTCGCGCCATGATTCGTAAAAACCCCTCCGGCGACCTGCCGGTGATCGCTGAATCTGCCTATGTGGACAAGACCGCCATCATCTGCGGCAAGGTGGTGATCGGCGACAACGTGTTCGTCGGCCCTTACGCAGTGATCCGCGCCGACGAGGTGGACGCCAGCGGCCAGATGCAAGCCATCACCATCGGCGCCAACTCGAACATCCAGGACGGCGTGGTGATCCACTCCAAATCCGGCGCGGCGGTGACCATCGGTCAGCACACTTCCATCGCCCACCGCTCCATCGTCCACGGCCCCTGCGTGGTCGGCGACCGGGTGTTCATCGGCTTCAACAGCGTGTTGTTCAACTGCGCGGTGGGCAACGGCAGCGTGGTCCGGCACAACTCGGTGGTGGACGGCCGCGACCTGCCCGAGGGTTTCTACGTGCCCTCCACCACCCGCATCGGCCCCAAGACCGACTTGGCGCAATTCCCTCCGGTGAGCATCAGCGCCTCGGAGTTTTCCGAAGACGTGGCCCGCACCAACATCGACCTGGTGCGTGGCTACAAGGCCCTGCAAAACGAGTTTTGAGCATGAGCCGAATCCTCATCCGCAATGCCCGCCTGGTGAACGAAGGCCGCGAGTTCGACGCCGACGTGCTGGTGGCACACGGGCGCATCGACACCATCGGTAGCCTGGACCGCCTCAGCGCCGAGATCGAAATCGACGCCCACGGCCAGTGGCTGCTGCCGGGCATGATCGACGACCAGGTGCACTTTCGGGATCCTGGCGCGCCGGAAAAAGGCAGCCTGTACAGCGAATCACGCGCGGCGGTGGCTGGCGGCATCACCAGTTTCATGGACATGCCCAATACCTCGCCGGCAACCCTGAGCCTGGAAGCCCTGGCGGACAAGAAACGCCGCGCGGCGGTCGCCTCGGTGGCCAACTTCGGCTTTCACTTCGGCGTCAGCAACGACAATCTGGACATCGTCGCCGCCCTTGATCCGTGCGAAGTAGCCGGGGTCAAGGTGTTCATGGGCGCATCCACCGGCAACCTGCTGGTGGACGACCCTCAGGTGCTGGACCGGCTGTTCCGCGAGGTGCCGACCATCCTGCTCGCCCACTGCGAACACAGCCCGAGCATCCAGCTCAAGCAACAACGCTGGCAGCAGCTGTATGGAGAACAGATTCCCGCCGCCGCCCACCCACGCATCCGCGATGCCGACGCTTGCTACCGCTCTTCGTCGTTGGCGGTGGAACTGGCGAAGAAACATGGCACGCGTCTGCACGTGCTGCACCTGAGCAGCGCCCGTGAACTGGCCCTGTTCGAGGACCGGCCCCTGGCCGAGAAACGCATCACCGCCGAAGTCTGCCTGCATCACCTGTTGTTCGACGAACGCGACTATCCGCGCCTGGGCCACTTGATCAAATGCAACCCGGCAATCAAGACCCAAGCCGATCGCGACGCCCTGCGCCAAGCCCTGAACAGCCAGCGCCTGGACATCATCGGCAGCGATCACGCGCCCCACACCTGGGAACAGAAACAACAGCCCT
This sequence comes from Pseudomonas sp. LD120, assembly GCF_009861525.1. Lineage (GTDB taxonomy): Bacteria > Pseudomonadota > Gammaproteobacteria > Pseudomonadales > Pseudomonadaceae > Aquipseudomonas. The sequence continues at coordinate 190,230 of NZ_WVHL01000005.1, read as the reverse complement.
ACACCCGCGCCCCGGCGGGCCTGCCCTTGGTGCAACATGCCTTGCCGGCCTTGCTGGAGTTGGTCGCCGACCAGCTACTGCCGCTGACCACCCTGGTGGCCAAGACCAGTCACCGAGTGGCCGACTTGTTCGCCATTCCCGATCGCGGATACCTGCGTGAAGGTTACTGGGCCGACCTGGTGCTGATCCGCCCCGAGCCCGAAGGACTGGCCGTGGACAGCCAACCGATCCTCGCTCGGTGCGGCTGGACGCCTTTCACCGGCCAGACCTTGCGCCACAGCGTCAGCACCACCTTGGTTTCCGGCCAGCTCGCGTGGCACCAGGGACGCCTTTACCACGACTGTCAGGGCCTGCCCCTGCGCTTCACCCGCTAATCCCCCTCGCCAGACCAAGGACCACCGAAGATGATCCGCATCACCCTGCCTGATGGCGCGTGCCGTGAGTACGAGCCGCCGTTGTCCGTGTTCGAGGTCGCCGCCAGCATCGGCAGCGGCCTGGCCAAAGCCGCCGTGGCCGGGCGTGTCGATGGTCGCCTGGTGGACTGCGATTACCAACTGCACAAGGACGCCAGCCTGAGCATCGTGACCGCCCGTGATCCAGAAGGGTTAGAGGTGCTGCGCCACTCCTGCGCCCACCTGTTGGCCATGGCGGTGAAACAGCTGTATCCGACGGCCCAGGTCACCATCGGCCCGCTGATCGAAGACGGCTTTTTCTATGACTTCGCCTACGAGCGCCCCTTCACCCCCGAAGACCTCAGCGTGATCGAGGCGCGCATGGCCAGCCTCGCCGCCACCAATCACTCGATACACCGCCGCGAGCTGTCCCGGGAGCAGGCGCTGGAACACTTCGCCGCCCAGGGCGAGCACTACAAGGTCGAACTGATTCGCGACCTGCCCCAGGACGCCGTGCTATCGCTGTACCGCCAGGGCGATTTCGAAGACCTGTGCCGTGGCCCCCACGTGCGTGCCACCGGCCTGTTGCGCGCCTTCAAATTGACCAAGGTGGCGGGCGCCTACTGGCGCGGCGACGCCAACAACGCGCCGCTGCAACGGATCTACGGCACCTGCTGGGCCACCCGCCAGGAACTGGACGCCTACCTGGCTCGCCAGGAGCAAGCGGCCAAGCGCGACCACCGCAAGCTGGGGCAACAGCTGGACCTGTTCCACTTCGACGACTGCGCCCCAGGTTCGGTGTTCTGGCATGCCAAGGGCTGGACGCTGTTTCAGCAACTGATCAGCTACATGCGTCGGCGCCAGGAACAAGCCGGCTACCAGGAAGTGAACACCCCGGATGTGATGGACCGCAGCCTCTGGGAAACCTCCGGGCACTGGCAGAATTACCGCGACCACATGTTCACCACCAGCACCGAAGACCAGCGCACCTTCGCTCTCAAGCCGATGAACTGCCCAGGCGCAGTGGCAATCTTCGGCCACGGCCTGAAGAGTTACCGCGACCTGCCGCTGCGCATCGCCGAGTTCGGCAAGGTCCACCGCTACGAACCTTCGGGAGCCCTGCACGGCTTGCTGCGGGTGCGTCACTTCACCCAAGACGACGCGCACATCTTCTGTACCCCGCAACAGATGCAAGGCGAATGCGCCCGCACCATCGCCCTGGTGTTCGACATCTATAAGGAGTTCGGTTTTACCGAGGTGGCGGTCAAACTCTCGACCCGCCCGGCCCATCGCATGGGTAGCGACGAGGTGTGGGACCAGTTGGAAAACGCTCTGCTCGGCGCCTTGCACAGCATGCAGATCGACTACCGGCTCAACCCTGGCGAAGGCGCCTTCTACGGCCCCAAACTGGAGTTCGTGCTCCGCGATGCCATCGGCCGCGACTGGCAGTGCGGCACCCTGCAAGTGGACCTCAACCTGCCCGAACGCTTCGCCATCGGCTACATCAGTGACAACGGTGAGCGCCACCCACCGGTGATGCTGCACCGCGCGTTGTTCGGATCGCTGGAGCGCTTCATCGGCATTCTGTTGGAACACCACGGCGGCGCCCTGCCCCTGTGGCTGGCGCCGCAACAGGTGGTGGTGCTGAACATCAGCGAAGCGCAGGCCGACTATGCGCAAGACATCGCCGACCGCCTGCGCCAACGTGGACTGCGGGCCAGCGTTGACCTGCGCAACGAAAAGATCGGCTACAAGATCCGCGAGCACAGCCTGCAGAAGGTGCCTTATCTGCTGGTGACGGGTGACAAGGAAAAAGCCGGGGGTTATGTCAGCCTGCGCAGTCGCAACGGCGAAGACCTGGGGCGACTGACACTGGAACAGGCGTTGGCGCGCATTCAGTAGCCGCGCCCCCCGGCTTGCCGGCGACGGCAGCGCCCCGCAAGCTTGTATGGGACGCGCCGACGCTGGCAAGCCAACGCCCGCGGATCGGATTACGAGGCGCGGGGTTTGACCGTACCGCAGTCTTGCCCCAGCCACACCGCACGGGTGTCCAGGCTGCCCTTCTGTTGCATGCCCGTGACATTGAAGGTGCCAATCACCTGGGTGGTGAACTCGCGATCGCTGATGAACTTGGCCACGCCATTCCCCTGGGCCTTGGGGCAACTGAAGCGGAACTTCCACTGATCGCCGTTGCGTTCGGTGACCTGCTGCTGGCAACCCGATTGCGGGTCCTGCAGCGGTATGGTGTCGGACTGTACCTGAGCCGGGGTCAGGCACACACGAATGCCCTTGCCGCCCATAGTCACGCCCTGCTTTTCCAGCATGGCCCGTTGATCCGGGGTCATCTGTTGCTGCAACTGGCCCAGGATCAACGACAAATCCGGCAGGTTCTGGTCATCGATCTTCATATTGCTGCTGGTTAATTCCCATAAACCCGGTTGCAGCATCTGCGCCTGCACCGCCACCGGCAACACCAGACCCGCCGCCAAGGCCCAACCCAGTAAACGAAGTTTCATCGAATGACTCCTAGACAATAGTGGCCGTTAGACTTCGGCCAAGGCACGGCGTTGCATGCAGAATAAAATAGCGACATTCGCGGTGGAACATGGTCTGTTAAGGACTGTCTCTTCAGGAGCAAGGTCGCCCCATGGATTACTTTGGCCCGCACATCTTTGGCTATCTCATTGCAACGCTGCATTTTCTCGGACTGATTGCCGCGATCCATGCCGTGCTTACCGTCAGAACCGCCCAAGGCGCCATTGCCTGGGCCTTGTCGCTGATGTTCATGCCCTACCTGACCCTGATCCCCTACCTGGTATTCGGTCGCAGTACCTTCGACGCCTACATCCAGGCCCGGCGCCAAGCCAACGTGGAAATGCACAAGGCCATCAATGAGCTGAACTGGCGTCCATGGATTGAAGAGGCACTCACCGCCCGCGCCTCCCTGGCCTACGCCTCACTGCGGGCCATGCCCAAGCTCGGACGCATGCCCTGCCTGGCCAACAATCAGGTGCACCTGTTGATCGATGGCGAAGCCACCTTCGAGGCGATCTTCAACGCCATCCGCCGCGCCCACAAGGTGGTGCTGATCCAGTTTTTCATCATTCACGACGACGATCTGGGCCGGCGCCTGCAACGCCTGCTGCTGCAAAAAGCCGCCGAAGGCGTGTCGATCCACCTGCTCTACGACGGCATCGGCAGCCACTCCCTACCCGCCAGTTACGTGCAAACCCTGCGTGAGGCCGGGGTCCGGGTGTGCGCGTTCGCCACCCGCAGCGGCTGGCTGAACCGCTTTCAGGTGAACTTTCGCAACCATCGCAAGATCGTGGTGGTGGACGGTTTGCTAGGGTTTGTCGGCGGGCACAACGTCGGCGATGAATACCTGGGCAAGAAGCCGCCCCTGGCACCCTGGCGCGATACCCACGTGCAGGTCAGCGGACCGGTGGTGGCCTGCCTGCAGGAATCCTTTGCCGAGGACTGGTTCTGGGCGGCGCGGGAACTGCCGCCGCTGATCCTCCCGGACACCTACCCGGACGACGGCGTGCTTTGCCAGCTGCTTGCCAGCGGCCCGGCCGACGCCTACGAAACCTGCTCGCTGTTCTTCGTCGAAGCGATCCACGCGGCCACTGAGCGGGTGTGGATCACCAGCCCGTATTTCATTCCCGACGAGGCGGTATTCGCCGCCCTGCGCCTGGCGGTCCTGCGCGGCGTGGATGTGCGCATCCTGCTGCCGGCCCGCCCGGACCACCGCATCGTCTACGCAGCATCCAGCCTCTACGCCTTCGAAGCGGTGCGCGCCGGGGTCCGGGTGTTCCGTTACCAGCCGGGGTTCTTGCATCAAAAGGTGGTGCTGATCGACAACGAGATCAGCGCCATTGGCAGCGCCAATCTGGACAACCGCTCATTCCGCCTGAACTTCGAAGTGATGCTGCTGACCGTGGACGACGACTTCGCCACGGCAGTGGAGGACATGCTCAGGGCCGACTTCGCCAAGGCGCGGGAAATCGACCGAGAAGAAAGCCGCCAGACCCACCGCCTACAAAAGCTCGGCATGCGGGTCGCGCGGCTGATTTCTCCGATTCTGTAGAGCGCGGCTTCAAGGGTTATAGAGATCGTCGCGGGTCCAGGGCAGTTCATGACTGCCATCGGCATGGGGCTTGACCGCGAGGATCTGGTGCAAGTTGATCCAGCCTCGGGCAAACGCGTAGGCGCAACCCGCCAGGTACAGCCGCCAGATGCGTAACGCCTGCTCAGGAACCTGCCGGGCGGCGGCTTCAAGATTGTCTTCCAGACGTTCGCTCCAGTGGTCCAGGGTACGGGCGTAATGCAGGCGCAGGCTTTCGACATCAACAATTTCCAGCCCCGCTTCGCTGATCTGCGCCGAGATCATCGCCAAGTGCGGCAGCTCGCCATTGGGGAACACATAACGCTCGATGAAATTCCCGGCGCCCCGGCCCACGGGTCGCCCATCGATGTACTTGGCGGTAATCCCGTGGTTCATCACCAACCCGCCCTCGCGCACGGCGTTGAACAGGGTCTGGCAGTACTGCGCCAGGTTGGCGTGGCCGACGTGCTCGAACATGCCGACACTGACCACCTTGTCGAAGCGCCCGTCCTGGGGCAGATCGCGATAATCCAGGAGCTGCAACTCCACCTGATCGTCCAGGCCTTCGGCGCTGACTCGCTCCCGGGCCAGGGCCAGCTGCGCCTTGCTCAAGGTAATGCCGAACACCTTGGCGCCAAATTCACGGGCGGCGTAGCGGGCCAGCCCGCCCCAACCACAACCGACATCCAGCAAATAGTCACCCGGTTGCAGGCGCAACTTGCGGCACAAATGACGGAATTTGGCTTGCTGGGCCTGCTCCAACGATTCGCTGCCTGTCTCGAAGTAGGCACAGGAATAGGCCATGTCGCTGTCGAGCCAGAGCTGATAGAAGGCGTTGGACAGGTCGTAATGGTAGGAAATGGCCGCCGCGTCGGTGGCTTTATCGTGCATTGAGCGTTCTGGCTGGTTATCGCCGTCATCATCGAGCAAGGCCTCGCTCAGCTCAGCACAGACCCGGATGACTTCGCTGATGGAGCCTTCCATCTCCAGTTTGCCCTCGACGAATGCAGCCCCCAGGGCGTCCAGGCTGGGATGGGTGAACTGCGCCACCAACTGCGGATCCTTGACCACGATGGTGACACTGGGCTCGGGCCCGAAATTGAACTCATGGCCGTCCCAGAGTCGCAGACGCAAGGGCAGTTGCAGATTCTGTAAGGCCGGTGGAAGTTGCGCGAGCATAGATATCCCCCCTATTTCAGAGTGCTGAAATGAGGGTAGACCATCGCCGAAAAATAGCTGACTAACGACTGACCAGCGATTCACCGGACGCGTGGCGAACAACCAGGCCCTCTTCGACCCATTGTTTCAGCCAGGTAGCCGCCTGCAGCGGGGCCCCCTCTCGATAAGTGACGGCCAGCTCTGCACAGAGTTCCGCGAAATTCCATTGCGCGTCGATCATGCCCAGCAATGCCCGCGCCTCCTCGGCCGACAAGCTGCGATAACGGCACACTCGTTCCGCGCGCCAAACCAGACAAAGCTGCTCGTGTTCGAGCAAAACACTGGCCGGGAAGTCTGCTTGATCCTTGACCGCCCGCCACTGGGCGACACTGTTGTAACGACAGTCGAGCCTCTGCACACAAGGCGCCAGGCGCAGTTGCAGCAGGGGCCAGGCTTCGGCATCCAGCGCGGCCATGTCCGGCACCGTCAGCACCTGAGCCTCAGCGGCGTCAAAAGCCAGGGTGAAGGCCCACTCCAGACGCGCCAGTTCGGCCAGGGGCGCGCCCTGCTCGGGCACCAGATGCCCCTGGATAAATTCGCCAAAGCCCTGCCCCAACCAGCGCAAACTGAAATGTCGGGACGGTGTCTGACGTATATAAGCAGCGGCCAGGGCTTGGAACTCGTCATCCCCAAGCCAGTAGAGGATCGTCGGAAAATCAGCGCCCATGACCTCTAACAGCCGCGCTTGATAGGCGTTGTGATAAATCGCCAGACCGGTGCCGACGTCCAGGGACGGCCCGCCCATCAGGCTGTCGGCCAGCGCGGCGTTCACCTGGGGTTGCTCTGCCAGCAAATAGGCTTCAAAGGCCAACTGCCACTCGTTCAGGCGCATTGCCGCCTCCCGGCTAGAGTCTGTTGACCCAGCTCACGAGCCTTGTGCAACTCGCCGAGCAGTTCACTCAGGGGTGGAAAATGGTCGTCACGCTCCAGCAGCGTCGAAACCGGTCCCAGGTGTTCGAGGGTCCGCTGATACAAGGCCCAAACCGGATCGCACACCGGATGGTCGTGGGTATCGATCACGTAGTCGCCATAGTCTTGATGACCGGCCAGATGCAGTTGACGCACCCGCTGCGCCGGCAGCCCCTGAATGAACTGCCAGGGATCGAAACCGTGATTGCGCGAACTGACATAGACGTTGTTCACGTCCAGCAACAGCTCGCAGCCGCTGAGCTGGCTCAGGGCCGCGAGAAACGCCCATTCGCTGAATTCATCGGCGGCGGCGCGCACATAACTGGAGACGTTCTCCAGCACCAAGGGCCGCTCCAGCACGTCCTGTACCTGACGCACCCGACCCGCCACGTACTCCAGACTTTCCTCGGTGTAGGGCAAGGGCAACAGATCGTGTAATTGATGGGCATTACCGCGACTCCAGCACAGGTGATCGGAGACCCAGGCCGGGCCAACGCGCTTGGCCAGTTGCTTGAGTTGCGACAGGTAATCCAGGTCCAGGGCATGGGGGCCGCCAATCGACAGTGACACCCCATGCATCACGATCGGGTAACGCTCAGCAATGGCGTCCAGGTAATAAAGGGCCTTGCCGCCTTCAACCATAAAGTTCTCGGACACCACTTCAAACCAGTCGATGTTCGGCGCTTCGTCGAGAATCTGCTGATAGTAGGCACTGCGCAAACCCAGGCCGTAGCCCAGGCTCAAAGGGAAATCAGACATCGCGAACTCCTTGGCAACGTGGCCGCAGTGGTGGCCAGCGCCACTGCGGCTCACTGGACTGCCGCTTACTCGCCGACTTTGCCGTCGGCTTTTTCGCACGCGGACTGGGTCATGACCTTGAAGCCCTGGCCTTTGCAAGCGCCCATGCCTTTGCATGCGTGGTCCTTGGTTTTGCAGTCGTTCTGGCCTTTGCAACCATTCACGCCGTAACAATGAACCTGGGCATCGGCGGCCGATACCTGAGTCGCAACACCGGCAAACAGGGTGGCGGCAGCGAAAGCCAGGGCAGCACCGGCAGCGGTTTTTTTCATGTTCATGTTTAATTCCTCAATAGTCGCAGGGGGACGGCGGGAGCGTGTTCAATCCCGTCATAGCACTAGAGAGAGGAGCCATCCCGGCGTTACAGCCGGGATGAAAAAAAACAGAAACAATTCACCAACCCGCGCCGCGCCCTTGATTCAGAGCTTGGATAACGGTTCCTGAAAGCGCAGCAGGCGCCCGGCATTGCCCAGCACCAGCAAGGTACTGAGGTTGTGCAGCAGCGCCGCGATCATCGCCCCCGCCGCCCCCAGCCAGCCAAACGCGGCCAGGGCAACGATGGCCAAGGTCCAGCCCAGACCGATGATCACATTGACCTGCAAGGTGCGTCGGCACTCCCGGCTCAGGCGCACGCAGGTCCCCAGGCGTCTCAGGTCACTGCCGATCAGTACCACATCCGCCGAGGCCAGGGCAATGTCGGCGCCTCCGGCGCCCATTGCCACGCCCACCACCCCGGCCTTGAGGGCCAAGGAGTCGTTGATGCCATCCCCCACCACCATCGGCCGAAAGCCCTTATCGATCTCTCCCAGCACGCGCTTGAGTTTGTCCTCGGGTAATGCCTGGGCCTCGACATCGCTGATGCCCACCTCCAACGCCAGGCTGTCAGCCACGCTCTGACGGTCGCCGGTGAGCAGCAACTGCCGGCCCAGGCCCAGCTCGTGCAGCTCAGCCAAGGCCAGGCGCGCCTCGGGTTTGACGCTGTCGGCCAGCAACAACCAGCCCAGAAACTCGCCGTTGAGCGCCAGCCCGGCAATCGGCCCATCGTGACTTGGCACCGGATGCGTGGCGATGCCCAACTGGGTAAACAGCTCGGGACGCCCCAGCGCCGCCTCGCCTTCAGCGGTTTGTGCTACAACGCCCAGCCCCTGACGCTCATGGATGTCCCGTAGTGCCCAATGCTGCTCCTGAGGCACCAACCCTGCCAGCGCCCGGCTCACCGGATGGCTGCTGGCCGAGCCCAGGCTGGCGGCGAGGTCCAGCAGGCCCGGCCGGTCGGGTTGGGCGCTGTCGATGCCTTGCAGGCGCAAGGCACCAAAGGTCAGGGTGCCGGTCTTGTCCACCACCAGTGAGGTCAAGTCCGCCAACTCCTCCAGAAACGCCGAGCTACGGATCAGAATGCCGTGGCGCGCCGCCACGGCGATCCCGGCGATGGCGGTGGCCGGCGCCGACAGCACCAGGGCGCAAGGACAAGCTGCCACCAACACCGCGAGCATCGCCTGAGCATCGTCGGTGATAAACCAGGTCACCGCCGCCAACAGCAGCACCAGCACCAGATAACTGCTGGCGTAACGCTCCAGCAAACGGGTGATGGGCGGCTTGGCCCGTTCGGCGCTTTGCATCAGGGCAATCACCTTGCCCAGGGTCGACGCCTCGCCGGTACGGGTCACTTCCAGGCGCAACAGGCCGTCGAGGTTGATCGCCCCGCCGAACACCTGCGTGCCCACCACGGCTTCCAGCGGCACCGATTCCCCGGTGATTGGCGCGGTATCGAGGCTCGCCTGGCCGGCCAGCACCACGCCATCGGCGGGCACCCGGTCACCGGCGCGCACCTCCACCCGGTCGCCGGGCTTGAGGGTGGCGTTATCCACCTCCAGCACACTGCCATCTGCCTGGACCCGCCGCGCCTGGCTGCGAGTCAGTCGGCCCAGTGCATCAATGGCTTCCTGGGAGCCGATCACGCTGCGCTCCTCCAGCACATGGCCGAAGATCATGATGATCGGCAACAAGGCCGCGGTCAGCAGGTCTCCAGTCGCCCAGGCGCCGAGCATGGCCAAAGCAATCAGTTGATCGGTGATGCCGTGCAGGCTGGGATAACGCAGGCTGAACCAGGCCGAGCGCATCACGGGCACCGCCACCAGCAGCGAGGCCACCCCCAGCAACATCTGGCTGACGCCAAGCTGCGCCGGTGCCAGCCAGCGCCACACCAGGCCAAGGCCCAGCAGCCCCAACGCCAGCATGGCCAGGGTCAACTGGCGCGCGGCGCGACGTTGCTCGGCCGAGGTCAACAGACTCACGGGAGCCGCCCCATGGACAGAAGCAGTCATTGTTTGGCCCCCTGAATGATCAGCCGGGAATCGTCTTTAGGATTGACCGTGATCACCGAGCCGGCCCGAGCCAGGATCTTCGGCAAGCGCTCACGGTAGATACGCAGGAGCATTTCCGGATCGGTGCCGTCGCGCTGCGCCTGGGCCAGGCTCTGCACCGTGGCGGTCTGCGCCTGGGCCAGGGCCAAGCGCTCGCGGGCTTGGGCATGGGCCACTTGCAGACGGTGATCGGCTTGCTGGTTAGCGCTCTGGGTCAGCTTCTCGGCCTCGGTGCGGGCATTGGCCACCGCTTTGTCGGCTTGCTGGCTGGCGGTCAACACCGCGTTGAACGCACTCACCGCCGGAGCGGGCAAACTCGATTGCACGTCCACCCGGGTGACCTCGACGCCAATCCCCTGGCCGCTGGCACTCAGTTGCATGAGGCGCTGATTGATGCTGTGCAGCAAATCGCCCCGCAGCCGCTCACGGCGCTCGGCGGCCTGATTGTCACCGCCGATCAACTCCGGACGCGCCACCAGAATGGTGTCCAGGTCGCGGGCGGCAGTCAGGGCCAGGGCGCTGCGGGTGACCAACCGGTCCAGGGCTGGCAGCACATGTTCGCCTTGCAGCACATAAGCGTAGGGATCGCTGACCTTATAGAAGACCCGCACATCCAGTTGCACCACGCCAGCATCGCCAGTCAGCAGATAGCCCGAACCGGCCAGTGTGTCGTTCAAGGGGGTGGCAAAAGTCGCGACCCGATCCGCAGCCAGCGCCGCATCGGAACGCAGCAGGCCTTCAACATGACGCTCAAGCACCCGGTCAGCGGCCGGCAGCAACACCACCTGCTCAAAAGGCTGCGGCCAGGCCAACAACAAACCGGCGTTCTGCACCCGATTCTCCGCGCCGAAGCGCAGCACCACCGCCCGATCTTGTGCATCGATCTGCCGGACGTTGGATACCGCCCACGCCAGCGCAGCCAACACGGTCACCGCATACAGCGCGATAAACGCCAGGCGACCAGCCTGAATCCACGGACTGCTCAGCTCATGTGTTCCACGTGGAACCTGACTCATGGCTGTGATCCAGGGGCTGTGTTCGGCAGGTTCGGCGGGCCATCCACCAACGCCCGGAACGGCGCCGCGTCGGTACGCAAAATCACCTGAGTGCCAGGCGTCACCACGGTGCCCAAGGTGTCCAGCGCACGCAGCAGGTTGTACAGCTGTGGTGAACTGGCGTAGGCGCGACCATAAATCCGCGCCGCTTCGACCCGCGACTGGGCTTCGATATCCGCGGCCTTGACCGAAGCATCGGCCTGAACAATCCGTGCATCACGCTCGGCAGCGGAACGAATCTGCGCCGCTTCGCGCTTGCCGATAGCGGTGCGTTCCGTGGCGATGGTTTCCCGTTCGGCGCGCATACGATCCACCGTGGCCGTCAGCGTCACCGACGGCAGAGTCAGGCGTTCGATACCCACTTGCACCACGCGCACTCCATAGGTGGCCAGCAGTTGCTGATCGATCTGCTTGCGCAGTTGCGCCTCGAAGTCGGCGATTCGTACTTGGCTGGCGTCGGTGTTCACCAGATTGGCCAGATCAAAACTGCTGGCGGTGGTTTCCAGGGCAGATCCGACAAAGGTACGAATCTGCCGCGCGGCCTCATCGGGCTGGTTCTGCACCGCGCGCATAAAGCGCTGCACATTGTCCGGGTCGCCCTGCACCCGCCAGGCCACATAAGCCTGGACGATGATGCGCAGCCCATCGCGGGTGCCCACATCCTGCAAACCGCTGGAGGTGGTGCGCAGACGCAAATCCACCGCAATCGCCGCCTCGAACGGTGCCGGCCAGCGCCAGCTCAGGCCCGGTTCCAGCAGCACCCGAGCCGGGTTGCCGAAACGGGTGATCACCGTGGCCTCGCCGGAGCGGACTTGCACCAGACTCGCGGCGGCGATGGCGAACAGCACCAACAGCAGCGCCCAGCTCATGCGCCGCCAGGGAAAAGGTCCCGCCTCGGCCGGCGCACCGTGGTGAGGGTGGTGATGCCCGTGATGGTGATGATGGCCGTGCCCATGGTCATGAGCGGCGTGATCGTGGGGGTGGGAAGACAGACTCAATGGACGGCTCCTGGCTGAGCGGCTTTACGCGGCGGCACAGGGTCGGCCGGTAAGGTGAACGTACGCAGGTCGAGGGTCGGCGCAGTGTCGCCCCCCAGACGATGATCGAGAATCAGCAGCTTGGCCTGACGCAGGCCCTGGCTCAGTTGGCTCAAGTACTGCTCCAGGACAAACGCCTGTCCGGCGCGGGCATAGGCTTGCTGTTCGGCAGCGAAACGGCGATCGGCGGCCTCGGCCGTGGCCTGCACTTCACGGGCGTCGGCCCGGGCTTTATCGCTGATGACGCTGGCCTGCAACTGCGCCTGATTGGTTTGTTCGGCGGCCGCGCCGCGCTCGCGGGCTATCAGCGCCTGGGCGCCGATCTGCGCCGCCTGCACCCCGTGATAGGCATTGGCGGCCCCGGCTGGCGGGTGAATGGCCTCGACCACGGTGGCCAGAATTTCCACCCCGCTGTCGAGCCTGGCCAGATCGGCCTGCACGGCCCTGCCAATGTCATCCGCCAAACCGGTACGGTCTTCGCCCAGCAAACCGTCGAGGGTGCGCGAGGCAAAATCGTGCACCAGCACTCGGCTGGCGGTGCGGCGAATCAGCGTTGGCACATCGTCACTGTGATAGGTGGCCGCCAGGGCTGAGGCATCATCCAGGCCAATGCGATAGATAAAGCGCACGTCCATGTTGACGATCTGAAAGCTCTGTTGCCGGGCATTGCCACTGGCGATCACCTGGGATTTGTCATTGATGTGGCTGGCGTCCCACAGGCGATTGGCAATCGCCGGCGCCGGGCCTTCGGCCGACGCTGGCGGAAGGGGTTGCGAATTGTCGCCAACGCTGGTGGCCAGCTCATGAACCACGCCGTTTTCCACGCTTATCACGCGCCCCAGCGGCCAAGGCAGACCGACATGCAAGCCAGGGGCGAAGACCTTGACCGGCTTGCCGAATCGCTCATAAATACCGCGATTTTGCAGCGAAAGTTCGTGAACACCGGTCAATAGCCAGCCTAGCAACAGCACCACCGCGACTATCGGCAGGCAAGCCCGGCGCATGTAGGCAAAGGCCCAGATCTGCCGCAGATCGATACCAAAACGGTTGTGCAATTCGTGCTGCACACTGAGCAGCGGTTGCGGAGGCCAACGCAACAGGTGGGCAATAAAACTGTGGGCCAGCAAACGTGGTTCACGCCGATCGTGCTGAGGGCTGAACAGCGACAACAGCGCCCGCAACAGCCACTCACCCGCCACCAGTGCCGGCAACAGACCGATCAACACCGCCAACCGCACCGGCCACAACGCCGCCTCGCGGCTGAACAACAGACACAGGGCACTGACCAGCAAACAGCCGATGGCCACCCGCACCAGTTGCGCCAGGGCAGCGGCTTCCGGCCATTGGGCGGATGACTCCTGAGCCAGTTGCCGCTCCAGTACCAGCAGCGCAAAGGCCAGCAACAGCGCCAGCACCGCCGCGACACTGGCGCTCAAACCCAGGGCGCTGGCGGGCAACGACAGGTTGAACACCTGGGCCTGGCTGTACAGGATCAACAGCGACCAGCCGGCAAGCCACAAGGTCGGCGCACCGATCTGCTGTAGCAGAAGGCGCCAACGGACACCCAGGGCGGCCGTGAAACCTTCAGCCACCGGCTTATCCACCGCCTCTGGCGCCAGCGCTGCCGACAGGTTGATCGCCTCCTCCCGCCAACGACTGACCCAGCAGGCCGATTGCAGGCCCGCCACGACCACCAGCAAGGCACACGACAGGTTCACCAGCAGCGCCGGCCAGATCGTCAGCGCCGCAAACAGGTCGACAAACACCGCCGACACCAGCCCCAGCACCGCCAGCCCGAGCAAACCGGCGCCCCAGCGCTGCAAACGCCCGGTGTGAAACGCTGCCCGCTGAAACCGTGGCATGGCAGCCACTTCGGCCCCTTGTGTCTCTAGATCGACTTGCATACCACCCCGTCGCTCAGGTCCGGGCCTGTGGATAAATCCCGGGCCGAATAAACTTGAAACAAACCGTTACTCTATAACGAGCCGAGTGAAATTTTTGTCGCGCTCCATGCCTTTTCATCTATTACGTGCGTCGTAGACACAGTGACTGCTTGTTAGCATCTGCAGAAACTCCTGGTGTCAGCCCCCTGGCATTTAAGGCAATAATCCAGCCTTACTCCCTGCGTGCGACAAGGAACCGTCCCATCATGCTCTCGATTTACCAGCTCAAACCGCGCTTTCAGAACCTGCTGCGGCCGTTGGTGCAGCGCTTGTACGACAACGGCACCACGGCCAACCAAGTCACCGTATTGGCTGCCGTCATCTCGCTTTTGGTCGGCGCATTGATCGCCTCCTTCGCCAACCACGCCTGGTTATTCGCCCTGATCCCTCTGTGGATGATCCTGCGCATGGCGCTCAACGCCATCGACGGCATGCTGGCCCGGGAATTCGGCCAGCAGTCACGCTTGGGCGCCTACCTCAATGAACTGTGCGACGTGGTCGCCGACAGCGCGCTGATCCTGCCCTTCGCCCTGCTTCCGGGTGTCAGCCTGCTACTGGTGCTGGCCGTGAGCCTGCTGGCGCTGTTCAGCGAATACGCCGGGGTGCTCGGGCCGATGGTCGGCGCGTCACGGCGCTACGACGGGCCCATGGGCAAAAGTGACCGGGCCTTCATCCTCGGCGTGCTGGCCACCGGCATTGCCCTGGGCTGGCTCAGCGCCCTGTGGATCAACAGCGTGCTGGCGCTGGTCGCCGCGCTGCTGGTCTACACCCTGATCAATCGGGTCCGCCAGGGCCTCAAAGAAGTTCAGCACAACGCTCCCTCTGCATAAGGAAATGGCAATGCGCGACGCTCAACACCAGACGTTCCGGACCCATGACGGCGTCGAACTGTTTTACCGCCACTGGCCGGCCACTGAAGTGGCCCCTGGCGAACCGCGGCAGGCAGTGATGCTGTTCCATCGCGGTCACGAACACTCCGGGCGCATTGCCCATCTGGTGGACGAGCTGAACCTGCCGCAGTTCGACTTCTTCGCCTGGGATGCCCGTGGCCACGGCCAGTCGCCGGGCGCCCGGGGCGATAGCCCGAGTTTCGCCACCAGCGTGCGTGACGTGCAGACCTTCTGCGACCACCTGGCCAGTGCTCACCAGATCGCCGAAGAGAACATTGCCGTGGTGGCCCAGAGCGTCGGCGCGGTGATTGCCTCCACTTGGGTTCACGACTACGCCCCACGGATTCGATCCCTGGTGCTGGCCTCGCCGGCATTCAAGGTCAAGCTGTACGTGCCTTTCGCCCGTTCCGGCCTGGCCCTGATGCGGCGCTTTCGCGGCAACTTCTTCGTCAACAGCTACGTCAAGGCGCGCTTTCTGAGCCACGACCCGGAACGGGTACGCAGCTACGACGCCGACCCGCTGATCACCAAGGCCATCTCGGTCAATGTGCTGCTGGGGCTGTATGACGCCGCCGACCGCGTGGTGGCCGACGCCCAAGCGATCCAAGTGCCGACCCAGGTACTGATCTCCGGCGCCGACTTCGTGGTGCACCGCAAGCCCCAGGAGCAGTTCTTCGAGCGCCTGGGCAGCCTGCACAAGGAAAAACACATTCTTCCCGGGTTCTTCCACGACACCCTGGGGGAAAAGAACCGCGCCCCGGCCATGGCCAGCATCCGCCGTTTTGTCTTGCAGAACTTCGAGCGCCCACTGAACCGCCCTGCCCTGCTGGACGCCGACCGCCTGGGGCTGACCTGCGCCGAATCCGAAGCCCTGGCCGCGCCGCTGCCACGCAACTCCCTGCGCGACCTGTACTGGCGCGCCACCCGCGCCAGCATGCGTCTGGGCAGCCAAGTGTCGGCGGGGGTCAAGCTGGGCTTCGACACCGGCTTCGACTCCGGCAGCACCCTGGACTACGTCTACCGCAACCAGCCCACCGGGCAGTCGGCGCTGGGTCGGCTGATCGACCAGAACTACCTGAACTCCATCGGCTGGCGCGGCATTCGCCAGCGCAAGCTGCACGTGGAAGAACTGCTGCGCCTGGCCATGGAAAAACTGCGTGAGCAGGACCGCGAAGTGCGCATCGTCGACATCGCCGCCGGCCACGGCCGCTACATCCTCGAAGCCCTGCAAGGGGTCAGCCCGCTGCCGGAATGGATCCTGCTGCGCGACTACAGCGACATCAACGTGCGCGACGGCAGTGCCCTGATCCAGGAAAAGGGCCTGGGTGAGATCGCCCGCTTCGTCAAAGGCAACGCCTTCGACCGTGAGGACCTCGCCGCCCTTGATCCCAAGCCGACCCTCGCGGTGGTCTCCGGGCTCTACGAACTGTTCGCCGACAACCAGATGGTCGGCGGCTCCCTGGCCGGCCTGGCCAGCGCTGTGGAACCCGGCGGCTACCTGGTGTACACCGGCCAGCCGTGGCACCCGCAACTGGAACTGATCGCCCGCGCCCTGACCAGCCACCGCGAAGGCCAGGCCTGGGTCATGCGCCGCCGCACCCAGGCGGAAATGGATCAGCTGGTGGAGACCGCGGGCTTTCGCAAGATCACCATGCGCGTGGATGAATGGGGGATCTTCAGCGTATCCCTGGCGCAACGGGTGCAATGATGAGCACGGGCGCCTTGCCGGCGCGGGAGCCAGGCCTGCTGAAACCGGCGGTGCTCTGGCTGCTGCTCTTGGCACCGCTGTTCTTCAGCACCTACGGCTTCGCCACCTGGGTCACCGCGCAACGGGACGACGTCGGCAGCCTGGTCTTCGACTGGGAGCGGCAAATGCCGTTCTGGGCCTGGACCATCGTGCCCTACTGGTCCATCGACCTGCTCTACGGCCTCTCCCTGCTGCTGCCGCGCAGTCGGGAGGAACTCAAGCGCCACGCCCTGCGCCTGCTCACCGCCCAACTGATCGCGGTCAGTTGCTTCCTGCTCTGGCCGCTGCGCTTCACCTTTGCCCGGCCGGAGCTGGACGGGGTGTTCGGCTGGCTGTTCGAGGTGCTGGCCGGCTTCGACAAGCCCTTCAACCAGGCACCGTCGCTGCACATCGCCCTGCTGGTGGTGCTGTGGGTCTGCTACGCCCGGCATAGCCAGGGCTTCTGGCGCTGGTTGGTGCACGGCTGGTTCGCCTTGATCGGGGTGTCGGTGCTCACCACTTATCAACACCACTTCGTCGATGTGCCCACCGGCGCCCTGGCCGGCTGGCTGTGCGTCTGGCTGTGGCCGCTGGATCGCCCCAGTCCGTTGTTCAGCGCAAGGTTGGCTCAGGACCCGCGCCGTCGACAACTGGCCTTGCGGTACGGCCTGGGCGCAGCGTTGTCAGGGGTGACCGCCTTCACTTGGGGCGGCACCGCGTTGTGGTTGATCTGGCCTGCGGTGGCGCTGCTGCTGGTGGCCCTGAATTACGCGCTGCTGGGGGCCAAGGGCTTCCAGAAACGCCAGGACGGGCGCCTGAGTCCGGCAGCGCGCTGGCTGCTGGCGCCTTATCTGGCCGCGGCCTGGATCAATTCACGACTGTGGACAAAAAAACATCCACAGCCGGATCAGGTTGTGGATAACGTCTGGCTGGGCCGTCTGCCGACAACAGCCGAGCTCAAGGACAGCCCGTTTGTCGCGGTGCTCGACCTGTGCGCCGAGCTGTCTTTGAGCAGCCAGCCGTTGCGGGCCTACCAGAGCCTGCCGGTGCTGGACCTGTGTGCCCTCAGCCCCGAACAATGCCGGGAAGCCGCGCACGCGGTTGAGCGCCTGCGCCAACAGGGGCCACTGCTGGTGTGCTGCGCCTTGGGTTATTCGCGCAGCGCCACGGCGATTGCTGCCTGGCTGCTGCACAGCGGTCGCGCCGCGACGGTGGACGCGGCCATTGGGCAGATCCGGCGAGCGCGTCCGCAGATCGTCCTGCAAGCGGCCCATCGGCAGGCGCTGGAAACCCTGATCAGTAGCAAGAGAGCGGCCCATGTCCACTGAAATGCAGCTGTACAGCGTCGCCAGCCTGTTGCGCCGGGGCCGAGCCCTGGATCAGTTATCCACAGGTCTGACCCTGCTCGGCGCCTTGTATGGCCTGGGCCAGTACCTGCTGGCCAGTGTCACCCTCGTCGGTCTGAGCGCCAGCCTGGCGTTGATACTGCTGGGGCTGGTAGAAAAGTACCTGGCGTTGCGGGTGGCCTTCGACGCCGACCTGTTTCAGCGCGTGGCCGATGGCCCCGCGTCCCTCGAACACAGCACCCAGGCCCTGGACCAGGCCCTGAGCGCCCTCGGCCTGCAGCCCGCGGAAAAAAGCGGTCGGCCCTGGAACCAACGCAGCCGCGGGGCCCTTGGCCTGTTGCGTCGTCAGGCATTGCTGCTGGCGGCACAACTGCTGGTGCTAGTGAGCGTGATCCTGGTCAGCCCCTGGCTGACCTTCGCCGGATAAGGAATGCCCATGTTCGACCCCCTGGTTGCCAATCTCATCACCTCCGCCGCCCGCAGCATTACCGGGGCCCGCAGCCTGTGGCTCGGCTCAACGCCCCAACCGGTGCAGCGGATCTACTTCGCCAACCACAGTAGCCATGGCGACTTCGTGCTGCTCTGGGCCTCGCTGCCGCCGGCCCTGCGCAAGCTGACCCGGCCCGTGGCCGGTGCCGACTACTGGCAGAAAAGCGCCCTGCGCCGCTACATCATCAACCGCGTGTTCAACGGGGTGCTGATCGACCGCGAGCGCAAGGAGGCTGTGGATAACAATCCCATGCAGCCGATGCTCGATGCCCTGGACCAGGGCGACTCGCTGATCATCTTTCCGGAGGGCACGCGCAACCCGGAAGACGGCCTGCTGCCGTTCAAGAGCGGGATCTACCACCTGGCCAAACGTTATCCACAGGTGGAGGTGATTCCGGTGTGGATCGCCAACCTCAACCGGGTCATGCCCAAGGGTCACTTCCTGCCCTTGCCCCTGCTGTGCACCATCAGCTTCGGCGCGCCACTGAGCCTGGAAGAGGATGAAAGCAAGGAACACTTTCTCGAACGCAGCCGCGCCGCGCTGCTGGCCCTGGCCCCGGAGCACAACTGACATGGATAAGCAGACCCTGATGTTGTTCGGCGGCATCGGCGCCATTCTGGTACTGGCCTCGCTGGTCGGTTTCATCCTCCAGTGGCGCAGCCGTGGCGCGCCCAACCCGGTGATCGACAACCTCAACGCGCGGATCAACGCCTGGTGGGTGATGGTGTTGGTGATCGGCATCGCTTTCTGGCTCGGCACGGCGGCGGTGATCCTGTTGTTCTACGCGGTGTCGTTCTACGCCCTGCGCGAATTCCTCACCCTGACCCCGACTCGGCGCAGCGACTACCCGGCCCTGGTGGCGGCCTTCTACCTGGCCCTGCCCTTGCAGTACCTGCTGATCTATTACGACTGGTACGGGCTGTTCTCGATCTTCATCCCGGTCTATGTATTCCTGCTGCTGCCAATCCTGGCGTCCTTGGGCGGTGACAGCACGCACTTCCTGGAGCGAGCCTCCAAGGTCCAGTGGGGGCTGATGATCGCGGTGTTCTGCGTGTCCTTCGTGCCGGCCCTGCTGACCCTGGACATCGCCGGCTACGAGGGCCGCAACCTGCTGCTGATCGCCTATCTGGTGATCGTGGTGCAGCTCTCGGATGTGCTGCAGTACGTCTGTGGAAAACTCTTCGGCAAACGCAAGATCGCTCCCAACCTGTCGCCGTCCAAGACCGTCGAGGGCTTTGTCGGCGGCATCCTGCTGGCGTCCTTGATCGGCGGCGCGCTGTTCTGGATCACCCCGTTCAACATCTGGCAGTCGTTCCTGATCGCCCTGCTGATCAACCTGCTGGGTTTTGCCGGCGGCATCGTCATGTCGGCGATCAAGCGTGATCGCGGGGTCAAGGACTGGGGGCACATGATCGAGGGCCACGGCGGCATGCTCGATCGCCTGGATTCGGTGTGTTTCGCCGCACCGATCTTCTTCCACCTGGTGCGCTACTGGTGGACCTGAGCACCGTGGCGAGCGAGCTTGCTCGCGCGGGGCTGCAACGCAAGCCCCAGACCCGGCCAGCACTGAGTGCCTGACACTGCATAACCTGTTCTAAGACCGCCACGCGCCGGGGCGCCAGCCGACCGGGCCAGAGCTAGCTCCCTCGCCACGAACAACAACGCGCTTGCTGACTGGCCGGGATCATCAGTTGGGTAGATACCCCAGAGGCAAGGGCCCTGGGGTTTTTACCGTGTGAATGGCGAAATTGCTGCGGATATCGCTGACCCCTGGGATCTTCAGCAGGCAGCCGGTGAGAAACCGGTCGTAGCCGCGCAGATCCGGGACCACCACCTGCAACAGAAAATCCGACTCGCCAGACACCAGGAACGCCGAGATCACTTGCGGAAGTCGCAACACCGCCTGGCGGAAGGCTTCGGCCTCGGCGTCGTTGTGTCGCTCCACCTTGACCCCGACGAACACCGTCAATCCCAGCCCCACTTCATCGCGGTCCAGGGTCGCCTGGTAGCCGCGGATCACCCCGGCCTCCTCCAGCATTCGCACCCGGCGCAGGCAGGGTGACGGCGACAGGCCGATCTCCTCAGCCAGTTGAACGTTGCTCAAGCGGCCATCACGCTGCAGGGCGGCGAGAATCTTGCGGTCGTAGGCATCGAGTTTCATGTTTGGCATATCCGGCTGGTCATTCCATTGAGAACTGAAATTTTATGCCAATTTCCACCCCATTGCTGGCTGATTACGCAAGCACCTGCCCGGCCCCATGGCCCTAAACTGAGCCCACCGACTCGACGAACAAAAGGGGGCAACGTGGCGCAACTGTGGCTGTATTTTCTGGCGTTGGCGGTGGTCTATCTGCTGCCTGGCCCCGACATGATCCTGCTGCTGCAGACCGGCGCCCGCCAGGGTAAGAACCAGGCCCTGGCCACCGCCCTGGGCCTGGCGATCTCCCGGGGCTGCCATGTGGCCCTGGCCGCCCTGGGCCTGGCGGCGCTGTTCAAGGCCGCGCCCTGGACCTTCGACCTGGTGCGCCTGGCGGGCGCCGCCTACCTGCTGTGGATCGGCATCCAGTGCCTG
This sequence comes from Pseudomonas sp. LD120, assembly GCF_009861525.1. GTDB lineage: Bacteria > Pseudomonadota > Gammaproteobacteria > Pseudomonadales > Pseudomonadaceae > Aquipseudomonas. The sequence goes on along the minus strand of NZ_WVHL01000005.1, from coordinate 169,386 downwards.
CGCGCCAACCTGCTGCCCAGCCTCGACAGCGCCGGCGCGGCAGCCACGCCCCTGCGCTGGCGCCAGGCGATCCAGCGCGGCCTGCTGACCAACCTGCTGAACCCCAAGGCGCTGCTGTTCTGCTCGGTGCTGCTGCCGCAGTTCATCAATCCACACACCGGTGCCGTGGGCGCGCAATTCTTCACCTTGGGTCTGCTGCTGGTGGCGGTGGGCGGGCTGTTCGACTGCTGCTATGCACTGACTGGCGCCGGACTGGGCCGCTGGATGCAGCGCAACCCTTCGGCGCAGCGCTTGCAGCAATGGCTGTTCGGCAGCCTGCTGATCGGCTTTGCCGTGCGCCTGAGCTTTGTCCAACAGGCCTGACGACGGCCAGGACCGCGACTGCATCGATCTTTGCTATATCGATCTCTGTAGCCGCTGCTGAGCCATAGCGAAGCTGCGAAGAGGCCGGCAGGGCTTTGTTTGGTAACCCCAGGCCCCCGTGTTCCTTCGACGGAGTGCCGCTTAGACCATTCGCAGCCTGCGGCAGCGGCTACACCAGGCGAAGCTGCGAAGAGGCCGGCAGGGCTTTGTTGGGTAACCCCAGGCCCCCGTGTTCCTTCAACGGAGTGCCGCTTAGACCATTCGCAGCCTGCGGCAGCGGCTACACCAGGCGAAGCTGCGAAGAGGCCGGCAGGGCTTTGTTGGGTAACCCCAGGCCCCCGTGTTCCTTCGACGGAGTGCCGCTTAGACCATTCGCAGCCTGCGGCAGCGGCTACACCAGGCGACGCTTTGCCGGGGTTTTATGCCGTCTTTGCGCGGCGGCGCCACATCAAATAGGCGGCTCCCAGTACCACGCCGGCCCCCGCGCCCGCCGCCAGCTTGTGCTCGCTCAGCGCCGAGCGAGAGACCGACAGCCACTGGGTCAGGTAGCGCTTGTTGGCGCTGCCGAAGTCCGGCTCCTGGCAGTTCATGCCGAAATTGCCGGCCCATTCCACAAAGGGACCGTTCTTCACGTAGCGCCGGTAGTAAGCGACCTCGGCATCGCTGCCGCGGGTCCAGCGCGCCGCCTTGCACAGCACCGCGGCATAGGCCTGGCTGGTGTGAGGCAGGAAATCCGCCGCTCGGTTGCCCAGTTCACCGGCCACGTAGCGGTAGTGGTAGCGCATGTCGGGCTCGGCGGTGGTGGCTTGCTGACGCTGCACTTCATCGGCGCTGACAAAGGGCCCGGCCTGTACCGGCGGGATCTCCAGACTGTAGCTGCCCCAGAGGCTGTGATAGTCAGGACCCATTTCGTAACCCAGGATCTCCATCCCCGCCGCCCGGGCCAGCTTGCCAGCCTGGTAATAAGCCTCGGCCCGGCGCGTGGGCAGCCAGGCCGACTCGGCCCGGTGCCGGTACTCGCCGTAGGCCTTGGCGATGGCCTGACGCTCGGGGGTGTAGAAGTAGCCCCAGCCCTCTTCGTAGCGGCCCTCACGCAACAGCCTCCGGCCAAGCAGTTCGCGCACCTGGGCGGCAATCGGCAGGCTCTCGTAGTAGGCATCGGGTTGCTTGGGCGTCGGCGGTGGCGCGGGAACCTGAGTGTCGACGAACCGCTTGAGTTCATCCAGGGTCAGCACCCGCTCCGCCACGGTGGCTGCGTCGTGCCAGTAGATGTCGCCACTGCGGTAGAGCAGCTCGAAGGCTTGCACGTAGTCGCCACGATCCAGGGCCAGCAAGGCGCTCTCGCCTTCAACCCGGCAGCCGGGCTTGAGGTCTTCGTAATTGCCGTCGTAATCACCGCGAACCCCCCAGCTCTCGTCTCGGGGGAAGGCTGCGGCGGCCTTGGCGTAGGCCGCCGCAGCCGCCACCTTGTCGCCGTTGCGCAGGGCCATCTTGGCCCGCAGCCACCAGGCCAGGCCGCCGTCGCCGGCATGCTCGAGCAGCTGCTGGGTGGTGGCGAAATCGCCATTCTGATAATTCAGCGCCGCCAGCCGGTCGGCGTTGTCGAAGCTGCCGGCGGTGCCCTGGGTCAGCAGCTTGATCAGCTTCAGCTCGGACTCCGGCCGCTCGCCGAAGGACCAGCCCTGGTGCGAGACCAGCGAAGCGGTGAGCAAGCGCGCCACCAAAGGCTGCTTGAGCTGCTCCCGCAATTGCGCGTCCGACAAGCCGCCCAACTCGCCCACCACCTGCTTCAGCGAGCTGTAGCCGACGTCCGAACCCAGCAGGTTCTGGCTGGCATAGAAGTCGATGGCCTCGCTCCAGTGGTTCTGGCTCTTCAGAATGCGCGCCTCTTCCCCCAGGCTGGCGATGCCCAGGTCCAGGGGGTCGCTGAAGCCGTCGATATTCAGTTGGCGGGTCTGGGCGAAGGCCCGGCGTGCCGCCAGCAAGGTGTCGCTGCGCCCCTGATCATCCAGCTCGTTGGCTTCTTCACTGATGGCTTGCAGGGCCCGGCCCAGGGAGTAGGCGGCCCAGGTACTGCGCAGGGCGCGCTGCTCGGCGGGCAGCGCCAGCACCTGGCGGAAATACTCCGCCGCCAGTGCATGATCCCCGGCGCCAAAAGCCACGGCGCCGGCGGTGTAGAGGTTGATTTCCGGCGGCAGGCTGGCCCCTTGCTGCTGTGCCAGGCGCGCGTCATCGAGCTTGCGCAACTGGCCAACCAAGACTTGCTGTGCCGGGGCCAAACCTTGCCGTTCGGCCCAGTCGCGCGCTTGCACCGAGTAGCTGTCGGGCAGGCTGTAATCGACTTGGAAGGCGCTCTGGGTGATCGCCTTGAGCCCGGCGATGGGCTGCCCCAGGCGACTGATTTCGAAGCGGAAACTGCCTTCGGGCAACTGCGCCAGATGCTGTGGCCGGTCGTCCAGCAGGCGCATGGGGAAAGTCGGCCCACAGGCCAGGGCCGGGGCCAGGGGCAGGCACAGGCTCAGACACAGCAGGTGACGGGATCTAGGGACGAACATGCGCAGCTCCTTGGTCGATTTTTGTGCAGCGGGCCCAGCCCACGGCGCGGCTGGCGCCTGCGGCCAGACGGCCGCTGCGTTGCCGGGTCAACAGCAACTGGCCGTCGCGCAGCTGTGCGGAATAGCCGCCCAGCCCGTCGAATCCGTCGCATTGGGCAACAGCCAGGGTCAGTTGTTCAGGCAGCGGACGGTCGAGGTTGCCCGAGTTGCTCAGACGGATATCGAACAGGCCGCCCTGTTCCTCCAGGCGGATGCCCAGTTGGCCGGCCAGCGCATCGCCCCGGGCCACCGCCCGCAGGGTCTCCAGGCTCCAGGCCCGCACATCGCCCTTGAGCGGCAGGCGAAACCAGATCAGACCGGCCAGATGGGGCGGCGGATCGGCGCGCAGGCTCCGGCCCAGTTGGCTCAGTTGCTCGGGATCGGCCATCAGCTCCTGGCGCTCGCCCGCCCGCTGCAGCGGCGCCTCGCTTTCCACCAGGGGCGCGCCTTCGGCCCCGGGGAGTAAGGCGACGCCGTAGGCGGGCAAGGCCAGATAGAAGGGTTTGGCGCTGATCCGCGCCCACCGCCGGGCCCATTGCTCGGCTTGCAGTGGATCGAACAGGCCGCGCCGTGGATCGCTCACGGCGTGCACCTGGAGCACGCTGCTGTCGACCCTGGCCAGCACGCCGGGCAACTCGCGACTGTCGAGCCAGGCCGGCAAGGCGGTGATGCTCAGGGCCAGGTTGGTCGGCAGCGCCGCCCGCAAGTGCTCCAGCAGCTTGGCGTAGGCAGGTAGGCGCGCGGTGCCGGCATCGTGGTCGATCTCGACCCCGGCCAGGGTCAGGCCCTGCTCCTGCCAGTGCGCCAGCAGTTGCTGGACTTGGCGGATGATCTCGTCCTGATCCAGGGACGGCAGTTGACCGTCGAGGCGCACCACCGCGATCAACGGCCGCCCATCCTGCTTGAGCAAGGCAGCGTCGATCCGCGCACGGCTCCAGCCGGCCTGTGGAAAAGCCTGCAGGGCCAGGACCCGGACTGTGGAGAAGTCGGCCCGGGACTGGGCCAGCGCGGCGGCGTGGGCCGGGGTCCACTGGCGTTGCCAGATGTAGAGTTGCTGGTCCAGCGCCGGCTGATGGTCATTGCCGCAGGCGCTGAGCAGCAAGGCGCAAAGCAACAGGGCACAGAAGCGGAGAAAGGCCCGGGGGAGCATGAATCGTTGATTCCCTTTAACGCGAAAAAGACCCTGGAGCGCCGGGTGCGAGGCCAATACCCGGCCTTGAGATCGCGCCAGCCTACTCAGGGCCGGGGCCGGCGGCAATCGCTGGCGAGGAGTTTTTTTGCCCTGCTACAGGTCGAGGATCAAAGGCGCGGCGTCGTTATCCACAGCCGCCGGAACGGCGCAGCAAATCAGCACCTGGCCGGGTTCGGGCCTCTGCGCTGGCACCTGTGGATAACTGACCTGACCGCTGATCAGCCGGGTCTGGCAGGTGCCACAGGAACCACCCCGGCAACTGAACTCCGGGCGCAGGCCGGCGCTTTCCGCCAGTTGCAGCAGGCTGCCGCTGGCGGGCTGCCAGCTCAGCTCTCTAGCCGCCTGCTGGAAACGCACCAGCACCGCTGCGGTGGCCGCCGGCGGCTGGTCGAAGGCTGGCGCCAGGGGATCGGGCCGACGGCGCAGGGTCGAGGGGCCGAAGGTTTCGGCGTGGATCTGCTCATCGTTGATGTCCAGGTCCCGCAGGCTGTCGTACAGATCCTGAGTAAAGGCGCCGGGGCCGCAGAGCACGAAGTCGGCACTGTCGAAGTCCAGATCCGGCTGTGCCAGTAGCTGTTGAACGTGCATGCGGCCAACCCCATCGAAATCGACGCCCGGCCGCGCCTGCGCTTCCGGCTGGCTGAGCAGGCGCAGCAGCCGCAACGCTCCCCCGGCCTGCGCCTGCAGGGCTTGCAGCTCGGCGGCAAAGGGTTGCTCGGCGAGACTGCGCGAACTCTGGATCAGCCAGCAGGGCCGGCTGCGGCGGGTACGCAGGCCCTGGTACACCACCTCCCGCAGCATCGATAGCAAGGGAGTGATACCAACCCCGGCCGCCAGCAGCACCAGCGGTCGCGATGCCAGCGGATCGGCGCTGAAGCGGCCCTGGGGCGAACGCACCTCCAGCAGGTCGCCCACCTCAAGCTGCCGGTGCAAATGGCTGGAGAAGCGCCCTTCACGCTTGACGCTGATCCGCAAGAAAGCGTCGGATGGCGCACTGGACAGGCTGTAGGTACGGATCAGCGGCTGGCCGTCGATCGTCAACCGCAACGGCAGGTGCTGGCCCGCCAGGAAGCCTGGCGCTCCGGCAGTGTCGGCCGGCTCCAGGTAGAACGAACGGATGCTGCGGCTTTCGTCCTCGATACGCGTCACCCGCAAGGGCCGCCATTGCTGACCCAGGGCCGCCGCCCGCAGCCGTGCCTCGGCCTGGGGCCAGTTGCCGGTCAGCAGGCTGTTGGGGGAAAAGTCCCGAAGCTCCCCGCGCAGGGACAGGGCGCCCGGTCGGCGGACCATCTGCTCCGGGTAAAAGCGCCACACCCGCTCGGCGCCCTGAAAGGCGGCGATCAGCGGCCCGTCGAGAATGAGCTCGGTGCGCCCGCTGAGCTGCAGCAGCTCGCCGCTGCGAAAATCGATGAACAACAAGCCCGCCCGCGGATTGAGCAGCAGGTTGCCCAGGGTGTTGAAGTGCAGGTTGCCGGCAAAGTCGGGAATCGTCAGGCAGTTACCCTCGACCCGGACAAACCCCGCCTGCCCGCCACGGTGCGACACGTCCACCGCGCGCTGGCCATCAAGGTCGACGTAGCTGGCCACGAAGAAGGTGTCGGCAGTGCCGATCAGCGCCCGGGCCGCCGGGTCCAGGTCCTGGCGACGCTGAACCGGACGACTGGCGGGGTCGCTCAGGGCCACCTGCCGCAGCTCGCGCAGTTGGATGTACTGCGGGCAATTGCCGAAGGACTGCTCCACCTTCACGCTGAAACCGTCGCGATCCAGGGTACCGATCCGGCCATTGAGGCGGTTGCGCCGCCGGGTATGCAGCTCGATCCCCAGCAAGCCCACCGCCGCCCCTTCGTGCAAAACCAGCGGATCGTCGGCGGTGGGCAGGCTGTCCAGGCGCAACAGACCGGCCTGGGGCGCTTGAGCGAAGCCGGGTGGACCTTCCAGCACGCTCGCCCAGGGATGGCCCTGCTCATCCACCGCCCCCACCAGGATCAACGGCAGTTGCTGGTAGAAATGCCGGTGCTGGTCGGGCATTGCCGGACGGATGATCTTGGCGCCGAAGGCTTGCATGCGCTCGGCCACCCCGGTCAGGGTCTGAAGCTGCCGCTCGCCGGCATGCCAGGGTGATTGGGTGTTCATGGGCAAGCCTCCGCCGGATCCGCCGTCAGGCGCTTTTCAAACCCGCCGCAGTGGACGGCATGGGGACAAAACCGGGCAGCGCCTCGATCCGCGCCAGCCAGGCCCGTACATGGGGGTAAGGCTCCAGTGACACGTTGCCTTCCGGGGCGTGGGCGATGTAGCTGTAGCCCGCGACATCGGCAATGGTTGCCTCCTGCCCTACCAGGAAGGGCCGGCTCGCCAGCTCCTGGTCCATGATCTTGAGCAAGGCGTGGGCCCGGGCGATGACTTCCTCGGCATTGAACGAGGCGCCAAACACCGTGATCAGCCGCGCCGCCGCCGGCCCAAAGGCGATCGGTCCTGCCGCCACCGACAGCCAGCGCTGCACCTGAGCCGCGCCCACGGGATCGCTGGGCAACCAGCGGCCCTGCCCATAACGCTGGGCCAGATACACCAGGATGGCGTTGGAATCGGCCAGCACCACGCCCTGATCATCGATCACCGGCACCTGGCCAAAGACGTTGAGGGCGAGGAAGTCCGCCTGCTTATGAGCGCCCTTGGCCAGGTCAACCAATAGGGTTTCGCAGGGCAGGTCCAACAGGGACAGCATCAGTTCGACCCGATGGGCATGCCCGGAACGGGGAAAGTTGTAGAACTTGATAGGTGGCTGAGACATGGTCGACTCCGCTAACGAGGCGCGGTCGAAGTGCCGCGCTGGGAGCCCTATCTTGGTCCTCGGAGAAAAACAACAGAATCACCAGAAATCGCAATCCATCCTTTCATCCAGCGCAATAAAGCCGATCAGGGATTGAGCGATGGGTGTTCTCGCAAGGCCTGCACGGCGAAGTCGACGAAGCTGCGCACCCGCGCCGGCGCCTTGCGCCCGCCCTGGTACACCACATGGATCGGCAAGGGCGCCAGCTCGAAGGCCTGGAGGACGATTTCCAACTGCCCCGCCGCAACCTGGCCGGCGACCTGATAGGACAGCACCCGGGTCAGCCCCAAGCCCAGGCAGGCGGCACTGATAGCCGCCTGATTGGCGCTGACCAGCAATCGCGGGTCGGGCCGCACGCTCAGTACCCGGCCGTTGTCATTGAACTGCCAATTGCGTGTCTGACCAATGGACGAGGGCGCAATCACCGGTGCCTGGCGCAGCTCATCGGGATGTTGCGGACGCCCATGGGCCGCCAGGAACTGCGGCGCGGCGCACACCACCCGGCGCACCTCACCAACACGGATACTGTGCTGACCGCTGTCGGCCAGCTCGCCGATGCGCACCGCCACATCGATGCCCTCCTCCACCATGTTCGCCACCCGGTCCAGCAACAGGGCGTTGACGCTCACCTGTGGATAACGTTGCAGGTAGCGCACCAGCAGAGGCGTGACGAACAAATCGCCGAACAACACCGGCGCGGTCAGGGTCAACTGGCCCCGGGGCTGAGCATGGATACCGGCGGCCGAGGCCTCGGCATCCTGGACCTCGGCCAGAATGCGCCGGCAATCCTCCAGATAACGTTGCCCGGCATCGCTCAGGTGCACACGGCGGGTGGTGCGGACCAACAGTTGAGTGCCGATTCGCTGTTCCAGGGCCGCAACCGCCCGAGTCACGCTGGCAGCCGACAAGTTCAGACGCCGCGCGGCAGCGGCGAAGCCCTGCTCCTGAGCGACACACACGAACACCTGCATTTCCTGGAACCTGTCCATTGCCTACCTCGGCTGTCAGCGCCCCGGGGCTGGGACGCCGGGCCCTCCGCAGCATAATCCAGGTCCCCGATTTCAGGGGAGACACCAGGTGCCGACATCGTGCCGATCGAATCCCGGGCACGGGTTGTTCTTGGCAATCAGCCGGTAAGGTTGATCTTCAGCGTAGGAAAAATAGAAATAGAACTGCCGATCTTCCCCGTACAACCAATAGGAAGAAGAGCCCTGATTGATCAGAGTCGGATCAAAGGTCCAGATCGACGATTCAGCAGGAATGAAGTTGTGCCGGTCCATCATCAGCAACAGGCTGTTGGACAGCACCGGCGTCAGCCCGCCGAGCAATAGAACAGCCAACAGCAAAGCAATCGTCCATCCATGACAAAAACGCAACTGCATAGGTTTTCCACAGAGCAATGAAAAAGTCCCGGTCGGTGTGCAGACTGGGACTTTTTCGGGTTGGGTTCAGCGCTGCGGTGCAATCAGCTGTGGATAACTCACTCCACCGTCACTGACTTGGCGAGGTTGCGCGGCTGGTCGACGTCGGTGCCCTTGAGTACGGCAACGTAGTAGGAAAGCAGCTGCAGCGGGATGGTGTAGAGGATCGGCGAGAGGATGTCGTGGATGTGCGGCATCTGGATCACGTGGGTGCCTTCGCCATTGGTCATGCCGGCCTGCTCATCGGCGAACACGATCAGCTCGCCGCCACGAGCCCGCACTTCCTGCAGGTTGGACTTGAGCTTTTCCAGCAGCTCGTTGTTCGGCGCCACGGTGACCACCGGCATGTCGTTATCCACAAGCGCCAGGGGACCGTGTTTGAGCTCACCGGCCGGGTAGGCTTCGGCGTGGATGTAGGAAATCTCCTTGAGCTTGAGCGAGCCTTCCATCGCCACCGGGTACTGGGCGCCACGACCGAGGAACAGGGTGTGATGTTTGTCGGCGAACAGCTCGGCGGTCTTTTCCACCACGCCGTCCATGGCCAGGGCTTCGCCCAGGCGGGTCGGCAGGCGCCGCAGTTCTTCCACCAGTTCGGCTTCGACGCCGGCTGCCAGGGTGCCACGCACCTGGCCCAGGGACAGGGTCAGCAGCAGCAGGCCCACCAGCTGGGTGGTGAAGGCCTTGGTCGAGGCCACGCCGATCTCGCGGCCGGCCTGGGTCAGCAGGGTCAGGTCGGACTCACGCACCAGGGAGCTGATGCCGACGTTGCAGATCGCCAGGCTGGCGAGGAAACCCAGCTCCTTGGCGTTGCGCAGGGCCGCCAGGGTGTCGGCGGTTTCGCCGGACTGGGAAATGGTCACGAACAGGGTGTCGGGCTGCACCACCACCTTGCGGTAGCGGAATTCGCTGGCCACTTCCACCTGACAGGGGATGCCGGCCAGTTCTTCCAGCCAGTAACGGGCGACCATGCCGGCATGGTAGCTGGTGCCGCAGGCGACGATCTGCACATTGCGCACCTTGGCGAACAGCTCGGCGGCTTGTGGACCGAAGGCCTGGACCAGCACCTGATTGGCGCTCAGGCGGCCTTCCAGGGTGCGCTGCACCACGGACGGCTGTTCATGAATTTCCTTGAGCATAAAGTGGCGGTACTCGCCCTTCTCTGCCGCTTCGGCGCCGTCGCGGTACTGCACCGCTTCACGCTCCACGGCCTGGCCGTCGATGTCCCAGATCTGCACGCTGTCGCGGCGAATCTCAGCGATATCGCCCTCTTCCAGGTACATGAAGCGGTCGGTGACCTGACGCAGAGCCAGTTGGTCGGAAGCGAGGAAGTTCTCTCCCAGGCCTAGGCCAATCACCAATGGGCTGCCGCTGCGGGCTGCGACCAAGCGGTCCGGCTGGTTGGCGCTGATCACCGCCAGGCCGTAGGCGCCGTGCAGTTCTTTCACGGTGGCCTTGAGGGCTACAGTGAGATCACCCAGCTCCTTGAGCTTGTGGTCCAGCAGGTGGGCGATGACTTCGGTGTCGGTGTCAGAGGTGAACGCGTACCCCTGGGCGCTGAGCTGCGCGCGCAGGGCTTCGTGGTTCTCGATGATGCCGTTGTGCACGATCGCCAGGTCGCCGGAAAAATGCGGGTGAGCGTTACGCTCGCACGGTGCGCCATGGGTGGCCCAGCGGGTGTGAGCAATGCCCAGACGGCCGACCAGCGGCTCGCTGATCAGGGCCTGTTCCAATTCGCTGACCTTGCCCGGACGGCGCATGCGTTCAAGCTTGCCGGCGTTGGTGTAGACCGCGACACCGGCGCTGTCGTAGCCACGGTATTCAAGACGCTTGAGGCCTTCCAGCAAAATGGCGGTGATATTGCGTTCAGCAACGGCGCCAACAATTCCACACATGGTTTCTCTCCTAGCTGACAGCCGCGCAAATCAGGGTTATGCCGCGGGACTGGATTTGGTCGCGGACCTCACAAGGCAGGCGATCATCGGTAATAAGGGTATGGATGCTGCTCCATGGCAGCTCCAGGTTGGGAATCTTGCGGCCGATCTTGTCGGACTCGACCATCACCACCACTTCGCGGGCCACTTCGGCCATCACCCGGCTCAATCCCAGCAGCTCATTGAAGGTGGTGGTGCCTCGGGCCAGGTCGATACCATCAGCCCCAATGAACAACTGGTCGAAATCGTATGAGCGTAGAACCTGTTCGGCCACCTGCCCCTGGAAAGACTCGGAATGCGGGTCCCAGGTACCACCGGTCATCAACAGCACCGGTTCGTGTTCCAACTCGCTCAGGGCGTTGGCCACATTCAACGAATTGGTCATCACCACCAGCCCCGGTTGCAGGCCCAGTTCAGGGATCATTGCGGCGGTGGTGCTGCCGCTGTCGATGATGATGCGCGCATGTTCACGGATGCGCTGCACGGCGGCCCGAGCGATGGCTTGCTTGCCGTGGGATACCGGTTGCGCCGGGTCGCTGACCAGTTCCTGGGGCATGGTGATGGCCCCGCCGTAACGACGCAGCAGCAGACCATTGCTTTCCAGGGCGGCCAGATCCTTTCGAATCGTAACTTCAGAGGTTTCGAAACGCTTGGCCAAGGCATCAACGCTCACTTCGCCCTGTTCATTGAGCAAGGCGAGAATATTGTGGCGACGTTGGGGAGTGTTGCGCTTCGACATGGCGGCTTAAGTTTCGATTCGAAAGATAACGGGCGCAATAAAAACCCATGATCGAAACTTCGTCAAGCGCAGGACGCAAAAAAACCAGATATCCGCTCAAGAGTTATCCACATCCACGATGTTTTGCATTCGCAGGCAAGCCACTGCTGGAGTGGCTTGCCGACCAATCAGGTCTGTGGATAACCTCAGTCTTTTTTGATCTTCTCCGGCCGTTTCCAGTCGTCGATGTTCTTCTGCCGCGCGCGGCCCACTGCCAACTGGGCCGGTGCTACGTCCTGGGTAATGGTGGAACCGGCTGCCGTGGTGGCTCCAGAAGAGATATCCACAGGCGCCACCAGTGAGTTGTTGGAACCAATGAACACGTCTTCGCCCATGACCGTCTTGTGCTTGTTCACCCCGTCATAGTTGCAGGTGATGGTGCCAGCGCCGATGTTGGTGCGCGCGCCAATCACCGCGTCCCCCAGGTAAGTCAGGTGACCGGCCTTGGCGCCCTGGCCCAGGTGGGCATTCTTCAGTTCGACGAAGTTACCCACATGGGCACGGGCCTCCAGCACAGTGCCGGGACGCAGACGAGCGAACGGGCCGGCATCGCTGCCCTCGCCCAGTACCGCGCCGTCGAGGTGGCTGTTGGCCTTGATCACCACGCCCTTGCGCAGGGTGCTGTCCTTGATCACGCAGTTGGGGCCGATCACCACGTCGTCTTCAATGACCACTTGGCCTTCGAGGATCACGTTGATGTCGATCAGCACGTCGCGACCAACGGTTACCTCGCCACGCACATCGAAACGCGCAGGGTCACGCAGGGTCACGCCCTGGGCCATCAGCCGACGCGCAGCGCGCAACTGGTAGTGACGCTCCAATTCCGCCAATTGCTTGCGATCGTTGGCGCCCTGTACCTCCATGGCGTCGTGGGGTTGCTCGGTGGCGACGATCAGGCCGTCGCTGACTGCCATGGCAATCACGTCAGTGAGGTAATACTCACCCTGGGCGTTGTTGTTGGACAGGCGACCGGTCCAGTCGCCGAGACGCCCGCCGGGAACCGCGAGAATCCCGGTGTTGCCTTCGGTGATCGCGCGTTGGGCTTCGTCGGCGTCCTTCTGCTCGACGATGGCGGTGACCTTGCCACTGGCGTCACGGACGATGCGCCCGTAGCCGGTCGGGTCATCCAGCTCGACGGTGAGCAGGCCCAGTTGCTCCGGCCCCGCTTGCTTGAGCAGGCGCTGCAGAGTCTCGACTTCGATCAGCGGCACGTCGCCGTAGAGGATCAGCACGGTGTCGGCGGTAATGAAGGGGACAGCCTGAGCCACGGCGTGGCCGGTACCGAGCTGTTTGTCCTGCAAGACGAAATTCAAATCATCGGCCACCAGGCGCTCACGCACCGCATCCGCGCCGTGGCCGATCACCACGTGAATGCGCTGTGGATCAAGCTGCCGGGCGCTGTGGATAACATGCCCGAGCATGGAGTTGCCGGCGACCGGGTGAAGCACCTTGGGCAACGCCGAACGCATGCGAGTGCCTTGGCCTGCGGCGAGGATAACGATTTCGAGAGACATGACTGGCTACCAATCCTGGAAGGTCAAACTGCGACCAAGAGGGGGGTGAATGGCGGAAAATAAAAAGGGTAGCCGAGGCTACCCTTTCTAATCAATCGCACAGAAAGCCTGCGGCTTAGCCGCCGAACTTCTTGCGGATCTGCTGGACGGTGCGCAGCTGAGCTGCGGCCTCGGCCAGACGTGCAGCAGCAGAGCCGTAGTCGAAATCTGCGCCTTTTTCATTCAGGGCCTTCTCAGCAGCCTTGACGGCTTCCTGAGCGGAGGCTTCGTCCAGGTCGGCAGCACGTTGCACGGTGTCGGCAAGAACCTTGACCATGTTCGGCTGAACCTCGAGGAAACCACCGGAGATGTAGAACACCTCGGCTTCCCCGCCCTGCTTGATCAAGCGGATCGGACCTGGCTTCAGGTTGGTGATCAGCGGTGCGTGACCTAGAGCGATACCAAGATCACCCAGTTCACCGTGCGCAACCACCATCTCCACCAGACCGGAGAAAATTTCCCCTTCCGCGCTGACGATATCGCAATGGACTGTCATAGCCATCTGCTTGCCTCAACCTAAATTAGCGCCCGTTGCCGGGCGCTGGGATTACAGTTTCTTGGCTTTCTCGATCGCTTCGTCGATGCCGCCGACCATGTAGAACGCTTGTTCTGGCAGGTGGTCGTAGTCACCGTTGAGGATGCCTTTGAAGCCAGCGATGGTGTCTTTCAGGGAAACGTATTTACCTGGAGAACCCGTGAAGACTTCAGCCACGAAGAACGGCTGCGACAAGAAGCGCTGGATCTTACGAGCGCGGGATACCAACTGCTTGTCGGTTTCCGACAGCTCGTCCATACCCAGGATCGCAATAATGTCCTTCAGCTCTTTGTAACGCTGCAGTACGTACTGAACGCCGCGAGCGGTCTCGTAGTGCTCGTTGCCGATCACGTTCGGGTCCAGCTGACGGGAAGTCGAGTCCAGTGGGTCTACCGCTGGGTAGATACCCAGGGAAGCGATGTCACGGGACAGAACGACGGTGGCGTCCAAGTGGGCGAAAGTGGTCGCTGGCGACGGGTCGGTCAAGTCGTCCGCAGGTACGTATACCGCTTGGATCGAGGTGATCGAGCCTTGTTTGGTCGAAGTGATACGTTCTTGCAGAACGCCCATCTCTTCAGCCAGGGTCGGCTGGTAGCCTACTGCGGAAGGCATACGGCCCAGCAGTGCGGACACCTCGGTACCGGCCAGGGTGTAACGGTAGATGTTGTCGACGAACAACAGAACGTCGTTACCTTCGTCACGGAACTTCTCGGCCATGGTCAGGCCGGTCAGTGCTACGCGCAGACGGTTTCCTGGTGGCTCGTTCATCTGGCCGTAGACCAGAGCAACCTTGTCCAGAACGTTGGAATCCTTCATCTCGTGGTAGAAGTCGTTACCCTCACGAGTACGCTCACCCACACCGGCGAACACGGAATAACCGCTGTGCTCGATGGCGATGTTACGGATCAGTTCCATCATGTTGACGGTCTTGCCTACACCGGCACCACCGAACAGACCGACTTTACCGCCCTTGGCGAACGGGCAAACCAGGTCGATTACCTTGATCCCGGTTTCCAGCAGGTCGTTGCCGCCTGCCTGTTCTGCGAAGGAAGGTGCTGGACGGTGGATGCCCCAACGCTCTTCTTCACCGATAGGACCGGCTTCGTCGATTGGGTTGCCCAGTACGTCCATGATCCGGCCCAGGGTCGCTTTACCGACCGGTACGGAGATGGCTGCGCCAGTGTTGTTGACGTCCAGACCGCGCTTCAAGCCTTCGGTGGAGCCCATCGCAATGGTACGCACCACGCCGTCGCCCAGCTGCTGCTGAACTTCCAGAGTGGTTTCGGCGCCTTGAACCTTCAAGGCGTCGTAGATGCTCGGTACGCTGTCGCGTGGAAATTCCACGTCGATAACGGCGCCGATGATTTGAACGATACGTCCGCTACTCATAGCTGGATCCTCTGAATATTTGAACCGTTAAACCGCGGCAGCGCCGCCGACGATTTCCGAGATCTCTTGGGTGATCGCAGCCTGACGCGCCTTGTTGTAGATCAGCTGCAAATCGCTGATCAAATCACCGGCGTTGTCGGTAGCGTTCTTCATTGCGATCATCCGCGCGGCTTGTTCAGCTGCGTTGTTCTCGACCACCGCCTGGTAGACCTGCGACTCCACGTAACGGACCATCAAGCCGTCCAGCAGCTCCTTGGCATCCGGTTCGTAGAGGTAGTCCCAGTGGTGCTTGAGTTCTTGATCCGGGGTGGCCTCCAGTGGAATCAACTGCTCCACGGTCGGCTGCTGGGTCATGGTGTTGATGAACTTGTTGGATACCACGGACAGGCGGTCAATCCGGCCTTCCAGGTACGCATCCAGCATCACCTTGACACTGCCGATCAGGTCATTGATCGACGGCTCTTCACCCAGATGGCTGATAGCTGCAACGACGTTACCGCCGAAGTTGCGGAAGAAGGCCGCACCCTTGCTACCGACCACACACAGATCGATCTCGACGCCTTGTTCGCGGTTTACCGCCATGTCCTTGACCAGGGCCTTGAACAGGTTGGTGTTCAAGCCACCACACAGACCACGGTCACTGCTCACCACAACGTAACCGACGCGCTTGATAGCACGGTCGATCATGAACGGGTGACGATATTCCGGGTTGGCGTTGGCCAGATGACCAATAACCTGGCGGATGCGCTCCGCATAAGGACGGCTAGCAGCCATGCGCATTTGTGCCTTGCGCATTTTGCTGACCGCCACTTTTTCCATGGCGCTGGTAATTTTTTGCGTGCTTTTGATGCTCGCAATCTTACTGCGAATCTCTTTTGCGCCTGCCATGTAACACCTATCAGGTTAGCAAGCGGGAGCCTTGCGGCTCCCGCTGCGGCTTACCAGGTTTGGGTGGCTTTGAACTTCTCGATACCGGCTTTCAGGCCAGCGTCGATTTCGTCATTGAAGTCACCCTTCACGTTGATCTTCGCCATCAGGTCGGCGTGATCGCGGTTGAAGTAAGCAATCATGGCCTGTTCGAAGCTACCAACTTTGGCAATCTCGACGTCCGACAGGAAGCCACGTTCAGCGGCGTACAGGGACAAGGACATGTCGGCGATGGACATCGGCGCATATTGCTTCTGCTTCATCAGCTCGGTAACGCGCTGACCATGCTCAAGTTGCTTACGGGTCGCTTCGTCCAGGTCAGAAGCGAACTGGGCGAATGCCGCCAGTTCACGGTACTGAGCCAGAGCGGTACGGATACCACCGGAGAGCTTCTTGATGATCTTGGTCTGAGCGGCACCACCCACACGGGATACCGAAACACCGGCGTTCACAGCCGGACGGATGCCGGAGTTGAACATGGCCGATTCCAGGAAGATCTGACCGTCGGTGATGGAAATCACGTTGGTCGGAACGAACGCGGAAACGTCGCCAGCCTGGGTTTCGATGATCGGCAGAGCGGTCAGGGAACCGGTCTTGCCAGTCACTGCGCCGTTGGTGAACTTCTCTACGTACTCTTCGGAAACGCGGGATGCGCGCTCCAGCAGACGGGAGTGGAGATAGAACACGTCACCTGGGTAGGCTTCACGGCCTGGTGGACGGCGCAGCAGCAGGGAAATCTGGCGGTAAGCCACTGCTTGCTTGGACAGATCGTCATAAACGATCAGCGCGTCTTCACCGCGGTCGCGGAAGAATTCGCCCATGGTGCAACCGGAGTACGGTGCCAGGAACTGCAGTGCCGCCGATTCGGAAGCACTGGCAGCAACGATGATGGTGTTAGCCAGGGCACCGTTTTCTTCCAGCTTGCGAACCACGTTGGCGATGGTCGATTGCTTCTGACCGATCGCTACGTAGACGCAGAAAATGCCGCTGTCTTTCTGGTTGATGATCGCGTCGATCGCCAGAGCGGTCTTACCGATCTGACGGTCACCGATGATCAGCTCACGCTGGCCACGGCCGACAGGGATCATGGCATCGACCGCCTTGTAGCCAGTCTGTACAGGCTGGTCTACCGACTTACGCCAGATCACGCCTGGAGCAACTTTCTCGACCGCGTCGGTCTCGGTGTTGTTCAGCGGACCTTTGCCGTCAACTGGGTTACCCAGTGCGTCGACTACGCGACCCAGCAGTTCCTTACCAACCGGAACTTCGAGGATGCGGCCGGTGCACTTGGCGCTCATGCCTTCAGCCAGACTGGTGTACGCGCCCAATACAACGGCACCTACGGAGTCTTGCTCCAGGTTGAGGGCCATACCGTAGACGCCGCCCGGAAACTCGATCATCTCGCCGTACATGACGTCGGCCAGACCGTGAATCCGCACGATGCCGTCAGATACGCTGACGACAGTGCCTTCGTTACGGGCTTGGGAGGTCACATCGAGCTTGTCGATGCGGCCCTTGATAATTTCACTTATTTCGGAAGGATTGAGTTGCTGCATTGCTCTGCTGCCCCTTCAAACTCAAGATTTCAATGCTTCGGCAAGGTTCGCGAGTTTGCCGCGAATCGAGCCATCGATAACCAGGTCGCCGGCGCGGATTACGACGCCACCAATAAGGCTGGCATCCTCCGCAGCGTGCAGTCGCACTTCCCGGCCGAGCCGTGCACTGAGAACCTTGGCGAGTTTGTCTTGCTGTTCTTGGTTCAATGCGAACGCACTGGTTACATCCACATCCACCGATTTTTCTTGCTCGGCCTTGTACAGGTCGAACAGAGCGGCGATCTCCGGCAACAGCAGGAGACGGTCGTTCTCGGCGGCAACGTGAATGAAATTCTGTGCCTGTGCATCAAACTTGTCGCCACACACTTCGATAAAAGTGTTGGCCTTTTCTGCGCTCGTCAGTCGCGGGGCCTTAAGCACGCGCTGCATGGTGTCATCTTGTGACACCGCTGCAGCCAGGCCGAGCATGGCTGACCAAGAGGCCAGCTGCTGGTGGGCCTGAGCGTGCTCGAAGGCCGCCTTAGCGTAAGGTCGGGCCAACGTGGTCAGTTCTGCCATGATCGCCCTCGCTTAAATTTCAGCAGCCAGTTTGTTAACCAGCTCTGCGTGCGCGTTTTGATCGATTGTGGCACCCAGGATCTTCTCTGCGCCGTTGACTGCCAGGCTACCCAGTTGGGCACGCAGCGCGTCTTTGACACCGTTCAGTTCCTGTTCGATCTCGGCCTGAGCCTGAGCCTTCACACGTTCAGCTTCGACACGAGCCTGTTCACGGGCTTCGTCGACGATCTGAGAACCGCGCTTCTTGGCTTGCTCAATGATTTCAGCTGCCTGAGCTTTTGCTTCGCGCAGTTGCTGACCCGCTTTATCTTGGGCCAGTTCCAGGTCACGAGCTGCTCGGCTGGCAGCGTCCAGTCCATCCGCGATCTTCTTTTGACGTTCGTGCAAAGCAGCAATGACCGGAGGCCAAATGAACTTCATGCAGAACAGTACAAAAATTAAGAACGCAACGGACTGGCCAATCAGGGTTGCATTAATGTTCACGCCAACACCTCGCTCGTTCGTTGTCCGTCACACCAATCAACTCGAATACTCGAGTGATTAACCAGCGAGTTGACCAACGAAGGGGTTTGCGAAGGTGAAGAACAGAGCGATACCAACACCGATCATGGTTACGGCGTCGAGCAGACCGGCAACGATGAACATTTTAACTTGCAGCATTGGAACCATTTCTGGCTGACGCGCAGCGCCTTCCAGGAATTTGCCGCCCAGCAGGCCGAAACCAATTGCGGTACCCAGTGCGCCCAGGCCGATCAACAGTGCAACAGCGATAGCGGTTAGACCAACTACAGTTTCCATCTTTCCTCCCGACTTTTACGTCGTATGGTTTAGGTTTTTTAGATTAAAGCGGTAAAACAAATCGTTTCATCAAGCCCGAAAAGGGCCACCTCTCGCCGCAACGAGAGGGACATCAGACTAGTCGAGACTGGTCTTAATGATTTTCTTCGTGTGCCATCGACAGGTAGACGATGGTCAGCATCATGAAGATAAAGGCCTGCAGGGTGATGATCAGGATGTGGAACACAGCCCACGCCCATTGCAGAACGACACCCATGCCGCTGAGCCACAGCAGACCGCTGCCGAACATCACAGCGATCAGGATGAACACCAGTTCGCCGGCATACATGTTGCCGAACAGACGCAGTGCCAGAGAGATCGGCTTGGCAATCAAGGTCACGAATTCCAGCAGGAAGTTCACTGGAATCAGCAGCGCCTGAACCAGGATGTTCTTGCTGCCGAACGGATGCAGGGTCAGCTCGCCGATGAAACCGCCGATGCCCTTGATCTTGATGCTGTAGAAAATGATCAACGCGAACACCGACAGCGCCATGCCCAAAGTGGCATTCGGGTCAGTGGTGGAAACCGCGCGGAATGGAATGTGCTGATCGCCGGAGATCAACATGGCCAACTGAGGAATCCAGTCAACCGGCACCAGGTCGATGGCGTTCATCAGGAACACCCAGACGAAAATGGTCAGAGCCAGCGGCGCAATTACCGGGCTGCGGCCGTGGAAGCTGTCCTTCACGCTGCCATCGACGAAGCCAACCATGACTTCAACGAAGTTCTGCAAAGCGCCCGGCACACCGGAAGTCGCCTTCTTGGCCGCCATGCGGAACAGAAGAATGAAGATCACACCCAGTGCGACAGACCAGCCGAGGGTATCGACGTGGAATGCCCAGAAGCCCATTTCCTTGGCTTCTGCTGCGGAGTGGGCAAAGCCCCAGCTCCCATTGGGTAGCTGACCGAAGGTCAGGTTCTGCAAGTGGTGCTGGATATAGCCCGAAGCGGTTGTTTCTGCTGACATGGTTGCCTCAAACGCCCTAAGGTCTCGAAAGTCTTGTTCTCATAAGCAGGGGAGCGAACCAGCTGACCAGTTGGGTCAACACGAAGACGCCGAATACAGCCAGCGGCGCCAATGGCTTCACACCTGCAAACGTCAGTGCAAACAGCACCGCAGTCAAAATCAGTTTGCCCGCCTCGCCGGCATAAAAAGACCGGACTATGGCTTGGGCCGCTCGGGCGCCGGAAAACCGAAATGCCCTGTGAGCGAAATACACATTGGGTAGCAAGGCTATCAGCCCTCCGCAGAGGCCTGAGTATCCGGCTACGACTCCACGCCATTGCCAGAGCGCCAGAGCGGCTATCAGTAAAATGACCAACTGAGCCAATAGAACTGGAAAAACCGCCAAACGATGAAACGGCAAGCGGTTTGGCGTGCGGGTTTCCATCGCTTTGCTCCTCAAGGGTCGGCTGCCAGAATTCAATAACTTGGCATAATTTGTGCCGACAAAATGCGCGCAGAGTATAGGGGCGGTTCAGCCCCTATTCAACTGCCGGGTAGTGATTTCCGACTGCACGCTACATGAGGAAATGTTTCAACGGATGTGGGCGAGAACACCCTGCAGCTCATCCAGGGAGTTATAGCCAATCACCAACTGGCCTTTCCCCTTCTTCCCGTGGCGGATCTGCACCGCAGAGCCTAGGCGCTCGGCCAGACGCTGCTCAAGGCGGGCGATGTCCGGATCTGGCTTGACCGGTTCAGCAGGCTCCTGTTTTCCACTCAGCCACTGGCGAACCAGAGCCTCGGTCTGGCGCACGGTGAGGCCTCGTGCGACAACATGTCGCGCCCCTTCAACCTGTTGATTTTCCGGTAATCCGAGCAAGGCACGGGCATGACCCATTTCCAGGTCGCCGTGGGACAGCATGGTCTTGATCACCTCAGGCAGCGCGATCAAACGCAGCAGGTTCGCCACACTGACACGGGACTTGCCCACCGCCTCGGCCACCTGCTGCTGAGTCAGCTGGAACTCCTGCTGCAGACGCTGCAGGGCCACCGCTTCCTCAATGGGGTTGAGGTCTTCGCGCTGGATGTTCTCGATCAGCGCCATGGCAATGGCGGTCTCATCCGGCACGTCACGAACCATGGCAGGAATGGTTTCCTGGCCCGCCTGCTGACTGGCGCGCCAGCGGCGTTCGCCCGCAATGATTTCAAAACGACCGGCGCCGATGGGGCGCACCACGATCGGCTGCATCACGCCTTGGCTTTTGATTGAGCTCGCCAGTTCTTCCAATGCCTGGGGATCCATGTCACGGCGCGGCTGATACTTGCCGCGCTGGATCAGATCCAGCGGCAAGTGTTGCAGTTCACGCTGATCGGCTTGCACGGCTTGTTCTTCCAGGGCACTGACAGTCGGACCACTCAACAGTGCATCCAGTCCACGTCCGAGACCTCGTTTCTTGACGGCCATGGGGATTCCTTAAGTTGGCTGGGCGGCTGCGACGCGGGATTGTTTACGTTGTCGGCGAACCATCTCGCCCGCCAGGGCCAGGTAGGCCAGCGCGCCACGGGATTGTTTGTCGTACGCCAATGCCGGCATACCGTAACTCGGCGCCTCGGCCAAACGGATGTTGCGCGGAATCACGGTGTCGTAGAGCTGATCACCAAAGTGCTCCTTGAGCTGTGCGGAAACATCGTTCATCAGGCTCAACCGCGGATCGAACATGGTCCGCAGCAAGCCTTCGATCTTGAGCTGCGGATTGAGCAGTTCAGCAATGCGCTTGATGTTATCCACAAGGTCGCTCAAGCCTTCCAGCGCGTAGTACTCGCACTGCATGGGGATAATCACCCCATCGGCGGCCACCAGGGCATTGAGGGTGAGCATCGACAGCGACGGCGGGCAGTCGATCAGGATGTAATCGTAGTTCTCACGGATCGGCGCCAGGGCGCTGCGCAGACGGCTTTCCTTCATCTGCATTTCCAGCAACACCACTTCCGCGGCAGTCAGGTCGCGGTTGGCCGGCAGCAATTGATAACCACCGTGCTCGGAGAAGTGCATGGCCTGGGCCAGGTCGCATTCGCCGATCAACAGGTCATAGACCGAGTTTTCCAAACCGTGTTTATCCACACCGCTACCCATGGTGGCGTTGCCCTGTGGATCAAGATCGATCAACAGCACCCGGCGCTTGGTCGCTACCAGGGATGCCGCGAGGTTGATGCAGGTGGTGGTCTTGCCCACGCCACCTTTCTGGTTCGCTATCGCGAATACCTTAGCCATTCTTGCTTGTGTTCCCAATCATGCCGTGCGGCGCAGTATCAGCAGATGGCGTTGGCCTTGGCAACCGGGTACAGCCAAGGCGTGTTCGCTATCAAGGTGGAAGTCTGCCGGCAATGCTAACAGCTCATCAGAGGGATGGACGCCCTTCATTGCCAGCCAGCGTGTATCGCAGTCGCCCAGGTGGCGGGTCCAGCCGGTGAAGTTCTCCATGCTGCTGAACGCCCGGGAAATGATCCCTGTGAATGGCTGTTCAGGGGTGAAGGCCTCGACCCGACTGTGGATAACTTGCAGGTTATCCAGTTTGAGTTCGAGTTTGACCTGAGTCAGGAAGCGGGTTTTCTTGCCATTGCTGTCCAGGCAGGTGACTTGCGACTCGGGAAACAGGATTGCCAGAGGGATACCGGGCATCCCGCCGCCGCTGCCAACATCCAGCCAGCGGCCGTTTTCGATGAACGACATCACGCTCAGGCTGTCGAGCAGATGGCGAGAGACCATTTCGTCCGGATCGCGCACCGCAGTCAGGTTGTAAGCCTTGTTCCACTTGATCAACAGGGCCAGGTAACCCAGCAACAGTTCGTGCTGGGTGGTGCTCAGATTGACACCGAGCTGACGTGCACCTGTGGATAACTCGTCCGCGTGTTGCGAAGTGACCATTGAACTCAAGCGCTTTGCTCCAACTGACGGCCCGCGCCGCGTTTTTTCAAGTGAATCATCAACAGGGAAATCGCTGCCGGAGTCACGCCGGGGATCCGCGAGGCCTGGCCCAGGGTTTCCGGCCGGGTCGCACCGAGCTTGCTCTGGATTTCCTTCGACAGCCCGGAAATGCCGGTGTAATCGATATCCACAGGGAGTTTGGTGTCTTCACTGGCGCGCAGACGGGCAATTTCGTCCTGCTGACGATCGATGTAACCGGCGTATTTGGTCTTGATCTCGACCTGTTCCGCGACCTGCGGATCTTCTGCGCCCTGCCCGGTCACTTCGACCAGACCAGCGTAGTCGATTTCCGGGCGACTCAGCAGGTTCAGCAGGTTGTACTCATGGGTCAGCGGTGTGCCGAATTTTTGCGCAATGGCATCGCCCTGATCGGTGCCCGGGCGAACCCAGGTGGACTTCAAGCGCTGCTCTTCTTGGGCAATGCCCTCACGCTTCTTGCAGAACGCGGCCCAGCGCAGGTCATCCACCAACCCCAGCTCGCGACCTTTTTCGGTCAGCCGCAGGTCGGCGTTGTCTTCACGCAGGATCAAGCGGTATTCCGCCCGGGATGTGAACATCCGGTAGGGTTCCTGGGTGCCCAGGGTGATCAGGTCGTCAACCAATACGCCGATGTATGCTTCATCGCGACGCGGGCACCAGCTGTCTTTGCCCTGAGCACGCAGCGCAGCGTTGGCCCCGGCCAGCAACCCCTGGGCACCGGCCTCTTCGTAACCGGTAGTACCGTTGATCTGGCCTGCGAAGAACAGACCAGCGACCACCTTGGTTTCCAGGCTGTACTTCAAGTCTCGGGGATCGAAATAGTCGTACTCGATGGCATAACCAGGGCGCACGATATGGGCGTTTTCCATGCCTCGGATCGATTGCACGATCTGCAACTGCACGTCGAACGGCAAGGATGTGGATATACCGTTCGGATAAAGCTCGTGAGTGGTCAGGCCCTCAGGTTCGATGAACACCTGATGGCTTTCCTTGTCGGCAAAGCGATGGATCTTGTCTTCGATCGAGGGGCAGTAACGCGGGCCGATGCCTTCGATGACCCCGGAATACATCGGTGAACGATCAAGGTTCGAGGCGATGATTTCGTGGGTGCGGGCGTTGGTGTGAGTAATCCAGCAACTGACCTGTTGTGGATGCTGTTCTTTCGAGCCCAGGAACGACATCACCGGAATCGGTGTATCCCCAGGCTGTTCGGTCATGACCGAGAAATCCACAGAACGGCCATCGATACGCGGTGGCGTACCGGTTTTCAAGCGGCCGACACGCAACGGTAGTTCCCGCAGACGTTGCGCCAGGGCAATCGAGGGCGGATCACCGGCGCGGCCACCGGAATAGTTCTGCATGCCAATGTGGATAAGTCCACCGAGGAAGGTTCCAGTGGTCAGCACCACGGATTCCGCAAAGAAACGCAGGCCCATCTGAGTCACAACGCCGCGGACTTGATCCTGTTCAACGATCAGGTCATCAGCGGCTTGTTGAAATATCCACAGGTTGGGCTGGTTCTCAAGAATCTCGCGAACCGCAGCCTTATACAGAATGCGGTCGGCCTGAGCGCGGGTAGCGCGCACGGCTGGGCCTTTACGGCTGTTCAACACGCGGAACTGAATGCCGCCTTTATCGGTAGCCATGGCCATCGCGCCGCCCAGGGCATCGATTTCCTTGACCAGATGGCTTTTGCCAATGCCGCCAATCGCGGGATTGCAGCTCATGGCACCGAGGGTTTCCACGTTATGCGTCAGCAACAGGGTTTTTGCCCCCATGCGTGCTGATGCAAGTGCTGCCTCGGTACCGGCATGACCGCCGCCGATGACGATCACTTCAAAACGGGAAGGGAAATCCACCACGCACCTCGTGCCTGCTTCAAGTAGGAGTAATTAGGAGTAGTTGTCGGGTTGGTTTTTGGACCAAGGCGGCAAGTATAGGGACTTCGACCTTTCTAAAGAACCCTTTGCACAAAATTTAACCAGCTGTGGATGACTGGCGGACAATAGAAATTAAAAGAGAGAAATTTATTAAATCTTTGTTTTTATGTTTATTCTTATGCACATGCCTTTCTGTGGATAGATCTCTACAGGCCTTTATATTCAATGTGTACAGAGGTTTTAAACTCTGTGGTTAGGTGCCAATGAGGCCCTTGGATAAGCGCTTTAAACCTGTGGATGAATGGGGTGGTTATCCACAGACATGGTTTTCCTCAGCTTTGAAGCCAGGTTATCAACTGAGCTGAAGGGCAGTTATTCACAGGGCTTAATTCACAGAAGTCATCCGCTCTGGCTGAAAAACGCCCACGCCGAATGGCTTCGCGGGAATCGATTCCGGCAAAGCTTCAGTCAAAAGACGTCAGATAAACGAGGCAGACAGGTCGTCTTTGACCTGTCTGTGGATAATCGATCGGTAAGGGGGCGCCGCTGTCAGGGAAGGTCTATCGGTGATGCCTGATGTTTAAGCCCGAACACCATGGACTCTTGTACCGTCGGGTTGTTTGTCCACAGCGCCCCGAGCCGAACAGTGGATAACGTTTGCTCAGGCCTGCTGCCGAGGCCAGATCTGTGGAAATAGCTCATGCTGCAGAGGCGCGCCGGCTGGCAGTTGCTCGCTCAAGCCGGGGAACTCGGGAGAGGTTCGCCAGGGCCTTGGTGTATGTCGCATGTCCTCGCCCAGAAAACGTAGGGAAAAGGCACGCCGCCGCCGATCTCCACCGACACCACCGGCTGCATGCAAGGTCAGCATGTGGAAAAACACTGCATCCCCGGGCTGCAGGTCCCAGCCAAGAATGCTCCACGCGGCTCGATCGGCCTCAATATCCGGTAGATCCGCCAAACTGCCTTCCGGAAACCATTTGGCCTGGTTGTCCATAAAGGTTCGCGGCATCAGCCAGGGCCCCTGGTGCGAGCCGGCGATAAACTCCAGGGTCGACTCCCGCGCAACTGGGTCCACGGGCATCCACATGCTGCAGTTCTGCTGCCCTTCAACGTTGTAGTAAGGCTGATCCTGGTGCCAGGGCGTGCGCTGTCGGGTATTGGGTTCCTTGACCAGCAGATGGTCGTGATAAAGCCTGACGTGTTCACTGCCCATCAACTGGGCTGCCACATGGCCAACTCGGCTCTCGAAGATGAACCGCCGATAGGCCGAGTTCTCCTGCCAGTTGCAGAAATCCTCGAAAAACCAGCCTGGATCGTCTGGTTGGCTGGCGACCTTGGCCCGCTCGCTGGGGTGCGCCAGATTGTGTTCGATACCCAGCTCCAACAGCCCCACTTCATCTGCGCTGAACAACTGACGAATGCAGATCGCACCGTCGCGCTGGAAGGCTTCTACTGTGGCAGGCGGCAACTCGAATGTTCGCATGGACGTATCCCTATTCATGAGCTTCAAGGCAGGGCTCGGTCCTCCCCCTGTGCAACGCGTCCGGTCTGATCCAGATCCAGTAGGCCAGCGACAGCAGTGCCAGCCAGCCCACTCCCACATACAACGCCAGCCGGGTATCAGGAAAGGCACCCAGCACCACGAATACAAACAGCATGAAGACCACCGCGCACATCTGCCCGACGTTGCCCAGGGGCACTGGAAAGTGCAGCGCTTCGATCTCGCTCTGGCTCATGCTGCGGCGCATGGCCATTTGCGACAGCAGGATCATCAACCAGACCCAGACCACCGAAAAGGTCACCAACGAAGCAAAGATCAGGAACAGTTCCTGCGGGATCCAGTAGTTCAGCAGTACTCCCAGCAACAACGCCACGGACATCACGAGCACAGTCATCCAGGGCACGCCGAACCGTGACGTACTGGCAAACACCGCCGGCGCCTGACCAATGGCCGCCATGCCGTACATCATGCGTCCAGCACTGAAGATATCGCTGTTGATGGCCGAGACCACGGCGGAAATCACCACGATGTTCAGCACCGTGGCCGCCGAATCTATTCCCAGGCTGCTGAAGATCTGCACGAACGGGCTGCCCTGGTTACCGATGCTCCACCAGGGGGCCAGCGTCAACAGGATCAGCAAGGTGAGCACGTAGAAGATCAAGATGCGCAGTGGGACCGAGTTGATGGCCTTGGGGATCATGCGTTGCGGATCCTTGGCCTCGCCGGCAGTAATGCCTATGACTTCGATTCCGCCAAAAGCGAACATGACAATGGTGAAGGAGGCGATCATGCCCTCGACACCATTCGGGAAAAAACCGCCGTACTCCCAGAGATTGCCCAGCCCCCCACGGCGTTGTTCGTCTCCGAGCTGGATGCCGAAGAACAGCAGGGTAAAGCCGCCGACGATCATGGCCACGATGGCACCAACCTTGAGCAGCGACAGCCAGAACTCCAGCTCGCCGAACACCCGGACGCTGCACAGGTTCAAGGCGCCGATTCCCAGGACGATGCTCAGTACCCAGATCCACCTGGGGGTTTCGGGAAACCAAAGGCCCATGTAGACGCCAAAGGCGGTGACGTCCGCCAGGCATACCATGAGCATCGAGAAGGCGTAGCTCCAGCCGGTCAGGAAACCCGGGAAACGCCCCAGGTAGGTGCTGGCGTATTGTCCGAAGGAGCCGGAAACCGGCGTCCTCACCGCCATCTCCCCCAGGGCACGCATGGTCAGGTAGATGGCTGCGCCGCCAAGCAGGTATGCCAGCAGGACCGAGGGTCCGGCTTTCTGGATCGCGGCCGCCGAACCGTAGAAAAGGCCTGTGCCGATGGCAGAACCCAACGCAATGAAGCGGATATGCCGGGTACTCAAGCCACGGTGCAATGCAGAATTCGCGCTAGCCATTTCTACTCCTTGAATGCCTGGCTGGTTCCTCAGGTGTACAAGCCTGTCCATCCTCCAGGATGCAAATCAGGGACCACTTTGGAAACTCATTTAAAAGCGGCCAAAAAAGCCGATTAGTCAGAAAAATTAAGGGGAAAATGCCTATCTTCGAAATGGCGCTGTTACTCAAGACCGCAGGTTTGTCGGCTGCAGCCTGTGAAGGGGGTAAAGGTAACGTCGCTCGCCCTTGGGCCCGGTAAAAATCGCACAGTCTGCAAATCTGCTTTGCGCGCTTGGACATACATCCATGTTCTAGCGCTTCATGGGCGGCTGTGGATAACAGAAAGCGAGCCATTCGCTGCGGCGTCTGTCCGGTGAGCACCGTCAAGCTGTGTTGGATGAGTTGCAAGTTCATGTGTAACGGGGGGAAAGCAACAACCAAACCGGACAGGCTCCCCGCCAAGAGTCCGACACCACATCAACAATGTGGCGAGGTGGTTTGTGTTTACGTGCCACTGATTCATGACGTTGGCAGACGTAGGCAAGATTACTGATCGAGGAAGACGGACAGTTTGCTCAGTGGCCGCAAAAAACGGGCATTGAACAGGCCTGAAAGTCCACGTCTCGACTGTGAGGAAGACTGTTTATGAATACGTTCCCCCCGTTCGCTGTTGCTGAGCCCATTTCTGCTGCCGGTGTTGGCAGCCCATGCCGATACAGCGGTCACGTCCTATGCACTAAAAGAGCAACTGCAATTGGCGGGCTACCTTCCCCCTCCGCCGCAGGCGAACTCTGCCATGGCGCGTGGTGACCTCAAGGGGGTTCTGGATGTGCAAAAGGGCCGTACTGCAGAACAAACACGCCGAGTACAAGCGCACGACCTGTGGGAAGACAACGTGTTTCCCTTCGCCAGGGATATTCTCGGTGACGCCTTCGACAAGGAGCGCTTGCCATTGACCCGGCAATTTTTCCTGCGGGTTCAGGAGAACCTCGTCGAGGTGTTGATGCCAGCCAGAAAGTACTTCGCAAGACCGCGCCCTTATGAACAGGAGCCAACCGTCAAACCGGTCCTGCCCCCTCCCGAAGGCAATTCCTACCCGAGCGGCCATTCCATGGATAGCTACCTCAATGCGACCCTGTTGAGCATTGCGGTGCCAGAGAAACATGGCGAACTCTTTGCTCGGGCCAAGTCTCACGCGGACAGTCGCGTCCTTGCCGGTGTGCACTACCCGAGCGACCTCCAGGGCGGGCAAATTGCCGCGGCAGCCCTGGTTGCGGCGTTGCTGGCTGATTCCAAGTAGCCGCCGATTTCGCGCAGGTCCGGCAGGAGCTTCGCAAAGCGCTGGTGCTTGCTGAGCGATAGCGGTAACGCTCGATCATACGACCCGTTGCAAACCGCGGTCATCTCCGACCGTATAGGTCTTGTCCCTGGGCTTGAGAGCCTTCAGGACGGCGTCGGTAAGTGCCGTCTTCTCCCCGTATGTCCAAGTAGCGGATGGCTCCTGCCAATACCACGACTTGGGCATCAATTCAGACGGCTGTCGGCGTGCTTCGCAGGGCTTGATAAGCAAGCAATCCAGTATTCATGCGGGTTTCAAGGCGATTTGTGGACCTTGATGAAGCCCGGTGGACGTCAGGTTACTTGCCGATGCAGAAACTGGAGAAGATTCGCCCTAGCAGGTCATCGGAACTGAAGGCTCCGGTGATTTCCCCCAGCGATTGCTGAGCCTGGCGCAGGTCTTCGGCCAGTAATTCGCCGGCACCGGCCAGGGTCAGCTGTGCCCGGCCATGTTCCAGGGCCGCACTGGCGTAGCGCAATGCCTCCAGGTGCCGACGGCGTGCACTAAAGCTGCTTTCGGAGGTCTGTTCATAACCCATGCAGGCTTTCAAGTGGTCACGCAGAAGCTCTAGCCCGCTACCGGCAGCCATGGCACTGAGGCTGATGGTGACGTGGCCGTCATCACAGGTTTCCAGGGCGATGGGTTCGCCGGTCAGATCGGCCTTGTTGCGAATCAGCGTGACCTTGGCCGGGTCTGGCCGCTGCTCGAGAAACTCTGGCCACAGGGCGAAGGGGTCCGCCGCTTCAGCCGCGGTGGCGTCCACCACCAGCAACACCCGGTCGGCCTCGCTGATGGCCTTGAGTGCCCGTTCGACACCGATTTTTTCCACCTGATCCTCGGTATCCCGCAGGCCGGCCGTATCCACCACATGCAGTGGCATGCCATCGATGTGGATATGTTCGCGCAGGATGTCCCGGGTGGTGCCGGCGATATCGGTGACGATCGCCGCCTCGCGCCCGGCAAGAGCATTGAGCAGGCTGGATTTGCCGGCGTTCGGGCGCCCGGCGATCACCACGGTCATACCATCACGCAGCAAGGCGCCCTGCCCGGCTTCGCGCAGCACTGTGGATAACTCATCGCGCACCGCGTCGAGCATGCTCAGTACATGGCCATCGGCGAGGAAGTCGATTTCCTCCTCGGGAAAATCAATCGCCGCTTCGACATAAATCCGCAAGGCGATTAGTTGTTCGGTCAAGTTATGCACACGCTGGGAAAACGCACCTTGCAGCGAGCGCAGGGCGTTACGGGCAGCTTGGGCGGAGCTGGCCTCGATCAGGTCGGCGATGGCTTCGGCTTGGGCCAGGTCGAGTTTATCGTTGAGGAAGGCACGCTCGCTGAATTCACCTGGCCGGGCCAGGCGGCACCCCAGCTCCAGGCAGCGCTGCAGCAGCATGTCGAGAACAATCGGACCGCCATGGCCTTGGAGTTCCAGTACATCTTCTCCCGTGAAGGAGTTCGGCCCCGGGAAATACAGGGCGATGCCTTCGTCCAGGACTTCTTTCCGGGCATTGAGAAACGGACCGTAATGGGCAAATCGCGGCTTGAGCTCGCGACCGCTGATGGCTTTGGCCGCCGCGCCCGCCAGGGGCCCGGAAATCCTTACGATGCCCACGCCGCCGCGACCTTGGGCGGTGGCGATGGCGGCGATGGTTTCACGAGGGACATTCATAACCCGACATCCAGACAAAAGTGACAGATAGCAAAACGCCCCACTAGGGGGCGTTTTGTGTGGTTATCCACAGCGTAGGTCAGGCCGCTTCTTTTTTGGTAGCCGCTTCGATCTTACGAGTGATGTACCACTGTTGTGCGATCGACAGGCAGTTGTTCACAACCCAGTACAGCACCAGACCGGCCGGGAACCACAAGAAGAAGAAGGTGAAGATGATTGGCATCATTTTCATCACCTTGGCCTGCATCGGATCCGGAGGCGTCGGGTTCAACTGCTGCTGAATAAACATGGTGGCGCCCATGATGATCGGCAGAATGAAGAACGGATCCTTGATCGACAGGTCGGTGATCCACAGCATGAACGGCGCCTGGCGCATTTCCACGCTTTCCAGGAGTACCCAGTACAAGGACAGGAAAACCGGCATCTGCACCAGGATTGGCAAACAGCCACCCAGCGGATTGATCTTCTCTTTCTTGTACAGCTCCATCATCGCCTGGGACATTTTCTGACGATCGTCGCCGAATTTTTCCTTCAGCGCGGCCAGTTTAGGTGCCACTGCACGCATGCGCGCCATGGACTTGTAGCTGGCAGCCGACAGGGGGAAGAAGATCCCTTTGATCAGCATGGTCAGGAAAATGATCGACCACCCCCAGTTACCCACCAGGCTGTGGATATGTTGCAGCAGCCAGAAGATGGGTTGGGCGATGAACCACAGGAAACCGTAATCGACAGTCAGCTCCAGACCTGGGGACAACTCTTTCAGTACGGCCTGGCTTTTCGGACCGGCGTACAGGATAGCGCTGGTTTCGGCCTTGGCACCTGGGGCAACGGTCATCGAAGGGCCGGTGTAGCCAATGATGTAGTTGCCTTTGCTGTCTTTACGCGCCAGAACCTGGTTGTTCTCGCCTTTTGGCGGAATCCAGGCGGTCACGAAGTAGTGTTGCAACCAAGCGACCCAACCACCCTGAACACTTTCAGTGATCGGTGCCTTGGTCTTGTCCTCGTTCACCTTGTCCATGTCTTTCATGGACACTTTTTTGTACGGTTCGGAACTTGTCCACAGGGCTGCGCCCAGGTAAGTCGCGGTGCCGGTGGCGGTGCTGGAGGACGGATCGGAACTGGCGTCACGCTTGAGCTGAGCGAACATCGCGCCAGTCCAGGGTTGTGCACTTTCGTTGTCGATCAGGTAGCTAACGGTGACGTCATACAGGCCGCGTTTGAGAGTGAAACGCTTGATGTAGTTGACGCCGTCCTTGCTGAACTTCAGGTCGACGACCAGTTGATCCTGGCCATCAGCCAGTTGATAACTTTTCTTTTCCGACGAGTAGATCGGACGACCAGCCGGGTTGGCGTCTGGACCATTGCTGCCGATCAGACCGCTTTGTGCCAGGTAAGTCCGCTCGCCGCCGTTATCGAACAACTGGAAAGGAATTTCCGGATGGTCCTGACGACGTGGATACAGTGGCAAACGCAGTTGTGCGATATCCCCACCTTGTGGATCGACAGCCAGGTCGAGCACATCCGTTTTGATCTGGATGAGGTCTTTGCTTGCCGCGACCGGCGCTTCGGCAGGTGCAGTGGTATCGCTTGCCGCGCGCGGAATGTCGTCATTAGCAGCGGAAGTGCCTGTTGGCGCATCCGGCAAGCCCGGGGCGGTCGTGCTGGAAGCAACATTCTGAGTCGGCAGGGCAGCTTGGCCATAATCCTGGTTCCATTTAAGAACCATGACGTAGGACACGATTGCCAGGGCGACGATCAGGATCGTGCGTTTGATATCCATGATTACTCGGCCATCGAAGAAGAACGGGAGGTAGGGATAGGTGGAACCGGGTCATAACCACCGGGATTCCACGGATGACAGCGACCTAAACGACGAAAGGTCAGCCAGCCACCGCGCAGAAGGCCATGATTTTCTATGGCTTCTAACGCGTAGCAGGAACAACTGGGGTAGAAACGACAGTGATTGGCCATCAGAGGACTAATGGCATAGCGGTAAAACTGGATCGGAACGAGTGCCAGTTTACGCATCAGGACTGTCTACCCCTACAGTTTCGGATTTGACTGCTGGTACCGGCTTGTTGCGCGCCAGACGTTTCCAGAGTTTGCCGAAATGCTGAATCAATTCGGGGTTTTCTACATCGCCCAAACCTTTACGCGCGACGATAACAATATCCCATCCGACCAGTGAATCCTGGTGGAGACGAAACGATTCGCGCATTAGACGCTTGAGGCGATTGCGCTCAACGGAGAGCTTGACGCTCTTTTTCCCGATCACGAGCCCCAGACGGGGATGATCAAGATCGTTGTTGCGCGCAAGGAGCAGGAGATTTTTCCCCGGAACCTTGCCGGTAGGGGAGTCAAAGACCGCCTTGAAGTGCCGGGGTGTAAGCAGGCGCTTTTCCCGACTGAAGTCCTGACTCACCTCCAGTGCCGGATTATCAAACTGCCAGACGCGCACGACCTTTGGCGCGACGACGCGACAGGACGGCACGACCGTTCTTGGTAGCCATGCGAGCACGGAAACCGTGGGTACGAGCGCGTTTGATAGTGCTTGGTTGGAAAGTACGTTTCATGTCGTGTTACCTGGTTCGTCCACAATGGGCCGGAATGGCCCCCGTTTTAAGAGACCGGCGATTCTAGAGAAAGCAAGCCTCTAGGTCAATTTCCAACCAGCTTTTCCTTTCTCTATGTATGTCCGTGTTCGGGGGGTGAGACAAGGTTGGATAGATATAAAAATAAAGAAGGAAAGTATTTAAAGCTTTTCTGTAAAGCTTATAAAAGCTAAGGCGGCCAGAATCTGTGGATAAGTTACTCTAGGCCTTCTAATCCGTACTGTACAGAGAATGACAACACGGTTGAGAAGCGGTGCTCTGCCTGTGCTGCGCTGTCGGAAAAGCTGTGTGTGGAAAGGTCAGTTATCCACAGACGAGTTATCCACTGAGTTCCCCTCCGAGTTGTGCAACGACCTTAAGTAGGGTTATCCACAGAGCTTATGCACATACCATTGGTCGTGTTTATTCAGGATAAGACGTTGATTCTTAGTGTCCTCAGGGCACGCTACATGTGGATAAGTGGACGGCTGATCGCTACAATGGCCGCTTGTTTTTGCCTCACCGGCTTTCAACTTAGGGGTTATCCGTGTCAGTGGAACTTTGGCAGCAGTGCGTGGAGCTTCTGCGTGATGAGCTGCCTGCCCAGCAATTCAACACTTGGATCCGTCCACTACAGGTCGAAGCCGAAGGCGACGAGTTGCGTGTCTACGCACCGAATCGTTTTGTTCTCGATTGGGTTAATGAAAAGTACCTGGGGCGCGTGCTCGAGCTGCTGGATGAACACGGCAACGGCAGTGCACCAGTTCTTTCCTTATTAATAGGCAGCAAACGCAGTTCGGCGCCTCGCGCCGCACCTAATGCGCCACTGGCCGCCGCTGCCTCGCAAGCGCTGCAAGCGGCGGCAGCCAATGCCACCCCGGCGACGGCTCCTGCGCCAACTCCGACACCCACTTCCGCTCCGGCCAAGAAAGCCGCAGCGCAGAAGAGTGCCGAGGTCAGCGAAGAACCCTCTCGTGACAGCTTCGACCCGATGGCGGGCGCCAGCTCGCAGCAGGCACCGGTACGCGCCGAGCAACGTACCGTCCAGGTGGAAGGTGCGCTCAAGCACACCAGTTACCTGAATCGCACCTTCACCTTTGAGAACTTCGTCGAGGGTAAGTCCAACCAATTGGCTCGCGCAGCGGCCTGGCAGGTGGCGGACAACCCCAAGCATGGCTACAACCCGTTGTTCCTGTATGGCGGCGTCGGTCTGGGTAAGACCCACTTGATGCACGCTGTGGGTAACCACCTGTTGAAGAAGAATCCGAATGCCAAGGTCGTGTACCTGCATTCCGAGCGCTTCGTGGCGGACATGGTCAAGGCCTTGCAGCTCAACGCGATCAACGAATTCAAGCGCTTTTACCGTTCGGTCGACGCCTTACTGATCGACGACATTCAGTTTTTCGCCCGCAAGGAGCGTTCCCAGGAAGAGTTTTTCCACACCTTCAACGCGCTGTTGGAAGGCGGTCAGCAGGTGATTCTTACCAGCGACCGTTATCCGAAGGAGATCGAAGGCCTGGAAGAACGCCTCAAGTCCCGCTTTGGCTGGGGCTTGACGGTAGCGGTCGAACCGCCTGAGCTGGAAACCCGGGTGGCGATCCTGATGAAGAAGGCTGATCAGGCCAAGGTTGATCTGCCCCACGATGCGGCGTTCTTCATTGCCCAGCGGATTCGCTCCAACGTTCGAGAACTGGAAGGTGCGCTCAAGCGGGTCATCGCCCACTCGCACTTCATGGGGCGTGATATCACCATCGAGTTGATTCGCGAGTCCCTGAAGGACCTGCTGGCACTGCAGGACAAGCTGGTGTCTGTGGATAACATCCAGCGCACCGTCGCCGAGTACTACAAGATCAAGATTTCCGATCTGCTGTCCAAGCGACGTTCGCGTTCGGTGGCTCGCCCGCGTCAGGTGGCCATGGCCCTGTCCAAGGAACTGACCAATCACAGCCTGCCGGAAATCGGCGATGTGTTCGGCGGCCGCGACCACACCACGGTGCTGCACGCCTGCCGCAAGATCAATGAACTTAAGGAATCCGACGCGGACATCCGCGAGGACTACAAGAACCTGCTGCGTACTTTGACCACTTGATGACTCCAACGCAGCTTATTAAGGCAAGGGACTAGACCATGCATTTCACCATTCAACGCGAAGCCCTGTTGAAACCCCTGCAACTGGTCGCCGGCGTCGTCGAACGTCGTCAGACCTTGCCGGTGCTTTCCAACGTGCTGCTGGTTGTCGAAGGCCAGCAACTGTCGCTGACCGGTACCGACCTGGAAGTCGAGCTGGTCGGTCGTGTGCAACTTGAAGAGCCGGCCGAGCCGGGGGAAATCACCGTTCCCGCGCGCAAGCTGATGGACATCTGCAAGAGCCTGCCCAACGACGCGCTGATCGACATCAAGGTCGATGAGCAGAAGCTGGTGGTGAAGGCCGGGCGTAGCCGCTTCACTCTATCGACCCTGCCGGCCAATGACTTCCCGACTGTGGAAGAAGGCCCGGGCTCGCTGACCTGCCAACTGGAGCAGAGCAAGCTGCGTCGCTTGATCGAACGCACCAGCTTCGCCATGGCCCAGCAAGACGTGCGCTACTACCTCAACGGCATGCTGCTGGAGGTGTCCGCGGGGATCATCCGCGCCGTGGCCACCGACGGTCACCGTCTGGCTATGTGCTCAATGCAGGCGGATATCGGTCAGCCGGATCGTCACCAGGTGATCGTGCCGCGCAAAGGTATCCTGGAACTGGCGCGCTTGCTCACCGAGCCGGACGGCAACGTCAGCATCGTTCTGGGTCAGCACCACATCCGCGCCACCACCGGCGAGTTCACCTTCACCTCCAAACTGGTGGACGGCAAGTTCCCGGACTACGAGCGCGTGCTGCCCAAAGGCGGTGACAAGCTGGTGCTGGGCGACCGTCAGGCCCTGCGTGAAGCGTTCAGCCGTACCGCGATCCTGTCCAACGAGAAGTACCGCGGCATTCGTCTGCAACTGGCCAATGGTCAGCTGAAAATCCAGGCCAACAACCCGGAGCAGGAAGAAGCGGAAGAAGAAGTGGGCGTGGAATACAACGGCGGCTCGCTGGAAATCGGCTTCAACGTCAGCTACTTGCTAGATGTGCTGGGCGTCATGACCACTGAACAGGTGCGCCTGATCCTGTCCGATTCCAACAGCAGTGCGCTGGTGCAGGAATCCGACAACGACGACTCGGCTTACGTTGTCATGCCGATGCGCCTGTAATCATGCTCAGCAGAAGCTAGATGTCCCTCAGTCGCGTCTCGGTCACCGCGGTGCGCAATCTGCACCCGGTGACCTTCTCCCCCTCTCCTCGCATCAACCTTCTCTATGGCGCCAACGGCAGTGGCAAGACCAGCGTGCTGGAGGCCATCCACTTGCTGGGGCTTGCCCGCTCGTTTCGCAGTGCTCGCCTGTTGCCGGTGATCCAGTATGAACAGCTGGCCTGTACCGTTTTTGGTCAAGTTGAGTTGGCCCAGGGTGGGCACAGCAGCTTGGGGATATCCCGGGATCGTCAGGGGGAGTTTCAGATCCGCATCGATGGCCAGAATGCCCGCAGCGCGGCGCAGCTGGCGGAAATCCTGCCGCTGCAGTTGATCAACCCTGACAGCTTTCGCTTGCTGGAGGGCGCACCGAAGATCCGCAGGCAGTTTCTGGACTGGGGAGTGTTCCATGTGGAACCTCGCTTCATGTCCACCTGGCAACGCTTGCAGAAGGCCCTGCGGCAGCGGAACTCATGGCTGCGGCATGGTACACTTGATGCCGCTTCGCAAGCGGCCTGGGACCGGGAACTGTGTCAGGCCAGCGCTGAAATCGATGAATACCGCCGCGCTTACATCAAAGCCTTGAAACCAGTCTTTGAGCGGACCTTGAGCGAGCTATTGGCGCTCGAGGGCCTGACGCTTAGCTATTACCGTGGTTGGGATAAGGAACGAGAACTCAGTGACGTTCTCGCGACCGCCCTGCACCGTGATCAGCAAATGGGTCATACCCAGGCCGGCCCGCAACGTGCTGATTTGCGTCTGCGCTTAGGTGGACACAACGCCGCGGACATCTTGTCCCGTGGTCAGCAGAAGTTGGTGGTCTGTGCCTTGCGCATTGCCCAGGGGCATTTGGTCAGCCAGGCCCGCCGCGGTCAGTGTATTTATCTGGTGGATGATTTGCCGTCCGAGTTGGACGAGCAGCACCGCCGCGCACTTTGTCGCTTGTTGGAAGACTTACGCTGCCAGGTGTTTATCACCTGTGTAGACCACGAATTATTGAGGGAAGGCTGGCAGACGGAAACGCCAGTCGCTTTGTTCCACGTGGAACAAGGCCGTATCACCCAGACCCACGACCATCGGGAGTGAAGGCATGAGCGAAGAAAATACGTACGACTCGACCAGCATTAAGGTGCTGAAAGGTTTGGATGCCGTACGCAAACGTCCCGGTATGTACATTGGCGACACCGATGACGGCAGCGGTCTGCACCACATGGTGTTCGAGGTGGTCGATAACTCGATCGACGAAGCTTTGGCTGGCCACTGCGACGACATCAGCATCATCATCCACCCGGACGAATCCATCACCGTGCGCGACAACGGTCGCGGTATCCCGGTGGATGTGCATAAAGAAGAAGGCGTTTCCGCAGCAGAGGTCATCATGACCGTGCTCCACGCCGGCGGTAAGTTCGACGATAACTCCTATAAAGTATCCGGCGGTCTGCACGGTGTAGGTGTATCGGTAGTGAACGCGCTGTCCGAAGAGCTGATTCTCACCGTGCGCCGCAGCGGCAAGATCTGGGAACAGACTTACGTCCACGGTGTTCCGCAAGAGCGGATGAAGATCGTTGGCGACAGCGAAACCACCGGTACCCAGATCCACTTCAAGCCGTCGGCTGAAACCTTCAAGAACATCCACTTCAGCTGGGACGTCCTGGCCAAGCGGATTCGCGAGCTGTCCTTCCTCAACTCTGGTGTCGGCATCGTCCTTAAGGACGAGCGCAGCGGCAAGGAAGAGCTGTTCAAGTACGAAGGTGGTCTGCGTGCCTTCGTTGAATACCTGAACACCAACAAGACCGCGGTCAACCAGGTGTTCCACTTCAGTGTTCAGCGTGAAGACGGCATCGGCGTGGAAATCGCTTTGCAGTGGAACGACAGTTTTAATGAGAACCTGTTGTGCTTCACCAACAACATTCCACAACGCGATGGCGGTACCCACTTGGTGGGCTTCCGTTCCGCACTGACTCGTAACCTGAACAACTACATCGAGCAGGAAGGCCTGGCCAAGAAGAACAAGGTTGCCACCACCGGTGACGACGCTCGTGAAGGCCTGACCGCGATCATCTCGGTGAAGGTGCCAGACCCGAAATTCAGCTCCCAGACCAAGGACAAGCTGGTGTCTTCCGAAGTGAAGACCGCGGTCGAACAGGAGATGGGCAAGTACTTCTCCGACTTCCTGCTGGAAAACCCCAACGAAGCCAAGTTGGTGGTGGGCAAGATGATCGACGCTGCACGTGCTCGTGAAGCGGCGCGTAAAGCCCGTGAAATGACCCGTCGCAAAGGTGCGCTGGATATCGCCGGCCTGCCGGGCAAACTGGCGGACTGCCAGGAAAAGGACCCTGCCCTGTCCGAACTCTACCTGGTGGAAGGTGACTCTGCTGGCGGTTCCGCCAAGCAGGGACGCAACCGCAAGACCCAGGCGATCCTGCCGCTCAAGGGCAAGATCCTCAACGTAGAGAAAGCCCGCTTCGACAAGATGATCTCCTCGCAAGAGGTCGGCACCTTGATCACCGCGCTGGGCTGCGGCATCGGCCGCGAAGAGTACAACATCGACAAGCTGCGTTATCACAACATCATCATCATGACCGATGCTGACGTCGACGGTTCGCACATCCGTACCTTGCTGCTGACCTTTTTCTTCCGTCAGTTACCGGAGCTGATCGAGCGCGGCTACATCTACATTGCCCAGCCGCCGCTGTACAAGGTCAAGAAAGGCAAGCAAGAGCAATACATCAAGGACGACGAGGCCATGGAAGACTACATGACCCAGTCGGCGCTTGAAGATGCCAGCTTGCACTTGAACGAAGAGGCACCTGGCATCTCCGGTGAAGCGCTGGAACGTCTGGTCAACGATTTCCGCATGGTGATGAAGACCCTCAAGCGCCTGTCGCGCCTGTACCCACAGGAGCTGACCGAGCACTTCATCTACTTGCCGGCCGTGAGCATGGAGCAATTGTCCGATCACGCCGCCATGCAGGATTGGCTGGCCAAGTACGACGCCCGCCTGCGCACCTCCGAGAAGTCGGGCCTGGTCTACAAGGCCAGCCTGCGCGAAGACCGTGAGCGTAATGTCTGGCTGCCAGAGGTCGAGCTGATCTCCCACGGCCTGTCGAACTACGTCACCTTCAACCGCGACTTCTTCGGCAGCAACGACTACAAGACCGTCGTCTCCCTCGGCGCTCAATTGAGCACCCTGCTGGACGAAGGCGCGTATGTGCAGCGTGGCGAACGTAAGAAAGCGGTCACCGAGTTCAAGGAAGCCCTGGACTGGCTGATGGCGGAAAGCACCAAGCGCCACACCATCCAGCGATACAAAGGTCTGGGCGAGATGAACCCTGACCAGCTGTGGGAAACCACCATGGACCCAAGCATGCGCCGCATGCTCAAGGTGACCATCGAAGACGCCATCGGCGCCGACCAGATCTTCAACACCCTGATGGGTGATGCGGTCGAGCCGCGTCGCGACTTCATCGAAAGCAACGCCCTGGCGGTGTCCAACCTGGACTTCTGATCCGCAGCGGCACCTAAAAAGCCAACGCCTAGCGTTGGCTTTTTTTTGCGCGGACATCACGGCGTGTCTTTGGATCATGTAGTTGTTCTGCTCAGCAGGAAGGCAAGGAGCCTATGAGTCGACTCAAGATTTCTCCCTGGCTGTCCAGTTCCGGTGGCCCCCTGGTGGTGATAGGTGAAGGCTTGGCCGGTATGTGGCGTGGCCTCGACGGCCATCCCTCGGATTACCACAGGGCGTGTCAGATTGATGACCATGCCGGCCGGCTGGAGGGTGTCGATGGCGACATTCTTGTCCTGGGTGACGAGCCTTCGGACACGGCGATTGCCACGGCAGACAACGCCTTGCTGATTATCCGATGGATTTGCGCCCCATCTGAGGCCGAGGTGCTGGCGCAGCTTGAGCGGCTTGAGTTTGGTTCACTGACCCCGATCGAGCGGTTGAGTATTGATTGGTCAAGCGACGCGCTGGTGCTGTTTGATGGGGTCGACGGCTTTGATCCACAGGTTTGTCTGCGCCTTCAACTGTTGTCGCTGTACAGTGAGGTAACGACATTCCGCTACCAGCTCACGCCCGATACTGCCCTGTTGATCCACCAGATAGAGCCTCGTCAGTGGGCCCATCCGTACTGAGGTTTGGCATGTATGGATAGGCAGCATTCCCTTTTTGATGAGCAACGCTACCCCATTGCCCGGCGGTTCGAGGCTCGGGATTGTGGGTTGTCTGGTCGCGACAAACAGCGTCTGTGCTTGTACCAGCAGGCGCAGTCCCAGGCGCTATGGGGTGTGGATTCCGGTTTCGTACCTGATGAGCGCCAGTGTCG
Source organism: Pseudomonas sp. LD120 (assembly GCF_009861525.1). Taxonomy (GTDB): domain Bacteria; phylum Pseudomonadota; class Gammaproteobacteria; order Pseudomonadales; family Pseudomonadaceae; genus Aquipseudomonas. Next base: position 129,058 of record NZ_WVHL01000005.1, on the reverse strand, counting down.
GGACGTTCCAGGTCAGCGTAACGCCCCCCTGGATTTCAAGCGTCGGGCAGACGGCGCCGTTTTTTTTACAAGACCCTAGAGGGTGAAGAATGACTCTGGTTGTCTTGGGGCAGGCGCAGCGCAGGTGCCCAGGGAGATTTTTATAAAATACTGGGACGACTTTTTCTATCCGTCCGATGAGAATACGGGGTCCTGGTCATGCCGGGCAGTGCAGAGGTTTCATATTTCCCTTCGAGGGAACTTCTTTTACGGACAGTTTGTGAGGCCCATGGCGGCGCCTCTGTGAGATGGAATGGATAACTCGACAGCGCAGTTTCACAAGATCATTTTCAAGCTCACCCACGACGCCGACGGTTACCCTCCGGTGGAGTATGAATCGCTGTGGGGCATTCAACGCGGCGCAGGTGTCTACGAGTTGGATAACACGCCCTACTATCTCTACGGCGTGAGCAAGGGGGACTGGGTGCTGACTCGCGCCGAGGCCCAGGAGCTGATCGCGACTGGCGTGGTGCGGCAATCCGGGCACTCGACGCTGCGGGTTTTTGCCGAGCGCGAGTCAGAGCGCTTGAGCATGGTGCAGCACCTGCGCGACCTCGGCGCCCGGTGTACGGTTACCCGGGGCCTGTCGCTGGTCACTGTGGATATAGCGCCCGAGGTCAATTTTTGCGCAATTGATCAATACCTGTCCTCCATCATCGACGACCAACATATCGCCTATGAAGATGCCTGTTTGCAGCACGGGGCCATTGAGCCTGGGCGCAGGAGCGAGTGCTTAACGCTGGCTGCACTTGAGGTTCAAGCATGACGGTTGAATGGCTTGCCAGTTATTTCAGCGCAACCCTGGAAGACGATGTATGGCTTGTGGCGTTTGCCGATGCCGCCGATGAGCCGGAGCACTACCTGTTGTTGCAACGCAGCACTGAATGCGACGAACAGGACGCCGCTCTGGGCCAGGACACCTACCACCTCGAAATCTCCAGCCCTGCCCTCTGCGGCTATGGCGGGGTTGCACAAGTGCGTATCGAACAGGACCGCATCATTTTCAGCATGGCCAGCTCCGTCGCCTGGTGTGCGGGCCTGGATCGGTTGGTGCTGTTGCTGGCACCTGAACTGCAGGACGACCCGGCCATTGAACCGGCGCTTCGAGACGTGTTCATCGAGCAGTCGATCCCACTACGCGGCTGAGCGCGGCTCGGTTCCTTTCACTCTGTGTAAAAGCAGCAATCGCTTGGAAATGTGTTTATGGATGATGAAAACCAGGAAATATCGATTCGGGTTGTGGCGGGGCAAAACGACCATGGTCCGGTCTATGAGCCGCTGCATGTCCGGCAGATCGATGAGGACCGTTACGAGATTCTCTACTCACCGGGGCTGACACTGAACTTGGCCAAGGGCGACATTATCTCGATCAAGGACCCGCAGGCCCCCGCCGTAGTGCTCAAGCGAGGCGGCAACTTCTGCATCCATATTTATGCGGATCACATTCCTGAGGACGACATTACCGCCCTGGCGGCGGATGTAGCGACCGAACTGGGCGGCATGCTCGACGGGCGCTACAAAGGCAATCTGACACTGTCGGTGCCGGCGCGAAACGGCATGGACAACATCGCGCTGTTCTTCAACCGCTTCCGCCAGACCACGGGCATTGAGTGGTACTACGCCAATATCTATAAAAACCTCGATGACATCGATGACGAGACCTTGCTCAATTGGTGGCTGGATAGCTGACCGCGAACGGAGTGAAGACGAGCATGAGCTACGAATATCGGCTGCTATTTGATGACTCGCTGGACGCGCGGCAGGTCCTGTATAAACTGCGCGGCAGTGCGGATTGTGTGCGGGCTACAGAGCAGGTGGTCGAGTTCAAGGACCCTGGGCTGGGCAGCGGCGCCGACTATGATCTGCGCCTGACCTTCGAGAGCGACTATACGCTCTGGATGGAGTTGCTGTTCCGGACCGCGGCGTTGCATGAGTGCCTGGAGCCGGCCCTGCAGGGGCGCCGTTTCAGGTGTTTCGAAGACGCTGACAGCGAAGACGAGGTTGCACTCGAACAAATTTTTGCGCTGGGCAGGACTCTGCCTATTTTCCCTTGATGGCAGGCCCAATGAACGAAAGACAGCAGCTTATCTGTGAACGCTACGACCTTGCTCCCCAGGCGCCGGAGCCGATGATTGCACTGGCCACCCGCTCCCTGGCGCAGTCGCCCATCTATGGCACCCGGGTCGAGTTGCCGGAGAACGGCACGGTCAGTTGGTTTATCCACTGCGGCGAACATTCCACAGCCGTGGATTTCTACCAGCCTCTGTGTGTCGAGCATCTGCTGGAGCTGGTGCCGGAGGTGATCGATTACCTGTATCTGCCGAGCGGTACGCGTTTCATCATCGACCGCGACGGCTATGAAGATGTCTGGCAGCAGGACCCGGAATGATATCAAGCCGCTGTTGACAGCAAGCTGTCAGCTGCCCTGCTGGTCGGGCGCCGCAACACTTTCCAGCCGGTAGCCATAGCCATAGATGGTCAGCAACTGCCAACCGCGATCCGCGGTCAGTCCCAGCTTGTTGCGCAGGCGGTAGATGTGGGTGTCCAGGGGCCGCGAGGAAGCAATTTTCTCATGGGTCCAGAACCGTTCGTACAAGTACTCCCGAGACAGTGGCCGGCCCAGATTGGCGAACAGGCAGCGGGCCAGGCGGTATTCGCGCTCGGTCAGGCTGATGGGGGCGCCGGCGCGGGTGACGGTCAGTTCGGCGTCACCGAAACTCAAGTCATTGAAGGTCAGGACCTCCTCGCTGTTGCTGCGCTGCAGGCCGTGGCGGCGCAGCACCGCATTGACCCGGGCCTTGAGTTCGTTGGGACGAAAAGGCTTGCTCAGGTAGTCATCGGCGCCGGTGTTCAGGGCCTGGACGATATCGCTCTCGGCATCACGGCTGGTGAGCATGATGGCCGCCGGAGGCGAGTCCATGTGCTCGCGGGTCCAGCGCAGCAACGACAGGCCGCTGAGGTCCGGCAGTTGCCAGTCGAGAATCAGCAGGTCGAAGGTTTCCCGCCGGAGCTGACGTAGCAGGTCTTCGCCCCGTTCGAAGCGATGCAGGGTCCAGGCGGTGTCGCCGGGGCCGGGAATTTCTCGCAGTGTCTGTTCCACCCGTGCCAGTTCTGCGGGTTCGTCATCCAGTATCGCGACACGCATGCCAGGCAGTTCCTTATGGTTCGAAGAGCACCTGAGACAGAGATCCAGCGGCTTCAGGCTGGGGGAAGTTTAGGTGTGTTACCTGATTCTGAACAATTATGGCGAATTGCTCTTGAGCCCCTGCTGCCTCGGTACGCTGATATCAAATAGCCGGTAAGGCACCTGGAGCACGGGTGCCTGGGGGGCTATCGCAGCAGCACGATACCGGCTCGCTCAAGCAAGGAAAAGAACCATGGGGAACATGTTCAGCAAAGGCCAGGTCGCGCTGGTCAGAATGTTCAGCGGCGATGATCCGCTGCGCCTGGTCTGCTTGATGCTGGCGGCTTATCTGGGGATCAGTGCCAGCGGGTTGCCGTCGTCGTCCGCCTCCTGCTGTGAGGCAGCCAAGGGCGAGGCTTACTCGACGCTAGCCTCGCCCGACAGCCATGAAGCCAGCCTGACTCTGGATGCCGAACCGCTACTGGACCGGACAACCCTGCCTGCGGATTGGCAGTCACCGGCACCCCGCTGGATCTTTTAGAACGCTTGGCGATGATTCTGAACAAATATTGCAAATTCGTCGCAGCCTCTCGGCCAGCGTTACATTGTTCCTCGCTGAGTGGCACACGGGGGCACCTGGAAGTGCTCCGACACAGGGAGTGTCAACCGCCAGGCTGGCGGCACAACGCGCGCTTGCGTGCGTCGTTGAAGGGGAATGCAGGGAGTGCCTCCTCAGGACTTTGGGCCGGGCGACCTGTCGTCCCGGTTCCGACACAGGGACGTGTCACTTTCTTGGGTTCCTGTGCTCCTCCCTCTCGGTTCCGATTCGCCCCCTCTCCCTGGGCGACGCCCCGCAGCCCCCGGCATTCTGCCCATGCGCGGCCTCAGGTATGGTGTGTAGGATTTCGCCGTGGTTTTCCCAAAGGCTCAAAGCATATCCATGAATGACCTCTGCCCTTCTCCGTCCGTTGGCCGGTTGCAGGTGGCGTGCACCGCATTGCTGCTAGCGGGTCTGATCCTGCCATCCTGCGCCTTGCAGGCTGCCCCGCAACGCCTTCCCTATATAGATGACAACCAGCAATGCCGTGGCCAGCCCTTGCCGGCTACCGTCGAGCACCTGACGGGTGATGCCTGGAAGCTGGACGCCCAGGGCCGCGAGGTGGCCCTGGAAGAAGGCATGAGCATCGATGAGCAAGAAGGGGTGAAAACCTCGCCATCGGCTTTCGTCAGCCTGTCCCTCGGGGATGGTTCGCGCGTGGTATTGCCCTCCAGTTCCCAGGTCACCTTGCAACTGAATACGCAATACAGCATTCCCCGGGTGGTCCTGGAACAGGGACAGATCGAATCCTATGTGATCAAGCGCAACAGCGACCATGACCGTTTCCAAATCGTGACCCCCGTAGGCGTGTTGGGGGTACGGGGGACTCACTTCCGGGTGCGCAACGACGATCAGCAATCCCTGGTGGAAGTGCTCAATGGTCAGGTGGCGGTGAGCCGTGATGAGCCGGCCTCGGGCAAGGTTTCGGCTCGCTCAGGCACGCGCGCTGTGGATAAAACCGCAGGCCAGGAGCCAGAGCAAGTTCAGGTCATGGCGCGCCAAGGGTTGCGCATTCAGAAGCAGGGTGAGTTGAAGCCGGTGGACCTGCTGGCCGCCCCGCGTTTGCTCGGGCAAGCCGGACAAAGGGGCGACCTGCCGGTCTGGCAACTGATTCTGCAACCCTTGCCCGGAGCTCGCCGCTATCGGGCCCAGGTGGCCACCGACAAGGACTTTCTGAATATCAAGCAAGAGCAGTTCTCCAGTACCCCTCACGTCAATTTCACGGGGTTGCAGGCGTTTTTCTATCATGTACGTCTCTCGGCATTCGACGAGCATGGCCTGGAAGGAGAAACCGGGGTCTATGACATCTTTTATTACCCCAGCAGTTCCCGTGTTCAATAACCAGCCGGCACGCTGGCGATGAGGGGCTGGAAGCACCGCGATGGTCGTGAACCGACCCAGGCCCAGCGCCTGTTCCGGCGCCTGGTAAGGGAGTGGCTGGGGGTCAGCCTGATCCTGCTGCCGCTGACGGCGGTGCTGTCCCTGAGCCACGGCCTGTCGCTGAACAATCTGGTCTATGACAACGTGCGGCGGTTCACCTCATTGCCGGTGGATCCGCGCATTCTGTTGGTGACCATCGACGACTACAGCCTCCAGCAATTGGGGCGCTGGCCTTGGCCTCGGGCAGTGCATGGCCAGTTGCTGGACCGTCTGAGTGCGGCCGAGGTCAAGGGCGTGCTGTTCGACGTGATTTTCAGTGAGCCGGGCAGAACGCAGGAAAATGATACGCGTCTGGCCGCAGCCCTGTGCCGCGCCGGCAATGTGTATCTGCCGGTGCTGCGCGAGGGCGTCGCACGCTATGGCCAGGCGCTGGGGGAAATCCCGCCGGTGCCGCTGCTGGGCAACTGCGCCAGGGGCCTGGGCCATATCAATGCCGAGGCCGATGCCGACGGCACGGTACGCAGCGTCTATCTACGTGAAGGGCCGCAGCAGGCGCCGCGGGCGCAACTGAGCTGGTTGCTCTACCAGCTCACCGAAGCAGACCCACTGTCTGTCTCGATGCCGGGAGGGGAGGACATCCAGGTGGTCCAGGGTTGGCTGCGGGCCCATCCGGTGCGTATCCCGTTTATCAGCAAGGCTGCGGGGTTTCCCAGTGTGCCTTACGTCAGCGTGCTGCGCGGCGAAGTGCCGCCGCAGTTGCTGCGTGATCGGCTGATTCTGGTCGGCTCCACTGCCCCAGGATTGGGGGATCGCTACGTGACACCGCAATCCGGTACCCAGGGCACTACGCCGGGCGTCGAAATCCAGGCCAACCTGCTCAACGGCTTGTTGCAGCATCGCAGTATCCTCGCGCTGGGCGAATGGTCGGGGATGCTGCTGTCCATGGCCCTGACCGCGGCGTTGCTCGGTCTGTTGCTGTGGCGCCCGCGCCACGCCTTGTGGATAACCCTGGGCTGCATGGGCCTGGCATTGGTGGGCTCAGTGCTGATGCTGCGCGTGGGGGTCTGGTGGTCGCCGGTGGCCAGCTTGCTGGGCATGCTCTTGGCGTACCTGATCTGGAACTGGCGCCGGCTGAGCGTGATCCTGGCCTATTTCGGTTGGGAGCTGGAGCGCCTGGACAGTGAGCCCAAGGTGTTGCCGGAAAGGCGCCGTCACCAGACACCGGCCGGGGATGTGCTGCAAGGACAGATCGTTGCCCTGGAGCAGGCCCTGGGGCGAACCCGCGACACTCGGCGCTTTATCGCCGATGGCTTGGAGTACCTGCCGGTGGCGACCTTGATCAGTGACCCGGACGGCAAGATTCTGCTGGCCAATCGCAATGCCCGGGAGGTGTTTGCCCATTCACTGGTGGGACACGCGTTGATCCCGCAATTGGCGGCCCTGGGTTACCCCGGGCTGACGGACCCGACGCTGTACCCGACACTTGAGCAATTACCCGCCGTGGAGTTTCGCGATGTTCAGCAGCGCAGCCTGCGCATGGAACTGGCGCCCCTGTTGCCGGTGGACAGCGACACCGCCATTGGCTGGTTGTTGAGCCTTACCGACCTCAGCGTCGAACGCGATGCTGAACAACAGCGTGGGGTGCTGCTGCGCTTCTTGTCCCACGATCTGCGGGCGCCCCACTCGGCGATCCTTGCGTTGCTGGATGTGCAGCGGCACCAACCCGCGCCGCCCGAACAGGTCTATGCGCAGATCGAACAGCAAGTGCGGCGTGCCCTGGCGCTGACTGAGGCGTTCGTGCAACTGGCCAAGGCCGAGTCGGAGGCTTATCAGTTCGAGCCGAGCCTCTTCGCCATGCAGGTGCTGGACGCTTTCGACCAGGCCGCCACCTTGGCCCAGTTGAACAATATCCGGCTGCGCCATGACCTGGATGATGAGGCTGAGAGCCTGATCCTGGCGGACCCGTCATTGCTGACCCGAGCCTTGTTCAATCTGCTGGAGAACGCCATCAAGTACAGCCCGGCCGGCTCCACCGTAAGCGTGCAGGTCAGTTGCGCCAAGGGCTGGCTGCGCTGTGAGATTGTCGATGAAGGCCAGGGCATTGCCGCTCAAGAGTTACCGCAGTTGTTTGGCCAATATCAGCGTTTTGCCTCGGCTAAAGGCACTGAAGGGCTGGGGCTTGGTTTGTCGATGGTCAAGGCAGTGGTGGACCGGCATCAGGGGCGGATCAGTTGCCAGAGCGCGGTGGGCCAGGGTTCTCGATTCATCCTTGAGCTGCCCCTGTTGGAAGAGTGAAGGCTGAGGGATATCGATCGCGGGCAAAAAAACCGCACTTGTGCGAGTCCGATCGCAATGCTCATGCACCACCAGTAACGTCGCACGCGACCCCCGGCCATTGTGCCCCTGTCTTTGCCGTGTCTTGCCTTCGGTTGCGAGGTTTGGCGCCGCGCCCGATAAGAGGCCGGTTTTTTAGCAAGGCAAAAACTTATGCACCTTTTTCAGTATTTTATTAGCTTGAGAAATATACATATAAATCAGTGAGTTATACGTTTATTTCTGCCTCTGTGAGATAAATCGCACACAGGTTATCCACAGATCCTCAAACGGCCACTTGCTCCGTGGAGGTGGCCGCTGCGGGCAATGAGCCCATATCCCGCTGGGCCTGTTCGTTCCAGGCGGCTACGCGGTCATTGAGCTCGGCGATTGCCCGTGGACCGCTGCCCTCGGCGTACATCGGCGCGCCAATGGTTACAGTGATGGTGCCGGGGCGCTTGGCCCAGCCGGTCTTCGGCCAGAACTTGCCGGCATTGTGGGCGATCGGCAGCACCGGCAGATCGGCGTTCACCGCCAGGGCACTGCCGCTGCGGGAAAACTTACCGACCGTGCCGTATGGCACGCGGGTGCCCTCTGGGAAAATCAGCACCCAGACATTGTCCCGGAGCAGCTCGTCGCCCTTGCTCGCCACTTGCTTGAGGGCGGCCTTGGGGTTGTCCCGATCGATTGCGATGGGCCGCAGCATGGCCATTGCCCAGCCAAAGAACGGCACATACAGCAGCTCGCGCTTGAGCACTTGGCTCAGGGGCTCGAAGTAGGCAGAGAGAAAGAACGTTTCCCAGGTGCTTTGGTGGTTGGAGACGATCACGCAGGGCCGCTCGGGAACGTTTTCAGCCCCCTTCACTTGCACATGAATATTCAAAAACACCTTGGTCAGCCACAGCGCGCAGCGACACCAGTAGACATTGATAAAGCGATAGCGCGCCTTGAACGGCAGAAACGGCGCGATAAAAAAGCTCAAGGAGCACCACAGCAAGGAACTGGTGCCCAGCAGCAGGTAAAAGAAAAAGGTTCTGATGGCCTGCAGGATCGACATAGCGGCGTTTACCATTGCGGGCATGCCCGCCTGTTAAAAAGCGCTCTCCCGAACAGTCCTTGGGCAGGATGCCAGAAGAGGCCTAATTGTGGATAAGTTCAGCGGCAACGGCCGCCAGGTCATCAAAAATCAAGGTGCCTACCGGTAGGGTTTTCCCCAGAGTCTTTTCGCCTTTCCCGGTCTTTACCAATACTGGCTGAGAGTCGACGGCTTTTGCGGCTTCCAGGTCACCGAGGCTGTCACCGACAAACCATAGACCGCTCAGATCTGCCTGGTAATGTTCGGCGATGGTTTGCAGCATGCCCGGTTTCGGTTTGCGGCAGGCGCACCCTTCGTCGGGACCGTGAGGACAATAGACGATCAGCCCGACCTCGCCACCCTGCTCCGCCACCAACTCGCGCAGGCGCGCGTGCATGGCCTCGAGGGTGGCCAGATCGTAGTAGCCGCGAGCAATGCCGGACTGGTTGGTGGCGATTGCCACTGTCCAGCCGGCCTTGCTCAACTGCGCGATGGCTTCGATCGAGCCGGGAAGTGGAATCCACTCCTGCACCGATTTGATGTAGGCATCGGAGTCGTGATTGATCACCCCGTCACGATCGAGTATCAACAGTTTCACAGCCATTCCCTACTTGATCAGCTCAACACCGAAATGTCGGCCACGCCCAGGAACAGCCCGCGCAGGCGCGCCAGCAGCGCATAGCGGTTGGCCCGTACATTGGCGTCCTCGGCATTGACCATCACCGCCTCGAAGAAGGCGTCCACCGGTTCGCGCAGGGCAGCCAGGCGGGCCAGGGTTTCGCTGTATTGACGAGCGGCGGCCATCGGCTGCACTGCCTGGTCCGCTTGCTGGATCGCCGAATACAGAGAGAACTCGTTGGCGTTGTCGAAGTACTTGGCTTCGACGGTGGTCGGCACATTGCCTTCGACCTTGCTCAACAGGTTCGACACGCGCTTGTTCACGGCGGCCAGGGCAGCGGCTTCCGGCAACTTGCGGAACGCTTGCACGGCTTGCACGCGCTGGTCGAAGTCCAGGGCCGAGCCCGGCTTCAGGGCGCGGACCGACAGGTAGGTGGCGACATCCACGCCTTCGTCTTCGTAACGGGCACGCAGCCGGTCGAAGACGAACTCCAACACCTGATCGGCCAGGCCGGCGGCCTTGACCTTGCTGCCGAAGGCGCTGACGGCGAAGGCCACGGCGTCGTTCAGGTCGAGGTCGAACTTCTTCTCGATCAGAATCCGCAGTACACCCAGGGCCGCACGACGCAGTGCGTAGGGGTCTTTGCTGCCAGTGGGCAGCATGCCGATGCCGAAGATCCCCACCAGGGTGTCCAGCTTGTCGGCGATGGCCACCGCAGCACCGGTGATGGTGCTGGGCAGTTCGGCACCGGCGCCACGTGGCATGTACTGCTCGTTCAGGGCCAGGGCCACGTCTTGCGGCTCGCCGTCATTGACGGCGTAGTAGTAACCGGCGATGCCTTGCATCTCAGGGAACTCGCCGACCATCTCGGTGGCCAGGTCGCACTTGGAGAGGATGCCGGCGCGGGCTGCGCGCTGGGCGTCGCCACCGATGCGCGGGGCGATGAACGCGGCCAGCTTGGCAATGCGCTCGGCTTTGTCGTAGACGCTGCCGAGTTTTTCCTGGAAGACCACGTTCTGCAGACGCAGGTTGAAGTCTTCGAGCTTCTGCTTCTTGTCCTGCTTGAAGAAGAACTCGGCGTCGGTCAGGCGCGGGCGCACGACTTTCTCGTTGCCCTCGATGATCTGGCGCGGGTCCTTGCTTTCAATGTTGGCCACGGTGATGAAGCGCGGCAGCAGCTTGCCATCAACGTCCAGCAGGCAGAAGTACTTCTGGTTGTCCTGCATGGTGGTGATCAGGGCTTCTTGCGGCACGTCGAGGAAACGCTCCTCGAATGAGCACACCAGCGGCACTGGCCATTCCACCAGGGCGGTGACCTCATCCAGCAGGTCTGCCGGGACGATTGCCGTGCCTTCTTGCAGGGTCGCCAGTTCCGCGGTGCGCTTGCTGATGAGCTCACGGCGCTCATTGGCGTCGGCCAACACATAGGCGGCCCGCAGGTCGTTGAGGTAGTTGGCCGGCGAAGTGATGCGCACGCTTTGCGGGTGGTGGAAGCGGTGACCACGGGAGTCGCGGCCGGCCTTCTGGGCGAGGATGGTGCAGTCGATGACGTCGTCACCCAGCAGCATCACCAGCCATTGGGTCGGACGCACGAACTCTTCCTTGCGCGCGGCCCAGCGCATGCGCTTGGGAATCGGCAGGTCGTTCAGCGAGTCTTCGACGATGGTCGGCAGCAGGCTGGCGGTCGGTTTGCCCTTGATACTCTGGCTGTAGCGCAGTTTCGGGCCACTCTGGTCGATCTCGCTGAGGTCGACGCCGCACTTCTTGGCAAAGCCCAGGGCCGCCTGGGTCGGGTTGCCTTCAGCGTCGAACGCCGCTTGGCGTGGCGGGCCGTCGAGGTTGATGCTGCGATCCGGCTGCTGGGTGGCCAGCTGAGTGATCAGCACCGCCAGGCGCCGTGGCGCGGCGTACACATGCTTGGCCTGAAAGCTCAGGCCGGCGCTCTGCAGGCCTTTCTCGATGCCGGCCAGGAAGGCTTCGGCCAGGGTGTTCAGGGCTTTGGGTGGCAGTTCTTCAGTGCCCAGTTCAACCAGAAAATCTTGCGCACTCATTGTGCCGCCTCCAGCTTAGCCAACACTTCATCACGCAGATCCGGGGTCGCCATCGGGAAGCCCAGCTTGGCACGGGCCAGCAGGTAGGCTTGCGCAACGGAACGCGCCAGGGTGCGGACACGCAGAATATATTGCTGGCGCGCGGTGACCGAGATGGCACGGCGGGCATCCAGCAGGTTGAAGGTATGGGAGGCCTTCAACACCATTTCATAGCTCGGCAACGGCAGCGGCTGATCCAGCTCGATCAGGCGCTTGGCTTCGCTTTCGTAGAAATCGAACAGTTCGAACAGCTTTTCGACGTTGGCGTGTTCGAAGTTGTAGGTCGACTGCTCCACTTCGTTCTGGTGGAACACATCGCCATAGGTGACCTTGCCGAACGGGCCGTCGGCCCAGACCAGGTCGTACACCGAGTCCACGCCCTGCAGGTACATGGCCAGGCGTTCCAGGCCATAAGTGATTTCGCCGGTCACCGGGTAGCACTCGATGCCACCGGCCTGCTGGAAGTAGGTGAACTGAGTCACTTCCATGCCGTTGAGCCAGACTTCCCAGCCCAGGCCCCAGGCGCCCAGGGTCGGCGATTCCCAGTTGTCCTCGACGAAACGGATGTCGTGCACCAGCGGGTCCAGGCCCACGTGCTTCAGGGAACCCAGGTACAGCTCCTGGAAGTTCTCCGGGTTGGGCTTCAACACCACCTGGAACTGATAGTAGTGCTGCAGGCGGTTGGGGTTTTCGCCGTAGCGGCCGTCAGTCGGGCGACGACTGGGCTGCACATAAGCGGCGTTCCAGGTTTCCGGGCCGATGGCCCGCAGGAATGTAGCGGTGTGGAAAGTGCCGGCGCCTACTTCCATATCGTAGGGCTGAAGTACCACACAACCTTGCTCGGCCCAGTACTGCTGGAGGGCGAGGATCAAGTCTTGGAAGGTACGCACGGCTGGCGTAGGCTGGCTCACGAAATTCACCTGTTACTTGGGCTGCGATTTAAGGAGCGGGAGTATACCCGATTCAATCCTGCGCACGCCCCCTGGAGCCTTATGCCACGCTGCTTTTGGTGTTCCGACGATCCGCTGTACATGGCTTATCACGATCAGGAGTGGGGCGTGCCGCTGCGCGATGGGCAGCGTCTGTTCGAGTTGTTATTGCTCGAAGGGTTCCAGGCCGGCTTGTCCTGGATCACCGTGCTGAAGAAGCGCGAGCGCTATCGCCAGGTGCTGTTCGGCTTCGATGTGCAGCGCGTGGCGCAGATGAGCGACGCCGAGATCGAAGACCTGATGCAGGATCCGGGCATCATCCGCAACCGCCTCAAGCTCAACGCCGCCCGGCGCAATGCCCGGGCCTGGCTGGAGCTGGAAGACCCGGTGGCCTTTCTCTGGTCCTTCGTTGGTGGCGTGCCGAAGATCAATCACTTCAACGACCGCAGCGAAGTCCCGGCGGTGACCCCGGAGGCCGAAGCCATGAGCCGCGCTCTGGTCAAAGCCGGCTTCACTTTTGTCGGCCCGACCATCTGTTATGCGCTGATGCAAGCCTCGGGCATGGTCATGGATCACACCCGCGACTGTGATCGCTACGCCATCCTCGCCAACCCGCGGTTAGAATAGCCGGCTCGCGACACGCTTCATGACCGACAGATCAGGAGTCATTTGTGGATAAGTTCAAAGGCGCCCTGCTGGTGGGCGCTCTGCGGTTGTTTGCCCTGTTGCCCTGGCGCGCGGTGCAGGCGGTCGGCGCGGCCATCGGCTGGATCATGTGGAAAACCCCCAACCGTTCCCGCGACGTGGTGCGTATCAACCTGGCCAAGTGTTTTCCACAGATGGACCCCGCCGAGCGCGAGCGCCTGGTGGGCCAGAGCCTGAAAGACATCGGCAAGTCGCTGACCGAAAGCGCCTGCGCCTGGATCTGGCCGGCGCAGCGCTCCCTCGCCCTGGTGCGCGAAGTCGAGGGCCTTGAGGTGCTCAAGGACGCCCTGGCCTCGGGCAAGGGCGTGGTCGGCATCACCAGCCACCTGGGCAACTGGGAAGTGCTCAACCACTTCTACTGCAGTCAGTGCAAGCCGATCATTTTCTATCGTCCGCCCAAGCTCAAGGCGGTGGACGAACTGCTGCGCAAGCAGCGAGTGCAACTGGGCAACCGCGTGGCAGCCTCCACCAAGGAAGGCATTCTCAGCGTCATCAAAGAAGTGCGCAAAGGCGGTGCAGTGGGGATTCCCGCCGATCCGGAACCGGCTGAATCCGCCGGGATCTTCGTGCCCTTCTTCGCCACCCAGGCCCTGACCAGCAAGTTCGTGCCGAACATGTTGGCCGGCGGCAAGGCGGTGGGCGTGTTCCTCCATGCCCTGCGCCTGCCCAACGGCTCGGGCTACAAGGTGATCCTCGAAGCGGCCCCGGACGACATGTACAGCACCGACACCGAAACCTCCTGTGCGGCCATGAGCAAGGTGGTCGAACGGTATGTCGGGGCGTACCCGAGCCAGTACATGTGGAGCATGAAACGCTTCAAGAAGCGCCCGCCGGGTGAGGCGCGCTGGTACTGACAAGGTTGGCACGGTCTGTGGATAATCCCCGCGAGCAGTTATCCACAGCACATTGAACGAGGGCGCTGAAAATGTCCGATCACCGCAAGTCGTTTCGTATCAAGATTCAGCACGAAAGCTTTGGCGAATGCCTGGGACAGACGCGCAATCTGACGGCCTGCGGCGTCTATGTGCAAAGCCCAGCCCTGGCGCAATTGCCCAAGGGCGCGGTGGTCTATGGCCAGGTGCAGGGCTTGCCGGCGGCGGCGCCCAGGGTGCGCATGGAAGTGGTCCAGGCGGACGCGGAAGGCATCGCCCTGCGCTACCTGTGAATTACACCGTGTAGCCGCTGCCGAGCCCGCGAGGCTGCGAAAAGAACCGAAGGGCCTTGCTTGGCGATCTCTTGTCGAGCCTGTGTTGGTCTTCAGAGCTAGCGAGCGCTGCGTCGGAGTGCCGCCCAGCTCGTTCGCAGCCTGCGGCAGCGGCTACAGAGGATGGGTGGGGTCAGCCTTGAGACTGGCGGTCGAGTTTTTTCAGGAACACGGTCATTTCCTTTTCTGCCTGTTTGTCGCCATGCCCCCGGGCCGCTTCCAGGCCCTGTTCCCAGGCCTGACGCGCTGCCGCCGGGTCGCCCTGTCCCTGGCAGGCCTTGCCCAGCAGCTTCCAGGCCGCTGAATACTTGGGATCGAAACTCACGCAGTGTTGCAGGTGCTCGGCAGCCTTGGCGTACTCGCCCTGATCCAGATATCCCTTGCCCAGGCCGAAGCGCAGCAGGGCGTTATCCACACCCTTGGCGAGCATTTTCTCCAGCGATTCAAGCATCGGTGTCACTCCTGTGGACTTTTGTGGTCGCTGCCGCTGCGGTAAGGCCCGCCGGTTTTTCAGGGACCTTAACAGCAGGCCGCCTTCGGCAACGCACTATGGGCTCAGAAGAAGCTCAGGCCCACGTGGAACAGTTTTTCCACATCGCGGATGTACTTCTTATCCACAAGGAACAGGATCACGTGGTCGCCGGCTTCGATCACCGTATCGTCGTGGGCAATCAGTACTTCTTCATCGCGAATGATCGCGCCGATAGTGGTCCCCGGCGGCAGGTCGATGTTCCCGATGGCGCGGTCAATGACCTTGCTCGACTTGGCGTCGCCGTGGGCGATGGCTTCGATGGCTTCAGCCGCGCCCCGACGCAAGGAGTGGACGCTGACGATGTCGCCGCGTCGCACGTGGGTCAAAAGGGTGCCGATGGTGGCCAACTGCGGGCTGATGGCGATGTCGATGTCGCCGCCCTGAATCAGGTCGACATAAGCCGGGTTGTTGATGATGGTCATCACCTTCTTCGCCCCCAGCCGCTTGGCCAGCAGCGAGGACATGATGTTGGCTTCGTCGTCGTTGGTCAGGGCCAGGAAGATGTCGGCGTCGGCGATGTTTTCTTCCAGCAGCAGGTCACGGTCCGAGGCGCTGCCCTGCAGTACCACGGTGCTGTCCAGGGTGTCGGATAGATAACGGCAGCGGGCCGGGCTCATCTCGATGATCTTCACTTGGTAGCGGCTTTCGATGGCCTCGGCCAGGCGTTCACCGATTTGCCCGCCTCCGGCGATGACGATGCGCTTGTAGGACTCCTCGAGACGGCGCATCTCGCTCATCACCGCGCGGATGTGCGCCTTGGCGGCGATGAAGAACACTTCGTCGTCAGCCTCGATGACCGTATCGCCCTTGGGCATGATCGGCCGGTCACGACGGAAGATCGCCGCCACTCGGGTGTCGACGTTGGGCATGTGCTCGCGCAGTTGGCGCAATTGCTGCCCCACCAGCGGACCACCGTAGTAAGCCTTGACGGCCACCAACTGGGCCTTGCCTTCGGCGAAGTCGATGACCTGCAGGGCACCGGGGTGTTCGATCAAGCGCTTGATGTAGTTGGTCACCACCTGTTCGGGGCTGATCAGCACATCCACCGGGATCGCGTCGTTGTCGAACAGGCCGGCACGGGTCAGGTAGGCGGCTTCGCGCACCCGGGCGATCTTGGTCGGGGTGTGGAACAGGGTGTGGGCGACCTGGCAGGCGACCATGTTGGTTTCGTCGCTGTTGGTCACCGCCACCAGCATGTCGGCGTCGTCGGCGCCGGCCTGGCGCAGCACCGTGGGAAAGGAGCCACGGCCTTGCACGGTGCGGATGTCCAGGCGATCGCCGAGGTCGCGCAGACGCTCGCCGTCGGTGTCCACCACGGTGATATCGTTGGCTTCGCTGGCCAGGTGTTCGGCCAGTGTGCCGCCCACTTGCCCGGCACCGAGGATGATGATTTTCATCCAGTCACTCCCTAAAAACCGTTTAGCCGCGAGTTGCGGCGATCTTGATCAGCTTGGCGTAGTAGAAACCGTCGTGGCCGCCTTCTTGCGCCAGCAGTTGGCGCCCGTGGGGCTGCTTGATGCCGGCCGCAGGCTGCCCCAGTTGGCCGCCGATGTCCAATTCACGAGCGCCTGGGGTACGGGTCAGGAACGCCTCGATAACCTCGGTGTTCTCGGTGGGCAAGGTCGAGCAGGTGGCGTAGAGCAGGATGCCGCCCACCTCCAGGGTTTGCCACAGGGCGTCCAGCAGTTCGCCTTGCAACTGCGCCAGGGCCGCGATGTCGTCGGGCTGACGAGTCAGCTTGATGTCTGGGTGACGGCGGATCACCCCGGTGGCCGAGCACGGCGCGTCCAGCAGAATGCGTTGGAACGGCTTGCCGTCCCACCAGGTTTGGGTGTCGCGGCCATCGGCGGCGATCAACTGGGCATCGAGCCCCAAGCGGTCGAGGTTTTCCCGCACCCGCACCAAGCGCTTGGCTTCCAGGTCCACCGCTACCACGCCGGCCAGGGCCGGTTGCACTTCGAGGATGTGGCAGGTCTTGCCGCCCGGGGCGCAGCAGGCGTCCAGCACCCGTTGTCCCGGCGCCAGCTCCAGCAGGTCGGCGGCCAGTTGTGCGGCTTCGTCCTGCACGCTGATCCAGCCTTCGGCAAAGCCCGGCAGGCTGCGCACATCGCCGGCTTCGTCGAGAACGATAGCGTCCTGGCTGTAGACGCAAGCCTTGGCCGTCACGCCAGCCTCGGCCAGCAACTGGAGGTAAGCGTCCCGCGAATGATGCCGGCGATTGACCCGCAGGATCATCGGCGGGTGGGCGTTGTTGGCAGCGCAGATGGCTTCCCACTGCTCGGGCCAGAAGGCCTTGAGGGATTTTTGCAACCAGCGTGGGTGCGCGGTACGCACTACCGGGTCGCGTTCCAGCTCAGTCAGCAGGGCCTCGCTTTCGCGCTGGGCGCGGCGCAGCACCGCATTGAGCAAGGCCTTGGCCCAGGGTTTTTTCAGTTTGTCGGCGCACCCCACGGTTTCACCGATGGCGGCGTGGGCCGGCACCCGGGTGTAGAGCAGTTGATAAAGCCCCACCAGCAACAGTGCCTCGACATCGGCATCGGCGGCCTTGAACGGCTTTTGCAGCAGCTTGGCCGCCAGTGCCGACAGACGTGGCTGCCAGCGCGCGGTGCCAAAGGCCAGGTCCTGGGTGAAGCCGCGATCGCGGTCTTCGACTTTGTCCAGCTGGGTCGGCAGCGAGCTGTTGAGCGAGGCCTTGCCGTTGAGTACCGCGGTCAGCGCCTTGGCGGCGGCCAGGCGCGGGTTCATTGGGCGTCCGCCGTCTGGCCGAGGACGGTGCCGAGGGCGAATTTCTCGCGACGGCTGTTGAACAGGTCGCTGAAGTTCAGCGCCTTGCCGCCGGGCAGTTGCAAGCGGGTCAGGCACAGCGCCTGTTCACCACAGGCGACGAGCAAGCCGTCCTTGCTGGCGCCGAGGATTTCCCCCGGGATGCCCTGGCCTTCGGCCAGGGTCGCGGCCAAGACTTTCAGGGCTTCGCCATTCAGGGTGCTGTGGCCGATCGGCCAGGGGTTGAAGGCCCGTACCAGGCGCTCCAGCTCCACGGCAGGGCGGCTCCAGTCGATGCGCGCTTCGTCCTTGTTCAGCTTGTGGGCGTAGGTGGCCAGGCTGTCGTCCTGGACTTCGTCTTGCAGGGTGCCGGCGGCCAGGCCTTCGATGGCTTGCAGCACCGCTGGCGGGCCCATCTCGGCCAAACGGTCGTGCAGGCTGCCGCCGGTGTCATCTGCACTGATCGGGGTGCTGACCTTGAGCAGCATCGGTCCGGTATCCAGACCGGCCTCCATGCGCATCACGGTCACGCCGCTTTGTGCATCACCGGCCTCCACGGCGCGCTGGATCGGCGCCGCCCCGCGCCAGCGTGGCAGCAGCGAGGCGTGACTGTTGATGCAACCCAGGCGCGGAATATCCAGCACCCCCTGCGGCAGGATCAGGCCGTAGGCCACTACCACCATCAGGTCCGGCTTGAGCGCCGCCAGTTCGGCCTGGGCCTCGGCGTTGCGCAGGGTCGGCGGCTGCAGTACGGGAATGTTGTGTTCCAGGGCCAGTTGCTTGACCGGGCTGGGCATCAGCTTCTGCCCGCGTCCGGCCGGACGATCCGGTTGGGTGTAGACCGCGACGATCTGGTAAGGGCTGTCGAGCAGGGCCTTGAGGTGTTCAGCGGCGAATTCGGGGGTGCCGGCAAAGACGATGCGCATCATGGGGTACTCGCTTGCAAAGGGGGCGCAGGAGAAACGATCGCGGGCAAGCCCGCTCCTACACAAATGCTTCATTGTAGGAGGGCGCTTGCCCGCGATGCATCACTGGATAAGGAATCAAGCCTGTTGGCGATGCTGCTTTTCCAGCTTCTTCTTGATCCGGTCACGTTTGAGCGTGGACAGGTAATCGACGAACAGCTTGCCGTTCAGGTGGTCGCATTCGTGCTGGATGCACACCGCGAGCAAGCCCTCGGCGATCAGCTCGTAAGGCTTGCCGTCGCGGTCCAGAGCCTTGACCTTGACCCGCTGCGGACGGTCGACGTTCTCGTAGAAACCCGGTACCGACAGGCAGCCTTCCTGATACTGGTCCATCTCGTCGGTCAGGGCTTCGAACTCGGGGTTGATGAACACCCGGGGTTCGCTGCGGTCTTCGGACAGGTCCATGACCACGATGCGTTGGTGCACGTTGACCTGGGTCGCCGCCAGACCAATGCCTGGGGCCTCATACATTGTTTCAAACATGTCATCGACCAACTGACGCACTTCGTCGTCCACTACGGCCACGGGTTTGGCGATAGTGCGCAGGCGCGAATCGGGGAATTCGAGGATGTTTAAAATGGCCATAAGCGTAATTGCTACACGTGTGAAGTAAGGGCGGAGTCGGCGTCCTGGCAGGTACTGGACCTGGTCCGCCGATGCAAAACGTGCTCTGGGAAGGAGCGAGCCGCGCAGGCTCTGGCGTTTTACGCGAGTGCACATAATAAAGGGATTCAGCCCATGAGGAAATCACTGTTCGCCCGTCAGGCGTTGGCTTGGATGGCCATCGATCGGCCTTGCACGGCGCTTCGACAGGCGAGGTGGGCGCTTGGGCGGGCGGTTACGCGGTGGCGCGGACAGAGCAATGCCGAGGCTCGTCCGTTGTAGTCCAGGCGTTCAAGGAAACCTTTCCTCAACAAGTTACCAACAGACTTATCCACAGCTTGTTCCGGCGTTCGCCGGACCGATGATGATCAAGGATGATTCATGTCGCACTCGACTGCTGCCTCTATTTCCCCGGCGGAACTTGAAGCCCGTATACGTTTGCACGCTCTGCCGGCCTTGGGACCCATGCGCTTTCAGCGTTTGCTCCAGGCCTTCGGTTCAGCCTCTAAAGCCCTGAGCGCTCCGGCCAGTGCGTGGCATTCCTTGGGCCTGCCGGTGGCGTGTGCCGACGCTCGACGCAGCGCTGAAACCCGTGAGGGCGCGCGCCGCACATTGGCCTGGATAGACAACCAGGCCCAGCATTTACTGATGTGGGACCAGCCTGGCTACCCGGCCTTGTTGGGACAGTTGGAGGATGCGCCGCCGCTGCTGTTCGTCGCCGGTGATCCGTCGATTCTTGAGCGTCCGCAGTTGGCGATGGTGGGCAGTCGCCGCGCCTCGCGGCCGGGCTTGGATACCGCCGCGGCGTTTTCCCGGAGCCTGGCCGGTGCTGGATTTGTGATCACCAGCGGTTTGGCCCTGGGCATCGATGGCGCGGCTCATCAGGCGGCCCTGGACGTTGGCGGACGCACTGTGGGCGTGCTGGGCACCGGTCTGGAAAATTTTTATCCACAGCGCCACCGGGTGCTGGCCAAGGCCATGATCGACCAGGGCAGCGCAGTGATTTCCGAGTTTCCCCTGGACACCGGCCCACGTCCTGAGCACTTCCCCAGGCGTAACCGGATCATCAGCGGTTTGTCGCTGGGCGTGCTGGTGGTGGAGGCCAGTGTCGCCAGCGGCTCGTTGATCACCGCGCGGCTGGCGGCGGAACAAGGCCGCGAGGTGTACGCCATTCCTGGCTCGATCCATCACCCCGGTGCCCGGGGGTGTCATCAGTTGATACGCGATGGCGCGGTGCTGGTGGAAAGCGTCCAGCACATCCTTGAAACGCTGAGCGGGTGGCGACACCAGCCGCCCGCTTCAGCACCGCCTGCCGCCAGTGCTCACCACCCATTGCTGGCGTTGCTGCACGTCGCGCCCCACAGCAGCGAGGCCTTGGCGCTGGCCAGCGGCTGGCCCCTGCCCCGGGTGCTGGCGGCCTTGACGGAGTTGGAGATCGACGGCTGTGCGGTCAATGAAAATGGCCGTTGGTTGGCGTGTCTGGGCGAGACTTGAGTGTGGTCATGGACTGTCGCCAAACGGGAACAGACCCTAGGTTTTATAGGCAGGATCGGTAAACTGCGCACAGCTTTTATCTGGAGGTTCGGCAATGGTCAGCAGTTGGCGTGTGCAACAAGCCGCACGAGAGGTTCGCGCAGGGGCGGTGATTGCTTATCCAACCGAAGCGGTCTGGGGCCTGGGGTGCGATCCGTGGAATGAAGAGGCGGTGGATCGCCTGTTGGCGATCAAGTCACGTTCGGTGGACAAAGGCTTGATCCTGGTCGCAGACAATATCCACCAGTTCGATTTCCTCTTCGAGGACTTTCCGGACACTTGGATCGATCGCATGTCCAGCACCTGGCCGGGGCCCAACACCTGGTTGGTGCCCCATCAAAACCTGCTGCCTGAGTGGGTGACCGGGGTGCATGACACCGTCGCGTTGCGGGTCAGCGACCACCCGTTGGTGCGTGAACTGTGCGCGCTGGTGGGGCCGTTGATTTCCACCTCGGCCAACCCTCAGGGCCGGCCAGCGGCGCGCACACGGATTCGGGTCGAGCAGTACTTCCGTGGGCAGTTGGACCTGGTACTCACCGGCAGCTTGGGCGGGCGCAAGAACCCCAGCCTGATACGCGATCTGGCCACCGGCAAGGTGGTGCGGCCTTCCTGAGGCATCTGTGGCAAGGGAGCGTGCTCCCGCTCGGCCGCGCAGCGCTCGCAGTCACGAGCAGCGCGTTGCAGCACAAGACACGCGGTGCCTGGATGGGGCTGCGATGCAGCCTCGCTCGCCACAGGGGGCAGCCCGGTTTCCGGCGAGTGCCTTCGCAGCAGGTAATGACCTCAATCGGGCAACAGCACCGTCGAACCGGTGGTGCGTCGCGCCGACAGTTCGATGTGCGCCTTGGCGGCGTCCGCCAGGGCAAAGCGCTGGCCAATCTCGATCTTCAACTTGCCGCTGACAATCATGGCGAACAGGTCGTCGGCCATGAGCTGCAGGTTCTCGGCATTGTTGGCGTAGCTGGCCAGGGTCGGCCGGGTGACATACAGCGAGCCCTTGGCCGAGAGAATCCCCAGGTTCACCCCTTCCACCGCACCCGAGGCATTGCCGAAGCTGACCATCAGACCACGTGGCGCCAGGCAATCCAGGGAGGTCAGCCAGGTGTCCTTGCCGACCCCGTCGTACACCACCGGGCACTTCTTGCCGTCGGTCAGCTCCAGCACTCGCTGGGCCACGTCTTCATGGCTGTAGTCGATGGTTTCCCAGGCGCCCAAGGCTTTGGCGATGGCGGCTTTTTCCGGCGAGCTGACGGTGCCGATCAGCTTTACCCCAAGGGCCTTGGCCCACTGACAGGCCAGGGAGCCGACGCCCCCCGCGGCGGCGTGGAACAGTATGGTTTCGCCCCCCTTGAGTTCATAGGTCTGACGCAGCAGGTACTGCACGGTCAGGCCCTTGAGCATCACCCCGGCGGCTTGCTCGAAGCTGATGGCGTCCGGCAGGTGCACCAGGTTGGCTTCGGGCAGCACATGCATAGTGCTGTACGCGCCCAGCGGGCCGCTGCCATAGGCCACGCGATCCCCGACCTTGAAGCGGGTTACGGCGCTGCCCACGGCGTCCACCACCCCGGCCCCTTCGGCGCCCAGGCCCGAAGGAAGCGCCGGCGGTGCATACAGGCCGCTGCGGAAATAGGTGTCGATGAAATTCAGGCCGATGGCCTGGTTGCTGACGCGCACCTGCTGCGGACCCGGCTCGACCGGTTGGTCATCCACATACTCGAGTACTTCGGGGCCGCCGTGGGCACGGAACTGGATACGTTTGGCCATCTGTATGCTCTCCTGGGTCGTCGCGTGAAAGGGCTCTATCGGACGCCTGTGCTTGACCTTCGTCAACTGCGACCGAATACAGTGCGGTGTTATGCTACGCGCCCATTTGCACCGGCCTGCGTTTTATCCCTAGCGCCGCGTAGCTCTGCCCGATTCAAGGTGATGCCATGACTACCCGCACCGAGGCCGTAAAAGCCTACCTGCTCGACCTGCAAGACCGCATTTGCGCGGCACTGGAAACCGAAGATGGCGGCGCTCGTTTCGTCGAGGATGCCTGGACCCGTCCGGCTGGTGGCGGCGGACGCACCCGGGTCATCGGCGACGGCGCAGTGATCGAAAAGGGTGGGGTCAACTTTTCCCACGTGTTCGGCAGCGGCCTGCCACCTTCGGCCAGCGCTCACCGCCCGGAACTGGCCGGTCGCGGTTTCGAGGCCCTGGGCGTGTCCCTGGTGATCCACCCGCATAATCCCCATGTGCCGACGTCCCACGCTAACGTGCGCTTTTTCATCGCCGAGAAGGAAGGTGAAGAGCCGGTCTGGTGGTTCGGCGGTGGTTTCGACCTGACCCCCTACTACGGCAACATCGATGACTGCGTGCACTGGCATCGAGTGGCCGAGCGGGCCTGCGCGCCATTCGGTCCGGATGTGTATTCGCGCTACAAGACCTGGTGCGACAGTTATTTCTACATCAAGCACCGCAACGAGCCTCGGGGCATCGGCGGGCTGTTCTTCGATGACCTGAACGAGTGGGATTTCGACACCAGCTTCGCCTTCATGCGGGCCATCGGCGACGCTTACATCGAGGCTTACCTGCCTATCGTCCAGCGCCGCAAGGCGATGCCCTACACCGAGTCGCAGCGTGAGTTCCAGGAGTTCCGTCGCGGCCGTTATGTGGAGTTCAATCTGGTCTACGATCGCGGCACGCTGTTTGGCTTGCAATCGGGCGGTCGCACCGAGTCGATCCTCATGTCGCTGCCGCCGCAGGTGCGTTGGGGGTACGACTGGAAGGCCGAGCCTGGCAGCGAAGAGGCGCGCCTGACCGAGTACTTCCTGCAAGACCGCGACTGGTTGGGCAACCACTAATACCGCACGCACTGCTAGCGCCGACTGCTCGGCCAAGAGGCCGTTGCAGCGGGCGCTGTTCGCGCTGGCGCAGTTGCCGGCCAGCCCGCTCTGGTGGGTGTTGAGCACAGGGGGAGAGATGGATCAGTACGTTGTTTTTGGTAATCCGATCGGCCACAGCAAGTCACCGCTGATTCATCGGCTGTTTGCTCAGCAGACGGGCCAGCAGTTGCAGTACACCGCCTTGCTGGCGCCTCTGGATGATTTTGCGGGCGCTGCCCGTAGCTTCTTTGCCCACGGACGCGGCGCCAATGTCACGGTGCCGTTCAAGGAAGACGCCTATCGTTTGTGCGACAGCCTGACCGAGCGAGCGCAGCGGGCCGGCGCGGTAAACACCCTGAGCAAACAGGCTGACGGCACGCTGCTGGGAGACAACACCGACGGCGCCGGGTTGGTGCGCGACCTGATGGTGAACGCCGGGGTCAGTCTCAAGGGCAAGCGGATTCTGCTGCTGGGAGCCGGTGGTGCCGTGCGCGGGGCCTTGGAACCCTTGCTGGCGCAGCAGCCGGCCTCGGTGGTAATTGCCAACCGCACGGTGGCGAAGGCTGAGCGTTTGACCGAGCTGTTCGCCGACTTGGGCCCGGTGTCGGCCAGTGGTTTCGACTGGCTGCAGGAGTCGGTGGACCTGATCATCAACGCCACCTCCGCCAGCTTGTCGGGGGAACTGCCGCCGATTGCCAGCAGCCTGATCGAGCCGGGCCGGACGGTGTGCTACGACATGATGTACGGCAAGCAACCGACGCCGTTCTGCCGTTGGGCCAGTGAACAGGGCGCGGCGCTGGTACTGGACGGCCTGGGAATGCTCGCCGAGCAGGCGGCGGAAGCCTTCTACCTGTGGCGTGGGGTGCGCCCGGACAGTGCTCCGGTGCTGGCCGAACTGCGGCGCCAGCTGGCCCTGTAACCCCCTGAAGATGAGGTGTGGCGGGGGAGCTTGCTCCCATTAGGCCGGGTTGGCGTACCAGCGCGCAGCGGTCGTCAAGCGGCTATCGCCCAGCAACAGGCAGAACCGGGAAACCGGCCTTGGGCTTGCTGCGCGAGCCACAGGTGGCGTCTCCCTCAAACCTTGGTGTCAGTCTTCGAAGTGGATCGGGCAGTGCTCCGGTCCTTCGAGCTTGATCAATTCCTCTTTTACCGTCTGTCGCGCCCGGCGCAGGGTCAGGCTGCGGTCCTGGCGTTTCAGCCGGCGCGCTTCCTGATGCAGCATCGCTACTCCTGAATAGTCGATGAAGTTGATCTGCCGTGCGTCGATCACCAACCGTGGCGCGTGGCAGCGTTGCATGCGCACCTGCAGGTAATGGCTGGCGCCGAAGAAGATCGACCCGCCGACCCGCAGGATGTCCTCATCGCCTTCGCTGAACTGCTGCACCCGGGGTTGCGAGGTGCGCTTGAGGTAGAAGAACAGCGACGCCAGCACCCCGGCGTAGATCGCTGTTTGCAACTCCAGAAGCAAGGTGGCGATGCAGGTCAGGCTCATCACCACGAATTCGGCGCGGCTGACCCGGAACAACGCGCGAACGCCTCGGTGATCCACCAGCCCCCAGCAGATCAGCAGGATGCTGCCAGCCATGGCCGGGATCGGAATATGTGCAATCAGCCCGGCGCCGGTCACCGCGAACAGCGCCACCCAGAGCGCCGAGAACACCCCGGCCAGGGGCGAGCGGGCGCCGGCTTCGTAGCTCAAGCCCGAGCGGGTGAAGGAGCCTGAGGACAGGTAGCCAGAGAAGCACGCACCGACGATGTTCGACAGGCCCTGGGTGCGGATTTCCTGGTTGGCGTCCAGCAGTTGCTCCGAGCGCGCCGACAGCGAGCGGGCAATCGACAAGCTGGTGACCAGCCCCAGCATGCCCACCGCCACGGCGCTTGGCAGCAGGCGCAGGATCAGCTCCAGGTCCAGTGGCACGGGGCTCAACGGTGGTAAGCGGCCAACAAAGGCGCTGACCCGTTGCACATGGCCGAACAGCCCTGGCAGCAACCACACCACCCAGGCGCTGAGTATCAGGCTGATCAACAGGCTCGGCCAGCGTGGCGCCAGCAGCTTGAGGCCAAGGCCGACAATCAGCGTGCCCAGTCCCAGCAGCAGCGAAGGCAGGTCCACGGCATCCAGATGCTCCAGCAGCTGGCTCAGGCTAGTGAGGGCGGTGGCTTGGCTGGGCAGGTCCAGGCCCAGCAGGTTAGGCAACTGTCCCAGGGCGATCACCACCGCCGCGCCGAGGGTGAAGCCCAGCACCACCGAATGCGAGACGAAGTTCACCAGGGCGCCGAAGCGCAACATCCCCAATAGCCACTGGAACACTCCGGCCAGCAGGGTCAGCAGCAGGATCAGGGTGATGTAGTCCTCGGAGGCCGGCAGCGCCAGGGGGCTGACACTGGCGTACAGAACGATGGAAATCGCCGCCGTGGGTCCGCAGATCAGGTGCCAGGAGGAGCCCCAGAGGCAGGCGATCAGCACCGGGACTATGGCCGCGTACAGCCCGTACTCCGGGGGCAGGCCGGCGATCAGGGCGTAGGCGATGGATTGTGGCAGGGCGAGAATCGCGCCGCTCAAGCCCACCAGCAAGTCACGACCGACGCTGGCGCGGGTCTGCTGTGGCAGCCAGCTCAGAAAGGGCAGCAGTGAACGGCGATTGGGCCAGGCCATGATTCCTCGCGGTTGGGTTGATTCAAGAGGTGTCAGGGTAATGCATTGTCCAGGCTTGGGCGTGGGGCTGAGCAACCTGCTCGCATTGCTCAGCCTCGTGGTCGCGGATTCTGCACTCGCGGCTTGCTGCTGGAACGCATTGGTCGCGGTTGGGACTGCTGCGCAAGCCCGCCCCCTGGCTGCAGCCATCGCCGTCGAGCATGGGCGATCTACAGGTTGGCCTGCACGGCCCCCAGCGCGTCTTGGCCATCGAAGGTCTTGACCCCTTCCAGCCATGGCTCCAGCACCGTCGGGTTGGCCTTGATCCAGGCCTTGGCCGCCTCGGCGTTGCTGACCTTCTTGTTTATCACCCAGGACATGATGCTGTTCTCCATGTCCTGGGTGAAACGCAGATTGCTCAGCAGCTTGCCGACATTCGGGCAGGCCTGTGCGTAACCTTTGCGGGTCAGGGTGTAGACGCTGCCGCTGGCACCGAAATACTTCTCGCCACCGGTCAGGTAGCGCATGTTCAGTTGCACGTTCATTGGGTGTGGGGTCCAGCCGAGGAAGGTCACGAAGCGCTGCTTCTTGGTGGCCCTGGAGACTTCGGCAAGCATTGCCTGCTCGCTGGATTCGATCAGCTTCCACTGGCCGAGGTTGAACTCGTTGTGCTTGATGATTTCCTGCAGCGACAGGTTGGCCGGGGCGCCGGAGCCGATGCCGTAGAGCTTGTGGTTGAACCGGTCGGCGAACGTGTTCAGATCGGCAAAGTCATGCACCCCCGCCTCCCACACGTAGTCCGGAACTGCCAGGGTGAATTCGGTGCCTTCCAGGTTTTTCGCCACCTGGGTGACCTCGCCATTGGCCACGAACTTGTCGTAGAAGCCTTGCTGCGCCGGCATCCAGTTGCCCATGAAGACATCCACCTGGCCGTCCTTGAGCCCGCCGTAGATGATCGGCACCGCCAGGGTATCGATCTTGGCCTTGTAGCCCATGCTTTCCAGCAAAAAACCGGTGATGGCGTTGGTGGCGGCGATGTCGCTCCAGCCTGGATCGGCCATTTTCACCGTCTCGCACGAGTCGGCCCAGACGGATGCGCTGCCCAGAGCCAGGAAGCCGATTGCCAGTGCTGTGGATAATCGTTGCATGTTCTTCCCCTTAAAACCGGTTCACGATCGGCGGCGCTTCGCTCATGCGTGGTTAAAAAGGCCTGAGCGTCGCGCGCTGGATCCTGTACAGGTGCTTACGTTATTGGTGTTGGCAGGGTTGTGGATAACGAGCCTTGCGCTCCAGGTCATCGAGGTCGATGTGGTTACGCATGTATTGCTCACCGGCGTCCACCATGGGCTGATGGTCCCAGCTCTTGCGTTTGCCCCGGCTCAGGGCGTCGGCCACCAGGCGGCGACGGCGCTGGCTGACCAGGACCTGTTGGTGAAGCGTCGGAATGTCCCATTTGTCCCGGGCTTCGGCGAGGAAGGCGCTGAACAGCGTTTGATGCTCGGCCGACTGGCTGAGGTCGCGGTGTTCCTGCGGGTCGTTGGCTACATCGAAGAGTAGACAGGGGTCGTCTTCGCTGTAGATGAATTTGTAGGCGCCCCGACGAATCATCATCAGCGGGCTGATGCTGCCTTCGGCCATGTATTCGCCGAACACCTCATCGTGGCCGCCCTGCCCCAGCAGATGGGGGACCAGGGAGCGGCCGTCCAGAGGTAGGTCGGGCTCCACGCGGCCACCGGCCAGCTCCACCAGGGTCGGCAGCAGGTCGGCGGTGGAGACGGCGGCGCCAACCCGCCCGGCGGCGAACTGCCCCGGCGCGCAGATCAGCAGCGGCACCCGGGCGGCCATTTCGAACCAGTGCATTTTGTACCAGAGGCCGCGCTCGCCGAGCATGTCGCCGTGGTCGCCGGAAAACACGATCAGGGTGTCGTCCGCCAGCCCGGTGTCTTCCAGGGTCTGCAGCAGCTTGCCGACGTTGCTGTCGATGTAGCTGCAGGCGCCGAAGTAGGCCCGTCGCGCGTCGCGGATCTTATCCACAGGCAGCGGTTTGTTCCACAGGTCGTAGACCTTGAGCAGGCGCTGGGAATGCGGGTCCAGCTCGCTCTGCGGTGGGGTCTGGGGCAGCGGAATGTCGTCGTCGCGGTACAGGTCCCAGAAGGCCTTGGGAATGGTGTAGGGATCGTGGGGGTGGGTCATGGAGACGGTCAGGCAGAACGGCCGGTCGCCGGCTTCGCGCACATGGTCGAACAGGTACTGCTGGGCCTTGAACACCACCTCTTCATCGAAATCCAGTTGGTTGGTGCGCACGCAAGGGCCGGCCTGCAGCACCGAGGACATGTTGTGGTACCAACTGGGGCGCACCTCGGGTTCATCCCAGTTCACCGCCCAGCCGTAGTCGGCGGGGTAGATGTCGCTGGTCAAGCGCTCTTCGTAGCCGTGCAACTGATCCGGGCCGCAGAAGTGCATCTTGCCCGACAGCGCCGTGCGATAGCCCAGGCGCCGCAGGTAGTGGGCGTAGGTGGGCACGTCAGCGGGGAAGTCCGCGGCGTTGTCGTAGGCGCCGATTCTGCTCGGCAACTGGCCGCTGACCAGGGTGAAGCGCGAGGGCGCGCACAGCGGACTGTTGCAGTAGGCGGCGTCGAACACCACGCCTTGGGCGGCCAGGCGGCTGAGGTGCGGCAGCTGGATCGGCGATGGACCGTAGAACGGTAGCAAGGGCGCGGCCATCTGATCGGCCATGATGAAAAGAATGTTCTTGCGCTTCATGGGTTCGCGGCATTCCATAGTCAAGGGTTATGCGAAAGTGCTGCGATTGAGCATGGATTCCATGTCTTTGGCGGTAAAGCCCATGCACGGCAATGACTAGGATAAGTACAGCTTATGTATGAAGCCCTTGGCGACCTGTCCCTGGACCTGCTCCGGGTGTTTGAAGCGGCCGCACGTCTGCGCAGCTTCACCGCGGCGGCAGTGGAACTGGGCACTACCCAGCCGGCGATCAGCCAGCAAATCAAGCGGCTGGAAGAGCAATTGGGCGTACGCTTGTTCGACCGCATCTACCGGGGCATCGAACTGACCGACTCCGGCGCGTTGTTGCTGGAGCAGGTGCAGATCGGCTTGCAGAGCATCGATGCCGGTCTCACTGCCCTGGTCCAGCAGCATCAGCACGAGGTGTTGCAGGTGGCCACGGATTTCGCCTTCGCCGCCTACTGGCTGATGCCGCGCCTGCATCGCTTCCATGAGGCCAACCCCCAGGTGGACGTCAGCCTGGTGACCAGCGAACGCAGCCACAGCATGCTGCGCAGCGATATCGACGTGGCGGTGTTGTTCGGCGACGGGCGTTTCAAACACGGCGAAGGTCACTGGCTGTTCAGCGAGGAAGTGTTTCCGGTGTGCAGCCCGCTGCTGCTCAAGGACCGCGCTGCCCCCCTGCCCGCCCATGCCCTGCTGGAGATGCCGCTGCTGCACCTGCGCGGCGAAAACGCCAGTCACTGGTTCGACTGGAGCGGGGTGTTCCGCGAACTGGGACTGGCCGGCGCCCCGCCCCCCGGGCAATTGCGTTTCGACAACTACACCCTGCTGATCCAGGCGGCCATCGGCGGCCAGGGCGTGGCCATCGGCTGGCGCCACCTGGTGGACAACCTGCTGGACCAGGGCCTGCTGTGCCGGCCGATCGCCCAGAGTGCGCTGTCCGCCTACGGCTATTACGTGGTGCTGCCGCCGCGCAAGCGTCGCGGGCCGTTGATCCAGCGCTTCGTCGATTGGCTGATGGCCGAGCAGGCCGGCAGCGGCCAGTTCCTCACGGGATTGTCGTTGCCGTCCATTGCCTTATAGGTGGATCGCAGCCTATAAGGCTGCGCCAGCAACTGCTGGAGGTGGCGGCGACGCTGGTGCAAGCGTTTTGAGCCGGTCGGCTTTCGGTGTTTTCATGGGGTCGGTGTTTTCTTCACAGCGGGTGTTCTGCATCTGTGGCGAGCCTTGAGGGCTCGTCTTTATCGCGAGGCTTTGCATGCAACGGATCAAGGGCTATCACGCCCATGTCTACTTTGACGCCAGCACCCTGGACCAGGCCCGGGCCTTGTGCGAGCAGGCGGCGCAGCTGTTCGAGCTGCAAATGGGCCGGGTACATGAGCGGCCGGTCGGGCCGCACCCGGATTGGAGCTGCCAGTTGGCGTTCGCTCCCGAGCTATTTGCCCAGGTGGTGCCGTGGTTGGCGCTCAATCGCCGGGGGCTGGTGGTGTTTTTACACCCGGACACTGGCAATGACCTGTTGGATCACACGGATCATGCGATGTGGATGGGAGCCGTCAGGCTGCTGGATGTGTCGGGGTTCTAAGGTGCGGCGGTGCACGGTAAGCCGGCTCCTGGAAGCCGGACTTGTACAAAAAACGATCAGTAGAGCACGCCGTTGAGGATCTCGTAGACGATCCCGGTGCTCACGGCGATCAGGATGATGTCACCGCCCATGCGTCGCCATTCGTAGCCTTGATACACCGGTAGGCGCGACAGGGCGCGGCGGTCGAGGCGCTCGCCGTAGTAGCCGTGAGGCAACGGCCGACCGCGGACCAGGTGGATACCCGGTGGCGGTGGAGCGCCGCGTACGAAGTAGCGGTGGTTGTCGCGGATGGTTTGACGCACCGGGCCAAAATCCCGGGGCGGGCCGCCCCGGTGGTTATTCCCTGAGCCGCGATGTTCATGACCGCGGTTGTCCCAATGCTCCTGCTGTGGCCCACCGCGATTATGGCCACCGCGTTCGTCGGCCATGACCTGTAGTAGCGGGCTTGCGCTGAGCATCAGCACGGCCGCACCGGCAATCAGACGTTTGGGCATTTTCATCAGGCATTCCTCACAGCGCATGCAGCAAAAAGGGGTTCAGAACGTTGGCTCTGAACCCCCAAGGTCTTGCTTATTTAGTCTGCGTGGCGAGGCGCTAATTCCTCTGTATCGGGAACTTTACCTTCAGCTGACCCGGGCTTGACGCACGCCTTCGGACAAGGCCGCGCACAGGCTCAGGACTCCGTCCACCGCTTGCTCGCAAGACTCGGCATTGGCGATGTGGTCGATCAGCGCCGAGCCCACGACCACGCCGTCTGCCAGGCGGGCGATGGCGGCGGCCTGCTCCGGGGTGCGGATGCCGAAACCGATGCTGATGGGCAGGTCGGTGTGGCGTCGCAGGCGGGCCACGGCCTCCTCCACATGCTCCAGGGTGGCGGCGCCGGCGCCGGTCACCCCAGCTACCGAAACGTAGTAGACAAAGCCGGAACTGCCATCGAGCACCTTCGGCAGGCGCGCGTCGTCGGTGGTCGGCGTGGTCAGGCGGATGAAGTCGATGCCGGCGGCCTGGGCCGGGTCGCAGAGCTCGCTGTTATGTTCCGGTGGCATGTCGACCACGATCAGGCCATCCACCCCGGAGGCCTTGGCGTCGGCGATGAAACGCCCCACGCCGTAGTGGTGGATGGGGTTGAAGTAGCCCATCAGCACCAACGGGGTTTCGTGGTTGCCGTCGCGGAATTCGCGGACCATCTGCAGGGTTTTCGCCAGGTTTTGCTGGGCTCCCAGGGCGCGGATGTTGGCCAGCTGGATCGCCGGGCCGTCGGCCATCGGATCGGTGAAGGGCATGCCCAGTTCGATCACGTCGGCGCCGGCTGCGGGCAGGCCCTTGAGGATCGCCAGGGAGGTGTCGTAGTTCGGATCGCCTGCGGTGATGAAGGTCACCAGGGCGGCGCGGTTCTGTTCTTTGAGCTTGGCAAAGCGGGTGTGCAGGCGGCTCATCAGTGTTTCTCCTGCTGGGACTGTTGCATGTGGTGCATGACGGTTTGCATGTCTTTGTCGCCACGCCCCGAGAGGTTGACCACCATCAGGTGATCCTTGGGTAGGGTCGGTGCGCGCTTGAAGACTTCGGCCAGGGCGTGGGCGCTTTCCAGGGCCGGGATGATGCCCTCCAGGCGGCAGCATTGGTGGAACGCGGCCAGGGCTTCGTCGTCGGTCACCGAGGTGTATTCGACGCGGCCGATGTCGTGCAACCAGGCGTGTTCCGGGCCGATGCCGGGGTAGTCGAGGCCGGCGGAAATCGAGTGGGCGTCGATGATCTGGCCATCGTCGTCCTGCAGCAGGAAGGTGCGGTTGCCGTGTAGCACGCCGGGTACGCCGCCGTTGAGGCTGGCGGCGTGTTTGCCGGTCTCGATGCCGTAGCCGGCGGCTTCGACGCCGATGATCTGCACGCTTTTATCGTCAAGGAACGGGTGGAACAGGCCCATGGCGTTGGAACCGCCGCCGATGCACGCCACCAGGCTGTCCGGCAGACGGCCTTCCTGGGCTTGCATCTGCTCGCGGGTTTCCTTGCCGATCACCGCCTGGAAGTCGCGGACCATGGCCGGATACGGGTGCGGGCCGGCCACGGTGCCGATCAGGTAGAAGGTGCTGTCGACGTTGGTTACCCAGTCACGCAGGGCTTCGTTCATGGCGTCTTTCAGGGTGCCGGTGCCGGCGACGACCGGGATCACTTCGGCGCCTAGCAGCTTCATGCGGAACACGTTGGCCTGTTGGCGTTCGATGTCGGTGGTGCCCATGTAGATCACGCATTGCAGACCAAAGCGCGCGGCCACGGTGGCGGTGGCCACGCCGTGCATGCCGGCACCGGTCTCGGCGATGATGCGTTTCTTGCCCATGCGCCGGGCCAGGAGGATCTGGCCGATGCAGTTGTTGATCTTGTGCGCGCCGGTGTGGTTCAGCTCTTCGCGCTTGAGGTAGATCTTGGCGCCGCCGCAGTGTTCGGTCAGGCGCTCGGCGAAGTACAGCGGGCTTGGACGACCGACGTAATCGCGCTGGAAGTAGGCCAGTTCCTTGAGGAACTCGGGATCTTCCTTGGCCTTTTCGTATTCACGGGCCAGGTCGAGGATCAGCGGCATCAGGGTTTCTGCCACGTAGCGGCCGCCGAACGCACCAAACAGGCCGTTGTCGTCAGGACCATTACGCAATTGGGACTGGGTCATTGGAGCGCTCCCGGAGAAGTGTGTGGAAAGACGGTGTCGTCGAAGAACAATGGTGTTCACTCTACCCCTGACACTGGTGGCTGAAAACCGATAAGATCGCCACAACCTGTCAGGAAAACTCACAAGTAAAATGAGCCGCGATCTGCCTCCCCTGAATGCCCTGCGGGCCTTCGAAGCCGCCGCCAGACTCAACAGCGTCAGTCAGGCTGCCGAGCAATTGCACGTCACTCACGGCGCGGTCAGCCGCCAGTTGAAAGCGCTCGAAGCGCACCTGGGGCTGAGCCTTTTCGTCAAGGACGGGCGAGGCCTTAAACTCACAGATGCCGGAGTCCGCCTGCGGGATGTCAGCAATGAGGCATTCGAGCGTCTGCGCGACGTGTGCGCCGAACTGACCCAAAGCAGCGCCGATGCGCCGTTCGTCCTTGGCTGCTCTGGCAGCTTGCTGGCCCGCTGGCTGATTCCGCGCCTGGGACGATTGCATGCCGACCTTCCGGACTTGCGCCTGCACCTGTCTGCCGGTGAGGGCGATCTGGACCCACGCCGCCCGGGGCTGGATGCCTTGCTGGTGTTCGCCGAGCCGCCGTGGCCTGCGGACATGCAGGTCTATGAGTTGGCCTGCGAGCGCATCGGCCCGGTGCTCAGCCCGCGTTATGGCGGTTACCCGCATTTGCGCGAAGCGCCGGCCACGGTGCTGCTGGAAGAGTCTCTGTTGCACACCACCTCGCGCCCCCAGGCCTGGCCCAGTTGGGCGCGGCAAAATGGCATCGCCACCGAACGGCTGAAGTACGGGCAGGGTTTCGAGCATCTGTATTATTTGCTGGAAGCGGCCGTGGCTGGGCTTGGCGTGGCGATCGCCCCGCAACCGCTGGTGACCGAGGACTTGCTGGCGGGCAGGCTGGTGGCCCCGTGGGGGTTTTCCGACACCCCGGGGCAACTGGCGCTGTGGCTACCCAAGCGCGCCGCGGACGGGCGCGCTCGGCAACTGGCGCAGTGGCTGAAAAATGAACTGCGCCAGCAACGTTAATTACGGTGTTTGCACAACAGATACGCGGCCAGCAGACCAATAGCGCCGACGGCCACACCGGCAGTGGTCCACGGGTGCTCCTGGGCATAGTCGCGGGTGGCGATCCCGGTTTCACGGGTTTTTACTTTGACTTCTTCATACGCGTCGGCGAGCAGGCTACGCGAGTGCTTCAAGGCACTTTCAGCATTGCTTTTGAGCGCTTTGAGGGTTTTGCGCGACTCGTCAGAAGCGTCGTCCTTGAGGCTTTCCAGGGATTTGAGCAGGCTTGCGATCTCAGCTTCCATGCTTTCCAGTGAGGCTTTGCGTAGCGAAGTATTGGCCATGTCGGCTCTCCTGCAGGGTGATGAGTGGGCTGTGTAATATCCGACTGCGACGTATGGGGAAAGTGCAGAAAATCTGAATTTCCCCCTGGGCAATGGCGCCCCCCGTAATAAGAACAATCACTGCTAGGCTGTAATTCACAGCTAAAAAGGAGAACGCCATGACCGATCATCACACCTACAAAAAAGTTGAGCTGGTGGGTTCGTCGCCCAACAGCATCGAAGAGGCGATCAACAACGCGCTGGCCGAGGCGCATAAAAGCATCAAGCACTTGGAGTGGTTTGAAGTGACCGAAACACGCGGTCATATCAAGGACGGCAAAGCGGCGCACTTTCAGGTCACGCTCAAGGTGGGGTTTCGGATTGTGAATAGTTGAAGGCTTGAGCTAGGCTCTGGAACTTGTGCGCTGGCCGATTGCCATAGGAAATGGCAAAGCGCTACAACTGTTTTGAACCTCTGTCAGGCCGGCCTCTACGCCGCCTCTTTTGATCCGACCAGGGAATGTGACCGATGAAAAACCTAGTATTAGCTGCTGCTTTGTTGAGTCTTGCGGGAACTGCCTTAGCCGCTGGCAAGCCCTGTGACGAGCTCAAAGGCGAGATTGCTGCAAAGCTCGACGCCAATGGCGTCGCGCACTACTCGCTGGAAGTGGTGGACAAAGGCGCGGCGGCAGACGGCAAAGTGGTCGGCTCTTGCGAAGCCGGCACCAAGGAGATTGTCTACAAGCGTGGCTGAGCCCTTGTAGAGGTAAAAAAACCGACGCCAAGGCGTCGGTTTTTTTTGCCTGCCAGAACCTGCCCCGGCCTTAGCCTTTCATCACTTGTGACAGCAATTCATAGGAATGCAGGCGATCGGCGTGTTCGTACAGGTCGCAGGTGAAGATCAGTTCATCGGCACCGGTCTGCTCGATCAGGACTTCGAGCTTGGCGCGGATTTTTGCCGGGCTGCCGATCATGGCCAGTCCCAGGAAGCTCATGACGGCCTCCTTCTCGTGGGGCAGCCACAGGCCATCCATGC
Source organism: Pseudomonas sp. LD120 (assembly GCF_009861525.1). Classification (GTDB taxonomy): domain Bacteria; phylum Pseudomonadota; class Gammaproteobacteria; order Pseudomonadales; family Pseudomonadaceae; genus Aquipseudomonas. The sequence continues at coordinate 93,736 of NZ_WVHL01000005.1, read as the reverse complement.
TTTGTACCGGCTTGCGCTGCACCAGGCTCTGGCCACGCATCAGCGCGAGAATCCGCTGGTACACCGAAGTGGCCAGGTACTCGGCCTGTTCATCGGTGTCGGCGGCGACCAGCGGTACGCCGAGCATCACGTAAGGTTTGTCGAGCACCGCCGAAGGCTTGAAGTGGTTGCGATAGACGCGAATTGCCTCATGCATGTAGCGCGGAGCGAAATGTGAGGCAAAGGCATAGGGCAAACCCCGCTCTCCAGCCAATTGCGCGCTGAACAGGCTGGAACCCAGCAACCACACCGGCACGTTGGTCCCGGTGCCTGGTACCGCGATCACTCGCTGTTCTGGGGTACGCGGGCCGAGATAGGCCATCAGCTCCGCCACGTCTTGGGGGAAATCGTCGGCACTGCCGGAGCGTTCCCGGCGCAGGGCGCGGGCGGTCATCTGGTCTGAACCCGGTGCGCGGCCCAGGCCCAGGTCGATGCGGCCCGGGTACAGGCTTTCCAGGGTGCCGAACTGTTCAGCGATCACCAGTGGCGCATGGTTGGGCAGCATGACGCCGCCGGAACCGACGCGAATGGACGAGGTGCCAGCGGCCAGGTAGCCGAGTAAAACCGAGGTCGCGGAGCTGGCGATGCCGTCCATGTTGTGGTGCTCGGCGACCCAGAAGCGAGTGTAGCCGCACTTTTCCACGTGTTGCGCCAAGTCCAGGGAATTGCGCAAGGATTGCGCCGGGCTGCCGTCTTCGCGCACGGGCACCAGGTCGAGGGTCGAGAATTTAACAGCGGACAGCGCAGTCATAAGCCTGCTTCTCCTTAAGGGTGTGCAGGCTTGTGTCATGAGCCAAAGCCTGTCGAAGTCTGTAAGTCAGACCTATGCAATGTGGGCATATACCCGAGTTTCAATAGTCAGAGTGAATTTGTCGGGTAAATGAACGCCGATCACCCCGTCTGAACTTTGCCGTCAGATCTATCCTCAGAACCCTTAGGCAACGCAAACCATTACGGTGCGAATCATCGCGCTGGTTCTTAAGGAGATAGAGATGAGTATCAAAAAGAAAGCCTCGGCTCATTGGGAAGGTGATCTGAAAACCGGTATTGGCTCTATTTCGACCGAAACCGGTGTGTTGCGCGAAGCGCCTTACGGTTTCACGGCGCGTTTTGAAGGTGGCAAGGGCACCAATCCGGAAGAGTTGATCGGTGCCGCCCATGCGGGCTGCTTCTCCATGGCTTTTTCGATGATTCTTGGTGAGGCCGGGCTCAAGGCGGACAGCATCGACACCCAGGCGCAAGTGACCCTGGATCAGGTCGACGGCGGCTTCGCCATCACTGCGGTGCAGCTGATTCTGAAGGCGAAGATCCCCGGCGCCAGTCAGCAGCAGTTCACTGAGTTGAGCAATAAGGCCAAGGAAGGTTGCCCGGTGTCCAAGGTGCTTAACGCCAAGATCAGCCTGGATGCGACCCTGGTCGGCTGACGCGGGCGCAGCGCGGCGAGCCGGTTCCTTGCCCCATGGCCGGAGCCGGCCAGCGCGCTGGCCCAGAACTCGTTTCCAATACCTGTGGTCGAATGCTCGACTGCGGCTTCAGTGCACGTTCGTGCGCGCCGCAGCCAGGGAGCTTTAGATCATGAAACGTTTTGCCTTGGCGGTTGTTAGTTGTGCGCTGGCCTCATCGGCCCTGGCCGCCCCCAAGCCCTGTGATGAACTCAAGGCCGAGATCGAAGCCAAGATCCAGGCCCGGGGCGTACCGTCCTACACGCTGGAAATCGTCAACAACGACGAAGTCCAAGACACCAACATGGTGGTCGGCAGCTGTGAAAACGGCACCAAGAAGATCATCTACCAGAAGAACGATGGCTGAGCCCAATCAGGGCACGCAATTGATCATGCGCTCCTCGGCGACGATCTCGCGCTGGGCGTTGTACAGCCGGGCGCTGGGGGTGAACGCCAGGTTGCGCGCTTCCAGGCGATAACGCTGGCCGGCCTGGAAATGGTCGTAGCGCACTGTCAGGTAGCACAGGCGTTCCTGAGGTTCGGCATTCATGCCCATGCCGCCGGAGAACACCTCGAAGTCAAAGCGCACCGTCAACTCATGGCTACCCGGGCTGACCTGGAAGTAGCGGCCGTCCTGCAAACGCTGGTTGTCCAGGCGTTCGGCCATCACCAGTTTGCCGCCTGGGGTCGGTGTGGCCAGGTCGATCCAGGCCTGCTGGGGATCGACGTTGGGCAAGGGGCTGGAGCAGGCGCCGAGGGCGGTGAGGCTGAGGGCGAGCAATAAGTGGCGCATGGCGGTGGCCGATTGAGCGTGGGGAATCTGAGCATAACGCTGATCAACGACCTTGGCAGCCCTCTGCTGGTGTTGCGGGCATTTCCAGTGACGTCACGGGCGCCTGGCGAAGTGTCGGGCTGGCGAGATAGTCTTGCCGGCAGATTTTCTCCGGATGATGCACATTGAACAGGCCGCCTTCATGCCATCGGATACGTGATGCCGTTTCGCGTGTCCTGCTGCCGATCCTGATGCTTGGCCTGCTCAGCGGCTGCAGCAGCCTGGATTACTACAGCCAACTGGCCAGTGGACAGTTGCAGCTGTTGCGGGCGCGCACCCCGGTGGCCGAGGTGTTGGCAGATCCCGCTAGTGACCCGACCCTGCGGGCCCATCTGGCCCAGTCGCAGCGGGCCCGGAGCTTTGCCAGCCAGTACCTGCACCTGCCGGACAACCGCAGCTACCGGCTGTACGTCGACATCGGCCGGCCCTATGTGGTGTGGAATGTGTTCGCTACGCCGGAGTTCTCCCTGAGTCCGCAAACCCACTGCTTTCCCATTGCCGGTTGCGTCGCCTACCGCGGCTACTACAGCCAGGGCGCGGCTCGCGGTGAGGCGGCGCGGCAGCAGCTAAAAGGCATGGATGTGGCAATTGGCGGGGTGGAGGCGTACTCGACCCTGGGCTGGTTCGACGATCCGATCATCAGTTCGATGATGCACTGGGGCGATGAGCGCCTGGCGACCCTGATCTTTCATGAGCTGGCCCATCAGCGCTTCTATGTGAAGGATGACACCGAGTTCAATGAATCTTTTGCCACCTTCGTCGAGCAGGAGGGCACACGGCAATGGCGGGCCTATCGCGGTTTGCCGCCCCAGGACAACGTCGATGTGCGCCAGCGTGATCAGTTCATCCAGCTGTTGCTCGATACGCGCAAACGCCTGGAGCGTCTATATGCCCTGCCCTTGCCCGTCGAGCAGATGCGTCAGCGCAAGGCATTGGCGTTCGAGCGTTTGCGCGAGGATTATCGGCAACTGCGTGACAGCCAGTGGGCCGGCTCCAAACGTTATGATGCCTGGATCAATGCGCCGCTGAACAATGCGCGGCTGCTGCCGTTCGGCTTGTACGACCAGTGGGTGCCGGCATTTGCCGCGTTGTTCAAACAGGTGAGGGGCGACTGGCCGGGGTTTTTCGCCGCGGTGGAGACGCTGGGGCAGTTGCCGGTCGAGCAGCGCAAGGCGGCCTTGCAGCGACTGATGGGGGCTTGAGGTAACGCGGATCGAGCGCGGTGGCAGGTTGTGACAAGCGCGCTGGGCGCCCCGGCGGGAGCAAGCGCCCTTGTCCCCGTGGGTGCCTTGGGTTCGGCTGGTGCCTAATGGCCTAAAAACGCCTGGTGCAGCTCGGCCAGGGTTTCGAAGTGATAGGCCGGTGCTTCTGCAATCAACTCCTCGCGACTGCCAAAGCCATAGCCCACCGCCGCTGCGTCCAGGCCGTTGCGCCGGGCTCCGATCAGGTCATGCTTGCGGTCGCCGATCATCAGGGTGGTGGCCGGGTCGAGCCGTTCCTGCTCCAGCAAGTGGGCGATCAGCTCCACCTTGTCGGTGCGGGTGCCGTCCAGCTCGCTGCCGTAGATCACCTTGAAGTGCCGGGCGAAGTCGAAATGGCGGGCGATTTCCCTGGCGAACACCCAGGGTTTGGAGGTGGCGATGTACAGTTGTCGGCCTTGGTTGCCGAGGGTTTCCAGCAGCGGCATGACACCGTCGAAAACCCGGTTCTCATAGAGACCGGTGACTTTGAAGCGTTCGCGGTAGAAGTTCACCGCTTCCCAGGCCCGGGCTTCGTCGAAGGCGTAGAACTGCATGAACGCCTGCAACAGCGGTGGGCCGATGAAGTGTTCCAGCCGGGTCAGGTCCGGCTCATCGATGCCCAGCTTGCCCAGGGCGAACTGGATCGAGCGGGTGATGCCTTCGCGCGGGTCGGTCAGGGTGCCGTCGAGGTCGAATAATACGCTTTGGTAATGCATGGTAGGTCCTGGGCAGTGCAGCTATGGGTCAAGGCTGGTCGTAGCCTTCGGCCAGGTGCAGGTCTTTGAGTTTCACGTAGTTGGCCGCGCTGTAGGTGAAGAACGCCCGCTCCTTGTCGGTCAGCGGGCGTGCCTGTTTCACCGGGCTGCCGACATAGAGGAAACCGCTTTCCAGGCGCTTGCCCGGCGGTACCAGGCTGCCGGCGCCGACGATCACCTCGTCTTCCACCACCGCGCCGTCCATGACGATGCTGCCCATGCCGATCAGGACCCGGTTGCCGATGCTGCAGCCGTGGAGCATGACTTTGTGGGCGATGGTCACGTCATCGCCGATCAGCAGCGGGAAGCCGTCGGGGTTGAAGGGGCCGGCGTGGGTGATGTGCAGCACGCTGGCGTCTTGCACGCTGGTGCGCGCGCCGATGCGGATACGGTGCATGTCGCCGCGGATCACGGTCAGCGGCCAGACTGAGCTGTCGGCGCCGATTTCCACGTCGCCGATGACCACCGCCGAGTGGTCGACAAAGGCCCGTTCGCCCAGGTTGGGTGTGTGTTTCTGGTAGGTGCGAATGGCCAAGTGCGCATGCCTCTCTGAGATTTATTAATGGGGTCTATAGCTGCGGTGGCTGTCGATTGTAATTAAGATGGCGCAATGTTTCTTCCAGCCAAGGTGCCCACCGTGAGTGTGAACAACCCTCTTCTGCAGCCCTACGACCTGCCGCCGTTCTCGGCGATCCGCGCCGAGCATGTGCAACCGGCCATCGAACAGATCCTGGCTGACAACCGCGCCGCCATCGCTGAGATCCTCAAGACCCAAGCCACCCAGCCGACCTGGGCTGGCCTGGTGCTGGCCATGGACGAGCTGAACGATCGACTGGGCGCCGCCTGGAGCCCGGTCAGCCACCTCAACGCAGTGTGCAACAGCGCCGAGCTGCGCGAAGCCTACGAGGCGTGTCTGCCGGCCTTGAGTGCCTACTCCACGGAAATGGGCCAGAACCGCGAGCTGTTCCAGGCCTTCGACGCCCTGGCCAAGAGCCCGGAAGCCGCTGGGTTCGACGTGGCGCAGAAGACCATCCTCGAACACTCCCTGCGGGACTTCCGCCTGTCGGGCATCGACTTGCCGCCCGAGCAGCAACAGCGCTACGCAGAGGTACAAAGCCGGCTCTCGGAGCTGGGCAGCCGTTTCTCCAACCAGTTGCTGGACGCCACCCAAGCCTGGACCAAGCACATTACCGATGAAGCGGCCCTGGCCGGTCTGACCGATTCGGCCAAGGCGCAAATGGCGGCCGCCGCACAGGCCAAAGGCCTGGAAGGCTGGCTGATCACTTTGGAATTCCCTAGCTACTACGCGGTGATGACCTACGCCGAGGATCGTGCCCTGCGCGAAGAAGTCTACGCCGCCTATTGCACCCGAGCGTCGGACCAAGGCCCCAATGCCGGTCAGAACGACAACGGTCCGGTGATGGAAGAAATCCTCGACCTGCGTCAGGAGTTGGCCCAGCTCCTGGGTTTTGCCAGTTTCTCCGAGCTGAGCCTGGCCACCAAGATGGCCGAGTCCAGCGATCAGGTGCTGAGTTTCCTGCGGGACCTGGCCAAGCGCAGCAAGCCTTTTGCCGCTCAGGACCTGGAACAACTGCGGGCTTATGCCGCCGAACAGGGCTGCGCTGACCTGCAAAGCTGGGACAGCGGTTTCTACGGCGAGAAGCTGCGCGAACAACGTTACAGCGTGTCCCAGGAAGCCCTGCGCGCCTACTTCCCCATCGACAAGGTGCTGAGCGGGCTGTTCGCCATTGTCCAGCGCCTGTACGGCATCGAGATCGCCGAGCAGACCGGCTTCGACACCTGGCATCCGGATGTTCGCCTGTTTGAAATCAAGGAGAACGGCCAGCACGTCGGGCGCTTCTTCTTCGACCTTTACGCCCGCGCCAACAAGCGTGGCGGAGCCTGGATGGACGGTGCCCGCGATCGTCGTCGCACGGTTGACGGTGTGTTGCAGAGCCCGGTGGCCAACCTGGTGTGCAACTTCACCCCGGCCGACAGCGGCAAGCCTGCACTCTTGACCCACGACGAAGTCACCACCCTGTTCCACGAGTTCGGTCACGGTTTGCACCACTTGCTGACCCGGGTCGAGCATGCCGGTGTTTCCGGGATCAACGGCGTGGCCTGGGACGCGGTCGAACTGCCGAGCCAGTTCATGGAGAACTGGTGCTGGGAGCCGGAAGGCTTGGCGTTGATCTCCAGCCACTACGAGACCGGTGAGCCGCTGCCCCAGGACCTGCTGCAGAAGATGCTGGCGGCGAAAAACTTCCAGTCCGGGCTGATGATGGTGCGCCAACTGGAGTTCTCCCTGTTCGACTTCGAACTGCACGCCACCCATGGCGATGGCCGCAGCGTGCTGCAAGTGCTGGAAACCGTGCGCGACGAGGTCTCGGTGATGCGTCCGCCGGCCTACAACCGCTTTCCCAACAGCTTTGCCCACATCTTCGCCGGTGGTTACGCCGCGGGTTACTACAGCTACAAGTGGGCGGAAGTGCTGTCGGCCGATGCCTTCTCCAAATTCGAGGAAGACGGCGTGCTCAACCCTGCCACCGGACGGGCGTTCCGTGAGGCGATCCTGGCCCGTGGCGGCTCCCAGGAGCCGATGGTGCTGTTCGTCGATTTTCGCGGACGGGCGCCGTCGATTGACGCACTCTTGCGCCACAGCGGCCTCAGCGAGGACGCGGCAGCATGAGTGACGCACCCGTGAAGACCAAGAAACGCTTTATCGCCGGGGCGGTGTGCCCGGCGTGCAGTGAGCAGGACAAGCTGATGATGTGGAGTGAGGACGACGTACCCCATCGCGAGTGCGTGGCCTGTGGCTACTCCGACACCCTCAACGAGCAGGGCCTGTCGGTGCCCAAGGAGCTCGGGACCCGGGTCAACAGCGCGACGCCCAAGGTGGCCGACACCAAGGTGCAATCGGTGCAGTTCTTCCCCAACCCCAAGTTGAAGAAAAAAACCGATTAAGGGTGCAAGAAGAAGCCGGCTCCTGTGCGGGAGCCGGCTTGTCGGTCAAGCGCTTTGCCTTGCTTGCTTTCGTCCGCACGGTGGTTTGTGGCCACCTTGAGCGGCGAGCCTTCAGTGACTCAGTGGCTTGGTGGCCGTCACCGTCTCGAACCAGCTCTTCACCGAACAGGTGGCGAACACACTGGTGCTGCAATCGCCATTGGCCAGCGCGGTGCGCAGTTTGTCGATATCCGCCTGCATCATGTAGCGAATGCCATCCTTAAAGTGGGAGCTGTCGCCAAACCCGCCTTCGGTCATTTCATTCAGCGCATCTTCTTTGCTCCATCCCTGAATCACTACTCGATACATCGCCGACATCAAGCCGGTGCGGTCCGAGCCATGCTTGCAGTGCATCAACACCGGGCCTTGGGCTTCAGCGGTCTGGATCGCGCGTAGGACTTTGAGCACATCGGCGTCATCCACATGGTTGGTGCGATAGGGCAACTGCACTTGGTTGATGCCCGAAGCGCTCAGCCAATGAGCGTCGGACTCCGGCAGAAAATTGATCACTGTGCCGACCTTGAGTTTTTCCAACAACGCCAGCGCGTCTTTGTCCGGCAGGGCACTGCGATACAGTGTTGGCGACATTTCATACAGGTTGTACTGTTTTTCCACTGGCTGGGCCCACTGTTCCGGGCGGCTGCTGGGGGCGTCGGCGGCGTGGGCCTGTGGCCCTGCGAGCAGTGCCAGCAATGTCAGGCACAGTGCAGGAAACAATCGAATTCTGAACATGGACGGGTCACTGGGTGGGATTCAATACTTCAAAGTGTGTGCTTTTCTCGGTCAAAGCTCTGTGAGGCGTCTGTCAAAGAAACGTGAACCTAAACGACATCCCCGCGCGGCAAGCCGGACACGTGCCAGCACCATATGAGCAGGTGGTGTAACGCGGTTCGACAAAGGCTGGGTTTCGGTCCGGCGGTGCTGGTCAGATAAATCTGGCTCCATTACTGTATGTGCATACAGTCATGGAGCGCTGCTTATGTTCAGCCCTTTACCGTCTCGTGGTCGCGGCACCGCGAGTAACCCGCACAATCGCTTCGCCCCCCGGCATTCGGTGGCCGAGGACGATGGTTGGTACCAAGAGGTGCCGCTGACCCAGGGCACCGAGGTGCGGTTTGAAACGGCCAAGTCGATCATCACCCGCAACAGTTCGCCGGACCTGCCCTTCGACCGTTCGATCAATCCGTATCGCGGCTGCGAGCATGGCTGCATTTATTGTTATGCGCGGCCCAGTCACGCGTACTGGGATATGTCGCCGGGGCTGGACTTTGAAACCAAGCTAATCGCCAAGAGCAACGCCGCGGCGCTGCTGGAGCAGCAACTGTCCAAGCCGGGTTATCGCTGCGCGCCAATCAACCTGGGTTCCAACACCGACCCGTATCAGCCCATCGAGCGTGAGCAGCAACTGACCCGGCGCACCCTGGAAGTACTGCTGCGCTATCGGCATCCGGTGACCATCGTCACCAAAGGCTCGTTGATCCTGCGCGACCTCGACTTGCTGACGGAATTGGCGCAGCGGCGGCTGGTGGCGGTGATGATCAGCCTGACCACCCTGGACGATGAGCTCAAGCGCATTCTCGAACCGCGGGCGGCAGCGCCCAAGGCGCGTTTGCGGGCGATCCGGGTGATGCGTGAGGCCGGCATCAAAGTGGGAGTGCTGTGTTCGCCGATGATTCCGATGATCAACGACAGCGAATTGGAAAGCCTGCTCAGTGAGGCTCATGCCGCCGGGGCGCAAAGTGCGGCGTATATGATGCTGCGCTTGCCCCTGGAGGTGGCGCCGCTGTTCGAGGAGTGGCTGGCGGCGCATTATCCGCAGCGCGCGGCTCATGTACTCAGCCTGATCCGCCAGAGCCGTGATGGTGAGCTTTATGACAGTCGCTTTGGCAGCCGCATGCGCGGTGAGGGCCCTTTCGCCGACCTTCTGGCCCAGCGCTTCGCCAAGACGCTCAAGCGCCTGGGGCTCAATCGTCGCGAGGGTTTCGACCTCGACTGTTCGGCCTTCTGTCCGCCGGGCGGGCAGATGTCGTTGCTGTGAGGAACATTGGCCTATCGTTGAATAGCCAGCACGGAGCGTCGAGGTACCCTGGTCACTTTTTGGTATCGCCCAGCGCGGCGTTCCAGAGCGTTTCATTCAATTTGAGTCAAGGTTTCAGGGCTGCCTTGTTCATCAAGTGACTTATGGGTCACGCTTGGCCATCCGCTCGACTTTTAATCGAGCGCTGGCGTCGTGCCGGATAATTCTGGAAAATTCATCAAATCCGACAGAGAGGCTGAAGCATGAGTGACAAGGATAAACAGCCGTTGGCTGCGTCGGCTCCCGCACCCAGCGAGGCCGCCGAAACCGCCGATGCAGCGTTGCAGCATATCGTTGACGGCTTTTTGCATTTTCATCATGAAGTCTTCCCGCAGCAGGAAGAACTGTTCAAAAAGCTCGCTACAGCACAGCGTCCGAGGGCAATGTTCATTGCCTGCGCCGATTCGCGCATCGTTCCCGAACTGATTACCCAAAGCTCCCCCGGCGACCTGTTCGTGACCCGCAACGTGGGCAACGTAGTGCCGCCTTATGGGCAAATGAACGGGGGTGTTTCCACGGCGATCGAGTACGCGGTGCTGGCCCTTGGGGTACACCACATCATCGTTTGCGGCCATTCGGATTGCGGCGCCATGCGTGCGGTGCTCAACCCGCAAAGCCTGGAGAAGATGCCCACGGTCAAAGCCTGGCTGCGTCACGCTGAAGTGGCGCGGACCATGGTTCATGAAAACTGCGCTTGCGCCGACGAGTCGTCCAGCATGCATGTGCTGACCGAGGAGAACGTCATCGCTCAGTTGCAGCATTTGCGCACCCACCCCTCGGTGGCCTCGCGCATGGCCAACGGCCAATTGTTCATCCACGGCTGGGTCTACGACATCGAGAGCAGTTCGATCAAAGCCTACGACGCGGATAAAGGTTGCTTCCTGCCGCTTGATGGCACCCTGCCGATTCCTGTGGCGACGCCTAAAGCGCGCTTCTGAGTCTTCCTGAATCTCTGTCGGCGTCAGGACCGCTATTGGCGCGGTGCGGCGTGGCCCCCTCACCACAAGGCTCGGTTCGAGCCTTGCTGGTGAGGCGTGAGGTCAGGCGGCGGGCTGGTCGAGTTCCAGTTCCACGCCCAGTTGGCGCGACAGGCAGGGCCAGCGCTTCCAAGCGTTTTCGGTGTCCGGGCTGCTGAGTTTGTCGCGGTAGGTTTCCACCGATTCCAGGGCGAAGCTGTCTTCGTCGAGCATGGCGTCGACGGCGTGATGCACGGCTTCGTCCAGTTGGTTGGCGAAGGACTCGCCGATCAGTTGGTGGGCGATGAGGTTGGCGACTGTCATGTCCAGAGGGATCAGCGGACGGCCGAAGTGCTTGATGTACAGATCGTTGACCTCTTCCACCAGGCGGTGGGCCAGGTAGGCTTCGTCCAGCAGGCTGTCGAGGCCTACGTGGCCTTCCATGATGGCCGGGGGTTGGAGGAAGAATTGCTCGGCGATCTTCAGTACCGGTTTGATCTGCGATTCGATGCCGGCTTCACGGGCAACGGCGTTGGCGGCGTCCAACAGGTCGGGAACCTGGTCGATGTAGGCCCTGACGAAGCGGGTCATGACGCCCTCGGCATCGACTTCGGGCAATTGGATGGCGGGGTGCAGGTGAGGCAGTTGGGTTTTCAACTGCTGGGTCAGCAGACCGGTGCTGGCTTCGTGTTGCTGGGCCAGTTGGATCTGCTCGCGCAATGCGGCGGTGTTCATGAAAACTCCAGGGAACAAGGGCAAATGATTAGGGAAGACATAAGTTAGCGTGCTTACAAAATCGGCTAAGACGCATTTGTAATAATTATTTCATGCTTAGTCATCAGGGTTATATCGCTTTGTGTATGGGCCATCCTGACCCCTCCAGTGCCGTGGCTTACACCTTCCTTTTCCAGTGTCTCAGCTCATTTACGCCACCGCGTTGCGAGGTGAGAGTCGCTGTCTATACTCGCCAAGGAATGAAGTTAGCTGATGACGCTCGACTGCAAACGCAGCGAGGCCCCGGCCGGTTTAAGTTCGTAGTCTAGGCAGCCGCTCCCTTGCCGCAGGTGTTGAGCCTCCGGGATAACAAGAACGATAAGGGGAACCCGCAATGATGCGACATCCACCTGTTTGGATGGGCCTCCTGTTGTGGTCGGTATTCAGCCAGGCGCAAGCCGCCTGGACGGTGAATATGACGCCTGGGGCGACCGAGATAAGCCACGCGGTATTCGACCTGCACATGACCATCTTCTGGATCTGTGTGGTGATCGGGCTCATCGTCTTCGGCGCGATGTTCTGGTCGATGATCGTGCACCGTCGCTCCACCGGCCAGGTCCCGGCCCGCTTCCACGAAAGCACCACGGTGGAAATCCTCTGGACCATCATCCCCTTCCTGATCCTGGTGGCCATGGCTGTCCCGGCGACGGCGACCCTGATCAAGATGTACGACACCAGCGAGCCGGACGTGGACATCCAGATCACCGGCTACCAGTGGAAGTGGCACTACAAATACCTGGGCCAGGATGTGGAGTTCTTCAGCAACCTGGCCACCCCCGCCGAGCAGATCCACAACAAGAGCGCCAAGGGCGAGCACTACCTGCTGGAAGTCGACCAGCCCCTGGTGCTGCCGGTGGGGGCCAAGGTGCGTTTCCTGGTGACCGCCGCCGACGTGATCCACTCCTGGTGGGTGCCGGCCTTCGCGGTCAAGCGTGACGCCATCCCGGGGTTTGTCAACGAAGCCTGGACCCGGGTCGACAAGCCCGGCATCTACCGTGGTCAGTGCGCCGAGCTGTGCGGCAAGGACCACGGCTTCATGCCGATCGTGGTCGAGGTCAAGAGTCAGGCCGACTACGCCACCTGGCTGGGCGAGCGCAAGGCCGAGGCTGCCCAGCTCAAGGAGCTGACCAGCAAGGAATGGACCCTCGACGAGCTGGTGGCCCGTGGCGACAAGGTCTACCACACCACCTGTGTCGCCTGTCACCAGGCGCAAGGCCAGGGCCTGCCGCCGATGTTCCCGGCCCTCAAGGGCTCGAAGATCGCCACCGGGCCCAAGGGCGATCACTTGAATATCGTCCTTCACGGCAAACCGGGGACTGCCATGGCGGCCTTCGGCAAGCAGTTGTCGGAAGTCGACATCGCCGCCGTCGTCACTTACGAGCGCAACGCCTGGGGCAACAACAAGGGCGACATGGTCACGCCAAAAGAAGTGCTGGCGCTGAAACAGGCGGAAAGCCAATGAGCCGGCTTATTGGGGATTTCCGCAACCGCTCGGGGTGCAGTGTCCCTGGGCGTCCAGCCCACCCGTTTGCAGGAGACAGGGCATGAGTGCAGTGATTGATGACCACGGCCACGCCGGCCATGATGACCACGCCCATGGTCCCGCCAAGGGCCTGATGCGCTGGGTGCTGACCACCAACCACAAGGACATCGGCACCCTGTACCTGTGGTTCAGCTTCGCGATGTTCCTGCTGGGCGGCTCGTTCGCCATGGTGATCCGCGCCGAGCTGTTCCAGCCCGGGCTGCAGATCGTCGAGCCGGCGTTCTTCAACCAGATGACCACCATGCATGGCCTGGTGATGGTCTTCGGCGCGGTGATGCCGGCCTTCGTCGGCCTGGCCAACTGGATGATCCCGCTGATGATCGGCGCCCCGGACATGGCCCTGCCGCGGATGAACAACTTCAGCTTCTGGCTGCTACCGGCGGCCTTCCTGCTGCTGGTCTCGACGTTATTCATGCCCGGCGGCGGGCCGAATTTCGGTTGGACCTTCTACGCCCCGCTGTCCACCACCTACGCCCCGGAAAGCGTGACCTTCTTCATCTTCGCCATCCACCTGATGGGCATCAGCTCGATCATGGGCGCGATCAACGTGATCGCCACCATCCTCAACCTGCGTGCCCCGGGCATGACCCTGATGAAGATGCCGCTGTTCGTCTGGACCTGGCTGATCACCGCGTTCCTGCTGATCGCGGTGATGCCGGTGCTGGCCGGTTGCGTGACCATGATGTTGATGGACATCCACTTCGGCACCAGCTTCTTCAGTGCCGCCGGCGGTGGCGACCCGGTGTTGTTCCAGCACGTGTTCTGGTTCTTCGGTCACCCCGAGGTGTACATCATGATCCTGCCGGCCTTCGGTGCCGTCAGCTCGATCATCCCCACCTTCAGCCGCAAGCCGCTGTTTGGCTACACCTCGATGGTCTATGCCACCGGGGCGATTGCCTTCCTGTCGTTCATCGTCTGGGCGCACCACATGTTCGTGGTGGGCATCCCATTGGTGGGCGAGCTGTTCTTCATGTATGCCACGTTGCTGATCGCGGTGCCCACCGGGGTCAAAGTGTTCAACTGGGTTAGCACCATGTGGCAGGGGTCACTGACCTTCGAGACGCCGATGCTGTTCGCCGTGGCCTTTGTCATTCTGTTCACCATCGGCGGCTTTTCCGGACTGATGCTGGCCATCGCCCCGGCGGACTTTCAGTACCAGGACACCTACTTCGTGGTGGCGCACTTCCACTACGTGCTGGTGCCGGGGGCGATCTTCGGGATCTTTGCCTCGGCCTATTACTGGTTGCCCAAGTGGACCGGGCACATGTACGACGAAACCCTGGGCAAGCTGCACTTCTGGCTGTCTTTTGTCGGCATGAACATGGCGTTCTTCCCCATGCACTTCGTCGGGCTGGCGGGCATGCCGCGGCGGATTCCGGACTACAACCTGCAGTTCGCCGACTTCAACATGGTGTCCTCCATCGGCGCCTTCACCTTCGGCGCGACGCAGATTTTCTTCCTGTTCATCGTTATCAAGTGCATTCGCGGCGGCAAACCGGCCCCGGCCAAGCCGTGGGAAGGGGCCGAAGGGCTGGAGTGGAGCATTCCATCGCCGGCGCCGTACCACACCTTCGTCACCCCGCCGGAAGTGAAATGAACAGTTCTGCAGGAGCGAGCTTGCTCGCGAAGGCGTCGGGCCAGGCGATAGAACGCATTGCCCGGTTCGCCAGCAAGCCGGCTTCTACAGGTTGGGGAGGACGTTGAGATGGCCGAGATCTCGCTGAAGAAGCTGGTGACCCGCCTGTTGCTGGTAGTGACGGCGATGTTTGTCTTCGGTTTTGCCCTGGTGCCGATCTACGACGTGATGTGCAAGGCCCTGGGAATCAACGGCAAGACCGGCGGGCAATACGCGGATCAAGGGCAGCAGGTGGATGAGTCGCGCCAGGTGCGGGTGCAGTTCCTGTCCACCAATGCCATCGACATGGTCTGGGAGTTCTACCCCAAATCCGATGACATCGTGGTCCATCCGGGAGCGGTCAACGAGATGGTCTTCATCGCCCGCAACCCCAGCGATCACCCGATGAGCGCCCAGGCCATCCCGAGCATTTCCCCCAGCAGCGCCGCCATGTATTTCCACAAGACCGAGTGCTTCTGCTTTACCCAGCAGGTGCTGCAGCCCGGAGAGAAGATCGAAATGCCGGTGCGGTTCATCGTTGACCGCGACATGCCCAAGGATGTGAAGCACCTGACGCTGGCTTACACGCTGTTCGATATCACCGCGCGTCATCCACCGGTGGCGGTTGCCGCCAAGACCGGTGGATAGACGATCTGGCGTGCCCGATAAGGAGAACAACCCATGGCGACTCATGAGCACTATTACGTTCCTGCCCAGAGCAAGTGGCCGATCATTGCGACGGTGGGCATGTTCGTCACCGTGTTCGGCCTGGCGACCTGGTTCAACGACCTCAAGGCGGCGCGCCCGGAATCCCATGGCCCGCTGATCTTTTTCGTCGGTAGCCTGCTGCTGGCCTACATGCTGTTCGGCTGGTTTGGCGCGGTGATCAAGGAAAGCCGCGCGGGCTTGTACAGCGCTCAACTGGACCGCTCGTTCCGCTGGGGCATGAGCTGGTTCATCTTTTCCGAAGTGATGTTCTTCCTGGCCTTCTTCGGCGCGCTGTTCTATGTGCGACACCTGTCCGGGCCCTGGCTCGGCGGTGAGGGGAACAAGGGCATCGCCCATATGCTCTGGCCGAACTTCGAGTTTGTCTGGCCCCTGCTCAACAACCCCGACCCTAAACTTTTTCCATCGCCCACGGGCACCATCAGCCCCTGGGGCTTGCCGCTGCTCAACACCGTGCTGCTGGTCAGTTCCAGTGTCACCGTGACCATCGCCCACCATGCCCTGAAGAAAGGCCATCGTGGTGCGCTGAAGATCTGGCTGGCGCTGACCGTGCTGCTGGGGTGCGCCTTCCTCGGCTTCCAGGCCGAAGAGTACATCCACGCCTATCACGAGCTGGGCCTGACCCTGGGGTCGGGGATCTACGGCGCCACCTTCTTCATGCTCACCGGTTTCCACGGCGCCCACGTGACCATCGGCACCTTGATTCTGTTTGTGATGCTGATACGCATCATGCGCGGGCATTTCGACGCCGAGCATCAGTTCGGCTTCGAGGCGGCCAGTTGGTACTGGCACTTCGTCGATGTGGTGTGGATCGGCTTGTTCGTTTTCGTCTACGTGCTCTGAGTCGCCCTTACCAGGGGGCGTGGGACACCAGCTGGCCGCTGAAGAAACCCCAGGCGATCAAGCCCACGGTGATCGCGGCCAGGCACACCCGAACACTCAGGGCGGTCACCAGACGCTTGGATTGACTGTCGTCCTTGACCAGAAAGAACAAGCCGCTGAACAGGCTGATCACCGTGGCAATCAGCATCAGGACGATGGCTGCTTTGAGCATGGTGGGACTCCGGGGGGAACGCGATGTACAGCAGTATAGCGAGTGGATTTCTCAACCTTGCGGGCCGCCCATGAAAGGCTTCCGGCCCGGCGTCGTGCCGACCTTGTTGGTGCTGTTGCTGCTGCCGGTGCTGATTTCCCTGGGCTTCTGGCAACTGAGCCGTGGCGAGCAGAAGCGCCAATTGCTGACCAGCTACGCCGAGCGCCGCGTGGCCGAGCCGGTGTCGTTGTTCGAGTTGCTGGCGGTCGAGGACCCCGCCTTTCGCCGGGTGCGCCTGCACGGTCATTTCGATGCCGATCACAGCCTGCTGCTGGACAACCGCCTGCACGACGGCAAGGTCGGGGTCGAGTTGCTGCAACCCTTCCTCGATCAGGCCAGCGGGCGCTGGTTGCTGGTCAATCGTGGCTGGCTGCCCTGGCCCGATCGGCGCACGCCTGCGGCATTCAGCACCCCGGAGCAGAGCCTGAGTCTGGATGCCTGGGTCTACGTTTCTCCGGGCGCGGCGTTCCAACTGCAGGCCGACCCGGCGGCTGCGCGCTGGCCACGCTTGATCACCGCCGTGCACCCGGAGGCTCTCTGGGCTGAGCTTGGCCGCAGCGGCTTCAACCATGAAGTGCGTCAGGAGTCCGGTGCTGGCGCCTACCTGACCGCGTGGCCGGTGGTGGCCATGGGGCCGGAAAAACACCTGGGCTATGCCGTGCAGTGGTTCGCCATGGCCCTGGCCCTGCTGCTCCTCTATCTCTATTTCGGTTGGCACAACGCACGGGAGAACCGCCATGGGAACGGCCATGAATCCACCCAACACCTCTGACGCCCAGGTGCCCAATCGGCGCCGCGGCCGTTGGCAACTGGTGCTGATCCTGCTGATGGTGATCGGCCCGATGATCCTCGCCACTGGCATGTACAAGCTGCAGTTCTGGGTGCCGGAAAGCCGCAGCTATCACGGTGAATTGATCGGCAATGGCCAGACCCGCGCGCAGATCGGCGTGCAGTCCGAGGAGGATCGCTGGCAGATCCTGGTCACGGCCCCCAAGGCGTGTGATGCCGATTGCCAGCAACTGGTGTACCTGGCGCGGCAGATCCAGGTGGCCCTGGGCCGCGATGCTTCGCGGGCCAGCCATGCCCTGGCCAGCGCCCAGCCGCTGAGCGCCGAATACCAAGCCAGGCTGCAGCGCGAGTACCCGCAGTTGCAACGCTACCCCCTGGACCTGGCGACCTATGCCAAAGGCGTCAACGACAAGGACGCGCCGCAGCTGTGGATCGTTGATCCCCACCGCAATCTGGTGTTGCGCTACGACGCTCGGGTCAAGGGCAAGGACCTGCTCAACGACCTGCGTCACCTGCTGAAACTGTCGAACATCGGATAAGGGCATCGTCATGGCCAAACCTGGATTTCGCCTCGCGTTGTTGGCCACTTTGCTGGCTCTGATCGTGGTGCTGCTGGGCGCCTACACCCGGCTGACCCACGCCGGCCTGGGCTGCCCGGACTGGCCCGGCTGCTACGGCTTTATCAGCGTGCCGAACAGCGAAGCCCAACTGGCCCATGCCGAACTGCATTTTCCCGACACCCCGGTGGAAGCCCACAAGGGCTGGAACGAGATGATCCACCGCTATTTCGCCGGCACCCTGGGGCTGTTGATCGTGTTGCTGGCGGCCCGCGCCTGGAGCCATCGCCGGCATCCCGGGCAGCCGCTGAAGCTGCCGCTTTTCCTCCTGGTCGTGGTGTTCGCCCAGGCGGCCTTCGGCATGTGGACGGTGACCCTCAAGCTCTGGCCTCAGGTGGTCACCGCGCACCTGCTGGGCGGCTTTGCCACCTTGAGCCTGCTGTTCCTGCTGACCTTGCGCCTGTCCGGCGTGCTGCCGGCGCTGATCGTGCCGCGGCGCCTGCAATACTGGGCCACGGCCGGGCTGGTGCTGGTGATCGGGCAGATCGTCCTGGGCGGCTGGGTCAGCTCCAACTACGCCGCCGTGGCCTGCATCGACCTGCCCACCTGCCATGGCCAGTGGTGGCCGAACATGGATTTCGCCAACGGCTTTCACCTGACCCAGCACATCGGCCCCAACTACTTGGGCGGACAATTGGACAGTGACGCCCGCACCGCCATCCACATGACCCACCGGGTCGGTGCGGTGCTGGTGACCCTGGTGTTGCTGGGGCTGGCCTGGCAACTGCGGCAGACCGGCATGACCCGTCTGGCCGGGCTGGTGCTGCTGGCCCTGAGCGCGCAGATCAGCCTGGGTCTTAGCAACGTACTGTTCCACCTGCCCCTGCCGGTGGCGGTGGCGCACAACGCCGGGGGCGCTGCGCTGCTGCTGACCTTGGTGCTGGTCAACTATCACGCCCGTACCAGCCTGGTGCAGGCCCGGGATCGCCTGTCCCTGGGCTGGCGTCTGAGCCCGCGCAAACAGGTGGCCGGTCCCATCACCATCAAAGGAGAAATGCCATGGCGACTCTGATCAGCGAACGTCAGCAGCCCCGGGCGATCTGG
Organism: Pseudomonas sp. LD120; assembly: GCF_009861525.1. GTDB lineage: Bacteria > Pseudomonadota > Gammaproteobacteria > Pseudomonadales > Pseudomonadaceae > Aquipseudomonas. The sequence goes on along the minus strand of NZ_WVHL01000005.1, from coordinate 75,190 downwards.
CGTGATTATCTGGAGCTGACCAAGCCCAAGGTGGTGGTGTTGATGCTCATCACCTCCCTGGTGGGCATGTTCCTCGCCACCCGCGCCGGGGTGCCCTGGACCGTGCTGGTGTTCGGCAACTTGGGTATCGCCCTATGCGCAGGTGGCGCGGCGGCGGTGAACCATGTGGTGGACCGGCGCATCGACGCGCTGATGGCCCGGACCCACAAACGGCCCTTGGCCCAAGGCCGGGTTTCACCCCGGGCGGCCTTGGCGTTCGCCCTGTGCCTCGCGTTGGCCGGGCAAGCGCTGCTGCTGGCGTTCACCAATCCGCTCACGGCCTGGCTGACCCTGGCGTCCCTGCTGGGTTATGCGGTGGTCTACACCGGCTTTCTGAAGCGCGCGACGCCGCAGAACATCGTGATCGGCGGGCTGGCTGGCGCGGCCCCGCCGCTGCTGGGCTGGGTCGCCGCCACCGGGCACCTAAGCGCCGAGCCGCTGCTACTGGTGCTGATCATTTTCGCCTGGACCCCGCCGCACTTCTGGGCCCTGGCCATCCATCGCAAGGAGGAGTACGCCAAGGCCGATATTCCGATGCTGCCGGTGACCCACGGCGAGCATTACACCAAGGTGCACATCCTGCTCTATACCTTTGCCCTGCTGGCGGTGAGTCTGCTGCCCTATGCCATCCACATGAGCGGCGTGCTGTACCTGGTGTGCGCCCTGCTTCTGGGCGGGCGCTTCCTGCAATGGGCCTGGGTGCTGTACCGTGGCACTCGGCCGCACGCGGCGATCAACACCTTCAAGTACTCTATTTATTACTTGTTCCTGCTGTTCATCGCCCTGCTCGTAGACCACTACCTATTGTTGAACCTATGACTCGAACTCAGAAAACCGTCTTTATTCTCGTTGCCCTGGTGGCCCTGGTCCTGGGGCTGACCGTCAACAAAGTACTGTCCGGCAAGGGTCAAGGCGACCCCACGGCACTGATCGACGCCGGCATCATCCTGCTGCCCCAGAGCCGCACGCTGCCGGCGGTGAAGATGCTCGATGAGGACGGCCAGCCCGTGATGATCGATGAGTTGAAGGGCAAGTGGTCGCTGCTGTTCTTCGGCTACACCTTCTGCCCGGACATCTGCCCCACCACCCTCGCCCAACTGCGGCAGATCAAGAGCGAGTTGCCCAAGGAGGCGGTGGACAAGCTGCAGATCATTCTGGTCAGTGTCGACCCCGGTCGCGATACCCCGGCGCAGCTCAAGCAGTACCTGGGCTACTTCGACAAGGACTTCCAAGGCCTGACTGGTGCCTCGATTGAAGACCTGCAGAAACTTGCCAATGCGGTGAGCATTCCCTTCATTCCGGCGGACACCAGCAAGCCCAACTACACCGTGGACCACAGCGGCAACCTGGCGGTGATCGGCCCGGACGGTCGCCAGCGGGGTTTTATCCGCGCGCCACTGAATAACCAGAAGCTGGTGGCCCAGTTGCCGGTGATGTTGCAGCGCCAATAACGCGGCATGCTTGAACCGTTGAACCGTTGAACCGTTGAACCGTTGAACCGTTGAACTGCTGCACCCTGTAGCCGTTGCCGCAGGCTGTGATCGGCCTCGAAGAGTGAGGCCCCCCTAAGGCGCTCCGCGCCTTATCGCAGCCTTCTGCAGCGGCTACAAACAAAACGGGGCGCCCTAAGGCGCCCCGTTTGTGTTTCAGCTACCGATCAGAACGCCGGCACAATCGCGCCTTTGTACTTCTCGAGAATGAATTGCTTCACTTGCGGACTGTGCAGGGCCGCGACCAGCTTCTTCATGGCGTCCGAATCCTGGTCGTCAGGACGGGCCACCAGGATGTTCACGTAAGGCGAGTCTTTACCTTCGATCACCAGGGCATCCTTGGCCGGGTCCAGCTTGGCTTCCAGAGCGTAGTTGGTGTTGATCAGCGCCAGATCGACCTGGGTCAGCACACGCGGGATGGTGGCCGCTTCCAGTTCACGGAACTTCAGGTCTTTGGCGTTCTCGGTGATGTCCTTGACGGTGGAGAGAATGTTGTTGGAGTCCTTGAGCTTGATCAGGCCGGCCTTGTCCAGCAGCAACAGGGCGCGACCGCCGTTGGTGGCGTCGTTGGGGATCACCACGGTGGCGCCGCCTGGCAGTTCGGAGAGTTGCTTGTACTTGCTGGAGTAGGCGCCCAGCGGCTCGATGTGTACGCCCGCGACGCTGACCAGTTGGGTGCCTTTGGCCTTGTTGAACTCATCCAGGTACGGCTGGTGCTGGAAGAAGTTGGCGTCCAGGCGTTTCTCGGCCACTTGCACGTTGGGCTGCACGTAGTCGGTGAAGACCTTGACCTTCAGGTCCACGCCTTCTTTGGCCAGGGCCGGTTTGACGAATTCCAGGATCTCGGCGTGGGGCACCGGTGTGGCGGCCACGGTCAGGGTTTCGGCGGCGTGCGCGGAGAACGCGGCAACGGCTGCGAAAGCGACGAGTAGTTTTTTCATCGAACAAGCTCCTTGTAAGTCGCCCGACCCCGGGCGCCTGCCGGCCGGGGCCGGTGTTTATATTTATTTGCGGGAAAAGTGCACCACCAGCTTATCGCCAACGGTTTGCAGAACCTGAACCAATACCAGCAGCAACACGACGGTGACCACCATGACATCGGTCTGGAAACGCTGGTAGCCGAAGCGGATCGCCAGGTCGCCCAGGCCGCCGGCACCGACAACGCCGGCCATGGCGGTGTAGGACACCAGGGTGATCGCGGTTACGGTGATCGCGGCAAAGATGCCTGGACGGGCTTCCGGGAGCAACGCGTTGGTAATGATCTGTCGGGTGCTGGCGCCCATGGACTGGGTGGCCTCGATGATGCCGCGATCCACTTCACGCAGCGCGGTTTCTACCAGGCGGGCAAAGAACGGTGTAGCGCCTACCACCAGCGGTGGAATGGCCCCGGCGACCCCCAGCGAAGTGCCGGTGATCAATACGGTGAAGGGGATCATCACGATCAGCAGGATGATGAATGGCAGCGAGCGCAGGATGTTGACGATCAGCGACAGCAGCGCATACAGCGACTTCTGCTCCAGCAACTGGCGCGGGCTGCACAAAAACAGCAACACCCCCAGGGGCAGGCCCAGCAGTACGGTGAACAGCAGCGAGCCGCCGAGCATCATCAGGGTGTCACCAGTGGCCAGCCAGATTTCCAGCCAGTCGATGTTGGCGAAGAAGGTATCCATCAGCGCAGCACCTCCATGTGGACATCCGCCGCGGTGAAGCGGGCGAAGGCCGCTTCCATGTCACCGCCGGTGATGGCCAGGGTCAGTTGCCCATAAGGGGTGTCTTTGATGCGGTCGATGCGTCCGGCGAGGATGCTGTAGTCGACCCCGGTCTCCCGGGCCACGGTGCCCAGCAACGGTGCGTAGGTGGCATCGCCCTGGAACGTCAGGCGTACGATGCGCCCCGGTACGTGGGCGAAGTCGTCGCGTTGCTCGCTTTCGTCGATTTGTTCGTCCTCCTGGACGAAGCGCTTGGTGGTCGGGTGCTTGGGGTGCAGGAACACCTCGGCCACCGAACCCTGCTCGACGATTGTGCCGGCATCCATCACCGCCACTTGGTCGCAGACGCGACGGATCACGTCCATTTCGTGGGTGATCAGGACGATGGTCAGGTTCAGCTCACGGTTGATCTCTGCCAGCAGTTGCAGGACCGATGCGGTGGTCTGCGGGTCCAGGGCGCTGGTGGCTTCGTCGCACAGCAGGATCTTCGGTTTCGTGGCCAGGGCGCGGGCGATACCGACACGTTGCTTCTGGCCACCGGACAACTGTGCTGGGTATTTCTTCGCGTGGTCGGCCAGGCCAACCCGCTCCAGCAACTCAGCCACTCGGCGTTGGATGTCGCTGCGCGACAGTTCGCCGGCCAGGGTCAGAGGCAGGGCGACGTTGTCGGCTACGGTCTTGGAGGACAGCAGGTTGAAGTGCTGGAAGATCATCCCGACCTGTTGCCGGAAGCGGCGCAGGCCATTGGCATCCAGCGCGGTGACTGCTTCGCCGTCGACGATGATCGTGCCGCCGCTGGGATTCTCCAGGCGGTTGATCAGGCGCAGCAGGGTACTTTTACCCGCGCCGGAATGACCGATCAGGCCGAACACCTGGCCATTCTCGACCCGAAGACTGGTCGGGTGCAGGGCGGGGATATCCTTACCGGCGACCCGGTAGGTTTTATGGACGTTTTGAAACTCGATCACGTAGCGAACCTTGTGGGGCGCGTTAGAAAAGGATCAGCGGTTAGCCGGGCGCGCATTTTAGCCTGTCCGTATAGAGGTTCTTAGCATTTATTTCGCGATCATCCTGCCATTTGGCAATAACGCGATCAAAGGTCATCAACAAGGCGCCCAGCACTGGCGCTGACAGGAAAGTGGCAGGTAGCAGCTGCTCGGGAGCCGCCACCACGGCTCCCGGGCTGGAAGCGGATACGCGAGGGCGCGCCTCACCTCACTGGGGCTTGCGCGGACTCAGCACCATCTGCGCCGGTACATGGCGCACGATCTGCCGACTGATCTTCTGCTCGAAGCCCGGGTCGAGCTTCTTCACCCGCTTGCCGAGCAAGGTCGACAACCAGGGGTAATCCTCGGTACGAGGCACCTGAATGCTCACATCACACTGATAATTCACCACATCGGCGGCCAAGGCATCGAGTTGCCGACGCAGCGTTTGGATATTGCGGGTGTCCAGGGCAATGGTGGTGCTTTCAGCGGCCGGGTCGATCAGCTTGGCTGGCGCACGGGCCTCGGCAGCCTTGAGCGCGGCTTCGGCTTGATCCAGCTCGGCTTTGCGTGCATAGGCAATGGCATTGTTGACCCCGCCGGTCAGTGCCGGCGCCTTGGGCATCAATGCCCGGGCACGACTCAGAGCGGTAGCGGCGGCATTCACATCGCCTTTTTGCAGAACGATCTGGCTGCGCTGCAGATAGGCTTCGGCCACTTGCCGCTGGTATTGCACCAGCTGCGGGTCGTCAGGCGTTTGTGCCTGCAATGCGCTCAATTGATCTTCGGCGGTGGCCAGCTCGTTGCTGGCGATGTTTTGTTCCAGCTGCGCGATGGCCGTGGCCCGCGCATCGGGGACCTGGGTGGTCGCCGGTGGCGTGCTTTGGCAGGCCCCCAGCAGCAGGGAAAATGCGACAAGGAGCAGATAACGGGAGGCGAACGGCTTCATTCCTGCGACTCTCTAATTGCGCAAAAAGCGAGCAAGTCTACACCCCTCGACGGGGCAGAACAAAACTCAGCAGAAACAATGCGGCGGCCACGACCACGATCGACGGCCCGGCGGGGGTGTCCTGGAACCAGGACAGCGCCAGCCCGCCGCACACCGCAAGCATGCCCAGCACACTCGCGCCGAGGGCCATTTGCTCCGGCGATCGGGCGTGTCGCTGCGCCGCCGCGGCCGGGATGATCAGCAGCGAAGTGATCAGCAGTACCCCGACAATTTTCATCGCCACGGCAATCACCACGGCGATCAGCAGCATCAGCGCCAGGCGCAGCGAGGCCACGGGCAGCCCTTCGACCTTGGCCAGTTCTTCATGCACGGTGATGGCCAGCAGTGGGCGCCACAGCGCCACCAGCAGTAACAGTACCGCTGTGCTGCCGCCGAGGATCCACGCCAGGTCACCGGGGCTGATCGCCAGCAGGTCGCCGAACAGGTAGGCCATCAGGTCGATCCGCACTTCATGCATGAAGCTTAGTACCACCAGGCCCAGAGACAGGGTGCTGGGGGCAAGAATTCCCAACAGCGTGTCGGATGCCAGGGGCTGGCGCTGTTGCAGGGTCACCAGCAGCACCGCTAGCAGCAGGCAGCCTACGGTGACCGCCACCGCCGGGCTGATATCCAGCAGGAATCCCAGGGCTACGCCCAAAAGCGCGGCGTGGGACAGAGTGTCGCCAAAGTAGGCCATGCGCCGCCAGACCACGAAGGACCCCAAGGGACCTGCAACCACTGCCAGGGCCAAACCTGCGAGCAGGGCGTAAAGCAGAAAATCAGCCATGCTTGCAGTTTTCTCCATGGACATGGGCGTGGCCCGCGGCGGGCTGGGTGATCACCGAACCATGCAGGTCATGGGCGTGATCGTGATGGTGGTGGTAGATCGCCAGGCTTGGTGCGTTCTTGCCAAACAGCTCGACAAAGGCCGGATCGCCACTGACCTGCTCGGGGTGCCCGGAGCAGCAGACGTGCCGGTTCAGACACACCACCTGATCGGTGGTGCTCATCACCAGGTGCAAGTCATGAGAGACCATCAGCACACCGCAGCCATGACGGTCCCGCAGGCGAGTAATCAGGCTATAGAGCTCGGCCTGGCCGGCGACGTCGACGCCTTGCACCGGTTCGTCGAGCACCAGCAGCTCAGGCTCGCGTAGCAGGGCCCGGGCCAGGAGCACGCGCTGCATCTCGCCGCCGGAAATGCTTTGCACCGGGCTGTCGATCACCTGTTCGGCGCCGACTTCCTTGAGAGCAGCCAGCGCTCGACGGCGATCAACCCCCGGCACCAGGCGCAGAAAGCGCAGCACCGATAGCGGCAAGGTCGGGTCGACATGGAGTTTTTGCGGCATGTAGCCGACCCGCAGCTTGGGTTTGCGCCAGACGCTACCACTGTCGGGTTTGAGCAGGCCGAGTACGGCGCGCACCAGCGTGGTTTTGCCGGCGCCGTTGGGGCCGATCAGGGTGACGATCTGCCCAGGTTCGACGCTGAGCTGGATGTTATCCAGCACGTTCTGCCCGGCAAAGGTCACCCCGACCTGATCGAGGCGGATCAACGCAGTGCTCATCAAGCCCCCTGGCAGCCCGAGCAGAGCCCGACCACTTCGACAGTCTGGCCCTCGACCACGAAACCGACATCACGGGCGCTGGTGACGATGGCATCGCTGATGGATTTCTGTTCGAGTTCGATGGCGGCGTGACACTCGCGGCAGATCAGGAACTGACCTTGATGCGCGTGTTCCGGGTGGTTGCAGCCGACAAAGGCGTTGAGCGAAGCAATGCGGTGCACCAGGCCGTTTTCCAGGAGGAAATCCAGCGCCCGGTACACCGTTGGTGGCGCGGCGCGGCGACCGTCCTGCTCGCTGAGCACGGCGAGAATGTCATAAGCCCCCAAAGGCTTGTGGCTTTGCCATACCAGTTCCAGCACCCGTCGGCGCAGGGCGGTCAGGCGCAGGCCTTGCCGAGCGCACAGGGCATCGGCCTCAGACAGTGCGTTGTGCACGCAGTGAGAGTGGTCGTGTGGACGGCTGGCGAGGGGTGTTTTAGGCATGAGCGGCGACGAGGTTTGTGAGAGACGTTATTATGTTACCCGTTCTCGCCTCTTCGAGTGTTCATCGTGCCCAGACTTTTTCGCCTTTTTGTCGCTTTTACTCTCAGCTTGCTCACGATCGGTTCGGCCCAGGCTGACGTTCGTGTCCTCACTAGCATCAAGCCCTTGCAACTGATCGCTGCGGCGGTGCAGGACGGTGTGGCGATTCCGGAGGTGCTGTTGCCGCCGGGGGCGTCGCCGCACAACTATGCGCTGCGCCCTTCCGATGTACGCAAGGTGCAGAGTGTTGACTTGCTGTACTGGATCGGGCCGGACATGGAAGGCTTTCTGCCGCGAGTCTTGAAGGGACGCAGCTTGCCGTCGGTAGCGGTGCAGGACCTGCCAGGCTTGAAGCTTCGCTATTTCACTGCGGATAGTCACTCGCACGCTGAAGATAGCGACGAACATGATCACGATCATCGTCCTGGCTCGCTGGATGCGCACCTCTGGTTGTCGCCGGTCAACGCTCGGGTGATCGCCACTCGCATGGCTGCCGACCTGAGCGCCGCCGATCCGGCCAATGCCGCACGTTACCAGAGCAACCTGAAGGCTTTCAGTGCGCGCCTGGATGCCCTGGACAGCCGCTTGAAGGCGCGTTTGGCGGGGATCGTGGGCAAGCCTTATTTCGTCTTCCATGAGGCGTTCGACTACTTCGAGGATGCTTATGGCCTCAAGCACACCGGGGTGTTCAGCGTGGCGTCCGAGGTCCAGCCGGGTGCCCAGCACGTAGCGGCCATGCGGGCAGAGTTGCAGCAGGTCGGTAAGACGTGCGTGTTCAGCGAGCCGCCTTTGCGTCCACGTCTGGCTGAAACGCTGGTGGCTGGCCTGCCGGTGCAACTGGCGGAGTTGGATGCGTTGGGTGGCTATACGCCAGCGACAGCGCAGGGGTATGAGCAAGTGCTGGAGAAGTTGGGAAATGATCTGGCCGGTTGCCTGGAGCAGCTTTAAACCGGACTTTCTTGCATGGCGTGTAGCGTGGACCAGTCGGCCGCTCCAGGTGTTCTGTAGCGGCTGGCTTGCCTGCGAAGGGGGTCAGATGGCGAATGGCAGCGCCAGGTTGACCTGTTGCCGCTGGGTCAGGCGTTGCTGGAACTCCATCGGATCGTGAATCAGCACGTCCTGGCCGGCGAAGCTCTCGGCGGCAATCAGCCGCGACAGCCAGAAACGCACGCAGGCTATCCGCAGCATCGTCGGCCAGAGCTCGGCCTCGGCCGCGGTAAAGGGCCGCAGCGCCGCATAAGCACCTAGCAGCGCTCGGGCCCGGGGCCCATCGATCATGCCTTCGGCATCAGAGCACCAATCGTTCAGGGCAATGGCTATGTCGTAGAGCATCGGTCCCGAACAGGCGTTGTAGAAGTCGATCAGACCGGTCAGGTGGGTGCCTTCGAACATCGCGTTGTCGCGGAACAGGTCCGCGTGGATGTTGGCCCGAGGCAAGGCCAGGATCTTGCTCTTTTGCTCGGCGATTTCATCCAGCGTCCGCTGCAGCAGGTCTTGAGCGGGAGCATCCAGGTGCGATAACAGCTGCGTGCCCTCTTCCTGCATCCAGTCCAGGCCACGATCGGTCTTGCGCTTGATCATGTTGTCCTTGGTGGCCACGTGCAGATGGCCAAGCAGTTCACCGACCTGGGCGCAATGTTGGGCGTTGGCTTGCTTGATGTGCTTGCCCGCCAGGCGTGGTTGCAGCAGTGCCGGCTTGCCCGCCAGCTCACGCAGGGCCACGCCGTCGCTGGTACGTAGAGCATAAGGGACCGGCAGATTGGCTTGGTGCAGCACGTCCAGCAGTTCGATGAAGAACGGCATTTCCTGGACGGGGCCACGTTCTACCAGGGTCAGGACGAACTCGCCCTGTTCCAGGCTGATGAAGAAATTGGTGTTTTCGCTACCAGCGGCAATCCCCTGGAAGTCAAGCAGGCGGCCGAGCCCATAAGGGGCGAGAAAGGTTTCCAGCTCGGGCCGAGCCAGGGGGGTAAACACAGACATGGTTAAAAACTGCCAGTACGGGCGCCGCTATCGAGCCGGCGCCAATTGAAGTCGAGAGTGTTTTACCACTCAAAGATTTTCCACGAAGGGATCAGCATATCCGGTTGATCCGAACGGATGAAGTTGCCGTCGGAGCCATCCGCGCGCACCAGGAAGTAGGGTTTGCCGCCCTTGGGGGTGACCTTGATGGCGTACAGAAAGCCATTTTGCCGGTACTCCTGGATGGTCTTGTCGCCTTCCGTGCGAATGGTGACTTGCGGGTCCGCTGACGGCGCATCTTCTGCGGCGATCACGGCCATTGGAGCGATTGCAATCAAGCCGGCCAGCAGCAAGCGATTTAGTGTGCGCATGATAACCTTGTCCCTTTGTCGTCAACGGTCCCGCTATTCTAGCGCCGGACCCGCCGAAAAGGTTGATCCTGCTCATGAGCCAAGCCCCCCTCGTCCTGGTGGACGGTTCTTCATATCTGTACCGTGCATTTCACGCGTTGCCACCGCTGACCACGTCCCAAGGCCTGCCTACCGGCGCGGTCAAGGGTGTGCTGAACATGCTCAAGAGCCTGCGCAAGCAGTACCCCGACAGCCCGTTCGCCGTGGTCTTCGACGCCAAGGGCGGGACCTTTCGCGATGACATGTACGCCGAGTACAAGGCCAACCGCCCGAGCATGCCCGACGACATGCGGGTGCAGATCGAGCCTTTGCATGCCAGTGTGATCGCCCTGGGGTTTCCGTTGCTGTGCGTGGAAGGGGTCGAGGCCGATGATGTGATCGGCACTCTGGCCCGCAGCAGCGCGGCGGCAGATCGTCCGGTGGTGATCTCCACTGGCGACAAGGACATGGCCCAGTTGGTGGATGGGCACATTACGCTGGTCAACACCATGTCTGGTAGCAGCATGGATGTGGAAGGCGTGAAGGAGAAATTCGGTGTCGCTCCCGAGCAGATCATCGATTACCTGGCACTGATGGGCGATTCTTCCGACAACATTCCAGGTGTGCCGGGCATTGGTCCGAAGACCGCCTCTGGCCTGCTGGTAGGGGTCAACGGTGGTTTGAAGGAGCTCTACGAGCAACTCGATATGGTACCGACCTTGCCAATCCGCGGCGCCAAGAACCTGCCGGCCAAGCTCGAAGAGCACAAGGAGATGGCCTTCCTCTCCTACCAGTTGGCGACCATCAAGGTGGACGTGCCGCTGGATATCGGGCTCGACGACCTGCACCTGGGCGAGCCGGATCGCGAGAAGCTGGTGGAGCTCTACAGCCTGCTGGAATTCAAGAGCTGGCTCGACGAATTGCAGCGTGATGCCAAGCGCGTCGAGCTCAGTGGTGCCGAGACGGCGCCGGCCGCCGCGTCGCAATCGCCGGCAGCAGAACTGCCACCGCTTGAACTGCAGTACGAAACCATTCTCGATCAGAAGCGTTTTACTGTCTGGCTGGAGAAGCTCAAAAGCGCCAAGCTGATGGCCTTCGATACCGAGACCACCGGCATCGATGCCCAGCAGGCGCAGCTGGTGGGTTTGTCCTTCTCGGTCAAGGCTGGCGAGGCCGCCTACATCCCGTTGACTCATTCATACTTGGGCGCGCCAGAGCAACTGGATCGCGATACCGTGTTGCTGGCCCTGAAGCCGTTGCTGGAAGACCCCAAGCTGCTCAAGGTCGGTCAGCACGCCAAGTTCGACATGAACATCCTGGCCAATTGCGCGATTGGGGGCGATCAGGCCAACGGCATCACCGTGCGCGGCATCGCATTCGACACCATGCTCGAATCCTATGTGCTCAACTCCACCGCCACCCGGCATGACATGGATAGCCTGGCGCACAAGTACCTGGATCACCGTACCGTGAGTTTTCAGGATATTGCCGGCAAGGGCGCCAAGCAGCTGACGTTCGATCAGATCCCCCTGGAGCAGGCCGGGCCTTATGCCGCCGAAGATGCTGATGTGACCTTGCGTTTGCACCAGACGCTCTTCGAAAAACTGACGGCCATCCCGAGTTTGGCCAGCGTGCTCACTGATATCGAAATGCCTCTGGTGCCGGTTCTGGCGCGCATCGAGCGTCAGGGGGCCTTGGTGGACGACAAGCTGCTGGGGATACAGAGCATTGAGCTGGGCGACAAGATGGTGGCCCTGGAGCGCGAAGCCTTCGAAATTGCCGGTGAGGAGTTCAACCTGGGCTCGCCCAAGCAACTGGGCGCGATCCTCTACGACAAACTCGGCCTGCCGGTGCTGAAGAAGACCGCCAAGGGGCAGCCATCCACCGCTGAAGAGGTGCTGGCCAAGCTTGCGGAAGACGACTATCCATTGCCGCGGGTGCTGATGCAGTACCGCTCCATGAGCAAGCTGAAAAGCACCTACACCGACCGCCTGCCGGAGCAGATCAATCCGCGCACCGGGCGCATTCACACATCCTATCATCAGGCGGTGGCATCCACTGGTCGGTTGTCGTCCAGCGATCCGAACCTGCAGAATATTCCTGTGCGCACCGCCGAGGGACGACGTATCCGCCAGGCCTTTATCGCCCCGGCCGGCTACAAGCTGCTGGCGGCGGATTATTCGCAGATCGAGTTGCGGATCATGGCGCACTTGTCCCGGGATGAAGGTTTGCTCAATGCCTTCCGCAATAATCTGGATGTACACACGGCTACCGCGGCCGAGGTGTTCAAGGTCGAGCTTGAGGACGTTACGTCCGATCAGCGTCGCAGTGCCAAGGCCATCAACTTCGGCCTGATCTATGGTATGGGCGCACAGAAACTGGGCAAGGACATCGGGGTCGACACCAAGCAGGCCAAGGCTTACATCGACACCTATTTCGCCCGTTATCCCGGGGTTCGCGAGTACATGGAGCGCACCCGCGCCCAAGCGGCCGATCAAGGGTACGTGGAGACCATCTTCGGTCGTCGCCTGTATCTGCCGGAGATCAACTCCAACAAGCCGCAAGAGCGTGCCGGCGCCGAGCGCACGGCGATCAATGCACCGATGCAAGGTACGGCGGCGGACATCATCAAGAAGGCCATGGTGGCGGTGGACGGCTGGCTGGAGTCTTCGGGACTGGATGCTCGGGTCATTCTTCAGGTGCACGACGAACTGGTACTGGAAGTGCGAGAGGACTTGGTGGATCGGGTGCGCGAAGAGATTCGTGGCTACATGAGTGGTGCTGCGACGCTGGATGTACCGTTATTGGTGGAAGTCGGCGTCGGAAATAACTGGGACGAGGCCCATTAAGGGTACTTTTCAGTGATTTTTGCCGCGGCATAGTGTCGCGGCGAAAACTGGCGAAGAGCTATTAGCACAGAAAATCTTATCGACTATTGCCAATAGTTTTTGCAGTCCACTGGAACTAAATCGGTGAAGGCCACTCAGAGTTACTGAATGGCTGGTGAAGCCCTTCGATGCTCCTATGTTGTGTTAAGTGTTGGCAGATATCTGGACCTCGCCCTAGCGGTCTAGAGCTTGAACCCCGAACTTCCCCCTCCCCATACGAAGTCCGGGGTTTTTTTTGTCTGAAAACTGCCTGGGAAATGATCATGCTGCGTTAAAAGCGCGGCGCGAAATGCTCATTTACAGCCAGTAAACTCCGCTTTCGCAGCGCGTTTTTTCCTTTCCTGATCATCCTCCAGACAGTTTCCGATGGCTCTCAGGCCTCGATTTCGGCGCCTTTGTCGGCCAGCTCCATCCAGCCCGCCAGTACGGTGTAGGCCTCTTCCAGGCCCATGCGCTTGGGGGCTGAGAACAGTTGGATGGTGACGGCTTCGCCCCAGCCCTTACGGATCTGCGACTGGACTTTGAGCAAGGTGTTCTTGGCCGCGCCGTAGGTCAGTTTGTCGGCCTTGGTCAGCAGAATGTGCATCGGCATGCCGCTGGCTACAGCCCAGTCCAGCATCAGCAGGTCGAAATCGGTCATGGGATGACGGATATCCATCATCAGGATCAGGCCTTTGAGGCTCTCGCGGCTACCCAGATAGGCTTCCAGGTGGCGCTGCCAGTGTTGCTTGAGCGGGATCGGTACTTTGGCGTAACCATAGCCCGGCAGGTCGACCAGACGGCGATCATCGTCTAGCTTGAAGAAGTTCAACAGCTGCGTGCGCCCCGGAGTTTTCGAGGTGCGGGCCAGGCTGGCGTGGGTCAGGGTGTTCAAGGCGCTGGATTTGCCGGCGTTGGAGCGCCCGGCAAACGCTACTTCAAAGCCATCATCGTCAGGGCATTGATCGACTTTGGCGGCGCTGAGCATGAACGTAGCCTGTTGGCACAGGCCGAGGATGGGGTTCTTGAGTTGCATGGGATTTCCGATTGGGGCGGTGCCGAGAGTGGACGCGGCGAGCGGTGTCGTTTCCGTTTCAGTAACGCCAGTATATAATGCCGCAGATTTTGTGTGCGCTTTGTCCCAGCGTAGGATGAAGTTCACGAGGGCGATAAACCTTGGATGCGCGATAGAACGCATCACGCTCTCAACCCTGAAAAGGTCGTCTTATGACGAAATGGCTGCTAGCTGCCGGTGTCTTGATGCCGCTTTACAGCGCTCAGGCTACACAGGATCCGGAAGCTGTGTACAACCGTGTTTGTGGGGCTTGTCATTCCGGCCAACTACCCACGGCGCCCCGTAAGGGCGACCAGGAAGCTTGGGCGCCGAGGTTGGCGCAAGGTATGGAGACGCTGGTGCAACACGTGACCCAGGGTTTCAAGGCGATGCCGCCGCGTGGTTTGTGCATGGACTGCAGTGCCGAGGATTACCGAGCAATCATCTATTGGATGAGCGAGTGATCCCGGTCCATAACTCTTAACCCTTAGCCGTAGTTGGATTAGCTGATGAACAAATTACTCGTGAGTCTGCTGTTGACCTTGGGCATCACAGGTGTAGCCCATGCCGCAGGCGACGCTGCTGCCGGTCAGGCGAAAGCCGCAGTATGTGGCGCTTGCCACGGTCCTGATGGGAACAGCATGGCGCCAAACTTTCCCAAGCTGGCGGGCCAGGGGGAAAGGTACTTGGACAAGCAGTTGCACGATATAAAGTCAGGCAAGCGCCAGGTGCTGGAAATGACCGGGCTGTTGACTAACCTGAGCGACCAGGACCTGGCAGACCTCGCCGCTTACTTCGCGAGCCAGAAAGGCAGCGTCGGCGCAGCAGATCCTAAGCTCGTGGCCCGTGGTGAAGAGCTCTTCCGTGGCGGCAAGCTGGATCAGGGCATGCCGGCTTGTATCGGTTGCCACGCGCCAAACGGTGCGGGTAACGCTGCGGCCGGTTTCCCTCACTTGGGTGGTCAGCACGCACAATACGTGGCCAAGCAGCTGACGGACTTCCGTGAAGGCAACCGTACCAACGACGGCGACACTATGATCATGCGCGCCATTGCTGCCAAGCTGAGCAACAAGGACATTGAAGCCGTGTCCAGCTATATTCAGGGTCTGCACTAAGGCTGGCTCGATCAGGTTGTTGACAGTGTTGAGCCGCGGCAACCTTAATGATCGATTAATCTGATGGTGCAAGCATATAAGGGTGGCTCAGGCCGCCCTTTTTTGTGGCGTCTGCCGCTACACTAGCGAAATCATGTCCGCCATGATCTGTCTGAATTCAGGTCGCGCGAGGCGCCCAAATTGTCCAGGAGTAAAGCATGCGTAATCTGATTCTCAGTGCCGCTCTCGTCACCGCCAGCCTGTTTGGCGTGACCGCTCAAGCCGCCGAGCCGCTTGAGGCCGGTAAAACCTATGTCGAGTTGAGCAGCGCCGTTCCGGTTGCGGTGCCTGGCAAGATCGAAGTTGTCGAGTTGTTCTGGTACGGCTGCCCGCACTGCTACGCCTTCGAGCCCACCATCAATCCTTGGGTTGAAAAACTTCCCTCTGACGTCAACTTCGTACGCATTCCGGCGATGTTCGGCGGTATTTGGAACGTTCATGGCCAGTTGTTCATCACCCTGGAAGCCATGGGCGTTGAGCACAAGGTTCACAAAGCCGTATTCGAAGCCATCCACAACGGCAAGAAACTCGCCACTCCAGAAGAGATGGCCGAGTTCCTGGCTGCCGAAGGGGTCGATAAGGGCAAGTTCCTGAGCACCTACAATTCCTTCGCCGTCAAAGGCAAGGTTGAAGACGCCAAGAAGAAAGCCCAGGCCTATCAGATCACTGGCGTACCGACCATGGTGGTCAATGGCAAATACCGTTTCGACTTGGGTACCGCTGGCGGTCCTGAAGGCGCGCTGAGCGTAGCCGACCAGCTGATCGCTAAAGAGCGGGCAGCCAAGTAAGCGCTGCCTGTCATGTCGCGCTGGGGCTCGGAACGCATCGTTGGCCTGCATGATGCGCAGGTCAACGAACATCATTTAGCATCCACCGGCCTGCCGGCTGACAGTCGCCTGCGGTTACTCAGTTTCAATATCCAGGTCGGTATCAGTACCGAACGTTATCGTCATTACCTGACCCGCGGCTGGCAGCACCTGCTGCCCCATAACGGCCGGGCGGACAATCTGCAGAAGATTGGCAGTCTGCTGGGTGATTTCGACCTCGTGGCCCTGCAGGAGGCCGATGGTGGCAGCCTGCGTTCTGGCTATATCAATCAAGTGGAACATCTGGCTCAGCTGGGTGCCTTCCCTTACTGGTACCAACAGCTCAATCGCAACCTGGGGCGCCTGGCTCAGCACAGCAATGGCGTGCTCAGTCGGTTGCGCCCTTGGGCTATCGAAGACCATCCGTTGCCCGGCCCCAAAGGGCGCGGCGCCATCCTGGTGCGTTTCGGCGAAGGTCCCGAGGCGCTGGTGGTGGTGATGATGCACCTGGCGCTTGGCGCTCGTACCCGAACCCGGCAGTTGGCGTATATTCGCGAGCTGATCGGTGGTTACAAGCATCAGGTGTTGATGGGGGACATGAATACCCATGCCAGCGATTTGCTGGAGCATTCCCCTTTGCGTGACCTCAGCCTGTTGGCGCCGCAACTGCAGGCGACCTTCCCCAGCTGGCGTCCACAACGCTGCCTGGACCATATTCTGCTCAGCCCCAGCCTGACGCTGGAGCGTGTCGAGGTCCTGGCCCACCCCATATCCGATCACCTGCCTGTCGCGGTAGAGATTCGTCTGCCGGGTTCGCTCACGGCTGATGCATTGCCCGCGTTGAGTCCTGCCCCACGCGGAACCGATGAATGAGCGACGACGCCCAGCGCTGGAAAGAAAAATACCTTAAAAGCATCGAACAGCAGGACAAGCTTGAGCGCCGATGGGCGGCTCGCCTGGACTTGCTGCGACGCGGTCTGGTGCGCAGCACCCTGGCGGCGGAAGGTAGCGACCGTGCGGTCGACCAGTGCATGAAGGAAATGCGCGAGGTGGTGCGCACCGATGACATGGACGCCAAGTTGGCGGCCCTGTTGCCACGTCTGGAAAAAGCCGTGCTGGATTCCGAGCAGCGGCGGGAAACCCGGGTCGAGCAGATGAGCAGCGCCTTGACCGCGCTGGTGACTCAATTGCAATCGCTGCCGCTGCCCCGGGACGTCAGTCGTCCCTTGAAGGCGTTCGCCAAGCAGTTGGACAGTCGTGTCGATCAGGCGCGGGAGATTCCCTTGCTATTGGGGGAGCTGAGCAGCCTGCAGGGTAAGGCTTTGAGCCATTTGGAGAGTCCTGCGGAGCCTGGGCGACCGAGCCTGTTGCAGCGTTTGTTTGGTGCCCGAGACGCCGCTGACGAGCCGCCCGTCCCCGTCGCGCCGACTGCGCCCCAGGCGCCGGTACCGGCCGCCGCGTTGACCCCTGCTCCCCAAGCGGAACAAGCAGTGAGCGCCGACGAAGCCGTGCGCGAGCACTACCAGCCGCCGACGGCGGCCTTGCCTGAAAGCGTCGAGACCTCTAAGGCACCAGCACCAGAGGGCCCGCTACAGCCACAGGCTGATCCTGCGCCTGAACCAAGCGTCGAGGCGCCCGCGGTCGTTGAGCTCGAAAAGAGCCTTGCGCCCTCCCCGGCCCCAGTGGTGGCGTTCGAGCCCCCGGTTCTGGCGTCGGAGCCAAACACGGAGCCCGCGCCTCAGGTCGTTATCGCGGTGCAGGATCCAGCGCCCATCGTGGTTGAATCCAAGGGCCAGGCTGCCATAGAGGCGGCGCTGATCCCCAAGGTAGCGCTGGAACCTGCAAGTGCGGCTCCGAGTGAACCGGTAGCGTTCAACCCCGATGAGTTGCAGCCAGCTCCTGCGGTTGCGCCTGTGGTGCTGCTCGACAGCCTGCCTTTGCCGACAGTGATGGCCGAGGCCCTGGCGGCCATTGATCCGGAACAGTCGGAGCACGATGTGCTCTACGCGCTGCCAGACTCCCCTGAACCGTCCTACAGCTCGGTGGCCAAGCACATTGAGCACACGTTGCTGGGGCTGCTTGACGACCTCAGCCTGCCAGAGCGCCACCGGCCTCAGGCCGAAGCCATGCGCGATCGCCTGCAACATGGGCTGAATTGGTACGAACTGCTGCCGATCCTTGACGATCTGGCAGTGTTGATGCTGGCAATCACTGACTCTGGTCAGCATGAGTTCGAGAACTATCTCAAGCATCTAAACGAACGCTTGGAAGCCTTCCAGAGCAATCTGCAAGCGGCCAGCGATGGCCATGCCGACAGCCGTTCGGCGGCTCGGGCGATGGACACCCAGATCCGCGAACAGGTCGATGGCTTGCAAAGCAGCGTGCAGGACGCAGCGGACCTGGATGACCTCAAGCAGGTGCTGGAGAGTCACCTGGAAGGCCTGCTGGGCACCATGGATCAGCATCAGAAGCAGCGCGACGAGCGTGAGAAGGACATGGCCGATCGTCTGCAAAGCCTGGCGCAAAGGGTTTCGAGCATGGAAGAGGAGGCCCAGGGTTACCGAGAACATCTGGAGGAACAGCGCCAGAAGGCCTTGCTCGACCCGCTGACCGGCCTGCCCAACCGCGCTGCGTGGAGCGAGCGCCTGGAGCATGAAGTCGGTGAATGGCAGCAGCATGGCAACAGCCTGCTACTGGCCATGCTCGACCTCGACCATTTCAAGCGGGTCAATGACAACTACGGCCACCTGGCGGGGGACAAGGTGTTGAAGATCATTGCCAACGTGTTGCGCAAGCGCCTGCGTGGCAGCGACTTCATCGCGCGCTTCGGCGGTGAAGAGTTCGTTTTGTTGATGCCCAATACTCCGTGGCCCGTGGGGATGCGGATAGCCGAGACCCTGCGCGTGGCGATCGAGGCTTGCCCGTTCCACTTCAAGGGCGAGCGGGTGACCATTACCATGTCCATCGGCTTGAGTGCGTTCAAGGCAGGTGACCGCAGTGATCTGGTGATTAAAAGAGCCGATCAGGCGCTGTACCGGGCCAAAGATGCTGGTCGCAACCGGGTTGAGGCAGGTTGAGGTGCGGGCTGATTCCTGTCTGAAACCATTGTTTTGCTCATGATCATCCAGGCACTACGTTACACTGTTGCATTATCGTCTTTTGCGTACTGCCCCTTGCCATGAAACTCCTCGCTCTTGCCTGCTCCCTGCTGATCCTCGCTGGTTGTGCCAGCGGTCCACGAATCGACACCAGCCACCCTTCGGTCAACTACGATCAGCGTGTTCAGTTCATCATCGTCCATTACACCTCGGCGTCGTTGGAACGCTCCCTGGCGTTGCTGACCCAGGGCCAGGTCAGCAGCCATTACCTGATCGGTGACGACAAAGCCGCCACCCTCTACAAGCTGGTGGATGAGCAGTATCGTGCGTGGCATGCCGGCCAAAGCCAGTGGCAAGGCCGTACTTGGCTCAATTCCAGCTCCATTGGTATTGAAATCGTCAATCCCGGCTTCAGTGACGGTCCTAACGGACGGCGCTGGTACCCCTACAGCGAAGCACAGATCCAGAACCTGATCGTGCTGCTCAAGGATATCAGCCAGCGTAACAACATCTCCCCGCGCAATATCATTGGCCACAGCGACATTGCCCCCTTGCGCAAGCTTGATCCGGGGCCGTTGTTCCCTTGGAAGCGCCTGGCCGAGGCTGGCCTTGGTCTGTGGCCCAATGCCGAGGCCGTGGCCCGCCAGCAGGTGTTTTATGCGGCTAACCTGCCGAGCATCAGTTGGTTCCAGGAGCAACTGGTACACCTGGGCTATGACACCCCGCAGACTGGTGAACTGGATGTGGCCACCCGTCACGTGCTGGCGGCGTTCCAGATGCACTTCCGGCCGAGCCGTTTCGACGGTACGCCAGACGCCGAAAGCGCGGCCATCTTGCAGGTGCTTAACCAGACAAAAAACTGACGCCGCCGGACGGCTCGCGCCAATTGCTCAATCAGTTGCTATAACTCATTGGTAATCCTTCGGATCTCTGATGATGCCGGCTGTTCGCCAACCCATGCGTGCCTGGTTCTATCGCCCCTGGTTGCTGGCGACGCTGGCGGCCGTGCTGAGCGCGGGGATTTTCGTGCTGGGCAGCGCTGGCGTGGCCATGCACCAGATCCAGCAGCGCGAAAGCGCGCAGATGAATGCCCAGAGTCAGCGTTTTCTGGAGCGCCTGGAGCAACTGTTCGTGCAGCTGCGCGAAGGCCTGGACGAACTGGAGGCGCAGCCGCTGCGCGAGTGCAGCCCGGACATGATCGTGGCCTTGCAGAAGGTCAGCTACAACTACCGCTTTATCTATGAAGCGGCCTACATGGACGCCACCCAGTCCTGTTCCAACTGGCCGCGACACCCTCTCACGTCTTCGGACAGGGAAGCGGATATTCGCGGGCCGACTTACAGCTATTGGCTAAACACCTCGACCCAGCCCAACGAAAACCTGGCAACGCTGATGCTGGGACGGGGGCATTTCCGGGTTGCCACCTCTCGTGGACATTTGACCGACGTGGTCGATCTGCCACCCGGCGGCAGCCTGATGGTGGTGGTCGATCATGGTCAGCGGGCGATTCCGGTGCTGGGGGCGCCCCGTGTCTGGCCTCCGTTGCAGCCATGGCAGGCCAGCCACAACGGACCCTTGCAGGTCACCCTGGACCTGCTGATCTATCGCATGCCGACGCAAAATCCCGAATATCAGCTGGTGTTGATCGCGCCTCGGGCCAGTCTGCGGACGGAAATGCTCAACGGTTGGTGGTGGCTGTTGCCGGCCAGCCTGTTGTTGGCGCTGTTCGTTGGGGTTTTGGTGTATCAGTTGATGCGTCAGCGTCAGACCCTGGGCGCGGAGTTGCAGGGAGCCTTGCGTCGGGGGGAGTTGCAGGTGCTCTATCAGCCAATTTTCGACCTCAATAGCCGCCAGTGTGTCGGCGCCGAGGCGCTGCTGCGCTGGCGTCGCCCGGATGGCACCCTGACCAGCCCCGATCTATTCATTCCCCTGGCGGAAAATACTGGGCAGATCCGGCAGATCACCGACTTCGTCCTGCAGCGTCTGCTGGAGCAGTTGGGGCACGTTTTGCGGGCCAATCCGCAGCTGTACATCTCGGTGAATCTGGCGGCTTGCGACGTGATGGTGCCGCGCATTGGCGTGGTCATGGCGCGACTGTTGGCGCAGCACAACGTGGCGGCGCAACAGATTGCTTTCGAGGTGACCGAGCGCGGCTTGATCGATGTGGTGGTGGCGCGTGACAACCTGCAAGCCCTGCGCGATGCCGGGCATCAAGTGTTGATCGACGATTTCGGTACTGGCTATTGCAGCCTGTCCTATCTGCAAACCCTGCCGGTGGATTGCCTGAAGATCGACAAAGCCTTTATTGACGCACTGGGCCACGACGCCGCCAGCAGCGGCGTGGCGCCGCACATCATTCGCATGGCCCACGCGCTGAAGCTCAAGGTGATTGCCGAAGGCATCGAGTTTGAGGACCAGGCGCTGCTGTTGTGCAGCGAAGGCGTGAGCTTCGGTCAGGGCTGGTTATTTGCCCATGCCCTGACGGCGCTGCAATTTACCGAGTTGATCACCCGCGGGCGCCGCCTGATGAGCCGGCGCCTGGGGGACGAGACGTAAGCACCTACAGCGGCAGCGCCATGTAGAACTGAGTCCCTTGTCCTGGTCGTGAATACACACCCATGCGCCCGCCGTGGAGCTGGACGATTTCCTTGCATAGCGCCAAGCCGAGTCCGGCGCCACCTTTCTTGCGCCCCACTTGGACAAAGGGTTCAAAGATCCGCCCCTGCTGGCCGTACGCGATGCCCTCACCGTTGTCCTCGACACTGACAATCACCCGTTCGCCGTGGCGTCGGGCTTGTAGGTGTATCTGGCCGCCGCTGGCGGTGTGGCGCAAGGCGTTGTCGATCAGGTTGTCCAGCACCCGTTCCAGTTGCGGACGGTCGGCGTGCAGGCGCGGCAGTGGTGCCTGGACCTCCAGCAAGAGCATGATGCCTTGTTGATGCGCCTGTTCGGCGAAGCGGCTTTGCGCCTGTTCTAACAGCGCTTGCAGAGGGCACGGGGCCAGGACGAGTTTTTGCAGACCGTTCTGGTAGCGAGAGAAGTTCAGCAGGTCGTTGATCAGTTGCATCAGGCGCTGCATTTCTTCATTGACCGTATTGAGCAGGTCGGTTTCCCGGGAATCCTCGGCAAAGTGCAGGCGCTCCTGAAGCAGGCCGAACGCCATGTGCATGCCGGTCACGGGGGTCCTTAGCTCGTGGGAGGCACGCAGCACGAATTCACTGCGCACCCGCTCGAACGCCCGCTGCTCGGTGACATCGTGGAGCACCATTACCGCGCCGAGAATATGGCCCTGAGTGTGGCTCACCGGGGTCAGGCTGTAGGTCAGCAGGCGCGATTCGCCATCGACCTTGATATCCAGGTCCTCCGGCGCGCGCTCCAGGCTGCCGCCACGCAGGACCAATTGCAGTTGTTCGTCCAGTTCGGGGCGTTGCAAGGCCGACCCCAGCCCTTGGCCGAGGCGTTCCTGGTCCCAGCCCAATTGACGCTGGGCCACGGGGTTGAGGTGCTCCAGGCGGCCTTGGCGGTCGATCATCAGTAAACCGTCGTCAATGCTGTCGAGCACCGCCTGCAAACGTTGCTGGCCGGCCAGCAGCTCGTCAACGTTGGTTGCCTGATGCTGGCGCAGGGCTTCGGCCATGATCCCAAAGCGGCGGGTCAGCAGGTTCATTTCCGCCGCCGCCGAGATGGGCAAGGTAACGTCGAAATTGCCTTCGCCGATCTTGTCGGCGGCTTTGGCCAGGGCTTCGATCGGACCACCAAAGCGCCTGGCGATGGCGTGGGCGGTGACAAAACCGATGATCAGCACCGCCAGCCCCACCAGCCCTAGCAAGCCGGCCACCAGCAGTGCGCGGTCGTGGGCTTGGCGCTGCACTTGGCTGATGTTCTCCAACGCCTGTCGGTGTTGGCTGATCAGCCCGCTGCGCAGGGCATTGAATCGTTCGGTCAACGGGTTGTTGTCACTGAGCCCGGAGGCGCTGGCGCTGCTAAGTTCAAAGGCCTGGAAGAAACGCTGGTAGTCGCTGCGGGCCTGCTGAAAACCATGCAGGGACTGGGTTGGCTGCTCGTGGGCGATGCCCTGATCAAGCAGATCCAGATATTGTTTTCTGGAGGCTTGCAGGGCCGCGTGGTCGGGATTGCGGCTGAGCATGATAATCAACTGGTCGCCCAGGCTCTGGCGCAGCTTGAGCCCCAGGTCCAGGGTGATGAAGTTGTCGCGGATTAGCGATTCCTGATTGCTGGCCATCTGCATCACGCTGACCAGACCCAGCATCAGCCCCAGCAGGGCAGCGGTGATCAGCGCCGAAATGCTCAGAAACAGCCGGGTCCGCAGTTTCATCGCTAGCTTCATGAGGTTGCGCTCACAGGTTGTACTGTTTGCGTTTGCGGTACAGCGTCGAAGCGTCGATGCCCAGGGTCTTGGCCGCTTGGTCCAGGGTGTCGCTGGTGGCCAGAACAGCGCCGATATGGGCCTTTTCCAGCTCGTCCAGGCTTAGCGCCGCACCGATGCGCGGGGCGTTCTGGGTCGGCTGCTCGGCCATGCCCAGGTGGCTGATTTCCACCCGCTCCTGGGGGCAGATGATGCTCGCCCGCTCTACCACGTTGCGCAATTCGCGGATGTTGCCTGGCCAGCGGTAATTGAGCAGGGCTTCCCGGGCTTCGTCGCTGAAGCCCCGGCCAGGCCGCGAATACTCTTTGACGAAGCGTGCGAGGAAGCGGTCGGCCAGGGTCAGGATGTCTTCGCTGCGCTCGCGCAGTGGCGGCAGGTGCAGGGTGATCACGTTCAGGCGGTACAGCAGGTCTTCACGAAAACGTCCGTCGCGCACCATGTCCTCAAGGTTGAGGTTGGTGGCGGCGAGGATGCGCACATCGGCGCGGCGGGTCACTGGGTCACCGACGCGCTCATATTCCTTGTCCTGGATGAAGCGCAGCAGCTTGGGTTGCAGGGTCAGCGGGAAGTCACCGATTTCATCAAGGAACAGGGTACCGCCATCGGCCTGATTGACCCGCCCCAGGGTGCTTTCGCTCGCGCCGGTGAATGCGCCGCGACTGTGGCCGAAGAGTTCGCTTTCCATCAGTTCGGCGGTCAACGATGGGCAGTTGATGGTCACGCAGGATTTTTTCGCCCGTTTGCTCCAGCCGTGGATGGCCCGCGCCAGCTCACCTTTACCCGTCCCGGACTCGCCAAGAATCAGGATGTTGGCGTCAGTACTGGCAACCTGGCGTGCGGTTTCGAGGACCACTTTCATGGCCGGGCTGTGGGAGTCCAGGCCGTCCTTGGGTTTGCGCACTTCGCCTTCCAGGGCTTCCAGGCGCGCCGACAGCTGGCGCACTTCCAGTTGCTTGGCGGTGGCCAGGCGCAGTTGGTCGGGGCTGCAAGGCTTGACCAGATAATCGGCGGCGCCGGCCTGGATCGCATCCACCGCGGTGTCCACGGCGGAGTGGGCGGTGACGATCACCACTCGCATCCAGGGCGCTTGAATGCGCATTTGTGCCAGCACGTCGAGGCCGTTGTCTTCTCCCAGGCGCAGATCGAGGAAGCACAGGTCGAAGACCTGGCGCTGCATCAGCGCGTCAGCCTGGGCCGCGCTGTTGGCGGTGGCCACGGTGTAGCCCTCGTCTTCCAGGCAATAACGAAAGGTGCGAAGGATGGCGGATTCATCGTCAACCAGAAGGATGCGGCCTTGATTCTCCGGCGCTGACTCCATGTTCCCAGGCTCCTCTAATGACTGATCTGATTTAGTCCCGGATAAATCGGGCAAGTTGCAATGTTAATTCTGATCCATTCCACGGCACGCAGGTTAGATATCTCCGGTTGAAGTGGCTAACAAGCTGAAATTTCGAATGTTCTGCCCGGAGCGCACGCGGCGTGAGTCTGTATCAGGCTGTCCGCCGATTGGCAAAGTTCCCCCTGTGATCAAAAAACGTTCAAGGTTTTTCGGGCCGATCGTGCATTCCGCACGATCGGCCAGGTGCCATCGTGCAGGATGCGTGTGTGAGGGGGCCGCATGAAGAGATTAAGTCATTGATTTAATTAATAAAAAACTCTTATTAAAAGCTGGCATGCAGACTGCAATAGCCCTCTTATCGAGAAGCGCGGGCCATGGCTTCCATCACAACACCACCAATGTGGGAGAAGTTTCAGGATGAATCGCCAACGTCTTGCCCTATTGCGTATTGCGCCACTGCATATTCAGCAAGGTCTGTTTGCCAGCCTGGCGTTGTTGGTCACGCTGCTTGCCTGTCAGCAGTTCCAGCGCTGGCAGGACAGCCAGGCGCCAGCGCCGCGTGTGCCGGTCCACCATTCCACGCACCCCCATTTCACCTCGGTCAGTAACCAGCTCTCCGACCCGACTCCCGCGCACTGGATGGCTGCCGATCAGGCGCAGCCGGCGCTGGACGCGCCGCGTCAGGAACGCTGGGTGTTCTAGGCATCAAGGCCGGGGCTGCAACTCGCGGCATCCGGCTGGCTCCACCGGCATCACCACTAATAGAAGAGTAAGGAGAATCACCATGCTGAGCTGGGCAATCACGTTCTTGATCATTGCCATTGTTGCCGCGGTACTGGGCTTCGGTGGTATCGCGGGCACTGCCACGGGTATCGCCAAGATTCTCTTCGTGGTGTTCCTGGTGATGTTTATTGTTTCGTTCTTCTTTGGCCGTCGCGGCCGAGGCTGATCATGAGTCTTTCGTTGAAAACATGGGCTGCCACGTTGTTGCTGGGTGTCAGCACCCTGGCGTCGGCGGCCAATGATGGCCAGGCACGAGCCAATCAACTGCTGAGCTCGGACGAGCAGTTTCGTGAAACCTGGAAGGGGGTTGTGCACAAGGAAGAGCGCCTGCCCGATTGGGTGATGAACCTATCGGGCGCGGCTCAACAAATGACAGCCGTGGAGGAGGATGGCGAGCGCTATCTGGTGGGCCCTTTGTGCGAAACGGCACAGAGCTGCCAGCACCAGCGCCTGATCGTGGCTTTCAGCTTCGACAAGGAGCATGCATACGCAATGCTGGTGGAAGTGCCAGCGGGGTTACCCGTGGATAAATCGCCCACCCGGCATGCCCACTATCGCTTCCTCGGCGAGCCCGATGACGGGATGCAGGCATTGCTCAAGGAACAACTGCGCAAGGCCCCGAACTGGTACTGAGTTCGAGGTGCATTATGCGCATTTTGATAGACGAAGGGGCCTCCCAGGCACTTTCGCCTGTTGCACCACCCGAGGAGGGCGTATGCATGACCAAGGGGCCGGGATGTTCTGATCCATGTGGTCGGAGTGACCTAGAGGTACAGGGAGTACCTTCGTACAGGGCCGGGTCAGGAACGAACCGCGCCGCAGGTGCGCAAGTCGGCAAGCGACTTGACGGGCTTGCGGCGTGTTTGAAATGCAAAGACTTGTTCTAGAGCCATTGCTACTTATTTGCCGCACCCTTCCCCGCTGAAAAATCTTCCCTTGATCCCGATCAAACGTTTCTGGTTGTTTCTCTGCGACCGTACATCGAGAAACTTTGCGGAAAATCTGCATCACCCATGGGCGCCTTACCCAGAACTTTCCTGAGTTTTTTTCAGAATATTCCTGACTCATCCGACAACCCCGAACACCGCCTGAAATGGCTGTTTTACGGCATTATTGCCTGCCGAAATGGCGTATTCGAACCCTGTGGGACGCTGTTTTTTTTTATGAAAACTCATGCCGATTCGGCATAGGGTAGGCGTTTACGGCATTAGACGCGCCCCCCCTGCATCGGAATAGTTGCGCCTTTTTTCGCCCGAAGAGAGCCGTAAATAATCGCTCGGGATGACCTTATACGGGGGCTGATGCACAAACTTTTCCGCCATTGAGCGTTCCAGTTCGCGCATCAGCCCGATTCCAACTGAAGTAAGGGTAATGATATGAAGAAGGCAAAATTAAGCCTCGCCTGGCAGATCCTCATTGGTCTGGTCTTGGGGATTGCGATTGGCGCGCTGCTCAATCATTTCAGTGCTGAAAAGGCCTGGTGGATCAGCAACGTCCTGCAACCTGCGGGCGATATCTTTATCCGCTTGATCAAGATGATCGTGATCCCGATCGTCATCTCCTCGCTGATTGTCGGCATCGCCGGTGTCGGAGACGCCAAGAAACTTGGCCGTATCGGTCTGAAGACCATTATCTACTTCGAAATCGTCACCACCATCGCCATCGTCGTCGGCCTGCTGCTAGCCAACCTGTTCCACCCGGGTTCAGGCATCGACATGAGCACCCTGGGCACTGTGGATATCTCCAAGTACCAGGCCACCGCCGCCGAAGTCCAGCATGAACACGCGTTCATCGAGACCATCCTCAACCTGATTCCGTCGAACATCTTCGCGGCCATGGCCCGCGGCGAGATGCTGCCGATCATCTTCTTCTCGGTGCTGTTCGGCCTGGGCCTGTCGAGCCTGCAGTCCGATCTGCGTGATCCGCTGGTGAAGATGTTCCAGGGCGTCTCGGAAAGCATGTTCAAAGTCACCCACATGATCATGAACTACGCCCCTATCGGTGTATTCGCGCTGATCGCGGTGACGGTCGCCAACTTCGGTTTCGCCTCGCTGCTGCCATTGGCCAAGCTGGTGATCCTGGTGTACGTGGCCATCGCCTTCTTCGCCTTTGTGGTCCTGGGCCTGATTGCCCGCCTGTTTGGCTTCTCGGTGATCAAGCTGATCCGCATCTTCAAGGATGAACTGGTGCTCGCCTACTCCACCGCCAGCTCGGAAACCGTGCTGCCACGAGTGATCGAGAAGATGGAAGCCTACGGAGCGCCGAAAGCCATCTGCAGCTTCGTGGTGCCGACCGGTTACTCCTTCAACCTTGACGGTTCGACCCTGTACCAGAGCATCGCGGCGATCTTCATCGCTCAGCTGTACGGCATCGACCTGTCCATCAGCCAGCAACTGCTGCTGGTGCTGACCCTGATGGTCACCTCCAAAGGCATCGCCGGGGTTCCGGGCGTGTCCTTCGTGGTGCTGCTGGCGACCCTGGGCAGCGTGGGCATTCCGTTGGAAGGCCTGGCTTTTATCGCCGGTGTGGACCGTGTGATGGACATGGCACGTACCGCCTTGAACGTCATCGGCAACGCCCTGGCGGTGCTGGTCATCTCCCGTTGGGAAGGCATGTACGACGATGCCAAGGGCCAGCGCTACTGGAACTCCCTGCCGCACTGGCGCAGCAAAGAGCCGCTGCCAAACGCTGAGGTCAGCCGCTGATCCCTAGCCGCTAACAGAACAAACCCCGGTCAACCCGGGGTTTGTCGTTTCTGCCCGCCCCGCTATCATTCGCCGCATCTTCCGAGGGATATGACTGATGCTCAATGGCCTGTGGCTTGGCTTCTTTGTTGTCGCGACCGTGTCGGCCCTGGCGCAGTGGCTGGTAGGCGGAAACGCCGGCATCTTTGCCGCCATCGTGGAAAGCATCTTCGCCATGGCCAAGCTGTCGGTGGAAGTCATGGTGCTGCTGTTCGGCACCCTGACCTTGTGGCTGGGCTTTCTGCGGATCGCCGAGAAGGCCGGCATCGTCGAGTGGCTGGCCAAGGTGCTGGGCCCGCTGTTCAAGCGCCTGATGCCCGAGGTACCGCCCGGTCATCCGGCGCTGGGCCTGATTACCCTGAACTTCGCCGCCAATGGCCTGGGCCTGGATAACGCCGCCACGCCCATCGGGCTCAAAGCCATGCGCGCCTTGCAGGAACTCAACCCCAGCGCCACCACCGCGAGCAATGCGCAGATCCTGTTCCTGGTGCTCAATGCGTCGTCATTGACCCTGCTGCCCGTGACGATTTTCATGTACCGCGCCCAGCAAGGCGCCGTGGACCCGACCCTGGTGTTTCTGCCGATTCTCCTGGCCACCAGCGCCTCGACCCTGGTGGGCCTGCTGTCGGTGGCGGTGATGCAGCGCCTGCGCCTGTGGGACCCAGTGGTGCTGGCTTACCTGATCCCCGGTGCCCTGGCCCTGGGGGCGTTCATGGCCTTGCTGGCAACTCTGTCGGCCACAGCTCTGGCGTCCTTGTCGTCGATTCTGGGCAACCTCACGCTGTTCGGCCTGATCATGTTGTTCCTGGTGATTGGCGCATTGCGCAAGGTCAAGGTCTACGAGGCCTTTATCGAGGGCGCCAAAGAGGGTTTTGATGTCGCCAAGAGCCTGTTGCCGTATCTGGTGGCGATGCTCTGCGCCATTGGAGTGTTGCGGGCTTCCGGCGCGCTGGATTTCGGCCTCGACGGCATTCGCCATCTGGTGTCTTGGGCTGGCTGGGACACGCGCTTCGTCGACGCCCTGCCCACCGCCCTGGTCAAGCCGTTCTCCGGCAGCGCGGCCCGGGCGATGCTGATTGAGACCATGCAGAGTCAGGGTGTGGACAGCTTCCCGGCATTGTTGTCGGCGACCATCCAGGGCAGCACTGAAACCACGTTCTACGTCTTGGCGGTCTACTTCGGTGCCGTGGGTATTCAACGGGTACGC
The DNA here is from genome assembly GCF_009861525.1 of Pseudomonas sp. LD120. Lineage (GTDB taxonomy): Bacteria > Pseudomonadota > Gammaproteobacteria > Pseudomonadales > Pseudomonadaceae > Aquipseudomonas. The sequence goes on along the minus strand of NZ_WVHL01000005.1, from coordinate 46,102 downwards.
CACGCAGTGGGCTGTGCCTTGCTGGCGGAGTTTGCTGGCGTGCTGGCGGCGGTTGCGGTGTGCTACTGGTTCTTTGGTTGAGCGGATCACGCCTTCGCCGGCGGGTCGGTTTGCGCTGCCTGGTGGCGGTCGGCGAATGGCCCTCAATGCTTCACGGCTAACTGGCCCTGCTCCACCGCCCACTCCACCACCTGCCGGGTCAGCGTGTCGCTGGCTTGGCCAAACCCTGCGATCACCGCCGGGACTTGGGTGTCGCTCAGGGGCTGGCGCACTTCGAAGCGCTGGCTGCTGAGGATCTTCTGGTCATAACCACGAATCAGTCGCGCATCCAGGCGAATCACCACTTGGGCGTTCTTGCCTTGGTACTCAGTCTGAAAGGCTTGCAGGTCGCCGCCCAGGGCCAGTTCGGTCTGCAAGTTGCTGTCGTCCGTGCTCAACAACCGCACCCGGCCGTCGCGCTGGAAACCATCCAACAGGCGATTACGCAGCAGGATCGGCGCCGGGTCGCTCCAGCGTGATGCCTTGTAGCTGCTGATCAGGTTGCCCCGGGGGATCACCGCGATCCGCGCGCTGTTGAGGGCATCGCCGGCCTGGGGCTTGAGTAACTGCAGCGACCAGGGCAGTGCCTGGCCAGGTGCTGTGGCCCTGCTCTGGTTGACCGGCAGGCGGTAGATATCCAGCGGTTCGCTTTTGGGCAGGATCGAGCAGGCACTGCTCAGGGCCAGGGCGGCGCTCAAGGCCACGGGGGCCAGCAGGCGATAGGCACGCGTCATGGCGTGAACTCCTTGTTCTTCTCGTTACCGAGCAGGTAACCGCCGGGGTTGGCTTCCAGGCGGCGAGTGATGGCCCGCAGCGAACTCAAGGTCTCGCGTAGCTCGCGTACCGCCGGCGCCAGGCCGTTGAGTCCTTGCATGCCGTTGTTCAGCGATTCTTGGTTGTCGCTCAGCAGTTTATTGAGGGTGGCGCTGCTGTGTTCCAGGGAGCGCATGGCTTGCTCGGCGCTGCCGAACATCTGCTTGCCCTGACTGTTGAGCAGGCCGTTGGCGTTGCGCATCAGGGCGGTGGTCTGTTCCAGCATGGTGCTGGTCTGCTTGCTGATGGAGCCCAGTTGCTGCATCAGCAGGCGCAGGTCGTGACGTTGCTCAGCGATGCTTGCCGAGGTTTTCTCCAGGTTGTCCAGGGTGCTGCTGACCCGGTCCACGTTGGCGCGGGAGAACATACGGTTGGCGTTGTGCAGCAGCAGGTTGACCCCGGTCATCAGGTCGTTGCTGTTGTTCAGCAGACGGGCGATGGGCGATGGTGAGGCGATGATGGTGGGCAAATGACCGTTTTTGCCCTTCAGGGGCGGGCTTTGCGGCGTACCGCCACTGAGTTGGATGATCGAGGTGCCGGTGATGCCGGTCAGGGCCAGTTTGGCTTGGGTGTCTTCCTTGATCGGGGTATCGCCGCCCAGGCGGATCTGCGCCAGTACCCGACGCGGGTCGTTTGGGTCCAGGCGCAGGTTGACCACGTCACCGACCTTGATCCCGCTGTATTGCACGGCGCTGCCCTTGGACAGGCCGCTGACCGCCTCATTGAACACAATCTGGTAGTCCTTGAAGGCGCTGTCGACACTGGATTTGGCCAGCCACAGGCCGAACAGCAAGGCGCCGGCCACCACGATCACGGTGAACAGACCGATCAGTACATGATGGGCTCGGGTTTCCATGTCATTCCTCGTTGGTCGGTTGAGCGGCCAGATACGCCGCGCGGCCGCGAGGGCCATGGAAGTATTGGTGAATCCACGCATCCGCGGTTTCGGAGACAACATCAATGGCGTCCGCCACCAACACCTTCTTCTGCGCCAGTACCGCCACTCGGTCGGTGATGGTGTAGAGCGTGTCCAGGTCATGGGTGATCAGGAACACGCTCAGGCCCAGGGCGTCGCGCAGGGTCAGGATCAGTTGATCGAAGGCCGCGGCGCCCACTGGGTCGAGGCCGGCGGTGGGTTCGTCGAGAAACAGGATGTCCGGGTCCAGCGCCAGGGCACGGGCCAGGGCCGCGCGTTTGACCATGCCGCCAGACAGCGACGCCGGGTATTTGTCGGCCGCCGACAGGGGCAAGCCGGCCAGGGCCAGTTTCACTGCCGCCAAGTGCTCGGCATCGGCACGGGACAGCCCGGCATGCTCGATCAGCGGCAAAGCGACGTTCTCGGTCACCGTCAGCGAGGTGAACAGCGCGCCTTTCTGGAACAGCACGCCAAAGCGCCGCTCAATCCGTGAACGGTGCTGCTCCGGCAGGCTGGGCAGGTCCTGGCCAAACACCCGCACCGAGCCTTCGCTGGGCTGGCGCAGGCCGACGATGCTACGCAGCAACACCGACTTGCCGCTGCCGGAGCCACCGACCACGCCAAGGATCTCGCCCTTGTACACGTCCAGATCGAGGTGCTCATGCACGCTCTGCTTACCGAAGCGATTGCACAGGCCCCGGACCTCGATCACCGCCTCGGCGGGCGGGCGCGTTGGGCGGCTCACCAGCCCATCTCCATGAAGAACAGCGCGGCCACGGCGTCGATGACGATCACCACGAAAATCGACTGCACTACGCTGGAGGTGGTGTGAGCACCGACCGACTCGGCACTGCCGCTGACCTTGAAGCCCTCCAGGCAGCCGATGGCGGCGATCAGGAAGGCGAAGATCGGCGCTTTCACCAGGCCCAGCAAGAAGTGCTTAACGCCAATGTCCGAGTGCAGCAGCGACAGGAACATCGCCGGCGAGATATCCAGGGACAGGGCGCAGACCACGGCGCCGCCGATGATTCCCGAGAGCATCGCCAGGAAGGTCAGCATCGGCAGCGCCACCAGCAACGCCAGGACCCGGGGCAGTACCAGCAACTCCACCGGGTCCAGGCCCAGGGTACGGATCGCATCGATCTCTTCGTTGGCCTTCATTGAGCCGATCTGTGCGGTGAAGGCACTAGCGGTACGCCCGGCCATGAGAATTGCGGTGAGCAACACGCCGAACTCCCGCAGAAAGGAAAATGCCACCAGGTCCACGGTAAAGATGCTGGCACCGAAATTGGCCAGCACCGTGGCCCCGAGAAAGGCCACCACCGCCCCCACCAGGAAGGTCAGCAGGGCGACGATGGGCGCCGCGTCGAGGCCGGTTTGTTCGATATGCGCGACCACCGGGGTGATACGCCAGTGTTTGGGGCGCAACAGGCCACGGGCCAGGGTCTCGAGGATCAGGCCGATGAAGCCCAGCACCTTCAGGGTGTCTTGCCAGACGTTGTAGACCGCGCTGCCGATGCGCGAAAGCAATTGCACACTGACCGAAACCTGCGGTTCCTTGACCGGCACGCAAAAATCCTTGAGCGAGCTGTAGACCGTATGCAGTAGTGCACGGTCGGCGTCGGACAGGGTGCAATCGGGGTGCTCGGCGCACTGGCTCAGGCGTTCGGCGCCCAGCAGTTCCAGCAGCAGCGAAGCACCGGCGGTGTCCAGGGCACCCAGGTCGTTGAGGTTGATGTGGGTACTGTTGTCATAGCGGCCGCTCAAGGATTGGCGCAGGCGCTTGAGGTCGCTGTAGTGCGCCAGCGTCCAGTCGCCGCCGATGCGCAATTGCGCCGGAGAATGGGCAAGGTCCAGTTCAGCGGTGCCGGGCGTCACGCGACTAGTCATAAGCTCCGAGCTTGTATGGCGATTGCGCAGTGCTACGTAATAGCACGATCCCAGCTACTTTGCCTGGCCGCTCCTGGCCGTGTCTTGACTTGAGTCGGTGATCTCGAAGCGCAGCACGCCGATCACTTGCCCGTCTTCGGTAATCACCCGGACTTGCCATTTCCCCAGCGGGTCAGCGGGGAAGTTCTGCTTGTGGGACCAGGCGCGGTAGCCCTCCTTGCGCCCGCCGTGGATGTCCAGGGCGATGCGGTCCAGTTCGCGGCCGTTGAACTGCCAGACGTGATAGATGCGCTCGTCCAGGCCACGCGGTGCGTTGATGGCGGTGAAGGCATACAAACCGTTGCTGCGTACCTGGCTGACGCTGACCTGTTTCAGGCTGTCCCCCGGCGTACGGTCCTGGAGTTGGGTGCTGATGGCGTCCTCGGTCAGCCATAGCGTGGCCGGTGGCACCCAGGAGCGCAGCAGCCAGCCGGTGCTGCCAATGGCCAGGGTGATGCTCAACACGGTCAAGGCGCCGCGTAGGCTGCGGATCGGCAGGATCGAGGCCAGGCTGGGGAAGGACAGGAGCATGGCGGTGGCCAGGGCCAGTTTGTAGCTTTGTGCGGTCGTCAGGTGGAGGATCAGCGGCAGCGCGGTGAGCAACGCTGCGAACAGGGTCAGGGTGTGCAGCGCAAGGAACAGCCAGCGCCGCGGGGCCAGCCATTTGTAGTACAGCGGGTCGATGATGGAAATCAGGGCCGAGGCGCCCAGCAGCCCGGTGAACACCAGTTGTCCACTGTTCCAGCTGGTGGTGATGAAGAAGAACGGCAGGACGAAGAACAGGCTTTCCTGATGGATCATCTGCGTCGCATAGCGCAGCAGCGGCTGGGGGATCTCGCGCTTGAAGACCTGGATGAACAACTGGGTCAGGCTGTTTTCCAGCATCAGCCAGACCCAGCTCACCAGCAGAATGACGGCAATCCACGAGGCCAGGCTTTGTTGGCGGTCCACCAGAATGAAGCTGGCCACCCCAGAGATAAAGCCGCCGAGCGCAATGACCCCGGGATAGCGCTTCATCAGTTCGAGAATGCGCTCAATGGCGAGGGTCAGGTTAGGCATGGGGCGGGGTCACAGTCATGGCGGGAAACAACCTCGACAGGATACCGTCGGCGGCGATCCGTGGCGAGGAGGCTGACGTTGTGATCCGCCGGATGCCGTGCGACAGCGTGCTGTGGCTGCAGCACGCATCGCTGGGAACAAGCGGCCTAGCCATGCCAGTTAAGGCTTGCGCCGATGACGCAGCAGGTAACCGCCAAGGCTGCCCAAGACGATCAGGGCCAGCAAGCCGCCGCCCAGTTGGAGCAATTGCTCGTCGCCCAGCAGCGGTTTTTCGATGCGCAGGTACCCCGGCTGTTGCAGCAGTTGGCGTAAAGCCAGGTTGGCTTGCCTCAGGCTCACGGCCTGCAGGCGTTTGGCGGGATCGCTGAAACGGCCATTGTCGAAATCCCCCAGAACGCTCCAGTAGTAGTCCGCCAGGGCGCTGTTGCCTTGCACTGCCCAGGCCTGGCGATCGATGGCGACCTGTTTCAGGCGCGCAAAGGTGGCCGGGTCGAGGCCGTGCTCCAGCAGGTCCGCCTTGAGCTGTTCGACCACTTGCCGGACCTGGGGCAAGTCATCTCGCGCAAGATCGGCATTGAGGCTGAGAAAACCGACGCTCCCGAAAACCTCACGGTCGCTCCAGGGGCCGTAGGACAACTCACGCTCCAGGCGCAACTGACGGTACAGCGCCCAGTCCAGATAGTCCTTGAGCAGATCGAAGGTGGCGTCATGCTGCTGGTCCAGGACGGGCTCGGGAAACAGCCAATGCAGTTGCGCGCTTTGTCCGACCCAGCCATTGATCAGTGTGCGTTCGACCGCCGCGGTGCCCTGGATCTGCGGCAACTCGCGGTGCTCGCGGGGCTCCACCGGTTCGAGGGCGCCGTAGGTGCGTTCCAGGTAGGCCGGTAGCAGGCGGTCCAGATCGCCCACCACGATCAGGGTCATGTTGTTGGGCGCGTACCAGTCTTTGCGTACCTGCTCCAGTTGGGTCAGGGCCAGGTGCCCAACTTCGGCGCGCTCGGCGCATTTGAGCCCCAGCTCTACCGCCAGTTGACTGCTGGCCTTGTGGCCCAGGTCTTGGCGGTCGAGCCAGCGTTGCAGGTGCGAGTAATGGCCGCCGTCTTCACGTTCCACCACTTGCTTGGCGGCGGCTACGGCGCGGTCGTCGAGACGGGTGTGGGTCAGTAGCGCCAGCAGCAGGTCGAGGACTTTACGCTGGTTTCTTGCCGGGGCCTCGATGACGAACGTGGTGTCGGCATTGCTGGTGTAGGCGTTCCACTCGCCGCCCAGGGCTTGCATGCGCTGCTCCAGGCCACCTTCGCCGCTGGCGTCGATGCCGCTGAACAGCAGATGCTCAAGCAGGTGCGGCAGCTCTTTATCGGCACAGGCGAAGTCGTCGAAGCCGACGCCCACCACAAGGCGGATCGCCACATGGCCACGTTCGCTGCCGGGCTTGAGCAGTAACTGCAGGCCGTTGGGCAGGGCGTAGCCTTCGACCTGAAAACGATCCAGGGCCCATCCTTGTGCACTGCCCAGCAGCAGGCAGGCGAATAACAGACAACGCATAACAAGCTTCCTTACGGCGTGCGTACGTTGTACAGACTTCATGGCACGGTGGACGTTCAGGGTGAATGAGTGATGTCAGTCATGTCCTCGATGACCAGGGCACCGCTGTCGGTAGTTTCCAGGACCACATAGGCGCTGCTGCAGAACAGCGAGTTGAGGCGTTTCATGTCGGCGATCAGCTCCAGGTGCAGCGAGCTGGTTTCGATGCTCTGGACGATCTTGCGTTGCAGCCGGCTAACGTGGGCATGAGCCAGGCGGCGCTCCTGGGCGCGGAAGCGGCGTTTCTCCCGCAGTAACTGGCGCGCGCTTTCCGGGTCGGCACTGAGGAACACCGAGAGTCCGAGGCGCAGGTTGGCGACCAGTTGCGCGTGCAGTCCGCTCAGCTCTTCCAGGCCGACCTCGGAGAAGGAGCGGCGTTGGGATGTCTTCTGCTGTTGGACCTTGCGCAGCATGCGTTCGATCAAGTCGCTGGCCAGCTTGAGGTTGATCGCCAGTTCGATGATCTCGGCCCAGCGCCGACTGTCGCGCTCGCCGAGGTCTTCGCGGGGCATTTGTGCCAGGTACAGCTTGATGGCGCTGTACAGCGCTTCGACGTCGTCGCTCAGGGCGCGCATTTCCTGGGTGATGGCGGTCTGTTTGCCGCGCAGCACATCGCGCATGGCCTCCAGCATGTTATCGATCAGGTCACCGATGCGCAGGGTTTCCCGGGCAGCGTTGGCCAGGGCCAGGCTCGGGGTGGTCAGGGCGGTGGGGTCGAGGTGCCTTGGCCGGGCACGGCCGCTGTCTTGCGAGCGCTCTGGCAGCAACCAGGCACAGAGCCGGGCCATGGGGCCGACGGTGGGCAGCAGCAACAGGCAGCGGGCGATGTTGTACAGCAGGTGGAAGCCGATCACCACTTCCTGGGGGCTGAAGTCCAGGCTGTCCATCCAGTGAGCCAGCGGGTCTAGCACCGGAATGATCAGCAGCAGGCCGACCAGCTTGTACAACAGGCTGCCCAGTGCCACTTGGCGTCCGGCGGCGTTCTGCATGCTGGTGCTGAGGAAGGCCAGCACCCCGCTGCCGATGTTGGCGCCGATCACCAGGCCGATGGCCACCGGCAGGCTGATCACCCCGGCCCCGGCCAGGGTGGCGGTCAGCAGCACTGCGGCCAGGCTGGAGTAGGACACCATGGCGAATACCGCGCCCATCAGTGCATCTAGGAGGATGTCGCCGGTGAGCGAGGCAAACACGACTTTCACCCCTTGGGCCTGGGTGATTGGCGCGGCGGCTTCGACGATCAGTTGCAGGGCCAGGATGATCAGGCCCAGGCCGATGCCGACCCGGCCCAATTGGCCGGCGCGGGTCTGTTTGCGCGACAGGAAGAAGATCACCCCGAGGAAGATCAGCAGCGGAGACAACCAGGACAGGTCGAAGGTCAGTACCCGGGCCATCAACGCGGTCCCGACATCGGCGCCGAGCATGGTCGCCAGCGCCGGCGTCAATGCCATCAGGCCCTGACCGACAAACGAAGTCACCAGCATCGCCGTGGCATTGCTGCTCTGGACCATGGCCGTCACCAGGATCCCGGCGGCGAACGCCAGCGGCCGTTTGGCCATGTTCTGGCCGATCACATGCCGCAGGTTGGTGCCATAGACCCGTAAAATACCGGTACGGACGATGTGTGTGCCCCAGATCAGCAAGGCCACGGCGGAAAGCAGATTGAGCAGGGTCAGCATGGGAGGGCCCCCTGGGGTGAAGTGCCCCAAGCGGGGCCAATGGACGGTGTTGCGCGAGTTCTACGTTCTGCAGTTAAGCTGTAGCTGGCCTACGCGCCGACCGCCAGCATTGCACGGCTGGCCCAGGTATTGAAACTCAACGGTCATGAAGTCAGCCGGCTGCACAGGTGGAAAAGGGGCTCGAAAGCCCCTTTCTGTTCAAGGGCACTCTGGGTTATTGACCGGGAATGTCTTTGCGCAGTTTCACCGGATCTTGCTGCTTTTTTTTCTTGGCGATTGCGCTGCGCATCTTGATGTTGATGGTCTCCACTGCCAGGGAGAAGGCCATGGCGAAGTACACGTAGCCTTTGGGCACATGCACATCGAAGGCTTCGGCGATCAGCACCGTGCCCACCACCAGCAGGAACGACAGCGCGAGCATCTTCAGCGAGGGGTGCTTGTCGATGAAGTCGCCGATGGTCCCGGCTGCCAGCATCATCACCAGAACGGCGACGATGATCGCCGCCACCATCACCGGCACATGGGACACCATGCCGACAGCGGTGATCACCGAGTCCAGTGAGAAGACGATGTCGATGATTGCAATCTGGATGACGGTGTAGAGGAAGTTACCGCCCTTGCCTTTGGGGTGTTCGTTGGTTTCGTCCTCGCCCTCTAGGGCGTGGAACATCTCTTGGGAGCTTTTCCACAGCAGGAACAAGCCGCCGAAAAACAGGATCAGGTCACGTCCGGAAATGCCCTGCTCCAGCACGGTGAACAGATCGTCGGTGAGGCGCATGACCCAGGCGATCGACAGCAGCAGCATGATCCGCGTGACCATGGCCAGGGCCAGGCCGAAGATCCGGGTGCGTGCCTGCATGTGCTTGGGCATGCGGCTGACCAGGATCGAAATCATGATGATGTTGTCGATCCCCAGGACGATCTCCAGGGCGGTCAAGGTGAAGAAGGCAATCCAGATTTCCGGGTTGGTCAGCCATTCCATGTGTCATCCTTTTAGCGAGTGTTACAGCTGGGACCGTATCGTTGGCCCTGGCGCAGAATCGTCGCGTTACAGGGGGCTGAACAGCGGAAAAATCCCCATGAGCAGCGCCGTGAACATTATGCATAAGCAGACCGGCACCGCCCACTTGAGGGTGACGCGCTGGTGATCGCCGAAGTCGATACCGGCCATGATCCGCAGGTTGATGCCAATCCGGCTGTACCGCCGCAACATAGCGGCTCCGCAGATGATGTAGGGGGGGCGGTCACCGTTCTTGGGCACCTTCAGGGCCTGAATGGCGGTGCCGACTGGGACGTTCAGCGGGTTGCCTTTGACCCGCTTGAGGGGTTTGCGCAGCCAGCTTTCGCCGCAGAAAGGAACGATTGCAGGGGGGCAGCCGATGAGCGGCCTAGAGTGGCGGATATCACGATAAAGGAGGGACGCACATGAGCCAGATGCACCATGAGGGAGGTTGTCACTGCGGCCGACTGCGCTATCGGTTCAGCGGGCCGCTGCGCGATATCGCCCATTGTCACTGCTCGATCTGTCGGCGAGTCAGCGGTGGCCTGGTGACCACTTGGATCACCAGGCCCGCCTCGGCTTTCCATTGGACCAAGGGAACCCCGGCCCGTTACGACTCTTCCAGCCACTGTGCGCGTTACTTCTGCGGCAACTGCGGCGCCCACTTGGCGCTGGTTACCGACCTGAGCCCGGACAGCGTCGATGTCACTATTGCCAGCCTGGATCATCCGGAACGGGCTCCGGCCGATCGGCATATCTGGACCGACAGCCGCCTACCCTGGCTGCACCTGGATGAACACTTGCCCCAAGAGCCGCAGGAATCACTGTAGAGCGCGGCGACTGCGCAGGGCTCAGGGCAGCTCCAGCCCACCCGCGGACTTGTGCAAAGCCCGCAGATGCTCGCCCACCTGCTTCAGGTTGGCTTCATTGGCGGCGATCTCGGCGGCCCGGGCCGGTTCCAGCAGGGCGCGCACTTCCTTGTCCAGGTCAAGGGTCAAGGATTGCAGCTGCTTCTGGCGCTGGCTGCTTTCGAACTCCAGGCGCTGCCACTCGGCAGCTTGGGGCAAGCCATAGCCGCTGCTGCCCAGCAGTTCCGCCGGTCGGCTGAGGAAGCCGCTGTTGGCGAGAATTTCCTGCAAGGTCTTGTTGGCCTTTTCCATGCCGCCATTTTTCAGCTCCCGGGCGCCCAGGTAGCGCTGCTTGACCTCGTCCTGGGCCAGCAGCAGTTGCCGGCGATAGCTGGCTTGTTCCAGCAACAGCAAGGCGGCGCTGGTGCGCAGGTCGGCCCGGGCGAACCATTGGCGGCGCTGCTCGGCGCTCAGCGACAACCAGTCTTCGACGCTGGCCTGCTTGATCGGCAAGTGCTTTTTGATCACCTCGAACATCGCCTGGTAGCGGTCGCGGAAGGAATCGAAGCGATAACCCAGGCGCAGCGCCTCGCGGGGATCGTCGAGCACGCTGGTGTCCGCCAGTCCCCTGCCCTTGAGCACTTCCAGCAAACCGTTGGGCATGATGCTGTCCAGGCCGATCAGTTGCTTGTTGTTACTGCCGCTGCGCAGCAGCTTGAGGCTTTCCACCGCGCAGTTGTTGGACAGGAAGTAGTAGTTGCCGTCGTAGCTCCAGTGCATTTCGGCGGCGTGTTCCACGGTTTCTTCGATTTCCCGCCGCGACAGGTTCAAGGGCACCGATGCCAGGCTGCGCAGTTCGGTCTTGGTGTATTCGTCGATCACTTGGGCCAGTGGCAGGACAAACAGTCGTGAGGGGTACTTGCCCACCAAGCCGTCCCAGCTGGACAGTTGCACGTCACCGACAAAGGCGCGATAGGACAGCACCAGATGTTGATCCAGGTCCAGCCGGCAGTCCGGTCCACGGGGCCGGCCCGGGGCACAGATCACCAGACGCAGCATGCTGTGGCCCCAGCGGCTAACCCAGTTCTGGTTAGCCTCGGCCAGCAGGTAGTCCACGGCGTAGACCCGCTCCGGGTCGACCTGCCCCAACGGCGTCTTGGCGAAGTCGTTGCCGGCATTGAGGAAGGCGAAGGATTTGGCGCAGGTGTCCTTGGCGGCGGGCGCCCAGCCAAAATGTGCCTGGTAGTAGCGGTACAGTGCCGGCCGCCGACAGGCGTAGCTTGGATCGAGGAGAAAGTACTCCATGTTCACCGCCACGAATTCCCTCGGGTTGGTGATCTCGTAGAGGTCCGGGCTGCGGGCGACTTGCCGGTTGTGCTGTTCGCGTTGCCCTCGGCGCCCCACATATTGAGGCCAGCCGGCCAGGTCCAGCAGGCGCGGGTCGTCGCTCAAGGTAAAGCGCCGATCATTCTGGCCACGGCATTCATCGGGCAAGCCGATCAGCCCGGAGGTGTTGTTCTGGCGGGTGCAGCGTTGGATAAGGCTGCGTTCGGCGGTCGGCCATAAGCGTGCGCGGTCATACAGATGGGTCAGCTCATGGAGCACCGTGGCGAGCATTTCCCGGCGCACGGTGCCGTGGGGCCGTTGGGTCTGCTGGGCGGCTGCCGAGCCGTCGGTCAGGCTCGGCAGCAGCGCGATATTGAGGTCCAGCTCCGCTACTAGGGCGGCCTCGCCATAGGCGTTGTCGGGCATCTGGTCGGTCCAGCCGACGTCAATGGTGCGGTCCAGTTGCTGGATCAAGCGTGGCGGCAGCGCCTGCATCGCTTCATCCAGCAATGCCTGGCTGGCGTGTTGTTGCGCCAGACTCAAACCTTCGGTCTTGAGACGCAATTGCAGGTCGGCCTGGGCGTTGCCGCAGAGCAGCGCCAGGGTTCCGGCCAGCAGCCAGGCGAACGCGGGTTTCACAGGGCGAGGATGGCTTCGGCCAGCACTTGATCGCTGGCATCGCGGGCTTCCGGTAGGTGGGTACGCAAGGTATCGAATGCGGCTTCCAGTTGCGCGCCACGGATATCACCGTTGCTGGCGACGAAACTGGCGGCGTCGTCGTGGGCTTCGCGCACGACTTTGGCGTCGCGGATCGAGGTGGTGGTGTCTGAGGAAAAATCGACTGTGCGGCCGGAGGCTCGGACGATGATGTTACTGGTGGCGACCAGGGTTTGTGCCTGGGCCACATCGGCCAACAACAACAAGCCAAGGGTGGCGGCAATCAGCGGGCTGCGCATGGAACGACTCCGGAATAACAAGAATGGCTATTGGACGAGAATTGCCTGCGCCAGTTCAAGGTCGCTGGCATGAAGTTTTGTCTGGTGCTGGCGCAGGTATTTCAGTGCGGATTCCAGGCGAGCGCCACGCAGTTGGCCGTCGGTGGCAACGAAGGCGGCGGCGTCATCGTGGGCCGCGAGCAGCAGTTTATGGTCGAAGGGCGCGGAGGTCACCTGGCTTGTGGCGTAAGCGGCGATCACCGAACTCTGGGTGGTCAGGTCGAATGCCTGTGCCGAGCCGGCCCAACAGATGGCGATCAATAGGGGAGTGGAAAGCGAAATTCTGAACAAACCCGTAAGTCTCGATAGCTGAAAAATCAGCGCCAAGGCTAGCGCAATGCCCCGAACAGGACCAGCGCAGAGGGCTTCAGGTGCGCGCGCACCCGAAGCAGGCCGTCTCAGATCGCCAGGATCGCCTGGGCCAACTGCGCGTCCGTGGCGTTCAGTTGTGGAGCCTGTTGGCGAATGTGGTCGAAGGCGCTTTCCAGCTTCACCCCACGAATGGCGCCGTTTGTAGCAACGAAGCTGGCAGCGTCATCCCGGGCGGCACGCACGATTTTGCTGTCACGCAGCGAGGATGTGGCGTCGGAGCTGGCATCGGTTGTGGCTTTGAGTGCACCGACAATGGCGTCGGTGGTCACGATCAAGCTGGTGGCGTGGGCATTGGCGGCCAGGACCAGCAATGCGGCGGCGCTGAACAGGCGAACACGAGACATGGGTAACTCCTGTGAATGAACAGACAATTAAAAGGCGCTGAGTGAGACGCTGGGCAGCCACTGCGAAGAGCTGTGCCTGATTAATCTGACGCAATTCGAAGGATAATCGCCACTTCGAGTCAGATATTAGGATGGATGATGTCATTCGCCCAGATCCCTCACGGGGCTTGGCGCCCGCCGGAGGAGCCCGATTTGTCGGCTCGTTGACAGTGGCTGGTGCCAGCGCGGCCTTAAGGTGCCGGGCCTCGCCGTGGCCAGACAGAGGCGTCTGGTTTAACTGTACTGCTATATTTTGAATTTGTTGGAACTGTACTTGTTGGCGTTTGAAAAGACGCGACTTGGACGTTGAAGGTTTTTCCCTCGCCATAACGACAAGACCCGTCGCGGTTTCCCGCGACGGGTCTTGTGTGTGCAATTCGGGGTGCTGGCGGTGGACCCTGCGGGTCAGAGCCAGCGACGCTGAGTTAGCGCCAGAACGGCTTGCTCAGCTCTTCGTAGCGTTGTGCTTCGCTGATCCCGGCATCGGCCAGCAGACGCGAATCCAGGCGAGCCAGTTGATGGCGGCTGGAGATGCGGCGCTGCCACAGCATCAGGTTGGCAATAACGCGCAGAGGCAGGGAAGCCTGGGTTTTTACAGCTTTGTCTTCGAAGAACAGTTCGGAACTGAGTGTACGTTCCATGATTGACATCCTTCCGCTTGTGGCGGGATCAGGTAGTGGTTTAACTGATGCCAATGATCCTCTTCTCGCGCAAGTCTCTCTAGATACAGTTCACCTGTATTGTGAGGGACCAGTTAACTGTTTATAGGGGCTGTACTGTACGGAAATAGGGTAACTGTACCTGTTGGCACTATTTTGGTGCGTTTAGGTGGTTTTTGATGGGGGTGGCGTGAGTTTTAGCGCGAAAGATACCGGTACAGTAGTACAGTTTTTTCGTTCTGCGCTGGGCGGCCGGCAAGCTGACGAAACTGTGTTTGCGTCAGCTGCCAACGGTGTCAATCAATCAGCGAGCATTTTCCCGGTTTCTTCCAGGTTGATGTGCCAGCTCAGCGCGTCACGCAGGATGTGTGGCGTATGACCGCCCAGGGCGCAGGCTTTGGTGAAGTAGTCATTCAGTGCTGCGCGGTAGGACGGATGCACACAATTGTCGATGATCACCCGGGCTCGCTCTCGCGGCGCCAGGCCACGCAAGTCTGCCAGGCCGATCTCGGTGACCAGGATGTCGACGTCATGCTCGGTGTGGTCCACGTGGCTGACCATGGGCACCACGCTGGAAATCGCCCCGCCCTTGGCAATCGACTTGGTGACGAAGATCGCCAGGTGCGCGTTGCGGGCGAAGTCGCCGGAGCCGCCGATGCCATTCATCATCCGCGTACCGCAAACGTGGGTGGAGTTGACGTTGCCGTAGATGTCGAACTCCAGCGCGGTGTTGATGCCGATGATGCCCAGGCGACGCACCACTTCCGGGTGGTTGGAGATCTCTTGGGGGCGCAGCACCAGCTTGTCCTTGTAGCGCTCCAGGTTGCCGAACACGTCGGCATTGCGCCGGCTCGACAGGGTGATGGAGCTGCCCGAAGCGAAGCTCAGCTTGCCGGCGTCGATCAGGTCGAAGGTCGAGTCCTGCAGTACTTCGGAGTACATGGTCAGGTTCTCGAACGGCGACTCGATCAGGCCGCACATCACCGCGTTGGCAATGTTGCCAATACCGGCCTGCAGTGGGCCGAGCTTGTTGCTCATGCGTCCGGCATCCACTTCTTGCTTGAGGAAGTCGATCAGGTGATTGGCGATGCCTTGGGTCTCGCTGTCTGGCGTCGACACGGTGGACGGCGAGTCAGGCTGGTTGGTAATGACGATGGCGACGATCTTTTCCGCCGGGATCGGAATGGCCGTGCTGCCGATACGATCGTCGACTTTCACCAGGGGAATAGGTGTACGGGTCGGCCGATAGGTCGGGATGTAGATGTCGTGCAGGCCTTCCAGGTTTGGATTGTGCGCCAGGTTGATCTCGACGATCACCTTTTTGGCGAAGATCGCGAAGCTGGCGGAATTGCCCACCGAGGTGGTCGGCACGATGTGCCCCTGCTCAGTAATGGCGACGGCTTCGATGACCGCGATGTCCGGCAGCTTGAGCTGCTGGTTGCGCAGTTGCTCGACGGTTTCCGACAGGTGTTGGTCGATGAACATCACTTCGCCGGCGTTGATCGCCTTGCGCAGGGTGCTGTCCACCTGGAACGGCATGCGCCGGGCCAGGACGCCGGCCTCGGTGAGTTGCTTGTCCAGGTCGTTGCCCAGGCTGGCGCCGGTCATCAGGCTGATTTTCATCGGCGTCACCTTGGCCCGTTCGGCCAGGGCATGGGGCACGGCCTTGGCTTCACCGGCGCGGGTGAAGCCGCTCATGCCGACGGTCATGCCGTCCTCAATCAGAGCGGCAGCGTCGGCGGCGCTCATCACCTTATCCAACAACGAAGGCAAGCGGATACGATCACGGTACATGGATTGTTATCTCGGGCAACGGAAGCAAGAAGCGCAGTCTAGTGATTTAAAAAAAAAACACCGCGCGACAAAGGTCGAATGAAAGGCCCTGATCTAGAGCCTTCTGTCGGCTTAATGAAATAAATAAAAAACCCCAGCCTACTAAAGGCTGAGGTTTTGGGTATTGCGCTACAGCAGCTTTACTCGACGGCTTTGACCATGTCTTCGATGACCTTCTTCGCGTCGCCGAAAACCATCATGGTCTTGTCCAGGTAAAACAGTTCGTTGTCCAGACCGGCATAGCCGCTGGCCATGGAGCGCTTGTTGACGATGACGGTCTTGGCCTTGAAGGCTTCGAGGATCGGCATGCCGGCGATGGGCGACTTCGGATCGTTCTTCGCCGCCGGGTTGACCACGTCGTTGGCGCCCAGTACCAGCACCACGTCGGCCTGGCCGAACTCGGAGTTGATGTCTTCCATCTCGAACACTTGGTCGTAAGGCACTTCGGCCTCGGCCAGGAGTACGTTCATGTGGCCGGGCATGCGCCCCGCGACCGGGTGGATCGCGTACTTCACGGTCACGCCGCGATGTACCAGCTTCTCGGTCAGCTCCTTCAGCGCGTGCTGGGCCCGGGCCACGGCCAGGCCGTAACCGGGAACGATGATCACGGTGTCGGCGTTGGTCAGCAGGAAAGTCGCATCGTCCGCCGAGCCGGATTTCACCGGACGGGCTTCCTGTGCCCCGGCCGGGCCGCCTGCGTCGGCACTGTTGCCGAAACCGCCGAGCAGCACGTTGAAGAACGAACGGTTCATCGCCTTGCACATGATGTACGAGAGGATCGCGCCGCTGGAACCCACCAGGGAGCCGGCGATGATCAGCATCGAGTTGTTCAGCGAGAAACCGATCCCTGCAGCAGCCCAGCCCGAGTAGCTGTTGAGCATCGACACCACCACCGGCATGTCGGCGCCGCCGATCGGGATGATGATCAGCACGCCCATGACGAAGGCCAGCGCCAGCATCAGGGCAAAGGCGCCGAGGTTGCCGGTGGCCATGAAGGTCACGCCCAGGCCCAGGGTGGCCAGGCCCAGTACCAGGTTGAGTTTGTGCTGGCCGGCGAACTGTACCGGTGCGCCCTGGAACAGGCGGAACTTGTACTTGCCTGACAGCTTGCCGAAGGCGATCACCGAACCGGAGAAGGTAATGGCACCGATGGCGGCGCCGAGGAACAGCTCCAGGCGGTTACCGGCGGGGATCGCGTCGCCCAGGTGTTTGACGATGCCCAGGGACTGCGGTTCGACCACCGCGGCAATGGCAATGAACACCGCTGCCAGGCCGATCATGCTGTGCATGAAGGCCACCAGTTCCGGCATCTTGGTCATCTCGACGCGCTTGGCCATGATCGAACCGGCGGTGCCGCCGATCAGCAGGCCGACGATGACGTAGCCGATGCCGGCGGTGGCCAGTTCTGCGCCGAGCTTATAGATGAGGCCAATGGTGGTCAGTACCGCCAGGGCCATGCCCAGCATGCCGAACAGGTTGCCGCGTCGGGACGTGGTCGGGTGCGAAAGCCCCTTGAGCGCCTGGATAAAGCACACCGAGGCGATCAGATAGAGGGTTGTTACCAGGTTCATGCTCATTATTTCTGCACCTCTTCTTTCACGGCTTTGGGCGCTTTCTTCTTAAACATTTCCAGCATGCGGCGGGTCACCAGGAAGCCACCGAATACGTTGACCGCAGCCAGGGCTACGGCCAGGGTACCCATGGTCTTGCCCAGCGGGGTCACGGTCAGGGCGGCAGCCAGCATGGCCCCGACGATGACGATGGCGGAAATGGCGTTGGTCACCGCCATCAGTGGCGTGTGCAGTGCGGGTGTGACGTTCCAGACCACGTGGTAACCGACATAGATCGCCAGCACGAAGATGATCAGGTTGTAGATACCGGGGGAGATAAGCTCTTCCATCGTCTGAATCCCTGCTTAGGCGTTTTTGCGGATGACTTGGCCGTCGCGGCACATCAGGCACGCGGCGACGATGTCGTCTTCGAGGTTGACTTCGAACTGCCCTTCTTTGGTGAAGACAAGCTTCAGGAAGTCCAGCAGGTTGCGGGCGTATAGCGCCGAGGCGTCGGCGGCCACCGCGCCGGCCAGGTTGGTCGGGCCGACGATGGTCACGCCGTTTTCCACCACCACCTGGTCCGCCACGGTCAGCGGGCAGTTGCCACCCTGAGCGGCTGCCAGGTCGATGACCACCGAGCCGGGCTTCATCTGGGCCACGGTTTCGGCGCTGAGCAATGTCGGCGCCTTGCGGCCCGGAATCAGCGCCGTGGTAATGACGATGTCGGCTTGCTTGGCGCGCTCATGGACTGCCAGCGCCTGGCGTTGCATCCAGCTGGCCGGCATGGGGCGAGCGTAGCCGCCAACGCCGACCGCGCATTCGCGCTCTTCGTCAGTCTCATAAGGCACGTCGACGAACTTGGCACCCAGGGATTCGATCTGTTCCTTCACTGCCGGGCGTACGTCCGAGGCTTCGATCACCGCGCCCAGGCGCTTGGCCGTGGCAATGGCCTGCAGCCCGGCCACTCCGGCGCCGAGGATCAGCACGCGGGCAGCCTTCACTGTGCCGGCGGCGGTCATGAGCATCGGCATGAAGCGCGGGTAATAGTGGGCGGCCAGCAGCACAGCCTTGTAACCGGCGATGTTGGCTTGGGACGACAGCACGTCCAGGCTTTGGGCCCGGGAGGTGCGTGGCGCCGCTTCCAGGGCGAAAGCGGTGATCCCGTGTCCGGCCAGCTTGGCGATGGTTTCATTGCTGAACGGATTGAGCATGCCCACCAGTACGGTGCCGCGTTTGATCAACGCTAGCTCGCTGTCGCTGGGCGCCACTACCTTGAGAATCAGCTCGGCGCCAAAGGCATCGTTGGCGCTGCCAATGGTGGCTCCTGCCGCTTCATAGGCACTGTCGACCACGCTGGCGCTAATGCCGGCGCCGCTTTGCACAGTGACTTTATGACCCTGGCCGATCAGCTTTTTGATGGTTTCCGGGGTTGCAGCAACCCGTGTTTCACCCGTCTGGGTTTCGAGAGGAACACCAATGTGCACGTCAAATCTCCTGCTTGATCTTATTGCTTTCGATCTTTCTTAGAAGGCCAGCGCACTGCGTAGGGTGCGACTGGGGCGGCCGATCAGCACGACCCCACTGAAATCACAGCGGGGCGCGGCATTTTGCAGGCGAACTTTGAGGCCTTCAAGGGATTCTGACTAGTGACGGAAAATTAACTACAAGTCACCCCGTGACCGAATGTCGCAAGGGGCGGGGTTAAACCCTTGTAAGCCTTTAATTTCAAGGCTTTCATCGTTTGGATAAGATTTTTCTCATTAGCTGTGCGAATAGTCTTACATTACTGTCAAATAAACCCTACAAGCCGCGTGGTTAGGCGCTTTTAGGACTATTGTCCGAGGTATCGGTACAGTTTGTCTAAAAGCGACAAATACTTATATCTGTAGGGCTTGTGATTTTCCGACTACAGGGTCAGCTAGTCGCTGAAAGCCTTTACCCTTCAAGGTTGTAGCTGTGTGCCTGATTCACTAGCCAATCGCGAAATGCTCGTAAAGAGGCGGATTCCACCTTGCGCTCGGGAATCATCAGGTAATACGCCTTGATGCTGGTCAGAGCCTGCGGGTTGGCAATGACCAGGCGTTTTTCCGCCAGTTCGCGCTGGATCAGGAAGGATGGAATCAGCGCGATACCCATGTCGTGCATGGCTGCCTGGGCGAGCATGGAGAATAGCTCGTAGCGCGGGCCTGTCATGTCGCGGGGGACGTTCAACTGCTGTGAGTTGAACCATTGGCGCCAGGCATAGGGTCGAGTGGTCTGTTGCAGCAGGGGCAGCTCGGCAATGGCTTCGGCGCTCAGCTGCTGCCGATCAGCCAGCAGGGCCGGGCTGCACACCGGTACCGGGTGCTCGCCCATCAGGCGATGGGATTGTGTGCCTGACCAGTCGGCATCGCCAAAGTAGATGGCGGCATCAAAAAGCGTGTCGGCGAACAGGAAGGGGCGCGTACGGTTGGTCAGATTAACCGTGACTTCCGGGTGTTGCTGCTGGAAGTCCTTCAGGCGTGGCAACAGCCACTGCGTGCCGAATGTCGGAACCACCGCCAGTTCGATCACGTTGGTGCCCTGCTGGCCCATTACGGAAAGCGTGTCACGCTCCACTGCATCTAACTGGGTAGCGATTCGGCGGCTGTAGGAAAGTCCGGCTTCGGTGAGTTTGACTCCCCGTCGCGAGCGTCGGAACAGTTCTACGCCGAGGAACTCTTCCAGGCTGGCGATCTGTCGGCAGACGGCACCCTGAGTGAGCGAAAGTTCCTGTGCTGCCTTGGTGAAGCTCTCATGTCGTGCGGCGGCTTCGAAGCTGATGAGAGCAGCGGTGCTGGGAATCTTTCTGCGCATGTACGGCTATCTCACTAATAGAGCCTGTAGAAGGCACTTGGGTCGTTACGGAGTGAGAAATTAGCACAACAGTATGCAAAATCCTCGTTTGCCCGCAGGCTTCTGGTAGGCCTAGGATCAGCTCACGATAGTTGACCTACTTCACGAGGATTCACTCATGGGCGGTAAAGCAAGCTTCAACTGGATCGATCCCCTTCTGCTGGACCAGCAACTTACTGAAGAGGAGCGCATGGTCCGCGACAGCGCTGAGCAGTTCGCTCAGGACAAGCTGACGCCACGGGTATTGGAAGCTTTCCGTCATGAGAAGACCGATCCGGCCATCTTCCGTGAAATGGGTGACGTCGGCCTCTTGGGCGCGACCATTCCTGAGCAGTACGGCGGCAGCGGTTTGAACTATGTCTGCTATGGCCTGATCGCCCGTGAAGTGGAGCGTGTGGATTCGGGGTACCGCTCAATGATGAGCGTGCA
Organism: Pseudomonas sp. LD120; assembly: GCF_009861525.1. Lineage (GTDB taxonomy): Bacteria > Pseudomonadota > Gammaproteobacteria > Pseudomonadales > Pseudomonadaceae > Aquipseudomonas. The sequence continues at coordinate 25,814 of NZ_WVHL01000005.1, read as the reverse complement.
GTCGTCTCTGGTGATGGTGCCGATCAACGAGTTCGGGACCGAGGCACAAAAACAGAAATACCTGCCGAAGCTGGCATCTGGCGAGTGGATCGGTTGCTTTGGTCTGACTGAGCCAAACCACGGATCTGACCCGGGTGCGATGATTACTCGCGCTCGTAAAGTGGATGGCGGCTACAGCCTGACCGGCACCAAGATGTGGATCACCAACAGTCCGATCGCTGATGTGTTTGTGGTCTGGGCCAAAGACGACGCTGGCGATATTCGTGGTTTCGTTTTGGAGAAAGGCTGGAAAGGTCTGAGCGCTCCCGCCATTCACGGCAAGGTGGGGCTGCGGGCATCGATTACCGGTGAGATCGTCATGGACAACGTGTTCGTCCCGGAAGAGAACATCTTCCCGGACGTGCGTGGTCTGAAAGGTCCCTTCACTTGCCTGAACTCGGCTCGTTACGGCATCTCCTGGGGCGCGCTGGGTGCGGCGGAGTTCTGTTGGCATACCGCGCGCCAATACACGCTGGACCGTCAGCAGTTCGGTCGCCCTCTGGCGGCGACTCAATTGATCCAGAAGAAGCTGGCAGACATGCAGACCGAGATCACCCTCGCCCTTCAGGGCTGTCTGCGTCTGGGGCGAATGAAGGATGAAGGCACTGCGGCAGTGGAAATCACTTCGATCATGAAGCGCAACTCCTGCGGCAAGTCCCTAGACATCGCGCGGATGGCCCGTGACATGTTGGGGGGCAATGGCATCTCTGACGAATTCGGTATCGCTCGGCATTTGGTGAACCTGGAAGTGGTCAACACTTACGAAGGCACTCATGACGTACATGCACTGATTCTCGGGCGTGCGCAAACTGGCATCCAGGCGTTCTATTAATAGGAGAGCGGCCATGGGCGCGTTATCGCATTTACGGGTACTGGATTTATCGCGGGTACTGGCCGGGCCATGGTCCGGCCAGATCCTGGCGGACCTGGGGGCTGAAGTCATCAAGGTCGAGCGTCCGGGCAATGGTGATGATACGCGTGCCTGGGGGCCGCCCTTCCTCAAAGACGCCTATGGCGAGAACACCACGGAAGCGGCTTATTACTTGTCCGCCAACCGTAACAAGCAGTCGGTGACTATCGACTTTACTCGCACTGAGGGGCAGCGGCTGGTGCGTGATCTGGCGGCGAAGTCGGACATCGTTATCGAAAACTTCAAAGTCGGCGGTTTGGCAGCTTACGGGTTGGACTATGAGTCGCTCAAAGCGGTTAACCCGAGTTTGATCTATTGCTCGATCACGGGGTTTGGTCAGACAGGGCCTTATGCCAAGCGTGCGGGTTATGACTTCATGATCCAGGGATTGGGTGGCCTGATGAGCCTGACGGGGCGTCCTGAGGGGGATGAAGGGGCTGGGCCGGTGAAGGTCGGTGTGGCGTTGACTGACATCCTCACCGGGCTTTATTCGACGGTGGCGATTTTGGCGGCCTTGGCTCACCGCGACCAAGGCGGCGGTGGGCAGCATATTGATATGGCGTTGCTGGATGTGCAGGTCGCGTGCCTGGCGAATCAGGCCATGAACTACCTGACTACGGGGGTTGCCCCTAAACGCCTGGGTAATGCTCATCCTAATATTGTTCCTTACCAAGATTTTCCGACGGCGGATGGCGACTTCATCCTTACCGTAGGCAATGACGGACAGTTTCGTAAGTTCGCTGAGGTCGCGGGTCAGCCGCAGTGGGCGGACGACCCGAGGTTTGCGACCAACAAGCTGCGGGTGGCCAATCGGGCGGTGTTGATTCCGCTGATTCGTCAGGCGACGGTGTTTAAAACTACGGCTGAATGGGTGAGTCAGTTAGAGCGGGCTGGTGTGCCTTGCGGGCCGATCAATGACCTGGCTCAGGTGTTTGCCGATCCGCAGGTCGTGTCCCGTGGTTTGGCTGTCGAATTGCCTCATGCTTTGGCTGGAGCGGTGCCTCAGGTCGCTAGTCCGATTCGTCTCTCCGAGACGCCCGTGGAGTACCGCAATGCGCCTCCTTTATTGGGTGAGCATACGGCGCAGGTTCTGCAGCGGGTTCTGGGGATGCCGCTCGACGCGGTAGATGTCCTGAAGCGCTCGGGAGTGCTTTAGGCTCCTCTTCTATATAGAAGGATGTCTTGCGCTTCTATATATAGCGATGGCCAAGCACCCCTTGGGGGGGGGGGGTCGGGTTTATTCATAGAAAATGCAAATTAAGTGTTGACGGCAGATTCTACAGGTCTATAATTCGCCCCACTTCCGGCGCAGTCGAAACGGAAAACTCCTTGAGATTCAACGAGTTGCGCAGTTTTCGACAGCGGTTACGCTTCAGATCATCGAAGCCAGAAGCAGTTAGTAAGGCAGTGTGTTTTCGCCTTGTTAACGATTCGATCCTCTCGGTCGAAAGCGGTTAAAAAGAGGTGTTGACAGCAGCGTGTAACGCTGTAGAATTCGCCTCCCGCTGACGAGAGATCGGAAGCGCAAGTGGTTGAAGTTAAAAAGGAAACTTTGAAAACTTCTTAAAAAAATCACTTGACAGCAAATGAGGCTGCTGTAGAATGCGCGCCTCGGTTGAGACGAAAGATCTTAACCAACCGCTCTTTAACAACTGAATCAAGCAATTCGTGTGGGTGCTTGTGGAGTCAGACTGATAGTCAAAAAGATTATCAGCATCACAAGTTACTCCGCGAGAAATCAAAGATGTAACCAACGATTGCTGAGCCAAGTTTAGGGTTTTCTCAAAACCCAAAGATGTTTGAACTGAAGAGTTTGATCATGGCTCAGATTGAACGCTGGCGGCAGGCCTAACACATGCAAGTCGAGCGGCAGCACGGGTACTTGTACCTGGTGGCGAGCGGCGGACGGGTGAGTAATGCCTAGGAATCTGCCTGGTAGTGGGGGATAACGTCCGGAAACGGGCGCTAATACCGCATACGTCCTACGGGAGAAAGTGGGGGATCTTCGGACCTCACGCTATCAGATGAGCCTAGGTCGGATTAGCTAGTTGGTGAGGTAATGGCTCACCAAGGCGACGATCCGTAACTGGTCTGAGAGGATGATCAGTCACACTGGAACTGAGACACGGTCCAGACTCCTACGGGAGGCAGCAGTGGGGAATATTGGACAATGGGCGAAAGCCTGATCCAGCCATGCCGCGTGTGTGAAGAAGGTCTTCGGATTGTAAAGCACTTTAAGTTGGGAGGAAGGGCAGTTACCTAATACGTAATTGTTTTGACGTTACCGACAGAATAAGCACCGGCTAACTCTGTGCCAGCAGCCGCGGTAATACAGAGGGTGCAAGCGTTAATCGGAATTACTGGGCGTAAAGCGCGCGTAGGTGGTTTGTTAAGTTGGATGTGAAAGCCCCGGGCTCAACCTGGGAACTGCATCCAAAACTGGCAAGCTAGAGTATGGTAGAGGGTGGTGGAATTTCCTGTGTAGCGGTGAAATGCGTAGATATAGGAAGGAACACCAGTGGCGAAGGCGACCACCTGGACTGATACTGACACTGAGGTGCGAAAGCGTGGGGAGCAAACAGGATTAGATACCCTGGTAGTCCACGCCGTAAACGATGTCAACTAGCCGTTGGGAGCCTTGAGCTCTTAGTGGCGCAGCTAACGCATTAAGTTGACCGCCTGGGGAGTACGGCCGCAAGGTTAAAACTCAAATGAATTGACGGGGGCCCGCACAAGCGGTGGAGCATGTGGTTTAATTCGAAGCAACGCGAAGAACCTTACCAGGCCTTGACATCCAATGAACTTTCTAGAGATAGATTGGTGCCTTCGGGAACATTGAGACAGGTGCTGCATGGCTGTCGTCAGCTCGTGTCGTGAGATGTTGGGTTAAGTCCCGTAACGAGCGCAACCCTTGTCCTTAGTTACCAGCACGTTATGGTGGGCACTCTAAGGAGACTGCCGGTGACAAACCGGAGGAAGGTGGGGATGACGTCAAGTCATCATGGCCCTTACGGCCTGGGCTACACACGTGCTACAATGGTCGGTACAGAGGGTTGCCAAGCCGCGAGGTGGAGCTAATCCCATAAAACCGATCGTAGTCCGGATCGCAGTCTGCAACTCGACTGCGTGAAGTCGGAATCGCTAGTAATCGCGAATCAGAATGTCGCGGTGAATACGTTCCCGGGCCTTGTACACACCGCCCGTCACACCATGGGAGTGGGTTGCACCAGAAGTAGCTAGTCTAACCTTCGGGAGGACGGTTACCACGGTGTGATTCATGACTGGGGTGAAGTCGTAACAAGGTAGCCGTAGGGGAACCTGCGGCTGGATCACCTCCTTAATCGACGACATCAGCTGCTTCATAAGCTCCCACACGAATTGCTTGATTCATTGAAGAAGACGATAGAAGCAGCTTTAAGCTCCAAGCTGATAGCTCCAAGCTAACAGTTACAAGCTCGAAATTGGGTCTGTAGCTCAGTTGGTTAGAGCGCACCCCTGATAAGGGTGAGGTCGGCAGTTCGAATCTGCCCAGACCCACCAATTTTGTTATGGGGCCATAGCTCAGCTGGGAGAGCGCCTGCCTTGCACGCAGGAGGTCAGCGGTTCGATCCCGCTTGGCTCCACCATAAACTGCTTCTGAAAGCTTAGAAATGAGCATTCACTTTGAATGTTGATTTCTAGTCTTTTGATTAGATCGTTCTTTAAAAATTTGGGTATGTGATAGAAAGATAGACTGAACGTTACTTTCACTGGTAACGGATCAGGCTAAGGTAAAATTTGTGAGTTAAATTGCAAATTTTCGGCGAATGTCGTCTTCATAGTATAACCAGATTGCTTGGGGTTATATGGTCAAGTGAAGAAGCGCATACGGTGGATGCCTTGGCAGTCAGAGGCGATGAAAGACGTGGTAGCCTGCGATAAGCTTCGGGGAGTCGGCAAACAGACTTTGATCCGGAGATCTCTGAATGGGGGAACCCAGCCATCATAAGATGGTTATCTTGTACTGAATACATAGGTGCAAGAGGCGAACCAGGGGAACTGAAACATCTAAGTACCCTGAGGAAAAGAAATCAACCGAGATTCCCTTAGTAGTGGCGAGCGAACGGGGACTAGCCCTTAAGTGGCTTTGAGATTAGCGGAACGCTCTGGAAAGTGCGGCCATAGTGGGTGATAGCCCTGTACGCGAAAATCTCTTAGTCATGAAATCGAGTAGGACGGGGCACGAGAAACCTTGTCTGAATATGGGGGGACCATCCTCCAAGGCTAAATACTACTGACTGACCGATAGTGAACTAGTACCGTGAGGGAAAGGCGAAAAGAACCCCGGAGAGGGGAGTGAAATAGATCCTGAAACCGTATGCGTACAAGCAGTGGGAGCAGACTTTGTTCTGTGACTGCGTACCTTTTGTATAATGGGTCAGCGACTTATTTTCAGTGGCGAGCTTAACCGAATAGGGGAGGCGTAGCGAAAGCGAGTCTTAATAGGGCGTCTAGTCGCTGGGAATAGACCCGAAACCGGGCGATCTATCCATGGGCAGGTTGAAGGTTAGGTAACACTGACTGGAGGACCGAACCGACTACCGTTGAAAAGTTAGCGGATGACCTGTGGATCGGAGTGAAAGGCTAATCAAGCTCGGAGATAGCTGGTTCTCCTCGAAAGCTATTTAGGTAGCGCCTCATGTATCACTGTAGGGGGTAGAGCACTGTTTCGGCTAGGGGGTCATCCCGACTTACCAAACCGATGCAAACTCCGAATACCTACAAGTGCCGAGCATGGGAGACACACGGCGGGTGCTAACGTCCGTCGTGAAAAGGGAAACAACCCAGACCGTCAGCTAAGGTCCCAAAGTTATGGTTAAGTGGGAAACGATGTGGGAAGGCTTAGACAGCTAGGAGGTTGGCTTAGAAGCAGCCACCCTTTAAAGAAAGCGTAATAGCTCACTAGTCGAGTCGGCCTGCGCGGAAGATGTAACGGGGCTCAAACCATACACCGAAGCTACGGGTATCACGTAAGTGATGCGGTAGAGGAGCGTTCTGTAAGCCTGTGAAGGTGAGTTGAGAAGCTTGCTGGAGGTATCAGAAGTGCGAATGCTGACATGAGTAACGACAATGGGTGTGAAAAACACCCACGCCGAAAGACCAAGGTTTCCTGCGCAACGTTAATCGACGCAGGGTTAGTCGGTCCCTAAGGCGAGGCTGAAAAGCGTAGTCGATGGAAAACAGGTTAATATTCCTGTACTTCTAGTTATTGCGATGGAGGGACGGAGAAGGCTAGGCCAGCTTGGCGTTGGTTGTCCAAGTTTAAGGTGGTAGGCTGGAATCTTAGGTAAATCCGGGATTCTAAGGCCGAGAGCTGATGACGAGTTACCTTTTAGGTGACGAAGTGGTTGATGCCATGCTTCCAAGAAAAGCTTCTAAGCTTCAGATAACTAGGAACCGTACCCCAAACCGACACAGGTGGTTGGGTAGAGAATACCAAGGCGCTTGAGAGAACTCGGGTGAAGGAACTAGGCAAAATGGCACCGTAACTTCGGGAGAAGGTGCGCCGGTGAGGGTGAAGGACTTGCTCCGTAAGCTCATGCCGGTCGAAGATACCAGGCCGCTGCGACTGTTTATTAAAAACACAGCACTCTGCAAACACGAAAGTGGACGTATAGGGTGTGACGCCTGCCCGGTGCCGGAAGGTTAATTGATGGGGTTAGCTAACGCGAAGCTCTTGATCGAAGCCCCGGTAAACGGCGGCCGTAACTATAACGGTCCTAAGGTAGCGAAATTCCTTGTCGGGTAAGTTCCGACCTGCACGAATGGCGTAACGATGGCGGCGCTGTCTCCACCCGAGACTCAGTGAAATTGAAATCGCTGTGAAGATGCAGTGTATCCGCGGCTAGACGGAAAGACCCCGTGAACCTTTACTATAGCTTTGCACTGGACTTTGAATTTGCTTGTGTAGGATAGGTGGGAGGCTTTGAAGCGTGAACGCCAGTTTGCGTGGAGCCATCCTTGAAATACCACCCTGGCAACTTTGAGGTTCTAACTCAGGTCCGTTATCCGGATCGAGGACAGTGTATGGTGGGTAGTTTGACTGGGGCGGTCTCCTCCTAAAGAGTAACGGAGGAGTACGAAGGTGCGCTCAGACCGGTCGGAAATCGGTCGTAGAGTATAAAGGCAAAAGCGCGCTTGACTGCGAGACAGACACGTCGAGCAGGTACGAAAGTAGGTCTTAGTGATCCGGTGGTTCTGTATGGAAGGGCCATCGCTCAACGGATAAAAGGTACTCCGGGGATAACAGGCTGATACCGCCCAAGAGTTCATATCGACGGCGGTGTTTGGCACCTCGATGTCGGCTCATCACATCCTGGGGCTGAAGCCGGTCCCAAGGGTATGGCTGTTCGCCATTTAAAGTGGTACGCGAGCTGGGTTTAGAACGTCGTGAGACAGTTCGGTCCCTATCTGCCGTGGACGTTTGAGATTTGAGAGGGGCTGCTCCTAGTACGAGAGGACCGGAGTGGACGAACCTCTGGTGTTCCGGTTGTCACGCCAGTGGCATTGCCGGGTAGCTATGTTCGGAAAAGATAACCGCTGAAAGCATCTAAGCGGGAAACTTGCCTCAAGATGAGATCTCACTGGGATCTTGAATCCCCTAAAGGGCCGTCGAAGACTACGACGTTGATAGGTTGGGTGTGTAAGCGCTGTGAGGCGTTGAGCTAACCAATACTAATTGCCCGTGAGGCTTGACCATATAACACCCAAGCAATTTGCTTAAGAAGCGAGTTGCGGTGTGTGAAGACGAAACGAACCGAAAGTTTGCAAACACACAAAGCTATTACATACCCATTTGCTGGCACGTTGCACAGGCAACGGACTGGCTACCGAATTTCTTGACGACCATAGAGCGTTGGAACCACCTGATCCCATCCCGAACTCAGAAGTGAAACGATGCATCGCCGATGGTAGTGTGGGGTTTCCCCATGTGAGAGTAGGTCATCGTCAAGATTAAATTCCGAAACCCCAATTGCGAAAGCAGTTGGGGTTTTGTCTTTATGTAGAAGTTGCTGATTTTGCTGACACGTTCGATGTTGAATCCAACGGGTCTGCCACAGAATTTCTTGACGACCATAGAGCATTGGAACCACCTGATCCCATCCCGAACTCAGAAGTGAAACGATGCATCGCCGATGGTAGTGTGGGGTTTCCCCATGTGAGAGTAGGTCATCGTCAAGATTAAATTCCGAAACCCCAATTGCGAAAGCAATTGGGGTTTTGTTTTTATGGCTTAAAACTCACATGCAGGCCATCCCCATGGCATTCAAGCGAGGAGCCGGCAGATCCTGTCTGACCGTGATGCCTCGAATTCGCGCTTCTTGCTGATTCCACTGAACACTCAGTTGGCGTTACCAGAAGTAGATGCCTGTCAGCATGCCCGGGACATAGCCCTGTTCTGAGCGCATGGGTTACCCACCCTCATTGCTGATCTATTTACGAGTGGCCATCGACACGCTTCGTATGCGCTGTTGCTCCCGGTCGCAACCCGGCTGCGGATTGCGTTGAAGCTCTACACGCTGCTTATAAGTCTGTAGTGGTCTAATCTCCTCAGCGCGGAGATCCTGATCCCTTGGGGTACGTACAGCTCACTGAATACTCGCCTTTAGTCAAGTCTAGGTGAGGGGGTAAATGATAATTAGTCGTAACTTTGTAAAGGGTTTATCGATTGCCGATTACCAAGGGGATCAACCGCCTGAAAATACGTTACGGCCGCTTTAGAGTACCGTTCGGCGGGATTCAGCAAATTCATCAGGCTAATTCAGAGAAATCTCTAAGGGATCTCAGCTTCTTGCCGAAAGACTAATATGACATGAATGCACCAAAGTAGAGCGGTTAAAGAATGTCGCCTGCGCTGTTACATGGAATGTTGCTTTATGGACGCATCCCCACTTTTTGCATAAGAAGTCCCATGAAATGAATCTCAAGTTCAGCCATAAAATCCTTCTGGCCGCCTCTGGCGTAGTGGTTCTGGCTTTTGCGTTGTTCACTTTGTACAACGACTACCTGCAGCGAAACACCATTAGGCAGAACCTCGAATCCTCTATTGAGCAGGCGGGTGAGCTCACCTCCAGCAGCGTGCAGAACTGGATGAGCGGGCGCATTCTGGTGCTCGAAAACCTGGCGCAGAACGTTGCTCACCAAGGTCACAACGCAGATTTCCCAGGGTTGGTGGATCAACCGGCCTTTACCTCGAACTTCCAGTTCACCTACGTCGGTCAAGCCAACGGCACCTTCACTCAGCGGCCCGACGCGAAGATGCCTGATGATTACGATCCGCGTCAGCGCCCCTGGTACAAACAGGCTGTGGCTGCCGACAAAACCATGCTGACCCCGCCTTATATGGCGGCTGTAGGTGGCTTGGTCGTGACTATCGCGATGCCGGTGAAGAAACAGGGTGAACTGCTGGGCGTGGTCGGTGGTGACCTGAGTCTGGAAACCCTGGTGAAGATCATCAACTCGGTAGACTTTGGTGGCTTGGGGCATGCGTTTCTGGTCAGTGCCGACGGTCAGGTGATCGTTAGCCCGGACAAAGACCAGGTGATGAAGAACCTCAAGGATATTTACCCTGGCGCCAATTTGCGGATCGAGAAGGGCAACCAGGAAGCGGTTCTGAACAAACAGGAACGCATCCTCTCCTTCACTCCTGTGACAGGCCTGCCGAATGCGGATTGGTACATCGGGCTGTCTATCGATAAGGCCAAGGCCTATCAACCCCTGACCCAATTCCGCACATCCGCCTTGATTGCCATGTTTATCGCCGTATCCGTGATTGCCGTGCTGCTGACTCTGCTGATCCAGGTGCTGATGCGTCCACTGATCACCATGGGCCGGGCGATGCAGGACATCGCCCAAGGTGAGGGTGATCTGACCCGGCGCCTGGTGGTGGAAAGCAAGGATGAGTTCGGCGAGCTGGGCAGTTCGTTCAACCAGTTCGTGGAGCGGATTCATGCATCGATTTCCGAAGTTTCCTCGGCCACTCGTCAAGTGCATGACTTGTCCCAACGGGTAATGACGTCATCCAATGCTTCGATCATCGGTTCCGATGAGCAGAGTGCACGGACCAATAGCGTGGCGGCGGCGATCAATGAGTTGGGCGCTGCCACCCAGGAAATCGCCCGTAACGCCTCCGATGCTTCGCAGCATGCGAGCGGCGCCAGGGAGCAGGCAGATGACGGTCGCCAAGTGGTGGAACAGACAATCGAGGCGATGAACGAGTTGTCGCAAAAGATCAGTTTGTCCTGCGCTCAGATCGAAACCCTGAACGCCAGCACCGACAACATCGGGCACATTCTTGATGTGATCAAGGGCATCTCTCAGCAAACCAATCTGTTGGCCCTCAACGCTGCTATTGAAGCGGCCCGGGCCGGAGAAGCCGGTCGCGGCTTTGCCGTGGTGGCTGATGAAGTGCGTAACCTGGCCCACCGTACCCAGGAATCGGCGGAAGAGATTCATAAGATGATCACCTCTTTGCAGGTTGGCTCCCGCGAGGCGGTGTCGACCATGAACGCCAGCCAAGTGTCCAGCGAAGAGAGCGTCGAAGTGGCGAACCAGGCTGGTGCGCGGTTGGTCAGCGTAACTCAGCGGATCGGTGAGATCGACGGCATGAACCAATCTGTAGCGGCGGCGACCGAGGAGCAGACGGCGGTGGTGGAGACCCTCAACGTCGACATCAACCAGATCAACCTGCTGAACCAGCAAGGCGTCGCCAACCTCAACGAAACCCTAAAAGATTGCGATGCGTTGTCGCAGCAGGCCAGTCGTCTGAAGCAGTTGGTCGACAGCTTCAAGATCTGAAGCACTGTAGCCCATGACCGTTGAGCCCGCTCCTGCATGATAGTAGGGCGGGCTTTTTCATGAGCGGGTGTTCGGGCTCAGTATTCCCCAAGTAACCCCAGATGAGTGTTGATCACTTGCAGCAGGCGCTGGCGCTGGGACTTGATGAAGAAGTGATTTCCGGCTACTTCGATCAGCTCGAATTCGCGGCGGGTGAACTCACGCCAGTTGAGCACGTGGTTGACCGTCGCCAGGGGGTCTTCACTGCCGTAGAAAGCCGTCAGCGGGATGTCGAGGCAGCCGCTGGAGGTGTCGTTCCAGGTTTCGAAAAGCTTCAGGCCGCTGCGCAGCACGCGTTCGTAGGCTTGCAGTTCGCCGGGCTGTCTGGGGATTTCCAAGGCGCTGGCGCCCAGGCTCAGGATGGCCTCGTGAAAGGCGTCAGTGGACAGCGAGTGCAGCAAGGGGCGATGTGGCAGGCTGTCAGGGCTGCGACAACCGGAGACAAACAGGTGACGAGTCTGCTCGGGGAAGTGTTCCTGGGCGTGTTTGCAGGCCTCATACGCCAGCAACGCGCCCAAGCCGTGACCGAATAATGCGTGGGGTTCGCCCAGCCAGGGCTCGAGTGTGGCGAAAGTGCTTTGCAGCAGGCTTGGCCAGGTGTCACAAGGCGCTTCATCATGGCGTGGACCGTGCCCAGGCAGATTGATCGCCACCAGCTCAATATGGTCGGCCAAATCGTTGGACCAGACTCGCAGTTGTTCTGCTGCCGCGCCGGCCTGGGGAAAACAGATCAGGCGGATCCGCGTGTTTTGCCCTGAGTTGATCACCAGCGTCCATTGTCGGTTGTCGGTGTACACGGTTTTTCCTTAAGCACGTGGGCCGGCGATTCCCTTTTCGCCGCTGATAAGGGCAGTCTGGTCGAGAACCTTCCAGTCTGCGAGCGGTTGTAAACATAGTGGCTGATGTCGGCGAATGCACGCGGGTGATAAGCAAACTGATAGCGCATTGCTGGCACCGTCAATCACAGTTGCAGCTATTCTCTGAATATTTCGTATCGACCTTTTAAGGTGGCCGGTGATTGTAAGGTGCCATTGTCTTTTCTCCGGTCAGCCTTCACCATCAGCCGATTGACGACAGCTTCCATGGACTCATCGCATTGGCGGCACCTTTAGCTCTTTCACGGACCTTGCGCTGGTTCGGCTCGGCGTTGCTGCTGGCTGGCATGCTGCTGGGCAGCCTGCAGGCCGATTGGGATTTTTCCCAGATCAGTCGTCGTGCCACTGCGCTCTACGGTCCGCTGGGCGAAGGTCAGCAGCGCATCGATGCCTGGCAGCGCTTGCTGGCCTCTCAAAAGCAACTCCCCGAGCAAGAGCAATTGAGAGTGGTCAACCGATTCTTCAACAAGAACGTGCGCTATGTCGAAGACATCGATCTATGGCGCAAGGTGGATTACTGGGAAACCCCGATCGAGGCCTTGTGGAAGGGGGCGGGTGATTGCGAGGACTATGCGATCGCCAAGTATTTCAGCCTGCGCCACCTCGGGGTGTCCAGTGACAAATTGCGCATCACCTACGTCAAGGCTTTGCGCCAGAATCGCGCGCACATGGTCTTGACCTACTATTCCACTGCGGACGCCATGCCGCTGGTGCTCGACAGCCTGGAGGACTCGATCCGTCCGGCCAGCGAGCGGACCGATCTGTTGCCGGTGTACTCGTTCAATGCTGAAGGGTTGTGGCTGCCGGGCGCCAAGGGCAATAAGCGGGTTGGTGATACCAAGCGTCTATCCCGTTGGCAGGACGTGTTGAGAAAAATGCAGGCCGAGGGTTTTCCGGTCGAGACGACTAACTAGGAGCACGAGCTCAGATGTCTTTGTTCAAACAACTGCTGATCGCAATCTGTGTGTTCCTGGTGGTCGCTTTCAGCGGCAGCTTTATGGTCAGCCTGGAAAGCTCGCGCGCTCAATACGTCAATCAGCTGCGCTCCCACGCTCAGGACGCCGCTACGGCACTGGCCCTGTCGCTGACGCCGAACATCGACGATCCGGCGATGGTTGAGTTGATGGTCAGTTCGATCTTCGACAGCGGTTATTACGCGAGTATCCGAGTGGTGGACCTGGCCACCGACAAGACCATCGTCGAGCGTAGCGGCATTCCGGAAGTCAGCAACGTGCCTCAGTGGTTCGTCAATCTCATCGGCCTGGAGCCGGCTGGCGGTGATGCCATCGTCAGCCGCGGCTGGGAGCAGGCGGCACGAGTCGAAGTGCTCAGCCACCCGATGTTCGCCGTGGCCAAGCTCTGGCAGAGCGCACTGGGTAGCCTGGGGTGGCTGTTGATCTGTGGTGCGGTGAGTGCGGTACTGGGGGCCTTGTTGCTGCGTCGCCAGCTCAAGCCCCTGGACTACATGGTCCAGCAATCCCACGCGATTGCCCGGCGTGAATTTCTCAGCTTGCCGCAACTGCCTCGTACGCCGGAACTGCGTCGAGTGGTGCAGGCGATGAACCAGATGGTCGAGAAGCTCAAGGCGCTGTTTCAGGAGCAGGCCGAACGCAGTGAAAAACTGCGCATCGAGTCCTATCAGGACAGCCTGACCGGGCTGGCTAACCGACGTTATTTCGAGATGCAACTGCACGACCGGGTGAGCAACTCGGAGCAGGCCAGCTCCGGCTACCTGCTGTTGTTGCGGGTCAAGGACCTGGCCGGCTTGAACCAGCGCCTGGGCGGCCAGCGTACTGACCTGCTGTTGCAGGCGGTGGGCGAACAGTTGCTACGCGAGTGCAGCAAGTACCCTGAAACCACCAACCTGGTGACACGCGTGCGTGGCGGTGAGTTCGCCGTGCTGGCGCCGGGCTTGGTTCGTGAAGAGGCGATCTTGCTGGCTCAGAGCCTGGAAAGCGCCATGAGCAGCCTGCATGCCACCGGTGCCACCGACGTGCAATCAGTGGCGTCTATCGGCCTGGCGGCTTTTGCCCATGGCGATTCGCCGCAAGCAGTGCTCAGCCTCGGTGACCAGGCGCTGGCCCAGGCGGAAGCCCAGGGCGATGTCAGTTGGGCCTGTCTGGATCACAGCAGCAATACCCAGGTCGGCGATGATCACCATGCATGGCACCAACTGTTGGATCGGGCGCTGTCGGAACAACGTTTTCAATTGTATTTCCAGCCCGTGGTGGCCACTCAGGACACCTCGCGGGTGCTGCATTACAAGGTGCTGTCGCGGCTGATGGACGAGCATGGGCAGACCATTGCTGCCGGGCGTTTCCTGCCATGGCTGGAGCGCTTCGGCTGGACCGCGCGTCTGGACCTGCTGATGCTTGAACAGGTGTTGAAGCAGATGGCCGGGCATCGGGACAGTCTGGCCTTGAACCTCTCGGCCGCCACCCTGGAGGACCCTCAGGCCTTGAACCGCGTGTTCGAGATGCTGCGACAACATGCTGATTTGGGGCCGCGCCTGACCTTGGAAATCGGCGAAGAACAGTTGCCCGAGCAGGTGCAACTGGAACAGTTGACCCGGCGTCTGCGGGCGTTGGGCTTCTCCCTCAGCCTGCAACGTTTTGGCGGTCGCTTCAGCATGATTGGCAACCTCGCGCGTTTGGGCCTGGCCTACCTTAAGATTGACGGCAGCTACATCCGCGACATTGATCAAGAAAGCGATAAGCGCCTGTTTATCGAAGCCATCCAGCGCGCCGCCCATAGCATCGACCTGCCGCTGATTGCCGAGCGGATCGAGACCCAGGGCGAGCTGCAAGTGATTCGGGAAATGGGCTTGTATGGCGTGCAGGGGCAGTTGTTCGGCGAACCGGCGCCCTGGCGTTGAAAGGATAAGGATGAGGTTACAGTCGCCGGCGGGCTGGCGACCGCTGCTTCAGATCAATCCGGTTTCATCATCGTTGATCAACCGGCTCAAACCACCCAAGGCCTCACGGGCCTGGCTCCGATCCATCAATTTGGCCTGGGCCGCTGCAGGCAGGTCGGTGACGCGGATCACGCCCTTGCTGGTCAGGACCTGAATCAGGTCGTCCAGTACCCGGATCATCTCCAAGTCACTTTGCTTGAGCTGCTTGAGGCTGACCTCTACTGCCTCATTGGCGTACCAGGTCTGGATCTCATGATGATCGGCAGGCAGTGTCTCGGTGGCTTCGGCGTAAGCAGTGGCTTCCACGCGAATCAGCTGGCCTTGTGCATCGCGTTGCACGTAGAACATGGCGAATCCCTCAGGCTTTTTTTCCGCTTCAGGCTGTCAGCAGCATAGGCCAACGCAGCATTAGGAGCGCGAGTATGCGATGCGCCGAGACAATCGTCACGACGCAAGCTGTTTACCGAGACTCGACGGCCACCCGTAATGGGTAGCCGCCAAGGCCATCAGCTGTTGTTGTGATCGATCTTGATGGTCGGATCGCTACCGGCAATCAACGAGTTGATGCTGGCGTTTGACCAGTTGTTGCCTTCCAGCTTGATCGTCACATCGGCGTTGGCCAGGCCGCCGTCGGCGTTGAGCTTGCCTTCAGAACTGACCTGCAGCGTCGAAACGCCATCCACGGTGGTGATCTTGAGGAAGTTGTCGATGGTGCTGCCACTCTCGCCCTGCAGCAGATCCCGCAAGTCGATACGGTCACCTTCGCCGGCCTTGAAATCCTTGATCACATCGTTGCCGGTATCGCCGGCCTTCCAGACAAAGGTATCAGCACCCGAACCGCCGATCAGGATGTCGTTGCCCTGACCGCCGATCAAGGTGTCGTTACCGGTGCCGCCCAGCAAGATGTCATTGCCCTTGCCGCCGTCCAGCAGGTCGTTGCCGCCCTGGCCGAAGAGAATGTCATTACCAGCGCCACCCAACAGGGTGTCGTTGCCGTCGTGCTTACCAGACACATCGAACTCGGTGTAGTGCTCGGTGATGTACTGGTGCACGTTGCTGGTGCTGACCTGGCCTACATCGACTCCGGTCTGCTTGGCCACATAGGCCTGCATGGCCTGATAACCCTCGCCGGCAACGCCGTTGAAGCTCACCAGATCGCCGAACAGGATGTCGTTGCCGTGGCCGCCATTGACGATGTCTGAACCTGGCATGGTGGCTTCGGTGTGACCGATAATGGAGTTGGCCAGGTCGTTCGGGTCGATGTTGGTCTGCGGCTTGCCATCGCTGTCGTATGGCTTGAGGTCGTTGAGGCTGACATCGTTGTTCAGGCCGATGGCTTCCACCTGAGACAGTTTGCTCAGCAGCACAAAACCGTCATTGGAGTTGCTGGTGGTGGCCCAGTTGGTGGTACTGCCATTACCCGCCAGGGTGGACAACTCATAGGTGCCGTCGCCCTGAGCGTGCAGGGTGCCCAGGGTCGCACTGTTCCAGCCGCTGCCCCACCAGTTGCTGCTGTAGGTCTGCAGTACCACCGTGCCGTTGGCGTTCACGCTGAGGGCGTGGGTGCTGTCGATGTAGGTGCTGAAAGTATCCCCCAGTTTGTAGTTGCTGGTGGTCACCACATCGTCGAGGCGCACGTTACCGTACAGCGTCGGGTTGGTCTGCTCGCCGGTCTGGTAGTAGGTCGGCTTACCGTCGGTGATGAAGTAGGTCAGGTTGGTGGCATTGGTGTTGCTGGTAGCCTGGCTGCTCTGGAAGAAGTTGGCCGTGGTCTTGAACACGTCTTCGTAGTTAGTACCGCCGCCGGAGCTCATTGAATCCAGCACGGCCTTGAGCTGGGCCAGGGCGTTCGGGTCGTTGAGGTTCACCGACACCGACTGGTTGACCTGGGAATCGAAGTCGGCAAGGAAGATGTTCACCGTGCCTGAGCCGGCGCTGCCGATGCTGCTCTTCAGGGTATTGAAGACTGCAGTCAGGGAGTTTTTGGCCGCGGTGATGGCGCTGCCCATACTGCCCGAACTGTCAACCATGAAGGCGATGTTGTAGTTGGTGCCGGGAACCACGGTCAGACCGCCGATGTCCGCGACGACAATATCGTTACCGTCGGTGCCCGTCACGTTGTCGTCGCCGGAGGTGGCGACAATCGCGTTGTAGTTGGCCGGGTAGACCGTGACCGGGATCTGCGCCGAACTACTGGCAGAACCGCCCAGGGACTCGGTGGAGGTGGAGGTCACTGTCAGGTTGAACGAGCCATTGTAGTAGCTCGGCGGCGTGACAGTCAGGGTATCCAGGTTCCAGCCCGTGACATTGGCTTCACCCGAGGAAGCGGTGGCGGTGAAGGTATGCCCATCACCATCGCTGAGTACCGAGCCTGCGGGAATGCCACTGATCTTCACGCTCAGGGTTTCCGAACCGTCGGTATCGGTCAGGCCGGTGCTGATCTTCGACAGGTGCACGCTGCCGCCTTCGCCGCCCTCGTTGAGCTTATAGCCGTCGTAGTAACCTTCACCGTTGGTGCCGTGCAGGTCAGATACCGAGACCCCAGCATTGGTCAGGTCGGTGACGCCGGTGTACAGCGGCACGCCGGCGTTGCTCAGGTCCACAGCGGCGCCGCCATTGACCGAGAGGTTGACGTCGTAGTTGCCCAGACCGGCCTGGTTGTGGTGGTAGATATCGATGGTGTAGTAGCCGCTGCTGGTCGGGGTGAAGGTACCGTTGAGGTTACCGCCCGCGCCCCAGGTGGTGCTGGCCACGTTTTTGCCGCCAATGGTCACCAACAGGCTGTCGTCGCCAGTGCCGGAGAAGGTGTAGGCCTTGCCGGCTTCCAGGTAGATCAGGCCGGAGGTCTTCGATGCGGTGCCTGGCGTGATGTTGCCGTCGGACTGGACGTTGGTCGCCAGGCTGCTGCTGTTGGGCGTGCCGGCAGCATCAATGACCGATTTCAGGGTGCTGGCGGACGCGCCGCTGCCGTCGGTGCCCAGGCCGCTGAGTCCGGTCCAGACTTCCTTGAGCAGGCCCACCGAGTTCACGTTGTTGCCGGCCACGCTCAGGGTCGGTGCATCGGCCACTGGGGTGATGTCGACCGTGACCGTACCGGTGCTGCCGAGGGCTTGGCCATCGGTTGGCTGGAACTTGATCTGCGCGTAATCGGCCTGCTGGTTGCCCACACCATTGCCGCCGTAGCCGTTGGTGCCGGATTCGTTGGCGTCCGGGGTGAAGCGCAGTTTGCCGGCATCGATATCGGCCTTGCTGAAAGTCTGGTTGTTGGCCACATCCTTCCAGGTCGAACCGTCCAGGTACTGCAGTTTGCCGTCACTTGGCAGCTGGGTGATCTTCACCCCGAGGCTGGACGCCGGGCTGTCGACGTCGCTGACGCCGAAGTTCGACCAGGCCAGGGCCAGCGGCGTGTCTTCGCTGCCGGTGACCGCGCCGCCGGTAGCGGTCGGCGCATCGTTAACCGCTACCACGTTGACCGTGGTGGTGGCGACGTTGGAGTAGTTGCCACCATCGGTCACGGTCACGGTGATGGTCCGTGGCGTGGTGCTCGGATCTTCACTGTTGTTGGTGAAGGTGATGTTCTTGATCTGCTGCATGTAGTCGGCCAGCGTCGCGTTGCCCGACAGGGTCAGGGTGATCGAACCATCCTTGCTGTTGGCATTGATGTTGATGCCATTGACGCTGTTGCCCAGGTTCAGCGAGTCCCCTGGCTGACGGTTGGTCAGCACGATGGTGGCGCCGGTGAGCAGGGTGCTGTCCGGGTCGGTGATGCTCAGGTCGGTGTCGGCAATCGATACGCCCGGGCCTGAAGTGCCTTCGGTGAAGGTGACTTTGTAGTCGGCCCCGGTGGCACCACTGGAGTTGTTGGCATCCAGATCGATGACCGGTGGTGCATCGTTATCGATGATCGAGGTGGTGACGCTGTTATTGCTGCCCACCACCAGGTTCTCGAAGTTACCGCCCGTGGCCGAGTCGATCTTGACCACGAAATTTTCCGTGCCTTCGGTGATCTTGTCGTCAATGGTGGCGACGTTGAAGGTGGCGCTGCTGGCACCGGCCGGAATCTTCACGGTGTACACGCCGCTGAAGTCCGAGCCGTCGGTGGCGGTGCCGCTGTAGCTGATCTTCAGGGTGACTTCGGTCTGTGCCGGGTGGGTCAGGCTCACGGTGTAGCTGGCGGTCTGGCCTTCAGTGACCGAGGTGCTGCCGGTGATACCGACCGAAGTGGTATCGACGGTATCGGTGACGTTGGTCACTGCCGCAGTGGTATCCGGAACCAGCTTCTCGAAGTTGCCACCAGTGGCGTTGGTGATGCTGGCATTGACCGTGCCGGCATCGATGTACACGTCATCAGTCGGGGCCGCGACGCTGACGGTGCCCGTGGTGCTACCGGCGGCAATATTGATCACCGCACCGTTGCTCAAGGTCACGGTTACCGGAGTGCCAGCGGCATTGCTCAGGGTAGCGGTGTAGATGATTTGCCCCCCTTCAGCCACAGTACCGGTAGCGCTCAGGGTCAGATTGGTGGTGTCGACGGTATCGGTCACGGTGGTGCTGACCGGCGATTGGTCGGCCACCAGCTTCTCGTAGTTACCGCCGCTGACATCGCTGATGGAGTTGGTCAGCGGAGTGTGGCCGATCAATACATCGTTAGGCGCAGAGATGTTCACCGAACCGGTGGTTTCACCGACCGGGATGGTGATCTTCTCGCCGTTGGCCAGCGTCACGGTGACAGGCGAGCCAGTCACCGGCGCGGTGACGGTCGCGGTGTACGTGACATTGCCACCTTCGACTGCCGAAGGCGTAGCGGTGAGCGATACGGTGCTGGTATCGATGGTGTCAGTGACGTCGGTTACCGCTGGAGCGGTGTTGGTCTCCAGGTTCTCGAAGTTGCCGCCTTCAGCTTTGGTGATGGTGGCTTCAACCGTGCCGGCATCTTTGTACACGTCATCAGCCGGAGCGGCGACGGTTGCCGTGCCGGTGGTTGCGCCTGCGGCAATGGTGATCACCGCGCCATTAGAGAGCGTGACCGTGACAGGTGTACCGGCAGCGTTAGTCAGAGTCGCGGTGTAAACAATGGAGCCACCCTCAGCCACGGTGTCGGTCGCCGACAGGCTCAGGGTGGTGGTGTCAGGTGTATCGGTCACGGTGGTTTCAGCAGGTTTATCGCTGATGGCCAGCTTCTCGTAGTTACCACCGTCCGCGTTGGTAATGGTGGTGCTCAAGGAGCTGCCGCCAGCCAATGCGTCGTTTGGTGCAGTGAAGTTCACCGACGCCTGGCTCTCGCCAACAGGGATGGTGATGGTTTGTCCGTTGGACAGTGTCACAACCACAGGCGAACCAGTAACGGGTGCAGTCACCGACGCGGTGTAAACCACGGTGCCGCCTTCGGCCACGCTCGGCGTAGCGGTGAGCGATACGGTGCTGGTGTCGATGGTGTCAGTGACGTCGGTTACCGCTGGAGCAGTGTTGGTCTCCAGGTTCTCGAAGTTGCCGCCTTCAGCTTTGGTGATGGTGGCTTCGACTGTGCCGGCATCTTTGTACACGTCATCAGCCGGAGCGGCGACGGTTGCGGTGCCGGTGGTTGCGCCTGCGGCAATGGTGATCACCGCGCCATTAGAGAGCGTGACCGTGACAGGTGTACCGGCAGCGTTAGTCAGAGTCGCGGTGTAAACAATGGAGCCGCCTTCAGCCACGGTGTCGGTCGCCGACAGGCTCAGGGTGGTGGTGTCAGGTGTATCGGTCACGGTGGTTTCAGCAGGTTTATCGCTGATGGCCAGCTTCTCGTAGTTACCGCCGTCCGCGTTGGTAATGGTGGTGCTCAAAGAGCTGCCGCCAGCCAATGCGTCGTTTGGTGCAGTGAAGTCGACCGACGCCTGGCTCTCGCCAACAGGGATGGTGATGGTCTGTCCGTTGGACAGTGTGACTACAACTGGGGAGCCAGTAACCGGCGCGGTGACAGAGGCGGTGTAAACCACGGTGCCGCCTTCGGCCACGGTTGGGGTGGCAGTCAGGCTGACGGTCGAAGTATCGATGGTGTCAGTGACGTCGGTTACCGCTGGAGCGGTGTTGGTCTCCAGGTTCTCGAAGTTACCGCCTTCAGCTTTGGTGATGGTGGCTTCGACTGTGCCGGCATCTTTGTACACGTCATCAGCCGGAGCGGCGACGGTTGCGGTGCCGGTGGTTGCGCCTGCGGCAATGGTGATCACCGCGCCATTAGAGAGCGTGACCGTGACAGGTGTACCGGCAGCGTTAGTCAGAGTCGCGGTGTAAACAATGGAGCCGCCTTCAGCCACGGTGTCGGTCGCCGACAGGCTCAGGGTGGTGGTGTCAGGTGTATCGGTCACGGTGGTTTCAGCAGGTTTATCGCTGATGGCCAGCTTCTCGTAGTTACCGCCGTCCGCGTTGGTAATGGTGGTGCTCAAGGAGCTGCCGCCAGCCAATGCGTCGTTTGGTGCAGTGAAGTCGACCGAAGCCTGGCTCTCGCCAACAGGGATGGTGATGGTCTGTCCGTTGGACAGTGTCACAACCACAGGCGAACCAGTAACGGGTGCAGTCACCGACGCGGTGTAAACCACGGTGCCGCCTTCGGCCACGGTTGGGGTGGCAGTCAGGCTGACGGTCGAAGTATCGATGGTGTCAGTGACGTCGGTTACCGCTGGAGCGGTGTTGGTCTCCAGGTTCTCGAAGTTACCGCCTTCAGCTTTGGTGATGGTGGCTTCAACCGTGCCGGCATCTTTGTACACGTCATCAGCCGGAGCGGCGACGGTTGCCGTGCCGGTGGTTGCGCCTGCGGCAATGGTGATGACCGCGCCATTAGAGAGCGTGACCGTGACAGGTGTACCGGCAGCGTTAGTCAGGGTCGCGGTGTAAACAATGGAGCCGCCCTCAGCCACGGTGTCGGTCGCCGACAGGCTCAGGGTGGTGGTGTCAGGTGTATCGGTCACGGTGGTTTCAGCAGGTTTATCGCTGATGGCCAGCTTCTCGTAGTTACCGCCGTCCGCGTTGGTAATGGTGGTGCTCAAGGAGCTGCCGCCAGCCAATGCGTCGTTTGGTGCAGTGAAGTCGACCGAAGCCTGGCTCTCGCCAACAGGGATGGTGATGGTCTGTCCGTTGGACAGTGTCACAACCACAGGCGAACCAGTAACGGGTGCAGTCACCGACGCGGTGTAAACCACGGTGCCGCCTTCGGCCACGCTCGGCGTAGCGGTGAGCGATACGGTGCTGGTGTCGATGGTGTCGGTGACATCAGTGACGGCTGGAGCAGTGTTGGTCTCCAGGTTCTCGAAGTTGCCGCCTTCAGCTTTGGTGATGGTGGCTTCGACTGTGCCGGCATCTTTGTACACGTCATCAGCCGGAGCGGCGACGGTTGCGGTGCCGGTGGTTGCGCCTGCGGCAATGGTAATCACGGCACCGTTGCTCAAGGTCACGGTTACCGGAGTGCCAGCGGCATTGGTCAGAGTCGCGGTGTAAACAATGGAGCCACCCTCAGCCACGGTGTCGGTCGCCGACAGGCTCAGGGTGGTGGTGTCAGGTGTATCGGTCACGGTGGTTTCAGCAGGTTTATCGCTGATGGCCAGCTTCTCGTAGTTACCACCGTCCGCGTTGGTAATGGTGGTGCTCAAGGAGCTGCCGCCAGCCAATGCGTCGTTTGGTGCAGTGAAGTCGACCGACGCCTGGCTCTCGCCAACAGGGATGGTGATGGTCTGTCCGTTGGACAGTGTCACAACCACAGGCGAACCAGTAACGGGTGCCGTCACCGACGCGGTGTAAACCACGGTGCCGCCTTCGGCCACGGTTGGGGTGGCAGTCAGGCTGACGGTCGAAGTATCGATGGTGTCAGTGACGTCGGTTACCGCTGGAGCGGTGTTGGTCTCCAGGTTCTCGAAGTTACCGCCTTCAGCTTTGGTGATGGTGGCTTCGACTGTGCCGGCATCTTTGTACACGTCATCAGCCGGAGCGGCGACGGTTGCGGTGCCGGTGGTTGCGCCTGCGGCAATGGTGATCACCGCGCCATTAGAGAGCGTGACCGTGACAGGTGTACCGGCAGCGTTAGTCAGAGTCGCGGTGTAAACAATGGAGCCGCCTTCAGCCACGGTGTCGGTCGCCGACAGGCTCAGGGTGGTGGTGTCAGGTGTATCGGTCACGGTGGTTTCAGCAGGTTTATCGCTGATGGCCAGCTTCTCGTAGTTACCGCCGTCCGCGTTGGTAATGGTGGTGCTCAAGGAGCTGCCGCCAGCCAATGCGTCGTTTGGTGCAGTGAAGTCGACCGAAGCCTGGCTCTCGCCAACAGGGATGGTGATGGTCTGTCCGTTGGACAGTGTCACAACCACAGGCGAACCAGTAACGGGTGCAGTCACCGACGCGGTGTAAACCACGGTGCCGCCTTCGGCCACGGTTGGGGTGGCAGTCAGGCTGACGGTCGAAGTATCGATGGTGTCAGTGACGTCGGTTACCGCTGGAGCGGTGTTGGTCTCCAGGTTCTCGAAGTTACCGCCTTCAGCTTTGGTGATGGTGGCTTCAACCGTGCCGGCATCTTTGTACACGTCATCAGCCGGAGCGGCGACGGTTGCCGTGCCGGTGGTTGCGCCTGCGGCAATGGTGATGACCGCGCCATTAGAGAGCGTGACCGTGACAGGTGTACCGGCAGCGTTAGTCAGGGTCGCGGTGTAAACAATGGAGCCGCCCTCAGCCACGGTGTCGGTCGCCGACAGGCTCAGGGTGGTGGTGTCAGGTGTATCGGTCACGGTGGTTTCAGCAGGTTTATCGCTGATGGCCAGCTTCTCGTAGTTACCGCCGTCCGCGTTGGTAATGGTGGTGCTCAAAGAGCTGCCGCCAGCCAATGCGTCGTTTGGTGCAGTGAAGTCGACCGACGCCTGGCTTTCACCAACAGGGATGGTGATGGTTTGTCCGTTGGACAGTGTCACAACCACAGGCGAACCAGTAACGGGTGCAGTCACCGACGCGGTGTAAACCACGGTGCCGCCTTCGGCCACGGTTGGGGTGGCAGTCAGGCTGACGGTCGAAGTATCGATGGTGTCAGTGACGTCGGTTACCGCTGGAGCGGTGTTGGTCTCCAGGTTCTCGAAGTTGCCGCCTTCAGCTTTGGTGATGGTGGCTTCGACTGTGCCGGCGTCCTTGTACACGTCATCAGCCGGAGCGGCGACGGTTGCGGTGCCGGTGGTTGCGCCAGCAGCAATGGTGATGACCGCACCGTTGCTCAAGGTCACGGTTACCGGAGTGCCAGCGGCATTGGTCAGGGTCGCGGTGTAAACAATGGAGCCACCTTCAGCCACGGTGTCGGTCGCCGACAGGCTCAGGGTGGTGGTGTCAGGTGTATCGGTCACGGTGGTTTCAGCAGGTTTATCGCTATGGCCAGCTTCTCGTAGTTACCGCCGTCCGCGTTGGTAATGGTGGTGCTCAAAGAGCTGCCGCCAGCCAATGCGTCGTTTGGTGCAGTGAAGTCGACCGACGCCTGGCTCTCGCCAACAGGGATGGTGATGGTTTGTCCGTTGGACAGTGTCACAACCACAGGCGAACCAGTAACGGGTGCAGTCACCGACGCGGTGTAAACCACGGTGCCGCCTTCGGCCACGCTCGGCGTAGCGGTGAGCGATACGGTGCTGGTGTCGATGGTGTCAGTGACGTCGGTTACCGCTGGAGCAGTGTTGGTCTCCAGGTTCTCGAAGTTACCGCCTTCAGCTTTGGTGATGGTGGCTTCGACTGTGCCGGCGTCCTTGTACACGTCATCAGCCGGAGCGGCGACGGTTGCCGTGCCGGTGGTTGCGCCAGCAGCAATGGTAATCACCGCACCGTTGCTCAAGGTCACGGTTACCGGAGTGCCAGCGGCATTGGTCAGGGTCGCGGTGTAAACAATGGAGCCGCCCTCAGCCACGGTGTCGGTCGCCGACAGGCTCAGGGTGGTGGTGTCAGGTGTATCGGTCACGGTGGTTTCAGCAGGTTTATCGCTGATGGCCAGCTTCTCGTAGTTACCGCCGTCCGCGTTGGTAATGGTGGTGCTCAAGGAGCTGCCGCCAGCCAATGCGTCGTTTGGTGCAGTGAAGTCGACCGAAGCCTGGCTCTCGCCAACAGGGATGGTGATGGTCTGTCCGTTGGACAGTGTCACAACCACAGGCGAACCAGTAACGGGTGCAGTCACCGACGCGGTGTAAACCACGGTGCCGCCTTCGGCCACGCTCGGCGTAGCGGTGAGCGATACGGTGCTGGTGTCGATGGTGTCGGTGACATCAGTGACGGCTGGAGCAGTGTTGGTCTCCAGGTTCTCGAAGTTGCCGCCTTCAGCTTTGGTGATGGTGGCTTCAACCGTGCCGGCGTCCTTGTACACGTCATCAGCCGGAGCGGCGACGGTTGCCGGTGCCGGTGGTTGCGCCAGCAGCAATGGTAATCACCGCACCGTTGCTCAAGGTCACGGTTACCGGAGTGCCAGCGGCATTGGTCAGAGTCGCGGTGTAAACAATGGAGCCACCCTCAGCCACGGTGTCGGTCGCCGACAGGCTCAGGGTGGTGGTGTCAGGTGTATCGGTCACGGTGGTTTCAGCAGGTTTATCGCTGATGGCCAGCTTCTCGTAGTTACCGCCGTCCGCGTTGGTAATGGTGGTGCTCAAAGGAGCTGCCGCCAGCCAATGCGTCGTTTGGTGCAGTGAAGTTCGACCGACGCCTGGCTTTCGCCAACAGGGATGGTGATGGTTTTGTCCGTTGGACATGTGACTACAACTGATCCGGTGACCGCGCGGTGACGGTCGGTGTAAACCACGGTGCCGCCTTCGGCCACGCTCGGCGTAGCGGTGAGCGATACGTGCTGGTGTCGATTGTCGGTGACTCAGTGACGGCGGGAGCAGTGTTGGTCTCCAGGTTCTCGAAGTTGCCGCCTTCAGCTTTGGTGATGGTGCTTCACCGTGCCGGCGTCACTTGTACACGTCACAGCCGGAGCGGCGACGGTTGCCGTGCCGGTGGTTTGCGCCAGCTCAATGGTAATCACCGCACCGTTGCTCAGGTCACGGTTACCGAGTGCCAGCGGCATTGGTCAGGTCGCGGTGTAAACAATGGAGCCGCCCTCAGCCACGGTGTCGGTTCGCCGACAGGCTCAGGTGGTGGTGTCAGTGTATCGTCACGGTGGTTTCAGCAGTTTATCGCTGATGGCCAGCTTCTCGTAGTTACCGCCGTCCGCGTTGGTAATGGTGGT
>NZ_WVHL01000004.1 GCF_009861525.1 Pseudomonas sp. LD120 | reverse complement strand
CTTGCCCTCCAGCACTTGCAGGCCCTGCCCTCCGGGAATCTCCGCGGCCGCCCGCGGCGTTGGCAAACCACCGGCCACTTCCGGGCAGAGGGCAACCACCCGCCCTTCTTGCAACCAGTTGGCCAATTGATCGAACGGGCCACTGGCACCGCCGTCGTAACGCACGCGGTGACCCAACAGGCAGCGGCTGACCAGAATCTTATGCATCATCAGAATGGCTCGTTACCGCGCCGGCGAAACCAGCCGGTCAAGGACAGCCGTTCGCGGGTCGCGGGCAAGACTTCATGGGGCACCTCGCCGGAGAGAAACACGACCAATTGGCCTCCGACGGGAAGCACATCGTATTGCCCCTGATCCTTGAGGTACATGCGCAATTGTCCGCCGTGCTCGGGCAACCACTGCGAATTGAGGTAGATCACGGCCGACACCATGCGCCGATCATCGTCACGAAAACGATCGACGTGACGCTTGTAGAACGCACCCGACGGGAACATCGCAAAGTGGCATTCAAAATCCTCAAGCCCGAGAAACAACCCTCGGTTGAGTGCCTCGCGCAGGCTGTCCATCAGCCCCAGGTAGGTGTCACTGGCCTCGGCCTGCCCGGGCTCGATCCACTGAATATGATCGCCACGAATACCCTCGCGAATTTCCTGGGTCGGACCACGCCCCACCGCCGCGGGAGCCAATTCGCCTTCAGCCGCACGCTTGCGGCACTCTGCCGCCAGTTCGAGGGTCAGAGCCTCAGGCAGGAAAATATTCTGCTGCGACCAGCCACAGGCAGCCAGGTCGTCGACGATGCTCAACAACAGCGGGTGATCAGAAGGTATTTGCATGGCGCGCATAGTATCCAGCATCAGATAAATCTGACAGAGCCGCAGAGCGGAGGATTGAGCATTTTTTCAATAAGCTTTCACATCATTACCTTGGCGAGTGATCCTGATACGAATTCTCGACAACCACCGCCTCGCCCCGGAGAATAGTCGCCTGCTGACAGGAGTCCTTATGCGCCGTTTGCTTTTCTCACTGCTGATGTTCTGCGCCTTGCCCGCTTGGGCAGACAGCCACGACCAGTTGTACAAGGTCGCCGGTTGGCCGCAACAGCGCGCGCATTTCAGCGATGCCCTCAGCGCCGCCCAACAGCGCTATCAGAATAGTCTGCCGCCGGCGGTATACCAGGCATTGCTGGAGAACAGCAACCAACGCTTCGCGCCCGAGGCCGTGGACCGTCGCGCCGAAACCCAACTGCGTCAGAACCTTGCCGATCCCGCGCCTGCGCTGGCGTTCTTCCAATCGCCCCTGGGACGCAAGATCGTCGCTGCCGAACTGCTTGCCACCCGTCGTGACCAACTGGCCAAAAACGCTCAAGGTCTGCCGAAGATGCAGGTCAGCGACAACCGTCAACTGATCATCGGCCACTTGGCCCAGGCACTGCCGGCACGGGAAGCCGGCGCAGAGGTCAGCCTGGCAATCGCCGGGGTCGCCGCCGACAGCCTGAGCCAGATGATTCCCGGCTTGCTCGGCGGTGGTCAGGCTCAAGGCATGCTCAATGGCCAACGCCTGCGGCTGATGCAGCAGATTGGCACGGATCTGAACAACACCTTGCTGTACGTCTATCGGGACTTGTCCGACACCGAACTGGAAGAATTCGCCACCTTCGCCGAATCCACTGAGGGCAAGGCCTATTACCAGGCAGCCCTGGCAGCGATTCGCGCCGGCCTGGCGGTCGGCCAGAGTACCTCCAGCCTCGCCCCCTGATCCCGCAAACTCACCTGTAGCCGCTGCCAAGCCCACGAGGCTGCGCAAAGGTGGGCAGGACCTTGCCTGGCAATCTAGCGCCGAACCTCCAGCGACTCTTCGGGCCGTTCGCAGCCTACGGCAGCGGCTACACCCATCTCCCACGGCTCAGACGTGCTGGGTCAGAAAGGCGAAGTACTGATCGCGGTACAAGGGAATTTCATTGGCCAGATGGTGCCGCGCCTGCGGCAACAGCAGCACCTCGGGGGTGGCGAATTTGCCCTGGATCACCTGCAGGTTGTGCTGCCAGTCCACTGTCATGTCCGCTTGCCCCTGAACGATCAGCGGGTGCCTTGAACTGCGCGGAGCCTTTTCCAGACGCTTGATCCAGCGCGCCAGCGCACCGACCCAGGCCGTTGGCAAACGCTGTGGCTGCAACGGGTCTGCCTGCAGGAAAGCGAGGAATTGCGCGTCGTTGGAGTTCTCGCTGAAGCGCCGGGCAATTCCGCTGACAAAGGGCCGCAACAGGTAATAGCTAAGCATCGACCAGCCCCAGGCCCGTGGCCGCACCAGCGGTGACAACAGAATCACCTGGCCCTGGGCCGGACTCTCGGCGCCCTGGTTGAGCAGGTGATCCATGATGATCGCACCGCCCGTGCTCTGCCCGAACAAATGCCAGGGTTGCGGCAGCTCCAGAGCCCGGGCTTGCGCGAACAAGCCTTGCAGGACCCGCTGATACACCGCGAAATCATCGATGCTGGCCCGCTCGCCGCTGGATAGACCATGCCCGGGCAGATCACAGGAAATCACCACGAAATGGCGCTGCAGCGCCCATTCGATTACATGCCGGTACAACCCCATGTGATCGTAGAAACCGTGGAACAAAAACAGCGTCGCCCGTGGCTGCTCCGGCCACCAGACTTGGCAGACCACCTCATAACCGTCCACTTGAAAACGCCCCAGGCGACTGCGCGGCACCAAGGCGCGGCCGGCAAAATCCAGCCCATAGAAGCGCTGGTAGGCCTGAGCCTCGACCGACAAGGGTTGCCCCGCCGTCAGAGGCTGCAGGCTGGCGCGCAGGTGATCGGGGTCGAAGTTCACGGACATAAGGGTTTCCAAAGCTGGGGCGACGGCGACAAAACAGAGTTTCTGGGCCTGCGATATTCATCTGTCGCAGCAGGCATGGCAAGCTACGCGACCTTCGAGGATCAATCTTAATGCGCCCGTCTTACCGCACGCCCCTGCTTGCCAGTCTGCTGGTCCTGATCTGCGCCGTTGTGCTGTGGAGCGCCTACGACTGGTTTCAGGGTCGCTATCTGCGCGCCTTCAGTGAACACACCGCGGTGTTTTCCGGCGACCCCTTGCAACTGCCCATTGAGCTGGCCGGCCCCGGGGCAATCCGCCTGGTGCACTTCTGGGACCCCGCCTGCCCGTGCAACGTCGGCAACCAGCAGCATCTGGCCGAGCTGATCGACGCTTACGAGCCGCGTGGCGTAACGTTTTATTCCGTGCAAAAACCCGGCAGTCACGGCCAGTTGCCCGCCACCCTGAACCGCCTCAAAGCCCTCGACCACCTGCCCGGTGCGGAACACATTCCCGCAAGCCCTGCGGTCGCGATCTGGGACCGCAGCGGGAAGCTGGCGTACTTCGGCCCCTACAGCGAAGGCCTGACCTGCAACTCCAGCAATAGCTTTATCGAGCCCATCCTCCAGGCCCTGGAAGACAATCGCGGCGTCAGCGCCACCCACACCCTGGCGGTCGGTTGCTACTGTCCCTGGCCATCCGCTGCTGACTAAGGCATTCGCGACTATTCAGGGACTGCCTCCTGCGCGTCTTCCCTAACTTGTGCTAAATGTTTGCAGCGCTGTGACAAGCGGCATCGAACAACAACATCAAGGAACCCGCATGAAACGCAGCCTGACCGTCGTCGCCGTTCTGATCATCGCCCTGCTAGCAGGTGCTGCCGGTTACCTGTACAGCAAGCAACCGACACGCCAGGGCCAGATCGAACTCAGTGGCTTGCAGGGCTCGGTCACCGTGCGCTACGACGAACGCGGCGTGCCGCATATCCGCGCTGAAAGCGAAGCCGACCTGTACCGCACCCTGGGTTACGTCCATGCCCAGGATCGGTTGTTCCAGATGGAAATGCTGCGGCGCCTGTCCCGGGGTGAGTTGGCCGAAGTCCTCGGGCCCAAGCTGCTGGACACCGACAAACTGTTCCGCAGCCTGCGCATCCGCGAACGGGCCGACAGCTACGTGGCTGGACTCGACCGCCAGTCTCCCGCCTGGAAGGCCCTGGAAGCCTATCTGGACGGCATCAACCAGTATCAGGACAGCCACGCCAGCCCCCTGGAGTTCGATGCCCTGGGCATCCACAAACGACCGTTCACCGCGGAAGACACCGTCAGCGTTGCCGGCTTCATGGCCTACAGCTTCGCCATGGCGTTTCGCACCGAACCGCTGCTGACTTACATCCGCGATCAGTTGGGTAATGACTACCTCAAGGTCTTCGACCTCGACTGGCAACCCAAGGGCGTGCTGGCCAAAGGCAAGCCGGCGGCGTCCTCGCCCATGGCCGCCATCGATTGGCAGGACCTGGGCCGAATTGCCCGCCTGAGCCAGGCAGCTTTCGTCGAGGCCGGGCTGCCGCAATTCGAAGGCAGTAACGCCTGGGCCGTAGCCGGCACTCGGACCAAGAGCGGCAAGCCGCTGCTGGCCGGCGACCCGCACATTCGCTATTCCCTGCCATCGGTGTGGTACGAAGCGCAACTGTCGGCACCGGGCTTTGAGCTCTACGGCCATCATCAGGCCCTGGTGCCCTTCGCCTTCCTGGGCCACAACCTGGATTTCGGCTGGAGCCTGACCATGTTCCAGAACGACGACCTCGACCTGATCGCCGAGCAGGTCAACCCGGAAAACCCCAATCAGGTGTGGTTTCACGACCAGTGGGTGGACCTGATCAGCAGCACCCAGCAGATCGCGGTCAAGGGCCAGCCCCCAGTGACCCTGACCCTACGCCGATCGCCCCACGGCCCGATCATCAACGACATGCTCGGCACCACCGTGGGCAAAGCCCCGGTGGCGATGTGGTGGGGGTTCCTGGAAACCCCGAATCCGGTCCTCGAAGGTTTCTACCAGCTCAATCGCGCCAATACCCTGGCCAAGGCCCGGGCTGCCGCGGCCAAGGTTCATGCACCGGGGCTGAACATTGTCTGGGCCAACGCCAAGGGCGATATCGGCTGGTGGGCCGCGGCACTGCTGCCCAAGCGTCCGGCCGGGGCCAAGCCGGCATTCATGCTCGACGGCAGTACCGCCCTGGCGGACAAAGAAGGCTTCTATCCCTTCAGCACCAACCCCCAGGAAGAGAACCCGGCCCGGGGTTACATCGTTTCCGCCAACTTCCAGCCGGTTTCCCCTACGGGCATGGAAATTCCCGGTTACTACAACCTCCCTGACCGTGGTCAGCAACTGGATCGTCAGCTCAGCGACAAAAGCCTGAAGTGGGACCTGGAAAACACTCAGAAACTGCAACTGGGCACCACCACCGACTATGGCCCGCGCCTGCTGGCGCCACTGCTGCCCGTACTGCGTGAAGTGGTCAGCGACCCCGAGGAACTCAAACTGGTGGAGCAATTGGCCACGTGGCAGGGCGACTACCCGCTGGACTCCACCAGCGCCACCCTGTTCAACCAGTTCCTCTTCGAGCTGGCCAAGGCCGCCTTCCATGAAAAACTCGGCGACGCCTACTTCGATGCTCTGGTCCAGGCCCGGGTGGTGGATGCCGCACTGCCGCGGCTGGCGGCCGATCCCGACTCACCCTGGTGGGACAACCGCACCACGCCCCAGCGGGAAAGCCGGGCCGACACGGTCAAAGTGGCCTGGCGCGCCAGCGTCGACCACCTGCGGCTGACCCTGGGCGCCAACCCGGCGCAGTGGCGCTGGGGTAGCGCCCACACCCTGACCCACAGCCACCCGCTGGGCATGCAGAAGCCCCTGGACCGGATATTCAACGTCGGCCCCCTGGACGCCCCGGGCAGCCACGAAGTGCCGAACAACCTCACCGCCAAGATCGGCCCAGCCCCCTGGTCGGTGATATATGGCCCCTCGACCCGACGCATCATCGACTTCGCCGACCCGGCCCACAGCCTGACCATCAACCCGGTGGGCCAGAGCGGCGTGCTGTTCGACAAGCACTACGACGATCAGGCCGAGGCTTACATTGAAGGCGTCTACCAGCAGGCACATTTCACTGATGAAGAGGTCAGCGCCAATACCCGCAGCACCCTGAAGTTCCTGCCGGCTCGCACCCGCCAGTAACAACCGGGCAATAAAAAACCTCGCGCCGTAACCGGTCGCGAGGTTTTTTAGTGCTCGACCAGAATCAGGCCGTTTCAGGTGCCTGCGGCCGCCGCACATCCGGCTGCTTCCAGGAATCCACGGCGCTCTCTTCGATGGCCTGCTGGATCGCCCGCTTGCGGGCCTCCTCGGCACGACGACTGAAGAACCACACCAGGAAGGTCACCAGCGATACCGCCAGCAGGATCAAGCTGGCCACGGCGTTGATCTCAGGTTTCACCCCCAGGCGCACCGCCGAGAACACTTCCATCGGCAAGGTGGTGGAACCCGGGCCGGACACGAAACTGGCCAGCACCAAGTCATCCAGGGACAGCGCGAAGGACATCATGCCGCCCGCCGCCAGGGATGGCGCGATCATCGGGATGGTGATCAGGAAGAACACTTTCCACGGCCGCGCGCCGAGGTCCATGGCCGCCTCTTCGATGGACAAGTCCAGCTCACGCAGACGGGCCGACACCACCACTGCCACATAAGCGGCGCAGAACGTGGTGTGAGCGATCCAGATAGTCACCACTCCCCGCTCCTGGGGCCAGCCGATAACCTGGGCCATGGCCACGAACAGCAGCAACAGCGACAGACCGGTGATCACCTCAGGCATGACCAAGGGCGCGGTGACCAGGCCACCGAACAGCGTGCGCCCCTTGAAGTGCGAGATCCGGGTCAGCACGAAAGCGGCCAGCGTACCCAACGCCACCGCCGCAACGGCGGTGTAGCAGGCAATTTCCAGGGAACGCAGCACCGACCCCATCAATTGAGTGTTGTCCAGCAAGCCGATATACCACTTGATCGACCAGCCGCCCCAGACCGTTACCAGCTTGGAGGCGTTGAACGAATAGATCACCAGGATCAGCATCGGCAGGTAGATGAACAACAGACCCAATACCAGCATCAGGCTGGAGAAACTGAAGCGCTTCATTCCTTGCCCTCCATTTCCTTGGCCTGACTGCGGTTGAACAGGATGATCGGCACAATCAGGATCGCCAGCATCACCACTGCCAGGGCGGAGGCCACCGGCCAGTCACGGTTGTTGAAGAACTCTTGCCAGAGCACCTTACCGATCATCAGGGTTTCCGGGCCGCCCAGCAGCTCCGGAATCACGAACTCGCCCACCACTGGAATAAACACCAGCATGCAGCCCGCAATGACACCGTTTTTGGACAGTGGCACGGTGATCTTCCAGAAGCTGTTGAAGGTGCTCGAGCCCAGGTCCGAAGCGGCCTCCAGTAGACTCGCGTCATGTTTCACCAAGTTGGCGTAGAGCGGCAGGATCATGAACGGCAAGTAGGAATAAACCACGCCGATATACACCGCGATGTTGGTGTTGAGGATCTGCAGCGGCTCGTTGATCAACCCCATGGACATCAGGAAGCCGTTGAGCAGGCCGTTGTTACTGAGGATGCCCATCCAGGCGTAGACGCGGATCAGGATCGCGGTCCAGGTCGGCATCATGATCAGCAGCAGCAACACCGTTTGCAGCTCTTTGCGGGCACTGGCGATGGCATAGGCCATCGGATAACCGATCAGCAGACAGAGGATGGTGCTGAAGAACGCCATCTTGAGCGAGCCGAGGTAGGCCGCGATATACAGCTCGTCGTCCCCCAGCAAGGCGTAGTTGCCAAGGTTGAGCAATAACTGCAGCTTCTGATCGACGTAGCTGTAGATCTCGGTGTATGGCGGGATGGCCACGTCTGCTTCGGCGAAGCTGATCTTCAGGACGATGAAGAACGGCAGCATGAAGAACATGAACAACCAGATGAAAGGCACCCCGATGACCAACTGACGGCCACCGGGAATTATTCGATTGAGTCGGCGCTTGAGCTTTCGCATGTTCATGAGCGCAGCACCACGCCACTGTCGTCTTCCCACCAGACGTAAACCTGGTCCCCCCAGGTCGGCCGTGCGCCACGGCGCTCGGCGTTGGCAACGAAAGACTGCACCAGTTTGCCGCTTGGCAGTTCGACGTAGAACACCGAGTGACCGCCCAGGTAAGCAATGTCGTGGACCTTGCCGCTGGACCAGTTGTACTCGCAGCTCGGCATTTCAGCCGTCACCAGGAGCTTTTCCGGACGGATCGCGTAGGTCACCGACTTGTCCTGCACCGAGGTACTGATGCCGTGGCCGACGTAGATATTGCGGTCCAGGTCCTTACAAGTGATCAAGGCGTGGCCTTCGGCGTCGTCCACCACTTCGCCTTCGAAAATGTTGACGTTGCCGATGAACTCGCAGACCAAGCGGCTGACCGGGGTTTCATAGATATCGATCGGGCTGCCGATCTGCGCGATCCAGCCCAGGTGCATGATGGCGATGCGTTCGGCCATGGTCATGGCCTCTTCCTGATCGTGGGTCACCATCACACAGGTCACGCCGACGCGCTCGATGATTTCGACAAGCTCAAGCTGCATCTGCGAACGCAGCTTCTTATCCAGGGCGCCCATGGGTTCGTCCAGCAGCAACAGCTTGGGACGCTTGGCCAGGGAACGGGCCAGGGCCACCCGCTGGCGCTGGCCGCCAGACAATTGGTGTGGCTTGCGCTTGGCGTACTGGCTCATCTGCACCAGCTTGAGCATTTCCGCCACCCGGGCGTCGATTTCCGCTGCCGGGATTTTGTCCTGCTTGAGACCAAAGGCAATGTTCTGCGCCACGGTCATGTGTGGGAACAAGGCGTAAGACTGGAACATCATGTTGATCGGCCGTTCGTACGGCGGCATGTCGGTGATGTCCACGCCATCGAGGAAGATTCGCCCCTCCGTTGGCCGTTCGAAACCGGCCAGCATCCGCAGCAAGGTGGACTTGCCCGAACCCGAGCCGCCGAGCAGGGCGAAAATCTCGCCTTTCTTGATTTCCAGGGACACATCGTCCACGGCAACCGTCTCGTCGAACTTCTTGGTGACCCGGTCGATTTTGACCAGCACCTGCTTAGGTGTCTGGTCGCCCTCGAGGGCTTTCTTATAGGCGCCGGAGGCAACTGCCATTTGCGAAACTCCCAACAAAATTTTCAGCCCACCCCACGCGGGTGGACCTTGGATAGTTTGAGCCTGTGGAACTACTTACCCGTCTTGACCTTGGTCCAGCTACGGGTCATCAAGCGTTGGATCTTGGGTGGCAGCTCGGTGGACACATACATCTTGTCGAGCACGGCCTGCGATGGATAAACCGCTTCATCAGTGCGGATCGATTGCTCCATGAACCTGTCCGCTCCCGGATTGGGGTTGGCGTAACCGACGTAATCACTGACCTGGGCAATCACCTCAGGCTGCAGCAAATAGTTGATGAAGGCATGAGCTTCCTTGACGTTGCTTGAGTCCTTGGGGATCGCCAGCATGTCAAACCACAGGGCCCCGCCTTCCTTCGGAATCGCATAGGCGATGTTCACACCCTTGCCCGCGTCGGCGGCCCGGGCCTTGGCCTGGAACACGTCGCCGGAAAACCCGATAGCCACGCAAATATTGCCGTTGGCCAAGTCCGAGATGTACTTGGACGAATGGAAATAGGTCACGTAAGGACGCACGGCCAGCAGTTTGGCCTCAGCCTGCTTGTAGTCCTTGGGATGGGTGCTATTGGCATCCAGGCCCAGGTAGTTGAGGACCGTGGGCAACATCTCATCGGCAGAGTCGAGGAAGGCCACGCCGCAGGTGCTGAGCTTCTTGATGTTCTCAGGCTCGAACAAAACACCCCAGGAGTCGATCTTGTCCACGCCCAAGGCCGCTTTGACCTTGTCTACGTTGTAACCGATGCCGTTGGTGCCCCACAGATAAGGCACGGCGTATTGGTTACCCGGGTCGTTCATCTCCAGGCGCTTGAGCAGCACCGGGTCGAGATTCGAATAGTGGGTCAACAGGCTCTTGTCGAGTTTCTGAAACGCCCCGGCTTTGATCTGCTTACCCAGAAAGTGGTTGGACGGCACCACCACGTCATAACCAGTGCGACCGGCCAGCAACTTGCCTTCCAGGGTTTCATTGGAATCGAAAACGTCATACACGGGTTTGATACCCGTGGCTTTTTCAAAGTCTGCCAGGGTGTTCTGACCGATATAGTCGGACCAATTATAAATATGCACGGTCGGTGCAGCCTGAACACCCGCTACCAGCGTCAGGCCGGCCGCAACCAGCATGGCTTTGCGAAATAAAGAAATAGGCAAGTGGAGGTCCTCTTCAATAGTTGGGCTCAAGTTACCCCGCGCTACCTGACAGCCTCCGAGCTGCCCAGCAACAAAACCGGCGCGCAACTTACCCTCGATAAACCAATCCAGCAAAACTTTCTGTCATTTAATTGTTTCCTGTTGCCGCCAACACATGACGACGACAACAGGTTAGTGCTGCAAATCGGTTTATTTACCGGATTTAATCTTGGTCCAGCTGCGGGTCAGGAGACGCTGGGTCGCGGCCGGCAAGTCGGCAATCGCGTACAGCTTGGCCTGTACATCAGCAGGTGGGTAAATACCCGGGTCGCTGGTGATCTCTTTATCGACCAGTGGGGTTGCAGCCGCGTTACCGTTGGGGAAACGCACGGCGTTGGTGATCTCGGCCATCACTTCCGGCTTCTGCAGGAAGGTCATGAACTTATAGGCGCCGTCGACGTTTTCCGCGTCTTTAGGAATCGCGACCATGTCATAGAAGCTGCCAGCACCTTCTTTGGGAATGTTGTAGCTGACCTTGACCTTGTCACCGGCTTCGGCGGCACGTGCCTTGGCCTGGTAGATGTCGCCCGAGTACCCCACGGCCACGCAGATGTTGCCGTTAGCCAGGTCGGAGATGTACTTGGACGAGTGGAAGTAGGCGATCGACGGACGGATCTTGAGGAACAGCGCTTCGGCTTCAGCCAACTGCTTTTTGTTCTGGCTGTCGGTTGGATAGCCCAGGTAATGCAAAGCCACCGGAATCATTTCGGTTGGCGAGTCGAGGAAGCTGACGCCACAGGATTTCAATTTCTCAGCATTCTCAGGCTTGAACAGCAGGTCCCAAGAGTTGGTTGGCGCATCAGCCCCCAACGCGGCCTTGACCTTCTCGGCGTTGAAGCCGATGCCGATCGACCCCCACATATAAGGGAAGGCATGCTTGTTGCCCGGGTCGCTCACCGATACCGCCTTGAGCAGCGACTCGTTGAGGTTCTTCCAGTTCGGCAACTTGGACTTGTCCAGTTCCTGATAGACACCCGCCTTGATCTGCTTGGCCAGGAAGTTGTTGGAAGGCACCACCACGTCATAACCGGATTTGCCGGCGAGCAACTTGGCTTCCAGGGTTTCGTTGCTGTCAAACACGTCATAGACCACTTTGATGCCCGATTCGGCTTCAAACTTCTTGATGGTGTCCGGCGCGATGTAATCGGACCAGTTGTAAACGTGCAGAACGTTATCGTCCGCCTGCGCTGCCGCCGCCATCACGCCCATCAGGGACATGGCGAGGAGGGTCTTGCCAGCAAACTTCATACCTAATGCCTTCATGCGTAATGCTCCAATTGTTCTTCTTTAACCACTCGCTTGGCGGCCAATCTACGGGCAACCCAAACGGCGGGTAGTCTGGCAAGATCCAAGGCCGGCTTTCAAGGAAAGACCCGGCCTTTATCTGCGGATGAACACCCTGCCCGCAGGCACCGCGTTCAAAGCCTAGCACTCAGCCCTGAAGGGCACTCAAGGTCAGGTCCAGGCACTTGCGCGCCTTGGTTACCAGTTCGTCGATTTCCGCCTCGCTGATCACCAAGGGCGGCGCGATGATCATGGTGTCGCCCACGGCGCGCATGATCAGGCCGTTATCGAAGCAGAACTGCCGGCAGATCATGCCTGCGCCACGCCCCTCATAACGCGCTCTAGTGGCCTTGTCCTTCACCAGCTCGATCGCCCCCAGCAGACCCACTCCACGAACCTCGCCCACCAACGGGTGATCACTCAGCTCACGCAGACGCTTTTGCAAGTAAGGTGCCGTTTTCTCATGGGCGTGCTGAATAATTTTTTCTTCACGCAGAATGCGGATGTTTTCCAGAGCCACGGCTGCCGCCACCGGATGCCCGGAATAGGTGAACCCGTGGTTGAAGTCGCCGCCTTCGTTGAGCACCGCCACCACCTCGTCGCGAACGATCAGGCCGCCCATAGGGACGTAACCGGAAGTCAGGCCCTTGGCAATGGTCATCATGTCCGCTTTGAGGTCGTAGAAATCGCTACCGAACCACTCACCGGTACGCCCGAAACCACAGATCACTTCGTCGGCGACGAACAGAATGTCGTACTTGGCGAGGATTTCCTTGATCCGCGGCCAGTAGCTGTCTGGCGGCACAATGACCCCGCC
This sequence comes from Pseudomonas sp. LD120, assembly GCF_009861525.1. Lineage (GTDB taxonomy): Bacteria > Pseudomonadota > Gammaproteobacteria > Pseudomonadales > Pseudomonadaceae > Aquipseudomonas. Next base: position 125,412 of record NZ_WVHL01000004.1, on the reverse strand, counting down.
CGCGCCCTGGATCGGCTCGGCAATGAAGGCCCCGACGTTGTCCACGCCCAGCTCGAGGATTTTTTCCTCCAATTGATTGGCCGCCCAGATGCCGAACTCTTCGGGGCTCATATCGCCCCCCTCACCGAACCAATAAGGCTGCGGGATGTGGACAATGCCCGGGATCGGCAAATCACCCTGTTCGTGCATAAAGGTCATGCCGCCAAGGCTGGCGCCGGCCACGGTAGAGCCGTGGTAGCCATTGACTCGGCTGATGATGGTTTTCTTGTTCGGTTGGCCCTTGATCGCCCAGTAGTGGCGGACCATGCGCAGCATGGTGTCGTTGCCCTCAGAGCCGGAACCGGTGAAAAACACGTGGTTCATGCCTTCTGGCGCAATATCGGCAATCACCTTGGACAGCTCCAGCGCCGGCGGGTGGGCGGTCTGGAAGAATAGGTTGTAGTACGGCAGTTCGCGCATCTGCCGGCTGGCCGCTTCAGCCAGTTCATCGCGGCCATAGCCGATGGCCACGCACCACAGGCCAGCCATGCCATCGAGGATCTGATTGCCTTCACTGTCCCAGAGATACACACCCTTGGCGTGGGTGATGATCCGTGGCCCTTTCTCCTTCAACTGCTTGAAGTCACTGAATGGTGCCAGGTGGTGATCACTGCTGAGGGTTTGCCACTCGCGGGTTTGCGGGTTTTTGTGAGTCATCAATGTCTCCTAAGTGTCAGTGAAGGCGCCACTGGCGACAGTGGCGCCCGGCGCATCAGACGGCGAACAACAGAAATTCCCGCTCCCACGAACTGATCACGCGCTTGAAGTTTTCGTGCTCGGCCCGCTTCACCGCTACGTAACCGGTGATGAACTTCTGGCCAAGGTACTTCTCGATGGTCTTGCTGTTTTCCATCCGTTCCAGAGCGTCTTCGATGGTCAACGGCAGGCGCAGGTTGCGCCGCTCATAGCCACGGCCAACCACTGGCGCGCTCGGGTTGTGACCTTCGACCATGCCGATGAACCCGCACAGCAAGCTGGCAGCAATCGCCAGATAGGGGTTGGCGTCGGCGCCCGGCAGGCGGTTTTCCACCCGACGATTCTGTGGTCCGGCATCCGGCACCCGCAGGCCCACGGTACGGTTTTCTTCGCCCCACTCGACGTTCACCGGCGCCGAAGTATCGGGCAGGAAGCGGCGGAACGAGTTGACGTTGGGGGCAAACAGCGGCAGCAACTCGGGGATGAACTTCTGCAACCCGCCAATGTGGTTGAGAAACAGTTGGCTCATGGTCCCGTCTTCATTGGAGAAGACGCTCTTGCCGGTGTTGATGTCGATGATGCTCTGGTGCAGGTGCATGGCGCTGCCAGGCTCGCCGGTCATCGGCTTGGCCATGAAAGTGGCCGCTACGTCGTGCTTGAGCGCAGCCTCGCGCATGGTGCGCTTGAACACCAGAATCTGGTCCGCCAGAGACAGCGCATCACCGTGACGGAAATTGATCTCCATTTGCGCTGTGCCGTCTTCGTGGATCAGGGTATCCAGGTCCAGCTCTTGCAGTTCGCACCAGTCATAGACGTCTTCGAACAGTGGATCGAATTCGTTGGCCGCTTCGATGGAAAACGACTGGCGGCCGGTTTCCGGGCGGCCAGAGCGGCCAATCGGCGGCTGTAACGGGTAGTCCGGGTCGTCACTGCGCTTGGTCAGGTAGAACTCCATCTCCGGCGCCACGATGGGCTGCCAGCCGTGGTCGGCATACAGCTTGAGGACCTTCTTCAAGACGTTGCGCGGCGACAACTCAATGGGGTTGCCCTGCTTGTCGTAGGTGTCGTGGATCACCTGAGCGGTAGGCTCGATGGCCCAAGGCACGAGGTACACCGCGTTCTGGTCCGGACGGCAAATCATGTCGATATCCGCCGGGTCCAGTAGTTCGTAATAGATGTCGTCTTCGACATAGTCGCCGGTCACGGTCTGCAACAACACGCTCTCGGGCAGGCGCATGCCTTTTTCGGCAATGAACTTGTTGGTCGGCGAGATCTTGCCCCGGGTGATGCCGGTCAAGTCGCCAATCATGCATTCGACTTCTGTGATCTTGTGGTCTTTCAACCAATCGGTGAGCTGGTCGAGGTTGTTACTCATAAATGCCTCTAGGCTGAGTTTCCTGACTCTTTATTAGGTCAGGCGTTGTTTGACGCATCGGCGTCGCGCTGTTTTGCCCGCTTGCGGCAGGCATCACCAAATGCCTGGAAAATGGCCAGGTAGTGAGGATTGGAGCTTACCTGCCATTCGGGGTGCCATTGCACCCCTAAAGCAAAAGCCTTGCCTGCACCGACAGAAATTGCCTCGATCAACCCATCAGGAGCCTGTGCCTCGACCCGCAAGCCAGGCGCCAAACGTTCCACACCTTGCGCATGAATCGAGTTGACTTGAATTTTCTCGGGTAAGCCCAGACCGGCCAGCAGGCCACCGGACTGGATGAGCAGGTCATGTGCCGGAGCGTACCAGGCATCCAGGGATTGCCCGGGCACCTCCTGATGACGGTGGTCCATGAAAGGCTCCACCTCCTGCACGTTTTGATAAAGGCTGCCACCGAAGGCTACATTCATTTCCTGAAAGCCGCGGCAAATACACAGCACCGGAACACCCGCTTCGACGGCGGCGCTGAGCAGCGGTAAGGTAGCGGCGTCCCGTGCAGAATCATGAGCAGTGCCCGGCGCGCTGGCTGGACCCTGGTAATGGAAAGGTTCGATATTGGAAGGAGAGCCGGTAAAGAGGATGCCGTCCAAACCGTCCAGAATATCGGACGGGGAAAGCAGTTGCGCCAGAGACGGAAGAATGACCGGCACGCCCCGGGCGGCGCTAGCTACTGCTTGGACGTATTCGTCGCCACTGATGTGATAAGCATGCAGACCGATCTGCTTGGAGCAGGCGGTGACGCCGATTAACGGCAGGCGAGACATGAAACACCCCGGTATTATTGCTGTTATGGGTTTGATTCGAGCTTAGCCTTGTTCATTTTTTTACACAACACCCCCGTAAAAAATACAACACGGCCCGCTCAAGCCTGCGGTACCCAAGGTGTCCGAAGCCCAAAAAACGCCCTGTTTTGCTTCAAAAGGGCCATAGCAGCCCTCTATTAGGGCATAAAAGGCCTTACTTGACTTCGGCAAGCCGTTCGGGTTGACTGAAACCAGAAAAGATCAATGATTGATATTTTTAACAACAAAGGTGTTGCATCATGTCGGTACCCCCGCGTGCCGTTCAGCTTAACGAAGCGAACGCGTTCCTTAAGGAACATCCTGAGGTTCTGTACGTTGACCTTCTGATTGCGGATATGAATGGTGTGGTGCGCGGCAAGCGTATCGAACGCACCAGCCTCCACAAGGTTTACGAGAAAGGCATCAACCTGCCGGCCTCCCTCTTTGCCCTGGATATCAATGGCTCTACGGTGGAAAGCACCGGCCTGGGCCTGGACATCGGCGATGCTGACCGAATCTGCTATCCGATCCCCGATACCCTATGCAACGAGCCTTGGCAGAAGCGCCCTACCGCGCAGTTGCTGATGACCATGCACGAACTGGAGGGCGATCCGTTCTTTGCCGATCCACGAGAAGTCTTGCGCCAGGTCGTAACCAAGTTCGATGAGCTGGGGTTGACCATCTGCGCGGCTTTCGAGCTGGAGTTCTACCTGATCGACCAGGAGAACGTGAACGGCCGGCCACAACCTCCACGTTCGCCGATCTCCGGCAAACGCCCGCACTCCACCCAGGTTTACCTGATCGACGACCTCGACGAATACGTCGACTGCCTCCAGGACATTCTGGAAGGTGCCAAAGAGCAAGGCATCCCGGCCGACGCGATCGTCAAGGAAAGTGCCCCGGCACAATTCGAAGTCAACCTGCACCACGTGGCCGACCCGATCAAGGCCTGCGACTACGCGGTACTGCTCAAGCGACTGATCAAGAACATCGCCTACGACCATGAGATGGACACCACCTTCATGGCCAAGCCTTATCCAGGCCAGGCAGGCAACGGTCTGCACGTGCACATTTCGGTCCTGGACAAAGACGGCAAGAACATCTTTGCCAGCGAGGATCCCGAGCAGAACGCCGCATTGCGTCACGCGATCGGCGGTGTGCTCGAGACCCTGCCGGCGCAGATGGCCTTCCTCTGCCCGAACGTCAATTCCTACCGGCGTTTCGGCGCGCAGTTCTATGTACCGAACTCGCCGAGCTGGGGGCTGGACAACCGGACCGTGGCCCTGCGTGTACCCACCGGTTCGGCCGACGCGGTACGCCTGGAGCACCGGGTCGCCGGTGCCGACGCCAACCCATACCTGTTGATGGCTTCGGTCCTAGCGGGCGTGCACCACGGTCTGACCAACAAGATCGAGCCGCCGGCGCCGACCGAAGGCAACAGCTACGAGCAGAACGAGCAAAGCCTGCCGAACAACTTGCGTGATGCCCTGCGCGAGCTGGACGACAGTGAAGTAATGGCCAAGTACATCGATCCGAAATACATCGATATCTTCGTCGCCTGTAAAGAGAGCGAGCTGGAGGAATTCGAACACTCCATCTCCGACCTCGAGTACAACTGGTACCTGCACACCGTTTAAGCGGTGGCACAGAAAAAACGCCGCGGGGCTCCAAGGCCCGCGGCGTTTTTTTGTGCCATTTATCAACCTCCGCCCAAGGCTGTCACTACAGAGACCCCTGCCCTCTCACGTACAATGCCCGCAGCCCTGTAGGAGACACAGATGACGCGCACTGCCCCTCTTCGCAAACCCCGCGCACGCAGCCAGGCCCGAATCGATTCGATACTCGAAGCCGCCCGAACCCTGTTGGCCGCCGAGGGCGTATCCAGCCTGTCGATCTACAGCGTGGCCGAACGGGCGCAGATTCCACCGTCGTCGGTGTATCACTTCTTCGCCAGCGTGCCAGCCCTGCTGGAAGCCCTGACCGCCGATGTCCACGCCGCATTCCGCGCCTGCCTGCAAGCGCCGATCGATCACGCCTGCCTCAACAGCTGGCGGGATCTGTCACGCCTGGTGGAGCAACGCATGCTCGCCATCTACGATGAAGACGCCGCCGCCCGCCAGTTGATCCTGGCCCAACACGGCCTAACCGAGGTGACCCAGGCCGACCGCCAGCACGACATCGAACTGGGCGACCTGATGCACAAGCTGTTCAATCATCACTTTGCGCTGCCGGTCCTGCCCCAGGACGTGGACGTATTTGCATTGGCCATGGAGCTGGGGGATCGGGTGTATGCACGCTCGGTGCAGCAACATGGGCAGATCACCGCGCGCATGGCAGAGGAAGGCATGCGCGTATTCGACGCCTATCTGGGCCTCTATCTACCGCCCTATCTGGCCAAGCGCCCGACACCACTGTAAGCCCACCGCCCGCCGGCTCACACTTGCCGCAACAGCAACCTGTCAATCCGGTGGTCCGCCGACTTGTGGATAATCAGATTCGCCCGTTCCCGGCTGGGCAGAATGTGTTCCACAAGGTTCTTCAAGTTGACCCGATCCCAGGTATCGGACGCCACTGACAGGGCCTCGGGGTCAGACAGCCCCTTGTACTTGTTGAAGTACGAATCGGTGGATTGGAAAGCCGTGTTCTTCAGATAGACAAACCGCTCCAGATACCAGGCCTTGATCATCTCTTCGGGCGCATCGACATAAATGGAAAAATCGATGAAGTCCAAGGCATTCAAGCCTTGCCCCGGCTCGCCCTGCAGAACATTCAAACCTTCCAGGATGATGATGTCCGGCGCCTCCACCGATTGAGCCTCATCCGCCAGGATGTCGTAACGCACATGGGAATAGATGGGAATATGGGCCGCTTCACCCTTGTTGCACACAGCCTTCAGAAACGCCAGAAACAGCGGCTCGTCGTAAGACTCGGGGAAGCCTTTTCGATGCAGAATATTTTTTTCCTGAAGCGTCGCCAAAGGAAAAAGAAATGAGTCCGTGGTCACCAGATGCACATTGGGCTTGCCCGGCCAATACGCCAGAAGCGCCGCCAGAACCCGGGCGAAACTGCTTTTACCCACTGCCACGCTACCGGAAATACCGATGACATAAGGGGCCTTGAAGCCTGCCTGCGGCACCTTCAGCGCCTGCACCTGAGCGGCGTGCAAATGCAGCAGGCGCGACAGCGGGAGCAGAATCTGCCTCACTTCCTCGGACGCCATGGGCTGGGTCGGACTGGTCAACGTCTCCATCTCGGACGGTGACAGGCTCATGGGTTCCCCCGCCCGCAGAGCTGACCAATGGTCGCGATCGAACTCCAGATACCCTACGTTTGGACCCTGCTCTGTTGTCATGTCTGTACTGTTCAGGCCTTGCGAAAGCAGGGAAAGTATCAAATCTGACCGTTATTTACAGCGCCCTTGAAAAAGCCCGGAGAGGCGCGCCCCCCTCCAGGCCGGTATGCAGCATCGCTCACAACTTGGCGATCGACACCTCGGTGGACTTCACAAAGGCGATCACTTCGCTGCCAATGGACAACTCCAACTCTCTGACCGAGCGGGTGGTGATCACCGATGTGACAATCCCGGAGGCTGTCTGCACGTCGATTTCCGACAACACGTCACCTTCGACGATTGCCTTGATGGTGCCTTTGAATTGATTGCGAACGTTGATGGCTTTGATGGTCATAGCACAGCTCCTGAAGGCCAATGAGCTGCAGGCTTCAAGCCTTAAGCGGCAAGTAACAGCACATCGCCCTTGCTTGCCGCTTGCAGCCGGAAACGTGCCGCTGCTTTAAGGTGCCCAGCGCAACTGCGTGGGCAAGGGTGAAACGGGTTCCGCTGTCGGCGCCAAGCCGGGCAATGTCAGCGCACGATCGAGGACTTCGGTGTCCAGGGCGCCAGCCGCTGCACGCTGCATTGTTCATCCATGGCCGCACCTCAGCTCCGGGATGCGCCTTGGGGGATGATGTCGTTGGCGACCATCTCCCCGAACGGGCTGATATAAGCGGCTGCTTCGGGTTGCTTGGGTCGTTCGATGTCCAGATGCGGGAACAGCAACTCGGCCACCCGATAGGCCTCTTCCAGGTGTGGGTAGCCGGAGAAAATGAAGGTGTCGATCCCCAGGTCTACGTACTCTTGCATCCGCGCCGCCACAGTAGGGCCATCGCCCACCAAGGCAGTGCCAGCACCGCCACGCACCAGACCCACTCCGGCCCAAAGGTTGGGGCTGACTTCCAGTTGGTCGCGACGGCCTCCATGCAGAGCCGCCATGCGCTGCTGGCCCACGGAATCAAAGCGCGCCAGGGATGCCTGAGCCCGGGCGATGGTGTCGTCGTCCAGATGGGAAATCAGGCGCTCGGCGGCCTGCCAGGCCTCGGCATTGGTTTCCCGCACAATCACGTGCAGACGGATGCCAAAACGCACGGTGCGTCCGAGCTTGGCCGCCTTGTCCCGCACTTGCTGAATCTTCTCGGCCACGGCGGCCGGTGGCTCGCCCCAGGTCAAAACCATCTCCACCTGCTCAGCGGCCAGGTCCTGGGCGGCCTCTGAAGAGCCACCGAAATACAGCGGTGGGCGCGGCTGCTGCAACGGCGGATAGAGCAACTTGGCGCCCTTCACGCTGATGTGCTGGCCGTCGTAGTCGACGGTTTCGCCTTCCAGTACCCGGCGCCAGATGCGGGTGAACTCCACCGAAGCCTGATAACGCTCTTGATGGTCGAGGAACTGGCCGTCGCCGGCCAGTTCGTCCGGATCGCCACCGGTCACCAGGTTGAACAACGCCCGGCCGCCGGAAAGCCGATCCAGGGTCGCCGCCTGGCGCGCCGCCACCGTCGGGGAAATGATCCCAGGGCGCAGGGCGACCAGGAATTTAAGGCGCTGGGTCACCGCAATCAGCGAAGCCGCCACCAGCCAGGAATCCTCGCAGGAGCGTCCGGTGGGGATCAGCACCCCGCCAAACCCCAAGCGATCGGCGGCCTGGGCGATCTGCTGCAGGTAAGCATGATCCACGGCGCGCGCGCCTACGGCGGTGCCCAGGTAATGGCCGTCGCCGTGAGTGGGCAGAAACCAGAAAATATTGAGGCTCATGGAGCGGTCTCCTAAAAGGGTCGAATTACGGCGCTTTGGCCACGGCGGCGGGGGGCGTCCAGATCACGTCTTGAATGCTCAGCAGCATGGGAATCAGCTTGAGCTGATAGAAGCTGTCGGCGATTTTCTGCTGCGCGGCGATCACCTCCGGAGTCAGGAAACCCGCGCCATAGCCCTGGCGCTTCACCAAGGTCAGGGTGATAACAGTGGACAGGCCGAGCAGCGACGCCACCTGCTCGGTGACCTCCTGCGGATTGGCCTTGGACCACTCGCCCACCGCCCGCACCTCTTCCACCAGGGCCTTGATCACCTCGGGGTGCTGCTGTGCGTAGGGTTTGGTCGCCAAGTAGAACTGGTGGTTGTCGACGATGCCGCTGCCATCGTGCAGCGTGCGCGCCTGCAGTTGCTGCCCGGCCGCCGCCTGATAGGGGGCCAAGATCACCCAAGCGTCGACGCTGCCGCGCTCGAACGCCGCTCGGGCATCGGCCGGAGGCAGGAACACGGCCTGGGCGAACACCGGCGGGGTTTCGCCGGTCACGCCGACGTCGATGGAACCGACGTTCAGCCCTTCCAGCAACTGCGGACCACCCGGAAACTCGGTCCACTTCACGTCCACGCCTTGCAGCGCCAGGCGCTTGTCCAGGGTGCCCTTGGCCTTGAGCAGCACCAGAGTGCCGTACTTCTGATAACCGATACGCAGGGTTTCGGCTTGAGCTTGAACGATGGCGCCAAAGGACACAGCCGCAGCAAACAGAGCGACCAGACCGCGACGCAAAATGACAGGGCGCATGGCGCTCTCCTTTTTGCAGTGGGGTTGTGGCTGCACCTGCTTGCCCGTTGGCGGGCGAGTAAGGTCGGTGCTTCAAATCAGGGGGGTGGCTCAAATGCTCCAGCGAGCACTCAACAGACGTTCATTCAATAGATGCGGATCCAACGGCTTGGGGCGGCGCGCCAAGGCCCTGTGGAACTGCTCCAAGGCCTCCGTCAAACGCCGCTCCAGGGCCTCTGCCAGCGGCGGCTGGACACTGCCTTCGCCGTAGGCGATCTGGCTGTCCTCGGCAAAGAGGCCCTGGAGCATTTCCTCGGCCTTGAGCGCCGAGAGCACGGGTTTGAGGGCGTAATCCACCGCCAGCATATGGGCGATGCTGCCGCCAGTGGCCATGGGCAATACCACCTTGTGGCTCAGGGCACGCTCCGGCAGCAGGTCGAGCAGGGTTTTCAATGCCCCGGAAAACGACGCCTTGTACACCGGCGTGGCGATCAGCAGGCCATCGGCTTGGTCGATGTGTTGCAGCAGGTCGATGACCTGGGGGCTGTCGAAGCGGGCGTGAAGCAGATCCTCGGCCGGGAAGTCCCGCACCTGGTAACTGACCACTTCCACGCCGTGCTGCTGTAACCAGCGCTTGGCCAACGCCAGCAGCACCCCGGAACGGGATCGCTGACTGGGGCTGCCACCGAGAGAGACCACCAGCATGCAGGGGATTCCTTGAACGAAATGAAGCGATTCGCAGGACGCGCTTTCGCCGGGCAGAACAAACCTTAACAGTCTATTTTTATACCTATAAATCTTATTTATTCATTTGTTTATTCCTTAATGAAATATAAAACACTGAGTAGTGGAGAAAAAACAGGCGGTCGAAACGGCCTTAAAACCCCTGCTTTATGGTTTTGTTACTCCTGCATTCTGCGTAGGAGCGGGCTGGCCCGCGAAAGGGGCGGCTAAATTTGCACCGGTCTCACCATCGCCTTTGCCGGCAAGCCGGCACCTGCAGCGGTGAGCGGGTCAGCGATTGGGTTGTGGAGTCAGGCGCAGGTAAGGCTTCACTGCGCGATAGCCTTTGGGAAAGCGGCGCTTGATCTCGTCCTCGCCCTTGAGCGAAGGCACGATCACCACTTCGTCACCGTCCTGCCAGTTGGCGGGGGTGGCCACCTTGTAGTGGTCGGTGAGTTGCAGCGAATCGATCACCCGAAGGATTTCATGGACGTTGCGCCCTGTACTGGCTGGGTAAGTGATGGTCAGGCGAATCTTCTTGTGCGGGTCGATGACGAACAGTGAGCGCACGGTCAGGGTGTCGCTGGCATTGGGGTGGATCAGATCGTAGAGGTCCGACACTTTGCGGTCGGCATCCGCCAGGATCGGGAAATTGACCAACGTGTTCTGGGTTTCGTTGATGTCTTCGATCCAGCGCTGATGGGAGTCCACCGGGTCGACCGACAAGGCAATAGCTTTCACCCCGCGCCGGGCGAACTCGTCCTGGAGCTTGGCGGTGAAGCCCAACTCGGTGGTGCACACCGGGGTGAAGTCTGCCGGATGGGAAAACAACACGCCCCAACTGTCGCCCAGCCACTCGTGGAAACGAATCGGGCCGGCACTGGAAGCCTGTTGGAAATCGGGGGCGATGTCGCCCAATCTGAGGCTCATGGCTGCTGCTCCTGTGAGTGCGTGATGAAGCCACTCTGCCTGCAGCGACGATCATTTAAAAAGAATAAATATCGTCAAATTAAGAACCAAAAAGAATATTAAAGATCTCTTCACTGGACTCACGAACACACCTCAATCACCCTTCGCAACAAGGTTCGAGAAGGCCTTGAGTAGCTGTAAAAAGAGGGGATTCAAGAACGGCTCACGGGGGTGAGCCTGACTTGAAACAACACCTCGCCCGGCCTTGCGCCGGGCGAGGTTTTATCGCGCGATTACAATCGAGCTGTTACAACAGCGGAATCGAGTAGCTGACGATCAGGCGGTTTTCGTCCTGGTCGCGCTGATTCGGAATATCGTTACGCCACATGGCGTTTTTCCAGGTCAAACCGAGGTTCTTCAGCGGACCTTCTGGAATCACGTAAGCCACAGTCAGGTCACGCTCCCATTCGCTGCGGCCGCTGCCCGCCACGGTGCCGCCCTTGGAGACCGTGTCGATGTTGTCGCCACGCAGATAGACCACGCCTGCGGTCAAGCCTGGTGCACCCAACCGAGCGAAGTCATAGGCGTAGCGCGCCTGCCAGGTACGCTCGCCGGCACGGGCGAACTTCTGGATCTGCATATCGGTAATCAGGTAGGCCGACGAACCATCACCCTGGTTCAGCCAAGGGAAGTCGCTGCTGCCGTTGCTGACCTGGTAGCCACCACCGAAGGTATGACCGGCAACCGAGTACAGGAACAAGCCGCTGTAGAGGTTGTTATCAACCTTGCCCTTACCGCTTGGAACACCGGAGTAGTTGCCGTTGGTGAAGTAATTGAGATCGTGACCGTTAGCACCGTCGTCACGGCTGTTGAAGTAACGCAGGTCGGACTTCAGTACGCCCGGGCCGATCGACCAGTTATGAGTCAACCCCAGGAAGTGTTGCTTGTAGAAGTTATCCAGATTGCCGTAGTAGTACTGCGCAGTCAGGTCTTTGGTGATTTTGTAGTCACCGCCACCGTAGATGAATTTGTTGCTGTCACGGCCCGCCGCGGTACGAGCGTTGGCACCTGCAATCGACAATTCTTCGTTGTTGCTGGAGTTACGGCCCTTGGCGTGCTCGACCTGACCACCGACCAGGGTCAAATCCTTGATCTCGTTGGAAGTGATCTGTCCCCCCTGGAAGGTCTGCGGCAGCATACGACCATCGTTGGTCACGATGACCGGCAGTTTTGGCTGCAGGGTCCCCAGCTTCAGCTCAGTCTGCGAGATCTTGGCTTTGGCCGTCAGGCCCAGGCTGGAGTAGTTATCAACCGCTTTGCCATTGGACTCGCTTGGAAAAACCGTACCGCCATAAGCGTTATTCGAGGCGCCGTTGGTGCCGCCACCCGAATCCAGCTTGATGCCCAGCAGGCCGATAGCGTCAAGGCCAAAACCTACGGTGCCCTGGGTATAGCCCGACGTGAAATTGAGCTGGAAACCTTGGCCCCACTCCTCCACCTTGCTCTGAGCCTTAGCGCCTTTAGTGCCCGAGTCGCGGTTATCGTTATTGATGTAGAAGTTACGCAGCCCCAAGGTGGCTTTGCTGTCTTCGATAAAGCCGGCAGCGCCTGCCTGCTGCGCCAGAGCCCCGACGGCCACAGCCAGGGCCAAGGTGGACTTGTTCATGTTTCGCTCCTCTCGTTTTAATTTTTGTGGTTCTGAGCCCCAGATCGAAACGCCCGGGTGCCGCAGATGCGCGATTAGCGCCAGACCGTGACCGCCAAGTCAATCGTAACAATATGTGTCTACAACTATCGTCTAATCACGGTCATTTCGTGCCTTCAGGGTAATGAATTCTTCATAAACCCAAAAAGAATTATTTTGATATTTTTAATTCCCACCAGGAATAACGCACGCCAACAGCAACGCGAGAACCCCGACTTAGAGGCTCACGTGTTTTTTTATAAAATGTATTTTTTCGATCCAGATGCCCCAGATCGCGCTCGCTAGCGGCAAAAAAGCGAGCCTGAATCAAAAAGCGGCGCAATGATGGCGAACGGCCTATCCTTCCGTCAATTTGTTACATTTTTTGTATCAAAATGAATTTTTTATGACAGGCAGCCTCCCCACACACAACGCCCCGTTTATTCGGTCGGAGCGTTGCGTAAACGGCGGTTAACCCGGCTCAGAGGGCTTTTTCGAAGATTTTTGAGTTGCGCTGGTAGTTGTACAGCGAGGCCCGGGCCGAGGGCAGGCGCTCGACGCTACTAGGTACAAACCCCCGCTCACGGAACCAGTGCGCGGTGCGGGTCGTGAGGACGAACAAGGTCTTCAACCCTTGCGCGCGAGCACGGGTTTCAATCCTTTCCAGCAGCTCATCGCCACGCTTGCCATGACGGTACTCGGGGTTCACCGCCAAGCATGCCAACTCGCCAGCGTCAGACTCGGCGATCTGATACAGAGCCGCGCAAGCAATGATCATGCCCTCACGCTCGACCACACTGAACTGCTCGATTTCACGCTCCAGCACTTCACGGGAGCGCCGCACCAGGATGCCCTGCTCTTCCAGCGGGCTGATCAGGTCCAACAGGCCGCCGACGTCTTCGATCGCCGCCTCACGCACCCGTTCGAACTGCTCTTGAGCGACCAGCGTACCGCCACCATCGCGGGTAAAGAGTTCCGTCAACAGGGCGCCGTCTTCGGCATAGCTGACGATGTGGCTACGGCCAACGCCACCCCGACAAGCCTCGGCAGCCGCATCCAGCAGTTCGGCCTGATAGTTGCCACCCAGGCGCTGCAAATGCGCCGGAACCTGTTGCGGACGCAGCTCGCGGACCAACTTGCCGCTTTCATCCAGCAGCCCCAGATCCGCACCGAACAACAGCAGCTTGTCGGCGCCCAGATCGATGGCGGCACGGGTGGCGACGTCTTCACACGCCAGGTTGAACGTCTCGCCCGTGGGCGAGTAACCCAGGGGCGACAGCAACACAATGGAACGCTCATCCAGCAGGCGATTGATGCCCTTGCGATCGACCCGGCGCACTTCACCGGTGTGATGGTAGTCAACACCTTCCAACACGCCGATAGGCCGGGCGGTGACCAGATTGCCGCTGGCCACCCGCAACCGCGAGCCCTGCATCGGCGATGAGGCCATGTCCATGGACAGGCGCGCCTCGATGGCGATGCGCAACTGGCCCACAGCGTCGATCACGCATTCCAGGGTTGCCGCATCGGTAATCCGCAGGCCGTGATGGTAGTGAGGCGTCAGGCCGCGAGCCGCCAGGCGCGATTCGATCTGTGGACGCGAGCCATGCACCAGCACCAGTCGCACCCCCAGGCTGTGGAGCAGCACCAGGTCGTGGACGATATTGCCGAAGTTGGGGTGTTCAACGCCGTCACCGGGCAGCATGACCACAAAGGTACAGTCGCGGTGGGCGTTGATATAGGGAGATGCGTGGCGAAGCCAATTGACGTATTCGGGCATGAACCTGAGCCTGTAAATAAAAAGCAGCCTATGAAAGGACGAAACGGAAAACGCACAGCGGGCTGATGGTTATCGTCGGAACAGGCTTGGCAACACGCTTACTCTCCTCATGGGTACGGACCGCGACGCAGGCTATTTACTGAAATTGGGCCGGTGTCAGGCAGTAATGTTCAATCAACTTTCTTAGTAGATGCACGGTAGGCTGCAAGCGTGACATTTCGAGGTACTCACCCGGCTGATGGGCACAGGCGATGTCGCCCGGGCCGAGCACCAGGGTCTCGCAGCCAAGGCGCTGAAGATAAGGCGCTTCGGTGCCAAACGCCACTGCTTCGGCACGATGCCCGGTCAGTTGCTCCGCCACCCGCACCAGCTCGGCATCCTCGGGCTGCTCGAACGGCGGCACCGCAGGAAACAGCGGCGCGTAATCAATCTGTACGTCATGACGCTCGGCGATCGGCAGGAGCCTCTGCCGGATCGCCTCGCGCAGCACATTCGGGTCCATGCCCGGCAAGGGCCGCAGATCGAACTCCAGGGCACACTGACCACAGATGCGGTTGGGATTGTCGCCACCGTGGATGCAACCAAGGTTCAAGGTCGGATGCGGCACGCTGAACTGCGGGTTGCGGTATTCGCGCTGCCACAGCAGCCGCAGCCCGCGCAATTCGCCAATGGCGTCGTGCATGGCCTCCAGGGCGCTGCGCCCCAGGCTCGGGTCCGAGGAGTGACCGCTGCGCCCGAGGATGTCGATGCGCTCCATCATGATTCCCTTGTGCAAGCGGATCGGCTTGAGCCCCGTAGGCTCACCGATCACCGCGGCGCGCCCCAGGGGCCGCCCGGCATCGGCCAAGGCCCGCGCCCCGGCCATCGAGCTTTCTTCATCGCAGGTGGCCAGGATCAGCAGCGGTTGCTTGAACGGCTGCGCCAGCAACGGCTGCACGGCTTCGATGATCAGGGCAAAAAAACCTTTCATGTCGCAACTGCCAAGACCGATCCAGCGCCCGTCCACCTCGGTCAGTTTCAGCGGGTCGGTCTGCCACAGCGCCGCGTCGAACGGCACCGTGTCGCTATGCCCGGCCAGCACCAGGCCGCCGGGACCGCTGCCAAAACTGGCCAGCAAGTTGAACTTTCCGGGGCTGACTGGCTGGATGTCGCAGGCGAACCCAAGGTCGCCAAGCCAACTGGCCAGCAACTCGATGACCGGGCGATTGCTCTGATCCAGCGCAGGCTGGGTGCAGCTCACCGACGGCGCAGCGATCAACGCAGCGAACTGATCCTTCATAGACGGCAATGGCATGAGCTGGCTCCGCGAATCCCAAGATGGACTTCATCATAGAAGCATCTGCTGAACGGAAGAAACCGTCGCGGCACCTGCGGGCGCCTTGTCCTGTACACTGCACGGCCTTGGCAGCCTACTCTTCCCCCGGCTGCGCTCCCGATCCTGGATTGTCCGGCCATGCAGAAAGAAACCGAAATCAAACTCCGCGTCAGCCGCGAAACCCTCGCCGCCCTGCGCGAGCACCCACTGCTGAAAAAACGCAACAAAAGTGGCTGGGAACGCCGTGAGCTGATGAACCAGTACTTCGACACCCCTGAGCGCGATCTGGCCCGGGCCAAAGTCGCCCTGCGCCTGCGCCGCGACGGTGACGCGGTGATCCAGACCCTCAAGACCCGCGGCCAGAGTGTCGCCGGCCTGTCCGAACGCAACGAATACGACTGGCAATTGGCCAAAGCCAAGCTGGACGTGAAAAAGCTCGAAGGCGATTGCTGGCCCGAAGCCTTGGCCGAACTGGACAAAAAGACCCTCAAACCGCTGTTCACCACGGATTTTGTCCGCGAACGTGCAGACATCGCCTGGGGCCGTGGCAAAGCCAAAGTGGTCATCGAAGCAGCCCTGGACCTGGGCCAGGTGATCACTGGCAAGCACAAGGAAGACATCTGCGAGCTGGAGCTGGAACTGCGCGAAGGCGAACCGGCGGCCCTGCTGGAGCTGGCGGCGGAACTGGCCCTCACCCTGCCGTTGATGCCCTGCGACATCAGCAAGGCCGAGCGCGGCTATCGCCTGTTCGATGCCGGCAGCTACTCCCTGAGCCTGCCGGCACCACAGCTGAGCGCCGAAACCCCGCTGGACGAGGCTTTCGCCGCCCTGGCCTGGCATCTGCTGGGCAGCAGCCAGCGCCTGGCCGAACAGTATCGTTTCAACGGCCACTGGCGCCTGCTGCAAGACTGGGTGGACAACCTCGCCGAACTGCGGGCCCTGGCCAGCAGCCTGGGCCAGGCCGCGCCGCGCCAGTCCACTGCCGAACTGCGCAGTGCCCTGGATGCCCTGCTGGAAGACTGGCGTCCGCTGGTACAAGCCGGCCTCGACGATGAAGACGTGCGCAAGGCCGCGCCGGAGCAATTCATCGAAGAACTGCAGGACGTGCGCTGGGGCCTATTCTCCCTGAACACCTCGCGCTGGCTGCTGGCCCGAGCCTGGACCGCCGAGCGCAACACCCGGGGCAATCGCCAGGGCGCCGCGCAACTGGGCAGCTGGCTGCCACGCCTGCTGGCCGAGGAAGCCACCTCCCTGCAACTGCCGCGCTACCAGCAGCAACCGGAAGACCTGGCCGAGCAACTGCCGCGGATCGAACGCATCCAGGCCTGGCTGCACCACGCCCGCGCCGCGCTGGAGATTCCGGAGCTGGACCGCCTCTACGGTGAACTGAACAAACTGGCACAACTGGCCAACGAGCCGATCACCGACGAAGCCCTCGATGCCCGCAAACAGCAGGCCATTGCAGTGTTCCAGAACCGCGCCTGGAAAACCCTGCTGCGCCTGTAAGCACTTGCCGTCAGCGCAATACCGGCAGGCTGGTGGTGGACTTGATCTCCGACAGGGCAACGGTCGAGTTCACCTCCTGAATGCCTGGCACCAGGGACAGCTTCTCGAAGAAGAACCGCTCATAGGCCTCGATATCCGACGTCACGATGCGCAGTAGGAAGTCCACCGCCCCCATCAGCACATAACACTCCAACACCTCCGGAAAACCGCGAATCGCCTCGGTGAATTCGGTGAAGTTGGAGCGCCCATGAGCGTTGAGTTTGACCTCGGCAAAGATCTGCGTGTTGAGGCCGATCTTCTTGCGATCGAGCAACGTCACCTGAGCGCGAATCACTCCTTCCTCCTTCAAGCGCTGAATCCGCCGCCAGCACGGCGACTGGGACAGCCCCACCTGCTCGGCAATCTGCGCGCTGGAAAGCGAAGCGTCCTCCTGCAGCAAAGCCAGGATACGGCGGTCATAGGCGTCCAGATCGTTTTGCATAATCAACCCTCATAACCATGAGATCACGAATATAACAATTCGTTTTTTATGGAATATGCTCAATCTTAGATAAGAAATACCCCAAATCCCATGTAAAAATTTCTCCACTGATCTGGAGACCACCATGCCCCTTCTCGACCCCGCTCCTCGCGCCGATGTCTGGAACCTCAACAACGCTCACTGCCGCGTGCATTACCAGGTGCGGGCCGATGCAGAGGCCGATGTGCTATGTCGGGTCCTCAACCATTTCGCCCTGCAGTTCCTGGTGCCGCAGCGGGTCTCGGTGATCCAGCAAGACGCCACGCTGCATATCGAAGTGGAACTCGACGGCCTGAGCTGGCACCGGGCCCAGGTGATCAGCGACAAACTGCGCAACCTGATCAGCGTCTGTTCGGTGGACCTGGAACTGGCGCAGACATCGCGCCTGCAAGCCACGGGCTGAAGCTGGTAAAACCCTGCAAACCTTGACCGGCGGCTCCTTGCTCCTCCGGGACTATCCTTGACTGTCGGTCGTCATCGACCGGTGTTCGGACAAGATTCCCAAGGAGCCCCCATGAGCGCCGCGCCGTTCCCTCAGGACCGTTGGCTGGACCTCAATGAGTTGCTGCGCGAACTGCTGGCCCAGGGGCGCATTAGCCAGGACGCCGCCGAACAGGTCATCAGCGCCCGGCGTCAGGGCTCCAGCAATCTGCCGCATCCCCTGGAATTCATTGCCCAGCAGCATCTGCCCGACCTGCACCACCCCGGCAAGTCACTGGAACTGCACAGCCTCACGGCCTGGCTGGCTCGACAGGCCGGCCAGCCCTACCTGCGCATCGACCCCTTGCAGATCGACGTGGCCCGCATCACGCCGTTGATGTCCAATGCCTTCGCCGAACGCCACCAGATCCTCGCGGTGGCGGTGGACGCCCAGAGCGTCACCGTGGCCAGCGCCCAACCGTATGTGCGCGCCTGGGAAGCCGACCTGGCCCGGGCCCTGAAGCGTTCGATCCATCGCGTGGTGGCCAGCCCGGTGGATATCCAGCGCCTGAGCCTGGAGTTCTATCGCCTGGCCCGATCGGTCAGCGGCGCCAGCAGTGAGCAAAAGGCCAACGGCCTGGGCAATTTTGAGCAACTGCTGAAGCTGGGCGCCAACGATAAGGAGCCGGACGCCAACGACGCCCACATCGTCAATATCGTCGACTGGCTGTTCCAATACGCCTTCTTGCAACGGGCCAGCGATATCCATATCGAACCGCGTCGCGAGCACGGCACCCTGCGCTTTCGCATCGACGGCGTGCTGCACAACGTCTACCAGTTTCCGCCCCAGGTGATCCTGGCCATCGTCAGTCGCCTCAAGAGCCTGGGGCGGATGAACGTTGCGGAAAAACGCAAACCCCAGGATGGCCGGGTCAAGACCCGCGCCCCCGACGGCAGCGAGATCGAACTGCGGCTCTCGACCCTGCCCACCGCCTTTGGCGAAAAACTGGTGATGCGCATCTTCGATCCCCAGGTCCTGCTCAAGGACTTCGACCAACTGGGTTTCTGCGCCGACGACCTAAAGCGCTGGCAAGCCATGACTGCCCAGTCCCACGGCATCATCCTGGTCACCGGCCCCACCGGTTCGGGCAAGACCAGTACGCTCTACACCACCCTGAAAAAACTCGCGACCCCGGAAATCAACCTGTGCACCATCGAAGATCCGATCGAGATGATCGAACCGGCGTTCAACCAGATGCAGGTCCAGCACAACATCGATCTGAGCTTTTCCAGCGGCGTGCGGGCACTGATGCGCCAGGACCCGGACATCATCATGATCGGCGAAATACGCGACCTGGAAACCGCCGAAATGGCCATCCAGGCGGCCCTCACCGGGCATCTGGTGCTGTCCACGCTGCACACCAACGACGCTCCCGGAGCCATCAGCCGCCTGCTGGAACTGGGCGTTGCCCATTACCTGATCAAGGCCACCCTGATCGGCGTCATGGCCCAGCGCC
Source organism: Pseudomonas sp. LD120 (assembly GCF_009861525.1). GTDB lineage: Bacteria > Pseudomonadota > Gammaproteobacteria > Pseudomonadales > Pseudomonadaceae > Aquipseudomonas. The sequence goes on along the minus strand of NZ_WVHL01000004.1, from coordinate 106,234 downwards.
TGGTACGCACCCTATGCCGTCATTGCAAAGCCCCTCGCGAGCTCGCCCGCGCTGACTGGCAGCACCTGATCCATCCCCGGCAATGGCCGCCGCCTCCCCACAGCCAGCAGGCCATCGGCTGCGCCGAGTGTCGCGGAACCGGCTATCACGGACGCACCGGGGTCTACGAAATCATGCCCTTGAGCGCCTCGTTAAAAGCCTTGATACAGCGTGATCTGGACCTCGTCGGCCTGCGGCGCCAAGCCGCCGAGGAAGGCATGCGCAGCCTGCGCCAGGCCGCCGCGTACCAGGTTGCGCAGGGCTTGACCAGCCTGGAGGAGGCACTGCGGGTGACGCCTCAGAACGAGCACCAATCGCCAGGCCCAGCTTGCCCGCAAGCGAACCCCAACGGCTGAACTACGCTGTAGTCAACGCCAGAATGAGCAGGAAGCCAGGCATGAATATTCGTCACAACATGATCGCCTCTGGGGCTCTCAGCCTGCTGGCTATTGCCCTGGTGGCCGGCCTCGGTCTCTGGGGGCAGTCACGCCTGGCCAGTGCCCTGCAAGACAATGAACTCAATGCCAGCGCCCTGCGCAATCACCTGGAAGCGGACATGATGCACGACGCCCTGCGGGCCGATGTGCTGCAGGCCCTGAGCAGTGAGCCCGGCGACAGCGCGGCCGCAGAAGAGGTGCGCAGCAGCCTGCGTGAACACGGCGAGTGGTTCCGCAAGGCCCTGGCGGAAAACGCTCGCCTGCCCCTGGCGCCGGATATCCGCGAGGCCATCAGCGAGTTGCAGCCGGTCCTGGAAAATTACATTCATGCTGCCGAAAGCGTCGCCGAACAGGCGCTTCAGAATCCCCAAGCCGCACGCCTGCAAATGCCTGCGTTTTCCCAGAGTTTCAGTGAGGTGGAGACCCGCAATGCGGCCCTGAGCAGCAAGATCGAAGCCAGTACCGCACAGACCCGCCAAGACAGTGAGGCCACCGTGCGCCAGGCGGCCTGGTGGCTGATCGGCGGCAGCCTGATTGCCGCCCTGGCCTTGTGCCTGCTGACCCGCCAGTTGCTCACTCGGGTACTCAAACCCCTGGAGAAATCCGTCGTCACGGCCCGGGCCATCGCCCAGGGCAACCTGACCACGGTCATCAGTGTCGACAGTCGGGATGAGGCCGGCCAGTTGCAACAGGCCCTTGGCGAGATGCAGGACAACCTGCGGCAGATGATCACCACCATCCGCCATGAGAGCGAAGAGCTGCGGGGGCGCTCCCACAGTCTCAGCGACACCTCGCTGGGCATCGCCGACGGCGCCACTGAGCAGGCTGACGGCGCCACCAACATGGCCGCCGCCATGGAGCAGATGATCAGCAACATTGCCCAGGTCGCCGAGCACGCCCGCAATGCCCAGGGTATTGCCGCCCAGTCCGAGTCCTTGGCCGGTAGCGGTGGCCAGGTGATACTCGGGGTGGTGGATGGCATGAGCCACATCGCCGAGGCCGTGAACCAGTCGTCCCAGAGCATCACCGCCCTGGGCCAGTCCTCCGAGGAGATCCATTCGATCATCCAGGTGATCAACGGCATCGCCGAGCAGACCAACCTGCTGGCCCTGAACGCCGCCATCGAAGCGGCCAGGGCCGGCGAGGCCGGACGCGGATTCGCGGTGGTCGCCGACGAAGTGCGCAACCTGGCCGCACGCACCGCGCAATCCACCCGCGAGATCACCGGCATGATCGAGCGCATCCGGGACACCACCGAACAGGCGGTGAGCAGCATGCAAACCGGGGTCAGTCGGGTCAACGACGGGGTGCACATGGCCCACCAGGCCGGGACTTCAATCAACGAAATTCGCCAGGGCGCCCAGCGTTCGGCGCTGATGGTGGAAGAGATTTCCCACACCATCGGCGAACAGTCCAAGGCCAGCAGCGAAGTCGCGCAACGAGTGGAAATGATCAGTCAGGTGGCCCGGCGCAACAGCCAGGCCATGCGTGAACTGACCCAGACTGTGGAGCAGATGGAGAACTCTGTGGCCACTTTGCAGACCTCGGTGAAGCGTTTTCAACTTTGAGGCCCGGATATGAACACCGTCGCGCGGGTGTTGTGTATCCCAATGATGCAAGGGCGACGATATCCACGCACGGCTCCAGGCAGCGCCGTACACTCGCGCGCTGATGCACCTTGATCACCACTTGAACAGGTAAATGTTATGCAGATCGGCAGCGTTTTATTACTTTTCGTCGGCCTCGCCGTAGCCATTGTGTTCATGGGGTTCAAGGTAGTGCCCCAGGGCTACCAATGGACCGTAGAACGCTTCGGCCGCTACACCAACACCCTCAAGCCGGGGCTGAACATCATCATTCCGGTGATGGACCGCATCGGTCGCAAGATCAACGTGATGGAAAGCGTGCTCGACATTCCGCCTCAAGAAGTCATCACCTCCGACAACGCCACGGTACAGATCGACGCCGTGTGCTTCTTCCAGGTGGTCAACACCGCCCAGGCCGCCTACGAGGTCAACAACCTCGAACACGCCATCCGCAACCTGCTGCAGACCAACATCCGTACCGTGCTGGGCTCCATGGAACTGGACGCGATGCTCAGCCAGCGTGATGGCATCAACGAAAAACTGCTGCGCACCGTCGACGAAGCCACCGCCCCCTGGGGCATCAAGATCACCCGGATCGAGATCAAGGACATCAGCCCTCCGGCGGACCTGATGGCCGCCATGTCCGGGCAGATGAAAGCCGAACGGGTCAAGCGCGCGCAGATCCTCGAAGCCGAAGGCTTGCGTGCTGCGGCCATTCTGACCGCCGAAGGCAAGAAGCAGGCGCAGATTCTTGAGGCCGAAGGCGAGCGTCAGGCTGCATTCCTCGAGTCCGAAGCCCGGGAGCGCCAGGCCGAAGCCGAGGCCCGGGCCACTCAAGTGGTGTCCGAGGCGATCGCCACCGGCAACGTCCAGGCGATCAACTACTTCGTCGCACAAAAGTACATCGATGCCCTGGGCAAGCTGGCGTCGGCCAACAACAGCAAGGTGATCCTGATGCCGCTGGAGGCCAGCCAGGTGATCGGCGCCGTGGGCGGTATCGGCGAGATCGTCAAAGCCACGTTCGACAGCAAAAAGGCTTGAGGCGCGATCCATGTTGGCATTCCTGCAAGCGCTGTCGTTCTGGGACTGGCTGGCCCTGGGCACGGTCCTGTTGATCTTCGAAGTGTTCGGCGCTGGAGGCTATCTGCTGTGGATCGGCCTGGCCGCCGCCACGGTGGGCGTTCTGACGTTCCTGATTCCCGGCCTGTCATGGGAGGTGCAGTTTTTGCTGTTCGGCCTGCTCTCGGTACTGACGGCGTTGTACTGGTGGCGCCGGCAGCGCAGCGTGGTTCGCCCCAGTGACCAACCGAACCTGAACCTGCGGGGCCAGGAACTGATCGGCAAGACCTTCGTGGTGCATCAGGCGATCGTCAACGGCCGTGGCCGGATCAAGGTCGCCGACGGTGTGTGGATCGCCAAGGGTGCCGATGCCCCCGTAGGCGCGCGGGTGCGAGTGGTGGCTCAGGAAGGAACCATCCTGCTGGTCGAAAACCTTGACTGAAGGGGCACGGAACTCATTTGGGGTATCTAGAATCAAATCGTGCAGATCCCCTCAGTTGGAGCCCCCACCATGCGTCTGAAAATAGCTGTCGCCACCCTTGCCCTGCTGTCCCTTCCCGTAGGGTCGGCAATGGCCGACTCCTTCTGGCGTAACGTCATTTCCTCCGGTGCCACCACCGGTTCCACCTACCTGACCTTCAAGGATCACAAACTGATCGTCGCCGCCCAAGATGACGCCGGCAGCTTCGTCGCCAGCGAAGGCAGCATTCGCGGCCCGTACCTGGAAGCCGCCATGCAGAAAGTCCGCGCGGATAATCCCGGCCTCAAAGCCAGCGACATGGAACTGGCCAACGCCATTCTGGCCAAGAACGCCGTGGCTGAAGACTAAGGATCGTCCCGAAGAGGGGTGACAACGAACGCCGACCTCAGGGTCGGCGTTTTTCTGCCTGGAGAATCCTCTAGAGCGCGTCGGTGCCCCGGGATACCGCCTTCAGGCCAGCCAGGGCGTAACTCATCATATGTTCGATCAACGCTGGCGGATCAAGCTCAAGGCCAGGCAGCACATTGCGTGTCAGCGGATCATGGGCGATCAGCAGAAACAGGCAAGGCGCAAACACACTGACTGCGCTGCGCAGCGTGGCCGGGTCCTCAGGCGACAAATGCATGATCTGCCCCAGAATGATCCGCACAATTTTGGCCTTGGGGAACGCCTGCTCCTCAAGGACTGCCGGCAACACCGAAGAAGGCGACAGCAACTCGCGGGTCAACACCTTCAGCGCCCACCCCTGGTGCTGGTTGCCCAACCCTTCGATCAGCACGGTAATGATTGCCCGTAACTTGTCCTCAGGACGATCCTGGCTTTCGCTCAGGCTAATCATGGTTTCAATCCGCACCAAGCGATCATGGGCCTCGCGCAGTACCGCCCGGTACAGGCCATCCTTGTTCTCGAAGTGATAATTGACCGACGCGTTATTGGCCTTGGAACGCTCGCAAATCTGCTTGCTGGTGGTGTTGGCATACCCCAATTCGGCAAACAGTTGACCCGCCGTTTCAAGAATATGCTGGCGAGTCGCCTGACCATCCTGACGCGGCGCACGGGGCGCGGCCGCCTGCGGGGAATCGGAAACAACCATGGGCTCACTCACTAAGTTAAATTCAAATTTGACTTTTAGTTATGGACTGCTTAGCTACAAAGCGCCAGTTTCTCGCTCAACCAACACACAAGGTTGCAGGAAGGTGGCCGCCCTTTATCGACTCACGCCAGAGGATATCAGCATGGAAGCCCGCGCAATGACTCCCTTCACTTACTTCTCCTTGCCCATGCAGAAGCTCTTCCTACACAACCAGGTGGCGATCCAGAACAAACCCTATGCCAAGTATTTTCGTTCCGAGATGCGGGTGCCGCTGTCCGCCGTACGCAAGATCCAACAAGGGCCAATGGACCTCAAAGACACCCTGACGCCGAGCATTGAGGACATCAATCGGCTACTTGATCCGGATTTCGTCAGCCAAGAGTCTGGCTATGCCCTGCTGCCAGGCCCAATGGCCTATGTACAGAGCCGCAAGTTCTTCCCAGGCTGCACCGCACAGATGTTCAAGTGGTGGTTCATGTGGCACCCACAGGAAGCAGAACGCTATACCCTGTGGTTCCCCTACGCCCATGTCAGCAACCCCTGCGTGAACCAACAGCGCCTGGGCGATGAGTCCCTGTGTTTCGAGGACCGGTTGTATGGCAACACGTTCTGCGCCTCGGAATATGTCGGCGACCGGCTGATGCACCTGCACATCAACTTCCAGGAGCCGGCCAGCCTGGGCCTGGACCCCGACTTGTACCGCGAAGCGAAAATAGACGGCAGCGTCAGCGCCCTGATGAGCCTGGCCGATCATCCGCAGGTGCCGGTTTCATTGATGGTGCATCTGTTCAAGGAAGTGCCGGGCGGCATGTCCCTGACCAGCCGCTACTGGGTGGGCTCGCATCCCTCCATGGCGCGCTTCGCCGGTGCGGAAAAAGCATCAGCGCTGCTCAAGGAAAGTGGCTTGGGCGAGGCCGAGCTGGAAACACTGGCCTATGAATTTGCGGTGCACGATATGTGCGAGTTCAATCATCTGGCCAGTTTTCTGCCAGATCTGTATAGAGAGTTCGGGGCTGCTTCAGCCTGAAACGCCCCTCATTGAGCCCGCGAAATTCGCAGGCTCAATGACTTGGATGAATCAACGTTGCGCGCCGTGACAGACACCGTTGATCAACAAAGAAGTGAATTCCTCGATGTCCCGTTCCGCCGTCAGTTGCTCAGTCAGCAGCCGATACCAGCAAAACCCGAAGATCATATCCAGTAGCAATTCACGGTTGATATCTTTGGGTAGCTCGCCCTGGTTGATGGCATTTTCCACCAGCTTTTTCGGCAACTCTCTTCTGCGCTCCATGAACTGATCCTTGAGCTGGGTCAATGTTGCTGGATCCAGCTGCGCTTCCGCAATCACACAGCGAAACGCTTCCCCACAAATAGTTTCCCGCCAGACTTTCCAAAGATTATGGAGCAAAAAGTCGAGATCGGCCTTGAACGAGCCGAGATCAGGAAACTTTCTGACCTGTTCACTTTCGTTTTCATAAACTTCTGCGATCAACGCCGCCTTGTTCGACCACCAACGATAAATCGTCGGCTTGCTGGCTCCCGCCCGACGGGCGACGGACTCGATACTGAGCCCGGAATAGCCGCATTCCTTGAGGATTTCGATGGTGGAACTGAGGATGGCTTTATGGGTATGAGGATTTCGCAAAGAACCGATTGAGCTGCGAGACGGGGGACGAGCCACAATAAAAATCTCCAGGCAGGGCGCTTGACAAACGTATCTCAGGGTATAGGATTCCCTCGAAACGATATGAAACGGTCCGTTTCGTTTCATTCTCACAAGAACAATGGACGTCTTACATTGATTCATCTAGCAGTTAAAGCATCTAGCAATAACTGAGCAGATTAGCCTTAAAACTGGAGACGTCTTCGAATTCGAGCTTTTTGTGTTTCTTTGTAAGAAATCAGATCACCTGAAATTAATACTAAACGAAACGTTCCGTATCATAACATAGCAACGTGAAGGTAAACAGCTTTCGAGTGGGTTTTCTTCTATTGGGAATCAGCGGTTAAACCGCTCTAGCCCACGGGTTTGTGCGGTGTTCGCCACGGTTTGGCGGAAAAACTGTTTTCCATATGTTTCAAGGGTGCTTCTGAGCAAGCACGACCCAGTTTTCCGAAAGAATGGAATCAAGAGGAAAATAAACGTGAAAACAGTAGGTATTGTCAGCTATGGCGCGGGTATTCCGGTATGCCGCCTGAAAGTGCAAGACGTCATCAACGTCTGGAAAAACACCGATCTCAAGTTAGTGGAAGAGAACCTGGGAGTGACCGAAAGGGCGGTGTTGCAGCCGGATGAAGATGTCATCACCCTCGGGGTACTCGCCGCGCAACGGGCGTTGGAGAAAGTCCCTGATCACCAACTCGAAGCCCTGTATCTGGGCACCTGTACCAACCCCTACGACTCTCGGGCCTCGGCCTCGATCATCCTGGAAATGCTCGGCAGCGGCTACGATGCCTACTGCGCCGATATCCAGTTCGCCGGTAAATCCGGCACCTCCGCTCTACAGATCTGTCAGGCCCTGGTGGCCTCGGGCATGACCGGCAGCGCCCTGGCCATCGGCGCCGACACCATCAACCGCAATACTGCTCCCGGGGACCTGACCGAATCTTATGCCGGGGCCGGAGCGGCGGCACTGTTGATCGGTACCCAGAATGTCATCGCCGAGTTCGACGGCAGTTTCTCCTGCGCTGCCGATATCGCCGACAACATCCGCCCCCAGGGCGACCGTTACATTCGGTCAGGAATGGGCTTGGGTTCAGACAAGAACAGCATCGGCCTGGAAGATCAGACCCGGCGCGCCGCCCAGGGCCTGATGACCAAGCTGAACACCAGCGCCGCCGACTATGACTACGTAGTGTTCCAGCAAAACCTGGTGTCCACGCCCTACTCGCTGGCTAAGCACCTGGGTTTCAACGCCCGGCAGATCGAACCAGGCATCTACGCCGGCAGCGTGGGCGACACCGGTGCGGCAAGCCCGCTGCTGGGTTTGATCAACGTGCTGGACCACGCCCGCCCAGGGCAGAAGATCCTCATGGTTTCCTATGGTTTCGGGGCCGGCAGTGACGCCATCGCGCTGACCGTCACCGACGCTATCGAGCAATACCAGAAGCACAACAAGCCTCTGCGCGAATACCTCGAAACCAAGACGTATGTCGATTACGGCACCTCCATCAAGTACGAGTTCAAGTACCTGCGGGCCGACTACGCCCTGACCGCCTATCTCTGATTACGCCTGTCTACGCAAGGAGCATGCACATGTGCGCACGTCGTGTTGCAATCGTTTCGGCCGCCTATACGCCGAAACCCGGAAGTTCACGAGTTCGGCAGACCTTCAAGGAAATGATCGTCGAATCCGCCTATAAGGCCCTCAAGGATGCCAAGATGCACCCCCGGGAAATCCAGGGCGTCGCCTATGGTTATCACGGCGAAGGCATCTCCGAATATGGAGGCCTGGGCCCGACCATTTCCGACGCACTGGGGATCAGTCCTGCGCCTACGTTCATGAGTACCGCCAACTGCACCAGCAGCTCAGTGTCATTCCAGATGGGCCACCAGATGGTGGCGTCCGGGGAATACGACATCGTCCTGTGCGGCGGTTTCGAGAAGATGACCGATCACTTCAACTACGCCGAATACATCGGTTCCAGTACTGAGTGTGAATACGATTACTTCCTGGGTATCTCCCACACCGACGCCTTTGCCCTGGCCACCGCCGAGTACTTCCAGAAGTTCGGTTACGCCGGGCGTGAGGCCGATGTACTGGCCACATTTGGCCGACAAATGCGCATCTACGCGCACAACACTCCAACCGCCACACGCTACGGCTTGCCGATTCCTACCCTGGAAGCGCTGAAGAACAGCGAAGCCTGCGGCTCGATGTTGGCCTGGGGCGAGGCCAGTGGCTGCGCGATCCTGGTGGCCGAGCACCTGGCCCACAAATACACCGACAAACCGGTGTTCGTGCGCGGCAGCGCCTACACCGGCGTCTCCCACTACTTCGGTACTCGCTTCCATAACCCGACCCTGCACCATCCTGGCCTGCCCAAGGATGTGGGTATGGCGGTGTCGGCAAACTCCATCGCCTGCGCGGAGATCGCCTACAAGAAAGCCGGGATCACCGCCAAGGACATCGACGTGGCACAGGTCTACGACCTGCTCGGCGCCGGGCTGATCCAGATGGAATCCATGGGCATCTGCGGCAAGGGCCAGGCCGGCGACTTCGTACTCGAAGGCGGCATCGCCCTGGATGGACAACTGCCACTGAACACCGACGGCGGCAATATCGGTCGCGGCCACGCCTCGGGCTGCGACGGCATCCTGCACATCACCGAGCTGTTCCGACAACTGCGGGGAGAGTCCGACAACCAGGTCAAGGGCGCACGCATTGGCGTGTCGCAGAACCTTGGCGGTTACGCGGCACACAACTCAGTGATTGTCCTCTCGAACGACTAAGGAGCCCGGACCATGTCCATGTACCCAGAACAGATCCACAGAATGACCACCGCCAGCATGCTCCGCGAATGGCGCGAGCATGGCGGCAAGTACCGCCTCGAAGGCAGCCAGTGCGAAGAATGCAACGAAATTTTCTTTCCTCGACGCACCGTCTGCGGCGCCTGCAACTCCCTGAACATGAAACCCTACCGCTGCATGCGCACCGGCAAGATCGAAGTCATGGCCCACGCCGAGAACCCGATCCTGGCCGCCATGGGTTACGGCGAAACCGTCCCACGTTGCATGGCCATGGTGCGCCTGGACGATGGCTTGGTCATCGCTTCGGAAATTGTCGACGTTTGCGACCCGCAACACCTGAAAGTCGGCGCGCCGGTGCGCATGGTCATTCGCAAACATGTGCGTGAAAGCAACTTAGCCTGGCAGTACGCCTATAAGTTCGTTCTGGATCTATAAGTGTTTATTCAGGATGCCTTGCATAAAGGCGTCCTGAAGTTAGCCATTAAAATAAAATCCAACTTAAAAGTTACATCAACGGCAACTTCGCACCTCGAAGTTTCCTTAAGGTCCTTGTCTTTGGGGGCCGCGCTTTTCTGTGCCTATTAATGGGGACTGTCCCCACCACTTCACTTATTGGCTTACATAGAGCCAAGGACCGATCATGTCTACACTTTGCCTCCCACATATCATGTTTCCGCAACACAAGATCACCCAGCAACAGATGGTTGATCACCTGGAAAACCTGCACGCAGACCATCCGCGCATGGCCCTGGCCAAACGCATGATCGCCAACACCGAAGTCAACGAGCGCCACCTGGTGTTGCCGATCGACGAACTGGCGGTGCATACCGGCTTCACCCACCGCAGCATCGTCTACGAGCGTGAAGCCCGACAGATGTCGTCCGCCGCGGCACGTCAGGCCATCGAGAATGCCGGACTGCAAATCAGCGACATCCGCATGGTGATCGTCACTTCCTGCACCGGCTTCATGATGCCGTCGCTGACCGCGCACCTGATCAACGACCTCAATCTGCCGACCTCCACCGTGCAACTGCCGATCGCCCAACTGGGCTGCGTGGCCGGCGCCGCGGCGATCAATCGGGCCCATGATTTCGCCCGGCTCGATGCCCGCAATCATGTGCTGATCGTGTCGCTGGAGTTCTCCTCGCTGTGCTATCAGCCGGACGATACCAAGCTGCACGCCTTCATCTCGGCAGCGTTGTTTGGTGATGCGGTGTCGGCCTGCGTGCTGCGCGCCGATGACCAGGCCGGCGGCTTCAAGATCAAGAAGACCGAGTCGTACTTCTTGCCCAAGAGCGAGCACTACATCAAATACGACGTGAAGGACACCGGCTTCCACTTCACCCTCGACAAGGCGGTGATGAACTCCATCAAGGACGTGGCGCCGGTCATGGAGAGACTCAACTACGACAGTTTCGAACAGAACTGCGCGCACAACGACTTTTTCATCTTCCACACCGGTGGCCGCAAGATCCTCGACGAACTGGTCATGCACCTGGACCTGGCGTCGAATCGGGTCTCGCAATCGCGCAGCAGCCTCTCGGAAGCCGGCAACATCGCCAGCGTGGTGGTGTTCGACGTGCTCAAGCGCCAGTTCGATTCCAACCTGAATCGTGGCGATATCGGCCTGCTGGCGGCCTTCGGTCCAGGGTTCACTGCGGAAATGGCGGTCGGTGAGTGGACCGCCTGACGTGCCCCCCCCCTGTGTCAGTCCGGCCTGACGTTGCCCGGCAACATGGCAGCGTCAGGCCGCCCCCACACGGCGTACGGCGCCGGGTTGAGGGGTTCATGAGGAAACTGCGCGATGAACACTGGAATGCCAACCACGGCTGCCAACAGCCGTTACGAAAGATCCATGGTGCTGTTGCTGTCACTGAGTTTCGGGCTGGTGGGGCTGGATCGCTTCATTATCCTGCCGCTGTTCCCGGTGATCATGCACGACCTGCACCTGGACTATCAGGACCTGGGTTACTTATCGGCCGCGCTGGCCTTCACCTGGGGGCTGTCCGCCCTGGGCATGGGCAGTGTGATCGACCGCCTGGGCACTCGCCGCGTGCTAGTGGTTTCCATCGCCGTCCTGTCACTGCTATCTGGCTTCTCCGCATTGGCCACCGGAGTCTGGGGACTGGTGATACTGCGCGGGCTGATGGGCATCTGCGAAGGCGCCTTCACGCCGACAAGCATCATTGTCACCAACGAGGTGTCACGCCCCGACCGACGCGGGCAAAACCTGGGGATTCAACAGGCGCTGTTTCCGATTCTCGGCTTGTGCCTGGGGCCGTTGATCGCGGCCAGCCTACTGCAACTGTCTGGTTCCTGGCGCGCGGTGTTCGCGATCATTTCCTTGCCGGGGTTGCTCCTGGCCGGCTACCTGTGGAAAGTCTACGTACCCCAGCCGAACAACCCTGCAGAACAACCCGCAGGCATCGCCAGACGCCGCTGGCTGGCGGCCTTTAAAAGCGGCAATGTCAGCCTCAACATCCTCATCATGTTCTGCATCCTCACGTGCCAGTTTGTGCTTTGCGCCATGCTGCCCAGCTACCTGACCGACCATTTGCACCTGGAAACCCTGTCCATGGCCTTTGTCATCTCGGCCATCGGCCTGGGTGGCTTCATCGGCCAGTTGATCATTCCCGCACTGTCCGATCACCTCGGGCGTAAACCAGTGGTGGCGGCGTGTTTCATGAGCAGCAGCACCCTGGTGGGGCTGCTGATCATCAGCCCGGCCATTCCCTGGCTGCTGTTCCTGCTGCTGTTCATGCTGTCGTTTTTCAATTTCAGCCTGATCTGCATGACGGTCGGGCCGCTGACCAGTGAATCGGTGGCCCCGGCCCTGCTGCCGACGGCGACCGGGATTGTCGTGGGTTTTGGCGAAATCCTCGGCGGTGGACTGTCCCCCGCCGTGGCCGGCTTTGTCGCCAGCCATTTTGGCTTGCCGGCAATTCTCTACGTAGCCCTGAGCGGCAGCCTGGCTGGCTTGCTGCTGTCCTTGCGGCTCAAGGACAGCGTGCTCGAACCCCAGCGCACGCACGCCCCAGAGCCACGGCCCATCCTCCCCGCCCCCTTGCCCCTGAAGGATTAAGCATCATGGACGATTACTTGCTGTTACTGGATATCTGCCACAAGGACCAGAGCGCCATAGAGCTGTTCGACTTTCACAATGGCAACAACGTGCGGGTATTTTCCGAGCATGGCGGACTGTACGAGACTCTGCAGTTCTGCGCCCGGCGGCACCTGGACTGGAACGAACACCTGCGGCGCCTGCCGGCCCACCCACGCCCGCTGGACGCAGGCCAGCCGAAAGGGCCGCTACGCCCACCACTCAAACCGAGCGACAACCTGCTGGCCCAGGTCAGCGAAGTCACCCTGAACACGCCGCACACCCATCAGGGCTGGTTCTACAAGGGCAATGGCAGCCTGCTGAAAACCGACGGCGATCCGCTGATGATTCCGTATCACGCCTTGAGTATTTCCAGCCAGCCCGGCGTGGTTTGCGTCTACCTTGTGGATAACTTCAGTCAGTTGCGCTTTGTCGGCTTCAGCCTCGGCCATGACATTCACGACCCACTGCTGAGCCGCCAGGACGCCAGTTCCTGCGCGCAATCGCGTCTGCGCCAGTGCGCCATCGCACCGGCACTGATCCTCGGCGAGCTGCAAAACAGCCTGTCCCTCAATGTCCGTGTCGAACGCCAGGGCAGCCAATTGTCCTACCTCGGCTACCACCTCGACCTGCAGAACTGGTGGGCGATCCGCAAATACTCCCAAGCCTTCCTCGAACAGCATGAGCAGTTCCTGCAACCGGGCATGATCCACTATGTGTTCCACAGCGCCAGCCGCTGCGAGAGCGAACTGCAACTGCAGCATGGGGACTGGCTGGACCTGGACTGCCCGGAACTGGAACTGGGCCTGAGCAATCAAGTGATCGAGGAAGAGCTGCTGCACCTGTACCCACTCGGTGTCCAGCAACGCCAGATCACGGCCCATGGCGCCCATCCGCCCCGGATACGTCACCCTTACTGACCGCGGTTCAGCGGTACGCCTCCAGCGGCACACAGGCGCAGAACAAGTTGCGGTCGCCATAGACGTTGTCCACCCGGTTCACCGTCGGCCAGTACTTGTGGGCCCGAGTGTGGGCACTGGGCAGCACCGCCTGTTCGATACTGTAGGGCCGCTCCCAGACACTGGTGATATCCGCCAAGGTGTGGGGGGCCCCCTTGAGCGGGTTGTCATCGGCCGGCCAGTGCCCCTCCTGAACCTGAGCGATTTCGGCGCGAATGCTCAACATCGCGTCGACAAAGCGATCGAGCTCGGCCTTGGATTCGCTTTCGGTGGGCTCGACCATCAGCGTGCCCGGCACCGGGAATGACATGGTTGGCGCGTGAAAGCCGTAATCCATCAAACGCTTGGCGACGTCTTCTTCAGTGATGCCGGTCAAGGCCTTGAGCGGGCGCAGATCGAGAATGCATTCGTGAGCCACACGACCATTGCGCCCACTGTAGAGCACCGGGAAGGCGCCGCCCAACTGCTCGGCCAGGTAATTGGCGGCGAGCATCGCCACCTCGCTGGCATCGGCCAACTGCGGCCCCATCAGGGCGATGTACATCCAACTGATGGGCAGAATGCTGGCACTGCCCCAAGGCGCCGCACTGATCGCGCCATTCTCCGGTAGCGGTCCATCCAGTGGCACCACCGGGTGATTGGCGACGAAAGGCGCCAGGTGCGCACGCACGCCAATGGGTCCCATGCCCGGCCCGCCGCCGCCATGGGGAATGCAGAAGGTCTTGTGCAGGTTCATGTGCGATACGTCGGCGCCGATGTCCGCCGGCCGAGTCAGGCCGACCTGGGCATTGAGGTTGGCGCCGTCCATGTACACCTGGCCGCCGTGACTGTGGATAACTTCACAGATCTGGCTGATGCCCTCTTCGTAGACGCCATGGGTGGAGGGATAAGTGGCCATCAGGCAGGACAGGCGATCCCCGGCAGCCGCGGCCTTGGCGTTGAGGTCCTCCAGGTCGACGTTGCCGGCCTCATCGCACTCCACGATCACCACTTGCATCCCGGCCATCTGCGCCGACGCCGGGTTGGTGCCGTGCGCCGAGGCCGGGATCAGACAGACATACCGATCGCCCTGACCACGACTCTCATGGTAACGACGAATCGCCAGCAGCCCGGCGTACTCGCCCTGGGCCCCGGAATTGGGCTGCATGCAGATGGCGTCAAAACCGGTGATGGCGCACAGCCAACGCTCCAGCTCGTCAATCATCAGCGCATAACCGAGCGCCTGCTCCCGGGGAGCAAAGGGATGCAGATGAGCAAACTCCGGCCAGGTAATGGGGATCATCTCGCTGCTGGCATTGAGCTTCATGGTGCAGGAGCCCAAGGGAATCATCGACTGGTTGAGCGCCAGATCCTTGTCTTCCAGCTGTTTAAGGTAGCGCAGCATCCGGGTTTCGCTGTGATGGGCACTGAACACCGGATGGGTCAGGTAGGGGCTGCGACGCAGCAGTGCTTCAGGAAGGCCGGAGGCCAGCACCTGGGCATCCAGCTCGGCGACGGTCAGCCCATGATCGGCGCCAAGAAACACATCCAGCAGCCGCGCCACGGTGTTTTCATCACAGGTTTCATCGAGGCTCACGCCCAGGCGCCCGCGCCCGAGAATCCGCAGGTTGATCTGCAACGCCCTGGCGCTCTCGATGATCGCGGTCTGGCTGCCGCCCACCTCCAGGGTCAGGGTGTCGAAAAAGTGCGTGTTCAGACGCACGATACCATGGCGCTCAAGCGCAACGGCGAGGATGCAGGTCAACCGATGCACCCGCTGGGCAATACGCTTGAGCCCCAGGGGACCGTGATAGACCGCATAGCAACTGGCGATATTGGCCAACAGCACCTGGGCCGTGCAGATGTTGGAGTTGGCCTTCTCGCGACGGATGTGTTGCTCACGGGTTTGCAGGGCCATGCGCAGCGCCACTTGGCCTCGGGCATCCTTGGAGACCCCGATGATGCGCCCGGGCATCGCCCGCTTGTACTCGTCGCGGCAAGCGAAAAACGCCGCATGAGGGCCGCCATAGCCCATCGGTACGCCGAAGCGCTGGGAAGATCCCAGGACCACGTCGGCGCCCAATTCACCGGGCGGGGTCAGCAGCAACAGGCCGAGCAAGTCGGCAGCGACACACGCCAGGGCCTGCTGGGCATGTAAATGGTCGATCAGCGGCCGCAGGTCACGGATCTCGCCCTGGGTGTCGGGGTACTGCAAAAGCGCGCCGAACACCTGATACCTGGGCAAGTTATCCACAGCGTCGACGATCAGTTCGAAACCGAAGCCCTCGGCGCGGGTGCGCACCACGGAAATGGTTTGCGGATGGCAATGCTCATCGACAAAGAAGCCATTGCTCTTGGACTTGGCCACGCGCTTGGCCAGGGCCATGGCTTCAGCCGCGGCGGTGGCTTCATCAAGCAGCGAAGCATTGGCCAGATCAAGGCCGGTGAGGTCGATGGTCATCTGCTGGAAGTTCAGCAGCGCTTCGAGACGGCCCTGGGCAATTTCCGGTTGATAAGGCGTATAGGCCGTGTACCAACCAGGGTTTTCCAGCACATTGCGCAGGATCACCGCTGGCGTCAGGGTGCCGTAGTAGCCCATGCCAATCAGGCTGGTCCAGACCTGATTCTGCGCGGCATACCCCTTGAGCCTGGCCAGCGCCGCGGGCTCATCGAGGGCCGGAGGCAAGTCCAGGGCACGATTGAAGCGGATGCCCGGCGGCACCGTCTGCTCAATCAGCTCGGCCCGGCTCCCCAACCCAAGGCTGGCGAGCATGGCCTGCTGCTCCTGCGCATCGGGCCCCAGGTGCCGCTGGAGAAAGGCATTGGGCTCACGTAACTGGCTCAGGGATGGCGACTGGGACATGACAGGCTCTCTCCGATAAACGGCGCTCAGCGTCGATGTAACAGGGTGCAAAGCAGCATAGCAGCCGATTTCACGCGTCGACGGGCTGGCGCCCATAGACAATCGGTACCATCATGCAGAGCGCCTGCGCCCAGCCCCGGCGCGCCTCAACCCACGCTCTTATCGTCCGCTTATCGGGTGCCCCATCGTCATGAGCCAATTGCCTTTCCTGCCGTTCTCCAAACCCACCATCGATGAAGCCACCATTGCCGCCGTCGGCGACGTGCTGCGCTCGGGGTGGATCACCAGCGGGCCGAAGGTCCAGGCCTTCGAAGCCCAGCTTTCGGCGTTCTTTGGCGGGCGGGCGGTGCGCACTTTCAACTCCGGCACCTGCACCATGGAAATCGCCCTGCGGATCGCCAGCATCGGTCCTGGGGATGAGGTCATCACCACGCCGATTTCCTGGGTCGCCACCGCCAACGTGATCCTCGAAGTGGGCGCCACGCCGGTGTTCGCCGACATCGACCCGATCACCCGCAACATCGACCTGGCCCAGGTCGAAGCTGCGATCACCCCGCGCACCAAAGCCATCATCCCGGTGTTCCTGGCCGGCTTGCCGGTGGACATGACGCGGTTGTACGAGCTGGCCAAAAAACACGGCCTGCGCGTGGTGGAAGACGCCGCGCAAGCGCTGGGCTCCAGTTGGAATGGCCAGCGCATCGGTGCCGGCGGCGACTTTGTGTCCTTCAGCTTCCAGGCCAACAAGAACGTCACGTCCTCCGAGGGCGGCTGCCTGGTGCTCAATACCCCGGAAGAAGTGCGTCTGGCCGAGAAATATCGCCTGCAAGGCGTGACCCGCAGCGGCTTCGACGGCCTGGATGTGGACGTGCTGGGGGGCAAGTTCAACATGACCGACGTCGCTGCCGCCATCGGCCTGGGGCAGTTCGCCCATATCGAGGCGCTCACCGCCCACCGCCGCGAGCTGGCCCGACATTACTTCGAGTGCTTTGGCAGCGACTTCGAAGCCCGCTATGGCGCTCAACTACCGCCGGCAGACTTCAACAACAGCAACTGGCACCTGTTCCAACTGGTACTGCCGGAACGCAAGGACGGCAAGCCGGCCCGCGCCACCTTCATGGAGCAGATGCAGGAACGGGGAATTGGCATCGGCTATCACTATCCGCCGATTCATTTGCTGAGCCTGTACCGCGAGCGCGGTTTCAAGGAAGGGACGTTACCGGTGGCGGAGCGAGTCGGTCGTCTGATCGTCTCATTGCCGATGTTCACCGCCATGGACAAGGCCGACGTGGAACGTGCAGTGGCGGCGGTGAAAGAGGTGTTACAGGCTTAACCCATGCGCGAGCAGGCGGGGTGGCGCTCCGCGTGCTCGCGAGAATGGCTTACTCGCCGATGGCGGCCTTGTAACCGGCGGCGTCCAGCAGCTTGTCCAGATCGGCCGGGCTGCTTGGCTTGAGCTTGAAGATCCAGGCGCCGTAAGGATCGCTGTTGAGCAACTCTGGGCTGGCGCTCAGCTCTTCGTTGACGGCAATCACTTCACCCGCTACCGGGGCATAGATGTCGGAAGCGGCTTTTACCGACTCCACCACACCGGCCTGATCCCCTGCGCCAAATACGTTGCCGACTTCAGTCAGCTCGACGAACACCACATCCCCCAGGGCTTCCTGAGCGTGGTCGCTAATACCCACGGTAACGCTGCCGTCGGCTTCCAGACGGGCCCATTCGTGACTATCGGCAAAACGCAGGTGGGCAGGGATATCGCTCATGTTCTGTGTCCTCAAGAAGAAATGTCAGCGGCGCAATGCCAACTGCAAAAGGTTAGATCAAGGTTTTGCCGTGACGCACAAAGGTCGGTTTGACCACCCGAACCGGGTACCACTTGCCACGGATTTCCACTTCGGCACGGTCGGCGGTGGCCATTGGCACCCGCGCCAGTGCGATCGATTTACTCAGCGTAGGGGAGAAACTACCACTGGTGATCTCTCCTTCGCCAACATCCGCGATGCGAACCACCTGATGAGCGCGCAAAACCCCACGCTCTTCCAGTACCAACCCCACCAGCTTTTGCTTGACCCCGGACGCTCGCTCAGTCTCCAGAGCGGTACGACCGATGAATTTGCGCGACGACGGCTCCCAGGCAATGCTCCAGGCCATGTTCGCCGCCAGGGGCGAGACATCCTGATGAATATCCTGGCCGTAGAGGTTCATGCCGGCTTCCAGGCGCAGGGTATCCCGGGCGCCAAGACCGATGGGCGAAATCCCTGCCCCCACCAAATCGTTGAAGAAAGCCGGGGCCTGTTCGGCGGGCAAGACGATCTCCAGACCGTCCTCGCCGGTGTAGCCGGTACGGGCAATGAACCAGTCGCCGTCGCTACCGGCTTCGAAAGGCTTGAGCTGTTGAATCAGGGTGCCGCGGGACTGGCTTACCAGCTCGGCGATCTTGTGCCGGGCCTGAGGGCCCTGGATCGCCAGCATGGCCAGTTCGGGACGCTCGTGCAGCTGTACTTGGAACTCGCCCAGCTGCGCCTGCATCCAGGCCAGGTCTTGGTCACGAGTGGCCGCGTTGACCACCAGACGATAAGCGTCTTCGAGGCGATAGACGATCATGTCGTCGACGATGCCGCCGCGCTCATTGAGCATGGTGCTGTACAAGGCCTGGCCAGGGTGCTGCAAACGTTCGACATCATTGGCCAGCAAGTGCTGGAGCCAGGCCTTGGCCTGGGCGCCGCTGACATCGATCACGGTCATGTGGGATACATCGAACACACCGCAATCACGTCGCACCTGATGGTGCTCCTCGACCTGCGAGCCGTAATGCAAGGGCATATCCCAACCGCCAAAATCGACCATTTTCGCGCCAAGGGCGAGATGCAGGTCATACAGAGGCGTACGCTGTCCCATGGGTTTCTCCTTCCGGGCGTGGCGAGGGTGCGGACTGGCGCTGCTAGGGTGAAAGCCTTGAAATAGATGGCTTGCAGCCGATTTCAGCGTCCCGGCCAAACAACAGGCCGCACCGAATGCCGCGCATTGTAGCCGCAAGGTGCAAGGCTGGCACCTAACCGATTCGCCGGGCCGAGCGACGGATCAGGCCAATCACCGGCAGCAGGCCCACCAGCACCAGAGTCAGCGCGGGCAACGAAGCCCGTGCCCACTCGCCTTCACTGGTCATCTCAAAGATCCGCACCGCCAGCGTGTCCCAGCCGAACGGGCGCATCAACAAGGTGGCGGGCATTTCCTTGAGCACGTCGACGAACACCAGCAAGGCGGCGCTCAAAGCGCCAGGCAGCAACAACGGCAGATACACTTTGAAAAACAGTCGCGGGCCGCTGACACCCAGGCTGCGCGCGGCTTCGGGCAACGACGGGCGAATCCGCTCCAGGCTGTTTTCCAGGGGGCCGTAAGCCACGGCGATAAAGCGCACCAGGTAGGCCAGCAGCAACGCCGCAAGGCTACCCAGCAGCAGCGGCTTGCCTGCGCCCCCCAGCCAGCTGGACACCGGCATGACCCACTCGCGGTCCAGGTAACTGAAAGCCAGCATGATCGACACCGCCAGCACCGAACCTGGCAAGGCATAGCCAAGGTTGGCCAGGCTGACCCCGGCGCGAATCCCCCGGGTTGGAGCCAGGCGCCGGGCAAATGCCAGCAGCAACGCCACACTGACAGTGATCAACGCGGCCATCCCCCCCAAGTACAAAGAGTGGGCAATCAGCCCGGCATAACGCTCATCCAGATCAAAACGACCGCGTTGCCAGAACCACGCCAGCAGTTGCAACAACGGAATCACAAAGGCGCAGGCAAACACCAGCAGGCACCAGCCCGTGGCCGCCAGCGCCTTGATCCCCCGCAGGTGATACAGGGCCTTGCCGCGAGGCCGCTCGTTACCGCTGCGGCTGGCACCCCGGGCCCGCCGCTCGCCGTACAGCACCAGCATCACCACCAGCAACAACAAGCTCGCCAGTTGCGCAGCGCTGGAGAGGCTGAAGAAGCCGTACCAGGTCTTGTAGATGGCGGTGGTGAAGGTATCGAAGTTGAACACCGCTACGGCGCCAAAATCCGCCAGGGTTTCCATCAACGCCAGGGCCACGCCAGCGCCGATGGCCGGCCGCGCCATGGGCAGTGCGACGCGCCAGAACGCCTGCCAGGGCGATTGCCCGAGTACCCGCGCCGCCTCCATCAATCCTTTGCCCTGGGCCAGGAACGCATTACGTGCCAGTAAATAGACATAGGGGTAGAACACCAGCACCAACACCAGGACCACCCCACCTGTGGAACGCACCCCGGGCAGGCGCAGACCCGCGCCGAACCACTCCCGCAGCAGGCTTTGCACCGGCCCGGAAAAGTCCAGCAGGCCGACAAAGACAAAGGCCAGCACATAGGCAGGAATCGCGAACGGCAACATCAAGGCCCAATCCAGCCAGCGCCGCCCGGGGAACTCACAGAGGCTGGTGAGCCAGGCCAGACTGACGCCCAGCAACGTGACGCCGACCCCCACACCCAGCACCAGGGTCACGGTGTTGCTCAACAGACGCGGCAGTTGGGTATCCCACAGGTGCGACCAGATCTGCAGATCGATCGACTGCCACGACAACAGCAGCACGCTCAACGGCAGCAGGATCAAGGCCGCCACAGCAAAGACCAGGGGATACCAGCGACGTTGGGCGGGATGGGCCACAGAAAAATCTCGGGCAGATGGGACAGACAAAATACGTGCGTAGTGCATTCGTGACGAGGGAACTGACTCGCGCTGGACGGTTTGATCGCACCGCTGACGGCCAACCCGTTGTGCCCGTGAAATCACGGATTGAAGGTTGACCAGCGCGGCGCGGCCGAGCGCGAGCAACAAACCTTGTGAGCCGTTAAAAAAACGCCCCGCAGAAGCGGGGCGCAGTATAACGGCAGGCTCAGTTCCAGCCAGCGCGATCCATCAAGCGAATCGCTTCGGCCTGACGCTTGCCGGCGATTTCAACCGGCAGGGTGTCAGCCACGAACTTGCCCCAACTGGCCACTTCCTCGGAGGGTGCCACCGCCGGGTTGGCCGGGAACTCCTGGTTAACGTCAGCAAAGATCTTCTGCGCTGTCGGCGTGGTCATCCACTCCACCAGGGCTTTGGCCGCCTCTGGATGGGGGGCGTATTTGGTCAAGCCAATACCCGACAGATTGACGTGTACCCCGCGATCGCCCTGGTTCGGCCAGAACAGCTTGACCGCCAGATCAGGCTTCTGCTTGTGCAGACGGCCGTAGTAATAGGTGTTGACGATACCTACGTCGCATTGCCCAGCGTTGATCGCATTCAGCACGGCGATGTCATCAGAGAACACATCGGTGGACAGGTTGTTGACCCAGCCCTTGATGATTGCTTCGGTCTTCGCCTCGCCATGGGTTTCGATCAGGGTGGCGGTCAGCGACTGGTTGTAGACCTTCTTCGCGGTACGCAGGCACAGGCGGCCTTCCCACTGTTTGTCCGCCAGGGCTTCATAGGTGGTCAGTTCGCCAGGTTTGACCCGGTCAGTGGAGTAGGCCAGGGTCCGTGCCCGCAGGCTCAGGCCGGTCCAGGCATGGTTGGAAGAGCGATATTGCAGGGGAATGTTGCTGTCGATGACCTTGGAGGTGAACGGCTGCAAGATACCCATCTGCTCGGCTTGCCAGAGATTGCCGGCATCGACGGTGAGCAGCAGGTCGGCAACGGCGTTTTCGCCTTCGGCCTTGATCCGCTGCATCAGCGGCGCTTCCTTGTCGGTGATGAACTTGATCTTCACCCCGGTCTTTTCAGTGTAGGCATCGAATACTGGCTTGATCAGCTCATCGATACGCGAGGAGTAGACCACGACTTCATCAGCGGCGTAGGCGGTGCCGCCGATGAGTGTGAATGCCAGGACAGTCAGTAGACGCTTCGGTGCCAACATGGGAGCGGTCTCTCGAATTCAAAATGAGGCGAAATGATAAGGACTCACATTTAGCTTCTCAACCGAACCCGCTGCCGAGGCGTTACCAGATGTTGCGCGAGGCAAAGCTCCGGAAAACCGCTCCCCTGGGACGGCGAACAGTCGCCCCGCCCGCCGCATCGAAAAGCCCCGCTACTCAGTCTTGGCCAGCTCCGGCAGGTCGCCACTGAGGCCCAAGGCTTGACGCACGAACAGTGCCTTGGCCTCGGGCATCTGCTCGACCATCTTCAGACCGGTGTTGCGCAGCCAGCGCAGCGGCAGCGGATCGGCCTGGAATAGACGTTCAAAGCCCTCCATGGCCGCCATCAGCGCCAGATTGTGGGGCATGCGCCGCCGCTCGAAACGGCTCAGCACCTTGACCTCGGCCAGACGCTCGCCACGGCTGGCCGCCTGCAACAGCACTTCGGCCAGCACCGCCGCGTCGAGAAAGCCCAGGTTGACGCCCTGCCCGGCCAACGGGTGAATGGTATGAGCCGCGTCGCCGATCAAGGCCAGGCCCTCTGCCACGTAGCGTTTGGCATGACGCTGGCGCAGCGGCACGCAGAGTCGCGGATCAGCGCTGAGCACATTGCCCAGGCGGCCTTCGAAGGCACGCTCCAGTTCAGCGCAGAAGCGTTGCTCGTCCAGGGCCATCAGACGCTCGGCCTCAGCAGGCGTGGTGGACCAGACAATCGAGCACCAATCGTGCTGCCCGTCACGCACCAGCGGCAGAAAGGCCAACGGGCCGGTATCGGTAAAACGCTGCCACGCCGTCCGTTGGTGGGGTTGGCTGCTGCGCACGCTGGTGACGATGGCGTGGTGCAGGTAATCCCACTCACGGGTGGCACAACCGGTGAGGCGGCGTACCGCCGAGTGGGCTCCATCGGCGGCGATGACCAGCGGCGCGCGCAAAACCCGACCATCGGCCAGGGTCAGCAGCCAGTCATCGCCGGAGCGACGCATCTGCTCCAGACGGGCATTGGCCAGCATGCCGATATCGCATTCGTGCAAACACTCAAGCAAGGCATCCTGAACCACGCGGTTCTCAACGATATGCCCCAGCACTTCGGCGTGCACGCTGGCCGCCGAGAAGTGAATCTGCCCGGTGCCGCTGCCGTCCCAGACCTGCATGTCGCGATAGGGGCTGCTGCGCCGTTTGACCACGCCATCCCAGGCGCCCAGGCGTTGCAAAATCCGCTGACTGGCCGCCGACAAGGCACTGACCCGAGGCTCGAAAGGCGCCTCGCTGTCGAAGGGTTTGACACTCAAGGGGCCGCCGTCGAGCAACAGCACTTCCAGGCCACTGCCCTGTAACGCCAACGCCAAGGCACTGCCGACCATTCCGGCTCCGACAATCAGCACATCTGCGCGCATTTCCATGCTTTAGGCCTGTCTCGCTTGCGGCTTGAGCCGCACGTAAAGGGTTTTATCGACCCGCGCCACCAGGGTGCCGGAGCCGTCATGAATCTCCACCTGCAACTGCGGCAGGTATTTATCGCCCGTGGCGGTCTGGCGGCGGATCTCGTCCAGCAGTGCCTGCTCGATACTGAACCGGGCAAACACCGGCCCCTTGCCCGGAGCGATGAAATCGATGGCCGCGGCCTTGTCCCAGACGATGTAGTCGCGACCGAGGTTTTCCATCAGCATCAGCATGAAAAACGGATCGACCATGGAATACAGGCTGCCGCCAAACTGGGTCCCGACATAGTTACGGTTGTACCAGCCCAACCCCATGGATACCCGCACTTCACGGAAGTCCGCGCTGATCTGCCGCACCCGCACGCCAGCCCCCAGGTAGGGCGGATACAGGGTCATCAACCAGCGCAACAGGCGCGCCTTGCCGAACCGTCGGGTCAACCAGTCACGCATCCGGGCGAGTACCCAGGCCCATGGCCTGGCGCGCGAACCAGCGCTTGGCCGGGGGCAGCAGATCCAGTCCGAGCAAGCCGAGGTTGCGGCCCACGGACAAGAGCGGCAGCTTGCTGCCAAACAGCCGGGTGACCTGGTCGGAAAAGCCCACGGTGAGGTTCTGGTCCAGACGCTGGCGCTCGCGATAAGCCTGCAGTACGGCGAAATCACCCGGCACCTGCTCGCTGTCCAGCAAGGCATCCGCCAGGGCCTGAGCGTCACGCAGCGACAGGTTGAAGCCCTGGCCGGCGATCGGGTGCAGGCTGTGGGCGGCGTTGCCCAGCACCACCAGATGGGGGCGCACCTGCTCTTCGGCTTCTACCAACGACAACGGATACAGGTGGCGCGCGCCGACTTGTTTCAGGGTGCCCAGGCGATAACCGAATACACCCTGCAGCTCACTGAGGAAACTGCGCTCATCCAGATCGGCAAGACGCTGCGCGTCCATGCCCTGACGGGTCCAGATCAGCGCGCAGCGATTGTCCGGCAATGGCAATAGTGCCATCGGGCCATCGTCGGTGAAGCGCTCGAAGGCCATGCCGTTGTGGGCTTCGCTGGGGGTGATGTTGGCAATCAGCGCGCTCTGGTTGTAGGGGCGATGCTTGATCCCGATACCCAACTGCTCACGCAGGCCGGAGCGGCCGCCATCGGCGAGCACCGCCAGGTCGCACTCCAGGGTGGTTTCATCATTCAGGGTCAGGCGATAGCCGCCCTCCAGGGGCTCAAGGCGGGTGACTTCAGCCGGGCAGCGCCAACTGATCACGTCCTTGTCCAGGCCTTGCCACAGGCATTGGCCGAGCCAGGCGTTTTCCACCACATAACCCAGGGCCGGAACCCCCTCTTCCATGGCCGACAGGCGCGCGGTGGAAAACCGCCCGCGGTCGGACACATGAATCTGCTTGATCGGCTCGGCGCGGCGCGAGATCGCTTGCCACAGGCCCAGGCGCTGATAAATCTGCCGGGCGCCAAAGGACAGGGCCGAGGAGCGTGCATCGTAACTGGGCTGAAAACTGTCGCCGGGGGCGAAGGGTTCGATCAGCACGATCTTCCAGCCCCGCGCCTTGGCTCCGGCCTGCAAGGCCAGCGCCAGGCTCGCGCCAACCAAGCCGCCACCGATGATGGCCAGATTGACCCGACTCATGACGCTGGGGCCCGGACGGCCGCCATCAGCGCCTCGATCTCGGCGACGCTTTTCGGCACGCCGTCCGTCAGAATTTCACAGCCCTGCTTGGTCACTACCACGTCGTCCTCGATGCGCACGCCAATGCCGCGCCACTTCTTAGCCACCTGCTGGTTGTCCGGTGAGATATAGATGCCCGGCTCCACGGTCAGCGCCATGCCGACCTCCAACACCCGCCACTCGCCGCCGACCTTGTACTCGCCGACATCGTGTACATCCATGCCCAGCCAGTGCCCGGCGCGGTGCATGTAAAACGTCTTGTAAGCCTCACTGGCAATCAGTTCGTCGACCTCGCCTTGCAGCAAGCCCAGGTCCACCAACCCGGCAGTGATCACCCGAACCGTCGCCTCATGGGCCTGATTCCAGTGTTTGTTCGGGGCGATCTCGGCAAAGGCGGCTTGCTGAGCAGCCAGCACCAGTTCGTAGATCGCCTTTTGCTCCGGTGAAAACCGGCCATTGACCGGCCAGGTACGGGTGATGTCGCTGGCATAGCAGTCGATTTCACAACCGGCGTCGATCAACACCAGATCGCCATCCTTGAGCAGGGCGTCATTCTGTTGGTAGTGCAGGATGCAGCTGTTGCGCCCCGCCGCGACGATAGAGCCGTAAGCTGGCATCTTCGCGCCACCTTTGCGGAACTGGTAATCCAGTTCGGCTTCCAGACTGAACTCGTGCAGACCGGGGCGGCTGGCTTGCATCGCGCGGATGTGGGCCTGGGCGGAAATCCTCGCCGCCTCGCGCATCACCTTCACTTCCGCCGCCGATTTATACAGGCGCATGTCGTGCAGCAGATGATCCAGGGCAACGAATTCGTTCGGTGGCTGGGCGCCAAGGTGCGCTTTAGAGCGGATCACGTTGATCCACTCCATCAGGTGGCGATCGAACTCAGGGTTGCTGCCCATGGCCGAATAGACCCGGTCGCGCCCTTCGATAAGGCCCGGGAGAATGTCATCGATGTCGGTGATGGGGAAGGCATCGTCCGCGCCGTAATCGCGAATCGCACCTTCCTGTCCAGCGCGCAGACCGTCCCAAAGCTCGCGCTCGACATTGCGCTCGCGGCAGAACAGCACGTACTCGCCATGCTCGCGACCGGGCATCAGCACGATCACCGCCTGGGGTTCGGGGAAGCCACTGAGGTATTGGAAATCGCTGTCCTGGCGGTAGACGTGTTCCACATCGCGGTTGCGAATGGCCACGGCTGCCGCAGGCAGGATCGCGATGCTGTTGGGCTCCATCTGCGCCATGAGCGCCTTGCGGCGCCGGCTGTATTCCACTTTAGGGATATGAATCATGGGCAGATGCAGTTCCCTGTCGATCAATGCAGAGAAGGCTTGGCAGCCGGCGCAACACTCTTGTTGGTCTCGGTGAACAGCAACAGCGGCGCGACCCGCAGATACTCCATCACTTCCATGTAGTCGCTTTCGCCGTCATCGGACTCTTCCAGCGCGTCCTGTACCTGGGCGATAGCTGCAAGGTCCTGCAACACTTCAGTGGCCTCGGTGCTCAGGGTGCTGCTATCACGGGAATTGAGGCCGAAACCGGCGAGGAAGCCCTGGCACCACTGACCCAGGGCCGCGGCGCGTTCGCTCAGGGGAGCGTCGTCGCTGGGCAGCAGCAAGACCACGGTCATGTCGTCGCTGGTGAGCTCGCCCTTGACCATTTCCTGCAGGCCAATCAGGGCGTTACGCACGTTCTCTTGCGGCTCGCCTTCGAGCAGTTCGGCGGCGTCCACCAACCAGCCGTCCACCTCGAACCCAGCGCCGGCGCAGCTGCGGCCCAGCAACAGGCCGTGCAATTCGGCTGGAGAAACAGGATGACCGCTGCTGCTGAGCAGGGTGGCGAAGGCGTTGTACGGGGAATTCTGAATGGGCATGGGCAGCTAGGCGCCAAGCGGCGCAATGTCTAGAATGAAGACCTCGTATCGTAGGGCGTGTCATCATTCATTGCCAGCGCTGCGTTGTGCTTTGCACCCCGTTCCAGCGCCACGCAGGGCCTTGAACGACGGACAGATTACCGACCGGACAGCGACCGATGCGCCAGGACTGTTCCGACCGTCCGCCCGCTGCCCCAGCCGTTGCCACTCATCAGACCAACTTCAGTGGGACACAATGGAAGACAACGACCTGCACGCACTGATGGCCAGACTCGAACTGCTTATTACCCGGGTCGAGCAACTAAAGAGTCAAAACGCACTCTTATTAGCTCAGGAAAAGACCTGGCGCGAGGAACGCGCGCACCTCATTGAAAAAAACGAAATCGCCCGGCGTAAGGTCGAATCGATGATTTCGCGTCTCAAGGCCCTGGAGCAAGACTCATGAGTTCAAGCAATAGCGTTACCGTGCAGATTCTCGACAAAGAGTATTCGATCATCTGCCCCCAGGAAGAGCGCAGCAATCTGGTGAGTGCCGCCCGTTACCTGGACGGCAAGATGCGTGAGATCCGCAGCACCGGCAAAGTCATCGGCGCCGATCGCATCGCGGTCATGGCCGCCCTGAACATCACCCATGACCTGCTGCATCGCCAAGAACGCCCGGATGTGCAGGCCAGCGCCACCACCCGTGAACAGGTACGCGATCTGCTGGAACGTGTTGACCTGGTCCTGGCCTCCGATTCAGACGCAAGCAAAGCTGATTCCTGACGGAGGTTGCGATATACTCCCGCCACTCCCTGGGGTGCTTGCCAGTTGGCGATGTCCCTGAGCCGATTCGCACTACCCTGGAAGTTGCACGTTGGGCTGGTGTGCATGTCCGCTAGACGGAAAGCCTTAAAGCCTGCTGCATCTTCCGCCTTGAACTTTCGGGTTCAAGGGCTAAGTCGACAGCGGTTCGCCTGGGGAGCCTGAATTGCCAATCAATGCCAGTTATCCATGCTGGCATTGGTTTTTCCGGGTAGTCTGTTCTGCCATGTCCGACCGCCCATAGCCTCTTTCATGACCGAACCTGCGCCGCTTTCCCGCCCGCAACTTCGCCGCATGCTGCGTAACGCCCGCCGCGCCCTGACGCCTGCGCAGCAACGCCAGGCCGCACAAGGCCTGTACCGCCAGTTAGCGCAAAACCCGGCGTTTCGCCGCGCCCGACACCTGTCCCTGTATTTGCCCACTGACGGTGAAATCGACCCGCGTCTACTGCTGCGGGCCGCCCAGCGCCGGGGCAAGGCCACCTACCTGCCGGTGCTCAGCGCCTGGCCACGGACCAAAATGGTCTTCCAGCGCATCCGCCCTGGAGAACAACTGCGGCGCAATCGCTTTCGCATCCTCGAACCCAAGGTCAATACCGCACGACAACGCAAGGTCTGGGCGCTGGATCTGGTCCTGCTGCCTCTGGTGGGATTCGACGAGGAAGGCGGGCGCCTGGGCATGGGCGGCGGCTTCTATGACCGCAGCCTGGCCTACTTGGCGCGACGCAAAAACTGGCGCAAGCCGAAGCTGCTGGGGCTGGCCCATGAGTGTCAGAAAGTGGCAAGGCTGGATCAGGCAAGTTGGGATGTGCCGCTGCACGGCACGGTGACTGATCAGAGATGGTATTTCGCCAAATAGGCACCGCGTTCGGTCAACGGCACCAAAGCCCATTCAGCGCTTGAAGGGTTGCACCTGCTGCTGGGCGATCTCAACGGGGGTGTCACTGTTGTTGGTCCATAAGCTTTGCGCATAACCGGTGGTCACAACGCCCAAACCGAACAAAATAACCAAAATCCATAGTAAATCCGGTTGGCGTTTCATCGATTGCCCCCCCTCAGGCAAATCACACACGATGACCACAACGGTTTCCATAACAGGCCGTGCAGCAGCGTCAAGCTTAAATTGCCGGCATTTTGCGATAACGTGAACCGACACGCAAACGTTGACGTCAACCGACTGTCGGTTTGTCATAAAATTGCCCAACTACCTGCGCAACTATCTTTTTGAGGGTAAGAAACATGACCTATTGGCTGATGAAATCCGAGCCGGACGAACTCTCGATCCGAGGCCTACAACAGCTTGGCCAAACCCGCTGGGACGGCGTGCGCAATTACCAGGCGCGCAACTTCCTGCGCACCATGGCCGTCGGTGATGAGTTCTTTTTCTATCATTCCAGTTGTCCGGAGCCTGGTATCGCCGGCATCGGCCGAATCATCCAGGCCGCCTACCCGGACCCAACCGCCCTGGCGCCTGATAGCGTCTATTTCGACCCCAAGTCCAGCGTCGAGAAAAATGCCTGGAGTGCGATCGATGTCGCCCATGTCGAGACCTTCGACAAGGTCCTGCGCCTGGACGACCTCAAGCGGCAGATAGCCCTGGCGCAAATGCCCCTTGTGCAAAAAGGCAGTCGCCTGTCGGTCATGCCCGTCACCGCAGAGCAATGGGCCGCGGTACTCGCCCTGCGCTGAGGCCGACCACCTCAATCGTCATGCAGTCTGCGGACAATAGGTTTAGGCTTTGCCCTTAAATTTGACGAGCATCAAGCAGAATAAAGCCTTGATCCGTCAGAATCGGACGCTATAGCCGCAGGACGCAGAACCCATGTCGACGAACCACCGTTCTTCCCGCATTTTCGCTGTTTCCCTGTTGATTCTGTTGCTGGCCGCTGGAGGCTTGGGCTACTGGAAATCCCTGCAGGATCGCCTGCCCGAAGGGCTGAGCATGGGCAATGGCCGACTTGAAGCCACCGAAGTACAGATCGCCACCAAGATCCCCGGGCGCTTGGCGCAGGTACAGGTCAACGAAGGCGACAAGGTGCTTCAGGGCCAACTGCTGGCACGCATGGACACCCGAACCCTGGAGGCTCAGCGCAACCAGGCCGAGGCTGAAGTACTGCGGGCCCGGGAGAACCTCTCCGCCGCCGAAGCCAATGTGCAGTTGCGCCAAAGCGAGCAACTCCTGGCCAACCAGGAGCTCAAGCGCTCCCAGGAACTGTTCCGCCGCGGCTTCGCCAGCCAGCAGTTGATCGACCAGCAACAAGCCCGCCTGACCACAGGTAACGCGGCGGTGTTGGCGGCACAAGCCCAGGTCTCGGCAGTCAAGGCGGCCATCGGCGCCGCCCAGGCTCAAGTTGCCCAACTGACCAGCGAAATCGACGACAGCAGCCTGCGGGCGCCCATCGACGGCATCATCCAGCTGCGCCTGGCCGAACCTGGCGAGGTCCTGGGTGCCGGCGGCCGGGTGCTGCTGCTGATCGACCCCAACGATCAATACATGAATCTCTATCTGCCGGCCTCGGTGACTGGTCGTCTGACCGTCGGCGATGAGTCGCGAATCCTCCTCGATGCCCTGCCCGAACAGACGCTGCCAGCGAAGATCAGCTTCGTCGCGGCCAAATCGCAGTTCACCCCCAAAGAGGTGGAAACCCGTGACGAACGGCAGAAGCTGGTGTTCCGGGTCAAAGTCAGGCTGACGCAACCTGCCGCCGTGCCTCAGGCCAAACCGGGGATGCCCGGTGCCGGCTATGTACGCACCGCTCCCGTGGACTGGCCGGCCAACCTGAAATGAGCGGCCTGGCGCTGCAAGCCACCGGCATCAGTCATCGCTACGGCTCACAACAAGCACTGATCGACATCAGCTTCAGCCTGCCGCCGGGCACGCGCTGCGGCTTGATCGGTCCGGATGGAGCAGGTAAATCCAGCCTTCTCGGGCTGATCGCCGGGGTCAAGAAGCTCCAGCAGGGTGAGCTCGACGTGCTCGGAGGCACGATTTCCCAGCGGCGCCACCGCCGCAGTCTCTACCCACGTATCGCCTTCATGCCGCAAGGCTTGGGGGGCAACCTGTATCCCGAGCTGTCCATCAACGAGAACATCCGCTTCTTCGCCACCCTGTTCGGCCTGCCCCATGAAGAATGCGAACAACGCATGCACAGCCTGCTGCTGGCCACCGACCTGCTGCGTTTTGCCGAGCGCCCGGCAGGCAAACTGTCGGGAGGGATGAAACAGAAACTCGGCCTGTGCTGCGCCCTGATCCATGAGCCTGACCTGCTGATCCTCGACGAACCCACCACCGGGGTCGATCCGCTATCGCGCCGGCGCTTCTGGGAACTGGTGGAAGACGTACGCCAGCAACGCCCACAACTGACATTGCTGGTGGCCACGGCCTACATGGAGGAAGCCGAGCAGTTTGAACACTGCCTGATGCTCGACCGCGGCAAGATAATCGCCCAGGGCATGAGCGCGGAGCTGGCGCAGGTAACCCCCAGCGGCAAGCTGGACGATGCCTTCACCCATTTCCAGGGCGACAGCAACCACGACAATCAGCCCCTGGTGATTCCGCCGCGCGCCAACGAAAACCAGGAAATCGCCATCCAAGCCCACGAACTGACCCTGCGCTTCGGTGATTTCACGGCGGTGGACAAGGTCAGCTTCGCCATCGGCCGCGGGGAAATCTTCGGCTTCCTCGGCTCTAACGGCTGCGGCAAGACCACCACCATGAAAGTCCTCACCGGTTTGATGCCCGCCACCGAAGGCAGCGCCAAACTGCTGGGCAATCCGGTGAACGCCAAGGACCTGGCCACCCGCAAGCGGGTCGGTTTCATGTCCCAGAGTTTCTCGCTGTATGGCGAACTCAGTGTGCGCCAGAACCTGGAGCTGCACGCGCGCCTGTTCGACCTGAAAAAAGCCGAAAGCGGCCCGCGCATCGAGGAACTGATCCAACGCTTCGACCTCGCGGAGATCGCCGACCAACAGTCCGGCAGCCTGCCCCTTGGCCTGCGCCAGCGCCTGTCCCTGGCAGTGGCGGTCCTGCACCGCCCGGAAGTGCTGATCCTCGACGAGCCCACCTCCGGCGTGGACCCAGCGGCCCGCGACGATTTCTGGCGCCTGCTGATCGAGCTGTCCCGGGAACAAGGCGTGACCATCTTTCTCTCCACTCATTTCATGAACGAAGCCCAGCGCTGCGACCGCATTTCACTGATGCACGCCGGCAAGGTACTGGCCTGCGACACCCCGGCGGCGCTGCAAAAACAGTTTGCCGGCGACACCCTGGAAGAGGCGTTCGTGCGCTGCCTGGAGCAAGCCCAAAAACCGCAGGACACACCCGCCCCGCCCCCTGTGGCAGCCGCCAGTACCAGCAGCCCGCCCCCCGATCACTCGAGCCTGAGCCTGGCGCGCCTGTTGGCGGTGGCCTCCCGTGAGGGCAAGGAGTTGTTGCGCGACAAGGTGCGCCTGAGCTTTGCCCTGTTGGGGGCCATTTTCATGATGGTGATCTTCGGCTACGGCATCTCCCTGGATGTGGAGAAACTTGCCTTCGCCATCTATGACCAAGACCAGACGCCGCAAAGTCGCGCCTACCTGGAAGCCTTCCGCAGCTCACGCTACTTCCAGGAAAAGCCGTTGATTCAAAACCCCACCGAACTGCATCGACGCCTGCAACGCTCGGACATCAAGCTGGCCCTGGAAATCCCGCCTGGTTTCGGCCGAGACCTGTATGCCGGACGCCAGCCGACAGTAGC
Source organism: Pseudomonas sp. LD120 (assembly GCF_009861525.1). GTDB lineage: Bacteria > Pseudomonadota > Gammaproteobacteria > Pseudomonadales > Pseudomonadaceae > Aquipseudomonas. The sequence continues at coordinate 73,749 of NZ_WVHL01000004.1, read as the reverse complement.
CGCCTGGCTCGATGGCGGCATGCCGTTTCGCGCCGAAACCAGCCGCAACTATGTCGAAGCGGTGCACCAGGCCAACCTGGAGCAACTGGTGGAGCAAAGCAGCCCGGCACTTGCCTCAAGACCCGCCGCCAGGCTGGAGACCCGCTTCCGCTACAACCAGGATGTGGTCAGCGTCAACGCCATCGGCCCAGGAGTCATGGCGCTGATCCTGGCCTTCATCCCGGCCATGCTCACGGCGCTGGGCATCGTCCGCGAGAAGGAACTGGGCTCGATCACCAACTTCTATGCCACGCCCCTGACCCGCCTGGAGTTCCTTCTGGGCAAGCAAGCGCCCTACCTGGTCGTCAGCCTGATCAACCTGACGGTACTGGTGGCGATGAACCGCTGGCTGTTCGGCGTGCCCTTCAAAGGCAGCGGCCTGACCCTGGCGCTGGGTGGCGTGCTCTACGTGCTGGCCACCACCAGCATGGGGCTGCTGATCTCGGCGTTCACCCGCACGCAGATCGCAGCGATCCTCGGCACCATGATCATCACCAGCCTGCCGACCATCCAGTTCTCCGGGCTGATCGTGCCGCGCTCGTCCCTGGAAGGGGCGGCGGCCATCATGGGGCAGTTGTTCCCCGCCGGACACTTCCTGGATATCGCGGTGGGCACTTTCACCAAGGCCCTGGACCTGCGCGAACTCTGGCCCCAGTGCCTGGCGCTGGTCGGATTTTTTCTCGGTTTCACCGGGCTGAGCCTGGTCATGCTGAAAAAGCAGGAGGTCTGATGAACCGGCTCACTCACATCCTGCGTCTAGGGCTCAAGGAGCTCACCAGCCTGCGCCACGACAGCGTATTGCTGTTGTTTTTGATGTATGCCTTCACCGTGGCCATCTACATGCCCGCCGCCGGTTCGGTGATCGGCGTGCATAACGCCAGCGTGGCGGTGGTGGATGAAGACCACAGTCCGCTGTCGCGGCAGTTGGCAGAATCTCTGCAACCGCCGGAGTTCCAAGCACCGGCAGACCTGCCCTACGACCAATTGGATACGGTGATGGACAGTGGCCAGTACACCTTCGTGATCAACGTCCCCGCCAACTTCCAGAGTGACCTGCTGGCCGGCCGCCAGCCGGCGGTGCAGGTCAACGTCGACGCCACGGCCATGAGCCAGGCGTTCATGGGGGCCGGCTACATCGGCCGGATCTTCCAACGCGAAATGCTCAACTATGCCAATCAAGCCGATGCCGCGAGCAAGGCCCCGGCCCTGCTGACCACCCGCGCCCTGTTCAACACCAACCTGGAAGGCGGTTGGTTCCTGGCGGTGATTCAGATCGTCAACAACATCACCATCCTGGCCATCGTGCTCACCGGCACCGCATTACTGCGCGAGCGTGAGCACGGCACCCTCGACCACCTGCTGGTGCTGCCGCTGACAGCGCTGGAGATCATGCTGGCCAAGGTCTGGAGCAATATGCTGGTGGTGGTGCTATGCACCTGGATATCACTGGAGGTAATCGTCAAAGGCGCCCTGGGCGTACCGCTGGCGGGCTCGATGGGGCTGTTCTTGATGGTCACGGCGCTCTATCTGTTTGCCAGCACCGCGCTGGGGATATTCCTCGCGACCCTGGCACGCTCGACGCCACAGTTCGGCTTGCTGGCGATCCCGGTGATCATTCCGATGCTGCTGTTGTCAGGGGGGAGCACGCCGCTGGACAGCATGCCGCAATGGCTGCAATGGGTAATGCAGGGCTCGCCTTCTACCCACTTCGTCAGCCTCAGCGCGGCGATTCTGTTCCGCGACGCAGGAGTCAGCGTGGTCTGGCCCGACCTGCTGGCGCTGGCGGCCATCGGCCTATTGTTCTTCGCCATCGCCCTGGCGCGCTTTCGCAAAAGCCTCGCCTCCTAGCCGCCTCCCGCAGAAGCCGACGAAGGCGCCCGCCAGAGCGCCTTCGTCGGCAGGCCAGACCTTAAAACAACCGGATTACTGGATGATCAGGTTGTTGAACAGCAGGTCTTCCACCACCGGCTTGCCGGTTTCATCGCTCATCACTTGCTGCACCTGCTTGAGGGCTTCCTGGCGCAGCTTTTCCTTGGCCTCGACGTTATTCATGGTGTCGGTGGTCTGCTGGGCGAACAGCGCCACCAGCTGGTTGCGGATCAACGGTTCATTGGCCTTGACCGCCTGGGCCGAGGCATCGCCGGTTACCCGCAAGGCCACATCGGCCTTGTAGACCTTGAGTTTCGGGCTGCCATCCAAACCGTAGTTGCCCACGAAAGGCGGGCTCAGGCTGATGTAACTGACTTTCGGTGCTTCGCCATCTTTGGCCTCTTCGGCCACCGCTGCCATCGGCAGCAAGAGGGCCAGCAGCAACATGATCCACGCTTTCACAATTCGCTCCTTAATCCGGTTTGCGGCCTAGCATAAAGGCACGTCCGCCTGAGCCCAAGCACAAGCTTATGGCTGGCCATCAGGACCGAGCATGCTCGTTGACCGCCTGATTCACACTCCTACACTTATCGGCCACCACTCCCAAAGGAATAGCCCTGATGAAAGCCGTGCTGTGCAAAGTCTTCGGCCCTGCCGAAACGCTGGTGCTGGAAGAGGTCGCAAACCCTGTACCGAAGAAGAACGAGATCCTGCTGGACGTGCATGCCGCAGGCGTCAACTTCCCGGACACGCTGATCATCGAGGGTAAATACCAGTTCAAGCCGCCCTTCCCCTTTTCCCCGGGTGGCGAAGCGGCCGGCGTGATCAGTGCGGTGGGCCAACAGGTTGGTCCGCTCAAGGTGGGCGAGCGAGTCATGGCCCTGACTGGCTGGGGCAGCTTTGCCGAGCAGGTCGCAGTGCCGGCCTACAACGTGCTGCCGATTCCCGCCACCATGGACTTCAACACCGCAGCCGCCTTCAGCATGACCTACGGCACCTCGATGCATGCCCTCAAGCAGCGGGCCAACCTGCAGCCCGGTGAAACCCTATTGGTACTCGGTGCCTCGGGCGGTGTCGGACTGGCAGCCGTGGAAATCGCCAAGGCCATGGGCGCCAGGGTGATCGCCGCCGCCAGCAGCGTGGAAAAACTCGCCGTGGCCAAGGCCGCTGGCGCCGATGAGTTGATCAACTACAGCGAAAACAGCCTGAAAGATGAGATCAAGCGCCTGACCGACGGCAATGGCGCCGACGTCATCTACGACCCGGTGGGTGGCGATCTGTTCGACCAGGCCATGCGCGCCATCGCCTGGAATGGCCGCTTGTTGGTGGTGGGTTTTGCCAGCGGTCGTATCCCCGAGCTGCCGGTGAACCTGGCGTTGCTCAAGGGCGCGGCGGTGATGGGGGTGTTCTGGGGCTCCTTCGCCCAGCGCCAGCCTCAGGACAACGCGGCCAACTTCCAGCAATTGTTCGACTGGTTCGCCGCAGGCAAGCTCAAGCCGCTGGTATCTCAGGTTTACCCACTGACTGAAGCGGCCCGCGCCATCGATGACCTCAGGCAGCGCAAGGCTGTGGGCAAAGTGGTGGTGCAGGTGCGTTGAACGCCACCATCACCCTTAATCCGCGGCACCGGCCTTGCAGCGCTTGAGCCGCGCTTCCAGATTACGATCCGGCATGGCATGGTTGCGCAGGGCCTGGACGGTCTGCTCGACATAATCCCGGGTGCTGCCATAACGCCCGCTAGCGCTCTCGAACACCTGACTCAGCACATGATCCGGCAGGTTGCCGGCGTAACTAGGCAGGTGCCGCTCCAGCACAAACCCCAAGGCTTGAACCTGGCTGCCATCTTCAAGACGGCAATTGAGCCAGTGCGGACGGTAAGAGGGATAAGGCATCTCACGCTGCCAGAGCGCATACAGCGAGGCGTCCAGGTGTTCCTCGGGCAAGCGATAGGCGAACCCGCTGCAGGAGCCGCCGCGATCCAGGCCGAACACCAAGCCCGGCAGCTCCGGCGTGCCGCGATGCTCGTGTGACCATAGATACAGACCGCGATGATAGCCATGTACCCGGCCGCGCATGCGCTCGACCGCCGAACACTCCGGGCGCCAGATCAATGAACCGTAGGCAAACAGCCAGACCGGACCACCCTTGTGCCGGGCCATGGTGGATTGCATGGAACTGCGAAGTTGTTCGTGGGTCAGTTGCGGCCCCAGATCGAGCCGCGGAGGGTAAGCCAGATTCAGAAAACCGGATTCAAGGGCTGTCATGGCGAATAGCGTTTGGCTCCCCGCGTCAAAGAAGTTACTTAATAGAACGTTTGGCAGTCACGACAAGACACATGAGTTTCAGGCAAGTTAAGTGCCACTAAGCCCGAGCAGTTAAGTTGAAAGATTAGATATAACCTACCGGCATTTAGTTAATTAGCTAAATACCGATGGGCTATATAAAGAGTTATAAAGATGTGAGTGGATCTGAGGTTTTCAGGGGCGTGGCGCGTAGGCGAACACATCGGCACGCATCTGATGGGCATCCATACCCGCGCTGACCAGCGCATCCAGAGTGGCGTAGATCATCGCCGGCGAACCACTGGCATACACGTGTACCGCCGACAGGTCGGCGATGTCCTCGCACACAGCCTCGTGCAGCATGCCGCAACGGCCTTCCCTGCCGCACAGGTCGCTGACCACCTTGTGCAGATACAGGTTGGGCAATTGCTGCCACTCATCCCAGTGCTCCAACTGATAGAAGTCTTCCGGACGACGCACGCCCCAATACAGATGCACCGGGTGCTTGAAACCCTCGGCCCGGCAATGCTCGATCAAGCTGTGCATCTGCGCCATGCCGGTGCCGGCGGCAATCAGCACCAGCGGCCCCTCCGGCAGCTCAGCCAGATGTGTATCACCGAAGGGCATCTCGATCCGGGCCATGCGGTTGCGCTGCAGTTGCTCCATCAGGCTTTGCGCACTGTTCTCGCGCACCAGCACATGCAGTTCCAAATCACGCCCGCAGTGGGGCGCCGATGCCAGGGAGAAGGCTGACTTCTCGCCATTGTCGCGCTCCAGCATCAAATACTGCCCAGCGTGATAACGCGGTGGCTTGCCCGCTGGCGCCCGCAGCCTGACCCGCCAGACATCGCCGCCGATCTCAAGGCACTCAGTGAGCTGACACGACAAGCTGCGCACCGGCAACTCTCCCAGCGCAAGGACGCCATCCCACAGCACAATGCAGTCTTCCAGCGGCTCTGCAATGCAAGTGTAGAACTCGCCATGATCACGCACATCACCGGCTTGCTGCACACTACCCTCCACCAGCAAGGCCGCGCACACGTGACAGTTGCCATTGCGGCAGCTCTGCGGGCATTCATAGCCCAGGCGCCGCGCCGCATCGAGAATCCGCTCGCCGGGCAGTGTCTCAAGCACGGCTCCGGAGGGCTGCAAGGTTACACGCATCAATCTATTCCTAACTGATTCCAGATGGCATCGATCCGGCGGGTGACCGCCTCATCCTTGACGATGACCCGGCCCCACTCTCGGGTGGTTTCTCCGGGCCACTTGTGAGTGGCGTCGAGCCCCATCTTCGAGCCCAGGCCGGACACCGGCGAGGCGAAGTCGAGGTAGTCGATCGGGGTGTTGTCGATCATCACCGTATCGCGCTTGGGATCCATGCGCGTGGTGATGGCCCAGATCACGTCGTTCCAGTCCCGGGCGTTGATATCGTCGTCGGTGACGATAACGAACTTGGTGTACATGAACTGTCGCAAAAACGACCAGACACCCAGCATCACGCGCTTGGCGTGGCCCGGGTACTGCTTTTTCATGGTCACCACCGCCATGCGATAGGAACAGCCCTCGGGCGGCAGGTAGAAGTCGGTGATTTCCGGGAACTGCTTCTGCAGGATCGGCACAAAGACTTCGTTGAGCGCCACGCCGAGAATCGCTGGCTCATCCGGCGGCCGGCCGGTATAGGTGCTGTGGTAGATCGGCTTGATACGATGGGTGATGCGCTCCACGGTGAACACCGGGAAGCTGTCGACCTCGTTGTAGTAACCCGTGTGGTCGCCGTAGGGGCCTTCATCGGCCATCTCGCCCGGATGGATCACCCCTTCTAGGATGATTTCGGCAGTGGCCGGCACTTGCAGGTCGTTGCCACGGCACTTCACCAGCTCGGTGCGATTGCCCCGCAGCAGGCCGGCGAAGGCGTATTCGGAGAGGCTGTCCGGCACTGGGGTCACGGCGCCGAGAATGGTTGCCGGGTCCGCGCCCAGGGCCACCGATACCGGGAACGGCTGGCCCGGGTGCTTCTCGCACCACTCGCGGTAATCCAGCGCGCCGCCGCGATGGCTCAACCAACGCATGATCACCTTGTTGCGGCCAATCACCTGCTGACGATAGATGCCCAGGTTCTGCCGGTCCTTGTTCGGCCCCTTGGTCACGGTCAGGCCCCAGGTGATCAGCGGCCCGACGTCGCCGGGCCAGCAAGTCTGCACCGGCAGCATGCCCAGGTCGACATCGTCGCCCTCGATCACCACTTCCTGGCACACCGCATCCTTGACCACCTTGGGGGCCATGGAAATGATCTTGCGAAAGATCGGCAGCTTGGACCAGGCGTCCTTGAGCCCCTTGGGCGGCTCCGGCTCCTTGAGGAAGGCCAGCAGCTTGCCGATTTCCCGCAGTTCACTGACGGCCTCGGCGCCCATCCCCAAGGCCACGCGCTCAGGGGTGCCGAACAGATTGCCGAGCACAGGGATGTCATAACCGGTGGGGTTTTCAAACAGCAGGGCCGGGCCTTTGGCACGCAAGGTGCGATCGCAGACCTCGGTCATTTCCAGCACTGGGGACACCGGAACCTGGATGCGCTTGAGTTCCGAGCGCTGTTCCAGGCCGCTGATAAAGTCGCGCAAGTCGCGATACTGCATGCGTGAGCCTCGTTTTCGCCGTGGCATTCGGGGCAGGCAGTTTAGCGCCGAACCCACAGGTTCAGAATAGAGAATGTCAGATAGCAAAAAGCCGGGTTTCCCCGGCTCTTGCTGGCCTGATCGATTTACTTGCGTTTCATCGACAGGAAGAACTCATCGTTGGTCTTGGTCTGTTTCAGCTTGTCGACCAGGAACTCGATGGCCGCGACTTCATCCATCGGATGCAGCAACTTGCGCAGAATCCACATGCGCTGCAGCTCGTCGTCGGCGGTCAGCAACTCTTCGCGGCGGGTGCCGGAGCGGTTGATGTTGATAGCCGGGAAGACGCGCTTTTCAGCGATCTTGCGATCCAGGGGCAGCTCCATGTTGCCGGTACCCTTGAACTCTTCGTAGATCACTTCGTCCATCTTCGAGCCGGTTTCAACCAGCGCGGTGGCGATGATGGTCAGCGAGCCGCCTTCTTCGATGTTGCGCGCGGCGCCGAAGAAACGCTTGGGTTTCTCCAGGGCGTGGGCATCGACACCACCGGTCAGCACCTTGCCGGAGCTCGGGATCACGGTGTTGTAGGCACGGGCCAGACGGGTGATGGAGTCCAGCAGGATCACCACATCCTTCTTGTGCTCGACCAGGCGCTTGGCCTTCTCGATCACCATCTCGGCCACTTGCACGTGGCGAGTTGGCGGCTCGTCGAAAGTCGAGGCAACCACTTCGCCACGCACGGTGCGCTGCATCTCGGTCACTTCTTCCGGACGCTCGTCGATCAGCAGCACGATCAGATGAACTTCAGGGTTGTTACGGGTGATGTTCGACGCGATGTTCTGCAGCATGATGGTTTTGCCCGCCTTCGGCGGAGCAACGATCAGACCACGCTGGCCTTTACCAATCGGGGCGCACAGGTCGATGACACGACCCGTCAAGTCTTCCGTGGAACCGTTGCCGACCTCCATCTTCATGCGCACGGTCGGGAACAGCGGCGTCAGGTTTTCGAACAGAATCTTGTTCTTGGCGTTCTCGGGGCGATCGTAGTTGATCGTGTCGACCTTGAGCAGCGCGAAGTAACGCTCGCCTTCCTTGGGAGGGCGAATCTTGCCAACGATGGTGTCGCCGGTACGCAAGTTGAAGCGACGGATCTGGCTTGGCGAGACGTAGATATCGTCCGGGCCGGCCAGGTAGGAGGCGTCGGAGGAGCGGAGGAAGCCGAAGCCGTCCTGGAGGATCTCCAGCACGCCATCACCGGAGATTTCCTCACCGCTTTTCGCGTGCTTTTTCAGCAGGGAGAAAATCACGTCCTGCTTGCGCGAACGGGCCATATTTTCTATGCCCATCTGTTCGGCCAATTCGAGCAGTTCGGTAATCGGCTTTTGCTTGAGTTCAGTCAGATTCATATAGGAATGACGTAATCATTTATAGAGGGGGGAAATTAAGCTTTTGGCTTAATGAGGCCGCGCCGCAGAGAAGGCGACAGGATCGCGTACTTATTCGAAAAGGAGAGCGTCGGCGACGGCTTGCAGGGGGCGCTGGAGAAACCAGTGCGGGGCCGAATGTAACACCTGAGTTTCGGAGCGTCTAGCCCTCAATTACGAAAAAGCCCCGCATTTTGCGGGGCTTTTCAGTGACACTCAAATCGACGCTTAGATGTTGGCGTCGAGGAAAGCAGCCAGTTGCGACTTCGACAGCGCGCCGACCTTGGTGGCCTCGACGTTGCCGTTCTTGAACAGCATCAGGGTCGGGATACCACGCACGCCATGCTTGGCCGGGGTTTCCGAGTTTTCGTCGATGTTCAGCTTGGCAACAGTCAGTTTGCCTTGGTAGGTCTCAGCAATTTCGTCCAGAACCGGAGCGATCATTTTGCATGGGCCGCACCACTCAGCCCAATAGTCGACCAGTACAGCGCCTTCGGCTTTGAGTACGTCGGCCTCGAAACTGGCGTCGCTGACGTGTTTGATAAGATCGCTGCTCATGGAATTCTCCAGGTTGTAAGCAAAAAAACGTGGCCCATCATATCTGCCCTTCCCCCGTTCAGGAAGCCGCAGATGATTGACTCTCACTATGGTGCCCCATGAGTTTGGGTATAGCTCAGCTCAGGAAGAAGCGGGAGTGGCAAAGGCAATTCCGCTGCGCAGCGCCGCACTGGGCACATGCTCCTGCATGGCCTTTTGGCGCCACCCCGCAGGCATGCCAGGCCAAGGTCCGGAGGATTTTTCCAGGCTCCAGCCGGATTTCCATGGCCCGCTCCGACCGGATGAACGGCAACTTCTGACGCTCCAGGAAGATCTCCGCGTTGCAACCGAGAATGCTCAGCGTCGCCGGGTTGCCACTGGCCAGAAGGATCTTCGGGTGAAAGGCAAAACCCAGCCAAGGCTCGATCCGGGTGCGAACAATCGCCCTCTGCTCAGACCAGCAAGACCGATAGATCCCAGTGAAACCCGTACATACAGGGCTTTTGGCGAGGACTGGCGGGGGCCGTGCGGTGTCGCCGTAGAGACATCACTTCCCAAGGCTGCGGAGCTTCGCCACGACCAAATGCTGCAACGCCCTGCTCTCTGAGCCGTTCGCCAGCCTGCTGCTGAGCCAGCCCCCAGGCCCGAGTTCTGGATGATGTAATGGCCTGCGGCACGCTCAAGGTCGCCGCGCCGGCTTCACAGCCGGCGGCAGCGCCTACACACCGTACACCCGTAGCCGCTGTCGAGTCTTGGCGGGCTGCGACAAGGCCTGCAGCGCCTTGCCTGACGATCTAGCAGCAGTCCTCGGGGGTCTTGGTGATCGCAGGGGCGTTTCCCCAGACCAACTGTTCTGCCGGCATCGGCCGGCCGAACCAGTAGCCCTGGCCCAGGTCGCACCCGTGATCGAGGAGAAACCGTGCCTGTTCCGCCTGCTCGATGCCTTCGGCGTGTACCTGCATGCCCATACTCTGGGCCAGAGCAATGATCACCCGGGAAATCGCCGCATCGTCTTCGTCACCCGGCAACCCGGCGACAAAGCCTTGGTCGATCTTGAGTTTCTGCACCGGCAGGCGCTTGAGCCGCAGCAGGGATGAATAACCGGTGCCGAAATCGTCGATGGCCAGACGGATGCCCAGCTCGCGCAGGCGGTGCATCTGTTCCAACGCCACCTCCGGATCATCCATCACCGCGCTCTCGGTGACTTCCAGTTCCAGATAGGCCGGGTCCAACCCCGTGTCGTGCAGCACTTGGGCCACCTGCTGATACAACTCGCTGCGAGCAAACAGGCGGGTCGACACATTCACCGCGACAAACGACAGCTCGACGCCGTCAGCCTGCCATTGGCACATCTGCCGACAGGCTTGCTGCATAACCCAGGCATCGATCTCGGCAATCATCCCGGTGCGCTCGGCAATCGGGATGAACTCCGCCGGCGACACCAGACCGCGCTGCGGGTGCTGCCAGCGCACCAAGGCCTCAACGCCGATCAGGCGGCTGCTTTGGAGGTCGTGCACCGGCTGGTAGTAGACCCGTAGCTCCTGCTGCTCCAGGGCACGGCGCAGTTCAAAAGCGATCTCCACCCGTCGCTGAGCGTGGGCGGTGAGTTCTTCGGTGTACAAGGCATACCCGTTGCGCCCGGCACTCTTGGCCTTGAACAACGCCGCATCGGCGTTACGCAGCAGTTGGCTGGCGCTCAGGGCGTCGCTGGGGAACAGGCTGATGCCGATGCTGGCGTTGATCAGCAATCGCTGCTCGCCCAACTCAAAGGGCTCCTTGAGGCCATCGATGATGCGCTGGGCCAGAGCCGCGGCCTGCACCAATTGCGGGCAGCTTTCGGCCAGCACCGCGAACTCGTCACCGCCCAGCCGCGCCAAGGTAATGCCCGGGCCGAACATGCCCCCCAAGCGCTCGGCGACAGCCTTGAGCAACTGATCCCCAAGGTTGTGACCGAGGCTATCGTTGATCATTTTGAAGTGATCGAGGTCGATCATCAGCAGGGCGCAGCCACGCTTGTGAATCTGTGCCGAAGCCAGGGCCTGTTCGGCACGATCGGTGAACAACAAGCGGTTGGGTAGGTCGGTCAAGGGGTCGTGGTGGGCCAGGTGGGCCAATTCGTGCTCAGAATCCTTGATCGCGCTGATATCGGAAAACACCGCAACGTAATGGGTCAGTTCACCCTGGTCGTCGTGGATCGCACGAATGGTCTGCCATTGCGGATAGATTTCACCGCTCTTGCGCCGGTTCCAGATTTCGCCGCTCCACTCGCCGCACTGCTGCAAGGCGTCGAACATCGCCTTGTAGAAATCGGCTGAATGGTGACCCGACTTGAACATGCTCGGCTGATGGCCCAGCACTTCTTCACGCTGATAGCCGGTAATCTCGATGAACGCGCGATTGACGTGAACGATCTGGCCCTGGGTGTCGCTCACCAGCACCCCTTCGCGGGTACAGTCGAACACCGCCGCCGCCTGGCGCAGGCGCTCACGGTCCTTGTGTTGATGACGCAGCCAGCGATCCGCCCCCATGACCCGTAACAGACGGGCCCGGGCAAAGAAGATCAGCACGGCGCTGAACAGCGCCCAAGCGTAGCCACTGATACGTTGCCAGCGGGCCTGATCGGCAAAATTATCGAAGAAACTGCTCGATAAATAACCACTGAGCTGTAGCCAGATCAACGACAGCAGCAAGTAGAGCAGCGCGGCACGCAAGCCATTGCGATAAGACACCGACATAAGTCCGTCTATTTCCACACGAAAAGTTTGGGATTATAGAGGAAGAAACATGCCGCCACTCTTATCTGAAAGGGTGACTGGTTTTCTCACTGCACTGAGTGATAATGCCGGAGCTGTTTTTTTCTTTATCGAGGGCCTCATCGCCTATGTGGTACGAAGGTTTACTTGGCTTGTCCGCCTGGCAACTGGTGGCAGTCACCCTACTGATGACCCACGTGACCATTGTCGCGGTCACGGTCTATCTGCACCGCTACTCCGCACACCGTTCCCTGGAACTCAACGCCGGCCTGAAACACTTCTTCCGCTTCTGGCTGTGGCTGACCACGGCGCAGAACACCCGCGAGTGGACTGCTATCCACCGCAAGCACCACGCCAAATGCGAGACCGTCGACGATCCCCACAGCCCGGTGATCAAGGGCTTGTCCACAGTGCTGCGCAAAGGCGCCGAGCTGTATCGCGAAGAGGCTAAAAACCCCGAGACCCTGCGCATCTACGGCAAGAACTGCCCGGAAGACTGGATCGAGCGCAACCTCTATAGCCGCTACAAACTCGGAGGCGTGGCGCTGATGGCCGTCATCGACCTGCTGCTGTTCGGCACCATCGGCATCACCATCTGGGCGGTGCAGATGATGTGGATTCCGCTGTGGGCTGCTGGCGTGATCAACGGCCTGGGCCATGCCGTGGGCTACCGCAACTTCGAATGTCGAGACGCCGCCACCAACCTGGTGCCGTGGGGCATCATCGTTGGCGGTGAAGAACTGCATAACAACCATCACACCTACCCCAACTCGGCCAAGCTCTCGGTGAAGAAGTGGGAGTTCGACCTGGGCTGGGCCTGGATCAAGGTCTTCAGCTTCCTGCGCCTGGCCAAGGTTCAGCGCGTGGCACCGATCGCCCACCGGGTCGAAGGCAAGGGGCACCTGGACATGGACACCGCCATGGCGATCCTCAACAACCGGTTCCAGATCATGGCTCAGTACCGCAAGCTGGTGATCGGCCCGCTGGTCAAGCAAGAGCTGGACAAGGTCGATCACTCGGTACGCCACCAGTTCCGTCGCGCCAAGCGCTTGCTGTCCCGGGAAACCAGCTTGCTGGAAGACCGTCACCACCTGCGCATCCAGAACATGCTGGAGCACAGCCAGGCCTTGAAGGTGATCTACGAAAAACGCCTGGCCCTGCAACAGATCTGGGTCAAGACCAGCGCCAATGGCCACGACATGCTGGCCGCGATCAAGGAATGGGTCCACGAAGCCGAAGCCAGCGGCATCCAGTCCCTGCGCGACTTTGCCGATCAGTTGAAAACCTACTCGCTGCGCCCTAACGCCGCCTGATCCAAGCGCCCTCATCACAGCCGGACTGTGACGAGGGCGCCGGCTCCTGCTCAGCGGCAACGCCATAGCTGTCACGGCGACAAACAGCCTTGCCACAAAACATTCCCGCCGCCGCCCTGCAGGCCCCGACGACCGTCCGGCGGGGGCTCAGCGTATCGCTTCCAACCCCGGGAACTAAGTGCTCGATCCCTTATCTCAAGCAACACTTCGCCACCCAGGCGGGTTTGGTTGTAGCCGCTGTAGAACACCGCGCGGCACGCCTTTTGAGATCAGTGCCGATGGTCAACAAGAACCCACACACGCCCTCCACGCTTCAACAGTGGCCCGAGGCCGCGCACACCCTGATGGCCCTGATGCACGCCCAAGGCGAAGTCGCACGCCTGACAGAACGTGAACAACTGTTCAATTCGCTGCTGGTCAGTGTCAACGCCTTACTCTGGGCCTTCGATTGGGACAATCGACAGGTGCTATACGTCAGTCCCGCGTACGAGCGAATCTTCGGTCGCCCCACCGGACTGCTGCTGGCGGACTACAACCAGTGGCGCGACAGCATCTACCCCGACGACCTGGCGTATGCCCAACGCACCCTGGCCCAGGTTCTGGAAAAAGGCGCCATGGAAGATCGCGAGTATCGCATCATCGATGCGACGGGCCAGGTGCGCTGGCTCAGCGACAAGTGCTTCATCAACCGCAATGCCGAGCCCGGGCAGCGACTGATCGTGGTCGGCATCGCCGAGGACATCACCGAAAAGAAACACCTGCAAACCGAACTGCAACGTCTGGCCACCGCTGACGTGCTGACTCAGAGCAGCAACCGCCGGCACTTTTTCGAATGCGCCAACCGCGAGTTCGAACAGGCAAGATTGCGGGGTTCGCCCCTGGCTTTCCTGTTACTGGACATCGATGACTTCAAGGTGATCAACGATACCTACGGCCACCCCGAAGGCGACATCGTGCTGCAACGCATCGCCGAAACCGGACACGCCGTACTGCGTCGGGGGGATGTGTTCGGGCGCATCGGCGGCGAGAAGTTCGCCGCGGTGTTTCCCGGTTGCTCCGCCAACCTGGCACGCCAGGTGGCCGAACGCTTGCAGCGGGAGATCCAGCGTCAGGCCTTCAGTCACCACGGCCAGACCTTCAGCATCACCGTCAGCCAGGGCCTGACCGGCCGGTTGCCGGAGGACACCGACCTCGACAGCCTGTTCGCCCGCGCCGACGCGGCCCTGTACGAAGCCAAGCGCCAAGGCAAGAACCGCATCGTCAGCGGGTGACTGCCAGCCTGCTGGTTCTAACCTTTGCGCAACCGGGTCAACTCCGGCAGGCCGACTTTCAGCAGCCGTGCGCTCTTGCAGCGCGCAATTTCTTCCACCCCTTCATGCTCGCCCAAGCGCGCCAGTTGCGCCGCCAGGTTCATCACCAGCGCCTCGCGCGAATACACCCCACCGCCCAGTTGATAGATCGAGGCAATCAAGTCGCGCAGTTCCAGAGGCATGCGCCAGCGGGTGCGCAAGGCCGAACCGTAGGCCGCGCCAAAACGCTCCAGGGCATCGCCAATTGCCTCCTGATCATCCAGTTCACCGCCTTCCTGCTTCCACTCTTGCAGGCACCGCAGCAGCGCCAGATCGCCCAATCGGTGCAGAAGCCCCGCGCAGTAGCAGCGTTCATGGTCGAGGTCCAGCAGGCGGGCCAGGGTCCGGCCATATTGCGCAGTGTGCAGTGACAGCGCCCAGTACCGCTCGGCGTAATCGGTCAGCGCTTGATCACTGAGGCGCGCAGTGCGCTTGAGGGTCATGCCGAGGATCAGATTCATGCTTTGCCCGGCGCCCAACTGATACAGCGCCTGGGACAGGGTCTGCACGCCCGCGCCGTGGTGCTGGGCGGCACTGTTAGCGGCAGAAATAAGCACCGCGGTGACCTGCGGGTCAGTGCGCAGTTGCTCTTCCAACTGTTTGAGATCCAGGCCTTCGGGGGTAAGGCTGGCCTTGACCGCCGACTGCACGTCCGTCAGCAATGGTGCACCGTCGGCGATCTCGCGACGGTGTTCAAGAAAGCGCCACAGAGTCATGCCCGGCGCCAGCACCGGCATCTCGTACGAAACCTCCTGGTCAGCGCCCAACAGCAATCCTTGCAGGCGTTGGGTCAGCCCCTCCATGTTCAGGGGTTTGGTCAGGTAGGCGGTGGGCGCCAACGGCAGGGCCTCGCGCACGCTGGCACTGTCGCTGCGCACGCTGAGGAGGATAAAAGGCTGCATCGGATCACGCTTGCGCTGACGCACGGCCCGCAGCAACGACAGACCGTCGACGCCCGGCAACTCCCAGTCGGCAATGATCAGGTCATAGGGTTTGGCGCTCAGCAGGCCCTGGGCTGCCTGGCCGTCGGCACACAGATCAACGCGAGCGTCACAGCGCACGTTCAACAGCACTTGCTTGAGCAAATCACCGGACCAGGGATCGGCCTCGGCAATCAGCACGCGAGGTACAGCAGGCAAATCAACAGCGGTCATGCAGCACGCTCCCTAGACAATCCTTTGCACCTTAGTCAATGCACGGGCTTCCATACAGCGCAAATCCCCTATGGACCGCCTGGGGATGAAAAAAACCCGCCGAAGCGGGTTTTTTTGTCGATCAGGTCACAACACCATCCACTCAGAGCTCGGCGAAGCACTCTTCGATGATGGCCAGGCCTTTATCCAGTTGCTCGTCCGGCGAGGTCAGCGGCACCAGCACCCGCAGCACGTTGCCATAGGTGCCGCAGGACAGCAGGATCAGCCCCTTGTCGCGAGCCTTGGCCACGACCTGAGCCACAGCAGCGGCGTTCGGCTTGTGGCTGTCGCCGTTCTCGAACAGTTCCACCGCGATCATCGCGCCCAGGGCACGCACTTCGCCGATCACCGGGTACTTGGCCTGGATGGCCTTGAGGCCGTTCACCAGACGCTCGCCCACCGCCTTGCAGCGGTCCAGCAGGTGCTCTTCTTCGAACACTTCCATCACCGCCAGAGCAGCGGCACAGGCGATCGGGCTACCGGCGTAGGTGCCGCCCAGGCCGCCTGGAGCGATAGCGTCCATGTATTCGGCCTTGCCGCAGACACCGGCCAGCGGGAAGCCGCCAGCGATGGATTTGGCGAAGGTGGTCAGGTCAGCGGCAACGCCCATCTGTTCCATGGCGAAGAAGGTGCCGGTACGGCCAGCGCCGGTCTGCACTTCGTCGGCGATCAGCAGGATGCCGTGCTGGTCGCACAGGGCGCGCAGGCGCTTCATGAACTCTTTCGGCGCGACGTAGAAGCCGCCTTCGCCTTGCACCGGCTCGATGATGATCGCGGCGATATCACGCGGCTCGGCGTCGTTCTTGAAGATTCGCTCGATGCTGGCGATGGAGTCGTCGATGCTCACGCCGTGCAGTTCGTTAGGGTACAGGGCGCGGAAGATGCCGCCGGGCATCAGGCCCATGCCGGCCGAGTAAGGCACGACTTTGCCGGTCAGGCCCAGGGTCATCATGGTGCGGCCGTGGTAGGCGCCGGTGAAGGCGATCACGCCGGCGCGGCCAGTGGCGGCACGGGCGATCTTCACGGCGTTTTCCACGGCTTCGGAACCGGTGGTCACCAGCAGGGTTTTCTTGGCGAAGTCACCCGGAACCTTGGCGTTGATTTTCTCGCACAGCTCCACGTAAGGCTCGTAGGCCAGGACCTGGAAGCAGGTGTGGGTCAGCTTGTTCAGTTGCTCGGTCACCGCAGCGATGATTTTCGGGTGCACGTGACCGGTGTTCAGTACCGCGATACCGCCGGCGAAGTCGATGAACTCGCGGCCTTCAACGTCGGTGACGGTGGCGTTCTTCGCGCTGTCGGCGAAGATCGGGTGAATCTGGCCAACACCGCGTGGTACAGCGGCTTCACGGCGTTTCATCAGAGATGCGTTGGTCTTGCTCATAGTGTCCTCATTCGCCGCTGCAACAGCGGCGTGATTCAAGGGTTGCGGGGCGGGGAAGCGCCTGCGACAGCATGCGATGATCGACTGCCGGAGCGGTCCCGGGCCACCTTGAAAGTACGTGTTTTAAAACCGCGCCAGGGGACAGCGCTCTCGTGCCCCCGGCGCTTGAAACCGGATCAGATACCCAGGCAGAGGTATTTGATTTCCAGGTAATCCTCGATCCCGTACTTGGAACCTTCACGGCCCAGGCCCGACGCCTTGATGCCGCCGAACGGCGCCACTTCGTTGGAGATCAGGCCAGTGTTGACCCCAACCATGCCGTATTCCAGGGCCTCGGCGACGCGGAACACACGCCCCAGGTCGCGGGCATAGAAGTACGACGCCAGGCCGAACTCGGTGTCGTTGGACATGGCGATGACTTCGGCTTCGTCTTTGAAGCGGAACAGCGGCGCCAGCGGGCCGAAGGTTTCCTCCTTGGCCACGGCCGCGTCTTTCGGCACGTTGGTCAGGATGGTCGGTTCGAAGAAGTTGCCTTCCATCGACTTGCCGCCGGCCAGCAGGGTCGCGCCTTTTTTCAGGGCATCGGCGATGTGTTCCTGGACCTTGGCCACGGCTTTTTCATCGATCAGCGGGCCGGTGGTGGTGCCTTCTTCCAGACCGTTGCCGATCTTCAGCTTGGCCACCGCCGCCTTCAATTTCTCGGCGAAGGCGTCGTACACCGAATCCTGGATGTACAGGCGGTTGGCGCAGACGCAGGTCTGACCGTTGTTGCGGTACTTGGAGATGATCGCGCCTTCGACGGCCTTATCCAGGTCAGCGTCGTCGAACACGATGAACGGTGCGTTGCCGCCCAGCTCCAGGGAGACTTTCTTGATGTCCTTGGCGCATTCGGCCATCAATTGGCGACCGATTTCGGTGGAGCCGGTGAACGACAGCTTGCGCACGATCGGGTTGCTGGTCAGCTCGCCGCCGATGTCGCCGGCGCTGCCGGTGACCACGCTGAGCACGCCTTTGGGAATCCCGGCGCGGTGCGCCAGCTCCACCAGGGCCAGGGCCGAGAACGGGGTTTGCGAAGCGGGCTTGATGACCATGGTGCAACCGGCGGCCAGGGCCGGGCCGGCTTTACGGGTGATCATCGCCGCCGGGAAGTTCCACGGGGTGATGGCCGCGGTCACGCCGATCGGCTGCTTGATCACGATCAGGCGCTTGTCCGGCTGGTGGCCAGGGATCACGTCACCGTAGATGCGCTTGGCTTCTTCGGCGAACCATTCGATGAAGGAAGCGGCGTAGGCAATTTCGCCCTTGGCTTCGGCCAGCGGCTTGCCCTGCTCCAGGGTCATCAGGCGACCCAGGTCGTCCTGGTTTTCGATCAGCAGTTCATACCAGCGGCGCAGCTTGGTGGCGCGCTCCTTGGCGGTCAGGGCGCGCCAGGCCGGCAGGGCCTGGTCGGCGGCTTCGATGGCCCGGCGGGTTTCGGCGGCGCCCATCTTGGGTACGGTGCCGAGGATTTCACCGGTCGCGGGGTTGTTGACCTTGATCGTCTGGCCGTTGTCCGCGTCGACCCAAGCTCCATCGATGAAGGCTTGTTGGCGGAACAACTGGGCGTCTTTGAGCTGCATGTCGGCTTCCTTAACAGCACCGCGCATACGCGGGGCGAATTGTGATTGTAAAAAAGGCGCCCTGTCAGGCATGGACCGCGCTGGCGCGTCCGAAAGCCGGGACAAAGCTGCCGTCAGGAAAATCGTTCACTGGGTCACAGCACGAAAATGTCGCACACAAGGATAGACGTGTGCTTGGGCACCCAGGCAAGAGCGTTTGAAATCTCAAACGAATCCTAGGGTCAACAGGGGTAAAGGACAATAGGCTGTTCGAAAAAAAGAACGTAAAGGCGCCTAGCGGTAAAAAATCCGCTTCAACCTCCCAGGCCACCAGGCAAAAGACAACGCCCCCGCGGCCTGCAGACCGCGGGGGCGTTGGCATGACGCCTGAAGACGGGTCAGTTGCTGAACGACTTGAGCACCGTCAGCAGGCTGGTGAGGTTGTCGGCCACACCGCCCTGGGCGACCTTCTCGGTGGCCGACGCACCGGCGGTGGTGTCGACGCTGTAGATCTGCATGACGCCCTGGTTGGTCGCAGCCTGGGCCAGGGTGTTTTGCTGTTGCTGCGCCGACACCGAGTTCTGGAACAGGATGGCCACGGACTGGCCCATGGATTGGTAGACGGTGCCCATCGCCATGGCCGGCGCTTCGGCAACCACCTTGACGTTGGTCTGGGTGACGGCATCGGTGATTTGCGGACTGACTGTGCTCATAAAAACTCCATTTTCTCAGCAGGAAAAACTCAAAGTGGTGATCACGCCTTCACGGACTTAGCTCTGGAACGACTTGAGCACTGTCAGCAGGCTGGTGAGGTTGTCGGACACCCCGCCCTGAGCAACCTTCTCGGTCGCGGCGGCGCCGGCGGTGGTATCGACGCTGTAGATCTGCATCACGCCCTGGTTGGTGGCGGCCTGGGCCAGGGTGTTTTGTTGCTGCTGCGCCGAGACCGAGTTCTGGAACAGGATCGCGGTGGCCTGGGCCATGGATTGGTAGATGGTGCCCATCGCCATGGCCGGCGCTTCAGCGACGACTTTGACGTTGGTCTGGGTGACGGCATCGGTGATTTGTTCGTTTACAAGTGGCATGGCTCAACTTCCTTTGTTAGTACACGGAGCATTCCGTGTCATTGAGTGAACGTGGCAGCCGTTTTGCTGTGAACCGCGAAGCCTGGAACCGTCTGTTTTTTTCAGGGGGGACTCATTGCCCGGCAGCAACGAGCACCTGCTTGAGGGTGTCCTCGACTTTCTGCGACAACTCGGCCATGCGTGTCTCGACGGCGGCTTTCACTTCCTGCTGAACCAGGGCGCTGATCATTGCCTTTAGGGCTGGATCGTCGCCAGGGGCTAGGGCGGGAGTGGGTGCCGCGGCGCCAGCCTGGTCCGGGCTCGGCGCCGTTGCCGATTGTGCGGCACCAGTCGGGGCTGGAGTGACGGCGGCCTGAGCCTCGGCCGCCGCCAGCAACTGACGCAGCGCTCGCTCGCGGGCCTGGGGATCGGCCTTGCCGACGCCGGCACCGGACAACTGCTCGATGATCTGCCGTGTGCGCTGCTCATCAGCCTGCATCAGCTCCGTGGCCCGCTGCCGCGCCTGATCAACGCTCTGTTGCGCGGACCTGGACATATCCAGCGGCTGGTCCTGGACAAACGCCTCCAGCACCTGGCGTTCGACAACCGTCAACGGACGCTTCAAATAGGTTTCGGCAAAACTGAGGATGGTCGCTACCGCCTGGGGGTCTTCATTCGCCATTTCAGGCTCCTTATTGATGAATGGCGTTGAAGGGCTGGGCACCGGGTCCATCGAACTTCAACGCCTGGGGTAAACAGAGCGACCGCGCGAGCGCAGGCCCCCTCAAGCACAACAACCAAGGGCGCCTGGCACACCCGAGGGGACTGTTCAGGAAGACGAAGGCCGATTGGCCAGGGTGGCGCTGTACTTGGCGATACTGGCGTCAATTTTGTCGATGGCCACACTCGCTGCTTCGGCTTCCATGGCGCCCGCCGCAGCGGCCACCGCGGCCGCCGCACCCACCATCAGGTCCGTGGCCAGGACGCCGAGCGCATCTTCGGCGGCGCCTTTGACGTTCTCTTTGACGATGTTCTCGGTCATCTGCTTGAGCAGTACCGCCTGGGCCGCCAGGGCCAGCTTGCTGACCCCATCGAAATACCCTGCCGCCGACTGCGCCACCAGACCCGCGGCCTGGCTGATCATCATGTCCGGCGCCGCGGCGATCTGCGCCGGGGCATAGCTGAAAGTCTGGGCATTGGTGAACTGCACCGCCTGGACGATCTGACTGTTCAGGGCATCGGTACTGTCGGTGCTGGGGCTGCCAGCCTGCTTGAGCAACTGCGCGTTCATCGCCTCCATCACCGAAGGCTGCGCTGCAGCGGCGGACGGCGGTGAAGGCGCAGGGTCGGCCGCCGCATCGGTGCCGGCCGCCGCAGGCTCGCTGGGTGCCGCCTGAGGCTCGGCCGCTGCCGCCCCCAGGCCGGCGCCAGCCGCCACGCTCGCACGTTCATCGACCGCATCTGCGGGTGGGGTTTTCTTCTTGAACCACGCCATGACGATTCTCCCGGGCTGTCAGCCCTACTCGCCGATCGCCATGATCAACGCCACGGCCTTGGACACCACCGCGTTGGAGATCTGATTCAGCGCCTGCTGGCTGTTGACCGCGTTCTGCAACGACAGGCCCGCCGAGTGGCTGGCCACCTGATACAACGAGGCGATGGCCTGGGCCGGGGCTTCGGCCACCACCTTGACGTTGGTCTGGGTCACGGCATCGGTGATCTGCGAGTTGACCATTGGATCGGGCATACATCTCTCCTTAGATGGAATGGCCCACCGCAGAAGGCGGCGGCACCGGCTACAGCGTCGAAAACAGGCTCACTGAACAAGAACGTCCCGGCGCACCCGCTGTGAATCCTGCCACGCCCTCAACGCAGGGCCTCGCGCAACAATTGCACGTGCTTGCGCGCCAGGGGCTGGTTCATTCCCAGCTCGGCGGCGATGCTCGGGTAGGGCAGATCGTCGACAAACTTCAGTTCAAACAAGCGGCGCTTTTTAAAGGGCAATTGCGCCACCCGCCGACTGAGCAGGGCCAGGGTTTCCAGCAGTTCCACCTGCTCCAGCACCGACATCTGCGGCGCCTCCAGCTGCTGCAGCGGGTCGTCCTCGAAATCGGCGAAATCCACGAACAGACGCTGCTCCCGCGCCCGCCGCCGACAGCTGTCGACAAACACATGATCCAGCACCAGAAACAGAAAACCCTGGGGATCGCGGATCCGCTCCGGCGAACGGCGAAAGAACAGCAGCGCCTTGATCGCCGTAGCCGCCAGCCACTCCTGGGCGCCATCGGCGTTGCCCCGCGCCAACTGCCGGGCGCGGCGCTGCAACCCGGGCAGCACCGCCTTCCAGCTGGCCTCGAACAGATGATCTGCCAAGGCTGTCGGCAGGCCCTCTTGCATCGAACAGTTCATCTCCCGCACCTCCCTGTGCCCCGTGACTGCACGGATATGGCTGCAGGTTGCGCTGGGCCGAACGGCCGATGCAGCGGGAAAAACTGCCACTACGGCCCGGGTTTCCGGGGATTGCGCCGGGCGGTGGAAAAGGGATGCAAGCCGGCGTGGACGCTTCGAGTCGACATAGGTATGATGTCGCCCGCACTGCATCCGTAGCTCAGCTGGATAGAGTACTGCCCTCCGAAGGCAGGGGTCGTGGGTTCGAATCCCGCCGGGTGCACCAGCTTCAACGAGAAAGCCCCAGGTCTGATGGCCTGGGGCTTTTTTGTTTCCGAAAGCCGGCGTTGCCGGCAGCAGCCTCACTCACTCCCTGATCCAGAACGACGGCTCGCGACTGGAGGCTGTCCCGGTGGAGCGCGACTTGCTACATTCCCAGCCCCCCCGGACAGGAGGTCCCGATGCTGCGCCATCCCCTGCACAATCAACCCTTCGAGCCAGACATTCGTGATTGGGTCAGCTGTTTCATGGGCTATGACATGCGCCCGGAGCGGGATGCCGAACTGAGCCGCTACAACCCCAACGATTCCCAGGACCGCGAATACCTGATCCGTCATTACGCATTGCGGCGCGACTACCCCCAGCAGAACTTCCGTCATCGGCAACGGCTGGTAGAGGTTCTGCAAGCCGCACTGGACGATCCGGACTATGACTTCGACAACATCTGGGAGCCTGCTGAAGATGACGACGAATACGCGCAATGGCCCAGCACTTGGCCGGCGGTGCTCGACGACAGCCGGGACTTCTTCCAGCGCCTGCTGATCGCGGCGCGGGCGCTGTGGCAGGAAGACCTGACCCGCGCCCGGCTACCCTCCCTACAGGAATGCAGGGCAATACCGGAGCGGGATCGGGGCACCCGCGACTGGCTGTTCAACATCGACAACACCGAAGCCTGGCGAGCGGTTTTCAATGAGGCGGCCACGCCCTATGACTTCAATACCCCGGGCCCGGTGGTTCAAGGCGAGCAACTGAGCCTGCAACTGCATGGCGATCTGGGACGGCTGTCGGTGCCTTCCACCTGGCCGGCGAGCCAGGCCCCAACCCACTGCCGCTTGCTGCTTCAGGTCCAGGGCATTAGCGAACTGGCGCTCAGCGGTACGCGCTTCGACGGGCGCATGCGTACCCAGCTCACCCGCCTCAACCCCGGTTATCACCTGCGCCTGGAAATCGGTTTTGACTGCGTGATCGAATGCGTGGCGCTGTCCGTGAACATCACCGACGTCGAAGGAATACGCGATGAAAAGCAACTTTGAAATAGCCCTGGAGCGTCAGGAAATACCCCAGTTCTTTCGCGGCCAGGGCCAGTACCTGACCCGGGACGGCGATTGGGACGAGCACCTGTACTGCATCAACTGGCCGGGGATCTTCGCTTACCTGCGGGACCACGCCGATGGCGCACAGCAACTGAGCAGCGCCTTCGAGCTTTACGTCTACAGCGTTGGGGAAACCATCGAGGATTGCTTCGGCCTGCGGGAAAACCTGTTCGGCTATTACTCGACCCGGACCCGCTGGGCGCCCGAGAGCGTCGATCTGCTGGGGCAATTACCGGAGCCCTGCCGGCGGCGTATCGTGCAGCGTTTGAGCGGGTATCGCTGGCAGGTGGAAAATCACGCCCGGCTGCTGCCGGAACGGGCCCGGCGCATGACCGCGGACGGTGCCTGCGCCGAGTTCATCGACCTGCCCGCCTTGCCCTACAGCTGAACCCGGCGGCCGCCGGAATTATTCATCCTCGTCGGCTTCGGCGTCCGGCTGCGCTGGCTCGGCTTCGTCCTGCGCCTCGGGGTCGTCGCCCTCTTCAGCCTCTTCCAGGCCGAAGTCCTTGCGACTTTCCTTGATGGCCTGACGGATATCCGCGCCCCTGATCGGGCAGTTCAACATTGCCGCTATACGGTCGATGCGGGGTGCCATGACCGGCCTCTCACTTTCTGGAAACTGGGCAGATAGTGCGCGCTTTCCCTGGCGACAGCCAACCCCCGCGCTTTATTGACGACGCAAGGCTTGCAGGCGCGCGTCCAGATCCTCCTGTGGATACTGTTCATGCAACTGGAGCAGTAGCTCGGCCGCCGCACGACTCTGGCCGTCTTCCCACAGGCGCAAGACCGCCTGAAGTTGCTCATCCAGCCGTTTGATCGTCCGGGGCTCGACCGGGGCCGACATGCGCTTGGCCATCTTGCTCGACTCGGCCCTGGGCTTGGCCAGCGCAGGAGGTGCTGCATCAGCGGACGCTTCCATCTCCGGCGCCGCGGCAACACTGCCGACAGGGGCCGCCGGAGCGATGGGCGAAGGGGCAGCGGGCTCAGGGACGCTCAAGGCCCCGGCCAGCTCGGCGGAACGTGGCGCCGCCTGGCGTGCCATGGGTGCAGCTGGGGCTGGAGCGGGCGCAGGGACAAAGGCCTGTTCTTGTGGATAGTGCTCCGGGGAAGGCCGCAGCAAGCCAATGACCAGCGCCACACCAAACAGGCTGGCAAAGGCCAGTTGATAGCGCGGCCGCTGGCAGGCGCGCATCCAACGCTGCCAAAGGCTCGGCTTGGGCGCCGGGGCTTCGCGGCGTGCGGTGGCCAGGATCAGGGCATCCAGATGGGCCGGTGGCTCCTCGGCACTGTGTTGGCGAATGTGCGCCAGCATCTGCTCTTCAGGGGAAGGGATCTGTCGGGCGTCAGTCATGTGCGTACCTCCTCGGCCAGGAGCCGACGCAATTTTTTCAGCGCATAACGGAAACGGCTTTTCACCGTTTCCAGCGGCGCCTGGGTCAGGCTGGCGATCTCCGGCAGTTCCAGGTCGCCGTGGGCCCGCAGCAGGAACACTTCGCGCTGGTCTTCGGGCAAGTCTTGCAAGGCGGCTTCGATACGCTGCTGGTCGCGGCACAGGCTCAGTTGCTGTTCGGGACCGGGAGCGTGGTCGGCTTCGCCGTGCAGTTGTTCGTCATAGCTGTCGTGCAGCGGGTTGTGCTGACCGTGCTTGCGCCAGTGATCGATCAGGCGGTTGCGAGCAATCTGATACAGCCAGGTACGAAAGCTGGCCCGGCCCTGGGGCTGGCTGGCGCTACGGATCAGGCTGAGCCAGGTGTCCTGGTAGACCTCTTGCGCCAGCTCGGCCTTGCCGCACAGGCCCAGCACAAAGCGATACAGGCCCTGGCGATGGCGCTGGTAGAGCCGCTCGAAGGCCGCAGGATCTCCGGCGCGATAACGCGCCAGCAGCGCTTCATCGCTGCTGGCGTCGGTGGACTTTGGGGGAGCAGACATGGGGCGGATGAACTCCTGTTCACTGCTCGTGAGGGGGCTATTCAAGGCGGCTCTGCAACAAGCTCATGCCAACGGGCTGAGCCTCGGCCTGGGGCGCATTCCCTGCCTGGGGTTGCGGCGCCTGAGTTTGCAGGCTTTGCGCCAGCTCCACCAGTTGTACGAACTCGCCGCGCAGTCCGTAAGGATCGTCGCCCTTGGCGCCCCGGGCCAGCTTGGCGGTGTCGGTCAGGCTGAAGTTACCGGTGTAGCGGCCGTCCTTGAGCTGCTGGGAGAACGCCGCCACCGCAGCAGCGAAGCGCAGGTCGGTGCTGGCCTCAGCCAGTTTAGCCCGCTGCTGCGCGCTGATCGGCCGTTCGATCAAGCGGCTACTGCCTCCTTGCGGCGCCTTGTAGCGCACCCGCAGCATCGCCAATTCGCCATTCTTGTCACTCTGCTGCGGCGCCTTGACCTGTGCATAACGCAGGGGCTCCAACCAGCCCTTCTCGCCTGCCGGGACGATTTCATACAAGGCGGTCACCGTATGCCCAGCGCCGATTTCCCCTGCGTCCACTTTGTCGTTGCTGAAGTCTTCACGCTTGAGGGCACGGTTCTCATAACCCAGCAGACGGTATTCGCTGACTTGGGCCGGGTTGAACTCCACTTGCAGCTTCACGTCCTTGGCCACCACCGCCAGGGTGGAACTGAGCTGGTCCACCAGTACCTTGCGCGCTTCGCGCAGGTTATCGATGTAGGCGTAGTTGCCGTCACCGGCATCGGCCAGTTGCTCCATCAGGTGCTCGTTGTAGTTATCCACACCGAACCCCAGGGTGGTCAGGGAGACACCGCTCTTGCGCTTCTCGACGGCCATGGCCTTGAGGCTGTCGAAGTCGCTGATGCCGACGTTGAAGTCACCGTCGGTGGCCAACAGGATGCGGTTGATGCCCTTGTGGATAAAACCCTGCTGGGCCATCTGATAGGCCAGCTGGATGCCCGAGGCGCCCGCCGTGGAACCACCGGCGCTGAGCTGGTCGATGGCGCTGCGAATCTTCGCCTTGTCGCGTCCGGATGTAGGCTCCAGCACCACTCGCGATTCGCCGGCGTAGACCACCAGCGACACCCGGTCCTGATCCCGCAGTTGATCCACCAGCAGCTTGAGGGTGCTTTTCACCAGGGGCAGGCCTTCGCGGCGGTCCATGGAGCCGGAGACGTCCACCAAAAACACCAGATTGGCCGGGGCCAACTCTGCCACCACGCGATCCGATGCCTTGATGCCGATGCGCAGCAAACGGGTGTGGGGGTTCCACGGCGAGGGCGCCAACTCGGTGGTCACGCCGAAGGGCGAGCCATCGCTGGGCAGGGCGTAATCGTAGGGGAAATAGTTGACCAGCTCTTCCAGGCGCACCGCGCCTTGCGGCGGCAGGCTGCCCTGGTTGAGCAAGCGGCGGACATTGGCATAAGCACCGGTATCGACGTCGGCGCTGAAGGTAGAGACCGGTGCTTGGGCAACGCTGTGGATCGGGTTGTCCGGCAACTTCTGGTACTGCTCACGGGCCTCGTCGCGGTAACCGGCCATGATCGAATCGCGGGCGGCGATGGGCGCCGGCATCGGTGCCGACAACCTCATGGGATGCGCCACGCGCTTGGTCATGGCGGCATCGGCGTGTTGCGCCTCGTACTGCGCTTCAGGCGCAGCCGGCAATGCTCCCTGGGTTGACGACCCGGCGGCGGATTCGGGCTTGGACGACACACCACAGCCGGCAACCGCCAGCAACAGACCGGCGGCGAAACCCTGGGCGACCGGACGAAGGAAATGCACGGGAAGGGACATGGGGGCTGACCTCGGGAAGAAATGATCCATTCCCCCCTTCAGACGAAGCCCCTGAGCGATTCGGGTTAAGCCCCAAAAAAAAATTCACTCAGCGCAGATAACGACGCACCACACTGCTGTTGCGCAACACGTGGCCGTTGATCTTCTCCAGCAACTGGGCCCGGGTCAGCCCGGCCGGCAAGGCATCCGGCGCCAGATCCAGGGCATAGATCTGAATGATGTAATGGTGCGCGCTGTCGCCCACGGGCGGGCACGGCCCCATGTAGACAGTGCCGTTACGGCTGTTGAGCCCGCCTACGCCTTCCAATGTCGACTTGGTGCCAGCTCCGGCGGGAATCTGCCGAGTGCTGGACTTGATGCCGTAATGCACCCAGTGATCCACACCCTGGCCCTTGGCGCCGTCCGGGTCGTGCATGACGATGGCGTAGCTCAAAGTACCGGCCGGGCCTGCAGTCCAGCTCAAGGCCGGAGAGTGGTTGTGTCCGCCACAACCCTTGGCATCACTGGCGTTGCTGGTCGTAAACAGCCGGTCATCCGAGACCCCTGGAATGTTCAGGGTAAAACGCTCCTGAGCCTGCGCAGGAAACTGCAGGCACAACAACACAGCACCAGCGGCCAGCCAAGTATTGCGGGAGGCAAAGCGAGACATACTAAAGCACCTTTTGCGGATGAGATCAGGGGCCGGAAGACTATAGCCTGCACGACAGAGCACGCCGTTCAGTGAACCACGCGGGGCTGATTGAGCTTGAGGACGGGGGTGGTTGTAAATAAATATTTCAGCTACCCGCAACGACCGCGAACATCTTCCACCGCCTGTCAGACACCGCAGCGCTCAACTCACCCGCTTCCTGGAATGACGCGCCAGGCCCTCAGCCTCGATGGGCCTGCATGTACTGACGCAGCAATTGGTTGATCCGCGTCTGATAACCCGCGCCCTGCCCCTTGAACCACTCCAGCACATCGGCGTCCAGGCGAATGGTCACGGCTTTCTTGCCCGGCAGATGCACCTCGGCGCGACGGAAAAAGTCGTCATCCAGTTCAGGGATATCCGTGGTGTCGATTCCTTGATCATCGGTTTTCGCCAGGCGCTCCCAATCCGTTTTCGATCCATCAGTTTTCGATCCGTTGGACATAATATTTAGCCTCCCGTTTAGTGGCTTTTCGCGCCGAGATGATGCGCACCGCCTGCCCCCGTCGCTCGGTATGGACCACCACGCCCACCAGGGTCCTGATCCAACCGAGGCTGATCCAGCGCTCCTCGCCGTAGTCCAGGCGCTCATCGCGCAAGGACAGCACCGGACGCTGGAACATCAGCACCGCATCGTTGAAATCGATGCCGTGCTTGAGCAGGTTGGCGTGGTTCTTGGCCTCGTCCCATTCAACGTACATGAGCAATTTCGTATTTACAAATGTACATACAGGCTAGCCGACCAGCAGTAAAAAACACCTGGGGAAAACACCTGGAAATACAGTCGAGGCGAGATAAGCGGGGTGTTGGAAGAGCCCTACAGCGTTCTAGGAAAAGACTCCGCCACGCTTGCCTTGCACCGCTGGAAGACGGCGGCTTATAGTCCGGCCGTCGTCCCTATGGCGACTCGGGTTTGGCGACCCGACATATAGAGAATGCAAACAACCTGCTTGCAGGTTTTTTTGCGCCCGCATGATTGCTCTATGGCGGTTGTGCGTGGGAGACCTTCGGGTCTGTCGGTTTTCTCTATTGCCGGCTCGCCAACCTGCGCACAACTGCCACCTATTGTTTGGCGACGGTAAGTGGACAGCCGCTCAACTAACGGAATAGAGAGAACTGATCATGAACCGCTACATGCCGATAACCGGCCACGACTGCCTGATTCCTTCCCTGCTGATCGACACCCAGGCGCCCATCGACGTGCTGCACGGCGCCGCAGCCTTTCGCATCCGCGCCGCGACCCAACTGCTGGAGAACTTCGCCGCCGAGCCCCTGCGCAGCGAGCCGGTGGTTTTGCAGGAACTGACCCTGGTGTGCAGCATCCTGCTGCGCGATGGCTGTGATCTGCTGGATGTGACATCACGGCGCCTGCAACCGCAGGCCGAACTCTAAACACCCCAGGGCGGCTTCCCGACCGCCCGCTTTTCATAAGGAAATGCCATGCATAAACCCCCAACAGAACTCCCCCAGCGCCAGATCCGCGCGCTCTACGACGCCGACACCATCCGCGTCTACCAAGCCTACTCCGACAGCATCGCCGACGCCGCCCTGGCCCACGGCACCTTCGTCTCCCCGCCCTTCAAGATGGAGCGCATGACCTGGATAAAGCCGTCTTTCCTGTGGATGATGTACCGCGCCGGCTGGGGCTACAAAGACGCCGGACAGGCCCGCATCCTGGCCATCGACATCAGCCGCGAAGGCTTCGAATGGGCCCTGGCCAACGGCTGCCTGAGCCATGCCGACGAGTCCATGAGCAAAGAAGAGTGGTTGAAGTTGAAAGATCAGTCGCCGGTGCGCATTCAGTGGGACCCGGAGCGCGACCTCTACCTGCGGCCCCAGGAACACCGCGCGATCCAGATCGGCCTGAGCAAGGAGGCCGTGCAGCTGTACGTGAACCAGTGGATCAAGCGCATCACCGATGTCACGCCCCTGGCCCACGAGATTCATCGACTCATTCAGCAAGGTGATTTGGACGGCGCTCACCGCCTGATTCCGCAAGAACAGGAATACCCCACCGCGAGTACAGATGAATCACCCTTGGCGCCAGCTCAACCATCTGCGACGCCTGCCCTACCTCCTCAGGACTGAGGCGCAAACACTGCATGACGACTACTCTCCAGACAGCAAAACGCCCGGGCTGTTGAACAGCGCCGGGCGTTGGGCTTCGCGGTCGGAGGACGCCAGAGACGCCCCCACTTAGGGCTTACTGCAAGGCGCCAGCGCCCCCCATCTTGCTCATGACAAAACCCACGAACTGTTCGACGGTCATTTTCTGGCCGTTGAAATTCACTTCGTTATTGGCGTAGTGCAGCGACGACACCACCGCATTGCCTTCCAACTTGGCCAACTGAGTGGCCAGGGCCATGGCGCTGAGCATTTCTGCGGTGGCGGCGCTTTGCTCGGCAATCTGCTTGGCATCGGTCTGGCCGTCAACCTGGGCCTGCAAGGCGGCGACGTCGGCCAGCATCGGCTTGGACAGCGACAGCTTGGCGTCCAGTTGGCTGATCAATTGCTTGCCCAGCTCAGCCGGCGGCAGTTCCAGGCTCTGTGGCTTGGCCAGGTCCAGGCTCAGGCTGAAACGGCTTTCACCACCAGCGGTCTTGAACGCCAGGCTTTCCAGGGCGATCTGTGGTTTGGCTTCCAGGATCTTGTTCACGGCTGCACGTACCTTGACCTGCTCAGCGTCGCTCATTTGCAGCTCTGGCGCCGGCTCGCCCTCGGCAGTCGCCTCGGTGGCCGCCTGCTGATACGGCTGCAGCACGGTCTGGTAGACCTGGACCAGATCGAGCATGCCCTGGCTGTCGAGGTTCTTCATGCTCCAGAGCATCTCGGCCGAACCCACGGGCTTGCCGTCGAAGGCAATTTCGCCCACTCGGTAATCCGCGCGGCCTGCCACAGTGCTACCGGTTTCTTCGCTGAAGGTCTTCTGTTCGAAGTTCTTCAGGGTCAGCACCGATTGCTTGTCACCGAAGGTGGCCTTGGTGCTGGTGAGCTCCAGGGTGTTCTGGCCCATGTAGTAGCCGAAGCTGCTCTTTTGCAGGTTGCTGGCCAGGGTCAAGCCGTTGATTTCCAGCGTGCCCGGGCCCTTGTCCGGCGAGCTGAGCGAAAGGCTCAGGCTGTCCATGTAGCCGTCGACCTTGGCTTTCTGGCGGTTGTCGCTGACGCTGAAGGTGGAGTTCAGACCGGAGAACTTCAGGTTGCTCTGCTCATCCAGGGCCAGTTCCATCGGCGCGAAATCCAGGGTGCCCTCGGCGGACAGGTCGTAGCCGACATTGACCACGCCCTTGAACGGTGCAACACCCTTGGTGGCTGCAAACCATTTATCGGTCTGCGAATTTTTCTCCAGTTCGTAATGGCTGGAAGCCATGACGGGCAGCCACTTGAGACGGATCAGACGCGAGAAAGGCAGCGGACCGTGTTCAATGTGATCGGCGATCATCAGTTCCATTTCACCGTGAAACACGTCGCCCTGACCCTTCAGGCGGTAGCGGGCATTGCTGCTGAACAGGCCCCGCTCCAGGGACACCAACTCCAGTGTGGCGGTGGCGTCGTAGCCGATCAGCGCCGCTTTCAGCTCCTTGTTGCTTTCAATCACCTGCTGCTGCAGAACCCCTTCCAGCTTGGTGCCGGTGTACCAGGCGCCGCCGGCACTGATGGCACCTACTGCGACGACGATTCCTAACAGTACGCCTGCTGATTTATTCATGTTTGACCCGATCAATATCCGTTATTTGAGGTGTGCTGGTCTTCCCTGAACCCATGACGGGTCGCGGCTCGACTCCGCGTAAAACCGGCGCAGATTACCACTGGCGGCCAGCCTGAGCCCAACAAAAGAGAAACAGCCGCCAGCCATAAGCGCCAAGCCGCAAGCTAGAGACGGCTTGTGGCTTGTGGCTTAGGAGTATTCGACTTCCAGGGCATCGAGCTGATGGTCGAAGCTCTTTAGGCGGGCGCCCCAGGTATAGACCAGCACTTCGAAGTCCCGATCGATCACCGCGCTGTTGCCCCGGGACTCGCCACGGGGATCGCAGAAATCCAGTTGATAACGCTCACGGGCCATGGCGGTGGCGACGTCCGAGAGTTCACGGGCATTGTTCAGCCAGTGGCGTCCGTCATCGGCCTGTTTGTCCAGGAGGATGCATTGCTTTTTCAGGGCTTCCAGGCTCTTTTCCAGCGGCGTGCCGGTCAGCTCGCCCATGACCTCGGCGAAGGTCCGCCCCGGCTGCCAGTAGCTGCCCCAGAAGTAACGATCAAACACGGTTTCAACCCGGCGCAGGGCCACTTTGGTGTCCCAGATGAGCACCAGGGTCTTGCTCTGTTCGAGCTGTCTTTTCTTGATTTTCTGGCCCTGGAAAGAAGCCCAGGCCACCACACCGATGGCCATCACCGCGATCAATGCGCTGGCGCTGTCGAGGAACACCATCGCCTTGTCGATTTCGTGGGCCAGCATGATGCCGTAGAAGTAGGTGGCAGACAGCAGCACCAGCGCACAGAGCGCACACCAGAA
The DNA here is from genome assembly GCF_009861525.1 of Pseudomonas sp. LD120. Lineage (GTDB taxonomy): Bacteria > Pseudomonadota > Gammaproteobacteria > Pseudomonadales > Pseudomonadaceae > Aquipseudomonas. Next base: position 41,646 of record NZ_WVHL01000004.1, on the reverse strand, counting down.
GCCCGGAGCATAAGGGTTTTTCATTATTGGAATCCCCATGACCATCACATGCTTTGAGCGCTGGAAAGCACCTTGCACACGACGTATTTCCAGCTGTTCAAAGCATAGCAACGGCCTCAGGGTTGCGCGGGTTGTGTCCCTTGCGTTCGTCCGTTTTCCCAACCACCGCCCAGGGCCAGGAACAGGTCGATCTGACTCATCGCCACCTGGGTGTTGGCCGCCGTCAGTTACGCACGCCTATCGGTGTAGGTGCGAGTGGCTTGCAGATCGGCGACAAAGGATGCGCGTCCGGCCAGGAAGAAGCGGTGGGACTGGTCAGCGCCGCGCGAAGGATGCCGAGGAAGATTTCCTCGGTGCGCGCCTCAGCCACATCCCAGACCGCCCAGGGGTTACCCACCTCCGGCAGGGCGATCAGCGACAGCGTATAGCCAGCCAGCATCAGCGCGTAATGGTTGGCGGTACGCGGGCGCATGAACAAGAACGACAAAGTCCCGGTCCACTGGGCAATGACCAGCACCAGCAGATAGGGGCTTTGCACTGCTGATGTTCATGTGAAGTGATTCGAGGGAGTTGAGCACAAGACTGTTCGCACATTGTTAGCCTGCTCACTATCAATGTGTCATTGGCGAGTATTTTTCAGTCAAATTTTGTAACAAATGCCAAACCCTAGCTGCCACGTCCCTTGCGCAACAACACATCCAACTGATCGACCACCTCCGCCCAATCGGCATCCTCGAGCAGTTCATCGCGCAGGAACTCAGACTGGCTCTTGCTCCAGAAGAACGCATCGGCCAAGTGCAGCTCCGGCTTCAAGGGCGAATGGGTGGCAATGAAGCGCTCAATGCTCTGCGGGTCATCCGCCAGCCCCAACTGTTTGAACAACGCCGGTAGGTTGTGGGTTGGTGAATCCATGGCTGGGCTCCTGATCAGTGAGGAGCGTTGCGGACCTTGAAGCGAGGCTCCCGCTGACGCTCGAGATGGGCATGCTCCAGGCGGCGGTGCAGGTTTTGGCCCTGATGGACCTTGGCATTGCGAACCCGGGGACAGGACTGTGACTCCTGGGTGCAAGTCTAGGTCGCGGATCGACGCTCGCCAGACAAACTTCCCAACGGTGCACTGCACGTTCAGGCGTGGCGTTGCCGCCACCGCTCCAGGCGTTCGTAAGGCCCCCGTGCCCAACACTGCACGTGTTCGACCAGCACCGCCGAGGCCGCCTGGCGCTTCTGCTCGGTGTCCGCAAGAAACACTTGGTCCGGTTGTTTGGCATGGCGCTGGGTACAGGCCAACGCGGCGCGACGCTGGGCCGCCGTCAGGGCAAAGAAGTCGCCCAAGCGCCGTTCCATGGCCTGTGGCAGCTCCTGGTAGTTCAGCAACTGACCACCGAAAGCCCGACTGTAATCGAGCCCGCGCTGCAGGAGCCGGCCAAGGCGCTGGGCGATAAAGCGTTCACGGTCAATGAAAATGCCGGTGTCCAGCACGCTGGGACCGATCATCCCCGGCACCATATGCATTCCAGGGCGGCGCAGATGGGAAACGGCGATGTCCAACGGGTCACGGTAGATGAACAGCCACGGCGTATCCGGGAAGCACTGACGTAGCCAGGGCAGCTCGCCGATGTTCCAGGCATCGAGCTTGATCACCAGCCGCGACTCCCCGCCACGGCGCGGCTGGCCATAGGCACTGACCAGCCCCTGGATCGCCTGCACCCGTTGTGGCCATGGCAACTCGGCCCGCAGCAGGGTGTCCAGCGGTGGTGGTTCCGAGAGAACAATATGGTCTTCAAGCTGCGCCAGCATCTGGCTGACCAAGGTCGAGCCACAACGCGAGGCATGAAAGATAAAGGCGCTGGGCGCCAACCCTGGACGCTGTCTTTGCCACTGCTGCAGAGCGGCCAGGGGCGTCTCGCGGCGCAGCGCTTGGTTGAACGGCAGGCGCAGCGCCTGATCCACGGCATCACGAAAGAAGGGCTGCAACAACGGTTGCTCGGCAAACCAGCACCAGTCCACGCGCCAGCCCTGCTGTGCCTGCCAAATGCGGATCGGCAGCCAGCCTTGCAGGTTCAAGGGCTCCATTGCTGCTGCCATTGGCGCCGCCCCCGGGTCATGGCCGCGCGTACCTGGTCCGGACCGAACACCAGGCCACGTTCGGCCGCCAGATTCACGCTCAGCGTGATAAAGGCCTGCACGTCGGTTTCGCCCTGCAACCGCCGACACAAGTGTGGATCGGCATCGACCCATTGGCGGAAGCGTTCAAACGCCGCGGCGGCCTGTCCGAGTCCCGGTGCCGGGGTGCTGGGCAAACCTTGGTGGATGGCCTGCTCAAGCCAGGGACTGGGGCGACAGTCGAGCACCAGGTGGATACGCTCGCGGGTGTCGCGGTTATCCACGCTGTGGGGCCGCGCCAAATCCAGGTACCAGCATTCTCCCGCCGCCATTGGCATGCGCTGGCCGTCCAGCATGAAATCCACTTCAGGCGGGCTCAGCAGCGCAATATGCAGGCGCAGGTCAGCCTGTGGCCCTTGCAGGTCATGGTCGCAATGCTGAAGGATCTGGCTGCCCGGCCCCAGGCGCAACAAACGTGCGCTGACGATATCCACTGGCAAGGGCTCCAGTGCCCGTTGCCAACGCGGGTCGTCCAGCCACGGCGCACGCTGCACCGCTGGCTCGTGGCCCGGGGCCAGCCCGACAGCATCGGCGGCGCTGATCAGGACCACGCCGCTCCAGTCACCGTGAAAATAATCCCGGTTGAAATGCGCCAGCCACAGGCGGCCATCAACATCCGCCAGAGCCTCGCGCAGCAGCCTCAGGTCCAGTTGAATCGCCAGCCGCGCATAGGCCGGACGACTCATGAGGCTGGCACCACCCGGCACTGACCGAGCCAATCGAGCAACTGTTCCAGGCAAACCGCCACCGATTGCCGGCCGGTGTCCAGCACCAGGGCGGCGGCCGGCGGCGGTTCATAAGGCGCCGATACCCCAGTAAAGCCTTGTAAGTCGCCCCGCCGGGCGCGGGCGTAGTGCCCCTTGGGGTCGCGCTGTTCGCACACCTCCAGCGCGGCGTTGCACCAGACTTCGTGATAATCCTCCCCCAGGCGTCGGGCGAACAACGCCCGCAGTTCGATCAAGGGGGCGATCAGCGCCAGAATCACCACCTGCCCCTGTCCCACCAGCAGGGCCGCCAGTTCACTGGTACGTCGAATGTTTTCCCAGCGATCGGCATCACTGAACCCCAGGTCGCTGTTCAGGCCGCCACGCAGGGCGTCACCGTCGAGCACCAGGCTCTGCACGCCCCGCTCGAACAAGTCGGCGTGCAGCGCCTGGGCCAGGGTCGACTTGCCCGCGGCCGGTAAACCGGTCAGCAGAATCGCCGCGCCGCGATGACCGTTGCGGCGCTCCCGTTGCCCACGACTGACGCTGGCGCAAGGCGCCAGCAAGTCATTGGACCTGGGCATGGGCCGCCGGCACCGAGATGTTGCCCGCCGACCAGGCCGCTTCCCGGCTGGCCAGGGCGCTGGCGATGCTCTGCACCTGGGTCGATTGCAGTTCATCAGGCAACGGATCAAGCCCGGCACTGGCGAAGATCTGTCCGTAGGCGTTGCGCAAATCCGCATAGGACAGGTCACGTCGCAGGTCGGCCTGCAGGGTGTTCAGTTCACCCTGAATCAGGTCCAACTCACCCAGCCCTGCCGCCTGATACCGGTTACGCAGTTGGCCGACGATCTGCTCATCGATCTGCGCCAGTTGCTGGTTGGTCTGGAACTGGCGCAGGGCATCACGGAAGTTGGCATTGGCCACATACAACTGTGCCAAGACCGCGATCGACATCGCCTGACGGCGAGCAGTGGCGACTTCTTCACCGGCCTTGGCCACATCGATGGCCGCTGGCGCGGAAATCACGTTGAACAGGTTCCAGGTGACCTTGACCCCGTAATCGGCCCACTTGTCGTTGACCAGGAAAGAGTTGCTGTCGTAGTGCCCGCCAGCGGAAAACTCCAGGCCCGGCAGCAGGCGGAGCATGGCCTTGCGGGTTTCGGCGCTGCTGATGCGAGTCTGGTAGTCCTGCTCGCGCAGCTCGGGACGACTGGTCAGGGCTTCCTGCTCCAGCCGACTCATGTCGACCTTGAGCTCGGGGATCGGGTAGTCGTCACCGGTGGCCAGGGTCAACTCGGTCCCCAATGGCAGGTTGATCAGGGTCGCCAACTCGGTCTTGGCCAGGGACAGCGCGCGACGCTGCTCCTCCAACTGCCGGGTGGCTTCGATCAGCGCACGCTGGTAACCCAGGGCCTGGATCGGGTCGCCAATACGCTGGTCGCTCATTGTCTGGCTGTTGCCCCGCGCCACGTCGACCCGCACCATCAGGCTGTCGATCTGCTTGAGCAGACGCTCCGCCGCTACCGCGCGCCAATAGGCCGAACGCACGTCCTGGACGATGGTGTTGATCACCTTGCGCCGCCGTTCCTGCACGATCAGGCGCTGATCACCTTGCTGCTTGGCACTGATGTAGCTGACGCCGAAGTCGAGGACGTTCCACACCATGGTCAGGTCGGCGACATTGCGGTCGCGGTCCTGGGAGGTGGACGGCTCCAGGGACTGGGTGCCGGTACGCACACTCTGGCTGCTGGAAGCACTGATGTTGTTGCGCCCGGCGTAGCCGGCCGACAGCGCCATGCGCGGCAGCATGTCGAAGCTGGCCAGGTCCAATTGTCGCTTGGCCAGGGCCTCTTCCATGATTTTCAAGCGCCCTTCGAGGTTGTACTTCACCGCGCGAGCCATGGCCTGGTGCAGGGTCAGTGGCCCGCTGAGGGGCTCCTGATCCTTGTACATATTGTGCAAATCGCTTTTGGCGCGTTGTTCACTGACACTTCGATCAATGGGCTGGCTGGTAACTGCACAACCACTGATCACCAGCGCCAGTAAACCGACGCTGAACAGTTTTTGACTTCTTCTCATCCTTGCCCCGCCCCTGTGTCCTGCTTTTTATGAGCGCCGACCGGCGTCGGCGCTGATTACCCATCGCGTTCAGGCCGATACTTCGCTGATACCGACTTGTTCAAATGCCCAGGCTAGCTCACGCAGCTGGTTCTGCTCGGTGTCCTTGATCTGTTGCAGTTGCTGGCCCAGGGTTGGTGCGCCAAAAGCCCCGCGCAGGCCCTGGGAGGCATCGCCCAAGCTCTTTGTACCCTGACGATCAAAGGCATTGAGGGCTGAGGTTTCATTCGTCGACTCACGATTGAACAACTCCGCCAGCGTACTGCTGCCAAACACCCCGCCATCGCCCCCACCAAAGCCGAGGAAACCGCTGCTGTTGCCATCGCCACCACCCTCGGTGTTAAACACCTGGGCGATGTAACTGGGCGCCAACCCGCCATTGCCAATGAAGATATTGCCCAACGGCGGCAAACCACCGCCCGAATCACGCGCCTCGAACAGCGGCGGGAAGCCGATAGAGACTCCCAGGTTTCCCGTCGGTTGGCCGAAGACAATCGGCTGCAACGGCAGGTTCGGCAGGTCCGCTGGTGGTGTCGGATCAGTGATGCGGAACTGCGGATCGCCCCCCAGCGCAACCGTGGTGATCCCGTAGTTGTTGGAGTTGGCAAAACCACTGCCGGCATTACCCGATAGATCGCTTACCAGACTGGTGTCGAGGGTGATGAAGTTGCTCGGGTCGGTGATATTCGCCGTCGGCGTCAGGGTCGCCGTCCAAGTCTTACCGCCATCGCTGGTGATCAGGTTGGACAGGACGCCATTGGCCACACTCAAATCCGACAAGTCGAAGCCGATGACCTTTTCACTAAAGGTGAAGGTCACCGTGGTGGTCTGGCCGGCGGTCAGGTTCGGATTGGCGACCACGATGGTGGCCGTCGGCAGATCGGCATCGACACTGTAGTTGTTGGAGATGGCAATACCCGAACCGGCATTATTCGCCCCATCGCTGACCAGCCCCATGTCGAGCACAATCAGGTTGGTCGGGTCGGTGACCGCTGCCGTCGGCGTCAAGGTTGCGGTCCAGGTCTTGCCACCATCGCTGCTCGCCAGGTTGGACAACGTACCGTTGGCCACACTCAGGTCTGACAGGTCAAAGCCGCTGACCACTTCGTTGAAGGTGATGGTGACGGTGGTGGTCTGACCGATGCCCAGGTGGTCGTTGGCCACGGAGATGGTGGCCGTGGGGCGCTGGGTGTCGATGGCGTAGTTGTTGGAGTCCGTGGTGCCCACGCCGCTGTTGCCTGAACTCAGGCCCTGTACCCCGGTGTTATCCAGGGTGATCAGGTTGGTGGTGTCGGTGACATTGCTGTTCGGGGTGAAGGTCGCGGTCCAGGTGATGCCGCCGTCACTGGTGGAGAGCGAGCTCAAGGTGCCGTTGGCCACCGTCAGGTCCGCGTTGCTGAAACCGCCCACCGCCTCGCTGAAGGTAATGGTCACCAGCGAGGTTTCACCGACGTTCAACGCCGAATCGGCGACCACGATGGTGGCTGTGGGCACTTGGGTGTCGATGGTGAAGTTGCCGGAATCGGTGCTCCCGGTTCCGGTATTGCCGGCCAGGTCGGTGTAAGTGGTGTTGTTCAGCGTGATCAGGTTAGTGGCATCAGACACGCCCAAGGCTGGGGTGAAGGTGGCGGTCCAGGTGATGCCACCGTCGCTGGAACTGACCGCGCTCAAGGTGCCGTTGGGTACGCTCAGGTCGGCGTTGCTAAAGCCGGTCACCGCCTCGCTGAAGGTGATGGTCACCAACGAAGTGTCGCCGACCGTGAGGTTCGGGTTAGCGACCACGATGGTGGCGGTGGGGCGCTGGCTGTCGACCGCATAAGCATTGGAACTGGTGGTGGCCGAACCGTTGTTGCCGGCGCCATCGATCACTCCGCTGTTGTCGAGGAGGATGTGATTGTTGGCCTGGGTAACCCCCGCCGCCGAGGTCAGGGTCGCGGTGTAAGTGATGTTGTCACTGGTGCTCAAACCACTCAGGGTGCCGCTCTCGGCGCTCAGGTCAGCCAAGGTGAAACCCGTCACTGCTTCGCTGAAAGTGATGGTCACCAAGGACGTCCCGCCAACCCCCAGATGGTCGTTGGCTACCACGACCGTGGCCGTGGGGCGCTGGGTGTCGATGGCGTAATTGTTGGAGTCCGTGGTGCCCACGCCGCTGTTGCCTGAACTCAGGCCCTGTACCCCGGTGTTATCCAGGGTGATCAGGTTGGTGGTGTCGGTGACATTGCTGTTCGGGGTGAAGGTCGCAGTCCAGGTGATGCCGCCGTCACTGGTGGAGAGCGAGCTCAAGGTGCCGTTGGCCACCGTCAGGTCCGCGTTGCTGAAACCGCCCACCGCCTCGCTGAAGGTAATGGTCACCAGCGAGGTTTCACCGATATTCAACGCCGAATCGGCGACCACGATGGTGGCCGTGGGCACTTGGGTGTCGATGGTGAAGTTGCCGGAATCGGTGCTCCCGGTTCCGGTATTGCCGGCCAGGTCGGTGTAAGTGGTGTTGTTCAGCGTGATCAGGTTAGTGGCATCAGACACGCCCAAGGCTGGGGTGAAGGTGGCGGTCCAGGTGATGCCACCGTCGCTGGAACTGACCGCGCTCAAGGTGCCGTTGGGTACGCTCAGGTCGGCGTTGCTAAAGCCGGTCACCGCCTCGCTGAAGGTGATGGTCACCAACGAAGTGTCGCCGACCGTGAGGTTCGGGTTAGCGACCACGATGGTGGCGGTCGGACGTTGAGTATCGATAGCGTAGTTGTTGGAGTCGGTCGTCCCGCTGCCGGCGTTGCCCGCCCAATCGGTGTAGCCGGTGTTATCCAGCGTGATCAGGTTGGTGGTGTCGGTGAGGTTGGCGCTAGGGGTTAGAGTGGCCGTCCAAGTGATCCCCCCATCAACGGAGCTCAGGTTGCTCAAGGAGCCATTGGCCACGGTCAAATCCGCCAGGGTAAGGCCGGTCACCGCCTCGCTGAACGTCACCGTCACCGTGCTGCTCTGGCCAGCTTTCAGGGTCGAATCGGCCACCACCACCGTGGCCGTCGGGCGCTCGCCATCGATCATGTAGTTGTTGGAACCGCTGGTTCCGGTGCCGACATTGCCTGATAGCGATTGCACCCCGCTGTTGTCCAGCGTGATCTGATTGGTCATGTCGGTTATGTTGCTGGACGGCGTCAGGGTCGCGGTCCAGGTGACGCCACCGTCGCTGCTGCTGAGGTTGGCCAGGGTGCCGTTGGCAACACTCAGGTCGGCCAGGGAGAACCCGGTCACTGCCTGGTTGAAGGTGATGGTCACCAACGAGGTTTCATTGATGCTCAGGCTCGTGTCGGCCACCACAATAGTGGCGCTCGGCAGCAAGGTGTCGACCGCATAATTGTTGGAGTCGGTGCTGCCGCTGCCAGCATTCCCCGCCAGATCAAAAACCCCGCTGTTGGTCAAGGTGATCAGGTTGGTCGCATCGGTGACGTTATTGCTTGGTGTCAACGTAGCGGTCCAGGTCACACCACCGTCGCTGGAACTGACCGCGCTCAGCGTGCCGTTGGCGATGGTCAGGTCGGCATTGCTGAAGCCGGTCACCGCTTCGCTGAAGGTAATAGTCACCTGCGAGGTTTCACCGGCCGTGAGGCTGTTGTCGGCCACTACGATGGTTGCCGTGGGGCGTTGCGTGTCGATCGCGTAATTGTTCGAGTCAGTGCTACCACTGCCTGCGTTACCGGCCTGATCGGCAACCCCGCTGTTGTCCAGGGTGATCACATTAGCGCTGTCGGTAATGTTGCTGGTCGGCGTCAGGGTCGCGGTCCAGGTGACGCCGCCGTCGCTGGAACTGACCGCGCTCAACGTGCCGTTGGCGATGGTCAGGTCGGCATTGCTGAAGCCAGTCACCGCTTCGCTGAAGGTAATGGTCACCTGCGACGTTTCGCCCACGTTCAAGGCACTGTCGGCCACCCACACAGTAGCCGTTGGTCGCTGGGTATCGATCACATAGTTGTTGGAGTTGGTCACGCCGGTGCCGGCGGTCCCGGTACCATTCTGCACCCCGGTGTTGTCCAGGGTGATCACATTAGTGCTGTCGGTAATGTTGCTGGTCGGCGTCAGGGTTGCGGTCCAGGTGACGCCGCCGTCGCTGGAACTGACCGCGCTCAACGTGCCGTTGGCAATGGTCAGGTCGGCATTACTGAAGCCAGTCACCGCTTCGCTGAAGGTAATGGTCACCTGCGAGGTTTCACCGATTTTCAAAGCACTGTCAGCGACCACGATGGTGGCCGTGGGGGCTGGCGCGTAGCTGGTGTTGATGTTTCCGCCATCATTGAAAATATTACTCACCGCCGCCGGAGAGTTTCCTGTGCCGCCCGACGCTGACTGACCTCCAAAGCCGCTAGCACCGGTGTTGTTGCTCATGGCTGCGAAGTTGGCCGCCGTCATCAGCAATGTGCCTTTGTTCCAGATGGCACCAACGCCTTTGCCACCCACACCACCCGGGTCGTTGCTGGCGCCACTACCACCACCGCCGCCGCCGCCACCGCCACCGCCGGCCGCGATGTTGTTGGAAATCACGGAGGTACCGACAACGGTCAGGGTACCGGTGCTCGCGTTATAGATGCCGCCAGTGGCCGATGCACCCGCTCGCCCCACGCTATCCCAACCTGAGCCACCGCCGCCGCCACCGATGGCAAGGACGCCGTTGTCCGCACCACCGCCGGAACCGCCGTTGCTATAGCCAGAACCACCGATGCCGCCATTGCCGCCGTTACTGTTACCCCCTTTGCCCCCCATCACGCTGGGGTCATAGCCACCGCCGTTACCACCTTGGTTGGGAGTTCCTATCTTCCCGGCATAATTCCCGGTCCCACTACCCGCATTACCGCCCCGGCCACCGGCTTGCCCACCAATGCCGCCGCCACCGCCACCGCCACCGCCCACGTAAGCCCCAGAGACCCCACCCCCACCGCCGCCGCCTGACGCCGCGTTGGCGGTCACGGTGACGTTGATCAGGGTCAGGTTGCCGGCGTTGACAATACCGCCCCCCATGGCCGCCGAGGCGTCCACCCCAGCGTCCCCGCCCCGGCCCGCCGCCAGTCCCTTGGTAATGATCAGGCCATCCAGGGTCGCTGTGACCCCGGAGTTGACCTTGAGCACTTGGGTCTTGTACTGCCCGCTGATCGTGACATCGGCCAGCCCGTCGTTGTTCAGGTCGCCGTCGACGGTGAGGTTTTTGGTGATGATCAGTTGTGACTCGAGATTGACCGTCATGCCAGCGCTGCTGAAGGTGACTGTGTCACCGGCAAGCGCATCGCTCAGCATCTGACGCAATGAGTCGGCACCAGCGTCATTGGTGTTGAGCACCGTAAGGGTCGCCAGGCCGTACTGATACCCCGCCATGGCATCGGCCGACAGCACATTGCGGCTTTCGATGCTGCCGGTGGCGATTTCCAGGGTCCAATCGCCGCCCAGGCCGGTGCGGTTGGTAGAGGCCGCGATATCGCGTCCGGTGTACTGCGCCAGGGAATCGACAAAACTGATGCCCTTGTCACCCGCGGCGGTGTTGCAGGCGTAGATCAAAATATCGCCGCCGACATTCATGTCATTGCCGATGCGCGCCAGCACATCGGCCCGCGAGGCGACGTTATCCGCCGAAAGATAGGTACTGCCCAGCCACAGATCGCCTGAATTACCGTGGGCGACAATTTCCACGGTGCTCACGCCTTGGTGGGTATCCAGGTAATCGGCGATCTGTTGCAAGCCGTCCTTGCCGGCCTGCAGCACCACCACCTCGGTACCGGGAGCGGCGCCCTTGAGCAGGCTGTCGAAATCCTTGACCCGGGCATCGACGAACACCACTGACTGGCCGGGAACCGCGGCCGGTGCCGGGGTAGGTGCGGCATCGGATTGCGGATGGGCTTCGACCGGCGCGGCCCCATGCTCGGTGGCCGGTGCCTTGGCCGCATCAGCGCTAGGGTGATCGGCCGGTTGCGCCGCCTCGGCCACGGTGGCCGCCACGGCGCCGTCGAACAGCATGCGCGGCTCAAGCGGAATGATCATGGGTGAGACCAGGGTTTTCACGCCTTCAGCCCGGGATTTCTGTTTGCTCCACCACATGTTTCACCTGCTCTCGAGCACTGATGCGCTCATCGATGCTTTTGCTGTTGGAATAAAAAACCGCGATCAATTGACCGCGGTATTGGTTTTCATACGAATGACATTCGCAGCGCTGGCAGAACCGTCGTTCCAGAACGACAACTCCGCGTATTTCTCGAACAGGTCCGGCGGCAGGATGGTGCGCCGCGTCTGCAGCTCCACCTTGGGTTTGACCCGGTGCAAACCGGCGACACCCAGGGCTTGGTCGAATGCCGGCGCGTCGTAGACCAGATGTTCAAAGTCATGCTCGAACCAGGGCTCGCCAATAAAGTCGTAAACCAGTCGCAGCACGCGCTCCGGGGCCTGGGATAGCAAGTCGTAGTCCACCAGCAACAAGGCGTCGGCGTGTTCGCCGTAATAGGCTTCCTTGAGCGCGGTCCAGGAAAAACCCACCAGGCGATTGCGCTGGGCCAGGGTTTCGCAGCGGCTGTAGACGGTGTTGCGCTCAATCTCATCGTTGAACAGTTTGGTGTTCTCGAAAGGGTTGGCGCGGTACAGCCGCTCAAGGCTGTCCATGACCCAGGCCACATTGCGCACACAGGCGATGACCTTGGACTGGGGAAACAGGTCCATCAGCGCCGGCAAGCGCGCGGACCACTGACGATTGGTATCGAAGACCACCGATTGCTCGGACTTGTCGGCGTAATAGGATTCAAACAGCCCGCGCAACAGACGGCGGCGCATGGCCGTATCGATCACCGCACCGAACTCGCTACCGGCACTGCACTGTTCCAGCACGCTGTTAAACAGGGTGCCGACGGGACTGCTCATGCCGGCATGAAAACGCGGATTTTGCAGGAGAATGGCGGACAGCAGGGTGGAGCCTGAGCGCGGCAACCCTGAGATAAAGTGGAAATTGTGCAATCCCTTCACCTTCGACGTAGTCCCTTTTGTAGGACAAAGCGTAGCGTAAGGAACTATTTCCGCATAGTTGTATTTTGATATCAAAAACCCAGCATTTAACTCGGAAAATCCCACAAACACGGGCTTTTTTACCACTTACAACCCGCCTGATCGCTCTAGCTAAAGGCTCCCCTGCTCAAGTTGCGCAGCAGGCCAGATGACAAGTCTCATATAAAACAGCCTGGGTATTGCCGCCCGCATTCGAGTCAATTTTTCGCCCGTCATGGGGAATGGGCGCAAATTCCTCCGGTGCCTCGCGGCTCATCACCAGCCTCTTGAGGTCGCTTTCCGCACCTGTATGGGGGCAAGGCGCTGATTGTGGGGCAGCCCCAGCACCTGATCCGGGTATTGCGAACACGATGCTGCGCTTGCAAAAAAACCGACAGTAACCCGACCAGCATCTACGCTGGATGTCGGTGCACAACAGATACTGACCGACGAGTCACACCGTCAGTGCAACGGGCGGGCACCTCACTTAATACAGTTGGAGGATAAGGATTCATGGAAGTCTTTCTCGGCACTATCCAGATGTTCGGCTTCAGTTTTGCACCCAATAGTTGGGCGCTGTGTAACGGACAGATCATCCCCATTTCGCAGAACCAAGCCTTGTTCGCCTTGCTGGGCACAACCTATGGCGGCAATGGTCAGAGCACCTTCGGCCTGCCCAACCTGCAAAGCCGGCTGCCTATGGGACAGGGCAGCGGAGCAGGCCTGTCATCACGAATGATCGGCCAGTCCGCCGGCGTCGAAAGCGTCTCCCTTCTCAGCAGCAACCTGCCGCCACAAGTGATTCCCACCAACGGCCTGACCGTCACCACCACCGTCAACCTGGCGAGTGAGCCAAGCAGTCCGGTCACGGCGCCAACCCCCACCAATGCCTACCTTGGCGCCTCCACCCCGTCCGGGCCACCCTCGGCGGCCATCTACTCCGACCAACAAGGCGCCTCGCCGGTGGCCCTAAAAGGCACCCACAGCACCATCGGCGGCACGCTGACCACCCCCGGCAGCAACATTCCGGTCGCGGTGACAAACCCGTTCCTGGTGGTGAACTTCAGCATCGCCCTGCAAGGGTTGTTCCCCTCACGTAACTGACCCTCCCTCAAGCGCCGGGGCCCCAGCCCCGGTTCCTGCTCGATAGAACGGAGAACATCGATGCTGCAACACCTGTACAACGAGCACTTCCAGCCATTGCTGAACCAGCCTTGCCCGCTGCACCTGCCCGATGGCAGCCTGCTGCCGGTCCAGATCGAAACCATCGAACTGCACCCACAATCGCGTCTGCCGGAAAACGCCCGAATCCCTTTCAGTGTGGCGCTGCGCAGTCTGCAACCAACCGATTTCGTCGATGGACTGTGCACCCTGGAGTTGCCAACGCTGGGCCGGGTCGACGCCATTTTCGTCTCCCGAGAGCCGCCGTTGGGACGGGACCCGACCCTGGGCTACTTCAACATCGTCTTCAACTGAACTCCGGGTACCACACCAGGCGCTCGGCCGCCGGCGTGCGTTCCTCGACCCGAAAGCCGAGCGCCAGATAGTGCTGGCGCGCCTGCGGGTTGCTGGCCCAGACCACCGTCGCCACCGGGCAACCGACCTGGCGCGCCGCTTGCTGCACCCCTTGCAACACCGTCCGCCCGAAGCCCTGGCCCCGGGCCGCGGGGATGAACGCCAGGTACAGCACACGGACTTCATGGGCACCGAAATCGGCGCTGAGTACGCCGATAGGCGTATCGAGCTTTTCCACCACGTAATGCAGCGCATCGGGGAAGTGTTCGCCCATGCCCTGTTCCTGCACCTGGAACTGCTGGGCGACCACCTGTTCGATCAGCTCGGGATCGGCATCGATCCACTGCAATTCGGGGCGGGCGGACTGGTACAAACCCTGCAGAAAGGGCCCATCGGCAGGCCGCGAAGGGCGCATGGACAAGCCGTTGGATGAGTGCAACATCGGATGTTCTCCCTGAACCGTTGGTCAGCTGGCTGCTGACGACACCTGTCTAGAAACCGCTTTCACGTATCCCCAGCGCCGCCAGGCGTCGCCAGGCCATGCCCAGCAACGACTCGCTGCGCCCTTGCAGCACCGCCACACCACGCAACGGATGGCGCGGCGTCGGCACCTCTTGCGCCATCTTCAAGCGCACGCCGTATTGCGCCTGCACCGGCTCCGGACGGCGGTTGGCATCGCGACGCACGGCAATCGGCCCGTGATGATCGGAGGTCAGCGCTTCCTGGTCGATCGTCGCTACGCCATTGCTGTCCACCTCCAGCAACTGCACCGGCCAGGCCGGGCGCATCGGATCATCGGCGACAAAACGTCCGCGGGCGCCCGGCGCCACGCGCCACAAGTCCTCTTCAGCCAGGTACCCACGCAAGCGAGTACCGCCCTCGACGATCCGCGCCAGGGGCTCTTGGGTGGAGACCCAGCGCCCAGGCGTCAGTTGGGGCATCAGGTCGCGCACCTGGCCGGCCTGGGGCGCCCGCAGCAACAGGCGCTCACGCCGGGCCAGCAAGCCTCGATACTCAGCCACGGCCTCCGCCAGCCGCTGCTCAAGAACGCCGACATCCGCCGCCGTTTCACTGCGTCCGGCCTGACGTCGCATCTGCAACTGCAAGACCGCGATCTCGCGCCGCACGATCACTCGACGCGAGTCGATGTCCGGCGACTCAAGCTCCACCAGCACCGCGCCCTGCTCCACCGCCTGCCCGTCCTGCACATTGACCTGCCTGACCCGCGCCGCAGCCGGTGCATGCAGCGCGGTGACCCGCCCAGCCTCCAGCATCGCCGGCACTTCCACGCTGCTGCGCCAGGGCACAGCCACCAGCAACAGCAGCGCCAACAAACCGAGGCCGCTGAGCAGCACCCGTGGGGTATGCGCCTGCTCGCGACGCGACCACCACTCCCGGGCTTCCTTGACGATCGGCAGAAAGATGAACCAGCCCAGCTCCACCAACATCAGAAAGATCCCCAACAGCTTGAAGAACAGGTGATAGACCGCCAGGGCAATCCCGAAAAACAGCACCGCGCGCCACAGCCAGGACAAAAAGCCCCACCACAACAAGCGCCGCTGCATCGTCGGCGACCAAGGCTCGGGGGCCGGCTCGCCATAACCAAACAACACTTCTCGCAGGCGCCAGCGACACAGGGCAAAGGCCCGACCTTGGAGGTTGTCCACTTCCCAAAGGTCGCTGAGCAGAAAATAACCGTCAAAACGCATGAACGGATTGAGGTTGACCGCCAAGGTCGTCAGCCAGGTGGCGCTGGCCAGCATGAACGCCGCTGTGCGCGCCGCACCGTCCGGCAACAGCGACCAGGCCAGCAGCGCGATGCAGGCCAGGAGCATTTCGGCCATGACCCCGCCGGCACCGATCAACAGCCGGGCCTTGCGGTCATTGACCCGCCAGGCATCGCTGACATCGGTGTAGAACAGTGGCAGCAGCACCATGAACGCCACCCCCATGCTCTGCACCCGACAGCCGGCGCGCTTGGCCATGAACGCATGACCGAACTCGTGGCAGAGCTTGGCGAAGAACAACGCCACGGCAAAGGCCATGGCGCCGCCCAGGCTGAACAGATGGGGAAAGGTCGCCAGAAAACGCTGCCAGTCGCGCGACACCAAAAACAGCCCCAGACCCACAGTCATCGGCAAGCCAAAGCGCAACAGGCCCGGACCGAAGCGTTGCAACCAGGGCCAGGCACGATTGAGAAAAGCATCCGGGCGCCACAGGGGAATGCGGAAAAACAGGTATTGATGCAACGCCATCTGCCACAGGCTCTGACGGGCTGAAGCAGCCTTCCAGGCATAACTGGCGCGTTGTTGCGGATCCAGCGCGGCGATCAAGTCATGGGCACGTAAAAAGGCCAGCAACTGCTCGACCTCGTCCTCGCCCAGCGGCAGCCCCGGCTCGCGATTGGCAGCCTGCAGGACCGCCTGCAGATCCCCCAGCGACCAATGCCGCAACAACCGCATGGCCTGGACGCCGAGCTTGAAATAACGCCCACGAACCGGGTCGGCCAGGGTCCAGCGCGGAGAACCGTCCAGGGCCGCAGAAGCGGGTGTCAACTGCAGGTCCGCCCGCAGGCTGGGCAGGCTCATTACAGGCCCACACTCTGACGCAAACCGGCCAGCGGACGCCGTAACAGGTACAGGGCCAGCGGCGCACGCTGACCGAAGAGTTTCGCGGTGCCCCGCAGGCCGATCCGTGGTGGCGGCGAGTCGCTGAAGGCGGCGTCCAGCCGATAAGCCAATTGCCCGGCAGCCGTGGTCTGCGCTTCATAAGCCACCCGCTCCAGCCTGGCTGCATGACGGTGCAACGGATCGCTATCGAGGAACAAGGCCACTTCAGCGTTGGGTTCCAGGGCAATGGCATCGCCCACCGCCAATTCGATACGCAGTTCGGCCTGGGTCGGGTCGGCGATTTCCATCAACCGCTCGCCGGTCTGCACCGGCTTGCCGGTCCAGCGCTCGGCATCGGCGAAAACCGCAATGCCGTCACGTTCGGCGCGCACTTCGCTGCGCTTGAGCAATTCGGCCGCATAGTCGCGTTCGGCGCGTTTCTGCTCAACCCGAGCCGCCAGCAAGTCAACGTTGGAACCGGCTTCGGCGTCGGTAAAGGCCCGCTGGGCATTGGCCTTGAGCTCGGCTTCAGCCACCCCTAGCGCACGCTGCGCAACATCGGCCTGGGCCTTGAGGGTAGTGCTCTCAAAGCGCACCAGCAGGTCGCCGGCTTTCACCGCCTGATTGGGCCTGACCAGAAACTCGGCAACGACCCCGTCCAGCGGCGCGGCCACCACCCGGCCGGCCAGCGGCACCACCTCTGCCGGCGCCAGCACCGATTGCCGTACCGGGATCAACAACCCCAGGAGCACCAGCGCCACCAACAATAGCTGACGCTTGCCGGTGAACCGCAAACGCCACGGGCGGCGCGGCTGCAAGGCCAGCCAGGCATGGCTGTAGGTGTCACCCAATTGCGCCAGCAGCACTTGTTCGGAGGGGCTCCAGGGAGTGTCCCGAGCCAGCCACAGCCCACCAAAGACTTCACCTTGGTGATCCAGCAACGGCAGCCAGAACACCTGGGCCGTGGACAGGCTGTTCCAGTCCTCGCGGACCGAGTCGCTGAACGCGTCCATGGGCACCACCGTTGCCGGCTTGGCTCGCGCCCATTTAAAAAGCTGCGCCACGGCCTGTTCGACAAAGGCCACAAACGGCGCGTTGGGCTCCACCGAGCTCACGCCAGTCACCGCCTGAACCTTGCCGGCGATCAACAGCGCGGCGTGGCGAAAGCCAAACAACGCCTGGCCATCATTGACCAGGCTATAGGCCAGTTGCTCGGTGGTGCGGGCCGCGCGTGTCAGGCGTTCAAGATCGAGGAATTGGGCAAAGACTCGCTCCACCGCGCCAGCAGCGGGTGCGTTCACTGAAATGCCTCGAAACGCGCCGTGCCACTCATGCCCGCCAGCAAGCCGTCAGCCTTGGGCAGGCTCGCTACCAGCAGCAAGGTCTGACTGCCCTCATCGATGCGCGCCCCCAGGCGCTTGACCGTGGCCTGCAGCGGCTGGCCGGTCTCATCAGGAGTAAAGCTGAAGGTCTGGCCGGCCTGGAGCTTGCCCATCCAGCGCGATGGCACCAGCAAATGGATTTCCAGGGTGCGGTTGTCGACGATCTCCAGCAATGGCGAGCCAGCGGAAACACTTTCGTAGCGCTGCACTTTGCGCTGCACCACCTGGCCGTCATAAGGCGCGATCACACTGCAACGCTTGATCTGCACCTGATAGACCTGTGCTTGCGCCTGGGTTTCGCTGAGCTTGGCCTCGGCCCGGGCCACTTCGAAACGCCCCACGGAGTTCAAGGCCGCCAGTTGCTTGTTGTGGGCCAGCTCTTCAGCGGCGCCACGGCTGGCCGCCCTGGCGGCATTCAACTGGGCCTGATAGGCCGAACAGTCAAAACGCGCCAGAACATCCCCTTTGTTGAAGGATTGGCCTTCGCTGAATGGCAGGTCGACGATTCTTCCAGACAGTTCGCTGGCCAGCATCGCCTGGTCCCGGGCACGCAGCACACCACGCGCCTGAGTCGCCGAAGCGGCGTTGGTGGCCACCGGAGTGTCGAGTAGCGGGTCATCCTGTGCTGCGGGTGTCTGTGCTTGCGCCAGACACGCCATACCGATCAATGCCAAGCCAAAAACCGCACTACAAAAACGCTGCATAGCCGCTACTCCCTGTCGGATGGGCGGAGTCTACGACAGCTTCAGAGGGCGTCAAGCAGATGGCCCGTATCTTTTTCGGTGCGCAAAGCGCGCCAGCTCGCCACTGATCCCCCAAGGCCCTTCAAGTCCGTACCCCACTCGGCGAAACCTCGCAATCGTGCCGCTGTGTCATAGGTGAGACGCTACGCCTTCTGTATGATTTTCCGCAGTTCCGGAATCGGCCCTGACGGCCTTCTGAATTAAGGACAATTCATGCGCATTGCTCTGCTCTTATCATCGATCTTGGCTGCTCTATGCACCGGACAGGCTCACGCCAGCTCGGACGACATCTGCTCACCGACCTGGAAGCTCTACGCCAACCAGTTGGACAGTTGCAGCAACCTGCCCTTTCTCAGCCCGGGCAACGACAGCCGAGTCAACCTGCGGCTGCTGCTGGCCGACCAGGGCAGCCTGCCCCTGACGCCCCGGCCCCTGATTCAGAATGAACTAGGCATGGGCTACGGTCCCGTGCCCTTCATGCACTATCGCCTGCACCCGGCGCAGCCCGAGCTCGACCCCGACACGGGCAACCCACCCAAGCCCGGCCCCTCGCCCGCCACCGAGCAGCTCGACAGCCTGCTGCAGGCCGTGGGCCTGCGTCGCACCAACCAGAAAAGCGCCGGCGACGGCTTTCTCTCCGGAGAAGGCAGCCGCTGCCGCAGCAACTCGGACGCCAGTGCCCTGGCGTTTGTCGAGCAGCTCAACCAGGCGCAGCTGAGCCCGGAAGAACGCCAGGCCCTGGCCGAGGCCCGGGTGCAACTGCTGGCCAGCTGCGACTGGAACGCCAGCGAAATGAGCAAGCTGCTGCCGGGCAATCTGAACTCGGCGGCGGCCAAGGCGTTCGCCCGCTACCTGCAGGCCGCCGCCGACTTCTACAGCGGCCGCTTCAGCGAAGCCGGCAACGGTTTTGCCGCGCTCAAGGACAATCCCCAGCCCTGGCTGGCCGAAGTCGCGGCCTACATGAGCCCGCGCACCCTGCTCAACCTGGCCCAGCAGAACGCCTTCGATGAATGGAGCATGGTCAATCTGGAGCATGTGGACAAAGCCGTCCTGCAACAGGCCGGCGCCGGTTTCGAGGCCTACCTGAAGACTTATCCACAGGGCCGTTACGCCGTATCCGCCAAAGGCCTGATCCGCCGTGTGCACTGGCTGAAGGGCGACACCCAGGCTCTGGCCGATGACTACGCCGAGCAACTGACCCAGGCTCCCGGCACCCCGCGCAACATGCCTCTGGACGACTTGGTGGAAGAAGTCGACTACAAACTGCTGAGCCTGCCCGAAGACCACTTCAAGGCCCCTCTGCTGCTGGCGGTCAAGGACCTGATGCGCATGCGCGGCGCGCCATCGGCGCCTCTGACCCGGGACGCCCTGCAACGGCAGAAGGCCCTGTTCGCCAGCCAGCCGGCGCTGTTCGACTACCTCCAGGCCGCTTTCAGCCTGTATGTCGAACAGCAACCGGCGGCGGCGCTCAAACAATTGCCCAGCCAACTGCCGACGCAACTGGACTACCTGAGCTTCAGCCAGCAGACCCTGCGCGGCCTCGCCCTGCAGGCCCAACAGGACTGGAAAGGCGCCGAGGCGCTGTGGCTGCAACTGCTGCCCCTGGCCCAGCAACCGCTGCAACGCGAACAGCTGGAACTGGCCCTGGCCTACACCTACGAGCGCAGCGGGCAACTGGCCAAGGTGTTCGCCGCCGACTCACCGATCAAGACCGCCCAGGTGCGCGCCATTCTCCTGCGCCAGGTGGCCTCGCCCAAACTGCTGCGCCAGCAGGCCCAACAGGCCGACTCGCCAGCGGAGCGCAACGCCGCACGCTTTATCCTGCTGTACAAGGACCTGACTCGCGGCCAGTACGCGGCCTTCGGCCAAGACTACGAGCAACTGCCGCCCAGCCTGCCCGACGATAGCCTTGGCGCCAGCCTGGGCTACATCTACCTCGATACCTCGCCGTTGCAGAATTTCCACTGGAATAGCGCCCAGCCTGAAGGGGAACAGCCGGACTACCGTTGCCCGAGCCTGGTGGAGACTGCCGCGCTCCTTGAGCGTGACCCGAAAGCGCCGGCCGGGCTGCTCTGCCTCGGCGAGTTCATGCGCCTGAACAACTTCGATCAGATGCCCCTGGACACGCCACCCAACGCCCAATCCCTGGGTGGCACCCAGGACACCTTCCCCGGCAAGCCGTTCTCGCGACTCGACGGCTATCAAGTGGTGATCAACAACCCCAAGGCCAGCCGTGACGAACGCGCCTACGCCCTGTACCGGGCCATCTACTGCTACGCCTCCTCCGGCAACAACCGTTGTGGCGGTGCCGGCGTCGAACCGGCCATGCGCAAGGCCTGGTTCCGCCAGCTCAAGGGCAAGTTGGGGGACACCCAATGGGGCCAGTCGCTGCGTTACTACTGGTGAGAATGAAGCCCCTGGGCTACTGCCTGCTGCCGCTCTGGCTGTGGTGGGCCACCCCGGCGGCCGGCGCGGCGCCAGTGCAGGCCGCCGACCACGACGCCTTCTGGCTGTGGAGCGGGGTCAAGACCCAGCCCGTGCTGGCCCAAGCCAAGACCCTGTACATCCTCCAAGGCCAGATCAGCCGTTCGCGGCGCCATCCGGCCAGCGGTGTCGAGCTCATCGCCCAGGGCCTGCCGGTGTCGCGCCTGCCCCAAGAGCAGGTCTGGGTGGTCTATCGCGTCCATACCCTGGCCTGGCCGGAGCCGGTGTATCGCCAATTGCTCGGCCAAGTGCAGCGCTGGCAAGCCACGGGCACGCCGGTTATGGGCATCCAGATCGACTTCGACAGCAGCACCCGCGACCTCGAACGCTATGCGAGCTTCCTGCGCGACCTGCGCCAGCGCCTGCCGGCGCACTACCGCCTGAGCATCACCGGCCTGATGGACTGGGGCAGCAACGCCGACCCGCAAGCCATCAGCCAGCTCAAGGGCGTGGTGGACGAAGTGGTGGTGCAGACCTACCAGGGCCGCCGCAGCATCCCCAACTACGCCAGCTACCTGCCGCGCCTGGACCGCATGGGCCTGCCCTACAAGGTCGGCCTGATCCAGGGCGGTGACTGGCAGGAACCCCAGGCCCTGCGCGACAGTCCCTGGTTCAGGGGCTATGTGGTGTTTTTGCAGAATCCTTGAGAGCAAGGCGATCTGGCGAACACCTTTGCTGGCAAGCCTGCGCCGGCAAAAACCAAAAGCGCACAACGCTCCAGCGCATCAGCCTGATGGACCCTTACCAGTCATAGGTCAAACTCGACACCAGGGTCCGGCCTTCGCCGTAGTAGCAATCCCAGATGCTGGTGCACTTGGCGACGTAGGTCTTGTCGGTGAGGTTCTTCACGTTCAGCGCCAGCTTCACGCCCCTCCATTGCAACGGCGATTTTTCCAGGTCGTAGCTCAGGCTGGCGTCGTACACGGTGTAGGACGGGATCTGGAAGGCGCCGTCGTAATCGGTGCCATAGCTGCCCTTGACGTAGCGGGTGCCGACGCCCGCGCCCAGGCCCGCCAGCGGCGTGTCGCCAAGCAGGGTGTAGTTGAGCCACAGCGACGCGGTCAACGGCGGCATGCCGGCCGGATGACGCCCTTCGCGCCCATCGTTGTCCTTGGTGTACTTGACGTCGTTGCGTGACGCCGAGGCAATCAGGTCCAGCGATTCGCTGAGGCTGGCCTTGGCTTCCAGCTCGATGCCACGGGAGCGCACCGCGCCGCTCTGGACGCTGCGCCCGGGGCTGGTCAGGTCGGGGGTCAGGATATTCTCCTGGTCCAACTGGTAAGCCGATACCTGGACAAAGCTCTCCTGGCCCGGTGGCTGGAACTTCACCCCCACTTCGTACTGCTTGCCCGTGGACGGTTCGAAAGCGCTGCCCTGGGCACTGATGCCACTCAAGGGCAGGAAGGATTCCGAATAGCTGACAAAGGGTGCCAGGCCATTGTCGAACAGGTACACCAGCCCGCCGCGCCCGGTGAAGGACTGGCTCTTGGCGTTGGTGTGGTCACCGTTGAGCGGCGTCTTGTTATCGGTTTCCGCCCAGTCGTTGCGACCGCCGAGCACCAGTACCCACTGCTCGTACTTGATCTGGTCCTGCACATACAGGCCGGTCTGAGTGATGGTGTTGTCCCACTGGTAAGGGTTGGCGAAATTCAGCGACTGACCGTAAGTGGGAGTGAACATGTCGAGGATCGGCGGGTTGAAGTCGTACTTGCCGTCGAACCTGGAATTGAAGTGGTAGTAGTCCAGACCCACCAGCAGGGTATGGCTGAACGGCCCGGTGTCGAACTGGGCCTGGGCGATGTTATCCACGCCATAGACCTTGTTGTGCTGCTTCCAGTCGACGCCGTAGCGGGTCATGTAGCGCTGGTCGTTGAGCCCGGTCTTGGGATTGCTGACGAACTTGTAGCCGTGCAGCGGCGCGCGGTAGCGGTCATCGACATCGGCGTAGCGGGCGTTCTGCTTCAGGGTCCAGACATCGTTCAGGCGATGGGACAACTCGTAGCCGAGGACGAACTGGTCGCGGTCGTAGGCATTGACCCCGGGCTCGCCGAGGAACAGGTCGCGGTCGATCCTGCCGTTGCGGTTGGCGAACACCGTGCCCACGCTGGGCAGGCCCTGGGCCTCGGGCACGTCGTTGTCTTTCTGGAACTGGGCGAACAACGTCAGTTGGGTGTCGTCATCGGGCCGCCAGGTCAGGCTCGGGGCTATGAACTGGCGCTGACGCTGGACGTAATCGACGGCGTCCTGGCTGTCGCTGGCCAGCCCGGTCAGGCGATAGAGGAACTGCCCCTGCTCATCCAGCGGGCCGCCCAGGTCCAGGGCGACGCTCTTGTGGTCATAGCTGCCGGCTTCCAGCACCAACTGATGCAAGGGGGTTTCGGTGGGCCGCTTGCTGACCATGTTGACGATCCCGCCCGGCTGGTTTTGCCCGTAGAGCACCGAAGCCGGGCCCTTGAGCACTTCAATGCGCTCCAGGGCATAGGGCTCGATCTGCAGGGCACCGCCAGTGCTGCCACCACCGTAGGGCAAATGCAGGCCATCGAGGTACATCGGCGTCGGGGAAAACCCCCGGGAGGTCGGCTCGTCGAAAATCTTCACCCGGTCGGAAAAGCCACCCCCGGTCATGCCCGGGGTGTAGAGCAGCGCCTCGGTCACGCTCTGGGCGCCGCGGGCCTTGATTTCCCTAGCGCCGATCACGTTGATGGTCTGCGGAATCTCCACCAGCGCCGAGTCGGTCTTGCTCCCGGTGGCGCTGCGCTTGGCGACGATTCCCGGCACCGCGCCCCAGGCACTCTCATCAATTTGGGTGGCGCCGATCCGGGTCGGAGCCAGTTGCAGGGCGCCGTCCTGGGGCAGAGGTTGCAGGCCCCAGTTGCCCCCCCTTTGCACCGCCTGCAGGCCACTGCCGGCGAGCAGGGTCTGCAGGCCCTGCGCCACTTCGTAGCGTCCCTGCAGGCCGGCACTGTGCTTGCCGACGGTCAGACTCGCATCCACCGACAGGAGAATCCCGGCGGCACTGGCAAAGCGGTTCAGGACCTGGTCCAGATTGCCGGCGGCAATCTGGTAGTCCCGTGCCTGGTGGTGGCTGTCGCCGGTGGCCTGGGCAATACCCGGGCACACCGGGGCCATGGCCAGCAGCGCGACAAGGGCGTGGCGGCGGGCGGTGGTGCCCAGGGTCAAAATAGATGCTGTGGTCGGGTAAGGCATTCCTGAACTCCCCATGAGAATGCGTCTTGATCGGCTTTCATGGGGTATCCCGAACAACTCGGCAGAACCGACAACGGCCGGGCAGATTTTTATTCACTCGCGCGGCTTGAGGGTCACCCAGTAGCGCGTCACCGCGTGCGCCCGCACCGGCAACGCATGCTCCAGGGCCGCAAGCACCGCGTCACTGTCCGCCAGGGGAAAGACGCCGGTGAGCAACAGGCCCGCCACCTGCTCGTCGCAGCGCAGCACCCCCGGTCGATAGCGCGCCAGCTCGGTGATGAACTGCCCCAGGGACTGGCGCTCGGCAATCAGCCGGCCCTCGCTCCAGCTGCTGGCGTTGACCTCGGCCACTTGCCGGGGGGCAACCCGATCAGCGCTGAACCACAGGCGCTCGCCGGTATTGAGTTGCAGGGCCTGGGCATGCCGCGGGCTGACGCGCAACGCGCCCTGATAAAGATCGACCCGGGTGCCGCCCTCCAACTCGCGCACGGCAAAGCGCGTACCCAGAGCCTGGATGTCGCCGGCAGCGGTTTCAACGATCAGCGGCCGCGATGAATCATGCCCGCTGGTGAGCAGGATCTCGCCCTGGATCAGGCGAATCCGCCGTTCGCTGGCCGTGAACAGCACATCGACGGCGCTGGCGCTGTTGAGGTCCAGGCGACTGCCGTCGCTCAGGGTCAGATGACGCACCTGCCCGGTAGCGCTGCGCTCCCCGGCAAAGGTTGCGCGCCAGGGCTGGCTGCCTTGCAGTAGATAGCCACTGCCGCCCGCCACCAGCAGCAAGCCGAGCAGTTTCAACGCAGCCCGGCGCTGCAGGTCCGGGGCCTTGGCCAGCAGCACATGGGCGCCCTGCTCCGGTACGCCTTGCAAGGTCTGTTGCAGATGCTGCAGGCGCTGCCAGGCCCGCAAGTGCTCGGGATCGGCCTGTTGCCAGGCCTCGAAGGCCGCGCGCTGCTGCGGGCTCAATTCGCCGCCCCAGTGCAGCATCAGCCACTCGCTGGCCTGCTCGACAACACGGGGGGCAATGGGCGCCTGATGGGGTTTCATTCTGCGTAAAGCACCTGATAGCAGGCCTGGATCGCGCGGGTCATGTACTTCTGTACCGAGCTGACGGACACCTCCAGGCGCTCGGCGATCTGCGCATAACTCAAGCCTTCGAACTGCGACATGACAAAGGCCTGGCGCACCTTGTCCGGCATGCGATCGAGCATGGTGTCGATCTGCATCAGGGTTTCCAGGATCAGCGCGCGGCTTTCCAGGGAAGGGGTCTGCGGCTCCGGCAGGTGGGCGATGCTGTCCAGGTAGGCGCGCTCGATGCGTGCCCGGCGCCACTGGTCGATCACCAGATTGCGCGCGATCTGCGCCAGGTAGCTGCGGCTTTCCTGATGCCCGGGAAAGCGCCCCGACAGCAACAGGCGCAGAAAAGTGTCCTGCGCCACATCCGCCGCATGTTCGCGATCGCCCAGACGCTGGCGCAGCCAACCCTGCAACCAGCCGTGGTGATCCTGATACAGACGATGGAGCTGGGTGTTGCCGTCAGTGATGGCTGGCATGAATCAAACTGCACACATGATTGAGAGCAATTATCATTACACTTTTTTCTCAATCCAGGCAAAACGCCTTTCAATGCGACTGGCTGGCGACCTGCAACGGGTACACCGACTCCCAGCCACCGCCCAGCGCCTTGTACAGCCCGACCATGGCCAGGGACACCGCGGCGGAGCTTTCCACCCATTGCTCCTGGGTGGCCAGCAAGGCGCCCTGCACGGTCAGAACGTTGACGAAATCCACCACGCCCTCGACGTACTGCTGCTGCGCGGTACGCAAGGCGATCTGGTTCTGCCGCACCGCCTCGGCCAGGCTGTCGCGGCGCAACTGACTGGCGTTGTAGCGGGTCAGTTGATCGTCGATTTCATGCCAGGCCCGCAGCACGGTCTGCTGGTAAGTCAGGGCCGCTTCCTGCTGCTGGGCCTCGCGCAGCTGGAGCATGCCCCGCAGGCGACCACCGTCGAACAGCGGCAGGCTGAACTGCGGGCCGATGCCGAACTGGCGCGAGCCCCAGGTGCCGAAATCCGCCAGTTGCAAGGCTTGGGAGCCGAGGTTGCCGGACAGGGTAATGCGCGGATAAAAATCGCCCTTGGCCACGCCGATGCTGGCCGTCGCCGCATGCAACCGGGCCTCGGCCTGGCGGATATCCGGGCGGCGTTCGGCCAGTTGCGACGGCAGACCAATGGCCACTAGGCTCGGGGGTTGTGGCACCGGTGCGTCGACGGCCAACTCCTGGTGTAGGGCCTGGGGCGGTTCACCCAGCAGCAGGCTCAGGGCATTGATCAACTGCGCCTGACGCTGTTGCAGCTCCGGCAGTTGTGCCTTGATGGTGGCGACCTGGGCCGCAGCTTCGGCCACATCCAGATCGGTCGCCACACCGTCAGCCAGACGCAATTGCGAGAGCTTCAGACTGTGACGAGCGACGTCGAGGTTCTGCTCGGTGATCGCCCGAGTGCTCTGTACGCCACGCAGTTGGATATAGTCCTGGGCGGTTTCCGCCAGCACCGACAACAGCACCCCACGCCGATCGTTCTCCGCCACTTCCAGGGTGGCGTCAGCGGCTTCGGTTTCCCGCCGGACCCGGCCCCACAGATCCAGCTCCCAGGCGGCGGAAAAACCCGCTTCCCAGAGATTGAAGGCGGAATTGCCGTGGTTCCCCGAAGGGTCGCTCAAGCCTTCGGCGCTGTTGCGCTTGCGTGCGTAACCGCCATTGGCCGAGGTGCTTGGGTAGCGCTCGGCGCTGATCACCTGGCGCGCCGCGCGGCTCTGCTGCAAGCGGCTGCTGGCCAGTTGCAGGTCGAGGTTGTCGCTCAAGGCCCGGCGACTCAGGGCCGACAATTGCGAATCGTTGAACACCTCCCACCAGCGCTCCTGCATGGGGCTGTCCACCGCCCGGCTGGCGGCGCCTTGTGCAGGCACCGACCAAGCCTGGACCTGGGTCGCCCGGGGCCGCTGGAAATCCGGGCCGACGCTGCAGGCACCCAGCGCCAGCAGGCTCAACGCGACCAGAACGCGGCCACCGTGGCGAGTAAGCTTGCTCGCGTCCGAATGCGCAGTACGCGCAAAGCAGCCTTCACCGGTAGCCTGGGCAACTGCGTGGAGTGGTTCCGGGGCTGCTGCGCAACCCAGTGGGCACAAAGTCCTTCGCCACGGGGAGCATGTGTGCTCGCGACCTAAGGAGTTCATCGCTGGGTCACCTCGCGGGCGCTGGTGGCCGAGCTGTGGGTATCCACACTGGCTTCCACCGACATGCCGACCCGCAGGCGCTCGGCCATGGGCTGGTTGGGGTCCAGGAGAATCTTCACCGGGATGCGCTGCACCACCTTGGTGAAGTTACCGGTGGCATTGTCCGGTTTCACCGCGGCGAAGGTCACACCGGTGGCCGGGGCCAGACTTTCGACGCGGCCATGCAAGGTCTCGCCGCCCAGACTGTCGACCCGCACTTCGACCGTTTGCCCGGCATGCATGGCGGTGAGCTGGGTTTCCTGGAAGTTGGCCAGCACATAGGCCTGCTGCAAAGGCACCACGGCGAGGATCTTGCTGCCTGGGGTGACATAGGCGCCGACCCGTACCGCGCGCTCGCCGACCATACCGTCCACCGGGGCCACGATGCGTGTGTAGGACAGCTCGTAGCTGGCCATTTCCAGGGCCGCCTGGGCCCGCTTCAGGCTGCCTTCGGCGGCATCGCGCTGGGCGGTGAGGATCTCCACCTGCTTGCGTTCCGCCGCCAGTGCCGCGGTGGCGGTGGCCAAGCGGGCACTGGCCTGGTCGATGCGGGCCCTGGCTTGCTGGGCGCTCTGCACCGTGCCGGCGCCAACCCCGGCCAGGTGGTTGTAGCGGTTCAGCTCATGTTCGGCAAAGGCTCGCTCGGCCTGGGCCGCGCTCAAGGCCGCCTGGGCCTGGGCAATCACCGAGCTCTGCCGGTCCAGGGTCGCTCGGGCGTTCTGCAATTGAGCCTTGGCCACCAGGGTTTCGGCATCCGCCGCCTGGGCCGCGGCCCGCAGGTCGCGGTCGTCGATCAACGCCAGCAGTTGCCCGGCCTTGACCTGCTGGTTGTCCTCCACCAGCACTTCCTTGATGAACCCGGCCACCCGCGGCGCTACCAGGGTGTAGTCGGCGGCGATGAAGGCATCGTTGGTGCTCTGTTCGCTGGAACGACCGAACAGGCCCGGCGCCACCACATAGGCCAGCGCGCCGAGGGCGGCTACCGTCACCACGGCGATGGCGATTTTGTCTTTGCTCTGGATCGTCATAAAAACCTTCTCGTTCAAGTGGCTGCCCGCGGCGGGTAGATCCGCGTCGGCATCCAGAAAATCAGCAGGATCAGCGCAGCGGCCACTCCCGCCATGCAGAAGTAGAGATCGGCGGACGTCAGCACCACGGCTTGCTGGTGCAGGCGTTGGGCCAGCCCGGCCACCCGGTCGTCCACCAGGGGTGAGTTGCCCAGGCTGTCCACCAGCATCGTCGAGTGGAAATGCAAACGGTGGGTGGTCAGCACATCCAGCACCCCGGTGGCGATCACCGCCGCCAGGCCTTTCACGGTGTTGAACCAGGCCGAAGCAAAGGGACCTTCCACCGGGGTGATGCTCCCGGTGGAGAGCATCAGCAACGGCAGCACCGCCATGGGCTGGCCGAAGATCTGCAGCAGCTGCAGCACATAGAAATCGTCACGAATCCAGGCCGCGGTCAGGTGCGTGCCGCCCAGGCAGGACAGCACCAGCATGCCCAGGCCCATACCCAGCACCCAGCGACAATCCACCCAGCGCAGATTGCACAGGGCCGCCACCAGGGGCAGGGCCAGCAGTTGCGGCAAGGCCATCACCAACATCACCGGCGCGGTCTGCAACGGGCGATAACCCTGGACCTGAGCCAGGTAGGCCGACGGGATGATGATCACCGCGGTCAGCACCACCAGCACCCCGGCCAGGGTCAACAGGGCGAAGGACAGGTTGCGGATGCCGAGCATCTGCAGCTTGAAGAAGGGAATCGGCTGCGACCATTCGTTGATCAGAAACAGCACCAGCAACACCAGCCCGCCGACCAGCAGCACACTGATCAGCGGCGAGTGGAACCAGTCCAGGCGATTGCCCTGGAGGATGCCGATCACCAGCATGCAGATCGCCGGGAAACCCAGCAGCAGACCCCGCCAGTTGAACGCCTTGAAACGCTCCAGACGCAGCGGATCCTGGGGCAGGCCGTAAGCCACCGCTGCCATGGCCAGCAGACAGGGTGGCACCACCTGCCAGAAGGCCCAGCGCCAGCCCACGTACTCGGTCCAGAGCGCCGCCAGGGGCGTACCCAGGCTGGGGCCGAAAGTGGCAGTCAGGGCGTAGCCGGCCAAGCCATAGAGCTTGACGTTGGCCGGCAGGAAGCGCAGGGCCACGGTCATCAGCATCGGCGGCAGCGCGCCCCCGGCCAGGCCTTGCAGGGTGCGCAATAGCAACAGGCTCTGGTAGTTGGGGGCGAAGGGGCACAGCACCCCCAGCAGGGTGAACAGCGCGATGGCGCACAGGGTGAAACGGCGCAGGGAAAAGGTCACCGAACACCAGGGCGCGAAGGCCATGGCTGCCACCGAGGTGGCGGTGTAGCACGCCACCAGCCAGGTGCCTTCGTCGAAGCCGATGAACAGCGCACCGCGAATATCCGCCAGGGCGATCTTGGTCACCATCTCGTTGAGACCGGACACCAGCACCGCCAGCAGTACCCCCACCAGGCCGATGATGATTCGCGGTCCGAACAACAGCGGGGCAATGGTTGCCGGTTTGCTGGCGGCAGCCACCGAAGCAGGCGTCGCGACAGCGGAGGAACTCATGAAAATACTGCTCCAGACAAGAAATCCAGAGCAGTTTATGAACAGCCGGCACTGACGAAAACTGACTTATCGACAGCTTATAAGTGCACCAAACGCAACGATAAAACCTATTGATCGTAGGTGCTGGCTTGCCAGCTAAGTGACCTCCAAAAGCGCATTCACCAGCGAGCCGGCGCCTAAAGGGACGGCGCAGCCTGCAGAGGGGCCGTAGGCGCAGGCTTGCCAGCGAAGAGGCCTCCAAGAACGCATTCGCCGCTAAGCCGGCGCCTACAAAGAGGCAGGCTGGGCTTCCTGCCAGGTGGCCTGGCAGGAGCTGCGCAGGGTTTCACGGAACCATTTGTGCGCCGGATCCTTGTCGTAGCGCGGGTGCCAGGCCTGATTCAGGACCAGGGTCGGCAGAGAAATCGGCAACACGAACGGGCGCAGGCGCAAGCCCAGGCGCGAGACGCTGAGCAGGCTTTCCTGAGGCACCGGCAGGATCAGGTCCGAATCCGGCAGCATGAACATCGCCGCATGAAAGCTTGGGGCAATCAGCGACACACGGCGCTCCAGGCCCTGCTCCGCCAGAGCCGCGTCGATCGGTCCGCGGGCAATGCCGCGGCGGGACACACTGATATGGGGAAACGCAGTAAATCGCTCGGCCGTGATCTCTTCGTCGAGCAACGGATGGTCTTCCCGCACCAGGCCGATAAAGGTGGTGGTGAACAGGTTCTGCACCTTCACTTCCGGGGTCAGCGGCCGAGTGTTGCTGATTCTCAGATCGATCCGCCCTTCCCGCAGGGCCTCGTCATCGCCGTCGCCTTCGGGCACGAAACGCAGTTCGCACAACGGGGCCTGACGCTCCAGTGTGTCGATCAGGCGCCCGCCGTAGACACCGACGAAAAAGTCGTTGGCGCGCACGCTGAAGCGCCGGCGCAACGCAAGCAGGTCGACCTGGTCCGCCGAGCGGAACAGCAGCGCCGCCTGCTCCACCAAATCACGCACCTGGCTGCGCAGCTCCAGCGCCTTGGGGGTGGGCACCAGGCCACGCCCGGCACGCACCAGTACCGGGTCGCCGAGGGCGTCGCGGATTCGTGTCAGGGTCCGGCTCATGGCCGCCGGGCTGAGGTTCATGCGCCGTGCGGCGCCGACCACGCTGCCCTCATCGAGCAGGACGTCGAGGGCCACCAGAAGGTTCATGTCCGGAAGTTGCATGCTGGGTACTCGTGATGGGGCAGGATTGATCCAGACGCAATGCTAGCAGGCTTGCCACTTAGAAAAATGCGCGAGATCAATCCATGCCCGGCCCCCGCTGGCGCAGGAACCGGCTTGTCGGCGAAGGCGTTCTCGCGGCCCTCTTCGCTGGCAAGGCCGGCTCCTGCAAAGGTGGTTTTTACACGGATCAGCGTTCGTGCAGGGCTTCGGCGCGGGCGCGGATGATCGGCTTGAGCAGATAGCTAAGAATGCTCTTCTTGCCGGTGATGATGTCCACCGAGGCCACCATTCCGGGAATGATCAGCAGCGGCTTGTCATCGGTGCCCAGGTGGCTGCGGTCGGTGCGCAGCTTGATCATGTAGTAGGTGGTTTTCTTGTCTTCGTCGGTGATGGTGTCGGCGCCAATCTGTTCCAGGCGGGCCTTGAGGCCGCCATAAATGGTGTAGTCATAGGCGGTGAACTTGACCACCGCTTCCTGCCCCGGATGCAGGAAGGCGATGTCCTGGGGACGGATCTTGGCCTCCACCAGCAGGGTGTCGTCCAGAGGGACGATTTCCACCATGTCGCTGCCCGGCTGAATCACCCCGCCAATGGTATTGACCATCAACTGCTTGACGATACCGCGCACTGGCGAGGTGACCAGGGTCCGGCTGACCCGGTCTTCCAGAGCCTTGCCGGTGGCGCTGGCCTTGTTCAGTTCGGTACGGGCTTCGTTGAGCTGGGTCAGCGCCTCGCTGCGGAACTTGCCGCGGGTTTCATCGATCTTGCGCTGCACTTCCTTGATCGCTGATTCGGCCCGTGGAATGGCCAGGGTGGTGGCGTCCAGTTGGCCACGGGTTTCCACCTCGGCGCGCTTGAGACGCAGCACTTCCACCGGTGACACCGCGCCCTGGGCGACCAGGGGTTCGGACATGTTGATTTCCTGGCGCTGCAAGCCCAGTTGCTGGCGGTACTGGGCCTGCTTGGAGGTGAACTCCCGCAGTTCCTGTTGTTTCTGGATCAGTTGCTCCTGGAGGCCGCCGATTTCGTCATGCAGTTGCTGGCGACGGCTCTCATACAGGGACTTCTCGCTGGCGGCCTGCTTAGGCACATCCTTGAGCACGTCGGGGGGGAAGTTCAGCGGCCGGTCATCGACCTCGGCGCTCAGGCGCTCGACCCGCAGCAACATGGACAGGCGCACGGTTTCAGTCTCGCCGACGTTGGATTGAAAGCGCGTGTCATCCAGGCGAATCAGCGGAGCGCCGGCTTCCACCACCTGACCTTCCTTGACGTACAACTCGGCGACAATCCCACCCTCCAGGTTCTGGATCTTCTGCACCTTGGACGACGGAATCGCCTTGCCCTCGCCCTTGGTCACTTCGTCGATCACCGCGAAGTTGGCCCACAACACCAGGAACACAAAGAAGGCGATGATGCCCCAGATGGTCAGGCGAATGACCCGCGGCGCGTCTTCGATCAGAGCCTTGTTGACCTCGGGCAGCGGCTGCCCCTGGAGAGAATCGGAGCCTTTGAAGTAACGGCGGATCGAGTCCTTGAGTCCCGGCTTAAGCAACACTGATCTGCCCCTTCTTCAACGCTTCCATCACCACCGCTTTCGGGCCATCGGCCAGGATCTGTCCACGGTCCACCACCAACAGCCGGTCCACCAGCGACAACAGCGACGCACGGTGAGTGACCAGGACCACGGTCTTGCTCTGCACCACCGCCTCCAGGCGCTGTTTCAAGCGTTCTTCGCCGGTATTGTCCATGGCACTGGTGGGCTCATCGAGCAACAGAATCTGTGGGCTGAGCAGCAAGGCACGGGCCAAGGCGACGTTCTGCCGCTGGCCGCCGGACAGGTTCTGCCCGCGCTCGCCCACTTGCAGTTCATAACCTTGTGGATGCAACCGGGCGAACTCGTGAACGCCTGCCAGCTCGGCGGCTTGCAGCACCAGTTCGTCTTCAACGTAACGAGCACCGGAGACCAGGTTGTCACGCAGGGTGCCGGCCAGCAATTGGATGTCCTGAGGTACATAGCCGATGTTATGGCGCAGCTCACTGACGTCGATCTGACGGATGTCCACGCCATCCACCAACAAGGCCCCGGAATCTGGCTGGTAGAGCCCCACCAGCAACTTGGCCAAGGAGCTTTTGCCGGAACCGCTGCGGCCAATGATGCCGACCTTTTCTCCTGGCTTGATCACCAAGTTGATGTTTTTCAGTGCCGGGTTCTGCTGCCCCGGGTAGGTGAAATTCAGCTGCCGGCATTCGATGGCGCCTTGCAGCACACTGCGGCTCAAGGGGCGCTCGTCGAAATTGCGCTCCTGGGGCAGCTCCATCATCTGGTCCACCGAAGTCATGGTGACGCGGGCCTGCTGGTAGCGGGTCAGCAAACCGGACAACGAAGCCAGCGGGCTCAAGGCCCGGCCGCTGAGCATGTAGCAGGCGATCAGCCCGCCCATGCTGAGGTTGCCATCAATGATCTGGTACACACCGAAGATGATCATGATCACCCCGGACAGCTGCTGGATCAGCAAGGTGATGTTCATCGCCAGGCTGGACAGCATCTTCACCCGCAGCTCAAGGCGACTGAGGGTGCCGATGGTCTGCTCCCACTGATACTGGCGCTCGCTTTCGGCGTTGTTGACCTTGACCGCGTCCAGCCCGGCCAGGGTCTCGATCAGGCTCGACTGTCGCTCGGCGCCCAGGGCCATGGTTTTCTCCATGGTCGCCACCAGAGGCTTTTGCAGGGCATAGCCGATGCCCAGCGCGATGGGGAAGGCCAACACCGGAATCCATACCAGGTGACCGCCCAGGATGGCGATCACCAGGAAGATCAGCAGGGTGAACGGCAGGTCAATGAGGCTGGTGAGGGTCAGGGACGCGAGAAAGTCCCGCAGGCTCTGAAATTCATGGATGTTCTGGGCGAAGCTGCCGACCCGGGCCGGGCGGTACTTCATGGCCATGCCGACGATACGCTCGAACAGCGTGGCGGAAATGATCAGGTCGGTCTTCTTCCCCGCCAGGTCCAGGCACAAGCTGCGCAGCCCCTTGAGGATCAGGTCGAAGATATAGGCGCCCATGATGCCAATGGACAACACCCACAGGGTCGAAGTGGCCTGGTTGGGCACGACCCGGTCGTAGACATTCATCACGAACAGCGGTGCCGCCATGGCGATGATGTTGATCAACAGGCTGGCGGCAATTGCATCGGCGTACAGCCAGCGAGAACGCTTGAGGGTATCGCGAAACCAGGAGCGGGCCCGGGGAATCAACGAGCCGCGATTGACGTCGAACTTGTGCTGGGGCTGGGCGAAAAACACTTGTCCGCTGTAATCGTCGGCGAGCAATTGACGACTGACGCAGACCTCACCGCCATCGCTCTCACTGAGCAGCAGACGCGCTTGATCTTCGCCCTGCCACCCCAACAGCACCGCGCTACGCCCGTCCTTGAGCAACAGCAAGGCTGGCATGGCAATCGTCGGGATCTGTTCGAGCTTGCGGCGCAACACACGCCCCTGCAACCCGGCCCGGGCGGCTGCACGGGGCAGCAGCTCGGCACTCAGGCGCTGGGAGGGTAATGGCAAACCGGTGGTCAGCATGGCCGCACTGGCCGGTTTCTGATGCAAAAAACAGAGGGTCAACAAACCATCCAGCAGGGGATCGTCATGCATACCGCGTGGATCATGACTGAGTTGCACTCGACTGACTTCTGGTTCCACGCTCGACACTCTTGACTGACTGTAGGATGAAAATAGCTCAATTCATCCCAGGCAGCTGGACCTTGGGCTTCACATCGTTTTGCACGACGGAAGCCATAGGTGCGACCACTCCCTGGCTCTTGAGCAACTCGCCCATGGTCGCCTTGATTCGATACTGAGTAAATAACTGAATGTTCTGGATCTCGGCCAAACGCCGAGAGGCGGTGAACAGTTCGTTTTCACTGTCGAGCAAGTCGAGCAAGGTGCGCTCACCCAGGCTGAACTGCTTCTGGTAAGCCGCGCGCACGCTGGCGCTACGATCAACGTACTGCTGAGCGATCGGTACCTGGGCGTTGGCGTTGTTGAGGGCGTTCCAAGCCAGACCCAGCTCTTCGTTCAACACCCGCAGGGCGTTGTTGCGAATATCCAGAGCCTGGTTTGACTGGTAGGCCTTGGACTCAAGGTCAGCCTTGTTGCTGCCACCGGCGAACAGGTTAAAGCGCATGCGCAGCATGGCCTGCCATTCGTTGTTATGGCCGACCTGACCGTCCAGGTTGTTGTCGGCGGTGCGCCCCAGTTCCGCATCGAAGCGTGGATAGAACGCTGACTTGGCGGCGGCGTACTGCTTTTCGGCAGCGACGATATCGGACTCGGCGGAGCGCAGGATCGGGCTGTTTTCCAACATCTGACGGCGGGCTTCATCCAGGTTCGCCGGCATCATCGCCATGAAACCGGCTGGACGCTCCAATTGATCAGGCATCTGCCCGACGGCACTCAGGTAGTTGGTCTGGGCGTCGGCCAGATTGGTCTGCTCGGTGATCAGGTTGTTGCGGGCCTGGGCCATACGCGCTTCGGCCTGGTCGAGGTCAGCGCCGCTGCCCACGCCACGTTGAGTACGCAGTTTGATCTGATCGTAGATGCGCTCATGGTTACGCAGGTTGTCTTCGGCCAACTGCACGAATTTGCGACGGGTCAGTACATCCAGGTACACCTGAGCCACGGTCAGGGCCGTGCGCTCGGAAGTACCCAGCAGGGAATAGGCTCGCGAAT
The DNA here is from genome assembly GCF_009861525.1 of Pseudomonas sp. LD120. GTDB lineage: Bacteria > Pseudomonadota > Gammaproteobacteria > Pseudomonadales > Pseudomonadaceae > Aquipseudomonas. Next base: position 5,933 of record NZ_WVHL01000004.1, on the reverse strand, counting down.
TGACGGTGGCCTGTTGACGCCCAACCTCATTAGAGGTGGCAAAACCGTCAAAAACCATCTGTTGCAGACGTAAACTTGACTCTCCGCGGTTCAATGTTTCCCAGTGATTACTCCCAGCGCCCGCGCGAGTACTAGGATTATCGGTGCCTTCGCGACCATAACCAGCCAGCGCATCGACTCGTGGCAAGTAGCCACCTTTCGCCGCCTTCAGTTGATAGTCGGCGGCCAGACGGCTGTTCACCCCGGCTTGGATTTCCGGGTGCACATCCAGTGCTTTCTGCATGGCTTCGGGGAGTGTTTGTGCCTGCACGAAACTGGTGGCTAAGGCGAACGGCAGGGCCTTTAACAGTTGAAAACGCATGGTAAGAATTTCCCTCGGACAGCGTGTCCATAATCACGTCAGAGCGCGGCATCACATCGAATGACTACAACCATAATGACCGTCTGTCGGAAAGTTCAAATTAAGAACTGCCTTACATACTTCAAGTCAGGTGATCGCACGAATATCAATGTGACATTAATTCGGCGATTGTTTAGGATGGCAAACATAAGGTCAATAGTTTGGCATAAAGTTAATTTCTAAAAAATATAGTCAAGTTATTGGCACTCATACTGTCAATAACCCGTCCCAATTACACAGCTATGTACGTCCAGACTGAGTTACGGCCCGCGCCCCAGCCAGTACATGGAAGTCGACTGAGCGGTACATCGGAGAGTCCCCAATGAGCAGTGTTGTTGCCATCGTCAAAAGCATTGTCGGTCAAGTTTTCGTAGTGTCCCCGGAAGGGATCCGACGCATCCTCATCGAAGGCGACCGCCTATTCGTGGGTGATCAGGTGGATACCGGCGCCGCCGGTGCCGTCACCTTGGAGTTGACTGACGGGCGCACGCTGGACCTTGGCCGCGACACTCAATGGAGCGGCAGCGCTCCTGACTCCAGCGCCGACCTGGCCCAGGCGAGTGCTCAAGCCGCGCCGTCAGTGGCTGAGCTACAGCAAGCCATCGCCGCGGGTGCCGACCCGACCACCGACCTGGAAGCCACTGCCGCCGGCCCGACTGCCGCAGGCACCGGAGGCGCCGCCGGGGGTGGCCACAGTTTTGTCCAGCTTGAGGAAACTGCAGGCCGAGTCGACCCGACTATCGGCTTCCCCACTGCAGGCCTGGGGTTGACCACCTCGGCCCTGGACAACACTGTTGGCGGGCTGACCAACAATGGCCTGACCACTGGCAGCGGGAGCGATACTCTGCGGCCAGCGACCCTGACCCTAGGCGCCACCCCAACCATTACCGAAGCCGGTGGCGTACTGGTGTACACCGCCACCTTGACCCAGGCACCACTGACCGATCTGTCAGTGACCCTGTCCAACGGCGCGGTCATCGTCATCAGCGCAGGCCAATTGAGCGGCAGCGTGCAAGTCCCGCTGGCGCCACAAGACGACGTCTATATCGACCCCAGCCAGATCACCGTCAACGTAACCGGCACCACTGGCGGTGGCGGCCTGTTGCTCACTGTCGACCCAAGCCCGGCGGTGACCCAAGTCACCGACACCATCGATACCACCACCGTAACCCTGACGGCCGATCCGAGCGTCACTGAAGGTGGCCAGATCACCTATACCGCCACCCTGACCAACCCGGCACAGACACCGGTGACCGTCACCTTGTCCAACGGTTCGGTGATCACCATCGGCGCGGGCCAATCCACTGGATCGGTCGACGTGGCTGCGCCTGCCAACGATGTCTACAAAAATGGCAGCACGATTGAAGTCGGCATCACCAACGCCGAAGGCGGCAACTTCGAGAACCTGGAGCCCAGCGCCGACAAAGCAGTGACCACCGTCACCGACACGATCGATGACACCGGTCTGAACCTCTCCGCGACGGACTCGGTGGCCGAAGGCGGCTCGATTGTCTACACCGCCACCCTAACCAATCCAGCCGGCACCCCGATCACCGTGACCCTGTCCAACGGTGCAGTGATCAGCATCGCCGCCGGGGCCAGCAGCGGCACCGTTACCGTGCCCGCGCCTGCGGATGACGTTTACATAGACGCCGGCAGCGTCGAAGTCATCATCACCAAAACCGATGGCGGCAACTTCGAGAACCTGATCACCAGCCCCGACGCGGCAGTGACTCAAATTACCGACACCATCGATACTTCGACCGTCAGTCTGACTGCCACCCCAACCGTGGCCGAAGGCGGCACCGTGGTTTACACCGCGTCGGTGACTGCACCCGTTACTGGTTCGCCTGTGGTTGTGACACTGTCCAACGGACAGACCATCACCATCCCTGTTGGCGAGAGCCAGGCTTCGGTCGACTTCACTGCACCAAACGACGCATTGGCTGGCGGAAGCTCCTTGAGCACCACCATTACCAACGCGGACGGCGGTAACTACGAGAAGCTGGCCATCAGCGATAAACCTGCTGAAACCACCGTGACCGATACACCTGACACCACCACCCTGAGCCTGTCGGCGACCGACACCGTGGCTGAGGGCGGCTCCATTGTTTACACCGCGACCCTGACCAATGCCGCTGGCACTCCGGTAACCGTGACCTTGAGCAACGGTGCCGTGATTACCATTGCCGCTGGCGCAACCACCGGTACCGCAACCGTCGCCGCTCCGGCAGATGACGTGTACAAAGATGCCGGCACAGTCGAAGCCACCATCACCAAAGCTGAAGGCGGCAACTTCGAGAACCTGGAGACCAACACCGCTCCAGCGGTAACCGACGTCACTGACACCATCGATACTTCGACCGTCAGCCTGACTGCCACCCCAACCGTGGCCGAAGGCGGCACCGTGGTTTACACCGCGTCGGTGACGGCACCCGTTACTGGTTCGCCTGTGGTTGTGACACTGTCCAACGGACAGACCATCACCATCCCTGTTGGCGAGAGCCAGGCGTCGGTCGACTTCACTGCACCAAACGACGCATTGGCTGGCGGCAGCTCCTTGAGCACCACCATTACCAACGCGGACGGTGGTAACTACGAGAAGCTGGCCATCAGCGATAAACCTGCTGAAACCACCGTGACCGATACACCTGACACCACCACCCTGAGCCTGTCGGCGACCGACACCGTGGCTGAGGGTGGCTCCATTGTTTACACCGCGACTCTGACCAATGCCGCTGGCACTCCGGTAACCGTGACCTTGAGCAACGGTGCCGTGATTACCATTGCCGCAGGCGCAACCACCGGCACCGCAACCGTCGCCGCTCCGGCTGATGACGTGTACAAAGATGCCGGCACAGTCGAAGCCACCATCACCAAAGCTGAAGGCGGCAACTTCGAGAACCTGGAGACCAACACTGCTCCAGCCGTCACTGATGTCACCGACACCATCGACACCAGCACCGTATCGCTCACCGCTACGCCGAGCGTGGCCGAAGGCGGCACCGTGGTTTACACCGCGTCGGTGACTGCACCCGTTACTGGTTCGCCTGTGGTTGTGACACTGTCCAACGGACAGACCATCACCATCCCTGTTGGCGAGAGCCAGGCTTCGGTCGACTTCACTGCACCAAACGACGCATTGGCTGGCGGCAGCTCCTTGAGCACCACCATTACCAACGCGGACGGCGGTAACTACGAGAAGCTGGCCATCAGCGATAAACCTGCTGAAACCACCGTGACCGATACACCTGACACCACCACCCTGAGCCTGTCGGCGACCGACACCGTGGCTGAGGGCGGCTCCATTGTTTACACCGCGACCCTGACCAATGCCGCTGGCACTCCGGTAACCGTGACCTTGAGCAACGGTGCGGTGATTACCATTGCTGCTGGCGCAACCACCGGCACGGCAACCGTCGCCGCTCCGGCTGATGACGTGTACAAGGACGCCGGCACAGTCGAAGCCACCATCACCAAAGCTGAAGGCGGTAACTTCGAGAACCTGGAGACCAACACTGCTCCAGCGGTAACCGACGTCACTGACACCATCGACACCAGCACCGTATCGCTCACCGCTACGCCGAGCGTGGCCGAAGGCGGCACCGTGGTTTACACCGCGTCGGTGACTGCACCCGTTACTGGTTCGCCTGTGGTTGTGACACTGTCCAACGGACAAACCATCACCATCCCTGTTGGCGAGAGCCAGGCGTCGGTCGACTTCACTGCACCAAACGACGCATTGGCTGGCGGCAGCTCTTTGAGCACCACCATTACCAACGCGGACGGCGGTAACTACGAGAAGCTGGCCATCAGCGATAAACCTGCTGAAACCACCGTGACCGATACACCTGACACCACCACCCTGAGCCTGTCGGCGACCGACACCGTGGCTGAAGGTGGCTCCATTGTTTACACCGCGACCCTGACCAATGCCGCTGGCACTCCGGTAACCGTGACCTTGAGCAACGGTGCCGTGATCACCATTGCCGCAGGCGCAACCACCGGTACCGCAACCGTCGCCGCTCCGGCTGATGACGTGTACAAAGATGCCGGCACAGTCGAAGCCACCATCACCAAAGCTGAAGGCGGTAACTTCGAGAACCTGGAGACCAACACCGCTCCAGCCGTCACTGATGTCACCGACACCATCGACACCAGCACCGTATCGCTCACCGCTACGCCGAGCGTGGCCGAAGGCGGCACCGTGGTTTACACCGCGTCGGTGACTGCACCCGTTACTGGTTCGCCTGTGGTTGTGACACTGTCCAACGGACAGACCATCACCATCCCTGTTGGCGAGAGCCAGGCGTCGGTCGACTTCACTGCACCAAACGACGCATTGGCTGGCGGCAGCTCCTTGAGCACCACCATTACCAACGCGGACGGCGGTAACTACGAGAAGCTGGCCATCAGCGATAAACCTGCTGAAACCACCGTGACCGATACACCTGACACCACCACCCTGAGCCTGTCGGCGACCGACACCGTGGCTGAGGGCGGCTCCATTGTTTACACCGCGACTCTGACTAACGCTGCCGGTACACCTGTCACGGTCACGCTCTCTAATGGCGCGGTCATCACCATTGCTGCTGGCGCAACCACCGGGACCGCAACCGTCGCCGCTCCGGCTGATGACGTGTACAAAGATGCCGGCACAGTCGAAGCCACCATCACCAAAGCTGAAGGCGGCAACTTCGAGAACCTGGAGACCAACACCGCTCCAGCGGTAACCGACGTCACTGACACCATCGACACCAGCACCGTATCGCTCACCGCTACGCCGAGCGTGGCCGAAGGCGGCACTGTGGTTTACACCGCGTCGGTGACTGCACCCGTTACTGGTTCGCCTGTGGTTGTGACACTGTCCAACGGACAAACCATCACCATCCCTGTTGGCGAGAGCCAGGCGTCGGTCGACTTCACTGCACCAAACGACGCATTGGCTGGCGGCAGCTCCTTGAGCACCACCATTACCAACGCGGACGGCGGTAACTACGAGAAGTTGGCCATCAGCGATAAACCTGCTGAAACCACCGTGACCGATACACCTGACACCACCACCCTGAGCCTGTCGGCGACCGACACCGTGGCTGAGGGCGGCTCCATTGTTTCACCGCGACTCTGACTAACGCTGCCGGTACACCTGTCACGGTCACGCTCTCTAATGCGCGGTCATCACCATTGCCGCTGGCGCAACCACCGGGACCGCAACCGTCGCCGCTCCGGCTGATTGACGTGTACAAAGATGCCGGCACGGTTGAAGCCACCATCACCAAGCTGAAGGCGGCAACTTCGAGAACCTGGAGACCAACACTGCTCCAGCGGTAACCGCGTCACTGACACCATCGATACTTCGACCGTCAGTCTGACTGCCACCCCAACCGTGGCCGAAGGCGGCACCGTGGTTTACACCGCCTCCGTCACCGCGCCGGTCACCGGCTCCCCAGTTGTAGTCACACTGTTCCAACGGACAGACCATCACCATCCCTGTGGTGAAAGCCAAGGCGTCGGTGAAACTTCACTGCACCAA
>NZ_WVHL01000003.1 GCF_009861525.1 Pseudomonas sp. LD120 | reverse complement strand
ATTCCAGGCGACGTTGCCGGTGAGGATGATCAGGTCGGCTCAGGAGATCTTGCGTCCGTATTTTTGCTTGATCGGCCAGATCAGCCGCCGCGCCTTGTCCAGGCTGACGTTGTCCGGCCAGCTATTGAGCGGGGCGAAGCGCTGCTGCCCGCCCCCGGCGCCACCGCGGCCATCGGCGATGCGGTAGGTGCCGGCGCTGTGCCAGGCCATGCGGATGAACAGCGGGCCGTAGTGGCCAAAATCCGCCGGCCACCAGGTTGGGAGTCGGTCATCAGCGCCAGCAGGTCGCGCTTCACCGCGGCCAGGTCCAGGGTCTTGAATTCGGCGGCGTAGTCGAAGTCCTCGGCCATCGGGTCGGACAGCTGTGAGTGCTGGTGGAGGATCTTCAGGTTCAGTTGGCCGGGCCACCAGTCACGGTTGCGGGTGCCTTCGCCGGCGGTGTGTTTGAACGGGCACTTGGATTCATTGGACATGGATCACTCCTTCGGTCATCGAAAACCTGCCGCTCGACGTTGGCCCCGGGTTGGACAACCGTGTGAAAAGCGTAGTGAAGGACAAGCGAAGGTAAAAATAGCTTCGCTTGATGACCCTGCCAGAAAAAAACCATGACCCGTGCCAGGCCCCCAGCGGGCGCCCTGCCCCCTGCCGGAGCCTGTTCATCCCTTTTCGAGTGCTGCCCAGGCATGCTCAACGGCGCCTGAGCCAGGCACCGCCGATCGTGAACCGCTGCTCAGTCCTGGGCGTCGAGGCGGCGCCGGGTGTCGGCATCGATCTGCTGGCGCAGGGCCTGGAACAACGGGCTGGCATCGGTGTAGCGGCGGCCGTAATCGAGGTTGAAGCCGTAGTCGAAATCCGCCGGGTTCTGGCCCTGGGTGTGTTGCAGCAGGGTTTCCAGCTTGTCCAGGGCCTTGACCGCGCGCGCCTCGGCGCTGGCGGCGCCTTCGTATTCGTCCCACAGCTCCAGCAGGCGCTGGCGGGCTGGGGCGTCCAGGGCCCGGGCGAGGTATTGCAGGTCGTCGCGTTCCTGTTGGCTCTTGTCCGGGTGGGCGGCCTGGGCCACCGCCGGGATATCGCCATGAATGGCCTCCCCCAGGTCGTGGACGATGCACAGTTTCAGCACCCGCAGCAGGTCCAGTTCGCCCAGTTGGTCTTCGAACAGCAACGCCATCAGGCACAGGCGCCAGCTGTGCTCGGCGGTGCTTTCCTGGCGGCCGCTGGAGGTGTGGGCGCTGCGCAGCACGTCCTTGAGTTTTTCCGCTTCACGGAGAAGTCGAGACGGCCACTGAGGAGTTCGGGGGTCATGGACAAGCCTGCTGCACGTGAATGAGGCCCACGCCGTGGGGCGGCGGGCGAAGGCTTGCCAGACTAGCCAGCGGGCAGCAACCGGTCCACGGATAAAATATGCGTGGCGTGCCTCGACAAGCGCGTCAGAGGGTTTCCACCAGCCGCACGGCGTTGCCGTCGGACAGGTTGAGGCGGGTCCAGCGGCACTGGCTGGGGGCGATGGGCACGATGGCCGAATCGTTGTGGCCGCTGAAGAACTCCAGGGACGGCGGCGCCAGCACTGCGCGCCAGCCCAGGTCATCCAGGGCGGCTTCCTTGCGCACGATTTCCTCGGTACAAAAGCCCCACAGCGATTGGCCCAGCAGCTCGCTCAAGGGCACGCCGAATTGTGCGGCGCGGGTCGGCGAACAGGCCAGCAGGCGGTGGGTCAGGTCGCACACCAGGTGCACGGCGCGCGGGCTGTCATTCACCAGCCGCGCCAGGGCCTGATCGGCAGCGGCGCTGAGGTTGGCCGCCAGCAGGTGCTCCAGGCGCGCACGCTCCGCCGGTTCCATGGCCTGCCGGCCGTTTTCCCAGCGGGAAATGCTCGACTGCGCCACGCCGAACAGCTCGGCAGCGTGCTGCTGCTTGACCCGGTGCAACAGGCGCCAGCGCCTGAGGGCCAGGCCCAGATGGGGTGAGGTGAACAGGGCTGCGGACATGGCGTGAGCGATGCGAGTCAAGGGGCTGGCAGTTTCGCAGCCACAGCCCTTGGCGGGCAACCGGGGCTGACCAACGCCATTGGCCCATCCCGTCACAAGTTGCTGGACAGCGCGGCCAAAGCCCCGAAAAATCAGCGCCTTTGCCCCGCCCGTCACGGGCCGGGCGTCTGTGCCAAGGAGTTCGGCCCAATGCTCAATGTCTTGTTTGTCTGCAGCCAGAACAAGCTGCGCAGCCCCACCGCCGAGCAGCTGTTCGCCGACTGGCCGGGGATCGAAACCGCCTCCGCCGGGCTCAATCACGATGCCCAGGTGCCCCTGGGCCCGGAGCTGGTGCAATGGGCCGGGCTGATTGTGGTGATGGAAACCGGCCACCGGGAAAAACTGCGCAAGCGCTTCAAGGCGCAGTTGAACAACCAGCAGATCGTGAGCCTGAACATTGCCGATGATTACGACTTCATGGACCCGGCGTTGATCCAGTTGTTGCGCCAGAAGGTGCCGCCGTTTCTTCCCGATGGCGGCGAGGTTCGCTGATATGCCCCTGATCTTCAGGGCCCCGCCTGAGCTGCGGGTGGAACTGGACATCCTTGGCTACCAGTTCCCCAGCAGCCACGATCACCTGGACGCCAACTGGCTGATGGTGCAGGGCCGCATCGAGCATCCCCAGGGCGACTGGCGTTTCAAGGATGCCTGCCTGAGGACTCACGAGCTCGGTCAGTTGGCCCAGTGGCTACAGGCCCTGGATCAGCCCAAAGGCCCTCCCCGGCCCTGCTGGTTCACCGAGCCTTGCCTGGCGTTTCACTACCTGGGCGGCCCCGAGCCGCAGATCCAGATCCACTTTTGCCTTGAAGCCGCGCCGCCCTGGCTGAACCCGGAGCAACGGCTGGACGGCTGCCAAGTGACGCTGCCCCTGGCCTGCAATCCCGTGCCTCGGCTGCTGGCAGGGGTGGATGCCCTGCGCCGGGATTTCCCCCAGCGCTGAACCACAGCCGCCCGCCTGTAGCCGCTGCCGCAGGCTGCGATAGGCACCGAAGGGGCCTCGGCGCCAGGGGGATCGCCAGCGAGCCTGTGGCTCGTTCGCAGCCTTCGGCAGCGGCTACACGAAGCGAATGCAAGCGCTGGCGTCACGGGCAACTCTGTAGCCGCTGCCGCAGGCTGCGATAGGCACCGAAGAGGCCTCGGCGGTAGAGGGATCGCTGGCGAGCCTGCGGCAGTGGCTACAAGGCGCCAAGGGCGGCGATCAATTGCGGCGAGGCGTTGTACAGCGGTGTGCTGCCCTGCAACAGGATCTGTGCGCTGCGCCGGTAGGCGGCGCCGTCGATCAGTAGCTCCCCGGCCACCTGTCGGGCATTGATCAGGGTTTCCAGCACGCCGGCGGGGTTTTCAATCGCCAGCGGATATTCGCCCTTCCCTTCGCCTATCACCGGTGCCCGCGCCAACAGGGCATGGGCCACGGTGCCTTCGGCCAGGCAGGCCGCCGCCAGGCAGCAGCCGCCGGACACCGCCAGGGACGGGTGGGCGTTCTGCGGGGTGAAGTAGCGGGTGGCGATATCCCCGCCTTCTCGCGCCGGGCTGACGATGCAGATCTTCGGGATGGTTTCGCTGCGCCGTAGGTCGTCGGCGCTCATCAAACGGCCGTCGCGCTGGCGCAAGCCCATGCGCAGACCGCCTTGCACCATCAGTTCCAGCAGGCGCGCCTTGAACTGTGGGTCGGCGTCCAGTTCGGCCGGGCTTTCCTCGCCGGTCTTACCCAGGTCCGCCGCGCGCAGGATGACCATGGGCACCGCCACGTCGATGCAGGTGGCGGCGATGCCGTCCAACAGGTCGACCCGTTGCCCGGTGGGAAACAGCGCGCCGGTCTTGGCGCCCACCGGCTTATCGAGAAACAGGTCGACCCCGGGAAACACCCCGTTGACCCCGGGAATTCGCGTGTCGCTCAGCAGCCGACCGTCGCGCAGGCTCAGGCGTGCATACATCGTGGTCTGGGTGTTGCTGTTGTAGATCTCGATCTGTCCACCGCCCTCCCCGGGCTGCAGCCACCCGCGTTGCAGGGCGTACAGCGGCAGGGCCGCGGACAGGTTGCCGCAGTTGACGCTCCAGTCGATGGCGCTCTTGCCCGCCGCCAGTTGCGCCAGGGTGCTGATCATCCGCGTCTCGCCGGGGCGGCGTTCGACGATGAACACCTTGTTGCTGGTGGGCCCGCCGCGCCCCAGGCCGGTGATCTGGCTGTTGCCCGGCCACTCGCCGTGCAGTGGCACGCCCATCAGGTGGCGCAGCAGTTCTTCCACCAGGGCTTCGTCCCGGGGCAAGGCATCGCGAGGCAGGATCAACCCGGTGGAGGTGCCGCCCCGGACGTGGCACACCGGAAATTCGGGGATGGCAACAGGCTTTTGCGGATCTGACATGGCGGGCGCATCCGGAGTGGGCAAGAAGATCAGTCACTGGCTTGGCGAGCAACCCGCCAGGGCCCGCATGATAAACCGCCGCAGCGGATGCATGGGCGCCTGGTGCATCACCCGCCGCCATCGCTCGATGCGCGGCGCCGCACGCTGTGCCTCTTGCTCCTGACGCCAAGTCGCCGTATTTTCTTGCCCGCCGCACGGTGCTGCTGCCAGCGCGAGCGTGTTAGCCGCCCACGGACCCGGAGCGATGCCGTGCCCCAAGCCCCCCAACAACTGCTGTTTCTGCCCGGCGCCTCGGGCAATCGTCAATTCTGGCAACCCCTGGCCGCGCAGCTGCGCCATCCGGCGCGCCAGGTGCACCTGGGCTGGCCGGGCTTCGGCGATACCCCGGCACAGCCAGACGTCCGGGGCATGGACGATCTGCTGGACCTGGTGCTGCAGCGCATCGACCAGCCCACCGCGCTGGTGGCTCAGTCCATGGGCGGCATCCTCGCGGTGCAAACGGCCCTGGCGCGACCGGAGCTGATCACCCATCTGGTGTTGAGCGTCACCTCCGGCGGCGTGGACATGGGCAAGCTGGGCGCCAGCGACTGGCGCAAGGATTACACCGCGGCCTACCCGCAACTGCCCCGCTGGTTCGTCGATGACCACAGCGACCTCGGCCCGCGCCTGGGGGAACTGGACATGCCGGTCTTGCTGCTGTGGGGCGACTGCGACCCCATCAGCCCGGTGGCAGTGGGTCAGCGCCTGGCCGCCCTGCTGCCCAATGCGCGCTTGCGCATCGTCCCCGGGGCCGAGCATGACCTGGGCCTGAGCCACGCGGCCCAAGTCGCGCCGTGGCTCGATGCGCACTTGCGCGGCGCACTCGACGGCGATACCTGACCCCTCCCAGCCCAGGCGCGCCTCACAAAGGTGCACGGGACACTTGCCTTGGCCCCGCTACGACCTCTATTTTTGCCCTCTCGCGCCCCGGCAGCCTGGCGCCCGCGATCGCGAGTGCGGCTGTGGCCGCGACTGTGACTGCTATTGCTATTGCTATTGCTATTGCTATTGCTATTGCTATTGCGACTGCGACTGCGACTGCGACTGCGACTGCGACTGCGACTGCGACTGCGATCATGACCGCTACTGCTACTGCTACTGCTACTGCTACTGCTACTGCTACTGCGACTGCGATGCAGTGCCACCCACGCCCTTTGGGAGACCTTATGAACCTTGCCACCTTGCTCCTGTTCATCCCCGCCTGCTTTGCCCTGAATATGGCCCCCGGCCCGAACAACCTGCTGTCGGTGAGCAACGCCACCCGCTACGGCTATCGCCAATCGTGCCTGGCGGGCATCGGCCGGCTGCTGGCGTTCGCCTTGATGATCGCCCTGGCCGCCGCCGGCCTGGCGGTGGTCCTGCAGACCTCGGAACTGTTGTTTCATGCCATCAAGATCCTCGGCGCAGGCTACCTGCTGTACCTGGCCTGGCAGCTGTGGCGCGCCAACCCCGGCCATGAAGAGCCCGGCGAAGCGGCCCGCGTCGGTCTGTGGGCCCTGGCCCGCCAGGAGTTCCTGGTGGCGGCGGGCAACCCCAAGGCGATCCTGATCTTCACTGCCTTCCTGCCGCAGTTCGTCGATCCGGCGCAGCCGATGGGGCCGCAGTTCCTGGTCCTGGGCGTGCTGTTTCTGGGGCTGGAGTGGATCGCCATCGGCGCCTACGCCTACATGGGCCTGCACATGCGCCGCTGGTTCGCCGCACCGCGCGGCAAGCGCCTGTTCAATCGCGGCTGCGCGCTGCTGTTGTCAGGGGCGGCGTCGGTGCTGCTGATGGCGCGTCGCGGCTAGAGAATCGTCCCTTCAATCGGACGGCTACCGTCCAGGCTTGAGGGATTCTGTACAAGGGGGCGATGCCTGAGGGGGTATGCATTTTGCTCAGCGTGGAGGCAGGACTCAATCCTATCCAGCGGGAGAAACTCCTCATGCGTAACACTGAGCAACTTCCGCATCACGCCGCCAAACCAAATGGCCGACGCGGTGCAGGCCACATAGCGGTGAATAGGCCAGCGCAAGTGAAGTCATACGCGACGGCCTGCGGGCATTGCGGCCTGACCTGCCTAGCCCGACGGGCCACTGCCGAAGAGCCTTCGGCGGCGGCCCGTCGGGTGCTGCAGCACTGACCTGTCAAAGCGCGCCGGCCAGGCGCAGGGCGTAGTCGCGGATATCCCCGGGCCAGTCCTGAATGCACTGTTGCAGGCGCGCAAGATCCGCGGCGAACAACGCCCGAGTGGCCTCTTCATAACCCGGAAGGTCGCCGCCCATGGCCAGCATGAACTGGTAGGCCGCCTCTTGCGCAGCCCGCTGTCGCTGTGCGTCGGTGCCATTGCGCCGCGCGTCGTCCACCAGCCGGCGCAGCACCGCCGAGGCCCCACCCGGCTGCTCGGCCAGCCAATCCCACTGACGCGGCAGCAGGGTCACTTCCCGGGCGACGACCCCCAGCTTGGGCCGCCCGCGCCCACGGGGCGTGCGGTCTTCGGCCTCGACCGGGGCGGCGTCGGGCTGGCGCTGGCGGTAGCGCCCGGGGCCGGGCGGCGGGGTAGCGGCCAAGCGCTGGCGTACCTCATCGGGGGTGCCACGCAGGTCGAGATCGACGACCCGGCCGCTGGCATCATCGAACACCAGCAGCGGTTGTCGCTCGCCACCTTCAGTGGCGCGCTTGACCGCCAGCGCCACCTCCAGCAGCGGGCCGGTCGCCAGCACACGCTGGGCCTGGAAGGCGGTAACGGGTTGGGCAAGGGAGTCGGACATGACAATGGCCTCAAGACAATGAGCGCCAATATTACCCGGATATTAATCAGGCTTTCAATATCACCCGGGTAATATTCTCATGGGCAGTCGAATAGCCACGGGCAGTCGTTACTTCAGCACTTGCGGTTGCGCTTCCGCCGGGCTGTTCGTTGGGTTCTCGATGCCCCAGTCGCCCTCCAGGTACCAGTCGTCACCGAGCATCTCCGCCGGGTGCATGGTGCGATCGGAGCCATTGCCGCAGGCTAGGGCATTGGCCGCGCAGTAGCGGTCGCAGCCCCAGCAGATCCGCTCGGGGTGCTTGGGGTGCAGGGGAAAGGGCTTGGCCATGGCGGCTCCCACAAACCGGGTGGAGGAGCCTGCACACTAGATCGCCCGGGGCCGGCGGGCGTTGATCCCGATCACAACGGCAGGGTGCGGTCCTGGATCACCTGCTTCATCACCAGGGTCGAGGTCAGGCGCTGGACGTTGGGCAGGGTCGACAGGCGTTCGTCATACAGCCGCTGGAACGCCGGCAGGTCGCGGGTGATCACCTGCAGCAGGTAGTCGGGCTCGCCGAACAGGCGTTGCGCCTCGACGATCTGGACAATGCCCTGCAAGGCGTTTTCAAAGGCCGCCACCGCCTGGTGGTCGCCTTCGCGCAAGGTGACGAACACCATGGCCGAAAAATTCAGCCCCAGGGCGCTGGGCGCCAGTTGCGCGCGATAACCGAGGATCACCCCGGACTGTTCCAGTGCCCGCACCCGGCGATGGCAAGGCGAGAGGCTGAGTCCGACCCGATCCGCCAGGTCGGTGACCGACAGGCGCCCATCGGCTTGCAGCTCGGCAAGAATCTTCTGATCAATTCGGTCCATTACAACAATCCTTCCCAAACCAAGAGCAATCACTGGAATATTAGAGAAAATATCCCCCACGCTCTTCAATATTCTTTCTCCGAGCCTTAACGCCACCGTTCGCCGCGCTGCTGCCCGGCGAGCCTCCACCTGATGCCCGTGAGAAAGCCCCCATGCCCTGCCCTATTGCTGCACCGCGCTCGCCGTTGCCGGACACCGCGCACCCTGTCATCCACGCCCTTTGCGCCCGGTCGAGGTAAGCCGCCATGGAACCGAGCCTGCTGGCCGCCTTCTGGGCGGTGTCGCTGTTGTTCGTGATCACCCCCGGCGCCGACTGGGCTTACGCCATATCCGCCGGGCTCAATGGCCGAGTGGTGATTCCCGCGGTGTCCGGGCTGTTGAGCGGCCACCTGCTGGCGACCCTGGTGGTGGCCGCCGGGGTCGGCGGTCTGGTGGCGCGCTACCCGCTGGCCCTCTCCACCCTGACCGTGGCCGGTGCCGGCTACCTGCTGTGGCTGGGCATCGGCCTGCTGCGCCATCCATCCGCGCCCCAGGCCGGCGCGGCCCAGGCCAGTACCTCCTGGGCCCACTGGTCGTTCAAGGGCCTGTGCGTGAGCGGCCTCAACCCCAAGGTCTTCCTGCTGTTCCTGGCCTTGCTGCCACAGTTCACCAGCCCCGGCGCCGCTTGGCCGGTGCCGCTACAGATCCTGGCCCTGGGCCTGCTGCATGCCGTCAGTTGCGCGGTGATCTACCTGCTGGTGGGTTTCTGCTCGCGGGCCGTGTTGCAGGCCCGCCCGCTGGCCGCGTTGTGGGTCGGGCGCCTGTCCGGCGGGCTGATGATCCTGATTGCGCTGGTGTTGCTGGCGGAGCAGCACCTGACTTGAGGGCCCCCGACGCACCGCTTCAGACCGCGCACCGCCCACGCCAACGATGCCCTACCGATCCTGGCCCTGGCGTTCGTGCAGCAACAGCACCTGACACTGCAACCCGGGCATGGCGCTCAGGGTCTGCTCCATGCAGCGACGCAGTTGTTCTTCATCCCGCAGCGCTTCGGGAGTGTCTGCATGCCATTCCAGCGGATCTGGCGGCCAGCCGCCGTTGCTCGGCGCAAAGCGGCGCGGACCCAGGTTGCCGGGCAATACCGGCCCGGCGCCGCTATCCTGCTCGCGCCGGGTCTGCAGGTAACGGCTCTTGGCCACATTGGCGGTGATGGTGAGCATCCAGGTCTTGAGGCTGGAGCGGCACTGAAAACCGCCAAGGCTGCGCACGATGGCCAGCCAGGCTTCCTGTACCACGTCATCGACATGGCGCTGGCCGACGATGGCAAAGGCCACCGCACGCATGGCCCCCGAACAGCGCTGTACCAGCTCGCGCAAGGCCTGCTGATCGCCGGCCAGCAAGCGCGGCAACAGCTGCGGATCGTCGTGGTTCGATAGCGGCGTGACCGGTTGCTGTAATTCCATGTCCCTGGCACTCCCGAATGGCAAAGTTCGCCCTTTCACAGGAAGGCTAAGGACCCTACGGGCCAGGCGGGGAAACGGATGCGGCCGACTGCATATTTTTCTCTGACAGCTTCTGCAGGGTCGCTATGATGCTTCCCCATGACCCCTAGCACGCCTATCCGTCAACCCTGTCCGCCCGGCGCCTGCATTTGCGAGCGCGAGCAGTTGCTGGACACCCCCGGAGCCGACCTGCGCATCCTCAAGCTCACGCGCCAGGAGGAAAAGCGCCTGCTCGAACGCCTGGAAAACCTCAAGGACCTGGCCGACCTGGAACACATGCAGCGCCAGATGCTGGAAAAACTCGGCATCCGGGTGCAGATCACCCCCAGCGACAACGAAGTGCGCAGCATGCGCGGGATCGCCATTTCCCTGGGCGAGTTGCCCGGGCTGTGCCGCAAGACCCGGCAATCGATTCCGGCCGCGATTCGCCGGGCCATGGAGAACCGCCCGGAAATTGCCTACCGCCTGCTGGACGCCCAGGACCTGTTGCGCGGCACCTGAACCCCGCTCGCTCAGACCCCGCGCTGGCGGTTTGCGGTTTGCGGTTTGCGGTTTGCAGCTTGAGGCTTGAGGCTTGAGGCTTGAGGCTTGAGGCTGAAGCTTGCAGCCTGGCGCGCGAACCCGGAAACTTGCCGCTGCTTTTTCCAGGACTCCCCTCATGCACAACACCCCACTGAACGCCGCCGACTTCGAGCTGATCGAAGACACCCTGCTCAAGTACGGCGACGACCACTCGGTGCTCAATCCCTGCGAGCTGGACGGTTACTTCACCGCGCTGGTATCAGGCCCGGCTCAAGTCGACATCGCCGAATGGTTCCCGGGCATCTGGGGCGGCGAAAACCCGGCCTGGGAAACCCCGCAGGAATGCCGGCAGTTCATCGACCTGTGCGTGCGCCACATCAACACCCTGGCCGAACAATTGACCCAGGCCCCGCAAGCGTTCAAGGCGCGCTTCGAACAGACCGAACACCAGGGCCAGGACCTGCAGCTGGCCGAAGAATGGTGCTTCGGTTACCTGCGCGGCGTGGCCGTGGGCAACTGGCCGGAGATGCCGGCGCCGCAGGTGCACGTGCTGCAACGGATCATCGACTGCGCCGAACAGGACAACTTCGAGCTGCCCGCCGACCTGGATCTGGAGCAGCATCGCCAGCAAGTGGCGGCCATCGAACCGGCCGCGCGCACGCTGCATGCCTACTGGGCGGCGCAGCGCTGAGGCTAGCGCCACCTGCAGCAACACGCCCCCAGGGGTTCAAAAAAGGCAGATTTCCCGCTCAGGCAAATCTGCCTGCCAAGGACGGATACTCCCCATGCTCAGATGCATCAAAAGACTTTTCACCCGCAATGCGCCAGCGACTGCACCGCCGCAAGGCATTCCCGCAGCAGTGGCACCCCAGACATTCGAGGAGTATCTGTCCAGCTTGCCGACTTGCGATCATGAGCCCGACGAGGACTTCTACTACCGGACAGAAGCCGCTGGCAAATGGCAGCAATACTTCTCGAGCGAATTCACCGCGCCGTGCCGCAACCCGGGAGAAGATCACTCCCAGGACCTGACCAGGAACGAAGCGCTGAAAAATGCTGCTGCCTCCCAGGGCCTGGTGTATGCGTTCTACTACTACAGCCCATTGACCTATGCACAAACGAAGATTGCCAAACACCATGGCTGGTGCATCGCCAGCGACACCGGGCTGGTCTCGGACGCCAAGCATTCAATGGTTCTGTGTTTTCTGGCCCGCTATAAAAAAGACACCGCGGCCTTGGCTGGACGAACAAGCCATGTCGATGGGACCCAGAACGATAAAGAGTGTCGATACATCATTTGCGATCCCACCTGCCTGACCATTCCACGGCAGGACATCCAGCTTCACTTGAATGGTCATTGGTACCCATTGCCGGCCATCACCGACTCAACCCTGGGGGGGTTCCTGATGACTTGGCGCGATGCTGCACGGCTCTCCAGGTCGCGAGCCTCTTCCCTGCTCCAGGCGTTGAAAGTCTGATCAAGGGGTCACTCCTGCTTGAAGCAGGCAGGGTCTGCACCCTGCCTGCAACACTGGGTACAAGGCCCTCCCAGCTCATTGGGTAGGCGCATACTCCTCGATCAGCTTCCACAACAGACGGCCCATCGGCAGGCGGTAGATATCGCTGTGGGCCCCTCCTCCGGATCCCGGCGAGTTGAATTGGGTGATGCCGTTCGAGGCGTCGATATAGGCCACTTTCCTGCCCAGGCCGTTGCTCTTGAACGGCTCGACACAGCCTTGTTGACCGTGCTTGCAGACTTCGAACCGCCCCCCTGGAACTGCGGATGTGTCAGAAGCCGTCATGCACTCGAATATGCGCTGGTATTGGGGCTCGGCGGTATCGCAGGCCTTGTGGTACGAGCCTATCGACCCGGCAGGATCGGTCCAGACGATAAAGGGAGCACCGGTCGCCGTATCGTTGGTGGCTGCGGTCAGCACGACCTTGGTCTTTTGAAGGTGCGCGTAGTCCCGATAGGGAGCGCCTTCACGCCCGAGACCCGGAGCAAAACGGTTGATACTCATGGCCCCCTGCAAGCCAACGGCCAAATCAACCGGGCTGGTGACCATCGGCTGATCGGGGAACGGAACGTCCAGAGGGACCAGGGCCGGCGAACTGAACACCGCGCGAGTCATGGCACGTGCACCAAAACTGTGGCCTAGCGCAACAACCCTGGCCTTGCTACCCGAAGCTTGCAAGCTGCGCGCAATGGTTTCGTTGAGAATCTTGTTCAACCAGGACAAGCCTATTTCGTCCGCATCATTGGCCTTATTGGAATAGCTGAACACGTTGCCAAAGGAGTTGGACCAATATGACGGCCAGGTCACACCAATGACCAAAGGACGGAAGTGGCGAGCCACCGGGCCATTGACCAGTGGTTTGATTGCCAGCGTCCTGTCGATCGGGCTTTCCTGCAGTCCCTTCGCGGCTTCCAAGGAAGCAGCCATCAAATTACCGGCCAAGTCATTGAAGTTTCGAATCGCCTCTTGCTGGGCCGTGTTCCACCCCATGACGATCACCAGAACATGGGTATAACGACCTCGCCGAAGATCCTGGGTCAGATTATCTTCCAATGACCGCAACGCATACTTTCCATAATCGTAAAACTGATAAGTACGGGCATCTACCTTGTCCAGATTGGTGGATATGGAACAGGCGTGCCAATCACTTATTTTTGCCAGGTCATAGTTCTTTTGGATGAGTGACAATTGCTTTGCTGCGTAAGCGTTATATACAAAGCAATGGTCCTTTGAAAGATAAGGCTCGCTCGTTCCGGCGGCGTCCTGAGTGATCGAGTTTTTTATGATGTGCGAAATAAACATCGCCTTTGAGTCACGTTCCTGAAATCTACTTATCTGACTTGGCGTTCCCCAACTGCTTGGCTTTTCGGCATTGATGTATTGGCCGCTCCGGACGAAGCTGACCTGAGGATAGGGCTTGGGGCCACCGACAATCGACTGCGGGCTTTTTTCAATGGCGACGATGTACCCCGGGTAATGCAACGCTGTTCCAGAGGGGAAATACAGGCTGGAATGGAAATTTTTTGCATGGGTGCTTTCCAGTTGCAGTGCCGATTCGTAAGGCTCCATGACCGACCCAGGCCCGGAACAACCAGCGACAGCTACTCCCGAGGCAATCAGGCTTAACCATTTAAGACGCATCATAACCAACTCCCTGGATCATTCTTGACCCTTATGCTGACCAGCACGCTATAAGCACTGTAACTAGGCTCTGTACGAAAAGTTTTGCGATGAAGGTCAGGCAAGTCGAAAACGGTCGAGGAAGCGAGGTTGTAAATGAGCATTCCGATCGGACTCGCGCACGAAACCGTTTTCAACGCAGCATCGCCGAGTATCAAGGCTTTTCGTACAAAGCCTAGAGACGCACTGAGCGCTTCATCTAGTTACAACATCACTATAGTCAGCAACTAGCCATGAGCCAGGATTTCCACCTATAAAAATTAAGACTTCTCCCTAAAGCCTTCCTCACATAGCAGCCGCTCTAAACCCGCGCATCAGTCGATACTTTTCTCGCCATAAGAACCAAAATCCAAACCAGACGTTACTTAAAAAACCCTATTCAATAGTCAACTTATAGTTAGTCAGCAATCAAATTTTGTTTATGAAAATCAACAACAGCCAGTGGATAGAAGATCAACTACAGCGGTCGCGGCCAGTGCAGTTGCACAAGAATATTGCTACCGCTGCAGGCTCGTTCAATAAAAAACGCCGCTGGCCCTGAACAGAGCAAGCGGCGTTTTTTATGGGCGTCCGGCAGGCGGCGCGAGGCTTACAGCAATTTGCGCTGCACCGCCTCATCCAGGGTGCTGCGGGCCAGTTCCTGGACTACGTCGCGGGTGTCCGCCTGGAAGGGAATGGCGACGATCAGCAACAACTGCATCCAGGTGCGCACCGATTCGCTCTTGCGAATCCGCCCCAGCTCCTTGCCGTCCTTGTCCTTGAACACCGTCTCCAGGGTGAAGGTGTTCTTCGCCGTGGACGGAATCACAAAGAAGGTGGCGCCGGTGATGATGGCCGAAGCCATGCTGAACTGTTCGTTGTTGTACAGGGTGGCTTCGGCGTACAGGTCCGATTCGACCTTGTCGGTGCTGACCCGGGCAAAGCGCCCGGACTGGCGGTAGGCGTCGGCCACCACGGTTTCCCAGGCGGCCGCCGGAGCGCCGGCGGCGGCATTGGCCGGGCCGCCGTTGACCTGGTACATGGCGGTGGTGCGGACAAAGGCGCTGGGCTTTTGCTCGGTGGTCTGTGCCGCCGGCGGCCAGGTGCCGACGGCTGTCAGTTCGTGTTGCGAGTAGGACACGCAGCCGCTCAGCAGCACAGCGCCGAGCACCAGGACGTGCTTGATGGAAACCAACATGTGTTTCTCCTTGATCTTAGCGTTGTGCCAACCGGGCGCTGGCGTTGTCGAGCAATTTGGCAACCAGTTCATTCAGTTGCTTGGCGCCCTGGGTCGGGGCCCAGTACTCACGGCCGTACAGGCCGACGTTGCGCTCGAACTTGAGCTGCTCCTTGGCACTGGCCAGTTCCTGGCCGTTGCGGTCGACGATCGACAGCTCGCCGGCCAGGTCGAAGCTGTCGACGTAGATCGGCCCGTTGACCCAGATCCATACGGTCAGGGTCAGCAAGGCTCCGGGCAGGTAGCCCGGGTGGGGCGCGCGGTGGCCCTTGAGGGAGGTCATGTTGAATTTCAGCACCACGTCCTCCTCGCCCAGGCGGGTGGGGTATTCGCTGAGCTGGCGAAAGTAGCCGGCACTCTTGACGTAGGGGGTCAGCTGGGCCGTGAGGGAACGGCTGATGGCGGTGCGGGTGGCTTCGTCGATACCGGGAGCGCTGACCTGCACATCGGCAATTTGCGCAGTGCGCGGGCTGCTGATGGGCGCGGGATGCAGCGGCGCGCCCAGCGGGCCGGTGACGTTGTAGGAGACACAGCCGGTCAGCGCCAGGGTGGCGACAAGGGCGGCGGCCCTGAGGAGGGTTCTGAACACGAAATATCCTTATTGAAAGACGAACAGCATCAACGTCTCGACCCCGGCGGCCAGAACTTTAGGAAAACCGCGCATTGCGTCGGGCGGCACAGGCCCGCCCCCCGTCCTTATTGATAGCCCTCTTCATAGGCCTGGAGCAGATTGATCAAGTGCTCCTGGGGCATCGCGCAGTCCTGCAAGGGTTCGGGCGCAACCCCGTTCCAGTCCTCATCGGGGTCGCTTTCGACAATCAGCAGCGGCACCTGGGCGTTATTGAAAAAGGCGAGGATGTCGCGCAGTTCCTGCTCGCGCTGCACATGGTCGTTGTGAAACAGCTTGGCGCTGTAGAAGAAGCCCTCGGCGCCACGGCGCAGATAACCCTGGGCAACGCTCAGGGACAGGCCCAGGCGTTGATGGAGAAACTTGGCCAGCGCCAGGCGGGTGGTGGGCGTCGCCGTGGCGATGCTGATCCGGGACATGGCAGGTTCCTTGAAAAACGACAGGTAATGACAGCGCGGTTACTCGGGGCGCCACAGTTCGAGCCCCTGCACATGACGCTCGATGTCGTCCATGTCGTCCTCCCCCAGGGTGCGGTCGAAGGGCTCGCTGAGAATCCTGCGCACCTGCGCCAGGCGCTGGGTGACCTGCTGGTTATCGATGAAATCGGTGGTGGCGCGCTGGTAGTCGGCCACGGGTTTATCCCTGTAGTAGGCGCCCATCTTGTGCAGCGAGATCAACACCAACTCCAGTTCCGCCAGGGCTTGCAGGGCCTGCTCCCCCGAGAGGGTGATGGTGCGGTTGCTTTCCAGCATCGAATACTTCCTTGACTCTCAACCATTGGACAGACCGCCGCCACCTGGGTAGCGTGCGGCGCACACTTCAATCCGACAGGCCCCCGCACGTGCAGATCAGGGACTATCAACCCGGCGACCTTCAGGGGTTGCTCACACTCTGGCTGGACGCCTCGATCCAGGCCCACCACTTTGTCGACCCCGACTTCTGGCGCGCCAAGGTCGAGGACATGCGCCACCTCTACATTCCCCATGCCCAGACCCGAGTGGCCGAACGCGACGGCCAACTCCTGGGTTTCTACTGCCTGCATGAGGATCAGCTGGCGGCGATTTTCGTCGCTGTGCAGCACCAGGGCCAGGGCCTGGGCACACAACTGCTGGCCGATGCCCGCGAGCGGCGCTCACGCCTGGAACTGGCGGTGTATGCCGCCAACCTGCCGAGCATCGGTTTTTACCGCCAGCAGGGGTTCCAGGTGATCGGCAACGGCATCGACCCCAATACCGGAGAAGCCGAACTGATCATGGCCTGGCCGGGCTGAAGCACCTGGCTCACGGCGCCTTGGCCGGGGCCAGCTTGAGCCGCGTCGGGTCGATGGCGCAGGCCATGTTGCGTAACTCGCCGAGCAATGACTGGCGGGGAAACGCGGCCCATTGCGCCTGATCTTCCTTGCGCGTGACCTCCACGCCCTGGGCGAACGGCTCGGAGAAGTACACACGGCCGAACTGCGCCGACTCATCCTTCTCGCAGTTGATCACCCGAGTCGCCCGCGAGCTGCGGATCGGCGGCTTGCCACCGCCCAGCTCGGTGGGCTTGGCGTAGTTATTGACCAGATAGAACTGCCGCAGGTGCGGGTTGTTCTGGTAGAGGGCCAGCGAGTTGGCGGCAAAGTAGGTGGCCAGCTCCGGGCTTTCCAGCACCTTGAACAGGCCCTCCGGACGCTGCGGCGCCGGGGCCTCGCTCTGGCTGCCCGAATGCGCGCAACCGGCGAGCACGACTGCCGCGCCCAGGCTCAACAGCTTGTTCATCGGCCCGCTCCCTGGGCCAGGTCCGGCCGCTCCTGGTCGAGCAAGGCCTGATCGACAGTGCCCTGCAGCGAGCAGAGCAAGCGGGTCTTGCCGTATTCCTCGCTGAGCATGAGGATTTTTTCCGCGGAACCCGGCGCCGGGGCGATGCCCGACGCAGCGGCCGGATTGTCCTGCCAGGGCGCCGTGGCGTTGAGTTTGATCTGCGGCCGGGAAATGAAGTATTCACCGGCCTCCTGCCAACCGGCCTGGGGCAGCGCGGCCATGACGGCGGCGCGGCTGGCGTCGACTTCGAAGCCCCAGAAATGGAAGCTGCCCTGCTCGCCCAGGTCGAACTGGCGGTCGTAGTAGCCGGTCAGGCGCAGGCCGTGATCGATCAGCGGGCGGGAAAACGCCTGGGATGCGGAGTAGTTGTTCAAGCGGTCGGCCACCGGCACCCAGGCGATGCCCTGGCGCTGATTCTCGGCCAGCTTCACCACCTGCCCGAGTTCGCCGCGCTGCTGATACAGGGTCTTGAAAAAGCCCGGCTGGCAGTCCAGCAGGCTCTCGCTGAGGCTGGCCGCCTGGGCAGTGCCGGCCCACAGGCCAAAGAACACGGCCAGCAGCGGTGAGGTAGAAAAGCGGGGCAAGGTGCGCGTCCATTGCATGGTCTGGAACATCCTGAGCAGGCGAAAAAACTGCGACTCTACCTGCGCCGGCACTGCCGAGACAAATCCGCCTCAAGGCGCCGGCCTGCATGGCAGCGCGGCGCCGCAGCCGCTTCAGAGGAAAATGCAGCCCTTGAGGTACAAGGCGCCGTGGCCGCTGATGATCACCCGCCCGTTGTCCAGCACCTGACACTGCAGCTGGCCCTTGCGCGCCCCGCCCTGTTGCGCCCGCAGCTGGCGTTTGCCCAGGCGCGCGGCCCAGTAAGGCGCCAGGGAGGTGTGGGCCGAGCCGGTGACCGGGTCTTCATGGACCCCGACCCGCGGGCCGAACCAGCGCGAGACAAAGTCGAATTCCCGGGACGGCGCCGTCACGGCGATGCCGCGCACATCGAACGCGGCCAGTGCGGCGAAATCCGGCTTGAGCGATTCCACCAGGCGTTCGTCGTCCACCACCAGCAGGTAATCGTCGGTGCGGTACAGGGCCTCAGCCGCCGGCAAGCCCAGGGCCTGCAGCAGGGCCGGAGGAATGGCCACGGCCTCGGGCTGCTTGGCGGGAAAGTCCATGGACAGCAGGCCGCCCTCGCGGCTCACCCGCAACTCGCCGCTGCGGGTGGCAAAGCGCAGCACATCGCGGCGCTCATCCAACTGCTCGAACAGCACCCAGGCCGCCGCCAGGGTGGCGTGCCCGCACAGGTCGACTTCCACCGTGGGGGTGAACCAGCGCAAGTCGAAGACTTCGCCCCGGGGCACGAAAAACGCTGTCTCCGACAGGTTGTTCTCTGCGGCGATGCACTGCAGCACCTCATCCGCCAACCAGTCCGTGAGCGGACACACCGCTGCCGGGTTGCCACCCAAGACGTGGGAGCTAAAGGCATCCACTTGAAAGATATCGAGCTGCATCGCGGTCATTCCTCGGCGCCTTGGGCGCGGATCTGTTCCAGGTAGTTGTAGACGGTGTAGCGGGTCACCCCGAGGGCCGCGGCGGCCTTCTCGATCCCGCCCTTGACGATGAACACCCCGCGTTCCTGCATCTGGCGCACGGCGTCGAGCTTGTGCTGCTTGCTCAGGCGCGTCGCGTTTGCCGGGCAGGCGCCCTGGATGATCTGGGCCAGCAACTGCTCCATGTCGCGGGTTTCGTCACCGCGCGGCGCAGGGGCGCTGCCCAGGCCCAGCAACTGGCCCAGGCAGGCATGGGCGGCGGCGATGGCGCTCAGGTCGCTGTTGCTGCACAGGCTGGCGAAGGGCTGCCCGCTGCGGTCGCGAAAAATCACCGTGGAGCTGCGCAGCTCGCGGCCGTCGGGGGCCAGGGTCGGGTAGTTTTCCAGCACCAGCGGGGTGCTCGCCGAGCGGTCTTGCAGGGCATTCAGCACCGCGGCAAAACCCAGGTCCTGGCGCGGCCCGCCCAGCACCGGATCGCCCACCCGGCGCCCGGTGACATGGCCGTTGGCGATGGCGACGATCGAGGATTCCGGGCGGTCCAGGTCATGCAGGACGATTTCCACATGCTGGCCAACCACGCTGGCGAGCATCTGCAAGGTGCTGCGCAGCACCTGAAGGACCAGTTGGCGCTCGGCAACAAGGGCATCGGAAGGCAAGTTCATGGGCGTTTACCAAAGCAGGCGGACCAGAAAAATATCAACACAACGTTGAATATTCAACTTTTAGTTGATTGCAGCTCCTGCCCTGTCATTTGCCGCCCCCCCTTGGCCGACGGCCTGGACGACCAGGGGCTGGGCACACCGCTGGCGAACCGCAACGACGAGCGGGGGCAACTGGCCCTGGCCTTCGAGCACATGAGCGAGCGCCCGCAAGGCTGAGCAGTGCGCCCAGGCAGCGAGTTTCAACGCAAGAGACCGGGTGCGAGCAACGGGACGGCGGGCTAATCTGCCGCTCGCCCCTCCCTTGCCCCGGATCGCCAATGCCCACCTGCCCCGCCACGGAATTTCTTGCCGCACTGGATGCCGACTGGGCGGCGCTGATCGCCGCCGTCGGCCCCTGCCTGCACCAGCCCCGCCCGGAGCGCGAGCCTTATCAGGCGCTGGTGCGCGCGGTGGCCTACCAGCAACTGCATGCTCGGGCCGGCGACGCGATTCTCGCCCGTCTGCTGGCGCTGTTCCCCGGGCAAGACTTTCCCACGCCCGGACAACTGGCCGGCGCCAGCCTGGACGGCCTGCGCGGCTGCGGTTTTTCCGCGCGCAAGGTGGCGACCCTGCACAGCATCGCCCAGGCCCGCCTCGACGGCCGGGTGCCCGATGCCGAGGGCGCCCGTCGCCTGGATGACGAACAACTGATCGAGCGCCTGACTCAGTTGCCCGGCATTGGCCGCTGGACCGTGGAGATGCTGCTGATCTACAGCCTTGAGCGAGGACATATTGCCCGTCAACGATTTTGGCGTGCGCGACGGCTATCGCCGCCTCAAGAACCTGGAGCAAGCGCCCAGCCCCCGGCAGATGCATGAGATCGGCAGCGCCTGGAGTCCCTGGCGCACCACGGCGGCCTGGTACCTGTGGCGGGTGCCCGCACCCTGAACCCGGATGTTGAAACGGCGGCATTCGACTCGCCAGCCAAGGTCGCCCTGAATCCACGACACGACTCAAGACGCCCTTGGCTGGCAGCCGGCTTACAGGCCTGACTTGAAGCGGGTGAAGGCGCGGATCAGCGCCCGGTTGAAGGCAGGGCTGTTGTCGTTTTTGCTGTACAGCGTGGCCCGCACCGCTGCCGGCGGGTAGGTGCCCGGATCGTTGCCAATGGCCGGATCGATCAAGGCATCCGCCGCGCTGATGGCGTTGGCGTAGTGGATGGTGTCGGTGATCGGTGCGATGACCTCGGGGGTCATCAGGTAGTCCATCAGCTTCAGTCCGGCTTCGGGGTTGGGTGCGTCCTTGGGAATGACCATGGCGTCGAACCAGATCAACGTGCCTTCCTGGGGGATCCGGTAGCTCAGGCTGAAGGTTTTGTGGGCCTCACGGGCGCGGCTGGCGGCAATCGCCACGTTGCCATTCCAGGACATGGCCACGCAGGTGTTGCCGTTGGCCAGGTCGCTGATGTTCAGGTCGTTGTCAAAATAGCGGATGTAGGGGCGGATTTTTGCCAGTTGCTGTTCGGCGCGCTTCAGGTCATCGAGGTTCTGCCGGTTGATGTCCAGCCCCAGGTATTTCATGACCGCGGCGAACACCTCGTTGGGATCGTTGAGCAGGCTCACCCCGCAGCTTGCCAGCTTCGACACTATCGCCGGGTCGAAGAGCAGCGCCCAACTGTCCAGCGGCGCGTCGCTCACGCGCTGCCTGACCGCCTCGTGCTGAAAGCCGATGCCGGTGGTGCCCCAGGCATAGATCCCGGCGTAGCGGTTGCCCGGATCGAAAACCGCCATGTGCTGACGAAACGCCTCACCGATCCCGGCAAAGTGCGGCAGGCGCTGTTTATCCAACGGCTGCAAAGCACCGCTCTGAATGGCCCGGGACAGGTGCTGGCCGGCAGTCAGCACCAGATCGTAACCGCTGTGCCCGGTGAGCAGCTTGGTTTCCACGGTTTCCAGGGAGTCGAAGTGATCGACCACCACCTCGATACCGGTTTGCGCCTCGAAGTTTTGCAGCGTGTCCGGCGCCAGGTATTCGCCCCAGATATACAGGTTGACCCGGGGCTTGCTCTCGGGCGCCGCCTGCACCCACAGCGGCGCGCCGATGAGCAGCACGGCGGCGCACAGGCTCTGTAGTGGGCTCATGGTCAGGCCTCCTTGACCGCGTACTGCGGCATGGTGATGCAAGCCACATTGCCACCACCGAGGAGGATTTCCCGGGAGTTCTCAATGCCGACGATGCGGTGCTTGGGGAACAGCTCGGCCAGGGTAGCCAGGGCCTGCTGGTCATGGCGATCGCCGAACAGAGGCACCACGATGCGGCTGTTGCCGGCGTAGTAGTTGATGTAGGAGGCGCAGATCTGCGTTCCGGCCTGGCGCAGGTGCGTGCCGTGCAATTGATCGAGGCCCTCGGCTTCGGCGGCGGTCCACTCCAGCACATCCGGTTGCGGCAGCTTGTGCACCACCAGTTCGCGGCCACGACTGTCGCGGGTGCTGCGCAGGATGTCATAGGCCTCCTGGTAGATTTCCCACTGCGGGTCGTCAGGGTTGTCGGTCCATTGCAGCACCACCTCGCCCGGGCGCACGAAGCAGGCCAGGTCGTC
This sequence comes from Pseudomonas sp. LD120, assembly GCF_009861525.1. Taxonomy (GTDB): domain Bacteria; phylum Pseudomonadota; class Gammaproteobacteria; order Pseudomonadales; family Pseudomonadaceae; genus Aquipseudomonas. The sequence goes on along the minus strand of NZ_WVHL01000003.1, from coordinate 1,687,701 downwards.
GACGTGGCCGTCGGTTTCGTCGAACTTGCAGCCCCGGGGCAGCCAGATCACCTGCTCGGCGCCCAGGTAATCGGTGAGGCGCCGGGTCACTTCGTCCTTGCCCAGGTGTTGGTTGCGATTGCGGTTGAGCAGGCATTGCTCGGTGGTCAGCAGACTGCCCTGGCCGTCGCTCTGGATGCCGCCCAGTTCGGCGATCAGCGGTGCGCGGTAGCGGTCCAGGCCCTCGATTTCAAGGATCTTCGCGGCGATCTGGTCGTCCTTGTCCCAGGGGTAGTACAGGCCGCCGTCGAGGCCACCGTAGGCGTTGAACTCAAAGTCCACGCCGCGCACCTGGCCCAGGGCATCATTGACCACGAAACACGGGCCGCTGTCACGGAACCAGGTGTCGTTGCAGCTCATTTCCACCACCCGCACCTGGGGCGGCAACAGGCGCCGGGCGTTGGCGAACTGCGCAGCCGAAGCACACACCGTGACCGGCTCGCTCTGGGCAATGGCGCTGACGATCTGCACCCAGACCTTCTGCGCCGGTTTCGCGCCGTTGCGCCAGACGTCGGTGCGCTCCGGCCAGCCCAGCCAGCAACCGGCCTTGGGTTCAAACTCGCCAGGCAAACGGAAACCATCATGCTTGGGCGTTGAATCGAGCAAACGTGCCATGGACAGACCTCATCAGCGGGAGTGGATGTGACACCACGCTAACGCCCAGGAGCACGCACGGACCAACGATGAATACTGGTCGATAGGTGAATTCAACTCATCATTCGTGCAACTGATCCTGAAACCAGTCGAGCAATTGCACCACCGCCGGCCGCTCCAGGCGCAAGCGCTCACCGACCAGCGCATATTGCCCCAGGGCCGTGACGCTGGCGCTGAACGGTCGCACCAGGCGGCCATTGAGCAAGTCTTCGGCAGCGGTGAGGTTGTCGCCCATGGCCACGCCCTGGCCTTGGGCGGCGGCTTCCAGGGCCAGCCCGGCGTGAGCGAAATACAACTGGCGCGCCGGCCTTGCATCACCGGCGTGAGTGGTCAGCCAGGCGGTCCAGGTGATGCCGTCCTGATCGTCGTGCAACAGGCAGTGCCGGGCCAGGTCCCGTGGATGCTTCAGGCTGCCCTGGTTGAACAGGCTCGGGCTGCACACCGGAAAGAACGCCAGCGCCGGCAACGGCCGCACGAAGTAGGTGCTGCTGTCCACCGGGCCGCTGCCGTAGGTAATGGCCAGATCAATGTCCTGGCCCGGCGCGCTGGCGTCGATGGGTTGCTCGTAGAGGTGCAAGGTAATGTGCGGATAACCCGCGGAAAAATCCGCCAGTCGGCTCATCAGCCACTTCTGCGCCAGCTCGGCGGTGACCGCCAGGCGCACCACCGCCAGCGATGCCGGGTCGCGCAGTTCGTCGCAGGCGTCGCCGATCAAGTCAAAGGCCTGCTGCAAGCTGTGCATCAGGCGCCCCGCTGCCAGCGTCGGACGAATCTGACGCCCTTCGCGGACGAACAGCACCACCCCCAACTGCTCCTCCAACTGCCGCACCTGATGGCTGACGGCGCTGTCGGTGACACACAACTCAGCGGCGGCGCGCCCAAAATGCGCATGCCGCGCCGCGCATTCAAAGGTTCGCAGAGCCGCCAGGGAAGGCAGACGTCGCATGGCACAGCCCTCAATTGACAAAGGCAACCATGCTGCCCGCGCGCCAGCGCCGCGTCCAGCACCGCTCCTCCCGTATGCCTGGCAATCCCCCGACAAACCTCTGGCACCTACAAGTCCCTCGGCGAACCTCTGGCGCCGTCAAGATCGCCACGTCTGCTACGCAGCCGTTCGCAGCCGGCAGCAGCCGGCAGCAGCGGCAGCGGCAGCGGCAGCGGCAGCGGCAGCAACCAGACAATTGGGCAAGGCTGGGGAGATCAACCCCGGCACTCACCAGACGCTGCATTGAACCGCGGGCACGCAACCCCTAAAGTCACGCCTCCCAATATCAGCTTGAGATCATCGATGGCCGCGCTTCGCCTGACCACCCTGCATACCACCCAAGCGGTGCTGGACGCCTTTGCTGACAGCGATATACCCGCCGACGTGCTACTGGAGGGCAGCGGCATCCAACTGGCGGACCTGGAGTTGCCCAACAGCCTGATCAATATCAGCCAGGAAATGCGTGTGTTCAGCAACGCCGTGGCGTTTCGCCAGGACCTCGGGCTGGTGCTGGGGCGCAACCTGCATATCAGCGCCTACGGCATGTTCGGCCTGACCCTGCTGACCAGCGCCACCCTGCGCGAAGGCTGGTCCCTGGCGCTGCGCTACCCCTTGCTGCTGGGCACCTTCTTCCGCCTCGACCTGGAGGTCCGCGACGGCCTGGCCTGGCTCACCGCCGACCAGTACAGCGAGAGCGAGCTTGAGGTGTTCAACACCGACTTCTGCATGTCGTCCTACCGGGTCACCTGCCAGGACCTGCTGGGCTGCGCGCTGCCGCTGCGCCAGGTGCAACTGATGCACGGCCCGCAACCCTACCTGGACAGCTACGAGCAGGCCTTCAATTGCCCGGTGCAGTTCAACGCCGGGCGCAACGCCATCGGCTTCGACCTGGAGTGGCTGGACCGGCGCCTGCCCCTGGCCGACCTGGTGACCCAGAACGACATGCTGCAACGCTGCATCCGCCTCAACGAAGAGCTCAGCACCCGGCCGACCTGGATCGATCAGGTGCGCCGACTGCTCAATGAGCAACTGCACGCGGTGCCGGATTTCGACAGCCTGGCGCGCCAGATGCACTGTTCGCCCAGCACCCTGCGCCGGCGCCTGCGAGCCCAGGACACCAGCTATCAGCAACTGCTGGACGAGCTGCGCTATGCCCGGGCCCGACAGCTGCTGGGGCAGCACAGCCTGCCCATTTATCGCATCGCCGAAGCCCTGGGCTTCAAGGAAACCGCCAGTTTCCGTCACGCCTTCCTGCGCTGGAGCGGCGTCGCTCCAGGGCGCTTCCGGCAGTTGGCCGACCAGCTCGGTCCGCTTTCGGACCGCGCGGAAGATTGACCCTAAATATCCCCTATTGACCGTTGCCAACATTCTCTCAGGGACCTATCCGGCCAAGAATGATGCTCCCGGAAGGTCCCGCTTATTTCAGACATGGAGTTGTCAGATGAAATTGCTGCATACCACCCTCACCCGCCTGGCCCTGAGCTGCTCCCTGAGCGCCCTGGCCCTGAGCGCCAGCTTCAGCGCCCACGCCGCCCCCGAGCGCACGGTGAACATCTTCAACTGGTCGGAGTACATCGCTCCCAACACCATCAAGGATTTCCAGGCCAGCACCGGGATCAAGGTCAAGTACGACATCTTCGAAAGCAACGAAGTGCTGGAAGCCAAGCTGCTGACCGGCAACAGCGGCTATGACGTGGTGGTGCCTTCCAGCGGTTTTGTCAGCAAGCAGATCGCCGCCGGCGCCTTCCAGCCCCTGGACCGCGCGCAATTGCCGAACTGGAAGAACCTCGACCCGGCGGTGATGAAGCTGCTGGCCCAGAGCGATCCGGGCAACCGCTACGTGATTCCCTACATGTGGGGCACCAACCTGATCGGCTACAACCGCGACAAGGTCCAGGAACTGCTGGGCAGCGATGCCCCGGTCAACAGCTGGGACCTGGTGTTCAAGGAAGAGAACCTGAAGAAGCTCAGCCAGTGCGGCGTGACCTTCCTCGACTCGCCGACTGAAATGCTGCCTCTGGCCTTGCACTACCTGGGCCTGGACCCCAACAGCCAGAACCCCGAGGACTACCGCAAGGCCGAAGCCATGCTGCTCAAGCTGCGTCCCTATGTGCGCTACTTCCACAGCGCCAAATGGATGGGCGACATCGCCAACGGCAACATCTGCGTGGCCGTGGGCTACTCCGGCGGCTTCCTGCAGGCGGCCAACCGCGCCAACGAAGCCAAGAACGGCGTGCACATCGAAATGCGCATTCCCAAGGAAGGCACCCTGGTGTGGATCGACACCGTGGCGGTCCCGGCCGGCGCCAAGCACGTGGACACCGCCCACGCCTTTCTCAATTACCTGATGGAACCCAAAGTGGTCGCCGCCATCAGCAACTACGTCGGCTACCCCAACGGCGTGACCGACTCCAAGCCATTTATCCAACAGTCGCTACTGGACAACCCGGACCTGTTCCCCCGCGCCGAGACCATGCCCCGCCTGTACCCCCTGGCACCGCTGCCGGCCAAGGCCGAACGCACCCGCACCCGCACCTGGGTCAAGGTCACCAGTGGCCGCTGAGGCACTCACCCTCAAGGCATTGCGTGGCGCCGCTTGCGGCACGCCCGAAGCCTGCACACGCTGGGCGGCTGCCGGCCCCCAGCGTCCTTGAACGAAGAACTGCCCATGCCGTTATCCAGCCCCCGCCAACCGGCCCTGCACCGGCTGTCGATCGAAGCATTGCTGCAGGGTTTTGCCGCGCGCCAGTTCACCCCACTGGACCTGCTGCATGCCGTGCTGGCGCAGATCGAGCGTCATGAACCGCAGCTCAACGCGCTGTGCGAGCGTCAGGACGCCGCCGCCCTGCTCGCCGCCCAGGCCTCCACCGAGCGCTGGGCCGCCGGAACACCCATGGGGCGGCTGGACGGCATTCCCATCCTGGTCAAGGACAACAGCGATATTCAGGGCTGGCGCACCCGCAGTGGTTCAAAGGCCCTGGCCGACCGGCCGGCAATGCTTCGCGATACCAGCCTGGTGGCGCGGCTGCGCGAGGCTGGCGCGATCTTCATTGGCAAGACCACCCTGCCAGAGCTGGGCAGCACGCCACTGACCGACAGCCCGTTGACCGGCATCACCCGCAACCCGTGGAACCTCGCCGTGCATGCCGGTGGCAGCAGTGGCGGCAGCACCGCCGCCGTGGCCGCCGGTTACGCCCCGGCGGCCACTGGCAACGATGCCGCCGGCTCGATCCGCACGCCCTCAAGCTTCTGTGGGGTGGTCGGCTTCAAACCCAGTCATGGCCGAGTGTCCGCCTGCCCGAGCAGCGATCCGGGGGGCCTGGCCGCCGAGGGCCCGATTGCCCGCCATGTGCGGGACATCGCCTTGCTCATGGAACTGCTCAGCGCCTATGAGCCTGACGAACCCTTTGCCTGGCCCCACGCGCCCGGTGAGTTTCTGCAGCGTATCGAGGACGGTGTCAGCGGTCTGCGGATTGCCTTCAGCGTCGACCTGGGCTACGCCGCCTATGTCGACCCGCAGATTGCTGCCTGTTGCCTGGCCGCGGCCCAACTGCTGCAGGAAGCGGGAGCGACCTTGTGCCAAGTGTCGCCGGACATCGGCAACCCGGCGCCTAATTACCTGCGGGCCTGGCCGGTGGAAGTGGCCAGCGCCATGGCCCAGGAGATACCCGCTGAACGCCAGCACCTGGCGGGGGATTTTCTCCAGCAGTCCCAGCTTCGGGCACGCCAGCTCAGCGCCCTGGACTACGCCTGCGCGGTGCAGGAACGGCATCAGGTGGCCCAACAGCTGCATGATTTTCTCGGCGACTACGACCTGCTACTGACTCCCACCACGGTGGTGCAACCCTTCGCCGTGGACCGCGACATGCCACCGGACTGGCCCGAACCGATCAGCGCCATGTGGCAGCCGACTACCTTCCCGTTCAACTTCAGCCGCCAGCCGGCACTGAGCCTGCCCTGCGGCCTGAGCAGCAGCGGCTTGCCCATCGGCCTGCAGCTCGTTGCCCGCTTCGGACGCGACGAGTGGGTACTGCGGGCGGCCAGGGCCTTGGAGAAACGCCTGCCCGAGGGCCTGTTCAGCCACCCGTCCGGGCTGCTCGACACCGCCTCGGCGGAAAACCGCTAGACCCGTTCAGAACACGCCGCCGACGCCTGGTGGCGGCGCACTCATTACAAGGAGGTGGACCATGGATTATTCCAGCAGTTGGTATCAAGACACCCAATTCGACCATGACATCTACGTGATGATCATCCGTGAACCGAGCTCGCCAAGCCTTGACCCGCACCAGTCCGGCGCCAACTACAGCTACGTCGGCCGGCTCACCGGCCACGGCCAGCACCCGTGTTTCTCCTTGCACTTCGCCTGCCCGCCTTACGGCAATGACTACACCAGCACCGAAGCCGCGCTGCAGGCCGGCCTGGCCCACGGCCGGGCGCTGATCGAACACTGGCGCACCCGCAGCAGCAAACCACCGGCGCGCAACGCCGAACGCCCCCTGTCCAGCTACAGCAACTGAGCCCCGCCGCGATCTCTCAGCCACCAGCGGTGCGGCGGGAGATCGCCAAACAAGGCCCCGCGGGGCTTTTCGCGGCTTCGCCAAGGCTCAGCCGCGGCGACAGGCACCCGCTAGCCGCTGCCACAAGTGGCTGGGGCAGGCAGGCGCCAGGCGGCAAAGCGAACTGTTTTTTCGACTAATTGGCTAAATCTGCCGTTCCCCGTTAGTCGCCACCCCCTGCTATGGATTAAAGTACCGTCCCCAGCCCTGACGTTATCGCAACGCTCGGAGCACACCCTCTCCAGGAACAGTCACCGATGGAACATCGTGAAGCGCTTTTGGCGCTGCGAACCTTTCTTTCAACGCAGATTCTCGGCCAGGAAAAACTCATCGAGCGCTTGCTCATCGCTCTGCTCGCCGACGGCCACATGCTGGTCGAGGGTGCTCCAGGACTGGCCAAGACCAAGGCCATCAAAGAGTTGGCCGAAGGCATTGAAGCGCAATTCCATCGCATTCAGTTCACCCCCGACCTGCTGCCCGCCGACATCACCGGCACTGAGATCTATCGCCCGGAAACCGGCAGTTTCGTGTTCCAGCAAGGGCCGATCTTCCACAACCTGGTACTGGCCGACGAAATCAACCGCGCCCCGGCCAAGGTCCAGTCGGCGCTGCTGGAGGCGATGGCCGAGCGTCAGGTCAGTGTCGGGCGCAGCACCTATGAACTGTCACCGCTGTTTTTGGTGATGGCCACGCAAAACCCCATCGAGCAGGAAGGCACCTACCCGCTGCCCGAAGCCCAGCTCGACCGCTTCCTGATGCACGTAAAAATCGGCTTCCCCGACGCCGCCGTGGAACGCCGGATCCTGCAACAGGCCCGGGGCGAAGCCCTGAACGGCGAAACCAAGCCCGAACGCCGGGTCAGTCAGCAGGCGATCTTCGCCGCGCGCAAGGACATCCTCGGCCTGTACATGGCCGACGCGGTGGAGGAATACCTGGTGCAACTGGTGATGGCCACCCGCACCCCGGCCAAGTTCGATGGGGAGATGGCCGAGTGGATCGCCTACGGCGCCAGCCCTCGCGGTTCGATTGCCCTGGACCGCTGCGCCCGGGCCCACGCCTGGCTCGCCGGGCGCGACTTCGTCAGCCCGGAAGACATCCAGGCGGTGCTGTTCGACGTGCTGCGCCACCGCATCATTCTGTCCTTCGAGGCCGAAGCGGCAGGCATCGACCAGGACCGGGTGGTCCAGCGCATCCTCGACGTCGTGGCCGTCGCCTGAGCCCCATGACCCAGCCCGTTGCCGAACCCGGCATTCGCATCACCCTCGGCGAACTGATCGAGATGCGCCACCGCGTGCGCGAGGTACAGCTGTTCTCCACCCCGAGCCAGCGCAGCCCGCTGATCGGCCTGCACCATTCCAAGCTGCGCGGGCGCGGCGTGGACTTCGATCAGGTGCGGGTGTATCAGGCCGGCGACGACGTGCGCACCATCGACTGGCGGGTCACCGCGCGTACCCAGGAACCCCACACCAAACTGTTTCACGAAGAGCGCGAGCGGCCGATCTTCATCATGGTCGAGCAGAGCCGCCAGCTGTTCTTCGGCTCCGGACTGATGTTCAAGTCGGTGCTCGCCGCTCAGGCTGCGAGCCTGATCGGCTGGGCCGCCCTGGGGCACAACGACCGGGTCGGTGGCCTGGTGTTCGGCGATAACGAGCACTACGAGATCAAGCCCCGGCGCAGCAAACAGAGCCTGTTGCAACTGCTCAACCGCCTGGTGCGGGTCAACCAGTCGCTGCACAGCGAAGCCCAGCCTCAGCGTGACGCCCTGGGCACCGCGCTGTTGCGCGGCCGCGAAGTGCTGCGTCCTGGCAGTCTGGTGATCGTGATCTGCGATGAGCGGGCCCTGAGCGACGCCGCCGAACAGCAGTTGAGCTTGCTGTCGCGCCATTGCGACCTGTTGCTGATGCCGCTGTCCGATCCTTTGGACCACGCCCTGCCCGCCGCCGGGCTGCTGCGTTTCGCCGAGCGCGGCGCGCAACTGGAACTGGACACCCTGAATGACGACCTGCGCCGGGCCTATCGCGCACAGAGCGAGGCGCGCATCGCCCGCTGGGAACGCCTGGGGCAAAAACTGCGAGTGCTGCTGATGCCCTTGAGCACTCAGAGCGAAATGGTCGAGCAACTGCGCGAGTACCTCAATCCGCAGCGCCCCGGAGCCGGCCGATGAGCAGCCTGGAGCAGCTGCAACCGCTGCTGCCGCCCCCGGAAATTGGCCTGTGGCCGCCGGCGCCGGGCTGGTGGGTGTTGGCGATCCTGCTGCCGCTGCTGGGGTTCGGCCTGTGGCACTGGCGTCACTTGTGGCCAGGCAAGGCTGTGCAGGCACGGGGCGAACAACCGCTGGACCCGGTGCGCCTGGCTGCCCTGGCGGAACTGGCGCAGTTGCCCAAACCCTACGACGGCGCGCCCGCCGGGGCTTGGCTGCAGGCGCTCAACGCCCTGCTCAAACGCCTGTGCCGCAACCACTATCCTTACAGCCAGAGCCACACCCTCAATGGCCGCAAATGGCTGGCGTTTCTCGACAACCGCTGCCCGGCCGCCGGCCTGACCCGCTGGATGGTGCTGGTGGAAGGTGCCTACAAACCCGAGTGCAAGCTCGACGACAAAGCCATCGCCGGCCTGACCCAAGCGGTGGACACTTGGATTCGCAAGCATGTTTGAGTTCGCCTGGCCGTGGATCTTCGCCCTGCTGCCGCTGCCCTGGCTGCTGCGCCTGGTGTTGCCGGTGGCCGACAGCGGCGAACCGGCGCTGCGCGTGAGTTTTCTCGGTGAGCTCGAAGGCCTGTCCAAACGCCGGGCCCGGGTCAACCTGCCGACCTGGCGCCAGCAGGCACGCTTCATCGCGCTCTGGGTCTTGCTCCTGCTGGCCGCGGCGCGTCCGCAGTGGCTGGGTGAACCGCTGCCGGTAGCCGCCAGTGGACGCGATCTGCTGGTGGCGGTGGACGTGTCCGGCTCGATGGACTTTCCCGACATGCAATGGCAGGACGAAGACGTCAGCCGCCTGAGCCTGGTCCAGCACCTGCTGGGCGATTTTCTCGAACACCGCCAGGGCGACCGGGTCGGACTGATCCTGTTTGGCAGCCAGGCCTATCTGCAGGCGCCCCTGACCTTCGACCGGCGCACGGTACGGGTCTGGCTCGACGAAGCGAGGATCGGCATTGCCGGCAAGAACACCGCCATCGGTGACGCCATCGGCCTGGCCCTGAAGCGCCTGCGCCAGCGTCCGGCGCAAAGCCGGGTGTTGATCCTGATCACCGACGGTGCCAACAACGGTGGCGAAATCGCCCCCCTTACCGCCGCGCGGCTGGCCGCCGAGGAAGGGGTGAAGATCTACCCGATCGGCATCGGCGCCGACCCGCAAGAGAGTGCCACCCTGGGCATTTTGGGCCTCAACCCGAGCCTGGACCTGGACGAGCCGACCCTCAGGGAGCTGGCCGAAGTCACCGGCGGGCGTTACTTCCGGGCCCATGACGGCGCGCAACTGCAAGCCATCAAGGACACCCTCGACCAACTCGAACCGGTGGCCCAGCAGCCGACCCAGGCGCGTCCGGCCCAGGCCCTGTACCACTGCCCCCTGGCCGCCGCCCTGCTGCTCAGCGTGTTGCTGGTGCTGCGTGAGCGCTGGCCGCACAACCCGCTGCAGCGCTTGTTCACTCAGTCGAGTTTCCTGCTGCCCGCCCACGACTGGCGCCAGCGGCTCAAGCGCCTGCGTCTGCGGAGGCGTCGATGATCAGCCTCTGGCCCCATTGGTTCCGCCCCTGGTGGTTGCTGGTGCTGCCGCTGCTAGCGCTGCTGCTGTGGCAGCTCTGGCACCGACAGAAACGCGCCGGACGCTGGCAGATGATCCTGCCACCCGCCTTCCACGCCGCCTTGCTCAGCGGCGGCAATGGCCGCGAAAGCAAGCTGCCCTGGGTGGCCCTGGGCCTGGCCTGGCTGCTGGCGGTCCTGGCATTGCTGGGCCCCAGCTGGCAGCGGGTGGAACAGACCCGCCAGAAACCCGCCGACCCGCTGGTGGTGCTGCTGGAACTGACCCCGCAGATGCTCGCGCACGACGTACCGCCCAATCGCCTGCAGCAGGCCCGGCACAAGCTCCTGGATTTGCTGGCCCTGCGCCGCGACGCCCAGACCGCAATCGTGGTCTACGCCGGCAGCGCGCATACCCTGGTGCCGCTGTCCGACGACCTGGCCACCAGCCGCAACCTGCTGGACGCGCTCACCCCGGCGATCATGCCCCAACCCGGGCAGCGTGCCGACCTGGCCCTGGTCAAGGCCCTCAAGCTGCTGGACCAGGGCGCCCTGGGCCAGGGCCGGGTGCTGCTGATGGCCTCCTCCCTCAACGAGCAGGAACGCCAGGGCATCCGCCAGGTGCTGAGCGGCAAGGCACCGCAGTTGCTGATGCTCGGTATCGGCAGTCGCGACGGCGCGCCGGTCACCCTGGAAGACGGCAGCTACCTCAAGGACGACCAGGGGGCGATCCTGGTATCGCGCCTGGACAGCCCCGACCTGAAGCGCTTCATCGGCGAGGTCGGGGGCCGCTACCGCCAGGCGCGCCTGGACGACAGTGACCTGCGAGCCCTGGGCCTCCTGGGCGGGCCCCAAGGCCTGCGCAGCGACGGCCAGACCCTGCGCCTGGACGCCTGGGCCGACCAGGGTTACTGGCTGTTGCTGCCACTGCTGTTACTGGCGGCTTGCGCCGGGCGCCGCGGCTGGCTGTTCTGCCTGCCGCTGCTGCTATTGGCCCTGCCGCAACCCAGCTACGCCTTTGACTTCAGCGACCTGTGGCTACGCCCCGACCAGCAAGGCCAGCGCCTGCTGGAGCAGCAACGTCCGGCCGAGGCGGCACGGCATTTTCAGGACCCGCAGTGGCAAGGCGTGGCGTTGTACGAGGCTGGCAACTACAATGCCGCCGCCGAGCGCTTTGCCGCAGGCAACGACGCCCGCGACCACTACAATCGCGGCAATGCCCTGGCCCGCAGCGGCGAGTTGAACGCGGCCCTCGACGCCTATGAACAAGCCCTGGAGCGCCAGCCGGATCTGACCCCGGCACTGCAGAACAAGGCCCTGGTGGAAAGCCTCCTGCAACAGCAGCGAGCCGTCGAACCACCCGCGCCGCAGACACCGCCGAACCCCGACAGCGACGACAACCAGGGGCCTGGCCCGAGCAGCGCGGCCCCCCAGACATCGCCTGCTCATGCCACACCGAGCAACCCCGATGAAACCTCTGCCGACGCAGACGCCACGTCCCGGCAGGAGCAACAGAGTCCCGGCCACAGTGAAGTGCCCGGCAGCGAACTGGACGAGCGCCCCAGCACCTCGCCGCTGCGCCTGGCGGAGGATCGCCTGGACGCTGAACACCAGCAGGCGCTGGAACAATGGCTGCGCAAGATCCCGGACGATCCGGGCGAACTGCTGAGGCGCAAATTCTGGTACGAACAGCAACAACATCAGGATCAGGGAAAAACGCGATGACCCGCTGCACTGCCCTTCTGCTTGCCCTCGCGCTCTGGACCTCGCCGTCCCAGGCTGCCGGGCTGCTCGCCAGCCTGGACCGCAGCCAGGTGAACGCCGGGGAAACCGTCGAGCTGACCCTGGAGTCCACCGATGTCACCCAGTTCGGCAAGCCCGACCTGCGCGCCCTGCAAGCGCAGTTCGAAGTGCGTGGCACGCGCCAGGTCAACCAGCTCAACAACCTGGGCGACAACCACGCCAGCACCCGCTGGATCATCACCCTGCTGCCCCGCCACACCGGCACCTTGCAGATCGCCCCGCTGCAACTGGGCAACCTGCGCAGCCAGGCCCTGACCCTGCACGTCAATGCCGGCCCGACACAAGCCTCGCCAGCCCGCCAGGAACCGGTGTTCATCGACGCCCAGCTCGACCACCCCAAGGTCTACGTCCAGGCCCAAGCCCTGCTGACCCTGCACATCTACCACTCGGTGCCGCTGTTCGACGACAGCAGCCTCAGCCCCCTGCAACTCAGTGATGCCCGGGTCGAGCAACTGGGGGAGCCACGCACCTACGAAAAGCTCATCAATGGTGTGCGCCACGGGGTGATCGAGATGCGCTATGCCCTCTACCCGCAACGCAGCGGCCCGTTGTCGATCCCGGCGCTGACCTTCAGCGCCACCCTGGCCCGCCCCGATGACCAGGACGCGAGCCCCCAGGCGCCCAAGTCCGACCGCCTGATCCGGATCAATTCCACCGAACTGACCCTGGATGTGCAGGCCAAGCCCGCCGACTACCCGGCCGACAGCCCCTGGTTGCCCGCCCGCAGCCTGAGCCTGAGTGAAAGCTGGAACCCCGAGCCGGAACACCCGCAAGTGGGTGACTCGCTGACCCGCAACCTGACCCTGCGCGCCGAAGGCCTGTCCAGCGCCCAACTGCCGGCGTTGCCCCAAGCGGACATCAGTGGCCTGCGCCGCTACCCGGACCAACCGCAACTGAGCAACCAGTCCATCGAAACCGGCCTGCTGGGGATCCGCGAGGACCGCACGGCGCTGGTGCCGACCCGCGCCGGCAACCTTGAACTGCCGGCCCTGCAAGTGACCTGGTGGAACACCCAGGCAGACCGCCTGGAACACACCCGCCTGCCAGCGCGCACCCTGCAGGTGGTGGACAACCCCAGCCTGGTGGTGGACAGCCCCGCCGGCACGCCGCCGATCAGCGCCGGCAGCCAGGGCTTGTGGCTCTGGCAACTGAGCACCCTGCTGCTGGCCTGCACCAGCGTGCTGGGCTTCGGCCTGTGGTGGCGCGCCCGCTCGCAGCCAGCGGTGTTGCGAGCGACGCAGGCCGGCCCCAGCCCACGCTCGCTGCTGGACGACCTCAAACGCGCGTGCCAGGCCAACGACCCACAAACCACCCGCCAGGCCCTGGACGCCTGGGCCCGCCAGCAACCGCAAACCCTGGCCGAAATGGCCGCACGCTTCGTGCCCCTGTCCGACGCCCTGGACGGCCTCAACGGCGCCCTCTACAGCGAAACCGGCCAGTACTGGCAAGGTGAGGAACTGTGGCGGGCGATCCGCACCATTCCCATTGCCGAACGGGTCCAGGACCCGTTGGCGGACACCACCGGCCTGCCGCCGCTGTACCCCAAATAAATGCAGCCGCAAGCGGCAAGATTCGCTTGCCACTTGCCACTTGCCACTTGCCACTTGCCACTTGCAGCTTTTAGCTGCTTCCCCTGGAGTTTGCCTTGCGTCTGTTTCACACCTCCGACTGGCACCTGGGCCAGAACCTCCATGGCCAGGAACGCGACTTCGAACACGCCTGCTTCCTTGAATGGCTGTTGCGTCAGCTCAAACACGAACAGCCGGATGTGCTGCTGATCGCCGGCGATGTGTTCGACACCGTCAACCCGCCGGTCAAGGCCCAGGAGCGGCTCTACGACTTCATCGTCAACGCCCACGAACAGCAGCCGGCGCTGACCATCGTGATGATCGCCGGCAACCATGACTCCGGTTCGCGCATCGAACTGCCCGCCCCCTTGATGCGGCGGCTGCGCACCCACGCACTGGGCCGGGTGCTGTGGCTGGATGACGGCCAGCTGGACGCCGAGCGCCTGCTGCTGCCGCTGCCGGATGCCAGCGGCGCGATTGTCGCCTGGTGCCTGGCCCTGCCGTTCCTGCGGCCGGCGGAAGTCACCGGTCCGCAGCTGGGGGACGACTACCTCAAGGGCATCGCCCAGGTCCATGCATGGCTGATCGCCGCGGCCAACGCCCGCCGCCAGCCGGGACAGGCGCTGATCGCCGTGAGCCACGCCCACATGGCCGGCGGCTCGGTGTCCGAAGACTCCGAGCGCAGCCTGATCATCGGCAACGCCGAAGCCCTGCCCGCCACGTTGTTCGGCGCGGACATCAGCTACGTGGCCCTGGGGCACCTGCACAAACCGCAGAAGGTCAATGGCGAGGAACGCATCCGCTACAGCGGCTCGCCGATTCCCCTATCGTTTTCCGAAATCGACTACAAACACCAGATCCTCGATGTACACCTGGACGGCCAGACCCTGGTCAGCGTCGAACCGCGGCTGATTCCCCGGGCGGTGAACCTGCAACGCCTGGGCCCGGCGCCCCTGGGGGAGATCCTGACCCAGCTCGGCGAGCTGCCGGACATCGACCTGTTGGCCGAAGAGCAGCGCCAGCCCTGGTTGGAAGTGCGGGTGCGCCTGGACGAGCCGCAACCGGACCTGCGCCAGCAAGTGGAAAGCGCCCTGCAAGGCAAGGCCGTGCGCCTGGTGCGAATCGCCGCTGAATACGCCGGCAAAGGCGGCCGCGATGGCGAGGACGAGACTGCCGAGCTGATCGAACTGGATCAACTGAGCCCCGAAGAGCTGTTCCGCCGGGCCTGGCGCGACGCCTACGCCAACGAGGTCGATGAGCAGACCCTCAAGGATTTCGCCCTGCTGTTGCAGGACGTTCAGCAAGAAGGGGAACAGCCATGAAGATCCTGGCCATCCGCCTGAAGAACCTGGCCTCCCTGGCCGGCCCGTTCGAGATCGACTTTACCGCCGAGCCCCTGGCCAGCGCCGGGCTGTTCGCCATCACCGGGCCCACCGGCGCCGGCAAAAGCACCCTGCTCGACGCCCTGTGCCTGGCGCTGTTCGGCGCCGTGCCACGGCTGAACAACATTGCCAAGGAAAACAAGGTTCCGGATGTCGACAGCGAGATTTCCACCGGCGACCCGCGCACCCTGCTGCGCCGGGGCACGGGCAGTGGTTTTGCCGAGGTGGACTTCGTCGGCATCGACGGCCGTCGCTACCGCGCCCGCTGGGAAGCCAATCGCGCCCGGGACAAGGCCAACGGCAAGCTGCAGGCCAGCCGCCAGAACCTCACCGACCTGGACAGCGAGCAACTGCTGAGCAACCAGAGCAAAAGTGAATACAAACAGCTGATCGAAGCCCGGCTGGGGCTGAATTTCGAGCAGTTCACCCGCGCGGTGATGCTGGCCCAGAGCGAGTTCAGCGCCTTTCTCAAGGCCGACGACAAAGAGCGCAGCGAGCTGCTGGAAAAGCTCACCAACACTGCGATCTACAGCCAGCTGGGGCGGCGCGCCTACAGCAAGAGCAAAGACGCCGACGAAGCCCACAAAGTGCTCCAGGCCCAGGCCAGTGGCATCACCCCGCTGGCCCCCGAGGCCCGGGCCGAACTGGACCAGCAGTTCAACGACGCCCAGCAACAGCTCAAGACCCAGCAGGCCCAGCTCAAGCAACTGGAGGCCCAGCACAGCTGGCTCAAGGAATTGCGCCAATGGCAGGAGGCGCAGCAGAACGCCACCGAGCAGTTGCAACAGGCCGAGCAGGAGGCTCAGACCCTGGCCCCAGAGCGCCTGCGCCTGCAACGGCTGGAGCAACTGGCGCCGCAGCGTCACCAATTCCTGCGCCAGATCGAGCTGCGCCAAGCGCTGGAGCCCCTGGGCCAACAGATCGAGCAGCAGGCCGCGCAACAGGTTGAGCTGCAACAACGTCACCAACAGCTGCAACAGCACGTGCTCGACGCCGACAGCGCCCTGACCCAGGCCCAGAGCCAGCACGGCGACAGCGTCCCGCTGCTGCGCGAAGCCTTTGCCGAACAGGGCAACCTGAGCCGTCTTGGCCAGAGCCTGAGCGACGCCGGCGAAACCCGTGACCGCGCGCAAAGCGTCAGTGCCCAAGGCCAGCAAAGCATTGCCGAACTGCTGGAGAAGCAGCGTCTGGTGGGTGAGCGCCTGGAGCGGATTGCCGGGCAGTTGGCGCACAGCGCCGCCCTCGCCCCCTTGAGCGAAGCCTGGACGCTCTACCGCGAACGCTTGCAGCAACTGATGCTGATCGGCAACCGCCTGAACCAGGGCCAGGCCGAACTGCCGGCCCTGGAACAGCGGGCCGGCAGCGCGGCTCAGCAACTGGCCGAACAACGTACCCACCTTGAATTGCTCTACAGCGAAGCCGGTGCCGAACCCCAGGCCGTGGCCGAGCAGATCCAATTGCTGGACGGCCTGCTCAAGGACAACCGCAAGCAACAACGGGCCACCGAAGAGCTGGCACGGCTCTGGGCCCAGCAACAGGAACTGGACCTGCGCGGCCAGGCCCTGCAAGACAAGCAACAAGCCGTGGCCGCCCAGCGTGAAGCGCTGAACCAGGCCGGCCTGCAAGCCAAGGCCGAACTGAGCGTCGCCGAGCAGACCCTGAGCGTCACCCAGGCCTTGCTGGAGCGCCAGCGCCTGGCCCGCAGTGCCAGTGTCGAGGAACTGCGCGAGCAGTTGCAGGACGACCAGCCCTGCCCGGTGTGCGGCAGCGTCGAGCACCCCTATCACCAGCCCGAAGCCCTGCTGCAAAGCCTGGGGCGCCATGACGAAAGCGAAGAAGCCAACGCCCGTCAGGCGGTGGACAGGCTCAAGGAACAGCTCAACGAACTGCGGGCCCAGGTCCAGGGCCTGATCGCCCAGCAGAAGGAATTCCTCCAGCAACAGGAACAGCTGGCCAGCCAGCAACAGGCGCTGGCCCCCAGCCTGCAAGCCCACCCGCAGAGTGCCAGCCTGCTGGACCAGGACCCGGCTCGACGCGATGCCTGGCTACGCCAGCAACTGGAGCAGTTGCAACAGAGCATCACCCAGGATGAGAGCCGCCTGGATGCCTTGCTGACCCTGCAAAAGGACGCCACGCGGCTCCAGCAGCAGTTGCAGCACGCACAAGACGCCAGCCAGCAGGCGGCCCAGCATCTGCACAAGCAGCAGGAGCAATTGGCCGCCGACCAGCAGCGTCTGGAGGAAGAACTGGCCAGCTTCAACCACCTGCTGCCGGCCGAGGTGCAAGAAGGCCTGCGCGGTGATCCGGCCAGCACCTTCATGCAACTGGACCAGCAGGTCCTGCAACGCATCGAACAACTGCGCGAGCAGCAGGACGAAACCGCAGAACAACAGCAGCGCCAACTGCTGCTGGACAAGGAGCAGGACCGCCAGCTGACCCGCCAGCAGCAACTGAGCGACGCTCAGCAGCAGCTCGACACCCTGAGCCAACAGCAGCAGGCCTGCCAGGACCGGCTGGCCGCCCTGCTGGGGGCGCACCCTAGCGCCGAGCTCTGGCAGCAACAGCTCGATCAAGCCGTGGAACAGGCTCGCAGCGCCCAGGCCAAGGCCCAGCACGAGCAGCACGAGCTGCAGCAGCAACTGATCCAACTGAGCGCCGAACTCAAGGCCCGGCAAGAGCGTCTGCAAGCCCTAGACAGCGAACAGCAGCAACTGGCCGGCAGCATCGAGCAATGGCGCGCCCAGCACCCGGAACTGGATGATGCCGGCCTGCAACAGTTGCTGGAATTGGATGAGGACCAGATCCAGCAACTGCGCCAGCGCCTGCAGGCCAACGACAAGGCCATCGAGCAAGCCAAGGTCCTGCTCCAGGAGCGCCAGCAACGCCTGCAACAGCACCAGGCCCAGCACAACGGCAACCTGGAGGCCGGGCAACTGCTCCAGGCCCTTGAACAGCTGCAGCAACAAGCCCTCGCCAGCGAACAGCACGTAGCGGAACTGCGCGCCCGACAAAGCGAGGACCAGCGCCGCCAGGAGGCCAATCAAGCGCTGGGCCAACGCATCAACGACGCCTACCAGCAGTGGCAGCGCTGGGCGCGCCTGAGTGCCCTGATCGGCTCGGCCGAAGGCGACAAATTCCGCAAGATTGCCCAGGCCTACAACCTTGACCTGCTGGTGCATCACGCCAACGCCCAGTTGCGCCAACTGGTGCGGCGCTACCGCCTCAAGCGCGGCGGCAGCATGCTCGGCCTGCTGGTGCTGGACACCGAGATGGGCGACGAACTGCGTTCGGTGCACTCGCTGTCCGGCGGCGAGACTTTCCTGGTGTCCCTGGCCCTGGCTCTGGGGCTGGCCTCGATGGCCTCCAGCACCCTGAAGATCGAGTCGCTGTTTATCGACGAAGGCTTCGGCAGCCTCGACCCCGAGTCGCTGCAACTGGCCATGGACGCCCTTGACGGTCTGCAAGCCCAGGGACGCAAAGTCGCGGTGATTTCCCACGTCCAGGACATGCACGAACGGATCCCGGTGCAGATCCAGGTCAGCCGCCAGGGCAACGGCCTGAGCACCCTGGAGGTGAAATGATCACTCGGCCGATGCCTGAGGCGACCCTCTACTCCTTCCGCCGCTGCCCTTACGCCATGCGCGCGCGACTGGCCCTGCGCTACGCCCAGGTGCCGGTGCAGATCATCGAGGTCAGCCTCAAGGCCAAACCACCCGAGATGCTCGCGCTGTCGGCCAAGGGCACGGTGCCGGTGCTGGCGGTGGACGGGCGGGTAATCGATGAGAGCCTGGAGATCATGCACTGGGCCCTGGAACAGCAGGACCCCGAGGACTGGCGGCTGACGGCGGACCCAGCGGCCCCGGCGCAGATGACGGCGCTGATTGCCGAGAATGATCAGGTGTTCAAGGTGCACCTCAATCGCTACAAGTACGCCGAGCGCTACCCCGAGGCGCCCATGGAACATTACCGGGCTCAGGGGGCAGTATTCCTCGCGCAGTTGGAGTCTCGACTACAAGAACAGCGCTATCTACTGGCCGAACGAGCGAGCCTGGCGGACATGGCGCTGCTGCCCTTTGTCCGCCAATTTGCCCATGTGGATCGGCAGTGGTTTGCGCAGGCGCCCTATCCGGCGCTGCACGCTTGGTTGCAAGGCTTGCTGGAATCGCAGCTATTCACCGCGGTCATGGCCAAACCCCCAAGCAACATTGACCTGTAGCCGCTACTGAGCCTTGGCGAAGCGGCGACCAGGCTCGCAGAAGCTGCCTGACCTCCCGCAGATCCCCTGAGGTCTGCGAGCGCTAGCCGCTACGCCCCACTCTCACTTCCAGCGAGTCGTCACAGGGCAAAAGCCGGTCGCCCCAGGGCGTTTCCTGGCGCGCCGCTGCCACGTAAGGTGGCGGTCATGGCGCAGTAAGACGCCGATGCCATAAAAATCACCTGCCGGATGAGCCCCCGATGAAAGCACCGTTCAAACGTTGTTGCTCGATCCTCTGCGCCAGCGTACTGCTGAGCGCCCCCACCTGGGCCGCCGAGCCCGCTTCCTGCAAGACTGTGCGCATGGGCGTGGTCAATTGGACCGACGTGATTGCCACCAGCGCCGTGGCCGATGTGCTGCTCACGGACCTGGGCTACAAGAGCAAGCAGACCAGCGCCGTGCAGCAGATTCTCTTCGCCGGCATCCGCGATAAACGCCTGGATGTCTTCCTTGGCTACTGGAAACCGGCCATGGACCAGAACATTGCGCCCTTCCTTGAGGCCGGGCAGGTCAAGGTGTTGGCCCAACCCAGCCTCGCCGACGCCCAGGCCACCCTGGCGGTGCCGGATTACGTTGCGCAAGCGGGCCTTAAGACCTTTGCCGACATCGCCCGTTTCAAGCAGCAACTGGGCGGCAAGATCTACGGCATCGAACCCGGCAGTGGAGCCAACACCACCATCAAGACCATGATCGATACCAACCATTTCGGCCTCAAGGGCTTCAAGCTGATCGAGTCCGGCGAGGCCGGGATGCTGGCGGCGGTGCAACGGGCGATCAACCGCAAGGAGTTTGTGGTGTTCGTCGGCTGGACCCCGCACCCCATGAACATCAACCTGCGCATCACCTACCTGACCGGCAGTGAAGACGTGTATGGACCCAACGAGGGCGCGGCCACGGTGTCTACGGTCACCGCACCGGATTACGCCGAGCGCTGCCCCAACGTCAATCGTCTGCTGCAGAACCTGACGTTCAACGCCGCCCAGGAAAGCCAGCTGATGGTGCCGATCATGGCGCGCAAATCGCCGCAGGACGTGGCGCGCCAGTGGCTGCGCGAGCACCCCGAGGACCTGCAGCGTTGGCTGGCCGGGGTGCGTAGCGTCGATGGCGAGGACGGCCTGGCGGCCGTCAAAGCGCGGTTGTAAGGGACGGCCTGTCGATGACCGATTATCCGCTCTCCGCAGAACTGGCGGCCTTTGTCCGCCAGACCCTGAGTTACACCGGCGCCGATGACAGCATCCAGGGCTTGCGCGACAGCTATGAGCGCATGTGCCAAGCCTTCACGCCGCCCTGTCCTCGCGGCCTGGTGGTGCAGGACGTGCCACTGGCCGGGGTGCCGCTGCGCCTCTACCACCCGGACCGCCCACCCCCTGCGGACGGCTGGCCCTGGTTGCTGTACCTGCACGGAGGGGGCTGGGTCGTGGGCGGTCTGCACTCCCACGCTTTCATCACCGCGCATCTGGCCAGCGAACTTCAGGTGCTGGTGATCGCGGTGGACTATCGGCTGGCGCCGGAACACCCGTTTCCAGCGGCGTTCGATGACAGCCTGGCGGTCTGGCGCGCCCTGGAGCAAGGCCTGGCGCCGATCCCCCTGGACCGCCAGCGCCGGGCTGTGATGGGCGACAGCGCCGGTGGCAACCTGGCCGCCGCCCTGTGCCTGGCCTTGCGCGATGCCGCCGAACCCCTGCCTGGCGCCCAAGTGCTGGTGTACCCCGGACTGGGCGGCGACGCCGACCTGCCATCGCGCCGTCAGTGCGCCGATGCGCCCCTGCTCAGCAGCAGCGACCTGGAGGGCTTCCAGTCCCTGTACCTGCCCGGCCCCGAACCGCACTCACCCTATGCGCGACCGTTGTTGGCGCAGGACTTCAGCAACCTGCCGCCGGCCTTTATCGCCCTGGCGGCGTTCGACCCGCTGCGCGATGACGGCGCGTGTTATCACCAACGGCTGCTAGCCGCCGGTGTCTCCAGTGAGCTGTATCCCGGGCAGGGATTGGTACACGGTTGCCTGCGGGCCAGAGGCCTGGCGGCGGAAGTCGATGCCCTTTATGACGCCTTGTTGCACCACCTGCGCCAGTGCCTGCGCGCCCCTGAACTCAGCATACGAACCCCGGGCGCTCAAGCAACGCCGTGATTGACCGGCGACAACCGCTAGAGCAGTTCATCGGTGCACCGCGCGATGCGCCGACAAGCCTCGGCCAGATGCTCGCGGTTCAGCACCAGCCCGATGCGGATATGCCCCGCGGCGCTGGGGCCAAAGGCGTCACCGGCAAGCACGGAAACCGCGTAACGCGCCAACAGACGGTCGGCGAATGCCTGGGCGTCCAGGCCGGTACGCCGCACGTCGACCATCACGAACATGCCGCCATCGGGGCAGATCGGGGTCAGTGCGGGGCAGTCGGCCAGCATCGAGCACACCAGATTCCGACGCTGGCGGTACTCCTCGCGCATCTGCGCCAGCTCCGGCAAGTCACTGTCCAGAGCCACCACCGCGGCGTTCTGAACGAAGTCCGGCAGGCCATAGAGCATGCACAGCGACAGATTGCTCAAGTGCCCGGCCAACGCCCGCGGTGCTATCACCCACCCCACCCGCCACCCGCTCATGGCGTGGGATTTGGACAGGCTGTTGATGGTTGCGGTACGTCCGGCCATGCCTGGCAGGCTCGCGGGGCTCAGGTGCTGGCCCTCGTACAGCAGGTCGCAATACACCTCGTCGGAGATCAACCACAGGTCATGTTTGATGCACAGCCCGGCCAGTGCCTCCCAGGCCTCGTGAGACAGGCTGGCGCCGGAGGGGTTGTTGGGGCTGTTGATCAACAGAGCCCGGGTCTTGCCGCCAATGCGTGACGCCACATCCTCGGGCGTGACGCGAAAACCGCACTCCGGGCGCACCGGAATCGGCACCACCTGGGCGCCACACGCACCGAACACACCTTCGTAGGTAACGTACATCGGCTCGGCCACCAGCACCTCGTCCCCAGGGTTGAGCAGACACTGGGCCACCGCAAACACCGCGCACTGCGCGCCAGGCAGCACCACCACGTGCTCGGCGTCCACTTCCTGGCCGCTACGCTTTCGATGACGCCGGGCGATGCAACGCCGCAGGGCAAGGTTGCCGCGCACGTCCGAATAATGCGTATCGCCGGCCAGCAGACTGTCGATGGCGGCCTGGACCACCGGCCTTGGGGTGTCGAAATCCGGATCGCCGACGGTCAGCAGCAACACGTCGACGCCCTGTTCGCGCAGCGCCAGCGCGCGGTAGTGAATATCCCAGGCGGCGCTACCTTCGCCGGCAATCCGTTGAGTCAGCGCGGAATAACGCATCACTTGCTCCTTGAAAGACACTTCAGCTCAAACCCTAGGCGCTGCCACGCCCCTCGTCGAGCAAACGACGAGCCTGGCCTGGGTCAAATCACGAAACGCGCCACCATCGCATTCAGGTCCACCGCCAGACGCGACAGCTCTTGGCTGGCGGCGCTGGTCTGGTTGGAGCCGGCCGCCGACTGCAGCGCCAGGTCGCGAATGTTCATCAGATTGCGGTCAACCTCGCGGGAAACCTGGGCCTGCTCCTCCGAAGCGCTGGCGATCACCAGATTGCGTTCGTTGATCTGATTGATCGAGTCGGCAATCTGCTCCAGGGCCACACCGGCGGAGCGGGCCAGTTCCAGAGTGCTCTGGGTACGCTGGTTGCTTTGCTGCATCGACTCCACCGCCTCGCCGGTGCCGTTCTGGATGCCCGCCACCATCTTCTCGATTTCCTGGGTCGATTGGGCGGTGCGATGGGCCAGGGCCCGCACCTCGTCCGCCACCACTGCGAAGCCGCGCCCGGCCTCACCCGCCCGGGCGGCTTCGATGGCGGCGTTGAGCGCCAGCAGATTGGTTTGCTCGGCGATGGCGCGAATCACATCCAGCACCTTGCCGATGTCGCGTCCCTGGCTCGCCAGGCCTTCGATCATCACCGAGGTGGCTTGCACGTCGTGGGTCATGACCTGAATGGCCTCGACGGTCTGTACCACGCGGTCACGACCGTCACAGGCCACCTGGGTCGATTGCCGGGAAGCTTCGGATGTGGACACTGCGTTGCGCGCCACCTCTTCCACCGCTGCGGTCATTTCATTGACCGCCGTGGCCGCCTGTTGAATTTCGTCGTTCTGTTGCTGGACCCCACGAGAGGCTTCTTCGGTGACGGCGCTGAGTTCTTCCGAGGCCGAGGCCAGCTGGGTCGCCGAACCGGCGATCTGCTCGATGGTCCGGCGCAGGCTCGCCTGCATGTCGGCCAAGGCCCGCAGCAGGCGCGCCGGCTCGTCAGTCCCTTCGATCTCAATGGCCTGACGCAGGTTGCCGCCGGCGATCACCTCAGCGGCGTTCAGGGCCTTGTTCAGCGGGGTGACGATGCTGCGGGTCAGCAGCAAGGCCAGCACCACCGTCAGCAACGCGGCAATCACCGCAACGCTGACAATCCCGACAATCGCGCCACTGTATTGTTCGCCGGCAGCATGGGAGGCACTTTTGGCTCCGGCGGCATTGATCGCCACCAGTTGATTCAACTGCTGGCCCATCTGGTCGGTGCCATTTTTGATCCGGGTATTAATCAGTGCCCGCAGCTCATCGAGCTTGTTCTGACGCGACAGTTCAAGCATTTCATTCTGGGCTTGCAGGTACGTCGCCAGGGTCGCAGAGAAAGTCTTGTACAGCGCGACCTCCTCCGGCACCGCCGGCAACGCTGCGTAACTGGCCTGGGCCTGTTTGACCTTGTCCACCAACACGCCGATGCGTAGTTGGGCTTCCTGCAAGGCGGCCGGGTCACGGTTCACCAGGACCCGGAACGACAGAATCCGCATGCGCAATACGTTTTCGGTGAGGTTGCCAAGAAAGCTGACGCTGGGCAGTAGATTGCTTTCCATGTTCACCGACGCCTCACGGATGGTCGACATGCGATTGACCGCGAACACACCGAGCCCGATGACCAGCAAGGCGATGAAGGCAAAACCGAGGAAAGCGCGAGGAGCGATATTCAGGTTACGCAATGACATAGGACGACTCTCAGAGGAGAACGGGCAACAAGCGTCCATGCCATGAAACGTCTGGCGCTGGGGACAGGCGCCGACGGTAGGCACCCGCGAATATATCTGCGGGGCTGTTACAGGTATCGGCCGAACTTGCGCTTCTATATGGCTGATGCAAAAAAAATCCCCCCATCGGCACGCTGTTTTAGACCGCAGACACCAGAATGTGAAGTGAAACGATAAAGCGGTTCACATCCGTCCTCAGGGCCCTCGCCAGTCCCCAGCTCAACCGAGCGCGCGGCCCATGGAAAGTGCAACTGATTCGCCGGAAAAGCCATTTTTTCCCCGGCCGAGCCTGCCCATCATGGCCCCAGTCAATAAAAACAACGCCGAGACTGGATATGAAACCCGAAGACTTTCGTACCGCAACCGACCGCCCGCTGACCGGTGCCGAATACCTGGCCAGCCTGCGCGACGACCGTGAAATCTACATCTATGGCGACCGGGTCAAGGACGTCACCAGCCACCCGGCCTTCCGCAATTCGGCGGCCTCCATGGCCCGCCTGTACGACGCCCTGCACGACCCGGCCACCCAGTCACAACTGTGCTGGGACACCGACACCGGCAACGGCGGCTACACCCACAAGTTCTTCCGCTCGGCGAAAAGCCCCGATGAACTGCGCCAGCAGCGCGACGCCATCGCCGACTGGTCGCGCCTGACCTATGGCTGGATGGGCCGCAGCCCCGACTACAAGGCCGCCTTCGGCAGCGCCCTGGGGGCCAACCCGGAGTTCTACGGGCGCTTCGCAGACAACGCCCGCACCTGGTACAAGCGCATCCAGGAAGCCTGCCTCTACCTCAATCACGCCATCGTCAATCCGCCCATCGACCGCGACAAACCGGTGGATCAGGTCAAGGACGTGTTCATTTCGGTGGACGAGGAAGTCGAGGGCGGGATCATCGTCAGCGGCGCCAAGGTGGTGGCCACCAACTCGGCCCTGACCCACTACAACTTCGTCGGCCAGGGCTCGGCCCAGTTGCTGGGGGACAACACCGACTTCGCCCTGATGTTCATCGCCCCGATGAACACCCGTGGCATGAAGCTGATCTGCCGCCCTTCCTACGAATTGCAGGCGGGCATGACCGGCTCGCCCTTCGACTACCCGCTGTCCAGCCGCTTCGACGAGAACGACGCGATCCTGATCATGGACAAGGTGTTCATCCCCTGGGAGAACGTGCTGATCTACCGCGACTTCGAGCGCTGCCGCCAGTGGTTCCCCCAGGGCGGTTTCGGTCGGCTGTTCCCGATGCAGGGCTGCACCCGGCTGGCGGTCAAGCTCGACTTCATCACCGGGCTGCTGGTCAAGGCCCTGCAATGCACCGGCTCCCTGGAATTTCGCGGGGTCCAGGCTCAGGTCGGCGAAGTGGTGGCCTGGCGCAACCTGTTCTGGTCCCTGACCGACGCCATGCACGGCAATGCCAGCGAATGGCTGAACGGCGTCTACCTGCCCAGCACCCAGGCCTTGCAGGCGTACCGGGTGCTGGCGCCCCAGGCCTACACCGACATCAAGAAAATCATCGAACAAGTGGTGGCCAGCGGCCTGATCTACCTGCCGTCCGGCTCCCGCGACCTCAAGGACCCACTGCTCAACCAGTACCTCGGCACCTACTGCCGCGGTTCGGGCGGCATGGGCCACGAAGAGCGGATCAAGATCCTCAAGCTGCTGTGGGATGCCATCGGCACCGAGTTCGGCGGTCGCCACGAGCTGTACGAGATCAACTACGCCGGCAGCCAGGATGAGATCCGCATGCAGTGCCTGCGCCACGCCCAGGCCAGCGGTTCGATGAAGGCCATGACCGATCTGGTGGATAAGTGCCTGGGCGACTACGACCTCGACGGCTGGACGGTGCCCCATCTGACCAACCCCGACGACATCAACATGCTCGACCGCATCCGCCAATAGCCACGGATCTGGTCCATGTAGGGCCGGGCTTGCGGCGGAAATGGCTGGTGCAGGGGCGGGCTTGGCTGCGAAGGCGCCCGCCCAAGCCCCCCATCGCCCCAGGCCTCTTTCGCCGCCACGCCGGCGCCTACAGGTAATCGTCCGCCGTCGCCCGGTATTGGCAGCAAGACACCCGGCCGCTCTGCGCCCACGAGGAATTCGTCATGTCTGTACTCGATCCCAAGCAACTCGCCTTTCGCAACGCCATGGCGCACATGACCGCCGCGGTCAACGTCATCACCAGCAACGGCCCCGCCGGCCGCTGCGGCATCACCGCCACTGCGGTCTGCTCGGTCACCGACAGCCCGCCAACCCTGATGGTCTGCGTCAATCGCACCAGCGCGCTGAACCCGGTGTTCAAGGGCAACGGCCGCCTGTGCGTGAACGTCCTGAGCGGCGAACACGAAGACGTCGCCCGGCATTTTGCCGGCATGACCGGGGTGGCCATGGAGCAGCGCTTCGGCCTGCATCCCTGGCGCGACGGCCTGCAGGCCCTGCCGGTACTGGAAGGCGCCCTGACCAGCCTCCAGGGGCGCATCACCGAGGTCCAGGAAATCGGCACCCACTCGGTGATGCTGGTGGAACTCGATGAAATCAGCGTGTGCGAACAAGGCGACTCGCTGGTGTATTTCAGCCGCTGCTTCCATCGCTTGCAGCCCCCCTGCCCAGCCGTCTGATCCCCTGCCCCCACCTCACTCGCCCAAGCCCCGCTGCACCTGACTGCATCGGGGCTATGGGCCACCTCCTGCATCTGTAGGATGGCGATCAACAGCCAAGCCATCGATACTCGCTCCAGGCCCTGCCCACGCCCTAATGGCGTAACGGTCCCTCACCCCTTCAGTGACGAAAACAATAACAACGTCGCACAGAGGTACTGACCCATGAACCGATCCGATCGTGCCCCGGCCAATCTGTTGCAAGCCTTCAGCGAGCTGACCCTGGAACTGCAGCAACTGGCGCAGAACAAGGACATCGAGCACTTCTATCCCCATGCCCTGGCGCGCATCAGCCAGCTATTGCCCTTCGACAGCGCCTGGTGGGGCCGCGCGGCGTTGGTGGACGGCCTGCCGGATGAACACAGCTGCTACCTGTACCGCCTGCCACCGAGCTACCTGCCGGACTGGCAGTCGATCCGCCACATTGATGTCACCGTGAACCGGGTCCACGAGGTGCCGGGACGAGCGGTGATCGTCGACATGAGCGCCCCAGACAGCGGACCCGGGCTGAACTGGCTGGGACGCCAGTACGGCATCGGCGAACTGCTGTGCGTGGTGCACATCGACCCACCTACCCACTTGAGCAACCATCTGGCCCTATACCGCGCCCCCGGTGCGCCACGCTTCAACCAGGATGACTGTCACCTGCTGAACAACCTGATGCTGCATCTGGTGGCGGCGGTATCGGCCAATCAGATCCGCACCCTGGTGGCGATGCGCGAAAAGCTCACCCGCCCGCGCAATCTGGCCCTTGCGGTGTGCGACCCACGCGGTGTACTGCAATGCGCCGAACGCGGTTTCGTCGACCTGTTGCTGGATCAATGGCCACAGTGGAACGGCCCGCAACTGCCCATGAAACTTGGGCCCAACGGTTTTGAGGGCACGCGACTGCACGTCGAATACTCGGCCGTGGGCGACCTGTACCTGCTGGCCGCCCGCAGTCACACCCTGCTGCCCAAGCTCAGCCCCCGGGAGAACGCCGTCGCCCAATGTTTCGGCGACGGCAAGACCTATAAGGAAGTGGCCCGGGACCTGGGCATGTCACCCAACACCGTGCGCCATCACATCCGCGCCATCTACAGCAAGCTGGGGGTCAAGGACAAAGCCCGCATCGCCCAACTGCTGCACGCCCCACCCGACTGATACGCCCTGCTGATCAACGCTGATTTTGGTGCTCGCCTTGAGCGCCACGGGCCACCTTTGCCCTTTTTTGCCCCACTGCCGTGTGCCGGCGAGCCGTTCGCCGAACAACCACTCCAACAAGAGACGCACCGTTCATGACCAGGACACTCATACGAACCACCCTTGCCTTGGCTGGCACCCTGGCCAGCCTGTCGCTCCATGCCGCCGACCTCAACGCCCGTGACTTCTTCGCCGCCCCCGCAGGCACCCGCCTGGGGGTGCTGTACTTGCCCGGCACCCGCGCCGACGTCTTCCACGGCCGCGCCGACAGCACCGGCAAGGCCGAGCTGCGGGTCAACGCCATGGCCTACCGCCAGGTGTTCTTCAGTGACCTGTGCGGCACGCTGTGCACCCCTCAGTTCATCCTGCCCTTCGTCGATATCGACGCACGCTTGCCCGGCGCCGAGCGCCATACCGGGGAAAGCGGTTTCGGCGATCCCCAGGTGGGCGGCACGCTGTTCTTCATCAACCAGCCAGACACCCGCACCTACAGCGGCCTGCTGACCTTGATCACCTTGCCCGTGGGCGAATACCACCGTCGCAACCCGGACGTATCGCCGGGGGCCAACCGCTGGGGCGCGACCTTTGTCTACAACTACACCCAGGGACTGGGGGAAAAATGGGTGCTGGAGGCCAACCTCGAAGCCCAGTTGTATGGCACCAACGACGACTATATCGGCAGCGACCTGCAGCAGGACCCGCTGTATCGCCTGCAAGCTTTTGCCTCCTACGACTTCACCCCCTCGACCTACGGCGCCCTGCGCCTGATCCACGCCGATGGCGGCGAACTGCGGATCAACGACCGGCGGATCAACGACACCCACAAGCGCTACACCCAGGCCGGATTCGAGGTCGGGCACTGGCTGGACCGAGAAAACCAGCTGATGTTCAGCCTGTCGCGCAATGTCGCCACCGCGAATGGTTTTGCCGGCACCGACGCACTCTTGCGCCTGGTCCATGTGTTCTGACCCCCTGCTTGCGGAGCTTGTCCATGCACACCCAGAACCCCGCGTTGAACACCACCGCGCACACCACCCGCCCCCCCCTGGGACTGATGGCCGCCATCGTGCTGTTCGCCGCCATTACCCCCGCCGTGCTGCTGATGGCTCCGGCCATCGCCGCGCAACTGGCCAGCCAATGGCACTTGACGCCGTCACAAATCGGCGATCTGTTCTCCGCCGAACTGGGCGCCATGAGCCTGGCCACCCTGCCAGCCATCTGGTGGCTGAAACACCTCGACTGGCGCCGCGCGGCATTGTGCAGCGCGCTGCTGTTCATCGGCGCCAACCTGCTGTCGATGCTGGCCCACGACTACTCGCTGCTGCTGATGACGCGCTTTTGCAGTGCCCTGGCCGGCGGCTCGCTGATGATCATCTGCCTGGCCAGCGCCGCCATCAGTGCCAGCCCAAGCCGCAGCTACGGCTTCTGGGTCATGGGGCAACTGGTGCTGGGGGCCATCGGCCTGACCCTGTTGCCCATGCTCTTCGCACGTTTTGGCCTGGGTGCCTGCTACCTGATCCTGGCGCTGCTGATGACCCTGTGCCTGCCCCTAGCGCGCTGTTTCCCCACTGGAGCCGCACGCCCTGCCGATGACCTGGCGAACGCCCCGCCCGTGTCCCCGCTCAAGGCGAGCCTGGGGATTCTCGGCATTCTCACCTTCTACATCAGCCTCAGCGGGGTCTGGACCTTTATCGGCGCGATTGGCGCCCAGTCCGGCCTGTCGGCACAGACCAGCGGCGACATCCTGGCCATCGCCACTTTGATGGGCATCGTCGGCGCCCTGTGCGCCACCCTGTTCGGCGAACGCCTGCCCCGCAGCGCCTTGCTGTGGCTGGGCTACGCGCTGATGGCAGCCTCGGTGCTGCTGCTCCTGGGCCAGCCGCAACTGGCGCGCTTTGCCCTGGCGGCGCTGGTGTTCAAGTTCACCTGGACTTTCATCCTGCCGCTGATCCTGGCGCGCATGGCCGAAATGGACCGCAGCGGCCGGCTGATGAACGCCTCCAACCTGGTGATCAGCGGCGGCCTGGCCATCGGCCCGACCCTCGCCGGGCGCCTGATCGAAAGCAGCGGCGGCTTCCAGGGCCTGTTGCTGGGGGGCGCCGTCATCACCCTGCTGTCCCTGGCGCTGGTACTCAACTGCCGGCCCAGCCTCCAGCCCCCTACCCACCCCCAAGGGCAATGACTGCCCGCGGCAGGGCCAGCGCGCCCTTGAACACCCCTTCCCTTGAAAAATGGATCTCACCATGACCTGCAAAACCGCTTTTTTCTTCGATGAACTTTGCTTGTGGCACAGCGCCAACCCTCACGTTCTGACCCTGCCGGTGGGCGGCTGGGTGCAGCCACCGGCCGCCGCCGGGCACGCCGAATCACCGGAAACCAAACGCCGGCTGAAAAGCCTGATGGACGTCTCCGGCCTGACCCGCCAGTTGCATCTGTGCAGTGCCGCTGCGGCCACCGAGGACGATCTGCTACGGGTTCACAGTGCAGCCTACCTGCAACGTTTCAAGGCCTTGAGCGATGCCGGCGGTGGTCACCTGGGCGACGAGGCGCCGGTAGGCCCCGGCAGCTATGACATCGCCAAACTGTCCGCCGGGCTAGCCATCGCCGCCGTGGACGCAGTGCTCAGCGGCGAAGCCGACAACGCCTATTCCCTGTCCCGTCCACCGGGACACCACTGCACGGCGGACCAGGCCATGGGTTTCTGCTTCCTGGCCAACATCGCCATTGCCATCGAAGCCGCCAAGGCCCGTCACGGCCTGGGCAAGGTGGCGGTCATCGACTGGGACGTGCACCACGGCAACGGCACCCAATCGATCTTCGAGGAGCGGGCCGATGTGCTGACCCTGTCCCTGCACCAGGACGGCTGCTTTCCACCGGGTTACGGCGGCGAACAGGAGCGTGGCCGCGGCGCCGGCCTGGGCTGCAACATCAACGTCCCGCTGCTGCCCGGTGGCGGCCATGACGCCTACCTGTACGCCATGCAAAAAATCGTCGTGCCGGCCCTGGAACGCTTCGAACCCGAACTGATCATCGTCGCCTGCGGCTATGACGCCAACGCCGTGGACCCCTTGGCGCGGATGCTGCTGCACAGCGACTCCTTCCGCGAGATGACCCAGTGCCTGCGAGACGCCGCCGAGCGCCTGTGCGCCGGGCGCCTGGTGCTGGTGCACGAAGGCGGCTACTCCGAGGCCTATGTGCCCTTCTGTGGACTGGCCACCCTGGAGGCGCTGTCTGGGGTGCGCACCGCGGTCGACGACCCGATGCTGGCGTTCGTGCACCTGCAGCAACCCAAGGAAACCTTCGTGACCTTCCAGCGCCATCTGCTGGACCGCCAGGCCGAGGCCATAGAAGCTCTCGGGCGCTAGATTCTCCTTGCAGTCGTGACCGGTAATCATCGGGCGCCAGTTGCCCGGCCGCACCCGCCGCCGGACAGCCGGTTTCACGGGCTGCAACGGCCTCTTCGCCGACAGGTGGCGCCTACGATCGTGCCGTAGGAGCCACCTGTCGGCGAAGGCATCCTCCCAGTCCAGCACATGGGTGTTCGGCAAAGCTGAAAGGTTTCCTATCCTCAGTTTAATGCCCCTCAGGCCAAGCGACTCAACACCCAATAACCCTGTGTGCCCCTGCCTTGAAGGCCGGGTGTGCCGCGCGCGCGGGGCTGTCCGTCTGCTTATCCGGCCCACCCTCGATTCCAGTGCTGTCCGGCAACGAACCACTTGCGTTTCCGCTGAGACAAAGGAGATGTCCATGCACCGCAAAACCACCGACTACCTCGACGAGATCGGCTTCTGGTACGGCGCCCGTAGCCGACTGCTGCATCGCGCAGCTCAACTGCGGAACAACCCCGACATGCCGCCGCAACAAAGCCTACCCGCAATGCCCACGGTTCCTCTGAACGACTTGTTGCAAAGGTGCGGCCTGGGAGAACTCCGCCGCTGCTGCGGGGATGCAACGCGAAGCGGTCCCGAAAGCGACTTGCCGGACGCCCCCCTCGAGCCTCAGGAGCGATGAACACCTGGGGCTGTTGCCGGCCACTCCGACAAGGGCCCCTGAGCCCGCGCTTCACTGGGTGTCTGCTGGTAACGGGCCTTGAACGCCCGGGCAAAATGCGCCTGGCTGGCAAAGCCATGGCGGTAGGCGATTTCACTGATGTCCAGGCCCGCCCCCTGGCTGCTGCAGATCAGGCGACGGGCCTGCTGCAGGCGTTTTTCCAGGATGAAGCGGCTGGGCAGGGTGTTCTCCATGGCAAACAGCCGCGCCAGGTGCCGGGTGGAAATACCTGTCTGGGCCGCAACCCGCTCGCAGCTCAGGGTCGGGTCCCCTAGCTGTTCATGGATGCACTGTTTGGCCGCCAGCAAGTAGGAAGCACTGAGGGCGTTGATGGGCCGTTCTCCCACCTGCCCAGCGATGATGCTGGCCAGAAGTTCGAAGGCCTGCTCCTGATAGGCCTCGGCCTCGCCACACAGCGGCTGCTGGAAAAACTCCCGGGTGCGCTCCCCCAGGGTGCGCAATAGCAAGCGCTGGACTCCGTTGTGCACGCTGATCTTCAGCGTCCGGTTGAAACGCTTCAGGCAGCGTGCGGCGAACTGCTCCTGGGAAATGTCGAAAATGAACTGGCGCATCGCCCCGGAGAAGCCGAACAGATAAGGTTTGTCGGTGCGGTAGACCACCAACTCCCCCGGCTCCAGTAGCTGACACGCACCGTCCTGATAGAAGAACGAACCACTGCCGGTGACCAGGGACGCAAAGATCGAATCCTTGGGGACACCGCGGATCATCGAGGTGTCGCGTTCCACCACGTGTTCATTGCCAACGATGCGTGCCAGGCGCATGGCACTCAACTGCAGGTTGTCCTGGCTGGCGGTGAACCCGTCGTCGGCGTAGGAGTTGCATTTGAGCCCCACCAGGGTACTGGCGTTGTAGTCCTCCCAGAACCTCAGGCGGTGATCCGGGTCGACCGCCTGGGTGCTGGCGTGCCGGGTTTCGAGCAAGGCGCATGGAGACATTGTTGTTCTTCTCATGGGCGGCTGAATATTCCCCGGACGACAAGGCAGCGTCCGGACACCTGGGGCCGCATGATCTGCGGGCTGCGGCCATTCATTAACATCTGAACTATATAGCCTGTCAACTTGAAACGCAGTGAGAGCCGTTCGCCGGAACAGCTTCGTCAGATCGCTATTTCCGGTAGGAAAAATCCCCGTCCGAAACAGACAACAAATCGGTCCGATTCAATCAAACCGGCGCCCAGCCGTGGGCCTAAAGTCGCCTCAGTCCCCCCTCCTGTAAAAACAATCGAGGTCGACCATGCCTGAAGCCGCCACCCGTGAGTTCTGGAAAGACCTGCAGCCCATTGCCAACTGTTTCAAGCCCGACGCCAAGCCCGAGGTCTACCTGCCGAATGCCGCCAGTGACGACCTGAGCCTGTACGTGCCGTTCACCGAAACCGTATCTTCGCGGCCGCTGTGGATCGCCCCCAGCGAGAACCGTTGGTGCGACATCCTCATGGCCCGCAGCGCCGGGCTGGTCAACCGCCACTACCACCCCCACGAAGTGTTCGCCTACACCCTGTCCGGCAAGTGGGGCTACCTGGAGCACGAGTGGACGGCCACCGCCGGCGACTTCGTCTACGAAACCCCGGGCGAAGGCCACACCCTGGTGGCCTACGAACACGCGCAGCCAATGCGGGTGTTCTTCATCGTCAAGGGCCCGTTGATCTGGCTCGACGCACAGGGCGAACCCGACGGCTACTTCGACGTGCATTCCTACATTGCCCTGTGCCGCGAACACTACGAAAAGATCGGCCTGGGCGCGGCCCATATCGACACCCTGTTTCGCTGATCGACGTTACTCACGCCTGCTCGGAGAACCACCATGGCTTATAAAAACAACAAGGCCGGTTACGAGAACACCTTGCTGGGGGTGCTGTTCCTGACCTTCGGTTTTGTCTTTTTCGATCGTCTTGCCCTGTCCTTCCTGTTCCCTTTCATGGCCGACGAACTGCAATTGAGCAACAGCCACCTAGGCATGCTGTCGTCGGTGCTGGCCCTGGCCTGGGCGGTGTCCGGAGCCCTAGTGGGCGCCTGGTCGGACCGTCGGGGCGTGCGCAAGCCGCTGCTGATCGTCGCGGTGATCCTGTTTTCCCTGTGCTCGGCCCTCTCCGGGCTGGTCACCGGTTTCCTCAGCCTGCTGCTGTTTCGCGCCATCATGGGGCTGGCCGAAGGGCCGATCCTGCCCTTATCGCAATCCTTGATGGTGGAAGCCTCCTCGCCCCAACGTCGGGGCCTGAACATGGGCCTACTGCAAGGCTCGGCGGCCGGGCTGCTGGGGGCGGTGATCGGACCACCGGTGCTGATCGCCCTGGCAGAAGCCTATGGCTGGCGCCATGCATTCATCGTCTCGCTGATTCCCGGGCTGCTGATCGCCCTGCTGATCTGGCGCTACGTGAACCCGGACCCGCCACGGAGCGAGCCCCGGGCGAACGCCGCCCCGAGCAACGGAGGCGGACATCGGCTGGCCCTGCTGAAAAGCCGCAACATCGTGCTCTGCACCCTGATCAGTTGTGTGTTCCTGACCTGGTTCATCATTCTGATTTCCTTTACCCCGACCTTTCTGGTCAAGGTCCGCGACTACAGTCCGGCCAGCATGGGCCTGGTGATGAGCTGCCTGGGCGGCGCCTGGGTGCTCTGGGGCTTCGGCGTGCCGGCGATCTCTGACCGAATTGGCCGCCGCCCGACCCTGGTGCTGTTCTCGCTGATCGCCGCCTGCTGCCCGATGGCCCTGCTTTATGCATCGGCGCCATGGATCCTTGGGGTGCTGATGCTGCTGACCTACACCGGCCTGGGCTGCTTCACCCTGTTCATGGCCACCATTCCGGCGGAGACCGTGCCCCGTGAAGTCATGGCCACGGCCCTGGGCATGATCATGGGCATTGGCGAGCTCGTGGGCGGCTTCGTCGCGCCGACCATCGCCGGGTTCGCCGCCGACCGATTCGGCCTGTCCATCGTCATGTGGATGTCCTGTGGCGGCGCCGTGCTGGCCGCGCTGCTGGCGCTGTTGCTCAAGGAAACCGCTCCAGCGGTGCTGGCCCGTCAACAACGCCGGCAAGCCGGCGCCTCCTCTGTCCTGCAAGGAAACCAACCATGAAAGCACTGCGTTGGCACGCCGCTCGGGACCTGCGCCTGAGCCAAGTACAAGCTCGACAGCCTGGCGCTGGGGAAGTACTGCTGCAAGTGGCCTACTGCGGTATCTGCGGCAGTGACCTGCATGAGTACGCCGATGGGCCACACTCGATTCCCCAGCATGAGGCTCACCCGCTGTCCGGCTGCCGGACACCACTGACCCTGGGCCATGAGTTCTGCGGCCAAGTAGTAGCCCTGGGCCCCGGCGTCGACCCGCGCCTGCTGGGGCAGCGGGTGGCGGTCGAGCCGGAGTATCGCTGTGGCGAATGCCAGTACTGCTGCATGGGCCAGTACAACCTCTGTGAGTCCATGGGTTTTATCGGTCTGATGGGCGATGGCGGTTTTGCCGAGCAGGCACGGGTGCCAGCGTACATGCTGCACCTGCTGCCGGAGCGCGTCAGCTTCAAGCAGGCCGCCGTGCTGGAGCCGGCGGCGGTGGCCTACCACGCGCTGAACCGGAGCAGCCTGCTGGCCGGCGACAGTTGCGTGGTGTTCGGGCTGGGCCCCATCGGCCTGCTGCTGATCCTGCTGGCACGGGTGCGGGGAGTGGAACGCATCTACGCCGTGGACCTGAACCCCGAGCGCCTGCGCCTGGCCCTGGAGTTTGGCGCTTCGGCCGCCCTGGACGGACGCGATCCGGCGTTGCAACAACGATTGCGACACTTGAGCGACGGCGGCCTCGACACGGCCTTTGAGGCCGCCGGCACCCAGAAGACCCTGAGCCATGCCCTGCACTGCCTGCGCAAGGGCGGCGAAGCCGTCATGGTGGGACTGATGGGCGAGGTGCACTTCGACGCCTTCCACCTGGTGAACAACGAACTGCGCCTGCTCAGCAGCGTCGGCTACCGCCATGTGTATCCCGAGTTGATTGAGCTGCTGGCCAGCGGACGCCTGGACCTGTCTCGTCTAGTGACCCGCTGCCTGGCCCTGGAGCAAGCAGTGGAACAGGGCTTCGAGGCGCTGTTGCACGACAAGAGTCAGATCAAGGTGCTGGTCAACCCAACGCCGGCCCTGGCCGAGGCCTGACACATCGGTTTCAACACTCAAGACAAAAACAACAAGAAACGAGTACCCGACATGAATGTTCCCTATGCGCTGTGCCCGCTGCTGGCAGCCCTGCTGCTGCCCCTTGATTGCTTGGCCGACGCCCCGGCTGTGCCCCGCAGCGGGCCGCTGTCCGGGCTGGGCGATTACCTGGCCGACCAGGGCATTACGCCCCATGTGCAGTTTCTCAGCCTGGCCATGAAGAACCTCGACACCGGCCCCCGCCCCCACAGCTTCGGCAACAGCGGCGACCTGTTCGTCGGCGCCGATATCAACCTGGGGACCTTCGCCGGGCTCGACGGCGCGGCGCTGCACTTCGAGCAGACCCTGTTCATTCTCGATCACCAGACCGGCGTGCCCACCTCACGCAACTGGCAAGGCGCCGCCGGCAGCTACTTTGGCGGCGCGCCGATCCACAACGACCTCACCAGCAACCAACTGAGCCTGCTGACCTACCAGCAGACCTGGCTCGACGGCCAGGTCGACCTGAGCCTGGGGCGAACCAACGCCCGGCGCTACTTCTATATCTACAACTGTGAAAGCACCATGACCTGCAACGACCCGATCATCGACGCCTCCAGCGGCATCCTGCCACCGCCCTACGGCAGTTGGGGCGGCTACCTGAAGTACCAACTGACGCCCCAGTGGTACGTGCACGGCGGCGCCTTCGAATCCAACCCGGTGGACTACCTGAAGGAGCGCAAGGGCCTGGATTTCAGTACCGACGACGCCAGCGGCACCAGCCTGCTGCTGGGCATCGGCAGCCAGAAACAAGAGGCCTACAGCTCCCACTACGAACTAAACGGCTTCTACAACACCTCCAAGCAGGTGGACCCGCTGACCGGGACCAAGACGTTCGGCAGCGGCGGCGCCTTCTTCAAGTTCCAGCAGTCGCTGTGGCGCGCCGACGCCGGCACAGGCACGAAGCCCCAAGCCTTGCTGCTGTTCGGTTCGCTGTCGGCGGCGGCCGACGACAAGCAGCCCTTCAGCCAGTTCGCCGAAGCCGGGCTGACCTATCTGGCGCCCTTCGATCGCCCCCGGGACAAGCTCAACCTCAAGGCCAGCTACCTGCGCCTCAACGATCACCAACTGCGTTTCCAGCAACAGGCACGGACCGCCAACGGCGGCGACCCGCGCCTGGGCGAGCGCAATGTCTATGCCCTGGAAGCCAACGCCCACATCGCCCTGACCCGGCAACTGGCGGTGGAGCCCAGCGTCCAGTACCTGATCAACCCGGACAACTTCTACAACCCCGAGGCCCGCGAACTGAGCGGCAATGGCTTTGTCATCGGCCTGCAAGTGACCCTCGACGTCGGCTCGCTGCTGGGGCTGTGAGATGAACGTACATGACGGCCCAAGAGGTATCCCCCATGAGTGAACACACCACGCAAGCCTTCGACTACATCGTGGTCGGCGCCGGCTCCGCCGGTTGTGTGCTGGCCAACCGCCTGTCCGCCGACCCCAAGCTCAAGGTGTGCCTGATCGAGGCAGGACCCAGTGACCGCAGCCTGCTGCCTGCCGCCTATGTGCGCACCCCGGCGGGGATCATCCGCCTGATCGCCAACCCGCGCTGGAACTGGATGCATCAATTCAGCGCCCAGGGCGCCAGCGGCGCCCCCGCCATCCCCTGCCCCCGTGGCCGGGTCTGGGGCGGTTCCAGTGCGATCAACGGCATGATCTACATCCGTGGCCACCGTCATGACTTCGACCGCTGGGCGGCCGCCGGCAACCAGGGCTGGAGCCATGACGAACTGCTGCCCTACTTCAAGCGTTCGGAGCATTTCGAAGCAGGCGATTCACCCTGGCATGGCCAGCACGGCGAGCTCAACGTCGCCGAGCAGCGCAGCCCGAGTGCGGTCAATCAGGTGTTCTACGAGGCGGCCACGGAACTGGGCTGGAGCTATAACCCGGACTTCAACGGCCCTGAGCAGGAAGGTTTCGGGCCGTTCCATGTGACTCAGAAAAATGGCGAACGCTGCAGCGCGGCCCGGGCATTTCTGCATCCGATCCTGCAACGCGACAACCTCACCGTGCTCAGCTCCACCCTGACCCACCGGGTGTTGCTGCAAGGCACTCGCGCCAATGGCGTAGAAATCAGTCAAAACGGGCGGGTCCACCAGTTGCAGGCGCGTCGGGAAGTGATCCTGTGCGCCGGAGCGATCAATTCGCCACAGTTGTTGCTGTTGTCGGGCATCGGTCCGGCGGAGGAACTGAAACCTCATGGCATCCTGCCGCGCCACCCGTTGCCGGGGGTCGGCCTGAACCTGCAGGATCACCAGGACATCGTGCTGATGTACCGCAGCGATCCCGAGCTGGGCTACGGCCTTTCACCCAAGGGCCTGTGGCCCCTGGCCCGTTCGCCCTGGCAGTACCTGACCCGGCGCCAGGGCCCGCTGACCTCCAACACCGTCGAGTCCGGGGCCTTTCTGCGCCTTACGCCCGAGGACCCGGTGCCGGAGCTGGGGCTGATCGTCGCCCCGGCCCTGAAGAACCAGCCACAGCGCCTGATCCCGGTGGGCCATGGCATCAGCCTGCACATGGCGGTGATGCACCCGCAAAGCCGCGGTCGGGTCCGCCTGAACTCCGCCGATCCCCACGACAAGCCGCTGATCGAGGCCAACTTCCTCAGCCACCCGGAGGACCTGCGCAAACTGGTGGCGGGCTTGCGCCTGGTGCGCCAGCTGGCGGCGACCCGGGCCTTTTCTCAGCGCCTGCAAGGCGAGCTGGTACCCGGCCCACAGGTGCAGAGCCAGGAGCAGATCGAGCAATGGATTCGTCAGCACCTGGGCACCGTGTTCCACCCGGTGGGCAGCTGCAAGATGGGCCATGACGAACTGGCGGTGGTGGACGACCAACTGCGGGTCCACGGCCTCCAAGGGCTGCGGGTGGCGGACGCCTCGATCATGCCGAGCCTGATCACCGGCAACACTAACGCGGCGGCGATCATGATCGGTGAGAAGGCCGCTGACCTGCTGCTGAGCAATCCACCCACGCCGGTCTGCGAGCCCAGGCCCGCGCAGACGCGGGTCGTCGAATGAGCGCACCCGACACCGCAGACTCCTCAGGGCACGGCGACCGGTTCTGACAACAGCCCAGCGGACTTGCGCTGGCGATATTCACCCGGGGGCAGGTGCGCATAGCGCAGGAAAAAGCGGCTGAAATACGCTGGGTCCTTGAAGCCCAGCTGGTAGCAGATCTCGTTGATTGAACTGCCAGTAAACAGCAGCAGGCGCTTGGACTCCTGCATCAGGCGCTCGTACACCAGGCGCTTGGACGGCAGGTCGGCGATGCGCCGGCAGACGTCGTTGAGCCGCGCCTCGGTGACCCCCAGGGTGCTGGCGTAGCGGGCCAGGGGCCAATGCTCCAGGTAGCGGGACTCGATCAGCTCGTTGAAGCGATGGAAGATCTGCAGGTCTTCTTGGCGCGCTGGACGGGCCTTGAGGGAATTGGCCGAAAGCCTGAGCAGACTGATCATCAGCAGCCGGGTCAGGGCATCCAGGGCTGGCTCGCGTCCGGGCCCCTGCCCGGCAATCTCCTGCTGCAACTCCTGGAACAGGCACTCCAGACGCCGCGCTTCAGCGGTGAACTGCGGCCCCAGCCGCGCCAGGGCCACACACACCGGCGGCACCTGGGGCGCGGGGGCCAGTGTCGGATCGGCACCGATCAACTCCCACACCAACTGCTGGCGCACGGTGAGCACGTGGCCCTCGCTGTCGGCCTCGGTGACAAACGCGTGGGGAATGGTCGGCGGGGTGAGGAAGAACATCGGTCCCGACTCCAGGTACTGCTGGTCGTCGAGGTAGACCCGCACCGCTCCGCTTTGCACGTAGTGGACCTGGAAGAAGCGGTCGTGGCGATGCACCGGCATGTTGCGGCCGAAGAAGCCGGCCAGGTTGCTCAGCTTGTCGTAGTGCACCTGGGCATCGGCGTAACGCTGATCGTAGACCTGACCGATATTGATGTTGGGGATCGGGGTTTGTGGGTTCATGGCGCCCCTCTATTTATATTTTTCAGCACGCAGAGCCTGCGCATCCTGCGCGAATCGCGGCCGCCCCGCCAGGGCGAGACGGAATCGTTCAGGCTGGCGCTTGACGATCGTTAACATATTAAATATAACGTTAATACATTAACGAACTCACCCCGCGAACGACAAGCCCACAGCGGGAAACAGACATCAGGAACCAGGAGACGCGCGATGAACCGTGCCTTGAATGACCACGCCTGCGGCACCCTGTTCGGCGTTGCACTGAACTACCAGGGCTTGCTGCAGAGCCATCTGCAGCACTTCAAGCAACCGCCCTACCAGCAGCCACCGGTGAAGCCGGTGCTGTTCATCAAGACCCCCAATACCCGCAACAGCCATGAGGCGCCAGTGGTGTTTCCCCAAGGGGTCGAGCGTCTGCAACCCGGCCCGGCCCTGGGGGTGGTGATCGGCAAGCGCGCCAGCCGGGTGAGCCTGGAAAACGCCCTGGAACATGTGGCCGGCTACACCATCGTCAACGAATTCAGCCTGCCGGAAGACAGCTACTACCGCCCAGCGGTAAAGGCTAAATGCCGCGACGGTTTCTGCCCGATCGGCCCGCAACTGGTGCCGGCCGCCGACGTCGCCGATCCCCACCAATTGAGCATCGAGCTGTTCGTCAACGGCGAGCGGGTGCAGCACAACAGCACCGCCAACCTGGTGCGCAACATCCCCCAGCTGATTGCCGAGATCAGCGAATTCATGACCCTGCATGCCGGAGACGTGCTGATCACCGGCACTCCCGAGGGCCGGGTCGATGTGCGGCCCGGCGACCGGGTCGAAGTACAGATCAGCGGCCTGGGCCGTCTGGCCAACAGCATCGTTGCCGAATGAGGAACTGACATGAAACACGCGCGCATTCGTTATCAGGGCCAGGTCCACGACGCTCGGGTCACCGGCCCCAACACCCTGCAACTGGAAGACGGCCGGACCCTGGCCG
Organism: Pseudomonas sp. LD120; assembly: GCF_009861525.1. Classification (GTDB taxonomy): domain Bacteria; phylum Pseudomonadota; class Gammaproteobacteria; order Pseudomonadales; family Pseudomonadaceae; genus Aquipseudomonas. The sequence continues at coordinate 1,646,637 of NZ_WVHL01000003.1, read as the reverse complement.
AAGACCAGGTGCAGTGGCTGCCGCCGGCCACCGGCACCCTGTTCGCCCTGGGCCTGAACTACGCCGACCACGCCACCGAGCTGGCCTTCACGCCGCCCACCGAGCCCCTGGTGTTCATCAAGTCGCCGGGCACCTACACCGGCCACAACCAGGTGACCTGGCGCCCGGACAACGTCGCCTACATGCATTACGAGTGCGAGCTGGTGGCGGTGATCGGCAAGACCGCACGCAACGTCAAGCGCGAGGACGCCCTGGACTACCTGGCCGGCTACACCCTGTGCAACGACTACGCGATCCGCGATTACCTGGAGAACTACTACCGGCCCAACCTGCGGGTGAAGAACCGCGACGCCACCACCCCGGTCGGCCCGTGGATCATCGACGCCGCCGAAGTGCCCGAGCCCAACAAGCTGACCCTGCGCACCTGGGTCAACGGCGAACTGCGCCAGCAAGGCAGCACCGCCGACATGATCTTCGACATCCCCTACCTGATCGAATACCTGTCCAGCTTCATGACCCTGCAACCGGGGGACATGATCGCCACCGGCACTCCCGAAGGCCTCAGTGATGTAGTGCCCGGCGATGAGGTGGTGGTGGAAATCGAAGGTGTCGGCCGGCTGGTCAACCGTATCGTCAGCGAAAGCGAGTTTTTCGCCCATCACGCCCAACCGGAACCCACCACCGCGGCCAAGGAGCACGCATAAATGATCAAACACTGGATCAACGGCCGCGAAGTCGAAAGCCGTGAAGTGTTCACCAACTACAACCCCGCCACCGGCGAAGCCATTGGCGAAGTGGCCAGCGGTGGCGCCGAGGAAATCGCCCAGGCGGTGGCCGCGGCCAAGGACGCCTTCCCGAAATGGGCCAATACCCCGGCATCGGTGCGTGCCCGGCTGATGCGCCGCCTGGGCGCGCTGATCGAGGACAACGTGCCGCACCTGGCGCAGCTGGAAACCCTGGACACCGGGTTGCCGATCCACCAGACCCGCAACGTGCTGATTCCCCGGGCCTCGCACAACTTCGACTTCTTCGCCGAGGTCTGCACCCGCATGGATGGCCACAGCTATCCGGTGGACGACCAGATGCTCAACTACACCCTGTACCAGCCGGTGGGGGTGTGCGCCCTGGTGTCGCCGTGGAACGTGCCGTTCATGACCGCCACCTGGAAGACCGCGCCGTGCCTGGCCCTGGGCAATACCGCAGTGCTGAAGATGAGCGAGCTGTCGCCACTGACCGCCAACGAGCTGGGCCGGTTGGCGCTGGAAGCCGGGATTCCCGCCGGGGTGCTGAACATCGTCCAGGGCTACGGCGCCACTGCCGGCGATGCCCTGGTGCGCCACCCGGACGTGCGGGCGATTTCCTTCACCGGCGGCACCGCCACCGGCAAGAAGATCATGCAGACCGCCGGCCTGAAGAAGTACTCCATGGAACTGGGCGGCAAGTCGCCGGTGCTGATCTTCGAGGACGCCGACCTGGAGCGGGCCCTGGACGCCGCGCTGTTCACCATCTTTTCCCTGAACGGCGAACGCTGCACCGCCGGCAGTCGGATCTTCATCCAGGAAAGCGTCTACCCGCAGTTCGTCAAGGAATTCGCCGCCCGGGCCAAGCGCCTGATCGTCGGTGACCCGCAAGACCCCAAGACCCAGGTCGGCTCGATGATCACCCAGGCCCACTACGACAAGGTCACCGGCTACATCCGCATCGGCCTGGAAGAAGGCGCGACCCTGCTGGCCGGCGGCCTGGAACGCCCGGCCAACCTGCCGGCGCACCTGTCCCGCGGGCAGTTCATCCAGCCCACGGTGTTCGCCGACGTCGACAACCGCATGCGCATCGCCCAGGAAGAGATCTTCGGCCCGGTGGTGTGCCTGATCCCGTTCAAGGACGAGGCCCAGGCCCTGCAACTGGCCAACGACACCGAGTACGGCCTGGCTTCCTACATCTGGACCCAGGACATCGGCAAGGCCCATCGCCTGGCCCGAGGCATCGAGGCCGGCATGGTCTTCATCAACAGCCAGAACGTGCGCGACCTGCGCCAGCCCTTCGGCGGCGTCAAGGGCTCGGGCACCGGCCGTGAAGGCGGCGAGTACAGTTTCGAGGTATTCGCCGAGATCAAGAACGTCTGCCTCTCCATGGGCAGTCACCCCATCCCGCGCTGGGGCGTGTAAGGTCTGTAAGCGTCCCGGATCACGCCAACAATAAGATGTTTCAGGAGAAGCACCATGGGCGAAGTCGTCATGGCCGCCAAGGTCTGCCACGTTCCATCGATGTACCTGTCCGAACTGCCGGGCAAGCACCACGGCTGCCGTGAGGCAGCCATTGCCGGACACAAGGAAATCGCTCGCCGCGCCCGAGCGCTGGGGGCCGACACCGCGGTGGTGTTCGACGTGCACTGGCTGGTCAACAGCGGCTACCACATCAATTGCGGCCAGGCGTTCAACGGCACCTACACCAGCAACGAGCTGCCGCACTTCATCAAGAACATGACCTACGACTACCAGGGCTGCCCGGAGCTGGGGGAACTGATCGCCGCCGAGGCCAACGCCGCCGACGTGCGTACCCTGGCCCACAACATCCCCAGCCTGGAGCTGGAATACGGCACCTTGGTGCCCATGCGCTACATGCACATGGACGTGCCCGCCGCCGAGCACTTCAAGGTGGTGTCGATCGCCGCCTGGTGCGCCTGGCACAAGCTGGAGGACAGCTTCACCTTCGGCGCCGCGGTGCGCCGCGCCATCGAGAAAAGCGAGCGCAAGGTGCTGGTGCTGGCGTCCGGTTCCCTGTCCCACCGCTTCTCCAACGACCGCGAAGCCGAAGCCAACATCCACAAATGGACCCGGGAATTCGACAAGCAGGTGGATCAGCGGGTGGTGGAACTGTGGCAGCAGGGTCGTTTTCGCGAGTTCTGCGCCATGCTCCCGGACTACGCCACCAGCTGTCACGGCGAGGGCGGCATGCACGACACGGCGATGCTCCTCGGGCTTTTGGGCGGACCTGACTACAACCGCCCGGCCGAGATCGTCACGCCGCTGTTCGGCAGCTCCGGCACCGGCCAGATCAACGCCATCTTCTAGAAGCAGCGGCAAGCTTCCAGCCACAAGCTGCAAGACAACATCAATGGCAACGGCAAAGCACAAGCCTCAAGTCACAGGAGTCCTCTCTTGCGGCTTGCCGCTTGCCGCTTACCGCTGCCTCCCAAGGAGGCCTCCCGTGCCGCATTTCATCGCTGAGTACACCGACAACATCGAACAGGCCGCCGATCTGCCGGGGCTGTTCACCAAGGTTCATGATTACCTGGGCGCCACGGGTGTGTTTCCCCTGGGCGGCATTCGCAGCCGCGGGGTGCGCCTGGACACCTGGCGCATGGCCGACGGCAAGCACGACTACGCCTTCGTCCATATGCGCCTGCAAGTGGGTGCCGGGCGTGACCTGGCGACCCGCCGCGAGGTCGCCGAAGGCCTGTTCGAGGTCATCAAGGCGCACTTCACCACATTGCAGGCGCAGCGCTTGCTGGCGCTGTCGTTCGAGATGAGCGAGCTGGATGCCGAGCTGAACTTCAAGCACAACAACGTGCATGAGTTTCTGCGTCGACAGAGCTGAGCCTCGTACCGGCCCTTCCGTCGGCACGAGGCTCCTACCAGCTCCCACGCGCCCCGTAGGTGCTGGCTGGCCAGCGAAGAGGCCCTCAAACGCGTGCCAGCCCTGAGGCCGCCCTCGCCGGCCAACCGGCTACTGCCAACCGGCGCCCCACACAAGAACAATAACGAGACCCTTGTCATGCCCCAAGCCACCACCGCCGAGACCTCGCGCGCCGAGGTCGACGACTGCTATCGCAAGATCACCTGGCGGCTGATGCCGCTGTTGTTCGTCTGCTACATCTTCGCCCACCTGGACCGCATCAACATCGGCTTCGCCAAGCTGCAGATGACCCAGGACCTGGGCTTCAGCGACAGCGTCTACGGCCTCGGCGCCGGGCTGTTCTTCGTCGCCTATGCACTGTTCGGGGTGCCCAGCAACCTGGCCCTGGAGCGGGTCGGCCCACGGCGCTGGATCGCCCTGCTGATGCTGGTCTGGGGCCTGCTGTCCAGTGCCCTGATGCTGGTGGACAGCGCCTGGGGCTTCTATGTGCTGCGCTTTCTGCTGGGGGTCGCCGAGGCGGGGTTCTTCCCGGGCATCCTGGTGCTGCTCAACCGCTGGTTCCCCGCCAGCCGCCGCGGTCAGGTCACCGCGCTGTTCGCCATTGCCGTGCCCATGGCCGGGGTGATTGGCGGGCCCCTGTCGGGGTGGATCCTGGAGAGCTTCCATGACGTCGGCGGCCTGCGCGGCTGGCAATGGATGTTCCTGATCGAAGGCTTGCCGGTGGTGCTGCTGGGGCTGGTGGTGCTCAAGGCCCTGCCGGAAAGCATCGAACAGGTGGATTGGCTGACCCCGGTGCAGAAAAACTGGCTGCTGCAGGCCCTGCGCCAGGAAGAACAGCACAAGTCCATCACACGCTTCAGCGGCATCCTCAAGGATCGCCACGTCTGGCTGCTGGTGTGCGTGTACTTCGCGGTGATGCTGGCGGTGAACACCATCGCCTTCTGGATGCCAACCCTGATCCATCACGCCGGCATCGCCCGGGACAGCAACGTCGGCATGCTCAGCGCCCTGCCCTACCTGGCCGGCTGCCTGTTCATGCTCGGCGTCGGCCGCTCCTCGGACCGCCTGCGCGAACGGCGCTGGCATTTGGCAATACCGCTGCTGATGTCCAGCATCGGTCTGATCCTCACCGGGCTGGCCCCAGGCGATCCCTGGCTGGTGATGTTCGGCCTGCTGGTGGCGGGGATGGGCGCCAGCGCCGCGCTGCCGATGTTCTGGCAGTTGCCGCCGGCCTTTCTCGCCAGCAGCACCCAGGCCGCGGGCATTGCCCTGATCAGTTCCTTCGGCAGTGTGGCCGCTTTCCTCGCGCCGTATTTGATCGGCGTGGTGCGTGACGCCACGCAAAGCGCCAGCCTGGCCCTCTACGCCCTGGCCCTGCTGATCGCCCTGGGCGCCTGGCTGGTGCTGCGGGTGCCCGCCCATATCGTCAACCCACGAGAGAAATAACCATGCTCAGCCCCTCGGATATTCAACAGGCCGCCGCGCGCCTCGACGCCGCCGAACGCAGTCGCGAACAGATCGGCCAACTGTCCCTGCAATACCCGTCCATCACGATTGAAGAGGCCTACGCCATTCAGCGCAGTTGGGTGGAGCAGAAGATCCGCGACGGCCGCAAACTGGTGGGCCACAAGATCGGCCTGACGTCGCGGGCGATGCAGGTGTCGTCGAACATCACCGAGCCGGATTTCGGCGCCCTGCTGGACGACATGCTGTTCGATGAAGGCAGCGATATTCCCTTCCAGCGCTTTATCGTGCCGCGGGTCGAAGTGGAGCTGGCGTTCATCCTCGGCAAACCCTTGAAAGGGCCTCACTGCACCCTGTTCGATGTGCTGGACGCCACCGACTGGGTGATCCCGGCCCTGGAAATCATCGACGCCCGCATCCAGCAGGTGGACCCGCAAACCCAGGCCACGCGCAAGGTGTTCGACACCATCTCCGACAATGCCGCCAACGCCGGGGTGGTGATGGGCGGCCGCGCCGTGCGCCCCGGGGATGTGGACCTGCGCAAGGTGCCAGCGGTGCTGTACCGCAATGGCGTGATCGAGGAGTCCGGGGTATCCGCCGCCGTACTCAACCACCCGGCCAAGGGCGTCGCCTGGCTGGCCAACAAACTGGCGGCCTACGACGTCGGCCTGGAGGCCGGGCAGATCATTCTCGGTGGCTCCTTTACCCGCCCGGTGGCGGCCCGTCCCGGGGATGTCTTCCACGTCGACTACGATCAGTTGGGCAGCATCGCCTGCCGTTTTGTCTAAGGAGCACCCCATGGACATGCCATTGAACCTGTTCAAACAACGCCTGCAACACGACGAACCGCAGATCGGCCTGTGGCTGGGGTTGGCGGACGGCTACTGCGCCGAGTTGGCGGCCAACGCCGGTTTCGACTGGCTGCTGCTGGACGGCGAACACGCCCCCAACGACCTGCGCAGTCTGCTGGCGCAGTTGCAGGCCATCGCCCCCTACGCAGCCCAGGGCATCATCCGCCCGCCCATTGGCGATACCGCGCTGATCAAGCAATTGCTGGACATCGGCGCCCAGACCCTGCTGATTCCCATGGTGGAAAGCGCCGAACAGGCACGTCAGCTGGTGCGCGCCATGCACTATCCGCCGCTGGGGGTGCGCGGGGTCGGCAGCGCCCTGGCCCGGGCATCGCGCTGGAACAGCATCGCCGGCTACCTGGATCAGGCGGACGAGCAGATGTGCCTGCTGGTGCAGATCGAGAACCTCGAAGGCCTGCGCAACCTGGATGAGATTCTCGCGGTGGACGGAGTCGACGGCGTGTTTATCGGCCCGGCGGATCTGTCGGCGGCCATGGGCCAGCGGGGTAACCCCGGGCACCCCGAGGTGGTGGCCGCGATTGAAGACGCCATCGTGCGAATTCGTCAGGCGGGCAAGGCCGCGGGGATTCTCAGTGCCGATCAGCACCTGGCGCGGCGTTGCATTAAACTGGGGGCGAACTTCGTGGCCGTGGGGGTGGATACCACGGTGTTGATGAAGGGTTTGCAGAGCCTGGTCGGCCAGTACAAGACCCAGGACGCCCCCACGAACGAAGGCGGGGTCTACTGACGAACGTTGGCTGGCAGCCTCTTCGCTGGCCAGCCAGCTCACTGGGAACACCCCGCCCCCCTGCTTCAGGCCGGCCGCAAGGCCGCCGTCTGGCTCTTGATCTTGATCTTGATCTGAACGCCCCGTTAACCACGATGGCCGAACGCAGGCATTGAGCCGTGGGTAACCCGGCAAGGATGCCGGGTTAGCCGCCACCCGGCCATGGATGGCCGGCGGCGGCCCACGGATCAATGCCGGAGTTCGGGCATGCCTCGCTAAGCGAGGCACCGAATGGAGGGGCAAGAGCCTTTGGTTACTTTGGGGCCCCAAAGTGACTCGCCGTAAGGGCGAAACCGCCAGCCGCACCCGCAGAAATGGCTATGTACCCCAAACCGCCACTGTGAGAGCGAAACCCTAAGCGGCCATTATCGCAGCAACGGATATGCCCACCCCCCGCCCTAATTAACGAACTTCACTGGCCAGCTCCAGCGAGTATCTAGCGGGCGTTGCGGGCCAAGCGCCAGACGCGAGCGATGTCGGCGGCGCGTTCGCGCAGCAGGCGCGGGGCCTCGCGGCAGGCTTGCTCCAGGCTCATGGGACCACTGGCCAGGGCGAAGGCAGCGTCCACGCCGTGGGCATACAGCTGCTGGTAACCCTCGCCCAGGGTGCCGGCAATCACGATCACCGGAACGCCCTGCTCCCGGGCGATCCGCGCCACACCAAACGGGGTCTTGCCGCGCAGGGTCTGGGCGTCGAAACGCCCTTCGCCGGTCATCACCAGATCAGCCCCGCGCACAGCCTGTTCCAGGCCCACCAGTTCCGCCACGACCTCCACACCAGGGCGAAACTGCGCAGCGAGAAAGGCCTTGGCGGCAAACCCCAGGCCCCCGGCCGCACCGCTGCCGGGTTCGTCACGCACGTCCTTGGCCAGCACCTCGGCGCAACGGTCGGCAAAGTGACCCAAAGCCTGATCCAGTTGTCGCACCTGCTGCGCCGAAGCGCCTTTCTGCGGGCCGAAGATCACCGAGGCACCGTGCTCGCCGCACAGCGAGTTGTTGACGTCGGCGGCGATTTCAAAGCGCACCCGGGCCAGACGCGGGTCCAGGGTGTCGAGGTCGATGCGGGCCAGCTGGGCCAAGGCCAGCCCGCCCCGAGGCAGCACCTGGCCATGACGATCCAGCAGCTTTAGCCCCAGGGCTTGCAAGGCCCCAGCACCGCCATCATTGGTGGCGCTGCCGCCGATGGCCAGGATGATGCGTTGGGCACCGGCGTCCAGCGCGGCCAGGATCAGTTCCCCAGTGCCGAAAGTGCTGCTGTTGCAGGCATCGCGCTGCTCCAGCGCCAGCAATTGCAGGCCACTGGCCTCGGCCATTTCGATGATCGCCGTGTGACTCTGGGGCAGCCAGCCCCAGCGGGCTTCGACCGTCACCCCCAGCGGCCCCTGGACCCGATGGCGGCGCAGTTGCCCGTCACAGGCAGCAAGAATCGACTCCACCGTGCCCTCGCCGCCGTCAGCCATCGGGCATTGGCACAGCTCGGCATCGGGCCAGACCTCGGCCAGCCCCTGGGCCATGGCCTGGGCCACGCCTGCGGCACTCAGGCTGTCTTTGAAGGAATCGGGGGCAATGATGATTTTCATGGGGCGTTCTCCGTTTCTTGTGCCGCCATGCTGCCATCTGGCGCAGGCGCTGCCCCCGGGCTGCTGCACAAGTCCGGGGGGGCTTTATTGTTCATTGCTACAAGGGCGGCAGATTGGCTGGACGGCGCTGTTGATTGCAAGGGCATGAAGGGCTCGGAGCGGGCATGACGCAGCCTGCAGCAGCGAAATGGCTTCTTGTAGCCGCTGCCGCAGGCTGCGAACGGCTCCGCAGGAGACGCAGGAGACGCGTGATTTTGCGGGCGCTGGTGGTTCGGCGGGAGGCCGTCAGGCAAGGTCCTGCGGACCTTTGCGCAGCTTCGCGGGCTCAGCAGCGGCTACAAAATCGAGGGGGCAGGACGATTCGGCGCTGCGCGGCAGCAGTTGCACCCCCAGGTACAGGGCCAGCATGCCGTCCAGGCGCAAGGGGTCGAGGCCGCTGAGTTCGGCAATGCGCTCCATGCGGTAACGCAGGCTGTTGCGGTGGATGCCCAAGGCGTCGGCACAGGCCTGGCTCTGGCCATCGTGGTCGCACCAGCTGCGCAGGGTCGCCAGTAACTGGCCGTTGCTGTCCTTGGCCAGGACCTTGCGCAAAGGCGCCAGCAGTTCGTCCAGGGCGTCGTCGTTGCGGTGACGCCAGAGCATCACTGGCAGGCGGTAGCGGTCGAGGGTCAGCAGCCGCGAGTCCGGCAGCAGATCACGGCCATAGGCCAGCAGGTCGCCGACCCGGCGATAGCAGCGGCGCAAGCCCGCCAGGCCATCGGCCTGCGTGCCCACGGCGACCCGCAGGATGTTCCAGCCCTGGCCGTCGAGTTTTTCCAGCAGGCGCGGGTTGTCCAGGTTGAGGTTGGCCGGGCGACACCAGAGCAGCGAGGTCTTCGACAAACTGACGCACCAGCTGTCCGGGTAGCGGTTCATCAGCCAGGCGCTGAGGCGCTCGACGCCCTGCCCCGCAGCCGCTTGCAGTCCCAGTTCGAACAGGTAGGGGGTGCGTGCCAATTGCGGTTTGAGGCCCATCTGCCGGGCTTCATCCTCCAGCCGCGGCGAGTCGCCACTGTCGCTCAACAGCAGGGCCAGCAGGTCGTCGCAGCGCTGGCGCCGCCATTGCTGCTCGGCCTGCTGGTGGCGCTGGCCCACCAGCATCTCGGCAGTCATACGCACCAGTTCGGCGTAGGTGCGCAACAGCACCGGATCACCGGTGATGCCCAGCACCCCGATCAGTCGCCGATCATGCAGCAGCGGCAAGTTGATCCCCGGTTGCACGCCCTTGAGCTGGCGCGCGGTGGCGGCGTCGATCTCCACCACCCGGCTGTTGGCCAGGACCAACTGGGCACCTTCGTGGCGGGTGTTGATCCGCTCTGCCTCGCCACTGCCGAGGATCAGCCCCTGACTGTCCATGACGTTGACGTTGTAGGGCAGGATCGCCATCGTGCGGTCGACGATGTCCTGCGCCAGGTCGTGATCCAGTTCGAACATGGGGGATGATCCTTGACGACTGCAGCAGCTGGGACGGGCCGCATGTGGCGCGGCAGTGACGTTGTTCAATAACGCTGCTCGATAGCGTTGTTCAGTAACGTTGTTCAGTGACGTTGTTCAGTGACACCGCGCCTTGGGGCCAATCGCTGTGCGCCGGCACAAAGACAACCCCCCCGGTGACCGAGACTCTCGGGGCGGTCAACGTTACCCTTGCACCGCGAAAAATCATAATAAAGAGAGACACGCCATGTCACAGAGCGCCGCTGTCGCACTGGCCCGGACTGACGACCCGAACACCGTCTACAAGCGCATCACCCTGCGCCTGATCCCCCTTCATCTTCGCCTGCTACCTGTTCAACCACCTCGAGCGGGTCAACGTTGGTTTCGCCAAGTTGCAGATGCTCGATGCCCTTAAATTCAGCGAAACGATCTACGGCCTGGGTGCCGGGATCTTCTTCATCGGCTACGTGCTGTGCGAAGTTCCGAGCAACCTGGCGCTGAACCGGTTTGGCCCGCGGCGCTTGATTGCGCTGATGATGATCACCTGGGGCACCCTCTCCACCTGCCTGCTGTTCGTCACCACGCCAACCCAGTTCTATACCTTGCGTCTGTTCACCGGGGCCGCCGCCCGCTCCCTGGGCCTGACCGCGGCCGCCGCCAGCATCGCCCTCAAACGCTTGGAAACACGCCTGGGTTGCCGCCTGCTGGCGCGTTCGACCCGCAGCATGCGCCTGACCGAGGAAGGCCGGCGCTACCTGGAAAGCGTACGCCTGGCCCTGGCCACTCTGGGCGATGGTGAGCAGGCGCTCAAACAGCAGAGCCTGGGGCTGGCCGGGGTGTTGCAACTGTCGGCGCCCTCGGATTTCGGACGCAACGCGCTGCTGCCCTGGCTCGACGCGTTCAAGCACCAGCACCCGCAATTGCGCCTGCAACTGCGGCTCAACGATCGCCACGCCGACTTGTTCCGCGACACCGTGGATGTAGCCCTGCGCTTTGGCGTACCCGAGGATTCGAGCCTAGTGGCCCTGCCGATTCTTCCCGAGCATCGACGCGTGGCCTGCGCCAGCCCGGCTTATCTGGCCCGTTGCGGCACCCCACAGTCGCCCGAAGAGCTGTCGCACCACAGCGCCCTGCTCTACCTGCGCAACGACCGGCCCTACGACTGCTGGCGCTTCAGCCGTGGCGACGATACCCGCGAGGTGCCGGTGCGCGGTGACTACCTGTGCGACGACGGCGAAGTGGCCCGACGCTGGGCCCTGGCCGGCCATGGCATTGTCTACAAGGCCCGGCTGGATGTCGCCGAAGACATCCGCGCCGGGCGCCTGGTGCCGTTGCTCGGCGATTGGCAAGGCGAACTGACGCCCTTCAACCTGTTGTGCCCCCATCGCCTGCAGGTGTCGGAGCGGGTGCGCCTGCTGCACAGCTTCGTGCTGCAGCGCTGTCGGGCGCTGTGCCCCTGACCAGCACCGGTTCCTTGAGCAGCTGGCCACTGCGCGGTTCGCCGGCAAGCCGGCTCCTGCACCACAACGCCACCTCCCTCGATGACCAGTCGAGAGCTTTCACTCCTGACGGCGCGTAGTCCAGATACAAGGAGCTGGCTGGCCAGCCAAGGCGATCTCATGGGCCCCTTCGCCGGCAAGCCGGCCCCGTCGAGGAGACGCCATTCAGGCATTGCGCAAGCCCGGCGTTGTGGTATTTGATGGTCGCCCCATGGCCGGTATTGCCCTGGCCAGCCTTCTAGCACAAGGATTTCGCCCATGAGCTATCGCATCCTCGGCCACTCCGGCCTCAAGGTTTCCACCCTGACCCTGGGCACCATGATGTTCGGCGAGCAGACCAGTACCGAAGACTCGCTACGCATCATCGACAAGGCGTGGGATCAAGGGATTAACTTCATCGATACCGCCGACGTCTATACCCAGGGCCGCTCCGAAGAGATTGTCGGCGAGGCCATTGCCAGGCACCGCCATGAGTGGGTGCTGGCCTCCAAGGTGGGCTTCGGCCCTGCCGACGGGGTGCCCAACCGCAGCGGCCTGAGCCGCAAACACATCTTCAACGGCATCGACGCCAGCCTGACCCGCCTGGGCACCGATTACCTGGACATCTATTACCTGCATCGCGAGGACCACAACACACCACTTGAGGTGAGCATCTCGGCCATCGGCGACCTGTTGCGCCAGGGCAAGATCCGCTACTGGGGGCTGTCCAACTATCGGGGCTGGCGGATTGCCGAGGCGATTCGAGTGGCCGACCAGTTGGGGGTCGACCGTCCGGTGATCAGTCAACCGCTGTACAACATCGTCAACCGTCAGGCCGAGGGCGAGCAGATCACCGCCGCCAAGGCGTATGGGCTGGGCGTGGTGCCTTACAGCCCATTGGCGCGGGGCGTGCTCAGCGGCAAGTACGCACCGGACGTGGCACCGGACAGCGGCAGCCGCGCCGGGCGCCAGGACAAGCGCATCCTGGAAACCGAATGGCGGGTCGAGTCCCTGCGCATCGCCCAGCAGATCCAGGAATACGCCCAAGGCCATGGCGTCGGCATCGTCGAATTCGCCATCGCCTGGGTGCTGAACAACCAGGCGGTGAGTTCAGCCATTGTCGGCCCGCGCACCGAAACGCAGTGGGACGCCTACATCCGGGCCCTGGAGGTGAAGATCAGTGCCGAGGATGAGGCCTTCATCGACGCCCTGGTTACCCCGGGGCACGCGTCGACCCCTGGCTTCAATGATGTCGGCCACTTCGTCTCGGGACGTTTTCCGCACCTGGGCTGAACCATGCCGGTGGCAGCGCAAACGCTCTTGCCACCGGCCTCCGTCGCGTCAGGTGCTGTCTCAGGTTCGCTGTAAACGAGAAATTATCCCGCCAGGGTGTCGCAATCAGAGCAAAAATCTCGCGGCAAACCCTCTATATTGCCCCTCGCGTCTGCACCCTTCTTTCCATGCATCCCGAGCGTTCGGGTTTACGAGGCCAGAGTGTCTAAAGGTATTGCGTTATCGGTCCTGGCGTCGGTGCTGTTTGCCGTCATGTATTTCTACACCTCGCTGTTGGTGCCCCTGACCGGAGTGGAGATCTTCGGCTGGCGGATGCTCCTCACCCTGCCGTGCATGAGCCTGTTCATGCTGCTCAGCGGTGAGTGGTATCGGGTCGGCGAAGTGCTGCAACGGGTGCGTGGCAAACCGGTTCTGTGCCTGGCGATGCTGCTGTCCTCGGCGCTGGTGGGGGTACAGCTCTGGCTGTTCATGTGGGCCCCGCTCAACGGCCACAGCCTGGATGTGTCGTTGGGGTATTTCCTGCTGCCACTGACCATGGTGCTGACCGGGCGCATGGTGTATGGCGAACGCCTGTCACGTTTGCAGACCGTGGCAGCGGTGCTGGCGTGCCTCGGGGTGCTGAACGAGCTGTATCAGGTGGGTAGTTTTTCTTGGGCGACCCTGATGGTGGCCGTGGGCTACCCGGTGTATTTCGTACTGCGCCGGCGCCTGGGCACCGATCACTTGGGGGGCCTGTGGCTGGACATGGCGCTGTTGATCCCGGTGGCCCTGTGGTTTGTGCAAGGCGGTGAACAAGGCTTTGCCGTGGTGGACAACCATCCCGGCCTGTACCTGCTGATCCCCTTGCTGGGGGTGATCAGCGCCTCGGCGCTGGCGTGCTACGTCATCGCCAGTCGCTTGCTGGCCTTCAGCCTGTTCGGCCTGCTCAGTTATGTGGAGCCGGTGTTGCTGCTGTTTGTCGCGCTGCTGCTGGGAGAAAGCATCAAGGCCGGGGAATGGCTGACCTACATACCGGTCTGGCTGGCGGTGCTGGTGCTGGTGCTCGAAGGCTGCAGGCACCTGATGCATCAGCGCCGGGCCTGACTTATCCGCGCAGGGCTCGCGGCGGCCCAAGGCTTCCCCAGCGCGCGGCTCGCGCCAGTCACTCCCGCGGGCGAATAGGCGCACGCAAGCTCAGGGCTTGATCTGTTTGAGTTCGTTGAGCAGGGCCAGCAAGGCTTGCATCTTCTCTTCGCCAAACTGCTGCTGGATCTTCTGGTAATTGATTTCCATGTCGCCGCTCATGGACTCGAAGCAGGCCTGACCCTTCTCGGTCAGAGTGATGAACAGCCGGCGCTGGTCTTCCGGAGACTTGCGGCGGCTGACGTATTCGTCACGCTCCAGGCGGGTAAGCACGCCGGTCATGCTCGGCGGCAGAATGCAGGCCATTTTTGCCAGTTGATGGCTTTCCAGTTCGCCGTTCTGGCGCAGGATGCGGATCACCCGCCATTGCTGCTCGGTCAGGTCGTGCTGATTCAGCGAGGGTCGAAAGAACGCCATCGCGGCCTCGCGGGCCTGCAACAAGGTCAAGGTCAGGGAAGGTCGAGGGTTTTTCATCAAGGCGTCGGTCATGGGCTGAGAAACAAAGGCGCAAACATTAACACATTCACAATCGCTAACCGACAGGCAAAACAAAGCCCGATCAGACGGTGTCTGATCGGGCCGTGGGCTCAAGCCTGCCGGGGGTTATTCGGTGGCCAGAACACCGCGACGCACCTGGTCGCGCTCGATCGATTCGAACAGTGCCTTGAAGTTGCCCTCGCCGAAACCATCGTCGCCTTTACGCTGGATGAATTCGAAGAATACCGGCCCCATCAGGGTTTCCGAGAAGATCTGCAGCAGCAGGCGCTTGTCGCCAGCTTCCGAAGAGCCGTCCAGCAGAATGCCCCGCGATTGCAGCTCGTTGACCGGCTCACCGTGGTGAGGCAGGCGGCCTTCGAGCATTTCGTAGTAAGTCTCTGGCGGCGCGGTCATGAAACGCATGCCCATTTTCTTCAACGCGTCCCAGGTCTTGATCAGGTCGTCGGTGAGGAAGGCCACGTGCTGGATGCCCTCGCCGTTGAACTGCATCAGGAACTCTTCGATCTGCCCGGCGCCCTTTGACGATTCCTCGTTCAGTGGGATGCGGATCATGCCGTCCGGAGCGGTCATGGCCTTGGAGGTCAGGCCGGTGTATTCACCCTTGATGTCGAAGTAACGGATCTCGCGGAAGTTGAACAGCTTCTCGTAGAAGCCGGCCCAGTAGGCCATGCGCCCGCGGTACACGTTGTGGGTCAGGTGGTCGATGATCTTCAGGCCCGCACCCGGTGGGTTGCGGTCCACGCCGTCGAGGAACACAAAGTCGATGTCATAGATCGAGCTGCCTTCGCCGAAACGGTCGATCAGGTACAGCGGCGCGCCGCCGATGCCCTTGATCGCCGGCAGGTTCAGCTCCATCGGGCCGGTTTCAATGTGGATCGGCTGCGCCCCCAGTTCCAGGGCGCGATTGTAGGCCTTCTGCGAGTCCTTGACCCGGAACGCCATGCCGCACACCGACGGGCCGTGTTCGGCGGCGAAGTACGAGGCGACGCTGTGGGGTTCGTTGTTGAGGATCAGGTTGATCGCACCCTGGCGATACAGATGCACGTCTTTTGAACGATGGGTCGCGACTTTGGTGAAACCCATGATCTGGAAGATCGGTTCGAGGGTATTGGGGGTGGGCGATGCGAATTCGATGAATTCAAAGCCCATCAGGCCCATTGGGTTTTCGAAGATATCTGCCATGGTTGGCGCCTCATCATACTTTTTAGAATTAACGGATCGTTAGTTGCTATCAATGCTGAGGAAAGAAGGCGGTGCGCAGGAGATGCCCCGCACGCTGCGCGCGAGGAAGTCACCGTAAATCAGTTGAAACCCGAGTATCTTCATTTCGACCCTGTATTACCGGCTGGGGGGCGAGGCTTCTGCTGCCAGAAGACTTTATTATTGTATGCGTAAATGGATTCTACACAGCGTAAAAGCCTTTGTCCGCATTCTCTATAAAATCGCCTTTCTCGCCTGGCCCGCAAGGGGTTTGTTGCACTGGTAGATGCCGCCGAGCATCAACACCCCGCCCATTCCCATCACCAGGCTCAGTTGCTCTTCCAGCAACAGTGCGCCCAGCAGCACTGCCGTCAGCGGATTGAGGGCAATAAATACTCCGGAGCGGGTGGCACCGATGCGTCGCAGGCCGTCGTAGTACCAGATATAGGCCAGCGCGGAACCCAAGACGCCCAGGTACAGCAGGCTCAAGCCCTGGTTCAGGTCCAGGCGGACAATGGCATGCAGGTCGAACTCGCCCCTGGCCAGGGTTGCGACCCACAGCATCAGGGTTCCCATCAGGATCGAATAGGTGACGGTCTGCAACGGGCCAAGGTGCTGATTGAGGTCTTTGGAACACAGCGAGTACACCCCCCAACCCAGGACGCAGCCGAGTATCAACAGGTCGCCATACCAGCCCCCTGCCCCGGCAGCCAGGGCCGAAGGATCGCGACTGCAGATCACCAGGGCTGCGCCACTCAGGCACGACAGGATGCCCAACAACTTGCGCCGGCTCAGACGTTCCTTGAACAGTGCCCAGGACGCCAGGGCAATCACCGCAGGATTGAGCGCCACGATCAAGGACGCCCGCGAGGCGTTGATCTGTTGCAGGCCGAGGAAGAAGCACAGGTTGTAGAAAAAGATGCCGAAGAACCCCAGGAGCGCCAGTTGGCCGAGCTGCTTGAGGCTGGGTCGGGCCAAGGAAATGCGCGCCACCACCATGAAGCCAAGCAGGGCCAGGCTGGCAAGAAAGAAACGCAGGCTGGCAGCCAGCCAGGGGGAAAGCCCACCGGCCAGGTAGCGACCGGCGACGAAGGTGCCGCCCCAGATCAAGGTCACTGCCGCCAGTTTGCAATAGACCGCCAGGTCCCCGTGATCGGTCGCCAGGGCGCCGTTAATACCGCTTTCACTCATGATCATGCTGCTCTGTGGTCGTGGATTTGTGCTGTGAGGTCATTCTTTGTCTAATAGCTGATCATCGTAAAATGAGCTTTCACTCATGACCCTGACCCAATTGGAGATCTTCTCCCGGGTGGCCGAGCTGGCGGGCTTTACCAGCGCCGCCACGCGCCTGGGCATCACCCAGTCGGCCGTGTCCCACGCCATCAAGTCCCTGGAACAGGAACTGGGGGTCGAGCTGTTCCGCCGCCATCAGGCCCAGGTCGAGCTCACCGATATTGGTGGCCAACTGTTGCTGCGGGCCCGGGCCATGCTGGGGCTGGCGGCGACCCTGGAGCAGGAGGCCGCCGATGCGCGGGGTATGAAGCGCGGCACCTTGCGCATCGGCTCCTTTGGCCCCACCTCCTCCATGCGTCTGTTGCCATCCATCCTCAAGGAGTACCGGCGCGAGCATCCGGGAATCGAGGTGCATATCGACGAGGGGCCGGATCGCCAGGTGCTGCAATGGCTGCAGGAGCGACGAGTCGACCTGGGTTTTGTGGTGTTGCCCGAGGAGCGTTTCGACACCTTCGCGCTGATCGAGGACCAGTTGATGGCGCTGATTCCCGCGGGCCATGCCCTGGCCCGGGAGCAAGAGATCCGCCTCGAACAACTGTGTCACGATCCCTTCGTGCTGACCGAAGCCGGCTCGGCCGAGCTGGTTACGCGCTTGTTCATCGGCGCCGGCCTGAGCCCCAACATCCGCTACCGCAGCTCGCAACTGCTCAGCACCCTGGAAACCGTAGCCCGGGGTGACGCCTTGAGCATTCTGGCCGAGCTCTCCTTGCCCCCGGCAGCGGACGCCCGCTATGGGAGCAAACCCCTGTCGCCGCCAGTGCGGCGCCAAGTCGGGATCGCCGTGCTCGACCGGCGCCAGGCATCGCCGGCGACACTGGCCTTCATCCAGCATGCACAACGCCTGTATCGTTATCCAAAGCCGTCTATCCTGCGATGATCCACACAACGTCAGGAGGCTACCGCCCCCGCTGCGGCAGCCAGACGCTGGCACGCCCCTCCTCCGCCACAGGTTCGATCGATGCCCCTGACCGCCAAAGGTCCGCTAAAGCGCTCTACCCGCACACTCTGGACATTGTTGGCGATTGTGCTCCCCATCGGATTGGGGGCCGTCATTCTCTATGCCCAGGCCGAACGAACGCTGGTACGCAGCAGCCTGGAAACCGCCGAGGAAGCCATTCGCCAGTTCGACCTGATGCTGGACAACACCGACATTGCCGCCAGGGCGTTGCTGCCCCAGGCAGGCCTGGAGTGCGACGAGGTGCGGCAACTGGCCCTGAGAGATCAGGTGACGCGCCGGCCATTCGTGCGCTCGACCAACCTGGTGTGGCGCAACAACAACAACTACTGCAGTTCATTGCTGGGCAGCTATCCGGTGCCCCTCGATCCCCGGGACTACGTTGACGGCCGGCTCTGGCTCATGGGTGGCAATCCCGTCACCCCCAACACCGCGCTGCTGGTCTACCGCTGGAGTGAGGGCGAGCGCTCGGCCCTGGCGACCATCGACGGTTATCACCTGACCAACGCCCTGCACCTGATCAGCCGCTTCGCCCATTTGCAACTGCAGGTGGGCGAGCATTGGCTGTCCAGTGATGGCAGGATCCACGACGGCGCGCCGCCACTGGCAGCAGTGGCCCCCTTGCATCTGAGTTCATCGCGTTATCCCTACAGCGTCAGTGCAGGATTTCCCGAGGGGGACATCTGGAAATACATGAAAAGCCAGTACCCGGCGCTGTTCAGCCTGCTGGTGTTTTTAGGCTGCGCCGCCGGCGTCCTCGCCAACTGGGTGCAAAAGCGTTCCGCCTCTCCCAGCCATGAACTGCGCCGAGCGCTGGAAGCCAGGGAGTTCATTCCATACGTTCAGCCGGTGGTGCGCGGCGACACCTTGCAATGGGCGGGCATCGAGGTGCTGATGCGCTGGCAGCACCCCAAAGAGGGGCTGGTGCGTCCGGACCTGTTCATCCCGTTCGCCGAGCACTCAGGCCTGATCGTCCCCATGACCCGCTCGCTGATGCAACAAACCCTGGAGGCGCTGGCCCCACATGCCCAGGCCTTCATCGACGGTTTTCACATCGGCATCAACATCACCGCCAGCCACTGCCGTGATCTGCAGTTGCTGGAGGACTGCCGGGAGTTTCTTGCAGCCTTCCCGCCCGGCAAGGTGATCCTGGTGCTGGAGCTGACCGAGCGCGAGCTGATTGAGCCCACCGAGCTTACCCGGCAACTGTTTGCGGCGCTGCGAGAGCTGGGCGTAATGATTGCGATTGACGACTTCGGCACCGGGCATTCCAGCCTGGGCTACCTGCGCAAGTTCAATGTCGATTACTTGAAGATCGATCAGAGCTTCGTTGCCATGATCGGGGCCGATGCACTGTCACTGCATATACTCGACAGCATTATCGAACTCTCGGGCAAACTCGATCTGGGCATAGTCGCCGAGGGTATTGAAACTCCCGAACAGCGAGATTACCTGGCGGCACAGGGGGTGGACTTCCTCCAGGGTTATTTATTTGGACGGCCAATGCCCTGCGCGGAGTTTGTTGCGACGCTAAAGAGCCACTAAATAGCCATACCAGAACAAAAGTGCTCGACACACCGATTCAGCACACCCACCCATTTGAATCAATTGGCAGATACAGCCCTGTACAAGAACAACCTGATTTACTCTGAGCGCATTAACTACTACAATTTTTCACGCCTATACAAAATTCACGGGCAGGCCACTTAATCAAGCCTTAATCGGCTTATGGCTTATGGCTTATAGCTTTGTTTGTGGTTTGTATCAGCCAAATAGACTATTGGAGTGAAGATATTGTCCAGACTTGCTGAATTTCGTGCTGCAGAAAAAGCACTTCAAGAACAGCTCGCGCAGCTTGAATCCCTGAAAAACGACGCCGGACTCAAGAAAGAAATCGAGTTCGAAGAAAAGCTTCAGGCCCTGATGAAATCCTATGACAAGAGCCTGCGCGACATCATCGCCATCCTTGACCCCGACTTGGGCAAGTCCGTGCTTCCGCAGGCCAATGCCCCTAAACAGCGCCGCGCACGCGTGGTCAAGGTTTATCAGAACCCGCACACTGGCGAACTGATTGAAACCAAAGGCGGCAACCATCGCGGACTGAAAGCCTGGAAAGAACAGTATGGCGCTGCCACTGTTGATTCCTGGCTACGTGCTTGAATAAAGCCGCCCCCCCCAAAAAAGGCCCTGCACATGCAGGGCCTTTAACATTGTTAAGAATATTCTTATTACGACTTTCATCTAAGAGCAGATCCGCCCGGCATCGCCTGCTTTCTCTTGCCCAGCCTTGCCCGCCAAGCGATCCTGTGCCTCAGGTCAACTTCACGCTTAAGTGCGTTTTCGATACCAGAATCTGTTATCTGCGAAAAACAAACCACCGGATCAGAATTTTCTTTAAAGTTTAAGGCCGTTTCGTACAAGAACTATCTCATCCATGCTGTCGGCATAAGCAGCAGCCTGCCCGGCATATGAAAGTACATAAGCCTTATCGCCATCCAGCGCTGCCACCAATGTTTGTGACAACACATGCCGGCCGTTCTGGGTAATGGTGCAAGTGGTTTCCAACGCCTCTAGACGACTCAATTTCGCGGCGTGGATTTTGTTGCAAACACTCTGATAGCCGCTTTGAGCAAAGTCCTTTTGCACTGACTTGCGCATCTCCAGCAGCACGCCTTGAAGATTGACCACATGCCCGCTTTCAACTTGGCTCGCGGTCAACTCCATGACCATCTGAGGATTGCCTGCGGCGTCATTTTTTACCGCGCGCTGACGGGAAACCTTGGCCGCCGAATCCCCGTCCTGCCCAGGCACCGCTTCCACCGTCCAGCCCTGGGGCCAGGTTATTTCCGGGGCCGCCTGCGCTACACCAGCCAATACCAGCAAAGACAGGGCCGCAGCCCGGGTTTTAAACGACTCGATCATGCTGCTGCACACTTGAGGAACGGGGTTTGAAGTCTGAGCCCGGCGCCAGGAATGGGCAATAGACCAGGAGGTTTGGGTTTGGCGCCATCGCGCCCACGTGCGTATCATTACGCAATCCCAAGGATGTCCGAATCACCGCCTGCCAAGGTTCTGCTGGCCTTCGACAGCAGCCCTTGCCGCACTTTTCCCGGAGGGCCCATGAGCCTCAACGAACTCAACACTTTCCCCGGCGTGACCGCCCAACCAGACGCCGCCACCGCACGCTTCGTGTTCAACCACACCATGTTGCGGGTCAAGGACATCACCCGCTCACTGGACTTCTACACCCGGGTACTGGGCTTCTCGCTAGTGGAGAAACGCGACTTCCCAGAAGCCGAGTTCAGCCTGTACTTCCTCGCCCTGGTGGACAAGTCGCAGATTCCCGCCGATGCCGTCGCGCGCACCGAATGGATGAAATCGATCCCGGGCATTCTTGAACTGACCCACAACCACGGCACCGAGAACGACGCAGACTTTGCCTACCACAATGGCAACAGCGACCCGCGGGGCTTCGGTCATATCTGCATTTCGGTGCCGGATATCGTCGCTGCCTGCGAGCGCTTCGAGACCCTGGGCTGTGACTTTCAGAAGCGCCTGAACGATGGTCGCATGAAGAGCCTGGCCTTCATCAAGGACCCGGATGGCTACTGGGTTGAAATCATCCAGCCAGCCCCCCTATAAGCACCGGCTGCATAGACGCTTCGCAGAGGCCGATTGTCGACCACTCCAAAGGCGTCCAATAAAAAACCCCATGAGCCAGGCTCATGGGGTTTGGCGTTTTTCGCTCAGCGGATCACGCGGGTGCCGAGGTGCGAATCAAATGATCGAAGGCGCTGAGAGATGCCTTGGCGCCCTCGCCCACCGCAATCACGATCTGTTTGTACGGCACCGTCGTCACATCGCCGGCGGCAAACACACCGGGCAACGATGTCTCTCCACGAGCATCGACAATCACCTCTCCGCGGGCCGACAACTCCACCGCGCCTTTTAGCCAGTCGGTGTTGGGCAGCAGGCCAATCTGCACGAAAATCCCTTCCAGCTCGACGGTGTTGAACTCACCGGAATCACGGTCTTTGTAGACCAAGCCGGTGACCTTCTGGCCATCACCCTTCACTTCGCTGGTCAAGGCACTGGTGATGACCTTGACGTTGGGCAGGCTGAACAGCTTGCGCTGCAGCACGGCGTCGGCGCGCAGCTTGCTGTCGAACTCCAGCAAGGTGACGTGGCTGACGATACCCGCCAGATCGATAGCCGCTTCTACGCCGGAGTTACCGCCGCCAATGACCGCTACACGCTTGCCCTTGAACAGCGGGCCGTCGCAATGCGGGCAGAAACACACGCCCTTGGCTTTGTATTCCTGCTCGCCTGGCACGCCCATTTCACGCCAGCGGGCACCGGTGGCGAGAATCACCGACTTGGCCTTGAGGCTGGCACCGCTTTCAAACTGAATCTCATGCAGGCCGCCCACTTCCTTGGCCGGCACCAGGGCACTGGCTCGCTGCAGGTTCATGATGTCGACGTCGTATTGCTTGACGTGCTCTTCCAGTGCCGCGGCCAGTTTTGGCCCTTCGGTCTCTTGCACCGAGACAAAGTTCTCGATAGCCATGGTGTCGAGCACCTGACCACCAAAGCGCTCGGCAGCAACACCGGTACGAATGCCTTTACGGGCCGCGTAGATGGCCGCCGAAGCACCGGCCGGACCACCGCCAACCACCAGCACATCAAAGGCCTCCTTGGCATTGAGTTTCTGCGCTTGCTTCGCCACCGCTCCGGTATCGAGCTTGGCGAGGATTTCTTCCAGGCCCATGCGGCCCTGACCGAAGTTCACGCCATTGAGGTAGACACTGGGCACGGCCATGACCTTGCGCTCATCCACCTCGGCCTGGAACAGCGCGCCGTCAATGGCCACATGACGGATATTCGGGTTGAGCACGGCCATAAGGTTCAAGGCCTGGACCACGTCCGGACAGTTCTGGCAGGACAGCGAGAAGTAGGTCTCGAAGTTGAACTCGCCTTTGAGCGAGCGGATCTGCTCGATCACTTCAGCGCTGGCTTTCGACGGATGACCACCTACTTGCAGCAGGGCCAGCACCAGGGAAGTGAATTCGTGGCCCATGGGAATGCCGGCGAAACGCAGGTTGATATCACTTCCCGGGCGATTCAACGAGAACGACGGCTTGCGCCCATCGGTGCCGTTATCGAGCAACGTAATCTGGTTGGAAAGACTGACAATGTCTTTGAGTAACGCGAGCATTTCCTGGGATTTCGCACCGTCGTCGAGGGAGGCGACGATCTCGATCGGCTGGGTGACCCGTTCCAGGTATGACTTCAACTGAGCTTTAAGATTGGCGTCCAACATACGGGCGATTTCCATGTTCTGAATAAAGAGATGGTTCGGTAAAAAAAAACGCCCGAGCGAATTTCGCCCGGGCGTTTTGGGGGCGGTGCAACTGACTTAAGTGCGGATCACCGCCCCTGGGTAATGCATGGGCTTAGATCTTGCCGACCAGGTCCAGGGACGGAGCCAGGGTGGCCTCGCCTTCTTTCCACTTGGCTGGGCAGACTTCACCAGGGTGGGCAGCGACGTATTGAGCAGCCTTGATCTTGCGCAGCAGCTCAGACGCGTCACGGCCTACGCCACCGTCGTTGATTTCAACGATCTTGATCTGGCCTTCAGGGTTGATCACGAAGGTGCCACGGTCAGCCAGACCGGCCTCTTCGATCAGCACGTCGAAGTTGCGGGAGATGGCCAGGGTCGGGTCGCCGATCATGGTGTACTGGATCTTGCCGATGGCCGGCGAGGTGTTGTGCCAGGCAGCATGAGCGAAGTGGGTGTCGGTGGAAACGCTGTAGATCTCAACGCCCAGTTTCTGGAACTCGGCGTAGTTGTCAGCCAGGTCTTCCAGCTCGGTCGGGCAAACGAAGGTGAAGTCAGCCGGGTAGAAAAACACCACAGACCATTTGCCTTTCAGGTCAGCGTCCGACACTTCGACGAATGCGCCGTTTTTGAATGCGGTAGCTTTGAACGGTTTAACGTGGCTGTTGATGATAGGCATCGATGACTCTCCATCAGTGGTTGAAAACAGTGGGTGAACAGTTGATGGGGAGAATCCTAGCCAATGAGTTAGCGCTTGGCTCATTGGCAAACCTGATGCTGACGATTGGCTTTGACTATCAGACGGGCTAATGAACAGAAAAAAGCTTTATCTACTGCGGAACAGGCTTCTCCTCGAGCTGCGCCATGCCCATGAATGGATTGGCGTCGACGTAGCGCATGGCGGACTTCATGTCCTTCCAACCGACATAGCTCATCAGCGATTTCAAGTCCCAGCCACTGCGGTGAGCCCAGGTGGCGAAGCCACGGCGCAACGAGTGGCTGGTGTAATGCTCGGCGGCGATACCCGCACGCTCCAGGGCTTGGCGCAGCAGAGGAATCACGCTGTTGGCATGCAAGCCCTGCTCACTCAAGTGCCCCCAGCGATCGATGCCGCGAAACACCGGTCCGCGAACCAGCGCTGCCGTATTGATCCACTCGATATAGGCCTGCACCGGGCACAACCGCAATAAGGCCGGGGTGTGGAAGGTGCGGCCAAGATTGTCGCGGTCCCCTTTGCTGCGAGGTAAATAGAGGCTGATACCGGAACCGGCACTGGCCTGCACATACTCAATCTGCAAGCGGCACAACTCATCGCTGCGAAATCCGCGCCAGAACCCCAGCAGGATCAATGCCCGGTCACGCCGGGCACGCAACAGGTCAGCCTGACGACCGTCAACGCCGGCAGCCGTCGCTGCCTCGTCAAGCCAGGCAATCACGCGCTCCAGGTGCTGTAGTTGCAATGGCTCGGCCTGCTTTTCCTGAGCCGGATGCACGGCGCGAATCCCCTTGAACACCTGGCGCACCACCGGCGCCTTGGTCGGGTCGGCGAAACCCTGGCTGTTATGCCACTGCGCCAACGCCGACAAACGCAACTTCAAGGTATTGATCGACAACTCTGCGGCGTAGGCCACCAGATAGCGCGCCACGCTATCGGCCGTCGCAGGCAGAAAACCGCCCCACTGCACCTCGAAATGTTCGATGGCGGCCCGGTAGCTACGACGGGTGTTATCGCGCGTGGCGGCTTGCAGGTAACGATCCAGCTCACTCATGGGCTCTCACTCGGGCAGCGGTACGGCGATGAAGGACGAAAATCGCCCTTAGTGGCAATGACGCGGGGTAATACTAATATATCCCGCACTATATTTATGCTGTCGATCGATCATAAGCGCGTGTACAATACCGCATAAATACATACTACGTATCACAGTATCAAATCGTCGGAGGATGCATGGCTCGTGGAGGCATAAACAAGGCGGTGGTGAAAAAGGCCCGCGAGGCGATCCTTGCCCGCGGCGAACACCCCAGCATTGATGCGGTACGCATAGAAATGGGCAATACCGGCTCAAAAACCACCATTCACCGCTACCTGAAGGAACTGGACGACGGCACTTCCCGTCGCGATGCCGGCCCGGTAGCACTGGACGAAGAGCTGGGCGAGCTGGTGGGACGATTGGCGCTACGCCTGCAAGAGCAGGCCCAGGCGCCCCTGGAGCGCGCCCTCGCCCAGTTCGAACAACAGAAGCAAACCCTGGAGCAACAGCTCGACGATGCGCGGCGCGATGAACAGCAGCTCCTACAGCAGTTGCAGATTCAGGCCACTGCCCTGGCCGGCGAAAGCGCCACCCTGCAGAACATCCGCTCCATGCTGCAAAGCGAGCAAACCCGCAACGCCGAACTCAACCAGGTACTGAAGACCTACGACCTGCGCCTGGAAGACAAGGAGCAGCAGATTCGCTCCCTGGAAGAAAAGCACCTGCATGCCCGCGATGCCCTGGAGCACTACCGCGCCGCCAGCAAGGAACAGCGCGAACAGGAGCAGCGCCGCCATGAGGGGCAACTGCAACAGGTACAGATGGAACTGCGCCAAGCCCAGCAGAGCGCACTGGTGCGCCAGGATGAAATCACCCAACTGCACCGTGATAACGAACGCCTGCTCAGCGAGCAGCGAGCCACCCTGAAAACACTCAAGCAAGCCGAGGACGCCGCGAGCAAGAGCGCCGCTGCGCAGGTACAACTGGGTGAGCAATTGGCTCGCCAGGACAATGCCAGCGCCCTGCTGCAAGAACGCTTGCGCGTGGCTTCAGAGGAGATTCAGACACTCAAGAACAGCGCCGAGCAGCAGGCTCGACAGCACAAAGAGATGGAGTTGCGCGCCGCCAAGGCCGAGGCCGGCCTTGAGGCGCTGCGTCTGGCCGCCACAATCAAGGCTCAGCCAGACACACCAGCGGACTCATGATCAGTCCGCGACGGGGGTACGCATGGTGACGAACTCTTCGGCGGCCGTCGGGTGCACACCGATGGTTTCGTCAAAGTCGCGCTTGGTCGCCCCCGCTTTCAGGGCGATCGCCAAACCCTGGACGATTTCCCCGGCATCCGGCCCCACCATGTGGCAGCCCAGGACCTTATCGCTGTCGGCATCCACCACCAGCTTCATCAAGGTGCGCTCCTGGCAGTCGGTGAGGGTCAGCTTCATCGGCCGAAAACGGCTCTCGAAGACCTGCACCTTGTGCCCTGCCTCACGCGCCTGCTCCTCGCTGAGGCCCACCGTGCCGATGTTCGGCAGACTGAACACCGCCGTCGGAATCATCCGGTAGTCCACCGGACGGTACTGCTCCGGCTTGAACAGACGCCGCGCCACGGCCATGCCTTCAGCCAGGGCCACCGGCGTCAGTTGCACGCGACCGATCACATCACCAATGGCCAGGATCGATGGCTCACTGCTTTGATACTGATCGTCGACCTCAATGAAGCCGCGCTCATCAAGCTTGACGCCGGTATTCTCCAGCCCCAGGTTGTCGAGCATCGGCCGACGCCCGGTAGCGTAGAACACACAGTCAGCCTGCAACTTGCGACCGTCCTTGAGGGTGACCTCAAGACTGCCATCAGCCAGCTTGTCAATGCGCTGAATATCGGCATTGAACTGCAACCCCAGGCCGCGCTTGGTCAGCTCTTCCTGCAAGTGCTTGCGCACCGCGCCATCGAAGCCGCGCAAGAACAGGTCACCGCGATACAGCAATTGAGTGTCGGCGCCCAGACCGTGGAAGATCCCGGCAAACTCCACCGCGATGTAACCACCGCCCACGACCAGAACCCGCTTAGGCAGCGTCTTGAGAAAGAAGGCTTCATTGGAACCGATGGCATGCTCACGCCCCGGAATGTCCGGAATATCCGGCCAGCCGCCCGTCGCGATGAGAATGTGCTTGGCGGTGTAGCGCTGGCCGTTGACTTCCACCTGATGCGCGTCGATCAGCTTGGCGTGGCCTTCATGCAGGGTCACACCACTGTTGAGCAGCAAATTGCGGTAAATGCCATTAAGGCGATTGATCTCGCGATCCTTGTTAGCGATCAGGGTCGCCCAATCGAAATTCGCCGCCCCCAACGACCAGCCAAATCCGCAGGCCTGTTCGAAGTCTTCGGCAAAGTGGGCGCTGTACACCAGAAGCTTCTTCGGTACGCAACCGACGTTGACACAGGTGCCGCCCAGATAGCGGCTTTCAGCGACCGCGACTTTCGCCCCAAAGCCCGCCGCGAATCGCGCGCAGCGCACACCGCCGGAACCGGCGCCAATTACATAAAGATCAAAATCGTAGGCCATTTCACTCTCCCAGGCAGGCTGACAAGCATAACCGCAGATGGCGATCGGGTCAGCGCAGAGGATTGACATCAGGACGCCAAATGAAAAAGCCACCCGGAGGTGGCTTTTCCCAACAAACCCAAGCAGTCGCTATCAGTAAGCCTTGCCAGTCTTGTAGAAGTTCTCGAAGCAAAAATTGGTGGCGTCGATGTAGCCTTCAGCACCACCGCAGTCGAAACGCTTGCCTTTGAACTTGTAGGCCATCACGCAGCCGTTTTGCGCCTGCTTCATCAGGGCGTCGGTGATCTGGATTTCACCGCCCTTGCCCGGCTCGGTCTGCTCGATCAGGTCGAAGATGTCCGGCGTCAGGATGTAACGACCGATGATCGCCAGGTTCGACGGCGCATCTTCCGGCTTGGGCTTCTCGACCATGCTGTGAACGCGGTAGATGTCGTCGCGGATCATCTCGCCGGCGATCACCCCGTACTTGTTGGTTTCCTGCGGATCGACTTCCTGGATGGCCACGATCGAGCAACGGAACTGCTTGTACAGCTTGACCATTTGAGTCAGCACGCCGTCGCCTTCAAGGTTGACGCACAGGTCGTCCGCCAGCACCACCGCGAAGGGCTCATCGCCGATCAGCGGGCGACCGGTCAGAATCGCGTGGCCCAAGCCTTTCATTTCAGTCTGACGGGTGTAGGAGAACGAGCACTCGTCGAGCAACTTGCGGATACCGACCAGGTATTTCTCTTTGTCGGTGCCCTTGATCTGGTTTTCCAACTCGTAACTGATGTCGAAGTGGTCTTCGAGGGCGCGCTTGCCGCGACCCGTCACGATGGAGATTTCATTCAGCCCGGCGTCCAGCGCTTCTTCAACGCCGTACTGGATCAGTGGCTTGTTCACCACCGGCAGCATTTCTTTAGGCATGGCTTTAGTCGCTGGCAGGAAGCGAGTGCCGTAACCGGCTGCTGGGAACAAGCATTTCTTGATCATATGAGTCCTTAAAAAGGCTGTGCGTACAAGTTTCGGCGCAGTCTAATCAGGCCGCGTGCACCTTACAATGCCCCGCGCTGGCTGACCGCTGCCAAGATAGAGAAATAAAGCGTCAGATAGTTCCGCAGCATCCACTAGATAGCCGACGCCGTAAACCTTGATCACCCCGCAACGCTCGCAAACCGGTGCCTGCGACGGCTTGCGCAAGGCTCGCCAGTCGACTCGACGCCCTAGCAGAAGCAGACTTTGCAGCCACCTCGCCCCGCCTTTGAAGCCCCCCCTGAGCCGCCTCGAAAGCAACCCGATCCCCCCATCACCCTCGCCCACCGAAAAGCCGCGGCACTTTTCAGTGACCGTTGCTGACTAAGGTGATGCGCTGTACCGAAATGGCCACCGGCTATAACATCGCCGCCTGACTGCCCGATCTCAACGCCCCCTCGAAGATGACGAACATTCATGAACAAACTTCTCGCACTCTCCGCAGTGATGACCCTGAGCGGATGCGCCACTGTTTCGGACACCTACCTGGCCAATGGCGAACAGGGCTTGAGCATTGATTGCTCCGGAGAAGCCGGCTCTTGGGCCAGTTGCTACGAAAAAGCCGAAGCCTCATGCGCCGGCACCGGCTATCGGATTGTCACCACTCAAGGCTCCCCTTCACCCAAAGCAAGCGACAAGACCCTGGGGATCGACGTCGGCAACTATAAAAGCCGCAATGTCGTGGTGGTTTGTCAGTAAAGGCCGAACCTGCGCTACATATGAATCTCAGCAAACTTGATCCCTAGGCCACGAATGGTTTCGATCAAGTCATCGAGACGGGAAAAGGATTCCACCTCGTCGCTTTCGTCCACCAAAAAATAGCTGCGCCCGGCGCTTTTCTTGAAAAATACGATCCACTCCCCCGAATTGGCCGGGTTCTGAATTACGTGAGTGGCAGAGATCGAGCCCTCTGCATGCTTTTCCCTGACGTCTTCCCGCTTCATGCTTTCTCCCAAAAAGACGATGCCGCCAAGGCGTGAGCCCGGGCGGCATCGGTGACAATGGACGACAGTTTATCGGATGCCTTGGCCTATCAGCACGCCATCTACCGTCTGACCGTACAAATTCACCCCGTCATTGGCGTGAAACTTGATGCGAGTCTTCTCGATCGAGCCTTCCACCAGCCTCGGATCCTGGGGGCGCTCATGGCTATTGACGTAAGCCGCCACGTCCCAAGCCTGCTGATCGCTCAAGCTGCCGCCCTTGCCCAGCGGCATGTTGTGCTTGATGAAGGACGCCGCCGTGTTGATCCGGTGCATCCCCGCTCCCCAGTTGTAGGAATCCTTGCCCCACAATGGCGGCATCACGTAGTCCGCTCCAACCTTCTGGCCTTGCCCTTGCGGGCCATGACACACCGAACATTGCGCCTGATAGACCACCGCGCCTTGCTTGAGGTCATAACCTTTGGCGGGTTGTGCCACCTCGGGATAACCGCGCCCTGGCAGCTCAACACCCAACGGCGCCTTGCTCGCCAGCCAATAGGCATACACCGACAGCGCGGTAATTTCCCGGCTGTCCGCCGCCGGCGGCTGTCCACCGTTCATGCTGAACTGAAAGCAGCCCTGCAAGCGTTCGGCAAACGTATTCACCTTGTCGTTCTTCTTGCGATACGCGGGATACATCGGGTAGGCGCCCCATAGCGGCGCGGAGTTCGCCAGGCGCCCCTGGTCCAAGTGACAGTTGCTGCAGTTGAGGCCGTTGCCGACGAATTGCGGTGCCAGGCGCTTGGTGTCGACAAACAACGCGTAACCATCGCGCACCAACTTGCCATAAGCGTTGTCCGGCAACTCACTCTCCGCCGGCGGCTTGAAGTATTCGGCGTGCGCGCTGGCGCTGGGCGTGGGGATCTGCGACTGGTCTTCCATGGCAATAGTAGCGGCCTGCGCCTGTGTGGCGAGCAACGCCAGCAGCGACCCTGCGATCAATGGCTTCATGGCCGTGCCTCCTGCGTGCTCAAGGTCGCAAAGTAGTCGGCCACGGCGGTGATTTCTTCGCCGCTCAAGGACTTGGCGATATGCCCCATCAGGTCGTTGGGATCATTGTGGCGACTGCCATCGCGCCAGGCATTCAACTGCGCCACCAGATAACTGGCCGGCTGCCCGGCCAGCGGTGGAAACGCCTCGCCCACGCCCACGCCACCTGGACCGTGGCAACTGACACACTCGGGGACCTGCCGGTCCCAGGCGCCGCGCAGCGCCAAACGCTCGCCAACACCGGCGGCGTCCTGACTGCGACTGACAAGGCGGGTTTCAGGCCCCGGCATGGCCGCCAGGGTGCGGGTCACCGCGCTGATCTCATCCTCACTCAGCGCCTTGGCCAGCGGCTGCATGACCGGATTGACCCGAGCGCCGCTGCGAAAGTCGTGCAACTGCTTGCTCAAGTACTCCGCCGACAAGCCGGCAAGACGCGGAAACCCGGCAGGCGCCAGCCCCATGCCATCCGCGCCATGGCAGGCCAAGCAGGCTGTCGCGCCCGGCTGGGCACCCCCCTGGGTAAAAATTGTTCGCCCATCCACGGCTTGGGCGGTTTGCACGCACAACAGCATCAAGCCACTCAAAAGCATCCGATCCAGCGGGATCATATGACCTCCATTATTCTAGTTATATGCTTAGACTCAGCTGAAATAAGCACAGAAATAGTAGGTCAATCAATACCCAGCGACAACGCGCAATAGATCTCCGTCCGTTGAATAAACAGCACTTGAATACGTTTCTCAGGCATTAAAAAGCCTGCTGGTGTACCGGCGTTCAAGACCGGTACACCAGCAGGCGCTGACCAGCTGCGTTTTGAACTCAGCCGGAGATACACTTCTCCCCCGCCTTGCGCACATCTCGCGGACGCAAAGGGTTGTTGGACATCTGTTCATGCAACTTGATACTACTGCCACCAGAACGCTCATCGATGTAGAACACCGCGGCCGGCGACGACGACAAGGCTTGCGGCACAATCACTCGATAGCCATCTTTACGCGGCTCGACTTGCAACGCGCCGCGGCTGGCGGAAAGCTTGTCGCTCAGACACTGGGCGTACTCCTGAGGTTTCTTGCCAGAAATGACACTCAGGGTCGGCGGCGTCTGGTTGATATCCGAGACGCTTGCGCAACCGCTGATTGCCAAGACCGGAACCCACACCCACCGCTTCATATAAAATCTCCAATTAAAGTCCCTCCGACAGCACAGGCGCTGCTTTTCTCCTGAGGTACGGCTTTATCGCCGATTAACACCCAAATAACTGTTTTAAATTGTCAAAGTCCGACACTGGGCCGGAATAATAACCCTTTGAGCCTGATAAACTGCGCCACCGCCCACACAAACGTTGTTTTTTTGTAGATATAGCCCTTCCGGAGGCGCCCATGAAATTCATCCACCAGCGCGAGCACCTGAACGAAGACGACATCGTCGTCATCGAATGCTCCCAGGTCTGCAATATTCGCCTGATGAGCGACGCCAACTTCCGCAGCTTCAAGAACGGCGGCCGCCACACCTACCACGGCGGCGCGTTCGACACGTTTCCGGCGAAGATCACCGCCCCCAGCACCGGCTTCTGGAACATCACCATCGACACCGTCAACCGGCGCCCCATCAGCGTGACCCGCAAGCCCAACCTGACGCACTCGATCCGCATCATTCGCCGCTCCAGCTCGAAACTGCGCTAAGCCTCATCCCTTCTGCGACAACAGGTATTCCCGTGCCCCAGACCACCAAGTACGTCATCAAATACAAGCTCAACGGCGAGCGCCGCTTTGAGTTCGCCCAACTCGCAAGCGGCAGCCAGGAAGAAGCCCGGGCAGCCCTGGAAGCCATGCACGGCCAATCCGGCGATGTGATCAGCGAGATCAGCGTCAGCAAAGCCCTGTAACCCGCCCTCCGACTCAGGCGCGGCCAGCACCGCAAGCGGCCAGGGCAACACACTGGGAGTGAGATTTCACCATGCGTTGTAGCGATAGCGGCCCCGCCACTCCGGGGCTTTTCGACGACCTGGATGTGCCACAACCGACACGCGTCGAGAACCTGGGACCTCAATCCCGGGTACTGCGAGGATTCGCCCTGCCCTGGATCGAACGCCTGCTGCCGGCGCTTGAAACAGTGCTAGCGGAAGCGCCATTTCGCCACATGGTCACCCCCGGCGGCTTCACCATGTCGGTGGGCCTGAGCAGTTGCGGGCAACTGGGCTGGACTACCGACCGCAGCGGTTATCGCTACAGCCGGATCGACCCGCAAAGCCGGCAACCCTGGCCGCCGATGCCCGAGGCATTCCGGCAACTGGCCGAGGCGGCGGCGCAAGCGGCCGGCTTCAGCGCGTTCACTCCCGACGCCTGCCTGATCAACTGCTATCGACCCGGGGCGAAAATGTCGTTGCACCAGGACAAGAACGAGCGCGATTACAGTGCGCCGATTGTGTCTTTGTCCCTGGGCCTGCCGGCGCTGTTTCTGTTTGGCGGCCAACAGCGCAGCGACAAAAGCCAGCGGGTTCCGCTGCTGCACGGTGACGTAGTGGTCTGGGGCGGAGTCGATCGCCTGCGATATCACGGGGTGTTGCCCCTCAAGGACGGCGAGCACTCCCTGCTCGGCCAGCAACGGATCAACCTGACCTTTCGCCAAGCCGGCTGAGGCACGACATTCAAGCGCAAGCCGCGGAGTGTCGATCAACCCGCCCTTGGTTAATCTGCTCGCGACTTCTTGCCGAGTACCGACCATGACTGCAGCGCCGCACAAACACCCGATCGAACAGGATCCACGCTGGCAAGCCGTGCTCGAACGCGACGCCCGCGCCGATGGCTCATTCGTCTACGGCGTCAAGACCACCGGAGTGTATTGCCGCCCCAGCAGCCTGTCGCGCCTGCCCAAAGCGGAAAACGTCGAATTCTTCGACACGGCGCAACAGGCCGAAGCCGCGGGATACCGGCCGAGTAAGCGTCAAGCACGCGATCAGAGCCAGATCGCGGCCCAGCATGCGGCGCTGGTCGCCGCCGCCTGCCGCCAAATCGACACCGCCGAGTCTGCACCCAGCCTCAAGCAACTGGCACAACAGGCCGGCATGAGCCGCTACCACTTCCACCGCGTCTTCAAAGCCGCCACCGGCCTGACCCCTCGGGGCTACGCCAACGCCCAGCGCTCACGTAAAGTCCGCTCGCAACTGGAGCGCGGCCACTCGGTGACCGAGACGTTGTACGAGGCTGGGTTTAATTCCAACAGCCGCTTCTACGCCACCGCGGACCACATGCTGGGCATGAAACCCAGCGACTATCGCGCTGGCGGCGATAACGCCGATATCCGCTTTGCCGTGGGCCAATGTTCCCTGGGAGCGATCCTGGTGGCCCAGAGCGTCCGCGGAGTGTGCGCGATTCTGCTGGGGGATGATCCCAACCAACTGGTGGAAGAACTGCAGGACAAATTTTCCCGGGCCAACCTGATCGGTGCCGACCGTGATTTCGAACAACTGATCGCCCAGGTGGTGGGTTTTATTGAAGCGCCCGGGATAGGCCTGGACCTGCCCCTGGACCTACGCGGCACGGCGTTTCAGGAACGGGTCTGGCAAGCCTTGCGGCGCATCCCCTCCGGCAGCACCGTCAGCTACGCCGAAATCGCGCAACGCATTGGCGCGCCCAAGGCCGTGCGCGCGGTGGCCCAGGCCTGCGCCGCCAACCGTCTGGCAGTGGCCATTCCCTGCCACCGGGTGGTGCGCAGCGACGGCAATCTCTCGGGCTACCGCTGGGGCGTGGAACGCAAGCGTCAGTTACTGGAGCGCGAGAGCCTGTCCGAAGGTTGAATACCGATGTAGATGGCGACCGAATCGGCGCTGGTATAGACCTCGAAATCAGTGGCAAAGGCACGGCGGACCTGCGGGTTGTCTTGAAAATAAGCCCAAATCAGGCCCCAAGCCTGGATCACGCACTCAGGCATTGCTCCCTTGGCGCTGAACACCAGGTAATCGCCGCCCTGAATATCCACGCTGGGGTAGTCGGCACAAGCGCCACTCAGGGCCACCCCAGCCGTCACATCGAAGTACCCGCCAGCATCGGACTCGTAGTTGGAGTAGACGCCATAGACGAACGAGTCGGGCTGCCTGGGAGCGATCTTGTCGAACAGATCCTCGACATAAAAACGCTGCCACAGCGGCCCGATCCTGGCCGTGTCCGCCTGCTGCTCGTGGGTATTTAGGGTGCGTACTTGCAAACCCGCCACGCTGAAGGGGCGCACTTCGCGCAGTTTTACATCCATGGTCAGCCTTCCCTCTGCGGCAATGAATCGAACGGTGCGGCGCAGTCTAGCGTCGTCGGGACATCGCCGACAGCCTCGGATGAACGACACCCGTCATCGACCCTGCACCCTCGTTGCGCGCTGGCGTTGAGCAAGGGTGTTCTGATACAAAACCGCCGCAGCCCCTCCCCACTCTGCCAACGGAGAACCCCTTCCAATGAGCCAATGGACTGATCGCCGCCTTCTTGATCTACTGGGCATTGACTTGCCAATCATTCAAGCGCCCATGGCCGGAGCCACGGATTCCGCCATGGTCATTGCCGCCTCTCGGGCGGGAGCCCTGGGCTCGCTGCCCTGCGCCATGCTCAGCCCTGAGCAGATTCGCCACGAAGTGCAGGTTATTCGCTCGGCCACGCACAACCCGCTGAACCTGAACTTTTTCTGCCATCAGCTGCACCCAGTCGATGCCGAACGAGAAACCCGCTGGAAGCACGCTCTGCAACCCTACTACCGGGAACTGGGCGCCGACTTCAATGCCCCTACACCGGTCAGCAGTCGCGCGCCGTTTGACGAAACCGCCTGCCAGTTGGTGGAAGAGTTACGCCCCGAAGTGGTGAGTTTCCACTTTGGCCTGCCCGAGCCGGCGCTGCTGGCCCGGGTCAAGGCCAGCGGAGCGCAAGTGCTGTCCTCCGCCAGCAACGTCGACGAGGCCCTGTGGCTGGAGGAACGCGGCTGCGACGCGATCATCGCCATGGGTTACGAAGCCGGCGGCCATCGCGCAATCTTCCTCAGCGAAGACCTCAACAGCCAAGTCGGCACCCTCGCCCTGGTGCCGCAGGTCGTCGACGCAGTGAAGGTGCCGGTCATCGCCGCGGGAGGCATCGGCGACGCCAGGGGCATTGTCGCGGCGCTGGCCCTGGGAGCCTCGGCAGCACAACTGGGCACCGCCTACCTGTTCACCCCGGAAGCCAAGATCAGCGCGGCTCACCACAAAGCGCTGCGCAGCGCCAAGGACAGTCAGACCGCGTTGACCAACGTGTTCACCGGCCGCCCGGCCCGCAGCATCATCAACCGGGTGATACGCGAACTGGGCCCGGTCAGCCCATTGGCTCCTGCCTTCCCTCGGGCCGGCGGCGCGCTGCTGCCGCTGCGAGCCAAGGATGAGGCGGATTTTTCCAACCTCTGGTCCGGTCAAGCCCTGCGCCTGGGCGTTGAAAAGCCCGCCTACGAACTGACCCTGAGCTTGGCCGAACAAGCCCTGGCCCAACTGCACAGACGCTGAATCACCCCGCCGTGAC
Organism: Pseudomonas sp. LD120; assembly: GCF_009861525.1. GTDB lineage: Bacteria > Pseudomonadota > Gammaproteobacteria > Pseudomonadales > Pseudomonadaceae > Aquipseudomonas. Next base: position 1,610,846 of record NZ_WVHL01000003.1, on the reverse strand, counting down.
TTGCTCGCGGCGATGTCCAGTGGCGGCAGGGCGCAGTGTTTCGCTCATCGACAAATCGCTATATATTCCGCTATATAGCGATTCCCCATCGCCTTGGTGCAGCCCCGCAATCACACCCTGCCCAACGCGTCCTTGTGCCCATGGAGCTGTTTGATGAACCTTCGCACCTCAGGTTTTGCCTCGTCGAGTCTTGCCGCCCTGCTCACTCTGCTTGCCTCCGGCTCGGTTCGGGCCGATGAAGTCCAGGTAGCGGTCGCCGCCAACTTTACCGCGCCGATCCAGGCCATTGCCGCCGAGTTCGAGAAAGACACCGGGCACAAACTAGTGGCCGCTTACGGGGCCACCGGCCAGTTCTACGCACAAATCAAAAATGGCGCGCCCTTCGAAGTGTTCCTTGCCGCCGATGACCGCACGCCGCAAAAACTCGAAAGCGAAGGCGACATCGTCAAGGGCTCACGCTTCACCTATGCCATTGGCACCCTGGCTCTGTGGTCGGCCAAGGACGGCTACGTCGACAGCAGCGGCCAAGTGCTCAAGGCCAACCCATACCAGCACTTGTCCATCGCCAACCCGAAGGCCGCGCCGTATGGCCTGGCCGCTACTCAGGTACTGGCCAAGCTGGGCCTGACCGATCAGGTCAAAGGCAAACTTGTCGAAGGCCAGAACATCACCCAGGCCTATCAGTTCGTCTCCACCGGCAACGCTGAGCTGGGCTTTGTCGCCCTGTCGCAGATCTACAAGGACGGCAAGGTCAGCAGCGGCTCGGCCTGGATCGTGCCCGCCGAGCTGCACGACCCGATCAAGCAAGACGCGGTGATCCTCAAGCAAGGCCAGGACAACCCCGCCGCCAAGGCGCTGGTCGACTACCTCAAGGGGCCCAAAGCCGCCGCCATGATCAAATCCTATGGCTATCAACTGTAAATGACCCTCACCAGTGCCGACTTCTCTGCCATCTGGCTGACCCTGAAACTGGCGTCCGTAACGACGCTGATCCTGCTGGTCATCGGCACTCCGATTGCCCTGTGGCTGTCACGTACCCGCTCTTGGCTAAGGGGACCGATCGGCGCCGTGGTGGCCCTGCCGCTGGTGCTGCCGCCCACGGTGATCGGTTTCTATCTGCTGCTGGCCCTGGGCCCCAACGGTTTCTTCGGCCAGCTCACTCAGTCCCTGGGGCTGGGCACCCTCACCTTCAGCTTCAGCGGCCTGGTGCTGGGGTCGGTGATCTATTCCATGCCCTTTGTGGTGCAGCCGCTGCAAAACGCCTTTTCTGCCATGGGTAGCCGGCCCCTGGAAGTAGCCGCCACCTTGCGCGCCAGTCCCTGGGACACGTTCTTCTCGGTGATCCTGCCCCTGGCGCGGCCAGGTTTCATCACCGCCTCGATCCTGGGCTTCGCCCATACCGTCGGCGAGTTTGGCGTGGTGCTGATGATCGGCGGCAACATCCCCAACAAAACCCGGGTGGTGTCGGTGCAAATCTACGACCACGTCGAGGCCATGGAGTACGCCCAGGCCCACTGGTTGGCCGGAGCCATGCTGGTGTTCTCGTTCCTGGTGCTGCTGGCGCTGTACTCCAGCCGCAACACCAAAGCCGGCTGGAGCTGAGCCCTTGAGCATTCACATCAAGCTGCACCTGGGCTACCAAGATTTCGCCCTCGATCTGGACTTGCAACTGCCGGGACGCGGCATCACCGCGCTCTATGGTCACTCGGGCTCCGGCAAGACCACCTGCCTGCGCTGCATTGCCGGCCTGGAAAAGGCCGGGCGCGGACGCATCCAGATCAACGACGAAGTCTGGCAGGACAGCCAGCGCCAACTGTTTGTCCCGCCCCACAAGCGCCCCCTGGGTTATGTGTTTCAGGAAGCCAGTCTGTTTGCGCATCTTAATGTTCAAGCCAACCTTGAGTTCGGCCTGCGCCGCATCCCTAAAGCACAACGCCGGGTAGACATGGCCCAGGCCACGGCGTTGCTGGGCATCGGCCACTTGCTGGAGCGCCAGCCACAGAACCTGTCCGGCGGCGAACGCCAACGTATCGGCATTGCCCGAGCCCTGCTCACCAGTCCGCGACTGCTGCTGATGGATGAACCCCTGGCGGCTCTGGACTCCAGGCGCAAGGGTGAAATCCTGCCTTACCTGGAACGCCTGCACGACGAACTGGACATCCCGGTGCTGTACGTCAGCCACTCCCAGGACGAAGTCGCCCGCCTGGCCGACCACATCGTCCTGCTCAGCGACGGCAGAGCCCTGGCCAGCGGCCCCGTCGGCCAGACCCTGGCGCGCCTGGACCTGCCGCTGGCCCTTGGCGATGACGCCGGCGTGGTGGTCGAAGGACGAGTCAGCCACTACGACGCGGCCTATCAACTGCTGACCCTGCAACTGCCCGGCAGCGAGTTGAATATTCGCGTGGCCCACAAGCCCGTGGCGCTGGGCAAGTCCCTGCGCTTCAAGGTCCAGGCCCGGGATGTCAGCCTGAGCCTGCAGGCCAGCGAACACAGCAGCATTCTCAACCGCCTGCCAGTGACCGTCAGTGAAGAGATTGCCGCGGACAACGCGGCCCACGTCCTGGTACGTCTGGACGCGACAGGGACGCCACTGCTGGCGCGTATCACCCGCTACTCCCGAGACCTGCTCAATCTGCATCCCGGCCAACAGCTCTGGGCCCAGATCAAGGCAGTGGCCGTCCTGGCCTGAGTGAATCGCCCTTGCTACGGGCAACATCGCGGCGCTAGGCTACGCACCTTCTTCCACCCCGGGACGACCGCCGACGTGAACCACTAAGCCTTCGCAAAATGTATCCGCAACGAGCCTCGCAAGTGCTCGTTGGCCTGTTGCCACATTTTTTGGAGGTGCTGATGACTCGCGTCACGCCACAGTCTGCGCTGGTGTCCCTGAACCAGCTGACTTACCAATTCGCCAATGGCGAAACCCCGATCAACGCCCTGCACCTGAGTATCGACCGTCTGCCCACGGCCATCGTCGGGCGCAACGGCGTGGGCAAATCCTTATTGCTGCGATTGATCGCCGGTGAACTGCACGCCTCTGCCGGCAGCATCCACCGCCACGCCAGCCTGGCCTATGTGGCCCAAGCAACGCTGCCGGCCCCACAACAGACGGTGGCCCAGCTCGCTGGAGTGGCCGACACCTTGTGCGCCCTACAGCGCCTGGCGGCCGGCACCGCCAGCGCGGATGACCTGCAGCAGGTGGATGGCCGCTGGGACCTGGCCGAGCGTTTGCGTCTGTCCCTGGATAAAGCTGGCCTGGGGCACTTGCAGCCAGATGATCCAGCCATGACGCTGAGCGGCGGCCAACGGGCCAGGGTGGCACTGATCGGTGCCCTGCTCAGCGGCGCCGAGTTGCTATTACTTGACGAACCCAGCAACCATCTGGACCGCGCCGGACGCCGCTGGCTGATGGAGCAGTTACAGCGCTGGCGCGGTGGTCTGATCCTGGTCAGCCATGACCGCCAGTTGCTGATGCAGGTCCAGCGCATCGTCGAACTCAGCCCTCAAGGCGCCCGGATCTACGGCGGCAACTACGCGCTGTTCCAGGCACAGCGTCAGGCCGAAAACGCAGCAGCCCAAGCGGCACTGGAGCATGCCCGTCATCAACGCAGCCGCGAGCACAAACGCCTGCAGCACGAGCACGACAGCGTCCAACGCCACTGCGCAGCCTCGCGCAAGCATGCCAAGACGGCCAATGTCTCCAGCATGGAGCGGGCCAAGACGCTCGGCGCCGCCCGGAACGTGATGGGCCAGGTTCGCCATAGTCATCAGGGCCACAAGAGCGCCCTCGACGAACAAGTGCGCAGTGCATACGCGCGGGTCGCGGCGGAGCAACCGACCTTGCTCACCCTGCCCGACACCGGCCTGGCAGCAGGCCAAGAGGTTTTCAATCTGCAGTGGGCGCAACTGCCCTGGCTGGACAGTGGATCACCGGCGTCCTATCTCACCTGCAACGTCAGCGGCCCGGTGCGTATTGCCCTGCTCGGCCCCAACGGCTGCGGTAAGTCCACCTTGTTGAAGATGCTGGCCGGACAACAGCTAGCACTGAGCGGCGAGTGCCGAGTGGCGGTGAGCAGCGCGTATCTGGACCAGCACCTGTCGCAACTGGCGGCCGAGCGCTCACTCTTGGAGCAGTTGGGCAATGCCGCTACGCCGTTGGAGGAAGGCGCCTTGCGCACCCGCTTGGCGCGCCTGCAACTGGACGCCCAGCGCGTGCAACAACCCAGCGCCCTGCTCAGCGGCGGCGAACGCCTGAAAGCGGCCCTGGCGCTGGCCTTATGGGGTGGCTGCCCGGCCCAGCTATTACTGCTCGACGAACCCACCAACCATCTGGACCTGGCGTCGGTGCAAGCCTTCGAGCGCGCCCTGCGGGACTTTCCCGGGGCACTGCTGGTGGCGTCCCACGATGAGGACTTTATAAAGGCCCTGGCGCCCACCCATGAGTTGCAATGGTCAGCCCGCGGCTGGCACCTGCGCCAGTGCCGGCAATGAAACGGCGCGTTACCGCAAAGGCCTTCGCTCACTCCAGGCACAGGCCAGATTGATGTCCTCATCCCCCTAGACCCGGAGCGTTCAAACTCGCGATTCGGATACACCATCATCGCTGTACCAGAGGTCGAAAGTTCCTTGCACTTCTTCGAACACGCCTTGGTTTGAAGCGACGTTTTCTTCGCGAGTCCGGCACCTGCGGCGTGCGTGAGACCGGCAGCACCACACTGGCTTGCGCCGATCCGCACTGGCAGTAATGAACTTCAAGGCCGGCCATGTCGCCACCCACTCCTCAGCGCAACCTCCGGGCATGGAGCTGGGCGAGTCAGCGAAGATGGCCATGCCGCCCACGCCCGGGCACTGCAGCATGGCGCCCAGCAACCGCCCGCCCCTAGCAGCACACCCCGGGGGCAGACCCTGCCTTATGTACGGTGCCCGGATGGCCCCCTGGTGACGTTGTGCACCCCGCTGGCAGGTTGAGCGCGAAGGACGGCTGAAGACTACTTGAGCTTGACGGCGGTACCGCTGGCAAACACCACCACCATCCCGCCGCGCCCTGAAGGCATGCTGATTTCGAAGTCCAGGCCAACCACCGCGTCGGCGCCGAACTGCCGGGCGCGTGCCTTGATTTCATCGGTGGCCTGGACCCGCGCCTCCTTCAAGGCGCGTTCCAAGGTCTGGGAGCGCCCCCCGAAGAAGTCGCGCATGCCAGCGAACATGTCGCGAACCACGTTGATCCCCTGGACCGATTCGGCACTGACAATATCCAGGTATGTAGCGATTTCCCGGCCTTCGATATGCGCGGTGGTGGTGACAATCATGTGTTTCTCCCTTGAACCAACAACAGGTCCCGGCGCGCCGGGGCGCAAAAGCTGGCGATAGTAACAGAGCACTCGTGCTGGCCAGGATCAGGCGACATCAGCGCGCCACATAAAGATGAAAGTTGTTTCACCCAGATCCCGATTCTGGCTGTGTATAGTCACTTTGCTCATTCAAGCAACTACGTTCGCCCGCTCTCTCCCGCGGGCTTTTTTTTGTCCTCAGGAAAACCCGGCGACGACCATCATTGCGGCTCGATCTCTTTGCAGTCCTTGAGCAGCGTCTGCTCTTGGGCGGTGTGATCCGCCTCCAGGAACGACAAGGTCCCCAGCTTGCCCTTGGTGTGCCAGCGGTAGCTGTTCTGCTCATCGTCCGCCACATACAGCGCACCCGAGCCCGAGCGAGCGCTGTGCATCGGGATCAATTGATCCTTGTAGTACAGCGTGGCAAACGAGGAGCCGTTGTCGATGTTCAAGTACACCGCGTCGATACGTACATTGCCCTCGCACTGGTAACGCGCCACTTGAGTCTCATAAGCCGGCTGTTGCTCCATGGGTTGCGCTTGAGTGGCCTGAGCCAGCATTGGTAGCGTCGAAGCCAGAACGGCGACACAGCATGTTGCCAGATGAGTTTTCACGGTTCTTTCCCCAGGTAGTCGATGGATGCCCCATGGGACTCACCGAGTGATGTTAAGTTCAGGCTGAAGCCTTCTAGGACAAGGCCTGGGCAGTGGCATGCAACACAAAACTGAGCTCACCCTCGATCAAGACGCCAGTAACAGCGCAGGTTTTTTATTGCCGCGGCAGGTGTTCACCAATTGCCGGCACAACAACGTTCAAAGTGCCCAGTAAAGTAGATAAGCCTCTGCGTTCTTCATTTGAGCGAGCCCTTAAACCTGCGCCCATACAACGCCACTCGCAAGCCCTAAATACTAATCTAACTCATTGTTAATCAACGATTTTTTATTATAAATCATTCACTTTCCGCAACTCACTGCCGATATCTTTCTGAAGTCATCAGAGATAAATCGGAATGAGAAACAACCAGCCAGTTACACTACGCGAGATCTCGCTGGCACCTCAGCAAAAACTGATTTCCACGACAGATGTTCGCGGCGTTATTACCTATTGCAACGATGCGTTCGTCGAGATCAGTGGCTTCGAGCGAACCGATCTGATTGGCGCACCGCAAAACATTGTTCGTCACCCTGATGTCCCCCCTGCCGTTTTCGCCCATATGTGGAGCGCACTCAAGCAAGGGCGTCCGTGGATGGGTATCGTCAAAAACCGCTCGAAAAATGGCGACCACTACTGGGTCAGTGCCTACGTCACACCGATATTCGAAGGCACCCAGGTGACCGGTTTTGAATCGGTCCGGGTCAAACCGACCCCGGATCAGATTCGTCGCGCACAAAGGCTGTACACACGCATCACTCAAGGAAAAGCCGCCATCCCCCGTCAAGGTCGTTGGTTACCGGGACTGCAAAGTAGCCTGCCGTACCTCGCCGTTGGTTTCGCTGGCAGCGCTGGCGGAGCATTCTTCAGCCCCGCCGTCGCCGTAGCCACCACCGCAGGGGTGGCCATTTCGGTCGGCTTGCTATCTGCTTACTGGCACCAACGAGGCACAAAACGCCTGCTGGAAAGTGTCGAACCCTCCACCTCCGACGCCCTGATCGCCCAGATGTACAGCGATGAACAGGGGCCCCAGGCACGCCTTGAAACCGCCTTCGTCAGCCAGCAAGCGCGACTGAAAACCTGCCTTACCCGTCTGCAGGACACTGCCGAACAACTCAGCGCACTGGCCGGTCAATCTGACCTTCTGGCCACTGACAGCTCAAATGGCATCCATCGCCAGCGCGTTGAAACCGAGCAGGTGTCTGCTGCGGTCAACCAAATGGCGGCGACCACCCAGGAAGTGGCCAGCCATGTGCAGCGCACCGCCGACGCCACTCAACAAGCCAACCTGCTGACCGGCCAAGGCCGCGAAGTCACCCGCGACACACGCGAAGCCATCGAGCGCCTTTCCGCCGTGGTGGGCGAGACAGGCCTGAGCGTTGCACAACTGGCCAGGGACAGCGACGAAATCGGCACCGTGGTTGACGTCATCAAAGGTATTGCCGATCAGACCAACCTGTTGGCCCTCAACGCCGCGATCGAGGCCGCCCGCGCAGGCGAAATGGGACGCGGTTTTGCGGTAGTGGCCGATGAAGTTCGTCAATTGGCCCAACGCACCTCGCAATCCACCAGCCAGATCCACGACCTGATCACCAAGCTCCAGGCCTCCTCGAACAACGCGGTGCAGACCATGGAAACAGGGCATCGTCAGGCCGAAGAAGGCGTGGCCCGGGTGCTTGAGGCAGACCAGGCTCTGCTGGGCATCAGCGAAGCCGTCGCACACATCACTGACATGACCACCCAGATCGCCGCCGCCACCGAAGAACAAAGTGCTGTGGCAGAAGAAATCAGCCGCAACATCAGCACCATTGCGCAATTGGCCGATCAGACATCGGAACAGGCTCGGCAATCGACCGACTTGAGCAAGGAACTGACCAGAACGGCGACCACCCAGTACTCTTTGGTCGAGCGCTTCAACCGATAATCCAACCGACTGTATTCAACGCAGCCCAGATCGGCACAGCCATGTCGATCCGAGCCAAACGCGTGCAAATGATTACCGACGAGAACGGCATCACCACTGCGGCATGACTTGAGGCGCATCGGTGCAAGGGTCAGCGAGGGCTTTAGGCAGTCGTGGTCGGGCCTGCCGGCCGGTGGAATCTGAAGAGGTGACCATGGCCAAAACGCTAAAGGAGCGATCGACCAGGGTTGCGCAGAAGCGCCAAGCGCACGACAGCCCCTCATCCCAAGGGGCTGCCGGACAACTCGTCGAAAGCATCAGTAACGGCGATGAGGATCGTTGTAGGCGCTCCAGTCGAAACTGAAGTGCCCACTATTGCTGCCTGGGTTGTAATTTTCCATCAACACATTGCGCTGGACAGTATCCCAATCCAGTGGTCTACCTAACCTCGCCCTGTGGGAAGAGGTCGAAAAGACCGACCCCAAGTTCACCAAGGAGTACACCGGCCCTGGTGGTTTCAGCGGTACCGCGGTGAATGCCCAGTAACCGCCTGGCTGTTCACCAGGGCAAGACTGGCGCAAAAAGGAGGATCGAGATCACCGGTGAGTTGAAGGTGGTGATTGACCGAATACTGGCCAGGAAGGCCGGGATGGCCATTCGCACCAGCAGGCTGATTGTGATGGACAATGGCCAACCAATGACCACCAGTATGCTGCGGGGAAGGTTTGATGCGGCGCGCGAGGCGGCAGGAGTTGAAAAAGCTGATTTTCAGATGCGAGATTTGCGAGCGAAGACCGGCACCGACAAAGCGGAATCCAGTGGCGACATATTGCAAGCAAGAGATCAGCTTGGGCACACCACGGTGGTGATGACAGAGAACTACATCCGCAAACGGATAGGCAAAAAAGTCACGCCTACAAAGTGAATTGCGGAGCAGTATTTGAAATTGCGGAGCAGTTCAGGATAAGGCTCACTCAAAAAAACCGTGCAAGCCCTTGAAATAGATGGTGCCCGAAGCCGGAATCGAACCGGCACGCCCTTACGAGCGGGGGATTTTAAGTCCCATGCGTCTACCAGTTTCGCCATTCGGGCGGTAGCGCGATTACGCGACACTGGAAAAATCAACCGACATGCAGCCGTCCAGTGTTTGAAGCAGGGGAGGAATATATACACCCAGCCCTTGTGAAGCAAGGTCAAATCCGGCGTAAATGCCGTCTTTTCAACTCCAGAGCAAACGAAAAAAACCCGCTAAATCATGGATCTACAGTACTTGGCCAAGTGCCTGCGAAACACCCACCTAACCCAGGAGCCGGCTAAAAAGCGGCGGCAAGCCTAACATGACGGATATTTTTCAACCAACTGATTTTTAAAGACTTATGACTCAGCCTCAACTTCAGTGCCGTTGTCTTGAGCCAGCCTGCGCTTTGGCTCCGAAACATTGATGGGTCGGCGCGAGCTGCAATCAGGCACAGCGCCTTCCAGGCTCAATGAAAGGCCGGTTTGATGTCGAGTTGAGTACAAACAGCTGATGGCAATGGATGACACCGCCGCCCGGAGTGCTAAGGGGCGTCGGCGTAAATTTCAATAAGCAACGGTGAGTTCGCCCAGTACACTTGGCCTCGCCATCCATGAACCGGTAAAGCGCCATAGATAGCGGGCGAACGGCACGAAGCGATGCGCTCGCAATGGCATGTTCAACTGCCAGTAATGACTGACTTTGGCTGCTCAGCCGGCATAGTTGCTGAAAGCGCCGGCAAAGGCTCTGCGTCCGGCCCGAAGCTCGGTCCGCAGTTCGCCGATCAAGTTGGAGATATCTCGCACACTCGTGAGCTCCGCGGTGCAAACCCCGGTCAGCAACAAATCCACTCGCCCCGACTCGGCATCATAGATCTTGATCGTCAGAAAGCCGTTGGGGTTGACGCTGCAGGCGCAGGACAGAGGGAGAAAGCCGGACTCCAATATGCGACAGAGCTCAAGGGTGGAGAGCATGGCTTGGCACCTGTGTGGAATTTTGTGGATTTTTCCTATTCAGGATAGGTCAACGTCTGACCGTATGCGTCGACGAAAACACAAAAATGATAACGGCCTCGCAGTTCATGAACACGACAGCATCTACAGATGCATGCACCCAGAAGAAGAACCACCAACATCAGGATACGACTCGTTTTTTTCCTTTGACCGTGTAAGTCTCAACCCATGAACCTGCATCTTTCGCCACTACCCACTGCGATTATGACCACCTGCATCAGCCAGGTGGGCTAGCGGCCATCCAAACCGCAATCAACCCGCCTCGAAGACGGGTTCATGACCGCTCTTCTGAGGCCAGCACCCCAGGAGAAAAAACATGAACCAATCCCCCGCTGTACTGCATCTGTTGTGCGGCAAGATCGCCTCGGGCAAATCGACCTTGGCCGGCCAACTGGCACAGACTCCCGGCAGCGTATTGATCAGTGAGGATCAATGGCTGGCACAGCTGTACCCAGGCCTGATCCATTCGCTCGCCGACTATCAGCAACATACCCAACACCTGAAGAACGTACTGGGGCCGCTGGTGATCAACATGCTGCGGGCGGGGGTCATTGTTGTACTGGACTTTCCCGCCAATACCCTCGCCCAGCGTGCCTGGTTGCGGGCCCTGGCGGAGCAGGCCGGAGTCGAGCACCGATTGCACCTGTTGGATGTTGACGAAGACACCTGCCGCAGGCGGCTACGTGAACGCAACAGCCAGGGCGATCACCCCTTCAACACTAGCGACGAACAGTTTGAGTTGATCTGCCGTTACTTCGTGCCCCCACAGGCGGATGAAGGGCTGCACTGGGTCGTTCACACAAACTCGTAACTCTCGAGTGGCGGGCCCTGCAAAGGCCCAGGTTGTGGGCCCGCCTTGGAAAGTTGCGCTGAAAAACCGCAGCGAAGGCAAACTTCAGGCAAAAAAAAGCCCAAGTAGCTGATGGACACTTGGGACTAAAAATGCATAAACCGTGGTAGGTGAACGCAGGGCTATATTAACGGAACAGCAGAATCTGTAACAAGATATTTTTGGCGAAAAACCACAAATAAAATCACCTAAGTCATTAAATATCCACACTTTTTTTGGGAGTTTAGTTTTCAGAATGCACTATTCAAGTCGCGCCTCAGATGCACAAGCAAGCAGAAGACTTACATTCCAACGGTACAACCAAGGTCTTTTCCCTTAAACAAAAGTGCGCTGAACATTCACACAATCACAACAGACAGTCACCTGGAGTCACCTTACATTGCCGGCACCCGCCCGAACGGAATGTGTTGGTATAAATGACTTTCTCGATGCCTTGCCGGCACTGCTCTGCCTGACAACATTGGCCTGGTGCTGTTGGGGTTAAAACGTGGAGCGATGTGCCACATATCGAAGATGAGACCTCTTGGAGCGGGTAAACTGCACGCACTACCGGCACAAAACACGCCCGCTACGTGCTCATCATTACCGAGAACTACCATGTCGCCTCATCCGCACCAGCCGCCCGCCCCCCATTCAAGCCAGTCCTCCCCGACTCAGTCGCCAGCTGATGACACGCAGCCACTTAGCCCCGACACCCTCGAACTGGACCCGCGGGCCGTCCGCATACTCTCGGTCTTTGACTTCGACGGCACCCTCACCCGCCATGACAGCTTCGTGCCTTTTTTGCGATTTGCATTTGGCCACCGCGAATTCCATCGGCGAATGCTCAGATTGGCATTGCCCAGCCTAGGCTTTCTGGCCCGTCGCGTTGACCGCGACCAGCTCAAGGCACAACTGATCAGCCGCTTTCTCAAAGACGTCAAGGTCGAGTGGGTGCAGCAGCAGGCGGAAGCCTTCTGCCAACGGTCCTGGACCCGCCTGATGCGCCCAAATGGCCTGCAAGCGGTGGCCAGTGAACTGCAGTCCGGGGCGCTGGTGACCCTGTGTTCAGCCTCGCCGGCACTGGTACTGCAGCCCTTCGCCACACGTCTGGGCATCAAGCTGATCGGGACCGAACTGGAGGTCGTAGACGGTGTATTGACCGGCCGAATCGTCGGCAATAACTGCCGATGCGAGAACAAGGTGCTGCGCTTGGAAAGCGTCTACGGTCCCTTGAGTCAGTATCGGCTGCGGGCCTGGGGCGACACCCGGGGTGACCGCGAACTACTGGCCGCAGCACAAGATGCCCATTGGCGGCACTTCCACCCCACGTGGCGCCGCGGCCAGCGCACTCGCTGAGCCCCGCCAAACGCCAGAGCAGCAGCAAGCCCGTGGAATACCCACTCGCGAGCCCCCCACCAAAGCCCCTGCCCCCGAACGAAGCCAGGCCGCCCCACCGCGGTCTTTTTCCGGTGACAGGGCGCTGGCGCTTTAGCTATCCTAGCGATGGCTTATCGCCATCAACCTTCACCACAGCGACCTCGGGAACTGTATGTACGATTTAACAAGCCCGCTTATCGCCGATAGCAGTTATGGAATCAGTGTCCTGAAAGTCACTGCCGAACTGGTCGCGGACGCGCTGAATACACTCTTGATCAACGCTGCCGACGGTGCCGATATCAGCCAAAAGCTGGATTATTCGATTTTGACGATCTATCAGGACAAGCTTGAATCTGCTATTCGAGACATGAGCCTCCCGCCTCTGTCGACGTACTCCTCCAGCACAGCCCTGCGCTGACTCGGTCAACGTCTTACAGCCAAAATCCTGTGCCCCCATAGCGCGGTGCCAGCGCACCTGAAAACACCTCGTCTTTTATTGTCGGCCGTACCAGGCGTGCGCCTTTTTCATCAGGATGTATTCTGGCCAGCGATATACTCGCGTTGCCACACAGGAGCTCAGCACGCCCTTGAGCACGCCGAAGCCAGTCCGCATGAGCACGCACAGGACAATCGCCCCCACCACTGTGATCACGATGAAGGCGTTAGAGAGGCCTCGCTGAATGCCAAAGAAACAGCCAACGGATGCCAAAACAGCGACTGCTGCTGATATCGAAAAGTCGATCCAGGCCCTCAACAAAATGGCCGAACGCCTTTGGGGAGAGGGCCGCGAGGTTGAAGCAAAAGCTCTTCTGGACGCACTGGACGGGCTCAACCGGGCACTGGATCGCATCAGAATTGGCGAAAGTCGCCGAATTAGGACGCTCCATTAAAGCCGCGCCCAGAGGAGGCGCCCTTCGAAGCAGCGGCCTCCAGCCGCAGGAGTCTAGGCCGTATAGCGCTAACGAAGTCAACCTCGCCATGCCCCATGGTGATCCTGATGGACCGCGCTATCGTCGCGCCCCCAGAGACCAGCGTGCCGAGCGCAATTGATTTCCTACCCTACGCTCCGGCAAGCCGAGGGTCGCCGCAATATCCCCCTGCCCCCCGAGGGGCAGTGATAAAGACGCCGATGCAGTTCGAATCCTCACCCAGCGCTTTTTCCAGCACCTGGGCCAGCTTCAGAGGCTTCTTGAGCCGATCGCGGTATTTGGCCTAGCCCTAATGGGACGTTTCGTAGTACCAACTAGCAGCTCTACGCTTACTCCACGAATTACCTGAGTAAGCGTCTGGCCAAGATACCTTTCGAACCAGATCCGGCCATGAGCGTTTGGCAGCGCCAACAGGCGTTGGTTGCCAGCCTGACTTACGCAGGGTGAGTTGGACAGGCCAGGACTTCTTTTTTGCTATGAATAGCTGCGCGGTACGACAGAGCGATCCCAATCAGAATTGACGGAATGCTTAGCCACTGCCCGACGCTGAGCAGCGATGACTCATAGGTCGCTTGGGGCATCTTGGTAAATTCCAAGATGAACCTGGCAGAGAATACGAGTATCAGGAAGAAACCGGCCATCATCCCCGGCCGTGCAATGATTAGGGACTTTCTGTAGAGCGTACAAAAAATCGCAAACAGCACCATATAGACCGCCGACTCATATAGTTGAGTTGGATGCCTGGGAAGCAGGTCGATGTGGGGAAAGACAATTGCCCAAGGAACGATAGTGGGTACACCGACGATTTCTGAATTAAAGAAATTGCCGATGCGAATCAACCCGCCACCTAGGAGTGCCGGTAAAGTGATGCGGTCTAGCAGCCAAATGTACCCCGTCCCAGGATGGCGCCGGCAATAAAGCCAGAGTGCTGCCACTATCCCCAGCGCCCCGCCATGACTGGCGAGCCCACCCCTCCAGATTGCAAGAGTCTCCCAAGGGTGAGACAAGTAGAAAGCGGGATCATAAAAGAGCACATGCCCCAGCCTGGCCCCGATCAACGTGCCGGCGGTGAGGTAGATCAGGAGGCTATCGAGCTCCTTTTCGTTTCGTCTTTCATGCCGGTAGATCAGACGCATCACAGCGAAACCGAGCCCCAAGGCTGCGGCAAACAAGACCCCGTACCAATGGATAGACAGTGCTCCCAGATGAAGCAGTACCGGCTCTGCGTTCCATACAGCGTATTGCTCCATTGACCTTTCCTTCAAAGCGAAATGTTGTCGCCAAGGAGCCAGCCCTAGCGGTGTTCTGAGCAATTCTGCCAGTGAGCAAAGATTCGATCCAATCCATGAGTGAGCGTGCGCCCTGCTCATCTTGCCTAAGTCGGGCCTGCCGCCAGTGATGCGGTAGCAATTACCCAGTCTCACTGGCCCGCTACGTCGATAGCGGGATGAAAGCGGGCAGTGTTGCCACCGGCTGCTCTCGGTAAAGCGGTACCCATTTACGAATGACGTTGGCATTGATGCCGTGGCTGATGGCGACACTGGAAACGCTTGCTCCAGGTTGCAGGCATCCCTCAACGACCAGGGCTTTGAACGGTTTCGGGTAAGAGCTTCGTTGGCGCATGGAAATCCTGACGCTAAGGAGGATCGCGCCCGCTTGAGAATACGCGGACACCATCGGTCTTAATGCAGGAGTTCGAAAGGTGAGTTTGTAGGACGCTTACTGATCGGATCGATACCGAGCAAGGCGTGATCCTGGATGTGGAACCCACACCGGCTCATCGAACCACAGACGTATGATTGATCAGGTCGAAGTGCAGTTCGACATCAAGCCAGAACGCCTCGTTGACGACACCGCTTACGGTACCGCGCCGATGGCGCCCGGAGGGTGGAAGAAAAAGACATCGAGCCGCATGTGCCAGTGCGGGACAGAACCGAGCGCAAAAACGACAGTTTTTCGAGTAACGATTTCCACTGGAATAAAGAGGCTGAGGAGTACCGCTGCCCAGCCGGCAATGCGTTGCGCAGCAATGGCGAGCTTGCAAGAACGAGCGCTCACACATCACCAAAGCCAACAACTGCATCTGCATCTGCATCTGCATCTTCCGATCCTGGCAGACCGACTGCGCCACGTGTCCGATGAAAGCCAAGTGCTACCCGAGCGCCTGCACCAAGCAAAAAACTCGAACTAACCCGATACCCGAGCAGAAAAAGGTCAACGAAGAACCGAAAGACACTCAATGTGGTGAGTAGGTTCTCCGGTGGTACTCGTGCCTGAGTTCTGGCCATTTGAAAATCCGACTTTTTCAACGGAATCGGCCAATGACGAACAATAGGTTAACAGGCTATCCCGGTGAAACTTATGTGCCGGCCGGCCAGCAAATAACGAACGAACTTCCCAGGCCAGATGGTCTGCATATCGCATGACCACCATGCGCCTGTGCAATAGCTTTGACCACAGCGAGCCCTAAGCCACTACCGCCGTTTTTCCTGGAGCGTGAAGGATCGCCACGACGAAAAGCCTCGAAAATATCGCTGGCCAGTCGGCTATCAATACCGGGGCCATCGTCTTCCACCGACAATTGTACGAGGCCATCCGCTTGTTCCAAACATACCCGCAGGTTGCCCGGATTGGCGTGGCGCAGAGCGTTTTCCAAGAGCGCCATCAGTGCCTGGCGGATGCGTACCGCATCGCACACCACCAACAAGTTGGCGTCCAGTTCGTGCTGCAGGTGAAAGCCTTTCGCGGCAAGGGGCGCAGCGAAGGCCTGCAGTACGGTGTTTAGTTCTTCGGCCAACCGGACGTTGACTCGCTTGACTTCCAGATGGCCACTGTCCTTGAGACTCAGCACGCGAAGGTCTTCGATCAGGCGGTTGAGTCCCTCCACTTGGCGCAGCAGTCCCTCGAACAGCTCATTGCTAGGGTTGAAAACGCCTTCTGCCAGGCCCTGAAGACGACCGCGCAGGATAGTCACCGGGGTTCTGAGCTCGTGGGCGATGGCCGCGTTCCAAAACTCGCGCTCGCGGGTCATGCTCTGCAGGCGCTCGGCCATGGCGTTGAAATCGCTCACCAGTTGCGCCATTTCGCCCATGGCCTGTTCGTCCAGCGGCGCACGGGCGTCGAGCTTACCCTGAGCCACTTCACGCAGGCTGTGCGCCACTGAGTTCAACGGGGTTATAAGGCGTCGTGACAGGCGAATGGCAACGAACACCGACATGCCCAGCGCAGCGGCGATAGTGCAAGCAATCCAGACCATCTCTACCCGAGACGGCATCCAGGTTTCGGAGATGCTGCCGGGCATGTAAGCCACGGCGATCGCATAGAACACGTAGGAGCCGAACACGGCGATCAATATGATGCCCAGCGCCATTATCGCCAGAGACTGGATGATCTGCCGGCGCAGACCCGGTGTCGGTTTCATGGCTCGGTGCCGAAGCGATAACCCACGCCCCAGACGCTAGCCGGCACGCCCTGGATGTCGAGTGCCTCAAGCTTCTTGCGCAGCTTGCTGACATGGCTGTCCACGGTGCGCTCCTGAGTGTCGCCTTCGGGCAGGCAGTTGATCAGCAATTCCGCGCGGCTGAACGCCCGCTTCGGGGCGCGCATCAGACAGGCGAGCAGCTTGAACTCGGTCAGGGTCAGATCCAGCGCGTACGTCTGGCCGTCGTGCTGCACGCTCGCTTCATGACTGTCCAAGTCGATCTGAAACGGGCCGGCGCGCAGCATCTGCGTGGCCGCGGGGGCATGGGCTCGGGTGCGCCGCAGTACCGCCTGCACCCGCGCTACCACTTCGGCCGGGTTGAAGGGTTTGACCACGTAGTCGTCGGCCCCCAGGCGCAGGCCCATCAGCTTGTCAATGTCCTGATCAAGCGCGGTCAGCATGATCACCGGAGTGTCGCTCCGTGAGCGGATTTCGCTGAGTACCTTCCAGCCATCGAAGATTGGCATCTGTACGTCGAGCAGCAGCAGGTCCGGCTTGAGCGCCTGGTGCAGGGCCAAGGCCTGTTGACCGTCGCTGGCGTGGTGGGTACGCAGCCCGCTGCGTTGCAGATAGGCGATGAGGATGTCAGCGATCTCGGCCTCATCCTCAGCGATCAGCACCAGTGCCGAGGCGCGGGAAGTCAGGCTGGTGCGCATGTTGCGATCAGACATGAGCAGCTTCACATACGGTGGCGCTGAACTATATCGCGCACTCCATACTTTCTCCACAAAGACTCGAATCATTCGCAATAGCCGCGCTTCAGAATGCAGCTTCGATCAGCCCCGTTCAACATCCGGTGGCTAGGGTTTAGCGTGCAACGAGGAGTGGGTTATGGGCAGTAAACAGCGGCATCTGAGCATTTTGCTCGCAGGTCTTGCCGTGCTGGGGCTGGCAGGTTGCGATTCAGCGCCAGAGCAATCCGCGCCCCCCATGCCGCTGCAGGTGTCGGTGCTGACACTGCAGGCACACGAACTGTCGGTCAGCGAGGATCTACCTGCGCGTGTGGCTGCCGTGCGCAGCGCCGAAATACGTGCGCAGATCGGTGGCATCGTGCAGCGCCGCCTGTTCGAGCAGGGCACCGAGATCAAAGCCGGCGCCCTGCTGTTCCAGATCAACCCGGCGCCGTTCAAGGCCGAGGTCGACAGCGCCGCTGCCCTCTTGCAACGTGCCGAAGCGATGTTGGCACGGGCGCGTTTGCAGGCCGATCGCCTGACCCCGCTGATGCGCGCCGAGGCGGTGAGCCGCCAGGTGTATGACGACGCCGTGGCGCTGCGCGAGCAGGCCGCCGCCGATGTAGCCCAGGCCAGGGCGACGCTGGCGCGGCGCAAGCTGGACCTTCAGTTCGCCAGCGTCGAAGCACCGATTGCCGGACGCATTGACCAGGCGCTGGTCAGCGAAGGGGCGCTGGTATCGCCGACCGATGCGACGCCCATGGCGCGTATCCAGCAGATCGACCAGGTGTACGTCGACGTGCGCCAATCCGCCTCGGTGCTGGAGGCGCTGCGTCAGCAGATCGGTTCGGCGATGCCGGAGCCGGACGTGGAAATCCTCGGCAGCGACGGCAAGCCGCTGGGTATGCGCGGGCGCATCCTGTTTTCCGGCATTGAGGTGGATGCTGGCACCGGCGATGTGCTGCTGCGCGTGCTAGTGGACAACCCGCAGCGCCGCTTGCTACCCGGCCTTTACGTGCAGGCGCGGGTTCCCCGTGCGCATTACCCCGCGACCCTCAGCGTGCCGCAGCAGGCCGTGATCCGCAGCGCAGGCCAGGCCAGCGTGTGGGTGGTGGATGCCCAGGGCCAGGTACAGCCGGTGCCCATCGAGGTTGGTGAGCTGATCGAGCGCCGTTACCGCGTAGTGTCCGGGCTCAGCGCCGGACAGCAGGTGGTGGTCGAGGGCATCGTACGCCTGACCCCTCATGCCCATGTCGTCACACGCCCCTGGCAGCCCACCGTCAACCGCGAACAGCTCAGCGCTATCGAGCGCTGAATCCGGAGAAACCGTCATGCCGCAGTTCTTCATCAACCGCCCAGTGTTCGCCTGGGTGATCGCCCTATTCATCGTGCTGGTCGGCATCATCGCCATACCGCAGTTGCCCATTGCCCGCTACCCGTCGGTGGCTCCACCGTCGGTGACCCTCTACGCCACCTATCCAGGTGCCACTGCGCAGACACTCAACGACTCGGTGGTAAGTCTGGTCGAACGCGAGCTGTCGGGGGTGAAGAACCTGCTGTACTTCGAGTCCTCGGTGGACACCTCAGGCACCGCGCAGATCATCGCCACCTTCAAGCCCGGCACCGATGCGGAGCTGGCCCAGGTGGACGTGCAGAACCGCATCAAGGCGGTCGAACCCCGCCTGCCCCAGGCCGTACGGCAGAACGGCCTGCAGGTGGAATCCGCCGCCTCGGGGTTTCTGATGATGATCGGTGTGACCTCGCCCAACAGCCAATTCGATGAGGTTGCGCTGAACGATTACCTGGCGCGCAACATCATCCAGGAGCTGCGCCGCATCGACGGCGTGGGGCGCGTGCAAATGTTCGGCGCCGAACAGGCCATGCGCGTCTGGGTCGACCCCGACAAGCTCACCGCCTATGGCCTGACGATGAGCGAGCTGGCACAGGCCATCGAGCAGCAAAATACGCAGATCGCCCCCGGTCGGGTCGGCGACGAGCCGGCGTTGCCGGGCCAGCGCCTGACCATACCGCTGACTGTGCAAGGGCAACTGAGCACACCGGAGCAGTTCGCCGCCGTGGTCCTGCGTGCGGGTGCCGATGGTGCCAAGGTGGTGCTCGGTGATGTAGCGCGGATCGAGTTGGGCGCGCAGTCCTACTCTTTCTCTAACCGCGAGAACGGCGTGGCGGCGACCAGTGCAGCCATCCAACTGTCGCCCGGTGCCAACGCCGTGCGCACCGCTTCAGCCGTGCGCGAGCGCCTGACCGAGCTGGCGCCGAGCATGCCGGCGGGCATGGCCTACTCGGTGCCGTTCGACACTGCCCCCTTCGTCAAGGTGTCCATCGAGAAGGTGATCTACACCCTGTTCGAGGCGATGGCGCTGGTGTTCCTGGTAATGTTCTTGTTCCTGCAGAACCTGCGCTACACGCTGATCCCGGCCATCGTCGCGCCCATCGCACTGCTCGGCACCTTCGCCGTGATGCTGCTGGCCGGCTTCTCGATCAACTCACTGACCATGTTCGGCATGGTGCTGGCCATCGGCATCATCGTCGACGATGCCATCGTGGTGGTTGAGAACGTCGAGCGGCTGATGGCCACCCAGGGTCTGTCGCCGAAGGCCGCCACCTCGCGGGCGATGCAGGAAATCACCGGCGCGGTGATCGGCATCACCCTGGTACTCACCGCCGTGTTCATTCCCATGGCCTTCGGCAGCGGCTCGGTGGGAGTGATCTACCAGCAGTTCACCCTGTCGATGGCGGTGTCGATCCTGTTCTCGGCCTTCCTCGCCCTGAGCCTGACACCTGCACTGTGTGCCACGCTGCTGCGACCGGTGAGCCCCGACCACCATGAAAAACGCGGCTTCTTCGGCGCCTTCAACCGTGGTTTCGAGCGCCTCACGGCGAGCTACGGTGCACGGGTGGCGCGCCTGGTTGGACGCAGCGGGCGGATGATGGCGGCGTTCGTCATGCTTTGCACGCTACTGGCCTTCGCCGCCGCACAGTTGCCGTCGTCCTTCCTGCCCGTGGAGGATCAAGGTTACTTCATGACCTCCATCCAGTTACCCACTGGCGCCACCAGCGAGCGCACGCTGGACGTGGTCAAGCGCTTCGAAACACACGTGGCTTCTCGCCCGGGGCTGAACACCAACCTAGTGGTGCTGGGCTTCAGTTTCGCCGGCTCCGGCCCCAACGCGGCCATGGCCTTCACCATGCTCAAGGACTGGGATCAGCGCGATGGCGCCACGGCTGCCGAAGAAGCCGCGCTGGCGCAGCAGGCCATGACGGAAAACGTTGAAGGCACGGTGATGAGCCTGATGCCACCGGCCATCGACGAACTGGGCACCTCCTCCGGTTTCACCCTGTTCCTGCAGGATCGCGCGAACCGTGGCGAGGCCGCCTTGCTGGCCGCGCAGGCACAACTTCTGGAAATGGCCGCGCAGAGCGGCGTGGTCAGCGATGTCTACCCCGATGGCCTGCCGCCCGGCGAGAGCGTGCACCTGGAGATTGACCGGCAGAAGGCCGAGGCCATGGGCCTGTCTTTCACTGCCGTGAGTAGCACGCTGTCGGCTGCCATGGGCTCGCTGTACGTCAATGACTTCCCCAATGCCGGGCGCATGCAGCAGGTGATCCTGCAGGCCGACACCCCGGCACGCATGCAACTGGACGACGTACTCGGCCTGCGCGTGCGCAATATCAACGCAAGTATGGTGGCGCTACGCGAGGTGGTGAAACCGGTGTGGAGCGAGTCACCACAACAGATGATGCGATTCCAGGGCTTCCCCGCCGTGCGTATCGCCGGCGGCGCGGCGCCAGGCGTTTCCAGCGGTGTGGCGATGGCCGAGATGGAGCGTCTGGTAGCGCAATTGCCACAGGGCTTTGCCGTTGCCTGGACGGGGCAGTCGCTGCAGGAGCGCCAGTCGGCGGCGCAGGCCCCGCTGCTGATGCTGCTGTCGGCGCTGGTGGTGTTTCTCGTGCTGGCAGCGCTCTACGAGAGCTGGTCGATCCCGCTGTCGGTAATGCTGGTGGTGCCGCTGGGCCTGCTCGGTGCAGTGGCTGCAGTGATGCTGCGCGGTATGCCCAACGACGTGTTCTTCAAAGTGGGGATGATCACCATCATCGGCCTGTCGGCGAAGAACGCTATTCTTATCGTCGAGTTCGCCCGCCAGTTGCATGCCGAGGGTCACACGCTGATCGACGCTGCGGTGACCGCTGCGCGCCTGCGCCTGCGCCCGATCCTGATGACCTCGCTGGCCTTTACCCTCGGCGTGGTGCCACTGATGCTCGCGTCCGGCGCTAGCGCCGAAACCCAGCATGCCATCGGCACCGGGGTGTTCGGCGGCATGCTCAGCGGCACTGTACTGGCAGTGTTCTTCGTGCCGGCCTTCTTCGTCTTCATCATCGGCACCCAGGAGCGTTTCAACACCTGGCGTGCACAGCGTGGCGCCACCACGCTGGCCCAGGAGAACCCATAATGCGCTTGTTACTGATCCTGCCACTGCTAGGCTGCCTGACCGCCTGCTCGCTGACACCATCCCTGGGACGTCCGGATGCGCCGGTACCGACGAGTTTTCCTGCAGCCGTTGCCACACCGACCTCGACGCTGCCGGCCAGTGTATTGGGCTGGCGCGCAATGTTCGGCGATCCACGCCTTCAACAGCTGATCGCTCTATCCCTGGCCAACAATCGCGACATGCGCCTGGCCACCCTCAACGTTGAAGCCGCACAAGCCCAGGCGAACATCCAACGCGCAGCGGGCTTGCCAGCCGTGGGGATGGAGACGACGCACACACGTGAACGCGCCCTGAGCACCGATGCGAACCACCAGACCAGCCGCGTGCTGAGCCAGCAGACCGGGGTAAACGTCGCCCTCAGCGCCTTCGAGCTGGATCTGTTCGGTCGTGTTCGGGCGCTCTCAGAAGCGGCGTTTGCCCGCTACCTGGCCAGCGAGCAGGGGCGCGATGCGGCGCAGATCGCTTTGGTCGGCGCGGTGGCCGAGGCCTATTTCGCCCAACGCCTGGCGGACGAACAATTGCAGCTCACTGAACGCACCTTGGCTGACTGGCGCCAGTCGTTGCAACTGGCGCGCTTGCTCAAGCAGGCGGGGCAGAACAGCAGCCTGGATGTGGCCCAGGCCGAGGGACAGGTGGCGCTTGCCGAAGCTGACCTAGAGGCACGCCGGCGTGCCCTGGCGCAGGCGGATAACGCCTTGCAGTTGCTGGTAGGCAGCGAGCTGCCCGGCGAACTGCCTGCCGCCTTAGCGCTGGACGCCCAACCGCTGATCGCGCGTCTGCCCACCGGATTGCCAGCCGATCTATTGCTTGCTCGCCCGGATCTGCGCCAGGCCGAACACATGCTGGTGGCCGCCAATGCCGATATCGGTGCGGCGCGGGCAGCGTTTTTCCCGCAGATATCCCTCACCGCGTCCTTCGGTTACGCCAGCACCTCGCTCACAGGCCTGTTCGACCCGGCCGGGCGGGTCTGGCGCTTCGCGCCGCAGATTTCTCAGCCGCTGTTCCAGGGCGGGCGCCTGCGTGCTGAACTGAGCCTGGCGAAGGTGCGCAAATCCGAGGCGGTCGCTCAGTACGAGCGCGCCATCCAGACAGCCTTCCGCGAGGTGGCCGACGCCCTGGCCGGTTCGGCTACCTTCGACCGCCAAATCAAGGCGCAACTGCGTGTTGTCACCGCTGCCGAACGACGCCTGCAACTTTCCGATCTGCGTTACCGCGCTGGCGTCGAGGGCCGCCTGGAACTGCTCGACGCCCAACGCCAGTTGCAGGCAGCACGCCAGGCGCTGCTGGACCTGCGCCGCGAGGAAATCGCCAACTGGGTAGCGTTGTATAAGTCGCTGGGTGGCGGCCTACATGAGCGCAATATTATAAAAATTGCCGCTGTTACAGCGGCTCAGTAGAGTCCTTCCACGGTGCTTATGAACGTCTCCATACTTGCTGTCATTCCTCGTCGCTGGCTGATCCTGCTGGCCGTCATGCTGGCCTTTCTACCGGTGGTCATTGACATGACCATCCTGCACATTGCCGTGCCCTCCCTGACCTTGGCGCTCGGAGCCTCGGCCTCCGAGGTGCTGTGGATCATCGACATCTACCCATTGCTGATGGCGGGTCTGCTGGTGCCGATGGGCACTCTGGCCGACCATGTCGGCAACCGCCGCGTACTGCTCACCGGCTTGGTGGTCTTCGGCATCGCCTCGCTGCTGGCGGCCTTCGCGCCGACCCCGGCCCTGCTGATTGGCACACGGGTGCTGCTGGCCCTCGGCGGTTCGATGATCATGCCGTGCGTGCTGGGCATCATCCGCCGCACCTTCGAGGACGAAGACGAGCGCGCTATTGCCCTGGGTCTGTGGGGCACGGTCGGTGCTGCAGGGGCCGCGCTTGGGCCACTGATCGGTGGTGCGCTGCTGGAGCATTTCTGGTGGGGATCTGCCTTCCTGATCAACGTGCCGATCATGCTGGTGGTCGCACCGCTGGTGTTCCTCCTGCTACCACGCAGCGAAGAGATCACCCCTGGCGCCTGGGCACTGGATCAGGCCTTGCTGCTTATCGCCGGCGTGCTGGCGCTGGTGTATGGCATCAAGGCGACCGTCGGTGCCACGCAACCGCTGGGGGTGGCTCTGTCGGCAGCGCTGCTGGGAATCGGCCTGCTGAGCGTTTTCGTCCGTCTGCAATTGCGCTCGGCGAACCCCATGCTCGACCTGTCGCTGTTCTCGCGTCCGGCGATCCTGGCCGGGATCATCATGGCAGTGGTGGCCATTGGCGCATTGGCCGGGGTCGAACTGACACTGGCGCAGGAGCTGCAGTACGTGTTGGGAAAGACGCCGCTGCAGGCCGGCATCTTCATGGTGCCGATCATGGTCGCTGCCGCCGTCGGCGGCCCGGTGGCCGGCTACCTTTCCAACCTCTGTGGCCTGCGCCTCGTGGCCAGTGCGTCCTTGGGCTTGTCCGCTGTAGCGCTGGCCTGCCTGGCCCTGACAGATCTGCATCAGCCAGGCTTGGGTGTGCCGTCGCTGCTGGTTTTATTGGGCCTGACACTGAGCATCGGCCTGACGGCATCGTCCATCGCCATCATGGGCTCGGTGGAGGCCAGCGAGGGCGCGGCGGCGGGCTCGCTGGAAGCGACCGCCTATGAGCTGGGCACAGGCCTTGGGATCACCTTCTTTGGTGTATTCATGTCCAATCTATTCAGCCGCACGATCTCGCTGCCGGTAGACCTTGCGCAACCACTGGCAGAGCGCGCGGCGCGCTCGATTGGCGATAGCTATATTGTCGCTCACAGCCTGGTCGAACCCCAGAGCAGTGCGCTGATGGAGGCGGCTAAAGACGCGTTCTCGACAACGCATACGATGTTGCTGATGACTTCCTCGGCCATGATGGGAATTCTGGGAATCCTTGTGTTCGTCATGCTCAGAGGCTACAGGGCATGTAAAGATTGATAGCCCACAGAGTGCGAGGATTAGAAGCCCTACCGTGCCCCACGGGAACGTGGGGACAACCGCCAGCCGATGTGCTGAAGGCTGCCACCACGGACAAAAGTGGAGGCTTTCTGCGCATTGGCCAGGGCAAGACCGAGAAACGCTTGCGAATTCTTCTGGAGGACGCTGGCAAACACTCGAACCTGGCAGTCTTCCTGGAGAAACTACCGGAACGTCGGGCCATGAATCCCATCAAGACCTCGGTGCTGATCACCAACGCCGCAGGCCTGCGCCTGAGCCAGCAGATGCTGGGCAATCGCTGGGACGAAGCCTGGGAAAGGCCGCTAGCAAGGCAGCGGCCGATGCTGATGACGCTCTGGCAAGGAGCATCCGGCGATTTCAGTTCCGTGACATACGACCAATTCTGTTGAAACGTAGCTCCCCTGCCTGGCCCGCGGCGCAATCTTCGCATCGGTCAACAGCGACGCACGCAGCATGATGGGGCAGCTGTCGAGTGGGCAGGACCGACTGTTTTACTCGTTCATTCTCGAAGATCACATCCCAACCAATCACCTACCGCACAGCATTGATCGGTGTCTCGATCCGAGCGACCTGCGCCAATACCTCGACGATTTCTATAGCCCGATTGGACCGCCGTCGATTGATCCTGAGCTGATGATCCGCATGCTGATCGTGGGCTATTGCCATGGCATCCGCGCTGAGCGGCGATTTGGGCGAAGAGGCCCGGTTGAACCTGGCGCATCGCTGGTTCTGCCGGTTGAGCCTTGAGGATGAAGTCCTCAATCACTCGACGTTTTCCAAGAACCGACACGACCGTTTTCAGGACAACGATCTGTTTCGCTGGTTGTTCAATGAGCTGCTGCGTCGCGCCATGGGTGCGGGGTTGATCAAGGGCGAAGGCGTTCTCCCTTGATAGTCGTGCCTGAGTTCAGGCGATCTGAACATCAGCCTTTTTCAACAAAATCGGCCCAGCGCAGTCGTTCGGAGTGGCCTACGAAACCAGGAGCAGTTCATTTCTTGGGCAGGACCTAGCCATATCGGTGTCGCACACCGGCCACAGAAAATGAGCGCACTCACAGTTTCCTCAGCGCAGCCGATAACGTTATGCAAACTACCTGTATCTGCGACCAGCAGGAAATTATGCCGAACAACTTCGCCTCCATCGTTACCCTCTCCAGTCGCTCAAGCGTGTCATTAGCACGGGCTTCTCTTTTCAAGTTTGCGGGTCTGTTGGCGGGTGTGTTTTTGTTAGCCAGCGTTTCACTTATTTATCTTGCCCATGATTTAGACCGAACGGAGGAAGTCGAAAGCGCTTTTTACACCAAAAAGGCGATGCAATCGCTGGAAAAGTCGCTGCGCTCAACCGTCAAGGATTACGCATTTTGGGGTGATGCTTATAAGCACCTGCATACCGAAGTTGACCTGGACTGGGCCTTCGTTCGACAAAACGTCGGACCAACGATTTACAAGGATTTCGGTTTCCAGGGGCTGTTTGTCGTCAGCGACGTCAATCGCACCGTTTACTCTGTGGTCAAGGGCGAGCTCAAATCCGTTGAAGTCTCTGAGTGGCTCAAGCAGTCCATTGCCGGGATTATTGACAAAGCTCGTGCAGGCGCGGAAACAGAAACGCCGACCACTGCCTTTATCAATGTCAATGGCGTACCCGCCCTCATCGCGGCAGCAGCGATTACACCGGGCACCGACCCGTCGGTGGTGGCGGATGACCGGTCGCCGTCGGTGTTGGTTTTTGTGGATGTTTTGAACAGCGCCAAGCTCAAGCTGATCGGCAACGATTTTGGAGTCAAGCATCTGCATGCCGCCACGGCCGACGAAGCGGGCGCAACGTCACTACTGCCATTGGGTATTGACGGTGCTGCCGGTACGCTGCACTGGAGTTCATCCAAGCCAGGCCTGCGTCTATTGAAGCTAGGGTTGCCATTGATCGGCGTTGCCTTGCTGCTGGTGTGCCTGATGACCTGGGCCATTTTGCGTCGCACCACCGCCGGGGCGCTGGTGCTTGACTCCAGCTATGCATCGCTACAGCGCAGCCAGGAGGCCCTCGCCACCGGCGAAGCGCGTTTTCGCGACGTCGTTGAAACCAGCTCGGACTGGGTATGGGAAATAGATGCTGACTGGCGTCTGACCTTTTTGTCCGAGCGCTTTGAAGACGTAACGGGACTGTCCAGGGACGCTTGGATCGGCGCGATGATCGACGATCTGTTGTGCACCGAATTGGGCACGTTATCCCAGTGGCTCAGCATCCCGAACCGTCGGCCGGATCTCAGCGTTCAGTGCCGCTACGTCGATACCCAAGGTCGGGAGCGCATCACTCGCCTTTCGGCGCGCGAAATGACAGGTGAAGGTTTTCGCGGTACGGCGACCGATGTGACGGAAGAAGTTGAAGCCCGTCGACGAATCGAATTCCTCTCACAGCACGACGCCTTGACCGGGCTCCCCAACAGGAGACGTCTTCATGAGTTTCTGGACAGCAAACTCAAGGCATTGCAGACGGCAGAGCAACCTCTGATCATGCTCAGCTTGGACCTTGATCGTTTCAAACCAGTCAATGACTTGCTCGGGCATGCTGCCGGTGATTTGGTGCTGAATGAAGTATCGAGCCGGCTGGCTGAATGCGTGCGCGATGGGGATCTGGTAGCTCGTATCGGGGGGGACGAGTTCGTACTGATCCTCACCGACATGAGCATCCAGGAACAAGTCGAGGCGCTCTGTCGTCGCCTCATCGAGTCCATCGAGCGGCCTATAACGATCGATGAGCAGGACGTGTTCGTCAGCACCAGTATTGGCATCGCGATAGCGCCAACGGACGCTTTCGAGGCCACCGAGCTGCTTCGCTATGCCGACATTGCCCTCTACGAGGCAAAGGCCGGAGGTCGTAACACGTGGCGCTACTACGCGGGCGATATGAATGCCAAGATCATTGAACGCCGTCGCCTGGAAAGCGACCTGCGTTTCGCCATCAAACACGGTGAACTACGTCTGTATTTCCAGCCTCGCTACCGTATAGCTGACGGTCAGATGGTCGGTGCCGAAGCGCTGGTACGCTGGCAACATCCTGAGCGCGGTTTAATACCACCCGACACGTTTATCCCAATTGCCGAAGAGGCTGGGCTGATTCTTTCCTTGAGTGACTGGGTTATCAGTACCGCTTGCCGCTGCGCTGCACAGTGGCCAGAAAGCTTGTTTGTCTCAGTTAACCTTTCACCCATTGAATTCAAGCGAGGCAACCTGGTCGAGCGAATTCAGAAAACGCTTCACGACTCTGGAGTCGATCCTGCGAGGGTCGAGTTGGAAATTACCGAAAGTGTCATGCTTGACGGTGCCGCAGGCGCACTTGAGGTGATGCGAGCGCTCAAGCGCATCGGTGTGCGGATATCGATGGACGACTTTGGAACGGGATATTCTTCACTGAGCTACCTGCGTGAATTCCCCTTTGACGGCTTGAAAATAGACCGCAGTTTTTTGAACCGGATGGGAGGAAACGAGGAGGACACTGCCATCATCAAAGCTATCGTGGGTTTGGGGCGTGCATTATCCCTCATCGTCACAGCAGAAGGCGTTGAGACGGCCGATCACTTGGAATTGCTCAAAGAAGTGTCGTGCGATGAAGGTCAAGGTTATTTCCTCAGCCGGCCGCTTGATATTGATTCGTTCAACGCTTTGGCAGGGATAGTCGTCGATGTAAAGGAAGATGGATTTAGATGACTAAATCGTTGCGGTGTTTCGCCATGCTCAAGCTTACCGCCCAGAAACTCCCACCCGCTTCTGGCCTGGAGCTCTGCGCGTGATAAGAATTTTCCCGTCGAGTTGTACGACCGCGGCAGCTACTGGCGCTTCCATAGCGCGATTCCTTATCGCCAAGTCCGAAAGATCCATAGGAGCGAAGGGGAAACATCTTAGCCGAGAACCATCACCAGCCCGCACTCAGGGAAGGGAAATTCTCTTCAGTACGACGCCAAAAACAGGCGAGTTGCGGAAGCGATCCAAAAATTTGCGGAAGTGATCGCCCAAATCCCAGGCAATAAAAAACCCCGTAGACCTTAATCTACGGGGTTTTCAAGGGTGGAGGCCGAGGTCGGAATCGAACCGGCGTAGGCGGATTTGCAATCCGCTGCATAACCATTTTGCTACTCGGCCCCAAGTGCTCAGTACCCAAAAAACAACACTGAACACATACAAACTTAACGGATACTGAGATTAACCTCATCTCGCAACTCTTTGTTTTTTAAAGAGTTTTTCCGTTTCCTCGCTGAGGAATGGTCGCAATTATGGACATGTTTTCCATTCCTGGCAACTCCTATTCGATATTTTTTCTGCCGGGCTGTTTCTTCAGGTTTCCGGGCGGGCAAATACGCTTCGAAGTCGCCGACGGGGCTGGATGATTGCATGAATCAATTCCGATAGCTTGCCCTTGCCTGTTCCTGGTTCACCTACCCGATCGGGTTATGGCCTGCGCGCGGCGGCTCGCGGACAGTAGCGCCAACGGCTCGACCCGGGCTCCTCTCATCAGGCTCAAGGCGGAATTCCAGCATGCGTATAGCATTCCCTGCGGTGTTTGGCGTGGTTCTGACGGTAGCGGCGGCCTGCGTACAGGCCCAGGAGCCCGCAAGCAAGACGCTGCGGCTGTACAACTGGTCGGACTATATCGGCGAGAACACTCTCGCCGGCTTCGAGAAAGCCAGTGGCATCAAGGTGATCTACGACACTTTCGATTCCTATGAAACCGTCCAGGGCAAGTTGCTGCCCGGGCGCTCCGGCTACGATCTGGTGGTACTCAATGCGGCGTTGGTGCCGCCCTTGATCAAGGCGCGGGTGTTCCAGCCGCTGAACAAGCAGTGGTTGCCCAACTGGCAAAATCTCGATCCCCAGGTGCTCACAAGCCTGGAGAGCTACGACCCCGGGGTGCGTTACTCGGCACCCTATACCTGGGGCAGCAACGGGGTGACCTATAACGTCGACAAGATCCGCGAGCGCATGCCGGACGCGCCCATCGGTTCGCTGGCGATGCTGTTCGATCCCAAGGTGGTGTCGCGCTTCGCTGATTGCGGGGTGACGCTACAGGACTCACCCACCGACATTCTGCCGCTGGTGCTGGCCTGGCTGGGGCGTGACCCCAACAGCGCCGAGCCCGCAGACCTCAAGGCCGCGCAGGATGCCTTGATGGCCGTGCGGCCCTACATCCGCAAGTTCGACTCCACCAGTTACCTCAATGGCCTGGCCAATGGCGAGCTATGCGTGAGTGCTACCTGGTCCGGCGATTACGCCACCGCCCAGGCTCGGGCCAATGAAGCCGGGGCACCGGTCAAGCTCGACTACTTCATTCCCCTGGAAGGCTCGCTGATCTGGTTCGACGGTTTCTACATTCCCACCGACGCCCCCAACGTGGCCAACGCCCATGCCTTTATCGAGTACCTGTTGCAGCCGCAGGTGATAGCCGAGGTCAGCGACTACATTCGCTATGCCAATGCCAACCTCAAAGCCACCCCGCTGCTCACCGCCCAGGTGCGTGACGATCCGGCAATCTACCCCGACGCCCTGACCCGGGAGCGGCTGTTTACTCAGAAAATCCAGTCTCCCGCCAGTACCCGCCTGATCACCCGCACCTGGAACATGGTGAAGATCGGCAAGTGATCCATTCCTATCCCTTCCACGGACGTTGCGTCCAATGGCTCGACCCGAGGTGAAGCCCATGGCTATCCAACCCAAAACCTTTTTTCAACAGTTCGATGACCCACAACTGGTGGCCGCGGACAAAGCCCATTACATGCACGGCTTCCACCTGTTCGACGAGCATCGCGAGCAAGGTTCGCTGAACATCGCCGCCGGTGATGGCGCCTACATCTATGACACTGCCGGCCACCGCTACCTGGATGCGGTCGGCGGCATGTGGTGCACCAATATCGGCCTGGGCCGTGAGGAAATGGCCGAAGCGATCGCCGATCAGGTGCGGCAGTTGGCCTATTCCAATCCGTTTTGCGACATGGCCAACGTCAGCGCCATCCAGCTCTGTGAAAAGCTCGCCAGCCTCGCGCCGGGGGACCTGAACCACGTGTTCCTCACCACGGGCGGCTCCACGGCGGTAGACACCGCCTACCGCCTGGTGCAGTTCTATCAGAACAGTCGGGGCAAGCATGAAAAGAAGCACGTGATCTCGCGGATCAATTCGTATCACGGCTCCACCTTCCTGACCATGTCCATCGGCAACAAGGCCGCCGACCGCGCGCCCGAATTCGACTTCATGAACGACCTGTTTCACCACATCTCCTGCCCCAACTACTACCGTGCCCCGTCCGGCATGAGCGAGGCGGATTTCCTTGAGTTTCTGGTGGCCGAGTTCGAGGACAAGATCCTCACCATCGGCCCGGACAAGGTGGCCGCCTTTTTCGCCGAACCCATCATGGGCTCGGGCGGTGTGATCATTCCTCCCGAGGGTTATCACCGGCGCATGTGGGAAATCTGCCAGCGCTACGACCTGCTGTATGTCGCCGACGAGGTGGTGACTTCGTTCGGTCGCCTGGGCGCCTTTTTCGCCTCGCAGGATGTGTTTGGCATGCAGCCGGACATCATCACCACCGCCAAGGGCCTGACCTCGGGCTACCTGCCCCTGGGGGCGTGCATTTTCTCCGAGCGCATCTGGCAGGTGATCGGCGAACCGGGCAAGGGCCGTTGCTTCGCCCACGGTTTCACCTACAGCGGGCACCCGGTCAGTTGCGTCGCGGCACTGAAGAACATCGAGATCATCGAGCGAGAAAACCTGCTGGCCCATGTCGAGGAGGTGGGGGCCTACATGGAACAACGCCTACAGACCCTGGCGGACCTACCTCTGGTCGGCAACGTGCGCTGCAAACGGCTGATGGCCTGCGTCGAATTTGTCGCCGACAAGCACAGCAAGCGCCTGTTGCCGGAGGCCCTGAACATTGCCGAGCGCATCCACCTGCGAGCCCAGGCCAAGGGGTTGCTGGTGCGCCCCATCGGCCACCTCAACGTCATGTCGCCGCCGCTGATCATTACCCGCGCGCAGATCGAGGAGATCGTCGAGACCTTGCGCGAATGCATCCTTGAGGCCGCCGCCGAGCTGCGCAGTGAAGGCCAGTACGTAGATTAATGAAGCGACAACGGACACCGGCAGCACTGCGAATCGGGGTCTTACCCGGCCCGCGCCCGGCAGTTAAACTGCCGGGCATGAGCGCACCTGCCCACTCCCTCAACGCCCCCCTCTGTGCCCATGCCCTGCAGGCCTGGCATGCCGGCGTGGCCAAGGCAATGGGCAGCGTCGACCAGGAGACCTTCCTCACCCATCTGGCGGCAGCGCTGAATGCCCTGACCCCCATCGAATCCATGATGATCAGCCTGGAACGCAAAGGCTTGCCGCCACAGCTGCTGCATGAACAAGGCATATTCGGCGAGTACCGTGACGAGATCATCAACCGCTATTTCTCCCGCGGTTACCTGCTCGACCCTTTTTGCCTGGCGGTGGAAAACGGCCTGGCGGAGGGCTTCTACCATCTCTCGGAAATTGCCCCGGACGACTTCTTCGCCAGCGAGTACTACAAGACCTACTACCTCAAGACCGGGGGCGCCGAAGACAGTTACTACATCGTCGACCTCGACCCGCACAGCAAGATTTCCCTGTGCATGTTCCAGGGCTTGAGTGGCGCGCGCTTCGCCAGCGAACCCTTGGTGCTGCTGCGGGCGGTGGAACCGCTGGTGCGCGAGCTGATCCGGCGCTTCGGCAGTGCCGGCGGCTTGCAGCAACTGGTCCAGCACGCGACTCAGAGCGCGCTGCCGGGCCTGGCACCGGCCAACCTCAACCAGCAGATCGAAGCCGCCTTCATGAGCTTCGGCACTCCGCTACTGACCGTGCGTGAGCGGGAGATCGCGCATTTGATCCTGCGCGGTCACTCGGTGAAATCCACGGCCAAGGTGCTGGATATCTCTCCAGAAACCGTGCGCATGCACCGCAAGAACCTCTACACCAAGCTGGCCATCAGCTCCCAAGCTGAGCTGTTCGCGTTGTTTATCGACTGGCTGACCCAGCGGCCTCAAGCCCCCGCCCATTGAACCGGCGGATGCCTTCAGCTCGCCGCTGCCCAGTGTTTGAAACGCGCCTCCAGAGCCTCTCCACGATCGCGCCAGAAGCCGTGATCGGTGGCGTGCCTGCCCATGGTCAGGAAAGCCATGAATGATCCAAGCGAACAGCGCCTGCTGCCGTGACACACCGGCAATGCTGGAAGCCGCCAATGCCTAGGACATGCTACTGGCTCGCCCCTCCCGTGACCGGCGGACGGTCGCCTGCTAATGCTGGGGCGGGTACGTTGCCAACCGTCCTATCACTGCGCGCTGCATCAGCACAGTCCATCGCCCATCACCGCAACCCTCTGCACCGGGCTGCGACAGGTATGTCGCAAGGCGGTGCATCAGACCGAGACACCACTGCAGAAGCGGCTTTGAACGCACCCACGAAAGAGGGCCTGCACAGCGAGTGCAGGCCCTCTTTTCTCATTACATCACCGGCCTTTCAACGGGCCGCCCAGGCGTTGAAGCGCTGCTCCAGCTCCTCGCCATGGTCGACCCAGAACCCAGCATCCACCGCCCGCGCGCCCTGCAGGTTGGCCTCATAGGTTGGCAGTTGCTGCTGCACCGCCTCAGGCAACAGCGGCAGTGCCTGACGGTGCACCGGCCCATAGGGGATGTTCTGCGAAAACACCTTCTGCGCCCGGGGTTGGCTGGCGAACAGGATGAAATCCTCGGCCAACGTCTTGTTCGGCGAGCCTTTGACCACAGCCCAGTACTCGGGATCGTATAGGCTCTGAGGCCAGAGGATACTCAACTGCATGCCCTCTTTCTGTGCCATGGCAATCCGACCGTTGTAGGCCGCGCTCATCACCACATCCCCGGCCACTAACCACTGCGGCGGTTGGGCGCCGGCCTCCCACCATTGAATGTAGGGTTTGATCTGGTCGAGCTTGGCAAAGGCCCGGCTGATGCCTTCTGCTGTGTTGAGCACCTGGTACAGCTGTGCTGCCGGAACGCCATCGGCCAGCAGGGCGATTTCCAAGGTGTATTTGGCACTCTTGCGCAGGCCGCGCTTGCCGGGGAAGTCCTTGAGGTTCCAGAAGTCGCTCCAGGAACTCGGGGCCTTGGTCAGCTTCTGTGGAGCAAAAGCCATGACCATCGACCACACATAAGTGGCCACGCCGCACTCGCTCAGGGTGCCCGGGACAAACTGCGCCGGATCACCGAAGCGGGCCAGGTCCAGAGGCTCGAACAAGCCCTCGTCACAACCGCGCAACAACTCCGGACTTTCCACTTCGACCACATCCCAACTGGTCTTGCCGACATCGACCATGGCCTTGATCTTCGACAGTTCACCGTTGTATTCCCCCGCCACCACCCGGGCTGCCCCGCTTTGGTTGAAGGGTTGGAAGTAGGCTTTTTCCTGAGCCTGTTTGGTGGCTCCGCCAAAGGAGATGACGGTGAGGTTCTGCGGTTGGGCCGAAGCCCCGGCGCATAGCAGAACCCAGGACAATGCAACGCCGCAACGCAAGGTATTGGACATGAAACCCATCCTCAAGAAAGCCGGCTCGCCCGCACGAACCCGCACATCAGGAGCCTGGAAGCGACCGTATTCACGGGCGGTACTGCACCAGGCACTACGAGTCTTGGTCAGCGGTGCAAGGCGCCTGGCAGCAAAGGCCGGATAGCCGGATCGTCACCGTTGCGGGCTCTGTGGCCCCGTTCGCTTGGAGTGTTTGCAACCGGTCCGGGGTGAGCGGACGCGGTCTTGCTCGAATGGCGGTTCATCGCTTGCTCCCTGTTGTTTTTGTAGGAAGAACAAATCGATCGGCAGTGCATCGCCGCAGGCGCCCGTGGCAGTCGGGCAGGCGTATGCAGGGGTTCATTGTTTCCATAACCCGGAACGTTGCGAAACGAGGTTTTTGTGAGGCACAGGCAAGGGAAAAGCTGCTTTGCGGGAAGCTGCTGCAGGTTTTCGCAGGGATCATCAGCCCTGCAGCGAACGCCGCAGGACAGGCAAACAAAACACCCCGCAAGCGCCTAACGCTTGCAGGGTGCAATGGCCGGTCATGTGCCGGCAGGCTTGAGCATCAGTCCAGCACCACCAGCAACCCCGAGATGACCCCGATGCCCATCACTGCCGAGAGCAGCATGCTGCTGGAGACCTGCGTCTCATAGGTCTTGTAGCGCGACGCCAGGATGAAAACGTTAACCGCCACCGGCAAGGCCGCCATGATCACCGCAATCTTGATCAGGAAGTCGCTGAGGTTAAACACATACCGGGCGGAAACGAACACCAGCACCGGCAGCACCACCACCTTCAACAGTGCCAGCGCCAGGGCGTCGCCCTTGATCAGGCTCTGATTGCGATGCACGGCAAAGGCGGCGCCCAGGGCTACCAGGGCCAAAGGTCCGGTAGCGTTGGTCATCTGCGTGGCGAAAATCTGCAGCGGACTGGGCAACTGCCATTGCAGGACAATGAATAGCACGGCCAGCAGCACGGCCAGGATCAGCGGGTTGGTGACAATGGAACGGGTCGTGGTGAGCAGCACGCGGCCGATATCCGGCTTGGCCTGCACCTCCTGTTGCGCGGTGAGCTCCATGATCAATGCGCCACCCGCCAGGATCACCAGGTTGTCGGCCATGGTGATCATCAACGTTGGCAAGGCCGCCTCATCGCCAAAGGCCATGACCATCAGGGGCAACCCCATGTACCCCACCACCCCCGAGATGGACGACAACCCACGCAGGCCGGCTACGCGCCCATTGCCGCCCCAGATCAGCCAGCCACCTACCGCAGCGATGATGAAGGTCACCAGGCAAGCCAGGTAGTAGGCGCTGAGCAGCCCCCAATCCAGCTCGCCATGGTCCCGAGTGCCCAGGGTCTTGATGAAAATGAAGCATGGCAGGAACAGCCAGAACACGACGCCCACCAGGCCCTTTACCGTTTCCTTGCCGATGACCCCGATCCGCACTATCCAATAGCCGGCGAAGATCATCGCAAACAACGGCATCACCACGGTAAAGACCTTATCCATGTGCGGCACTCCCCCGAACAATCCACCGTTCGGCGTACTGCGCCAATTGCCGGGGGGTGTAGGTCGAGACGCGGTAGAAATCCATCACCCCGCCCATGACCCGCCGATAGTGAGATTCGATGTCCTTCATCGAGGCCTGCATCTCCACTTTCAGGCTCTCCACTATGGGCCACAGGTCCGCGTCGGCCATTGCAGCCACATCCAGCCCGGCCGTTGAATAGTGCCTCAAGGCCTGACGAATGGTTTGCGGATGCAGGCCGACATAGTTGACGAAGTAACTCTTCTCATCCTGGGTTTCGAGAAAGTCCGGAATATTCAGAACACCGTAGTTGGAAAGTGTTTCCAACTTGCCACTCACCGGCCGATAAACACTGGGTAGTTGCAAGAAGGTGTCTTCACACTGATGAGCCGCGTCGATCAACTTATCCAGATCAACTTCACAGGAACCCAGAGTTATATTATTGGCCTTGCACAACTTGACTACTTGCTCCAGGGGAGCAATACCCGATCTATTGCCAAAACCGGCCAACGCCCCTTCAACCATCTGAAAGCCCGAGTGAATGGCTTGCAGGGTATTGGCAAGGGCCAGTCCATTGTCGTTGTGGGCATGCAGGCAAAACACCAGCCGGGGATAATCCTTGACCAGCTTCGAACACAGCCACTGGGTCACATGGGGCTGCAGCGAGCCCACCGAATCGTTGATCCTGATGATCTCCACTCCGAGGCTGGCGGCCCAGTCGATTTGCCGGCGGATTTCGCCATAGCGCTGCTCAGACACACCCTTGCGAAAATTGTTGAGCACGCTGGCCTTGAACCGGACGGCACCGATGCTGCGGAACGCCTCGATGGCCCGCTCGAACTCCCGCTCGCCCTGTCTGTAGGTGATCATGCCGAAGCTGAACACGGTGTCGGCGATCCACTGGCGATGGTGCTGGCGGGACTGGAAGTAAGCGAAAGCCGTCTCCCAGCAGTTGAGCAGAATGATGAAGGTGGCGCGGGTATCGGCAGGCAGTTCATGGGCTTCCCGGGCCTGATGCAGACGGTCCCAGACCAGCGGCTCTTCAGGCCCGCAGCCCACCACGAAATCTCTCAAGCCTGCTGCTGCCATGGACTTGAGAAGCGCCACCTTGGCGTCCACGGAAATGGGAAAGGCCGTGCGTTCAATTCCTTCCCGAAGGGTTTCATCCACTAGATAGGGGACCGAATAATCACGATAGCGAATTCCACTTTCAGCCGTCATTGCCCTGCTCCTTGGCGGTTCGATTATTGTTATACCCACTTAGGTTTAAACCTTGAACAACTCCAATAACCGCCACACCATATAACACCAACCAAAAAACACAACCTAAGACAATCCTTAAAAAATCCAGAAACAAACAATGACAAATAATCAGAAAAAAGTGCCTTGACACAAACCCCATAAAATAAAAGAAAAACAATACTCCGCCTTAAATAAACACCGGTTTCAACTTCAATATTTCAGCCTGCAAACAACCGACATTTTTCGCACCCACTCCCTCACCTTGAATACCCCCTTTGCCCGGGCCTGGCCCAACCCAGCCTGCCGGCCGCCCTCAGGGAAGGCTAGAATCCCCCACTTTCCCCATGCGATTCGACGAGACCCGCTCATGAGCTTCGATTTCGACACCCTGCATCCCCGCCAAGGCACCGGCAGCACCAAGTGGAGCCGCTACCCCGAGGACGTCCTGCCCATGTGGGTGGCGGACATGGACTTTGCCGTGGCGGACAGCATTCTCCAGGCCCTACACCAGCGCCTGGAACACCCGTTGCTGGGTTACAGCGTGCCCCGGGATGAACTGCGCGAAGCCGTGGTCGCCGATCTCTGGAACAACTACGCCTGGCGCGTGCAACCCGACGAGTTGATCTTCCTGCCCGGGGTCGAGCCCGGGTTCAACATGGCCCTGCATGCGTTCGTCCAGCCCGGGCAAACAGTGGTGGTGCAGACCCCCAACTACCGCCCGCTGCGCCTGGCGCCGGACAACTGGGGCCTGGACAAGGTCGAATTGCCCTTTGAGCTCACCGAGCACGGGACCTATGTCACCCCCATGGACGCCCTGCGCCAGGCCTTGCAAGGTGCTGGCGCCATGCTCCTGAGCAACCCCCACAACCCCTTGGGCAAGGTCTTCCCCCGGGAAGAACTGCAAGCCGTGGCCAATGCCTGCCTGGACCAAGGCGCGCTGATCATTTCCGACGAGATCCATGCCCAGCTGTGCTTCGACGGGCGCCGGCATATTCCCACTGCGTCCCTGAGCCCGGAGATCGCCCGGCGCACCATTACCCTGATGTCAGCGACCAAGGCCTACAACATTGCCGGGATAAAGACCTGCTTCGCCATCGTTCAGGACCCGGCCACCCGCCTGGCCTTCAACAACGCCCGTGCTGGCATGGTGGACAGCGTCAGCCCCCTGGGCCTGGAAGCGACCCAGGCCGCCCTGACCCACGGCGGCCCCTGGCTGCAGGCGCTGCTCGGCTACCTGCAGGACAACCGTGACTACCTGCTGCATGCGGTACAGACCCGCTTGCCGGGCATCCGCATGCACGCTCCACAAGGCACCTACCTGGCCTGGCTCGACTGCAGCGAGCTGGGGCTGGACGATCCCCATGGCTACTTCCTCAAGGAAGCCAAGGTCGGCCTCAGCGCTGGGCTGGAGTTCGGCGACGACTGCGGGCAATTCGTGCGACTGAACTTCGGTTGCCCGCGGGCCATGCTCGAAGAAGGCATCCAGCGCCTGCAGGACAGCCTGCAACGGCGCTGAGCGCCCCACCTCCCACAGCCGCCTCCCGCTACCGCAGCCGCCAGACTCCCGCCCCTGGCGCTGCGCCCTGCCTGCACCACGCCACACGCCGCCCCGCCCCGCCCCGACCCTGGCGCGAACCATGCCCAGCTACATGCTCAATGGATCCATAAAACCCGATCAATAGATCCATAAACCTACAAGCCCCGATAAACAGCCGATTACCGAACACTAAATCAACGTATTTGTTTGACACCCCCAGAGCGCGAACCATTTAATGGATCCATTAAATAAAAACAACAAACGCCTGGAGAGACGTCATGTACCCCAAGAATGCCTGGTACGTTGCCTGCACCCCCGATGAATTGCAGGACAAGCCCCTGGGCCGGCAGATCTGCGGCGAACGAATGGTGTTCTACCGCGCCCATGAAGGTCGGGTCGCCGCCGTCGAGGATTTCTGCCCCCATCGTGGCGCCCCGCTGTCGCTGGGTTATGTCGAGAACGGCAACCTGGTGTGCGGTTACCACGGCCTGGTGATGGGCTGCGACGGCAAGACCGTGGAGATGCCCGGCCAACGGGTTCGCGGCTTCCCCTGCAACAAGACCTTCGCCGCGGTCGAGCGCTACGGTTTCATCTGGGTCTGGCCCGGCGATCAGGCCCTGGCCGACCCGGCGCTGATCCATCACCTGGAATGGGTCGACAGCGATCAGTGGGCCTATGGCGGCGGGTTGTTCCACATCCAGTGCGACTACCGGCTGATGATCGACAACCTGATGGACCTGACCCACGAAACCTACGTCCACGCCTCCAGCATCGGCCAGAAGGAGATCGACGAGGCGCCACCACAGACCACAGTGGACGGCGATCAGGTGGTCACCGCCCGGCACATGCACAACGTCATGCCGCCGCCCTTCTGGCGCATGGCCTTGCGCGGCAACCAGCTGGCCGACGACGTGCCGGTGGACCGCTGGCAGATCTGCCGCTTCAGCCCGCCCAGTCATGTGCTGATCGAAGTCGGCGTGGCCCATGCCGGCCACGGTGGCTACGACGCCCCTGCGCAGTACAAGGCGTCAAGCATCGTGGTGGATTTCATCACCCCCGAAAGCGACACCTCGATCTGGTACTTCTGGGGCATGGCGCGCAACTTCAATCCCCAGGACCAGGCGCTCACCGAGAGCATCCGCGAAGGCCAGGGCAAGATTTTCAGCGAAGACCTGGAGATGCTCGAACGCCAGCAGCAGAACCTGCTCGCCCAACCCCAGCGCAGCCTGCTCAAGCTGAACATCGACGCCGGCGGCGTGCAGTCGCGACGGGTGCTGGAACGCCTGATCGCCCAGGAGCGCGAGCCCCGAGAAGCGCTGATCGCGGCAAGCCGTTAAGCCCTCCCCCGAACCCGACAGGCTGGTGGCGCGGATGCCGCCACCGGCGAGGACCGATGATGATCGACGTACTGGTGGTCGCGCGCCACGACGAAGCCCTGGACATCTGCAGCTTCGAACTGGCCGCGGCCGACGCAAGCCCCCTGCCCGCCTTCAGCGCCGGCGCCCATATCGACGTGCACCTGGCCAACGGCCTGGCGCGCCAATACTCCTTGTGCAACCACCCCGAAGAACGCCACCGCTACCTGATCGGGGTGCTCAAGGATCCCGCCTCGCGAGGCGGTTCAAGCAGCCTGCACCAAGAGCTGCAGGTGGGCGCGCGCCTGCGCATCAGCCAGCCACGCAACCTGTTCCCCCTGGCCCCCGGCGCGCGACGCAGCCTGCTGTTCGCCGGCGGCATCGGCATTACCCCGATCCTCAGCATGGCCGAGCAACTGGCCCACAACGGCGCGGATTTCCAGCTGCATTACTGCGCGCGCTCGGCCAAGCGCGCAGCCTTTGTCCAGCGCCTGCGGCAATCGCCTTTCGCCGAGCGGGTCAGCCTGCATTTCGACGAACAGCCCGAGACTGCCCTGGATATCGCTCACGCCTTGGCCGAGCCACAGGATGATGTGCACCTGTATGTCTGCGGCCCCGGCGGTTTCATGCAATACGTGCTGGACAGCGCCCAAGCCCTGGGCTGGAAGGAACACTGCCTGCATCGCGAATATTTCAGCGCCGCGCCCGTGGACCACAGCGCCGATGGCAGTTTTGCGGTCAGGCTGGCCAGCAGCGGACAGGTGTTCCAGGTGCCGGCCGATCGCAACGTGGTCCAGGTGCTGCAGGACCAGGGCATCGAGGTGGCGATTTCCTGCGAACAAGGGATCTGCGGCACCTGTCTGACCCGGGTGCTGGAGGGGGTGCCGGAGCACCGCGACCTGTTCCTCACCGAGGACGAACAGGCGCGCAACGATCAGTTCACGCCCTGCTGCTCCCGGGCCAAAACCCCGTTGCTGGTGCTGGACCTCTAGCGCCACTCACGGCGAGGGCAGGATCAGCTTCATGCGCTCATCGGCCAGCGCCGAGCCGAAGATCTCGGCGTAACGCAAGGTGGCGTTGGCATGCTCGCGCATCAGCGCTTCGGCCCGCGCGCCCTGGCCGTTGACCAGGGCGTCGAACACCGAGTGATGCTGCATATGGGCGTAGTTGAAGCGCCGGTATTCCCGGGCCATGTCCTGGCGATCCACCGCCAGGGCGGTGACCGAGGCGAACGGCAGATGGTCGTTTCGCGCCAGGGCATCGGCGATCGCCGGGTTGCCGCTGCCCGCCACGATCACCTGGTGAAAACGCATATTGAGGTCGTGATAGACCTCCAGGTCTTCCTCGTTGACATAGCCCTTGTCGAACAGCGCATCGCCCTCGACCAGACAGCGCTCAAGGATCGCACGGCCCTCGGCCGACAGCCCGCGCTCGGCGGTCTGGCGCGCCGCCAGGCCTTCCAGCACACCACGCACCTCCACCGCCCCGGCGATGTCCTCGGCGCTGACCGAGCGCACCTGAAACCCGCGGCCACCGAAACGCACCAAGAGGCCTTCCTGCTCCAGGGTGCGAAAGGCCATGCGCACTGGCATGCGCGACACCCCGAAGCGCTCGGCGGTCGGCACTTCCATCAAGCGCTCGCCTGCCGCCAGCTCGCCCGAGGCGATCATCTTGCGCAGCGCGACCAGCACCGTTTGACCGGGTTTACTCATGCGGGCAGCTTCCTGAAAAAACGGGCGGCCATCATAACGCAGAGCCCACCACAACACGCATCCCGACACACCCTGTAGCCGCTGCTGAGCCTGCGAAGCTGCGCAAAGGTCCGCAGGACCTTGCCTGACGATCTCCCGCCGAACCTCCAGCGCCCTTGGAATCGCCGCGCCTGCTGCGTCGGAATGCCGCCCAAGCCGTTCGCAGCCTTCGGCAGCGGCTACAGGTTTTTCACAACGACAGCGGGTAACTGACGATCAACCGGGTCTGGTCGAAGTCGCTGTTGAAGCTGCGCCGGTTGGTGGCGTTGTTCAGCCGCAGGTTGAGGTTCTTCAGGCTGCCGCTCTGCAGGGTGTAGCCGATTTCGGTATCGCGCTCCCACTCATGGCCATCCTTGCCGGCCTTGGTGGTGGCGTTGTCGCCACGCCCGTAACGCACCATGGCCAGTAGCCCGGGAACCCCGGAAGCGGCGAAGTCATAGTCGTAGCGCAGTTGCCAGGAACGCTCGCCGGCGTTGCTGAAGTTGCCGTTGAACATGTCGTTGCCCAGGGTCCGGCCGCTGCTGCCGTAGACCGACATCCAGGGGCTGTCGCCACTGACCTTCTGCACCCCCAGGTACAGCGTGTGCCCGGCCCTCGCCGCGGAGAACAGGCCATAGGCGGTGTGGCTGTCGATGCGGCCGATGCGCGCGCTGCCATCGTCGCGATCGATGAAGTAACCCAGGTTGCCCCCCAGCACCCAATCGCCCACCGGCTGTTTGTGCTGCAGGTTGAAGTAGCTCTGGCGGTAGATGTCCTGCAGTTGCGAATGCCAGGCGCCGAACAGGGTGTGCTGCTGGTTGAAGCGGTAGTCGGCACCCACATAGTTGAAACCATCGGACTTCACCCCAGGCGCGGCCCAGGCCGACAGGTCCTGCATGTCTGACGAGTTGCGCAGGCTCACGGCCCGGTACTGCCCGGCCTGCAGGCCCAGGCCGTCAATCTCGCGGGACACCAGCATGGCCCCGCGAAAGGTCTGCGGCAGCAGGCGGCCATCGTCATAGCGCAGCAGCGGCACATCCGGCAGCAGTTCGCCGAGCTTGAACTCGGTGGCGGAAATCCGCGCCTTCAAGGCCGCCCCGGCGCGGCCGAAATTATCCGCGGCGCGGCCATCGTCGTGCACCGGCAGCAACTCCGAACCGCTGACCTGGCGGCTGCTGTCGAGCTTGAGGCCGAACAGGCCGATGGCATCCAGGCCAACCCCCACGGTGCCTGGGGTGTAACCAGAACTGAACTTGAGGATGAAGCCTTGGGCCCACTCCTCGATCTGCCCCTTGGGCGCGTCGTGGTCGCGAAAATCCCGGTTGAAGTAGTAGTTGCGCAACAGCAGGTCGGTCTTGCTCCCCTCGAAGAAACCACTGTCGTCGCCAGCCCAGGAAGGGCCGCACAGGCCCGCAGACAGGCAAGCCCCGACCAGGGAACGGCACAGCATCGGATGACGGGTGTTCATTATTATTGTTCTCCGCTTTGCATAGGCGCAGCCGTGCCCCGACAGGCCGGCAACGGCCCGTCCACTCACGGATGCGCAAAAAACCCGGCCTGGGCGGCCGGGGGTTATTCAGAGGGCCGGATCAGAAGGGATACTGACGCGGCCGGTGTTGCAGGCTGATCCAGTGGTCCCGGGTGAATTCGTCGATCGCCCAGTCGCCGTTGAAGCGTCCCAGCCCGGAGTTCTTCTCGCCACCGAAAGGCGCGTTGGCCTCATCGTTCACCGGCACATCGTTGATGTGAGTCATGCCGGCGCGCACCTGGCGGGCGAAGTTCACCCCGCGTTCCAGGTTGCCGGTGAACACCGCGCTGGACAGGCCGAACTCGCTGGCATTGGCCAGCTCCAGGGCATGGGCTTCGTCCCGGGCGCGCAGCAGCCCCACCAGCGGGCCGAATATTTCATGGCGCGCCAGGTCCATGTCGGCGCGCACCTCGCCGTACACATGGGGCGCCAGCAGATTGCCGTTCGCACCGCCCTCGTACAGTGGCTCGGCGCCCTGCTCGCGGGCCAGGGCGATCTTGTCCTGAAGGCCCTGCAA
Organism: Pseudomonas sp. LD120; assembly: GCF_009861525.1. Taxonomy (GTDB): domain Bacteria; phylum Pseudomonadota; class Gammaproteobacteria; order Pseudomonadales; family Pseudomonadaceae; genus Aquipseudomonas. The sequence goes on along the minus strand of NZ_WVHL01000003.1, from coordinate 1,567,203 downwards.
CTGGCGGGCGTTGATCACCGGGCCGATCACGGTCTCCAGCGATTGCGGATCACCCACCTTGAGCTGCTTGACCCGGGCCACGAAGCGCTGGGCAAAGGCGTCGTACAGCCGTTCATCGACGATGATCCGGTTGATCGCCATGCAGATCTGCCCCTGGTGCAGGAACTTGCCGAACACCGCGGCGTTCACCGCTTGCTCAAGGTCAGCATCGTCGAGCACCACGAACGGGCTGTTGCCTCCCAGCTCCAGAGCCACATGCTTGAGATGCTCGCCACCACTGGCGATGCGGCCGATACCGCGCCCCACCGGGGTCGAGCCGGTGAAGGTGATCAGCGCCGGCACCGGGTGCTCGACAAAAGCATCGCCAATCTCGCTGCCGGCCCCCACCACCACACTGAACACCCCAGCCGGCAGCCCCGCTTCCTCGAAGATCCTGGCCAGCAGCAGGCCGCCGCACACCGGGGTATCGCTGGCCGGCTTGACCACCACCGCGTTGCCCAGGGCCAGGGCCGGGGCGATGGAACGCTGGGTCAGGTGCAGCGGGAAGTTCCACGGGCTGATCACCCCCACCACCCCCAGGGCGCTGCGGTAGACGCGGCTTTCCTTGCCCGGCACATCGGACTCGACAATCCGCCCATGGACCCGCGCCGGGAACGACGCTGCCTCCAGGGTAATGGCCCGCGCCGCGCCCCATTCGGCCAGGGCCTTGATCCGCGTGCTGCCGGATTCGCGGATGATCCAGTCGACGATCTCTTCCTGGCGCTGGTCGAAGATCGCCACCGCCCGATGCAGCACCGCCGCGCGCTGCGACGGGCCCAGGGCCGCCCATTGCGGCTGCACCTGGGCGGCCTTGGCATAGGCCGCATCCAGGTCGCTGCGGTTGGCCTGGGCCACTTCCAGCAACAGCGCGCCGTCAAACGGATTGGTCACCGCAAGGGTCTTGCCGACGGCACCGGCGCGCCACTGTCCGGCGATGGGTTGCAGATGCAGATCGCGATAGACCGCGTTGGATTCACTCATGAAAAATCTCCTCATGGAACAGCATGCATAAACCGATGTGTCACCCAAAAACCGGCTTGTATGGGGGCGGGCTTGTGTAGGAGCTGGCTTGCCAGCGAAGACGCCCGCAAGAAACACACAAGACCCAAGGCCCTCTTCGCCGGCAAGCCGGTATCTACACGGCAGCGCGTTGTTCGATCAGCCGCAGCAGACCGAGCAGGGTTTCGGTGTGGGGCACCGCCACCCCCGCCTCTCGCGCCCGGGCCACTACCTGGCCGTTGATCGCGCCGATTTCCGTGGGCCGCCCGGCCAGCACGTCCTGCAGCATCGAGGGCTTGTGGGTGCGGTGGTTGGCCATGGCAAAGGCCACGCTATCCAGGCAGCGCTGGGCATCCAGCACTATCCCCCGGGTGCCGGCCACGGCCACCACCTCCATGACGATGGCCCGGGCCAGCGCCACGCCTTCCGGCGCCGCGTCCAACTGGCCCACGGTGCAACCAGTGGCCGCGCACAGGCTGTTCAAAGCGGCGTTGAAGGCGACCTTCTCCCAGATCGAAGTCCAGACCTCGGGGTCCACCGCGCAGTTGAGCCCGGCCGCGTCCAGCACCGCCGCCACCTCTGTGCTGGCCTGGCGCTCACCCTCGTCGAGGGCCAGCATCCGGACCATGCCCTGGCCGTGGGAATGCACCTGCCCCGGCCCGACCATGTCGGCCGGCCAGTTGGTCATGCCGATCAGCACCTGCCGCGGGGCCACATGCCGCGACAAGGCTTCGGCGTTGCCCAGGCCGTTCTGCAGGGTCAGCACCCGGGTGTGCCCGGCGATATGCCCGGCCACACTGCGCAAGGCGCTGTCGGTGTGCAGTGTCTTGGTGAAGACCAGCAACAGGTCCGGGTGCCCGCTGGCCTGTTCCGGGCGGCAAGCATTGAGGCCGGTGATGCGCCGCTCGCCGTGGTCGGTCGCCAGCAACAGGCCATCGCGCTGGATCGCCGCAAGGTGCGCGTCATTGATGTCCAGCAGCGTTACCTGCTGCCCGCTTTCCGCCAGCAGGCCGCCAAACAGCGAACCCATGGCGCCCGCGCCGAGAATGGTGATGTGCATCGAACCTCCTGATTGAATGGCCGTTTCAAGGACTGCGTTCATGACTGGCCCGGCAGGCGCCGGGGAATGTGCCGGCGCACGATCAGCAGCGCGAGCAAGGCCATGAGCATCACCGAGCCCAGCAGCGTCAGGTACCCATGGGCCCCGCCCTGGGTGATCACCAGGGCCCCGGCGAAGGCACTGAGGATCGCCCCCAGGCGCCCGAAGGCCAGGGCCGAAGCGGTGCCGGTAGCGCGCACGCCGGTCGGGTAGATGAAGGCGCACAGCGCGTACATGGTGGACTGCACCGCATTGACGAACAGGCCGTGCACGCCGAAACCGAAAATCAGCAGACCGGTGTTCTGGTGGATATCCACCACCTGCAGCAGGAAGGCGCTGGCCGCGCCCCCGGCACAGCAGATCAGCAGCGGCCAGAACGAGCCCCAACGGGTGATGGCCAGCGCACAGACCAACGCACCGATGACCCCGCCGAGGTTGTAGGCGGTCAACCCGGAACCGGCCACCGACAGCTCCAGGCCTTCGGCCAGGAGCATGGTCGGTAGCCAGCTGAAGGCGCTGTAGACCGCGGTCAGGCACATGAAGAAGGCCACCCAGAGGGCCAGGGTGTCGCGTCCGTAGCCCTGGGCGAACAAGGCGCGGAAACCGCCCTGCTTCTCGCTCTTCTGCTCCAGGGCATCGCTGTAGCTCACCCCCGAGGCCATGGGCCGCCCCATGCGCCCCAGCAGGGCGTTCAACTCAACCCAGCGCTGCGGTCGACGCGCCAGGAAACGCGGCGACTCCGGCAGCGTCGCCAGCAACACGAAGCCCAGCACGATGGGCAGGCTGCCACCAATGAAGAACAGCGTGCGCCAGCCATAGAGCGGCAACACATGGGACGCGAACAGCCCCGCCAGCATCCCGCCCAGGGGCACGCAGACAATGGTCGCGGTCACCGCCAGGGTGCGCCGCCGCGCCGGGGTGAATTCGGCCGTCACCGTGGTCGCGCTGGGCAGCGCGCCACCGATGCCCAGCCCGGCGATAAAGCGCAGCACCGCCACCGCCAGCGCATTGGGCGCCAGACCAATGGCGCAGGTGGCCGCGCCGAACACGAACACGCTGGCGATGACCGCCATGCGCCGGCCGAAACGGTCGGCGAACAGCCCGGCACAGGCGCTGCCGATGCCCATGCCGATAAGCCCGGCCGCCACCGCCGGGGCGAACGCCTCGCGGGTGATGCCCCACTCCTTGATCATCAGCGGAATGGCGAAACCGATCAGTTGGCCGTCGAAGCCGTCCATGACGATGGACAGCGCCGCCAGGAACACCACCAGCTTCTGCATGCCGGTGAAGGGGCCATGGTCGAGCAAGGTGCCGATGTCGGCATGGGAGGCAGCGGAGCGCGCCGGCTGGGGCGCATTGTCGATCGCTGCAATGACCGTAGTCGTGTTCATAACCACCTCTTTTTATTCTTCTGGTGAGTCCGCAAGCTGCGGTGGGCACGGCCGGGCAGCTGGCCCGGCAACAAGACAGTCCTCAGGGTTCGATGGTCAGGGTCGGCACCTCGATCAGCACCGGGCGCTGGCCCGCCAAGGCCGCGCTCAAGGCCTCGGCAAATTCCTCGCGGGTATTGGCCTGCACCGCGTGCACGCCATAGCCGCGGCCGATGGCGCAGAAATCAAGGCCGGGCACGTCCAGCCCCGGCGCATCGCTGACCTGCAGCACGTCGGCGAACCAGCGCAGGGCGCCGTAGGTGCCGTTCTTGAGAATGATCAACACCACCGGGACCTGGTACTGGGCGGCGGTCCACAGCGCGGTGATGCCGTAGTTGGCCGAGCCGTCGCCGATGATCCCGATCACCCGCCGCTCGGGCCGGGCCAGTTGCACCCCCACCGCCGCCGGCAGGCCGAAGCCCAGGCCACCAGCCGCCGGAAAGTAGTAACTGCCGGGTTCACGCATCTCCACCCGCTGCCAGAAGGCACCGACGGTGGAGGTGGATTCCTTGACGTAGATCGCGTCCTTGGGCGCCAGCTCGTTGATCACATCGAACACGGTTTCCGGGCGCAGCAGGCCGCCGCTTTCCGCGACCGGCGCAGGCGCTGGCAAGGCTGCCGGCTGCGGCCGGTCGCACTCCGGCAGCGCCCAGACCAGGGCCTGCAAGGTCTCGGCGATGTCCCCCACCAGCGCATCGCCCATCGGCGCCCGCGCCGCCTCGGCCGGGTCGCAGGTGATGTGCAGCAGCTCAGTGCCCTCGGGCAGGTAGTCCCCCGGGGCGAACTGGTGATAACGGAACACCGGGGCGCCCACCACCAGGATCAGGTCATGCTCCGCCAGGCAGCGACTGATGCCGGCGATGGCGGCCGGCAGCACCCCACGAAAGCTCGGGTGGCGGGTCGGAAACGGGCAGCGGGACGCGGACGGCGCGACCCAGGCCGGCATACCGAGTCGTTCCGCCAGTTGCACCGCCAGGTGGTTGCTCTGGCTGCCGTCCACATCCGGTCCCAACACCAGCACCGGGTTACGCGCCGCCGCCAGGCGCTGCACCAGATGGCGCAATTGCGCCGCCGCGGGCAGCCCGGCGCTGGCCACCTGCCGCCGGGCCAGATGCTCGACCCCGGCCGGTGCCGGACGGGCCCAGTCGTCGTAGGGAATCGACAGGTACACCGGGCCCTTGGGCGCCTGGCTGGCCATATGGATGGCCTGGCTCAGGGCCCGGGGCACATCCTCGGCGCAAGCCGGTTCATGGCTCCACTTGACCAGGGGCTTGGGCAGCTGTGCGGCATCGACATTGGCCAGCATGGCTTCGACACCGATCATCGAACGCACCTGCTGGCCGGCGGTGATCACCAGCGGGCTGTGGGAGTACCAGGCATTGGTCAGCGCCCCCATGCCGTTGCCGGTGCCCGCCGCCGCGTGCAGGTTGACGAAGGCCGGCCGGCCACTGGCCAGGGCGAAGCCGTCGGCCATGCCGACCACCGCGCCTTCATGCAGGCCGAGGATGTAGCGGAAGTCTTCAGGAAAGCCCTTGAGAAAGGGCAGCTCGTTGGAACCCGGGTTACCGAACACCGTGGTCAGGCCGTGTTGCCGGAGGATGTCGTAGGAAGCGCTATGGACGGTTTTCATAGGGACCTTTGCCGCTGCTTTTTTAGAATTTGAGTTACTCTTGCAGCCGCGATGAAATTGATCAAATCGATACTATTTTTATTAAAAATAAGATCCATCTATATCCATGAGGCAACATGAGCCACATCGATCTGAACCTGATCCGCACCTTCGTCACCCTCTATGAGGCCCGCAGCGTGACCCTGGCCGCCGAGCGCCTGTTCGTCACCCAGCCCTCGGTCAGCTACGCCCTGGCGCGGCTGCGCGAGCTGTTCGACGACGGCCTGTTCAGCCGCACCCGCGACGGCATCCAGCCCAGCCAACTGGCCGATGAGCTGTACCCGCCCCTTCGCCAATCCCTGACGCGGATCGAAAACACCGTGCACAGCACCCGCCGCTTCGACCCGGCCACCACCGAGCGACGCTTTCGCATCGCCCTCTCCGACCTCGGCGAAATGGGTTTCTTGCCGCTGATCCTGGCGCGCCTGAACCAGCAAGCGCCGGAGGCCGAAGTCGAGGTCCTGCCGTTGCAGGTGGATCAGGCCGGCGAATGGCTGAGCAGCGCCAAGGTCGACGCGTTGATCTGCCGCAAGCCCCTGACCGGCACCCGCAGCCAGGTGCTGATCCGCGAGCGCTACGTGTGCCTGCTCAGCGACCGCCACCCGCGCATCGGCACCCAACTGAGCCTGGAGCAGTTCCTCGCCGAGCGGCACATCGCCGTGACCCGCACCACCGGCCACGGCAGCGTCGAGGACGTGCTCAAGCAGATGAACGCCAAGCGCCGCATCAGCCTGCAGGTGCCGCACTTCTCGGTGCTGCCCAAGATCCTGCCCGGCACCGACCTGCTGGCGGTGCTGCCGGCGCAGATCGCCCGCCTGTTCATCCTCGAAGGCGGCCTGCAGCAACTGGAGCTGCCGTTCCCGGTGGGGGAATTCGACGTGTCCCTGCACTGGCACCCCAACAGCGACAGCTCCGCCGCCCTGACCTGGTTCCGCCAGACCGTGGCCGCGGCGATCATCGACGGCCAGTCTTGAAGCGGCGCCCGCTGCCGCTTCCAGTTTCGCGGGCTAGGCCAGGGCTGCCTGCGCCTGCGGCGACGCCGGTCGCAGCCACAACAGGCAACCGGCCGCCAGCACGAAGACCACGGCAAACACCCCATACAGGTGCAGGGGCTGCCAGCCGGCATCCAGCAGCACCCCGGCCACCGTCGGCGAGACAATCGCGCCAATGCGCCCGATGCCGATCCCCCAGCCCACCCCGGTAGCCCGCACCGAAGCGTCGTAGACCACCGGCGACAAGGCATAGAGCCCGGCCACGCAGCCGTTGGCGAACAGCCCGATCAGTAGCCCCAGGCCCAGGGCCGCGGCAATCGACGAAGCACTGCCGACAAACAGCACCAGGAGCCCGGCGGTCACCAGCATGAACAGCGACAGCACCCGGGTCAGCGGCCAGCGCGAGGACAAGCCGCCGATCAGCGCCGCGCCGAAGATCCCGCCGACACTCAGCAGCACCCCGCCGGTGATCCCCTGCTGCGCCGAAAGCCCAGCGGCCACCAGCAGTTTCGGGGTCCAGCTCATGACGAAGTAGAAGCCGAACATCACCAGGAAAAACAGCAGCCAGATCAGCAGCGTGGTGCGCCGCATCGGCCCGGCGAACAGCTGGCCAAAGCCACTGACAGCGCCCTCCTCGCGCAGCGCCGCAGCGGGCAGCCGCGCCAGTTCCGGGTGGCCCAGGCGCTGGGCCAGGCGATTGACCCGCAACAAAGCGTCGGCCGGGCGCCGGGCCAGGAGAAAGTCCAGGGATTCAGGGAGCCAGAGCAGCACCAGAGGGATCACCAGCAAGGTGACGATGCCGCCAAACACAAACACCGAGCGCCAGCCCCAATGGCTCAGCAACCACACCGCCAGCAAGCCGCCCAAGGTGGCCCCCAGGGCATAGCCGGTGGATTGCAGGCTCACCGCCAACCCACGCCAGCGACGGCTGGCGTATTCGGCGGCGATCACATTGCTGCTGGCCAGGATGCCGCCGATGCCCAGCCCGGTGAGGCCGCGCAACAGCGCCAGTTGCAAGGGGCTGTGGCTGGTGGCCGAAAGCAACATGCCGACACCGGACAGCAACAGGCACCCCAGAATCAGCGGCCGGCGGCCGAAGCGGTCGGCCCAGGGCGCGATAAACAGCGAACCGGCGGCCATGCCGAACAACCCGGCACTGAGCAGCAGGCCGACCTGCGCGCCATTGAGCTGCCACTCGGCAGACACCGAAGCGGCGGTGAAGGCCATCACCAGCACATCGAAGCCGTCGATCATGTTGAGGACGATGCAGATGCCGATCGCCAGACACTGGAAGGCGCCCATCGGGCCCTGGTCGACCCGTTGCTTGAGATCGTGGTTCATGGGCGCACCTGCCGTTCGGCCAGGACCCGAAGCGCAACACCCAAAGAACCTGTGCACACAGACAGCCAGCGCGCGCCAGCCAGGCGGCTGCACGCCGTCGATAAGACATTCATGGCGAAACCCTTTTTGTTGTTTTTATTGCCGACGGTCAGGAGGGCTCCTGCCATCGCCAGGTCGCCAATAAAGCGCTTAATGGATCCAATAACAAGAGACGAACGGGCTGAAACGGCTGAGCAAAAGGTCCCAGGCCAACCAGGGTCGGGGTTAATTTCCATAGGGATCAAATGCTTAGGTACCCGACAAGGCACCGGGATTAGCGGGCGATTATCGACCAGCACCGTTCGGGCAGGCGACGAGCCCCACTACCAGGCTCACCGCCAAACAAGCCTGTGGCGAGGGAGCTTGCTCCCGTTCGGTGGCGCAGCCGGCGCAAGGGCTGCTGGCGCGCCAGGCCGAAAACCCTCGGAGGCCGCAGATGGGGGCGCTGCGCACCCCAGCGGGAGCAAGCTCCCTCGCCACAAGGCGTGGTTCGCTTCGATATTGGATCCAATAGCCTGCATCACCTCAGATAAAGGCCAGCGCCGCCCGGGCGTTGCGCACCGCCGTCATCCGCTGCTCGACCTGGGGCAACAGGTAGCTGAAAAAGAACCCCGCCGTCGCAAGCTTGGCCCCGCGCAGCGGATCGCCCTCGGGCAGATTTCGCGAGACCCGCGCCGCCCGGGCCCAGGCCAGCGCCAATAGGCTCAAGCCACACAAGGCGAGAAAATCCCCCGCCGCGCGATACGGGTACTCGGCATCCTCGAGCGCCCACTGTTGCACCTCGCCTACCAGCCCCTGCAATGCCTCGGCCAGATCCGCCAACGGCCGGGCAAAGCCCGCGCATCCGGCCACCGCGGCGCCCTGCCCGGCCTCATCGCGCAGTTGCTCAAGCAACAGCGCGAAGCCCTGCCCGCCATCCCCCAGCACCTTGCGCAGCAGCAGATCGTTGGCCTGAATCTCGTTGCTGCCTTCGTAGATCATGGCGATACGGCTGTCGCGCAGGGTCTGCTCGATGGCGAACTCGGCGACGTAGCCGTAGCCGCCAAAGACCTGCAAGGCGTTGCTGGCCTGGCGAAAACCCTGCTCGGTAAAAAAGGCCTTGATGATCGGCGTCAGCAGTTGCGCCAGCTGATCGGCCTGGCGCCGGGCCAGTGGCTCGGGGTGATGCTCGGCCTGATCCAGCAGGTGCGCGACCCAGTAGCCGATGGCCCGCAAGCCTTCGCTGGTGGCGCGCAATTCCAGAAGCACGCGGCGCATGGCCGGGTGGTAGCGAATCGGATCGGCAGCCTGGGCGGCGCCCCCGGCGGGGCGCAATGGCGCACGCATCTGCTGGCGTTCACCGGCGTACGCCAGGGCGTTCTGCCACGCCGCTTCGACATGCCCCAGGCCTTGCAGACCCACGTGCAGACGCGCCGAATTCATCATCACGAACATCGCCGCCAGACCGCGATTGGCCTCGCCCACCAACCAGCCCTGGGCCGCATCGAACACCAGGGAACAGGTGGCGCTGCCCTTGATCCCCATCTTGTGTTCGATGCCGTCGCAGCGCACGCCGTTGTCCTGGCCCTGCTCCAGGCGCTTGGGCACCAGGAACAGCGAGATCCCCCGGCTGCCCTCGGGCGCGTCCGGCAACCGGGCCAGCACCAGGTGCAGGATGTTGTCGGTGAGGTCGTGCTCGCCACCGGAGATGAACAGCTTGCTGCCGCTCAGGCGATAACTGCCGTCGGCTTGCGGCTCGGCCCGACAACGCAGCAGGCCGACATCACTGCCAGCCTGGGGCTCGGTCAGGCACATGGTGGGCAGGCTCGCGCCGCTGATGATCGCGGGCAGGTAGCGCTCCTGGAGCCAGGGCGCGCCGTGGGTCTTCAGACACAGGTAGGCGCCGTGGGCGATGCCGGTGTACATGGCCCAGGCATGGTTGCTGGCGTAGAGCATCTCTTGCAGCGCCGCGTCCAGCAGTTGCGGCAGGCCCTGGCCACCCAAGGCTTCGGCGCAGGCCAGGGCCGGCCAGCCACCCTCGACATAGGCCCGATAGGCCTCGGCAAACCCCTCTGGGGTGCTGACCTGTCCATCCGCCCACCGGCAGCCCTGGCGATCGCCGCTGGCATTCAGCGGCGCCAGTACGCCCTGGCTGAAACGCGCCGCCTGCTCCAGCACCTGCAGCGCCAGGGGCAGGTCCAACGCCTCGAACGCCGGGCTGCGACGCCAGGCTTCGGGGGCCTCCAGCCAGTGCTCAAGGACAAATTGCATATCGCGCAGCGGCGCCTGGTAGCTCCACATGGGGACACCTCATCGAGTAGAAATAGAGTGGCCCGCCAGGGACGGCGGGCCGATCGGGCTCAAGCGCGCCAGGCCGGGTTTTCGATCAGCAGCGCCATGCCCTGGCCACCGCCCACACAGGCCGCGGCGATGCCGTAGCGCAGGTTGTGCTCGCGCAGTTGCCGGGCCAGGGTCAGCACCAGGCGCAGGCCGCTGGCGGCCAGCGGATGGCCCAGGGCCAGGGAGCCGCCCTGGACATTCAGCCGATCGCCGTCCAGTTCCAGCTCCCGGGCCACGGCCAACACCTGGGCTGCCTGGGCCTCGTTGATTTCAAGGCGACCGATCTGCCCAAGGCTCAGGCCACTGCGTTGCAACAGCAGGCGGATCGCCGGGGCCGGACCGATGCCCATGAACTCCGGCGCCACCCCGACCACCGCGCTGGCCCGCAACAGCGCCAGGGGCCGGTCGCTGCACGCCGAGGCCCGCCCGACCAGGGCCGCCGCCGCGCCATCGACCACCGCGCAGCTGTTGCCGGCGGTCTGCACCCCGCCTTCGTGGATGGTTCGCAATCGCGCCAGGTCAGACCGTTCACTGGGGCGCGGATGGCTGTCCTGGCTGACCCTCTCGACCCCGCGCGGCAGGCGAATGCCGCGCGCTTGATAGCCGTCGAGTTCGAAGCGCTGCTGGCTCACGGCGACGATTTCCGCCGCGAACCAGCCCGCTTGCCGAGCGGCCAGGGCCCGCTGATGACTGGCGCAGGCGTAGCCATCTACGGCTTCGCGGGTCAGGCCGTAACGCCGCGCCAGGTTGTCGGCGGTGGCGATCATGTCCAGCCCCGGCGCCGGGTCGTACAGCGCCTCCCATAAAAAGTCCTTGAACTGCACCGCCGCTCCCAGGCGAAAGCCGCCGCGATGGGTGTAGGCGGCAATCGGGTTGCGCGACATCGACTCACTGGCCACGCACAACGCCAGTTGCACCTCGCCGCGCAGTTGCTCGGCGGCCTGACGCAACAGCTCGAAACCGGTGGCGCAGATGCGCTGCACCCCCAGGGCCGGCACCGCTTGCCCGACCCCGCTGTACAGGCCGATGTGCCGGGGCAGCAGGTAGGCGTCGAAACTGGCCTGGGCCATGGAACCGGCCAGCACGCTGTCCACCGCCTGCGGCTCGATGCCGGCCCGGGCCAGGACCTCGCGCCCGACCTTGATCCCCAGGTCGATCGGCGAGATCTCGGCCAGGTCCCCGCCGAGGTCGACCCAGGGCGTGCGCACCGCCTCAAGGATCGCCACGTCGGCAAACCCGCTGTACTGCCCGGCACCGCTCATGGCTTGGGCTCGGCGCGCAGGATCGACGGCTCGCGGCCGCGATACAGGTTCTCGACCTGCTCGGCACGCCACTGCAGCACCGCGCGCTGGTTGATCGAGCCCTTGTCGGTGATCTCCCCACGGTCGATGGACGCCGGCTCCACCTGCAGCGCGATCCACTCCAGGCGGCTGGCATTGCCGCTGGCCTCGCGATTCAGGCGCTGCAACCAGTCGCCGAACCACTGGCGCACCGGCGCGCTGGCCAGCACCTGGGCCTCGCAGGCCTCGGCGCCCAACCCCGCCAGCCGCCGGCACTCATACAGGCGCGGGAACACCAGGGCCCCCAGGCACTCGCGGTCGGGGGCGGCCACCACCAGGTCCTGGACATAGGGCGCGCCTTCGAGCACCGCGCGATTGCGCAGCGGGCCGACGCTGACGAACACCCCGGACGACAACTTGAAGTCCTCGGCGATGCGCCCGTCGAACATCAGCCCCAGTTGCGGGTCGGCGGCGTCGGCGAGCTTGAGCGCATCCCCCGAGCAGTAGAAGCCCTGGGCATCGAACACCTCGGCGGTCTGCTGCGCCGCGCGCCAGTAGCCGGGCATGATGTGCGGCCCGCGAAAACGCCCTTCGAGCTTGCCATCCACCGGCACCAGGCGCACCTCGCAACCCGGCGCCGGCAGGCCGATGTAACCGGCCATCGACAGCGGCCCGGTGGTGAAGGTGCAAGACGGCGCGGCCTCGGTCATGCCGAGCCCGGCCATCATCCGGATGCGTTCGCCGCAATGCTGCTCGGCGACCCGGTCCAGGCGATCCCAGACACTTTGCGAAAGCCCGGCGGCGGCGAAGAAAAACAGGCTCATGCGCTTGAAAAAACACTCGCGCAGCTCGGCATCCTGCTCCAGCGCGTTGACCAGTTCCTCCCAGCCCTTGGGCACGGTCAGGTAGGCGGTGGGGGAAATCTCCTTGAGGTTGCGCAGGGTTTCAGCGAAGCCCTGGGCCGTGGGCTTGCCCTCGTCCAGGTAAAAAGTGCCGCCGTTGTAGAGCACGATGCCGACGTTATGGCTGCCGCCGAAGGTGTGGTTCCACGGCAGCCAGTCCACCAGCACCGGCGGCTCTTCACCGAACACCGGAAAGGTCTGCAGCAGCATCTGCTGGTTGGCGCAGAGCATGCGCTGGGTGGTGATCACCGCCTTGGGCAGCTTGGTCGAGCCCGAGGTGAAGAGAAACTTGGCGATGCTGTCCGGGCCGGTGGCGGCAAAGGCTGCATCGGCCTCGGCGCCACCGGGCTCGGCCAGCAGGCTGGCGAAGCTCGCCTGGCGCCGCCCCGGCACCTGGCCACGCACGCTGATCAGCGGCGTCTCGGGCGGCAGCACCGCGTCGATGGCCCGCTGGTAGGCGCTGGCGTCGCTGACGAACACCAGCCCCGGCTGCAACAGGTCGCAGACATGGCGCAGCTTGGCAAAGTCCTGGGACAGCAGCGAATAGGCCGGCGACACCGGGCAATAGGGAATCCCGGCGTACATCGCGCCCAGGGCCAGTTGCAGGTGTTCGATGTCATTGCCCGAAAGCAGCGCCAGCGGCTTGTCGGCCGACAGGCCGTAACGAAGCAGGCCCTGGGCGATGGCGCGCACGCTGTCGAGCATCTGCCCATAGCTGACACGGCGCCAGTCGCCACCGGCCTCGCGGGCGGCAATGAAGGTCTGCTCGGGGCGCACCCGGGCCCAGTGCAGCAGGCGATCGAGCAAGCGATCGGGCAAGGGCGCCAGCGGCTCCAGCGAGCGCATGTGCAGCACGCCCTGCTCTTCACTGACGGCAACCGCCGGCCGGCCAATGGACACCTGGCGATAACGCGGCGGCTCGGCCACGGGTGGGGATGGCGCTCTGGATTGGCAACTCACGTACATGTCCTCCATCAAGGCACGCCTGCGCCGCGCACGCAGGGCGACAGCTGGCAAGCGTGGCAGCCGCTGGCTGCGGCCTTGTTATTGTTGTCTGGCCTGTACACGAGCGCGGTCGCAAAAGCACCGCGCCCGTGGCGACGGATCAGATCGGGTAGTGCCGCGGGCCGTGCTGCAAGGTGACCCAGCGCAATTGGGTGAAGTGCTCGATCGAGGCCTTGCCGCCAAAACTGCCGTAGCCGCTGGACTTGACGCCGCCAAACGGCATCTGCGCTTCGTCGTGCACGGTAGGGCCATTGATATGGCAGATACCCGACTCGACCCGTTGCGCCAGGGCCAGGGCACGCCCGGTGTCGCGGCTGAAAATCGCCGCCGACAGGCCGAACTCGGAATCGTTGGCCAGACGCAACAGCTCTTCATCGCCGCTGCCACGCAGCAGCACCGCCACCGGTCCGAAGGACTCCTCGCGGTACAGGCGCATCGACTCGGTGACGCCGTCGAGCAGGGTCGGCTGCAGGATACTGCCGTCCAGTTGCCCGCCCACCACCAGCCGCGCGCCCTGCTCCAGTGCGTCGTCGATCAGCGCCTTGATGCGTGCCCCGGCACTGACATCCACCAGCGAGCCGAGCAGCGAGTCCGCGGCCGACGGGTCGCCGGCACGCAAGGTCGCGACCTTGGCCGCCAGCTTGGCGACAAAGGCATCGGCGACCTTGGCATCGACGATCAGGCGCTCGGTGGACATGCAGATCTGCCCCTGATTGAAGTAGGCGCCAAACGCCGCGGCCGCCACGGCGGCGTCCAGGTCGGCGTCGTCCAGCACCAGCAGCGGCGCCTTGCCGCCCAGTTCAAGCAGGGCCGGCTTGAGGTGGCGCGCCGCCAGTTCACCGACAATCCTCCCGACATGGGTCGAACCGGTGAAGTTGACCCGGCGCACCGCCGGGTTGGCGATCAGGCGCTCGACAATCGCCGCGGCATCGGCCGGGGCATTGCTGATGACGTTGACCACGCCATCGCCCAGGCCGGCATCCTGCAGCACCTGGCCAATCAACCGGTGCACCGCCGGGCTCAGCTCGGAGGCCTTGAGCACCACAGTGTTGCCACAGGCCAGGGGCATGGCGATGGCCCGAGTGGCGAGAATCACCGGGGCGTTCCACGGGGCGATGCCCAGCACCACGCCGCAGGGTTGGCGCAGGGCCATGGCGAAGCTGCCGGGGACATCCGAGGGAATGACTTCGCCGTTGATCTGGGTGGTCATCGACGCCGCTTCGCGCAGCATGTTGGCCGCCAGGCGCACGTTGAAGTCGTACCAGTTGGCCATGGCCCCGGTCTCGCCGGCGGCGGCGATGAACTCGCCGCTGCGGGCCTGCAACTGCTCGGCGGCCTTGAGCAGGCGACTGCGGCGTTCGTTGGGGGCCAGGGCCGCCCAGGCGGGGAATGCGGCCTGGGCTGCGGCCACGGCAGCGTCGGCATCGTCCAGGGTCGCGGCGGCCACGCGCGATACCACAGCGCCGGTCACCGGGTTGCGGCGTTCGAAGGTTCGACCGTCGCCGGCGGGGCGCGACTGGCCACCGATCAGCAGGGGCACGTCCAGCATGGTGATTCCTCTTGTTGTCTTTGTCGGGAATGCAGCACAGCGGTGTAGCAGTGGCGCGGCGAACAGCGGGAGGCGCCCGCCGTTCGCCGGCCGGACTCAGCGTTTATACGCCTGCAGGCCGGGCTTGATGCTCTTGTCGTCGAGAAACTGCTTCATGCCCTGCTCGCGGCCGCCTTCGGTGTCCAACAGGCGCGACTGATCCAGCTTGGCGTACAGGTAGTCTTCGTTCTGCTCCCAGGTCAGCTCGCGGCAACGCTTGAAGCCATGCTTGGCGGCACGCAGCACCACCGGGTTTTTCTCCAGCAGGTTGCGCGCCAGCTCAATGGTCACCTCACGCAATCGAGCCAGGGGCACGCTGTCGTTGACCAGGCCCATTTCGGCGGCTTTCTGCCCGCCGAAAGTCTTGCCGGTCATGATGTAGTACAGCGACTGGCGATGGCCCACGGTGTCGGCCATGGCCTTGCTCACCAGGTTGCCCGGCGGGATGCCCCAGTTGATTTCCGAGAGGCCGAAGGTCGCCTCGTCGGCGCAGATCGCCAGATCGCACGCCACCAGCGGGCTGAAGCCGCCACCGAAGCACCAGCCGTTGACCATGGCGATGGTCGGCTTGGCGTACATGCGCAGCAGTTTCCACTGCCACTGGGAGGCTTCGCGGCGGATTTTTTCCTGAAGGATCTCCGGCCCGGCATCCACCTCGCGGAAGTATTCCTTGAGGTCCATGCCGGCGGTCCAGGCCTCGCCGGCGCCGGTCAGCACCAGCACACCAGCGGCCGGGTCCTGTTCCAGGGTTTCCAGCACGTCGATCATTTCCCGGTTCAGGGTCGGGCTCATGGCGTTGCGTTTTTCCGGACGATTGAGAATGACCCAGGCAATGCCGTCTTCGATTTCGACCTTGACCGTTGTCCAGCGACCTTCGTAGTTGCTCATGGCGATGCTCTCTTGTTCTGGCTTGAAGATGGATCGAAATTAAACCGCGAAATTAGTTATGTCAATTAACTATTAATTGAATTAACCATTTTTCCTACCCCTGGATAAAATCCTTCTGCAGCGACTGCCAGCACAGGCAAACGTAGCTATCAGCGGCCGACCCCGGCAAACTGGATAGCCTTGTTAACCGACCCAGGATGTTTTTGTCATGGCCAAGCCCGCTCCCCTCGCCGACCCGCGCGAGGCCCCACCCGCCAACGCCGAGGTTCAGGCGCCGCTGGATTCGGCGCTGGACGAACTGATTGGCTACGCCATGCGTCGCGCCCAGCTCAAGCTGTTCCAGAACCTGATCGGCCGGCTCTCGGCCCACGACCTGCGCCCCGCGCAGTTCTCGGCCCTGGCAATCATCGACAGCAACCCGGGGCTGATGCAGGCCGACCTGGCTCGCGCCCTCGCCATCGAGCCGCCGCAAGTGGTGCCCCTGCTCAATAAACTGGAAAGCCGCGCTCTGGCGGTGCGGGTGCGCTGCAAGCCGGACAAGCGCTCTTACGGGATCTTCCTGAGCAAGACCGGCGAAACCCTGCTCAAGGAGCTCAAGCAGATCGCCGCGCAAAGCGACGTCGACGCCACCTCGGCCTTGAGCGCCGAGGAACGCGAAGAGCTGCTGCGCCTGCTGAAGAAGGTGTACCAGGACTGAAGCCAAGGTGCCGGCACAGGGCCGGCACGCTGAGGCAGCCAGGCTGCTGGCGGGCTTACCAGATCGGCAAGGTGTAGAGCACCAGGAAGCGGGTCTGGTTTTCATCGCGAAACGCCGCGCCCGCCGGGAAGTCATTGCGATAGATCGACTTGCGCGCCACCAGCCCGAGGTTCTTCAGCGGGCCGCTCTGCAGCACGTACCCCAACTCCATCTGAAACTCGCGCTCCTTGCGCTCGCTGGCATTGAAGGCCGCCAGCTCGATATGGTCGCCGCGCACGTAACGCAGCCGACTCTTGAGCCCGGGCACGCCGGAGGCGGCAAAGTCATAGTCGTAGATGGCTTGCCAGGTGCGCTCCTTGGCATTGAGAAAGTCCGAACTCATGGTCAGCTCGCTCATGCCCATCAACTCGGTGCCGGAGATGTAGGGCGTGGCCGTGTCGCCACTGGAATGCATGTAGCCCAGGCTCACCCGGTGCCCGCCGAACTTGTAGCCAAACAGCGCCGAGAGGTTGCGGTTGTCGACCCGGCCGGCCTTGGCACTGCCGTCTTCCCGGCTGAAAAAACTGCGCAGGTCGCTGCTCAGCACGCCATCGCCCAGGGGCAGGTTGTGCAGCAGGGCCAGAGTGTCCTGCTGGTAGAGGTCGACCACCTCGGCGTGATAGGCGCGCAGGCTGAGCGCCTTGTTGACCTGGTAATCGCCCCCCAGGTACGCCAGGTGCGAGGTGCTGGCCGTGACATTGAACCGCCGGTTGGGCGAGGCAATGGTCATGGCCTGGTAGTCGGTGGAGTCGCGCTTGTTGATGCGGTCGATATAGCCGGTATTGAGGGTCAGGCCGTCGATGTCCGTGGAGCTCAGGGTGGTGCCGCGAAAGGTCTGCGGCAGCAGGCGCGACGGGCTGGCAAAGGCGAACGGCAGGAAGATCGAGACATCGCCGGTCTTCACCGTGGTCCGGGCAAAGCGCAGTTTGGCGGTGGGCGCCAGCCGCGAGTATTCATCCACGGCGCGCTTGTCGCTGGCCGACACCGGCAGCAGCTCGGTGCCGCTGCGGTCCGGCGAGGAGTCGAGCTTGACCCCCAGCAGCCCGCGCACATCGAGGCCGAAACCGACGCGACCCTCGGTGAACCCCGACTCCATGTTCATGATGAAACCCTGGGCCCACTCCCGCGCGGCGGTCTTCGCCCCACCGTCCTGGTAGTCGCGATCCAGGTAGTAATTGCGCAGGGTCAGGGTGCCGTGGCTGTCGTCAATAAAACCCGCCGCCCAGAGTGGAGCGGGCAACAGGCTCAAGCCCAGCACGGCCAGAGCCAGCCGCGTGGGGAGACTGGGCATACAGGAAGCTGACGCCGCCGCAACGGCGTTGGTTGGGAGATTTGGCATGTCCGATGTCCATTTTTTGTTGTTGTTTTAGGTGTCGAGCGCGGGCCTGGCAGCCGACGTCACGGACAGAGAATGGAAACAGCCCAAGCCTTACGTCAACCGCAAATGACCGATAGTCGAACATTAATAATATTATCTATTTTTACGTCGAATCATGATTATTGATTTAACTAGCTGATTTGAATGCCTTTATTTACGTTTATCGATGAAATTAAGGCGCTATTCATTTTTTAGTTATCTTTGTTATCTTAATCGCCAGCCACCAACGCCGGCGCGTTCAGGCCCGGCGTCCAGTTGGCCACCACAACAAAAACAACAATGAGGTTTGCCCATGGACAGTCCATCGCGTCGTTCGACGCTGACCATCGCTTTGTGCTTTATCGTTGCGCTGATCGAGGGGTTCGATCTGCAGGCGGCCGGCACCGCCGCCGCCGGATTGCGCCAGAGCTTCGCCCTGGACCCGAAGATGATGGGCTGGGTGTTCAGCGCCGGGATTATCGGTCTGCTGCCCGGGGCCTTCTTCGGCGGCTGGGTCGCCGACCGTATCGGGCGCAAGAAGATCCTGGTCGGCGCGGTGTTGCTGTTCGGCCTATTCTCGCTGTGCACGGCCTACGTCGAGAGCTATTCGAGCCTGCTGCTGGTGCGCTTCATGACTGGCCTGGGCCTGGGCGCGGCGCTGCCCAACCTGATCGCCCTGTGCGCCGAAGCGGTGAGTGAACGCCGCCGGGGCACGGCCATCAGCGTCATGTACTGCGGCGTGCCCCTGGGCGGCGCGCTGGCGGCGGTGGTGGCGATGTTCTCCAGTGAACATTGGCAGACCACCTTCATCATCGGCGGCCTGGCGCCGCTGCTGGTGGTGCCGCTGATGGCCTGGCTACTGCCGGAATCCACTGCCTTTCGCCAACACAGCGCCAGCGCCGACAGCCGCCGAGCCTCCACCACCCAGGCACTGTTCGGCGAAGGTCGCGCGCGCACCACGCTGGCCCTGTGGCTCAGCTACTTCTTCACCCTGACCGTGATGTACATGCTGCTCAACTGGCTGCCGTCGCTGCTGCTCGAACAAGGCTTCAGTAAACCCCAGGCGGGCCTGGTGCAGATGCTGTTCAACATCGGCGGTGCCCTCGGCTCACTGCTCGGCGGCCTGCTGCTGGACCGCTGCAACGGGCTCAAGGTGGTGCTGTTCGTCTACGCCGGGTTGCTGGCGGCGCTGGCCGGGGTCGGACTGTCAGTGGGCATCGTGCCCATGGCCATGGCCGGGTTTGCCGCCGGATTGTTCGTGATGGCCGCGCAATTGGTGCTCTATGCCCTGGCGCCACCCGCCTACCCGACCGCGGTGCGTGCCACCGGCGTCGGCGCTGCCGTGGCCATCGGTCGCCTGGGCTCGGTTGCCGGGCCCCTGGCCGCCGGGCAGATCCTCGCCGCCGGCGCCGGCACCGCCGGGGTCCTGCTGGCCACCTCGCCAGGGCTGGTCATCGCCGCCCTGTCGATCCTCACCGTCATCGCCCGGGCCAACGCCACGCCCGAACTCAAGCCGGCGCATTGAGCCGAGGCGGCAATGCGAGCCAACGCCACACCTGGGCGGCGGCAACGTCCAGAGCCACCCGGGCGTTGCCGCGCACGACGCCTTAGAACGTCAGGCAGATTTTCCCCAGGTGCGCACCCGAGGCTTCATGGGCGAAGGCCTTGGCGATCTCGGCCAGGGGGAAGGTGCTGTCGATGATCGGCTTAATCCCCGTCGCCTCCAGGCCACGAATCATCTCCACCTGGTGCTGGCGACTGCCGACGATCAAGCCCTGCAGGCGTTGCTGCTTGGCCATCAGCGCCGCGGTCGGCACCGGCCCGGCCCAACCGGTGAGCACACCGATCAGGGCAATATGCCCGCCGATGCGGCAAGCGGTGATGGACTGCGGCAAGGTGCCCGGCCCGCCGACTTCCACCACATGGTCGACGCCCCGGCCGCCCGTCAGCTTGAGCACTTCGTTGCCCCATTCAGGCTGGGTGCGGTAGTTGAGGGTGTGGTCGGCGCCCAGCTCGCGAACCTTGGCCAGCTTGGCGTCCGACGAAGAGGTGGCAATCACCGTAGCGCCCATGGCCTTGGCCAGTTGCAGGGCGAAGATCGACACGCCGCCGGTGCCCAGCACCAGCACGGTTTCCCCGGCCTTGAGCCCGCCGTCCACCACCAGGGCCCGCCAGGCCGTGAGACCGGCGGTGGTCAGGGTCGCCGCTTCGGCATGGCTGTAGCCCTTGGGCGCATGGGTGAACCAGTGGCTGGGCTGGATCACCACTTCACGGGCATAACCGTCGACGCCATCGCCCGGGGTGGTGCTGAAGTCGGCGATGGCCGGGCCACCGTCATGCCAGTGGGGGAAGAAGCAGGAAACCACCGAATCCCCCACCTGGAACTCCGTGACCCCGGCGCCCACCGCGTCCACCACCCCGGCGCCGTCGGCCATGGGAATCCGCCCGTCGGCGGTGGGCAGTGCGCCGGTCACCACGGCGTAGTCATGAAAGTTCAGCGAACAGGCATGAATACGCACACGGATCTCACCGGCACCGGGCTGGCCAGGATCGGCCAGCGCCACGACTTTGAGGTTGTCCAGGGATGCCGGCAGGCTGAGCTTGATGGCGTG
The DNA here is from genome assembly GCF_009861525.1 of Pseudomonas sp. LD120. GTDB lineage: Bacteria > Pseudomonadota > Gammaproteobacteria > Pseudomonadales > Pseudomonadaceae > Aquipseudomonas. The sequence goes on along the minus strand of NZ_WVHL01000003.1, from coordinate 1,546,908 downwards.
CATGGGGTGCTTCTCCACAGATCGGTAATGTCTTCAAGACCGACGCTCAAGGCGTCGGCGCAACCAGGGGGCTCACCCTAACACCGAACCGGCCCGCCCCTCACGCCAAACTCGGGCCGCAACAGGACCAGACAGGGTCTGGCGATGCCCCAGGCGGCAGTGCCCGGGCAATAAAAAACCGAGCGCACACTAATGAGAAGCATTACCATAAACCGTCATTTCATCCGCCTCGACCCTGGAAGCTTTCTCGATGGTGCCCAACTCCTCGCTACAGCACGCCGTGGGCGAGCTCTACGTCCAGCATCACAACTGGGTAGTGCAACTGCTGCGACGCAAGCTCGGTAACCAGGACCAGGCCATGGACCTGGCACAGGACACCTTCCTGCGGATTCTGCGCAGCGAACAACTGCCGGTACTGCGTGAACCCCGGGCCTATCTGAACACCGTGGCCAGCCGACTGTGCGGCCAGTATTTCCGCCGCCAGGCCCTGGAGCGGGCCTACCTTGAATCCCTGGCGCAGTTGGAACCGCAACACCAGCCCTCACCGGAAACCCGCCTGCTGGTGCTCGAAGCCCTGGACGCCGTGGGTCAGGTGCTGGACGGTCTGGGCCATCGGGTGCGGGACGTGTTTCTGCTGTCCCAACTCGAAGGCCTGACCTACCCGCAGATTGCCGAGCGCCTGCAGCTCTCGGTCAACGTGGTACAGAAAGCCATGCTCAAGGCCTACCGCCACTGCTATGCGGCGGTGTACCCGGCATGAGCGCCTTTAAGCCCATGGACGATCAGGGCGCGGTGGATCACCGCGTACTGGATCAGGCCCTGGAATGGCTGGTGCTCCTGCAGTCGGGCACCAGCAGCGCCGAGCAACAGGCCGGGTGCCTGGCCTGGCGCCGGGCCGACCCGCAACATGAATTGGCCTGGCAACGCCTGGCCGGACTCGGCCAGGACCTGCGCGACAGCACCCGCAGCCTGCCCGCCGCTCGCACCCGGCAGTTGCTCCAGGCCCGCAGCCACCCTTCGCGGCGCACCTTGCTCAAGGGCGTCGTCGGCCTTGGAGTGGTGGCCGCCAGCAGTTGGAGCGTGCGCGAGCGGCTGCTGTTGCCGCAGTTGTTCAGCGACTACCACACCGCCACCGGCGAACGCCGCCAACTGCAACTGGCGGTCGGCACGGCGCTGCAGCTGGACACCCGCACCACTCTGGATCTTCAGGACCGTGTGCAAGGACCGCAACTACGGCTCAACAGTGGACGCCTGCTGCTGACCCTGGGCAACGCCGCGCCAGTGCGGGTCGTCACCGCCGAAGCCAGGATCCACCTGGCACCGCTGTCGCAGTTGATGGTCAGCGTCGGCCTGCCGGGACACCGCGGCACCCGGGTGCAACTGCTGAGCGGCAGTGCCTCGGTCAGCCTGGGTCAGGGGCCCGGACAGGTCCTGGGCCCGCGCCAGCAGGTGGACATCGAGCAACGCATGAGCCTCGTAACGCCAGTGGCCGCCGCAGCCAGCGCCTGGACTCAGGGCCTGCTGATCGCCGAACGCATGCCATTGGGCGAGGTGATCGCCGAACTCGACCGCTATCGTCCGGGCCTGCTGCGCTGCGCCGCCGAGGTCGCCGGGCTGCGGGTGTCCGGTTCGTTCTCCCTCGACCAGCCGGACGCCAGCCTCGACTTGCTGGCCCGAACCCTGCCCATTCGCATTCAGCGGGTCATGGGCTATTGGGCCTCAGTGACGGCGGCCTGATTTTTTTCCAGGAAGGCGGCAGTTTTTCCAATCTCACGCATCAAGACCAGGGAAGAAGCTGGAAAACAGCTCAGCGCCAACCCTTCCCAACCCATGGACTTTCTTATGCACATCCGCCTCACGCCCCTTGCCGCGGCCCTGCGCCCGTTCCTCATCGGCCTGTCGATCGCCAGCACCAGCCTGCCGCTGCTGGCCGCCGAGGCCAACGCCGAAGTGGCTGACCGCCAGCGCCACGACTACGCAATCGCCCCAGGCAACCTGGATCAGGTACTGGGCGCCTTCGGCCAGCAATCCGGGGCCATGATCGCCGTCGATGCCAGCCTCAGCGCCGGCAAGCACAGCCCAGGCCTGAGCGGCCGCTTCGCCATCGGTGAAGGCCTGCAACGCCTGCTGGCGCCCCTGGGCCTGCAAGCGGTGGCCGAAGGGGCGGGCTATCGAGTGCTCAGGGCCGGCGGCGAACGCGTGGAACTCGGCACCACCACCGTCAGCACCAACCAGTTGGGAACCATCACCGAAGGCTCCGGCTCCTACACCCCCGGCACCATCGCCACCGCCACCCGGTTGGTGCTGACACCCCGGGAAACCCCGCAGTCGATCTCGGTGGTCACCCGCCAGGCCATGGACGATTTCGGCCTCAATTCCATCGACGACGTGATGCGCCATACCCCAGGCATCACCGTGGCCACCTACGACAGTGACCGCACCAGCTACTTCTCTCGCGGCTTTGCCATTCAGAACTTCCAGTACGACGGGATTCCGATCCTGCAGGACGCGCAGTACTCCTCGGGCCACACCCTCACCGACACGGTGATCTACGACCGCGTGGAAATACTCAAGGGCGCCACCGGCCTGCTCACCGGTGCCGGTGGCCCCGGCGGCACCATCAACATGGTGCGCAAGAAACCCACCGCCGAATTCGCCGGGCATATCGACCTGGGGGCCGGTTCCTGGGACAACTACCGCTCGCAGGTCGATGTCAGTGGCCCCCTGACCGACAGCGGCAATGTCCGCGGACGGATGGTCGCCGCCTATCAGGACAAGAAATCCTTCCTTGACCACTACCAGCGCCAGACCAGCGTCTACTACGGCATCCTGGAGTTCGACCTGTCACCGGACACCCTGCTGACCGTCGGCGCCGACTATCAGGACAACGACCCCAAGGGTTCCAGCTGGTCGGGCAGCAGCTCGCTGTACGACTCCAAGGGCAATGCCATCAGCACCTCGCGCTCCTACAACAACGGCGCGAGCTGGAGCCGCTGGTCGCAATACACCCGTACCGCGTTCACCACCCTGGAGCACAGCTTTGCCAACGGCTGGGTGGCCAAGGCCCAGTACAACCACCAGATCAATGGCTACAACGCCCCCTTGGGTTCGTTGATGTCGCCCAATGCCGAGACCGGCATCGCCTCGCTGCTGACCCGCAAGTACACCGGCGAAACCGTCAGCGACAGCGGCGACCTCTACGCTACGGGGCCCTTCGACCTGCTGGGGCGCGAGCATCAGCTGGTGGTCGGGGCCTCGATCTCCAACTCGCACTGGAAAGGCCGGGACTTCACCAGCGCCACCAATCACAACAATTTCTACGACTACTTCAACTGGGACGGGCACAGCCCCAAGCCCGATTGGGGCCGCATCACCAAAAAGAACGACGAGACCACCCGCCAGAGTGCCGGCTACATGACCGCGCGCTTTAGCCTCAACGATGATCTTTCGTTGCTGCTGGGCAGCCGGGTCAACAACTACGACGTCAGCGGCACCAGCCGGACCAAGGACACCGGCAAGGTCATTCCCTACGCCGGGGTGGTCTACGACCTCGACCAGAACTTCTCCGTCTATGCCAGCTATACCGAGATCTACCTGCCCCAGGACGACTACCGCGACCGCAACGACAAGGTGCTCAAGCCCGACGAAGGCACCAACTACGAGGTGGGCCTCAAGGGCGAGTTCTTCGACGGTCGCCTGAACTCCAGCCTGGCCTACTTCGAGGTGCATGAAGAAAACCGGCCCGTGGATGACCTGGCCTATAACGCCAACCCCACCACCCCCGGGCTGGACTATGCCTCCAAGGGCATCAAGTCCAAGGCCAAGGGTTATGAAGCGGAAATCTCCGGAGAGCTTGCCCCCGGCTGGCAGCTGCAGGCCGGTTACACCCACAAGATCATTCGCGACCAGAGCGGGGCCAAGGTCTCCACCTGGGAACCGGAAGATCAGGTCAACCTCTACACCAGCTACAAACTGACCGGCAGCCTGGACAAGCTGACCCTGGGCAGCGGCGTCCGCTGGCAGGGCACCGGGTGGAAGATACTCAGCAACTACGGCAAGGGCACCGAGGAAAAATTCGCCCAGGACCCTTACTGGCTGGTGGATCTGATGGCCCGCTACCAGATCACCGAGAACGTCTCGGCCACCCTCAACGTCAACAACCTGTTCGACAAGAAGTACTTCACCAACATCGGCTTCTACAACTCGTCGTACTACGGCGACCCGCGGAATGTGATGCTCAGCACTCGCTGGAACTTCTAAAGCAGCCCCCTCGTCGTGGCCCGTCCCACCAGCGGCTGGCCACGGCATCTGTTACCCCTCCCCCCGTAGCATTTTCTAACCTTTGCCGCCGATCGCTGTGCTGAAAATGAGTGCCGTCATCCCGGCACATCTGCTAAAAACGCGCTGTCGTCCGTCCTGTGGTGAAGCCCTGCATGTCCCCAACCCTGTCCCAGCGCCTGCGCCGTCGCTGGTTTGTGCTGCTGTGCCTGGCCACACTCATCGTCGGCCTGCCGGTGAGCTGTGCGGTGCTCGAACGCAAGGAGCGCCAACTGGTGTTTCGCATCGAGCCGGGCAATGCCGGCTGGTATCGCGGCCTGCCCGGCACGGTGCAGGAACTGCAACTCAAGCCGCAAAGCTTCAAGGCCGGGCAGAACATCCATGCCTGGTGGTGGCCGGCCAAACGCGCCGATGCCCCGGCGATCCTCTACCTGCACGGGGTGCGCTGGAACCTCACCGGCCAGTTGTTTCGCATCGAGCAACTGCACGCCCTGGGCTACTCGGTGCTGGCCATCGACTACCGGGGTTTCGGCCAGAGCCGTGGCGACCTGCCCTCGGAAAGCAGCGTGTATGAAGACGCGCGCATCGCCTGGGAGCGGCTCAAGGTGCTGCAACCCGATGCCAACAAACGCCTGATCTACGGCCACTCCCTGGGCGGCGCGGTGGCCATCGACCTGGCTGCCGAACTGGGGCGCGATGCCGCCAGCGGCAAGGCTCCGATTGCCGCTCGCGGGCTGATCGTCGAATCCACCTTCACCACCCTGGCCGATGCCGCCGCCGCGGCGACCAAGACCTCGCTGCCGGTACGCTGGCTGCTGTCACAGAAGTTCGACTCCCTCGACAAGATCGGCGAGATCGGCATGCCCTTGCTGGTGGTCCACGGCCTCAAAGACGACTACGTACCGCCGCGCCTGAGCCAGCAACTGTTCAAGGCCGCCCTGGAGCCGAAGAAACTGCTGCTGGTGCCCGGCGGCACCCACAACAACAGCATGCGCCTGGCGGGCAAGGACTACGGCCAGGCGATCAAGGCCTTGCTGCGGGCCAAGCCGGCCTCCGCCATCGCCGGTCCGACGGCCAGCGCCGCACCCACCGGCTGAACCTGCTGGCTAGGAGGCGACGCTGGGGGGTTGGCCGGGATCGCCAGGCAAGGCCCTGCGTAGCCGCTGCCGCAGGCTGCGCAAGGCACCGAAGGGGCCTCGGCGACCTCAGGATCGCTGCGAGCCTGCGGCTCGTACGCAACCTTCGGCAGCGACTTGTACCTTGACTAACACGGCTCCAGAACGATAGTTCTCGACTGATCATCGAGGAATAAGAATGAAGCCGGGCAGCGGCTACAAGGCGCTCTGTCCGCCGCTCATGGCCACGCTCGGCGAGGCCGCTGGCGGGCGCAACGCCTCGCCAATGGTGCGCAGCTTCAGGCAGGTTTCCTGGTATTCGCTCTGTGGGTCCGACTCGCCGACGATGCCGCAGCCGGCAAACAGGTGCGCCTGGTTGCCGCGAATCAAGGCCGAGCGCAGGGCCACGGCAAACTCGCCATCGCCCTCGGCGTTGAGCCAGCCCACCGGCGCTGCGTACCAGCCACGGTCCAGTTGCTCATGCTCGCGGATGTAGCCCAGCGCCTGGTCCCGCGGCAAGCCGCCCACCGCCGGGGTCGGGTGCAGGGCCTGCACCAGTTGCAGCAGGTCGACCTGGGGCCGCAGGCGGCCCAGCACCGGGGTCAGCAGGTGCTGGACGTGGGCCAGGCGGTGCAGCTGCGGCTGCGGCGCTATTTCCAGCATGGCGCAGTAGGGTTGCAGCGACTCGCGCAGGGTCTGCACCACCAGGGCGTGTTCGTGGCGGTCCTTGGCGCTGTCCAGCAAGGCCTGGCCCAGTTCCGCATCCTGCTGTTCATGCAGGCCACGGGCGCAGGTGCCGGCCAGGGCCACGGTGCTCAAGGTGCCCCGGGCCACCCGGACCAGGCGCTCGGGGGTGGCCCCCAAAAAACAGCTGTCGCCGCGGCTGAAGGCAAACAGAAAGGCCTGGGGATAGGCCGCCCCGAGGTTTTCCAGCAAGGGGCCGCAGGGAATGCTGCGGCTCGCCTGCAGACAGACTTCCCGGGCCAGCACCACTTTGCTCAATTCGCCGTCCTGGATTCGTGCAATCGCCTGGGCCACGCAGTCCTGCCAGCGGTCGGCGGCCAGGGGGTCGGCCGCGGCCCGGATCCCGTCCGGCAGTTGCGCCGCCGGGGCCTGGTGATAGCGCGCCAGCAGCAGGCTCCATTCCGCCTCCAGGGCGGCGGCGCACTGGGCCACATCGGCGCCGGGCTCGACCCACAGGCTGAACAGCCAGTGCTGCTGCTCGCCTTCGCGCAGCAGCAGAAGGCGCGGCAGCACCAGGGAGGTGCTGGCAAACGACTGCCACTGGGCGCTGCGCGGCACCTGGGGGTCAAAGGCGAATCCACCACACAGGTACGCTTGGCGCGGCCCCACCTGATGGGCCCGCTCCAGCAACTGACGCCAGGCCCGGGTGCTAGCGCCGAAGCGTTCCCCTTCCCCCGAAGGCGGGCTGATTTCCTCGGTGCAGCCGAAGCCCGCCAGGGCCAGGGCGCCCTGCTCGCTGGACCAGAACAGGCTCTGGCCGAACACCTGGCGGTTGGCGGCGAACAAGCGCAACGGCTCGATGCCCTCAGCGGCCAAGCTAAACACCACCAGCACCGCTCGATGAGCGCACCGGGCCAGGGCTTCGCCTTCGCCCAAGGCCTGAGTCAACCCGGACAGACAGGCCTCATTCATCGTTGGCTCCTTGCACCAGCCCGCGCTGGGCACGCCAGTGGCGCACCTGCTGGGCGATGTTCCAGTGGATGATCTGGGCAAACAGCGGCACCACGAACATCGGGTCCAGGCCCGCCTGCTCGGCCCATTGCCGACGCTGCGGGAGCATCGCCGCGACCCGCTGCGGCGCAGCGATGCTGTCTTCCGTGGGTTTGAACTGCGCCGCGGCCTTGACGTAGGCCAGGCGTTCGCCGAGGGCTTGAATGATCTGCTGGTCCAGACGGTCGATGGCGTCGCGGATATCGTCCAGAGCGCTGCATTGTTCAGGGGTTTTCATGTCGATCTCTACCAAAGGGAAATTCATGGGGTCGAAGGCCAGCACTGCCACAACGGCTCGCCATACCCCGCCAGCAGCCGGGTCAGGTGCCCGAGCACTTCGGCCTGCTGCTCGCGCAGGTAGAAGTGCCCGCCAGGGAAGCTCTGGAAGTCGGTAACCCGGGCACTGACTTCGGTCCAGGCATAGGCCTCATCGGCATCGACTTCAGTGTCCTGATTGCCCAGGCACACGCTCAGGGGCAGGTCCAGGGCGCGGCCGACAGCGCCGCGATAGCACTCGATCAGCCGGTAGTCGTTGCGCAAGGCCGGCAGGTACAGGTCGCGCAGCGTCGGGTCGTCCAGCAGTGACGGCGCACCGTCGGACAGACGCCGCACATCCGCCAGCAACGCCTCGTCCGAGCCCAGGTGCAACGCGCTGTGGCGCTGGCGATGGGGCGCCGGGTGCGCGGAGACAATCAGGCGCTGAGGGGCCGAACCCTGTTGTTGCAGGCGCCCCGCCACTTCATAGGCCAGGGCCGCACCCATGCTGTGGCCGAACAGCACCAAGGGCCGGTCCACCAGATCCGACAGGGCCCGAGTGATAGTGCCCGCCATCCACTCCAGGCTGCCGGGCCAAGTCTCGTTGAGGCGCTCTTCACGCCCTGGGTACTGCACGCCGATCAACTCGATATCGGCGGGCAACCCCGCCCGCCAGTCATTGAAAAAACTCGCGCTGCCCCCGGCATGGGGCAGGCACACCAGCCGGCAACGCGGTGGCTGGGGCTGAGGATGACGTCGCAGCCAGGCACTGGGAGCCTTTCTCACAGCACACCCTCCTCTAGCTCGGCCAGTGGAGCACCGGCGCCCAGGCCCAGGCTGACCCGAGTGTTCGGCAACCACTGACAGACCTGCCCCAGGCAGGCTTCGGCATCCAGCACCTGGGCCGCGTAATGCAGGCCTTGCGGCAACTGCTGCCAATGCAGCGCGCAGAACGCCGCGACGCTGCCGGTCAACCGCGAACCGTCGCCGGCCCGCAGCCAGGCACTGGCGTGCTGCGGGCGGCCATCACGCAGGCCGTCGATCTCCACCGCCAGCAGTTGGTACGGCCGCCGTCCGGCGACATCCAGGGCACTGGCCTGGACCAGCGCGGCGATGTGCTGCGGCGTGTTGCGCGCCTCTGGCGCCGAGCCCTGGATACGCTGCAAAGTCGCCGCCAGTTGCCCGCCCTCGAACAGGTTGAAGCCCTGTCCATGGGGCACTTGCAGGTCACTGAACAAGCGCTGCTGCTCGGTGCTCAGGTAGGGATAGGCCTGTACCCCGGCCACCGGCAGCCAGTCCCGCTGCAGAGGCTGCCGGGCACTGCCCGTGCTGCGCACCACCCGCCCCTCGCGCCAGCCACACTGGGCCTGGCCGAAGCCGTTGCCCAGGCTTAGCAGGAAGTCCTCGGCGGCCGTGGCGGACAGCCGTCCCAGGCCGCCGGCATAGCAGCGCATCTCATCGACTCGCTGGAAGGACTGCGCCAGCAACCGCGGGAACACCCCCGACAGCCCCGGCAGCATGCCCGCCGACAACAGCACCCGGCGCCCTGCGGGCACTGGCCCGGCCAGACGCTCGTGCACCGGGTCGTCGCCGCCCACATCCAGGTAATCGGCGCCCGCCGCCAGCGCGGCCTGGGCCACCCGGTCGAGGATCCGGTAGCTGGGCCCGGCGCAATTGATCACCAGGGTGCAGCCGGCGCAAAAGCTGGCCAGGCTTTGCTCATCCCACAGGTCCAGGGCGCGCACCTCGGCGCGCGCGCCCAACTGCCGGTTCAACAGCTCGGCCTGTTGCCGATCGCGTCCGCCCAGGCGCAAGGCAAGCCTGGGTGCCAGCAGTTGCGCCACTTGACGGCCGACGCTGCCATAGGCCCCGAGCAGACCAATCAGCGCCCCACTCATGCCGCCACCTCGGTGGCGGCATCGAAGGCCCGGGCCACGGCTTGCACCTGGGGCTGCTGCATGCAGCTGAAGTGATCCCCGGGCACATCCACCACCCGCAGTTCACCCAGGCACAGGGCCTGCCAATAGGCGCTCATGTCGCGGTGCATGCCCGGCAGCACCTGCACCTCGCCACTCTGGCGAATGAACAGCAAGTCGCCCTGATACGGCGTGGCCTCATGCAAGGCCACCGCCGCCAGACTGTGACGCAACACCTGCAATTGCTCGCCCAGCCAGTGCAGGTCACTCAACTGCGAACCGGCGTGGCGCATGGCCTCGGCAACCGCCCGCAGGCGCTGCTCCGGGGTCTTCTCTGCCAGGCGCCGCAGGCAGGCCAGGGCCGGGGCGCACTGGGCGTCCTCGCTCAAGGCCAGCAGCGAACCCTGGGGCACCCGCCCCGGGGTCTGCGCCAGCACCCGGGCGATGCTGCGTTCCATGGCCTGTTCATTCTCGGGATACCCCAGGGCCAGCGGATCGGCCTGCATCACCCGGGCGAACACGTACTCGGCCAACAGGTCGTCCTCGATCATGAACGGCACCCGGTAGCTGCTGATCACGCTCAGTTGCAGCACCTGGATCGAACGCGCCGCCAGGCACGCCGCCAGTTCCGTGGCCAGCAGTCCGCCCAGGCAGTAGCCGACGATGCTCACCTGACGCCGGCCTGCGGCCTGCAAGGTATCGGCATAGCGCTCGGCCAACCGGCGAATTGCCGTGGCCGGTTCCAGGGCCAGGTAAGCCGCTACATCGTTGAGCACCAGCCCTTCCAGGGGCACGTCCTCCCCCAGGGCGGCGAACAAGGCGCGGTACGGCGCCAGGGTGCCACTGCCATCGTGGACGAAGATCCGCATCGGGCCCTGGGCCTTGTCGTTGATGCGCACCAGCGGCGACTCGCCGTCCACGCCCTGGCCGCGCAGGTAGTCGGCCAGGGCCGCCACGGTGGGCTGGTTGATCAACTGGCGCAGCAAGTCGCTCCAGGGCAGTGGCCGGGCCTCGGGCAAGACTTCGCGCAGGCGCCCCACCACCTGTGCCACCAGCAGCGAGTCGCCGCCCAGTTCGAAGAAGCCCTGGTCACGGCCCACCACCGGCACCCGCAACAGGGTCTGCCAGACCTCGGCGATGCTGCGTTCCAGATCGTCCAGCGGCGCCGCGCCGCTGCTGGCCTGCTGCTCGAGCCCGGCCAGGCCGATCCGGGCCAGGGCCTGGCGATCGACCTTGCCGTTGGCGGTCAGGGGCATTTCGTCAAGGATCTGCCAGTGCGCCGGGATCATGTAGTCCGGCAGGCGCTGGGCCAGATGGGCGTGCAGAGCGTCAGGCTCCAGGGTCTGGCGCTGGCTCTTGAAGCGGGTGATGAACAGGTGCTGGCCGATCTGCGACATGGCGTCATCGGCCTCGGGCAGGCACAGCGGGCTTTCGCCCCCGGCCTCCAGCAGCAACTGCTGCCACTGCTCGCGACGGATGAAGGTGGTGTCCTGCTCGGCGCGAAAATCCTCGAAGGCAGTCAGGCCTTCCTTGAATTCCATGGAGGCCATGATCTGGTAGGTGTCGCGGGTGGCCTCGATGAAGATCAGCCAGCCGCCCGGGGCCAGCATCTCCCGCAGCCGCGCCAGCACCCGGCTGGCATGCCGCGAGTTGTGCAGCACGTTGGCGCAGAGAATCACGTCCAGGGAGTTGGCGGCCACGCCCTGGGCCCAATGGTCCTGGTTGAGGTCGAACAGCCCGTAGCTGACCCAGGGGTAAGCGGCGAAGTGCTCCCGCGCCTCATTGAGGAAGAACTGCGACAGGTCGGTGAACTGGTAGTCCACCGGCAGGCCGTCCAGGGCCGGGATCAGGTCGGCGCTGGTGCCGCCGACCCCGGCGCCGATTTCCAGCAGGCGCAGGCGCTTGCCCGCCGGCTGCTGGCGCACGATCTCCTGCAGCGCGGCGCACACCGCCTGGTTCAGGTACTGGCTGATCAGGTTCTTGCGGTAGGCGCCCTCGGCGGTGTCGGTACGGCCCTCGGGGAACAGCAGGTGCAGCGGGTCGAGCCGGTCGCTCATCAGCGCCGGCAGGTGCTCCTGGCTTTCGCGCAAATAACGCAGCACCTCGGCGCCCCAGCCCACGGACGGTTCCAGGGCGTCGATGCGCTGCCACAGCTGGCGGTATTGCGCGGCCGACACCTGCAAGCCCGAATACCCCCCGGTGTGCCGGTCCCAGTGCACCAGGCCTTCCCGGGCCAGGGCCTGCAACCAGCGGCGGATCAGGCGCTGATTGCGCGGCGCCACTTCGCAGCGCGCCACAATCTCCTCCAGCGCATGGCTCTGCCCCGCGGCGTCGAACAGTCCGGGACGCTGCAGGGCCAGGCCCATGGACAACAACGCGGCGCGCTCGACGCAGGCCGACATCTCGCTGACCAAGGCATCGCTCAAGTCGCCACGCACCGCCTGGGCCGCCGCCCGAGTGCGCGCCTCCAACTGCTCCGGCCAGGCCAGCGGCATGTCCCGCAGGCTGGCCGTCAGGCAGGCTTGCAGGCGCCGGTCGAAGGCGCCCTCGCCCGCGGCCACCACCACCGCCGACTCCACATGGGGATGGCTGAGCAAGGCGCTTTCCACTTCCGCCAGTTCGATGCGGTGGCCGCGCACCTTGACCTGAAAATCCTCACGACCCAGGAACTCGATCAGACCGTCCTCCAGGTAGCGCCCCAGGTCACCGGTGCGGTACAGGCGCTCGCCGCTGCGGGGGTGATCGACAAAGCGCTCGGCGGTTTTCTCGGCATCCCCCAGGTAACCCAGGGCCAGCCCATCCCCGGCGATGTACAGCTCGCCGGCCACCCCTTGCGGGCGGTCGCGGCCCTGCTCGTCGAGGATCATGAAGCGCTGGTTGGTCAACGGCAGGCCATAGGGAATGCTGCGCCATTGCCGGTCGATCTGGGTGATCGGGTAGTAGATCGACCAGATCGCCGCTTCAGTGGCGCCGCCGAGGCTGATCAGCCTCAGGCCCGGCAACAGTTGCCCGGCCTCGGCCGGCAGGTTCAGGGGGATCCAGTCGCCGGACAGCAGCGCCAGGCGCAGCGACGTGGGCGCCATGGCCGGCAGCGCCTGCAGGTAGTGGGTGAGCATCTGCAATTGCGCCGGCACCGAGTTCCACAGGGTCACCCCGTGTTCCCGGGCGCACTCGGCCCAGTGCGAAGGGTCGGCGCGGCGTTGCGGGTCGGGCAGCACCAGGGCGCCCCCCACCGCCAGCAGGCCGAAGAGGTCGTACACCGACAGGTCGAAGCCCAGGCTGGCCAGGGCCAGCACCCGGTCTTCAGCGTCGATGGCAAAGCGCTGGTTGATGTCGACGATGGTATTGAGCGCCGCCTGATGGCTGATCATCACGCCCTTGGGCACCCCGGTGGAGCCGGAGGTGTAGATCACGTAGGCCAGTTGCTGCGGATCGATGTCCAGCACCGGCAATGGAGCTTGCGCCGCCAGCGGGCTCTGATCGACCTGGATCACCTGGGTCACCGGCGCAGGCCAGCACAACTCATCGCTCAACCAGGATTGACTGAGCACCCGGCCGACCTCGGCGTTGTCCAGGATCAGCTGGCGCCGGGCCTCGGGCTGGTTGGTGTCCAGGGGCAGGTAGGCCGCCCCGGCCCGCAGAATGCCGAGCACCGCGATCACCTGCTCCAGGCCCTTGTCCATGCACACCGCGACCCGCTCTCCCGGCTGGCAGCCGGCATCGAGCAGGGCCTCGGCCACGGCTTCGGCGCGCCCGGCCAACTCGCCGTAGCTCATCTGCGCGGCGCCCTGAATCAGCGCCACACGCTGGGGCGTGGCGGCGGCCTGGCGCCAGAACGGCTCATGCAGCAGCCCTTCGGGCAACGGCGCGGCGCTCTGGTTCACCAGCTCGCGTTGCAGGCGCTGGGCCGCCGGCAACTCCAGGCAGTCGTCCAGGGTCCAGGCCGAGGGCTCCCGGGCCAGGCGCTTGAGCAGTCGTTCGAAGGTGTCGAACAGCGCATCCAGCAGCGCTTCGCTGAACACCCCCTCGCGAATGTCCCAGTTGATCGCCAGGCTGTGGTCACGCTCGCTGACCTGGCAATCGATCAGCACCTGGGGCGTCTGGCTGATGCCAAACACCAGCTCGGCGCCGGGCATGAAGGCCCCGCCGCCGCTCTCGCCACCGGCCCCCAGGGTGCTGGTGAAGGCGTACGGCATCAGCGCCGCGTCCTGGCCCTTGCGCCGCGCCAGCTCGCGCAGCACTTCGATGCCCGAGCACAGGCGATGGTCCATGTCTTGCCACAGGCGTTCCTGCAACTGCTGGCTGCGCTGGCCGAAGCTGCCGCCTTGCAGGGTCTGCACTTCCAGCAGTTCCACCGAGCTGAAATCCCCCACCAGGCGGTCGACCTGGGGGTGCAGGGACAGGCGATTGAGCAGGGTCAGGCTCAGGCAGAAGTGCCCGCGCCGGCTCCAGCGCCCAAGGGTTTCGGCATAGGCCGAGAGGATCGCCGCCGACACCCCGACCCCGGCGGCGGCCGCGTTCAGGCGCAGGGCGTTGCAGTCCCGCGCTTCCAGGCTCATGGCCCGGCGCTGGAAGCGTGGCCCGGTGGGCGCCCCCAGCAACGGCAGCTCCGGTGCCCCCGGCAGGCTGTCGACCCGCGCCCACCAGTAGTCACGGTCGCGCTGGTAGCGCGGTTGCTCGCGCAGGCGCCGCTCGCCCAGCACGTAGTCGCGAAAGCTGATCGGCGCCGGCGCCGGCAGGGCCTCGCCACGGTACAGCTGCTGCAACTCGGCCAGCAGCATGCGCACGCTCTGGTAGTCGCACACCAACAGGTCCACCGACAGGTGCAGGCGCGAGGTCTCGCGGCCCTGGCTCACGCACAACTCGATCAGCGGCCATTGCTGCGGCGTGGCGCGGCGCAGTTCCATGCCCTCGCGCAGGGCCTGCAAGGCGCTGCCGTTGTCCTGGCGCAGGTCATGGCAGGCGATGGCGTAGTGTGGCACCTGGGGCAGGATGCGCTGGTAGCCGTCCTCCAGCACCACGGCGCGGAGCATCTCATGACGGGCGATCAACTGGTTCCAGGCCTGTTCCAGGCGCAGCGGGTCGAGGTCCTGCTGGGCGAACTCCAGGTAGCCGTGGCAGGCTACGCCGCCATAGCTGAAAGCGCTGGTGCGGCCCAGCAGGTAGGCCGCCTGCACGTCGGTCAGCGGAAAGGGTTCTTCGCGGGCCGAATGGTCCGCCTCCAGGGTCGGCATCTGCGCCGCCTGCAGTTGTTGCAGCAGCGCCTCCTTGTGCTCGCGCAGCTGGTTCAGGCGCGCCTCGTCCATGACCCCGGCCGGGGCCCGATAGCGCAGGCGGCCCTGTTCTTCCCAGAGCTCCACGCCCAGTTGTTGCAGGTCCTGTTGCAGTTGCTGCAGCGTCATAACACGCCCTCCACCATTGCGTTCTGAGTGACGGGCCGCTGTTCCCGGCGCGAGGCGAGCAACTGCCCCTGCAGGGCCACGGTGGCCGCGTTGAAAAAGTCCTTGAGCGACAGTTCCACCTGGAACTGCCGGGCGATGCGTTCGATCAAGCGGGCCGCCAGCAGGCTGTTGCCACCCAGGGCGAAAAAGCCCTGGTGCCGGCCCACCTGGGGCACTTGCAGCAGCTCCTGCCACAGCGCGGCCACAGCTTCCTCCCACGCCCCTTGCGGCGGTTCGGCGCTGTGCGGCTGGGCGCCGCGGCGCTGCTCCTGCAGCAGCCACAACAGGGCCGCGCGATCGACCTTGCCGTTGCTGCTCAGGGGCAGTTCGGCCAGGGTCAGCCAGGTGTCCGGAAGCATGTGCTCGGGCAGCCATTGCCCCAGCCACTGACGCAGGGCCTGGGGCTCGGGCAGCGGTTCATGGGCCAGCAGCACCGCCGCCAGTTGCGGCTCGCTGCCGGGCAGCACCAGGCTCAGGGCACGGCTGATGGCCGGGTGGCGCTCCAGGGCCAGGTCGATTTCCGCCAGTTCGATGCGAAAGCCGCGGACCTTGACCTGCTGGTCCAGACGCCCGAGAAACTCCAGACTGCCGTCGGCCCAGTAGCGACCCTGGTCGCCGGTGCGGTACCAGCGCCCGCCGTCATGCTCGACAAAGCGCTGGGCGCTGAGGGTTGGCAGACCGCGATAACCGGTGGCCACCCCGGCGCCGCCGATCCACAGCTCGCCGGGCACCCAGTCCGGGCAGTCCCGGCCCTGGCTGTCCACCACCCTAAAGCGCTGGTTGTCCAGGGGCCGGCCGTAGGGGATCGAGCGCCAGTGCGCGGGCACCGCCGCCACCTCCTGATAGTTGGACCAGATCGCCGCCTCGGTGGCGCCGCCCAGGGCCACGAACGGCACGCGGCGGCCCGCCGCTTGCTCCAGGCGCCGTGGCAGGTCGAGGCCGACCCAGTCGCCGGACACCATGGCCAGGCGCAATGCCCCGAGCCCGGCGCCGTCGCGCACTTGCAGGGTCAGCATCTCCAACAGCGCCGGCACCGAGTTCCACAGGCTCACCCGCTGTTCGCGGATCAGCCGCAGCCATTCCCGGGGCTCCTTGCGCAGGCTGTTCGCCGGCAGGACCAGGGCGCCGCCGACACTCAGCGCACCGAAGAGGTCGTACACCGACAGGTCGAAATCCAGGGCCGAGAGCCCCAACATCCGGTCCTCGGCGCTGACCTGGTAACGGCGGTTGATCGCGGCGACGGTGTTCATCGCCGCCTGATGGCAGAGCTCGACGCCCTTGGGCTCGCCGGTGGTGCCCGAGGTGAAGATCACATACGCCAGGGCATCGGCCGCCAGCGCCAGCGGTTGCTCCAGGGCGAGCGCCGGGCGCGCCTGGGCCAGGGTCACCACCCGCAGCTCGGCCAGCCAGATACCACCGTCGCGGTGGGCCTGATCGGTGATCACCACCCGCGCCCCGGCGCGCTGATAGATCATGTCGCGCCGGGCCGGCGGCTGTTCGATGCCCACCGGCACGTAGACCGCCCCGGCGGCGAGAATCCCCAGCACCGCGATCACCTGTTCGCGGCCCTTGGGCAGGGTGATCGCCACCGCATCACCCCGCTGCACGCCCCACTCCACCAAGGCGCCCGCCAGTTGCAGGGCTTGCCGGGCCAGCTCGGCATAACTCAGACGGCCCTGGTCACAGATCAGCGCCAGCCGCTCGGGATGGGCCTGGGCCTGTTGGAAGAAGCCCTGGTGCAGGCACTGCGCGGGCGTGGCGTGTTCGGTGGCATTGACCCACTGCCGCCGTTGCTGCTGCGCCGCCGGCAGCGGCAAGGGCGCCGGCTGTTGCCAGTGGTTGGCGCACAGCCACAGCAGCAAGCTGCGGTAGGCGTCGAACATCTGCTCCAACAGGTCTTCGGGAAACAGCCCCTGCACCGCGTCCCAGTTCAGCAGCAGGCCGTCGGCCAGCGGGTAGCTCTGGTGGTCGAGCCAGACCTGGGGCGTCTGCGACAGCGCCCAGCCCGGTTCACCCAGTTGCTCGCGGCAGGTGGCGTCGACCAAGGCCGGGCCCAGGTTACAGGCGAACACCACCGGCGCACCCTGGCCGCCGCCCTGGCGCAGCCGCGCACGCTCGCGCAGCACCTCGACCCCGGGCCAGGCGCTGTGAGCGATGTCGCGGTGCAATTGGGCCTGCAGCGCCGACGCCTGCTGGCAGAAGGACGCGGGCTGGCGCTGGTCGACTTCCAGCAGCACCAGGTTGGAGAAATCCGCCAGCAGATGGGGCACGCAGGGGTGCAGTTCCTGGCGGTCGAACAGCGGCACGTTGAGCAGGAAATGCGGGCTGGCGCTCCAGCGCCCCAGTACCTGGGCATAGGCACAGGCGAGCACGCTGGCCAGGGTCAGGCCGTGTTGCCGGGCGCGCTGTTCCAGGGCCTGCACCTGCTCGTGGTTAAGGCGCATCGCCAGCCGGCGAAAACGCGGGGTGCCGAGCTGCTGTGGCTCCTGGGCCAGGGGCAGTTGCGGGCCGTCCGGCAGATCCTCCAGGCGCTCCAGCCAATAGTCCCGGGCCGCCGCCAACTGCGGCGCGCGCAGTTCCTGCTCGGTCCGCAGGTAGTCGGCGAAGGTCCATTCCAGGGCCGGCAGGCTGTGCTCCTGGCCAGCATGGATCAGCGCCAGGTCGCGCAACAGGATGCCGATACTGAGCACGTCGGCCACCAGCAGGTCGATGTTCAGGTGCAGGCGGCTGCGGCCTTCGGGCAGCAGGCTCAGTTGCACGTCGAACACCTGCCCGCGACTGACCTCCAGGCGCCGGTGCGAGAGGCTTTCGCGGAGCTGCTCCAGGGCCTCGGCGGCGCCGACGCAGGAGGCCTGACGCAGGTCGTGGACGGTCAGCCCGGACCAGGGGCTCTGGGGCAGGATGCGCTGGCAGCTGTCGCTGATGAAACAGGCGCGCAGCATCGGATGGCGCTGGCACAGGCGGCGCAGGGCCTGCTCCAGGCGCACGGGCTCCAGGCCGTGGCCGTCCAGTTCCTGGTACAGGTGGCAGCCGACCCCGCCCAGGGGCATGCCCGGATCGCGGCCGAACCAGTAGGCCTGCTGCAGCGGGGTCAGGGCGAAATCATCGCTGGCGGGGGCGCTGGCCACGGCCTGCAGGCGCGGCGTCGCGAGGCCGCGACGGGCCTCGATCAGCGCCCACCAGGCGGCCAGGGTCGGCTGCTGGATCAGCTCTGCGAAGCTCAGGCTCACGCCTTCGCCGGCCAGCAACGCCGGCAGGCGCATGATGCTCACCGAGTCGAGGCCCTGCTCGATCAGCGACGCATCCGCCTCAAGGTCCCCGGGCGCGTAGCCGAGCAACCGGGCGATGCCTTCACAGAGTCCTTGGGGTGAATGACTCAGGCCGGCGGGCGCGAGATGAGCGCGTGCCAGTGCTGGGTGATCAGTCATGGTGGACGGTCCTTTGGGGTACGGAAGAAGGTGTGCGCAAGCGCCAGCGATTGATCGCTTCGCGCTGGTGAAACAACTGGCGATAACGGCCCGGGGTCGCCATCAGTTGGCTATGGGTGCCGTGCTGGGCCAGACGGCCCTGGTCCAGCAGGAGGATCTGCTCGGCGCACGGAGCCAGGGTCGGCTTGTGGGTCGCCAGCAGCACCGTGTGCTTGCTCGCCAGTTGCCGCAGGCTCTGGTTGACCCGGGCCTCGCTGATGGCGTCCAGGGCGGCGGTGGGCTCGTCCAGAAGGATCAGCGTGGCGTCCTTGAGCATGACCCGGGCCAGGGCCAGGCACTGGCGTTCACCGCCGGAAAGGCTCACGCCGCCCTCGCCGACCCGGGTCTGCCAGCCTTGGGGCAGGCGCTGGGCCAGCCGGTCGAGGCCGGTGGCGCGGGCCGCTTCCAGCAGTTGCGCTTCGCTGGCCTCGGGGCGGCCCAGGCGCAGGTTGTCCAGCAGGCTGGCGGCCAGCGGCGGGCAGTCCTGGAACATCAGGGCGATGTCCCGATCACGCTGGCTGGCCGACAGCTGCCGCAGGTCGACAGCGCCCAGCAGAATGGCGCCGTGGCTGACATCGCAAAAGCGCGCCAGCAGCCGCAGCAGGCTGGACTTGCCGGAACCGGATGGCCCCACCAGCAGGTTCAGCGAACCCGGCTCCAGCGTGAAGCTGATGCCCTGCAGGATCGCCCGCCCCTGGCGCTCCAGGCCCAGCTGGCGAACCTCCAGGCGCCGGTCGGCCGGCACCTGGGGCCGGGCCGGTTCCGGCAGCGGCGCCAGGTCCAGCAACTGGCGCAGACTGTCCAGGCCATGGCGGGTCTGGCGCAGGCTGGTGCCCAGGTTGACCAGGGCGCCCATGGGTTCCACCAGGCAGGTGGCAAGCACCGCCAGGGCCAGGTATTGCACGGCGCCGAGGCTGCCGCCGAGCACCGCGTAGAGCCCGCACAACAGCACCGCGGTGTAGCCGGCCTGAAGCGCCAGCACCAGCCCCAGGGCCGCCGGAAAGGTCCGCCAGTGCGCCCGGCGCTGGGCCTGACGCTGTTGCTGCAGCGCCGCGCCGAGCAGGCTGAAACCTTCACCGTTGCGTCCGCTGGCCCGCAGCAGCGGCTGCTGGCGCAGGTATTCCAGGACCCGCGCCGCGGCTTCGCCGGCCGCCGCTTCGCTGTGCTGCTCGGCCTGCCCGCCCCAGCGCACACCCCAGTGATAGAACAGCACCAGCAACGGCAGGCAGGCCAGGGCCGCCAGGGCCATGGACAGGTCGTAGCACCACAGCGCCACGAGCAGGGCCAGGGGCGTGAGCAAGGCATTGGCCATGGGCTGCAGCAAGTGCGCCGGAGCGCTCATGATCTGCGCCACGGTGTGGGTCACCAGGCGGTTGAGCTCGGCGCCGCGTCGCTCGACAAACCACTCCAGGGGCAGGCGCGCCAGATGCCGGCCGATGCGCAGGTTCAACGAACGCGCCGCCGCGGCTCCCGCCCGGTAGCCCGCCAGTTGCGCCCGGCGGCGCAGCCACAGACAGAGCCCGGCGAATCCGCCAAAGGCTGCGGCCCAGAGCCAGGGCGTCCGGGCCGTGGCGGCCTCCAGGGCACTGGCCAGGGCCATCGGCAGCAACCCCAGGGCAACGCCCTGGGCCAGGGCACTGGCGGCCATGGCCAGCAAGGCACGACGCAACAGCGCGGCTTCCCGCGGCTGCAGACTGCGTAACAGCGCGGCAATCATGGGCGACTCCCGTTCAGCGCGGCGGCGTCCAACTGCTCCGCGGCCCAGAGCCCGGCATACACCCCCTGCCGCTCCAGCAAGGCCTGGTGCCGACCGCATTCCACCAGGCGTCCGCCCTGCAGCACGGCAATCTGCTCGGCGTCCTGGATGCTGCTCAGGCGATGGGCGACCACCAGCACCGTACGCCCCTGGGCCAGGCGCGACAGGGCCTGCTGGATCGCCGCCTCCGATTGCGGATCGCTGGCGGCAGTGGCCTCGTCGAGCACCAGGATCGGCGCGCGGCTGAGCATGGCCCGGGCGATGCCCAGGCGCTGGATTTCGCCGCCGGACAGCTGCAGCCCCTCCCCCAGCTGGCTGTGATAGCCCTCTGGCAAGGCGCAGATGCGTTCGTGGATCTGCGCCGCCCGGGCCGCGGCTTCGACCTCGGCCAGACGGGCTCCGGGCCGGTTCAGGCGCAGGTTGTCGAGAACGCTGGCGCGCAGCAGGCGCACCTCTTGAAAGACAAAGGCCACCTGGCGATACAGGGTCGCGCTGTCCATGTCCCGCAGGTCGACACCGCCGATGCGGATCGCCCCGGCGCTGACATCGGCAAAGCGCGCGAGCAAGGTGGCCAGGGTGGATTTTCCGGCCCCGCAATCCCCCACCAGGGCGGTCAGGGTGCCCGGCTGCAGGCACAGATCGATACCATGCAACACCTGGCTGCCGTCTGGGTAACTGAAGTCCACGGCTTCGAAGCTCACCACAGCCCCCTCGGGCTCCCGGGAACAGGCCGGCTGCGCCAGCACCGGGGTCTTGAGCAGCGCACTGATGCGCTGCGCCGCCGCCCGACCCTGGACCAGAGAATCGGCGCCATGCCCCAGAGCCGCCACCGGCGCCGCCAGGGCCGGCCCCAGCAAGGCAAACGCCAGCAACTGCAACGGCTGCAAGACCCCGACGGCGATCAGCGCCACCCCGGCCACCAGCACCAGGGCCAGCACCAACAGGGGCGAGAGCAGCACCTCGACACTGGCGCCCAGGCCCGCCCAGCGCTCGACCCAACGGGAGAAGAACGCGGCAAAATCCTCCACCGCCGTGAAGAACTCGTCCTGGACCCGCTCCACCCGGCCAAAGGATTTGACCATGGCGATGCTCTGCACGAAGTTCAGGGTCGCCGTCGACAGCGCGCCCATGGCGCCGCCCAGGCGCTGGCGCTCGTCGCGATAGGCCGGGGTGCGCATCACCCGCAGGCGCCACAGCGCGATCAACGGTGGCGCCAGCACCACCAGGGTCATGGGCAGGCTCACCGTCAGCAGGTAGATCAGGCTGGCCAAGGGCACCACCAAGGCCGCCACCAGGTTGTTGGGCAGGTGCGCCACCAACTGATGCAGGGCGCCGACGTCCTCCAGCAGCACCCGCTCGGCGGTTTGCCGCTGGCCGTCGAGCCAGGCCAGGGGCACCCGCGCCAGATGGGCGGCGATGCGCTGGCGCAGATGGCGCTGCAGGTCGCTGTCGGCCAGGTGGGTGATCTGCAACCCCGCCGCCAGCCCCAGCAGGCGCAGGAGCAGCGCCCCGGCCCCGGCCAGCAGCCAGAAGCCCGCGCGCTCCAGGCCCAGCTCGCCGGCCAGCAGCAGCGGCGCCAGTTCGGCCACGGCGATCAGCGGCAGCAGGCCCACCAGCGCCGCCAGCACTTGCAGCAGCATCGCCGCCAGCAGGCGCCCGCGCACCGGGCGCAACAGTGCGGTCAGTCCTGCCGGTTCAGCCACGGCCATCAGTGGCCTCCAGGGCTTGGGCCCGGTTGCCGAAGTACAGGGCCTGGATCGCCTCGCGCAGGTGCTTGCGGCTGACCTTGCCGACCCCAGTCTGGGGAAAGGCCGGGATGAACTCGAAGCGGTCCGGCAGCTTGAATGCCGCCAGGCCCTGGGCCCGCAGATGGCGCAGCAGTTCCGGGGTCCGGGGCGCCTTGCCCCGGGGAATGACAAAGGCACAGGTGCGCTCGCCAAGGAAGGCGTCGGGCATCGCCACCAGGGCGATATCGGCCACCGCCGGATGGCTCAGCAGCAGGTTCTCCACCTCTTCGGCGGCGATCTTTTCACCGCCGCGGTTGATCAGGTCCTTGTCGCGCCCTTCCACCATCAGGTAGCCGTCGGCGGTGAGCTGCACCCGGTCGCCGGTGCGGTAGAAACCGTCGGCGGTGAAGGCTTGAGCGTTGTGTTCGGGCTGACGGTAATACCCGCGAATGGTGTAGGGACCGCGGGTCAGCAACTGGCCCACCTGCCCCTGCGCAACGGGCTGCTCATGCTCGTCCACCACGCGGATTTCATCCGCTGGCGACAGTGGCCGACCCTGGGTGTGCAGCACGTGCTCGGGCGAGTCGTGCGGGTCGGTGTAGCAGATCAACCCCTCGGCCATGCCGAACACTTGCTGCAGACGGCAACCGAGCACCGGCTCGATGCGCCGCGCCGCCTCGAAGCTGAGCTTGGCGCCGCCCACCTGCAGCAGTTGCAACGACGCCAGCCCGCGCCCACGGGCTTGGGCCGCCTCCAGCCAGACCAGGGCCAGGGGCGGCACCAGGGCGGTGTGGGTCACAGCTTCGCGCTCGATCAGGGCAAAGCACACCTCCGGGCTCGGCGATGCCGCAAGCACCACGCGCCCTCCCACCGCCAAGGTGCCCATGAAACCCGGGCAGCACATGGGAAAGTTATGGGCCATGGGCAGCGCCGCCAGGTACACGCTGGTACTGGACAACCCGCAGCGTTCGACGCTGGCCCGCAGGTTGTAGAGGTATTCGTGGTGCCGGCGAGGGATCAGCTTGGGGGTGCCGGTAGAGCCGCCGGACAACTGGAAACACGCCACGGCGTCAGCGCTCGGCGTGGCAAAAGCGCTGGGCGCCGCCTGATCATACAAATCATCGAGCGCAGTGAATTCTTCGGCCTCGCCGGCAACGATCACCCACGCCAGCTGCGGATTGCCGGCCTTGAGGTCGCGGGCCATGGCGCGGTAGTCGAAGCCGCCATCACGGTCAGCGCACAGGTAGGCCCGGGCCTGAGCAAACGCGCAAAAACCGCCGATTTCCAGGTGCCGGTGGGCCGGCAAGGCGAAGATCGGGCGCACCCCCAGGCGGTACAGGGCAAAGCAGGCTTCGACAAAGGCGCCGCCATTGGGCAACTGCAGCACCACGTTGTCGCCGGCGCGCAGGCCCAGGCGGCAAAGGCCGCTGGCCAGTTGATCGACCCGCAGGTCCAGTTGGCGGTAACTGACGCGCCGCTGACCATCGGTCAGCGCCTCGCGCTCGGCAAAGGCCCGGGCAGCAAAGCGCAGCAGATCGCCAAAGGTTTCATCGCGCCAGTAACCGGCCTCGCGGTAAGCCTGGGCGAAGGCCTCGGGCCAAGCGGGGCAATCCTGCGAATCATCGAGAGTGGACATGCTGTCTCCTGAGTTTTTTTCGGCAAAAGGCCGCCCCGGACCTGACATGTCAGGCCCCCGGAATGAAGGGAAGATGAGCCGTCAGCGCGGCGAAAAATGCGGGCCTGTCGGCGCTCCTGCGGGGCGGCGGATGGCAGAGTCGTCCATGTTGAGCGGTTGCGCTTGCAAATGAGAGTGATTATTAACCGGTAATTTCCGGGGCCCGGCAATCGCCAGGACATTCGTTTGCGCGGCTTTTTCTTTTGATTGCGCGGCAAGTCCCGGCAGTACGGGGCACAAAAGCTAAAGGATAATCATTCTTAATTACATAAAAGGATTTTCCTGATAGCGTATGGCCTCTTTTCCGGTCAACAGGGAGTTCGCCATGCTCAGCCCCAACGCTGCGCCGCAGCCTGTCCAAAGGGATTTCACCCTGCACTTTCCCAATCCGCAGCACGCCGGGACGGCGGCCGTGGTGCCGGAAATCACCTTGTCCACCGGGACGGTGCTGATGGACAGCCCGATGTGGATGCAAGAGCCGCTCTGGCAAGGCCTGAAAATCATCCTGGTGCTCAGCGGCCAGCTCAACTGCCGAGTCGAGGGCCAACCGGAGGTGGAGATTCGCGGCCCGACCCTGTGCGCCGTGGCCAACCAGGGCGAACATTGCGGCGACCACCTGTTCGCCAGCGGCGTGCCGGTGCGCTACACCACGGTGCAGTTGGATTTTCCCGCCATCCGCAAGGCCGGTCTTGAACCCGAGCGCTTGCTGAACCCCCTTGGCGGCGGCCCGATGCTGTTCTGCCAGCCGGCGAGCAAGCCGCTGCTGGCCCTGGCCCAGCAGATCGCGACCTGTCCGCTGCAAGGCCCGACCCGCTCCTTCTACCTGGGGGGCAAGGCCCTGGAACTGACCGCCCTGGGGGTCGAGGGCCTCCTCGCCCACTCCGAATCGCGGCCGCAGCAGGACAGCCCCGGCAACGCCTCGGACATCGAGCGCATCCACGCCGCTCGCGACCTGCTGCTGCGGTCATTGCAGGCTTCGCCTTCGCTGTCCGAGCTGTCGCGTCAAGTGGGGCTGAACCCGCGCAAGTTGACGGCCGGCTTTCGCCAAGTGTTCGGCACCAGCGTCTATGCCTATCTGCAAGAGCAGCGCTTGGGCGAGGCGTATCGCCTGCTGGCCAGCGGCGAAACCAACGTCTCCAGCGCAGCCTACCGGGTCGGCTACAGCCCGGCACACTTCTCCACGGCCTTTCGCAAGCGCTTCGGGGTGTCGCCCAAATCCTTGCGCTGAGCCGCCCTGGCCTTGAATACCTGGTGCCTTGAACAACGCCGCAGCCTGGCGGTGTGAAACCGCGCGCCGGCTGCCCCGGGCACCCTGCCCGCGCGGTGCCGCAAACGAAAGAAATGGTCGCTCAAGCCAAAGTTTTAGGCGGCAACCCAGGCGCACAAATGAGATACGTTTGCATTCTCATTTAATCCCCATCACGGAGTGAAGCATGGGTAGCCGCGTTGCGCACCAAAACACCCAAGGTTGGCCGGCCGATTGTCCGGTCCTGCGTCCGGCGCTGCGCCGCAGTTCGCTGGCGTGCCTGATCCACAGCCTGGCCCTGGGCCTGTCGTTGACCCAGGCCGGCGCCGCGCTGGCCGCCGATGGCGAGGCCGACAAGGACCACACCCTGACCCTGGACACCAGCGTGGTCAGCGCCACCCAGGTCGATTCCCCCACCGGCCAGCAAAGCGGCTACGTGGCCAAGCGCAGCCTCAGCGGGACCAAGACCGATGCCTCGCTGAGTGAAATTCCTCAGTCGATTTCCGTGATCACCCGCGACCAGATGGATGCCCAGCAGGTGCAGTCGGTGAACGAGGCGCTGCGCTACACCGCCGGGGTCCAGGCCAATACCACCGCCGCCAGCCAGCGCTTCGACACGATCTCGATCCGCGGTTTCGACGTCACCACCGGCATGCTCCGCGATGGCCTCAAGGGCAACACCGCCCAGGCCTGGCCCAAGGTCGAAGCCTATGGCCTGGAACGCATCGATGTGCTCAAGGGCCCGGCCTCGGTGCTGTTCGGCCAGAACTCGCCGGGGGGCGTGGTCAACCAGATCAGCAAGCGACCGCTGGAGCAGCCCTTCCATGAAGTGCAGATCCAGGGCGGCAGTTTCGACCGGGCCCAGGGCCAGTTCGACTTCAGCGGCCCGCTGGACGATGAAGGGCAGTTCCTCTACCGCCTGGTGGGCCTGGAACGTGACAGCGGCACCCAGTTCGAGCACATCAAGGACGACAAGCAGTACTTCGCGCCCTCCTTCACCTGGAAGCCCAACGACGACACCCGCCTGACCCTGCTGGCCGACTACACCCAGGATGCGTTCGGCGCACCCAGGGTGTCCCTGCCGGCCCAAGGCACCCTGCTCGGCAACCCCAATGGCAAGCTCAAGCACAACGTCTTCCTCGATGAACCGGGGCTGGACAACCACCGCACCCAGTACTCACTGGGCTACTTGCTGGAGCAGCGCCTGAACGATGTCTGGAGCCTCAATTCCAGCGCCCGCTACGGCCACGTCAACCTGCTGACCAACACCGCCAGCGGCATGTCCCTGGAGTCGGATCTACGCACGTTGAAGCGCTCTGCCTATCGCTTTCGCATCGTCGGCGACACCTACTCCCTGGACAACAATGCCCAGGCCCGCTGGAATCTGGGCAGCACGCAAATGGTGTCGCTGCTGGGGGTGGACTACCGGCGCACCCGCGAGGACTACTACCTGCGCGGCGGCGCTGCCTCGCCCATCGACATCTACAACCCGGTGCATGGCGGCGTGTTCAACCCCAGCACCCCCTTTACCAACACCGTGCAGCGCGCCGATCAGGTCGGGGTCTACGCCCAGCAGCAGTTCACCTTCGACGAGCATTGGGTACTCAGCGTCGGCGGGCGCCAGGACCGCTCCAGCGCCCGCACCGACAATCGCCTGGAACATAGCGGGAGCAAGCAGAACGACGAAAAGTTCACCTACCGCACCGGCCTGGTGTACCTGGCGGACAACGGCCTGGCGCCCTACATCAGCTACTCCACGTCCTTCGACCCGGTACTGGGCACCAACTTCTACGGCACGCCGTACAAGCCCACCAGCGCCAAGCAATCGGAAGTGGGGGTCAAGTACCAACCGCCGGGCATCGACAGCTACATCACCCTGTCGCTGTTCGACCTGACCCAGGAAAACGTCCTGACCACCGACCCGGCCGAACGCCTGAACAAGATCCAGACCGGCGAGATCAACGTGCGCGGCATCGAGCTCGAAGGCAAGGCCAGCCTGGCCCGGGGCCTGGACCTGCTGGCAACGCTGACCTACAACGACGCCGAGGTGAGCAAGAGCAACAACCCGCTGGAGAAGGGCAAACGCCCCACCGACACCCCGGAAAAAATGGCCTCGCTGTGGGCCGACTACACCCTGCCCGAAGGCCCTTTGGGCGGCCTGGGCTTTGGCGCCGGGGTACGTTACATCGGCTCCACCCAGGCCGATGCCGCCAACACCCAGCGCGTGCCCTCCTACACCCTGCTGGATGCGGCGGTGCACTACGACTTCGACAAGCTGATCCCGGCGGCCAAGGGCCTGCGCCTGGCGGTGAACGCCACCAACCTCACCGACAAGCACTACTACGAAGGCTGCTCGCTGACCAATTGCAGCGCCGGTTATGACCGCAGCGTCATCGCCAGCCTGCGCTACCGCTGGTAAGCCGCCGATGCTGCCCATGCGTGAGATCTGGCTGCGGCTGCATCGCTGGCTGGCCCTGAGCCTGGGGCTGCTCCTGGCGTTGTTGGGCCTGAGCGGCGCCTTGCTGGAGCTCAAGGGGCCGATCCTGCGCTGGGAGGTCGGTGCGCCGATGCTGCAACTGGCCCCCGGCGAGCACGGCACGCTGCTGGAACAGGACGCCTGGATCAGGGCCGCCTCCGACGCCTATCCGCAGTTGCACAAAGTCTTCGGCGCGGCGCCACCGCGCCAGGGCTTTCTCGAATCGGACAACGTGATCGTCTTCGGTGCCCTCAAGGAGCGCCCCGGCACCGGCATCGCCATGATCGATCCCTACACCGGCGCGCCCCGGGGCTTCTTCGTCTTCGAGGACCTGTGGCTGGCCAAGCTGGTGGCACTGCACCGCAGCCTGCTGTTGCCGCAGGCCTGGGGTTCGACCCTGGTGCTGGTGTGCGGCCTGGTGTTGCTGGGCTCCCTGGGCAGCGGCCTGTACCTCTGGTGGCCGGGCCGCCGCAGCTGGTGGAAAGCCGCCAGCCTGCGCCCCGGCAGCCAGGGCACCCGGCGCCTGCGCGAATGGCACAACCTCGCCGCCGCGTGGCTGAGCCTGCCCTTGTTGCTGATTGCCGCCAGCGGTGCCTGGCTCGCGCGCCCGGAGCTGTTTGGCTGGCTCACAGCCACGCCGATGGCGGTCAAGCCGCTGTTTTCCGCCGCCCACGGGCACCTGCTGCTGGGCACACCCGGCGCCTGGCTGGGGTTTCTCTGCGGCCTGTCATTACCCCTGCTGTACATCACCGGCCTGTTGCTGTGGTGGCGCAAGCGCGTCGCTCGCCGGGCCGTTCAATCGTTCAAGGAAACCTTACATGACACACCGTGATTTCTTGCGCCGCGCCCAGCGCGGGCTCTTGCTCGGCCTGCTGCCCCTAGGCCTGCTGTGGGCCGCCACCGCCAGCGCCGCGACCCTCACCGATCTGGCCGGGCGCCAGGTCCAGGTGCCGGAGAAAGTCGAGCACATCCTCCTGGGTGAAGGGCGGATGATCTATTCGCTGTCGCTGCTCGAAGGCCAGAATCCCTTCGCCCGCCTCGCCGGTTGGCAAGGGGACTTTCGCGGCCTCGACGTGCAGGGCTACGAGGCCTACCACAAGGCTTTCCCCGAGGCAGACAAGGTGCCGCTGGTGGGCGGCACGTCCGCCGAGACCTTCAGCGTCGAAAAGGCCCTGGCGGTGCACCCGGACCTGGCGATCATGGCCCTGAGCGGCGGCCACGGGCCGAGCCCCGACAGCGAGGCGGTGAAGCAGCTGGAAGCCGCCGGGGTGGCGGTGATCTTCGTCGACTTCAGCGACCATCCCCTGAGCAACACCGTGCCCAGCATGCGCCTGCTGGGGCAGGCCCTGGGCCGTGAACGGCAGGCCGAGGCGTTCATCGCCTTCTACCAGCAGTCCCTGGCCCGGGTCAGCGACACCCTGGCCAAGGCCGGCAACGTCAAACAGCCGAAGATCTTCGTCGACATGCTCGCCGGTTTGCAGGATTGCTGCGGCTCCCCGGGCACCGGCAACTTCGGCGAAATGATCAAGCTGGCGGGCGGGCGCAACATCGCCGACGGGCGCATCCCCGGGCCGATTGGCGTGCTCAACGTGGAATACATCCTCTCCAGCGATCCGGATGTGTACGTGGCCACCGGGGTCTTCGCCGCCGGCCAGGGCGGCGTGACCCTGGGGTATTCCGCCACCCTGCAACAGGCTCGGGACAGCCTGCGCCAGGCCGCCAACCGCGCACCGCTGAACGAGCTGCGGGCGGTGCGCGAGGGCAATGTGCATGGCCTGTGGCACATTTTCTATGACTCGCCGGAGCACCTGATCGCTGTCCAGGCCCTGGCCAAGTGGCTGCACCCGGAACTGTTCAAGGACCTGGACCCGGACCAGACCCGACGCGAGCTGTACCAGCGCTTCATGCCGATTCCCGCCAGCGGCGTGTTCGCCACGAGCCTGCAACCATGACCCGGGCCGCCACCGAGGTGCAGGAGCGCATCGCCAGCGGGCATTACCGCAAACGCCATGGCCGCCGGGTGCTGCTGTTGTCCGCCCTGGCCCTGGCCTTGCTGCTGTCCCTGGCCCTGGATATTACGACCGGGCCTTCGGGCATGAGCCTCTCGCGCCTGCTGCAGGTGCTCTGGGACCCGGGCTCGATGCCCCGGGTCGAGACGGTGATCGTGTGGAACGTGCGCCTGCCCTACGCGCTGATGGCGGTGTTGGTGGGCGCGGCCCTGGCCCTGGCCGGAGCCGAGATGCAGACCGTGCTCGACAACCCGCTGGCCAGCCCCTTCACCCTCGGCGTGTCCGCCGCCGCAGCCTTCGGTGCGGCGCTGGCGATTGTCCTGGGCCTGGGCATTCCCGGGGTGCCGGCGCAGTACCTGATCTCGGCCAACGCCTTCCTCTTCGCCCTGGCCTCGGTGGCCTTGCTCTACCTGCTGGCCCGCTGGCGCGGCTTCGGCGTGGAAAGTCTGGTGCTGTTCGGCATCGCCCTGGTGTTCGCCTTCAACGCCCTGGTGGCCCTGCTGCAGTTCGTCGCCACCCAGGACAGCCTGCAGCAACTGGTGTTCTGGACCCTGGGCAGCCTGGCCCGGGCCTCCTGGGAAAAGCTCGCGCTGCTGGCCCTGGCCCTGGCCCTGTGCCTGCCGTTTTCCCTGCGCCAGAGCTGGGCCCTGACCGCCCTGACCCTGGGCGAGGAACGGGCCCGCAGCTTCGGCATCGACGTTGGCCGTTTGCGCCTGCTGGCGCTGCTGCGCATCAGCCTGCTGTCGGCCCTGGCGGTGTCCTTTGTCGGCACCATCGGTTTTATCGGCCTGATCGCCCCGCACATCGCCCGCCTGCTGGTGGGCGAGGACCATCGGCTGTTCCTGCCGGCCAGCGTGCTCAGCGGTGGGCTGATCCTGTCCATGGCCTCGATCGCCAGCAAGGCCCTGATCCCCGGGGTGCTGGTGCCGGTAGGCATCGTCACCGCCCTGGTGGGCATTCCGTTCTTCATGGCGATTGTCATGCGCAACCGCCGAGGTGTCCTGTGAGCCTGACCGCCCCTTCCCCGCCCGGGCTGTGCACCGCTGGCCTGAACATGCATTACGGCAGCCGACAGGTACTGCGCGACGTGAGCCTGCCGCCCCTGGCCCCCGGCACCCTGACCGCGCTGATCGGCCCCAACGCGGCGGGCAAATCGACCCTGCTGCGGGGCATCGCCGGGTTGCAGAAAACCACCGGGCAGGTGCTGCTCGATGGCGTCGACCTGAACCGCCTGCCCCAGGTCGAACGGGCGCAGCACATCGTCTACCTGCCCCAGAGCCTGCCGGAGCGCACCCGCCTGTGCGCCTTCGAAGCGGTGCTCAGCGCCGCCATGGCCGGGCATCGCGGTGCCGGCTTCGCCCCTGGCCGGCCCAGTGCCGCGGTGCTGCACGGGGTTGAGCAGGTGCTGCAAGACCTGGACCTGACCGCCCTGGCCGACCGCCCGATCGACGCCTTGTCCGGTGGCCAGCGCCAACTGGTGGGGCTGGCCCAGGCCCTGGTGCGCCAGCCCCGGGTGCTGTTGCTGGACGAACCCACCAGCGCCCTGGACCTGTACCACCAGTGCCAGGTGGTGGAGGCCATCACCCGCGCCACCCGCGAACGCCAGTTGATCACCCTGGTGGTGGTCCACGACATCAACCTGGCCCTGGGTTTCAGCCAGCAGGTGGTGGTGCTGCACAACGGCGCCGTGGCCGCCGCCGGCCCGGCCCTGGAGGTCATCAATCAAGCGTTGCTGCGCGAGGTCTACGGCGTCGACGCCAGCCTGGAACTAGTCCGCGGTCGAGCGCTGGTGATGGTCGACGGCCGCCTGCCCTTTCATTCAACCCAGAGATAACTCATGAGCGACACGCAACCGCTGCCCCTCGACACGCTGCAAACAGGCCACGCCGCACCGACCTTCGACCTGCGGCCGCTGCTGCTGGCCAACCTGACCTGCACCATGGCGATGATGGCCTTCGTCTCGCTGATCGGCCCCATCGCGCGGATTCTCGGCCTGGCCACCTGGCAGGCAGGCATGGCGGTGACCGTTTCCGGGGTGATCTGGATGCTCCTGGCCCGGCCCTGGGGCCGGGCCAGCGACCGCCTCGGCCGACGGCGCATCCTGCTGCTGGGCACCGGCGGCTTCACCCTGGCCTTTATTGCCCTCAGCCTGTTCATCGACCTGGCGCTGCACGCCCTGCCCTCGGCACTGCTGGCGTTTGCCGGGCTGCTGCTGGGACGGGGCCTGATCGGGGTGTTCTATGCAGCGATCCCGGTGGGCGGTTACGCGCTGATCGCCGACAACATCGAACCCCGACACCGGGCCCGGGCCATGGCGTCCCTGGGGGCGGCCAACGCCTGCGGCCTGGTGCTGGGCCCGGCGATTGCCGCGCTACTGGCGCGCCATAGCCTGAGCCTGCCGTTCTACGTACTGGCCGTGCTGCCGCTGCTGGGCTTCGCCTTGCTCAAGGCGCGGCTGCCGCGCCAGGAGCGGCACCTCAAGCAGCCGCCCAAATCGGTGCGCCTGAGCGACCCGCGCCTGCGCCGACCGTTGCTGGTGGGGTTCGTCGCCATGCTGTGCGTGGCCATGGCGCAGATCACTGTCGGCTTCTTCGCCCTCGACCGCCTGGGCATGGGCCCGGCCGAGGCAGCGCAGACCGCCGGTGTCGCCCTGACCCTGGTGGGGGTGGCGCTGATCGCCTCGCAACTGCTGGTACGCAAGCTGGAGTGGCCGCCACTGCGGATGATTCGCATCGGCGCCCTGGTGGCGGCGCTGGGTTTTGCCGGATGCATCGTCGCGGCCCAGGCCTGGGTGCTGTGGCTGGGGTTCTTGGTTGCGGCCGCCGGCATGGGCTGGATCTTCCCCTCCTTCGCTGCCCTGGCCAGCAACGCGGTGGACGCCGCCGAGCAAGGCGCCACCGCCGGTTCCGTCGGCGCGGCCCAAGGCCTGGGAGTGGTGGTCGGCCCCCTGGCGGGCACCCTGATCTACGGGCAGGACCCGCGCCTGCCCTACCTGCTGGCGGCGCTGCTGCTGGTGCTGGTGGCCTGCTGGCCTGAAGCCCGACGCCGCTAACCTTGGCGGGCGTTCCCGCCCCCTGCGAACTGTAGCCGCTGCCGAGCCTGTGGCGAGGCTGCGCAACCCGTTCGCAACCTGGGCTACAAGAGGCCGCCTCGATTCCCGCGACTTGCGCAATCCTGTAGCCGCTGCCGAGCCCCGGCGAGGCTGCGCAAAGGTCCGCAGGACCTTGCCTGGCGATCTGCCGCCGAACCCGCAGCACTCTTGAGAGCACCGCATCCCTTCGGCGCACTGCCGCGCAGAGCGTTCGCAGCCGGCGGCAGCGGCTACAGGTTGCTGCGGGTGATGCGCCGCAGGGCCAGGCTGTAGAGCAGCAAGGCCAGACTCGCCAGGGCGCCGCCCGCCAGGCCGACATAGGCAAACCCCAACTGTCCGCCGACCCAACTGCCCAACAGCGCACCAGCGCCGATGCCGATGTTGTAGATCCCGGAGAACATCGCCATCGCCACATCGGTGGCGTCCGGCGCCAGCACCAGCACCTTGGATTGCAGGGCCAGGCCAAAGCCCATGATCGCCATGCCCCAGGCCACGCTCAGCGCCACCAGGGACCAGACGTGACCGTTGAGCGGCAACAGCAGGCTCAGGCACAGCGCCAGCAACAGCACCGCGGTCAGCAAGAAGCCCTGGGGGCTGTGGCGATGCAGCACGCTGAACAGCAGTGAACCAATGATCCCGGCACCACCGAACACCAGCAGCACCAGGGTCACCACCTCCCCGCCTAGCCCGGCCGCCACCTTGATAAAGGGCTCGATGTAGCTGTAGGCGGTGAATTGCGCGGTGACCACCAGCGCCGTCAGGCCATAGATCGCCACCAACGCCGGGCGCTTGAACAGCAGCGGCAAGCTGCGCAGGGAACCGGAGTTCTGGCTGGGCAACAGCGGCAAGCTGCGCATCAGCCACAGCACCAGCAAACCGGCCATGGCCGCGATCACACTGAAGGTGGTGCGCCAGCCCAGGGCCTCGCCCAGCAGGCGCCCCAGGGGAATCCCCAGAACCATGGCCAGCGAGGTGCCGGTGGCCAGCAGCCCCAAGGCTTGCACTTGCTTGCCCGGCGGCGCCAGACGCACCGCCAGTGACGCGGTGATGGACCAGAACAGGGCATGGGCCAGGGCCACGCCGATGCGGCTGAGCATCAACAGACCGAAGCTGTTGGCCAGGCTGGACAGCACATGGCTGACGATGAACAGCCCGAACAGCACCGTGAGCAACCTGCGCCGCTCGACGTTGCGGGTCAGCAGCATCACCGGCAGCGAGGTCAAGGACACCACCCAGGCGTAGATCGTGAGCATCAGCCCGACCCGCGCGGTGGGCAGTTCAAAGCTGGCGCCGATGGCGCTGAGCAGCCCCACCGGCACGAACTCGGTGGTGTTGAAGACAAAGGCCGCCAGCGCCAACGCGATGACCGGCTGCCAGTTGCCTTGAGGTGTAGCCGCGGAGTTGCTCATGGGCGGGTCGTAATACTCTATCGATGATCGAACAGGTCCAGGACCCGATAAAAATGCACAACCCGGGCCAGGAACCATGACCGGGGGCTGCCCGCTTGCGCAGCTGGTGCTGCGGTATCGCTGCCTGTTTTTTTGCGCGACACAGGCTGGCAGGCGCCTGATCAGTTGCCCTGCGCCGCCTCGAAGACCGTCATGGCCAGCGCCACCCCTTTGAGCAGGCGCGCCTGGGTGACCCCGTCCCGGGCCTGTACCGACAGCCCGTGCAGCACCGTAGAGTAATAATCCCCCAGGGAAGTTGCATCGGTGTGTGCCGGCAGTTCGCCGGATTGCACCGCCGTTTCCAGGCGCTGGATGATGCTCGCGGTACGAGCCCGGCGATGCTCGGCCAGCCACTCACGCACGCCGTCGTTGTCGCTGGAGCAGTTCACCGCCGAGGACACCACCATGCAGCCCTGGGGATGACCGGCCCGGGTGTAGAGCGCCACCGCCTCCTTGAGCATGCGCTCGATGGCGACATAGGCGCTGGCTTCGCCCAGGGCCTGGTCGGCAAAACCGCCCTCGTGGCTTTCATAGAGTTCGATGGCCTCGCGAAACAGCGCCTCCTTGGAACCGAAGGCGGCGTAGATCCGCGCCGAGGCGATCCCCAGGGCCGCCACCAGATCGGCCATGGAGGTGGTTTCAAATCCACGGGCCCAGAACAGCTCAAGCGCTTGGCGCAACGCCTGGTTGCGATCGAATTCGCGGGGTCTTCCAGCCATGGGGGTCGGGTATCTCGTCAGGACAAGGAAACTGACCGGCAGGGGCCGGTCAGTGGGTTGGCGCAAGGCGCCGCGACGAAATGATATTAGATTTGCACCGGCCCCGGCCATTTTCCATGGCCCGGGACCGCCTGCCCTTTCTTCAGTCGGCGCCCTCCTGAAGAAAGGGCAGCAGGTGAGCGAGGAACTCCTCCGGCGCCTCTTCCATGATGAAGTGCCCGCAGTCGGGCACGATGGCGCCGCGCAGATCCGTGGCGTGGCCCTGCAGGGTCAGCAAGGGCGCATCGTTGGTGGCGTGCTCGGCGCCGATGGCCAGCACCGGCATTGCCAGCGGCCGCTGCGCGCGCAACTGATTCTGGCGCACGGTCTCGGGAATCGCCCGGTAATAGGCAAAACCCGCACGCAGGCCACCCGGCGCGGCGTAGGCCTCGATATAGACCTCGGTGGCCACCGCCTCGCGGCGATGGGACCAGTGATCGAAGATGTAATTCAGGTAGGCACGCTCGCGTCCGGCGATCAAGGCTTCCGGCAAATCCCGCAGCTGGTTGAACATGAAGTGCCAGAGAAAGATGTTCTGCTCTGGCGCGACGAAGATCGGCGGCGCCGCCGCCAGCCCCGGGATCACCGCTTCGGTCAGCGCCAGGCGCTCCACCGCCTGCGGATGATCGCTGGCCAGGGCATAGGCGATCCACATGCCGACGTCGTGGCCGACCACGCTGTAGCGCTCGAAGCCCAACTGCCCCATCACCTGGTGCAGCACCCCGGCCACATGGCCGGTGTCGTAGCCCTGCTCCGGGCGGTCGGAGTGGCCGCTGCCCGGCGGGTCCACGGCAATGGCCTGGAAGCCTCGGGCGGCCAGGGCCTGGATCACTTCGCGCCAGGCGTACCAGGTCTGCGGCCAGCCGGGAATCAGCAGCACCGGCCGGCCTGTGCCGGCGCTGACACAGTGGATGCGCTGGCCGTCGATGCGCACATAGCGATGGGTCAGGCCGCCAGTGTCGGCCTGGGTGTTGTCGGTGAATGCTGTCATGGGGGTTCTCTTGATGAAGGGTTCAGGCAATGCCGAGCATGCGGTTGATCTGTTGGCGGTCGATCCCGGCCCCGGCGAAGTCGTCGAAGATCCGCTCGGTGACCTGGATCATGTGGCGGTTGATGAACTCGACACCTTCCCGGGCGCCGTCCTCCTGATCCTTGAGGCAGCACTCCCACTCCAGGGTCGCCCAGCCCGGGTAGTCGTATTGCGCCAGCTTGGCAAAGATCCCCTTGAAGTCGACCTGGCCGTCGCCCAGGGAACGGAAGCGCCCGGCCCGCTCGACCCAGGAGCTGTAGCCGCCGTAGATGCCCTGGCGGCCGCTGGGATTGAACTCGGCATCCTTGACGTGAAACATGCGGATGCGCTCGTGGTAGATGTCCAGGTAACTCAGGTAGTCCAACTGCTGCAGCACGAAATGGCTGGGGTCAAAGAGGATGTTGCAGCGCGGGTGACGGTCGACCAATTCATAGAAGCGCTCGAAGCTGGTGCCATCGTGCAGGTCCTCGCTGGGATGGATCTCGTAGCACAGGTTGACCCCCTGCTCGTCGCACACATCGAGGATCGGCCGCCAGCGTCGCGCCAGCTCCTCGAAAGCGGCCTCGATCAAACCCTCTGGACGTTGCGGAAAGGGAAACAGATAAGGCCAGGCCAGGGACCCGGAAAAGGTGCCCATGTCACCGAGCCCCAGGCGGCGCGAGGCCTTGGCCGCCAGCTTCATCTGCTCTATGGCCCAGGCCGTTCTGGCTTGGGGATTGCCCCGCAGCGCCTGGGGCGCGAAGTTGTCGCACATTGCGTCGTAGGCCGGATGCACCGCCACCAGCTGGCCGAAGATATGGCTGGTCAGCTCACTGATCACCAGACCCTTTTGCGCCAACTGACCCTTGAGGTCATCGCAGTAATCCTGGCTGTCCGCCGCGGTGGCGACGTCGAACAGACGCGCATCCCAGGCAGGAATCTGCAGTGCCTTGAAACCCAGATCAGCAGCCCACTGGGCAATGCCCGACAGGCTGTTGAAGGGGGCGATATCGGCACTGAACTGTGCCAGGTGCAGGCTGGGGCCCTTGAGGGTTTTCATCGAATTGCTCCCTATTCTTTGCTGATCGACAAAGAATAGGGAACCGCTGTTGCCACGTCAATCATCGGTGTGCGGAAAATGCTTTGGGGGCGGGCTGATCACCGGTAGCAGCTGGCTTGCCAGGGATGGCGCCGTTCTGCAAACGCGAACGCGCCGGGTACATGAACGGGAAGCGCATGGCGCTCTCCACGCACTCGCCAGCTCGCACACGTTCAGTTGTTGGTTTCGCCTATCAATGAGTCCTGCGGGCAATAGCCTTCTACAACTGAATGAACAGCACATCATGAATGTGACTAAAGACTCAGTGAAATCAATTCATTACCCCTCAACTAATAGCCCAGCATAAAATGCAGCTCAATGATCGATAGCTTAGAAACACCACTAAGCAAAAGAACCTAGCAATAACATTGGAAAGTACAGAGAACCGATAAATAAACTCAGGTTCCATCTCGGAAACCAGGACGCCATGAACAAAGAGCTTACATTTACCATCAAAAGCATTTGCTTCGACGAAAACTATCACCCCTCCGAAAACACCCGTATCACTACCAATTTCGCCAACTTGGCCCGTGGCAAAAGCCGCCAAGACAACTTGCGCAACACGTTGAAAATGATTGACAACCGCTTCAATGCCTTGGCGCATTGGGACAACCCCAAAGGCGATCGTTACGCTGTCGAACTTGAAATCGTTTCCGTTGAAATGGACATTGATACTGAAAACAGTGGCAACGCCATCCCTTTGATTGAAATACTGAAAACGAACATTTTCGACCGAAAGACCAATGAACGCCTGGAAGGCATTGTCGGAAACAACTTCTCCTCTTACGTACGAGATTATGACTTTAGCGTTCTGTTATTGAACCACAACAAGGACCAGCCAGAATTCAGCACTCCCGATAACTTTGGAGAGCTGCATGGAAAGCTGTTCAAGCACTTCATCCACTCAAGTGCCTACAAAAAAAACTTTAGCAAACCACCGGTTATTTGCCTCAGTGTTTCCAGCAGCCGAACCTATCATCGGACTGAGAACCAGCACCCTGTCTTGGGCTTTGAATACCAGCAGGATGAATATTCTTTAACCGATGATTACTTCAAGAAGATGGGATTGAAGGTTCGCTACTTCATGCCTGCAAACAGCGTTGCGCCTTTGGCTTTCTATTTCGTCGGCGACTTGCTCAGTGACTACACCAATCTTGAGTTGATCAGCACCATCAGCACGATGGACACCTTCCAGAAGATTTACCGCCCTGAAATCTACAATGCCAATTCTGCGGCAGGAAAATCCTATCAACCAAGTCTGAAGCACCAGGATTACTCACTGACTCGTATCGTCTATGACCGAGAGGAACGTAGCCGCCTGGCTATTGAGCAGGGGCAGTTTGTTGAGGAGAACTTCATCAAGCCGTACCAGGCCATCCTTGAGCAGTGGTCCGCCCATTGCGCTCTTTGACTCATTGAAATCACAAGGCCATTGATGATGAAAAAACTGTTACCCACCTCAACTGCCGGCAGCTTGCCTAAACCCTCCTGGCTTGCACAACCTGAAACACTGTGGTCGCCCTGGAAGTTGCAAGGCGAGGAATTGGTCGAGGGCAAACACGATGCTTTACGTTTGTCACTGCAGGAACAACAACAGGCCGGTATTGATATCGTCAGTGATGGCGAACAAACGCGCCAACACTTTGTCACTACCTTTATTGAACACCTCAGCGGCGTTGATTTTGCAAAACGTGAAACCGTTAGAATTCGTGATCGCTATGATGCGAGCGTGCCAACGGTGGTGGGTGCTGTTGCTCGGCAAAAACCGGTATTTGTTGAAGATGCCAAGTTTTTACGTCAGCAAACCAAACAACCCATAAAATGGGCGCTGCCAGGCCCCATGACCATGATCGACACGCTTTATGACAGCCATTATAAAAGTCGCGAAAAACTGGCTTGGGAATTCGCCAAGATCCTCAATCAGGAAGCCCGAGAGTTAGAGGCTGCCGGTGTGGACATCATCCAGTTTGATGAGCCCGCCTTTAACGTCTTCTTTGATGAGGTGAATGATTGGGGAGTGGCCACCCTGGAAAGGGCCATTGAAGGCCTCAAGTGTGAAACGGCGGTCCATATTTGCTATGGCTACGGCATCAAGGCCAACACAGATTGGAAAAAGACTCTGGGATCAGAGTGGCGACAATATGAAGAGGCTTTCCCCAAGCTGCAAAAATCCAGTATCGATATAGTCTCGCTGGAATGTCACAACTCTCATGTCCCAATGGATCTCATTGAACTCATCAGAGGCAAAAAAGTGATGGTTGGGGCCATTGACGTGGCCTCCAACACCATTGAAACACCAGAGGAAGTGGCCAATACCCTACGCAAAGCACTGCAGTTCGTAGAGGCCGACAAACTCTATCCATGCACCAACTGTGGCATGGCGCCATTAGCTCGTGGAGTGGCAAGAGGCAAGCTAAAGGCGTTAAGCGCTGGTGCAGACATTATCCGAAGAGAACTCTCGAACCCGTGCTGAGCTGAAGCCGGAAATGCTGTGCGGGAGGATTGAAGCAGTGGATTGAAAAGTTATCGGGCTGCTTCAGGCCCTCCTCGACACTTTCGAGCAGCACCCGATATTTAGGACCCTCCATGTCACTTCCCAGAACGGCTATCGAGCCATTGAGCTTTCGCGAAGCGCTCGGGCACTACGCATCCGGTATCACGGTGATTACCTCGCAGGTTGCTGGCGAGCCGATCGGCTTTACCTGCCAGTCGTTTTATAGCGTGTCGATGAGCCCGCCACTGGTGTCATTCAGCGTCATGTCCGGCTCGGCCAGCTATCCCAAGATTCGCCAGGCGGGTCGATTCGCGGTCAATATCCTGTCCGGTGAGCAGGTCAGGATTTCCAACCAGTTCGCTCGCAAAGGCACGGACAAGTGGCATGGCGTCCAATGGCAGGAATCGCCGCTGGGTAATCCGATCATTGCCGGCAGCCTGCATTGGCTGGATTGTGAAATTCACGCCGAACACGCCGCAGGTGATCACCTGATCGTGATTGGTGAAGTGAAAGCGTTGAACCTGCAACAAGCGGCGGCTGCGCAGCCATTGCTGTATTTCAAAGGGCAGTATTGCAACCTCGCAGCCCATGGCTCGGTTTAAAGCCTTGAGCTGCGCGGTGCTCTTTCGCTGAGAGCCTGTTGCAGGCCACTGGCTTGCTTGCGAATCAGACAGACGCGGTTGCCGCGGCCTCTTGGCGATAGTGCCGAACCACGACGCCGCCGATAGCCGCCAAACGGCCGCACCTCCCCTTACTCTTGTACCGGAATCTGCCGCAACGGCTTCACCGATTTGAAGGAAAAACTCGAGTAGATCTCTTTCACCGCCGGCAGGGTCTGCAGCACTTCGCGGGCAAACTCGCCGAAGGATTCCAGGTCCTTGGCCAGCACTTCAAGCAGAAAGTCGTAGCGCCCGGAAACGTTGTGACAGGCGATGATTTCCGGGATCTCCAGCAGCCGCTGCTCGAAGGCGCGGGCGGTGTCCTGGGAGTGGGAGTCCATCATCACGCTGACAAAGGCGGTGACTCCGTAACCCAGAGCCTTGGGCGACAGGATGGCCTGATAACCGGTGATCACCGCGCTTTCTTCCAGCAGTTTGATCCGCCGCCAACAGGGCGAGGTGGTCAGGGCGACGCTGTCGGCCAGTTCGGCGGTGGTCAGCCGCGCGTTGTCTTGCAGGGCCATCAGCAGGGCTTTGTCGGTGCGATCCAGGCCAGTGGGCATATTTTGCCTCTTAATTTGTAATTTATTTGTTTTTATTCCAATCAAGAGCGCTAACAAGGGCAAGATTGGAAATTATTGCGCTGAATTTGAGCATAGCATTAGAGCAAATCCGGGAGCCTTCACCATGAACAATAAAAACAGTGACCTTGGTTTCTCCACCCGCGCCATCCATCACGGCTACGACCCGCAGCAACACCAGGGCGCGCTGATACCGCCGATCTACCTGACGTCCACCTTTACCTTCGCCACCGCTGAATACGGCGCCGGCTGCTTTGCCGGCCAGGAACCCGGCTACTTCTACACGCGCATCGGCAACCCGACCCTGGCGCTGCTGGAGTCGCGCATGGCGGCCCTGGAAAACGGCCAGGCGGCGGTGGCCTTCGGCTCCGGCATGGGCGCAATTGCCGCGACCCTGTGGACCCTGCTGCGCCCCGGCGACGAGATCATCGTCAACCGCACGCTGTATGGCTGCACCTTCGCCCTGCTGCACCATGGCCTCGCCGAGTTTGGGATCAAGGTACGCCACGTCGACATGAGCGATCTGGGCAACCTGCGGGCCGCCATCAGCCCCGCCACGCGGATGATCTATTGCGAGTCCCCGGCCAACCCCAACATGCAGTTGGTGGACATCGCCGCCATGGCCGACATTGCCCGTCAACACGCCAATATCGTCCTCGCGGTGGACAACACCTACTGCACGCCCTACCTGCAACGGCCTCTGGAAATGGGCGCCGACCTGGTGCTGCATTCGGCCACCAAATACCTCAGTGGCCACGGCGACATCACCGCCGGCATCGTCGTCACGCGCCAGGACCTGGCCGAGCGGATTCGCTTGCAAGGGCTCAAGGATCTGACCGGCGCGGTGCTCTCGCCCCAGGATGCCTTCTTGTTGATGCGTGGCATCAAGACCCTGGCCCTGCGCATGGACCGCCACTGCAGCAATGCCCTGGCCATCGCCCAGTACCTGCAAACGCATCCGCTGGTGCAATCGGTGGCCTACCCCGGCTTGCCGTCTTTTCCCCAACACGCCCTGGCCGCGCGGCAGATGAAACTGCCCGGCGGCATGATCGCCTTTGAGCTCAAGGGCGGCCTGGACACGGGCAGGCGGTTCATGAACGCCTTGCAACTGTTCAGTCGAGCAGTCAGCCTGGGCGACGCCGAGTCCCTGGCCCAGCACCCGGCGAGCATGACCCATTCCACCTACACCCCGCAGGAGCTCGCCG
Organism: Pseudomonas sp. LD120; assembly: GCF_009861525.1. Classification (GTDB taxonomy): domain Bacteria; phylum Pseudomonadota; class Gammaproteobacteria; order Pseudomonadales; family Pseudomonadaceae; genus Aquipseudomonas. The sequence goes on along the minus strand of NZ_WVHL01000003.1, from coordinate 1,505,469 downwards.
AACACGGTATTGCCGAAGGCCTGGTGCGCCTGTCGGTGGGGCTGGAGGATATCGCCGACCTGCTGGCCGACGTCGCCCAGGCACTGGCCACCAGCGCTCAATGCGCGACAACGCCTGCGTCCCTTGAGGGCCTGAGCCGCGTCGGCACAACAATGCCTTGAGCTGGGTCAGTACCGCCCCGGCTTGTGCGCTCTACAACCACCCGTTGCCGATGCGTCACTGGCGGTGGGGCATCAGCGGTCTACGCAACACCCGCAACACCCTTTTGAATCGTTACCCACAGGAGTGGAACAACATATGAGTCGTATCAATAACAACGCCACCCGACTGCTCAGCGCCATGATCCTGGCCGGCCTGGCCTGCCATTCCCTGGCCGCCGACAGCATCCGGATCGGCATCGCCGGGGCCAAGACTGGCCCAGTGGCGCAATACGGTGACATGCAATTCAGCGGCGCGCGCATGGCCATCGAGCAGATCAACGCCAAGGGTGGCGTCGACGGCAAGCAACTGGTGGCCGTGGAATACGACGATGCCTGCGACCCCAAGCAAGCGGTGGCCGTGGCCAACAAGGTGGTCAATGACGGCGTCAAGTTCGTGGTCGGGCACCTGTGCTCCAGCTCCACCCAGCCGGCGTCGGACATCTATGAAGACGAAGGCATCGTGATGATCACCCCGGCCGCCACCAGCCCGGAGCTGACTGCGCGGGGCTACAAGATGGTGTTCCGCACCATCGGCCTGGACAACGCCCAGGGCCCGGCGGCGGCTCGCTACATCGCCAAACTCAAGCCGACCAATGTTGCGGTGCTGCACGACAAGCAGCAGTACGGTGAAGGCATCGCCAGCTCGGTCAAGGAGATCCTGGGCAAGGAAGGCATCAAGGTGGCGATGTTCGAAGGCATCAACGTCGGCGAGCGCGACTACTCGTCGATCCTGGCCAAGCTCAAGCAGGCCAACGTCGATTTCGTCTACTTCGGCGGCTACCACCCGGAAATGGGCCTGCTGCTGCGCCAGGCCAAGGAAAAGGGCCTGAGCGCACGCTTCATGGGACCTGAAGGCGTGGGCAACGACTCGATCTCGCAGATCGCCAAGGACGCCTCTGAAGGCATGCTGGTAACCCTGCCTAAGTCCTTCGACCAAGACCCGGCCAACAAAGCCCTGGTGGAAGCCTTTCAAGCCAAGAAGGAAAACCCCACGGGCCCGTTCGTGCTGCCGTCCTACTCGGCCGTGGAAGTGATTGCCGGGGGCATCGCCGCGGCCAAGAGCGAAGACCCGGAGAAAGTCGCCGAAGCGATCCACGCCGGCACCTTCAAGACCCCCACCGGTGACCTGAGCTTCGATGAGAAAGGTGACCTCAAGGACTTCCAGTTCGTGGTCTATGAATGGCACTACGGCAAGCCGAAGAGCGTCGCGGCAGAAAACGCCGGGCTGTAAGCCGGTAAAGGGCGCGGCGCGGTTCTGAACGTTAGGTTCGAAACGGCAGGTTCTGAACCTTGGGTTCTGAACCCTGACCACCGATGACGGGCCCCGACCGCGCCCGGTAGAAGGCCATGGCTCCCCCCGAGCCATGGCGAAAACACCACACCCCGCCAGAGTTCGACGCTGGCGGGGTGTGGTGCTTTTAGCACGGCGTCAGCCGCTCGCCTGCGGCCCGTCCTCAGGCCGTCGGCAACTGCCCGCTCTCGATCTCCCGGGCCGTGCGCGCCACCGCGCGCCGGGTCTTGTCGATCAACTCATCGATTTCGCCGCGGGTCGCCACCAGCGCCGGGGCCATGATCATCCGCCCCAGGGTCGAGCGAATGATCACCCCCTCCTCGAAGCCCAGGGTGCGGCAGCGCCAGGCGATGTCGTTCTCGTTGGCGAAGCGCTTGCGGCTGGCCTTGTCCTCGGCGAACTGCAAGGCCGCCACCAGCCCGCTGCCCTGGATCTCGCCGATCAGCGGATGGTTGCCGAACACTTCCCGCAGGCACTGCTGCAGGTAGGGGCCGGTGTCGTGCTTGACCCGGGTCACCACCCCTTCATCGCGCAGAGCCTTGAGGTTGGCGATGGCCACGGCGGCGGCCACCGGGTGCCCGGAATAGGTCAGGCCGTGGGCGAACACCCCGCCCTGCTCCACCAGCACCTGGGCGATGCGCTTGCTCAGCACCAGCCCGCCCATGGGGATGTAGCCGGAGGTCAGGCCCTTGGCGATGGACAGGGTGTCGGGCTCGAAACCGAAGTGCTGGTGAGCGAACCACTCGCCGGTGCGGCCGAAACCACCGATCACTTCGTCGGCGCACAGCAGCACGTCGTACTGGCGGCAGATGCGCTGGATTTCCGGCCAGTAGCTCTCTGGCGGGAAGATCATGCCGCCGGCGCCCTGGAAGGGTTCGGCGACGAAACCGGCGACGTTCTCGGCCCCCAGTTCGAGGATCTTCTCTTCCAGTTGGCGGGCGCAGCGCAGGCCGAACTCAGCCGGGGTCAGGTGGCCTTCGTGGGCGAACCAGTAGGGCTCGTCGATGTGCGCCACATCCGGAATCAAGCCACCCATGTCGTGCATGAACTTCATCCCGCCCAGGGCGGTGGCGGCCAGGGTCGAGCCGTGGTACCCGTTCCAGCGGCCGATCATCACCTTCTTCTGCGGCTGGCCGAGGATCTGCCAGTAACGGCGCACGCTGCGGATCAGCACCTCGTTGGCCTCGGAGCCGGAGTTGGTGTAGATGGCGTGGCTGTAGTGCCCGGGCAACAGGCTGAACAGCAGCTCGGAGAGCTCCACCACCGCCGGGTGGGTGGTGTGGAAGAACATGTTGTAGTACGGCAGCTGTTCCAGCTGGGCGGTAGCGGCGGCCGCCAGGTCCTTGCGGCCGTAGCCGAGGTTGGTGCACCACAGCCCGGACATGCCGTCCAGGTAGCGCTGGCCGTCGTTGTCCCACAGGTGCAGGCCCTGGCCACGGACAATCACCCGCGGGCCTTCGGCGTTCAGCGCCTTTTGGTCGAGAAAGGCGTGGATATGGTGCGCGGCGTCCAGGGCCTGATAGTCCTCGGTACTGCGTTGCGGGGCGTTGTCTGGCTGAGGGTTGGAAGCGCTCATGGTCATTCTCCTGCACGGCAAGTGGGTTCAAGGGAAGAGGTTGCAGCAGGCCCCGGTTCGAGGGGCAACAGCGGCTCGGGAACAAACAGTGGCTTGCGCATCACCAGCTTGATCCAGAGCACGGCGATCAACGAAACCACCCCCAGCACCACCCCGGCGCTGCCGAAGATCCGCGTGGTCATCTGCGGCGACGGTGAAACGTGATAGATCGCAAACAGCATGCCGACGATGCCCAGCACCTGGGGCCAGGGGTAGAAGGGTGAACGGAACGGCCGTGGCGCCTCGGGATAGCGCCGGCGCAGGGCGATCACGTCGATGTGCACAATGATGTAGGCCAAGAGCCAGGCCAGGGCCGCGGCCAACAGCAACAGGCTGATGGCATCCGGGTCCTGGCCCAGCAGCAGGACGGGCAGGCCGGTGAGCGCCGCGATGAACAGCACCGCCACCCAGGGTGTACGGGTGCGTGGGCTCAGGCGCTTGAACTGGGGAAAGGCCTGGCCGTGCTGGGCCATGCCGTAGAGCATGCGCGGCAACGCCGCCAGGGACGAGTTGACCGTGCTGCAGGTGGCGGTGATCACCGCGCCCACCAGAAACAGCTTGCCGGACTCGCCCAATACCGACGTGGCGAAGAGGAAGTGCGGCAGCGGGTTGCTCGCCAGTTGCTCACGGGGGATGCACAGCAGTGCGCCGAGGCAATACAGGGTCATCACCAGGAAGATGATGCTCAGGCCGATGATCATCGAACGCGGGATATTACGTTCCGGGTTGCGGGTCTCCTCCACCAGCGGGCAAACGAATTCGGCACCGACAAAGCCCCAGATGGCCATTGCCGCCAAGGCCAGGGCCCCCACTTGCATGGGGTTCCAGCCCTGGTCCAGCGGCAGTTGCAGGTCGGCCTGGGGGCTGCCGATGGCGCCCAGCCCCAGGGTCAGCAAAACCACCACCATCACCAGGGCCAGCAGCGTCTGCAGCTTGGCGAACACGTCGATGCCCAACAGGTTGAGCAAGGTGAAGAGCCCGAGCACGCTGTAGGCCACCAGCATCGGCGGCAGCGCGCCGGGGTAGACCTTGCCGATGATCAGGTCCAGAAGCAGCAGTTCGGCGGACAGGGCGAACATCGCCACCACCATGTAGCCGGAGAAGGTGGCGAGGATCGCCGGGAAATGCCCGATGGCCACTTCGGTGTAGCTGCTCAGGCTGCCGGCCCGGGGCACCATCAGCGCCAGTTCGGAGAACGACAAGGCATAGGTCAGCGCCAGCAGGTAGGCCAGCAGCAGCGGGATGAAGAAGCCCAGCCCGGCCATTCCCGCGCCTTGCAGCATCAACACCATCACCCCCTGGGACACCACCAGGCCAACGGCCACCGACACCAGCGACCCCAAGCCCAGGACTCGGCGCAAACCACCGCGTTGCAGGGGGCTTACGCCCCCGATGGAGACATTTGCAGTCATGGCACACACTCCGTTTTTTATTGTTGTGAGCCTGGCGTCCAGGCGCCAGGTACGGCGGCGCCTTGCCAGCGCCACCGCGGGGCCGACAGACGGGCCGGCAAGGCTTAGCGTGGTTTTCAGCGCAACTGGAACCAGGTGGTTTTCAGTTGGGTGTATTTGTCGAAGGCATGCAGCGACAGGTCGCGACCGAAACCCGATTGCCGGCCGCCGCCAAAGGGCACGGTGACGTCCAGGGCGTCCACGGTGTTCACCGACACCGTGCCGGCCCGCAACTGCCGAGCCACCCGATGGGCACGGTTGAGGTCGTCCGTCCACAGCGACGCGGCCAACCCATAAACGCTGTCATTGGCCAGGGCAATGGCCTGCTCTTCATCGTCGAACGGGGTCACCACCAGCACCGGGCCGAACACTTCTTCCCGGGCGATGCTCATCTGTGGACTCACGCCGGTGAAGAGGGTTGGCTCGATGTAGTTGTCGCTGCCATCGATGCTCAGTTGACGGCCGCCACAGGCCAGTTGCGCGCCCTGCTCCCGGGCGCCCTCGACATAGGCCATGACCCGAGCGGTCTGGCGCGCGTCGACCATGGCCCCGGCGCGGCTGGCCGGGTCCAGCGGGTTGCCTGGGCGCCAGTCCCGGGACTTGGCCTTGAGGCGCTCGACGAACTCGTCATGAATGCTGCGCTGCACCAGCAGCCGCGAGTTGGCCGAGCACACCTCGCCCTGGTTGAAGAAGATGCCGAAGGCGCTCTTCTCGGCGGCCAACGCCAGGTCCTGGCAGTCGGCGAACACCAGGTTCGGGCTCTTGCCGCCGCATTCGAGCCAGACCTGCTTGAGGTTGGATTGCGCCGAATACTGCATGAAGCACTTGCCCACCTCGGTGGAGCCGGTGAACACCAGGCAATCCACATCCGGGTGCAAGCCCAGGGCGCGACCGGCCTCGGCGCCCAGGCCCGGCACCACGTTGAGCACCCCTTCCGGCAACCCGGCCTCCAGGGCCAGTTCGGCCAGGCGCAGGGCCGAGAACGGCGACTGTTCGGCAGGTTTGAGCACCACCGAGTTGCCCACCGCCAGGGCCGGGGCGAGCTTCCAGGCGGCCATGTCCAGGGGGAAGTTCCAGGGCACTACCGCGCCGATCACCCCCAGGGGCTCGCGGCGGATGCTGGCGTGGCGGTTGCGGGCGCCGGGGGCCAGTTGATCGTAGAGCTTGTCGAGGCTTTCGGCGTACCAGGCGAAGACGTGAGCGGCGCCGGGCACGTCGATGTTCCAGGCGTCCATCACCGGCTTGCCCATGTTCAGGCTGTCCAGCAGCGCCAGTTCCTCGCGATGGGCGAGCATCAGTTCGGCCAGGCGCAGCAGGACTTTCTTGCGCTCCACCGGGGCCATGCGCGCCCAGGCCCCCTGCTCGAAGGCCCGGCGCGCGGCGGCCACCGCCAGGTCCACTTCGGCGGCGCCACAGGCGCTGACCCGGGCCAAGCGTTGATTGGTGGCGGGGTTGACGGCATCGAAGGTGGCGCCGGACTGGGCGGCCATCCGTTGGCCGCCGATCAGCGCCTGGTCAATGAATGTCTGTTGGGCAGCTCGTCGCTGCCAGTCACCGAGATCGAACACGCTGCACTCCCTCGTCGGCCGTTGTACCGGCCTGGTTGTTAGGTAGGGAGGATGGTGCGTCACCGCGAGCCAGAGGAAAAATACTAAAAATATGCTCCGGCACCATGAAAAAGCTCTGTAGCCAAGGCCCTGGGCCGGGCCGCACAAACGCCAACGCCCAGGCCATCCGGGAGATGGCCTGGGGCGTGAAACGGAGCCCGTCAACCGCTGGGCAAGGTCAGGTCGGACGCTCCAGCCAATCCCCCAGGCGTCGCAGCATGGCGTCGCAGGCATGCAGTTGCTCAAGGCTGATGAACTCGTCCGGCTTGTGCCCCTGGTCCATGCTGCCCGGGCCGCAGACCACCGTGGGGATGCCCGCCTGATGAAACAGCCCGCCCTCGGTGCCGAAGGCCACGGTGGAAAATTGCCGCGAACCGCTGAGCAGCGCCAGCAGTTCGGCGGCCTCGCTGTCGGCGGCGGTGGCCAGCCCCGGGTAGGCACTCAAGGGGTGCAAGGCGATCCCGGTGTCGGCCTGTCGCGCCTGCATCTGCGGCACCAGCTCGGCGTCGGCATAGCCTTGCAACTGCGCCACCACGGCCTGGGCGTCATGGCCTGGCAGGGTGCGCACCTCGAAATCGAACTGACACTCGGCCGGCACGATGTTCAGCGCGCGGCCACCCTGGATGGTGCCGGTCTGCACCGTGGAAAACGGCGGATCGAAGCGCGGATCATGGTGCTCGGGTTGCGCCAACTGGCGGCCGATGTCCCCCAATTTGCCGATCAGCCGCGCCGCGTACTCAATGGCATTGACCCCGTAAGGCGCATAGGCCGAATGACAGGCCGCGCCGCGCACCTGACAGCGCATCGCCAGCTTGCCCTTGTGCCCGAGCACCGGGCGCAGCTCGGTGGGCTCGCCGATCAGGCACAGCAGCGGCGGGTGTGGCCGCTGCCGTAAACGTTCGAGCATCGGTCGCACGCCCAGGCAGCCCACCTCCTCGTCGTAGGAAAACGCCAGGTGCAGCGGCAGGTGCAGGCGCCGCCGGGTCAAGCCCGGCACTGCCGCCAGCACCGAGGCGAGAAAGCCCTTCATGTCGGCGGTGCCACGGCCGTACAACCGCCCTTCGCGCTCACTCAAGACAAACGGCTCGACGCTCCAGGCCTGACCGTCCACCGGCACCACGTCGGTGTGCCCGGACAGCACGATGCCCCCCCGGTCATCCGGCCCCAGGGTGGCGAACAAGTTGGCCTTGGTGCGCTCGGGGTTGTAGATCAGCTCGCTGTGGATGCCAAAGTCGGCCAGGTAGTCGCGGATGAAGCCGATCAGCTCCAGGTTGGAGTCGCGACTGACCGTGGCAAAGCCCACCAGTTGCGCCAACAGCTCGCGGCTCGACCGCTCACTCATTGCCCGGCACTCCGTAGCTGGGGGCCGCCGTGGGGTCCAGGGCCCGGGTCAGGTAGTCCTGCATCTGCGGCCGGTAGGCCTGCCACAGGCTGGCGAGCTGGCCAATGGGATCGCTCTGGGCCCAGTCCACCCGCAGGTCGACGATGGGCCAGGTCAGGTCGTCCACTACGCTCAGCGCCGCCGAATGCACCGGCCCCGCCTCGCCACCGGCGGCCATGGCCGCGTGCATGGCCGCCAGCAGGCGCTCGACCAGAATCCCCGGCGTCTGTTCGAACGCCTGGACCATGGCCTGGATGACCCCGGCGTGCGCCAGCAGGTTGCCGGCGGCCACGCACTGCTCGCCGGCCAGCGCATTGTGGGTGCCCAAAGCCTGCTGGCCGCTGAACAGCGCCGTGCGACCCTGGCCGTCGATCACCGTCACCTGGCGGTACTGGCTCCAGCCGTTGTGGCCCAGGGCCCGATCCAGGGCGGCGGCGGGCTCAAGTTTCTGATGTTCCAGCAGGTCGAGGATCTGCGGCCCCAGGGCCGGCAGGGTGACGTTCTGGGTGGCCACCGCCCCCACTCCGGCCCGCACCCAGGGGCAACGGGCGCCGACGGCGATGCTCGACGAACTGATGGCGATGCCCAACTGGCCGGTTTCGGCACAACGGCCAACGATGGAAAAGGTCATGCAAACTCCTTGGCCCACTGGGCCCACATGGACGCTCGATGCGGCGCCGCTGGAAACAACCGCACAGGTGTCACTCGGGAATCACCGCGATCACATCGATCTCCATCAGCCACTGCGGCTGGCCGAGGGCCGAGACCACCAGCCCGGTGGAAATCGGGAACACGCCCTTGAGCCATTGGCCCACCTCCTGGTAGACCGGCTCGCGGTAGCGCGGGTCGGTGAGGTAGGTGGTGGTCTTGACGATGTGGCTCAGATCGCTGCCGGCCTCTTCCAGCAGTTGCTTGACGTTCTTCATCGCCTGCTCGGCCTGGGCCCGCGGGTCGCCAAGGCCCACCAGCCGACCGGCGAAATCAGTGCCGACCTGACCGCGCACGTACACCGTGTTGCCGGCACGCACCGCCTGGCACAGGTCATTGTCCAGGGACTGGTTGGGATAGGTGTCCTTGGTGTTGAACATGCGAATACGGGTATGAGTAGGCATCAGTGGGCTCCCATGCGGTCGAGGTTGTGGATCGGCGTCTCTGGTTGCGCCGAAGTCTGCGTCGAGGACTGCTGGGTTTGGCTGTAGGCCAGGTATTTGCGCTGGGTCGCAATGTGGTCGGCGATGTGTTTGGCGTCGTGCCACACCCCCCAGATAAACGACGAACCACGGCGCGACAGCCAGGGCAAACCGAGGAAGTACACCCCGGGCTCGCGGGACACGCCGCGCTGGTGCAACGGCTTGCCCTGCTCGCTGAAAGTGTCGACCTGCAGCCAGGAGAAATCCACGGCGTAACCGGTGGCCCAGATGATCGAGGTGATGCCGGCCTGTTGCAGGTCCAGTTCGAGGATCGGCTGCTTGACGCAGTCCGGGTCCGGCAGGCGCCGCCGGGCTTCGGGCTCCGGCGGCAGGTCGAGACCGTTGCGGGCGATGTAGGCATCGGCGGCGTCCAGCAGCGCCAGGTAGTTCTCGTCGCCACGGGCCAGGTTGTCCTGCAGGTCGGCCTGAAAGGTCACCCCTGTGCCCGCGAAGGCTTGGGTCAACCCCACCAGGGTGATGCCCTGCTGGGCCAGGGCACGGAAGTCGATGGTCTGACCGCCACGGGCGCCGCTGACGGCGATGGTCACGTGTTCGCGACCGGGCTTGGCGATCTCCGCATCCCACTCCCCCAACACCCCGAGCCACCAGCAGAAATCCCGCTGGCGATAGGCCCGTGGCGGCCGGTCGTGGGGGCCCACCGACAGATAGACCTGACGCCCGGCGCGCTGCAATTCATCGGCGATCTGCACCCCGGACGACCCCGCGCCCACCACCAGCACCGCACCGTCGGGCAGTTGTTGCGGGTTGCGGTACTCGGCGGAGTGCAACTGATGAACCTGGGCATCCTGGGGCGCGATCGCCGGAATCACCGGGCGCTGGAAAGGACCGGTGGCGGCCACCACGCGATTGGCCTGGATTGTCCCTTGGGAAGTGTCGACGGTGAACCCCGGGCGCCCGACATTGCGTACGACCTTGCGCACCTCGACACCCGTGCGGATCGGCGCATTGACGTGCCGGGCGTAGGCTTCGAAATAGTCCGCCACCTGATCCTTGGCGGCGAAGGCGTCCGGCTCGATGGCAAACTCCAGCCCCGGAAAACGGTCATGCCAGGCCGGGCCGTTGGCCACCAGCGAATCCCAGCGCCCGGTGCGCCAGGCTTCGGCGACCCGGTTGCGCTCCAGCACCAGATGGGGCACGCCGAGGGTGCTCAGGTGCTCGCTCATGGCCACCCCGGCCTGACCCGCGCCTACCACCAGGGTGTCCACTTGTATGTGTTCTACAGTCATGTCTGTGTCCTTCTGCGAGACGATGGGCGCCGGCCGCAAGGCCTGGCACACGCGGTTCGAAACCCGGGATAAGTCGGATGCGGCAGATGGTGCGACAGACGTCGACGAAGGAAAATTATTAAAAATGTGCTCCCTGGATAAGAAAAAGCGAGGCAGCGCAAACGCCGGCGGGGCGCGGCCTCAGCCGGCTGGCGCGAGCCCCCTCGGGGGGCGGTGACGGGCGCTGACTGACCCAACCAGATCAGATTAATCAACAAGACCATTCAGATAATTACCCGTCAAAAATACGTTTCCGAGCTTTCGATCTGCAGGCACTGAGGGCACAATGCGTACCTTTTTGGCTGGCCCTGCCGGAGACCCTGAAATGATCAAGACGCCGTACTACCTCATCGACAAGCAGAAGCTTTTGAGCAACATGCAAAAGATCGCCTACGTGCGCGAGCAGTCCGGCGCCAAGGCCTTGCTGGCCCTCAAGTGCTTCGCCACCTGGTCGGTGTTCGACCTGATGCAGCAGTACATGGACGGCACCACCTCTTCGTCGCTGTACGAACTCAAGCTCGGCCGGCAGAAGTTTGCCGGCGAGACCCACGCCTACAGCGTGGCCTGGGCCGACGACGAGATCGAAGACATGCTCGCCAACTGCGACAAGATCATCTTCAATTCCATCAGCCAACTGCAGCGCTTTGCCGAGGCCAGCGCGGGCAAGGTCCGCGGCCTGCGGGTCAACCCCCAGGTGAGCAGCTCGGACTACCTGCTGGCCGACCCGGCCCGGCCGTTCAGCCGCCTGGGCGAATGGGACCCGGCGAAGATCGAAGGCGTGATCGAGCAGATCTCCGGCTTCATGTTCCACAACAACTGCGAGAACGGCGACTTCGGCCTGTTCGACCAGATGCTGAGCACCATCGAGGAGCGCTTCGGCCACCTGCTGCACAAGGTGGAGTGGGTCAGCCTTGGCGGCGGCATCCACTTCACCGGCGAGGACTACGCCCTGGACGCCTTCTGCGCGCGCCTCAAGGCCTTCTCCGAGCAGTACGGCGTGCAGGTCTACCTGGAGCCGGGCGAAGCGGCGATCACCCAGAGCGCGTCCCTGGAAGTGACCGTGCTCGACACCCTGTACAACGGCAAGCACCTGGCGGTGGTGGACAGTTCCATCGAAGCGCACATGCTGGACCTGTTGATCTACCGCCTGAATGCCAAGCTGGCACCCAGCAGCGGCGAACACAGCTACATGATTTGTGGCAAGTCCTGCCTGGCCGGAGACATCTTCGGCGAGTATCAATTTGATCGTCCGCTGGCCATCGGCGATCGACTGTCGTTCATCGACGCAGCGGGTTACACCATGGTCAAAAAGAACTGGTTCAACGGTCTGAAAATGCCGTCCATCGTTGTGAAACAACTCGATGGTAGCGTTGAAGTGGTTCGCGAGTTTGGTTTCGAAGACTACCTGTCCAGCCTTTCCTGAGCGGACAGACACGAGGAGACGTAAATAAATTGAAGAAGAATGTTCTTATCATTGGTGCAGGAGGTGTCGCCAAGGTGGTGGCCCACAAGTGCGCGCAGCACAACGACGAACTCGGTCGTATTGCCATCGCGTCGCGCAACATCTCCAAATGCCAGGCCATCATCGACAGCGTCAAGGCCAAGGGCAGCCTCAAACAGCCTGCTGAAATCAAGGCCTATGCGCTCAACGCGCTGGACATCGAGGCGACCAAGGCGCTGATCCGCGAAACCGAGTCGCAGATCGTCATCAACGTCGGTTCCGCCTTCCTCAACATGTCGGTGCTGCGTGCCTGCATCGATACCGGCGTGGCCTATCTGGACACCGCGATCCACGAAGAGCCGGGCAAGATCTGCGAGACGCCACCCTGGTACGGCAACTACGAGTGGAAGCACCTCGAAGAATGCAAGGAGAAGAACGTCACCGCCATTCTCGGCGTGGGCTTCGATCCGGGCGTGGTCAACGCCTATGCCGCCCTGGCCAAACAACAGCATTTCGACCGCATTGATTCCATCGACATTCTTGACGTCAATGCCGGATCCCATGGCAAATATTTCGCCACCAATTTCGACCCGGAAATCAATTTCCGCGAATTCACCGGACAGGTGTGGAGCTGGCAGAACAGCCAGTGGACCAGCAACACCATGTTCGAAGTCAAGCGCACCGACGAGTTGCCCGTGGTCGGCTCGCAAAACCTGTACCTGACCGGCCACGACGAAGTGCACTCGCTGTCGAAGAACCTCGACGTGCCCAACGTGCGCTTCTGGATGAGCTTCGGCGAGCACTACATCAATGTGTTCACCGTGCTGCGCAACCTCGGCCTGCTCTCCGAGCAGCCGGTGAAGACCGCCGAAGGCCTGGAAGTGGTGCCGCTCAAGGTGGTCAAGGCGGTGCTGCCTGATCCGGCCTCCCTGGCCCCGGGCTACACCGGCAAGACCTGCATCGGTGACCTGGTCAAGGGCACCAAGGACGGCCAGCCGCGCGAAGTCTTCATCTACAACGTGGCTGACCACGAAGAAGCCTACGCCGAGACCGACAGCCAGGGCATTTCCTACACCGCCGGCGTGCCGCCCGTGGCGGCCGCCCTGCTGGTGGCCCGTGGTGAATGGGACGTGCAGCGCATGGTCAACGTCGAGGAGCTGGCCGCCGAGCCGTTCCTTAAGGCGCTGGACGTGATGGGCCTGCCGACCCGGATCAAGGACGAACATGGCGATCGTCCTTGGGACGCCGCCCTCTGATCTAGCTCCAGCCACAGCGGGCGCCGGCAACGGCGCCCGCTGTTACAGCCCTTTCGCCATGGTCGATGGCGCGTCGCTTTTGCCGTTCTGTGCGACAGATCTCACAGGCGGGGCTCCCGCCCTCCTCCTTCGCAGTGTTAGCTTGAGCAGGTTTCTGTCTGATCGATCAGACATTCCCTACTCACTCCCTGCAAAGGAATGCCCTACGTAATGGATTTCTCTCTCAAGCACCTGGCTGCGGCCACCCTGATGCTCGCCAGCCTGTCCGCGTTCACCAGCAGTGCCCAAGCCAACATCACCCCGCAGCAAAGCGCGGCCATCCTCAAGACCTTCAGTGACGCCCCGGCCGGCGACTTCCGCCAGTTCCTCGGTGCCCTGGCCAAGAGCGAAACGGGCCAGAGCGCCAACCTGGGGCCGGCCATCGCCGCCTTCCTCGACAAAAAATCCCTGAACGCCGAACAGCAGAACGAAATCCATCGCCTGCTGGGGATCTACGCCCGGATCAAGTACGGCAAGGCCGCCACCGACACCCTGCGCGAACTGGTGGCCATCCCCACCTTCAACGTCGACGGCGTGCCGCAGTACCAGAACCCCGAGTTCCTCAAGATCGCCGAGAAGATCCAGGCGCTGGCCAAGAGCTTCAACCTGAACTTTCGCAACATCGACAACCGGGTCTACGAGATCTCCCTGGAGGGCGCCGGCCAGGAAGTGGTCGGCATCCACGCCCACGCCGACGTGGTGCCGGTGACCCCGGAAAACTGGGTGCTCGAAGACGGCACCCGCCTCGACCCGTTCAAAGTCACCCTGATCGGCGACCGCCTGTACGGCCGCGGCACCGAGGATGACAAGAACGGCATCGTCGTCGCGCTCTACGCGATGAAGATCATCAAGGAAGAGCAACTGCCCCTGGCGCGCCACTTCAAGCTGCTGGTGGACACCACCGAGGAAACCAGCGGCGACGCCATTCCCTACTACTTCGAGCACAACCCGGTGCCCGACTACAACCTGGCCCTGGACGGCGGCTACCCGGTGGTGATCGCCGAGAAAGGCTACGGCACGGTGATGGCCACCTTTGCCCGGCGCGCCGCCGCAGGCCAGGGCGCCGAGATCACCCACCTCACCGGTGGCCTGGCGACCAACCAGATCCCGTCCACCTCGGTGGCCACCCTGAAGAGCGGCGACCCGGCGCAACTGGCTGCCAGCCTGCAAAAAGCCGGCGCCGAGTACGTCAAGCAGCACGGCGGCAACTTCCAGGTCGCGACCAAGGTGCAGGGCCAGGACGTGCAACTGACCGTCACCGGCGTCTCGGCCCACTCCTCCGAGCCCGAGTCCGGGGTCAACCCGGTGGCGCGGATGCTGGATTTCATCAACAGCCTGGACGGCAAGGTGGCCCTCAAGCACAACGCCTTTACCGACGCCGCCCGCTACGCCGCCGACAACTGGGGGCTGGACTACCTGGGCAAGCAGCTGGGCATCGGTTTTTCCGACGACTTCATGGGCCCGCTGACCACCTCGCCGACCCTGGTCAGCGTGGATGAGCAAAACCTCAAGCTGGCGGTCAACCTGCGGGTGCCCAAGGGCGAGACCCCGGAAGTGCTGAAGGGCGAAATCAGCGACAAACTGGCGGCCTGGAGCAAGAAGAGCGGCGTGGCCGTGAACATCGACACCAAGATCGCCGAACCGATGTACCGCAACCCCGAGGGTGAATGGGTCAAGGCGCTGCTGGCGGTGGCCAGCGAGAACCTGGGCATGGCGCATACGTTCGGCAGCTCCGCCGGTGCCACCTCGGTGCATGAACTGCCCAACGGCGTGCAGTTCGGCCTGGCGCGGCCCGAGGCCAAGTACACCGGCCACACCGACAACGAGTTCAAGACCCGGGAGCAGTTCCTGCTGGACCTGCAGATCGTCACCGAAATGATGGGCCGCATCGGCCAGTTGCCCAAGCTCTGACGCCAGCGTCGGACCCGCCGCAAGGGCGGGTCCGATGGCCTTACTCCTTCTAGGGTGGTCCTGCAGCAGGCCTGCTCCCTGAGCCTGCAGATGTTTGCCGATGGCGTCGAAAACCAGGTCCAGCGCGATCTGCTGCACAAGCATGGCGTGCACTACGCCCAAGGCCGGCTGTTCGGGCAGCCCATGAACATTCAGCAGCTGCAGGCATTCATCGAGCAGCGCTCGGGGCACACGAGCGTGGGCAGCCTGGACTATCAGGCCGTTGGGGGCTTCAACGCCGGGTCGCTGACATCCCGCAGCACCTCGCCATAACCCTGGTAGAGATTGCCCTCAGGCAGCAACTGCGCGGCGGCCAGTTGCCGGTGCAGGCCGCGCAGGTGGTAGAACGGCACGCGCACGTAAAGGTGGTGCTCGATGTGGTAGTGAATGGCGTGGGGGCCAAACAGGAAGGTCTGCCAGTTTGGCCGCACGATGCTGCGGGCGTTCTGGCTCTGGTCGGCATGGGCCGGCAGGCCAGCGTGCTCCATGATCGCCCGCACCCGGCCCAGCAGCGGCAACAGGGTAATCGCTGGCAGCAGCCACAGGCCGGGGTAGAGCCAGGGGTGCCCACTCCAGGCCAGCAGGCCGAACAGCAGGCCATTGCCCAGCAGCATGGAAAGAATCTCCGAGAACCGCAGCCCCACGGATTTCTCGACCTTGGGCATGATGGCGCGGTAGTCGCCCCGGGCAAACCGGCAGGCACTGATGACGTAACCCACCCCCAGCAGATCCGCCAGCAAGCGCCTGACCAGCTTGCCCCGCGGCAGCGGGTAATCCCCCATGCCGAATACCGCCATCACCGGATCGTCATGCAGCATCGGCTGGCGGTGATGCTTGAGGTGGCCGGCACGGTAGGTCGCCATGGACAGAAACAGCGGGCCCGCCGCACACCACTGCCCCACGGCATCATTGCGCGCCTGCCCGCGCAGCAGCAGGCCGTGGGCACTCTCGTGCATGAGCACCGCCAGGGCCAGCTGGCTGCGGGCGATGAGCAACGCCGCCACCAGGTAGGTCAGCGGGTGCGGCCAGAGCGCGGCGGCGCTGAACGCGGCGGCGATCAGGCCCCAGTCCGCCAGCAGGGCCAGCACGGCGATCCGCGGCTTGAGCACGAACAGCTCGGCCTCGGGGACAAAGGCACGCAGCGGACGGTTGTCGCCGGCGCGGGGTTCAGGCTGAGGCACGGCGGAGGCTTCCTTGGCGTGGGGTGAGCAAAGTGCGGGGCGGGGCCAGCCGCAGGCCGCTGGCGCGCTGCGCCAGCCTGGTTCGCTCAGGGAGGCAGGGGTGAATGACAGCCCACGGCGGCGCATTCACAGGCTGAGCACGCGGCTGACCCAGGCGTCGATCCGCGCCTGGGCACGCGCCCGCCCCGCCGCGTTGCACGGCTGCGACGCCGCGCCGGTCAATTGCCGCGCCGCCTCGGCCACTTGCCGCTGAAAGTCGGCGGCGTCGCCGCGCCAGGTCACCACCCGGTGCAGCAACTGCAACTGGGCGGCGCGGGCCGCATTGCTGGTTTGTTCGGGTTGGTCGCTGAGGACCAGAATAATCGGCCGCTGATAGACCCGCGCGATGGACAGTGCGGCCATGCCCGGCGCCGACACCATCACCCGCGCCTGGGCCGCGCGACGGGCCCACTGCGGATCGACGCCAAGCCAGCCATTGCGCCCGGCATAGCCCTCGCCCACCCGATGCGTGTCCAGACCGGCCTCCACCAGCCCGGCACTCAAGGCATCAGCCAGGCTCGGCTCGCTGAAGTGCGGATTGAGGTACACCGCCGCGCCGACCGCCTGCGCTGCTGGCGCTTCAGGCACCAGGGCCACCGGGGTGGGCAGGCGATACAGCGCTGGCGCCTGGGCATCATCCACTTCATAGGCAAAGTCATGCTCGATGCACGCCCGCGCCGCATCGATCTGGCGGCCGACGATCCAGGCGAACAGGCGCCCGAACTGACGCGGCCACAGACCATCGAAATTGTTCAGCAACGCCGCTTTGAGGCTGGCCCCGTACACATGCACCACCTTGCGCCGCCACCCCGGGAGCATGCCCATGTACAGCAAGGCCGGGTGGAAGGAGTCGTTGATCAGCAGGTCCACATCGGGCAACCGGCGCCGCAGGTAGAGGATGTCGCGCAGCATCCGTCCGGGGCGAAACAGGTAATGGGCGACGTTGCGATTGGTCGCCTTGCGCTGCATGTTCTGCTGGCTATCGAACTGCACCGCGTAATGGCTAGAAAGCAATTGCGCCTCAATGCCAAAGCCCTCCAAGAACCGCTGCCCCTGCTCCGAGGTGGTCAGCACCTCGACCCGGGCCCCAGCCTCACGCAGGGCATGCACCAGCAACTGGGCACGCATCAGGTGGCCACGGGCATCGGCGGTGGCCAGATAGAGAATCCGTGAGTTCATCGGCTGGCGCCCAACACCCAGCCGGCGACATACATGGCCAAGGCGCCGGTCACGCCAAAGCTGGCGTCCACCGCGCGAATGTCCTTGAGCAACGCCGCCAAGTGCCCGCGCTCATGGGGCGCCACAATGCGGCGCAAGGTGTTTTCGCACAGACGGACATGCCCCTTCTCATCGCCCAACACCCGTGACAACAACGGGTACCAGCGATGCTCGCTGCCGATGACCGCGCAATGCCGATTCAACACCCGTTCAGCCATCTGCTCGGCGCACAGCCCTGTGGCGTATGCCGGCACCAGCAGGCCATGCTCGAAACATGCCGCGTAACGATGGGCCAGACGTTGCCAGCGCAGGATCTTGCGGCGGCTGAGCCAGTCCGGTTCCAGGCGCACCGAACCGTCGTCGCCAAGCTCGCGCAAGGCCTCGGCAAACAAGGCCACGTGGCGCTGCTCATCGGCCAGGTGCTGCTCGACCTGACGTTCGAGCCAGGGCGGCGACTGCGGGAGCAATTCTTCGAGCAAGGTACGTTCGGTGGCGTCTTCACCGGCCAGGTACATGCGCAACAACAACCGCTCGCCGCGCGGACGGCGGTGCAGGCGCAGCAACGCGGCACGTTTGATGCGGTCCACCAGGCGCGCTTGCAGAGCGCTCAGGCCCTCGGGCCTGGGCATGTTCAAGCATTGAAAGTCCAGCGCGCTGGCGCCGTGTTCGCGCGCGCTCATGGCGTGGACTGCGAGTGGCGGTGCCACGCCAGGATCAGGCCGATAAAGCTGTCACGCATAAAGGCCGCGCCGGCAGCGTTGGCCTTGGCAAAACGCTCTTCCCGGCCGTTGTAACGCAGGTACCCCTGGCCGTTGACGGCGCCCAGTTCCAGGCTGTCGCGCTTGTTCAAACCGCGCTGACGCACCTCCTTGAGCAGCGGGCTGTGTTCAAGACCGAACACAAACAACTGGCGTTGCACCACCCACAGCGGGATCTGACCGCTCAAGGCCTGCAATTCAAGGTTCCAAGTGCCGTGTTCCAGCAGCGCCGCCAGTTCGGTGGTACTCGGTTGCGCCGAGGTGAAGCGGGCGCGCATCACGGACTTGGACACTCGACCGATCCCCAGGCCTATGGTGATGTCATCGGCGCTGGGGTTTTGCTTGTCGCTGGGGCGCACCACCACAAAATAGCGGGCCAGGCGCGCGGCAAGCGATGGCTGCGCCAAGGCATCACGCGCCTGTTCGGCGGTTAACAGCACACGCTCGCCGTCGCCCTCGCGGACGCTGATCTGATAAGGGTCAAGGATGACCTCGGTGAACTGGCCGCGCACCGGCGCGTGCACGTAGGTGTCGGACTTCCACACCTGGCCCGAGCGCCGCAGCAAAACCTGCAGGCTCAAGGGCACACGCTGGCCATCGGCGGCGATGCCACTGCCGTGCAGCAGCACGTCGCCGACCACGGTCTTGCTGTCATGGTCGGCATCGGCGCCAATCACGATGGCGTGGGTGCTGAGGTCGACGCTGGCACGGGCATCCGCCACATCCAGGGCGATGCGGTTGCAGTCGTGGTCATTGCGTTGCGGGCTGGCGGCGCTGGCGCAACCACTGGTCGAGGCGAAGTGAAACACGCCGCGGCCGCTGAACTCGGAGAGCGCGGCATTGGCCTGGGCACTCAGGGTGAGCAGTGCCAGGCATGCCAGGGAATAGCCGATCGAGGCAATCGAAGGGGTTTGCATGGAGACTTCCTGTGGGCACGCAGCCTGCGTGCGACGGTGCGGATCAATCCAGATGGCGGTGATAAGACAGCGCTTCGCTGTGCCAGGCGCTCGAACGCCCGAGGCTGATACCCAAGCCACGGATCACCGCGCCGGCGGTGTCGAGCAACGACATGGCCACCACGATGGCCGTCGCGCCCAGGCGACGCAGCCCGCGCAAGGGCGGCAAGTCCTGGTGATTGAGCGCGCGCAGGCTGTAGCCCAAGCGCCCGATCATCACGCACAGCGGCCCGATCGGACCGCTGCGCCCCAGCCATTGCAACCAGCCCGGCATGTAGGCGCGTACCAGGTACGGGGTCAGGTCGACACTGTCGCCGCCCCTGAGCCAGCGCAGCTTGACCACCTCGCCCTGGCTGTCGGGCAGTCGATGCTCGGTATGCGCGCCTGGCGCGTAGGCCACCGCCACGCCGGCCTCTTGCAGGCGCAGGCCCATGACCTGGCAATGGGCGCGGTACACGCCATCGAGCGGCTCGTAGCGGTACTGCTCGAAGGTGTCACAGCGAAACGCCACGTTGTTGGCGTAAAAATTCCGCGTGGCACCGTGGCGCAGAGGGCTGGGGAAGTACATGAAGTCGATGGCGGTCAGCGCGCTGCCGGTGACGCTCGGCGCATAACTGGTGCGCCCGGCCACCGCCAGTGGCGCGTCAGGCTGCGTGAACGGCGTGAGCAATTGTGCAAGCCACTGGTCGCAAGGGATGCAGTCGGCATCGGCAAACACCACGTATTGGCAGCGTGCCTGATCAACGCCGTCAAAGCCTAGGTTCTTGGCATCGTAGTAACCGGTCTGCGTGTTGATTTCGATGAAGTCCAGCGTCCGGCCGGCCAGCGCACACAGCCCCTGGCGCGCCGGCAGGTCCAGACCGTCGTGGGTGATCACCCACTGGGCCAGCGACGTCAGGGGCACGCTCTGGCGGCGCAGTCGCTCGATCAGCCGCTTGAGGCTGTTCAAGGCCTCCTCGGCATCTTTGCCGCCACGCAGGTTGTTGGTTTCCAGCACCAGCGCCGTGTGGGCGGCTACGGCACCCAGGCGCTGGAATACGTCGTCGCGGTGAAGCGGCAACGACGTCCGGGCTGTCGTCTCTTGGCTATCCATTGCGGTGCGTCTCTTAAAAAACAGGGCTGCTCGGGAACAGAACGGGCGCAATCACAGCATTATTCCCGCGATTATTCAAACCCAAGGTGCCCGACCTGTGCACACCGTCAACGCGAGCGCATGAACGTCTCGTACTCCAGGTCATCCAGCGCCGTCGACAATCGCGCCAGTCCCAGCAGTACACACACCAGTAATGACAGGGTGAAGCCATAGCCGAAGAAGCTCGGTCCCAAGTGCAGGCTGAGCAAGGTCAATAGCCCATTGAGCACCACGAACAACAGGCACAACTGCAGCACGATCGCCCGTTTATCGAGGTAGAAAAACACGTTGAGAATCGCCATGAACACCACCTGGATGCTCACCCCGATCAAGTCGATATAGAACAGCGGCAAGTAGTAGCTGGATATGCCCAACCACTCCAGCAGGCGCGGGCCGAAGAGAAACAGCAGGACCACGGTGAGCCCCTGAACCTTGCAGATTTCCAGCAGCCCCTGACGGATCGAGAAGGTCATCTCGGTCTTTAACGAGGCAATGTGTTGCAAGGTTTCGCCGTCGCGCACAGCGCGGAACAAACGGTCGTACCACTCGGCGAAATCGGTTTCGATGCGCACCAAGAAAACCGCCATGCCGGGAATGATCGCCAGGTACGCAAGAAAGATGGGCAGGTCATACAGAATCGAGGCGCGCATTGGCCCGATCACCTGGCTGGAGGTGTCCGGGTTGAACCAGAAGATGAACTTGTCGACCCAGATCCCCAGGTTGTAGCAGAGCCCGGTCAACAGCAGGCTGACGAACACCTGGCGCCGATCGAGGAAGTCGAAGGCCACCAGCTTCTCGGCCCGGTACTCGCGCAGGATGTCGTAGAGAAACACAAACAGCAGCGTGCTGTGCCCCAGCAACAACGCCAGCAGCAGCCCTTCCATGCCCATGTGGCGCAAAAAGAATGCGCTGGCGACCATCAATCCATAGCCCAGCAACATCACCAGCAAGATGCGGTTATAAGCCTTCATCCCGGAGAGAAAGATGATCACCAGCCACAGGTTGCACAGCACCACGAAGTTGGCCAGCGTCAGCAAGCGGTAGATCAGTGCCTGGTCGAACAGCGTGATCAACAGCAGGATGCCCAACCCCCCGGCTCCCAGGGTCACCAGCAACAGCACCCCCAGCAGGTTGGGCAGGATCCGCTCGTATTGGCGCTCGAACAGGCGGTCGGAGACGAAACGGGTAAAAAACAGCTGCAAGCCGCCGGTGAGAATCAGCGACGTGGCCATCAGGTAGGTCACCGTGATCAGGAACTGCCGGATCAGCAGCTCCGGCACCACCAGCCCAAGGCTGATGACCCCCACCAGCATCACGCTGAGGATCGACAGGACCCAGGGCCCGGAGCTGATCAGCCCGGCATAGACATAGGCATGCAAGGTCGCCGTATAGGAGTCGCGGGAGAGAATCTTGCGCAGTTCAAAACCGATGCCGGCCATCTACACCGCCTCCTGTTGTACAACCTGCATGGCCGCGTGATAGAGCGCGCGATAACGATCGATCATCAGGGTTTCGCCGTAATAGCGGTGCACCCGCGCCAGGCCGGCGGCCTGGGCGGATGCCCAGCGTTCGGGGCTGCGCAGCAGGTCAATGATCGCCAGGGACGTGGCCTGCGGATCGGCAATCGCCACCACCTCCCCGGCCAGACCGAGCTCACGGTCGGCAGGCTCGCCGCCTTCGATCAGTTCGCGGCAGGAGCCCACGTCGCTGCTCACCACCGGCGTACCGGCGGCCCAGGCTTCGAGAATCACCAGGGGCTGGGCCTCGCTGATGGAGGTCAGCACCATCAGGCCCAGTTGCGGCAGGATGTCCTGGATTTTCTGAAACCCAAGGAACAAGACCTTGTGTTGCAGGCCGAGACTGACCACCAGGCTGCGGCACTCGGCGACGTACTCGGGATCTTCCTCTTGCGGACCGACGATCCAGCCTTCGACTTCAGGCATCACGCTGACCACCCCGCGCATGGCCCGCAGGAAGGTCTTGACGTCCTTGATCGGCACCACCCGGCCGATCAACCCGACCACCGGCGCGATGCCTTCGGCCCGGGCGTTGAGGGCCTGGGTCCAGAGCTGCAGATTGATCCCGTTGGGAATCACCTGGGTCCGTTCGGCCGACGCGCCATCCTTGATCTGTCGCTGCCGGTTGCCGTCGTACAAGGCAATGATCTGGTCGGCGCTCTCGTACACCAAGTACCCGATGCGCTCGAAAAAGCGTACCCAGAGCATGCGGATGTAGCCGGAGCCGGCGTCCATGCTGTCGTTGAGTGCCTGGTTACTGGTTTCGGCGATCCAACTGGCCTGGGCCAGATCGATCTTGCGCTCCTTGGTGTAGATCCCATGCTCGCTGAGCAGCAACTGGCAGCCCCACAACCGCTTGAGGATGCAGCCCGCCCATCCGGCATAACCGGTGGAAATCGAATGCAGCACCCGCGCCCGCGGCATCCGCCGGGCAGCGTCGGCGAGCATCAGCAGCGGCGACTGCATGGTGCGCAGGGTCCAGAAATAGTTGACGAAGGACGGATCGGCGCAGTGCTGCTCATAGCCTTCGGTCAGGGCGTCCCAGCTTGGACGGCTGTAGAGCACGTCATCCAGGGTAATCCGGCCCTGAGCCAGGGCGTCGAGCACGCCAAAGCCCAACTCGGCGCTCGGCTTCTGCGGATTGTGCAGGTAGCGATAGAGGTTGCTCAGCTCTTCAAACGAGGCCTGGTGGGCAACCCGCCGGTGCTTCGGGTTGTGCCAGGACTCCTCCAGATAGACCTCTTCGATGTGCACCACGTTGGCGGGAACCTCATAGCGCCGTTGACCATAGGCTTCACGCTGCCCGCCGATGAACAACACCGAAAAGGTCAGTTGCGGCAAGCCGAGGATCAGCTGGTGAATCCAGCCGGACACGCCGCCGCGCACATAAGGCCAGGTGCCTTCGAGCAACAGGCAGACATCGGCGATGGGGGTTGGGTTGACGGGCTGTTTCATGTCCAGGTCCTTAACAGCCCGGCAAAGGGCGGACGTTGTTGCATCTCCAGCGGCAGGCTTTTCAAGAGATCGGGAATCTCGGCGTAGTGCCCGGTTTCAAAGGCGATTTCAGCACGAAACGGCAAGACCTGGGCCGGGTCCATGCCCGCCTCCTGGGCCTGATGCATATGCAACCGGGCCTTGCCGACGTCGCCCCGTTCAAGGGCAATGCGCCCGGCCAGCAACAGCAGCTCCCCACCCTCGCCCGCCTTGAGCCCCAGCTCGGCATGCTCGCAGGCTTGCCCGAGGACGTGTTCCTGGACGCTACCCTGGGCCAGCCCCAGGTAGGCCAGCTCCCAGTACCAGCGCGCCAGGGTGGCGTGCAAAGAGCCGGCCTTTTGTTCCGAGGCGCCGGGCAATTGTTCCAGTGAGGACTGGATGCGCAGGTTGATATCGCTTTCCTGCTTGTCGAGCATCGAATACGCCAGCAACCGCACATCGTCGCTCGGGTCGCCCAGGGCCAGCTTGAGAATCGGCACCGCTTCCCTGCCCGGCATCCGCCGCGTGGCCAGCAAGGCCGCAAGCCGCTGGTCAGGGTCCGGGGCGTGACGCAGCACGTCCTGCAAGCCGCTGTCGCCAAAGGTCGGCGAGTGCAGTGGGGTCTGCGCGCGAAACGGTAGATCGGGAATGCCAACCGAGTGCCACGTCTGTGCCTCGCGCTTGCGCGGCAGATACAGCGCCGGAAAGATCGCCGCAATCACTCCGATCGCCCCCAGCAGCGGCACAAAAAACGCCAGACTGAAGATGAACAACGGGCTCCACGGCAAGGGCCGGCGATAGCGCGCCGGCAACAGCAGCCACACCGCCGCGGTCAACAAACCACAGGCCAGACCGTGAGTCGTTGCGTACACAAACGCGATCTGCAGGTCAGGCAACTGCGCCGTCAGGCTGGCCCAGCTGCCTGCCTCAAGAAACAGCGCCCCGCTAAACAGCCACTTGCTGATCATTCAGGCCACACTCGTTGTACAGAAAGTTACGCAGTCCATCCCGTTGCCGGGCCGACTCCAGATCGTAAGGCAGCACCTTGACCCCAAGGCTGGTCAGTTCGACGCTCATGCCGAAGTGCTCGTGGACCAGTTTGCCCAGGCGCGACAGATAACCTTCGGCGCCCTCGGCACTGGTCAGTGGCAACAGCACCAATAACAGCCCATGCCCGCGGTTGTTGCCAAGGCTCAGGTGCAAGTCCAGTCCACGCTGACTGCGCTCGAACAGCCGGGTCAGCTCCTCGTTGGGCTGGGTCAGTTCGAAGGCATACAGGCAACCGGACAACCCGTGCTGTTCGACATCCACCAGCGAGCGCTTGAGCTGACGAGTGAAGTGCTGAGCGTCGGCGTTTTCCAGTTGCAGCACCTGTGTATCGCAGTGCAGCAAGTCGGCGATATGCCCGGCCAGGAGGGCCAACAGACTGAGGGTGCGCTCCTGGAAGGCGAAGAACGGCATCTGCCGTACCGCGAGAATCGCCAGCACCTGCCCCTGGGTATTCACCAGTGGGATACAGGCCTGCAACGACGACACCGTGGCCTGACCGCCAGTGTCGAGCAGCTCTTCACGCACGCTCACCAGCTCTTCGCGCTCCAGGCACAAACGCACCAGCAGGTCGTTCCTGTCCAGGGGGCCCATGGTGCCCACGGAGGCCAGCAAGGTGAGCGTCGCCGCGTCGTTGCCGGCCTGCTCCACACGGTACAGCCCGGCCACCCGCAACGAGCCGTACTGCCCCAACAAGGTCAATACCGGTTCGGCCAGCAGGCCCAGCGAGTCATCGCCAAGGCCTGCCCGCAGCCGCTCACGCAAGCCCAGCAAGGAACTGCGCAAGCTCTGGTCGCTGCCCGCCAGGCGCTGCTCCAGACGATCATGGGACACCCGCAGAATCTGGTGCGCGCGGGTGAAGTCGTCGAGCCGGTACTGGCGATATTCGTTCGCCATCTGCAAGCGCAGCAAGCGTCGTTCCCACAGGTCCCGCACCTCGCCCACGAGCATGCCGCTGACCAGCACGCCGACAATGTAGGACGGTGCGATCTGCGCGTAGCCGGACAGCCCCGTCTGACGCAACACAAAGAACGCCGCCACCAGCAGGCTGGCGCTGATCAGGCCACGGACAAAGCCGTAGCGCACCCCAAGCAACAACGGCGCCAGGACCGACCAGGGAAACTCACCCCGCACCTGCAGGGGGTCTTGCGGCGTCAGCCACAGGCCAAAACCGATGACCAGGGCGGTCACCAGGAAGGTTTCCAGCCACGAGGCCGGGCCGCTGGCACGGGGCGCCAGCGCGTAGTCCATGTGTGGAGAGCTCATCGCAATTACTCGATCCGAAGGCCGCCGACAAGCTTGTCGAGGACCTTCTGCGCCGCACCGGCCAGGCTTTCGCGGGACCAGCCGGCACGGGCACCGCTATTGCTCCAGAGCACCTTGCCGGTGTCCGCCTCGACCACCCGCAGGCTGATACCCACCGCCGGCTCGCCATCCAGGCCGTTCTTGTACTGCCACTCTTCGACGCTGCCGGAGACCACATAGTCGAGCTTCTGCTCACGGGCCCAGTCCATGGCGCCGGCCAGGCGCTCGTTATCGTCCAGCAGGGCCAGTTCACCCTGCCCCGGCGCGCCACTGTAAACCTGTGGTTGCAGGCCACGGCTGCTCAAGACGCTCAGCAGAATCTGCTCACTGCGCTCGCCCGCCTGGGGCGTCTGGGAATAGTTGACCAACGGCACCACGCCCCAGCGGGCCTTGCTGGACAGTTCGGGACTGCTTTGACCGGTGAAGCTGCTGCAGCCGGTCATCAACAAGGCGGCCATTGCCAGACTCACGCAACGAATGGATTGCATAAGGTTTACTCCTCTTTGAATTGCATGGTCAGCGTCCAAATCGCACGCTGTAACTGATACCCGCGGTACCACCGGACTGGCCCGTTCCGCCCTGAGGCGCCGACTGATAGCCGAAGGTCACGGCCAATTCGTCATCCCCCAACACCTCGATACCGATACCGGTACTGATGGCGTAGTTGAAGGTGCTGTCGGTCCACTGCCAGCCTGAACTGACGTCCACCAGCCAGGTGTACTGCCCGCGGGTGCGGTTCAGTGCTCCCGGAAAACCGCGGCGCCATGAACTGCCGAAGAACAGTTGGCCGTAGCGTTTTTGCAGCAGGGTCTGGCTGTTGATCTGGTTCGGGTCCGTAAGCTGGATTCCGGCCAGGTCAATGCCGCCGCCCAGGGTATTGGCCAGGTGCGGCAGCGCACGGTCGTTCAGGCTGTTTCGCTGATAGTCGATGCCGCCGCGCAGCTCCCAGCTCGGCCCTTCGAACTGCAAGGTGTGGCTGTACTCGATATTGAGCGCCTGCCCGTTGCCCAGATCATCGCCACTGCGGGTCGAGAACGAACGCTGGGCCAGATTCCAGGACAACTGGTCACGGGCCGAATAGCGATGCCGGCCGCCGGCCCAGACATCATTCTGGCGGCCGAAGGTGCGCATCAGTCCGGTGTCCTCGTTCTTGCGCTGCCAGTCGGCGCCGACTTGCAACTCATTGCCACTGTCCACCTGCCAGGTGCGGCTGACGCCGAGGCCGTTGCGGTTGTCATCCTTGCGCAAGCTGCTGTCGAGGATCAGCGTGTAATGACCGCTCTCCACCTGGCGTTGCAAGGTCAGTTGGGCATTGGTTTCGTTGCCCAGGCGCGCGCTGTCCAGGGTGTCGCCACTGTAGCGGCCCTGCTCCAGTACCAGGCTGGCGTACCCATTGTCGTTCAGGTAGCGCGCGGCGGTCAGGCGCGGGCCGTCGAACACCAGACCGCCGTAGTCCTGACGCTGCCAGGCCAGTTGCACGCCTTGCGGGGTGCGTTCGGTCATCTCGATGGCTTGGCGCCGCAGTTGCTCGCGCAGCGCCGGTGGCTGCTCTTCACCCAGCGCCGACAAGTCCACGGCCAGCGCTTCGCCGCTGCGTCCCAGGCTGTTGAGGGCTTCAACCTGCTGCGCCGAGTCCAGGTTAGCGCTGGCCAACAAACGCTCCAGGGCCTGACGGTTACTGCCGCGCAGGGCTTCCTGGATCTGCTCATAGCGACTGATCTTCAGGCCACGGCCGCGGGCCCAGGCCAGCCACTCATCCTTCTGCGCCGACTGGTTGGTGTCATCCAGGCGCGCCAGCCACTGCTCGAACCACAGCTGCAACATCGGCTTGGAACCGTCCTGCCATTGCATCGCCTGGTTGTGTGCCTTGCGCGACGAATAGCTGCTGGCCAGCAAACGCAACCAGGTCGAGTAACCCTGCGGTGTGGCGCGGATCTGTTCCGGCGTCACCTGGCGGTTGAGCTTGAGCCGCAGGCGCTGGGCCGACTCAGCATAACCGGCGCCTTCCAACGCATCGGCGTAGGCCGCCTGGACCATCCAGTCCCGAGGGTTGGCTTGCAGGTACAGGCGATACCAGGCCAGGGCCTCGGTGTTACGGCCAAGCAACTGGCTGGCCGCGGCAAACGGCAGCCACAACGTGCTGTCACTGCGGGCCAGGGCACGCCATTGCTGCAGCAGCGGCTTGATCTCGCTGGTACGGCCCAGGTCGACGTACAGCCACATCAGGCGTTCGCGGAAGGTGTTGTCATCCGGGAACCGGCTCAACCCCTGGCGATACAGGCGCAACGCCTGCTCGGGGTGCCCTTGCTGCACCGCCAGCGCGCCACGGGCCGCCAACACCTGGGACCTGTCGGATGCGTCCGGGTATTGCTCGGCGTCCTTGAGCAGGTCGATCACCATTGGCCAGTCCTGAAGCTCCTGGGCCAGCTGCAAGGCGGCAATCAGGCGCTGCGGATCGTGACCGCGGCGCCAACTGTCGACGGTCAACTGCAAGGCCTTGCGCGGATCGCGGGTGCGATAGAGGGCAATCAGTTCACTCTCGTCGCCAGTATTGAGCGAGCCCTTGATGGCCAGCATTTTCTCCAGCGCCAAACGCAGCTCGTCGTCCAATTCCAGATCCCAGGCCAGCGATGCACGGGACTGCCAGTAATTGAGGTCGTTGATCGTGTTGCCATCGACCGCGGTGATCACCTTCCAGGCCGCCTGGCTGTCAAACAGCTTGAGGTGGTTGTTGACCCAGTCCACGCGCTCGGTGCTGCTTAGCGAATAACCTTTGGCGAAGCGGTTCCAGACCAGCAGGCGCTGTGGGTACTGCTCGGTGTTTTCCAGGTTCTGCAACAGCCGCACCCAGGCCAGGCGATGCTTGGGGTATTGGCCGACATAGCGGCGCAACCACTGTTCCGCCTGCTCGGGGGTGCCCCGGGACTCTTCGGCATACACCAAGGCATCGAGTTCGACGTTGGTCAGCGGACGCGTGTTCATGATCGCCGCCAGCAGCGCAATGCCCCGGTCGAAATCATAGGTCTGCATCGCCAGGCGCCAGGTGTGCTCGAACTGCGCCGGGTCGTCACGCAGCTTGAGCAGACTGATCCAGTAGCCCAGCGCGGCAACCGAGTCGCCCCGCCATTCGGCGATATGGGCCATCTGCTCCAACAGTTGCGGATCGTCCGGACGCAGTTCGAGCAGTTGCACGCCCACCGTATGGGCCCCCTCTAGGTCGCCAAAGGCCAGGCGCTGCTTGAGCTCCTTGGCCAAGACCTCCGGGCTGTCGGGCTGCAACGTGCGCCATGCGCTAAAGAACCGCTCCGCCAGATCGGTACGGTTGTGCGCCACCGCCACATCGACGCCTTGCTCAAGCAGGGTCGGATCGAATTGAGCGTCGGGCTGCGCGGTCAGCTCCCGGGCCAGAAGTTCGGCCGCCTGATCGCCGCGATCGGCCGCCACCAGGGCCTTGAACGCGTCCTGGAGCAACTGCTGACGCTGTTCGGGCTTTTCGCTGTCATCGAGCAACTGCACATAGGTATCCGCCGCACGCCCGGGCTGCTCGCTGGCCTGATACCACTTCGCCGCCTCGGGCAGCCACTGCTCGCGCTGCTTGGGATCGCGCCGGGCCAACTCGGTATAGATATCCGCCGCCAGCCCCGGGGCCTGGGCACTCAAGGCCAAGGTGGCCAGCCGCTCGAGTTGCGGGCTGGGCAAGGATTTGTAGTCAAAGGCCTTGAAGCGTTCGGCCAGGGCCTGCAACGCCGCGCTGTCAGTGCTGTTGCTCAGGGCCAGGGCATCGAGTTGCAACTGATAGTAGGCCTTGAGCAACGGATCGGCCGCTGGCCATTGGGCCAAGTGCTTTTGTGCCCGCCCGTAGTCGCCCAACTGGATCAACAGATCGAGCAACTGGGCGCGCAGTACGTTGTTTTGCGGATGCGCCGCCAGCAGGACTTCGGCATAGCTGGCCGACACTTCATCGGGCTGGCCGCCCTTGGGGCGGAACGCGTCTTCGTTGCGAAAGGTCGCCCACAGCAGCACACCGACGGCAATCGCCACCAGCAGCAGTGCCCAGGGATTGAGCAACCGCGCGCTTTTAGTCTTAGTTGCAGAGGAGTTGGCCATCACTCACCTGCTTCATGGGAAGTTGGAAATGCCACAGCCCCTGCTCGGACTGACCGGCAAAGCGCTGCCCCTGGACCTCGACCCGACAGGCACTGGCCGAGCGCACCGAGAATTCCAAGTTGAATTCGCCGGCGAAGGAGAACCTCACCTGTCGGTCATTCACGTAACGCCAATCACGTAACGGAATATTCGCCAGCTCCAGCGCCGGGCGCGGATCACGCTCGGGCCGCAGGGCAAGCAACGCATGATCGGCACTCAAGGCCACATAGCGGCCCTGCGGCAGATCACGGACACCGGCCACGCCCTGGGAGCGCCCCAGGTCCGGCCAGCCCAGTGCTGGGTCCAGGCGTAAGGTGCGCAGGCCATCCATCCCGCGGATCTGCCAGTCGCCATTGAGGGTACGGGCCAGGCTGGCCTGGTACAGGCCGTGAATCCGGTCGATGTAGTCGCTCATCCACAACGACATCGGTTGCTGGCCACGCATGAACCGGTAGATCTCATTCATGGCCTTGATCGACGCCTGCTTGGTCCCCGAATAGAAGTGGTAATACAAGTGGATGCCGCGCAGGCGCCGTGGGCTGTCGGTCAGCTCGAAGGTGTCGATCACATCGCGAAAGCCGTAATACGGACCCTTCCACAGGTTGGTGTACATGTTCTCGTTGATCACCGGCGCGTAGTACTGCAAGCCGCCCTTGGTCGGACGCAACAAGGGGTACAACCCGGTCAGCGACGAATTGGCCTTGGTCAGGATGGTTTGCCCGCCGTTGACGTTCTTCAGCCCGGCGTTGTAGGCCATTTGGATGGTCTCGGCGCTGGGCAGCGCATCCCCCGGCCAGAAAATCATCTTCACCGGCTTCTTCGCGGTGGTCAGGCGGCTATTGATGTAGTCCCGCGAGCCGAGGATTTCCCGCGTGTAGTCGAGGGACTTATAGCCCGGAATGTTCAGGCGCAGGCCATATTCGGCATGGAAATCCTCGTCCTGTTTGGCCTTCTCCGGCTGCATGTAGAACGGGTGGCTGTAGGTGTGGGTCGCAACCTCGACCTTGGGGTCGGCGAAGATTTCCCGGGCGATGGGCTCCAGTTCCCTGGCCAGGAACGGCGACATGCCCTTGGGCCCGATCTCCCCTTCGATGATCGACACCGAGGTCAGAAACGGGTTGGGACGAATGTAGTCATCCAGCACCTGACGCCCGGAATACGGCGTGCCACGCACTTCGGCGTGGGACGCAAAGCCGTCACCGTCAATATGCACGGTGGCGATCCGACGGCCATTCTCGGTGGTGGTGTCCGGGTGCGGCTGAGCCGGCAGGCGCAGGGCTTTCTGGATAAACGCCAATGGATCGAGCATCCAGCGACTGCGCTCGACATTGGCCTCGACCACATAAGGCGCCAGGGCCATGCCGCCCCAATCGCCGGTGACCACCGGGGCGAACTTGCCGCCCTTGCCATCTCCCAGCAGCAAAGCCGGTTTCGGTCCGCCGGGCAGCAGCGTCACCCGGGTCAGTTCACGGGTGCGCACCACCACCGGTGCTTCGAAAGCACCGATCAGGGTCTTGTCCTGGCTCAGTACCTGCAGTGCATCGCGAGCCCCCGGTGCGGCGAGGTTCATCCCCAGGCGCTTGAGCAGCGCGCGATCCTCGATTGGCAAGCCCGCCATGATTGCCAGCGGCACCTGTTCATCCAGGCGCTGGCTGATCCAGCTGTAAAACGCCCGGCTGTCTTGGGGCGGGCCGCTGGTCATCCACACCACGACGCCAGCGTACAAACCGGCGAAGCCGTAGGACGGCAAACTGTCGTCGACCGGCAAGTAGTCCACTCGATAGCCCAGGTACTCCAACAGCCCGCCGAGCATCCGGTGGCCGGCGTGATCGTAGAGCTCACCTTCACGCGGGTCATAGAGCATGGCGATGCGACGCGGCTGGACTTCCACAGTGCTCATGCTGATGGCATTGAGGTCGGGAGTGGTGACCACCGGGATAAAGCCTTCCTCGCGCAACTGGCGAACCAGCTTGCGCGCCTCTTCACGCCGGTTGGCTGGCAGGTAGTCGATGGCCACCAGCGGCAGGTTCTTTGCGCGCAGGGGGGTGAGTTCGCCCTCAAGCCAATGGCGATCGGACTCCGACACCGGGCGATAGCGTTTGGCCGAGGCATCCCAACCGGCATGGATCGATTCCACGGCCACGGCCGCAGCGACGCCATCGAGCTCGCCCAGCACCTCAAAGCCACGGTTGAAAAACAGCTTCAGGTTAGGCAGGCGACTGTGCAGTTCACGCAGGAACGACACCAGGGCCTGGCGCTGCGGCTCGCGATGGACTTCAGGCAGCAATTGAAAACTGTCCAGGGTATCGAGAAACAAGCCGGCATAGCCCTGGTCCTGCAAGGCCTTGGCGCGCTTGAACAAGTGCTCGCGCCAGGCCGGCGCGGTCAGGTCCATCACCTGACTGTCCCAGGCCTTGTTCCGGGTCGAGCTTGCGCCCTGGCTCAGGGCCTCCCGGTCCAGAGCGGCGCGATCGCCGTCGAACTCGCCCACCGACAGATAGGCGAACGGTTGGCTACCGAGTTTGCGCAACATGGCGACATCCGCCGGGGTCATATGGCCGGGTTCGACCACGGCCCACTCAAACTGCGCCAACTCCTGCAGAGGGGGTTGCTCGGCGTACCAGAAACCCACACTGGCCGGCGCCGCGGGCGTGGCCTGCGCCAACGAACTCGTCGCACACAGGGCCAGTGCGGTAAACAACCGCCGAAGCACTTTGCCAACACCCGCCCTGCGAAACTCGATGTCCATAACTCACTCTTTGTTAGATCAATGTGCGCACCCTCACACGCTCGAACGTCCAGCCCTGGAACCGGCAAGGCAATGACGCTATAGGCTGCGATAAAGCCGAGCCAAACCCTCTGTCAGGCTGGTGGGCGTTCCCAGGTCGAAGCGTTCGCGCAGACGCTGATTGGCGGCCTTGGAGTGCCTGATATCGCCCGAACGGGCGGCGCCATGACTGACGTTCAAGGGTTTGCCACTGATCTGCTCCAGGGCGGCAATCAGGTCATTGAGAGTGGTCACGCCACCGAGGCCAACATTGGTGGCATCGGCCGTCGGCTCGGGGCGCTCAAGACCCTGGACCAGGATCTTCACCAGATCCTCGACATAGACGAAATCACGGGTTTGCCCGCCATCGCCAAACAGGGTGATGGGCCGCTCGGTTTTCGCCCGTTCGCTGAAAATGCTGATCACCCCGGAATACGGCGAAGAAGGATCCTGGCGAGGCCCAAAGATATTGAAGAAGCGCAGGATCACCGGTTCCAGCCCGTGCTGGCGCCGGTAGAAATCCAGGTAGTACTCGCTGGCGAGTTTGTCCGCCGCGTAGGGGGTCAACGGGGCTTTGGGCGTCTCTTCATCAATCGGCGAGCCCTCCCCGTTGTTGCCATAGACCGCGGCACTGGAGGCAAACACCACACGCCCGATACCCGCAGCGATCATCGCCTCACACACTCGCAGGGTGCCGATGAAGTTGCTCTGATGGGTACGTACCGGGTCTTCGACCGAGGCCTGCACCGAGGCGACAGCGGCCAGATGCACCACCGCTTCGCAACCTTGCATGGCGTGCGCCAGGGCTGCGGCATCGGCGACATCCCCGACCACCAGCTTCAGCGCGACATGATCCATCGGCAGGTTGCTCACCTTGCCGGTAGAGAGATCATCCAGAACATGAACGGCATAGCCTTTGGCCAACAGCGCATCCACCAGGTGAGAGCCAATGAAGCCGGCGCCCCCTGTTACCAGTATCCGTCCGGAAGACATAAATCATCCCAAAGAAAAGTAGTTCAGCTCCGTCGTCTGAAGCTAGCACACCCATGGAATAAGCCATGGCTATTAGCCCCTACGGCTGTCATTTCCCTGGTGACTGACTCTCTTTGAAAGGCTATGTGGCTTTTTTTGGAGAGACCTCAGAACGCTGGCGTCAAAAAAACACCAATAGAATCAGGCATTCAGCGGCGAGATAGTGAGATATAAAACAGGAATCGTCAAATATATGTCGATTGTTTTATTTTTTTAGGGTTTCGCGTAATTGTCGTCAATATATTGACCAGCAATTAAAAGCATGCAGGTGATCCGACTGGATCGAAGCGCAGAGCGGTTGGCACAGGGAGCCGCGACCCGTCGCATTGCAAGCGCCAGTCGTGAATCCCTGTACCCGCTCACCCGAGCGCGGGGTCATGCCGTCACACGTACTGCTTGTTCCCTTTACGCTCAAGCGGGTGGCCTTTGAAGACGTGAGGGCCGTCCATCGTCAACTCGACCTTGTCTCCTTTGCGAGTGAGCCAAGGCGTAGCTTCCGATCCGGTTTTGGAGGTCACGCCACTGGGGCTGATGCAGATCTCATCACCATCGATCTCGATGGTTCCCAAGACGTAGGTGTAAATCAGGCTACTGAAAAATCCTCCCTTGAATTCGAAGGCACACTCTACGACCTGATCCCCGTACTCCATGCGCATTCTGGGCTTGAGGGACGCCACCGACACCGCCCCATTGCCAACGGCGGAGTAAACGCTGCAGACCAGCGCGACTTTGCCACCCAGGCGATGGGAGATGGCCGGATTGATCTCAACGGTTTCGATCCCGGGCGCTGAAGCGCTTGCACTCACAACATCGCCAGTATGGAAAACAAAGGGATCGGCCTCGAAGGCGCCTCGCTTGTCAGGCGCTTGAATGATCGACATACGACCGTCAGGGCGAAGAATGCCGATACGCAGATCAAGGTCGTCGTTGTCCTGATCATCGCCGTTATCCACCCACGTGGCGCTGACCTTGATGAGCTTTGGCGCGGCCGCACCTTTTTCCAGGGAGACCTTATGCAGGCTTCCCGGCTTGTCCAGGGTGATCACCGACTTGGTGATATTGACCGGCTTCGCAGGGGGCGCGACCGGGGCAGGAGCAGCCGCGGGTTCATCCTCGACCTCCACGCCGTACAGACCACAGAGTCCGGCCAGACCCGAGGCGAAACCCTGCCACACCGATCGCGCTTTCGCCTGACCGTTTCGAACGTAGAGTTCGAGCACGATGATGCCCGTCTCCCGATCAAAGGCGCCGGGCGCAAGTTCCAGCGTCTGGCCGCCAGCAATGACCCGGGCGCTGAGGTTGGGCACGTCTGCGAAACCTCCAGCGCTGCCATCTTGGGTCAGGGTAATGGCGATCCTCGAGATTGAAGGCGCCAGACGACTCAGGTCAAAGCTGATGCTATGACTAACCGAGCCGCCCTGGCTGATCGGGGGGGAGAATGCCGCGGCGCCGGACACATGCTCGGGCGCATTGAAGAAAACCATCCCGCTGTCATCGAGCACTTTGCCAGTGTCCGAAACGAGGAAGGCTGTCAGGTTCACATCGAGGTTTACCCCCACGGAATGCGTGACCAGAACCTGACCTTGAGATTGGTTGAGGGTCGTGTTCTCGCCGGGTTTGAGGGACTGATTCAATTCGGGTGCCTATTCCTTGGATGATGTACAGACGATTTACGTCTGGATGGCATGAAACGAGATCCAAATTCGCCCATTCAGGGGCGAATTTCCAAACGGAGTATAACGGCAGCAAGCAAAGGTAGAAGCCAACCGCCTGCGTCCTCAAGAGCGAATTCGCCGGATCGGTCTCCACACGCCTCGCGGCCACCCAAGCAAAGGCGCCGCTTGCCCATCCCGCCGTAACGAAAAAGCCAGACGCTGGATTTGAGTAAACCTGCTGAAACGAAAAAAGGCCCCGAACAGACTGTGTGAAAACCTAGCAATCTGTCCGGCCCTTTATAGAGAATGCTCCGTATCGAAAGATACGGAGCATTTTTCGTTATGGCCTACATACAAGGAGAGTCCCGTAGCCAGACCAGCCTGTTCCCAGGCTCGCTGGAGGAGCTGATCCCTGAAGATCACCTCGTACGGGTCATCGACCTGTATGTCGCCAAGCTCGATCTGGGCCAGCTCGGTTTTGAGAACGCTCAGCCCAAGGCCACTGGGCGCCCTGCTTACGCCCCCCCCCCGATCAGCTCTATCTCTATCTCTGTGGCTATGGCTAGGGCTATGGCTATTTTCAGCGCATTCGCTCGTGGCGGCGCCTGGAAGCTGAGTGCCAGCGCAACATCGAAGTGATGTGGTTGATCAACCGGCTTAAACCCGACTTCAAGACCATCGCCGACTTTCGCAAGAACAACAAAGTAGCTTTCGTTACGACGTGCCGAGCTTTTGTGCAGTTCTGCCGATCCGTCGGCTTGATTGCGGGTGATCTGGTTGCGATCGACGGCAGTAAGTTTCAGGCAGTCGCTTCCTCGCGACGCCACCTGAATTTGAATCAGCTCAAGCGTCAGGAGGAGACGCTGGATAAGCGGACAATACCTGGCTGACCTGGATGCCGCTGATAAAGCACAGGGCGATCAAGGCGGCACTGGCGAAGCTTGAGGCCAAGCAGCAAGACAACCGTAGTTGCCAAGCGTTGATGACGTCGATGCCGGTGGAGCGTAAGGCTGCTCCGCTCAAGTAAGCAGCCTTACGCACTCGCGCGAGCCTTGTGGTTTAACTCGTGCGCAGTTGCCCTTCAGTAGCGAAACTTGCCGCCATGAATGTCCTGCAGCACCTGTTCAGTCACGCGCACGTAGGTTTCGGTACCCGGTAGCCAGGCGTAGACCGGGTCTTCGCCGGTTTGGCTGGGGTCGAAGGCTTCGGTCTTTAGCTTGGTCTTCTGGTATTTGAACGTGCCGGTGGTCTCCATGCAGGTCTTGATGCGCAGGAACATCGGCACCGCGTAGTGAGGCATCTGGCTTTTGACAAAGCGCAGCAGGTCGCAAAAGTCCAGTTGTTCCAGCGGGGCCGAAGGGGTGATGGCAGCCATCCCGGCGCGACCGTTGGTGTTCTTGATTTCCACACCGTAGGCCACGGCTTCGGCGATGTGGGGGTGTTGCACCATGATGTTTTCGACTTCGGTGGTGGAAACGTTTTCGCCTTTCCAGCGGTAAGTGTCCCCCAGGCGGTCGACGAATTGGGCGTGGCCAAAGCCGATATCGCGAATCAGGTCGCCGCTGTTGAAGTAACGATCGCCCTTTTCAAAAACGTCGCACAGCACCACTTTTTTGTTCTTCTCCGGATCGGTGTAACCGTCGAACGGGGCGCTGTCGTCGATCTTGGCCAGCAACAAGCCTTGGCCGCCCTTGCCGACTTTCTGCATGAAACCATTGGCGCCGCGCCGCGGCTCGCCGGTGTCGTGTTCGTACTCCACCAACGACCAGGCGTTGAGAGCAAAGCCGATGGTGTTGTCGAAGTTGAGGATGTTGGTAAAGCCGATGTTGCCGTCACTGGCGGCATACAACTCACAGACCCGGTCGATGTTGAAGCGCGTCTTGAAGTCGATCCACACGCCCGGGCGCAGGCCGTTGCCAATCATTTTCACCACCGGGTTGTCGCCATCGTTGCTGGCGGGAGGCTGGTCGATCAGGTAGCGACACAACTCACCGACGTAGCAAATGGTGGTGGCCTTGAATTTGCGCGCGTCATCCCAGAACTGACTGGCGCTGAATTTGCGGCGGATGGCGAAACCCGAGGCGCCAGCCAATGCCGAGCCCCAGCTCACGCACAGCCCGGTGCCGTGATAGAGCGGTAACGTGCAATAGACGATGTCATCGGGGCGCATGTCCAGGGCGATCATGCCGAAGCTACCGTAGGCTTTCATCCAGCGCCCGTGCTTGAACACCCCTGCCTTGGGCAAACCGGTGGTGCCGGAGGTGTAAATGTAGAAGCAAGCGTCGTCGAAATAGACCTGTTGGGTGGTCGCCGGGTTGGCGGTGGAATGCTCTTCGCTGACGCGGGTCAGGTTGACGTAACCCTCGGGCGCGATGCCCGCCTCGCGAGTGGTATCGGTGTCAGCCAGGAAGAACGTGCTCAGCTCATCGATGGCGACGTCGTTGCGCACCGCGTCAAAGGAGGGCACCAGTTCTTCGCCGACGATAATTGCCGAGGGTTTGACCAGGTTCAAGCTGTGGATCAGGACGTTGTTGGTCTGCGAGGTGTTGAGCATGGCGCAGATCCCGCCAATCTTGCTGACGGCCAGCACGCTGACCAGCAACTCCGGGCGATTTTCAATAAAGATGCCGACCACGTCGCCCTTTTTCAGGCCACGGGCAAGTAAGTAATGGGCGAAACGATTGGCCCACTGATTGACCTGCTCATAACTGAAACGATTGTCCTTGTAGAGCAGCGCTGGTCCTTGAGGGTTGCGCGCAACCGCCTGTTCGAAGGCCCAACCCAGGCCACAGGGCTGATCAACCTTGAGCTTGGAAGCTTTGACTCCCCTGACGAGCCGAGGAATGGCCCGGGTGATCGAAGGGATTTTGCGCAGCATCATGCCCCAGGTAATCATGTCGCTATTGCTACTCATGGCACCTCCTAGTGGATTGACCGTGACAGCCAGGCGGTTCGACAAACGCCATGACCGGCCGATCGTTTATGTCGTTGTGCACGCCATGTAAAAAGCCCTCACGCAACGGAGTGCGCGAGGGCGCGTGTTGCCAGGGCTTAGAACTCGTCGGCGACCGACTCAAGGATC
This sequence comes from Pseudomonas sp. LD120, assembly GCF_009861525.1. Classification (GTDB taxonomy): domain Bacteria; phylum Pseudomonadota; class Gammaproteobacteria; order Pseudomonadales; family Pseudomonadaceae; genus Aquipseudomonas. The sequence goes on along the minus strand of NZ_WVHL01000003.1, from coordinate 1,467,454 downwards.
TTGCCCATCAAGTAAACCGTGGTGCGCGCGACTTGTTTGACCGACTCTTTTTCTTCGTCGGTAACGACCCAGCGATCGATGGCGGCGTTGACTTGCTCGGAGTGCTTCTCGTCAATGATCGCGTGGGCGACAAAGAAGGTCAGTTCTTTATCGGTCAGCTTGAGTTGGTTTTTGCATACGTCCATCAATGGCTCAAGGTGCTCGTAGCAGTCCTCGGCCCAGAAACTGTAGCCCAGCCGTGGAATGATGCCGCGGCACACAGAGACGAAATCCAGGTAACCGTAGAACGCCTCGGTGGCCGGCAGCATCGGTTTTTCGAACTCGGACTCGTCGACGCCAATGGCGATCAGGTCGTTGTACGCCATGTTTTCATGGCCCAGCTCTTCCAGCGCATGCTTCATCGCGAAACGCAGCAAGCCGACCTTTTTGTGGTCCTGGTTCCAGCACGCCACCGCCTGGTTGATCGCGTTGTTCTTGGTGTAGTGATACACCTGGACAATCGATTTGATGTAGAGATCACGCTGCAACTCGGGGCGCTTCATCATCTGAAAAAAACGACCGACCTTGATCTTTTCCCATTCGGCATCACAGACGGCTTTCAGCTCTTTGCGAAACTCGGTTACTTCAGTCATTTCACTCTCTTCCTTGGCGGGTTGATACATCGTTTATGACGGTTTTTTATAGTTTCAAGCCAGCATCGGCTTACAGGCGCAACACGGACTTTATGATGTAGATGAATTTGGAGAAGAACCCCAAACCTTCGATAGTGTCCCAGTGTTCCATCAGCACTCCGTTTTCCACACGATAGATATCGATCACTTTGTAATTCACCGTGAAAAACTTGTGCTTCGCCCAATGTTTGGCATACAGGAAGACATAATCGCCTTCGGCACACACTCGCTCAATACTGGTACCCGACTCTGGGAATGTCTTGAAAAACTGGGTGAAGTAGGTCTTGAAGCCTTCGCGGCGCGGTGGAATAAATACGTTGTTGTGCTGTACATAATCCTCAGCAATCAATGTATCGGCGACCTCCAGTTCACGCTGACCAAACATGCGCTCATAAAATTCGATGACCACTTCTTTGTTCCTGGCTTCCATCTTGGATCAACCTCAGTGTTGTCGTTATTTTGGGATGCTCATACCGCCAGCAACTGCCTGGCAGCACGGGCGGCCAAGGTGTAGCGAATCAAGTCGTCGACGTCCTTCAGGTCCGTGGGGCAGCTTTGCAGGCCAAAGAAGGGCGTGACCGACGGCAACAGTTCGCCTTTGTACAGGGCGTAGTAATGATCGCCGCGAGCCTTGATTTGGAAGAAAATACCCTCCTGATCAAAGACAAAGCTGTCGAACTTCGGTGCTAGTCGTGGTTTTACGTAGGTGATGAAGGTTTTGTAGCCGCCTTTCAGGGCAACCAGCGAGGCACCCGTCATGGCCAATCCGTTAACCACGTTCTTGACCGGGGAATGCTTGTCGACAATCAGTCGCGAGAGCTCAACGCACTCATTCTCGTAATTGGGCCCGGAGAACTGCAGCAGTTTTTCATGGCTGATGTACTCCCCCGACTCATGAGGAAAAGGCGTAATACGCTGGGTGCCGATAATTTCACCGTCATAATAAAAGGCAAATACGTAAGAACGCGGATCGTACTCATCCAGGCATACGCTTTCGTCGACCGAGTTGCCAAACAATGTTCTGTAGTAAATCTTTCGTTGTCCGTACAAACGGCTGCGGGCTCGGGACAGTTCGGCAAACTGTGCAGGAGTAACCACCTGCCTAACTTTAACCTTGTCAGACTGACACAAGTCTTGAAGCACTGAATCATAGAAACTGTAGATTGCCGAACCGGCTGGATCATCTTTCACCAACTGCATACTTGCCGAAGGCAAGGCAGACTTGTTACTTGCGAGTGACGGCATGAGACCCCCTTCTTATTGTCATATGTAGTATTTAGCTCAGCCCAGCGCACAACTTAAGTTCCTACAGTACAAACATGACTTCGCCTCCTTGTGTAGATATCTACAGGTTGATGGTTGACTGACCGCGCACAGCAAGACACTCACCCTTTTATTGCGGGCGGCCCTTTAAACTAGGCTCTGTACGAACTGTTTGAGACGAAGGTCAGGCAAGGCGAAAACGGGCGAGGAACGGCCAGGGTCGCGTTCGACTTTACGGATTGTAAATGAGCATTCCGAGACCGTTTTCAACGCAGTATCACCGAGTATCAAGGCTTTTCGTACAAGGCCTAAAGCGACTTACAGTTAAACCGGTGGTAGCGAGTTCAAGGCTCGACGGATCTGCTCTGCGCGCGCGCCCAACACGTGGGGCGTAGCGAGTGGAAGGTCCGCATGTCCCAGGCTGAAACCGTCACCGACAAAGCGGGCCAGCACATGCAGATGGGCGTGGCCCACGGTTTGCCCGGCCACAGCGCCATCGCACAGCAGCAGGTTGATCCCTTCGCAGGGTTGTTCATCGAGGCTCAAGCCGCTTTCACGCAGGGCGGCCGCCACCCGTTGACCCACACGCATCATGTGGCCACAGGTTTGAGGAGGGATATCGCCCAGGCCGCTTGCGTGGGCCTTGGGAATGACCAGGACATGGCCAGGAGTAATCGGCTGGATGGAGAGAAAGGCTAGGCATTGCTCGTCTTCGTAGACAACGGCAGCCGGTGATTCTTTCTTGGCGATCGCACAGAAAATGCAGTTCACGAATAGCTCCCTCTATTGTTGTAGGTGCAAACCCGGTGGAGGCTTGAAAATCCGGGATGCTACAGGCTGAATTCCATTGCAGACCCAACAGCGTTGACCGCACAGCTTGAGGGTGAAATTACGCTCGGCGTTCCACACCTGTACACGGGAGTTTTGAAATGTTTTGTATCTGCCTCCCAGGAAGCCATCTAATGGATTGATTTCAATGAGCTTTCCTTACGTTATTTTTTGTATCTGCCCTTAAAGCCTTACAAGCCATGACCAGATCTCAGATCAAGCCGCCTCATGCCATGCGCCATGAGTTGATCGGCGTACCCCACCCGGGGCGGGAGTGTTCTCGCTGATGTGTTTGCCCAGGTCATGTCGATACACAGACAACCGAGGTGACGCGTGGACAACCTGATTCAGCCAGTACCGCGCGATCTCCAGAACCCGAACGGACAGCGGACAAGCGCCGCCGTTTGCCAACATCTGCCACTGAGCCGTGGCACCGGCCAATTCACCCGCGCAACAAGCCCGACTCCAACGAGTCCTCCCGCAGCCCCCAGGCTTGTTCGTCGGCAGCCAACATTTCCAGTAAGCAACAGTAGTCGGCAAACATCGCTTCAACCCGTGCCGGAGCCAAGCCGCCCGGCGCGAGGTCCCAGTGAATCAACAAACCGTCTTGCTGCTCGATACTTAGATTATCCAGCGCTACGCCATGGGTGCGACTCGAACTTTTAATCAGCGTTACGCCCTCGGGGAGATCCAGTGGACCTTGTGGGTTGAGTCGGGTAAACACCACCGAAAAATCAAGTTTGCGCGGTCTTTGTTTATCCGTGGCCACTTTGCGCAGGGCTTGTAGGCCGCTGACGGTGCCGTGTAGTTGATCCAGGCTAAAGATCCGTTCACAACGCAGGGCTCGCTCTAGCAAGGTCATGGGTTGATCGTCGAAATCGACCCAGCTCAAGGTCGTGAAGTCGCCAACCAACAGCTCGATATCCGGGTGTACCGCGAGCCTTTTCCAACCTGGGGCGACCAGGGTAAAGGCTTGTTTGGTGCCGTGTCTGGCCAGGCTCCAGGCGTACACAGCAATCAGTAACGCGTCGGCCGAGAGGCCTGCCTGTTCGAGGCGTTCGCGTAATGCTGGCCAACAATCAAGGCAGTACTCGTATTCCCGATAATCGCCATCGGCGTCCCGGTCGAGGTCCACCTGCGGTCCTTGCGGCAGCATGCGGAATTTTTCCTGCCAATAGCGCGTGGCGCTTTGCGCGGCCGGCGAACGGTTGTACTGCCCGAGAGCCGCCCTGTAATCCGCAACATTGATGCTCAACGGCGCCGGTGGTCGACCGTGGTAGATAGCCAGCAATTGATGGATCAATAGATCTCGACTGGGGAGGTCGACCAGCAGCAGGTCCACCACGAGATGCACCAGGCTGCGTCGTTCATCCAGCGTGCTGACTCGGAGTTCGACATAGGGCCATTCACCCAGCGCAGTCACTCGGCCAAGCATCTGTTCGGCGATCTGCACGCCATCGAGGTTCTGCCCGTCTGCTTGCAGTGGAACCCATGGCGCTGCCGCCATGATCTGCTGGGTGCCATTGGGCAGAACCCGCGCCCTCAACATCGGATGGTGCGCCACCAACTGCTGCCAGGCCTGTTCCAGCCGAGGAATATCCAGGCGTTCCATGGCGACGGCCAGATAGAGATGTGAACTGCCCTGCCCCTTGCGCAGCGTTCGGCTGAAGGCATAGGCCTGCTGCTGATCGGTCAACGCAAAGGGCATTGTCGGCGTCGCGCCGGGCGCCAGTTTAAAAGGCGCCGAATGGCCTGGATCAGCAACGGCCAACGACTGTTCGGCCAGTGGCGGCCTCTCAACCAAGCCGGCGGCTTTCAGGGCCCAGCCGTCAGCATCCGCCAACATGACCAGCAACTGGCAATAAGCGCAAAACAGCTGATCGATCATCCCATCGGGGTAGCAATCGATGGCCACGTCCCAACTGAAACTCAGTGCGCCGCCACACTCACGCAGCTGGTGATCGAGGTTGATCTGCGGCGTCTGGGTGACGCAGTAATGCCGGGCATCGCCAAAGCTCTGTGCAGCCTCGATCGCCGGGTTGTTGAGCATCGAGGTGAACACCACCTCGCCGCTGCCTGCCGCCAGTGACGGGTCGCCACGACGACGGATTTCCCGCAGTGCGCTGACAGCGCTGGCGCTCGAATGATCCAGATCCTCCAGCAACTGGCGCTGCACCCGCTGCGCCAATTCAGCCAGGGTTTCGTCCGGCGCGCAGTCAAAAGCAAAACACTGGGTGGAGATCAGCGGCCCGATCAACCGATCGACTGCGGGGTGCACAGGGGACCGGCCATAGAGGGTGCAGATCAACGAAAATGCCTTGTCGGCATTGGCCGGCCTGAGAACCAGGCCGAACAGGGTCAGCAGCAACGCAGTACCTGAAACCTGTAGTGCGTCGCCCTGTTCTTTCAATCGCCGCCAGCGGCCCTGTTCCAGGGTCGACGTCAGCCGTCGACGCTCGCGACCGGCGGGGCGCAGCGCCTTGGGCAAGCACAAACCGGCCGGTGCCTGCGCCAGCTTGTCGACCCAGTACTGCAAATCGCGCTGGTAGCGCGGCGACGATCTAAAGGCATCCAGCGACAACTGATAGTCGCGGAACGACAGGCCCTGGTCCGGCAACTCGGCGGCCGGCTCGCGGTAGACCATCAGCCATTGCTGTAACAGCAACTCCACAGAGGTGGCGTCGACAAGCAACTCGTCGATGCTCAGGTGGACCCGGCTGTATTGAGGATCGAGCAGCGACACCGATATCTCGAAAAACGCTGCCTGTCCGGCCAGATAGACCTTGTGGGACATCGACCCACGAAGGACGCTCAGCGACCGCTCACGCTCGGCCGGCTCGGCGCGTCTCAGGTCCCGAATCTTGAAGCGATAGGGCGTCGGCTCGCCGACCTGTTGCCGACCGTCATCTCGCAATCTGATCCGTAGTACGTCATGGCGGGCCAGCAGTCGATTCCAGGCCTGGTTGAGCCGATAGATGTCCAGGTCCGGCCAGTCGAACTCCAGATAGATATGGCACCCCACCCGCTGCGCCGCGGCCAGCAGCGTGCGCCCGGACCAAAACGACTGCTGGATATCATTCAAGGCAAAAGGCTCCCGCCAAGCGTCGGGGGCCACGAGCAATACCGGCACGGCCTGATCAGCGCCCTGCCCCTGCAGCGTCGCCAGACCGCGCTCCACATCGCCAAGGCTGAGGTAGGGACTGAGCTGGGCCAGCGATACCGACAGGTGCAGCTGCTGCTCCAGGCGGGCCTTGAGCCCCACCGCCCCCAGCGAGCTGAGGCCCAGGCTGGCCAGGCTTCGCGACTCGCAGCCCAGCAGCGCCTGCGGGGCACATCCCAACAGTTCGCCAAGGATCGAGCGCAAGCTGTTGGCTGGCGGCGCCTGGTCCGCGTCGAGCCGGCGCGCAGCCTCCACCCGACGTGGCGCCAGCCAGTGGCGCTCCCGGGCAAAGGCATACCCCGGCAGGGCTATGCGCCGGGCTTCAGCGCCACGCGGCAGTTGCCGCCAGTCCAACGCCACGCCCTGACGCCAGTAACCGGCCAACGCCGGTAAGTCGCCGCCCTGCAATGCTCGAGCGACGTCCTCGGCCATTTCGCCTTGCCGTGGATCGATCAGCAGCGCTTGCTCGTCAAGCATCACGCTGGCATCCGGCCGTTCCCGGGCGAGCTGGCCAAGCTGCTGTTGCAGCGAGGCGAGGCTGTCCGCCACGCAAGCCCAGCGGCACGCCATCGCCGTACGTCCTGCTTGCAGGGTGTAGGCGACGTCAGCCAGGCAGAGATCCGGGTGTTGGCTGATAAACCGGCTCAAGCGCGCGGCCTGCTCCTTGAGTCGATCGGCATCGCGCGCCGACAACAACAGCAATTGAGGCCCACTATCGCCCGGTCGCGCGCACTGGGGCGCTTGGTATTCCTCGACGACCAGATGGGCGTTGACGCCGCCGAAGCCATAGCTGTTGATACTCGCCCGCCGCGGTAATGCCAGCCCGTTGCAGTCCTTGAGCGCGGGCCAGGGTCGGCTCTGCGGACTCAGACACAGTTGCTGCAAGTGCTGGGCGACCTGCGGGCTGGGTTGCACGTAGCCTGCAATCCCCGGGAGCTGGCGCTGCCTGATGGCGTCGATCACCTTGAACAGCGCCGCCATGCCGGACGCCAGCTCGCAATGACCGATCAGTGGTTTCAAGCTGCTGATGTTCCAGGCAACCTCGGCGCCGTGGGCAGCGCTCAATTGCTTGCGGGCCGCTTGAATGGCAGCGATTTCAATGGCATCGCCAATCGCCGAGCCCACCCCGTGGGCCTCCAGGTAGCTGACGCTGTCCGGCGCAACCCCGGCGCTGCGGTAGGCCGCAACCATCGCCGCCTGCATGCCGTCGTGATCGGGCGCGGTCAGCGCAGCCCCCCTTCCACCATGACCCACGCCACTGCCCTTGATCTTCAGGTGGATCCGGTCACCGTCGCGCACCGCCTCGGCCAGGGGCTTGAGCAACAGCACTGCCACCCCTTCAGCGCGCACATAACCATCGGCGCCGGCCTGGAATGAGCGGGCCTGCGCCTGTTCGCTGAGAAACCCCATCTGCCGGTAGCTGGCGGTTTCGTCAGCCGACAGCAGCAGGTTGACCGCGCCGACCAACGCCTGGCGGCACTCACCGGCCCTGATCGCCTGCATCGCCCGGTGCAGCGCGACCAATGCCGACGAGCAGGCGCTGTTGCAGTATTCGCTCGGGCCGCGCAGATCGAGGAAATAGGAAATCCGGTTGGCGTACATGCAAGGAGAAGAAGAGGTCAGCAGAAACGGACTGTCCCGGGGGATCTCAACGATCTCGCGGTACTCGCTCGGCGCCGCAGCGATAAACACGCCGGTGGGGCGACGGGCAAACTGCGCGGCAGTCATCGCGGCGTCGTCGAGCGCCCACCAGGCATGCTGCAGCAGCAACCGTTGCTGAGGGTCCATCAACCTCGCTTCCGCTGGCGAGAGGCCAAAAAAGCCAGGGTCGAAACACTCGATCTCGTCGATATAGCCCGCCGGCGGCCCCACCATGGCACGCCCCGCCGGCACCTCGCGTATCTGGCTGACGCCACTGCGAAGCGCGGCCCAGAACGCCTCCAGTTCCCCACCGGGAAAACAGCCACTGATGCCGATGACCGCAAAGTCATCGGCATCAGTGGCGGACCGGGAGGACGGCTGCTTGAGCGGCGCGCTGTCAGCGTGCGCAGGCGATGGTTGCATGGCGCTGGCGGGGGGCAACGGCCCTCCGAGGCGCTCTTGCAGCGCCGCGACTATCATCTCGAAGCTGTTGTAGCGAAAGAAAAAGGTCGACTCCAGCGCAACCCCTAAGGTCAGCGCCAACTGCTCACTGAGCGCGAGCAGGTCCGCCGAGTCCAGGCCCAGTTCCATCAGGCTGTGCCGTGGCGACAGCCGACTGTCCAGCGCCTGCCCCAGGCAGCGGTTGATGCCCTGGCGAACCGCGTCGTCGATGGCGATCGCCGGCAACTCAAGCGCCGCCGGAGCCCGCTGGATTTCCTGACGCTGGCGACAAGCCAGGTCATAGCGCACCAGCACCCCGTACCCCCGATTGTCGGCATCGGCAGGACGGTACCCGGCCACCAGTTGCTCGATCCGCGCCCCGTGCAGTTCGTGAAAACGCAGCACCGGGTCCAGCAGTACGCCACGCTCGTCACGGCAATGCAGGTAGTCGGCCTGGGGCATGTGCCGGTACTTGGGATAGTCCTTGCAACGGGTCACGCCGACCACCGTGTCAACGCCGTTGAGCAGCGTGCAGTACTGCAGCATGAACTCCAGCAATTGATCGCCGTAACCGCTGTACTGATGCTCGGGCAGGATATTCAGGCTCTGGATCTGCACCGTGCTGCCGTTGCCGTTAAACAACTGATCGACCGTGGCGAAATTGACCCCGAACAGCCCCTCGACCTGGGTGATGCGCTGGGAATAGATCACTCCCACCACCTCGCCCTTGAACTCCAGCGCCAGTTGCCCGCAGGGGTTCTGCCCCAGGCGGCGACGCAGGATCGACTCATCGACCCGCCCGCCCTCGGGCCAGCAGGCCCACTCCAGGGCCAGCAACGCCGGCAGGTCATCAAGGCTCGCCTGGCGAACACAGTAGTCACGGGCCTGGTAGCAGCCGCTGCTGGCCTCACAATCCATGCCGTCCCGGGGCAGCTTGTGCAGCATCCCCGGGTCGGCAAACAAGCCGGCGCCGGCCAGTGCCATCAGGTAATCGACGGCGGCAACCGGGTAATAACAAGCAAAGCGATCGACCTGGGCTTCCTGGGGGCAGCCGTGGTATTCGCTGAGCACAACCGGTTGATCGCCGATCAGCGCCGCCAGGGCCTGGAACGAGCCCCGCAGGCTGTCGAGAACACTGCCGTCCTCCACCGCCAAACCGTCGCTGCCCAGGTAATAACGCTGCGCTAGCCGTTGCCCGAGCGACCGCCGCGCAGCCAGCGGCGCTTGCCGACTCTGCTGGCCGATCCCCAGCCACAGCACCCGCTCGCCGGCACCGACACCCGCGTCCCGCAGTTGCTGGCGAAGCCGTGCCGGGTCGCCCGACAGCGGGCCGTCGAGCTTCAGTCTTCGCAAGGGCCGGCTGTCCAGCGCCTGGCCTCGGGCCGTGTGTTGTCCAACCCAGTGCCACAGTTCCTCCTGGGAAGCGTCGAGAGGGTTGCCGAACTCGACGATCCAGTCCGGTTGGGTGGACCAGGGCTGCGCATCGAAGACCTTGCCCAGCAACTGTTGCAGCGACCAACGATCTCCCGGCCAGGCCAACTGCTCACCCGCCCCCTTCAACCACTGCAATGCCCCAGCCCACTGCGGCCCCGTGCCGAACAGCAAGTCATCGAGGATCACCGGCAAGCTGGCGTAATACGCCAGGAAAGGCTCGCTCAGCCGCTCGCGGATCAGCGCCCCACGCTCGGGGTTGAGCTGCAACTGCCGTTCTTCACGGCGAACCCACCGTTGGCGCCGGAGAAAATCACCCAGCTGTCGAGCGCGCTCGGGATCGATCCGGGCGTGGTCAAGACGCCGGATATCCACCTGGCCGGTGCCGGTGTCGAGCGCCCCGTCCAACTGCAAGCGACGCAACAAAACCAGCGACAGCAGTTCATCCAGGCCGCGGATAAACACCGGGCAGTGCAGGTTCCAATCCAGCGCGGACAGTTCCAGCCAGCGCCACAGGTGCGGCAGGTCCTCCGCGCCCGGCGCTCGTCCAGGCGCCAACAGGGCGAACAGCTCTCCCAGCTGTGGCGCCACGCTGTCGATCGCCGAAGCCTGCCCCTTGAAGAAATACTCATCGTCACTCGCCTGGCTCAACCAGCCAAACGCCTTGAGGCTATCGAAGGCCACCCGCAACGGACCGGCATTGATCGACGCCGCGGCGGCCAACGCGGCAAACCCGAATGGTTGGTTGATGCCACTGCGGGAGATCAGTTGCCGGCGCTCCAGGCCCAGCACGATGGATAGCAACAGCAACTGATCGGTAAACCTGGCGGTCAACGTCTTTTCCATGACACGGCGTCCATTTGATTGTGCAGTCGATCAGTGCCCTCGGCAGCTCTCGGCCCTCGGCCGAACGCCCTGCGGGGCGCACTGCGGGTCACGAAAAGGCGGCGGTATTGCGCACGCTATTGACCAGCTTGGTCAGCACCTCGCCCGGTCCGAGTTCCTCGAACTCGAACTCGCCCTGGCGCATCAGGTATTGCACGGTGTCGAGCCAGCGCACCGATCCGCAGATCTGGCGGGTCAGGTTGCCCACCAGATCAGCATCGCGGTACGGCTCGGCGTGTATGTTGGCGATCACCGGGGTCTGCAGCGGCGCATAGTCGAAGGTGGCGAGGTACTCGCCAAACGCCTCCATCGCGCTGTGCATGTAGCGCGAATGAAAAGGCGCGCTGACCGGCAGTGCGACGAAGGTGATGTCCATTGCCTGGAAAATCTCCCGCGCCTCGCTGAGTGCCTCGACGGGGCCTGCGAGCACCACCTGGGAGGGCGAGTTGTAGTTGGCCACGTCCAGTGCGCCGAGTCCGTGGCGGGCCAGCAACGCATTGACTTGGTCGGGACTGCGACCGATCACGGCCGCCATGCTGCCGCCGGTGGCTTGTGCCATCAGCTCACCGCGTTTTTTCACCAGCTTCAGCCCGGTCTCGAAGGAAAACCCACCGGCGGCAAACAACGCGCAGTACTCGCCCAGGCTGTGACCGGCCAGGAAGTCCGGCTTGCGCGGGTCCGCCTGCTGTTTGCTGAGGAACGCCAGCGCACTGACGGTGTAAAGCGCCGGCTGGGTGAACCGGGTATTGGACAGTTGCTGATCGGGATCTTCCAGGCACAGGGTCTTCAATGAATAGCCGAGAATCCTGTCCGCCTCGGCCAGGTACTCGGGGAACTGCTCGAACAACGCGGCGCCCATGCCCAGGCGCTGCGAACCCTGGCCCGGAAACACATAAACGCGCTTTGGCCCGACGGAAGCCGACGCCACGGGACGCTGCACCAGGCGCGGTGGCAACTGGACCGACAACGGCGGCGGTTGCACCGCAGCCGGTATCGGCCTCGACACTGCCGGAGCGGCCTGGGCCGGGGATGCGGACAGCGGCTGCAAGGCACGCCCCAGGGTCAGCACCTCGTCGAACTTTTCCAGGTCGCGGCCGAACGGGCTGAGCACGGGAAAAATCGCCGGCAAGGCGCGGTCACGGATATTCTGCTTGACCAGGTTGGCCAGCGTGCCGCTGGGTCCCAGGTCCAGGTAGATCATTGATTCACCCCGCGCGGCGGCTTCTCGCTCAATCCGCGCCAAGGTCTGGGAAAAGCGAATCGGCTGACGCAGGGTCTGCCAGAAATGGTCGCCGCCAAGTTGCTTCAGGGTCTGGGTGCTGGAGCAGGAGATCAGCGGCACCTGCGCCGTTTGCCAATCGATCAGGCCGGTCAGTGCATCGACTTGCGGTTTGAGCGCATCGACCTGGCGGGAGTGAAAAGCCTGCTTGACCGGCAGGCGCTGAAACACCACATCCTGTGCGCTGAGGTAACGTTCAGCCTCGACGATCGAGCTGGCGCGTCCGGCGACGACCATCAGCGAAGGCGCGTTGTACGCCGCAAGATCACACTGTTCGCGCAGCACCGGCGTCTGCTGGTAGAGCGCCTCATCGCCAAGGATCGCCAGCATGGCCCCTTCTTCGGCCGCTGACGGCTGCGAGTGGAACAACTGCCCCTGGGCTACCACGAGGCGGATCGCCTCAGGCAGCGAAAGCACTTCGGCCAATGCCGCAGCGGCCAGCTCGCCGAGGCTGGTGCCCAGCAGGTAATCGGGAACGATCCGCTGCTCGATCAGGGTTTTGCCCAAGGCGTACTCGATCATGAAGATCGCCGGGTGGCTCAGGCGGATATCGTCGAACAGCTTGGAGCGCGGATTGTCGGCGTGGTAGATCTGGGCAATAAGCGACTGCCCCAGTTCGGCGTGGATCTGGGTGTCGAGCGCATTCATCCAGCGCTGAAATACCGAGTTGTTCTGATACAGCTCCCGACCCATCTGATAGAACTGGCAGCCCTGCCCGGGAAACATGAAGACCACGCAAGACGTCTGTCCCTGAAAAAGATACGGCATATATTTCGTCCTGAAATGAATGGCTGGCGTTAGGGATCGCAGTATAGGAGCCGATCAGAACCGGCCTGCGACACCGATAAAAAAATCTCCGAGGCCTTTTGCGCGGCCCGCTATCCTCCTTGGGCCAACGGACGGGCGCCAGGCAAACGGCGCGGTTGGCCGGAGCACAGCGCCACATCCACCCCGCAGTTTTTTTTGACAAGGAAGTAGGCATGACCACGCAAGCACAAGAAACCGTATCGCCGATCAGTCAGTGGTACGACATGATGACCCGCATGTTTCCCGATAAACGCCTGACCTTCCTGAACTACGGCTACCTGGCAGAAGACAGCCGTTTCGACTGGCTCAGCGCTGAAGACCTTGAACAGAAATGCTCGACGAACCTGATCCGCACCCTGTTGGGCGATGCGGACCTGCGCGGCCTGAAGGTCCTTGAAATCGGCTCGGGACGCGGTGGCAATTGCTCTTACCTGGCCCGCTACACCGACGCGGCCTCGGTGACCGGCTTGGATTTCTGCCCGGCCCATATCGAGTTGTGCGAGCGAGTGCACCGTCTCGATGGCCTGTCGTTCGTGGGCGGCGATGCCATGGCCTTGCCCTTTGCCGATGAGGCATTCGACGTCGTCATCAATATCGAGTCGTCCCACTGCTACCCCGACCTGAACAAGTTCGGTGAAGAAGTGCGCCGGGTGCTGAGGCAGGGAGGTCGTTTTTTTTATGCTGACACCATGAAAGGCGCCAACACCCGTGCCCTCTCCGAGCGCGATAGCATTGGCGTGGATTTCTTCAGCAACGTGCTCGACCAGCACCAGGCCATGATTCACCACGCAGGTTTTCGCGTGGAGGACCATGTCGACATCTCCCAAGGCGTGATCAGGGCTTTTGAAAGCGAGCAAGGTCATCTCAAGCACCTGCTCAAAAGCCTGGTAGACGAGAAGAAGCAACACAGCGATTCGCTGCCGCCCGAGGTGTATCACGCGTTCGACACCATGTTTCACTTCTTCGACGACAGTGGCATCAAGGCCTACCGCAACGGCCACTTGGCGTACAAGTTCTGGCGCCTGAGCAAAGCCGCCTAGCCGAGTCGGGCCGCAGGTGGAGAAGCCGCCGGGGCGATTATCCAACGGCATTCTCCACCTGCGTCGGGGCATACAGCGACGCACAGAACTGCGCGATCACCCTGAACACCTCCGGCTGGGTCAACAACGTCATGTGGTTGGCCGAAGCCACCTCGATCAACTCGAAGTTGGGCAGTTGCCGCTGCCACTCCTGCCAGTAGTCGGCGTGGTTGAAGGCCGCGAACTCCTGGCTGTCGGTGGAAAAATAGGGCTCCAGTTCGCCCATCCACAAGCCGCCGGCATTGCGAAAGTAATAGCAGGCGACGTCCCCGGCCCTGGGCAGCGGCTGGATCCGGTAATGCTCCACCTGATACGCCTGCTGGATCTGCGTCACCTGCGCCATCAGTTGCTGCAAACGTTCGTCGCTGGTCTTCAGGCCGCGCTGGCGCGCCAAGGCCGTCAGTTGGTGCAGATACTCTGCCGGCGGCAACGCCAGGTCGACCTGGTCCCGGTGGATCAACACTTCGGCAAACCGCTCCGGGGTCTGGCTGATGGTCATCTGCAAGGCCATGTTGACCGTCTGCAACGAGCGGGTCTTGTCCGTCAGGCGGGCGGTGCGCTCACCGGTCACGTCCGGCGAGTCCAGCATCACCAGGGTCGCGACGCTTTCCCCGAGTTCCTGCAACTGGCGGGTCACCTCATAAGCCAGCATGCCGCCCAATGAATAGCCCCCCAGGTCATAGGGCCCCTGATGCTGCACCGACTGGATCACCTGGACGTAGTAGGCGGCCATCGCCTGGATCCCGTGCAAGGGTGCGCGATCGGTCATCCAGCCTCTGGCCTGGAGCCCGAAGAACGATCGCGGAATGTGCTGGGCCAGTTCCTGGTAAATCTCGCTGCCGCCCAGGGCTCCGTGAAACCAGAACACCGGCCGGCCTGGCTGCACCTGATTGAGCCGTTGCAACTCGGGAAAGCGCGTGGTCGAGCCGGTCAACAGGTCGATGATTTCCGAGGGCAGCGCCGGCGCCTTGAAAGCGCCCGGCCTGCCCCGTCGGCTCAGCAGTTTGAGCGCATCGCCCAAGGTCAGGCACTGCTGGATCTGCGCCAGCGTCAGTCCGGGGTCGATCTGCGCTTGCACCTGCATCGCCCACTGCAGCATCACGATGGAATCGGCGCCATAGGCGCTGAGCGGCTTGGCCGGCGACAACTCCTGGGGCTGCATGCCCAGCAGATCGGCCAGCAAACCCAGGCCCTGCTCGGCGGCGCTCTCGTGCGCGCTGGCAACTGCGGGGCTGGCCGGATGGGCGGCCATGCTCTCGGCAGGCAAGGCCCGGGGAGTGCCTGGCTGTTCCAGCCAGTAGCGTTTCTTGTCAAAGCCATAAGTGGGCAAGGCAATCAAGGTTGCATCACGGTCCTGGGCGATACGCTCCCAGGCAACCTGACCGCCCTGGGTCCAGAGCAGCGCCAGTTGCTGGCGATCATCGGCGGCAATCAGGCCGTCACCCAGCGCAGCGGCTCCTGGGCCGGACAACAGGCTGGCCAGCGCCGCCGGCACCTCCTCGATATCGCCGAAGGCCAGCGGTAAATCGAGCGTTTCCAAGGCGCTGAAGGCTTCACCCTGGTCCAGCAGGCGCAGGATCCCGGCCAGCACGGTGCGCAGTTCCGCGCAACTGCGCACCCGCAGCGCCAGCCTCAGCGACATCGCTTCGCGGCCGGTTTGCAGGGTATGGGCCAGATCCTTGAGCCGCAGGCCTGGATGGCCATCCAGATGCCGTGCCAGTCTGGCCACCGCCTGGTGCAGCGAACCACGGCTGTTGGCCGAGAGCGGCACGATATACAGGGCGCCCTCTTCTGGCGGCGCGACTTCGGCCGGGGGTTTTCTCGGGTATTCCTCGATGATCAGGTGGGCGTTGGAGCCCCCGGCACCGAACGCACTGAGGGTGGCCCGGCGAGGAACGGTTTGCCGCACCCCGTCGATCTCGACCACCGGCTGGGGCCAGTCGGCCAGGGTGCGCTGCAGCACGAACGGCGAATGCTCAAAGTCCAGCTTGGGGTTCAGCGCACCGAGCAATAACGAGGGAACCAGCTGTTGGTGCTGCAGTTGCAGGACCAGCTTGCTGAGCTGCGACATGCCTGAAGCCGCCTCGGCATGACCGATGTTCGATTTGACCGAACCAATGGCACAGGACTGATTGGCCGCCCCCGCCTCGCTGAAGATCCGACTCAGCGCGCTGAACTCGATCGCGTCGCCCATCGCCGAACCATTGGCCGCCGACTCGACATAACTGACGGTGCGCGGATCGATTCCCGCGCGTTTGAAGTTGCTGTCGATCAACGTCGCTTGCAACTTGGCACTGGGCACCGAGAACCCGTGGGTGTGACCGCCGTGATTGGTGGCCGTCGACTTGATCACCGCCAGGATCGGGTCACCGTCGCGCTCGGCGTCGGCCAGGGTCTTGAGCAACACCGCGCCCACCCCCTCCGCCGGCAGATAGCCGTCGCCAGCGGCAAAGCTGCGGCTGTCGGCATGGCTGCCGAGCACCTGGCCAACACTCAGGCCGATGTATTTCTTCGGGTGCAGGGTCAGGTTGACGCCACCGGCGATCGCCAATCGACAATCGCCATTGCGCAGCGCCTCGCCGGCGGCGTGGATCGCCGAAATCGACGAGGAACACATGGTGTCGATCGCCAGGCTCGGCCCCTGGAAATCAAAGAAATAGGACACACGGTTGGCAATCGCGCTGTAGGACGTCACCGACACCAGCGCTTCCCTGACCAGGTCCGACTCGAACGCCTGGTACTGCTGGTACATCACCCCGACAAACACCCCGACCTGCTGGCGGTAGTGCTGTTTCAACCGATCCCGGGTGATCCCGGCGCTTTCCAGCAGGTTCCAGCAGGTTTCCAGGAACAGCCGGTCGTTGGGGTTGATGATCTCCGCTTCTCGGGGCGAGAGATTGAAAAACAGCGGATCGAAGTCCTCGACACCGTCGAGAAAACCGCCCCACTTGCAGTAGGTCTTGTCAAAACGCTCACGTTGTTCGTCGAAATAGGCTTGATGATCCCAACGCTGCGAAGGCACCTCGCTGATCAGGTCTTCACCGCTGGCGAGCTTGCGCCAGAACGTTTCCAGGTCTTCGGCGCCGGGGTAGCGGCCGCTGAGGCCGATGATCGCCAGATCGCGACTTTGACCGGTTGCAGGTGCGCCAGTGTCATGGGACCGGCGCTGTTTGCGCCGCGACCGCGACGCTTCGACCGAGGCTGGCGGCGCGGCTGTTTCGCCGGGGGCACTGCGGTTGGCCGACTCACCCACCAGCAACTGGCGCATCGTCTCGGGCTGCTGCTTGATGAAATACTCGCTCAGCTCGCGCACCGTCTGGTACTCGTACAACAGGGTATTGGGCAGTGAACCAAAGGTACGCTGCAACTGGTCGGTCAGCTCGGTGAGCATGATCGAGTCGACCCCGTAGCGCTCGAAGGAGCTGTCGCTGTCGATCCTCTCCACTGGCCGCTTGAGCGTCCGGGACAACAGTTGCTTGAAATGGCCGATGGCCCGCGTGCTCAGGTCGCTGTCCGTGCCGTGCATCAGCGGCGGCGCCACTGGCGCTCGGGCCATCGACGCCGCAGTCGGCTCGATCGCTGGGGGCTGATCGAACATCTGCGCCACCGGCTCATGCCATTGCCCAGCAATAAACGCCTTGATCCTGGCGGCATCGCCTTCCACAACCATCCAGCGTTCAGCCCCATCGGGATCCGCCAGCACCCGACGCAGCAGCTCCAGGCCGGTACTGTCACTCATGGGGTGAATACCGGTCTCTGCGATCATCCGCTGCTCGCGCTGGGCATCGATCTGCATCCCGCCGTTGCGCCACAACGGCCAATTGATCGCCAGTGTCCGGCCATGGCGACGGCCCGCCTGGACCTCACGGTTGCGCCAGCCGGCCCACTCGTCGAGGAACCCGTTGGCCAGGGCATAGTCGCCCTGCCCGGGATTGCCGATCAGCGCGCTCACCGACGAGAACAGCACGAAGCAGTCCAGCGCCAGGTGCGCGCTGGCCCGATCGAGGTTCAACGCGCCTGCGACCTTGGGCGCCAGCACGGCCGCCAGATCGGTCGCGCTCTTGTGCTTGAGCAGGCTGTCGCGGGTAACCCCGGCGCAGTGGAAGATCCCGTTGATGGTGCCCAGCGTCTGCTCGCACCGGGCAATCAGCCCATCGACAGCGGCCCGCTCGGCGATGTCCAGCGCCTCAAGCCGTACCTCGGCGCCCAGCGCCTGGATCGCGGCGATTCGCTCACGGATCTCGGCTGAAGGCTGGCCAGCCGAACGACTGGCCAGGATCAGCCTGACGCCATGCACCTGCCGGGCAATGCTTTCGGCCAGCAGCAAGCCCAAGCCGCCCGTTCCGCCGGTCAGCAGGTAAACCCCGCCGGCGCGCCACGGCGCGACGCCGGCGTCCGCCGGCGAGGACTCGCGCCAGGACGCCACCTGGCGCCGATCAGCGTCCTGGTAACGAACCTGCTCATCCTCCTCGCGGCTGTTGTCGATCAGCAGCGGCGCCAGCAACGACGGTGCAAGGCTGGCAGTGACCTCGATCGACTGGGCCGCGGCGATCAACCCTTCGTTGCTGGCCGTTTTCAGCAGTGCCCGCAGCGAGGCGAATAGCGGCGCGTGCAACGACCTGTGGTGTTCAAGGTCAGTCAGGAGCAGTTGCACCAAGCAATCCGTCGGGCCGTCCTGCAACAGGCAAATCAGCCACCCGGCCAGGGAAGGCAGCGCGACACTCGGGTCATCCGCGACCGCGGGCAGCCGCTGGATGTCGATCTGCCGGCCCGCCCCGGCCAATGCCCGGCAGCGATCGGTCAACTCGCCCAGCGCCACCGGCTGATCGCCGGCCAACAGGATCAGCTGTCGGGCGCAGTCCGGCCGGGCCCTGGCGCCGAGCGCCTGGTCGCGCCAGACCGGCGTCATCGTCAAGGTGGAGCGGGCTGCCGGTTCCAGCGCTCGCGAGGCAAATCCCTCTAGACGCAGGGCCACGTGGCCCTGGTCGTCACAAATGTCCACGTCCAGCGTGTTGACGCGCCCCTGCAGGTGACCGGCGCCATGACGCACCCAGGCATGGCAGGGCTGCTTGAGCAGTTCCAAATCGCCCAGGATCATGCTGTCCAAGGCAAAGGGCACCAGGGTCTGCCGCTCCTGACCCGGCTTGAGCGGCTCCAGCATGGCCAGGCCCAGGGCCGCCTGCAACGCCGAGTCGAGCAGGCCGGGAACCAGGCGCAATGGCTCGGTGCACCCAGCGCTGACCTGCGCCGGCATCAACTTGGCCAGCACCTGGCCGTTACCCGCTTGCAGCGCGCTGAGCCGACGAAACGGCTCGCCGTAGTCCAGCCCCATGCCGGCAAAGATCGTGTAGCACTGCGCCGGCTCCAGCCGCAGCTGCGTGGTGGCGGCGGCAATGCCCGGCAGGTCGATAGGGGCCAGGGGCTCGGCGCTCCCGAGCACCCCCACGCCGGTACAGTAGCTGGGCCCCTGGGTGGTCGCGCCGAGGACCTCGAAGCCCATTGCGCCCGACTCCTGCTCCACCAGTTCGATATCGATTGCCAACTCGCCGCCGTCATGGCGCATCGGTTGCCGCCAGGCAATGTTGTTCAAGCGAACCACCCTGCGCTCATCGGCCAACGACAGTTCAAGGGCCGCCCTGGCCATTTCCAGGTAAGCCACTCCAGGCAGGACCTTCAGCCCCTGGACCTGATGCTGGGCAAAGAAATCTTCGCTGCCGTCAAACCGGCTGTTGAAACGTTGCCCGGCAAAATCCGAGGTGTTGCGTTGCACCAACGGATGCAACCACGACTCGTCCCCCCGTGCGCCCCCCGGGGCCTGGCTGATCCAGTAAGACTGGCGACTGAACGGATAGCTCGGCAGCGCCATTCGCCGTGGACGGGCGCTTGGATAAAGCGCCTGCCAATCCACCGCCGCGCCCTGGCGCCACAACGCCAGCAAGGTGTCGCCGTCCTGTTGTTGCAGGGCCTGGAGCACCTGATCCGCGGCGCCCCCGACGACAGGTTGGTGGTTCTCGGCCACGTGGCGCCCCAGCGCATCCTGCAGTTGGCTCAGCAGGCTTTCCCGGCTGTGCGCGGCAATCGCCAACCGGCACTCCATCGCTTCACGGCCCAACTGCAAGCTGACAGCCAGATCGGCCAGGGCCAGACAAGGCTGTTGTTGCACAACTTCGAGCAACTGCTCGACCCGCGCCCGCAACGCCTCGGGGGTTCTGGCCGAGAGTGGAAAGAGCCTTGCCGCCCAGCCGGGCCCCGCCACGCCAGGGCCTGGCTCGACCGCCTCCAGCACCACGTGAGCATTGGTCCCGCCAAAGCCGAACGAACTGACACCTGCCCGGCGCGGCAGAGGCCTGCCCAGGCTGTCCGCCGACTGCGGCCACTCACGCCCCGCCTGCAACACCTCGAACGGGCTTGCGGCCAGATCGATATAAGGATTGAGCTGCTCGCTGTGCAGGCTTTTGGGCAGGTAACCCTGTTGCAGCACCAGCAGGGTCTTGATCATCCCGGCGATGCCGGCGGCGGATTCGAGGTGACCGATGTTGGTTTTCACCGAGCCGAGGTAACAACGCTGTTCACCGCTGGCCCCCAGTTCGGCAAAGGCCTGCTTGAGTCCGCTGATCTCGATCGGATCACCCAGGCGCGTGCCGGTGCCATGGACTTCGATGTAGCCGATGCTGTTGATGTCGATGCCCCGACAGGCCTGCTTGATCAGGTCGGCCTGGGCCCTGGGGTTGGGGGCAGTCAGCGAGTTGGCATGACCTCCGTGGTTTTCCGCCGACCCGATAATCGTCGCGACAATGTTGTCGCCGTCGGCCAATGCCTGCCGATAGTCCTTGAGGATCAGCACCCCGACGCCTTCGCCCCGCACATAGCCATCGGCATCGGCGGCAAAGGCCTTGCAGCGCCCTGTCGGGCTGAGCATCCCGGCCTTGAACGCACCGATGAACACCATCGGCTCAAAACACAGGTTGACCCCGCCGGCGACGGCCACCGTGCAATCACCGTTGAGGATCGACTGCGCCGCCCGGTGCACCGCCACCAGTGAGCTGGAGCAAGCGGTATCGATGGGCGCGCTGGGGCCATGGAAGTCGAACAGGTAGGAAATCCGGTTGGCTATGATCGAGTGAGCGTTGCCCGTGGCGTCGTGAGCGCCGGCCTCCGAACGGGCCAGCAGGCCGTTGTAGTCGGCGGATGAAATGCCGATAAACACCCCGGTATTGCTGCCACGCAGGCTTTGCGGGCACAGGCCGGCGTGTTCGAAAGCCGACCAGGTCTGCTCCAGCACCAGACGATGCTGAGGATCCATGGCCTCGGCCTCACGGGCCGATATTCTGAAGAAGTCGGCGTCGAAGGCCATCGGCTGGTTGATAAATCCGCCGGGGCAGGCGAATGCCTCGCGCAGGTGACGGCGTTCGGCAATGCCCGGCAGGTCCCAATACGGCAACTCGCCGATGTGCGAGCGCTCCTCCCTCAGCAACTGCCAGAGTTGCTCGGGGGTATCGGCGCCGGGAAACCGCCCGGAGAAACCGATGATCGCGACCCTGCTGGTTGGTGGCCGCGGGTCGGCGGTGCTTGCCGCCCCGGCGCCAATCTGCCGCCGGGCCCGTTGCGGGGTCGCGCTCTGGCCTTGCGGGGCCGGCCGCTGGTTGGGCAGGCGAATGTCATTTGCATCGTTCGAGGTTGTGCTGTTCATTGTGCCGAATGCCCTTACCGTCCTGGTTTACCCGGCGACACTGCCTGCCGGGCCACTTCTTCAGATCCATTGAATCGCCTTCAGACGGCTTGCAGTTTTGCCGCCAGCTCGCCCAGTTGCTGCTTTTCATAAAACAGATCAGGCATCAGACGCGTGCCGAAGCGTTTATTCACGCTGTCCGTCAGTTGCACCACCATGATCGAATCCAGCCCCAGGTCATGGACCTGGGCCGACTCGCCGATCTCCTGCGCTGTAAACCCCAGCTTGTGCTGCAGTTCGTGTTGGATGAAGGCCAGAATCCGCCGCCCCAGATCGGGTTCGTCATCCTTGCCCGGCTCTGGCGAGCCACTGCCGAGAGCCGCCACCGAGGGCTCCGGCAAGGGCCCGGCAAGCGCCATGTCCCGCGCACCAACGCCGGTTGCCAACCAAGGGTGATCGCGACGGATATTCGCCAATGCTTGCTCGCTCAGATGCAGGCTGACCCGGTCGGCCTTGACGCAGATCTGCGCCTGTTGATCGAGCACCAGCACGCAGGCCGACAGTTCATCGCCGTCCAGGCTGATCTGCGTGAGGATCACCGAGAAGCTCCCGGCCGGCTGCTGGTAGCAGCACAGTTGCTCGATATTGCGCACGATGACCCGGCCTTGTGGCAGCCCCAGCTCATCCAGCAACAGGTACAGCGCCTTGTCGATGGTGGTCGCCAGGTAAGGCGTCAGTTGAAGGTTGCGCGCATGGTGATTATGCCGATTGACTGGCGGACGGCCCTCCAGCAGCAAACCGCTATGGCCGATGAACCCATCGCCCTCGGCCTCCAGGTAGGGCGCAAAGTCATAACCGGCCTGCACCAGCCGCTGATGGGCATCGACGGCGTGCGCCAGGCCACCAGCGGACGCTGGCTGGCGGTTGAACAACTCGCTGGCCGCGTCCAGCAACGACTGCGCCAGCACCGGCTCGTTGCCGGTCAACGGGTTGATCAGCGCGAACCCCAGGTTGAGCGACGCCTCGTCTTGGCGACGGACATCGAATTCCAGCTCCAATTGCTCGTCGTCGATTTCCAGCACACGGTACTCCAACGCCGCGACGCTGCCCCAGTCGTCGATGAAGTGCTCGAACGCGCAGGACACCGCCAACGGGCAACCGTCAAACCGTGACACCAGCGCTGGCATCGCCAGCGCCACATCGGCAAAGTTGAAGGCACTCAGGCGCTGCCGGCCTTCGACCTGGTAAACGTAGTCGAGCAGTTGGGCCTTGATGAAGTCAGTGCGAAACAGCGCGCCAGGCTGGAGTGTCGAGCCGCTCTTCCCCACCAGCGGATGCAGTTTGCCGGTGAACATCAGCGGATTGAGGATCGCCGACTCATAGCCCGGCTCGGTGTACCAGCAACGACTCTTTTCGAAACCGTAGACCGGCAAGCTGATCCGTTGGGGCTGCTGGTCATACAGGCCGGCCCAGTCGACCTGGTGGTCACCGTTCAGCCATTGGCTCAGCCGCAGCGTCAACGGGTCGCCGGGGTCGGTGTCCGGCAGTCGTGCGGCATCGGTCTCCTGGAAACGGTAGAACGCCACACCGTCATAGCGCCCGTCGATACAGGCCCCCAGCGCCGCCAGCAGCGCCTGCCGGCTGGCGCAGCGGATGACCAGGCGGTTACGCAGGTTGTTCTTGCCAACCTGCAACGTATGGGCGATCTGCGCCAGGGAAGCCTCAGTGCTGGCCAGCCAGTCCCTGAAGCGGCTCAGGTTGTCCATCAGCACCGCCAGCTTGTGCACCGAGAACACGAACGCCAGCCGCTCATCGTCGATCTGCCCGGCGCGGTCCACCGGCTCCGGGTATTCCTCGACGATCAGGTGCGCGTTCATCCCGCCCGCGGCAATCGAGGTCAGCCCCGCCCGGCGAGGAAACTGCTGCGGTTCTCCGTTGATCAGCCGCTGGGGTCGATGCCACTCCTGCAACTGCTGGGGCACCATGAAGGGCGTGGCGGCGAAGTCGATATCCTGGTTGAGCAGGCCGGAATGGATCGACGGCGCGATCTGCCGATGCTTGAGCTGCAACAGGGTTTTGGTCAAGCCGGCAACACCCGACGCGGCCAGTAGATGACCGATGTTCGACTTGATCGACCCCAGGTGGCAGAACTGCTTGTCGTCGGTGTCCTGGGCAAAAGCGTTGGTGAGCCCCAGCACCTCGATCGGATCCCCCAGCCGCGTGCCCGAGCCATGGCCTTCAACGTAGGAAATCGACGACGGATGCACCTTGGCCTGCGCCATCGCCTGGCGGATCGCCAGGGTCTGCAGGTCGGGGTTGGGTACGTTGAAACCGTTGCGCTCGCCGGCGTTGGTGATCGCCGAGCCCTTGATCACCCCGTAGATCTGGTCCCGGTCGGCAATCGCCCGGTCCAGGCGCTTGAGCAACACCGCCCCCACGCCTTCACCGATCACTGTGCCGTCCGCGCCCACCCCGTAGCTGTTGACCGACTCTGAGGTGATCGAGGTGAAGTTGCCCTGGGACGTATTGACCGCCGTGTACGGGTGGTACATCAGGTTCAGGCCGCCGGCCAGCACCATCCGGGTCTCGTCATGCCTGAGCATCTGGAAGGCGGTGTGGATGCAGGTCGAGGACGACGAACACATGGTGTCGATGAACAGGCTGGGGCCGGTCAGGCCGTAGAAATAGGACACCGTCATCGGGATGGTCGCCATGCCCGACCCGGAAGCGATCGAGCCGCCGGACAGATTGTGCTCGAAACCGTAGTAGTGGTAGTCGTTGGTCATGGCGCCCAGCAACACCCCGACATTGCCGCCATAGCGGCTTTGCAGGGTTTCCCTGGAGTAGCCGGCGTCCTCGAAGGTATGCACCGCCACCTGGAGAAACAGCCTGACTTCCGGCGACATGTGATCGGCATAGACCTTGGGCATCTTGAAATAGCTGTAGTCGAATTTGTCCACGTCCTTGATGAACGAACCGTTGATGCAGGTGGTCTTGCCCAGCACCTCACGGTTCTTGTAGTAGAGCTTGCGATGGTCCCAGCGCTCCTCGGGAAACTCGCTCATGCAATCGACGCCATTGGCCAGGTTCTGCCAAAGCTGGTCCATGTTGTCTGCACCGGGGTAATAACCGCCCAGGCCAATCACCGCCACATGCTGCGCCAGGTCAGCGTCCTCCAGCGGCTCGGCTGCCCCGGGGTCGCGGCCGGGCAACGCCGGACCGTGGCCGGCAAAGCGCTCGAATGCCGGTGCTACCGGGGGCTGGCTTGCATGCGCCGCAGCAATAGGTGCGGCCGCCGGCTGATCTTCGGCGCCAAACAACGCGGCAAACTGGTCGCGATACCTCACCGCGAAATGATCGACCATGCCGGCAATATTGACGTGCTCGAAAAGCAGGGTCTTGGGCAGCGAACCCAGGTGCTTTTCCAGCTCATGGGTCACTCCCACCGCCATGATCGAATCAAAGCCATAGGCCTCGAATTTTTCTGCCGGATGAATTTTCCCCGGGTCAAGCTGGGTCACCTTGGCGATCACCTTTGTGACAAAGGCCTCGATGCGTTCCCGCAGCTCGCTGGCGTCAAGCGCCGCCGTGCTCCTGGGCGGTTGCGCGGGGGGGCTGGCCGCAGAGTGCGGCGAGGTGGGCAGCGCTTGACCGAGGGTCGTCAGCCGCGATGCCTGGCCATACACCACCCAGGCCTGGGCGCTGACCGACTGCGTCAACAGCTGGCGCAGGCTGGCGAGCCCCTCCTCCCGCGGCATTGGCACAATGCCGAACTGTTCGCGCATCTGCTGCTCGATGACCGGCGCCAGGCGCATGCCGCCGTCGCGCCACAACGGCCAGTTGATGCTCAGCGAGCGCCCCTTGCGCCGGCCATCGGCGCTCAGGTTCTGCCGGTAGTGCATGCAGGCATCCATGTAGGCATTGGCGCAGGCGTAATCCGCCTGCCCCAGGTTGCCCAGCGCCGCCTGGGATGAACAGCACAGCAGAAAATCCAGCGCCCGCTCGCCGATGGCCTGGTCCAGCGCCTCGATACCCGCCACTTTCGCCGCCAGTACCTGCTCGAAGTCGCTGGCGGACTTATGCATGATCAGGCTGTCGCGGATCACCCCGGCGCCATGGATCACCCCATGCAAGGCGCCCTGGTCGGCGTAGATCCGATCAATCCACTGCCTGACCGCCACGGCATCGCTGACATCCAGCGACTGGTAGTGAACCTCGGCCCCCAGTGCCTGCAATCGTTCAAGCTGCTGTTGCACAGACGCGCTCAGAACCGAGCGCCCCACCAGGTACAGCCGCGGATGGCGACAACTGCTGGCGATCTGCTCAGCGAAGAGCAGGCCAAGGCCGCCGGCACCGCCAGTGATGCCATAGACGCCGCCATCGCGAAAGGGCGTGGGCTCATCCTGCGCCGGCGTTTGCGTGGCCAGCTCACGCCATTGGCGGGCGTACAGACTGCCGCTGGCAAACACCCGCACCTGGTGATTGCAGTGCAAGCGGCTCTGCTCGGCAATCACCCGGCTCAGTGCCGCGTCGCCCATGTCGGGGTCCACAGCGACCAGCCGGGCTTTCAACTGGCAATCTTCAATCATCGCGGTTTGCAACAGCGCATCCAGCGCGCTCAAGCGCAGGTCATCCTGGCCTTGGGCAACATACAGATGCACATAGTGGCCCGCCTTGGCGCCGTGTTGCTGCAGGCACTGCAGCAACGCCAGCGCCGCCGCCTGGTAGACCGCCGCCCCCGTCGCGCCCGGGGCCCCGGGCAAGACGCTGACGTGCTCGCCGAACTGGCGTTGCAACTGATCCACCACCGTGTCTGGCAGCCCAAGCAGTAGCAGGTGTGGCCGGACCTCGGCCGGCAGCGCTTCACCGGGACGCTCAAGGGGCTGCCAGAAAGGGGTACGGATCAACCGCCCAAGCGCCTCGCCAGACGGCTGTTCCTGTTCCTTGGCTTGGGCCGGGTCCGACGGCGGTTCGGCGCGGGTCCTGCGCGCGCTGAAACCCTCCAGTTGCAGCAGGCATTCGCCGGCGTGATTGCAGATCTGCAGGTCGATTTTCTCGAGCGCCTGCGCCTCGCGGCGGCTCGCCAGCACCGTCAGCGATCCAAGGCGCAGCGCCTGTTCGAGCGAGCCGTACAGACGCAGGCTGTCCATGGCAAAAGGCAGTGCCGGCTGGCCTGCCCCCGATGACCCGGCGCCCAGCGAGGCGGCAATGTGCAGCGCGCTGTCGAGCACTCCCGGGGGCAACCACAGGCCTTCCAACTGCGGATCAAGCGCAGTGCCCGACAACTGGCCGAGCACCCGCTGGCGCCCTATGCGGATGTGCCCGGCAGCGCGGAAGGTGTTGCCGTAGTGCATGCCCATGCTCTGAAAGTCACGGTACAAGGCGTCGTGGCTGCGCTCGCCGAGGTTGCAGTCGGCCTCCCAGGCCGCCAGATCGAGCGCTGGCGACGCGGGAGTCGCAACGCTTGCCAACAGCGCGTCACCCTGGGCGTGCAGTTGCTCAAGCGTGCCATCGAGGCTGTAGATCCTGAAAGACAGGCTGTCGCCGGCCTGCACCGTCAACTCACAGTACAGCTCGACCTCGCGCGGCTCAGCAGCGACCGCAAACACCAGGGGCCGCAGCCAGACCATGTTGCGCAGTGTGACCTGCTGCGGTGGCCGTTCGCTGGCCCTGACAATCGCCTCACGGGCCATTTCAAGGTAGGCGACCCCCGGAAAAATCAACTGATCGCCAATTCGGTGATCGGCCAGGAAAGTTTCCCGACCGTCGAAGCGGCTGACAAAACACTGGCGCGCCAGGGTTGAAACATTGTCCTGCAGCAGCGGGTGCAGACGCCCCCTGCCCCGGCTGGCCTCGGCCGGGCCCGAGCGCGGGCGGGGTTCAGGCCAATAGCACTCGCGGGCAAAGGGATAACCCGGCAGCGACAGCCGCGGCGGCGGCGCAGCAAACAGGCGGCGACCGTCAATTTCGTAGCCTTGTCGATAACAGTCCGCAAGCCCCGACAACAGCTCGCGGAGCTCGTCTGCCGCGGCGTTGAGGCTGTCGTCCAGCAACTGATGGATATAGCGGGTGACGGTCTTGCGCGGGGCAAACTCGCGATCGACCTCGCCACCAAACAGGTTGGGACGCTTCTCCCCGGCCAGATAACGCTGCAGGCTGTAGCGCGCCTCCTCAAGGTCGGCGGCCACCCAGGCCAGGCGATAGCGAAAATGATGCCGACCTTCGAGCAGGGTGTGGCTGATCGACGGCAACTGCTCATCCCGGTAACCGTCCTGCGCCAACGCCGCGTTCAACTGTGCGACCTTTTCCTGCAGGGCCTCGGGGGTCTTGGCCGAAAGCACCAGCAGGTAGCTGGGCCGCCGGAACACGGTGCAATCCGGCGAGCGGCTGTAGCTTTGCAACACGACGTGAGCATTGGTGCCACTCATGCCGAAGGCACTCACCGCACCGATCCGCTCGCGCTCACGACCGGCCTGGGGCCAGGCCTTGTTGGCCTTGTTGACGTAGAACGGACTCTGCTGCCACTGGATATAGTCGTTTTCCTGCTCGCAGTGCAGGCTGGCCGGAATGGTTTCATGGCGCAGCGCCTGCAACAGGCTGATGACGCTGACCAGGCCCGAAGCGGCAAAGGTATGGCCCAGATTGGTCTTGGTCGAGGTCAGCGCGCAATGGCCCGGCGTATTGCCGCAAAACGCCTGGTTGAGCGCGTTGATCTCCACCGGATCGCCCAACTGGGTGCCGGTGCCATGGGTAACGATGTAATCCACGGCCTGGGTATCGATCCCCGCGCGGCGATAGACGTCCTCTAGCAACCGCTGCTGAGAAACGCCGCTGGGCGCCGTGATGCCGTTGGTCTTGCCGTCGTAGTTGAGGCCACTGGCGCGCAGCACGCCAAGGATCCGCTCGCCGTCGGCCTCGGCACGGGCCAGCGGCTTGAGCAGCACGCAGCACACCGCCTCGCCCGGGACCATGCCGTTGGCGCGGTGATCGAAGGTGAAGCACTTGCCATCCGGCGACAGCATCCCGGCCTGGGTCATGCCGATAAAGGCGTCCGGCGAGAAAACCAGGTTGACCCCGGCCGCAATGGCCATCTCGCACTCCCGGTTACGCAGGCTCGATGCTGCCTGATGCAGCGCCACCAATGCCGACGAACAGGCCGTGTTGATCGCCATGGTCGGCCCGGTGAGGTTCAGAAAGTACGCCAGCCGCGACGCCAGAATGCCGTTGTGGCTGGAGGTCAGGCTCTCTTCGCCGGCCAGCCGTTGGAAATCGCCCTCCTCGACGCCGACGAACATGCCGACCCGTTGTGTTTCAAGGTGACGCGGACCAATGCCGGCGTATTCCAGGACGTTCCAAGCCTCCTGCAACAGCAGCCGCTGCCGGGGATCGAGGGACTTCGCCTCGCGAGGCGAGATTTCGAAAAACAGCGGATCGAACTCATCGATTCCCGGCACGCTGCCCATCCAGATACAGCGGGTCTTGGCGGGGTTCTCCCGAGGGTCGCCGTAATGCTCGCGCCAGTCGAAGCGCTGCGCAGGGATCTCGCCCACCTGATCACGGCCCTCAACCAGTACCTGCCAGAGTTCGTCTGGGTTGCGGGCCCCGGGAAAGCGCCCACTGATGCCGATGATGGCGATGGCCTCGCTGTCCAGGTCCGCGGGCGGGGCAATGGCCGCGAGCGGCAATGGCGCGGGCATGGACGCCGGCTCAAGCGTGTTTGTCGCGGCGCGGCCATAACAGGCTTCGATGGCCTCCCGGTGTTGCCCCAACAAATGCACGACGAGTTTTGCCAGGGTCGAGTGGCTGAAAAACACCTCCGGGGTCAGTTTCAGAGCAAAGTGCCGGTTCAGCAGCCCGGCGTACTCCGCCAGGCTGATGGAGTCGAAACCGAAGTCGGCCAGGTTGGCCTCCTCGCCCAGGGTATGCGGCTCGGCATTGAGCGGCCGGCTCGCCAGGTCCCGCAGGTCCCACAACAGCGACTGCGCCAGGTCCAGCCCCTTGAGCTCGGGGCGGCTCTGCGCCGGGTTGCGCGTCGCAGTGGGGAGCAGTGCGGCGCCCCGGGCCCTGGGCGCCGGATCGTTGATCCCGGCCACGGTCTGCTGCAGCCGTGCCGGCTGTCCCGCCAGCACCAGCACCTGGTCGAGGTCACTGCTGACAATCTGTTGCAGCACTGCCAGCCCTTCAGCACTTTCCAGCATCCGCTGGCCGCTGGACTTGAGGTAGAACCCGGTCGAGGCCTGCTCGCCCACCGCCATGCCGCCGTCACGCCATAACGGCCAATTGATAGCCACTGCCCGCCGGATGCGGCCGGCCTGGATGTAACGCGCATAGGCCTGCTGGAAGCGGTTGGCCTGGGCATAACTGCACGCGCCCATATCGCCCAGCAACGCCGAACTCGAGGAAAAGTGGCAGATCAGGGTCAGCGGCTGGGCGGCCAGCACTTCATCCAGTACCTGGGTGCTCCGGACCTTGGCCTTGAGCACCGCCTCGTATTGTTCGTCCGAGCTGTCCAATACACCGCCAGCAGCCTTGATGCCGGCGGCGTGGATCAGGCCCTGGATCGGCCCGCTCTGCGCCAGCACCGCGGCCAGTGCCAGCGTCAGCGCCTGAGGGTCCGCGCAGTCGGCCTGTACATGGAACACCCGGCAATGCTCATGGCTCAGGCTGTCGATGCGTGCCTGCATGACCGCCGACAGCGGCGAGCGACCGTTGAGGATCAGCCGCAGCTGCCCGCGACTGCGGTGCCTGGCCCGGTTCGACAGCTCGCCCGCCAGCAGCAGCCCCAATCCGCCGAGGCCGCCGGTGATCAACAGGGTGTCGATCTGGTCCAGCGCCAGGGGCTCGATGGCCGGCGCAACGCGCACCGGGATCAAGACCGGCCGCAAGGCGGTCGTGTCCTGGTACAAGCGGCTGCCCGCCGGCTCGCTGCCCAGTTGCAGGCACAAGCGGCGTAGCCAGCGTTGCTCATCGGCGTCACCGCGGGGCACGTCGATCGCCACCTCGATGGGGCACGCCAACACCGCGCCGAGAGAGCGCTCGATCCCTATCCACGACTCAAGGTGACAGCGCTCAAGGGCGTCGTCGGCGCGGCCCGCCAACAGCAAACGCTCGACAGGCGCCTCACTGGCGGCGATGGCCTTGAGCAAGGCCACTATCGGGCGGCTGTCGCTGATCCAGCGTCGATCATCCATGCCCCACACATACAGCAGCCGACAGCGGCCCTGGCCCTGCAGCAGCTGCTGCAGGCCTGCCTGCAGTTGCTGTGAGTCGTGGGCCGCTACCCGGTAATGGCCATCCGCGTCACGGCGGTTGGCCGTATCGGCGGCCACGAAGATCAGCTCGGCGTGCGGACTCAGGGTGCGCAGCTCCACGGCCAATTGCTCGCGCAGTTGAAGATCGCCCAGCAGACAGATCACCCGCGCCATCGGGGCACCCGGCTGTGGTTCCTCGGCCTCCTGCCATTGCTCGGTAAAGGTCAGCAATGTGGATTCGGCGGCCACGGGTGCGCTCGCCAACGCCGGGGATGACGCGCTGGCCGCCGGCGCTTCCAGCCAGTGCCGTTCCCTGGCGAAGGCATACCCCGGCAGGCTGATTCGTGCCGGTACAGGGCCCGCGCCATACAGGCGCGCCCAGTCGATGCCCTGTTCCTCGCCTGCCCCCGCCAGCCACAACGCGGCCAGTTGCTGCAGGTCCGCCGCGGCCAGGGCCTGCTCGACGTTCAAGTGGGCGACGCCAAGGTCGGCATCGCGCGCGCCGGCTAGCCAGTCGTGCAACTGGCGCTGCAATTGTTCAAGACTGTCAACGGTGAAAACCGCCCGGCTGGCCATCGCCTCGCGCCCGATCTGCAGGGTGTAGGCCAGGGCGGCCAGATCTGGGGCGTGCCGCTTCAGGTGTTCCAGCAGGCCTGCGACCTGCGCTTGCAGGCTCTGCTCAGTCCGCGCGGACAAGGGCACCAGCACCCTCTGCCCCTGATGGCTGGCGAACAGGCGTTGCTCGCGGTATTCCTCCAGCACCGCATGGGCGTTGGTGCCGGAAAAGCCGAATGAACTGACCCCGGCGCGCCTTGGCGTAGCCTGCTCCGGCCAGTCGCGGCCCTGGGTGTCGATCAGCAGCGGCGAGTCTTCAAGCTTGATATGACTGTTGCACTGGCTGAAGTGGCCCAGGGCCGGTAGCTTGCGGTGTTTCATCTGTTGCAGCACTTTGAGCACCCCGGCGATGCCGGCCGCGCCCTCGGCATGGCCGATGTTGGCCTTGACCGAGCCGATGGAGCAAAACCCGCGGTCATCGGTATAGCGCGCAAAGGCTCGTTTGAGCGCATTGATCTCGATCGGGTCGCCGAGCCGGGTGCCGGTGCCGTGGGCCTCGATGTAGCCCAGGGTCCGAGGATCGATCCCGGCGTTCCGCCAGGCATGCAGGATGACGTTCTCCTCTCCCGCCACGCTCGGCGCCGTCAACGACGGCGTGTAGCCGCCATGCAGCGCCGCCGAGCCCTTGATCACCCCGTGGATCGGATCGCCATCGGCCAGGGCCCGCGACAAGGGCTTGAGCAACAGCGTCGCAACGCACTCCCCTGGCACATAACCATCGGCGCGGGCGTCGAAGGTGTGGCAACGCCCCGTCGGCGACAGCGCCCGGATCGCCGAGAAATAGCGGTAGTGCCAGGACGACAGCAGCAGATTGCTTCCACCGACAAAGGCCATCGCGCACTCGCCGTTGCGCAAGGCCGTACAGGCCGCGTGCAGGGCCACCAGCGACGAGGAGCAGGCGGTGTTGAACATCAGGCTCGGCCCTTTGAGGTCGAAGCAGAACGAGATGCGGTTGGCGGCGATGGTCCCACTGCCGGTGGCGATGTAGGGGTCCATCGGCAGGCCGAGTTCGCTGATCTTGTCGAGGTACTCGTTGAAGCAAGAACCGATGAACACCCCGGTGTCACTGCCACGCAAGCGCTGGATCAGCCCCGCGTCCTCGGCGCAGGTGTAGGCGCTCTGGAGCAGCAACCGGACCTGCGGGTCCATCCACTGGGCTTCGCGGCGCGACAGGTGAAAGAAGCCGGCGTCGAACTTGTCGACGTCGCGGATGAAACTGCCCCATCTGGAATAGGTCTTGTCCTTGGCCTCGGGGTCGGCATCGAACCAGGGGACGATGTCCCAATGATCCGCCGGCACCTGCGTGATCAGTTCCCGGTCCTCCCAGATGTTCTGCCAGAACTGCTCCAGGTCGCCAGCCTCGCCGAACCGGCCTTGCATGCCGATGATCGCGATCTCCGCCTGCGGCGCCTCGCCCCGGTGAGCGATGGCGCCAGGCTCACTGGCAGTGCCTGGCTCAATCAGCACTGGCGCCTCAGGTGTCATGCCCTGCCCATCCAGCACCCGGATGAACGCGGTGCGATGGTGCTGCCAGAGAAACCCCGCCAGCTCGGCGATGCTCGGGTACTCAAAAAACACCGTGGGTTCCAGCTCGATGGCGCTTGCGCTGGCAATCCGTTCAGCCAGATGGACCAGTTGCAGGGACTCCAGCCCCAGGTCCATCAGGTTGCGCTGGCGGTGTTTTTTTTCCACCTGAGGGGCGCCGAGGGCCTGCAACTGTGCCAGCAGATAGTCCTCGATCGCCCCAGCGCTGCCGCAGCTCTCGCTGACGCGCGCTGCCTCGCCTTCAACCAGGCGAGCATCGCGCAGGCGCTTCAACGAGCAGCCGTTGAATTGAGCAACCAGCACACCGTCGTCGGCGTAGAGCTGCGCATCAAACAGCACCAGCTCGCCGGAGTGCTTGAGCAGATGGACGTGAATCCAGCCGCTGGCCGGAGCCTGGCGCCGATACAGGGTCAGCGACCTGATTCCCAGGGGAATGTAAGGGCTGGCCAGTTGCTCCCCGGCAAGCAACGGGATGACGCTCAGAAACGCGCTGTTGATCAGCAACGGATGCAAGCCATAGTGGCGTGAGTCCGCGCGGACCGCCTCGCCGAGCGCCACCTTTGACAGCGCCTGATTGCCATCCGGCAACTGGTGCAGCGCTTGCAGGGTCCGGTAGCTCTGGCCAATGTGCATCTGCGCGCTGATCCGGTAGATCGCTGCCAGGTCCACCCTCGTCATGCCGGCCATGAGCTCGGCCGGCACGGCTTGCTGATGCTGGCCACCGACCACCATCAACTCGCCACTGGCCGCGACCTGCCAAGGCGCCAGCGGGGCGCGCCGGCACACCGCCTCGAATCCCTGCCCGGCAGGTTCACGGGCACGGATCGCCACCTCAACCTGCTCGCCTGAGGCCACGGCGATCGGTGTGGCGAAGGTCAGCTTGTTCAACCGCAGGGCTTCGTCGTCGCCGAGCTGGCCCAGGCCATGCTCCAGTGCCAGGCTGGCGTAGGTCAGCCCCAGCAGGATCTGCTGGTGATTGAATTGATGATCGCGCAGACAGGGCTCATCGTAGTGATAGACAGCCGCGGCGATCAGTTCAGCGCTTGCCGCAGGCAGTTGAACCAGGCGCGGCGTGGCCTCGTGGCGAGCACCGGCCCTGAGCCTCTCGAACTCCAGGGCCGCGTCTTCGACGCTGATTTGCTGACGTTGTATCTTGCGGTGCAGAACCCTGATTTCACTGTCCACTGCTCTCTCCAATCCCTGGTTCTGATAATCCGTGCAATGCCTGATAACGATGTGCGCCCTGGCCTGCTCAGCCGCCACTCAGGTCGAGGAAAGCCTTGTTCGAGGGACGCAGGAATGGCAGGTAGGCCGGCGGCGGCATCTTGCCCACCAGGCGCGGGGCAATGCCCTTGGGTCCTAGCTCCCGAGCCAGCATCGCAATGAACAGGGTGATTTCCAGGGCCGCGACATGCCGCCCGAGGCACGCATGGGGGCCGCCACCGAACTGGCAGGTTTCCACCTGGTTGAGCGCCCGATCCAGCCCGAGCCAGCGCTCCGGCTTCCAGCGGTCGGGATCGGGGTAACGCTCGGGATTGCGCGAAACATGCAGCAGGCTGACCCCGGCCATCACCCCGGCGGGGATCCTCCGGCCCATCAGTTCGAACTCAGTGTGCACCTTGCGCATCTCAAAGGGTGCCGGTGGATAAAGGCGCATGGTTTCGCGGAATATCGCTTCGGCCAGCGGCACCTGGCCGACCAGTTCCTCGTGGGTATAGGGCAGGCATTCAAGGCCGGCGACCTGTTCACACAGTTGCTGCCAGACCAGCGGATGCTGCGACAGCATCAACATTGACCAGGCCATCACCGCCGCCGTGGTTTCCGAGCCGGCAAACCCCAGCCCAAGGATGTTGTGCACCAGTTCCACCTCGGACATGCCATTGCCGTGATCATCGCGGCCGAAGATCATCGCCCCGACCAGGCTGTCGTGATCATTGTTGGCCCGGGTAGTGGCAACAATCCGCGCCACCCGCTGCTCCAGCCAACCCCGTGCCTTGCGACAGCGCCAGGCAGGGAACCCGGGCAGGTTGACCTTCAGCGGGATCATGCCAAGGAAGAACTCTTCGTACTGGTGACGCCACAGCGCCAGCTCATGGGTCTGGATGCCGAGGATCCGGAACACCACTTCCAGGGCGATGTCCTTGGTCTGGGGGAAAATCGCCAGTTTGCTCTCGCCGGTCCAGTGCTTGAGCCGCTGATCGATGGTTTCCACGACAAATTGGCCAACCTGCGCGCGGGTCAGTCCCTTGGGCGTAAAGGCATCGGTGCTGGCGCGCCGCGCATTGCGATGGCGCGGGCCGTCAAACGCGTTCATGGCCTCACCGGTGATCACCGGCATCTGCTCACGCAGGAACGAATTGTCGGTGTACTTGTTCTGCAGGATCGCCAGCCCCGCCTCGTCCATGATCTGCAACACCGGCAGTTGGCTGCCGAAATAGGTCCAGAAGATCGGCCCGCAGACCGCCTCGGCCTGGCGCAGCTCACCGAGCGCGTCCTTGCCGATCTTGTGCACATGGCCGAGCAAGGGAATTTTCCCGGGCATCACCGGGAAGCCGTCCTTGATCTTCACCTTGCCGGCAGTCACAGGGGCTGACGGGGCTGCGGGCTGGCCAGCACCCGCCTCGCTCGGCGTGCCACTGGTGGCTTCTTGAATATGGTTCATGAGCATCCCTGTTCAGTGGTTAGAGGTGGTCAGCAGCTGTTCAAATTGCTCGGCGCCCAGCTCGCCGCGGCCGATGCGCCGATACAGCTCCTCGGTGAACCGCGCGGCAGGTGCGGTGTCGGCCTGGGCCGATCGCGCCCGTGGATGTTCGAACTCATAGCCGGGCAGCCAGATCCGGTTGCCGCCCTGCGGGTACAGCGTCGAAATATCCAGCTCGGCGCCGCAACACCAGGCTTGCCCCCTTTGGCTCAGTGACCCCGAGGCCGTCCCGTGCTCGCCCTCTTCAATTCCATCGATCGGCGTCAACCAGCAACCGCTGTCGGGGGTGCCGTCCAATAACCGTTGCAGCCGCACCTGCAGTTGCTCGTGGCCATCCACCAACAGCGCTGCACGGTGGGCCAGACGACGATCGCGCAGGGCTAAACTGTAGGCCAGATCTGACACTTCGATGGATGAATCAGCAATGATCAGCGCCTGGAGTTTGTGCAGGTAGGCCAACAGGCTTGCAGCGCTGGCCGCGGCGACCATCAACAGCTGTTCGCCCCCGGCCCTGGCCAATGGTGGTGGCGACACCTGATGTTCCTCGACCACCAGAGCGGCATAGCTGCCACCGGCACCAAAGGAGTTGATCAGGCACCGACGCGGTTGCACGCTTCCATCCGCCGCCAGCAGCGCGGCCCAAGGCGAGGCTTGCTGTTGCAGGTAGAAAGCGCTGCCATCGAGCCGGATATGCGGGTTCAGTGGCTCGGCATTGATGGACGGCGCCAACTGCCGGTGTTGCAACTGCAGCAGCACCTTGGTCAGTTGGGAGATACCGGATGCCGCCTCAAGGTGCCCAATGTTCGACTTGACCGTTCCCAGCGCGCAGCTCCCGGGTGGCTGTTCGCCAAAGACCTGTTTCAACGCCGCCACTTCGATCGGGTCACCCAGCTCTGAGCCATTGACCGCGGCTTCAACGTAGTTGATCTGCGCCGGCGTCAGGCCCGAGCGCCTAAGGGTCTGGGTGATCAGGCGGATTTTCTGGCGGGTGTTGGGCGCCGAATACATCAGTTGGCCGCCGCCATGGTTGATCCCGCTGCCCTTGATCACGCCACAGATCCGGTCGCCATCGGCCAGCGCGGCGGCCAGTGGCTTGAGCAGCACCGCGCCAACCCCCTCGCCCGGGAGCATGCCGTCACTCTGGCCGAAGCCGCGACACCGATCCGCACTGCCAAGCAAGTTGGCCAGCTTGAGGGTCTGGTACCTGGACGGATCGAGGATCAGGTTGACCCCACCGGCAATGGCCATTGCACAGTCGTTCTGCAACAGGCTCTGGCAGGCCAGGTGGATCGCCGACATCGAGCTTGAGCAGGCGCTATTGACCGCCAGGCTCGGGCCCTTGAGATCGAAGAAATGGGAAATCCGGTTGGGGATCTGCCAGTCCGTGACATTGGCCTTGATCGCCGCATGGGCAGGATTGCTCTCGCGCCCTGGCGACGGGTTGTACATCGACCCGACAAAGACCCCGATCGCCGCCACGTCGTCCTGCTGGAACCGCGCCAGTGCGTCGCGGCTGTAACCTGCATCCTCGAAGGTCAGCCAAGCCACTTCAAGCATCTGGCGCAACGCGGGCGAAAGGTGCTGCGCCTCGCTGTCGCTGATCCCGAACAGCCCTTGATCAAAGGCCTCGACCTGCTCCAGGAAGCCGCCGTAGCAGCGTTCATCGGCCCAAGGCTGGGGCCCGTTCAAGGTCTGCGACCAGCGCTGGTCCGGGACCTGGCTGACGCAGTCGCGGCCGTTGCGCAGGTTGTCCCAAAAGCCTTGAAGATCGGCAGCCATCGGGTAGCGACCACTCACGCCAATGATCGCGATGTCGCGGTTCGACGCCTCGACTCGGTCCGACTGCCGGGGCGCCGGCCTGGCCGGGGCCTGACGAATGGGTGCGGCGGGTGCGGCGCAGTGCGCCACAGGTTGCGCCGGTCCCTGGCGCGGGGCCGACTGCAACGGCGCAAAATGCCGGGCCAGCGCCGGGCCATGCTCGGCCAGCAGATAGTCCGCCAACTGATTGATGGTGTTGTGTTCAAACAGCAGGGTCCGCGACAGTTCGCCGGCGCTTTTCTCCAACGCCTGGATCAGGCTGATCTGCAAGATGGAGTCGACGCCATAACGATCAAACGCCGCATCGCGTTGCAAGCGCTCGGGCGCGATGTTCACCAACTGCGCCAGAACCCCGGTGATCAGTTGCCGACACTGCTCCGCCAACAGGTGTTCAGCGGTGTCGGCCGGGATGTTCTTCGGCTTCGGCCGCGGCACTTGCGGCTCGGTGGCTGTGGCTGTGGCTGTGGCTGTGGCGACGACGGTGCGCGGCGCGGGCAGACACACCCGTCCATCGCTGGCGGCGACGATGACCTGCTGCCCCAGTTGATGACTGGCGGTGGCCGGGAAGGCAATGCGTTCATAGCCCTGCTCCTGCAGCAGCTGCTGCCAGCGCAGTGGAGACAGGCCCGGGCATCCCGGGATGCGCAACGCCGTATCGTCATGCAGCCACCAGCCCTGGAGCAGGCCAAAGGTCAGGTGGGTGAACAGTGAACGGTCGCTGATTTCGTTGAGCAGCAGCAGGCCGCCCTGGCGCAGCGTGGCCTTGACGTTTTGCAGGGTGCGCCGCAAGTCCGGCGTCGCATGCAGCACATTGGTGGCGATCACCAGGTCATAGTGCTGCAGGCTGATGCCTTGCTCGGCGCAGGCCTGGGTGACGTCGAAAATCGCCGTACGCAGGTAAGGTGCCTGCGCCGCGAACTGCTGCTCGCCATGGCGCAGGAACGCCTGGGACAAGTCGGTGTAGCAGTATTCGGCGATGCCTTGCTGCCAGGGACGCAACCTGTCGATCAGCCCGGCGGTGGTGCCCCCCGTGCCGGCGCCGATCTCAAGAATCCGTAGCGGCCTGGCGCCCTCGGCCTGCCGGCGAGCGACATCGACCACCACTTCCCCCAGCACCGCGTTGAAGTAATCACAGGTCCGGTTGTCTTTATAAATGCCCTCCACCAAGGCCATCGAGCCACCGGGGAAGATCACTTCAGTGGCGTACTGCTCGCCACGCAAGATCGCCGGCAGGGCCTCAACGCAGGTTTGCACCAGGTCCAATTGGGCCTGCAGGTCACCCTCGCGGCGCCACTCCTCACTGGCCTGCTGCCAATCTGCGCACAGCGTCGCCGGATCAGGCAGGGCCACCAACAGCCGGCCCTGCTCATCGATATCACCGTTGTCCACCAGCAACCGCAGGCTTTCCCGTAGCCAGCGACGATAAAACGGCTGGGCCTGCAGATTGGCAGCCACTGCCGGGTCGGCGCCGAGCCGTTGCTCGGTCAGCGGCCCGCCAGCGGCCAGTTCACCGAGACAGGCCAGGGTATGCGCCAGCAGCAGCCGGTCCATTGCCCGGGCCGCCGGATGCTGTTGCGGCGCACGGCCACAGCGTTGAACCGCGTCGCCCCAGTTATCGTGCGTCAGTGGCGCGTCTGCCGGGTAGCAATCGAGCTGCCTGTCGCTATCGATACCGGCAATGGCCATCGGCTCCAGCAGCTTGATCAAGCCCAACTGCGGCAAGGGACTGGCCAGCAGCCAGTCCAGCGCCGCCATGCCGTCCGACGCTTCGATCGAACCCAGGCCCTGGGCGGCCATCCGCGCCCGATAGCCCGGCTCGGCCACCACCCCCACCGAGCCCCAATACCCCCAGTTGATCACCTTGACCGGGCATCGCCCCTGTTGATCGAGCCGGGCGGCAAAGGCATCGACAAAGGCGCAACCCGCAGCGTAGTTGCCCTGCCCCGCGGCTTTGCTGAAGGCAACCATCGACGAGAAAAACAGCAGGAAATCCGGCGCCGGGGCATCCGCCGCCGTGCAGACCTGAGCCAGCCCCATGCTGGTCAGGCGCTTGGCTTGGAAAACCGCGCTGAACTGCGCCTCGTCCATCTGCGCAAGGCGGCCATCGTCGAGTACCAGTGCCGAGTGCACCCAGCCATTGATCGGGCCGCAGGCCTCGACCACCTGCTGCCGGGCCCGAGTCAGTTGCCCGATATCGGCGGCATCGGCCTGTATGTACAACGGCGCTGGGGCCTGGCACTGCGCGGCAAACTGCGCCAGGGCCACAAGCTGCTGATTGATCGCCTCGTCCGCCTCGCGGCGGCCCAGCCAGACCACCTGGGCACGCCAATGACTGATCACATGGCGCGTCCATACTTGGCCAATGCCCCCGGCGCCGCCAATCACCACGTACACGCCGCCTTCGCGGTAATGCACGCCGCCAATCTCGGCACAGGGTCGCGAGGCCAGCGGCAACAGCCGCTGGCTAAACCACTCACCCTCGCGCCACGCCAGGCACTCACCCGCCAGTTGCGGTTCGGGCAACGCCTGGGGCAGCGCCTGGCTGCCCAGCGGCAGGTCGATCAGTTCCACCCGCCACGATTCATGTTCCTTGGCCAGCGCCCCGGCCAGGCCATGGCAGGCCGCCTGCTCCGGCGCCAATGGCTCACCGGGGCGCAGCGCAATGCTGGTGGTGAAGATCAACTGCAGTTGCAACGCCTGCTGGGCAAACCCCAGTTGCAACAGGGCCTTGATCAGTTTGAACAGCATCAGTGCAGCATGATCGCCAGCCTCCGCGGCCTGCTCGGTTGACGCCTGCGGCGCCAGCCAGATCAGTCGTTGAAACGGCGCACAAGCCGCCA
Source organism: Pseudomonas sp. LD120 (assembly GCF_009861525.1). GTDB lineage: Bacteria > Pseudomonadota > Gammaproteobacteria > Pseudomonadales > Pseudomonadaceae > Aquipseudomonas. The sequence continues at coordinate 1,427,530 of NZ_WVHL01000003.1, read as the reverse complement.
GTTGCGCGGCAATACCGTCAATCGTCGGCGCCAGTAAGGGCAAGAATTCGATCTGCGCATGTTGCCCGACCAACCAGTTGCGGCGCTCACTTGATGCACCAATGGCCAAGGTCGGCAACGCCTGCGGCGGCGTCGACGGGTTATCCGCAACCCGCCACTGCGGCGCCAGCAAACTCAGCCCAGCCGGCAGCAGCCGCGTGTCATCGACGGGGCCCGGACGTTCAGCCCCGGCCGGTATCGGCCGCGAGCTGAAACCACGCAAGGCCACGGCGATTCGCCCTTGCTCGTCGCACAGGTCGATATCGATCCGCTGCACAACACTGCCCGGAGTGCGACGCTCAAGGCTTATCAGCGCCCACATCAGCGCTTGGCAGGAACCGTAGACGTCCAGTTGCTCGACGGCAAAGGGCAAGCGTGTCTCGCCGGGCTCGTCACGCTCTTGCAGCAAGAGGCCGAGCGAGGCCTGGACGGCAGAATCCAACAGGCCCGGGTGCAGCACCCACTCGCCCTCAAGCCACTCAGGGGCCAGTTCAAGCCGGGCCAGCACCCGGTCTTCACCCAGCCACAACCGGCTAACCCCCCGATGGCCGGGACCATAGTGGATGCCCATCGCCGCGAACAGCGGGTACAGCTCGGCGGCTTCAAGGCTGCGTTGCCAGGGCGCCGCGCAGAGGCTGTCCAGGTCCAGGGCGGGCACGGAGACGGGAGGCATCACCTGCGCACTGCCCTTGCAGTGTTCCAACGCGACACCTTGGGCCTGCGAGTAGATTCTGAACTCGACCTTCTGCTGCGCCAGCGTCAGCTCGGTATGCAGCTCATCGTGCTGCGGCGTCGGCGTGTAGGGCGCCAGCCAGACCACGTTTTGAAACTGCAGCGGGCCACCAGCCAGCGCCTGCCCGTCCAGCGAGCGGGCAATCGCCGCCCGGGCCATTTCCAGATAGCCGACGCCAGGCATGGTCTTGCGGCTGTCGACCTGGTGGTCGACAAACCAGCTTTCCTCCCCCTGCCAACGGCTGCTGAAGCGCTGCTGATAGAAGTCCGAGGTATTGCGTTCGAGCAGCGGGTGCAACCAGGCGCGGCCTGGGACAGGCGCGTGCCCTTGGCTGCGGCTCAGGTCTGTCACCCAGTAGCGTTCCTGGGCAAATGGGTAGCCTGGCAGGCTGAGGCGCCGCCGCCCGTGGCCGGCCGGATAGAAGCGCTGCCAGTCGATCGTCAAGCCCTGGGCCCACAGTTCCAGCAACTGCGGGTACTTGCGTTTATCGATCCAGGCCGCCAGTGCCGCGGCCATGTCTTCGTCCTGGCGAAACAGCGCCAGCGCCGGCTGCTCGCCCTCACCGGTGCCGCGATAACGTGCGTTGCCCGTTGCGGCAAAGTCATTGAGCTGGCGTTGCAGATCGCTCAGGGAGTCGCTCAACAGCGCCAGCCGCTCCTGCATCAGGTCCCGGCCAACCTGCAGGGTATACGCCAGGTCATCGAGGTAGCGCTGCGGATCGAGGCTGGCCTCGGCGGGCTCGGCGCCAATCAGATCCGCCAGGCGCCGAGCCGATTCGCGCAGGCGCTCCGGGGTCTTGGCCGACAGCACAAAGGCCCGCGCGCCTGCCGTCGCCGAATGGCTAGGGGCTGCGGGTGCCAGGTACTCCTCCAGCAGGACATGGGCATTGGCGCCGCCAAAACCGAACGAGCTGACCCCCGCACGGCGTGGCAAGGGATGGCCCTGGTGGTCCTTGAAGGCCACCCAGGGCCGGCTTTGCTGGACCACAAAGAACGGGCTGTGATCGAGCTCGATATAGGGATTGAGCTGTTCGCAGTGCAGGCTCTTGAACAAGGTCTTGTGCTTGAGTTGCAGCAGCACCTTGATCACCCCGGCAATCCCGGCGGCCAGTTCGAGATGGCCGATGTTCGACTTCACCGACCCCACGCCGCAGTAGCCTTGCCCCGGCTCATCGACGCCGAGTTCTTCGGCGAGCTCGCGAAAGGCGATTTTCAGGCCATTGATTTCAATCGGGTCACCCAGTTCGGTCCCGGTGCCATGAGCCTCGATGTAACCGACACTGCGCGGATCGACCCCGGCCTTGCGGTAGGCCGACTTCAGCAACTCGGCCTGGGCCCGCGGGTTGGGCGCCGTCAGGGAGTTGGCCTTGCCGCCATGGTTTTCGGCGCTGCTGCGGATCAGTGCATAGATGTGATCGCCGTCGGCCTCGGCCTGGGCGCGTTTCTTCAGCACGATCATTCCCACCCCTTCGCCACGGGCATAGCCGTTGGCCTGGGCCGAGAACGTCTTGCTGCGCCCGTCGAGGGCCAGCATGCCGGCCTTGCTGAAGCTGATCTGCGCCTCGGGCGCGATCAGGGTGTTGACCCCGCCGACCACCGCCATCCGGCAATCGCCGTTGCGCATGGCCTGGACCGCGCGATGGATGGCCACCAGCGACGACGAGCAGGCCGTCTCCACTGGCTCGCTGGGACCGTGCAGGTCCAGCAGGAAGCTCATCCGGTTGGGACCGACCGAAGGCACCATTGCCGTGGCGCTGTAACCCTCGATCGGCACCCCGGCCCGGGCGATCAGGCTGCTGTAGCCGGTGACCCCGGTGCCGACGAAAATCCCGGTATCGCTGCCCGCCAGGTCGGCGCTGGCGTAGCCGGCGTCCTCGATGGCCAGCCACACGTAGGTCATCAACAGACGCTGCTGCGGGTCCATCAACTGCGCTTCGCGCGGCGAGATGGCGAAGAACAGCGGGTCGAAGTGATCGACGCCCTGGATAAAGCCGCCCCACTTGACGTTGGTCTTGTCGACCTCGCGGTGCGGATCGCCGTAGTACTCGCGCCAGTCCCAGCGGTTGGCCGGTATTTCGCTGATGCAGTCCCGGCCCTCCTTGAGGTTACGGAAAAACTGCTCGACGTCCTCGGCCTCGGGGAAGCGCCCACTGATGCCGATCACTGCAATGTCCTCCTCAGCCTGCGGCGCAGTGGGCTTGGCGTTATCCCGGGCTGCGCCGCTGGGGCTCAACGGCCGGCGTGTCGCTGCCCAGGTCGCGGTCTGCGCCTGTTCCTGCCGAGGTGGCGCGACAGGCGCCGCTGGGGGCGGCGTCAGCCGGGCGCTCAGCACGCGGCCATGCTCACGTTCCAGATACAGGACAAAACGCCCGAGCGTGGGGTATTCGAAGAAGATCGTCGGCGCCAGGTTAAGCCGCCAGTGCTGTTTCAGGGTGTTGGCCAGGGTGGTCAGGCTGATCGAATCAAAGCCGTATTGGCTGAACTCGGCATCGAGACGGATTTCGCCGACGGGAATTTTCATCTGCGCGGACACCCACTCGATCAGCGTGCGTTGCAGCATCTGCGTCAAGGGGGCGGTATTGGTCGGCGCAGCCTGGGTGTCCGGCACCGGGACCTCGATCGCGGCATCGACGCCGCCATGAGCGGTCACCAATGCGGTGATGGGGGCCCGTCGACCGTGCATCACCAACACCTGCGGCACTCCCAGCGCGACGCACTGGCGCAGGGCGTGGATGCCGGCATTGCTCGGCATGGCAACCATGCCGGTGCTGTGCGCCATCTGCTGCGCGGTCGCTTCGTCGACCTGCATGCCCCCTTCTTTCCACAGCGGCCAGTCGATCGCCAGGCTCTGGCCGCAGCGCAGTCCCTGGGCGACCAACTGGCTGCGATAGGCGGCATAACGGTCGACAAAGGCGTTGGCTGCCGCGTAGTCGGCCTGGCCGACGTTGCCCACCACGCCGGTCCCGGACCCACAGCAGATCCAGAAGTCCAGCGCCAAGGCCGCAGTGGCCAGGTCGAGGTTGCGGGTGCCGGCCACCTTGGCGGCCATGACCTGGCGCAGGTCTTCATCCTGTTTGTTGATCAACAGGCTGTCGCGGATCACCCCAGCGTTATGCAGCACACCGTTGAGCCCGTGGTACTCGGTCACTATCTCCTCGACCAGTTTGTGCACCCTTTCGGCATCGCTGACATCCAGCTGACGGTATTCCAGCCTGTTGCGTCCCGCGTCGATTCCGGCCAACAACTGCGGCGCGGCAACCGAACGACCGGTGAGGATCAAGGTGGCATCGCTGACACTGGCCGCGATGGCCTGGGCAAACAGCCGCCCGAGGCCACCGAGGCCACCGGTCACCAGGTACACGCCGCCGTCCTTCCAGGGCGCACCAATGGCCAGATCGACTGCCGGGCACGGGCACCAGTGCCGTACCTGGCGCCGGCCCGCTCGGTAGCGAACCTCGACCTCGACCGCAGCGGCATTTTCCAGCAGCCGTTGCGCCAGCGATGCGGGCTCGTCCAGCTCGATCAACTGGCCGCTGACGTCGGGCATTTCCAGGTGCAGGCTGCGTAACATCGCCGCCAGGCCGCCGACCAACCGTTCACCGCTCGGGTCAAGCACCACCAACTGGATCAACTGCCGCCCGCCGCCCTCTGCCAGCAACCGGCGGATCTGCTGCAACAGCGCCAGCGCGGTGTGTTGATAATCGGCGGCCTGATCGGGCTGCGGCGCGGGCAAGAGCGCGCAGTGCCAGGCGTCACCCTCCAGCCTCAGTTGCTGCTGCAGCGTATCCGCCGTCTGCGGGTCGAAACCACTGAGCAGGACCAGCCGGCGACTGAAACCGGGCGCATGTCCCTGGGACGCGACTTGTTCAACCCACTGCGGCTGGAACAGCAGGGTTTCCATCAACGGCGCGTCGTGGGCTACAGGTTCGCTACGCTCGCCCAGCACCCGCGAGGTGAACCCCTGCATGAATACGCAGCGCTTGCCCGTCTGGTCGAACAGCTCGATGTTCAAGCGTTGCAAAGCGCCGTCGGCCGGCTGGTCATCCCGGCGCTCGGCGTAGCTCACCCGGGCCCACATCCGTTCGCTGCAGCGCTCCAGCACCTGCAACCCTTCGAGGGCAAACGGCAGTGTCGGTTGCATCAGCGGCGGCAAGTGCTGCCGATCGCCTGGCGCCAGCACCAGGTCGGCCCCCAGGCTCAGGCCAATGGCGGCCTGCAGCGCCGAGTCCAGCAGCGACGGGTGCAGCACGTAGTCGTCGAGGCTGTCGCGCTGGCAGGCTGGCAACAGCAGTTGCGCCAACACTTCGCCCGGTCCGAGGTCCAGCGATTGCAGGCCCTGATAGGCCGGTCCGTGTTCGAACGTCATTCCCCGGTAGGCGTCGTAACACTGCGCGGCGCTTAACCTTCCAGCGCGGGTCCGCGCCTTGAGTGCCTGCAGGTCAACTTGATGCGGCGCCGCCGGTTGGGCCAGGCCCGCCAGGCCCTGGCTGTGCAGCAACGGCTCTGCGGTTGCCTGTCCCGTGAGCGGATCGAGCTCGCGGCTGGAGATCTCGAAACGGACCTGCCCGTCCTCTTCCAGCATCAGCTCGATATCGACCTGCCGTGCCCGGGCGCCAATGATCAAGGGCCGGAGCCAGACCACCTGGCTCAATGAGCGCGGTGGCCCGGGCATCGCCAGCGCCACCGCGGCCCGGGCCATCTCCAGGTGAGCGACGCCGGGGAAAATGCGCTGTCCGCCCACCACGTGCTGCTTGAGGAAAAACTCCTCGCCATCGAACACACTGGAAAAACGCTGGCAATGCAGGTCCGAGGTGTTTCGCGCAAGGAACGGATGCAGCCTGCCGGGCATGCAAGCGGCCCCGGCGCTGGCCTCGCCTGCCGCGCCACCGCGTTGCCCGGGTGCTATCCAGAAATTTTGCCGGGTAAAGGGATACACCGGAGCGTGGACCCGCCGGGCATCCGCAGAATGAAGGCGGTTGAACGCGGCCCAATCCAGCTTGCCGCCCGCTGCCCAAGCCTCAGCCACGGACGACAGGCTCGCCTGATCGGCGACAGCCGGCAGCTCGATGTCCGGATGCTCGCCCGCGCCGGTCTGCGCCGACCAGCAGTGCCGGGGCGAACGGCCGTCCAGCCAGTCGTCCAACTGCTGCGCCAACTGATCCTTGTCGGCGCAGACCAGGATCAATCGGTGATCCTGCGCCAGCCGGCCGGTTTGCAGGGTGTACGCCAGGTCCGCCAGGCGCAGTGCCGGATCGTCCAGCGCCTGACGCAACTGAGCGGCATAACGCTTGAGGCTCTCGGCGGTGCGCGCCGACAGCGGCAGCAGGCGTGGTCGCGGCTCCTCGGTAGGCCGCGCGACGGCGACTTCGACGGCTTCGCGGATGACCATGTGCACGTTGGTGCCGCTGTGGCCAAAAGAGTTGAGCGCGGCCATCTTCGGCCCGTTCCCGGTGCCCAGCCAGTCCCTGGGCTCACGATGGATATGAAACGCCGAGTTCGCCAACTCGATCCGCGGGTTGAGCTGTTGGAAGTTCAGCACCCCTGGCAATTGCTGGTGCTTCATCGACAGCAGGATCTTGATCAGGCTGACCACCCCGGCCGCGGCCGAAGTGTGGCCGATGTGCGCCTTGGCGCTGCCCAACGCGCAATAGCCGGTATCGGCGGTGAACTGGCGAAAGGCGCGAACCAGTGCGTTGACCTCGACCGGATCGCCCAGGGGCGTGCCGGTGCCGTGGGCCTCGACATAGCTGATCTGCCGCGGGTCGATGGCAAAGCGCCGATACAGCTCGCTGATCAGGCGCTCCTGAGCCTGGCCGCTGGGGGCGGTAATACCGTTGCTGGCACCGTCTTGGTTGATCCCCGAAGCGCAGATCACCCCATGGATCGGGTCGCCATCGGCCAGCGCCTGGGACAGCCGCTTGAGCGCCAGCATCCCGACCGCTTCCGACAACACGATGCCGTCGCTGCGCTGATCGAAGGTATGGCAGCGCCCGCTGGGCGAGAGCATGTCCATCTGCGCCAGGCTGATCAGGCCGGGCTCGCCAAGGGTGGCGAACACACCGCCGGCCAGGGCCAGGTCCGCCTCGTGGTTGCGCAGGCTCTCGCAGGCCAGGTGGATCGCCGTGGCCGATGACGAGCAGCCGGTATTGACCACCAGCGCCGGCCCCTTGAAGTCGAGGAAGTAGGACAGCCGCGAGGCAATGATCGCGTCGGAGGCGCCGATGAAGGTTTCGTGGAAATAGCCGCTGGGTTCCGCACCGACAAAGATCCCCACCGAGCGGTCGCGAAAGCTTTTGGGGTTGTAACCGGCGTCTTCCAGGGCTTTCCAGCTCTCCTGGAGGATCAGCCGCTGATGCGGGTTCATGGACTCGGCATCGCGGGGCGAGATATTGAAGAACAGCGGATCGAAATCATCCCGCTGCTGCAAAACGCCGCCCCATTTGCAGTAGGTCTTGCCGGGCTGGCGCTGCGGCGAATAGCTGCGCGCGCAGTCCAGATACGGTGCGCCCAGCTCGGCCACCGCGTCGACCCCGGTACTCAGGTTGTGCCAGAAGCGCTCGACGTTCTCGGCCCCGGGAAACTGCCCGGCCATGCCGATCACGGCAATCTCCTCATGGGCCGGCGCGCCGGCCCCGGGCGCTGTTGCAGTGCTCGTCCGGCTGGCCATCTTGAGTTGTTGCAACAGTTGCCTGGCCTGGGCTGCACTGATCTGGCGCTGCTGGAGCCTGGCGATAATTGACTGGAATGCTTGGCTGCTCATGATTGTCCTTTCCCGGCAGTGGCCTGCGTTGCTCCGTGGTTTGCCGTCGCACTGTCGTCGACGATGTTCAGCAAGGCATCGATTGCCAGTTCACCGGCGAGAAACAGCGCCTCAAGTTGCTCCACGGACGCCGTGGGCGGTTTGTCGGGCGCGCAAGGTTCGGGCGCTGTCGGCGCGCCGCCCAGGCCGGCGCAATGCGTCGGGTAGTGGTCAAGCAGGTAGCCCACCAGGCTGTCCAGGGTTGGGTAGTCGAACAGCAAGGCGGTGTTGAGCTCGGTCCCCAGGGCCTCGCCCAGGTGACTGACAAAACTCACCCCCAGGATCGAGTCAATGCCGTAGTCGGCGAAGGGCTGATCCGCCGCAATCCGTCCCGGCTCCAGTTGCAGGGTGCTGGCCAGGCCCGCCAGCGCCAGCGCCGTCAGGGCCTCGCGACTGCCACCTTGACCGGCGCTCAGCGACTGCGCGCTGTGGCCGCTCGGTGGTTGCGGGTTTGGCAGCGGCGTCGCGGCTTGATCCAGTGCCGCCAGGTGCTCCAGGCCATCGCTGTAGGCGACGATGATCTGCTGGCCGAGGCCGTGGGCAGATTCCGCCGGGAAGGCAACCTGGTTGAACCCGCTTTCGCCCAGCACCCGGGCCCAGCTTTGCGGATACAGGGCCGGGGTGCCGGGAATGCGCAGCTCGGGGTCTTCGTACAGCCACCAGCCCTTGAGCAGGCCAAAGGTCAGGTGGGCGAACAGCGACCTGTCGCTGATTTCATTCATCAGCAGCATCCCGTCGTGGCGCAGCAGCGCCCTGGCATGAGCCAGGGTGCGGCGGATCCTGGCGGTGGCGTGCAGCACGTTGGCGGCAATCACAATGTCGTATCCGCCCTGCTCCAACCCCTGGGCCTGCGGCGGCTGCTCGACATTCCACACTCGGTAGGTGAGGAACGGATGGGCCGCACCATAGGTTTTCTCGGCGTACATCAGGAATGCCTTGGAGATGTCGGTGTAGCAGTACTCGTCAATGTGCTCGCGCCAGGGTTGCAGCGCCGGCAGCACGATGGAGCTGGTGCCGCCGGTACCCGCCCCTATTTCGAGGATCCGTACCCGACGTTGCGGGTCGCGGGCCAACAACGCCTCGATCTGCTGCTGCACCACCCCGGCGACCACCTGATTGAAATAGTCGGACAACGCGTTGTGGCGATACACGCCTTCGACTTTCTCCATCGAGCTGTTGGGGAACATGACATCGGTGGCCTGGGTGCGCCCATCGAGTATCGCCGGCAACTGTTGCAGGCAGGCGTCGACCAGTTCCACCTGGGCCTTGCGCTGAGGAACCGCGATCAAGGCATCCCTGAGCAGGTGCCAGCGTTCGACCCATTGCTGCAGGTGTACGCCAGATACCTGCTCCTCGATCCCCACCTGCGTGCCGCGGCGCTGCACCAGTCCATGCTGTTGCAGCAGTTCGAGGCTGGTGGACCACCAGCGACCATAGTGTTCGCCAATGCCGGCCTGCCGGCGCAGGACTTCACTGTCCTGAAACTCACCCGCCTGGGTGAACAGCCCCATCTGGCGTAGCTGGGCCAGCAGCATCCCGGCCATGGCCTGATCAAACGGCAGCGGATCGTGGGTCGCCAGCAAGGGCGCGGCGGCGCGGCGGTAGCGCTCGAAGCCATGGTTGGCGGGCGAGGGATCCGGCTCGCCAAGGACTACCGGTTGCGTTTGCAACTGCATCAACTGCTGGACCGGCGCGGAGGCGGTCATGCAGATAACCTGATCGAGCCGGCCCTCCCTCAGCGCTTGGACAAGCCGCGCAAAGCATTCAAAGCCCTCGCGATCCTGCAGAGCCCCGGCGTGGCGGCTCATCGGTTGCGCCGAAGGGTCCAGTGCCTGTTGCTCAGTCAGCGATGACAGCCAGAACCCCCAGTTGATCGTGCCTACCGGGAACGCCGCCTGGCGCCGCAGGCTGCGCGCCAGGGTGTCGCCAAAGGTGATGCCGGCGGCATAGGCGCCCAAGCGCGCAGCGCCGGAGAAAGCAAAGCTCTGCCCCGACGAGAAGTAACACAGGAAATCCAGCGGTTCCTCGGCCAGGGCCCGGTAAAACTCGATGCCGCCACGGCTTTTCACTTCCAGGATTTCGCGGAACTGCGGCTCGGGAATCCGCGTGATCAGGTCTTCATGGTTGAACACCACGGCAGAGAAGATCGCCCCGTGAATCGCCCCGTGACGCTGTTTGACCTGTGCCACGGCACGCTGCAGCGACGCCGGATCGTTGGCGTCGGCCTGCAGGTATTGCAACTGCGCCGGATCGACCGCACCGCCGACACGCTGCAGGCAATCCGCCAGCCGTTGCCGCACCTTGGCGCTATCGGTACCGCTGCGGCCCAGCCAGATGACCCGGGCCTGATAATCGGCCAGCAGGTAGCGGCTGATAATCGCGCCCACCGTACCGCTGCCGCCGAGGATCAAGTAAACACCGCCACGCTTGAGCGACGGGGTGACAAAAGCGCCCTCGTCCGACCTCGACGGGTGTGGTGGTTGCCAGGCCAATCTGCAAATAGCCTGGCGATAGCGCACGCCGTCACGCAGGCATAGCACTTCGCCGCGTGCCAGCCCGGCCTCGCCCTGCACCTGGCGCAACAGCCGTGGCCGACGTCGATTATCGGCCAGCTCACGACTGTCGACATCCAGGTTGCGCACGCGAAACCGATGCTCGCCCTGGGCCATGGCGTAGGCCATGCCGGTCAGGCCGCCACCACTGGCGCTGGCCGCGCTGCCCGTGAGGTCGAAGTTGTCCTGGCTGATGATGTAGCTATCGATGGCCTGACAAGTGCTGTGTTGCTTGAGCCACTTGATCAGGCGCAGCAGCAGGAGTTCATTGGCGTGCGGGCTGTCGAGCTGCGCCTGCCAGTCCGTGGCCTCGCCTTGTGCGCCGATGAAGTACAGGCAGTCGATCGCCGGGCAGGTGCTCAGACACTGATCCAGGGCCTGCGCATCCGCCGTATCCAGCGACCAGTGATCCGGCGCCAGAGCGACGGTCCGGGTGCCAGGCTCAAGCCGGATCACCCGGCCTGCGCCCGTGACAAAACCGCTGCCAAGCAGGTATTGCGCGGTGATCGCTTCTGCCGCCGCCCTGTTCAAGGCATCGGCGACGATCAGCACGCAACGGTGTCCGGCAACCCGTGCCTCGCCCCCTTGCTCGTCGATCTGCCCTTCGGCCTGCCAGCGCGCCACATAGCTCAGGCGGTCACTGGCGGTGCCCGTCGGCGCCTCGCCGCCAGCGCGCTCGGCTGCCGGTGGGGCCATGGCCCCAGTGCCCAGCGCCTGGCGGCCCGGCAACCAGAAGGTCTCGCGGGCGAAGGGGTAGACCGGCACGCTGATCCGGTAAGGGCGTGGCCCCGGTCGCGTGGCCTGCAGCCTCGACCAGTCGATGGCCTCGCCGTTGACCCAGCATGCCAGCAGTGTGTGCAGTTCACCGCTCTCCAGCCCACGGTGAATCAGCGAGGCCCGCTCGGCATCGCTCTCGGCGGCCAGAGGCTGGCGCTGGCCATTCCCCGTGTACAGGCCGGCATCCGCCAGGTCAGCGCCGTCGATGAAGGCGCGCAGCCGGGTGGCCAGCGTGGCAGGCGAGTCAACCACCAGGCCCAGGCGCGCCGCCATCATTTCCCGACCGGTTTGCAGGGTGTACGCCAGGTTCGCCAGGTCGGCGCCCGTCAGGGAGGGCCGGGCCTGCACATAACTGAGCAAGGCTTGGGCGTAATCGCGCAAGCGCTCAGTGTCACGGGCCGACAGCAGGATCACCTCGGCACCGCTGGCACTGGGCGGCTCGCGGTACTCGTCGTGCTCTTGCAACAGCACATGGGCATTGGCCCCCCCGGCGCCAAAGGATGAGACCCCGGCGATCCGCGGCCCTTCGCCCTTCGGCAGCCAGGCACCGAGCGTCTGTTGCAGGTAAAACGGTGTGGCCTCCAGGCGCAGGTTGGGATTGAGCCTGACGGCATTCAGGCTTGGCACCAGTTGCTTGTGCTTGAGCTGAAGTATGACCTTGCTGACCCCGGCGATACCGGCCGCCCCTTCCAAGTGGCCGATATTGGCTTTCACCGAGCCCAGGGCGCAGTGACCGAGGTCGACGGCGTCAAGCGCAAAGGCCTGGCTCAACCCGCTGACTTCGATCGGGTCACCCAGCTCGGTGCCGGTGCCGTGGGCCTCGATGTAGCTGATCTGGCGAGCGTCGAGCCCGGCCTGATCGATGGCCAGGCGAATCACCTTGGCCTGGGCCTGGGGATTGGGCACGGTGTAGCCGTTGGTCTTGCCACCGTGGTTGACCGCCACGGCGCGGATCAGCGCATGGATGTTGTCCTGGTCCGCCAGTGCCTGGGATAACGGCTTGAGCAATAGTGAGCCGACCCCCTCGCCCGGTACAAAGCCATTGCCGCCTTCGCCGAAACTGCGGCAGCGGCCGTCTTTGGAGAGCATCTGGCCGGCACTCAACTCCACGTAGTTGGCGGGGTGCAGGTACAGGTTGACGCCACCGGCGAATGCCATCCGGCACTCGCCGCGGCGCAGGCTTTCGCAGGCCCTGTGCAGCGCGCTCAACGACGACGAACACATGGTGTCCACCGGTTCGCTGGGGCCATTGAGGTCCAGCACGTAGGAGACCCGGTTGGCGGTCGAACCGAACGAGGTCCGCGGGAACACCAGGTGACCTTGCTCACGCAGCGCCGGCCCGTACAGGCTGTAGCCGGTCTTGGTGATCCCGGCGAACACCCCGACCTGGCCCTGGTACTGCCCGGCCAGGTCTGCCCGAGTGATCCCGGCGTCTTCCAGAGCCTGCCAGCAGGACTGCAGGAACAAGCGTTCCTGAGGATCGATATTGAGCGCTTCACGGGGTGAGATATTGAAGAACAGCGGATCAAAATCGGCGAAGCCATCGATGAAGCCGCCCCACTTGCTGTAGCTGCGCCCTTGCTTCAGCGCCTCGGACACCGAATCGACATAGAAATCTTCCAACGCCCAGCGTTGCGCTGGAATCTCGGTGATGCTGTCGCGTCCCTCCTGGAGGTTGCGCCAGTACTCGTCGAGGTTGGCCGCCTGCGGATAGCGGCCACTGATGCCGATCACTGCAATCGGCTCGGCCGCCGGCAGCGGCGTCGAGTCGCCAGCCGCTGGCTGCGGTACAGCAACTGCCTTGGGCAACGGCACGGCGGCCGGCACCTCGCCCAGGCCGGTCCACAACAGGCAGGCACGTTGATGCTCGGCCACCAGGAAATGCGTCAGGGCTTCGAGGCTGTGGTATTCAAAAAACAGCGTTTTCGACAAGCGGTACTCTGCCGGTCGTAGTTGCGTCATCGGCGCGAACACGTCCTCCAGGGCCTTGTTGAGACGGGTGATCATGATCGAGTCGATGCCGTACTGCTCCAGCGGCGCCTGGGTCTCGACACGGCCGGGCGGCAGTTGGGTGACCACACAGAAGACGGCCTTGAGTCGCTCCAGGACGGCGGCGGTGAGCCGCGCGCGGTCCACCACAACCGGCGCCGCCACCGGCGATTGCTCGACATCGCCCGGTGCAGCCGCGGCAAAATGCCCACGGATCCGTGGCAGGTCGCCTTCAATCACCAACAGCCGCTCCAGGCCGGCCTTCAGGCCCAGTTGCAAGGCCCGGATACCGTGCACCGACTGCATTGGCAGCATGCCGGTGCTGCGGTGGATATAGGCCCGGTCGGCGGCGCTGACCTGCATGCCGCCATCACGCCACAGTGGAAAGTTGATCGACAACGTGTGGCCGAACCGCACGCCCTGTTCAACACGCTTGTTGCGCAGCCCGGCAAACTGATCCATGAAGCCATTGGCCGCGGCGTAATCCGCCTGGCCAGGGCTGCCAAGCACCGCCGAGCAGGATGAAAACAGCACGAAGAAATCCAGGTACAGCTGGCGACAGGCACGGTCCAGCAGTTCACTGCCGATGACTTTGGCGGCAAACACCTCGACCATGTCTTGCGCGGTCTTGTCGGCCAGTAACCGATCCCGGTTGATCCCGGCGCTATGCAATACACCGTTGAGGCCACCGTGCGTGCGGCGGATCTCCTCGATCAACTGCTCCAGCGCTTCGGCGTCGGTCAGGTCGAGCGAGTGGTAGCTGACGGCTGCGCCAGCGTCGCGTATGTCCTGCAGACGCGCCTGCTGGCGAGGATCAAGGGCCGAACGGCCGATCAGGATCAGGCTGACGTCACGGCATTGCTCGGCGATCGCCTTGGCAAAGATCAGCCCCAGGCCACCGGCGCCGCCGGTAATCAGGTAGACACCGCGATCCTTCCAGGCAATCGCTTCTCGCTCGCGGCCGCGGACGGCATCGTCCGCCAGTTCCTGCCATTGCAACTCCTTGCGCTCACCCTCGGGGCCGCTGCGCTGCAGTACCGAGCTGGCGCGCGGGTGGGTTTCCCCCAGTGTCGCCGTCAGTTGGCTGAGCTGTGCGCTCGACAATGGCTGGTCAGCCTCGACCTTGATCAGCAGGCACCTGGCGCTCAGCGCCGGCTGCTCCAGGCAAGCGCTCTTGAGCAAGCCATCCAGACCGGCGTACAGCAGATGCTCCGGTGCCGGCTCGGCAATCATCAGTTCCACGTGAACCCGGCCCTTGAGCGCCTGCAAGCGCCGCAACAGGGCAATCGCCAGGGCCTGGTAACGGGCTGCCGGCTCCGCCGAGCTGGCGGCCAGGGCTTCACCGCTGAAGCGTGCACCCGCGGCATGGGTCAGAGCCTGCAATTGCGCCACCTGCTCGCTGTTGAAGCCGACCCACAGCAACAGGCGTTGGTCGGGTTCAGCGTCTGCGCCAGCGGTGACGCCCAGCGGCTCTTGCCACACCGGCCGGGCCAGAAACAGGCCACTGGCAGGTTCCTCCACCGCGCTCGGTGCCTCAAGGGTGACCCCGCCGACGTCGGCTGCCGGCGCCTGATCGACCCAGTAGCGCTCTTTGGCGAACGAGTAGCCCGGCAGGTGGATACGCCTCGCCGAGCCGGGCGGCCACAGGGCGGCCCAGTCGAGTTGGCCGCCACCGGCCCAATCGCTGGCCAGGTGGGCGCTGTCGTCAGTGGCGAGCGACGGCGCCTCGCCGGCGGCCAGTCGGGCCAGTGCGCTGCGCAGTTGCGCAACATCGCTGGCCACCAGGGCCGCCCTCACTCGCATCGGCTCACGGCCGGTCTGCAGGGTAAAGGCCACGTCGGTCAACTGTAGCGCCGCCGATGCCTCGCGCTTGTCCAGCCACTGCAGCAGCGCTTGGGCATTGTCACGCAGGCTGTCGGCGGTCTTGGCCGACAGCGGGATCACCCGGGCGGCCGCCGGCGGCATGGCCCTGGGCTGCGCGTGGCTGAGCGAAGGGTAGTCACCGATCACCAGATGGGCGTTGGTGCCGCTGTGGCCAAAGGAATTCAGCGCCGCCATCAATCGCTCGCCCCCCACCGGTTGCCAGTCGAGCGCCTGCCGGTTGATGGAAAACGGTGACCCTTCCAGTTCAATCAGAGGGTTGATCCGCTCGAAGCCCGGCATGGCCGGCAACCTGCGCTGCTCCATCGACAGCAGCACCTTGATCAGGCCAATCACCCCGGCGGCGGCGGCCGCGTGGCCGAGGTTGGCCTTGGCACTGCCCAATACGCAAAAACCCTGGGCCTCGGTGAAGCCGCGAAACGCCCGGATCAACGCGTTGGCCTCGACCGGATCACCGAGCCGAGTGCCGGTGCCATGGGCCTCGACGTAGCTGATCTGTGCCGGATCGATGCCGAATTTCTGCCAGGTGTCGCGGATCAACTGTTCCTGGGCCTCGCCGTTGGGCGCGGTAATGCCATTGCTGGCGCCGTCCTGATTGACCCCCGAGGCCTCGATCACACCGTAGATCGGGTCGCCGTCGGCCTCGGCGTCCTCCAGGCGCTTGAGCACCACCATGCCGACCCCTTCGGAGATCACCGTGCCGTCGGCCGCCGCATCGAACGCGTGGCACTGGCCGCTGGGGCTGAGCATGTCGATGGCCGACAGGTTCACCAGTCCCCGTTGATCGAGCAGCGCGTACACCCCGCCGGCCAGTGCCATGCTGCTCTCACCGTGGCGCAGGCTTTCACAGGCCTGGTGGATCGCCACGCCGGAGGACGAGCAACCGGTATTGACGACCATTGCCGGCCCCTTGAGATCGAGGAAGTACGACAGCCGGGAGGCAACGATGGCCTCGGAGCCGCCAGTAAAAGAGTCATGGTGATAACCGCCCGGCTCGGCGCCGACGTAAACGCTGATCGCCTGGCCCGCCAAGCTGATCGGGTTGCACCCGGCATCCTCCAGCGCCTTCCAGCTTTCCTGCAGCACCAGCCGCTGATGCGGGGTCATCGACTGCGCTTCGTGGGGCGTGAGGCTGAAGAACAGCGGATCGAAACAGTCGCGGTCCTTGAGTATCCCCGCGCGATTGCAATAACTCTTGCCCGGCTGCTTATCAGCACTGTAGGCACGCGGATCGAGATAATCCGGCCCCAGCGCCTGCACGCTGTTGCGCCCGGCCAGCAGGTTGTCCCACAGCTGCTCGAGGTTATCGGCGCCGGGGAACTGCCCGGCCATGCCAATCACCGCAATCCGCCCGCGGGCGTCGCGGTTGGCCATGGGGCTGGCGCCCAAGGCATCGGCATCCGCCAGCGCGGCGGCCATGACCGGGTTGCTCGGCGCTGCCGGCGCAAGGCCTGTGGCGGTGGCCGCCGGCGGAGCGCCCAGCGCCTGGGCAATCTGCGCGCCATGGGCCTGTTGCAGGTAATGCTGCAGCTTGCTCACCGTGGCCTGCTCGAACAGGATCGCGCTGTTGAGCTTGATCCCCAGCTGGAGGCCCAGCTGCTTGATGAAGCCCACCCCAAGAATCGAGTCCACGCCGTAGTCGGAGAACGGCGTGCGCAACGCGATGTCCGTGCCGTCAGCCTTGAGGGTTTTCGCCAGGGTATCGATGATCAGTTGTTGCAACCTGTCTGCAACATCCGCGGACGATCCGCTCCCACTGGCAGGCTGTTGGTTCACGATCGACTCCTTGGTTTGCGTAGGGCGCATGGGCATGGCAGGCACCTGGGGTTCGACGGTTTGCAGGATCAGCCCGTCGCCATGGGCGGTGATGACCTGCTGCCCCAGGGTGAGCCCCGGCGGGATGAGCAGGTCGACCTGCCGGAAGCCGCTGCTCCACAGCAGCTCGAGCCAGGTCTGTTCGGCGAGCAGCGGAGAGCCGGGAATGCGCAGCCCTTGATCCTCATACAGCCACCAGCCATCGAGCAGGCCGAAGGTGACCGTGGCCGCTGTGGTCTTGCGGTTCAGCTCGTTGAGCGCCAGCAGGCCGCCGCTGCGCAGCAGTGACCGGGCATGGGCCAGAGTTCTGCGCATGTTGGCGGTGGCGTGCAGCACATTGGTGGCGACAACCACGTCGTATGCCGCAGTGTCCTGCGGACTGCTGTCCGGGGCCTGGCCGATGTCCAGAATCCGCGTGGTAAAGAACGGTCGACCCGCGGCGAAACAGTGTTCCCCGTGCTGTAGAAACGCCCGGGAAAGATCGCTGTAGCAGTATTCGCCGATCTGCCCGGCCAGCGGCTCCAGCGCGGCCAGCAACGCCGCGCTGGTGCCTCCGGTGCCGGCGCCGATCTCAAGGATGCGCAGCAGACGCCCCGGTTCGGCCTCTATCAGCCGGCGAACATGAGCAATCACCTGCGCGGTCAATTGCTCGTTGAAGAAGTCCGACAGGCTGTTGTGCTTGTAGATGCCCTCGACCTTGTCCATCGAGCCGTCCGGAAACAGCAGGTCCGTGGCCTGCACCTGCCCCGTCAGAATCTGCGGCAGTTGCAACAGGCACTCGTCGATCAGGGCGGCTTGAACCCGCCGCTCGGGGTCTTGCAGATATTGATCGCGCTGTGCCTGCCAGGCGGCCAGGATCGCACCGCGCCGCGCCGGGGCAATCGGCGTAGCCAGGTCGAAAAGCTCACCCTGCTGCTGCACGTAGCCGTGCGCCACGAGAATCGCCAGGCACTCCCGCCACCAACGGCCATAGCGCTCGCTGATCCCGGCCTGCTGCCGCCAGGCTTCGGCACTGCGCGCCGCGGGCGCGATGAAGATCCCCAGGGTCTGCAACTGGGTCAACAGCAGCACGGCAATCGATTGATCGAGCATCTGCGGATCAACGATCCGTTGCAGCCGCTCGCGCTCGGCGGCGTCCAGCTGCACCGCTCGCGCCGCTTGCAGCGGCACCGTCGGCGGTTCGAAGCGCCAGCACTGCCCTTCGGGCACGGCCATCAGCTGACGCACCGCCGGCGATGCCTTGATGCACAGCACGCGGGGCAGCGAACCGTTGTCCAGGTGCGCGACAAATCGGTCGAAACAGGCAAACCCTTCGTCGTCACTGAGCGCGTCCAGGTGCGGGCTGACCGCCTGCGCCTGCAGCGAAGCGCGCCAGAACCCCCAGTTGATCACTCCGACAGCAAAGGCCGCCGCCGGGGCCATGGCCTCGGCGAAGGCGTCGGCAAAAGTGATGCCGCAGGCATAGGCCGAGAGCTTGGCCGCCCCGGAGAATGCAAAGCCCTGCCCGGATGAGAAATAGCAGAGGAAATCCAGCGGCTGGTCAGCCAGCGCCTGATAGAAATGCACGCTGCCGCGACTCTTGATCTCGAGAATGCGCTGGAACTGCGCCTCTGTGCTGTGCTGGATGCTGTTCTCGAAGTCAAACACCATGGCGCTGAACACCGCGCCATTGATCCGCCCATGACGCTGCTTGACCTGCGCCACCGCCCGCTGCAACTGCGCCAGGTCCGTCGCGTCGGCCTGGAGATACTCGACCCGGCCACGCAAGTCGGCGGCCCCGAGGCTTTGTTGGATGTCCTCGCTGTCAGCGCTCTTGCGGCCCAGCCAGATCACCCGGGCCTGATAGTGTTCGATCAATTGGCGACTGATCACCTGACCGATGACGCCGCTTCCGCCCAGGATCAGGTACACCCCTTGCGGCTTCAGCGCCGACGCGCTGACGCGGCCTGGCGCCAGTGCCAGGGGCGTCAACTGCTGGATGAAACGCTCGCCGCGGTTGAGCTTGATCAGTTCGCCGCGCTCCGAGGCCGGCTCGCCGAGGATTTGCGCCAGCAGCCGTTGCCGGCTGTGGGGCGTCTCAAGCTCGTCGGGGTTGAGGTCCAGGTTCCGCAGGAGGATCCGGGGCGTGCTCTGGGCCATGGCATACCCCAGCCCGGCCATGCCCGCCCCCAGCGGGTTGCCCGCTTGTGGCGCCCCGGCAAAGGCGTAGCGCCCAAAGGACAGCAGGAAACAGTCCGTCGACGTCTCGCCAGGCAATTGCTGCAATGCCTTGAACAGCCTGAGCACTGGCAGCTCATGATGCTGCAGGCTGTCGGCGAGCATCGAGGGCTTGATCTCGGCGGCGGCTGGTGGCCCCACCACCAGAACCTGCGCCAGCGTGCCAAGGGCCGGGAGTATCCGCTCAAACCCCGCGGGGTCATCATCGGCGCAACGCCAATGTCCGGCCGCCAGTTGGCCACTGGGACCTGCGCCGCAGTCAATCCGCACCAACCGCCGACGGTCGTGGCAGTGCTCGGCCAGCGCCGCCATCAGGCTCTCGGTCGCCGCAGCCGAAGGGCCCAGGGTCAGCAACAGGATGACGCCAGAGCCGGCGGCGGTGGCCGGTTCGGCTGTGGCTTGGGGCAACCAGCGCGGCAGGTAACAACACTGGGCCAGATCCTGTTCCGCCAGGACCCCATCCTCGGGCGCGGCGGCGTGCTTGTCGCAGGCCGGATGCGCCAGGCCCGGCATCCAGTAGCGGTTCCTGGCGAAGGGGTAACCCGGCAGGCTGATGCGCATCGGCCGTCGATGACGGCGGTCGAGATACAGCCGCTGCCAGTCGATGGCTTCGCCCTGTACCCAGGCCGATGCCAGCTCGTTCAGCTGGCGTTGTTCCAGCCACTGCTCGATCTGCGCCGGCGCGGGCTCATCGAGCTGCGCCGCATAAGGATCGCTGTGGCCCTGAAACACATTGTCGAGTTCTTCGCCCGCCAGCCATCGCGCCAGGCAATCCTGCAACTGCGCGACGGATTCCACCCGTAACGCCAGCCGCTCGGCCATGGCCTCGCGTCCTGTTTGCAGGGTCAGCGCCAGGTCGGCCAGCACCAGCGCATGAGCGTCTTCGCTGCCCAGGCGAGCCAGCAGGCGCGACGCGACTTCACTCAGGCGCTGCGGATCGCGGGCCGACAACAGGATCAGCCAGGGGCCCGGCAACGCCGGGCGCGGGTCCGCGCTGGCGAGGTATTCCTCGACGATCAGTGAGGCATTGGCCCCACCCGCGCCAAAGGAAGAGATCGCGGCGATGCGGGTGGCGCCGTTGGCGATCCACGGGGCCAATTGCTGTTGCAAGCGAAACGGCGTGTGTTCGAAAGTGATCTTCGGGTTCAGTTGCGCGGCGTGCAGCGACGGCACCAGTTGCCGGTGTTGCAACTGCAGCAGCACCTTGCTCAATCCGGCAACGCCGGCGGCACTTTCGCAATGGCCGATATTGCTTTTCACCGAACCGATCGCGCAACCGCCGGCGGTGGTCCCGGCGCTGTTGGCAAAGGCCCGGCTCAGGCCGCTGATCTCGATCGGGTCGCCCAGGGCGGTACCGGTGCCGTGGGCCTCGATGTAGCTGATCCGGCTGGCGTCGATGGCTGAGCGCGCCAGGGCTTTTTCCAGCACCCGCTGCTGGGCCCCGGCGCTCGGTACGGTGTAGCCATTGGTCTTGCCGCCGGCGTTGATCGCGCTGCCACGAATCACCGCGTAAATCCGGTCGCCATCGGCAATCGCCCGATCCAGCGGCTTGAGCAGCACCGCGCCGACGCCTTCAGCGTCGACAAACCCATCGGCGGCGTCACCAAAGGCCCGGCATTGATCGCCAGGGGACAGCATCATCATTTCGCACAGGTTCAGGTAATGCCGTGGATTGATGATCAGGTTGATGCCACCGGCAATCGCCACATCGCAACTGCCACTGGCCAGGCTTTCGCTTGCCAGGTGGATCGCCGTCAGCGACGACGAGCAGGCACTGTCGACGACGAAACTCGGGCCTTGCAGGTCCAACTGGTAGGAAACCCGGTTGGCAATCGACCAGTAGTTGCTGAGGGGGTGGTAGCCGCCGTTCATGACCCCGACAAACACCCCGATCTCGCCCTGGCGATGCAGGGTCGCCGGGTTGTAGCCAGCGTCTTCGATGCAATGGTAGGCCACCTGCAAGAACACCCGTTCCTGGGGGTCCATGCGTTCGGCCTCGGTGCGCGAGATACGGAAAAAGGCCGGGTCAAATTGATCGATGCCTTCGATAAAGCCACCCCAGCGGGTATACAGATGGCCGGGCTTGCCCTTCTCCGCATCAAAGTAGCGCCGCCAGTCCCAGCGTTCGGGCGCAATCTCCTCGATGGCGCTATGACCGCCGGCCAGGTTGCGCCACAGACTGCCCATCGACTCTGCGCCAGGGTAACGGCCATCGAGGCCGATAATCGCCACCTTACGGGCCTCGCCCTTCTGCGCCGTGACCGCACTGCCACCCCGGGAAGCATTGCCTGGCGCGGTCTCGCGCTGGGGTGCCTCGGGGTGGCCCAGCAACCCCTCAAGTTCGGCGGCGTGGTGCTGGATAAAATGCTCGGTCAGCGCCGCCAGGGTCGGCACCTCGAAAAACAGCGCACTGTCGATGGCGGCGAAATGCTCGCTGAAGGCCTGGGTCAGCCTGACCACCAGGATCGAGTCCAGGCCATAGTCCTCCAGCGGCCGGGACAGGCTCATCTTCCCTGCCGGGATCTTCAGCGTGGCGCTGACCAGGTTGCACAGGTAGTCGGCGACCTGCCGCCGCCAGCCATCCACCGCAACCGGCTCCTGGGGAGTGGTGGACAGCGCCGCTGGCTGGGGCCGGGAACGTGGCGTTGCCCGGCGCTCGCTGCTGGCGAGCGGCTGGCGCACCAGGCCATCGCTCTCGGCCAGGATGACCTGCTGGCCCTGGGCGTGCGCCTGTCGCGCCGGAAACAGCACCGGGGCGAAGCCCTCCTGCTCCAGCACCGCCTGCCAACTGGCCGGCGATAATCCGGGGCAACCCGGCAGGCGCAGGGCGCCATCGCGATACAGCCACCAGCCTTCGAGCAGCCCGAAGCTCAGGTGGGTGAACAATGACGCCTGACTGATTTCATTGAGCATCAGCAGGCCGCCCTTGCGCAGCACGGCCTTGGCGTTGCGCAAGGCCTGACGGATATCAGGGGTGGCGTGCAGTACATTGGTCGCCACCACCAGGTGATACTGGCCGACGGCGATACCCTGCTCGGCGCAAGGGCGCGAAACATCGAAGATCCGGGTTTGCAGGAACGGACGGTCGCCGCCAAAACGCTCGGCGCCATGCTGCAGGAATGCGTGAGACAGATCGGTGTAGCAGTACTCGCCGATCTGCGCCTGCCAGGGTGCCAGCGCCTCCAGCAGGCCGGCCGTGGTGCCGCCGGTGCCGGCGCCTATTTCCAGAATGCGCAGTGGTTCGGCCGCCGCCGGCCGGCATTCGATATAGGCCAGGGCCGCTTCGATCAGCACCTGATTGAAGTAGTCGCAAACGCGATTGTTCTTGTAGACCCCTTCCACCAGCGTCATCGACCCCTCGGGGAACAGCACCCCGGTCGCGGCCTGCTCTCCCTTCAACACCGCGGGCAGCCCTTTGAGGCAGGCGTCGAGCAACTGCGCCCTGGCCGCCAGGTCAGGGGCCTGGCGCCAGCCCGGCAGGCGGGCCTGCCATTGCCGCCATAGCGCGTCGGCATCGCCGGTCTCGATACCGGCGACATGATTGAGGCTCTCCATCAGCCAGCGCTGTAGATAATCCGGCGTGGCATGCCCGTGCTGCGACGCCAGGTGCTGCAGGTCCTCGGCGCGCCGCAACCCCAGGCAGTGCAGCTGGTTCGCCAGCAGGCGGCGGGCCAATCCATCGAGTTCGCCGGAGGCGGTTATCTGATCTGCGTCTGTTCCCATGCTTGAACTTCCCTGTGACGCTGGTGCGGTGGGTAAATGGATGTTTCCTCTGGGCGTTACGTTATTGCCGCCAACGCCGCCAGCCGTTCCCCTAATCTGTCTTGCATCGCCGCCATGGCGCCGCGGGTGTGCGCAGTGAGCGTGAGTTGCTCGGTGCCCAGCAACCCGGCCAGGCTATCGAGTCCGTCGACCTGCTCTGCGGGCATGAGCTTGAGCAGCGCCAGTTGATCCATTGCCCCCCCAAGCAGTTGCTCAAGCACCGGCAGGCCGTCCTCGGGCTCGATGGAGCCCAGCCCGAGCGCGCTCATGCGCTCGCGATAACGCTCATCGCTGACGGTGCCGACGCTGCCCCAGTAACCCCAGTTGATGACCTTGACCGGGCACGCCCAGTCAGCCCTGAGTCGATCGGCAAAGGCGTCACAGAAGGTGCAGCCGGCCGCGTAGTTGCTTTGGCCAGCGGCGGTGCTGAACGACATCATCGACGAGAAAAACAGCACAAAATCCAGCGCCGCGGGGTTGTCTGCGAACGCCCGGGCCAATGCCACGCTGGTACCAACCTTGGCCTCCAGCACGCGGCAGAAGGTCTGCTCGTCCATGTTGGCCAGGCTTTGATCCTTGAGCACCACCGCCGAATGCACCACCCCGTTGATCGGGCCAAAGCGCCGGGTAATCTGCTGTTTGGCCTCGACCAACTGCTGCGGGTCGGTGGCATCGACTTGCAGGTACACCGGCGCCGGAGCCTCGTGCATGAGGCTCAGGGCCGTCAGGTCGTCCAGCCTGGCTTGACGCTGCGTATCCAGTGGGCGGCGCCCGAGCCAGATCACCCGCGCGCGGTGCTGGACGATCACTTGACGACTCCACATCGCGCCAATCCCCCCGGCCCCGCCAATCACCAGGTAGACACCACCGTCCCGGTACACCGGCCGGCCGGCGGCCGGGGTCTGCCCCACCACCCGAGCCAGTTGCCGGAACCACCATTGGCCCTGGCGCAGCGCCAGTAATTGGCCGGAAGCGACCCCGGAAAACGGCGCCCGAGGCAACCACGACAGTTGCTCATCAGCCAGGTCGGCGAGTTGCACTCGCCAGTGCGGGTACTCCTTGGCCAATGCACCTGCCAACCCGTGCACCGCGGCGTGATCCGGGCGGCAAGGCTCGCCGGGACGGGTGCTGATCGCCTGATCGGTGATCAGGGTCAATACCAGCGGCTGCTGACCGTAGCCCTGGCTCAGCAATGCCTTGATCAGCCTGAACAGCGCCACGACGCCGTGCCGTTGTGCCGCGTCCCATCCTGGTCCATCAACGCCGTGGTCGGCGGCGGCCGGCGCCAGCCACAGCACCTCGGCCAACCCGGGGTGAGCCTGCAATGGGGCCTGATAGTCGGCCAGTGAGGCGTCCGCCAGGGGCACCAGCACAGCGTCCGGATAGAGGTCGGCCAATGCCGGGCGTCGGGCCGGGGTCGCGCCGAAGATCAGCGTCGCGCCCTGGGTGTCCCGGGGCTGGCTGGAGGGTGCCTCGAGCACCGACCAGATCGGGGCAAGTACCTGCAGCACTTGATCCTGGGGAACACCCGTCGCGTCCGGCCGTGTCGTTCGTTCTGCGGCAAGCGGCCGTGAATTCAGGCCAACCAGGCGTGCACAGAGTTGCCCCTGATCGTCACACAGGTCGATATCGATCCGCCCGCCCGGGCTCCCGGCGCCATCGTGCTGCAGCAATGCCCACATCCGACGCTGACAGGGCGCAATGATCTCCAGCCGCTGCAGGGTAAAAGGCAACAACAATGACAACGGCGCCGCGGCGCGGTCGTCAACGGGCAGCAGTATGCCAATCGCCGCCTGGAGCGCGCCGTCGGTGATCCCAGGCTCCAGCCACCAGTCACCGTCGGGCGCCACGCCCTCCAGATTCAGTTGCGCCAGCACCTGGCGCCGAGCGCCCTGCTCTGCGATCAGCAACTGAGCAATGGCCCGATGACTGGCACCGTAGGCCAGGCCCATCTGCTCAAACAGTCGATAGACTTCGTCGCGCTCGAGCCGCCGTTGCCAATGGCGAGCGCGCCAGTGCGCCAGGTCCAGCCGCTCGACAGCCGGCTGCACGCCGTCCACGACCCGGGCCTGGCAGTGCACCAGCGGTTGATCGCCCTCGTCATTGAACAAGGTCACCGTGGTCTGTCCATCCACCGGTTCCAGATCGATCCGCAGGCGGCGCGGTGTGCCTTCAACCGTCAGCGGCGCCAGCCAGTTGAGCCCCTCGATGACCATCGCCTGCGCGCTGCCATCGGCGCGAGCGTGGGTCACCGCCACCCTGATCATCTCCAGGCAGACGGCAGCGGCCAGCGTCTTGCGCCCGGCGACCTGATGGTCCCGCAGCCAGGGTTCATCTCCGCGCAAGACGCGGCTGAACTGCTGACGGCCAGAGGCCGCACCGTCGTGCCGCAGCAGCGGATCCAAGGCCGCGGGTGGCGAAGGCCGGGGAGCGGCGCCGGTGGGCGCCCAGAAGCGGCTGGTGGCAAAGGGATAGGTCGGCAGACTGATGCGCTGGCGTGCTTCGCCGCTGGCGGCCCACAGCGCGGCCCAGTCGATACGCAGCCCCGCGCTCCACAGCTCCAGCAGCGGTTGTTGCTCGCGATGGACAAAATAGCGCACCAGTTGCTCGCGCCACTGCGTCTGGAAACGCCTCTTGAAGTCCTCGACCCGGTCGCTGGCGGTAGCACCTTCAGCGCAGATCCAACCACGGCGGTCACCCGTGGCCAAGCTGCGCAGGGCATCGCACAGGCTCGCCGTCGAACCGGTGATCAACGCTGCTCGATGCTCCATCGCCTCGCGACCGACCTGTAGGGTGTAGGCGATCGCCGCCAGGCTGGGGGTAACCGTCGAGTGTTCCAGGCTGGCCAGCAACCGGCGGGCGATCTGTTGCAACTGCTCGGGCTCGCGGGCTGACAGCAGGATCATTTCAGGCCGATCAGCCTGGCCGGGCGCAGGTCTTGCCTGCTCGTACTGGGCAATGATCAGATGGCCGTTGGCACCGCCGGCGCCGAAGGAGGAAATACCGGCGATGCGCGGCATCGGCTCGGTACCGTGCACGGGCCGTGGCCATTCGCGCAGGTGCTGGTTGACCTCGAACGGGGTCGCCGCAAAGTCGATAAAGGGGTTGAGGGTCTGTGAATGCAGCGACGGCACCAGTTTTCCGTGCTTGAGCTGCAACAGCACCTTGGTCAGGCCGGCGATACCCGCCGCCGCTTCACAGTGACCGATATTGGACTTCACCGAACCGATCCAGCAGGTCTGGCCAGGGGGACGAGCCCCCAGGGCGTTGGCCAGGCCGGCGATCTCGATCGGGTCGCCCAGGCGGGTTCCGGTGCCATGGGCCTCGATGTAACTGATGGCGGCCGGGGGCACCTGCGCCTCCTTGAGTGCCCCGCTGATCGCGGCCTGTTGCGCCCGGGGGTCGGGCACGCTGTAGCCGGTACTCTTGCCGCCATGGTTGAGGTAGCTGCCCTTGACCAGCCCGTAGATCTGATCGCCGTCGCGCTGCGCATCCGCCAGCCGCTTGAGGATCACCACGCCAACGCCCTCGCCCGGCACGTAGCCGTCCCCCCCCTCACCGAAGCTGGCGCACTGGCCCTGGTTGGAGATGTACTGGCCGCTGCTGAGCATCAGGTACTTGTTGGGGTGCAGGGTCAGGTTGACGCCGCCGGCAATGGCCATCGAGGTGCGACCACTGTGCAGGTCCTGGCAGGCCAGGTGGATGGCGGTCAGTGAGCTGGAGCACATCGAGTCAACCGCCAGGCTCGGGCCCTGCAGGTTGAGGCAGAACGACACCCGGTTGGCGATGCTCGCGCTGGAGCCGGCAAAGCCCATGCGCTGGCCGCGCAGGCTGGCTTCGGCGCCCAGCAGTTGGTATTCGCTGTACATCACCCCGGCATAGACGCCGACCTGCTGGCCGTCACCGCCTTGCTCGCCGCCGACCTGGCGGCTGTAGCCGGCGTCTTCCATGGCCGACCAGGCGGTTTGCAGAAACAACCGCTCCTGAGGATCGATCAGTTCGGCTTCCAATGGCGAAATATTGAAGAACAGCGGATCGAATTGATCGACGCCGGCAATGAAGCCTCCCCATTTGCTGTTGTGCACCCCGCTTTCGGCGCGGTTGCTGCTGTAGTAGTCCCGCCAGTCCCAGCGTTCGGAAGGAATCTCGCTGATGCTGTTCTTGCCTTGGCTGAGGTTCTGCCAGAAAGCCTCGAGGTCGTCGGCGTCCGGGTAGCGCCCGGCCAGGCCGATGATCGCTACGTCGTCCCGCCGCGGCACGGCCGGCTGAAGCGGTTGCAGTGGCTGCTCGAACAGCCGCCGCTGGGGGGTATGGGCGCTGGCTGTGGCTGTCGGCGACGCAACAGCCTCGGCAGCCACGCGGCCCCTGGATTCCAGGTACCGGGCAAGGCTTCGCACACTGGAATACTCGAACAACAACCCGGGTGATAGAGCGCCAAAACGACTTTCCAGACGCCGTGTGAGACCGAGGATGCCCAGCGAATCAAGGCCGTAGTTCTCGAAGCACCGCTGGTCATCGATCTGTTCCAGCGGCCTGTTCACGGCACTCGCCAGCAGGCTGCGCAGTTGCACTATCAACCGCCCCTGGTCCGCCACCTGGCTGATCGACGGCAGCCGAGTGGCCAGGTGATCGGCCATCTGCTGCAGGCTGGGGTGCTCGAAGAACAGGGTCTTGGACAGCGGCCCAAAGCGTTTTTCCAGGGCGGCGGTCATTTCCATGATCATCAGCGAGTCGATGCCGTACTGCTCAAACGGCACCTCATCATCCAGCCGGGACGGGGCAATTTTCACGGTCCTGGCCAGCAACTGGCGCAGCCAGCCCAGCAGGTGTTCAACGTCGACCGGCGCGGGGGCCGGCAGCGTTGCCGGTGCGGGGGCGCCGCTCAGCAACGCAGCCAGCCGCTCGGTATCGCCAGCCAGCACCATCAGTTGATCATCGTCGCAGTGCAACGCCTGGTAGAGGGCTTGAAGACCAGTGGCACTGGCCATTGCCTCGATGCCGGTAGCTTGCGCCAGAATCCGCCGTGCGGCCTCGCTCATGTGCAGGCCACCTTCGAGCCACAGCGGCCAGTTGATCGCCAGGGTGCGGCCGTGTCGCGCTCGCGCGGCGACCTGTCGATTGCGCAGGCTCGCGAAAGCGTCCAGATAGCCATTGGCCGCGGCGTAGTCACACTGTCCGGCGTTGCCCAGGACGCTGGCGATCGAGGAATACAGCACGAAAAAGTCCAGCGCCAAGGCGGCACTGCAGCGGTCAAGGTGCTGCACCCCGTCGACCTTGGCGGCGAACACCGCAGCAAAGTCTTCCTCGCGTTTGTGCATGAGCAAGCCATCACGGGTGACCCCGGCGCAATGGATGATCCCGTGCAAGCCGCCGTAAGCGGTGACGACCTCGGCCATCAGGCGCTCGACCTGCTCGGCATCCGCCAGGTCCACCGCGCGGTAGACAAGCCCTGCGCCCAGTTGCGCCAGCTTGTCGACGACTGTCGAGGCCTCGGCCGGCGTGCGCCCACAGAGCACCACGCGAGCCCCTGGGGCCGCGGCCATGATCGCCTGGGCCAGGACGCTGCCGACACCGCCCAAACCGCCGGTAATCAGGTAGACACCCTCGGGCCGCCAGGGCGCAGGCGCGCTGCCCAGCGGTTGCTGGCGCCAGCTCAGTTGCTGGCGCCGCAGCGCGCCGGCCTCGGCCAGATAGCGCAATTGGCACTCGCCGGGGGCGGCGGCCTCGGCGGACAACTGGGCCAGCAGCGGCTGCCTGTCGAGCTGCGGCGAAACCTCTATCAACTGGCTGATCAGCGCCGGTTGTTCGCGACTGGCGCTGCACAACAGGCCGCCAAGGCCACGATAACCGTGGCGATCGTCTGCCGGAACCAGCAGTTGCACCAGGCACGGCTGCGCCGCGCGCAGCAATGGCTGGAGCTGCTCGGCAAGCGCCAGGGCCACGCTTGGGTAATCCTCCTGTGCCAACACACAACTGCTCACCCCTTGCGCCTGTAACTGCTCGGCCAACCCGGCGAAGACCCCGGAACGGCCCAGTATCAGCACCACCTGCGCGATCCTCGGCGCCGCCGGCGCAGCGGCCGGTTCAGCGTCGCCCCAGTGTCGGTGACACAGCAGCCCGGTACGGGCGCCGAGGGGCGTAGCGGGCACCGTCTTGAACGACAAGCGATCGAGGGTCGCCAGGCACTGGCCGTGCTCATCGAACAGCGCCAGATCAAAGCGATAGCCACCCGGCGTGGTCCCGGCCCTGCGGATCTGCACCTGCGCGCTCGCCGGGCAGGCGCCGAACACCGTGCATTCAGCCAGCCCATCAGGCATGAGCAACGCCGGACGCTCACCCAGTTCATCCAACAGCAAGGCCATGACGCCCTGCATGGCTGCATCCAGCAGCGCCGGGTGCAGCGCAAGACCGGCATTCAGCGCCGGGTCGTGCAGGGCGACCTGCGCCAGTGCCTGATCGCCCTGGCGCAGCAGCGACAGCAAGCGCCGATGAGCAACGCCATAGTCGATGCCCATCGCCGCAAAGCGCTGATAGCAGGCCTCGACGTCCACCACTCGGGCATCGATGCGGTTGAAGTCAAGGTGCGCCGCCTGGACCTCGGCGGTGGTGGCCGAGGCGCGACAATGCAGCTGTAGCGCTCCCGCGTCATCGTAGGAACAGATGCCGATCTGGTGGTCGTCCTGTGCCTGCCGATTCAGTTCCAGGAACAGCTCCCCCCGGTTACCCGCATCGACGCTGAACGGCTGGAGCCAGGCCAGGTTGCGGATGACCAGCGCCCGGCCCGCCGGCACCACGCCGCCCAGGGCGTTGCTCAATGCCGCGTGAATCATGACGATCATCGCTGCGCCCGGCAGGACGCCCCGGCCATTGACCTGATGCTCGGCCAGCACGGCTTCGCGCCCGGTGAAGCGGCTCAGGTAACGCAAACCGCGCAGGTCCGATACGTTGCGCTGCAGCAACGGATGCAGGTGTTCCTCGCTCGACAGCGGCGCCCCGGACAGTGACGGCTGATCGCGCCAGTAGCGCTCTCGGGCAAAGGGGTAGCCCGGCAAGCTGATGGGCCTCGGCGTGCCCTGCGGGTACATCAGCCGCCAATCCACGGTCATGCCGTCGAGCCAGGCCTCGAGCAGCCGGCGATACTCGCCGCGCTCGATCCAGTGGCCGATGTCGGCGCCCGTCGCCTGCTCATCGCCCTTGAGCCGACGATGCTCGCGAACGTCCCCGGCCTGGCTGTCGATAAAGTCTCGCAACAGATCTTTCAACTGTGCCAGCGAGCTGACCAGCAGCCCGTGGCGATACTCCATTGCCTCGCGAGCGACCTGCAAGCTGAAGGCCAGCGCGGGCAGATCGATTGCGTCGGATTCCTGCTCCAGCATCGCCAACAGCAGCCCGGCCTGCTGCCGCAACTGCTCGCGGGTCCTGGCCGACAGCAGGATGATTGCCGGTTGCTGCTCATTGACCGCAATCGCTGGTCGTGGCCGTCGGTCTTCGTACTCCTCGATCACTACGTGGGCATTGGCGCCGCCCGCACCGAACGACGACACCGTGGCAATGCGCTTGAAGGTCTGCAGCACACCGTCGATCAGCACCTGCGGCCGAGCCCACTCGGCCAGCGAGCGCTGAACCACGAACGGGCTGTTGGCAAAGTCGATCTCCGGATTCAGTGGATCGGCGTGCAGCGACGGTACCCGTTGGCGGTGCTGGAGTTGCAGCAGCACCTTGGTGATACCGGCGATGCCCGCCGCGCTTTCGCAATGGCCAATATTGGGTTTTATCGAACCGATGGCGCAGTACTGCCGGGCAGGCGTTTGCCCGCTGCTATTGAAGGCCCGGACCAGGCCGGCGATTTCGATCGGGTCGCCCAGCGCGGTTCCAGTGCCGTGGGCCTCGACGTAGCTCACCGATCGGGCGTCGACACCGGCCCGGGCCAGGGAATCGATTACCAATCGGCTCTGGGCCAGCGGGTTGGGCACGGTGTAGCCGTTGGTTTTTCCGCCGGCATTGATCATGCTGCCCTTGATCACCCCGTAGATCCGGTCGCCGTCAGCCTCGGCCTGCGCCAGCGGCTTGAGCAGCAAGGCGCCCACGCCCTCCCCCCCGACAAAACCATCGGCCTGGGCGCCGAATGCCTTGCACTGTTTACCCGGCGACAACATCTTCATCTCGCTCAGGCCCATGTAGTGCACCGGATCACTCACCAGATTGACCCCGCCCACCAGCACACAGTCGCTGACCCCGCTGTGCAGGCTGTCCAGGGCCAGGTGCAGCGCGCTGATCGATGACGAACAGGCGGTGTCCACCGCGAGGCTCGGGCCTTGGAAGTTGAACTGGTAGGACACGCGGTTGGCCACTGACCAGTAGCTGGACTGGCGGGCATAGGTACCGTTCATGACCCCGACAAACACACCGACCCGATGCCGTTCGGCCAGACGTCCCGGGGTATAGCCGGCGTCGCTGATGCAGTGATAGGCCTCCTCCAGGAACAAGCGCTCCTGAGGGTCCATTTTCAACGCTTCGCGAGGTGAAAGATGAAAGAACAGCGGGTCGAACTTGTCGATCTCGCGGATGAACCCTCCCCAGGGGGTATAGATATGGCCCTGGGTACCCGGAGCCTGATGGAAATACTGGCGCCAGTCCCAACGGTCCGCTGGTACTTCATCGATGCAGCTCTGGCCATTTTTCAGGTGCTGCCACAGCTCGCCAACGTTGTTGGAATGGGCGTAGCGCCCCGCCAGGCCGACGATGGCAACGTCAGTGCCGCGGGCGAGCGCCGGAGCAGCCTCGGGTGCCTTGGCGGCAAAGCGCTGCTTGCCCGGCTTGATCAACGGTTCGACGGTTGCGGCTGCCCGCGGCTGCACCGCGGCCGGCGTCTGGTCCAGGCCCAGCAACGCCTTGAGCCGGTCTTTCTGCGAAGCGACAAAATGCTCCGCCAGTGCTTCGATGCTTTGGTATTCAAAGAACAATGTGCTGCTGATCCCCGACAGTTCGCCGCGCAGCAGGTTGCTCAACTGCACCACCAGGATCGAGTCGATGCCGTAGGTTTCCAGCGCTTCACGGGCGTCAATCGCTTCGGGGGCAATCTTGAACAGGCCGCCGACCACCTGCTTGAGGTAACGCACCGTTTCGTCCTTGAGCCGGGCATTGCTGACTTCGCCACTCGGCGCCGGGATCACGCTGGGCTGCGGCGCTCGGGGCGCCTGAGCCGCCACGCGCGCCTGGCTGACGGGGGCAACCCGGGGCGGGTCGAGGGTGCACTGCAAATCCTGCCAGACCACGCCATTGCTCTGGGCGATGACGATCTGCTGCCCAAGGTCGTGCTCGGCCAGGGCCGGGAACCCCACCTGCCGATACCCTTCGCTTTCCAGCATCTGCTTCCACTGCCTGGGCGCAAGCGCCGGGCCGCCGGGCAAACGCAACGGCTGATCGTCGTACAGCCACCAGCCCTTGAGCAGACCGAAGGTCAGGTGGGTAAACAGGCCGTTGCGGGCAATCTCGTTGATCAGAATCAGGCCGTTGTGCTTGAGCGCGGCCTTGGCATTCTTCAGCGCCCGGCGCAGGTCCGGCGTGGCGTGCAGAACGTTGGTAGCAATCACCAGGTCATAGCTACCGATCGACAAGCCCTGCTCTGCCAGGGGCTTGTCGACATCCAGCAACTGATAGCTGAGGTACGGCGTCTGCGGGCCAAAGGTTTGCCGCGCATGCATCAGAAACGCCTGGGAGACGTCGGTGTAGCAGTACTCGCCGATCTGCGATTGCCAGGGGCGCAGCTTTTCAAAGGCCCGCGCGCTGGTGCCACCGGTGCCGGCGCCGATCTCCAGGATCCGGATCGGCGTCTGGGGCGCCTGCTCCAGCCGGCCCCTGACACATTCCAGCAGCGCATCGAGCATCACTTCATTGAAGAAGTCCGACAGCGGGTTGTGCTTGTAGATACCCTCGACCCGCGACATCGAGGCATCGGGGAACAGGATGTCGGTGGCCGCGATCCGGCCATCGAGGATCTGCGGCAATTGCCGCAGGGTCGCCTCGCCAAGCAGCACCTCGGCCTTGAGACAAGGCTGCTGCAGCCAGGCCGGCTTTTGCTCATCCCATTCGCGCCACAGGGCATCCAGCGCCAGCGGCTGCGGATCGGCCACACGGCAGGTGTCGCCCTCCAGTTGCAGAAAACCGCGCTCTGCCAGTTCCTCCAGGCTCTTGTCGATCCAGCGCTGGTACAGCGGCAACAGGCCGCTGCGCTGTTGCATTTGGGCAAGGCTTTCGCTGTCGCGACTGAACCAGCCCGCTTGCTGCAACTGGGCGTAGAGCAAGCGCGCCTGCAGCTCATCGATGGCGACCTTGTGCGCCTGCGCCTGCTCGACTGCGCGGCGAACCTGCTGATGATCCACCCGCAGGTGACCCGTTATCCGGGCGATCTGCGACGGGTAGGCGGCGGGCAGGACTAGGCCGTACTCACCGAAAGGCCCGGCGGGATGCCGGGGCAGCGCCAAGTGGCTGAAGGTGTCGTTCAAACGCTGGGAGGTGCGCAGGAACGCCAATTGCTGGAAGGGTCCGGCCAGCAGCGTTTCCAGGGCCGCCATCGCCGCTTCGCCGTCAATCGAACCAAGGC
The DNA here is from genome assembly GCF_009861525.1 of Pseudomonas sp. LD120. Classification (GTDB taxonomy): domain Bacteria; phylum Pseudomonadota; class Gammaproteobacteria; order Pseudomonadales; family Pseudomonadaceae; genus Aquipseudomonas. Next base: position 1,394,364 of record NZ_WVHL01000003.1, on the reverse strand, counting down.
CGGCTTCGGCCATCCGGCGCCGGTAGTCTTCGCTGGCCACCGAGCCGACATGGCCCCAGTAGCCCCAGTTGATGACTTTCACCGGGTAACCGCGCCGTTGTGCCAGGCCGCGGCCGAAGGCGTTCTTGAAGGTGCAGCCGGCCGCATAGTTGCTCTGGCCGGCGGACTTGGTGAAGCTCTGCAGCGATGAGAACAACAGCATGAAATCCAGCGGCTGGTGTTCGAACACTTCGGCCAGGCGGACACAGACATCGACCTTGGCGGCCAGCGCGGCGGTGAATCTTGGCAGGTCCATGCGCGCCAGGCTTTGATCCTCAAGCTGGATCGCCGCGTGGATCACCCCATGAATCGGGCCGTACTCGGCAATGACTTGCGTCACCGCCTGTTGCAGTGCGGCGTGGTGGCCGGCATCGGCGCTGATGTAGCGCGGCGCCGGGCCAAACCGCGCCAGCTCGCTGATCGCCGCCTCGATCCGCTCGTCCTGCTCGCGCCGCCCCAGCCAGACCACCTGGGCCCTGCGGGTGCGAATCAAGTACTCGCTCCATACCCGGCCAATCCCCCCAGCCCCGCCGATCACCAGGTACACCCCCCCCTCGCGGTAGAGGCTTGCAACCTCGCCGGACGCGTCGGCCTGCGCCAGGCAAGGCGCCAGGTACGGGCGGTACCAGAGGTCATTACGACAGGCCAGCGCATCACCATGAGGCTCGGCGGGCAACGACAGCGGGTCCAGGCTCGGCCAGCTGTCGTCTGCCGGCAGGTCCACTACCCTCACCGGCCAGTGGCTGTATTCCTTGGCCATCACCCCGATCAGCCCGTGGATACCGGCGTGCGCCGGGGCCACCGGCTCGGTGACGGCCTGATGCAGGGGGCTGGCTTCGCCAAACACCGTCAGCGCCCCGCGGGTGATCACTGTCCAGGCCAGAGGCTGTTGATCCAGCCCCAGCCCCAGCAATGCCTTGATCAAGCGGAAACAGCCCAGCACCCCGGCCTCTTGGGCGTTGATCAGACCGTCAGCGCTGTAGTCCTCGGCCGACGCTGTCGGCGCCAGCCATAGCAGGTGCTCCAGCGGTCCGACCTCGCGCAGCAGCCCGGTGAGTGTGTCGATCGACTCGCTACCGTCCAGCAACAGCGCAGCCGCCTGCGGATAGCGAGCGCTCAACTGCCGATGACCTTGGGCATCGCTGCTCACCAGCAACAACCGAGCGCTGCTCGGCGGCAGCGGCTGGGGGCTGAACCGGTGCCATCTTTCCACCAGGAAGCTGTCGCTCCGCGGACGGTCTTCGAGCATTGCCTCCAGGGGCGACGGCGCTTTCATTTCCCGCAGGACCAACCCCAGCAGCGCCACACAATGCTCGCCACGCTGATTGTAGAGATCGAGGTCGAAGGTCGACTGTCCACCTTCCGTGCCTTGGGCACCGCGCCGTACCCAGGCCCAGACCTGCTCACCCAGCGCCACGCCGCTCAGTTGCAGCCGGGCCAGCGCAAAAGGCACCCAGGTTTGACTGGGCAGCGGCTCTGCCTGCTGATCGAGTTGCTCTGCCAGCAGCAGGCCCAGGGTTGACTGCAGTGCACCGTCCATCAGGCTCGGGTGCAGGACGTACGACGACAGGCCTGCACTCAGGGCCTGGGGCAGTTCGATCCGAGCCAGCACCTGATCGCCATCGACCCACAGTTCGCGAACCGACCGATGGCTGGGGCCGTAGTTGATCTGCATCGCCTCGAACACGCGGTACAAGCCATCGGCTTCGTGGCGCTGCCCCTGGATCGAGGCTTGCAGCGACGCCAGGGACGCCGTCGGCTCAGGGCGGTGCGCAAGCAACACGGCGTCACCCTGGCAACACAGCGTCTGCGGTTGCCGCTGGCGAATCTCGAAGCTCAGGCGCTGCTCGTCGACGCTGTCGATGAGGATGTCGACGGTGACGGGATCGGCGTCTTCTGCGCTGAGCATCAGCGGCTGCGACCACACCAGGTTGTCCAGGCTCAGGATTGCGTCAGGGGCCAGATCACCGAGGGAGCGACTGATTGCCTCGCGTGCCATCTCAAGGTAGGCAACGCCGGGCAAGACCTTCTGCTGGCGGACCCGATGATCGCGCAGGAAAAACTCGTTGCCGCTGAACACCGAGGTGAATTGCTGCTGTGACAGATCCGATACGTTGCCATGCAGCAACGGGTGCAGCCGGGCCTCGCCGCCCTGCTGCCCCTGGGGCGGGAACTGGAACCCGCCTGAGACCCAGATCCGTTCGCGGGCAAAGGGATAACCCGGCAGGCTGATCCGCCGGGCCTGCGGTGTGGGCGTCCCCAGCAGCGCCCAGTCGAAGGTCAGCCCTTTGACCCACAGTTCAAGCAGCTTCTGATATTTGCCCTTGCCGGCCCAGGCCGCCAGGGTCAGCGCCATGTCCTCATCCTGGGCCAGCACCGCCATCGCGGCCTTATGGTCTTGCACCCGGCCCAGATGCAGGCCGTCGAAGCAGCCGGATTGCTCCGGCGCGCTGATCAATTGCGCCAGGCCTTGGGTCAATCGCTGTTGCAGCTCAGCGGTTGAGTCGGCACAGAAGGCCAGCCGATACTCCAACGCCTCCCGGCCCTGTTGCAGGGTGAAGGCCAGGTCCGCCAGGCGCGGCGACTCGCCCTCGGTGTCGCGCCGCTGCAGGAACTGCAGCAGACGTTCGACCTGCTGTTGCAGTTGGGCCGGGGTTCTGGCCGAGAGCACAATGATCGCCGGCTGTCCGGCCTCCGCATCCGCATCCGCATCCGCACTGGGCGGCGCAATGTACTGGGCAATGATCACGTGACCGTTCGAGCCACCCGAACCGAACGACGACACCGAGGCCGCAAGTGGGTATGGACGCTCACGGCCATCGAGATTCAGCAGCGGTGGGTGCCAGGCTTGCAGTTGCTGGGGAATGTAGAACGGCGAGTCGCTGAAGCAGATACCCGGGTTGAGCCGGCTCGAATGCAGCGACGGTACCAACTGGCGATGTTTGAGCTGTAGCAGGACCTTGGCGATACCGGCGATACCGGCGGCCGACTCCAGGTGGCCGATGTTGGACTTGGCTGATCCGAGGGCGCACTGCTGCAACGGGCCGGCCTCGCTGCCGAGCGCGGCACTGCGTTTGGCGAAGCCCTGTTGCAGGCCGCTGATTTCAATCGGATCGCCCAGTGCCGTGCCGGTACCGTGCGCCTCGACATAACTCAGCTCACGGGGGTCCATCCGTGCCTTTTCAAGGGACTCGGCAATCATTGCGCCTTGGGCATTGGGGCTCGGCACCGTGTAGCCATGGGTCCTGCCGTTATGGTTGACCGAGGTCGCCCGGATCACCCCATAGATGTTGTCGCCATCGGCCTGGGCCTGGGACAGCGGCTTGAGCAGCACCGCTGCGGCGCCTTCCCCCGGTACAAAACCATCGCCGCCTTCGCCGAAGCTGCGGCAGCGGCCATCCGTGGACGACATGGTCAACTGCGACTGGATGAAATATTTGTTGGGGTGCAGCGACAGGTTGACGCCACCGGCCAGGGCCAGCCGGCACTCGCCGCGTTTCAGGCTCTCGACGGCCAGGTGCAGCGCGGTCAGCGACGACGAGCAGATGGTGTCGACGGCCATGCTCGGGCCGTTGCAATCAAAGACGTAGGACACGCGATTGGCGATTGAACCAAACGACGAGTCCACTGCGTCATCGCTGCAATCGGCCGCGACGGAGCGGGTATAAAGCAGGTATTCGCCGTGCATCACCCCGACGAACACGCCCATGTTCCCCTGGTAGTGACGTTGCAGCCCGGCCCGGTCGTAGCCGGCGTCTTCCAGGGTGTGCCAGGCGGTTTCGAGGAAGATCCGCTCCTGCGGGTCCATCCGCTCGGCGTCTCGCGGCGAGATATTGAAAAACAGCGGATCAAAGCGATCGACGCCGTCGATGAAACCGCCCCAGCGGGTATTGATCTTGCCTTTTTGGCCACGGTCGCGGCTGTAGTAGCGCTGGTGCTCCCAGCGCTCAGCGGGGATCTCACTGATGCTGTCGACGGCGTTTTTCAGGTTGTCCCAGAAGCGCTCCATGTCCGGCGCGCCGGGAAAGCGCCCGGCCAGGCCAATGATCGCGATCGGTTCCTCGGGTTCCAGACGTCGGCTGGCAGCAGCCGGTTGCGCTGCTCTGGCGGTCTGGGCAGCCTGGGTGGCCGCCGGGGGACGGGCCTGGACCCCGAGCAATTGCCGGCTGCGCGCCTGATGCTCGCTGGCGAAATAAGCCGCCAGTGCGGCAATGCTCTGGTGTTCGAAAAACAGGGTGCTGGACAACTCGCCAAACACTTGTGCCAGACGCTGGGTGAGCGTGGTGATCATCAACGAGGTCAAGCCGTAGCGATCGAAGGTTTCGACACTGTCGAGGCGGCTCTCGGGAATTGCGGACACCTTGGAAAAATGTCGCGTGAGGTAGCCTTCCAGCGCTGTCTGCAGGGTCTCGTCCCGTGCTGGCGGCTGCGGTGCCTCGGCCCGGGGCTGGGCAGCGATATGGCAATCGATCGTTGCAAAGGGGTATGCCGTCAATGCCACTCGCCGCAGGTCATGCTGGGCAATCTCTTCCAGGCTGGTGTCGCCGGCCATCCAGCGGCGGGCAATGGCGTTCAACGCCGGGCGATCGAGTCCGTGCAGATCCGCCTCGCTTGCCGCCGGTGGCGCCGAACTCACCCGCGTGCCGCGTAGCACCGATGGGTCATGCTCGGCGCCGAGCAGCGACAACAATTCCGCCTCGCTCTGCGCCACCAGCGCCAAGCGATGCTCCAGCGGCACCCGGCCGACACACAGGGTGTAGCTGATATCGCCAAGGCTGGCATCCCCCAGGCGCCCCGCCTGCAGATCATCGGCCAACGCCGCCAGCAACTGATCGAGCTGCTCACGGCTCGTGGCGGTAAAGGGAAACAGCCAGGGCCCGACGTCCTTCACCGTTGCGGCCCTGGGCGGCGCGGCTTCGAGGATCAGGTGACCGCCAGAGCCGCTGGCACCGAAGGCGTTGATCAGAGCACGCTGCGGCCCTCGCCATTCGCTCAACTGGTCGGCGATGGCAAGGTGGCCATGCTCTGCGCCAATCAAGGGGCTCAATGGATGGCAGCCCAGGGTCGGAGCTATCTGCCGGTACTTCAACTGCATCAGGACTTTGGTGATCTGCGACAGCGCCGATGCGGATTCAAGGTGGCCGATATTGGCCTTGATCGAGCCGACCCTGAGCGGCGTATTGCCAGGAGCGGCGCCGAAAACCTGGCTGATCGCTGCAAACTCGGCGCCGTCCGCCAGGCTCGCGCCCGGTGCGGCAGCCTCCACATAGCCAATGGCCTCGGCGGGCAGGTCCGCCTGTTGCAGGACCCAGCGCATCGCTGCGGCCTGGCGCTCGGCACTCGGCGCCCCGTAACGAAATGTCTTGCCGCTGTGGCTGATCGCCGTGGTGCGAATCACCCCGAGTATCTGATCGGCGTCGCGTTGCGCATCAGCAAGCGGCCTGATCAACAGCGCTCCCACTCCTTCACCCGCTACCCAGCCATGGGCATTGCGACCGAACGGATGAGACTGGCCATCGTCGGACAGCAACTGCAGCGAGCTCAAAAGCTCCAGGTGCGAGGGATGGCTGATCAGGTTGACGCCACCGACAATCGCGGCCTGGCACTCACCCAGGCGAATGCTGGTACACGCCAAATGCAACGCCGTCATCGCCGATGAGCACGACGTATCGACAGTGACGCTGGGGCCGTTGAAGTCATTGAAGAACGACACCCGGTTGGCGATCGCCGAAAGAAACGAAGTGCCTCGCTCACCCTCGGCGGTGGGCTGGTGGTGCTGGTAATCCCCCCACATCGCGCCGACGAACACGCCGACCCGCTCGACCTTGCGCCGCAGGCCCGCGGCGGTATAACCGCTGTTTTCCAGGCAGTGCCAGACCGTCTGCAGGAACAGCCGCTCCTGGGGGTCCAGGGTCCTGGCTTGCGCGGGGGTGATATTGAACAGCAGCGGATCAAACAGCTGCTTGCCAGCCAGTGCGCCCACCGCCCATTGCGTGGAGTCCGCACGGTCATCCCCGCCCCCGAGCAGCGACTCACGGCCAACGCTCTGGATTGCCGAGCGGCCGGCGCTGAGGTTCTGCCACAGTTCCTGCGGGTTGGCGGCATCGGGATAGCGACCGCTGAGGCCGATGATCGCCAGCGCCTCGGCGGTAGAGTGTCCGACGGCGATCTGCTTGTCAGCGTCGATCTCCAGCCGTGGCCAGCCCGGCGCACGTGCTTGACTGACGGCGCCGCCGACGAAGCTGTGCAGCAGTTGATCGCCCTCCTGCAGATCGAAGGCCGCGCGCACCCTGTCGAAATACATCGAGCCGATGGGGCACAGCCCCACGCCGAACTCGCCTTGTTTTTCCAGGAGCAATTGGCCGATTCGCCCAGCCTGGAGCAGGCTGAAGTAGCGACTTTCATCACCGTAGGCCGGGGCTCGCCCGCCGATGATGAAGAGCTGCAAGCAGGCCTGCTGGGCGTGCTTGCGGTTAAACGGTGTGTAGCTCCCGTTGAACGCCTGCGGATCGCCTGCGCCGATGCGGCTCAGGCTATGGCTGTCACTGTGGTAGCGATAGATCCCCGAGGCTGGGCCCTGCTCCCGGTCGCCCTGGCGGTCGCTGGGTTCAGCCAGGTACAGGTAGACCTTCAGCTCCAGTGCCGGGTCGGCGTGGTACAGGCATCCACGGCCCTGATCGACCCGCAACAGACTCAGCAGACGGCTCAACTGCCCCAGGCTCAGGGACTCATCGCGGTATTGCCGCTTAGCAGCTCGCCGCCGCAGGGCGTCGGCGCTGATGGGCGTGGCCGGCAGCTGGATGACGCCAGCCCCCTGCTCCGGCAGATCACTGCGGATCTGCAACTGTTGTCGGTGCAATTGCGCCAACGCCTCCTTGCCCGGCAAGTCAAAACCATTGTTGTTTTCGGCCAGGAAATCGGCGAACAGGGGGCCGGGCTGGCGCCAGTGAGCACTCAATGACGGACCGTCGCCAGCCGCAACGGCCGGCGCCCTACCCTCGATCAGGCAATGCAGCAAGCGATGGCTGGGCTGCAACTTGAACACATCGACGATGGCTGCGGCGTCAACGCCGTAGGCCGGGGTCAAGGCGATGTCGAAGTCGGCCTGGCGCGACAGCAACAGTTGTTCGATGTAACCCGCTTCGAGCACCAGCAAGGCGGGGGCGGCATGGTTGTAGATCGGCGTGATGGCGGCGGTTTCGGCAACCAGCAACAGCGCAAAACCGGCCTCGACCATTTGCCCCCGCTGCTGGGGCTGCAGAATCTGCGGATCCAGGGTGGCCGGCACCCGCACTGGCAGCAGGCGATTGAGCCGTGGCTGGTAGTACCAGACGCCGCCCGCCAGCCCCTCGATCCGCCCTTGGGCGACATAGAGGTAGCACTGGATCGCGTTGAGGCCACCCGCCGATGAGTAGAGGTATTTACCCACGCCGTCCAGCGGCTCTTCGCGCAACAGCGAGAGCAGGCCGGCGAGCCGCTCAAGGCTTGCAGGCGAGGCGCTGCGGGTCTGCCAATAGGCACGAGGATCAAAACGCACGTCTTGCAGCTCGATCAGATCGCTGGCGCAGGCTCGGGGCAACGGCTGCGCCGCCATCGCCGCCGGCGTGGGATCCGCGCTCAGGCCCTTGGCGTCGAGAATATAGGCCGTGACCGCCGCAATGGATGGCTGCTCGAGGAACATCTCGACCGGCAGTGTCACCTGGTACTGCTGGTGAATGCTGTGGACCGCCTGCACCAAGGTAAAGGAGGTCGCGCCCTGGTCAAAAAGATCGTCATCGGCGGCCAGTTCCTCAAGCCCGAGGGCCTCAATGAAATAGCCCTGCAACCAGGCCATCAGCGCCCCGGCCTCTAGCACCGGTGCCTGGGCGCTGACGGGCGAGGCGCCGTCAGCGGCCTGCAGCGCCTGGCGATCCGCCTTGCCGTGGGACGTGACCGGAATCTGCTCGACGAAGTGCACCAGGTTCGGCGCCATGTACTCCGGCAGGCGGGATTTTACAAAGTCGCGCAGCGCTTTCTTGTCCAGCCCCTCGGCCACCACATAAGCCACCAGCTTGGGATCTTCCGACCCTGGGTCCTTGACCAGCACCACCGCATCGTTGATCGCAGGATGACTCTTGAGGGTGCTCTCGATCTCTCCCAGTTCGATGCGAAACCCCCGCAGCTTGATCTGCGAGTCGAAACGTCCCAGTACTTCGATGTCGCCATTGTCGAGAAAACGCGCCTCGTCACCCGTGCGGTACAACCTGGCGCCGGGTTCATCGGAGAACGGATCGCGGATGAATTTCTCAGCCGTCAGCTCGGGACGGTTGAGATAACCCCGGGCCAGGCCAACGCCACCAATGCACAGCTCACCGGTGGCACCGATCGGCACCGGCCGTGCCTGGGCATCGAGGATATGGATCTGAATATTATCGATGGGCCGGCCGATCGGTACTCGCAGGTCATCGCGCGGCTCGGCATGCCAATAGGTAACGTCAACCGCCGCTTCGGTCGGGCCATAGAGGTTGTGCAACTCGGCGCTCAGCAGCGAACGGCACTGCAGCAGCAGATCATGGGTCAGCGCTTCACCGCTGACGAACACTTTGCCCAATGAGCGGCATTCACCGACCGCCGGGTGCTTGAGAAAGAAGCGCAGCATGGAGGGCACAAAGTGGCAGATGGAGATCTGCTGCGCCTTGATGAGCTCCACCAGGTAGTGAGCGTCCTTGTGGCCTTCCGGCCTGGCCATTACCAGGCAGGCGCCGCTGAGCAACGGCAGGAACAGTTCCCAGACCGATACATCGAAGGTAAAGGGGGTCTTCTGCAGGATCCGGTCCGCTGGCCCAATTGCGTATTGACGCTGCATCCACAGCAGCCGGTTGCAGATCGCCTTGTGCGCCAGCATGCAGCCTTTGGGCCGACCGGTTGAGCCTGAGGTGTAGATCACATAGGCCAGATCATCGGGGCTATTGATGGACAACGGATTGGCCGCATTTTCGTGCAGTGCTTGCTGTTCCGGATCGTCCAGGCACAGCACTTCAACGTCGAGGGCCTCAAGCCGCTGGCCAAACCGCTGTTGGGTCAACACAACGGTCACCGCCGCGTCGTCGATGATCAGCGCCAGCCGCTCCTCGGGGTAGCCCGGGTCCAGCGGCAGGTAGGCGCCCCCGGCCTTGATGACCGCGAGCAAGGCAATCATCAACTCCAGCGAGCGCTCCATCTGCACGCCCACCAGACTGTCGGGGCCGATGCCGAGCTCGCGCAGGTAGTGGGCCAGTTGATTGGCCTGGCGATTCAACTGGCCAAAACTCAAGGTCTGCTCGCCAAAGCGCACCGCCACCGCGTCCGCACTGCGCTCCACCTGTTGCTCGATCAACTGTTGCAGGCACAGGTCCAGCGGGTAGTCGTAGTGGGTATCGTTCCAGCCGGCAATGACTGCAGTTTCCTGCGGACGAGCAGCAGCCTGCGCTGCAGGCGATGCCGACGGATTGCTCTGTGGGCGGCCATGTGTTGCGTTGTTATCCGACACTGCGCGACTTCCCTGCCAGGTTGCGCCGCCGTCATGGGCGACTATTGATCCTTGTCATCTCGTCAGTGCAGCGCACTCATGTCGATGCCTTACCGTGCGAGCCTTCACTCGATAACCGGGGGTGATTCAGTTTTCGTGCAGCTAATGATCGAGGGGCGCGTTGAAGCGCAAGCCAACCGCCCCCACAGGGACGCTGGCGACAAACTCACGGGAGCATGCCGATGAGCAGGAAAGGGCAAAGCCGCCCACGGCTTTGCGGTGGTAGCAAAGAATTGGGTTGTTCAACGTAGATTCAGTGCAGAGCAAGACCCACACATCCAGGTTCCTGAACACAGTAATTCCCTTTACCAGTGAGCGCCTGAGGCTTGCCAGCGACAACAACGCGTACGGTACACCCGTGCAGATTCACGCCACTTGAGGTCGTATTTCCGCGCCTGCGCCCTGGTGGTCTGGACGCCTTCCAGCAGGGCGACGGTACGAGCGTAGTAGGAACAGATGAGCTGTCAAATCAAGATATTAAGACTTTACAAAAGAAGGACGGACGGCGAGCCGACCCTGTTTGCCCAGAACCTCTACCCCCTCGGCGAGGGTTCTATTTCAATGGTTTCGTAGGTTCCGGAGGTTTTTTTCAGCACCGCACAAACACGACCGAATGGCAGTTTTGCAGATCGGTATTACGCTGTTTATACAAGCGTCGGGCAGTCCCCCGAACGCCGGAACCCGATCATCGCTATCACGCAATGTCATGGACAGAAAAAGACCCGGGCTCGCACCCGGGCACTCGCCACCAATGAGTGTCCGGCAACGAATGGGCAGCAAAGGACGCCTCAATGACCAGATACCCCCTCTCGGATCAACCCCGGATATCCAGTGACCGCTACCGCGGCCTGAAAAGGCGGCTTCAGAACCCGCGGTCCTGGTCATAGCCACAACGCAACGCCAATCCAATGGCCGATGCGAGCAAATCCCCACCACCGACATGCTCCTGGCCGACAACCGATCATTACCTTGCACAAAAGGATGACCTTCATGAGCGCTCTCGACACGGATCGTTATCATATCTTCGGCGTCTGCACACCAAAGGATTACTGCCTGTTCGTCGACTACGTGATCGACGAAATCAAGAATCACGAAAGCAGCCTGCTGCAGCGCATCCAAGAGACACCAGATCCGGCATTACGCGTCTGGCGAGAGAGCACCGCACTGCAAGGCACGGATATTTTCGAGATCGAATGCGTGAAAGACCGGGAAACAGCGCAAGAGGCCGTGGAATTCTGGCGGGCCTATTTCCACTCCCTGGGCGAAACCATCATTGAAGCCGGCCACTTGTGTGACAGGTTAGATTGAGGCGTTCGCGCCGATCCTGAGCTCCTGGCTGACGCAAAATGAACATCTGCGACGGGCTCATTGAGAAAGAAACTTCAGAGTTCACCGGCCCGCATGACCCAATCCGAGAGTGCCATCGTGAGCACCTGAACAGAGTCAGGGGGCGGATGCTTGTCGCAACACTCGCACCGTTCCAGCCACAAACCGATACAGCGCTTGCCCGGATGCGCGTCTTTCGAGCGCGCGTCTGCGCATTGATTCGCTCTTCGGCTCGGTCCGATAAGCGTTATGCAGCAGACAGTCGAGGATCGCGTCGCCCAAGGTCGGATCGCCGATCAACGCGTGCCATTTGTCCACTGGCATCTTGCTTGTCACCAACGTCGAGCGGTTGCCGTAGCGGTCATCCAACAGCTCCAACATGTCGCGCCGTTGCCGCACAATCAACGACGCCAGGCTCCCCAGTCATCGAGGATTAGCAGATCGGTCTTCGCCTAACCGTCCATCCGTTTGGCGAAGCGTCCGTCGCCGTGAGCCAAGTCCAACGCCGCCATCAGGGGCGGCAAGCGCAAGCAGCGGACGCTGTAGCCGCCCCGTCAGACCTTGTGGGCCAGAAGGCATGAGCGCTATCGATACAGGAATCGGATAAACAGCGTCCCCCACGCTGAGTAGCGATTTCCTGCATCTCTTCCAGGGTGTCGCGCTTTCTCATGCGAAAACAGGTCGGGCACCAACTGCGTTGCTTGATGCTGCCGAATGTCGCCAGCCAACGATGCCCCAAGTGGCATTGCCACTCCATGGGTAGCCGACGTGATTCGTAGTGCGTTGAAAGACATCGCCCACCCCGCTCGGCAGCGACCTGCTGCGCAGTTTCCAAGGTGTCACGACGTTGCAGGCGAGCACACACCGGGCACCAACTTCCCCGAATGATTCGATAAGGATCAGCCAGCCACTCATGACCCACTGCACAGCGCCAGGACAGCCGAGTAGCCAGGTTGCGATAGGTCTCCGACAGGCACACGCCTCCTCGGGCCAGGGCCAGTTGTTGCATACCTTCGATAGTCTTGACGTGTTTTTCGGTCATGGCATTTAAACGTTGGGCGGGGCACGAAGCTTAAACACCACGGCTCTTGATTCGAGGCCGCTTTTTAATGCTCAGAAACTTCAAGCGACTTTCCAGACTCGTCCCATATTAGCGTTTGCGCGCCCTTTGCTAGGTTGAGCGCCACTTCGCACCCGGGCCAGGTATGGCGCGGGCCTGGCCTCTCTCACGCTTAAGGATGAGCCTATGTTCGCGCCGGCCGACACTGCGCATTTCGTGCTGTCCATCCTTGCCGTTCGCCACGACTTCAAGGTGCTGGCCTTCAAGGGTCACGAAGCCATCAGCGAGCTGTATGCAATTCATGTCGAGCTGGTTTCGGACAACCCCAATGTCGATCTGGAAAGCCTGCTCAACCGGCCGGCGTTCCTACAGTTCGGCCTCAAGGGTGAAGGCATTCATGGGCTGATCGACGATATCGAAGTCGGCGACAGCGGCAAGCGCATGACCCGCTATCACCTGATCCTGCGCCCTCACCTGTACCAGTTGCAGCACCGCCACAACCAGCGGGTCTACCAGAACCTGACAGTGCCGCAGATCATCGCCAAGGTGCTCAAGGAACACGGCATCCTCGCCGACCAATACCGCTTCAACATTGCTCCCAAGCCTTCAGTGCCCAGGGTGTATTGCGTGCAATACGGGGAGACGGACTTCCAGTTTCTACAACGCCTGTGCTTTGAAGACGGCATTCACTGGCACCACGAACACAGCCTCGACCAGCACCTGCTGGTGTTTTCCGACAACCAGACCGACTACCCGATCCTCGCCACCGCGCGCTATCAGCAAGGCAGCGGCCTGGCCGCCGAAGACCCGGTGGTCAGCCATTTCGCGGTGCGTTTCAGCACCCGCACCAGCCAGGTGGTGCGCCGCGACTACAACCTGAAAAAGCCCGACCCGCGCAGCGCCTCCAGCGGCGCTAAACTCGATCCGGTGCCCAGCACCTTGCACAGTGCTGTGCGCAGCGAGGCCACCCCGGTGCTGGAAGACTATCGCTACCCCGGCCGCTACAGCACCGGCGCGGTGGGCAAGCAGTTGAGCCAGATCGCCCTCGAAGGCCACCGCGCCGACTACCAATTGGCCAAGGGGCAGAGTGATCTGTCGACCTTTCGCTGCGGCCATCTGGTCACCCTCAGCGAGCACCCGCGCGGCGAATACAACCAGATGTGGTTGCTGGTCAGCGTCGAGCACAAAGGTCGACAACCGCAGGTGCTGGAAGAGTCGGTCACCAGCGACGACCGCCACGACGGCTTTACCCAGGGTTACCGCAACCGCTTCAGCGCCATCCCCTGGGACACCTTCTTTCGGCCGCAAGAGCCGGCCCCCAAGCCCCGCCTGAGCAGCCAGACCGCGCTGGTGACCGGTCCTGCGGGGGAGGAAATCTGGTGTGACGAACACTCAAGGATAAAGATTCAGTTTCATTGGGACCGCGAGGGTGAGCGCAACGAGTTCTCCAGCTGCTGGGTGCGGGTGGCCACCAGCTGGGCCGGTGAAGGTTTTGGCCACGTGATCATCCCGCGCATCGGCATGGAAGTGCTGGTGAGCTTTATCGGCGGCGACCCTGAGCAGCCCCTGGTCACCGGCTGCGTGCCGAACCAGCACACGCCGGTGCCCTACCCGCTGCCGGCGAACAAGACCCGCAGCGTGTTCAAGACCCGCAGCAGCCTGGGCGGCAATGGCTCCAACGAGTTGCGCATCGAGGACAGAAAGGGCGCCGAAGAGATCTACGTCCACGCAGAAAGAGATCAGAACATCGAAGTCGAACACGACGAAACCCACTGGGTGGGACGTGATCGCACCAAGACCATCGACCGCCACGAACGTGATCGCATCAAGCGCAACTGGTCGATCAATGTCGACTGCTTCAAGACCGAGACCATCAACCTGGCCTCTCTGCAAAACGTCGGGCTGGCCAAGATGATGAACATCGGCACGGTCTACAGCCAGAACGTCGGCCTGCACATGAACACCCTGGTGGGAATCAACCAGAGCACCCAGGTGGGCCGTAGCCAGAGCACGGTGGTGGGCACGTCCTACAGCCTCAAGGTCGGCGATGGCAGCGTGCAAAGTGCCGCACCGCCTGCGGGTGAGGAGCCTGCGCCGCAGGCCAGCGGACCGGGATCGAGCATCAAGCTGGACGGTGAAAGCATCACCTTGCAGGTCGGACGCTCGAAAGTGGTGATCACCGATGCCGGGATCTACCTCGACGGGCCGGACATTCATCTGGTGGCAGGCAACACGGTCAACGCCGATGCCCCCGCAGACGTGCACCTCAACAGCGGCACCGCACAACCGGCGCCGAACCTGCCGGTGGACGCCGACACCACTCAGCTCAAAGGTCTGGATGTAACCGACGCCATGCCGCTGTTGATCGACGGTAGCTGGTGATGGGCGTCATCCACATCGAGAACCACACCGGCTTGCCACACCTGCTGTACGAAAAGACCACCCCGGCGGGTGTACCCATGGACATTCTGGTGATTCGCGGCACCTTTGACTTTGCCCCAGACCAGGCCATGCCCTTGAGTGAGGAGCAGAGCGCGATTGTTCTGGGCGATCGCTTCGATGGATCGATAGCCACTTACCCTTTGCAGGCGGTGATCGCCGAAGAAGGCGATCTGCTGTTGGGAAAGCCCGGCACCGATGTGTTGCTGCAAGGCAGCGTGCACAGTTTTGAGGGGCAGTGGCGGGCGAGCTGGCCGGTCGAGGTGCAAGTCGGACCGGTGCACAAGGCCTTGCAGGTCCATGGTCCGCGCACAGTGAGCAAGGCGCTTCTGGGCTGGACACTGGGTGCAGCGGACAAAGTGGAAAAGGTCACGCTGGATTACCGCCTGGCGTTTGGCGGCTGTTTCTACGACCCCGAGCCAGCCCCCGAGCAGACGCCGATTCCCAGCGTCAGTTACCCCAGTAACACGGCCGGTTGTGGCTGGCTGCCAAACGCGGCGGAACTGAACACCCTGGAGGCTGGGGTGCGCCAGCGCATCCAAGCGCAAATCGAACAGTTGGACAGCCTGCCCGCCCCTCAGATTGAAGACCCCGCACATCCCTACAAAACGCCGTCACAGCGCTTGCACCCTGTGGGCCTGACTGCGCTGGCGCGCTGGTGGCAGCCGCGAGTGGGCCTGCAAGGCACGCTGGATGCCCAGTGGCTGGCTGAACGCTACCCGCTGTTGCCGGACGACTTCGACCCGCGCTTTTACCAGAGCGCCCCGGCCGATCAGGTGGCCGTGCCCTACCTGACCGGCGACGAGAACGTACGGCTCAAGGGCTGCCTAAGCGAGGGCGACTGCCTCATGCAGCTACCCGGCGTTGCACCGCTGGTGGTGTGTGAAGGCGCGGACGCCGAGCCCTTCGTCAGCGTACCGGTGCTCGACACCCTGCGCCTTGACCTGGACCAGCGTCAGGCCGTGCTGCTGTGGCGCCTGCCCGTAACGCCGGGTATCAACCAGATAACCATGGCGCTGGTCAGCACCGCCGCATTGCCAGGGAAGGCTTGAAGATGAGCGATAGATTAACGATCTCCGCCAGTGCCGATGATGCGGCAGCGGAACAACGCTTGATGGATCAGCGCCGACTCAGCGAATTGCAGCAGCTGAAAGCGGAGCTGGATGCACAAAAAACCGCCGCCACCCAGGCGATAGCCGCCGAATCGGCACCGGTGGATAGGGACGCGGCCACCACCGCCAAAGGCGGCAGCAAGCGCCACGTCGCCCATGACAGTAGCGAGTGGAAAGCCGTGTGCAGCGTGCCGGACTTCTGCTGGGTCGGGCCGGTGGTGGTGGCCTTTGACTCCTTCGCCACGCTGGACAAACCGGTGCTGGCTTCCCGCGACGTCAAGGCCCGTGGCACCAAGGTCTATCGACTGGGCGATATCTTCAATCAGGTCCAGGCCGACGCCGGTGCTCATGTGGTCGCCGGCACCTCGCTGGGTGCCGGCCACGTCAAGCTGCTGGAGGGCCACGGCAACGTCAAGGTCAATGGCTTGCCGCTGGCCCGGCACGACAGCGCCTGCCTGATCAACTGCAACGCAGCCGGTGTGGGCGGCACCTTGGGCAAGATTGTGACGGTCGCCCAGTCGGCCAGTCCGGTGGCCAGTGAGACGAGCGACCTGGCACCTCCCGGAGAGCGCACCAGCGAACGCCTGCTAGCGTTGGAGGCCGAGCGCGAAGCCCTGAAGCAGCGCCAGCTGGACATCGACAGCCTGGACAAATACATCGATTTTGACCGCTGGAACAAAAGCGCCGATGAGGGCATCGCCAGCATCAAGCGAGGGGCGGTGCTCGGTTCAACACCTGCCGGCCCACTGATCGCCGATTACCTCCCCAGCGTCGCGGACGCCGATGCGCAAGTCACCCGTGGTGTAACCGGTTTTGCCAAAGACACGGTCATGGGAGTCGGCGAACTGGCCTACACCGGGGTCAAGCATCAAGCCAAAACACTCCAAGGCTACACCCCGGACGGAATGAGGGGGCATGCACTGGACGCGCAGATCCTCGCAGAGAACATACGCCTTGGAAATATCACCCCAGGCACCGTCGGTGAAGGGGCCTGGAACGGTGCCAAGGCTGTGGGTTCAGCCCTGGTCAAACCCGTGACAGAGGCTTGGTCCAAGGGCAATCACATCGAAGCTGCGACACGGGCGGGCGTGGAGATCCTGACCTTGCCCTGGGCACTGTTCAAGGCAAACAAAGCGGCAGAGGCCGCCAAAGCGGCCAAAGCACTGAAGAACGCCAATCACACAGAAACCGTCGCCCATGGCGGCGACGGCGTTCATGTCCGCCCCCAGGGGGCCGCACACGGCACCGCAGAAGACGTCAACACCGGGAAAACCTCCGACAGCGGCAAGAACTGCGAAACCAGCAAATGCGGCCTTGAAGGCGAGCCGGTGGACGTCGCCACCGGTGACTACCTGCAAACCTGGCCAGTGCTGGAGATCCCCGGCAGCCTCCCGCTGAAACTCTCGCGCCTGTATCGCTCGCGGGCATACTTCCGCGGGCTATTTGGCTGGAAATGGACTGACGATTGGTCCCAGCACCTGGTGCTCGATCGCCAGCGCATTACCTATCACACCGTCGATGGCAGCACCCTGGACTACGAAGCGCCGGACGACGAAGTCCAGGCCCATAACCGGCGCAACGGTCGCTACCTGCTCAGCGGCCAACGTTCAGGCACCTTGCGCCTGTATGACCGCGCGACCCAGCAGACCCTGAGCTTTGCCCACAGCCCGACCCCCAAGCGCGCCCTGACCGCGATCGAAGACGACAATGGCAACCGCATCCGCTTTATCTACGGCCCACGGCAGCGGTTGCAGCGTATCGAGCACAGCGACGGCTATCAGTTGCACATCGAGCTGAGTAGCACAGGCCTGTTGACCGGCATCACCCTGCACGACGGCGAACAACACCCGCGCCGGTTG
Organism: Pseudomonas sp. LD120; assembly: GCF_009861525.1. GTDB lineage: Bacteria > Pseudomonadota > Gammaproteobacteria > Pseudomonadales > Pseudomonadaceae > Aquipseudomonas. The sequence continues at coordinate 1,376,982 of NZ_WVHL01000003.1, read as the reverse complement.
CTCAGTTGCCACTATGAGCAACACAGCATGCTGACCGACTGCGCCAGCCATCAATTCGGCACCCTGTACCACGCTTACAACAACGCCGGGCACATGACCCAGTGGCACGACACCGACAAGACCCATTTCCACATTGCCTATGACGCCAAAGGGCGGGTGATTCGCACCCATGCCGACAGCGGGCATTACACCGACCGCTTCGAGTACCACGAGGCCAACCGCTGCACCGACTACCACGACGCCGAAGGCGGATGCAGCCGGCACTACTACAACAGCGACTTTCTGGTGATACGTAAAGTCGATGCGCTGGGCCACGAATGGCTCACCGAGTGGGACCAATACACCAACAAGGTCGCCACCACCGACCCTCTGGGCCGCACCACCACCTACCGCTACAGCGACTTCGGCGAGCTGCTGACCCAAATCAACCCGGACGGCACCCGGCACACCTTTGACTACAACGCCCAAGGCCTGCTGACACGCTACGTCGCCGCCGACGGTGTCACCTGGCAAATGGCGTACGACGCCCAGGGCAACCTCAGCCGCGTCAAAGACCCCGATGGGCGTACCACCACTTACCAACACGGGGTCCATGGCGAGTTGCTGAGCCAGACCTGGCCGGAAGGCAGCCAAACCCTCTACCGCTACGACGACAAACGGCGCCTGAGTGAAATCCAGCAACCGGACGGCCAGATCAGCCGCGTGCAATTGGACACCCTGGGCCGCCCACTCCAGCAGCAAGACGCGCTGGGCCAGATCACCCGTTACACCTACCAAAGCCAGCATGCCCATCCCCGTGGCTCGCTCAGCGGCGTGACCCTGGCCGATGGCACCCAACAACATTGGGCTTACGACAGCGAACACCGACTGGCCAGCTTCGTCGACGGCGAAGGCAATCGCACCCGCTACGGCTATGGCGCCTTTGACCTGCTGGAACAACTTACCTACCCAGGCGGGCAAAACCTGACCCTGGGCTACGACAAACTCACCCGTTTGACCCGCCTGACCAATGGCGTCGGTGACGTCTATCAATACGCCTACGACAAAGCCGGGCGCCTGGTCGCCGAACGCGACTTCGCCGGCACCCTCACCCGCTACAGCTACAACGCTGTCGGTTGGCTCACGGAAAAACACTGCACCGATGGCGCCCGCATTGCCTATCACTACGACACCGCCAGCGCACGCTTGCTGAGCATTGTTCACTACCGCGCCAACGGCGAGCTGAGCGAACAGACCGAATTCAGCTACAACCACGTCGGACACCTGATCCGCGTCAACAGCCCCGGCGCCCGTATCGAATACCAACGCGACGCCGTGGGCCGCCTACTCAATGAACGCATCAACGGTCGTCTGATCGAACACCAGTACGACCCCGCCAGCGGCCTGCCCATCGGCCAACAGGCCGGCGCCATCGCCGAACAGGCCAACGCCCAGGAAGCCTTCGCCGCCCTGCCTCACGTGCAATGGCAGCACGACCGCAATGGCGGCCTGGCGCAACTGCTGATCGCCGGCCATGCACCGCTGCAGATCAGCCGCGACGCCCTGGGCCGCGACATCCAGCGCAGCAGCAGCGCCGGCTTCAAACTGCAACAGCACTACAACCGCCTCAGTTTGCTGACCGAACAGCAGGCCGGCGGAGCAGCAACCTCCTTTGTCGAACGCCATTACCGCTACGACAAAGCCTTCAACCCGATCCAGATCGACGACAACCGCTGGGGCCAGAGCCACTACCGCTACAACGCCAACCAGCAACTGATCGCCGCCCACCTGGGCCAGGGCCAGCCACAGCAATGGCTCTACGACAACGCCCTCAACCTGCTCAGCGAAGGCCAGATCCACAGCGCCAAGGGCATGGGCATCCATGCCGAGCAACAAGGCGGCCGGGTGGTCAAGTCCGGGGCCAACCGCTACCGCTACGACGCCTGCGGCCGCCTGGCCGAAAAAATCGTCCACCGCGCAGGCTTTCGCCCCCAGCGCTGGCAATACCGCTGGAACAGCGACAACCGCCTCACCGACCTCTACACCCCCAACAACGAACACTGGCGCTACGAGTACGACGCCTTTGGTCGCCGCACGCGCAAGTTCAACTTCAGCCGCAGCAACAACCGCAACTCGATCTACGCCCATGGCGAACAACACATCATCGGCGAGGAATACCTGTGGAGCGGCGAACAACTGCTCGAAGCCGCACCGATCTACGCCGACGGCACCGTCGCCTTCGAACACGCCACACGCTGGAGCTATGCCCCGGGCGGCATCACCCCGCTGGCGCAACAGCAAGGCGACAAACTCTGGTACATCGTCACCGACCACCTCGGCACGCCCCGAGAGCTACTGGACGAAAGCGGCCAACTGGGCTGGAGCAACAGCCCCAACGTCTGGGGCCAGGCACGGCTATGGCAAGCCGTAAATGACGAGTTCGCCAGCAGCAACGTGGTGCCGATCAACAAGACCACCTGCCCGATCCGCTTTCCGGGCCAGTACTACGACGAAGAGAGTGGCCTGCACTACAATCGGCACCGATACTACGACCCGGAGACGGCGCGGTATTTGAGTCCGGATCCGCTGGGGCTGGGGGGTGGGACTCGGCCGCAGGGGTATGTGGATAATCCGAATAGTTGGATCGATCCACTTGGACTTGCGAGCTATGATTTTAAGTGGGGAAATCCGAAGAGCAAGCCAACTTATGGTCATACGTTCTCTGAGCATGGACAAAAACTAAAACCAAATCAATTGACTGATCGCGCGCGAAGTAAAGGCCATCAAGTTGGACAATATCTTGATGATAATGTAGTAGCTGACTTCATTGCTGATGTCGCTAAAAAAGGTCCGGGGGTCCACGAAGTCCCATTGCCAGCAAATGTGAAAGGTAGAGGCTATCTCCCTAATGGAACAGAGGTTACACCTGATATGGCGAGAGTAGTTGTAAAACTGGATGGTTCCGTCAGAACATCGCTCCCATATAATTCCTCACACTCAAACTGAGCTAAAAAAATGAATGAAATAGATCGCATATGTAAAGACCTCAAACTTCCCAGGGGGGATTTTTTCACTCAAGATTGGGCATACGAACTGCCAGAAGAATTCCGAACAACGTATTGGTTAAAAAAATACATCTCTGCATATTTAGACATCAACTATTCTAAAGTTGAAAAAAATGCATTAATGACACTAATGCTTGACGTTTCCAACGACCTTTTAACTCAAGGGGTTGACGTTAGCGATGAATTAATCGTTAGCGTTCTGAATTTGCTTTTAAAAAATCATCACTGCCATTTTATGCTCATTGATTACTGGTCGCTAGAGGGAGAACCACTAGAAGATTGTTTTGCGTTGACTCCGGCAGTTAGAAATATAAAAAATCAAATACGTTGATGGAGCAGCTGTCTTAACGACTTACTCAGCTCATTTTCCAATACTATTCTCTCCTACGGCCACCTGACCAAAAAAAATTGTCGACCGCGACGGCTTCCGCCCCCAGCGCTGGCAATACCGCTGGAACAGCGACAACCGCCTCACCGACCTCTACACCCCCAACAACGAACACTGGCGCTACGAGTACGACGCCTTTGGCCGTCGCACGCGCAAGTTCAACTTCAGCCGCAGCAACAACCGCAACTCGATCTACGCCCACAGCGAAAAACACATCATCGGCGAGGAATACCTGTGGAGCGGCGAACAACTGCTCGAAGCCGCGCCCATCTACGCCGACGGCACCGTCGCCTTCGAACACGCCACCCGCTGGAGCTACGCCCCCGGCGGCATCACTCCCCTGGCCCAACAGCAAGGCGGCAAACTCTGGTACGTCGTTACCGACCACCTCGGCACGCCCCGAGAACTACTGGACGAAAGCGGCCAACTGGGCTGGAGCAACAGCCCCAACGTCTGGGGCCAGGCACGGCTATGGCAAGCCGCAAATGACGAGTTCGCCAGCAGCAACGTGGTGCCGATCAACAAGACCACCTGCCCGATTCGCTTTCCGGGTCAGTACTACGACGAAGAAAGTGGGCTGCACTACAATCGGCATCGGTACTACGATCCGGAGACGGCGCAGTATTTGAGTCCGGATCCGCTGGGGTTGGGGGGGTGGGACTCGGCCGCAGGGGTATGTGGATAATCCGTTGAGTTGGGTTGATCCGCTGGGGTTGGTCGGCGGCTGTAATATAGTAGCAGGTAAAAATTTCAAAGATCACTTTATTAGACACAAAGGGATTCTTGAAAACTATTTAGGTAAAAAATATCCAAAATGGAAAGTCAATGAGGGCAGTGACTTCCTGACAGATATAGAAAATCTAAAAATTAGTGGGAAATTGACTCATATTGGCCAAGGAACCCTTAAAAAGGGACAGCCCGCTATGGAAATCTACAAGGGAGAAGGAATGACTTATGTTGGTAAAAATCTCCCAAATGGTACGGAGGAGTTTGTGACTCTTATAGAGTCCGGCAAGGGAATGGACCTTGGAATTATTTACTCACAATAAGGTAGCGACAATGAGGGAATTTGTTAACAAAATAGCCAAAGAGAAAATCCTCGATGTATTGATAAGCGGCTATATTGATTGCGAGAATGTACCAATTTTTCATCCAATGTATGAGCGCATGTATTTTATTTTTGACAAACTGATTCTTGAGTTACTTATCAGCAGTGATGGTTACGTCAAGTCAAAACCTATTCTAAAAATAGAAAAGTGGTTCGAAATTGACGAGGATGACAAGTTCTCGCTAATGTCGATTTACTCTCAGTTATTCAAAACAGAACAAGAAATAAAGGTAGAGTCAGTTGAATTGGAAGACAAGGCATTTTCCTCGATTACTATTAGCTATAGCGAAGGGGAAATCAGGCGCGAGGCGCTCATTGATTCAAAGAATTTTTTTGGCTTTTCATTTTTTTAGAATCACTTAAGAAAGCTAACACTACTGAGCTGTCAGCCACAAATAAATCTAACTGCAGTTTACGGATTTTAAATTTCGCTCTCCATGGTGACGAATAGGCAGCACCTTATATACTATAACATCCTGGCGATTTCCCGAACACTCAATTATAATTTGACATGCAAGCTAAAGCATCAAGCCAGCAAGGTAAATATGGACATGCTTTCATGCCCCAATAATATTTATTGGCGAAGTCATTTGAACTTCTAATGCTTCTGAAACCTCCTGCAAGCTAACGCATCCATAGTAACCTCGCAACAACTATAAACCGCGCAAAACTTCGTCTTCGGCGCTGCAAAGCCAGTACTAAGACGAAGAGAGTGGGCTGCACTACAATCGGCACCGATACTACGATCCGGAGACGGCGCAGTATTTGAGTCCGGATCCGCTGGGACTGGGGGGAGGGACTCGGCCGCAGGGGTATGTGGATAATCCGTTGAGTTGGGTTGATCCATCTGGTTTGCAGATGGTAAGCCCGAAAACAATTCTTTATTCTCAATCCAGTATAAATCCAATGTTTGAGGGCAATACAGGAAGTGTCAGCGATTTAAAACATCGATTGATAAACGACCCATCGTACATAAATTAGGTTGAGCCAATACGAAAAGTTCGAATGAGAGATTTACCCATGGAGACACAAGAAAGACTTATTTCTCAAGGTGCACATAAAGACTCAGTATTCAGTTTAGACAATAGAAGGCTTTATGCTGCGAAAGAAGCAGGAATTGAAAAAATGCCCTCTCGCTGGGCCACTCCTGACGAACTGAATGAAATAAAATTGAACCGCCGATTTAGTACGACTGTAGGCGGCAAGTCAATTGAGGTAAGACATTGTGCCTGAGCTAAAGACAGAAGCAATAAAAACCATCTATGGAATTATATACAGCAGGGACGCACTTATAATAACCGACATAGTTATGAGTCCAACACCTCTAGAGATAACCATTAAAACATCGCTCTCTCTCTCTTGTTGCATCCCAAGAATAGCAGAAAGAACTGATATCCGCGCCGAGTTCAAATTTTATGAAATTACCAGCATCTCAATATATAGAATCGATGATTACCCATATGAAAAATACTCATCCTCAAGCTTTGATGAGGTAAGCGACGAATGTGCCTCTGGGGTTAAAACATACATATTGAGTACATATGATCATGTTTTTTATGTGATAGGGAAATGTAATGTGACTTTTGCAGCTTGAAAATAGTAAGGCTGTAACTGCAACTGCTCGAAGCCGCGCCCATCTACGCCGATGGCACCGTCGCCTTCGAACACGCCACCCGCTGGAGCTACGCCCCGGGCGGCATCACCCCGCTGGCGCAGCAGCAAGGCGAAAAACTCTGGTACATCGTCACCGACCACCTCGGCACGCCCCGAGAGCTACTGGACGAAAGCGGCCAACTGGGCTGGAGCAACAGCCCCAGCGTCTGGGGCCAAGCACGGCTATGGCAAGCCGCAAATGACGAGTTCGCCAGCAGCAATGTGGTGCCGATCAACAGTAAGCGCTCCATCAACCCCACATTCAAAGTGCCAAGCTGATCCCTAATGCTGTGCTCCCGATCTCTTTCTGGAGCCAGCCCCACCATGATGCGACCCGACGCCAAAGTCGAAAAAGTCTATCTCTACCCCAAGCCTGTCGACTTCCGAAAATCCATCGACGGTCTGGCCGCGCTGGTCGAGTTGGATATAAAAGTGGCGGTATTCGACCCAGTGCTTTTCGTCTTCCTCAACAAGTCCCGCAACCGGGTGAAGATTTTGTATTGGGAGCGCAACGGCTTTTGCCTTTGGCTCAAGCGCCTCGAATCCGAGCGTTTTAAAACATCGCCCGATGTAACCGACGAGGCCATTGTGTTGAGCGTCCAGGAACTGAACTGGCTGCTCGACGGTTTCGACCTCTGGCGCAACCGCCCTCATCAAGTTTTGACCCCGCGCTACGTGGCGTGACCCGGTATAATCCGGGCCATGATTTCTCTGCCCGATGACCTTCCTGATGATCCTGTTTTGCTCAAGCAACTGCTGCTTGAGGCACTCAGTCGCCAAGAGGAATCGGCCCAGGCTTATCAGACCCACATCGTCGACCTGAAAGAACAGATCAAGCTGTTGCGCGACCGTCTGTTCGGGCGTAAGTCCGAGCAAACCGTTGAGCCCAATACGCCACAACTGGCCTTGTTCAATGAGCCTGAAAGCGAGCCGATGCCTTCAGTCGGTGACGCCGATGAAGAAGTTGTTGAGCCGACCGCATGCCGTGGCAAACGCAAGCCGTTGTCGGCCGATCTGCCGCGTATCGAAGTCATCCACGAACTACCCGAACACGAACTGACCTGTGCCTGCGGTTGCCGCAAGCATGTGATCAGCGAAGAAACCAGCGAGCAGCTGGATATCGTGCCGATGCAGATCCGCGTCATCAAACATATCCGCAAGATCTACGGTTGCCGTGGTTGTGAACGTGCACCGGTCACCGCCGACAAACCGGCGCAATTGATCGAAAAGAGCATGGCCAGTCCAAGCGTATTGGCCATGCTGCTAACGACTAAATACGTCGATGGTCTGCCGCTGCACCGTTTTGAAAGTGTGCTGAGCCGACACGGCATCGAGATCCCTCGGCAAACGCTGGCGCGCTGGATCATCCAGTGCAGCGAACACTTTCAGCCGCTGATCAATTTGATGCGTGACCGGCTGCTGGAAAGTCCGGTCATCCACTGCGATGAAACCCGTGTCCAGGTGTTGAAAGAACCGGATCGAGACCCGACCAGCCAATCCTGGATGTGGGTACAAGCCAGCGGCCCACCCGATCGTAAAGTCGTGTTGTTTGACTACACGTCCAGTCGTGCGCAGGAGGTGCCGTTACGGCTGCTGGAAAGTTATCGCGGTTATGTCATGACCGACGACTACGCCGGCTATAACGCGTTGGCATTGCAATCGGGTGTGGAGCGCTTGGCGTGCATGGCCCATACACGACGCAAGTTCGTGGACGCGCAAAAAGTGCAGCCCAAGGGTAAAACCGGACGGGCCGATATCGCGCTGACGATGATCAACAAGCTGTACGGGATCGAGCATGAACTTAAGGAAGCCGATGATGAACAGCGGTTTATCGCTCGCCAGGAAAAGAGCCTGCCGATCTTGGGGCAGCTGAAAGTCTGGTTGGATAAAACCCAATCCCAGGTGACGCCGCAAAGTGCATTAGGCAAGGCGGTGCATTATCTGGCGAATAACTGGAGCCGACTGGAGCGTTATGTCGAAGCGGGTTATTTGCCCATCGACAACAACGCGGCCGAAAGAGCGATCAAGCCGTTTGTCATCGGGCGCAAGGCCTGGCTGTTCAGCGATACCGTCAACGGCGCCACTGCCAGCGCGAAGATCTACAGCCTGGTCGAGACCGCCAAGGTCAACGGCCAAGAGCCTTATACGTGGCTACGCCACGTACTAGAGCGGCTGCCGCATGCCTCGTCAGTAAAGGACTACGAGGCGCTACTGCCGTGGAACTGCTCGCCGCAGATGCCACGGTAGACCGTTGCTCCACCACTGGGCAGGTGGGGTTTATGGATCGCATACAACACTTTCAGCCGCTGATCAATTTGATGCGTGACCGGCTGCTGGAAAGTCCGGTCATCCACTGCGATGAAACCCGCGTTCAGGTCCTCAAGGAACCGGATCGAGACCCGACCCGCCAATCCTGGATGTGGGTACAAGCCAGCGGCCCGCCAGATCGTAAAGTCGTGCTGTTTGATTACACGTCCAGTCGTGCGCAAGAAGTGCCGTTGCGCTTGCTGGAAACTTACCGTGGCTATGTCATGACCGACGACTACGCTGGCTATAACGCGTTGGCGTTGCAATCGGGTGTGGAGCGCTTGGCGTGCATGGCCCATGCACGACGCAAGTTCGTGGACGCGCAAAAAGTGCAGCCCAAGGGTAAAACCGGACGGGCCGATATCGCGCTGACGATGATCAACAAGCTGTACGGGATCGAGCGTGAACTTAAGGAAGCCGATGATGAACAGCGGTTTATCGCTCGCCAGGAAAAGAGCCTGCCGATCTTGGGGCAGCTGAAAGTCTGGTTGGATAAAACCCAATCCCAGGTGACGCCGCAAAGTGCATTAGGCAAGGCGGTGCATTATCTGGCGAATAACTGGAGCCGACTGGAGCGTTATGTCGAAGCGGGTTATTTGCCCATCGACAACAACGCGGCCGAAAGAGCGATCAAGCCGTTTGTCATCGGACGCAAGGCCTGGTTGTTCAGCGATACCGTCAACGGCGCCACTGCCAGCGCAAAGATCTACAGCCTGGTCGAGACCGCCAAGGTCAACGGCCAAGAGCCTTATACGTGGCTACGCCACGTACTAGAGCGGCTGCCGCATGCCTCGTCAGTAAAGGACTACGAGGCGCTACTGCCGTGGAACTGCTCGCCGCAGATGCCACGGTAGATCGTTGCTCCACCACTGGGTAGGTGGGGTTTATGGATCGTATACGATCAACAAGACGAAATGCCCGATTCGTTTTCCGGGTCAGTACTACGACGAAGAGAGTGGGCTGCACTACAATCGGCACCGGTACTACGATCCGGAGACGGCGCAGTATTTGAGTCCGGATCCGCTGGGGCTGGGGGGAGGGACTCGGCCGCAGGGGTATGTGGATAATCCATTGAGTTGGGTTGATCCGCTGGGTTTGGCAAGCTATGACGGATTAAGACCTGAGCCCGGATATGAAAGAGGTAAAGTACATGGAATAAAGTGGCAAGAATCAGATGCAATAAAACGAGCTCAGGAAACAGGAAACCCTCAAGGCAAATGGGGAAATAGGGATGACTTAAAGTATGCTGGACAACGAGCATCAGAGTTGCCGACTGGACCAAACGGTAAGAAGGGTCCATTTTTTGATATCCCAATAAACCCTGATCACAAATCGGTAGTATATAATCCCGATGGTTCTAAAAGCATTCCTGACATGATTAGAATCAGAAATAATGGCAATGGCACGTTCCATGGATTTCCTATTGACTCTAAAACTGCCGGTCCAATCTTCAATTAGAGACACATCCAACATGTTTAAACTGGAAGTAATCAGGGACACACTTCTCGGAACAAAAGACAGTGAAGACACCTCTGTTTCAGAGGCTATATTCTCCACCTACCTAGAATACAGTCCAGACATATTACTACATTGGAATGACTTAACCTTATGCCTTAGCAGAAGGGGCGACATTAGTGATATTTATGATGACATAATCGACATACTAACTCAGCTAGAGCATAGAGTTGAATCTTTTTTTATGGCGTTCTTATCAAGCTCATTTACAGCTCACTGGGACTTTAAAATTATTGATTCCAACCTAATCAAAGTGGATGCCAAATGGATTGACGTTGTTTATCTCGATAAAAGCAAATCCAACATTAAGAGATCAAGCATGGTGATTTCCATATCTGACTTTACAGAGCAATGGAAGAAAATACTTAGATTAATAAAAAAAGACCTTCTTTCCTTAGGATATGACAACACCCTTGATGGCTTTGTTTTTTTAGATACCCTGCAATAAAAAACCTCAGCCAAAACCAATTTCAGTAACAAAAAAACAGAACAGAACAACCCTATCAAAGCACTTCACTATCTACCGCGCGACAATGCTACTGGGCTTATAGAATACATACAGCGTTTGAAATAACGCGAGATGAAATCCGGAGCCAACCGCTACCGCTACGACGCCTGCGGCCGCCTGGCCGAAAAAATCGTCGACCGCCACGGCTTCCGCCCCCAGCGCTGGCAATACCGCTGGAACAGCGACAACCGCCTCACCGACCTCTACACCCCAGCGACGAACACTGGCGCTATGAGTACGACGACTTCGCTCACTCCCTTGCCACCCGCCAGCCCCCACCTAAAGAGTTCGTAAAGACTGCCCGGCCGCCACTGACCCAGCCAGGCAAATGCGCTTCAATTCTCCTTGAGCCAAGCCTGAAACGCCCGGAGAAGCCCATGAGCAAGCTTGCCCGCTATCTGCAGGTCGAGGACATCCTCCTCGACGTCAATATCTCGAACAAACAGCGCCTGTTCGAACAGGTTGGCCAGCATCTTCAAGAGACCCGGCAACTGCCCGGCGATTGGGTCACGGCCAGTCTGTGGCGCCGGGAACTGGCCGCCAGCACCGCCATCGGCGATGGTGTGGCCGTGCCCCATGCGCGGCTCACCGAGCTCGACAGCATCCATGCGTTGTACCTGCGGCCGCAGACCGCCATGGCCTTTGCCGCACCCGACCAGCAGCCGGTGAGCGATATCCTCGTGCTGTTAGTGCCCGCCCCCGCCGATCAGCAACACCTGGAACTGTTGGCGGACACTGCACGGCTGTTCTCCAATCCACGCTTTCGTCAGGCGCTGCTGCGTTGCCACGATGCGTCGCAGGTCAAGCAATTGGTTGACCACTGGTAGTCCCCCAAAGGTCCTGGTCCGAGGTGCTGGCCAGGTGGTGGGGCTTCCAGGTCTAAAATGCTCGCCTCGAAAGGCTGCAAGAAGGCCCCGACTGTCCGTTACCAGCATGCGGCCCGAAGCTATTGCACCGTCACCTTCCTGAAGCGCAGATTGCGCGCCACGCTGCTGGTCAACACGGCGCCCTCCTCGGCAAAGCTGATCACCCCCAGTTCACCGGCGCGAAAGCGCTCCGTCGTCAGCGACTGCAAAGGTTAGCTGTGCTGGCCGATACGTACGTAGAGCTTGCCTTGCCGGGGGTAGACCTTGAGCTGTCCGGGGCTGGTTTGCAGGGCGTAGAGGCCGACATAACGACGAATATCCTCGGGTTTCCAAGCCGGGGCCAGGACGTAGGTCGAGGCCGGGTTGTTGCTGACGATCCGTGCCCCCGGTGCCGCCGCGAGATAGATCGGGATGCCGTCGTTGTCCGCCACCATCAGTTGATCGCTCTGGCGGAGCAACGGCAGGACCTCATGAAAGGTGTCCAGGACAAACCCCTTTCCGGTGCGTTGCAGTTGGAACTGATGACCGAGATCATCCAGGTAGGTGCCGGCCACCAAGGTATTCAAGAACGCCTTGGGCACCGCCTTGATGCTCGGCGGCGGCGCCGGAATGCCCGTGTCCCGGGGCAACCAGAACGGGCCGAGCAGGACATCCAGCAAGCGATGCCCGCGCTCCGACGCCTCCCCTTCCGTGCTGTTGCACAGGACCACAGTGGCCACATCCAGCTTCGGGTACCAGGCCACATCGGTGCTGAAACCGGCCCAACTGCCGCTGTGGGACACCTCTTGCAGGCCCCGATAACTGCGGTTGGCCAGGCCCATGCCGTAATAGCCCGGGTCACCGTCGTTGAAGGGCTCGGTCTGGCGCATCTTCTCCACCAGCGCCGTGCCCCCGACCCGCCCCATGGACAGGTTGCGCAACCACAGCATCAGGTCCGCCACAGTGCTGTGCACCTGACCGTCGCCGGTCCGTTCCCAGCGGGCGTCCACAGCTTCGGGGCCCTTGGACGGCTCGCCCTGTTCATAGCCCTGGGCCAGGTTCGGCAACTGCACCGGGTACTGATCGACAATGCTCGAGCGACTCATGCCCAGGAGCTCGAACAGATGGGCTCGACTGTAGTCCTTGAGGGGCATGCCGGCGGCTCGCTCGGCGATGCTCGACAACAGTACACAACCGCTGTTGCTGAAGCTGAATTCGCTGCCGGGGGGAAACATCAGGGCGTTCTGCTTGAACAGCAGATCCAGGGCCTGTTGCTGGGTGAAGCGCTGGGTCAGGGGAATCCCCGCCAACTCCGCCAGCAGCATGTAGTCCTGCAGGCCCGAGGTGTGGTGCAGCAGATGACGGATCTGGATGCCCTCGGCATAGGCCGGCAACTCCGGCACAAAGCGCCGGATCGAGTCATCCAGATCCAGGCGGCCTTGGGCTTCGAGCTCAAGGATGGCAAAACCGGTGAACTGCTTGGACGGGGGGGGCCTCTGGTCACGTCGATCCTTCAGGCTCCTCGGAAGGCGCACCAGTATCCCCATGGCAAACATTGGAATCTGTCTGCAGTCAGTGATTTTCCGTGAATAAACGTGCAGGGATATGAGGCGCTGCAGGCCCAGGAACAAAGCCTGCAAAAATGCCGTTATCATCCACCGCTCGAACGCCATCCTCACCGCGTCCCTCAACCCGGCCCCACTTTCACTCGATGGAACCTGCCATGCACCTGCTGTATCCCAGCGACCCGTTCGACCCCAAACGCCCGGACGAGCACTACCTGGACGAGTACGAGGCGGTGCTGGCCGCTGGCCTGAACGCCTCGCTGTTCTCTTTCGAGGATTTCGAAAGCGGCCGTTTCAAGGCTTCCCCGGCCGTGCCAGACGACGAGCCGGTGCTCTACCGCGGCTGGATGTTGACGCCCGAGGGCTACGGCGCACTGCTCGAACACTTGCACGCCAAGGACGCCAAGGAGTTCACCTCCCTGGCCCACTACCGGCACTGCCATCACCTGCCAGCGTGGTATCCGCTGCTGGCCCGGTACACCAGCGAGACCCGGGTACTGGCGCCCGACACCGACTTTATCCAGGCACTGGCAGACCTGAACTGGCCGGGTTATTTCATCAAGGACTACGTCAAGTCGCTGAACACCGGCAGCGGCAGCCTGGTGGATTCGCCGGCAGACATAGCCCCATTGGTAGAGCGCATGCGTCAGTATCGCGGCCAGATCGAGGGAGGCATCTGTGTCCGGCGCCGGGAGGACTACCTGAAGGACAGCGAACGGCGCTACTTCGTGCTCAACGGCAAGGCCCATGCGGCACAAGGCGAGGTGCCGGCACTGGTGAACGAGTGCGCTGCGCTGATCGACAGCCGGTTTTTTTCGGTGGATGTGGTCTTGCGGGCCGACGGCGTGCTGCGTCTGGTGGAACTGGGAGACGGTCAGGTATCGGACCGCAAGGAGTGGTCGGCGCAGCGCTTTACCGCCATGCTCGGTGCTGCCGACTGAGCACAGCTCAGCGCAGCAAGCGCCGCAGCCCCGCTTCAAAAGCGCCCTCAAGCCCCTGCTGCGCCTGCTGGGGCTGTTCGATCCGCTGCTGCGGGAGATGGTGGAGATGCACTACCTGATCAGCTCGCCGCTGATCCTCGATGATTCGGCCCTGCAAGGCTTGATCGGGCCCATCGCCAAGACATCCTATGCCGAAGGCGTGCGCCGGACCTTGCAGGCGGCGCACAACGCCCGACAGCCGTGAAGTCGCCTAGAAGACCGCCACCTGATCAGCGGAGCGTTCCAGTAACCGGGGTTCGACTCAACGGGCCGGTGCCGGGGCAATCGCCAGGCGACTGGTGGCCTTGATCTCCCGCAGCGCCAGGCTCGACTGGATCGAGGCGATGCCCGGCTGGCGCCTGAGCACCTGCTCGACAAAATCGCTGTAGCTGTCCAGGTCCTGGGCCAGCACCTGCAACAGGTAGTCGGCGTCACCGGTGATCTTGTGGCAGGCCTGGACCTCGGGCAAACGCATGATCACCGCCTCGAAGTCATCCGGAGTCTGGTCGGAGTGGGTGGCAAAACGCACATGCACGAAGGCCATGATGTCCAGCCCCAGCAGGCGCCGGTCGAGGTTGGCCTGGTAATCCTTGATCACCCCCTCCTCTTCCATGCGTTTGCGCCGGCGCCAGCAGGGGGTGAGGCTCAGGGACAGGCGCTCGCTGAGTTCGGCGTTGGAAATGCTCGCGTCCTGCTGCAACAGGGCGAGGATCGCCAGGTCGGTTTCGTCCAGGGACACCCTTCGAGTCATTTTTTTCACAAGTAGCCACTCATTGGAAAAATATTACCCAAAACTCTAATTCCATCAGAACAAAAAGCAAAGAAGTCGCAGCCATGCCGGAACAAACTATTTGCACCGGACAACAACAATGGATGCGTTCAGCATGCTTACCGTCTTCAGCGAATCCCACCGCCTGCACCACGGCACCGAGTTGAAGGATGGGGTGCTCAAGCCCTCCTTCGAGCAACCCAGCCGGGCCGATACGGTCCGCGACCGGGTCAGGCACGTGGGGCTTGGCGACATCATCGTCCCCCGCCGTTTCGACCGCTCCTGCTACGTCGCCGCCCACAGTGAACGCTACGTGACCTTCCTGGAAAGCGCCTGGAGCGAATGGCGCGCCACCGGCCGCAGCCACGACGCCCTGCCCCTGGTGTGGCCGGTACGCGACCTGGCCAACCAGCAGGTGCCGGAGTTCATCGACGGCAAGCTGGGCTTCTTCGCCATGGATGCCGGCTCGCCCATCACCGCCACCACCTGGAATGCCGTGCGCACCAGCGCCGATATTGCCCTCACCGGCCTGGCGCTGATCGACGAAGGCCAGGACAGTGCCTTTGCCCTGTGCCGTCCGCCGGGCCATCACGCGGCACGGGAATACATGGGGGGCTACTGCTACCTGAACAACGCCGCCATTGCCGCACAACACGCCGTGACCCGGGGCGCGAAACGCGTGGCGGTGCTGGACGTGGACTTCCACCACGGCAACGGCACCCAGAACATTTTCTACGAGCGTGATGACGTCCTGTTCGTCTCGCTGCACGGCGATCCGGCGGTCTCCTACCCCTACTACTCGGGGTTCGCCGCGGAGCGTGGGGCCGGCGCCGGCGAAGGCTGCAACCTGAACGTCCCCCTGCCCCGAGGCACCACCTGGCAGCGCTACCGGGAAGCACTGATCCAGGCCTGCGTCCGGCTTCGCGAGTTCTCCCCGGAGCTGCTGGTGGTGTCCCTGGGCGTCGACACCTTCAAGGACGATCCCATCAGCCACTTCCTTCTGGAAAGCGAGGATTTCCTCGGCATGGGCCAAGTCATCGCCGGCGTGGGCGTACCCACGTTGTTCGTCATGGAGGGCGGCTACATGGTGGATGAGATCGGCATCAACGCGGTCAATGTGCTCCACGGCCATGCCAACCGCTAATGCACCAGCGTCGCACTGCCCAGCAGTTTTCAACGTTCTGACCGAGAGGGAAAAGACATGACCTTGTTCATCGATGTGGATCACGCAGCGGACCTGTATTCACGCCTGGGCATAGGCCGGGCGATCCGGGAAATGGCCGGCTACATCCAGGCCGACTACCAGCGCTGGCAAGCCTTCGAGAAATCCCCGCGCACCGCCAATCACTCCGCCACTGGCGTCATCGAGCTGATGCCCGCCGACGATGGCCAGCAGTACGCGTTCAAGTACGTCAATGGCCACCCCGGCAATCCCGCCCGGCACCTGCTGACGGTGATGGCTTTCGGCGTGCTGGCCCAGGTCGACAGCGGCTACCCGGTGCTGCTCAGCGAGCTGACCCTGACCACCGCGTTGCGCACCGCCGCCACTTCAGCGCTGGTGGCGCAATCCCTGGCCCGCAAGGACGCCCGCCGCATGGCGCTCATCGGCAACGGCGCCCAGAGTGAATTCCAGGCCATCGCCTTTCATGAAATGCTCGGCATCAGCGAGCTGCGGATCTTCGACATCGACATCGACGCGTCCCACAAGCTCAAGCACAACCTGCAGGCCTGGCCGGGGCTCGAGGTGCGCATCGCCGACTCGGTGGCCGATGCGGTCAAGGGCGCGGACATCGTGACCACGGTCACCGCGGACAAGGCCTACGCCACCATCCTCACCCCCGAACTGATCGAGCCGGGCATGCACCTCAACGCCGTGGGCGGCGATTGCCCGGGCAAGACCGAGCTGCACGCGGACATCCTGCGCAACGCCCGGGTGATCGTCGAGTTCGAACCCCAGACCCGCATCGAAGGCGATATCCAGCAGATGCCGGCGCACTTCCCGGTCACCGAGTACTTCCGCGTTGCCCAGGGCCTGGCGCCGGGCCGCGAGCATGAGGCCCAGGTCACGGTGTTCGACTCGGTGGGTTTCGCCCTGGAAGACTTCGCGTCCCTGCGCTACCTGCATGACCTGGCACGCCAGCACGGCATCGGCGAGCAGATTCAGCTGGTGCCCACGCCGGCCAATATCAAGGACCTGTACCAGTTGCTGCAACAGCGCCCCGCCCCCCTGGCGACGGCACCACGACGGATCACCGCCGGCTGAAAGAACGCTCCTGTGGCCCATGAACAGGGAACCGGCTTCGTGCCCCTGTTCACGGGCAATACCTGACCCGGCTGCACCACAACAATCACAGACCGCAGCCCCCAACGACCTTCCACTGCCAAAACTCGACAACTATAAAATCAAGAGGTTTTGTGATGATTCCAGATACCTTAGGGGCCTCCGAGCATCCGAAGCTGCAACGCACCCTGCATAACCGTCATATCCAGCTCATGGCCATGGGCGGCGCCATCGGCACCGGGCTGTTCATGGGCTCGGGCAAGATCATCGCCATGTCCGGCACCTCGATCATCCTGATCTACATGATCATCGGCCTGTTCGTGTACCTGGTGATGCGCGCCATGGGCGAGCTGCTGCTGTCGAACCTGAACTTCAAGAGCTTTGCCGATTTCGCCGGTGCCTACCTGGGGCCCCAGGCGGCGTTCTTCCTCGGCTGGTCCTACTGGCTGAGCTGGAGCGTCGCGGTGGTGGGTGATGCCGTGGTGGTGGGCGGCTTCTTCCAGTACTGGTTCCCCGATGTACCGGCCTGGGTTCCCGCCATCGCCATGATGCTGACCCTGTTCGCCCTCAACGTGCTGACGGTGAAACTGTTCGGCGAGGTGGAGTTCTGGTTCGCCATCATCAAGATCATCGCCGTGGTCACCCTGATCGCGGTGAGCCTGGTGCTGATCGCCACCGCCTTTGTCTCGCCGTCCGGGGTGAGCGCCTCCCTAAACCACCTGCTGGACCGCCAGGCCGCCTTTCCCAACGGCCTGCTGGGCTTCTTCGCCGGTTTCCAGATGGCGATCTTCTCCTTTGCCGGCACCGAGCTGATCGGCACCGCCGCGGCGGAGACCCGCGACCCGCGCCGGACCCTGCCCCGGGCCATCAACGCGATTCCGCTGCGCATCATCCTGTTCTATGTGCTGGCCCTGGCATGCATCATCGCCGTGACCTCCTGGCAGCAGGTGTCGCCGAGCAAGAGCCCGTTCGTGGAGTTGTTCCTGATCGCCGGCTTCCCCGCTGCGGCGGGCATCGTCAATTTCGTGGTGCTGACCTCCGCGGCTTCCTCGGCCAACAGCGGCGTGTTCTCCGCCAGTCGCATGCTCTTCGGCCTGGCGGACCAGGGTAACGCACCACGCGTGTTCAAACGTCTGTCAGGGCATAGCGTGCCGGTGATCAGCCTGGCCTTCACCAGCCTGCTGATGCTGCTGGGGGTGCTGTTGCTGTACGTGGTTCCGGAGGTGATGACCGCCTTCACCCTGGTGTCGACGGTGTCGGCGATCCTGGTGATCTTCACCTGGTCGACCATCCTCGCGTCCTACATCGCCTACCGCAAAAAGCACCCTGAACTGCACGCCGGTTCCCAGTACAAGATGCCGGGCGGCGTGCCCCTGGCCTGGTTCGCCCTGGCGTTCCTGCTGTTCGTCCTGGCATTGCTGGCCCTGCGCCCGGATACCCGCATGGCCCTGTGCGTGATGCCGGCGTGGTTCGTCTGGCTGGCCATTGCCTATCGCCTGACGGCCGGGCGCAAGGGGCGGACACCAGTGCAAGCGGCGGCGCAATACCGCTGAGGCGCGAGCCTGAAAGACTGGGCCAGGGACCGGCCCTGTCGGAGCCCGGTCCTGCGTGCAAAAGCATCGACAGAGCCCCCCTCGTCTTGTTCTACTCCCGCCGCCATCGCCGTTGCCAGGGAGTGCCCACATGCAAGTCGCAGGACCCACCTTTGAAGAGGTGTTCAGGAAAAACCTCAAACGCGTCCTCAACTACTGGAGCCAGATCGGCACCGTCATCGGCCTGAGCGCCGCCGCGCTGGGGCTGTTCAGCCTGTACATGTACACCCGGGCCATCGGCCGCACCGACCTGTTCATGGCCTCCATCGATGCCAGATCGGCGCTGGTGGTCTGGCTGGTCATGGTGCTGTTTCTCATGCTGATCTACTTGCTGCTGCTGACGGTCACCACCCTGCTGTTCGGGCTGGCAAACGATGTGTTTCGCAACACTCCAGAACACATGAACGATGTGGTGGTATGGCTGACCTTGCCGGTCCTGGCAGGCTTCCTGGCCCTGATCGTGCTCAGCTACTACGTGCATCTGGGTGAGGCACTGGCGTCGCTGATACTGGTGGCGGTGGTGGTACTGGTGACAGCGCTGGTGATGTCACGCCCCGCGTTCAAACGCGTGATCCACAGCAGTCTGGAGAAACACCCCGCTGCGGGCAGGGGCACCTGGGGTGGCCTGTTCGTGCCCCTGACACTCTGCCTGCTGGGCACGGTGATCTCGGGGATCTTCACCAGCCTGCTGATCATCAATGCCTACAGCAACGAAGTGTCCAATGACTCGCCACACTTACCGGCCTTGTTGAACTTCCTGGGGCTGCTCTTCTCCTTGCTGCCCATCGTGTTCTTCTACTGCAAGGCCGGTAGTCCCTACAAACGGGTCTTCTATGCCCTGATGTGCACCCTGCTCCTGACCGCAGCATTTCTTCTGGTGCTGCCCGGAGCCATGAGCCAGATCACCTACAAGGCCGCCGGCAGCCTGGATGTGCGTCAGGACGGAATCGAACGATTCGTGCTGCACGATGACCTCGAACTGCATGACCTGGACCCACTGATGTGGAACACCCGCCTGACCTCTGAGCGGCGCCTGGAAGTTCAAGGCTTTCAACTCTTCTCTTTCGGCGAGGCCCTGTTGATCTGCCCCAAGGGGCTGCGCAACCTAGCGCTGAACCAGATGCACCGCTATACCCGCACCTGCATCAGGACCCGCAACAGCGCGGTAACCCGCAAGCCGGCAAAACCGCTGTATGGCCAAAACCGCACCTGTGCCGGTGCCGCGCCACCGGCGGCATGCTGGAAACCCCAAGGCTTCTGAATCCCCCACCTGCTGAACCCCCAGGCCGCAGGCTCAGGGCGCCGGGTTGACCATCAACGAGGGTTCCAGGCTGTCTTGGTTGTGCGAGCCAGGAGCGCAGGCGACAAAGTCCTCCTTGCGCAGCACCACCAGGGCAATTAACGACACCACCCCGGTGGCCACGTAGAAATACCAGGGCGAGGTGATGTCGCCGGTGAGCTTGATCAGCCAGGTGGAGATCAGCGGTGCACTGCCGCCGAACACCGCCACCGGAATGTTGTAGGCCACGGCAATCCCGGTGGAGCGGATGCGGGTCGGCAGCAGTTCGCTCATCAGCGCGTAGGTCGAGGACGCGTAGAACCCGAACAGGATCGCCACCGCCATCAACGGCCAGAACAGCGTGGCCGGGGTGGCGTTGGGCGCGGTCTTGAAGAACCAGTACATGGCCAGGGTAGCCAGGGTGCCGATCACCATCAGGAACGGCTTGCGTCCGTAGCGATCGGTGAAGGCGCCGCCCAGAGGCATGACCAGCGCCGCCGAGAGGCTGGCGACGAACACGTAAAGCAAGGTGGTGCCACTGTCGAACTTGAGGGTGTTGGACATGTAAGTCGAGGCGAAGGTCAGCACCAGGTAAAAGATCGAGCTGTGCAAGGTGATGATGAAAAACACCAGGGCAATCGAGCGCTTCCACTGCCAGACTTCGCGCAGCGGTGCCTTGGAGGTCTGCCCGGCCTGCGCCAGGGCAAGGAACTCCGGGCTGTCTTCCAGCTTCAGGCGGATGTACAGGGAAATGAAGCCCAAAGGACCGGCGAGCAGGAACGGAACGCGCCAGCCCCAATCCTGCATCAGGTCCGCGCCCAGGACCCAGGTCATGCCATTGGCCACCGCGCCGCCCAGCAACAGGCCGAGCACCGCGGTGACCATCAACCAGCAGGTGGCAAAGCCGCGGCGCCCAGGGCCGGCGTATTCGGCAATGAAGCTGGTGATGGTGCCGATCTCGCCACCGGCGGAGAAGCCCTGCACACAGCGGATCAGCACCAGGAGAATCGGCGCGGCGATGCCGATGCTGGCGTAGGTCGGCAACAGGCCGAGGAGGAAGGTCGAGCCGGCCATCAGCACCAGCACCGTGATCAGGGTCTGGCGCCGGCCGATGCGGTCCGCCAACGGGCCGAAGAACAGGCCGCCCAGGGGACGGATGAAAAAGCTCAGGGCAAAGGCCGCGAAACTCGCCAGCAGGCTGCTGGTGGGGTCATCGGAGACGAAGAACGCCTGGCCGATGTACAGCGCCAGAAAGCCGTAGACGCCGTAGTCGTACCACTCGATCAAGTGGCCGGAGGTGGCGCCGATAAAGGCCCGGCGCCGCTGGCGCTGGGGGTTGCAAGAGGACACGTCCATGTTGGGAGACTCCTGTCGTACTGCGGTCCATGGGAAAGCGCGTTCAGCGGTCGGCAATGGCCCCGGTGGGGTCCTGCAGCCACTGACGCAAGCGGGTCTTGAGAATCTTGCCGTAGCTGTTCTTCGGCAGCTCGGCGCAAAACAGGTATTTGCGCGGTTTCTTGAACGACGCCATGCGCGTCACGAACCACTGGTTGAGCGCCTGCGGGTCGAGGCTGTGGGGGCGGCGCGCAACCACGAAGGCCACCACCGACTCGCCCCATTCGGCATCCGCCTCACCCACCACGCACACCTCGAACACCCCGGGATGCTGCATCAGCACCTCCTCCACTTCCCGCGGGTAGATGTTGCTGCCACCGGAAATGATCACATCCTTGGAGCGGTCGGTCAGGGTCAGCAAACCGCGGTGGTCGAGAAAACCGATATCGCCGGTGAGCAACCAGCCGTCCACCAGGGTCGCCCGGGTGGCGGCCGGGTTGTCCCAGTAGCCGTGCATCACCGGGGCGCCGCGCACGGCGATTTCCCCGGGCTCGCCGGCCGGCAGCGGCTGACCCTGGGCATCGAGGATGCGCACCTCGACACAGGCCTGCGGACGCCCGACTGACGCCGCGATAGCCGGCCAGTCCGGGTGCTGGCGCTCGGCAATCAGCTCCCGGGACAGCGCGCTGATGCTCATCGGGCACTCGCCCTGGCCGTAGATCTGCACCAGCCGCGGGCCGAAGGTGTCCAGGGCCTGGGCCAGGTCCGCCTGGTACATCGGTGCCCCGCCGTAGACGATGGTCTTGATGCCCGTGCCGTCATAGCCTTGCTGCCGGGCCTGCTCGACCATGCGCTTGACCATGGTCGGCGCGGCAAACAGGCTGACCTGCCCCAGTTCCTGCGCCAGCCCGAACAGCTCTGGCGCATCGAACCCCTGGGACTCCGGCACCACATGCCGGGCACCACAGCGCACGTGAATGAAGTTGTACAGCCCGGCGCCGTGAGACATCGGCGCGGCATAGACCAGCGCATCAGTGGCCTGCACCGGATCGACATCCAGCGGGTAACACAGCGACATGGCGATCAAGTTGCCGTGGGACAGCATCACCCCCTTGGAACGACCGGTGGTGCCCGAGGTGTAGAACAGCCAGGCCAGCTCGTCGTCGGCGCACGACCAAGGCTCGCGCAGTTCGCCGTCCGGGGCGCCAGCCGGCACCGGCATGACGTCGCCGGGCACCTCGAGGCAATCGGCGGGCAAGTCCGGCAGCTCGAAGGTCCGGCCGCCGTCGGTGAAGATCAACCTGGCCCCGGCATTGCCGACGATCCAGGCCGCCTCCCGCGGATGCAGCTTGCTGTTGACCGGCACCGCCACCGCCCCGCTCCACCAGATGGCGTAGAGCAGTTCCAGGTAGTCGCAACTGTTCTTCATCAGCAACGCCACCCGCTCCCCCGGAGCGATGCCATGGCCGTGGCGCAACTGCAGGGCCCGAGCCCGGGCCCGGGTTGCGAAGTCCTGATAGTCGGCCACCTGGCGGCAGCCCGCGAACAGCGCTGGACGCTGGGGCCAGCGTTGGGCCGCATCCAGCAGCCAATGGGCGATGTTCATGCTCAGGCCCTGACCGCTTGCAGGACCGAGGCGTAGTTGGCCACCGCCATCCCGCCCATGTTGAACAGCAAGCCGAACTCGGCACGGGGCACGCCCAGGCCAATGGGCTCGCCGATCAATTGGCGAAAGCCCAGGGCATGCATCGAGACCCCGGTGGCACCCACCGGGTGGCCCTTGGCCTTGAGTCCACCGGACAGGTTGACCGGCAAACGACCGCCCTGGCGCACGATGCCCTCATCCAGCGCCCGATGGCCTTCGCCCTTGGGCGCCAGGCCCATGGCCTCATAGATCAACAGCTCGGCGATGGTGAAGCAGTCATGGACCTCGGCGAAGTTCATGTCCCCCAGGCTCACCCCGGCCTCGCGCAAGGCGCCGTGGATGGCCCGCTGCGGGCCGTCGAAGGCGAGGATGTCGCGACTGGCCATCGGCAGCAGGTCATTAACCTGGCTCAGGGAGCGGATCGCCACTTCGCGCCGGAACGAGCGGGCGCGCTGCGGTGACGCCAGGACAATGGCCGCCGCGCCATCACTGATCAGCGAGCAGTCGGTGAGGCGCAGCGACGGCGCAATCAGCGGATTGCTCTGGGACACCTGGTTGCAATGCTCGAAGTCCATCGGCCGATGCATCTGCGCCAGGGGGTTGGCCATGGCATTGGCGTGGTTCTTCACCGCAATCGCCGCCATCGAGGCCAGCGGGCTGTGGTAGCGCTCGGTGTACTGCTGCGCGACCCGGGCAAACAGCTGCGCAAAGCTCAGGCCGGCCTCCTGTGGATCATTCTGGTAACCGGCTCCGGCCAGGGCTTGGGTGACCTCGGCGGTGGAGTTGCCGGTCATCTTTTCCGCCCCCACCACCAGCACCAGTTCAGCGGCGCCGCTGCGGATCGCGTTGACCCCGGCCTGAATCGCCGCCGAGCCCGAGGCGCAGGCGTTCTCGCAGCGGGTGGCCGGTTTGAAGCGCAATTGCGGGTCGGCCTGGAGCATCAGCGAGGCCGGAAAACCGTCCGGCACCAGGCCTGAGTTGAAGTGTCCGAGGAACAGGGCGTCGATCTCGGCGGCATCGATTGCGGCATCGGCCAGGGCCTCGCGGGTGACCTGGACAATCAGGTCCTCCAGGGTCAGCCCCTGGAGGCGACCGAACGATGTGTGGGCGGCAGCGACAATGGATACGGAAGCATGATTCATGGTGATTTTCTTCTGTGCTTGAAGCGGACGTTCCATACAATGGCGAGCGCCACAATCAGACGCTAGTTGGGGCAACTACGTACACCAGTAAGTAGTGCCCCCCGCGCCAGAGCGGCGCAACGACTTCCACGAGGCAGGATGCCCCATGACCGTATATGCCCAGCAGCTCCAGGACCTAGAGCGCCTGGCCTTCCAGGTTTCCCCCGCACCGCAGTTGATCACTGGGCATCGGCGCATGCTCGATTGCAACCAGGCCTTCCTGCGCCTGTTCGGCTATGAGCGCGAACAACTGCTCGATCACCTGACCCTGTTGCTGTACCCGTCCCAGGCCGACTACCAGAGCATTGGCGAGCGCAGCGAACACTGGCTGCGCAACGGCCAGGGCGGGTCCTATACCGACGAACGCTTTATGCAGCACCGCAATGGCGAAGTGTTCTGGGCCCGGGCCCACGGTTTTTCCCTGACCCCGGACGACCCGTTCGGGCTGATGATCTGGCACTTCGAACGCCTGGACCGGCCGTTGGCGCCAACCGTGCGCCTGACCCCACGCGAGCGCGAGATCTCGCTGCACATCGTCAACGGCCTGACCTGCAAGGAAGTGGCGCGCAAGCTGGCGATCTCCCACCGCACGGTGGAGGTGCACCGCGCCCGGCTGATGAAGAAGCTGCAGGCCAAGAACAGCGCCGAGCTGGTGTCGAAGATCATCTACATCAGCTAGACGCTTGCCCCAGCACCTCGCTGGCGCTCAGCCGCAGCAACTTCAAGGGCCCGATCGTCCCACCCTCCAGGCTACCGCCCTGGTTCAGCACCTTATTCGCCGCGTTCATCTCGGCGCTGTGTTGCGTCACGCTGACAAAGGTGCTGTGCGGCAACTCCTCGCTCCAGCCGTCTTCGAGCGTGTTGTAGGCCAGCATCAAGGCGGCGGTGAAATAGTGCTGGCTGGAAACCGGGATCTTAACCTCCTGGTCATTGTCGTCGTAGGCGATGAAGTGACCGACGAAGGTCTCCACCCCCAGGCGCTTGAGCAGCGGCCAACTCAGGGCCGAGGGCACGAAGGCGTTGAGCTTCTCGGCGACGATGGCCGAGTAGCCACGGGCCTGGAGCATCTGCACGATCTGGTCTTCGCTGGCCTTGGGGTGGGCGCCCATCACTTGCAGGGCTTCGACCACGGCCTGATGGGCGCTCTGGTGGTCGGGGTTTTCGGCGCAGTGCGCGCAGTTGGGCGGGCAGGTATCGGTCACGGGAGGCGAAGGTCCATATCGGTCTCAAAAAATGAGCCGCAGGGTAACCCCATGGCCTGCGGCCCGCCAGTGTCCGGGCGCTTACTCAAGCGCCGCCCTGGCATCCAGACGCAGCAGTTGCACAGGCTCCAGGGTGGCCCCCTGCAGGGACTCCCCGGCATACAGCGCCTCGTTGGCCATGGCCATTTCGGCGCTGCGGCCAGCCACCATTTCGTAGGTCTTGCGCGGCAGCACCTCGCTCCAGCCGTTTTCGAAGGTGTTGTATGCCAGGGTCAGCGCGGCGGTGAAGTAGTGCTGGCCGGCCACCGGAACCCGGACCTCCTCACCCTTCTCATCCAGGGCGATGAAGTGGTTGGGCAGGTGTTTCACCCCCAGGCGCTTGAGCACGATCCAGGCCAGGGCCGATGGCACGAAGGCGTTGAGTTTTTCAGCGGCGATGGCCGAGTAGCCACGCGCCTGCAGCAGTTGGACGATGTCGTCCTCGCTGGCCTCGGGGTGGTCGGCCATCAACCCCAGGGTATCGAGTACGCCCTGATGGGCATTGGCGTGATCCAGGCAGCAGCTGCAGTCCGGCGAGTGCGAATCGTCATGCATGATCGGTCGATGATCCCTATCGGTCTTGGTGAGGGGGCGCAGGATAAACCCTGCGCCCGCCTCTCCACCAGCAAGCGCCGGTTACTTGATGACGATGGGGTTCACCGGTGCCCCGCTGCCGCCGACGATCTTCAACGGCGCGGCGGTGTAGAGGAAGGTCCACTGACCGTCGGCGGCGCAATCCTCGGCCAGGTCTTCGAGCAGCACGATCTCGGTGAAGGCGATCCCCAGGTTGCGCATCAGCGCGCAGTGCAGCGGGATCTGCACCCCGGATACCGGGTCGGTGATCACTTCGTTGGCGATGGTGTCGGTCACCAGATTGGGGATTTCCATCTGGTTGAACCAGTCCACCAGTTCGCGGCTGTAGGTCAGCCCCGGCTCTACCAGGTCCTTGAAGAACTCGGTCTTGCCGTACTCGTAGAAGGCGCCCATGGAACCGGTGCGGATGATCAGGATGTCGCGTTTCTCGATGGCCACGCCCTGGGCCTTGGCGGCGGCCAGCAGGTCCAGGTGATTGAAGGTCTCGCCGCGGCCCAGGTACTTCTTGCCGCGGTGCCGGGCCATGTCGATCAGCACCGCGCGGCCCACCACGCCGCGTTCGGCAATCGGCAGCACGCTGGCCTTGGCCATGCCGCCGACGGTGCTGCTGGCGTCGTAGCCGTTCCACAGCTGGTTGTCGTACCAGGCGTGGCCCAGGGCGTCGTACTGGGTCGAGCCCTGCAACTGCATGAAGATCACGTCGTCGCAGTACTCGGCGCCGCCGGTCATCGACGGCTGCTTGCCGGCCTGATAGTGGCTGCGGTCCAGGGTGTTGAAGCGCATCGAAGGGTTGCGCGCCGGCCACATCGGGTCGCCGCCGGGGTGGCCGATCTGCACCTGCAGGGTGAAGGTCTTGCCCTGGCGCACCGCGGCGACACCGCGCAGCACCTCGGCCTGTTGCAGATAGTTGAGGGCGCCAACCTCGTCGTCCGGGCCCCATTTGCCCCAGTTCTTCGGCAGGCCCTCAAGAAGCTGCTGGGTATTGGGGTGGTTGTTGTCGTTATCGATCCCACACATGTCGACTGCACTCCATTGATTGGGTTGAAACGGGCGCAAATGCCCGCGGGGCCTTGCTTGGGAATTGCCTGCCGAACCTCCGGCGTCTTCAAGATCGTTGCGTCTCCTGCGCAGCCGTTCGCAGCCTGCGGCAGCGGCTACACAAAATGCGGGTTACCCGATCTGAGCGGCCCTGGCCTGAAGGGTTCTACAGGTCATCAGACGCAGCGTCCACCATCCACTTCCAGGCAGGTGCCGGTGATGAACGCAGCCTCGTCACAGGCCAGGTACAGGCAGGCGTTGGCCACATCCTGGGGGGTGGAGAAGCGCCCCAGGGGAATGCTGGCCATGAACTTCTGGCGGTTTTCCGGGGTGTCCGGCACGCCCATGAACTCACTGAGCAGCGCCGTGGCACCCACCACCGGGTTGACGCAGTTGACGCGGATGTTGTCCGGTCCGAACTCGGCGGCCATGGTCTTGCTCATCACCACCGCCGCGCCCTTGCTGCCGTTGTACCAGACCAGGCCGGGACGCGGACGGATCGCTGCGGTGGAGGCGATGTTGATGAACGCCCCGCCGCCCCGGCCACGAAAATGCGGCACGAAGTGCTTGGCGCTGAGGAAGATGCTTTTCACGTTGACCGCGAACACCCGGTCGAACTCGGCCTCGTCGACTTCCAGCATCGGCCGGTTGCGGTGGGTGGTGCCGGCGTTGTTGACCACGATGTCCAGGCCGCCGTACTGCTCCAGGGTGTTGCGCAACAAGGCGCCGCCGACCAGATCTGGCCGATCGGGTTGGCCACGCCAAGGCCGGCGATGTCCGGCGCCGAGCCGTGCACCGGCTCGAACAGCGAAGGGTACAGACGCTCCGGGTTGAGGTTGGCCGAGGGCGCGATGCCGATGGTGCCGGTGCAGGCCGGGCCCAGGTCGGAGAGGATGTCGCCGAACAGGTTGGACGCCACCACCACATCGAACCAGTCCGGGTGCTGGACGAAGTGCGCGCAGAGAATGTCGATGTGGAACTTGCGCGTGTCGACCTCGGGGTAGGCCTTGGCCAGCGCCTCCACTCGCTCATCCCAGAACGGCATGGTGATGGCGATGCCATTGGACTTGGTGGCCGCCACCAGGTTGCGCCGGGGCCGGCGGCTGGCCAGCTCGAAGGCGTACTGCACCACCCGGTCGACGCCGTGGCGGGAGAACACCGACTCCTGCAAGGCAATCTCCCGCGAGGTGCCCTCCCACATGCGGCCACCGACGCTGGAATATTCGCCTTCGGTGTTTTCCCGCACCACGATGAAATCGATGTCCCCCGGCGCCCGCCCGGCCAGCGGGCACGGGACCCCGGGCATCAGGCGCACCGGGCGGATGTTCACGTACTGGTCGAACTGGCGGCGGATCTTCAGCAATGAATCCCACACTGCAACATGGTCGGGGACGATGTCCGGCGCGCCCACGGCGCCGAAGAAGATCGCCTCGTGGTCACCGATCTGCTCGGCCCAGTCGGCGGGCATCATGCTGCCGTGGGCCTGGTAGTGCTCGCTGCACCAGTTGAAATGATCGTACTCAAGATCGATGCCGAAGCGCCGACTGACGGCTTCCAGCACGCGCAAGCCTTCAGGAACCACCTCGCGGCCGATGCCGTCACCGGCGATCACCGCGATGCGATGGGGAGGTTTTACAGCGGGATTGATCCTGGACAAGCCGTCTCTCCTGGTCTGACGTGTTGTTGTTATCGAGGCAGGTCAAGCGCACGGGCGAGCCCATTCTGGGCACGGGGAAGCGCCCAGGGGAATTGCTCATTGTGGAAACCGCCTTCGCAAAATTCGAAGGCTCGCGGCGCCAGGCAGCCAGGGGCCCGCGACTAGGGCGGCGGCGCGCTGCGATCGCAGTCAGCCAGGTAGTCGAACAGCTCGCGGCTGGCCAGGGACGGTTGCTCCCGGCGTCGGCACAGGAACATCTGGCGATCGGCCCAGGGGTCGTCGATTTCGATAAAACGCAAGGCCATCTCCTTGCGAAAGATCTGCACCGCGCCCTGGGGCAACACCCCCACGCCCTGCCCGGCGGCAATCAGCCGGCACACCGCCTCGAAGCTGCGCCCCTGCACCCGCAGGCGCAGGGGCATGCTCACCGCCGCCGCGGCTTCGGTGATCAGCGGGGTGATGGCGGCGTTGTCTTCCAGGCCGACGAAGTCGTAGCCCAGCAAGTCCTGGAAACGCGCATGGCTCATCTTGAACGGGTGCTCCTGGGGCACGATCAGGCACAGGCGGTCGCGGCAATAGGGCTTGAAGTACAGGTCCCGGGCCTGGGGCAAGGTGGTGACGATGCCCACATCCGCGATGCCGTCGCGCACCGCCAGAAGAATCTCGCGGCTGCGCTCTTCGCGGATGTCCACGCGAATCCCCGGGTGCAGCTCGCTCCACTGGGTCAATTGCCGGGGCAGTTCCTGGCTCATCGCCGAGCTGTTGGCGTACAGGCTGACCCGGCCGGTGGCGCCCTTGGCAAAGTCGGCCAGGTCAGCGTGCATCACATCCACCGCTCGCAGGAGGCTGCGGGCATGTTCGGCCAGGGCCTGCCCCGCCGCCGTCGGCTGCACCCTGGTGGAGGTGCGGGTCAGCAGCGCCACCTTGACGTGTTGCTCCAGCAGCGACAGGCGCCGGCTGGCGGCGGACAGCGACAGGTGCGACTGCTCGGCGGCCCGGGACAGGTTGCCCAGGGTCAGGGCCTTGAGAAACAGCTCAATGGACGTCAGGTCCGAGGCCATGGCAGGTTCCTCGTGCGCAGTCCGTGGAAACTACCCACTCGGGCCGACCCTGTCTAACCTGACGCGGCGCTTGCGGGGCTACCGCGCCGCCTTCAACGCCCGGAAAAGCGCAGCCGCGACAACTGGCGCAAGTCGCCTTCGCGGTAGTAGTCGTTGCTCCAGCTGTCGTCCACCGCCAAGGGGCGCACCTGCTTGAGGGCCAGTTGCTTGGCGTAGTAGCGAAACCGGTAGTGCTCGTAAAAGCGCAGCAGTTCCAGGCCGTAGCGGTCGGCCAGGTCAGTGTCGCCACGGATGATCAGGAAGTTCTCGTCATTGCGCAGGCTAGCGCCAACGCTGAAGTTATGGCTGCCACTGATGATCACCGGCGCCTCGCTGGTGAAGTCGCTGACAATGGCCTTGGTGTGCACCAGCAGGTTGCCTTTCTGCCCCTTGAGGCCTTCCTTGAGCCAACCTTCCACGCCCTGGTTAAGCAACGCGGTGGCCGTGAACTCGGCGCTGCGATCGGCGTGGAATCCCGTGATGCGGCTGGCAGTGTTTTGCAGGCCGTAGCGCAGCACGTCGTCGTGGGGCTGACCGAGCAAGGCATCGAGCAGGCGCTCGGGCAAGGCAAAGGCGGTGGCGAACAGCAGGTCGCGGCGGGTGTCATTGATGATGGTGACGAATTGATCCAGATCGCCTTGGCCACTGCGCGGGGAAAAACCGGCAAACAGCGGCGCATCCGCCTGCATGGGGTTGTGCTGGGTCAGCCACCGGCGGGTGGCGCCTACATCATTCGGCGCCGCCCAGATCTGCTCGAACACCTGCAAATACTCTCCAGCCATCGGCGGGTGATCAAGGCTGTGCAGCACGTTGGCCTGACGGTAGACGCCATTGGCGGTGAAGTTGGTACTGCCACACAGCACGGCTGCGGGCTGGCGCTGACCGCTACCGTCCAGGCGACTGAGGACGATGAACTTGTCATGAAAGATCCCATGGGTCACCCGGCCGCGTTTGTTGGCATCGGGCAGGTGCTGCAGGCTGGCCTGATTCTGCACGGTGTCATCGTCCCCGGGACCGGCGTGGTACAGCACCCGTACCTGGGCGCCTCGGTCGAAGGCGGCGTTGACCGCCTCGACGATCGCCTGCAACTGGTACTCGTAGATGGCGATGTCCAGCGCCCAATGGGCATCCGTGGCGCGCTGGATAAACCCCAGCAGCTCCCCCAACAAGCCGTTTTCCAACCATCGCCGGGGGGCATCCGGCCAGGCCTCGATCGGCAGTTTTTTGTTGGCCCCCAACTGTGCGTCCAACTCGGGAAACTTGCGCGAAAACGCCTGACTGGCGGCCACCGCGCGGTTGAAGATCACCCGCTGGCCGGCGGGCTGGCCGTTGTCGGCGGTGATGCTCAAAGCCAGCGACTCGCCCAACTGCGGCGCATCGCTGCTGCCGTAGACCAGATACACCCGATAGTTGAGGGTAGCGCCGGGATTGACTGCATAGTCGGCCCAGCGAAACTTCTGCAGCGGCGCCTGATCGCTGGGGGTCGCGTGGAATTGAGGAAAGGTGTGAGCCTTGCCGGGAAAGGTCAGGCTGTTGAACAAAAACAGCCAAGGCTTGCTGCCGGTCTGCTTTTCGATGGCAAACCCCAACAAGCCCCGGCGCCGCGAGGCATCCAGATCCATGGCCAACAGCACGCCATTGGTCCCCGCATAGGCCTTGACCCGAAAATCGTCCTGATTGTTGCACACCAGTACCCGCATGAAGTCACTCCTGTGTTGGCGCAGGCAGTGTAGCCGCTGCCGCAGACAGCAACCGAGGCCGAAGGGCTCGCAGACACGGCACAGATCCATGTAGCCGCTGCCGCCAGACTGCAACCGAGCCCGAAGGGCTCGCAGGCACGGCACAGGTCCATGTAGCCGCTGCCGCCAGACTGCAACCGAGCCCGAAGGGCTCGCAGGCACGGCACAGGTCCATGTAGCCGCTGCCGCCAGGCTGCGAACGGACCCGAAGGGCTAGCAGGGGCAGGATCTGCGTTGTTTCTGGGAAGGATTGGGGGCCTTTGCGCCGACTGCGTCGGCGGTCGCAGCTTCGCAGGCTCAGCAGCGGCTACAGGGTTAGAGGGTTAGAGGGTTAGAGGGTTAGAGGCTACAGATCGAGGTGCTGGTAGGCGGCGTTGAGGCCTGTGGCCAGTTCGCGGGCACGGCCCAGGCGGATCGGGCCGCGTTCGATGTCGAGCAGTAAGGTCGGGCAGTTCAGGGGTTGCAGCGGCGGCAGGCTTTTCAAGCGGCCATCGGTGATCAGCAGTACGCGCTGCTGCTCCGCCGGCAGGCGGCGCTGGCGCTGTTCCAGCCACTGGGTCGCTTCGCTCAGGGCTTGTGGCAAGGGCGTGCCGCCACCGGCGCCGAGGCCGTCGAGCCAGTACCGCAAGTCCTTGGAGGCTTTCAGGCCTTGGACCTGCCAGTTCGGCGCACGACCGCTGGCGGTGAGCAGCGCCAGGCGCGCACGCTGGCGGTAGGCGTCGTCGAACAGTTGCGCCAGCAGGCCCTTGGCGTCGCTCAGGGCACTGTGGCGACGGGTCGAGGCCGAGGCGTCGACGATCACCAGCCACAGCTCATGGGGCGCGCGGCGGCGCAGGCGAAACAGCAGGTCTTGGCGCAAGCGTGGCCGGCCCTTGAGCAAGGTGCCGGGCCAATTGATCGCGCCGCTGCCGGCGGCGCGACTGGCGCCGTGCCGACCTTGATCCAGGTGCCCCGCCCGGGGCTTGGCATCCGCCCCCCGGTCACTCTGGGGGCGGATGCCTAGGGCTTTTTTGGCCAGCTCGGCACTTCTCGGCGGGCACCGGTGGGCAAGGCCTGGGCTGGCATTTCGCCCCATTGGCCCTGGCCTTCATTGAGGTTGGCGTTGGCGGATGCCGGTGCCTGGGGGCTTGGCCCCGATGGCGGCGCGCCGGGCGGAGTCTCCCGCCGCCGGTGGCGCAAGGCGAACTCGGCCACGGCGTCGATATCCTCCTCGGCAATCGCCGGAGCGCCGCGCCAGGCCGCGTGGGCGCGGGCCGCGCGCAGCCAGACCAGATCAGCGCGCAGGCCGTCCACCGCAGCGGCAAAGCAGCGCTCGGTGATCAGCGCCAGGGCCTGGTCGTCCAGCGGGATGCCGGCCAGGGCGGCCCGCGCCTGCTGGCAACGCTCGCGCAACGCCGCTTGGGGCTCGGCCCACTGGGCACAGAACCCCTGGGGATCGCTGTCGAAATCCAGGCGGCGGCGGATGATCTGCCCGCGTTCTTCGGGGGCCGGCTGGCCGCTCAAGGCGACGTTGAGGCCGAAGCGGTCCAGCAGTTGCGGGCGCAGTTCGCCCTCTTCCGGGTTCATGGTGCCAATCAGCACGAACTTCGCCGAATGGCGATGGGAAATGCCGTCGCGCTCGATCAGGTTGGTGCCGCTGGCGGCCACGTCCAGCAGCAGGTCCACCAGGTGATCGGGCAGCAGGTTGACTTCATCGACATAGAGCACGCCGCCGTCGGCCTTGGCCAGCACCCCCGGTGAGAACTGCGCCCGGCCTTCGCCCAGAGCGGCGTCCAAATCCAGGGTGCCCACCAGGCGCTCTTCGCTGGCGCCCAGGGGCAAGGTGACGAACTGCCCGCTGGCCAACAGGTCGGCCAGGCCTCGGGCCAGGGTCGACTTGGCCATGCCCCGTGGGCCTTCGATCAGCACGCCGCCGATCTTCGGGTCAATGGCGGTCAGGCACAGGGCCAGTTTCAGGCTTTCGGCGCCGACCACGGCGGACAGCGGGAAATGGGGGGTGTCGCTCATGTCGGGGGCTCGCTCAAGGGTTGTGCAAACATCAGGGGGTGGCCGCGGCTACAGGTTGCGATCGGCACCGCAGAGCCGTCACGAGGAGGTTCAGGGCGGTAGCACGTGACGTCGACGTCGTCGGCGTTCGCAGCCTGCGGCAGCGGCTACAGGCTCAGCTGTCTTCTTCAATATCCAGCAACAGGTGCTCCAGGGCCTCACGGTACTCGCCGGGCTCTTGCCACAGGCCGCGCTGCTGGGCCTCCAGCAGGCGCTCGGTCATATCGCGCAGGGCGTGGGGATTATGCTGGCGGACGAACTCGCGGGTCGAGTCATCCAGCAGGTAGGCATCGGCCAGCAAGGCGTACTGGTGATCGTCGATCAGCTCGGTGGTGGCGTCGAAGGCGAACAGGTTGTCCAGGGTCGCGGCCATTTCAAAGGCGCCCTTGTAGCCATGGCGCTTGACCCCGTCGATCCACTTCGGATTGGCCGCCCGCGAGCGGATCACCCGGTTCAGCTCTTCCTTGAGGGTGCGGATCTTCGGCAGGTCCGGCTGGCTGTGGTCGCCGTGGTAGCTGGCGGCCTTGGCCTCGCTGAGGCTTTCCACCGCGGCCAACATGCCACCCTGGAACTGGTAGTAATCGTTGGAATCCAGCAGGTCGTGCTCACGGTTGTCCTGGTTCTGCAACACCGCCTGCACCTGGCTCAGGCGGGTGGCGAACTGCTCGCGGGCGGCGGTGCCTTCGTCGCTGCCGCCATAGGCATAGCCGCCCCAGTTCAGGTAGACCTCGGCCAGGTCCTCGCGGCTCTGCCACAGGCGACCGTCGATGGCACCCTGGACCCCGGCGCCATAGGCCCCGGGCTTGGCGCCGAAGATCCGCCAGCCGGCCTGACGCGCCGCGGTGTCCTGGTCCAGGCCGGAGGCGATCAAGGCTGCGCGTTCGGCGCGCACCCTGGCCGCCAGCGGGTTCATGTCATCGGGTTCGTCGAGGGCCGCCACCGCCTGCACCGCCGCGTCGAACAGGCGGATCAGGTTGGCGAAGGCGTCGCGGAAGAACCCGGACACCCGCAAGGTCATGTCGACCCGCGGCCGGTCCAACAGGCTCAGGGGCAGGATCTCGAAATCGTCGACCCGCTGGCTGCCGGTGGCCCATACCGGGCGCACGCCCATCAGCGCCATGGCTTGGGCAATGTCGTCGCCGCCGGTGCGCATGGTGGCGGTGCCCCAGACCGAAAGGCCCAGGTGCAGCAGGTGGTCGCCGTGGTCTTGCAGGTGGCGTTCGAGAATCAGGTTCGCCGACTGAAAACCGATGCGCCAGGCGGTGGTGGTGGGCAGGTTGCGCACGTCCACCGAATAGAAGTTGCGCCCGGTGGGCAGCACGTCCAGACGCCCGCGGCTGGGTGCGCCGCTGGGTCCGGCGGGGACGAAACGCCCGCTCAGGGCCTCCAGCAGGCCGCGCATTTCCGCCGGGCCGCAGGCGTCCAGGCGCGGCGCAACCACCTCGCGCAAGCCGTCGATAATGCTCTGCACCGGCTCCCAGCCGGGTTCATCCAGCTGCGCCACCGGGCCCTGGAGCGCCGCCTCGATCAACTCGGCGGCATACAGTTCCAGGCGCTCGCGCGCATCGCCGGCGGTGCGCCAGAGCCCATCGCTGATCTGCCGCAACGGCTGCGGCCGGCGTCCGGTCCAGGGCTCGGCCAAGGCACAGTCCAGCGGATCGAAGCCCAGGCCGAAGGCCTTGGCCAGGGCTCGCAACAGGCTGGCGTGGGCGCCCTTGCCATCGCCTCGGGGAATGCGCAGCAGGGCCAGCAGGGTGTCGAGGCGCAAGCGGCCCTCGGGGGATTCGCCGAACACGTGCAGGCCATCGCGGATCTGCGACTCCTTGAGGTCGCACAGGTAAGTGTCCAGGCGCGGCAGCCAGATGGCCGCGTCGGCGTCGCTGTCGAGCGCGCCCTCCAGTTGCAGTTCGCGGTCGATATGGGTTTCGCGCACCAGTTGCAGGATGTCCCGTTGCAGTTCCCGAGCGCGACGTGGGTCCAGCAGCTGGGCTTCGTAGTACTCGTCCGCCAGCTGCTCCAGGTTACGCAGCGGGCCGTAGGTTTCGGCACGGGTCAGGGGCGGCATCAGGTGGTCGATGATCACCGCCTGGGTACGGCGCTTGGCCTGGGCGCCCTCCCCCGGGTCGTTGACGATGAACGGGTAGATGTTCGGCAGCGGCCCCAGCAACGCATCCGGCCAGCAGTTTTCCGAGAGGCCGACACCCTTGCCCGGCAGCCATTCCAGGTTGCCATGCTTGCCGACGTGGATCAGCGCATGGGCACCGTAGGTCTGGCGCAGCCAGAAGTAGAACGCCAGGTAGCCATGGGGCGGCACCAGGTCCGGGTCGTGGTAGACCGCGCTGGGGTCCACCTGATAACCCCGGGCCGGCTGGATACCGACAAAGGTCAGGCCAAAACGCAGGCCGGCGATCATCATCCGTCCGTTGCGGAACATCGGGTCCTGCTGCGGTGCGCCCCAGCGTTGCAGCACCGCCTGGCGGTTGGCCTCGGGCAGGGCCTGGAACAGCGCCGCGTAGTCGTCCAGGGCCAGGCTTTGCTGGCACGGACGCTGGTCGAGGCTGTCCAGATCATTGCTGACCCCGCCCAGCAGTTGCCGGATCAGCTCGCTGCCGCTGGCGGGCAACTCGGCCGGCAGCGGGTAGCCTTCGGCGTGCAGGGCCTTGAGGATGTTCAGCGCCGCAGCCGGAGTGTCCAGGCCGACGCCGTTGCCGATGCGCCCGTCCCGGGTCGGGTAGTTGGCCAGCACCAGGGCGATGCGCTTGCGGCCGTTGTCCAGGCGCCCCAGCTCGACCCAGCGCCGGGCCAGTTCGGCGACAAAGTCCATGCGCTCGGGCTGGCCGCGGTAGCACACCACGTCCGACTGGCTGCGCTCGCTGCGCCAGGCCAGGTCCTTGAAGCTGATGGGCCGGCTGATGATGCGCCCGTCCAGCTCCGGCAAGGCGATGTGCATGGCCAGGTCCCGCGGCCCCAGGCCCTGCTCGCTGTCGCGCCAGCCGG
The DNA here is from genome assembly GCF_009861525.1 of Pseudomonas sp. LD120. Lineage (GTDB taxonomy): Bacteria > Pseudomonadota > Gammaproteobacteria > Pseudomonadales > Pseudomonadaceae > Aquipseudomonas. The sequence goes on along the minus strand of NZ_WVHL01000003.1, from coordinate 1,340,575 downwards.
GTTCGTTGTCCTGGGCGCAGATGGCCTGGATCACCGGGATATTGCGCCGGAACGGCCGCAGGTGCGGCGCCTCGGGGCTGGACTGGGCAAAGCCGGTGGTGTTGAGGATCACCCCGGCCGCAGTGGCCTCCAGCCAGTCTTCAACCTGACTCAGGCAAGCGGCCTCCTTGAGACTGGCCACGGCGATCGGCAAGGAGTTGAGCCCCGCCGCCTGCAGGCGCTGGCAGAACAGGTCGATAAAACCGGTGTTGGCCGCCTGCAGGTGGGAGCGGTAGAACAGCAGCGCCGCCACTGCTTGATCAGGCTGCCAATCGGCCTGCCAGTCGCTGAGGGTGGCCTGGCTTTTGTGCGGGTGATAGATCGCCGTGCGTGGCAGGACCTGCGGTTCGCTCCAGGGGTAGTCGCGCCCCAGCAGGCTGCTGGCCAGGCAACGGTAGAAATTCAGCGCGTTGTCGCGCCCGCCCTGGCGCAGGAACTGCCACAGGCGATCGCGCTCGCCCGGCCCCACGGTGCTCAGATCGCTGAGCTCCGGGTCCGGACGATCGTCCCCCGGCACCAGAATCAGCTGCACCCCGCGCTGGGACAGCGCCACCAGCCGCTCGACGCCGTAGCGCCAGTAGGCAATGCCGCCGTGCAGGGAAATCAGGATCACCTTGGCATGGCGCAGCACCTGGTCGACATACAGGTCCACCGAGGCGTGGTTCTGCACCTGCATCGGGTTGGCCAGGCGAAAGCTGGGGTAGTCCTCGGGCAACTGCTCGGCGGCATCCGCCAGCAGCGCCAGGCTGGAATCGCCGCTGCACAGGATCACCAGTTCGGCGGGGGTTTGTCCGAGGTCGGCGATGTTGTCGTCCGACACGAAACCGCCGGGCTGGGTCCTGAGCAGGTGCATGACTTACACGCTGAGCGCGGCGCGCAGTTGCGCTTCGAGCTGGGCAGCGTCCAGCTCCTGGCCGATCAGCACCAGGCGCGTGGTGCGGGCTTCATCGGCGCCCCACTTGCGGTCGAAGTGCTTGTCGAAGCGGGTGCCCACGCCCTGGATCAGCAGACGCATCGGCTTGTTGGGGATCGCGGCAAAGCCCTTGACCCGCAGAATGCCGTGCTTGACCACCAACTGGGTCAGGGCGTCCAGCAGCAGGCTTTCGTCGGCCTGGGGCAGTTCGATGGAGATGGAATCGAAGGCGTCGTGATCGTGATCGTCGTGGTCGTCACCGTCGTGGTGGTGATCGTGGTGGCTGTGGCGACCGTCGATGTGCTCCTCGGAGCCGGCACCCAGGCCCAGCAGCACGTCCAGGGGCAGGCGGCCGCTGCTGGCTTCGATGACTTTCACCGCTGGCGGCAGTTCTTCGGCCACTTCCTGGCGCACCTTGGCCAGTTCTGCGGGGTTGATAAGGTCGGTCTTGTTGAGGATCACCAGGTCAGCGCTGGACAGTTGGTCGGCGAACAGCTCGTGCAGCGGCGATTCGTGGTCCAGGTTGGGGTCGAGCTTGCGCTGGGCGTCCACTTGCTCGGGGAACGCGGCAAAGGTGCCGGCGGCCACGGCCGGGCTGTCGACCACGGTGATCACCGCGTCGACGGTGCAGGCGCTACGGATTTCCGGCCACTGGAAGGCCTGGACCAGGGGCTTGGGCAGGGCCAGGCCGGAGGTTTCGATGAGGATGTGGTCCAGGTCGCCACGGCGCGCCACCAGTTCACGCATCACCGGGAAGAACTCTTCCTGCACGGTGCAGCACAGGCAACCGTTGGCCAGCTCATAGACCCGGCCTGTGGCCTCTTCTTCGGTGCAGCCGATGGCGCATTGCTTGAGGATTTCACCGTCGATGCCCAGCTCGCCGAACTCGTTGACGATCACCGCGATGCGCCGGCCCTGGGCGTTGTCCAGCATGTGCCGCAGCAAGGTGGTCTTACCCGAGCCAAGGAAGCCGGTGACGATGGTGACGGGAAGTTTGGCCAGTGTTTTCATCGGATGCCCCTTGGCAAAGGTGGCGGGCATACGGGACGAGAGCCGCAGCGCAGAGGCGCGCGGAGATTTCGCCACCGGATCACCCCGCCCGGTTGTAGTGAGAATCTGGGTCGAGGCAGGTCTCCTGGCTGAGGGCTTGCCAGTCGTTGGACCGGCGGTTCCTGCGCCTTCCCGCGGGCGTTCTGAACGCGCAAGCAGTGGCCTTGCAGAAATCAAACCCTTCACAGTTGCGGGGGCAGCCGCGGCATCGACCGCGTTCCCTTCTTAGCTTCGACCGCTGGCCGAAGAACCTCGAACGCGCAAGGCTACGCAGAGCGCGGGGGGCGGTCAATCGGCAATGCGCCGGCACCCGCAATTGACGGCGTCACCCCGCCCATGATTTGCTACGCGCCTTGTTACGGGTGCCCCTCACAGGGTGAAACGGGAAACCGGTGAATCACGTGCTTAACTAAAAAGCCGTGGCCAGTCCGGTGCTGCCCCCGCAACGGTAAGCGAGCGAAGTGTCAGATCCACTGTGCCAATGGCATGGGAAGGCGACACTTGCCGGCATGACACTGCCCCTCGTGAGCCCGGAGACCGGCCCGCAACACACACCTAACAAACCCGCGGTGGGCGGGCGCTGTTGCAAACCCTGCGTGCTGCCAACGCGGGGTTTTCCTGCGCTCCTCCCCCGCCGACACTCCAAAGGGAAGCGCCATGTCGACCATCAGCAGTACCCGCCATTCCGCCAGCAGCACCTCCACCCTGAGCCAGCGTCTGGTGGCCGCCATCGGCGCGTCGCTGCTGGGCGCCTGCCTGGTGTATTTCGCCGGTTTCTCCCATCTCGAAGCGGTGCACAACGCCGCCCACGACACCCGTCACAGCGCCGCCTTTCCTTGCCACTGAGATCTGCCGAGATGATCAAGCGTATTGCCCAAACCGCAGGGTTCACCGGGCTGCTGGCGGCCCTGCTGCTGACCCTGCTGCAAAGCTTGTGGGTCGCTCCGCTGATCCTGCAGGCGGAAACCTATGAACAGGCTCCGGCCGCCGAAGCCCATGAACACGCCGCAGGCGCCATGGCCGGCCACAGTCACGATGCCGAAGCCTGGGAGCCGGAAGACGGCTGGCAGCGCACGCTCTCCACCACCGGCGGCAACCTGGTGGTGGCGGTCGGCTTCGCCCTGATGCTGGCCGGGCTCTACACCCTGCGCGCGCCCAACCGCGCCTCCCAGGGCCTGCTCTGGGGCCTGGCCGGTTATGCGACCTTCTGCCTGGCGCCGACCCTGGGCCTGCCGCCGGAGTTGCCGGGCACCGCCGCCGCGGACTTGGTGCAGCGTCAGGTCTGGTGGGTCGGCACTGCCGCCTCCACCGCGGTGGGCATCGCCCTGATCGTGTTTGCCCAGAACTGGCTGCTCAAGCTACTGGGCGTGGCCATCATCGCCGTGCCCCACGTGATCGGCGCACCCCAGCCTGAAGTGCATTCGATGCTGGCGCCAAAAGCGCTGGAAGCCCAGTTCAAGATCGCCTCGCAACTGACCAACGCCGCCTTCTGGCTGGCCCTGGGCCTGGTCAGCGCGTGGTTATTCCGGCGCAAGAACACCGATCTGTACTCGGCATGATCGAAACGCGCGCAGCGCCGGCCCTGGTGGTCGGCCTGGGTTGCCAGAAAGGCTGCCCGGTGACCACCCTGCGCGCCCTGCTGGACCAGGTGCTGCTGGCCCATCGCCTGGATAGCCGGCAGATCCTCGCCCTGGCCAGTATCGACTTGAAGCGCAGCGAACCCGGCCTGCTGCAATTGGCGGATCAACTGGCCCTGCCGCTGACCTGTTTCAGTAGCACGCAATTGGCGCCTTATGCCTTGCGCCTGAGCCACCGCTCGCAGATCGCCTTTGAACGTACCGGCTGCTATGGCGTGGCCGAAAGCGCCGCCCTGGCCCTGGCCGAACAGTTGCACCCGGGCCCGGTGAAACTGCTGATTCCCCGGCAAAAATACGCCCAGGCCACCCTGGCATTGGCGGCTTGCCGGTAAAATCCCCGATAATCCCCGCCCTCGATCATGAGCAATCTTCATCTGAAGCTCTGCTCCCGCCCTTTTTTCACAGGAACCGCCATGACCGTCTATTTCATCGGCGCCGGCCCCGGCGACCCGGAACTGATCACCGTCAAGGGCCAGCGCCTGATCCACCGCTGTCCGGTGATTATCTACGCCGGCTCTCTAGTGCCCCAGGCCGTGCTCGACGGCCATCGCGCCGAACGGGTGATCAACAGCGCCGAACTGCACCTGGAACAGATTGTCGAGGTGATCAAAGAGGCCCATGCCCAAGGCCAGGATGTGGCCCGGGTGCACTCCGGCGACCCAAGCCTGTATGGCGCCATCGGCGAACAGATCCGCTGCCTGCGGGCGCTGGACATTCCCTTCGAGATCATCCCCGGCGTGACCGCCACCGCCGCTTGCGCCGCTTTATTGGGGGTTGAACTGACCTTGCCGGACGTATCCCAGAGCGTGATTCTGACCCGCTATGCGGACAAGACCGCGATGCCCGACGGTGAGGCATTCGCCAGCCTGGCGGCCCATGGCGCCACCATGGCGATTCACCTGGGCGTCAATCACCTGGACAACATCGTCGCCGAACTGCTGCCGCATTACGGCGCCGACTGCCCGATTGCCGTGGTGCACCGGGCTTCCTGGCCCGATCAGGACTGGGTCGTTGGCACCCTCGCGGACATCGCCGAACAAGTCGCGGCCAAGGGCTTTCGACGCACGGCACTGATCCTCGTGGGCCGCGTACTGGCCACCGACGTGTTCAGTGAATCGTCGCTGTACCGCGCCGGCCACGCGCACCTCTATCGCCCTTGAACCCTTGAGCCCTTGAGCCTGCGGGCACGCAGGGGCATGCAGCGGCGCTGATCGCGACTGGTGCGGCGCGGCGAACAGATTGACCCCGGCAAGGTAAAGGCTTTCAGGCCACCGGCGACAAGCAAGCCCCGCACCCCGCCTTGGATGACAGGCATAAAAAAACGGCGCTCACGGCGCGCCGTTTTTCATGCCGCAGCGAACGCCTTAGTAGTAGGCGTTTTCTTTCTGCGTGTGGTCGGTGACGTCACGCACGCCCTTGAGCTCGGGGATGCGTTCGAGCAAGGTGCGCTCGATGCCTTCCTTCAAAGTAACGTCGGCCTGGCCGCAGCCTTGGCAACCACCGCCGAATTGCAAAACAGCAATGCCATCATCGACAACGTCGATCAGGCTGACCTGACCGCCGTGGCTGGCCAGCCCCGGGTTGATCTCGGTTTGCAGGTAGTAGTTGATGCGCTCGTTGATCGGGCTGTCGGCATTGACCATCGGTACTTTGGCGTTGGGCGCCTTGATGGTCAGTTGGCCGCCCATGCGGTCAGTGGCGTAGTCGACCACCGCGTCATCGAGAAAACCTTCGCTGAAGGCGTCGATGTAGGCGGTGAAGCTTTTCAGGCCCAGGGCCTTGTCTTCGGGTTTTTCTTCGCCCGGCTTGCAGTAGGCGATGCAGGTCTCGGCGTACTGAGTGCCTGGTTGGGTAATAAAGATGCGGATGCCGATCCCGGGGGTGTTCTGCTTGGATAGCAGATCAGCCAGATAGTCGTGGGCGGCGTCGGTAATGGTTATGGCGCTCATGGTGGTTCCTCGCAGACGTCGGCGCAGTTTACGCCAATCGACGCCGCTGACAAAGTCCTAGTGTTTTTGTCGGGATAGACCTTGGTATAGCGCCCCCGGTAGCCGGCAATGGCTGCCCGGAGCGCGATAACGGCTCCGGATCAGAGGTTTTCGTATCGATTCATGTCCAGGACCCCAGCCTCCAGCGGGTCGGTTTCCTGCAGGTAGCGGGTCTGGTCATGGAAGTACTGCCAAAACTGCGGATGGCTGCGACGGATTCCCCAGCGATCGACGACCTTCTCGAAGCGGGCGGCGTCCCGTGCCTCTTGCATGGCCTGGACAAACGCCGGCACCTGCTCGCTCGGAACGTTGAAGATGAAGTTCGGGTAACTGCTGAGAATGCCCGGGAAGATGGTCAGGGTGTCCAGCCCCGGCTGGTAGCGCAGCGACTCGCCCAGCATGAACGCCACGTTACTGTGGGCGCGGTTGCGCAACATGCTGTAGAACTCGCGCTTGCCGCTCGGGGCCTGGATGCGCAGCAAAGTCGCTTCCGGCAGTTGATCGATGACCTTGAGCCCCGCCGCCGGGCGCGACGTCAGCCGGCTCAGGGCCTGCTCGGCATCCTGTAGCGCCGGGTCGATATTGGGCCGTGAGCAGTAGGCGCCGTCACAGCGATTGATCGGGTCCGGCTTGGCATTGAGCTCGCCATAACGGACCAGCAACTGATGGACAAAATCCTTTTTCGGGTCTTTGGGGTCGAGTTTCAAGGCGCTGGGCTTGCCATCATTAATGGACTCGTAATCCAGCCACATTTTGAACTTACCGCTGTTCTGGTACCAGTCGTCAAGAAACTCCTCGCGGGTACCGGCGGGCATCAGACGCAGGAAGTTCTGCTCGGCGCCATTGCGGATCAGGTCGAAATACAGCCGGGTCTGGGCCTGATGGGAAACATTGCCGAACACGTCGAAGTTCACCGCCAACTGATAATAGGTGCGCTCCAGCAACGGGTAGTCGAACAGCCACATCGTCTGCGGCACCTCACCGATCAGGCCCTTGGTCACCGAGGCACTGTCGAAGTGACGGAAGATGCTCAGCAGCGCGTTGTCGTTGCCGGCCCACAGGCTCGACCAGCTCGGCGCCGGGGCTTCGGCATAAAAGTCGCGGCGCAGCGCCTCGTACTCGTTGCGCTTGTCGCGATAGGACAGCCACAGGCTGAGCACGCTGCCGACGTCATCGTTCTGCCCGGGCATGGCCAGCAGCGGCGTGACTTGGCCACGATAGGTCGGATCGGTGATGTACAGGTCACGTTCCGGGGCCTGGAACAGTGCCCAGAAGTTGTCACGAATCACATCGGTAGCGATCTGCCCGCGACACACCGGGCCACGGATAAAGGTGCGCACGAAGTACTCGGCGTTATCCAGCATGAACTGGTAGCGGGCCTTGGCCGGAATCGCCTCGAAGGTCTCGAACGGGTTGGCCCGGCGCGCCGGCCCGTAGCCGGGCAAGGCGGTGACCTGCCAGTCGCCGCTGTAGAACAGGGTCCTGACCCGGGCCATCTTCGCCGCGCTCAGCGGGTAGGTGATGTGGGTCTTGTGCACGATCACCCCTTGCACCGGCCACAGGCGGTAATACACCTGGGTGCCCGGGTCGTCATTGGGGCGACGGGTGTTGATCAGGTCAATGGGCTGGCCGCTGGGGGTACGCGAGCGCACCCATTGGAAGAAGTGCCCCGGCTCGCCGCCTTCGAAATAGACATGGGCCAGGAACCAGTGCTCGTAGAGCCAGCGCGCCACCAGGCTTTCCCGAGCGCCGGGGGCGTTGAGCAGGTTTTCCCACTGGGCCACTTGCAGGCTTTCCCGGGCACTGGGGGTCAGGCCCTGTTCATCGATGGGCGCACCGGAGGCCAGCCAGCGTTGCAGGGTCTGGTATTGCTGGTCGGTGAGGCCGGTCACCGCCAGCGGCATGCCCTCTTTCGGGTGCGCGCCAGCATAGGCATCGAACTCCGCCGGCTGCGGGCACATGTTCTCGCGGCTCAGGCCCAGGACGATCTCGCTGGGCAGCTTGGCATTGGCTTGCAATGGCGTGCGGTGGCCGAGTTCGAGCATGCGCGCCATCAGCGCTGCCTGGCTGCCCTGGGCATCAAGCACCGAATAGAAGCCCTGGCGCTGCCAGGCCGCCTTGCCACTGGCATCGTAGAACAGTCGGGTCGGCGCCTGGGCCTGGCTGCGTTCACCGTCGTACACCGGAATTTTCGAGGCGCCGCGACCGGCCCCCTCGCCGCTGCCCAGGTTGAGCTGACAGGCGGAGTCGTAGCAGGCATGACAGGCCACGCACTTCTCGGTGAAGATCGGCTGGATGTCGCGGGTGTAGGAAATCGCCGGAGCCGGACCTTGGGCCATGCACACTGAACTGAGAAGCAGCAGCGCGCTGCTGACGATAAAACGAAACGGCATGTCCCTGGTCCCGAAAGAAAAAACGCCGCAATTCTACCGATCTCGCCCCACGACCAACATGAGCGATATTCATGAAAAACCCGTACATGCCGCAAAACCATGCAGGTTTGCTATGATCCACGCCCTTCGTAATGGCCCTACCAGGTAGTTCTCATGTCTGATCGCAGTGCTCGCCTCCACGCTCTCCAGCAAGCCCTCAAAGAGCGCATTCTGATACTCGATGGCGGCATGGGCACCATGATCCAGAGCTACAAGCTCGAAGAACAGGACTACCGTGGCAAACGCTTCGCCGACTGGCCCAGCGACGTCAAGGGCAACAACGACTTGCTGGTACTGACCCGTCCCGACGTCATCGGCGCCATCGAAAAAGCCTACCTGGATGCCGGTGCCGACATCCTCGAAACCAACACCTTCAACGCCACCCAAGTGTCCCAGGCCGACTACGGCATGGAGCAACTGGTCTACGAACTGAACGTAGAAGGCGCCCGCCTGGCGCGCAAGGTGGCGGATGCGAAAACCCTCGAGACCCCCGACAAGCCGCGCTTCGTCGCCGGTGTCCTGGGCCCGACCAGCCGCACCTGCTCGCTGTCGCCAGACGTCAACAACCCCGGTTACCGCAACGTCACCTTCGATGAACTGGTGGAAAACTACACCGAGGCCACCCAGGGCCTGATCGAAGGCGGCGCCGACCTGATCCTGATCGAGACCATCTTCGACACCCTCAACGCCAAGGCGGCGATCTTCGCCGTACAAGGCGTGTTCGAGGAGCTGGGGTTTGAACTGCCGATCATGATTTCCGGCACCATCACCGATGCCTCCGGCCGTACCCTGTCGGGCCAGACCACCGAAGCCTTCTGGAACTCCGTGGCCCACGCCAAGCCGATCTCGGTGGGCCTGAACTGCGCCCTGGGCGCCAGCGAGCTGCGCCCGTACCTGGAAGAGCTGTCGAACAAGGCCAGCACCCATGTCTCGGCGCACCCCAACGCCGGCCTGCCCAACGAATTCGGCGAATACGACGAGTTGCCGGAACAAACCGCCAAGGTCATCGAGGAATTCGCACAGAGCGGCTTCCTGAATATCGTCGGCGGCTGCTGCGGCACCACCCCGGGGCACATTGCCGCCATCGCCAAAGCCGTGGCCGGTTATGCCCCGCGGCAGATCCCGGACATTCCCAAGGCCTGCCGCCTGTCGGGCCTGGAGCCCTTCACCATCGATCGCAACTCGCTGTTCGTGAACGTTGGTGAACGCACCAACATCACCGGTTCGGCCAAGTTCGCCCGGCTGATCCGCGAGGACAACTACACCGAGGCCTTGGAAGTCGCCCTGCAGCAGGTGGAAGCCGGCGCCCAGGTGATCGACATCAACATGGACGAAGGGATGCTGGATTCGAAGAAGGCCATGGTCACCTTCCTCAATCTGATCGCTGGCGAGCCGGACATCTCCCGCGTACCGATCATGATCGACTCCTCGAAGTGGGAAGTGATCGAAGCCGGCCTCAAGTGCATCCAGGGCAAGGGCATCGTCAACTCCATCAGCATGAAGGAAGGCGTGGAGCAGTTCATTCACCACGCCAAACTGTGCAAGCGCTACGGCGCCGCCGTGGTGGTGATGGCCTTCGACGAGGTCGGCCAGGCCGACACCGAGGCGCGCAAGAAGGAAATCTGCAAGCGCTCCTACGACATCCTGGTCAATGAAGTGGGCTTCCCGCCAGAAGACATCATCTTCGACCCGAACATCTTCGCCGTGGCCACCGGCATTGAGGAACACAACAACTACGCCGTTGATTTCATCAACGCCTGCGCCTACATCCGCGACGAGCTGCCCTACGCCTTGAGCTCCGGCGGCGTGTCCAACGTGTCGTTCTCGTTCCGCGGCAACAACCCGGTGCGCGAGGCGATCCACTCGGTGTTCCTGCTGTATGCGATCCGCAACGGCCTGACCATGGGCATCGTCAACGCCGGCCAACTGGAGATCTACGACCAGATCCCGCAGCAGCTGCGTGACGCCGTGGAAGACGTGGTGCTCAACCGCACGCCCAATGGCACCGACGCGCTGCTGGCGATCGCCGACCAGTTCAAGGGCGACGGCAGCGTCAAGGAAGCGGAAACCGAGGAATGGCGCAGCTGGGATGTCAACAAGCGCCTAGAGCACGCCCTGGTCAAGGGCATCACCACCCACATCGTCGAAGACACCGAAGAATCGCGCCAAAGCTTCAGCCGCCCGATCGAAGTCATCGAAGGCCCGCTGATGTCCGGCATGAACGTGGTCGGCGACCTGTTCGGCGCCGGCAAGATGTTCCTGCCCCAGGTGGTGAAATCCGCCCGGGTGATGAAACAGGCGGTGGCCCACCTGATTCCGTTCATCGAGCTGGAAAAGGGCGACAAGCCGGAAGCCAAAGGCAAGATCCTCATGGCCACGGTCAAGGGCGACGTGCACGACATCGGCAAGAACATCGTCGGCGTGGTCCTGGGCTGCAACGGCTACGACATCGTCGACCTCGGGGTGATGGTGCCAGCGGAAAAGATCCTCCAGGTGGCCAAGGAGCAGAAGTGCGACATCATCGGCCTGTCTGGGCTGATTACCCCGTCCCTGGACGAGATGGTCCATGTCGCCCGCGAGATGCAGCGCCAGGATTTCCACCTGCCGCTGATGATCGGTGGCGCCACCACCTCCAAGGCCCACACCGCAGTAAAGATCGAACCCAAGTACAGCAATGACGCGGTGATCTACGTTACCGACGCCTCCCGCGCGGTGGGCGTGGCCACCCAATTGCTGTCCAAGGAGCTCAAGGCCGGCTTCGTCGAGAAGACCCGTGAGGAATACGTGGAAGTGCGCGAGCGCACCGCCAACCGCAGCGCCCGCACCGAACGCCTGAGCTACGCCGCAGCCATCGCCAAGAAGCCGCAGTTCGACTGGGCCGGCTACCAGCCGGTCAAGCCGACCTTCACCGGCGCCCGGGTGCTGGACAACATCGATCTCAAGGTACTGGCCGAATACATCGACTGGACGCCGTTCTTCATCTCCTGGGACCTGGCCGGCAAGTTCCCGCGCATCCTCACCGATGAAGTGGTGGGTGAAGCCGCCACCGCCCTCTATAAGGACGCCCGGGAGATGCTCGATAAGCTGATCAATGAAAAGCTGATCAGCGCTCGGGCGGTATTCGGTTTCTGGCCGGCCAACCAGGTGCAGGACGACGACCTGGAAGTCTACGGCGACGACGGCCAGCCACTGGCGCGCCTGCATCACCTGCGCCAGCAGATCATCAAGACCGACGGCAAGCCGAACTTCTCCCTGGCCGACTTCGTCGCGCCCAAGGACAGCGGCATCACCGACTACGTGGGCGGCTTCATCACCACCGCCGGGATCGGCGCCGAGGAGGTGGCCAAGGCCTACCAGGACGCCGGCGACGACTACAACTCGATCATGGTCAAGGCCCTGGCCGACCGTCTGGCCGAAGCCTGCGCCGAGTGGCTGCACCAGCAGGTGCGCAAGGAATACTGGGGCTATGCCCAGGACGAAGCGTTGGACAACGAGGCGCTGATCAAGGAGCAGTACAGCGGTATCCGCCCTGCCCCGGGTTATCCGGCCTGCCCGGATCACACCGAGAAGAGCACCCTGTTCGCCCTGCTCGACCCCGAGGCCAGCGAAGGCCGCGCCGGCCGCAGCGGCGTGTTCCTCACCGAACACTTCGCCATGTTCCCGGCGGCGGCGGTCAGCGGCTGGTACTTCGCCCACCCGCAGGCGCAGTACTTCGCCGTGGGCAAGGTCGACAAGGACCAGGTGCAGAGCTACACCGAGCGCAAGGGCCAGGACCTGGCCGTGAGCGAGCGCTGGCTGGCACCGAACCTGGGCTACGACAACTGACCCAGGCGCGGTAAGCGCCGGCTTGCCAACGAAGGCGGTCCCTGAGGCCGCTTCGCTGGCCAACCCGCGCCTCCCCCGCTCATCCGCCCGCCATCGCAGGCAGCGTCTATGCTCTGTTGACACCCCACCGTGTCGAGGGATTTATGGACGATCCAAGCAATGACAATCAGCCCCCCACCTTCCTGCAAATGCTGCAAAGCGTGCTGGCGGCAGCCTTCGGCGTGCAAAGCGGAAAAAACCGCGCCCGCGACTTCAGCCACGGCAAGCCCAGCCACTTCATTGTGCTGGGCCTTGTCTTTACCACCCTGTTTGTCCTGGTGCTGTTGGGCATCGCCAAGCTGGCGATGCACTTGGCGGGGGTCTGAAGCGGGATTAGCGCAGCAACAGCTGTAAACCGAAGGGATAGCGGTAGCCGTCTGGCTTGCCTTGGGCGGACAAGCCCCGAAAGTCCACCCTGGCGCCCACTTTATCCCCCAGGCGCAACAGCTGCTGGGCTTGGGTGCGCGTCAGTGAGTGAAACAGTGATAATTGCCAGTCCGGGCCACCCAAGCGCCGGGCGTCCAGCCCCAGCGCATCATCGTGGAGCGCCACCAGGGCCCAGCCGCCGAGGGTGAAGTGCCCGGCCACCAACACCGACAACTGTCCATCGATCAAAGCCTGCAAGGCATCGGGCGAGCTGTTGATCGCGCTGAACAGCAGGTCCACACCCGGTTTACGTCCCAGCTCTCGGGCCGCGCGCATGGCGCCCAGGGCCATCTCATCATTGGCCGACCAGACCAGTCGGGTTTGCGGATAACGCTGCAAAAGCTGTTGCGCCTGCTCGTAAGCCCGCTCCCTATTCCATTCGCCATACACCAGTTGCCGCAGATGCACCTGCGGATGCTCCGCCAAGGCCCGACGCAGCCCCTGCTCGCGCAACAGCGCCGCCGGCGTGACCTTCACCCCCGAGAACGCCAACAAGTCGATTGATTGCCCCTGCGCAACAGGACCGTGCTTGCGCAGCAACTCTTTGAGCATCTGATAACCGGCCTCTTCATCGTTGCTCATCATGCTGCCGATCCAATCGGAATAACTGCTGCGGCTTTGCCTGATCAACGCTCGCTGATCCTCGGTCAGCGGGCTGCTGACGATAAACAGCTTGACCCCGGAACCCTGGGAAAGACGCAGGATCTGCGGCGCGACGTACTGCTCGTTCACCAGCATCAGGTAATCGGGCTTATGCGCCCCCTGAAATAGCGCTCGGGCCTGATCAAGGGAGTTTTGTGGATTACGCTCGGCGTAGAGAATTTGCAGGTCAATGCCCAGATCCCGTGCGGCGGCCTGCATGAACCGCGAATAACTGACCCAATAGGTTTCGGTCGAGTTACCCGGATTGAGAAAAACCACAGAGGTGGCATGAGCGGCTGCGCAAAACGGCAAGCACAGCCACAGCGCCCATTGACACAGAACCTTCAACATCACGAAAAGAGCCCCAGAAAAAACGTAGGCAGTATAGCTGGCAAAATATTGGCCAATACCGCTAAACGACCATAATCGTCTGACAATTCAGGCTCTTTTCATTAGCCGCCTACTGATGACTGACCCAAAACACGGCCGTACCCACGACCAGAATGATCAGAAAGAGAATCGCCCATGCATCAACACGGCTGTCGCCTTTCCCTGTCTTGGTTGGATGACTCATAGCATCGCCTCTAATAGGTTTTGTTGGTGACTGCTTTAAAGACTCGGTCTCAGTTAAGACCAGGATTGCCCCTACCACAAATGGGGTTACTGCCACGCCCCTACCGTTAGTCGTTTTGGTTCTTTACATATACTCAAACATCACTTTTGCGCATAACCGCAAACTGGTATCGTGCCCCGGCTCCGATCGGAGTGCGCGGCCGTGCGCGCAGATTTGCTTACATGGGTGGCGTTAGCGTGTGCGCTTTTGTGCCATCTGTAGCCTGAGAACTGGACCTATATGTACGTATACGACGAGTACGATCAGCGGATCATCGAGGACCGCGTCAAGCAGTTCCGTGATCAGACCCGACGCTATCTGGCAGGCGAGCTGAGCGAAGAAGAATTCCGCCCCCTGCGCCTGCAGAATGGCCTCTATATCCAACGTTTTGCCCCAATGCTGCGGGTCGCCGTGCCTTACGGCCAACTGACCTCGCGCCAAGCGCGGATGATGGCCAAGATCGCCCGCGACTACGACAAGGGCTACGCGCACATCAGCACCCGGCAGAACGTGCAGTTCAACTGGCCAGCCCTGGAAGACGTGCCAGACATCCTGGCCGAGCTGGCCACGGTGCAGATGCACGCCATCCAGACCAGCGGCAACTGCCTGCGCAACGTCACCACCGACCAGTTCGCCGGTGTCGCTGCCGACGAGTTGATCGACCCGCGTCCCTGGTGCGAGATCGTCCGTCAATGGACCACCTTCCACCCCGAATTCGCCTACCTGCCGCGCAAGTTCAAGATCGCCATCAATGGTTCGACCTCTGACCGCGCGGCCATCGAAGTCCACGACATCGGCCTGGAGCCGGTGTACAACGCCGCCGGCGAGCTGGGCTTCCGGGTCCTGGTCGGTGGTGGCCTGGGCCGCACCCCGGTGGTCGGCGCTTTCATCAACGAGTTCCTGCCCTGGCAGGACCTATTGAGCTACCTCGACGCCATCCTGCGGGTCTACAACCGCTATGGCCGTCGCGACAACAAGTACAAGGCGCGGATCAAGATCCTGGTCAAGGCCCTGACGCCGGAAGTGTTCGCCGAGAAGGTCGAGGCAGAAATGGTTCACCTGCGCGGCGGCCAGACCACCCTGACCGAAGCCGAAGTGCATCGGGTGGCCAAGCACTTCGTCGACCCGGACTACAAAGCCCTGAGCAACCAGGACGCCGAACTGGCGGCCCTGGACAAGGAGCACCCGGGCTTTGCCCGCTGGCGCGCGCGCAATACTCTGGCCCACAAGAAGCCGGGCTACGTTGCCGTGACCCTGTCGCTCAAACCCACCGGCGTAGCGCCGGGCGATGTCACCGACAAGCAATTCGACGCCATCGCCGACCTGGCCGACCGCTATAGCTTCGGCCAGTTGCGCACATCACACGAACAAAACGTGATTCTCGCCGACGTCGAGCAAAGCCAACTGTTCACCCTGTGGGGCGAGTTGCGTGAGAACGGCTTCGCCACACCGAACATCGGCCTTTTGACCGACATCATCTGCTGCCCGGGCGGCGACTTCTGCTCCCTGGCCAACGCCAAGTCGATCCCAATCGCCGAATCCATCCAGCGCCGTTTCGAGGACCTGGACTACCTGTTCGACATCGGCGAGCTGGACCTGAACATCTCCGGCTGCATGAACGCCTGCGGTCACCACCACGTCGGGCACATCGGCATCCTCGGGGTGGACAAGAAAGGCGAGGAGTTCTACCAGGTGTCCCTGGGTGGCAGCGCCAGCCGCGACGCCAGCCTGGGTAAGATCCTCGGCCCGTCCTTCGCCCAGGACGACATGCCCGACGTGATCTCGAAGCTGATCGACGTGTACGTGGAACAACGTACCGAAGACGAACGCTTCATCGACACCTATCAACGTATTGGCATCGACCTCTTCAAGGAGCGCGTCTATGCAGCGAATCATTAAGAACAACGAGGTCATCGACGAAACCTGGCACCTGCTGCCCAAGGACGCGACCCTCGACGGCATCTCCAACTGCGACGACCTGATCGTGCCGCTGGCCCTGTGGCGCGACCATGCCCACGCCCTCAAGGCCCGCGATGGCGGCCTGGGCGTGTGGCTGGATGCGGACGAAGAAGCCGAGGAAATCGGTGACGATGTCCAGCATTTCCAGGTCATTGCCCTGAACTTTCCGGCCTTCACCGATGGCCGCAACTACTCCAACGCCCGCCTGCTGCGTGACCGGTATGGCTACAAAGGCGAACTGCGGGCCATTGGCGACGTGTTGCGCGACCAACTGTTCTACCTGCACCGCTGCGGCTTCGACGCCTACGCACTGCGGGCCGACAAGGACCCGTATGAAGCCCTGGAAAGCCTCAAGGACTTCTCCGTGACCTACCAGGCCGCCACCGACGAACCGCTGCCGCTGTTCCGTCGCCGCTAAGCCCTGGTACCAACAAAAAGCCCTGAACCGGTGTCCCGGTTCAGGGCTTAATTTTTGTGCCTGCCTGTCAAAACTGCCGTAGGAGACGGCTGGCCGACGAAGAAGCGCTTGAGCCTTGTGCAAACCTTGCGGCCGCTTTCGCTGGCAAGCCAGCTCAGACGTCGGCGATCTGGTGGGCCCTTTCGCTGGCAAGCCAGCTCAAAGCCAGTTCCGACTACGCCAGCTCTGACAACGCCGGCGCCGGCAATTCGGGGCTTACCAGAAGCGTTGCTGAGTCAGGCGGCTCCACCAGGTCAGCAGCACACGGTCGATGGAACCGCTGGCCGCCAGCCCGACACGCTCCTGCAAGCTCTTGCGCTCGGCATAGTGCAGGTGGAACACCTCGGCATTCTTGGCTTTTTCCGCCAGGTACTCATCGCTGGTCTGCAACTCGTCCACCAGCAACTTCTCTTGCGCCGCCACGCCCAGCCAAACTTCACCGGTGGCCACTTCATCAATGGCCAGTTGCGGGCGATAACGGGACACGAAGTTCTTGAACAGTTGATGGGTCACGTCCAGGTCTTCCTGGAACTTCTCCCGGCCCTTCTCGGTGTTCTCGCCAAACACCGTCAAGGTGCGCTTGTACTCGCCGGCGGTGAGCACTTCAAAATCGATGTCGTGCTTTTTCAGCAGGCGGTTGACGTTGGGCAACTGGGCCACCACGCCGATGGAGCCGAGGATGGCGAACGGCGCGCTGATAATCTTCTCGCCGATGCACGCCATCATGTAGCCGCCGCTGGCCGCCACCTTGTCGATGCACACCGTCAGCGGCACCCCGGCCTGGCGAATACGCGCCAGTTGAGAGGACGCCAGGCCATAGCTGTGCACCATGCCGCCACCGCTTTCCAGACGCAGCACCACTTCATCCTTGGGCGTGGCCAGGCTCAGCAGGGCGGTAATTTCATGGCGCAGACCTTCAGTCGCCGAGGCCTTGATATCGCCATTGAAGTCCAGAACGAACACCCGGGGCTTGGCCTCGGCCGGTTGTTTCTTCTGCTTCTTCTGGCTTTTTTCGGTCTTGCTCTGGGCCTTGCGCAAGGCCTTGAGCTGGTCCTTATCCAGCAGACTCTGCTCCAGGCGCTCGCGCAGGTCCTTGTAGAAATCATTCAGCTTACTGACCTGCAACTGCCCTGCGCCCTTGCGCCGGCCTTTGCTGCGCAATGCAGCGGCAGTGATCAACACCACCAGAATGGCAACCACCAGGGTCACGGTCTTGGCCAGGAAACTGGCGTATTCGGTGAAAAACTCCACAGGGACTCCTCAAACATGAACCACTACCAACGAGCGGCGGAATGGGCCCAAGCATACCGGCGCGACTGGTCGGCCACCAGTCGCGAAACCTCGTGTTACGAGGCTCCAACAAGCATTTCAAACAAGCGTATGTTTTTTCATTGACAGCTCACCGGCATCCTCATAACCTCGCAAAACTTTCAACGTGCCGGGACGACGTGGACGTGGGCAGCATCTACCTGATTCGACATGGCCAAGCCTCTTTCGGTGCAGACGACTACGACGTGCTGTCGCCCAACGGCGTGCGTCAAGCCGCCGTGCTCGGCGAGCATCTGGCGGCGCTGGGCATCAGCTTCGATCGCTGCCTGTCCGGCGACCTGCGGCGCCAACAGCACACCGCGCAGGCCACGCTGGAACAGATGAGCGCGGCAGGCCTTGCCAGCCCGTCACTGGAAATCGATTCCGCCTTCAACGAATTCGATGCCGACGCCATCATCCGCGCCCTGCTGCCCGACCTGTTGCCCCAGGAACCCGAAGCGCTGCATATCCTGCGCAACGCGGCGCAGAACCGCGCCGAGTTCCAACGTATTTTCGCCCTGATCATCCAACGCTGGCTGGCCGGTACCTACGATCCTCCCGGGCTGGAGAGCTGGCTGGGCTTCGTCGAGCGGGTCCAGGGCGGTCTGCAGCGGATTCTCGAAACAGCGGACAACCCGCACAAAATCGCGGTGTTCACCTCTGGCGGCACCATCACCGCCCTGCTCCACCTGATTACCCGGATGCCCGCGCAGCAGGCGTTCGAACTGAATTGGCAAATCGTCAACACCTCGCTCAACCAGCTGAAGTTTCGCGGTCGCGAGGTGTCCCTGGCTTCTTTCAACAGTCACGCCCATCTGCAACTGTTGAAGGCTCCGGAGCTCATCACTTTCCGCTGAGCCCGGCTTACTGTGACCCTTGCTGTAACCACCCATAAAAGGATCGAACCATGACCTCCGTAGCTGACGCCGTACAAGCCATGCAAGCCAAGTTCAACCCAGCTGCCGCTGCCGGCCTGGACCTGGTTTTCGGCTTCCGCATCGATGATTCCAAGCACTTCTCGCTGGTCGTCAAGGACAGCACTTGTGAACTCAAAGAAGGCGAAAACCCAGACGCCCAAGTCACCCTGGTGATGGACGGCGAAACCCTGGACGGCATCGTCAGCGGCGAAACCGACGGCATGCAAGCCTTCATGGGCGGCAAACTGCGCGCCGAAGGCGACATGATGCTGGCCATGAAGCTGAGCGAGCTGTTCCCAGCCTAAGACCCCGCCAGGTCCGGCTGCACACAAATCCCGCCCCCGTGGCGGGATTTGTCATTTCTGCACCACACAACGCCTCTAGCCCGCCGCTTTGCCCTGGATCAATGCCACTGGGCAGCCCATCCCAGCAGCAGCCCCCTTGATTGATCTCGGTCAGCTCTTGCCCCGCAGCCCCCCTCTACTCTTGCGCCTCCATTGCGGCCAGGGACGGCACAGCCGGAGCCCTTTGCCACACCGCTATCACTCACGGAAGAGTCCGCTTATGCGATCACTGAAGATCATCCTGCTGTCCACTGCCTTTAATGGTCTGACCCAACGCGCCTGGCTTGACCTGCGCCAGGCCGGGCATCGGCCCAGCGTGGTGCTGTTCACCCACGAAGAAGAGGTCTGCCGGCAGATCGAAGAAGCTGAGGCCGACCTGGTGATCTGCCCGTTCCTCAAGGACCGAGTACCGCAGCAGCTGTGGAGCAACGCCAAGCGTCCAGTGGTGATCATCCACCCAGGGATTGTCGGCGACCGTGGCGCCAGCGCCCTGGACTGGGCCATCAGCAAGGAACTCAAGCGTTGGGGCGTCACCGCGCTGCAGGCGGTGGAAGAGATGGACGCCGGGCCAATCTGGTCGACCCACGAATTCAACCTGCCCACCGGTCTGCGCAAGTCCGAGCTGTACAACGGCTTGGTCAGCGACGCCGCCATCCATTGCATCCGCGACGTGGTGGAAAAATTCCGCAACGGCTTTACCCCCGTCCCTCTGGACTACGACAACCCCGCGGTGCTTGGCCGCCTGCAACCGAACATGAAACAGTGCGACCGCACCTTCAGCTGGCACGACAGCGCGCAGTTCATCAAGCGCAGCATCGACGCCGCCGACGGCCAGCCCGGCGTCCTGGCCAGCCTCGCTGGTGGTCAGTACTACGTGTACGACGCTCACCTGGATTCACGCACCGGCATGCCCGGGCAACTGCTGGCGGTGCATGACGATGCGGTGCTAGTGGCCTGCGGCGATCACAGCCTGTGGATCGGCGCCCTGCGCCTCAAGCCCCAGCCCGGCGAAGAAACCTTCAAGCGCCCGGCCCGTCACGTGCTCGGCGAGCGCCTGGCCGAGGTACCGGTGCTGGACTGGTCGGTATCCAACAGCCCGTTCAGCACCGAACCCTACCAGCCAATCCGCTATCGCGAGTCCGGTCGAGTCGGTGAGCTGACCTTCGAGTTCTACAACGGCGCCATGAGCACCGAACAGTGCCAGCGCCTGGTCAGCGCCCTGCGCTGGGCCAAGGCCCGGGACACCCAGGTGCTGCTGGTACGTGGCGGCCGCGGCGCCTTCAGCAACGGCGTGCACCTGAACGTGATCCAGGCCGCCCCGGAGCCGGGCCTTGAAGCCTGGGCCAACATCCAGGCCATCGACGACGTCTGCCTGGAGCTGCTCAGCGCCCGCCAACTGGTGGTCAGCGGCCTGACCGGCAATGCCGGCGCTGGCGGCCTGATGCTGGCCCTGGCCGCGGACGTGGTCCTGGCCCGCGCCGACACCGTCTACAACCCGCACTACAAGAGCATGGGCTTGTACGGCTCCGAATACTGGACCTACAGCCTGCCCCGCGCCGTCGGCCAGGCCATGGCCAAGCAGTTGACCGAAGCCTGCCTGCCCATCAGCGCCCTCCAGGCCCTGCAAATGGGCATGGTGCAAGAGATCGGCCCGCGCTGCCCGGACGAGTTCAGCCTGTGGCTGCTGCAACGGGCCAATGGCGTGCTCACCGACCCGCGCTACCAGCACCTGCGCCAGCGCAAGCTGGACGCCGACCCGCAACTGATGCAGCACTGCCGCAACGCCGAGCTGGAAGAGATGCACATGGACATGGTGCAAAACCGCAAGGGCTTCGCCGAGAAGTGCAGCAACTTCGTCTACAAACGCAAGACCTGCTGCACACCAGAGCGGCTGATCGAGGCCTGGGCCAAGCCCCAGGACATCGCCCTGGTGGGTTAAAGCCAAAGTCTCCCCTTCCGCAACCGTCGCCCGGCTCGCCGGGCGACGCCTTCAGCCTCGTGGCTGCAACAGCAACGCCACCAACGCCGTCCACCCCGTCTGATGGGACGCCCCCAGCCCACGCCCGGTTTCGCCATGGAAGTACTCATGGAACAGCACCAGCTCGCGGTCCTCGGCTTGCACCTGCAACTGCGGGTAGCTGTTCATGGATGGCCTGTGCCCTTCTTCATCCAGCAAGAACAACCGCGTCAGACGCTGGCTCAAGCCGTCGGCCACTTCCTCCAGGGACGCCAGATAGCCGGAGCCCCGCGGGTACTCCACCGAGAAGTTGACGTCGTAGTAGCGATGAAACTCGCGCAGGGATTCGATCAACAGGTAGTTGATCGGCATCCACAGCGGTCCGCGCCAGTTGGAGTTGCCGCCGTACAGCCGTGAATCGGACTCCGCCGGCTCATAGCGGGCACACAGCTGCTTGCCGTCCACCTGCATGGCGAACGGCTGCTCGAAGGCCTTGGACAGGGAGCGGATACCGAAATCCGAGAGGAACTCGCTTTCATCGAGCATGCGCTTGAGCAGGTCCTTGGTGCGCTCGCCGCGCAACAGCGCCAGGAGCATGCGGTTGCCCTTGCCCGGCTCGTACCAACGCGACACCAGGCTCGCCAGGTCCGGTCGGTGATGCAAGAAGCCCAGCAGGCGCTGGGCCAGCCCCGGCAGGTTCTGGTGCTCGTGCGGCTCCAGTACCTGCACCGCGAACAGCGGCATCAAGCCAACGATGGAGCGCAGGCGCAGGGGTTCGTTCTTCCCGTCGGGGCGGTGCAGCACGTCGTAGAAGAACTGGTCTTGTTCGTCCCACAGCCCCTCGGCGCTTTCATCCACGCGATTGATGGCCCCGGCGATATACAAGAAGTGCTCGAAGAACTTCACCGCAATGTCCACGTACACACCATTGCGCTGAGCCAGCTCCAGGGCGATGCGCATCAGGTCCAGGGCGTAGGCCGCGACCCAGGCCGTGCCATCGGCCTGATCCAGGGTGAAGCCATCAGGCAACGGCGCGGAACGATCGAACAGGGCGATATTGTCCAGGCCGAGAAAACCGCCCTGGAACAGGTTGCGGCCCTCGGCGTCCTTGCGGTTGACCCACCAGGAAAAATTCAGCAGCAGCTTGTGGAAAATGCGTTCGAGAAAGTCCAGGTCGCCCACCCCAGTCAGGGCCTTTTCCTGCTGATAGACCCGCCAGCAGGCCCAGGCGTGCACCGGCGGGTTGGCATCATCGAAGCGCCACTCGTAGGCCGGCAACTGCCCGTTGGGGTGCATGAACCTATCCTTGACCAGCAACAACAGTTGCTGCTTGGCAAAGCCGGGATCAATCAGGGCCAAGGCCACTGCCTGGAAGCCCAGGTCCCAGGAGGCGTACCAGGGGTATTCCCAGGTATCGGGCATGGAAACGATGTCGCAATTGCACAGATGGCGCCAATGGCTATTGCGCCGATGCGCGCGCTCCGTCGGCGGCACCGGTTGGCCGGGGTCGCCATCGAGCCACCGGTTGACGTCGAAGTCATACAGTTGCTTGGACCACAGCAACCCAGCCAAGGCCTGACGCTGCACATTGCGCGCGTCCGCGCTTTCGATGCCCTGCTGCAACGCCGCGTAGAACTCATCGGCCTCGCGCCGCCGCTGCTCGAACAGCTGGCGGGCGCTGACCGGTTCGCTGCCAGCCGGGGCAAAGCGCAGGAACAGCCGCTTGCTCTCGCCGCCCGCCAGCTCCAGGACGAAATGCGCCGCCACCCGGGTGCCGCCATCGTAGGCCACCGCACTGGCTTGCCCACCCACCAGATAATCGTTGATGCCGTCCTTGAACGGCCCCGGCGCCGCCAGCCCGTCCAGCTTGGGGAAGTTGCTGTCGTTGTTGCAGAACAGCCACTGGCAAGGGTCTGCGCCCCAGGCGGTGATCTGCCGCTCGGGCAGTTGCCCGTGCCGCGCCAGCACCCTGTCGCCCTCCAGGCGCAGGCTCGGTCGCGGCGCGTCGCCACCCCAGCTCCAGGTGTTGCGCGCCCAGACCTGGGGCAGCACCCGCAGCCGCGCCGGCTGGTGGAAACGGTTGTGCACGGTGATGAGCATGAAAATGTCATCGGCCGTGTGCTTGGCATATTCCACCGTCACATCGAAGTAGCGGTTGTCCTCGAACACCCCGGTATCGAGGATCTCGTACTCGGCATCATGCAGGCCGCGCCGAGCGTTTTCCGCCACCAGATCGGCATAGGGAAAGGCCGAGTGGGGGTACTTGTAGAGCATGCGCATATAGGCATGGCTGGGCACACCGTCGAGGTAGAAATACAGCTCCTTGACGTCCTCGCCGTGGTTGCCCTCGGCATTGTTCAGGCCGAACAGGCGCTCCTTGAGAATGCTGTCGTGTTCATTCCACAGCGCCAGCCCGAGGCACCAGTGCTGGGCCTTGTCGGAGAAGCCGGCCAGGCCGTCCTCGCCCCAGCGGTAGGCGCGGCTGCGGGCATGTTCGTGGGGGAAGTAGCTCCAGGCGTCGCCATCGGCGCTGTAGTCCTCGCGCACCGTGCCCCACTGCCGTTCACTCAGGTACGGGCCCCACTGGCGCCAGTGCTCGGCCTCGCTGCCTTGCAGGCGCCGGCCTTCAACCGTATCGAGAATGCTGGTGGTGGATTTTGCCGGCATGGGAAGTGTCCTTGACCATGGAGGTGACTTGCAGTGTAGGAGCAGCCCGTCTCCCTGCCCCATGACAAATGTTTCACGGTGCGAAGACCTGAGGCCGCGAAAACAGCGCAAAAAGCCTGTGCCAGAGCCCGCGCGGCTAAATTTTCCGCCCCTGGTTCGTTATAATCGGCAACCCTTTTATGGCCACGCGGATTCGATGATGTTCAGTTGCAAAGCGTTTTTCCCGGCCCTATTACTGATGGCCACCTGTTCGGCCCAGTCCGCAGGCCTTGACCTGAGCTACCCGCAACCGCCGTTGCCGGCCACCGCCCAGGCCCCGGCGCCAGAGAGCGACACACCGAAACTCAAATTGCAGTTCACGCCGGCCATCAGCTACGAGCACCGTTGCAGCGGCCAGTGCACCTACGAAACCAATATCGACCAGCTGCACGACCGCGAAACCCGCCACAGTTCAAGCATCGGCTTCGACTGAGGCCTGGCATTGAACCTGTGGCGCGCTTGATCCACACTCGCGCTCCTGAGTCCTACAGCAAACTCAGAAAGTCCTGTCCTGTCAGTGCCTTGTTCCGTTTTGGGGTACATGCCTATAGTCCCGGGTCGTCCTGATGACGAACGGGTTTGGCGACCCGGTGAATGGAATGAAGCGAAGCGCTGGCAGATTGGTCAGCGCTTTTGTTCTCGCATGACCGCTTGATGGCGGCTGTGCGCGGGAGACCTTCGGGTCTGTCGGTTCTTCCATTCCCGGCTCGCCAACCCGCGTACAGCTGCCACCCTTTTGTTTGGCGACGATTGAGTGACAGCGCTCACCCCTGAATGGAGTTGGACTCATGAATCGCTACATGCCGATCACCGGCCACGACTGCACCATTCCTTCCCTGCTGATCGATACCCAGGCCCCTGCCGACGTGCTGTACGAAGCGGCCGCCTATCGCATCCGCGCCGCCACCCAACTGCTGGAAAACTTCGCCGCCCGCCCCAACATCCCCGGCGATGCCGTGGTGCTGCAAGAGTTGGCATTGGTTTGCGCCATTCCGCTGCGCGATGGCTGTGACGTGCTGGATGTACTGGGCCGTCAGCTGCAAGCGCAGCGCCCTTGAACCAGTAGCAACCGGCTTGCTGGCGAAGAGGCCCGCAAGCCTTGCGCTGCCCTTGAGTCCGCCTTCGCTGGCAAGCCCGTTCCTACAACGATCGGTTGGAGTAGTACCGATAGAGGTCTTCGTCCGGCCAAACCTCTTCGTAAGCACTGATAAGTCCCGCCAAGGCATGACTGCGAGGATTGATGGAGGGCTGGTAAAGCGCCAAGGCGAAGCACTTGACCTCCTCCCATTGCAGCTCCCGCATGCAGAACTCCACAACCTCCAAGGGCGTAACGCGAGAAGACAGCATGATCTTGAATTTCTCTACAAACAGATCCCGGGCCTGAGGATAAGACTTCACCAGGTTCAGGATATCCAGCAAACGCGACTCGAAGCGCGTGTCGCCCGTCTCGTCATAGGACAAAGCGGCCAGTGCACAGAGCTGGTCGAAGGTATCACTGATGCTAGTCATTGCTGTTCTGCCCCATCCCTGAATCCGCTTGAATACCTGTCACGATGAAGCGCACAACTTGAGATGAAACGCCGCGCCGGCTTGCTGGCGAAAAAGGTCCGCGAACCTTGTACAGAAAAGCCGTCTTCGCTGACAAGCCAGTACTTGCATAAGTAAGCGCTGAGCGAGGATGTTTACTGCCTCGCCCTTGGCAACAGCACACAGGTACTGATTATTCTCGCGACATCAGCTGACATGACCTGTCAGGACGGAGCCGCAGCCATGGCCTCACTCGCTGGGTGTTGCACTTGCGCCCGGGATAACAGGTCCCGGGCCACTTCGAAATACTGTCGATCCCCCCACAGGTTCTGGTCCCCCAGAATGTAAAGGTGTTTTTTCGCCCGGGTGACAGCGACGTTCAGCAAGTTCGGAGTGGAGCACGCCCAATCAATCGCCCCCATGCGCGTGGAATCACACCCCAGCACAAAGAAAACGATATCGGCCTCCTTGCCTTGAAAGGTGTGGACCGTGCCAATGCAACTGCTGACCCACCCCGCCAGATTGGCGGGAGGCGGCACCTCGGCGCCCAGAACTCGTCTCCAGGCCGCAGCATTGCCCAACAGGCTGACCAGCCCCGCCTTGACCTCGCGGAACGGGGTGATGACAAACACCGGCGGCAGCAGCGCCCCACCGTCCCTCAGAGCCGCCTGGTAAAGCTTTGCCAGCTCGCGCAGCAATCGTTGCCCTTGGGCTTCGATGTACTTCGTACCGTCCGTCGACTCCCCCGACACACTCCACCAGGCACTGGCACCCAATAACGGATGGGCAACGATGCCGGAATCCTTGGCATGGCGCATGCGCTGGGCGTAGGCGATGCGGTTGGAAATCTCGAACATCGGGTTGTCACAGCGGCGGTGCATGACCAGCGGAATGCCGATGAATTTTTCGGCGTCCAGAGGATGCCGTACACCCTGTCCATAGCCACGGTCGGCGAAGGTTTGTACCGAGTGGCTGTCGATCGCGTAACGCGAGCGCGAATCACCGAGCCAGTGCCGGCCCAAGGTGTCGAGCAGACGGGTCGATTGCGTCACCACAGGCTCGATCTGCAAGGGGTCGCCCACCACTACAACGCGCTTGGCGCGCATGATGGCACCAACGGCCGCTTGCGGCGGGGCCTGACCGGCTTCGTCGATGATCAGCCAACCCAGGTCTTCAGCTTCAAGGCCGGCAAACTGCGCACGAATCGAGGCGAAAGTACTCGACACCACCGGGGTCAACATAAACAGCCACTGCCATAAGGCACGCCTGGCGGGCAACAGCGGTGGACGCTCAAGCATGGCGCTCAGTGCGAACACCAGATCAGGGCTCGCGACTTCAAGAAAGAACGCTTCGTGCAAGGTCATCGCGGCAACGAACAAGTCGCTGCGGGCTTCATTGAAAGCAGCCCCCTGCCAGAAGGCGTGCTGCTGATTCGCCTGACTGTCCAAAGGCGCACCGTCCCACAGGTAGACGCCGCATTCCTGGATCAACCCCGGCAGGTCCCGTAGTTCACTCTCGAAAGCGCGCGCAAGCTCCAGATCATCACCAGCAGACACCCATTGCTGATAGAGCGGTTTGCGAAACCACTGGGCCAGCCAGCGCCACCATGCGGGGCCAAGCTTGCGTTCCAGGGTATTTTTTTTGGCCTCCAGACGCTCCAGCAGACGCTGCGTGCCCTCGATCAGTGACGCCAGGTGCTGCGGGCTCAGCCTCGGTGCAGCCGGCCATAACGCCTGGACCGCGGGAAACGCCTGCTGCAAGCGCTCATACAATGCACACAGAACCTGCAGCTGCTGACGCTGTTCATCATGGATTTTACGCGCCTTCAGGTAGCGCTCCTTGGCAACCTTGAAACCGAGCTGTCGATGACGGGTGCTGGACTTGAAATGCCAGTACGTCATGGCGCCGACCTTATCCCAACTGGCGAGGTCGACCTTGCTCTTGGCAATAAACGTGTCACCCGGTTTATCCGCAGGCGTTG
Source organism: Pseudomonas sp. LD120 (assembly GCF_009861525.1). Taxonomy (GTDB): domain Bacteria; phylum Pseudomonadota; class Gammaproteobacteria; order Pseudomonadales; family Pseudomonadaceae; genus Aquipseudomonas. The sequence continues at coordinate 1,313,815 of NZ_WVHL01000003.1, read as the reverse complement.
CGGCGCGATTGCCAAAAATGTCGCGTAAGCGCCGGCGGTTGCTTTTTCTGCCCAGTGCCGCCGCGACCAAGCCCCAGACTGGCTCTGGGGTTTTCCAGGGTTTGTCGCCCTGACAACCGGCGTAGTGAGTCGCGACCTCCTGAAAATAACTCAGGTGCTGGACGCGCGCGGCGTCGATGCCCTTGAGCTGAGGCAACTCCAGGGACAGATTTTCCACGGCGCCGTTATTGGTAGAGGCCACGAGCATCTCGAAGCCGGTCAGCGTTTCAGATAACAGCGGAATCCGATAACTCTTCTTGCTGAAAACCGCATCGATCACCTGATCACTGAGGCCATCCTTGGCCACCGCCAGTTGTGCCAGCGCGTCCGCCCTGCCGACCACCAAATCGGCGATCAAGTCACGCAGCAAGGTGGTTTTTCCAGTGCCCGGTGGGCCGTTGACCGCGAGGATCTCACCCTCGTCCATCGCTCCCATGGTGTTCAGCGCAAACTGCTGCATCAGTGATTGCACGTGCTGGCTTGCAGCAGGCCAGCGCCCGCCAATGCCATTTTCCGGGCGCAACGTGCGGTTTATTGCCTGTTGCCCGGACTCGCTATCCAGGTCCAGCTTCTGCGGGTCGAGTGTCGACAAATACGTCCGCAAAGCACGCGCAGGCCGCTCGCTGCTCAAGAGACGTTTGGCCTGGACAAGGTCATGCACGTAGAAGCTGTTGAGGATCACCAATTCATCAGCAGGCGCCATCGGCTCAGGGCTGTCAGTTGATACGTCGTCAGGCTGAACCGAAACCGCACCGTTGCGAGGCTTGGCGATCGGCCAAATATCCATGTAGGCCAGGTCGGTCTGTGGCAGGGCCCATCCGGCCCATTGCTCCAGGTGCTTGAGCACTTGGGGCAACTGTTCCGCACCCAGGCGCTTGTCTGCCCATTGCGACTGCTCATCAGCCAGGACACGTTTGAGTTCACGTACGCTCTCATCGAAAGTCACGGCACACAAGGCACCGATATCGCCGCTGGCCAACCGGCCTAGCGCCCACGGCAAGGCCGAAACACTCAGGCTCTCAAAGTTGGGTTCACCGGTGGGCCCCAGGGTCAATTGGGCGTAACAGGTAAGGCCGGTTGCCGCCATCTCGCCATCGCGCACCTTGGCCACTTCACTGATCGAAGGGCTGTCGACATAGTCTTCGATCATTCGCGTGACATGAGTGACATCGAAGGGCAGCCAATAGAGCACGCGACGGTGCCCCAGGTATTTATCCCAGAGCCCACTGGCCAACCAGGTCTCGGTCAGCCGCTCGACACTGCGTGATTTACGCGCATCGTCCAGGGGCTTATCCAGGTCGTATGCATTGAAGAATTCGACGCTGTGCCAGAAGTCCAGCACCTGCTCGTGATCGGTCATCGTCATGATGAGAAAGAAATCCTTTAGAAATTCCAGCTCGAAAATACAGTGATGGCAAAGCGCTGTCTAACGCAGCCGCCGGCTCCAGTGAACCCGACACAGTTATCTGATTACGCCGCCTCAACATCAAAAACGACGCCCTGTTGCCCCAGGCAGTTGACGCGCCACGCCCATCTCTATTTATTACTATTTATCCGCATTAATACGATAAATAGCCGCCCATGCTGAAACGCCCCGTTCGCCGCAAACGCCAGAAGCTTTCCGACGTGATTGTCGAGTCGGTGAAGCGTTCCATCGTCACCGATGCCCTACGCCCCGGTGACCGCTTGCCCACCGAGAAGGAGTTGATGGAAAGCTTCCAATGCTCCAAGGGCTCGGCCCGGGAGGCGCTCAAGGCGCTGGAGGTGGAAGGCCTGGTCAATACCCGCACCGGGCCCAACGGCGGCGCCTACCTGAACCAGGCCGGCACCGAGCCGGCCAGCCGCGCGCTGCGCAACTACCTGCACTTCCAGCACATGGACGGCGAGCAGGTCTATCAGTTGCGCAAGGTGATCGAGGTGGAGCTGGCGGTGTCGGTGATCGGGCGTTTGAGCGAGGCGGATTTCAAGGCCCTGCAGGACAATATCGACTTCTGCAGCCACCCCGAGGACAGCGAGGCTGGCCAGCGCGAGCAGCGCATCGCCGAACTGGAGTTCCACAACCTGCTGGGGCGAGCCTGCCCCAACCCGCTGCTGAGTTTCATGGCGCAGTTTCTCAACGATTTGCTGCGCGACCTGGTGGTGCTGAAGAAGGCCTACAAGCCCAAGCGCAAGCAGTTCGACGCCGCCAACCTGGATTACCACAAACGCTTGCTGCTGGCCTTGCGCGCCGAAGATGAACGCGCAGTGCGCCAGTTGATGCACGAACACATGTGCGACGCCGAGCACCACATGACCGCCCTGGAAGGCGAAGTCACCCAGCACTTCCTGCTGGAGTTCGACCACCACCGATAGCGCCCGCCGTCCACCGCTTTGCCAATAACAAGCCTGAACACAGGCTGCTACGTCGATTCGCCATTGCCACTCCTGCCAATAACTAAACCAAGGAGTTACCCCATGCAGCGTCGTACGTTGTTGAAAGCCGGTCTGGCCGTTAGCGGTGCCCTCAGCCTCGGGCTGGGGGTGCGCAACGCCTTTGCCGCCGAACCCTTTACCTTTTACGGTTTGAAGTCGATGTCCGGCGCCTTTGCCAGCTACGGCAAGTTCGCCGACATGGGCTCGCGCCTGGCGGCGGAGCAGTACCCGACCCTGCTGGGGCGACCGCTGCACTACAAGGTGATCGACACCGAGGGCAACGCCGGCAAGGCGGTGCGCCGGGTCCAGGAGGCGATTGCCCAGGACGGCGCGCGGTTCTTCCAGGGCTGCACCCTGTCGTCTTCGGCGCTGGCGGTGGCCAAGGAGGTGGGCAAGGTCGGCGGGGTGTTCATGACCCCGGTGGGCGCCGATGAGGTCACCGGCAAGGACTGCAATGCCTCGACCTTTCGCTGGTCGGTGCCAACCTACGGCGCCATCCGTGAAACCATGGTGCCGCTGATCAAGTTGCTGCCCGAGGCCAAGCGCTGGTACACCATCACCCCGCAATACGTGTTCGGCGAAGCCTTGCTGGAAGGGGCGAAGCAGGTGTGTGCCGAACACGGCATCGAGCACATCGGCAACAGCTACCATTCCTTGCAGGAGCAGGAGTTCTCCGGCTACCTGACCAACGCCATCGCCGCGCGTCCCGATGTGCTGGTGCTGTTGAACTTCGGCAGCCAGTCATCCAACGCCCTGCGCCAGGCGGTGAACTTCGGCATCAAGGAACGCATGAAGGTGCTGCTGGTGTGGTCCGCCGGGCTCGACCAGTTCCAGGAGCTGGGCAGCGACGTGCTGGAAGGCGTCTACCTCGGCGCGCAGTACTGGCATCAGGTGGACACTCCGCTCAATCGCGAACTGGTGAAGCTGACCCAGGCCAAATACGGCATCAACCCCACCTACCCGCTGGCCGCCGACTACATCGGCAGCAAGATCATCCTGGACACCATTGCCGCCACCGGCAGCTTTGACGGCGCTACCGTGGCCAAGGCCATGCAGGGCCTGACCTACCAGGGCCCCACCGGAGAGGAGAGCATCCGCGCCGGCGACCATCAGGTGATCAAGGATTACTACCTGCTGGTGGGCAAAGCCGCCGCCACGATGCGCGACAAGGACGACCTGGCCGAAGTGCTCAGCGCCGGTCGCTCGTTCCCGGATGTCAGCGCCACCGGCTGCGCCCTGGCCTGACGCTCGACACTTCTATCGCTGGCTACAGGCAGCGGGCTCCGTCCAAGGGCTCCCTGCCGAGGGTTCCTGCATGCTTAATGTGTACCTGTTCCAGATCCTCAACGGCCTCGGGCTGGGGATGATCTACTTCCTGATCGCGGTGGGCCTGACGATCATTTTCGGCCTGCTGAACTTCGTCAACTTCGCCCATGGCGCGTTCTTCGTGCTCGGCGCCTACATCTGCTACACCGCCGTCAGCCTGACCGGCAACTTCTGGCTGGCCCTGGTGCTCGCGCCCCTGGTGGTGGCGGCCCTGGCCTGGATCATCGAGCGCCTGTTGATCCAGCGCATCTACCACTTGCCGCACATGTTCCAGATCCTGGTGACCCTGGGCATCGCGCTGATCATCCAGGAAGCCAGCGTGATGATCTGGGGCCCGGTGGGCAAGGCCGTGGCGGTGCCGGAACTGCTGCGCGGGGTGCTGGTGATCGGCGACTTCGTCTACCCCTACTACCGCCTGTTCCTGATCCTGTTCTCGGCCCTGGTGGGGCTGGGCCTGTGGCTGCTGCTGGAGCGCACGCGCTTCGGTGCCCTGGTGCGGGCCGGCAGTGAAAGCACCGAGACCGTGTCGCTGCTGGGCACCAATATCTTTCGCCTGTTTTCCATGACCTTCGCCCTCGGCGTGGCCCTGGCCGGGATCGCCGGGGTGCTGTTCGCGCCCTTGCGCGGCGCCCAGCCCTTTGTCGGCCCGGAGATTCTCGGGGTGGCCTTCGTGGTGGTGGTGATCGGCGGCATGGGCTCGTTCGGCGGCGCCCTGGTGGGCGGTCTGCTGGTGGGGGTGGTGCAAAGCCTGATGACCAGCCTCTGGCCCCAGGGCGCCAGCCTGATGATCTACGGCGCCATGGCGGCAGTCATTCTGGTGCGTCCATACGGCCTGTTCGGGAGAGCATGATCATGAGCGAGAAAAACCCTCTGTCCTTTGCCAAGACTCAATCGCGCGGCCTGCTGTGGCTGGTGATCGCGGTGCTGATCGGCCTGCCCCTGGTGCTGCCGTCGGCGACCCTGGCCAGCGAGATCCTGATCTTCGCCCTAGCCGCACTGGCCTGTAACCTGCTGCTGGGCTACACCGGGCTGCTGTCGTTCGGCCAGGGCATCTTCTTCGGTGCCGGTGCCTACTGCGCCGCCCTGTTGATGATCCATCTGCAACTGGGGCTGTTCAGTGCCCTGCTCGGCGCGGCGCTGGTGGGAGCCTTGCTGGCACTGCTGGTGGGCGCCCTGGCGATCCGCCGCACCGGCATCTACTTCGTCATGCTGACCCTGGCCTTCAGTCAGATGGCCTACTTCATTGCCTACACCCTCAGCGACTGGACCGGCGGCGACAACGGCCTGCTCAGCGTGCCGCGCCCGGAGATTCGTATCGGTGACACGGTGCTGCTGTCCCTGGCCGACGCGCGCTATTTCTACGGGTTTGTCGCGGTGCTGTTCCTGCTGATCTTCATCGGTGCCCGGCGGGTGATCGCCTCGCCGTTCGGCAGCACCCTGATGGCCATCCGCGAGAACGAAACCCGCGCCGCCGCCATCGGCTACGACACCCGGCATTTCAAGATCCTGGTGTTCATGCTCTCCGGCGCGGTCACCGGGATTGCCGGGGCCCTGTACGCCATGCTCCTGCACTTCGTGCCGCTGTCGAACATCGACCTGGCGATGTCGGAAAACATCCTGATCATGACCATCGTCGGCGGCACCGGCTCGCTGTTCGGCTCCCTGCTCGGCGCCGGCGCCATCGTGCTGCTGGGCGAATTCCTCTCCGAGCTGTGGCCACGCTGGCTGATTCTGCTGGGGGTGATCCTGATCCTGGTGGTGGTGTTCATGCGTGGCGGTTTGTGGGGCGGTTTGTCGAGCCTGGTGGAACGACTCAAAGGCTCACGCAAGATGGCCTTGCTGGCCGAGGAGAAACGCTCATGAGCACGCCTGCGCAGTACCTGCTGGAAACCCAGAACCTGGAGCTGGCCTACGGTGCCTTCCACGCGGTCAACGGGGTCAACCTCAAGGTCGAGGCCGGCACCATCCACACCATCATCGGCCCCAACGGCGCCGGCAAGACCAGCCTGTTCCACTGCCTGACCGGCGAACGCCAGGCCACCGCTGGAGCCATCCGCTTCAACGGCCAGAACATCATCAAGAAACCCGCCCACGGCCGGGTCGGCCTGGGCATGGCGCGCTCCTTCCAGCTCACCAGCCTGTTCCAGAACCTCAGCGTGCGGGAGAACCTGCGCCTGGCCGCCCAGGGCCGCGACGGCCTGGGGGCGCTGAACTTCTGGCGCCACGTGGACAGCCGCCGCGAGCACCTGGAGGTGGCCGATCAAGTGCTGGAACGCCTGCAACTCACGGCCCGGGCCCAGACCCTGGCTGGCGAGCTGTCCCACGGCCAGCAACGGGTGCTGGAAGTGGGCATGTCGATCTGTTCGAAACCGCAATTGCTGATGCTCGACGAGCCCACCTCGGGCATGGGCATCGACGACATTCCGATCATGACCCAACTGATCAGCGACCTGGGCCGCGACCACACGGTGCTGCTGATCGAACACAACATGAGCATCGTCATGTCCATCAGCCAGCGCATCACCGTGATGAGCCACGGCCAGATCCTGGTCGAGGGCACGCCGGATGTGGTGCGCGCCGATGAGCGTGTGCGTGTCGCCTACCTGGGAGAAGCCGCCTGATGCTGACTGTCGAGAACATCCATTCCTACTACGACAAGAGCCACGTGCTCGAAGGCGTCTCGCTCAAGGTGGAGGCCGGTGAACTGGTGACGCTGCTGGGGCGCAATGGCGCGGGCAAGACCACCACCTTGCGCAGCATTCTGGGGATCATCTGCCCGCGCCAGGGCCAGATCCACTTCAACGGCCAGCAGCTGGTGGGCCAGAAGATCTTCGAGATCGCCCGCCAGGGCCTGGCCCTGGTGCCGGAACACCGGGGCATCTTTCGCCTGCTCAGCGTCGAGGAAAACCTGCGCATCGCCCAACGCAAGACCAGCCGCTGGCAACTGGACAACGTCTACCGAATGTTTCCGCGGCTCAAGGAGCGCCGCAAGAACGCCGGCCACGCCCTGTCCGGCGGCGAACAGCAGATGCTGGCCATCGCCCGTGCCCTGCTCAATGACCCCAAGCTGCTGATCCTCGACGAACCCACCGAGGGCCTGGCGCCGGTGATCGTCGACGAGCTGGTGAAGATCCTGCGCACCCTCAAGGAAGACGGCCTGCCGGTGCTGCTGGTGGAACAGAACCTGATGGTCTGCGACAAGCTCGCCGACCGTCACTACGTGCTCGAACAGGGCCGTGTGGTCTACCAGGGCAGCGCCGCCGAGTTTCGCGCCGACCCGACCATCAAGAACCGCTACCTGGCCCTGAGCGCCTGACGGGAGAAATGCCATGAACAGTCGACTGGACCCACTGCAGTCCTTGCACAGCAATGCCTCGCTGATCAACCGCGAGCGCCTCTGGCAGTCCTTGATGGACCTGGCCCGACTGGGCGCCACCGCCAAGGGCGGCGTGTGCCGCCTGGCCCTCACCGACCTCGACCGTCAGGCCCGCGACCTGTTCGTGCGCTGGTGCGAAGAGGCCGGCTGCAGCGTCAGCGTGGACGGCATCGGCAATATCTTCGCCCGCCGCGCCGGGCGTGACCCGAACCGAGCCCCGGTGATGACCGGCAGCCATATCGACACCCAGCCCACCGGCGGCAAGTTCGACGGCTGCTACGGGGTGATGGCCGGGCTGGAGGTGATCCGCACCCTGAACGACCTGGGCCTGGAAACCCAGGCGCCGATCGAAGTGGTGGTCTGGACCAACGAGGAAGGCTCACGCTTCCCGCCGTGCATGATGGGTTCGGGGGTGTTCGCCGGCAAGTTCGACCTCGCCGAGACCCTGGCCAAGCAGGATGAACAGGGCCTGTCGGTGGGCGCCGAGTTGCAGCGCATCGGCTATGCCGGTCCGCGTGCGGTACTCGGCCATCCGGTAGGCGCCTATTTCGAAGCGCATATCGAGCAAGGGCCGGTGCTGGAAGACCGCCAGACCACCATTGGCGTGGTCATGGGCTGCCTGGGCCAGAAGTGGTTCGACCTGACCCTGAGCGGGGTCGAGGCCCACGCCGGGCCGACGCCGATGCACCTGCGCAAGGACGCCCTGGTGGGCGCGGCGCAAGTGGTCAGCGCGGTCAATCGCATCGCCCATGCCCATCAGCCCCATGCCTGCGGCACCGTGGGCTGCCTGAGCCTGCACCCGGGCTCGCGCAACGTGATCCCCGGACAGGTGCAGATGACCCTCGACCTGCGCCACCTGCACGCCGACCGCTTGCAAGCCATGGTCGATGAAGTGCGCCAGGTGATCGAAGACAGCTGTCGCCAGCACGGCCTGAGCTTCGAGCTGACCGCCACCGCCGACTTCCCGCCCCTGGACTTCGATCCCGCCTGCGTGGCCGCCGTGCGCCAGGGCGCCGAGCACCTGGGGCTGAGCCACATGGACATCGTCAGCGGCGCCGGGCACGACGCGATCTTTATCGCCGAGCTGGGCCCGGCAGGGATGATCTTCGTGCCCTGCGAGGGCGGCATCAGCCACAACGAAATTGAAAACGCCGCGCCCCAGGACCTGGCCGACGGCTGCGCGGTCCTGCTGCGGGCCATGGTCAATGCCGCTCAAGGAGCTCAATCGCTATGAAGCAAGCCACTGACATCGCCGCCTTGAGCGGCGTCGAACTGCTGCGCCATTACCGTGAAAAGCGCCTGTCACCGGTGGAAGTCACCGAAGACGCCCTGGCGCGTATCGAGCGCTTCAATCCCCTGGTCAACGCCTACTGCCATATCGATCACCAAGGGGCCCTGGACGCGGCACGGGCCTCCGAACAGCGCTGGCTCAAGGGCCAGCCCTGCGGCGCCCTGGACGGCTTGCCAGCGTCGATCAAGGACCTGACCCTGACCCGCGGCATGCCCACCCGCAAGGGCTCGAAAACCACTGCGGCCGCCGGCCCCTGGGAGGTCGACGCGCCCTTCTCCGGCTTCATGCGCGCGGCCGGCGCGGTGCTACTGGGCAAGACCACCACTCCGGAATTCGGCTGGAAAGGCGTGACCGACAACCCGTTGTACGGCATCACCCGCAACCCCTGGGACACCCGCCTGACGGCCGGCGGTTCTTCCGGTGGCGCAGCGGCAGCGGCCTCGCTGAACCTCGGCGTGTTGCATCAGGGCAGCGATGCCGGGGGCTCGATCCGTATTCCCTGCGCCTTCACCGGCACCTTCGGCATCAAGCCGACCTTCGGCTACGTGCCGCAGTGGCCGGCCAGTGCGATGAACATCCTCTCGCACCTGGGGCCGATGACCCGCAGCGTCGATGACGCCGTGCTGATGCTGCAGACCGTGGCCCGTCCGGATGCCCGTGACGGCCTGCTCGGCGCCCCGCGCAGCACGCCCTGGTTACCGGAAAATGCCAGCCTCAAGGGCCTGCGCATCGCCTACAGCCCGGACTTCGGCTACGTCAAGGTCGACCCGCAAGTGGCGCGAGTGGTGGCCCGGGCCGTGGAGCGCCTGGCGCAACTGGGGGCGCAGATCGAGCAGGTCGATCCCGGTTTCAGTGATCCCCTGGAGCTGTTCAATACCCTGTGGTTCTCCGGGGCGGCGCGCCTGACCGCAGCCCTCAGCCCCGCCCAGCGCGCCTTGCTGGACCCGGGCCTGCTGCGCATCGCCGAACAGGGCGAAGGCATCAGCCTCAGCGACTACAGCGCCGCCCTGGAGGCTCGCGCCGCCCTGGTGGCCCACATGGCCGCTTTCCATGAGCGCTACCACCTGCTGCTCTCGCCCATGCTACCCCTGACCGCGTTCGCCGCCGGACACAACGTCCCACCGGGCTCGGGCCTGGGGGAATGGATGGAATGGACGCCCTTCAGCTACCCCTTCAACCTGACCCAGCAACCGGCGGCGTCACTGCCCTGCGGCTTTGCCGACGACGGCCTGCCCGTGGGCTTGCACGTAGTCGGCGCACGCTTTGCCGATGAGCAAGTGCTGCGCTTGTGCCGGGCCTATGAACAAGCGTTCCCCAGCCCCCACCCCCAAGCCCCCGTCCTGCGACACTGACCCGCACAAAACCCCGTAGGAGCCGGCTTGCCGGCGAAGAGGCCCGCGAGCCTTGTGCAAACCCTGAGGCCGCCTTCGCGGGCAAGCCCGCTCCTACAGAACGTCTCGATTGGGTGGGGCCGCCTTCAATCAGGCTGAGGGATACGCCGCTGCCGTGCTCACAAAAACGCAACACCCGGCTGCGTCCTTTGTGGGGGTTGGGCCAGGCGGGAGGCGCTACAGTCGGGTCATCAGCAACCCGACTGACGCCCGACACAAGGATGCGTTCGATGACTGATCTGCACGATCTGTCCACCACCCAGCTGCTGGCGCAATTCGCCAGCCGCCAGCTCTCGCCACTGGACTACTACGAACATTTGCCGACCCATATCCGGCGCTGGGAGCCGCATATCCGTGCGCTCTATGCCTTCGATCCGGAGCAGGTACGCCAGCAGGCCCTTGTTCCACCGAACGTTGGAACAAAGACGCGCCCAATGGCCTGCTGGACGGGATTGCGGTGACGGTCAAGGAACTGATCGCCACCCAGGGCACGCCCATTCCCCTGGGCAGCGCGGCCACCACCCTGAAGCCGGCCCTGCAGGATGCGACGCCCGCCGCGCGGATGCGTGAGGCTGGGGCAATCATCCTGGCCAAGACCACGGTGCCGGATTTCGGCATGTTGTCCTCGGGGCTGTCGAGCTTCCACGGCACTACCCGCAATCCCTGGAACACTGCCTGCAATACCGGTGGTTCCAGTTCCGGCGCCGCGGCCACAGCGGCCGCCGGTGACGGGCCGCTGCACATCGGCATCGACATCGGCGGCTCGGTGCGTCTGCCGGCCGCCTGGTGCGGGTTGGTGGGGTTCAAGCCGACCCTGGGACGGATTCCCATCGATCCGTATTACACCGGGCGCTGCGCCGGGCCCATGACCCGCAGTGTCGAGGATACGCTGCTGCTGATGTGCTACCTGGCCAAGCCCGACGCCCGCGATGCCACCAGCCTGCCACCCTTGACCGTTGACTGGAGCAATGAACCGGTGTCGGTCAACGGCTTGAAGATCGGCCTGATGCTGGAGCCCGGCGCCGGGCGCCGAGCTGTCCGTGGTCGAGGCGGTGCAGGGCTTCAACCAGACGTTAGAGAGGCGCCAACGCGCCGCTCAGGTGTTCAGCGAGTTCGACCTGATGCTGTCGCCGACCAAGCAGATCAACCGCTTTCCCGCCCAGTGGCCGTCGCCGAACAACGACCCGCAGCACCCGTTCGAGCACATCGTCTTCCCCCTGCCCTGGAACATGGGCGAACAACCGGCGCTGTCGATCAACTGCGGTTTCGCCGCCGATGGCCTGCCCATCGGCCTGCAGATGATCGCTCCGCGCTTTGCCGATCAATGGCTGCTGCAAGGTGGCCAAGACCTATGAGAGCTGGCGCGGAGCATTCCACAGTTGGCCGAGTCCGCCGTCTCACTGACACACCGAAACTGCCGCCTTCACCCCAGCACCGGGCTTCGCCGCAAGCACCGGCGCCAGCACGCTGGAAACGCTACTTTCCGACACATGGATGCTGACGTTACCCGCTACCTGGCTCTGGCGGCTGGCGGCTGGCGGCTGGCGGCTGGCGGCTGGCGATCACGTCGCGCACCTGATCGAAGCCGCGCAAGGTCGAGCTGACCTGCTCGGCCAGGCACTCGCCTTCCACTGTCAGGCGGCTGCCCCGCGGGCCGCGCTCGATCAGCGCGGTGCCGAAGAAGTGTTCCAGTTGCTCGATCTGCCGGCTCACGGCGATGGGGGTCACGTACAGCCGCTCCGCCGCCTGGCGCAGGGAGGCATAACGGGCCACCTCATGAAAATAACGCAACGCTCGTAACGGCATGATCGCTCGCCCCATCGCTGAACTGATCCATGAAACACGCAATGACTGCGCCCAAGCGTTTGAAGTCCCCCCGTCGCTCGCTTACAAAACATTGATCTGCGCCCCCGCCGTGCCTACCCTGTTAGACAGCCGATTGCGCAATGGCGCACGAACCACTTCCGGCGCCCCTGCCGGCCTGCTGCCAAGGATTTTCCATGAGTACTCTGCCCCGCACTGCACCGCTTGCCCTACTGCTCGCAGCCCTGACGCTGGTGAGCGCCTGCTCCAGCGTCACCCGCAAGATCAACCCTGAACCCACCATTACCTCCGCCGGCATCCTCGCCTTTCGCGACATCTGCTTGAAATCCGCCCCTTCCTTCGCGGGCGCCGAAACCGCCGCCCGCGCCCACGGCATTGCTGAACTGACCGACGCCGGCTTCGCCAAGATGGGCATGAACCAGGACCAGACTCTGGGGCTCCAGGTCAAGGCCAATCAGGAGTGCGCGATCACCACCCCGAACCAGAACGACAGCTCGCTGACCCAGCAGTTCTTGAACACCGCCGCCAAGTTCTCCAGCACCCCAGTGGCGCAGAACGTGCCTGCGCGGATCACCCTCGACGGGCAAACCTTCATCCTCATGCATGATCGACGTGGCGGCGAAGCCTATGTGATGCTGAAGGCACATTAACAGCCGGCCTTCTTTCACACAGTTGCCCGAGCTGACGCCGAGCCGCTTCCTGCACCATCGATCAGCAGAACAAACGGCGCAAACTTCATACTTGAGCCAAGCCATCAAAGACAGTGCGAAACCCACGGCAAGAAGGTTCTTGGAAGATTGCAAGGCCCTTCTTGCGTGAATCCATTGCTCCTTTTTCTGAACTAACATGCCAACCTCGCAAAGCCTCAGCTTTGCGAGGTTGGCATTGTCTCCCCCGACCTTGCCAAAAACCCTGTTCCCCTGAACGAGTCATAAGGCTATGACCTCCCTAACAAAGACAGTGACCGTCGAGTGACCCATTTTCCGCAACGCCCTCAAGCCGCCCTCCCTTGCGAACCGTCCGAGGGAATCATGAAGAACAAGCGTGTACTGATTGTCGACGACCACCCCATTATCCGCGCCGCCGTTGGCGATCTGCTCAAAGAGCATGGCTACGAGCCCGTTGGTGACGCCTCCGACGGCTTTGAGGCCCTGGAGAAGATCCACAAGCTGCGCCCCGATTACATGCTGCTGGATATCACCCTGGACAACCTGGATGGACTCTCGGTCCTGCAGCGCATCGCCACCGACCTGCTGGAAGTCAAGACCCTGGTATTCACCGCCAACCGCGCCAGCACCTACGGCGTGCGCTGCATGCAGGCCGGGGCCATGGGCTTCATCAACAAGAGCGCCGGCCTGCCGGAGCTGGTCAAGGGCCTGAACGCCCTGGCCGACGGCTATCTGTATTTCCCCAAGGAAGTGCTGGAGATGTACCGGGGAACCAGCAACACACCCAACGAGTTGCTGAGTAACCTGACCAACAAGGAACTGGTGATCCTGCAGTTGCTGGCCAACGGCTACAGCAACCTGGAGATCGCCAGCAAGCTCAACCTGAGCAACAAGACCATCAGCGGGCACAAGATCAATGTGCTGAAGAAGCTTGGGGTGCGTACCACCATCGAGCTGGCCACCATCGCCAGGGAGCTGGACCTGCTGTAACGCAAGCGGGCCTGCGCTATCACTCACTCTGGCAGATCAGCCGCAGCGGCAAGCGACCCATGGCCATGACCTGAAACGGTGTGCAACAACGGCAGGGCAAGGGATGGTAGAACAAGGGCGCGCGTCATGGTCTTGCCAATGAAACCTTTCAACGGTCCTCTGGGCATAACCGGGCTCAGACTGCTGGATTGAGGTAAAGCGCTCGATCAGATGCTGTGCACCGGCCTCCCAGCGATCCTGCCACCGACCCTGCGCATCCTCCTGTTCGCACGCCGCCATGATCAGGCGGCAGCGCTCGGACGACAGCCCCTTGAGCTGGCCATTGGCTGGATAAAGGGTCGACGGCTACGCTGCAACTCATAAAAACAACAAGGGACCTGGCCGTGCGAGCAACCACCCAACACTTTCGCGAGCAGTATCGAGCCGCGGTCAGTCCGCGTTACAACCCCTGGCTGCATGGCGGTTTTGTGTTGGGTTACGGGCTGCTGTGCGTCGCCCTGCTGTACAGCACCCTGGAGCGGGTGCGGCCGCTGGAATGGCTGGCGGTGCCGGTGGCGCTGCTGTTGTTCAACCTGTGCATCTACGGAGTACACCGCTGGCTGGGGCATTACAAGCAGCCATTCGGGCGGTTGTTTTACGCCCGTCACACGGGCGATCACCACAGCTTTTTTGCCCCGGGGCTGATGACCTATGAGCAGCCCAAGGATTGGCGGGTGATTCTGTTTCCGGCCTGGTTGATCGTGGTTCACAGCCTGTTGTTCACCCTGCCCCTGTGGGCGTTGCTGCGCCTGTGGAACGGCAACGTGGCGGCGCTGTTCGCCAGTTGCACAGTGATCGGCTACCTGGCCTATGAAACCTTCCATGCCTGTGAGCACTTGCCCGCCAGCCATCCTCTGGCGCGCCTGCCCTGGGTGCGGCAAATGCGCCGTCTGCACGAGCTGCATCACCGCCGCGAGCTGATGCAGACGCGCAATTTCAATATCGTCCTGCCGCTGATGGACTGGCTGTTCGGCACGTTGTACTGGCCGCCGGAGGAATGCTCAGGCTCGGCTCATGGTCCTGTCAGCTCCACGCCCATGACCCGCATGCAGCATCAGATCGACATTCCCCGCAGCATCGCCGCCACCCTGGCCTACGCCGCCAGTCCACGGCGCTGGCCAGAGTGGCATCCGTCGTCGCTCAAGGTGGTCGGTGACGAGGGGCCGCTGTTCGCCGGCCAGGGTTTCGAGGAAGACATTCATGCCGGTGGGCGCCGCGGCCATCTGAGCTGGCGGGTCGAGGAGTATCTGCCGGGATACCGCTGGCGCGCCAAGGCTCGGGGCGATCATGGCCTGGAGTTGCAACTGACCTATGAGTGCCAGCCCCTGGCGGCCGAGCACACGCGTTTTGTCCGCACGTTGGAGTATCGCTTCGATACATGGTTGATGCGCCTGGGCAATCAGTTGTTATTCAAACGGCGGATAGAACAAGAGTCCGCGGCGTCGTTGCTGGCATTGTGCGAACGGGCCAAGCAAGCCATTGTGCGACCGCTCGCCCATCCGGCACGCGGCCCATCTTGAAACCGAACCCGACAGGAGTCGTTGCATGAATCAGACTGCCCCACGGCGCTCTTCCACCAGCCGGATCATTGCACTGCTGGTACTGGCAATACTGGCGTTCTTACTGCTGGCGCCGACCCAGGTCCAGCCGGTGGCCTGGAACCCGGCACCGGCGCCATCGCTGAGCCAGGGCCCGTTTGCCGAGAATCAGAAACTCAAGGCCGCGCAACCGGTAGGTGCCCGGGATATCGATGGGCCGGAAGCCTTGCTGCTCGAGCATGACCAATTGATCAGCGGCCTGCATGACGGTCGGGTGATCCAGACCCGCCTCGACGGCACCTCCCTCAAGGTGCTGGTCAACACCGGCGGCCGCCCCCTGGGGCTGGCCCGGCATCCTGACGGGCGCCTGATCATCGCCGACGCCATCAAAGGCCTGCTGGCCCTGGACGCGCAAGGTCAATTGCAGACCCTGAGCACCGCCGCCAATGGCCTGAAGTTCGGTTTCACCGACGACGTGGCGGTGGACGCCGCCGGGCGCTATGCCTATTTCAGCGACGCCAGCAGCCGCTGGGGCTATGGCCACGATGGCGAGGCGGTGATCGAGCATGGCGGCGACGGACGCCTGCTGCGCTACGACTTCCAGAACGGCAAGACCGACCTGTTGCTGGAGAACCTGGAGTTCGCCAACGGTGTCGCCCTGGGGCCGGACGAGGCCTTTGTCCTGGTCAATGAAACCGGTGCCTACCGCATCAGCCGCTACTGGCTCAAGGGCGACCAGGCCGGCAGCCATGACCTGTTCATCGATAACCTGCCAGGGCTGCCGGACAACCTCAGCTTCAACGGCCGGGAGCGTTTCTGGGTGGCGCTGTATGCACCGCGCAACCCGCTGCTCGATGGCACGGCGCCCTATCCTTGGGTACGCAAGATACTGGTGCGGGCTATGAAGGTATTGCCCAAACCGGTGGAAAAGCGCGGCTTTGTCCTGGGACTGGACACCCAGGGCCGGGTGATTGCCAATCTGCAAGACAGCAGCAGCGGCAGCTATTCGCCGATTACCACGGTGCGTGAGTATGGCGATGCGTTGTACCTGGGGTCATTGACTGCGCGGCATATGGCGCGCTTGCCGTTACAGGATGCGCTGGCGCCTTGATCGAGCGGCTTGGGGGCCGCGCCATGCGGTGGCGTTGAGGATGGCGCCAACACACGGCGCGGGCCTGCTCCCTCGCCACCGCTCGGGACATCAGGAACGGGCGGTGAGTCTTTGGGAGATTTCGTCCTTGATCAACAGGCGTTTTTCCTTGAGTTTTTTCAGCTCGTCATCCGCTGCAGCGGCGGCTTCGGCCTTGAGCACCTGATCATCGATGCTGGTGTATTTGTCGAACAGCGCATTCAGGTGGGGGTCACTGGCTCGACGCTGTTGAATGTCTTCTTTACTGTGGCTCAGGTCCTGATAAAGGTCGTGTGTCACCGGCATGGAGCACCTCCGTGATTAATCGGCAGCAAGGGCGTCGCAACGCTCCTGCCCGTTATCAGAATGGCCTTAGCGCAGCGGGTCTGTCGACCGCCAATCAGATCAGCGGCAACCGTTCGTCGCGGCAAGCGGGTTGAAGAGCCAACACCAGGCGCACCATCGTCCGCGGCGGCCGGCATGCCCCTCCCCTAGCCTCGCAGCCCGGCCCTCAAACCCCGAGCGACAAGCGCACCATGGCGCTCAGGTCCTCGGGGCCGTAAGGCTTGCTCAACAGATGAGTGTCCGGGCTGAGCTGATGATTGCGCGAGATCATGTCGCGGGTATGTCCGGAGGCGAACAGCACCGCAATCGGCGGCACCTGGGTCTTGGCCCAAGTGGCCAGGTCAATGCTCTTGATCCGTCCGGGCATTACCACATCGGTGAAGATCAGGTCGACCTTGAGCCCGTCCATCAGCAGTTGCATGGCCTCATCGCCATTGGCCGCGCTGTACACCCGGTAGCCCTCGTGGCGCAGCATCTCCACCGTTGCGCTGCGCACATCGGCGTTGTCCTCCACCACCAGAATGCGTTCCTGGCCTCCCGGGGCGCGTCTGCCCATGCGCGATGAGGGCGAGGCCTCAGGGCCGACGCTGCGGGCAAAATACATCTGCACCCGGGTGCCCTGCCCCGGATTGCTGAGGATTTCGATATGCCCGCCACTCTGTTTGACGAAGCCAAACACCATGCTCAAGCCCAACCCGGTGCCGTGGCCGTCGCGTTTGGTGGTGAAAAAAGGCTCAAAGGCCTGCTTGATCACCTCGGCTGACATGCCTGCGCCGCTGTCGGCCACCGTCAAGCGCAAGTACTGGCCGGGGGTGATGTCCTTGCCCGCACAAAACGGCCGCTCCAGCACCAGGTTCTCGGCGCTGATGGTGATGCACCCCTCGCCGCCCATGGCATCGCGGGCATTGATCGCCAGGTTGAGCACGGCATTTTCCAACTGATTGCGGTCCAGGTGGATGCACCAGGGCTCGACGGGTAATTGCACGTCGATACGGATGGTTTCGCCCAAGGTCCGTTGCAGCCATTCACCCAGCCCCTGGTTCAGGTGGCACGGGTTGTAAATCGCCGGCGACAACGGCTGGCGTCGGGCAAAGGCGAGCAATTGGCTCGACAGCTTGGCGCCACGCTCCACGGCCACCAGCGCGGCACCGGTACGCCGCTGCACATTGGCGTTGTCGGCTTCGTGGCGAGCCAGCAAGTGCAGGTTGCCGGAGATCACCTGGAGCAGGTTGTTGAAGTCATGAGCGACCCCGCCAGTGAGTCCGCCAATGGCTTCGAGCTTCTGCGCTTGGCGTAACTGCTCTTCGGCGTTCAGGCGCGCATCGACTTCTTCCAGTACCCGCTGTTCAAGGTCGCGGGTCAGCTGGCGCAGATTACCTTCGGCGGCCTGCCGGCGCTGCTCGGAAATCACATGAGCGGTGGTGTCGACCACGATGGCGATGACCCCGGCCGGCGCCTGATCGTCCCCCGCCACCGGGCTGTAATACAGGTCCAGCCAGACGCTCTCCGGCTCACCGTGTCGCAGCAGCACCAGTTCCTTATTGCGATAGGACAAAGTGCCGCCACTGAGGCAGGTCTGCATCACTTCACGGTTGAACTCGGCCACTTCCGGCCAAGCCAGTTCCACAGCGCAACCCAGCAAATAGGGATGACGCCCGCCGGCGAACACCGCGTAGGCATCGTTGTAGATCATGTAGCCCAAGGGCCCCCAGAGCAGGGCCATCGGCACCGGAGAGGCGAGCAGCAGTTGCACCGTGCTGCACAGGCTGGGGCTCCAACGCGGCAAAGCGCCAAGGCTGGTGCGGGACCAGTCGAAGGCGCGGATACGCTCGGCCATTTCACCTTGCCACCCCTGACACCCGTGATGATCTGATAAGAACGACATGAACCGACCCGACGAAAAACGTGATACAGCATGGATTTGCACGAGACCGCCACGCAGCCTGCAGAGTCTTTGAGCATGGCCGGTGCGAATGGTTTCAAGGTTTTGGCACATTGCCAGCAACCGCGGTACACCTAAGGCGCAGCTCACGCACAACCGGGGTAGACAATGGCGGCCGGTTCAGGCGCACGCTCACCCGCGGCGCCTGGCAAAGGGCGGATTGCCCGCCCTCATAGACCTCAGTCGGTGCCGTATTTCGGCGAGCGCGGACCGTACAGCAGGCCGGTGCGTTGCCCGGCCGACAGCAGGCGCTGGCTGGTGATGCCGGCGATCGGGTGCCCGGCGTCGGTGGTGGTGTTGATGATCTGCTTCACCGCGGCGGTGATCAGCATGCCCACCAGGCCACCGCTGTTGCCGCTGTTGCCTTCCTCGCTGGAGGCGCGAGCGCTGCCGGTCCACAGGGTGGTGCCGGTCTTGAGATCGACCAGGGTGGCGCTGGCGGTGACCACGGTCTCGCTGCTGATCAGCATGTAGCTGGTGCCGTATTCCTTGACCGTGATGTACAGCCCGGCGTCGGCGCCGAAGATCTCGTTGAGCTTGGCCGGCGACAGACCATGGATGTCTGCCGGGTTGCTCAGGCCGTTGTGGCGGAAGGTTTCATCCACCACGGCAATCGGCATCACGTAGTAACCGGCTTCGGCCAGGGGAAAGGTCACCTGGGACAGCATGCTGTAGGTGGCCTTGACGTCCGGCGACTCATTGAGCGGCGGCAGCACCAGGATCGACTTCGGCCGGGCCTGCTTGTAGGCCGAGTAGTCCACGGTCTTGGGCGCGGCGCAGCCCACCAGCAGGCTGACGCTCAACAGGCCCAAGAGGTTGCGCAAGGTGGTGAAGTTCATTGGGCGGCTCCCTGCTTGGCGTTCTTCAACAGAAAGTCCATGTACGGCGCCGACTCGGGGAACAGCGCTTTCTCGGTGTTGAACTGCTGCACCATCTGGTCATCCTTGCCCAGGCCCGCATAGAGCATGCCCAGGTGTGCGTGGTAACCCGGCGGTACCGCCTTGCCGGTGGACTTGATCTTCTGCAGGTCGCGCTCCAGCGCCTCGACCTGGGCCTCGCGGGCTTCCTCGCCCTTGAAGTATTCGTAGGTCTGGGCCTGATAGGTTTCCCACTGGTACAGCGTCTTCGGCCCGCTGCAACCGGTCAGCAAAACGCTGGCCAACAAGGCGCCGGCCAGCAGTGGCCGCGCGGTGATGGTCTTGAACATGCTTACGTCTCCCTGTTAGCAGTGCTGATCAGCGGCCGGGTTTCCAGGCGCCAGTGTCGATGGCCTCGACCATGCGGTTGACCGCCTCGCGCATGGCCAGGTCCAGGACCTTGCCGTTGAGAGTCGAGTCGTAGGAAGCGGTGCCGCCAAAGCCGATCACTTCACGGTTGGACAAGGCGTACTCGCCGGCGCCCTGGGTCGAATAGACCACTTCGGAGGTGCTGATATTGACGATGTTCAACGCCACCTTGGCGTAGGCCACCTGGGTCTTGCCGCGGCCGAGAATGCCAAACAGCTGGTGGTCGCCGGTTTCCTTGCGGCCGAACTCGGTGACGTCACCGGTGACCACAAAGTCGGCGCCCTTGAGCTTCTGCGCCTGGCCCTTGATTGCCGCTTCCTGCTGGATCTCACCCATGTTGTCGCGGTCCAGCACGTTGAAACGGTTGGTCTGCTGCAGATGGGTGATGAGGATGGTCTTGGCCTGGCCGCCGAGGCGGTCGACGCCGTCGGAGAAAATCCCGCGCATGTAGCTGGAGCGGTTATCGAACTTGCCCACCGCCATTGGCACCCGGGCTCCGGTCCACACCTGGCTGGCGCTCTGGACCTTTTCCACCGGCAAGGCGCGGGAGCTTTCAGTGGCGCAACCGCTCATGCCCGCCAGCACTGCCAGTGCTGCGCCGGACAACATCAACTTCGAGATCGCTCTCACTCTAGGTTCCTTTTTGAGTATCCATTTAGATGCACCGTCTAGATGCACTTTCGCCCTGCCGTAAGCTTCTGGCCCCAGTCTGTGCGGGCTCGAAAAGCATCGGCGGGACGTTCTGAAACTTGATGCAGGGGGCATCATCGGCGGCGATTATGCCAAAGCGCCATCAGGCCGAAAAGGAATAAAAAATCAATAGCGTCCACCTGTGATCGCTCGCAAAACCCCGGGGCGGGATCTGTGTAGCCGCTGCCGCAGGCTGCGAACGGCTTGGGCGGCATTCCGACGCAGGAGACGCAAAGTCCTGAGACTGCTAGAGACTCGGCGGCAGTCAGCGAAAGTCCCGACTGCGCACGCTGATGCCATCCAGCAACGGGCTCAGATCCGTCAGGCGCCCGGCAATCAGGTGGCGCACTTCACCCACGGTTTCCAGGGTGCCGTCGACCTTGAGCAACTGCGAACCCACCAGTATCCGACGCTGGCGCTCGGCCAGGTCGCGCCAGACCACCACATTGACGTTGCCGAACTCGTCTTCCAGGGTGACGAAGGTCACCCCGCTGGCGGTGCCCGGGCGCTGGCGTCCGGTGACTAGCCCGGCCACGCTCACCGAACGCCCGTGCTCCACCTCCAGCAGTTCCCGGGAACTGCGGCAGCGCCGGGCCTTGAGCTGCGCGCGCAGCAGCGCCAAAGGATGGGGCCCCAGGGTGGTGCCGAGGCTGTGGTAATCGGCCTGCAAGTCTTCGCCGACGCTGGGTCGGGGCAGGTTCACCGGGGCTTCCTCCTGGCGTGGCAGCTCGGCGAACAGCCCCAGTTGCTTCTCCACCCCGGCCACTTCCCAGCGCGCCCGATAGCGATCCCCGGCCAGCGCCCGCAGGGCGCCGGCATCCGCCAGCAGCTCCTGGGCGCGGACATCCAGCCGGGCGCGTTCGGCCAGGTCGGCAATATCGACAAAGGCCCGCTGCCGGCGGGCGCTTTCGATGCGCTGGCCGTCCTCCTGGCGAAAGCCCTTGATCATGCGCAGCCCCAGGCGCAAGGCCGGCTGCCCGGACAGGCCCTTTTCAGCGCGTCCGGGTTGGACAGGAAGCGGCTCCAGGCTGCAGTCCCAGTCACTGGCGCTCACCTCCACCGGCAAAATCTGCAAACCGTGGCGCCGGGCGTCCTGGAGGATCTGGTCCGGGCTGTAGAAGCCCATGGGCCAGCTGTTGATCAGGGCGCAGGCGAAGGCCGCCGGTTCGTGGCACTTGAGCCAGCAACTGGCGTAGGTCAGCAAGGCAAAGCTGGCGGCATGGGATTCGGGAAAGCCGTAGCTGCCAAAGCCCTTGATCTGCTCGAAGATCTGCGCCGCGAACTCATCGCTATAGCCGTTCTTGCGCATGCCCTGGCGCAGCCGTTCGCGGTGCGGCTCCAGGCCGCCGTGGCGCTTCCAGGCGGCCATGGAACGGCGCAACTGGTCAGCCTCGCCCGGGGTGTAGTCGGCGGCGACAATGGCGATCTGCATCACCTGCTCCTGAAACAGCGGCACGCCCAGAGTTCGCTTGAGCACCGCTTCCAACTTCGGCGACGGATAGGTCTCCGGCTCTTCACGGTTACGCCGGCGCAGGTAGGGATGGACCATGCCGCCCTGGATCGGCCCTGGCCGCACGATGGCCACCTCGATCACCAGGTCATAGAAGTTCTGCGGCTTGAGCCGGGGCAGCATCGACATCTGCGCCCGGGACTCGATCTGGAACACGCCGATGGTGTCGGCGCGGCCGATCATCTGGTAAGTGGCCGGGTCTTCGGCCGGAATGCTGGTGAGGCTGTAGCGCTGGCCGCGGTAGCCGTGGATCAGGTCGAAGCAACGGCGGATGGCGCTGAGCATGCCCAGGGCCAGGATGTCCACCTTGAGCAGGCCGACCATGTCCAGGTCGTCCTTGTCCCACTGGATCACCGTGCGCTCGGCCATCGTCGCGTTTTCCACTGGCACCAGATGGTCCAGGGGCTGCTGGGAAATCACGAAGCCGCCGGGGTGCTGGGACAGGTGCCGGGGAAAGCCGATCAACTGCCCGGTCAGGCTCAGGACCCGGCGCAGCACCGGGCTCTCGGGGTCGAAGCCGGCTTCCTGCAGGCGCTCGACACTGGGCGGGGTGTCGCTCCAGTGGCCGCAGCAGTTGGCCAGGGCGTTGACCTGATCCGGCGGCAGGCCCAGGGCCTTGGCCACATCGCGCACCGCCCCGGCGCCGTGGTAGGTGCTGACCACCGCGGTCAGCGCCGCGCGATGCCGGCCGTAACGCTGGAACACGTACTGCAGCACCTCTTCGCGGCGCTCGTGTTCGAAGTCGACGTCGATGTCCGGCGGCTCGTTGCGTTCCCGCGACAGAAAGCGCTCGAACAGCAGGGTCGAGCGATCCGGATCGATCTCGGTGATGCCGAGGACGAAACACACCACCGAGTTGGCCGCCGAACCCCGGCCCTGGCAGAGAATGTGCTGGCGCCGGGCAAAATCGACGATGTCGTGCACGGTAAGAAAGTAGCTCTCGTAGCCCAGGTCGCCAATCAGCGTGAGCTCCTTGTCGATCTGCTGCAGCACCTCGGCCCGAGCCCCGGCCGGCCAGCGCCGCAGAATGCCGCGCTGGGTCAGCACCCGCAGCCAGGACCCGGCGTCGTGCCCCTCGGGCACCAGCTCCCGGGGGTATTGGTAGCGCAGTTGGCCGAGATCGAAAGCGCAACGCCCGGCGATGGTCAGCGACTCGTCGAGCAGGGTCTGGGGATACAGCCCTTGCAGCACTTCGATGGGCCGCAGGTGACGCTCGCCATTGGCGAACAGCCGCTGCCCGGCCTCGGCCACCGGCAGGTGATGGCGGATCGCAGTCATGGTGTCCTGCAGCGCCCGGCGCCCGCGCACATGCATGTGCACATCGCCACAAGCCACGGCCGGCAGCCCCCACTGCGCGGCCAGGGCCAGCCGATCCTGCAGGCGCCGGGCATCGTCCTGGCCGCAATGCAGTTCCAGCGCCAGCCATAGGCGCTCGGGGAATATCTGGCGCAGCCAGTGGCCGTGGTCCGTCGCCAGGCCATCGTCCGCCAGCCACAGGGCCAGCAGCCCCGGCAGCGGTTCGGCAAAGTCTTCGCGCAGCAGGCGATAGCTGCCCTTCTCGGCCCGACGCCGGGCCCGGGTGATCAACCGGCACAGGCCCTGGTAACCCGCCAGGTCTTCCACCAGCAGCACCAGGCGCGGGCCGTCCTCGACCTGCATCTCGCTGCCGATGATCAGCTTGAGGCCAGTATCGCGTGAGGCCTGCCAGGCCCGGACAATCCCCGCCAGGGTGCATTCATCAGTGATCGCCAGGGCCTGATAGTCCAGGGCTTTGGCGCGCTGGAACAGTTCCTGGGCACTGGAAGCACCACGCTGGAAACTGAAGTTGGACAGGCAGTGCAGCTCGGCGTAAGCGCTCATGCGAACCAGCCTTGCAGCAGCAAGGGCCCGGGCTCGCCGACCTGACGATAGGCCCAGCCCTGCTGGCCGGCGCAGGTTTCGATCAGGTAGTAGTCGCGGCGCACATCGGCACCGTCCCACCAGCCGGACTCGATGCGCTCCGGGCCCATGAGAATCCGTACGCTGCCTTCGTTCAGGGCCTGGGGTTCAGTGAACAGCCAGCCAGGACGGCGCAATCCGGGGGTGGCCGGACAGGGTCGCGGATCAGTCTGGGTCTGCCAACTGCGCTCCGGTCGGTGATCGGCGCGGTGCCCCAGGCCCTGCACCGCGTCATCCCCCAGGCGTGCCCGCAGACGTTCGCGCAACTGCTCCCAGGGCAGGTTCTGCTGCGGGCGCTCGTCGAACAGTTCAGTGTGCTGGGGCACGAACAGCGGCAGGTCCTCGGCCACCAGCCGCAGGTTGCGCACCGGCGCCGGCACCTGGATCTGCTCCAGGCGCCCGCGGGCCAGTTCAAACAGCATCGCCGGATCGCGCTCGGCACTGAGCAGCCCCACCGGGATCAGGGTGTCGGCGCCTTCGGCATGCTCCAGGTGCAGGGCGAAACGCTGCACCCCGCTGTCGCGGCCACAGAGAAAAGCCGCCAGGTCGGCGGTCAGCCGGCGCAAGGGGAACAGCAGCGCCTGATGGGACAGCACATCGAAATTCAGCTCGATGCGCAGGTCGAAGCGATCTGGCGGCTGATAGAACGCCAGCCCCAGCGGACGCTCGCCGAGCAAGGTGTCCAGGTGCTTGAGCAAGCGGCCGTCAAAACGCCGGGCCAGGCTGGGCCGGGGCAGATCCCGTAGCTGCTCGAAGCTGCGTACCCCCATGCGCGACAGGGCCGTGGCCTGCTCCGGGGCCAGCCCCAGGCGCTCGATGGGCATCGCTCCCAGAGCCTGAGCCAGGGCCGCGCCGTCGGCCACCGCCAAGCCGTCATAGGCATTGGCCAGGACCCGGGCCGCCGCCGGGTTGGGGGCGGCGACGATGCGATGACGAAAACCCAGGGCCTGCAACTCCCGGCGCAGGCGCGCCTCCAACTGCGGCCAGGGGCCGAACAGGCCCAGGCTGGACTCGATCTCCAGCACCAAGGTACGAGGGTAGGCAACGCTGACCTGGGAGCTGAAACCGTAGGCCCAGGCGGCCAGAAACTGCTGCCAGTGCTCGATCTGCCGGGGGTCGTATTCGGCGCTGGCAAAGGCCTTGGTCAGGGCCTGGGCGGCGGTCAGCGATTGCCCGGGGCGCAGGCCCAGCTCGCGGGCGGCGCCGTTCACCGCCTGAATCACCCGGCGCTGCGGGGTGCCACTGAGCAGCGCCAGGGGCGCCTCGGGTTCGGCGCGCTGACGCAGCACCGCGTCCAGCGCCAATTGCGGGAACAAGATACACACCCAGCGCATGCCAACCTCAGTGCCCGGAATACAGGGCAATCGGCGCCGGATGGGCCAGCCCGCCCCGGCACTTGAGCACCCGCAACTGCGAGGGACGACCTTGCACGGCAATCCTCAGGGCCGCCGGCGACGGGTTGTGCGCGGCGTCCAGGGGGCGGTAGGCGAAGGCCAGGGTCTGGCCGCTTTCCGCCGCCACCTGCAAGCGCCGCAGGGCGCGGTCGTCGACTTGTTGCGGCCAGCACAGCACCGCGCCGCAACTGCCGGAACGCAGGCACTGCTCGGCGGCCCACAAAGCATCGCGCTCCCCGGCCTGAATGATCGACAGCTGGCGCACATCCACCCCGGCGTTCTGCCAGGCCTGGGGATAGGGCACGAACGGTGGCGCCACCAGCACCACCCGCTCCCCCGCCGCGCTCAGCCGCGCCAGGCTCGGCCACAGCAACTGCAGCTCGCCCAGGCCCTGGGCGGCGATGAGGATTTCCGTCAACGCCGCCTCCGGCCAGCCGCCGGTGGGCAGCACCGCATCCAGAGCGGCATGCCCCGTAGGCTGCAGGCTGACCGGCGCAGCCGCCGGGCGGCCTTTCCATACCTGTCCGCCATTGAACAGGGTATCCAGTGCGACCACGGCGCCCATCAGCCTGGCCTCACCAGGCCGCAGAACACGCCTTCGATAAACAGTTCGTGGTCGTCGGTAACCTCGATCGGCTGATAGGCCGGGTTGCGCGGCAGCAGGCGGATGCTCTGGCCCTTGCGCTCGAAACGCTTGATGGTGACCTCGCCGTCGAGACGGGCGATCACCGTCTGGCCGTTGCGCACCTCGCTGCTGCGGCGCACCGCCACCAGATCGCCGTCGAGGATGCCGTCATCGATCATCGAATCGCCCTGGACCCGCAGCAAATAATCCGGAGTGCGGGAGAACATCCCCGGGTCCAGCCACAACTGGCCGTGTATGTCGGCATCGACGCCAATCGGCGCACCGGCGGCCACCCGCCCCAGCACCGGGATCTCCAGCAGCTCCGGGCGCCGCGGCTGATTGAGCAGGCGAATGCCCCGGGCCTGATGGGGGTTGACCTCGATGAACCCGGCCTCGGTCAGCGCCAGCACATGCTTGCGCGCCACGCTGCGCGAGGCGAAACCAAAAGCCTCGCTGATTTCAGCGAGGCTCGGGGGCTGGCCGTGATCGGCGATGCGTTCGCGGATAAAGGTCAGGATGGCACTGCGGCGGGGAGATAAAGTCGTCATGGAGTACATTTGTACTCCTCTCGGATTTATCTGACAAGAACCGCCAATCAGTCCTGCCAGAAAACCAGCGTAGAAGTCGATGAACGCCCGCAGCCACCGGTCGTCAAGCGCCCTTCAAGACTGAATCCGACCGCCAGTTGGCATAATGCCAACGCCCTTCCTCACACGCCCAGCCCAGGAGCACGGCATGCCAACGCGAAACGTTGTCCTCACCGCCCACCAAGAGCAGCTCATCAACAACCTGGTCAAATCCGGTCGCTATCAGAACGCCAGCGAGGTCATGCGCGAAGGTTTGCGTCTGCTGGAACAACGGGTTGCCGAGGACGCAGCGAAAATCGAGGCGTTGCGCCAAGCCACTGCGATCGGTATCGCGAACCAGCAACAAGGACGCTTCAGCCAGGTGCGGGAAGAAAACCTGCAGCAATACCTGGATGAGCTGGGACGGGAAGCGGTCGCCACGGATCAAGAGCAACACTGAGAGGGTCCAGTAGCGGATCTCCCATGCAGCCCGAAGCGACATCGTCGACGCACTGCGGTTTTCCCCAAGACACTTTGGCGAAGCGGCCCGGGCCCGCTATCAGCGCCTTGATCCTGCGAGCCCTGCACGATCTCGCCAACAACCCCGGCACGTTGGCAGCCAAAAGCGTGACGACATCGCACCGGGCCTTCGCAGCTACCACCTGTTTATCCCCGCCAACACTCCCGGCACCCTCAAGCCCAGGTCAAGAAACCACGACATGTCCTGTTTTATCGAGTGATCGATGAGAGCCTGATCGAAGTGGTCAGGTTGCTGCATGACGCCATGGACGTTCAGTTGCACCTGCCGGTCCAATGATCGCCGCCCCCGCAAAGCCGGCTTGCCGGCGAAGCGGCCCGAAAGGCGAACGCCTCGGGATCAGCCGCGCTGCAGAATCTGGTCCATCACCCAATCGGTCTTCAGCGCCTCGCTGGCCAGGGCCGGGTGCCGGATCTGGCCACGGATATGGGCGTTCATGCCCTGCACGTGATGCCACTGGATGTGCACGGGGTTGTCGATGACCAGGCTCAGAGTCTCTTCGGCTTCAAGTTGCAGCGGATGCTCGTCGAACACGGAAAAGCCGATGCGCCCCTGGCTGCCGATGATCTCCACCCGGTCCACCCGGCGGTCGGCGACGAAGTTCCATGCGCCGCTGCCCAGCGCTCCGCAGGCGAAGCGCCAGTTGGCGCTGACCGCGTCCTCGGCGGCATACAACCCGGCCTGGCGAGAGCTGATGCCGGCCACTTCGACGATGTCCCCCAGCAAATACTGGAACAGGTCCAGGCCATGACTGGCCAGGTCGGCGAAATAACCGCCACCGGCAATCCGTGGGTCGGTCCGCCAGTTGTCCGCGCCGCTGCGGTCAGCCTCGGAAGCGGCCTTGCTCAGGCTCCAGTGCAGGTGCCGGACCTCACCGATGCGCCCGTCCGCCAGCCATTGCCGCACCTGCCGGAAACGCGGCAAGGAACGCCGGTAATAAGCCACGAATAGGTGCAGCCCAGCCTGCTCGAAGGCCTGCTGCATGGCCAGGCTTTGCCCGGCATGCAGGGCCATGGGCTTTTCCACGCAGCAATGCTTGCCGGCGGCAGCCACTTGCAAGCTGTAGGCGTAATGGCTGTCGGGGGGCGTGGCGATGTACACCGCGTCCACCTCGGGGTCGTCGATCAGGGCCTGGGCATCGCTGTACCAGCGGGCAATGCCGTGGCGCCGGGCATAGTCGCGCACCGCTTCGGCGCGGCGGCCCATCACCGCCACCAGCGCCGAGCCTGGAACCTTGTAGAAGGCCGGGCCGCTCTTGTGCTCGGTAACGCTGCCGCAACCGATCATGCCCCAGCGCACGGTGCGCAGCGGCCCGGCCTCGGTGTTCATTTCGCCACTTGCAGCGCCCGCAGATCGAGCTGGCCGTTGTGCAGCGGCGGGCACCAGTAGTAGCCGCCAGTAATCGGTCGGCTCATGCGGTACAGGCCATCGGTGATGCCGTCTTCCAGGCCGCTCATGCGCCGCAGCTGGACTTCGAAGGCGTTCAGGCTGTGACCGAAGGCGAGGAACATCAGGCCGCCCTTGTCACCTTCGATCCAGGGCATGGAGCGGCGCACCATGAAGGCCTCCGGGGTGAAGCTTTCCTGGGCGGTGCGCTTGACGTGGGCCGAGGCCGGCGCGTCGTCCAGTTCTTCGTTATCGCTCAGGCGCCGGCCAATGATGTGGTCGCGCTCTTGCTGCTGCATGGCGGCAAAGCCCTTGAAGTCGTGCTGCCACTGCTGGATCGCGGCAAAACTGCCACCGCGCAGGCCGTCTTCACCCTCGGCCAGCGCCGCAGCCACGGCGGCCTCTTCATGAGGGTTCTCGGTGCCATCTTCATAACCGGTGAGGTCGTGTCCGCTCTTATGGCGGAAGGCTTCCTGCATGCCGACCAGACGAAAGGCCGGGGCCAGCGCGGCCTCCAGCTCGTTGCTGCGGTGCATCAGCTCACCGCGCTCGTCACCGTGCAGCCAGACCCACAGCGCGTGCTGGGTCGAGGGGTTGTCGACGCCAACCCCGGCCAGGGCCGGGAAAGCTTTGAGGCCCGTCACGCGCGCACCGAGGGCCTTGACCAGCGACACACCAAAACCGGCCACCGCCAAGGCGCCATCGACCCGCGCCAGCAACTGGTCGAGGGCCTGGGGCAACGCCTCGATGGACTCAAGGGCAAAGAACAGGTGACGGGCCTGGGACGGAACGGGGGCAGCGAGGATGCCGGGTTGGTAGTAACTCATGGGAACTCCTGAATAAAGGCGGGGGGGAGTTTACCGCTCGGCGTCGCTGGCGTCAGCGTTGACGCGCAATGGCCGGGAACCTTTGCCCAAGGTTGGTGGCCCGCCCCAGCCATCAGAACGGATCACAACAGCCCTCCTGCGCCAGGGGCGGACCACCGGGCAGGCCGCCTCGGCGAGCCCCGGTCTTATTGGATCCGGTAGTGAAAGGTGTTGCGCACCGCCGGCACCGTTACCGCCCGGCCGTTGATCAGCCGCGGCTGATACCGAAAGGTCGCCACCGCCGCCAGGGACGGGCGCATGAACAACGGATGGCAGCCGTCGATGACCTTGGGCTTCTCCACCCGGCCCTGGGGGTTGACGCTGTATTCCACGGTGCAGTCGCCTTCCAGGTGCTTGTCCAGGGCCCGCTGCGGGTAGTCCGGAGCCTCCTTGCTCAGGGGCTGGTACTGGCGGCTGTCGGCGGCGGCCTGGGCCGCTTGCTGACGCGCGCGCTCGGCGGCCAGCCGCGCCTGCTCGGCGCGCTGGGCCTGGGCTTGCTCCTGGGCCAGGCGTTGCTCGGCGTCGCGCTGGCGCTGTTCGGCGTCCAGGCGCTCGCGCTGCCGGCGTTGCTGCGCCTGCTCACGCTGCTGGTCTTCCACACGCTTGCGCGCCAGGGCCGCCTGTTCCAGCTTCTGCGCCTGCGCCTGGGGATCCACCCGGGGCTTGGGAGGCTCCAGCGCAGCCGCGGGCGGTGCTGCGGGCACTGGTGGCGCCGGTGGTGCCACTTCGGCCAGTGCTGGCAGCGGTTCCGCGGGGGCCACAGCTGGCGCCAGCATCACCAGTTGAGTGGTCAGCACCGCCGGTGCCTCGACCTTCGGTTTGTCCACCGGCCAGCCCAGCACCAGCGCCGCCAGCACCCCGGCGTGCAGGGCCAGGGCCAGGGTCGCCGCCAGGCTGTTGCGCCAGAAGCCGGACGCCGTCGGTGTCATGGGCATCACTGTGGGGCTGTGGATGATCATTGCCGTCATTGCGGGGCCTCGGTCACCAGCCCCAGGTTGTGCACCCCGCCCTGCTGCAACGCGGCCATGGCCGCCACCACGCTGGCGTAGGCGGCGTCCTGGTCGGCGCGGATGTACACCTGGGTGTCGCCGCGCTGGGCAATCACCTGGGCCACCTTGGCGCGCATCTGCTCCAGGTCCACGGCGCTGTCGGTCTGGTGCCGGGTATCGAGTTCGCTGCCCAGGCTCCAGTAGTAACCGCCCTCGGCTTTCACCGACAAAGTGAGGATCTGCTGGCGGCTGTCGGTGGCCAGGGCCTCGCTGGCGACCTTGGGCAATTCGATCTTCACCCCCTGGGTGAGCATCGGCGCGGTGACCATGAAGATCACCAGCAGCACCAGCATCACGTCGATGTAGGGCACCACGTTCATTTCCGCCTTGGGTCCGTGCTTGCGTTGCGGCCTGACTAACATCGGTTTGCTCCTTCTCTCAGGCCGCCACGGCCAGGTGGCTCGGGGTGCCCTGCAAGGTGCGGTGCAGCCGCACTTGCAGCTCATTGCCAAAGGCGTAGTAGCGGGTCAGCAGGGTCTGGCTGCGGGCCGAGAAACGGTTGTAGGCGATCACCGCGGGAATCGCCGCGAACAGGCCGATGGCGGTGGCGATCAGTGCCTCGGCAATGCCCGGGGCCACGGTGGACAGGGTCGCCTGCTGCACCTGGGACAGGCCGAGGAAGGAATTCATGATCCCCCACACGGTGCCGAACAGACCGATATAGGGACTGACCGAACCCACGGTGGCGAGAAACTGCAGGCCCTTTTCCAGGCGGGTTTCCTGCTCGCTGATGGCCACGTACAGGGCCCGCTCCACGCCCTCCAGCACGCCTTCAGCGGCGCCACCGGCCGCGCCGCGCAGGTGGTCGAATTCCTCATGGCCGGCGACAAAGATCGGTTCCACGCCGCCCTCGCCATCGGCCTTATGGGCCACTTCGCGGTACAGCGGCAGCAGCTCGGGGGCGGCGCGAAAACGCTGGATGAACGCGTTGCAACGACGCTCACGGCCGCGCAGCACGGCGCCGCGCTGGATAATCAGGTACCAGCTGAGCAGGGATGCCAGGAGCAGGGTCAGCATCACCGCCTTGACCAACAGGCTGGCATCGCTGATCAGCCCCCAGATGCTCATGTGTTCGAGTGTGGCTTGCATGGTGAAACTCCTTCTCGGGTGCCCGCCGGGGCCTGAGCCGTGCCGACGGGGTTATTCGATGAAATACCGATGACCGGGTGATGACAGCGCGGCTCAGGGCAGCTTCAGGGCCCGGGTGACCTCCGCCCAGGGCACGAACTTGAAGTTCTGGGTTTGTTCGGGCATGCGCTTGCGCCCGTCCTGGACCACCAGCAGGCCCTGGCTCCAGGGCCCGCCGAGGTTGGCCGAGGTGACTTCCAGGCCGTCGGTTTCCGAGGCGCCGTCGATCCCCGCCGCGGCGTTGAGGCCAATCCGGAAGGCACCGTGGGAAGCGAACGGCGGCTCGGCGTCGAGCACCAGGTAGCTGTCGTTGCCTTGGCTGGAAATCACCAGGTAGTCGCGGGCGTTGCTCTGGTACAAGGCCAGGCCCTCGACATCGGCCTGCAACAGGCCACCGACCTTGATCACCCTGTGCAGGGTCGCCGGTTGTTCGGGGCGGGCGTCCAGGGCCCAGACCCCGACGTCCTCTTCACCCAGGAACAGGCGCTGGCGCTGGTCGTCGGCGACGCAACCCTCGGGCTGGCTGGCCACCTTGAACTGGCGCACCAGTTCGCCCTGGGCACTGCCGGACGGCGCACTCAGGCGGTACTGGACGAAGGTGCCGTCCTTGTCGTTGGCAATCGCATAGATCTCGCCGCTGGCGGGCTGGAACAGGCACAGGCCGTAGATGGCCTTGAGCGGCGTGGGGATCTCCCCCGCCTCGCGCAGCTCGCCGCTGGTACGGTCGATGGCGAACAGACTGAGGCTGTTGCGGTCGCGGTTGCTGGCCACGGCCAGGTCCACGGTCTGCTGGCCGAGCTTGAAGTTGGGGCGCACGTCGACGTTGTTCAGGCGCCCCACCGCCAGTTCCTGCAACAGCTTGCCCTGCAGGTCGTAGGCCAGCAGGCCGTGCTTCTTGTTGGTGCCCAGCACCCGGCTCAGGGACGGCTGCTGCGGGTGGACCCAGATTGCCGGGTCATCGGCGGCATCGCCCTGACGCCCCACCGGTTCGCTCTGCACCATCGCCTGCACATTGGGCAATACCGGCGGCAGCGCCGGCGCGTGGGCCTGCCAGTCCAGCTGGCCCTGGTACAGGCGGCCATCCTCGTCATCGCGCAGCAACACTTGCAGGCCCTTGGCGCTGGCGCGCAGGGCGATGTTTTCCGCCTCCTTGAGGCCGCTCAGGGGCAAGGTGGCCTGGGCCGACCAGCCCTGCTCCTGCTGCTGATAGAGATGCAATTGCGCGGCGTTCGGGTCCAGGCCCAGCACCCCGCCCGGCACCAGGGCCATGGCCCCGGCGCTGTTCTTGATGTCGCCGAAGGGCGCGCGCAGGGCCACCGGCTGGCGCGCGGTGTCGGCTTCGGCATGGGCCGGGTAGGCCCACCAGCCGACATTCTGTTCATTGACCAGCAGTTGCTGGGCGGCGTCGTCCACCTGGCAGAACTTGGCCTCCGGCGGCAGCGGCAGGCCACGCACCCGTCGCGGCTCGGCGCTCAGTTGCGTGCCGTGGCCCACCAGCCACTGCTCGCCCTTGCCCTCCTCGCCCACCAGGAACAGGAACAGGTTGCTGGCCTCGTCGCGGTACAGGCACAAGCCGTTGACCGGGAAGTCGCGAGGCGGCAGGTACAGCGGCTGGCCCCAATGCCGGGCCTTCGGGTCGAGGCTCAGCAGCAGTGCCTGCTGGCGCTGGTTGTCGAGGCTGGCCACCAGCAGTTGCTGGCCGGCGGCGCGGCTGTCCAGGCCGTTGAACGAGCCCTTGAAGCGGGCCAGCTGGCGGCCCCGTTCATCCAGCAGCAACAGGCCTTCGCGCTCGCTGGCCAGCAGCCGGTCGGCGCCTGTGCCGGCGGGCACGAAGCCCAGCCCGGTGACGCCCGGGGTCTGCTCGGCCCAGGGTTCGAGGGTCAGGCCCGGCACGCCGGGGGCGGCCTGGTCAGCGCTGCTGGCCAGGGCGGTGCCACTGGTCAGGACGGCACCACTGGCCAGGCCTATGCACAGCGCCAGCAGGGTAGTTTTCGCGGTCGATACAGTGCTCATCACAATCCTTGGAGGTGCAGTCGGGCAACGGCCCGGTACTTAGAAATGGGTGAAGGTCAGGCCGAGCGTGTAGGTCGGGCCGTATTCCTCGTACTGGGCGTTGTAGGAGCGGTTGCCGGTGTAGACGAAGTACGCCTGGTCGGTGAGGTTCTGCGCCTCGAAGCTCAGTTGCAGGTTCTTGCTCAGGGAATACTTGGCGCTGAAATCGACGAAGGTCTGGGCATCCACGTGCAGGTCGTGGGCCTTGTCACTGATCGAGGCCAGCTCATAGAGGTAAGCCGACTTGTAGTTGGCCGACAGGCGCAGGCTGAGCGTGTCGTCTTCCCAGCCGAGCATCAGGTTGCCCACGGTGTCCGACTGGTTGGGCAGGTCGATGTCGCGCTTGCGGTTGACCCCGGCCTTCTGGTCGAAGCCTTCGATGCTCGCGCTGGAGCGGCTGAAGGTGCTGTTGGCGCCCAGCAGCAGGCCGTTCCACGGCGCCGGCAGCCAGTCGAACTTCTGCGAGTAGGCCAGCTCCAGGCCATACAGCTTGGCGCTGTCGCCGTTGGCGAAGGTGTGCGCCTCGGAGAACCCGCTCCAGGCGCCGGTGCCGGCCAGGTCGGTGTTGTAGACGAAATTCTGGATGTCCTTGTAAAACACGAAGGCCGAGACGCTGCCGGCGCGGCCCATGTAGTGCTCGATGCCCAGATCCAGGTTGCTTGACTCCAGGGGCTTGAGGTTCGGGTTGCCGAAGCTCGCCTCGTCGCCGTCGATGACAAAGCCTGGGGCCAGTTGGCCGAAGGTCGGGCGCACCACGCTCTTGGTCCAGGCCGCGCGCAGCTGGGTGTTCTTGTCCAACTGGTAGCGCGCATGCAGCCCCGGCAGCCAGTGCTGGTAGCGGCGCTGGGTATCGCTGGCGGTGAAGGCGCCGTCGGTGACCCCGGTGCCCTTGGCCTCGAACTCGGTGCCCTCGTAGCGCAGGCCGGCAATGAAGCGCCAGTCGTCGATATCCAGGGTGTTCATGAAGTAGCCGGCGTTGATGTCTTCGCGGATCGTGAAGTCGTTGACCCGGGATTCTTCCTCGTCGTAGAAGGCCGCCGGATTCAGGCCGCCGATCAGTTGCTTGATGGCGCCGCCACTGATGCCCGGGCCGAAGCGGCCCAGGGAATAGTCCACGCTGCCCTTCTGGAACTGCCCAAGGTTGAGCTGCTGGTCGGTGAAGCCCAGGGTATCGAAGTCCTTGTAGACCCAGGCTTCCAGGTCGTTGTCCTTGTTGCGCCGGCTGACTTTGCCGCCGAACTTGAACTGCGCGGCGTAGCCACTGAGGTCATAGTCCCGGGCCAGGTCCAGACGCAGGTTCTTCTCGGTGTCGGTGGTGTTCTGCTGTTCCCAGTCGACCTTGTCCAGGGTGTAGTTGGCCGGGTTGTAGAAGCCCGCCCCCATCACCGGGCGCGGCTTGCCGTTGTCATGGAAACCACTGTCGGAAAAATCGCTGTTGCCCTTGAAGGTGGCCCCGGCGATATGCGCCGGGCTGTCTTCGCTGGAGCGGCTGTAGCCGGTCTGGCCGCTGAGGGTCCACAGGCCCAGCAGGCGCTCGCCGCCGAACACGTAGGACTGGATCTCCTGGGTTTCCTCGCGCTGCTTGAGCTTGCGCTTGGCCTCGGCGGCGCCGCGCTCCCCGGCGGCCAAGGGGTCGGCGAACTCGATGCTGGCGGAGTTGCGCGTCTCGCTGTCCTTGTAGCGGCTGTAGAGGGTGCGCAGGTAGTAACGGCTGCCGTCGTCGGGCTGGTAGTCGAAGTTCAGGCCGCCGCCGGCACGCTCGCGGCTAATGGCATAGTCGCGCTGCTCGAAAGACTGCAACCTGGCGCCCCGCTCGAAGTCCCAGGCGCCGCCGGTCTCGACGTTGTCGGAACCGAAATCGCGCTTCTGCCAACTCAGGGCTGCGGCCACGCCGAAGTTGTCGATGCCGTCGCCGAGGCTGAAGCGGTTGCTCGCCGCGCCGGAGAATTTCGGGCTGGTCTGGCGGGTGTTCTGGTCGTAGCTGGCCTCGCTGCTGCCGCTGTAGAACAGGCCCTTGTGGTCGAAGGCCGAGAGGCTTTTCACATCCACGGTGCCGCCCAGGGAGTTGGCGTCCATGTCCGGGGTCAGGGTCTTGATCACCGACAGCGACTGCACCAGCTCCGAGGGCAATACGTCCAGGGCCACGGCCCGGCGTTTGCTCTCCGGGGACGGCACCAGGGTGCCGTTGATGGTCACGCTGTTGAGGTCCGGGCCCAGGCCGCGGACGCTAACGAAGCGCCCCTCGCCCTGATCGCGTTCGATGCTGATGCCCGGCAGGCGCTGCACCGCTTCGGCCACGTTCTGGTCCGGCAACTGGGCCACGCCGTCGGCGTGCACCACGCTTTCGATGCTGTCCGAACGCCGTTGCTCCTTGAGCGCCTGATCGATGCTGGCGGCCTGCCCCACCACTTGAACGTGCTCGGTGGCAGCCGTTTCGGCGGCGCTCAAGCGTTCACTGGCGATGGCCATGGCCACCGCGGTCAAGGTAAAGCTGACAAGCCCGGGACTGCTGCGCCTGTACATGATGGTCCTCCCCCAAGAGTCCGCTAACGCCGGGCAAGGGGCCCGGCAACTGGGAGGGCACGCTAGGGTCGGCCAATGACGGTTCTGTGACAGGCCTCGGCTGCAGCGGGCACAAACGTGCCCGGGCCAGGGGGTCGAGGCTCGGAATGAGCTGAAATGACCTGCCATGCAAGGCCTTGGCGTAGCGCTAGAACCTGCCTGCGCCTGTTTGCACAGCGGCTACAACCGCTGAATCGCGGGGTGTGTCGCACACCCCGCATGAACCGGTTCGCGCACGCCAGTGCAAGCCCGCCGCCGGGGCGCAACCTCCGGGCTCGCCGGGCCCGGCGCCGCCAGGATCATGGCCGCCCCCGTACCGCGACCGGCTGGAGCACCCAGAAAAAAACCGCCACCGGCGTGAGCTGATTCGACCTCCGGCAGGTTTTTTCCGTCGTCACCCGGCTGTCATCAACATCTGCTGTGCTGGCGCCCTCTCACTCCTGGCAAAAGGATCGCGGCCATGTTCTGCGTGCTCAAACCCCATCGCTGGAAACTCGCCGCGCTGTTGCTGGCGGCCAATGCCGGGCTGTTGCTGCATCTGGCTTGCGGCACGCTGAAACCGGTCAACGAGTGGCAGTGGCTGGACATCATCGGTGAAGGCGGTTCGGCGCTGCTGGCCCTGGTCTGGCTCGCGCTGGTACTCAAGAGCCGCCCCGCCGGACGGGTCACCCACTACCTGGCCCTGGGCCTGAGCTGCATTTTCTTTTCCTGGTGGATCGACAGCCTCGACGAGTTCATCCGCCTGCCCGCCAGCATCACCTGGGACCACTGGCTGGAGTCCGGGCCAATGCCCATCGGCATGATCCTGCTGACCATTGGCATCTACCACTGGCACCGCGAACAGTTGGCCATCAGCGCGCAGATGGAAAAGAAGGAACGGCTGTTTCGCGAGCACCGCCAGTTCGACAAGCTCACGCCGCTGGCCGGCGCCGAGTACCTCAAACGCGAGCTGGCCGTTGGTCTGGAAGACAGCCGCCGTCAGCAACAGCCGCTGTCGCTGCTGGCCCTGGACCTGGACCGCTTTGCGGCGATCAACCAGAACTATGGCCACGCCGAGGGCGATGCGGTATTGCAGGCCCTGAGCCATGTGCTGCTGCTCAACCTGCGGCGCCAGGACCTGCTGTGCCGGCTGGCCGGCGACCGCTTCGTGGTGCTGCTGCCCAACACCGGGGAGCGTCAGGCGCAGCTATTGGCCCTGGAGCTGCAACAAGCCGTGCAGGCCCTGGCCCACAAGACCCGGCAACACGGCGAGCGCCTGCACCTGGCGGCCAGCAGCGCGGTGGTGATGGCCCTGGAGGAAACCCCGGAAGGTCTGCTCAAGCGCCTCAATCTGGCCCTGGCCCGGGCCAAGCAGCCCTTGGCGAAAACCGCCTGAGGCGCCGTCATGACCGTGAAAACCACCTGGTACGAAGCCGATACCCGCTTCATCCCCGGGCACTATCAACCGGCGGCGCTGATCGACCTGGCGTTGTCCCGGAACATCGACAGCCATCGCCTGCTGCGCGGCACCGGGCTGTTCCACGAGGACATCCTCGCCGGCCAGACCCGCCTCAGCCCCCAGCAGTTCCTGGCGCTGATCGGCAACAGCCGACGCCTGCTGGACGCCGACGACAGCAGCTTCCTGTTCGGCCAGCGCCTGCT
Organism: Pseudomonas sp. LD120; assembly: GCF_009861525.1. Taxonomy (GTDB): domain Bacteria; phylum Pseudomonadota; class Gammaproteobacteria; order Pseudomonadales; family Pseudomonadaceae; genus Aquipseudomonas. The sequence goes on along the minus strand of NZ_WVHL01000003.1, from coordinate 1,276,274 downwards.
GCCCGGGCATTACGGCGCCGCCAGTCACGCCCTGCGCCATGCACAGAACCTGCATCAGGCGCTGGATGCCCTGGTGCAGCAACAGGCCCTGCTCAGCCCGCTGGCCAGCCCGCGCCTGGTGCTGGATGAGCACCACGCCTATTGCTACTGGCTGGACAACTGCGGAGCCGGCGAGCACTGGCGCTTTGTGCTGGAGGCCAGCATGACCTCGCTGGCGGCCATGAGTCAGTGGCTCGGCGGCCAGCGGCTGCCCTGGGAATGCAGCTTCAGCCACGCCGAACCGCGTTACGTCGAGCAGTACTGGGTGCACCTGGGCGAGCAGACCCAGTTCAACCGCCCCCTGGACCTGATGCGCCTTCCCCGGGAGTTCCTGACCCGGCCCTGGCCCAGGGCTTCAGCCACCGCCGGCCAGGTAGCGCGCCTGGAAGCCAATGAGCACCTGCGCCAGTTGGGCTTTGCAACGAGCTTTCTCGATGCGCTGTACTGCTACCTGCAAACCCACGTGCGCCGTGCACCAAGCCTGGAGCAGACGGCCCTGGCCTTCGCCATGAGCCCGGCGACCCTCAAACGCAAGTTGAGCAAGCACCGCAGCGGCTATCAGCAACAAGTGGATCAGGTGCGCAAACACGTGGCCCTGTACCTGTACCAGATGCGCGGCTGGAGCAACGAAGCGGTGGCCGACTACCTGAACTTCAATGATCCGGCCAATTTCCGCCGCTCATTCAAACGCTGGACCGGCAGCACACCGTCTCTGATCCGCCAGTTGCTGGGCAGCCGCTGAAACGTTTAACCTCAAACCATGAGCGTTTGCGCGCCGACCGCACAAAGCACTAAAGCCTAGGGCCATTGAGGCGTATAAACCTTGGAGCGATGCCGCAGTCAGTCATCCGCGCCGGAGCCATTTCCAACACGGGGTAGAGTCATGACCACAACCAATGTCCTCAACAACCTGTTTCCCGCTGCCGCCGACATCCCCGAACCCTATCGCCTGCCCGACCCGGTTGAACAAACGGAGTACCTGGTGGACGGTGAACTGCGCACTTGGAGCGGCCCGGTGGCCCAGGTCAGAAGCCCGATCTACCTGAGCGGGGCCGACGGTGAGCAACAAGCGATCCTGGGCAGTACGCCGCTGCTGGACGCCGACACCGCCCTCACCGCCCTGGACGCCGCGGTGTGCGCCTATGACCGGGGCCGGGGCGCCTGGCCAACGATGCGCGTGGCCGAACGCATTCAGCACGTCGAGGCGTTTTTGCAGCGCATGCGCGAACAGCGCTCGGCGGTGGTCAAGCTGCTGATGTGGGAGATCGGCAAAAACCTCAAGGACTCGGAAAAAGAGTTCGACCGCACCTGCGACTACATCGTCGACACCATCGAGGCGCTCAAGGAACTGGACCGGCGCTCCAGCCGCTTCGAACTGGAGCAGGACACCCTCGGCCAGATCCGCCGCGTGCCCCTGGGCGTGGCCCTGTGCATGGGCCCTTACAACTACCCGCTGAACGAAACCTTCACCACCCTGATCCCGGCGCTGATCATGGGCAACACCGTGGTGTTCAAGCCGGCCAAGCTCGGTGTGCTGCTGATCCGCCCGTTGCTGGAAGCCTTCCGCGACAGCTTCCCGGCCGGGGTGATCAACGTCATCTACGGCAGCGGCCGCGAGACCGTCAGTGCGCTGATGGCCAGCGGCAAGATCGACATCTTCGCCTTCATCGGCACCAACAAGGCCGCCAGCGCCCTGAAGAAACTCCACCCCAAGCCGCACCGCCTGCGCTCAGCCCTGGGCCTGGACGCGAAGAACCCCGGGATCGTGCTGCCCGATGCCGACCTGGACAACGCAGTCAGCGAAGCCCTCACCGGTTCGTTGTCATTCAATGGCCAGCGCTGCACCGCGCTGAAGATCCTGTTCGTCCATGAAAGCGTGGTGCAGCGCTTCATCGAGCAGTTCAACGCCAAGCTGCAGAGCCTCAAACCGGGCATGCCCTGGGAGCCTGGGGTGGCCCTGACGCCACTGCCAGAGCACGGCAAGGTCGACTACCTGCACGCCCTGGTGGCCGATGCCCAGGCCCATGGCGCGCGCGTGGTGAACCCTGACGGCGGCACTTCCCGGGCGTCGTTCTTCTACCCGGCGGTGCTGTACCCGGTGACCCCGCAGATGCGCGTCTACCACGAGGAACAGTTCGGCCCGGTGGTGCCCATCGTGCCCTACCGCGACCTGGACACAGTGATCGACTACGTCCTGGAATCGGATTTCGGCCAGCAACTGAGCCTGTTCGGCAGCGACCCGGCGGTGATCGGCCGGCTGGTGGACACCTTCGCCAACCAGGTCGGGCGGATCAACCTCAACGCCCAATGCCAGCGCGGCCCGGACACCTTCCCCTTCAACGGTCGCAAGAACTCCGCCGAGGGCACGCTGTCGGTGCATGATGCGTTGCGCACCTTCTCGATCCGCACCCTGGTAGCGACCAAGTTCCAGGAGCGCAACAAAGAACTGATCAGTGACATCATCCGCAATCGCGACTCCAGCTTCCTGACCACCGACTACATTTTCTGAACCACCATGCCGGGGCTCGCCACGCGCCGAGTCCCGGCCACGCTTTCAGCCACTCATGCCACTGGGAGAAACCAGCCTGGGCCCGTTCAAGTTCCTGCCAAGCATCACCCTGCCCCCCTTGCTGCGCCGCCTGCTGCGTCCCGCGCTGGACCCGTACCGGCGCTAGCGTCACGCCCGGCTGATCCACGCGGTGCGGGTCGCCCTCGGCCTGATCGCCACCATCTTGCTGACCATCGGCCTCAACCTGCCCCACGGCGAATGGGCCTCGATGACCATGCTGGTGGTGATCGGCGGTCTGCAGCATCACGGCAACATCGGCAAAAAAGCCGCCGAGCGGGCCATCGACCCCCTGGAGATCCTCGGCAATACCCGCCGCGACGCCAGTGATCCGCAGACCATGGTGCAGATGCAACTGGCGCTCAAGGCCGAGTACCGGCCGATCCGCGTACTGCTGATCGGCATGGCCCGGGCCCTGCAAACGGGGGTTACCCAGCGCCTGGAAAAACCTATGGAAGGCAGCCCCGAGAACGCCCTGGAAGCGCCGGTGTATTCGGCCCTGGACGGCTACCGGTTGCTGACCCGGCAGTTGGCGGCGACCCTGGGCGAGATGCGCCAGCGCCTGGGCAAGAGCGCCCGGTACTGGCGCATCTCGCCCCGCCATGACAGGACGCAAGCCCTCTCGATCAGCCGCATCAATCGGCCATTCAACACACCTGATTGGACGTACCGGCCAGACAATGAGATGGTTTGCGCCCGCCACTCCACCGTGCCCTGAACCATGCCCGTCACCCGCCCCGTCGCCCCTGCCGCTCAGCCCTGCTCGATCCTGTTGCTGGCGGGCGGGCGCGGGGCACGCATGGGTGGACGGGACAAAGGCTTGCTGCTCTGGCGGGGCGCGCCGTTGATTGCCCATGTGCAGGCTGTGGTTCGTCCCTTCAGCGATGACCTGATCATTTCCTGCAACCGCAACGCCGAGCGCTACCGTGCCTACGCCGACCAGTGGGTGAGCGATGCGCAGCAAGGCTTCCCCGGTCCCCTGGCGGGCGTGCTGGCTGGCTTGGCGGTGGCCCGCCATCCCTGGCTGCTGGTCCTGGCCTGCGATGCGCCGAAGATCGATGCCACGCTGATCCAGGCCCTGCTGGATGCCCGCAAGGCCTGCGATCAACCCGTGATGGTGCAACAGGCCGGGCACTGGCAGCCGATGTTCAGCCTGCTGCCCACGGCGCTGCTGGAACCTTTGCGTCAGGCCTGGGACCACGGAGAACGCAGTCTGCTGCGAGCCCTTGACCCGCGCCGACTGAACGCCGTGCACTGTGCCGAAGACGACCCGCGACTGAGTAATTTCAACACCCCTGAGCTACTGTCTGAGACAGACCCCAGGCCCCTGGCCTGACACCTGCGCCGACACAGCCCCGGACGCGTTTAACAGCAGGTGCCATTACTGAATGCATTGAGGTACCGTCATGGTTTGCCCGATCGAACAGCCGGATCAACTGCCCGAGGCCAACGCGCCGGCACCGGCGCCACAGCGCGTGGCCTATCGCGAATACAGCCCCGAAGGCGGGGTGAACGAAGCGCCGCTGGCCGCCGAAATCGCCCTGGCCATCACCTACAACGGCCTGAGCCAGGCGGTGATGATGGTGTCTCCCGGCAATCTGGAAGACTTCATTCGCGGCTTCAGCATCACCAACGACATCGTCAGCGACCTTGGCGAAATCTACGACATCCGCCTCAGCCACTTTCCCCAGGCCTGCCAGGCCGAGGTGCAGATTTCCAGCCGGGCGTTCTGGGCCCTCAAGGACCATCGCCGACAAATGGCCGGGACCAGCGGCTGCGGGCTGTGCGGCGTGGAGGCCCTGGAACAGGCGCTGCCGCAACTGCAGATACTCGAACCTTCGCCCCTGCCCCCCGCCGAACACCTGCTGGGCCTGCGTGAGCGCATCGAACAGGCCCAGCACATGGCCCGCAGCAGCGGTGCGCTGCATGCCGCGCTGTATTTGGACGCGCAGGGCGAGGTACGCCTGTGCCAGGAAGACATTGGCCGCCACAACGCCCTGGACAAGCTGATCGGCGCCCTGCTGAACGCCGGGATCGACGCCCGCCGAGGCTTCACCGTGGTCACCAGCCGCTGCAGCCTGGAGTTGATCCACAAAGCAGTGCGCGCCCGTCTCGGAACCCTGGTCAGCCTTTCGGCCCCCACGGCACTGACCGTGCAATGGGCCAACAAGCACCGCCTCAATCTGATCCACGTGCCCCATCGCAGCGCCCCGCGGATCTACAGCCCGGTGTAAGGCGGGAGCCGATCACGGCAAAACACCACGCCGATGCTGTCCTGGCCCCTTCCTCGCGCCGGCCGCCGGCGCTCGGCCGAGCCGAGCCGCACCGACGCCACGCCACGCCAGACAAACCAACAACATTCATGATTGTGCATTAAAAGCTGCAAAAATCGCCGATAGGCCGCCAATTCCACGCACTGAATAGCCCGCAGACTCGCCCTCTTTGTCAGGGTTCGAAACACCACAAGCAAGTACACCTGAATGACACTGGAACACCCGACCTAGAGGCGTTTCCTGCATCATTGCGACGAGTCCATCTACAACATTTCAAGAATATTCCTACAAAACTTAAGACGTTTCCTAAAATTATTCCGTCGGCTTTTTGGCGTCATTTTCAGTGATACCCTGCGAAACCTCTGACCACCCCACTAGCACATTGCCGCTCCACCCAAGGAAGCCGCCTGTTGCTGTGCGCCAAATCCTGTCAAAAAGCCGAGTAGCCCAAAACGATGCCGACCCGCGTCCAGATAGCCGATGACCATCCCCTGACCCTGATCGGGATACACACCCTGCTGGATAAACGCGCCGACCTCCAGGTTGTCGCCCAAGCCCACAGCGTGGAAACCCTGTTGGAGAACCTGCAGCGCCAGCCCTGCGACCTACTGCTGACCGACCTGATGATGCCCGGCGGCGATCAGGTGGATGGGATTCGTCTGATCAGACGCCTGCGCTCACGCTACCCGGAGTTGGCCATCGTGGTCATCACCATGCTCGACAACACGGCACTGATCAGTAGCGTGCTCAAGCTCGGCATCCAGGGCCTGGTGAGCAAGCGCGGCCTGCTCAACGACCTGCCCAAGGCGGTCGCGGCCAACCCGCGCGCGCCCTTCGTGTCACCGTCGATCCAGCACCTGCTCGACACCAGCACCGCCCTGCATGGCAAGCCGCTGCTGCAGCCCGAACAGTTGTCGGCCAGAGAGATCGAAGTGCTGCGCCTGTATGGCACCGGCATGAGCATCGGCGCCATTGCCCAGCACCTGTGCCGCAGCAAACAGACCATCAGCACACAAAAGAGCAGCGCCATGCGCAAGCTTGGCCTGGACACCTCAGCCAGTCTTTTTCTGTACATCCAGGAACACGGTCTTTCCTGAGTCGCGAACGCGGCAAAACCCGGAGCCTCCCCCCTATGCCCCTGATTTCGCTTTCCTTCGTGCGCCGGAGGATGCAGCGCTGTTGCTTGCTGCTGATCCCCCTGTTCGGCCTGGGCGCCCTGGTACCAGCCAGCGCCGATAACCGTTACGCAGTCCTAACGGATAACAATCTGCCGTTGAGCAAGCTGCTGGCACTGCGTGACAGCCTACCGTGCAAGACCCTGAAAGTGGCACGCATCGTCCCCCCCGAGCGGCCCCTGGAAAGCGCCGGCAATCAGGTACTGAAGTCGATCTCCGACGAGTATCTGAAGCTGATTGGCGACCAGTTGGACCTGCACTTCCAACAAGTCGAAGTGCCATCGCCGCAAGCCGCGGTGGAGGCGCTGCTGGAACACCGAGTTGATTTGCTGGCCCGCGCCACCGAGTTCGAAGCCGCCAACCCGAGCCTGCGCCTGAGCCTGCCGTATCTGAACAATCAGCCAATCATCGTTGGCCGCGCCAGCGATCAAAGCCTGCCTCTGGACCTGTGGGGCAAGCGCGTACTGGTGCTGAAAAATTACCTGCGAACAGACAAGGTGCTACAGGCCTACCCCAAGGCAGAAATACAGACCGTGCGCACCACTGCCCTGGCCTTGGAACAACTGGCCCAGGGCAAAGCGGATGCATTCATCGGCGATCAATTTCGCGCCGGGCTGTACCTGCAGGCCCGCCCAGACCTGGATCTGCAAAACAAACTGGCCGCGCATTTGCCCAATGTCGGCTTCGCCTTCGCCGTGCGCGACGACCAGTCGACCCTGCTGGCCCTGATCAACCATGTGTTGCAGGGCATCCCCGGCCCGTTGAAGTCAAAGGTTCAAGAACAGGCCAGTTACGGACCGTTCCCCTATTCCCCCACCGACGCATTGATGCTCAACCCCCAGGAACTGGCGTGGCTGAAGCGGCATGAGCAGATCAACCTGCTGGCCGAGGAAACACCGCCCTACCTGTACCGCACCAGCGATGGTCAATGGGCCGGACTGGGCATCGATCTGTTACAGACCCTGGCCGATTCGTTTCGCCTGAAACTGAACATCCAGCCCAGCCTGTCGCGGGCCGACGACCTGCAACAACTGACCCTGGGCGGCGCGAATCTGGCAAGCCGCGCGATGGGCGTCGGCGACACCGCCAAAGGGCTGCGTTTGAGTCAGCCCTACGGCACCCGCAACTGGAGTTTCATCATTCGCCAGGGCGACAGTTCCCCCAGCTCGCTGGAAGCCTTGGAGGGCCGCCAACTCTCGCTCTCGCGTTATCACCCTCTACACGAATACCTGCGCCTGCGTTACCCGAAAATCCAGCTACTGCTCACCGAAAACTACCAGCAGTCCCTGGAGCTGGTGCGCCAGCGGCGGGTCGACGCCACCCTCGACAGCCCCGGCGCCAAGCAGGTACAACCCGGACCAGGACTGCAGTACGGCCTGTCGATCAAAGCCACGCCCAGGCCCCATCAATTTGCCGTGGGTGCCGATTCCGCCGAGTTGCTGAGCATCCTCAACAAACTGCTGGACTCGCTGTCGCGCTCGCCGCAAAGCGATATCCAGGTGATCGCCGAACGCCCCCAGAACAATGTCTGGGAATGGGCCGTCGAGCAGGCTTGGCATGTCGGTATCGTGGTACTGGTGGTTTTCGTCCTGTCCCTGCTGTGGAACTGGCGGTTGAAGATCCAAGTCAAGGAGCGCCTCAGCGCCCAAACGCTCTTGCAGGATAAGCTGGCGTTTCAGTTCTCCCTGCTCAACGGCTTGCCGACCCCGCTGTACGTGTGCGACCTGCACGGGCGCTTGAACACCTGCAACCGTGCCTATGAGGAGTTTTTCGCCACCAGCGAGGCCCAGGTCAAAGGCTGCCTGCCCACCGAACAGATAAACATGCCCGCAGACTTTGCCCACGCGCTGCAGGACGAACATCAGCAACTGCTGCACAACCACCGGCCGCGCTTTCTCGACACCAGCCTGACGATCAAGGGCGAGCAACGTTACCTGTATCAGTGGCTGGTGCCGTTCTACAACGCCCGCGGTCAACTGCAGGGACTGCTGGGAGGCTGGCTGGATATCTCCGAGCGCAAGCACCTGGAGATCAAACTACGCGAAGCCAAACAAGTGGCACTCAAGGCCAGCGCCGCCAAAAGTGAGTTCCTGGCCTCCATGAGCCACGAGTTGCGCACCCCGCTCAACGCTCTGGTGGGGCTACTGGAACTTGAAACCAGCGGCCGCAATACCCCCTCGCACAACCTGCGGGTCGCCCAACAATCGGCGACCTCGATGATCGACCTGATCGGCAACATCCTCGACCTGGACAAGATCGAGAGTGGCCTGATGCAACTGGCGCCCCATCCCACGGCCCTGGAACCACTGTTGAACAACAGCCTCAGCCTGTTCGCCGCCCAGGCTCGGGAGAAGAACCTGCAGTTGCGCTTCGACTACCAGGCCGATCCGCAGCGCCTGTATTGGATTGACTCGCTGCGCCTGCAGCAGATTTTCCACAACCTGATCAGCAACGCGCTGAAGTTCACCGACCAGGGCCACATCACCGTGCGCGTCACGGAAAGCCCGTTGCACGAGGGCGTCAGCCGCTTGACCCTGAGTGTGTGCGACAGCGGTATCGGCATCCCCCTGGCCCTGCAACCGTTGATCTTCGAGCCCTATCGCCAGGCCAGCGCGCGCACCGCGCACCTCTACGGCGGCTCAGGCCTGGGCTTGAGCATCTGCCACCAACTGACGCAATTGATGGAGGGCCATATCTGGCTGGAAAGCCAGCCGGACCAAGGTTGCAGCGTACACGTGCAATTGCCTTTGAACTGGCAGCGGAGCCAGCCCCCCGCCCCCGAACCCCAGACAGCAGAGCAACACGCCACCCGACCGCTGCGGGTGCTGGTGGTGGACGATGTCTCCACCAACGGCCTGGTGCTGACCTTGCAACTGGAGCGCCTGGGGCATCAGGCCGAGCATGTGTGCAGTGGTGAAGAGGCCTTGCTGGCCCTGAGCGAAAAAACCTACGACGTATTGATCAGTGACTGCAACATGCCGGACATGGACGGCTACGCCTTGACCCGCGCAGTGCGCGAAGACGAACAGCGACGCCGCATGTCGCCGCGCCTGATCATTGGCTACACCGCCAGCGCCCTGAGCAACGAAGCCACCCAATGCTCCAACGCCGGGATGAACGACCTGATGATCAAACCCGTGACCCTGGCGCGCCTGCAGGAAGTCCTCGGCAGCCACACGCCAGTCGACGAAGCGCCCGGGCACACCCGCTGGTTCAGCCTCGAGCACCTGGACGAGCATGGCCGCAACAGCTCGATCCTGCGGCGCCGTATTCTTCTGGAACTGACCAAGAACCTGCAGCAGGAAATTCAGTCTCTGCGCGAGATCGACCTGAGCAGTCTCGCCCATACCATTGGCGACCTGAGCCATCGACTGACCGGCGTGGCCTGCCTGATCGACGCCAGAGAAATGGCCTGTGCCTGCCAGGCCCTGCGCCAAGCCGACCCACAGCAGCCGGATGCGATTCGCCGCTGCCAGGCCGATCTGCTGAATGCCATGGAACGAATCTTCGAACAGGCCAAGAGCGATCTGGCAGCCTTGCGCCAACCGCTCAAGCCGTGGTCACGGGGCATCGCCCGCGCGCCCTTCGTGCATTCTCGTACTCGTCAGACATAAGCCCGGTTCCGCCCTTCCCTCGTGTGGCGCCTGATTTCAGAGGCGCCAGCGAGGGCCACCGTGGAGAACCTTCCAGCGTTGCAACACAGCACCCGCCTCCCCCTGAAGCTGGCGCTAACTCTCGTACTCGTACCATGGTCCGCCACGCACCCGCCACGTAGCCTTTCACTGCTCTCGGGGGGTGCTGGCACGGACGCCAACCGCTCTATCAAACCGGTCCCCAATCACATCCCCGAGCCCATGAACCTCTCACTACTTAATTGTTGAAGGCGTTATCCATGAAGTATTCCACCCGAGCCCGCTCGTTCCTTAAACTTCCTCTGGTCCTGGCCATGAGCGCTGCCGGTCTTGCTGCTCAGCAGGCGTCCGCGCACGGTTACATCGAAACTCCGAAAGCCCGCTCTTTCATGTGCAGCAGCGCTGGCGGCAACCTCAATGCCAACTGCGGCGCCATCACCTACGAACCACAGAGCGTGGAATACATCGGGCGCCCGGGCGGCGGCTCGCACTTCCCAAGCAACGCCCAGGCGTGCACCGGTGACTTTACCCAATGCGGCCCAGCCAACGGCACCATCGCCGCAGGCGGCCTGGATCGCTTCTCCGAGCTCAATGAGCAGTCGGCCACCCGCTGGGCCAAGAACACCATCAAGCCAGGTCCGCAAACCTTCACCTGGAAATACACCGCCGGTCACGCCACTCGCTACTGGCAGTTCTACATCACCAAAAAAGACTGGAACCCGAACCAGCCGCTGACCCGCGATTCGTTCGAGCTCAAGCCGCTGCTGGATCAGCCATGGCCTTCCCTGAACACCCCGGCACCCGCCCAGGGCACCACCCAGCACACCGTGAACATCCCGTCTGACCGCAGCGGCTACCACGTCCTGCTGGCCACTTGGAAAGTCCACGACACCGACGCCACCTTCTACAGCGTGGTCGACCTGAACATCGACAACGGTGCCACCATTCCATCGTCCTGGAACACCGTCGGCGCCGTACAACCTGAAGCCCTGAGCCTGGGTGACAAGGTCAAGACTCGCGTGTTCAACGCCCAGAACGAACTGAGCGCCAAGCAAGTGGTACTGAACATCGATTCCGCCGAACTGGCCAAGGCCGACGTGTGGCCCCATGCACTGGCCAAGATGGTCAACAACGCCAAGCTGGGCTACCAGATGGGCGTGCTCAACGACAAAGACGAAGTCGTGCCGAACTACGGCCGCAACGAAATCCTGGTCAAGAAAGGCAGCGACATCGTCAACGTGATGATCGACAAGGAGCAGGCGGCCAAGCCGGGCGAACTGTCCATCACCGGCATGCAACCTGAATACACCCTGAAAGACGGCAAGGTTGATTTGCACTTCAACGCCATCGCCAAGGGCGGCGACTACACGATCAAAGCCACGGTGTTCAACGCCAAGGGTGAAAGTGTGGCCTTCCAGCAAGCGCCAGCCGGCAACACCCCGCACTTCTCCATGACCCTCAACGGTCAAGCTCCGGGCAAGTACGACCTGACCGTGGTGGCCACTTCCAAGAAAGGCGAACTGTTGCAACAGAGCGCCAGCTTCATCCTGAAACAGGAAGAAAGCACTGGCGGTGGTGACGGCGGCGGTAATGGTGAAGGCGGCGGCGAGAACAGTGGCCAATATGACCACGTGTTCCCACAAGGCCTGAGCAGCTACAAAGCTGGCACCGTGGTCCTGCAACCTAAAGACGGCAACACCTACAAGTGCAAGCCATTCCCGTACAGCGGCTACTGCATCCAGTGGAAATCCGGTGCGACTCATTACGAGCCGGGCACTGGCAGCCACTGGACCATGGCCTGGGATCGCCAATAACAACTAGCACCAGGATTTGACCTTGAGCGTGGCACTGATGTGCCACGTTTTTTTTTGCCTGCCGATCACCTCTAGTACTCGTCCCATGTCCCCTCAAGGCCCTGCCACGTAGCCTGTAATTGCTCCCGGAGTTGTGTAATTCAACCACCCGGTGGTCACCAGCCACGGCTCCGAGCGCCTTTGCATTCCATTTTTTCTGCTTAAGGCTTTAACAATGATCAATTCCAACCGAGCTCGTTCATTCCTCAAACTACCCTTGGTACTGGCCATGGGTGCTGCCGGTCTTGCCGCTCAACAGGCGTCCGCTCACGGTTACATCGAATCGCCTAAGTCGCGCTCCATGTTGTGTGGCCAACCAGGCGGCTACATCAATACCAACTGCGGCAACATCGCCTATGAACCGCAAAGCGCCGAGTACATCGGACGCCCGAACGAAGGCGGCATCAAGCACTTCCCAAGTGATGCTCAGGCCTGCACCGGCGACTTCACCCAATGCGGCCCGGCCAACGGCACCATCGCCGCAGGCGGTCTGATGCGCTTCTCCGAAATCAACGAACAGTCGGCTACCCGCTGGGTCAAGAACACCATCAAGCCAGGTCCGCAAACCTTCACCTGGAAATACACCGCCGGTCACGCCACTCGCTACTGGCAGTTCTACATCACCAAAAAAGACTGGAACCCGAACCAGCCGCTGACCCGCGATTCGTTCGAGCTCAAGCCGCTGCTGGATCAGCCATGGCCCGCCCTGGATACTCCGGCGCCTGCCCAAGGCACCACCCAGCACACGGTGAACATCCCGTCTGACCGCAGCGGCTACCACGTCCTGCTGGCCACCTGGAAAGTCCACGACACCGACGCCACCTTCTACAGCGTGATCGACCTGAACATCGACAACGGCACGACCATTCCATCGTCCTGGAACACCGTCGGCGCCGTACAACCTGAAGCCCTGAGCCTGGGTGACAAGGTCAAGACTCGCGTGTTCAACGCCCAGAACGAACTGAGCGCCAAGCAAGTGGTCCTGAACATCGATTCCGCCGAGCTGACCAAGGCCGACGTCTGGCCCCATGCCCTGGCCAAGATGGTCAACAACGCCAAGCTGGGCTACCAGATGGGCGTGCTCAACGACAAGGACGAAGTCGTGCCGAACTACGGCCGCAACGAAATCCTGGTCAAGAAAGGCAGCGACATCGTCAACGTGATCATCGACAAGGAGCAGGCGGCCAAGCCAGGCGAACTGTCCATCACCGGCATGCAGCCTGAATACACCCTGAAAGATGGCAAGGTTGATCTGCACTTCAACGCCATCGCCAAGGGCGGCGACTACACCATCAAAGCCACGGTGTTCAACGCCAAGGGCGAAAGCGTGGCCTTCCAGCAGGCACCTGCCGGCAACACCCCGCACTTCTCCATGACCCTCAACGGTCAAGCTCCGGGCAAGTACGACCTGACCGTGGTAGCCACTTCGAAAAAAGGTGAACTGCTGCAACAGAGCGCCAGCTTCACCCTCAAGCAGGAAGAAAGCAGCGGCGGTGGTGAAACCCCGGGCAACTACGACTACGTGTTCCCACAGGGTCTGAAAAGCTACAAGGGCGGCACCGTGGTCCTGCAGCCTAAAGACGGCAACACCTACACCTGCAAGACCGGCGCGGTTGCCGGCTGGTGCACTCAGTGGACTGCCGGCTCCAACGCCTATGAGCCAGGCGTAGGTCACGCATGGCAAGCGGCTTGGGATCGCAACTAAATCACACCTTCGCTAACCCCTGGCGTGGCGCTTCGGTGCCACGCCTCTTTTTGCCAGTTATGCCCCCTATGTCTACCTGCAACTACTCAAAACCCCACGTACTGCTGCACTGGACCTTCGCCATCATCATTATCTGGGCGACGATCAGCGGCTTCAGTAACGCCTTGTTCACACTGCCCGCCGCGATAGCCGACAGCATCAACTTCATCAACGTGTCGTTGACCTTCATGCTGATCCCGTTGTTTGGTCTGCGAATTCTCTGTGCCCTGGACCATCAGGAACCGGCATCCCCCAATCGAGTCGCCCGCTTGCTGGCCAAGGCTGGCCACTTGGCGCTCTATGTCATGACGGGTCTGGTATTGGTCACTGGTGTGCTGATGATGGATCGCCCCATCAATCTGTTCGGCCTGCTGTACCTGCAACAACCGCTGCATGAACAACTGCTCACCGACTTTTTCAACGTCGTGCATAAATATTGCTGCATCGCCCTGGCCCTGTTGGTGATCGGGCACGTGGCCGCAGTGGCAGTGCATCACTGGCGCGGTGAAAAGCTGTTGCGGCGCATGTCTTTATGAAGTCACTGCGTTTTTGTCCACGCCTCGTCCTGCGGGTCGGCGCGGTGGCGTTGCTGCTGGGCTGGCTGACCTGGCTTAGCCATGACAGCTGGCGATGGCTGCAGGGCCTGGACCAGAACGGTCATCCGCCGCCCCCCGAAGTGGTGGTGGCACCGAGTCTGCCACCGGACACGGCAGCTATTGCCCGGTTGTTCGGTGTGCTACCCCAGGAAGCGGCTGGCAACCAGCCCCAAGTGCCGCTGAAGCTGCTGGCGAGCCTGGTGGAAAGCCGCCCGGAGCTGTCTCGGGCGCTGATCGAATCCCCCGAGGGCAGCCGTTTCTACCGTATCGGCGAACCCTTGCCCGGCGGCGGAAGCCTGCGTGAAATCGGCACCGAGCAGGTGCGTGTACAACGTTTTGGCGAGGACCAGGCCCTGTTCCTGACGAGCCACGCCACCCCCTTGCTGATCCCTCTGCCTGCGCCTCAAGCGCCGCCGTCCAGCACCGCCGCGCGGGCAGCCGACAGTTATGTTCAACCTTCTTTGTGACCCCCCAAACACCATGAAACTAGCTTTTATCGCAGGCTCCCTGCTGACCCTTGGCACCTTGATCGGTCCTCTGCACGCCGCTGAAAAAAACCCTCACGCGCAACAGTGGACCCTGAACATGAAGGACGCGGAACTGCGCGACCTGGTCAACGAAGTCGGGCAAATCACCGGCAAGACGATGATTCTCGACCCGCGTCTGAATGGTAAAGTCACCGTGCAATCCAGCACCGCCATGGACCAGACAGGCATCTACTCGCTGTTTCTCACAGCCTTGCGCAGCCAGGGGTATGTGGCAATGGACCAAGGGGATCGGGTGCTGATCCTGCCGGTGGCCGAAGCCAAGACCAAGGCCCATGTCGAGCCCAGCGGCGCCAGCGATGAATTCATCACCAATGTCATCGAGCTGAACAACAGCAATGCCAGCGAAGTGGCCGCCGCCGTACGCCCACTGGTGGCGGCGGACGCTTACATGGCGCCGTCCACCACGTCCAACTCGCTGATCGTCTCCGACAGCGCCAACAATGTGCAGCGCATCCGCCAAGTCGTGAGCGAACTGGATAACGCTGGCGGCCGCCAGTTCAACATCCTCCAGCTCAAGCACGCCTGGGCCGGCGACGTGGCCAAGACCCTGACCGACAGCCTGACCGACAGCGGTGGTGCCATCACCAGTGCCAAAGCCATTGGCGATGCCCGCAGCAACCGCCTGATCCTGGTGGGCCCGGCGCCGATTCGCCAGCAGATGCAACGCCTGGCGCAAAGCCTGGATGTACCGAATAACGCCAGCGAAAACGCCCGAGTGCGCCGCATCAACCATGGCGATGCGAAGAAGCTTGAAGAGCTGCTCAGCGGCATCGGCAAACGCATGGAGTCCGGCAATCGCGGCGACGGCCAGAAACAGGACAACCCGGTGTTGGTAAGCGCCGATGAAAGCCAGAACGCGTTGGTACTGATGGCCTCGCCAGCACAATTGGCGACCTTTGAAAGCATCATCGACGAGCTCGACCAGCCCCGCGCCCAAGTGCTAGTAGAAGCTGCGATCGTCGAGGTCAGCGGCGACATCAACCAGGCCCTTGGCGTGCAGTGGGCCGGTGGCCGGGGCAAATGGGGCGCCGTCAGCAACTTCAACAGCGCCGGCCTGAGCATCGGCACCCTGCTGGGCAACCTGGAAAACGGCAAGAGCCCGACCCTGCCGGACGGTGCCATCATCGGCCTGGGCAGCAGCAACTTCGGCGCGCTGATCACCGCCCTGTCCAGCGACTCCAACAACAACCTGCTGTCGACCCCGAGCCTGCTGACTCTGGACAACGAGCAGGCGGAAATCCTTGTGGGCCAGAACGTGCCGTTCCAGACCGGCTCCTACACCACCGACACCGCCGGGGCCAGCAACCCCTTCACCACGGTGGAGCGCAAAGATGTCGGGATTACCCTGAAAGTCACCCCGCACATTAACGAAGGCAACTTCCTGCGCCTGCAGGTCGAACAGGAAAGCTCGGAGCTGGCCGCCGCACCGCCGGGCATCAGCACCAGCGACGTCATCACCAACAAGCGCTCGGTGAAAAGCACCATCCTGGCCAACGACGGGCAAATCATCGTTCTCGGTGGCCTGATCAAGGACAACGTCAAGGTCCAGGTCAGCAAAGTGCCGTTGCTGGGAGATATTCCGTGGGTCGGTCGGCTGTTCAGCAGCCACAAGGAAGTCAACGAAAAGACCAACCTGATGGTGTTCCTGCGCCCTACCCTGCTGCGTAGCAGCGCCAATGCCGACCAACTCAGCAGCCAGAAGTACAACAACCTACGCTCGCTGCGCACCCTGGATGGCAAGACCCGCGGTCAGTTGCCGCCGAACCCGCACCAGTTGTTCGATGCCAACAGCGCTGGAGACCAGGGCTTGATCGACATGCGCGCCAACGAGGCTGCACGAAAACCATGATCACACCCAACCAAAGTCCGCGCCTGGCCTTTGCCTACGCCCGCCGCCATGGCGTGGTCCTGGAGCATCAGGCCCAGGGCGCCGTGCTCTATTGCCGGGCCAATACGCCGTGGTCGGTGATCGCCGAAGTGCGCCGCTTCAACGGCGGCCCGCTGCGCAGTGAAGTGCTCGATGAACCGGCTTTCGCCCAGCGCATGGCCGCCCACTACCGCGACGGGCAGAACGACGCCAAGCACGTAGCCGATGGCCTGGGCGAGCAGTTCGATGAAGAGTTCGACCTTTCCAGCCTCGCCGAGCAACTGCCGAAAACCACCGACCTGATGGAGCAGGAAGACGACGCGCCGATCATCCGCCTGATCAACGCAATCCTCAGCGAAGCGGTCAAGAGCAAGGCCTCCGACGTGCATCTGGAAGCCTTTGAAGAACACCTCTCAGTGCGCCTGCGGGTCGACGGCCTGCTGCGTGAAGTCCTGCGCCCGCGGCGTGAACTGGCCACCTTGCTGGTGTCGCGGATCAAGGTCATGGCCAAGCTCGACATCGCTGAAAAACGCATCCCTCAGGACGGCCGCATTGCCTTGCGCATTGCCGGACACGAGGTGGACGTGCGGGTCTCGACCTTGCCCTCCAGCCACGGCGAACGGGTGGTGATGCGTTTGCTGGACAAACAGGCCGGACGCCTGGACCTGGGCCACCTGGGCATGAACGAGAGGGTGCGCCAGCGCCTGGAAAACGCCCTGCATAAACCCCACGGCATTCTGTTGGTCACCGGCCCTACCGGCTCCGGCAAGACCACCACGCTGTACGCCGGGCTGGCCAGCCTCAACAGCCTGGAGCGCAACATCCTGACCATCGAGGACCCGGTGGAGTATCACCTGACCGGGATCGGCCAGACCCAGGTCAACGCCAAGGTCGACATGACCTTTGCCCGGGGCTTGCGGGCCATCCTGCGCCAGGACCCGGACGTGGTGATGGTGGGCGAGATCCGCGACCGCGAAACCGCGGAAATCGCCGTGCAGGCTTCCCTCACCGGGCACCTGGTGCTCTCGACCTTGCACACCAACAGCGCCATCGGTGCGGTGACCCGCCTGGTGGACATGGGCATCGAGTCGTTTTTGCTTTGCACGTCGTTGTTGGGGGTGCTCGCCCAGCGTCTGGTGCGCGTGCTGTGCCCCGAGTGCAAGGAGCCGTACCACGCCGATGCCGCGGCCTGTGAACGCCTGGGCCTGGAGCTCGACGCCGCGCCACCGCTGTATCGCCCCGTGGGTTGCGCGCACTGCCAGCAGTCGGGCTATCGCGGCCGGCGGGGGATTTACGAACTGGTGCTGTTCGACGACACCCTGCGCCAGTTGATCCACACCGGCGCGGGCGAACATGAACTGGTGAGCCACGCCCGGCAGCACAGCCCAAGCCTGTTCGACGACGGTCAGGCCATGGTGCTGCAAGGGCAGACCAGCCTGGAAGAGTTGCTGCGGGTTACCCAGAGGGACTGAAGATGGCCGCCTACGAATACCTGGCGATGTGCGCCGCTGGAAAAAAAAACACGGGCGTACTGGAAGCCGACAGCCCACGACAGGCTCGGCAAATGCTGCGCGAACGGCAACTGATCGCCCTGAAGGTCAGCGCCAGCACTGGCAAGCGCGGCAACGGCGCGGGCAGCGTCAAAGTCTCAGGCGGCGGCCTGAGCAGCGCGGAACTGGCGCTGCTGACCCGCCAGTTGGCCACCCTGGTACAAGCCTCGCTGCCCCTGGAAGAAGTGCTCGCCGCCGTGGCCGCGCAGTGCGAAAAACAACGCCTGAAAAGCATGCTGCTGGCCATACGCGCCCGAGTCCTGGAGGGCTACAGCCTGGCGGTGGCCCTGAGCGGCTACCCCAAGGCCTTTCCCGATCTCTACCGGGCCACGGTGGCGGCCGGCGAACGTTCCGGACACCTGGATCAGGTGCTGATCAACCTCGCCGACTACACCGAAGCCAGTCAGGCCGCGCGCCAGCAGATCCAGCTGGCCATGCTCTACCCGAGCATCCTGATGGTGGCGGCCATCAGCATCGTCGGTTTTCTCTTGGGCTTCGTGGTGCCGGATGTGATCAAGGTGTTTATCGACAGTGGCCAGGAATTGCCGCTGCTGACCCGTGGCCTGATCGCCACCAGCGCCGTGCTGCGTGACTATGGCCTGCCACTGCTGATCCTGATCGGCGCCGGGATCACCCTAGGGCGAATCGCTCTGCGCAAGCCGGGCAACCGCGAACGCTGGCACGCCCTGGTGCTGCGCCTGCCGCTGATCGGCGGCCTGGTGCGGGCCAGCAACTGCACGCGGTTTGTCAGCACCCTGGCGATTCTCGGACGCAGTGGCGTACCGCTGCTGGACGCCCTGGCGATCGCCAGCGAGGTGGTGGCCAATCAGAAAATTCGTACGGGTCTGAAAGACATCGTCCGGGGAGTACGCGAAGGTATCAGCCTGACCCGGACCCTGGAACTCAACGGCAGTTTCCCGCCGATGATGCTCTACATGATCGCCAGCGGTGAGCGCTCCGGCGAGTTGGACAGCATGCTCGAACGCGCCGCCAAACAGCAGGAAGCGCAACTGGCCAACCGCATCGCCCTACTGGTCGGCCTGTTCGAGCCGGCGATGCTGGTGTTCATGGGTGCCTCGGTGCTGGTCATCGTACTGGCGATCCTGATGCCAATCCTTAGCTTGAACCAATTGATTACCTGAAACTGGAAAGCCCCCAACGTGCAGACGAAAAACACCCAACGCGGTTTTACCCTGATTGAAATCATGGTGGTGGTCGTGATCCTCGGCGTCCTCGCCGCCCTGGTGGTACCGCAGATCATGAGCCGCCCCGATCAGGCCAAGGCCGCCGCCGCCCAGAGCGACATCAAAGCCATCGCCATGGCCCTGGACATCTACAAGCTCGACAACCACCAATACCCCAGCAGCCAGCAAGGCCTGCAGGCCCTGGTGAGCAAACCCAGCGGCAACCCGGCGGCACGCAACTGGAACCCCGACGGCTACCTCAAGCGTCTACCGATCGATCCCTGGGGCAACGGCTACCAGTACCGGGTGCCCGGCACCCAGGGTGGGGCCTACGACCTGTTCTCCTTCGGCGCCGATGGCAAGATCGGTGGCGAAGGCCTGAACGCCGAGATCGGCAACTGGGACCGTTAAGTGCTGCCACGACGCCACGCCCGGGGCTTCACCCTGCTGGAGTTGTTAGTGGTGATTCTGCTGATCGCCCTGACTGCCGGCCTGGTGGGCCTGGTCAATACCGACTCGGGCCCGCGCCAGGCGCGCCACGAAGCCCAGCGTCTGCAGGAGCTGTTGCAACTCCTGCGTCAGGAAGCGCTGCTCCGCTACCGCGACTACGGCCTGCGCATCGAGCCGGAACGCTATTGGGTGGTGCACCTGGATGCCCAGGGGCATTGGGTGACCGACCACGAATTTCGTGCCCATCGCCTGCCCGACCACCTGCGCCTGCGCCTGGAGGTACCCGAGGCCGGCCCGATCCTGGGCACCCGTAGCCGCCGCAACGACTTGCCGCAACTGCTGGTGCTCTCCAGCGACGAAACCAGCGCCTACACGGTGTGGATCGAGTACCGCAATCGGGCGCTGCTGAGCCTTTCCAGTGACGGTCTACAGGATGCACAACTTGAAACCCACGACTGAACAGGGCTTCACCTTGCTGGAAGTGATGGTGGCCCTGGCGATTTTCGCCACCCTGTCCATCGCCCTGTTCAGCGCGGTGCAGCACATCGCTATCAACAGCGCCAACCTCGCCGAACGCACCCAGGCCGCGTGGATCGCCGACAACCGCATGAATGAACTGCGAGCCGCACTGCGTACCGCCACGACAGGCCGCGACGAGGAACGCATCGAGTTTGGCGGCCGCCGTTGGTGGCTGTTCAGTACCGTGGAAGCCGCGGCCGACGCGCGCCTGCTACAGGTCGAACTGCGGGTGTCCGCCGAAACCGACCCGCAACGAGCCCGACAATACAGCCGGGCGCGGCTGTTGGGCTACATCGAGGCCACACCGTGAAACAACGTGGATTTACCTTACTCGAGGTGGTGATCGCCATCGCCATCTTCAGCCTGTTGGGGCTAGCCACCTATCAACTGCTCGACCGAGTGCTGCGCAGCGACCAACGCATCGGCCTGCATGAACAACAACTGCGCCAACTGCAACGGGCGATGAGCCTTTTGGAGCGCGACCTGATCCAGGCCCGCCGCCAACCGCTGACGGATGACCCCAGCCACAGCCAGGCGCTGATCAGCCAGCCCGATGGCATCCGCCTGGTTCGGGGCGGCTGGAGCAATCCACTGGACTACCCCCGCAGCGACCTGCTGCAAGTCAGCCATCGCTGGCACGACGGCCTGTGGCTACGCGAAACCCGCGCCCTGTCACACCCCATGAGTGCGGCCGATGCCCCGCAACGCCCTACTGGCCCGAGCAGCCAGCGCCAGCAACTGCTCGCGGACGTACGACTGACCCGCCTGCGGTTCATCGACGGCCTCGGACAACCCCACGAACACTGGCCGGTCGGCACGCAAAGCCTGAGCCTGCCGGCGGCCCTGGAAATCGAACTGGATGCCCCCGGCTACCCGCAGATCCGCCGCGTGATACTGCTGCCCGGCGGCATCGATGCTGAAGCAGAAGCAAATCATGGCTAGCCCGCTCCAGCAACGGGGCGTGGCCCTGCTCAGCGTACTGCTAATCACCGCGCTGGTGACGCTGCTGGTGAGCAACATGCTCGCCCGCCAGCGCCTGAACCTGCACAGCAGCAGCCATCTGGCGCAACAACAGCAGCTCTGGCAACTGGCCTTGAGCGGAGAAAGCTGGGCCCGTCAGCAACTGCTGGAAGATGTCCGCAGCGAGGGTGGCCTGTTGGTGACCCACCTCGGCCAGCACTGGGCACAACCGGCGCCGGTGTTCGAGATCGACGGCGGGCGTATCCATATTCAATTGGAAGACCTCAGCGCCCGACTCAACCTCAATAGTCTGCGCCAGGGTAACGACCTCAACCTGCGGGCCCGCTACCAGCGCCTGCTGGCCCAGCAAGGCATCAAAGCCCATGACCCTGCGCTGCTGATCAGCCAGAGCAACCGTGACGGCGTGCCCCTACCCCTTGGCGACCTCAGCGAACTGCGCCAACTGCCCCAGGTAGACAGCCAGGTACTGGAACAACTGGCGCCGCTGGTGGACGCCTTCGACAACAGCGCGATCAACGTCAACACCACCCACGCCGACGTCCTCGCCAGTATCGAAGGCATCGACCAGATCACCGCCCGCACCTTGGTCAACTCACGTCCGGCCAAGGGCTATCACGACGTCGCGGCTTTCCTCTCCAATCCGATGCTCCAGGGCCGGGATATCAGCCCCCTGGGACTGGGCGTCAGCAGCCGGCAGTTTCGCGCCACCATCGACGTCGAACAGGGCCAAAGGCGGTTGCGCCTGGTCAGCCAACTGCAAGTGATCGATGCCAAGCAAGTCCGGGTACAGCAACGCACGCTGCGGCCCAGCCCACCCCCTGATCAACCGAAAACCGAGTAAACCGACATGAGCCAGTGGCTTTATCTTTCTCCCCACGCCACCGGTGCAACCCCCTGGTGTTGCGTCTGGTGGCAGGCTGACGGCCCGCTACACCAGGGCAACCTGGAGCAGGCCGCAAAGGAGCTGGAGGCACAACCCTTTACCCTGTTGCTGCCCATGGAAATGGCCAGCCACCATCAGGTCAGCGTCCCCGCGCGCAGCGGTCGCTGGCTGCGCCAGGCCCTGCACAGTGCGCTGGAAGAACAACTGATCGACGAGCTGGACAACCTGCACCTGGCCCACGGCCCGCTCAAGGACAAGCGCCATTGCTCAGTGCTGGCCATCAACCGCGAGCGCCTGGCCCATTGCCTGGAGCAACTGGCCCAGCACGGATTGCAACCCTCACGCATTCATATCGACGCCGATTGCCTGCCGCAGGACCAAAACCGGGCCCTGGCCTGGGACGGGCGCTGGCTACTCGGAGGCGCCTCCCCAATACGCTTGGCCCTGACACACGAAGAGCTGGCGGACTTAGCCCCGCTGTTACCTGCGGACTTACATTGGCAAGGGTCCCACGCTCCGACGCTGGAGGGTTTTGATCCTCAGCACTGGCAATTCGATGAACGCCCCTGGAACTGCCTGAGCCAGGGTTCGCAACACGCCATCGACCTGCGTCAGGGTGACTTCCTGCGCCGTCGTCCGGCCGCCGCTCCATGGCGCCTGACACTGCTAGTACTGCTGCTGGCCACTGGCGCACAACTGCTGCAGAACGTCGGCCAGCGTTGGTACCTGGAGCGCCAAAGCGACCAGCTTCACGCCCAGAGCCTGGCCTTGTGGTACCAGCGCTTTGCCGATGAAGGCCCGGTCACCCATCTCGCCGCGCAGATACGCGCCAAACAACGCCAGGACGTGGAAGAAACCCCCGGCAGCGCAGCAAAACTTTCGCGTCTAGCCACCCAATGGAGCGCTAGCCACGGCGCCATGGCCGTGGTCCACCG
Source organism: Pseudomonas sp. LD120 (assembly GCF_009861525.1). GTDB lineage: Bacteria > Pseudomonadota > Gammaproteobacteria > Pseudomonadales > Pseudomonadaceae > Aquipseudomonas. The sequence goes on along the minus strand of NZ_WVHL01000003.1, from coordinate 1,253,479 downwards.
CCTCGACTACCAAGCCGGTGAGGGCTGGAGCCTGCACGTCAGCGCGCCGGCCTTTGCCGATCTTCAACAACTGCGCGAAGGCCTGATTGCCCAAGGCCTGGACGCCAGCACCGATTCCTCCGTGCGCGACGCCCAAGGGATTAGCGCGCGGTTGCAGATCAAGGAGTGAGCATGTCCGCGCCCACACTGAAACAGTCCCCCCTATCCGCCTTGCTCCGCCCAGGCCAAGGGCACTGGCAGCGCCTGGCGAAACGCGAACAACGCGCCCTACAAGGACTTGCCCTGTTCAGCGCCAGCACCCTGTTCTATCTACTGCTCTGGCAACCGCAACAGCAGGCGCTGAAGCAGGCCGAGCACCGTTTTATCGAGGTCACCGACTTGTACCAACAGCTCCAACAACTGCCCGCTACGCACACCGCCGACATCAGCCCCACCATTTCCGCCGAAGCCTTGCCCGGGTTGCTGGCCCGCTCCAGCAGCCAGGCCGGCCTCAATCTGGAACGCATGGACCACGAAGCCCCAGGCCAAGTCAGCCTGGCGCTGGAAGGCCCACTGGGTGGCCTGATCGGCTGGGTCGATGAACTGGAACACAAACAGGTGCACGTACTGTCGTTCTCCATCGAGGTCAACAAACAAGCCCTGGCCACCGCGCGCTTGCAGGTCCGAACCCGCTAAACCTGGCGCAGGCGCTTAAAAGCAGGACAACAAAAAGCCCGCCGAAGCGGGCTTTCTTGTAACTGGGCGCTGGAATCAGTCGTCACGACCCATGATACCGAACAGTTGCAACAAGCTGACGAACAGGTTGTAGATCGATACATACAGGCTGATGGTGGCCATGATGTAGTTGCGTTCGCCGCCATGAATGATGGCACTGGTCTGGAACAGGATGCACACCGAGGAGAACAGCACGAAACCGGCGCTGATCGCCAACTGCAGACCACTGATCTGGAAGAACAAGCTGGCCAACATCGCGCCCAGCAAGACAAAAAAACCAGCGGTGATGAAACCACCGAGGAAGCTCATGTCTTTACGGGTGATCAGCACGTAGGCCGACAGACCACCAAACACCAGCGCGGTCATGGCGAACGCCGAGCTGACCACTTCAGCGCCGCCCTGCATGCCCAGGTAACGGTTGAGGATCGGGCCGAGCAAGAAGCCCATGAAACCGGTCAGGGCGAACGCCGACACCAGGCCCCAGGCCGAGTCACGGAGTTTATTGGTGAGAAAGAACAAACCGTAAAAGCCGATCAGCACCACGAAAATGTTCGGGTAGCCAACGCGCATTTGCTGCGCCACATAGGCCATCACACCGCTGAACGCGAGAGTGAGAGCCAGCAGGCCATAAGTGTTGCGCAGGACACGGCTAACCTCTAGCTGCTCGGCCTGCACGCCGTTGTGAACTGCGTAATCCTGTTCGCGCATGGCGACACTCCTGTTGGGGGAAACATTTAGTGGCAGGGATGATAACAGAGGCTCTGTCGCTCGCGACGCAGAGAGTTTGACAGTGTGTTTCATTCAGGTATTATGGCGCCCGCAACGCGATCTGGAGGTGTGGCCGAGTGGTTTAAGGCAGCGGTCTTGAAAACCGCCGACTGTAACAGGTCCTAGAGTTCGAATCTCTACGCCTCCGCCAAATCTCAACGAGAAAGCCCTGATTTTTCAGGGCTTTTTTGTGTCTGGGAGATTTCCCATGCGGCGCTTCTTGAGCATCGTTACAAAACTATTTGGTAATCGTTACAAAACTTTCCCTTCCCCGGCGTCCTGCCAAACACCCCCCCCCAATTGCTACTCAACGCGACACCACCAAGATTGCGCATATAGAGCTCCGTCGACCTCCTCAACGCCATTGATGTTCATCCCAAGCTGCGCCATGCCGTTGACCTTTGCATCGAGCAGTCGCGGAAACACATCCGGACCAGGATCGCTTTTGAATATCCAAGCCTGAACACAAGGTCGCCCCAGCGCCTGACTGTGGCTCTCCAGGATATGGATGTCTCCTTTGACAGGCTGAATCTTGCTGAGCCTTTCGGAAGGTATTGCTACGCCACGCTCCCTGCGGCGAACGATAAGAAAATTCATGGGGGGATCACGCCAAAACTGTATATATGAACAGTATTCCACCACTTGGCACGCAAATGAGTTGAAGCCGACAGGCGGAGCTATGCTTTCTTCTCTGCCGGGAGAAATGTCTATGTGCGGACGACTTTCGCAATACCGCGGCATCCATGACTTCGTCGCAGCCCTGAGCATGCCCGGGGCCCTGATCAATAACGTCGGTGATCAGCCCCTGGGGCGCTACAACGCAGCGCCGACGATGCAGCTTGCCCTCCTCCACGTCGCCGACGACAAGTTACACGCTGACGCCGTGCGCTGGGGTTGGCGGCCACATTGGGCCACCGACCGCGCTGCGCCGATCAATGCCCGGGTCGAAAAAGTGGCTCATGGGCCGTTCTTCCGCCAGATCTGGCCGCACCGCGCTATCTGCCCGATCGACAACTGGTTTGAATGGGTGGACGAAGGCGGCCCGAAAAAGCAGCCCTACCTGATCCGGCACCGTGACGGCTCGCCGATTCTCTGTGCCTCAATCGGACAACTGCCAGACGCCGACGAAGGCGCGGGGGAGCACGACGGCTTTGTGATCATCACCGCCGACAGCACCGGCGGCATGGTCGATATTCACGACCGCCGGCCAGTGGTCCTGGCCCCTGACCTGGCCCGGGAATGGCTCGACCCGGCCACGCCGAAGGAGCGCGCAGAACAGATGGCTCTACACCAGGGAGAAGCCGCCGAAGAATTCGAGTGGTTCAGGGTAAGCACCGCCGTCGGCAACGTCAGGAATCACGGCGCGGACCTGATCAAACCCATGACCAAGCCCGCAGGGGGCGATGTGGTGAACAATGGCTGATCATTGACAGGCTGATACAGTCGCGGCCAGAAGCCGCTCATACCCGATCCTCTGGCGGCGCTCTGCCAGCAGCGCCCGCACCTTTAGCTCCAGACTGTCGGTCTTTTTGAGGCTTTCCGTGGCCCAGGCCGGCACGGGTACAGCCGACACCTTGCAGGGCACCAGCACCGGCACTTCCACCCGCACAGTGCGCACTTCAGGCTCCCGGGCTGCGCATCCGGCCAGCGCAACCACAATTCCCACCAGCAACCACTTCATAACCCGAGCTCCTGATCAATGATCGATTCGGCGACCGGCGCCGGGTCACCGCCGGTACGCTCCTGCAGCAGTCGATTCGCCGCCGAGTAGTCATGCTGCGCCAGATCCTGGGCGTCGGCCTGGGCCTGGGCGGCTCGGCGCTCACGCTCTTGGCCAGCCAGCACTAGGTCGCCCAGCTTTCGACCCTGCTCCCCCGCCAGGGCTTCCAGGTTGTTGCGTCCAGTTTTTGCCGTGGCCAGCTCGGTTTGGGCAATGTCGAGCAGAGGCCGGTAATGCCTGGAAGCCAGCCAGGCCCCCAGGGCGCCGCCGGCGACCAGCACCAGGACGACGGCCAGCAGGATGCAAACCGCCCGCCAGGCGCCGGCGTTCATGCCAGCACCCTGACGGCAAGGTCGTACAGCGCTTTTCGTTCAGCCGCACCATGCGGTACCCGGCCGACTCGCCCGGTGTTGATGATGCTGCCGATGTCCTGGATGCGGCCGGCGTCGGCCAACTCGTTGAGCCCGTTCGACTGCCAGAACCAGCCAGCGACCAGCGCGGCGGTTTCCGGCTGCTCGACCAGCTCAGGATGATTCACCAGATCCAGCCCTAGGGCGGCGCCGGCGGCTCGGTAGTTGTTCGCTCCGGTCAGCTGGATCAGGCCACGGCCCCGGTACTTCCAGCCATCACCCGGCAGCGTGTTACCCATCCGGCCGGCGTACACGATGTTCGCGATCTGCTCAGGCTTGCGAGCCACCCGGGCAGCCAGGGCAGCGTCGAAGCGGTTCGGCCAAACAGCCCGCAGCCGATCGGCACTGTAGTTCAGGTTCTCGATCATCCGGGTCAACTGCCCCGACTCATGCCCAACCTGGGCAATGAATGCGGCCATCCGAACGGGCGAATCAATCTTGAACCGCGCCATCGCAGCATTCAGCGCAGGCACAAAAAAGCCCGCTACTTGGCGGGCTTGGGGGAGGATCTGCAGCAACTGCTGTTCGGTAATCGGCACTTGTTTTTCTCCAGGCACAAAAACCCGCACTTGGCGGGCCTATACAGGTTTATGAGTTACTGCGCAGGGTCAAAGGGATATGGGTATTCAGCAGTGTTGATGTAGGAGCAAGCCGGCAAAGGAGATGTAGAAAGGTTAGTTACGCCAGGACGAGTTGTGCTATGCATGCTGCCGCACGTAGTTTCTGGAGAAATACCAAAGTGGTGTGTTACGCCCCCCTTAAATCCATAGCATCCCTCATGTAAGCCATAGCGATACACGTCTTCATTCCATGAAGTCATAAAACAGCCACGACTCCATGGAATATAGGCTGCATATTCAATACTCGGATTCAGCGCCCTTGACCAGAACGACCCGGTATAAAACCCCTGAGTCAAACCGGACTGATAGACAACAACCTGGTCATAACCTCCATAAAAGCCCTGTACTGGAACAGTTGAGCTTGTTGGTCCACTTGGTGCAGGTGGTGTAGAAACACCGATAACGTTCAATGGGTTCTGAAGACTATTGAAGCTTACTTGCCCTTGAGTGATTCTAGTTCGTAGGCCGGGACCATGAAAAACATTCGCCATGATGTCAAAACAATAAACTTTCACGCCTGACACTGAACCAGCGAAATAAAAAACCGTATCATTCCCTTCTTTAGATATGAATGGCTTGTTACACATCCCAACAGTAAAAACGATCGGGCTTATCGCGTTGGTTACCCGAAACGAATAGATGTAGTCATAGAAGTACGAAGCGCCACCCGATGGATCTATGCGCTGCCACGTTCCATGATAGGTTACAGGACCACTCTTGAGCAGACCATATACCAGTTTTGTCGTGTCATAAAGTACCGTGCCAGCCTCTGTGCGAACTATCAATCCTGCCGACATCAGTAGTACCCGTAATAGATATCGCAGTTCAGGGCAAAGCCTGATGCAAAGTTATAGTTCCAGGAAATACTGGTCCTTGTGAGGGTGACACCAGGACTTTTTCCTTGGGTTCTCTGTGAGTTTTCAAGCGGCGCAATAATATAAAAAGGAGTTTTATCTCCTGGAATATCAACAGTTTGTGTTCCATTAGATTTATTGGTAGTTACCTTTCCCAGCGCCTGACTGAGCTGCTTAGACATATCAACCAGGATTACACCCTGCTCATTCCTGGTAATAAAACCGGCACTCATGACACATCCACACTTAAATCAACGGCTTTCACGCCGTTTGCATAGTAAATATATATGCCACTGTTATTTATCATTAGCTTTGTTCCTCCCGGCGCATTACCCATCATCTGGAACGTTCCATCCGGACGGAATGCCCAGCCCGAAACATCAGCCTCATAGTTTTCCGACTGCAAGTTGCTACCGATTTTGAGCATGTCGATTGAGCCGTTCTTGATGAATGCGGTGTCGATGTAAGCGGCATTGTTCTGAACAACAAACGGGTAGTAGATCTCCGCAGCGTTCGGATCGACGATTGCAAATCGGCTTGCGGCGATCAGAACCTGACTTGTGATGATCCCTTCGTCGTTCTCCACGCCAACACCGATGCCGGCCAGGTATGGCTTGCCATCGACCGTGAGCTGGGTCTTGATCGAGTACATGGCCGCCAATTCGGTTTTCAGGGCCTCGATCTCAACCTGCGCACCGCCACCCGAGTCGATCTTTTCCAGCAGGTGCTGGCTCAACTGCGTCTCGGTGATCTGATCGTTCAGGTACTCAAGGATCACACCGGCATCGGCGGAGGACTGCCCCATCACCGGCCCGTAGAACGTCCCGACGTTGCCGATTCGGTCCACCAGCCGAGCCCAGAAGAAGAACTGCACACCGGCGGCCAGGCCCATGATGGTCAGGTCAGTTTGCGGGTAGGCATAGTCGCCAAACTTGATAGCTGTTCCAACCTGGTTCGTCTGGCTGTACCAAATCTCAGTCCGTTGCACGTCGGCGGTGTTCAGGCCTGCCGGAATGCCCCATTTCAGCTTAATGCCGAAGACGATTGACTCGGCGGTAAACGACGAAGGCACCGGCGGCGGCGTAGTCTTGCCGTTCAGTACAGTCTCGACTGAGGTCGCGAACACCGACCCGATGTCGAGCGAGTTGATGGCCCGCACCTTAGCCACATACCGGCCCGCGTAGATTCCGCTCACATCGATGGACGTGGTGCCCGTGCGGCCGGCAAAGATCCAGTCACCGTCGTTCTTGCGCCAGTACACCTCGTAGGCAATCGCAGCCTCGGGCTTTTCCCACTCAATCGTCATGACGCTGACCGCGCTGCCTTGATCGACAAAGTGGTCATTGCTCACCGTCACGTTCGACGGCGGCCGTTGGACGCTCGGCGGGATCACTGTCACCGGCGGGCTCTCGATGCGTGTTCCGTTGTCGATTGCGCCGTATTTACTGGCGTTGTGACGTACCGCGCTGATCGTGAACTTGATCTCTGAGTCGGAAAAGTCCTCAGCAACCGACATCACGCGAAACAGCTGCGTGGCCAGGGTCGGAGAGTCTATGGCCCACATCGAATGCTGCGGCGGCAGGTCGTCCAGATCCTGAGCCAACACTACTTGCTGAACATCAGACGGAAAGCCAGTGGTGTCGAATGTGATATCGCCGTTATCCCAAGTAATACCAGTGTGATCCCAGGTCAGCGGATATCCGACGGAGCTAACAATGCGGGATACGGCTTTACCGGTCGGCATGATCACTGTGATGGTGTCGCCTGGGTACGCCTTCACATCTGCATCAAGCACCAGCGTATCGAGCGTGGCCGAGCGCAGACGACCACCAATGCGACGCCCTGCCCGGTCATTGTCAGCAATACGGATGATCTGCCCAGGGCGCGCCAAGGTGCCATCCAGGCCTACGGAGAACCCCACGCTTTCGGTTTCCAGGCGGTTGGTCAGCAGCGCCCATTTACCGATGCGCTGGGCCTGGGCCTGGGATGTGCAACCGGTCGCGGTCATCTCGGTTTGCTGGATACCGTAGCGAGTGATGCCGGCCTGATCGTCGACATACTCGACCTTCTGCCGGTAGAAGTCGGCCGGGTCGTTCCAGCTCACCAGGGCCACGGTGTAACGGGTCTTCTTGGCTGAGCCGAAGTAACCGAACTTGCCGTCGATCACGTTGGCGTTCGAGTAGGTGTAAACAGGGTCCTCGGGTATGTCGGCAATGGCCATCACCGAGCCGGCGGCCCAATAGGACATTCCCCGGAAGGTCGTGGCCAAGTCCTGCAGCACGTCCAGCGCGTTCGCCCGGGTCTGCAGGAACAGATTGCAGGTGAACCGCGGCTCTTGGCCGCCCTTCCCGTCCGGCACCAACTGATCGCAGTACTGGCCGATGCGGTACAACTCCCACCGGTCCACCTGCCCCTCATTCAGCAGATGGCCCAGGCCATACCGAAAGTGCAGCAGCAGGTCGTAGAAGATCCAGGCCGGGTTGTCGGTCCAGGCCGTCTTGAACGAACCATCCCAGACGCCGGAGTACAGCCGGCTTTCCGGGTCGTAGTTGCTCGGCACACGGATGATGCGCCCGCGCAGATCGAAGGACCGAGTCGGGATCGACTGGAACTGGGAGGCGTCGAACTGCAGGCCGACGACAGCGGAACCTGGGTAGCGCAGCTTGGCGTCGATGACCTCGGTGATGGCGTCGATGTTGGTGGTGTCAGCGATCACGCTGCTGGTGCTATTCGGCGTCAGGCGAGTGACGCGAATCTGCCAGTTGCTGCTCGCCGGCGGCAGGTCCACCCGGTGGGAGCGCTCGTACTTGGTCGAGGTCTTACCGCTGAACGCAGAGGCCAGCACCTGCACATAGGCCCCGCCGTCGGTGGAAACCTCGATCCTGTACTGCACGGTGTAGCCGTTGGTGTCGCCGTTGCTGGTGTTGGTCTGGGCCAGGCGCGGGGTGGACAAGCGCACGCGCACAGCCGACAGCTGCAGGTTCTGCACAGCGCGAACCCAGGGCTGGCCATACTTCAGCTCAACACCCACGGCGATCTCGCTCTCGACTGCCGGAAAGCCTGGAATATGCAGCTGATCCTGGCTGCCGGTGCGGGCGTCCAGGGTGACGCCGCTGAAGTTCCGGGTGCCGTCGGCATTTGCCAGCGGGGTCTCGTCCAAGTAGACCGAGCGCTCACCCGCGACCAGACCCTGGATCTCGCCCTCGCTGACAAGGTCGAGGATGCGGGCATAGGCAGTGCTTTGCAGGCTGTCAGGGGCCTCAACGGACGGTCGCGGCTTCGACTCGCCGCCTTTGCTGCCGGCAATTTGCTGGTTCATGGCTTTCCTTCAGGCAAAAAAATACCCGCACTCGGCGGGCCTGGTGGCGGGTTCGGATTACATCTGGTCTTCGGAGTAAATCCCGGCGCTAATCACCGCGCTGCCGACGATCATGCGGCCATAGAGCAACGGGACAGGGTTTCCCTGGACGCTGGTGTTCACGGCGCCGTTGAAGCTGTAGCTGGGTCGGTTGTTGGGGGTGTCCTGAGTACCCAAGCCCTTTGCTTGGGGGCTGAGCATCTGAATCACACCGCCGGCCAGCATCGCGATGCCTGCAGGGAGAAGAGGCGAATAAACCAAGCCAACCACAACGAGCACCGCACCGACGATTGTTTGCAGCATACCGGCCCGCTTTGATCCGGCGATGACGGGGACAATCCGGATCACATTGCGGCCAGTAGGTTTTTCGAGATCATTCTCTGAGAGATTCTCCTTGCCGTTGAAGATCGCATAGCGCAGCCCCTTGCTGGAGCTTTCGGCCATGTGCTTCTCGAATCCTGGGAACTGTTTGAAGTAGCCCATCACATCGCGCCACCCGCCGCTAGTGATCATCTTGTGCCGACGGCCAAAGAGCTGGGCCAGGGAGCCAGACAGCAGGACGGTTTGCATCTTTTCAGCAGGCATATTTTCTCCAGGTAATAAAAAACCGCCCGTAGGCGGCTTGAACATTCGGTGATCACAAACATCTGTTAAGCGAGGGGGACAAGACCGCTTCGGCCGATCTGCGACCAGGAAGCTCTCTGATAGAGCTTGACGACGCTCCCGTGCCCCTGCTGAGCAAGCTCAATGTTCAAGACATCATCGGTTTGGCCGGAGTCAGTTCCAGCAATAATCCGATACCCATTTTGGGTCTCGCTCATCACAGATGTGGACCTGTAGTCCTGCTATGCCGGATACAAACAGAGCGCAATGTCCTTGGGTTTTTTCGTAGAAATGTGGGTGCTGACTGGATTTCCTGCCATCAAGTCAGATGGGGTTGAACATCCCGCCAACAGCGCCAGCGCCAGCGCAACCACCCCAATCAGTATCCGCATGATTACCTCTCGAACAGAGATACAAAGACAAAAATTGGCTTACCGGATTCTGATTGGTATACCGCTTGAGCCGATCTCCCACCCGCCGACTAGGTTGTCATTCCGGATGAGAAACTTATAAGGCTTGGCGCCAACGTATCCACCGTAACTATTTTTTGCATTGACCGTCACATCCAAGAGAAATCCTGCCTCAATTTTCCTGCCTTCAAAAACGCTGCCTACCATGTACCCCCTGTATACCGTGCCAAAGCTGTATCGAGCTGAGTCGGGGTCTTTCAGATAAATGCCAAAGAAATTTTTCACTGCTTTCTCGGCGTCCTCCTGATACACAGAGGCTCCATAATCAGCCGCCTGTATTTGCTCAGGGGTTGGTTTTGAGGCGCAGCCAGTAACTAAAAATAACGACAGAAGCAGAAGTGAAATCAAGCGCATAACAACTCTCCATGTTTTCTTGGAGAATACCATTTACGCTCAAGCACGAAAGCCCCGCATGGGCGGGGTTCGTGAAAATGGGAGGGTTAGATGTCCTGCAAGATCTCTCGGAAGCGCTCTACGGCAGCCTGGTTGTAGTGAAACGTCTCGACCTGCTTGCTGCTGTAGCGCGCAACACAGCAAAAGCACGACCATACGATCCGTCAGATGTTTGAGACTCAATCAGCAGGCAACTGAAGCCCGGCCAAGCGCCGGGTACATCCGCGCGGACTTACACGCCATGATCAGAAGGAACTTAGATGCCACACCGACTAATATCTTTGAAAACTGCGCTGAGCAACCCATCGAATGACGTACTGGCTGCTTTAGCAGTCCGTCAGGGACTCATAAATGCGCTTGAGGGTTGGTCTGGCAGGACTGACCGCTGCTGCACATTCATGCCCTACGGCACAAAGCTAACCAGCGAGCTTCGTTGCTTCGCTCTCAGTCTGCTGGAGCAGTTGGACAACTATTTCCCGACAGCGACCCGACCTTACCCTCAATATGATCTGGAAGGTTTCTGGAAGATGGCTCAGGCGGAAGCGGGATAGTACCAGATGCACAGGGCCCAACGTGGGACTGGGCTTTGTGCTGCTGGAAACCTGATGTTAACACCCTGCAGACGCAAAGGACTTGCAGTAATGCCCTCACCGAGCCGAGTAGCTCTTGCCCTCATCTTTCTGCTGGCCTCAACTGCCGGCGCTGCCAATGACGAAGTCTCCCAAGAATGGGAGCATCTGATAAAAGCGGACTTCCGAGACGGCTGTGTGAGTCGGTTGGACGAATACCGATCCACCTTTGGAAGCAACGGAGTACGCCTCGGCGCATGGCTTGTGCAAACCTGCGAAGGCAATTTTGAGTATGGTGCGAGTTACTATCCGCTCAACGTGCACACCGAAAATAAACGGATCGGGGTCAGGCGAACGCAGAAACTTCCTCCGCTGACACCAGCACAGTTAAAAAAAATGTACTCGCTGAAGGGATAGCGCGACAGAGTGCTATCCGCTATGCCGTGTTTGTGAGATTGCTTGCCATGTGCCGCCAGTAGCTGACGGTCACCTCTCGCCAGTACCCGCCGTAGGTGTCGCGTTTACTGTCCCGGCTGTAGAGGTGGTGCAGGATCGACCCGGGCGCCGGGAAGTGCTCGGGTTCGGTCTTCAGCACGCCATCGGCCAGGTAGACCCCGGCGTGGTTCGGCACCTTCGACCGGATCTGCATCAGCACGATGTCGCCGTGCTGAGGGGCGTTGACCTGCGTGAAGCCAGCCGCCGGCAGGTTCTCCAGGTAAAGGTTTACGCCCTTCTCCCACCATCCGTCCTCCCGTTCGTACTGGCCCAGGTCGATGCCCATTTCACGGCAGTAGAAGTCGAGGATGATGCTCAGGCAGTCGTGCACACCGTGGGCGAACTTGCGGCCGATCAGCGGGGCCTGGTAACCGTCCGGCGCGAAGCTCACAAGCTCGCCTGGGCGCACCTGTTCGTCATCGCCCTTGCGGACCTCAAGAATGTGCCAGGGAAGCCCGGAGGCCTCGCAGGACACGCGATCTGCCTCACTGGGTGCTGCTGGGTGGTCTGGGTGGCTATGCACGACCGCCAGCACCTGGCCGCGGTCCTCGGCGGCGGCGAAGTCCTCGGGCGCCAGGCGGAAGTGCTCGCTGGGCGTCGAAGCCGTGTTGCGGCAAGGCACATAGACCTCCTTACGTCCCTCACGAATCACCAAGCCGCAGCACTCACGCGGATACTCGGCCAACGCATGCCGCTCGATGGCGGCGCGGGTGGACTTGTTCATGATCAGCTCCGAAGCAGGCCGGCGGCCGGGAATGAGCCGTAAGGCAGAGGGTTGTTCTGGCCGAAGCGCAGTTTGCAACTGCTCAAGCGCCCGCCGCATTTGTCCTTGGAGGCATCGGTGACGATGACGTCGTTCTCATCGGCCACGGGCCCGCCGTTGTAGCCGCAGTAGGGCCCGCGGTAGCCACCACAACTGAGCCACCAGCAGACGTTGGCCACGATCTGCCGGCGCGGCAGTTGAACCCCGGCGAAGTCTAAGGCTGAGGCCAGTTCGAACTGCACCGTTTCGTTGTTCTCGGCAGCCTTGCGCTCGACATACCAGATGTCCGGCGGTAGCTCTTCGTCGGGGTCCGCCTCCGGCTGGCCGTCCAGGTACTTGCCCAAGGTCCGGTGCCGGATCAGCTTCGCCCCCACCAGGTCCTCGAAGTACAACACCAGAGCCGTAATGAACCCACCGACGTTGCCAACGGACAGGGTCGGCATAGGCTGGGCGCCCTGCCCGGTCATTTCGAAGCCCTCGGCCTGGATCGGCCAGGGCGAATACTCCTCGCCCTGCCAGTAGATCGACGACTGCTGGGGGTAACCGTGGAAGCGGTACAGCTCGGCGCCCAGCGCAGTAGCGTCGAGTTCGAAAAGCTCCACCCACGCGCCAGGCTCCAGGGTCTGGATATCGGCCGTAATCGGCATTGTGTTTCCTCAGGAAAAAATCCCGCTCGATGGCGGGTTGTCGGAACGAGTAAGTCCGGGCTGCAACCTTGTTACAGCGCTACCACTATGCAGCGAATTTCGATGCTCGACCAAGGCATTTGAACCTGGGCGCCTGTACCAGCAACATGCACCATGCCTAAGTTGGCATTGCTGTTAGTTTGAATAGATAAGGTATCGGTCTTGTCTATATTCCAGGCTGTAAAGCCAGCGCCTTGGGTAGGGTCAGCTTGAGTGGGAATGCTAATAATATGACCAGCTGAGTAGCCATGCGTTGCGATCTTTAGTCTGCCTTGCCACCAGATGCCGGTTGGCATTACCCCAAGGTTGTGGGTGAAATTAGAAGTAACGTTAGCTGCAAGGGTTCGCCAGTCACTGACCCATTTTTTAGGCGCTGAGGTTTGCAGGTTTTGAATCTGCGAAGCCTGCGATGCAACCAGCGCAGCCATGACGGTTACGTCAACCGTGCCAGGGTTGGTCGCTACAGTCCCACCGATAAAGCACCAGATAACCGCGACGTTTGACGGGCGGGTTTCGTTGCCAGCACGCACCACCCGACCAGCGTCAAACGTAGACACAAGGTATCGGCCTGCTGCGGACCCACCAATATAAGCTTGCCCAGAATCGGTAGTCGCAAATGCACCGCTCGCCGCACCGCCATTAACCGGTATAACCGGCAGTGCCCCCGTAATATTTTGCAGCTGGTCCCGCTGGTAGCGTTGCAGGTCGCCAGAATTTCGCCCGTAACCGCGCAGGAACAAAGCCTCGGTTTGGCTGTTTGCCCCCTTGCCATTGAGGTCGGGTATTCGGAATGTGGTAGTGCCATTGCCGTCCGACCAGCCTGCTTGCCGCTGTACGTCGCCAAGCCATTGGGCGTCAGTGGAGGCAACAGGGGCAACAAGCGCCCACAACTGAGGAAACATAGCTCGATCAATAAGCTGGCCATTTGCGGGGATGTATCCGCTCGGCAGCGAGGCCTCCGAAACATGCCACGGGACCAGGGAGCCAACAGGAAGGCCGCCAACATCACCGTAGCTGCCGTCGCCCTTGAGGAACCGGTCCTTGTCTGCAATAGCCGGAGCGGGAACAAGCCCTTTGACGCCATTGGTGGAAGCTGTGGCTCCAGTCATCGTTGCCGTGTAGTACGACGCTGACTGTCCGCCGAGTTTACTGGCATCGGCCGCCACCTCACTCTTGCCCAGCTTGGCGTTGAGCTGGCCCTGCTGCTTTGCAAAAGCCTGCAGCACCGTGTCGGTTGCCAGGATCGCAGCATTGACCAGAGCGCCCAGGCCGGAAAGAGTCGTCGAGCGCACGCGGGACTGCGTGAAGTACTGGTTTGTCGGCCCTTCGGGCACCTGGTCAGTCGAGCCAGGCGAGGAAGGTATCAGCACAAACGCGGAACCACTCCACCGGTACTGCCGCGTCGGGTTGGTCGGGCTGTCGCCATCGTTGATCGCGATGTAGATCTTCCCTGTCTCGCCCGCTTCCGGAAAGTCTTCCAGAGTTGAAAATTCAAGCACATCATCGACGAAGCTCGGTAACTGTGAGGCCGGCACCACCCCGTTAATCAGTTGCGGAACCGAGTCACCCAGGGCCGTCGCAGGCACCGCAGCGTCGGCTATCGCTTTCGCCGCGGCAGCGGCATCCCACGCCGCCGCAGCATCCGAAACGCCCTGATCGGCCCTCACCTGCGCTGCCGCAGTGCGGGTATCCAGCTCCGCGAAGTTGTCGTTGATGATCTGGCCGCCCGAGCGCAGATTCTGGCCATTGCCATCGTTGGGCGCCCCGCCGATGTTGATGGGATCGATACTCATGGGTGGAACGCCTGTTCGAAGGTTGCGGTCAGGGTGTAGGCATCGCCCCCCATGGCCTTGGGTTGATACTCGGAACAGCGGTAGAGCATTTGATCGCCCAGCGGGTCAGACCAAAAAAATGGCGTTGCACCGGCATGTCGGTCGAGGAACGCTATGATCTCCTTGATGCGCGCCTTCTGGCCTGTGAACGTCAAGGGCCAGGACTGCGAGCGGTTGTTGATTCCGTCCTGGGCTCGCTGCTCGTAACCGTCGCCGAACTTGGCCGACTTAGTTCGAAACGCAATGGTGGCCGCCGGATCGTTGTTCGGCTTCCAGGTGAAGGTTTCAGTTGCCATATTTTCTCCAGGCATAAAAAAGCCCGCCGAAGCGGGCAACGCCAATCAGCCACGCCCCCTGATGGCCATGTAGATCTGGCCTCCTGGCCGGAGGTCCTTCGCGATCTGCTCCTGAGCGCCCTGCTTGGCGGACTTTGCATAGGCCTGGGCCAGAACCTGGCCGTCCGCTTCGCTGGCCCCGCCACTCCCTTCAGGGATGTTGAAGGTCTGCTGAATCACGACTTGGTTGTTGCTCGAGGTTGAATCACCGCCCAACGCTCGAATACCCAACTGGCCGCCGGAGGTCCTGGCCAGGGGCACAATCGCCTCGGGCCCGGCCTCGCCCATCACTCCAGTCTGGCCGCCTGCCATCCCGAAGGCAGTTGGCTTGCTGACCACGCTGTTCGTGAAGGCGCCACCATTGGCGAACATCTGCACGCCAGCTCCCCAGACACCGCCATCGGCCTGGTAGCTGGAAAAGTCGACACCGGTATACCCGGCCTGCGTTGAGCCGGCCGAGGCCGCCCCGCCGCCGAAGTACGATGCGGCAGCAGAGGCAGCCATGCCGAACAACGAGCTGAGCGCTGAGGAGCTGGCCTGGCGAACAGCGATCCTGGCCATATCTGCGAGGATCGACTTCGTGAAGTCAGCAAACGACAGCTTTCCGGTCATCGCGAACTGCACAATCGCATCTTCCATGGAGCCGAAGGCGTTGGTGAACAGGCTCTTGGTCTGGCCGGCCACATCCCGCGCCGACTCCAGGTAGTTCTGCCAGGCCGAGGACGCTCCATTCGTCCAGTCGCCCTGGGCAGCCGACATATCGTCGTAGTTGCTGACCACTGTGTCGTGCAGTTTATGCTGGGTGGCCTCCAGCGCCTGCAGCTTCTGCGTGTACTCGTCGAGGCTCATGCCCCGGGAGCCATCGCCGTACTGGTTGGCCAGGTCCAGCTTCTGCTGGTTGATGCGGTCGTCGATCGCGTTCTGCTGGTTGGTCAGGTCGCGCTGGCGATCACCCTGGCCAAGGCCGGCGGCAGCGCGCATGCCCTGCTCGCGCAGAGTATCGACTTGCTGCTGCAGGGCGCTGGTATAGGTCTTAACTGCCAGTTCCTGCCTCCTCAACCGCCCCTGCTCATTTTTCGCCAGCACATCCAGTTCGCTGTCTGCCGCCTTCTGAGCCTTGACCATGTCGGATCGGGCGTCAGCAATCTTCTGGTCGAGCTGAATCCTTTGCTCGGCACTGGTAGACGCCTTGCCTTTCGCCGCCTCCAACGCTGCGATTTCCACCTCATATGCAGCGGTAACCTCATCCCGCTCGTTACCGATCAAGGCTTCCCGCTTAAGCAGGTACTCCTGCTGTGAGATCAAGCCGGCCTTCTGTGTAGCATCAAGTTGTTTCTGTGCGTTAGCGTATTCGGCCTGGATTTCCTTGAGAGCGTTTTGCGCCGCGTTGTAACCGGTGAGGTCCACGGTGCCGGCAGACGGGCCCTTCTGATCCCTGTTTTTGTCCTTGATGTTCTGGATTGCCTTCGCAACTGCTTCAGGCTGAACCATTGGGTCATCGGGGTTCGCGGCGCGCACGCTGGCGACATACTGCTTGTACTCTCGGATCAGCTTATTGCGCTTCTCCGCGTTTGTGAGGTTGGAGTCGTTGATGGCCTTCAGCTTAATGCCGTCATCGATCGCCTGTTTCTGAATACGCGCCTGATCTTCTTCGGTCTTGGCTCGCTGCTCTCCAGCAAAAACCATCAGCTGGAGCTGATACAGCTCTTGTCTTGAGTCCGCGAGTTTCTTCGCAGCATCGGTATCGTATGGATCAGCATTAACCGCACTTTGCGCGTAGGCCACGCGCTGAGTGAGCTCTGCAATGCGCGTCGCTGGGCCTGCGTCTCGCCCGATGTTTTTGATCGCATCGAGAGATTTCTTGGCCTCATCGGTGATGCCCTTCCAGGCCTTCTCGATGGTCCCGAGATTTTCAGTAATCTCGGTTGATCGACCTTTGATAGTTTCGGCGTAGGTGTCAGTCAATAGCTTGGCGGCACCAATAGTATCGCCCTGCTCCTTCAGTGCGACGATCTGCGAATACACCGATGCCGTCAGAAAGTGATACTGGTCATTCAGTTCTTTCGCAGCGGCAACCGGGTCCTTGGCGATTTTGACGAACTCGGCAATGGTCGCCCCGACCGATTTGCCGGTGGCATCTTCCATCGCTGCCGCCGCATCAGCGATATCCTTGAAGCTTCCGCCGGCGATCACGCCAGACGAAGCCAGCAGCGCCAGCGAAGCAGCAGCCTCGCCGGTGGTGCCGTTGGTGGCACTCACCTGCTGGGCAAGGTCGGACAACTGCCCGACGGTCGTGCCAGCAGCATTGCCGGTCAGAATCAGTGCCTTGTTGTATTCATCTGTTTCTTTGCTGCCCTGGCTGTAGCCGTAGATCAGGGTCCCGACAGCAGCTGCAGCGGCAACAATAGCAAGCGCTACGCCCGCAGCCCCGAGCGATACGCCGCTCATTGCAGGTTGAAGAGCGCCTGCCGCGCGCTGCGCGTTCTCAGCAGCTTCTGCCGCAGTGTTCGAGTTTTCGGCAAAGTCCGACAGGCTCTCCCCAGCTTCCCCCGCATTCTCGGCCACGTCCTTCGCGTCTATGGCGAGACCAACGAGTGACTCTCCCAGAACTGAAGCATCAGATCCGCCAGTAAACAGCGAGCGGAATTTGTCCTTGAGGACGTCGAGGGTGGCACCCACGCCTCCGAATGAGTCCTTGATCTGGCCACCCTGCTGCAACAGAACGAGCAAAGGGTTCTGGCCGCCGGCCAGGCTGGTGAAAATGTCAGTGAACTGCGCCGGAAGCTGTCGCAGCGCCGCTTCGGTCTGCTTCGAGCTGGCTCCGGTCTTCTTCAGGTCTTCATCAAAGTCGCCCAGCTTCTGCCGGGATGCGTCAATCCGGGCCGAGTATTCCCGGAAGGTATCGGCCTCGATCAGGCCGGCCGCCTTGTACTTCTGCAACTGGGCCTGCTGCTGATCCAGCTTGTCGAGCGCTGCAATGGCGGGATTGATCTTGCCGAGCAGCGCTTGCAACCCTTCGGCTTGAACGCCAGTAGCAGCAGCCGCCTTCTTCGCAGCCTCAGCCTGCTTATCGGTCGACCCGACCAGTGCATCGGACTCGGCCCTCAACCGCCGCGCCAGTGCCGCAAGGCTGCTCGCCGAAGATACTGATGCGTCCATTGCCGTCGAGCTGGTGCCAACACTGGTTGTCAGCCGCTGGTAATAATCGCTCGACTCGAGTGAGGCTTTCGCCATAGCCGTCAGACGCTTCATCGCATCTTCAGTCGACTCAGAAAGTTTGCCCTCGGCGGATGCCAGGCCAGTGGTGGA
The DNA here is from genome assembly GCF_009861525.1 of Pseudomonas sp. LD120. Lineage (GTDB taxonomy): Bacteria > Pseudomonadota > Gammaproteobacteria > Pseudomonadales > Pseudomonadaceae > Aquipseudomonas. The sequence goes on along the minus strand of NZ_WVHL01000003.1, from coordinate 1,235,580 downwards.
AGCTGCCGCCTTGTCGAAGCCGGCAGACACTCCATCCGCTGCTTTTTCAGCCTTGGCGCCGGCCTGCGCCAAGCGCTCCAGATCCGTGGCAGCCTGAACGGCTTCGCCCGAATTTACCGCAATACCAAGTTGCGCGATTGTGCCTGACATGAGCGCTCCATTACTTCGATTCGCTCATGACGAGCAGGGCCTCGACCTCCATTGCCTGAAGGTCTGGGAATATCTCTCTGAGTTGTTTTCTGGTTGTGCCGACGAAGTCGGAGACGTCTCGAAGAGCGGTGTAGTCAAGGCCGGTGGCCCCGCCTATGCCTGTGCGCCACTGGGTGGACATGGCATTGAAGAGCACGAAGGCCGGCCAGTTCTCAGCCAGCACTTCACACTCTTCCTCGGGAATGTCGGAGATGGACAAGCCGAACGCCGCCAGGTCCGTATCAGACGGCCTCGGCTCGTACATCAGGCGGGCGACCTTCCTCAGTTTCCCAATCTGGCTGCCGAGAAGGCCTTCTGGTATGCATCGACAATTGCATCACCGGCACCGGCCGAGGTTTCTACCAGGGCGCGGATCGACTCAGGGCTCAATTTGTCCTCGAAGCCCCAGCCAGTGACTAACTGGGTCACCTGCTCGATCTGCCGCTCGACGTGCGAGTCGGTGATTTCGATCAAAGTGAGTTCATCACCCTTGGCCTTGAAGTACTCCTGGTCTTGCTTCGCACTTTCCTGCCAGCCCGCGAACAGTCTTGCTAGCTCCTTGCGGTCGCGGTACTTGAACTCGAACGGAACCTTGATTGTGGTGCCGCCAACGCGCGGAATATCAACTTCGGCTTTGAAGGTGGGGTTTTGCGCAATTTTGAACTTGGCCATGGGTTACACCGTCGCGGCGTAGCGAGTTGGCCGACCGGTCAACGCCACGCTGATAACGCGCGTCATCAGGTTGTTGCGCGACATGGTCGGGGTCGAAGTGATGGAGACATAACCGTTGTAGATGATGCTGCTACCGCCCGGCAGGTTCAGGCGCAGTACACGCGGCTGCTTATCATCGTCTGCAGCCTCGCAAACGTCGACATAGGGCTTTGAAGGATCGTCGGCGACCGTGATGGAAAGCGTGATCGGGTTCTTGGTGGTCGGCATCTGCCGATCATCATCGTCAGCCAGGAAGCCGTAAGTCAGGAACTGCTGATCGCCCCCAGTGGAGTTCAGTTCCGTGATCTGGGAGATCTCGGTAAACGAGCTCACTTCACGTGCCGAACCGACACCCGAGCCCGCTGGATATTGCTGAACGTTGACAGTGTTCACACCGCCCAGTGTGAAGGTGCCGCTGGCAATCTCGGCAACTCGTACGGCTCGACCGTCGAGACGGGTCCAGCCTGAGTTAACGGCAATGATGTCTTCTTCGGCCAGGCCATGCGCTGCAGCGGTAGCCACTGCCGGGTTCGCATTGCTCAGTGAGGTAAATGGGATTGCTGCGCCATAGGCGGAAGCAATTTCAAAGGTTGCACCGTTGGGCATTTGAATGCCGGCCATGGGTTTTTCCTCTTTTCAGAAATGACAAAACCCGCTCGATGGCGGGTCTGTGGGGTCGCCCGATGGGCTGAATTAGTTGGTGTCAGCGCGGTACTGGAAGGACACGGGCACGGTGTAGGTGGTATCTCCCTGAATGCCTGGGCCCTGGTCTGGTGGCGTCATGGTGATCACCGTCAGGCCGGCCTTCTCGTTCCGTTCATACAGCGGAAACAGCGCGCTGATCTCATCAGCCAGGTCTACGGCCGGACCGCGGTACTTGCCCGACGGTACCACCACGCTGACCTGGAAGACGCCGGTGTACAACCGGTGATCGCCACCCAGGGTGTTGCTCGCAGTGTCCGCCGGCAGCGTGTAGGCACGGAGGTAGGTTTCTCCGTCCTTTGGCGTGTAGGCCTCGTTCTCAACCACCACCTTCAACGGCGGAACCCTGGCTTTCGTCCAGGCGATAACCCGGGCCTGGTAGATCGTCGCGATCACGTTATGGCTCATACCTGGTTGTTCCTGATGGCTTCGTCGACGATCTGCTGGAACCTGGCGAGCGTGATTCGAACCATGCCGCCAGGGGTCTGCTTGGAATGCCCGTACTCGAGCGGTACCGCATAAGGCAGGTTGTTCACGATGTAGGCTGTCTGGCCGGCGGTCAGCTGCCCGACCTGCAGCCGCAGCTTGGCCAGGGTCACACCTCCAGAAGGATCGACCTGATCCAGCGTGCCGTCGGCGGGTGTATCGATTGAGAACTGCCAGTTCCCCCGGAAGCGACCGCCGACATAGTCCTTGCCGGCCACCAGGCCGTTCACGCTGAAGTTCTGGTCGCGCTCGGTCTTGGTCAGGGGCTTCGCGTACTTCACGCCGCGGCGCAGCTTGCCGGCCTTGGTGAAGTTGCTTTCGTCCAGGTTGATCAGCGTGTTGCGCACCGAGACCTTGAAGTCGTAGTCGTCGGCCGCTCGCGTATTGGCCGCACGGTGCGCCACGTTGGCGGCCCAGATCTCCGGATTACCCACCGGAGACATGCGAATCACGCTGCTGCCGATCTCGATCACGATCTCGCGAAAGGTGGCGTCAATACCGCCTTGGGCCTGCTCGGCGAACTGGCGGATGTTCTCGGCGAAGCTGCCGTTCCTGCCCGCGTACCGGTTCATGACCGCACCTGCAGTTCGTACAGAATCGGCGTACCGGCTGGGTTAATCTCTTTCAGCGGCGGGATGATGGACCAGGTCCGGCCCTGAATGACCACCTTGTTCAGCAGATCCGGCGCCCACTCCAGCCCCTGAGCGGCGACCTTGAGCTTCTTGTCTCCCTGCTTAATGAGGCTGTTTTTCTGGAACTCCAGGCCTGTGAAGTCGAGCAGGATGCCCTGAGCAGTTTGCTCGATGATGGTATCAGGGCCGGCCGAGTCGGTATCAGGATCGTACTCGCCGGGCTTGATGTCACGGATGGTTACGGGTTGGCCGAAGCGCGTAATCAACCGCAACGCGGTTTCAGCCGTGCGGTCATAGAACGCGCTCATGATCATGCCCTCACGGCAAACAGGCCTCGCTTGGCCAGGTAGTCGGCGAACTGGGTTCGACTCGGTCGATCCGGTGCAGCCGGCAGAAGTCTGCCGCTGCTGTTGCTGATCGGGGCATACTCGACATCGACGGCACCCTCTACTCGTTCCCGAATGACTGCCCCCTGACGCTGATCCACCGGATCGATATCGTCTTGATGAATCTCAGCGGCCAGGGCCATCTGGCCGTACTGAATCCGCGCCGGCAGGTAGTTATTTGGCTTGATCTCCTGATCCAGCAGAACTTCCCGGCGCGGCCAAGCCAGAGCCTGCTCGCTGCTGGTCTTGCGCCCCTTCCAGGTCATGCCATCCATTGCCAGAGCCGCGCGGCGCAGCAAGGCTTCTTGGGCAGGCACCTCAGCAGGGATGACGACGCCGAACTTCACGGCGTACATGGCCAGGTCCTCGGCGGATGCGTAGCTTTCGGCGTCAGGCTTCCCGGTGCCGTCCTCGATGATGAGTGTCATGCGTCAACTCGCTGGAATTGGTGAAGATTGGCTGCCAGGTCACCAGCAGCCAGCAGTATCAGGCCTTGGGCAGCTCGGCAACGAGCTTTTCAAGCGATTCTTTCGAGGCGTTGGAACGGTACTGCACCTGCGCTGCGTCGAGCTTGGCCTTCAGCGCCGCGATTTCGCCAGTGTCGTCAGCTTGCGGCGCAGGTGCGACCTTCTTCAGAGCTTCGACCTCGCCGCGCAGTGCGTCGACAGTCAGGAGCAAGCCATCGCGCTCAGTGGTCAGTTCGCCGACTGAGGCATGGATAGTTCCCAGCGATGCAAACAAACGGGTCGCCAGCTCGCCAGACCCGGGTTGCTGGACTTCGCCAGCATCCAGACCATCAAGCAGGAGAATGACCGCGCCATTTTCAGCTCGCAGCTTTGCAACTTCGTCTGCCAGCTCACCAGATTCAGGCACCTTGGCACTTGGGACAGGTACGGCTGGGGCCTCTACGACCGAAACATCAACACCTGCTGCCTCATAGGCAGCGACAATGTCCGGATAGTCGCCAACGACCACCACCGCCGTTGCATCGCGCTCGATGCCGCGAAACAGGCTTGCAGTGCGGTACCGCTTGTCCGGATCGAAGCCTTCAAGCTGGTTCGTGTAAATCAGTTCCATGGAAATCTCCGTAGCGGCCATTGCTGACCGCTTCCAGGGGCAGGTATCAACCACCGGCCGGTGGCGTAGGGGTCAGCGTGATCATCACGCCGGCTGTGACCTTGTTACTGTTCGCGTGCTTGGCCCAGTTGGCGGCCGAGCCTACAGCGGCCAGGGTTGGGTTGGCGCCACCAGCAGACTCCTTCCAGCTGTAGCCCAGAACATCGATGTTCACGGTGCCCTCGGCGCGGTAGCCGATGCCCAGGTTCTCTTCATCGTTCACAGGGTACGAACGGAAACCCGGGGCCTGGGACTCGGTGATGACCACAGCATTCGGCAGCAGGCCGAAGATCACGTCCGCCGGCGCGGTGTCGGTTACCAGTACCGGCTTGCCAAGGGTGCCCGGCAGGCCGCCGTAGATCACAACGCCGGCTTCTTCGTAGATCTTGTTGGTGATGGCCTCGTCGACGATGTCGAAGTAGGCGCTGGAGTGCATGACCCACAAGGCAATGCGGCCGAACTTGTCGCCGAACTTGCGCATACCGCGGGTCAGGGTCTTTTTGCCGTCAGTTTCGATGTTGGCGGTGACCACCATGCCGGCGTTGGAGCCAATCGAGGCCCGCAGCGCAGCGGTGGCGTACTGGATGAAGCCCTCCAGAGTCGCATCCGCTACGTCGGCGCCGATGATCTGGGAGAACTCGTCCACCGGACGGCCGCGACGCTTGAACGCCTCTTCGGTGGTCTGGTAGGGGCCGTACTTCCACGGGGCCTTGACGCCCACCGCCTCGCCGGCACCGATCTTCTTGGCGGTCACCTTGCCGGTGGAGTTGACGTCGCGGTGTTCCAGCGAGCCGCCGATCTTGTAGAAGGCACGCTTACGGAAGTCGCCCTCGATCAACTCGTTGTCGAGGACGATCGCACCATTGGAGGATGCGTTGAACACGTCCAGGTTGTCCTGGACACGCTCCAGGTATGCGGTCTGCGCCTCATCGTTGTAGATGATCAGGTCGCTGTTAACAGTGGTTGGCATGGATGAATCCCCTTACTTGGGCAATGCGAGGTACGCGGTTTGGCCGTGCTTGCGCTGGTAGTCGCGCTTCTGCTCGGCGGTCATTTCGGAGCGCTTGAATGCAGCCTGGCCGCTACCCCCGCCCGGGGCTTGTGTACCTGAAGCCCTTGGCCACAGGTGAGGTGCGCTTTCGCGCAGAGACTCCGCCCATTCGAGCGGTGTCAGAGGGGTCTTGCCGTCCTTGCCGAGAACGATCTCGCCAGATTCATCAACGGCAACGGCTTCGCCCTCTTCGTTCAGGGTGAACACGCCTTTGGCGCGCAGGATGATGTCGTCGGTTGCTTCAGGGAGTGCGCCGGCCTTCAGCGCTGCGCCGCGTACCGAATCGCCCAGGACCTTGCCCTGGAACTTAGCGGCGAATGCCTCGGCCTTCTCAGCGCGCGCTGTGACAGTCTTCAGTTGCTTGTCGTAGTCGCCACGCAGACGCTCGGTGCGGCGATTGAAGACTTCGTCCACCTTGCCTTCAGTCAGCAACTTGGTTTCTTCATCCTGGCCGGCACGACTCAGCAGTCCTTTGACCGCGTCGATATCGATGCCTTCGAACTGGGTTTCGAACTGGGTCAGCTTGCCGGTGGTTTCCTTCAGCTTGCCCAGCAGCTCGGAGTTCTTGGTTTTCAACCCGGAAACGGATGCCTCAACAGCAGTCGCGATAGCGGCCTTGACTGCCGGGTTTTCCAGGTCGATTTCGTTTTCTTCTGCCACGTTGATGCACCCCTTGGGTATGTGTTGCCCGCTTTGCAGGCATAAAAAAACCCGGCTCATGGCCGGGCTTTGTTCAGCGTTTAACGTTTGGGTATTCGCTCAGAGTCTGGAACTAACTGGTTGATGCGCTTGAGCATCCCCATCAGGCCACAGTGCAGCCCGGTTTTCGTGGGCTTTCGTCCTGACAGCTGTGCCTGAATCAGATGGCCTGGTCCGTTGTAGATCTCCTCGAATGTGCCATCTCGATTCATGCGGATACCGAGGTAATAGTCAGGTACGTGATGTACAGGGAATGTAAGACTGGTGCCGAAGGTGGTTTTGATCTGAACATTCCGACCATCATCAGTAATTGCATCGTGATGTTTGGTCAGACCTTCATTCAGCGTCAAGGCGTAGGCCAGACTGGCAACAACCTCACCAATGTCGCCAACAAGTCGGCCATCAGGAGTGAAAGGCTTGCCCGGGTAAGCCTCTTGGAGCAGGGATACCGCGGAGAACAACCCCTTCAGTGCCTCTTCAATTTTCACCTGAATAGCTGGGTCCATGATCGCTCCTTGATAAGTGCGAGCATCCTAGCTCAGATCCCCGCAAGTTCGAACGCAAGCGGTTCAAGCGCCTTCATTTGAGCCAAGGTCAATGGTGCAAAGTTGCGATCAAGCTGCAGCTCTGCGAACCGCTCCACGGTCAATCCGCCCTCCCGGAACAATTTGCCCCGGACAGGCCCGATTGCCACGTCCTGAAACGCCGCTGGCTGCTGCTGAAGCCACTGGTAGTAGTCCAGGCTTGCGCTGACCTGCTGGGGCCCGCCATCACCGACAGAGGCCCGGGTAGCATCCTTGGCGAAAACCGCACTGAGCTTGGTGATGAGCACAAAGGTCGTCCGGCAGTTCGGGTGGAACGGTGGCCGGGGCCCGGAGTCGACCGGAAACCGTCGCTTATCCATCGATCGGCAGGTCTGGCTGGTCTTGCTGTCCAGCGTGGCGACCATCTCAACCTCGGACACGATGTCCGTGTTGGCCTTGGCCACCTCCATACGCGCCTGGGACGACACATGCTGAATTGCGGTGTGAACTACAGTGCTGGCATTGCGGCTGGTTGTGGCCAGGATGCCGTCCTTGTAGCCGGCCGCCTTGGTACCGCGGATGTTGCGGATGATCTGAAAGTTCGTCTGCCCCTCGAAGAAGCCCTGCCGGATCGTGCCTGTGACGCGCTCGCGCTCGGCAGTGGTCCAGCCCTTGATGAAGGACTTAAGCAGCTTCCCGCCACCGGTGCCGCGCACGCTGAGCGGGTTTGTCAGGACTGCCGTGCGAACAGCGGCAACCGTGGGCGCCGCCACATCCAGCGATACGCCAACCGGCGCCGACCGGGCAAGGCTGGCGGCTTCGAACTCAGCCTCATAGTTGGCGATGTCCACCAGGTCGAGGTTCAGTTGAGTGCTGTAGCGGTCGAAGATGCCCAGCAGCAGGCTATCGACCTCCTTCAGCAGCGCTTCCAGGCGCTTGACGTTGTACTCGGTCAGGTCCGACCGGGTGAGCCGGTCCCGGATCGAACGATCAATCTCCTTGAGGAAGGGAGCGAACTTGCCCACCTCCCCCGCCTTCAGCTTTTCGAGGAAGACAGCGTGCCGGATCGTGGCGTCAAGGATTGCTTGGTTTGCCGCCATTTGGTTTGTCCTCGTCGTCCAGGCCCAGGCCATCGCCCTGTTCCTGCAGCTCGCCATCGATCTGCTGGTCCGTGCGCTCAGGAGCGATCAGCCCCAGTTTGCGCAAGTACGCCCGCAGATCAGCCTTCGCGAACCCGCCGTTCTGCCAGAGCCCGACGAGCGCGGTGATCATCTGCGGGTCTGCTGTCAGCTCCACGAACTCTTGGTTGACCTGGTAAGAAACCTTCTTGTCAGTGATGCCCATGTAGGAGCAGCACCACATGAGCGCCTTGGTGTACGCCTCACTGACGTTGGCCACACACCCGGCGAGGACTGAAGTCGATGCAGACTGATCGCCGCGAGCCTCGGTTGCGGTCTTTGACGACAGAGAGGCTACGACCATGCGAGCGCCCAGCTCGATCATCATCTGGTTCTTGTCGGCCATGGCCTCCTTCACCAGCGTGTTGGGCAGGGGCTGCGCATACCCGAAGGAACCACCAGCAGGCAGCATCATCGGCGCCCTGGAGCCGACATAGACTCCGTTCTTCTCCATCCAGTCGCGCCACTGCTCATCCAAGCCGGAGATCCACGGCTGGGCCTGGCCGCACCAGAAGACGCTGTCTTCATAGTCGGCACTGTTTCGGTAGTGGCCCAGATTGATCATGGCGATGTCGTAGAGCGGCGACTCATCAATGCTCGGGTCGTTGTTCTGCGCGCCGACGAAAGTGAACGGGATCTCTTTGAGGCGCCCGGCTCCGCCTTCAGGCCTGAACTCTTCAACGATGGCCAGCGGACCGCCGCCTTTCGGGCCTGATCGACGCCAGACCCGACAGACGAAGCCATCAGACTCCAATGCCAGCTCTCGATACTGCTCAATCACCTTGAAGCCGAAGCCGTCTTCCTCCTCCGGCGCCTCTCGCAGCACCACCAGGGTCAACACACTGTGGCCATTCACCATCCCGGTGCGCCAGTTGATGATGTCTTCAGCGCAGTAGGACAGGATCACCGAGTGGCCACCGATGCCGTCGTCCTGGTGATAGTCGACATAGAGACCATGCCGACCAGCCTCCAGCACCTTCTCAAGCGTACCCTGGGAGTGCTGGTAGATGCTCACGCCGGAGCCGTTGGCGTTGTCCTGCAGGTACTCCAGCTTCTTCGATACCACCAGTGTCGGGTCTTTATGGAACGCCAGGCCCAGCAACCCGTTTCGGGTGTGCCCGGTGGCGTTCTTGAACACTGCGCGCTCGCGGTAGGCCCGGTTCCGGTCTTGGTTCTCCGGCGACTTGTCGTGTGCGTTGATGTACGGCAGCCGATCGACAACCCGGTGCTGGCCGGCACACACATCGCGCACTGTTGCCCATCGGCCCAGGGCCTCGATGTAGTCCGCCCGCTTGAAGGAGACGTCGTTGCTCATCGGGCGTATCCCATTTTGATAGCGGTGACCGGTTTGATGATCGGGTACTCGCGGTGGATGAAGTAACCGCCGCCATCGTTGGCGTGGTCGTTTCCTTGTGACTTGTCGGGCTCGCCATTGGGCGCCCATACCTGCTGCTCCAGGCCGTCGGCGTAGGTTGGGCAGGTAAACGGGTTCACCAGGTAACGCCTCTCGCCCTGGGCATTGCAGAACATGGCGTTCATGGCGTTGATCCGGTCCTTTACTGGCGGGTTGGCCGCCGGCGCGATGACCGAGAAGCCGGCCTGCTTGAGCATGGCGATGTCCGTCATGCTGGCGTTGACCGACTTGCGCGAGTCGCCCGAAGCGTCCGGATAGATCCTGATCTCGCACGTCTTCTTGAAGTCGTTGCCGTCGTGCTGCCAGTAGCGCTCCTTGATGCGGCGGATCATGTCGGGTGTGTCGTAGCCATCGATTAGCTCATCGACTGCCCTGGGCAGCCCCTGGTCGCGCTTGACGTGGGTAATCGCTGCCATCTTGCCGACGTTGAAGTCCATCCCGATAAACAGAGGCTCGCCTGCTTGGACCGTGTCGAAGCACTGGTTCAGCTTCCGGTCGTAGGCGTGGTAGATCGATCCGGACGTCAGGTTGACGAACTGGCCGTTCAGGTAAGCCCTGATCAGTTGCTCGGGATATGACTCCATCAGCGACGGGATGTAGTCGTCGGGCAGGTTCAGCTCGTTGTCGAAGGTGCTGGCCTGGACCAGGCCATACATTTCCTTGAGCGCCGGCTTGTCACGCAGTTGCTTCACGAATTGCTGGAAGACGAACTTGAAGCCCTCGGGCGTCGTAGTGACGTCTACCCCGTTCTTCAGACCCGGCAGGTTGTAGCGCATCCGGGCAATGATCTTGCGCCAGGCCTGCTGCGCCTTGATCGACGTCAGCACGTCCAGTTCATCCACCAGGGCGTGGCCGATCTTGAAGCCGACGATGGTCTGGGGCTTCTCCATCGACCGGCAGATCACAGTGCCGCGGCATTGCCGACCGCTGTAGATGTGAACCTCATGGTTCGCCTGGTTGATCTTGGTCTTCAACCCCCAGTCGTAGGCCACTTCATCCATGGTCGGATAGAAGATGTCCCGGATCTGCGGATAGGTTGGCGCGAAGTAGCCAGCGTTGACGCCTGGCCACTCCATGAAGTGCTTGCTCAGTGCCGAACAGCCTACCCAGGTCTTCCCCGACCCGAAGCCGGCAACGAAGGCGCGGAACTTGTGGGGCAGCGTGAGGAACTGAGCCTGGGGAATGTTAAGGCTCGGCATTCGGTTTCCTCGCATCCACCACATCGACCTGGATGCGGGTCGGGTTCTGCGGCTCGTCGTCCGGCTCTTCCTTGCGGGCCCGGTTGACGTACATATCCCCGCACTCCCTGGCGGCCTGCTCGTAAAGCTGGGCAGTCAGGGCAAGGTTGCGCATGTTCTCGGCCTTCTCGGCCATCCGGGCCAAGCCACGGAGGCGAAACGCGCGGTTGGCAATCGGAATATCAGCCGTGTCCTCTCGAAAGCGCTTGCGGGTATCTTCAAAGACCGTCCGCCACTTCACTCCAAGATCACGTCCGGCATACTTGGTGGGGTCGTACAACTCGCACTGCTGGCGGGTTACATCAAGCCCGAAGGTTTCCTTGACCGCTTGCACTACCTGCGTGGGCGTATCAAAGCAGGCCAACGCCTGCACAATGAAGCGCTTCACCTCATCTTTCAGGGCTGCCATATGGGTTTATTCCGTCAAGGTCCTGTCAAGGATCAGGCCGACTTGAGCAGACAGGTTCCGCAGGCCCTCGATATGTTCAATTTCCCCACCTCGGCAGGATTGTTTGCAGCGTCTACCAGCGCCTGAACGTCAGGGCTCGCACCATAGCGGCGGACCACACCGACAAACTCTTCGACGTCATGGCCGCGTAGCTTCAGTTTGGGCGCGCCTTCCTGGGTGAAGGCTGGTTGACCGTACTTATCGGTCGCCTGGGCGATGTGGTAGAGCTCGTGTTCGATCAGGGCGCAGAAGTCAGCGTCGTAACACTGGGCGCAGTAGTCAGCAGCCAGAGTGATGATGAAGGCCGGCACATCGCCAAACCAATCACGCATCTGTTGCTCCATCCGTGCCTTCTGCCATCCACCGGCGCGGAACACCACCTGTTCAGCCTGACCCAGGACTCTGCGGCCCTGCTTCTCGAAGCTCGACGATGCCCACATGACCCGGATGTCTGCATCCAGTAGGTGGGTATGGTCTTCGTTGTGAATGCTGCCGGTGTCGGAAAGGATCTCGGCCTGGAGCCACTCCCACACTTCAGGCGCTGGTGTCAGGCGGATGCCGAAGTCGGATAGGTCAGCCAGCTCAAGCAGAGATACCGGAGGGTATGGCCTATCCACGGGTCACCTTTAGCTTGAAATGATGGCTTGACGTCGGTATTTCTTGGCCTCAACTCAACGAAAGGAAATCCGTATGGGCCGTTACGTTGTTAGACCGCCGCAAGAGATCAAGCTCGTAGAGGGCTTCGTAGTCAAAGACGAAGACTACCGACCGGCGTACGAAGCGATTCATTTCCACATCATCGATACAGCCACAGGCAAGCACACAGGCGATCATTTCGAGCACGAGCCCGACGCAATTGCTCGAGCCGCAGAACTCAACGCTTAGCACTCAGAGCCAGTAAACGCGCCGCGACACAATTTCAGTTTTACGAAAAGTGTCGCGGGCTTACTTCGCTTGACGATCGATGCATCTAGGTTCCTCGTCACAGCGCAGGCAGTGCTCGCAGTTCAGCGCCCGACACAGCAACACTTTCACCCGCTGCCAGTACGTGACCATGAAGACGTGCCGAACTCCGGCCAGGGCCAGGGAGGCGTACAGTGTCGCCTCTGCCACCGACTGGGACATGATCAACCGGTCGTTGCGCACCAGGAGCGCGTAGCCGCTCAGCGCAATAGTCGCGTAGATCAACTTCCCCAATACGCCGTCGCGGACCTTCCCGCTCAAGCAGCACCAGGTCGCCCACAACGCGATCAGGCCAGCCGACCACGTTGCAACGTGCTCCAGGATCATGTGCCACCTCCCCCGAACTTCGAACGAATGAACGCCCAAAGGTCAGCAGCTTTGATTGCCCGGGTAATGGCAGCGATCAATGAGCCGCCGAAGGTGCCGAGCAGAAAACCGATACCGGCAACGCTGCGGGGCTCGACCACTCCCAGATAAGCGCTAACCAGTCCAGTCAGGTAATGGGCACACACCGCACCCGAGAAGATGAAGACGGCCCAGGCCTTCCGATCTACCAGGTCGTCGCGGTGCCACCAGCTCGCGGCGAACGCACCAACCAACCCCGCGGTAAACCACGTATCAAGCCTGTCGAGCAGGCGGTACAGAAACTCCATGCGCTCGACTCCGTGGGCATGATTGAAAGAACGCTCAATGTGGGCAGCTAAAGGCTCGAGAAACCAACGATGACCTAAGCCATGACTAAATAATCCAAGGTGATATCATTCCAGCCCACTCAATAAGACAAAGGAATGCACGTGAGAAACCGCCTAAAACTCACTTTTTTCGCTGGAGCTCTTTTCCTACTTTCAGGCTGCGAGAGCCATGAAGACCACCTCAAATCGCTCATGCGCTGCGGCATAGCCGCGTCAGATATCGGCAAAGGCGAATGGGCAGTAAGAACTGGTAGCTCAGCAAAGAATTACATTGAAAAAAATGGCCTCGATGACACCTACAAAGCAAAGTATCTCAGCTATTCGAAGGATATTCGGGAGGAGTTCAGTGCGATGGAAGCTGAGCTAGGCCACTACAAGGCTCAAGATGAAAAAATGCGAATTGCCAACTCTAGTTCCTGTCAGAGCGACGCCTTCTCAAGTCGTTGATTTGCTCGAAAGCTTGTAAGGCATGTCAGCGCCGCGCTAAATCTGCTGAACAGTGCCTCCGATCTGTCTGCCAAGGACCTTCCCGACGTCGACGCCCCATTGCATCGATCTCGCCAGACCCAGTCTCGCGCCACCCCGACAGCAATGGTGAGGTAAGGGTGCGCGGGCTGCCGGTGTTAATTCCGTACGTCGCACTATCCGGCTATCGACGTCCAGGCTATCCCGAGAGCCAACCTGGCTACAGGTGAAATTGGAGTAATAAAAAACCCGGCGCTTGGCCGGGTTCAGAGTTTCGTGTGCGTTTCGCGTTACTTGTGCACTATGGGAAAAGTACGCGCAAAACCCCGTCATGTCAATATAATTATGCCGCCTCTTGATCTTTTTCCGCGTGAATCACCTGCCATACCGGTTGTTGAGCCTGGATATCCACTTCCTTGATCACCTCTTTCAGGGATTCCCACAACTCCAGCCAGTCACGCGTCCAGTTCTTCGGATCGATGGTGACACCGAAGAACTCCTTCATCTCAGAGGCGACCCGGGCGGGTCTCCACTCTGCCGCGCCGTGAGCCTCACCCTTGTATGATTGCAGGGCCAGGGTTACCAAGTATTGAGCCTTCACACGCTTGGCCGAGGTCAGGTCTGGCAACTGAGCCTTTGCGGTGACCAACAGCACCGCATTCAGCAGGTGCCTCATGTTCATCGCCGGGTGGTACAGATAGTGCCCGAATTGCTGCACCTGGAACGGCAGCGTGTCGATGGCGCGCAAAACTTTGCCGATCGTGGCCAGGTGCGCAGCGCGGGCTGTGGATCGACCAATCGGCATGCGGCGCGTCTCGCTGATGCTGATCCGCTGCCCCGGAACCGAGAAGCGCGCAGCCTCCTCCCCTTTGTCACTGCCCAGCGCCGGGAACTGTGCCTCGCGCTTGCCGATACGGCCGCCAGTCTTCACCGGTGCCGACTCGGCCCGCTCAATTGCCACAGCGCTGATCGACGCGTTCGATTCGTGCTGAGCCTCTGTCCATACCTGCCTTGCGTTGATCAGCTTCATGCTGCGATCCCCTTCTTCAGTTCTTTGATCTTTTCGCGGTAGTAGGCCTTGATGGCTTTGATCTCTTCGATGGTGTGCTTGCATGCGGGATGCGGACCTTCCAGCCAATCCAGCTTCTCGGCGCCGATTCTCTCCAGGAGCGAAAGCCGGTAGTTCACCAAGTTGCCGGATAGGTGCGTGTTACATGGGGCGCACTGCTTCCAGACGTTCAAGGGCTCGAAGCGGATTTCTGGGTTCGCGCCCACGGTGCGGTAGTGGCCGGCGTGGTACTGGCCGTCGTGATGCCGTCCGCAGCTCACACAGGGCAGATCGGCGTCGCGCAGTCGCACCCATTCGTTGAACACGGCCTGGGCTTCCCGCAGGTGATCCGCCCTACTCTTCAGTCTCTCCTTGCGGACCTTGATCTCCCGGCGCTCAACATCAGCCAGGGCTTTCCGGGCGCTTGCCTGCCCCTTCTCTGACTGGCCATGAGCGATGGCGCACTCGATTTCCCCACATACAGCCTGGGAGGCGCGTACGGGCGTGAACATAACCCGGCAAGATGGGCAGCGCTTGCGGCGTGACCCGCCGGATGTAAGCGGGGTTTTGCGCTGTAGTGGGGTGCGCTTCACGCGGCCTCCTTGAATGCTTCGAACTCAGCCATTTCGGTCAGGCGCTCTTCCGTGAGCGTCGGCCAGTCGTGCAGCACCAGGTACGCGCAGCACTGGCGCCAGAAGTCTTGGAACACCTCCTCTCCCATCGAGTCGTAGGAAAGGCTGCGCGGCGTCTTGCGGGTGAGCTGACCCAGGCCCGGGATGTCGAACAACTCCTCGTCGCAGTACACGCCAGACTCCAACTGCAGGGCCTTGATTGCATCGTGGGACTGCTTGCCGGAGAACCGGTCGATGTTCTGGCTCAGCACCCGGCCCAGGCCGTGGACCAGGCCATTGAACCGTGGGTTGCGCGGCTGCTTTAGGTCGGCGCGGATCTTTGTGTTGATCCGGAAATCACGCTCGCGAAGGATCGACCGGTCAGCGTCGGAGGACGGCACAAACGCTGCAACCTCCTTGCCCGTAGCAGGATCGACCAGACGGCGCAGCACCAGGTACACAGGCATTGGGCGAGGCTTGGCCGTCTTGGTCATAACCGCCCCTCCCTGCCGCTACCGCGGAAGCAAAGATCCAGCCCAAAACCAAATACGCCAAGCCCAAGAACCATACCCAAAGGCACAGAAAAGAACGCTGTTACCAGGCCAACGGCCAGCGCTGGCACGGCGGCAAAGAACAACCCTGCGAGAAAGTAGCTCATGGCTGCTCTCCCTTTCTCATGGCGGCGCGCCGGCCTTCGTGGAACGCCATAACCTCCTGCATTCCGCTATCCACGGCGACAATCGCCCGATCGAAGTAGGCTTGGCTGTCGGTCTCACCCTCTGGAGGCAGCTCGCCCGGACCAGTCAGAGAGTTGTAGATCCACTCCATTGCGGCGGCCGGGCCCTTTCCGTGCTCTTCCTCGATGAGCGCCGAACGCATGGAGACGACGTACCGGCCAAACAACAGGTCCAGCTCCTTAATGCGCATGCGGGCCAGCTCGTTCTCGGCAATCAGGGCTTTGGAACCTAGGGCAAGAACCCGGTGGTTTTCGTCAGAACAGAACCGACGATCATTCAGAACGCGATCAATCAGCAAATTCAGTTCGCTATAGTCGGTCATTGCGAGATCCCCTTAAGCAGATCCTGCAACTGTTTCAGCTTGCTCACCGCCTCGGCATTGGCCTCGCGCTCAGCCTCAACGGACAACGCCACCTCTTCGATTCGAGTCGACAAAGCCTTCATGCGCTTACCGAACTCATCAGCCAGAACGACAACCTCACCGGAAAGGCCGGCCAAGACATCCAGGGCGCCAGACTCAGGCTTTTTGATGGAAACTACGGCTTGAGTTGCTTGCTTTGGCATGGCTTGTTCTTTCCTTGGCTTTGGGGTGGTGGCGGTACGCTGGAAGTGCCCATTAACCGGCTCGCGGATTAGGCCCTGCTCTTTCAGTTCGCTAAGGCAGGCGCGAACCGTCGGGAACTGGGCGCTGCTGGCTCTCGAGGCTTGCAGGGCGCGGTGGATTTCAAGCGCCGCCCAGTGCGACTGGATCGGGACAACCTGAAACACCTTGCGCGCCAAGGCAGTCTGGCCGGCGAGCATTTGTTGTTGCCTGGCTTCATTCATTGAGTCGACCTCGCTACTTCCAACTGTTCGGACTGCTGAATCAGCAGCGCCCGGCGACCCACCAACTCGTTGGCCGCCTGAATTCGTAGCTTTGCTTTTTTCTCGGCAGAAGCTCTGCGCATTGCCAGCATCGACTCCTTCACCGCGGCGAGCTTTTCGCGCAGCTTTGGCGAAGGCCGTGCGACCTCACCGGTGAGCAGCGCAGCGACGGCCCGGCCGTCTTCGGTAACCGGCGCGATGCTCAAGTCGGCCAGGTAAAGCTGTCCGCGTTCATGCGGAATGCGCTGCATCTGCACAGCCTTGGTGATCGCTTGAGTGCGGCGGTTCGCGTCGAAGCCAACAGACACGTGCCAGTTGACTGGCTTCGCATCCTCGCGGGCCTGACTCACGAACCGCTGGTAGGCGTCGATGAACGCCATACGTGCGCCGATTTTGTCGCCGCCATCCAAGATGGGTTTTGCAGCGGCCAGAGCCAGCTGGATCTCGTCGGTCAGCACCACAGTCTCGAACTCGTCGTTAGTGATCATGGCGATGGCCCATGCTTCATCCTTTCCTGGGCGACCATCAGCCGACTGGGCATGCTTCAGGATCGATGCAACGGTGAGCCTGCCACCTTCGATACGGCAGCTACGAAGCGCCGCGGTAAGCACGGGCTCGGTGTATTCGCGCAGGTCCTCGACCATCAGCAGCGCTGCAGCCTGGGTGAGCTGCTGCCCCATCACCTCGGCAGTGGCAAACAGGGACAGGAGCAATCGTTCTTGCTGTGCGTCATTCAGCATGGGCTGCAGCCTTCTTGGCTCGGAGCGCTTCAAGGGCCTGCTCGGCAGCGCTGAAGTTGGTTTGGGTCTGCTCGATCTGCCGGGCTGTAGCCCCGCTCATCTGGCGATTGGTGACCCACTGGGTGTGATAGCTCTCGGCATTGGCCAGCAGCTCGTTGAGGCTGTGGCACTTGCGCACGACTCCGGCATCGCTGTTCTTCAGGAAGTGAGCCGCGACGTGGTGGGCGACATCGGCGCCGAGGCGGTCGACCAGCTGGCCGAGCTGGCCGCCGACCTTGGCATTCCACACCGGCCAAGTGCTGTAGCGCTTGCGGTAAGCCATGGCGTAGTTCGCCCAGGCCTTGAAGGTTTTGCAGGCCTGGTCTTTCGGGCCCGGCATGTCGGCGGGAATTTCGACTCGGGGCACTTCGATGCGGTCAAGTACCACCAACCCACCGGATGCGGCCGGCTCGCCAGAGCTGGGCAGCAAAGTATCTGCCGTAATCTCTGGGGTAATCTCTGCTGTAGTCTCTGTAATAGCCTGCGGCTTTCTAGCACGCTTGCTTGCAGGCTTGCTGCATCCTTGTTTGCAGGATTCCTGCAAACTGGATTGCGGGTTTTCCGCAGACAAGTTTGCGCGAATGGCTTCGATGTTGACCCGGTAAAACAGACGGCACGGGACGCCCTTTTTCATCTCCTGCAGCGCCCCGACCTTGACCAACTTCTTGCGCGCACTCTCCTGCTCCGAACGCGTCATGCCAGTCTCGGCCTCCCACTCCTCCATGGTCTTGTAGAACCAGCCGTCCTGGTCATCGGTACGATTTGACCAATAGATGGCTTGGGACAGCATCAGGGCCCCTGTGATGCCCACACCCAGAGTCACGAAAGCACGCTGGAATGCGATAGGACGATCGAGCAGTTCTTGGAAGGTCATAGCATCACCTTCGACCCGAATTGATGGCTACCAGGCTTCAAGCAGCACCTCGAAGAGCCTTGTCGTGAGTAAACAGGCCGTCCCAGGTCTTTTTCATAGGCAGCTCGCCAGCCAGATACAGGTCGTACAGGCGCACTGCGCCCTTCTTGAGCAAGACCGGCGTGAAGGAAATGAAGGCCTCTTTCCCGTGGGGAGTGACTTCGTGCTGGTGCTCGGTCATGTACTTGTCGCGAGCGTAGGAAGCCACGCGAAGGCGCAGGCCGGACTTGCTCTCGTTGTAGAGCCAGTTCCGGCTCTCCAGGTACTTGCCCACCTGCATCACGTTGACCCCGTTGAGGCCCTTGCAGAATTGGGTGTGGGTCATGCCTTCCTTGAACAGGTTTTCCAAGGAGTGGATCTTGGTGGCCTGGGCTTCGACCTGGATGGTCAACTGAAGCCGGGCCTGCTCGGCTTCAAAGGCCAGCTGGATCAGATCCATGCGGGATAGTTCGCGGGGCCGGGAGATCTGCCCCTCCAGTTCCTGCCAGCGATCAACGAGTGCCGCAGTGAACTCAGGACTGAGCTGAGCGACGACTACGAAGCTGTCGCGCTTGCTAACGTGATAGACGCACTCGGTCCGAGGGCGACCAAGAGAATCACGGAATTGTTCATCCCCCATTGGGGGTTGGACGATTACACCGCGATCTACCAGGCGCTCGATGGATTGCTTGACCTTGTCGTGGCGGGAGGTGACCAAATCGGCAATTTCGCGAGACGACATAGTCCGCGCCACGTTTTGCGAATCCTGAAAACGTGGCGCGATATTGGTAGGGGTATTGCTCGAATTGGGTTGGCTCTGCATAATCGACCTCATAGATGATTTTGCTGTATGCAGTTAAAAGAGCCGGGATTGCGCCCCGGTTTTTTTGTGCCTGCGATTTGGTGGCGCGGGTGAATGGGGTGTCCGGCGCATCCGTGATAGCTTTCTGCTTCCACATAAAAGATCTCGGAGGCCGGTTACATGAAGTTGAATAGGGAGCTGCAGCGCGCACTTCTGGAAGAACTGCGAGTTTTCTATCCTCGCCGCAGCCAATCGGCGTACCAGCTGGACGGGTACACTCAGGTCGAGTGCATAAACAACCTTGTGTATCTGGAGGAGCACGGCCTGATTGAAAGCGGCGTGAAACTCGGCTCGAGTAACGGATCTGTAACCCTTACTCAGGCTCGGATCACTGCAAGAGGAATGGACTTCCTTGAAGAAGACGGGGGCCTTGGTGCGGCTCTTGGAGTGGTCACGATCAAGATTCATGAGGACACCCTTCGCGAGCTTCTAGAAAGGAAAATCCTTGAGAGCGATACGCCGCCAGAAGAGAAGAGCCGCCTTGTTCAACGTCTGAAAGGACTCTCTGCTGAGGCCATAAAACACCTGACATTGAAGTTATTGGATGAGGGGGTTGGGCGTCTGCCGGCAACAGTTGCGCTAATTGGTACGTACCTTCAGCAAGTCCTTCAGTGACATTGGTAGTAGCTAACTCGAACTTGGCATAGCCCATTTTCGAGCGTTGACCACCATTCTCTCCCCACAGCTCCAGCCAGAACTCAGGTAGAGTCAGTCCGGTAATTGAGGGGATGATCTCTGTGCTCACAGGACTGCACCGGCCTGCAATGGAAACCTGCACGACCTGGCGCTGGGTGATTTTCATCATTACGCCGCCTTCACCGACGCATCCATCACGTCGAGGCTACGGCGGACATGGTTGATCTCTTGGCGGATCTGGGACTTCTCGAAAGCACTGACATGGTTGTCATCCAGGGCTTCATGTACCGCGATGGTCAGTTCAGCCACTTCCTTGCCAACGCTGATCAGTGATTTGGTCAGGGCCTGCGGCTTCGGCGCGGTACGAGCCACTAGGTCAAAGCCAAACTCACTGGCCAGTGCCGCCAGGGGGCGCATATCACCGGTGTGAAGCAAGATCCCGAACAGATGCTCAACCGTCAGGTGGTGCGCATCGTTGTCTGGGTTGGCCCGCTGTAGCAGGCTCACATGTGGAACCCCCATCTTGGCGGCCAGCGCCTTCGCCTCGTTATCCAGCACAGCGCTCTGGCAGGACCGCAGAAAATCTTCCATTCGTAAAACCTCAGTTCTGTTTCCGTGGCGCCCTGCTGGTACAGGGGCGATCATTTGTCCCATGGATAGGCGGACAACGATTTTTACGCGGCGGACTGGGCGCTCTTCGGGCACATGCACAGCTCACGAGCCGTCACTTTTCCACCAGTCAACTCTTCTGCCTTGAAGGCCTTTTCAGCCCGCATTGGATGAATTCCGGCCACCCAGTACGAAACTGCGGCTTGAGAAACATTGAGTGCTAGAGCGGTTTTGGTTTGGCCGCCGAAAAAGTCGACGAGCCTTTCGATAGGGGTCATACGAGAGCCCTCCTGATAAGCCTGCTTATATCCTATGAAGAAGGAGGCTTATTTGCAAGCGCATAAGCGAACTTATAGATTTGCCACTATGACTACGCTCGCCGAACGCATAAAAGATGCCCGCCGACACGCAAAATTGACCCAACGCGCTCTGGCGCTAAAAGTTGGTGTTGAGCAGCCTGTAATTTCTCAACTCGAAACGGGAAAAAATCTGCAGAGCGCCCATTTATCGAAAATTGCCCACGTATGCGGCGTTAATTCGATATGGCTTTCCGACGAAATAGGGCCGATGACAGGCCGCGAAGAGGACACGGGCGAGCCAGACAGTAGTCCGGATGGTCAAGAGAGCAATTTTGACTCTATAGCGTTTAAAGCTCTCCAGAACCTTAGAGGCATCGTTACTCCGCGAAGCCTGGCGGCTATTCAGCGAATTGAAAAAGCCGCTATCGCCGGACGGCTAAAAGAGACGGACCTCGTATTACTTGAAGGGATTGCTGCCCGCTTTGAAGAACTCAACGAAGACAAGCCTTGAGCCCATTGGCCATGCCGACGTTACGACCATCCTTGGCCGTATTGGCGAGGGCAGTGACGGCGAGACATACAAAGCCGAATTACTGAGCGACTCCGGTGAGACTGTCACTGGTTACGTTAAGCTGAGCCTTGACCCTCGAAGAATTATTGCTGAATTGACCACCGCTCAAGTGGGGCGGGCGTTGGGCATGAAAATTCCTAGACCCTTTGTGGTTTTGCTTGATACCGCAGACTTAGAAGAATTCGAATCTTCATTTTCTGGTCGTGGAGTAATGGTTTGCTTTGCAAGTCAGCAAGCCGGAAACCGCAGTTATAGCCTTGAACGTGCGATGCGTAATCCAACGCATGCCTTCGCTAAAGCCGTACATAGCCAATTCGACCTTGATGGAACCATCGCGCTGGACGAATTCGTGGCTAATGATGATCGCCATCAAGGCAACATTATCTATGCTCCTGGAAAGCAAGAGTTCTGGCTGATCGACCACGGAAGATCGTTGACCGGGACATACTGGGACATGTGGGGCCTAGACGATCCTGCCATTGAGGTGAGAAACCTTTTGGTCGACCATAGCGTCGCCGAATGGGATGAAGCGGTACGAAACAGGATTCTCAAAAAGGCCCATGGGCTAGTTAACAAATGTGCGTCACTCTGCCTGGATGAGCTTGACCAGGACGGCTATTTCGCCAAAATTGACCCAGCCACGGATAGGCAGGACATCATCAATTTCCTGCGTGAACGAATTCATCACACGGTGCCACTGCTATGCAATCGTCTCCAGTTGGGCCATCTGTCTTTGACGCAGCCGTAACCTTCCTAAAAGGTCGATCATCGCGGAATTTGGTCAGTGCTCGCTGGATGGCGATCCAACTAGAGCCCATCACTTTTTCCGGTGAGCGGATCACTTCGGGCGTTGCGATAGTCCCTGACGATGGTTCCGCACCAAGGGTCATTGGTACGCTATCCGCAGAGCCGCTTGAAAAGGTTTTTGGGCGATACGGAAAGGATTTATTTAATCTTGCGGGCAGCGTAAATGCTGAGCTGCAAGCCTATCTATCCACAGGCGGACAACTGAAAAACTGGAGCCCGGAAATGGACGGGGTCTACACGGGAAGGATAACGCCGACAAAAAACACGTCGCTAGCCGCCATCATGCAGTCAGCGCTTACGCACTCCTCAATATTCAGCGCCAAAGCAAATGACTCTTCTCCAGGAGTTGAGCCGGGCGACCGTTCGTTAACCCGCTTCCAAGAAAAAATCAAACAGATTGTAGTTGCCTCTCGGGAAGGTATGAAGATCCGCTTCAACCCTAAAGTGGCTCTCTACGGGGGCAGAGCTAAGGTGCCTATTTCCTATGTGGGGACGCACCTAGCTATCAACTTGACCTCTTTAGATGTGACCGTGACGTCATGCTCCCAGCAGCGTGACGCAGCCCACCGCCGTATTAATCAGCTTCTAGCGCTCCGCGAGATCGACATTGGTCACAACAAGGACCACTTGATGCTCGGCCTGTGGATACCTGATCGCGAGCTGAGTCCTCACCAAGAGGATATTTTCGGAGCCTACTCAACAGAACTTGAGTTCGCCTCTAACCGCGCAGGTATTGAATACGTTTTGGCAGATGGCGGAGTAGACCAGACAGAGGCGGCCATGCCGTTTGCTAAACGCATTTTAGAAGACGCATAACCCGCCCTATTCCTCCGGATGAAAGACCCGCCCAAAGCGGGTTTTTTTTCGCCCACCAAAATTAATATAAGCATTCTTATTGACTGGAATGATAAGCATGCTTATATTTTATCCATCGCAGCGACACACAGCCACTGCGAAGGGCCTCAAAGGGCCGCCGCTCTTTAACAGTCAGCGCAACACAGAAACACCAACAGACCGCATTGCCTATACCGGCGACCGGCGATCAGACGGGTCAGATAGCCCGCCAACGACAGGAACAACCTGTACGGCTGATCGAGAGCGAAACGCTCGAACCGTGCGAACGACCCGGCATGCAATGCGCCCCGCCTTCCCCGGCGGTAATTGGGAGGAAATGAGCTGCGCCCACCGATTACCGGCGGCGCGGTAAGTGACCTGACAGATGAGTGCGAACTGGACAAGGGCCAGGTGGTATCGGATGCGCACCAACGAGATACGAGCCGGAGGCCGACGCCAGTAGCGGGCAACCGGTAGCTCTAGAAGTTTTCACGTCAGCGCCTATATCGGGCGCTTTCGGAAACCAACTGGATAACCTCTATCGACGCTTCCCCAGGCCTGGTGCCCCTCCGCTAACGATGTGAACCCATCCAACGGGCGTAGATCGCTCTGGAGCGGTAGGTAGATGAGTTTCGTTGATGTCTTTCGTGCATGCCGGGCAAAGACTTGGAGGTCTTTCCCAATCGACATGGATTGAGAAATGAGCATTGCAGCGCCAGCAGATTTTCTTGATCCACTTGGATGCCGGAATAAGCACTTGGGGAGAAGGTTTTGTACGCCGTGGAGTGTTGATGGGCTTGGGCTTCTTCCCCGCTTTTTTGGCTTCTTTCAACGCAGCTTTTGCTGCTCTACGGCTCAGTTTTGTACTGCGCTGTTTGGCAATTTCGCGAAGCTCAAGGATCTTGTTAAGTCGCGCAAACTCTGACCGCAGCTCCCTAGTTAGGTCATCGAGTTCGTGATCAGCCTTGTACGAATTGTCCTGAGCAATCTGACTATCGATCTCCTCACGCTTTCTTACGGCAAGGTCTGCAAAGAACTTCACTGACTCTGCACTAAACCCATGACCAGGCACGTGTTGAGCAGGTCTCTCCTTGGCGGGGCCCTTCACCAACTTATATCTCTGGAGCGCCTGGAGCTTGTTGTCGTCCATGAGGAACACCATTCCTTGGCTTTGCCACGAGAGTAGCAATTGGCCTGCACCGTGCACCAACTAATTCCGATGGAGGGTGAAGGATTGACCGAACTGGCGAATGACCCGGTAGGAGGCGCGAGCAACACGGAATTTTTCACTGATGCACCTGGTGACGGGTGCATTGGAAAAACAACCAGGAGTTTGAAATGGGTAAGCAAGACGAACAGGAGGCGCACAACGAGTCGCAAATGGCTCGGCTTGTGAGAATACTTGCTTCAGGGGTCGAATTTGAAGAACTCGATGTGATGCTTGAAGCACTGGACGATTACAGATCAGCCCCGAGAGTAAAACGTCAACGCAACAGACCACCAGCCGCGTCGTGGTCGCTCCCTGAAGGAAAAATTTCCTACTCCATAACAGAGGCAGCTCAGTTGATCGGGGTGAAAGCCAGCACTGTCATCGGATATCTGAAAGTGCGCGGTTTACCAAGCTTCCGGTTAGGCAAACGCCGGTTGATTCTCGCAGATGAACTTGAGAATTGGCTACGCGCTCAAGCCGAAGAAGGAAGGGTGAATACCAAATGAAGTCGCTATCCAACGAACAGATTCTTGCTTCTGAAATATCCTCCTACGAGGAGATGCTGAGAAAAAACATTCAGCTTAAAAACCGTGTCGACGAGACAGTAATGGCGCTGGAGGCCTCTTACTCCAATATCATTGGTGCGAAGTCGATCTTCGAGGAAATTAAGAAGGAAAACATCGAAGAGCTTCGACTTTACAGGCAAACAATCGCCCGAGAGGTCAGCGAAATCACTCAGTCAGTCAAGCAGCTCAAATCCAATCTTGACTCAAAAAGCCTTTCCGATCTGAGGGAGTACGTTTCCCTCTGTGAGCGCTTGAAAGCACTTCAAGACACCGGTTTCAAATTCCCGGTCTGACCAAATCGCACCACGACAGCCTGTCGTTAACTGCCCGATCCATTCTATGAGGGCTCGCCTGAGCAGAGGCCTCTTCCCCAGCATCGATTGCGACGGTTAGGCTCAGGCTTTATCCAGCAGAGAGCGAGAAATGAAAGTCAAAGAAATGATTGCTCAACTCCAAAAACTTGATCCAGAGCTGAGCCTTGTTGTTCTGTGTGAAGACCCTGAGGTCCTTGAAAAGGGACAAGTGTTTCGAATCCTGGAGCCTTATTCGGCGGATATGTTTTTCGCCAACATGAGCCGAGATTCAAACCACAAGGCCCGCCTCGAGATCACCGCCGCTGGCGAAGGCCAAAAACTGGCCAGCATCAACGTTACGACCGACTTCTAAGCTCCGGCAGCACCCTCGCATCAACGACTTGCCGCCGTAAGCGGCTCCCGCCATTCACCCGACACCACCCGCATGCACTCCCCTCCGCGCCCATCGGCAACTAGCGGAGCGGATGAGTGCATCCGAGTTTTGTTGGACCAGCACCCGCCACTCTGGAGGCAATCATGTCAGCACTACGCAAGGCACAGCTCGAATACGACAACCGCATGCCACCACCGGTAAGCGAGGACGACCTGGCCGAATCGGAATGGCTTGAGGCAAACGCCGAGCGCCTGCTGATGGGTTACCGGATCTCCTGGGGCTGCCAACCTTCAGAGCACGGCGAGGTCACCCAGGCCGACTTTGCAAGGGCGGTTCAGGACCATTTGAACCAACGCCAGATCGACGGTGAGGACCAACAAGACGCTTTCGGCCAGCTGGTGATCAATGCCATGGGCTTTCGTAGCTCGGGGCTCCTGATGGATCTGGCGGTGTACCTGCTGGGTAAGAAATCAGCCTTGAAGGACATCGCGCTCGAACTGTTGAAGCCTCACGCCGAGGCAGCCGTAGCCTTTGATCAAGAGCAGGCGCGCCTGGAAAAGGAGTGCGGGTTTTGAGCCCTCACATCCTCATCGACCAAGCCCTCGAAGGCGTTGCCGATCCCAACAGCCAGTCCGACATCGATGTCCTGGTGCAAGGCCTGATCACCCGCCTCTTCACCGACGGTGCAATCACCACTGACGAATTCACCCACTACTGCAAGCGCCTGATGGAAGCCTGTCACCGGCGCAAGGAGGCAGAATGACCACTTCCCCAGTCAAGTCGCTCATCGAGGAGCAACTGGAAGACATCACCGCCCACAACCTGCGCGATGCGTACAGCCTGGCTGAGCGCCGGGGCTTCTTCGGGCCGCCAGTTGAACAGTACGCGGAGCCAGGTTATCGCGGCCGGGTGCTGCAGGTTCTTCGCTATCGCGTGGCCCAGCTGGAGCAACGGCAATGAGCGGCGCAGGCGCACACAAGCGCGGCCAGCAACTGGCGATCCGCTGCGCGAAACTCCGTCGCGAGGGCCTGTCCCTTTCCGAGGTGGCCCAGGCCACTGGTATCAAGAAGGAGCAGGCCAATGCCAAGATCACCCTGGGCGAGCGCCTGCTCTCGCTGATCGAGTCGTGATCGCGTTTCTCTACTGGCGTAGCTCCTTCCCTGCCCTCGCCCTCTGCACCGCTGCAATGCTAATCAGCGCTCTCGCCGATCACCTCACCCAATAACCCACATCTTTCAAAGCTGCGCACCTGCGCGGCGGGAGATAGTCATGTCTGTACCTAACCTCGCCCTGTGGGAAGAGGTCGAAAAGACCGACCCCAAGTTCACCAAGGAATACACCGGCCCCGGTGGTTTCACAGGTACCGCGGTGAATGCCCAGTACCTGGCCAAGCGCGCCACGGAAAAGTTCGGCCCATGCGGTACCGGCTGGGGTTATGACGTGATCGAGGAGCGCTTCGACATTGGCGGCCCACTGCTGAACAAGGAAGGCGTGGTGCTGGCCCATGCCCAGGTACACACCCTCAAGGTCGCCCTGTGGTACCTGGGCGACGACGGTGAGCGCAAGACGATCACGCACTACGGGCACACACCTTTCATCACTCAAAACAAATTCGGAACAATCAGCACCGACTTTGACGCGCCGAAGAAGTCCCTCACCGATGCGATCGGCAAATGCCTGAGTCAGCTTGGCTTCTCTGCCGACGTTCGTCTGGGTCTCTACGACGACATTCACTACGTCAACGAGCGCCTGGGTGAAGCCGAGATCGAGCGCGCCGAGAACAAGATCGAAGCGAAGGAGCGTCTGGCCGCCGAGTACCGCGAATGGCTGGCTGAGACGCTCCATCTGATTGGTACCGCGCAGTCACTCAACGAGCTGCAGCAGCTCTACAAATCGGCGATGCGCAAGCTGGACCTCCGTCAGAGCGATCCAGAACGCGAAGCCCACAAACTCAAATTCACCCGCGCCAAGGACGCCCGCAAAGCGGACCTTGAAGACTCTATGGAAGGTGCAGCATGACCGAACTCTACGCACTGACTGGCCAAATGGCCGAACTCGCTGCCCTGGCAGATACCGACGACGAAGGGCTGCGCCAGGCCATCCAAGACACCATGGACGGCATCAAGGGCGAGTTCGAAGTGAAGGCCGACAGCATCGTCATGCTGCGCCGGAACATCGAGGGCGACATCGACGCCATCGACAAGGAAGTCGACCGCCTCAACGAGCTCAAGCGCATCAAGAAGAACACCGTAGGCCAGATCAGCGACTACCTGCGCCGAAATATGGAAGCCGCGGACATCAAGTCGATCAAACGACCTCTGTTCACCATCACCCTCGCCTTGTCGCCAGAGAAGGTGATCGTCGATGACGAGAAGGCCGTGCCTGACGAGTTCGTGTCGCTAAAGAGCGTGATCACCCCGGACAAGAAAACCATCGCCGTCCGCCTCAAGGAAATCCGCGATCACAACGAGGCGGTGCGTAAGCGTATGGCCGCCGGCGAAGACGCGGAAGCCGAACTTCTGGAGGAACCAAGCTGGGCCCACCTGGAGCGCGGCGAGAGCTCAATTCGCATCAAGTGAGGTGACCATGACCAACAACTACATCCTGGTCCGCTCCGAGCGCCAGGAAGAACTGGAGGCAGCTAAGGCTGCCTTCTTCATGTCTGGGAACAGCATCGAAGTGCTTGAGTCGTTCAAATTCAAGCCTCGCCGGCCACGCAAGGACCTGGGTGGCCAGCATGACAAACGCGCCACACGCCCGCAGCCAAAGCGCACCTACGAAGACCACTTCGCCGAGCGCAAGGCCTACGTCGACACGATCCGAGAGCTCGCGAAGACCATGACCATCGACCAGGCCATGACCGCCACCGGAAAGTCAGAGTCAGCCATGCGCCGGGCTGCCCATGAGGGCGGCTTCACGTTCAAGAGCAAGGTCGTTGATAGGGAGCGGGATTTGAAGCTCATTGAGCGCCTAGCTGCCCTGCGGGACGCTGGAGTGTCACGCATCGCAGCCTGCAGGAAGGTCGGGATCTCTGACACCCTGCTGAACCGCCTGGTACTCGACTACGACTTCAACTTCCCGAAGCGCTGGGAGAAGCGAGCTTGAGGCGCTTCAGCAACCGCCCGCAACAGCGCAAACGTCAAACCTGGTCGACGATACCGGCCAGCGGCATCGAAGAGGTGGGCCATGGCTGCAACTCAGGAAGAACGAACAGCCAAGCTTGCCGAGAGGCGGCAGGAGCTGGGCGAGCAGGAGCTACGACACACAGTTCCCTACGGAACGCGGCGGATGCTCGACGAGCTGATGCTTTGGCATGAGAT
This sequence comes from Pseudomonas sp. LD120, assembly GCF_009861525.1. Taxonomy (GTDB): domain Bacteria; phylum Pseudomonadota; class Gammaproteobacteria; order Pseudomonadales; family Pseudomonadaceae; genus Aquipseudomonas. The sequence continues at coordinate 1,207,354 of NZ_WVHL01000003.1, read as the reverse complement.
CGAGGAGGTCAGCGAGGCGGTGCAGCTGCTGATGATCAACGTCAGGCCCGAGGATCTGCCGCCGGCGCCGCCGAAGGTAAAAGGCCCGTCAGACATCATTAGGCACTACTTCCGCCAGGGAATGCGCGACAGGTTAGCGACCATCACCGCCGCCCTGGGCGAATCCAAGGAGCGAAACACGATCTGGCGGCTGATCGCATATGCACACTCGCTTGGTCCCGACCGCTCCGCACTGCTCTTCAAGATTCCGCGCCACAAAATCGAAGTTCAACAAAACGTGGCGCGCAAACTACGGCAGGCAGGCTTTGCCGAATCGCTCCAGATGAACGCCGAAGACGGTGACGTCTGATCCGGCGCAATGTCAGTCACCCCCACTCCAAGCTTCGCCCCCCTCTGATGGCGTTAAGCGAAAGATCTCAATTTGTGCTTTGGCATTTCAGTGCCTGCGCAAGCTTTGAACAGCAGCTTGGAGGCTTCCTCAGCAGCGTCTAGCTTTTCACTTGCATAGAATGGAAGACTTTTTAGGAACTCAGCTCGATCTTCGTCTTCGGAAATGGTAATAACGGAATCCCGGATGTGCCTAACCTCAGCAAAATGCTCGTAAGCTACTTTAGCAACTTCGAACAAAGATGAGTCGATCGCGGCAATTTCCACAACGGCCTTATCAAAAATGGATGTATGTACAACAGGAAGAACTGTAGATCCACCGCCACCGTCTTCTCTTCGTATATACACTCTGTACTCGCCAACCGAGTTTTTTGAGAACGTCAAAGCCTCGAAGGAATCGTCTTCAATATCACGCATTAACGATTTCAATTGTTTGATGGTCCACGCGTTTTTTTGTAGCTCCTCCGCTATTAGTATCTTGTACGCTCTGATCTTGCGTAACTTCTCTGAGCGTTTCTTAAAGAACTCCACAACTTCCTTCAAAAAAAACAAGCCGACGGCACTGATAACAGTGAGCGGAAGAAAACTTTCTACACTTTGCAAGATCCCCACTTCTCACTCCGAATGACAACTGTGTAGCTGATTCTAACATGCCACCACCGGTCACGGAGGGCGGCGCCTGACTGGAAATAACTCATGACCATCACCGCACCGGTCATCCGCTACCACGGTGCCAAGTTCCGGCTTGCGCCGCGGGTGCTGCAACACTTTCCGCCGCACACCTGCTACGTAGAGTCATTCGGCAGTGCCGCCGGCGTCCTGATGCAGAAGCCTCGATCGTATGCCGAGGTCTACAACGACCTGGACGGCGACATCGTGAATCTGTTCCGCGTCCTGCAGGATCCGGTCACGCGATCGGGACTTACCGAGCGCTTGGTCTTTACGCCCTACTCTCGCGAGGAGTTCGAACTTTCGTGGGAGCCGAGTGCCGAGCCAGTCGAACGAGCCAGGCGCACCATCATCCGCGCCCAGATGGGGTTCGGGTCGGCCGGCGCAACGAAGGGCGTTACGGGGTTCCGCATCGACACGAAGCGCCAATACGGCACAGCCCAATCACTTTGGGCAACCTACCCTGAGCAGTTGGCAGAAGTTGGCCTGCGCCTGAGCGGTGTGCTGATTGAGAACCGGCCGGCGATCGAGGTGATCAGGGCGCACGATGGGACGCAGACATTGCACTACGTCGACCCGCCCTACGTGCATGACACCAGGTACAAAGGCGCATCGAGTGGCCGTTACTACAAGCACGAAATGGACGATGCGGCGCACCGCGAACTGCTTGGCGTTTTGCTCGAGCTGGAAGGAATGGTCGTGCTTTCGGGATACCCCAGCGACCTGTATGAAGAAATGCTGCCGGGCTGGTCGTGCTACAGCACTTCGGCGCGTATCAGCGCCAGCCGCGGCACTGCAAGTCGAACAGAGTGCATCTGGCTGAGCCCGGCATGTGTCGATCGGGTGAGTCAGATCGGCTTGGATCTTGGCGAGCGAGCTTAACGCTACCAAGCCTCGAGCGCGTCGACCGCCGTCAAATAGGCATGACCTTGTACTCATGCTGATGCCATGACGTGTCCATGATCGCTTCCATAAATTCATTGAACGCGAACTCGAACTCAAGCGACATTCCTCGATCAGACGACGCGCCTTCGATGTATGAAAACTTCGTGAGCGCGCTCAACACCATGCCCATAACAGGTAGTGCTCGCTTCAAGTTCTCCGGTGAAATACCGGATGGAACGCGGCCGCCAAGGTATATCTGAAGCTTGTCAGCTTCTAGAAACGTGTAATGCATGTGCCCTGAAAGGGAGGCGAAATCTCCGAGCCAAGTCGATACCTCCCGCCTGCTCGGCTGAGTTGCTTTGCACGCGAGATCGGCGAGGCTTTTAAAAGCCTTCTGCCATGAAACAAGTTCGGGATCGCCGACCTCGCTGAATCCAAGCGATGGATTTCGGTTGTCTGGGAAGATCGTGTCGTACAGTTCGTATCTGCGATAGAACTCAATATTGAGCGAAGACTCGACCCCGTCCAGCCACTCGTTAAATGACTCAAAGTGCATCCTGTAGGTTTGGCGTCGTATTGAGATGGAAGCGTCAAACGACTGCTTCTGAGCAGCGCTTGCTGCGCTCCATGCTGCGAAAGCGGCGAAGGCCGTTGCGACAGCAGAAATGATCGCGAACAGGTCAACGATTTTGAAGCCTTCAGCTTTCTCTCCGAAGAAGCCATAAGCGAACAAGGCGCCGGTCAGAAAAAGACCAACGCACCCGCCCCATATCACCTTGTCCTTAATCACGACCGCATCCTCCGAGTTGAGTCGCGATTATGCCGAACTGCTGAGCCTACCGGGAAACAACCCACCACCCTCCACCGCCCGGGCATGCCCCGGCAAGGATTCTCTATGTCCGCACAACAGAAGAAACACCCCTTCGATTTCAAAACTCAATACGGACTCGGCTTCAGCACTCAGGACGATGAGATCGTTGTCGACTTCTTCTGCGGTGGTGGAGGCGCTGGTACCGGGCTGGAGATGGGCCTGGGTCGCGCGGTGAATGTCGCAAAGAACCACAGCCCTGCAGCAATCAGCATGCACACCGTGAACCACCCGGGTGCCGTGCACTACACCACGGATGTATTCGACGGAGATCCAGACGCCGAATGCGGCGGCAAGGCCGTTGGCTGGTTCCATATGTCGCCGGACTGCACACACCACAGCCAGGCTGCCGGCGGCCAGCCACGCAAGCGCGAGATCCGCAATCTTTCGTGGATCGGCCTCAAGTGGGCCGGCAAGAAGAAGCCCCGGGTGATCAGCCTGGAAAACGTGAAGCAGATCCTGCAGTGGGGCCCCCTCGTTGCAAAACGCGACAAGGCTACAGGCCGGGTAGTGAAACTCGGTGGCAGTGTGGCTGCTCCTGGTGAGGTTGTGCCGGTCCACCAGCAGTTCCTGGTGCCAGATCCAGCCCGGCGCGGGCGAACCTGGGCCGTGTTCGTCGCCGAGCTGCAACGCCTTGGCTATGCCGTCGAGTGGCGCGTGATCAAGGCGTGCGACTTCGGCGCGCCGACAAGTCGGGAACGCCTGTTCATGATCGCCCGCTGCGACGGCCAGCCCATCGTGTGGCCAGAGCCAACCCATGCCAAGAACCCGGCCAGGGGCCAGAAGAAGTGGCGCACTGCCGCCGAGTGCATTGACTGGACGATACCGAGCAAAAGCATCTTCGACCGGCCCAAGCCTCTGGCACCAGCCACCCTGCGGCGAATCGCCAAGGGCATGAAGAAATTCGTCCTCGATGCTGCTGACCCGTTCATCGTGCCGATTGCGAACTGGTCCGGCGACAGCGTGCAGTCAGCCCATGAACCGCTGCGGACCGTGACATCCTGGCCCCGCGGCGGATCGTTCGCCATGGCCAGCCCGATCATCGCGCCAGCAACACACCAGGGCAGCGACCGGATCAACGACCCGTCCGCCCCGCTGCCGACTGTGACCTGCGCGAATCGCGGCGAGCTGACGCTGATCAGCCCAACACTCATCCAAACCGGATACGGCGAGCGTACCGGCCAGGAACCCAGAGTGCCTGGCCTTGGCCAGCCGCTGGGCACCGTTGTTGCCGGTGGCGTCAAACACGCCATAGCTGGCGCGGTGCTGGTGGGTACTGGCGGCCCCGAGTACTCCGGCAAACCGGCGCCAATTGACCAGCCTGCGGGCACCCTGATGACTCAGAACCACCGATCAGTGGTGACTGCGCTCATGGCCCAGATGAACGGCGGCTTCAACACCACAGCCGCCAAGAGCATTGAGGCCCCTATGACGACAGTGACCAACACCGGCAGCCAGCAGCAACTGGTAACCGCAAACCTGGTGCACCTGCGCGGTAACTGCGATGCGCGGGATGCTGGTGATCCCCTGCACACGATCAGCGCCGGGGGCACTCACCACGGGCTGGTCACCGCCTTTATGGAGCGCCAGTTCGGCGCCAGCGTCGGCCAAGGCGTGGACGAGCCAGCACCAACCATAACGGCCGGCGGTGGTGGCAAGAGCTCGCTGGTCGAGCTGCAGCTCTCACCTGAAGTTGAAGCAGGCGCCCTGCGGGTCGCGGCATTCCTGATCAGCTACTACGGCACCGAGAACGTGAGCGGCGCCAACGATCCAGCCCCAACAGTCACCACAAAGGATCGCCTGGGCCTGGTCACCGTCACGATTAAGGGAACGCCGTATGTGATCGTCGATATCTGTCTGCGGATGCTGCAACCCTCCGAGCTTTACAAGGCTCAGGGCTTCCCAGACGACTACATCATCAGCCACGGCGCTGACGGCAAGCCATTCACTAAAACCCAGCAGGTTCATATGTGCGGCAACAGTGTCAGCCCGCCGCCAATGGCCGCGCTGGCCCGGGCAAACGACCCGTGGCTAACCAGGGATCAGGTGGCCTCAGCAGCTTAAAGAGAAAGCCAGTTGTAATTGTCGTACTGGCGATTCCCGCATTTAAGGCAGATCACATAAAGCTCGCTATCCAGATGGCTGCCGTCGGTGGTCCAGCCTGACCGAGATACGCGGCCAAGCCTCATTTTCGAGCATGTTTTGCAAAAGTACTGCGCCAGCTGGTCGACCGGATGTCTCGAAGCATATTGCGGGATTTTCGGCGCCATTCTTATTCCTCCTTGAATGCAAGTTCAGCATAGCTTGAGGTATTCCCATGCCCACAGAAACCCAACACCTGGAGCAGCGAGTAGCTGCCCTTCAGTCCGACCTGAACAGAAAGGACGAGCAGATAGACGCTCTGACCTTCAGCGACAACGACCGCGAGCTGTCCCGGCGTGACTGGTTCGAGGCCGCCCAAGCAGCAGAGAAGCGAGTCGAGGAGTTGGGCGGGCTGCTGCGGCGTGTCGCAAGCCTCGGAGTTCAACGACCCGAGCACGATTCGCCGGCTGAGGTTGAAACGCTGGAGGCGGAGATCGATGCCGCCCTATCCGCCAGCGCAGAGCCGAGTGCGCCGATTGCGAAGCAAGAACTGCAGCTCGAAGACCCTGAGCGCCAGAGGCTGATCGCCTGGGGGCGCAACTGTGGGCTTGAGGAGGCATCGAAAGTCTGTCAGCGCATGGCTCATGAGGCGTACTACCCGCCTGGGACCAGGTTCAAGCACTTCACGCCCAAAGCCCAGATGCGCCTGGGCGACATCCTGATCAAAGCGGCGAATGCAATCGGCGGCCTACCTGACGGTCCCTACGAGCGCTTTCATGCGCGCCAAGGCAACAAAACCCGCTAGGAGTACATTTGTACTCCACCCGCAAAAACCTCACCCCTCCCCCACATTCAAGTCAGCCGCTATAGCGGCCAAGGACGAAGTCATGAACATCGACAAAGAAAAGCTGAAGGCCCTGGCCGAGGCTGCACAGAACGACAGCGGTGATTATGCAGCGCTGAATGATTACGGAATGGCTGTGCCGCCGGCTGTAACGCTGGCCCTGCTTGCAGAGAACGAACACGCCCGCATGCGTATCAAGGAACTGGATCTGCTGTTCGGCCGCTACATCCTCGCCATGCGCTCGGCGCTCATCGAGGAAGAGCATGGCAAGGGCCCATCTGCCGCAATGGAGTGGATCTACAATTCGCTGGCCGGTCCTGGCGAGCTGCCTCCAGAGGGTGAGACCGACAGCCAAGCCTACTTTGACCGGGAGATTGTTGCCGTAGATCGTGGAATGGCTGAGGTTATAGAGTTCCACAATGCTCGCCGCGCCGCCCTTGGTAAAGGAGAGCAGCCATGATCCTCCCAATTGCTGCAATCGCCTACATGGCCTACCTGATCTACACGGGGCCGAAGCCATGAGCAGCCAAGTGCCGGTGGTAGTCAGCTACGGCGCTGGCACCAACAGCACCGCGATGCTGATCGAAATGGTCAAGCGCGGTGAGCGCGCGGACCTGATTACGTTCGCCGACACTGGAGGCGAGCGCCAAGAAAACTACGAGTACCTGGAAACTTTCAGCGAATGGCTTGTCGCCCGTAGCTTCCCGCCAATCGTCACGGTACGCAAAGGGGGTCGCCCCGAAACCTTGGAGGAAAACTGCCACCGCATGAAGATGCTGCCGAGCGTGGCCTACGGCTTCAAGTCCTGCTCACAGAAGTACAAAGGCGAACCGCAGGACGCCTATTGCAACAACTGGGAGCCAGCCAAGGTGGCCTGGGCAGCCGGGGGGAAGGTGATCAAATGCATCGGGTATGACGCCGGCGAACCTCAGCGCGCCAAGTTCGACGAAGACAAAAAGTACAAATGGCGGTATCCGCTGATCGAGTGGGACATGGGCCGGGACGAGTGTATCGAGACGATCCGCGCTGCCGGCCTGCCCCTTCCGGGGAAAAGCTCCTGCTTCTTCTGCCCGAACAGCAAGCAGCATGAAATCCTGTCGCTGCCGGATGACCTGAAGGAACGAGCCATTGCCATCGAGCGCGGCGCCAACCTGACGTCAGTAAAGGGGCTGGGGCGCCGTTGGCGCTGGGAAGACCTGATCGCATCGGACCGTGACCAGATGAAACTCTTTGACGAAAGCCATCAAGAAATGCCGTGCGGATGCTACGACGGCTGATCTGAAGAGTCCGCCCGGCCCGGGATCAGTCAGCCTAGGGTGGTAAGCAAGACATAGACCGGGCGAACGCAAAGAAAGTGCCACGGCGCAACGCCGGCGGCGATCAGCACCATCTGAAACCAACACATCAACAATCGGAAAGCCTGCCGGCGATGGCGGGCGAGGAAAACTATTGCCATGCCAAACCATGTGACCAACAAGGTGAGCGCTCCTGCCCACGTGCTCAAGTCGTTGATAAATGAAAGCGGCGAGATCGACTTCAACACCATCCTGCCTTTTCGTGGCGAATTCTCCTGGGGCGGAATCAGTGGCCAGGCTGAGACCGCTGCCGAGGCAATCACGGCCATGCCGCTCGACGACCATCCTTTGATTGCAGGACTTCAACAGCGCAGCCGCGCCGAAGCCAACGTATTGCAAATGAGCGACGAATGCTTCGAGCAGTTCATCCAGATGCTGCGCAACAAGCGATCGTCTGGGCACTTCCACTCGCTTGACTTCGCACGCGATGTCTGGGGAACAAAGTGGAACGCTTACGACCAGGTGATCAATCTGGATAAAGACGAGCTTTCATTCAATACCGCTTGGTCATGCCCTCTCCCGGTCCTGATGGAGCTTTCAAAGCTCCACCCAGCTGACGAAATCACCGTTCGTTATGCGGACGAAGACCTCGGCAGTAACTGCGGAACTGTGAAGTTCAAAGCTGGGGAAACTGTCTCGTCGGAGGTTGCCGGGCGCTGGAATGGAATGAGCGATGAGCAGCGTCAACAGTGGACTGCCTGGGCGCGCGACCTAAAGGGCTGGCCAGAAGACGAAGAAGACGAATAACCGATAACCACCTTCTGCCGCCAAGCGCGGCGTGGAGAACCCCATGGAAACCGAGATCCTTTCGGAAGAAGAGTTAGCCGACATCACCGGCTACAAGGGTCGATTCCACCAGAGACGCTGGCTGGACGATCGAAAGTGGCTGTATGTCGAGAGCCGCGGCGGCCGGCCGCTAGTGGGTCGCCAGTACGCCCGCATGAAGCTGGGCGCTTTGGTTCCGGCAATCCTTGACCCCAACCCACCGCCGGCAGCGCCGGCATGGACGCCTGACTTTTCGCGAGTGAACTGATATGCGCCCCCGCAAGACTGAAAATCGACATCTGCCCCCCAGGATGTACCAGTGGGTCCGGCCACGAAAAGACGGCACAGCATGGATTGCTTATTTCTACCTGGACTCAGCGGGAAAGCGCATCTCACTCGGCAAGGACCTCGACCAGGCTCGGCTCAAATGGGCTGAGCTTGAAGCCAAGGACAAGCCTCTGGATCTGCGCACTATGAAGGGGATATTTGATCGGTACATCCGCGACATCGTCCCGAAGAAGGCCCCCCGCACGCAGCGCGACAACCTCGCCGAAATAAAGCAGTTGCGCCATCTGTTCGATAGCGCCCCGATCGACTCCATAACTCCTGCAACCATTGCCGGGTATCGAGATGCGCGAACGGCGAAAGTGCGAGCGAACAGGGAGATCGCTACCCTCTCTCATGTGTTCAACATGGCGCGCGAGTGGGGCCTTACCACGAAAGAAAACCCCTGCCAGGGCGTACGCAAGAATAAGGAAACTCCTCGCGACTATTACGCAAATGACGTGGTGTGGGATGCGGTTTACCGGAAGGCGTGCCAGGAACTGAAGGATTCTATGGATTTGGCGTATCTGACTGGCCAGCGGCCTGCAGATGTCCTGGTTATGCGCAGAGACGATGTCGAGGGGGATTATCTGGGAGTGCAGCAGAACAAGACGCACAAGAAGCTTCGTATCCAGGTATCAGTCAACGGAGTCCTCAACAGCCTGGGACTTCTAATTTCGCAGATGAACGAGCGCAATGCTCAGCATCCTTGTAGCTACCTGATTGTGAGCTCACGAGGTAAGCGCATGACCGCCAAGATGCTGCGCGACAGATGGGATAAGGCGAGGGACAAGGCGAAGACGGAGGCAATTGAAGCGGGCGACACGCTTATGGCGAGCAGGATCGCAAACTTTCAGTTCCGAGATATCAGGCCAAAAGCAGCGTCAGAAATCACCGATATCGACGAGGCAAGCCTGCTCCTGGGGCACACCAAAGGCGACATCACGGAGCGCGTCTACCGGCGAGTCGGGGCTATTGCCCAACCGTCCAAATAGGAGGAAAAGCCGTTACAAAACTCGAAAGACGCCCCTTGTAGAATGCGGCCTGTAGAGCATTCAAAAAACCAAAGTTTTGCAATGAAAAAACTCTAGACCTCTTGATCTATGGGCCTTTGCATAGCGGTCTTGAAAACCGCCGACTGTAACAGGTCCTAGAGTTCGAATCTCTACGCCTCCGCCAAATCTCAACAAGAAAGCCCTGATTTTTCAGGGCTTTTTTGTGTCTGGCGTCTTTTGCTCCCAGCCTCTCCCCATCGACCCAGCTCAGGCATTTTTGGACGCGTCCGAATATTTTGATCTTTTTGAGAGGCTTTCGCCTCAATCTACTGCAACCGCAATATACCGATGGCGCCTACTGCCGTAGCCAGCCTCCGGCGTTCTGCCGCCCCAGCAGCCTACCTCCCCCCTACAGTTCGTCGGCGCAAATCGCGCCATGCCAAAGCCTCGGTTACTGTATGCATACACAGCGTCTGATTCGAGTTAGTAGCGTGCACACAGGAGACGACATAGCCGTTTGACTGGGCATTCCCATGGGCTTATTCCGTCAAGGATCAGGCAGACTTGAACAGACAGGTTCCACACGCCCTCGATGTATTCAATTTACCCACCTCGGCTAGCCTGCTCTGTCTCGTCCAAGCAACGACAACGCTCAAGGCTGGAGCAGCGCCCTCAGTGGCAAAGGAACCTCGATAACTTCTCTGGTAACCGGTGAGATGCAAACGTGTGTAAGGCTGGAAGTAAACGCCACAACACCTGGCGCTACACTGCCCTCGACTAGAAATGTGAACGAGTGAAGCCCAACACTGGCAACACTTACCTTGATAGACAGCTCATCATCCCAAGTGTTGGGACGGTTGCGGAAGCTCAAGACGCTGGCACTTCAAGCGTCATCGGCGAAGAACAGGCCAAGTCCGATGGTCTTGAACTGACCGCTGTCAAAATCGTCGTTGCCGGCGCTCGCGCCATGCAGAGCGGCAAGATCGTTGCTCCACAGCTGTACATTGCGGTCGCTGTCTCGGGCGCGGTCCAGCATCTGGCGAGACCATTCACCCGGTCGCGCAAGGCATTAGCAACAGCCAAAGTGGCCCTTGGACGCCGGGCTCTGCCCCATTGCGCAACCAAAAAACCGGCGATTATTCGCCGGTTTTCATGACTCGCCGTTCGGCGGTGCAGAGGTTCGAACCGCCCCTGCCACGCCTTCGAATCAATGCGCCGCGTTGAGGGTCAGGCGCATCTGGCGGTTCACATCCTTGTACAGCAGGTAGCGGAAGCGGCCCGGGCCACCCGAGTAGCAAGCCTGCGGGCAGAACGCGCGCAGCCACATGAAGTCGCCGGCCTCGACCTCGACCCAGTCCTGGTTCAGGCGATACACCGCCTTGCCTTCCAGAACATAGAGGCCGTGCTCCATGACGTGGGTTTCGGCGAACGGAATCACGCCGCCCGGCTCGAAGTTGACGATGTTGACGTGCATGTCATGGCGCATGTCGCTCATGTCGACAAAGCGCGTGGTGCTCCAGCGACCTTCGGTGTCCGGCATCACCCGCGGCTCGATGTCCTGCTCGTTGGTGACGAACGCATCCGGGTACGGCACGCCGTCGACTTTCTGGTAGTGCTTGCGGATCCAGTGGAAACGCGCCTCGGTGCCGCTGGTGTTGCGCAGCTTCCAGTCGGCCGCCGGCGGGATAAAGGCATAGCCACCAGGCTTGAGGACATGCTCCTGGCCCTGCAGGGTCAGGTTGACTTCGCCTTCGACGACGAACAGCACCGCTTCGGCGTTGGGGTCCTGCTCGGGCTTGTCGCTGCCGCCATTGGCGCCCACTTCCACGATGTACTGGGAAAAGGTTTCGGCAAAACCCGACAGCGGACGGGCAATCACCCACATGCGCATGTTGTCCCAGTGCGGCAGGTGGCTGGTGACGATGTCACGCATCACGCCCTTGGGGATCACGGCATAGGCTTCGGTGAACATGGCACGGTCGGTGAGCATTTCGGTCTGCGCCGGGTGCCCGCCGTGGGGCGCGTAATAAGTGGTTTTGGACATGGAGACTCTCCTCGTTGTTGTTTTGCTGCCCCGTGCAGCAGCGCCGCCGGGGTGAACAAAGCTGCGGGTCGACGCGCCACGGGGCGACGCGGACCACTGCTGGGCAGCACGATATCCAGCGCCGCCTTCATGCACAAATTAAATACCGGAATCCGGCATATTCATTTATCAAATACCAAACAGGCTCAGCTCCGAGTGTCCTGAGCCAGCACCCGCGACAATACCCGGGCCAGTTCCTTGACCATGGGATCCGCCGCCGGACGGTGCAGCAACGCCACCTCGAACACATCCACCGACGGCAGCCCGGTGCTGCGGGCCAGAACCTGATGCCCCGCCGTCACTGCGCGCATCGGCAGCAGGCCGATGCCCATGCCATCGGCAATCGCCGACTGCAGGCCGCTGAGGCTGGAACTGGTGAAACTGATGTGCCAGCGCCGGCCGATGGATTCCAGGGCATTGATCATTTCATCGCGGTACACCCCCCGCGGTGGAAAGGTGACGATGGGCAGCGGATCGAGGTCGATGCAGGGGTTGTTCGCGCTGTCCACCCAGCAGGTCTTCTCCGGCCAGCAGCCCAGGGCCTCGCGGCTGTTGCGCAGTTGCTTGAGCACCACCAGGTCCAGTTCACCGCGGTCATAGCTGGCGCTCAGGTCGCGACTCAGGCCGCTGGTGACTTCCAGCTTGACCTGGGGATAGCGCCGGTTGAAGGCGGCCAACTGCTCAGTGGTGCGCCCGGCGGCAAAGTCATCCGGCACCCCGATGCGCACCGTCAGCGCCACCGTGGCGCCGGACAGCGCCTCCAGCATCTCGTCATTCAGCGCCAGCAAGCGCCTGGCATACCCCAGCAGCGTGGCGCCGGCATCGGTGGGCAGCACGTCGCGATTGCCGCGCTCCAGCAGGCGCTGCCCGGCCATCTCCTCCAGGCGGCGGATTTTCTGGCTGACGGTGGACTGGGTCGAATGCAAGCGACTGGCGGCCGTGGTGAAACTGCCGCAATCGGCCACCGTGACAATGGCCCGCAGCAAGTCGAGGTCGAACAGACGGCTATTGGGTTTCTCGATGTTGCTCATGCAGGTATCTGTTTTTTGAATGCGAGGGCTCTTTCTACCGGTTCTTGTCTCGAGAGACAAATCCATGCGATAGCAGTGGATATGCCATCATGCGCCACCACCGCTCACCCATCCGAGAAGGACATCAGGATGCAGTTCATCCCCCTGGTCGATGCCGATCCGGCCACCCAGGCCCATGTACGCACACTGCGCAACCAGGAAGCCGTGCGCCAGTACATGTACACCTCCCACGAAATCAGCGAGCAGGAACACCAACGCTGGCTGAGTTCCTTGCGGGGCAATCCGGCCCAGGCGGTGTTTGTCGTCATGGAGCAAGGCCGGGCCCTGGGCATCGTTTCACTGAATGCCATCAATACCCGCCAGAAAACCGCCGACTGGGCGTTCTACCTGGACGCCGAACAGCAAGGCAAGGGCCTGGGCAGCCGGATCGAGTTCTGGATCCTGGACTACGCCTTCACCGAAGCCGGTCTTGAAAAGCTCAACTGCGAGGTACTGGCCAATAACCCGGCGGTCATCAACATGCACCTGAAATTCGGTTTCCAGCAGGAGGGGCTGCGGCGCCAGAACATCCTCAAGGATGGCCAGCGCATCGACGTGGTCCTGCTGGGCATCACCAAGGCGGAGTGGCAGAGCAAACGCCCCACGCTCGAACCCCTGATCGCCCGCCTGGGCCGATAGGCCACCAAGGCGCCCGGCGCTGATCGCTGCGTATCGGGCAGCTCGGTCCTGAACCAGAGCAAGCGGCGGCTCAACCCTTGTTGCGGTGTTTCGCCCCGCCCTGGCGCGCCTTGAGGCGTGGATTGGATTTGCAGATCACGTAGATCCGACCACGACGCTTGACGATCTGGCAGTCGCGGTGACGGTTCTTGGCTTCTTTGAGGGAGGACAGGACTTTCATGGGAGAGGCCCCTTAGGGGCGGGCTCAAAACGTAATAACATATCTTATTTTCAAACAAGAACAATTATCAACACCAAGTATAGTCGTCTGCCGATGCGGGTTCGGATGGCAACCTAGAGTATTGGCTCTAAAGATCAGCGCAACCCGGTCGTTACCCTTTATTCACCCCTCCACTCAAGGATGCAGTGACATGGAAATAAACAACCGTCCCCTTCCACCACTGACCGCCGGCGGCTCCCAGCCCGGCATCACGCTGCCTGACTCGGGCAAGGTGCTGACCCCACCGCCCCTGACGGCGGAGCAAAAAGAGGCGTTGGAAAAACTCAGAGACAAGGTCAAGGAACAGCCTCAGCCGCCGGTAGCGACCACGACGCCAAAAACCTCATTGATCGACGAAGTGGTCTGATCCGCCCCCAGATGGACACGGCAACGCCGGTGGCAACAGACTGGGAATCAGCGCCCGCTACCGGCCGCGCCTTTGTCGCCCGCGCACCTTGAGCATCCGCCGCGCCCTCCATCGTGCTTCCTGAGCGGGTGCACTTGACCAGCGCCTTTCTGCGGGCCGATTTCCCCCCGATCCTCCAGGCAAAAAAGCACCGGGCAGGTGACCAAACCTGCCCGGCGCCCGACGACCTGTCGTGTTGCGGCAACCAACCTCAGCCCAGGCTGTTGAGGCACACCACCTTGGGCTGGGTCATTTCCTCATAGGCGAACCGCACCCCTTCGCGGCCCAGGCTGCCGTATTTGAAGCCGCCAAACGGCATGGCATCGAAACGGTAATCGGACGAATCGTTGATCATCACCCCACCGGCCTCGATCCGCCGCGCAGCGTCCATGGCGGTGCGCAGATCGTTGGTGAAGATCCCCGCATGCAGGCTGTATTCGGGCTGGTTGGCCAGGGCGATGGCCTGATCCAGATCGTCGAACGGCTGCAAGACCACCACCGGGGCGAACACCTCATCGCGCCACAACCGGCTGTGGTGATCGACGTTCTCCAGCACCGTGGCGGCGTAGCAGGAACCCTGGCGCTGATGCCCGCAAAGCAGCCGTGCGCCCTGCTGCAGCGCTTCATCCACGACCTTCTGCGCGTTCTGCGCCGCCTGCAGGCTGATCATCGGCCCGATATCCGTGCTGTCGGCCAACGGGTCGCCACTGACCTGTTCCCGGGCCAGGCGCACAAAGGCCTCGCGAAACGCCTCATAGATCGAGGCCTGGACCAGCAGGCGCTGGGTGCCGATGCAGTTCTGCCCCGCCGCCCAGAACGCCCCGGACACGCAGCTTTCCACCGTCGCCGCCAGGTCGCAGTCGGCCATGACGATCACCGGCGCGTTGCCCCCCAGGTCCATGGCCAGCTTCTTCAGGCCGGCGCTGCGGGCAATCTGCTCGCCGGTGACAAAGCCGCCGGTGAAGGAAATCATCCGCACCTCACGCGCTGCCACCAAAGCCTTGCCCAATTCAGCACCGCCGGTGGCCAAGGTCACCACCGTGCTTGGCAACCCGGCATCGCGCAAGTAGTCCACCAGTTTGATCGCCGACAGCGGCGCCAGCTCCGACGGTTTGAGGATCACCCCGTTGCCCCCGGCGATGGCCGGGCCCAGCTTGTGCGCCACCAAGTTCAGCGGATCGTTGTAAGGGGTGATCGCCAGGATCAACCCCAGAGGCTCGCGAGAGAACCAGCCCTGGCGGTTTTCCGAGCCTTCATAGGCATCGAATGGCAACACCTCGCCGGCATTGCGCTTGGCCTCTTCGGCCGACAGCTTGAGGGTGTTGATGCAACGCTTGACCTCCTTCTGCGCCTGTTTCAGGGTCTTGCCCGCTTCATCGACGATCAGCCGTGCGAAGTGCTCGGCATCGCGCTCGATGTTCAAGGCCGCCCGCTCCAGAATCCGTGCCCGCTGATAACGCGGCAGCGCCGCGCAGTCGCTGACGCCCTGGCGGGCTTGCTGCAACAGGTAGGGCACGGCACCGGCCTCGAGGCGCGGCACCGTCCCGATCAGCCGACCATCGAAGGGGCTGCAGACGTCAATCGAATCGGCGACCGGCGCCAGGCGTGACAGGTTCATGGACAGGCTCCTAGCGGCAGGTGCGCGACTGGTGGATGTGGATGATGTCCGAGAGCAAGGCAAAGGCCGTCTCGATGCGCCCGGCGCCCGGCCCGGACACCGTCACCGCGCCCAGCAGTTCGCTGTTGAACGACACCGCGTTGATCGCCCCGCCAATCCCCGCCAACGGATGAGCCAAGGGCAACAGGCGCGGCTCGACACTGGCCTGCAGCGAGCCATCGGCCAGGCGTTGGGCCGAACCGATCAGCTTCCAGCGCGCCCCCTCGGCCCGGGCCTGCTCCAGGTCCGCGGCCGTCAGGCCGGAGATGCCCCGGCAACTGACATCGCTGACGGTCAACTGCGCACCGAGCAGTTCGTTGGCCAGGATCACCACCTTCAAGCGCACGTCAAAGCCTTCGACGTCCGCCGTCGGATCGGCCTCGGCATAGCCCAGGGCCTGGGCCTCGGCCACCGCCTCGGCAAAACCCAGGCCACCCTCCATACGGCTCAGAACGAAGTTCGAAGTGCCATTGAGAATGCCCTCAAAACCCAGCAGCTCGCTGCCCGCCAGGGATTGCTGGGCCATGCGGATCACCGGGGTGCCGCTCATCACCGCGCCTTCGTACTCGAACGCCGCCTGATTACGCTGGGCCAAAGCCTTGAGCTCGGCACCGTGCAGGGCAATCGGCCCCTTGTTGGTGGTCACCACGTGCTTGCCCTGCTCCAGGGCCCAGCGGCAGAACGTCGTGGCCGGTTCGCCGTCCACCGGATTGGTGAAAGTGGCCTCGGCAATGATGTCGGCGCCGGAGTCCTTGATCACCTGCTCGTTGAGCGCCTCCACCTGGCCGCCGGGCAGTTGCGCCAGGGCGCCTTTGGTTGCCGGCAGCTTGCTCAGCAGACCGGCATCCAGCCCCTGGGGAGCAACGATAGAGCCGAGGAACAGATCGCTGACCCCGACGATCTTCAGGCCGAAGCCCAAGTGTTTTTTCCACACGTGATTGCGCTCGGCAATCAACTGCGCCAGGGCCCGATTGACCCCGCCGAAGCCCACCAGGGCAATGTTGTATTCAGTCATTTTTGTTGTGTTCCATCCGGGTTGAAGAAGCTGATGGAGACAAGGTTAGGGGGCTGGCGCGGGCAGTGAAATATGCCGTTTTGCTGTATTTGCTGAGCATTTTGCTCAAGCCTGGAGCCAGGTGAGCGGGCATAGAAACATGGCGGGTTGCGCTGGGACGCCTTCGGGAGTGCCAGGTCCTGTATCCCTGGTCCGCCAACCTTGTGCAATCCGTCACCTTTACGCTGCTCGACGGCAGAGGGTGATGGCTGTGATTGATATAGGAGCAAGATCCATGACTACTCGGAATCGAGACATGCCGATTACCGGCCATGACTGCAACATTCCCTCGCTGTTGATCGATACCCAGGCTCCCATTGACGGTATGCGATCCATAAACCCCACCTACCCAGTGGTGGAGCAACGGTCTACCGTGGCATCTGCGGCGGGCAGTAGCGCCTCGTAGTCCTTTACTGACGAGGCATGCGGCAGCCGCTCTAGTACGTGGCGCAGCCACGTATAAGGCTCTTGGCCGTTGACCTTGGCGGTCTCGACCAGCGCGGCCAGACCGTCGATGGATTTTTGGAAGTCGACAGGCTTGGGGTAGAGATAGACTAATGAGATGGTCACCCTCACACCTTGCGAGGGCTACGCTTTCGCAGGGTGTTTTATTTTCGGAGGCCATCATCATGAGCGATTTAACGCTGGTAGGTGTCGATCTCGGTAAGCATAGTTTCCACCTGCACGGCCAAGACAAGCCAGGCCGAGAGGTGTTTCGCAAGAAGCTCTCACGGCAGCAGATGATGAGGTTCTTCGGCAATATCCCGACATGCACCGTAGTGATGGAGGCCTGCGCCGGCTCGCATTTTGTGGCTAGGGAACTGATAGCGATGGGGCATCAGGCCAAGCTGATTTCGCCGCAGTTCGTTCGCCCTTTTGTCAAAAGCAACAAGAACGACTTTGTGGATGCTGAGGCGATCTGCGAAGCAGCTACGCGTCCGACGATGCGTTTCGTGGCACCCAAGACCGAGTCTCAGCAGATACTTTCAATCATGCATCGCACGCGGGAGTCGTTGGTGCACGATCGCACGAAAGCGGTCAATCAGATGCATGGCTTTCTGCTTGAGTTCGGAATCAGCCTACCTAAAGGTCCGACAATGATGAAGCGCTTGGGGAATATTCTGGCCGAGCATGAACTGCCGGTTCGACTGACGGTGTTGCTACAGCGATTGCATCAGCACTTCAGTTATCTGAATGAGCAAATCAAGGAAATGGATAAAGAGCTTGTAGGCCAACTGGCCGACGATGATCTGGGCAGTCGTTTGCTGAGCATACCGTGTGTCGGCCCGATCACCGCCAGCCTTTTGGCTGCCGAAATGGGGGATGGTAAACAATACGGGTGTAGCCGTGACTTCGCCGCGTCCGTTGGACTGGTGCCCCGGCAGTACAGCACGGGCGGCAAGGCGAATCTGCTGGGGATCAGCAAACGAGGCGATAAGAACCTCAGACGGTTGTTGGTGCAGTGCGCCAGGGTTTACATGTTTAGGCTAAAATATCAGCACGGCGCGTTGGCCGATTGGGTGCGCTCAATGCTCTGTCGTCGCCACTCAAACGTGGTGGCCTGTGCCTTGGCGAACAAACTGGCAAGAATCGCCTGGGCGATAGCGGCCCACCATACACAATTTGAAGCAGGGCCAGACGCTTTAGCGGCCTGATCCTACTGTTGTGCTGTACCACGAACGATCCTTCCAGGTTTTGCGATAACTGAACAATTGATGATGTGAACGGCCCACCGGCCTGGTAAAGAACCTGTGTCGAAAATCGGCTTTCGAATCCGATAGACTTTTAAGGATTGCCAGGCGCGACTCTCATCGTGGCGCGGAGCGTGCTCCGTCCAGACGCCGGATAGATTTAGGCAAACCAACTAACCATCACTGATCAGCATTGCAAAAAAGGAGGTGACCATAGATTTTTCGACTTTGACGTCGGGTCGCATCATGGTGGGGCTGGCTCCAGAAAGAGATCGGGAGCACAGCATTAGGGATCAGCTTGGCACTTTGAATGTGGGGTTGATGGAGCCCCTCTTCCAGCCAGCACAGTATCATCAACATCAGTTAAGATTTTCTACACCTGAGAAAATGCTATTAAAGCGTTTTTTGATGCCTCAATAACGTTAGCCCATTCAGGCTTCGTCAAATACTCCGCATCCGTAAGACAAGTTCCATACTTATCAAAAACCTTATCAATACTCTTAACAACATCAGAAATTGCTCTTACTTCGCTTTCTCCTCTAAGCACAATCCCGATCCAAGAGCGAGGATCGGTTGCTAAATCGGTATCGTCGTATAAAAAATGAACAGTATAATTGAACTCATCATAAGCTATATCAGAGTTCGATCTAGATACCCAGGCACTGTATTGATAATCAGCACTGGACAACCCCTCCAAGTAGGAGATCAATTCGTCTCTCATCGTAGGATATTCTAGTTTGGAGAGTTCCAACTCTTCCATTTCTTATACTCACTTAATGGAATATGAACTTGCTCTGCATGATCTTTAATAGATCCTACAACAGGCTTACCATCTCTACCTATAACCTGACCATTTGACCTAACAATAACGTGATCCACTTGCTGAGTTGGCTGACTTATATGAGGTTCACCCTTATCGATCCGAACACCATTTCCTTTATTTTTGGGATCTTGCCATCTAAATCCAGTACCTTTTTTATTTGGCGAAACTGCCCAACTCCCTGGGAATTTACTAATTGCAGCATCTGGAACATCCCAAATTTTTGGTAGTTTGCTAACCCCAGCTTCAGCATCTGTCAAAGCACTTGTCGAATTAGGATTCTTGGTGGCCTGCCCTGCTTTACCAGTTCCTTTTGCAGCAACTAACTGCCAATGGCCTCTCTGCGACGGTACACGACCCGCCCAAGCTCAGATAACACCGGAAGTCTTTCGCTACCCACAATCAATTCAGAACGGCATCTCAAGCTAGAACTTTGATATGCCGTATATTGACAAACAATATCTTCAATCTCCTCGACGTCATCCTCAAGGTTCTCTTCAAGATAGAACCTCAATACCCACTCATCGCCACACCACAGCAATGCGACCATTCTAAAGTTGGCAGAGACCGCCCCTACCAACGCCTGAACAAGCATTAGCACTTGAAAGTTCCAATCTTCCAGCACAGGCTGATCACTCATTTCTGACTCCAGTTTGGATTTGTGGGGACAATGCTCGGCTTTTTTGTTCCCTTTATAACAAATACGTTAGTCGGCTGATCAGTTATACCAACGCCGAGATTCACGTTAGTTCCAGTAACACCCTCAAATTTAACCACTGGAAAACCTTGACCATTCTTTCCTAGGATTTTCACTTGGCCGGAGTGGTAAGCGTCAAGCACTTTTTGAGCATCTGAAACACTGTTCACGAAACCAACGCTCCCCCGCTCCTCAAGCTGCTGTGTCCCTGCAGTATGACGATTCTGCCTCTGGCTTATTTTTGTTGAGACCTCAGGAAAGTCTTTAGGGATAGTCTGAAGTAGGCCGCTATTTTTCGACTGCTGAGCCATAGGTGCTTTCAAAAAACGGCAGCCGTTCAAAACCGATCACGTCTGCCGCCTATTCCATCCATTTTTTCCGCTGAACGCTCCTCGCAGCAGCTATTTCCCTCATTACGGACGCACCTCTCCTGCGCTGGAGAGCAAATATCGACGCGCCATCCAAAGGTTCGACAGGGCGAACAGCGTCACCATCTGAGCAGTGTTTTTCACCAAGCCTCGGAAACGCACTTTCGTATAATCAAACTGACGCTTGATCACTCGAAATGGATGCTCAACCTTGGCGCGAACCTGGGCCTTGGCTTTCTCGATCTTGCGCATCGCTTTGTACAGCGCGCTGCGTTTACCGTGTTTTTTGTAGGTACTGCGCCGGGCTGCAATCTGCCAGATGACGTGGCGTCCCGCATGCTCTTCGCGCTTCTCGACACCGGTATAGCCTGCATCGGCGCAGACCACGTTCTCAGCACCGTGTAGCAGTTTGTCGACTTGGGTTATGTCCGCGACGTTGGCCGCAGTGACCACCACGCTGTGCACCAGCCCTGACTCATCGTCGACACCAATGTGAGCTTTGGCACCGAAGTAATACTGGTTACCTTTCTTGGTTTGATGCATCTCAGGGTCGCGTTTGCCGTCCTTGTTCTTGGTCGAACTGGGCGCATGAATCAGCGTGGCATCGACGATGGTGCCTTGTCGCAGCGACAAGCCACGGTCGCCCAGATAGCCATTGATCACGCCGAGAATACCAGCGGCCAACTCGTGCTTTTCCAGCAGGCGACGGAAGTTGAGGATGGTAGTTTCATCTGGGATCCGCTCCAGGCTCAGACCGGAAAACTGGCGCAAGATCGTCGTCTCGTACAGCGCTTCTTCCATCGCAGGATCGCTGTAACCGAACCAGTTCTGCATGAGATGAACCCGCAGCATCGCCATCAAAGGATAGGCCGGACGACCCCCTTCGCCCTTCGGGTAATGAGGTTCGATCAGGGCAATCAAACCCTTCCAGGGTACGACCCGATCCATCTCGATCAGGAACAATTCCTTGCGGGTCTGCTTGCGCTTACCGGCGTACTCGGCATCGGCGAAGGTCATTTGCTTCATTGAAAAGCTCGGCGATTGGTGTCCGGAGATTTTGCCAAATCAGGAAGTCTTTTTCAGGATTTCCTTAGGTGTAAGTATTCCTTTTGCCGCTACAAATAATCTAGCCAGTCACCGGACTTAACATTCTGTCTCTTCTTAAGAAAATCTTCGTACCGAGCTTTATGCTTTTCAACATCACCCTCAATATCTATAGAAATAAAGCCACGCCCTCTCTCCTCTACAGATAAAGCTGTTGGCTTAATTTTCATCGGCGAAAGCTCTATCAAGACCCCTGAAACCTTAGACTTATGAAATATAAAGCTCTTTCCTCCGGCTAAGGGAAGTATTTCATCCATCACAGAAAACATCATTTCAGGGTTAGACATCTCAATCTTCTCACCATCTTCATAACTTTCCGAATAGTTCTCCGGTATGAGAAAAAGCTTATAATCAATAATAACCAGCCAGCCATCTAGTTCAACAATATCGCCGATATTCATTATCACTTCCCTATCACAATGGCATTAACGCCTGTTGACATTGCGCCATCTAACAAACCTTGCTGAACACCTCTTGGCCCGACATACGGATCTCGTGTCATATAGTAACTTACGCCATCAACAGACTTAACACTATCAACAATAATGAAGTGCTTTCCTTGGCCAGCGGGAACCTGAACGATAACACTCGCTCCTTCTTGCAGTGCTTTGTTTAACTGCTCAGGTAGCATTGTAGTATTTACAGTATTTTTAACTCCCGCCTTAGATATCACATCTGATAATTCCAGAGTGTTAACGCCGGTCGGCCTGACCCCGTTTACAAAGCTTCCAATTGCATTGTCAAGGCTAATAGCCGCACCCGTTTTGTCAGTAATTGTCATTGCTGCGCAGGCTGGTCCGCATACAGGGGCGTCACCTTGCAAGACAACCGAGCCCTTTGGTTCATATGGGATCGTTTTAGGCGCAACAGCAATACCGCCTGCGCCATCAACAGAAGCACCTGCTGTCGCTTTTGCAGCAGAATTTTTTGGAGCACTAACAACACCCGGCCTCGCCCCCGGCACCCCCAAGCTAGCAACACCAAGCAAGCCCAAAACGATATTACCAGCAGCGTTCCAAGCATCACCCTCCAAAGCTTGGCCTGTGCCATGACCAACTTGAAGCACTCCGTTGACCGCTGCTGCGGTTCGGATCGTAGCGCCTACAGGCCCAGAAAGGCCATAAATTGCTGGCCCACCAATATTCGCAAGACCCTGCTGCTCATCGCCAACTCGCAGATAACTTTGAGCGGCTTTGTAGGTCAGCTCATTTTCACTTTTATCTCTCGTCCACCAAAAATTTCTATTAAAGAATCCATCAACCTCTGCACGCTCCGCATCTGCATAGGCATTTTTTGCTTCTTTGGTACCAGCATAAGGAAAAGTCCATTTGGCTTCAGAGCCATTGTTCAGGAGCTTCTCCACGCTGGCTTTCGCCGCTTGCTCTCCTCTTGCACTTGCTATTTCGTAGGCATACACCTGTAAATAAGCAGTTAATTCGGCAAAATCTTCTTTAGTAAGGGACGCGGGATTCCTCTTATATGCATCAAGTAGATTATCACTACGCTGGTCCGAGCCCTCTAAGCCAACTAACCTTCTTGCTGCATCTATTCCTTTATCTTTCTCAAAGGACTCACGGGCCTCATCACGTTGCTTGGCGGAGTGGTCCCCTAAAAAGTTGTATTGCGTTCCGTTCTTCGCAATCCAACTACCTTTTTCCATCTTGGCTGCATCTGCATCTTTCTGAGCAGCAGCCGACAGAACTCCAACAATCTGGGAGCTCATGGTCAACAGGTGTGCATCTCCCTTGACCAATCTGTTGAGTTCTACAACAACCGCCTCGTTAGCCCCCGCCGCCAAAGCTCCTGTCTTGAAGTCTCCACCTGTAGCCTCGGCCAACAATCCGCCCACCATGGCGTGTATTGCAATCTTCGGCAGGGTACCGTTTTCAATTCCCCATTGTTTGGTGTAATCGCCTACCGCGTTGAAACTTGCAGCAGCTAGCGTATTGAACAAAGCACTTCTCAAGGCATCACTTGCACTCCCACCTTGCCCCAGTGCCTTGCTCAACAACATGGAGGTGCCGCTTTGAAGTGTTTGATTTGCGGCAAACTGCCCTACACCCGTCCAGGTATATAATTTCGGCCCAATAACATTATTCGTCGCGATATCAGTGTGAGTGCCAGTCCAGCCATCAAAATAAGCAGACGTCAGCCCCGCAGTAACTCCGGAGATCACATACCCTTTCATTGCATTCGAAGAGGTCACATCCTTAAATACCGCCCCAAGATTTCCACCATTGTTGATAAAGCTAACGGTTGCATTAGTCGCAGCGCCTGTAGCGATAGCTCCCGCACCCGACACCAGCATTCCAGCGGTTCCCGAACTCATGGTCCCCGCAGCAACCGCTCCACCGGTGGCCGTCCCCATAGCTCCCATGGCCATAGGCCCAACCACCGCCGCCATCACAATCGCAATAATGATCTGCGAAGCTGGCCCCAGCCCGGAGTTGCTGTACTTGTAGGAGTCGTGGATCTCCTTCACCAGCCGCCAATCAACATCGCCGCGTTTCTCGGCCTCCTTGAGCCATGCCAGTTGCGGGTCGGCCTTGACCATCGCGTCGATGCTCTGGCTGACGGTTTGCTGGTTGACCTGCCTCACATCGATCTTCAGGCCATCAACGGCTTTGATCACGATGTTGCCGGCCGCCACCATCTGGGTCTGGCGCAGGGTTTCGTCGGTATTGCCCTTGCCTTTGGAGGACACCCAGAAGGAGTTGTTATTGGTCTTCTCGTGGCTTTCCTGGTGCAGGTCCTTCACCCCTTCGAAGGTGATGGCGCCGCCGCTGTCCAGGGTGATGTCCTTGCCGCTCTCCAGCTTGGCGACCTGATACTTCTGGTCGCCATCGCTCTTGAGCGTCAGGTTGCCACCGGCACTGATTTCGCTGCCGATATGTGTGGTGCGGGTGACTTCGTCACGCTGGGTCTGCAGGTTGCCAAAGCCTCCCTTCTTCTTCATGTCATACAGCGAATGCTCACTGTCCTGCTCCGCCAGCAGGTTCAGTTCGCCACCGGCCACCAGATAGGCTTCATCCCCAGCCTTGACCTTGCTGGAAATCAGGGTCATGTCCTGGCCGGACTTGAGCGTCACATCCCCACCCGCCGTCACCGTGGTGGCTTGCTGGTGGACGCGATCTTCTTCGCTCTTGGTGGTGCCGGTCTTGCTGGCCCAGTGTTGTTCATTGGCGGCCGAGGCCAGGGTCAGGCGGTCCTTGGCCGTCATCGAGACGTCGCCCTTGGTGTCGATCTGGCTGGCGACGGCGGTGACGTTGCCTCCGGCCTCAATGCTCAGGTCACCGCCGCTCTCCAGGGTGGCGCCGTGCTGGGTTTTGCTCTGGTCGAGGTTGCCGATGCCGCGGTCGTTGCTGACCACTTGTTCGACGGCGTTGAGGCTGACGTTGCGACCGACCTTGATGCGGGTGTCGCCACCGCTGTGCAGGACGCTGCCGTTGCTGTCGAAGTCCCGTTCGGCATCGATGCTCAGGCTGTTGCCGGCTTCGATACGGGCGGCGCTGTCGAGGAAATCGCGACGCTGCTCGCGGACGTAGTCTTCGCTGCTGCTCTGATGGGTGGTCAGGGTGCGGTCGTTGATCACGTCGCCCTGGGTGGTGGTCAGGGTGACGTCGCGCCCGGCGATGATGCCGCCAGCACGGTTGACCAGGTAGTTGCCCGCGAGCAGATCCTGGCGGTTGCCCGCCTCCACCAACCCACTATTGACCAGGTTCTCCCCCGCCACCGCCGACAGGTCATTGGCCGCGCGCAGGGTGCCGACGTTGTTCAAGTCCTTGCCGGCAATCAGGCTCACGTCCTTGCCGGCGATCAGCGCGCCGTTGGGCGCCAGGCGGTTGTTGGCCTGGGCCAGGTACAGCACTGGCACCAGCACTTGTTCGCCGTTCACTTCATGGCTTTCCAGCCAGACGATGTCGTGGGTCAGGGCGGCGACTTGTTCGGAGGTCAGGGTCACGCCCACCGACAGGTCAAGCTGTTGCTTGCTCTGGAGGGCGTTGTCCATCAGGTGCTTGAAGAGTTTTTCGTTGCTGTCCTGGCCGTCGATAAAGCGCTGGCCGGTGCGGGCCACCATGGCTTGCTGGATGAGTTTCTGTTCGTAGAAGCCATCACCCAGGCGTTTGGCGCTTTGGTCAGGGTTGTAGCCGAGGTGGGACAGCAGGTAGTCCGAGCTCATGAACTGCTTGAGGTGGGTCAGCGCCGGGTTGGTTTCGATCAGGTACTTGTGCGGCCGGGACAGGCTTGCGGCGTCCGGCAGGCCGGCGATCTGCGCAGGTGTCGGGGCCTGGGCCAAGGTGCTGCCCTGGCCACTGAGGCGGAACAGGCCGTTGCCGCTGGTGGGCAGGGTGAAGCCCGGCAGTACCAGGGGGTTGACCTGTTGCTGGGCCAGTTCCGGGGGCAGTTGCGGGTTGATCCGGATCGGCGTCGAGTAGCCGTTGCCAACGCCGGTGTCGGTCAGGGTCTTGCCGGCGCCGACGTACTCGTAGAAGGAGCGGATCACGCTGTTGTCGAGGGTTTTGTCAGCCTTGAGGTTGACCTTGCCGCCAGCCTGGATGGTGGCGGCGAAGGATTGGTCGCCGTCCACCACTTTGCTGCTGGAAGACAGCATTACCCCGGTCCAGGCGATAAAGGCGCTGAGGTCGGAGGCAAAGCTGGCAGACGGCGTCGGGTTGTTGCGGGCGTTGAACGCGGCGGCATGGGCTGCGGCGTTGCCGGTTTCGTTGACGAAGCTCCAGTAGCGCCGCAGGGTGGTGATTTCTTGGGGTTGCAGGCCCTGGTTGTGGACGGTCTCGGCCTTGACGTTGATGTCGCCGGCCGCGGTGATCAGGCTGCTGGTGTTGGTCAGGGTCTGGGTGTCGATCTGCAGGTCGGCGCCGCTGTTGAGGCTGGCGGCGGCGCTGCTGTTGGTCACCCGCAGGCGGTCGGTCTCGGCCACTTCCCACAGGCCGTTGATGCGGCCACCGCCGCGGTCATCGCAGCCGGCGCCGGGAATCAGGGTGCAGGACAGGCGAGTGATACTGGCCGCGCTCTTTTCGTGCTCGGTGTACTGCAGCACGTCCATGACGTTGTTGACGGCGCTGGCGGCGATGCTCAGCTTGCCGAGGCTTTCGATATCCCCGGAACGGTTGTCCAGCAGGTCGGCGCGGGTTTGCTGGTCGTCCTTGGCGATCAGCGCGGTGCCCAGGCTGTACACCTGGGCGTAGCGGTTGGTGAAGCTCGTGGTCAGCAACTGCATATTGCCGCCGCTGGAGATCAGGCCGTGGTCGTTGACCAGGGTGCCGGCGGTGAGGTTCAGGTCTTCGCCGCTGCCCAGGGTGCCGTGGTTGTTGATGCTGGCGGCCGTGAGGTAGAGGTTCTGCTTGGCGGTGATGCGCCCGGCGCTGTTCAGCGCGCCGTCGATCTTCAGGGTACTGTTGGCGCCGCCGGCGATGCTGGCGCTGTCCGCCAGATCCAGTTGCGCGGCGTGCAGGTCCAGTTGCCCGAGGCTGCTCAGGCGGCCCTTGCCGCTGTAGTTGCCGCTCAGGTCGAGGTTGAGCGCGGCGTCGCTGCCGATCAGGCCGTCGTTGTTCCAGTGGGTGCCGCTGCCGGTCAGACCGTTGCCCGCCAGGAGCTGGCCATCGGCGGTCTGGGTCAGGTGGTCGACCTTGACCAGCAACTGGTCGGCCTGGATTGCACTGCTGTTGGTCCAGCGCTCGGCCTCCAGGGTCAGTTGGCCGGCGGTCTTCAGGCGGCCGCCGACGTCTTCGAGGTTGGCCATGGAGATGCCGAACACGCCGCTGCCGCTGTGCAGCAGGCTGCCGCCGCGGTTGTTGAAGCCGCCGGCGTCGAAGTCCAGGTCGTGGTTGGCGGTTTCCAGGAGGCCGTCGCGGTTGTCGAAGGTGCCGCCGATATCGAAGCGGGTTTTGCTCACCAGGCCCAGGGACCGCAGTTGCCCGCGCTGGTTGTCCAGGCTGGCGGCGGCGGTGGCCAGGGTGCTGCGGCTTTCGATCAGGCCCTGGCGGTTGTCCAGGGCGCCAGCCAGCTCCAGCTCGATCTGCCGGGCGCTGATCTGGCCGGCGCTGTTGTCCAGGTCCTTGGCGCTGATATGCAGGCCCTGCTGGGCGAAGAGCGCGCCGTCGCGGTTGTCGAGGCGGCCATCGGCAGCAGTTTCCAGGGTGGCGCCGCCGTTGAGGGCGGACACCTTGCCGGCCCTGTTGTCGAGGTGGCCCGCGTTGAGCGTCAGGTCGCCCTGCTGGGCAATGATCTGCCCGCCCTGGTTGCCGGCAGCGGCGGCAACCTCAAGGCCCAGGGTGGTCTTGGCCTGCAGCAGGCCCTTGGCGTTATCCAAGTGATCGGTATTGAGTTGCAGGTCGGCTTCGCGGCTGAGGATCTCTCCGCCATCGCTGTTCTGCACTTCGCCACTGGCGCTGATCAACACCGACTCATTGGCGGCGACCCGGCCCTTCTGCCGGTTGTCCAAGTGTTCGGTGAACAGCTGCAGCCACTGCTGGCTGGAGAGTTCGCCGCCTTGGTTCTCAACCTTCGTGCTGCGCTTGAGCAGCAAGGGGCCGACGGCAGACAACGTGCCCTGGTTATTGATCAAGCGGCCCAGCAGGTCGAGGGTGACGGCGCCTTTGCCGCTGAAAGTGCCGTGGCTGTTGTCCAAATCACCGCCGATGAATTCCAGATCACCGGCGGCGTTGAGCGTGCCGCCCTGATTGTCCAGGGCCATAGCGTGCACGGTCAGGGCTGCGGCGCTGTCGATGGAGCCGCCCTGGCTGTTGTCCAGCAGATCGCGCAGCGTGAGGGTTTGTTCGCCGCCGCTGGAGAGCGTGCCCTTGAGGCTGTTGTCGAGGCTCGCGGCCTTGACCTCCAGGGCCTGCTGGCTGACCAGGCCACCGCCCTGGCTGTTGTTCAAGGCGTCGCTGAGGCTGATGTCGACACCGCCCTTGAGGCTGGAGACGGTGCCTTTGTTGCTGTTGTTCAGGCCGCTGCCCTTGAGGACCAGGCCCTGCCAGCCCGACAGCAGCCCGCCCTGGTTGTCCAGTTCCGCAGTACCGGTAATCTCCAGGGTCTGTTGCGCCAGCACCACGCCGGTGAGGTTGTCCATGCCGCCCAGCACCAGGGTGCTGCTGCCCTGGCTCGACAGCTCGCCACCGCTGTTGCCCAAGTGGCCCAGGGTGGCGTTGAGGGACTGCTGACTCTTGATCAGGCCGCCCTGGCCGTTGCGCACTTGCTCGGCATTGAGTTGCAGGCGCTCGGCGCTCAGCAGCTTACCCTGATGGCTGTTATCCAGAGTCCCAGCGCTGACCGTTACCTGGCGCTGCCCACTCAGGGTGCCGCCCTGGTTGTTCAGGGTCTGCTTGGTCGTGACCGTCAGATCACGGCTGGCCACCACGCTCTTGCCGCTGTTGTCGAGGTTTTGCGCCGTCAGGGTCACATCGCCGTTTGGGTTGCGGCTGTTGTCGGCATTGACCCCCGCTTCGATGATGCCCCGGTTATTCAGGTGCCCACCGCTGCCCAGATTGATGCTGTTGGCCGCCGCCAGGGTGCTGTGGTTGTTCAGGTCGTCTTGGGTTTGCACCTTGAGCTCGGTGCCGGCGTAGACCGCGCCCTGAGCATCGAGGCTTTGCGCCTTGATCGCCACGGCACCCTTCTCGGCAGTGGCTTCGGCCATGCGCAACTGCCCATTGGCATCCAGTTGGATATCGCCGCCACTGGCGATCAGTTTGCCGTCGAGCTTGACCCCGACCCCAGCCTCAGTACCCACCAGCTTGATCGCCCCGGCGTACATGCCGCCCAGCGCGCTGCTGTCGATGGCCAGTTGCGGTGCATCCACCGAGTTGGCGGTGCGTGCCGTGGCGCTCAAGGTCTTGGCGTCGACATCGTTGGCCCCGGCGATCACCGCCAGGTGCTTGGCCTGGATCTCGGCGTTGATCTTGGCGCTGCGGGTGATGATTTCGAACTGGTCGATATTGCTCGCGTTGAGCCCCGCACCTTCGATGGCGACGCTGCCCTGGTCCACCTGGTAACGCTGGAGCCGGCCGTTCTCGATCACCGGTTTGCCGGTGGTCAGGGTGGCTTTCGGGGTGTTGATGAAGCCGCAGCCGTTGCAGGTCACGCCATAGGGGTTGGCGACGATGACATGGGCCGATTGCCCGGCCACTTCGGTGTAACCCTTGAGCTGGCTGGGGCTGCCGCCGTTGACCTCGTTGAGGATCACATTGGCCGCGCGACCACCCAGGTTGGAGTTGCCGAGGATGATACCGCCCAGTTGGGTTGGCTGGGTGCGGTTGGTGGCGTTGTTGAGGATCACGCCCTGCTGGCCGACGTTATAGTCGCTGAACTTGTTATGGGACAGCCCGCTGCCATTGGGGGCTGCGATGTTGACGATGGGCACGCCATTGCCGGCCTGACCCAGTGTGGTGCCGCTGCCGTTGACCACGATGCCGTCGGCCATCGCCACCACCGGCTGCCAGAACATCATGTTGGCCAGGATGAACGCCAGTCCACGTTTCGGCAGGCCCCAGAAGGAGTCGCGCGATTGCAGGGCAGCCGAAGGTTGACGAACCAGAAAGGCAAACTGACGAGCGTCCATGTCAAGAATCTCAGGCAAAAAGCGGAATTAAAGGAACAGGTCCAAACGGAAATAGATCGGGGCTTCGCGTTCACTCAGGGCTTCGGGCCGTTCGAGGGAATGAGCAAAGGTCACGCTGGCGGCAAGGTGCTTGCCGCGGGCAAAGAACTCGATGGAGTCGCTGGAGACCCGGCCATGCTGCTCGGCGTTGTAGCGGTCGTTGCGAATCGCGCCGAGGTCATAGCCCAGCCCGGTGCCGTACTCGGCGAAGGCCGGGCGCAGCCAGTTCCAGGTCACAGGGCGACTCCAGCGCAGGTCGTTGCGCCAGTAGTAGCCGCTGTCGCCATTGAGGCTCTGGTCCTTGTAGCCACGGATCGAGGACTGGCTGCCCAGGCTCATGCGTTGCGAGCTGAACAGCACATCCTCGCTGCGCTGGCCGGTGACCAGGCTGCTGAACACCAGGGCCTCGTCCCACAGCTTGAACGGCTGCAGGTAGCTGGCGGTGGCGGTGTATTTGCGATAGCGGGCGTTGGCCTGGCGCTTGCCCGTTGTGTCGTCGCGTTCCTTCTGGCGCTGGGCGTCGAAGGCGCCGATGCCGTCCTGCAGGCCCAGGTCGAGGTTGACGAAGGCGCCGCCGATGCGCCGGCCGTGGTTGATGCCGAACTGCGCTTCGCTGAGGCGATTGCTGCTGTTACTGAGCTTGCTGTCTTCGATGTAGTTGTTGGTGCGCAGGTAGCTCAGGCCGCTGTTCAGCGAGGTCTTGCTCACGGCATCGCGGTGGATCACTCGCTCAAGGCGCAGTTGATGGTTCTGGCTGTCGCCGGTCTGCTTGAAGTTGAAGCCCACGGCCTGGGCCAGGGAGCGGTATTCGCTCTGGCTGTAGCTGTAGCTGAGGTTCCACCAGCCAAACGGCAGGTTGTAGTAGAGCATGGCGTTGCGCGAGGTTTTCTGGTGGTCGCTGACGGCGTCGTGGCCGCCGCGCAACACCAGTTGGTCGGCCAATCCCAGAGGGCTGTCCCATTCGAAAGAGCTGCCCCACTGCTGCTCGCCGGTGCTCTTCTGGCCCTCGTTGCTGCGTGACAGGCCGACGCGCCAGGGCTTCTGCGCATTGTTCTTGACCAGGACTTCGCTGCCGCCCACGGCCTGCCCCGGGGCCAGCTCCATCTGCGCCTGATTCGACGGCAGGCGGTTGAGCTGGTCGACCATCTGCTCGATCTGCCGCAGGTTGAGCAGTTCACCGCTGCTGCCGGGAAAGGCCATGTTCAGTTCACGAGCGCTGAGCTTGCTGCCCTCGGCGGCCTTGAGCCCTTCGAGCTTGCCCTCTACCACCAGCACCTGCAGGTGGCCGCTGGACAGGTCCTGTTGCGGCAGGTAGGCGCGGCTGGTGACCAGGCCCTTCTCGATGTAGCGGTTGGTGATGACCTTGAGCAGCTCGTTGAGCTGGGCCACCCCCAGGCACTGGCCGATGTAGGGCTTGAGCAGGCGCTCGCGCTCGCTGGCGGACAGCGAATCGGCGCCTTTGAGCTGGATATCCTGAATCGGGAAGCAGCGGCTATCGCTGGGCGCGCTGGGCGCTACAGGCGCGGCGCTCTTGCCGGGCAAGTCCTTGAGTTCCTCGAGACGCCGCTGCTGCTCTTCCAGCAGGCGATTTTGCCGATCGCGGATCAGGTCCTGATCGCCGGGGTTGAAGGTCGGGACGGGCAAGGGGGCGGCAACAGCCATGTGCACGGTGCCGGCCAGCAGCAGGCAGGACAGGGCACAGCACAGCCTCATCCCGAGGGTGGGGATAGACATATTCGGTCCTTCGAAAGGGCAGCAAGGGTCAACACAGGGCGAGTGATGTTAATTCGCCACTATCTTGGCGTCAAATAAGCGCTGAACGCCCCGACAAACTGCGTATCCCCGCATAATCCGGGCACTGGAGCGGGTGCCGATACTAGATAGACCCCGGTAACCGCCACATCAGATTGATCTGAATTTTCATAAAGGGTCTTCTTGGTAGCAGACTGTTGATCCGCCAGAAGCGTTTCTTAGAGCCATCGACTACCCGCGCAGATTTCCACTGAAACCATTTCAAGGCGTACCGCCCAACACCTGTTCATGAGGCATGAGCAGGCACAGTCTGCGACGCCGAAAAAGCAAAAAAGCCAACACTCGTTGGCTTTTTCAAGCAGGCAGACAGCGCCTAACTCACCGACGACAAAACAAAGGACGTCACGGTATTTTCCACCCCAGGCAAGGCGGCGATGTCATTCCACACCCGGTGCACCCGCTCCGCCGTGGCGGCGCTGACCCGCACCAGTACATCGAACTCGCCGCTGAGCACTTCGCACTGGACGATCTCCGGCATGGCACGCAAGGCCTGCAGCACTTCGGCGCCGCGCATGCGGTCGTAGCGGTAGACAAAGATCAGCGCATTGATCCGGGTCTCCGCCCCGCGCCCCGCGCCCAGGCGAATGGTGTAGCCCTGGATCGCGCCGTCGCGCTCCAGGCGTTCGATGCGCTGGCGCACGGCATTGCGCGACAGGTTGACCTTGGCCGCCAGCTCGGCGTGGGCGGCCCGGGCATTGAGGGTCAGTTCGGCCAGAATGCGCTCGTCCAGAGGATCCAGAATCCGCTTCATACAGCCCCCTTGAACCGGTTCATCCCAGTGCCTTCAGGCAATCCAGCAAGGCGGCAAAATCATCCGCCGCCAGGGCCTGCCACTGCAGGGTCGAGGGTGCTGCCACCGATGGCGGCAGCACCCCGGGGATGCCCAGCGAACTGAGCAGCCGCGCCGACTTGGCCGGTGCGATTTCCCCCAGGGTGACCATCGGGGCCACCAGACTACGGCGGTACAGGCGTGCCGCCAGGACGCCGGTGGCGGCATGGGGGTCGATGACATAGCCGGTGTCCCGGTACAGGCTGACGATCTCCTTGCCAGTCTGTTCGTCGCTGACCGAATAGGAGTCGATGATCATCCGCGCCTGCAGCCAGGCCTCGTTGTTCAGGGTCATCTCGCCGCTGCTCTCAAAACGCTGCATCAGCGCCGCCACCGCGTGCGGGTCCTGACCATACAGCTCCCAGACCAGGCGCTCCAGGTTGGCGAACAGCGACAGGTCCATGGCCGGCGACAGGCTCTGGCTGGCCTGCCCCCGGGAATACTGGTTCTTCAAGAACAGTTGGTGCAGGGCGTCATTGCGATTGGTGGCCACGATCATCTGGGTGATCGGCAAACCCATCTTCTGCACGATGTAGCCGGCATAGACCTCGGCGAAACTGGCCGCCGGTACGCTGAAGCCGATGGGCCGCTGGCCCCCACCCAGTTGCAGCACGGCATGGAAATACAGCACCAACTGGGCCATGACTCCGACCCAGTTGCTGGAGTTGAAGCCGATCACCTCGTGCTCGGCCAACGGCCACTGGCGCAGCAAGCGGCTGACCAGGGTCTGGCAATCATCGAAGCTGCCCTCCACGGCGAAGCGCCACAGGCCCGGCTGGTGCGCGGCCTGCAATTGCCGCCCTTGCTGTTCGGGCACGCCGTGCTGCGGGTAGAACACCAGCACCTGGGTCTGCGGGCAGTCCTTGAAGGCCTCGATCGCCGCCAGCCCGGTGTCACCATTGGTGGCGCCCACCAGCACCCCGCGACGCTGGCGGCGCTGGAGAAAATAGCCCACCAGTTGTGCCTGCAAGCGTGCGGCAAAGTCCTTGGCCGAACCGCTGGGGCCATGAAACAGCTCCAGCAGCCATTCATTGCGATCGATCTGGCGCAAAGGCGCCACCGCACGATGGCCAAACCCGCTGTAGGCCCGGTGCAGCAGCGCCTTGAAGTCGGCCTCGGGCAGGCTGTCGCCGACAAAGGGGCTGAGCACCCGAAAGGCCAGTTCGGGGTAATCCAGGGTCGACCAGTTGGCGATTTCCTGGGGGCTGAAACACGGCAACCGCTGCGGCACGTAGAGTCCGCCATCAGCGGCCATGCCAGACAAAACCACGGTCGCGAAATCCACCTGTTCAGTGGCGTTGCGGGTACTCACATAGCGCATGCTTGGCTCCAGCCAGTCATTTATAGCGATGCGCCTGCTCCACCAGCCAGGTGGAAAATGCCAGCGCATCGGGGTGTGGATCGGCCCCGGCCCCACGGACCAGGTAAAAGGATTCGCTGGCCTCGATGCGCTGCGCGAAAGGCTCCACCAGGCACCCGTCGGCCAGCATCTGATCGACCATGGAAGAACGCGCCAAGGCCACGCCCTGCCCCAGTTCGGCCATGCGCAGGGTCGAGATCAGGGTGTCGAACTGCATCCCCCGGGACGAATCCACCTGCTCGGCGCCCGCCCTCTGCAACCAGTAGCCCCAGCCTTCTTCGTAACCCAGCACATGCAACAGCGGATGCCGCGCCAAGTCCGCCGGCACCTGCAGCGGCGCCTTCTCCAGCAAGCTGGGGGCACACACCGGAAACAGCGTGTCCCATGTCAGGCGCTGGGCCACCAGCCCCGGCCAGTGACCGTGGCCCCAGCGAATTTCCAGGTCGTCTTCGCCGTCCAGCTCCTTGACCCAGATATTGCTGATGTAGCGGATATCCACCAACGGCTGGCGCTGCTGGAAGTCCGCCAGCTTGGGCGCCAACCAGTGGACAAAGAACGCCAGACTGCCGCGTACCTTGATCGGCCGACGCTTGTGCTGACCGAAGATCTCATTGGTGCCCACCGCCAGCCGGGTGATGGCGTCCTGCACCACCGGCAGGTAGGAACGGCCTTCCTCGGTCAGGTCCAGGCCTCGGGGCAGGCGCTTGAACAGCGCCACCCCGAGGTGACTTTCCAACTGGCGGATCTGCTGGCTCACAGCGCCCTGGGTGAGGAACAGTTCCTCGGCGGCATGGGTGAAATTCAGGCAGCGGGCGGACACTTCGAAAGCACGCAACCAGTTCAGTGGGGGCAAGCTCTTTTGCTTCATGGCCTGACTCGTTTGGACACCCTGGACGCCGGGCGCATCCGTCAGCCCTGCAAGGCATCGGACGGCCGTGCCGGAGGCGCCAGGGACAGGCGCCGCTGGCGGCTTGAGCGGGTAATGTAATACACGAAGTAGCACCAGGCGATGAAGGGCACGCCGAAGTACAGGGCCACCCGCTGCTCGGGATCGAAACCGATACCGACACAGGCCAGGGCACAGCAGAACAACGCCCCCAGCGGCACCCAGGGATAGCCGCGGACACGGAACTTGAGCTCACGCACATCACCGCCGTTGGCCACATAGTGACGGCGGAAGGCGATCTGGCTGGCGGCGATGCTCATCCACACCACCACCACCGCCAGCCCGGAGATCGACACCAGGGCCAGGTAGATGGTGTCCGGGGCGAACACACTGCTGAGCAGCGAGGCCGCGCCGCCGGCCATGCTTACGATGATCGCGTTGAGCGGCGTGCCCATGCGGGTCAGGGCCGAGAACTGCTTGGGCAGATGCCCCTGGTCACTCAGGGTCCAGAGCATCCGTGAGGCGGCGTACAGCCCGGAGTTGGCGGCGGACAGCAGCGCGCTGATGATCACGAAGTTCATGATGTCGGCCGAGTACGGAATGCCGATGTAGGTGAACACCGTGACGAACGGACTTTCCACCAAACCGGCCTGCTCCCGGGGCAACAGGGTGGCGAGGACGAAGATGGTGCCGACGAAGAAGATCGCCAGGCGCAGCACCGTGGTGCGGATCGCCCGTGGCACATTGCGTTGCGGGTCGCGGGTTTCCCCGGCGGCAATGCCGATCAGCTCAGTGCCGGAGAAGGCGAAGGACACCGCCAGCAGGGTCATGGCAATCGGCATGAAGCCGGTGGGGAACAACCCCTCGCGGGTAAAGTTGCTCAAGCCAATACTGTGGGCCTGATCGATGTGCAACAAACCGAGGATTGCCCCGCCGCCCACCACCAGGAACACCAGCACGGTGATCACCTTGACCAGCGACAGCCAGAACTCGGTTTCGGCGAACAGCCGCACCGAGACCACGTTGGACAAAAACACCACCAGGGCGAACAGCGCGCTCCAGATCCACACCGGGGTCTCGGGGAACCAGCGAGTCATGAGAATGCCGGCGGCGGTGAACTCCGAGCCGATGGCCACGGTCCAGGTCAGCCAGTACAGCCAGGCCACGGTGTAGCCGGTGCCGGGGCCGAGAAAGCGCGTGGCGTAGGTGCTGAAGGACCCGGTCTCGGGCATCTGCACCGCCAGCTCGCCCAGGCACATCATCACCATGTACACCATCAGCGCACCGATGATGTAGGCGATCACCGCGCCCAGCGGACCGGCCTGGTTCACCGTGTAGCCGGAAGTGAGGAACAGCCCGGTGCCAATGACCCCGCCAAGGGCGAGCATGACGATGTGCCGGGTCTGCATTTCTTGCTTGAAACCGCTGCGCAAGTCGGTCTGTTGTTCTTGTAGGGACATGATGGTTCTCATGAAAGTTG
Source organism: Pseudomonas sp. LD120 (assembly GCF_009861525.1). Lineage (GTDB taxonomy): Bacteria > Pseudomonadota > Gammaproteobacteria > Pseudomonadales > Pseudomonadaceae > Aquipseudomonas. Next base: position 1,171,345 of record NZ_WVHL01000003.1, on the reverse strand, counting down.
TCGGGGCAAGTCTCAGTGTCTGCGACGTTCGGAATGGGCAGAAAAGCAAAGGATTGCCAACAGGTTTTTATTGTTATTCCTCTTCATGAAACCCCCACTCGCTGCCTTGCCGTGGGGGGTGTTGCGCACACTCAGTGGGCGACCTCGGCCCGAGGAAAATTCAGGGACGGCTCCAGGTTCAGGGCCGGGTTCAGGGATTGGCGCAACCAGGCGAACGCCTGTTGCAGGTCCGCCAGCAGATCATCGGTGTCTTCGATGCCCACCGAGATCCGTACCAGCCCTTCGGAAATGCCCAGGGCCTGACGCTCCTCCAGGGTGTTCTCGACGTGGCTGGTGGTGCGGGCCGGACCGTAGATGGTTTCCACCGCCCCCAGGTTGCCGGCGCAGTGGGCATAGCGCAGGCGCGGCAACAGCACTTTGACGCTGTCCATGCCACCCGCCAGGACAAAGCTGACAATGGCGCCGAAACCGCGCATCTGCGCACAGGCCACGGCGTGATTCGGGTGGCTGGGCAACCCTGGGTAGTTCACCGCTTCCACCAGCGGCTCGTTGAGCAGGAACTGCGCCAGTTGCGCGGCACTGTGCTGTTGCTGACGCATGCGCAGGGCCAGGGTCTTGATCCCGCGGATGATCAGGTAGGCCGAGAACGGATCGAGGCTCGCGCCGTTGATTTCTCGGTAGTGACGCACCTGGCTCATCAGCGCCTCGCTGCCGCAGGCCACGCCACCGAGCACGTCGCCGTGGCCACTGAGGAACTTGGTGGCGCTGTGGATCACCACGTCCACGCCCAGGGCCAGGGGGTTCTGGTTCAGCGGCGTGGCAAAGGTGTTGTCCGCCACCACCAGGGCGCCGACTTTTTTCGCCGCGCTCACCAGACGCTGGATGTCGACGATCTTCAGGGTCGGGTTGGTCGGGGTTTCCAGGTACAGCAGGTCGCAGCCCTGGGCGATTTCGGCTTCGATCTGCTGCTGGTCGAAGGTTTCGCAGAGGGTCACGGCCACGCCCATGCGCGGCAGGAACTCTTCGAAAATCTTGTTGGTGCCGCCGTAACTGTCCTTGGTCGACACCACCCGCTGACCGTGACGCAGGAAGCTGTAGAGCACGCCGCTGATGGCCGCCATGCCGCTGCTGAAAGCCACGGCCGACTCGGCGTTTTCCAGGTTGCACAATTTGGCCTCCAGGGTCTCCACCGTGGGGTTGCTCATGCGGCTGTAGATGAAGCCCGGGGCCTTGCCCAGCGCTACGTCGTACCACTGGTCGATGTCGTCATAACCGTAGGCAGCGCTGGCGACAATCGGCGTTTGCGTGGCGTTGTAGGGGTGACGGATCTGCTCTCCGCCCCAGACCACTCGGGTACCGGCTCCGGGGGTTTCCGGCCCGGTGCGTTCAGTTTTTTTATTCATTGCAACGGCTCACCATAAAGGGCGCGCGACCTCTTGCCGCGCTGGATCTGGTGGCCAATATAGAGAAAAGCCCAGGCCCCGAGAAACGATGTTATCTGGGCCAAAGGGGCAGATTTTTTAATGGCTCGCTGGCCGAAAAACGCCCATCGCACGGGGCTTTTCAAGCCGCCCTTGCGCGCCGGCCACTCACCTTGCGAAGCTGATGCCCCACTGATCGAGCCACCCACCACCAGGAACGACCATGAACCGCAGCGAGCACCTAGGCCTGATGGCCCGCTACAACCAATGGATGAACGCGAAGCTGTACAACGCCGCCATGACCCTGCCCGAGGCGCAGATCATCCTCGATCGCCAGGCGTTTTTCGGCTCGATCCTCGGCACTCTCAATCACTTGCTGGCCGGTGACACGATCTGGCTCAAGCGCTTTGCCCAACACCCTGCGCAACACCCGGCTCTGGCCCCGCTGCAGCAGGTGGCCCAGCCACAGGACCTCAAGACCCTGCTGTTTCCAGACCTCGACGGGCTCTGGCAGCAACGCCAGTGGCTGGACCAGTTGATCCTCGATTTCAGCCAGTCCCTGAGCGAGACCGACCTGGACCGCAGCCTGCATTACACCAACACCCGGGGCGTGGTCGCCGAGCGCGATTTCCACGCCCTGCTGGTGCATTTCTTCAATCATCAGACCCATCATCGGGGCCAGGCCAGCACCTTGCTGACCCAGGCTGGCGTGGACATCGGCGATACCGATCTGCTGCTGTTGATCCCGTCGGACATCTGATCGGTATGGGGCTGACGATTATTTGTCCATGCCCGGTTATTTATCCGAGCCTCATCTAGCTTGCGCGCCCGGCTTCTGCGACGATGCGCGCGGCAAAAATCCGCTCGCTAAGGAATGGCATCATCAAAGCCCTCAACGCTGTACTTCTGTTGTCCCTGCTGTCGCTGGCAGGCTGCGGCACCCTGATCGCCCGCACCCCCAACGCCCACACCGGCTACGACTACTACAAAGGTACCCAGGCCAATATCGAACTGCTGACCATGCGCGGCGCCAGCGGCTACGACGGCTATGCGACGATCTTCTGCTGGATGAGCATCGTCTGTCCGGTGGTGGCCATCGTCAGCCTGCCGGTGGATGCCGTGGCCGACACCGCGCTGCTGCCCTATGACGCGATGAAGCACTGATTCTCGCCGGCCCCGGTGTCGCCCCGGCGTGGGAGCCCGATCATCCGAAGCATCCCTTGCCTGTTGCTGCTCAACACTCTGCTGCTGAGCAGTTGTGGCTCCTACATGGCGCTCAGCGGCGAGGATTGGCGCGACGCTCGCTATTACCGCGGCACGACGATGAACGCCCAGATACTCACCGGCTACGACCTGGCTACGCGCGCATGCTCACCGGCATGTGCTGGGTGAGTGTGGTGTGCCCGATCCTGATGATTGCCAGCCTGCCCCTGGATGCGGCGCTCGACACCGTGCTGCTGCCCTACGACGCGAGCAAGCCCTGAGCCTCGCCCCCTGCCACTGCCCTGTATGGAAACCCGATCATCCGAATCCTCCATTACCTGTTGTTGCTCAACACCCTGCTGCTGTCCGGCTGCGGCACCTACATGACCCGCGGCAATGCCCTGGACTTTCGCGACGACCGCTACTACCGCAGCGTCAAGACCAACGCCCAAGTGCTCACCGGCTATGACATGGGCTACGCACGCATGATCACCGGCGGCTGCTGGGTGAGTGTGGTGTGCCCGATCCTGATGATCGCCAGCCTGCCCCTGGATGCGGCGCTCGACACCGTGCTGCTGCCCTACGACGCGTTCCAGCCGGAACGGCCCAAGCGCAACATGCACGTGGATATGAAGCCGATTCCCGAGGCGCACCTGCCGGCCTTGCCCATCAGTGCCGAGGTGCAAGACCCGACGGCCCACACCCCGCCCATGACCCCGCAGCCCACTGAAACCCATCAGGCGGCTCCGCCAGGCGACAGCCCGGTGGAGTAGGCGCGGGCTCGCGGCTGAGTGGTTCCACGGCGGCCCGCGCCCCCCCGTCATGGGTGGGTCCTTGAGCGCAGAGCAGCACGGCCCTCTCAGCTACTACGCCGAAGCGGCGTTACACCTGATCCAGCGCGCACGGCTCTGGCGCCCGTTGCGCCAGACGGCAACGCTGGCCCAGGCGATCCACCTGGGGACGGCCGAACAGGTAGCCCTGGCCCCACTCGCCACCGCAGGCCGTGGCCAGGTTCTGGTCGGTGCCCGTCTCGACGCCTTCGATGATCACGCAGGGCGCCAGGGTCTTGCACAGTTGCACCAGGTGACTGAGGGTCTGGGCGCTGTTGAGTTCGCCCCGGGCGCGCTGCAGGTAACCCTTGTCGATCTTGACGATGTCCGGCCGGGTCTGGCGAATGAACTCCAGGGTGCCCAGGCCCGCGCCGAAGTCATCGATGGCCACCCGGCAGCCCAGTTCCCGCAGGCACAGGACGAACTCGCTGGCCGCCTCGATGCTCGGCGGCGTGGCGCTTTCGGTGATCTCGATCACCAGCCGCGCGGCCACTGAGGGGAAGTCCCGCAGTTGCTGGACAATGGCGTACCAGAACGGATCGATGATCGCGCTCTGGGCGGAAATATTACACCCCAGACGCAGGCGTTCATCCCGTTGCAGGCCATCGATCACACAGAGCACCACACTGCGATCCAGCTCGCGCATCACCTGGTGCTTTTCCAGCAGCGCCAGGGGGTAGGCATCGCCCCCCTGGGCATCGACATGACGCAGCAAGCCTTCGTGGTAGAGCACCCGGTTGCTGTCCGGCAGCCACACCACCGGCTGGAATGCCAGCATCAAACGGCCATCGGCCAGTTCGCGATAAAAGTCTTTGATGCTTTGCATGACAAATCCATAGGCCAGCCAACGATGCACCCTCGGACGTGGTCCGACGCAGCGGTCAGCGCGCGCCCAAGGGTCCCTGCCCAACCATGATCGACCCTGCCCAGGCCACCCGGAAGTGTTCCCGGATACCTTTCGCTTGTCCTTGGAAACCTGGCTCTGTGCTTATTCGTCTGCGGCCTTTTGTTTATTGCAATCATGCAAAAGGCCTCATCGACATCATTTAGCCACTAGTTCAGGAAGACCTATGCACAGAATGACCAGCGCCAGCTTTCGGGTGCTTGCCGATGTCATCAGAGAAGGCGGCGGCAACATCGACGCTCTGCTCAGAACCTTCGGCAGCAGCATCCAGGACGTTGAGGACAATCCCAAGGGCGTAAGGCTGGAACTGGTTTATCAAGTGATGCGCGAAGCCGCCCGGCGCACCGGCAACCCAGACCTTGGCCTGCTGGCCTACAGCAAGGCCCATCCAGCCAACCTTGAAGCCCTGGGCTATGCGGTGATGTCCTGCGCGACCCTGGGGGCGGCGTTGCAACGCCTGGTGGACTACCAGGCACTGACCCGCAACAGCTTCTGCATGTGCCTGGAACGCAAGCCCGATGCCTTGCAACTGATCGGTTTCGATATCACCGCCGAGCCATCACTGATTCCCCGGGCGCTGATCGACGCCGGCGCCGCCCAGACCCTGGGCCTGCTGCACTGGCTGCTGCCGCAGCACAAACCGCGGCCGCAGATGGCGGCCTTCACCTACCCAGAGCCCGCGGACACCCGCGTGCTGCGCCGGTTGATGGGCGACAACCTGCAGTTCGATGCTCCGCACAACAGCCTGACGTTCAGCCACCAGGACTGCGCCATCGCCCTGCCCACCGCCGACCCGGCCCTGGACGTGCTGCACATGGAATATGCGCGCAACCGGCTCAACGTGCTGCTCAGCGGCTCGATGACGGCGCGGGTGCGCCGGGCCCTGTCCGAATCCCTGGCCCAGGGTGCGCCCAGCGACCTGCCGCATATCGCCCAGGCGGTGGGAGTCAGCACCCGCAGCCTGCAGCGGCGCCTGGGTCATGAAGACGTGCATTTCTCGGCGCTGCAGGACGAAGCGCGGCTGATGCTGGCCCACAGCTTCCTGCGCAACTCCATGCGCAGCGTCAAATACATCGGCGCCCTGCTGGGCTTTCGCGACCAGAGCAGCTTTCACAAAGCCTGCCTGCGCTGGTTCGGCATGACCCCGGGGCGCTACCGCGAACAGTGAGCAGCGGGAAACGACAACGCCGAGCACAGGCTCGGCGTGAAGGGAACGCAAGGTGGATCAGTGAGCGGCCAACTGCGCCTGCACCTGGGGCATGGCAGAGGAATGATGGTTGAGGATCTTCCACTGGCCGTCGATGCGCTCGTACAGGAAGGTGTAGCGCGCCTGGACCTTCTCGCTCTTGCCGGCCGCATCGGTCAGGGTGAAGGTGTAGACGCCGCTGTCCAGGGCGGCATCCGGGCCCAAGTGACGGATTTCCCGGTAGTTGATCTGCCCCACCGGCTTGGACGCCAGGAAGTGCTCGAAGTAGTCCTTGATCTGTGCGTGAGTGCTGCGCACCTGGTTGGACACGGTCGGCTGCAACACCGCGTTCGGCGCATACAGGCTCACCACCGACTGCGGGTTGCCGGTCTGCAAGGCGCTGTTCCAATGATCGAACAGGCCGGCGATCTCGCGGTCCTGGGCCGCTTGCGGCTGCTCGGCAATGCTGCTGTAAACATACGGCTTGACCTCGGCGGCCACAGCCAGTGGAGCGGTGAAGGCGAAAAACAGGGCCAGGGCAGTGGTTTTCAGTTTCATACGATTTCTCCAGTGGGTTTCAATGAGCCACACTTTGCCCATCGTCGTCGCCCGCGCCATCGGCCAACTGGAGCTTTGGGCCTATGCCATTCGGCAGATAGGCGTGACATGCAGCAGCGGGTCTAATGCCCGCTTTTGTTCAACCGCAGCGCCGCCACACTGGAGCCCAGCCATGTCCACCCCATCCTTCGACCCCGCCAGCGCCCTGGCCCTGCGCAGCCAGTATCGACAGTCCCAGAGCCGCGCCGCGCGCCTGCGACTGCTGGTGGACACCGGTCAGGAGCTGCTGCAACTGCCCCCCGAGCAGATGCGCCAGCGGGTGGTGCAACGGGCCTGCGCCTTTGCCGCCATGGACCACGGACTGCTGCTGGAGTGGGCCGAGGATGGCGTGGTGCACACCCGCGCCGCCCTGGGTCATGAAGAACGCCTGCAAGGCCTGCGCGCCCTGGCCGATCACCCGCAGTGGCCGGAGCCGCCGCCGACTCCGGACAGCGCCGTGCTGCGGGTGCTGCTGCACCGCGCCGACGGCCGCGCCTTCGGTGCCCTGCTGCTGGCCAACAGCGTGCCCATCAGCCCGCCAGACAACGAAGACCTGGAATCCCTGCAACTGCTGGCCACCCTGCTGGCCGCGCACCTGGAAAACCAGCGCCTGCTGCGCGACCTGCAAGCCCGGGAGCGCAGCATGTCGGAACTGGTGCAACGCCTGTTCAGCGCCCAGGAAGACGAACGCAAGCGGGTCGCCTATGACCTGCACGACGGCCTGGCGCAAACCCTGGCCGGACTCCATCAGCGCCTGCAGGGCTTCGCCGGGCGCTGTCCGCCGTTGCCCGCCGACCTGCACCAGGACCTGCAGACCATCCTGCAACTGGCCCAGGGTTGCGTTGGCGAAGGCCGGCAGCTGATTGGCGGCTTGCGCCCCCACGTGCTCGACGACTTCGGCCTGCTGCGGGCCATCGACCGCGAAGCCGACCGCCTGCGCGACGCCGGTCTGCTGGTGTACTGGGGCCAGCGCGCGCCGCAGCGTCTGCCCGATGCCGTGGAAATCGCCCTGTTCCGCATCGCCCAGGAAGCCATCAACAACATCCTCAAGCACGCCCGGGCCTCGCAGGTGCACCTGAGCCTGGCCCTGGAGGATGGCCAGGCGCTGCTCGGGGTCAGCGATGACGGCTGCGGATTCGTCAGCTCGCCGGCCCCGGTGGCCGACCAGTTGGGTCAGGTCGCCATGCACGAACGCGCCCATCTGCTGGGCGGCTACTTCAGCTGCGACAGCCAGCCCGGCAGCGGCACCCGGCTGCTGGCCTGCGTGCCCGCGCAACCCTTGGAGCAAGCGCCATGAGTACCCTGATACGCCTGGTCCTGGCGGACGATCATGAAGTGACCCGCACCGGTTTCGTCGCCCTGCTGGCGGGCAATCCGGAGTTCGAAGTGGTGGGCCAGGCCAGGGACGGTGAAGAAGCCCTGGCCTTGTGCGAGCAACTGCGCCCGGACATCGCCATCCTCGACATCCGTATGCCGCGGCTCAATGGCCTGGGGGCCGCGCGCCTTTTGCAGCAGCGCCAGCCCGAGGTCAAAGTGGTGATCTTCACCATGGACGACAGCCCCGATCACCTGGAAGCGGCCATGACCGCCGGCGCCGTGGGTTATCTGCTCAAGGACGCCAGCCGCGCCGAAGTGATCGGCGCCCTGCAACGGGTGGCCCAGGGCGAGGAAGCCCTGAACAGCGCGGTCAGCGCGCGCCTGCTGCGGCGCATGACCGAACGCGGCAACGGCCAGGCGCCCCAGGTCCAGGCCCTGACCGCCCGCGAGCGCCAGGTGCTGGGGCTGGTGGCCGGCGGCTTCAGCAACCGCGAAATCGGCGAAAAGCTCGGCATCACCACCGGCACCGCCAAGGCCCACGTCGAGCGGGTGATCGGCAAGCTCGGCGCCTCCGACCGCACCCAGGCGGCGGTGCGCGGCATCGCCCTGGGGCTGGTGACCCAGCCCAGCGGGCAGTGGCCATGAACCTGCGCAGCGCCCGGTGCTGGGCCGACCTGCCGCTGCGGGGCAAGGCGCTGGTGGTGATTTCCCTGCCGCTGGTGATCCTGCTGCTGTCGCTGGTGCTGATCTACAGCGCCGAACGCCAGACCGCCCGCGCCGAAGAAGACGTGCGCCGGGTGCTGCTGGTGCAGGGCGATATCCAGACCGTGCACACCCTGTTGGCCGAGGCTGCGGCCAGCGTGCGCGGTTACCTGCTGACCCGCAGCGAGGACTTCCTACCCGCCTACCTCCAGGCCCGCCCGCAGATCGAAGCGGCTCTGCAACGCCTGGACCGCAACGTGCGCGACACGCGCATGCGCGAGTACCTGCACACCATCACCCCGCTGATCCAAACCAAGCTCGAAGGCCTGGTGGCCCTGCGCAACGGCAGCCGCGACGACAGCGCCACGATGACCGCGATCCTCATCGACAACAAGCAGGTGCTGGACGTGCTGCGTGAGCAGATCAGCGCCATGCGCATCCACGAGGACGCGCTGCTGGCCGAACGCACCGCGGCCGCGGCGGCAACCCGCATGCGCCTACTGTTCGCCACCCTGCTGGCCGCCGGCTGCGGGCTGTTTGGCGCCATTGTCGCGGTGCTGCTGCTGTCCCGGGGCATCGTCACCCGGGTACAGCAGGTCCAGGGCAACGCCCAGCGCCTGGCCCTGGGCCAGCCGCTGCTGCCGCAAGCCCCCGAGCTGGATGAAATCGGCCAGTTGGGCACACGCCTGGTGGAGGCCGGGCAACTGCTGGCCGAGCGCGAGCGCGCCCTGCGCGACAACGAAGAACGCCTGCGCCTGATCATCGACGGGGTCAAGGACTACGGGATCTTCGCCCTGGACACCGCCGGCATGGTCACCACCTGGAACTTCGGCGCCGAGCGGATCAAGGGCTACCGCGACCAGGAAATCATCGGCCGCCATTTCTCCCTGTTCTACCTGCCCGAAGAGTGCCCGCAGCACCCGGACATGGCCCTGCGCGAAGCCACCGCCCACGGCCACTACATGGAGGAAGGCTGGCGCTGCCGCAAGGACGGCAGCCGCTTCTGGGCCAGCGTGGTGATCACCGCGCAATACGACGCCAGCGGCGCCCTGCGGGGGTTTTCCAAGATCACCCGCGACATCACCGACCGCCGCGCCGCGGAAATCGCCCTGGGCACCGCCCGCGAAGAAGCCGAAAGCGCCAGCCGCGCCAAAAGCGAATTCCTCTCGCGCATGAGCCACGAACTGCGCACCCCGCTGAACGCCATCCTCGGCTTCGCCCAATTGCTCGACATGGATTCCAGCGCCGGCCAGCGGCCCCAGGTCGGGCATATCCTGCGGGCCGGCCAGCACCTGCTGGGGCTGATCAACGAGGTGCTGGACATCGCCCGCATCGAAGCCGGGCGCCTGCCGCTGAACGTCGAACCCATGCCCCTGGCGGCGGTGCTGCATGAGGCCCTGACCCTGGTGTCGCCGATGGCCGCCGATGCCAGCATTCACCTGGCGCCCCTGCCCGAACTGCCCACGTACAGCGGCGTGGTCGCCGACCGCCAGCGGTTGATCCAGGTGTTGCTCAACCTGCTGTCCAATGCCATCAAGTACAACCGCAGCGCCGGCCAGGTGAACATCGAGGTGGCGATCGACGAACCGCGCCTGCGTATCAGCGTCATCGACACCGGCGGTGGCATTGCCCCTGATCACCTGGAGCGCCTGTTCAAGCCGTTCGAACGCCTGGATGCCGATCCCAAGGTCGAAGGCACCGGCCTGGGCCTGGCCCTGAGCAAGAGCCTGCTGGAAATGATGGACGGCGACCTCAGCGTGCAGAGCACCCTGGGCAGCGGCTGCCGCTTCAGCCTGGAGCTGCCCTTCGTGCGCCTGCCCGATGCCCCCGCCGCAACGCCTTTTGCCACTCTGGCACTGAGCCTGCCGACGCCCCAGGCGCCGGCCCGGCACCAGGGCAAGATCCTCTGCATCGAAGACAACCTGCAAAGCCTGGCGCTGATCGAAACCCTGCTGCAGCGCCGGCCGGGGATTCAGTTGCTGTCGAGCATGCAGGGCCAGATGGGCCTGGATCTGGCGCGCCAGCACGCGCCGCAGATGATCCTGCTGGACGTCAACCTGCCGGACCTGCAGGGCCTGGACGTGCTGCAACGCCTACGCGCCTCCGCCATCACCGCCACCACACCGATCCTGATGATTACCGCCGACGCCAGCGAGCTGACCCAGCGCACCCTGCGAGAAGCCGGGGCGACGGCGATCCTCACCAAGCCGATCCATGTACCGGCGTTCCTCGCCCACCTCCAAGCCTGCCTAGCGGAGCCCGTATGACTGCCGATATGCGCATCCTCATCGTCGATGACCAGCGCCCCAACCTCGACCTGATGGAACAGCTGCTGGCCCGCGAAGGCCTGCACAATGTCCTGAGCAGCACCCAGCCGCTGCGCACCCTGGAGCTGTTCAACAGCTTCGAGCCGGACCTGGTGATCCTCGATCTGCACATGCCGGAGTTCGACGGCTTTGCCGTACTCGAACAGCTCAACCGGCGGATCCCGGCCCACGACTACCTGCCGATCCTAGTACTGACCGCCGACGCCACCCGCGACACCCGCTTGCGGGCCCTGGCCCTGGGCGCCCGGGACTTCATCAGCAAACCCCTGGACGCCCTGGAAACCCTGCTGCGGATCTGGAACCTGCTGGAAACCCGGGCCCTGTACAAGACCCTGCGCACCCTGGTGCCGCCGGAGCGCATCGAACTGCTGCGCCCATCAAGGACCTGACCTGCCGCGCCTGTCGCACCATGCGGTACCTTGCCGTACTGTTGCAACTGCCGCACCTGCCGCACCTGCCGCACCTGCCGCATCGTCGCACCCTGTAGCCGCTGCCGCAGGCTGCGATGGGCTGCGCAGCAGACCCAAACCGGCTTCCTGATATAACGCGGCGGCCGCTTCGCGGCCGTTCGCAGTCTGCGGCAGCGGCTACCGGAATCGCGGGGTTTTAGAGGTCGCGGAAGAACTCGCCGGGGGTGGCGTCGAACTGCTGGCGAAACGCGGCGATAAACGCCGAGGTCGAGTCATAGCCACAGGCCAGGGCCACGTCGGTGACCCGCTCGCCCTGCTCCAGCGGGGTCAGCGCGCCGAGCAGGCGCAAGCGTTGGCGCCAGGCGCGAAAGGTCAGCCCGGTGTCCTTGAGAAACAGGCGGCTGAGGGTCTTCTCCGTGACCCCGAGCTTCTGGCTCCATTGCCCCAGGGTGGTCGGCTGCTCCGGGTGCGCCTGCAGGCTGCGGTAGATCGCCCGCAAGCGCGGGTCCAGGGGCAGCGGCAGCATCAGGTCCAGTTGCGGCGCGGCGGCCAGCTGGTCCAGCAGCACCTGGGCCAGGCGCCCGTCGGCGCTGTCCTCGACATACTCCACCGGCAATTCGCTGAAGGCGCGGATCAGCTCCCGCAGCAGGCTGCTGACTGCCAGCACCTGGCAGCTGTCGGTGGTCGCCCAGGCGGTGACGCTGCAATCGAGGTACAGGCTGCGCATCTCGGTGCGCGGCGAGCTGAACACCCGGTGCGGCACCCCGGCGGGAATCCACACCGCGCGCTGTGGCGGAGCGACAAAGCGCCCGGCGCTGGTCTGAATCTCCAGCACCCCGGCAATCGCGTAGGACAACTGCACCCAGGGGTGGCTGTGGCGCCGGGTCAGCGCACGGTTGGGCAAGGATTCGGTACGGCCGTACACCGGTCGCGGCAGACTCGGCAGCCCGGGAATACTGCGGCGGACGATTTTCTCATGTCCTTTAGGCGGCATTAATGGTCTCCTTGGCGTTAGTCGGTAAATTCCAGCCACGTTAGAGTCGCCCCACCGCACTTGGCAACCCCCGGATGATCCCGCTATGACACGCTCGCGTCTTTTGCCCGACAACTTCACCCTGACCCTGATCGGCGTGGTGCTGCTGGCCAGCTTCCTGCCGGCCAGCGGCCAGGTGGCGGTCGGCTTCGGCTGGCTGACCAACCTCGCCATCGGCCTGCTGTTCTTCCTCCACGGCGCCAAGCTGTCGCGCGAGGCGATCATCGCCGGGGCCGGCCACTGGCGCCTGCACCTGCTGGTGTTCAGCCTGACCTTCATCCTGTTTCCGGTGCTGGGGCTGGCGCTCAAGCCGCTGCTGTCGCCGCTGGTGGGCGACGAGCTGTACCTGGGCATGCTCTACCTGTGTGCCCTGCCGGCCACGGTGCAATCGGCGATTGCCTTCACCTCCCTGGCCCGGGGCAACATTCCGGCAGCCATCTGCAGCGCGGCGGCGTCGAGCCTGTTCGGCATTTTCCTCACCCCGCTGCTGGTGACCTTATTGCTGAACGTACACGGCGACAGCGGCTCGACCGTGGATGCCATCGTCAAGATCAGCGTGCAACTGTTGCTGCCCTTTATCGCCGGGCAGATCGCCCGCCGCTGGATTGGAGCCTGGGTCGGGCGTAACAAGCACTGGCTGCGCTTTGTCGACCAGGGCTCGATCCTGCTGGTGGTCTACGGCGCCTTCAGCGAAGCGGTGAATGAAGGCATCTGGCAGCAGATTCCGCTGTGGGAACTGGGCGGGCTGCTGGTGGCCTGCTGCATCCTCCTGGCCCTGGTGCTGCTGGCGTCGAGCTTTCTCGGCAAGCTGTTCGACTTCGACCAGGAAGACCGCATCACCATCCTCTTCTGCGGCTCGAAAAAGAGCCTGGCCACCGGCGTGCCCATGGCCCAGGTGCTGTTTGCCGGCAGCACCCTGGGCGTGCTGATTCTGCCCCTGATGCTGTTCCACCAGATCCAGCTGATGGTCTGCGCGGTGCTGGCCCAGCGCTACGCCAAGCGCCCGGAATCGGTGGCCGAGCTGATGGGCCAGGTCGACCCGTAAGCTTTTCGCAAGGTGGCCCGGCAGTTGGCCGGGCCTGCGCGCAGATGGCGATCAAGAGTGCGCAATGGCATGATGCCGCGGCAAAAATCATCAAGGACCGCTGATGTTTCCCCATCGAATTCAAGCCCCCAGCCAGGCCGACCTGGAACTGCAGGTGAGCGCCCGCCTGGAGGCTGATGACCAGGCCCAGGTCATCGTCCAGTTCGCCAAGGCCGAACAGTACGACGGCGAACGGCTGAGTCAGCTCGACACACTCTGCGCCCGTTTCGGTGAACGCCTCAACGTGCGCTTCTACAGCCATTACCCGGGCAGCGCGTTCGATGCCCGGGTGTTGCTGGCCCTGCCCCATGTGCAGTCCCTGAGCCTGGACTGCCTCGATGCCCTGGAGCATTGCGAGGCGATTGGCAGCCTGCCCCTGCTTCGGGAGTTTGCCCTGCAGGTGATCAGCGCCGACCTGCCCGGGCTGCTGGCCCTACCCAACCTCAAGCACCTGCAACAACTGCGGCTCTCCCTGGACAAGGGCCCCGCCATTGACCTGGCGCCACTGGCCGCCATGCCCGAGCTGCACACCCTGTCCCTCAGTGTGCAAAGCCATCACCTGGACGTGCTCAGCCAGTGCCCGAACATCGCCACCCTGAACTTGCACCGCATGCCGGCCAAGACGCCCCTGGGGATGGTGGCCGGCATGTCCGGCCTGCGCAGCCTCTCGGTGAGCTTCGGCAGCCGCGAGGGCATGCCGGAACTGCGCAACCCGTACGTTAAGGAACTGGATATCCTGCGGGTCCGTGGCCTCAACCACCTGGACCTGGATGGCTTTCCACAGCTTGAGGTGCTGAAGATCGAGGACCAGGCACAACTCGGCCAACTGGACCTCGGCGGTGCGCCGCAGCTGCGCAAGCTGAGCCTGATCAACCTCAAGAACCTGGGGGTGATCAACCACCTGAACACCTCGACCATCGCCGACCTGCGCCTGATCAAGGTCCCACAGGTGGACCTGCTGGCCCTGATCGAGCAACAGCTGCCGCCCAGCGTGCAGCACCTGAAGTTGCACAGTGGCAAACGCGCCGTGGACCAACAGATCGAGGCCCGGCAACAGCAACTGGGCATCCCGGAACCCCGCGGCCCGTATTGACCCGCCCTTGTAGAAGCGAGCTTGCTCGCGAAGGACGTCAACGACAACGTGCACTCACCGCGAGCCTGCGCAATGCTTGCCATCATCACCGCCACGTCGGCCTCGGCGGTCAGTTGGCTATCGGCGTTACGCCAAGCCCATGGAGTTGGCTGCCGAACGAGTGGCACAACTCATGCCACTCAGTACCGTCGTAATAACTCCCACCCAGCCTTAAAGGTTGGAGCCATTGACTCAGCGGCGACCACCGCTGTTTTGCGTATCCCGCCCTCCCGATATATTGGAGCGGCTAGATGAGCTGCGACCGTCACTGTATTGCGTATCTTGCCCTCCCGATATATTGGAACGGCTGGATGAACGAGTACCATCACTGTATTGCGTGTCCCGCCCTCCCGATATATTGGAGCGACTAGATGAGCTGCGACCGTCGCTGTATCTCGTGTCCAACCCTCCCGATATGTTGGAACGGCTGGTTGACGTTGTCCCATCATCGTAACGACAGTCATAACCGCCGAAAATGTTCGAAGAACAGCTATCAGCAAAAACTTGGCAAAGCGGCGAAGCCAGCAGAACCACTCCCAGCAGAACACCCTTGATCTTCATGCAAACTCCATACGAAACTGGTTGTGAACAGCATACTCGTCAGGCCCACTCGGCGTAGAAACGCAAGCAACCTTATGTTCGAATCTATGGGCAAGCGTCAGTCGCTTCATCTAGTGCATGTCCTGATTTGGTCAAGCTGTGGAAAGACCTCGCTAAACATATCAAGCCGACAACGATGTCAACTGGCCACCCATGATACAGACTGGTGTCCCTTAACTAAGTTTGCGCAACTAAACACTTTATTTAACGGCAACGTTGCCCATCGAAAACCGGCCTGCCCCTTTCACCTTTCAGCCTGCACCGTCCCTCTGCTCCTCCAGCAACGGCACAAAACTGCTCAGGCTCTGAGCCGCTGACGCACCTGCAACAGGAAGAACGCCAGCGCATTCTCAAATCGATTGTTGTCAGCGTCGCTCCGGAACTGTGGCTGAGCCTGGAATCGGCGGCATTGCTGGACATCAATCGCGAGCATTTCGGCCTCGGCGGCCAGTTGGATGAACGCGACGACTACCGCCCCAGCCACATCAGCGTTCCTCGCTGCAACGTCCCGCGCTGGCTGATCGCTGCCGAGCGGCGCAAGGTGGATATCTGGATCGAGGACAGCTACGGCGAAGAGGCCGCAACCGCCATTGAATTCAAGGTGGTGCACAACAACAAGAATGCCTATTACAAGATCTGGGAAATCCGCAAGGACCTGGTCAAGCAGATCCCTCGCACCCGTCCCGATGAGCGCATTGAGCGCTGGGGCATCGTGCTGCTGAGCTACTCACGCTTCTACAGTGACCAGCAAGGCAACTACAGCTATGGCAAGTTCGACAGATGCCAGGCGTTTCTCGACGCTTTCGAAAATAGCCTGAACGACAACAACGAATGGTACGCCGACGCACCGGAGCTGGAACTGGTGATGAAACCGACCCAGATAGCCAACCTGGACGGCGCGAATTACATCGAACCCGGGAAAGGCTCGGCGGTGTATCTGGCACTGGTCCGGTGCAAGGCCTGAGGCTGGCCTGCAGAGCCCAATCCGCTGCGGCTTACCCACACCAACGTCCCGGCTTGAAACCCTGTCCATGTCCATCACCGACAACCTCCTGGCCTTCGGCCTAGGAGCCTTGATCGCCGTGTCGGAACTGGGTTTCGACCTGCTGAAATCGTACGGTGCGCCTATCTCGCCTGGCTGGGGCTGAACATGCTGCTGACCTTGAAGGTCAACCAACTTCGGCCCTGGCCGCACATGAACTGTGGCAAAGAGGCGTTGCCGACTTCTGTCATAGCGGCCAGGTTGGAGCTATTCTGCATCGTCAACCGTTGCACTAGCGGATGCTTGCCCGGAGAACGTCCATGAAAGTAAAAAACGTTTCGGACCGAGAGTTGGATGCCTTGGAGCGCCTCGTTCCAGACCAGGCCAAAAATGCGACTCAGACAGCCTATGTTCGGGCCCTATCGGTGAGCCCGCATGGGGTCTTGCGCATTGACGCCGGGGATCTGGTGCGCATGTCGCCCGATGGCAGCAAAACCTTAGTAGCCAAGGCCAAGCCGCGCCATAAGGTGAAGGTGGGTGAAGTGATCACTGTGCGTCGGATCGACGGGTAAACCGCCCGTGGCCGTGCCTAGATTGCGTGTTTTCGCGGGACCCAACGGGTCAGGCAAAAGTACCATCAAGGGCAACTTGAACCCCACTCTAGTCAAGACTTACGTGAATGCCGATGAACTCGAACGAGAAGCAAAAACCAGCGGTTGCATCGACCTGGCGATCTTCGGCATTGACACAACATTGTCGGAGCTTCACACCTTTCATGCCCAGCACTACCTGATCGTTAGTAAAGGGCTGACTGAACAAGCTGAAAAGATTGGCCTGTTGCAGACAAAAGTCGACTACCGAGACGTTCGGATCGATTCCTATCTCGCTTCCGTCCTTTCCGATTTCATCCGCCAACACCTGCTGGACAAGGGCGTCAGCTTTACCTTTGAAACAGTGATGTCTCATCCCAGCAAGATTGAGTTCATGAGGGAGGCCCGAGCTCGCGGATACCGGACCTACCTCTACTTCGTCTCCACAGAAGATCCCGAAATCAACATTAACCGCGTGGAGATTCGTGTTCAGGAAGGCGGACACCCGGTCGAACCCGAGAAAGTCCGCGAGCGCTATGCAAAATCGCTGAACTTGCTGCCAGAGGCGGTGGCCTGCAGCAGCCGGGCCTATATCTTCGACAACTCAGGCGACAGCGCCGTCCTGTTGGCGGAGATCACCGATGGCACGCAGTTGGAGTACCGGACAGAAGAGATTCCTGATTGGTTCTTCAAATCCTACGTCGACATAGTCGACGATTGAACTGGGGCTGATTCAGCCAAACCCGCAACCCAAGCAATTCACTCCTGCGCCAGCACCGCCCCACGCTCTTCCAGCAACGTCACAAAACGGCTCAAACTCTGGGACACGGTGCCGCGCCGCCAGACCAGCCAGGTGCGCAGGAAACGAAAGCGCAGCGACAGCGGCCAGACGCTGACCGTGGCGCAGCCGGGCATGCTTTCCAGCATGCTGCGGGGCATCAGCGCCAGCCCGGCACCGGCGCTGACGCAGGCCAGCATGCCGTGGTAGGACTCCATTTCGTGGATCTTGCCCGGCACCGCGGCGTCCTGGGTGAACCAGCTTTCGAAGTGATGACGGTAGGAACAGTTGGCGCGAAAGGCGTAGATGCTTTCGCCGTTGACCTCCCGCGCCCGGGTGATGGGCGCGTGCCCCAGGGGCGCGATCAGCACCATTTCTTCCTCGAACACCGGCAGCCCTTCCAGGGCCGGGTGGCGCACCGGGCCGTCGACGAAGGCCGCCACCAGACGGCCGGAGAGCACGCCGTCGATCATGGTCCCCGAGGGGCCGGTGGACAGGTCCAGTTCGACCTTGGCGTATTGCTGGTTATAGGCCGCCAGCAGCGCCGGAATGCGCACCGCCGCCGTGCTTTCCAGGGAACCCAGGGCAAACGGGCCCTGGGGTTCCTCGCCGGCCACGGTCAGGCGCGCCTCGGCCACCAGGTCGAGAATGCGCCGGGCGTAGTCGAGGAAGTTCCACCCGGCGGGCGACAGGCGCAGGCGGCTTTTTTCGCGGATGAACAGCTCCACCCCCAGGTCCTGCTCCAGTTGCTTGATCCGCGTGGTCAGGTTCGACGGCACCCGGTGGATCAATTGCGCGGCGGCGCTGATGCTGCCCTGCTCGGCAACGGCCTTGAATATTTCCAGCTGGACCAGATCCACTGCATTCTCCAAACGTGAACGACTCGCTTAATATTATTCAGTTTTCAGCAAAGAGTCAGCACCGTAACCTGCCGTCATTCCCACCCTGCAGGACGGTGCCATGAGCCTTGTTTCCAGCCACACCCATGCCTTGTCGATCAACCCCGCCAGCGGCGAGCAGATCGGCGCCTACCCCTACCAGTCCGAAGCAGAACAGGACGCCACCCTGGAACGCGCCGCCCGCGGTTTCGCCCAGTGGAAACGCCAGAGCGTCGCCGCCCGCGCCGCGCACCTGACGGCCCTGGCCCAGGCCCTGCGGGACAACAGTGAGGCCATGGCGCGCATGATCAGCCTGGAAATGGGCAAGCCCTTGCCCCAGGCCCGAGGCGAAATCGAGAAGTGCGCCCAGCTGTGCCTGTGGTACGCCGAGCACGGCCCGGCCATGCTGGCCCCGGAAGCGACCCTGGTGGAAAACAACAAGGCGCGCATCGAATACCGCCCCCTGGGCCCGCTGCTGGCGGTGATGCCGTGGAACTTCCCGATCTGGCAGGTGCTGCGCGGCGCCGTGCCGGCACTACTGGCCGGCAACACCTACGTGCTCAAGCACGCGCCGAACGTCATGGGCAGCGCCTACCTGCTGCTGGACGTCATGCACCGCGCCGGTTTCCCTGAAGGTGTGTTCGAGCTGCTCAACGTCACCCCGGACGGCGTGTCCCGCGCCATCGCCGACCGCCGCATCGCCGCCGTGACCCTCACCGGCAGCGTGCGCGCCGGCATGGCCATCGGTGCCCAGGCCGGCGCCGCGCTGAAGAAATGCGTACTGGAACTGGGCGGTTCCGATCCCTTTATCGTGCTCAACGACGCTGATCTGGACGAAGCGGTGAAGGCCGCGGTGATCGGCCGCTACCAGAACACCGGCCAGGTCTGCGCCGCCGCCAAGCGCCTGATCATCGAGCAAGGGGTGGTGGAGGCCTTCACCCGCCAATTCGTCGAGGCCACCCGCGCCCTGGCGATGGGCGACCCGCTGGCCAGCGACACCTACCTCGGCCCCATGGCCCGCTTCGACCTGCGCGACGAACTGCACCAGCAGGTCCAGGCGACCCTGGCCGAAGGCGCCACCCTGCTGCTGGGCGGCGACAAGGTTGAAGGCGCCGGCAACTACTATCAGCCCACGGTGCTGGCCAACGTCACCGAGCAGATGACCGCCTTCAAGCAGGAACTGTTCGGCCCGGTGGCCGCCATCATCAGCGCCCGCGATGCCGAGCACGCCCTGGCACTGGCCAATGACAGCGAGTTCGGCCTCACCGCGACGATCTTCACCCAGGACCTGGAACGGGCCCAGCAGATGACCGACGAGTTGGAAACCGGCGGCGTGTTCATCAACGGCTACAGCGCCAGCGACCCTCGGGTGACCTTCGGCGGGGTGAAGAAAAGCGGCTTCGGCCGCGAGCTGTCGCACTTCGGCGTGCGCGAGTTCTGCAACGCGCAGACGGTGTGGCTGGATCGGCGTTGAAGCAGGCTCCCTTGCGCCGGACAAAAGACCTGACCGTGCTTGGATGATCGGGTCCTGTTGCTCGAATGCTTAATGGCGCTGAACCGAGAAGCTCCAGGTACTGGGTTTTTAAGAATCATCCCAAGGTCACTCGCCGAGTGACCTTTCTATGATGCTTCTTTTTCACAGCGTCCAAGGTCCTGTATGCGTCCCTCCATTCAAAAATTCGTTCTCCGCCTGCCGAACGATCTCCACTCACAGATCAAGCGCACCGCCAAAGCAGAAAGCCACAGCATGAACCAGGAAATCATCAATCAGCTGAAGCGGGCGCTGGCCAAGGACGACGGTCCTGACCCCAACGAGCAACTGCTGGCGCAGCTGTTGCAGAAGCTGGCGACGATGGAACAGCAGCTCGAAAGCCTGCTCGTCAAAAAACCCAAGCCGAAGGCTTAATCACTTTGTCGGTACTCAGAGCCTGAAGCCAACCACGCCAAGCGTCTCGCGCGCCGCACCTGGCTTTACCTCCACGCCGTAGCTTGTATGATGGCGCCCGCCAACAGCACACCGGCCCGCTTCGATCAACCTGATGCCCTCAAGGCGCTCCGCGGTTTCCCGATGCCTGCGCAGACGAACGATCACGGGCGCCCCTGAAGCCCTTCCCTGGCGCTTGCCGCGGATCAGGGCCGCCCTCAAGGAATGCTCATGAACCGCAATCACCCGACTGTCCCGGCGCCGCTCTGCGCCAGCGGATTGACCTTCAATCGTCTGGGCCTGGGCCTGCTGCTGGCCGGCAGCCACGCCGTGGCCAACGCCGCCACCGAACTGCCGACCCAGAACATCGGCGCGCAAGCGCCTTCCGGCTACCAAGCCGATAGCGCCTCGGTGGGTGGCTTCAGCGAGACGCCATTGCTGGACACCCCGGCCGCCATCAGCGTGATCAACGAAGACATGATCCTCGACCAGCAGGCGCGCCTGCTCAGCGAGGTGCTGAAGAACGACGCCTCGGTGGGCCAGAGCTACGCGCCGGTGGGCTACTACGAAAACTTCGAGGTGCGCGGGTTCTCCCTGAATGCCGCCAGCAGCTACAAGATCAACAACCGCACCATCACCGGCGAGCAAAACGTCGCCCTGGAAAACAAGCAGCGGGTGGAACTGCTCAAGGGCCTTTCCGGCCTGCAAAGCGGGGTCAGCGAGCCGGGCGGCGTGGTCAACTACGTGACCAAGCGGCCCACGGACATTCGTTCGGTCACCGTCGCCACCGACGATCGCGGCAGCGGTTACCTGGCCACCGATGTCGGCGGCTGGTTCGGCAGCGAACAACAGTTCGGCCTGCGCGCCAACCTGGCCCATGAAGACCTGCACTCCTACGTCGAACACACCAACGGTCAACGCGACTTCGCCGCCCTGGCCTTCGACTGGAACATCAGCCCCGATGCCCTGCTGCAACTGGACATCGAATACCAGAACAAGCAGCAGCGCTCGGCACCGGGTTATCAACTGCTGGGCGGCTCCAGCCTGCCCCACCACGCCTCGCCGAAAAAACTCCTGGGGCACCAGAGCGGGTCAAAGCCGGTGACCAACGAATCGCTGAACATCGGCGGCAACTTCGAGTACCGCTTCAACGACGACTGGACCGGCAACCTCAGTGCGTCGCGCAGCAAGGTGGTGATCGATGACTACAGTTCATTTGCCTGGGGTTGCTACGGCTCGACCCGTTGCTCCAGCGTCAAAGTGCCCAATTACTTCAGCCCCGAAGGCAACTACGACCTCTACGACTTCCGCAGCCCCGACGACAGCCGGCGCAACGATGAAGTGCAGGCGCGGCTCAATGGCCGCTTCGACGCAGCGGGCCTGGGCCATGAGTTGACGGTGGGGACCAGTGCGTTTCGCCGCGTGGTGGACCGGCGCGAGCCCATCAATCAATGGATTGGCACGGGCAATATCCAGAGCGAGCCGGAAAACTTCGAACGCTACAACGGCGCCCTCAACGACTCCCACAAACGCCTCGACAGCCGCCAATACGGCCTGTTCCTCAGCGACCGTATCCGCTTCAACGAACAGTGGCAAAGCGTTCTCGGCGGACGCGAAGTACGCCTCGACGAAGAGAGCTTCGACAAGGACGGCGTGCGCGATCGCCACACCCAACGCTATGTATTCCTGCCCCAAGCCGCGCTGATCTACAAACCGATCAACAACATTTCGCTGTACACCCAATACAGCAAGGGCCTGAGCCTGGGTGGTCAGGCGCCCTGGTTCGCTACCAACAGTGGAGCCACCCTTGCCCCCACCGTCTCGCGGCAGATCGAAGCCGGGGTCAAGTACGACTGGCAGCGCATGAGCTTTGCCGCCGCGCTGTTCCAGATGCGCCAGGCCTACCAGTACTCGCGCCCCGACGCTGCCGGCGATTTCACCTACGTCCAGCAAGGCCAGCAAAAGAACACCGGCCTGGAGCTCTCCGCCAACGGCTGGGCCACCCAGCGCCTGCAGATTGCCGCCAGCGTCGCGGCGATTCGCTCCCGGGTCGAGGGCACCGGCACCCCGGCCTACGAAGGCCACCAAACCCTCAACGTCCCCCGCCTGCGGGCCAGCCTCCAAGGCGACTACGCCCTGCCCTGGCTCGACGGCCTGGCCCTGCTGGGCGGCATGCAATACAGCGGCAGCAAATACGCCGACCGCCAGGGCCACGTCGCCACCGGCGCCTACGCCATCTTCAACATCGGCAGCCGCTACAGCACCCGCATTGATGGCTACGACACCGTGTTCCGCCTGACCGTGGACAACCTGTTCGACAAACGCTACTGGCGCGACGCCGGGGAATACATGGGCGACGACTACCTGTTCCAGGGCGCGCCGCTGACGGCTCGGTTGAGTGCATCGGTGAATTTCTGATGCAGACCGCCCCTTACTACCTCTCCCGTAGGAGCCGGCTTGCCGGCGAAGGCGTCCTCAAGACCGCCCTCGCCGGTAGAAAACACACCCAAATGCAGACCCGCCCCACAGAACGGCCGCTGTAGCACTACCGGGTGCTGACTTGGTCGCTTACTTGGTCGCTACTTGGTCGGTTTGTTGGGTGGCCTGCCCAGGCCCCGGGAAAGATCAGCAGTCCAACCACCAGTTCAACAGCGTCTCGTCCTCATCGTCGTCGAGGTTTTTATAGACATTGGCGTAGTACCACTCGATCCCGGTTTGCTCGCGCAAGCGATCAAACACCGCATTGATACGGTCCATGCCATTCCTTGCAGGAACAGCGAATGACAGCGTCCCCTCGAACAGCCCATCCAGGGTTCCACCCAGCTCACCAGCGACCTGGTTTTCAAGCGCACTGACCACCGCCGGATCAATGTCATCGGCATAGATCTGAATGCAGAAATTCCCGCCCCGCTTCAGCACTTGCGCCGGCGCATCGGGATTGCGGATTGAAACGATATCGCCCCGCGCCAGGTTCTGCGCCAGGCCCGGCGAGGACAGCAACTCGTAGGTATGCTCATCGATGCGCAGCGCCAGCAGTTCCTCGCGCACGGCGCCGCCGTCATCGGCCATATACACTTGGATCAATACCGCTGATTGCTGGTTGTCCATTGAAGCTCCACCGCTTGCCTATTCAATACAGGGCCGGCCTGCGCTGCCCATTCATACCCACCCGGAGACAGCCCCTCCCCGGCTCAAGGCAACGGCTCAAACCGCCCACTGCCCGCATTCCACGCAAACCCCGGCAACCTGCAGTCCTGAAAGCCTATCCGCAGTTGCTCCTCCTCAGCCTGCACCTGCAAGGTATCCACCCCCAGGTTGCGACACCCCGGCGCCGCAACCGCCAGGCTCTGCAACAACTTGCCACTGGCCTTGTCCATCACCTCCACCGTCGTGATCCGCTGATCATTGCCCGGCATCGGCACCTGGAAATACCAGCGTTTGGTGGAAGCACTCTGCAACAGCGTGGTGACCGGCTGCGGCCACGAGCGATCCGAATCCACCAGCCCCACCAACTTCAGCGCAATGGGCAAGGACTTGCCCGTGCGATAACTGGTCCAGGTGCCGCGCACCTGCTCCTGCTGGCGGGAGTTCATCAAGTCATTGAACTGCAAACGCGCCACCGGCAAGCCCTGCTCGTCCAGCTCATCCATGGCCAGCGTCTTGTTGCTGTAGCTGAAGGTCGGCTTGAGGCGGATCGGCGTGCGATAGCGCTGATAGGCATAGGTGCCCTGGTAGACCGCATTCTGGCTGCCCAAGGTCAAGACAATCGCCTGCTTGCCCAAGGTCCCCTCATACACCCCATGAGACGCCTGCGCCGGCAACAGCCACAGCGCCAACACCAGCACCGCCAGCCCCCGAGCCCAATCAAAACCACGCATCAGAAACGCTCCTCGCCCGACGACAGATACTCCAAACGCTCAGGGGTGATCACCCGGTAATAATCCCAACGCCGAGTGCGCTGGTCGTAGTTGATGAAGTCCTGCTGGCTGAACTCCATCTGCCCACTGGGGGAAAAGCGCAGATCACCCTCCACCGCGAACTGCTCCAACTGCGGATGACGCCGATAGGTCCGCAGATCCCGGCTGTACAGGTAATACTGCGTGGGCGAGCACCACACCCGGCCATCCGCCTCCCCCACGCGATAGCCCTGGACCTGAAAATCCATCCGCGCCTCGGCATGAAAATGCCCGAAGGTCAGCGTCCTGGTGCCCACGGACGACAGACACCACTGCCCGCTAATCTCCTGCACCCGCTTACCGGTGGCCCGGCTGATCACCCGGATACTGTCCACCTGCGCCACCTCCTCCCCGGCCTTGCGCGCGGCATGCACACTGAAATAGAAATCCCGATCGAACACCGGCTGCAGCAACTCCCCCTCAAACGCCTCCCGCTGACTGCCGCCAAAGCGCGTCACCCGCTGCAACTGCAACGGCTGCTGCGTGCCCGTGCGCAAATCCACCAGACTGCCCTGCAGCGCCTCTGCCCCCTCGGCGAACGGCTGCAACGACACCGCCGTCGCCGGCAGGGTCGGGTTGTCCATGATGTTGATCAAGAGCGCAGAGCCGGGATGGAAAGGCGTGGATTCCAACGCCATGGGCAAGCGCTCGGACTCGGAGAACCAATAGCCGGACATACCGCCGCCGTATTGGGAGTCGTAGGTGAGCGCCAGTTCAACCGGGGTGTCGCCGAGGGTGCCGCGGTAGGTGGTGGTGGGGTTGGCGTGGGCGGTTGGGGTGATGAGCCCGAGGCCGAGCAAGAGCGCTGCGGTCAGGCGCAAAAGGAGGTGTGGCAGGTGACGCTGTTGGCCAGCCCTTGTTTGTGAACTGCTGCCAATGGGCTGGGGCATGCCTGCGTTCCTTGCGGTGGGGAAAAGGGGCGCAGAATAGCAAAATCGATTGAAGGTCAGATGGATTTGCCGAGGCCTGGCCCGAATCTGAAATGGTCCAACAGGCTGTTGGACAATTGCCGTGGGGGCCCTACTCTGCTGCCGATTACCAAGCTGAAAGGCCCATACAGTTAGGGTCAGGCACAGCGGATATGAATTCCCTGGAGAGTTCAGCCGGTCCTTACTCGCAATAGAGACCGTTCCTACAGAAGCGCCATTGTCCCGGACCTGCCCTGTCCCTATAGTTTTCTCGTTCGCTGAATTTTGTCAGCGGCAGGGTTTCGCAGCCCAACAGAAAAGTCGAACTACACCGTCCAAGCCAACTCAGGCACACTTCGCCTGCGTTTCGTTTTATGGCGGCTGTACGTGGGAGACCTCCGGGTCTGCCGGGTTTGTTCTTTTCCTCGGTCTGCGAACCCGCGTACAGCTGCCACCCCGTTGATTCGCAGCAACAGGTGGCAACTTTTCTACTCTTGAAAAGGATGACGCCATGAATACTCAAGATCTATCCGAACGATTTATTCCTATGACCCCAATCGCCAGCGATGGGCCGGTGCTGTTTGTAGACAGCAAGGCGCCGTTGGTGGACTTGCATGCGTGTGCGAGTGAGCGACTGGTGACTGCGCTTGATTATCTGAATTTGATGGCCTGCGTTACGTTGCGAGATGCGAGTGATAAGGACATGAGCACGGTGACCAATACCGCCAGGTTATTGCTACAGGATGTGCGGGAGGTATTGGGGGTGATTGAAACAAGGGCGTTTAGCAAGTGATTTAGACACCAAGGAAGCCGGCTATGAGCCGGCTTTTTAATGCCTCAAGCGTTTTTAAAAGAACGCCCTTATTGAAAGACATAATTCCCTCTTACTTGAGCCCATATCCAAACCATCAGCATTTTTTAG
This sequence comes from Pseudomonas sp. LD120, assembly GCF_009861525.1. Taxonomy (GTDB): domain Bacteria; phylum Pseudomonadota; class Gammaproteobacteria; order Pseudomonadales; family Pseudomonadaceae; genus Aquipseudomonas. The sequence continues at coordinate 1,145,661 of NZ_WVHL01000003.1, read as the reverse complement.
CAGGCATTTCGTTGCTAGCGACATGTTCGTGTGCGACCTCATCTTTGAGCAACGCAAATAGAGCACAAAGCAGCCCACAAGCTCCGATCCCCACCCATGACCTGATTTCTACATGGGTTGCTACAGATAGGCTGTCCGACAGGTTAGACTTGCCGCTTTGCCTGCACTCCAAGGAACTCCCGCGTGAACACTGAAAATCATTCCCAGACGGCCGCCTTTCTCTGGTCGATTGCCGACCTGCTGCGTGGTGATTTCAAGCAATCCCAGTACGGCCGCATCATCCTGCCATTTACCCTGCTGCGGCGGATGGAGTGCGTGCTCGAACCGACCAAGGACGCTGTGATTCGCGAGTTCTACGCCCAGGAGGGCCGTCCGGAAAACGTACGTGAAATGTACATGCTGCGAGCAACAGGCGGCCTGCCGTTCTTCAACGCATCGCGTCTAACGCTTGCGACCTTATCTGACACACAGATCGCTGACGATTTGATGAGGTATGTACGAGCCTTCAGCAAAGACGCCTATGAGATCTTCGAACACTTTCACTTCGAGGACCTCGTTCAGCAGTTGGCTAGCGCCAACCTGCTCTATCAAGTGGTGCAACGCTTTGCCACCACCGACCTGAGCCCTGAACGCATCAGCAACTTCGGCATGGGCATCATTTTCGAAGAACTGATCCGCAAATTTGCGGAAAGCTCCAACGAAACCGCCGGGGAGCACTTCACTCCGCGCGACATCGTACACCTCACTACTTCGCTGGTGATCACCGATCAAGATCACAAGCTGGCGCCCAATAGTATCGTTACCATCTATGACCCAACCGCAGGTACGGGCGGCTTTCTGTCGGAAGGCGATGAATACATTCAGTCCATCAGCGAAAAGGTCAGCGTGTCGCTGCATGGCCAGGAGCTCAACCCCGAGTCTTATGCCATCTGTAAGGCCGACATGCTCATCAAAGACAAGGGTGTCAATAGCATTAAGCTCGGCAATACCCTGTCCAACGACCAGCTTGCCGACATGCGCTTCGACTTCATGCTCAGCAACCCGCCATTCGGTGTGGAATGGAAGAAGGTGCAAAAGCAGATCACCGACGAGCACAACCACAAAGGCTTCGACGGCCGTTTTGGCCCGGGCCTGCCACGAGTGTCCGACGGCTCACTGCTGTTCCTCCTGCATCTAGTCAGCAAAATGCGTGACCCACGTGACGGCGGCTCGCGCATCGGCATCATCCTCAACGGCTCGCCGCTGTTTACCGGTGGCGCGGGCTCGGGTGAGTCGGAGATTCGTCGCTACCTGCTGCAAAACGATCTGGTCGAAGCCATCGTCGCGCTACCCACGGACATGTTCTACAACACCGGCATCGCCACCTATGTGTGGATACTCAGCAACCACAAGGCTCCTGCGCGCCAGGGCAAGGTCCAGTTGATTGATGGCAGCCAGCACTACGCCAAAATGCGCAAGTCGCTAGGCAGCAAGCGACAGTACATCACCGAAGAGCAAATCAACGAACTGGTGCGCCTGTATGGCAGCTTTGAGCAAACCGCGCAGAGCAAGATCTTCCCTATCGAGACCTTCGGCTATCGCCGCATCACCGTGGAGCGGCCGCTGCGCCTGAACTTCCAGACCAGCACCGAGCGCGTCGCCAAAGTGCTGGAAGAAAAAGCTATCCAGAAACTCGACAGCACCGCGCAGCAACAACTGATGACAGCACTGCAAGCGATGGACGCCGGCCAGTTGCACCGCAACCGCGAGCAGTTCAGCAAGCTACTGAAAAAAACCCTCACTGCCCACGGCGTCAGCCTCAGCACGCCAGAGCTAAAAGCGCTGCTCAATGCCTTGAGCGAACGCGACCCCAAGGCGGATATCTGCACCAGCAAAGGCCAGCCGGAGGCAGACGCAGGACTGCGTGACAATGAAAACGTACCGCTGGGTGAGTCGGTGTACGACTACTTCCAGCGGGAAGTTATTCCTCATGTGCCAGATGCCTGGATCGACGAAAGCAAAACCGACGCCCAAGACGGCGAGGTCGGCATTGTCGGCTTCGAGATTCCGTTTAATCGCCACTTCTACGTGTTCCAGCCGCCGCGTCCGTTAGCAGAAATCGACCGCGATCTCAAAGCCTGCACTGATCGCATCAAGCAAATGATTGAAGGGTTGTCGGCATGACAAATTTGTCGGGAGCAAATTTGAACAGCGACGCAGCCGTTGGCCCGCAAGGCGAGGGCAGGGATTGCCCGAGTAATTTTCCGGCATATTCGGCGTATAAAAATTCCGGGATGGAGTGGCTGGGTGAGGTGCCCGTGCATTGGGCTTTAGGTTCCTTGAAACATTTGGCTTGGATACGTAACGGAAGGGATTACAAGGATGTTGAAAGCCCAGATGGCGAGTACCCTGTCATCGGCTCGGGAGGGCAATTTGCAAATGCAATTCAGTATCTTTATGACGGCGAATCCGTACTGCTCGGCCGAAAGGGGACTATAGATAAACCACTGTATATCCATGGCCGATTCTGGACCGTTGATACCATGTTTTATACCGAGGTTTCATCAGACGCTTCCGCGAAATTCCTTTATTACAATGCACTCACGATACCTTTTCAGTACTACTCGACCAGTACTGCTCTGCCGAGCATGACGCAGGGTGATTTACTAAATCATCCCTGTGCGATTCCCACACTCAAAGAGCAAACCCAAATCGCCCGCTTCCTCGACCACGAAACCGCCCGCATCGACGAACTGATCGAAGAGCAGCAACGCCTGATCGAACTGCTCAAGGAAAAGCGCCAGGCGGTCATCTCCCATGCAGTCACAAAGGGCCTCGACCCCACGGTGCTGATGAAAGACTCCGGCGTGGAGTGGCTAGGCGAGGTGCCGATGCATTGGCCCTTGCCAAAGCTTGGGCACTTAGCAAGGGTATTAAATGGTTCAACTCCGAGTCGGGAGAATATGGATTATTGGAGTGAAGGTAATATCCCTTGGATCGCGTCCGGCTCACTGAACGACTATCGAATTGACTTGGCATCCGAATACATTACTGAGAAGGCTCTCAAGGAGTGCTCTGTAGAAATGATTCCCCGCGGGGCGATATTGGTTGGCTTAGTTGGGCAAGGTAAAACTAGAGGGTTAGCTGCGTTACTAAATATCGATGCAACGATAAATCAGAATGTTTGCGCAGTTATACCTGATAAAGAAAAGGTGCTTTCTGGTTTCTTGCACCTCTATTTGCACTGTGTCTACGAACCTTTGAGGGATTTTGGTCGAGGAGCTAATCAGGCGGCACTCAACTGCGAGCTAGTTTCGGCGTTGCGTATTCCATTGCCCTGTATGGAAGAGCAAGGTCGGATTGTTAGGCACATCGAGAGCAAGTTGAACGAATTTGATGCTTTGGAAGATTACGCACTGCGCTCAATAGGCTTAATGCAAGAACGCCGCTCCGCCCTAATCTCCGCCGCCGTCACCGGCAAAATCGACGTACGCGGCTGGCAGCCCCCAGCCAGTGCAACATCCCCAGAATTAGCACAAGAGGCCGTGTAATGGCGGACAGCAAGGAAGCTCAGTTTCAGCAGGACATTATCGCGGCCCTATCCGCCCAAGGCTGGCTAGTCGGCACCGCCAGTGGCTATGACCGTCGCACGGCGTTGTACACCGAAGATGTGCTGGGCTACTTCAAAGACGCCTGGCCGGAGCGTTGGGACAAGTTCGCCAAGGCCAACCCCAATGCCCCTGAAGATGTACTGATTCAGAAGCTGGTGCGCGAGCTGGAGCAGAGCGGCACCTTGGATGTGTTGCGTCATGGCTTCAAGCTGCCTGCGGTAAAGGTGGAGCTGTGCAGCTTCCAGCCCGACCACGGCATGAACCCGGACACTCTCAAGCGCTACCAGCACAATCGCCTGCGGGTGGTGCCAGAGGTGTCTTACTCGCCACACGCCCGCGAAGCGGGTGGCAGTGGGCAAAGCTACAACCCTCGGCTGGACTTGGTGCTGTTCGTTAACGGCATCCCCACCGCTACGCTGGAGCTGAAAAGCGAGTTCAAGCAGTCGGTGGAAAACGCCAAGCGCCAGTACCGCTACGACCGCCCGGTCAAAGACCCGCTAACCCGCAAGCCCGAGCCGCTGCTGACCTTCAAGCGTGGCGCGCTGGTGCACTTTGCCGTGGGCCAGAATGAAGTGGCGATGACCACCAAGCTGGACGGCAAAGACACCTTCTTCCTGCCCTTTAACCTCGGTACAGAGGAAGGCGGCGCCGGCAACCCAATGCCTGCCGACGACAGCCAATACGCCACCAGCTACCTCTGGCAACGCCTGTTGCAACCCGATGCCTGGCTCAAGGTGCTGGGGCGTTTTCTGCACCTGGACAAAAAAACCAGCGAAGCCTTCGACGGCACGCTGGTCACCAAGGAAACGATGATCTTCCCGCGTTACCACCAATGGGAAGTGGTCAACAAGCTGGTCAACACCACCCGCACCGAAGGGCCAGGCAAGCGCTATTTAATCCAGCACAGCGCCGGCTCGGGCAAGTCCAACTCCATCGCCTGGACGGCCCATCAACTGGCCTCGCTGTACGATGATGCCGGCCAGCGGTTGTTCAACTCGGTGATCGTGGTCACCGACCGCACGGTGCTGGACAGCCAACTGCAAAACACCATCTACCAATTCGAACACGCCCAGGGCGTGGTCAAACCCATCAGCCGAGACATCAGCAATCAGAGCAAATCCGAACAACTGGCCGAGGCGCTGGCTGAGCAAACGCGCATCATCATCGTCACCATCCAGACCTTCCCTGCCCTGTTCGATGCCCTGGACAAGTACCCCAAGCTCGCCAGCGGGCGCTATGCGGTGATTGCCGATGAAGCGCACTCCTCGCAGACCGGCTCGTCGGCCAGCAAGCTGAAACAGATTCTTGGCAGCGATGTACCGGATGGAGAAGAGATCAGCGCCGAGGAACTGCTGGACGCCGCCGTGCAGGCACGCCAACCCAATGAGCGCATCAGCTACTACGCCTTCACCGCTACGCCCAAGGCCAAGACCCTGGAGCTGTTCGGGCGCCCTACCGACCCAACGCTGCCGGCCAGTTCCAGCAACAAGCCGGAGGCGTTTCATCTGTATTCCATGCGTCAGGCCATTGAGGAAGGCTTCATCCTCGACGTGCTGCGCAACTACACCACCTACAGCACCGCCTGGAAGATCGCCCACCCGGAGGGCGAAGACGACGAGGTGGACAGCAAGAAAGCACGCATCAAGCTGGCGCGTTGGGTGCGTTTGCACCCGTACAACATCAGCCAAAAGGTGGAAGTGATCGTCGAACACTTCCGCGCCAATATCCGCAAGCTGCTCAATGGCCAGGCCAAGGCCATGGTGGTCACCAGTAGCCGCCAGGAAGCGGTGCGCTACCAGTTGGCGCTGCGGGCCTACGTACAGCAGATGGGCTACAAGGATGTGCACCCGCTGGTGGCGTTCTCCGGCAGCGTGCTCGCGGATGAGGTGATCCCCGATGAGGTGACGGAAAACAGCAACCTGCTTAACCCCGGCCTGCATGGCCGTGACTTGGCAGTGGCCTTCGACACCCAAGACTTCAACGTGATGATTGCGGCCAACAAGTACCAGACGGGGTTCGATCAGCCCAAGTTGTGCGCCATGTACGTGGACAAAAAGCTGCAAGGTGTGGACTGCGTGCAGACCTTGTCGCGGCTGAACCGTACTTTCGGTGACAGCAAGGAAACCTTCATCCTCGACTTCTTCAACGAGCCGCAGGACATTCTCGATGCCTTCTTGCCTTACTACACCAAGGCCGAGCTGACCGATGTCACCGACCCGCAGATCATCTATGACCTGCAGAAGAAGCTGGATGCCGAGGGCATCTATCACTGGCAGGAGGTCGAGGCATTCGCCATGGCCTTCTTCGACCCCAAAGCGGCCGCCAGCAAGCTCAGTTATTACTGCACACCCGCCAGGGAGCGCTTTGCCAAGCGCTACGCCTTTTCGCTGGAGTCGCACCAGCAGGCGCTTGATTACAAACGCACCGCCGAAGCCAGCGGCGACAGCGCTGGCTTGAAAAAAGCCGAACATGCATTGAAAGAAGCCGGTGAACAGATCGATCAGCTCGACTTGTTCCGCAAGAACCTACAGAGCTTTGTGCGCCTGTATGAGTTCCTCTCACAGATCATCCCTTATGAGGATCGTGAACTGGAGCAGCTCTGCGTGTACGCCAAGCACCTACACCCGCTGCTGCGTTCGGATCGCCTGCAACAAGAAGACGTCGATGTGGGCGAGCTGCAATTGAGCCACTACCGCCTGAGCAAACGTGCTGAGCACCAGTTGCGCCTGAGCGAAGAAAAAGGCGAATACACCCTCAAACCCGGCAACGATGTGGGCAGCGGCAAGCCCCATGACCCAGAGAAAAAGCGCCTGTCGGAAATCATCGACGCGCTGAACGATATTTTTGGTGCCGAAACGCAAGATGATGACCAACTGCATTTTGCTACGGGCATCACCCAACGTCTGTTGCGCCAAGATGACTTAATGGCTCAAGTCAACGGCCACTCGGTGGACCAGGTGATGCACGGCCTGCTCCCCAAACGCGTGGTGGATACCGTACTCGACGCCATCACTGACAACGAGAAATTGTCGTTGGAAGTGCTGGACAACGAAACCAAGAGCCGAGCCTTTGCGCTGGTGATTTTGAAAATGCTCAAGGCAGCGGCAGGCCTCGCTGAGAGCGATCAACTGGGTTAAGGAGTGACCATGGCAATTCCGGACTTTCAAAGCGTCATGCGGCCGGTGCTGACCACCGTGCAGAACGGCGCGCCGCTGCCACTCAGAGAACTGCGCGAGCGCATTGCCGATCAGTTCCAACTGACCGAGGAGGAGCGCAAAGAACACCTGCCCTCTGGGAATCAGACGGTCATCAATAACCGCGTAGGCTGGGCCCGAACGTATCTCAACAAAGCAGGGCTGCTGACCATTCCCGCCAAAGGCATGGTGCAAATCACCCCGCGTGGCCTCGACGCCTTGGCCAATGGACCCGCGCGCATCACCGTGAGCTGGCTGAAACAATTCCCCGAGTTCGCTGACTTCCATACCGCCAAGCCACAAACAACGGACATCCCGGCTGCGCTGGATATCGCCCCATCGGAAACCACTCCCGACGAACAACTGGCCGAGGCTCACCAGGCACTGGTGCAATCACTGGCGGATGAACTGCTTGCTCAAGTACGAGCGGCAACGCCAAGCTTCTTCGAGCAGGTGGTGGTCGACCTGATGCTAGCCATGGGTTACGGCGGCTCACGTAAAGAAGCCGGCAAAGCCACCCAACTCACGAATGACGGTGGTATCGACGGCATCATCAAGGAAGACAAACTCGGCCTCGACGTGATCTACCTACAAGCCAAGCGTTGGAGCAACACCGTACATCGCCCTGAGATCGACAAATTCATCGGCGCCCTGACCCGCCAACGGGCACGCAAAGGTGTGTTTATCACCACCTCGGATTTCTCCATGGGCGCAAGGGACGCGGCGCTGGGCTTGGATATCAAAGTGGTGTTGATTGATGGCGTCGAACTTGCTCGGCTGATGGTCGAGCACAACCTCGGGGTGAGCGTGAAGCAGGTGTACGAGGTCAAGCAGCTCGACAGTGATTATTTTGCGGAGGAGTGATCCAAAAACGCGCGATTGAAATCCAGGTTGAACTTGTGAGCCCAGGCGATAGCACAACAGAATCATCATCGGCACACTGCTAAACCGCACCAGCGTGTGAGTATTTATTTAAGGTTGTTGTCCGCACGGAAGAAGTAGCAGGGCTGAAATCGCTCAGCAATTGCATAGGTCAAGGAGACCGACATGGTAGATATCAAGGAACAAAAACTGCTTTATCACCTCACCGCCCTTGAAAATTTGAGCAGTATCTTTCAGAACGGCCTCAGGCCACGCGCGCAACTCAAAGGGTTCAAAGACGTAGCTGATGCTGAAATTCTTAAAAAGCGACAAGCGCTGGGACTCGAAAACTACGTCCCCTTTCATTGGTTTGCCGCGAATCCATTTGACGGAAGCGTTCAGGGCAATAAACGCGACACCCAATTCGTAGTCATATCTATTCGCCGATCCTTCGCGATTGAAAAGGATTGGAAGGTCATTCCTCGGCACCCATTGGCTAATGACACCATTCAATTGCTTGACTATGAGGCAGGCTTCGAGGCCATTGACTGGGATGCGATGAACCAAAGGGACTATCACGACCCTCACTGCAAAAGCGTCTGCATGGCAGAATGCCTGTCTCCCACCGTTGTTTCTGCTAATGATTTTTTCAAGATTTTTGTCGCTAATTCAGAGGTTGAAGAGCATTGCGGGGCTAAAATGCGCGAGGCTGGTGTTTCTGTGCAGATTGGAGTGAATCCCGGAATGTTTCGTCGATGAATTACAGCAGACTGAATCCAGAGAAGGCTCTGATTTGGCGTATCGTCCATCGCGACAACCTGCCTTGGATTCTGGACAACGGTCTGCATTGTGCGAGCGCTGAAATAAAGGCTCCACAATACGTGAACATCGGCAACGTCGACCTGATCGACAAGCGTCGGTTACGCCATGTCCCTATTGCCCCTGGCGGTGTGCTCGCTGATTATGTGCCCTTCTACTTCACCCCTTTCTCTGTGATGATGAAAAACATTCACTCAGGCCGGAGTGTTCAACAGCGCACCAATGACGAGATCGTGATTCTGGTCTCAAGCCTGTACCGCGTCGAACAGCTAGGAATACCGTTCGTCTTCACAAACGCACACGCCTATCCGTATTGGACAGACTATTACAGCGATCTGGCGAGTCTCAGCCAGGTCGACTGGGCTATCCTTCAGCGACGCGACTTCAAACGCGACCCCGATGACCCTAGAAAAATGGAGCGTTATCAGGCCGAAGCGCTGATTCACCGTCACCTACCGATTACAGGACTCCTCGGCATCATGTGCTACAGCGATGCAATGAAGAAACGCATAGAACAAGACTTGGCCACCAGAGGCTTGGCCTTACCTGTTCATGCGCGTCCGGGATGGTATTTCCAATGATCCGTTTTACCAAAGGCAACCTTCTGGAAGCCAAAACCGAAGCCCTGGTCAACACGGTGAATACCGTAGGTGTAATGGGCAAAGGAATCGCTCTGATGTTCAAAGAGCGCTTTAGCGAGAATTACCGTCTGTACTCGGCAGCCTGCAAAGCTGGCGCGGTGGAGACAGGCAAAATGCATGTCACCGCCGTCAACGAGTTGGATGGACCACGTTGGATCGTGAACTTCCCCACTAAGCGTCACTGGCGATCACCGTCGCAGATGGCTTGGATAACAGAAGGTTTGCATGACCTTCGCCGTTTTTTGCTTGAAAACCAGGTGAAGTCCGTCGCAGTGCCTCCGCTGGGGGCCGGTAACGGTGGTTTGAAATGGCCTGAAGTTCGAGAGCAAATCGTTTCGATACTCAGCGATCTGGATGTCGATATTTTAGTGTTTGAGCCTTCTAAACAGTATCTGAACGTCGCCAAACGAAACGGAGTGGAGAAACTCACGCCCGCTCGCGCGTTGATTGCTGAACTGGTTAGGCGTTACTGGGTTTTAGGCATGGAGTGCAGTCTGCTAGAAATACAGAAACTCGCTTGGTTCCTTGAGCGAGCCATAGAAAAACTGCCAGGTACCGAAAACCCTTTAAACCTTAAATTTGTTGCTCACAAATTTGGGCCATATGCCAACCGCTTGGAGCATTTGCTAAATAATCTGGATGGCAGCTATCTGCACTGCAACAAGCGAATCAGTGACGCCGATATTAGCGATGTGATCTGGTTTGACGATGTGCGCAAGACTTTTCTACAGACCTATCTCAAAACCGAAGCAAAAGAGTACGCCCAAGCATTGGAGCGCACCGCTGAGCTGATCGACGGTTTTGAATCTCCCTTTGGCATGGAGCTATTGGCGACGGTCGATTGGTTACTAAACCGAGAAGGGGTTTCTCCAACTGTTCCCGCCGTACGCGAAGCCTTGAAGCAGTGGGACGGTGGGGCTGGCTCTGCTGCTCGCAAGAACAGGCTGTTCGACGATCAGGCTCTTGATATAGCGCTTAAACGCCTAACCACCAGTAGCTTCAGCCCTGAATTGGCTGTCTGTTAAATAGAGTTCAAGTTCCGCCAAACCACAAACGGCGGACATACCCGCTGCGCTGGATATCGCCCCATCGGAGACTACTCCCGACGAACAACTGGCCGAGGCTTACCAGGCACTTGTGCAATCACTGGCGGATGGCCTTGGCGGCGAGTAACGCTGAAAGTTCGATCCTGAATAGCCTGAAAGACACCGTACCTACGTCCGTAGGTCATCACTCCATGTTCAGCGTCCGTCCCGGCATCAATGCCGAAGAAGCCTTGGTGCATGTGTCGTTGCTGCTGGACTGCGCAGTACAGGTCAGCGATGAAATCACCGAGCGCGCCAGCGGTGTGGAGCGTGGGTTGATTTGGTCGATGATTCATTCGGTGGAAATGGCTAGAGCAGTGGTGGATTCGTTGCTGGATGCCAATAGACCGGCAGAAAACATTCAGCAGATCTGAGGAAGGAGAAAACGGGGTAAGGCGTGACTTACCCCGTTGCCATCTGACTGAAGCGCTAAACAACTTGCGACTAAAACTCAGTAACCGGCTTCTTTCTGATGCCGAAAGGCAAGTAGGTAAACAGCATCATCCGCACGCTCATGCCGATAAAGTGCGACATAACCCGAATCACCGAACTCGATGATCAGCTCGCGCAGCTCCGGCAGTTCTGGAAAGGGACGACCGATTTCTGGGTCTTCCTCCAGTCGAGCGATTTGACGCTCAATCACTTGGGCAGCTCGTTGAGCGATCAGCGGGCCTTTCTCGACTAGAAACTGGCGACAACGCTCCAACCCTTGCGCAGCACCTTCGGTGAGCATCAATCGTGGCACTTAGGCAGCTCCGCCTCAGCCTCGGTACCCCAGGTATTGAGCCAGGCCCGAGTTTCTTCGCCGGTCAGGTGCCGACCCGTTTCCTGATACGCCGCCCAAGACGCCAAGGCTTCTTGTTTGAAGCCCTCACGGGCTTCCTCGCGCTCGACGTACTGCGCTATTGCTTCGCGCATAATCCAGTGGGACGAACGTTGACGCAGTCCCGCCAGATGCTGAATGCGTTTTTTCAGCTCGTCATCAATCTTGATAGAAGTGGCCATAGCCGAACCCTTGTTATCGAAAGGTATTACCTTTCGATAAGGTATCAGGCACCCAACGCAGCTGTCCACGCACCGAAAGCGCGGATAATGTCACGCAGCCCTGGCCTGGGAGGACACGTGGGGAGCAGATATGTATTTAAAAATAAACCTGATTAACGCCGTTTCCATCTAACTTCCCCCCTTTCTCCGTGATGGATGAAAAACATTCACTCAGGCCGGAGTGTTCGATAGCGCACCCATGATCAGGTTGTGATTCTGGTCTCAAGCCTGTAACGCGTCGAACAGTTGGCAATACCGTTCGTCTTTGCACATGCACGTGCCTATCCGTACTGGACGGACTATTACCGCGATCTGACGAATCTCAGCCAGGTCGACTGGGCTGCCCTTCAGCGATGCGACTTCAAACGCGATCCCGATGACCTTAAAAAGCTGGCAAGCCAGCTCCGGCCGGCGTCACCCGATGGCTGTGCGGTGTCAGCGAACGTTGCGATGAACCAGCGGTGATTGCCGCAGGTTTGCAGGTAGGCGAAGAACGGCTGGTTTTGGGGATGGCGCGATGCACCTACCTGTTCATGGAAGATGCCGGAGCGGGTATCAACGAAAAAGAACGCGGACGGTTGCTGGAGCGTTTTTACAGCCAGGGCAACGCCAATAGCGCTGGGCTGGGCTCGGGCTGGCGATCGTGCAGATGATCGTCAGCAAGATCGGTGACCGCCTAAAGCTGCGCAATCGGCCCGAGGGCGGGTTGTGCGCACGCCTGCTGCTGAAGCCGGCGCTCTAGTCGGCGGCGCGCAGGGCCTGGCCCGTGCGCCGCTCGGCAATGGTGGTGGTCTGGCGGGTATCTCGACGAGCCCATGAGGCTGTCACCACTGGCTCCGCCTACTACAGGTTGCGCACAACATTCAGCGCCGCGCTGCTCTGCGCCACCGGCATGATTTCGATGGAGTTGATGTTCAGATGCTCCGGCTGCTGGGCGATCCAGCACACGGTGTTGGCGATGTCCTCGGGGCGGATGGCTTCAACATCCTTGTACAAGGCTTGCACCGCGTCCATGTCGCCGTTAAGCCGCACCACCGAGAAGTCGGTGCCGGAACACAGGCCAGGTTCGATGTTGGTCACCCGCACCCGGGTGCCGGCCAGGTCTGCGCGCAGGTTCAGGCTGAACTGTTTGACGAAGGCCTTGCTGGCGCCATAGACGTTGCCACCCGGGTAGGGATAGGTGCCGGCAATCGAGCCGATGTTGACGATCAGCCCGCTGTTGGCTTCGACCATGCGTGGCAGGACGCGCTGGGTAATCAGCGCCAGGCCGGTGATGTTGGTGGCGATCATGCGCTCCCAGTTCTCTGCGCTGCTTTGCTGGGCACGTTCGATGCCCAGCGCCAGCCCGGCGTTGTTGACCAGTAGATCGATGGCCAGGGACGCCTCATGGATCTGTTCCACCGCCCGCTCCAGGGAGGCCTTGTCGGTGACGTCCAGCTCCAGGGCGATGAAGTTTTCACCCAGTTCCTGTTCCAGGCGCTGGAGCTTGTCCATGCGCCGTGCACCGCCGATCACGCGATAGCCTTCGGTGATCAGTCGGCGACAGATCGCTTGGCCAAAACCGGCCGAGGCGCCGGTCACAAATGCGGTTTTCATAGGGTTCTCTCCTTTGTCAGGCGCTCAGGCCAGGTATTTCACGCCAAGGCTGGCGAACAGACACAGCATCGAAAGCACCAGCACTTTGCGCACCACATCGTTGCCCTTGCGAATGGCCAGGGCGCTGCCCAGGTGGTTGCCCAGGATGTTGCAGGCCACCAATGGCAAGGCCAGCAAATAGATGACTTTGCCGGCCATGATGAACGCCACCAGGGCGCCGATGTTCGAGGCGAAGTTGAAGGTCTTGGAGTTGGCCGAACTGGAGACCAGGTCCATTTTCAGCAGGTAGTGAAAGGCGATGATGAACATGCTGCCGGTGCCCGGGCCGAAGAAGCCGTCATAGAAGCCGATGACCAGGCAGGTCAGGGGCACCACGGTAAACAGCATGGCATCGGACAGCACGTGCTCCTGCACGGGCCGGTCTTTGGGCGCGAGGAAAATCAGAATGCCGAAGGGGATCAGGGCCAGGATGATTTTGCCCACGGTTTCCTGCGAGATCGACACAATCAGGTGCGCCCCCAGGTAGGCACCGAGCAGGGAAAACGGCACGCCCACCAGCGCCACTTTCCAGACCATCTTGCTGTTGACCAGAAAGTTCCTGATCGCCGCCAGGGTGCCCAGGGTGCTGACCAGTTTCTCCTGGCCCAGCGCCACTTGCGGTGGCAGGCCCACCAGCAGGAAACCCGGCACCAGAAACAGCCCGCCCCCCCCGGCGATGCTGTCGACAAAACCGGCGACGAAAGCAATGGCGCCCAGCAGCAGAATCGCCAATACCCAGTGTTCAGCCCAATAGGCTCCTAACAGTTCCATAGCGTTACCCAATAAAGATGAAAAAATTCAGGAAAGGACTTCATACAGATGGTCGGCTCGCGCAAAGCGCACGCGGTTCAGGTCATTGACCGAGAACAGGCGCAACAGCCAGCGATCCGCCCCGTCGTTTTGCGGTTCGAAACCGTCCCGGGCATGCAGCACCCGCTGGTTCTTGAAGATCATGAAATCCCCCGGCAACAGCAGGTGCGGCTCATCGAAGCGGCGGGTTTCCAGCAGTGCACGCAAGGTATTGAGCGCAAGCTCGGCGGAGGCATTCATGCCGTAGGTGTTTTCACTGTCAAAACGGCACAGCCACTCGTTGGCCGACCCGCGCACCAACACCGCCAGGTGGGGCGTTGAACGCCGCTGGCTGGCGAACGAATCCGGGCGGCGTATTTCGAACTGCGGCAGGCTCAGTTCACGCACGGTGGCGGCCGGCAGTTGGTCGAGCACATCGTCCAGGTTGACCAACGTGGTGTTGATTCGCGGGTCGCAACGCATACCGAAGAACGACAGGTATTCCGGGCAGCAGGAGAGTTCGCCGAGCGCTTCGGAAGACAGCGGCAAGTCCGGGTTGTCGACGTGGTAGGAGAAGCGCAGGCGCGAACCGTGCGAGCTTTTCTGACTGGAGGAAGTGCGTGAAGGAATCACATGGCGAAACAGGCGTCCGTCATTCTCCCCTTCGTAGACGACCGGGTGGATACCCAGCAGGCTTTGCAGCGACAGGCTGACCAGGCAGGCAATGGGCGTGCTCTTGGGGCTCAACACCCCGGAGTAAGGCGTCGGCGGAATGTCACGATCTCGCGGGCAGTTGCGAATCACCATCGAGGTCAGGGCGGGGTCTTCGACAAACGCCCGAATCTGCCGCGTCAGGGCCGCACCCAGTACATCCTGGGCCTGCTCCTTGAGCTGAAAATAAATTTCTTTGCTGGCTTCGAATTCCAACGGCGTCTGGCTCAAGACGGTTTGCCATGCGCTGGAAATAACCCACGGCAAGCGGATTTCCAACGTTGTCACGGCCTCGACTGCCTGCTTGTGCTGTGCGCTTTCCATTTCAGTTGAATTCCATAGTTCGATGCGCGTTGCACCTGACCCGGGGGACGGCACAACCTGTTGTTTTTTGTGATTCAGCTCACACGAAACCCGTGTAATGCCAGGTAAACCCAGTCAATGCATTGATAACATCTCGAAACAACATCGACGCAATCATTGTAATTATACAAATAGATTCGATTCAATTTATTTCTACAAAACCAGGTTGAAGCGCGCAATCATCGCGCAAAAACCATTGAATTTATTGATATTTTTTATATATAAATTTTCAAGTGCCTCAAGGCCGGCAAAAAGCATCGGCCATCCTGAAAAATTAAATCGCATCAATTAGGTGCAACAGACTCGATTACCCAGGAATTACGCCCCTTCATGGGTTCATGTTACGCTTGCGCGCTCGTGCAGACTTTGGTGCTTTACCTATGTGGGTTCCTCAATACAGCGGCCATGCGCAGCCGGTTTACCTAATGATTGCCGACGCTCTGGAGCAAGACATCCGCTCCGGACGCCTGAGCCCTGAAGATCGGCTGCCCACGCTCAAGGAGCTGGCCGAGGCCTTGAAAGTTACCCCCGGCACCGTGGGTCGCGCCTATGACGAAGCGGCCAAGCGCGGACTGGTGGTGGGCGAGGTCGGACGCGGGACTTTTGTCCTCCCGGCCAAAGCCAGGGCTGCATCTCCCGCACCGGAAATCAGCACCAGCGACGACAACGCGCAGATCGATTTGTCGATCATCAAACCCAATGACGCCAACGTCGGGATGTGGCTACGGGATTCGTTGAGCGAACTGGCACAGTCGGCCGACCTGAGCCGTGTTCTGGACTACACCACCGATGGCGGGCACGCCGTGCACAAACAAGCCGGCGCCCGCTGGGTGCAGCGCAGCCTGCCCGACGCGCGCTGGCAGCAGATCGTGCTCACCAGCGGCGCGCAACACGGCTTGCTGGTGACGATCAGTAGCTTGTCCAACACCCACGACGTGATTCTCTGTGAAGAGCATTGCTACCCTGGGATCATCTCCCTGGCCCACAGCCTGGACAGGCGTCTGGTGGGCGTACAGATCGACGAATACGGTCTGGTGCCGGAAGCCTTGCGCGCCGCGTGCATCGAGCACCGTCCGGCACTGCTGGTGTGCGTGACCACCCACCAGAACCCGACCAACTCAATCATGCCGCCAGAGCGCCGTGAAGCCATTGCCCAGATCGCCCGTGAATACGATGTGTTCATCATTGACGATGACATTTATGGCTTTTTGGAATCACAAACCGTGCATAAACCGATTTCGGCCTATGCCCCCGAGCGCTCCGTTTATCTGACCAGCCTGTCGAAAAGTATCCTGCCGGCCCTGCGCATCGGTTACCTGTATGCCCCTCCTGAAACCCTCTCGCGCCTGTCGTCCATGGTCCGCAGCAGCGTATGGATGCCCTCACCGATGATGGCGCAACTGGCCAGCAACCTGATCAACAGCGGCATGGGTGAGCAGTTGGTCAAGGTGCAACAGCAGGAGGCGGCGGTGCGCCAGCAGATGGCCAGGGAAATTCTTGGCAACTATCAAATTCGCAGCCAGCCCAACAGTTTTCATATCTGGCTGGTATTGCCGGAGCCTTGGAGCTGCGATGAGTTTGCCAACCTGGCGCGAGCCCAGGGGGTCACCGTGGTCAGCGGCAGTCAGTTCCTGGCTCAGCGCACCGCCGCCGCCAGTGGCGTGCGCATTGCCTTGATGTCGCCAAGCCGCGCCGAGCTGCGCTTTGCCCTGACCAAGCTGGCCAGCTTGCTGGCCTCACCCGAGCCGCGCCTGTTTTACTGACGGCCGCCGGCGGCAAGCCTGAGGCCGCCGGGTTTCAGCCCTGATCGCCACCGCCCACCGGCATGACCGTCCCAGTGATGTAGGACGCTTCGTCGGAGGCCAGGAACAGGATCGCCGCGGCCTGTTCGTCAATGCTGCCATAGCGCTTCATCAAGCTGCTCTCCAAGGTCTGGTCGACGATCTGCTGATACCAGGCCTGCTCCTCGGCGCTTGGCTCGGCGCTGTTGCGCGGGATGCGCCGCGGCGGGGCTTCGGTGCCGCCGGGGGCGGTGGCATTGACCCGCACGCCCCGGCCGGCGGTTTCGAAGGCCAGGCAGGCGGTCAGCGCATTGACCCCGCCCTTGGCCGCACCGTAGGGCACGCGGTTGAGGCTGCGAGTGGCAATCGACGAGACGTTGACGATGGCGCCACGGCCCTGCTCCAGCATCTGCGGCAAGGCGGCGTGGCAACACCACAGAGTCGGGAACAGCGAGCGGCGCACTTCGGCTTCGATTTGCGCAGGCTCATAGTGTTCGAAGGGCTTGGCCCAGATAGTGCCGCCGACGTTGTTGACGAGGATGTCGAGGCGGCCGAAGTGGGCGATGCCCGCCGCCATGATCCGGCTGCATTCGCTGTACTGCTCCAGATCGGCGGTCAGGGCCAGGACCGGGTAGCGGGGGCTCAGTTCGGCGCCCAGTTCGAAGACCAGTTCCGAGCGGTCCACCAGCACCACGCGGGCGCCCTCTTCGGCCAGGCGCTGGGCAACGCGATGGCCGATGCCTTGGGCAGCGCCGGTGACCAGGGCGACTTGGTTATGAAAGCGGTTCATGAAAACCTCGTGCGTGCAAAAGAATGGAGAGAACGCCACTCGCCATAGGCGTAGGTTTGCCGGCGAAAAGGCCCTGAAGCCTTGCCGCGCGCTTGTGGACGCCTTCGCTGGCAAGCCAGCGCCGACAACTCGATGGCTTGCCGTATGGAACTCCGTAGGCGCCGGCTTGCCGACGAAAGGGCCCTTGAGCCTTGCAGCGCCCTTGTGGGCGCCTTCGCTGGCAAGCCAGCGCCTACGAGAGTGAAATGCCCTTCAGGCGGCGCTGGCGGCAAACTTCTCGTAGTAGAAATTCGCTGGGGCGATGCCTTGTTCGTGGATGAACTGGCTCACCGCCTCGACCATCGGCGGCGGCCCGCACAGGTACACATCCACATCGCCCTGGTTGAGGTGCGCCGGTTCGATGTGCTGGGTCACGTAGCCCTTGCGCGGGTACTGGCTCTCGGGGTTGGCCACGCAGGCGCTAAAGCTGAACTGCGGGATGCGCGCGGCAAAGTCTTCCAGGCGCTCCAGCTCCACCAGGTCAAAATCGTGGGTCACGCCATAAATCAGGTGCAGAGGGTACTCGCTGCCCTGCTCGGCGATTTTTTCCAGCATGGCGGTGAACGGCGCCAGCCCGGTGCCGCCGGCCAGCAACAGCAGGGGCCGGCGGATGTCCCGCAGGTAGAAACTGCCCAAGGGCCCAGCCAGGGTCATGCTGTCGCCGACTTTGGCAAGACCGGTGAGGAAGCTGCTCATCAGCCCGCCGGGCACATTGCGGATCAGGAAGCTGACTTCGCCGTCGCGCTGCAGCGAGCTGAAGGAATAGGCCCGGGTTTGTTCGCTGCCGGGCACCCCGAGGTTGACGTATTGCCCCGGCAGGAACGCCAGTTGGCTCAGGGCTTCGTCCTTGATCGATAGGGCGATGGTGCTGTCGGACAGCTGGCGCACCGCGCTGATGCGGGCCTGGAAAGTACCCTGCCCGGCACGGCAGACCTGGGACGAAGCCGGCACCCGCACCACGCAGTCGCCAAGGGCGCGCATCTGGCAGGTGAGGACAAAACCCTGCTCGGCCTCATCGGCGCTCAGGGCGTCTTCGATGTAGTCCTCGCCCAACTCGTAGCGCCCGGCCTCGGCAAAACATTTGCAGGTGCCGCAGGCGCCGTCGCGGCAATCCAGGGGTATGTTGATGCCCTGGCGGTAGGCGGCGTCGGCCACGGTTTCGCCCGGGTTGGCGTTGACGAAACGGGTCACGCCGTCTTCGAAATTGAGTGCGATTTGATGGCTCATGGCGGTCGCCTCAGAGGTGGTAGATGTCGACGACCTGGCGAACGTAGTCGTTCTTCAGGATGACTTTCTTGGCCAGGATCAGCGGGGTTTCGCCGCGCAGGTCGAGGGTGTAGAAGCTGCAGCCGAAGTAGCTGTCCACGGTCTTGTAGCGAACGCTCAGGGTGTGCCAGTTGAAACGCAGCTTGCACAGGCCGTCGCCCTGCTCCAGCAGCTCGATATTGCTCAGGTTGTGGGAGGTGCGGGTGTCGGGAATGCTCGCACTGGAGCGCTCGGTCTTGATGCGGAACACCCGATCTTCCAGGCCGCTGCGGTTGCCGTACCAGATCAGCGAGATTTCCCGCTGCGGGTCTTCGGTCAGTTGGTCGCTGTCGTCCCAGGACGGCATCCAGAAGGTCGCGTCCGGGGCATAGAGTTCCAGCCAGTTGTCCCAGTCCTTGTCGTCCAGGTAACGGGCTTCGCGATACAGGAAATCGCGCACGGTGTCGTCGGAAACAGTCATTGCACTGCCTCCACGTCGATCTGGCGAGAGGCTTCACGCTCCAGGGCCGCGAGCAGGGTCTGCTGCCAGTACTTGTGCTGCATCACGAACAGGCCTTCATCCTCGGTGCGCACACCGCTGAGGATCGGCTGTAGGTCGATTTCTTTCGCGGCATCGTCAGCCCCCCGAACCCAATGTTCGGCACCGCGAGACATGTCGTTCCAGGCCGTGCTGCTGCCCTGGTAGCCGAGCTGGCAGGAGCGAAATTCCTCCAGATCGTCCGGGGTGGCCATGCCGCTGACGTTGAAGAAATCTTCGTACTGGCGGATGCGCCGGGCCCGGGCGTCGTCGCTCTCGCCCTTGGGCGCGATGCAGTAGATGGTGATTTCGGTGCGGTCCACGGAGATCGGCCGGGCGATGCGGATCTGTGAGCTGAACTGGTCCATCAGGTAGAGGTTCGGGTACAGGCACAGGTTGCGCGAGTTCTCGATCATCCAGTCGGCGCGGGCCTGACCGAAGTCTCGGGCCAGCTCGTCGCGGCGTTCGTACAGCGGGCGATCCTCAGGGTTGGACCAGCGGGTCCAGAGCAGCATGTGGCCCTTGTCGAAGGCGTAGAAACCGCCGCCCTGCTTGGCCCAGGTGCCGGCGCTCATGGTGCGGATGTCTGCCCCGGCCTCGCGCTGCTTGCGCTGGTTCTGGGTGGCGGCGTAATTCCAGTGCACCGAGCTGACGTGGTAGCCGTCGGCACCGTTCTCGGCGGTGAGCTTCCAGTTGCCTTCGTAGATGTAGCTGGAGGAGCCGCGCAGCACTTCCAGGCCGTCGGCGGACTGGTCGACGATCATGTCGATGATCTTCGCCGACTCGCCCAGGTGTTCCACCAGGGGCAGCACGTCGGGGTTGAGGCTGCCGAACAGAAAGCCACGGTAGGACTCGAAGCGCGCGACGCGGGTCAGGTCGTGGGAGCCTTCGCAGTTGAAGCTGGCCGGGTAGCCGGCAGCGGCCGGGTCCTTGACCTTGAGCAGCTTGCCGGTGTTGTTGAAGGTCCAGCCGTGGAACGGGCAGGTGAAGGACGCCTTGTTGCCGGTCTTGTGCCGACAGAGCATGGCGCCGCGATGGCTGCAGGCGTTGATGAAGGCGTTGAGTTCACCGTTCTTGTTGCGCGCGATGAACACCGGCTGCCGGCCCATGGTGGTGCTGTAGTAGTCGTTGGGGTTGGGGATCTGGCTGTCGTGGGCCAGGTACAGCCAGTTGCCTTCGAAGATGTGCTGCATCTCCAGGTCGAACAGCCGGGGGTCGGTGAACATCCCCCGCTGGCAGCGGTAGACGCCCAGGTCGGGGTCTTCTTCAAGCAGGGAATGCAGGTATTCGGGTCGCAGGGACATGGCCGCCGCCTCCATTGTTTTTATTCAGGCAGGGCCATGCTAGGACGGGGGTTGGCGGGGCAATAGCCAATGCGTGCAGACCTGTATCCGTTTTCTGCAGATTGCTCTGTAGCCGCTGCCGCAGGCTGCGAACGGCCCGAAGGGACGCAAGGCTCTCAAGGCCACTGGAGGTTCGACTGGTGATCGCCAGGCAAGGTCCTGCGGACCTTTTCGCAGCCTCGCAGACTCGGCAGCGGCTACAGGGGCGTGTTGCCGCTGCCGCAGGCTGTGAACGGCTCTGCAGGAGACGCAGGGATCCCGAGGACGCCGAAGGTCTGCCGGGTGATCGCCAGGCACAGGTCGGAACGGATGCCCATAGCGGGGCGAGCCGGTCAGTGGCGACGCTTGAGGGTGTCAGAGGGCCGTTCGCCATATTGCTGGCGGTAGCTTTGGGCAAAACGCCCAAGGTGCAGGAAGCCGAAATCCAGGGCCAGTTCGGTGACGTTGCGCACCGGGCTGTACGGGTCGCTGAGGCAGGCGTGCACACGCTGCAGTTTTTTCTGGCGGATGTAGTTTTTCGGCGTGGTCCGGGCGTTGCGTTCGAACAACGCGTACAGCGAACGCAGGCTCATGCGCGCCTGCTGCGCCAGTTCTTCGCAGCCGATGTCGTGCTTGAGGTTGCGTTCGATGTAGTCGGCAATGTGTTCGAAGGTCGCCGCCGAGGCACTCAGGGTGCCGCGTTGCACGTTGGTCTGCATCAGGCCCAGCAGTTTGTTCACCAGGATGTGCGCGTAGTGCTCCTGGACCTTGGGCATGCTTTCCAGGGCTTCGGCTTCCTGGCACAACAGGCTCAGCAAGGGCACGAAACCTTCCAGTTCCTGCAGTTGATAGCGCTGGCGCAGAAAGCGCACGCCCTGCCCCGGGTACTGCCAGCGCTGTTCCTGGCAGGCGGCTTCCAACAGGTGCGTGGGAATCTTGATGATGAATTTTTCGCAGTCGTCGGAATAGGTCAGGTCCACCGGATCGTCGGGGTTGATCAGCAGCAGTTCCCCCGGGGCGAAGCAGTGTTCCTGGTCGCGGCTGCGCCACAAGCAGTGGCCGCGCAGCAGCACCTGCAGGTGGTAAATGCTTTCCAGCGCCGGCGAGGTGACGCGCACGCTGCCGCCGTAGCTGAGGCTGCACAAATCCAGGCTGGCCAGGGCCCGATGGTTGAGGCTGGCCTGGGGCTGGCCCGCCCGAGGCAGGCGGATGCAGTGGCTGCCCACGTGCTGATTGACGTAACCGGACACGGCATGGGGATCGGCTTGAACAAACACGCGGCTGCGTTCACTCAACAGATGCATTTGCATGATCGGGTCACTCTGCTGGTTCTGGTTGGGGGCTGCATCACGTGCTGGCGAGCCACGGATGCAGACAATCACGCCGGGGCAACGAGCCAAGGCCGACAACGACAAAAGCCACGGGCCGCACAAGGCGTCCGTGGCTCGGTCTTGCCGTGCAGGGGTCAGGCCTCCAGGGCACGCACCCGTTCGTGGCGCTGCTGCTCTTGCGGCTGGGCCGAGGACTGCAGGGTGAAGTCGAAGTGAATTTCCGCGAAGCGGCCACTCACGCCCAGCTCCTTGGCCCGCACCTGGTCCTCGCTGAAGCTGATCTTGGCGATCAGCTCGTCGCGGGTGGCGTAGGCAAAGTCGTCGTGCAGGTACGGGTCGCCGTCCAGGTTGATCTGGGTGGTCAGGTGGCGATGGTCATCAGCCGAGATGAAGAAGTGGATGTGCGCCGGGCGCTGGCCGTGGCGACCCAGTTGATCCAGCAGTTGCTGGGTCGGGCCTTCCGGCGGGCAGCCGTAGCCGGACGGCACGATGCTGCGAAAACGGTAGCGGCCCTCGGCATCGGTGACGATGCGCCGGCGCAGGTTGAACTCCGACTGGCTGCCGTCGAAGTAGGAATAGGTGCCACCGGTGTTGGCGTGCCAGACGTCAACAACGGCGCCAGCCAGGGGCTGGCCGGCGGTGTTGGTCACCTGCCCCTGCATGAACAGCACCACACCCGGATCGAGGCCGTCGTCCAGGCGCGCTTCGCCCTGGCTCAGGGGCGCGCCGGCCACGTACAGCGGGCCTTCAATGGTGCGCGGGGTGCCGCCGGTCTTGCCGGCCTGTTCGTCGGCGGCGTCCATCAGCAGGTCCAGGTAGTGTTCCAGGCCCAGGCCTGCCGCCAATAGGCCGGCTTCCTGGCGGGCGCCGAGGACGTTGAGGTAGTTGACGGCTTTCCAGAACTCTTCCGGGGTGACGTTCAGGTCTTCGATGATGTTCACCGTGTCCCGCAGGATGCGGTAGACGATGGCCTTGGTCCGAGGGTTGCCGCCTTCGGTGAACTGGCCGCTGGCTTCTTCAAGAAAGCGTTGGGCGCTGGCAGTCTGGGAAATTCTGACGTTCATGATTAATCCTCATCTTGTATTTATTAGAGTGGTGAACGGGCTGATGCAAACTCAGCGATCATCCTCATGAATGGACGAAGGATGCCTGCACAGGGCGTTAACTTCGATGGCCATGTACGGGTACAGCGGCAGTTGCATCAGGGTGTCGTGCAGTTCCTGCACGCTGTCGACATCGAACACGCTGTAGTTGGCGTACAGCCCGGCAATGCGCCACAAGTGACGCCACTTGCCTTCGGCCTGCAGGCGCTGGGCCAGGGCCTTTTCCTCGGCTTTCAGTTGCGCGGCGCGCTCGGGGTTCATGTCGACCGGCAGGTTCACGGTCATTTTCACGTGGAATAGCATGCAGCCCTCCTCAGGTGTGATGCAGCACGGGGGTGGTTTTGTCGCGACGGAAGAACGCCAGGCGCTCTTCGTCCAGGCTCAGGCCGAGGCCCGGTGCCCGTGAGACATGCAGGTGGAAATCCCGGTACACCGGCGCCTCGGCGAGGATGTCCTCGGTCAGCAGCAGCGGGCCGAACAGCTCGGTGTCCCAGCTCAGTGTGTTCAAGGTCAGGAAGGCGTGGGCCGAGGCCAGGGTGCCGATACCGCCTTCGAGCATGGTGCCGCCGTACAGGCCGATGCCCGCTGCCTCGGCAATCGCCGCGGTGCGCAGGGTGGCGCGGGGGCCGCCGTTCTTGGCGATCTTCAGGGCGAACACCGACGCCGCGCCTTCGCGGGCCAGGTTGAAGGCGTCTTCCACGCATTCGATGGACTCGTCGGCCATGATCGGCGCCGGGCTGCTGGCATTCAGGCGCACCATGCCGGCGCGGTTGTTGCGCGAAATCGGTTGCTCGATCAGGTCGATGCCGTTGCCGCCGAGGATGCGGCACGCGCGCAGGGCCACCGCTTCGTCCCAGGCCTGGTTGACATCGACCCGCACACTGGCGCGATCGCCCAGGGCCTTCTTGATGGCGCTCACGTGGGCCAGGTCGCGGTCTACTTCACCGGCGCCGATCTTCAGCTTGAAGATCCGGTGACGGCGCAGGTCGAGCATCTTTTCGGCTTCGGCGATGTCCTTGGCGGTGTCGCCGCTGGCCAGGGTCCAGGCCACCGGCAGCGCATCGCGCACGCGGCCGCCCAGCAGCTCGCTGACCGGCAGGCCGAGGCGCTTGCCCTGGGCGTCGAGCAAGGCGCTTTCGATCCCGGACTTGGCGAAGGTGTTGCCGCGGATGCTCTGCTCCAGGCGCAGCATGGCGGCGTTGATGTTGCTGGCGTCCTGGCCGAGCAGCAGCGGGGTGAAGAAGCGGTCGATGTTGGTCTTGATGCTGTCCGGGCTTTCGTTGCCATAGGCCAGGCCGCCGATGGTGGTGGATTCGCCCAGGCCTTCGATGCCGTCGGCACAGCGCAGGCGGATCAGCACCAGGGTCTGGTTCTGCATGGTGTGCATGGCCAGCTTGTGGGGGCGAATGGTCGGCAGATCGACGATGATCGTTTCGATCGATTCAATGGCAGAAGCGTGCATATCCATACCCGTGAGGTTCTTGAAGTTCTGCGCTCGATTCTGTCCCGGCTTTTTCCGGGGTTCCAATATAGAATTGGTCTGGCTTGATACCTTAGAGGTATGCACATCACTACTGGGGAGCTGTCATGGAATTGCGTCATCTGCGCTACTTCCAGGTGCTGGGGGAAACCCTCAACTTCACCCGCGCCGCCGAGCGCCTGCACATCGCCCAGCCGCCGTTGAGCCGGCAGATCCAGCAGTTGGAGGACGAGTTGGGGGTGCTGTTGCTGGAACGCGGCCGGCCGCTGCGCCTGACCGCCGCCGGGCGGTTTTTCTTTGAACATTCCAACCGGGTGCTGGAGCAGTTGGGCAAGGTCTGCGATAACACCCGGCGAATTGGCCTGGGGCACAAGACCTGGCTGGGCATCGGTTTTGCCCCCTCGACCCTGTACGGCGTACTGCCGCAACTGATCCGCCGCCTGCGCAGCAACGAAACCCTGGAGCTGGAACTGGGCCTGTCGGAAATGACCACCCTGCAACAGGTGGAAGCCTTGAAGGCGGGACGCATCGATATCGGCTTCGGACGCATCCACATCGACGACCCGGCCATCGTGCAGAGGGTGCTGACCGAGGACCGGCTGGTGGTCGCCCTGCCCGCCGGCCATCCCTTGCTGGGACAAGAGGTGAGCCTTGAGCAACTGGCCAACGAGCCCTTTGTGCTGTATCCGGCCAACCCGCGCCCGAGCTACGCCGACCACGTGATCGCGCTGTTCAGTGCCCGCGGCCTGAACCTGAAGATCGCCCAGTGGACCAACGAATTGCAGACCGCCATCGGCCTGGTGGGCGCCGGCATTGGCATCACCCTGGTGCCGGCCTCGGTACAGGTGCTACACCGCGACGACATCGGTTTTTGCCCCTTGCTGGAAACCGCCGCCACCTCGCCGATCATCCTCAGTCGCCGGGTCGGCGAGCCCTCGCCGGGGCTCACCCACTGCCTGCACCTGATTGCCCAACTGCGCAGCGAGATCGGTCGCGAGCAGCCCGTGGTCAGCTGACTCGGTGCGGGTGCAGTAGCCCCCCCGCCAAAACCACTGCTACACCCCGCCCTGCGGGGATTACACTGCGCCCCATGTGATGGAAAAACCTTGGAATCGACCATGAAAGTCTCAAGAACCCAACTGATCCTGCGCCGCGCCGCCGCCTTCATGTTCGACCAGGTGCTGGCGCTGGCGGTGTATGTGTTCCTGTCGCTGAGCCTGCACGGGGTACTGGCGTTGCAGCCGGTCAGACGGTGGCTCGACCTCGAGCAACAGACGGGGCTGGAGCCCTACCTCCACTCAATGCTGTTCATGCTGGTCTGGCCCTTGTACTTCGTGGCCTGGGAGTATTTCTTCAAGGGCCGGACGCCCGGCAAGTGTGCCCTGGGCCTGGTGGTGATCAACGCCGCCGGGACGCCGCCGACGCTGATCCAGGTACTGATCAGAAGCGCCACCCGCTATCTGGAGGCCGCTTTCGCCTTTGTCCCGCTGATGGCCTGCGTGGAATCAAGCCGCTGCCAGCGAATAGGCGATATGCTCGCCCGCACCTACGTGATCCCGCACAAGGATCTGCAGCAACTACGCAGTCAAATGCCAGCACATACCCTGTCCCGGGCTTGATGCCTGAAGACTGCCCGTTCCCCTCAAGGAGCCCCGATGCCCGCCGATGCCCTGCCCCACGAAATAGCCTTGGAAAAATTTCTCGCCGCCCGCCCCGAACTGCGCGAAGCCCTGGACAAGCTCAATCCGCTGGAGGCCCAGGTCAAGGGCGAGACGCCCGAGCAGTACCGCAACGAACGCCTGCATGAAGCCTTTGAAGCCCAAGCCGAGCGCCTGGGGCTGTTCGCCTGGGAGTTGAGCCTGCAACTGACCGCCGCCAGCCCCGAGGAGTTCCATGCCCAGCGCCTTGAGGTGCACAAGGAGGTGGCGGAAATGGCCGGCATGCCCTGGGATGACTATTGCGCCCTGCATCACCTCGCCCCATAGCCTTGACCCGCACGCGTCCCCCGCAGTCCCTGTTCAGGAGAACCGACGATGTTGCCTTCAACTTCCACCCAAGCGGCCAGCGCCGCCTTGCAGTACACGCAGAAATGGCGCGGGCGGGTCGGCCTCGGGCTGGTGGCCTGCCTTTCGGTACTGGCTGGCATGACCGACGCCATCGGCTTCATGGCCACCGGCGATTTCGTTTCCTTTATGAGCGGCAACACCACACGCCTGGCGGTGGCCATCAGCGATGGCGAGCTGGGGCTGGTGCTGCGCCTGCTGCTGTTGGTGGCGACCTTTGTCGTCGGCAACGCCCTGGGCGTAGTGGTCAGTCGCCTGGCCGGGCACCGCGCCCTGCCCTTGCTGCTGAGCATCGGCGCATTGCTCTGCGCCTCTGCCGCCTGGCCCTTCGACCAGCACCTGCCGGCCCTGCTGGCGGCCATCATCGCCATGGGCATGCTCAATGCGGCGGTGGAGGAAGTGAACGGCCTGCCCATTGGCCTGACCTATGTCACCGGGGCCCTGTCGCGTTTTGGCCGTGGGCTGGGACGTTGGATGCTCGGTGATCGGCGCAACGGCTGGCGGGTGCAACTGGTGCCGTGGAGCGGGATGTTCGCCGGAGCGGTGCTGGGTGCCCTGCTGGAACAGCACCTGGGGCTCAAGGCGCTGTATGTCAGCGGGTTGTTTGCCGCCCTGCTGGGCATCGCGTCATTGAAGATTCCGCGCCGCTGGCAACTGGGCTACAAGACCCGCTGACCTGCGCCGCCGTCAGTCGAACAGACCGCCGCAGTCGGTATCGATGACAATCGACGACAGGCTGATGTGACGTGGTCGGGTCAGGGCGAAAACCACTGCTTCCACCACGTCGCGGTTGGTGCCCTGCTGGCCTTTGTGCCGTGCCGGAACCTGCTGCCAGGCCGGGTCCAGCGGCGAGATGTCTTCCAAGTACGGCGGATGCACGCACAACGAGCGCACCGGCGTGCCCTTGAGTACCTGGCGCAGACCGTCGGCCAGGGCCAGTTGCCCGTGCTTGGCCGCGTAGAACGGCAGCGACACGCTGTGCAGGGGGGCATTGGGCAAGCCGCTGATGGAGCCGATGGTGACGATGTCCGGGCGCCGCGAGGCCTTGAGCGCCGGCATCAGCCCCTGGGTCAGGAGAAAGGTGCCCGTCAGGGCCGCATCGATCACTCCGGTGACCTCGGCCGCACTGTGGGGCTGCTCGCTGGCCTCCAGCCACATGGCGCCGTTGTTGATCAGAATGTCCACCCGGGGCTGGCGCACATGAATCTCCGCCAGGGCCACCTTGACACTCTCGCTGCTGGCCAGGTCCACCACCACGCAATCAGCAGCCTGGCCGGTGCGCGTCTTGATGGCCGCGCTCACTTGCGCCAGGGCTTCGGCGTTGCGCCCACAGAGAATCAACTTGCAGCCCAGGTCCGCCAGACTGATGGCCAGTGCCGCGCCCAGACCACGACCGGCACCGGTGACCACCACCACCGCCGAATTCAAATCCATCATCCCTTGCTCCTTGTCCCAGGTTGATTGAAGGCGCGAGTCTATCCCTGGTTGCTGCTTCAGGGCCCGGGCAAAGCTTTACCCGATATGTCCTGAGCTCCCGGAGCCAGAGCCTTCGGGGCGAAAGGGGTTTAGCCGATCCACGGAGAAAGCTTTATCATGGCCGCAGTTTTATCCATCGAGTCCGTCATGAAGTTCGCCATCGCCCTGTTCTCTGCCGCTCACGCGCCGTCCTCGCGCCGCGCCCTGCTGTTCGCCCAGGCGGCGCTGGCGGGCGGGCATGAGATTGTCCGGCTGTTTTTCTACCAGGACGGCGTCTACAACGCCGCCAACAGCATCGTCACGCCCCAGGACGAACAGGACCTGCCCCGGGAATGGCGCGACTTTGTCGAGCAGCATCAGCTCGATGGCGTGGTGTGCATCGCCGCCGCCCTGCGTCGGGGTGTGTTGAATACTGACGAAGCCCAGCGCTATCAGCGCACGGCGGTGAACGTCGAGGCCCCCTGGGAACTGTCGGGGCTCGGCCAGTTGCATGACGCGGTACAGGCCGCGGACCGCCTGATCTGTTTTGGAGGGGCGTGAGATGGCCAAATCCTTATTGTTGATCAGCCGTCAGGCGCCGTGGTCCGGCCCCGGTGCCCGGGAGGCCCTGGACATCGTCCTGGCCGGCGGCGCCTTCGACCTGCCCATCGGCCTGCTGTTTCTCGACGATGGCGTGCTGCAACTGGCACCGGGGCAACAGGCTTCGTTGCTGCGTCAGAAAGACCTGAGCGCCAACCTGCAGGCGCTGTCGCTGTTCGGCGTCGACGAACTGTTCGCCTGCAGCGCCAGCCTCGCCGCCCGTGGCCTGGACCCGGCCGCCTTGAACCTTGACGCTGTACAACTACTGGCCGCCCCGGAACTGGCGGCGATCATCGACCGCTTTGACCAGGTGATTACCCTCTGATGTCGATCTTGCATGTGTTGTCCCACTCGCCCTTCACCGACACCCGCCTGAGCAGTTGCCTGGGTTTGCTAGGCAGCGCCGACGGCCTGCTGCTGTGCGGCGATGCCGCCTATGCCTTGCAACCGGGCACGACGCTTTACGGCGAACTGGGCGTCCGTGACGGCCTGAAGCTGTATGTGCTGGAAGAAGACTTGCGAGCCCGGGGCCTGGAGCTGCCAACCTGGGCCCGCGCGGTGGATTACCCAGGCTTCGTCGCCCTGTCGATTGAGCATGACAAGGTCAACACCTGGCTATGAGCACCCTGACTGTAGGCACCCGCGCTATCGAACTGGACAAGGACGGTTACCTGGTCAACCTCGACGACTGGTCCGCCGAAGTGGCGCAAGCCCTGGCCGCCAACGAAGAGCTGGAGCTGAGCCCGGAACACTGGGAGATCCTCGAACTGTTGCAGGGCTTCTATCAAGAGTTCCAGCTGTCCCCAGCCACCCGCCCGCTGATCAAGTACACCGCCCTCAAGCTGGGCCCGGACAAGGGCAACAGCCTGCACCTGAACCGACTGTTCAAGGGCACTCCCGCCAAACTTGCCGCCAAGCTGGCGGGCCTGCCGAAGCCGACCAATTGCCTATGAACGATTTCGCCCCCCTGCTCACCCAGACCCCACAAGAGCATCCGTTCGCCCAGTTCGTGCGCATCCTTGGCAAGGGCAAGCGCGGTGCGCGCAACCTGACTCGCGAGGAAGCCCGCGAGGCCATGGGCATGCTACTGGACGACAAGGTCGAGGACACTCAGCTCGGTGCCTTCCTCATGCTGCTGCGGCACAAGGAAGAAAGCCCGGAAGAGCTGGCAGGCTTCACCGAAGCCTTGCGCGAACGCCTCAACGCCCCGGCGATCGCCCTGGACCTCGACTGGCCGACCTACGCCGGCAAGAAGCGCCACCTGCCCTGGTACCTGCTGGCGGCCAAGTGCCTGGCGCAGAACGGCGTGCGCATCCTGCTCCACGGTGGCGGCGCCCATACCGCCGGGCGCCTGTACACCGAACAATTGCTGGAACCCCTGGGGATTGCCCTGTGCCGTGACTGGCCATCGGTCGGCAAGGCACTGGACCAGGGCAACCTGGCCTTCATGCCGCTAGGCGACTGGGCGCCACAGCTGCAACGGATGATCGATTTGCGCAACATCCTCGGCCTGCGCTCGCCGATCCACTCCCTGGCTCGCCTGCTCAACCCCCTGGGTGCCCGTTGCGGCCTGCAGAGCATCTTCCACCCCGGTTACCAGGCGGTGCACCGCGATGCCAGCGGACTGCTGGGGGACAACGTGATCGTGATCAAGGGCGATGGCGGCGAGATCGAGATCAACCCGGACACCACCAGCCATCTGTACGGCAGCACCGGTGGGGTCAGTTGGGACGAGGAATGGCCGGCCCTGTCGGCCCAGCGTCATGTGAAGCCGGCCAGCCTCGACCCCGAGCACCTCAAGGCGTTGTGGCGTGGCGAGGTACAAGACAGCTATCCGCAACTGGCCCTGCTGGCGACCATGGCCCTGGCCTTGCGCGGTTTGGGCACGCCGCGGGAACAAGCCTTCGCGCTGGCCCAGCAGTACTGGGATGCCCGGGACAGATCGATTTAATCGATCAAAACCGCCCATGCTTTGCGCTTTTTGTTCGAACCCAGGGGCATAGACTGCACGCCAACGCACAATAGCTGAGGAGCCTGACATGGGGCTGTTGATCGAAGGGCGCTGGCATGACCAGTGGTACGAAAGCGGCAAGGACGGCGCCTTCCAACGGGAACAGGCGCAACGCCGCCACTGGGTCACCGCCGACGGCAGTCCCGGCCCCAGCGGCGAAGGCGGCTTCGCTGCCGAGGCCGGGCGCTACCACCTGTATGTCTCCCTGGCCTGCCCCTGGGCCCACCGCACCCTGATCCTGCGCAAGCTCAAGAGCCTGGAACAACTGATCGACGTCTCGGTGGTCAGCTGGCTGATGGGCGAGAACGGCTGGACTTTCGACAGCGCCTACGGCTCCAGCGGCGACGGACTGGATCACTTTGACTTCATGCACCAGCGTTATACCGCCGACAGCGCCGACTATACCGGCCGCGTCACCGTGCCAGTGCTGTGGGACAAGCAGCAACAGCGCATTGTCAGCAACGAGTCGGCAGAGATCATCCGCATGTTCAACAGCGCCTTCGACGGCCTGACCGGCAATGCTCTGGACTTCTACCCGCAGCCGCTGCGCGCACCCATCGATGAACTCAACGCACGCATCTACCCCGCGCTGAACAATGGCGTGTACCGTGCCGGGTTCGCCACGTCACAACAGGCCTATGAGGCGGCGTTCGATGACCTCTTCACCGAGCTGGACGCCTTGGAGGCGCTGTTGGACAAACAGCGCTACCTGGCCGGCGAGTACCTGACCGAAGCCGATGTGCGGCTGTTCACCACGCTGATCCGTTTCGATGCGGTGTACCACGGCCACTTCAAGTGCAACCTGCGGCGGATTGCCGATTACCCGAACCTGTCGAACTGGCTGCGGGAGCTGTATCAATGGCCGGGGATTGCCGAAACCGTTGATTTTGCCCATATCAAGGGGCACTACTACGCCAGCCATAAGAGCATCAACCCGACCGGGATCGTGCCAAAGGGGCCGTTGCAGGATTTCAGCCGCGGCCATGATCGGCAGCGATTGGGTGGGCATGGAGTTTGGCGCAGGGGTTGAGGGGGCGTTCGCTGGCCAGCCGACTCCTATGCAGATCGTGGAGCCGGCTGGCCGACGAAGCTTTTCAGACCTCGGACTGGGCGCCTTCGAACCAGGCCAGCTTTTCGCGCAACTGAACCACTTCGCCAACAATCACCAGGGTCGGCGCGTGCACTTCGTGCTCTGCCACCAGCGCCGGCAGGTTGGCCAGGGTGCCGGTGAACACTCGCTGATTGCGGGTGGTGCCCTGCTGAACCAGCGCTGCCGGGGTGTCGGCGCCGCGCCCGTGCTTGATCAGTTGCTCGCAGATGGTCGGCAAGCCCACCAGGCCCATGTAGAACACCAGGGTCTGGGCCGGTGCCACCAGGTCGCTCCAGGGCAGGTTGCTGGTGCCGTCCTTGAGGTGACCGGTGACAAAGCGCACCGACTGTGCGTAGTCGCGGTGAGTCAGGGGAATCCCGGCATAGGCCGAGCAACCACTGGCTGCGGTAATCCCCGGCACCACCTGGAACGGAATGCCGTGGGCCGCCAACTCTTCGATCTCTTCGCCACCCCGGCCGAAGATGAACGGATCGCCACCCTTGAGCCGCACCACCCGCTTGCCTTGCTGGGCCAGGGTCACCAATTGCTGGTTGATCTGCTCCTGGGGCACGGCGTGATCGGCGCGGCGCTTGCCAACGTAGATGCGCTCAGCATCGCGGCGGCACAGTTCGAGAATCGCCGGCGCCACCAGACGGTCGTAGAGCACCACGTCGGCCTGTTGCATCAGGCGCAGGGCGCGGAAGGTCAGCAGATCCGGATCACCTGGGCCTGCGCCCACCAGATACACCTCGCCCGGAGCATGGGGCGCTTCACCGGCAATCTTGGCCTGCAACAGACGCTCGGCTTCCGCACCCTGCCCCGCCAGCTGGCGATCGGCGATGGGACCCTGGAATACATCCTCCCAGAACGCCCGGCGCTGCTGCACATCCGGAAACAGGCCCTTGACCTGTGCCCGAAAACGCGCTGCTAACCCGGCCAACTGGCCATAGGTGGAAGGAATCCAGGTTTCCAGCTTGGCCCGGATCAGCCGCGCCAGCACCGGCGCATCGCCGCCGCTGGAAACCGCAATAACCAAGGGCGAACGGTCGACGATGGCCGGGAAAATCACGCTGCACAGGGCCGGCGCGTCCACCACGTTGACCGGCACGCAACGCCGATGGGCGTCGGCGGAGACCTGGGCATTGAGGGATTCGTCATCGGTGGCGGCGATGATCAGGGTGCAGCCGTCGAGGTCGGCCTCGACATACCCACGCGGCAGGGACTCACCGCCGCTGGCGACGATCAGTTCCTGCAATTGCGCTTCTATTTCAGGTGCGACCACTCGCAGCTGCGCACCGGCATCGGCCAGCAGACGGGATTTGCGCAAGGCAATCTCCCCCCCACCGACCACCAACACACGACTGCCGCGAAGGTTGTGAAACAGCGGCAGATAGTCCATTTAGCCGATGACCTCAAGGCCACCCATGTACGGCTTCAGCACGTCCGGCACACGGATCGAACCGTCGGCCTGCTGGTAGTTCTCCAGCACCGCCACCAGGGTGCGCCCCACGGCCAGGCCGGAACCGTTGAGGGTGTGCACCAGCTCCGGCTTGCCGGTTTCCGGGTTGCGGAAACGTGCCTGCATGCGCCGGGCCTGGAAGTCGCCGCAGTTGGAGCACGAGGAGATCTCGCGGTACTTGTCCTGGCTCGGCACCCAGACTTCCAGGTCGTAGGTCTTGACCGCGCTGAAACCCATGTCGCCGGTGCACAGGGCCAGTACGCGGTACGGCAGTTGCAGCAGTTGCAGGACTTTCTCGGCGTTGGCGGTCAGGCCTTCCAGGGCTTCCATGGAGGTCGATGGCTCGACCACCTGGACCATCTCGACCTTGTCGAACTGGTGCTGGCGGATCATGCCGCGAGTGTCGCGACCCGAGGCACCGGCCTCACTGCGAAAGCACGGCGTGTGGGCGACGAACTTCAGCGGCAGTTGCTTGGCGTCGAGAATCTCGCCGGCCACGATGTTGGTCAGCGACACTTCAGCGGTCGGGATCAGGTACAGATCGGCTTCGCCTTCGCGAGTGATCTTGAACAGGTCTTCCTCGAACTTCGGCAGCTGGCTGGTGCCCACCAGGGCCGGGGCCTGCACCAGGTATGGGGTGTAGGCCTCTTCGTAGCCGTGCTCGCCGGTGTGCAGGTTGATCATGAACTGCGCCAGGGCGCGGTGCAGACGGGCAATCGGGCCGCGCAACAGGGCGAAGCGCGCGCCGGACAGCTTAGCGGCGGTTTCAAAATCCAGCCAGCCGTGGGTTTCGCCCAGGGCCACGTGATCCTTGATCGGGAAGTCGAAGGTGGTCGGGGTGCCCCAGCGGCGCACTTCAACGTTGCCGTCTTCGTCTTCACCCACCGGCACCGATTCGTGAGGCAGGTTGGGAATACCGAACAGGATCGAGTCCAGTTCGCTCTGGATGTTTTCCAGCTCGACTTTGCCGGTGCTCAGCTCGTTCCCCATGCGCTCAACGTCGGCCATCAGCGGGGCGATGTCTTCGCCGCGTTGCTTGGCCTGGCCGATGGACTTGGAGCGCGCGTTACGTTCAGCCTGCAGTTGCTCGGTGCGGGTCTGCACGGTCTTGCGCTGCTCTTCCAGCGCTTCGATGCGTGCCACATCCAGGGCAAAGCCGCGGGATGCCAGACGATCCGCTACGTCCTGGAGGTTGCTACGTAACAGTTTGGAATCGAGCATGTCGTTCTCTCGTTTATCAAAGTTTGGTCAAGGACAGGCCGGCCCAGGTAGCAAGCAGCCCGCCGAATACGCTCAGTGCCGCGTAGCCCAGGGCCAGCGCCACTTGTCCACTTTCCAGCAGACGCACGGTATCCAGTGAAAAGGATGAAAAAGTCGTCAGGCCACCGAGGAAGCCCACTATCACGCCGGCGCGTACTTCGATCGGCACTTCCGGACGGACCAGGAACAGTCCGTACAACACGCCGATCAGCAGGCAGCCCACGATATTAACGGCCAGCGTCGCGGTATAGAAGTGCCGCGGCCAATTGCCGCTGATCCAGTTGGCGCTGGCAAAGCGTAACAAGGTGCCTGCCATGCCGCCGGCGGAGACTGCGAGGATCAGAGGAATCAAGGTTTTCTCCGCTGCTGGGGGCTGGCCCGGTCCAGAGCCGCCAAGTGCTTGAGTTTTTCGCCGATCTTCAGTTCCAGGCCACGGGGCACCGGCTGATAGAGGGACAGGGGTTCGAGCTCTTCGGGAAAGTAGTCTTCACCGGCGGCGTAGGCATCCGGCTCGTCATGGGCGTAACGGTATTCATCGCCATAGCCCAACTGTTTCATCAGCTTGGTCGGGGCATTGCGCAGATGGATCGGCACTTCCAGGGAACCGTGCTCGGCAGCGGCGCGCATCGCAGCCTTGAAGCCCATGTACACGGCATTGCTTTTCGGCGCGCAGGCCAGGTAGGTGATGGCCTGGGCCACTGCCAGTTCGCCTTCGGGGCTGCCCAGGCGCTCCTGTACATCCCAAGCCGCCAGGCACAGGCTCAGGGCTCGCGGATCGGCGTTGCCGATGTCTTCGCTGGCCATGCGCACCACGCGCCGGGCCAGGTACAGCGGGTCGCAGCCGCCGTCGAGCATGCGTGCAAACCAATACAGGGCGCCGTCGGGGTTGGAGCCGCGCACAGATTTATGCAGCGCGGAAATCTGGTCGTAGAACGCCTCGCCGCCCTTGTCGAAACGCCGACGGGTATCCCCCAGCAGGCTTTGCAACAGATCAACGCCGATCTCGCCGCCGTCTTCCGCCAGGTCCGAGGCGTTTTCCAGCAGGTTGAGCATGCGCCGGCCATCGCCATCGGCCGCCGACAGCAGCACCTGGAAGCCTTCATCGCTCAGGCTCAACTGGCGCTTGCCCAGTCCTCGCTCTTCAGTCAGCGCGCGCTGTACCAGGGTGCCCAGGGCCGCTTCATCCAGGCTTTTGAGCACATACACCCGTGCTCGGGAGAGCAAGGCGTTATTGAGTTCGAAAGACGGGTTTTCCGTGGTGGCGCCGATAAAGATCAGGGTGCCGTCTTCCACATAGGGCAGGAAGGCATCCTGCTGCGACTTGTTGAAGCGATGCACTTCGTCGACGAAGAGGATAGTCCGCCGACCGTATTGACCGGCCTGTTGCTTGGCGATCTCCACCGCCTGGCGGATCTCCTTGACCCCGGCCAACACCGCCGAGACGGTTTCGAAGTGAGCGTCCGAGACTTCGGCCAACAGTCGTGCCAGGGTGGTTTTGCCCACTCCCGGCGGGCCCCAGAAGATCATCGAATGCAGGGCACCCTGCTCCAAGGCTTCGCGCAGCGGCTTGCCCCGGGCCAGCAGGTGCTGCTGGCCGACGTACTCGTCCAGGTTGGTGGCACGCAAGCGTGCGGCCAGTGGCTGGGCGATCGGGGCACTACGAAACAGGTCCATGGACTACCTTCGACACCTTGCGGTTGCGGCTGCTTACTCTTGGATCACATCGGCACCCTTGGGGATGTCGAACTTGAACTTGGACGCTGGGATCGCTTCGTTGGCCTTGACCCCGGTGAACAGGATATTGGTGCGCTGACCAACGCTGTCAATCAACTGCATGTCGTTGATCATGCCGTTACGGAACGACAAGCGCAGGCTGTCGAACAAGGTATCGCGGGTTTTCGGCTTGAGGGTGAAGTCCATCACGCCACCGGCTTCCTTAGAGGTGATGTCGAAGCTTTCGCTGATCTTCGACACGTCACCGGACAGCAGCAAGGCTGGAGTCTGGGTCAGGCGCTGATCGAGCTTCTTGATGGTCACCTGCTCCAGGTCCGGGTCCCACAGCGAGACTTTCTGGCCATCGGAAACCATCAGTTGCTCTTGCGGCGCGTCGGTGTGCCAGTAGAACAGACCTGGACGCTTCAGGGACATCTCGCCCGCGGTTTCCTGCAACTGAGTGCCGCTGCCGTCGAGGGTCAGTTGGGAAAAACGCGCGGTCAGGGTCTGGGACTTTTCCAGCAGCTGGGTCAGGCGCGCCGCGTCTTTGGGATCGGCGTGGGCGGACAAGGTGGTCACAGCCAGTACCGGCAGCAGCAACATGCGAATCAGGCGCATGGAATTCCTCATAAATTGGATGGATGTACGAGCGGCGTGACCTCACGCCGCTGATATCGAAACAAGCATCAGTCGCGCACCGGACCCGGCGCCAGCACTTCGCGGGAGCCGTTGGTGTTCATTGCCGTCACCACCCCGGCCATTTCCATGGCCTCAATCATCCGGGCGGCGCGGTTGTAGCCAATCTTCAGTTTGCGCTGTACCGCCGAAATCGAGGCCCGGCGGCTTTCCAGGACAAACTGCACGGCTTCGTCGTACAGCGCATCGGCTTCCGGGTCATCGCCGTCACCGCCGCCACTGCTGCCCTCAAAACCACTGCCCGCCTCTTCGACACCGTTGAGGATGTCGTCGTTGTATTCCGGCGCGCCGCGCAGTTTCCAGGCCTCCACCACGCGGTGCACTTCATCGTCGGAGACGAAGGCGCCGTGGACGCGGATCGGCAGGCTGGTGCCCGGCGGCATGTAGAGCATGTCACCGTGCCCCAGCAGTTGTTCGGCGCCACCCTGGTCGATGATGGTCCGCGAGTCGATCTTGCTCGACACCTGGAATGCCATGCGGGTCGGGATGTTGGCCTTGATCAGGCCGGTGATCACATCCACCGACGGCCGCTGGGTCGCGAGGATCAGGTGGATACCGGCGGCCCGGGCCTTCTGGGCGATACGGGCGATCAGCTCTTCGACCTTCTTGCCGACGATCATCATCATGTCGGCGAATTCGTCTACCACCACCACGATGGTCGGTAACTTGGCCAGCAGCGGTGCTTCGTCGTGGATGCTTTCGCGGTTGTACAGCGGATCGGCCAGCGGTGTGCCGGCGTCGATGGCTTCCTTGACCTTGGCGTTGAAGCCCGAGAGGTTGCGCACGCCCATCTTGGCCATGAGTTTGTAGCGCCGCTCCATCTCAGCCACGCTCCAACGCAGAGCGTTGGCCGCGTCCTTCATGTCGGTGACCACCGGGCACAGCAAGTGCGGAATGCCTTCGTAGATCGACAGTTCAAGCATCTTCGGGTCGATCATGATCAGCTTGGCGTCTTCCGGGCCGGACTTGAACAGGATCGACAGGATCATCGCGTTGACCCCCACCGATTTACCGGAACCGGTGGTACCGGCCACCAGCAGGTGAGGCATTTTCGCCAGGTCGGTGATGATCGGCTTACCGCCGATATCGTGCCCCAGGGCCAGAGTGACCGGGGATTTGAAGTTGTCGTATTCCGGGGTCGAGAGCACTTCGGAGAAGCGCACGATCTGCCGGTCTTCGTTGGGAATCTCGATACCCACGGTGGTCTTGCCGGGAATCACTTCCACCACCCGCACGCTGGTCACGGCCAGGGAACGGGCCAGGTCCTTGGCCAGGTTGGCGATACGACTGACCTTGACCCCCGCCGCTGGCTGGATTTCGTAACGGGTAATCACCGGGCCCGGATGAATCGAATCCACCGTCACTTCGACGCCGAATTCCTTGAGTTTGATTTCCAACAAGTGGCCGATGGCCGCCAAGGACTCGGGGGAATAATTGAGTTGCTTCTTTTCGGCCGGGTCGAGGATCGAAATCGGCGGCAAAGTGCCTTCTACCGCGCTGTCGACAAACAGCGGCGCCTGTTTCTCTTTCTGCACCCGCTTGCTTGGTTCTGGAGGCTTGGTGGCCACCGGCGTGATCACTGGCGGCACCTGCTTTTCGCGCTCGGACATGTGTTTGCTCAACGCTTGCTCACGTTCGATAAGGCGCTCCTTGGCCTTGGCCTGCTCACGCTTGTCGACAACGCTCGGAGCTACCACCTCATCGACCCGCGCATCCACCTCCCGCAGTTGCGCTACCAACTGTTTGCGCTCAACGCGAGCATCCCACCAACGGTTAGCCGCGCCTTGGAACAGCTCGAACAGATCGAGGGTAATCTTGCCGGTGACGTCCATCACCTTGAACCATGACAGGTCGGTGAACACCGTCAGACCGAACAGGAACAACGCAATGAACATCAGGGTGCTGCCCTGGACGTTCAAGGCGTTTTTGGCCAAATCGCCCAGGCTTTCTCCCAGCGCCCCACCGGCACCGGCGGGCAGGCCCGTGGCCGCATGAAAATGGATGTGCGCCAAGGCCGCGCCAGACAACACCAAAAACACCAGGCCGATCAGCCGCCAGGAAAACAGCCAGCCGCTCCACTGCCAGGGTTCATGGCGCTGACGGAAGATCTGGTAAGTCTTGATCGCCAACAGCAAGGGGAAGATATAAGCGAAGTAACCCAACACCATAAACAGGATATCGGCGCTGTAAGAGCCCGCAGGGCCACCGAAGTTCTGCACATCTTCAATCTTGCTGTTATGACTCCAACCCGGATCATCTTTACCGTAGGTCAGAAGTGCCATCATCAAGAACAGACACAGGGCTCCAATGGCGATCAACGCACCTTCCTTGAGCCGGTAGTGCAATTGTTGACGCCAGAGCGGAACAACAGGTTTAGGTGTTGCGGTGGATTTCTTCAAAACGCGTCTTTTCCTGCGCCATAAGCGCGTCCAACGGGTGATTGACTACAAGATATTGCTCAAACCGAGCAGGTAAATAAAGTTGACCGGCGTAACTGGGGCTACTTTTAACACTCTGCCCCTTGCTTCTGAAACGGTGCAATTCTGAATAAGCCTGGTACATCGTCGTATTGTACGGGTTTGTTCACACCGTGCCACGTCAGAACAGTCTGTTAAGCATAGCCAATTGCGTAATACGCACTGTTCAATTGGAGCATGCATTCTCTTTTGTGACAAAGGCTTATGAGGTGTTTTTATGAACCAAACGAAGCATTCACGCCTGATCATTCTGGGCTCCGGCCCTGCCGGTTACAGCGCCGCCGTTTATGCCGCGCGTGCCAACCTCAAACCGACAGTGATCACTGGCCTGCAAGCTGGCGGTCAACTGACCACCACTACCGAAGTCGACAACTGGCCCGGTGACGTCGAAGGCCTGACAGGGCCGGTATTGATGGAGCGCATGCAGAAACACGCCGAGCGCTTCGACACCCAGATCGTCTATGACCACATCCACACCGCTCAGTTGCAACAGCGGCCGTTTATCCTCATCGGCGACAGCGGCACCTACAGTTGCGACGCGCTAATCATTGCCACCGGCGCATCGGCCCAATACCTGGGCCTACCATCGGAAGAGGCGTTTGCCGGCAAAGGCGTTTCCGCCTGCGCTACCTGCGACGGCTTCTTCTATCGCAATCAGGTGGTCGCTGTGGTGGGCGGCGG
Source organism: Pseudomonas sp. LD120 (assembly GCF_009861525.1). Taxonomy (GTDB): domain Bacteria; phylum Pseudomonadota; class Gammaproteobacteria; order Pseudomonadales; family Pseudomonadaceae; genus Aquipseudomonas. The sequence continues at coordinate 1,105,795 of NZ_WVHL01000003.1, read as the reverse complement.
CAACACAGCCGTGGAAGAAGCACTGTACCTGTCGAACATCGCCAAGGAAGTGCACTTGGTCCACCGCCGCGACAAGCTCCGCGCAGAGAAAATCCTCCAGGACAAACTGTTCGACAAGGCCACCAACGGCAATATCCGCCTGCATTGGAACCAGCATCTGGACGAAGTACTGGGTGATGCCAGCGGCGTCACCGGTGCCCGCCTCAAGGACAGCCATAGCGGAGAAACCAAGGATCTGGCACTGGCTGGGGTGTTTATCGCCATCGGCCACAAGCCCAATACAGAGCTGTTCCAGGGACAACTGGAGATGCGCGACGGCTACCTGCTGATCAAGGGTGGCAGCGAAGGCAATGCCACCGCCACCGGCATCCCGGGAGTATTCGCCGCCGGCGATGTGGCCGATCACGTCTACCGCCAGGCCATTACGTCCGCCGGTGCCGGCTGCATGGCAGCTCTGGATGCAGAAAAATTCCTCGACGACAACTAAGCCCACGCCCTAGGCTTGTGGCGGGCCATCATTGGCCCGCCACCGCCCTCCCCTGCCGTAAGTCTGGATGCCATGCTGACCTGGTTACAACGCAACAAGCTTGATTTCCCCCCATTGGAAAAGGCCATGCGCGAGCCCAACGGGCTGCTGGCTGCAGGCGGTGATCTGTCCGCCGATCGCCTGATTCAGGCCTATCGTCATGGCTGCTTCCCTTGGTTTTCCGAGGGTCAACCGATCCTCTGGTGGTCCCCCGACCCACGCACCGTGCTACTGCCGGACGAGCTGCATGTCTCCCGCAGCCTGGGCAAGCTGCTGCGCAAAGAGCGCTATCAAGTGACGTTCGACCAGGACTTCGCTGCGGTCATCAGTGCCTGCGCAGCACCTCGGGCTTATGCCGACGGCACCTGGATCAGCGAGGCGATGCAACAGGCCTATTTGCAATTGCACCAGCGCGGCTATGCCCATTCGGTTGAAGTCTGGGATCAAGGCATGTTGGTGGGAGGGCTGTACGGCCTGGCCATGGGCCAACTGTTTTTTGGCGAATCGATGTTCAGCCGTGCCGACAACGCCTCGAAATTCGGATTCGCCACCCTGGTACAGCATCTGAAGGCGTGGGGATTTGTATTGATCGACTGCCAGATGCCTACCGAGCATCTGCACAGCTTGGGTGCGCGCTCCATTTCCCGACCAGAGTTTGCTGGCTACCTTACGCATCACCTGGATCAGCCGAGCCGCGCCATATGGGTTTCCTAGGCGGGTTTTACGGCTGTGGCTTACACTTAATTTCAAAGCTTATTCCGAGGGTTGACTCATGACCGAGTTGGCGCGTCTGAAGTTTTATGCCACTCAACCCCACTCCTGCAGCTACCTGCCCGACGAACAGGCCACCACCTTGTTCCTCGATCCCAGCCAGCCCATGGACGTGCATGTGTACGCGGACCTGTCGGAAATGGGCTTTCGCCGCAGCGGCGACCATCTGTACCGCCCCCACTGCCAGAACTGCAACGCCTGCGTGCCAGCGCGCATTCCTGTAGCGCAGTTCCTGCCCAACCGTCAGCAAAAACGCATTCTCAAGCGCAACAGCGACCTCAGCGTACAAGCGGCCAAGCCGGGGTTCAGCGAAGAGTATTTCGAGCTCTACCAACGCTACATTGAGCAACGCCACGCTGACGGCGATATGTTCCCCCCCAGCCGCGACCAGTTTTCGACCTTTCTGGTGCGCGACCTGCCGTTTTCCCGCTTCTACGAATTCCGCCTGGATGGGCGCTTGCTGGCCGTGGCCGTTACCGACCTGCTGCCGAACGGCGTTTCGGCGGTGTACACCTTCTATGAACCCGACGAAGAACGCCGCAGCCTGGGACGCTATGCAATTCTTTGGCAAATCGGCGAAACCCTGCGCCAGGGCCTGGACGCGGTATACCTTGGCTACTGGATCAAAAACTGCAAAAAAATGAACTACAAGACCCAATATCGCCCCATAGAGCTGCTGATTAACCAGCGATGGGTGATGCTCAACTAGAAGGTCTTGGCTTAAACGTCACTTTTCGGGCACAATGCACGCCGCTTTTGCCTGGCGCAGTTGCACCGGGCCATTCATTGGATACCGAGGGCTTTACTGCATGTCGAAAGAAGACAGCTTCGAAATGGAAGGCACTGTCGTCGACACCCTGCCCAACACCATGTTTCGTGTGGAGTTGGAAAATGGGCACGTCGTAACCGCGCATATTTCCGGCAAGATGCGCAAGAACTACATTCGTATTCTTACCGGTGACAAAGTGCGCGTCGAGCTGACGCCCTATGACTTGAGCAAAGGGCGCATCACCTACCGCGCTCGCTAAGCAAGTCAATACAAAACGCCCGGTTATGCCGGGCGTTTTTGTTCGTCTGCAAAAAAAATTTTAAGTCCCAGATAGTACAAAGGCACCCTCCGGTGCCTTTGTCGGTACTGCTGCGTTACGCGATCATCAAGCCATTTCCGCCGTGGTCTCGAAATCGAAGGTCAACTCGCCATCCTTGATGTCGATGTGTACCACACCGCCATGATCGGACAATTCGCCAAACAGGATCTCCTCGGCCAAGGGACGCTTGATCTTGTCCTGAATCAAACGCGCCATCGGGCGCGCGCCCATCGTCACATCGTAACCACCGGCGGCCAGCCAACTGCGAGCGGCATCGGTCACTTCCAGCTGCACGCGCTTGTCTTCCAACTGCGCTTGAAGCTCGGTAAGAAACTTGTCCACCACGCTCTTGATCACTTCGTGACTCAGGCGACCGAACTGGATAATAGTGTCCAGACGGTTGCGGAACTCCGGCGTGAAGCTCTTCTTGATCACTTCCATGGCATCGGTAGAGTGATCCTGATGAGTAAAACCAATGGACGCTCGCGCCGCGGTTTCAGCGCCTGCGTTGGTGGTCATGATGACGATCACATTGCGGAAATCCGCCTTGCGCCCGTTGTTGTCGGTGAGGGTGCCGTGATCCATCACCTGCAGCAGCAGGTTGAAGACTTCCGGATGCGCCTTCTCGATTTCATCAAGCAGCAATACGCAATGCGGCTGCTTGGTGATCGCCTCAGTCAGCAAGCCACCCTGGTCGAAACCGACATAGCCGGGAGGCGCACCAATCAAGCGCGATACGGTGTGCCGCTCCATGTACTCAGACATATCGAAGCGCACCAGCTCGATCCCCATGGCCTTGGCCAACTGCCGAGCTGCTTCGGTCTTGCCGACACCGGTAGGTCCGGCGAACAGGAACGAACCCACCGGCTTGTCCGGCGACTTCAGCCCCGCACGGGACAGCTTGATCGCAGTAGACAACGAATCGATCGCCGCATCCTGACCAAACACCGTCAGCTTGAGATCACGCTCAAGGTTGCGTAGCAGCTCTTTATCGGAACTGGTGACATGTTTTGGCGGAATGCGGGCAATTTTCGCCACGATGTCTTCAACCTGAGCCACCTCAATGCGCTTCACGCGCTTCTCGGCCGGCTGTAGACGCTGGTAGGCACCCGCCTCGTCGATGACGTCGATGGCCTTGTCCGGCATATGCCGGTCATTGATATAGCGCGAGGCCAATTCAGCCGCGGCACGCAGGGCTTCATCGCTGTATTCGATGCTGTGATGCTGCTCGAAACGACCTTTGAGACCTCGCAGGATGCCGATGGTGTCCTCAACCGAAGGCTCGGACACATCGACCTTCTGGAAGCGCCGAGCCAGGGCCCGGTCCTTCTCGAAGATTCCACGGAATTCCTGGAAGGTGGTCGAACCGATGCAACGGATATCACCTGAGGACAGCAGCGGCTTGAGCAGATTCGAGGCATCCATTACCCCACCGGAAGCCGCACCGGCACCGATGATGGTATGAATCTCGTCAATGAACAGAATCGCCTGGGGACGCTTCTTCAACTCGCCCAGCAACGCCTTGAAACGCTTCTCGAAGTCGCCGCGATACTTGGTACCCGCGAGCAGCGCCCCAAGATCCAAGGAGTAGACAACACTGTTGTTCAGTAGATCAGGCACTTGATTGTCGACAATGCGCTTGGCCAACCCTTCGGCAATCGCAGTCTTACCCACACCCGCCTCACCCACCAACAACGGATTGTTCTTACGTCGACGAGCGAGGATCTGCGCAACGCGCTCGACCTCCTGCTCGCGACCGACCAGCGGATCAATCCGCCCTTGACGGGCCAGCTCATTGAGATTACTGGCATAGGCATCCAGCGGATTGCTCGAAGAAGACGACTCGCCACCTTCCTCGTCCTGCATATCCTGCTCACCTTCAGAGTGATCACCATGCCCAGGCACCTTGGAGATGCCATGAGCGATGTAATTGACCACGTCGATACGGGCAACACTCTGCTGCTTCAGCAGAAACACCGCCTGGCTCTCTTGCTCACTGAAGATTGCCACCAGCACATTGGCACCGGTGACCTCGCGCTTGCCCGAGCTCTGTACATGAAAGACAGCACGTTGCAATACACGCTGAAACCCCAGAGTAGGCTGAGTCTCGCGATCCTCATCGTGTACAGGAATCAATGGCGTGGTGGAGTCGATGAACTCCTGCAGATCATGCTTGAGTTTGTCGAGGTTGGCTCCGCAGGCACGTAAAACAGTGGCGGCGGCCTCATTATCCAAAAGAGCCAGCAGGAGATGCTCGACGGTCATGAACTCATGACGCTTCGAACGGGCCTCCTTGAAGGCGAGATTGAGGGTGACTTCGAGCTCGCGGTTTAACATAGCTTCACCTCATACCCAAGTGGTCGGCGTTAACCGTCCTTCTCGATTTCACAGAGTAGCGGATGCTGGCTTTCACGGGCGTACTGGTTGACCTGCATGGCCTTGGTCTCGGCGATGTCGCGGGTAAACAATCCACACACTGCCCGCCCTTCGGTATGGACGGCCAGCATGACCTTGGTCGCCAGCTCGCGATTCAGGTTAAAAAACATCTCGAGCACTTCGACGACGAAATCCATCGGGGTGTAGTCATCGTTGAACAAAACCACCTTGTACATCGGCGGCGCCTGTAACGCAGGCTTAGCTTCCTGTACAGCCAAGCCAGCGGAATCGTCGTCGTGCAAGTCCGGGCGATCCTGATTGAATGTTAGTCGAATCTGGCTGATTGCATGCATGGAAAGAAAGGTTCGTCAGTTGTGCAAATGCAGTGGTGGGGGCGCCCTGGATGGAATTCAACTCCGACCGCCGGGTCACCTTGACTATCGGCAAAACGGTGTTACAACCAATAGGGCCCACATTGGGTAATAAACGTCCGCGGCGTCAACCTTTTTACCAAGCTTGGCGGCGGATGAACTGGATGATACTCCAGTGATGGAGTCTGTTGCAGAGGGATATGAGTATGGCTAGCGGTAAGGTCAAGTGGTTCAACAATGCCAAGGGCTACGGCTTTATTAATGAGGAGGGCAAAAACGAAGATCTGTTTGCCCACTACTCAGCCATCGATATGGATGGCTACAAGACCTTGAAAGCCGGACAGGCCGTGAGCTTCGAGATCATTCAGGGACCCAAGGGCCTGCACGCGGTCAAAATCAGCGCCCTGAAAACACCCGACACCTCCCTCAGCGCCGAGACTCAACATGAGAGCGCCCTGAGCTGATCGACCCAACATCCAGTCATAAAAAAACCGGCCGACTCAAGGGATTGAATCGGCCGGTTCGCTTTGTGCCCGAACTCGCTTACATGTGCGAGATCAGTGCATCACCAAATGCCGACGACGACAGCAACGTCGCGCCATCCATCAGCCGCTCGAAGTCATAGGTCACCGTCTTGGCCGAGATAGCGCCGTTGGTGCCCTTGATGATCAGGTCCGCCGCCTCGGTCCAGCCCATGTGACGCAGCATCATCTCTGCAGAGAGAATCAGAGAACCTGGGTTGACCTGGTCCTTGCCGGCGTACTTGGGCGCGGTACCGTGGGTCGCTTCGAACATGGCCACGGTGTCAGACAGGTTGGCACCCGGAGCGATGCCGATACCGCCAACTTCAGCCGCCAGGGCGTCGGACAGGTAGTCACCGTTGAGGTTGAGGGTGGCAATCACATCGTATTCGGCAGGGCGCAGCAGGATCTGCTGAAGCATGGCGTCAGCGATAGCATCCTTGACGATGACGTTCTTGCCGGTTTTCGGGTTCTTGAACTGCATCCAAGGACCGCCGTCCAGCAAGGTTGCGCCGAACTCTTCAGCCGCCACTTCGTAGGCCCACTCTTTGAAGGCACCTTCGGTGAACTTCATGATGTTGCCTTTGTGCACGATGGTCAGCGAGTCACGGTCGTTATCCACGACATATTGCAGCGCCTTGCGCGCCAGACGCTTGGTGCCCTGCAGGGATACCGGCTTGACGCCGATGCCGCAGTTTTCGTCGAAACGGATCTTGGTAACGCCCATTTCTTCTTTAAGGAATTTGATGACCTTGGTGGCCTCCGCCGACCCAGCCTTCCACTCGATACCGGCGTAAATGTCTTCGGAGTTTTCACGGAAGATGGTCATGTCCACATCACCCGGCTTTTTCACTGGGCTAGGCACGCCTTCGAACCAGCGCACCGGGCGCAGGCACACATAGAGATCGAGTTGCTGACGCAGGGCCACGTTCAGGGAACGGATGCCGCCACCGACCGGAGTGGTCAGCGGGCCCTTGATGGAAACCACGTAATCCTTTACTGCATCCAGGGTTTCCTGAGGAAGCCAGGTGTCCTGGTCGTACACTTGAGTCGCTTTTTCCCCGGCATACACTTCCATCCAGGAAATCTTGCGTTCGCCGCCGTAAGCCTTCTTAACCGCAGCATCGACAACCTTGATCATGACCGGGCTGATATCAACACCAATACCGTCGCCTTCGATGAAAGGAATAATCGGGTTGTTAGGAACATTGAGAGAATGGTCTGCATTGACGGTGATTTTGTCGCCGACTGCTGGAACCTGAATCTTCTTGTATCCCATGCTGAACTCCGTTGTGTGGATTGAACATCTGGCTGCGTTCGAGCGTAACCCAGTTGAATCTGGACGGGAACCTCATGTTCCACCCATATGCCGTGAAAGCTTTACGGTTCGCGGCCTACAAGCCTGAATGCAAAGGGAAAAGTGCCAAATTCGAGCACAGCCAACGACTCTACGCCTGCACCCCGCCTGCGACCTTTAGACCAATGGACGAGCGCCGGTACCTATGAAGCACCGGCGCTTTGCTAGCTACCTATGTATAATGCCGCCGCTGACCACAGAGTCACGACGGCCGAACGCTCTGCTACCGAAGAAAACAAGCCGAGATCGGCCGCCCAAAGCCGGGTTGTTACCGCAGCCCACCCGCTTGACGCTCGACTGATGCACCCAACATCACCGCGAAGAAACCTCGACATTCGGCTCATGGATGACCTTTGAACGAAAGCGCTTACCCGGCGCACCTCGAGTTTCTGCGCACGCTTTAGCAAAGAAGAGAGTTAATCCGAATATGCCCACCCGCTCGAAGATCATCTATACCTTCACCGACGAAGCTCCGGCCCTCGCCACCTATTCCCTGCTGCCTATCGTAGAAGCCTTCACCGCTTCGGCTGATATCGCCGTGGAAACCCGCGACATCTCCCTGGCCGGCCGCATCCTCGCCAGCTTCCCTGAGCAGTTGGGTGCCAAAGCGGTGCCGGACCACCTCGCCGAACTGGGCGAGCTGGCCGTCACCCCGGAAGCCAACATCATCAAGCTGCCGAACATCAGCGCCTCGGTACCGCAGCTGCAAGCCGCGATCAAGGAACTGCAAGCCCAGGGCTACGCCCTGCCGGACTATCCGGAAACCGTGACCAGTGACGCCGACAAAGACGCCAAAGCGCGTTACGACAAGGTCAAGGGCAGCGCCGTGAACCCGGTCCTGCGTGAAGGCAACTCCGACCGCCGCGCTCCGCTGTCGGTGAAGAACTACGCGCGCAAGCACCCGCACAAGATGGGCGCCTGGGCCAAGGACTCCAAGTCCCACGTTGCCTACATGAGCAACGGCGACTTCTACGGCAGCGAAAAAGCCGCCCTGATCGATGCCGCAGACAGCGTTAAAATCGAGCTGATCGCTCAAGACGGCACTGCCACCGTCCTGAAGGAAAAGACCACCGTGCAAGCCGGTGAGATCCTCGATTGCGCAGTCATGAGCAAAAAGGCCCTGCGCGCCTTCATCGCCACTGAAATCGAAGACGCTAAGAAGCAAGGCGTACTGCTGTCGGTGCACCTCAAAGCCACCATGATGAAAGTCTCCGACCCGGTCATGTTTGGCCAGATCGTTGCCGAGTTCTATCAGGACGCCCTGAGCAAGCACGCTGCCGTGCTGCAAGAAATCGGTTTCAACCTGAACAACGGCATCGGCGACCTGTACGCCCGCATCAAGGCCCTGCCAGCCGAACAGCAAGCCGCGATCGAAGCCGACATCCAGGCGGTCTACGCTGCCCGACCTGCCCTGGCCATGGTCAACTCCGACAAAGGCATCACCAACCTGCACGTACCGAGCGACGTGATCGTCGACGCCTCGATGCCAGCCATGATCCGTGACTCCGGTAAAATGTGGGGCACCGACGGCCAACTGCATGACACCAAGGCGGTCATTCCGGACCGTTGCTACGCCACCATCTACCAGGCCGTGATCGAAGACTGCAAAGCCAATGGCGCATTCGACCCGACCACCATGGGCAGCGTGCCAAACGTTGGCCTGATGGCGAAAAAAGCCGAAGAGTACGGTTCCCACGACAAGACCTTCGAAATCAAGGCTGACGGCGCGGTTCGCGTCACCGACAGCCAAGGCAAGCTGCTGCTGGAGCAGAAAGTCGAAGCCGGCGACATCTTCCGCATGTGCCAGACCAAGGACGCGCCGATCCAGGACTGGGTCAAACTTGCCGTCAACCGTGCTCGCGCCAGCAGCACCCCGGCCATTTTCTGGCTGGACCCAATGCGCGCCCACGACGGTGTGATGATCGAGAAAGTCCAGGCCTACCTGAAGGATCACGACACCAGCGGCCTGGACATCCGCATCATGTCTCCGGTCGAAGCCATGAAGTTCACCCTGGCCCGTACCCGCGACGGCCAGGACACCATCTCGGTGACCGGCAACGTACTGCGCGACTACCTGACCGACCTGTTCCCGATCATGGAACTGGGCACCAGCGCCAAGATGCTGTCGATCGTGCCACTGATGAACGGTGGCGGCCTGTTCGAAACTGGCGCCGGCGGTTCGGCTCCGAAGCACGTGCAACAGCTGCTGGAAGAGAACTTCCTGCGCTGGGATTCCCTGGGTGAGTTCCTGGCCCTGGCCGCTTCCCTGGAACACCTGGGCAACACCTACAACAACCCGAAAGCCCTGGTACTTGCCAAGACCCTGGACCAGGCTACCGGTCAGTTCCTCGACAACAACAAGTCGCCATCGCGCAAAGTCGGCAACATCGACAACCGTGGCAGCCACTTCTACCTGGCGCTGTACTGGGCCCAAGCCCTGGCCGCCCAGACCGAGGACGCCGCCCTGCAAGCGCAGTTCAGCCCTCTGGCCAAGACCCTGACCGAGAACGAAGCGACCATCGTCGCCGAGCTCAACGCCGTACAGGGCAAGCCCGTGGACATCGGCGGCTACTACAGCGCCAACCCTGAACGGGTGAGCAAGGCCATGCGTCCGAGCGCCACCCTCAACGCGGCCATCGCTGCGCTGGTGTAAGTACGATCGAACACACAAACCCCGGCCCCGCGCCGGGGTTTGTGCTTCTGAAGCCCTTAGGAGCCGGCTTGCCGGCGAATGCCCTCACGCCGGACATGCGGCGCTCGCTTCGCCGGCAAACTGACTCCTACAATACCCGCCTCTTATAAAGGAGTGCCCATATGGAATGGCAACCCCATATCACTGTCGCCACCATCGTCGAAGATCAGGGCCGCTTCCTGTTCGTCGAGGAGTACTCGGGCAAACAGGCCGTGCTCAACCAGCCCGCCGGGCATCTGGATGCCAATGAAAGCCTGCTCCAGGCAGCCATTCGCGAAACCCTCGAGGAAACCGGATGGGACGTGGAATTGACTGCTGTGGTCGGCATCTACCTGTACACCGCCCCGAGCAACGGCGTGACCTACCAGCGCGTGTGCTTTGCCGCCAAACCGCTGCGCCACCATCCGGACTATCAACTGGACGACGGCATCATCGGCCCACGCTGGCTAACCCGCGAGCAACTGCTGGAGCAACGGGCCAACTGGCGCAGTGAGCTGATCCTGCAGTGCCTGGACGACTACCTGGAGGGCCAACTGCACAGTCTGGCGCTGATCCGACCAATGCTTTAACCGCAGTTTTAGCCTTGCAGGCCTCAGCCTGTTAGAATCGCGTCCTTTTTCAAGACTCCCATTGAATTCCTATGCGTGATCCAGCCCCTTCTGACACCCAAAAGAAACGCGTCATTGTCGGCATGTCCGGCGGCGTGGATTCTTCCGTTTCCGCCCTTCTGCTGATGGAGCAGGGATACCAGGTGGAGGGCCTGTTCATGAAGAACTGGGAGGAAGACGACGGCACCGAATACTGCACTGCCATGGATGACCTGGCGGACGCCCAGGCCGTGTGCGACAAGCTGGGCATCAAGCTGCACAGCGCCAACTTCGCCGCCGAGTACTGGGACAACGTGTTCGAGCACTTCCTGGCCGAATACAAGGCCGGCCGCACGCCGAACCCGGACATCCTGTGCAACCGCGAAATCAAGTTCAAGGCGTTCCTCGACTACGCCATGATGCTCGGCGCCGACCTGATCGCTACCGGTCACTATGTGCGTCGTCGCGACATCGACGGCCGCACCGAACTGCTCAAGGGCCTGGACCCGAATAAGGACCAGAGCTACTTCCTCCACGCCGTTGGCGGCGAACAAATCGCCAAGACCCTGTTCCCAGTGGGCGAGCTGGAAAAGCCCGAAGTGCGCGCCATCGCTGAGAAACATGACCTGGCTACGGCAAAGAAGAAAGACTCCACCGGCATCTGCTTTATCGGTGAGCGGCGCTTCAGCGACTTCCTCAAGCAGTACCTGCCGGCCCAGCCCGGCGAGATCAAGACCACCGAGGGTGAAGTCATCGGCCGCCATCACGGCCTGATGTACCACACCATCGGCCAGCGTCAGGGCCTGGGCATCGGCGGCCTGAAAGACGCCGGCGAAGAGCCGTGGTACGTACTGATCAAGGACCTTGAGCACAACGAGCTGATTGTTGGCCAGGGCAACGATCACCCCTGGCTGTTCTCCCGCGCCCTGCTGGCCTCCGACATCTATTGGGTCAACCCCATCGCCCTTAACCAGCCGCGACGCCTGACCGCCAAGGTGCGCTACCGCCAGAGCGACCAGCCCTGCACCCTGGAAAAGACCGCCAACGGCTACCGCGCCACCTTCGACGACCCGCAGCGCGCCGTAACCCCCGGCCAGTCCGTGGTGTTCTACGACGGTGAAATCTGCCTCGGCGGCGGCGTGATCGAAGTGGCCGAACCCTGGAGTAGCAAGGACGTCCGCCCATGAGCCCGATTCAGGAACAACTGACGGCGCTGGGTGGAGTATTCCTCGCCGCGGTGTTGGTAGACCGCATCGCCAAGACCGGCCAGGTCAGCGAAGCGGCCTTGAGCTGCATGCTCGGCAGCCTGCTGATCCGTGATCCGAAAGACACCCTGGAAGTCTATGGCGGCGACGACATCAATCTGCGCGAGGGCTATCGCGCCCTGATCGGCGCCCTGGAGCGCGACCCCAGCACCCTGCAACGCGAGCCACTGCGCTACGCCCTGTCGATGCTCGGCCTGGAGCGTCAATTGGCCAAACGCGACGACCTCTTGGAAACCATCGGCAAGCGCCTGCCACAGATCCAATCCCAGGTGGAACACTTCGGTCCGGCCCACGAAAACGTCATCGCCGCGTGTGGCGGGCTGTACCAGGACACCCTGAGTACCCTGCGCCAGCGCATCCAGGTGCACGGCGACATGCGCAACCTGCAGCAGCCGAGCAATGCCTCGAAGATTCGCGCACTGTTGCTGGCCGGCATCCGCTCGGCGCGCCTGTGGCGCCAATTGGGCGGTCATCGCTGGCAACTGGTGATCAGCCGGCGCAAATTGCTTAAAGAACTGTATCCATTGATGCGCAGCAGCTGAGCTGCTGCTTGCGCCACCCGTTTTTTTCAAGAGCTGCGCGTAAGACGCTGGTCAGTTGGCAACGGACCTGCGGATATTTTCATGTATGATACGCGCCCCATTTCGTTGCCCGACTGTCCGAGAACACCCCATGCAGCTCTCTTCGCTCACTGCGGTTTCCCCTGTTGACGGCCGCTACGCCGGCAAAACCCAGGCCCTGCGCCCCATTTTCAGCGAATACGGCCTGATCCGTGCTCGCGTCCTCGTTGAAGTGCGCTGGCTCCAGCGCCTGGCCGCCCACAGCGCCATCAGCGAAGTGCCGGCGTTCTCCGCCGAAGCCAACGCCGTCCTCAATGCCCTGGCAGAGAACTTCTCCCTGGAGCACGCCGAACGCGTCAAAGAGATCGAGCGCACCACCAACCACGACGTCAAGGCCATCGAATACCTGCTCAAGGAACAAGCCGCCAAGCTGCCTGAGCTGGCCAACGTCAGTGAGTTCATCCACTTCGCCTGCACCAGCGAGGACATCAACAACCTGTCCCACGCCCTGATGCTGCGCGAAGGCCGTGATGACGTGATGCTGCCGCTGATGCGCCAGACCGCCAACGCCATCCGCGAACTGGCAATCCGCTTCGCCGAAGTGCCGATGCTGTCGCGCACCCACGGTCAGCCGGCTTCGCCGACCACCCTGGGCAAGGAACTGGCCAACGTCGTGTACCGCCTGGAGCGCCAGATCGCTCAAGTCGCCGCCGTGCCGCTGCTGGGCAAGATCAACGGCGCCGTGGGCAACTACAACGCCCACCTGTCGGCCTACCCGGACATCGACTGGGAAGCCAACGCCCGCGCCTTCATCGAAGACGAGCTGGGCCTGGCCTTCAACCCCTACACCACCCAGATCGAGCCGCACGACTACATCGCCGAGCTGTTCGACGCCATCGCCCGCTTCAACACCATCCTGATCGACTTCGATCGCGATATCTGGGGCTACATCTCCCTGGGCTACTTCAAGCAGCGCACCATTGCCGGCGAAATCGGTTCCTCGACCATGCCGCACAAGGTCAACCCGATCGACTTCGAAAACTCCGAAGGCAACCTGGGGATCGCCAACGCCCTGTTCCAGCACCTGGCAAGCAAGCTGCCGATTTCCCGCTGGCAGCGCGACCTGACCGACTCCACGGTCCTGCGCAATCTGGGCGTGGGCTTCGCTCACAGCGTGATCGCCTACGAAGCCAGCCTCAAGGGCATCAGCAAGCTGGAGCTCAATGCTTCGAGGATCGCCGAAGACCTGGACGCTTGCTGGGAAGTGCTGGCCGAGCCGATCCAGACCGTGATGCGTCGCTACAACATCGAAAACCCGTACGAAAAGCTCAAGGAACTGACCCGCGGCAAGGGCATCAGCCCTGAAGCGCTGCAGACTTTCATCGACGGCTTGGACATGCCTGCCGCAGCCAAGGCCGAACTGAAACAACTCACCCCGGCCAGCTACATCGGCAATGCCGCGGCCCAGGCCAAGCGCATCTGAGCCACTGCTCGACCCTTTGACGCCCGGCCGCGCCGGGCGTTTTTATTCCTGCTAGAAAAGTACATTTTTTCAATAGGTTACACATGAATCCTGATATTCCTCTTCAACTTCTGGGCGGCATCACTGCACGGGAATTTCTGCGCGACTACTGGCAGAAGAAGCCCCTGCTGATCCGTCAGGCCCTGCCTGACTTCGAAAACCCGATCGAACCCGACGAACTGGCCGGCCTGGCCCTGGAAGAGGAAGTCGAATCGCGCCTGGTGATCGAGAACGGCGAGCGCCCTTGGGAACTGCGCCGCGGCCCGTTCGCCGAAGACGAGTTCAGCAAGCTGCCAGAGCGCGACTGGACCCTGCTGGTCCAGGCCGTAGACCAGTTCGTTCCGGAAGTCGCCGAGCTGCTGGAGCACTTCCGTTTCCTGCCCAGCTGGCGCATTGATGACGTAATGATCAGCTTCGCTGCGCCTGGCGGAAACGTCGGCCCACATTTTGACAACTACGACGTATTCCTGCTGCAAGGCCACGGCAAGCGCAACTGGAAGATCGGCCAGATGTGCGACTCAGAAAGCCCGTTGCTACAGCACGCAGACCTGCGCATCCTCGCCGAATTCGAAGAGACCGAAAGCTGGGTCCTGGAGCCGGGCGACATGCTCTACCTGCCACCACGCCTGGCCCACTACGGCGTCGCGCTGAACGACTGCATGACCTACTCAGTGGGCTTCCGCGCCCCGAGCGCCGCTGAAGTGCTGACCCACTTCACCGACTTCCTCGGCCAGTTCCTGCCGGACGAAGAGCGCTACACCGATGCCGACGCACAGCCAGTCAGCGACCCACACCAAATCCAGCGGGACGCCCTTGATCGCCTCAAGAGCCTGCTGGCCGAGCACATGGGCGACGAGCGCCTGTTGCTGACCTGGTTCGGCCAGTTCATGACCGAGCCGCGCTACCCGGAGCTGGTGGTCGGCCCGGAACTGGAAGAAGACGACCTGCTGGGCGGCCTGGAACAGGGCGCGATCCTGATCCGCAACCCAAGCGCGCGCCTGGCCTGGTCGGAGGTCGATGAAGACCTGCTGCTGTTCGCTAGCGGCCAAAGTCGCCTGCTTCCCGGTAAACTGCGCGAGCTGCTGAAAATGATTTGCGCCGCCGACGCCCTGCATATCGACAACCTCGGCCCTTGGCTGGCGGATGAAGATGGGCGCGGCCTGCTGTGTGAACTGGTCAAGCAAGGGAGCCTGGGGTTTGCCGATGAATAAGATTCACGTACGTGTCGCAGACTGGCAAAAGGATAACGCCGAGATCCGGCGCATTCGTGAAGCAGTGTTCATTGCCGAGCAATCCGTCCCCCCCGAACTAGAGTGGGACGCCGATGACGACAGCGCTGTGCACTTTCTGGCCTTCGAGGGAGATTTCCCTATCGGTACCGCCCGCCTGCTGCCGGACGGCCATGTCGGCCGGGTCTCGGTACTCAAGGATTGGCGCGGCCTCAAGGTCGGCGATGCACTGATGCATGCGGTGATCGACGAAGCCGAGAAACGCGGCCTCAAACAACAGATGCTCAGCGCCCAGGTCCAGGCCACGCCATTCTACGAGCGCCTGGGTTTCTCGATTGTCAGCGAGGAATTCCTCGAAGCAGGAATCCCCCACGTCGACATGGTTCGCGGCGCGTGACCGACAAGCCCTAACGGCAATAGCCAAAGCGAACGCCCTGCCATCCCCTTGCGCCCACCAGGCGCAAGACCAGGATGCCAGGGCGTTTTGCCGTCTAGGATTCAACTTGCCCCCGCCAAAGCCGACAAAGTGTCAAACTCAAGGCTTTACGCCAGCTACTCGCGGAGATAACGGATATGTCCCTACGCACTTTGCTCACGACGCTGCTACTGACCTTCAGTTGCTCAGTCATGGCCGCCACCGAGATCGTGCCCCTCAACAACCGCACCAGCGCTGACCTGCTGCCGGTGGCGCAGAACTTTCTTGGCAAGGACGGCAAGGTCAGCGTCTATGGCAACCAACTGATCGTCAATGCCGAACCGGGCAAGATCGCCGAGCTGCGGGCGTTCATTGCGCAATTGGATACGGCAGCCAAGCGCCTGCTGATCACCGTAGACACCAATGAAAACAACTTCCAGGACAACCAGGGTTATTCGGTCAACACCCCCCACCAGCCCCACATCATCACTCGCAGCACCGAGAGCCGCGATGGCGGCATCCAACAGATCCAGGCCAGCGAAGGCGTGCCGGCGCTGATCCAGGTGGGCCAGAGCGTCCCCCTGACCACTACACAGACCGATCCCTATGGTCGTCTGCAAAACCAGACCCAGTACCGCAACGTGACCCAGGGCTTCTATGTCACGGCCAGCGTGACCGGCGAGACCGTGCACCTGAGCATCAGCACCAATCGTGACCGCATGAGCCAAGAGCACCCTGATGTAGTGACCGTGCAAAGCACCGACACAACCGTTAGCGGACGCCTGGGGGAATGGATCACCCTGGCCGGCGTCAATCGCCAGACCCAAGCCGGCAAACAGGGCCTGAGCCGCAGCTATTCGACTCAGGGCCGGAATGACATGACCCTGAGGGTGAAGGTCGATGCTTTGGACTAAAGCACCAAAAACTGACTGATTAGTCGTATTAGACCAAAGATGTAGTGGCGCAAAAAAAGCACTACAAACCATTTGACGAGCCAAAAAACCGCGGGCATGATGGCCTCGCTCCCGCTAATCAGGGGCCCTGGCAAGGGCCTTCGGATCGTTGCTCTAACCTACCCATCTGAGCCGATTCGTGTCTGTACCGCCCACAAGGTGTGTTTGACGAGGTTGCGACTGGAACGAAGTTGTCCCGAGGGACGGAAGCGTAATTAGGTCGATCGGCAACACACTGATGGAACGCACCAAGGCCCACGACGCCCGCATGCGCACCGCAGCTCGCCTTCACCTGCTCACTTTCCCCTCGAGCCCATCGTTCACCCGTCGCCATCCCGTCAGTCCGACTTGGCCACCAAAGCCCCTGGTCAGCGAGCAGCCTGCTACGCAATCTGTGTAACTGCGTAATGGGCAAGCCGGAATTCTTCACCCAAGAACGACTTTTCATACAAGACGCGACGAGGTTTATCTCCATGGCACTGACACGCGAACAGCAAATTGCAGCCCTTGAAAAAGACTGGGCTGAAAACCCGCGCTGGAAAGGCGTGACTCGCACCTACTCCGCTGCCGACGTGGTCCGTCTGCGTGGCTCGGTTCAGCCCGAGCACACCCTGGCACGCATGGGCGCCGAGAAGCTCTGGAACCTGGTCACCCAAGGCGCCAAACCATCCTTCCGTCCTGATAAAGATTTCGTCAACTGCATGGGCGCCCTGACTGGCGGCCAGGCGGTACAACAGGTTAAAGCCGGTATCCAGGCCATCTACCTGTCGGGCTGGCAAGTGGCTGCGGACAACAACTCCGCAGAATCCATGTACCCCGACCAGTCGCTGTACCCGGTGGACTCGGTTCCAACCGTGGTCAAGCGCATCAACAACTCGTTCCGTCGCGCCGACCAGATCCAGTGGAAAGCCGGCAAGAACCCAGGTGACGACGGCTACATCGACTACTTCGCCCCTATCGTGGCAGACGCTGAAGCCGGTTTCGGCGGCGTGCTGAACGCCTACGAGCTGATGAAGAGCATGATCGAAGCGGGCGCCGCCGGCGTTCACTTCGAAGACCAACTGGCTTCCGTGAAGAAGTGCGGCCACATGGGCGGCAAAGTGCTGGTGCCAACCCAGGAAGCCGTACAGAAGCTGACCGCAGCCCGTCTGGCGGCCGACGTTGCCGGCGTACCGACCATCATCCTGGCCCGGACCGACGCCAACGCCGCCGACCTGCTGACTTCCGACTGCGACCCGTACGACCAGCCATTCGTGACTGGCACCCGTACCCAGGAAGGCTTCTACAAAGTGAAAGCCGGACTGGACCAGGCAATCGCCCGCGGCCTGGCTTACGCCCCGTACGCCGACCTGATCTGGTGCGAAACCGCCAAGCCGGACCTGGACGAAGCTCGTCGCTTCGCTGAAGCGATCAAGAAGGAATACCCAGACCAGATCCTGTCGTACAACTGCTCGCCTTCCTTCAACTGGAAGAAAAACCTGGACGACGCGACCATCGCCAAGTTCCAGCGCGAACTGTCCGCCATGGGTTACAAGCACCAGTTCATCACCCTGGCCGGCATTCACAACATGTGGCACAGCATGTTCAACCTGGCGCACGACTACGCCCGCAACGACATGACCGCCTACGTGAAGCTGCAAGAGCAGGAGTTCGCTGACGCCGCCAAAGGCTACACCTTCGTGGCGCACCAGCAGGAAGTGGGCACCGGCTACTTCGACGACATGACCACCGTGATCCAGGGTGGCTCGTCCTCGGTAACCGCCCTGACCGGCTCTACAGAAGAAGAGCAATTCCACTGATTCCAGGCCTCGCGCCTTGATCGAGCGGCCAATGCAGACCCGGTAAAAACAACTGCATTGCTGTAAAGCTGACGCCCCGACTGGTTCGGGGCGTTTTTTTTGCACTCCTGGCCGTAGCCGCCTTTCTGACCAGGCAAGTTCCCCAGGCTGGAAAACTCAGCACCAAGCCAGCACCGCGCAAAAGCCGACAAAATATTGATCCAGAGCGGTGTTGCCCGAGGCAAAACAGGTTAAAAGGTGCGCCCCTGCTACTTGCAGTAACAGGGATATAACAAGCAACTTTCCCACTCCCCGAAGGAAAGCCGATTAAAACACCCCGCAAACAATATTGATTATCATTCAGGAATTGTAACTTTCGTTGCAGCCGCAACAAAACATAATTAACAAAACCTGCCCTAATGCCCACAGGCCGCGGCTTACGGGGCTAAAGAGGTGATCTATGTCCTTATTGCGATAAACAATTTCGCTTTAGAAATTTTACTTGCCCGGTGTTTAGCCATAAAATCAGCCCGATTGATTGCGCTGCGACATATCGTCACTGCTTTATTTCTTTATCAAGCTCAGAGACTCCTGCTCTCTGTTAAGGATTACCAGCATGCCCGAAGCGACAGGACTCATGGCCCACAACTGGGGCTTTGCCATTTTCCTTCTGGGTGTTGTCGGCCTCTGTGCCTTCATGCTCGGCGTCTCCAGCCTCCTCGGGTCAAAAGCCTGGGGCCGCAGCAAAAACGAACCGTTCGAGTCCGGCATGCTACCTACCGGTGGCGCCCGCTTGCGGCTCTCAGCCAAATTCTATCTGGTCGCGATGCTCTTCGTGATCTTCGATATCGAAGCCCTCTTTCTCTTTGCCTGGTCTGTGTCCGTCCGCGAAAGCGGCTGGACCGGATTCGTCGAAGCTCTCGTTTTCATAGCAATTCTGTTGGCAGGTCTTGTCTACCTTTGGCGAGTGGGGGCTCTTGACTGGGCTCCGGAAGGTCGTCGTAAGCGGCAGGCGAAGCTAAAACAATGAGGCTTTGGCGATGCAATACAATCTCACCAGGATCGACCCCGATGCTCCTAACGATCAGTACCCGATCGGCGAACGGGAAACCGTTTCCGATCCGTTAGAGGATCAGGTCCACAAAAACATCTTCATGGGCAAGCTGGAAGACGTGCTGAGCGGCGCGGTCAACTGGGGGCGTAAGAACTCCCTGTGGCCGTACAACTTCGGTCTGTCCTGCTGCTACGTGGAAATGACCACTGCCTTCACGGCGCCCCACGACATCGCGCGCTTTGGCGCCGAGGTTATCCGGGCATCGCCGCGTCAGGCGGATTTCATGGTTATTGCCGGCACCTGCTTCATCAAGATGGCGCCGATCATTCAGCGTCTCTATGAGCAAATGCTCGAGCCTAAATGGGTTATCTCCATGGGTTCGTGCGCCAACTCCGGTGGCATGTACGACATCTACTCCGTAGTTCAGGGGGTGGACAAGTTCCTGCCCGTGGACGTCTACGTACCTGGCTGCCCGCCCCGCCCCGAAGCGTTCCTGCAAGGCTTGATGCTCTTGCAAGAGTCCATTGGCCAGGAGCGTCGCCCACTGTCCTGGGTCGTCGGTGATCAAGGCGTGTATCGCGCCGAAATGCCGTCGCAAAAGGAGCAGCGCCGCGAACAGCGTATTCAGGTCACCAACCTGCGCAGCCCTGACGAAGTCTGATCCAGATCTGTTCTGACAAAGAAACGACACTGGCTTCACTCTTTACGTTGACCGAAAGCGATAAAAAACCATGACTACAGGCAGTGCTCTGTACATCCCGCCTTATAAGGCTGACGACCAGGATGTGGTCGTCGAACTCAATAACCGTTTTGGCCCTGAGGCGTTCACCGCCCAGGCCACCCGCACCGGCATGCCGGTGCTGTGGGTTACCCGCTCCAAACTCGTCGAAGTCCTGACCTTCCTGCGCAACCTGCCCAAGCCGTACGTCATGCTCTATGACCTGCATGGCGTGGACGAGCGCCTGCGCACCAAGCGCCAAGGGCTGCCAGGCGCCGACTTCAGCGTGTTCTACCACTTGCTGTCGATCGAACGTAACAGCGACGTGATGATCAAGGTGGCCCTGTCCGAAGGCGACCTCAGCCTGCCGACCGTGACCGGTATCTGGCCCAACGCCAACTGGTACGAGCGTGAAGTCTGGGACATGTTCGGCATCGACTTTGCCGGCCACCCGCACCTGTCGCGGATCATGATGCCTCCCACCTGGGAAGGTCACCCGCTGCGCAAGGACTTCCCGGCCCGCGCCACCGAGTTCGATCCGTTCAGCCTCAACCTGGCCAAGCAGCAGCTGGAAGAAGAAGCCGCGCGCTTCCGTCCGGAAGACTGGGGCATGAAGCGTTCCGGCGCCAACGAGGACTACATGTTCCTCAACCTGGGCCCGAACCACCCTTCGGCTCACGGCGCCTTCCGTATCATCCTGCAGCTGGACGGCGAAGAGATCGTCGACTGCGTACCGGACATCGGCTACCACCACCGTGGCGCCGAGAAGATGGCCGAGCGCCAGTCCTGGCACAGCTTCATCCCCTACACCGACCGCATCGACTACCTGGGCGGGGTGATGAACAACCTGCCGTACGTGCTCTCGGTCGAGAAGCTGGCCGGCATCAAGGTGCCGGAGAAGGTCGATGTCATCCGCATCATGATGGCCGAGTTCTTCCGCATCACCAGCCACCTGCTGTTCCTGGGTACCTACATCCAGGACGTTGGCGCCATGACCCCGGTGTTCTTCACCTTCACCGACCGCCAGCGTGCCTACACCGTGATCGAAGCCATCACCGGCTTCCGCCTGCACCCGGCCTGGTACCGCATCGGCGGCGTCGCCCACGACCTGCCCCGCGGCTGGGAAAAGCTGGTCAAGGACTTCGTCGAATGGCTGCCCAAGCGCCTCGACGAATACACCAAGGCGGCCCTGCAGAACAGCATCCTCAAGGGCCGGACCATCGGTGTCGCCGCCTACAACACCAAGGAAGCCCTGGAGTGGGGCGTCACCGGTGCCGGCCTGCGCTCCACCGGTTGCGATTTCGACCTGCGCAAGGCTCGTCCGTACTCCGGCTACGAGAACTTCGAGTTCGAAGTTCCACTGGCGGCCAACGGTGACGCCTACGACCGCTGCATGGTTCGCGTCGAGGAGATGCGCCAGAGCATCAAGATCATCGACCAGTGCCTGCGCAACATGCCGGAAGGCCCGTACAAGGCGGATCACCCGCTGACCACGCCGCCGCCGAAAGAGCGCACCCTGCAGCACATCGAAACCTTGATCACGCACTTCCTGCAGGTTTCGTGGGGCCCGGTGATGCCGGCCAACGAATCCTTCCAGATGATCGAAGCGACCAAGGGCATCAACAGTTATTACCTGACGAGCGATGGCGGCACCATGAGCTACCGCACCCGGATTCGCACCCCAAGCTTCGCCCACCTGCAGCAGATCCCTTCGGTGATCCGCGGCAGCATGGTCGCGGACTTGATCGCGTACCTGGGTAGTATCGACTTCGTTATGGCCGACGTGGACCGCTAAGCATGAACAGCACGCTTATCCAGACAGACCGTTTCGCCCTGAGCGAAACCGAGCGCTCGGCCATCGAGCACGAGATGCATCACTACGAAGACCCGCGCGCGGCGTCGATCGAAGCCCTGAAGATCGTCCAGAAGGAACGTGGCTGGGTGCCTGACGGCGCGGTCTACGCCATCGGCGAAATCCTCGGTATCCCCGCCAGCGACGTTGAAGGTGTGGCAACGTTCTATAGCCAGATCTTCCGTCAGCCAGTGGGCCGGCACATCATTCGCGTCTGCGACAGCATGGTCTGCTATATCGGCGGCCACGAGTCCGTGGTCAGCCAGATCCAGAGCGAGCTGGGCATCGGCCTCGGCCAGACCACCGCCGACGGCCGCTTCACCCTGCTGCCGGTGTGCTGCCTGGGCAACTGCGACAAGGCCCCGGCGCTGATGATCGACGACGACACTTTCGGCGACGTACAGCCTGCTGGCGTGGCCAAACTGTTGGAGGGCTACGTATGACCCTGACCTCTTTCGGCCCTGCGAACCGCATTGCGCGTACCGCAGAGACCCACCCTCTGACTTGGCGTCTGCGGGACGACGGCGAGCCGGTTTGGCTCGATGAGTACCAGGCCAAGAACGGTTACGCGGCGGCCCGCAAGGCTTTCGCCGACCTGTCCCAGGACGATATCGTCCAGACAGTGAAGGATGCCGGCCTCAAAGGGCGCGGCGGTGCGGGCTTCCCCACCGGCGTGAAGTGGGGCCTGATGCCCAAAGACGAGTCCATGAACATCCGCTACCTGCTGTGCAACGCGGACGAGATGGAACCCAACACCTGGAAAGACCGCATGCTGATGGAGCAACTGCCCCATCTGCTGATCGAAGGCATGCTGATCAGTGCCCGTGCACTGAAAACCTACCGCGGCTACATCTTCCTGCGCGGCGAGTACACCACCGCCGCCAAGCACCTGCGGCGTGCCGTGGAAGAAGCCAAGGCCGCCGGCCTGCTGGGCAAGAACATTCTGGGCAGCGGTTTCGATTTCGAACTGTTCGTCCACACCGGCGCCGGACGTTACATCTGCGGTGAAGAAACCGCACTGATCAACTCACTGGAAGGCCGTCGCGCCAACCCTCGCTCCAAGCCGCCCTTCCCCGCCGCCGTAGGCGTGTGGGGCAAGCCGACTTGCGTGAACAACGTCGAGACCCTGTGCAACGTGCCAGCGATCATCGGCGACGGCGTGGAGTGGTACAAATCCCTGGCCCGCGAAGGCAGCGAAGACCACGGCACCAAGCTGATGGGTTTCTCCGGCAAAGTGAAGAACCCTGGCCTGTGGGAGCTGCCCTTTGGCGTGACCGCGCGCGAACTGTTCGAAGACTACGCCGGCGGCATGCGCGATGGCTTCAAGCTCAAGTGCTGGCAGCCAGGCGGCGCCGGTACCGGCTTCCTGTTGCCGGAACACCTGGATGCGCAAATGTATGCCGGCGGCATCGCCAAAGTGGGCACCCGCATGGGTACCGGCCTGGCCATGGCGGTTGACGACAGCATCAACATGGTGTCGCTGCTGCGCAACATGGAGCAGTTCTTCGCCCGTGAATCCTGCGGCTTCTGCACCCCTTGCCGCGATGGCCTGCCATGGAGCGTCAAGCTGCTGATGGCCCTGGAGAAAGGCCAGGGCCAGCAGGGCGACATCGAGACCCTGCTGGGTCTGGTGGGGTTCCTCGGCCCAGGCAAGACCTTCTGTGCTCACGCACCGGGTGCCGTGGAGCCGTTGGGCAGTGCCATCAAGTATTTCCGTCCAGAGTTCGAAGCCGGCATCGCGCCCACCAGCGCCGCCGTCCCGCCTCTGGCCCGACCGATCGTAGTCGGCGCGTAACGCTTAGATGAGGGCGCAGGGTCCGTGCCCTGCGCTCGACGTGCGATGACGCCGTGAACGGCTGTGTTGATTCGCACGCATAACAAGATTCCATTAGCCACGCCCGCTGACACCGGGCCAACGAAGAACTTTGAACCATGGCCACTATCCACGTAGACGGCAAAGCGCTCGAAGTCGATGGGGCGGACAACCTGTTACAGGCTTGTCTGTCACTAGGCCTCGACATCCCTTATTTCTGCTGGCACCCCGCTCTCGGTAGCGTCGGTGCCTGTCGCCAGTGCGCGGTCAAGCAGTACACCGACGAAAACGACACCCGTGGTCGTATCGTCATGTCCTGCATGACCCCAGCCACCGACAACACCTGGATCTCCATCGACGATGAAGAATCCAAGGCCTTCCGCGCCAGTGTTGTCGAGTGGCTGATGACCAACCACCCCCACGACTGCCCAGTCTGTGAGGAAGGCGGTCACTGCCACCTGCAAGACATGACGGTGATGACCGGCCACAACGAGCGCCGTTATCGCTTCACCAAGCGCACCCACCAGAACCAGGACCTCGGCCCGTTCATTTCCCACGAAATGAACCGCTGCATCGCCTGCTATCGCTGCGTGCGCTTCTACAAGGACTACGCCGGCGGCACCGACCTGGGCGTCTACGGCGCCCACGACAACGTGTACTTCGGTCGCGTTGAAGACGGCACCCTGGAAAGCGAGTTCTCCGGCAACCTCACCGAGGTCTGCCCGACCGGTGTGTTCACCGACAAGACTCACTCCGAGCGCTACAACCGCAAGTGGGACATGCAGTTCTCGCCGAGCATCTGCCATGGCTGCTCCAGCGGTTGCAACATCTCCCCGGGCGAGCGCTACGGCGAACTGCGGCGCATCGAGAACCGCTACAACGGTTCGGTGAACCAATACTTCCTCTGCGACCGTGGCCGCTTCGGTTATGGCTACGTCAACCGCAAGGACCGTCCGCGCCAGCCACGCCTGGCCGATGGCACCCAACTGACTCTGGACCAGGCGCTGGACCAAGCGGCCGACCTGCTGCGCGGTCGCAACATCGTCGGTATCGGCTCGCCTCGCGCCAGCCTGGAAAGCAACTACGCGCTGCGTGAGCTGGTCGGTGCCGAGCACTTCTACAGTGGTATCGAAGCTTCTGAACTGGAGCGCATCCGCCGGGTCCTGCAGGTTCTGAACGACAGTCCGCTGCCGGTTCCGAACCTGCGCGAGATCGAAGACCACGATGCCATCTTCGTCCTTGGCGAA
The DNA here is from genome assembly GCF_009861525.1 of Pseudomonas sp. LD120. Lineage (GTDB taxonomy): Bacteria > Pseudomonadota > Gammaproteobacteria > Pseudomonadales > Pseudomonadaceae > Aquipseudomonas. The sequence continues at coordinate 1,081,100 of NZ_WVHL01000003.1, read as the reverse complement.
GACCTGACCCAAACCGCCGCACGCATGGCCCTGGCCCTGCGCCAGGCCGTCAAGGGCAAGGCCGAGGAAATGGCCGACGCCATGCGCGTCCAGCCTTGGCTCGACGCCGCCGTGAAGAACATCGGCCAGCACGCGCTGAACCCGCTGTTCATTGCCAGCCTGGCTGAAACCAAGCTCGACGACGTGGCCGAGGAGTGTGTACACGCCGCTCCAGACGACCTGGCGCGCATCGGTTTCGCCGTGGCCCACGCCATCGACGCCAGCGCCCCTGCCGTGGAAGGCCTGGACAACGAAGCCCTGGAACTGGCCAAGCGCATTGCCGACGCTCTGCTGGCGGCCAAGCGCCCACTGATCATCTCCGGTACGTCCCTGGGCTCCAAGGCACTGATCGAAGCTGCGGCGAACATTGCCAAAGCCCTGAAGCTGCGCGAGAAAGCCGGCTCCATCAGCCTGATCGTGCCAGAGGCCAACAGCCTCGGCCTGGCCATGCTCGGTGGCGAATCCGTGGACGCGGCCCTGCAGACGGTGATCGACGGTAAAGCCGACGCCATCGTGGTGCTGGAAAACGACCTGTACACCCGCACCGATGCGGCCAAGGTGGATGCAGCGCTGAGTGCGGCCAAAGTGGTGATCGTGGCCGATCATCAACAGACTGCCACCGTCGAACGCGCGCACCTGGTGCTGTCGGCGGCCAGCTTCGCCGAAGGCGACGGCACCCTGGTCAGCCAGGAAGGTCGCGCCCAGCGCTTCTTCCAGGTCTTCGATCCGACCTACCTGGACGCCAGCATCCTGGTCCACGAAGGCTGGCGCTGGCTGCATGCCCTGCGCAGCACGCTGCTGAACAAGCCGGTGGACTGGACCCAGCTGGACCACGTGACCGCTGCCTGCGCCGCGAGCACCCCGCAACTGGCTTCCATCATCGACGCGGCACCTTCCGCAGCGTTCCGTATCAAAGGCCTGAAACTGGCCCGCGAACCGCTGCGCTACAGCGGCCGTACCGCCATGCGCGCCAACCAGAGCGTGCATGAACCGCGCACCCCGCAAGACCCGGATACCGCCTTCGCCTACTCCATGGAAGGTTACTCGGGCTCCGCCGAACCGCGCTCGCAAGTGCCGTTCGCCTGGTCGCCGGGCTGGAACTCGCCACAAGCCTGGAACAAGTTCCAGGACGAAGTCGGCGGCCACCTGCGTGCCGGTGATCCGGGTACTCGCCTGATCGAAAGCCAGGGCGACCGTCTCAACTGGTTCGCCAGCGTACCGCGGGCCTTCTCTCCGGCTCAGGGCACCTGGCAAGCGGTGCCGTTCTATCACCTGTTCGGCAGCGAAGAGAACTCTTCGAAAGCCGCTCCGGTACAGGAACGCATTCCGGCGGCCTACGTGGCCCTGGCCAAGTCCGAAGCCGATCGCCTGGGTGTCAACGACGGTGCCCTGCTCACGGTGAACGTAGCCGGCCAGACCCTGCGTCTGCCACTGCGCATCAACGAAGAGCTGGGTGCTGGCCTGGTGGGCCTGCCAGCCGGTCTGGCGGGGATTCCTCCGGCGTTCTTTGGCAAATCCGTTGACGGTCTGCAGGAGGCGGCGCAATGAGTTGGTTTACCCCTGAAGTGATCGACGTGATCCTGACGGTCGTCAAGGCCGTCGTGATCCTGCTGGCGGTGGTCATCGCCGGTGCGCTGCTGAGCTTCGTCGAACGTCGCCTGCTGGGCTGGTGGCAGGACCGTTACGGTCCGAACCGCGTTGGCCCGTTCGGCATGTTCCAGATCGCCGCCGACATGCTGAAGATGTTCTTCAAGGAAGACTGGACCCCACCGTTTGCCGACAAGGTGATCTTCACCCTGGCACCGGTGGTCGCCATGTCCGCCCTGCTGATCGCCTTCGCGATCATCCCGATCACCCCGACCTGGGGCGTCGCGGACCTGAACATCGGCCTGCTGTTCTTCTTCGCCATGGCGGGCCTGTCGGTCTACGCGGTGCTGTTCGCCGGCTGGTCGAGTAACAACAAGTTCGCCCTGCTGGGCAGCTTGCGGGCTTCGGCCCAGACCGTGTCCTACGAAGTGTTCATGGGCCTGGCGCTGATGGGCATCGTGGCTCAGGTCGGTTCCTTCAACATGCGCGACATCGTCGAGTACCAGGCGCAGAACCTGTGGTTCATCATTCCGCAGTTCTTCGGCTTCTGTACCTTCTTCATCGCTGGCGTGGCCGTGACTCACCGTCACCCCTTCGACCAGCCAGAAGCGGAGCAGGAACTGGCCGACGGTTACCACATTGAATACGCCGGCATGAAATGGGGCATGTTCTTCGTTGGTGAGTACATCGGCATCATCTTGATCTCGGCACTGTTGGTCACCCTGTTCTTCGGTGGCTGGCACGGTCCGTTCGGCATCCTGCCGCAACTGTCCTTCGTCTGGTTCGCCTTGAAGACCGCGTTCTTCATCATGCTGTTCATCCTGCTGCGCGCCTCTATCCCGCGCCCGCGTTATGACCAGGTGATGGACTTCAGCTGGAAATTCTGCCTGCCGCTGACCCTGATCAATTTGCTGGTGACCGCAGCGCTTGTGTTGTTGAACACGCCTGCGGGCGCGGTTCAGTGAGGATTTGACCCATGTTCAAATATATTGGCGACATCGTTAAGGGTACTGGTACCCAGTTGCGCAGCCTGGTGATGGTGTTCGGTCACGGCTTTCGCAAACGCGACACCCTGCAATACCCCGAAGAGCCGGTGTACCTGCCGCCACGCTACCGTGGCCGTATCGTCCTGACTCGCGACCCCGATGGCGAAGAGCGTTGCGTAGCCTGCAACCTGTGCGCCGTGGCCTGCCCTGTGGGTTGCATCTCGCTGCAGAAAGCTGAAACCGAAGACGGTCGCTGGTACCCGGACTTCTTCCGCATCAACTTCTCGCGCTGCATTTTCTGCGGCCTCTGCGAGGAAGCCTGTCCGACCACCGCAATCCAGCTGACACCGGATTTCGAGATGGCCGAGTTCAAACGTCAGGACCTGGTTTACGAGAAAGAAGATCTCCTGATCTCCGGTCCCGGAAAGAACCCTGACTACAACTTCTATCGTGTTGCAGGTATGGCCATTGCCGGTAAGCCAAAAGGCTCCGCGCAGAATGAAGCCGAGCCGATCAACGTGAAGAGCTTGCTGCCTTAAGGAAGAACGATGGAATTCGCTTTCTATTTCGCATCAGGTGTTGCCGTTGTGTCCACGTTGCGCGTGGTCACCAACACCAACCCTGTGCACGCCCTGCTCTACCTGATCATTTCGCTGATCGCCGTGGCCATGACCTTCTTCAGCCTCGGCGCGCCGTTCGCCGGTGCCCTGGAAGTGATCGCCTACGCCGGCGCCATCATGGTGCTGTTCGTGTTCGTGGTGATGATGCTCAACCTCGGCCCGGCCGCGGCCCAGCAAGAGCGTATCTGGCTCACGCCCGGCATCTGGATCGGCCCGGTGATTCTCGCCGCGCTGCTGCTGGCGGAATTGCTGTACGTATTGTTCAGCCACCAGAGCGGTGCCGGTATCGGTCAAACCACCGTCGACGCCAAGGCCGTGGGCATCAGCCTGTTCGGTCCTTACCTGCTGGTGGTCGAACTCGCCTCGATGCTGCTGCTCGCCGCAGCCGTCACGGCGTTCCACTTGGGCCGCAACGAGGCGAAGGAGTAACACGATGCCTACTATCCCTCTCGGTACTATCCCGATGGAACATGGTCTGGCGGTTGCCGGCATCCTGTTCTGCCTCGGTCTGGTCGGCCTGATGGTCCGCCGTAACATCCTCTTCGTGTTGATGAGCCTGGAAGTGATGATGAACGCCTCGGCATTGGCCTTCATCGTTGCGGGCGCCCGCTGGGCGCAACCGGATGGACAAGTGATGTTCATCCTGGTGATCAGCCTGGCAGCCGCCGAGGCCAGTATTGGCCTGGCGATCCTGCTGCAGCTGTACCGCCGCTTCCACACTCTCGATATCGATGCAGCCAGCGAGATGCGCGGATGAACCTTCTCTTTCTGACTTTCGTATTCCCCCTGATCGGTTTCCTGCTGTTGTCGTTCTCCCGGGGACGCCTCTCGGAAAACCTCTCGGCCCTGATCGGCGTCGGCTCCATTGGCCTATCGGCCATCGTGGCCGCCTACGTGATCTGGCAATTCAACGTCGCGCCACCAGCGGATGGCCACTACACCCAGGTGCTGTGGCAGTGGATGTCGGTGGACGGTTTCGCGCCGAACTTCGCCCTGTACCTGGATGGTCTGTCCGTGACCATGCTGGGTGTGGTGGTGGGCGTGGGCTTTTTGATCCACCTGTTCGCGTCCTGGTACATGCGCGGTGAAGCCGGCTACTCGCGCTTCTTCGCCTACACCAACCTGTTTATCGCCAGCATGCTGTTCCTGGTGCTGGGCGATAACCTGTTGTTCCTGTACTTCGGCTGGGAAGGCGTGGGCCTGTGCTCCTACCTGTTGATCGGTTTCTACTACAGCAACCGCAACAACGGTAACGCCGCACTCAAGGCCTTCATCGTCACCCGCATCGGCGACGTGTTCATGGCCATCGGCCTGTTCATCCTGTTCCAACAGGTGGGCACGCTGAACGTCCAGGAACTGCTGGTGCTGGCACCGCAGAAATTCCAGGCCGGCGACTTCTGGATCACCCTGGCGACCCTGATGCTGCTGGGTGGCGCCGTGGGTAAATCCGCACAACTGCCGCTGCAGACCTGGCTGGCGGACGCGATGGCCGGTCCGACCCCGGTTTCGGCACTGATCCACGCCGCGACCATGGTCACCGCCGGCGTCTACCTGATCGCCCGTACCCACGGCCTGTTCACCCTGGCGCCGGAAGTCCTGCACCTGGTCGGCCTGGTCGGTGGTGTGACGCTGGTCCTGGCAGGCTTCGCCGCGCTGGTACAGACCGACATCAAGCGGATCCTCGCCTACTCCACCATGAGCCAGATCGGCTACATGTTCCTGGCCCTGGGCGTTGGTGCCTGGGACGGCGCGATTTTCCACCTGATGACCCACGCCTTCTTCAAGGCCCTGCTGTTCCTGGCTTCCGGTGCGGTGATCGTTGCCTGCCACCACGAGCAGAACATCTTCAAGATGGGCGGCCTGTGGAAGAAACTGCCTCTGGCCTACGCCAGCTTCATCGTTGGCGGCGCGGCCCTGGCGGCCCTGCCTCTGGTGACCGCAGGCTTCTACTCCAAGGACGAGATCCTCTGGGAAGCCTTCGCCAGCGGTAACCACGGCTTGCTGTACGCCGGCCTGGTGGGTGCATTCATGACCTCGCTGTACACCTTCCGCCTGATCTTCATCACCTTCCACGGTGAAGCCAAGACCGAAGCCCACGCCGGCCACGGTATCTCCCACTGGCTGCCGCTGGTGGTGCTGATCGTGCTGTCCACCGGGATCGGCGCGATGATCACTCCGCCCCTGCATGGTGTACTGCCGCTGAGCGCCGGTCATGCCGGTGGCGAAGCCAAGCACAGCCTGGAAATCGCCTCGGGCGCCATCGCCCTGGCCGGTATCCTGCTGGCTGCCCTGTTGTTCCTTGGCAAGCGTCGTGTTGTGACCGCCATCGCCAACAGTGGCATCGGGCGTCTGCTCTCGGCCTGGTGGTTCGCCGCCTGGGGCTTCGACTGGATCTACGACAAACTGTTCGTCAAGCCATACCTGGCCATCAGCCATGTACTGCGCAAGGACCCGCTCGATCAGACCATCGGTTTGATCCCGCGTATGGCCAAAGGGGGTCACAACGCCCTGAGCCGTACCGAGACCGGTCAACTGCGTTGGTACGCCGCCTCGATGGCAGCCGGTGCCGTACTGGTTATCGGCGCCATTGTGCTGGTAGCGGTCTGATATGAACCTTGCGACTTGCGAAAGGAATTGAGCCCGTCATGATTCTGCCTTGGCTAATCCTGATCCCCTTCATCGGCGGCCTTCTGTGCTGGCTGGGTGAGCGCTTCGGCGCCACCCTCCCCCGCTGGATTGCGCTGTTGACCATGACCCTGGAACTCGCTCTCGGCCTCTGGCTGTGGGCCCACGGTAACTATTCATTTGCTCCGGCGCCTGGCGCCGATCCAACTTGGGCCATCGAGTTCAAGCACGTCTGGATCGAGCGCTTCGGCATCAACGTGCACCTGGCGCTGGACGGCCTGTCGCTGTTGATGATCCTGCTGACCGGCCTGCTGGGTATCCTCTCGGTACTCTGCTCCTGGAAAGAGATCCAGCGCCATGTGGGCTTCTTCCACCTGAACCTGATGTGGATCCTGGGCGGTGTGGTCGGCGTGTTCCTGGCGCTGGACCTGTTCATGTTCTTCTTCTTCTGGGAAATGATGCTGGTGCCGATGTATTTCCTCATCGCGCTCTGGGGTCACAGCTCGGCAGACGGCAAGAAAACCCGGATCTACGCGGCGACCAAGTTCTTCATCTTCACTCAGGCTTCCGGCCTGATCATGCTGGTGGCGATCCTGGGTCTGGTGCTGGTCAACTTCAACAACACCGGGGTGATCACCTTCGATTACGCCCAGTTGCTGAAGACCAAGATGTCCACCGCCACCGAGTACATCCTGATGCTCGGCTTCTTCATCGCCTTCGCGGTGAAGCTGCCGGTGGTGCCATTCCACTCCTGGCTGCCTGATGCTCACGCCCAGGCACCGACTGCCGGTTCCGTGGACCTGGCGGGTATCCTGCTGAAGACGGCGGCCTACGGCCTGCTGCGTTTCGCCCTGCCACTGTTCCCCAACGCCTCGGCAGAGTTCGCACCGATCGCCATGACCCTGGGTCTGATCGGGATCTTCTACGGTGCCTTCCTGGCCTTCGCCCAGACCGACATCAAGCGTCTGATCGCCTTCTCCAGCGTGTCCCACATGGGCTTCGTGCTGATCGGCATCTACTCCGGCAGCCAGCAGGCCCTGCAGGGCGCGGTGATCCAGATGCTGGCCCACGGTGTTTCGGCCGCCGCGCTGTTTATCCTCAGCGGCCAGCTGTACGAGCGCACCCATACCCGCGACATGCGTGAAATGGGCGGCCTGTGGTCGCGTATCGCCTACCTGCCGGCCATCAGCCTGTTCTTCGCAGCCGCCTCCCTGGGCCTGCCGGGCACCGGCAACTTCGTCGGTGAGTTCCTGATCCTGATCGGTACCTTCGTCAGTGCGCCATGGATCACCGCGATTGCGACGTCCGGCCTGGTGTTCGGCTCGGTCTACTCGCTGATCATGATCCACCGTGCCTACTTCGGCCCGTCCAAGTCGGACGCGGTGCTGCACGGCATGGATGCTCGCGAACTGATCATGGTGCTGGGACTGGCGGTCCTGCTGATCTACATCGGCGTGTACCCGCAACCGTTCCTCGATACCTCTGCCGCCACCATGCATGGCGTGCAGCAATGGCTCAGCACCGCCTTCACTCAACTCGCTTCGGCCCGGTAAGAGCGCTATGGACTTTACGATTCAACACTTTATAGCCTTGGCGCCGCTGCTGATCACCAGCGCCACCCTTGTGGTGGTGATGTTGGCGATCGCCTGGCGGCGCAACCACGCCCAGACCTTCCTGCTCTCAGTGGCGGGTCTGAACCTGGCATTGCTGTCGATCTTCCCGGTGCTGAAAGTGGCCCCCCTGGCGGTCACCCCGCTGCTACAGATCGACCAGTTCGCCTGCCTGTACATGGCCCTGATCCTGGTGGCTACCCTGGCCTGCGTCACCCTGGCCCACGCCTACCTCGGCGACGGCAGCAGCGGTTACCCGGGCAACCGCGAAGAGCTGTACCTGCTGATCCTGCTGGCCGCCGCCGGCGGTCTGGTACTGGTCAGCGCGCAGAACCTGGCCGGCCTGTTCATCGGCCTGGAACTGCTCTCGGTACCGGTCTACGGCCTGGTGGCCTATGCCTTCTTCAACAAGCGCTCCCTGGAAGCCGGCATCAAGTACATGGTGCTGTCGGCCGCCGGTTCGGGCTTCCTGTTGTTCGGCATGGCCTTGCTCTACGCAGAAGCCGGTAGCCTGAGCTTCAGCGGCATCGGTCAAGCCCTGGCCGCCACTGGGCTGCCAAGCCCGCTGGCGCAACTGGGCCTGGGCATGATGCTGATCGGCCTGGCCTTCAAACTGTCGCTGGTGCCTTTCCACCTGTGGACTCCGGACGTCTACGAAGGCGCCCCGGCCCCGGTCGCCGCCTTCCTGGCCACCGCCAGCAAGGTGGCGGTGTTCGCGGTACTGGTGCGTCTGTTCCAGCTCTCGCCAGTGGCCAGCAGCGGTGTCCTGAGCAACGTGCTGACCGTGATCGCCATCGCCTCGATCCTGGTGGGCAACCTGTTGGCGCTGACCCAGAGCAACCTCAAGCGTCTGCTGGGTTACTCGTCCATCGCCCACTTCGGTTACCTGCTGATCGCCCTGGTGGCCAGCAAGGGCCTGGCCATGGAAGCCATCGGCGTGTACCTGGTCACCTATGTGATCACCAGCCTGGGAGCCTTCGGCGTAATCACCCTGATGTCCTCGCCGTACAAAGGCCGTGACGCTGACGCACTGTACGAATACCGCGGCCTGTTCTGGCGCCGTCCGTACCTGACCGCCGTCCTCACCGTGATGATGCTGTCCCTGGCCGGTATTCCGCTGACCGCGGGCTTCATCGGCAAGTTCTACATCATCGCTACCGGTGTCGAAGCGCACCAATGGTGGCTGGTCGGTTCCCTGGTCATGGGCAGCGCCATCGGCGTCTTCTACTACCTGCGAGTGATGGTCACCCTGTACCTGATCGAGCCGAACCTGCGCCGCGTCGATGCCCAACTGCACTGGGAGCAGAAAGCCGGTGGCGTCATGCTGCTGGCCATCGCGGTCCTGGCGTTCTTCCTCGGCGTATACCCACAACCGCTGCTGACCCTGGTCCAGCACTCCGGCCTGGCGGGTTGATCGCTTAGGTTTCAACGCAACAAACAGAACGGCACCTTCGGGTGCCGTTTTGCATTTCAGGGCCCTGCCCTCCCCTCTTCCCAGCGAAACTCGGAATCGCCCTTCCTGTCACGTCGGCCCGGTCCGACATTCAGCCCAATGCCGCAGGCATAGACTGTTGCCAGATCAAACGCGGCGCTCAGCGGGCCTTGACCAAAGCTGCAGCGTCATCCAGTCTATACGCAGGAAGCGTATGAAATGCATGCTCTGTTTATTGAACTACCGGCATTTGCACGATACCGAAAGCACTTCCTTGACGACGAGTTGTTCTGCGAACTGCAGATCGAGTTGCTGCGCCACCCGCACGCAGGGGTTCTGATTCAGGGCACTGGCGGCTTGCGCAAGATGCGTTTCGTCGATGAGCGACGCAACAAGGGCAGGCGTGGCGGGCTGAGAGTGATCTATTACTGGTGGTCCGGAGGGGCGCAGTTCTGGCTCTTCACCCTGTTCGACAAGGAGCAGATGGACGACCTGCTACCGCAGCAGCGACAACAGCTCAAACAACGGCTGGAACGTGAAATCGAGGCCAGAAGACATGACCAAACGTGACATCTTTTCCGAACTGGTAGAAGGCATCGACGCCCTCACCCAGGAACGCCAGGGCAAGATCACCCTGCGCAGCCATAAAGTGAAGCTGGACAAGCTGCCCCCCATCACTGCCACCGAGGTGATGAACATCCGCCAGCAACTCAACCTCTCGCGTTCAGTATTCGCCATGTACCTGCGCACCAACACCCGTACCCTGGAAAACTGGGAACAAGGCCGCGCCACACCCAACGCCCAGGCCACGACCTTGATGCGCCTGGTGGAACGCTACCCGGACACAGTGGAGCGCCTCGCCTCGCTGGCCTGATCCGGCACTGTTCGAAGGGCAACAAAAAACCCGCACCAGGCGGGTTTCTTGTTGCAGCAAACGCCAGCTTAGTCAGCCAGGCGCCAGGTCGTACCGCCCTTGCCGTCTTCCAGAATCACGCCCATGGCGGTGATCTGATCGCGAATACGGTCGGACTCGGCCCAGTCCTTGTTGGCACGGGCCGCCAGACGGGCCTGGATCAGCGCCTCGACTTGTGCCGCATCGACCCGACCTTCGGCACCGGCCTGCAGGAAGTCGTCGGCTTCCAGTTGCAGCACGCCCAGCACGCAGGCCAGCTCTTTCAGACGCGCTGCCAGACCCGCCGCCGCATCGATATCGCTCTCACGCAGGCGGTTGATCTCACGCACCATCTCGAACAGTACGGCACAAGCTTCCGGAGTACCGAAGTCGTCGTTCATCACCTGGGTGAAACGTTCGACGAAGGCTTCGCCACCGGCCGGAGCGACCTTTGGCAGGCCCTTGAGCGCGTGATAGAAACGCTCCAGCGCGCCCTTGGCGTCCTTGAGGTTGTCTTCCGAGTAGTTGATGGCGCTGCGGTAGTGGCTGGCCACCAGCAGGTAACGCACCACTTCCGGATGGTACTTGTCGAGCACGTCGCGAATGGTGAAGAAGTTGTTCAAGGACTTGGACATCTTCTCGCCATTGATGCGGATCATGCCGCAGTGCATCCAGGCGTTGGCGTAGGTCTTGCCGGTCGCTGCCTCGCTCTGGGCAATCTCGTTCTCGTGGTGCGGGAACTCCAGATCGCTGCCACCGCCATGAATGTCGAAGGTCTCGCCCAGGCAGCAGGTGGACATCACCGAGCACTCGATGTGCCAGCCCGGACGACCGGCGCCCCACGGCGATTCCCAGCTCGGCTCGCCCGGCTTGGCGGCTTTCCACAGAACGAAGTCCAGCGGGTCCTGTTTCGACTCGTCGACTTCGATACGCGCACCGATGCGCAGGTCTTCGATCTTCTTGCGCGACAGCTTGCCGTAGCCCATGAACTTGGCGACACGGTAGTACACGTCGCCATTGCCCGGAGCGTAGGCATAACCCTTGTCGATCAGGGTCTGGATCATCGCGTGCATGCCCGGAATGTGATCCGTAGCGCGCGGCTCCATGTCCGGCTTGCGGATATTCAGCCGCGCCTCGTCCTCGTGCATCGCCGCGATCATGCGCTCGGTCAAGGCCTCGAAGGACTCACCGTTCTCATTGGCACGATTGATGATCTTGTCATCGATATCGGTGATGTTGCGCACGTACGTCAGGTCATACCCGCTGAAGCGCAACCAGCGGGTAATCAGGTCGAAGGCCACCATGCTGCGGCCGTGCCCAAGGTGGCAGTAGTCGTACACGGTCATGCCGCACACGTACATGCGCACCTTGTTGCCATCCAAAGGCTTGAAGACTTCTTTGCTCTTGGTGAGCGTGTTGTAGATCGTTAGCACGTTAGTTCCTTGACTGAATCACTGACCCCAAGAGTCGCGCAGGGTCACGGTACGGTTGAATACCGGAGCACCAGGTTTCGAGTCCTTGATATCGGCGCAGAAGTAACCTTCGCGCTCGAACTGGAAACGGTCTTCCGGCTGTGCGTTGCCCAACGAGGGTTCGGCACGACAACCAGTGAGCACTTGCAGGGAGTCAGGGTTGATGTTGTCCAGGAAACTCGCGCTGTCTTCGGCCTTCTCAGGGTTCGGAGAACGGAACAGTCGATCGTACAGACGCACTTCGCACTCGACGCTGGCGGCCGCCGGCACCCAGTGGACCACGCCTTTGACCTTGCGGCCTTCAGGGTTCTTGCCCAGGGTGTCCGGGTCGTAGGAGCAGCGCAGCTCGACGACATTGCCCTCGGCGTCCTTGATCGCTTCGTCAGCACGGATCACATAGCTGCCACGCAGGCGCACTTCACCGTTAGGCTCCAGGCGCTTGTAGCCCTTCGGCGGCTCTTCCATGAAGTCGTCACGGTCGATGTAGATTTCACGGGCGAACGGCAGCTGGCGCACGCCCAGTTCTTCTTTCTGCGGATGACGCGGCAATTCGAGGTTCTCGACCTGGCCTTCCGGGTAGTTGGTGATCACAACTTTCAACGGACGCAGCACGCACATGGCGCGGGGTGCGTTCTGGTCCAGATCCTGGCGGATGCTGAATTCCAGCATGCCGTAGTCGACCACGCCATCAGAGCGGTTGGTGCCAACCATCTCGCAGAAGTTGCGGATCGACGCCGGCGTGTAGCCACGACGACGGAAGCCCGACAGGGTCGACATGCGCGGGTCGTCCCAGCCATTGACGTGCTGTTCGTCCACCAGTTGCTTGAGCTTACGCTTGCTGGTGATGGTGTAGTTCAGGTTCAGGCGGCTGAACTCATACTGGCGCGGCGTTGCCGGCACCGGCAGGTTCTCCAGGAACCACTCATACAGCGGACGATGGCTTTCGAACTCCAGGGTGCAGATCGAGTGGGTAATGCCTTCGATGGCGTCCGACTGACCGTGGGTGAAGTCGTAGTTGGGGTAGATGCACCACTTGTCACCGGTCTGGTGGTGATGAGCGTGACGGATCCGGTACATGATCGGGTCGCGCAGGTTCATGTTCGGCGAGGCCATGTCGATCTTGGCCCGCAGCACCCGGGCGCCATCGGCGAATTCACCGGCACGCATGCGGGCGAACCAGTCCAGGTTCTCTTCGACCGAGCGCTCGCGGAACGGGCTGTTCTTGCCCGGTTCGGTGAGGCTGCCACGGTATTCCTTGGCCTGTTCAGGAGTCAGGTCGCAGACATACGCCTTGCCCGCCTTGATCAGCTCCACTGCCCAGTCGTGCAGCTGGTCGAAGTACTGCGAGGCATAGCGCACTTCGCCGGACCACTCGAAGCCCAGCCACTTGACGTCGCTTTCAATGGCGTCGATGTATTCCTGGTCTTCCTTGGCCGGGTTGGTGTCGTCGAAACGCAGGTGCGTGACGCCGCCGAACTCCTGGGCCAGACCGAAGTTCACACAGATCGATTTGGCGTGACCAATGTGCAGGTAACCGTTGGGCTCCGGAGGGAAGCGCGTCACGATCTGTGTGTGCTTACCCGAGTCCAGATCCGCCTGGATGATCGGGCGCAGGAAGTTGACCGGTACGGCCGGTCCAGTCTTGGAATTCGAGGTAGGGTCGACAGTGGGCTTGCTCATAGGATCCTTGAACGTACAAGTGCGCGGCCAGATACGGCCTAGTAAATCAAAACGGATATCATAGCCGATGCTGTCAAGTGCCTGACAGAGCACAGCTTTAAAACTGCGGCGATTAATGGCCCTCAAGTGAAAAAACAGCCTCGAAATTCGTGGCTGTCACGCTAAACTGCGCTCCTTGGCCGCAAGACGGCCAAACCGGTGCGGGTTGCATGCGTGCCCCGCCACCCAGGATTTTCTTGAAAACGCTTCTCCTTAAAAGAGTACCGACCATGACCCAAGTCAAACTGACCACCAACCACGGCGAGATCGTTCTGGAACTGAACGCCGAGAAAGCCCCGTTGACCGTGGCCAACTTCGTCGAATACGTGAAAGCCGGTCACTATGAAAACACCGTATTTCACCGCGTCATCGGTAACTTCATGATCCAGGGCGGCGGTTTCGAACCTGGCATGAAAGAAAAGAAAGACAAGCGCCCAAGCATCCAGAACGAAGCGGACAACGGCCTTTCCAACGATAAGTACACCGTCGCCATGGCCCGTACCATGGAGCCGCATTCGGCCTCCGCACAGTTCTTCATCAACGTCGCCGACAACAGCTTCCTCAACCACAGCGGCAAGACTGTGCAGGGCTGGGGCTACGCGGTATTCGGCAAAGTGATCGCCGGCACCGAAGTGGTCGACAAAATCAAAGGCGTGGCCACCACCATGAAGTCCGGCCACCAGGACGTACCCGCAGAAGACGTGATCATCGAGAAAGCCGAGATCATTGAGTGATACTGCTGATTTCAGATTTGCATCTGATTGATACACGCCCGGACATTACCCGGGCGTTTCTGGATTTACTCGGTGGGCGCGCTCGCGCCGCCGAGGCGCTGTACATCCTCGGGGACTTTTTCGAGGTATGGATCGGCGACGATGCCATGACCCCCTACCAACTTTCCATCTGCCAGGCACTGCGGGAACTGAGCGACAGCGGCACGCAGGTCTTCCTCATGCACGGCAATCGCGACTTCATGCTCGGCCAGGCCTTTTGCAAGGCGGCCGGCGCCACCCTGCTCAAGGATCCCAGCGTCGTCGACTTTTACGGCGAACCAGTATTGCTGATGCACGGCGATAGCTTGTGTACCCGCGACGAGGCCTACATGCGCATGCGCCGCTACCTGCGCAACCCGCTGAGCCTGTGGATTTTGCGCCACCTGCCCTTACGCACCCGGCGCAAACTGGCACGCAAGCTGCGCAACGAAAGTCGTGCCCAAACCCGCATGAAGGCCAACGACATTGTCGATGTGACCCCGGACGAAATACCGCGGATCATGCGCGAACATGGAGTCGGCACCCTGGTTCACGGCCATACCCACCGTCCGGCGATTCACAAGTTGCAGATTGGCGAGCAGGCCGCCAAGCGCATTGTGCTGGGGGATTGGGACCGTCAGGGATGGGCATTACAGGTGGACGAGCACGGCTTCCAACTGGCTGCGTTCGATTTCGTGCCTCCCCAGCTGGCGTTGCCCGCCTCGCCTTGAGCGGCGCTTCTTCCGCTGACAAGCCTGCTCCTACAACAAAGCCATTCGCGTAGGAGCCAGGCTTGCCGGCAAAGCGGCCAGCTGGCCTTGCATAGCCCTTGCGGACGCCTTCGCTGGCAAGCCTGCTCCGGCAATGGGCATCAATGCCCCGCCGAAGCCGGGCCGGCCTTCGCGGCAAAGGGGGGCTTGGCCAAACACACCAGCAAAATCAAGCCCATGAAGCCCCAGCCCAGCAAGGTGAAATAGTCCACCGTCGAGAGCATGTACGCCTGACTGGTCAGAACTTGATCCAGTTGCGCGTAAGCCTTGCTGCTCGCCCCACCAAGATTGCTCAGCGCATCCCGGGTCACCGGATCGAAGATGCTCATGCTTTCACTCATGTAGGCATGATGCTGATCGGCACGGCGGATCCAGATCCAGGTGGTCAGCGACGCCGCAAAGCTACCGCCCAGGGTCCGCAGAAAGGTTGCCAGACCCGCGCCATCAGCGATCTGGTGCGGCGGCAAGTCCGACATGAGGATGCTCAGGGTCGGCATGAAGAACAGCGCCACGCCAATCCCCATGAACAACTGCACCAGGGCAATGTGCTGGAAGTCCACCTCATTGGTGAAGCCGGCGCGCATAAAGCAGCTTAAGCCGATGGCCAGGAACGCCAGACCGGCCAGCACGCGCAGGTCGAACGAGTGGGCGTACTTGCCGACAAAGGGTGACATCAGCACCGGCAGAATGCCGATAGGCGCTACCGCCAGACCGGCCCAGGTGGCGGTGTAGCCCATCTGTGTCTGCAGCCACTGCGGCAAAATCAGGTTGATGCCAAAGAACCCCGCGTATCCGCCCACCAGCACAATGGTGCCAATGCGAAAGTTGCGGTGAGCGAACAGCCGCAGATTGACCACCGGATGACGGTCCGTCATTTCCCAGATCACGAACACCGCCAGGGCAATCACCGAGATCAGGGTCCCGATGATGATGAAGTTGGATTCAAACCAGTCCAGGTCGTTGCCCTTGTCGAGGACGATCTGCAAGGCGCCCACGCCGACAATCAGGCTGAGCAAGCCGATGTAATCCATCGGCTGACGACTGGTGACCACCGGACGCGCCTTCAATTGCTGCTGGACCACCCAGGCGGCAAACAGGCCGATAGGCACGTTGATAAAGAAGATCCACGGCCAACTGTAGCTGTCAGTGATCCAACCGCCGAGAATCGGCCCGGCAATCGGTGCCACCACCGTGACCATCGCCAGCAGCGCCAGAGCCATGCCCCTTTTCGCAGGCGGATAGACGGCAATCAGCAAGGTCTGGGTCATCGGGTACAAGGGCCCCGCTACCACCCCTTGCAGCACCCGAAACCCCACCAGCTCGGGCATGGAAGTAGAGATACCACAGAGAAACGAGGCCAGCACGAACAGCAGGGTGGCCCAGATAAACAGCTTCACCTCACCGAAACGCCGGCTCAGCCAGCCAGTCAATGGCAAGGCAATAGCATTGCTCACGGCGAACGAGGTAATCACCCACGTACCCTGCTCCGCACTCACGCCGAGGTTGCCGGAAATCGTCGGCAGCGCCACGTTGGCGATGGTGGTGTCGAGCACCTGCATAAAAGTCGCCAATGACAGACCGATGGTGCTCAACAACAGACTGGGAGGTGTGAAAGACGCGTTATTGCTCATCGCGAATCCTTTAAGACTGGGCTGGCTCCCCAACCTCCAGGGAGGCCGGGGCTAACGGATTGGCGAATCAGCGCTGGGCAGTCTTGCCGATGGTCGCGCTGTTGTCGTGGATCAGCCGAGCGATCAAGGCATCGGCTTCACCCAACTGGCGGTCGTAGACATTGGTGCTGAAGGACGCCTGCTGCGGTGGTTGCTGGGCTAACACCGGTCCGCTCTGGTCCCGCAGATTGACGTTCACCAATGTCGACAACCCTACCCGCAGAGGATGTTTAGCCAGCTCTTCGGCGTTGATGTGGATGCGCACCGGCACCCGCTGCACGATCTTGATCCAGTTGCCGGTGGCGTTCTGTGCGGGCAGCAAGGCGAAGGCGCTGCCGGTACCGGCGCCGAGGCTGTCGATGGTGCCGCTGTACTTCACGTCACTGCCGTAGATATCCGCTTCGATGTCCACCGGCTGGCCAATGCGCATGTCGCGCAATTGGGTTTCCTTGAAGTTGGCATCAATCCACAACTGATCCAGGGGAATCACCGCCATCAGCGCCGTGCCCGGCTGAACCCGCTGTCCCAGTTGGACCGTGCGCTTGGCCACATAACCGGTGACCGGTGCGATCAAAGTGCTGCGGGCATTGGTGAGGTAGGCCTGACGCAGTTGCGCGGCGGCGGCCTGTACATCCGGGTGGTTGGAGACCACCGTATCGTCCACCAAGGCATTGGTGGTGTTGAGCTGTTGCTGAGCGTTGGCCAAGGCGTTGCGCGCCGAGGTCAGATCATCGCGAGCGTGGGACAACTCTTCCTGTGAAATCGCGCCGCTGGCCGCCAGGTTCTTGCGGCGATTGTAGTTTTCCTGGGCTTTCTGCACCTCGGCCTTCTGCGCCGCCACCTGGGCTCGCATGCCATCGACGTTACTGTACAAGCCCCGCACCTGACGCACGGTACGGGCCAGGTTGGCCTCGGCACTTTGCAAGCCGACCTGGGCATCGTTGGGATCGAAGTTGATCAGCACTTGGCCTTCATGCACCAGATCGCCGTCGTCGGCACCGATGCTGACCACGGTGCCGGTGACCAGCGGGGTGATTTCCACCACGTTGCCGTTCACATAAGCATCGTCGGTGCTTTCATTCCAACGCCCATACAGTTCATGCCAGGCGAACACGCCCAAGCAGCCGGCGATGACGATGGCCGTCAGCCCCAGCAGCATGACTTTGCGCTTGCGCGGATGACCGTCTTGCGCGGTATTTTCAGTGGTTTGAGTGTCAGCAGTGGCCATGACAATTACCTCGAATTAGTGAGTCTGCGGAACTGGGCTCGGGTTGGCTGCAGCAAGGCTTTGCGCACCGAAGCCGCCCCCTAAGGCCTGCATCAATTGAATCGACAAGTCGATCTGCCGGGCATTGAACGTGGCCAACTGACGCTGAGCCTGCAGCAGTTGCTGCTCGATGCTCAGCACGTCCAGGTAGTTGCCGATCCCGGAACCGAAACGCTGGACCACGGTGTTGTAGGAATCCTGGGCAATATCGGTGGCATGTTGCTGGGCAACGATCTGCCGGCCGATATCGCGCAACTGCGAGATGCTGTCGCTGACCTCCCCAAGGGCCGTCACCAAGGTCTTGTTGTACTGCGCCACGGCAAGGTCATAGTCAGCGTCCCGGGCGTCCAGGTCCGCACGCAGGCGCCCACCGTCAAAAATCGGCAGTGACACCGTCGGCGCGATGCTGAAAAAGCGGCTGGCGGAGCCGAACATCGCATCGCCCAGCAGCGATTCGGCACCGGCCCGAGCGCTCAGGTTGAGGTTGGGATAGAAACGCGTCTTGCTGGCCTCGATGTGTTTGCTCGCGGCTTCCACTCGCCAGCGGGCGGCCACCAGATCGGGCCGGCGGCCCAGCAACTCGGCAGGCAATGTCGATGGCAGGGCCACGGCGCTGGCTTGCAGGACATTGGGCCGGCTGATGTCGTCAGCCCGATCCGGGCCTTTGCCCAGGAGCACTGCCAAGGCGATCTTGGCACTCTGCAATTGTTTTTCGGCGTCGATCAGGCTGGCCCGAGAACTGGCCTCCAGG
This sequence comes from Pseudomonas sp. LD120, assembly GCF_009861525.1. GTDB lineage: Bacteria > Pseudomonadota > Gammaproteobacteria > Pseudomonadales > Pseudomonadaceae > Aquipseudomonas. The sequence goes on along the minus strand of NZ_WVHL01000003.1, from coordinate 1,062,908 downwards.
CTTTCGGTTTGCTGGTACTGATACTGACTGTCGATGCCAGCGCTCAGACGGCGCTGGCTCAAGTCGAGCATTTGCCGCGTACGCTTGAGGTCCTCATCGGCCAGGTCATAGACGATGTGCGCCCGTCCCAGGTCGCTGTAAGCACGGGCGACATCGGCGGCCAGGGTCAAGCTTGCGGCCTGGCGGTCGACCTCGGCGGCGCGGGCCTGACCCAATGCGGCTTCCCAGGCGGCGCGTTGTCCCCCCCAGAGATCGAAGTTGTAATTGAAGCTGGCGCCGATATTGCGCAGCGTGGAGTAAGCGCCACCCTGACCCGCCGGATCCTGGTCACGGGCCAGACGCGAACGGCTGACGCCAGCGCTGGCATCCAGGGTTGGCATCCGTTCGGCATCTGCAGCATAGGCGGCCGCGCTGGCCTGATGGGCGCGAGCGCTGGCGATTTGCATGTCCGGGCTGTCCCGCAGGGCTTCCTGGATCAGGCCATCAAGCTGACTGTCCCCCAGGCCTTTCCACCAGTCACTCTGCGGCCAGGCCGCTGGCGACAAGGTCACGCCATTGAGCGATTGGCCGGCCGCCAGGCTCTTCGCCTCCAGGCTCACGCCTTGTGTATTAAGGCCGCTATAGTTGGCGCAACCCGCCAGGCTCATGGCCAACGACACCAGGCTGATGCCCGTACGCAAGGTTCTACTGCTCATTTATCACCTACCCGCAGGATGGTGATTGGATCACCGGCTGCCAGCAAAATTTTCTTGAGAATCCGTTCCAGGGTGCTCAGTTCCTCAGGACTGATGGCCCCCGCCAACTCGTTCATTGCATCGGCGCCAACCTGCGGCAACCGACTGGCAATCTTCTGTCCCTCGGGCGTGAGGACCAGTTGCACCTGACGCCGATCCCCTTCCGAACGTTTGCGAGCGAGGAAACCTTTCTGCTCCAGGCGATCGAGCATGCGGGTCATCGACCCACTGTCCAGGGACAGATAACGGCACAACTCGGCTGGGGTATCGACACCGAACTGGGCCATGATGATCAGCACCTTGAACTGCGCCGCAGTGATGCCGTGGGGTTCCATGTGGGTGTCGATGATCCGGTCCTTGAGCAAGGCGGCGCGCCCCAGCAGCAGGCCGAGATGGCAATTGTGAAAGTCGTCGGGTTCGAAATGTTTCATCTGACCACCAATTAGCTGCCTAGGCAGAGAGTGTGTGTCGAGATATTACTGCCTAGGCAGCCAATGTCAACGCAATAATTAGCATGCTCTTCAATTGCGTGATAAACGGCGCAGCGCGCCGGCATAAAACCGGTGCGCGGTGATGAGAGGAAAATGAAGCGAACGCCCCGAGACGGGGCGGGGCTCAGAAGTCGCGCTTGTAGAAGATGTCCAGGGAGCTGGCAAAACCGCTGGCAGCCTCCAGATAGACCTTCTTGCTCAGCTTGTAGCGCAGCGCGATGGTGCTGGCCGGCTCGAACACACCCACACCGTAGCGCAGGCTCAGCCGCTCGGAAATGTTACCGCTGGCCACCACGCTGGTGGCGTTGCCGCTGCCTTGGGTATCGAGTTGGAAGTCCTGGATCCCCAGGTTCTTGGCAATATCGCCGGTGAGTTCGGAGCTGCCCATCAACCCCAATCCCAGTGCCGCCTGCGCCAGCATGTTGTTGTCTTCACCGGTGGAACCCAGGGGCCGCCCCAGCACCAGATAAGACAAGGCCTGCTCTTGGCTCATGGCCGGCTCGGAGAAAATCTGCGTCGTCGGCTGCTCGGCGCTGCCGCTCAAGCGAATGCCGGCGGTCACGTCGTCGGTCTTGCGCACCGCTTCGATGTCCAGATAAGGCTGGTCGATGGGGCCGGCAAACAGCAGCCGCGCACGCCGCACCGTCAGGCGCTGACCGTAGGCACGGTAACGACCGTCGTTGAGCCACAGTTCGCCGCGCGTATCCATGTTGTCGCCAATGTGCACATGGCCCTGCAAGTTGGCCGTGAGACCAAATCCGGCGAAACTCAGCTTATCCCGCCCCACTTCCACGTCGACGTCCATCGCCATGACCATGGGCTTTTTACCCTCATCGGTCTGCTGACCGACAATCACCACATCATCGGACACCTTGACCGTCGACGGCGGCAGCTCGCGCACAGTGATCTGACCTTTAGGGATCAGCACCTTGCCGGCGATCGCCAGCTTGTCGTCGTGCAGTGAGATGTTCAGATCCGGAGCCACTTCCAGCTCCGCATAAGGCTCGACGGTGACCGGCAGTTGCGTGCCTTTGAGGGTCAGGTCGACACTCAGCGCACGCCCCCAGTCGATGCTGCCGTCAAGGCTACCCTGCCCGGCCTTGCCACTTCTCCACCCCCCGTTGAGCTGCACACTTTCACCGACGATCTGCGCCGTCAGTTGCAGGTCCTCAAGACTGGTGGGCAGCTCGGAACCGGACACCTGTCCGTCGACCAACTGCACGTTACCGTTGACCTGAGGCGCCAACAGCCCGCCGGACAAGCGGCCGCTGCCGTTCAAGGTGCCGTTGAGTTTCTCAACCATAGGCACGAACGGCCTCGCCACGGACAAATCAAGGCCCCTCAGGCGGAAATCACCGGACAGGGGTTTGCTTTTCGGCAACGGATTGATCTGCGCCTGAACCATCAGCTCCCCCAGCTTGCCGCCATCGAACTGCAACTGCGTGTCGATGCGCCGCGGTGTGAGGCTGGTATTGAGTTTCAGCGCCTGATAAGGGAAATCCAGCCACTGCCCCTTGTCCTTGACCAGCAGCGTGCCACCGCTGGCGTCCAGCATGACCTGCCCCTTGGGACCACTGGCCGGCAGATCCAGTTGCACATCGGCATTGAGCACGCCTTTCCAGGCGAAATCCTTGGGCAGCCATTGGGCCAGGCTGTCGAGAGGAAACTGCTTGAGCTGATAACGCAGCTTCGGATCGGGCATCAGCCGCTGGTCGTCTGCACACAAGCTGGCGTCGCCGCTGGCCCAGCAGTGGGCGCCGAAATTGACCGCGCCGTTGGCCAGGCGCTCCAACCTGGCCGGATTCTGCAACGCCCAGTTCTGGCCGCCGGTCTGCACCTCGCCACTGGCCAGACGTCCACGCCAGCTACCCTTGTCCAACGTGCCATCGAGCCCCAGCGCCAACGTCAACAACGGCCCTTGCAGATCCAACTGCAGCTTCTGTTGCTGGACGTCGCCCCGACCGGCCACGGTCAACGTCCCGAGTTGCGTATCGCCCATCTGAATCCCGCTGCCCTTAAGGTCAAGCTGGGCCTTTTGCGCACCGTCAAGGCGAGCATCCAGCTTGAGGCTCTGCAGTCGGTTATCGGCAAAAGCCAATTGCTGCCCGGCAAGATCGAGGCTTCCGGAAGGCGACTCGAGCGTACCCGCCAAGTCCACCCGACCATTGAGTTGGCCACGCAACTGCGGCCAAAGCTGGCCCAGGCGCGGTAACTTGATGTCCAACTGGCCGGCGATTTGCTGCTGCAAGCTGGCGGAACCAGTGATTCGGTTGTCCCCCAGGCGGAACTGCAACCCGCTCAGGTGCCATTGCTCACCTGCGCCATCGGCCTTGGCCTGCAACACCGCAGGCTGCCCTCGCAGACGCCCCTTGAGATCGAGGTTGGCGGTGAGCTTGAGCTGTTCATTGTTCATTTCCCCCTGGCTGCGCAGGGGACCGGCCAGGGTGCCAGGCAATTCCGCCAGCCAATAGGCCGGGTTGACCGCCGACAGTTCAAGGGCCGTATCCCAGGCCAGCCCATCGGCAAATTGCAGGTTCAAGTGCCCCAGGGCTTTACCTTGTCCAGCCGTGAGTTGCAGCTGCGGCAAAAAGATCTTCGTCAAGTCGCCACTGAAGGGGCTGCTCAGGCTGAAGGCGCCGGCCGGACCGTCGAGGTCGCCCTTGAAGTTACCCAGATAGCTGCCGTCGCGGTACGCCACTTCTGCGTTGAAACTGCGCAACGCCACCGCCGGTTCTTCAATCAATGGATAGAGGCGATGCCAGGGAAAATCCAGCCAGGCAAGCTTGGCCTCGGCGGAAAAACCGTCACTCCAGTCCAACTGCCCAGTGAGCTTGAGGCTCTGCGTGTCATCGGCCTGCAGATCCAGGGCGGCAATCCGCGCGCCCTTGGCATCGACCTTACCCCGCAACAGCAACGCCACAGGCCCCTGCTCCGCTGGCAAGCGGGCCTTGCCGTTGAGCTGATAACCGCTTTGCAGGTCGCCCTTGGCGGTCAGCTCCAACTGATCCAGTTGCAAGGTGTCCGGCAAGTCGGCGCTGACCTTGAAGCCATCGGCGGTGATACGCACCTGCGCTGGCAGATCCTCCACCAGAGGTTGCAGTTGACCGCTCAACCGTCCTTGCAGATAACCACTGCTGTCGGCGTTGAGTCTCAAGGTGTTGAGCAGGTCGCCTTCGACCTTCAGCGCCAGCGACCAGGGACCACCGCCAGGCGCCGGCAAGCCCAGGTTGCCCTCAGCCGTCAGCGGCCAGTCAGCACTGGGGTGCAACAATCCGGACAGTTCCAGATTCAGGTCGTCGCGCTGCACGCGCAGCGAGTCGATCCGCAAGCCTTGGTCGGTCCAGTGCGCCGCCAGTTGCAAGCCCTTGAGCTGTTCGCTGCCATTGAACAGCAAGCGACCGACCTGCACCTGTCCCAGCTCGATGGCCAGCGGCAAGCGCAATTCCGGCAGGCTGACGGGAGCCGACTGTTGTGCGGTATCGACACTGGGAGGAAATTGCAGGCTGACCCGGTCGGCCTGTAATTGCTCGACACACAGGGTCATGCGTAACAGGCAGGCGGGGGACCAGGCAAACTGCACCCCGCTGAGTTCGACCCGGCTGCCGTCCTGTTGCCACAGCAACTGATCGGCGCGCCACTGACCGCCCAGACGTCCCTCGAAACGCTCTAGCGTCAGCCCCGGCACCCAGCCCAAGGCCCAGCGGCTGCCCGCCTGGCTACCCAGTAACGTAGCCAGGACCAGAAGGCCCGGCAGCACCAGCGCAAGGAGCGCCAACAGCGCTATTTTCAAGCCGCGCTTCAAAGCTCCGGCCCCATGGAAAAGTGCAAACGAATACCACCGTCATCATTCATGGCGTGGGCCAGGTCGACCCGGATCGGACCCACTGGCGAGACCCAACGCACGCCCACACCGACCCCGGTCTTGAGGTTCGGCAGTTCCAGTTTGTTGAAGGAATTACCCTGGTCGACGAAGGTCGCGATCCGCCATTTCTCGGCGACGGAGTACTGATACTCAACACTACCGGCCACCATGTAGCGACCACCAATGCGATCACCTTCGGTGTTTTCCGGCGACAGGCTCTGATAGTCATAACCGCGAACGCTCTGATCACCGCCCGCGAAGAAACGCAAAGAAGGCGGAACCGATTGATAGCCGTTGGTAGCGCTGCCACCGAACTGCACACGACCGAGAAAGCGATGCTTGTCCCAGACCGTGGTCAGGCCCTTGAGCAGCACGGTGCCGTACAACAGATTGGTGTCGGAACCCAAACCTTCCTTGGCCAGCTTGGTATCGAACTGAATGCGATAACCGTTGTGTGGGTCGATTCGATTGTCACTACGCAAGTAGGAATAAGTCAGGCCGGGCATCAGCAAATTACTCAAACCCGAGTCATCCCCGAGCCGATATTCCTCCCGCTGGTACTTCAACGAGAGGACCCGTTGCCAGCCACTGGGCAACTTGCTGTGCCACTCGGGACCAATGGTGAGCAATTTACTCAAGGTGTCAGTGCCGGCAATCTCTTCATTCTGGTAGCCACCGGCAAATCGCAGCTTGTCGGTCAAGGGCGGGTCCAAAGGAATGTCGTACCACAGACCGACGTTCTGCCGTGGCGCCGAGACTTCCGCCTCCCAGCCGTAGCTGTGGCCCTGGGGGTTAACCCAGTGCCGGGTCCAGTTGGCCTTGACTCTGGGGCCAACGTCAGTGGAATAACCCAAGCCCAGGCCCATGGTCCGAGGCTTGCGAGTTTTCAGTTGGACCGCCACCGGGATCACATCGTGTTCCGCGGCGCTGGGTGCAGCGTCCACCCGCACGCCATCAAAATAACCACTCGATTGCAGAGCCTGATTGAGTTCGGCGATCAATTCGGAATCGTAGGCAGCACCGGTCTTGAACGGCACCATGCGCCGCAGCAAGTCTTCATCGAACAGCGAATCGCCGCTGAAGCTGACCTGACCCAGGGCATAACGCGGGCCGCTGTCATAGACCAGTTCGATGTCCGCGACCCCGGCCAGGGGGTCCACCAACAGTTGCTGGCGAGTGAACCGCCCACTGAAAAAGCCGTAGCGCGACGCTTGGTTCTGGATCAGACGCTTGGCATCTTCATAGTGGCCATGATTGAGCACCGCGCCAGGTTTCAGTTGGAGGCTGTCGGGGGTTCGAAAAGACTTGAGGGCCGCGGCCGGGCCTTCAACACGGATGGTCACGCTACGCAAATGCACTGGCTCGCCGGGATCAATACGCAACAACAACCGTGGCTTTTCGCCACCGCGTACTTCGCTTTCGATATGCGGTTGGTAATACCCCAAAGCCTGAGCGGCTTTCTTGGCCTGCTCCTCAGCGCCCCGACTGAACCGCAGCAGGGCTTCTTCATCGCGATCGCCTACACCGCCAATGTAACCTTCCACGTTGGCCTTCAGCTCGGCATTGGCGGGCTTTACTCTGACATCCAATTCGCTCTGCGCCAGCGCCGCACAGCTTGTGAGCAACAGCAAAAAACCGCTGGTAAATTTTCCGGAAAACTTCATAGGCGCGGATGCTATCACGAGCGTGGGAGAGTGATAGAGCGCTCAATTACAAGGAAAGGTCTACAGAGCTCAAGGAAAGTTCTATATCAGACTGTTGCGCTTTGTAAGCGCTGCGGATTTGGGTGAAAAAATACGTGCTCGCGGACAGTTCCTACCGCGATTTCACCAATCTCTTCGTAGCCCTGACGCTTATAAAACGCCAGGTAACGCGGGTTACCGGTGTCCAACACCACGCCTTGAGAATGCTCATCCACGGCGCACCAGTTGTGTACGGCCGCCAACAATTGCTCACCCAAATGCAGCCCCTGAAACTCCGGATGTACCCCCAGCAGCGGCAACACATGAACCGCGTCGTTGGGCAGGCACGCCTGCACCGCCTGCTGATAGTCCAGGTAGCGCCGGGTGCAACCAAAGCCGGTGCTCAACACCATGCGCAAGCGCCACGCCCAACTTTCGGTGATCCCCAGGCGGCGCTGGGGCGGTGCGATCAAGGCAATGCCGATCAACCGGTCGTTGACCAGCAAACCAATGGCCGGCAGGCCCTGAAGAAAATGTTGCTTCACCAGCTCGCGCACCGTAGCCCTCACTCGCTGCTCATAACCGGCGCGCTCGGCTTCAAAAATGAAAGCGAACGTCGGTTCATGGCGATACGCCTGGTACAACAACGACCGCGCTTCGCGGGAATAACCGCTGTCGAGCATGTGAATATCGGCAATGGCGTTGGCAGTATCAGGCATGGCGGTCACTCTCCCGTGGACCCGGCTCAAACGGCCGCGCTCTTGTAACTACGAACCTTGCGCGGCGCTGATCGTTCCCGCGCCCAAGGACATTAGCAGCGCATCTGCAGCGCCGCCACGCTGGCCGCCCCGGACGTTGTCAGCTAGCATCGCGGTTTTGCCAGGACCGCCGACCATGAAGATCGTCTCGTTCAATATCAACGGGCTGCGCGCCCGCCCCCATCAGTTGGCGGCGCTGATCGACAAACACCAACCAGACGTCATCGGCCTGCAGGAAACCAAGGTCGCCGACGAGCAGTTTCCTCTCGCCGACATCCAGGCTCTGGGTTATCACGTGCATTACCATGGCCAGAAGGGCCATTACGGTGTCGCCTTGCTCTCGCGCCAGGCACCACTGGTCTTGCATAAAGGCTTTGAGGACGATGAAGAAGACGCCCAAAGGCGTTTTATCTGGGGCACCTTCGCCGACGCCAACGGCACACCAGTCACCATCATGAACGGCTACTTTCCCCAAGGCGAAAGTCGCGACCACCCCACCAAGTTTCCGGCCAAGGCACGTTTTTACAACGATCTGCAGCAGTTGCTGGAAAGCCGCTTCAGCAATGAGCAGCCACTGGTGGTGATGGGTGATGTGAATATTTCCCCAGAAGACTGCGACATCGGCATCGGTGCCGAGAACGCCAAGCGCTGGCTGAAAACCGGCAAGTGCAGCTTCCTGCCGGAAGAACGCGAATGGATGGCACGCCTGAAGAACTGGGGCCTGGTGGACAGCTTCCGGCACCTGAACCCAGAGGTGAACGATCGCTTCAGTTGGTTTGACTACCGCAGTCGCGGCTTCGAGGATGAACCCAAGCGCGGCCTGCGCATCGACCTGATCATGGCCTCTCAAGGCTTGCTGCCGCGGGTCAAGGACGCCGGTGTCGACTACGAACTGCGTGGCATGGAAAAACCTTCGGATCATGCGCCGATCTGGCTCGAACTGAGCTGATCGACAGGCACAAAAAAGCCCATCATCAGATGGGCTTTCTACTATCGCTTACAGCTGGACGACTTCGACTCGCTCGGTGGTACCTGCCGCAGCGATGGCACTGATGGCGTTGTCGAGGGTCGCTTCCGAGTCATACAGATGACTGACCAGAATCACTTCCTTGCCGGCCTTGAGTTTGAAAAAAGGCTTGCCGCCGGACGAAATTTTCTTGACGTAACGCTCGGTGGAAGCGCAGTGTGCGCGGAACAGTCCGAGAGCCGCCTCGGCACTGTCCCGGCAGGGGAATCGGTCGCTTTGAAGCATGGTCTGCGCCTCCTTTGTCTTCAGCAAGAATCTGCATGCACCACTGCCATACTGCTTCAGCTCGAACCAGGCACTCATTTGTAACTCCTTTGCATACTACGAAATAGCAGCACAACACTGCCGAGGCATCCGCGGGGGGATGACGCGTTGGCAGTCGCCCCATTCCCCGCCAGACAAAGTTGCCCACTCTACGCATCGTCCGAAGACCGGTCTTTAGGACAAATCCTAAAAAAACTAGAGAAAACAGCTATTTATGCTGTAAGACTTCTGCCATTTGTGGCCAGAAAGCACTGCCCGTCACATGCCTGTCACCTCCCTGACTTAATCTCGCTGGCACTTTCCCCTCCTCTATATAGAAGGCCAGTGCCGCCATGCCCCGCGCTTCAACTGTCAGTGAACGAGATATCTGGTGCCGGACCATCAGCCTGTTTCTGATCGGCTTCGTTTGCTACGCACTGCCTTGGTCGGCGTTCGCCGCCTTGCCGCTGACTGCACAGAACAGCGCCGTGTTGCGCATCCAGGGCTCCAACACCATCGGCGCCCGACTCGGCCCGGCGCTGGCCAAAGGCCTGATGGAGCAGCAGGGATTGCGCGATGTCAGGATCCAGGACAGCACCAAAGACAATGAACAGCGAATCGTGGGACAGACCGCCCAAGGCCGGGCGGTCTGGATCGACGTTGCCGCCCACGGTTCAAGCACCGGTTTTTCAGCCCTGGAACAAGCCACTGCCGACCTGGCCGCCGCCTCACGGCCGATCAAGGACAGCGAACTGGTGGAACTGGAAAACCTTGGAGACCTGAAGAGCCCAGGCGCCGAGCAGGTGATCGCCATCGATGGCCTGGCAATCATCTTGCACCCGCACAATCCACTGAACCGACTCAACACCGAACAACTGGCCCGACTATTCAGCGGTGAGATCAAGACCTGGGAAGAACTGGGAGGCGTGGGCGGAGCGGTACATCTATATGCCCGGGATGATCAATCCGGCACCTACGACACCTTTAAGGAGCTGGTGCTCAGCCGTCGCGGGAAGGCCCTGAGCCCCCTCGCCCAGCGCTTTGAGTCCAGCGAGCAGTTGTCCGACGCAGTGAGCCATGACCCTCAGGGAGTCGGCTTTATCGGCCTGCCTTACGTGCGTCAGGCCAAAGCCGTGGCCATCGTCGACGGCGACTCACAACCCATGTTGCCGCTCAACAGCCTGATCGCCACCGAGGACTACCCGCTGTCGCGGCGCCTGTACCTGTACCTGCCACCCAACGGGCAAAATCCCTGGGCCAAAGCCTTGGTCAACTTCGCCCAAAGCGCCCAGGGTCAGTCCATCGTGGCGGCCAACGGCTTTGTCGCTCAGACCGTGCAAGCCATGCACGTGTCGCCCAACCCGCAGATGCCCGAGGCCTATCAAGCACTGAGCCGAGAAGCCCAACGCCTGACGGTGAATTTCCGCTTCGAGGAAGGCAGCGCCAATCTGGACAGCAAGGCTCGCCAGGACCTGAACCGGGTACTGGCTTACGTTCGCCAGCACGGCAAAATGAACCGCCAAGTCACCCTGGCAGGTTTTGGCGATGCCAAGAGTGACAGCGCGCGCGCCGCACTGCTGTCCAAGCTGCGGGCCATGGCCGTACGGCGCGAGCTGGTGAAAAGCGGCGTGGTATTTCGCGAGATTCGCGGTTTCGGCGCACAACTGCCGGTGGCCGCCAATAGTGCCGACGAGGGCCGGATCAAGAACCGTCGGGTGGAAGTCTGGGTGTACTGAACGCACGCCGCCGGCCTGCCACACACATGGCCTGGCAAGCCAGCGGCGCGCCCATCAATGCCCGCTACGCAGCATCTGCTTGGGCACATATTTACCGATTTCGTACTTGCCGATTGCCGCCCGGTGCACTTCGTCCGGGCCGTCCGCCAGGCGCAAGGTGCGCTGCATGGCGTACATGTAGGCCAATGGGAAGTCATTGGACACTCCCGCCCCACCGTGTATCTGGATCGCCCGGTCGATCACTCGCAAGGCCACGTTCGGTGCCACCACCTTGATCTGGGCAATCTCGCTTTTCGCCACCTTGTTACCTACGGTGTCCATCATGTAAGCGGCCTTGAGAGTCAGCAGCCGCGCCATGTCGATCTCCATCCGCGAGTCGGCGATCTTGTCGATGTTGCCGCCCAGGCGGGCTAATGGCTTACCGAACGCCGTGCGGTTCACCGAGCGCTTACACATCAGTTCCAGCGCCCGCTCGGCCATGCCAATGGAGCGCATGCAGTGGTGGATCCGCCCCGGACCAAGGCGGCCCTGGGCTATTTCGAAACCACGGCCTTCACCCAGCAGCACATGTTCATAAGGCACGCGGACGTTCTCGAACAACACCTCGGCGTGACCGTGAGGCGCATCGTCGTAGCCGAACACCGGCAGCGGACGGACGATCTTCACCCCGGGGGTATCCACCGGCACCAGGATCATCGAATGCTGCTGGTGACGGGGCGCATCCGGGTTGCTCAGCCCCATGAAGATCAGAATCTTGCAACGCGGATCACAAGCACCCGAGGTCCACCACTTCTTGCCATTGATCACCCATTCATCACCATCACGCACCGCCCGGGCGGCCATGTTAGTGGCGTCGGACGAGGCCACGTCCGGCTCGGTCATGGCAAAGGCGGAACGAATCTCGCCACGCAGCAACGGCTGCAGCCAGCGCTGCTTCTGTTCTTCGTTGGCATAACGCACCAGCACTTCCATGTTGCCGGTGTCCGGCGCCGAGCAGTTGAATGGCTCAGGCCCCAGCAACGAACGGCCCATGATCTCGGCCAGCGGCGCATATTCAAGGTTGGTCAGGCCAGCCCCCAGCTCCGACTCCGGAAGAAACAGATTCCACAGCCCCTCAGCCTTGGCCTTGAGTTTGAGCGCATCCATGATCGCGGTCGGCTGCCAGCGATCGCCTTCGGCGACCTGACGCTCGAAGACCGCTTCAGCCGGATATACATAGGCATCCATGAACGCGGTAACACGCTCACGCAGTTCCTGAACCTTGGGGGAATAGGCGAAATCCATGGGCAGCTCTACCTTTGTGAAGAACAGGTGTTAGGGGACTGAAATCGATGCTAGATCAGCTACGAAAATTTACCTAGTCTATTCTCGGCATGTATTAACATTCATCACCGATATATGATCGGCTGATTTCGCAGGCATCCACGCCCCCTACCGGCCCTAACAATAAATAGAGTGCAGCGCCATGAATCTGAGCAAGGTCGACCTCAATCTCTTCATCGTTTTCGACGCGATCTACACCGAAGCCAATCTGACCCGTGCCGGACAAATCGTTGGCATCACCCAGCCAGCGGTGTCCAACGCCCTGGCGCGTCTGCGCGAGACCTTCAACGATCCGCTGTTCGTCAGGACCGCCCAGGGCATGGTGCCCACCCCCATGGCGCAGAACATCATCGGCCCGGTACGCAATGCGCTGTCCCTGCTACGGGTTTCAGTACAGGAAAGTCGGATTTTCAACCCTCTGCAAGCAGTCAAGACCTACCGCATCAGCATGACCGACCTGACCGAAGCCGTGATCCTGCCGCCGTTGTTCCAGCGCCTGCGACGCCTGGCGCCGGCGGTGATCATCGAGAGCTTCCTCTCCAAACGCCGGGAAACCACCAAGGAACTGGCGGCCGGGCGCCTGGATTTTGCCGTGGACGCCCCCCTCAACACCGACCCACAGGTACGCCATGTCAGGCTCATGGAGGACCGTTACGTGTGCGCCATGCGCAAGGGCCATCCGCTGGCGGGCAAGGAAAAGTTCACCCTGGACGACTACCTGTCCCTGACCCACATCCACATTTCCAGTCGCCGCAGCGGCCTGGGTCACGTTGACCTGGCACTGGGCAAGATGGGCATCCAGCGCAAGATCGCCTTGCGTTCTCAGCACTACCTGATGGCTTCGCAAGTGCTGCAACAGACCGACATGGTGATGACCGTGCCTGAACGCTTTGCCCGGCGCCACGACCTGCACGCCTTCAATCTGCCGGTCAACGATGTTCCGCCCGTGGAAACCCACCTCTATTGGCATGAAAGCACTGACCAGGACCCGGCCAACCGCTGGATGCGCGAACAAATGATCGAGTTGTGCCAGCAGGTTGCCGCCCACGAAAAAAAGCTCGACCAAAAAGCGGTTTGACCGCTGTTCGCCAGCAGGCGCCTTCTGCCCGCGCACAGCAGGAAACAGCTTGCTGGCGAAAGCGCCCTCTGCAGATTGCTTGACGTATACGTAAACCTGCCTTTAGCTTAGCGCCAAGTCCCACCTTGAGCGCCTCCATGAGCAGCCAGACCTACAGCATCTCCGACCTCGCCCGCGAGCTCGACATCACCACCCGAGCCATCCGTTTCTACGAAGAACAGGGACTGCTGGCGCCCGAGCGACGCGGTCAGGAGCGCATTTACTCTCCCCGCGACAAAGTCAGCCTCAAACTGATCCTGCGGGGCAAGCGCATTGGTTTTTCCCTGGCCGAGTGCCGCGAACTGATCGAACTCTATGACCCCACCAGTGGCAACTTGAAACAGTTGCACAGCATGCTGGCGAAAATCGCCGAGCGCCGTGAGCAACTTGAGCAGCAACTGCTGGATATCGAACAGATGAAACTGGAACTGGACACCGCCGAAGAGCGTTGCACCCAGGCGCTGGAGCAAACCATCCAGAATCAGAAAAACGCCGCCCGATAACCGTTGACAACCCCGCACAGCCAGCGCGGGCATCCGCCATCATTTCTACAAGGTGAACCTCAATGTCACTCCCCCGCCATGTACGCCTGATCGAAGTCGGCCCGCGCGACGGTCTGCAAAACGAAGCCCAGCCCATCAGCGTCGACGACAAGGTGCAGTTGGTGGATGCCTTGAGCGCCGCCGGCCTGGGCTATATAGAAGTCGGCAGTTTCGTCTCGCCCAAATGGGTGCCACAGATGGCCGGCTCGGCCGAAGTCTTCGCCCGTATCCAGCGCACGCCGGATGTGGTCTACGGCGCGCTGGCGCCCAACCTGCGGGGCTTTGAAGACGCACTGGCTGCCGGGGTCAAGGAGGTCGCGGTATTTGCTGCCGCGTCAGAGTCGTTCTCCCAGCGCAACATCAACTGCTCCATCAGCGAAAGCCTGGAACGCTTCGCACCGATCATGGACGCCGCCAAACAGCACGGCGTCAGCGTGCGTGGGTATGTGTCCTGCGTGCTGGGCTGTCCCTACGAAGGCGAAGTGGCTCCGGAACAAGTGGCACTGGTGGCTCGGGAGTTGTACGCCATGGGCTGCTACGAAGTGTCCCTGGGCGACACCATTGGCACCGGCACTGCTGGCGCCACCCGCAAGATGTTCGAGGTAGTCGGCACCCATGTGCCCAGGGAAAAACTCGCCGGACACTTCCACGACACCTACGGCCAGGCCCTGGCCAACGTCTACGCCAGCCTGCTGGAGGGCATCGCGGTGTTCGACAGTTCGATCGCCGGACTCGGTGGCTGCCCCTATGCCAAAGGTGCCAGCGGCAATGTCGCCACCGAGGACGTGTTGTACCTGCTCAATGGTCTGGGTATCCACACAGGTATCGACATGGAGCGCCTGATCGAGGCCGGACGGCAGATCTGCACTGTGCTGGGTCGTCCAACCGGCTCCCGCGTAGCCAGGGCGCGTAACGCGAGTTAAGCCAATGTGCGGCCGGGTGTTACCGGCCACCCTGATCGGTGGCAAGAACGAGTAACACGGGAACAGTTTGCTGATGCTCTCCACTCACAGGCGTCACTACAAAAACACCAAGTCATTGATTTTAAAGAACTTTATAAAGTTGGCACGGCTTCTGCTATCTCTATGGCATAACAAGAATAAAAAGCGGCAAACCTAATAAAAATAAGACGTAACGACTCTGGCATAACAAAAACAACACGGCAGAGACGCAGCTAACAGATTTTTTTGGAGAAGGCGTGATGTGCAGGAGGGCTTGCAAAAGCCATCTACCACCGGTCAGAGAATAATAAAACTACCCTGAGGTAGCTCCCGAACTGGTTGGATCGCCCTGGCGACACATTAAGTCAGCGCTCAAAAAAATACGTTTGCTCTTGATCCCGGATGGGGATCGCCAAAAACAGCAGTAAAGGGTCACGGTTAACAAAAACAACAACAGACCGCCCCTCAATAATAAGAAAAGAGCACGCAACGACAAATTAAAGGGGAGCTTCGGCTCCCCTTTGTGCGTCCTGCGATCAAGCATTGGTCCGCCTCCTCGCGCCCACAAAGCGTGCACCGCCCAGGATGCACGCCCCATCAACGATCACCCGTTGTTCACTGACTCACGCAACTCCTCAATGCTGATCTCGCGCATGCGGAACTTCTGGATCTTGCCGGTCACCGTCATCGGGAACTCTTCGACGAACTTGAAGTAACGCGGCGTCTTGAAATGGGCAATGCGCTCTTTGCACCAGGTTTGCAGCTCCAGCTCATTGGCCGAATGCCCCGGATGGAACTTGATCCAGGCGACGATCTCCTCGCCGTACTTGGAACACGGAATGCCGATCACCTGCACATCCGCCACCGCAGGATGAGTGAAGAAGAACTCCTCCAGTTCACGCGGATAAATGTTCTCGCCGCCGCGAATGATCATGTCCTTGTTGCGCCCGGCAATGCACACATAACCCTCGTCATTCATCGAAGCCAGATCGCCGGTATGCATCCAGCCGGCCTGATCGATGGCTTCGCCGCTGGCCTGAGGGTTGTTCCAATAGCCGAGCATGACGCTATAACCCCGGGTGCAGAGCTCGCCAATGGTGCCGCGCGGCACCACGTTACCCGCCTCATCGATAATCTTGCTCTCCAGGTGCGGCTGAGTTCGCCCAACCG
The DNA here is from genome assembly GCF_009861525.1 of Pseudomonas sp. LD120. Taxonomy (GTDB): domain Bacteria; phylum Pseudomonadota; class Gammaproteobacteria; order Pseudomonadales; family Pseudomonadaceae; genus Aquipseudomonas. The sequence goes on along the minus strand of NZ_WVHL01000003.1, from coordinate 1,047,282 downwards.
TCGTCACCCGTAACTCCAGCTCATCGGCGGGACCGGTCTGCAGCGACACCGGGCTGGTTTCCGTCATGCCGTAGGCGATCTGCACTTCGCTCATGTGCATCTCGCTGATCACCCGGCGCATCACCTCAATCGGACAGGTCGCGCCCGCCATGATCCCGGTGCGCAGGCTCGACAGGTCAAACTCGCCGCGCCGCGGCTGATCAAGCATGGCGATAAACATGGTAGGCACCCCATACAGTCCGGTAGCCCGCTCCTCGGCCACGGTGGCCAAGGTCTGCAGAGGGTCGAATGCATCGTTGGGATAGATCATGGTCGTGCCGTGGGTGACACAACCCAAATTGCCCATGACCATGCCGAAACAGTGGTAAAGCGGCACAGGAATCACCAAGCGGTCCTGCGCCGTTAGCCCCAGGCTCTCGCCGACCATGTAGCCGTTGTTGAGAATGTTGTAGTGACTCAGGGTCGCGCCCTTGGGAAAACCCGTGGTGCCCGAGGTGTACTGGATATTCACCGCCTGATCGAAATCCAGACTGTCCTGACGGGCTTGCAACTGCTCGACCGAGGTGGCGGCGGCCAGGGTCGTCAATTGCGACCAGGGAAGGAAACCGGACGGCGGCTGCACATCCAGACTGATCACCCCGCGCAGTTGCGCAAGGCGCTCAGTGTGCACATGCCCGATGGCTTGTTCCGCCAGCTCAGGAACCAGCTCCTGAAGCATGCCGTGGTAGTCGGAGGTCTTGAATGCCCCGGCACAGATCAGCCACTGGCAACCGGACTGCTTGAGCACATACTCAAGCTCGGAGCTGCGATAAGCCGGATTGATGTTCACTAAAATGACGCCGATCTTGGCACTGGCGAATTGGGCAATGCACCACTGAGCGCAATTGGGCGCCCAGATCCCCAGGCGATCGCCGGTCTTAAGGCCCAAGGTCAGTAACGCCCTGGCGTGCAGGTCGACCTGCTCACTTAGTTGCTGCCAGGTGTAACGCAACTGCTGATGGCGCACCACCAGGGCTTCTCCCTGAGGATGCACGGCAACGGTGTTGTCGAAGGCCTGACCAATGGTCAACGCCAGCAGCGGCTTGTCTTGCGTACCGCGGGTGTAACTGCGATCCGCTTGGAAACCCGAGTGTTCCATAACGACCCCTATTGTCTTTATTAGTGGGTGTTCAAGAGCCTGGCCCATGGTGCGAAACAGCCTGGCCGCCATCGAAAGCCCTGCTACTCTGGCGCAAGTTGACGTTTACGTAAAGCGCGATTGACAGTCGCCGAGCGCAGGCTTACGTTAACGTAAAGGTGAGAGCCGAACAGCGCCGCTCTCCACGTTCATTTCCCTCAATAAAAACAAGTGTGAAGGTGCCCCGCCATGACTTACCCGACCCTGAACTTCGCCCTCGGTGAAACCATCGATATGCTGCGCCAACAGGTCCAGGCCTTCGTCAAGGCGGAGCTCGCGCCCCGAGCCGCGCAGATCGACGTCGACAACCTGTTCCCCGCCGATATGTGGCGCAAGTTCGGCGACATGGGCCTCTTGGGTATTACCGTAGCGGAAGAATATGGCGGTGCCGGCCTGGGTTACCTGGCTCACGTGGTGGCCATGGAAGAAATCAGCCGCGGCTCGGCCTCCGTGGCCCTGTCCTACGGTGCCCACTCCAACCTCTGCGTGAACCAGATCAACCGCAACGGCAGCCATGAACAGAAGAGCAAGTACCTGCCCAAACTGATCAGCGGCGAGCACATTGGCGCCCTGGCTATGAGCGAGCCCAATGCGGGCTCCGACGTGGTGTCGATGAAGCTGCGGGCCGACAAGCGTGGCGACCGTTTCGTGCTCAACGGCAGCAAGACCTGGATCACCAACGGCCCCGACGCCAACACCTATGTGATCTACGCCAAGACCGACCTGGAGAAAGGCCCCCACGGCATCACCGCTTTCATCGTCGAGCGCGACTGGAAAGGCTTCAGCCGCAGCAACAAGTTCGACAAGCTGGGCATGCGCGGCTCCAACACCTGCGAGCTGTTCTTCGATGATGTGGAAGTACCGGAGGAAAATATCCTCGGCATGCTCAATGGCGGGGTCAAAGTCCTGATGAGCGGCCTGGACTACGAGCGCGTGGTGCTCTCCGGCGGCCCGACCGGGATCATGCAAGCCTGCATGGACCTGGTGGTGCCCTACATTCACGACCGCAAGCAGTTCGGCCAGAGCATCGGCGAGTTCCAGCTGATCCAGGGCAAGATCGCCGACATGTACACCCAGCTCAACGCCAGCCGCGCCTACCTGTACGCCGTGGCCCAGGCCTGCGAGCGCGGCGAAACCACCCGCAAGGACGCCGCCGGGGTGATCCTCTACAGCGCCGAACGTGCCACCCAGATGGCCCTGGATGCGATCCAGATCCTCGGCGGCAACGGCTACATCAACGAATTCCCCGCCGGTCGCCTACTGCGCGACGCCAAGCTCTACGAAATCGGTGCTGGCACCAGCGAGATCCGGCGCATGCTGATCGGTCGTGAACTGTTCAACGAAACCAAGTAAAAGCAGCCGCACATTGCGAGCTACCAGCGGCAAGCCAAAGCTGCCGTAACACCGACTTACTTTTGCAGCTTGAAGCGTGTCGCTTGAAGCTGCCGTAGGCCCTCCGATGATTCTGAAGTCTCAGCTCAACCCGAAATCCCCCGAGTTCGCGCAGAACGCGGCCAGCATGCTGGCCCAGGTCGACGCCCTGCACACCTTGCTCGCCCAGGTCCAGCAGGGTGGTGGCGCCAAGGCTCAGGAACGCCACACTTCCCGGGGCAAACTGCTGCCACGCGAGCGTATCAACCGCCTGCTCGATCCTGGCTCGCCCTTCCTTGAACTCAGCCCCCTGGCCGCCTACGAGGTCTATGGCGAAGACGTGCCGGCCGCAGGGCTGATTGCCGGCATCGGTCGGGTGGAAGGCATCGAATGCATGATCGTGGCCAACGACGCCACGGTGAAAGGCGGCTCCTACTACCCACTGACGGTGAAAAAACACCTGCGGGCCCAGACCATTGCCCAGCAAAACCGCCTGCCGTGCATCTACCTGGTGGACTCCGGCGGCGCCAACCTGCCCCGCCAGGACGAAGTCTTCCCTGATCGCGAGCACTTCGGACGCATCTTTTTCAACCAGGCCAACATGAGCGCCCAGGGCATCCCGCAGATCGCCGTGGTCATGGGTTCCTGCACTGCCGGTGGTGCCTACGTGCCAGCCATGGCCGACGAAGCGATCATGGTCCGTGAACAGGCGACCATCTTCCTTGCCGGCCCGCCCCTGGTGAAAGCCGCCACCGGCGAAGTGGTGAGTGCCGAAGACCTGGGCGGTGCCGATGTGCACTGCAAGATTTCCGGGGTCGCCGACCACTACGCTGACAGCGACGAACACGCCCTGGCCCTGGCACGACGCAGCGTGGCCAACCTCAACTGGCACAAGCAAGGGCAATTGCAGCAACGTACCCCAATCGCCCCGCTGTATGCCGGCGACGAGCTCTATGGTGTGGTGCCAGCCGATGCCAAGCAGCCATTCGATGTCCGCGAAGTCATTGCCCGGCTGGTGGACGGCTCGCTGTTCGATGAATTCAAGGCCCTGTTCGGCACCACCCTGGTCTGCGGTTTCGCCCATCTGCACGGCTACCCGGTGGCCATTCTCGCCAACAACGGCATCCTGTTCGCCGAAGCCGCGCAAAAAGGCGCGCACTTCATCGAACTGGCCTGCCAGCGCGGCATTCCCCTGGTGTTCCTGCAGAACATCACCGGCTTCATGGTCGGGCAGAAATACGAAGCCGGCGGTATCGCCAAACACGGCGCCAAACTGGTGACCGCGGTGGCCTGCGCCAAGGTGCCGAAACTCACCGTGATCATCGGCGGCAGCTTCGGCGCCGGCAACTACGGCATGTGCGGCCGCGCCTACGACCCGCGCTTTTTGTGGATGTGGCCCAATGCGCGAATTGGCGTGATGGGTGCCGAACAGGCGGCCGGGGTACTGGTTCAGGTCAAGCGCGAACAAGCGGAACGCAGCGGACAGCCCTTCGACGCCGCCCAGGAAGCCGAGATCAAACAGCCGATCCTCGATCAGTACGAGCACCAGGGGCACCCTTATTACTCCAGCGCCCGACTCTGGGACGACGGCGTCATTGACCCGGCACAGACCCGCGACGTGCTGGCCCTGGCCCTGTCCGCCGCCCTCAATGCCCCCATCGAACAGAGCCGCTTCGGCGTGTTCCGCATGTAATCCTGCGCGAGAAAAACATGAGCGACTTCAATACCCTGGAACTGCAGCGTGACCCGCGTGGCTTCGCCACCTTGTGGCTCAGCCGTGAAGCAAAGAACAACGCCTTCAATGCCGAAATGATCCGCGAGCTGATCCTGGCCCTGGATCAGGTGCAAGGCGATCCGAACTTGCGCTTTTTGCTGCTGCGCGGACGTGGCAAACATTTCAGCGCCGGCGCCGACCTGGCCTGGATGCAGCAGTCGGCCGAGCTCGACTACCAGACCAACCTCGACGACGCCCGGGAACTGGCGGAGCTGATGTACAACCTGGCCAAGCTGAAAATCCCCACCCTGGCGGTGGTGCAAGGCGCGGCCTTCGGCGGCGCCCTGGGCCTGATCAGTTGCTGTGACATGGCCATCGGTAGCGATGATGCGCAATTCTGCCTATCGGAAGTGCGCATCGGCCTGGCACCGGCGGTGATCAGTCCCTTTGTGGTTCAAGCCATCGGCGAGCGCGCTGCCCGGCGCTACACCCTGACCGCCGAGCGTTTTGACGGTCAGCGGGCACGGGAAATCGGGTTGCTGGCAGAGAGTTACCCAGCAACAGAGCTGGAGCCGCGACTCACCCAATGGATCGACAACCTGCTGCTCAACAGTCCCCAGGCCATGCGTGCCAGCAAGGACCTGCTGCGCGAAGTGGGCAATGGTGCCCTGACCACCGCCCTGCGCCGCTACTGCGAAAACGCGATTGCGCGGATTCGGGTCAGCACCGAGGGTCAGGAGGGCCTGCGGGCATTTCTGGAAAAACGTCCGCCCAGTTGGCAAACCGAGACCACGACCAAGGAGTCCCGCTGATGAACACCTCTGTTCTAGACACCCTGCTGGTGGCCAACCGTGGCGAGATCGCCTGCCGCGTGATGCGCACCGCCAAGGCCCTGGGCCTGACCACCGTGGCGGTGCACAGCGCCACCGACCGCGAAGCGCGGCACAGCCGCGAAGCGGATATCCGTGTCGATCTGGGGGGCAGCAAGGCCGCCGACAGTTACCTGCAGATCGACAAATTGATCGCTGCGGCCAAAGCCAGCGGCGCCCAGGCCATTCACCCCGGCTACGGATTTCTCTCGGAAAACGCCGGTTTCGCGCGGGCCATTGAAGCGGCGGGCTTGATCTTCCTGGGGCCGCCCGCCTCGGCCATCGATGCCATGGGCAGCAAGTCGGCGGCCAAGGCGCTGATGGAAACCGCCGGCGTACCTTTGGTGCCGGGATACCATGGCGAAGCCCAGGACCTGGAAACCTTCCGCAACGCCGCCGAGCGCATTGGCTACCCGGTGTTGCTCAAAGCCACAGCCGGGGGGGCGGCAAAGGCATGAAAGTCGTTGAAGACGTCAGCCAGCTGGCTGAAGCCCTGGCCTCGGCACAGCGTGAGGCCCTGTCGTCCTTCGGCGACTCGCGGATGCTGGTGGAAAAGTACCTGCTCAAGCCACGTCATGTGGAAATCCAGGTGTTTGCCGACCAACACGGCCACTGCCTGTACCTCAACGAGCGCGATTGCTCGATCCAGCGCCGCCACCAGAAAGTGGTCGAGGAAGCCCCCGCTCCGGGCCTCAGTCCTGAGCTGCGCAAGGCCATGGGCGAGGCGGCCGTGCGTGCCGCTCAGGCCATCGGCTATGTCGGCGCCGGCACCGTCGAGTTTCTTCTGGATGCCCGTGGTGAATTCTTCTTCATGGAGATGAATACCCGGTTGCAGGTGGAGCACCCGGTCACCGAGGCCATTACCGGGCTGGACCTGGTGGCCTGGCAAATCCGCGTGGCCCGGGGCGAAGCCCTGCCCATCAGCCAGGAACAAGTGCCGCTGCTGGGGCACGCCATTGAAGTGCGCCTCTACGCTGAAGATCCGGGCAACGATTTTCTGCCGGCCACCGGCCGCCTCGACCTGTATCGGGAGTCCGCGGCCGGACCGGGACGCCGGGTGGACAGTGGGGTCGAGGAAGGCGACAGCGTGTCGCCCTTCTACGATCCGATGCTGGGCAAGCTGATTGCCTGGGGCGAGAACCGCGAGCAGGCCCGCCTGCGTCTGTTGAGCATGCTCGATGAATTCGCCATTGGCGGCTTGAAAACCAACCTGGCCTTCTTGCGGCGCATCATCGCTCACCCTGCATTTGCCGAGGCCCAGTTGGATACCGGATTCATCCCTCGCTATCAGGAGCAATTGCTGCCAGCGCCGAGCGAGCTAAGCACAGACTTCTGGCACGCGGCGGCCCAGGCCTTTGCGCAAAGTCAGCCGCAGCGCACTCGCGACGACGATCCCCAATCGCCCTGGTCAACGCTCAACGGCTGGCGCAGCGGCCTGCCAGCGCAAACCAGCCTGCATCTGAGCTGCGCCGGGCAGGACCGGGCCATCAGCCTTGGGGCTCATTCCCCCGCCTATCAGTTGCAAAACGAGCACCTGTGGGTCGAGCAACAGGGACTGCGCCGTGAACATCGCGCCATTCGCCGTGGCGACACCCTGTACCTGCATTGGCAGGGCGACATGCACGCCATCACCGCCTATGACCCGATCGCCGCCGCAGACGCCAGTCACAATCAGCATGGCGGGCTCACGGCACCAATGAACGGCAGCATCGTGCGGGTATTGGTCAGCACCGGACAAAGCGTTGAGGCGGGTACGCAATTGGTGGTATTGGAAGCGATGAAGATGGAGCACAGCATCCGCGCGCCCCAGGCCGGGGTCGTCAAGGCACTGTATTGCCAGGAAGGCGAGATGGTCAGTGAAGGCTGTGCGCTAGTGGAGCTGGAATAAGTCCATTTAGTCAGAAAGCCCCTTACTACCTGTAGGAAGGGGCTATTCAGAGAAGTTAGAACTTCGCAGTCGCTTGTACGACTACACCAATAACCCGGCACTCGTCGCTGTAGAGCATCTTCGGATAAGTAGGATTAAGCGGTACGAGATATCGCTGACCGCCCTCTTGAACCAACTTGCGGAAGATCGCCTCGGCATTACCGGGACACTGTACGACCACCAATTTGCCAGGCTCGGCCGCAATGGCCGGATCAACCAGAATCAACATGTCCTGACTGATGCTCAGGCCACTGGGAGCGATCATCGCATCGCCAACCACCACCAACCAGAACGCCGCGCCCTGGGCCTGGTAATCGGAAAGCTCGTAGCGCTCTGGTACATAGGCTGACTGCCCCGCTTCGCGAACCTCACCGGCAACCCGCCAATCACTTACGGGGTAACGAAAGTACGGATTGTACTTGCGCAGCAGCGAAGATTCGTCGGCCAATGGCTCGCCATCATCTCCCAGCAAGGGTTTTTCGCGCACCACCAGGGCGACTTCGAGAAAGCCCATGCCGATCTCTTCCAGCACCCGGTTCATGTCTTCGATCTTTGGCTGCCGACGCTTGCTCAACCAATGACCGATACCGCCCTGAGACATGCCCAGACGCTCGGCGAGCTTTTCCTGTGTGACCTTGCGGCCTTTCATGTTGGTTTTGACCAACTCAATCCATTTGTCCATGGGCGGAACAATACGTTGTGTATTTCCGGCCTCAACACACAACTTGTAGTATTTGAAATCTCGTCACAATTACAATACGTATTACCCTGATTTCTCCCCCTCTTTCCTTTTCTTAGACAGGGCAGAAGACTCGATGAATACAAGCAGCAAGGACGTGCCAGAACTCAAAACAGAGGCCACATTGAATTCGCTCAAAGGCAGCGATGCCGCACGAAGAGCAATGGACTACTACTTGAAACCCGCCAGTACCGAACCCGCCAAGGATGAGAAATTCTTTGAAATCAGACGCAGCCTCAGCAGCGAGGAAGCCATGATTCATGCATCCGACCTGCTGCGCTGCGCAGCGGCCACCGCCTACGATGCGGCCAACAACCTGCGGGGCGCCAATCGCGACCTGGCGTTTTCAGTGGTGCACATGATCGACCTCGCCAAAGCACTGGTGGACAAGTCGCTGGAGAGTCAGCGTCATGAATCAAGCTGAGGCCGAAGGCTTTGCTCAGACAGAGACCAACGACGGGCGTCGGGAGGAACGGAAATTAATATCCGACAGGCAGGGAAAAACGTTTGACTTGCAAATGATAATGATTACTATTGCATTCAGCTGATCGCGAGATCGGTCGATAACCCAAAGGACCTTAGGTCGGACCTCTGGATTATCTCCTCATCAGGCTAATCACGGTTTTTGACCCGGCTTTTTGCCGGGTCTTTTTTTTGCCAGTTTTTCTGGCTTGGCTTCAGGCTAATGAAGACGTGGGCGCTGCTAAAAATAATGGCGGCGATGATAGCAAAAGAATATTGCTTTGCAAGTCAACGTCCGTCGTAAAGGCCCGGGAATCAAAAAGTAGCGCTTGAGAATCAATTGCATAGCCACTAAGCTTCATCGGCGTCAAGGACGACGCCCCCTTCTTTTACCCCCCCTTGTGTGTAGAGTAGCGTTCATAACACTCCTGTTCAGGAACCTGATTATGACCGTGGGCAATCACTCCTCGTTTCAAATCTCTGCCGACTTCGACAGCGGCAACATCAATGTGTTGGACATCAGCAACCCGCTGCAGGCATTGCTGGCCATCCGGCCGGACATCCAGAGTCCGCACTTTCAGTGGTTTCACTTCAAAGTCAGCGGCCTGCATGTCGGACAGGAGCACTGGTTCCGCCTGAGCAATGCCAGCCAATCCTCCTACAGCAAGGCATGGACCGGCTACCAGGCCGTTGCCTCCTATGACCACGTGAACTGGTTTCGCGTCCCCACGATCTTCGAAGGCGACGCGCTGCGGTTCAACCTTGAAGCCACCCAGACTCACGCCTGGTTCGCCTACTTCGAACCCTACAGCCGCAGTCGTCACGACTGGCTGATCGACCAGGCCCTGAGCAAGGCCAACGCCGAGTTGCTGGCCGTGGGTCAAAGTGTCGAAGGTCGGGATATCCAACTGCTGCGCAAAGGCAGCGGCAAGGACGGCCAGCGCAGAATCTGGATCATCGCCCAGCAGCACCCAGGCGAACACATGGCCGAATGGTTCATGGAAGGCGTGATCGAGCGACTGCAGCATCACGATGATCCAGAACTCAATTCACTGCTGGCCAAGGCTGACCTGTACCTGGTGCCGAACATGAACCCCGACGGCGCGTTCCATGGCAACTTGCGCACCAACGCCCGGGGCCAGGATCTCAACCGTGCCTGGCAGAACGCCAGCCAGGAGCTGAGCCCGGAAGTCCTGTTCGTTCAGCAGCAGATGGAAAAGTACGGCGTCGACCTGTTTCTCGACGTGCACGGCGATGAAGAAATCCCGCACGTATTCACCGCCGGTTGTGAAGGCAATCCGGGCTATACGCCGCGCTTGGCGGGACTCGAAGAACATTTCCGCAGCCACTTGAAGCGCCAGACCGAGGACTTCCAGACCACCTACGGCTACGCCCGCGATAAGCCCGGCGAAGCCAACATGACCCTGGCCTGCAACGCCGTCGGGGAAAAATACGACTGCCTGGCGCTGACCCTGGAAATGCCCTTCAAGGACCACGACGACGCCCCCAACCCAGCTACCGGCTGGTCTGGCAAACGTTCCATGCAACTGGGCAAGGATGTTCTGAGCACCCTCGCCGACCTGGTGGACAAGCTACGCTGAACCCACACAACGACTGCGGGGCCGCTCCCGCAGTCGTTCAGCGTCTTAAGAGGCCGGCACCCGCAGGCAATCTTCCGGCCCCAAGACACGCCCATCCGCCGTTCGCAGTTCCAACGCTGGCAGCGGCTCCCCGGTTTCTCGGTCCAACATGCGCGAATGCGCCTCACCTTCTTCGTAGAAAAACGCCTCGCCCCATTGGCGCAAGCCGATGATCAGGGGAAACAGCCCCTTACCCTTCTCGGTCAGCACGTATTCCTGATAGGCGCTGCCATCGGAAGCCGGCACGACCTCGAACACCCCGTGCTCCACCAAGGTGCGCAAACGTGCGGCAAGAATATTCTTGGCCATGCCGAGGTTGCGCTGAAATTCGCCAAAGCGGCGGATGCCATCAAAAGCGTCGCGCACAATCAACAACGACCACCAGTCACCTATGGCGTCCAATGAACGAGCTACCGGGCACTCGGCATCTTGCAAGCGGGTGCGTTTAACCATGCGGGGCATTCTCCGTTCGGGCCCAGGTAAAGTGGTTGCAATATAAAACCCCCACCATTACCGTACAACTGGTTTTATAACAAAACCAGAAACGGAGCCTGACATGCCGCACGATTCTTCCCCTCCCGCCACCTCAACTCTTTCACCACCGGTGGTGCTGCTGTTCGCCATCGCCTGCGGACTGGCGGTGGGCAATGTCTACTACGCCCAACCGCTGCTCGACGCCATGGCCCAAGCCTTCGAGCTGTCGCCCGCCACGGTGGGCATCGTCATCACCCTGACTCAGGTGGGTTACGGCCTGGGTCTGCTGTTGCTGGTGCCCCTGGGCGACCTGTGCAACCGCCGACGATTAATCGTCAGCCAGACCCTGCTGTCGGTGCTGGCCTTGTTGACCGTGGCTCTGGCTCCCAGCAGTGCCTGGCTGTTGCTGGGCATGGCCTGTATCGGGCTGCTGGCGGTGGTGACCCAGGTGTTGGTGGCCTATGCGGCCAACCTGGCGCCGGTGACACAGCGAGGACGAGTGGTGGGCATGGTCACCAGCGGTATCGTGGTGGGCATTCTGTTGGCGCGTACCGTGGCGGGCACCATGGCCGACCTGGCAGGCTGGCGCTCGGTGTACCTGCTGTCCGCCGGCCTGACCCTGCTGGTGGCACTGGCCCTGTGGCATGTACTGCCGGCCGTCGAGCCGCCGCCGACCGTACAGCGCTACGGGCAACTGCTCGGCTCGCTGCGGCAGTTATTCAAGGAAGAAAAGGTGCTGCGGGACCGCGCGGTGCTGGCCATGCTGATTTTCGCCGCCGGCACTGTCTTGTGGACACCAATGGTGCTGCCTCTGAGTGCCCCGCCGTTGTCGCTGTCCCACACCGAGATCGGCCTGTTCGGCCTGGCCGGTGCCGCAGGCGCCCTGGGCGCCGCACGGGCCGGGCACCTGGCCGATCGCGGCCTGGCACAGTGGACCAGCGGCTTGGCCCTGGCATTGATGCTGGTGTCCTGGCTGCCCATTGCCTTTACCCAATCTTCACTATGGGCGCTGTTACTGGGGGTGATCACCTTCGACCTGGGCTTACAGGCCGTACACGTCACCAGCCAGAGCCTGATCTACAGCGTGCGCCCGGAGGCCCAGAGCCGCTTGGCCGCCGGTTACATGCTGTTCTATTCGGTCGGTAGCGCCAGCGGCTCAATCGCCGCCACCGCCACCTACGCCTGGGCCGGCTGGACCGGAGTGTGCCTGCTGGGCGCCGCCATCAACGGCGTGGCGCTGCTCTATTGGCTGTGGAGCCTGAACCCTGGACTGCACCCGGCCACTGCGTCCGGCGCCAGCTCAGCGCGCCCATAGCAGGCTCGCCCGAATGTGCTTCAACCCCAGCCCCCCGGCATGCTTTGCAACAGCTCGTCACCATGGAGCGGCCGACCAGGGCAAGACTGAGCAAAAGCGCCTCGGGCGGACGACGAAATCAGTGGCGCGGCGGTTCCTAGAACCCCACATCGAGCACCACGTTGTCGACATAGGCGCCGGCCGGCGGCGTACTCTGGTCGCTATAGATCCGGGCGTTGTAGTTGAAGATCTGGCTGCCGCTGCCCAGGCCATTGCCCGGGTTGACTTCTGCATCGGTACTGGAGCGCCGGGCACTGCCGATACTGCCCCAGCGAGTGTTTCCGGCACTCTTGAAGATGTCATAGGCCAGGTAGTTGCCACTGGAAATCATCCGCCGCCGACCACCCGCGCTCACCGGCTGCTGACCATCGCTCAAACCCACGGTATAGGCACTGCCCTTGGTGCAGGCCAGGTTGATGGTCTGCCCAGTCACCGTGGCAAAGGCGCTGACCACCGGAGCGCTGCCAAAACTGATGTTCGGGGCACTGATCAGGCAATCATTGGAAACCGTCATGTTCACAGTCAGGCTCTGGGTGCCGCTGCCGATATCACGCCCCAGACAGACCCCCAAGGCACCGATTCCCGCGCAATAGTTCCAGCTCCAGAAAATGCTCAGGTTCTCGGTGTAGACCCCGGCTGCGACGTTGCTACCGGTGAGGGTGCCCAGGTAAATCGGCACCGTCTTGGCCACCGTACTGCTCCCTAGCAAGCCCAAGGCATCGATGATCGAATGACGGGCAAAGTCGAAGGGTGTACCTCGAGTGATGGGATAACTCGTGCTGTTGTTGGCGTACAAGGTGTAGTTGATGACATCGCCCGTGGGGCCGACCATGCCGCTGGTACCGGAAGTGATGGTGGCATAGAAGTGATCGGTGGTGCTCAGCAAGGTCAGCAACGAGCCGGTGCAGCTCAGCCCCGAGTTGGGAGTGGAGGATGCTTGCGAGGTGGTGCGCAACACAATCGAGCTGACCGTGCCAAACCCCGCCGGCACGGTGCTGACGCTGGTACACAATGCCAAGGTCTTGGCCGAAAATACGCAGGTCAGCAGCCCCAGCAATAGCAGTCGCCATCCCTTGAATCTGTCCACGTCCGGCTCTCCTTTTGTGGTGATCACGCCCTACCGACAGACCAGCGGGCCGATCAGCGGCACCTGCTGCTGTTGCAGGTCCATATCGAACTGCGCCCGGCAACTGGTGCCGTCAGCCAGGACGACCTCCAGGCTATTGTGGGCCAAGAGGTTCTCCAGATAGACCAGCCCGTCCCAGCCGACCACTGCTCGCGCCCCGCTCTGCTGGTGCGTCACCGTACTGCCCAGAGGCAACTGCCGCTGCTGGCTGTCCACCAGAACCACGCTGGCGGCGATGACCCGGGTCAGAGGGAACGCCAACAAGTAGCCGGCGCCACGGCGCACAGCAACGCGCTGCTCGACACTCGGACTCTGCACGTTGGCCGGCAGGTTCAGCGGGTCGATCTCGTATTTGCCGCGGTAGTAAGCACTGCTCCAGGGCACCAGCAAGTGGCCGTTCTTGTCGGTCTGGCCCACCGGCTGATTTTCATAGCGCACCGGAATGTCCTTGTAACCGTTGGTGCTGACCACCACAAAGGCGTCGTCAATACGATTGGCGGCAAACACCTGACGATCCATCCACACCAAAGAGCCGCTGGCATCCGCCCAGCGCGTCTCGGCATCGCGGCTGCCATAGACCCCGGCCTGCAAGCGCACCGACTGCAGGCGCCAGGTGGCATCCGCCTGGCGATAGTCCTCGCCATTGCCAGTGGCGTACCCCAGGTTGTAACCGACCCCGCCCTGGGTGGGCACCGAGCGACTGAAATTGACCCGCTGGCGGTTTTTCCCGGTTTTGCTGCGCTCGTTACCCAGGCTCAAGCTACCGTGCAGGTCGAAAGGAACCACCCACTGCGCCTGCATGGCCCATTGGCTGTCGCCGATTTCACGGTTGGCCGACAGGTAGAAGCTGCTGTTGTGCCACAGCGGTTTGCTCCAGGTCAGGTTCAATAAACGGGTACGGCTCGCGTCAGCGGCGCGCACATCGAAGTAACCGGCGCCCAGGCTGCCGTAGCGTTCCAGGTTGAGGCTCAGGGTCAGTTGTTCGCTGCGCCGGCTGAGGCTGGCGTAAGGGCGGTCGATCAGCGTCAGGTCGGCATACTGATCGCGACGCTGCACACGCTGGTAGGCGACGCTGTAGCGCTGGCTGCTGTACTGGTAACCCAGGCTCATCTGCTGACCGCCCTTGCCATCAAAACGACTCTGGCTGACGGCACTGTTGAACACCCCAAGCTGCCCCAGCCGCCAATTGCCGCCCACCCCGCCCAGAGCCAGCGACTCGGACGCTTGCGCAAGGCTTTCGAAGGTCAGGCTGTCGCTCAGGCCATGACGCAGGCTGGCGGAAGTCACCCCCGGGCCATAACCGAAATCACGCAAGGTGTAGTCCCGACGCAAGGTGCCAGCGGCCACCGAGAAATCCGTCAGGCCCTTCTGCAAAAGGCTGCTGGTGACGTAGAACGGTACGCTGGTCGAGACCTGCCGGCCCAGGGTATCGGTGGTCACTACCACGGCCTCGCCTGCGCCGTTGATAAAAGGAATGTTGGTCAGGGTGTAGGGGCCGGGCTGCAGCTCGGCGCTGCTGGATTTGTAGCCGTTGATGAACAGGTCCAGCGAAGATGGCACCGCCGCCTCCCCGGCAAACTGTGGCAGTGGATAGGTCACCAGGTCCGGACGCACGGCGAAATCCCGTGACAGCTGCACCCCGCCCAGGCGCACCGAGTTGCTCCACGGTAAAGCGCCACTGATCAGGTCACCGACTTCATACGTCAACAGGCGCTCATCGTCGGAAAAGCGCCAAGTGGTGTCGTAACGCCGATAGCCGTTGTTCAGCGAGCTGCTCTCGACACCGGACAGGGTCCGCCGGTACTGCCCGGTATTGGACAAGGTGCCCCAGTGGTCAAACAACCGCACTTCGTTCCAGGCCGCCAGGTAAGTGCCACCGTCATCGGTGTCATTGAGGTACAGGTCGTAGTTGAGCAGCGCGCCGAAACTGCTCAGGGCTTGGGTTCGCGGATAGGCCTGGCGGTTGCCGATGAACTGCTCCGGCAACCAGTGCGGTGGCACATCGAGCAACAGGCGTTGGCCCTGAATGTCGTAATCGCTGTGCACGCCCTGCAGGCTATCGAGGTCCACCTCACGGCCGACGCCGTCGGGCAGGCTCATACCGGTCTCTCGCAGGGTCTGCGCCGGTATGTACAAGCCTCCAGCCCGCTGCTCCACCGCCACCACCTTGCCGGTGTTCATCTGATTGATCACCAATTCCAGAAACAACTGCGCATCGCCTAGGAACTCCAGGCTGCTGGGCGGCGGCGGTAAGTCGCCAGCCTGGAGTGGACAAGACAACATCAAGCCCCACAGGCCGCCCATCAGCCCCTGCAAGCGCCGGAAACGGCGCACCAAGCCCTGGCTCATGATGGATTCAGGTCCCTTGATGGACATCTTCCTCCCGAGGCGGATGCTCCTTGCTCACCTGCGCCTGTTTCTCTGCCTGTGCGTTTTGCAGACGGCTGCCTGGTCCCTGTCGATCAGGGTGAAGGCGGCAGACGCTGAACCTGTGGCGCCCCATTGACGCGCAGTTGCAGGGTCGACCCAGCCGCCAATGGCGCTGGCGCCGGCCAGCGCATGACCGCCCCAGGCAGCACATACCCGAGCAAACCCGGTGCCAGTGGCTGGGCCTGCCCGCCTTGCCCGAAGGCAACATCGGTCAGCCGCGCGTGCACCGCCCCGCGGTTGCGCAACTCGAAGAAAGGTTTGCCGTCCACTACCACCTTGCGCCAGCTCAGGTCCGGTACGCCGCCCCCCTTGGGATCGCGCCGTCGAGTGCTGTCTTCCTTGCTCCAGAGTCCTGCGCCGTAGGCAAACAGCGGCACCGAATAACGCATCTGAAAGCGAATGGCCGCCGCGCTCTTGGCCCCATCTCGTGCAGTGATGGGCTGCGCCGAAGGAATCTCGTCAATGATGATTCGGTACGCCAACTCCTGCCCAGGCGGCACCTCACGGGTGCGGGTCAGGCGCACCAACTGCTTCTGCCCGGGTTCGATCTTGGCCACCGGCGGGCTACCGATGACATCGCGCTGGTTCTGGTACTGATCGGCAAAATCGCTCTGGCTCCAGGCGAACACCCGGATCTGCAGGTGGGCGGTTTCGGTGCCACGGTTTTCCAGCCACAGCGCGCTGGCTTGCTGATCGGCCTCCAGTACCGGATCGATCGGCCAGATCAACACTGAACTGGCGGCCTGGGCGGTGGACAGGCCCAGCAACAATCCGCCGAGTGCCCGGCAACCTGTCGTCCACAGGCCCCACAACAGTAAATGCATACAACGACTCCTTGTCCGGCTGCTGGTTGATTGACTTGATCACCACGACAGTTGCACTTGCAGCACATCGCTGTAGGTTCCCCCAGGTTGACTGCCCGACAACTGCACCCGCCCATAAATCGGCAGGCTGATGTGATTGGCATCGCTGTAGACCACCGCCACGCTCTGGCTGATACCCAGGCTCTGGCTGTAGGCGGCATCGCTATAGAGTTGATAAGCCACCCGCTCACTGCCGCTATTGAGCTGCATGTGGCGCCCGCTGCTGTTGTACTGGCCGCCGTCGACCGTCATGTTCAGCGTGACCCCCGGCGTACATTGCAACTGCACGCCCCCCGTCAGCGCCGCGCTCACAGTGCTGGTGGACAGCGCCGAGTGACTGCCGAACGCCAGGCTGCCGTAGTCGCTGACCCCGCCCACCACCAGGCAACCGGCGGTGACGGTGGCGCTGACCTGAAAGCTCTGACTGGTGGCTGCCGTCAAACCCACCGACCAAGCGCTCGCGCCAATCAGCAGCAACCACGCACTGGCATGGTTGAACATGGCATCAGAAGGTCAGTTGCACGGACACCGTATCGGTGTAGGTGCCGGCTGGCAGCCCCGCCTTGCCCACCGCCTGACCATAGAGGTTCACGGTCTGCGCAACCCCGGTACTCGGTGCCAGGTTGATCACCCCGTTGATCGCCACGATCTGCGAATGCCCGGAATCGGTGTACAGGTCGTAAGGCACGTAATTGCCGACACCGTCATACAGTGCACGGGTGCCGCCAGCGGACTGGCCATCGTTGCTACCGCCCTGGATGGTCAGGGTTGGCGTGGTGCCCGTGGAGCACAGAATCGACAAGGCTCCGCCGCCGCCCCCCAGCACCTGACCAGTGGCGGTGCTGAACAGACTGTTGGTGGTGCCGAAGTTCAAGGCACCAAAGTCCAGCCCAGTGCTGCCCCCCACCCCGTTGACCTGACAACTGCTGGTGAGGATCAGGGTCGAACTGATCTGCCCCGTAACGGTGGTGGCCGCATTTGCCGTAGACACCATTGCCAGTCCCAACAAAGGCCAGCCAATCCTGGATACAAGCGCGTGCATGATGTGCGTCCTCTCGTGGTTTACCAATCCAGCGTGATGGTCAGGGTGTCGGTGTAGACCCCGGCCGGAATCGCGCGGGTATTCGCGACCACTGAGCCAAATACCGGAATGGGAATCCGGCTATTGCCGCTCACTGCGAAATTGCGCTGCTGGCCGATGCTGTAGCTATGGCTACCGGATGCATCGACGAACAATCGATAGGGAATGCTCAGGCGACCGTTGCTAAGGCGCCGGGTCGTGCCGTCGCCGTTGAGGCCGCCATTGATGCTCACCGTGAAGCCGGTGACCGAGGGATTGCAGGCCACCTGCAACTGACCTTCGGCGTTGTCGCCAAGGCTGGCCTTGATGGGGGAAATCCAGGTCGGCCCCTGCTGACCGAAGTCGAGCATGCCCAAGTCGCCGACCGCGCTGCCAGGGGCGCCGCCGGCACCATGGGTCACCTGACAACTGGCGGTAATCACCAGCCGTGCCTGGATCTGGCCGCTGATCGCCGCTTGCGCATCTGGCACCAGCAGACACAACCCACCCAGGGCGACGATCGTCCTGGTCCCGCTGTTCATTGCGCCCATCCCACTTCCATCAGGACTCCTACATGAGCCGCTCACGACAAGCGGCTGTCCCTGCTCTGCGCGGCTCCTGCGCAGTAGCGTTCAGCCCCCCACTCTCACCAGCTCAGGGTCACCTTCAATACATCGGAATAACCGCCGGCGCCTGGAATTTCGGCCACCGGTTCAATGCGCCCGTACACGGGCAGTTCTACGGTGCCGGAATCCGACACCCGGCCACTGACCGGCACATTCACTGGCAGCGGAACACGCCGTGCCGGGTCCCGGTAAAGGCGATAAGGAATGGGTTTGCCCAACGAACGGTCACTGGCCAGGTAACGCAGCTCACCGACGCCGCCATGCAAACCACCGTCGATGCGCATCTGGTAAGGGGTATCGGGGTTGCATTCCAGGCGGGGTTGACGGCCACTGAGCAAGGTCGCCGACAAAGGACCGGCAGGATTGTCCAAGCGCGCAGTGCTGCCAAAATCCAGGGTACCCAGTTGCTCGACACCCGCTTCGCGCGGCAGCCCGACCAACTGGCAGCCATGCATCACGTCGACCCGCACCTGCACCTGCAAATCCGTGGCGCCTGCGGTCGCGCAAAGCAGCGCGCTGATCCCTGCCATCCCCTTATATCCATTCAAGGCCTCAATCCTTACCCAGAAGCATTGGCTGCAAGGAGGGTAGCAACCGAGGAAAAAATCGCCAGTTTGCCTATTCATTTCCTGACGCCACGGCCAAGACACAACAGCGCCCTCAGCCATGCCTTTTCGAGATCAGTGGCCGACGGGGTTTCGATTGGTTAAATTGTCGCGCCGCTTTTAAGGTGAGCGGCCTGGAACCATCGGGGTAACTACCATTGGCCGCTTTACCGTCAGAATCTGCAGCGCCGCAATCACGCTGGCGACGCCTGTTCAGCCAGGCGTCTCGACGCCCCAGCGCCCAGGCGCGGGTCATCCACGACTACTTTGAGCACCAGGCACGAGATCAGGGCTACACCCTGAGCCCGGGCCAGTTGCGGGTGATCGACTGCATGGCGCGGCAAGCCGAGACGCTGCTGCTGCAGCCACACAGGGCTCAGAGCCTGTACCTGTACGGCGCCGTCGGCCGGGGCAAGAGCTGGTTGCTGGACGGCTTCTTCCGCGCCTTGCCCATCGCCGAAAAACAGCGCCTGCACTTCCACGACTTCTTCGCCCAGTTGCACCAGGGCATGTTCCGCCATCAGCAGCAGGCCGACGCTCTGGGAGCCACCCTAGACGAGTTGCTCAGCCAGTGCCGGGTGCTGTGCTTCGATGAATTCCATGTTCACGACATCGGCGATGCAATGCTGATCAACCGGCTGTTCAAGGCCCTGTTCAAACGCGGCATCACCCTGCTGTTGACCTCCAATTACGCCCCCGAAGGCCTGCTGCCCAACCCGCTGTACCATGCCCGCTTCAAGCCGGTGATCGAGCTGATCAACGGGCGCATGCAGGTGATGGAGGTGAGCGGCCCCCACGACTACCGTAGCCAGGCGCAGACCCACGACCAGCAGGTCTTCACCCAGGGGTGC
Source organism: Pseudomonas sp. LD120 (assembly GCF_009861525.1). GTDB lineage: Bacteria > Pseudomonadota > Gammaproteobacteria > Pseudomonadales > Pseudomonadaceae > Aquipseudomonas. Next base: position 1,027,994 of record NZ_WVHL01000003.1, on the reverse strand, counting down.
TATGTGTGGCCCGGCACCCCGGCCCAGCGCCTGGTCCTGGAACTGCCCGAGCGCCATGCCGCAGCGGCGCAACTGACAGTAGGCGCCCGGCAATTGACCGTGCGCCAGATCCAGCAGCGCAGCATCCGTTTTGAATTCAACGATGTGTGCGAACAGCCCACGGCCGTCATGGACTACCTGGAACTGAGTCGCCACTTCGACACCTGGATCATCGACGAACTGCCGGAGTTGGGAGAATGCTCGATCGCCGCCCAGCAACGCTTCATCAACCTGATCGACGTGCTCTACGACCAAGACAAACGCCTGCTGCTGATCGGCCAGCGCCCGCTGCATGAGTGTCTCGGCGGCCACGCCATCGATCTGGCGCGCACCCGCAGCCGCCTCGGGCAATTGCGGAAAATCGGTCCCGGGCAGCCACTGGGCTGAGCCGCCGCGGCATCTGCGCTCCCAACAATCCAAGGATCGGTCGTTATAAACATGTTGCCAGTCACCTTTTTCGAGCTCTTTCACCTGTACCTGAAAAACTCAACGCTCACGAACCCACACCTGTTTGGCCTGCAGAGCTTCTCGCCAGAGGCGCTCGCGGCAGCGGGGCATGAACGGATTGGCGAACCCTGCGACTTTCACTTTTATGAAAAAAGCTACTCGACGAGCTACCAGCGGCGAACGCTGGAGGTGTTGTTCAAGTGTTACTGCTTCAACCAGCAGACCCTAGGCAGTGGTTTTGGCCTTGCCCCCGGCGCGCGCCTTAGCACCTTGCTCAGATACCAAAAGCGCCTTGCCCAGCAAGACGACAGTCTTGCCTCGAACCTGGACTTCTACTTTTCGGACGATAAGCAAGAAGGCGCCATGATACTCAATGACCGATACGTCATGCGCTTCAACCAATGGAGCAGAAAAGGCGCCTACATGGTTTCTACCCTGGAGAGCGACTTCAACCCGGCTACCCCGCTGGCTAATGTCGCAACCGACTCGGTCAAAAAGACCTTTGAGCACCACAGCCTGGCATTGATATTGTGCGAGGCCAGAAATCGCAAGCAACCCGCCGCGTTCCGCAAGCTGGCTAGAGAAATGAACGATGCAATCATTTGATCACGACGAAATCTATCGACTCACAACCGCTCTGCTCAACGCCATTCAAAACGGCGAGCGATCGGCGTTATCGGTATTTGCAGTGAGCCCTGCCATTTATGACGAAATCATCGAGGAACTGGAGTACTCGGGAGAAATGGTTGCGAACTTGACGCTCCCGCCTTATCACCTGGCCTTCAAACCCGACAGCTGCGGCCGGATTCCTCTGGACGTTTACCCGACAGAGGCTGGCTCACAATCGAGGCGAGTGGCTTGCCAGCTATGGTCCGCGGGCCAGAGGACGGATCTCACCCTGATGGCCGATTACTCGGAGAAACAGGATGCAGCGGCCCTGACGTTCAGGCTGTTGGAAACACAGTAACCCTCGGCCGCGTCGGCAAATGGCCTATCCAGCAGCAAAACCCACCGATCTCCTTTATTCTGCTGCCCCTTTTCCTTCTTTCGAGTACTGACGCTGTTCATGGATACCCTTGCTCAACTGCGGGCCGGCCAGCTGGCCGGAATCAAGCGCCTGGACCTGTCCTGTGGACTGACCGAGTTCCCCCGGGAGATCTTCGATCTTGCCGACTCCCTGGAGATCCTCAACCTCAGCGGCAACGCCCTGAGTAGCCTGCCCGACGACCTGCATCGCCTGACCCGCCTGCGCATTCTGTTCTGCTCGGACAACCAGTTCAGTGAAGTACCAGCCTGTCTCGGCCAATGCGCGCAACTGAGCATGATTGGCTTCAAGGCCAACCGCATCGAACGGGTGCCGGCCGCCGCCCTGCCGCCGCAGCTACGCTGGCTGATCCTCACCGACAACTGCATCACTGAACTGCCCGAAGAGCTGGGCCAGCGCCCGCTGCTGCAAAAGCTCATGCTGGCCGGCAACCGCCTGACCGCCCTGCCCCAGAGCCTGGGCCAGTGCCACAACCTGGAGCTGCTGCGGATCGCCGCCAACCGCCTGACCGAGCTGCCGCCGTTCCTCCTGGCCCTGCCGCGCCTGACCTGGCTGGCCTACGCCGGCAATCCACTGGAATCGGAAGCCGACGCCACGGCGCTGGCCTCCACGCCAAGCATTCCCTGGAGCGAACTGACCCTGCAACAGCGCCTGGGCGAAGGCGCCTCGGGGGTGATTCACCAGGCCCACTGGCAACCCGCCGGGCAACCGCCGCGCGCGGTGGCGGTCAAGCTGTACAAGGGCGAAATGACCAGCGACGGCTCGCCGCTGCATGAAATGAACGCCTGCATCAGCGCCGGGCTGCACCCGAACCTGATCCGCGTCGAAGGCCGGGTCCAGGATCATCCCCAAGGCCAGAACGGCCTGGTGATGCAGTTGATCGACACACACTTTACCAACCTGGCGGCGCTGCCGAGCCTGGACTCCTGCTCCCGGGACATCTACCCGGACAACGCCTGCTTCAACGCCGACGTGACCCTGGACATCGCCCGGGGCATCGCCTCGGTGGGTGCGCACCTGCACGCCCAGGGCATTACCCATGGCGACCTCTATGGCCACAACACCTTGTGGAGTGCCCGGGGCGAGTGCCTGCTGGGGGATTTTGGCGCAGCCTCCTTCCATGCCCAGGACAACACCGAGCAAAGCCGCGCGCTGCAACGCCTGGAAGTGCGGGCCTTCGGCATCTTGCTGGAAGAACTGCTGGAGCGTGAGGATGGTTCGCTGAGCCTGGAGCAACAGCAGAAACTAACGGCGCTGGTGCAGCGCTGCTGTCGGCCAGAGGTGCTGGCACGACCGGACTTTGCCCAGGTCTGCGAGGCATTGGCGGGGCTTTAAAACAGCTTCGCCGGCCAGCCGGCTCCTACAGAGGTATGCAGGAGCCGGCTGGCCGGCGAATCGCGGTCTTAACCCGCCAGGCCGACGAACATGTCCTGCACGTCGTCATGGTTGTCCAGGCCTTCGAGGAAGGCTTCGACTTCAGCCATCTGCTCATCGCTCAGGCCGCTCACCGGGTTTTTCGGCTGGTAGCCGAGCTTGGCCGACAACACGGTGAAACCCTGCTCGGGCAAGGCCTTCTGCACCGCATCCAGGTCCGCAGGCTCGGTCAGGAACAGGGTCGCGCCCTCTTCACCCGGCTCGAAATCCTGGGCACCGGCCTCGATGGCCGCCAGTTCCGGATCAGCGTCCGGGGTGTCCGGCGAGGCTTCGATCATGCCGACGTGGTTGAAGTCCCAGGACACCGAGCCGGAAGCCCCCAATTGGCCCTTGCGGAAGGCCACGCGGATTTCCGCCACGGTGCGGTTGATGTTGTCGGTCACGCATTCAACGATCAGCGGCACCTGGTGCGGGGCAAAACCTTCGTAGGTCACGCGGTGGTACTGCACGGTTTCGCCGAGCTGGCCCGAGCCTTTCTTGATGGCGCGCTCAAGGGTCTCACGCGGCATCGAAGCCTTTTTCGCCTGTTCCACCACCAGCCGCAGGTGGGCGTTGGTGGCGACGTCAGCGCCGTTACGTGCGGCGATGGTGATCTCTTTCACCAGCTTGCCGAAGATCTTGCCCTTGGCGTTGGCTGCCGCTTCTTTGTGTTTAACCTTCCACTGTGCGCCCATTACTCACTCTCTTGATCTATGGCGTCGAGTTGGATTTGGCCGACGCGATGGGCAAGTTTATACGTCCTCAAAGCCCTGATCGACCAAAAAGTCAGTATCCGGCCGCCGCTCTGCCGGCCTCAGCCCCGGTCGGCCTGGCCGGCGCAGGCGATCACTCGAGTCTCTACGCTGGCAAGCCGGCGCCAACTCGCGGGGGACGGGTCAGGCGGGGGCCAGGGCAAAAAAGGCCCGGATCAGGCGCAGGTCACGACGTCGCTCGATGCAGCCGAGCATGTGCCGGTTGACCAGGCCCGCGCCGCGAATCGGCACGGGTCGCACCCGCGGGTCGTGGCCGACTTCCACCGAGCTGACGACGCCCACCCCCAATTGCGCCGCCACCGCCTCGGTCACCGCTTCGCGACTGTCCAGCTCCAACTGCACCCGCGGCTGGACCTTGGCCAGCGCGCAGGCTTCATCGAAGGTACGGCGGGTGATCGAACCGGGTTCGCGCAGCACCATGATCACCTGGTCCAGTTGCTCGATGGCGATGCCTTCGGCCAGCGCCAGCCAGGGGTGCCCTGCGGGCACCAGGGCACAGATCTGCGACTCTCCCAGGCTTTGCAGGTGCAGGCCCTTGCGCGGCTCGATCTCGGTCAGCACCGCCACGTCGGCGTGCTCGGACAGCAAGGCGGCCAGGGTTTCCTGAGCATTGCCCAGGCGCAAGTTGACCGTCACCCCCGGATATTGCGCCCGCAGGCTGGCCAGCATCGGCATCACCAGGTGCGGGCCGTCCGCCGCCACCTCCAGGCGCCCGGTCAGCAGTTGCCGGTTGGCCTCGAGCATGGCCTGGGCCTCCTCCGCCAGACTGAACATGGCCCGGGTGATGGCCGCCAGCTTGATGCCTTCCTCAGTCAGCTCCACCCTGCGCGCAGTGCGCCGCAGCAGGGTGATCTGGTAATGCTCTTCCAGGGCCTTGATGTGCCCGGTCACCGCCGGCTGGCTGATGAACAGCCGCCCGGCCGCCCGGGTGAAGCTGCCTTCACGGGCCACGGCGTCGAATGCGCGCAGTTGAAACAGGTTCATAGCTATCGGCCTCACTGATGGCTGGCATAACAACAAACAATTTGATTGATGACAAGGCAAACTGCAATTTAGTCCCCGTAGCGTCACCCCATCTTTTCGAGGACACCCCATGAGCGTCGCCGAGCCCATCCTGCTTACCCCCGGTCCCCTGACCACCTCCGCCCGCACCCGCCAGGCGATGCTGGTGGACTGGGGCTCGTGGGATGAGCGCTTCAACCAACTGACCGCCAGCCTGTGCCGGCAACTGCTGGCCATCGTCAACGGCGCCGAGAGCCACCACTGCGTGCCCCTGCAGGGCAGCGGCACCTTCGCCGTGGAAGCCGCCATCGGCACCCTAGTGCCCCGCGATGGCAAGGTGTTGGTGCTGATCAACGGCGCCTACGGCAAGCGCCTGGCGAAGATCTGCGAAGTGCTCGGCCGCGAATTCTGCACGTTTGAAACCGCTGAGGACGAACCCACCACCGCCGCCGACGTCGAGCGCCTGCTCCAAGCCGACCCTCGCATCAGCCATGTGGCGCTGATCCACTGCGAAACCAGCACCGGCATCCTCAACCCGCTGGCCGACATCGCCCAGGTCGTCGCCCGCCATCACAAACGCCTGATCATCGATGCCATGAGTTCCTTCGGTGCCCTGCCCATCGATGCCCGCGACATCCCTTTCGAGGCGCTGATCGCCGCCTCCGGCAAATGCCTGGAGGGCGTGCCCGGCATGGGTTTTGTCCTGGCCGACAAACATTCCCTGACCCAGGCTGCCGGCAATGCCCACTCCCTGGCCATGGACCTGCACGACCAGCACGACTACATGGCCAGGACCGGCCAGTGGCGCTTCACCCCACCGACCCATGTGGTGGCCGCGCTGCACGCAGCGCTGCTGCAATACCACGAGCAGGGCGGCCTGCCGGCGCGTCATGCACGCTATGCCGACAACTGCCAGACGCTGCTGCAGGGCATGGGCGAACTGGGCCTGCGGAGCTTTCTGCCGGAAGCGATCCAGGCGCCGATCATCGTCACCTTCCACGCCCCGCAAGACCCGCGTTACCAGTTCAAGGATTTCTACGAACGGGTCAAGAGCAAGGGATACATCCTCTACCCGGGCAAGCTGACCCAGGTCGACACCTTCCGCGTGGGCTGCATCGGCCACGTCGACCGCCACGGCATGCAGGCGGCGGTGAGCGCCATCGGCGAAGTCCTGCGGGAAATGGAAATCCTCGACCTCTGACTCATCCCCGCGCCCTGTAGGAGCGAGCTTGCTCGCGAATCAGGCTGACGCGATCCCGAACCTTTTTTCGCGAGCACGCTCGCGCCTGCACAGGCATTGAAACCATGCACTACAGCAACCCCACCCAGCTGCAAGCCGCCATCCTCGACTGGGCTGGCACCGTGGTCGACTTCGGCTCCTTCGCCCCGACCCAGATCTTTGTCGAGGCCTTCGCCGAGTTCGATGTGCAGGTGTCCATCGAAGAAGCCCGCGGCCCCATGGGCATGGGCAAGTGGGACCATATCCGCACCTTGTGCGACCTGCCGCAGGTGGCCGAACGCTACCGCCAAGTCTTCGGCCGCACCCCGACCGACGCCGATGTCACTGCCATCTATGAGCGTTTCATGCCACTGCAGATCGACAAGATCGCCGAACACTCGGCCCTGATCCCGGGCGCTCTGGAAGTGATTGCCAAGCTGCGCGAGCAAGGCATCAAGATCGGTTCCTGCTCCGGTTACCCCAAGCAAGTGATGGACAAGGTGGTGACCCTGGCCGCGACCAACGGCTATGTCGCCGATCACGTGGTGGCCACCGACGAGGTGCCTAACGGCCGCCCCTGGCCAGCCCAGGCCCTGGCCAATGTGATCGCCCTGGGCATCGACGATGTCGCCGCTTGCGTGAAGATCGACGACACCGTGCCAGGGATTCTCGAAGGCCGTCGAGCCGGCATGTGGACCGTGGCGCTGATTTGCTCGGGCAACGCCCTGGGCCTGACCTATGACGGTTTCCGTGCCCTGGCCAGCGACACCCTGGCCAGCGAGCGCCAGCGCATCCACTCGTTGTTCGAGGCGTCGCGTCCGCACTACATGATCGACACCATCGCCGAGCTGCCCCAGGTGATCGCCGATATCAACCAGCGCCTGGCCCGGGGAGAGATGCCCCAAAGTCATTGATCAGGCTCTAGCGGCAGCGCCATGTTTTGTCAGTCATTTCCCTGCCAACGCTATGGCGCCGGTAATAAAAGCCACAAGAGGCTCGGGCAAACCCCAGGAAAGCGGATTACAGTTACAGCACTCCGTCATTCAAGAGCGGAGGCTTCAGACCTGATGACCGAGGATATCCCGCATGCCCTGGAAAAACACTGAGTCGCGTTACAGCACCATGACCATCACCTTGCACTGGCTAATGCTGGTGTTGCTGGCGGTGGTTTACGCCTGCATCGAATTTCGCGGCATCTTTCCCAAAGGCAGCGGGGGCCGCACGCTGATTGTCGAGGCCCACTTCATGCTCGGTCTGACTGTGTTCGTGCTGGTCTGGCTGCGTCTGTTCGCCCGTGCTCAGGGCGTGGCGCCGAAGATCCTGCCCACCCCGCCGCAGTGGCAACGGCTGTTGTCGACCCTGATGCATTGGGCGCTGTACCTGTTCATGATCGCCATGCCGATCCTTGGCTGGCTGACCACCAGCGCCAAGGGGCATCAGGTGATGTTCTACGGTTTCGACCTGCCACTGCTGGTGCAAGAAAACAAGACCCTGGCCAAACAGTTCCAGGATTGGCACGAACTCTTGGCGAGCTTCGGCTACTGGTTGATCGGCCTGCACGCCCTGGCCGGGCTCTATCACCACTACGTGATGCGCGACAACACCCTGCAACGCATGTGGCGCCAACGCGGTCAGGCCTGAGCCAGCAGCGCGCGGCGGCCCTGCAAGCCGCCGGTGTGCACGAAGATCAACCGGCAACCCGGAGTAAAACGCCCGACCACTACCTGCTCCTGCAAGGCCAGCAGGGCCTTGCCGGTGTACAACGGTTCCAATGGCAGCGCGCACTGCTGCTCGGTGAGCCGGATAAACCGGCGCAACGCATCGTCGACCCTGGCAAAACCGCCACGGCTGCTGTCCAGCAGCTGATAACCGCCGCGACCCTGTCCAGCCTCGTGCAAAATGCTCTCGACCTGCTGAGCCACACCGTGATCCTCGGGCACCGCCAGCGCACCATACACCGGGCGCGCCCCGGCCTCCGCCAGCACCAGCCCGGCCAGGGTGGTGCCGGTCCCGGCGGCCAGCCACCAAGCGTGGTAGTCGCTCCAGCCCAGGCTCGGCAACTGCCGCTGCACCTGATCGCGCAAACTCATGCAGCCCGCAGCACCGGCCAGCCCGCCGCCGCCTTCAGGCACCGGGTACAACGCCGGGTACTGGGCCTGCCAGGGTGCCCAGAAGCCGGGCGCGTGGCGTTCGCGGTAACCGCCGTAGCCCAGCCAGTGCAGGCGCATGCCGAACGCTTGCAGATCGAGCACCGTCGGCGTGTCCTGTGGATGGCCACGCAGCAGGCCCACGGTGGGAAAGGCAAAACGCCGGCCGGCGGCGGCCAGCGCATGCAAGTGATTGGAATGGGCGCCGCCAAGGCTGATGACGCCATCAGCGCCAAGGTTGCGGGCCGCCGCCAGGTGCTCGGTGAGCTTGAACCACTTGTTGCCGCTGATCAGCGGATCGATCAGGTCCAGGCGCAATACCGCCACCTCGACCCCGGCCCGGGACAGCCAGTCCAGCTCCAGCCGTTGCAGCGGAGCCAGGGGTAACCAGTCGAAGGATTCGGGGAAGGACATCGCTTGCGGGTTCGGCAAAGAAGGGAGCGCAGTCTACCAGCTCGAAACGCGGGCAGACTGCACCGCTGGCGCAGGGCGTTAGAGCTCAGCCGCCAGGCGCGACCCCTGGTTGATGGCGCGCTTGGCATCCAGTTCGGCGGCCACATCGGCGCCGCCAATCAGGTGCACGCTCTGCCCCGCCGCCGTCAGGCCGTCCTGCAGTTCCCGCAGCGGGTCCTGGCCGGCACAGATGACGATGTTGTCCACCGCCAGCACCTGGGGTTCACCCGCTTCGCCGATGCGAATGTGCAGGCCGGCATCGTCGATCTTCAGGTACTCGACGCTGTTGAGCATCTGCACCTGCTTGTTCTTCAGCCCGGTGCGGTGAATCCAGCCGGTGGTCTTGCCCAGGCCGTCGCCGACCTTGGATTTCTTGCGCTGCAACAGGAACACCTGGCGCGCCGGCGCGTGGGGCTCAGCCTTGATTCCAGCGACACCGCCGCGGGCTTGGAGCTGAGTATCGATGCCCCACTCCTTCCAGAACGCCTCGCGGTCCTGGCTGGTGGCCACGCCCTGATGCACCAGGAATTCGGAGACGTCGAAGCCAATGCCGCCGGCCCCGATCACCGCCACGCTCTTGCCCACCGGCTTGCGCGCCAGCAGCACGTCGAGGTAGCTCAGGACCTTGGGGTGCTCCACGCCAGGAATCGCCGGCAAGCGCGGGGCGATGCCGGTGGCGAGGATGATGTCATCGAAACCGCCAGCCACCAGTTGCGCCACATCCACCCGGGTGTCGAGGCACAGCTCGACATGGGTGGTCTGCAGCTTGCGCTTGAAGTAGCGCAGGGTTTCGTAGAACTCTTCCTTGCCCGGCACCCGCTTGGCGATGTTGAACTGGCCGCCGATCTCGCTGGCGGAGTCGAACAGGGTCACCTGATGCCCACGCTCGGCGGCCACGGTGGCGGCTGCAAGACCCGCCGGGCCGGCACCGACCACGGCAATCTTCTTGATCTGCTTGACCGGCAGGTAGTTGAGCTCGGTTTCGTGGCAGGCCCGGGGGTTGACCAGGCAACTGGTGAGCTTGCCACCGAAGGTGTGGTCCAGGCAGGCCTGGTTGCAGCCGATGCAGGTATTGATCTCGTCGGCGCGGCCTTCAGCGGCCTTGTTGACGAAATCCGGATCGGCCAGGAACGGCCGGGCCATGGACACCATGTCGGCATCGCCTTCCGCCAAAATCTGCTCGGCGATTTCCGGGGTGTTGATGCGGTTGGTGGTGATCAGCGGAATGCTCACCGAACCCCGCAGCTTGGCCGTGACCTTGCTGAACGCGGCTCGCGGTACCTTGGTGGCGATGGTCGGGATCCGCGCTTCGTGCCAGCCGATCCCGGTGTTGATGAGGGTCGCGCCAGCCCGCTCGATGGCCTGGGCCAGTTGTACGATCTCTTCCCAGGTGCTGCCGCCTTCCACCAGGTCGAGCATCGACAGGCGGAAGATGATGATGAAGTTCGGACCGACCGCCTCACGCACCCGGCGGACGATTTCCACCGGCAGGCGCATGCGGTTTTCATAGCTGCCGCCCCAGCGATCGGTGCGGTGGTTAGTGTGGGCGGCCAGGAACTGGTTAATGAAATACCCTTCCGACCCCATGATTTCGACACCGTCGTACTCGGCTTTTTGCGCCAGGGTCGAGCAGGTGACGAAGTCGCGGATCTGCTTCTCGATACCTTCCTCGTCTAGCTCCTTGGGTTTGAACGGGTTGATCGGTGCCTGGATTGCACTCGGGGCAACCTGCTTGGGGCTGTAGGCATAGCGCCCGGCGTGGAGGATCTGCATGCAGATCTTGCCGCCGGCCTCGTGCACCGCGCGGGTCACGATCTGGTGCTTGAGCGCCTCGTCTTCGGTGGTCAGCTTGGCCGCACCGGAATACACCCCACCCTCATCGTTGGGGCCGATGCCGCCGGTGACCATCAGGCCCACGCCGCCCCGGGCGCGCTCGGCAAAATACGCCGCCATGCGCTCGAAGCCGCCGGGTTTCTCTTCCAGACCGGTGTGCATGGACCCCATCAGGGTACGGTTGCGCAGGGTGGTGAACCCCAGGTCGAGGGGGGCCAGCAAATGCGGGTAAGGTGCTCCAGCCATGGTGTCACTCCAGATCGGGCAATCACGGGAAAATGCGGAAGCTCTGCGGCCTCCATCAGTAGTGCTGCACAGACTAAGAGCACCGTACCCGGCACTCAATGACCGTAACTGACAACTTATTGATCCAAACGCGCAGCGCCCCTTGGCAAGTGCCGGCACGAGCCCTACCCTAGTCGACGAATCCTGTACTCGGCCGCCGACTGCTTTCCCATGCGCAAACTTCTTTACCTCACCTTGTCCCTGGCCCTGCTTGCCGTCATCACCCGTTATGCACTCTGGACCCACGACCGTCCGGGGGCGCATTACCTGTCGGACCTACGCATCGAGCTGGCAGTGGACCAGGGCGTACCAGCCGATCACGGCAACCTGCTGGCGATCCAACCGGAGCTGTTCCCCACCGATTACCAGAGCCCCGAGCGCCTGCACCGCAAGCTCGCGGCCTATCTGCAACAGGCCCGGGACAAAGGTCTGGTGAATGCCAAGACCATCGTGGTACTGCCGGAACACATCGGCACCTGGCTGATGGTCAGCGGCGAAAAGAACGAGCTGTACCAGGCCGTGTCCTTGAAAGAAGCCATGAACTGGCTGGCGCTGAGCAATCCGCTGCCATTCCTCAAGGCACTGATCATGGCCAAAGGAACAAGCCGCCTGGACGATGCGCACCTGCGCATGAAGGCGAAGGAGATGGCCAAGGAGTACCAACTGCTGTTCGGCGGCCTGGCCAGGGAGTTCCAGGTGACCCTGGTAGCCGGCTCGATCATTCTGCCCGAGCCCAGTGTCAGCCAGGGCAGCCTGCAGATCGGCAGCGGCGCCCTGTACAACAGCAGCCTGGTGTTCGGCAGCGACGGCCTGCCTATCGGCCAACCCCAGCGCCAGCTCTATCCCACCCATGCCGAGAGCGGCTATGTGCGGGGCGATGCCAGACAGGGGGTGCAGGTCGTCGACACTCCCGCCGGGCGCCTCGGGGTGCTGATCGGCAGCGACAGCTGGTACCCGGACAACTATCGCCAGCTCAATGAGCAGGGCGCCCAACTGGTCGCGGTCCCGGCCTTTATCATGGGCCGCGATGGCTGGGAGCAACCCTGGCGCGGTTTCAAGAGCAGCCCCCCAGCCAGCGAGGTCAGCCTCAAACCGGAAGAAACCAGCGAGGGCGAAGCCTGGCATCGCCTGACCCTCACCGCCCGCCCGCCCAGCAGCCTGGCCAACGCCGGCGTCAGCGTATTCCTGCGCGGCCAGTTCTGGGAGCAGCGCAGCAGCGGCCAGAGCTTCATCAATAGCCACGGCCAGACGTTTGCCGATCAGGGCACAACGGGCGCCCGCTTGCTGAACCTCTGGCTGTAAAGCATGAAGACCACGGCAATGCGCCTGGGGGACCTGTCGGTGGGCTTTGTCCACAGCCTGGCAGACGCGGTCCGCAGTCACGGCCAGGACCCAACCCCCTTGCTCGAGCAATATGCCCTGGATCCCGCCCGACTGGCCGAAGCCGGAGCACGCCTGTCGATTCCCCGCTACATGCGCCTGGGCCACGGCGCGATCCAGCTCACCGGCGACCCGACCCTGGGTCTGCGCATGGGCCGTCTGAGTCGGCTGAGCCAGCTCGGTCTGGCCGGCGTCACAGCCGCCCAAGCCCCTAGCGTTCGTGAAGCGGCCCGTTGCCTGACTCGCTTCGAAGCACTGTACGGCTCCAACTATCGCGGTCAGTCGAGTTTTCACGAGGATGCCGGCGGCGCCTGGCTACGCTTCTATTCCATCAGCCCATACAACGCCTACAACCGCTTCGTGGTGGACTCGATCATCTCCGGCTGGCTGCAACAGCTGTCCAGCCTCTGCGGTCAGACCCTGCTGGCCGAGCAGATCGACATCGAGTTCGAACGCCCGGACTATCACGACGCCTACGCCATCCTCGGCCCCACACCCATCCAGTTCGCCGCCGAACAGAATCAGCTGCGCCTGAGCCAGGCCTCCCTGGCCCTGCGCAATCCGGAACACTGTCCGAGCACCTGGCGGCATCTGCTGCACTTATGCGAAAGGGAGCTGGAGCAACTGACCCGCACTCGCAGCCTGCGCGAGCGCATCATTCAATTGCTGGGACCTTTGCTCAATGGTGGCCGCGAGCCCGACCTGGAAGAAGTGGCGATGCGCCTGAAGCTGCCGACCTGGACGTTGCGGCGCAAGCTGGCGGAAGAAGGGACGCAGTTCCGGGCCATTCTCAATGACACCCGGCGCGACCTGGCCATGACCTATATCCGCGATACCGAACTGACGTTCGGCGAGATTGCCTATCTGCTGGGCTTTGCTTCAGCCGAAGCGTTTCAGCGGGCCTTCAAGCGCTGGAACGGCCAGACTCCTGGAGAGTTCCGCCGTTGCCACCGACAGTTTGGCTAAAAAAAACGCCACCGGCGTTACAGCTCGGTGGCGTCTTCTGCAGGTTCCAGAGGATCGAGCTCGAAAGCTTGATACTCCAGCAATTCCTCTTGGTATTCGTCCATCGCGGACTCCTTTCTCGGTTGATTGAATAGCGCTGTGCCGATTGACCGTCGGCATCAGCATAAAGTGCCGGGATGACAGAAAAAATACTACCCCCTCGGTCAGGATTTCTGCAATGAAAACGTAACAGCCCATGAACAATTCAGCCTCCGGTTGTTAGCGACGGTTTCGGCCCATCCACTAACCGGGGAGAACCTGCGAACCTTCTTTGAAGTGGACCGGCACTTCATCGCCCTGGCAGCGTTGAAAGCCCTGGCCGATGACGGGGAAATTCCCTATAGCCAGGTCAGCGATGCCTTGAGCCGTTATCGGATCGACACTGCAAAGGCCGACCCGACCTCGGTGTAAGTGCCTTAGCTCCCGCTGCTCGGCAAGGCCGGAATCGGCTCGCTCGGCGGCGGCAGGTGGCTGGCCGCTGGCGGCGTGACGGGTTCGCTGACAGGGGCTGGCTCAGTGCTGGCGGCCGGCACGATAGGCGCGGTCTCGGCTGGCGGCGCCAGCGGTTGCGAGACGGCAGACTCCGGTTCCTCGGCAGGAGCCGGCGCAGCCACTGCTGCTGGCTCGACCTGCGGCTGCGATGCCTTGGGCTCGGGTACGGACGCAGGTTGCGACGCCGGTTCCGGCTTGGCTTGGGGCTCGGGCCTGCTCTCGGGAACCCCGAGGTCGGCCTTGGGCTTCTCTTCGATATGCGCCGCCTTCTTCGCCTCCGGCGGCAGGAACAATTCCACCAGGGCGAAGTAGCGCTCATAGAACTTGGCCGAGGACACCGTCTCGCTGGCCACCTTGACCATCGAATCATCGGTGGAACCGATCGGCATCGAGACCGAGCCCAGCACCCCGACGCCGAGGCTGGCCGAGTTGTTGACCTTCTTCAGTGCATAGCGGTCCTGCAGGGCGTTGGCGAATACCGTCGAGCGCTGATCGCCGCTGCCGTCCTGGGCGCAGACCACGTTGAAGCTGATTTCCAGATGGGTCTCGCCGGTTTGCTGGAAACTCTTGTGACCGCTGACCAGCTTCGGATCATTGCTGGTGATGATGTAGCCCTGGCTGAGCAGAGCCCGTCGCGCGGCCTCGCAGGAAGCGGCGTCGCCCACCGGATAATTGCGTGAGAAGGTGCCGGAATCATCGAAGCTTTCATGCTCGTAGATAGCGGTCTTGTGCGAGGAACAACCGGCGATTGCGGACAGCAGCAACAAGCCAGCCGCCATGCGCAGATGAAATGATCTAAACATCGAGAATCCTGAGGAAAACGCTCCGGCGCATATTGTGCAACAGATCAATGCCCCACAGCGCGGGTAATTGGTGTCTTGAATTTCACACCAGTCTACTGGCCGCTGTTTGCCGGAAAAAGTCGCTCGCTCAAGTGCTCGATCAGCACCCGCAGCTTGGCCGCCGTGTGCCGGCTCGATGGCCACAGCACCCAGAATGCCCCGTTGTGCTGCAGATAATCGTCGAGCACGACCTGCAACTCCCCACGGCTGACTGCGGCCCGAACCATGAAATCCGGCAGGCAGGCGATGCCTAGTCCGCCGCGGGCCGCATGCTCCACCGCTTCGATGGAACTGCTGGTAAGGCGCGTAGGCAACAACGGCTCCGGCTGCTGGGCCTGGGGCTTGAATGGCCAAGGCTCGAGTTTGCCGGTGTGGTGAAAGGTGTGTCGCAGACAGGCGTGCTCCCGCAGGTCCTGGGGGCAGCGGGGCAAGCCGCGCTGCTCGAAATACCCGGGGCTGCCCACCAACAGCATGCGAAAGCGCCCCAGTTGCCGGGCCAAGAGTCGGGAATCCTTGGGATGACCGGTGCGCACCACCAGATCGAAGCCCTCCTCCACCACATCCACCATGCGATCGGAAAGGTCCACGTCCAGTTCGATCTGCGGATAGCGCTGCATGAATTCGGCCAGCACCGGCATCAGCAGGCCATGGACCTGCGGCGCGCTGATCCGCAGCTTGCCCACCGGCGCACTGGAGGAATCACACAGCTGGAACTCGGCGGCCTCGACCTCGGCAGCGATCCGCCGACAGCGCTCAAGAAAGCCCGCGCCTTCGGCGGTGAGGCTGATACTGCGGGTGGTGCGATGGAACAGACGCGTCTCCAAGCGCTCTTCCAGACGGGCGATGCTCTTACCCACCGCCGAGGACGACACCCCCAGCAGCCGCCCCGCTTCGGTGAAACTGCGGGTGTCCGCCACCTGCATAAACACCGGGATACTGCCCAGCCAGTCCATTCTGCGCTCCTTAATTAAGGACACCAGAGTCCGATAAGTTCGGAACCTTAGCCTATTTTTCCGCCACACACAGCGCCCTACTCTAGGCCCCTCACTTTTGAGCCAACCCACCGGGACCTGTCCATGAACAATTCCGTCAATGCCTGCGAACTGTTGCAAGCACCTGTCGAAACCCGCGAGCGACTGCCTGTCGGCGCTCTACTGGCCCTGGCGACTGCCGGGTTCATCACCCTGATGACCGAGACGCTGCCCGCCGGACTGCTGCCACTGATGAGCGTCGACCTGGGCGTTTCTCCGGCCCTGATCGGCCAGTTGGTGACCATCTACGCCCTGGGATCGTTGCTGGCCGCCATCCCCCTGATCATCCTGACCCAAGGCTGGCGACGACGACCGCTGCTGTTGATCGCCATCGGCGGCTTCGCCGTGGTCAACAGCGTGACCGCCCTTTCCACCAACTACAGCCTGATCCTCGTGGCGCGCGGGTGTGCCGGCGTCTTCGCCGGCCTGCTCTGGGCCCTGCTGGCCGGTTACGCCAGCCGAATGGCGGCCCCCCACCTGCAGGGACGGGCGATTACCCTGGCCATGCTCGGCGCGCCGCTGGCGTTGTCCGTGGGCATGCCCGCCGGAACCTGGCTGGGCGGCCTGCTGGGCTGGCGCATGAGCTTCGCCTGCATGACTCTGCTGACCCTGGGACTGATCGGCTGGGTGCTGGTTCAGGTGCCGGACTTCCCCGGGCTGCGGATGCACAAACGCCTGCCGCTGACTCGGGTTCTGACCTTACCGGGGATCCGATCGGTACTGTTCGTGACTTTCGCCTATGTGCTGGGGCACAACATTCTCTACACCTACATCGCGCCCTTCCTCGAGTCGGCCGGGCTTGGCAACGAGATTGAACGGGTGTTGCTGGCGTTCGGCCTGGCGGCGTTGTTGAGCATCTGGCTGGTAGGCCTTTTGATCGACCGCTGGCTGCGTGAGCTGGTGCTGGTCGGTTGCCTGCTGTTTATCGGCGCCACCCTGGTGTTGGGGCTGCTGGGCGATCAGCCACTGGCGATCTATGGGGCCACCGCAATCTGGGGGTTGTCCTTCGGTGGCATGGCCACCCTGTTGCAAACCGCGCTGGCCAAGGCCGCTGGCGAACACGCCGACGCCGCGCAATCGATGCTGGTCACCCTGTGGAACCTGGCGATCGCCGGCGGCGGCCTCGGTGGTGCCTTGCTACTGAAAGGGCCGGGAGTGGCGACCTTCCCCTGGGTGATTGCTGCGCTGTTGCTGATGACCTTGTTGGTGGCGGTCAGCGCCCGACGCTGGGGCTTTCCAGCCAGACGTTGAGCCCCCGTCAGCTCCGGCGAGCCGAGGCTGCCGCAGGGCGTGAGTCATGGCAGGCCTCTGGCGCTCCGCCGAAGAGCCTGACCGCAAGGCGCCATCCAAGATTGTGTACCCCGGATCGGGCTTTGCCGCCTACCAGCGGCCAGAAAGACTGATGCCTCCAGCTCACGGGCAGCAAATATTCGATACCTGCATGCGCGCAAACACAGGAACACCGCCGTCATCTGAGGTTTATCGGAGCCCAAAAAAAGACCCCGGCATTGCGGCCGGGGTCTTTTCAACACTGCAGATCAAGCATCAGTAACGCTTGATGTCCGCCTCATTTTCCAACTGCTTGCGGTAAGCGGCAAAGTCTTGTTGACCTACCCGCGACGCCAGGAAGCGACGGTACTGAGCCTTCTCTTCTTCAGTCGGTGCAGCGCCCTCATTGACACTGTTGAGCTGCAGCACCAGCAGATTGCCGTTAGGCAGGGTCACGCTGGCGAATGTCGGCTTGTCCTTGGACTCAGGCTTGCTCATGCGAAACAACGCCTGCAGAACCGTCGGATCGATACCGTCCTGACCACGGGTCACCGCTTTCTCGGTGCTCCAGTTCTGACCCTCCACCGGCTTGCCCAACGCGATCTTGCCATCACGCAAGCTGGCGATGAGTTCTTCAGCCTTGGTCTTGGCATCGGCACTGGCCCGTTCTTTGGTCAATTGCACGCGAATAGCACTGGCAACGCTTTCCAGAGGTAATTGCTCAGGCTTGCGATGCTCTTTGGCGCGCACCACCACGACGGTATCGGGGTCCAGTTCGATGGCAGCGCTGTTGGCTCCCTCATCAAGCACCTCGGTACTGAATGCGGCCTGCACCACTGCACGGTTGGCTGCAACCCCATCGCCGCCTTCACGACCAAACGGCCCGGCGGTGTGAACAGTCAGGTTCAGGTCTTGAGCCGGCTGCGCCAGATCGGACGCTTCAAACGACGAGTCTTCCAGTTGCTTGGTTGCCTCGACAAAACGCTGCTCGACCTGCTGGGCTTTCAGCTCACGGGTCAATTTGTCCTTGAGGCTAGCGAAGCTCGGCACTTCCGGTGCTTCAATGCCCAGCAGCTTGATCAGGTGGAAACCAAAATCGGTACGCACTGGCACCGAAACCTGATCCATCTTCAGCGCATACAGCGCTTTCTCGAAGGCCGGATCGTAAACGCCAGGGCCTGCGTAACCAAGATCGCCACCATTGTTGGCCGAACCTGGATCCTGGGAGAGCTCTTTGGCCAACGCCTCAAAGCTTTCGCCTTTGGCCAGACGCGCCTGGATCTCCTCGATCTTGGCCTTGGCTTGAGCCTCGTTCATCTTGTCGTTGACTTCGATCAGGATGTGGGCGGCGCGGCGTTGCTCCGACAAGTTGGCGATTTCTTTCTGATACAACGCTTGCAGGTCTTCGTCCTTGACGCTGACCTGATCAAAGAAGGAGGCCTTCTTCAACTCGATGTAATCGATCACCACTTGGTCAGGGGTCATGAACTCCTTGGCATGTTTGTCGTAGTAAGCCTTGACCTCGTCATCAGTCAGTTTGACTGAAGCAGGATCCGCCTTGACGGTCAGCGAAGCGAAGTCACGGGTCTGCTTCTCCAGACGAGCGAATGCCTGTACCTGAGCATCGGTGACGAAGCCACTGCCCGCGAGACCGGCACGTAACTGTCCGATCAACATTTCCTGAGCCAGCATCTGACGGAACTGCAGACGGGTATAACCCAACTGACGAATCACCTGATCGAAACGGTCGGGACTGAACTTGCCCTCAACCTGGAATTCCGGTGTTTGCAGGATCACCTGGTCCAGCGCGCCTTCAGAGAAAGCGAACTTGGAATCCTGTGCGCCTTGCAGCAACAGCCTGCGGTCGATCAGCCCTTTAAGAGCGGCTTCGCGCAGCATCTTCTCATCCAACAGGGAGGCATCGAAGTCTTTGCCCAACTGTTGCATCAGTTGACGTCGTTGCATATCGACAGCTTGGCTCAACTCGCTCTGAGAGATCTCCTCGCCGTTGACCTTTGCCGCGTCCTGGCTATGGGTGGTGGCTTTGAAAATGGCATCGAAGCCCGTCAACGCCAGCAGCGCGACAATGACCCCAATGATGGTTTTGGCAATCCAGCCTTGTGAATTATCCCTGATATTCTGCAGCATGCGTCCCCCAGAAACGGCTGTACTTCAATTTAAGCAGCCGTGGAGCGTGGGTAGAGTCCGGATAGAAGAAAGGCGCATCCGAAGATGCGCCTTCTCGTAACTGGCGGAGCGGACGAGAGCTGAATCTGCGGCCCTCTGCGTAAACCGATGGTGGATCGGTCAACTGGCGCCCCGCTGCCAGATCAGGCATGACCCCGACCCGGATGGGCAAAGACCCTGAAGAAGCTTAGTTAACCGCTTCTTTCAGTGCTTTACCGGCTTTGAAACCTGGTTTTTTAGCAGCAGCGATTTCCAGAGTCTTACCAGTCTGTGGGTTACGACCGATACGCGCTGGACGATCCGTTACGGAGAAGGTACCGAAACCAACCAGAACAACAGAGTCACCGGCCTTCAGAGCGCCAGTAACGGATTCGATTACTGCGTCCAGCGCACGGCCAGCAGCAGCTTTCGGGAGATCAGCAGATGCAGCGATAGCATCAATCAGTTCCGACTTGTTCACTCTAAGTCCCCTTATATATCTATGAGTATGATTCTAAGTTTTTTGGTGAAAGCAAAAACGAGTGCTGGGTGGCCTACAGACACTTAAGAGCCGCTTTATAACAAGGGCTCTAAAAAGCTGTCAAGGAAGCCCCCCAGGCTAATGCGTACTAATGCGTGCTAATTCTTTCCTTAGAGTCAGACTCGCGCTTTTCGTCCTTTGCAACTATCTCGGGAGCCACATCCGGCAAGGGCTCCGGCGCGTATTGCAGCGCAATTTGCAGGACTTCGTCAATCCATTTAACCGGTTTGATCTGCAGATCCTGCTTGATATTGTCAGGAATTTCTTTCAAATCGCGAACGTTCTCTTCAGGAATGATCACCGTTTTGATTCCACCACGGTGAGCGGCGAGTAACTTCTCTTTCAGTCCACCGATAGCCAATACCTGACCGCGCAACGTGATCTCTCCGGTCATCGCCACATCTGCTCGAACCGGGATGCCAGTCAGCGCCGAAACCAACGCCGTGCACATACCTACGCCCGCGCTAGGACCATCTTTAGGAGTCGCCCCTTCAGGCATGTGGATGTGCGTGTCGCGCTTCTCATGGAAGTCCAGAGGAATACCCAGGCTCTTGGCCCGACTGCGCACCACGGTCAGCGCCGCAGTGATCGACTCGACCATCACATCCCCCAGAGACCCCGTCTTGATCAACTGGCCCTTGCCAGGAACCACCGCAGCCTCGATGGTCAGCAGCTCACCCCCCACCTGCGTCCATGCCAGACCAGTCACCTGACCGATTTGATCCTGTTGCTCAGCCAGGCCGTAACGGAATTTACGCACCCCCAGGAAATGCTCCAGCAGGTCTGAGGTGACCTTCACCGAAAAGCGCTTTTCCATGGCATGTTCTTTCACTGCCTTGCGGCACACCTTGGCGATCTGACGCTCCAGCCCCCGAACACCAGCTTCGCGGGTGTAGTAGCGAATGATGTCGCGAATAGCGTCCGAATCAAACTCCAGCTCACCCTTTTTCAGGCCATTAGCCTGAATCTGTTTGGGCGACAGGTACTTGATCGCGATGTTGATCTTCTCGTCTTCGGTGTAACCCGGCAGACGAATCACCTCCATCCGGTCCAGCAGCGCGGGCGGAATATTCATCGAGTTGGAGGTGCAAAGGAACATCACATCCGACAGGTCGTAATCGACCTCCAGATAGTGATCGTTGAAATTGTGGTTTTGCTCAGGGTCCAGAACCTCAAGCAAGGCCGACGCCGGATCGCCACGCATATCACTGCCCATCTTGTCGATTTCATCGAGCAGGAAAAGTGGATTGCGCACACCAACCTTGGTCATTTTTTGAATCAATCTTCCTGGCATCGAACCGATATAGGTCCGGCGATGCCCACGGATTTCCGCCTCGTCACGCACACCACCCAAGGCCATGCGCACAAACTTGCGGTTGGTCGCGTTGGCGATCGACTCTGCCAGGGACGTCTTACCGACACCAGGAGGACCAACCAAGCACAACACTGGGCCACGAATTTTCTTCACCCGCTTCTGTACAGCGAGGTATTCGAGAATCCGCTCTTTAACTTCCTCCAGACCATAATGATCGGCATCGAGGATATCTTCGGCGCGAGCAAGATCGAGACGCACTTTGCTCTGGGCTTTCCACGGCACCTGAACCAGCCAATCGATGTAAGAGCGAACAACAGTAGCCTCAGCGGACATCGGAGACATCTGCTTGAGTTTGTTCAGCTCAGCCTGAGCCTTAGTCATGGCATCTTTTGGCAGACCCGCAGCATCGATGCGCTTCTTCAGCTCTTCGATTTCGTTGTGCCCTTCATCGCCGTCGCCCAACTCCTTCTGAATGGCCTTCATCTGCTCATTCAGGTAGTACTCGCGCTGGCTACGCTCCATTTGTTTTTTAACGCGACCACGAATGCGCTTTTCCACTTGCAGCAGGTCAATCTCCGCGTCGAGCAATGCCAAGACATGCTCAACCCGAGCAGACAGATCGATGATCTCGAGAATTTCCTGCTTCTGCTCGATTTTCAGCGCCATATGCGCCGCCATGGTATCTACTAAACGGCTTGGCTCATCAATGCTGTTAAGGGAGGACAACACCTCGGCAGGAACTTTCTTGCCCAGTTGCACATATTGCTCGAACTGGGACAGCAAACTACGCACGAACACTTCTGACTCACGATCAGGAGCATCCACTTCATCAATCAGGGAGACTTCGGCACGGCAGTGACCATTAACTTCACTGAAGCGCTCTACAGCACCACGCTGCTCGCCTTCAACCAATACCTTGACGGTGCCATCAGGTAGCTTGAGCAACTGCAAGACAGTCGCAATGGTACCCACGCGATAGAGTGCATCTTCACCGGGATCGTCATCAGCAGGGTTTCTCTGTGCCAGCAAGAGAATCTGCTTGTCGCCCGTCATCGCTGCCTCGAGGGCTTCGATCGACTTCTCGCGCCCCACGAACAGCGGGATAACCATGTGCGGATAAACCACGACATCACGCAATGGCAAGAGAGGCAATTCGATGGTTGTCTTCATGATTTCGCCTCTACGGCGGCCGTACGGCCGTAAACAGATGGAAGTAAGCTTGAAACCAAGATGGGGGCTGCCTGCAAAAAAAACAAGCTTAAAGACAGCACTTTAAGGTGCTAAAAACAAAGGGGCCCGAAGGCCCCTTCTTTCAATCCAACAGCCAGCCGCTTAAGCGTCTGGCGCTGCCTTGGCCGTCGGCTCACTGTTCTCATAGATATACAGTGGCTGAGACTTACCCTCAATGACGCTCTCGTCGATCACTACCTTGCTCACCTCGGATTGCGAGGGGATCTCATACATAGTGTCGAGCAGCACACCCTCGAGAATCGAACGCAAACCACGAGCCCCAGTCTTACGCTCAAGGGCTCGCTTTGCGACCGACTTCAGCGCATCAGTACGGAACTCCAGATCAACGCCTTCCATCTCGAACAACTTAGCGTACTGCTTGGTCAAGGCGTTCTTAGGCTCTGTGAGAATCTGGATCAATGCTGCTTCATCCAGCTCATCCAAGGTTGCAAGAACCGGCAGACGGCCAACGAACTCTGGGATCAGACCGAACTTGACCAAATCATCAGGTTCGACCTCACGCAGCGACTCGCCAACTTTCTTGCCCTCTTCCTTGCTGCGCACTTCGGCATTAAAACCAATACCGCCACGGGTGGAGCGGTTTTGAATAACCTTTTCCAAACCGGAGAATGCGCCACCGCAGATGAACAGGATATTGCGGGTGTCGACTTGCAGGAACTCTTGTTGCGGATGCTTACGACCGCCTTGAGGCGGAACGGACGCAACCGTGCCTTCAATCAATTTCAACAGCGCTTGCTGAACACCTTCACCGGACACATCCCGGGTAATGGAAGGGTTATCAGACTTGCGAGAAATCTTGTCGATTTCATCGATGTAGACAATGCCCATCTGAGCCTTGTCTACGTCGTAGTCGCATTTCTGTAGCAGCTTCTGAATGATGTTCTCGACATCCTCACCCACATAACCGGCTTCGGTCAGAGTGGTTGCGTCGGCGATAGTGAAAGGTACGTTCAACAGGCGAGCCAAGGTTTCCGCCAAAAGCGTCTTGCCCGAACCTGTAGGACCGATCAGCAAAATGTTGCTTTTGCCGAGTTCGACATCGTCATTCTTTTTGTCACGCTGATTAAGGCGTTTGTAGTGGTTGTACACCGCTACCGCCAGAACCTTTTTTGCACGCTCCTGACCAATCACATACTGATCAAGGATGCCGCTGATTTCTTTAGGCGAAGGCAATTTATGCGCGCTGCTCTCGGCCTGTGCCTCCTGCACCTCCTCACGGATGATGTCATTGCACAAGTCGACGCACTCGTCGCAGATAAAGACCGAGGGGCCGGCAATCAATTTGCGTACTTCATGCTGGCTTTTGCCACAGAAGGAGCAATAAAGCAGTTTGCCGTTGTCCTCGCCGTTGCGGGTGTCAGTCATTCGATCGATCCAAATCCGATAGGCTTGCAACACAAGATGAAGGCAATTGCAGGCTTTTTCAAGCCCACGGGCGGCCAGTTAAACCAGCCGCCTGCATTTGAGTCGCTTAGGCAGGCATTTGACGCTTGTTGATCACGGAGTCGATCAGACCGTACTCCGCAGCGCGTTCAGCGCTCATGAAGTTGTCACGCTCAGTGTCACGCTCAATGGTTTCGAGGCTCTGGCCTGTGTGATGGGCCAACAGCGAGTTCAAGCGCGACCGAATGTGCAGGATTTCCTTGGCATGAATGTCGATATCCGACGCTTGGCCTTGGAAACCGCCGAGCGGTTGGTGAATCATCATCCGCGAGTTAGGCAGGCAGTGGCGTTTTCCCGCCGCACCGCCGGCTAACAGGAATGCTCCCATGCTGCACGCCTGGCCAATGCAGATAGTAGAAACATCTGGCTTGATGAACTGCATGGTGTCGTAAATCGACATCCCTGCCGTCACCGAACCACCTGGCGAGTTGATGTAGAGATGGATGTCCTTGTCCGGGTTTTCCGCTTCAAGGAAGAGCAGTTGCGCGGCAACCAGGTTAGCCATGTAGTCCTCTACAGGGCCAATCAGGAAGATCACCCGCTCCTTCAAAAGGCGCGAGTAGATGTCATAGGCACGTTCGCCACGGGCGGACTGCTCGATAACCATCGGGACCAGGCCGCCTGCGGCCTGGATGTCAGAGCTCTGCTGATAATAAGAATTGCGGGACATGTCCTGCAGTCACTCCCAAATAGTCATGTCTTGAATACGCATAAGCCAGCACGAAGGCTGGCTTATGGTGTGTGCTTCGAACGAGAGGATAATCAGTCGGCTTGAGGTGCTTCTACCGGCTTGACCGCTTCTTCGTAAGAGACCGATTTGTCGGTCACGCTAGCTTTCTGCAGAACAGTATCCACAACTTGTTCTTCCAGCACAACCGAACGAACTTCGTTCAATTGCTGCTCGTTCTTGTAGTACCAAGACACAACCTGCTCAGGCTCTTGGTAAGCCGAAGCCATTTCCTGGATCAACTCACGAACGCGATCTTCGTCAGGCTTGAGGTCGAACTGCTTAACAACCTCAGCAACGATCAGACCCAGTACCACACGGCGCTTGGCCTGCTCTTCGAACAACTCAGCCGGCAGCTGATCCGGCTTGATGTTGCCACCGAACTGCTGAACCGCTTGAACACGCAGACGATTAACTTCGTTATCCAGCAGCGCCTTTGGCACTTCGATCGGGTTGGAGGCCAGCAGGCCGTCCATAACCTGGTTCTTCACCTTGGACTTGATGGCCTGACGCAGTTCACGCTCCATGTTCTTGCGAACTTCGGTGCGGAAACCATCCAGACCACTTTCCTTGATGCCAAATTGAGCGAAGAACTCTTCAGTCAATTCAGGCAGCTTAGGCTCGGAAACACTATTAACGGTAACGGTGAACTCGGCGGCTTTACTGGCCAGATCCAGATTCTGATAGTCCTCAGGGAAGGTCAGATTCAGAACACGCTCTTCACCGGCTTTGGCACCGACCAGACCATCTTCAAAGCCCGGAATCATGCGGCCGGAGCCCAGCACCAACTGAGTACCCGTGGCCGAGCCGCCCGCGAAAACTTCGCCGTCAACTTTGCCAACGAAGTCGATGTTCAACTGGTCGTCGCTCTGCGCAGCGCGGTCAGCCACTTCGAAGCGAACGTTCTGCTTGCGCAGGATTTCCAGCATGTTGTCCAGATCGGCATCAGCCACTTCAGCGCTCAGACGCTCAACAGCAATGTTTTCGAAACCAGCAACCGTGAACTCCGGGAAGACTTCGAAAGTGGCAACGTATTCGAGATCCTTGCCCTTCTCCAGCACTTTAGGCTCGACCGAAGGAGCGCCAGCCGGGTTCAGCTTTTGCTCTACAACAGCCTCATAGAAAGAGGCCTGGATAACATCACCCACAGCTTCTTGACGCGCATCAGCCTCATAGCGCTGGCGAATCACACTCATTGGAACCTTGCCAGGACGGAAGCCTGCAATTTTGGCCTTTTGGGCAGTCTGCTGCAGACGCTTGTTGACCTGGCTCTCGATGCGCTCAGCCGGCACGGTGATGCTCATGCGGCGCTCAAGAGCAGAAGTATTTTCAACAGAAACTTGCATGGATATTCCTCGTTGCACAGACGTTAGCCGGCCGTTTTCCGACCCCAGAATCAAGGGCATGCATTCTAGTGGGTCAAACTCAAGAAGTCACCCTACTGAAAACGGGTAGAAAACCGCCAGCCATGTGAAGGCGGGGACAAAAGGTTGAGCCTCGCCGTGAGAGCAAATACTACGAATCAAACCAGGGCTGCCACACACCCCTTCTTTATATAGAAGGCATCAAGTCAGCACTCCCTTTGACCTGCGCGCCCCAACAACGGAGCCTGACGCCCAACGACAAAGGAAGACCACTTCGTCGCCCGGCCAACCCACTGCATGCAGCCGCGCCGGAGGCATCAAACCCACAAACGAAAACGGCGCAGCCCTTTTCAGGTGCTGCGCCGTTATCTGCTATTAACTAGCTACTTTATTGGTGCGGACGAAGAGACTCGAACTCTTACACCTTGCGGCGCTGGAACCTAAATCCAGTGTGTCTACCAATTCCACCACGTCCGCGTAACACGCTTTTAAAGCAAAGGCGCCAGACTATTAATCTGGCGCCTTCTTCGAAATATGGGGTGGACGATGGGGATCGAACCCACGACAACAGGAGTCACAATCCTGTGCTCTACCAACTGAGCTACGCCCACCATATTGCGTTACTTGTGCCAAAGCTGCCTAATGGCGCACCCGGCAGGACTCGAACCTGCGACCATCCGCTTAGAAGGCGGATGCTCTATCCAGCTGAGCTACGGGCGCCTTATTAATCTGTATTCTTTAATGACTACAAACTAATTGCTTTCAGTCGCTACGAATTAAACATCAACTCTGACCGACCTTCTTAACCAGTGCTAGGCTGTGCCCGACAAGTGCGACGAATGTTATAGACGGCCCGCTGGGTCGTCAACTCTTTTTTGAAAAAAATTCATTTAATTAAAGGAGTTAGGGGAATTTGCAGACCAAGCGCCTTTGCCCTCACGTTTCGACATGCGAGAATACGTTCTCTTTTTCTCTCCCTCTCGATGGTTAATCACGCGTCATGACTGCACAACTAATCGACGGCAAAGCGATCGCCGCTAGCCTGCGCCAGCAGATCGCCAAACGTGTCGCCGAGCGTCGCCAGCAAGGCCTGCGTACTCCAGGCCTTGCGGTGATTCTGGTCGGCAGCGACCCGGCTTCTCAAGTTTATGTCTCGCACAAGCGTAAAGACTGCGAAGAGGTCGGCTTCCTTTCACAAGCCTATGACTTACCCGCCGACACCACTCAAGAAGCTCTGGCTGGCTTGATCGATCGCCTCAACGATGACCCGAACATCGACGGCGTCCTGCTGCAATTACCACTTCCCGAACACCTGGACGCCTCTCTGTTGCTAGAACGCATTCGCCCGGATAAAGACGTGGATGGTTTCCATCCTTATAACGTCGGACGCCTGGCGCAACGTATTCCGCTGCTGCGTCCCTGCACCCCCAAAGGCATCATGACGCTACTTGAAAGCACCGGTGCCGATCTCTATGGCATGGATGCCGTAGTAGTAGGTGCGTCCAATATCGTCGGCCGCCCAATGGCCATGGAGTTACTGTTGGCTGGCTGTACCGTGACCGTAACTCACCGCTTTACCAAGGATCTGGCCGGACACGTTGGCCGAGCCGACCTTGTAGTTGTAGCCGCCGGCAAACCCGGCCTGGTGAAGGGCGAATGGATCAAGGAAGGAGCCATCGTCATTGACGTCGGGATCAATCGCCAGGACGACGGCAAGCTGGTTGGGGATGTGGTCTACGAGACCGCCCTGCCCCGCGCCGGCTGGATTACTCCAGTACCGGGCGGTGTCGGCCCCATGACCCGAGCCTGCCTGCTGGAAAACACCCTGTACGCCGCCGAATCGCTGCACAGCTGAGTTTTAGTGCGCACACCAGAAACCCGCCATTGGCGGGTTTTTTATTATGCGATGCCTCTCACCAAGCCCACCCCTTCATCGCCCCAGTCTCTAAGGCTGAGGATCCCCTTCCGCGGAGTTCCGAGCAGGCACTAGCGCTCAGGAAAAATTCGTGGCTTTTGTTTATTTTTAGGGGCTTTCGACTGATCACTGAAGAGCAATCGACAGTTCTTCGGCCATACTCATAAAATGTAACGCGCTTATGAAAAAGCCCGTTGCCAAATGGCATATCCATTTTTATCGAGTCTGCCCGCGTGAAAATTCGTCTCTCCATCCTCAGCTTATTGTTTGCGGTGTCCGGCACCTTGATCGCGCACAGCGTCGACGCCAGCGAATCCCCCGCGGCGCCAAGAGACATTTCACAATTGCATATTGCCTCCGGCAGCGCGCTGCTGCTGGACCTGCAAACCAACAAGGTCATCTATTCAAGCAACCCAGACGTAGTCGTACCCATCGCATCGGTTACCAAATTAATGACCGCCATGGTAGTGCTTGACGCCAAACTGCCCATGGACGAGTACCTTGCCATCAACATCAGTGACACACCGGAAATGAAAGGCGTGTTCTCGCGGGTCAAGCTCAACAGTGAGCTGAGTCGCCGAGAGATGCTACTGATTGCCCTGATGTCCTCGGAAAACCGCGCCGCTGCCAGCCTCGCCCACCACTACCCAGGCGGCTACGCAGCCTTCATCGCGGCGATGAATGCCAAGGCCAAATCACTGGGCATGCACCACACCCGCTATGTAGAACCCACCGGCCTGTCGATCCACAACGTTTCCACCGCTCGCGATCTGAGCAAATTACTGGTGGCCGCGCGTAAATACCCCATGCTGAGCGAGCTGAGCACTACCAAGGAAAAGACCGTGGCGTTCCGCAAACCCAACTACACCTTGGGCTTTCGCAACACCGATCACTTGGTCAATAAAGAGAAATGGGACATCAAGCTGACCAAGACCGGCTTTACCAATCAGGCCGGCCACTGCCTGGTACTGGTCACCCGCATGGGCAATCGCCCAGTGGCATTGGTGATACTTGATGCCTTCGGCAAGTACACGCACTTCGCCGATGCCAGTCGTATCCGTAGCTGGGTGGAAACCGGCAAAAGCGGCGCGGTGCCCGATGTCGCCTTGCGCTACAAGACCGACAAGAATCTGAAGAATCGCCAGACAGGGGCCACCCAGGCATCCCACTGACATGGCCGCATGAACAACAACGGCGCCCATGGGTGCCGTTGTTGTTCATGCAAGACTCAGTGGCTTTCGAGCGCCTTGGTCGCCCGCACCGCCGCCCGCTCCTGACCCGACCGGGCCAGCTCACTGGCCGCCTTCAACCAACGCTGACGATCAACCTGGGCCGGCAGTTGGTCAGGTGCCTGAATCAACACAGCAAAGCTGCCAGCATCCTTCCAGGCTGACTCAAACGCGCTGAAGCCGATCAATTGACGACGGCTTTTCGCACCCCGCAGCAGCACCGTCTGCTTGCTCCGGTTGTATCCGACCAGCACCGCATAACGCGGCTCAGCCCAGAATGCCGATCCTTCGGTAAACCGCACCAGCACCGGATAGCCGGCGGCGACCTGAGCCAGCAAAGCCTGCAGGTTATCGTCCAAGGGGTAGACGACCATGCCGTATTCACGTGCCAGTATCTGCATGTTCTGCTGCAACTGCGCCTCGGCGCCCGGCAGATGCAAAGGTTTGTCCAGCAAGCCCGGGGTAATCACAACGCCCTGCTGCGACAGCATGCTGGCCAACGCACCCGGCCCGCTCTGATAGGCCTCCCCATGAAAAAACGCCACGCTGCTGAGCTCAACCCGCTCCGGCAGGTGCTGGATTTCAGGCCCCCTTTGGCCCGCACACCCCACCAGATTCAAGACACAGGCACTGGCCAGCAGCACCACTCGAAATCGAGAAAATACCCGCACCATCATTGCTCTCTATTCAGACGCCGGACGCCCCTCTTCCGGCTTGGGCCTTGATCATAGGGGGCGTATGGACGAGGGTATAGCGTTAGACGACAGTTAATTGAAAACCATAGAGCGAAGTGTTCGAAGACTCTCGACTATCGGTCAATAGCTTGAAACACAGAGCCGACTAGACTGTCTTTTCCTAAGACATGTACGAAAACCCGCCGAGCAATGGTCAGACAAGGTGCAACGACCCATCGGAGCAAAAACCACAGGCTGACCCGAAGGGTGAGCGCCAGGGGGGGGGGAACAGATGAACAACGACCGGACTGGTGGCCGAACCGGTTTTTGTGTAGCACCGAAGCCTGATCGAAGCACAGGTAATTTTCGTACAGAGTCTAAGAGTGTGTGCCCTGAGCGGGCATAAAGGAGGCACCTATGAGCCTGACCACAACGATTCTGATGTTGATTCTCGGCTGGCTGGCGGTTGCTGCCGCGATGCTTTGGGGCGTACTGCGTATCACTCGCCGCCACCCTTACCCACATCGGCGAACGGCTCCCGGCATCAAGACTGAAAAAAACACCCGGCGACCAGCCACTGCACACTGATCGACATTTCTAGCGCCGAAAAATAACAAGGCCGTCTGACTCGCAACGAGATCAGACGGCCTTTTTCATACTTGCGAATCAGACGTCGGCTTCAGCAGCCTGACGCTTTTGCCGCACCCGGCGAGCCAATATGTTCAGGCTTTCAATAGCCGCCGAGAAGGCCATCGCCGCATACACATACCCCTTGGGTACATGAGCGCCGAAACCTTCGGCGATCAAGGTCATGCCGATCATGATCAGGAAGCCCAGGGCCAGCATCACCACGGTCGGGTTGTCGTTGATGAACTTGGCCAACGGCTCGGCGGCCAGGAGCATCACCAGCACAGACGCCACCACGGCAATGATCATGATCGGCAGGTGCTCGGTCATGCCAACTGCGGTAATGATGCTGTCGATGGAAAACACCATGTCCAGCAGCAGGATCTGCCCAATGGCCGCGGCGAAACCGATGGTCACGCCCGAGTTGGCCGGTTTGCTCTCCTCAGCCTCCGGAACCATGCTGTGGTGGATTTCCGTGGTGGCTTTCCACACCAGAAACAGGCCACCGGCAATCAGAATCATGTCTTTCCAGGAAAAACTCTGCCCCATCAACTCAATCACCGGCTCGGTGAGCTGAACGATGAACGCAACGGTGCTGAGCAATGCCAGGCGCAGAAACAACGCCATGCCGATGCCAATGCGTCGCGCCTTGGCTCGGTGCTGTTGCGGCAGTTTGTTAGTGAGAATGGAGATAAAAATCAGGTTATCGATGCCAAGCACGACTTCCATGACCACCAGGGTGGCCAGGGCAATCCACGCAGTGGGACTGGCAGCGAGCTGTAAAAGGTATTCCATAGGTCAATCCTGATTCGTTGTATGAAAGCTCAGATTTCCTGAGACGACTCAGACGGCCTTGCGCGCTCGTCCTGGTTGTTGTCCTTGCCGGCCACACTGTGCGCGGCGTCGCTGAGCGCCTGCTCTGCGGCCTTATGGGTGTCGTCAATGGCCTGTTTGGCCGATTGTGCCGCCTTGTCCAGCACTTGCTGAGCACTGTGCTCCACCTGCTCGCAACCCGTGAGGGTCAGCATAGGCAGGGCCAGCAGCAACGCCACGCCGAGGGATTTGAATGACATGCTGTTTTCCTCAATAGAACAGACAGGGCCAAGTGAGGCCCGGTTGATAACGACGCATTCTAAGGAGACAGACACTTCAGGAAAATTCGTATTTTTAGCAGTTATACTTCGGTTTTAACGAACTGATGATCGCTATGCTCAACTACCGCCAACTGCATTATTTCTGGGTCGTGGCCAAGACCGGTAGCATCGTTCGCGCCTGTGAGCAGCTCAACCTGACACCACAAACCATCAGCGGGCAGATCAGCCTGCTGGAGCAAACCTATGGCATCGAACTGTTCCGCCGAGTCGGGCGTCAGTTGGAACTGACCGAGGCCGGACGCCAGGCACTGCCCTACGCCGAACAGATGTTCCAGCTCGGTGGCGAGCTGGAAACCATGCTCCGCGCTCGACCCAACGAGCAGCAGATCCAGTTTCGCGTTGGCGTGGCAGACGTGGTGCCCAAGTCCATCGTCTACCGCTTGGTGGCCCCCACCATGGCGCTCAGCGAGCCGATCCGCCTGACCTGCCGCGAAGACAAGCTCGAACGCCTGCTGGCGGACCTGGCTATCCAGCGCCTGGACTTGGTGATTTCCGACAGCCCGATGCCCACGCACCTGGACATCAAGGGCTACAGCCAGAAGCTCGGAGAATGCGGGATCAGCTTCTTCGCCACCACGGAGCTGGCTCGACTGCACGGCGAGGACTTCCCTCGCAGCTTGCACGGCGCACCATTGTTGATTCCCGGACAGGAAACCGTGGTCCGCAGCCGCTTGCTGCGCTGGTTCGCCGAGCAGCAGTTGCAACCACGGATCATTGGCGAATTTGACGACAGCGCGCTGATGCAGGCTTTCGGGCAATCCGGCAGCGGAATCTTCATCGCCCCCAGCGTGATTGCCGACGAAGTGCAGCAACAGTGCGAGGTACAGTTGATTGGCCAGACCGACGCGGTGACCGAATCCTTCTATGCCATTTCCGTAGAGCGCAAGGTCAAGCACCCTGGCATCGTGGCCATCACCGAGGGCGCGCGCCGCGAACTCTTCACCGCTCTCACCCCCTGATCAAGCGGTACAGGCCACCGGCGCTTTGAGGCTCATCAACAGCCAGGCCAGGATGATGGAAAGCAGAATGAAACCGGACGCGGCAAACCCCAGGCTGCCCAAACCCAACGTGTCGATGACGCGACCGCCCACCATCGCCCCCAGGCCAATCCCCAGGTTGGCTCCAGCGATATTCAGCGATGCCGCGAAGGCTGGCGCTTGCGGTGCCGCCTTAATCAGCCGCACATGGCTGACCAGAAACAAGGCAGCCTGGGTCACGCCCCAGACACCCATTGCCGCCGCCAGCCCCAGGGTCGAATGAATGCTCGGCACCAGGGCCACCATGCCGCCGATCATCAGCGCGCAAAACACCATGGAAGCGATCAGCGGATGCCGGTCCACCGCCCTGCCGCCCAAAGAGTTGCCAATCAGCCCCACCGCGCCAAAACCCATCAGGCACCACCCCACCCGTGTGCCGTTGAAGCCGGCGAGACGTTCGAGAATGTCCGCCAGGTAGGTGTAAGCGGTGAACATGCCACTGAACACCAGGATCGACAGCAACACATGCCCGAGCATCAACGGGCTACGCAGGATGCGAAACTGCGAGCCCAGGCTTACCTGTTCGTGGTGCGGCTTGGTTTTGGGCAGGTAGACAAACAGCAGCAGGGCTTTGGCGAAGGCCACCACAGCCAGAATGCCAAACGCACTGCGCCAGCCGAAGGCATCGGCAATCAGTGTCCCCACGGGAATCCCGAACACCGTGGCGCAAACGATGCCAAAACCGATCTTGGCGATGGCCCGCCCGGCGTAAGCCGGCCCGACAATATCCACCGCTGTCTCGCTAGCCAGGGCCCAGAACACCGGCAACCCCAGGGCCGGCACCAGTCGCGCGACGGACATCACCCAGATATTCGGCGCCAGGGCCGCCAGGGTATTGGCCAGACCAAACATCACCAGCACGCTGATAAACAGCTGTTTGCGCGGAAAACGCGCGAAATAGGCAGTCAGAAACGGCCCGAAAGCCGCAACGGTAAAGGCAAACAACGTCACCAGCAGCCCGGCCTGGGAAACGCTGACCTGCAAGTCCCGGGCAATCGACGGCAGCAGACCGACGATGATGAATTCCGTGGTCAGCACGGTAAAACCCGCAGCTGACAACAGCAGGATGGGCAACAACATCGAGAACTCCAGAAACAACGACAGCAGCGACAGCCCGAAGGGCCCGCTGACTGGATGAGAAAAGGGGGTGGCAAATATTAACAGAGTAGGTACGGGTCGAGGCAACCGCCCCGAAGCGGCGACCTTGCCGTGACGAGTGGCAGATCGTCACATTGACGCGGGAACCCCAGCCGGCTGTGATAAAGTCCGCCCCCTGCCCAAAAGTCGGACGTTTTCGCACTTGCTTGTCATGCAAATTGCTTGATCGTCCGGCGCCTTTTCCGACCGCACCAGCGCCTGCCGGTTCAACCCGAACCCGCTCCCGGCCAAGGACACTCGGCAGGCAGGCTCCGCACATTAAAAAAAACAGAGATACCGTTATGAGTGCTTCACCTCCTTCCTTTTTGCACACCCTCAAACGCCTCAGCCTGGTCACACAGATCGTCATCGGTCTGATTGCCGGTATCGCCCTGGCCCTGCTGGCGCCCGAAGTGGCGAAATCCACCACCTTCATTGGTCAGGTGTTCGTCTCGGCGCTCAAGGCCGTGGCGCCAATCCTGGTGTTTGTCCTGGTGATGGCCTCCATTGCCAACCATAAACACGGTCAAGAAACTCACATCCGGCCAATCCTGTTTCTCTACCTGCTGGGCACCTTCGCCGCGGCAGCAGTGGCCGTATTCGCCAGCTATCTGTTCCCTTCGTCCCTGGTACTGGTCACTCACGACATTGCCGTAAGCGCGCCAGGCGGCATCACTGAAGTGTTGCAGAGTCTGGTATTGAGCATGGTGGACAATCCCATCAGAGCGCTGATGAACGCCAACTTCATCGGCATTCTGGCCTGGGCCATCGGCATGGGCATAGCCATTCGCCACGCCGGGGAAACCACTCGCGGCGTGCTCGATGATCTGTCCAAGGGTGTGACCGTGATTGTCCGCGTGGTGATCCGCTTCGCTCCGCTGGGGATCTTTGGCTTGGTGGCCTCGACCCTGGCCACCTCGGGCTTCGACGCCCTGCTCGGCTACCTGCACCTGCTGGCGGTACTGATCGGCTGCATGCTGTTCGTGGCCTTGGTCATGAACCCACTGATCGTGTTCTGGAAGATCCGTCGCAACCCGTTCCCGCTGGTACTGACCTGCCTGCGCGAGAGCGGCCTCACCGCGTTCTTCACCCGCAGCTCGGCAGCCAACATCCCCATCAACATGGAGCTGAGCAAGCGCCTGGGCCTGCATGAAGACACCTACTCGGTGTCCATTCCTCTGGGCGCCACCATCAACATGGCCGGCGCGGCGATCACCATCACCGTGCTGACCCTGGCCGCCGTGCACACCCTGGGCATCGTCGTCGACCTGCCAACCGCCGTGCTGCTCAGCGTGGTCGCGGCAGTCTGCGCGTGCGGCGCTTCCGGCGTGGCTGGCGGCTCACTGCTGTTGATCCCCCTGGCCTGCAGCCTGTTCGGCATTCCCAGCGAAATCGCCATGCAGGTGGTGGCCGTCGGTTTCATCATCGGCGTGCTGCAGGATTCAGCAGAAACCGCACTGAACTCCTCCACCGACGTGCTCTTCACCGCCGCAGCCTGCCTGGCCAAGGAAGACAAGAACTCCGCCAGCGCCTGATCCTCGCGCAGTAAAAAGCCCGACCCGGGTCAACCGGGTCGGGCTTTTTTGCGTCAACGGCCTGTACTTCGTAGAGCGCCGCTTAACACTGGACGGCTTAGAACGCGCCCATGTAATCGCGCTTGCCCACTTCCACACCGTTGTGACGCAGGATCGCGTAGGTGGTGGTGACGTGGAAGAAGAACTGCGGCAGACCGTAAGTCAGCAGGTAGGACTGGCCGCTGAAGCGCTTCTCTTTCGGGGTACCCGGACGGGTCACGATCTCGATGCCCTCCTTGCCGTCGATCTGCGCAGGCGCAATGCCCTCGATAAAGGCCAGGACCTTGGCAATCAGCGCCTGCAAGTCGGCAAAACTGGTTTCGCCGTCCTCATACTTGGGCAGCTCGACCTCGGCCAGACGGCCCGACACACCCTTGGCGAAGTCCACGGCGATCTGTACCTGGCGCACCAGCGGGAACATGTCTGGGTACAGGCGCGCCTGGAGCAGGGCACTGGGTTCGATATTCTTCGCCGTGGCGTGAGCTTCGGCCTTGTGCAGCACATCACTCAGGGCGTTGAGCATTTGCTTGAAGACGGGAACGGAGGCGGCGTACAGGGAAATAGTCATGACAGTCTCGACATGGATGGCGGGAATACAGCGAGCAGCGATTATAGCCACTGCGGCTCAACCCGGGGCCTTTATCCCCGCGCCACCAACGCTCGACGCCATATTGGGTCACGGTTATTTACCCGCATGCTTCACTGAACGGGTCCGCCGCAGCCACATCAGGACGCGGCCCCTGGTCGATCACCCTGCGCCCACCACAATAACAACGAGGTCGTCATGCCCGAATCAGCGTCCACCGGACACCTGCGCTCCAGCCCCCGCGCGCCTTTGGAAGCCATCATCATCGGCAGCGGCTTCGGCGGCCTGGGCATGGCCATCGCCCTGCGCAAGGCAGGGGTCAGTCAGTTCGTCATCCTGGAGCAAGCCCAGGACATCGGTGGTGTCTGGCGCGACAACAGTTACCCCGGCGCCGCCTGCGACGTGCCCTCGCACCTGTACTCGTTCTCCTTCGCCCCCAACCCGCACTGGTCACGGGTGTTCGCGCCTCAGGCCGAGATCCACGGTTACCTGCAGCACTGCGTCCACACCTACGACCTGCAGCGACACATCCGCTTTGGCGCCGCTGTGTGCCAGGCCCGGTTCGATGACATCAACAGCTGCTGGCTCGTCACCTGCGACGATGGCCAGGCCCACGTCAGCCGCCTGCTGATCAGCGCCGTAGGCCAGTTGAGCCGTCCCGCCCTGCCCAAGCTGCCAGGCATGGAAGGCTTTCAGGGCCATGTGTTCCACTCCGCTCGCTGGGACCACCATTACCCCCTGGCCAACAAACGGGTGGCCGTGATAGGCACCGGCGCCTCGGCCATTCAGTTCGTGCCGCGGATCGCCAAGCAAGTGGCGGCGCTCAAGGTCTTCCAGCGCTCACCGGCCTACATCATGCCCAAGGCCGACCGGGCCTATAGCGAGGAAGAAAAACAGCGCCTGATCCAGCACCCCTGGCGGATAAAGCTGCTGCGTGCCGCCCACTACCTGCATTTCGAGTCCCGGGCGCTGGGCTTCACCCGCCTGCGCGGGCTGAGCAGATGGGTGGTTGGCGGCCCTTTTCGCGCGTTGTTGCACGCCTCCGTATCCAACCCCGAACGACGCCGGCAGATGACCCCGGACTACCCCATCGGCTGCAAGCGCATCCTGCTGTCCAACGACTACCTCAAGACCTTTGATCAACCCCACGTCGAACTGCTGACCCAGGGCATCCGCCACATCACCGAGCACGGCATCGAAACCCTCGACGGCCAGCAACACCCGGTGGACGCAATCATCTATGGCACCGGCTTCACCGCCACGAAATTCCTCTCGCCAATGCGCATCATCGGCCGCAACGGGGTCGACCTGAACCACGCCTGGCAAGGTGGCGCAAGCGCGTACCTGGGGCTCAGCGTGCCCGGCTTCCCGAATTTTTTCATGCTCTACGGACCCAACACCAACCTAGGCCACAACTCCATCATTCATATGCTGGAAAGCCAGATCTCCCACGTCATCAACGCTCGCCGGGCACTGCTGGAGCGTGGGGCGAAAACCCTGGAAATCGACGACTCGTCCCACCAAGGCTTTCAGTTGCGGATTCAGCGACGCCTGGCCGCCTCGGTGTGGAGTGGCTGCACCAGCTGGTACGTGGACAAACAGGGCCACAACAGCACCAACTGGCCCGGTTTCACCTGGTCCTATCGCTGGCTGACCCGTTATGCCGGACTGCACGCCTACCAATTTTCCAGCCCGTTGGACAACGCATCAGCGGCGCCTGTAGGGCAGCGCATCGTGCCTCCGGCGGATTGGCTGGAGCGCGGCAATGCCGCGTTCTTGCGATTTTTTCTGCGTGCCAGCTTCAGAGCCCTGGTGGGCCCGCCCAGGGACCTGGTCACCCAGCGCAAGATCGTCAACCGCCTGTCCCGGCTGATGCCCGGGTGCCTCGGCGTGAGCCGACAGCCAACCCGTATCGGAGCCCTGGAGCTGCACATCGTCAAGCCCAAAGCCACGGTTTCCAACGCAGTGATTCTCTACCTGCACGGCGGCGCCTTCTGCCTGGGCAATCCACGAACCCATTTCAGCGTCACCAGTCGCCTGGCCAAGGACAGCGGGTGCGCGGTGTGGGTGCCGGATTACCGACTGGCGCCGGAACATCCATACCCGGCGGCGCTGGAGGACTGCCTGGCCTGTTATGACGCCATCCGCGCCCAGGGCTGCCCGCCGGATCAACTGGTGATTGCCGGTGATTCCGCCGGTGGCGCGCTGGTTATGGCCCTGGCCCTGAGCCTCAAACAACGCGGTGATGAGATCGCCGCCGGGCTGATTCTGCTGTCGCCGGTTACCGATCCCGACCTCAGCGGTGCCAGCCTGCAATCCAGGCGCACTGTCGACCCGATGATCCGGCGCGACTGGCTGGAGCAAGCGCTCAAGGCCTATGCGGCGCCGCCACACACGCTGTCACACCGCCCGCTTGAGGCCAACTTGCAAGGCCTGCCGCCGATGCTGATCCAGGTCGGCGACCAGGAGCTGCTGTTGTCCGACGCCACTCGCCTGGCCGAGCGGGCCAGGCAGTCGGGTGTGCCCTGCCAACTGGACATTCACCAGGCGCGCTGGCACGTCTTTCAGTTGCAGGCGTTCTATCTGCGCTCCGCCAGACATGCCCTGGGGCGCATGGCGCAGTTCGCCCGTCAGTGCCTCGAACAACCGGCGGCCGCGACAACGCCTGCGGCCCTGTCACCGGCCCAGAAACCGGCAACCGATCCACAACACGGCTAGAGCAGCACTCGCCGCACAGATCCACCAAGATCTGCGCGGTGCGCTTGCCAGCCCCTAACACGCGGTTTCCCCCTGCTCCATCAAGTTCTGATGGTCATAACTGGCTGGTGAAGGTAAAACAGAGCCCCTCGAAGGTGGCCGACGCGCCACGCAAAGCGCAAGACGCCGATAACGCGCAACGCGCCCGTTTTTTTACGCCCCCATCAGTGACCAAGGGACCAGCACTTATGAGCAACGAACACGAAACGCCCAGCCCAGCACCGCGCTTGAACAGCACGGACATCCG
This sequence comes from Pseudomonas sp. LD120, assembly GCF_009861525.1. Classification (GTDB taxonomy): domain Bacteria; phylum Pseudomonadota; class Gammaproteobacteria; order Pseudomonadales; family Pseudomonadaceae; genus Aquipseudomonas. Next base: position 989,575 of record NZ_WVHL01000003.1, on the reverse strand, counting down.
CATCCTGGGTTCGTTGATCGAAAAGCAGGCCACCAACCCGGAAACCTACCCCCTGACCCTCAACGCCCTGGTGATTGCCTGCAATCAGAAAACCAGCCGCGAACCTGTGATGAACCTGACCCAGGGCCAGGTTGGCCAAAGCCTGCGCGCCCTCGAAGCTCAGGGCTTCACTCGGCTGGTCATGGGCAGCCGTGCCGATCGCTGGGAGCAACGCCTGGATAAGGCGCTGGAGCTGGTGCCTGCACAGTTGATCCTGTGCGGCCTGATGTTTCTGCGCGGTCCGCAGACGATCAACGAACTGTTGACCCGCAGCGGCCGCATGCATGATTTCGAAGACAGCGAACAGGTGCTGCACCAACTTGAACGCCTGATCGCCCGGGGCCTGGCCCTGCATATCCCACGTCAGGCTGGCCAGCGCGAAGACCGCTACACCCATGCCTTGGGCGACCCGGCGGATATCGAAGCAATCCTCGCCGCCCGTGGCAACACCACGGAACGCAGCAGCGGCGCCACGGTGTCCGTGGAGCGCATCGAAGAACTGGAAGCGCGTATCGCCGCCCTGGAACAGCGCCTGACGCAACTCGAAGGCTGATCCACACACAATCATGCGCCCCCCCAAGGCTGTGATCGACGGCGGCGCGGACCGCCTTTTGAGCACCGCAGGCCTACAGCCTGATCGCAGCCTTCAAGCACAGCGAGTCAGCCCAAGACTTCACCCCCGAGCGAAAGCCACCGCCTTTTGGAATTGCGCCTCGCTCGGGCGCACTCCGGTGTACAGCACGAATTGCTCCAGCGCCTGAAGGGCAATCACCTCAAGCCCCGTAATGACCTGCTTGCCTTCGGCCCGAGCCTGCACGATCAGAGGCGTTTCGGCAGGCACCGCCACCACATCGAACACCCGGTGCGCAGCACAAATCGCCTCGGCGGGGAACGCCAGTTGCTGGGCCTCGGCGCCGCCGCTCATGCCAATCGGGGTCACGTTGATCAGCATGTGAGGCCGCAGGCTGCCCAGCTCGGCCTGCCATTGATAGCCCAACGACCCCGCCAGGGCACGTCCTGCGCTTTCATTGCGGGCCACGATCACGCCCTGTTCATATCCGCCGTCGCGCAAGGCGCTGGCCACCGCCTTGGCCATGCCACCGCTGCCACGCAGGGCGAAGGTCGAGTCACGGGGCACCTGGTGATGGCTAAGCAATTGCGCCACAGCGATGTAATCGGTGTTATAGGCCTTCAGGTAGCCGTCGCTGTTGACGATGGTATTGAGCGAAGCAATGGCCTTGACCGACGCATCCAACTCGTCCACCAGCGCGAGGCAATCTTCCTTGAACGGCATGGAAACGCCGCACCCGCGAATCCCCAGCGCCCGGATTCCGCGGACCGCGCCAGGCAAATCCTGGCTGCTGAACGCTTTGTAATAGAAGTTGAGTCCTAACTGCTCATACAGATGATTGTGAAAGCGCAGGCCGAAATTCCCAGGCCGCCCAGACAAGGACATGCACAACTGGGTGTCTTTATTGGGATTCATTTGCATGTTCATTTCCTTGCTGGGCACTTTCGGATGGACGGAATGGATCAACCGCCCCGCTGTGCCTGATCATATCGGCGCTTGTTCACAGGCTTCTTGCGTCCAGGGATGACGGTAAAGAAGCCGGTACAGACCTTACACAACATTTACTCAGCAGCCGCGCAGATTTTCAAAAAACGCGGTCTTAGAACTATCCCCGCACCAGTTCTTGAGCCTGGTGCAGACCCTTAGCGCTGAGGTTGAACCGAGGAAAAACCATGATTTCCAACATCCCCAAAATTGCCTTGCTCATTGGTGCACTCGCTGTCGCCGATCAGGCATCGGCCCACGGTGGCGGCTGGGCCGGTCCCGCCGCGCTGGGTGCGGTTGTCGGTGCGGCCGTGGTGGGCTCGGTAATCGCCAACCAGAGCCGCCCGGTGTACGTGCAGCAGCCGGTCTATGTACAGCCAGCACCGGTGTATGCCGCACCGCCGCCGGTCTACTACCAACCGGCGCCGGTCTACGTGCAGCAACCGGTGTACTACCGCCCGGCGCCGGTGTACTACGGCCCGCCACCGGGCTATTACGGACGCCCGCATCACCACCGCCACGGCCGCTGGTAATCGCCCGCCGACCAAGCCACAAGCCCCGCCCTACAAAGCGGGGCTTGTGGCATTTTGCCCACCCACAAATGTCTGAATAACTCTGCATAAGGTCGTGATTGGAACAGTATTTGCCTGCAGATCTGGCGATAGTGTGCCCATCCCTCGGATGCCCCGAGCGACTTGGGACTGTCATGTTTGTGTCATTCAACCCCTGCAACATCGACACAGTCCGCTCGCCGCAGGCCCATAACAACAAGGACGACCTCCATGCCCACGCAAAATCCGCACCGCGTCGCCGGCCTCTGCACCTCCAGTCGGGTGTATGACGCCCTGACCGAACTCAAACACCTGGAAAGCCACCGCAACGCCAAGTTTCTCTCATTGCTGGCCGAGAACCTGGTACGCAAGGGCCTGCTCAGTGAGCAAGAAGTGCTGCACATGCTGGATCGGGTGGTGGACTGAAACTGCGCGCCACAAAGGTGACGCCGAGGGTAATTGCCCGCAGTCAGGTTTCGACAAACAGCCCCCCTCCTTCGCCGGTAACAGCAATAGACACGCCATCAGCGCCGCCCACAGCAAGGCTGTTGGGCAGCTCCCGCTCCCCCCCAGAAGATCAACCCACCCCATGCTCCCTGGGTCACCGCCACCGGCACATTGTCCTTGACCGTGGCGCGCAGCATCCGATTGAACTTGAGCTGCAACCGGTGCTTCTGATGCTCGCCCAGGAGCCCCGCCGCGCGGGCCTTGCGTCCCCGTTCCGGGGGGGCGCGCCAAAAGAAGCGTCGCCGCTAGCACATGATGAAAAACCCACCAAAGACTCGAATGTGCCCTGACCAAAGCGAAAGGCCTGATCGCCCCGGGAGCAAGCCCCCTGAGGCTTATGTCCGCAGCACCGCTGGCCAGTGGCGTTTTTTTGTCACTGGCATAGATCCAGATCAATAAAAGCGTCGTAGCCCTGACTTACCCTCGCGTCCTTTTGCGACCGACAGCCCCATGACGCTCCTCGCCAAACCCGAACTCCTCGCCCCCGCCGGCACCCTGAAAAACATGCGCTACGCCTTCGCCTACGGCGCCGATGCGGTGTACGCCGGCCAGCCGCGCTACAGCCTGCGGGTGCGCAACAACGAATTCGACCACGCCAACCTGGCCCTTGGCATCCGCGAGGCCCAGGCCCAGGGCAAACGTTTCTACGTGGTGGTCAACATCGCCCCCCACAACGCCAAGCTCAAGACCTTCCTCAAGGACTTGCAACCGGTCATCGACATGGCCCCGGATGCGCTGATCATGTCCGACCCGGGCCTGATCATGCTGGTACGCCGGCACTTCCCGCACATGCCGATCCACCTCTCGGTACAGGCCAACACGGTGAACTGGGCCAGCGTCGAGTTCTGGCAGCAACAGGGGCTGACCCGGATCATCCTGTCCCGGGAGCTGTCCCTGGAAGAGATCGAGGAAATCCGCCAGCAAGTGCCGGCCATGGAGCTGGAAATCTTCGTCCACGGCGCCCTGTGCATGGCCTACTCCGGGCGCTGCCTGCTGTCGGGCTACATGAACAAGCGCGACGCCAACCAGGGCACCTGCACCAACGCTTGCCGCTGGAAATACAAGACCGAAGAAGCCACCGAAAACAACCTTGGGGAAATCGTCCAGAGCTTCGTGCCAGAGCCGACCCTGGGCATCGGCGCGCCCACCGATCAAGTGTTCCTGCTCCAGGAAGCCAATCGCCCGGACGAGCTGATGCCGGCCTTCGAGGACGAACACGGCACCTACATCATGAATGCCAAGGACCTGCGGGCCGTGCAGCACGTGGAGCGCCTGGCCCGTATGGGCGTGCACTCACTGAAGATCGAGGGCCGGACCAAATCGCACTTCTACTGCGCCCGCACCACCCAGGTGTACCGCCGGGCCATCGACGACGCGGCGGCCGGGCGCGAGTTCGACCGTAGCCTGATGAACGACTTGGAATCCCTGGCCCAGCGCGGCTACACCGAGGGTTTTCTGCGCCGCCACGTGCATGACGAATACCAGAACTACCAGAACGGCAGCTCAGTCTCGGAACGCCAGCAGTTTGTCGGTGAACTGACCGGCGAGCGCCGCGACCGCCTGGCCGAAGTGACAGTGAAAAACCGTTTTGCCCTCGGCGATCACCTGGAACTGATGACCCCCAAGGGCAACTTCCACTTCGACCTGCATGAGCTGCGCAACGCCAAGGGCGAGGCCATCGAGGTCGCACCGGGAGACGGCCACACCGTGTACCTACCGATTCCCGATCAGGTCGAGCTGCCATTCGCCCTGTTGATGCGCGACATCTGCGCCTGACATGCCGCGTAGAGCCGCCTGCTGAAGCCGCGAGCCTGAGGCAAGGTTGCCAAAGGCTCGCAGGAGCTTGCTTGGCGATCTAGCATCAGGCCTCGGCGGGGCAGAGGCGACGTGTGAAGACGGCACAGCATTCGCAGCCTGCGACAGGCCTCCAGCGCCCGCCCTTAGATCCGGAATTGCCCGACCAATCGACCCAGACGCTGGCCCAGATCCGCCAGGCTGCGAGAAGTCTGAGCACCGCGTTGGGTTTCATCAGCCACGCTGTCCACCGCCACCGCGATCTGGTGCACGCTGCGGTTGATCTCTTCGGCCACCGCCGTCTGCTCTTCGGCCGCGCTGGCGATCTGCGCGTTCATCGAGTTGATGGTGCCGATCAATTGCGCCATGGCGTCCAACGATGCCCCGGCCTCGTTGGCCTTGGTCGAGGTGCCTTCGCCGGCGTCACTGGAACGACGCATGGCATCCACCGCCACCCGAGTGCCCTGCTGCAGGCGATCGATCATCCCCTGGATTTCCTGGGTGCTCTGCTGAGTGCGGCTGGCCAAGGCCCGGACCTCATCGGCGACCACGGCAAAACCACGTCCGGCCTCACCGGCCCGGGCGGCTTCGATGGCCGCGTTCAAGGCCAGCAAGTTGGTCTGTTCGGCAATGGAGCGGATCACGTCCAGCACGCTGACAATCGACGACACGTCTTGCTGCAGGCTGTCCAGGGACGTTCCGCTGTTGCGAATGTCACTGACCAGCGCATGAATCTGCTCGATGCTGCCGTCCACCACGCGCTTGGCCGTCTGCCCTTCCTCATCGGTCTGCTGGGCAGCGACTGCCGCGCCCTGGGCACTGCGGGCCACTTCCTGGGCCGCCGAAGACATTTCATTGATCGCCGTGGCCACCTGGTCGGTCTCGTGACGCTGGCGCTCCATGGCCTGCTCCGAACGTTGGGCCTGATCCGCCACTTGGGCCACCAGCTCAGTGAGCTGCCCGGTCATTTCGGTGATCTGCCGCACCAAGCCGTGGATCTTGTCGACAAAGCGATTGAACGAGCCGGCCAAGTCACCCAGTTCGTCCTGGCTGGTGATTTCCAGACGCCGGGTCAGGTCGCCTTCACCGGCGGCGATATCATCCAGGTTGGCTTTCATCAGGTTCAGAGGGCGCAACAGGGTGTTGGCCACCAGCAGCCCCAGGGCCGCGATCACCAGCAACAGCACCGCCGCAATCCCGAGAATGCTCAGGATCATGCCTTCCATGCGCTGGTTGACGCCCTCTTCAACGGCCGCCACCTGAGCGTCGATGCCATCGAGATTGACCGAAGTGCCCAGCACCATGTCCCACTTGGGCAGGTAGTCGGTGTAGCCCAGCTTGGGCACCAGTACATCGCTGCCCGGCTGGGTCGAGCTGTACTGCACGTAGTGACTGCCGTCCTTGCCGACCCGCACCAGCTCACGGTTGACGTACACGCCGTTGGGGTCGCGGTTGTCCTTGAAGTTCTTGCCCACGCCGTCAGCACTGTTGCCCTTGAACAGCCGTACGGTCTCGGAGTCGTAGCCAAAAAAGTAGCCGTCCTTGCCGTAGGTGATGTTCGACAGCAACTTGACCACTTCGGCCCGCGCCGCCTGGTCCCCCGGTGCCGCAGCGTCATAGAGCGGCTTGACGGTGCTCAAGGCGACCTCGACATAACTCTGCAACGTGGCCTTGGCTTCGCCCAGCAGGCGCTGGCGGGTTTCTTCGACTTCTTTCTGGGCTTGCTGGCGCAGCATGAACACCGTACTCAGACTGATCACCAATGCAAACAGCAGTACCGGGAGTACCGCCAAGGACAGAACTTTGGCCTTCAGGCTCAGGCGCATAGGGGGCTCGCTGTTGATTTTTATTGAGGTGACAAGCCGTTAACGGCACGCCTGCCCAAAAGTTGAGCTAGCGCCGCCGGAGCCGGTTGGCCGGCCCCGGTAGGTGGCAACGAGGTCAGAGCACCATCGCCGCGACCCAGCCAAAGGCCAGCAAGGGCAAATTGTAGTGCAGGAATGTCGGGACCACCGTGTCCCAGATGTGGTGATGCTGACCGTCGACGTTCAGGCCCGAGGTCGGCCCCAGGGTCGAGTCCGACGCGGGAGAACCGGCGTCGCCCAGGGCCCCAGCGGTGCCAACGATGCAGACAATGGCCAGCGGACTGAAGCCCAGCTGGACACACAATGGCACGAAAATCGCCGCCAGAATCGGCACCGTGGAAAACGACGAACCAATGCCCATGGTCACCAACAGGCCCACCAGCAACATCAGCAATGCACCAACGCCCTTGCTGTGACCGATCCAAGTGGCCGAAGTCTGAACCAGACTCTGTACATCGCCAGTGGCCTTCATCACTTCGGCGAAGCCCGAGGCGGCGATCATGATGAAGCCGATCATGGCCATCATCTTCATGCCTTCGGTGAACAGGCCATCGGCCTCACGCCAGCGCACGATGCCGGACACCGAGAAAATCAGGAACCCGCACAACGCGCCGATAATCATCGAATCCAACAACAACTGGATCACGAACGCAGCGGCAATCGCCACCCCTGCCACCAACAGCGTCTTCGGGTTGTACTGCACCGCAGTCTGCTCGACCTTCTCGATCCGGCCCAGGTCATAGACGCGCTTCTTGCGATAGCTATAGAACGCCAGCAACAGGCCACAGACCATACCCAGCGCAGGGATGCCCATGGCATGCGTGACGCTGACCTGACTGATGTCGACGCCGCTGCGAGCGACATTGGCCAGGAGCACTTCATTCAAGAAGATGTTGCCAAAGCCCACCGGCAGGAACATGTAGGGGGTGATCAAACCGAAGGTGATGACGCAAGCGATCAGGCGGCGGTCCAGCTGCAGCTTGGCCAGCACATAGAGCAAAGGCGGCACCAGCAGCGGAATAAAGGCAATGTGAATCGGCAGGATATTCTGCGAGGCAATCGCCACCACCCATAGCATGCCGATCAGCAACCACTTGACCATGCCGCCGCCAACGGCGTCCTGGCGGTCCACCAGTAGCAAGATCTTGTCCGCCAGGGCGTGGGCCAGGCCGGACTTGGAAATGGCCACCGCAAAAGCCCCGAGCAAGGCGTAAGACAGGGCCACCGTCGCGCCGCCCCCCAGCCCACCGTTGAACGCCTTGAGCGTGGCCTCGATGCCCAGGCCGCCGGTAAGGCCACCCACCAATGCACCTACGATCAGGGCGATCACTACATGCACGCGAGACAGGCTGAGCACCAGCATCACGCCAACCGCGGCAATTACTGCGTTAATCATCGTTACCTCGTTACTGCGCGGCCAAACTCCGCGCAAAAGCCTATGACCGACCGGAAGGCAGCGCACTGCCGTCATCGAAATAAAAGAAGGTAAAAGAGGGCGCGCACTTTGCAGTAGCAGGCCTGGCTTGTCAAAACCCACCCCACAGGCGAAACATTCAAACGCCGGTTTTATTTCGAACGCCCGTTTAAAGAATGCCGTTCGTCGGCCGCTAACATGCAAAGTCTCAGATATTTATCGAATATAAGGACGTCTCCATGTCGCTCAGACAACTCTCCATCCAATGGAAGATCACCTTACTGGCTGGACTCTGCCTGCTGGGCATCGTGTCGCTGTTGGTGGGCCTTTCGCTGTACCGCATGGAGCACAGCTCCGAGCTGGTAAAAGCTTCGAGTATGGAGATGCTCAACGAAGCAGCTCAAGCGCGGATCGAAGCCCAGGGTGAAGTCCAGGCCCTAGGCATTCGCCAGCAGTTCATGGACGCCTATCAGTACGGCCATGGCTTTTCCCGCCAGGTGCTGTTTTTGCGGGAACAGGCCGAAAAGCGCTTCCTCGACGCCTTCGACCTGCGCGAAGACCTGACCCGCCAGGTCAAGGCGGCCTTGCAGGCCAACCCCGATCTACTGGGGCTGTCCTTGGTGTTCGAAGCCAATGCCCTGGATGGCAAGGACGAACTGTTCAGCGGCCAGAGCGCGCTGGGCAGCAACGAAAAAGGCCGCTTTGCCTTGTACTGGTCGCAACCCACTCCCGGCAAGCTGACGTCCATGCCGTTGCCGGAAAGCGACATGAGCGATACCCGCAGCGGTCCCAGCGGCGAGCCGGCCAATGCCTGGTTCACCTGCCCGCGCAGCACCCTCAAGCCCTGCGTGATAGAACCCTACTTCTACGACATCGACGGGCAGAAGGTGCTAATGACCAGCATCGTCTTCCCGCTGCTGGTGGACGGCAAGGTCATCGCCTCGCTGTCGGTGGACATCAACCTCAACAGCCTGCAGGCCATCAGCCAGAATGCCAGCCAGAAACTCTATGCCGGCCAGAGCAACGTCAGCATCCTCAGCCCGGTGGGCCTGCTGGCCGGCTACAGCGCCGATGCCAGCAAACTGAGCCAGCGCCTGGACAGCGTCGACAGCGTCAATGGCGCCGCACTGATCCGCCAACTGGCCGGCAGCACTCAAACCTACAGCCTGCACAGCAACCAAACGCTCAAAGTCCTTGCGCCTTTCACGCCAATCCCCGCAGGCAAGCCCTGGGGCGTGTTGCTGGATGTGCCGGAAACAGTGCTGGTGGGCCCGGCCGAGACCCTGAAAAGCGAACTGGATGCCAGCAACAACAGTGGCACCCTGATGGAACTGGGGCTGGGCCTACTGGCGGCGGTGCTCGGCTTGCTGCTGGTGTGGCTGATGGCCCGCAGCGTGACCCGGCCGATCCTCGACGTAGCCGCCATGCTTGAGGATATCGCCAGCGGTGAAGGCGACCTGACCCGACGCCTGACCTACAACAATAAGGACGAGCTGGGGCAACTGGCGGGCTGGTTCAACCGTTTCCTCGACAAACTGCAGCCGATCATCGCCGACGTGAAACGCTCGGTGCAGGACGCCCGCGGCACCGCTGATCAGTCATCGGCCATCGCCACCCAGACCAGCGCCGGCATGGAGCAGCAATATCGCCAAGTGGACCAGGTGGCCACCGCTTCCCACGAAATGAGCGCCACCGCTCAGGACGTCGCTCGCAGCGCTGCCCAGGCCGCTCAGGCGGCGCGGGATGCCGACCAGGCCACGCAACAGGGCCTGACCGTGATCGACCGCACCACCTGCAGCATCGACCAACTGGCCGCCGACATGAGCAGCGCCATGACCCAGGTCGAAGGTTTGGCGAGCAACAGCGAACAAATCGGCTCGGTGCTGGAAGTGATCCGCGCGATCGCCGAGCAGACCAACCTGCTGGCCCTCAATGCCGCCATCGAAGCGGCCCGTGCAGGGGAAGCCGGACGCGGCTTTGCCGTGGTCGCCGACGAAGTACGCAACCTGGCCCAGCGCACCCAGGAGTCGGTGGAGGAAACCCGCCAAGTGATCGAACAACTGCAAACCGGCACCCGCGACGTGGTGGGTTCCATGAGCAACAGCCATCGCCAGGCCCAGGGCAGCGTCGAACAAGTGAGTCAAGCGGTCACCGCCCTGCGCCAGATCGGTGATGCCGTCACAGTGATCAGCGACATGAACCTGCAGATCGCCAGCGCCGCCGAACAGCAGAGCGCGGTGGCCGAAGAGATCAACAGCAATGTAGCGACCATTCGCGACGTCACCGAGTCGCTGTCGGAACAAGCCAACGAATCGGCGCGGGTCAGCCAGTCCCTCAACAGCCTGGCCAACCAGCAGCAGGGCTTGATGGACCAGTTCCGCGTCTGACCCCTTAACCGTTGCCGGCAGGCGGCGATCGCCCCCGAAGGGCGCGCCGCCCTTGAGGACGGCAAAGGCCCTGCGGGCCTTTGTATAGCCGCTACCGCAGGCTGCGAACAGCCCGCGGGGATGCGAAGATTCAAAGGCTGTAGGGGTTCGACGGTCGATCGCCAGGCTACGGGCGCTGAACGCACCGCCCGGCGAGTTCAGCGCTTGGGCAGCTCGATCTCCACCCGTAAGCCGCCCCACTCGCTTTCCACCAGGTTCAAGCGGCCGCCACAGGCGTCGACGATGTCGCGCACAATGCCCAGGCCCAGCCCGTGGCCATCGGTCTGCTCATCCAATCGCGCGCCGCGACTGACCACCTCGGTCCGCCGTGCCTCGGGAATGCCTGGGCCGTCGTCATCCACCATCAGGCAATAGCCCTGCGACCGCTCCTCGACGCTCAGACGCACCTGCGCATCGGCCCATTTGCAGGCGTTGTCCAGCAGATTGCCCAGCAGCTCCAGCAGGTCTTCCCGATCCCAGGGCAGACGCAGCCCCGGCGGCGCCCGATAGCTCAAGTCCAGGTGCTCGCCATGGATCATGTTCAAGGTCGCCAGCAAGCCCGGCAACTCAGCATCACACTCAAACAGCGCCCCGGGCAGCGCATCCCCCGCCATCCGCGCGCGGTTGAGTTCGCGATTGAGTCGCTGCTGCACTTGCTCCAACTGGTCCTGGAGGATTCTGCGCGCGTCGGGACAAGCGTCCAGTTTGCGCCCGGACGCCAGGCTCAGCAGCACTGCCAACGGCGTTTTCAGGGCGTGGCCGAGGTTGCCCAAGGCGTTGCGGGAGCGCTTGAGGCTGTCCTCGGTGTGGGCCAGCAAATGGTTGATCTGCGCCACCAAGGGCACCAGTTCCTGGGGCACCTGGGCGTCTAGCTGCGAGCGCTGGCCCTGTTGCAGTTGAGCGATCTGCTCACGAGCGGTCTCCAGCGGACGCAGGGCCCGGCGCACGGTAAAGCGCTGCAGCAGGAGAATCAGCAACAACCCCGCCAGCCCCAACCCGAGCCCGATCTGGCGCATGCGCTGGAAACTCTCACGCACCGGGGTGTAGTCCTGGGCCACGTTGATGGAGATCGATTGTCCGAAGCGTTTGTAGTCACTGCGCAGCACCAGTAACTGTTGGCCTTCGGGCCCCAATTGCAGGTTGCCTTGCAGCCCGGCGCGTTCAAGCCGCGGTAACTCCTGGTCCCAGAGAGACCGGGAACGCCAATGCACATCAGCGAAATCGATGCGAAAGTAATGCCCGGAAAACGGCCGCTGATACGCCGGCGACAGCCGCCACTCGTCCAACTGCAAACCCTGCGGCCCCCGTACCAGCGCCACCAGCAGGTTTTCGCTGTCATTGCGCAGCCCGGCCTCCAGGTAACGCTGCAGGCCTAGCTCGAACAACCAGAGACTGGTCTGCGCCAACACCAGGCCGACCACCACCATCACCGTAATCAGACCCAGGCTCAGGCGCCGCTGGATCGACCTCACGAATCGGTTCCGCCGAACAGGTAGCCCTGGCCGCGCCGGGTTTCGATCACACTGCGCCCCAGCTTGCGCCGCAGGTGGTTGACATGGACTTCGAGGACATTGGAGTCGCGCTCGGTTTCACCGTCGTAGAGGTGTTCGGCGAGGTGGCTTTTGGAGAGGATCTGCTGCGGGTGCAACATGAAATAACGCATCAGACGAAACTCGGCAGCCGTCAGTTGCACATCCTGACCGTCACGGACCACGCACTGCCGGCTTTCGTCCAGGTGAAAGCCGGCAGCCTGCAAGGTCGGCTGATTGGCTTGGCCATGGGAGCGACGCAACAACGCCTGAACCCGCAAGTACAGTTCTTCCGGGTGAAAGGGCTTGCTCAGGTAATCGTCGGCGCCGGCCTTGAGGCCTTCGATGCGCTCGGCCCAAGAGCCCCGCGCAGTGAGGATCAGCACCGGTGTCGCCAGCCCGCCGCCGCGCCATTGACGCAGCACTTCCAGGCCCGACACCCCAGGCAGGCCAAGGTCGAGAATGATCAGGTCATAGGGTTCGCTGGCGCCCTGGTACAGCGCATCGCGACCATCGGCCAGCCAGTCCACGGCGTAGCCTTGAAGTTTGAGACCGTCAAGCAGTTCGTCAGCCAGGGTTACGTGATCTTCCACCACAAGCAGGCGCATCAATCATCTTCCTCATCTTTCAACAGGCGCCCGGTGGTGGCGTCCAGGTCCAGCTCGCGGACCACACCGTCCACGGTCAATAGCTCGACCTCGTAAATGTACAGACCATGTTTTTCTTCCAACTCGGCTTCCAGCAACTTGGCCCCGGGATAGCGATCCATGGCCTGCTGCAGCAGTTGCTCCAGGGGCAGGATCACCCCCTGCTGACGCAGGCGCAGAGCCTCGTCCTGATCCAGATCGCGGGCCTGGGCCCACGAGCAGCTGAGCAACAGCGCCAGGGCCGCCAGGCGGGCGCGCTTCGTCGAATTCATTAGGTGTCCTGATGATCCTTGAGGACCTGGCCGGTCACGGCGTCCAATTCCAGGTCCCACTCCAGCCCCTGCGGGTCGCGCAGCTCGACCTGGTAGATGTACTTGCCGTACTCCTCTTCCAGTTCGGTTTCGCTGATGCTTGCCCCAGGGTGACGGGCCAGGGCCGTGGCGTTGAGTTTTTCAAAGGACACGATAGTACCAGCGTCGCGCAATCTCAGGGCTTCGTCGGGCCCCAGGTCGCGAGCTTGGGCGGCGCTGGCGCTCAGGGCGATCAGGCTGGCACTGAACAGCAAAGCGAAGGTTTTCATGACAAGTCTCCAAGTTGAGTGGCCGGTGGCCGATGGCGCCAACCCTACCCAAGGCAACTTAATTGAAACTGAATCGACATCATCGACCGGGAACAACTTTCACTCGGCCACAGGCAGCAGGTTCTCTATACTTCGCGACTGATTCTGCAGTGAGCCCGGTATGACCGCCATCCATATCAAGTTTCCCGCCCTGACCCTCAAGGCCGGTCCCCGCGCCTTGGCCCGCATCCGCCACCAAGGCCTGCACGCCGGCGAAGTCGGCACCTTGCCGGGCGCCGCTGGCGGCCCCAAGGCCCTGGGAATTCAAGGCCTGGACCTGGCGCTGTTCGGCCAGTGGCTGCCCGGCGTACCACGCGAGCGTTCGCTGATCGGCGCCTCGGTGGGCTCCTGGCGCTTCGCCAGCGCCTGCCTGCCGGACGCCGCAGAAGGCATTCGCCGCCTGGGCCAGCTGTACAACGAGCAAACCTTCGCCAAAGGCGTGAGCATGGCGCAGATCAGCCAGAGCTCCCAGCGCATGCTCGATGAGTTGCTGGACGGCCGCGACGCCACGATCCTCGACAACCCGTACTACCGGCTCAACATCATGGTGGTCAAAAGCCATGGCCTGCTCGCCGACGACCATCGCGGGCGCCTCGGCCTGGGCCTGTCCTCGGTGATCGCCGACAACCTGCGGGGCCGCGCGCGCCTGTCGCGACACTTCGAGCGCCTGGTGCTGCACGACCCGCGCCTGGCCCCGCCGCTGCAGGCGCTGGAGGACTTTCCCTCGCGCTTCGTGCCCCTGGATCGCGGCAACCTGCGCCAGGCACTGCTGGCCTCGGGCTCGATCCCCATGGTCATGCAAGGCGTGCGCGAACTGCCCGGGGCCGGGGCCGGCACCTTCCGCGACGGCGGCCTGCTGGACTACCACCTGGACCTGCCCTACAGCGGCAGCGACATCGTGCTCTACCCGCACTTCACCGACCGGGTGATCCCCGGCTGGTTCGACAAGCCCCTGCCCTGGCGCCGGGCCAGCCCCGAACGCCTGCGCGACGTCCTGCTGCTGGCGCCGTCGAAGGAGTACCTGGCGCGCCTGCCCTACGGCAAGCTGCCGGACCGCAACGACTTCAAGCGCTTCATGGGCGACGACGCCAGCCGGCAAAAATACTGGCGCAGCGCCATGGACGAAAGCCGGCGCCTGGGCGACGAATTCCTCGAACTGGCGGCACAAAACCGTCTGGGCGAACGCCTGCAAAGCCTGTGAGGCTGCCCCAGGCTGCGCACTGACCCTTTAGTCAGGGTTTTTCCGCAGCCCGGGAGCCAAGCTGATAAACTCGCCGCCTGCCTCAACTCGCCCGCGGGCGACGCCACCTGACAGAGCTGACCGACACTGTGGAAATCTTCAAAGAATTTACCTTCGAATCCGCCCATCGCCTGCCTTTCGTGCCCGAAGGCCACAAGTGCGGCCGCCTGCATGGCCACTCGTTCAAGGTGGCGATCCACCTCAGCGGCGAGGTCGACGCGAACACCGGCTGGATCCGCGACTTCTCGGAAATCAAGGCGATCTTCAAGCCGCTCTACGAGCGCCTGGACCACAACTACCTGAACGACATCCCCGGCCTGGAAAACCCCACCAGCGAAGTCCTGGCCAAATGGATCTGGAACGAGCTCAAGCCATTGCTTCCGGAGCTGAGCGCGATCCGCATCCACGAAACCTGCACCAGCGGCTGCATCTATCGCGGCGAATAAGCCCGCCGAAGAAACCACCCCCACGGGGTGGTTTTTTTATGCCTATGATGGCCCCACCCCGCCGTTACACGAGCACTCGCGCCCATGCCGTCAACCATTCGCCCCGCTACCCTGCCCGACCTCGCCGCCATCGAAGGCATCGCCAAGCGCGCCTATGCGCCCTATATCGCGCGGATCGGCCGGGAACCGGCGCCGATGCTCGAAGACTATTCGTGCCTGGTGCTGGCCCGGCAGGTCTGGGTCCTGGAGGAGCAGCAGGCAATCGCCGGTTTCGTTGTCCTGCTGGACGCCCAGGAAGCCCTGCTGCTAGACAACCTGGCGGTCCACCCCGAGGCCCAGGGCCGGGGCCATGGCCGGCAACTGCTGGCCTTTGCCGAACAACAGGCCGTGGCCGCCGGTCACCGTTGCGTGCGCCTGTACACCAACGCAGCCATGAGCGAGAACATCGCCCTGTACAGCCGCCACGGCTACGTGGAAACCCACCGCGCTGTGGAGCACGGCCTGCACCGGGTGTACATGAGCAAGCCACTGGACTGAACCCAGGAGCCCTCTCCATGCCCCCACGTATCTACCTCGCCGGTTTCGATGTGTTTCGCGCCGACGCCCCGGCCCATGGCGAGTACCTCAAGCAACTGTGCAGCGCCCAAGGCCTGCACGGCCTGTTTCCCCTGGATAACCAGGCCCCGCCGGACCTCTCCCCAGAAGCCACCGCGCAGTGGATCTGCCAGCAGAACCTGACCATGATCCGCGACTGCGATGCCCTGCTGGCCAACCTCAACGACTTTCGCGGCCTGGAGCCGGATTCCGGCACCGCCTTCGAAGTGGGCGCGGCCATCGCCCTGGGCAAGCCGGTGTGGGCCTACTTCAGCGGCCCCGCCAGCCTGCGCCAGCAGGTACCCCATGACGCCGCCGGGCGCGACGCCCAGGGCTTTGCGGTGGAGGACTTCAACCTGCCACGCAACCTGATGCTGGCCTGCACCTGGAGCGGTCGCAGCGCCTGCGTGGAAAGCGCCATCCGTGACCTCGGGCGCTGGTTGAACCCATCCCCTGCGGCCCACTGAAGATAACCAGCAGCGTCACTTTCTGCCGAAAACGACCCCGTCGGACAAAAGCCTTGTTTTGTCGCGAAGGCCGATGTTATGTTTCTAACACGAATTACAAAAATGAAACTTCAATAACATTTTCCGCGAACGCCTGGCGAGATGGTCATGGACAAGAACAGTTTCCAAGTCACCCTGGAACAGCAGTTTGCAAGCCTGACGCCCACCGGCAAGCGCATCGCTACCTACCTGTTGGCCAACCTCCAGCAGTTGCCTTTCGAAACCGCCGACAGCATCGCCCAGCAAGCCGGCACCACGGGGATTTCCGTGGGGCGCTTCCTGCGCTCCCTGGGCTACCGCAACCTGGATGACGTCAAGCAAGGCCTGCGCGGCGATGCCCCGGCCTCCTGGCTGATCACCGACCGGCTCGGCGCGTTTCGCAGCGAAGCCCATCAGGACGACGCCCTGGAGCGCTCGATGCATCGCGAGATCGAGGCCATCCAGCACGTCTACGGCCTGGCCCGCAGCCAGGTGTTCGCCGACATCGTGCGGCAGATCGTCGAGGCCGACGCGGTGTTCATCATCGGCATCCAGTCGACCCGGGGCATCCTCAACGCCTTCCACAGCCACCTGGAATACATCCGGCCCAAGGTCTACTACGTCGATGGCCTCTCGGGCATCTATGCGGAAACCCTGAACTCGGGCTTCGCCAAGCCCTACGCGATCATTTCCGACTTTCGCGCCTACTCCGCCATCACCCAGACCTTCTGCGAAGTGGCCAACGCCAACGCCCTGCCCCTGGCCCTGGTCACCGACCTGCAATGCCCCTGGGCCCGGGACTACCCGCTGGACCTGCTGCAACTGAAAACCGATGTCGGCCAGTTCTGGGATTCCCTGGCCCCGCTGACCTGCCTGTTCAACCTGATGGTGTCCGCGGTGGCCGAGGGCTATGGCGAGCGCCTGGATGAGCGCCTGGCGAAGAACCGAGCGTTGCAGGAAGCCTTCGGCCAGTTCGAATCCTGACCTTCAAGCGTGCCCCAAGATGGAGTGAGTGAGTGAACAACAGCCCCCTTGTCGAAATCGACGCCCAGCGCCACCAACTGGAAATCGACCTGGTCTACGCCAGCGCCGACAACCTGGCCGGCCAGGTGATCTACCGCAACGCCCGCTGCCTGCTGCACAAGGACGCCGCGGCCTGCCTGTACAAGGCCAGCCAGCTGGCGCGCATGGCCGGCCTGGGCCTGCGCATCTACGACGCCTATCGCCCGGCCTACGCCCAGCAACTGCTGTGGCAGGCCCTGCCCAACCCGGACTACGTGCGCGATCCGCGCCTGGGCTCGCACCACACCCGGGGCGTGGCCGTGGACCTGACTCTGGTGGATGAAAGCGGCCAACCGCTGGACATGGGCACCGCTTTCGATGCCATGGAGCCCAAGTCGCACCAGTTCTATAGCGACCTGGCGCCCCAGGTGCAGCGCAATCGCCTGATGCTGCTGGGGATCATGCTCAGCGCCGGCTTCGAGGCGATCCCCACCGAGTGGTGGCACTACGAGTTGCCCAACGCCGAAGACTTCCCCCTGATCCAGGAGCACGACCAGCCCTTCGAACATTGATCTGTCGTTCCCCCGCCGGCCACAACAACAGGCAGCTCACTGCCCCACGCCGGTCGTACTGCAACACCGCTTCAGCTCCAACTGCCCGGTTATAGCTTTTATAAAAAACCTGACGAACTTCCCAACATCGAATGATCAAGGAAACCGGCATGACCCCCAATCTGCGCAATAACCCTGATGTGCGTCTGTCCACCCGTGTCGCCCTGTCGCTGCTGTGCGCCGCCCTGAGCCTGGGCACCTGGCAGGCGGCCAGCGCCGCCGCGCCCAAGGACACCCTGATGATCGGCAAGGCCGCCGACCCGCAGACCCTCGACCCGGCCGTGACCATCGACAACAACGACTGGGCCGTGACCTACCCGGCCTACCAGAAGCTGGTGACCTACAAGGTCGAGAACGGCAAGGGCAGCACCGAAGTCCAGGGCGACCTGGCCGAGAGCTGGAGCACCTCCGCCGACAACCTGACCTGGGACTTCAAGCTCAAGCCCGACAACAAATTCGACGACGGCAAGCCGGTGGACGCCGCGGCGGTGAAGTTCTCCTTCGACCGCCTGATGCAGCTCAAGCAAGGTCCGTCCGGGGCCTTCCCGGATGACATGAGCGTGACGGTGGTCGATCCGCTGACCGTGCGCTTCACCCTGAAAAAGCCCTACGCGCCCTTCCTCTACACCCTGGCCCACAACGGCGGCGGCATCATCAACCCGGACGTGGCCAACAAGGGCGAGGACGTCAACGCCTACCTGTCGACCCACACCGCCGGCTCCGGGGCCTTCCGCCTGAGCAACTGGCAGAAGGGCCAGTCGCTGACGCTGGAGCCCAACAGCTACTACGCCGGCCCCAAGCCGAGCCTGAACAAGGTGGTGATCAAGATCATCAGCGAAGCCTCGGTGCGCCGCCTGCAACTGGAGCGCGGCGACCTGGACATCATCGAAGACATGCCCGAAGACCAGCTCGGCACCCTGGCCGGCAAGTCCGGGATCGTGGTCCAGACCTTCCCCTCGCTGCGGGTCAACTACCTGTACCTAAACAACCAGCGCGCGCCGCTGAATAACCTCGAAGCGCGCCAGACCATCGTCCAGGCCATCGACTACAAGGGCATCGTCGACGGCATCCTCAAGGGCCAGGCCAAGCTGATGAACGGGCCGATCCCCGATGGCATGTGGGCCCACGACCCGAGCCTGCCGCTGATGCAGCAGAACCTCGACGGCGCCAAGGCCAGCCTGGCCAAGGTCCCGCAGAAGATCAGCAACCTGACCTACCTGTACTCGGACAAGGACGCCAACTGGGAGTCCATCGGCCTGACCCTGCAAGCGGGCCTGGCGCCCCTGGGCATCAACCTGAAGATGGAGAAACTGGCCAACGCCACCATGCGTGAACGGGTTGGCAAGGGTGACTACGACGTGGCCATCGGTTCCTGGAGCCCGGACTTCGCCGACCCCTACATGTTCATGAACTTCTGGTTCGACTCCAGCCTGCAGGGCTTGCCGGGCAACCGCTCGTTCTACAGCAACCCCGAGGTCGACAGCCTGATCCGCGAAGCGGCCGCCACCAACGACACCGCCCAGCGCATCGAGCTGTACCAGAAGGCGCAGAAGATCGTCCTCAAGGACAACGTCTACGCCTACCTGTACCAGAAGAACTACAGCCTGCCGATGCGTGATTCGGTGAAGGGCTACGTGTTCCATCCGATGCTGGAACAGGTGTTCAACATCGCCGAAATCAGCAAGTAGGACCGGCCCTGCGATCCCCGTCGCCGGCCCCTGAACCGGGCCGGCGACGGATTGCCGTGTCCCCGCTGCGGGGCCGTTATTGCCCCTGCCGTTCGTCAAGCGTTAACGAGGTTGCCTCATGGCCTTCCTGAATATGTTGCGCAAACGCCTGCTCGGCCTGTTGCTGGTCGTGGTCGGGGTTTCGCTGATTACCTTCACCATCTCGCACCTGATTCCCGGTGACCCGGCGCGGCTGATCGCCGGCGACCGGGCCAGCGATGCCATCGTGCAGAACATCCGCCACCAACTGGGCCTGGACCTGCCGCTGTACCAGCAGTACGGGCGCTACATGCTCGACCTGCTGCACGGCGACCTGGGCACCTCGATCCGCACCAGCCGCCCGGTGCTGGAGGACTTGCAGACCTTCTTCCCGGCCACCCTGGAACTGGCCCTGGCAGCGCTGCTGCTGTCGGTGCTGGTTGGCGTGCCGCTGGGGGTGTTGTCGGCGGTCTATCACAACCGCTTTATCGACCAGATCGCCCGCACCCTGGCGGTCACCGGGATTTCCACCCCGGCGTTCTGGCTGGGCTTGGGGCTGATCCTGCTGTTCTACGGCAACCTGGGCTGGCTGCCCGGCAGCGGGCGCCTGGACGAAGGCCTGGAGCCGCCGCCAACCATCAGCGGCTTCTACCTGATCGACTCGCTGCTGGCCGGGGATATTCCACTGTTTTTCAATGCCCTGCAGCACCTGATCCTGCCGGCCGTGACCCTGGGCTTCGTCAACCTCGGGGTGGTGGCGCGGCAGATCCGCTCGGCGATGCTCGACCAGCTCGGCGAGGACTACATCCGCACCGCCCGGGCCTACGGCCTGTCGCGCTGGGCGGTGATCCTGCGCCACGCCCTGCCCAATGCGCTGATCCCCTCGGTGACGGTGCTCGGCCTGACCCTGGGCGATTTGCTGTACGGCGCGGTGCTGACCGAGACGGTGTTCGCCTGGCCGGGCATGGGCGCCTACGTGGTGAAGTCGATCCAGGCCCTGGATTTCCCGGCGGTGATGGGCTTCGCCATCCTGGTGTCGTTCATTTATGTGCTGCTGAACATGGCGATCGACCTGTTGTACCGGGTGATCGACCCGCGCATTGGCGAGGTAAATTGAGATGTCCGCTCCCTTGAACATTCCCCTGCCGGTGCCCGCGACCCAAGCCAGCGGCTGGCGTGCGCGCCTGGCCTACCTGGGCTACCGCGTGCGGCGCAGCCCACTGACCCTCGCCGGGCTGTGCATGACCCTGCTGGTGCTGCTGTGCATGGCCTTCGCCCCCTGGCTGTCGAGCCATGACCCCAACGCCCTGAACCTGGCCCAGCGCCTGGCCGCCCCCAGCGCCGCCCACTGGTTCGGCACCGACGAAGTCGGCCGCGACCTGTTCAGCCGGGTGCTCCACGGCAGCCGCCAGTCGGTGGGCGTGGGCCTGTTCGTAGCCTTCGCCTCGTGCCTGGCCGGGGGCCTCTTGGGCTGCCTGTCGGGAATCATCGGCGGGCGCTTCGACAGCCTGATCATGCGCCTGATGGACATCATGCTCTCGGTGCCGTCGCTGGTGCTGATCATGGCCCTGGCCGCCGCCCTGGGCCCGAGCCTGTTCAACGCCATGCTGGCGATCACCCTGGTGCGCATTCCGTTCTACGTACGCCTGGCCCGGGGCCAGGCCCTGAGCATCCGCCAGATGGGCTACGTCAAGGCGGCGCAAACCTACGGCGCCGGGCGCTGGCACATCGTCAGCTGGCACGTGGGGCGCAACGCCATGCCGCCATTGCTGGTGCAACTGAGCCTGGACATCGGCAGCGCCATCCTCATGGCCTCGGCCCTGGGCTTCATCGGCCTGGGGGCACAACAGCCCACCGCCGAATGGGGGGCGATGGTGGCCACCGGGCGCAACTTCATCCTCGACAACTGGTGGTACTCGACCTTTCCCGGGCTGGCGATCCTGTTCACCGCCGCCGGGTTCAACCTGCTGGGTGACGGCATCCGTGACCTGCTCGATCCACGGCAACAGGGGAAATGACCATGAGCTCATCCGCCGTTCTCAACATCGACAACCTGAGCCTGGAATTCCCCGCCTACCGCAGCAACGTGCAGGCCCTCAACGGCGTGTCGCTGCACGTCAACCCGGGGAAATCGTCGGCGTGGTCGGCGAGTCCGGTTCGGGCAAGTCGGTGACCGCCATGCTCAGCCTGCGCCTGCTGCCCGAACGCAGCTACCGCATCACCTCCGGCAGCCTGTCGCTGCTGGGCCGCGACATGCTCACCACCCCGGAAAAACAGCTGCTGCAGATCCGTGGCCGCGACGCGGCGATGATCTTCCAGGAGCCGATGACCGCCCTCAACCCGACCCGGCGCATCGGCCGGCAGATGCTCGACGTGATCATCCATCACCAGCGCCTGAGCCAGGACCAGGCCCGGGTCAAGGCCATCGCCCTGCTGCGCGACATGCACATCGCCGACCCCGAGCAGGTGCTGCAGGCCTACCCCTTCGAGCTGTCCGGCGGCATGCGCCAGCGGGTGATGATCGCCCTGGCATTTTCCTGCGATCCGCAACTGCTGATTGCCGACGAGCCGACCACCGCCCTGGACGTCACGGTGCAGCGCCAGGTGCTGCTGTTGCTGCGCGAGAAGGCCCGGCAACGGGGCACCGCGATCCTCTTGATCACCCACGACATGGCGGTGGTCTCGCAGTTCTGCGACCGGGTCTATGTGATGTACACCGGCGCTGTGGTGGAGCAAGGCAGCACCGCCCAGGTCATGCTCGACCCACAGCATCCCTACACCCGCGGCCTGCTCAGCGGCCTGCCGGAGCAAGTGGCCCCCGGCGCGCCACTGCTGACCATTCCCGGGCAGGTGCCGAACCTTGCCCACCTGCCCGGCGGCTGTACCTTTCGCGAGCGCTGCAGCCAGGCCATGGCGATCTGCGCCGAGCGGCCACCGTTGCATTCGATCAACGCCTGCGAGCAGCGCAAGAGCGCCTGCTGGCTGGCTGCCCCGGAGTCCGCCCAATGACCGCCACCCACTCCCAAACCGGTAACGCGCCGCTGCTGCGCCTCAACGATGTGCAAGTGCGCTTTCCCCTAAGCAATGACTGGCTGGGCCGGCCCCGGGCCTTTGCCCACGCGCTGAACGGCATCGACCTGGAACTGCGCCCCGGGGAAACCCTGGGCATCGTCGGCGAGTCCGGCTGCGGCAAGAGCACCCTGGCGCAACTGCTCATGGGCCTGGTCCAGCCCAGCAGCGGCGACCTGCGCTGGGCCTATGCCAGCGACCGCGAGCGCCACAGCCACGTGCAGATCGTGTTCCAGGACCCGCAGTCGTCGCTCGACCCACGCCTGCCGATCTGGAAGATCATCACCGAGCCGCTGTTCGCCCTGGGCAACACCCCGGCCGCGCAAATGCGCGAGATCGCCGCCAAGGTGGCGCAGCAGGTGGGCATCCGCGGCGAATACCTGGAGCGCTACCCGCACCAGTTCTCCGGCGGCCAGCGCCAGCGCATCGCCATTGCCCGGGCCCTGGCGTCGAACCCGGACATCATCGTCCTCGACGAGCCAACCTCGGCCCTGGACATTTCAGTGCAGGCGCAGATCCTCAACCTGCTGGCGGACCTGCAACGCAGCCGCGGCCTGACCTTCGTGCTGATCTCCCACAACGTCTCGGTGGTGCGGCACATGGCCGACCGGGTGGCGGTGATGTACCTGGGGCAGATCGTCGAACTGGGCAGCGCCGAGCAAGTGCTGGAGCGACCGCGCCATCCCTACACCCAACTGCTACTGGATGCGGTGCCACGCCTCGGCGCGCCCCTGGCGGACAGCCAGGTCTCGGCGCCCACCGAACTGCCGGGCAATCGCAAGCTGCCCAGCGGCTGCTTCTTCTTCGACCGCTGCAGCCGTCGCGGCCCGGGCTGCGAACAGCCGCAACCGTTGCTGGGCGATGCGACGCAGCAAGTGCGTTGCCATCGGCACGACCGCACAGGGTAATTCAGCAGCACCACGCCGCCTGCCACGGCGTGGTGCTTGCCCCCTGCTCGCCAAGGGCTTAAAACAAGCGCCTTCTCTCTGACGTCGCAGGAACCCCTCCCATGGAAAGCCGCTGGCTGACCCACGCCAAACGCCTGCAAGCCATCGCCTCCACCGGCCTGCATTTTTGCCGGGATGTGCACGACCGCGAGCGCTACCAGGAAGTCGCCGACATCGCCCACGACATGCTCGCGCAACTGGGCAACGTGCCCGTGGAGCGCATCACCGATCTGGTTTCGGACTTTGCCCAGCGCTACTCGACGCCGATGGTGGAAGTGCGCGGGGCGCTGATCGAGGACGGCAAGATCCTCCTGGTGCGCGAGCAGCACGACGGCCTCTGGGCCCTGCCCGGGGGCTACGCCGATGTGGGCCTGTCAGCGGCGCAGAACATCATCAAGGAAATCCACGAAGAAGCCGGGCTGCAGGTTTCGGTGCGCCAACTGTACGGCCTGCGGCACAAGGCCAAGGGGCCCTACAAGCCCGATCACCGGGACTTCTACAAACTCTACTTCCTCTGTGAACGGCAAGACGCCGAGGCCCCGGTGGCCGGCAGCGAAACCAGCGACGCGGCGTTCTTCGCCCCCAAGCAGTTGCCGCCGCTGTCCCAGGGCCGCACCGTGGAACGGGATATCCAGGAGGCTTTCGACTTCCACGAAGGCCGGCGCAGCGTGGCCCTGTTCGACTGAGCATGACGCGGTCAATGTAAAGCACCCTTGACATGAAAAATCGCCCCACCTAATGTAAAGGACACTTTACTCAAAGGAGATCGCCCATGGGCACCAAACGCTATTTCGGGGAATTCAGCCTGGCCTTGCTGGCCTATATCGCCTGCGTGATTTTGAGCAGTCACTGGCTGGCTGACATGAACCCGGGCCCGGGCAAGATCGCCCTGGCCCTGGTGCCGGTGATCCCCATGGTGGCCATGGCCCTGGCGGTGGTGCGCCAGTTGCGGCGCATGGACGAACTGGCCCGGCGCATCCAGCTCGAAGCCCTGGGGCTGTCCTTTGTCTGTACCGCGCTGATCACCTTCAGCTACGGCTTCCTGGAAACCGCCGGCCTGCCCCGGCTCTCGATGTTCTACGTGTGGCCAGTGATGGGCCTGGTCTGGGCCCTGGCCACGGTGGTCGGCTGGCGGCGCTACCGATGAACAACCAACTGCGCGAATTGCGCACCCTCAAAGGCTGGTCCCAGGCTGAACTGGCCACCCGGCTTGAGGTATCCCGGCAGACGGTCAATGCCATCGAGACCGGACGCTACGACCCCAGCCTGCCCCTGGCGTTCAAGATCGCCCGGGCCTTTCAGATGCCTATCGAAAGCATCTTCAACCCCGACCAGGACTGACTCCGGCCACGAGACAGTGCGCCCGTGCACCATTTTCGCCCCGGCGCGGCCTGCAGCCGCGGCAGGCCCGCAGGCATCGGCTATAACTGCTGGGGCACCCGCTCCGGCGGCCCGTTTGGCACGGCGTCTGCAACAGCGTGGCACCACTGCGACCAGGGACAGGCCCATGACCCAGCACCAACCCGGCAACGACTACCCCTTGAGCGAAGTTCCAGCGCACGCTCGCAAGGGCCTGGCCTCGATGGTCATGGTGCTGCTGGGCTTCACCTTCTTCACCGCGACCATGTTCGCCGGCGGCAAGCTGGGGGTGGCGTTCGACTTCACCACCCTGCTGCGGGTGATCCTGCTCGGCAATCTGCTGCTGGGGGTGTACGCCGCGAGCCTGGGCTACATCGCCTTCAAGAGCGGGCTGAACACGGTGCTGATGGGGCGCTTGTGCTTCGGTGAACGGGGCAGCAAGCTCAGCGACCTGATCCTCGGCCTGACCCAGGTCGGCTGGTACGCCTGGGGCACCGCCACCGCCGCAGTGGTGCTGGGCAAGTACTTCCAACTGGATCAGGGCGCGGTGCTGGGGTTGATGCTGCTGTTCGGCCTGGCGTTTTGCGCCACCGCCTACATCGGCTATCGCGGCCTGGAGATCCTGTCGTGGATCGCGGTGCCGGCCATGGGCCTGCTGTTGGTGCTGTCGATGGCGGTGACGACCACCCAGGTCGGCGGTCTCGACGGCCTGCTGGCCCTCAGCCCCAGCGCCACCATGGACCTGTCCACCGCCCTGACCCTGGTGTTCGGCACCTTTGTCAGCGGCGCGACCCAGGCCACCAACTGGACCCGTTTCTCCCGTTCGGCACGGATAGCGGTGACTGCCAGCCTGCTTGGCTTCTTCATCGGCAACGGCCTGATGGTGCTGGTCGGCGCCTACGGCGCCATCGTCTACCAACAACCGGATGTGGTCGAAGTGCTGTTGCTGCAGGGCTTTGCCACGGCCGCCATGGCCATGCTGCTGTTGAACATCTGGAGCACCCAGGACAACACCATCTACAACTTCGCCGTGGCCGGCTGCAATCTGCTGCGCACCGGCCGGCGCAAGACCGTGACCCTGGTGGGCGCGCTGATCGGCACCCTGCTGGCGATGCTCGGCATGTACGACCTGCTGGTGCCCTACCTGGTGCTGCTGGGCACGGTGATTCCGCCGATTGGCGGGGTGATCATGGCCGACTTTTTCTATCGTTGGCGCGGCCGCTATCCGCGCCTGGCCGACAGCCAGTTGCCGGACTGGAACTGGCCGGGCCTGGCCGCCTACGGCCTGGGCACCCTGGCAGCGTTCTGCTCGCCCTGGATCGCACCGCTGGTGGGCATCGCCGTCGCCAGCCTGAGCCATGTGCTGTTCAGCGCTTGGCTGGGCACCCGCTCAGGCGCCGAAGCTCGGAGCTGAACCCGCGCCTTGCTCGCTCGACGCATTCCGGGTCTATCATGGCCCGGTCACGCAACACCCTGTACCTGCCCACCGGCCCTGTAGCGGCCGGCGCCGGGACAGTCCAATGACCGTGGGACAAGGGCCAGCGCCCGGATCTCACGGCGCAACCACTGATTGCCCGACTCGAGGAATTGTCCCGATGCTGATCACCAACGCCCGCCTGCGTCACCGTGAAGGTCTGCACCAACTGCACCTGGAAAACGGCCGCATCGCTCGCATTGTCCTGCAAGGCCCGGACGCCCCCACCGCCGCGCCAGCCTTCGGCCCCGAACACCTGGATGCCGGCGGCCACCTGGTGGTGCCGCCCTTCGTCGAGCCGCACATTCACCTGGACGCCACCCTCACCGCCGGCGAGCCACGCTGGAACATGAGCGGCACCCTGTTCGAAGGCATCGAATGCTGGGGCGAACGCAAGGCCAGCATCACCGCCGAAGACACCCGCACCCGTGCCCACAAGACCATCCGCGCCCTGGCCGCCCACGGCATCCAGCACGTGCGCACCCACGTCGACGTCACCGACCCGGACCTTACCGCCCTCAAGGCCATGCTCGAAGTGCGTGAGCAGAGCGCGCACCTGATCGACCTGCAGATCGTCGCCTTCCCGCAAGAGGGCATCGAATCGTTCCGCAACGGTCGCGAACTGATGGAGGAAGCCATCCGCCTGGGCGCCGATGTGGTGGGCGGCATTCCGCACTTCGAATACACCCGCGACCAAGGCGTGAGCTCAGTGAAGTTCCTCATGGATCTGGCCGAACGCAGCGACTGCCTGGTGGACGTGCACTGCGACGAAACCGACGACCCACACTCGCGCTTTCTCGAAGTGCTGGCCGAAGAAGCCCGCAGCCGCGGCATGGGCTCACGGGTCAGCGCCAGCCACACCACCGCCATGGGTTCCTACGACAACGCCTACTGCGCCAAGCTGTTCCGCCTGCTGGGGCATTCCGGCATCAGCTTTGTCTCCTGCCCCACCGAAAGCATTCACCTGCAGGGGCGCTTCGACAGCTTCCCGAAACGCCGCGGCGTGACTCGGGTCAAGGAGCTGCTGGATGCCGGGATGAACGTCTGCTTCGGCCAGGACTCGATCGTCGATCCCTGGTATCCCCTGGGCAATGGCAACATCCTGCGGGTGCTCGAAGCCGGCCTGCACATCTGCCACATGCTCGGCTACAGCAACCTGCAAAGCGCCCTGGACCTGGTCACCGACAACAGCGCCAAGGCCCTGGCCCTGGGCGAGGGTTACGGCCTTGAAGAAGGTCGACCGGCGAACCTGCTGATCCTGTCTGCCGACAGCGACTACGAAATGCTCCGCAGCCAGGGCTTGGCGCTGTACTCGATCCGCCACGGCAAGGTGCTGATGCAACGGCAGATGACCCAGGTGCACCTGCAAGATCACTCCCCCCACCCGACCCCAGCCTTGTAGCCGCTGCCGAGCCTGCGAGGCTGCGCACAGGTCCACAGGACCTTGCCTGGCGGTTCTGCGCCGAACGCCTGCGCCCTCAGGATCGCCGCGGCCGCTGCGCGCCCGTTCGCAGCCTGCGGCAGCGGCTACAGGCGTCGTGCTTCGCCGAACAGGCGGACCCGGCGCAGTTGGCCATCCTGCTCTTCCAGGCGCAACGGTACGGTGCCCCCGGGCATCACCACCTGCACCTCGCCAGCCTTGACCCAACCCACCCGCCATGCCGCACTGGCCACGGCGCTGGCGCTGGTGCCCGACGACGCGGTCGGGCCTTCACCGCGTTCGAACACTCGGGCGACGATGCGTTGCACCGACTCCAGCGCCGCCCATTGCAGGTTGATGCCCCCCGGACAGGGTTCGCCATGGCCCACCGGCAAGGCAAAGGCAATCGCCATCAATCCCTCCGCCAGGGGGGCCTGCCTCATCTGTTGATTACTCGGCAAGTCCTCCACATCCTCCACCAGGGTCACACAATGGGGGTTGCCAACACGCACGAACTGGCTGTGATCCCACTGCGAATGCAAGTGCTGCAAGGGCGCGATCCGACTCAGTTCCTGACCGTTCAAGGCCACCGCCTCAACCCCAAGGGCCGCCACCGCCTCAGGTCCGAACAACGGCTCGCCAAGGTCCAGCCAGAACCCTTGCTCGCCAGCGACTTGTGCAGGCTCCACTTGCGTTGCCACCGGCGAATCACTGCCGGGCTGGTCATGATGGACCTGCAGTTCAGTCGGCCCTGGCCCGGCCAGCAACCCTCGTTCGGTGAGCGCCTGGGAAAAAATCGTCAGGCCATTGCCGCTGCGCTCGGCCAGGGTGCCGTCGGTATTGACGATCAGCAGCTCGAACGGTGCGCTGGCCTGGAATGGCCCCACCAGCAGGCCGTCACAGCGATGCGCCTTGGCCCCTTCCGGACGGGTGCCCGGCGCCCAATCGCAGAGAGCCGCGATGGCCTGCTCGGTCCATAGCCGCCGGTCACGAGCCGCCAGAGCCGCCGTAGCCGGCATGGGCACACCCAAGTGGCGCAGCGCCTCGGGTGACGCCACACCATAGATATTGCCCCGTGCATCGTAGAACACCGCCATGACACCACCTCCAGAAAAAACCGAGCCGCTGACATTACGGATAATGCAGCGGCTCCACCAGAGGGGAACTCAGGCTCAGGACGGCAACACGGCAATCGCCTCGATTTCAAACAGCATGCCGTCCAGGGCCAGGCGCGGCACCGGGTTTGAAAAAAGCGCGGTAGACATGCTCATCTCCTGAACAAAAGCCATTGGCCCATTCAGCGAATGGGCAAGGCCATGGGCCGGATCGGCGCCGCGTCGGCGCCCCGCAGTTTGAGTGAGGCACCGATAAAGGCGAACTGATAGACCTTGTCCCGGGACAAGCCTTCCAGATTCACCAGCTCCAGGATCGGCGCACCCTGCATCGCCAGCAGGTAAGTGTGCAACGGCAGGTAATTGCCCTCGACCTCGGAAGGGAAGGTTTCAAAGCTCAGGTTATCGGCCCCCACCACCATGGCGCCGCCCTCTTCCACCAGGAACTTCGCCGCATCCAGGCTCAGCCCCGGCGGGTTGGCCATGTAGCGCTGGGCATTGTCGTAGTCGCGCATGCGCCCGGTGCGGATCAGCACCACATCGCCCTTTTCCAGGGCCACCTGCTGTTTAGCCAGGGCCTGTTGCAGGTCGGCGCGGGTCACCCGGTAGCTGTCCGCCAATTGCTCCTGCCCCTTGGCCGCGGCGACGTCGATCAGCACCCCGCGGGCAATGATCGGCGGCAGCTTTTCCGCGCCGGTGACGTTCCAGCCGCGGTCCCCCAAGTGCTGGTCGGCACGGTAGCCGTTCCAGATCTTGCCGTTGAGGCCGAAGTGGTTGAGGGCGTCGATATGAGTGCCCATGTGGGCGTACATCGACACCGCCGAGCCGCTGTAGCTGACGTGCTGATTCATCGGTTCACCGACCTGCATCGGGTCGGCGATCACGTTGCCGTGAGGGGTGTGGGTCATCCACATCTGGTACGGCGGGTCGCCGGCGGCCTGCCAGCTGGGCATGCCGACGAAGTAGTCCACCGCCAGATCATAGGCCTGCTCGCCACTGACCCGGGCCATGATCGCTGCCCGGGACTCGGGGGTGATCAGGTTCAAGCGACCGATCTCGTCCCTGGGCCCCCAGGGGCTGATGCCCACCTCGGGCCGGGCCACCGCGGCGG
This sequence comes from Pseudomonas sp. LD120, assembly GCF_009861525.1. Classification (GTDB taxonomy): domain Bacteria; phylum Pseudomonadota; class Gammaproteobacteria; order Pseudomonadales; family Pseudomonadaceae; genus Aquipseudomonas. Next base: position 960,053 of record NZ_WVHL01000003.1, on the reverse strand, counting down.
CGTTGCACAGACCACTGAGCAGGGACAGGGCCAGCACCCCGGAAACCATCTTCGACATTGCGCGATGAGCCATGACAACACTCCTGTGAAATGAAGTGGCCATGGTATTGAGTGTTCGATCAGAGATAATCAGCGGTTTCGTGGATACATATTCAACCCAGGAGAAACAATATGGACGTGCTGATGGCCATGCGTACCTTTCGCCGGGTGGCGGAGCGTTCCAGCTTCAGCCAGGCCGCCGCCGACCTCGGGCAGTCCACGGCGGCGGTGAGCAAACAGGTGCGCCAGTTGGAAGAACGCCTGGGCAGCCTGTTGATCCTGCGCACCACCCGGCGCATGAGCCTGTCGGAGGCCGGGCAGCGCTACTTCAGCGAATGCTGCCACCTGCTGGACGAGCTGGACGCCCTGGAGCGGGCCACCCAGGCCGGCCTGCACGAACCGGGCGGGCGCCTGCGGGTCAATGCGCCGCTGTCCTTCGGGCTCAAGGTGCTGTCGCCGATCCTGGTGGCCTTCATGCAGCGCTACCCGCAGTTGCAGGTGGACCTGACCCTCAACGACCAAGTGCTGGACATGGTGGGCGAAGGCTTCGACGTCTCGTTGCGGATTCGCCGGCAACTGGAGGATTCGTCACTGATCGCCCGCCACCTGGGGCAAGTGGAACAGCTCATCTGCGCCGCGCCAGGCTATCTGCAAAAAGCCGGCACGCCGACGAGCATTGCCGACCTGCATCAGCATCGCTGCCTGGCCTACCGGCTGGCGGAACACCCCGGGCGCTGGCAACTGCAAGGCCCCGAAGGCCAGACCCGGCTGGAGCTGCCGGTGCATTTTTCTGCGGACAACAGCCTGTTGTTGGCCGACATGCTGGTGGCCGGCCTGGGCATCGGCGCGCTGCCCGGGTTTGTCGCCCAACCGTTGCTGGACAGCGGCCAGCTGCTGCGGGTGCTGCCGGACCAGCACCTGCCCGAGCGCCATATCTATGCGCTGTACCCCAGCCAGCGCCACCTGTCGCAGAAGGTCCGGGTGTTCGTGGATTTTCTCGTGCAAGCGCTGCAGGCACCCTGAACCTCAGCCGGTCGTGGGTACATCCAGCCCGACCTTGACCCGGTTCATCGCCACCAGGGTCTTGAAGCGCTTGACGTTGTCATTGCCAAAGAACAGTTCATGGCTCAGTTGGGTGTACTGGGCCATGTTGCGCACACAGAAAATCAGCACGAAATCGCACTCGCCGGCCACGTAGTAGCACTGCTGGACCTGAGGGCAGGCCTGGAAGCTGTGCTTAAGGGCATCGAGCTGATCGACCCGTTCACTTTCCACCTCCACCTCGACGATGATGCTCAGCTCATGACCCAGGGCGTCCGGGGCGACCTGCGCGGTGTAGCGCTCGATCACCCCCTCGTCCGTCAGGCGTTTGAGCCGCCGGTTGACCGCCGCCGTGGACAGGTTGACCCGCAGTCCCAATTCGCTCTGCGCGGTACGCGCATCACGTTGCAGCTCGGCGAGCAGCTTCAGGTCGTAGGCATCGAGACTGATGTTCATGAACGGCGCAACTCCGAAAAGCGAGGGTGCAACGGGAAGAGTGTTGGGCAAAAGCTGGCGATTATGCGCAATAGCCAGCGCCGCTGCGCACTCTTATTTGCCCCCGGGGCGCGTGGCCGAACAACGCCTGCGAGGATCGCCGGCACGGCAATGGCCAGCCTGGGGGGCTTTTTTCTGCAACCTTGGGTCGATAGTTTTGTCACAATCGCCGCCCCGGCCCTCGTCGCACACTGAAGGCGCCACCGAGACCTGGCTGCCAGAGCCATGATCGGTGCGACAGCACAACCGGTCAGTCCACGTCTGTCCCTCGCTGACGCCCGACCGCCAAGGATTTTTATGACCGCCAGCAACCCGCATGTCCAGGCCGCCCCCGGCCGCCTCGAACAGATGTCCACCCGCATCGCCTTCTTCATCGCCGGTTTCGGCATCGCGGCCTGGGCGCCGCTGGTGCCCTACGCCAAGGCCCGCGCCGGGCTCGATGACGGCACCCTGGGCCTGCTGCTGTTGTGCCTGGGCGTGGGCTCGATCCTGGCAATGCCCCTGGCCGGGGCCCTGGCCGGACGCTTCGGCTGTCGCCGGGTCATGGCCGGCGGCACCTTATTGATCTGCCTGGCGTTGCCGCTGCTGGCGACCGTCACCTCGATCCCGCTGCTGATGAGCGCGCTGTTCATGTTTGGCGCCGGGCTTGGCGGCGTGGATTCTACGGTCAACCTGCAAGCAGTGATCGTCGAACGGGCCAGCGGCAAGACCATGATGTCGGGCTTCCACGGTTTGTTCAGTCTCGGCGGAATTGTCGGCGCGGCGGGCGTCAGCGCCCTTCTGGCGCTGGGCTTGTCGCCACTGGGCGCGACCCTGGTGGTGATCGCCCTGATGCTGCTGGCGCTGTTCAAGGCCGCCCCGCACATGCTGCCCTACGGCAGCCAGAGTTCCGGACCGGCGTTTGCCATGCCTCACGGCGTGGTGCTGTTCATTGGCTGCCTGTGCTTTGTGGTATTCCTCGCCGAAGGCGCGGTGCTGGACTGGAGCGCGGTGTTCCTCACCGCCGAGCGCAGCCTGGATGCGGCCTACGCCGGCCTGGGGTACGCCGCCTTTGCCCTGACCATGACCCTGGGCCGGCTGACCGGGGATGCCATCGTCCATCGCCTGGGTGCACGCCGGGTGATCATCATCGGTGGCAGCACCGCCGCGGCCGGTATGCTGCTGGCCACCCTGGCCCCGGCCTGGGAAGCGGCGCTGCTGGGGTATGCCCTGGTGGGCGCGGGTTGCTCGAACATCGTGCCGGTGCTCTACACCGCCGTGGGCAAGCAGAAGGTCATGCCCGAAAGCATCGCCGTCCCGGCCATCACCACCCTGGGTTATGCCGGCATCCTGGCCGGCCCGGCGGTGATCGGCTTCATCGCCCATGGCAGCAGCCTGAGCGCGGCCTTCGGCCTCATCGCCGTGCTGCTCTTGGCAGTGGCCGCCAGCGGCAAGGTGCTCAAGGTGTAAAGCCTGCCCTGGCGATCGCCGACCAAGCTAACGCGAATACCAGCGCGGTGACTCGACAGACAGATGGGTCTGCCCCGCCACCAGCCAGTCCCCCAGGCACGGTTTTAAGTGGGCCAGGCAATGCAGGACGAGGACGCATTCGTGGTAAGGAAAAACCATAAGACGCAGGCTCAGCCCCATGCAGGTCATCTCCGGCCAGTGATCGGTAGGGTCCAGGCGCAGGTCATTCCAGCGGCCGCCAGCAAGATGGCGACGGCGCCCAGTAACTGCAGCAGACTCAACGGATGATCGAACGCGACCCAGTCCACGAGAATCGCCACCACTGGGTAAATGAACGATAACGCTCCCACCAGTGCTGTAGGAATCTCTTGAATCGCGCCATAGAGCAGCGTCGACATCAGCCCCGTATGAATCACCCCAATGGCGATCAGGTACACCCAGGCATCCTGAATCTGCCCCACCTCGGCCAGGCGAGCGAAAGGCCCCATCACCACCACACCGACCAGCATCTGAATCAGCACGATCAAATGCGCCGGTACCTCCTTCAAACGCTTGGTAATCGCTGCGGCGATGGCGTAGAAGAAGGCTGAACCCAACGCCAACAGCACCCCGTAGAGGTAGGCGGCACCGCTGGCCCCGGTAGAGGACTTGGCGCTCACAATGCACGCCATACCAGCGAAGGCGATCAACAGCCAACCCGCCTTGCTCCATGAAAAGCGCTCGTTGAAAAACAGCACACCCAGGCCCACCAGCATGAATGGCTGGGTGTGATAGACCACCGTGGCCACCGCGATCGACGCATGCTGGTAAGCGCTGAATAACAACAGCCAATTGAGCACCAGGGCAAGCCCCCCCAGGCTGATCAACAGGGCCTGCCAGCAGGACAGTCGATGGTCCCGCAACACGCCCAAGCCCGCGCAGACCAGCAGCAGAGCCAGAGCACCGAACAAGCAACGCCAGAACACCACCACCAGAGGCGGCTGCCCCGAAGCCAGGACGAACCAACCGACCGTGCCAGAGATCACCATGGCGCAGGTCATCTGCAGACTGGCTCGGGACTTCACCTTCATCTATTCACCGTCCTCGTGGCTCGCACTCACCCATGCCCGAGCCAATGACCCAGCCCAATTGCACAAACAATAATCTTTTATAACGAACATTTGATCGACATAATGATCAAGGCAAACGGCGCTCGTCAAGCACCAAAAGGATGATTTAAAAAACATATGATCAACAAAACGAACACCTCGGACACCCCATCACTATCGCCCATTGGCTTGCTGGCCACGGCCATCAAACGCGAACGCCTCAACGCCGGACTGTCGGTGACGGAACTGGCCAAACGCGCCGGGGTGGCCAAATCCACGCTGTCCCAATTGGAGGCCGGTGTCGGCAACCCCAGCATTGAGACCCTGTGGTCGCTGGCTATGGCCATGGGCCTGCAAGTCACCCGGTTCTTTGAACAACCGGCGCATGACCTGAAAATTATCCGCGCCAACGAAGGAGCGACGGCGCTTGCCGAGGATGCCCACTACGCCGCGACCCTGCTCGACGATTGCCCAGTGGGCGCGTTACGCGACCTGTACCGCTTGACCGTGCAACCCGGCCAACCCAGACAATCCAAAGCGCACCTGCCCGGTACCGTGGAGCATGTGTTTCTCTGCAGCGGGCGGGCATTGGTCGGTCCGGCCAGCAACCCGACGAGCCTCAATCCAGGTGACTACATCCGCTACAGCGCCAGCGTCCCGCACCTGTTTGAAGCACTGGAAGCGGACACCATGGCCGTGATGTTGATCGAACACCGCTGACCCAGCTGCTTTCACCCTATCCAGCCCCGGGCGCGCAACACGCATTTATCTGAGCCGCCAAGTCTGGAATCATGTCCACCACCTCAGCCGCAGGATCAACCACCGATGCCGCCTTTACCCCGCGTGGCCAGCACCCTCCTCGGCCTGCTGCTCGGCAGCCTCGCCGCTCACGCCGCCCAAGCCCCGGAGCCGCACTTCTATTACGCCATGGTGCCCGGCCACTACCTGTTTATCGGCAAGGACCCGGATGGCGGCGCGACCTATTCTGGCACCGCGCAGATCCGCTTCGAGAACCAAGTCCTGACCCTGGTCAAGACCCTTGAAGGCAAGACCAGTACCGCCATCGGCAAGGTGGAACGGGCAATCATTGCCGAGACCAATGTGCTGCGCTTTCGTTGGCCGGGGCACAGCTCCACCTGCCTGGTCGGCAGCGATCTGGACAACTACGCACGACTCACCTGCTACTGGGTCAGGGACGGCGTCGAACACCAGGAACCCGGCCTGGAAGCCTATTTCCCCAGCGCAAACTGGCCGGGGCAGCGCGACTGAGCACCGCCTCCGTTCAGCCTGGGCCCTGACAGGCGAGGTTTCCCCATCAAGCCCTCCATGCACCGAACCACCGCCGACACGCCAGCCAGCGGGGGGATACTTGGGGCGCTGGCGTTATTGAGCCGCCACCCGCTCCTGCAACCAGCCCTTGAACGTGCTCATGGCCGCTGTCTCGGCCCTGGACTGCAAACGGGTCAGCCAATAGCTGCCGGTGACGATACCGATCTGGAATGGCTGCACCACCGCGCCGCTGGCCAGTTGCCGCTCGAACATCAGCGGCGGCGCCAGGGCCACGCCCCCTCCCTGCAAAGCCGCTTCGAGCATGCCCAGGGACGAGTCGAAAACAATGCTCTGGGGCAATTGGCTATTGGCGCTCAAACCGGCCGCCTGGAACCATTGCGGCCACTCATCGTTGCGATAGGAGCGCAACAGCGTCTGGCCCAACAGGTCCGCCGGACTGTCCAACTGACAGGCGATCTGCGGCGTGCACAGTACCGACAGCGGCGCCTGCATCAGCTCCAGGGCCTCGATGCCGTGCCAGGCTCCCGTGCCAAAGCGGATGGCGTAGTCCAGGCCTTCGGCGGCCACGTCGACACGGTTGTTGTGGGTACTCAGGCGCAGGTCGACAAAAGGATAGCGCGCCCGGAAATCCCCCAGGCGCGGCAACAGCCAGCCCAAGGCAAAGGTGCCCACGGCCCCCACCGTCAACACCTCACGGTAGTGCCCGCCCTCGAAACGCCCCAGGGTCTGGGCGATACGGTCGAAGCAGTCCCGCAGCACCGGCAGCAGCGTCTCGCCTTCGCTGGTCAGCATCAGCCCTCGGGGCAGGCGCTTGAACAGGGTGACGTTGAGCTGGGCCTCCAGGCTCTTGACCTGATGGCTGACCGCCGCCTGGGTCACGCAGAGTTCGATGGCGGCGCGGGTGAAACTCAAATGACGGGCCGAGGCTTCGAAAGCCCGCAGCGCGTTCAAGGGCAGGTGTGGACGGAGCATGGGCATTCCCTAGTTTTTCTAATGGCTCCTGCGAAATATCGTCGTTTGCCGATCCTGCGCAGACTGCCTACATTGGCCTCGCTCGCGCAGCGCTGACCACGCTCTCCCTTGTCGGGAAGACTTCGCGAGCACTGCGCCCCGGGGTTCCCGCAAAGCACCCCGAAGCCGCAAAGCCGCTGGGAATAGGCGGCAAAAAAATCAGAACCCATGGAAAACAGCCCATCATGCGCCATAAAACCTCAACCGGATTAGGCATCATCAGCGCCTGCGTACTGCTCCTCGGCAGCGTCGACGCCCTGGCCGAGAGCCCCCAGGACAGCCGTCTGAAAACCACCGTGGACGCCACCATCCGCCCACTGATGCACCAGCAGGGCATTCCCGGCATGGCAGTGGCGATCATCGCCAACGGCAAGCGACATTACTTTAACTACGGCCTTGCCTCCAAGGACAATCAACAGCCGGTGGACAACCACACCCTGTTCGAAGTGGGTTCGGTGAGCAAGACCTTCAACGCGACCCTGGCCGGCTACGCCCAGGCCAGCGGCAAGCTGGCCCTCGAGGACCACACCAGCCAGTACTGGCCGGCCCTGCGCGGCAGCGCCTTCGACGGCATCAGCCTGTTGCAGTTGGGCACCTACAGTGCCGGTGGACTGCCGCTGCAGTTCCCCGATGAGGTCCAGGGCGAAGACAAGATCCTGGATTACTACAACACCTGGAAGCCCACCTTCAGCCCGGGCACCCAGCGCCTGTACTCCAACCCCAGCATCGGCCTGCTCGGCTACCTCGCCGCCCGCAGCCTGGGCCAGCCCTACGAACAACTGCTGGAAAAGCGCCTGTTCCCCAAACTGGGGCTCAAGCACAGCTACATCAAGGTGCCCCAGGACCAGCAGGCTCACTACGCCCAGGGCTATGACAAGCAGAACAAGCCGATCCGGGTCAGCCCCGGCCCCCTGGACGCTGAGGCCTACGGGGTCAAGACCAGTGCCCCGGACCTGCTGCAGTTCATTGCCGACAACCTGCAACCGCAGTCGTTGGACGACACCCTGCAAAAAGCCATCGCCAGCACTCAGGGCGGTTACTACCAAGTCGGCGACATGACCCAGGGCCTGGGCTGGGAGCGCTATGACTACCCGGTGCCGCTGGCGCGGCTGATGGCCGGCAACTCGACGCCAATGGCCCTCGAACCGCACCCGGTAGAGTGGCTGACCCCGCCCCAGCCGCCCAAGGCAGACGCCCTGTACAACAAGACCGGTTCCACCAGCGGCTTCGGCGCCTACGTGCTGTTTGTCCCGAGCGAACAAATCGGCATCGTCCTGCTGGCCAACAAGAACTACCCCAACCAGGAGCGGATCAAGGCGGCTCATCAGATCCTCAGCGTCCTGGAGGCGTCGAAGTAACCGAGCAGCACAGCACCGCGCCGCCCTGGGGCAGCCGATAGAGAACGCCACCGGTCTTCAGCGCCAGGTGGCGTTTTTCTTGTTGCTTCGGCGATGGCGCCTAGACTCAGGCGATCCCTGTCGACCATTCACCTCGGCCAGTTGTGCAACGCACGATTCCCCGGAGCGCGGCAACGACCGCAAGGCCCGCAGCGAGCCTGATTCAGGGGTAGGGCTGAACCTTCTGCCAGGCTTCCCGGTCGATAACTGCAACCTGGACCAGCGCCGCCGCTTGCACACCGCGGTGTTGTCCGGGAACCACAGCCGCCGGAGAAACGCCCCGTGATATCGACCTTGCAAATTGCCAGAATCAAAGCCTGGGGCGCCCATGGCTTTACCGCCACCGGCGTGGTCAGCGCCCTGCTCGCCACCCTGGCGCTGTTCGACAACCGGCCCAAGGCCTGCCTGTTGTGGCTGGGGGTGGCACTGCTGGTGGATGGCGTCGACGGCTCGTTGGCGCGCAAGGTCAAGACTCACTCGGTGCTGCCGAATATCGACGGCTCGGTGCTTGACCTGGTGATCGACTACCTGACCTATGTATTCATCCCGGCGCTGTTTATCTATCGCTACATTCCCCTGCCGGAGTACAGCGCGCTGCTGGCCACTTCGCTGATTCTGCTGTCGTCGCTGCTGTGCTTTTGCAATGTCAACATGAAGAGCCACGACAACTACTTCCAAGGCTTTCCCGCCGCCTGGAACGTGGTCGCCTTGTGCTTCTACCTGATCGAACCCGGCCCCTGGCCGAGCTTGCTGAGCATCCTCGTCCTGGCCCTGTTGACTGCGACGCGGGTGCAGTTCCTGCATCCGTTCCGGGTGCGCAAATGGATGGGGCTGAACATCGTCGTGACCTTCGTCTGGCTGCTCAGCGGCGCCCTGCTGATCCTCAGCCACCCTTTACTCAGCCCGCCAATCATGGGCCTGTGGCTGGCGGCCTCGGCCTACTTTCTCGGCGTGTGCCTGTGGCGTTCGGCGCAGGAATGGGTCAGGGGCAGCCCCAAGCCATAAGCGGTCAGCGACAAGCCCCCGGCGCATCCCTTTAAACCTGCACCGAGCGGGTGCATGCTGTGTCGACTTCGCCACCCGCCCGACGAGAACACTGCGATGAACACCACCACCCTGCTGCTCTACACCTCAAGCTGCTTTATCGGCGCACTGATCCCCGGCCCGACCTCGCTGCTGGCCATGGCCAACGGCACCTCGCGCAATCGCCAGCTGGTGGCGGTGGGCATGGCCGGCGCGGCGCTCTCGGATGTGCTGATCATCGCCGCCGTGGGTCTCGGCCTGGGGGCGATGCTGATGGCGTCGCAGCAGCTGTTCATGGTCTTGAAATGGGTCGGGGTGTGCTACCTGGCCTGGCTCGGCATCCAGCTCTGGCGCAGCGCGCCCCAGGCCCTCGGCGCCCAGCAGGTGCGCGCCGGTTCGCGGCGGCGCGAAGTATTCCGGCGCAGTTTCTCGGTGGCCATGACCAACCCCAAGGTGCTGCTGTTTTTCACCGCCTTCCTGCCGCAGTTCATCGACCCCGGCCAACCGGTCTTCATCCAGTACGCCACCCTGGCGCTGGTGACGGCGCTGGTCGAGGTGCTGGTGATGGGCCTGTATGCCGCGGGCGGGGTGCAGGCGGCGAAACTCCTGAGCGCCAGCGGCATGCGCCGGCTCAATCAATGCTGCGGCGCGACGATGCTGTCGCTGGCGGGGTTTCTCGCGGTGTATCGCCGCAGCTGAAGCGCCGCGGCCAATTTCAGAAGGCCAGCTTGTAGCCGATGGAGAACAGCATGACCGCCAGGCACGGCCGGAGGATTTCATCGGACACCCGCCCGGTCATGTGGCTGCCGATCCAGATTCCCGGCAGCGACCCCATCAACAGGAAACCCAGCAGGTGCCAGTCCATGTTGCCCATGCTGGCGTGGCCCAGGCCGGCCACCAGGGTCAGGGGCACGGCATGGGCAATCTCGGTCCCGACCAGACGCTTGGTGGCCAGAAACGGATAGAGAATAAACAGCGCCACGGTGCCCAGGGCGCCAGCGCCGATGGACGTCAGGGCAACCATGGTGCCCAGAATGACCCCGGTGACCACGGTCAGACCGTTGAGGCCCGTGGGACTCAATTGGTAATCACCGCCATGCCGCTGGGCAAAGGCCATGAGCTTCTTCTTGAAGACAATGGCCAGCGCCGTGAGCAGCAGAACGAAGCCCAGGGCCTGCTTGATCACAGTGTTCAGGGCCTGGGAATCGGTGTCGAGGTTGCTCAGAAACCACAGGGCCACCGCCACGGCCGGTACGCTGCCCAGGGTCAGCCAGCCGGTGATGCGCCAATCGATGTTGCGGTTCTTCTGATGCACCAGCACCCCGCCGGACTTGGTAATGGCGGCGTACAACAGATCAGTGCCCACGGCGGTGGCCGGATTGATCCCGAACCAGAGCAGGATCGGGGTCATCAGCGAACCGCCACCCACGCCGGTCATGCCGACGATAAATCCGACCACCAAGCCTGCGATTACAAAACCGAAGTTACCCACATCCATCAATAAAGCCCTACACATCACACGGCCAGGTGAAAAACTGGCGGCAGCATAGCGGCTAAAGCTTATGACCATTTATATGAATAAAATCTAACGTTATAACCAGGGTCGTATTGTTCAGGCGCCAGACCTATCCAGCGCACCCATTGCCTGCCCGCACCGCACGCCGACAAAGGCATTCCCGCGCCGAGGCTCGCAACACCGGCAATCAAGCCGCGAGCCGGCCCACTGCACACCAGAGCCACGGCATCCGGTATTCTGCTGAGCGCTGGTCGGGGCGCCCTGGCCCTGCCCCGCCCTCGATTCCAAGGAAGGCCCATGACAACCGACTCGACCCCGTACTCGATCGAGCAACAACGCATCCGCTTCAGACGCCTGAGCCTGCACCAGGAAGCCCCCGGCCACCCCCTTCTCAACCGAGCCAACTGGGGGTTGGCACTTTCTGGCGGCGGCATCCGCAGCGCGACCTTCTGCCTCGGCGTTTTACAGGCCATGGCCCGGGCACCGGCGCCGACATTGCCGGACGAGCCAGCGCAACCCGCTGCGGCTGCGGCTGCGGCTGCGGCTGCGGCTGCGGCTGCGGCTGCGGCTGCGGAAAACAGCCTGCTGTCGCGCGTCGACTACCTGTCCACTGTCAGTGGCGGCGGCTACATCGGCAGCTTCTTCTCCAGCCTGTTCCTCCCCGGGCGCCTGCGGGACCAAGCCCCTCATGACACGGTGGCGCAGGCCGCCCGTGAGGCCTACCAAACGTTGCGCTTCGAACCTCCGGGACGTATCAGCACCGGCGTCGACTACCGTGAGCAGCCCGTGGGCCAGGGCCCCACTGCCTGGCTGCGGGAAAACGGCCGCTATCTGACCCCCACCGGCTCCGGTGACATGCTGTACGCCCTGGCCATGACCTGGCGTAACTGGCTGTCGCTGCACGCCATGATCGGTCTGCCAATTCTTCTGCTGCTGAGCCTGCTGACCCTGTTCCAGGTGCTGAGCGATGCCAGCTTACTGATCTGGCCATTGATGGCCGCCCTGTTGTTCGCCCTGCCCTGCGCCGTGGCGTACTGGCTGGTGATCCCCCAGGGCGATCTGGATCAGCCGCCGACCCTCAGCAATGCTGCGTTCCGCAGCCTGCTGGCGATTGTCGGCGGCTTGTGGATTGGCGGAGCCTTTGCATACCGCATGGCCCAATGGCAAGCAGTGGGCACCCTGACCCTGGCTGCCGCCCTGGTCGGCAGCAGCGCCTTGCTGATCAGCTGGCAACTGGTGCGCAAGCTGGCCCGCCAGCGCGACCCGAGCAAAGACCCCCGCTGCAACAACTGCGTGCGCAACTACCGGGTGCAGATCACCCGCGCTCTGGGTCACGCCATAGTGGCCGTGATAACCCTGGGTTTCCTCGCCCTGCTGGTGACCGGCGCCGAAGCGCTATATGACTACCTGCTCAGTTACCAGGCCCTGTGCACCCCGCTACTACTGGGACTGTTGGTGTGGCTGATCCGCCGCCTGGTGCTGCTCAAGGATGAAAAAAACCTGCCCGGCTGGATGCGCACACTGCCCCTGGATGTGCTGGCGCTGATCGCCGGAAGCCTGCTGCTGACCCTGTTATGTCTGTGCTGGGCGCTGCTGGTGCAATGGATCGCCCATGATGGCGGCCCCCTGCCGAACGACACCACGACCGCCTGGCGCCTGCTCGCCTTGAGCTTGCTGGCCGCTGTGCTGGTCTGCGTCAGCGGACGCTTCATCGGCTTCCTCAACACCTCGTCGCTGCAGACCTTCTACAGCGCACGGCTGATCCGCGCCTACCTTGGCGCCTCCAACGGCCGACGCTTCAATGGCCCACCGCAACAGCGCCGTACCTACCTCAGCGTGGCCGAACCGATGCCCAGTGACGACCTGTCGCTGCAGCAGTACTACGCCGTTCCTAGCGCAGGGCCGGTGCACCTGATCAACGTCACCATGAACCTGACCGTGGACCCCGCCGAGCAACTGGTGCAGCGCGACCGCAAAGGCCAGCCGCTGTGCATCGCACCGAACTGGGCCCCAACCCTGGGCGGCGAGCCCGTCGGCCATGACAACCCGGCCGAGCGCTACACCCTGGATGGCAAGCCTTATTGCCGCGACCTGAGCCAGGCCCTGGCCTCGGAGATCATGCAGCCACTGAGCCTGGGCCAGTGGATCGGCGTGTCCGGCGCCGCCTTCAGCACCGGTCTGGGCCGGGCCACCAGCCTGGGCATGTCATTGATCCTGGGGTTGGCCAATGTGCGGCTGGGCATCTGGTGGCCCAGCCGCTTCCTCGACCCGGGTCAATCACAGTGGCGGCCACGAGACCTGAAGCCCTGGACCTACTTCAGCAACCAGGCCTACCTGTTCTACGAGTTCACCGCACGCTTTCATGGCTACCGACGCGACTACCAGTACCTGTCCGATGGCGGGCACTTTGACAACACCGCGACCTACGAACTGCTGCGCACCGGGCGCCATGTGGAACTGATCGTCACCTGCGACTGTGGCTGCGATCCGGATTATCAGTTCGGCGACCTGGCCAACCTGATCCGCCTGGCGCGTATCGACCAAGCCCTGGAAATCCGCGAAGATCCGGGAGTATTGGCGCACCCGCAACTCAAGGCGGTGTTCGCCAGCCTTGAGGAGTTCCGGCAGCCCGTGAGCACCGACAGCCACAAGTGCGCCCTGCTGCTCAACGTCTACGCCCACACCAGTGGTGCCCAGACAGATCTTGCGGCCAAGCCCCATTGCCGGATCCTGGTGCTCAAACCGCGGCTGATTGCCGGGCTGACGCCCGACGTAGTCAACTACGCCCAGACCCATCCGGACTTTCCCAACCAGAGCACGGTGGACCAGTTCTTCGACGAAGCGCAGTTTGAAAGCTACCGGCAACTGGGGCTGAACATCGGCCAGAAGCTGTTTGGCCAGCCAGGACACGCCAGCGAAATAGCCGATGCCTTGTGGCGCTACCTTGAGCAAACCGGCGCGCCGAAGCACCGCAGGCCGGATCAGCCGCTAGACCTCAGCGAGGCTGATAGGCCTTGACCGCCTCCAGCCACTGCGCCTCCAGACGCTCCTGCTGCGGATCGATGCCCTGCTCGGCCAGCAGCGCCAGATGCCGCTCCACCTCACCGAGCATCTGCCCGTGGGCGCTGGAGTTGGCGTCCAACTGATGCATCTGGATCAACCCCAGATGATAGAAACGCAGCAGCTTGAGCGCCGCCGGATCGCCCGCCGCGACCCCGGCAGTGACCTGATGCATGACATTGGTCACCCGCATCAGGCTGCGCTTGAGACGCCAGCCATACACCGCCGCGGCCATCCACGGCTGGCTCCAGAACACACTGCGCAGCAGCGCCGCGCTGATCAGCAAGCCGGTGAACACTCCCGCCGCGTTCCACACCAGGTTGTCGCCACCGGGCTGACCGAACAGCGCCACCGCGGCGCTGGAAAACAGCATGGCCAGGGCGATGAACACCAGCGCGATGATCAAGGTGCTGCGACGGGTTTGCCGCCGGTAACTCTCAGGGTCCTGCGGGGTGATGACGAACATGGGCGCGACGGGCTCCGTTGGCTGAAGAGAATGGGCTGGCGCGCATTATCACCGCTGGGGGCGGTGCCGGTGGGTAAAATTGCCCTTGGAGAAGCAAAAGCATGATCCGGGTCATGGCTCAGGGTGGCCCCAGAGCCCTGGAGCGAGAGCACCTGGAGCCAGGATCCAGCCCCTTACACCTACCCCCTGCCCTGCTTCAACGAACGCCCCAGGCGCCGCCAGCCCAGCACCACGCCGCTGACACTGATCAGCAAACCACCGACGCTGAACAGGATCATCCATGCATCCCACAACGGCCGGTTGGCCAGCAGCGGCAGCCAGTCCCAGCTGTGCAACAGGGCGAACAGCCAGCGCGAGGCGCGACGCGGCTGGTCCAATTGGCTGACCACCGCGCCGGTGTGCAGGTCCAGGTGCAGCCAGGTGCGGGCCGGGTCGTCGAAGCGCACCCGCAGCACCGGCAGGCGCTGCTGCAGATGCCCCATCATGCTGTGGGGCTCGCGGGCGTAGTAATAAAAATCGTAGGCCGCCAGTTGCTGGACGATCATCGGCCGCTCGGGGCGGATGGCCCAGGCCGCCTGCTGCAACGTCCCCGGGCTGAACTGGCGCAGTACCTGCCCATCGGCCATGGACAGAATCCGTGTGCGCCCGGTGCCGTCGTAGCCGATGACGTACCCCTTGCCGCCGATCATCCGCCACTCCAGTTCCCGGGCCTGCAGGCCATCATCGGCAAAGCGTTGCACGGCCTGCCCGGCACTCAGGGGAAAGGCCGCGGCCTGCAACGGACTGCCCTGATAAGCCGCCAGCGAGAGGGGCTGGGCGCTGCTGAAGACCTTCCACGGGTTCATCGACATCAGACCGCTGAAGATCCAGGTGATGAGCAGCACGCCAAACAGCATCCCGCCGACATGGTGCCAGCGGGCAAAACCCTGGTACGGCGAGCGCGAGCCATTGCGATAGGTGCGCGTGAAGCGCCAACGCAGCAGCCCCACGGCCAGACCGAGCATGGCCATCAAGGTCGCGGCCAGGGCCAGGTAGGTGACGATCGGCCCCCAGGCGCCATCGATGCCAATGCCCCGCAACGGGTACAGCCAGTGCAGCCAGGCGCCGATCCAGTTCCAGCCGCGCTCGGTGGCGGTGGCATCGCGCACCACCTCGCCGGTGGTGCCAGAGACATACAACAAGCGGCGCTCGGCATCGGCGGTAGCCACCCGATACAAAGGCCGGTCGGCGTCCAGGACCCGGGATTGGCTCCACATGTCGCCCTGCACCGCGCCGCGATCGCGCACCGCCGCCCCCGGCGCGAACTGACGGGCCGCGGCCAAGGCCTCGACCCGATCGGTGGGCAGCGCCGGCAGGCCACTATCGGCTTCGATCGCCACCTTGCGCGGCCCCGGGTATTCGAGGATGTAACGGGGCGCACCGGCCACCGTGGTCAAGCGGATGCTCAACGGCGCCTGCTCGGGATCGGCGGCGTGCAGCACCTGCTCCAACTCCACGCCCTCTCCCTCCAGGACCAGCATCGGCAAATGCCCTAGACGCTCGGCGGGGGTCAACTTGGGGTAGCCGACATACAGCATCACCACCCCAGAGATAAACCACAGGGCCATGAACAGGCAGGCGACAATGCCCAGCCAACGGTGCCAGAGGTACAAATAACGCTTCATCACAGCTCTCACAGAACAGCCATCTCACAGAGGCGCGGGGCGCTGCCAGGCGCCCCGCTGGCTCAGGTTAAAAACGCGTTTGCAGCGTTAGCTCGAAGGTCCGTGGCGCGCCCAGGTACAGCTGGGTTTGCCCCGTGGTGCGGGCGTAGACCTGATCGGTGAGGTTGCGCACCCGCCCGGTGATCCGCGTATCGGCATTCAACTGGTAACCGACAAAGGCGCCGAAGATCGTGTAGGCCGGCGCATAGCGGGTGTTGGCCGCGTTGGCGTATACCGACGACACGTAGCGCGCATCGGTGCCTACCTGCCAGGACGGGGCGATGTCGTAGGCCAGCCACAGGTTGGCCACTTTGTCCGGGGTGTTAGTGGGGCTGTTGCCCTTGCGCGACACCGGGCGCCCGCCGACGTTTTCATAGAACTCGTCGTACTGCGCATCGACATAGGCGAAGTTGCCTTCGGCCAACAGCTGGGGCGTGACCCGCAACGAACCGGCCAGCTCAACACCGCGGGACGATTGCTGGCCCACCGGCTGGCTGCTGCCGGGGTTGCTCGGGTCGGCGGTGGACAGGTTCTTGCGCTCGATGCGGTAGGCGGCCAGGGTCGCCGAACCACGGCCATCGAGGAAATCCAGCTTGCTGCCGATCTCCCACTGATTGCCGGTACTGAGGTCAAAGTCGCGCACCTGCCCATAGCTGGCGGTGGTCAGGATCCCTGCCGGCGGGTCGGCGGCGGTGCTGTATTGCACGTAGACGTTGGCCGCCGGGGTCAACTCGTACACCAGTCCCAGGCGCCCGGTGGTAGGCCGGTATTTACGCTGGAAGAACGCCGGGTTGGCCTCGGTGACGGCGCGGTAGTTGGTCACTTGCAGGTCGATCTGGTCGTGGCGCAGGCCACTGAGCAAAGACAGGCGATCGCTCAGTTGCAGGCGGTTTTCCACGAACAGGGCCCAGGTGTCCACCTGGTTGCGGCGGTTCTTCTCGAAGCCGCGCCGCATGCCCGGCAAGTCCCAGAAACTGCCCGGATCGAAGTCACCCGGATCAACGCCGGGCAGCGCACCCGGCACCGAACGCGGGTAGTTGCTCATCACGTTGTGGCTGTAGTCGAGTCCCGCCGACCACTGGCTGTCGAGGCCGAACAGCGTGTTGTGATGCAACAGCTCGAAGCGATTGCCGTTAAGCTCCTGGGCGTGGCGCTGGAGCAGGATGCCGGAGCGCACCACCTGGCTGTTGTCACTGTTGTAGGCGTAGTTTTCCAGGTTGCGGAATTCGCGGTCGGCGTTGTAGTGGTACAGGGTATTGCGCAGCGAAGTGCGCTCGTCGACCTGATAGTCGATGATCGAGCGCAGCCACTGCACCCGCTGTTCATAGCGACCGTCGCTGACGTTGTAGTTCTCGAAACGCCGGCGCTTGTCCACCTCCATCTTGCCCCCCAGCGGATTCAGCGCCGGCGTGCCCCAATAAGGGCTGTCGACGCTTTCGTTCTGGTACTCGTAGGCCAGGGTGTGGGACAACTGGTCGTTGAAATCCGTCAGCAGGGAAAACGCCGTGGTCCAGGCATCGCGCTGCTCGCGGTCGACATAACCGTTGCTGGTGGTGTGGCTGACATCGAAGCGCGCGTAGTGGCGCGGCCCGGCGCCGTCGTTCAGCGCATGGTTGAAACCAAAGGAGGTTTCGCGGCTGTCGAAGGAGCCATAGCTGACCCGCCCTTCATTGAACGACTCGATGCGCGACGGCAGTTTGCTGATGTAGTTGATCGAACCGCCCACCGCGCCGGCGCCATAGAGAAAGCTCGACGGCCCGCCCACCGCCTCGACCCGATCGTAGATCCAACTGTCCACCGGACGCGCGGCGATGGCGTCGTATTGCACGCTGATGCCGTTGAACAACTGGGTGATTTGCGCTCCGGAGAAACCGCGATAGGAGACAAAACCCGGCATCCCGGGCGATGCCGCGGCGTTCATCCCCGGCACGCTGGCCAGCATGTCCTGGGTGTTGGCGGCGCCACGCTGTTCGATCTGCTGGCGATTGACCACATTGACCGACGCCGGGGTTTCCCGCGGGGTCAGGCCCAGGCGCGAGCCGGTGGTGGTCTGGGTATCCAGTTGCAGACCGGGTTGAGGCAGCTCGTCGGCGCTGATGCGCATCTGCGGTAATTGCAGCGTGCCCTCGGCCAGGGCGTTGAACGACAGGGCGCAGCACAGCACCGCACAATGGGGAGAGCGATATAACAATTTCATGGACTCGGACTCGGAAAAAACCATCGAACACCGCCCGGCCGCCGTCGCCAACGCAACGCCAAGCTCACTGCCGGAAGATGAGGAAAACGCGACGGCCGGGGCAGTCGCTAAGCAACAAAATCAGCTCAGAGGAGGAGCCCGAGGATTGAGTGACGGCCAGGAATAACGCGGCGGCGCCTTGCTGCGCTGCTCAACCTTGACCCGCGCCAAATGGCGCCCCAGCAGCAGCCAGGCCAGGCAGAACAGCAGCCCCAGGCCCAGGCTCAGCGCCGAACACAGGGGACAGACAAAAGCCCCCAGGGTGCCGGGGCCGGTCTTGTCGCTGGCGCCCTCATCCAGGGTCGATACCGATTCGCCCAAGGCGTGACAGAACTGCCCAGCCACGCCGGTGAATTCCAGCGCCGCCATCTGTCCATGACCCAGGCCGCAGGCGAACACGTTGAACAGCACGCAGAAATACAGCGTCCAGGCAATGTGAGGGCGGTGGGTGATGGCACGGGTCATGGCAGCACGGTTAAACAGTGGAAAAAACACTGGAAAATCACCCAAGCATGGCGAGCAAAACTCAGGGCGCCGCCAGCGGTGAGGTTGTGGCGAGCTTTATAGCCGAGGCCCGAAGGGCGGAGGATCGGACCAGAACTAAAGTGCGGGCGGTTGGGCTTTTGCAGTGGGTTGGGGTGCGGGCAGATCAGCCCGCGCTCGATGCCGCTGCCCTGCTGGGTGATTGCATCGCAGACCTCCTCGGCGCATTTGAGCAACAACGCCGCATGCACCAGCGCCTCTTCGGCGCTGACGCCTTCGCCCACGCTGAACAGCGAGTCGGCGTAGTTCCAAGCATCTTTCAGCACTCTCTGAAACAGCCACGGCTCGGTGGCGAAGATGTTTGTTCCCGCAGGTTAGCGGGTTAGCCTGTCAGCGGCCCGCCCACTCACAGTCACGCCGCCCTGTTTTCGTATCAGCGCTGTACCTGATGCACCGAGCCGACTGGCCGGGCGATACTCGCCCGTTCGCAGCCTTCGGCAGCTACAGGGGCAGGCACACCCCACCCCCTCTTCAGGCCGGCCGCAAGGCCGCCGTCTGGCGATTGATTTTGATCTTGATCTGAATGCCCCGTTAACCACGATGGCCGAGTGGAGGGACAAAGCGTTTTGCTCACTTTTGCGCTGTTCAAAAGTGAGTCGCTGTAAAAGCGAAACCGTAAGTGACCGCACCCGCAGCAACGGATATGCCCACCAACAACACCGCACCCTCAGGTTTACGACCGCTACGCGCCCGAGCGGGAGCAAGCTCCCTCGCCACGACAGCCAGCCAACAGACATGCAGATCGTCCGCCTATGTGCCCCAACGCACAGACAACCCCACACTCGCCCGGCAACCTCAAGGTTGCAGCTTTCTGCCTGACACGCTCGTCGCGACGGTGCATCGATTTTGCCCGCACGCCCCGCTCCCGGCCCTCCCTCGCACCCGGTGCCCAGGGACGGCTCTGTTATGCCAAGGAAAACATGGACAGTCATTGGACCCACGCATTCCTGAGGTTCTGGCAGCTGCCCGCCGCCAGATACGGCCAATGGAAGGCCTCGCGCAACAGCGTCGAATACCCGGCGCCGCTGCGCTCGGAATTGTTCAGCAGTGAGCAGATGGCCAGCCACGGCACCCTGCTGGCGCAGCAGCATCGCCTGAGTCAGAGCCGCAACCCGGACTGGCTGCTGACGCGCCTGGCCGACAACGCCAGCGCCCTGGCCAATTGCTGCAAGAGCCTGACCGCCGCTACGCGCACCTCGCCCCGGGCCACCCCCGCCGCCGAGTGGCTGCTGGACAACTACTACCTGCTGGAAGAACAGATCCGCATCACCCGCACGCACCTGCCCCGAGGCTATAGCCGACAGTTGCCGCGTTTGGCCAATGGTCAGTCGGCGGGGCTGCCGCGGGTCTATGACATCGCCCTGGAAACCATTTCCCATGGCGACGGCCGGGTCGACAGCGACAGCCTGGGACGCTTCGTCGACAGCTACCAGAGCGTCACCCCCCTCAAGCTCGGTGAGCTGTGGGCGATCCCGATCATGCTGCGCCTGGCCCTGATCGAAAACCTGCGCCGAGTGGCCTTTCGGGTCATGGCCAACTGGAGCGAGCGCAACCTGGCTAACGATTGGGCCGACCGCCTGATGGAAACCGCCGAACAGGACGCCAAGAGCGTGGTGCTGGCCGTGGCCGACATGGCCCGCTCGGCGCCGCCGATGAGTGCCGCCTTCGTCGCTGAACTGGCGCGGCGCCTGCAGGGACAGAACGCCGCCCTGGTGCTGCCCTTGGCCTGGATCGAGCAACTGCTGGGGGAAACCGGGCTGAATATCGAACGCCTGGTGCAACTTGACGCCCAGCAACAAGCCGCCGACCAGGTGTCCATCAGCAACAGCATTTCCAGCCTGCGCTTGCTCTCGGCCAGTAACTGGCGTGAGTTCGTCGAGCGGATGAGCCACGTCGAACAGACGCTCCAGGATGACCCGGCAAGGGTCTACGGATGCATGGACTTTGCCACCCGTGACTATTACCGCCATGTGCTCGAACGCCTGGCGCACCACTGCCCCCTCAGCGAGGAACAGGTGGCCCGCCGCTGCATTGAGTTGGCCCAGGCCGGCGAAAATGCCGACGCGGCTGAGGCCGTGGCCGGGCATGTCGGTTATTACCTGATCGGCGCCGGACGCCGCGCGCTGGAACAGCAGGTCGGCGCCCGGGTGCCGCTGGCTGAGCGCGCCCGGCGCCTGCTGACCCAGGCGCCCCTGGGTTTTTTCCTGGTGCCGGTGATGCTGCTTTCGGCGCTGTTCGCCTGGCCCTTTCTCGACACGCTGTATAAGGAGGCCGCGCCCGGCCACTACTGGCTGGCCTTGCTGGCCATACCCGCGCTGTTGCTCAGCAGCCGGTTGGCCATCGCCTTGATCAACGGGCTGGTGACTCTGACCATCGCTCCGGGCATTCTGCCGCGCCTGGACTACAGCGAAGGCATAGCGCCCCGCGCCCGGACCCTGGTGGCGGTGCCTTGCCTGATCGGCTGCGAGGCCGATGTCGAGGAGTTGGTGGAAGGCCTGGAAGTGCGCTTTCTGGCCAACCGCGACGCGCACTTGTATTTCGCCCTGCTCAGCGACTTTCTCGATGCCCCCAGCGAAACCCTGGCCAACGATGCCGACCTGCTGATGCTGGCCCGACAACGGGTCGAGGCGTTGAACCTGAAGTACCCCGAAGAGGCCGCTGATCGCTTCTTCCTGTTGCATCGGCCACGGCTGTGGAACGGCGCCGAACACTGTTGGATGGGGCATGAGCGCAAGCGCGGCAAGCTCGAGGACCTCAACGCCCTGCTGCGAGGTCGGGGCCAGGAGCGCTTCTCGCTGATCGTCGGCGATATCCAGGCGCTGCCCAGCATCACCTATGTGATCACCCTGGACAGCGACACCCAATTGCCCCGTGACGTGGCCCAGCAATGTGTGGGCGCCATGGACCACCCCTTGAACCGACCGCGGACCGACCCGCTCAGCGGGCGCGTCGTCAGCGGCTACGGCATTCTTCAGCCACGGGTCGGCATCAGCCTGTCGAGCACCGCCCGCTCCGCTTACGCTCGGCTGTTCGCCAGCGACGCCGGGATCGATCCTTACACCCGCGCCGTGTCTGACGTCTACCAGGACCTGTTCCAGGAAGGCTCTTTCGTCGGCAAGGGAATTTATGCCCTGGACACCTTCGAGCAGACCCTGGGCGGACGCTTCGCTGACAACCGGATTCTCAGCCACGATCTGATCGAGGGCTGCTATGCCCGCTCGGGGCTGCTCAGCGATGTGCAACTGTTCGAGGAGTACCCGGCGCGCTACAGCGCCGACGTCAAACGCCACCAACGCTGGATTCGCGGGGACTGGCAACTGCTGCCCTGGCTACTGCCCTGGTCGCCCAAGGCCGGCAGTGGCCTGGACGGCCATCGCTTGAGCCCACTGGCGCGCTGGAAAATCCTCGACAACCTGCGCCGCAGCCTTGAACCCACGGCCTTGCTGGGCATGCTGCTGTGGGGCTGGCTGGGAACCCGCCAACCGCTGGCCTGGACCCTGGCGGTATTGATTGTGCTGTTGGTATTGCCACTGTCGGCGGCCTTTCAAGCACTCTTGCACAAGACCCCCGATGTGCCGCTGCAACAACACCTGGCCGCTGCCCTGCAGTCCGCCGGGCAGCACTTGGCCCGGGCCTTGTTGCCCCTGGCCTGGCTGCCTTACGAGGCGGCCTACAGCCTGGGCGCCATGGGCCGCGCCCTGTGGCGCATGAGCATCAGCAAGCAATATCGCCTGCAATGGCAGCCGTCCCGAGAAGCCGAACGCGGCCCCGACGAGCGCCTGCTGCAACTCTACCGGCGGATGTGGCTCGGTCCGGCCCTGGCCCTGTTATTGATCGGGTTGCTCTGGCAGCCGCCGCAAGGGTGGATGGCCGCGCCCGTGCTGCTGGCATGGCTGGCCGGTCCGGCCCTGGCCTGGTGGCTCAGCCGGCCGGCCCCGCACATCAAGTTCGTGCCCAGCAGCAGCCAACGGCGCTTCCTGCAAAGCCTGGCACGACGCACTTGGGCCTTTTTCGACCAATACGTAGGGCCTCAGGACAACTGGCTAGCCCCGGATAACCTGCAGGAACAGCCACAGCACCGAGTGGCGCACCGCACCTCGCCGACCAACCTGGGATTGGCGCTGCTGGCTCATTTGGCGGCCCATGATTTTGGCTACCTGAGCAGCGGTCGGCTGCTGCAACGCCTGGAGCACATGCTCACCAGCATGGGTCGCCTGGAGCGCTATCGCGGGCACTTTTACAACTGGTACGACACCCAAAGCCTGCAAACCCTGCCGCCACGCTATGTGTCCACCGTGGACAGCGGCAACCTGGCCGGGATGCTGCTGACCCTGCGTCCCGGGCTGCAGGCCCTGATAGACACACCGCCGTCGCTGATGCAGATCGCCAACGGCCTGCTGGACAGCCTCGATGTGCTTCAGGACGCTCTGAGCGCCGCCGCCCAGGACACTGCGACCGTGCTGCGCTGGCGCCTCGAAACCCGCGCCATCCATGAGCACCTGAGCCTGCACGCTGATGCCGACGCGCAAGGCTTGCTGGAGCTGCTGCAGCGGATTGCCGACAGCACCACCGAGTCAACCGTCCCATCAACCAGCGAGGCGTGCGACGATCTCGCCTTCTGGCGCCAGGCGCTGATCGCGCAATGCCTGGACCTGCACGAAGAACTGCAATGGCGCACCCTACCGGCCCTGGCCGATGGCCGCCGGCTCAGCGCACTGAGCTGGCGCCAACTGGCGCAGTTGGACCCCGAACACTGGTTGCCGATGCACCAGCCACGGATCGAGGCCCTGCGCACGTTGGCGCTTGCGCGCATCAGCTGCGTGAGCCATCTGCTGCAAGGGGTGACCAGCATGGCGCAGATGGACTTCGGCTTTCTCTACGACACCCGCCGCCATCTGCTGGTGATCGGCTACAACGCCGATGAGCACCGTCTGGACACCAGCTACTACGACCTGCTGGCATCGGAAGTGCGCCTGACCCACTTTGTCGCCATCGCTCAGGGACAACTGCCCCAGGAAAGCTGGTTCGCCCTGGGTCGCCTGCTGACCAGCAGCGCCGGGACTCCAGTGCTGCTGTCCTGGACCGGTTCGATGTTCGAGTACCTGATGCCCATGCTGGTGATGCCCAGCTATCAGGGCACCCTGCTGGACCAGACCTGCCGCGCCGCCGTGGCCCTGCAGATCGAGCATGGCCAGCAACTGGGGCTGCCCTGGGGCGTGTCCGAGTCGGGCTACAACACCCTCGACAGCCAGTTCAACTACCAATACCGAGCGTTCGGTGTACCCGGCCTGGGCCTCAAACGCGGCCTCGGCGAGGAGCGAGTGGTGGCGCCCTATGCCAGCGTCCTGGCGCTGATGGTGGCGCCTCAAGCCGCCTGCCAGAACTTGCAGCGGCTGGCGCAACTGGGCCTGGGTGGACGCTACGGCCTGTATGAAGCCGTGGACTACACCGATGCACGCCTGCCCCGTGGCCAGCATCACGCGCTGGTGCAATCGTTCATGGCTCACCACCAGGGCATGAGCTTGCTGGCCCTGGCCTGGCTGCTGCTGGACCAGCCCATGCAGCGGCGCTTTGCGTCCGATCCGCAGTTCCAGGCCATCGCCCTGCTGCTGCAGGAACGGGTGCCGAAAACCGCGGCCCAGTACCTGCACGCGGCCGGTGCACCTGCGGCCGATGAAGCCGCCCGCGTCCACGAAAACAAGCTGCGGGTGTTCACTGAACCGGACCGCAAACGCCCGGCGGTGCAATTGCTCTCCAACGGTCATTACCACGTCATGCTCAGCAGCGCCGGGGGCGGCTATAGCCGCTGCAACCACCTGGCGGTGACCCGCTGGCACGAAGACCCGACCCGGGATCACTGGGGCCAGTTCTGCTACCTGCGCGAAGTGGCCAGCGGCGCCTTCTGGTCGGCAGCCTACCAACCGACCAGAAGGCGGCCAGAAAACTTCGAAGCAATCTTCACCGACGCCCGGGCCGAGTTCCGGGTACGCGAGCGGGACTTCGACAGCCACACGGAAATCGTCGTGTCCCCCGAGGACCCCATCGAACTGCGCCGCCTGCATATCTGCAACCGTGCCCGGGTGCGCCGCAGCATCGAGCTGACCAGTTACGCCGAAGTGGTCCTGGCCCCGGCCCAAAGCGACGCCGCCCACCCGGCCTTCAGCAACCTGTTCATCGAAACCGAACTGCTGCCCCCCTTGCAGGCCATCGTTTGCAGTCGCCGAGCGCGCTCGCAGGAACAACCGGTGCCGTGGCTGTGCCACTTGCTGGCGGTCCATGGCGTGGACATCGACGCCATTTCCTACGAGACCGACCGCGCACGCTTCATCGGCCGGGGCCGCGATTCTGGCCGCGCCTCAGGCTTTGGACCCGCAGGTCGAAGAACTTTCGGGCAGTGCCGGACCGGTGCTCGATCCGATCGTGGCGATCCGTTGCCGCATCACCCTCGACCCCGGCCAGAGCGCCACCATCGATCTGGTGACCGGGCTCGCCAACAGCCGCGAACAGTGCCTGCACCTGATCCATAAATACCGCGACCGGCACCTCGCGGACCGGGTCTTCGACCTGGCCTGGACCCACAGTCAGGTGCTGTTGCGCCAGCTCAACGCGTCACTGGCCGAAGCCCGGTTGTTCCAGCAGATGGCCGCGGCGCTGCTCTATGTCAACGCGACCCTGCGGGCCGACAGCAGCTCTCTGCAGGCCAATCGCCGCAACCAGTCCGGGCTATGGGGCCAGGGCATTTCCGGCGACCTGCCGATTGTCCTGCTGCAAGTGGGCGATCTGACCCACATCACGCTGGTGCAGCAGTTGATCAAAGCCCACGCCTACTGGCGGCAAAAAGGTCTGGCAGTGGATCTGGTGATCTGGAACGAGGATCAAGCGGGTTACCGCCAACAACTCCAGGACCTGATCATGGGCCTGGTGACCTCCGGCAGCGAAGCCAGCCTGATCGATCGTCCGGGGGGCATCTTCGTGCGCCCGGCGCAACAACTGTCCAGCGAAGACCGCACGCTGATGCTGGCCGTGGCGCGCCTGGTGATCAGCGACACCCGCGGCAGCCTCGCCGAACAGCTCCACCGGCGACGCGCCGACCCCTCGATGCCACGCCTGCCCCCCCTTCTGGTGCGCCTACCGCAGCCGACCATCAACGCCAGCGCGGTGCCGCCGCCAGCGCTGATACTGGACACGCCCTACGGCGGCTTCAGCAACGACGGCCGCGAATACCTGATCACCCTCAACCCCGGGCAACCGACGCCGGCGCCTTGGGCCAACGTCATTGCCAACCCGCTGTTCGGCACGGTGATTTCGGAGAGCGGCGGCGCCTATAGCTGGCGCGAAAACGCCCACGAATATCGCCTCAGCCCGTGGCATGACGACCCGGTCAGCGACCCCAGCGGCGAGGCCTTGTACCTGCGTGACGAAGACAGCGGCCAGGTCTGGTCGCCAACCCCGCTACCCTGCCCGGGCAGCGGCAGCTATCGCACCCGCCACGGCTTCGGCTACAGCGTGTTCGAGCATGAGGAGAACGGCATCCACAGTGAGCTGACGGTGTATGTCGCGGTGGACGCGCCGATCAAGTTCTCGCGGCTCAACCTCCACAACCGCAGCGGCCGGCCACGGCGCCTGTCGGTCACCTGCTACGTGGAGTGGGTGCTGGGGGAGTTGCGCAGCCGCTCGGCCATGCATGTGGTCAGCGAAAGCGATCCGGTCAGCGGCGCGCTGTTCGCGCGCAACGCTTACAACATGGCGTTTTCCGGGCACGTGGCGTTTCTCGACAGCGACTCGACAGTGCGCAGTTTCACCGCTGACCGCAGTGAGTTCATTGGCCGCAACGGCAGCCTCGCGGCGCCGGCCGCGCTGATCCAAGGCCGCCTGTCGGGGCGCACCGGCGCAGGCTTGGACCCCTGCGCAGCCCTGCAAGTGGGCGTGGAACTGGCCGATGGTCAGCGCCAGGAGGTGCTGTTCCGCCTCGGTGCCGAAGTGGATGCCAAGGCCGCCACAAGACGGGTCTTGCACTACCGTGGCAGTCAGATGGCGCAAACCGAGCTTGAGGCAGTGCATCAGCACTGGCGGCGCAGCCTGGGCACGGTCCAGGTACACACCCCAGAACCGGCCATCGACGTCATCGCCAACGGCTGGCTGCTGTACCAGACCATCGCCTGCCGCTTCTGGGCCCGCAGCGGCTACTACCAGTCTGGCGGTGCCATCGGCTTTCGCGACCAGTTGCAAGACAGCATGGCCATGATTCACGCCGAACCCGCGCTGGCCCGCGAGCACCTGTTGCTCTGCGCCGCCCATCAGTACCCCGAAGGCGATGTCCAGCATTGGTGGCACCCGCCGCAGAATCGCGGGGTGCGTACCGCCTGTTCCGACGACTTCCTCTGGCTGCCCTTGGCCACCAGCCGCTATGTGCAGATCACCGGTGACCGCAGCGTACTGGAGGTCGAGGTGGGGTATCTGGAGGGGCGCCTGCTCAATCCCGCAGAAGAGTCCTACTACGATCTGCCCCAGGTGTCCGACCTGCGGGAAAGCCTGTATCGGCATTGCCAGCGTGCCATAGAGCACGGCAGCCGACGCGGCGTCCACGACTTGCCCTTGATGGGCAGCGGAGACTGGAACGACGGCATGAACCGGGTCGGTGAACAGGGCCTGGGAGAAAGCGTCTGGCTGGGTTTCTTCAGCCACGAAGTGCTGCAACGCTTTGCCGTCACCGCCGCCCAACACAACGATGAGGCATTCGCCCACACCTGTCGCGATCAAGCCCTGGCCTTGCGCGTGGCCCTCGACCGCCATGCCTGGGATGGCCAGTGGTACCGCCGCGCCTGGTTCGACGATGGCCAGATCCTGGGCAGCGCCAACAACCTGGAATGCCGCATCGATTCCATCGCCCAGAGCTGGTCGGTGCTGTCGGGGGCCGCCAGCGCCGCCCATCAACAGCAAGCCATGAACGCCCTGGACCAGCACCTGGTGCGCCGGGACAGCGGCGTGGTGCTGTTGCTCGACCCCGCATTTGCCCACAGCCCCCTGGACCCGGGCTATATCAAGGGCTACGTGCCTGGGGTGCGGGAGAACGGCGGCCAGTACACCCATGCGGCGATCTGGGCCTGCATGGCCTTCGCCCACTTGGGAGACAGCGCCCGGGCCTGGGAACTGCTGCGCATGATCAACCCGGCCAGCCGCCGCAGCGCTACTCAGGTCGCCACCTACCGGGTCGAGCCGTATGTGATGACCGCCGATGTCTACGGCGTGCCGCCCCACACCGGGCGCGGCGGCTGGAGTTGGTACACCGGCTCGGCGGGCTGGATGTACCGGCTGATCATCGAGTCGCTGCTGGGGCTGCGCCGTGAGGCTGGGCACCTGTACATCGAACCGGTGATCCCCGCGCACTGGCCGGGTTACACCATGAACTATCGCTTTGGCGCCAGCCTGTACCACATCGACGTCCGCCAGCAGCCCGGCGCGCCCCTGAGCCTGAGCCTGGACGACCTTCCTCTGACAGCACTGGCGGTTCCGCTGTTGGATGACGGCAGCGAGCACCGGGTGTTGCTGATCTGGCCCGGCAACCCGCCGCCCCCGGGGATCGAGCAGGCCAAGCCAACCGCCACCACTGAGTCAGCCCCCTGAGCAACGCCCGGCGCGCGATTCGGGGGCAATAGCGACGGCCTGCTCAGCCGGCCGCCCACGCCGGCTTCAGGCCTGAGCAGGTGACTTGACCGCCAGGATGCTGCCGGGCATCGAGTACAGAGCGCGCTCGGTGGTGCTGCCGATCAGTCGACCGAAGCCGCTGCGGTGCACGGTGCCCATGACCACCACGTCCACCAGATACTCGTCGACAAACTGGGCGATACCGGGCACCGGCGGCCCCATGATGAAGTGACGAAACTCCTGAGGTACGTGGTGCTCATCGCCAAGGCGCTCGAACTCCTTGTGCAGGGAGTCGCGCAACTCGTCCAGGCAATTGACGCTCCAGGCGGTGGCCGCTACGGGCGACACGCCATCGAGCATCGGCATCAGGTCGTAGGCATATAGCAGGTGCAACTGCGCATCGCATTGCAGGGCCAGGGCATTGGCGGTCTGGATGATCAGAGCGTTGAGGCCGCTGATCTGGGTGTCGGACTGAGCCGGGTCCACCGCCGCAACGATGCGCCGGGGCAGCTTGTGCGGGGCATCGTTGACCAGGTGCACCGGCACCGGTGCTTCGCGCAGCAGATGGCAGTCCAGGGGCGTGACGAAGACCCGCTTCAAAGCCGACTCCAGGGTCACGTCCTTGATCAGCAGGTCAGGCTGGAATTCATCGATATACGCCAGCGTGTCCTTGAGCACCTGAGTGCTCCAGATCACCTGGGTGGTGACCTCCACGCCCTGCTCGCGCATCCACTCGGCTTCCACCTGCAGCCAGCGTTCATGGCGTTGCAGGTAGGCCTGGCGCTCGCTGTCCTCCAGGTGTTCTTCCCACAGGTAAGTGCGCGCTGGCGGCTCGACGAACACCAGCGCATGCAGGACCGCGTCGCTGGCCTGGGCCAGGGCGGCAGCGCGACGGGCAGCGGGAGACTGATGTTGCTGTGGATCGGCAATCAGCAACAAACGCTGGTACTGGCTCATGGTGCAGCTCCTTGGACGGTGATGGGTCTTGAGTGTCGAACCTGACAGCACCGGGCGCCTTGATATGCATCAACGGCACCCGGCACGCCGTTCAAGGGGTTATAGCAATTTTCATCACTCCGTCACGCTGGCTGGCGAACAGTTCATAGGCCGCCTCGATGTCATCGAGCTTGAAGCGGTGAGTGACCAGGGGCTTGAGGTCGACCTGGCCACTGGCGACCACCTCCATCAGCCGGCGCATGCGCTCCTTGCCGCCGGGGCACAGGGTGCTGAGGATGCTCAGGTCGCCAAGGCCCGCAGCGTAGGCATCGACGGGGATGCGCAGGTCGCTGGAATACACGCCCAGGCTCGACAGCTTGCCGCCCGGACGCAGCACTCGCAGCGCCGACTCAAAGGTGCCCTGGGTGCCGAGGGCCTCGATCGATACATCCACCCCGCGGCCATCGGTCAGGGCCATGATCTGCTCCACCACGTCGCCCTGCTTGAAGTCCACCACGTGGGTGGCGCCCAGGCCCCGCGCCACGCTCAGGCGCGCCGCCACGGTATCGACGCCGATGATCGTGGTGGCGCCCTTGAGCCGCGCGCCGGCCACCGCGCACAGGCCGATCGGCCCCAGGGCGAACACCGCCACGCTGTCGCCGATATTCACTTCGGCGCGCTCGGCCCCCGAAAAACCGGTGGACATGATATCTGGACACATCAGCACGGCTTCATCGCTCAGGCCGTCGGGGATCGGGCACAGGTTGGCCAAAGCGTCCGGCACTCGCACGTATTCGGCCTGGCAGCCGTCAATGGTGTTACCGAACTTCCAACCGCCGGTGGCGCGGAAGCCGTGACGGGTGTCCGGGCCATCCTGGGAACCGCAGCCACACAGACAGGCATAGCTCTGGCCACTGGGCGTGATGGCCCCAGCAATCACCCGCTGGCCTTCTTGGAAGCCTCGGACCTGGGAACCCAGGCGCTCGATCACGCCCACCGGTTCGTGGCCAATGGTCAGACCCTTGGCCACAGGGTATTCGCCCCGCAGGATGTGCACGTCGGTGCCGCAAATGGTGGTTGTGGTAATGCGCACCAGAGCGTCCAGCGGACCAATTTCGGGGATGTCCTTGTCTTCCAGCACGATGCGATTCTTCTCCACGAAGACCGCTGCTTTCATCTTGGCCATGTTGCCGTTCTCCTTTGCCGGGAAGGGGGCTGCGCTGATCCGCAGGTCGGCTGACAGGCTGCGCGGATCGTTCGGAGAAAGGCTTGATCATGGTCAAACAATCGGACCTTCGCGGCCCACGACGTACCCCCATGTCGCAACATGCCGCCTCAAGCGCGCGGCCAAGGCGCCCGCAGACTCAGCAGCAATGCCGCTCCTCCACACAGGCACAGGCTCACGCCCAGGGCCTGGCCCCAGCCCACTAGCAGCAGACCGGCGCCGATCAGCAGGTAGTAGAACAAGCCGAACAACGCACCGGCACTGCCCAAGCGATCGCTGTAGGCCGTCAGGGCCGAGCCCAGGATATTCGGGATCGCCAAGCCAAAGCCCAGTACCACGCCGAGCATCGGCACAACCAGCCACAGGCTGTGTTGCAAGGCCAGAACCCCGACACCACCAACCATCACCGCCAAGGCTGCCAGCCGCAATACCTGCTCGCTGCGCCAGCCAGCGTCCAACAGCCGGCGATTGCACCAGGCGCCGAAACCTGAGCCCAAGGCCAGCAATACACCGCTGTAACCGAACCATTGTTCGCCCTGCCCCAGGCTCCGGAACAGAAACGGCCCCAGGCTGTAATAGCTGAGCAGGGCAATATTGAACAACGCCACCAACAGCGCCGAGCGCCAGATACCCGGATCGCACAGCATCTGCCGCAAGGTGCCGAACAAGGGGGCCAGGGGCTGCGCGGCGGGCCGGGTTTCCGGCAAAGCCCAGGCGCACCAGCCCAGCAATCCCAGGGCCAGCACCAGCAACCCGGCCAGCGCGCCCTGATAACCGAAGGCACCGCTGAGGCCCGCGCCGCTGAACAGGCCGATGGCAGGACTGGCCGCCAGCACGATGCCCATCAGCGAGAACACCCGGATCAACTCGCGGCCCTGGAACAGGTCCCGGAGCAGCGTCTGAGTCACCACCGACCCCGCTGCCGCCCCCAAGGCTGCCAGGGCCTGACACAACAGCAGCGCGGTGAAGCGGGTGGCCTGCAACCCCAGGAACAGCGCCAGGGCGTACAGCGCCAGCCCTCCGAGCAAGGCCGGGCGTCTTCCCCAGCGATCGCTCAAGCGTCCCCAGAGCACCACCCCCGGAGCAAAGCCGAGAATAAAGACTGAAAGGCTTTGGGCCGCCTGTTCGGCAGGTACCCCAAAGGCTTGGCCGACATCGGTCAACGCCGGGCTGTAGAGGGTTTGAGCGATCTGCGGAAACATCAGCAGGGCCATGGCCAAAGGCAGCAAGGAACGGGGATTCATCGGAGCACTACTTTGTCAAAAAACTTCCCGGCGATTCTAGGCAAGCGCTGACGGCGTATTATCGAAACCCTGCCAATACATCACGAAAATCGGACAAGCATGGCCTGGCTCGACCCTCAAGCACGTTTCGACCCCGACCCGTTCGGCGCCCCGGTGATCGGGATTGCCGCGACCCTGGGCGATCACGATTCCGGCCTGCACCGACACCGTCGTGGGCAACTGCTTTACACCCGACAGGGCTGCACGCGAATCACCCTCGCCGACCGCTTGTGCCTGCTGCCGCCGTCGCGGGCAGCGTGGATTCCCGGTGGCGTGCAACACCGAGCACAAATGCAACACAGCGTGGATTACCGCTCGCTGTACTTCAGCGTCGAGCTGAGCCCGCGTTTGCCCGAGGAAGTGGCGGTCATCGACGTCAGCCCATTGTTGCGAGCAGTGCTGGAACCCATG
Source organism: Pseudomonas sp. LD120 (assembly GCF_009861525.1). Classification (GTDB taxonomy): domain Bacteria; phylum Pseudomonadota; class Gammaproteobacteria; order Pseudomonadales; family Pseudomonadaceae; genus Aquipseudomonas. The sequence goes on along the minus strand of NZ_WVHL01000003.1, from coordinate 928,196 downwards.
GCCCTGGCAGCCTTCGACTGCGACTGGAGCCAGGGCCGTTACCCTCACCTGCTGGGCCTGTGCCTTGAGGAGATCGACGTGGCGGTGCGCCAGCCCTTATCGTTGCCCCTGCCTCGGGACAAACGCCTGGCGCCGCTGCTGGCGGACCTGCAGCAACTGCCGCCGGAACTGCACGTGCTGACCAGTCGAGTCGGCGCCAGCAGCCGCACCATCGGCCGCATCTTCCAGCGCGAGACGGGGCTGGGCTACCAGCAGTGGCGTCAACAGTGGCGGCTAATGCGGGCCATCGAGCTTCTGGCCATGGGCCGTAGCATCAGCTACTCAGCCTTTGAACTGGGCTTTGCCAGCGACAGCATTTTCATCGCCTTTTTCAAGACCATGACGGGCACTACGCCCCGTGCCTATTTCAAATGAAGCCCCCGGAACGTAAAACGGCATCCTCAAGGGATGCCGCTTGGCATAGCGCCGCTCAATCAGGTCGGGCTGACACTCCAAGTGCCCTGTCGCACGTTGGGCAGCCATTGAATGTCCGGCCTCGGCGTCTTGTAGAGCGGCGGATCGACGTAGAGCATCAGGCGTTCGATGGCGTCGCTGTCCGGCAACTCAGCGCGACAGGCATGGATGCGGTGCCGCCGATTGCTGGGAATCGGCAGGAAACGTTGACTGTCATAGATCAGTGCGTGGTCGAGCTGAGGGTTGTCCAGGCAGAAGTCCAGCAGATCAAAGCCACTGTCAGTGGCCAAGTTGCCGTTGATGATCACCAGGTCGAACGGATCGCAGGCGTATTCCACCAAGGTCAGGAGTTCTTCCAGGCTGTGCACGGGGGCTACACGGTAGTAACTCAGTTGATTCAAGGTTCTCTCGATCTGCATTCGACGAAAATGCTGATCATCGGCAATCAAGATGCGCAGTGCTCTATTGGACATGTATTTGATCCTGCTCATGAGACTATGACCGGCGAGTGCCGACCTTCCTCCTCAGTCGTTAGAAGGCTAGGGAAGTACCTAGGGGTTTTCTCTAGGAGCATTCTGAAAACCCTTCCCAGCAGAGGCTTTGCATCAACTTTTCAGACAGTTCAAAGACGTCGCCCCTCCCGTCCTCAGCCCACTCAATGACTAAGTAACACCTTATTCGGCACTCATTGTTTTGAGCAGGGGGGCAGCGGCCTGAAAGGTCTTGTTCTGCTGTAAGGCCTTTCTCGGATAAACCCGGGCGTATCTCAATGGCCGCCAAATCAGCGATTGTGCCTAGCGTTCATTCAGGGGCACTTGGGCGCCAGCGCGTTGCGGCCGTGTTCAGGAAACGGACATTGCTCTCCTCGCGCATGATCACCCTGGCGCCGAGAAAGCCGATGCCCGAAACCACGTAGGCCACCGCACGGCGCCGCCGATACGGTTGGCCACGTCGACGAAAATCGCTGCGCCACCGCCACCAGCACGGTGCTGCGCAGGCCGGCGCTGCGCTGCCGGTATTGGCGTTCGCAACCGATCAGGCCACCGAGGCTGACCAGGGTGTCGATCAGAGCGTCCGGATTGATGTTGTGGAGGGCTTGCAGGGGCAGCGGTCTTGATCAGCGCAGAATGAGCGCCGCCAACGGATTGTGCCGAGCCTGCATGAACACCTGTCGACGCAGCGCCCGGCCAAGTCGCTCGCACATCGGATCATCAAGGCTGACCTCGGCAGGTCCGCCAATGGCCGATAGCGTCCGGCAAGCTCCCTCGCTTAGGCAATCGCCCGCTCCTTCAACCGAAACTCAGGATCGGTTCAGGCATAACACTGGCATTGCCTCTGCCACGGCGCTTGCCGGACGCTATCGGCGCTCGCCGATCAACTGGCGGTGGCCAGCAACACATCGCGCACCGAGCGACTGTGACCGCGACTCTTGCCGTGCTCATACAACGAGTCGGCGATTTCTTGTGCGCGGACCGGCAGCACCGACAGCAAGGTGTCGCTCAACCCGTGGCTGGCCTGGCTGAAGCCCTGCATGTAGATGCCGGCTTTGCAGCGTTCGTCGGTGAGCACCCGATAGTTGCGGTCCACTTCGAAGTCGCCCAGGTATTCCTGCAGCGGTGCCAGCAGTTGGCGATGCATCTGCCGCTCGTAGCCGGTGGCCAGGACCACCGCATCGTAATGCCGCACTTCGCGCTCGCCCGTGGCGTTGTTGCGCAGCATCAGCTCGATGCCCAGGTCAGTGGCCGTGGCCTTCTCCACCGTGGTCATGGTGCGCAAGCTGTGGCGCGCAACGCCGGAGACTTTCTGCCGGTAGAAGATGCCGTAGATGCGCTCGATCAGGTCGATGTCCACCACCGAGTAATTGGTGTTGTGGTACTCGTTGACCAGACGCTCGCGCTCGTTGCGGGTCTGCTGGAATACCAGGTCGGTGAAGGCCGGAGCGAACACTTCGTTGACGAACGGGCTGTCATCCGCCGGCTTGAGGGCCGAGCCACGCATGATGATGTCGGCCTGCGCCGAAGGAAAACTGTCATTGAGGTCGATGAAGGCTTCCGCCGCGCTCTGCCCGCCACCGATGATCGCGATGCGCATCGGCTGGCCATTGACACAGGGCTGGCAGGCCATGCGCTCCAGATACTGGGAATGGTGGAACACCCGCGCATCGCCCTTGAGCCCCTTGAAGGTCTCCGGAACCCGCGCCGTGCCGCCGGCGCTGACCACCACCGCACGGGTGGTGCGCACCTGTTCGCTGCCCTGGGCATCCCGGGAAATCACCCGCAGCGCTTCGACCTGCTGGTTGTGCAGCAGCGGCTCGATGGCCAGCACCTCTTCACCGTAGCGACTGTGCTCCTGGAAGTGCCCGGCCACCCAGCGCAGGTAGTCGTTGAACTCCATGCGGCACGGATAGAAGGTGCCCAGGTTGATGAAGTCCACCAGGCGCCCGTGATGCTTGAGGTAGTTGACGAAGGAATAGGGGCTGGTGGGGTTGCGCAGGGTGACCAGGTCCTTGAGGAAGGAAATCTGCAGTTCGCTCTGGGTCACCAGGGTATTGCCGTGCCAGCGATAGTCCGCCTGTTTGTCGAGAAACAGCGCGTCCAGCGGACCGTGCTCCTGCCCGCGCTCTTGCAGCGCAATGGCCAGCGCCAGGTTCGAGGGGCCGAAACCGATACCGATCAAATCGTGAACGTGGGCCGATGCAATTGCCTGTGTCATTTCCAGTGTCCTCTGGATAAACCGCCTCAACGCGGGAGATAAGGTGTCACGGTGACCCGACTGGCCCATGCAGGACAGCGGATCGTCTGTTGAGTAGGGACGAGGACAATGAAAAAAAATTTAACTAAATGCGTCGCAATGGCAACGCCTTATTGAGCGTCCCACTGCCGCAACCGCACCCGGCAATGCTTCATGGCATTGACGATGTGCTTCTCCACCAGACTGCGGGAAATCCCCAACTGCTCGGCGATCTGCGGATGGGACAAGCCTTCGAGCTTGCGCAGGAGAAAGCTCTCGCGACACAGCCGCGGCAGTTCCGCCAAGGCGCGCTGCAGCATCTCCAGGCGCTGGCCGTGGTCCAGGCTGGTCTGCGGTGAAGGGTTGAAGTAGCGCTCTTCGTTGTCCAGCACCTCCAGGGGTTCGGACTGGCGCAGGGCATTGCGTCGATGGCCGTCGATCACCAGGTTCAGCGCCGTGCGGTAGAGAAACGCTCGCGGCTGTTCGATGGGCGTATCGCTGGAACGCTCCAGCACTCGCACATAAGCATCGTGCACCACGTCCTCGGCCACTTGGCGATTGCCCAGCTTGGCATTGAGGAAGCACATCAGCTCGCGATAGTAACTTTCCAACATGGCTCCCGACCGCCCTGGCGGCGATTCTGTCCTTGAGCAAGACCGGCATGGCCGGCTGGGCCCGGTGATTCAATGATGGCAGTTTAGAGGTGGCGTAATTTATAGTAATTCTCATATAGATTTAAAGTACCGTAGCGCCGCCGCGGGTTTATTTTCAGTTTTCCGACAGCTGTAACGCTATGTGTCGGCAGCTAAATTCACCCGGTGGCCTCTCGTTTACCTGACAGCTCCCCGTCTCTGCCGTTTCTGCGGCAGCCTCCAGCCGCGCCGCATCTCGCGATTCGCTCGGCATGACGGGCCGATACCCCCCGGCCGGAACCCTGCATGAAACGTCCTCGACATACCCGACGCGCCCTGCTTGCCGCACTCTGTGTGATCCCCGCTATTGCCATCGCCGCCTGGACGCTCAGCCCTCCCGGGCGCGACCAGTTCGCCACCGTACAAGTGCAACGCGGCGATATCGAAAGCAGCGTCACCGCCCTGGGCACCCTGCAACCCAGACGTTATGTGGACGTCGGCGCCCAGGCCTCCGGGCAGATCCGCAAGATCCACGTCGAAGCCGGCGACACCGTCAAAGAGGGCCAACTGCTGGTGGAGATCGACCCGGCCACCCAGCAGGCCAAACTCGACGCCAGCCGTTTCGCCATTGAGAACCTGCAGGCCCAGTTACAGGAGCAGTACGCCCAGAACCAGTTGGCCCGGCAGAAATACCAGCGCCAGCAGAACCTGGCGGCCGGTGGCGCCACTCGCGAAGAGGACGTACAGACCGCCCAGGCCGAACTCAAGGCCACCCAGGCGCGGATCAACATGTTCAAGGCACAGATCCGCCAGGCCCAGGCCAGTTTGCGCAGCGACCAGGCGGAGCTGGGCTATACGCGCATCTACGCCCCCATGTCCGGCACCGTGGTGGCGGTGGACGCCCGCGAAGGCCAGACCCTCAACGCCCAGCAGCAGACCCCGTTGATCCTGCGCATCGCCAAACTCTCGCCCATGACGGTCTGGGCCGAAGTCTCCGAAGCCGACATCGGCCACGTCAAACCCGGCATGCCGGCCTACTTCACCACCTTGAGCGGCGGCAACCGGCGCTGGACCAGCACCGTGCGCCAGATCCTGCCGATCCCGCCCAAGCCGCTGAACGAAACCAGCCAGGGCGGCGGCAGCCCGGCCAGCACCAGCAAAAGCGGCAGCGGCCGGGTGGTGCTCTACACCGTGCTGCTGGACGTGGACAACGCCGACAACGCGCTGATGGCGGAAATGACCACCCAGGTGTTCTTTGTCGCCAGCCAGGCAAAGAACGTCCTCACCGCGCCCATCGCCGCCCTGCAGGGCAGCAGCGAGCCGGACCAGCAGATGGCCCGGGTGGTGGCCAAGAACGGTTCGATCGAGACGCGCAAGGTCCGGGTCGGCATCAGCGACCGCCTGCGCATCCAGGTGCTGGACGGCCTGAACGAAGGCGAGCACCTGCTGATCGGCCCGACCAACAACAGCGGAGGTTGAATGCAGACGCCACTGATCGACCTCAGGCAGATCCGCAAATCCTACGGTGGTGGCGACAGCCCGCAAGTCGATGTCCTGCGCGGCATCGACCTGTCGATCCACGCCGGGGAATTCGTCGCCATCGTCGGCGCCTCAGGCTCCGGCAAGTCGACCCTGATGAACATCCTCGGCTGCCTGGACCGCCCGACCTCGGGCGAGTACCTGTTCGCCGGGGAGAATGTGGCTCATCTGGACAGCGACGAACTGGCCTGGCTGCGCCGCGAGGCCTTCGGCTTCGTGTTCCAGGGCTACCACCTGATCCCTTCCGGCTCGGCCCAGGAAAACGTCGAGATGCCGGCCATCTACGCCGGCACCCCGGCCGCCGAACGCCACGCCCGCGCCGCCGCCCTGCTGGAGCGCCTGGGCCTGGCCAGCCGCAGCGGCAACCGTCCGCATCAATTGTCCGGCGGCCAGCAGCAGCGGGTGTCCATCGCCCGCGCCCTGATGAACGGCGGCCACATCATCCTCGCCGACGAACCCACCGGCGCCCTGGACAGCCACAGCGGCGCCGAAGTCATGGCCCTGCTGGACGAACTGGCCAGCCAGGGCCACGTGGTGATCCTCATCACCCACGACCGCGAAGTGGCGGCACGGGCCAAGCGCATCATCGAGATCCGCGACGGCGAGATCATCAGCGACACCGCCCACCACGACCCGTCGGTGCAACAGAGCGCCAACGCCGGCGCCTTGCAGGCGGTGGACCTGCGCCAGCGCCTGGCCGACGGCAGCGAAGCCACCGGCGCCTGGAAAGGCGAGCTGCTGGAAGCGGTGCAGGCGGCCTGGCGGGTGATGTGGATCAACCGCTTCCGCACCGCCCTGACCCTGCTGGGGATCGTCATCGGCGTGGCCTCGGTGGTGGTGATGCTGGCGGTGGGCGAAGGCAGCAAGCGCCAGGTGATGGCACAGATGGGCGCCTTCGGTTCGAACATCATTTACCTGAGCGGCTACTCGCCCAACCCGCGCACCCCGGAAGGCATCGTCACCCTGGATGACGTCGCCGCCCTGGCCAACCTGCCCCAGGTGAAACGCATCATGCCGGTCAACGGCGCGCAGGCCGGGGTGCGCTACGGCAACCGCGACTACATGGCCTATGTCGGCGGTAACGACACCAATTTCCCGCAGATCTTCAACTGGCCGGTGGTGCAGGGCAGCTACTTCAGCGAAGCCGACGAACGCTCGGCGGCTGCCGTGGCGGTGATTGGCCACAAGGTCCGGGAAAAGCTCCTCAAGGACGTGGCCAACCCCATCGGCCAGTACATCCTCATCGAAAACGTGCCGTTCCAGGTGGTCGGCGTACTCTCGGAAAAAGGCGCCAGCTCCGGCGACAGCGACAGTGACGACCGCATCGCCGTGCCCTACTCCGCCGCCAGCATCCGCCTGTTCGGCGACCACAACCCACAATACGTGGCGATCGCCGCCGCCGATGCCAGCCGGGTCAAGCAGACCGAACAGGAGATCGATGAACTGATGCTGCGCATGCACGGCGGCAAGCGCGATTTCGAACTGACCAACAACGCCGCGATGATCCAGGCCGAGGCCCGGACCCAGAACACCCTGTCGCTGATGCTCGGGGCCATTGCCGCGATCTCGCTGCTGGTGGGCGGCATCGGGGTGATGAACATCATGCTCATGACCGTGCGCGAACGCACCCGGGAAATCGGTATCCGCATGGCCACCGGTGCCCGCCAGCGCGACATCCTGCGCCAGTTCCTCACCGAAGCAGTGATGCTTTCGGTGGTCGGCGGCCTGGCCGGCATCGGCGTGGCCCTGATCATCGGCGGCATCCTGATCCTCAGCGAAGTGGCGGTGGCCTTCTCCCTGGCCGCAGTGCTCGGCGCCTTCGCCTGCGCCCTGGTCACCGGCGTCATCTTCGGCTTCATGCCGGCCCGCAAAGCTGCCCGGCTCGACCCGGTCACGGCCCTTACCAGTGAATGATCGATCTATGAAAGTGCACCTGCCCCTCCTGGCCGCCAGTATTTTGCTGGCGGCCTGCAGCAGCCCCGCGCCGCGCCCGGAAAGCGGCCTGCAAGCACCGGCGTCCTGGCACTCTCCCGCCAGCCAGGGCGACCAGCAGCAAGACCTGCGCTGGTGGACCCGTTTCGGCAGCCCGGAGCTGGACCAACTGATCGCCGAAGCCCGGGCCGGCAGCCACGACCTGGCGGCCGCCATGGCCCGGGTCCGCCAGGCCCAGGCCAGTGCCATCGTCGCCGGGGCGCCGCTGCTGCCCAGCGTCAATGGCACCTTCAACGCCAGCCGCAGAAAACAGTTGCGCGGCAACAACGCCAGCCAGCTCGATTCCAGCAGCAACAGCACGGTCACGAACTCGTTCGACGCGGGCCTGAGCGCCACCTATGAAGTCGACTTCTGGGGCGGTCGCCGCGCCGCCTACGACAGCGCCCGGCTCGGAGTCCAGGCCAGCGAGTTCGACCAGGCCACCGTTGAGCTGACCCTGCTCAGCGGCGTGGCCAACAACTACGCCCAGGTCCTGTCCCTGCGCGAACAGCTGCGTATCGCCGAACTCAACCTGGCCAATGCGCAGAACGTGCTGCAACTGGTGCAAACCCGCTACGACGCCGGCTCGGCCACCGCCCTGGAACTGGCCCAGCAGAAAAGCCTGGTGGCCGCCCAGCAACGCCAGCTGCCCCTGGTGCAACAGCAGGCCGAAGAGGCGCTGATCACCCTCGCCACCCTGCTGGGTCGGCCGGTGCAGAGCCTGACCCTGAGCGATCAGCCTTTGGCCCAATTGAACTGGCCGACCATCGACGCCGGAGTGCCCAGCGAGCTGCTGACCCGCCGCCCCGATATCGCCGCTGCCGAGGCCCGGCTGGCAGCGGCCCAGGCCGACGTCAGCGTGGCGCGGGCGGCGATGCTGCCGACCCTGACCCTGACCGCCAACCTGGGCTCGGATGCCGACAAGCTGGGCAACGTGTTGCGCAACCCCTTCTACAGCCTCACCTCCGGCCTGATGGCGCCGATCTTCAACAACGGGCGCCTGAGCGCCGAGCGGGACAAGGCCAGGGCGCGCCAGGAAGAGCTGCTGGAGAACTATCGCGGGGCGATCATCAATGGTTTTGCCGATGTGGAAAAAGCCCTCAACAGCATTCGCGGCCTGGACCAGCAGCGCCAGTGGCAGAGCGAAGAGCTGAATCAGGCGCAGCGCGCCTTCGAGATCGCCCAGAGCCGCTATCAGGCCGGCGCCGAAGACCTGCTGACCGTGCTGGAAACCCAACGCACCCTGTACACCGCCCAGGACCAGAACGTGCAACTGCGGCTGTCGCGCCTGCAATCGAGCATCGCCCTGTACAAGGCCCTGGGGGGCGGCTGGAGCCAATGACAAGGCGGGAGTGGCCGGCCCGGTCACTCCCGCGCCCAGCGCAACGGCCGAGCGTGCAATCGCCTAGAATCCCCTCCCGCCCCACCGCCAACAAAGCCCATGCCCCTCGAAAAAGCGCCGCACGAGCCACTGGCAGGCCTGCTGCCCCTACTGCGCAAGGTCTACCCCAACGGGCTCGACAGCCGCGACTACAACCGTCTTCTGGTGCTGCTGTACCCGCACTGGTGCGACCGCAATCTGGCACAGCTGATGGCTCAGCTCACCCACAGGGACGCAGACTTCATGCTCAACGACCTCTACGCCGCCGTGACCGGCCAGCCGCCGCCCGCCGCAGAGCTGCAGGCGCTGCAGGACTTACTGGAGCAACACGGTGCCTGGTCCATCCTGACGGACGACTGACTGCACAAGGAGCAAAAAATGCACGTCGAGGACTTCAAGCAACTGCTGGACGAGCGCAAGCGCAGCCATCCGATCTGGTTCGAACTGCCGTCAGACCGCCCTGCCAGCCAAGCCCAGATCCTGGAGGCGCAGCAGGCCTTGGGGCTGCAACTGCCGGCCGATTACGCCTGGTTCCTCAAGGAGTGCGGTGGCGGCTACTTTGCCCTGAGCACGCTCTACTCGCTGGACAGCAGCAGTGATTTCCATCTGGTCGAGATCAACCGGGCGCACCCGACCATCGCCAAGGATCACCTGCTGTTTTCAGAGAACGGCTGCGGTGACTTCTACGGGTTCAGGATCGAGAACCGGCACTGCCCGGCGCCGGTCGAGTGCTTCGACCACAACACCGGGCAATGGCAGGCCAGCCGATACAGCGGACTCTTGAGCTTCCTCGCCGAAGTGGCCCTGAGCAACTGAATCCCCCGCCTCAGAGCTTCAAGTGCTGGGCATACCAGGGCCGCCGCGGTGCCCGCTTGAGCAGGTCCGGCACCTTTTCGTCACGGCTCAGGGCGATGCGCAAGGCCAGCTTCATGACCTCCTGATCCATCTCCAGGGACATTTCTCCCGGGGCATTGCCCAGGGGGCCGCAGCCATGGGTCGAGGCCCCCAGCCACGGGTCGTCGATCTCGACCCAGCGCCCTGGGGCGAACCAGGGCACGCCATTGACCTCGCGACGCAACACTTCGCCGGGGTGGTAGCGCTCGTGGGCCCGGAACCAGTCGTCGATCCGGTCATCGATCCAGCCATGGAATTTCCAGAACATGGGGTGCACGTGGGACGAGAAGGGATCGCCGAGAAAGTCGTTCTCGGGCTGGTACCAGCGCCCGGCGAAATCCGAGGACAGGCGCGCTTCCATCACCGGCATGCCGTTGGAAGGATCGCGGGCGACATCGGCCCAGCGCATGTGCAGCCAGTCGTGCAGACCCAGTTCGACCTCCGAGCCGAACTGGCCCAGGGTCAGGCGGCTGAGGTACTCCGGGTCCTGGTACTGCGACTCCCAGACCTGGAAGTTGCCGTAGAACGCCGCATCGCTTTTCAGCCCGTGCAGCCATTGAGTGAACTCTTCATCGTCGTCGGCCACCCAGGCCGGCGGCACCGAACAGCCGTCATGGTTTTCGTAATAGCGGATAAAGGCCTGCCGGTCCTGCTCAAGACGGGCACAGGGCTGCGGCAACTGGTGCCAGGACACCAGGTCCGGCTGCAACGAGCGGGCGTGCAGCAACATGTGCCGGTGCATGAACAGAAAGTCGATGCCCGAGGCATTGCGATGCTTGCGCCGCCCACGGGCATCACGCTCATGCTTGACCGGGCCCGGCTGCCAGCCGAGCCCTCGCAAGCTGTTGCGCTTGTCCTTGGGCAGGGTGTGCCAACGGTCCCGCGAGGCGTGCCAGAGTTGGTGGAACAGGCGGTGCTGCGGCGATACCAGCCACGCCAGCAAGGCGGGGCTCAGCCCGCTCTGGTCCCGGGCGGCCGGAAAGACCCGCTTGCGCGCCACAAAACGCGCCGCGGATACCGGCGCCAGCGGCGACGCCTGCAACGACTGCAGGCTGCCACTGAGGGTGCCGCTACCGGCATTGCCCCAACTGGCCCAGACCTCGTCGAGCACCACCTGGCACTCATGGCTGGGGGCACCGGCTATCCGGCCACCGGCAAACAGACGCCAGCGCAGCTTGGCGGCATCCACCGACGCCAGGTCGCCCTGCACCAGAAACTCCACCGGGCCGTCGCCGCGCAGGCTCTGCGCACGCCCCAGCACACCGCGCAAGCCGCGCCCGGTGGGGCCGGCATCCAGCAACAACTCACAGCCTTTACGAGGCAAGGATGGCGGTCCGTTGGCGTCAAGGAACTCGATGTCCCAGATGCCCCGCAGGTGATCGGCAAGGCGCACGCCAGGGTCCAGGGCCACCTCCAACTTGGCTTCCCCGGGGGTGATCTCCTGCTCTTCCTTGCGGCGAATATCCTGACGCTGCAACGCCTTCTGGGTGTAGAACGCCACAGGGATAGCCGCTCCTGTCACCGCCAGACCGGTCAAAAATCCTCTTCTCGAAAACCTCATCGCTCTACCTTTATCCAGTGGCGCGTCACGCATCTAGCTAGAACGTTGGATTTGCAGGGAAATTTACCGGCCAGCGATTCCCGGAGCGCTAAATTTGCGCTCGGCCAGCTCGTTTATCGCGGATAGATGTGCACAAAAGGTCGGACCCGACAGCACTGAACCCCAGGGCCCGACCCCGTCATCAGCCCGCCTGCGACTGGGATAGCAATGATCAAAATATCTGGTAAGAAAACCCTCTATCTGAGCCTGCTGATACTGCTCGTTGCCGCCCTCGGCGTGGGTGCCGGCGCGGCCTGGCACTCCTACTGGAAGGACCGGGTGTCCTACCCCAGCGAGATCGTCAAGCACGCCAACGACCTGCAGGAACGGATCATTTCCTTCGACAGCCACATCACCGTGCCTCTGGATTTCGGCACCGAAGGCAGCGAAGCGGACAAGGACACCGCTCGCCAGTTCGACCTGGTCAAGGCCGGTCGCGGTCGCATGTCCGGCGCCGCCCTGAGCATTCTGGCCTGGCCGGAAATGTGGAACGGCGCCAACGCGCCGCACCGTCCCACCGCCGGTTTCGTCGAGGAAGCCCGCCACCAGCGCGAAACCCGCTACCGGATCATCCAGGGCATGGTGCGCGACTTCCCCAACCAGACCGCCATCGCCTACACCCCTGCCGACCTGCGCCGCATCGCCTCCGAAGGCAAGGTGGCGGTGGTGATCAGCCTGCTCAATGCCTACGCCATGGGCGACGACCTGGACCAGTTGGACCAGTGGGCCGCCCGGGGCATGCGCCTGTTCGGCTTCAGCTATGTCGGCAATAACGACTGGGCCGACTCGTCGCGCCCGCTGCCGTTCTTCAATGACACCCGGGACGCCCTCGGCGGCCTCTCACCGATCGGCAAGCAAGCGGTGCAGCGCCTCAATGACCTGGGGGTGGTGATCGATGTCTCGCAGATGTCGAGCAAGGCCCTGGACGACGTGGCGAGCCTGACCCGGGCGCCGCTGGTGGCATCCCACTCCGCCCCCAGGGCGCTGGTGGATATCCCGCGCAACCTCAGCGACCGGGACATGCAACAGATCAAGGCCACCGGCGGGGTGATCCAGGTGGTGGGGTTTTCCACCTACCTGCGGCCCCTCAGCCAACCGACCCTGGACAAGCTCAATGCCCTGCGCCAACGCTTCGACCTGGGGCCGTTGCAAGGCCTGGAAAACGCCCTGATGCCCGGCGACGCCGTGATCACCATCTGGCCGGAACAGCGCTTTGGTGAATACGCCAGCTCCCTGTACGGCATCCTCGATGAAGAGCCCAAGGCCAGCCTCAAGGACTTCGTCGACGCCATCGACTACACGGTGAAGAAAGTCGGCATCGACCACGTCGGCATCAGCTCCGACTTCAACGAGGGCGGCGGGGTCATTGGCTGGATGAGCGTGGCGGACAACCGCAACGTCACCGCCGAGCTGATCCAGCGCGGCTACAGCGATATCGAGATCGCCAAGCTGTGGGGCGAGAACTATCTGCGCGTCTGGGAACAGGTGCAGAAACTGGCCAAGCCAGCGCAACCCGCCCCGCATCCCGCCGTCGCCGGCTAACCCATGACCACGAGCCTTCCTGTGACCCATCGACGGACCTTCCTCAAGCACGCCGGCCTGCTGGCCGCCGCCCTGCCCCTGGGCAACCTCGCCATCAGCCAGGTTCGGGCCAGCACGGCCGCGCCCTCGGCCGCCGCCAGCAGCACACCCTGGACCCAACTGCGCCAGCTGTTCGACCTGGACCCGAACTACGTGCACCTGGCCAACTTCCTGATCACCTCACACCCAAGGCCCGTGCGCGAGGCCATCGAAAAGTACCGTGCCGTGCTCGACCGCAACCCGGCCATGGCCATGGACTACGACACCCAGTACACCTGGCAGCGCGAGGCCCAAGTGCGCCAAAGCGTCGGCCGCTACCTGCAGATCAAGCCCGCCCAGGTGGCCCTGACCGGCAGCACCACCGAAGGCCTGGCGCTGATGTATGGCGGCATCCATGTGCGCCCCGGGCAGGAGATCCTGACCACGGTTCACGAGCACTACTCAACCCGCAACGCCCTGAAGTACCGCACCCAGCGCGACGGCACCCAGGTGCGCAGCATCGAGTTGTTCAAGTCGCCCCAGGGCGTGTCCACCGACGAAGTGCTGGGCAATATCGACCGCAACATCCGCGCCAACACCCGGGTACTGGGCATGACCTGGGTGCAGTCGGGCAGCGGTGTGAAACTGCCGATCGGTGAGATCGGCAAGCTGGTGGACCAGCACAACCGCAATCGCGATGAGCATGAGCGAATTCTCTACTGCGTCGATGGCGTGCACGGGCTGGGGGTGGAAGACGTCACCTTCGCCGACCTGAACTGCGATTTCTTCGTCGCCGGCACCCACAAATGGATGTTCGGCCCGCGCGGCACCGGGATCTTCTGCTCGCGCTCGGAACAACTCGAACACCTGACGCCGCTGGTGGCGACCTTCTCCGAAAACCAGAACTTCGCCACCACCATGACCCCCGGCGGCTACCACAGCTTCGAGCACCGCTGGGCCGTGGACCAGGCCTTCGACCTGCACATGCAACTGGGCAAGGCCAACATCCAGTCGCGCATCCACGCACTCAACAGCTACCTCAAGCAGCGCCTGCTGGAACACCCAGGCATTGAACTGGTCACGCCCCTGAGCCCGGAGCATTCCGCCGGCTTCACCTTCTTCCGCGGCCAGAACTTGGACACCGACGCCACCGCCGCCTGGTTGATCGAGAACCGCATCCTGGTGGACGCGGTGGACCGCGATGCCGGGCCGGTAGTGCGCATGGCCCCCGGCCTGCTCAACAGCGAGGCGGATATCGACCGAGCCATGGACCTGCTGGGCCAGCGCCTGCGCCGCAGCAAGAGCGCCTGAGCCGTTGCCACGCCCCCCCCCTGAACCCACATTGCACAAGGTTATTGATTGATGAAACCCGCCGCCTACTCCTCGCTGGCCGCCCTGGTCGGTTGCCTGATCAGCCTCAACGCACACGCAGTAGAACCGCCCAAGCCCGGCAGCGTGTTCAAGGACTGCAAGAACTGCCCGGAAATGGTGGTCCTGCCGGCCGGCAGCTTTGTCATGGGCACCCCGGAAGACGAAGTGGGCCGCGAGCCCGATGAAGGCCCGCAGCACACCGTGACCTTCAAGAACGCCTTCGCCATGAGCCGCTTCCATGTCACTGCCGCCGAGCTGGACGCCTACCTCCGCGAAACCGGTACCGTGATCAAGGACGGCGACGACCGGCCCGGCCGCCTGTGCCAGGCCAGCAAGCCACGCTATGAACAGGGGCCGCGCCAGCCGGCGGTCTGCGTCGACTACGCCGACGTGCGGGCCTATACCCAGTGGCTGTCGAAAAAAACCGGCAAGCACTACCGCATGGTCAGCGAGGCGGAACGCGAATATGCCGCACGCGCCGGCAGCACCGGTTCCTTCCCCTTCCCTTTCGATGAGGCAGGCCAATACCAGATCACCAAGCACGCCAATACCTACGGCCCCAAGGACGGCTTCAGCTTCACCGCCCCGGTGGGCAGCTATCCGCCCAACGCCTTCGGCCTGTATGACATGCACGGCAATGTCTATGAGTGGGTCGCCGACTGCTGGCACCCGGACTATGTAGGCGCGCCTGCCGATGGCCGGGCCTGGATGGAAGAGTCGCAAGGGGTGTGCCTGGACGCACAGATTCGTGGCAACGACTGGGGTGAAGCGCCGGTGTTCTCGCGTTCGGGCAACCGCAACAGCCGCAAGCGTGAAGTGCGCGGGGACTGGCTGAGCTTTCGCGTGGTGCGTGAGCTGGAACAGCCCGGTGCCAGCCACAAGTAACCTACGATGGCCGGCGGCCCAGCGCGATGACCGCGCTGGACCGCTGCGCTGAACGCCTACGGGCGCAGTTTATCGACCATCAGCCACAGGCCCTGGCGCAAGGCCGGGAACAGGCTGTTGTTGAAGTTGTTCCAGCGTAGCTCAAGGATGGTGTCCTCGGGCCCGATCTCGGTGTTGAGCACGTCATGCAGCACTTCACCGGAATCGATGCCGTTGTCCACGTAGTGGAACGAGGCCCCGGTGAGATACAGCGGCCGGGTCGGCTCGGTTTCCCGGGTGCTCCAGTCCACCACCTTCTGCCCACGGGCACCGTACAAGGCATTCCAGGTGGCATAGGCACCGCGCCGCTCATAAGGCGACTCGATGCGGGTGATGCCCGGGTGGATGTTCATGATCCGCCGGGCGAACGGCGCCCCCGGACGCACCAGCTCATCAAGGATCACCAGCAGGCCATCGAGCACCACGATATCGGCTTTGAGTTCCACCAGAGTGTCGTGCAGGCGACGTTCGAAATCCTGCTTGCCGGCGATGTGCTCGGCGCTGCCCCTGGGATGGCGACGATAGGTGGACGGCACGTTCAGCAGCAAGTCGTTGACCCGCTTGCCCTGCACTTCCAGGTCCGCCGGGTACAGCCACTGGCGGCCCGGCTGGTAGGCAAAGCCGTAGTCGCTCACCAGCTGCTGGTCCCGTGGTGACTGCTGGTCATCGTCATAGACCACACCCACCAGGTCGTAGACCTCGCCCAGCGGGGTCTGGTTAAGCGTCTGGACCAGAAATTCCAGCACCGATTTCATGTAGCGCTCGTGGTCCTTGTAGGCCACCGGCTGCCCCGCCTTGTCGGCGGCGGCGTTACGCAGGGACCAGACATACACCAGATTCTTCTTCGTCATTGGCTCGCTCTCACTGAATGGATCAGGCACTGCGTCGATACACGTGCGCCCACAGCACAAGAACGAACCGCGGGCCGGGCAATTTATCCGCAGCGCCCGTCAGGCTGGCAGACCGAGCTAAATACTGGCCTCGGCGCTTCGTTTGTCAGGGGTAAGGGTCTGCGTGCAACGACCCTCTATCCACTCTCAGGGAAGCACTTATGACCGACCCCAAGCGCGGCGCCTTCAATGGTTTGCTCGCATTGCTCAGGCCCTTTCGCACCATCGTGGTGATCTCCGTCGCCTTGGGCATGGCCGGCGGCCTGGCCATCACCCTGTTACTGGCCACCATCAACAACGCCCTGCACTCGGCGACCGGCATGACCCAGGGCGTGGTCCTGACCTTCGCCGCCCTGTGCGTACTGGCGCTGATCAGTTCCATCGTCTCGGATGTCGGCACTAACTATGTGGGGCAACGCATCATTGCCGCCCTGCGCAAGGACCTGGGGGAAAAGGTCCTCTCGGCGCCCATCACCCAGATCGAACGCTATCGCTCCCACCGCCTGATCCCGGTGCTGACCCACGACGTCGACACCATCAGCGACTTCTCCTTCGCCTTCACCCCCCTTGCCATCGCCACCACCGTCACCCTGGGCTGCCTGGGCTACCTGGCGTACCTCTCGGTGCCGATGTTCCTGATGATGGTAGTGGCCATCATCATCGGCACCAGTGTGCAACTGGTGGCCGGCGGCAAGGGCATCAAGGGCTTCGACGAGGCCCGCGACCACGAGGACGAGCTGCAGCGCTACTACAACGCGATCGCCTCCGGCGCCAAGGAACTGCGCATCCACCGGCCGCGGCGCTTTCGCATGAACACCCAGCGCATCCAGAAAACCGCAGACCGCATCAGCGATATCCAGGTGCGTTCGGTGAACATCTACATCCTGGCCAAGAGCTTCGGCTCGATGCTGTTCTTCGTGGTCATCGGTCTGGCCCTGGCCATGCAAGCCTACTACCCGAACCCGGACCCCGCGGTGATCACCGGTTTCGTGCTGGTGCTGCTGTACATGAAAGGCCCCCTGGAGCATGTGGTCGGCTACCTGCCCATCGTCGGTAAGGCCAAGATCGCCTTCGCCCGGATCAGCGAGCTGTCCGAACGCTTCTCCTCTCCCGAACCGCATCTGCTGATGGACGACAGCGAAGCGTCGCAAACGGTGGTGCGCAGCCTGGAACTGCGCGAAGTGCGCTACAGCCCACCGCCGGTGGAAGGCAGCGAAGCGTTCCACCTGGGCCCGATCAACCTGAACATCAAGCAGGGCGACATCGTCTTCATCGTCGGCGAGAACGGCTGCGGCAAGACCACCCTGATCAAGCTGTTGCTAGGCCTGTACCAGCCCCAGTCCGGAGAGATCCGTCTCAACGGCGAAGTAGTGACCGACCGCGCCCGGGATGACTACCGGCAGCTTTTCACCACGGTGTTCGCCGACTACTACCTGTTCGACGACCTGGTCCAGGGCAACGCGGGCAAGTCGCTGGACGTCGCCACCCAGTACCTGAACCGCTTGGAGATTGCGCACAAGGTCAGCGTCAAGGACGGCGCCTTCACCACCACTGACCTGTCCACCGGCCAGCGCAAGCGCCTGGCCCTGGTCAATGCCTGGCTGGAAGAGCGCCCGGTGCTGGTGTTCGACGAATGGGCCGCCGACCAGGACCCGACCTTCCGGCGGATTTTCTACACCGAGCTGCTGCCCGATCTCAAGCGCCTGGGCAAAACCATCATCGTCATCAGCCACGACGATCGCTACTTCGATATTGCCGATCAGCTGGTGCGCATGAAGGCCGGGCGAATCCTGACGGAACTGCAACCGGCGTAATTGTTTCCGGTTTCTGGTCGCTGATGCGTCCTACAGACAGAATTGAGAATTACTAGCATTAACAATCATTACATCTGCCGGACCTAAAAGAGCGTATGAGCATGCCCGCACACCACCGACTGACCCCTCTGACCAAAGCACTGCTTTGCCAGGCGTTCTCGCCCAAGATGGCTTCGCGCACCCTGGGCCTGGCCCTGACCCTGCCACTGATGGCGCAGGTCCAGGCCCAGGAGATCCACTTCAACATTGCCTCGCAGTCCTTGGCGGCGGCCCTGCAAGCGTTCGGGCGCCAGGCCAATATGCAGGTGCTCTACAGCCCTGACGATGTGCAGGGCAAGCGCAGCAACGCCCTCAGCGGCAGCTATGCGCCGGAGCGGGCGATCGCAACCTTGCTCCATGGCACCGGGGTGGCCTACACCCTCATGGACAACTCGCTCACCATCCGCAACCAGAGGAACAATGGCGCGCTGGAGCTGGGAACCACGACCATCAGCGGCCAGGGCCTGGGCAGTACCACCGAGGACACCGGGTCCTACACCACCGGCGCCATGCAAACTGCCAGCAAGCTGGCCCTGACGGCCCGGGAAACCCCGCAGTCGGTCACGGTCATCACCCGCCAGCGCATGGACGACCAGAACATGAAATCCCTGGAGGACGTGCTCAAGGCCACCCCCGGGATCTCCATCACCAAGGACGGCCCGCAGCGACCGACCTTCTATTCCCGTGGCTTTGCCGTCGAAAACCTGATGACCGACGGCTTGCCCAACGATTTGTCCCACTACTTGAGCCGGGACATGAACTCCTCAGCCGATATGGCGATCTTCGACCGTGTGGAAGTGGTGCGTGGCGCCACCGGGATGATGCAGGGCGCGGGCAGCCCGTCGGCCGCGATCAACATGGTGCGCAAGCGCCCCACCGCCACCCCACGCGTCACCATCACCGGCAGCGCCGGCAGTTGGGACAACTACCGCACCGAGATCGACGCCTCCGACGCCCTCAACGACAGTGGCACCCTGCGCGGCCGGGTGGTCACCGCCTACCAGAGCAAGGGCAGCTTCCAGGACTTCGTCAGTTCCGAACGCTCGGTGTTCTATGGCATCACCGAGGCCGATCTGAACGAAGACACCACCTTCACCTTTGGCGTCTCCAACCAGAGCGGCAAGAACAATACCTCCTGGGGTGGCCTGCCGGTTGCCGCCGATGGCAGCGACCTGCACCTCAAGCGCTCAAGCTACCTGGGCAGCAAGTGGGAGTACTGGGATCAGAACAACACCACGGCGTTCAGCCGCCTGGAGTACCGTTTCGCCAACAGCTGGAAAATGCTCCTTTCCGCCAGCAAGAGCTGGTCGGACCTGAACATGCTCGGCTCCATCCCGGAACGCATGGGCGCCAACTACGATGAATTCGGCCAGAACATCGGCCGCTACGACTACGAAGACCAGCAAAACAGCTACGACGGTTATGTCACCGGTCCCTTCTCCCTGTTCGGGCGCACCCACGAGTTGGTGGTGGGCGCCAGTCGGCGCGACCTGACGTTCAAGGGCAAGGGCCTGCCCATCGACCTTGAGACCCATACCAACATCTACAAGCCCAGCGGCATTCCCAAGCCGGACATGAGTGCCAACCCCTGGACGCAACGCCGCACCAGCCAACTGGAAGGCACCTACGTCACCACGCGGCTGAGCATCACCGATGACCTGAAACTGATCCTTGGCGGGCGCCTGGACTGGTACGACTACGACGTGACCACCACCTGGAACGGCAAGCCTTCGGCCTCCAGCCTGCCGAACAAAGTGACACGCCACCTGACCCGCTACGCCGGAGCCATCTATGACCTGGACCAGCACCACTCGGTCTATGTCAGCTACACCGATATCTTCAAGCCGCAGACCGAGCTCGACGCCTCCAATAGCGCTCTGAAGCCCATCGAAGGCAAGAACTACGAACTGGGCATCAAGGGCGAATACTTCGATGGCAACCTGAACGCCAGCGCGGCAATCTTCCGCATCGACCAGGAAAACCGCGCCAAAGCGCTCAACCCCAACCAGTGCAGCCCAGTGGGAAGCACCTGCTACGAAGCCGCGGGCCAGGTGCGTAGCGAAGGGATCGAGCTGGAAATCAACGGCACCCTGGCCCCGGGCTGGGAACTGGGAGCGGGCTACACCTATGCCTCGGTCAAGTACACCAAGGACTCCAACGAAGCCAACGTCGGCCGCCTGTTCTACACCGACATCCCGCGCAGCGTGTTCAAGGCCTTCACCACCTACCAACTGCCCGGCGACCTTAACCGCTGGACCATCGGTGGCGGGATCTATGGCCAGAACACCATCTACAACAAGGGCACCAACGACTACCTGAGCACCTTTGATTACCGCATCGAACAGAAGTCCTACGCCCTGGTAGACCTGATGACCAGCTACAAGGCTTCGGAAAACGTCAACGTTCGCCTCAACGTCAACAACCTCTTCGACAAGCGCTACTACCAGAGCATCGGCAGCAACACCGACTACGGCACCAGCCTCTACGGCGACCCGCGCAACGCCATGGTCACGGTCAGCTGGTCGCTCTGAAACAGCGCTTACCCCTGTAGCCGGCTTGCCGGCGACGGCCCTCTGCGGTCTGCGCAGAGGGCCTGGAAAGCCCGCTCCTACAACGGCGAAGGATCGCCCTCCCCTCCTACCTGCCCCTGTAGCTTGCCGACGAAGTGCCACTTCAGGCCTGCGCAGGCTCGCTGACTTGCCTGGGCCCACCATGGCGATCGATCAGCCTCCCCTCCAACCTGCCTGCGCAGGAGCCAGCCAGCGAAGGCGCCCTTCAGGCCTGCGCAGGGCCGCTGACACAGCAGCGCCTACAACAGCGATGACGCTTCGACTCCCCCAACCTGTCCACACAGCAGGCGCGCCACGGCATGCCCAAGCTCACTGGCAAACCCGCGCCCACCGGGCAGTGGCGGGGCGTTGATTGTCCGGCGGCAGAAACGACAAAGGCCTGGACCGGCAACGGTCCAGGCCTTTGCTGGCCACTCAGTTCAGGCAGGTCAGCAGTTGCTCTCTGAAGCTCTCCAGCAAGGCCGGGCTGTCCACCATGGACTCATGGCGGACGTCGATACGGCGTGAAGCAGCCATCTCGCCGCCCTGCACCTCGCACCCCATGGCCTGCTCCATGACCTGGATCCGCTCCCGGGCATAATCGCTGGACCACCACAGCCACGGCGCTACCTGCAATGGACGGTAGGCATAGGCCGCAGACAAGGCGCTCAGGTCATTGAATACGGCACTGACCAGCGAGGCGTCGAACTCGGCCTTGAACAGCCCCACCACCCGATCCAGCTCGCCGGGCGCCAGGGCGATATGCTCCTCCACCCAACCATGGATACTGTGCCAATTCAGCTCGGCCTCCCGCCGCAAGCGGCTTTCGATCAGCCCGGCGCTGCCCGGGAACAGCAGACAGAGCTTGTCGATGATCGCCCGCCACTCGGACTCGGCCGTCACCGAAACCGGCACCTCCTGCGGCTGCACCTGCTGCGCCCCGGCGCCCTGGGGCGGTGTCGGGTCGAGCAGGCCGAGGAAACGCACCGTCTCGCCCGCGGCCTCCAGCTCGCTGGCCACGTCCATGGCAATCGAGCCACCCAGGGACCAGCCCGCCAGATAGTAGGGCCCGCTCGGCTGCACCTGACGGATGCCGGCGACATAGCGCTGAATCATCGCCAGCCATGAAACCTCACGCCAGTCGGCTTGCAAGTAGGCATGGTGCAGCACGCCATATACCGCGCAACGGTCGCGCAACTGTGCGGCCAGCGGCAGGTAGCCATACACGCTGCCCCCCGCCGGGTGGAAGCAGAACAGCGGCTGGCCGGAGCCGCCCAGGGCGATGACGTTCTGCGCGCTGTCGGCCTGACCGGCCGCGATCACGCCCGCCAATTGCGCCACCGTCGGCGCCGTGAACAGGGCATTGAGGCTCAGTTGCACAACCAGCGTCTGGTTCAGGGCGCCGATCAGGCGCAAGGCATCCAGGGAATGCCCACCCAGTTCAAAGAAGTTATCGT
Organism: Pseudomonas sp. LD120; assembly: GCF_009861525.1. Lineage (GTDB taxonomy): Bacteria > Pseudomonadota > Gammaproteobacteria > Pseudomonadales > Pseudomonadaceae > Aquipseudomonas. Next base: position 906,392 of record NZ_WVHL01000003.1, on the reverse strand, counting down.
TCATGCCCACCTGCTCGACCTCCAGCACCTGGGCCCAGATCGCCGCGACCTGCTGTTCCAGTCCGCTCTGTGGGGCGATGTAGGCCTGCTGCAACAGGCTGACGTCGGCCTTGGGCAGGGCCTTGCGGTCCAGCTTGCCGTTGGGGCTCAACGGCAGGGCCTCAAGGAACAGCAGGTGCGCCGGCAGCATGTAGTCCGGCAGCACCTCCTTTAGGGCCGTGCGCAATTGCTCACGCAGAACCGCCTGCTCCTCGATGGAGCCCGCCGCCACAGCCGCGGCCGGCACGATGTACGCCACCAGCTGTGGCCCACTCGCCCCGTCCTGGGCCAGGACAATTGCCTCGCGCACCTGGACCTGTTCCAACAGGCGCGCTTCGATCTCGCCCATTTCAATGCGGAAGCCGCGGATCTTCACCTGATGGTCGATGCGTCCGGCGTAGTCGATCACCCCATCGACATCGTAACGAGCCAGGTCGCCGGAGCGGTACAGACGCCCGCCGTCGGTGCTGAACGGATCAGGAATGAAGCGCTCCGCCGTCAACCCCGGACGCTCGTGGTAACCCCGGGCCAGCAGGTCGCCGCCGATCATCAATTCACCGATGGCACCAGGCAGCGGCAACTGGCCGCTGGTGTCCAGCAGGTAGATGGCACGGCCCGGCAGCGCCCTGCCCAGGGGAATCATGCTCGGCAGTGGCTCGTCGCCCTTGAGGTAACGCGTGCAGTCATGGGTGGCCACACTCACCGTCGCTTCGGTGGGTCCGTAGGTGTTGAGCAGGCAGGCCTGGCTCAGCCCGGCTTTTTTCCACGCGGCTACACCTTCAGCCGCCATGGCCTCGCCCCCCAGGTTGAGCTGGCGCAAGCGACCGAAGTCCCGCGGCGGCTTGGCCGCGTAATCCTTGCCGAGCATGAACCAGTAGGCGGTGCTCAGATCGACGATGCTGATGCCCTGCTCGATCAGCTCGCGGTAGAAGGTTTCGCTGTCCCACAGCGCCTTGCCACGAATCACTACCGAGGCGCCACAAATCAGTGCCGGGTACAGCTGTTCGACAAAGGCATCGAAGTTGAAGGTGGAGAACTGCAGACCGCGATCGGCAGCCGTCATGTTGAAGTAGCGAGCGGTGGCCCGGGCGTGCTGGCTCAGGGCGTTATGGCTGATGCCCACGCCCTTGGGCCGACCGGTGGAGCCCGAGGTGTACATCACATAGGCCAGGTTGTCGGCATCGCTGCGCGACGGCGGATTGCCAACCGCCTCGGCGGCGGACCAGACCTGGCGTTGATCCAGGCACAGGTGCATGAGCTGATCCGGGATTGCCAGGCGATCCAGTAGCGGCGTCTGAGTCAGCAGCAACTGGATGCCGCTGTCCTGCATCATGTAGTGCAGGCGATCCTGCGGGTATTCAGGGTCCAGGGGCACATAGGCGCCACCGGCCTTGAGCACCGCCAGCAGGCCGACAATCATGTCCAGCCCGCGCTCCACGGCAATCCCCACCCGCACGTCCGGGCCCACGCCCAGTTCGATCAGTCGGTGAGCCAACTGGTTGGCCCGCTGGTTGAACTGGGCGTAGCTCAGTTGCTGATCAGCGCACAGCAGCGCCGGTGCATCCGGAGTCTTGGCGGCCTGCATCTCGAACAACTGATGAACGTTCGGGCCACGGCCAATCTCCCTAGCAGCACGACTGGATTCACCTTCGATGCGCGCGCGCTCACCGTCACTGAGCAGCGACAGATCACCCAGGCGCAGGTCGGCACTGTCGATCATGCTCAGCAGCAACTGCTGCAGGCCGGCCGCCAACTGGTCGACAACCGTCGCGCTGAAATGCTGCAACGAATAGCTGTAGTCGAAGGACAGCAGCTCGGTCACGTACACCGACAGCGTCAGCGGGTAGTTGGTCTGCTCGTGGTTGCCCACTTCACCGAAACTCAACTGCGCCGGGGCGCCTTTCTCCAGGGCCTCGGACACCGGGTAGTTTTCGAACACCAGGATGTTGTCGAACAGGGCATCCGCTCCCAGGCCGGCCCAGCGCTGCACTTCAAACAACGGCGTGTGCTCATAATCACGCAGGGCCAGGTTGCGCGCCTGCACCGCTTGCAGCCAATCGTTGACTGCCATGTCCGGACACGGCGTGGCCACTACCGGCAAGGTGTTGATGAACAGCCCGATCTGCTGCTCCACGCCCTTGAGCTCCGCCGGGCGGCCGGACACCGTGGCGCCGAACACCACCGTGTCCTGGCCCGTGCAGCGTTGCAGCAACAGCAGCCACGCCGCTTGCACCAGGGTATTGACCGTGACCTTCTGCTGCCGGGCGAACTCGCTCAAGCGCCGGGTCTGATGGGCATCCAGGGTATACACCTGCTCAGCGTGTCCTGGCGTCCCGGGAACATCCGGGGCAATGGCCTGGGCCAGGCGGGTCGGCTCCTCCAGAGTCAACAGTTGCTCTTTCCAGAAGCCCTCGCACGCCCGGGCATCCTGGCGCTGCAGCCAGCCGATGTAATCCCGATAGCGACCGGGAGCCGTTGGTGACGGCTGCCCGTCGTAGCGCTGCAGGACCTCTCCGAGCAACTGCGAGTTGCTCCAGCCATCCATGAGGATGTGATGGTTGGTGTAGACCAGGTGGTAGCGTTGCTCGGCAGTGCGCACCAGGGTCAGGCGCAACAGCGGCGCAGCCTGCAGATCGAAACCTCGCTGGCGCTCGGCCTCGGCCAGGGTGTCGAGGGCCTCGGACACTTGCGGTTGGCCACGCCAATCGTGTTCGACGCACTCCAGGGCGACCTGCTTGTGCACCACCTGAATCGGTGTCGACAACTCGCCTTGCCAGAGGAAGCTGGTACGCAGGATGTCATGCCGATCGACGGTGGCCTGCCAGGCCTGGACGAAGCGCTCGGGATCGAGGCCATCCACATCGACCCGCAGCTGGTTGATGTAGTCGCCCCCCTGTTGCTCGTACAAGGTATGGAACAGCATGCCCTGCTGCATCGGCGACAACGGATAGAGGTCCTCGACCTCGGCCAGGGCCAGTGGCAGCCGGTCCAGTTGCTGCTGGTTCAGGCCCGCAAGCGGGAAGTCCGACGGCGTGGCGCCTCGGTGCTCAGGCTGGCTGCAATGCTCGATCAGCGCCTTGAGCTCCCGGGCGTAGTCATCGGCCAGACGCTGGATCGTCGCCGGTTCGAACATGGCCTGGCTGAAGGTCCAGTCCAGCTCCAGTTCACCGCCATAGACCTGGCCGTTGATGCTCAGCCAGTTGCCCAGTGGCGCTTGCAAGCTCTGATCCTCGCCCTTGGCTTCGGCGGCAGGGGCGAACCAGGTATCCGGCTCGTCGAAGCTGCCGTCGAACTGGCCCAGGTAGTTGAAGGTGATGCGCGGTACCGCCAGCGCCGCCAGGGTCTGTTGCGCCACCTCGTCTCCCAGGTAGCGCAGGGCGCCAAAGCCGATGCCCTTGTTTGGCACCGCCCGCAGTTGCTCCTTGATGAACTTGATCGAATCGGCCAGGGCCGGCTGCGGCGTCAGCTTCACCGGGAACACGCTGGTGAACCAACCCACGGTGCGGGTCAGATCAACCTCGTCGAACAGCTCTTCGCGACCGTGGCCTTCCAGTTGCACCAGGGCGCTGGATTCACCGGTCCAGCGAGTGATGACCCGGGCCAGGGCGGTCAGCAGCAGATCGTTGATCTGGGTGCGATAGGCCGCCGGGGCCCCTTGCAGCAGTCGCTGGGTATCGGCTTTGTCCAGGCGCATGCTGAGGCTGATGGCGTGCTGGTTCTGCAGCCCTCCGGCCTGGTGATCACAAGGCAGGCTCGCGCCGCCATCCTGCAATTGTGCCTGCCAGTAAGACAGTTCCTGTTGCAGCGCCGGGCTGCGGGCGTAGGTCTGCAAGTGCTCGGCCCAGGCCTGGGTCGAGCTGGTCTTGGCCGGCAGTGGCTGGCCGCTCAACAGGCGCTGCATGTCCTCCAGCAGGATGCGCCAGGACACCCCATCCACCACCAGGTGATGGATGCTCAGCAGCAAGCGCTGGCTGTGGTCGGCCAGGGTCAACAACACCCCGCGCAGCAATGGCCCCTGTTGCAGGTTGAGGCTGCGCTGGGCCTGTTCACAGAGCGCGCGCAGTTCCTGATCATTGGCCACCGCGGCTTGCCAGAGCAGGACCGGCTGCTCGTCGACTTCGGCAAAAGCGGCGCTCCAGTCGCCCTGTTGTTCGACAAACCGCAGGCGCAAGGCATCATGCTGCAGCACCAAGGCTTGCAGCGCTGTCTCAAGTGCCTCGGCTTGCAGCGGCCGCTGCGGCTTGAGCAGCACCGACTGGTTCCAGTGGTGACGTTCCGGCACCGGGGTATCGAAGAACCATTGCTGGATCGGCAGCAACGGCATCTGACCACGCACCGGGCCCTGGTCGATCTGCAAACCGCCCTCGCCCTGCTCCGCCACCGTGGCCAGCCCCTGCACCGTCTGGTGCTGGAACAGGTCTTTGGGGGTGAAGCGGATTCCCGCCTGCCGGGCACGGCTGACCACCTGGATCGAGATGATCGAGTCGCCCCCCAGCTCGAAGAAGTTGTCGGTGACGCCCACCTGTTCAAGTTTCAGCACATCGGCCCAGATCGCCGCGATCTGTTGCTCCAGGTCGTTCTGCGGCGCGACGTAGGTCTGCTGCATCAGTTGTGCATCGACTTTCGGCAGCGACTTGCGATCCAGCTTGCCATTCGGTGTCAGCGGCAGTGCTTCGAGGAACAGCAGGTAAGTCGGCACCATGTAGTCCGGCAGGCTTTCGCGCAGGCGCGCCTTGATGCTTTCGCGCAACGGCGCCTGGCGCTCGTTGCTCGACGCCACCTCGGCGTCCACCGGCACGATGTAGCCCACCAGCTGCTGGCCGCTCGGCCCTGGCTGGGCGATCACCGCCACTTCCAGCACCGGGTCTTGTTCCAGCAAGCGCGCTTCGATCTCGCCCAGTTCGATACGAAAACCCCGCACCTTCACCTGATGGTCGACACGGCCGACGTACTCCACCAAGCCATCGGTGCGATAGCGGGTCAGGTCGCCGCTGCGGTACAGCCGCGCCCCGGTGGTGCTGTAGGGGTCAGGGATAAAACGCTCGGCCGTCAGCCCCGGACGATCCAGATAGCCCCGGGCCACGCCCAGGCCACCCAGGTACAGCTCGCCCGCCACGCCAACCGGCAACAGGTTGAGGTTGGCATCGGCCACATAAGCGCTGCGATTGCCGACGATATTGCCGATAGGCGCGTAGGCCGCATCGCACGGATCGCCCGCCTTGGCCTTCCAGATCAACGGCGTAACCACGGTTTCAGTCGGGCCGTAACCGTTGAAGATGTACTTCGGACGCAGCACTCGCCACGCCAGATCGTAACTGGCCTGGGGCACGGCATCGCCGCCGAAGCAGTAGACCCGCACCGCCGGCGGATTGCCGTCGCGCTCGGCGTGCACCGCCAGTTGTTGCAGGTACACAGGCGGGAACACGCCCACGGTGACGCCGTAGCGATGCATCTGTTCGTAGGTGAATTCCGGCGACCACAGGCTGTCATCGCGGATCAACACACTGGCGCCGTAGATCAGCGGGTGCATCCAACCTTCGTGGGAACCGTCGAAGGCGAAGGACATGAAGTGCAGCTCGCAATCCGCCGGGCTCATTTCATAACGCTCGCCAGTGGCCAGGCTGTGCATGGCCAGCGGGCCGTGGGACACCGCCACGCCCTTGGGCAAGCCGGTGGAGCCGGAGGTGTAGATCACATAGGCGAGGTTTTCCTCGGCCAGCTCTACCTGCGGACTGGTCACCGGGTAAGCCGCAAAATCAGCCGCGCCTTCGACGCTGAGGGTCGGCAGCCCCTCAGGAATCGGCAAGCGATCCAGCAGATGGCTCTGGGTCAGCAGCAGCCACGCGCCGCTGTCTTGCATCATGTAGCGCAGACGGTCCTGGGGATATTCAATGTCCAGCGGCACATAAACCCCGCCGGCTTTAAGCACGGCCAGGAAGGCCACCATGATTTCCGCGCAGCGCGGCATGGCAATCGCCACCCGCACTTCCGGGCCAACGCCCAGCTCGATCAACTTGTGCGCCAGCTGGTTGGCCTGCGTATCCAGCTCGCGGTAGCTCAGGCGCTGCTCGGCGAAAAACACCGCCGGGGCGTCCGGGGCCTTGGCCGCCTGATCGGCAAACAGCTGGTGAACAAAACGCTCGGTCGGGTAGACCACATCGGTGTGATCCCAGTCCTGACGAATGCGGCGCTGCTCGTCCTGCGTCAGCAATGGCAACTCACCCAGCCCGGACTGCGGATGCTCCATCAGGCTCAGCAACAGGCCCTGCAAGTGCCCGCCCAACTGCACCATTGAAGGTTCGGAGAAAGACTCACGGGCATAGATGAACTCGAACGACAGGCTCGCCCCCAGGTTCACCGCGACGGTCAGTGGGTAGTTGGTCTGCTCGTGGTTGCCCACCGCGCCAAAGCGCAGTTGCGCCGGAGCACCTTTTTCCAGGGCTTCGGACACCGGGTAGTTCTCGAACACCAGGATGTTGTCGAACAACGCATCCCCGCCCAGCCCGGCCCAGCGCTGCACTTCGTACAGCGGCGTGTATTCGTAGTCGCGCAGCGCCAGGTTGCGGCTCTGCACCGCTTGCAGCCATTGGCTCACGGTCATGTCCGGGCGTGGCGTGGCCACCACCGGCAAGGTGTTGATGAACAGGCCCACCTGCTGCTCGATGCCTTTGAGCTCCGCCGGGCGCCCCGCTACCGTGGCGCCGAACACCACGCTGTCCTGCCCGGTGCAACGCTGCAGCAACAGCAGCCACGCCGCCTGCACCAGGGTGTTGACCGTGACCTTCTGCTGCCGGGCAAATTCGCCAAGGGGCGCCGTCTGCGCCTGATCCAACTGACGATGGTGCTTGCCGTGACCTGCGCCGGCCGCAAGGTCCGCGACCCGGGACAACGCCTGGGTCAGACGGGTCGGCTCCTCCAGCGCCTGCAGTTGCTCTTTCCAGAAGCCTTCACAGGCCTGGGCATCCTGGCGCTGCAGCCAGGCGATGTAGTCCCGGTAGCGGCCCGGGGCATGGCTCGGCGCCTGGCCGGCGTAGCGTTGCAGCACTTCGCCGAGCAACTGCGAGTTGCTCCAGCCGTCCATCAGGATGTGGTGGTTGGTGTAGATCAGGTGGTAGCGCTGCTCGTCGGTGCGCACCAGGGTCAGGCGCAACAACGGCACCGCATCCAGCTCGAAGCCACGCTGGCGTTCGGCTTCAGCCAGGGTTTCCAGGGCTTCGTGCTGCTGCGGCTGGCCGCGCCAGTCATGCACAGTGCAGTCCAGGGCAACGTGTTTGTGCACCGCTTGCAGCGGCGTCGACACTTCGCCCTGCCAGATGAAACCGGTGCGCAGGATGTCATGCCGATCGATGGCCGCCTGCCAGGCCTGCTGGAAGCGCAGCGGATCGAGGCCGTCCACGTCCACCCGCAGTTGGTTGATGTAATCGCCCGCGGCCTGTTCGTAGAGGGTATGGAACAGCATCCCCTGCTGCATCGGCGACAGGGGGTAGAGGTCTTCCACCGCGGCCAGCGACAGCGGCAGGCGATCCAGTTGCTGCTGGTTCAGGCCCGCCAGAGGGAAGTCCGAAGGCGTCGCGCCCGCCTGCTCCGGTGCACAGCAATGCGCCACCAGCGCCTTGAGCTCCTCGGCATAGTCGTCGGCCAGCCGCTGCACGGTGGCGGTATCGAACATTTGCTGGCTGAAGGTCCAACTCAGGCTCAGCTCGCCGCCATAGACCTGGCCATCCAGGCTCAGCCAGTTGCTCAGCGGGGCCAGCGGGCTCTGGTCGTCGCCCTTGGCTTCACCGCTGGGTTTGAACAGGGAATCCTGCTCGTCGAAACTGCCGTCGAACTGGCCCAGGTAGTTGAAGGTGATGCGCGGCACGGCCAGGGCGGCCAGGGTCTGCTGCGCCTGAGCATCCCCCAGGTAACGCAGGGCGCCAAAGCCGATGCCCTTGTTCGGCACCGCCCGCAGTTGCTCCTTGATGAACTTGATCGAATCGGCCAGGGACGCCTGGGGCGTGAGCTTCACCGGGAACAGGCTGGTGAACCAGCCCACGGTGCGGGTCAGGTCGATGCTGTCGAACAGGTCTTCGCGGCCGTGGCCTTCCAGTTGCACCAGGGCACTGGCTGCGCCGGTCCAGCGGGTGATGACCCGGGCCAGGGCGGTGAGCAGCAGATCGTTGATCTGGGTGCGGTAGGCCGCCGGGGCATCCTGCAGCAGGCGCTGGGTATGGGCCTTGTCCAGACGTGAACTCAGGCTGCTGGCGTGCTGGTTCTGCAATGCGGTCACCGGGCGGTCCAGCGGCAGGTTCGACTCGACACCCTGCAACTGGGCCTGCCAGTACTTGAGTTCTTCCTGCAGCGCCGCACCTTGGGCATAGGCCCGCATCTGCTCGGCCCAGGCCTGGGTCGAGCTGGTCTTGGCCGGCAATGCCAGGGGCTGGCCGGCGCTGAGTTGAGTGTGGGCCAGTTGCAGGTCCTCCAGCAGGATCCGCCAGGACACGCCGTCCACCACCAGGTGGTGGATCACCAGCAACAGGCGCTGGCTGCCGTCCTCCAGGCAGAACAGCACAGCCCGCAGCAGCGGCCCGTCCTGCAGGTTCAGGCTGCGCTGCGCCTCGATTGCCGACTGTTCCATGGCTTGGGCGCCATCCACGGCGACCTGCCAGAGCAGCTCCGGCCGCTGGCCGGCATCGGCAAACCGCGCCGACCAGCCATCCGCCTCCTGACTGAACTGCAAGCGCAAGGCGTCATGCTGCACCCACAGTGCCTGCAAGGCGTTCTCTACCACCTCGGCGCGCAGCGGCTGGGCCGGCTTGAGCAACACTGACTGGTTCCAGTGATGGCGTTCGCTCATGGGCGACTCGAAGAACCACTGCTGCACCGGCAGCAGCGCCGTTGCGCCACGCACCGGGCCCTGGTCAATCTGCACCCCGCCCTCGCCCTGCTCGGCCACTGCCGCCAGCCCCTGTACCGTCTGGTACTGGAACAGGTCACGTGGAGTAAAGCGGATACCGGCCTGCCGCGCGCGGCTGACCACCTGGATCGAGATGATCGAATCACCGCCCAGTTCGAAGAAGTTGTCGGTCGCACCGACCTGCTCAAGCTTCAGCACATCGGCCCAGATCGCCGCGATCTGTTGCTCCAGTTCGCTCTGCGGCGCCACGTAGACCTGCTGCATCTGCTGGGCGTCGACCTTGGGCAGGGCCTTGCGATCGAGCTTGCCGTTAGGGGTCAGCGGCAACGCTTCGAGGAACAGCAGATAGGCCGGCACCATGTAGTCCGGCACATGCTCTTTCAGCGCCGTCTTGATGCTTTCGCGCAGGGCGGCCTGGGCCTCGACGGTCGGGGTGGCCTCGCTCGGCACGATATAGGCCACCAGTTGCTGGCCGCTCTCGCTGTCATGGGCCAGGACAAAGGCTTCACGCACCGCCGCCTGCTGCACCAGCCGCGCTTCGATTTCACCCAGCTCGATACGGAAACCGCGGATCTTCACCTGATGGTCGATGCGGCCGATGTACTCGATCACCCCGTCGGTGCGGTAACGGGTCAGGTCGCCGGTGCGGTACACCCGGCCACCGTCGCTGGAAAACGGATTGGGCACGAACTTCTCGGCGGTCAGCCCTGGGCGCGCCAGGTAGCCGCGCGTCACCCCGGCACCGGCCAGGTACAACTCGCCGGCACTGCCCACCGGCACCGGTTGCAGGTCCGGGCTGAGGATGTAGCTCTGGGTGTGGCTGATGGCCCGGCCGATATTGGCCTGCCCTCCCGCCTCGCGCCGGGTGTAGGTCGAGTAGGTGGTGTCTTCCGAAGGGCCGTACAGGTCGTAGACATGCACCAGCCCGGGCTGCTGATAAAGGCTATCCACCAAGGCCTGCTTCAGTGGTTCGCCCGCCAGGTTGATGATCCGCACGCTAGGCGGAATCTGCCCGCTGCGCTGTAGTGCGGCAATCGCCGAGGGCACGGTGTTGATCAAGCGCACCCGATCACGATCCGCCAGCTCCGGCAGCTCCAGGGCATTGCGCGCCAGGACGATGGAGCCGCCGCTGGACAGGGTGACAAACAGCTCCCACACCGACAGGTCGAAGCAGATCGAAGTCGAGGCCAGCACCCCTTGCAGGTCATCGGCGCTGTACACCCGGCTCGACCAGTCGATCAGCGCCAGCACGTTGCGATGGGCAATCGCCACGCCCTTGGGCAGGCCGGTGGAGCCGGAGGTGTAGATCACATAAGCCAGATTGTCCGCAGTAGCTCGCTGCGGCGGATTTTCCGGCGAATGCGCGTCCAGCCAACCCGGCTGGGCATCCAGTTGCAGGGTCTGCAAGGATTCCACGGACGGCAGCAGCGACAGCAAGGCGCTTTCGGTCAACAGGATCTGCGCCTGACTGTCGCGCAGCATGTGGGCCAGACGATCCTGTGGATAATCCGGGTCCAGCGGCACATAGGCGCCACCGGCCTTGAGCACCGCCAGCAGCGCCACGACCATTTCCGGGGTGCGTTGCAGGGCCACGCCCACCCGCACTTCAGGCCCCACGCCCAGTTCGATCAGCTTGTGCGCCAGTCGGTTGGCCCGGGCATTGAGTTCCCGGTAGCTCAGGCGCTGGCCGGCGAACAACAGCGCTTCGGCGCCGGGGCTTTTCTGTACCTGTGCTTCCACCAGTTGCTGCACACAGCCATCGCTGGGGAACTCACCGGTAGTCGGGGTCCACTCGTGCAGCCGTTGGTGCTGCTCGGCAGCCCCCAGCAGCGGCAGGTCCCCCAGGCGCTGCCCGGGTTGCTGAACAATGCCCTGCAGCAACTGCACCCAGGACTGGGCCAGACGCTCGATGGTGGATGCCTCGAACAGGTCGGTGGCATAGGTCAGGGAAGCCCAGAGCCCATCCTCGGATTCAAAGGTATCCAGGGTCAGGTCGAACTGCGCGGCACGCCCCTGCCAGCTCAAAGTCTCGATGCTCAGGTCGTCCAGGCGCTGGCTTTGGGCACCCTTCTTGACCGCGGTCTGATGGTTGAACATCACCTGGAACAGCGGGCTGTGGCTCAGGCTGCGCTCCGGCTTGAGGGCCTCCACCAGTTGTTCGAAGGGCAAGTCCTGATGGGACTGGGCCATCAGGGCGGTCTGCTTGACCTGCTGCAGAAAATCACTGAAGCCCAGTTGCCCATCGACCTCGGCTTTGAACACCTGGGTATTGACGAAAAAGCCGATCAGGCGCTCGGTCTCGACCCGGTTGCGGTTGGCGGTCGGCACGCCAACGCGGATGTCCGCCTGGCCGCTGTAGCGGTGCAGCAGCACCTGGAACGAGGCCAGCAGCAGCATGAACAGGGTCGCCCCTTCGCGCTGCGCCAGTTGTTTGAGGCCCAGGCGCAGCTCTTCGGGCAATGCAATATCCAGCAACGCCCCCCGATAGCTCTGGATCGCCGGGCGCGCATGGTCCAGCGGCAGCATCAGCAAGGGTTGCTCCCCGGCCAGTTGCTCCAGCCAGTAGCCCAACTGACGTTCACGCTCGCCGGCGTCCATCCACTGGCGTTGCCAGTTGGCATAGTCGGCGTATTGAATCGGCAGGTCCGGCAGGCTGACGGTGCGCCCCTGGCGGTAGCCGGCATAAAGCTGGATCAGCTCCTCCACCATCACCTGCATCGACCAGCCATCGGACACGATGTGGTGCTGGGTCAGGACCAGCACATGTTCGTCTGCCGCCACCTGCAGCAATTTGGCCCGCAGCAGCGGGCCATTGCGCAAATCGAAGGGTGGCTGACACTGGCTGTCGGTCAGGGCATGGACCTGGGCCTCATAGGACAGGCCGCCGGCGTGCAGTTCGATGACCTCGATGTCCAGCGGTGCCGGTGGGTGCACCACCTGTACCGCCGTTCCATCGTCTTCTGAAAAGGTAGTGCGCAGGGTTTCATGCCGGGCAATCAGGGTATCGAATGCATGGCGCAGCGCGTCGAGGTCCAGTTCTCCGGTCAAGCGCAGCGCCGTGGTGATGTGGTACGCGGTGCTGTCGGGCTCCAGTTGCCAAAGGAACCATTGGCTTTCCTGGGTATAGGAGAGAACCGGCGCCTCGTCGGCGCCGCGGCTGCAGATAGGAGCGATACCAAAGAGGTTGATGCCCTTTTCTTTAAGCAAAATCGCCAGGGCCCTTCTTTCTTTGGAAGAAAGCGTGCCTACCGAATCGATTAAAGCTTGCATGTACTACCTCGCCTAAGAAATTATTTTTTCAAGATCATCGGGAGATAAACGTTTGAGGGCCTCCAAAGATTTAGCCAATTCATCCTGCAGTGAAGAAGTTGTCTGGCGCAGGGCCTGAACCTTCTCGACAAAGGCCGCAAGGCTTTCCGCGCCGAACAGCGACTTGATGGGCATATCCACGCCCAGCTGCTGCTTGACCCGGGTCACCACCTGCGCCACCAGCAAGGAGTGGCCGCCCAGCTCGAAGAAGTTATCGGTCATGCCCACCCGCTCCAGCTTCAGCACATCGGCCCAGATCGCCGCGATCTGTTGCTCCAGTTCGCTCTGCGGCGCCACGTAGACCTGCTGCATCTGCTGGGCGTCGACCTTGGGCAGGGCCTTGCGATCGAGCTTGCCGTTCGGTGTCAGCGGCAACGCTTCGAGGAACAGCAAATAGGCCGGCACCATGTAGTCCGGCACATGCTCTTTCAGCGCCGTCTTGATGCTTTCGCGCAGGGCCGCCTGGGCGTCCCCCGCCACCGCCATTGCGGCGTCGCTCGGCACGATATAGGCCACCAGTTGCTGGCCGTTCTCACTGTCATGGGCCAGGACAAAGGCTTCACGCACCGCCGCCTGCTGCACCAGCCGCGCTTCGATTTCACCCAGCTCGATACGGAAACCGCGGATCTTCACCTGATGGTCGATGCGGCCGATGTACTCGATCACCCCATCGGTGCGGTAACGGGTCAGGTCGCCGGTGCGGTACACCCGGCCACCGTCGCTGGAAAACGGATTGGGCACGAACTTCTCGGCGGTCAGCCCTGGGCGCGCCAGGTAGCCGCGCGTCACCCCGGCACCGGCCAGGTACAACTCGCCGGCACTGCCCACCGGCACCGGTTGCAGGTCCGGGCTGAGGATGTAGCTCTGGGTGTGGCTGATGGCCCGGCCGATATTGGCCTGCCCTCCCGCCTCGCGCCGGGTGTAGGTCGAGTAGGTGGTGTCTTCCGAAGGGCCGTACAGGTCGTAGACATGCACCAGCCCGGGCTGCTGATAAAGGCTATCCACCAAGGCCTGCTTCAGTGGTTCGCCCGCCAGGTTGATGATCCGCACGCTAGGCGGAATCTGCCCGCTGCGCTGTAGTGCGGCAATCGCCGAGGGCACGGTGTTGATCAAGCGCACCCGATCACGATCCGCCAGCTCCGGAAGCTCCAGGGCATTGCGCGCCAGGACGATGGAGCCGCCGCTGGACAGGGTGACAAACAGCTCCCACACCGACAGGTCGAAGCAGATCGAAGTCGAGGCCAGCACCCCTTGCAGGTCATCGGCGCTGTACACCCGGCTCGACCAGTCGATCAGCGCCAGCACGTTGCGATGGGCAATCGCCACGCCCTTGGGCAGGCCGGTGGAGCCGGAGGTGTAGATCACATAAGCCAGATTGTCCGCAGTAGCTCGCTGCGGCGGATTTTCCGGCGAATGCGCGTCCAGCCAGCCCGGCTGGGCATCCAGTTGCAGGGTCTGCAAGGATTCCACGGACGGCAGCAGCGACAGCAAGGCGCTTTCGGTCAGCAGGATCTGCGCCTGACTGTCGCGCAGCATGTGGGCCAGACGATCCTGTGGATAATCCGGGTCCAGCGGCACATAGGCGCCACCGGCCTTGAGCACCGCCAGCAGCGCCACGACCATTTCCGGGGTGCGCTGCAGGGCCACGCCCACCCGTACTTCAGGCCCCACGCCCAGTTCGATCAGCTTGTGCGCCAGACGGTTGGCCCGGGCATTGAGTTCCCGGTAGCTCAGGCGCTGGCCGGCGAACAACAGCGCTTCGGCGTCGGGGCTTTTCTGTACCTGTGCTTCCACCAGTTGCTGCACACAGCCATCGCAGGGGAACTCACCGGTAGTCGGGGTCCACTCGTGCAGCCGTTGGTGCTGCTCGGCAGCCCCCAGCAGCGGCAGGTCCCCCAGGCGCTGCCCGGGTTGCTGGACAATGCCCTGCAGCAACTGCACCCAGGACTGGCCCAGACGCTCGATGGTGGACGCCTCGAACAGGTCGGTGGCATAGGTCAGGGAAGCCCAGAGCCCATCCTCGGATTCGAAGGTGTCCAGGCTCAGGTCGAACTGGGTCGTGCTGTCCTCGCCCTGGAGCATCTGCACCTGCAACCCCGGAACCGCCAAGGCCTCGGCGCCTTGGCGAGCGGCGGCCTGGTGGTTGAACATCACCTGAAACAGCGGACTGTAGCTCAGGCTGCGCTCTGGCTTGAGGGCTTCCACCAGCTGTTCGAAAGGCAGGTCCTGATGCGCCTGGGCCTCCAGGGCGCACGCTTTGACCTGACGCAGAAAGTCGCTGAACTTCAGTTGCCCGTCGACCTCGGCCTTGAGCACCTGAGTGTTGACGAAGAAGCCGATCAGGCGCTCGGTCTCGACCCGATTGCGGTTGGCGGTCGGCACGCCAACGCGGATGTCCGCCTGGCCGCTGTAGCGGTGCAGCAGCACCTGGAACGAGGCCAGCAGCAGCATGAACAGCGTGACCCCTTCGCGCTGCGCCAGCTGTTTCAGGGCCCCCGGCAAGGCGCCATCCAGGCTGATGCCATGGCGCGCGCCCTGGTGGCTTTGCTGCAACGGCCGTGGATGGTCCAGGGGCAGGTCCAGGACCTGGGCGCCGCCTTCCAGTTGCTGCAACCAGTAATCCAGTTGCCGCTCGCGCTCACCCGCCTCCATCCACTGGCGTTGCCAGGCCGCGTAGTCCGCGTACTGCACCGCCAGCGCCGGCAACTCGGCCGGCTGCCCCTGGCTATAAGCGCCATAGAGCCGGATCAGCTCCTCCACCATCACCTGCATCGACCAGCCATCAGAGACGATGTGGTGCTGGACCAGCACCAGCACATGCTCGTCCGCCGCCAGGCGCACCAGGGTTGCCCGCAACAGCGGCCCCTGGCGCAGGTCGAACGGCTGACGCACCTGGGTGTCGATGACCTGCTTGACCAAGTCATCGGTGTTGCCGGCCTCCACCAGCAGGGACAAGTCCTGCTGGCTGATGGGCAAACGGGCCTGGGCCGCGATCACCTGGGTCAGGCCCCGGGCGCTCTCGAGAAAGTGCGTGCGCAAGCTTTCATGGCGGGCGATCAAGGCATCGAAACTGCTTTGCAGGGCCCGGCTATCCAGCAAGCCACGCAGGCGCAGGGCCATGGGGATGTGATAGGCGCTGCTGTCAGGGTCCAGCTGCCAGAGGAACCACTGGCGTTCCTGGGCATAGGACACCGCCAGCGGCTGCTGCCGGTCCACCAGGGGCATCGGTTGCAGTTGTTCGGCGGTTTCCGCACCCAGCAGGCGGACGAACTCTTCCAGCGTCTCGCCTTCGAACAGCCACTTGAGCGGCGCTTCGATCCCCAGTTCCTGGCGGATGCGCGACATCACTTGGGTGGCCAGCAATGAGTGACCGCCGAGTTCGAAGAAGTTATCGCTCAAGCCGACCTTCTCCAGCTTCAGCACCTGGGCCCAGATCCCCGCCACCTGCTGTTCACGCTCGCTGCGCGGGGCCACATGGGCCTGCTGCAACAGGCTGCCATCGATGGTCGGCAAGGCACTGCGATTGAGCTTGCCGTTGGCAGTCAGGGGCAGCGCCGGGAGGAACAGCACATGGGCCGGCACCATGTAGCCCGGCAGGTGCTCGCGCAGCCCGGCCTTGATGGCGTCGCGCAGTGGCAGTTGCTCGACAAGCGGGTCCTGGCCGTTCCAGTCCAGGCCGACGGGCACCACATAGGCCACCAGTTGCGGGCCATCGGGGCCATCCGCAGCCAGCACCACCGCCTCGCGCACGGCGGGCAACTCCAGCAGCCGCGCCTCAATCTCCCCCAGCTCGATGCGGAAACCGCGAATCTTCACTTGATGGTCGATACGACCGATGTAGCCGATCGAACCGTCGGCCTGATAACGCGCCAGATCGCCGGTGCGATAGAGACGCCCACCGGCCTCGCCAAACGGATCCGGGACAAACCGCGCCGCACTCAAGTCGCCGCGATTCAGGTAGCCCCAGGCCAACCCCGCACGCCCCACATACAGCTCACCGACGCAGCCCTTGGGCACCGGTTGCAGGTTGCCGTCCAGCAGGTACCAGGCCATGTCGGGAATCAGCTCGCCAATCGGGCTGGCCCCCGTCAGGCTCAGGTCCGCCCGGGTCAAGGGACGGTAGGTCACGTGCACCGTGGTTTCGGTGATGCCGTACATGTTCACCAGCTGCGGGCGCTGATCGCCGAAACGCTGGAACCAGGGTTGCAGGGTATTGACCTCCAGGGCCTCGCCACCGAACACGATGTAGCGCAACCGATGCACAGGCTCGGCGCTGCAGGCCACGTGCATCAACTGGCGGAACGCCGACGGCGTCTGGTTGAGCACCGTCACGCCCTCGCTGCAGAGCAGCGGGTAGAAGTCCTGGGCCGAGCGCGCCACCTCCTGGGGCACGATCAGCAGCCGCCCGCCGTACAGCAGGGCACCGAAGATCTCCCACACCGAGAAGTCGAACGCATAGGAGTGGAACAGGCTCCAGACATCCTCGGCGCCGAACTGGAACCACTCCTGGGTGGCCGCGAACAGGCGCAGGACGTTGTGGTGCGGCTGCAAGGTGCCCTTGGGCTTGCCGGTGGAGCCGGAGGTGTAGATCACGTAGGCCAGGTCTTCGGGCGTCACCCCGACCTCGGGGTTGTCGACCCGGTAGCCGTCCAGAGGCTGCTCCAGCAACCAGGTACTGCCGGCAAACGCCGGCAAGCCCTGCAGCAGATGCCCCTGGGTCAGCAGCAACGCGATGGCGCTGTCCTGCATCATGTGCTGCAGGCGATCCTGGGGATAGGCCGGGTCCAGCGGCACATAGGCACCGCCGGCCTTGAGGATCGCCAGCAGGCCGATGACCATCTCCAGACTGCGTTCCACCGCCAGCCCCACCAGCACATTGGGCCCCACACCCTGCTCGATGAGCTTGTGCGCCAGACGGTTGGCCCGCTCGTTGAGCTGCTGGTAGTCCAGGCTCTGCCCGGCGCAGGTCAGGGCAATGGCCTGGGGTGCCCTGGCGGCCTGGGCCTCGATCAGCTGATGGAGGCAGGCCCGCGAAGGGAATGCCTGCGGCTGCGGGTTCCACTGGCCAAGGATCTGCGTCTGCTCGTCGGCCGCAAGCAAGGGCAGCAGGCCGATGCGCTGTTGCGGCTGGCGGACCACACCTTGCAGCAACTGGCGCCAATGGACGGCCAGACGCTCGATGGTGGCGGCGTCGAACACATCGGTGGCATAGACCAGGGACGCGGCGATCCGACCCTGGGTTTCCACGGTGTCCAGGGTCAGGTCGAACTGCGCCGACTGCCCTTGGGAGTCCAGGGCCTCGATGCTCAGGCCCGGCAGGTTCAGGGGCCTGGCTGCGCCCGCCACTTCCACCTGGTGGTTGAACATCACCTGGAACAGCGGGTTGTGGCTCAGGCTGCGCTCCGGCTGCAAGGCCTCTACCAGTTGCTCGAAAGGCAGGTCCTGGTGCGCCTGCGCCGCCAGGGCGGTCTGGCGTACCTGCTGCAACAACTGGCTGAAGGACATCTGCCCGTCGATCTCGGCCTTGAGCACCTGGGTGTTGACGAAGAAGCCGATCAGGCGCTCGGTCTCGACCCGGTTGCGGTTGGCAATGGGCACGCCGACGCGGATATCGGCCTGGCCGCTGTAGCGGTGCAACAGGGTCTGGAAAGAAGCCAGCAACAGCATGAACAGGGTCACCCCTTCCTGCTGGGCCAGGCTGCCCAGGGCTTCACTCAACGGCTGCTCCAGGGTCAGCTCCAGGCGCCCGCCCCGATGGCTCTGCACCGCGGGGCGCGGGCGATCCAGAGGCAGTTCGAGCAAGGGCTGCTCGCCGCCCAGTTGCGCCGTCCAGTAGGCCAGTTGCCGGTCCTTTTCACCGGCCTCCATCCAGTGCCGCTGCCAGAGGGCGTAGTCGGCATACTGGATCGCCAGCGCCGGTAACGGCGCCGTCTGGCCCTGGCAATGGCCGATGTAGAGCGCGATCAGCTCATCCACCATGACCTGCATCGACCCGCCATCGGAAACGATGTGATGCTGGGTCAGCACCAACACATGGTCATCCTCGGCCACCTGCAACAGAGCGACCCTGAGCAGCGGCCCGGCCAGCAGATCGAACAACTGCCGGGTCTGGGCCTGGACGAAGTCCTGCACGGCCGCCTGGATCTGCTGTTCGCTCGCCTGCGCCGACAGTGCCTGGCGCACCAGTTCCAGACGCGCCTCGGGGGCTACCACCTGCAGCGCCGTGTCAGCCTCCTCGACGAAATGGGTGCGCAGGCTTTCATGGCGGGCGATCAGGCTGTCGAAGCTGCGCTGCAGGGCCTCGATATTGAGTTTTCCGCGCAGGCGCAGGGCCTTGGGAATGTGATAGGCGGCGCTCTCGGGCGCCAGTTGCCAGAGGAACCACTGGCGTTGCTGGGCATAGGACAGCGGCAGGCGCTCCTGACTCAGGCGCACTTCGGGAATCGGCAGGTTGGCCGGTGAGATGCCCTGTTCGAGCATCTTCTGCAGGTAGACCTTGCGCTTCTCCAGGGGTAGCAGGATGAAGCCTTTGACAATTTTCAGCGCGGTGGTGTTGTCCATTACACAGCCTCCATTTCGTCGAGCAACAGTTCCAACGCACTCAGATCGGCGCTGTGCACCTGGCCGGGCGTCTGCTGCAACTGGCTGACGAACAGCCCCAGGGTTGGAAATTCAAACGCCATCTGCACACTGACCTGGCGCCCAAGCTTGAGCTGGACTCGAGAGACCATCGCGGTGACTAACAAGGAATGCCCACCCAGTTCAAAGAAGTTATCGTTCATGCCCACCTGCTCGACCTCCAGCACCTGGGCCCAGATCGCCGCGACCTGCTGTTCCAGTTCGCTCTGTGGGGCGATGTAGGCCTGCTGCAACAGGCTGACGTCGGCCTTGGGCAGGGCCTTGCGGTCCAGCTTGCCGTTGGGGCTCAACGGCAGGGCCTCAAGGAACAGCAGGTGCGCCGGCAGCATGTAGTCCGGCAACACCTCCCTGAGGGCCGTTTTCAGTCGCTCGCGCAACTGCGCCTGCTGTTCCGGGCTCTCCACCGCCACGCCCGCGGCCGCCACCACGTAGGCCACCAGCTGTGGACCTCCGGCCGCCTCCTGGGCCAGCACCACGGCTTCGCGTACCAACGGCAGTTCCAGCAGGCGCGCTTCGATCTCGCCCATTTCAATGCGGAAGCCGCGGATCTTCACCTGGTGGTCGATGCGCCCGGCGTACTCGACCACGCCCTGGGCGTCATAACGGGCCAGGTCGCCGGAGCGGTACAGGCGCCCGCCGTCGCGGCTGAACGGGTCGGGGATGAAGCGCTCCGCCGTCAAGCCCGGACGGTTGTGGTAACCCCGGGCCAGCAGCTCGCCACCGATCATCAACTCGCCGGTGGCGCCGCTGAGGGTCAAGTTGCCGCTGTTGTCCAGCAGGTAGATAGAGCGCCCCGGCAGGCCCTTGCCCAGCGGCATCTGACTCGGCAAGGTTTCGCCGTCCTGCAGGTAGCGGCTGCAGTCATGGGCGGTGACACTCACCGTGGCCTCGGTCGGGCCGTAGGTGTTGAGCAGGCAGACCTGATCCAGACCGGCCTGTTTCCAGGCGGCCACGCCTTCCGCCGGCATGGCCTCGCCTCCCAGGTTGAGCTGGCGCAGGCGACCGAAATCACGGGGTTCCCGGGCGGCGAAATCCTTGCCGAGCATGAACCAGTAGGCGGTGCTCAGATCGACGATGCTGATGCCCTGCTCGATCAGCTCGCGGTAGAAGGTTTCGCTGTCCCACAGCGCCTTGCCACGAATCACTACCGAGGCGCCACAAATCAGTGCCGGGTACAACTGTTCGACAAAGGCGTCGAAGTTGAAGGTGGAGAACTGCAGGCCACGGTCTGCCGAGCTCATGTTGAAGCAGTCCCGGGAAACCTGGGCGTGCTGGCTCAAGGCGCTGTGGCTGATATCCACGCCCTTGGGCCGGCCGGTGGAGCCAGAGGTGTACATCACGTACGCCAGGTTGGCGCCCTGGGCCTGCGGCGGTGGGTTGCCCAGGCAGTAGCCGTCCAGGCCCTGCTGATCCAGGCACAGGCGGGGTACCTCCACCCCGTCGCGCAGGCGTTCCAGCAGCGGCGACTGGGTCAGCAGCAGCTGGATGCCGCTGTCCTGCATCATGTAGTGCAGGCGCTCCTGAGGGTATTCAGGGTCCAGCGGCACGTAGGCGCCGCCGGCCTTGAGTACCGCCAGCAGGCCGACAATCATGTCCAGCCCGCGCTCCACGGCAATACCCACCCGCACATCCGGGCCCACGCCCTGCTCGATCAACGCATGGGCCAACTGGTTGGCCCGCTGGTTGAACTGGCCATAGCTCAGTTGCTCGCCGGCACACAACAGTGCTACCGCATCCGGGGTTCGTTCGGCCTGGGCCTCGATCAACTGCTGGACGCAGAACGGCGACAGGTCCCGCGCTGGAGTACGGCTGCGTTGCTCCTCGATCAAGCGGCGTTCGGTAGCGCCAGTCAGCGCCAACTCACCGATGCTCGCCTGCGGCTGTTCCACCAGCGCCATGAGCATCTGCTCCAGATAATCCGCCAGTTGCTCAATGCTGGCCTGGGCGAAATGCTCCCGGGCATAGCTGTAGTCGAACGCCAGGGTCTGCCCCAGGTACACCGACAGAGTCAACGGGTAGTGGGTCTGCTCATGATTGGCCGCCAGGCCGAAGCTCAACTGCGCCGGGGCACCTTGGGCCAGGGCCTCGGACACCGGGTAGTTTTCGAACACCAGGATGTTGTCGAACAGCGCCTCGGCCCCAAGGCCGGCCCAGCGCTGCACGTCGTACAGCGGCGTGTGTTCGAAGTCGCGCAGGGCCAGGTTGCGTGCCTGCACCTCCTGCAGCCAGTCACTGACCGGCATGTCCGGGCGCGGCGCAGCCACGACCGGCAGGGTATTGATGAACAGGCCGATCTGCTGCTCCACGCCCTTGAGCTCCGCCGGGCGGCCAGACACCGTGGCGCCGAACACCACGCTGTCCTGCCCGGTGTAGCGTTGCAGCAACAACAGCCACGCCGCTTGCACCAGGGTATTGACCGTAACCTTTTGCTGGCGGGCGAACTCGCTCAAGCGTTGCGTCTGTTGCCCGTCCAGGTGCTGTTGATGGGCGGCGTAGCCCTGGCCGGCCAGGGCCTGGCCACCGCGGCTGATGGCCTGGGCCAGACGGGTTGGCTCATCCAGATCCGCCAGTTGCTGCTTCCAGAAGGTCTCGCTGAGCCTAGCGTCCTGGCGTTGCAGCCAGGCGATGTAGTCACGATAGCGTCCCGGCGTCTGGCTCGCGTACTGCCCTGCGTAGCGTTGCAGCACTTCCCCCAGCAGCCGCGAGTTGCTCCAGCCGTCCATCAGGATGTGATGGTTGGTGTAGATCAGGTGATAGCGCTGCTCGCCGGTGCACACCAGAGTCAGGCGCAACAGCGGCGCGGCCAGCAGGTCGAAACCTCGCCGGCGTTCTTCCTCAGCCAACCGGTCCAGGGCGGCTGGCAGGGCCTCGATTGCCCGCCAGTCATGCTCGACAAAGTCCAGGGCAATGCGCTTGTGCACCACCTGCACCGGTGCCGGCAGCTCGCCCTGCCAGAGGAACCCGCTGCGCAGAATGTCATGACGGTCGATGGCTGCCTGCCAGGCCTGGCGGAAGCGCTCGGGCTCAAGCCCGTCCACGTCCACCCGCAACTGGTTGATGTAGTCACCCGCACCCTGTTCATAGAGGGTGTGGAACAGCATGCCCTGCTGCATCGGCGACAACGGGTAAAGGTCCTCGACCTCGGTCAGCACCAGGGGCAGTTGATCCAGCTGTTGCTGGTTCAGGCCCGCCAGCGGGAAGTCCGACGGAGTCACCCCACGGTGCGCGGGCTGGCTGCAATGGTCGATCAGCGCCTTGAGCTCCCGGGCGTAGTCATCGGCCAGGTGCTGGATGGTCGCGGCATCGAACATTGCCCGGCTGAAGGTCCAGCCCAGCTTCAATTGGCCGCCATAGACCTGGCCATTGATGCTCAGCCAGTTGCCCAGCGGAGCCTGGGCGCCTTGATCGGCGCCCTTGGCTTCGGTACTGGGGGCAAACCAGGCATCCGGCTCATCGAAGCTGCCATCGAACTGGCCCAGGTAGTTGAAGGTAATGCGCGGCACCGCCAGTGCGGCGAGGGCTGCCTGTGCTTGAGCATCCCCCAGGTAACGCAGGGCACCAAAGCCGATGCCCTTGTTCGGCACGGCCCGCAGTTGCTCCTTGATGAGCTTGATCGAATCGGCCAGGGCCGGCTGTGGCGTCAGTTTCACCGGGAACACACTAGTGAACCAGCCCAGGGTACGGCTCAGGTCGATGCTGTCGAACAGCTCCTCGCGGCCGTGGCCTTCCAGTTGCACCAGGGCGCTGCTTTCACCGGTCCAGCGGGTCATGACCCGGGCCAGGGCAGTCAGCAGCAAGTCGTTGATCTGGGTGCGATAGGCCACCGGCGCGTCCTGCAACAGGCGCTGGGTGTAGCTCGGGTCCAGTTCGGTGCTGACGCTCAGGGCGTCCTCGATCACCACCTGATCCGTTGCCCGGTCGCAGGGCAGGCCCGACTCGACGTCCTGCAGCTGCGCCTGCCAGTAAGCCAGCTCCTGCTGCAGCGCCGCGCTGCGGGCATAAACTTGCAACTGCCCGGCCCAGGCCTGGGAAGAGCTGGTCTTGGCCGGCAGCTTGATGGCGTGCCCGGCGGCCTGCTGCACCAGGGCCTGATGCAGGTCCTCCAGCAGCACCCGCCAGGACACCCCGTCCACCACCAGGTGATGGATGGCCAGCAGCAGGCGCTGGGTGCCATCACGCAACGTGAAAAGCACGGCACGCAGCAAAGGCCCCTGTTGCAGATCGAGGCTGCGTTGCGCGGTATCGCACAGGGCTTGCAGCGAATCTTCAGTGGCGTCGTCCGCCAGCCAGAGCAACGCATCGGCTTGCATCGCCGCCAACGGCGCCGCAGTCACCTGCCCCAGCGGAGCATAAGTGGCGATCCAGGCAGGGCCTTCTTCGACAAACTTCAGGCGCAGGCCGTCGTGGTGTTCGAGCAAGGCTTGCAAGCCCTGCTGCAGTGCCTCGGCACTCAGAGGCTTCAGCGGTTTGAGCAGCACCGACTGGTTCCAGTGATGACGTTCCGGTACCGGGGTGTCGAAGAACCATTGCTGGATCGGCAACAGCGCCGTGGCGCCACGCACCGGCCCCTGGTCGATCTGCAAACCGCCCTCGCCCTGCTCCGCCACCGTGGCCAGCCCTTGCACCGTCTGGTGCTGGAACAGGTCTTTGGGGGTGAAGCGGATTCCCGCCTGTCGGGCACGGCTGACCACCTGGATCGAGATGATCGAGTCGCCCCCCAGCTCGAAGAAGTTGTCGGTGACGCCCACCTGTTCAAGTTTCAGCACATCGGCCCAGATCGCCGCGATCTGTTGTTCCAGCGGGTTCTGCGGCGCCACGTAGGTCTGCTGCATCAACTGCGCATCGACTTTGGGCAGCGACTTGCGGTCCAGCTTGCCATTCGGTGTCAGCGGCAATGCTTCGAGGAACAGCAGGTAAGTCGGCACCATGTAGTCCGGCAGGCTTTCGCGCAGGCGCGCCTTGATGCTTTCGCGCAACGGCGCCTGGCGCTCGTTGCTCGACGCCACCTCGGCGTCCACCGGCACGATGTAGCCCACCAGCTGCTGGCCGCTCGGCCCTGGCTGGGCGATCACCGCCACTTCCAATACCGGGTCTTGTTCCAGCAAGCGCGCTTCGATCTCGCCCAGTTCGATACGAAAACCCCGCACCTTCACCTGATGGTCGACACGGCCGACGTACTCCACCAAGCCATCGGTGCGATAGCGGGTCAGGTCGCCGCTGCGGTACAGCCGCGCCCCGGTGGTGCTGTAGGGGTCAGGGATAAAACGCTCGGCCGTCAGCCCCGGACGATCCAGATAGCCCCGGGCCACGCCCAGGCCACCCAGGTACAGCTCGCCCGCCACGCCAACCGGCAACAGGTTGAGGTTGGCATCGGCCACATAAGCGCTGCGATTGCCGACGATATTGCCGATAGGCGCGTAGGCCGCATCGCACGGATCGCCCGCCTTGGCCTTCCAGATCAACGGCGTAACCACGGTTTCAGTCGGGCCGTAACCGTTGAAGATGTACTTCGGACGCAGCACTCGCCACGCCAGATCGTAACTGGCCTGGGGCACGGCATCGCCGCCGAAGCAGTAGACCCGCACCGCCGGCGGATTGCCGTCGCGCTCGGCGTGCACCGCCAGTTGTTGCAGGTACACAGGCGGGAACACGCCCACGGTGACGCCGTAGCGATGCATCTGTTCGTAGGTGAATTCCGGCGACCACAGGCTGTCATCGCGGATCAACACACTGGCGCCGTAGATCAGCGGGTGCATCCAACCTTCGTGGGAACCGTCGAAGGCGAAGGACATGAAGTGCAGCTCGCAATCCGCCGGGCTCATTTCATAACGCTCGCCAGTGGCCAGGCTGTGCATGGCCAGCGGGCCGTGGGACACCGCCACGCCCTTGGGCAAGCCGGTGGAGCCGGAGGTGTAGATCACATAGGCGAGGTTTTCCTCGGCCAGCTCTACCTGCGGACTGGTCACCGGGTAAGCCGCAAAATCAGCCGCGCCTTCGACGCTGAGGGTCGGCAGCCCCTCAGGAATCGGCAAGCGATCCAGCAGATGGCTCTGGGTCAGCAGCAGCCACGCGCCGCTGTCTTGCATCATGTAGCGCAGGCGGTCCTGGGGATATTCAATGTCCAGCGGCACATAAACCCCGCCGGCTTTAAGCACGGCCAGGAAGGCCACCATGATTTCCGCGCAGCGCGGCATGGCAATCGCCACCCGCACTTCCGGGCCAACGCCCAGCTCGATCAACTTGTGCGCCAGCTGGTTGGCCTGCGTATCCAGCTCGCGGTAGCTCAGGCGCTGCTCGGCGAAGAACACCGCTGGCGCATCCGGGGCCTTGGCCGCCTGATCGGCGAACAGCTGGTGAACAAAACGCTCGGTCGGGTAGACCACCTGAGTGTGGTCCCAGTCCTGACGAATGCGGCGCTGCTCGTCCTGACCCAGCATCGGCAGCTCGCCCAAGGCCAGCTGCGGTTCAAGCATGCCTTGCAGCAGGTTGCGCCAGTGGTCGGCCAACTGTTCGACGGTGACCTCCTCGAACAACTCGCCGGCATAGATGAACGAAGCGTTGATCCCGGCGTCGGTCTCCAGGGTTTCCAGGGTCAGGTCAAATTGCGCGGTCCCGCCCTGCAGGACCATTTCCTCGGCCAGCAGGCCCGGCAGGCTGGCGCCGTCGGTGCTCTCCCCAGCAATGCTCAGGTGGTTGTACATCACCTGGAACAACGGGTTCTGGTCCAACGCACGCTGAGGCTTGAGAGCATCCACCAAACGATCAAACGGCAGGTCCTGATGGGCCTGGGCGGCCAGGGCCGTGGCCTTGACCTGCCGCAGCAACTGCGTCACCGGCAGGCTCGGCGCCAGCTCGACGCGCATCACCAGGGTGTTGACGAAGAAGCCCATCACCCCTTCCATTTCCTGGTGGCGGCGATTGCTCACCGGCACCCCGATGCGGATATCCGGCTGGTCGGAGTAACGGTGCAGCAGCAACGCGAACGAGCCGAGAAACAGCTGGAACAGGGTCATGTCATGTTCCCGCGCCACCCGGCGCAGCCCTTGCTCCAGCTCCGCCGGCAAACGCAGCCCCAGGCGCTCCTGGCGATGGCTGACCAAGGCCTGGCGTGGATGATCCAGGGGCAGCTCCAGCACCGGATGCTCCAGCCCCAGTTGCTGGCGCCAGTACTCCAGCTGGCGCTGTTGCTCGCCCTGTTCCAGCCAACTGCGATGCCAGTGGACGTAGTCGGCGTACTGCACGCTCAACGGCTCGAACTGCGGTGCCTGCCCCTGGATCAAGCCGCGGTACAGCGCGACGAACTCCCGGGCCAGCACACTCATGGAGGCACCATCGGAAATGATGTGGTGCAAGGTCACCACCAGCAGGTGATCCTGCTCGGCGATCTGCAGCACCCGGGCCCGGCACAGGGGCCCGCGCTCCAGATCGAACAGTTGCTGGGTCTCCTCCAGGGCGCGGGCCTGGACGGCTTCGCGAGACAAGCCCGGCGTCAATCGCTCCCAGGCCACACTGATCTCGCCCTGTGCATGCACCACCTGGCACAGGCGTTCCTGATGCTGGGTGAAGGTGGTGCGGAACGCTTCATGGCGCTGGGCCAGGACATCGAAGGTCTGCTGCAGTGCGGCCTGGTCCAGAGCCCCCTGCAAGCGGACCACGATCGGCGTGTGGTAGGCGGTGCTCTGCGGGTGCATCTGCCAGAACAGCCATTGCCGCTGCTGGGCATGGGAGGCCGGCAGCGGCCCGTTACGCTCCAGCGCCTCGATCTGCGGCAGCGCGGTGGCGCCCGCGCAGGCCTGGACCTGCTCGACGAACTCGTCCAGGCGTGCAGTTTCGAACAACAGCCGCAGCGGCACGTCCGCCGCCAGCAGGCGTCGCACCCGGGACAGGATCTGGGTTGCCAGCAATGAATGGCCGCCCAGGGCGAAGAAGTTGTCGCCAAGGCCCACCCGTTCGACCTTGAGCACCGCCTGCCAGATCGCCGCGATGCCCTGCTGCAGCTCGCTGACCGGTGCCACAAAGGCCTCCGCCGGCGCTTGCTGCTGCAATGGCGGCAGGGCCCGCAGGTCGAGCTTGCCGTTGGGGGTCAAGGGCATGCTGTCCAACGCCAGGAAGTGCATCGGCAGCATGTAGTCGGGCAACACCACCGCCAGTTGCCGGCGAATCTCCTGCCACGCCGTCTCCGGCGCCTGAGCCTTGGCCAGCACCACATAGGCCGCCACTTGCGGCTCACCCGCCACACTCACCACCTGGGCCACGGCGTCCTCGACCTGGGGCAACTGCTTGAGGGCCGCGGTGATTTCCCCCAGCTCGATCCGGTAGCCGCGGATCTTCACCTGATGGTCGATGCGGCCCAGGTAATCGAGCGCCCCATCGTCCAGATAACGCACCAGATCACCGCTGCGGTACAGGCGCTGCCCGTCGCCGCTGAAGGGGTCCGGCACGAAGCGCTCGGCGGTCAAGGCCGCACGCTGGTGGTAACCCCGCGCCAGGCCGGCACCGCCCAGGTACAGCTCGGCCGGGGTGCCGGGCGCCACCGGTTGCAAGGACGCATCCAGCACCCGCGCCCGAACGTTGGCCAACGGCAGACCCAGGGGCACCACCGCCAGCTCATCCGCCAGCCCGGCGGCAGCCATGGTCAGGGCGCCGACCGTGGTTTCGGTCGGGCCGTAGTGGTTGAACACCGCGCACTGCGGCGCCAGGGCCGCGATCCTGCGGACCAGCGCCGCCGGGCAAGCCTCGCCCCCCAGCACCAGGCACTGGCGCGGCAGGGAGCGCGCCGGTTCCTGACCGCTGATCAACGCCTGCAAATGGGACGGGACGATCTTCAAGACATCAATCTGGTGGGTGTGCAGGTAGGCACCGAAGGCGTCGGCGTCCAGCCCGGTATCCAGGTCGATCACGTGCAGGCAACTGCCGGAGCACAGGGCGCCGAACAGCGTGGTGTGGCCAAGATCCGCAGCTATGGTCGAGACCACGGCCATAGTGCGCGCAGCCTCCAGTGGCAGGCGCTGGATGATCGCCTGCACATAGTTGGCCAGAGCTCCGTGGCTGATGCTCACGCCTTTGGCGGCACCGGTGGAGCCAGAGGTGTAGATCGAATAGGCCAGGTTTCCGGCCGCCACCCCAGGCCATGGCGCCTGCATTTCGCTGACCGGCGCCCAGGCCTGCGCCTGATCCAGCAACAGCACCTCGACCCCGGCCGCCAGCGGCAGCCGCGGCTGCACCGCCGCCTCGCTCAGCAACAGGCGCACGCCGCTGTCTTCCAGCAGGTAGCGCAAGCGCTGCTCGGGGTATTGCGGGTCCAGCGGCACGTAGGCGCCGCCGGCCTTGAGCACCGCCAACAGGCCCACCACCATCTCCAGGGAGCGCTCCACGGCAATGCCCACCAGCACTTCCGGGCCCACGTCCCGGGCCACCAACGCCGCGGCCAGGTGGCTGGCGCGCTGGTCCAGCTCGCGGTAGCTCAGGCACTGCCCGGCGAACACCAGGGCCGGCGCCTCAGGCTGCGCGGCGACCTGACGGGCAAAGCGTTCGAGCACCGACTCGGCAGCGAACACCTCCCGGGGACCCACGCCCTGGGCCAGGGTGCCCTGGCACTGTTCGGCACTGAGCAACGGCAGTTCGCCAATCGCCGCCTGCGGCTCGCGCACCATTGCCCACAGCAGGTTCTGCCAGTGGCCGGCCATGCGCTCGATGGTCTGCGCTTCGAACAGCTGGCAGTCATAGGTGAACGCGGCCAGCAACTGGCCGCCGCGCTCGAAGGTATCCAGGGTCAAGTCAAACTGAACCGTGCGCTCGTTGCGCGGCAAGGCCTGCACGTGCAGCCCGGAGCGGCTGCGCAGGGTGGTCAATTCAGTGACCTGGGGCTGGTGGTTGTACAGCACCTGGAACAGCGGGCTATGACTCAGGCTGCGCTCCAGGTGCAGGGCTTCCACCAGACGCTCGAAGGGCAGGTCCTGATGGGCCTGGGCACCCAGGGTGGTCTCGCGGATATCGGCCAGCAGGTGCCGCACCGTCCATTGCGGGCTCAGTTCGGTACGCAGTACCTGAGTGTTGACGAAGAAGCCGATCAGCCCTTCGACTTCCTGGCGCGTGCGGTTGGCGATGGGCACGCCGACCCGGATGTCCTGCTGGCCGCTGTAGCGCGACAACAGCAGCTTGAAACCGGCCAGCAGCACGGCAAACAGGGTCACCCCCTGCTGGCGCGCCAAGGCGCCCAGTTGCTGGGCCAGGCCTGGCTCCAGCTCAACCTCCAGACGGCGCCCCTGTCGGCTGACACGGGCCTGCCGCAGATGGTCGGTGGGCAACTGCAGCGGCGAATGCTCATCCCCCAGCTTGGCCTGCCAGTAGTCCAGTTGCCGCTCCTGCTCCCCCGCCTCCAGCCAACTGCGCTGCCACAGGGCGTAGTCGCGGTACTGGATCGGCAACCCCGGCAGACTCGGCGCCTGCCCCTGTAGCAGGCTGTCGTAGGCGTGCAAGAACTCCTCGATCAAGACCCCCATCGACCAGCCGTCCGCGACGATATGGTGCAGGGTCAGCAGCATCACGTGCTCCTGCTCGCCCAGGCCCAGCACGCAGACCCGCAGCAACGGCCCCTGCTGCAGCTCGAAGGGCCGGCGCGCTTCGGCGTCAGCCTGCTGCTGCACCCAGGCTTCGCGCTGCTGCGGGTCAAGGTCGCACAGGTCCCGGTAGTCGATGTCGATCTGCGTCTGCTGGACCACCTGCCGCGGCTCATCGTTCTCCAGGCAAAAGACCGTACGCAGGCTCTCATGCCGCTCCAGCAGCCAGTCGAAGGCCTGCGCCAGCACGACCCGGTCCAGCGGCCCGCTCAGGCGGACCGCATTAGGCAGGTTGTAGGCCGCGCTCTGCGGGTCCAGTTGCCAGAGAAACCACATGCGCTGCTGCGCGTAGGACAGGGCTTGCCGGTTCGGCACCACAACCCCCGCAGGAATTGGCAGCAGAGAGAAATCGACACCTTCCTTGTCCAGAGCCTTCAAGAACAGCCGACGCTTTTCCAGCGGCAGTTCAATGAATCTGCGGGCGAGCTTCAAGGAGTCTTCTGCATTCATCGGGAGTCATCCGTACTTACGTGTGGGGTATCGAGCATTGGCTCGGTCATCCCTACGGAACGGATGAAGGCCGGGGAAAATTAACCCCGCGCAGCGCCCGGAGCACCCGCTTGCGGGCCCCTCAGGGCGCCTGGGCAAGCGCTGTCGGCAGTAAATCACCCGGCTCATCCTTCGTTCCTTCCTTATCCTCCCCTTGCAGCAGGTGCCTGCCATGTCCTCCGTCCAATCGCTGACCGATCTCCTCACCCAAGGCTTGCACAAACTGACCGGCGTCGACCGGTCCAGGCCCAAGGGCTACCACCTGATCAACGTCGAACTCAAGCAACGCATCGACCTCAGCCCCTCCATGACCCGCCTGGTGTTCGGTGGCGAGGACATCGCCCAGGCCCGCACCCTGGCCCCGGACCAGCGCATCAAGCTGTTGTTTCCCGGGGCCGACGGCACGCCTGCGCAATTGCCAGTGGACGGCGACTGGCAAGCGGCCCGGCGCCAGTTGCCGGCCGCGCAGCAGCCACCGATGCGCACCTACACCATTCGCGCCCTGCGCCTGCAACCGGCGGAGCTGGATGTGGATTTCGTCCTGCATGGGGTCAACGGCCCTGCCTCCGCCTGGGCCACCCACGCCCAGCCCGGCGACCGCCTGCAGATGGTGGTGCCGAACAAGGCCTACAGCGGCGACCCCGGCGGTTATGAATGGCAGCCACCGGCGGGGATTCGCAAGGTGCTGCTGATGGGCGATGAAACCGCCCTGCCGGCCATCGCCGGGATTCTTGAGGCGTTGCAGGAGTATCCGGATTACCCGGATGTACAGGTGTTTATCGAGGTGCCGCATGAAAGCGACTGCATCGACTTGCGCTGCAACCCACAGACCCGGATCAGTTGGTTGCCCCGGGACACGCTCGGTGCGCAACATGGCGAAACCCTGATTCATGCCGCCCGGGAGCTGGCCGAGCTGCCGCCGGCCAATGGCGAGCGGCGCTCGCTCAAGGTGGCCGAAGGCGACCCTGAACAACGTCCCTGGGAAACCGCCGAGCCGGCGGACAACGGTTTCTATGCCTGGGTGGCCGGTGAGTCGGCGACGGTGATGAGCATTCGTCGCCATTTGATCAACGAGCGTGGCCAGGAACGTCGCAACCTGACGCTGATGGGCTACTGGCGCCTGGGCGTGTCCCTGGGCTGAGCCCGTGCCCTGTGGGCGCTGCTGAGCTTGCGAAGCTGCGCAAAAGTCCGCAGGGCCTTGCCTGACGATCGACCGTCAAACCTTGACGGCCTGAAGATCAACCATCCCCCGCCGCCGCCCTGACGACCAACCATCGAACCCTGACGGCCTGTGGATCTTCACGTCCCCGCGGGCCGTTCGCGGCCTGCGCCAGCGGCTGCAACCCGGCGTGCCTTCAGAAAACCAAGGCCGCCGGTTGCAGATGGCGCCGGTGATGCACCTCAAGGTGATCCTGGATCAGGCTCAGCACCTTGGCTTCGTGCTCGTGAATGAAAAAGTGCCCGCCCTCCAACATATCCACCGAGAAGCGGCCATGGGTTTCCTGGCGCCAGCCGATCAGTTGTTCGCGGGTGGCGCGGTCGGCCTTGCCGCCCAGTACGTGCACCGGGCAGTTGAGCAAGGGCCGCTGCAACGGTCGATAGCGCCCGCACAGGAGGAAGTCGGCCCGCAGGATCGGCAAGGTCAGGCTCATGAGTTCCTGATTGGCCAGCACCTCTTCGCTGGTGCCGTTGAGGTTGCGCAGTTGTGCGATCAATTGCTCATCGCTCTTGGGCTCGGCGAAGCCCCGGTCGTACTCGCTGCGCAGGGTCGGCGCGGCGGTGCCCGAGGCAAACAGCGCCACCGGCTCCGGACAGCCCAGGGCGCGCAGGGCGTAAGCCAGCTCGCAGGCCAGCAAGGCCCCCAGGCTATGGCCGAACAGGGCATAAGGTGGGCGCAAGGTGGCCTGGATTTCCCTTGCCAACTGGCTGACCAGGGTATGCACGTCGGTGTGCAGGGGCTCGGCAAAGCGTGCACCGCGCCCCGGCAACTCCACCGGTTGCAGGTGCAGCCAGGTCGGCAGTTTGCGGCGCCAGCGGCTATAGACCATGGCGCTGGCGCCGGAATACGGCAGGCACAGCAGGTTCAACTGAGTCACGGTTTATCCCTCGACGGATCATCTGTTAGGAACAACGCGGCAGCAGGCGGAGAAATTAGTCCGGCACGGGCCTCAACGCAGCCGGCGATAGCTCTGCAACGCCGCCCCCAGCACCACCGCGCCGCCGGCCAGGGCCAGCCAGAAACCGCTGCGGGCGCCGAACTGATCCACCAGGGCACCGGAGCCGGCGGCGCCCAGGGCCACGCCGATGCTCAGGCCGGTGACCAGCCAGGTCAGGCCTTCGGTGAGCCGCGCTGGCGGCACGATGCGCTCCACCAGCGCCATGGCGACGATCAGGGTCGGGGCGAAAAACAGCCCAGCGACGAACACCGCCAGGGACAGGCCAAGAATGTTGCTCGCCAGCAGCAGCGGCAAGGTGGCCAGGGCCGTGGCAATGCCGCCGTACATGAACAGCCGGGGCAAGGGCGTGGCCAGTTTCAGCGCACCAAAGGCAATGCCCGCCAGGCACGAGCCGATGGCGTACACCGACAGCACGATGCTCGCCGCCGCCGGCTGCCCCTGTTGCTGGGCGAAGGCCACGCTGACCACATCCACCACGCCGACGATGGTGCCCATGGCGACCATCAACAAGACCAGCAGACGGATTTCCACGGTGCCGATGATCGATTCCGAACGCCCCGCATCCTGAGGATGCAGCGCCGGCTCGGTGCTCTTTTGCATGACGAACACACTGACCCCCAGCGCCAGCATCAACAACGCCGCCAGGGGCCCGGCCTCGGGAAACAACCCCACGCTCAGGCCCACCGACACTGGCGGCCCGACGATGAAACACACCTCATCGAGCACCGATTCCAGGGCGTAGGCGGTCTGCAACTGCGGTTGCCCGCGGTACAGCTCGGTCCAGCGGGCACGCACCATCGCCGACATGCTGGGCATGCAGCCGGCCAGGGCCGCGCAGACAAACAGCGTCCAGTGCGGCGCTTGCAGACGCGTGCACAACAACAGCGCCAGCAACGCGCCGCCGCCCAGGCCCGCCGCCAGAGGCAACACCCGGCCCTGGCCAAAACGATCCACCAGCCGCGAGACCTGGGGCGCGCAGAACGCCGTGGCCAGGGCAAAGGTCGCCGCCACCGCGCCGGCCAGGGCGTAGCCACTCTGCAACTGCGCGAGCATGGTGATCAGGCCGATACCAGTCATGGAGATCGGCATGCGCGCGATCATCCCGGCCAAGACAAACGCCAGACTGCCGGGGGCATTGAACAATTCACGGTAGGGGTTGGCCATCTACAACGACTCCTTAGGGGACTGCAACGTGCCACAACGCGCCGCTGCAAGAAAAATATATACGCTACGTATGTTAAAAAGCATGAGAACATACGCTGCGTATGTCAATCCTTGTCCCGCAGGAGCACCGTCCCATGAGCAGCCGCCCACGCGCCGAAATGATCGAAGTCACCCGCGCCAAGCTGATCGCCAGCGCGCGTCAGGCCTTTGCCCGCCAGGGTTACGCCAAGACCTCCATGGACGATCTGACCGCCGAAGCCGGCCTGACCCGGGGTGCGCTGTATCACCACTTCGGCGACAAGCAGGGTCTGCTGGCGGCGGTGGTGGAGCAGATCGACAGTGAAATGGACGCACGCCTGGAGGCTATTTCCGATCACGCGCGGGACCCCTGGAGCGGCTTCGCTGAACGTTGCCGGGCCTACCTGCAAATGGCCCAGGAGCCGGAGATCCAACGCATCGTGTTGCAGGATGCGCGGGCGGTGCTGGGCGAGCGCCTGCCGGCCCAGGAGCATTGCGTCGCGTCCCTGAGCCAGCGCCTGCAGGCCCTGGCCGAGGCTGGACTGATCGCCAGTGCGCCAAGCCTGGCCTTGGCCCGCTTGATCAACGGCGCTCTGGTGGACGCCGCGCTGTGGATCGCCGCCAGCGATCAACCCGCGGCGCGCCTGGAAGAAGCGCTGGCGGCGCTGGAATGGCTGTTGCGCGGCCTGCGGGCCTGATCGGCTGGCAACCACTGAACTCCTCGGGCCGTGTCAGGGTCATCTGCACAGGTGCCGGAGGTCGTGCCCTGCCTGCGAGCGGATGCTCGGCAGCCTTGCTCATCGACGGCGGTATGCGCCCCTATGCGGAGTCTCGCGGCAATGGCTGATCAGTCTCACGAAACACAGCGCCCCATCGATGCCCACGGCATCATCGGCGACATGCGCAGTGCCGCCCTGGTCAATGATCAGGGCGGCATCGATTTCTTCTGCTGGCCGGAATTCGACAGCCCGTCGATCTTCTGTTCGTTGCTGGACTCCCCCGCCGCCGGCATCTTCGAGTTGGCGCCGCAGTTAGCCAATGCCCGGCGCCAGCAGATCTACCTGCCGGACAGCAACGTCTTGCAAACCCGCTGGCTGGGTACCGAAGCCGTGGTGGAAATCAACGACCTGCTGGCCATCGATGACGACCCCGACGACCTGCCACTGCAGATCCGCCGGGTGCGGGTGGTCAGTGGCCAAGCCACTTTGCGCCTGCATTGCGCGCCGCGCCTGGACTACGCCCGGGCGCGGACCCAGGCGCGCATGGAGGGCGCGGCGGTGTGCTTCGAGGCCGTCGGTCAACCGGGGCTGCGCCTGGTGAGCGACCAGCCGCTGCGGATCAAGGAGCACGCCGCCTGGGCCGAGTTCGAACTGCAACAGGGCCAGAGCGCCGAGTTCATGCTCGGCGGCCTCGACGACCCCCGGGTGCAGCGTGGCAACAGCGACCGGCACCTGACGCGCACGCTGAAGTTCTGGCGCGACTGGATCGGCCAATCCAACTACCGGGGGCGCTGGCGCGAAATGGTCGATCGCTCGGCGCTGACCTTGAAACTACTGACCTCAAGGCGCCACGGCGCGATCCTCGCCGCCGCCACCTTCGGCCTGCCGGAAAGCCCCGGCGGCGAACGCAACTGGGACTACCGCTACACCTGGGTGCGCGACGCCTCGTTCACCGTCTACGCCTTCGTGCGCCTGGGCTTTGTCAACGAAGCCAATGCTTACATGGGCTGGCTGCGAGGGCGGGTCAGCGATTGCCACGGGCAATCGAAGAAGCTCAACATCCTGTATGGCATCGACGGTCGCCAGACGCTGCCCGAAAGTGAGCTTGCGCACCTGAGCGGATACGGTGGGGCGCAACCGGTACGCATCGGCAATCAGGCCTACGAACAGGTGCAACTGGATATTTTCGGCGAACTGCTGGACGCGGTGTACCTGGTGAACAAATACGGCGAAGCCATCTCCCACGAAGGCTGGAAGCACGCCGTGCAGGTGGTGGATCAAGTCTGCGCCACCTGGCAGAACCCGGATGTGGGGATCTGGGAGATGCGTGGCGAGCAGCATCACTTCTTGCATTCGCGGCTGATGTGCTGGGTGGCAGTGGACCGCGCCATCCGCTTGGCGACCAAGCGTTCGTTGCCGGCACCATTCGCCCGCTGGGACCAGACCCGACAAGCCATCTACACCGACATCTGGAGCCAGTTCTGGGATGACCGGCGCGGGCACTTCGTCCAGCACATCGGCAGCAGCGCTCTGGACGGCTCGATGCTACTGATGCCCCTGGTGCGTTTCGTCAGTGCCAAGGACCCCCGCTGGCTGTCGACCCTGCAAGCCATCGAGAAAAGCCTGGTGCGCGACGGCATGGTCTATCGCTACCGCAACGACGACAGCCAGATCGATGGCCTGCCTGGCACCGAAGGCGCGTTTGCCGCCTGCTCATTCTGGTACGTCGAATGCCTGGCCCGGGCCGGGCGCGTGGAACAGGCCCAACTGGAATTCGAACAGCTGCTGCGCTACGCCAATCCCGTGGGCCTGTACGCCGAGGAGTTCGACAGCCACGGCCGCCACCTGGGCAATACGCCCCAGGCCCTGACGCACCTGGCCTTGATCAGCGCGGCGAGTTTTCTCGACCGGCGCTTGAGCGGCGACAAGAGCGTCTGGCAACCTTGAACCCGGCCCCGGCCTAGCAGTGGCCTTGGCCCTCAGCGAAGGAAATGCAATGCCCCCCACGCCCGACTCACCGATCATCGCGGTGATGATCCACGTCGCCGACTGGCGCGCCGCGACCACCTGGTATGCCCAAGCCTTTCCCCACGCGCGCCGGGTCATGCATGAACCAGATGATTTCGGCCATTTGCAGCTCGACGGCCTGTCCCTGGAAATCGTTCCCTGCGACACCAAGGTCGGCCAGGGCCCAGCGGGCACGGTGGTGTATTGGCACGTCGCCGACCTGCCCGGCGAAGTGCAGCGCCTGACCGCCCTGGGCGCGCGCCTGTATCGCGGGCCGATGGCCATCGAAGGCGGCGAATGGATCTGCCAGGTGCAGGACCCGTGGGGCAACTGCATGGGCCTGCGCCAGCCCGCGCCCCTCGCCTGAGGCGACATTTGCCGGCAAACTGAGCGGCTTTTCGCCCGAGCTCAAAGGACAACGGCATGCACCAGGCGCTGCTGATCATCGACGTACAACCCTGTTTCAATCCGCCGCCCTGGCTGGTGGAGGGCATCCATCGCTTGCTCGGGCGCATGCCTTCGGTGGCCACGGTGGAACGCCATGATGAAAGCCGCACGCCCTTTGCCCGGCAACTGGGCTGGCAACCGGCGGCGGATGACCAAAGCCTGGTGGCGGCCGACAAGGTCTTCATCAAGCACGGCTATGGGCCAACGGCAGAGATACTCGACTACCTGAAAAGCCTCTGTCCCGAACGCGTGCTGGTGTGCGGCATCCAGACCGACACCTGCGTCCTGGCTGCCGGCTTTGCCCTGTTCGATGCCGGCCTGCAGCCGACCCTGCTCACCGACCTGACCGTAGGCTCATCCCTGGACCGCAGCGGCGGCCTGGGTATTGACCTGTGGCGGCATCACTTCAAGCACCTGATCCGCAGCGACGAACTGTAGAAGCCGGCGTGCCGGAAGCGATCTTGCGGGTGACACCACGCTAGAATCCGCACCTCGCCCCATCGTACCGACAAGGAAACCCCATGAGCCTGGACCTGCACCTTGAAGCCGACCAACGCCTGACTTCGGCGCTGCTCGGCCGTTTACTGCAAGGCTTCCCGGGCACCGAGGTGCACTGTCTGCCCGGCGCGGTCCAGGCCTGGTTCCCCTCAGGCCTGAGCCTGCACAACGAAGACTCCAGCCTGGAACCCGAGATCCGCGCCGAAGAGCGCAAGGGCTGCGACTTCGCAGTCGGCCTGCGCTGCTACCTGCGGATCAAGAGCCCCGAACCCGAAGGCCACAGTTCTCTGGATGACACCCGCCGCTTACTGGAAGCTATCGCCCAGCACTGCGAGGCGCGATTCATCCTCTCGTTCCAATACGAATCCACCCTTTACTGGCGCGATGCTGACGGACTGTGTGAAGCCTGAGCCGCGAAAACACAATGGAGTGATTGCAGCCCGATGAAAAAACTCTTCGCCCTGCTTGCCCTGCTGTTCTGCAACCCCGCCTTGTGCGCCTCGTTCAGCGATTCGCCCGAAGCGCTGGTCCGGCAATTCATTGCCGACTATCAACAGTGGAGCGACAGGGCCAGTGCACGCCAAGCGGACAACGCGCCCATGCAATCGATGGATCTGGCGCAGCAGGAGTACGCCCGGTTGCTGGCCAAGTTCTGCCTGCCGGGCTTTCAGGGCCAGCCCATTGCCTTCAGTTCCCCGGCCAGCCACGGCACGGCGTACGAGCAGATCCTCTCCAGCAGCCGAACCGCGGATCGTGCGCTAGTGAAAACCCGGGCGATCAGCCCCGGCGAGGGCTTTGCCGCCGATTACCACTACCACCTGATCTTCAGCGGCCAGCGCTGGTACCTCAGCGAGGTGTTCTACGTCGACCAGGACGGCCAGTACGAGTCGCTCTAGATCAGCCGTAACCGTTTTGAGCTAGGGTGTTTCAAGCCACCGAACCCCGGAGCCACCATGCCCAGCTCAGCCTCCCTGCATCGGGTCACGACCCCCAGCCTGCACCTTGCCTATGAAGAACACGGCCCGGCCAACGCCGAACCGGTGATCCTGCTCCACGGTTTTCCCTACGACGTGCGGGCCTACGACGAGATCGCCCCGCCGCTGGCCGAGCGCGGCTATCGGGTCATCGTTCCCTACCTGCGGGGCTACGGCCCGACGCGCTTTGTCAGCGAGCAGATCATGCGCTCAGGGCAGCAGGCCGCCCTGGCCCGGGACCTGCTGGAGCTGATGGACGCACTGCACCTGCCCCAAGCCACCCTCGCCGGCTACGACTGGGGCGGTCGCGCCGCCTGCATCGTCGCCGCCCTGTGGCCGCAGCGGGTCAAGGGCCTGATGAGCGCCGACGGCTACAACATCCAGGACATCCCCGGGGCCTGCGAACCCAGGGCGCCGGAGACCGAGCACCGGTTGTGGTACCAGTACTACTTCAACACCCAGCGCGGGGTGGATGGGCTGACCGCCAATCGCCGGGCGTTCTGCGAGCTGTTGTGGCGCCAGTGGTCGCCGACCTGGAACCAGGGACCGCAGTGCTATGGCCTGAGCGCGCCGTCCTTCGACAACCCGGACTTTGTCGAAGTGGTGATCCATTCCTACCGCCATCGCTTCGGCTACGTACCCGGCGACCCCAGCCTGGAAAGCATCGAGCAGGCGTTGCAGGCACAACCGCCGATCCAGGTGCCGACCATCGCCCTCTGTGGCGCCGATGACGGGGTCGGCCCGGCCACCGAGCCGGACCCCGATATCGGCCTGTTCAGCGGGCCCTATCAGCGCAGGATCCTGCCCGGCGTCGGCCATAACCTGCCCCAGGAAGCCCCGCAAACCACCCTCGACGCGCTGCTGGAGTTGCTTCAGAACACTTGAGAAGAGCGGCAAGCTGCACGCTATGCCGGGGAAAAATCGGTACACTTCGCGCCTTTGATCCCCCACAGGACATGGAATGTTACCCGCTGCGACCTCTCCCCGCTCCGGCCTGCGCCGGGCCCTGGTGCTCTGGCTCTACGCCGTCGGCGCCGGCCACTTGCTGGCCGGGCTGCTGCTGACCTGGGCCGGCCACAGCGGCCTGTTCAACGACTACCTCGGCGGCATCGAACAGGCCTTTTGGGGCGCTGCGGCGCCGGCACCGGCCCGGGCCCAGCAGGTCTGGTGGCTGGGCCTGTTCGGCGCCACCCTGCAAAGCTACTCGTTGTACCTGCTGGGCCTGGTGCACCTGGGCAACCGCCTGCGGGCCCCGGCGGCCTGGGCCTGGCTGATGGCCGGGATTGCGCTGTGGGCGCCCCAGGACCTGTGGTTGTCGTGGCAGATGAACATGACCGCCCACCTGTGGATCGACAGCTTCGCCCTGCTGGTGCTGCTGCCACCGCTTCTGTGGCTGCAGCGCCACGACCGCCGTACCTCTCGTCTTCCTTCGTAAAAGGACTTCACCATCGTGGCTGATTTGCCAATCCTGCAGTGGGCCATCGCCCTGTTGCTCGCCCAAGGCGTGCTCGGCGCCCTGGACACGATCTACCATCACGAACTCACCGTAGCCCTGCCGCAACGCCACGGCGCGCGCAAGGAGCTGGCGATCCATGCCCTGCGTTCGTGCTTCTACGGCGTGCTGTTCATGGGCATCGCCCACCTGGCGTTCCAGGGCATTTGGGCGCAGGTGATCGCGGTGCTGTTCGCCCTGGAAATCGGCCTGACCCTGTGGGACTTCGTGGTCGAGGACCGCAGCCGCAAGCTGCCGGCCATCGAACGCATCATGCACACCGTGCTGGCGATCAATGCCGGGGCTTTTTTCGCCCTGTACGGCCTGCAACTGCAGGAGTGGTCACGCCAGCCCAGCGCCTTGAGCCCCATCGACCTGGGCTGGCAAGGCTGGGCCCTGAGCCTGTTTGCCGTCGGCGTGACGGCCTCGGGCATTCGTGACGGCCTGGCGGCGTTGCGCCTGCAACGCCAGGGCCAGGGCACCAACCCCTTTGCCGGTGGCCGTGGCAAACGGGTGCTGGTCACCGGCGGCACCGGCTTTATCGGTGAAACCCTGGTCAACCAACTGCTGGATGCCGGGCACACGGTCAGCGTGCTGGCCCGCGACCCGCTGCGCGCCGCCTACCTGTTCGACGGTCGCGCCCGCTGCCTGCGCTCGTTGAGCAAGCTGGGCCATGGCGAAGCCTTTGACGTGATCATCAACCTGGCCGGCGCCCCAGTGGCCGGGCCACGCTGGTCGGCCAAACGCCAGGCGCAACTGCTGGCCAGTCGGGTCGGCACCACCGAAGCCCTGCTCAACTGGCTGCAACACGCCGGGCACAAGCCGGAGCTGTGGATCCAGGCCTCGGCCATCGGCTTCTATGGGGTGCGCGACGCCAGCCAGAGCCTGGATGAAAACGCCGAGCGCGGTGAAGGCTTCATGGCCGATCTGTGCGCCCGCTGGGAATCCTCGGCGGAACCGGCCACCCGTTTCGGCGTGCGTCAGGTGGTGCTGCGTTTAGGCATCGTGTTCGGCCCAGGCGGCGCCCTGAAACCCCTGCTGCTGCCCTTCCATTTCGGCTTTGGCGGACGCATGGGCGATGGCCAGCAGATCATGAGCTGGGTGCACCGCGACGACGTACTGCAGGTGATGGCCCGGGCGATGAACGACGCGTCCCTGTCCGGCACCTACAACATGGTGGCGCCGGAAGCGGTGAGCCAGGGCACCTTCGCCACCACCGTCGGCAAGGTGCTCAAGCGTCCGGTGTGGCTGCATGTGCCGGCCGCGCCGGTGCGGGCCCTGGCCGGGGAAATGGCCGAGCTGTTCTTCGACGGCCAGAAGGTGGTCCCCGCGCGCCTGCTGCAGGCCGGCTACCGCTTCCGTTACCCGACCCTGGACGCCGCCCTGCGCGACCTGACCTGAGCTGAGGAATGCCCATGAGCAAGCCCCTGTTGTACCTGCTGGCGGGCAATGGCAGCGCCGCCGACTGGTGGGACGATGCCCTGCCGCACTTTCAGCGCTATCAGGTGCAGCCGCTGGAACTGCCGGGGTTTGGCGACAATCCGCTGCCTCCTTGCAATAACCTCGGTGAATACGCCGAGGCCTTGCTGGGCATGACGGCGCCGGGCAACGCGATTGTCGCGGTGGGGGTCAGCGCGCTGATCGTGCTGCACGCCCTGCAACGCCGCCCCGGGCATTTCTGTCGCAGCGTGCTGTTGTCGCCGGTGGGGGCCTTTCTCTGGCAACGACGCCTGCCAGCGCTGATGTCGCCGCTGCCGGCGCGCCTGCTGATTCATGGCCTGCTCAGCCACAAACCGACTCTGTTCGCCGGCAAGTTCTCGCGCCAGCCATGGACGCCACAGCAGTACCGGCGCATGGGTTCGGGCTATGCCCGTTGCCGGGCGTTCGTGCCGCTGTGGCAACAGCTGCGGGCCGACACCGCGCTGCCGCTGCTGGAGTGGATCAAGGACCCGGTGCAACTGGTCTGGGGCGACCAGGACCGGCTGCTGGGGATTGCCCAGGCCGCAGCCTGGTCGGCCATCCTGGCCCGGGCCGACCTGCGGGTCAGCCTGCGGCCGGGCTGGGGCCATTACCCCTGGATCGATGCGCCGGCGGCGTTCGTCGACTGGCTGGAGTCCGGCGACCCGGGGTTTGTCGCCCACACCAAGGGCGGCCGCCTGCGCCTGGCGGAGCTGGCCGGCCAGCCGGTACCCAGCGCCCTGTCCCTGGACAGTGCCGGCGACCCGCGCCTGCCGACCCTGCTCGCCAGCCAGCCCGAGGCGCTGTGGGCGGTGCGCTCTTCCAGCTATGGCGAGGACCAGGCCGACTCGGCCAACGCCGGGCTGAGCACCACTTACTTGCGGGTCGCCAGCGCGGACGTGCCCGCGCGCATCAGCGAGCTGCGCAACGCCGGGGTCGAGGAAGTGGTGGTGCAGCGCTTCATCCAGCCGACCCTGTCGGGGATCGCCTTCGTGCGTCATCTCGCGGTGGAGCTGGAATGGGTCGAAGGGCATCTGGAAAGCCTCGCCGATGGTCAGGTCAGCCCACAGCGGGCGGTGCTGTCGCGTCTGGGCAGCGCCTGGGAAAGTGGCCACTTCGCCAGCACCCAGGGACTCGACGCCAGCGCCTTGTGGGACTTCCTGCAAGGGGTGCTGAAGGTCTTCCACTACGTGCCCGGCGATGTGGAGTGGGCCTGGGACGGTCAGCAACTGTGGCTGCTGCAGTACCGCCCGATCAGCGACTACGGCTGGCGCCGGCACCTGACCGCGGCCAATATCGCCGAGATCCTGCCGCCGCAACCCAGCCGCTTCGTCGAGTACGGCCAGCGCCGGGCGGCGGCGAGCATTCCGGCGATCATGGCCCGCTGGGACAGCCGGGTGCTGCAGGACAACGAACCCTTCACCGCGGTGTTCGACGGCGCTTCCTACATCAACAACGACCTGTTCCTGGCGCGCCTGGCCGATTGGGGCCTGCCCTCCTCCAGCTACACCGGGGAAGTCGGTGGCGCCACCCCGGAGCTGCCCTTGCGCCCGTTGCGCCTGTTGCGTTCGCTGCCGCGCTTCCTGCGCATGCAGCACGTTGCCCGAGGCCATCTGCTGACGCTGGAACGCGGCCTGCGGCGCTTCGATGACGAGTTGGCGCAGTTGCATCAGAGCGCTGCCGATGGCCAGCAACTGGCGGACTGGTTCAGCCGTTTCTACGTGTTCGTGGTGCAAGGCAACCTGTGCATTGCCACCGCCCTGGCCAGCAGCGGCGGCGCGCTGTTGGGGCGCCCGCCCACCGCCTACGACAACCTGGACCACAGCCCCCATCGCCTGCCCTGGGAAACCGACCCCGGCACGCCGCGCCCGCCCGGCAGCGAATTGCCGCTGCAGGCTTTCCCGCACTGGAGCCCGGCCATCACCCTGGCCCATCGCCTGGGTTTGCCGGGCCTGCGCGGCTATTACCTGCAAGTGCGCGAGTGGTACCGGGACAACCTGATGCGGATCTTTTTCCGCCTGCACCACGCCGTGCCCGAGGCCGAGCGCGACTACTGGTTCGCCCCCCACGAGCATCCGCGCAGCCGCGGCGGCAGCTTCTGGCAGGACGGCCGCGAAGGCAGCGAACAGGCCGCGGGCTTCATGATCTATCCGGGGCAGGTCCAGGGTGTGCTGGGGGTCGATATTCTCCTGGAAGACACCCTCGACCCCGGGCGCCATGCCCACTACCAACAGGCCCGGGCGGTGATCGCGCGCATGGGCGGGCGCCTGTCCCATGGCTCGACCCTGCTGCGCGAGCTGCGCAAGCCCTCGGCGGTGCTGCCCCAGGTCGACCCGGCCTGGGTCGGCCGCGAGGTGCTGTATGCCGACGGCCAACTGAGCCTGGTCGAAGGCTGAACCCCGCGCCCCGGGCTCAAGTGTGCTCGGTGGCGGCGAAACGTTCGCGGTAGGCCTGGGGCGTCACCCCCAGGGCCCGCAGCAGGCTGCGACGCAGGGTTTCTTCACTGCCAAAACCGCATTGGGCGGCGATGCGCTTGATCGGCAGGCCGGTGTCGGCCAGCAGGCGCCGGGCGCTTTCCACGCGGATCTGCTCGATCGCCCGGGCCGGGGTCTGGCCGGTGTCGGCGCGGTAGTGACGAACGAAGCTGCGCTCGCTCATGCCCGCCTGCCGGGCCAGGATCGGCAGGGTCAGTTCGCGGCTGAGATTCTCGGCAATCCAGGCGTGCAGCCCATCGAAACGCCCGCCCTGGTTTTGCAGCGACAGGGTCACGCTGAACTGCGACTGGCCGCCCGGACGCTTGAGAAACACCACCAGTTGCCGGGCCACCTCCAGCGCCGCCTCGCGGCCCAGGTCGGCCTCCACCAGGGCCAGGGCCAGGTCGATACCGGCGGTGACCCCGGCCGAGGTCCACACCGGGCCATCGTTGATGAAAATCGGATTGGGCTCCACCTGCAGTTGCGGGTATTGCTCGGCCAACTGCTCGCAGCGGGTCCAGTGGGTCACCACCCGACGCCCGTCCAGCCAGCCGCTGGCTGCCAGCACAAAGGCCCCGGTGCAGACCGAGGCCACGCGTCGCGAGGTCGCCGCGCGCTGGGCGACCCAGGCCACCAGTTGCGGGTCCCGAGCCGCCTCGTAGACGCCCCAACCGCCGGCAATGATCAAGGTGTCGCAGGCCACCTCCGGCGCCGGCAGGGCATCGGCCAGCAGCGCCAGCCCCGATGAGCTCAGGGTCGCCCCGCCCGGGTTGGCAATGACCCTGGGGTTGTAGGGCAAGGGCAAGCCCAGGCCACGGGCCCGGTCATTGGCCGAGGCAAACACCTGCAACGGGCCGGTGACATCCAGCAACTGGTTATTGGCGAATGCCAGGACAAATACGTTTTTCGGCGCAGTGGACATGATTGGCGTAAATCGAGGGTAGGTTGGCGAATACGCCAAAGCCTAGAGCGCTAGAGTCAAGCCGTCCACTTCATCGACACAAGGAACAGGCCATGGCGTTACAGATAGGTTTTCTGTTGTTTCCAGAGGTTCAACAACTGGACCTGACCGGTCCTCACGACGTGCTGGCATCGCTGCCCGACGTACAGCTGCACTTGCTCTGGAAGCAAACCGGGCCGGTGATCGCCAGCTCTGGCATGGTGCTGCAGGCCACCACCGGCTTTGCCGACTGCCCGTCCCTGGACGTGCTCTGCATTCCCGGGGGCGCCGGTGTCGGGCCCTTGATGGAAGATCCCCAGACCCTGGCGTTCATCCGTCGGCAAGCGGCCCGGGCGCGGTATGTGACCTCGGTGTGCACCGGCTCCCTGGTGCTTGGCGCTGCCGGCCTGCTTCAGGGCAAGCGCGCCACC
This sequence comes from Pseudomonas sp. LD120, assembly GCF_009861525.1. GTDB lineage: Bacteria > Pseudomonadota > Gammaproteobacteria > Pseudomonadales > Pseudomonadaceae > Aquipseudomonas. The sequence goes on along the minus strand of NZ_WVHL01000003.1, from coordinate 861,602 downwards.
ACCCACTGGGCCTACCACGAACTGCTGGCGCCCCTGGGGGCGATCCCGGTGCGCGAGCGGGTGGTGCGTGACGGCAACCTGTTGACCGGCGGCGGCATTACCGCCGGCATCGACTTCGCCCTGACCCTGGCCGCCGAACTGTTCGACGCCGCCACCGCGCAGCGGGTGCAACTGCAACTGGAATACGCCCCGGCGCCGCCGTTCGACGCTGGCAGCCCGGACACTGCCCCCGCCAGCGTGGTGCAGGAAGCACGCAACCGGGTGGCGGAGTCACTGCACACACGCCGGGAGGTCACCCTGAGAGCGGCGCAGCGCCTGCATCTGGCTCGATAGCGCTGATCCAGCCTCTCGGCTCACGGGCTGGGAGGCTCCTGCGAGTCCGTCAGCTGTGTCGGAACAGGAGCCTGTGGATCACGCCAACGTCGCCAGATCGAGTGAATTTTCTGGGCAATCAGCCACAGCGCCCCCAACACATTGAGCCCGACAAACATCGCCACCAGGCCACCGAACATATCCAGCAAAGTCGGACAATTGGCCCCCGTGCAAGACGAAGCAGCGCCCAGCCCCAGCGCTGGCAGCGTCGCGACGCTCAGCGCCAAAAGCCAGCGCGTCCGGTTGCCCACGCGCCCCGTTGTCTTGCGGGGCAGAACAAAACCTACAACGGCGCTCAGAAGCGCGACAAAGGCAAAACCTTTCATGGCCATATTTCACTGTTCCAAGTAGCAAACCGGCCGTTGCCCGAAAGCACCGGGCCCGCCCAGACGGATCCACTCCATGCGCCCCAGGACGCCCTCACGGTGATCCACGTAGCGCCGGCGACAACCCGCCCTGGCTGTTGTCGACAGGCCAAAAAAAACCCGCCGAAGCGGGTTTTTTCCAAGACCATTATGACTTCCTGTCTGCAGCATCCGTGCTAATGGTCGACCTTCCCTGATCCTGAGCGCGTCCTGCGCTGCAGTTGTGGGAAAGAAGATTAAACACAAAGCCGGGTGCGCAGAAGGCGCATTGAATTACAGCGCGTGTAGGACATTCGCTATAGCGCACTTACGCAAACCCCTAGTTCAAGACGCCAGGGCCTGGGCGGCCAACTCCGCGAGTTTGAGCTGATGCTGCGCCCCGGGCCGATGACCGTCCTGAAGAAACCAGGCGGCGGACAGACCACTGAAGGCCAGCACCCATTGCACCAGGCGGCGCGGCTCCAGTTGTGCGGCCCCGGCAATCACCTGCACCTGGCGGGCAAAGCGCGCCGGGTCGGTGGCACTGGGCAAGTCCGGGTTGCAGATCAGGTTGGCAAAATCGAAGGTACGTTCGCCGTGGACCCGCTTGGGGTCGATCACCCGCCAGCCGCCCTCGGCGAAATCCAGCACATTGTCGTGGTGCACATCGCCATGCAGCACCACCGGTTCCCGGGGCGTGGCCAGCAGTCGTTCGGCTTGCGCCAGGCAGCGCAGGAACAACCCGCCCTGCTGCGCCGCCACCTCACGCAAGTCGGTAAACCAGCGCTCCAGCGGCACCAGTGATGGCTGGGGTTGAGCCCTTGGCCGGTGCAGCTTTTGCAGCGTGGCGCAGACAATATGACTGACGTCATCGTGCTGGCCGGCCAAGGCCATGCGCATCAATGACCCCGTGCCCATGGCGCGCTCCATCAGCAGCCCATCGTCCTCCTGGGCATAAACCCGCGCCGCCCCCTCCCCGGCCCACCAGGCCATCAGCCGGTTGCCGCCCTGCTCGTGTTCATCCAGGGCGATCTTCAGCATGGCCGGTGCGCCGTCTTGCAGACGCACCGGCAACAGGCGGCTGCCCGGCGTGACGATAGGGTCGCCATCCGGCGCCAGGCGCCAACGGTTTACATAGGTTTCAAACAAGGGAGCGGTTCCAGGCAACAAGCAACAAGCAACAAGCAACAAGCAACAAGCAACAAGCAACAAGTTTCAAGCTGCACGGCCTGATCTGCAACCCGCCACTTGCGGCTTAACGCTGCTGTGCTTCAGCCCTGCTGCTGGAGGTTCTCGATGTTGCTCATCTGCTCGTCCCAGCCCCGGCTGCTCATGCGAAAAGCCTTGAGCCGACGCTCGCTCGGCGGGTTTTCGTACAGACCTAGACTTCTGTGAGTCCAGCACAACCTTTGTCTGGCCGGACGCCGGACTGATCGCCGGGAACGAAAAATGCTACTGTCGCCGGCACCAACATCTCTGCAAAGGATCTGCCGTGTCCCTCTCCCTGATCGACCGCTATCGCGGCAGCCTGCTGGGCCTGGCCTGTGGCGATGCCGTCGGCACCAGCGTCGAATTCAAGCCCCGAGGCAGCTTCGCGCCGGTCACCGACCTGCTCGGCGGCGGCCCCTTCAACCTCAAGGCCGGACAGTGGACCGATGACACCTCCATGGCCCTGTGCCTGGGCGAAAGCCTGCTGCGCAAGGACGGCTTCGATGCGGCCGATCAAATGGGCCGTTACCTCAATTGGTGGCAATGGGGCTACTTGAGCGCCACCGGCGAATGCTTTGATATCGGCATGACCGTGCGCCAGGCCTTGAGCGATTTCCAGGAACATGGCCAACCCTTCGCCGGTTCCACCGACCCGCAGACCGCCGGCAACGGCTCATTGATGCGCCTGGCGCCGGTGGTGCTGTTTCATTACCCCGATCTGGCGCAGGTCCGCGAGTTTGCCGGGGCCAGCTCGCGCACCACCCACGGCGCCATCGAAGCGGTCGAATGCTGCCAACTGTTGGCCGGGTTGCTGGCCAAGGCCTTGAGCGGCGCCAGCAAGCCCGAACTGCGCCAGCTCGATGAGGCAGGTTTCAGCGCACCCAAGGTCGCCGCCCTGGCCCAAGGCCGCTACCTGGAGAAAACCCGCGACGAGATCCGTGGCAACGGCTATTGCGTCGACTCCCTGGAGGCCGCGCTGTGGTGCTTCCAGCACAGCGACAGCTACGCCGACGCGGTACTCGCCGCCGCCAACCTGGGAGATGACGCCGACACCACCGCGGCCATCGTCGGCCAACTGGCCGGAGCCTTTTATGGGGTTCAGGGAATACCGCCGCACTGGCTGGCCTGCCTGCACATGGCCGAGGAGATCCAAACCATGGCCGATCAATTGCTGCAGGCCGCCCAGCGCCAACAACCGGCCCGCCCCCTCAACGGCAGTTGCCTATGCAAGGCCGTGCAATACCAGGTCGAGCGCCTGGACCTGCCCATCGGTCACTGTCATTGCCAGACCTGCCGCAAGGCCCATGCGGCAGCGTTCGCCTCCACTGCCGGGGTCATGCGCGAACACTTCCAATGGACCCAGGGCCAGAAGCTGCTGAGCACGTTTGAATCGTCCCCGGGCAAGCTGCGGCACTTCTGCTCGGTCTGCGGTTCTCATTTGCTAGCCGAGCGCCCGGGCCAGCCCCATGTGATCCTGCGGGTGGCGACCCTGGACGATGATCCGGGGCAGACGCCACAGGTGCATATCTGGACCTCCCACGATGTGCCCTGGCTGACCGACGAAGCGCTGGAGCGCTGGCCCGAGTGGCAACCCAGCCGCGGCTAGACTGCCTTTGCCCCCATAGACCGATTGCGAGACTTGCCATGCGTCCGATTCTGTTCCTGGCCCTTGCGCCACTCCTGTTCACCCCGCTGGCTCAGGCCGATGAGTGCGACAACGCCACCACCCAGACCGACATGAACCAGTGCGCCGGGGTCCAGAACAAGGCCGCCGACAAGGAGCTGAACAACCTGTACCAACAGATCAACCAGCGCCTGAAAGACCAGCCGCACACCAAGAAGCTGCTGGTCAGCGCTCAGCGCGCCTGGGTGGCGTTTCGCGATGCCGAATGCGCCTTCTCCGCTTCCGGGGTAGAGGGCGGCAGCGTTTATCCGCTGGTCTACAGCCACTGCACCACAGCCTTGACCCTGGCACGGGTAGAGCACTTCAGGACCTACCTGAAGTGCGAAGAAGGAGATTTGAGCTGCCCGGTGCCAGGGTTATAGCTGCCGGACGGTAGGAGCGGGCTGGCCAAGGCGCCGGCGAGGACGCTGCACGGTGTGTGGGCATCTTCGCCGGCCAGCCGGCTCCAAGACGGAGTCAGCGCACGAAAACCTGCGCGGTGGTGATGGCCATGTCGCCACCGGGCAAGGTGATCTTGCCAACCTGCTGCATGCTGTCGGCGTCGAAGATCGCCACGTCTTTGAAGGTCCCCGACAGGTAGATCTTGCTCCCCGCCCGGTTGAACGACATGCAGTAGTAAGAGTGTTCCAGGGTTGCGGCCTGGAGCAGCTTCTTCTGCTTGATGTCGTACTTGGCCAGGCGGTTGAGCACGCCGAACATCAGGTTCGGGTCCTTGGGCGAACGCATGCCGCTGAAGTAGATTTCGGTCAGCGGGCCGAAGTCGGTGGTCTCGGTCTTGCCCGTCGCAAGGTCGACGCTGAACAGCCCGTAAAGCGGTTCGGCGGTGGCCGGGTCCTGCTGCTTGTCCTTGAATTTCGCGGTGGTGTAGAGCAGCGAGAAATCATGCCGATAGGTCTGCTGGTTCCACACATAAAGCACATCCGGAGCGCTGTAGTTCGGGCGTTTCCAGTGACGACTGGGAATCAGCACGGTGAACTGTCCGGTATTGACGTCGACCTTGTAAACATCCGGCCCGGCCACATACAGGGTGCCGTCGTCACCGCTCTGCATGATGGTCAACTGACGCGGCGCGGGGAAGCTGCGCACAGGCTTGGCGTCGAGCCCGGCATCGGTGGCGTAGACATCCAGCCGCGGCTCCTTGACCTCGTAGCGGTCATTGAGCAGCAAGGTCGGGTTGGCCACGGTGTACAGCTCCTTGCCGTCGTGGCTGACGGTGAAGGCGAACATCGAGCGCGCCTTCTCTCCCGGGTGCTGGGTGATGCTGGCGTGGAACACCTGCTTGCAGCTGTCGAGCTCGACGCCGTAGACATCCGCGTAGTGGTTGTTCAACACGTAGGCGATCTTGCGGTCCGGCGACAGCTGCACGGTGCCGGGGCCGAAGGCGTCGGGCATCTTGCAGGTCTTGTACAGGCGGTCGCTGGCCAGGTCGATCACATGCAGGTTGTTCGGGTAATTGGTGGTCACCATGTATTCGTGGCCACTGTTGAGCGCCAGGCCCTCGTCGGCCAGGGCGGTGAAAGAACAGGCGCTGAGAACCGCGCCGGCGGCCAGGCCGCACACTGTGATAGCTCGCATGCTGGAATCCTTGTGCTGTCCGGTTACTTGTCTTTGGGGAAGACGGTGCCGAGGTTGCGCCAGTTGTCGTTGGAGGCCTGGGCGTCCTTGTTCCAGTCGGGGTAGGTGCTCATCATGTCCGGCACCTGGGCCGGCCACCAGCACGGGTCGGAGCAGCCGTAGAGGTCGGCCTCCATCGGCTGGCACAGCGACGAGACGCCGCCAAAGGCGTCGATTTCCCAGCCCGGGTCGGTGGTGGACGCGCAACCGGCCACGGAGTTCATCGCCAGCACGTCTTCGATCCGGTCCTGGGCCGCAGCCTCGGTCAGTTTCTGAGCTTTGTTATTGATCGGCTTGAGATGTTTCATGTCAGTGGGCCTTGCGCGGAGTGATGTAAGTACTGATGAACGCAGGGTTGTGCGCCATGATCCGGCTGTAGACTTCGATGCCGAAATCCACCCAGTCACGCATCAGTTCGCAATAGTGATAGGTCGGGTGCGCCGGGTCGCCGTAGCGGGCGTAGCTCTCGTGGTAGCAGCCCCCGGAGCACAGATTGCGGATGCGGCAGCTGTCGCAACCGGTGTGGGTACGGTCCAAGCGTTGGGACAGGAAGTCGTTGAGTTCCACCTGCTTGACCCCGCCGTCATGCACGTTGCCGAAGGTCGGCAAGGATGAACCGGTGAAGCGGTGGCACAGGTTCAGTTCGCCCTTGTGGTCCACCGCCAGCATCTTCAGCCCGGCGCCGCAGGGCAGTGCCTTCTTGTGGCCTTCGTGGATGTCGGTGATCAGCTGGTGCAGGTTGGAGAAACCGATGTTGCGGTGCTCCAGCGCCGCGTCCAGGTAACGTCGCCCCAGGCGTTTCATGCTGGCGAAGACTTCGATCAACTCCTCGCTGCTGAGGTTGAAGCTGCTGATGTCGCCCGAGGTCACCGGGGCGAATCCCACCTCGGCAAACCCCAGCTCGTTGAACAGGTGATCCCAGATCGTCTCGACATCGGTGACGCCGGTGGTCAGGGTCACACGCGCCCCCACTGGGCGGCTGTGGTAGCGCGAAAGCAGCATCTGCGCCTTGCGCCGCACCACGTCATAGGTGCCCTGCCCGCCCACGGTGATGCGGTTACGGTCGTGCACGGTCTTGGGCCCGTCGATGCTCACCGACAGCCCGAAACGGTGGGCGTTGAGGTAGTCGATTATTTCTTCGGTGAGCAAGGTGGCGTTGGTGGTCATGACGAACTCGACGAACTTGCCAGCGGCGGCAAAACGCTGTTCGCAGTAGTCCACCATGGCCTCGATCAGCGGCCGGTTGCTCAGCGGCTCGCCGCCGAAGAACACCACGGTGTAGCGCTCTTCGTCGGGGGACTCCTGCAACAGCATTTCCACCGAGGCAATGGCCGTGTCCAGGCCCATCTTCTTGCCCGCCGAGGGCTTGTCCAGGTCTTCCTTGTAGCAGTAGGTGCAGCTCAGGTTGCAGCCAGTGTTGACGTTGAGCACCACGGTATTGATCGCGGTGCGCTCGACCCGCTTGACGCCGATTTCCGGGGTCAGGAGCGAGCCGTCGCTGACCAGTTCCAGGGCCATCAGCTCGCGCAGGGTGTCGCTGACGTCGGTGCTGTCGTAGGCGCCGGCCAATTGTTGGATCAAGTCTTCCGGGGTACAGCCGGGCCCACGCAAGGCATCGATGATGCTGCCGGTCAAGGCATCGCTGGCGAACAGCGAACTGCTGGGGATATGGAACAGCATACGGTCGGCGTCGACCTGCACTTCATGCAGGTTGCGCTCCACCAGATTCAAAATTGCGCCCATTACAACCTCCTGTGCAGACCCCGCTTTCGGAGCCTGCGGTCATTGCCTGAAAGTGTCTGTCGCTGTCGCTCGACGATCCTCAGGGAATGGGTGGATTGTTCCAGCGTTGCACGGTGACGATCAGTTGGCCCTCGCCAGTCAGGGACTGGCCCGCATCATCCACGGCGGCGATCACCTTGAGGTTGCCGGCGTTGTTGGTGGACATCTTGCGTTGCGGGTTGGGCCCGGCATCGCCCGGAATGAACACGCCGCTGTCGGCCTGCATGCGGCCGGCGAACTTGACGTCCTCGTCCTTGGCCGCCTGCTCGTCGAAGGGTTCGACCTTCCACCGCGCCGGCATCACGCCGATGCGATAGGCCTTGCCATCGGCGCCCTGGCCCCAGGCTTCGGCATCGAAACGCCCCTGGACCTTGGGTGTCGAACCGCCGCCGTCACCGACCCGCGCCACGGAGAACGCCGGCACCACCTTGACCTCGGCGATGCGGTTGTACACCGCCAGCGTCGCGCCCTTGAGATGGCCGACACTGACTTCACGCGGCCCCGGCTGGGCCGTCGCCGCGGCCTTGAGCTTAAGACGGATACGCTCGGGGCTTTGCTCCAGCACCTGCACCACCTCGACGCCCTTGCCGAAGCTCGGAGTGCCCGCAAGGCCGGCGCCCACCAGGGTCACTTCGGCCTCCTCGCCGGCCTTCAGGTAACCCGGCTGCACCGCCAGCAGCCGGCTGCTGCCATGCTTGGCGGCGATGAAATCCAGGCCGCGCTCGTCGTGCTCGGCCTCGAACATCCGTCCTTGCAGGGCATTGCCCTGGGCCGCCAGCACCTGGCGCATGACCACGCCGTCCACCGTGACGTTGCCGCGCCATTCATAGCCGTTGTAAAGAATCGCGCTGCCTTGGCCGTTGAACGGGCTGCCGTCGGCGTACTGGCCCTTGACGCTGACCTTGAACTGATCGCCCTCCCCAGCGCTGACGCTCATGATTCCAGCCAGCTCGCCCTTGCCCGGCAGGTGGCCACTGAAGCTCCAGTCGCCGGCCAGCGCCGCCGCGTGCGGACGGGCCTGTTGCCAGGCCTTCCAGGCCGGGCTATCGAGGGGATAACGCTTGGCCAGCAAGGGCACCATGTCCTTGAGGGCGGTCGGGAACCACTCACGGTCGCGGGACAGCGCCTGGTACTCCAGGGACGGCCACTGGCCGAGGTGAAAGTGCACCAGTCGCTCCCATTCCTCGGCCGGGCGACGCTGCAGGGCGATCCGCGCCCCAGAGTGGCAGCGGGCACACATCTGGCTGGTCGGCTCGTCGAAGTGCTCGACGGTGTTCAAGCGCCGCTCCAGGGCGTAGCGCACGCCGTCCGTCTCGCTGGGGGCCAGCCCCTGAGTGTCGGCCAGGTACTTGACCAGGGTGCGGCGGTCGTCATCGCTGATTTGCAGCCCGTGCATGGTCTGCATGCGGGCAATGCTCATCAGCCAGCCTTCCGGGGTCTTGCGCTGGTGACTGATGCGGCTCAGGGCACTCCCGGCCTCAGGGGTGTGACACCCCTGGCAGGTTTCCTTGAGGATGCTCTGTGCATCACGCGCGGCAAAACTTGAAGGGGCATGCAAGGCGCTACAGGTGGCAATGGCCAGCAGGCTGGCGCTCAGCCTCAGGCGGAGTTTTCTCTTCATCAGGGTCGAACCTCCCACGGTGCTTTCTTATTTTTAGTGAGTCGTTTTTATGGTTTCTGCCATGCCCGGCGACACCGGTCATGGAGGCAAGAGAAACGTCTGAAGCTATGCAATACACGGAGCGTGCCAGCTTACAAACCAGCGCCCGATCAATGACTTAGACAGATGCCCGGGGCGCCATCGGGCTGATGGGTGTTACCCGCCGTACAATTTCGCGACAAACGTCTCAGTCTGAGACAGGGTTTAGCGCTGTACCTGTGGTTTTCTTTGCAATTGGATCTTGCATTTATCCGGCGCCACCGCAGAATCACCCGCGCTTTGCCAGCCCCGAGTTTCGAGGCGCTCTGCACTCCCCCCTCATTCACAAGGAACCTGAAGTTCATGGATAGAAGCGCCTGTGCCCGTCTCGGCTCGCTGATCCTCTCGTTGTCTGCTCTGACCCTGGTCGGATGCAAGGAAGACTCCAGTCCCAAGACCGCCACCCTCGCGCCGGCCCCGGCTCCGGCGGCCATGGTCATGCCGATCTGCGCCAATGGCGAATGCGCCGTGCTGGACCAGAACGGTGCGGTGCTGGTCAGCGCCGACAATGACTACGACGCCGTGGTCGCCATGCCCCTGGAAAAGAACTTCCTGTTCGCCAAGGACGGCACCTGGAACCTGGCCAGTGCCGATGGCAAGCAAGTCGTCAAGGCCGACTTTACCGATGACCTGCGTCTGCTGACCCCCGGCCTCTTCGGCTTCGGCCAGGACGGCAAGCTGGGGATCATCGACCAGAGCGGCAAGCAGATTCAGCCGCCGCGCTTCGACGATCTGTACGTGGGCGGCAACGACGATTTCATCGTCTACGAGATCGGTGGCAAGCGCGGCATTCTCAGCGCCGCCGGGCAGGTGATCACTGAAGCGGTGTTCGACAGCAGCATGGTCCGCGACGATTTCGCCAAACGCGGCTGGTGGATGATCGCCGAGCGTGGCAGCGACAAGTGGGCGCTGAACCTCAAGACCGGCGAGCAGAAAAAGATCGACTTCGACAGCATCGACTACTTCGCCAACCAGCATCTGGTGGTCAGCACCGAACAGGGCAAGGCCCTGGCCGATGCCAAGGCCCAGTTGATCAGCGCCGCCACCTACAACTGGATGGGCGAGCCGGGTGACGGCCTGGTGGCCTTCCGCGAACAATACGACAGCCCCTGCGGCTACATGGACTTCCAGGGCAAGACCGTGATCCAGGCGCAGTTCGGCACCTGCCAGGTGTTCGGCAAGCAGGGCGCGCTGGTCACCGCCAAGAATGCCGACGGCAACTCCGGCAAGGCCGGGCTGATCGATCGCCAGGGCCAGTGGAAGGTGCAACCGGTCTATGACTCGGCGGACCCGGCAGGCTTCAACCCCCAGGGGATGTTCAAACAGGTATCGGGGCTGAACCAGGTCGCGGTGCTGCAAAACGTGTTCAGCGCCACGTTCGGCATCTTCGATGTGGACAAAGGCGTTGAGCTGTTCAAGCCCACCTATGCCCAGATCGGTGCAATCAACGCCGACCTGTTCGTCTTCAGCACCGCCAACAGCCCAACCAAGCAGGCCACCCTGTTCGGCCAAGCCACACAAGTGCGCACCGTAGGCCTGATGGACGCCAGCGGCAAGGTGCTGCTGGAACCGGGCCAGTACGTCGACATCCAGCTGGATGCCAGCGGCCATTACTTGCTGGCCACTGACGACACTTCGCCCCTGGCGACCTCGGCCTTGTACGACCTTAAGGGCAAGCGCCTGATCGCCAGCCGATGGCAGGAGCTGGTGGTGGACCTGGCCCGCGGCGCTATCTTCGGCTATGCCGTGGAGGGCCAGGGAGATGACCAGACCCGCAGCCTCAAGGCGCTGTACCGTCTGGACGGCACCCCGAGCTTCCAGGTCAGCCAAGTGGACTGCGGTGCCGAGCAGGTGCGTGACGGCAAGGACAAAGTGCTGTGGCCGGCCAACCCGCAAGCGTACTGCTCGCAACCGGACGAAGAAGAGCAAGGCGAAGGCGACAACGCTCAGGGCTAAGCCCCTTGGCAAACCGCTCACGATTGAGATCAAGCCTGTTAGGCTCTGTACGAAAACTACCTGCGCTTCGATCAGACTGCGCTAAACGCCTTCGGCACTACGCAGAAGCAGGCTCGTGCGCGAGTCCGATCGGAATGCTCATTTAGGCCCCCTAAACTCCGCTTCCTCGCCTGTTTTTGCCTTGCCTGATCTTTGCTCGGCGAGTCTTCGTACAGCCCCCAGGATGCGGACTTGATCGATTCAGCCAACCGGCCCGGATGGGGCCCGACAGGAACTGTTCCATGCTCAACGCTCTGCTTTTCGACCTCGACGGCACCCTGACCGATACCGACGCCCTGCACCTGCTGGCCCTGCAACAGCTGCTGCGGGAAGAAGAAGGCCGGGTGTTCAGCGAGCAAGAGTTCGCCGCTCACGTCAGCGGCCAGGCCAACGCCAACCTGTGCCGCTACCTGTTCCCCGAGCGCAGCGTGGCGGAACATGAGGCCTTCGCCGAACGCAAGGAAGAGCGTTTTCGTCAATTGTCCCCCCAACTCAAGCCCATGCCCGGCCTGCTGCGACTGCTGGATTTTGCCGCCGAGCATGGCATTGGCGTGTGTGTGGTGACCAACGCCCCACGGGCCAACGCCGAGCACATGCTCAAGGTGCTGGGCCTTGAGGAGCGTTTCCAGACGGTCCTGGTGGCCGAGGAACTGCCCCGGGCCAAGCCCGATCCTCTGCCCTACCTCAGCGGCCTGGAATGCCTGCAAGCCAGGGCCGAGCATTCCCTGGCGTTCGAGGACTCGGTTCCAGGTCTCAGCGCGGCAGTCAACGCCGGCATCTATACCTTCGCCCTGGCCACCAGCCAGCAACCAGAGACTCTGCTGAGTGCCGGCGCCCATCGGGTGATTCAGGACTTCGACGACCCGCAGCTGTGGGCCGAGATTCACCGCCGCCTCAACCTGGCCTGAAGGGCGCGCCGCCACGAAGCCGGGCGCCCATGAAAGCACTGAGCATGGATCAGGTCTTGAAAGGAATGTCGCTGGAGCGTGCAGCGGGACGGTTGGCGCAGGCCAATCAGGGCGGAAACTGCAGGTGAGGAGCAATAGCTGGAAACAGCAGGTGGGAAACGAGAAGCAGGAAAAAGTGCTCGCCCATCACTTCGGCAGTGGCACCTAAGCCGAAGTACCCCCTTTGGCTGGGCGAGCAGGAGCGAATATACGTGGGCGCTCCAGGCAGTCCTATCGGACAGATCCTAAAACTCGATGAGACGTGGATAGACACCGATGCGCTTTTTTCATCGACACGACTTCTTTTTCACGGTGCTTTCACCTCACCCCCTTTAAATTGATCACAACTCCTTAACGAATCCCATTTGGCCCGCCTTGTTGCGGGCCTTTTTTTGCCTGAGTGTCTTGCCGTGCGGGACGAGCCTGGGCGTCTCTGAATTCTCACCGGCTGTCGCAGTTTGCGAAAATCCGTCGCCGGATCGAAGCCGACCCGCCCCACAAGCCCCACAAAACCGGGGAGCATCCCGTGCTTGCCAACCTGGCATAGCCATTGCGAAAGACCCTGCCTCACCTACAACAAGAGGCTTCGCCATGGCTATTGCCCCACTGCTCGCCGCTACCACGGCGTTTATCCAGCGCGCCCCGCGCATGTTGATCGGCGCCCACTGGGTCGAGGCCGCCGATGGCCAGACCATGCCCCTGCGCAACCCCGCCACCGGCGAACAGTTGTGCCTGGTGCCCCGAGCCACGGTGGATGATGTCGATCGCGCAGTGCTGGCAGCGCGCCAGGCTTTCGACGACTCGCCCTGGACCCGCACCCGCCCCCGGGAGCGGCAGAACCTGCTGTGGAAACTCGCCGACCTGATGCAGCGCGACGCCGAACTGCTGGCCCAGCTGGAATGCCTGAACAATGGCAAGAGCGCCGCTGTGGCCCAGGCCATGGACGTGCAATTGTCCATCGATTTTTTGCGCTACATGGCCGGCTGGGCGACCAAGATCGAAGGCGCCAGCGTCGAGGTCTCGCTGCCGCTGATGCCCGACGATCAGTTCCACAGCTTCATCCGTCGCGAAGCAGTGGGCGTGGTCGGTGCCATCGTCGCCTGGAACTTCCCCTTGCTGCTGGCCTGCTGGAAGCTCGGGCCGGCCCTGGCCACCGGTTGCACCCTGGTGCTCAAGCCGGCGGACGAAACCCCGCTCAGTGCGTTGAAACTGGCGGAACTGGTGCAGGAAGCCGGCTACCCCGACGGCGTGTTCAACGTGGTCACCGGCACCGGCATCACCGCCGGCAGCGCCCTGACCCACAACCGGTTGGTGGACAAACTGACCTTCACCGGCTCCACCGCCGTAGGCCAGGAAATCGGCAAGATCGCCATGGACTCCATGACCCGGGTCACCCTGGAGCTGGGGGGCAAATCGCCGACCATCGTCATGGCCGACGCCGAGCTGGCCAGCGCCGCCGCTGGGGCCGCCAGCGCGATCTTCTTCAACCAGGGTCAGGTCTGCTGCGCCGGCTCGCGGCTGTACGTACAGCGCAAGCATTTTGACAACGTGGTGGCCGACATTGCCGGTATCGCCAACGCCATGAAGCTGGGCAATGGCCTGGACAGCAGCGTCGACATGGGCCCGCTGATTTCCGCCCGCCAACAAGAACGGGTCTACCGCTACATCGAGATGGGCCGGGACAGCGGCGCCACCATTGCCTGCGGCGGCGAACAGTTCGGCCCGGGGTATTTCGTCCAGCCGACGGTGATCGCCGATGTCGACCAGCAGCATGCGCTGGTTCAGGAAGAAATCTTCGGCCCGGTGCTGGTGGCGATTCCCTTCGACGATGAAGCCGACGCCCTACGCCTGGCCAACGACAGCCCCTACGGCCTGGGCGCGAGCATCTGGTCCAACGACCTGGCGGCGGTGCACCGGATGATTCCGAAAATCAAGTCCGGCTCGGTGTGGGTCAACTGCCACAGCGCCCTGGACCCGGCACTGCCGTTTGGCGGCTACAAGATGTCCGGGCTCGGCCGGGAAATGGGCCACGCGGCCATCGAGCACTACACCGAGCTGAAATCGGTGCTGATCAAGCTCTGATCCGCGGCCAGGGCGAACGCCCGTGGCCTTTCGGCTGACGCCTGGGATGACGGTGCGGGATGGTCGCGGGCGATTCGCGAGCAAGCTCGCGCCTACGGGATAGGCATCCGCGTAGGCACCGACTTGCCGGCGAAAGCCCCCTAAGGTCGATAGCCCTGGGCCAGCAACCAGCCCCGCACCACCCGCCCCTGCTCCGGGCTCAGGTCCGCCAGGGCCTGAGGCGGGGGCTGGTGCTGCAAGCGGCGCAACAACGGAGCCAGCTCCACGCCCTGCACATGCCAGATACCCAGGGGCTGCTCCGGGGTGATCACCACTTCGGCCTCTTCCACCAGGCCATCGCGCAGTACCGGGGCGAGCTCGATACGCAGGGTTGCAAAGTCCACGGCCGCGTGCGCCGGCTGCTGGTCCGGCCAATACCGGCGGGCCTGCCAGAACGGTTGCTCGGGCCAGCGTTGCTCATCGGCGTAGAAGTCCCGGCCGATGCGGGCAAAACGCAGGAACAGTTGCTCCACCCGTTGCTGATGAAAGCGCCCGGCCAGGGCCGTGCGCTCCGGACGCTGCAACAGGGTGTTGATCACCGCCGGTGCCTGCAGGGCCGAGGACAGGGACTGGAAGATGCCATTGCCAGACAGCGGGTCCACCGCCATGGCCGCATCCCCGACCCGCAGCCAGTTAGCGCCGCACACCTGGGGGCAGAGAATCGCCGTGCTGCTACGGGCGTGCAGGTGCAGATCCTGTTCCGCAGCCCCGGCAAAGAACGCCGTGGCCAGGTCGGATGCCTGGCGGCGCTGGCGACAGTAGTCCAACAACTGCGCCTTGCCCGGGAGGCGGGCGCTGGCTACGTCCAGGGTCAACTGCCAGTAGCACTGGCCGTCGGCGCGCCGGGCCATCCAGGCCCAACCGTCCTCCAGGCTGTGCACCGCGCTGGCGGCAGTGCCGCGCAGCCCCTGCCAGCGGTTCAGCAGGCTGATGGTTTCCGGGCCGCGCAGTCCTTGAGCCAGGTCCTGGCGTAACGCCTTGTCCAGCGCCGGCGCCTGACGCCCCCGGGCCTCGACCAAAAACGCGGCGGACAGCGCCCCTGCGCCCTCAACCTGGACCCGGTGCCCGAGCGCCGTGGACTGCACAGCCAGGACTCGCCCCTCGATCAGCGTCACCCCGGCCTGACGCAAGGCGTCGCGCAGGCCACGGTCGAACGCCGGGCGGTCCAGCAGGTATTCGATGTTCTGCGCATGCTCCTCGCCGTTCCACGCCACCCGACGCTGGGAGGGTTGCAGGGCCTGGGCCAGCGCCGACTCCAGTCCGGCACCGCGCAAGGCCTCCAGCACCCGCAGCGAGACGCCCTCCAGCGCCGCAAAACGCCGCCAATCGCTGATCAGCGTCACCGGGTAACCGAGACGGCGCAGCCCCAGAGCCACCGCAGCCCCGGCCGGCCCCGCCCCCAGGATCAGGATGGCTTGCATGGCAGTTCTCGGCGTTCAGGCCCGTGGTAATGAGCCTGCGCTTGCAGCCACTGGCGCAGTTGCTGATTGCTGGACGCTGGCTCTGTCAGCAAGTAAGCCGCGATGTGCCCGCTCAAGGCCGCGCAACCCAGGCTGGCCCCGGACGGTCCCGGGCGGCTGCCGCGCACGCAAGCGGCGAAGTCCGCTTGCGTGCTGTCCAGCCAGGACCACTGCTCAGCACTACAGCGTGCATCACCGGTGATCCGCAACACGCCGGGGTAGCTGGCGGGAAACACTGGCTCGCCCTGGGCTGGGCTGGAAGCACAAAGCAGCACGCCGCGCGCCACCGCCTCGGCGCAGGCGGCGCGCAGCGATGGCCGATCCTGACGCAGGCCAAGACTGAGGTTGATCAGGCGCACATCTCGCTCCAGCAGCCAATACAGGGCGGCACTGACTTGCGCGGCGCTGGTCACCCCGCGTTGATCGAACACCTGGGCCAGATAGAGCCCTGCGGTCGGCGCGCGCTGAGCGATGGCCTCGATGATCGCGCGGCCATGGCCGAGGGCGTCCGGCTTTAATGGGCCCTCGCCCAGCCCCTCGCCTTGCAGAAAGAACCGCCGGCCGGCCACCACTCGTTGATGCGCCCCATGTCCGCTGTCGATCACGCCGATCCGCACCTCAGGCTTCATGGGTCACCCCCAGCGTGCTCAGCACCCCATCCTGCAATTGCAAACGCAGGTCAGCGTCGGCCAGGGTCGAAGGCCGGTGGCTGATGAGGATCCGCGTGCGCCCGGCAAACAATCGATCGATGGCCTCGATCACCTCGCGCTCGGTGGCCTCGTCCACCGCCGAGGTGGCTTCGTCCAGCACCAGGATCATCGGGTCCTGGAGCAATGCGCGGGCGATGGCGATGCGTTGTTTCTGCCCACCGGACAACTGCTGTCCGCGCTCGCCCAGGGGGCTGTCCAGGCCCTCGGGCAAGGACTCGATCAGGCTCTGCAGTTGCGCCAGCCGCGCCACTTCGGCCACAGCCTCACGGCTGGCAGCGGGCACGCTGTAGGCCAGGTTGTCAGCCAGGCTGCCGCGAAACAGCACGATGTCCTGGCTGACCACCGCCACCTTGCGGCGCAGTTGCCCAAGGTCCAGCTCACGCAGGTCCAGCCCCCCCAGCAGCACCTGCCCGGACTGGGGATCATGGTGACGCTGCAAGAGGTCGATCAGGGTGCTTTTGCCGGCCCCCGAGGTACCGCTGAGGGCCACCTTGAGGCCGTAGGGAATCCGCGCTTCGATGCCCTTGAGGGTCGAACCGCGCCCCGGATGACTGAAGTGCACCGCGTTGAAATGCAGCTCGCCGTTGTCCGGCACCGGCAACGGCGCTAAGGGGGCGCTGATGCCCGGTGCCTCGCCGCGCAGTTCCATGACCCGGCCCAGGCTCACGGTCATGCGCTGGATCGCCACATACAACCCCAACAGGCTCTGCACCGGCCCGACGGCCATGCCCAGATAAGTGGAAAACGCGATCAGCGCCCCCAATTGCCAGGTGCCCTGCACCACCCAGTAACCGCCGATCAGGAAGGCGCAGGCCCGGGACAATGAGGTCAGGGTGCCGGGCACCGCCTGGGTGAAGAACTCGGTGACCTGCAGCTTGAGCAACTGGCTCATGTAGCCCTGGCCGAGGCGATCCAGGCGCTGAGCCTCTCGTTGCTGCTGGCCGGCGCTCTGGATGAACTTCATCACCGGCAGGGTTTCCACCATGAACGAGGACATGTCCGCCGAACGCTCGCGCAACTGGCGAACATCGCGCTCCACCTTGCGCCGCATCCAGCGCAGCCAGAGCACATCCAGGGGAATCAACACCAGCGCCAGCAGCGAGAGTTGCCAGGACAGGGTCAGGAGCATGGCCAGGGCGACGACAAGAGCGATCACGCTGGACACCGCAGAGAACAACGAGTCCACGGCAAAGCGCTGAATCTCTGCCACATCGCCATCCAGGCGCGACATCAGGTCGCCGATCCGCCTTTGCCCGTAGAAGCTCGGCGACAACCGTTGCAGATGGCGATAGAGGTCATCGCGCAGGGCGAACAGAATGCGCCCGGACAGGCGCGTATGCAGGTAGCGATTGACCCCAGAGAGTACAGTGCCCAGCAGCCCGGCAAGGATCATCAAGCCGGCGATCAACACCAGTTTGGAGAAGTCCCGGGCCAACAGGCCGTCGTCGATCAGCAGCTTGGTCAGCCAGGGTTGCACCAGCACCAGCAACGAGGCGCACACCGACAGCCCGAGCAAGCCGGCGATGGCCAGCCGATGGGGCCGCACAAAACCGTAGAGCCAGCCCAGGGCCGCGCTCAGCGCCTGGGGATCGCGGCTGTCCACCAGCCGGCTGATCAGGCGCCGCATCAGGCGCGCAACTGTTTGAGCTTGCGGTACAAGGTCGCGCGGCTAATGCCCAGGGCATCAGCTGCCGCCGAGACATTGCCCTGATGGTTGTCCAGCGCTGTGCGGATCAGCTCCAGTTCGTTCTCGCGAATGCTCCCGGACTGTGGCCGGTCACTGGCGTTGAGGTCGTCGAGCATGCTGTCTGGCAAGTGTTCCAGGCCAATGTGGGTTTCGCCCTCTTCGCGCAGGGCCAACGCGGTGCGCAGAACCATCTCCAACTGGCGGATGTTGCCCGGCCAGTGGTAGTGCGCCAGCAGTCGGCGCAGGTCTTCGGCGATCACCACGTCGGCGCCGCCAAGCTTGCTCAGCAGGCTGCCCATCAGGCTCGGCAGGTCTTCGCGCTCACGCAGGGCCGGCAGCAGCACGCTGATACCGTTGACCCGGTAGAACAAGTCTTCGCGAAAGGCCTGGTCCTGCACTTGCTGCTTGAGATCGCGGTGAGTGGCGCAGATCAGCGCGATGTCGATGTCTTGCTCTTCGCCCGCGCCCAGGGGTGCCACCTTGCGGTCCTGCAGCACCCGCAGCAGACGGGCTTGCAGGGCCAGGGGCATGTCGCCGATTTCATCGAGGAACAAGGTGCCGCCGTGGGCCTGTTGCAGGCGCCCGATCATGCCGCCACGGCGTGAACCGGTGAAGGCGCCTTCGCGGTAGCCAAACAGCTCCGACTCGATCAACCCTTCGGGAATCGCCGCGCAGTTAACCGCGACAAAGGGTTTCTCGGCGCGGCTGCCGGCGCGATGCAGGGCCCGGGCCAGGACTTCCTTGCCGGTGCCGGTTTCCCCCAGCAGCAATACTGGCAGGCCATTGGCCAAGCCTTGGCGAGCCATGCGCAACGCACGCGCATAGCGACTGTTGCCACCGGCCAGGGCCTCCAGGTCTTGGGACATGGCCGTGGTCTTGGCTGTGCTGCGCGGCGGGCGGTGCTGGTTCAGCGACAGCTGCGGCGCCCGCAGGGCCTTGTAGAACAACTCGCCCTTGGCGGTCTGCAGGCTGCCCACGGCGCCTTGCTGCAGGCGGGCCAGTAATTGCACGCCGTCGAGCCCGAGGACCGCTTCACAACGCCGCCCTACTAATGCCGCCCGCGGGCTGTCGAGCAACTGGCAGGCCTGGCCGCTGACCGCGAGGATCTGCCCGCCCAGGCTCAGGGCCAGCAGGCCTTGCCAGGGCGATTCGAGGTATTGCCGGCGACGGTGAAAAGCCAGGACGATCTGCTCCGGGTACGACGCGTGGAACACCCGTGCTTCGATCTGGCTGACCGCCATGGCCAGCAACGCGGTGCTGTCCTGGGCACGCCCCAGCGGGCCTTCGCGGGTCAGGTCAAGGACCCCGAGGATATCGCCCTGGGGGCACTGGATGGGCACCGAGGTGCAGGAGAAATGGCTGAGGCGATCCAGGTAGTGTTCACCGCAGTCGATCAGGGTCGGCCGGGCTTCCACCAGGGCTGTGCCCAGGGCGTTGGTGCCACGGCTGGCTTCGCTCCAGCAGGCGCCGAGGGTGATGTCCTGCACCCCGCTGTCTTTGAGCCGGTCGGCGCGGCCTTCAATGGCCAGGATGGTGGCGTCGGCATTGGCCAGGATGATCAGGCCGTCTTTGCCTTGGTGCTGGGCCAGGTAATCGATCGCCGGGGCCGCCGCGTCCAGCAACAAGCGATTGCTGGCCAGCAGCACCTCAAGGCTGGCGCGCGACTCCAGGGTCAGTGGGTGTTGGCTGCCAAAGTGCACGCCATGGCTGAGGCTGCGCCGCCATGAGGCATCGATTTCCGCACGCAAGACCCCATCGGGGATCTCGCCTTCCAAGTGCAGCCGTTCCCGGGCCAGCCGGGCTTCGTGTTGCTGCTCGCCCTTTATTGTTTTTATAAGAGTCATCAAGCGCTCCGAATCGGTCCGCCCGCTAGGTCCCGCGCCACGTCCTTGGATTGCGCGAAGCTCGCAAGCCGTGGTCAATGTCTACACCGGGTCCAAGGAGCAGTAAAGGGACTTTACCCGGCTCATCGGGCGACCCTGCATGGCTTAGCCTTTTATTCAGGATTAAGCAAAACCCGCGCCAGCCCGCGCTGGCGCTCGATCATCTTGACGTTAACGTCAAGCAAATGGCAAGTACCCCATGCCCGCTAATCCCCCGCGCGTTTTCAGCGCGCGGGCCAAGGATCAGCCGCTTGAGTCAGGCGCCGGCGTGCACCTTGGTGCGGGGAACGGAGCGCTGTCCGCGTGCCGCTACAGTGTCCAGACGCCGGGGTTGACGAAGAAAGCCCGCGCATTGTCTTCCAGGCTGTCCAGGTGATAGCCGCCTTCCTGGACAATCAGGCACGGCAGGCCCAGGCTGCGGATGCGTTGGCCGAGGGTGGCGAAGCCGTCCCGGGTCACCGCGACTTTGCTTTGCGGGTCCAACTCGTAGATATCGAACCCCAGGGACAGCACCAGCACCTCGGCGCCGAATGCCTTCACCGCAGCCAGGGCCTGTTCCAGATGGGCGAGAAAGTCCGCTTCGCTGGCGCCATGTGCCATCGGCAGATTGAGGTTGTAGCCCTCTCCCGCGCCGCTGCCGCGCTCTTCGGCAAAACCGCTGACCCCGGGGTAAAAGTTGGTGGGGTCACCATGTACCGAGACGTAAAACACGTCGTCACGCTCGTAGAAGATTTCCTGAATGCCCTGGCCGTGGTGCATGTCGGTATCCAGTACCGCGACCCGGGCGAATTTTTCCCGCAGGACCTGAGCGGCAATCGCCGCGTTATTCAGATAGCAAAAACCACCCGCCGCTTCGGCCCGGGCGTGATGCCCTGGTGGGCGGCACAGAGCATAGGCAGCGGGCTCGCCATCGAGCAAGGCACGGGCCCCGGCGATGGCGCTCTGCGCCGACCAGTAGGCCGATCGCCAGGTCTTTTCGCCTACCGGGCAACTGCCGTCGGCCAGGTAGCACGCGGCCTGGGCAAGGACCCCGCGCAGGGCGTTGGGCTCGCGCACGAAGATGTTGGACATGACTTCATCGCCCCAGTCCTCGGGAATATCCTTCCAGCCGGAATGAGCCTCCTCCAGGAATTTCAGGTACGGCGCACCGTGTACCGCCAGCAACGGTTGCAGGCCGGCGTCTTCGGGTTGGCACACCGTAAAGCCCAGGGAATGCGCCGCCTGTACCAGGCGCTGGGCGCGCTCGGGGACTTCCTGAGGCGTGCGCATCTGCCCCCGGGAGTAATAGCTGCAGGGATGGTGAAGCAACTGCTCGGGATGGAAAAAACTACGCATGACCTTCTCCTCAGGCAACCCGGCCGGCGCGGGCCAGCACGGCATTGAGCAATACATCGGCGCCCTGGCGCACGTCCTCGGGCAACACGTCTTCGGCTTCGTTGTGGCTCAGCCCGCCGACACAGGGGATGAACACCATGGCCGTCGGGCAATAGCGCGCCAGCAGGATGGCATCGTGACCGGCGCCGCTGACGATGGACTGTTGAGAGTAGCCAAGACCGTCCACCGCCTGTTGCACCGCCGCCACGCAGTCGGCGTCGAAAGGGGTGGCCGGGCTGACCCAATGGCGGCGGATACAAACCTTGAGCCCACGCTCCTCGGCGATGGCTTGCAGGCGCTGCTGGACCTGCAGCTCCATGTTGGCGATCTGTGAGTCCTGGTGATGGCGCAGGTCGACGGTGAACTCCAGCAACCCGGGGATGGTGTTGCGCGAGGACTTGGCGATGCGCAACTCACCCACGGTGGTCAGGCCCTGGGGGGCAAAATCCGCCGCCAACTGCTCCACCGCGAGAATCATCTGCGCCGCGCCATACAGGGCATCCTTGCGCAGCGGCATGGGCGTGGTGCCGGCGTGGGCTGCCAGGCCTTCGACCTGCACGTCGAGCCAGCAAATCGCCTGCCCCCCGCTGACCACGCCAATACTCTTGGCGTGGTCCTCAAGGATCGGCCCCTGTTCGATATGCGCTTCAAAATACGCATCCACCGCTCCACCCAGGGGGCGGCGGCCGGCATAACCACTTTGCTGCAGGGCTTGGGCGACGCTGATGCCCGCGGCGTCGCGCACCGCCAGGGCAGCGTCCAGGCTCATGACCCCGGTGAACACCGCCGAGCCGAACATCGCCGGGGTAAAGCGCGCGCCCTCTTCGTTGGTCCACACCGCCACGTCCAGCGGCTTGCGGGTTTGAATCCCCAGGTCATTGAGGGTACGCACCACTTCCAGTCCAGCCAGCACGCCGTACACGCCATCGAAGCGCCCGCCTTCGGGCTGGGTGTCGAGGTGGCTGCCGATCATCACCGGAGCAGCGTCGGGGTCGCTGCCGGGACGCCGGGCAAACAGATTGCCAATGGGGTCGACGCTCAGGCTCATACCAGCCTCGGTGCACCAGTGGACAAACAGGTCGCGGCCCGCTTTGTCTTCGTCGCTCAGGGCCAGGCGGCAACTGCCGCCACGGGCGGTGGCGCCAATTTCGGCCATGGCCATCAGGCTCGCCCACAGGCGCTGGCCGTTGATTTTCAACATCATCAGGTTCTCCGGTCACTCAAGCGTTGGGGGCTGTTTCAAGGCGATAGGCGTGGGCGTGTCGGCGCGACAAGGCCAGCACGCAGACCAGCGAGACGCCGGCGATCAGGCTGTAGAACAGCGCCATCGGCCACCACTGGCCG
The DNA here is from genome assembly GCF_009861525.1 of Pseudomonas sp. LD120. Lineage (GTDB taxonomy): Bacteria > Pseudomonadota > Gammaproteobacteria > Pseudomonadales > Pseudomonadaceae > Aquipseudomonas. The sequence continues at coordinate 839,377 of NZ_WVHL01000003.1, read as the reverse complement.
CTGAACTGGTGTGCCAGCCAGGTGCCGATCAGCGGAGTCAAACCGCCGGCCAGGGCACCGCACACCTGATAAGCCAGGGAGATTGCGGTGTAGCGCACCCGGGTGTCGAACAGGCCGCTGACGTAACCGGCGATCACCGCGTAGAAGGACGCCATGCACACCACCGCCAGGGCAATGCCGAGGATGATCAGCGGTGCCTGAGCCGAACTCACCAGCACGAACATCGGATAAGGCGAGGCCATGGCCAGCAGCGACACCAGGCACAGAAAGCGCGTGGCACCGATTTTTTCAGCCGTCCAGGCGGCCAGGGGCTGAATGCAGAACTGGATGATCGCCACCACGAACAGGCAGTCAAGAATCAGCGAGCGGGAGATCGCCAGTTCCTGCGTGGTGTAGGCAATCATGAAGGTGTTGGTGAAATACACCCCGGCGATCCCCAGGGTGTTGGCGCCAATGCACAGCAGCAGCGGACGCCAGGCGGTGCGCAGCACTTCCACGACTGGCGCCTGGGCCTTGACGGTGGTTCTGGCCGCCTGCTCGCGACTGACGAGGAACTCCGGCGACTCGTTGACCCCGAGGCGAATCGCCAGGCCCACCAGCAGCAACAGCGCACTGGCCAGGAACGGCAGGCGCCAGCCCCAGCTCATCAGTGCTTCCTCAGGCAAGCGGGTCACGGCGCTGAAGGCCAGCAGTGAAAGGATCAGCCCCGCCGGGCTACCCAGTTGAGCGAAGGAGGCAAAGAAGTTGCGCCGGCCCTTGGGCGCATGTTCACCGGCCATCAGCACCGCGCCGCCCCACTCCCCCCCCACGGCAATGCCCTGGACGATGCGCAGCAGAATCAGCAGCACCGGGGCCAGGGCACCGATCTGGGCATAAGTCGGCAGCAGGCCGATGCACACCGTGACCACACCCATCATCAGCAGGGTGATGACCAGGGATTTCTTGCGGCCGATGCGGTCGCCGATGTGGCCGAAGATGATGCCCCCCAGCGGCCGGGCGAAGAAGCCCACGGCGAAGGTGCCGAAAGCGGCCATGGTGCTGAACAGCTTGTCATCGGAGGGGAAGAACAAGGCACCGAACACCAGCGCCGCAGCGGTGGCGTAGATGTAGAAGTCGTACCACTCGATCATGGTGCCGATAAAGGCGGCGGCCGCAGCCCGGCGTGGCTGCGGCGAAGCAGAAGGCTTCATGGTTGGCTCCCTTGGTTATTTTTCTGGCAGGAGAATGGGTCACCCGCAGTCGCTTCTGTAGGCGTCTGTCTGGGGAGGATTTATCGGTTCAGGGCGATAATTAGTCAATTTTCTATTGGTTATCTCGATTATTATCATGGCTTATTATTCGCCTTAAGCCCGATCCAGAGCCCTTGCCATGTCCGACCACGATGCTCGCCGCCTGCTCAACGACCGCCTCGACTGGAACCTGCTGCGCACCTTTCGGGTGATCGGCCAGGAACTGAGCATCAGCCGCGCGGCGGCGCGCCTGCACCTGACCCAGCCGGCGGTGAGCCAGGCCCTCAAGCGCCTGGAGCAGCAGTTGGGTCGCCAGTTGATCGCCCGTCGCGGGCCGCGCTTTGCCCTGACCGAAGTGGGCGAGCAGATTTTCGCCCTGGCCGGGGAAATCTACGGCCAGATGTCTCAGGTCAGCAGCGTGCTGGAGCAGCCCGTCGACGAGGTGATCGGTAAAGTGCGCTTGTTGATCATCAGTCGGATCTGCAACGAGCGCTTCGACGACTTTCTGGCCGACTTTCATCGTCAACATCCCCGGGTCGACCTGGAAGTGGAGGTGATGCGCAGTTCGGACATCGTCAGTGCCTTGCAGGAAAAAACCGCAACCCTGGGCCTGAGCCTGAGTCGCCGACCGCAACCGCGCCTGGAACAGCGGCTGTTCCTGCGTCAGCGCTATGCTTTCTTCTGCGGCAAGCATCATCCATTGTTCGGCCGCCGGGACGTGGCCGAGGGCGATTTGCAGCGGGAGAATTTCGTCAGTTTCACCAGCGACCAAATCGGCGGCATGCTCTCGCCACTGACCATCTTCCGCGATCAACAAGGCTTCAGCGGGCGCATCGTTGCCTCCTCCCCCAGCCTGGAGGAGGTGCGTCGGCTGGTGATTGCCGGCTTCGGCATCGGCGGCCTGCCGCAGCATGTGGTGACCGCCGATGTCGACGCTGGGCTGCTCTGGCGCCTACCGCCCCACGAGGGCATCGCCGATGTCGACATCCATCTGCTGTGGAACCGCGAGCAACGTATGAGCCGTGCAGAAGCCCTGTTTCTCGGGCAACTGCAGAACACTCTGGTGCCTCAATAACCTTGGGCGCGATCCACAAGGTTGAGCAGCGGCTGACCCGCATTCAGGCGACGCAGGTTCTCCGCCACTTGCTGGGCAATGCAGTCGTGGGACGCCGCTGACGCCATGTGCGGGGTGACGGTGACACCGGGCATGCTCCACAAACGCTGATCGGCGGGCAGCGGCTCCTCATCGAAGACATCCAGCAAGGCGCCGCGCAACTGGCCACTGGACAGGGCCTGTTCCAGGTCGTCGAGGCATAAGTGGGCACCCCGTCCGCAATTGACCAGCGCCGCCCCCGGCGCCAGTCGGGCAAAGGTTTCCCCCCCGAGAATGCCCCGGGTCTCGGCGGTCAATGGCAACAGGTTGATCAACACCTCCAGCCCTTCCAGAAAGGCCGCTCGCCCCTGGGTGCCGACAAAGCACTGCACTGCGGGCAATTGCTTGGCGCTGCGGGCCCAGCCACGGACCTGATAACCGGCACCCGCCAGGTCCTGGGCAATGGCTGCGCCCAGGGACCCCAGCCCCATGACGCCGACCTTGAACAAACCCGCCGGGCGCTGCAGTGGGCGCTCCCAGCAACGCTCGGTCTGTTGTCGCAGCACCCGGTCAAAGCCCCGGTGATAGTGGATCACCGCCCAGCGCACGTACTCGGTCATGCCCTGGCGATGGCCGGTGTCCACCACTCGGCATACTGGTAATGCCGGGCAGCCGGGATCGTGTTCCAGGTGGTCGATGCCGGCCGCCACGGAGTGAATCAGGCGCAACTTGGGCAGCGCCTGCAAACGGCCCGCCGGCGGAAACCAGCACGCTGCCAGCGGTGCCTCGGCGGCGCCGGGATCATCCGCCAGCACAGCCCGGACCTGCGGCGCACAGCGGGCAAAGGCTTGCTGCAACTGTTGCAACAGCAGCCGGTCTCGGGACAACAGCACCACCGTGTTCATGACAGGTAGGACTCGCGCTGATGTTCGATCAGGGTCAGCGCCGCCTCCCAGGCCAATTCAATGATGTTGTCGGCATCGTCGCGTTCGAACTGCTCGGCGGTGTGGGCACACACTTGCGGCGACGGATAGTTGAGCACCGAGCCGCCCGCCAGGGCTTGCACCTGGGCCTGACAGGCACGCTCCAGAAAGTGGATCTCCTGGAAGGCATGGGCCACGCTGGCGCCGCCTACCAACAAGCCGTGATTGCGCAGAATCATCGCCTTGTGCGGCCCCAGATCGGCAATCAGCCGTTCACGCTCATCCAGCGACAAGGCAATACCTTCGTAGGTGTGATAAGCCAACTTGCCGTAGAACTTCAGCGCGTGCTGACTGATCGGCAGCAGCCCTTGCTTTTGCGCCGCCACGGCCATTCCAGCGGCCGTGTGAGTGTGGATCACGCAGTTGAGGTCCGGGCGCGCCATATGGATCGCCGAGTGGATGACAAACCCAGCCGCATTGACCCGATGTTCGCGGTAATGGGGATCGACGATGCGCCCATCCTGGTCGATGCGCACCAGATCGCTGGCACGCATGCGATCAAAAATCACCCCGTAGCGGTTGATCAAGAAATGATGCTCGGGGCCAGGTATGCGCAGGGTGATGTGAGTGTCGATCAAGTCGGTCATGCGAAAGTGCGCCACCAGGCGGTACAACGCCGCCAACTCACAGCGTGCCTGCCATTCAACAGCATTCATGTGTTCGGGTTTGCTCATGAGTACACCTCTTTAGGAACGGTTGGGATCATCGGGTTGGTGCGCATTCGCGCCAGTCCGCAGACACCGATCAGGGACAAGGCCGAGAGCAGGCTGAAGAACAGCGCCAGGGGCAGCCACTGCCCGGAAAACTTGCTGGCCAGCAAGGTGCCAATCAGTGGCGTGGTTCCCCCGGCCAAGGCACAACTGAGCTGGTAGGCGATGGAGATCCCCGAATAGCGCAAGTGCACCGGGAAGGCTTGGGTCATGTAGCCGGCAATCACTGCGTACAGCGCCGAGAGAATCACCACCGCCAGGGCGATACCGAGGGTCATCAAGACAATGTTCTGGGTGCCCACCAGGAGGAACATCGGATACGGCGTAAACAGACACGACAGTGCCACCAGGATCAGGAATCGCCCTTCGCCGACACGCTCGGCCAGTAACGCCGAGAGCGGCTGCGACAACAATTGGATCACCGTGACCAGGAACAGGCAGTCGAGGATGGTCGCTCGCGGTATGCCCTGGTACTGCGTGACGTAGGTGATCATGAACGTGTTGGTAAAGAAGAATCCGGCCGACCCGATGGTCACCGCGGCGGCAGCCAGGAGGATCTGCCGCCAACTGCTACGGATCACCTCCAGCACCGGGTATTCGGCGGTTTCGTTGTTGTCCCGGGCCTTGGCGAACTCCGGCGATTCATGCACCCCGGAGCGGATCATCAGGCCCACCATCATCAACAAGCCACTGGCGAGGAACGGCAGGCGCCAGCCCCAGGCGAGGAAGTCGTCGGGCTCCAGGCTGGTGACCAGGCGAAAGGCGATCAATGCCAGCAGCAGGCCCGCCGGACTGCCCAACTGGGCGAAGGAGGCGTAGAACGTCTTGCGCTTGGCTGGGGCATGTTCGCTGGCCATCAGCACCGCCCCACCCCACTCGCCCCCCACGGAAATACCCTGGACCAGCCGCAGCGCGATCAGGCTGATGGGGGCCCAAATACCAACACTGGCGTAGCTTGGCAACAGGCCAATGCCGGTGGTGGCCAAGCCCATCAGGGCCATGGTCAGCAAAAGCATCTTCTTGCGCCCGAGGCGATCCCCCAAATGACCGAACACCATGCCTGCCATGGGCCGGGCGATAAAGCCCACGGCGAAACTGCCGAACGCCGCCAGAGTGCTCATCACAGGATCACTGCTGGGGAAAAACACCTGCCCCAGTACCAGCGCGGCGGCCGTGGCATAGATGTAGAAATCGTAGAACTCGATGGTGGTGCCAATAAAGGCCGCCGCCGCAGCGCGTCGCGGCTGAGAGGTACTGTGCATGCAAGGACCCTGTGTATTTGTAGTTATGGGCAGGTACTGAAGGCTTGGTCACGTAGCGCTCTGGGGCGCTTGTGGGCTTTATCGCCGCCGTGTCAGGATTAGTCAATTTTGAAATTCTTATCACAACTATTAGCCCTGCTACTGCATGAGGTCGCCATGCCCACCAAAGACACCGCCGTCAGCCAATGGGGCGGTCGGCGCTTTCTCAATGACCGCCTGGACTGGAACCTGTTACGCACCTACCTGGTGATCGGCCAGGAAGGCGGCATGAGCCGCGCGGCGGCGCGCCTGCACATCACCCAGTCAGCGGTCAGCCAAGCCTTGAAGCGCCTTGAGGAACAACTCGGTTGCGTGCTGATTGCCCGTAGCGGGCGGCGCTTTGAACTCACCGAAACCGGTGAAGAGGTGTTGCGTATCGCTGCGGATATCTATGGGGATATTTCCCGTTTAGGGACCGTGGTGGAAAGTCGCCAGGATGACGTGGTGGGCAAGATCCGCATCCTCACCGTCAGCGGCGTGAAGGCTCAGCACTACGATGAGTTTCTTGCCGACTTCCATGCCGCGCACCCGAAGATCGAACTGGACGTCGAGGTGATGGGCAGCTCGAACATCATCAGCTCACTGCTGCAAAAGACCGCGACCCTGGGGGTTGGGCTCTGCCGTCTGGCACAGCCGAGGCTGGAGCAGCGCGTGCTGTTTCGCGAGCGCTATGCCTACTTCTGCGGCCAGCGTCATCGCCTGTTTGGTCAGGACAACCTGAGCCTGCAAGAGCTGGCCACGGAGAACTTTGTCAGCTTCACCAGTGACCAACTGGGCGGCAATCTTTCACCTTTGACCTTGTTCCGTGACCAGCAGGGTTTTACCGGTAAAATCGTCGCGTCTTCCACCAGTTTCGAAGAAATTTACCGACTGATCTGCGCCGGGTTTGGCATCGGCTGCCTGCCGATTCACCTGGTACGCCGGGATGTGGAGCAAGGCTTGCTGTGGCGCTTGCCCCCGGAAGACGGCGTGGTGGACTTCGATATCCAGTTGTTGTGGAACCGCGAGCAGAAGATGAGCCAGGCCGAAACGCTGTTTCTGCAGAGCATCCAGCACATGCTCAGTATTCGTGAGCAGGTGCCGGGGAGCTTGATCTTGAAATGACTCAGACGTGAGGGTTGCCAGGAGCCGTTGTAGGGCTGGCGTACTGCGGCTTGAGATGGCCGTTCTGATCCAGCAGCCAGGCGTCCATGATCTGCCGCACCACCGGGCCGGCAACCCGGCCACCGGCCTCACCGTTCTCGATCATCACCGAAATCACGATCTGCGGATGCTCGGCGGGAGCGAAGCCGACGAATAAGGCATTATCGCGATAGCGCTCTCGGGTCTTGAGGCGGTTGTAGCGCTCACCTTGCTTGATCGCCACCACCTGAGCGGTCCCGCTCTTGCCAGCAATCCGGTACTGCGCCCCGGCAGCGGCGGCGCGGGCGATACCCCGCGGATTGTGCATGACCATCTGCATGCCGTGGTTGACCTGCTCCCAGTCATCGGGATTTTTCAGCAGGATATTGGGTCTCGGGTGCTCGTCAACGGGAGCAACACCGTCGATGGTCTTGGCCAAGTGTGGGCGATTCCACACCCCCTTGTTGGCAATCAAGGCAGTAGCCTGAGCCAGTTGCAGCGGCGTGACCTGCATGTAGCCCTGGCCGATACCGAGAATCACCGTCTCCCCCGGGAACCAGGGCTGGCGACGCGTGGCGCGCTTCCAAGCTTGAGAAGGCATCAGCCCGGGCGACTCTTCGAACATGTCCAGCGAGACCTTCTCTCCAAGGCCGAACATCGCCATGTAATCGTGCAAACGGTCGATGCCCAGTCTGTGAGCCAGGTCGTAGAAGTAAGTGTCGTTGGAACGCATGATCGCCGCATCCATGTCCACCCAGCCATCACCGCTGTGGTTCCAGTTGCGGTATTTGTGGTCGAAGTCCGGCAACTGGTAATAGCCCGGATCGAACACCTTGGTCGATGGCGTCACCACGCCGGCATCGAGCCCGGCAATCGCCACTTCTGGCTTGATGGTGGAGCCCGGTGCATAAAGGCCCCGCAGCACCCGGTTGAACAGCGGACGATCAATAGAATCGCGCAGCGCCGCATATTGCTTGAAACTGATACCGGTAACGAACAAGTTGGGGTCAAAACTCGGCTTGCTGACCATGGCCAGTACTTCACCGGTGGACGGATCGAGGGCAACGACAGAACCTCGTCGATCGCCCAGGGCTTCTTCAGCCGCCTCCTGGAGCTTCACATCGAGGCTCAGGACGATGTTCTTCCCTGGGGTGGGGTCGGTGTGTTTAAGCACGCGCATGACCCGCCCCTGCGCGTTGGTTTCAACTTCTTCATAACCGACATGACCGTGCAATTCTGACTCGTAGAACTTCTCGATGCCGGTTTTGCCAATGGACTGAGTCCCCCGGTACTCCACCGAGTCCAAGGTCTTGGCTTCCTTCTCGTTGATCCGTCCGACGTAGCCGATGGAATGGGCGAAGTGTGCGCCCATCGGGTAATGACGGACGAACTGGGCTTGCACATCCAGACCCGGCAGACGGTATTCATTGACCGCCAATACCGCGATCTGCTTTTCAGTGAGCTCGTAGAACAATGTCACAGGCACGAAGGGATGGCGGACCTGCTTCATCTCCTTATCGAACAGCGTGCGATCTTCTGGAGGCAAGTGCAGCAGGTCGACCACGGTGTCCAGTTCGCCCTTGAGGTTGGTGGCGCGCTCACGAATGATGGTCAGGTTGAAGCTGGGACGGTTATCGGCAAGCAGCACACCGTTGCGATCATAGATAAGCCCGCGGGGTGGAGTGATCGGCAGGACGTGTACGCGGTTATTTTCAGAGACGGTGGAGTGATAATCGAACTCCACTACTTGCAGGACATACATGCGTGCCACCAGAGCACAACTGATGGCAACCACCAATACAGCGCAGGCCAATAGTCGCTTGTTGACCAAGCGGCTTTCTTTCTCATGGTCCTTGATCGGAATCGCTTCAGGCATTGCAGCAACGTCTCATTGAATAGAGGTCGACGCTAATCCGTGCGGGTGAACTCAAGTCCTTTTAAAAGAGCTGCACCATACCAAAAACCATCTGCAGACTTTAAACCGATTTGGCTTGTGCCTGATCGGTGGCCTCGTCACCACTGCGTTAGTGACGCTTCTTGTGAAACACTTCCGATCTAAAACGTCTACGGCAGATAGGGACCGAACTGTCTCATGAGGTTTTAAACCCAGCTCGCGTATCCCTTTAAATGGCGAACAGCCATTAGCATATAAATCACCTGATCCCTCCCCGAACTCAGAAGTGAAACGATCAGGTAAAGTGCTCAACCAAGACATCTCCTAGATTTTCCACGCCACGTCGACATGCAAGCTCCGCCTTACAATGAGGCTGGGATGATAGCCACGCCCAAAGCCATTGCATAGAAATCACCGCAGACAACGGGCTTCAGAGGGAAGTCTGAGCGCTGGTAGCCGTAGCCGAGCGGCCATTGCCGACCCAGGTCCCGCTGCTTTTCTGTGGCCACAAAGACAAAACCCCAACTGCTTTCGCAATTGGGGTTTCGGAATTTAATCTTGACGATGACCTACTCTCACATGGGGAAACCCCACACTACCATCGGCGATGCATCGTTTCACTTCTGAGTTCGGGATGGGATCAGGTGGTTCCAACGCTCTATGGTCGTCAAGAAATTCGGTAGCCAGTCCGTTGCCTGTGCAACGTGCCAGCAAATGGGTATGTAATAGCTTTGTGTGTTTGCAAACTTTCGGTTCGTTTCGTCTTCACACACCGCAACTCGCTTCTTAAGCAAATTGCTTGGGTGTTATATGGTCAAGCCTCACGGGCAATTAGTATTGGTTAGCTCAACGCCTCACAGCGCTTACACACCCAACCTATCAACGTCGTAGTCTTCGACGGCCCTTTAGGGGATTCAAGATCCCAGTGAGATCTCATCTTGAGGCAAGTTTCCCGCTTAGATGCTTTCAGCGGTTATCTTTTCCGAACATAGCTACCCGGCAATGCCACTGGCGTGACAACCGGAACACCAGAGGTTCGTCCACTCCGGTCCTCTCGTACTAGGAGCAGCCCCTCTCAAATCTCAAACGTCCACGGCAGATAGGGACCGAACTGTCTCACGACGTTCTAAACCCAGCTCGCGTACCACTTTAAATGGCGAACAGCCATACCCTTGGGACCGGCTTCAGCCCCAGGATGTGATGAGCCGACATCGAGGTGCCAAACACCGCCGTCGATATGAACTCTTGGGCGGTATCAGCCTGTTATCCCCGGAGTACCTTTTATCCGTTGAGCGATGGCCCTTCCATACAGAACCACCGGATCACTAAGACCTACTTTCGTACCTGCTCGACGTGTCTGTCTCGCAGTCAAGCGCGCTTTTGCCTTTATACTCTACGACCGATTTCCGACCGGTCTGAGCGCACCTTCGTACTCCTCCGTTACTCTTTAGGAGGAGACCGCCCCAGTCAAACTACCCACCATACACTGTCCTCGATCCGGATAACGGACCTGAGTTAGAACCTCAAAGTTGCCAGGGTGGTATTTCAAGGATGGCTCCACGCAAACTGGCGTTCACGCTTCAAAGCCTCCCACCTATCCTACACAAGCAAATTCAAAGTCCAGTGCAAAGCTATAGTAAAGGTTCACGGGGTCTTTCCGTCTAGCCGCGGATACACTGCATCTTCACAGCGATTTCAATTTCACTGAGTCTCGGGTGGAGACAGCGCCGCCATCGTTACGCCATTCGTGCAGGTCGGAACTTACCCGACAAGGAATTTCGCTACCTTAGGACCGTTATAGTTACGGCCGCCGTTTACCGGGGCTTCGATCAAGAGCTTCGCGTTAGCTAACCCCATCAATTAACCTTCCGGCACCGGGCAGGCGTCACACCCTATACGTCCACTTTCGTGTTTGCAGAGTGCTGTGTTTTTAATAAACAGTCGCAGCGGCCTGGTATCTTCGACCGGCATGAGCTTACGGAGCAAGTCCTTCACCCTCACCGGCGCACCTTCTCCCGAAGTTACGGTGCCATTTTGCCTAGTTCCTTCACCCGAGTTCTCTCAAGCGCCTTGGTATTCTCTACCCAACCACCTGTGTCGGTTTGGGGTACGGTTCCTAGTTATCTGAAGCTTAGAAGCTTTTCTTGGAAGCATGGCATCAACCACTTCGTCACCTAAAAGGTAACTCGTCATCAGCTCTCGGCCTTAGAATCCCGGATTTACCTAAGATTCCAGCCTACCACCTTAAACTTGGACAACCAACGCCAAGCTGGCCTAGCCTTCTCCGTCCCTCCATCGCAATAACTAGAAGTACAGGAATATTAACCTGTTTTCCATCGACTACGCTTTTCAGCCTCGCCTTAGGGACCGACTAACCCTGCGTCGATTAACGTTGCGCAGGAAACCTTGGTCTTTCGGCGTGGGTGTTTTTCACACCCATTGTCGTTACTCATGTCAGCATTCGCACTTCTGATACCTCCAGCAAGCTTCTCAACTCACCTTCACAGGCTTACAGAACGCTCCTCTACCGCATCACTTACGTGATACCCGTAGCTTCGGTGTATGGTTTGAGCCCCGTTACATCTTCCGCGCAGGCCGACTCGACTAGTGAGCTATTACGCTTTCTTTAAAGGGTGGCTGCTTCTAAGCCAACCTCCTAGCTGTCTAAGCCTTCCCACATCGTTTCCCACTTAACCATAACTTTGGGACCTTAGCTGACGGTCTGGGTTGTTTCCCTTTTCACGACGGACGTTAGCACCCGCCGTGTGTCTCCCATGCTCGGCACTTGTAGGTATTCGGAGTTTGCATCGGTTTGGTAAGTCGGGATGACCCCCTAGCCGAAACAGTGCTCTACCCCCTACAGTGATACATGAGGCGCTACCTAAATAGCTTTCGAGGAGAACCAGCTATCTCCGAGCTTGATTAGCCTTTCACTCCGATCCACAGGTCATCCGCTAACTTTTCAACGGTAGTCGGTTCGGTCCTCCAGTCAGTGTTACCTAACCTTCAACCTGCCCATGGATAGATCGCCCGGTTTCGGGTCTATTCCCAGCGACTAGACGCCCTATTAAGACTCGCTTTCGCTACGCCTCCCCTATTCGGTTAAGCTCGCCACTGAAAATAAGTCGCTGACCCATTATACAAAAGGTACGCAGTCACAGAACAAAGTCTGCTCCCACTGCTTGTACGCATACGGTTTCAGGATCTATTTCACTCCCCTCTCCGGGGTTCTTTTCGCCTTTCCCTCACGGTACTAGTTCACTATCGGTCAGTCAGTAGTATTTAGCCTTGGAGGATGGTCCCCCCATATTCAGACAAGGTTTCTCGTGCCCCGTCCTACTCGATTTCATGACTAAGAGATTTTCGCGTACAGGGCTATCACCCACTATGGCCGCACTTTCCAGAGCGTTCCGCTAATCTCAAAGCCACTTAAGGGCTAGTCCCCGTTCGCTCGCCACTACTAAGGGAATCTCGGTTGATTTCTTTTCCTCAGGGTACTTAGATGTTTCAGTTCCCCTGGTTCGCCTCTTGCACCTATGTATTCAGTACAAGATAACCATCTTATGATGGCTGGGTTCCCCCATTCAGAGATCTCCGGATCAAAGTCTGTTTGCCGACTCCCCGAAGCTTATCGCAGGCTACCACGTCTTTCATCGCCTCTGACTGCCAAGGCATCCACCGTATGCGCTTCTTCACTTGACCATATAACCCCAAGCAATCTGGTTATACTATGAAGACGACATTCGCCGAAAATTTGCAATTTAACTCACAAATTTTACCTTAGCCTGATCCGTTACCAGTGAAAGTAACGTTCAGTCTATCTTTCTATCACATACCCAAATTTTTAAAGAACGATCTAATCAAAAGACTAGAAATCAACATTCAAAGTGAATGCTCATTTCTAAGCTTTCAGAAGCAGTTTATGGTGGAGCCAAGCGGGATCGAACCGCTGACCTCCTGCGTGCAAGGCAGGCGCTCTCCCAGCTGAGCTATGGCCCCATAACAAAATTGGTGGGTCTGGGCAGATTCGAACTGCCGACCTCACCCTTATCAGGGGTGCGCTCTAACCAACTGAGCTACAGACCCAATTTCGAGCTTGTAACTGTTAGCTTGGAGCTATCAGCTTGGAGCTTAAAGCTGCTTCTATCGTCTTCTTCAATGAATCAAGCAATTCGTGTGGGAGCTTATGAAGCAGCTGATGTCGTCGATTAAGGAGGTGATCCAGCCGCAGGTTCCCCTACGGCTACCTTGTTACGACTTCACCCCAGTCATGAATCACACCGTGGTAACCGTCCTCCCGAAGGTTAGACTAGCTACTTCTGGTGCAACCCACTCCCATGGTGTGACGGGCGGTGTGTACAAGGCCCGGGAACGTATTCACCGCGACATTCTGATTCGCGATTACTAGCGATTCCGACTTCACGCAGTCGAGTTGCAGACTGCGATCCGGACTACGATCGGTTTTATGGGATTAGCTCCACCTCGCGGCTTGGCAACCCTCTGTACCGACCATTGTAGCACGTGTGTAGCCCAGGCCGTAAGGGCCATGATGACTTGACGTCATCCCCACCTTCCTCCGGTTTGTCACCGGCAGTCTCCTTAGAGTGCCCACCATAACGTGCTGGTAACTAAGGACAAGGGTTGCGCTCGTTACGGGACTTAACCCAACATCTCACGACACGAGCTGACGACAGCCATGCAGCACCTGTCTCAATGTTCCCGAAGGCACCAATCTATCTCTAGAAAGTTCATTGGATGTCAAGGCCTGGTAAGGTTCTTCGCGTTGCTTCGAATTAAACCACATGCTCCACCGCTTGTGCGGGCCCCCGTCAATTCATTTGAGTTTTAACCTTGCGGCCGTACTCCCCAGGCGGTCAACTTAATGCGTTAGCTGCGCCACTAAGAGCTCAAGGCTCCCAACGGCTAGTTGACATCGTTTACGGCGTGGACTACCAGGGTATCTAATCCTGTTTGCTCCCCACGCTTTCGCACCTCAGTGTCAGTATCAGTCCAGGTGGTCGCCTTCGCCACTGGTGTTCCTTCCTATATCTACGCATTTCACCGCTACACAGGAAATTCCACCACCCTCTACCATACTCTAGCTTGCCAGTTTTGGATGCAGTTCCCAGGTTGAGCCCGGGGCTTTCACATCCAACTTAACAAACCACCTACGCGCGCTTTACGCCCAGTAATTCCGATTAACGCTTGCACCCTCTGTATTACCGCGGCTGCTGGCACAGAGTTAGCCGGTGCTTATTCTGTCGGTAACGTCAAAACAATTACGTATTAGGTAACTGCCCTTCCTCCCAACTTAAAGTGCTTTACAATCCGAAGACCTTCTTCACACACGCGGCATGGCTGGATCAGGCTTTCGCCCATTGTCCAATATTCCCCACTGCTGCCTCCCGTAGGAGTCTGGACCGTGTCTCAGTTCCAGTGTGACTGATCATCCTCTCAGACCAGTTACGGATCGTCGCCTTGGTGAGCCATTACCTCACCAACTAGCTAATCCGACCTAGGCTCATCTGATAGCGTGAGGTCCGAAGATCCCCCACTTTCTCCCGTAGGACGTATGCGGTATTAGCGCCCGTTTCCGGACGTTATCCCCCACTACCAGGCAGATTCCTAGGCATTACTCACCCGTCCGCCGCTCGCCACCAGGTACAAGTACCCGTGCTGCCGCTCGACTTGCATGTGTTAGGCCTGCCGCCAGCGTTCAATCTGAGCCATGATCAAACTCTTCAGTTCAAACATCTTTGGGTTTTGAGAAAACCCTAAACTTGGCTCAGCAATCGTTGGTTACATCTTTGATTTCTCGCGGAGTAACTTGTGATGCTGATAATCTTTTTGACTATCAGTCTGACTCCACAAGCACCCACACGAATTGCTTGATTCAGTTGTTAAAGAGCGGTTGGTTAAGATCTTTCGTCTCAACCGAGGCGCGCATTCTACAGCAGCCTCATTTGCTGTCAAGTGATTTTTTTAAGAAGTTTTCAAAGTTTCCTTTTTAACTTCAACCACTTGCGCTTCCGATCTCTCGTCAGCGGGAGGCGAATTCTACAGCGTTACACGCTGCTGTCAACACCTCTTTTTAACCGCTTTCGACCGAGAGGATCGAATCGTTAACAAGGCGAAAACACACTGCCTTACTAACTGCTTCTGGCTTCGATGATCTGAAGCGTAACCGCTGTCGAAAACTGCGCAACTCGTTGAATCTCAAGGAGTTTTCCGTTTCGACTGCGCCGGAAGTGGGGCGAATTATAGACCTGTAGAATCTGCCGTCAACACTTAATTTGCATTTTCTATGATTCAACGCAAAAACTTTGGCAGGCCGCCTTTATATAGGGCACAAAAAAGACCCTGCGCACTATATTGCTCATTTTTCATTAGTTGAGCATCATGCTCCACGCACCGCCCTCTTTATTACCAACACTGGAAACCCCTCCGCATGAACGACCAACCGCGCAGTCTTGCCTCGACCCTGTTTCCGGTAGGCCTGCTGCTGATTGCCATGGCCTCGATTCAATCAGGCGCCTCCCTGGCCAAAAGCATGTTCCCCGTCGTTGGTGCTCAGGGAACAACCACCCTGCGGCTGATTTTCGCCAGCATCATCATGCTGCTTCTATTAAGGCCCTGGCGCGCCAAGCTCACGGCCAAGACCCTGCGCACGGTGATCGTTTATGGGATGGCGCTGGGTGGCATGAATTTCCTCTTCTATATGTCCTTGCGAAGCGTGCCACTGGGAATCGCCGTCGCCCTAGAATTCACCGGCCCCCTCGCAGTGGCCATCTATGCATCACGCAAGGCAATCGACTTCCTTTGGATCGCGCTGGCCATCGTCGGGCTTCTGCTGCTGATTCCCACCGGAGCCACCGAGACCGCCATCGACCTGGTAGGTGCAGGCTATGCATTGGGCGCAGGAGTCTGTTGGGCGCTGTACATTCTGTTTGGACAGAAAGCCGGGGCCGAGAATGGTATTCAGACGGCAGCGCTGGGCGTGATGATCGCAGCGTTGTTTGTCGCTCCCATAGGCATCGTCCACGCCGGCTCCGCGTTGCTGACCCCCGCCCTGATTCCAGTCGCACTGGGCGTGGCCATCTTGTCTACCGCTCTGCCCTACAGTCTGGAGATGGTTGCGCTAACGCGGATGCCGGCTCGCACCTTCGGCACTCTGATGAGTATCGAACCGGCTTTCGGCGCACTCTCTGGCCTGCTGTTCCTGCATGAGTACCTATCCCTGGCGCAATGGATGGCGATTGCCTGCATCATCCTGGCCTCTGTGGGGGCGACCATGACCATGCGCCGCAACTCCAAACCATTAGTTGCAGCTGATTAACGCTCAACTCTGGTAATTGGCGCTCAATTAGGCCATGTTTAGCCATCTGCTCAACGTCACCCAGGAAGTTGTCAGACAGGGATATCGCACACGCAAAAGACGACAGGTATTGCAGTCACACTTGGGCATTTAGATCCAAGGCTAGCGATAAGGACGGGGATGAAACGATTTTTGATACTGTTGGCCATACTTGCCCTTGCAGGCTGCGCGGCCACCGCCAAGACAGAATTCAAACGGGGTAAGAAAGGACTCCACATCAACTGCTCTGGCCTTTCCTCTTCCTGGAACAGGTGCTACACCAAGGCGAGCGAATCCTGTGGTTCCAAGGGTTACAAGGTCATCGCCAAGTCAGGTGATACCGTGGAAGACCCCGGCGACTACCTCTTCGGACTCAATCCTGCCGGCTACACCAGCCGTAGCATGATCGTCATCTGTAAATAGCGGTATCAAGCCATCCATGGGCGGCTCATTCAGTCGTCCACGGGTTTGTTCATGCCTGGACCTCAAGACCTGACGCTGAATCACCCGCGTCCGCACCACCAACGCTCCCGCATCCTCCGACAGAATCGACCTGGCTAGGCTTCCCAGCGTCCGGGCGCTTGCCTGATGCAACGGCCAGATCAAGCCCTCGACCGGCTGTCGCCCGTCAATGCTCCCTCGAGAGCTACCCGCGCCAAGGCTTCGTGCGTGCGCACCTCGCGTCGGGCAGCAAATTCTCGACTGAACCACGACGAAGAGGCCAAGGGGACTGGACTACCCTCACAACCAAGCAGGCATTGCATGAGGAGTATTTGGTGCCCCCGGCCTGTTTGTAGATGAGGCATCCTTTCGATCGGGACCGTCTCAACTTCAGGCAGAACGCCTTGCGCAAACCACAACCGAGGCCAGCGGCAGCCACTAAGCCGCCGCCGGCACCTTCAGCCATCTCACCCGCATTGCACGGCTGAGATCGCCCCTCAGATCGCCGCCGTGCGCGCCTGCAACCACTCCAGCGCCGCGCCGTCGAGCAGAGGGCTCAGACGCTGGCGCACTTCGGCATGGTAGGCATTGAACCACTCGCGCTCATCCTGGGTAAGCCAGGAAAGTTCCAGACAACGGCTGTCGATCGGACACAGTGTCAGGGTTTCGAATCGCAGGAACTCGCCAAACTCAGTGCTGCCCGCCTCGCAATTCAACACCAGGTTCTCGATCCGTACCCCCCAACGGCCAGGACGATAGGTCCCAGGCTCTATGGAAGTGATCATCCCCGGTTGCATCGCGGTATGCGCTGCTGGTGCGGCCTGATAGGCAATAACCTGCGGCCCCTCATGCACATTGAGGAAATAGCCAACGCCATGCCCTGTCCCGTGTCCGTAGTCCACGCCGTCAGCCCAAATCGGCGCGCGAGCAATGGCATCCAGCAACGGCGAGAGAATGCCTCGGGGAAACCGCGCCCGAGACAGCGCAATAACGCCCTTGAGCACCCGGGTGCAATCGCGCTTCTGCTCGGCACTTGGGGTACCGATCGGTACCATCCGCGTGATGTCCGTGGTGCCGCCCAAGTATTGGCCGCCGGAGTCGATCAGCAACAGGCCGTCGCCCTCGATCACCGCATGTTCCTCAGGCGTGGCGTGGTAATGGGGCATGGCGCCATTGGCGTTGAACGCTGCAATGGTGTTGAAGCTCAGGGACACGTAACCCGGCCGCCGCTCACGGGCCGCGGTCAGGTGTTCATCGATGCTTAACTCGGTGATCCGCTCACAACCCAGGGCCGTTTCCAGCCAGGCAAAAAACTCGCATAACGCCGCGCCATCCTGCTCCATGGCCTGACGAATGTGCTTGGCATCCGCCAGGCTCTTGCGCGACTTGGCCAAGGTAGTGGGATTGAGCCCTTCCACCAGCGTCACGCCAGGGTTCAGGTTTTCCAGCAAGCCGGCCGTGACCCGCGCCGGATCGATCTGCAGGTTCGCGCCTTCTGGCACACCACGCAGCGCTGCCGCCACTTCCGAATAATCGCGTAGGCGTACGCCATCGGCTTCAAGTACCCCGCGCAGTTGCTCATCAATCTTGTTCAGGGCCACGAACAACGTGGCCTGCTGCTGGCTGATCAACGCGAAGGACACAAACACCGGATTGAACGAAACATCCGCGCCACGCAGGTTGAACAGCCAAGCGATGTCGTCGAGGGTGGCGATGAAGTGCCAGTCAGCACCACGTTCCTTGAGGGCTTCCCGCAGCGTGGCCAGTTTCTCCACCCGGCTTTGCGTGGCTTGTGGCGGTAAGTGCTGGTAGACCGGTTGCTGCGGCAATGCGGGGCGATCGCTCCATACTTCCTGGAGCAGGTCGATATCGGTGCGCAGGCTGGCCCCGCGTTCCTGCAACTTGCTGCCCAGGTTACGGGCCGAGGCCACGGCCATGACCGCACCGTCCACCGCCACCACGCTGCCTTTGGGCGCGTGCTCGGCCAGCCAGTCCAGCGGGCCGGGCTGACCCGGCTGCAACTTCACCAACTCAATGCCGCTGCCATTGAGCTCCTTGGTGGCCTGCTCCCAATAACGGCTGTCGGCCCAAACCCCGGCGAAATCCGCGGTCACGATCAACGTGCCCACCGAACCATGAAAACCCGAGAGCCACTGGCGCCCCTGCCAATAGCCCGGCAGGTATTCCGACAAGTGCGGGTCGGCCGAAGGCACCAGCAAGGCATGAATGCCCTCACGGCGCATCAACTGTCGAACATGCGCCAGGCGCTTGGGAACCATTCCCTGGGTCAAAGGCTGGGTACTCATTGTGTCTCCTTAACCGGCTAAATAATTGTTATGGAAGGTCGAGATCACTCAACCCTCAAGTCTGGACTGCGGCCCAAAACGCCACCTCTGCGGCGGTTGATGCCTTGATCAACTGCGCAGCGCAATCCACATCTGCCTGGGAAGTGAAACGATCAAGGCGAATGTGGCTGGCCCAGGCGTCCACAGGCATAGGGGCGTGGTCGAAATAAAAAGAGGACGTTTGTTCATGGCTGAAAGACCCGTAGAGCGTATTCCAGGATCGGCATTGGCTCAGAGAACACCACGCAGAAACGCGCCATTCATAGGCGACATGCCAACAGCAGGCATTGAGCAATACGCGATCGGATGCCGTTAAAGAAGAAAAACTCCGTTTAAACGTGCGAAGGAACGCGCCTGGAACGCAGCTTAACAGGCTCGGGGCGAGGCGTTGAAGCGCCGCTCAACTGATGTTTTCCAGCAGCAAGGGCGCCAGGGAAAGCACCAGCAACCCGGCCATGCCGAAATTGAACAGGCGCAGCCAGCGTGGGTTACGCAACACATTGCGCAGCAGGCTGCCACAGGCCGCCCAGAGACTGACCGTGGGCGCGTTGATCAGGGCAAAGACCGCCGCGATCACCAGAACATTGATGAAGTAGCCCTGCAGCGGGGTGTAAGTGCTGATGGCCCCCACCGCCATCACCCAGGCCTTGGGATTGACCCACTGAAACGCCGCCGCGCCCCAATAACCCAAAGGCTGCCCTTGGCCTCGCGGCTCATCGGAGATGGGACCGGAACGCGCGATCTTCCACGCCAGGTACAACAGGTAAGCCGCGCCGGCATAGCGCAGCACGCTGTACAGCAGCGGATAGGCCTCGAACACCGCCCCCAGGCCCAGGCCGACCGCTAGCACCAGAACGAAAAAGCCGCAACTGATGCCGAGGATATGCGGGATAGAACGGTTGAAACCGAAGTTCACCCCAGAAGCCAGCAACATGGTGTTATTCGGCCCCGGGGTAATGGATGTGACCAGCGCAAACAGGGCGAATGCCAATAGCAGATCAAGGGAAACGGTCATGGATGCAAGGTCCAGGGCAAGGTCAATCAAGCCTCGACCCTAACTCAGCATCTGCCTGAAACTCACGGACAGTTGACGGAAAATTTAACCCGTACAGTTTCGATTAACTGGCCGGATGGCGGCGACTGATATTGCGCTGTGCGCTGATTTCCCCCTGGGCATCAAAGACCGAAGGACGCCCAAGCAGCTCGGCCTTCTTCTGCTGGTACTCATCAAAGGACAGACCACGGCGATTCAACGCCTCCAGCGCCAGCTCGCGGGTCTCCTGCGCCGTGTAGGGACGCAACTCCGGAGCGCCCGGGCTGGCGCAGCCGGCCAACACACTGGAAACCAACAGCAGCAGAACAGCCGGCAAAGCCTTCATGACGAGCACCTGGGAGCGGGTTGCGAACAATGGCCACAGGCTACTCGCGCGCCGACAGTGGCGAAAATCAACTCGCTCAATAGTCGCTATCGACTGCCGCATAGGCCCACGACCACTCCTGCCTATTTCATAACCGGCCAATCGGTCCGCGCCACGGCCCCGGAGTTCAAGGCCTCGAACCTGCCCCTTGCCAGCGCACCCGCAACAGGTGACGCCGAACGACGCCTGGCTGGCGCGAACCTCGCTGAAACTCTTCGCCGAGCAGGCTGGAGCCAGTAGCGCACGTCGAAGACGCCTGGCTATGCACCGCTTACCGTTTCAGCCACGACAACCAGGTACGCAGCGCCAAGCTGCTGAGCCTGAGCCGCAACAGCAACAGCAACAGCAGCGGCAGCGGCAGCGGCAGCGGCAGCGGCAGCGGCTTGATCAGGACCGACGAACTGACGGTCAACTCCCGAGGCTCGGCGCCTCCACCCAACGAGCCCAGCCTGCAACGCGTGAGCTAACCCAATAGATTGCACTGCAAGGCATTGTCCCGGCTGCGGGCAATGCTGCTCAGCACCTGGAATGAACCGAAGGTCACGGCCTTGGCCTGATGGGTCAGGATCAACTGCCAGAAATCCTGCTCGCCGCTCTCGAAACGCTCGAAGGCTGCCTCGCCGGCTTCCCGGGATTGCCATTGCAGGTAATTGAGCACCCGCCGACCGTCGTCGCTGACCTGCACGCTGGCACTGAGAAAACCGCCATAGCCCAGGGCCAGGCGCTCGGTTTGTGCGGACAGGGCCGACACCAGAGCCTGCTGCTGGTGCGGTTCGATCTCGAACTCGATCAACTGGGTGAAGCTGCGGTTTCTCTCTAATGCGGCCATGAACGGCTCCCTATGGCGGTCGGACAGAATCTTGCGATTGAATGCGCCGCAGGGTAAAACCTCTAGTTAACTCAAGGTCAAGCCTGTTTTTCACCCTGGTGCCCTTTAATGATCAAAGCCGATGCTCTCCACAAAGAACTGACGGTTGGCCAACTGTCGGCCCGCAGCGGCGTCGCCGTGACCGCATTGCATTTCTACGAAACCAAGGGGCTGATCACCAGCCGGCGCAACTCGGGCAACCAGCGGCGCTACCCACGTTCGGTGCTGCGCCGCGTGTCCTTGATCAAAGTGGCCCAGCGCCTGGGCATTCCCCTGGCGGAAATTGCTCAGGCCCTGTCCACCCTGCCCGCCGACCGCGCGCCCAGTGCCGCGGACTGGCAGCGCCTGTCACAACAGTGGAGCGGTGAACTGGACGAACGCATCCGCCAACTGACCCTGCTGCGCGAGCGGCTGAACCAGTGCATTGGCTGTGGCTGCCTGTCCTTGGAAGGGTGCCCGCTGCGCAACTATGGAGATGTCCTGGGAGACGCCGGCCCGGGCGCCCGCCTGCTGGAGCCCGACGCCGCCACCGACACCCCGTAGCCAGCGCCTGCAGCAACATCGCGTTCATATCCGTAAATACCGTCTTGCCGGCGAAGGCGATCTCACGGGTCTCTTTCCTCACAAGCCGGATTCCCGCTCAGCGCTGACAGGTAAGAAAGCCTGTGCAGCATCGTAAGTAAAAACGTCCCTATGCTAATGTCGCGTCCTGTTTCCTACGACGAGCTCCGCTTCAATGCCAAGGACTGCCTCCTTCGAAAAGCCGCGCTGGCTGCGCGATTTGCTGCGTTTTCTGCCCCTGAAAAGCCAGTTCGTGCTGTCCGGCAATGTCCGCGACCTGCAAGCCAGTGAAGTTGCCCCCGGGGTCATTACCCCCCAAGCCTTCAATCTCAATCTGCGCGACGAGCTGCTGGCGGCGGGTTATGCTCAGGTGCTGAGCTGGGACCCTCTTGGTGGCCTGCGCGTGCTGCTGCCTCCGGGCAGCGAACCGGCCCAGGCCGACAACCTGCTGCGCGAGCTGGGCCTGACTCCGGTGGACGGTGCGGCGCCCGCAGGCCTCGACCTGCTGGCAGCCACCCTGCCGCGCCTGGTAGAGCGCCAAGGCGCGCCGCTGGCCCTGATTGTCGATTTCGCCTCACGCCTGGTGATCCGCAACGACGCACTGAGCGCCGCCGAGCACCAGCTGTTTACCCAGGCTCTGGTGCTGTCCCATCAGGCCCGCAGCCGGCCTGCGGGGGAACAGCGCACGCCGTTCTTCAACAGCATCCTCTGGGTAGTGGAAAAGGAAGGCGACCTGCCCGACTGGCTGCTGATCGACAACCCGCGCCTGCGCCCGATTCCCGTCTCGAAACCCGACCAACAAGCCCGCCAGGCGCTGGCACCGGCGCTGTTGCGCGGCCTGCCCGGGGCCCAGGAAGCCAGCGACGAAAGCCGCGACAAAGCAGTGCGGGCATTCGTCGAAAACACCGAAGGCCTGCTGCTGCTCGACCTCAACGCCATCGTCCAATTGGCCCGGGTCGAAGGCCTGGCCATGGAACGCATCGGCGACGCCGTGCGCCGCTATAAAGTCGGGGTCACCGAAGACCCCTGGTTGAAGATCGACCGCCAACGCATCCGCCAGGCCGATGATTTCATCCGCCAGCGGGTCAAGGGCCAGGGCCACGCCGTGACCCACATGCTGGACATCGTCAAGCGCGCCATGACCGGGGTCGGCGCCAGCCGCAAGGGCAACCGTCCTCGGGGCGTGGCCTTTCTGGCCGGGCCCACCGGGGTCGGCAAGACCGAACTGGCCAAGACCATCACCAGCCTGCTGTTTGGTGATGAAAGCGCTTACATCCGCTTCGACATGTCGGAATTCAGCGCCGAACACGCCGACCAGCGCCTGGTGGGTGCGCCGCCCGGTTATGTCGGCTACGACGTGGGCGGCGAACTGACCAACGCGATCCGCGAAAAACCTTTCAGCGTGGTGCTGTTCGACGAGATCGAAAAGGCTCACCCACGAATCCTCGACAAGTTCCTGCAGATCCTCGACGACGGTGTGCTCACCTCGGGTCGCGGCGATCGGGTGTACTTTTCCGAAGCGCTGATCGTCTTCACCTCAAACCTGGGCATCTACCGCCAGGGCGACAATGGCGAGCGCGTCGCCAACGTGCAGCCCGGCGAAGCCTTCGAGACCGTGCAGGACAAGGTCCAGGGGGAGATCGAACACCACTTCAAATTGGTGCTCAACCGTCCGGAAATCCTCAACCGGATCGGCGAGAACATCATCGTCTTCGACTTCATCCGCCCGGACATCGCCGAGCAGATCTTCCAGCAGATGGTCGGCAACATCCTCGCCGACCTGGCGGCCCAGGCCCTGCATGTGCAGCTCGATGACGCCTCGCTGGGCAACCTGCGCCAGCTGTGCCTGCAAGACCTGTCCAACGGCGGCCGGGGCATTCGCAATCAACTGGAAGCACACTTGCTCAACCCCCTGGCCCGGGCCCTGTTCGACCAGGACGCGCAGCCCGGCCAGCACTTCGACGTGCGCCAGTTGCAAGCCGGCGGCCTGCAGTTGCTAGCCCGCGCCTCGTGAACATCAGCTTGTCGCGGGTGCATTTCCCGGTCACCACCCTGGGCCCGGGGCAGCGCCTGGGCCTGTGGTTCCAGGGGTGCAGCATCCGTTGCGAGGGCTGCATTTCGGCGGACACCTGGGGCCCGGGCAAACAGCCATTGCCCTTGAGCCAGGTGCTGCACGACCTGCAACCCTGGCTGGCCCGGGCCGAAGGCATCACCCTGTCCGGTGGCGAGCCCTTCGACCAGCCCGAGGCGCTGCTGGCCCTGTTGCGCGCCCTGCGCGAACGTACCCCGGTGGACATCCTGGTCTACAGCGGCCATTCCCTGGAACACTTGCAACCGCTGCTTAAAAAAGCCGAAGGCCTGCTGGACGCACTGATCTGTGACCCCTTCGCGCAACAGCAGGCGCAAACGCTGGTCCTACGCGGCAGCGACAACCAGCGCCTGATCCTCTTGACCGAGCTGGGCCGCCAGCGTCTGTCCGCCTACCAGCGCCCGCTGCAACCTGATGACCGCGCGCTGGATGTGATGTTCGACGACGACGGCAGTGTCTGGATGGCTGGAATCCCTAGGCGTGACGACGTGCTGCGTCTGCGCGATCTGCTGCACGACCAGGGCCACCAACTCCAGATCAGCGCCCACACCTCTCGCCGCGGATAACCGGAACCGTCACCAATGATACGTTTTTGCCCCAATTGCCAGACTGAACGCTCCCTGGCCGAAATCTTCTGCGAAGGCCAGGTGGACCACCGGGTCTGCGGCTGGGAACTGTCCGCCGAAGCGATTCACCCCGAGGGCTGGCGCCCGCAGCCGGTAGTCACCCTTGCAGCGCTTGAGCCGCCGCCCCAGGTCGTGGCGGACAGTGGCTCCCCCCTGCGCTGCGGCAACGGTCATGCCATGGCGGACGGCGACTTGATGTGCC
The DNA here is from genome assembly GCF_009861525.1 of Pseudomonas sp. LD120. Taxonomy (GTDB): domain Bacteria; phylum Pseudomonadota; class Gammaproteobacteria; order Pseudomonadales; family Pseudomonadaceae; genus Aquipseudomonas. The sequence continues at coordinate 815,141 of NZ_WVHL01000003.1, read as the reverse complement.
TGGTCTGCGGCGCCGACCCGCTGGCCCCAGAGCAACAGCCATCCGCCGCGCCCCCAGCCGCCGCCGACAGCGAAACCGTGATCGACGGCTGGCGTCTGTTACGGCAAATCAGCAGCGGTGGCGTGCGCGAGCGCTTTATCGCCGAGCATCGTGAAACCGCACACCAAGCGGTACTGACCCTCTACCAGGCAGGCGCCGAACCTGATCCGTCGGTGTACGAAGCCATCAAGCGCCTGCCCCGGGAACACGTGCCGGAGATCATCCACACTGGCCGCTGGGACGAGCGCGCCTTCGAAGTAGCCGAGGAGCTCACCGGCGGCACCCTGGCCGACCTGGGGATCGTGGTCAGCGACAGCGCCGTGGTACAGCACATCGTCAGTGAGCTGGGCCAAGCCCTGCATGCCTTCAGCGAAGCCGGCCTGCGCCACCGCGACCTGCGCCCGGCGACCTTGCTGGTGCGCAGCCGCGAGCCCCTGGACCTGGTGATCAGCGGCTTTGGTTCGGCAAGGCTGTCCGAGTTCGACCTGGACATCGTCTCGCCCCTGGAAACCAGCCGCTACATGGCCCCTGAAGCCATCGCCGGCGGCGTCGCGGCGGCCTCCGACTGGTGGAGCCTGGGGATGATCCTGCTGGAACAGTTGACCCAGGGTGAATGCTTCGCCGGGATCAATGCCAACGCCTACCTGATTCACATTCTGGCCAACGGCGTGCTACTGCCGGACGACCTCGACCCGCGCCTTGCGCTGCTGTTGCGCGGCCTGCTGGCCCGGGACCGCCACCAACGCTGGCAATGGCCCCAGGTGCAGGCCTGGCTGCAGGGCGAAAGCCCCAGCGTGCCGGACGCGGTGGCCCGTGACGAAGACGCCGACGAAGGCGCCAGTATTGCCCTGGGCAGCCGGCGTTTCCGCCGGCCAGGACCGTTCGCCCTAGCGGCCGCCGAGGTCGAGCACTGGCCCCAGGCCCTGGATCATCTATTGCGCGGAGTAATCGTCACCTGGGCCGAACAGGCTGGCTTGTCGGCCCGCCAACTGGCCGGCCTGCGTCAGGTGGCCCAGCACCAGGCGCTGGAAGACGACTGCCGACTGATGTTGGCGCTGAAACTGCTGAACCCGGAAATGCCGCTGATCCTGCGCGGCGAAATCGTCACCCCCGGCTGGTTGCTGGAACATCCCTTGGACGGTTATCGGTTGATCAGCGGTCCGGCCCCGGACCTGCTGGAACGCCTGGAGACCGAGCACTGGCTGTCGCGCCTCAAGCTGCGCGCCGAACAGGTGCGCCAGCGCGCCCAGCACCAGGCCATCGAACTGGACGAGGAGCAGTTGCGCATCTACCTGCTCTCCAGCTCCCGCGCTCGTCTGACCGCGCAATGGGAAGAGCGCCAGCGCCTGCTGCCGGACAGCGAGCACAACGGCATCTTGTCCCTGGCCGACCGGCGCACCATCAGCGAAGAAGACCTGATCGTGCTGCTCAGTGCCGCCATCGGCCAGTTTCGCTCGGTGGACGCGATCCTCGAAGAAGCCGCCACCCTGGCCCGCGAGGCGGTGGTCCTGAGCTTCGACACCGATAGTGCGCGCACGCTATTGGGGCTGCCGCGCCCGGCCCTATACCGGGAAATCGACGAACGCATCAGCGGCTTCGCCCGCTGTGGCGTGCCGAGCGTCGATGAGTGGGCTGAGCAATTTCGCCTGGAGCGACGCATGCCCCTGGCCAAGGCCCTGGTGCTGCTGGCGATCGGCGCCGAGCAATGGCTGGAGCCGCAAAAGCAGCACTACGTTTCGCAGATCCTCGACTTCTTCGAGAAGAAGGTCGCCAGCGTGGTGCTGCGCGGACCACTGGTGCGCATGAGCATCGGCAAGACCACCGCCCGGGTCGACCTCAACGAGTTGCACAGTGAGCGCAGCCCGGCCCCGGCGCTGCTGGATCACTTGGTGGCGCGCAACGCCCAGCCCATCCACCTCGACCCGGCGTGTTTCGCCGAGAATCCCCTGCTGGAAATGCGACTCAACAGCCTGTACCGCCAGAGTTCGCTGTACCAGCGCGACACCGGGATCGACGGCCTGTACCTGGGCTTTCCCTTCCTGCTGACCAAAGACCCGCGTGGCACTAGCCGCACCCGTATCGCGCCGTTGCTGCTATGGCCGGTCAAGCTGTTACTGGAAGTCGGCAGCCGCGGCAAGGTCGCCCTGGTCTTCGACAGCGAGCGTGAAGAAGTGCGCCCCAACCCGGGGCTCGACACCCTGCTGGGCATCGACGCCGCCAAGCGCTGGCGCAAGGCCGCCGATGAATTGCTGGGGCGCTCGGCACTCAAGGCCGGCGATGTCATGGACGCCTTCGGCATGCTGGCCACTCCCGGTTCCCGGGTACTCGGCAACCTGCCTCCGGCCAGCACCGAAGTGGCGCCCTACCAGGATCAACTGGCCTGCGCCGCTGTGCTGTTCCATGTTGCCTTCATAGGCCAGGCCATCGGCGAGGACCTGCGCCAGCTCAAGGCCCTGCCACCCGGCGGGACCGGACTGGAAACCGCCCTACGCCTGAACCCGGCGCAACCAGACAGCCGTGACAGCGAGGCCGCCCCGCCCCCGCCTGAATTGCAGCGTTTCTTTACCGTGGCCAGCGACCCGTCCCAGGAAGCCGCGGTGCTCCAGGCACGACAGGCGCCCGGGCTGCTGGTGGAAGGCCCGCCCGGCACCGGCAAGAGCCAGACCATCGTCAACATGGTGGCCGATGCCATTGGGCGCCAACGCAGCCTGCTGATCGTCTGCCAGAAGCACGCCGCCCTGGAAGTGGTGCACAAGCGTCTAGTGGCCGAGGGCCTGGGCAATCGGGTGGTGATGCTCAACGACATCAACCGCGATCGTGAACCGGTGATCCGCAGTGTCCGCGAACAGCTCGAAGCCCTGTTCAAGAGCGATGCCGCCCAGCAGCCCTGGCTGCACCAGCGCGAACGCCTGGCGGCGCGCATCGAAGCCCTGGAGGGCGAACTGGATCGCGTCCACCAGAGCCTGCACCGCATTGATGAGCACTGTGGCTTGAGCTACCGCCAGTTGATCGGAGAACTGATCGGCCTGGAACAAGGGCCAGCACCCTTGGACGTTCCGCTCTTGCGCCAGCACCTGGCCGCCCTGGGCATCGCCGACCTGACGCGCCTGGAAGAAACCTGCGCGCCGCTGATCCGCCTGTGGCTGCCGGCTCGCTATGAACAGAGCGCCCTGGTCCAGTTGCAGCCGTTCCCCACGGATGCCGCCACCCTGCAAGCGTTCAACCAGGGCTTCGAGCGCCTGTTGAGCTGCGAGGAGCAGCGCCTGGACACCCTGCAAGCGCATCCGGCCGACTTCGAAGTCGACGACCCGGCGCCCTACCGCGCCTGGCTTGAACAGCACGAACAAAGCCTGCTGAGTCTGGACGATGAGCGCCGCCAACAGCTGGCGCGCTGGCTGCCGTTGTTCCGTGGCAACAGCCAGGCAACCCAAGGCGACGAGTTGATCCAGACCCTGCAGGCCCTGCGCCAACAACTGGAGCAATGCGCCGCGGCGGCTCATCGGGCTGATCTCGCGCCGGGCCTCAGCGCCCTGCCCGCAGCCCAACTGCGTACCCTGCAGCAGCGCGCCAGCGCGGTGATCCAGGGCCGTTCCTGGCTGGCGCGCCTCAACCCGCTGCGCCTGATCCGCCAGCGCCAGTTGCTGGCCTTCCTCGCCGAACAAGGCGCCCCGGCCGACGCCCAGCGCCTGCCGGAACTGCTGGCGGCAGCCCTGCTGGAAAGCCAGTGGCGGCCCTTGCGCAACCAGTTGCAGCAACTGCATCAACAACTTGGCCTCGCGCAAGTCGCCGACGATTGCGGCCCGGGCCTACTGCCGCAAGTGCGCCAGGACCTCAGGCAACTGGAAGAGATGCGCACCCTGGCGAAGGCCCTGGCCCAGGCTCCCCGAGTGGAACAGCTGGACGCGGTGGTCCTGACTGGCCAGCGGCAATCGCTGGACAGCCTGCTGGCCGGTTATGACGCGGCCTTTATTCGCCACAGCGTGCGCCAAGACAGCCTGAATGCCCTGCAACGCCTGAATCAGTGGCTGCAACCCGAGCTGCTGGAGCAACTGCACCAGCGCGTCGCGCTCAACCAGAGCAATCAGTCGGCCCTCAACCGCCTGCGCGAAGCCCTGCCGAGCCTGAGCGCCTACCAGGCGTTCCGCACCCGGGCCAGCCAACTGTCACCGGCGGACCTGGCATTGCTGCAAATGCTGCGCGATGAGCAGACAACGCTCGACGCCATTCCCGCCGAGCAACTGGAAGCCGTGGTCCGACGCATGCTCAACCGTGAAGCGCGGCTGGGCTGGAAACGCCAGATGGAACAACGTCAGCCCGAACTGATGCTGGAGCACGGCGAAACCGCAGCCAAGATCGCCAGCCTGGGGCAGGCCGACACCCAGATGCGCAGCCTCAACCGGCAACTGCTCAGTGAAGGCATCGAGCTGTCGCGCCTGGGCACCGGCAAACAATGGGAAGACGTCACCCGCCTCACCGGACGGCGCTCGCGCCGGCTGCGCGAATTCATGGAAATGGGCGCGGGGCTGGGGCTGATGAGCCTGCGACCGGTGTGGCTGATGAACCCGGACGTGGCCAGCCGGGTGCTGCCGCTCAAGCCCGGGCTGTTCGATACCGTGATCTACGACGAAGCCTCGCAGATGCCCGTGGAGTTCGCCCTGCCGACCCTGTACCGGGGCCGGGTCACAGTGGTCAGTGGCGACGAGAAGCAGATGCCGCCCACGGCCTTCTTCTCCAGCCGAGTGGAAAGCGACGAGGCCGAACTCTTCGACGGTGACCCACCGGACGCCGACGCTGACGAAGAACAACGCGAGGCCTTCGAAGACACCTGGAACCGCCGTGAAATCAAGGACTGCCCGGACCTGCTGCAACTGGCCCGCAGCGCGCTGCCGACCACGACCCTGCAGATCCACTACCGCTCGGCCTACCGCGAGCTGATCGGTTTTTCCAACGCCTCGTTCTATGGCAACCGGCTGAGCATTCCGGTGCGTCACCCCGAGGCCAACATCCTCGCCATCAAGCCGCTGGAGCTGATCCGCGTGGACGGCGTCTACCAGCAACAAATCAACCCTGACGAAGCTGAACGGGTGGTCGACTACCTCGCCGAACTGTGGCATACGCCCTACGCCGACCGCCCCTCGGTGGGCGTGGTGACCTTCAACCGCAAGCAGGCCGACCTGATCGAGCAGCGCCTGGAACTGCGCGCCGAACAGGACCCGGTGTTTCGCGCCGCCTACAGTCAGGAACGCGAGCGCAGCGAGGACGGCGAGGACATGTCGGTGTTCGTCAAGAACGTCGAGAACGTCCAGGGCGACGAGCGCGACATCATCGTGTTCTCCTCGACTTTCGGGCGTAACAGCCAGGGCAGCTTCCGGCGCAACTTCGGGGTGCTGGGACAAACCGGCGGCGAACGCCGGCTCAACGTGGCGGTGACCCGGGCCCGGCGCAAAGTGGTGATGATCACCTCGATGCCGATTGCCGATGTCTCCGACATGCTCACCACCCAGCGCCCGCCCGCCAGCCCGCGGGACTACCTGCAAGGCTACCTGGAGTACGCCCGGGCCCTGTCGGCCGGAGAGTTTGCCAGCGGCCACAACCTGCTCGGGCGCCTGGTCACCGAGCACCAGGATGCCAGGGTCCAGCACAACGCCCACAGTGACGGCTTCACCCAGGCGGTGGCGGCCTTCATCCGTACCCTGGGCTGGAGCCCGGTCAGTGCCAATGAAGGGGATGCCTTCGGCCTGGACTTTGCCATCGAGCATCCCGAAACCGGGCTCTATGCCCTGGGTATCGAATGCGATACCCCGCGCCATGGGTTGCTGAGCCGCGCCCGCTCCCGGGAGATCTGGCGGCCATCGGTATTGCGCCGAGCCATTCCCCACCTGCATCGGGTTTCGTCGCAGGCCTGGTACCACGACCCGCAAAACGAACGCGCACGCCTGCAGGCCGCCATCGAACAGGCCCTGCAGCCGCTGGCCGGCAGCGCCGCGCACACCCCACCCCAAGCCCTGGCTGACACGGAGCAAACCCCATGAGCGGCCCGAAAGTGGTGCGAATCGTCACCCGCGAAGAAATCCTCGACATCTGCGCCGGCCACCTGCGGCGCCTGGAGCAGGCGATTGCCCGCTGGGAAGCCCAGGCGCAACGCCTGGGGCAACTGAGCGAAGAGCAACGCGCCGCCACCCACGAGCGTTTGCAACAGGTGCGTCAGTTGATCGAAGCCGATCGTCTTCAGGAGCTGCAGCAGCAGGTGCCGATCGAAATCGAGTTCCTCAAGGACGATCTGCAACACCGGGAAAACCGCGCGGTGCAGCAGGCCGCGCAACAGCGCCAACTGGCCCGCCGCCAGCGGGAAAACGCCGCCACCCTGCTGGGCGCGCTGCAAGGCAAAGCCCTTCCAGCAGAACTGCAGCAACAGTTGCAGGCGATTGCCGCAGGCCAGCCCGTGACGGCGATCGAGTCGATCCTGGCCCAGGGTTTCACCCACCTCGCTGCCGCGGCCCAAGAGCCGGGCCTGAGCGAGGCCCAGCAACAACTGGCCCGACGCCTGCAAGGCGAGAGCGCCACCCAGACCCTGGCCCAATGGCGCGCCGCCCACGAACAAAAGGAACCCAGGCTGGAGCGCATCGAGCAGCACATTGCCCAGTTACTGACCCTCGACCATCGGGCCAGTGCCGAGCCCTACCTGGCCACGTTGCGCCAGATAGACGCCGAAACCCGCGAACAACAGCGCAACCTGCTACTCGACAGCCTGGTGCTGGAACTGGCCCAGGCCACCCGCGACAGCCAGGAACGCCGCGCACGCCTGGCGCGCCTTGAGGATTTGGCCAGCGAAGTAGCAACCTTGTGTCCCGCTGCCGCCGAGGCTGCACTGTCCCGGGCCGCACAGTGCAGCCTGGCCAACATGGCACCAGTGGATGAGCTGATCACTAGCATCAGCGCGCTGATCGAAGCCGAGCGGCAACAGCGCGCCGCCCTGGCCCGTCGTCAGGCGGTGCTCGAAGGCCTGGCCGGCCTGGGCTACGAAGTCCGCGAGGGCATGGCCACCGCCTGGGCCCAGGAGGGTCGGGTGGTGCTGCGCAAGGGCGCCACGCCAGGGTATGGCGTGGAAGTGGGAGGCAACGCCGACAACGGCCGCCTGCAAGTACGGCCCGTCGCCCTCAGCGCCCAGCGCGATACCCGGCGCGACCAAGACATCGAAACCATTTGGTGCGGTGAGTTCCAGCGACTGCAAGCCCTGCTGGCGGCTCAGGGCGACGACCTGAGCATCGAGAAAGCCCTGGCCGTCGGGGCCGTACCACTCAGGGAAGTGCTGCTGGACGACACGCAAACGCAATACCGGGAGCAGACGCACCACCGCACCTGATCCCGGCTCCCCGTAGAAACCGGCTTGCCGGCGAAGGCCGTCAAGCGAGCCTCCTGCCTGGCAAGCCTGCTTCTATAAGGGGCGTCGCAAGCGGGGGCTGGTGAGAAGCAGGGAGCGATCTGGCCTTTGTAGCGGGTCAGGATGAATGGGCGCACCGCATCGGCGTTCAGTGCCTTGGCCAGTTTCTGAGTCCGCGGACCGTCGAGGTTGTCCGGGCGGGCTACGACCAACGCTTCGGCTTCATCGCGGATCACATGGGCGGCCGGGGGATGCAGGGGATCAAAAGCAGATTCAGGCAATGAAGGCATACGGTGCTCTCGGGCCGACGAAGGTTCCAACCCACGGTTGCAGCTTCTGTGCCGAAAGATCAGGCCCTGATTTCAAAGGCTCTCAGGCCGTTCCAGGCGCTTGCCCAGCGGGCCGCCGGACAAATTGCTGAATGGCTGTTGTTGAGCCAACAGTGAGTCGCTGTTGCCTGGAAGACACCTCGTCGGCCCACACCGAAACCGACGATGTCCGGGTATAGAGTGAAACCTGTTCGATCCGGCCACGGACCTTTTTTCCTGAAACAACATCAAGGAGAAACCCAGATGAGCGTCAATCCCATTCCCGAAGGTTTCAACGGCGTCACTCCGTACCTGGGCATCAAGCGCGCCGCCGAGGCCATCGAGTTCTACAAACAGGCCTTCGACGCGGTGGAAACCATGCGCCTGGAGATGCCCGACGGCAGCGTCGGCCATGCCGAACTGCGCATCGGCGGCTCGGCCATCATGCTCGGCAGCCCCTGCGAGGAAACCCCGATGGACAGCCCGGACACCCACAAGACCTCGGTGGGACTGCATCTGTATGTGGAAGATGTCGACCGCAGTTTCGCCCGGGCATTGGCCGCCGGCGGCACCGAGGTGTCGGCGCTCAAGGACCAGTTCTATGGTGATCGCAGCGCCAGCCTGCGAGATCCTTTCGGGCATGTCTGGTTTCTGGCCAGCCGCAAGGAAGACTTGAGTACCGAGGACATCAGCCGACGGGCGCGGGAAATGTTCCAACAACAGCCCCACTGACCCGCCCCTTGCGCCGGACTCGATGTAGGAGCCGACTTGCCGGCAGAGGCGCTCTCATGGCCTCCCTCGCCGGCAAGCCAGGTCCTACGCGGGACAGTCCCTGATGCACAAATCGAAAGACCAGCCCCGTTGTACGGGGTTTCCTTGGCTTCGTAACATTTACTTTCATATCGCCTTTCAGGTTTTACGATTCTCATTCGTCTTAATCAAATGAAGCAGGCCGCGTTGGCCAAGGCTATGCCCAGGCGTTTTGCCTGGGACCGGCCCAAGGTTCCAGTGCCGCTCCATCCCTCGAATCAAGACGCCCATTCAATGTCGAAGAAGTCCCGTTCAAAAATCTGGTTTTTGGTGCACAGCTGGCTGGCCTTGCCCATCTGGTTCTTTGTGCTGATCGTCTGTGTCACCGGCACCCTCGCGGTGGTCAGCCAGGAAATCGTCTGGCTGGCCAACCCGGATGTTCGTGCCAGCAAACCCAGCGATGACGCGCAACCGCTGAACTACGATCAGGTCGTGCAAGCGATTCATCGCGCGCAACCGCAAACCCAGGTGGACACCATCGTCACCCCAGACGAAAACCACTTTGCCCTGAGTGTCAGCGTCAGTTACCCAGACGGGCGCTCACCAACCCTCTACGTCAACCCTTACACCGGAGTGATCCAGGGGGTAAGCCCCGAGTTCGACTTCAAGGGATTCACTCGCGCCCTGCATGGCTGGTGGCTGGTGCCCTTCACCAACGGCTATAGCTGGGGCTGGTACCTGGTGGCCCTGCTGGGCTTGCCAATGCTGGCTTCGCTGGTTACCGGGCTGGTGGTCTACAAGAAGTTCTGGAAAGGCTTTCTCAAGCCGACCCTGCGTCTGCGCCATGGCGCACGGATCTTCTGGGGCGACTTCCATCGCCTGAGCGGTATCTGGTCGATCTGGTTCATCGCGGTGATCTCCATCACCGGCACCTGGTTCCTGATCCAGGCAATCCTGGCCGACAACCAGATCAGCCTCTCCAGCGAACCCATTGTCCCGGTGATCGCCCGTGATCAGGTGCCAACCACCAGCGATGGCCAGCCGGCGCCGATGATTGGCCTGGACCAGGCCATCGGCATTGCCACCTCGAAAATCCCCGGCTTCGACGTCAGCTTCGTCAGCCTACCCAGCAACGCCTACAGCCACCTGTATGTGGGCGGGCGCGGTTGGTACCCACTGATGTACCAAACCGCCAACATCAACCCCTACACCGGCAGCCTGGACACGACGCACCTACTCAGCGACCGCAGCACCCTGGAGTTTGTCACCGAGTCCATGCGCCCGCTGCACACCGGTGATTTCGGCGGAATCTGGGTCAAGTTGATCTGGTTCTTCTTCGGCCTGCTGCTGAGCATGATGGTCCTCAGCGGCCTGCTGATCTGGACCAAGCGCACCGCCTTGGCCACCGCCAATGCCCTCAAGCGCGAGAAAAAAACCACCAGCCCACGTGCCGCACGTCAACCGGCATCCACCCCCGCCCCGGCCATGAGCGTCGACAATACAGAGGGCGCGCGATGAGCAAGGCCAGCCCGGTACCCCCTGCTGCCACCTCGACCCTCGGCCAGCTGTGGCACAAGTGGCGCTTTCACCTGAACATCCTGCTGCTGCTGATCCCCTTGGGCTTCATGCCCAAATACTTCGCCGACGTGGCCTTGTTTCGCGGTGACAGCGGCCTGGGCGAGCGGGAGATCGGCGATATCCAGGTCGGGCCGTGGAGCCTGCGCCTGGCGGAAATGCGCAATGAGGCACCGCGTAAAAGCGGTCCCGCCGGTTACATGAAAAGCTTCAACGCCGCCCTGTGCCAGGCCTGCATCAAACCGGTCAAGGCCACTTACCTGCGCATCGGCAAGCCGCGCAGTCTGCGAACCGCCGGGGTGATCTTCTTCGGCAGTGCGTACCGCATGGGCGCGACCATGCCGATCCCGGAAAAGACCTCGGCCGACGCTCAACTGTGGATCACCCTGGAAGGTTGGGACGGCACCCTGCACCAAGCATCCATCCCCCTGCGCCAGGCGTCACCGGCCACCGTGGCCTGGCTTGAAAAACAAGGAGGCAAACCATGATCCGCGCTGTATCGCCGCGACGCCTCGGCGCGCTGGCCCTGATGTGCCTGGGCTGCGCCTGGTGCCTTACCGCCCAGGCCCACAACCCGATGTGCGAATGCGAGGCCATCGACGCTGAGCAGATCCGCTGTACCGGCGGTTTCTCCGACGGCAGCGGCGCCCCGGGCGTGACCCTGGACGTGATCGGCTACGACGAAACCATCCTGGTGCCGGGCAAGCTGGGGGCCGATTCCACCCTGACCTTCAAGAAGCCCTCCAGCGAATTCTACGTGCTGTTCGACGCCGGCCCCGGCCACGTGGTCGAGATCGACCAAGCAGATATCGAGACCCCATGAAGCCTGCCACCACCCAGGTCGTACGTCCTGCCGGCGCCGGCCACGAAACCCTCTATGTGTTGCTGTTGTGCCTGCTGATCCTTGGCGTGGCCACCAGCGTGGTGCTGTGGCGCGGCGAGAAACCCCAGACCCAGCGCATCGCCAGCCACCAGCTCGATGCTCGCCGCGACCTCAGTGCCGGCGAACAAGGTATCTACGCCGACCTGCGGGTGACCCTCGAGGAAATCCACCTGCTGCGCGCTGAGCAACACGCCCTACCCAGCCCGGAGCAACTGGCCGAGGAAGGCTTTGCGCCCTTCGCCCAGGACGCCAGCTCCGTCAGCCGCGGTGGCCATGCCTGGCAATTGCAGGATCAGGCCTACCTGGGCCTGAGCCAAAACCCGCCCGTGGCCGGCTCCTTCCTGATGCGCCTGGACACCGAGGATCAGGCCAAGGTGGACATCTGGCTCAACCGCGCCCCGTCGGTCACGGTGCCTGTCGATCTGCACGACGCGACGCTGGTCGCCGCCGGCTGGCAACAGGTGATCGCGCAATTCGATGCCGGGGTGACTCGCCAGCATCGTCACTGAGTCAGGCCGCGCGAACACGTCGCGAGTGAAGGCCCAGCCCCCCCCCAGTTTTTAACCCAGGCGGAGCGAACGCTGCAGCTTTCACAGCGACTCAATTGTTGTATTCACCCGAGAGAAGAACGCTAGCCATGCCCATTTCATCGCAACGCCGCCCTTTCCTGCGGGTGCTGCTGGTCAGCCTGCTGGCCCTGGTGCTCAGCCCCCTGGTCAGCGCCGATCCGGCCAAGCGCCTGCGCATCGGCATCACCCTGCACCCCTACTACAGCTACGTGGCGAACATCGTCGGCGACAAAGCCGAAGTGGTGCCGCTGATTCCCGCCGGCTTCAACCCCCACGCCTACGAACCCCGGGCCGAGGACATCAAGCGCATCGGCACGCTGGACGTGATCGTGCTCAACGGCGTCGGCCACGATGATTTCGCCGACCGCATGATCGCCACCAGCGAACGCCCGGACATCCCGGTGATCGAAGCCAACGCAAACGTGCCGCTGCTGGCCGCCACCGGAATCGCCGCCCGCGGTGCCGGCAAAGTGGTCAACCCGCACACCTTCCTCTCCATCAGCGCCTCCATCGCCCAGGTCAACAACATCGCCCGCGAGCTGGGCAAGCTGGACCCGGCCAACGCCAAGACCTACACCCAGAACGCCCGCGCCTATGGCAAGCGCCTGCGGCAGATGCGCGCCAACGCGCTGGCCAGACTGACCCAGGCGCCCAACGCCGACCTGCGGGTAGCCACAGTGCACGCCGCCTACGACTACCTGCTGCGCGAGTTCGGCCTGCAAGTTACCGCGGTGGTGGAGCCGGCCCACGGCATCGAGCCCAGCCCCAGCCAATTGAAGAAGACCATCGACCAGCTGCGGGACCTGGACGTCAAGGTGATCTTCTCCGAGATGGACTTCCCCTCCACCTACGTCGAGACCATCCAGCGCGAATCCGGGGTCAAGCTCTACCCGCTGTCGCACATCTCCTATGGCGACTACAGCGCCGACAAATACGAGAAGGAAATGAACGGCAACCTCGACACCGTGGTCCGGGCCATTCAGGAGGCCGGGGCATGACCGCCATCGAGACCCTGCTGCGCGGTCCGGCCATCGAGTTCGACCAGGTCAGCCTGACCCTGGGCCGCACCACCATCCTCGACCGCGTGACCTTCCAGGTGCAGCCCGGCAGCGTGCACGCACTGGTGGGCCCCAACGGCGGCGGCAAAAGCTCGCTGATCAAGACCCTGCTGGGGCAGATGCCGCACCAGGGCCAACTGCGCCTGCAATGGCCCGGCGCTCCCGGCACCATCGGCTACGTGCCCCAGGCCCTGGAATTCGACCGTGGCCTGCCGATGACCGTGGACGATTTCATGGCTGCCATGTGCCAGCGCCGTCCGGCCTTCCTCGGCCTGAGCCGGCATTACGCCCGGGCGATTGGCGAAGCCCTGGAACGGGTCGGCATGCAAGACAAGCGCAAACGGCGCATGGGCGCGCTGTCCGGGGGTGAACGCCAGCGGGTACTGTTGGCCCAGGGCCTGATCCCGGCCCCGCAACTGCTGGTGCTGGACGAACCGATGTCGGCCCTGGACGAAGCCGGGACTCAGGTCTTCGAACGCCTGCTCCACGACTGGCGCCAGAGCGGCATCACCCTGCTGTGGATCGAGCACGACCTGGAAGCCGTGGGCCGCCTGGCGGACCGGGTCACCGGCCTCAACCGCCGAGTGTTGTTCGACGGCCCGGCGCAGCAGACTCTGACCCCGGAACGCCTGCTCAGCCTGTTCTCCACCCACCCACGTGCCACCGGGAGCGCCGCTTGATGAGCTATGAATCTTTGCGCCTGATGATCCAGGGCTGGGCCTCGTCCGGCTACCTGCCCGAGGCCCTGGCCTACGGTTTTGTGGTCAATGCGCTGCTGGCCGGGCTGCTGATCGGCCCGGTGCTCGGCGGCCTGGGCACCCTGGTGGTGGTCAAGCGCTTCGCCTTCTTCTCCGAGGCGGTGGGCCACGCGGCGCTGACCGGGGTGGCCATCGGCATCCTGCTGGGCGAACCCTACACCGGCCCCTACGGCAGCCTGTTCGGCTATTGCCTGCTGTTCGGCATCCTCCTCAACTACCTGCGCAACCGCACCGGGCTGGCCCCGGACACGCTGATCGGGGTGTTCCTCTCGGTATCCCTGGCCCTGGGCGCCAGCCTGCTGCTGATCCTGGCCGGCAAGATCAACGTGCACATCCTGGAAAACGTACTGTTCGGCTCGGTGCTCACGGTCAACGGCAACGACTTGCTGGTGCTGTTGATCGTCGGTGCCCTGGTACTGGGCCTGAGCCTGCCGCTGTACAACCGCATCATGCTGGCCAGCTTCAACCCGCAGTTGGCGGCGGTGCGCGGGGTGGCGGTGAAGACCCTGGACTACCTGTTCGTGATCCTGGTGACTTTGATCACCGTGGCCGCGGTCAAGGTCATCGGCGCCATCCTGGTGGGCGCGCTGCTGGTGATTCCGGCCGCAGCGGCCCGCCTGCTCAGCCAGTCGCTCAAGGGCTTCTTCTGGATCTCGGTGAGCATCGCCACCGTCAGCACCCTGTGCGGCATCTTGCTGCCCATCGTCTTCGACCTGCCGGTGCCTTCCGGCGCGGCCATCATCCTGGTCGCCGGCGCGGCCTTCGCCCTGGCCGCCATCGCCCGCGGCACCGTGCCCAGCCTGAAAGGGAATATCGGATAAATGCACAGTTCATTGCCTCACTCATCATGGCGTCGCCTGAGCCTGGCCCTGGCCCTCGGCGGCCTGATCAGCACCCCGGCCCTGGCCGAGCGCGACCACTTCGAACCGATGCGCGTGGTGGCCAGCCACGGCATGGGCAACACCGTGCTGCACAGCACCACCGCACAAAAATCGCTGACGGTGCTGGCCTCGCTGCCGGTGACCTTCGGCCTCGGGCAAATCCTGCTGCAAGGCACACCCATCAAGCTGGAGCGCGCGGCCCCGGCCAACCTCCCCGGCTCGCGACAGACCGCCTATTTCACCGGGCGCGGCGCTGCGGCCCTAAGCAAGCTGGCGCTGAATGCCGACGCGGTGATCGGCCTGCGCTCGATCTGGCCGGACGACCCGCTGTACCCCAACGCCCGACGCAGCAACATCCGCATCGTCGAGATCGACGCCGCGCGCCCGGTGGACGGCGCCCTGCCAGGAGTGGCCCTGCAATCGGGCCAGAGCAACGGCCTGAATGCCCAGCCCTGGCTGTCCAGCAACAACCTGGGGCGCATGGCCGACGTACTCGCGGCCGACCTCGCACGCCTGGCGCCCGAAGCCAAGCCGCAGATCGAGCGCAACCTGGCAGAACTGAAACAGCGCCTGCTCAAACTCAGCGCCGCCAGCGAAGCGCGCCTGGCCGAGGCCGACAACCTCAGCGTACTGAGCCTTTCCGAGCACTTTGGTTATCTGGTCAGCGGTTTGAACCTGGAACTGCTGGCGGTGGATGCCCGGACTGACAAGGAATGGACCCCGGAAGCCCTGAAACAATTGCAAGCCCAGCTCAAGGACAACGACGTGGCCCTGGTCCTGCACCATCGTCAGCCGTCCGAGGCATTGAAGGCCGCCATCAGCGCCGGCGGCAGCCAGTTGCTGGTGCTGCAAACCGACAGCCCCGACCCGCTTGGCGAACTGGAAGGCAACCTGCAAAAAGTCACCCAGGCCCTGGCCCTGTAGCCGCTGCTCCAGGCTGCGAACGGCCTGGGCGGCACTCCGGCGCAGGGACGCGGCGCTCGACCGACAATCGCCAGGCAAGGTCCTGCGGACCTTGGCGCCGCTTCGCCATGGCTCAGCAGCGGCTACAGATCGGGTTCAGGGGACCAGAACACGCTTACATATTTGCTCAAGATCGCGGTGATTGACCGGTGCTAGTCTGCGTTTCGCCAAAAGCCCAGACAGGAAGCCCGTGCCATGAGCGACTCCATGACTCTCAACAAGACCAATTGGGACGAACGCGCGCCCCTGCACGCGGCCTCGGAAGACTATGCGGTGCAGCGCTTCGTCGACGATCCGCAGTTTCTCTCCGAGGTCGTGCAGTTCGACCGGCCCCTGCTGGGCGATATCCAGGGCTTGCGCGGGGTGCATCTGCAATGCCATATCGGCACCGACACCCTGTCCCTGGCCCGCCTCGGCGCACAGATGAGCGGGGTGGATTTTTCCGCGGCGTCCCTGGCCGAAGCCCGCACCCTCGCACAGCGCTGCCATACGCCCATCGACTACCACGAGTCGGACGTATTCCTGGCCGCCGAGGTGTTGCCCCAGGGCAGCTTCGATCTGGTCTACACCGGCATCGGCGCGCTGTGCTGGTTGCCGAGCATCGAGCGCTGGGCACACACCGTCGGCGCCCTGCTCAAGCCCGGTGGCCGGCTGTTTATCCGCGAGGGGCATCCCATGCTCTGGGCTCTGGATGAGGATCAGCCCGGTGCGTTGCAGGTAACGCATGCCTATTTCGAGCGCAGCGACGAACCGCAGGTGTGGGACTACGACACCACCTATGTGGAGACCGAGCACAAACTCCAGGCCACCGTGACCCACGAATGGAACCACGGCCTGGGCGAAATCATCAGCGCCTTGCTGGCCCAGGGCCTGGACATCACCGGGCTGGTGGAACACCAGAGCATTCCCTGGGAGGCCCTGCCGGGGCAGATGGTCGTTGATGAACGCGGCGAATGGCGACTTAAGGAGGCGCCATGGCGCCTGCCGCTGAGCTATACCCTGCAGGCCGTCAAGCGCAGGGGCTGATCGCCCGGCATGAACAACTGCCAAGCTCAAGACAGCAGCGCCTCTGTAGCCGCTGCCGCAGGCTGCGAACGATCTGGGCGGCACTCCGGCGCAGGAGAGCGCTGCTCTTGAGATCACGGAAGGTCCTGCGGCCCTTGGCGCAGCTTCGCCGTGGCTCAGCAGCGGCGACAGCAACCATCTTGATCCGGGATTTTTGTAGCCGCTGCCGCAGGCTGCGAACGATCTGGGCGGCACTCCGTCATAGGAGGCGCTGCTCTTGAGATCGCAGAAGGTCCTGCGGCCCTTGGCGCAGCTTCGCAAGCTCGGCAGCGGCTACAGGTCAGCCGGCCACGGCCTGCTGGTCCATCTTCTGACGCAGGCTCAACGGGCGCATGTCGGTCCAGACTTCTTCGATGTAGGCCAGGCACTCCTTTTTGAAGCCGCTCTTGCCCACGGTGCGCCAGCCCTGGGGCACGGCCTTGTAGTCGGGCCAGATCGAGTATTGCTCTTCGTGGTTGACCACCACTTGGAACAGGATGTCCTCACGGTCGAATACTGAAGTCATTGCTTGTCTCCATCATTAATAAGGTTCGCCGCGCGCCGGGCGCGGCGCTTGTGTAGAAAGAACGAATCAGCGCCGCACAAAATTAGAGGCTGGCGACTGCCGCCGCGACCGCCTTGCTGAAAATGTCCGCCACCTGATCGATCTGCGCGGCACTGATGATCAGCGGCGGCAAAAAGCGCACCACGCTGCCATGGCGCCCGCCCAGTTCGAGGATCAGGCCACGCTTGAGGCATTCCCGCTGCACCAGCGGCGCCAGGCGCCGATGCTGCGGCGGGTGGCGCTGGGCATCTGGCGCGCCAGCGGGGTCCACCAGTTCCACACCGAGCATCAACCCGCGCCCACGCACATCCCCCAATTGCGGGAAATCCCGCTGCAGGATCAGCAAATGCTCGCGCAAGCGCTCGCCCATGGCCGCCGCGTGCTCGGGCAAGCGCTGTTCCTTGAGGTAGCGCATCACCGCAGAACCGGTAGCCATGGCCATCTGATTGCCACGGAAGGTGCCGGCGTGAGCCCCCGGCTGCCAGGTGTCGAGCCAGTCGCGATAGACCATCACCGCCAGCGGCAGGCTGCCGCCGATGGCCTTGGACATCACCACCACATCGGGAATGATCCCGGCGTGTTCAAAGGCGAACATCTTGCCGGTGCGACCGAAGCCGCTCTGGATTTCATCGACGATCAGCGCCACCCCGGCCTGTTCGGTGATCCGGCGCACGCCCCGCAGCCACTCCAGGTCCGCCGGGATGACCCCACCCTCGCCCTGCACCGCCTCGACGATCACTGCCGCAGGCAAGGCCACGCCGGCTTCGGGATCGCTGAGCAGGTTTTCCAGGTAATGCAGGTTGACCTTGACCCCCTCGGCGCCGCCAAGCCCGAACGGGCAGCGGTAGTCGTAGGGGAACGGCAGAAACTGCACGCCGTTGTTGAGCAAGCCGGCCAGGGCCCGCTTGGGCCCCAGGCTGCCCATCAGGCTCAACGCGCCCTGGCTCATGCCGTGGTAAGCACCCTGAAACGACAGCACGGTGCTGCGCCCAGTGGCGGTGCGCACCAGTTTCAACGCGGCTTCCACAGCGTCGGTGCCGGTGGGGCCGCAGAACTGGATCTTGGCCTCGGCGGCCAGGGCCCCGGGCAACAGGCCGAACAGATCCTGGACAAACTGATCCTTGACCGGGGTGGTCAGGTCCAGGGTCAACAGCGGCAATTCATCAGTCAGTACCTGCCGGATCGCGGCGATCACCACCGGGTGGTTGTGGCCCAGGGCCAGAGTCCCGGCGCCGGCCAGACAATCGATGAAACGCCGGCCTTCGACATCCTCGACATGAATGCCACTGGCCCGCTTGAGAGCCAGGGGAATGCGCCGCGGATAGCTGCGGGCATTGGACTCCTGACGGTTCTGACGGGCCAGCAGGGGCGACTCGTCGAACTGATAAAGGCTCTCGGCCACTGAGGGGGCAAGGCCCACCGGCTGATCGTCCATAAGGCTGGTAACGGCTGACATGTCTCGAACCCTCGCGCTGCAATGTGAGCAAAACGGCCACCGGCCGAATGCGCAGCCCAAGCGGGGGGCGCACTGACAGGTTTTCCTGTTCTAAAAACGCATCAGCGAGGTCGGGATTTACACCCTGAGGCGAGGAAATTGCACCTATCGCCCCGCAGGCGCCAGCTTGCTGGCGAAGGCGATCTCAAGGGCCCCTGCGCCGGCCCGCCAGCGCCTACGGTTGGGCGCGGTGGGCAGGCAGGGTCAGTTCGACCCGCAGGCCATCAGGAAGGCTGTCGAAGTTCAGCTCACAGCCGCAGCGCTGGACAATGGCCTGGACAATCGCCAGCCCCAGTCCGCACCCTGTGCTCTGGCTGTTGCGCCAGAAGCGCTGGGTCAGGTGCTGCAGGTCTTCCTGGGCAATGCCTGGGCCATGGTCACGCACCTGGAAACGCAGGCGACCGGCCACAAGGTCCAGGTTCAACTCCACCGGGCAGTCTTGCGGGGTGTGGCGCAGGGCGTTGTCCAGCAGGTTGCGCAAGGCGGCAATGGCCAGGGTCGAGGGCATGTCCACCGGTGCTTGCGCGGCGTTGTCCGCCAGGTGCAACTTGACCCGCTGGCGAGCGCCTACAGCGGCGTCCTGAATCGCCAGGTGCGCCACTTGTTCAGCGTTGACCTGCACGCCGTCATCAAACGACAAGCTGCCTTCGACCCGAGCCAGCAACAGCAGTTGCTCCAGGGTCCGGTGCAGGCGGTCGGCGCCCTCCTCGGCCCGGGCCAGGGATTGATCCTGCGCCGCACCGGTGGTCATGCGCGCTACCTGCAGGTGGGTCTTGATCGCCGTCAGCGGGCTGCGCAGTTCATGGGCGGCGTCACCGGTCAGACGGCGTTCGCGCTCGATGGTCTTGGCGATGCGCTGGAACAGTTGGTTCTGGGTTTCCAGCAGCGGCCGCAGTTCGCTGGGCATGGGCTGGATCTGCAACGGCTCCAGGGAGTCGGCGCTGCGGCGCATCAGCGCATCGCGAATCCGGTTCAACGGCGCCAGGCTCTGGCCGATGCCCAGCCACAACAGCCACAGGCAACCCAGCAGGGCCACACCCACCGGCACCGAGGCGGCCAGCAGCACCGACATGTTCAGGGCTTCGCGTTCCACCTGGCGGTCAGCGGTGGTGATGCGCAGATCACCGCGCACCAGGGTGAAGGTGCGCCAGGGCGCGCCGTCGATCATCTGGTCGTGAAAGCCCAGTTTCTCGGCTTCCAAGGTGTGCTCAGGCGTGCTGTGGCTGCGGGCCAGGACCTGCCCGCGCAGGGAACTGACCTGACAGGCCATGCCCCCGGGAATGGTCAAGGCCGCGCTGGCAATGGGATGGGCATGGGTATCGGAAGGCAGCGCCGGCATCTGTTCCAGCAGGCCGGCCACCATGCGCGCCGACGCCACCAGGCGCTGGTCCAGGGAAAACATCATCTGATTGCGCAGATCGCTGAGCATCCAGGCCGCGGCCAGGGTCCAGATCAGAATGAAGGCGGCGCCCAGGGTCACGCTCAGGCGCAGGCGCAGGCTTCTCACTTAAGACTTCTCCTGGCCACCGGCCGGCCCCAGACGATAACCCAGGCCGCGCACCGTCTCGACGATGCCGTTGCCAAGTTTGCGCCGCAGGTGGTGAATGTGCACGTTGAGGGCGTTGCTTTCCAGCTCATCGCTGAAACCGTAGACACTGTCCTTGAGCTGCTCGCTGGACAGCACCCGGCCGCGGTTGTGCAGCAGGGCCTGGAGCAGCGCCTGCTCGCGCCGGGACAGGTCCACCGACTCGCCGCCGAGCGTGGTTTCCCGGGTGCTGGGGTCGTAGGTCAGGCGCCCGTGTTCGATCAGGTTGACGCTGCGCCCCGCCACCCGGCGCAACAGAGTGTGCAGGCGCGCCGCCAGTTCCCGCAGGTCGAAGGGCTTGAGCAGGTAGTCGTCGGCCCCGGCCTGCAGGCCATCGACCCGATCGGTCACCGAGTCGCGGGCGGTCAGAATCAGCACCGGAATCTCCAGGCCCTGCTGGCGCTGTTGCCTGAGCAACTTCAAACCATCTTCATCCGGCAGGCCCAAGTCCAGTACCATCACGTCGAAATTGGCCACGCCGAGCATGGCCCGCGCAGCAGACGCGGACGCCACATGCTCGACCGTCAGGCCCTGGGCCGTGAGGCCGGCGACTATTCCGCTGGCAATCAGCTCATCATCTTCACAGACAAGTACGTGCATGGTCAGTCCTGTAATAAAGGCGGTGATTAGGCAGGCTGCAGATTAAGCGGACATTATGCCCGCCACTCTCTGGCCACAAGCCAAGTGCGGTTAATCATCGGTTAATCAGGACCGGCCATTGTGTTCGCCACTTACACCGGTTTAAGGCTTGGCCATGCGTCGATTGTGTATTTTGCTGTTCATGCTGTTCACCTCCCTGGCACAGGCCAGCAACAATCCGTTTGAGGTCAAGCCCGACTTCCTGCCGGTGGACAAGGCCTTCACCTTCACCTCCGAGCGCCTGCCTTCCGGGGAAACCCAGCTGTTCTGGCAGATTGCCGACGGCTACTACCTGTACCAGAAACGCCTGAAGTTCGAGGGCCTGGCCCAGGACCATCTGCCGGCACTGCCGGACGGCGAACACCACAGCGACGAGTTCTTCGGCGAACAGACGGTGTATCGCCAGGGCCTGGAAGTGAAACTGCCGGCAGCCGCCAGCGGCAAGGTCAAGCTGGGCTGGCAGGGCTGCGCCGACGCCGGCCTGTGCTACCCACCGCAGACCCTGGAAGTCAACCTGGGCGGCGCCCCCGCTGTTGCCGCCGGCAACAGCGCCGCAACCGGCAACGGCACGGCACAGGACCAACTGCTAGCCAACGATCTGCAACAAAAATCCTGGGGCCTGGGCCTGCTGGCCTTCTTCAGTTTCGGCCTGCTGCTGGCCTTTGCCCCTTGCTCACTGCCGATGCTGCCGATCCTCGCGGGGATTGTAGTCGGCAGCGGCGCCAGCCCGCGCCGGGGCCTGGCTCTGGCCTCCAGCTACGTGCTGTGCATGGCCCTGGTGTATGCCGGCATGGGGGTGATCGCCGCCCTGCTGGGCAGCAACCTGCAGGCCTGGTTGCAACAACCCTGGGTGCTGGGCAGCTTCGCCGCGCTGTTCGTGCTGCTGGCGCTACCAATGTTCGGCTTCTTTGAACTGCAAATGCCGGCGTTTCTGCGCGACCGCCTGGAAGGCGCCAGTCGCCAGCGCCAAGGCGGCAGCCTGATCGGCTGCGGCGTGCTCGGGGCATTGTCGGCGCTGCTGGTGGGCCCGTGCATGACCGCGCCCCTGGCCGGTGGCCTGCTGTACATCGCCCAGACCGGCAATGCCTTGTTCGGCGGCCTGGCGCTGTTCGCCCTGGGCCTGGGCATCGGCCTGCCGCTGCTGTTGCTGGTGACCGTGGGCAACCGCTTCCTGCCCAAGCCGGGGCCGTGGATGAACCTGCTCAAGGGCGTGTTCGGCTTCCTGTTCCTGGGCACCGCTATCTACATGCTGCGCCCGGTGCTCAGCACCAGCCTGTGGATCGGCCTGTGGGGCGCCCTGGTCCTGGTACTGGCCTACTGCGCCTGGCAGCAACGAGCCATCGCTGGGCGCCTGCTGCACCTGTTTGGCGCCGCCGCCCTGCTGCTTGGCCTGTGGGGCAGCGTGCTGCTGGTGGGCGCCGCTGGTGGCAGCGATGACCTGTGGCGACCGCTGAAGGTCTACAGCGGTGGCAGCGTGGCCAGCAGCGCCACGGCCCACGATGCCTTCACCACCGTCAAGTCGCCCACCGAACTGCAACGTGCCCTGGACAGCGCCCAGGCCCAGGGCCAATGGGTGCTGCTGGACTACTACGCCGACTGGTGCGTGTCCTGCAAGATCATGGAGAAAACCGTGTTCGGCCAGCCTCAGGTCATGGGCGCCCTGAAAGACGTGCGCCTGTTGCGCCTGGACGTCACCCTGGACAACGCCGACGGCCGCGAACTGCTCAGCCGCTACAAAGTACCGGGGCCACCGAGCCTGCTGTGGATCGGCCCGGACGGCAGCGAACGCCGTGGCCAGCGCATCACCGGCGAAGTGGATGGCGCAACTTTCCTGCAACGCTGGACCCAGACCCGGGAAGCCCGTTGATGCTGACCTTTACCATCGGCACCTTTGCCATCGCCCTCAATCACCTGCTGCTGATCAGCGCCCTGGCCCTGGCCACCCTGGTGGGCTGGCGGGTGGCCAAGCGCGGCGGTGACAACCCCGAGTCGGTGCTGTTTTCGCTATTTCTCATCGGCATGCTGGCGGCGCGGGCCAGCTTCGTCATCGCCTACTGGAAGTACTACCGCCATGACCTGTGGATGATCATCGACCTGCGCGACGGCGGCTTCCTGGCCTGGCCCGGCGTCCTCGTCATGCTCCTGGCGGCCCTGGTCTGGGGCTGGCAACGGCCGACACTGCGCCGCCCACTGGGGGCCGGGGTAGGCTGCGGCCTGGCTTTCTGGCTGCTGGCGACCCTGTCCCTGACGCTCTACGACCAGGGCACGCGCCTGCCGGAAGTGGCCCTGCGTAACACCAACGGCGACACCGTACAGCTCACCGACTATCAGGGTGGGCCATTGGTGATCAACCTCTGGGCCACCTGGTGCCCGCCGTGCCGGCGAGAAATGCCGGTGCTCGAAGACGCCCAGAAACAGCACCCGAACCTGACCTTCCTGTTCGTCAACCAAGCCGAAAGCATGCAAAGCGTCGCCACCTACCTCGCCACCCAGGGCCTGAACCTGAACAACGTGCTGTTCGACGGCGGCGGTCGCTTGGGCCAGGCCGTGGGCTCCATGGCCTTGCCTACTACGCTGTTCTACAGTGCCGACGGCCGCCTGCTGGGCAGCCACCTGGGTGAACTCTCGGAAGCCAGCCTGGCCCGGGCCCTGGAAAACTTCGACGACGCCCATCCGACCTCGGTCGCTCCTTCAAGGAAACTGCCATGCCCTTCATCCGCCACCTGCTGAGCCTGTCCCTGGGCGCAGCGCTGCTCAACACGCCGCTGCTGCAGGCCGAAGAACTGCCCGCACCGATCCGCAAGATCGAGGAAAAAGGCGCCAAGATCGTCGGCACCTTCGACGCCCCGAGCGGACTCAAGGGCTACGCCGCGCAGTACCAGAACCGTGGCATGGCCCTGTACCTGACCCCGGACGGCAAGCACGTGCTGCTGGGCAACCTGTACGACGCCGACGGCAAGGACCTGAGCGCCGAGCCGCTGCAGAAGCTGGTCTACGCACCGATGGCCAAGGAAGTCTGGAACAACCTGGACAAGAGCCACTGGATCGCCGACGGCAAGGCCGATGCGCCGCGCATCGTCTACCTGTTCAGCGACCCCAACTGCCCCTACTGCAACATGTTCTGGCAACAGGCCCGGCCCTGGGTGAACGCCGGCAAAGTGCAATTGCGACACATTATGGTGGGCATCATCCGCGAAGACAGCCCGGGCAAATCCGCGGCCCTGCTGGCCGCCAAGGACCCGCAACAGGCCCTGCAAGCGCATGAAAAAGCCGGCAAGGGCAGCGCCCTGAAACCCCTGGCGAGCATTCCAGCGGCCGTGCAAGCCAAGCTCGACGCCAACATGAAGCTGATGGAAGAACTGGAGCTGTCGGCGACCCCGGCGATCTTCTACCTCGACGACAAGGGCGAACTGCAACAACAGCAGGGCGCCCCGGCCCCGGGCAAACTGACGCAGATTTTCGGCCCGAAATAACCCCGTTCCCTCCCCCCGGTAGAGACAAGGAGCCGGCTTGTCGGCGAAAGCGTCTGTCAGGCTGGCGTACAGCTTGCGGGCCTCTTCGCTGGCAAGCCAGCGCCTACAACGCGAGTCCCCACCCGTAGGAGCCGGGCGAAGGCGTCCGTCAGGCTGGCGTCCGGCCTGCGGGCCTCTTTGCTGGCACGCTAGCGCCTACGGCGCAAGAGTCAGGTTTCAGCCATTGCGCTGCAAAAACGCCAACAAGGCCCGGGTCACGAACTGCGGGTTTTCACGACTGGAGATATGCCCCGACTCGGGCACTAACTGATACGGGCAACCTATGCGCTCAGCCATCTCGATGGTTTCCGCCGGTGGCCGCGGCTGGTCCTGATCACCACACAGCAGCAAGGTGTTCTGCCCATCCAGGCGCGCTATCTGATCCAGCACATCCGCCCGGCTGAAGGTAATGCGCCCCATGGGGATCACGCTCGCGCGCAAACGCTCGGCCAGCAGTGCCGCGAGGCTGGCACGAAAATCCTGGAACAGCGCCGACTGCCGATCGATGCCCGGACGGAAGAAGATCGGCACCACGATCTCCAGCAGCGGCTCGGCGATCTGACCGCTGTCCTCAATCTGCTGGAACAGGGAAAAGTAGTATTGCCGGGTCGGCTCAGGCTCGGCGCCCAGGTAAGTGTCCATCAGCACCAGACCGTCGATGCGCTGCGGCGCCGCGAGGGCCAGACGTGCACCCCACATGCCGCCCACCGACAGACCCACCAGGGTGACGCGCTCGATCTGCAAATGGTCGAGCAAGGCCAGCATCTGCCGCGCCACATCGTCCAGCGACGCGGTGCCTGCTGGCAACGGCCCGGACTGGCCGTGGCCCCACAGGTCCACCGCAATCACCCGGTACTGCGCCGACAACGCCTCGATCTGCGGTGCCCACATACTCGTGTCCCACAAATAACTGCCGGCCAGGAACACCACCGGCCCCTGGCCCTGGTCAAGGTAGTGCAACGGTTGTCCATCGATGGTCGCGAAAGGCATCGGCCTACTCCTGTAGGGAATGACGATAGAGGTCCGACAGACTGTGCCGTGAACCAGGCTCAGTCAATCGGACCGGGGCGACAAAAACGTCTCAGCAGATGCCCGGATTCAAGGCCCGCGCTGGCCGTCGAGCAAGGCTTCGACCACCGCGCGGGCCATCTCCACCGAATGCACCATGGACCAGATCAGCCCGCGCTCCAGGCCGCTACCCTGCTGGGTGATTTCATCGCAGACCTCTTCGGCGCATTTGAGCAGCAACGCCACATGCACCAAGGCTTCTTCGGCGCTGACGCCTTCGCGCACGCTGAACAGCGAGTCGGGGGAAACGGGGTGGGCTTGGGTCGTGAGCTGGAACAGCGCGGGGTCCAGCGGTTGCTGAGCCAGGGCCACGCGCAGGGTGGCGTTGGCTTCCTTTAGGGCGGGATCGCGATAGGACGTGGGGGGATCGGGAACGAGCTTTTTCATGGTCAAACTCCTGGTAATGACAAGGAGCCGACACCGTTCGCTTGCACACGAATAAGGTGGCAGCCGTACGCGGGTGTGCAAGACCGAGTTACCAGAACCCCGGCAGATCCGAAGATCTCCCGCGCACGGCCGCCATAACACGGCGAACATGAAATCGCTCAGGCATGACTGAGCGCTTATGCGTCTGGTAACAGTCGGACTTGCACATCCGAGCCATCGATTGGGCGATGGCTCCGGAACCCTAGCCCGCCCACCCGACGCATTCAAGCGGCCCGCAGTTTCTCGGAAATGCCTTACAAAAGAAAGCGACTAAACGCCATTCCAGCGACCTTCCAGCCCGTTTCCGAAACCACCTTGCCCCGATCGGCATTGGCCTATGGACCTATGGCCCTGCGGACCTGTAGCCGCTGCTGAGCCTTGGCAAAGCTGCGAAAAGGCCCGCAGGACCTTGCGTGACGATCTCCCGTCAATGACCTCTGGCGGCCTTGAAGTCGTCGCGCCTGCTGCGCAGCCGTACGCAGCCTGCGGCAGCGGCTACAGGGTTGCCAGGGGTTGCTGTAGCCGCTGCCGAGCCTGTGGCGAGGCTGCGAAAAGGCCCGCAGGGCCTTGCGTGGCGATCTCCCGTCAATGACCTCTGGCGGCCTTGAAATCGTCGCGCCTGCTGCGCAGCCGTACGCAGCCTGCGGCAGCGGCTACAGGGTTGCCAGGGGTTGCTGTAGCCGCTGCTGAGCCTGTGGCGAGGCTGCGAAAAGGCCCGCAGGGCCTTGCGTGGCGATCTCCCGTCAATGACCTCTGGCGCCCTTCTGATCGCCGCGACCGCTGCGTCGAAGTGTCGCCCAGCCCATTCGCAGCCTGCGGCAGCGGCTACAGAAAGCCGGTTGCCGTCGGTCCTGTGGGCGGTCTGTTGGCTGCCTCAACGATATTCTTCCGGCGCTTCGCGCTCGAGGATTTTCTCCAGGTCGCTCAGGTCACCGCGCTCCTTGAGAATGCCGCTGACCCGGTCGATCCACACCTGCTCCGAGGCAATCCCCGCCCAGGACTGGCTGCCGAAGCCGTGATACGGCCGGTCGTCGAAGGTGCTGATCAGCAACTGGTTGAAGCGTCCGGTGTCGAGTTTGTTGCGCTGGATTTGCACTTGCAGCGCCCCTAGCACTTTCTGCTGTTCTTGCGGGTTGGGGCGATAGCGGTAGAGCCGCGGCGAGCTGAGCACCAGAAACTCCGGCGGCAGGTTTTCATCGATGGCCGCCTGCAGGCGGTAATGACCATCGAGAATCAGGTGACAGTTCAGGCCGCTGACGTACCACAGCAGAATCGGCGGCAAGCTGCCTTCGCGGGCTTTCTTGCGCCACCATTTGAGACGGCCGGAATGTGGATCCACGGCATGCAGGCCGACCACCGCCCCGCCGCCCTCGCCCAACTCGACCCAGCGCGCCGGGCCGGGCTCTTGGTTGTCGAGGATGTTGCGGCCGTAGATCGCCCACTGCGGCAGATGGCTCAGGGCATCTTCACCGCCCTTGAAGTACCAGACATCAATGCCCTCCAGCAGCGGCCGCAGTGGCTTCTGCGATGCCGGGCGCAGGGCCCGTACCAGCCAGTAGCCGGGGTAAAAGAAGTCCGGCTGGTGCTGCATCAGTTGCTGGACGAAGAAGCGGCTCCAGGCCTTGAGGCGCAGGGCCGGATCGAGGCGCGCCTGTTGCTCGACCAGGGGCGAGTCGATGGGGCCGACCAGGGTTTGCGGCAGTTGCTCCGGCAGGTGATTGCGCACCAGCCACACGCCATACAGGCAGCGCGACAGGGTGCCCCAGAGCAGGGTCTGGTCGCCCAGCACCAGCTGCATGCGGCAGTTGTTGCCGCTGAGCAGGCGCAGGTTGGGCTTGCCGCTGGCCGGGCGTTTGACGTCCACGCCGAGACCGTTCCAGTGGCCGGCCAAATCCTCGATATCACGCCAGAAAATCTGTTCCACGATTGTCCCTAATCCCTTATGAATGACCGGCCCAGCGGCGGGCGCGACTATAGCTGAGTGTTTGGGGAGTTGTTCGCCAACAAGCCCGCTCCAAACAGCCCCCCTGTAAGCGCCGACTTACCAGCGAACACGGCCAGCCTTCTCCTACCCACGTCGGGCAATCACCGTCTCCACCTGGTCCTCCAGCCCCTGCCCGCTCAGGCACTGACGCACTTCGTCGCACCACTGCGCCTCCGGCTCATGGCTGGCCCAGGCCTGGGTGGCACTGCGGTACTGCGGCCGGTCATCGAAGGCCTGAATCAGCACCCGGTTGAGGTGGTCGGTGCTCAGGGCCGGGTTGCGCGGCACCGCAGCGCCGCGCTTGCGCAACGAGTCCATGACCCGTTGCTGATGCTCCAGGCTCGGTGCGAAGCCGCGCTCGCGGGTGGCGCTGAGGACGATGAATGATGGCGCGAGGTTTTCCGCGATGGCCGCCTGCAAACGGTAATGGCCGTCGATCACCACATAGGACGCCAGCCCGCCGACATACCACAGCAGCACCGGCGGCAGGCTGCCTTCGCGGGCCTTCTTACGCCACCACTTCAAGCGCCCAGCCTCGGGGTCGACCCGGTGCAGGCCGATGAGCTTGCCGCCGCCGTGCCACCAGTCGATCCACTCCAGGGTCTGGGGTTGCAGGTTGTCGAGAAAATCCTCGCCGTACAGCCGCCAGTTGGGCACGTGGGTCAGGGCATCTTCGCGGGAGCTGAAGCACCAGTTATCCAGGCCGCGCGCGGTGCTGGAAGGCTCCGGCAGCAGGCCCTGGGCCAGCCAGTAACCGGGGGTGAGAAAGTGCTGGGCACTTTCACTCAGGCGGCTGACGAAATAGCGGCTCCAGGCCTTGATCCGCCGCTCGGGCGCCAGCGCCGCGTGCTGCTCCACCGTGGCTGAGTCGATGGGTGCCAGCAACCGGCATTCGGCGCCCTCAGCCAGCGGGTTGCGCACCAGCCAGACGCCGCCGTGGTCGCGGGCCAGGGTGGCCCAGAACAGCGGTGTGTCGTGGTGCATCAGCTTGATCCGCGCATTGGCGCCGGTGCGCAGGTACAGCGGCGGTTTGTCCGTGGCGCCCGGTTCGACCTCGACGCCGAGGCCACTCCAGTGGCCCAGGGTGTCTTCGATGTCGTGCCAGTAAAGCGGCTCTGCCATGGTTCCGGTCCTTGAATTGTCTGAAACGACAAAGCCCGACAGGGCTGCTGTCGGGCAATGCGCGGCGGACTATTTCAAACTGAAGGTTATTTAGCCATTGGCCCCATTCATGGTTGCAGTAATGGCAGCAGCCCATGCGTCACGGCCAAATAGTACAAATCGAGACTCTATACCCTGCTTTGTAAAAACAGATAAAGAGTTGGGGAAAACGGGGATAAGACCTAAAAATCTAGTCCATGCCGGTTGCAATGACTGGATGTTTGAGATTTCAAGCTCATCAGGAGCGCTTTGGAAGTTAACTTTATGCGCGACAAATAGCAGACGCTGGTTCGTCAGAAAAAGCCTTCCGCCCACCGTCTCAATATTTCTTTGAAGGTTTGCCGACCCTTCTTTGATGATTTTTTCGCCGCCTCGCAACTCTACTTTCATTCGGTGCATCCTTGTTATTTTTTCTTCATGCTCAGTCCAATCGATAAGGGCAAACAAAAACCCTTAGCTTAATACTGCTTTTCTATTTCATCCCTGTATAGGCTTCCTGTAGAGACCGCTCAGTTATGCAGCGGCCGTAAAGCCTGAATGCGCGACCTTCCTGAAGGAGTGAGGCGCAGCCTTTGGGGTGGCTACGCCCGCCGCAAAAGCTTACAAGCCCTCCAACTCAGCCATCAGATCACTCAGCCGGTCGACCTTCTCCTCGCTGATCTCGCTCCCGGCCAAGCCGTCGATGTACGCGGCCAACTCCTGCACCGTGCTGCATTCGAACATGGCCCGCAGCGGTACGTTGCGTTGCAGGGTTTTCTGCACCCGTGAGGCGATCTGCGTGGCCAGCAGGGAATGCCCGCCCAACTCGAAGAAGTTGTCGCGCACGCCCACCCGTTCGACCTTGAGCACCTCGGCCCAGATGTCCGCCAGGGTCTGCTCCAGTTCGCTGCCCGGGGCTTGATAGTCCTGGCTGTGCAACTGGCCGATCTCCAGGGCCGGCAGGGCCTTGCGATCGAGCTTGCCGTTGGCGTTGAGCGGCAGGCGCTGCAGCCACAACCAGTGCAGCGGCACCATGTATTCCGGCAGCTCGGCGCGCAGGCGCGGTTTGATCCGCTCCAGGCATTCGCTCGGGCTCAGGCTTGAGTCACTGGCCACCAGATAGCCCACCAGATGCTTGCCGTTGACCCCTTCCTGCACCCCCACGGCGGCATCGCGCAGTTCCGGCTGTTCGTGCAGGCGCGCTTCGATCTCACCCAGTTCGATGCGGTAGCCGCGAATCTTCACCTGATGGTCGATCCGGCCAACGTATTCCAATACGCCGTCGCTGCGCCGGCGTGCCAGGTCGCCGGTGCGGTACAGGCGTTCGCCCGCCGCACCGAACGGATGGGGCACGAAGGCCTGCGCGGTACGCAACGGGTCGCTGACGTAGCCACGGCCGACCCCGGTGCCCGCTACGCACAGCTCGCCGACAGCGCCCAGGGGCACCAGTTCCAGGGCTTCGTCCATCAGGTACAGCTGGTTGTTGTCGGTGGGCGTACCGATGGGCAGGTAGGCGCCCCGGGTCGAAGCCAGGTCCACCCGGAAGAAGGCCACGTCATCGGAACATTCCGCCGGACCGTAGGCATTCACCAAACCGATCTGTGGATAACGCAGCAGCCATTGGTGCGCCAACTCCGGTGGCATGGCCTCGCCGGTGGGCAGCATCCAGAGCAGGCCATCCAGGGCGATGGCGTCCTGGGAGAGCATGCCCTGGATCAGCGACGGCACGCTCTCCAGCACCGTGATGCCCTGCTCCTGGACGTGAGCCAACAGGCCCTGGGGATCGTGGGCGATGGTGTTGGGCACAATGTCGACCCGAGCGCCGAACAACGGTGCGGCAAGGAACTGCCAGACCGAAATGTCGAAGCTCTGGGACGCGGTCTGAGCGATCACGTCGGCTTCGCTTAAGTGCAGGTACGGCACCTTGCTCAACTGGTTGTTGAGCATGCCGCGCTGCTCCACCATCACGCCCTTGGGCAGGCCGGTGGAACCGGAGGTGTAGATCACGTAGGCCAGGTTGTCCGGCGCGCTGTAGCGGCCCGGGTTGTGCTCGGCATGCCCGGCGCCTTGCAGCTCTTCCCAGACCAGCAGCCGCGGGCGACCGGCACAGGCGAACTCGTCCAGCAGGGCCTGGGCCTGTTCGCGACAGGCCGCGGTGCAGACCAGGATCGGCGTGCGGCTGAGCTCGATGATGCGCCCCAGGCGCTGGCTCGGCAGGCCCGGGTCCAGGGGCAGGTAGCCGGCCCCGGCCTTGAAGCTGCCGATGATCATGCCCAGCAGCTCCAGGCCGCGCTCGGCCAGCAAGGCCACTGGCTGATCAAAGCCCACGCCGTTGGCAATCAAGGCATGGCCCAGGCGGTTGCTGTAGCGGTTCAACTCGGCGTAGCTGTAGCGCTGGTCCAGGCAACTGGCGGCCACGCGCTGCGGGTGCGCCGCCACCTGGGCCTCGAACAGTTCCACGTAGCTGCGCTGCAGCGGGTACTCATGCTGGCTCTGGTTGCAGCCGGCCAGCAGGAAGTCCTGCTCCTCTTCACCCAGCAGCGGCAGTTCGGCCATGTCGCCATGCAAGCCCTGCATCAGCGCCAGCAGCAGGCGCTTGAACTCGCCGAGCAGGCGCTCGATGGTCGCCTGTTCGAAGTAGCGCTGGTCGTAGGACAGGTGCAGGCCCAGGTCATCCCCCGGGTAGCACACGGCGGTGATCGGGAAGTTGGTGTGGGTACGGCCGGAATCCGAACTGGCGTTCAAACTCTGGGCACGGTCCAGCACCGAGACTTCCACCGGGGCGTTCTCGAACACGAACAGGCTGTCGAACAGCGGCTGGCCCTTGGGCAGCTCGCTGCACTCCTGAATCGCTACCAGCGGCAGGTAGTCGTATTCACGCAGTTGCATGTTGCGATCGAGCAAGCCGCTGAGCCACTGGCGCACGCTGCAGCGCTCCCCCTCCTCAGGCAGCTTGACCCGCAGGGCGATGCTGTTGATGAACAGGCCGACGGTTCGTTGCATCTCCGGCATGTCCACCGGGCGCCCGGCCACGGTGACGCCGAACAGCACGTCGCGATCGCCGCTCATGCGCCGCAGCACCAGGGCCCAGGCCGCCTGGGCGAAGGTGTTGACGGTCAGCTGATGCTGCTGCGCCAGCTCGCGCAGTTGCGCGCCGTCCCGGGCATCCAGGCGGGTGTAGCAGTCGCCGACGATCATGCCGCCGCTGTCGCCGGCGTGTTCGCGCATAAACGGCCGGTCGCTGGGGATCGGCGTGGTGCGTTCAAAGCCCTCAAGGTTGTGCCGCCACCACTGCCGCGCCTCGGACAGGCTCTGGTGTTGCAGCCAACCGATGTAGTCGCGGTAACGCGGTGGTACGGCCAGTTGCGCCTCGCGACCTTCGCCCAGGGCGGTGTAGAGCTCGAAGAAGTCGTTCATCAACAGCGAGCGGCACCAGGCATCAATGAGGATGTGGTGATTGCTCATCATGAACCAGTAGCGCGCGGCGCCGACGCGGATCAACCGCAGGTGGAACGGCGCCTGATTGAGCAGATCGAAACCGGCCTCGCGCTCCTGTTTGTGCAGGGCTTGCAGCTTGGGTTCCTGCTCGGCCTCAGGCACCGCGCTCCAGTCGAGGAACTCGATCGGGGTGCGGCCCGGCTTGTGGATAACCTGCAGCATGTCTTCGCCGACGTTCCAGCAGAAAGACGCGCGCAGCGCTTCGTGGCGCGCCACCACCGCCTGCCAGGCCTGGGCGAAACGCTGCGGGTCCAGCTCGCTGTTGATGCGGTAGCGGTCCTGCATGTAATACAGGCCGGTGCCCGGCTCCAGCAGGGTGTGCAGCAGCATGCCTTCCTGCATCGGGGTCAGCGGGTAGACGTCTTCGATCTGCACAGCCGGCACCGGCAGGCCATCGAGCTGGGCCTGGGTCAGGCGCGCCAGGGGGAAGTCCGACGGCGTCAGGCCACCGGCATCGTCCTTCAGGCAATGGGCGATCAGGCTGTGCAGCTCGCCCAGGTAGGCGTCCGCCAGTTCGCCGATCAGCTCGGCGTCGAAACGTTCGCCGCTGTAAGTCCAGCGCAGCACCAGCTCGCCGCCATAGACCTGGCTGTCGATGCTCAGCTCGTTGGGCAACGGTGCTTCAGGTGCATGGGTCGGGCCCACGGACTCATCCAGCGGACGCAGCAATGCGTCGGCGCCGAAGCTCTGGTCGAACTGCCCCAGGTAGTTGAAGGTCACCGGCGCCAGCGGCAGCGCCGCCAAAGCCTCGCGGCAGGCGTCATCGGCCAGGTAGCGCAGCACGCCATACCCCAGGCCCTTGTGCGGCACCGCTCGCAGTTGTTCCTTGATGGCCTTGATCGAGGCGCCCTGCCCGGCCGCTTCTTCCACTTGCAACGGGGTCAGGCGCAGCGGATAGGCGCTGGTGAACCAGCCGACGCTGCGGGTCAGGTCGATCTCGTCGAACAGCGCCTCGCGGCCGTGGCCTTCCAGTTGCACCAGGGCCGATGACTGCCCGCTCCAGCGGCACAGCACCCGGGCCAGGGCGGTCAGCAGCAGGTCGTTGACCTGGGTGCGGTAGGCCGCCGGGGCCTGTTGCAACAGCTGGCGGGTGCGCTCGGCATCCAGGGTCACACTGTGGCTGCGGGCCTGCTGATGCTGTTGGCTACCGGCGGCATTCAAGCCTGGCAATTGCGCGGCGGGGCCGGCCAGTTGCTGCTGCCACCAGCCCAGCTCCTCACGTAGGGATTCGCTGCCGGCATAGGCTTGAAGGCGGCTCGACCAGTCGCGCAATGCGTTGGTCTTGGCCGGCAGGCTCAGGCTCTGTCCGGCTTGCAGCTGGCGATAGGCGTTCTGCAGATCCTCCAAAAGCACGCGCCAGGACACGCCATCCACCACCAAATGGTGGATCGCCAGCAGCAGGCGTTGCTCGCCTTCCGGCCCGTCCACCAGCACCGCCCGCAGCAGCGGCCCGTGTTCCAGATCGAGGCTGCGCTGGGCATCGGCGAACAGCGCCTCGCAGGTGGCCATGGACGGCACCCGCACTTGCCACAGCACCGGCGCGTCGGACAGCGGCAGGTACTCGGCGCGCCATTGCCCGTCCACTTGAGAGAAGCGCAGGCGCAGGGCGTCGTGCTGCTCCAGCACCGCCAGCAATGCCTGTTCCAGCAAGTGGGCATCGAGCACGCCCAGCGGCTCCAGCAGCAGCGCCTGGTTCCAATGCTGCGGCTGGGGAATGGCCGCGTCGAAGAACCAATGCTGGATCGGCGTCAGCGGCGCTTCGCCACTGAGCTGGCCCTGCTCGGCGCTGACGCGCTGAGTGTGGCTGGCGACCCGGGCCAGGGTCTGCACGGTCTGGTGCTGGAACAGGTCCCGCGGGGTGAAATGAATCCCCATCTGGCGGGCACGGCTGACCACCTGGATCGACAGGATCGAGTCGCCCCCCAGTTCGAAGAAATTGTCGTTGAGGCCCACGCGCTGCACGTTCAGCACTTCGCCCCAGACCCTGGCCAGGGTCTGCTCCAGATCATTGCTCGGTGCCACGTACTGCTGGCGATTGAGCTCTGGGTCCGGCATCGGCAGGGCCCGGCGGTCGAGCTTGCCGTTGGCGGTCAGCGGCATGCTGTCGAGCAGGATCAGGTGGGTCGGCACCATGTAGTCCGGCAGTTGGGTTTTCAGCTGCTGCTTGAGGGCTTCACGCAGGTTGGCCTGCTGCGCCTCGTTGTGCCCGGCCACCTCGGTCACCAGATAAGCGGCCAGCTGTTTACCGGCCGGGGTGTCCAGGGCCAGCACCACTGCTTCGCGCACGGCAGGATGATCCAGCAGACGGGTTTCGATTTCCCCCAGCTCGATGCGGAAACCGCGAATCTTCACCTGATGGTCGACCCGGCCGATGTACTCCAACTGGCCATCGGCGCACTGGCGCACCAGATCGCCGGTGCGGTACAGGCGCCCGCCATCGCTGGCGAACGGGTCGGCGACAAAACGCTCGGCGCTCATCCCCGGACGACGGTGATACCCCTGGGCCAGGCCGGCGCCGCCGACATACAGCTCGCCGGTGGCGCCTTGCGGCATCAGGGTCAGATCGGCATCGAGAATGTAAGCCACCCGCGCCCCGACAATGCGGCCGATGGGCACGCTGGCCATGCCTTCGGCCACGTGCTGCGGCGCTAGGCTGGCCAAGGGCATGACCACGGTTTCGGTGGGGCCGTAGGCGTTGAAGAACAGGCTCGGCTGGAACGCCGCGCGAATGCGCTGCAGGTGCTCGCCGGTCAGGGCCTCACCGCCGGTGATGCACATGCGCACCGGCAGGGTCTGCTGCTGGGTCGCCAGATGCTGGGCCAACTGGCTGCCGTAGCTCGGGGTGAAGCCGAGGATGCTGATGCGATGCTGACGAATCAACTGACAGATCTCTTCGGCGTCCCACTGGCCCTGCGCTCGCAGCACCACCTGAGCGCCACTGAGCAGCGGCACCAGCAGGCGCTCGGTGGCGGCGTCGAAATTGATGGAATAGAAGTGCAGCTCGCAGTCGTCCGGGCGCATGCCGAAACGACGGATCACCGCCTGGCAGTGCATGGCGATTTCCCCATGGGACACCACCACGCCCTTGGGCTGGCCGGTGGAGCCGGAGGTGTAGATCAGGTACGCCTGATGCTGCGGCAGGCTGATCAAGGGCAGCTCGCTGGCCGGGTAGTCGGCCAGCCGCGCGCCGTCTTCCTCCAGGCACCAACGACCGACCCCCGTCGGCAACTGGCCCAGAGCGGCGAACATCCGCGCATCGCTGAGCAGCAGGCCGAGACCGCTGTCTTCGATCATGTAGTGCAGGCGGTCCAGGGGGTATTCCGGGTCCAGGGGCACGTAGGCGCCACCGGCCTTGAGGATCGCCAGCAGGCCGACGACCATGTCCAGGGAGCGCTCCAGGGCCAGGCCGACCCGCACTTGCGGGCCCACGCCACGCTCGCGCAGCATCCAGGCCAGGCGGTTGGCGCGGCTGTCCAGTTCGCTGTAGCTCAGGGTCTGTCCGGCGAAGGTCAGGGCCGGGGCGTCGCGACGGGCCAGGGCCTGCTCGCTGAACAGGTGGTGGATGCACTGGTCCAGGCGGTGCTCGCCGGGCTCGACGCTCAGGCTGTCCAGCAGTTGCTGCTGTTCCTCGGCGTGCAGCAGCGGCAGTTCGCACAAGCGCCGTTGCGGATCGTCGATCAGGGCCTGCAGCAGGTTGCGCCAATGGCCGGCCATGCGCGCAATGCGCGGCTCGTCGAACAGGTCGGTGCTGTAGGTCAGGCAGCAACCCAGGCGCTGATCCAGGTCGGTGACTTCCAGGTTGAGGTCGAACTTGGTGGCCCGGGCGTCGTTGACCAGGTACTCCACGGTCATGCCCGCCAGTTGCCGGCTTTGCTGGAACTCCCAGCGCTGGACGTTGCACATCACCTGGAACAGCGGGTTGTAGGCGGTGCTGCGCGGCGGTTGCAAGGCTTCTACCAGATGGTCGAACGGCAGGTCCTGGTGCGACTGGCCCTCGATCACGGTGTGGCGCACCTGCTCCAGCAACTGGCCGACGCTCATCTGCCCGTCGAGCTGGCAACGCAGCACCTGGGTGTTGAGGAAGGCGCCGATCAGCCCTTCGCTTTCCGGGCGGATGCGGTTGGCCACCGGCGCGCCGATGCGCAGGTCGGTCTGACCGCTGTAGCGATACAGCAGCAGCGACAACGCGGCGGTCATGGTCATGAACAGGGTCAGGCCGTGCTCGGCATTGAAGGTGCGCACCCGGGCCGCCAGTTCGTCGCTCAAGTCAAAGCGGTACAGCTCGCCCTGGTGGCTTTGCACCGCCGGCCGTGGCCGGTCGCTGGGCAGTTCCAGCAATGGGTGTTCGCGGCCCAGTTGCCCGGTCCAGTAGTCCAGCTGGCGCTGGCGCTCGCCGGATTCCAGCCACTGGCGCTGCCACACGCTGTAGTCCAGGTACTGCACGGGCAAGGGTTCCAGGGGCGATTCGCGGTCGTCGAGGAAGGCTTCGTACAGCGCGCCCAATTCGCGGGCGAAGATGTCCATGGCCCAGCCTTCGGTGACGATGTGGTGCAGGGTCAGGACGAAGTAGTGCTCCTGCTCGCCGGCCTTGACCAGGCAGGCGCGCAGCAGCGGGCCGGTCTCCAGGTCGAAGGGCTGGTGGGCTTCGCTGTCCGCCAATTGCTGCAGGCGCTGTTGCCGGGCATCCGGGGCCAGGGCCGAGAAGTCCTGCCAGGCCATGCGCAGGCCGGTGTCGGCCTGCACCTGCTGGTGGGCCACGCCATTGACACTGGGGAAAGTGGTGCGCAGGGTTTCGTGGCGCAGAATCAGCGCTTGCAACGCGGCCTCGAAGCGCCCCACGTCCAGCACCCCGGACAGCCGCGCCATGCCGCCGACGTTGTAGGCCGGGCTGTCGGGCTCCATCTGCCAGAGGAACCACATGCGCTGCTGGGAGTAGGACAGCGGCACCGCTTGGCTGCGGTCGACCCGGGCAATCGGCGGCTGCTGGTTGCGCGCGCCGGACTGCTGGATCAGCAGCACCTGTTCGGCAAAGTCTTCCAGCTCGCTGGCTTCGAACAGCGCCCGCAGCGGCAGCTCGACGTCGCAGGCCTGACGGGTACGGGAAATGATCTGGGTGGCCAGCAGCGAATGCCCGCCCAGGGCGAAGAAATCGTCCTTGAGGCCGATCCGTGGCTGGCCCAGCACTTCGCGCCAGATGGCGGCGATCTGCCGTTCCAGATCGGTGCTCGGTTCGACGTGTTGGCGTACCTGCCATTGCGGCTCCGGCAGGGCCCGGCGATCGAGCTTGCCGCTGGGGCTCAGGGGCATGGCCTCCAGGCGCAGCAGTTGCGCCGGCACCATGTACTCCGGCAGCTCGGCGGCCAGGGCGGTTGTCAGCCGAGCGCGTTGCTCGGTTTCATCTTCGTCGCGGGCCTGGGCGGTGTAGTAGCCGATCAACTGCGGGCCGGCGACGGTGTCGCGCACCAGCACCGTGGCCTGGGCCACGCCGTCCTGGGCCAGCAGCCGTGCTTCGATTTCCTGCGGCTCGACCCGAAAACCCCGCAGCTTGACCTGCTGATCGAGGCGGCCGAGGTATTCCAGCACGCCATCGGCGCACCAGCGTACGCGGTCACCGGTGCGGTACAGGCGCGCGCCCTCCTCACTCAGCGGGTCGACCACAAAGCGTTCGGCGGTCAGGGCCGGGCGTCCCAGGTAACCCCGGGCCAACCCCTGGCCGCTGATGCATAGCTCGCCGGGCACCCCGCCGGGCAGCAGGTTGAGCTCGGCATCCAGCACCCGGCACAGCACATTGCCCAGCGGCCGGCCAATGGGCGAGCGCTCGCCGTCATCCACCGAACACTGCCAGTGGGTCACGTTGATCGCGGTTTCGGTGGGGCCGTAGCGGTTGTGCAGTTGCACATTCGGCAACTGCTGCAACAGCCGGTTGCGCAGTTCGGCGGGCAAGGCTTCGCCACCGGAGAACACCCGGCGCAGGCTATGGCATTCAGCGCTCAGCGGCTCATCGACAAACAACTGCAACAGCGGCGGCACGAAGTGCAGCGTGGTCACGCCGTACGCCTGAACCAGCTGGGCGATGCGCTGCGGGTCGCGGTGCTCGCCGGGGGCGGCGAGCAGCAGGCGGCAACCGCTGATCAGCGGCCAGAAGCACTCCCACACCGACACGTCGAAGCTGATGGGGGCCTTCTGCATCAGCACATCGTCGGCCTGCAATGGATAGCGGTCCTGCATCCATTGCAGGCGCTCCATCAAGGCGCGATGGGTGTTGCCCACGCCCTTGGGCTGGCCGGTGGAGCCGGAGGTGTAGATCACATAGGCCAGGTGCTCGCCGTCCAAATGCAGGCCCGGGGCCTGGCTCGGCCAGCTGTCGAGCTTGAGGCTGTCCATGGCAATGGCGCTGACACCCGGGGCTTCGGGCATCTGGCCCAGCAGATGGGTCTGGGTCAGCAGCAGTTGCACGCCGCTGTCTTCGAGCATGTAGGCCAGGCGTTCGGCGGGGTAGTCTGGGTCCAGGGGCACGTAGGCGCCGCCGGCCTTGATGATCGCCAACAGGCCGATCAGCAGTTGCGGCGAACGCTCCGCGGCGATGGCCACGCACACGTCCGGGCCGACGCCCTTGTCCCGCAGGTAGTGGGCCAGGCGGTTGGCCTGGGCATGCAGCTGGGCAAAGCTCAGTTGCCCGCTGTCCCAGATCAGCGCGGTGCGCTCTGGGGTTTGCTGCAGTTGCTCATGCAAGCGTTCCGGCAGCCAGCGTTCGGCGCTCGCGCAGGGGGCCACGCTCCATTGTTGCAGTTGCGCCGCTTCGACCTTGCCGAGCAACGGCAAGTCG
Source organism: Pseudomonas sp. LD120 (assembly GCF_009861525.1). Classification (GTDB taxonomy): domain Bacteria; phylum Pseudomonadota; class Gammaproteobacteria; order Pseudomonadales; family Pseudomonadaceae; genus Aquipseudomonas. The sequence goes on along the minus strand of NZ_WVHL01000003.1, from coordinate 776,194 downwards.
CCCAGGGCACTGTCCGGCTGCTGGCAGGCATGCTCCAGCAAGCTGATGAAATGCCCGGCCAGACGTTCGATGGTCGCCGCGTCGAACAGCTCGTCGGCGTAGTCGAAGGCGAGGCTCAGGCGGCCGTTGCGATCCTCTTCGCTGTGCAGTTGCAGGTCGAACTTGGCCTCGCGGCTGTGCCACGGCAGCTCTTCGGCCAGCAGCCCCGGCAGGCGGCGCAAGGCGCCGAGGTCGCGCTGCTGGTGGTTGAACATGACCTGGAACAGGCCTTGCTCGCGGGCTTCGGGGAAGGCTTCGAGCAATTGTTCGAAAGGCAGATCCTGATGCGCCTGGGCCTCAAGGACGCTGCGGCGGGTCTGTTGCAGCAACCCGGCAAAGGTCTGGCGCCCATCCAACTGGCCGCGCAATACCTGGGTGTTGATGAAAAAGCCCAGCAGGCCTTGGGTTTCCAGGCGTGGGCGGTTGGCGTTGGGCACGCCGATGCGGATGTCGCTCTGCCCGCTGTAGCGGTACAGCAGGGTTTGGAACGCCGCCAGCAACAGCATGAACGGCGTGGCCTGCTGAGCCTGGGCGGCCTGGCGCACGGCGTCGCTCTGGCTCGTGCTCAGGCGCAGGCTGTGGCGCGCGGCGCTGTGGCGGATCTGGGCCGAACGCGGGTGATCGGTGGCCAGGTTGAGCACCGGGGCCTCATCGGCCAGTTGCTGCTTCCAGTAGTCCAGTTGGCGCTGGCCTTCGCCCTGGGCCAGCCACTGGCGCTGCCAGCTGCCGTAGTCGGCGTATTGCAGGGCCAGCGGCGCCAGCTCCAGGCGCTGGCCCTGGACCGCGGCGGCGTAGAGCCGGGAGAACTCGTCGATCAGCACATTCAGCGACCAACCGTCAGCAATGATGTGGTGCAGGGTCAGCAGCAACTGGTGCTCTTCATCGTCCAGGCGGATCAGGGTCGCCCAGTACAGCGGGCCCTTTTCCAGGTCGAACTGGGTGCGCGCTTCGTCTTCGCGGATCTGCCGCGCCCGGGCTTCGCGCTCGGCCACAGGCAGGTCGCTGATGTCGATCACCTGCAGGTGGAATTCGCCAGCGGCGCTCACCTGTTGCAAGGCCTGACCGTCGCGCTCGAAGAAGCGCGTGCGCAGCGCTTCGTGGCGTTGCAGCAGGTGCTGGAAGCTGGCGCGCAGGGCGTCTTCGTCCAACTCGCCGCGCAGGCGCAGGCCACCGGGAATGTTGTAGGCGCTGCTGTGCGGGTCCAGTTGCCAGGTGATCCACAGGCGGTTCTGCGCCAGGGATTGGGGCAGCGGCTGCTGGCGCGACAGAGCCTGGATGCCGCCCTGGGCCACGCCGCCGTCCTGTTGCAGGCGCGCCACGGCAGCGCTGAAGGCGCCCAGGGTCGGCGCTTCGAACAACAGCCGCAGGCTCAGCTCCAGGCCCAGCTCCTCGCGCAGGCGGGCCGTGACCTGGGTGGCGGCAATCGAGTTGCCCCCCAGGAGGAAGAAGTGATCGTCGGCGGCCACTGAAGCGCATTGCAGTTGTTCCTGCCAGATCCGCCCGATCAGGGTTTGCAGCGCGTCACCCGTGCTTGCTACGGCGTCCGCTGTTGCGCTACCGGCCTGCGGGAACAGCGCGTAATGATCCAGGCTGCCATCGGCCAACCGTGTGCGGCAGGCGGAACGCTGCAACTTGCCGCTGGAGGTTTTCGGCAAGGCCCCGGGGTTGAGCAGCAGCACCACGCTGGGCGCTTCCTGGCAGGCTTCGGCCACGGCCTGGCGGATGGCCTTGATCAGCGCTTCGGGGGGCAGGATCTTCTGCACGCTGCGGCTGATTTCCGCGGCGATGCCGATGCCTTCATGGCCCTGGTCGCTGACCGCAAACGCCGCCACCCGGCCCTTGCGCACCACTTCCACTTCGCGCTCGATGGCTTTTTCGATGTCCTGGGGATACAGGTTGTGCCCGCGCACGATCAGCAGGTCTTTCAGGCGCCCGGTGATGAACAGCTCGCCGTCGCGCACAAAGCCCAGGTCGCCGGTGCGCAGCCAGGTGCGGCCGGCATGCTGGACGAAGGTCTTGGCCGTGGCTTCGGGGTTGCGCCAGTAGCCGTGGGCGATGCTCGGCCCGGCGGCCCAGACTTCGCCGATGCGATTATCTGGCAACTCCGTGAGCTGCTGTGGGTCCACCACCAGCACCGCGTGCTCAGGCTGACTGAAACCGCAACTCATCATGGCGCTGCCCTGCCCCGGCTCGGCCCGGTTCTGCGCCAGGGCCTGGTCGTCCAGTTGCAGGGCCGGGATGCCCTGGCCGCGCACGCCCCCGGCGACAAACAGGGTGGCTTCGGCCAGGCCGTAGGAGGCGAGGAAACTATCGGCACTGAAACCGCAGGCGGCGAAGGCCTCGGCAAAGCGCTCCAGGGTGTCGCGGCGGATCGGTTCGGAACCGGAATAGGCCACGCGCCAGCGGCTGAGGTCGAGGTGCTCCAGGGCCGATTCGCTGACCCGCTCGCTGCACAGGCGGTAGGCGAAATCCGGACCGCCGCTGATGGTGCCGCCGTATTCGCTGATCGCTTCCAGCCAGCGTACGGGGCGGGCCAGGAAGTAGGCCGGCGACATCAGCACGCAGGGCACGCCGCTGAAGATCGGTTGCAGCAGGCCACCGATCAGGCCCATGTCGTGGTACAGCGGCAGCCAACTGACGATCACGTCGTCGGGATTGAGGTCGATACCGAAGCCGCGCCGGATCAACAGCTCGTTGGCCACCAGGTTGCCATGGCTGACCTGTACGCCCTTGGGCAGCGCAGTGGAGCCGGAGGTGTACTGCAGGAAGGCGATGTCATCGTCCTTAAGCTCCACGGCCTGCCAGTCTTGCGCCAGCGCGGGGTCCAGGGTGTCCACGCACAGCAATGGCGGCGCACCAACGGCCTTGAGTTCGTCCATCTGCAACAGCGAATCGCGCAGCCCGGCGCTGGTCAGCAGCAGCCGGGGCTCGGCATCGGCCAGGATCGACAGCAGCCGCTCCTGGTGATGGCGACGGGTCGATTCCGGAGGATAGGCCGGCACCGCGATCACCCCGGCATACAGACAGCCGAAGAACGCCGCGACGTAGTCCGGGCCACTGGGAAACAGCAGCACCGCGCGGTCGCCGAAATCAGCGTTGGCTTGCAGGGCCGCGGCAATGGTCCGCGCGCGAAGATCCAGGTCCCGGTAACTGAGGACCACGCTCTGCGCCTGCTCTTGGGCGAGAAAGCGCAACGCCACTTGATCAGGGGCCAGGACTGCCCGGCGTTGAAGGGCTTGGGCCAGGGTGCTGGGGAGTTCGAACGCGTCCGTCATGGGGTTTCCTGCCAGGAGTGTGCTTGCGATGGAGAGCGGCTCCTGCCCTGCCATGCCCCTGGCAACCCAACGAAAATCAACGGGTTGGCAACAGGTCACAGGCATGCGCAAGGCGCCGCGCCCGGGCTTGCTGCCCGGAATCTTTCTCCCTTGGGAACGGATGACCTCGGCAAATAATTAGTCCCCATCGGCCCTGGCAGGGCCCGCTCCAGCCCCCTGAATGAGCGGCCGTTCTCAATCCGCACTGCGAGAGAGAATTAGTTCTTTTTCTCAATTGACAATCATTATCATTAAGCCTAATTTGTCGCTCGATGTGTAGGACGGGTCAGATTTTTCTGACGTCCCACTAACTTCTTTGCAACAAGGTGATTTCCATGACGGAGCAAGTATCCACAAGCAGGTGCGATTCACCGTTACTCCAGGCTTTTGTCGACAACCGTCTGATCCTGGTCAAGATCGCAGCCCGTATTACCGGCTGCCGATCCCGGGCTGAAGATGTGGTCCAGGATGCCTTTTTCCGCCTGCAGTCGGCGCCGCAAATCACCTCTTCGTTCAAGGCCCAGCTCAGCTACCTGTTCCAGATCGTGCGCAACCTGGCCATCGACCATTACCGCAAGCAGGCGCTGGAGCAGAAGTATTCGGGCACCGAAGAAGAAGGCTTGAATGTGGTGATTCATGGCGCTTCGCCCGAAACCTCGCACATGAACTTTTCCACCCTGGAGCACATTGCCGATGCCCTGACCGAGCTGCCCAGCCGCACCCGCTACGCCTTCGAGATGTATCGCCTGCACGGCGTGCCGCAAAAGGACATCGCCAAGGAGCTGGGGGTCTCGCCGACCCTGGTGAACTTCATGATTCGCGATGCCCTGGTGCATTGCCGCAAAGTCTCGGGCAACCGACCCGATACCTTCGCCCGACGCTGAGCGGCGAGCGGCGAGCGGCACCCCCTGGAAGCCGTGTTCACGCCTCAACCAAGCCACTCTGGCCAAGCACCCGCAATGCCGCACGTTTGTGCAAAAGATCGAACTCCTGCTGGCAATACCGACAACGGTTATGCCCGGCATAAGCGCTGGCGTGGGCGGGTGCCGGGGGCGCTGGCGCGCCTGGCAGGTCCAGGTACAGCGCATGCACTTGCGCCGACAACCAGAATGCCAACCGGTCCTGCCGGGCGGCTTCGACGGACTGGGCATCAATGGGCGCCACCGGCGACTTTCGGGTCCCGATCCATTCGAACAGCCGCTGCCGGCCGGCAACCTCCTCGACCACCGGCGCCCTGCCTACCGGCACAGCCTCGACACTCAGCGGATTCACAACGGACATGGCAGGGCTCACCGTCAATGGGCATTCAACCAAGTGACGTGGGCCGGTGGGAGAAATTTAGGCCGCGACCCTATCGCCACGGCAATCAGCGGCTGACGATCGTTGAAAACGATGGTTTCGTTAGAGACCTGGGCAAGCACAAGCGGGGGCACTATTCAATAACAACTCTGCTCTTCAGCAGCTGTATCAACCTAAACTTGGAATGCCCTGGCCTTTCCTGTGGAATAACCGATACTTTCCAACGACAGCAGTAGCTCATCAATAAACTTAAGACGTTCAAATTTATTCATCCTCAAAATAAACCGAAGTTGTTTACCATCACTACACTCAATCATAAAACCCCTATCCCTGACCCAAAACCACCCCGACTGAGTGTAAGCCGATATGGATTTAATGCCTGACCTTGGAAGCATATAAGCCATAACTACAGAGCCTTTAGACACCTCTATCGAACACCACTCCTTCTGAAAACTAACACCCAGAACTTTTTCAACGGGAGACTCTTCTGCTAACTTTTTCTTTTTCTCAGACATCTCCACAAAAAAAATAATCACCCCAGCCGGAAGCAAAACCAAGACCAAAAACAATATCGAACCCCATACAATCAACAGCAGCGTCCGTGAATTTATCAATCTCACAGACGACATCATCATCGTTACAACCATTACTAAAAAATGACCAACCTGAAATAAAGTAAATGGTTTATAGCTATATTTTTTCGGTCCCTCCCCGCCCTTGTACAACTCCACAATATTACTACCCGACACTAGTACACTCACGCCAGTACTCCTTTAAGCACGATACAAAGCATTCACATATTCCTGAGAAACTTCATTCTTTACTGTTTTTAAATGATTCCCTCCTCCATCCCCACAGATTTGCTCATGTGTTTTTCCGTGGCGGCTTTTTTGCAGCTCGGTGGCTAGCGGCGCATTGAAAACAAATACGCCCACAAAACCATGGCCGAAGTACCGCTCCACCATTAACCCACTAGCAGAAGTGCTGGTTGCCTTGCTTGTCCATTAGGTCCGGACAAGGGGTGCCAGTTGGCGCAACACGGTCTTTAAACAATGGAGTCGATATCCAGTGTGTAAGGCATGCCGATGTGGGAAGCGATCCTTAAATCATCACTCGACGAGCGAGGGATCATTGCAATCTGCACTTGGGCATTGTTTTCCTTTTGAGCCATCCATCGCTGCAAGGTTTCTTCCAACGTTTGGGACTGCGCGGCGCTGCCATAGACATCAACCCGTGTCAGATGGCGTTCACGAAGGGTCTGCAGGCGCTGCATCGAGGTGTTGAGCTTTTGCGACTCTGCGGACAACTCGGACACTGCCTGTAGATACTGTGGATCGTTAGTGTTGTAGCCCCGGGTGTCCATTTCTTGACGACGCTGGTTCTGAACCTGGCTGCGCATCTCCCTCAATGCCGCCGTTACCAGGTTGTATTCACGCTCGGTGACTAGGGTTCTGCCCGCTTCCTGTGTTTGCTGCCAGCGCCGCAAGGTCGCCCAGGAGAAAGGAATATAGGCGTGCGGCGCACTGTGATCTCCCGCCTGCATCAGTTGGGCAAAGAGACCATCGCGAAACGGCAGATCGCCATTTTTGGCGATGGCCCGGGTGCAGGCAGCTTCCTCGATGGAAGCACAGCCCGGGCTCCAGAGAATTGCCGACCTCTCCTTGCCAGTAAAATCCACGGGCATGAAATGGTGCAGCTCACCATGGTGCTGATAAGGCGCGCCACCGACACGAACCAAGCCTGCGGCGAAGATCAAGATGCCCAGAATCGGGTTGGTGATAAAGACAGTGGCCAGTCCCGGTATCCAGATGTTTCTTCGTGCGTTCATCCAGGGCGCGGGCACGCTGGGCACTACATCGTTGTTGTTCACCATACGGTGATGGGGCAACGCTGACGCTGCCGCGACGAAATCGGCATCGCCGGCTCGCGGTGCGCCATAGGTGTAGAGCAGAACGTTGTAATCGTTATCAGCATCTCGACGAAGAGCTTCAGCCAGTAACAACGCAATCGCACCGCCCAGGCTATGACCGCAGATAATAATTTTTTGGCCGATGTGAAACTGGTCCAGATAATCCTGAACAAACTTCTTCAACGCCTGATAGGCGTCGTAAAAACCGTGATGGACCTTACCTTCACCTTCTTCGAAAGGCACTTGTGCCGCATCGACATCTCGCCACCAATCCGACATTTCGAGCGTTCCGCGGATACCGATCAGCACCACTTCATCATGATGGGTGATATAGGCCTGGGTGCTTTTCCCACTGAACCAGAACTTGTTCTTGTCATCGAAAAAATGCAGCTTCGAAGGGTCTTCCTGATCTTCGCCAGGTTTGTTTTGCTCATACAGCATGGGATCGAAGGGCAAGACCTCGAAGCGTTTCGAGTAAGGAACGTCCTCGTAAAGCGGGAAGCAACGGTGAATCGACGATTGTTCGCGATCGACCTTCCAACTTTCACGAAAATTTGCAAGCGCCTCACCGAAAAAGTTGCCGACGCTGGGGTCCAGCGGAAAACTCACAGAGTCCACGGGGGCTTTTTCAGGTTGCTGACCAAAGTCGGAATAACTCAAATCCGCCATGATCGCGAGTTGGTACAGGTTCAATGCACTGAACGCATTATCGGTGGACAACAAGGGCCGCAACGCACGCATTGGGCGAACTTCCAGCACGGTGTGCCGGTTCGGCAACAACCCAACGCCAAAAAGTTCCATGGGCTCAGGACCAAACCCAAGGTCGCTGAGCGCTTTCACCACGATCTCGTTTGGCGGATAGTGACGCGCCACGACAGGGGGCAGATGGGCCACTTGCTTGACCAGATCCCGCACTTCCACCTGGATAAACTCATCGGCGTCTTTTTGCGCAGGGTTATACTCGACACGGAAACCGTCCTTGTGGAAGAAACGGGTTTGCTCGGCGCGAACTTGAAGTTCGGTAATGGGGAGTGGGTATGACTCTCTACTCATTAGTTGCCGATAAATTTTTATAGTACCTGCATACGGTGAGTCCAGAGTTACTACAACGGGCCCACGATAGCAGTCTTCAATTTTGGCGACCCCTTCGGAGTCTAGTACTCCTGCATACTGTTGCTCCGCGCTGTCCTGAAGGCTATAGGCCAAACCCGCGTAGGGTTTTCCATCGCCAAACTCATCCACCAACTGAAAGCTGATCCATTGCTCTTTTAATGGGCAAGCCAGCATCTTGCCGCTAAAAAACGGCGCCTCCCAATCCTCCATGGATTTATACGCACTCATCGATTGATGTCCTTATTCAGTGCAGTTGGGGTACACGGTGCAGTCACGGCCATCGGGCATTTTGAAGAATTTAATGAACTTATAAGGTTTGACGCAGGGTTCTTCGTTATTGGTTCCCCACAAACCAGTGCAAGCCCTCCAGCCATCAGGAGTCTCGAGCCACCACCCCTTGTAATATGGCTTTTCCTTATCCGCGACACTAATTACCAACTTCACGGTCTTACCCGCTAACTGATTACGCGGCAAAGTTTTACCCACCCGGCTTTTTTGCACCGTGCCATTGGTGTCCTGCGCTCGGCATTTCAGGATTTTCCTGATGACGCGTTTCGATCCCACGGTGCGAAACAACCATTGGCACTGCCGCTGAAAAACCAAGGGCTGTGAAGTCGGTAGCGCGAGCGTCGTTGCTGTTGGCTCATCGTCGATCGACAGCGCGGCAGACTGCAGGCTCATGTCCAACTCGCGTTTTCCCCATTGCCCTTCAATGCCCAACTCCAATCGTTTCAGCACCATCGAGCAGCCGTGTTCCGTGTCGGTCAGCGGTACCTTGAAATCAACCTGCGCAGTCCTGGGAAAATAACGACGCCCGGGCCCTCGCCGCTCCTCGCCAGAGGGCGCCCTGCAGACCTCCCCCGGGGCCGGAACGTAATACGCCGTGCCATCGACGAAAAAGTGCTCCGGCAACTCAGCCTGAAAGGTAAAACTCTCGGTCGGTGCCATCGAGCAACCCGTCACCGACAGCAGCATGCTGACTAGCAAGGCTCGCCGAGCGTGGGGAGTGAAGCGTCGCAGGTGCGTCATACAGATCCCTCTCCTGACCAGAATTTCGCCTCATTAAAAAGACGCTCGAAGTGAGCCAAAGGTGTTTCATCGGACCGAGGCTGCCAGTTTCTTATGAGGGGCGGCTCAGCCTGGTTCACGTTTTGCAGAACCAGGAAATGCACTTGCTCAGGTGCCAGCCAGCCCTATTGCCGGGCCTGCGCCAACTGCTCGGTCAGCCATAGCTTTGGGTCTTGCCGTTGGCTGAGCGCAAGCAGATCGTCGCTGCGTTGCGCCCACAAATATCGGTAGAGGTTGCAATGAAGAATGTTCATCGCCTGCCCCTGCGGTGCAGGGACGTTCAGCCATGCAGGATCGGCCAGAGTCGGGTAGTGGCCGGGAGCCGGATTATGGACAACTGCCCAATGCGTACCCTGCCAGTAGCACACACTGATCGCAGGCCCCAGGTACTCAGGACGTGCTTCTTGGGCGATATGCCCCAGAGCACGGGTCAAAACCCGATTGTCATGAAAGCGGTACAGCGCCTGGTTGGGGCGCTCCCCCATGATCAGGCGCTCGCGCCAATGCCGGGTCAGCGCGGACAGATCACCTTGGCGAATGCTCGCTAACCAGCCCCAATTTCGCTCAGGAACCTTGAGCAGCGATTTGAGGACTTCGTCATGGAGGTTGTCGATGAGGAATATGAACGGCCCTGAGTCGGCCAAGTCGGCAACCTGAGTCTCGCTGTACACGCTGCGATACCGCTGCGAGTCGCGATGTTTCAACAGTGCCTGGCGGGTGTCTGTTGCGTCTTCGGAGTCCAGAATCAAGCACAGTGAATGGCCGGATTTCAGCTGTTCGGTCATCCATTGACCCGGGGCCACGACCATCATGAGGTCACCCCAACAGGCAGGCAAAGGCCATCTCTACAAGCCTCGCAGATCGGGCAGAAGTCGATGTCCTGAACCTTGGTCGCCGCCATCAGCGCAGGCAAGGTCGGGGCGATCATGGGGTGTGCCAACAGAGCCTGTGCCTGGACACTTTGCAGCGGTTGAACACCCGCCAACGGCGCGCCCCCGACGACAATCGGCACGCTGCTGAAAATCCCCCCCGAGTTGATGACAATATGCTGCCCACCCGCCTGGAGGGTCAGGCTCATGCCGGCATCGATCACCACGTTAGCGGCGTTGACCCGAGCCTGGCTGCCGGCCTGGATCACCCAAGTTCCCGCCACGGTGGTGCTGGCGTTGCCGCTGAGGGAGAGCCGCTCGTCACCGACAATCACGGTGTTGCGGATGCCTTGGGTGGTGTGGGTTTCATCGCCCTGGATCAGGCTTGAGCTGTTGCCATCGACCTGCTCGGAACGGTCGTTGCCGATCAGGCTGTGGCTGTCCTGGGTGATCTGCTCACGGCGCGAGTGGCCGATGCGGGTATCGCTGTCGTTGAGGATCAGTTGTTCGAGATCACGCTGCGCCCGCAGGAAGATTTTCTCCTGCCCAGTGCGGTCTTCGATCATCAGTTCGTTGTAGCCGCCGCTGTGGGGCGTGCTGTGGCTGCGCAGCACGGTCTTGCTGTTGTTCGCCGGTAATGGGTAAGGCGCCGGGGTCGCCTTGTTGACCACACAACCGGTGATCAAGGGCTGATCGGGATCGCCTTCTAGGTAGGTCACCACCACTTCCATGCCGATCCGGGGAATGCTCACCGCACCAAAACGGTCCCCGGCCCAGCTGGATGAAACCCGCAACCAGCAGCTGCTTTTTTCGCTGTTGAGCTCCGCTCGGTCCCAGGGCAGTTCGACGCGGACCCTACCGTGAGCATCACAGAAAATATCCTCGCCCACGGGCCCCGTGACCCGCGCGGTCTGGCTGACCAGCACGGGTTTGCGAGCCGGCAAAGGCGGGCGATAAAGCCTGTCCCAGGGAATCGCGCTGAAGTGGTTGCGGTAGCCCTGGGTGAACCCCGCTTCAGAGGTGTCGGGGCTCATCACTTCTTCGAGTACCTGAGGCTGCTTGCCTGTGTGATGAACACTGAGCAACAGCCACAAATCATTGCAGGCTTGGCGCGGGTGCTCGGCCAAGGTGAAGAAGTGGCCGCTGCGCAGGGTCGGCTGATCACTCTCACCCTCGACCAACTGGTAGTCGACGCGATGACTTTCCAGGGCACGCTGGGCGAGTTTTTTACCACGGGCCTCGGTGGGCAAAGGCGCGGGGTAGCGATAGTCCTCAAGCGGCGGGCCCGACTCGACCCGGTAGCGGCTTTCCAGCAGGCGGTTGGGCCGTTCCAGGTCGTAATCGCGGCGTGTGACCTGGTTGGTGCGGGTGCTGAAACGCTGAGAAAAACGCCTGATCACCGGGTGATCGGCGACGTTGCCACTGCCGGGTTGATAGGGCGTGACGCCGAGCTTGGGGAACCAGGTTTGATCCTCGCTGAACACCAGCAGGTGATCTTCAACCGAGTGCTGGTGATGCCAGGCGATGCCTTCCTCGGCGCACAGGCGCTGGATGAACTCAAAATCGCTTTCAGCGTATTGGGTGCAGTACTCGCGCTGCGGGGCATTGTCGACATGAAAGGTGAACACATCCGGCAAAATGCCGTGTTCCTGGAGCACTTGAGCCACGATCTGCGGCACCGTCAGGTGCTGGAAAATCCGCTGGTTGTGACGAAACTGCAGGTAATGCAGCGCTGGCACCAGGGTCAGGTGGTAATGGGTCAGGCGCTTACCGGATTCCCCCACCTTGACCTCTTCGATGCGGCCATGCAGGCCCTCGCCCTCAAGGCCGAAGCGCAGAAACGCGGGCTGACAGAGCAGGCTTTGCAAATCGAAATCGGGGTGTTCGCTGAGCAATTCGACGTGGATTGCATACAAAGCGCTGATCGCCTCGACGCCCGCAAAGGCCAGCACTTTGAAATCATTGCGGACGGAGGGAATCAACAGTTCGAACTGCGCGGAGTCGGCCGGCGCGAACATAAGCTTGTCCTTAAGCTGATGAAAGAGCGACCGGAACGCTAGCAAAGTACTTACGTCATTTATATGAGAGCGATCTCAAATCAAGCGTGCATCTGTCAGCCCTCGGTACCAACTGACGACCTATGCGACATTAGCGATTGATGCCCTGGCGACCTGACAAAAACCACCCACCCAGGCTCCTGGCGCAAAGGCGTAAGGCGATGCCGCTGAAGAGCGGAGTTGCTTCGCTTGGTTTTGTAGGGGAAGTTCGAGAGATGACCCAACGCCTTCCAGCGCCTCGTACCCTCGAAATGATCAGGCAGTCTGCCTGGATGGCTGCAAACTCAGCGATCCGGATGTGGAAGTGAGGTCGGCAGTCCGTTAACTACTGAGCGAGTGACCGCGATCAACAAGCCAGCTCTTGGAGCCCTCCTTGGCGAGGCTTGGGCAGCACAGCAGCCTCATTTCTCAGCCCGCGGAAACGGGATCGCGGAATCCGGGTCTCAAGCGTGAGGCACGGGCATCACGACGATGCGGTAGGGATCGAAGATTTTCAGCATCTGGCCGTTATCCCGCAGTTTTTGCAGCAGTCCGGCAAAGTCGTTCGCACTGATTGGCGCCTTGGGACGGATCAGTGTGTAGTGGTGATAGACCTGATCGATGCGCTGGGACACTAGCAATTGGTCGGTGCTCTCAAGGTTACGAGCGAGAAAGTCGCTGAGGTAGGAACGGGTCACCGGGGCAATATCCGCCCGGCCCCGCAGGACCATCAGCAGGTTGCTGTCGTGGGAATAGGTCAGGGTGGCGTTGTAGGTGTCGGCCAGGTATTTGGGGTCGGCATTGAACTGGGCGAAGGCGTAGTGATAACCGCTGAACAACGCCAGACGCTTACCCGAAAAGTCGGCGAAATAGTCTTGGCCACGTCCGGGTTGACGCTGGGCAACGAAAATCTCCGCGTCCTCCAGCCCCATGTCGACGCTGGTATGGGCAATGTTCTGCCAGCCCCAATCGGGGTTTTCGAAGATCGCCAAGTCGACCCGCCCCTGCTCGAAATCACGAAAACGCCGGGGAATCGAAGTGGGCACCAGGACGAACTGGTACTTACCCTGAGACTGGTTGAGGGCTTCTACCAACTGCGGCAGCAAACCGGTATCGGCACCGGTTTCCGGACGCACGGTGTACGGTGGAAAATGCGCCGCGGCAACCCGCACCACCTGTGCTGACGAGGCAGGACAGACCCACAGTGTTGCCAGCACCAGCGAGAGCATTAGTAAGGCTGACCGCCGCTGCAAAAACATCAAAGCAACACACCTCAGTTAAAAATGAATGGGGTAAAGCTAGGCGTATTCAGGCACTTCGACAACGTCGTGATGAAGATTAAATCAACACCTCAATGATCCTTGAGCACAAGCAGCAGCGCCTCCTGGGCCAATTGCTCCAGAGTCATGCTGCCCTCGGCTCGAAACCAGGTGGTGGTCCAGGACAACGCGCCGGTCAGGAAGCGCCGGGTAATGAACACATCGCCCTTGATGAATCCGGCGGCCTTGGCCTCACCCAGCACCTGGAGCCAGATCTGTTCATAAAGGTCGCGCAGGGCCAGCACCTCGGCCTGACCCTCCGGGGACAGCGACCGCCACTCATAGACCAGCACCGCCATGGCTTCGCCGCTGCCGCCCATGATCGATTGCAGTTCGCAGCGGATCAGCGCCAGCACACGCTCGCGCACGCTGCCAGCCTCGGCCAGTTCGGCGCGCATCAGGGCGGTGTTGTAGTGGATGGTTTCCTGCATCACCGCCCGTAGGATGTCGTCCTTGCTCTTGAAGTGGTGAAAGATGCTGCCGGACTGGATGCCCACCGCACTGGCCAGATCGCGCACCGTGGTGCGTTCGTAGCCCTTATTGCGAAACAGATGGGCGGCGGTCTGCAACAGTTTGCCTCGGGCACTGTCGGGATCGGTCACTTGCCCGCTGGCAATCAGCTCGCGTACCACCTGCAAGGCTTTTTGCTCGTCCACCGGTGTTCTCCTAGCGTCACTTCATCAAGAGCCCAGCCCGAAACCGGCTGTAGCGCGCGCAATTTAAGCTCCCCGGGATCACCAAGCAAGCGCTTGGGCAGAACAATCCACTGACCCATTTACAAACCAAGCGCTTGCTTGGTAGCCTCCTCGCAGTTCTTTTTCCGAGAGCCCCGCCATGACCAAGACTGTACGAATCGGCTGCGCCAGCGCCTTCTGGGGCGACACCAGCAGCGCCGCCGCGCAACTGGTGCAAGGCGCACGCCTGGACTACCTGGTGTTCGACTATCTGGCCGAGATCACGCTGTCGATCATGGCCGGGGCACGCATGAAGGACCCGAACGCCGGTTACGCCACGGACTTCGTCGAGGTGCTCACTCCTTTGCTGGGCTCGATCCATGCACAGAAGATCCGCGTCATCAGCAATGCCGGCGGGGTCAATCCCCAAGCCTGCGCCCATGCCTTGCGCGCCGCCTGCGAGCAGGCCGGGGTGCCGCTGAAGATCGCCGTGCTGCTGGGCGACGACCTGCAGCCACAGTTCAAGCAACTGGCCGGCGCCGGGATCAAGGAGATGTTCAGCGGCGCGCCCCTGCCGCCGATGTGCGTCTCCATCAATGCCTACCTTGGCGCCCCGGGCATCGTCGAAGCCCTGGGCCTGGGGGCGGATATCGTGATCACCGGGCGCGGCGTCGACAGCGCGGTGGTCAGCGCCGCCCTGGTCCACGAGTTCAACTGGTCGTGGCAGGACTACGACCGCCTGGCCCAGGCCGCCCTGGCCGGGCACATCATCGAATGCGGCGCCCAATGCACCGGCGGCAACTTCACCGATTGGCGCGACGTGCCGGACTACGAGCACATCGGCTTTCCCATCGTGGAAGTCGGCGCCGACGGCCGGTTCGTGGTCAGCAAGGCGCCGGGCAGCGGCGGGCTGATCAGCCCGCTGACGGTTGGCGAACAACTGCTGTACGAAATCGGCAATCCACAGGCTTACCTGCTTCCGGATGTAGTGTGCGATTTCTCTGAGGTGCAACTGCATCAGCAAGCGCCGAATGAGGTCAGGGTCGAGGGCGCCAAGGGCCTGCCCCCCAGCCATCAGTACAAGGTCAGCGCCACCTACCCGGACGGCTTCCGTTGCACCGCCAGTTGCCTGATGGCCGGGATCGATGCGGTGGCCAAGGCACGCCGGGTCAGCCAGGCGATCATCGACAAGACCCGCGAAATGTTCAGCGAGCGTGGCTGGCCGGACTACAGCGAAGTCAATATCGAGCTGCTGGGCAGCGAAGCCACCTACGGTCCCCACGGCCGCCGCCAGGACAGCCGCGAAGTGGTGATCAAGCTGGCGGTGCGTCACCCGCACAAGGCGGCGCTGGTGTTGTTCTCCCGGGAAATTGCCCAGGCGGCCACCGGCATGGCCCCGGGCCTGACCGGAATTGTCGGCGGACGGCCCACGGTCTATCCGGTCATCCGTCTGTTCTCGTTCCTGCTGGACAAGGAAGCCTGCCCGTTGCACATCGACTTTGCCGGCCAGCAGCATCCCTGTGCCCTGCCCCGGACCGAGCCTCTGGCCCCCGGCGCCCTGCCCATCGCCCATGCGCTGCCTGTGCCCCGGGGACGGGCCGATGCCAGCGTGCCCCTGGTCAAGCTGGCGGTGGCGCGCTCCGGCGACAAGGGCAATCACAGCAACATCGGGGTCATGGCGCGCGACCCCGACTACCTGCCATGGATCGCCGAAGCCCTGAGCCCGCCCGTACTGGCGGAATGGATGGGGCATGTGCTGGACCCGGTCCACGGCCGCGTGCAGCGCTGGTACCTGCCGGGCATTCATGGCCTCAACTTCCTGCTGGAAAACGCCCTGGGCGGCGGCGGTGTCGCCAGCCTGCGCATCGACCCGCAAGGCAAGGCCTTCGCCCAGCAGTTACTGGAAATCCAGATCCCGGTGCCACAGCGCATCGCCGACGCCGTCAATTAAGGAGTGGCCGTGGTGTACGACTCGATTTTCAAAGACCGGTTGTTTGCCGACCAGACCGTCATCGTCACCGGCGGCGGCAGCGGAATCGGCCGCTGCACCGCCCACGAACTGGCGGCCCTCGGCGCCCGGGTGCTGCTGGTGGGACGCAAGGCGGAAAAACTGCAGAAGGTTGCCGGGGAGATTGCCGAGGACGGCGGCCAGGCCCACTGGCAGGCCTGTGACATTCGCCACGAGGACGCAGTCAAGGCCCTGGTGGCGCAGCTGATCGAGGATTTTGGTCCAATCCACGGTCTGGTGAACAATGCCGGCGGCCAGTACCCGGCGCCGCTGGCGTCGATCAACCAGAAAGGTTTCGAAACCGTGCTGCGCACCAATCTGGTGGGCGGTTTCCTGATGGCCCGGGAAGTGTTCAACCAGTCCATGAGCCGCCACGGCGGCAGCATCGTCAACATGCTCGCCGACATGTGGGGCGGCATGCCCGGCATGGGCCACTCCGGCGCGGCGCGCTCGGGAATGGACAACTTCACCAAAACCGCGGCCTATGAATGGGGCCATGCCGGGGTTCGGGTCAACGCGGTGGCCCCGGGCTGGGTCGCCTCCAGCGGCATGGACACCTACGAAGGCGCGTTCAAGGCGGTGATTCCGACCCTGCGCGAGCACGTGCCGCTCAAACGCATCGGTACGGAATCGGAAGTCAGCGCGGCCATCGTCTTTCTGCTCAGTCCCGGTGCGGCCTTTATCAGCGGCAGCACCCTGCGCATCGACGGTGCCGCCAGCCTCGGCAGCCGTGCCTGGCCGTTGAGCAAGGCGCGCAACAGTGAGTCGTACAACGGTTTTCACCGGGCCTACCTGCCCGATGTGCTCAAGGGCGAGGAATAACTCATGCCGGTGATCCAGTCCCAGCTCGATCCCCACAGCCCGCAGTTCGCGCAGAACCGCGAAGCGATGCTGACGAGCCTGCAACACGTGCAGCAGTTGCAGCAGGACCTGCTGAACAAGGCGGCCGAGGCCAAAGCCAGGTTCGACCAGCGCGGCCAGTTGCTGCCCCGCGAGCGCCTCAACCTGCTGCTGGACCCGGGGGCGCCCTTTCTCGAACTGGCTAGCCTGGCCGGTTACAAGCTGCACGATGACAAGGACGGCAGTCAGGCCGGCGGCGGGCTGATCGCCGGCATCGGTTATGTGTGCGGGGTGCGCCTGCTGGTGGTGGTCAACAACAGTGCGATCAAGGGCGGGACCATTTCCCCCAGCGGCCTGAAGAAGTCCCTGCGCCTGCAACAGATCGCCATGGAGAA
Source organism: Pseudomonas sp. LD120 (assembly GCF_009861525.1). Lineage (GTDB taxonomy): Bacteria > Pseudomonadota > Gammaproteobacteria > Pseudomonadales > Pseudomonadaceae > Aquipseudomonas. Next base: position 759,311 of record NZ_WVHL01000003.1, on the reverse strand, counting down.
CAAACTGCCAGTGGTGACCCTGGCGGAAAGCGGGGGCGCCAACCTCAACTATGCGGCGGAGATTTTCGTCGAGGGCGCGCGCAGTTTCGCCAATCAGGCGCGAATGTCCGCCATGGGCCTGCCACAAATCACCGTGGTCCACGGCTCGGCCACCGCTGGCGGCGCCTATCAGCCCGGGCTCTCGGATTACCTGGTGGTGGTGCGCGGCAAGGCCAAGCTGTTTCTCGCCGGGCCGCCGCTGCTCAAGGCCGCCACCGGTGAAGTGGCCACCGATGAGCAACTGGGCGGCGCCGAAATGCACGCCCAGGTCGCCGGCACCGCCGAGTACCTGGCGCAGAACGACGCCGACGGCATCCGCATCGTCCGCGAGATCGTCAGCCTGTTGCCGTGGAACGCTCAACTGCCGATACAACCCGCCAAGACCTGGAGCGAGCCGCTGTATCCCATCGACGAACTGCTGGGGCTGATTCCCTTTGACCCGAAAAAGCCCTATGACGCCCGGGAAATCATCGCCCGCCTGGCGGACGGCTCGCAGTTCCTGGAATTCAAGGGCGAGTTCGATGCCCAGACCCTGTGCGGCCACCTGCAGATCCAGGGCCGGCCCTGCGGTTTTATCGGCAACAACGGCCCGATCACGCCCCAGGGCGCGAGCAAGGCCGCGCAGTTCATCCAGCTCTGCGACCAGAGCCGCACGCCGCTGCTGTTCTTCCACAACACCACCGGGTTCATGGTGGGCACCGAATCTGAACAACAAGGGGTGATCAAGCACGGGGCGAAGATGATCCAGGCGGTGGCCAATGCCCGGGTGCCGAAACTGACCATCGTCGTCGGCGGCTCCTACGGCGCCGGCAACTATGCGATGTGTGGCCGCGGCCTTGACCCGCGCTTCATCTTCGCCTGGCCCAACAGCCGCACCGCGGTGATGGGCGGCGCCCAGGCCGGCAAGGTGCTGCGCATCGTCACCGAGGCCAAGCATGCGAAGAGCGGCCAGGAAGCCGACCCGAAGATGCTCGACATGCTGGAGCAGGTCACCGCGCAGAAGCTCGACAGCCAGTCCACCGCCTTGTACGGCAGCGCCAACCTGTGGGACGACGGGCTGATCGACCCACGCGATACCCGCACCCTGCTGGGCTACCTGCTGGATATCTGCCATGAGGCGGACGCCCGCCCCTTGCAGCCCAACAGTTTCGGCGTGGCGCGGTTTTGAAAGCGCCTTTCGCGGTCTGCCCCCACTTGAAGGAGAACCCCCATGATCTTCACCCAGGAACACGAAGAACTGCGGCGCACGGTGCGCCATTTTGTCGACCGCGAAATCAACCCCCATGTGGAGGAATGGGAGAAGGCTGGGCGCTTTCCCATCCACGCGATTTTCCGCAAGGCCGGCGAACTGGGGCTGCTGGGCATCTCCAAACCGGAAAAATTCGGCGGCATGGGCCTGGACTACAGCTACTCGATCGTTGCCGCCGAGGAGTTCGGCACCATCCATTGCGGCGGCATTCCCATGTCCATCGGCGTGCAGACCGACATGTGCACCCCGGCCCTGGCGCGCTTCGGTTCCGATGAGCTGCGCGACGAGTTTCTGCGCCCGGCCATCACCGGCGAGCAGGTGGGCTGCATCGGCGTCTCCGAAGTCGGTGCCGGCTCCGATGTCGCCGGGCTCAAGACCCATGCGCGCAAGGACGGCGACGACTACGTGATCAACGGCAGCAAGATGTGGATCACCAACGCCCCCAGCGCCGACTTCATCTGTCTTCTGGCCAATACCTCGGACGACAAGCCGCACATCAACAAGTCGCTGATCATGGTGCCGATGAACACCCCGGGCATCAGCCTCAGTTCGCACCTGGACAAGCTCGGCATGCGCAGTTCGGAAACCGCCCAGGTGTTCTTCGACAATGTGCGGGTGCCCCAGCGCAATCGAATCGGTCATGAAGGCGCGGGCTTCATGATGCAGATGCTGCAGTTCCAGGAGGAGCGGCTGTTCGGCGCGGCGAACATGATCAAGGGCCTGGAGTACTGCGTCGACAGCACCATCGAGTACTGCAAGGAGCGCCGCACCTTCGGCAACCCGCTGATCGACAATCAGGTGATCCACTTCCGCCTGGCCGAGCTGTCCACCGAGATCGAGTGCCTGCGGGCCCTGGTCTACCAAGCCACCGAGCAGTACGTGCGCGGCCAGGACGTGACCCGCCTGGCCTCCATGGCCAAGCTCAAGGCCGGGCGCCTGGGCCGCGAGGTCAGCGACAGCTGCCTGCAATACTGGGGTGGCATGGGCTTCATGTGGGACAACCCGGTGGCCCGGGCCTATCGCGACGTGCGCCTGGTGTCGATCGGCGGCGGCGCCGACGAGATCATGCTGGGGATCATCTGCAAACTCATGGGCATCCTGCCGGGGAAAAAGAAATGAGCCCGCTTCCTGCCTGCCAGACGCTGTTGCTGGAGTCGCGCAACGGCGTGCTGTTCATCCGCCTCAACCGCCCGGAAAGCCGCAACGCCATGAGCCTGCAGATGGTCGCCGAACTGCGCACGGTGATGGCGGCGATCCGTGATCGGCGCAGCGTCCGCGCCCTGGTCCTGCGTGGCGCTGGCGAACACTTCTGCGCCGGCGGCGACCTCAAGGACATGGCTGGCGCCCGAGCCCACGGCAGCAGCGCCTACCGGGACTTGAACCGGGCCTTCGGCGCCCTGCTGGAAGAGGCGCAGCAAATGCCCCAGGTGCTGGTCTGCGTGCTGCAAGGAGCGGTGCTGGGAGGCGGCTTCGGCCTGGCCTGTGTCAGTGACATTGCCATTGCCGAGCAATCGACGCAGTTCGGCATGCCGGAAACCAGCCTGGGCCTGCTGCCGGCACAGATTGCCCCGTTCGTGGTACAGCGCATCGGCCTGACCCAGGCCCGGCGCCTGACCCTGACCGCCGCCCGCTTCGACGGTGCCGAGGCCCAGCGCCTGGGGCTGGTGCACTATGTCGAGCCCGATGCCCAGGCCCTACAGGCACGTCTTGAGCAGCAGTTGACCCAGGTGCTGCGCTGCGCTCCTGGGGCCAATGCGGCGACCAAAGCCCTACTGCTGGCCAGTGTCGAACAGCCCCGGGGCCCGTTGCTGGATCAGGCCGCCTTCGACTTCGCCAACGCAGTCATGGGCGAAGAAGGCGTCGAGGGCACCCTGGCCTTTGTGCAGAAACGCCAACCGGCCTGGGCCAGTTGAACGCCTGATAGAAGCCGGTTCGCCGGCGAACGCCCCACCCACCGATTCCCGGGAGCCTGTATGCCCCTGTTCAACAAGATCCTGATCGCCAACCGAGGCGAAATCGCCTGCCGCATCCAGCGCACCGCCCAGGCCCTGGGCTATCGCACCGTGGCCGTGTACAGCGACGCCGACGCCGAGGCCCTGCATGTGCACATAGCCGACGAAGCCCTGCACATCGGCCCATCCCCGGTGCAGCAGTCCTACCTCAACAGCGAGGCGATCCTCGACGCTGCCCGTCGCAGCGGCGCCGACGCCATCCACCCGGGCTACGGCTTCCTCTCGGAGAACCACGAATTCGCCGCCGCCTGCGCCGCCGCTGGCATCACCTTCATCGGCCCCAGCGCCGCCGCCATTGAGTTGATGGGCAGCAAGCGCCGCTCGAAAATCGCCATGCTCGAAGCCGGTGTGCCCTGTATCCAGGGCTATCAGGGCGAGGACCAGGCTGATGCGACCCTGCAGCGCGAGGCTCAGCGCATCGGTTACCCGCTGATGATCAAGGCCAGCGCCGGCGGTGGCGGGCGCGGCATGCGCCTGGTGCAGCAGCACGAGGATCTGCTGGAACAGATCCGCACCGCGCGCTCGGAAGCCCTGCACGCCTTCGGCAGCGACGAGCTGATTCTGGAACAGGCGCTGATCGAGCCCCGGCACGTGGAAATGCAAGTGTTCGGCGATCACCACGGTCATCTGATCTACCTGGGAGAGCGGGACTGCTCGATCCAGCGCCGCCATCAGAAAATCATCGAAGAAGCCCCCTGCCCGGTGATGACCGAGGAACTGCGTCGGGCCATGGGCGAGGCGGCGCTCAAGGCCGGGCGCGCGGTGAACTATGTCGGGGCCGGCACCGTGGAGTTCCTGCTGGACGCAGGCGGCCGGTTCTATTTTCTGGAAATGAACACCCGCTTGCAGGTCGAGCATCCGGTGACCGAACTGGTGACCGGCTTGGATCTGGTGGCCCTGCAACTGCAAGTGGCCGCCGGCGAGCCGCTGCCCCTGAGCCAGGAGCAGGTGCAGCTCAAGGGCCATGCCATCGAAGTTCGCCTGTACGCCGAGGACCCGGCGCAGAACTTTCTGCCGCAGACCGGCCAGGTCCTGCGTTGGCAGCCGGCACCCGGGATACGCACCGACCACGGCTTGCAGGAAGGCCAGTGGATCAGCCCGTTCTACGACCCGATGCTGGGCAAGCTGATCGCCCACGGGGCCACCCGCGAGGAAGCCCGGCGCAAGCTCTTGCGCGGAGTCGAAGACTGCGTGCTGCTGGGGCTTGAGAGCAATCGCCGGCTGCTCGCCAGTCTGCTCCGGCATCCGCTGTTCGCCAGCGGCCGGTTCAGCACCGCGTTCATCGCCGAACATTTTGCCGAGGACCTAAGCCTGCAACCGCAGCGCCCCCGCCTTGAGGAGCTGGCCATCACCGCTGCGCTCTTCTATCACCACAGCGCCAGCGCACACCGCTCAAACCTGAGTGCCTGGCGCAATAACGCCAGTGTGCCCCTGGGCTACCGCATCGGTCTGGGTGACAGTCAATGGTCGCTGGAGCTGAGCCCTTCGGCATCGGGCCTGTTGCACGTACAGCAGGGGGATGACGTGTGGGCAATCAAGGTGATGGCCGCCGATGGCCGTCGGGCCACGCTGGAGGTCGCGGGCATTCGCCGGCACTACGCCTATCAGTTACAAGACGGCGAACTCTGGCTGAGCAGCCGCCAGGACAGCCTGCATCTGCAGGACCGCACCCATGCGCCGGTACAGGGCCAACTGAGCACCGATTCCGGCACCCTCAAGGCCCCCATGGACGGGGCCATCGTCGATGTGCAGGTCACCGAGGGCATGCGCGTCAGCAAGGGCCAACTGCTGCTGGTGTTGGAGGCAATGAAGATGGAGCACCCGCTCAAGGCCGGGATTGACGGAGTGATCACCCGGGTCCAGGTCAACCTGGGGGATCAAGTGAAGAACCGGCAGATTCTGCTGGAGGTGGAGCAAGCCGGCACCGCCCCGGAAATGGAGCACTAGGCGGATGCCTCAGCTTTGGCTACGCTCAAGCCTCATCAGGATGTTGAAGGCTGGAATTTGCGATGCCCCACTGGCTGGTAATAGATCTGGAAGCCACGACGGATGAAGGGGGCTGGCCGGTGAGCGAGATGGAAATCATCGAAATCGGTGCCACCCTGGTCAACCGCCAAGGCCGGGAACAAGACCACTTCCAGCGTTTCGTCCGCCCCTTGCGACGCCCTCGGCTGACGCCGTTCTGTCGCGAACTGACCCATATCACCCAGGCCAATATCGACAGCGCCGCACCGTTGGGCGAAGTCTGGACCCTGTTCGAACGCTGGCTGGGCCAGCATCAGTCGCGCTTGGAGGGCTGGGCCAGTTGGGGCGACTATGACCGCAAGCAACTGCAACTGGAGTGGCACAACCAGCAATTGCACAGCCTGTTGAATGACGTTCCCCACATGAACCTCAAGCAGCGCTTTGCCAAGGCCCGACGCCTGGAACGGCCCCTGGGCCTGAATGCAGCGTTGCAACTGGCCGGCATGCAATTCAATGGCCTGCAGCATCGGGCCTTGGAGGATGCGCGCAATACTGCACGCTTATTGCCACTGATTCTTCCTGGATGATCATTGATAGGGGCAGGTGACGCCCCCCGAGGGCTTGTGCATACTGGCCAACCTTTTTGCCCCTTCTTGAGGAATCGCCCATGTTTAAAGTCAACGAGTACTTCGACGGCACCGTCAAGTCGATTGCCTTCGGCACGGCCGAAGGCCCAGCCACCATTGGCGTCATGGCCCCGGGCGAATACGAGTTCGGTACGGCACAGCGGGAAATCATGCACGTGGTGTCCGGCGCGCTGACCGTGCGCCTGCCCGACAGTGCCGATTGGGAAACCTTCCCGGCAGGCAGCCAGTTCAACGTACCGGCCAACAGCAAGTTCCAGCTGAAAGTCGCGGTGGACACCGCTTACCTGTGCGAGTACCGCGGCTGATCGACCCGCTGCGGCTTTATCGCTGACAAAAAAATGCCCGCCTCTTGTGAGACGGGCATTTTTTCGCCGAGTCAGACGTTATTCAAGGACCGTCACCTGCATCCCCACTTGCAAGTGACCGTTAGTGTCGTTGACCAGGTTCTGGCCGAACATCGCGCCCTCTTTCCGGGCGCGATATTTCTGCAACGTTGCCAGTGGCTCACGGTCGGCACTGCGTTCGCCTGTCTGCGGGTCGATGGTGGTGAGAATGCAGCGGGCACACGACTTGACCACGCGAAACTCGATATCGCCAATGCGCACGCGCTTCCAGCCGTCCTCAGCAAAAGCGTCGCTGCCTTCAATCACCAGGTTGGGACGAAAACGCAGCATTTCCAAAGGGCGCCCGACCCGGCTCGACAAATCCTCAAGGGAAGCCTGACCGATCAGCAGCAAAGGAAAGCCATCGGCAAACGCCACCCGATCATCATCCTTGCCATAACCGGCGGCGGTCATCCGCGCCCGCTCTTGGGGCACCTGCACCAGACGAGTGGGTTTGCCGACGAATTCACTGACCCAGGCCCCCGCTTCGTCCCCGGCATCGGGAACTCGCAAGCTGTCCTTCCAGATAGTGACCCCACGCAACGCAGCATCGGCTCCCGGCAGCGGCACCTCAAGGGAAGTCTGTCCGGGCGCGCTCAGGGTCAATCCACCCTGGTCATTGCACAAGGCCGATAGCTGGCTCATGCGCGCCACGGCACGCTGAGTCAGAAAACGTCCGCTGGCCTCGTCCACCAACATCCAGCGGCGATCCCCTTCAAGCCCGAGCTTGTCCAGGCCGATTTGTTGCAGGGTTTCGCCTTTGGCAGATTTCAACGGGTATCGGTAAAGCGCGCTAAGACGCATGTCCAGCTCCCTGTTTAAGCAAAGCCCTCACCCTATACCAGCACTGCGGCTAAACAAAGAAGCACCTGACACCCAACACGTGCCTGATGCCTCTCAAGCGCTGACTTCATCCAGCAGCAAACGCTGGCGCACCACATCCACCAGTTTGTCGGGCTGGAATTTGGAGAGAAAGTTGTCGCAACCGACTTTCTTCACCATGGATTCGTTGAAGCTGCCGGACAACGACGTATGCAGCACCACATACAGCCCACGCAGGCGCGGGTCGTTGCGGATCTCGGTGGTCAGGCGGTAACCATCCATTTCCGGCATTTCCGCATCGGTAAACACCATCAACAACTTGTCGGTCATCACGACCCCGGTATCAGCCCAGGCCTTGAGCATGTTCAGGGCCTTGAGGCCGTCACTGGCGATGTGCATCTTGACCCCCAACTGACCGAGGGTGTCGCGCAATTGCGACAGCGCCACATTGGAGTCGTCCACCAGTAGTACTTCACGACCGCGGGCACGTTCCAGAACCGGATCTTCCAGCTTGTCCCGGGAGACCTTGGCGTTGTAGGGCACGATTTCCGCCAGCACCTTTTCAACGTCGATGATCTCTACCAACTGATCATCGACCTTGCTGATAGCCGTGAGGTAATGCTGGCGCCCAGCGCTGGTAGGCGGCGGCATGATCGCTTCCCAGTTCATGTTGACGATGCGATCCACCCCCCCCACCAGGAACGCCTGCACCGAGCGGTTGTACTCGGTAACGATGATGGTGCTATTGGGCCCTGGAACCAGCGGACGCATGCCAATGGCTTGAGACAAGTCGATAACCGGCAAGGTCTGACCACGCAGGTTGACCACCCCACAGACAAACGGATGACGCTGGGGCATCAGGGTCAACTTCGGCAGTTGCAGAACCTCTTGAACCTTGAAGACGTTGATTGCGAATAACTGTCGACCAGCCAGACGGAACATAAGAATTTCCAGGCGATTCTCACCCACCAGTTGCGTGCGTTGATCTACCGTGTCGAGAATGCTGGCCATCAATGACTCCTGGGCTTGTTCTGATGAATTCACTAAAGACAGATATCGGCCAGATAAGCCGAATCTTGACCCGCATGCAAATTGCCACACAAAGCCATTGATGTCACATTAACATCATGCTCTACTGAGGCGGTCACTCCAGCAGAGTGCCTCTGCGTCAGCGCGACCACTTTTCCAGTGGTGAGTTCCCGAGCCTAAGGGATTCCCTTAGCAACAATCAGGATCAACCTGATATTCGCGATATCCAATAGCCATTAATGTGACGCCATTCTCATTGCATGAATGGAGTCAGGCTTTTGTTTGCGATCGCCGAAAGGTGGCTTTGTCCCCTTTCCCCTGCCAATACCGCTGTTAATCAAGCCTTGGCGCGCGCGCGCCACACCGCAATGGCTGATATTAGGGAGCGATCAGAAGCCGATGAAAATCCGCCTGCATTGTCGATTGTGAGCACTGACAAGCATTCAGAATCGCCTTATATCCAGTCGCAAAAAACGAGCCTTACCTTAAAACCGTTCAGCCCACGCCCTATCCCGCCATCGAGCAGAGAATCATGGAGATAAGCATGCTAAACGACGGCCATGAGTGCACTCCTCCCCTACCGGAATTCCTGTTTGAAGCCCAAAACCTGCTGGCTAAATCAGAAGATTGCCTGAGCCATCTGCACCTGATCAGGAACGACGAGGAAGCCATAAACTGCCTGCTCGTCAGCCTGCAACGCCTTGCGCAAGCCGCAGCCAGTCACGCCATCAGCCCGCTGTATGAGTTCTCCTTGCACATCCACGGACTGCTTCAGCGCACCCATCATCCACTGGACCTCAACGATCAGGTCCTCAATGCCTTGAAGAGCTGCCTGACGCTGATGGCCTGGCAGTTGGAACTGATCGATCCGAACGATGGACAACTCGACCTGGATAACAGCGAGCAGGTGATGCTGATTGAAGAGCTGGCCGATCAAGTCGCACAAAACTGCTCCTGTACCTATCCAGGTTGCGGAAATTGAAGTTGCATTAATTCCACGGGACGCCCATAGAACATCAATAAACATCCGGTTAACCGCTCAGCGTAATGTCGTTACTGAACACCTCACATCCAAAAGCGACATCACCGAACAAACATCCCTAAACTTGCACCCAATCGAAACATGATGTTCTGCGACCGACAGAGCTCTGCAAAAATCACTTTTCGCCCTGGTATTTACGACACTGCGCAGCCAGCCCCAAAAGTGGAACCATCGTGCCATTTACTTTCATTCCCGCGTTCAAAAACATATATACCTGCATGCACATACGCGACCGTCGGTATCTTCAGTGGTACTATGCCGAGCACTAAAGAGCATCATTAATGGCACTTTGATTCCATATCGACAGTCACTACTCAGTCTGTATAAGAGAGGCAGACAAGGTTGATTGAAACCGAGTATTCAAATAACACCGCTTTTCAAACAAGCCCCATCATCCACCCTTGATCGGGCTCTTTGCAGCGAACATTCATTGGCTCCATCCGCTATGTACGCCAGCCTCAAGTCACTCCTCTCTTGGCCCATCTCGCAAGATCATCTGCGCTGGCTCAGCCTGACGCTGTGCTCATCCTCGGCACTGGCCGATGTGCTGGTGTATTACCTGGACAGGTCGATGCCCCTCGCCCTGTTGATCCTCAATGTCATGGCGCTAGCCTCGATCTGGGGCTCCTACGGCTACTCACGCAACTCCATCCGCTTTCAGCCGCAGGAGCTCGCCGACCGCCTGCTAAAGGTCAAGGAGAACGAACGGCATCGACTCAGCCGAGAGTTGCACGATGACATTGGCCAACTACTGACAGCGGCAAAGTTGCAAGCCGAATGGCTCAAGCGCCGCCTGCCAAGCGACTTGCAGGAGCACTTCACGCAGCTTGGCACCACGCTGGATGAGACCCTGACCAAAGTCCGGGATGTATCCGCCATTCTCAACCCTCGACAATTAACCCACCTCGGGCTTGAGGCTGGCCTGCGCGCCCATCTGCTCAAGACCCTGGAAAACACCTCGGTGCACTGGAGCCTGGAATGCCACCAGCCTCTGACGGGCATCCCGGAAGAAATGGCCGTCGCAGCGTTTCGCATCACCCAGGAAGCCGTGACCAACATGCTGCGCCACGCCCAGGCAAAAAACCTGCTGGTGCGCCTGCAACGACTACCCGAAGGCCTGTCGCTGTTGATCAGCGATGACGGTCTGGGTTTTGCCCCGGCGGCCAACCCCAGCGCCGAAGGTCAACGTGGCATGGCCGGGATGCAAGAACGTATCAGCCAATTGGACGGCATCTTGAAGGTCTCCAGCGAGGTCGACCAAGGCACCCAGATCGAAGCACTCTTTCCCTGGGCCCCTCGCACTCTAGAGCGGGCCAGTACGAATAAGGTTTTACATTGACCTGTAATTTACTTTTGGTGGATGACCACTCTCTCATCAGAGCTGGCGTGCGAGCGCTGGTGATGGACATTCCTGGCTATGCGGTCATCGGTGAAGCCGAAGATGGCGCACACCTGCTGGAAATGGTCGACAGACTGCATCCGGACATTGTCTTGCTGGACCTGTCGATGAAACACACCGGCGGCCTCGATGCCCTGCGTCGACTCAAAGCAATGCACCCACAAAGCAAAGTTCTGATTCTGTCGATGCACACCGATCCAGGCCTGATCATGCAAGCGCTGGAGTCTGGCGCCCACGGTTACCTGCTCAAGGACACCACCGCCACCGAGCTGGAACACGCCCTTGAGGCCTTGCGCAACAACGAGCGCTACCTGAGCCCTGCCATTGCCCACACGGTCATCAACCAGGCGCTGACCCAGACTCAGAAAAGCCAGCCCACTCCCGCTGAAAACCACAATCTGACTGCCCGCCAACTGGAAATCCTAAGGCTGATCGTGCGCGGCAAATCGACTCGTGAGATTGCTCTCGGGCTGGGCCTGAGCATCAAAACCGTGGAAACCCATCGCTCGCAGATCATGAAGCGCTTGCAGATCTTCGACGTCGCCGGGCTGGTGCTGTTCGCCGTGCGCGAACGCATTATCAGCCTCGACGACTGACTCTGCGAACCGCTCCCAGCAAAGGCGAGTCGGCGGGCAGGTGCACCTGCAAAGCCGCAGGTCTTGCGGCAAAGCGCAAGGTGTCGCCTTGCAACGGTTCGCCATCGAGGTTGATGTCCAGGCCCCGTGAAGCCTTGACCTCCACCCAAGGCAGACGCGCACGGACGAACAGATTGTCGATCCCCAAGCCCTCCGCCAGCAGATTCTTGAGCGTGCCTACCAGTTCCTGCGGAGCCGGTAGGATGCTGATGTCCAGCAGACCATCATCGACCAGGGCGTCCGGACACAGCACGTGACCACCGCCCGCCTGGCGACCATTGCCTATGCCCAACGCCAACAATTCGCCATGCCAACGGAAATCCGGGCCCTGCAACTCGGCGTAGGTTGCGCTCAACTCAGCGAACCGTGACAGCCCGGTGAACAGGTACGCGGCGCCACCCAGGACTTTTTTCAAATCTTCAGAAGTATTGGCAGTGACCTGACTGCCAAAACCGCCAGTCGCCATATTCAAAAACACCTGCCCAGCGACCTCTCCCAGATCAATCGCCCGGGCCGGCGTATCCAGCAGTTCCAGCGCAGCAGCCGGTTCAAGCGGCACGCCGGCTGCCCGGGCGAAGTCATTAGCCGTGCCCAGTGGCAACAACACCAGACTGGCCTGGGTCGATGCATCAACCAGGGCTTCAGCAACATCGCGCAATGTACCGTCGCCGCCACCGGCAATCAGCTGGGTATACCCGGCGGCCAGCGCTTCATTGACCAGACGCTTGGCGTCTCCGGCCTCCCAGGTCAGACGCACCGCCAACGCCCAGCCGCTTGCGCGCTTGGCTTCAACCGCGGCACGCACCTCTTCGTTGAGTGCCTGCTTGCCGTGCAATATCAACAATGCCTTGTGCTCACTCATCCGCCGTGACTCCCATAGTGAATCCCTAAACGATGTTGACCCCGTGCCCAGAAGAAAAAGTCGGTCGGCGTGACTATTTTTTTACCGAGGACGGTTGACGAAGCCAAAGCCACGCCCGGGAAAACCACCAACGTGCCCAATTCAACCTGGAATACATCGAACACTGGCCAGCCTGATGCGATCTGTCCATTCTGTGCGCATCATTGCGTTCGTCACCCTGTCCCCCGAGGCCTTCTGAGTGAGCACACTCATCCCCTGCATCATTGCTGGCGGCGCCGGCACCCGCCTGTGGCCCGTCTCCCGCGAGGCGGCGCCCAAACCCTTCATGCGCCTGCCGGACGGCGAAAGCCTGTTGCAGAAAACCTTCGTTCGCGCCAAAGCCCTCAAGGACGTCGAGCGTTTACTGACGGTCACTCGCCGCGAAGTGTTCTTCCGCACCCTCGACGACTACCGTCCGCTGAACACCACGCCGCTCGACCTGGACTTCATTCTTGAACCCTTTGGCCGCAATACCGCGCCTGCGATCGCCGCAGCGGCCCTGCATATCAGTCGTCTGTATGGCGAAGATGCACAACTGCTGGTGCTGCCCGCCGACCATCTGATCAACAACACCCTAGCCTTCTCAGCCGCCGTGGAGCGCGCTCGCCAACTGGCTGAAGCGGGCTGGCTGGTGACTTTCGGTGCGCCGCCAACCCAGGCTGAAACCGGTTTCGGCTACATCGAGCTGGGCCCCCACCTGAACCCTGAGAGCTACCAGGTCAGCCGCTTCATTGAAAAGCCCGATGCCGCCACTGCCCAGGGTTATGTCGACGACGGCCAGCACCTATGGAACAGCGGAATGTTGTGCATGCGCGCCGACGCCATCCTTCACGAGCTACGAAAATACGCGCCTGACGTACTCAGCGCCGTTGAGCACTGCCTGGAACGAAGCCATCGCGCCCATGGTAAACACCAGCTGCACATGGAGCTGGACGCCGACAGCTTCGCCCTGACGCCGGATATCTCTATCGACTATGCGGTAATGGAACACTCCAGGAAGGTCGCCGTGGTGCCCTGCCAGCTCGATTGGAGTGACATTGGTTCCTGGCAGGCGGTACGTGAACTGACTGCGCGCGATGCCGATGGCAATCAATGCAATGGCCAGACCGTGCTGCATGACGTCAGCAACTGCTACATCGATTCCCACAAGCGCCTGGTAGCCGCGATTGGCCTGAACGACCTGATCATCATCGACACCCCCGACGCTTTGCTGGTCGCCGATGCTCAGCGCAGCCAGGAGGTCAAGCTGATCACCCAAGCACTCAAGCGCCAGGGTCACGATGCCTATCGGCTGCACCGCACCGTGCACCGGCCCTGGGGCACCTACACCGTGCTTGAGGAAGGCCCCGGCTTCAAAATCAAGCGCATCGTGGTCAAGCCTGAAGCATCGCTGTCACTGCAGTTGCACCACCACCGCAGCGAGCACTGGATTGTCGTCAGTGGTATGGCCCGCGTGACCAACGGCGACGATGAGTTCCTGCTCAACAGCAACGAGTCAACCTTCATCAAACCTGGCCGGCGCCATCGTCTGGCCAACCCCGGAATGATTGATCTGGTGATGATCGAAGTGCAAAGCGGCGAATACCTTAGCGAAGACGATATCGTACGTTTCAACGACCTCTATGGGAGGAACTGCAGCGAAACCGGCAGAAACTGAGACTCACCTCGGGTATTGATGACTTTCGTCAAATAGCCTTCGACCTAATTTGATTTTTCTTACCGCAGAATGAGAATCCCCTGAATTGACCCCAAAGGGCCAATAAGTGACTGTTCGTGTCAGGCGCCAACGCCTCATACAGGGAAGTACACGACCATGAACAACAAGGGGCTTTACCCCAGAGCGCACTCACCGCTCAACCGCATGAAGAACACGCCCTGGCTGGCCGATAACCCGATACGGGAGTTCGACCTGACGCACTCATCGAATGCGCACCCGCCTCACGCCAGACTGCTATCCATCCTCAGGCGCCTGGCCTGGCTGTCGCTGGCAGCGACGTTGCTGGCGGGCCTGCTGACGTGGGGATTCCACAGCCGTTTTGGCCTGCTGCTGTTGCTCCTGCTGCGCTGAACCGCGAGGCGCGGCCCGACACCGAACCGGGCCCGCGCTCGATCAATCCAGCACCTCGCTCAAGGGAATGAAGCTGACCCCATCGCCTTCTTCCAGGGTCCGGCCTTCCAGCACTTCCACCAGACCTTCCGCCCAGGCCGCGCTGCGCAACACCCCCGAGCTCTGGTTGCGATAGATGATCGCGCGCCCGTTCTCCAGGCGGCCGCGCAGGTATTCGCGACGATTACCAGGCTGGGGCCAGACAAAACCGGCAGGCACCTGGAAGCGCAATGGCCGCACCTGCTGTACACCCTGGCGCCGGAGCAGGTAAGGCCGCGCCAGCAAGGCGAAGGTCACCAGGGTGGAAGCCGGGTTGCCCGGCAGACCGATCACCGGCACACCGCGAAAATGGCCAACCGTCAGGGGCTTGCCGGGTTTGATCGCCAGTTTCCACAGTGTCAGTTCACCGGCTTCCCGCAGGGCAATACCGAGAAAGTCCGCCTCCCCCACCGACACTCCGCCGGTGGAGAGGATCAGATCAACCTCGCCCAACTCCGCCAGGCGCTGGCGGGTCGCGGGCAGATCATCGGGCAGGATGCCCGCATCCAGCACTTCGCAGCCCAGGCGCTGCAACCAGCTGCACAGCAGCACCCGGTTACTGTTGTAGATCTGTCCCGGTCCAAGGGGCTGTCCTGGCTCCAGCAATTCGTCACCGGTGGACAGCACCGCGACTCGAACTCGGCGCACGACCTCAAGCTCGGCGCATCCCAGCGACGCCGCCAGCCCCAGTTCGATGGGCCCCAGGCGAGTGCCAGGGGCCAGCACGTGTTCGCCTACAGTAGCTTCCTGGCCCTGGGGACGGATATTTTGCCCAACCTTCAATGGCTGGCTGAACAGCACCCTCTCATCGCCCTGAACCTGAGCGTTCTCCTGCATCTCGACACAGTCCGCTCCAGCCGGTACCGGGGCGCCGGTAAAAATGCGGGCACAGGTCCCAGGCCGTAGAGGTTCTGGGGCCTGCCCAGCGAAGATCCGCTGGCTGACCGGCAGCGGCGTGCCCTTCCAGTCCTCAAGGCGCAAGGCATATCCGTCCATGGCGCTATTGGGCCAGGGCGGCAGATCAAGACTGGAAATCAGCGACTGGGCCAGTACCCGGCCTTGCATAGCGGCCAACGGCAATCGCTCACATTCGACAATAGGCGCCGCTTCGGCCATCGCCAGCAGACGCTCCAGCGCCTCCTCCACCGGCATCAAGGCGCCTAGCTTGCCCGGCTTACCCACGGGATTCACACGGCACCGCCTGTTTCAAATGAGGAACGAAATTGCAGGGCCGATGCCGCGAGTCCAACTGTTCGGCGAGGATTGCGTCCCAACCGGTGCGCACAGCGTTGGTGGAACCCGGCAGGCAGCACACCAGAGTGCCATTGGCCAAGCCGGCCAGCGCTCGGGACTGCACAGTGGAAGTGCCAATGTCCGCGACCGAGACCTGTCGGAACAGTTCGCCGAAGCCATCGACCTGCTTGTCCAGCAGGCAGGCAACCGCTTCCGGAGTACTGTCACGGCTGGTAAAACCGGTACCGCCTGTGATCAACACCACCTGCACCACCTCATCGGCAATCCAGGTGGCAACCTGGGCGCGAATCTTGTACAGGTCGTCCTTGAGCAAGACCCGTGCGGCCAGGCGGTGGCCCGCGGCGCTCAAGCGCTCGACAAAGACTTGTCCGGAGGTGTCGGTTTCCAGGGTGCGGGTGTCGCTGACAGTCAACACCGCAATATTCAGTGAGGCAAAAGGCACATCAGCCTTGGCTTTCATAGGCTCGGTCCAGGGGCAGTAGGAACAGCCCGGTGTTATATCACAGCGCTCCCATCTACCGCCTTGAACGCCTACGATCTACCCGACAACGCGGCAGAATGTCACTGCCCAAGGAACTTGCAGACGTTGTATACGTCAGAAGAACAGCATTCAAAAGTACTCATTTCGGAGACACAAAATGACTCAACGGACCCTCGCCACTCTCATGCTCGCACTGGGCCTGGCCACGCTTGCCGGTTGCGCTTCGCCGACAGTGATCACCTTGAATGACGGTCGCGAAATCCAGGCCGTCGATACCCCTACCTACGACAAAGACTCCGGCTTCTACGAGTTTGAACAACTGGACGGTAAACAAACTCGCATCAACAAAGACCAGGTGCGTACCGTCAAAGAGCTGTAGGCCCGACGGCCATAGCGCCCTAAACAATAAAACCCGCCTAGTGCGGGTTTTATTGTTTAGGGCGCGTGGCTAGCTACCACTGCAAGCTGATACGACTTTCGAACTCACGCAGCTGTCCTGTCAGCGGGTCGATGAAGCGCAAGCCCTGCGCCAGCAGTTTCAGGGGGTTTCCATAGTCGTCTTCGGCCTCCCTGAGCACCTCGGGATAGAACGGGTCATTACAGATCGCCGCACCCAGCGCACTCATGTGCACCCGTAGTTGATGCTTTTTGCCGGTCACCGGAAACAAGGCGTAGCGCCATCGATCCACGCTTTTTTCCCTGACCTCGATGACGGTTTCGGTATTGCTCGGGCCTTCCCCCTCCTGCATACGGAAGAACGGCTCACCGTCCACCAGCCGACTTTTATGCACCCGTGGAAAATGCAGATGCGGCAAGGCACCTGCAATAGCCTCGTAGCGCTTCTCGATCTGCCGAGTGGGAAATAGTGCCTGATAGGCCGAGCGGCTGTCCGGGTGGGCGGAAAACAGAACCAACCCCGCCGTGTGCCGGTCGATCCGGTGCAACGGCACCAGATGCGGGTTATCCAGACGCCGGATCAGACGCCGTAGCAAAGTCTGCTCGACGTATTCACCCGCAGGCGTCACCGGTAGAAAGTGCGGCTTGTCCGCCACCACCAGATGCTCGTCGGCATGCAGGATCGTCTCCTGGACCGGGATGACCTTCTCGTCCGGCACCTCACGAAAATAGTGGATCCGCAGGCCTTCGCGATAAGCCAGCTCACGGCTGATGGGGTGGCCCTGCCCATCCAACACCCGACCACGAGCGATACGATCCAGCCATTGTTCGCGGCTGATCGCCTTGAAGTGATCGCACAGGCAATCCAGCACCGTCGGCCAGGAACCGGGAGGCAGGTACAAGGTACTGGCCTGATGTTGTGCAGCAGAGAAACTCGCAGAAGGCATACAAAAGCTCGATGGATCAGGGCAAGACGGCATTATCCAACAGCGTTCACCAGGAACCTAGGATCAGTTTCCCGGGCTTCAAACACACGCCTGTCTGGCCTCGGCTGCCGCCTCGGTGAACGCCTTGAGCCAACGCAGAACATCCACCGGTTCCCAACGCCCCGGATCGTAAAGTGCATAAAGCAGCCCCTGATAACCCACCACGTCCAACTGCCGGTGATAACCCGCACGCTGGAATAAGGCCTCGATTTCGGCAAAACAGGTATTGAAGTGCAACTTGTTGAACGGTGTCTTGCCTTCGGTGACCAGTCCATCCAAGCGCAACTCCAGCACCGCCTCACGGAGCACATCGGTGGACATGCTGTTCACGCTGTTTTTTAGTTGTTCGACATTGACCATCATCTATTCCTTTAACGGTTTGAAGCGTGCGCCACAGCCATCAGGGTTGCTTGCGTCCCACATAACTGACCACCCACAACACCACGCCCCAGATCTCGATCGAGCCCGGGTCATCCAGAACAAGGGAGGGAATTGAAGGCCGGGCCGCCTTGAGCAGCAAGCCGCCACGAGGATCGGGCGCCAGCAGGCGCAGCGAGTACTCATGAGCGCCCTGGGGCCGCACGACGAGGTACTGGTCGACTACGGGGGTGGCCGAGCGATCGACAATCAGCCGATCCCCGGGATAGATGCCGAACCCCAGCAAGTTGTCGTCGTCCACTAGCAAACCGTGGATCTGTGGCGCTCCCAGCCCCAGGGTTCGATCCAGGGAAAAACCACTGCCACTGGGGACACAGGCCGATGAAGTACAGTCGCTGTCGCCCAGATCCAGGAAACGGGCTGGCAACGGTTGTGAGCGTTCGACATCGGTCAGGAAGGTGAGAGACATGGCGAGACTCCTTGGAAGCTGTATATGCATACAGTAACCGAATCAGCGGATCTCGCCAATGAATTCCACCGGCCAGCGACGGATGGAGACGAACCGGCCCTCAGCGTAAAAACGCCACCACCTGCTCGGCATCGAAGGGCCAACCCAACTCGGCACCAGTGTCCACCCGACGCAACACCGGAATGAGCAGGCCGTAGGTGTCGAAGAGTTCCTGGCTTTCGGCGATGTCCACCAGCTCGACCATCAGGCCGTGCTCCACCAGCGGCATCAGCTCGGCCTCGGCCAGTTCACACAGATGGCACCCAAGGGTACCGAACAATTGGCATTCAGGGGGCATGACAGGGCAACCGTAAAAAGACTAGGCAATTATTTTAGGCCCATGGCTCAAAAAGCCCAGTCCGAACGCAGACTTTCTCCATGCATTCATCGCCCCACGAAGCCCCGATAAATATGAGACATTCTCGAAAAATAATGACTTGAATCAGCGTCGCTTTCCGCCACCCGGGTCATCCTCACCGCCTTTTGCCTCTAGGCTTTGCCTTGCACGCCCCTTGTCCGGAGAGACCCGTTGTTTGCCAATCTATTGATCATTCTCGCCTCCTCACTGGTGGTTATCGCGCTGTTCCGGCGCCTGAGCCTACCGCCAGTGCTGGGCTATCTATCTGTTGGGTTGATGATTGGCCCCACCGCTCTGGATTGGGTCAACGACAGTGAAGACCTGCCCGATCTGGCCGAACTGGGGGTGGTGTTTCTGTTGTTTTCCCTGGGCCTGGAGTTCTCCCTGTCGAAGATCCTTGCCCTGCGCCGCGTCGTGTTTGGCCTGGGCAGCCTGCAAGTGCTATGCAGCGGCCTGATCCTCGGCGCACTGCTGGCCTTGTGCGGTATGTCACTGACTTCCGCGCTGCTGCTGGGCACCGGTCTGGCGTTGTCCTCCACCGCCATTGTCAGCAAGGAACTGAGCAGTCTTGGCGAGATCTTCAGCAGCCATGGGCAGAACGCTATTGGCGTGCTGCTGTTTCAGGACCTAGTGGCGGTACTTTTATTGACGCTGGTCCCGGTGTTCGCGGGCAACAGCGACCACGCCTGGTACTGGACCCTGCCTGCGACCCTGGGCAAGACCCTGGTGTTGTTCGTCGGCCTGCTGTTGGCCAGTCGCTGGCTACTGCCCCGGCTATTCCATGAGGTTGCCGCCTCTCATTCCGCCGAGTTGTTCGTGCTGCTGGCCCTGGTGATCGTCCTGCTGACTGCCTGGCTCACCCACCTGTTGGGCCTGTCACCGGCCCTGGGCGCCTTCCTTGCCGGCATGTTGCTGGGTGAAAGCCATTACCGGCACCAGATCGAGGCCGACATCCGCCCGTTTCGCGACATTCTCCTAGGGCTGTTCTTCGTCAGCATCGGCATGCTCATCGACCTGCAACTGTTCATCGATCACACCCTGTTGATCCTTGGCCTGACCCTGGCCCTGCTGCTGATCAAGGGCAGCGTGGTCGCCGGCCTGCTCAAGCTGCGCGGCAGCGACGGCGAGACGGCCTGGCGCAGCGGCCTGGCGCTGGCCCAGGGCGGTGAGTTCTGCTTCGCCCTGATGGCGCAGATGCTACTCAGCCATATGATTCCCCCGCACATCAGCAGCCTGCTACTGGCCGCCACGTTCAGTTCCATGTTGCTGACTCCGTTGTTGCTGCGCGCCGCGCCGCTGATCACCGCCAGGCTGCACCGCAAGCCCAACCAGGCCGCACAGTTGGAGGAAATCAGCGCGCAGAACGCTCAATTGCAGGGGCATGTACTGATCTGTGGGTATGGCCGGGTCGGCCAGTCCATTGGCCGATTCTTGCGCCACGAGCAATTGCCCTACATCGCTCTGGACGACGATCCGGTGCGGGTCCAGGAGGCCTCGGCGGCAGAAAGCTGCGTGCACTACGGCGACTGCCGGCGGGGCGACCTGCTGGCCGCGGTCGGTCTGGAGCGGGCACGGCTGTTGGTGATCGCGGTGGATAAATCTGATATCGCGCTGGCGGTGCTCAAGGCCGCGCGGCGCCTGGACAACAACGTACCGGTGCTGGTGCGCACCCGGGATGACAGCCAGTTGGCGGAGCTCAAGGCCGCCGGAGCCAATGAAGTGGTGCCCGAGCTGCTGGAGTCGAGCCTGATGCTCGCGTCTCACGCATTGATCATGCTCGGGCTACCGGAACTGCGGGTGCAGAGCACCGTGGACGAAGTGCGGCAGAGCCGCTATCGCCTGCTACACGGTTTCTATCACGGTGCCCAAAACGATACGCAGGACAACCGCGAACCGCCCGCCGTACAGCTGCATGCGGTGATGCTCGACGCCGATGCCTACGCCTGTAACCGAGCGTTGGACGAGTTGGGGCTGGAAACACTGGACGTGGAGGTACGCGGGGTGCAACGCCATGGCGAGGAACTGCCCCTTAGCCCTGCTCCACGCCTGCAAGCCGGCGACCGGGTGCTGGTGTCCGGCTCCCAGGCATCGATCGAGGCCTGCGAAGCACGCTTGCAGGGCGGTTGAAACCGCCCTGCGCCACCTCAGTCCTGACTCACCGCGCCGATCTTATGCAACGACAGATCGGCGCCGTAGTACTCCTGCTCCTGGGTCAAGCGCAAACCGTAGCTGGCCTTGATCGCGCCATACACAGCAAAACCGCCCAACAGCGCCACCGCGACCCCAAGCCCGGTACCGATCAGTTGACTGATCAGGCTTACGCCACCCAACCCACCAAGGGTGCTCTGGCCGAAAATCCCACAGGCGATACCACCCCACACGCCACACAGGCCATGCAGCGGCCAGACTCCGAGCACGTCGTCGATCTTCCACCGGCTCTGGGCCGCAATGAAGCACCAGACGAACAAAGCCCCGGCAATCGCCCCGGTCAACAAGGCCCCCACCGGATGCATCAGGTCCGAACCGGCGCAGATCGCCACCAGCCCTGCCAGCGGTCCGTTGTGCAGGAAGCCTGGGTCATTGCGCCCGACGATCAACGCCGCCACGGTGCCGCCGACCATGGCCATCAACGAGTTCACCGCAACCAGGCCGCTCAGCCCCTGCAGGGTCTGAGCACTCATCACGTTGAAACCGAACCAGCCGACAATCAGAATCCACGAGCCCAGGGCCAGAAAGGGAATGCTCGACGGCGCGAACGCCACCAGCTTGCCGTCGCGATAACGGCCATTGCGCGGCCCCAGCAACAGCACCGCCGCCAGCGCCAGCCAGCCGCCCATGGCGTGCACCACCACGGAACCGGCAAAGTCATGGAAGCCGGCGCCAAAGTGCCGCTGCAACCAGGCTTGCACCCCAAAGTTGCCGTTCCATACCAGCCCCTCGAAGAATGGGTAGACGAAGGCCACGATCAACACCGTGGCACACAACTGCGGTACAAAACGCGCGCGCTCGGCAATGCCGCCGGAAATAATCGCCGGGATCGCCGCGGCGAAGGTTAAGAGAAAGAAGAACTTCACCAGGCTGTAACCGTGATCGGCACTGATCACCGCCGCAGGCTGCAAGAAGCTCACACCGTAGGAGATCCAATAGCCTATAAAGAAATAGGCCAAGGTCGAGACCGCGAAGTCGCTGAGGATTTTCGACAGCGCATTGACCTGATTCTTCTGCCGGACCGTGCCTACTTCAAGGAAGGCAAAACCGGCGTGCATGGCCAGGACCATGACCGCCCCGATCAGGATGAACAGGGTGTTGGAACCGTGGACCAGGGTGTCCACAGCGCTTTGCAGATTTTCCATGGAATAGGCAGATCCGAAATGGGCCCTCACGTACCGCATCCAATGCGCACCAAGTTGGCACCCTGCGCTGCCATTGCGCGCATTCGGTGAACCGTTTTGGCGCACAACACCGGAGCGCGCAGCGACGTGGCAGTGAATGGACTGAGGTTATGATTTTTTCGGCCAGGGTTTACGCGGTCTGCACCGCCCCCCTCGCTCGTTTTCAGCGCAGGCATCAGCCCCCGCGCACCAGGACAAAGCAAAAGCTGTACCAGGCAACTAGAGTGAACCTTCACTTGAGGCTCACACTCATAGCTCACACACGTCACTAACGGAGAAACAACCATGGCCAGCAAAACGGCAAAGACGGCTCAAGAAGTACTGATGGCGGATTTTCAGGCTTTGGTCACCGACACGGAGCGTCTGCTGGAACACACCGCAACCCTGGCCGGCGATCAAGCCGACGAGCTGCGCGAAAAGATCCATGACAGCCTGCTCAAGGCCCGGGAAACCCTGCAACTGACCGAGGATTCCCTGCGCCAGCGCAGCCAGGCCGCCGTCACCGCCGCAGAAGACTATGTACAGAGCAACCCTTGGCAATCCGTCGGGATCGCCGCCGGGGTGGGCTTTCTCATCGGCCTCCTGGCAACGCGGCGCTGATATGGCTGGTGAATCCTCTGCGTCCGGCAGCGGCCCAAGCGCTTCTTCGCGGCGCTTGGGGGCCGCGGTCCTGGGCTTGTTGCACAGCCACATCGAACTCTTCGGCATCGAGTTACAGGAGCAAAAGGCACGTACCGTGAGCCTGCTGCTGTTCGCCGGCCTGGCACTGGTGTTCGCCCTGCTGTTGCTGGTGGGCCTATCAGCCCTGGTATTGATCCTGCTGTGGGACAGCTATCGCCTGCCCGGGATCATCGGTCTGTGCGTGTTCTACGCCCTGGCGGCGATCTTCTGCGGTTTGCGCCTCAAGGCGGCGATCTTCGATGAGTCCTCGCCCTTCAACGCCACGCTCGAAGAGCTGGCCAATGATCGGGAGCGCCTGCTGCCATGAAGTTGCCCGAACTCCCGCAGAACACCTCGCGCCAGGAAATGCGCAAAGTCCTGGTCCGCTTGCGCATGGAAATGCACCGCCAGGAAATCCGCCACGAATCTCAGCAGTTGCTGCAGCCCCTGCAACGGGTCCGCAGCCTCGGGCAAAGCTGGCAGGACGGCCTTGGCATCAAACACGCGCCGCTCTGGGGCGTGGCGGTGGTCACCCTGTTGGGGTTCATCACCGGTAAGGGCACCAAGAGCGGTGGTGTCAGCAGCCTCACCCGGCTGGTGCGCCTGGGCACCAGCCTGTTACCGCTGATCAAAATGGTCATGCAGGGCACCTCGCGCAAACCCTGAGCGAGCATCAGCAACCGCCTGCAAGCGGCAACGGCTGAACTGGCTGCATTCTTGCTAAGCAACCCGGATCGGCCCCTATACCAGGGGGCCGACCCAGGATGGGGAAAGCGCCGTATTGCTGAGCGCGGCAGTGCTCACCCAGCCTGGACGCCTGTCTGCCTACCCGACAGCCGCAGCCCCCTACCAACAAGACGCTTATAAGGAGGCCCTGTGATCGACGGGCAACCGCTCGCCTGCTTCCAGCCATTCATCGATACCGCTACCGGGCGCATCGCCGGAGTCGAAGCTCTGGGCCGCCTGCGCCAGGACAATGGGCAGCTGGCATCGGTGGGACCGCTATTCGCCGATCCCCGAACCCCTACCAGCGCCTTGCGCCGTCTTGATCGCCTGGTCCGCGACGATGCTTTGCGCCGTTTCCACGAAGCCCCGGCGGACTGGTTCCTGAGCTTGAACATTTCCCCACGCTGGATCAGTCGGTTGCGGCCAGGGCAGCCATTGCCCAGCCTCAAACAGTTGCAGCAAAACGAGGTCGATCCGCGGCGCATCGTGTTCGAGATCACCGAGCTGGGGGGTAACAGCCAACGCCTGACCGAGGTGGTGGCGCGCTACCGCCAGGCGGGGGCGCGAATCGCCATCGACGACTTCGGCGCCGGTTACTCACAACTGGACCGGGTGCTGGCGCTGCAACCGGACATCCTCAAGCTGGACATGCGCCTGTTCCAGGCTGCCGCTCGGGGCGGGCCCAGCAGCGACGTGGTCAAGGCCCTGGCACAGATGGCGGAAAAGACCGGCTGCTGGATCATCGCCGAAGGCGTGGAAACCGAGGCCGAACTGGATTTCGCCCTGGAGTGCGGCTCGCGTTACGTGCAGGGTTTCCTGTTTGCCCGGGCCGAGGAACGGTTGTTCACCAGCGACACCTTCGTACACCCCTTCGCCAAGCTCCGCGAGCGCTACGTCAGGCACAAGCTCGACGAGCGTAACCGGCTGATGCGCATGCGTCTGCAACTGGCCGAACTGATGAACCTGCTGCAAGCCTGGGCTCAGGCCCAAGCCCCCATCAGCCAATTGCCCCGCATCGAGGTGTTTCCCTGGCTGCTGCGCTTTTATCAATGCGACCGCCACGGCACCCAACTGACGCCGAACGTGGAATGGCGCGACAACAACTGGCACGCCGACAGCCGCTACGTCGGGCACAACTGGTCCTGGCGCCCTTACTTCTATCACCTGCTCGCCGAAGGCTGGGAAGAGCGGCGCCTGACCCTGTCCAACACCTACCGCGACGCCACCAGCAACCAGTACTGCCTGACCGCTGGGCAATTCTTCGACAACGGCCAGCGCCTGCTGTTGATCGATATCGATGCAGCCGGTTTATAGCCGTGGCCGACCGCCCAACAACGACGCAATTACTTGCAGTCCAGCCCCTCACCCCCCTTGCGGGCACGCCCGGGAACCCGGAAGCTCTGCCCTTCAGTTTTTTTCGGAGAGACCCCGCCTTGGATTGGCAGACCCTGCTCAACCGCGAACGCCTCGCAAAGCCAGTGCACAGCCCGGAAGAACTCGGCCGTAGCCCTTTCCACAAAGACCACGACCGCATCATCTTCTCCGGCGCCTTTCGCCGCCTGGGGCGCAAGACCCAGGTGCACCCGGTGTCCAGCAACGACCATATCCACACTCGCCTGACCCACTCCCTGGAGGTCAGTTGCGTCGGTCGCTCCCTGGGCATGCGCGTCGGCGAAACCTTGCGCGACGCCCTGCCCGACTGGTGCGAACCCAGCGACCTGGGGATGATCGTGCAGTCGGCCTGCCTGGCCCACGACATCGGCAACCCACCCTTCGGCCATTCCGGCGAAGACGCCATCCGCCACTGGTTCCAGCAGGCCGCCGGGCGTGGCTGGCTGGACGCGATGAGCGAGGCTGAACGCCAGGACTTCCTCAATTTCGAAGGCAATGCCCAGGGTTTCCGGGTCCTGACCCAGCTCGAATATCACCAATTCGATGGCGGCACCCGGCTGACCTACGCCACCCTCGGCACCTACCTCAAGTACCCCTGGACTGCACGCCACGCCGACTCCCTGGGCTACAAGAAGCACAAGTTCGGCTGCTACCAAAGCGAATTGCCGCTGCTGGAACAGATCGCCCACAAGCTCGGCCTGCCGCAGCTGGAAGAGCAGCGCTGGGCCCGGCATCCGCTGGTGTACCTGATGGAAGCCGCGGACGACATCTGCTATGCCCTGATCGACCTGGAAGACGGGTTAGAGATGGACCTCTTGGAGTACGCCGAAGTCGAGTCCCTGCTGTTGGGGCTGGTGGGCGACGACCTGCCGGAAACCTATCGCCAGCTAGGCCCGGGTGATTCGCGCCGGCGCCGCCTGGCGATCCTGCGGGGCAAGGCCATCGAGCACCTGACCAACGCCGCCGCCCGGGCCTTTGTCGCCCAGCACGACGCCCTGCTGGCCGGCACCCTGCAGGGCGACCTAGTGGAGCACATGCATGGCCCGGCCAAGCGCTGCGTGCTCAATGCCAAGGACGTGGCACGGCGCAAGATCTTCCAGGACAAGCGCAAGACCCTGCACGAGATCGGCGCCTACACCACCCTGGAGATCCTGCTGAACTCGTTCTGCGGCGCAGCACTGGAGCAGCACGGCGGCAAGACGCCGTCGTTCAAGAACCGGCGGATTCTCGATCTGCTGGGCAACAACGCGCCGGACCCGAATTGGCCGCTGCACACCTCGTTCCTGCGCATGATCGACTTCATCGCTGGCATGACCGACAGCTACGCCAGTGAAATGGCCCGGGAAATGACCGGGCGTTCGAGCCCGCAATGACCCTAGCCCCTCAAGTGCCTGGTGGCCGCACCAGGCACTTGATATGACCGGCAACCTCCTATCCGCAACTAAGGGATTCCCCTAGTCGGGCCGCCGCAACAGCGGCCGACAAACACCGAATATAAAGCAGCACAACGAAAAACACTCGATATTCCGGGCGTGTCATTCAAGAGTCCGGATCTAAGGCATTCCCCGAGCAACATAACTTTAATTAACGAACAACAAGACTAGAGCAACTACTCAGATAGAAAGAGCAACTAGCCGTAAACGCTCAGCGTGGGGAGCGCGGTGTTCACAAAATCGCACAGCTGTTCTTGAGCCAACCAAACATCCTACCTTTGCAGATTTTCACGAATCCCCTGAACCCCTTGCCAATCAAGGCCGCCAGGAATTTTTGTTAGCCTTCTATGCATTTACAATTTACGTACAAATCGAGTTTTTAGTTTCGGATAATCTCGATTTCAACAAGATATTTCCCCGCTGATCACCCCCGGAAAAACTAATTTCACACCGCGCTGTAACGTTTGCACTGCAACTCACTCAACCCTTTTGTCATACCTGATTTTAGATTGAAGCACCCGGCTCTCACTCAGGAATTGTCACTCGCGAGCACTTGAAGATAGGCCACCGATATAGCGATCGACGGCACCTCATATTCACCGTGCAGAACTTAAAGCGACGTCACTAGTTGAGCCTCAACGATCGGCTTTTCTGTTGTTCGTCACTTGGTCTTTTTACAGTAAGGATGCCAAGTGCCCTATTCATCACGCACCGCCCCCCTTCTCGCCCCTATGGGCAATGGGTGCCTGGGATTGTTGTTGGGCCTGATCTGCCTGACCCCGGCCCTGACCCTGGCCGACGTGCAACCGGGCCAGGAAGCCCTGCGACTGCAGCAGCAACAGCAACGCGACCTGCAACAACTGCAACTGGAACAGCGCCAGCGGCAGATGCAGCGCGGCAGCTTCAGCAGCACCCCGGCCAGCCCCGACCTGCCACAGCAGCCCACCAGCGACGAGCGCTGCTGGCCTCTGAGCGGCACGCGTATCGGCGGTGTCAGCCTGTTCAGCAAGGCCAGGCTCAATGACGCCATCAAGCCGTATGTGGCGCCGTGCATGGGGGTCAATCAGATCAACCAACTGCTGGCGGCCATCACTCGCCTCTATGTCGAGGCTGGCTACATTGCCAGCCGCCCGTACCTGGCCAGCACACCGGCCGCCGGGCACAGCCTGGATATTCTGGTAGAGGAAGGCTACGTCGAAGCCGTCGAACTGGCCGACCAACGCCTGCCGGTGTCCCTGGGTGGGGCCTTCCCAGGCATGCTCGGCAAGCCGCTGTACCTGCGGGACCTGGAACAAGGCCTGGATCAACTGAACCGCCTGCGCTCTCTGGACCTGACCGCCGATATCGCCCCAGGTAGCCAGCCCGGCGCCTCACGGATCATCCTGCGTTCGCGCAGCAGCGCCGCGCGCTGGGGCCTCGGCCTGGGTGTGGATAACCTCGGCAGCGCCGGCACCGGCCGCGACCGGCAGTCGATCAACCTCAATCTCGACAGCCCATTGCAGATCAACGACGCGCTGAACCTGAACTACAGCGACACCCTCAACCACGGCCCGCGCTACAGCCGCAGCAGCAGCCTGTTCTACTCGGTGCCCTACGGTTACTGGACCTACAGCCTGTTCGCCAGCCACGCCGAATACCGCGCGCCGCTGAAGCTGGCCCGAACCACCCTGTACAACAGCGGCCGCACCGACATGGTCAGCGGCCGCGCCGACCGGGTGCTGTGGCGCGACCAGAGCCACCAGCTCAGCGCCAACCTGCAACTGGCCTACAAGGACGTGGACAGCTACCTGCAAAAGGCCCATTTGCAGATCCAGAGCCCGACCCTGACCGTGGCCGAGGCCGGGCTCAACCTGTTCTGGCTCAACAGCGCGGTGTGGAACCTGGATATCAATTACGCCCAGGGCCTGACCTGGTTCGGCGCCGACCGCGACTCGCAGCAGGTGCAACGCAACCTGCCCCAGGCGCAGTTTCGCAAGTACCGCGCCGGCCTCAGCCAGTGGCGCAACGGCCAGTGGGGCAGCCAGCACTGGCAGTGGCAGAGCCAGCTCTCGGCGCAGTACAGCCCGGACCCGCTACCGGCCATCGAACAACTGCTGGGCACCGACGATTCGGCGGTGCGCGGCTACCGCCTCAACAGTGCCTCCGGCGCCATCGGCGCGGTGTGGCGCAACACCCTGCGCCTGCCGCTCAACAGCGGCCTGCCAGTGAAGTTCACTCCACGCCTGGGCCTGGACAACGGCTGGATCAAAGCCGAGCACGGCGCCCAGAGTCGGCACCTGAGCGCTGCCAGCCTGGGCCTCAACCTGGCCTGGAAAAAACTCCAAGTCGACCTGGATTACCAACGCAGCCTCACCCAGCCGCAGGGCTTTCGCACGGAACCGGAAGTCTGGCTGGCCAGGTTCAGCCTGCAGATTTGATCAACCGCCGATTAGCCTGAAATACCCGATGAACCTGAGCACAACGCGCCGTCGCCCCCCTAGAAGGCAACGCCCGGCTCACCTACTCAGCACGAGGTTCTCATGCCTGACAACATTCACAGATTCACTCTTTCGCCCCAGGGCACGTTGCGCTGGACCATCGCCGGCCTGCTGCTGGTGTCCCATCTGCCCCTGGCCCTGGCTGGCGGGATCACCGTGGCCGAAGGCCCCGGTGGCACCCCGCAGTTGCAAAACCAAGGCGGCGTGCCGATCGTCAACATCGTCGCGCCCAACGCCGGTGGCCTGTCTCACAACCAGTTCCTGGACTACAACGTCGGGCAGCAGGGCGTGGTGCTGAACAACGCCTTGCAGGCCGGGCAATCGCAATTGGCCGGACAACTGGCAGCCAACAGTCAGTTTCACGGCCAAGCCGCCAGCGTCATCCTCAACGAAGTGATCAGCCGCAACGCCTCGCAGCTCAACGGTGCCCAGGAAATTTTCGGCCGCGCCGCGGACTTCGTGCTGGCCAACCCCAACGGCATCTCGGTCAATGGCGGCAGCTTCATCAACACCCCCAACGCCAGCCTGGTGGTGGGTCGCCCGGACCTGCAAGACGGCAAGTTGCAAGGCCTGAACACCCAGGATGCGCGGGGTCAGTTAGCTATCCACGGCGGCGGCCTGCGTAACGCCGAAGGCTCGATCAACCTGATCGCCCCGCGCATCGACAGTCAGGGCGCACTCAAGGCCAGAGACCACTTGAACGTGACCGTGGGGCGCAACCAACTGGATTACCCCAGCGGTAAGGTGCTGAACGTCGACCCGGCGAGCCACACCCAGGAACAACGCATCGACGCCAGCCTGTTCGGCGCCATGCAGGCCGGGCGGATCAATATCGTCAGCACCGCTGAAGGTGCCGGGGTGCGTGTCGGTGCGGTCCAGGTGGACGGGCGCGACGGGGTCAAGCTGACTTCCGCCGGTGATCTGGACATCCGCGGCCAGGCGGTGGACAACAGCCTCGACGCGATCCGTGCCGGGGTCCGCAGCCAGGGCGACATCGAGCTGCACGGAGCCAAGGACCTGACCCTCGCGGCCACCGATGTCAGCGGCCGCAACGTCAAGCTCGATGCCGGTCGCAACCTGACCCTGAGCAGCATCGAAAGCCGCAAGCTCCAGGAGAAACGCCAGCAGTGGGACAAGAGCACCATCGGCATCACCTGGGAAACCTACAACCGTACCGAGACCGACAGCGACACGCGCCAACACGGCAGCCAGGTGCTGGCCCAGCACGACGCCGAGTTGAAATCCGGTGCCACGACCCGGATCCACGGCAGCAGCATCGAGGCCGGCCATCACCTCAAAGCCCGCAGTGACGGCGATCTGCAACTGACCGCCGCCACCGAAACCCACACCCAGCGCGACCAGGGCCAGCACCGCAAGCACCTGTGGAAGGAAAACTGGGACAACAGCAGCAGCCAGCAGCGCAGCGTCGCCAGCCAGCTCAAGAGCGGTCAGCAACTGCAACTCGACAGCCAGCACAAGCTGCACCTTGAAGGGGCCGAGCTGCGCAGCCGGGGCGACATCCGGCTGACCGCCCAGGACGTCGACATCACCAGTGCCAGCCGCCAGCAGAGCCAGAGCAATCAGCATTACTCCGGCGACCTGGTGGGCGGTGGTTTCTTCGGCAAGAACGCCGACGGCGGCCAGGGCAAGACCCAGAACCAGGGCAGCAAGGTCAACGCCGACGGCAAGCTGATCGTGCGCGCCGACAGCGTGCGCATCAGCGGCAGCCAGGCCCGGGGCGCCACCCAGGCCAGCGTCATCAGTGACAAGGGCTCGCTGACCATCGACGGCGTGCAGGACACCTCCCACAGCAACAGCCACAGCAAGGACAGCAAGTTCTTCGGCATCACCAAGGACGAGAGCCGTCAGCAGAGCAAAGGCAGCACCACCGTCGGTAGCCAGTTGCGTTCGGACAGCAACCTCAAGTTGCAAAGTGCAGAGGACCTGAGCATCAGCGGCTCCCAGGTCGCCGCTACGGGCGCACTGGACGCCAGCGCCAAGGGCACGGTCAAGGTCGTCGCAGCCGAAGACACCCAGCACGACAGCAGCAGCACCCAGAAGCGCGGCTTCGACGCCTACGCCAAGGAAAACGCCCCGGGCACCGGCCAGTACCGGGCCGGGGTGCGCTACCAGGATGAGCAGCGCAACGACAGCAGCGACAGCACCCGGCAACAGGCTTCCAGCCTCACTGGCGGCACCCTGGCGGTCAGCGCCGGCGAGGACCTCAAGGTGCAAGGCAGCGACCTTGCGGCCACGGCCGGCGATGCCAGCCTGAGCGGCAAGCATGTGCAGTTGCTGGCGGCGGACAACACCACCGACAAGCACAGCGACAGCACCACCACCGGGGGCGGCTTCTACTACACCGGCGGCCTGGACCGCGCCGGCAACGGTGTGCAAGTGGCCCACAGCAGCAGCCAGGACACAAGCCACAAGAGCACCGCTCAAACCAGCAACATCGCCGCCAGTGGCAACCTGAGCATCAACGCCGGCAAGCGCCTGACCACCGAAGGCGCCCAAGTCAAGGCCGGCGGCGCGCTGCAGGTCAAGGCTGGCGAGATCGACAACCGGGCCGCCCGCAACAGCGACAGCAGCAACCATAAGGAGAACAACTGGGCGGTGGATGTGGGCGCCAACGTCGAATACAAGGGCGTCACACGCCCCATCGAAAAAGCCATTCAGGGCGTGGCCCAGCGCAAATTCCACCAACCTGGCGTGCTCGATGCCCTGGAACAGCCCAATGTCGGGCTCGATGTGGATGTCAGCCACCAGAACCGCCAACGCAGCGAAAGCGCCAGCACCGCCGTGGTCAGCCAGTTGAGCGGCGGCCAGGTCACGGTCAAGGCCGACGGCCAACTCAAGGACCAGGGCACCCAGTACCGCGCCACCGACGGCGCGCTGAAGATCGACGCCGGCAGCCTGCTGGCCAGTGCCGCCAGCGATACCCACAGCCGCAGCGAACAGGCGGTGGACGCCAAGGTTGGCGTGCGGGTCTACACCAACACCGGTGAAGACCTGAACATCCGTGGCAGCGGTGCCGGTGGCAGCAGCAACGTCACCAGCAGCTCCGAGAAGGCCCAGGTCGGCAGCTACGCCGGCAGCCAGGGCGTGGACATCAAGGTCGGTGGCGATGCCAGCTTCGAAGGCAGCCAGTTCAATGGCGGTCTGGGCGGCGTCAACATCAAGACCGACGGCAAGCTGGCACTCAATCAGGCCAATGATCGCCAGAGCAGCAGCGACTCCAGCCTGCGTGGCGATGCCTCCCTGACCCTGGGCACCACGCCAGGTAGCAGCGGCAGCAACCTCAATGTCGGCGCCGGATTGCAACTGGATCACAAGGGCCTCGAGCAGCAGGACAGCCAGGCGCGGGTTGCCAGCATCCAGGGCCAGGGGCCGGTCAACCTCAAGAGTGCAAGCGACCTGACGCTGCAAGGCACACAGATCGGCAACGCCGCGCGTCCGGCCGGCGATATCACCCTGGACGCTGGCGGCAAGCTCGATCTGCAGGCTGCGGTCGATACCCACGCCAGCCAGGGCAGCAACCTGGGTGGCGGCCTCACGGCCGGTGGCAGCAAAACCAGCAGCGAACAAAGCAGTGGCAAGAGCGTCAACCTCGGCGCCAACTTCAACATCGGCCGGGTCAATGAAAACGACCAGAGCCAGCGCGGCGCCCAGCTCTACAGCCAGGGCCAAGTGCGACTGGGCAGCGCAGCCGAGGGCGACAGCGCCATTCACCTGCAGGGCACGCGCATCGATGCCGCCAAGGTGGTGCTGGAGGCGACCCAGGGTGGCATCTATCAGGAGTCGGCGCAGTCCACCCAAGATCACAACAACTGGGGCCTGACCCTGGGCGCCGGCGGCAGCATGGGCAAGACCACCCTGGCCGACGCGAGTGAACATGACTCGCCGAAAATCGACCGTGGGATCAACGCCCGAGCCAAGATCGACGTCGATCAGCGCCACAGCACGACTCAGCACAACAGCCTGATCAAGGCTGACCAGGTGACCCTCAACAGTGCCGGCAACGTGCACCTGGCCGGGGCCAACATCGATGCGCAACGGCTCAACGGGGCGATAGGTGGCGACCTCAAGATCGAAAGTCGTCAGGACCAGTTGCGCAGCACCCAGGTCAATATCGACGCCAAGCTGGAAGTGGCGAAGAACCAGCCGGGGCTGGTGGACAAGCTGGCCAAACCGGCCGGCCCGCTCAAGGACGACCTGAAGGCCAAGGCCGAGAAAGGCTTCGACCAGCACCGGGAAAAGCTGGAAAAAGCCGTCGACAAGGGCGTGGACAAACTCAGCTCTGCCAAGGACAGCGTGGTCGCCAAGGCCAGCGACGCCAAGGAGCGTCTGGGTGAGAAACTCAGCCGCAGCGGCAGTTACGATGTCAACCCAGAGCCCCGTGGCGCCTTCGGCAATGGCGTGGACAAGGCCAAGCACTACCTGGCCGACAAGGCCGATGCCGCAGGCAACCGTCTCTCCAGCCTGAAAGAGCGCTTCTGGCCAAAAACCAGCGACAGCTATTCGGTCAACGAGAAGACCAGCGCCGGCAGCAAGCTGGCCGATACCGCCGAAAACGTGCTGTTCGGCGATAAGAGCGGTAAAACTTCCTATACCCCAAGCCTGAACCTGAACCTCAGCCACGCGAGCAAGAACCGCGTGGAACAGGCCTCCGGAATCAGCGCTCAACAGGGCGTCAACCTGCGGGTCGATGGCGTAACCCAGCTCACCGGTGCACGCATCAGTGCCAGCGAGGGCCAGGTCAATCTGGGCGGTTCCAAGGTCACCCGCACCGCGCTAGCCGGCTCGGATTACCGCGCGGATGTCGGGCTCAACCTGTCCAAGGCGCCGCTCACCCAGATTACGGGCAGCATCAAGGAACTGACCCGTAATCAGGACCAAGCCACCCAGAAGGATCAACTGTTCAACCTGGGCCCGCTGCGTATCGGCCGGCACAGTGACAATCAACTGCTGCAAGCCGGCATCGAGCAAAAAAACCCATGAGGCACGGGCCGCCCTCTCTTTCGGAGGGCGGCCTTATCTGGCATCGACACCGCGCCTTGGCGGACTCCCCCCAGCGGCCAGATGACCGCCCTGTCCCTATCAACTTCCCTTTACTGCCAACTGATTGTAATACCTCCCCTTATTCGTTGTAGGACCTGTCTTAGATTGGGTTTCCGGCACGTTGGCAACTATATCTACCACACCGGCTGGGCTACTGTTCGAACGTTCAACTTATCGACAGGAAACCAGCATGGGCTCAGTACTTATCATTGATGACCATCCCGTTATACGCATGGCAGTCCGTATTTTGCTGGAGCACGAAGGATATAAAATCGTTGGTGAAACCGATAATGGCGTAGATGCATTGCAAATGGTCCGTGAGTGCGAGCCGGATCTGGTCATCCTCGACATCTGCATTCCCAAACTGGACGGACTGGAGCTGCTGGAGCGCTTCAACGGCATGCCCAAGCCCTTCAGAACCCTGATCCTGACGGCCCAGTCAGCGGCCTTGTTCGCCAACCGCTGTATGCGTGCCGGAGCCAGTGGCTATGTGTGCAAGCAGGAAGACTTGAGTGAACTGCTCAGCGCCATCAAGGCGATTTACAGCGGTTACAACTACTTTCCCAGTCAAGCACTGCAAGCGGGGAAGTCAGGATTCAGCCTAACTTTGGAGTTGGAACAACTCAATTCGCTGAACGACCGTGAATTAATGGTCCTGCAACTTTTCGCCTTGGGCCAAACCAATAAGGAAATTGCCACAGGGATGTTTCTTAGTCATAAAACCGTTAGTACATACAAGAAGCGTATTATGCAAAAACTGGCCGCCAACTCCATGAATGATCTGGTGGATATGGCCAAGCGCAATGAACTGATATGAAGCGCCTAAGTGTGGCCCTTTCGCCGCTTCACGAGCTCCGGCCATGATCGAGACCTTACCGTCGCCCTCCAGCGTCATCACGCTGCTGGCGCTGCTGATCGTCGCATTGCTGAGCCAGACCTGGCTCTGGCGACGACTGCATCAACGCCAACAGCAACTACGGGAACTGGGCCAGGCGCTTGCCACGCTGGAGGCCGACAAACAGCGCGCCGAACAGGCCAATCGTCTCAAGGGGCAGTTCTTGGGCCACATCAGCCATGAAATCCGCACGCCCTTGAGCGCCTTCATCGGCCTGCTGGAACTGATGCTACTGCGCAGCGAAGCCGACGCCCCGAACCTGCCTTCGCTGCAGCTGGCCCTAGAGGCTGCCAGGGATCTGCGGGAGTTACTCAGCGACCTGCTGGACATCACCCGGATCGAGTCCGGGGAGTTATCGTTGAATCCAACCTGGGCTTACTTACGCAACAACGTCGACGTGGTAATGGGAGTGTTTCAGGCCCTG
The DNA here is from genome assembly GCF_009861525.1 of Pseudomonas sp. LD120. Classification (GTDB taxonomy): domain Bacteria; phylum Pseudomonadota; class Gammaproteobacteria; order Pseudomonadales; family Pseudomonadaceae; genus Aquipseudomonas. The sequence goes on along the minus strand of NZ_WVHL01000003.1, from coordinate 724,221 downwards.
GCACAGCAGAAAAACCTCGACCTGAGTCTTGAGTTCACGGCACCTGATCCCGAACCCCAAGTACTGATCGACGTTCTGCGCTTCAAGCAGGTACTGTCCAATCTGCTGAGCAATGCGATCAAGTTCACCACCAAGGGCTCGGTTCAGGTCCGGCTGCAACTGTGGCCGGCGACACGAGCGAATGACTTCGAGCTGCAGCTGCAGGTCCTGGACACCGGCATCGGCATCCCCGAGCAGCAGCGCCTGCAACTATTGCAACCATTTGCCCAGGTCGACCCGGGCAGTCAGTCGGCCCGAGACAGTGCCGGGCTCGGTTTGCCCATCAGCCATCACGTATGTCAACGAATGGGCGGCCGCCTGGGCCTCTACGGCCGAAGCGGGCCCGGCTGCGAGGCGCGGATCGAGCTGTCGCTGGCCGGGCGCGTGACTTGTGCCCCGCCGCCCGAGCCGCCCATGTGCCCACTCGCCGGCCTGCCTCTGGACATACTGCTGGCAGACGACCATCCCGCCAGTCTGACCTTGTTGCAGGGGCAACTGGAGTATCTCGGCCATCGCGTCAGTTGCGCCGAGAACGGACTACAGGCCTATCAACAATGGCAAGACGGTGATTTCGACCTGCTGATCGTCGACTGCAACATGCCCGCCATGAACGGCTATCAACTGACCAAGGCCATCCGCCAGGACGAAACACTCAGCCGACAGCCGCCGGTGCATCTGCTCGGCTGCAGCGCCAGCCACGATCCGCGAACGCGTGAATGCTGCCTGAAGGCCGGCATGCACGACTGCCTGTTCAAACCCCTGGGATTGAGCCAGATAAGCCAAACCCTGGCGGCACTCATGCCGCTGCCCAGGGCCGACAGTTTCAGCCTCCGGACGTTGCAGACCCTGACCCGCGGCGAACCGACATTCGCCCAGCAGATGCTCAAGAAATTGCTGCAGTGCAGCCTCGACGATCGCCGCTTGCTGGGACTGATTACGCCCCAGGACAACCAGGCACTGCTCACGCAGGCCCACAGGATCAAGGGATCGGCGCTGATGGTCGGCGCCGATGCATTGCACAACGCTTGCCAAATCCTGGAGCTTGCCTGCCTCGAGGAGGCCGGGCTCGACGCCGTCAGCCCGGCCATCCGCGCCCTGGATCTGGCCCTGGTGCGCTTTGCCCAGTCCCTGCATCGACACATCGCTCAAGCGCCATCCCCCAGTCCTGCGGCTGCGCCCCAGGCCTCGCCCACACACGCTTCAGGCCACGCGGTACCGAGATAATCCGCCCTCTTGCCAGCCAAATACCAAAAGGCCAGTATTGCCTCGCCTCCTCGACGCTCTGCCCGCCGACGGACTCCAAACGGCCGCGCCTCACCGGTCGGGCCACTGCAGGAAACGCCGGCCTTAACTATGCTGGGTGCTAAGCCAGATTCGATGTGCCTTTGGAGAGAATAGGAATGCCGAGCACTCCTCAACCCGTAAAACGCCGCTTTCCTTTGCACATCCATATCAGTGCAATGTTCACCTTTCTGTTGCTCCTGACAGGCGTGGTACTGGGCATCTACAACTACCAACAAACCACACGCATCATCCTGGGCAGCAGTGAAGAGCTCTTTAAGCGCATCGAGCAAGATGTACGCAACGACCTAAAAGCCACCTACCAACCCATACGCCATCTGCTCAGCCTGCTGGCGGGCATCCCCGCGACCCAGGCCCCGGACCTGGCACAACGATTGACGCTGCTCAGGCCCTTCGCCCAGTCGCTGGCGGATAACCCGAACCTGGCTTCGTTGTACCTGGGTTACGTCAATGGTGACTTCTTCATGGTGCGCCCCCTGCGCGACGACCAGATCAGGAGCAAGCGCGGTGCCCCGCAGGACAGCGTCTACGAAGTCTGGAGCATCGAGCACAATCCCGGCACCCGGCAGGCCCACTCGCAGTCCCTGTTTTATGACCAGCGGTTGTCCTTGATCAGTCGCCGGGACAACCCCGGAGACGGCTACGACCCGCGCCAGCGTGACTGGTTTTCCAATGCCCGCAGCGACGCCGACCAAATCACTACCGAGCCTTATGTTTTCTATTCCACCCATAACGTCGGCACCACTCTGGCCCGCAGCAGCGGCGACAGGGCGGTCATGGGCGCCGACCTGACACTGGAGCAGTTGTCCTCGACCCTGGCCAAACACCGAGTTACTCCCAACACTGAAATTGCCCTGCTCGACGACAAAGGCAACGCCGTGGCCTACCCCAACAGTGGCACGCTGGCACTCGACCGGCACAGCACTCAGTTGATCAAGGCCAGCGCACTGAGTCCGGTGCTTGGCGCGCTGTTGCGAGGTAAAGCGCAAGACGGCCACATGCAGGCCCAGGGACGCAGGTGGATCGTTGCCAGCAGCCAAATTGCCGAGGGCGGCCCCGGTGGCTTGCAGCTCGCGCTACTGGTGCCCGAGGACGAGCTGCTGGCCGGTGCCTACCACCTGCGCTGGCAAGGCGCGCTGATCACCCTCACCATCTTGCTGTTGTGCCAGCCCGTGGGCTGGTTGACCTCACGCATTCTGGTACGGCCGTTGCGGATCCTGGTGCAAGAGGCCGAGGCCATCCGCAGCTTCGACTTTCACTATCCAGTGTCTCGCCGCTCGCCCGTGTTGGAAGTGGACCAACTAAGCGTGTCCATGGCACGGATGAAAGACACCCTGGCGAGCTTTTTCGAGATCAACGCCAGCCTGTCGGCCGAGACCCGTTTCGACCCTCTGCTGCAACGGGTGCTGTCCGAAACCGTGAAGATCGCCCAGGCCCAGGCTGGCCTGATCTATCTTTCCGAAAGCAAGAGTTCGCGCCTGGAGCCCTATGGGCTGATCATCAACGGCGAACACCAGGATCTGCCGCCGTTCAATATCGCCACGAAGGACCTGACCGCGGCCACGCTCCCCGACTGGCTGCAACAACTGAACGAAAAAAACAACGTGGTCACCACCCTGGGCTTCGAACAGGCCAACAGCCTGCAAAGCGTGCTGCAGGCCCTAGGCGCTCCAAGTGCTCACTTGTTGAGCATTCGCTTGCGTAACCGTCATGACGAAACGGTAGGCATGCTCCTGCTGTTTCTGGAAGACAGCGGCACCGAGGCCGACCTGGAAAAACTCAGACCGGACCGCATCGCCTTCATCCAGGCGGTGTCCGCCACCGCCGCGTTGTGCATCGAAAGCCAACGCTTGCAGAACAAACAGAAGCAACTGCTGGATGCCTTCATCCAGTTACTGGCCGGGGCCATCGATGCCAAGAGCCCTTACACCGGTGGGCACTGTCAGCGAGTGCCGGCCCTGACCCAGATGCTGGCTGAGGCCGCCGCCGCCAGCCAGGACCCGAGATTTGCCCCCTACCAGCCCACCGAAGATGAATGGGAAGCCCTGCACATCGCCGCCTGGCTACACGACTGCGGCAAGGTTACGACCCCAGAATACGTGGTGGACAAGGCCACCAAACTGGAAACCCTGAACGATCGCATCCACGAAATCCGCACGCGCTTCGAAGTGCTCAAGCGCGATGCCTGGATCGACTATTGGCGTGCCCTGGCCGAAGGCGCCGAAGAAACCACTCAGGCCGCCGAACGCGATGCCCGCTTGCAGGCGCTGGATGAGGATTTCGCCTTTGTCGCTCGCTGCAACCTGGGCACCGAGTTCATGGCCGAAGCCGACCAACAACGACTGCAACGCATCGCCCTGCGTACCTGGAGCCGGACCCTGGATGATCGCCTGGGGGTTTCCTGGGAAGAAAGCCAGCGCCAGGAACGCACGCCGGCACCGAATCTGCCGGTGCTGGAACCACTCCTGGCCGACAAGCCCGAACACCTGCTGGAACGCGACGCCGTGGACATCCTGGCGGAGGACAATCCCTGGGGCTTCAAGCTCCAGGTGCCCGCGCACAAATACAACCGCGGCGAGCTGTACAACCTGAGCATTCCCCGGGGCACGCTGACCGCCGAGGAGCGCTATGTGATCAACCACCACATCGTGCAGACCATCATCATGCTCGAGCACTTGCCGTTCCCCAGTCACTTGCAGAATGTCGCGGAGATCGCTGGCGGCCATCATGAAAAAATGGACGGCAGTGGCTACCCGAAACGGCTCAAGCGCGAGCAGATGAGCCTGCCGGCGCGGATGATGGCCATCGCCGACATTTTCGAGGCGCTGACCGCCGCCGACCGCCCCTACAAAAAGGGCAAGACCTTGAGCGAAGCGCTGAACATCATGGCCATGATGTGCCGCGACGCCCACATCGATCCGGAACTGTTCGAGCTGTTCATCCAGCAAGATATCTACCAGCGCTACGCCGAACGTTTCCTGGCGCCGCAGCAGATCGATAAGGTGGAGCCCGAAGTGCTGTTGAAAAAGGCCGGATTGACTGCCTAAGGGCTCAGCAGTCGCTTAAGCGCAGGAAGATCGCCGCCAGTTGCTCAATGCCGGCCTGGTCCGCCACGTTGAAGCGCGCCAGTTTGGGACTGTCCAGGTCGAGCACGCCGAGCAACCGGCCATCCTTGATCAGCGGCACCACCAGCTCACTGTTGGACGCACTGTCGCAAGCGATGTGCCCGGCAAAGGCATGCACATCCTCGACTCGTTGGGTCTGCTGGGTTGCCGCCGCCGTGCCGCAAACACCGCGACCGAAGGGAATCCGCACGCAGGCGATCTGCCCCTGAAACGGGCCGAGCACCAACTCCTGGTTGCGGTTGAGGTAGAACCCCGCCCAGTTCAGATCATCCAGTTGGCTGAACAAGAACGCCGAAAATTGCGCGGCGTTGGCGATAAAGTCGCGCTCATCAGCCAGCAACGACTCCAACTGCGCGCACAGCAGCCCGTAGCCGTCCAGACCTTGGCCTGCGCTTTGTAAATCGATCATGCTTTTTGCTCCAACAACTGCAAGCCCACCCAATAACGGGCAAATTGATAGGCACAACGGCCATTACGGTTACCCCGCCCCGTGGCCCAGCGCACGGCCAGGATGTCCAGTGCTTCGTCACGCTGCCAGGTCAGGCCGGATTTTTTCGCCAGCTCGCCGATCCAGTGTTCCACCACATTCAGGAAGTGCTCCTGGGTGAACGGGTAGAAGGACAGCCACAGGCCAAAACGATCCGACAGGGCAATCTTGTCTTCCACCGCCTCGCTGGGGTGCAATTCACCATCGACGCGCTTCCAGTTCTCGTTATCGCTTTCCTTCTCCGGCACCAAGTGCCGACGGTTGGACGTGGCGTACAGCAGCACGTTGTCCGGCGCCTGCTCCAAAGAGCCGCCAAGTACGCTCTTGAGCACCCGGTAATCGCCCTCGCCAGACTCGAAGGACAAGTCATCGCAGAACAGCACAAAACGCTGGGGCAGCTTGACCAGTTGCTCCACTACCCGCGGCAGATCCGCCAGGTGATCACGCTCGATCTCAATCAGCCGCAACCCGTCCTTGGCGTGCTCGGCCAACAACGCACGCACCAGGGACGATTTACCAGTGCCACGTGAACCCCAGAGCAAGGCATGGTTGGCCGGCAGGCCGTCGAGAAACTGCTGGGTGTTGCGCGCCAGTTGCTCGCGCTGCTTGTCGACCCCGATCAGGTCGCTAAGGCGCATGTCCAAGCTGACTGCCAGGGGCTGCAGAAAGCCGCTGCGTCCCTCACGCTGCCAGCGAGCGGCCAGGCACTGGTTCCAATCAATGGTTTGGCGCGGCGCGGGCAACAGCGGTTCGATCCGGGCCAGAACCGCATCGGCACGTTCAAGAAATGCATTCAATCGGGCATCCACGACTTTTCCTCAGGCGCGTTCAAGGTAATGATGCGGCACACAGACCAAACGCCGTCCTGATCAAAGGGGCCAACGCCCTATCCACTGCTGCCAGGCCGGCAGCCGAAAATGATCAGCTATGCTTGCGCAGCGAAGGGAAACGAAAGTGGTTCAGCCCCCCATGGATATCAAGTTCACCAACCGCCTGTCCTATAAACAGGCCCGGCTCACTGTGCTGGTGGGCTTCATTCTGGGAACCGCGCTCAGTCTGCTGCAAATCGGCATCGATTATGCCAGCGAAGACGCCTCCATCAATCGTGAAATCCAATCGCTGCTGGAAATCAGTCACAACCCGGCCTCACGCATTGCCTACAACATCGACTCCGAACTGGCCCAGGAACTGACCCTGGGTCTGCTGCGCTCGCCGGCAATCATTCGCGCGCAATTGATCGACAACAACAATACCCTGCTGGCCAACGTCGAACGCCCAGCCCAGCAGAACCGCTACCGGGCCATCAGCGACTTTCTGTTTGGCGCCGATCGCCAGTTTGAGGATCGCCTGTACCTCAGCCATCTGCCGGAAGAATCCCTCGGCACTCTGCACCTGGACGTGGATACCTACGCCTTCGGCAGCCGCTTCCTGCGCCGCGCCGAAATCACCCTGCTCAACGGCTTCGCCCGCAGCCTGATTCTCAGCGGGATTCTCCTGGCGTTGTTCTACGTGATGCTGACCAAACCCCTGGTCGGCGTGATCCGAGAGCTCAGCAGCCGCGATCCGCGCAGCCCGCAACAGACCAAACTGGACTTTCCTCCCGGTCACGAGAACGACGAAGTCGGGGTGCTGGTGAAAGTTGCCAATCAACAGTTCGAAATCATGGCCACCGAGATCCAGCAACGGCGCAACGCCGAGAACCGCCTGACCGAGTACCTGGGGCAACTGGAAAGCATCGTCTCGGCCCGGACCAATGAGCTCAAGACCAGCAATGCCCAACTCAGCCAGTCCAATGAGGAGCTGGAAACTGCCCGGCGCACCGCTCTGGACATGGCCCATGCCCGAGCTGCGTTCCTGGCCAACATGAGTCACGAGATCCGCACGCCCCTCAATGGCCTGTTGGGAATGATTGCCCTGTGCCTGGACAGCCCACTGAATCCCGAGCAACGCCAGCAACTGTCCATCGCCCACGACTCGGGCAAGGTCATGGTGGAACTGCTCAACGATATTCTCGACATGTCCAAGTTCGACGCCGGGCAACTGGAGCTTGAACGCATCCCTTTCGACCTGGGGATGCTGGTGGAAGACACCGCCAACCTGCTGTCACAAAACGCAGCGGCCAGTGTCGAGCTGGCCTGCCTGATTGCCCCGGACTTTCCGGCCCTGGTGCTCGGCGATCCCATGCGGGTTCGGCAGATCGTCAGCAACCTGCTGTCCAACGCCCTCAAGTTCACCCGTTTCGGTCGGGTGGATGTACGCCTGAGCACGGTGGGCGATGGGGTACGCATCGAAATCTGCGACACCGGCATCGGCATCGCCCAGGAAGCCCAGGTAAAGATCTTTCAGCCCTACACCCAAGCAGGCGCAGGCATTACCCGCCAATACGGTGGCACCGGACTGGGCCTGGCGCTCACCAACAACCTCTGTGAAGCCATGAACGGACGCTTGAGCATCAGTTCGGAAGTCGGCTTTGGCAGTCGTTTCTGCGCCGACCTGCCGTTGCCCTGCGACACCCCGGCCAGCCCGCCACTGGCGCTGTCGGGCAAAATCATCGGCATCACCGACGCCGGCAGCGGCCTGGCGGAACTGCTGGCCTCGCTGCTGCCGACCTGGGGGCTTAACTACCAGCGCTACGACATTGAAGATTCCCTGGCCGGGGTGAATCCCGACCTGCTGATCACCGATTGCCCGGAATGCCTGTTCGGCCTGCGCCCGGCGATCAGCGCACCGATCCTGCTGGTGACCGCCTATGGCAGCTTCCTGCCCAGCGCAGAAGCCAGTGCCCTGGCACCGCTGCAGCAGCAAGCGCGTCCCCTGGCGCGCAATGCGTTGTATCAGACCTTGCGCCGCTCGCTACTGGCGGAAACCGTCACCCTCAACGACCTTCAACTGGACATGCCGGCACCGCTGCGTCGCGCCGACATTTTGCTGGTGGAGGACAACCCGGTGAATCAATTGGTCGCCAAGGGCATGCTGAGCAAGCTCGGCTGCGTGGTCACCGTGGCCACTCAAGGTGCCGAGGCCCTGACCCAGCTGGAACACAACCACTACGACCTGGTGCTGATGGATTGCAACATGCCGGTCATGGACGGTTATGAGGCCAGCCGGCAGATCCGACGCAGCGGACGCTGGCCGGACCTGCCGATCATCGCCCTGACCGCCAATGCCATGCCCGAGGAACGCGAGCGCTGCCGCGCCGCCGGCATGAGCGACTACCTGGCCAAACCGTTCCGCCGTGAAGAACTGGTGGCCCTGCTGGATCTCTGGGTGCCCACTACGACAAAGCTTTGATCTGCTGCAGCAACTGATCAAGGCCATCGCGCAGTTGATCCAGGCCGTCGAGATCAACCCCTCTTTCGCACAACAGCGCGGCCTTGAGCGGCGGCACCTGATCACGCAAGGCCAGGCCCGCGTCAGTCAGGCTCAAGTGCACTTCGCGCTCGTCACGCCCGGAGCGTCGACGTAGCACCAGTTGTAACTGCTCCAGGCGCTTGAGCAGTGGCGTCAGCGTGCCGGAATCCAGCAACAGCCGTTCCCCCAGGGCCTTGACCGTGGGCGAGACCGGGCACGTCGCCTGCCACTCCCAGAGCACCAGCATCACCAGGTATTGCGGGTAGGTCAGGCCCAGGCGGTCGAGCATCGGTTTGTAACCGCGGACCATGGCCCGCGAAACGGCGTACAACTTGAAGCACAACTGGCGGTCGAGTTTCAGTGACTCCACAGACAGGTCGTTCATTTGAGCAAGGCTTCGATCTCGCGAGCCAGGTCCTGGGGTTTGGTCGCCGGGGCGAAACGCTTGACCAACTTGCCGTCCCGACCGATCAGGAACTTGGTGAAATTCCATTTGATGCCCTGCGAACCCAGAACCCCGGGGGCACGCTGCTTCAATTGGACGAACAGCGGATGGGCGGCGGCGCCGTTGACTTCAATTTTCTTGAACAGCGGAAAACTCACCCCGTAGTTCAGCTCGCAAAACTCAGAGATTGCCCCTTCGTCGCCTGGTTCCTGCTTGCCGAACTGGTTGCAGGGGAAACCCAGCACCACCAGCCCCTGATCCTTGTAGGTCTGCCACAGCGCCTCCAGCCCCTTGTACTGGGGAGTGAAACCACACTTGCTGGCCGTGTTGACCACCAACACGGCCTTGCCGGCGAAGTCCGCCAGGGTTTTGTGCTCACCCTGGATGGTGGTGCAGGGAATGGTCAGCAATGCATCGGTCATGGCAGGAATTCCTCTGATAGATAAGAGAAGATAAAAATAGTACCCAATTAAATTGCACGCAACTTAACTGGTGACAAGGCGACCCCGCAGAGTCGCCGGCACCGCTAACGCGGCACCAGGTCCAGGCACACCGAGTTGATGCAGTAACGCAGCCCGGTAGGTGCTGGACCGTCCGGGAAGACGTGGCCCAGGTGGGCATCGCATTTGGCACAGACCACTTCAGTACGAATCATGCCGTGGCTCACGTCGCGAATCTCGACCATCGCGCTGTCGGCAATAGGCTCGTAGAAACTCGGCCAGCCACAGCCGGAATCGAATTTGGCCTTGGCGTCGAACAGCGGCTCATTGCAGCAGATGCAGTGATAGATGCCATCGGTCTTGGTGGCGTTGTACTTGCCCGAGAAGGGCCGTTCGGTGCCCTTGAGCCGGCAGACGTTGTACTGCTCCGGATCGAGCATCGACCGCCATTCTTCCAGGGTTTTTTCCAGCTTTTCCATGGTCCTTCCTCTGCAACGGAAAAAGCCCGCTCTGTGTCTTTTCCACGGATCGGGCGGCACGTATGATTGCGCCTCGTCAGACGCCAGTCTGGCAGCCGCGTTACACCCATTCAAACGGATTCTGCCGCAGCCGGTGCGGGCTACAGGCCGGTGTGACACGGCAGGATTCCCAGTACGGTAGTTCATCCTCCGCCTGGATCGTTCATTTTCGGGAACACATCGCCATGCAGGTCAGCAAATCGAACAAGCTCGCCAACGTCTGTTATGACATTCGCGGCCCAGTGCTCAAGCACGCCAAACGCCTGGAAGAGGAAGGCCATCGCATCCTCAAGCTGAACATCGGCAACCCGGCGCCCTTTGGTTTCGAAGCGCCAGACGAAATTCTCCAGGATGTGATCCGCAACCTGCCCACCGCCCAGGGCTACAGCGACTCCAAAGGCCTGTTCAGTGCGCGCAAGGCCGTGATGCAGTACTACCAGCAAAAGCAGGTGGAAGGCATCGGCATCGAAGACATCTACCTGGGCAACGGCGTTTCCGAACTGATTGTGATGGCCCTGCAAGCGCTGCTCAACAACGGCGACGAGGTGCTGGTGCCAGCACCCGACTACCCGCTGTGGACGGCGGCGGTGAGCCTGGCCGGCGGTAATCCGGTGCACTACCTGTGCGACGAACAAGCCAACTGGTGGCCAGACCTGGCCGACATCAAGGCCAAGATCACCCCGAACACCAAGGCCCTGGTGATCATCAACCCGAATAACCCGACTGGCGCGGTGTACCCCAAGGAAGTACTGCTGGGCATGCTGGAACTGGCGCGACAGCACAACCTGGTGGTGTTCTCCGACGAGATCTACGACAAGATCCTCTACGATGACGCCGTGCACATCTGCACCGCCTCCCTGGCCCCGGACCTGCTGTGCCTGACTTTCAACGGTCTGTCCAAGTCCTACCGCGTGGCGGGTTTCCGCTCCGGCTGGGTGGCCATTTCCGGTCCCAAGCAGCATGCCCTGAGCTACATCGAAGGCATCGACATGCTGGCCAATATGCGCCTGTGCGCCAACGTACCCAGCCAGCATGCGATCCAGACCGCCCTGGGGGGCTACCAGAGCATCAACGACCTGGTGCTGCCGTCAGGCCGTCTGCTGGAGCAGCGCAACCGCACCTGGGAGTTGCTCAACGACATTCCCGGGGTCAGCTGCGTGAAACCCATGGGCGCGCTGTATGCCTTCCCGCGGATCGACCCAAAAATCTGCCCAATCCATAACGACGAAAAATTCGTCCTCGACCTGCTGCTCTCGGAAAAGCTCCTGGTGGTTCAAGGCACCGCCTTCAACTGGCCTTGGCCGGACCACTTCCGCGTGGTGACCCTGCCGCGGGTCGACGACCTGGAACAGGCCATTGGCCGGATCGGAAGTTTCCTCAAGTCCTACCGCCAATAATCCGAATAACGCGGTGCGATCTTTGCCGGATTGCACCGCGATTAATTCAGCAACACATCTTCACTGCCCTGCTCCATCCCCCTTCTATAAGCTTGCACTTTCCACCCAGCCTACTGTCACAAGATCTGCGCCGCAGCCAGGCGTTGGCCGTGCCCGGCAGCCGCCCACATGCGTTTGCAATGCGAGCCTCTAGCCCCAGGGCCAAGCGACACAGTTTGAAATAGAAGCCGTATTGAATAGGCCCTTGCCGCACCTTATATACCCCGCAATACGCTACATCTTTAGCTTGAGGAGATTTCTACCACCATGATGCGAATCCTGCTGTTTTTGGCCACTAACCTTGCGGTCGTGCTGATTGCCAGCATTACCCTGAGCCTTTTCGGCTTCAACGGGTTCATGGCGGCCAATGGGGTTGATCTGAACCTCAATCAGCTGCTGATTTTCTGTGCGGTCTTCGGTTTTGCCGGTTCGCTGTTCTCGCTGTTCATCTCCAAGTGGATGGCGAAGATGAGCACCAGCACGCAGATCATCACCCAACCGCGCACCCGCCATGAGCAGTGGTTGCTGCAGACTGTCGAGCAACTGTCCCGCGAAGCCGGGATCAAGATGCCCGAAGTGGGTATCTTTCCAGCCTACGAGGCCAACGCCTTCGCCACTGGCTGGAACAAGAACGACGCCTTGGTGGCGGTCAGCCAGGGCCTGCTGGAGCGTTTCTCGCCCGATGAAGTGAAAGCCGTACTGGCCCACGAGATTGGTCACGTTGCCAATGGCGACATGGTCACCCTGGCGCTGATCCAGGGCGTGGTGAACACCTTCGTGATGTTCTTCGCGCGGATCATCGGTAATTTTGTCGACAAGGTGATCTTCAAGAACGAAGAAGGCCAGGGCATCGCCTACTACGTGGCGACCATTTTCGCCGAGCTGGTCCTGGGTTTCCTGGCCAGCGCCATCGTCATGTGGTTCTCGCGCAAGCGTGAATACCGCGCCGACGAAGCCGGTGCCCGCCTGGCCGGCACCAACGCCATGATCGGTGCCCTGCAGCGCCTGCGTTCGGAACAGGGCCTGCCAGTGCATATGCCCGACACGTTGAACGCCTTCGGCATCAATGGCGGCATCAAACAGGGCCTGGCTCGCATGTTCATGAGCCACCCGCCGCTTGAAGAGCGTATCGACGCCCTGCGTCGTCGCGGCTGATCAGCCAACCGGAAACACCCAAAAGGGCGACGCGAGTCGTCCTTTTGCATAGGTGCGGCAAAAGCCGGGGCAACGTTAGCCCTGCTTGTCCAGGCGATAAACCCGCTCCACCAGCCGAGTGACCCCGCCCTGGAGAAACTTCCAGCTCTGCCCCAGGATGTCCTGCTCTACTTCGATCCGCAGCTGCCAGGCGTCACCCAGCCGCTGACGAACTTCATCGTCGAGAATGGCAAAGGGTGGCCCGTCCAACTGCGCCTGATCGTAATCCATGGTAATCAGCAGCCCCTTGCTGCCGGAGGGCAACAGGCCATTCAGATGCATGGCGTAGCGCTGACGCATCTGCGGCGGCAAGGCAATCATCGCCGCTCTGTCGTACAAGGCCGTACAGCCAGCGACGTCCTCGGCCGTCAGGGCAAAAAAATCACCGCACCAGAGCTGGATCGAACCGTGCGCATAGACCTTGAAGGCCCCTTGCTGGCCAATCTGTGGCTGCAGATTATGTTCGCGAAAGAAGCCCACGACAGCCTTCTCCGCCAACTCGATGCCCAGCACCTGGAACCCCTGATCGGCGAGCCAGATCAGGTCTAGGCTTTTGCCGCACAGAGGCACCAGCACCCGAGCGTTCGTGGGCAGGCCCAGGTCCGGCCAGTACCGTTGCAGATAGGGGTTGACCTCCGCCAGGTGAAAGCCGATCTGATCCCGCTCCCAACGCTTGTGCCAAAAGTCCGCTTGCATGCTAAGTCCTTAAAATTCGATCAAAAAGTACTAAAACTTATATTAGATTTAGATCAATGACCTGATTGAAGATGGCGCATCTTAACCCTCAGGACCTCCTCCATGCTTCCCAGCCTGTTCATCTCCCACGGCTCCCCCATGCTGGCTCTGGAGCCCGGAGCCAGCGGTCCGGCGCTGGCAAACCTGGCGGTGCAACTGCCACGACCCAAGGCGATTCTGGTGGTATCGGCTCATTGGGAAAGCCCGGGGCTGCGCGCCACCGCCCACCCACACCCGGAAACCTGGCACGACTTCGGTGGTTTCCCCGCCGCGCTGTTTGCCGTGCAATACCCAGCTCCCGGCGAACCTGAACTGGCGGCGCAAGTGGTGGAGTTGCTCAAAGCTGACGGTCTACCGACCCAGCTCGACAATGAGCGCCCCTTCGACCATGGCGCCTGGGTGCCACTGTCGCTGATGTATCCGCAGGCGGATATCCCGGTGATCCAGCTATCGCTGCCCAGTCACCTGGGCCCGGCTCTACAAACCCGTGTCGGCCACGCCCTGGCCAGCCTACGGGCGCAAGGCGTATTGCTGATCGGTTCTGGCAGCATCACCCACAACCTGCGGGAGCTGGACTGGCACGCCGGCCCGGAAAGCGTCGAGCCCTGGGCCAAGGCCTTTCGTGACTGGATGATCGAAAAACTGGCGAACAACGACGACGCGGTCCTGCATGACTACCGGCAGCTGGCACCGCATGCCGTGCGCAGCCATCCCAGCGACGAGCACCTGCTGCCGCTGTACTTCGCCCGGGGAGCCGGTGGTGAATTCAGCGTGGTCCACCAGGGCTTCACCTTGGGCGCACTGGGCATGGACATCTACCGCTTTGGCTGAGTCCTCAACGGCAAGGCGGCTCCCCTCCCCCCCCCCCGCAGCAGCCGGCTTGCCAGCGAACAGTCCCGGCCCAAACTCCAGGCATAAAAAATCCCCGAACCAGTCGGGGATTTTTATGCCTGATCAATCAGCCCGAAGGCGGATCAATCTTCGCGGTAGCGACGCAGCTTCAGTTGCTTGCCGGCCACGCGAGTGTCCTTGAGCTTGGTCAGCAGACGATCAAGACCGTCTTCCGGTAGCTCTACCAGGCTGAAGCTGTCACGCACCTGGATGCGACCGATGGCTTCACGGGCCAGACCGCCTTCGTTGAGAATCGCGCCCAAGAGGTTCTTGGCAGCGATACCGTCACGGGCACCCAGCGCGGTACGGCAGCGAGCACGGCCTTCGCCCAAAGGCATTGGCGCGCGACGCTCGCGGTCACCACGATCAGGACGGTCGCCGGAACGCTCAGGACGATCACCACGTGGCGCGCTGTTGGGCACCAGTGGACGCTCTTTCTCGATGGCTGCCAGGTTCAGCGCCTGACCGTTGGTGGCCTTGCGCAGCAGGGCCGCGGCCAGGGCGCGCGGGCTGCAACCGATGTCGGCAGTCAGGCGATCCAGCAGTTCACCGTGGGTCGCTTCAGCGTCAGCTACCAGCGGCGACAGGCTGTTGGTCAGCTTCTTGATGCGTGCATCAAGAACGGCCTGGGCGTCCGGCAAGCGAACTTCGGCAACCTTCTGACCGGTCACACGCTCGATCACTTGCAGCATGCGGCGCTCACGCGGAGTCACCAGCAGCAGCGCACGACCTTCGCGACCGGCACGGCCGGTACGGCCGATACGGTGCACGTAGGATTCCGGGTCGTACGGCATGTCCACGTTGAATACGTGGGTGATGCGCGGTACGTCCAGGCCACGAGCGGCGACGTCGGTGGCCACAACGATGTCCAGACGACCGTCCTTGAGGGAGTCGATGACGCGCTCACGCTGGTTCTGGGCGATGTCACCGTTCAGCGCAGCGGCTTTGTAGCCTTTGGCTTCCAGGGCACTGGCCAGATCCAGGGTCGCTTGCTTGGTGCGCACGAACATGATCAGGGCGTCGAAATCTTCAACTTCCAGCAGGCTCAGAACGGCAGAGGTTTTCTGGTCAGCGTGAACCAACAGGTGAGCCTGTTCGATCGCGGTGACAGTCTGGGTCTTGCTCTGGATCTTGACGTGTTTCGGGTCTTTCAGGTGACGCTCGGCGATGGCTCGGATCGACTGTGGCAGAGTGGCCGAGAACAGTACGGTCTGGCGGGTTTCCGGCATGGCCTTGAAGATCACTTCCAGGTCATCCATGAAGCCCAGCTTGAGCATTTCGTCAGCTTCGTCGAGAACCAGGTGGTTCACAGTGGCCAGGACTTTTTCGTCGCGACGCAGGTGGTCGCACAGACGGCCTGGGGTGGCGACAACGATTTGTGCGCCATTACGGATTGCTTTCAGTTGTGGGCCCATCGGCGCACCGCCGTAGACGGCCACAACAGTCACGCCCGGCATTTGCTTGGCGTAGGTTTCGAAAGCGGTTGCAACTTGTAGCGCCAACTCACGGGTTGGGGCCAGGATCAGAGCTTGCGGCTCGCGCTTGGACGGATCAATGCGGTGCAGGATAGGCAGGGCAAAGGCAGCGGTTTTACCGGTACCGGTTTGCGCCTGGCCAATCATATCGTGCCCGGCAAGGATGATCGGGATCGACTGCTGCTGAATAGCCGAAGGCTCTTCATAGCCGGTAGCGACTACTGCAGCGACAATATTGGGATGAAGTTCAAGAGCGGCGAAGCCGCCGATTTCCTGGGTCATGGGTCTGCCTCTAAGTGCATCCGCAAAGACCCATGCTCCAAAGCTGCGCATGCCGTGTAAGACTCAAGAGTCACCCTGGCAGCTTTGTCGGCGGGGATTTGCGAAAACGATTGGATGAATGGATCGTCAAGGATAGTCCGCGCAGCGGACAAGCAGCCGAAGCTGACTTCGGGGAATTGCATTACCTAAACGTGGCCCGGCTAAAGGCCGGCGCGCACTATACCGGAATTACTCAAAAAAGGGAGTTTTTTTTATCGGAAAACTCCACTCAACGCCCGATGGTCACAGGCTTTGCGCAGACTCGAAGGGCGCGCTATTTTGCTTGGACCCGCCGCTGTTGGTCGCCACCGCTAAAACGATTCACCCTGGTGCTTGAAAGCCGTCTCGCCCATTCCCTCTTTCCCCCTTGAGGATCGCGCCCATGAATCAGCCCAGTGCCAGCCATGTCAGCCGCGAACTGCGCGGTCATCTATTCCTGATCGGCCTGGACCGGATCGCCAAGCGCAATGCCTTCGACCTGGAGCTGCTCAACCAACTGAGCCTGGCCTACGGTGAGTTCGAGGCCAGCAGCCAAGCGCGGATCGCCGTGGTGTTCGGCCACGGCGAGCACTTTACCGCCGGGCTGGACCTGGCCAATGTCGGTGCCGCCCTGGCCCAGGGCTGGCAGGCACCGCCCGGCGGCTGCGACCCTTGGGGCGTGTTCGCCGGGCCACGGGTAAGCAAGCCGGTGATTGTCGCCGTGCAAGGCTACTGCCTGACCATCGGTATCGAGTTGATGCTGGCGGCGGACATCAATCTCTGCGCCAGCAATACGCGCTTTGCCCAGATGGAGGTGCAGCGCGGGATATTTCCCTTCGGTGGTGCGACCCTGCGCCTGCATCAGCTGGCGGGCTGGGGCAATGCCATGCGCTGGTTGCTGACCGGGGATGAATTCGACGCCCACGAAGCCTTGCGCCTGGGACTGGTGCAGGAAGTCATGGCCAGTGAAGACCTGTTGCCGCGGGCCATCGAACTGGCCGAACGCATTGCCAGGCAAGCACCACTGGGCGTACAGGCGACGCTGATGTCAGCGCGTCAGGCCCGGCTTGAGGGCGAAACACTGGCCGCTCAGGGCCTGCCGCCGCTGGTGCACACGCTGATGAACAGCGAAGACGCCAAGGAAGGGATGCGAGCAATGATCGAGAAGCGCCCCGGGGTGTTCAAGGGCTGTTGAACAAGCTGACCGGCGGATCGTCTTCGCCGGCCAGTCGTTGCCTGCCAGGGGCTTATGTGGCGGGGCGAATGGCCTTGATCAACGATTGCAGCGAGTACCCCAGCCGCGGTGCCAGTTCCTCGGCGCGGGCGGTCAGGCCAGGCATGTCCAGGTCCTGATCGAGATCGGCCGGCACAAGCAGAATCACGTTGCCTTCCTTCACCGGCAGCTCCCAGTAATGCCGGTGATAGAGCCCGCGCAACAGAGCAGCCCCCAAGGGCTTGCCATCATCGGTGGCCCATTGGTTGATCACCAGCCAGCCACCGGGATTGAGGCGCTGCTGGCAGCTTTCCAAAAAGCCCCAGGCCAGATGCCCGACACCCGGACCGACATCGGTGTACAGGTCGACAAAGATCAGATCGGCGGACTCGGCGCTGTCCAGCAGCTCCAGGGCATCACCGACTCTTATATATAGACGCGGATCGTCATCCAGCCCCATGTATTCGATGGCCAGGCGCGGCACGTCCGGGCGCAGCTCGATGGCCTCGACGTCTTCAAGCGGCAGAAACTTCAAGCACGCCTGAGTCAGCGTCCCAGCCCCAAGCCCTAGAAACAGCGCGCTCTCTGGCGCGGCATGGCACAAGGCGCCGATCAGCATGCCCCGGGTGTAGTCGTATTCCAGCCAGCTGGGGTCGGCGGTGAACACGCAACTCTGCTCGATGGCATCGCCAAATTCGAGAAAGCGGTAGTCCGCCACTTCCAGCACCCGGATCTTGCCGAACTCATCGTGAACTTCGGCGAGCACACGCTCGACGCGCTCCTCAGTCATTTCATCTCCTAGTCGCGCAGACGCAGAATCTGCCAGCGCGATAAACCAACCGCTCGGCAGCGAGCGGGAAAGGCGCGATTGTCGGCCAAGCAAGAGGAGCAGGTCACGTACTAATTTGCTGCTAACATGCGCCTCCCCACCGGAAAACACTCGAGTCCGCGATGAGCCAACCCTGGAGCCCCGACAGCTGGCGTGCCCTGCCGATCCAGCAACAACCCCAGTACCCAGACGCTGCGCATCTGTTGCAAGTCGAGCAGACCCTGGCCAGTTATCCACCGCTGGTGTTTGCGGGCGAAGCCCGGGAATTGCGCCGCCAGTTCGCCGAAGTCACCCAGGGTCGCGCCTTCCTGTTGCAGGGCGGCGATTGCGCCGAGAGCTTCGCCGAATTCTCCGCGGCAAAGATCCGCGACACCTTTAAGGTGCTGCTACAGATGGCCATTGTCATGACCTTTGCCGCCGGCTGCCCGGTGGTTAAGGTCGGGCGCATGGCCGGCCAATTCGCCAAGCCGCGCTCGGCCAACGACGAAACCATCAAGGGCGTGACCTTACCGGCCTATCGCGGCGACATCGTCAACGGCATCGGCTTCGATGCAAAAAGCCGGATACCGGACCCGGACCGCCTGCTGCAGTCCTACCACCAGGCCACGGCCACCCTGAACCTATTGCGGGCCTTCGCCCAGGGCGGCTTCGCCGACCTGCACCAGGTGCACAAGTGGAACCTGGACTTCATCGCCAACTCGGCTCTGGCCGAAAAATACAGCCAGTTGGCGGATCGCATCGATGAAACCCTGGCCTTCATGCGCGCCTGTGGCATGGACAGTTCGCCGCAACTGCGCGAGACCAGTTTCTTCACCGCCCACGAAGCGCTGCTGCTCAATTACGAAGAAGCCTTCGTCCGTCGCGACAGCCTGACCAACGACTATTACGACTGCTCGGCCCACATGCTGTGGATCGGCGATCGGACCCGACAACTGGACGGCGCTCACGTGGAGTTCCTGCGCGGGGTGAATAACCCGATCGGGGTCAAGGTCGGCCCGAGCATGAACACCGAGGAGTTGATCCGCCTGATCGACATTCTCAACCCGACTAACGATCCCGGCCGTCTGAACCTGATCGTACGCATGGGCGCCAATAAGGTCGGCGACCACCTGCCGCAACTGATCCGCGCGGTGGAGAGCGAGGGCAAGCAGGTGCTGTGGAGCTCGGACCCGATGCACGGCAACACCATCAAGGCCAGCAGCGGTTACAAGACCCGGGATTTCGCGCAGATCCTCACCGAGGTCAAGGAGTTCTTCCAGGTGCATCAGGCCGAAGGCAGCTATGCCGGCGGCATCCATATCGAGATGACCGGGCAGAATGTCACCGAATGCATCGGCGGGGCTCGGCCAATTACCGAGGATGGCTTGTCAGACCGCTATCACACCCATTGCGACCCGCGGATGAACGCCGACCAGTCGCTGGAGCTGGCGTTCCTGATTGCCGAAACCCTCAAGCAGGTCAAGCGCTGAGGGGGCCTTTCGCGAACAAGCCCACTCCTACATGGACGGTGTAGGCGCGGGCTTGTTCGCGAAGCTCTTCACCCCAGCACCTCACGCAGACGTCGCGCACCATCACGCTGGCAATTGAGCTGAACCTGCTCCAACCCCAGCCAGTTGGCCATCTGTCGCAATTGCACGACCAATGCCCGGATTCCCTCCTCATCCAGGCCCGGCTCTTCCTCATGCACCGCATGCACCGCCAAACGCCCCAGGGCCCTCTCCGCGCGCAGGTCGACCCGAGCGACAATCCGCTCGTTGTGCAGAAACGGCAGCACGTAATAGCCATAGACGCGCTTGTGCTGGGGCGTGTAGATCTCCAGCCGATAGCGGAAATCAAACAGGCGCTCGGTGCGGCTGCGCTCCCAGATCAGTGAATCGAAAGGTGACAGCAACGCGCTGGCCTCGACCTTGCGCGGCACCCTGGCCTGGGGCAGGCAGTAAGCGCGCTGCTTCCAGCCATGAACCTCGCAGGCCAGCAGCTCGCCAGACTCCAGCAGCTCGGCCAGCCGCGCGCGGCTGTCACCGGGGTCGAGCCGAAAGTAATCGCGCAGGTCCTTTTGCGTGGCCACGCCCAACGCCGTGGCGGCCTGCAGCAGCAACCGGCGCTGGGCCTGGGCTTGCTCCAGCAATGGTTGCTGGAGGATCGCCGCAGGAATCACCCGCTCCGGCAAGTCATACAGGCGCTCGAAGCCGCGGCGCCCGGAGACCGTCACTTCGCCGGCGGCGAACAGCCATTCCAGGGCGTACTTTTCAGCGCTCCAGTCCCACCAGGGTCCGGCCGGTTCTTCACGAGTGGAAAGGCTGCTGGCCGCCAATGCCCCCTGCTGCTCCACAGCCGCCAGCACCCGGCGCAGGGTGGCCTGCTGTTCCTGGCCAAAGCGCGCCAACTGGGCATAGATACCCTGCCCCTGGCGCGCCCGCTGCATCCGCCAGCGCATCAAGGGGTACATGGACATCGGCAACAAAGACGCCTCATGCCCCCAGTATTCGAATAAGGTGCGCTGGCGCCCCTGGCTCCAGGCGGCCTGATCGAGCAACTGCTGTGGGTAGCCGCCAAGACGGGAAAACAGCGGCAGGTAATGGGCGCGCACCAGGGCATTGACCGAATCGATCTGCAACAGGCCCAGGCGCTCAATCTGCTGACTGAGCCGTGCGGCCTTGATCGGTGCCGACGGCTGACGCCCGCCGAAACCCTGGGCGGCCAGCGCCAGTCGGCGAGCCTGTTTGAGCGAGAAAGAAAAGGCTGCGGGCATGGGCTTCTCCTTGTCTGCCCGCACGCTAGCGCACCTTGAAGCCGCTTGTGTAGTCATCGCCGGCTTATTTATGCATCGGATCGTCCCAGAACGGGCGAGTCACTTCACGCTCCACATCCGCCCGGCTCAGCCCCAGGTCACGCAGGGCCGTATCACTCAACCCGGCGAGCATGCGACGTTCGCGCGCCACTGCATGCCAGCGCCATACCCGGTGCCACAGTGTCGCTAACGACAGCCCTGGAAATGGCAGTTTTTGAACCAGCAGATAACCCTTTTGAGCATTCATGATCCTGTTCTCCTGTGGGAATGGGCACAGTGTCTGCTTGACAACAGGATCAATCCAACGAATGTTTCTTATGCAATACATCTCAGTACTTGATGATTTATCCAGCAGCATTTGGCCCTGTCAGACTCGATAATCCCCCGGCCAGCCACCCAACGGATCCCGACCAAAGCCATCGAAGCTGGCCGATCCAGCGTTTTCACAGGCCAGCAGGCTGTAGCCGGCCAGATCGTCGGGCAGCGGCGAGGTCGAAGGGGGAGCCAGGACCACGGACGGGTGCAGTTGCCCGAGCACCTCCTCCACCGAGCGTCTGGCGGCGGACCTGACCCCGTTGATGGCCAGCACCGCCGCCTGAGGGGCCAGCGCTTCGGCCAGGATGGTGTAACCATGATTGCTGCAACTGACCGACAACAGGTGCGCCTTGCGTTGCTCTTCGATAAGACGCGCCTGCTGCTCCTCGATGGACAGCACCACCCCGCAGCAGCCGGTGGCGGCAATGATCCGTGCAGCCGGGTAGCGGTTTCGCAGGCGGGTGTAGGTGCTCTGCTTGCCGGTGAGCACGATCAGGCCATTGCGTCCCTGAAACTGCTGCACCAGGTTTGCTGAAGACGCCTGGCTGACCTGCAGCCAGTCCTGTACGCCAAGGACATCCGCCAGCTCGGCAATCACCGTGCTGGCTTCCGGGTAACGGTCATCGCGCACCGACACCGTGGTGGGGATGCCCATCATGGCAAAGGGTGCGGCGCGGCGGATCGCGTGCAGGCAAAAGCCGTAATAGGGCAACAGGCACAGGACCTCCTCACCATAGCTTTGGGCGGCGCCCTGCTCGCCCAGCGCCTCCTTGGCACGAATCAGGCCCCAGCGAAACAACGACAGCAACTCGCTGTGCAGCACATCGCGCCACTGTTCCAAGGCCATCCGAGGTTCCGGCAAGCGCCTGGCCAGCGCGTCGAAGTCGTCGCGCTCGAACAACAGTTCCTGCAAGTGCACCAAGGGCTCCAGGGTCTGGAAGTAGGGCCGGTTCATTCTGCGCTCCAGGCTTGGCGCTGCAGCACCGCGTCCTGGCCGGTGCCATAGTGCGCGCGAATGCCGTCCAGAAAACTCCAGGCCAGCGACGGCAACATGGCCGCGCGGGCCACCGAGTCTCGGCTGACTTCGCCCCGCGCCAGCAGATACTCGATATTCTGCGACGGCCGCTGGTCATGGCCCAACTCATCATCCAGTTCATCATGGGCCGCCATGGCTCCCAGCAACGCCGCGCAGCGCGGGTTGTTGGTGGAGACCTGGGAGTAGAACCTCATGTGACGGTCATCGCCGCGGCACTCGCTCAGGCTCTTTTGCAGGAAGGTCGAGCCGATCAGGTAGCCCTTCCAGTCATGCCGCGCCAGGTCGCTGAGGTAGCCAACAAAGGCCGTGGTGGTCGGCAAGGGCCGCATGATGTGCGGACGCCGCACCCCCAGTTCGCGCAACCGGGGCTTGAGGATGTCGCAGTGGGTCAGCTCATCCTGCAGGTGCTGCAACAGGTTCTCGCGAATCCGTGCGTCCTGGCAGGCGGCAATCGCTGGGCTGACATGCCGGGTGGCCGAAGCCAGGTAGTGATAGTTCTCCAACATGTAGCCAATGATCAGCTCATCGGCGCAGCCGTCGATCATCTGCTGCCACAGGGCGTGACCGTCCACCGAGACCAGCCAGTCGGTGGTCATCTGCTCGATGGCCGCCACACTGTCGGCGCTGAAGCTCTGGCCGTTGAGCAACTGCTCATGGACCTGGCTGATCAGCGCGCCAAACGGTGCCGGGCTCATGACCAACTGCGACATTCGCTGCCCCAGGGCATAGCAGGAGCCGACGACGATATCCGCCGAGTTGTCATCGCCGGAACGCTCGCCATTGACCAGGCCCATCACGCTGGATGGCCAAACCGGCAAGCCCTGGAAAATCTCCACGTCCAGTGGCGAGTCGGTAGCCTGCAACAGCTGATCCAGCCCCTCCTCGGCGACCAGTTGGGCTGCGGTAACGATCGAGCTGGCACAGCCCTGTTCGAGGGCGGACAGCCAGCGGTAGATCATCTCGCTCAAGCTGCACACCGCATTGAGTACCGTGGCCACCACCGGCGCGGGATGGCAATCCTGGGTGCGCACGGCCTTCTTCCAGTTATCCGAATGCCCGTACTGGATATCGGTAGAGAAGTGACCCAGGACTTTATCCGTCGCTTTGCGGCTCAACAGGTTGTGCCTCACCAGCAGCTCATGCCATCCCAGCACCGCCTCTTGTTCCACCGAAGAGTGCTCCATGAAGCCGGAACAGGCAGCCGACACCAACTCGCCCATGGCAGCGATCTGCCGGGACAGGTGGATCCACTCCAGGGTCGCGGGCAAGGGCCTGGCCAGCCTGATCATGTCGCTGGAGCAGCCGATCAGTTCCAGGGCTTCATTGAAGAACTGCGCATGGTCCCACTCTTCCAGGGCATGCCGGGAGAGCATGAGGGCGATCGGGGACAGGCCGATGCCCGGGCTGACCGAGGGGCACATCCTCGACGCCGCGGCGGCCAGGTAATGACGGGTCTCGAGGATATAGGCATAGAGTGCAGCCTGATCGCCCTCTCTGATCTTTCTCCAGATTGGGTGACCATAAACAAACTCTTCAGCGGCAATGTATTGTTCGTTCAGCAGAAAAATAAACTCCTCTGCACTGAATTGATTACCCAGCGTCGACAAGTTGAGACTCTGGGCAATGCGCTCGACAATAAAAGCATTATCACTGAGTGTCGAAATGGGGGCTTCCAGACTTCCCAACAGCAGTATCGAATGACTGCCGATAGTGCTGCGCGCTAAAAATGGAGGGCTACGCAACGGTTCAGATGTGTCGATAGAATTAGTTCGAGTAGTGAGGTCCATTTCTGATCCCGCCCTCCAAAGTGTTAGCGTTATTTACTCGACGATGGCTGCTCTAAGTTGCTTCGCCGCCTTTTCCGTCCGCTCCACCAGGCCCACCAGCGCCTTGAGGTCTTCCGGCGCCAGTTTGCCAGCCTTGAGCTTGGTCTTGAGCTGTGTCAGCTCGGCAGTGGTTGGCTCAGCGTGTTCCGCTCTCACGTTCATGAAAGGACCCTCCAAAGTTGGTCACAATCCCAGTACAGACCATCTGTACATGGCAAACGCAACACTAGTAGCGAATGTTTCTCCAGGCAAATTCAAATCCCCACAAACTTGACCATTAATCGGCATAACGGGCATTCACGAATTTTTATCGCACAGGGAAATTAGTAAACGAAAACCTATAGCCAACAACTCGCCGCCCGCCCAGCAACTTATAGCCAGTACCAATAACCCTTATCGCCAACAAATCAATAACAACGAAAGTTCGCCCCCCTCTCATAAATTCAAGACCTCCACGAGTACAGAGAACATCAATTCAGCGCTCTGCTACTTGAACTTGATAAGTGCTACCGCCACTCTGCTATCCAGCGGGCAATGCTTTCAACTGCCAGGACCGACTGACCCGGAGGAACCGTTATGAGAGACATGCTGAGCGTGGACTGGTCGAGCATTCCGGCCCCCGAGGACGATGGCGCCGCCCGCCATCTGCGCGGCTTGCCTGTACCCGGGCTGTTGCTGCCCTGCACTTCAGGCGAAGCGATCGATCTCTCGACGCTGTCCGGCAGGACAGTGGTGTATGTCTATCCGCGCACGGGACGACCGGACCTGCCGCTGCTGGAAGGCTGGAACATGACCCCGGGTGCTCGCGGCTGCACTCCGCAGTCCTGTGCCTTCCGCGACCTGGCCGAGGAGCTCGCGGCCGCCGGGGCGGATAACCTGTTCGGCCTCTCCACCCAGGACAGCGCTTATCAGCGCGAAGCGGTCGAACGCTTGCACCTGCCCTTTGCCCTGCTCTCCGATGCCCAGGGGCAATTGACCGAAGCCCTGGCACTGCCAATGTTCGAGTTGAATGCCACGCGCTTTCTAAAACGCCTGACCCTGATCCTCAACGCCGGACAGATCGAAGAGGTGTTCTACCCAGTGTTTCCACCGGACCAGAATGCCCGGCAGGTGCTGGCCTGGTTGCAGGGGCAACGCCAGGGCTGACGCCGCGCTCTGATGAAGAATAAGATCAAGTACAGAAATACCTCGAACCCCAAACATCTCAGGATTTGATCAATGTCCCAGTTCCCCAGCATTGACACCGACGTGCTGCGCACCTTCGTTGCCATCGCCGATGAAGGCGGTTTTACCCGGGCCGGCGAACGGGTCAACCGCACCCAGTCGGCGGTGAGCATGCAGATGAAGCGCCTGGAAGAAGAGGTGCTGCAACGCCAACTGTTCCAGCGTGACGGGCGCCAGGTCAAGCTGACCGCCGAGGGCCAGGTATTGCTGGGCTATGCCCGGCGCATCCTGAAACTGCACAGCGAAGTGTTCAATACCCTGCGCGAACCACACATGGTGGGGCTGGTCCGGATCGGTACGCCGGATGACTATGTGATGCGCTTTCTGCCGGGGATTCTGTCGCGTTTTGCCCAGAGCTACCCACTGATCCAGATCGAAGTGCATTGCGAATCGTCCAAACAACTGCTGCAACGCCAAGACCTGGATCTGACCATCGTCACCCGCGAACCGGGCAATGAGATCGGCCAGCTGTTGCGCAAGGAGCGTTTCGTCTGGGCCGTGGCCCAGGGCTTCAGGTCCCATGAACAGACACCCTTGCCGCTGGCGATGTTCAACAGCGACTGTTTCTGCCGGCAGTGGGCCTGCAATGCCCTGGACACCACTGGTCTCGACTATCGCATTGCCTACAACAGTTCCAGCCTGTCGGCGATCATGGCGGTGGTCAGCGCCGGGCTGGCAATCACCGCACAGCTGGAAAGCCTGATCACCCCGGATCTGCGCATCCTCGGCGCAAACGAAGGGCTGCCCGAGTTGCCCGAGGCCAGCATCATGCTGCTGCGCAACCTCAACCACCCCTCGCCCATCACTGAGTGCCTGGCGGAACACATCGTCGAAGGCTTCAAGCCTTAAACCCCAGCATCACCGCGCACACCACCAGGAAACCGCAGAACAGTGCCCGCAGCAGACGCTCGGGCAAAGCATGAGCCACCTTCACCCCCCAACTGATGCTCAACAGGCCGCCGACCGCCAATGGCAGACCGATCATCCAGTCCACTTGATGATGGACGCCGTAGGTCACCAGGGTCACCCCGGTGCTCGGCAACGCCAGGGCCAGGGATAGCCCTTGCGCCACCACCTGGGAGGTGCCAAAGAGGCTGGTCAGTACTGGTGTGGCCACAACCGCTCCCCCTACGCCGAACAGCCCGCCCATGACCCCGGCAGCGGCGCCCAGCCCCCCCAACCACGGCCATGAATAACGCATCTCGCCGCTGGCCGGGGCAATGGCCATGAACATGCGCAGCAGGTTGTAGGCCGACAGCACCAGCAAGAAAGCGACAAAACCGATACGCATCTTCTGCGCATCGATGCCCACCGCCCAGATCGAGCCGAGCCAGGCAAAACAAAAGCCCATCAGCGCCAAAGGCAGGGCGTGGCACAATTCGATGCGGTTACGTTGGTGATAACGCCACAACGCCAGCATCACATTGGGCACCACCATCACCAGCGCGGTGCCCTGGGCGATCTGCTGGTCCAGCCCGAACAACACCCCCAATACGGGAATCGCGATCAAGCCGCCACCGATACCGAACAAACCGCCCACTGTGCCCAGTGCCGCGCCCAACAGCAGATACATCACTGACTCGATCAAAGCGTCTCTCCTCACCTGAGAGCCGCATGCTACGCAGTCGACCCTGGCACGGAAACGCACAGCAACGCACAATGGCTGTGCCGTTTTCGCATAAGCGAACTGACCATGAATCCCAATGCACTGACCGAACAACTGGGGCTGTTTCTCGATGTGCTGGAAGCCGGGAGCTTCTCCGCCGCCGCCCGCCGTCATCCCCTGACCCCTTCCGCCGTGGCCCGACGCATCGACAGCCTGGAAAATGCCGTGGGCACCCCACTGTTCATGCGCACCACCCACGCGGTGGTCGCCACCGCAGCGGGCCTGGCCTTCGCCGAACGGGCTCGACGCATCGTCGCCGAACTGCAGTTGGCTCGCGCCGAGGCAGCGTCCCTGAGCCATGCCCCGGAAGGCTTGATCCGCATCGATGCCCCTGCCGCCTTCG
Organism: Pseudomonas sp. LD120; assembly: GCF_009861525.1. Taxonomy (GTDB): domain Bacteria; phylum Pseudomonadota; class Gammaproteobacteria; order Pseudomonadales; family Pseudomonadaceae; genus Aquipseudomonas. The sequence goes on along the minus strand of NZ_WVHL01000003.1, from coordinate 697,240 downwards.
GCCGCCGCCATCTGGCGCCGGCCATTGCCGACTTCCTGGTGCTCTACCCGGGGCTGGACGTGCAGTTGCACCTGATCGACAGCTTTGTCGATATGCAAGGCTCGCATCTGGGCAAGGTCGACCTGGTACTGCGCGCCGGACAGCGGGTGGACACGCGAATGGTCGCCACCTCCCTGGCCAGCATCGTGCGGATTGCCTGCGCCAGCCCGTCCTACCTGAAAAACCGTGGCACGCCGACCCATCCCGCCGAACTGAGCCAGCATGACGGCCTCGACTGGGACGGCCTGGCGCCATTGTTTGCCTGGCGTTTCGAGCTTGATGGCCAGGTACAGAGCCATCGCCCGCGACGCATCCGCCTCAGCGCCAACAATGCCGAAGCGCTGCTGTCCGGGGCCCTGGCCGGGCTGGGCATTGCCCATCTACCCACTTGGCTGGTCAGCGAATACCTATTGCGTGGAGAGCTGGTGCCGCTGTTCTGCGATACCAGCCTGCCCAAGCCGGAAACCGCCGGCATCTATGCCTTGCGCATGGAACAGCACCCCAATGCCCGCAGCCGCCTATTGCTGGAGTACCTGAAAAGCCGCTTCAGCCCGGTTCCACCCTGGGACCTGGCGCTGCAAAGCGCCATGGGCTAAGCCTGACGGAAAATTATCTGGCGCATTAAAGACTCGCCCGCTAGATTCAGGACCATTAACGATCAAGGCCGCCAACATGACCATCGCACCCTCGACCTCGGATACTTGTGAACAGCTGCTGCTGGACAACCAGGTGTGTTTCGCCCTGCACTCCACATCGCTGCTGCTGACCAAGGTCTACAAGCCGCTGCTGCAAAAACTGCGGCTGACCTACCCGCAGTACCTGGCGATGCTGGTGCTCTGGGAACGGGACGGGCGGACTGTGAGCGAGATCAGCCAGCGCCTGCTGACCGATCCGGGCTCATTGACGCCACTGCTCAAGCGCCTGGAGGCCGAGGGCCTGCTGAGCCGGACCCGCAGCCGGGAAGATGAGCGAGTGGTAATTGTGCAACTGACCGAGCAGGGTCGTGCCCTCAAGGTTCAGGCCCGGGAAATTCCCCAATGCATCCTTGGCGCCAGCGGCCGGACGGTGGAACAATTGCGCCGGTTGCAGGAGGAGTTGCAAGTGCTGCGGGGGCATTTGCAGGACAACCTTTGAGGCTGCATTGACCCAGCAGCTCCCACAGGCGGGAGCTGGCTTTCTTGATCAAAATACATCTTCTAAAAATCAACTGGTTGGAGCGAACTGATGTGCCTTCGCGGGCGTTCTTGAGAATTTTATCTTGCGCACTAAATATTAGAGAAGTAAATTTATTCCGAACTTGTTTAGCGCACAAATAATTAGCGAATAACACTCAATACGAGGCTCTCGCCATGCAAACCCTCTACACCGCTGTTGCAACCGCCACGGGTGGCCGTGATGGTCGCGCTGTTTCCAGTGACAACATCCTCGATGTCAAATTGGCCACCCCCCAGGAGCTCGGTGGTACCGGTGGGCAGGCAACCAACCCGGAACAACTGTTCGCCGCCGGCTATTCGGCCTGCTTTATCGGAGCCCTGAAGTTCGTGGCGGGCCAGAGCAAGCGCAAGATCCCGGACGACGCCTCGATCACCACCCAGGTCGGCATCGGCCAGATCCCCGGCGGTTTCGGCCTGGATATCGATCTGCATGTCAGCCTGCCGGGATTTGCCCAGGACGAAGCGCAACGCCTGGTGGACGCCGCGCATCAGGTCTGCCCCTACTCCAACGCCACCCGCGGCAACGTCGATGTGCGCCTTCACGTGAAGGTCTGAAACGACGAACGCCAGGCACAAAAAAACCCGACTCAAGGTCGGGTTTTTTCGTCTACCAGGTCAGGCCAGGTTTAAACCTTGGCGCGGCCTTTGTAGGAACCGCCTTCGCGGGTATCGATCTCGATCATGTCGCCGATTTCGATGAAGTCCGCAACACTCAGCTCGGTACCGTTTTTCAGTTTGGCAGGCTTCATCACCTTGCCCGAAGTGTCGCCGCGAGCGGAACCTTCGGTGTAGTCAACCTGACGCACGATGGTGGTCGGCAGGTCAACGGAAACCAGACGGTCTTCGAAGAACACAGCTTCGCAAACGTCGGTCATGCCTTCTTCGATGAACGGCAGAACCGCTTCGATGTCTTCGGCGTTCAGCTCGTACATGGTGTAGTCGGTGGTGTCCATGAACGTGTAGGTGTCGCCGCTGATGAACGACAGGGTCGCTTCTTTGCGATCCAGGATCACGTCGTCCAGTTTGTCGTCCGCACCGTAAACGGTTTCGGTCTTGTAACCGGTCAGCAGGTTCTTCAGCTTGGTCTTCATGATCGCGCTGTTACGACCAGACTTGGTGAATTCAGCTTTCTGAACCAGCCAAGGATCGTTGTCGATACGGATCACGGTACCGGGTTTGAGTTCTTTACCAGTTTTCATTGCGAATATCCGAATTTGGATGGGATTTACAAAAATCTAGGCCGCGTATCATATCCAATTTAGGTAAAACTGCACCAGCGCCGCAGCAAGATCGGCTTGCAAGCCTTGTTCCAGACACCACTGTTCGGCATGCGCGACCACCTCTGGCCAGTGTTGCAGGAGGTTTTTCCAGGCTTGGCCCATCGGGGCCTCGGTGTTCCAAGCCTGCCACAAGGCCAGTACCGCAGCCTTGGCTCCGGGGGAAAGCGCACGCGTGTAGAGGGCAAGAAAGGCTTCGAGTTTGTCCAGGTGAATGTCATCGTCCTGACGATAGATGTGCCAAAGCATGGGCCGCCCAGCCCATTGCGCCCGCACGAACGAGTCCTCGCCGCGCACCGCGTTGAAGTCGCAGCACCACAGCAGGCGGTCGTAATCCTCCTGACGGACAAAGGGCACCACCTGCACAGTCAGGGACTGGCGTACCTGCAAAGCACCCGCGGCCAGCGAGTCGACGCCCAGCCAACGCTGCACATCACCGAGAATGCGCCCTTCGGGCACCAGCAGATGAGTCGGCTGGACGTCAGTGGCCAAGGCGTCCAACCATCCGGCCAGTCCGGCATTTTCGTAGGCGAACAGTGACATCAGTCGAGCACTAGTCGCAGGGAAAACTCCCAACTGCTCTAGGAAATTGTTCCGGGCCTGGGGATCGCCCTGAAAACGCCGACGCCGCTCCAGCAACCCCGCTTCGCGCAGCAGCCCACCAGTGCCGGCCTGGAACCCGGGAAAGAAGAAGTACTTCTGCACCCCACGAAACTTCACCGATGGTAGGCCGTGGCAACCACTGACCCACTCCTCGGCGCTCAGGTAGTCCAGGTTCAACCATAAAGGCGCTCGCGCGCGATCGGCCATGGCCTCCATATAGGCATGCGGTAACTGACAGGCGAACGCGGCGATGACTACATCCGCCGCGACTGCGCTCTGCCACTCGGCGGGCCAATGACACACTTCGACGCCATCCTGGTGCTGCTGCGCCTGTTGAATGTCGATCTGTGGGCAGATCTTTTCGAAGGCACGCAAATCATCAACCCACAGGCGCACCGCACACTGATGCTCGGCCACCAACTGACGGGCCAGACGCCAGGTCACGCCGATATCGCCAAAGTTGTCGACCACGCTGCAGAAAATATCCCAGGAGGCTTTCATTCCAGTCCCCGATTGGCAAAGGCACTGATTGTCCGCATAAATGCCCCTGCGCAGAAGGGCCAACCTCGATTAATCTTCATGCGACAATCAGCCCCCGCCCAGTACTGTCCGCCAGGAGCCGACCATGCCCCATCCAGACCCCGCCCGTCGCCCGCTGCGCCTGCGCTTCAATGCCCTGGCGCTGTGCGGCAGTATCGCCCTGGGCCTATGGCTGGGTTTTGTGGCGATCGCCCTGACCTGCTGGCTGGCTTCGCACTTTCTCTTCAGCCAGCAACTGGCTCCCGTAGCGCAGGCCGTTCAGCAGTTGGCGCAACCTGCGGTGGTTGCGCCAACAGAGCCTGCGAATCAACTGTTCGAACAGTATCAAGAGAACCTGCGCAAGAATGAGGAACTGCAGTCTTTGGACAACGCTCGTAATAACCCACGCAACCTGTCCAACCCCAGGTGCGAGTTCTGGCTGCAGCAGGACCAGAACGCACCAAGCGAAAAGAGCCGGGCCAATGTGCTGCAATTTTGTAATTGATCATGAATAAACAATCTGTCCATCAACTGATTCTGCAACAGCTGCGAGACGATCTGGAGGTCGCGTTGCGGGCCGCGCAAACCGCTTACGAAACCGCCACCCACGAAGAGAACATCGCCGAAAACAAATACGACACCCTGGGACTGGAAGCTTCTTATCTGGCGGCGGGTCAAGCGCGACGGGTCGAAGAAATCCGTCAGGCGCTGAAGCTTTGGCAAAACCTGCCCTTTCGCCCTTACGATGCCCAGGCCGGAATTCAAGTCGGCACGCTCCTAGGACTGGAGGACCAGAAAGGCCATGAACAATGGCTGTTTCTCGGCCCCGATGGGGCAGGACTGAAAGTCTCGGTGGTGGGGCAACTGGTGACCGTCATCACCCCGCGCTCACCGCTGGGCAAAAGCCTGCTGGGCAAGTTCGAGGACGATGAGGTGGAGATCGTGGTGGCCGGCACGCGGCAACAGTTCACTGTCACCGAGGTGCATTAAGCACACAGGAATCAGTGCACCGGCAGTTCGACGCCGTCGAACAACTCTTCCAGTTCCTGCTTGTTGTGGCAGGCGATGGCCTTGGCCATGACTTCGCGAGTCAGGTGCGGCGCGAACTTCTCGATGAAGTCGCACATGAAGCCGCGCAGGAACGTGCCACGCCGGAAACCGATTTTGGTCACGCTCGATTCGAACAGCTCACTGGCATCCAACACCACCAAATCGCTGTCGAGCTTGGTGTCCACCGCCATCTTGGCGACGATGCCGACACCCAGCCCCAAACGCACATAGGTCTTGATGACGTCGGCGTCGGCGGCGGTAAATACCACTTTGGGCGTCAGGCCGCGATGACTGAAGGCTTCGTCGAGCTTGGAACGCCCGGTAAAACCGAAGACGTAGGTAACGATCGGGTACTCAGCGAGGGCTTCGAGCGTCAGTTTCGGCAACTTGGTCAGCGGATGGCCCTGAGGAACCACCACGCAACGGTTCCAGCGGTAGCACGGCATCATCACCAAGTCACCGAACAGCTCCAGCGCCTCGGTGGCAATGGCGAAATCCACGGTGCCGTCGGCGGCCATTTCCGCAATCTGCATCGGCGATCCTTGATGCATGTGCAGGGCTACGTCCGGGTACTGCTTGATAAAGCTGCTGATCACGGGCGGCAACGCGTAGCGCGCCTGGGTGTGAGTGGTGGCGATAGACAACGTGCCCTTCTTCTCGTTGGAGAACTCCTGAGCGATCTGCTTGATGCTCTCAACCTTGCGCAGAATCTCGCCGGCCGTGGTGATGATGCGCTCACCGGCCGGAGTGACGCGGGTCAGATGCTTACCGCTGCGAGCAAAGACCTCAACGCCAAGTTCATCCTCGAGCAGCCGAATCTGCTTGCTGATACCCGGTTGCGAGGTGTAAAGGCTTTGAGCGGTAGCGGAAACGTTGAGGTCGTGGTGCGCCACTTCCCAGATGTAGCGCAATTGTTGAAGCTTCATATCTATCCCTCAAAGCAAGTAGACGCCACGGGTATCAGCGACGGTATATAACTATATTAATGGTCAGAAGAATAAATCTAGAACTTTTATTCGGATTTTTCCATTCTGCCCTCAGACATCGCCCCGACGTCGACGCTGCACCAGAGGCACCAGGTAAACCGGCACTTTAGACAATTGCAGAACCCGGGATGCAGTACGCCCCAGAGGGGTTTGTGCGTTGCCCCCTGGGCTGTGACTTCCTACGATCAGCAAATCCACCGAGAGTTTCGCCGCTTGCTCCAGGATCACCTGGGATGGGTCACCTTGAAGAACACGTACTGACTGGATCAGGTTCAGGTCCTGCATGCCTTCCCCCAACTCTTCGCGAAAACTGTCGAGCACTCGCTGCTCGATGCTGGCCATCACCGTACTCAAGCCCTGGCGGTGAAACTCATTCAGCGATTGCGCGTCCAGATAACTCTGCAACACCGATTCGGCGAACAGCCCCATGGGTTCCACCGCGTGCACTATATGTAAGTCGGCATTGAACGTTCGAGCCAGCTCCAAGGCATGCTGCATTACAAAAGGAGCGTATAAACCGAGGTCTGTGGCATACAGCATCGAACGAATCATATGACCTCCTCAACTGCCAATACGGCGGAGATTGATTCAGCTTAGCAGTGCCTGGAACGCTGAGAGGTTCAGCAGAAAACCTTGAGTTATGGGGCTCAAGTCTGGGCTTCGTTACTGATGCCATGGGGGACGTGACCGGTGGCCACGACCTCACGGGCCAGCTCGCAGTGGCCGGTTTGATCATCGAAAAACACGTCAGCGGCGAACGCCTCAAGAAAAGCGGCTTTCTCCAGCCCCCCCAAGAACAGCGACTCATCCAGGCGGATGTCCCACTCACGCAATGTGCGGATCACCCGCTCGTGAGCCGGGGCCGAACGGGCGGTAACCAAGGCGGTACGAATCGGACAGGCATCGTTGGGAAACTCGCCCTGAAGCAGATTGAGCGCGGCCAAGAAACCTTTGAACGGCCCACCCGGCAAAGGCTCCCGGGCCGACTGCCGCTCGCTGGCCTGGAAGGCCTCAAGGCCAGCTGATTGGTAGACCCGCTCCGACTCATCGGAGAACAGCACCGCGTCACCATCGAAGGCGATGCGCAACTCGCCATTTTCTGCACGCCGGGCGCCGCCGGAGAGGAGGGTGGCCGCGGCGAATCCGGCATCCAATGCACTGCGCACATCTTCGGCATGAGTCGAGAGAAACAAGTCGCTGCCAAAGGCTGCCAGGTAAGGATAAGGACTGCGCCCACCGACAAACGCGGCCCGGGAAATGGCCAAGCCGTAATGCTGGATCGAATTGAATACCCGTAATCCGGTGTCGGCACTGTTGCGCGACACCAGCACCACCTCGACCCGCGCACGTCCCAGGCGGTCATTCAGACTCAGGAGTTTCTTCACCAAGGGAAAGGCGTCACCTGGCTCGAGGATCTCCTCTTCATGTTCGATCTGGTATTGGCGATAAGCCTCGACACCTTGGGCCAGATAGACCTTATGGCTATCACTGAGGTCAAACAGCGCTCGTGACGAGATTGCCACCACCAGCTTTCCATCCAAGCCCTTTGCCATGTTCGGTTCCCTTCAGATGATGAGCTCGGCTCAGGCGTGATGCCGGTCCATGAAGCTCAAGGCCTGGTACAACGCCTGGATTTTCGGCAGCTCACAGCCCGCCGCTCGCGCCGCCGCCAACGGCGCAGCATAAATAGCCGCCAACTCCAGCGGACGCTGATGCAGGAAATCATGGTACATGCTCGGCCAGTAGTCGGGCATGGACTCGGTGGACTTGAACAGTTGCTGTGCATAAACCTCAGGAATGACATGCCCGCAGGCCGCCGCGCCGCGCAGCACTTCCTGCATCAGATCCTGAATCAACTCGCGGCTGGCCGGATCGGCCATCAGTGGCGTGGTGCTGGCCTTGAGCAATACTGACAAACCGTTATAGGGCACATTCCATACCAGTTTCTGCCAACGAGCCTGATGCAGATTATTCATGGCCTGAGCATCGAGGCCGGCGTCACGAAACAGCGTGGCCCCCTCCTCGACAATGGCCTGGCTCAGGGCCGGATCGACGCTTGCCGGACCACTGTGGTAACCCAGGTTCACCGCACCCAACGCCTGATGCTCAATCCGGCCGGGGGCCGAGCGATGAACACAGATAAAGCACAAGCCGCCCAATAGATGCAGCGACTCAGGCAGCACCGCGCGTAACCCGTCCTCAACATCCAGACCGTTTTGCAGCAGCAAGACCTTGGCCCCCGGAGCTGCCGCCTGGATGATCGCTGGCGCCAACTGGACGTTGCTGGTGGCCTTGGTGCCCACCAACAGCCAATCACATGGCGGCATCTCTTCGGCACTGGCGTAAGCCTGCACTGGCTTCAAGCTCAAGGCTCCGTGCTGGGCACTATTGACCTGCAGCCCCTGCTCGGCCACCGTCGAAAACTCACTGCGCAATAAAAAGTGCACATCGAAGCCGGCCCGAGCCAGCATCACGCCGTAGAAACCGCCAATCGCTCCGGTCCCGATAATGCCCACACGCGGTTTACGGACAGCCCCCATCAAGGCAACTCCTCTGGTGATCGTTTGAGCGCCTGACGCAGATGCTCGGCAAGATCCAGGCGCGTCAGGCGTGACTGTAAAGCCCCATAAAATTCACCGTCGCGCACGACAAACAGCGCCGGTAGATGAAAGACCTGATAGCGCTCCACCGCTCCACCGTTATTGCCAGCATCGATCCAGCACAAGCGATCGACCGGCCACTCAACGAGTGGTAACTGCGCCCGGGCCCAGCGGCAACCGGCACAGCCAACGCTGGTAAAAACGACGAGAGAAACGCCCTCCAGTCCCAGCAATTGCTGGTCGACATCGAAGTCTGTCAGTTCCAGTTCGACCACTATACTGGGGGAGACAATGTCAAATGGACGACACTCGGAGTCTGCACTCATGGGACGTTTTCTGCCTCATCCTGATGATGTTCCGATTGAACTGACCCTGCGCAAGCACGCCTGTATATCGCGCAAGCGGCTGCACACTATCAGCCTCGGCGGCATGGCATGCAATTACCACCGCGCCTGGCGCCGTGGTACCGCCCTTGAAGTACATATGCCGACATTGGGGGACAATGCCCGCTACAACGGCTATGTGGCCTGGTGCCTGAAGCGCAAGCGCGGTTACCTGGTGGGCATTGCCTTTGTCGATGAGCAAACACTATTCAGCGCCCGCATGGGCGAACAGGTCTGTCAAATCACCCGCTATTGTCGCCTGCATGAGTCTCAGAGCGAACAACAATGCGTCGAAGCCCTGGCCCTCGATTGGGTCGAACGGCACGCCGAGGACTATTCCGAAGACCGCGTGAGGCAGGACTTTGTGCAGTCCTAGCCCAATAAAACCGCCGCCTGCCCATTGTAGAGTCACCGGGTAACGCGCTAAGGTTCCGCTCCCCGACGCGCTCAAATCCGCTGTGCTCCGCCGCGCGGGGATCGCTGGCGGCCGGCACCCGTGACCTGACGAGTAACACGATGGCTGATTTACCGATCAATGACCTTAACGTCGCCTCCAACGAGACCCTGATCACCCCTGATCAACTCAAACGAGACATCCCGCTGAGCGACACCGCCTTGCGCACCGTGACCAAAGGGCGCGAAGTAATCCGCAACATCCTCGACGGCACTGATCATCGCCTGTTCATCGTCATAGGGCCTTGCTCGATTCACGACATCAAGGCGGCTCATGAATACGCCGAGCGGCTCAAGGCCCTGGCAGCGGAAGTCTCCGACACCTTGTACCTGGTGATGCGGGTGTACTTCGAAAAGCCACGCACCACCGTCGGCTGGAAAGGCCTGATCAACGACCCCTACCTGGACGACTCGTTCAAGATTCAAGATGGCCTGCACATCGGCCGTCAACTGCTGCTGGACCTGGCCGAAATGGGCCTGCCCACCGCCACCGAGGCACTGGACCCGATCTCCCCGCAGTACTTGCAGGACCTGATCAGTTGGTCGGCCATTGGGGCGCGCACCACCGAATCCCAGACCCACCGCGAGATGGCCTCTGGCCTGTCTTCGGCGGTGGGCTTCAAGAATGGTACTGACGGTGGCTTGACCGTGGCCATCAATGCCTTGCAATCGGTTTCCAGCCCTCACCGCTTCCTGGGGATCAATCCACAGGGCGGCGTGTCGATCGTCACCACCAAAGGTAACGCCTACGGTCATGTGGTACTGCGGGGCGGCAACGGCAAGCCCAACTACGACTCGGTCAGTGTTGCGGTCTGCGAGCAGGCCCTGAGCAAGGCCAAGATCAAGCCGAACATCATGATCGACTGCAGCCACGCCAACTCGAACAAGGACCCGGCGCTGCAGCCTCTGGTCATGGAAAACGTCGCCAACCAGATCCTCGAAGGCAACCAATCGATCATCGGCCTGATGGTCGAGAGCCACTTGAACTGGGGTTGTCAGGCAATTCCCAAGAACCTCTCGGAACTGCAATACGGCGTATCGATCACCGACGCCTGTATCGACTGGGAAAGCACCGAGAAGACCTTGCGCAGCATGCATGCCAAGCTCAAGGACGTACTGCCGAAACGCGATCGCAACTGATCCCTTTCGCCAGACACAAAAACGCCGGGCCAAGCCCGGCGTTTTTCATGGTCGCGCAGCTCAGAGCTTGGCAGCGTGACGCTGATGACGCTCCATGTAGCGCTCGACGTAAGAGCAGGACGGAATCACGGTGTAGCCCATACGCTCGGCATACTCCAGAGCCTGCTCGGTCAGCGCCGCGGCAATACCGCGTCCACGCAATGCGTTGGGCACGAAAGTACGGTAGATATCCAGGGTTTGCTTACCCAAGTCCATGTAAGTCAGGTAGGCACGATGACCGTCCACACTGGTCTCGAACTGATGACCAGCCTGGTCATGGTGGATGGACAACGCCTCGCTCATCACTACTCCTTGCGGGTCTGGAATGCTGACCCTACCTTACCGATGTTTTTCCGGCGAAGGAACAACTTACGCCACCTAGTGCCTGTAGGCCGCCGAGTAGAAGCTGTCGCTCTTGCACCACCAGCACACTACAAAATAGTAGGCGCCCTTGGCATAAATGCTCAAGCCACAGATCAACGCCAAGAACCTCAACTCTGGTTGCAAGAAAGGCCGCCAACGTCTGCGAAACAATGCGCTGAGACTGTAACATCGCCGGATGCTGAAACTTGAGACGAGCAGCGCTTCTTAAAGTCACCGGCAAGAGAGATAAAGATAGACTCAGCCTGCGCAAATTCTGAAAAAGTATTCACGACACAATATAGATCGATCAAGGCCGGGACTCTGAAACAGCGCCCGAGAAGCCTGCTGGCAAACAAACGACCCCTTCTGCTAGAGCCTCCCAACGGATTTTTTTATTCCGCCGGCGAAAAAGTTGATCGAAAAAGAATCACCGCCTAGAATTTTTTTGCTTCTTGCGCTACGTCAGTTTACTTACTACAAGTAATGGGTAGTATGTACGCCGGCTATTTCCTCACTCTGAGGTGATAGCCACTAATAGAAAGTCCTTGAAGGGGAACACGATGAACAACGTTCTGAAATTCTCTGCTCTGGCTCTGGCCGCAGTTCTGGCTACCGGTTGCAGCAGCGTATCCAAAGAAACCGAAGCTCGCCTGACTGCTACTGAAGACGCAGCAGCTCGTGCTCAGGCTCGTGCAGACGAAGCCTACCGTAAAGCTGATGACGCTCTGGCTGCTGCTCAAAAAGCACAACAGACTGCTGACGAAGCTAACGAGCGCGCTCTGCGTATGCTTGAAAAAGCTAGCCGCAAGTAATAGTCCCTCGGGATTGTTATCAAGCCGATCCATTTCTGGATCGGCTTTTTATTGCCTGGGGGTTTCCACCGGCAATAAAAAACCCGCCGATACCTGCAGGTGTCGGCGGGCCTCAGTCGTGTTGCTTACTGCCACGGGTCGAACGGAGCGCTGGATAACGATGCCGCCGGTGCAGTAGTCGGCACGGCAATCTCAGCCGGCAAACCATCCTCGGCCGCAACTACATCACGCACCACATCCCAGTTCATACGCAGGTTGTTGGACAGGTCATCACGCTTGAGCAGGGCGTTGATCACCGCCGTGTGCTTGTCGACCACCGAGGGATTTCCATTGTCATCTAATGGTGTGTGCGCCTCCAGATAGACTTTGCCACCACTGATTCCGAACTTGTACGGTTCGTTGATGATGCGTACGGAAGTCCCCACGGGGACCATGCCGGCCATTTCCAGGACGTTATTGTTGAACATACGGAAGCAGCCGTGGCTGGTTCGCATGCCAATACCAAACTTCTTATTAGAACCGTGAATCAGGTAGCCCGGAGTCCCCAAGGTGAACTTGAATGGCCCCAACGGATTATCCGGTCCGGCCGGCACAACGCTCGGCAAAGGGTCACCGTCAGCAGCATGCTCGGCTCGGATCGATGCAGGTGGTGTCCAGGTCGGGTTAGGTGTTTTCGCAGTGATGCTGGTATGGGCAATCGGCGACCCCCAACCCTCTCGACCAATGCCCAACGGAAAGGTGTAAACCACGCTCCGTCCTTTGGGGAAGTAATACAGACGGTACTCCGCCAAATTGATCACGATGCCCTCACGAGGCCCTGGAGGCAGGATGAAGCGCGTCGGCAAGATCACCTCGGTACCCGCTCCCGGCAACCATGGATCGACCCCGGGATTGGCAGCGACCATTTCCTGATAACCCAGGTCATTGGCAGTGCCAAGGTCAGCAAAGGTGTCTTCATACTTGGCCTTGATTACCCGTACTTGACCGACGATGTCCTCACCGGCCGGAGGCAGAGGTAATTCCAGCGCGGCAACGGGGCCGACCATGCAGATTGCAGCAAGGGTCAGGCAACGGGTGACGACAGGGAGGCGCGGCAACATCCGGATAATCCTTCGCATAAATAACGAGTGATAGAAACGCGATTGTACACCCCGCCTCCTGGCTACGGGAGCCAAGCGGCGGGGACAAGCACAGGCACATGAAATCCCCGTCGACCCCAGTCTATAGCTCGAAACGCAACTCAGGCCAGATCGGTGGGGTGCCACGCTTTTGCGACTCCAGGATCGCTCGGCACAACGGGCAGAGTCGTTGGTCCCGGAAAATCGTCCGATCCACACTCGACCAGCGTGGTTGCGCGGGCAGCAAAGTGCCACACAGGGTCCTGTCGGCAGAGCCACCCAACTCAAGCTGCCGCGTCACCAGGTGCACCCGAACTTCCTGGCAGGCGAACAGGTCAAGCTGTTCATCAGGCTCGATCAGTTGATAGGCAAACAGGGACCAGGCGGGACGCGGCATCGGGGGCTCCAAATAGGGGGCGCCACATTAGCCGAAACACTGCCACTAGAAAAGCGTCAAAGCAGCGGTTTTAGCGTCGGCCAGACATTTTCCAGCAACTTTTCCTGAGCCGCCGCCGTGGGGTGTAAACCATCAGCCTGCATCAACTCGGGATGACCACCGATTCCCTCGAGAAAAAATGGCACCAAGGCCACTTTTTTGTCATGGGCCAACTGGCCATAGACCTGAGCAAACGCCTGGGTGTAACGCACGCCATAATTGGGCGGCAACTGCATGCCCAGCAGCAGTACCTTGGCCCCCACGGTTTGGGCACTGTCAATCATCGAGGCAAGATTTTGTTGCAATTGTTGGGGCGGCTGGCCACGCAAGCCATCATTGCCTCCCAACTCGAGAATTACTACCTGAGGTTTATGCTCTACAAGCAGCGCCGGCAGGCGCGCCCGGCCTCCTGCGCTGGTATCGCCACTGACGGAAGCATTGATCACCTTGTCGTCGAACCCCTGGTCCTTGAGCCGCTGCTCCAACAGGGCCACCCACCCTTGGCGGGTATCCAGGCCGAAAGCCGCACTGATACTATCGCCAACGATCAGGATCGTACCCGCCGCTGCGTTCTGGGCCATGCACATCAAGGCCAGGCCGGCACTCAAAAACCATACACGCATCGGATTCTCCATGGGCTCAAGCATTCTCAGTGCGCGGAACCTTAGCAAAGTGGTTTCCAGCGCGGAAGGTGAACTGACCATCCTTCACCAACTCAGCCTGGACCTGAAGCAGGGCGACAGCCTGGCCATTGTCGGCGCGTCAGGCTCCGGGAAATCCACCCTGCTCGGTCTACTGGCAGGACTCGATCTGCCCAGCAGTGGCGAAGTCACCCTCGCCGGCCAAGCCTTAAGCCTCCTGGATGAAGATCAGCGCGCACGTATCAGGGCAGAGCACGTGGGTTTTGTCTTTCAATCCTTCCAACTGCTCGACAGCCTCAACGCCCTGGAAAACGTCATGCTGCCCCTGGAGCTCGATGGTCGCCGCGATGCCCGCGAACGCGCGACCGAGTTGCTGCAACGGGTCGGCCTTGGCCAACGCCTGAGCCACTCGCCACGTCAGCTTTCCGGCGGCGAACAGCAACGGGTAGCCATTGCTCGAGCCTTTGCCGCCGAACCTGACGTGCTGTTTGCCGATGAACCCACTGGCAACCTCGACAGCCACACCGGCGAGCGTATCAGCGACTTACTGTTCGAACTGAACAAGGAGAGCGGCACCACCCTGGTGCTGGTGACCCATGATGAACGCCTGGCCCATCGTTGCCGGCGCCTGATCCGTCTTGAAGCGGGCTTGCTGGTCGCCCCTCTGGAGCCTTGATGGCACGTTTGCCGCTGTTGCGCCTCTTCAGCCTCGCCCTCCGTCAACTGCTGCGCGATGCCCGTGCCGGCGAGTTGCGAGTATTGTTCTTCGCCCTGGTAGTGGCCGTTGCCGCCAGCACCGCCATCGGCTATTTCGGCGCACGTCTCAATGGCGCCATGCTGCTGCGGGCCACCGAGTTTCTTGGTGCTGACCTGCTTCTGGAAGGCAGCTCGCCAGCGAGCCCGGAACAGATCAACAGCGGGCGCGACTTGGGACTCGATCACGCTCGCATCGTCGAATTCTCCAGCGTGGTCGCCACCGACAACGCCATCCAGCTCTCAAGCATCAAGGCGGTCGATACAACCTATCCGCTACGCGGGCAACTCAAAAGTGCTGCGGCGCCCTACGGCGCCGAAACAGCCGGCGGCCGGCCGAAACCTGGTGAAGCCTGGGTCGAACCGCGCCTCCTGACGGCGCTGGATCTGAAAATCGGTGACCGCATCGATGTCGGCATGAAGGCCCTGCGCCTGACACGAGTCCTGACTTACGAGCCCGACCGCGCGGGCAACTTCTATAGCCTGACCCCCCGCGTACTGATGAGCCTGGATGATCTGCAAGCCACCGGTGTCATCCAGCCAGGTAGTCGAGTCAGCTACAAAGAGCTGTGGCGTGGCCCTGCACCGGCCCTTGAGACCTACCGTCAATTGATCAAGCCTGGACTGGCGGCCAACCAGCGGCTACAGGATGCCCGCGACGGAAACCAGCAGATCGGTGGCGCCCTGGGTAAAGCCGAGCGGTATCTGAACATGGCAAGCCTGGTGGCGGTGCTGCTGTCGGGCGTCGCCGTGGCCTTGTCGGCCAACCGGTTCGCGGCTCGGCGCTTCGACGCCAGCGCCCTGCTGCGTTGCCTGGGCCTTTCCCGTCGAGAAACCTTGCTGCTGTTCAGCCTGCAACTGGGCGTACTCGGACTGCTGGCCAGTCTCAGCGGCGCGCTACTGGGATGGCTCTCGCAACTTGGCCTGTTCTATCTGTTGCACGACCTGCTTCCCAGCGATGTGCCTCCGGGCGGCCTGCTCCCCGCCATCGCCGGCATTGGCACCGGACTGGTGGCCCTGGGTGGTTTTGCCTTGCCGCCACTGGCCGCTCTGGGACGTGTGCCGCCGCTGCGGGTACTGCGCCGCGACCTGCTGCCGATTCCTTCCAGCACCTGGATGATCTACGGCACTGCACTGTTCGCCTTGGGCTTGATCATGTGGCGCTTGAGCCTGGACCTGGTTCTGACCTTCGCCCTGCTCGGCGGAGGCCTGTTAGCCGCACTGGCCCTGGGTGGCTTGTTATTGCTGGCGTTGCAAAGCCTGCGACGGCTGCTGGCGCGTTCGTCCCTGGCCTGGCGCCTGGGCCTGGGACAACTGCTGCGCCATCCCTTGGCTGCCGCAGGACAATCCCTGGCCTTTGGCCTGATTCTGCTGTCCATGGCGCTGATTGCCCTTCTACGGGGAGAGTTGCTGGATACCTGGCAAAACCAATTACCTAAAAATGCCCCCAACTATTTCGCACTGAACATCCTGCCGGGGGACAAACAAGCCTTCACTGAGCACTTGATCAAACTCTCAGCCGCCTCGGCGCCCCTGTATCCCGTGGTCCCAGGACGATTGGTGAGCATCAATGGCGAGCCTGTCAGAGAGATCGTCAGCAAGGACTCCAGTGGTAGTCGTGCGGTTCAGCGTGACCTGAGCCTGACCTGGGCCGCCAAGTTACCCAGCGGAAACAGCATTACCGAAGGGCACTGGTGGGCGACGCAGCCCGAAGACGCAGTGCCTGGTGTGTCGGTCGAGGCGAAGGTGGCACAAAGCCTGAAACTGAAACTGGGCGATCAACTGACCTTCACTGTCGCGGGCGTCAATCGGGAAGCCAAAGTCACCAGCCTGCGCAGTATCAACTGGGATAATTTCCAGCCAAATTTTTTCATGATCTTCCAGCCAGGCACCTTGAAGGACCTCCCCGCAACCTACCTGACCAGCTTCTACCTGAGCCCGGGACACGACCAGCAGATCGTCGAACTGTCCAGGGCGTTCCCGGCAGTGACCATCCTTCAGGTCGAAGCCCTGCTGGAACAGCTGCGCAGTATCCTGGCCCAGGTCACTCTGGCCGTGGAGTATGTGTTGCTGTTTGTCCTGGCCGCAGGAATGGCGGTGCTGTTTTCCGGGCTGCAGGCCACTCTGGACGAACGCATTCGCCAAGGGGCGCTACTGCGCGCCCTCGGTGCCGAACGGCAATTGCTAGTCAAAGCGCGACGGATCGAGTTCGGTCTGCTCGGTGCAGTCAGCGGGCTACTGGCGGCCCTGGGTTGCGAACTGGTCAGCCTGGTGCTCTACCGATTCGCCTTCGACCTGCCTTGGCACCCGCATCCCTGGCTCTTGTTACTCCCTCTGATCGGCGCGCTGCTGGTGGGTGGAGCGGGTGTTTTCGGCACCCGCCGAGCGCTGAACGCAAGCCCTTTGAGCGTTCTGCGCGAAAGCTGAAGCCTGTAGCTCGCCAGCCACGAGCGGCGAGCCTACTTCACATAATCGATCTGATTGATCCACCAACAAGTCTCGCCCGCCGGGGTATGGACAATAGCTTCATCGCCCACTTCTTTCTTCAACAAAGCCCTGGCCATGGGTGAATCGATCGAGATGTAGTCCTTACGCTCATAGATCTCGTCATAACCGACGATGCGAAAGCGCTTGATCTCGGCGGCTTCGTTTTCAACCTCGACCCAAGCCCCGAAAAAGACCCGCCCTTCCTGCTCCGGCGCGTAAGAAACCACCTTCATGTCTTCCAGGCGCTTACGTATGTAACGCACCCGACGATCGATCTCCCGCAGGAGCTTCTTGTTGTACTGATAGTCCGCATTCTCGCTCCTGTCGCCCAATGAAGCGGCCCAAGTGACCTTTTGCGTGATGTCCGGGCGCTTCTCCCGCCACAGATAATCCAACTCCTGTTTCAAAGCGTTGTAACCATCTTGCGTAATGAGCTTGGTACTCAATTGGCTTATCGCCCTCCCACCTTGTAGAGACAGTTCTGTTATTTGGATGACGCAAGGACCGCGCCCTGTCACGAACAGCTGCGGTCACACCTTCGCGCTCGCCTGCTAATCACTATCAGATTTGTCCGATTTAGATTTCAGAGAGGTCAGCCAATCATAGGGCCAAACAGCCAAGGCCTGCCGTCTCAGACACATTTTAAGCAACCGCGATTGCTCTTAACGCGACCGTGCAACTTGAAACCCATTTCCCCCCAAGAGCTCACCAATAACTCCTAACACCGCCAAAAAACAAAGGGAATTAACTCAATGGGCAACATCATTATCGTCGATGACCATCCACTGATCCGACTGGCCATCAGGTCGGTGCTGGAACCCCATCATCACACTATCGTCGCCGAAGCCGACAATGGTGCAGACGCTGTTCAGTTGGTGCGCAAACACATGCCGGACCTGCTAATCCTTGATCTGGGGATTCCCAACTTAGACGGCTTTTCGGTCATCGCCCACATCAAGTCCGCTGACCTGCACGTAAAAACGCTGGTACTGACCTCAAGCGACTCGAAGAACTTCGCACTGCGCTGCCTACAGGCCGGAGCCGCAGGCTTTCTGTGCAAGACCGAAAACCTTCACGAACTGGCCAATGCGGTAAAAGCCATTTTGTCCGGATACAGTTACTTTCCGGAAGACACCATCAACATCTTGCAGCAGAACACCAACGCCGCCAGTCAGGAAAGTGTGCTGATCTCCCGCCTGACCGATCGTGAGATTACGGTCTTGAAACTACTGGCCACCGGCCTGAACAACCAACAGATCGCCGATGCCCTACTGATTAGTCACAAGACTGTCAGTACCTACAAAGTTCGCTTGCTCAAGCGTTTCAACATTTCCAACCTGGTGGCCTTGGCGGAACTGGCAAAACGCAATGCGGTTGTTTGAGCATTGCCCCTTGGCTTGCGGGGCATAACGGGCAATGAGCATGACGGAATGCTTCATCGCCAATACCTGCTCTAGATGAACCTGATCCGAAAACGGCGCAGTTCAGCATGCTGCTGTCCAGCGCCGCCGGATCAGAAGCGCAACTAGCGGCGAATAATCAATCCTTGCCGGGCAACACGCGTCAGTTGCTTGATCACCTCTGCTGCATCCCTTGCGCTAGGGGCCGGAATAACTGCCAGATCAAAGCTGTCACTGGCAAAACGGGCCAGGGACTCACCCTCTTCGATAAATTGAATCAGAAACGCCGCGGGACCGGCAGAACGTCGTGGCCAGCCGTCGAGATAACGCAGCAACGTAGGTTGGTGTTTGCCGCCAAGAAGGATTTTCGGGTTGCGCTGGAAAAGACTCGCCGTGATAGGCGCAAGACGTACAAGGGGGCGTGGTGCATTCATCGTATCGTGTCTCTGCCTCAAGTTTCTGCCGGGCAGGTGAGAGGCAACACCGAACCAGCGCTTTAGCGGTATTTCGAAGCCAGACTATAGCTTCTATCAGTGATCTTTCGATTCACTTGGCGCCCCGCAAGTAGCTGTTTAAATCGGCGCATGGGGCAGCATCCTAGAGAAGCCGGCAGGTTGGTGTCAAGATTCAGCGACAACGAAAAAGGCCTGCATTGGCAGGCCTTGTCAATCTTCATCGCGGTTGATCCAGAGCCTTCGGGAACAACCAGGTCGGGTGGAATTACTTGGCGATCATCCTGTCCAGTGACCACTTGCCAGCCCCCTCAAGCAGCACGGCGATGCTGCCGCCGAGCAATGCCAGGGCGAACTCATAACCGTTATTGGCCATGAACAAGCCATTGCTGATGTGCACAGAGAAGATCGCAACCAACAAAGTGAATGTCAGCCCCAGTGCAGCCGGACGTGCCAACAGGCCAATGATCAACGCCAACCCGGCAAAGAACTCGGTACCACCAGCCAGCAACGCCATCAAATAGCCAGGCGCCAAACCGATACTTTCCATCCACTGGGCCGTTCCTGCTAAGCCACCGCCACCGAACCAACCAAAAAGCTTCTGCGAACCGTGAGCAGCAAAGATGATGCCAACGAGTATCCGTAATACGGTCAAGCCATAGCCTGCCCGAGTCTCAAACAGGTTTTTGATCAGTGTGCTCATGCTGTGTAGTCCTGTGCAAAGTGGGGAAGTTGGCGCCATACTAATCAATTTTTATCATGTTAAAAGCCGAATAAATTCGATATAACAATCAACTTTTTCGATTACTTGCCAAGCACTACTTTTCGCTCCCGAGGCTCCAGAGAGTCTCGCTCACGATCAAAGGCCAGATAGTACTTATTAACGCTATTAACATAGCTGACCGCCCCCATGCCCACCTGCTCCATGGCAATACGCTCCACCTGAAAGAACCACTGATCGGGATTCAGGCCACGGCGCCGCGCCTCGCTGCGCATCCCCTGAACCCGTTCAGGCCCCATGTTGTAGGCAGCCAGGACGAACGCCATGCGCTCACGCTCATTGAGCTTGGGGCTACCGAAGAACTTGCGACGAATCAATGCCAAATACCTGGCTCCAGCCCGCACATTGCCGTCCAGGGATTGAATATTGTTCACCCCAACCCGCCGGGCGGCGGAAGGTGTGATCTGCATCAACCCAGTGGGGCCGCTGACGCTCTTCGCACGGGGCTGCAAGGCCGACTCTTTGAACGCCAGTGCTGCCAGGTTCAGCCAGTCCATGCCTTGCTCTTTCGCGTGCTTCTGCAACACCGGGCGTAACTTCTCCAGACGCTGGCGGTCGGCCCGAGCCAGCGGATAGTGCACGCGGTACTGGCGCCGATAAATACGCAGAAAGGCTACATCCTGGTCTGCCGCCGGTTTATAGCCTTTAAGGAATCGATCGATACTGGCCTGCAACATCGACGCATCGCGTCGGACGAACCAATGTTCCTCACCTGGCTCGCCGAGCTTCAGTTGCTTGTGCAAACGCAACTTGGGCAAGATCTTGCTCCAGCGCTCCGCTATGGGTTGTTCGACAATGGTCAGATGAAATATCCCGCCCTGAACCATTTCCAGTACGTCCTCCACCGCCAGGCTAGGATCGACCCACTCGATCTTGATCGGCGCCAGCTTGCGCAACGCCAACTTCTGATTGATCTGGCTCACCGTCTCCCCCGCGACGCTGCCTGTGGCCAGGGTCAAGGTCTTGCCCGACAACTGCTCAATCCGCGTGTAGCGGCGTTCACCCTTGATCCCCACTAGCCGCAACGGAACATTGCTGACAATCGGATCGCTGGATCTGACCGCCTGCCTGGGCTGAACC
This sequence comes from Pseudomonas sp. LD120, assembly GCF_009861525.1. Lineage (GTDB taxonomy): Bacteria > Pseudomonadota > Gammaproteobacteria > Pseudomonadales > Pseudomonadaceae > Aquipseudomonas. Next base: position 676,614 of record NZ_WVHL01000003.1, on the reverse strand, counting down.
TCCAGCAATTCGCCGGGCGCCACGAGGTCGCCCTCGCCACGTTGCAAGGCCCCCAGTAGTTGGTCTTTGGCTTTAGGAATGATCTTGAGGCTGATTTCCTGGCCATCACGGGCACGCCCATTGAGGTACTGCTCGAACGAGCGCAAGCGGTGGTACGCGACACCAATGGCCTGGCCCTGGACTTCACCGGAACTGTTGCGGCTTTGATTGACCAGGACCCGCAGCACTCGACTGTCGCGGATCTCTGCCAGATCGCGCACCTTGCCTGAAAGCAAGGTTTCCGGCGGCCCGGCCAATCGTGCCTCTGCCGGCAGCGGCAGGAGCAATGACAGGCACAGGACAAACAATATCGAGGGTCGGGTCATCCGTTCTCCGCAAAGCAATGCTGTTCAACCCTTCGGCGTTTTCATGAAGAATTGAGCGACAGAAACAGCGCGCCTTGAGCGCTGGCAGGGTGTGAAAGACAAACGCAATGAGGGTAAAAAAACGCACGTAACGCTCGTCCGGCAGCAGCAGACAGCGCTAACACGCTGTAGTTCTTGGTTTTTCTTATAAATCTACAGCTCTGATATGCTTTCCGGCCGCAAGCGGAGACAGCACCATGCAACTCATCGATATCGGCGTCAACCTGACCAATCCCTCTTTTGCCGACAAACACCAAGCCGTTCTCGATCGTGCTTATGCAGCGGGTGTCTGCCAATTGATCCTGACCGGAACCAGCGTCGAAGGCAGCGAACAAGCCCTGGAGCTCTGCCAGCAACTGGACCCGGATGGACAACGTTTGTTCGCCACTGCCGGGCTGCATCCGCACGCGGCCAGTGACTGGAACGCCGACAGCTCGCGACGTTTGCGCGCGTTGTTCAGCGAGCCCCGGATACGTGCGGTAGGCGAATGTGGTCTGGATTTCAATCGGGACTTCTCCCCACGCCCACAACAGGAAAAAGTCCTGGAAGAACACTTGGCCTTGGCTGCGGAACTGCAACTGCCCGTGTTTCTCCACGAGCGCGATGCCAACCAACGCCTGCTAGAGATCCTGCGCGACTTTCGTGACCGCTTGCCGGCAGCGGTGGTGCATTGCTTCACCGCAGATCAACGAGCGCTGTTCAGCTACCTCGATCTGGATTTGCACATCGGCATCACCGGCTGGATCTGTGACGAGCGCCGGGGCACGCATCTGCACCCGCTGGTACGCAACATTCCTCGGGGACGCCTGATGCTGGAAAGTGATGCCCCTTATCTGCTGCCACGCAGCCTGCGGCCGAAACCGAAAAACGGTCGCAATGAACCAGCCTATCTGCCCGAAGTCTTGAGGGAAGTGGCACTGCATCGCGAAGAAACCCCGGAAGACCTGGCAAGCCACAGTACCGCCTGCTCCAGAGCATTTTTCCACCTGCCAGAAATTGCTTGACCCATATCAAGATTTTTCTGAGCGCATGGCGGCACAATACTGGCACCTTGCCAATATTGTTTCGCTCAATCAGAGAAGACCTTCTATGGGTGCCTGGCTTAGCAACATCTCGTTGAAATACAAATTCTGGGCGGTCAATGCCGTCGCCTTCGTTACCACCCTGTTATTGGTGCTGTACGCGGTGCAACTGGAGCAACAGGCTCGCAGCCAAGCCTCACAGGCAGCCGCCCAGAGCCAGGCTCATTTACTCAGCGCCTGGCCCACCGGACAAGCCCTGCCGCAGGCTGAAAACCTGCTGTATTTCTCCCAGGGCCAGACACCCAGCCTTAACGAACAGGCCTTGCCTGAGCTAAGCGGTGCCAGCGGTTGGATTGAGATCAATCCTATGCCGCTGTTCGGCGACAATCCGTTGCTGGGCGCCGAAGTCGTCCATCGCGCCGACGGCCAGCAGGTCGCGGTCCTGGCCCACGCTCCGAGCCTAGCCCAGGTCTTCAGCGACCGTTTCACCAACTATGCGGTGGCCGTGTTCATCCTGATGTTCGCCATGCTCTGCGCCTCGCAGTTGCTGATTCGCTTTCTGCTCAGCCAACTCAACACCCTCAAAGACGTGATGTTGCATGTGGAAAAGACCGGCGACCTGTCTGCTCGCGTACCACTGTCCTGCAAGGATGAGGTGGGCCAGATGGCCAGCGCCTTCAACGCCATGCAGGCCGGGTATCAACGGGTGGTCAACACCGTGGCCAACACCGCCCGACAGCTGGATCAAGGCGCTGCACGCCTGGCCTCGAGCATGAATGATGTGCGCCACGGCATGCTGGGCCAACAGAGCGAGACCGATCAGGCGGCTACGGCCATCAATGAAATGTCCGCCACCGTGTTTCACATCGCGCAACACGCCGGGGCGACCCGGGATCTTTCGCAAACCGCCGACACCCTGGCCGGCTCCGGTCATGAAGTGGTTGGACGGGTGCAAAAATCCATCGCCGGACTCTCCAACGGCGTGCAGCAGACCGCCGAGATGATCCAGAAACTCGCCGAGGACAGCCAGAAGATCAACGGTGTGGTCAATGTGATCCACAGCATCGCTGAACAGACCAACCTGCTGGCACTCAACGCGGCTATCGAAGCTGCACGAGCAGGTGAAATGGGTCGCGGTTTTGCCGTGGTGGCCGACGAAGTGCGCAACCTGGCCAAGCGTGTACAGAGCTCCACCGATGAAATCACCAGCATGGTGTCAGCCTTGCAAGCAGGCACCCGCGACGCCGTTGACTTCATGCAGGAAAGCTCGTTCAAGGCCGACGACTGCGTACAGCAGGCCCAGGAAGCCGGGGCTGCACTGGCGGAGATCACCGGTGCCGTGGCGCAGATGCGCGAAAGCAACACTCAGATCGCCGTCGCGGCAGAACAACAGAGCCAAGTGGCGGAAGAAATGAATCGGGCCGTGGTGAGCATCCGCGATGTCACCGAAAACACTGTGCAACAGACCGTGGCCTCTGCCACCACCAGCAGTGAACTAGCGACCTTGGCCGGCGAACTGAGCAAAGCCATCGGTCAGTTGAAACTGTGACGGGGCGGCCTCGCCGCCGTACCTTGAACCCCGTCTGCTGGCTATCAGCCCGATAGCCAAGCTTGATTCGCCGTCAGACCGACCGCGCCCTATTCTTGGTCCACGAATTTCCAAGAACTGAGGATGATCATCATGGGCAAACGTCACCCCAACTTCCCAGCCTGGCAATGGCGCGTCGAGCCGCAAAGCCAACAGCATCCGAGCAACCTGGTCGAGCACCTGATCGCCGTGCCACTGTTCATTGTCGGTTTTCTGCTGATCGCTTCGGGGGTGTTTTCCTCAAGTGTCGCAAGTGTAGCGATCGGTGTGGTCGGCGTCTTTGCAGCGCTGGGCTTGCAACGCCAAAGGAACAGCTTAAAGGCATGAATTGCCGGGCCACTCAGTAGGCATAAAGCCGCTTCGCAGTGCCTGCGGCGTAAAAACCTCGCAGGCCCGGAGGGCTCAACCGAAAACAGTCACCGTCTGCCGGCTCAGGGCAATCAATTGCCCTTCGGCACTCCACAACGCCGCAGCGGCGTGCCCATAACCATCACGGGCATGCTCGATCTCCACGCGGTATTTACACCAGTCCAGAGTGCTCAGTTCCAGCAACGGCTGGACGAACTCGATGGTCCAGGTCAGGGTGCTGCCGGCTGCAGGCTTGCTCAATAGCGGCAGCAGAGCCGGTGGCCATGCATCCACCAGCGCCAGAATATGCGACTCGGTGAGCGGCTCCTCTTTGACATCCCCGCGCAAACGCACCCAGCCGCCCATGTCCCGAGAACGGCTGCCCGTGAATGGCAAGCCACCGATGCTCCAGCGCATCGACAGGTGGCGCATGAACTCTGGCGTTATCCCCTTGATGTAGGGCAGCTCCTGGCATTCGTCCCAATGCCGCATCGGCGGCGCCGGTTCAGCGCTGACGCTCACGGCAGACTCACGGGAAGCACCAAAGCTGCCCTGCACCAAGGTCACCACCTGGCCTTGCTGCATCACCCGCCCCAGCACCTGACTGACAGCCTTGCCCTCGCGCAGTACGTCGACTTCAAAACTGACCGGCACATCGGGCGCCACCGGACCGACAAAGGTGATCGCCAAAGAACGTACCACGCGCTCACCCGGGACCTTGGCTCGCATCGCTTCATACTGCAGGGCAACCACCAAGCCACCAAAGGTGGCGCGGCCCTGAGCCCACTCTGCCGGAATGGTCAGCGCTTGGGGCTGGCCGCGAACGGCTTCGAGCAAATCGTAGAAACGCATGAAAACCTCGGCAGGCAAAAATTAGACTGGGGATGTTAACCAGCGGCATAGCCCCATACAGCAACTATTCCAGCCAAAGACGCGGACAGATAAGCCGTAGCGCGCCGATCAACGCTGGAAACAATCGCGGTGTAATTTAGCCAGTACCTGATCGGCACGAGCCTGCGACTTGACCATGGTTCTACGCCAACCTGCGACACAAGGCAGCAGATCCGATTGCTGTTCAGCCTGAGCCAGCCATTGCCAGCAGTCATGCCAATCCCCCAAAGCTGCCTGGGCTGCCTTGAGGCGTTTCATGGCCGGGGCGGGCAAATGGCCCAACTCGGGGTAAGCATCCGCTCCGTAACGCACGCGCTTGATCAGCAGACGAAGGCGATGACGATCATGGGCAGGGTCCTGCAATGCCTGCGCCAAAATCGTCCATTGCTTGGACAAGCGCTTTTCAATCCGCCCGCGCAAACCGCGAAGCAAACCCTGGCGCTCGGAAGCCCGCAAGAATCGAGGAAACGCATCCAGCACCAGAAACAACTGCGCCAGCTGCGCTCCGCTGGCAACCGCCGCATACTCATCGACCAGTTGAGCGGTGCGACGATCGGCGGCAGCGTGCATGCCGTGCTGATGCAGATAAGCCGCCAGCACCTCACGGTCACGCATCGGCGTCGTCAACTGGCCCACCGCGCTGGCCGCAGCTTCCAATTGCTCGACCCCGGGCAACGTGCGCAGTGGACGCAGCAGGCTGCGCAAGCGTCGTACCGTGATACGCAAATCATGCAGGGCCTCGGCATCGGTGGCCGCCGCCAAGCGCGCCTGACAGGCCAGCAAGCTGACGTCCAGGCTCAGGATCTGAGCCACCAATCGATCAACCAATACAGACATCACAGATTCCCCAACATGACTTACAAGCACAGATCCGGCTTATCCGACTCAAGAATCGCGCCGCAGGACTGCGATCGACATTGCGCCAATGTCGGTCAGGCCCACGACGAGGGTTGCTGGTTCAGCGTAGCGGCTGTCGCGGATCAGCGCCCGGCGCGCGACTCGCGAATGTAGAAACGGGCTTTCTCGGCTTTTCTGGTGCAGCCTTCGAACGCTTCGAATTGTTGTTGGGTCTTGGCGCCCGTCAGCAACGACAAGGCTTTGGAATAACTCACGGTACCGGCAAACCCCTCGGCCTTGGCCAAGTCCAGTTCATGCCAAGCGGCATCCAGTTGATTACCGCAGCTGTCGCGATAGGCAGTCTTGCCTGCGCAACCGGTCAGTACCAATGCAATCAGGGGCAAGCAGATCCAGGCTTTCATCAATGACACCTCAGGAATTGGGAAACAGTCGTACAGGTTAAGACGGTGGCGGGAGGAAAAAGTGCCAGACTCGCCCCGAGCCAAATACACTCGCCGGAGCATAGCTGCGCGACCTGCTACGCCCTAGAAAAAAACCACCAGGCCAATCTTGGCGTGCATCAGCAATTGAACCCCGGGGCGCTATAGGTGCATTGTTGCAGCCTGTTTGCCGAAGGGATTAATCATGAACAAACGTGTCGCGCTGGTCCTGGGCTCAGGAGGCGCTCGTGGATATGCCCATATCGGAGTCATCGAAGAGATCGAAAGACGCGGGTATGACATCGCCTGCATCGCCGGCTGTTCGATGGGAGCGGTAGTGGGTGGCATCTACGCAGCGGGCAAGCTCGCGCAGTACCGTGAATGGATCGAAAGCCTGGATTACCTCGACGTTCTGCGCTTGGTGGACGTGAGTTTCCGCCTGGGGGCGATTCGCGGCGAAAAAGTCTTCGGCCAGATCCGCAAGATCGTCGGTGACATCAATATCGAAGACTTGCGCATCCCCTACACGGCAGTTGCCACCGACCTGACCAATCAGCAAGAGATCTGGTTTCAGGAGGGCTGTCTGCATCAGGCCATGCGCGCGTCGGCGGCCATCCCCAGCCTGTTCACCCCGGTGATGCAGGGTAAACGGATGCTGGTGGACGGTGGCCTGCTCAACCCATTGCCGATCGTTCCGGTGGTTTCGAGCCATTGCGACCTGATCATCGCGGTCAACCTCAACTCGACCAACCAGCGCCACTATCAGTTGCCGGTCATCCAGCGTCCGCCGGCCTTCAAAAGCCGCTTCGACAGCCTGATCAACTCCCTGGGTTCGCACTTGCCGTTCCGGCGCAGACAGGCTGAACAGTTGCTGCTGCTCGAACAGGAAGCCTTCAGGAGCGCAGCGGCCGATCTCAATCCCTGGAGCGAAGGCCCCGAGCCGGAATCCCAGCAGCCGGCCGCCGCGCCCGAAGCCGAAGGCGCCCCCAAGTCCGCCAGCGGCTCGTTCATCATCGACAACGTCGGCCCGGCTTCGCTGCTGGACCTGGTGAACCAGAGCTTCGAGGTGATGCAAACCTCCCTGGCCCAGTACAAGATCGCCGGCTACCCGCCGGACGTATTGATCAACGTCCCCAAGCGTGTGTGCCGCTTTTTCGAGTTTTACAAGGCGCCGGAGCTGATCGCCCTGGGCCGGGAAATCGCCAGCGACACCCTGGATCGCTACGAACAGGACCAGCTATGAGCCCTGAAAACCTGAGCGGCACGACTCAGGAGTCGGCTGCCAGTAACCGGTAACCAACGCCCGCCTCAGTGACGATGAAGCGCGGCTGGGTCGGATCGTCGTCCAGCTTCTGGCGCAGATGCCCGACCACGATGCGCAGGTAGTGACTGTCCTCGATGTGGGTCGGCCCCCAGATATCCTTGAGCAATTGCTGCTGAGTGATCACTCGCCCGGGATGACGCGCCAACTGCGCCAGCACCGCGTATTCCTTGCGCGTCAGGGCCACTTCGGCGCCCTCCAGCCGCACCCGACGGTATGCCAGATCAACCGTCAACGGTCCGATTTGTAATACCGCCCCAAGCGCCTCTCCCGCCGGCACCTGGCGCAACAGAGCGCGGATGCGTGCCAGAAACTCCTGGATGCCGAAGGGCTTGGTCACGTAATCGTTGGCACCACCGTCCAGGGCTTCGACCTTCTGTACTTCGCTGGCACGTACCGAGAGCACCAGTACCGGCACCGCCGACCACTCGCGAAACTCGCGCAAGACCTGCTGGCCATCCAGGTCGGGCAACCCCAGATCGAGCACCAACAAGTCCGGCTTGTTCAGCGCCGCCTGAGCGAGGCCATCGGCACCGGTACCGGCTTCAATCACTTTGTATCCTTGAGACGCCAAGCTGATACGCAGGAATTTGCGGATCTGCGGCTCGTCGTCGATGACCAGGATGGTCGTGGTCTGGCTCATGGATTCAGTTCAAGACAAATAAGAGGCGACAGAGTAACGCAAGGCCGCCGAGGATCCGAAGCCCCTGCACGGCGCGCGGAACCACGCTACAGGGCTTCACAGGGCTTGCTCAAGTGGCGGTTGGGTGTGCAGCGGCAAGTACAAAGTGATGCACGTGCCGTGGCCAGCGATGCCCTCGGCGACGCTGATGCGCCCGCCATGGGCGCCGATCATGCCTTGACAGATCGCCAGCCCCAGGCCCGTGCCCTGCCCGCCCCGGTCCCCCCGGGCGGCGGTGTAGAACATGTCGAAAATCTTCGCCCGCTCATCCTCGGGAATCCCCGGACCTTCATCACTGACGGCAAAACTCAACTCATGCTCATCGGCATTGACCTTGAGTTGCAGGCGCCCCTGGGTCGGCGAGAAACGAGCGGCATTCTCTAGTACGTTGACCAGGGCCTGCTCAATCAAGGCGGCATGCACATAAAGCAATGGCAACTGCGGCGGCACCTCGCTGCTCACCCGCAGTGGCGCCAGCACCGTACGCAGGCGGTTCAGGGCGCTGCCGACGATGTCCCCTGGTGCCACCCAGTCACGGGCCAGCTTCAAGGCGCCGTGGCCAAGCCGGGTCATGTCCAGCAAGTTCTGGATATAGCGATCCAGGCGCTCGGCCTCATCGCGCGTGCCTTCAAGCAGCTCCCGACGATCCTCCAGAGGAATCGCCTCGCCCAGCGCCAGCAAGCTGTCGATACTGCCGCGCATCGAGGTCAGTGGCGTGCGCAGATCGTGGGACACCGAGGCCAGCAAAGCGCTGCGCAGCTGTTCGGTTTCACCGTGCAGCCGCGCGGCTTCCAGATCCTCAGCTAGGCGCGCCCGAGCCAAGGCCTGGGCCAGCGGCTGGCTGAGGGCGGTGAGCAGCCGTCGACGCTGGTCGCTGAACCCGGCGTCTTCCCGCGGACAAACCCCCAATAAACCCAGGGGACCGTCATCCACGGACAGCGGCCACCACCACCATCGGCTCAAGGGCAGGGTTCCGGTTCCCTGCCCCGCCGGCTGGTCATGCTGCCAAGCCCAATCGGCCGCAGCACGCTCGACCTCGGAAAACGGCGGCGAGCCGCCGGTCTCGACTTTCCAGCCACCTTGCCCATCGCGATTGAGCAAGCAGATGCGCAACTCGTCGCGCCCATTCAAATGCTGGGCAGCTGCATTGATCACTGCTTGCCGGTCGGTAGCCGCCGTGAGTTTGCGCGACAGCCCCAGCAGTTCACTGGTTTCCTCCTGGGTATCGCGCAGCGCCTGTAACTGCCGCCGCTGGCGCGCCGCCAGGTTGCCGGTGAGCGCGGCCATGAGCAGGAAAAACAGCAGGGTCAGCACATCTTCTTCACGCTGGATCGTGAACGAAAAACGCGGCGGGATGAACTGAAAGTCATAGGCGAGAAACGATAGTCCGGCGCAGGCCAAGGCCGGCCCCAGGCTACTGCGTACCGCCACCAGCAACACCGCGGCGAGAAACACCAGAGAGATGTTCGGCAACGCCAGGACACTGGCCACCCCCCAGGCCAGGGCACTGGCCAATACAGTCGCCAATAGTGCTAGGCCGTAGTCAATCCACAACAGTGAATGCTTGACCCGCAAGCGCGGTTGGTGAGGCTGCGGCTCACTGTCCAGAACGTTGATTTCCAGGCCATCGGCATTGCGCAACAAGCGTGCCGCCAGGCCACCGCCAAACCAGCGCCGGTGCCAGCGACGGCTGGACTGGCCCACCAACAGCAGGCTGGCGCGACGCTCCACGGCATGCTGAATCAAGGTCTTGGCAACCTCGCCGGCCCGCAGCAGGACCACCTCCCCACCCAGACGCTCAGCCAGTTGCTGCGCCGCCTGCAGGCGCTGGCGCGACTGCTCGTCGCGCAGTCGAGCGTTGTCCACATGCACCAGTGTCCAGGGCAAATGCCGGCGCTGGGCGACGCGACTGGCGTGGCGCACCAGTCGCTCGGCCTGGGCATCGCCGTCGATCCCCACCAACAAACGCCCGCGCACGGCCGGCGCCGACTGCCCCAACTGGCGATAGCCCTGGGCCAGGTCGTTATCCACCTGGGCGGCAGCAGTCTGCATCGCCAGCTCGCGCAACGCGGTGAGGTTGGTCTGGGTGAAAAACGCATCGATGGCCGCCCGTGCCTGCTCCGGGAAGTAGACCTTGCCATCGCGCAGACGCTCCAACAGCTCGCGCGGCGGCAAATCCACCAACAGCAGCTCATAGGCCTCTTGCAGCACCCAGTCCGGCAAGGTCTCGCGGACCTGTACACCGGTAATACCGCGCACCTGATCGTTGAGGCTCTCCAGGTGCTGGACATTGACCGTGGTGAACACGTCGATCCCCGCCGCCAGCAGCTCTTGAACATCCTGCCAGCGCTTGGCGTGGCGGCTGCCCGGAGCGTTGCTGTGGGCCAACTCATCCACCAATACCAGCTTGGGCCTGGCCTTGAGCAAACCATCCAGGTCCATCTCTTCGAGCGTCACCCCGCGGTATTCCGAACGCACCAGAGGTTGCTGCGCCAAACCGCTCAGCAGCGCCTCGGTTTGCGCGCGACCGTGGGTTTCCACCACCCCGGCCAGTACCTCGACCCCTTGGCGCCTCTGCGCATGCGCAGCCTGGAGCATGGCGTAGGTCTTGCCGACGCCGGGCGCGGCGCCGAGGAAGACCTTGAGCCGGCCACGGCCATCCCGGGGTAGGTCAGCGAGCAGCGCGTCAGCGCGGCCGGAATCACTCATGGGTTATCTCTCTGCTGCCAAACATTCAATTCAATCCGCACGCCAGCCGCGCTCGGCGATGCCCTGGATGGTGCTTACATCTGTTCCAGGGCCTGGTTCAGAACCAGCACATTGACCACCGGAGGCCCCACCAGCGGGCGCTCGGTATGCGCCTCCACCAGCGCCTGGACCTGGGCTACTGGCAGCTGACGTGCCGCCGCGACCCGCGCCAGTTGATAGCGAATTGCCTCGGGAGGCAAGTGTGGATCAAGGCCACTGCCCGAGGTGGTCAGCAGTGCCAGGGGAACCGGTCCTTGGCCGGGGACCTGAAGCTGCTGGGCCGCGCCGACTACTCGCGTGGCCAGGTCGGGATTGCTCGGCGCCAGGTTACTGGCAGCGCTGGACACGGTGGCAAAATCTCCCGCCGACGGACGCGAATGAAACCAGGCATCGCCGACAAACTCCTGGGCGATCAGCGCCGAACCGCGCACCTTGCCCTGGGCATCGCGTAGCAGGCTGCCATTGGCCTGCTCAGGAAAAGCCACTTGAGCCACCGCGGTCACCACCAGCGGATAAGCGACACCGGTGATCAGGCTCATCAACACAATCAGGCTCAGGGCCGGACGCACTACGCTAGACATCTCTCAATCCTCGATTCGTTCATTCCAATCCCCGCAGCCGGGGTCATACCCAATGCAATGCACTGAGCAGCATGTCGATCAGCTTGATGCCGGCAAAGGGCACGATGATTCCACCCACGCCGTAGATCAGCAGATTGCGCCGCAGCAAGTGGGCAGCACTGGCCGCCTGGACCCGCACGCCGCGCAGCGCCAGGGGAATCAGCACCACAATGATCAAGGCGTTGAACACGATCGCCGAGAGAATCGCGCTTTGGGGGCTGGTCAGTTGCATGACGTTGAGCACGCCCAACTGTGGATAAATGGCCGCGAACAGCGCCGGCAGGATGGCGAAGTACTTAGCCACATCATTGGCGATGGAAAAGGTGGTCAAGGCGCCGCGCGTCACCAGCAGTTCCTTGCCGACCTGCACCACGTCCAGCAGTTTGGTCGGATCACTGTCCAGGTCGACCATGTTGGCCGCTTCACGGGCTGCCTGGGTGCCGTCGTTCATTGCCACGCCTACATCCGCCTGGGCAAGCGCCGGGGCGTCGTTGGCACCGTCGCCGCACATGGCCACCAGACGCCCGTCGTTCTGTTCGAGGCGAATGCGTGCCAGTTTCTTTTCCGGCGTGGCTTCGGCCAGTACGTCGTCGACCCCGGCTTCAGCGGCGATGGCGGCCGCTGTCAGTGGGTTGTCGCCGGTCACCATGACGGTGCGAATCCCCAGTTTACGCAACTCGGCAAAACGCTCGCGAATGCCCGGTTTGACCACGTCCTTGAGATGAATCGCGCCGAGCATCCGGCCATCGGCACAGACCAGCAACGGAGTACCTCCACTCTGGGCGATGTTGTCGATGTCCCGAGACAGCGCCGGTGCCAGATCACCGCGTTGGAGGCCAACGAAATTCAGCACCGAATCCACCGCCCCTTTGCGACAGCTACGCCCCTGATAGTCGACGCCGGACAGGCGGGTTTCCGCGCTGAAAGGCACGGCGCTCAGAACATCACGGCTTGGCTCAGGCTGTGGATAATTTTTGCGCAAGTACTCGACAATGGATTTGCCCTCAGCGGTATCGTCTGCCAGAGACGCCAGCAGCGCAGCCTCGGCCAGCTCCTGGGCACTTATGCCCGGCGCTGGGTGAACAGCGCTGCAACGCCGGTTGCCGAAGGTGATGGTGCCGGTCTTGTCCAGCAGCAATACGTGCACGTCCCCCGCCGCTTCCACCGCGCGACCGGATTTGGCGATCACGTTCAGGCGCACCAGGCGGTCCATCCCGGCGATCCCGATGGCCGATAAGAGGCCGCCAATCGTGGTGGGAATCAAGGTCACCAACAGCGCCACCAGAAACACCAGCGGCAGGCTGCCATTGGCGAAGTGCGCGAAGGGCTGCAGAGTGACCACCACCAGTAGGAAAATCAGGGTCAGTCCGATCAGCAGGATATCCAGGGCCACTTCGTTGGGCGTCTTCTGTCGCTTGGCGCCTTCCACCAAGGCAATCATGCGATCCAGGGTCGACTCGCCAGGGTTACTGGTGACACGCACCAGCAACCAGTCGGAGACCAGGCGGGTATTGCCGGTGACCGCCGAACGATCGCCGCCAGACTCACGGATGACCGGTGCGGACTCCCCGGTGATGGCCGCCTCGTTGACGGCAGCAATACCTTCGATCACCTCACCGTCCCCAGGGATCATCTCCCCCGCTTGCACCCGCACCACATCACCTTTGCGCAGGTTGGCCGCCGGTATCACTTGATAGCTGCCGTCGGCGCTTCGACGACGGGCGCTCAAGCCGTCACTGCCGGCCTTGAGGCTGTCGGCGCGAGCCTTGCCGCGCCCCTCCGCCAGGGCCTCGGCGAAGTTGGCGAACAACACGGTAAACCACAGCCAGAGCGCAATTTGCGCGGCGACGAACGTCGGCACAGCGGTATCCGGAATGAAGCACAGCACAGTGGTCAGGATCGCCGTCAACTCCACCACCAGCATCACGGGTGAGCGCTGCAACTGGCGCGGGTCGAGCTTGACGAAGGCCTGGATCAGCGCCACGCGCCACAAGGCCGAGAGCGCGGTGCTCGCAGGCGGCATGGGGGCGTGTTTAGCCTTGCGGGTCGAATCAACAGCCTTGTTCGAGGCAGGAACATGCATATTCATCATCAGGTCCTCAGAAGCCCATGCTCAGGTGTTCGGCAATCGGGCCCAGCGCCAGGGTCGGCAGGAAGGTCAGGCCGCCCACCAGCAAAATAGTCATGATCAGTAAGGCCACGAACAACGGGCCGTGGGTGGGGAAGCTGTTCTGGCCAACGGGCGCGGCCTTCTTCAGCGCCAGACCGCCCGCCAGGGCCAGCACCGGCAGGATGTAACCGAAGCGTCCGATCAACATTCCCAACCCCAGCATCAGATTGTGAAACGCGGTGTTGGCGCCGAAGCCAGCGAACGCCGATCCGTTATTGGCGCCGGCCGAGGTGTAGGCATAGAGCAATTGGCTGAAGCCATGCGGTCCCGGGTTGCTGATGGCTGCGGCCGGGCCCGGCAAGCTGGCGGCCAGAGCGCTCAGCAGCAGAACGGCAACGGGCATCACCATCAGGGTCAGCACCAGCAGTTGCACTTCTCGGGCCTGGAGCTTCTTGCCCAGGTATTCCGGCGTACGACCGATCATCAACCCCGCCAGAAACACGGCGATCAGCACGTTCAACAACATCCCGTAGAGACCGGCGCCAACACCGCCGAAGATCACCTCGCCAACCATCATGTTGATCAGCGACACCATGCCGCTCAAAGGACTGAGGCTGTCATGCATCCCGTTCACCGAACCGTTGGAGGCGGCAGTGGTGGTCACCGACCAAAGCACCGTGGCGGTGGTGCCGAAGCGCGACTCCTTGCCTTCCAGCGGGGCGGTTTGCTCAACCGCGGTATTGGCCAGCGTCGGGTTGGGCTGGTATTCCGACCACAACGAGGTCGCGCCGCCCATCAGGAACAACGCGAGCATGCAGGCAATGATGGCGCGGCTCTGACGCAGGTCCTTGACGTAATGGCCAAAGGTAAACACCAGGGCCGCCGGGATCAGAATCAGCGACGCCACTTCAAACAGATTGCTCCAAGCGCTGGGGTTCTCCATCGGGTGCGCCGAGTTGACACCGAAGAAGCCGCCACCGTTGGTGCCCAATTGCTTGATCGCGATCTGGCTGGCCGCCGGCCCCAGCGGGATCACTTGGTCTTGCCCTTGCAGGGTCAACGCGTCGATGTAGTGGGCAAATGTCTGGGGCACACCCTGCCACACCAGAAACAGCGCCAACAGCAGGCACAACGGCAGCAGGCCGTAGAGCGTAGCGCGAGTCATGTCGACCCAGAAGTTGCCCAGGGTCTGCGCCGAACGTCGACCAATGCCCCGGCACAAGGCCACCAGCACCGCCAGACCGGTGGCCGCACTGACGAAGTTCTGCACAGTCAGCCCGGCCATTTGACTGAAATAGCTCAGAGAGGCCTCGCCGCTGTAGGACTGCCAGTTGGTGTTGGTGATGAAACTGACCGCAGTGTTGAACGCCTGGGTCCACTCCATCCCAGGAATATTCTGCGGGTTGAGAAGCAGGTGATCCTGAAACAGCAAAATGAGGAATAGCAGGACAAACCCCGCCAGGTTGAAGCTCAGCAAGGCCAAGGTGTACTTCTGCCAGCTCTGTTCACGCTCAGGCTCGACTCCGGAAATCCGGTAGCAAAAACGCTCCACCGGCCCCAGCACCGGGGTCAGCCAGGTGCGCTGGCCCTCCATGACCTTGTAATAGAAACCTCCCAGCCAAGGCGCGGGCAGCAGCACCAACGCAAAAAAGGCAAGGATCAGCCCGTAGTCATAACTGTGCATAACCGCAGCTCCTAGTTCCGATCCGCGCGTAACAGCGCAACCAGTAGATAAACGAACAGGCCCATCGCCAGCAGCAGCGACACCGCGTCCAGAATGTTCATGGAATACCTCCGAGGTACGGCGACAGCCGCGAATGCCGACATTGTCCGCAGGGTGCCTGTAAAGGAACGAGATCGACGGGATGGGCAGCGCATAAAGAAAGCGTAAAGACTGGCTGGATGAGGTGATTGGGCGGGACGCTGGAGCATGGGTTCTGGATTGCAGGCCTCGCTCCTGCCCCATTCGGATGCACCGCCCCGCACCAAACTGATCGTTATCGGCGGCCAAAACACGGCAAAACGCCTCGGTACGACAGCCTTGCGGGTTTTACGACACGCACGGCGAGACTGGCATGGCCACTGCAAAGGTCAGTACTGAGCACGTCCAACCGTTCAGGGAGCAACCGATGAACACGCAACTCAAGCCCACCTTGGGCACGCTGCACTTATGGGGCATCGCCGTCGGCCTGGTGATTTCCGGCGAGTATTTCGGCTGGAGCTATGGCTGGGGCGTCGCGGGTACCTTGGGATTTCTCGTGACCTCATTGCTGGTCGCGACCATGTACACCTGCTTTATATTCAGTTTCACCGAGCTGACGACTGCCATTCCCCATGCTGGTGGCCCCTTTGCCTATAGCCGTCGTGCCTTTGGTGAAAAAGGCGGTCTGATTGCCGGACTGGCCACCTTGATCGAATTCGTCTTCGCTCCGCCCGCCATTGCCCTGGCTATCGGTGCCTATCTGAATGTGCAGTTCCCAGGGCTGGACCCGAAGCATGCCGCGGTTGGTGCTTACATTGTCTTCATGGGGCTGAATATTCTCGGAGTAAAACTGGCGGCCACGTTCGAGTTGGTGGTCTGCGTGCTCGCGGTGGCTGAACTCCTGGTGTTCATGGGCGTGGTCGCCCCGGCGTTCAGCTTCAGCCACTTCGCTCTCAATGGCTGGGCAGGGTCTGACACCTTCGGCGCCCCGGCTATTGCCGGGATGTTTGCGGCTATTCCCTTCGCTATCTGGTTTTTCCTGGCCATCGAAGGCGCCGCAATGGCTGCCGAGGAAGCCAAGGATCCCAAGCGCACCATTCCCAAGGCGTACATCAGCGGCATCTTGACGCTGGTGCTGTTGGCCATGGGCGTGATGCTCTTCGCTGGCGGCGTGGGCGACTGGCGCACCCTGGCGAATATCAACGACCCACTGCCCCAAGCGATGAAAGCCGTGGTCGGCGACAACTCCGGCTGGCTGCACATGCTGGTGTGGATCGGACTGTTTGGCCTGGTAGCCAGCTTTCACGGGATCATCCTGGGCTATTCGCGGCAGTTCTTCGCCCTGGCCCGGGCCGGCTACCTGCCCGCATCACTGGCCAAGTTGTCACAGTTCCAGACGCCACATCGGGCGATCATTGCTGGCGGCATGATCGGCATCGCCGCGATCTACAGCGACGGCCTGATCAACTTGGGCGGCATGACCCTCACGGCGGCGATGATCACCATGGCGGTGTTCGGCGCCATCGTGATGTACATCATGAGCATGCTCAGCCTGTTCAAGCTGCGTAAGACCGAACCGACTCTACAACGCACCTTCCGCGCCCCAGGGTATCCGCTAGTGCCGGCCATTGCCCTGGCGCTAGCCGTGGTATGCCTGGTGGCCATGGCCTGGTTCAACGCCCTGATCGGCCTGATCTTCCTGGCTTTCATGGTGTTGGGCTTCATCTATTTCCAGCTCACCGGACAACTGCGGGCCAACGCTCCGCCAGACACCATGCTGACTGGTTTATAACGCGCGACCGTCCGGCAGACCGATCAGGCATACAATGGAACTCGTGCAAAATGCTCTAACTCAAAGCATTACAGGCGGTTTCGAGTGCGAACCTTCGCCCTTGGGCAACCGCCGATTAAGGAGAACCCTATGCCCTGGTATGCCTGGTTAATTCTGGTGGTTGCTATCGGTTCGATCGTTGGCGGCTTGATGATGCTGCGCGACACTGCCAACAAGGTCGAATTGACCGATGAGCAACGCAAACGCGTGGCCGAGCGCAACGCAGAAATGGATGCCAAGGAAGCGCAGGACCGTTAATTCCATCGCCCCTTCGCCTCAAGGTGAAGGGGTGGATTGAGGCCTTAGCGCTCCCATTCGGCCTTAGCGATGTGCAAACCGTGCAGGCCCTCATAGGCGGCTCTCTGCGGCTGACTCCAGCCTTTGAGCAACGATTCCTCCAGGCGATAGATCTCCACACCCAACGGACGGCACACACTCAAGGGGTCTTGAGCGTCAGGGCCCCACATGGGCAAGGACAAATCCCCTCCCGGACACGTCGACAATGCACAAAGCAGGTCGATCTCGGCGAAAAATTCCAGATAGTCACCTTTGCGCGCCGGACAAGCCTTCATGAAATACATATCGTCATGATTCAGGCCCGTGCACTGGAAGATGTTCAATACGTCGTGCACATCGAACTCAGTCAAACCGTGGGGCAACACCGCCCGAGTCAAGTTGGAATGACAATGATGATGAAAGTCCTCGCCGGTGAGCATACGGTTCACATAAGGATCACAACGGGTACCCAGCAAATCGTGCAGGCGGCCACCGTGCTCGTCGATACCGTAATGCGCCAGACTGTCGTCGGTAATGGTAACCAGGGGACGCAGAAACGGCAGATTCGACCAGAGCCGGTCATGGGTGCTGACATGGGCCCCCTGCAGTTGCCGGGTACGTGCAGCCCACAGACGCTCACGTGGGTCATGGGCATTCCACACGTTGAAATCACCCACCTGCGGGCCCACAGGGGTCGTCACCCGAAACACATGCCCAGCCGGCACCTTCCACGCTCGCCCGGTACGAATCGGCACCTCGAACTGCTCGATCAGCGTGCGCTGTTTCCGGCTGTCGCGAATACGCTCATAGAACGCCGTATCCACCTGTAATGCCGAACCCTTGCTGACCTGATAAGCCGCCGGATAATCGTTGTACATGGGTATCGCCCTCACTCAGTGATGCAGGGATTGACTAAGAATGTTCAACAACAGTCGTTCGGAATCCTGCAGATACGACGCCATAGCATCGCTGGCGGAGGCTCTATCGCCTTCCAGCAACCACTCATGAATCTGCCGATCCCGAGCCAGCCAAGGGCCCTGGAACCGCGCTTCATCGGGCACCGAACAAAACACCAATCGCAATTGCGCCACCACATTGGTGAAAAACTCATCGAACAGAGGGGAACCCAGTAGCCCCACCACTTGCTGATGAAAGCGCAAACCCTGAGTACCGACGGCGCGCCAGTCCTCACGCTGCCTGGCTAGCTCGGCCGCCTCGATGGCATCAAGCATCCAATCGGACTGATATTCGCGCAGCGGCCGAGCCTGGACGATCGCCTGCAACTCCAAGGTACGGCGCACCCGGAACAAGTCACGCACGTCATCACTGTTGAGGCGGCGGACCATCACCCCTTTATGACGCACATAGACAGCAAGCCCGTCCTGCCCCAAACGATGCAGAGCTTCACGAATCGTATTGCGCGAAGCGTTATAGGCATTGACCAGATCCCCCTCTACCAACGCCATACCGGGCAGCAGCCGACCAGCGATAATGTCCGCACGCAGCTCCAGCGTGATGTGATCCGCCAGGGATAAACCATCGCTCATGGAAACACCTTAAGATTGTTCAACAACTTTCAGCTAATCAGTAACCATTTAGCGTGCCAATCAGCCACATCCTCTCCCCCCATGGAACCTGTCTATAAACTGTAACGGCACGACAAAGCCGGCTTGGAAGTAGCGCGTGACCTGATAAACCTTGGTTAAACTAGCGGCCTAGTTGCGGAGGATTCTCAGATGCGTTATTTGCCAGACTGGCTTGGGGTAGAGATAGACTGTATGCGATCCATAAACCAGAGCGGCGAGGCCGTCGATGGATTTTCGCAAGTCCACGGGTTTGGGGTAGAGGTACACTTTTTCGACTTTGGCGTCGGGTCGCATCATGGCGGGGCTGGCTCCGGAGAAAAACGGGAGCACAGCATCCGGCGTCAGGGGAGTGCTTTGAATGTGTAGTTCATGGAGCGGTTACAAGCTTGGCACTTTGAATGTGGGGTTTATGGATCGCATACAAACCTGATGTGGCCGGTTGCGCCACAGATCAAAACCGTCGAGTAACCAGTTCAGTTCCTGAGCCGTCAGGACAATGGCTTCATTCGTGTCGTCAGGGGAGGTTTTGAACCGTTCGGATTCAAGGCGTTTGTAAGCGCTCCATGAACTCCACATTCAAAGTCATCACCTGATCCCCGATGCTGTGCTCCCGATTTCTTTCCAGAGCCAGCACCTCATGATGCGTCCCGACGCAAAAGTCGAAAAATCTATGGTCACCTCCTTTTTTGCAATGCTGATCAGTGATGGTTAGTTGGTTTGCCTAAATCTATCCGGCGTCTGGACGGAGCACGCTCCGCGCCACGATGAGAGTCGCGCCTGGCAATCCTTAAAAGTCTATCGGATTCGAAAGCCGATTTTCGACACAGGTTCTTTACCAGGCCGGTGGGCCGTTCACATCATCAATTGTTCAGTTATCGCAAAACCTGGAAGGATCGTTCGTGGTACAGCACAACAGTAGGATCAGGCCGCTAAAGCGTCTGGCCCTGCTTCAAATTGTGTATGGTGGGCCGCTATCGCCCAGGCGATTCTTGCCAGTTTGTTCGCCAAGGCACAGGCCACCACGTTTGAGTGGCGACGACAGAGCATTGAGCGCACCCAATCGGCCAACGCGCCGTGCTGATATTTTAGCCTAAACATGTAAACCCTGGCGCACTGCACCAACAACCGTCTGAGGTTCTTATCGCCTCGTTTGCTGATCCCCAGCAGATTCGCCTTGCCGCCCGTGCTGTACTGCCGGGGCACCAGTCCAACGGACGCGGCGAAGTCACGGCTACACCCGTATTGTTTACCATCCCCCATTTCGGCAGCCAAAAGGCTGGCGGTGATCGGGCCGACACACGGTATGCTCAGCAAACGACTGCCCAGATCATCGTCGGCCAGTTGGCCTACAAGCTCTTTATCCATTTCCTTGATTTGCTCATTCAGATAACTGAAGTGCTGATGCAATCGCTGTAGCAACACCGTCAGTCGAACCGGCAGTTCATGCTCGGCCAGAATATTCCCCAAGCGCTTCATCATTGTCGGACCTTTAGGTAGGCTGATTCCGAACTCAAGCAGAAAGCCATGCATCTGATTGACCGCTTTCGTGCGATCGTGCACCAACGACTCCCGCGTGCGATGCATGATTGAAAGTATCTGCTGAGACTCGGTCTTGGGTGCCACGAAACGCATCGTCGGACGCGTAGCTGCTTCGCAGATCGCCTCAGCATCCACAAAGTCGTTCTTGTTGCTTTTGACAAAAGGGCGAACGAACTGCGGCGAAATCAGCTTGGCCTGATGCCCCATCGCTATCAGTTCCCTAGCCACAAAATGCGAGCCGGCGCAGGCCTCCATCACTACGGTGCATGTCGGGATATTGCCGAAGAACCTCATCATCTGCTGCCGTGAGAGCTTCTTGCGAAACACCTCTCGGCCTGGCTTGTCTTGGCCGTGCAGGTGGAAACTATGCTTACCGAGATCGACACCTACCAGCGTTAAATCGCTCATGATGATGGCCTCCGAAAATAAAACACCCTGCGAAAGCGTAGCCCTCGCAAGGTGTGAGGGTGACCATCTCATTAGTCTATCTGTACCCCAAGCCCGTTGACTTCCGAAAATCCATCGACGGCCTCGCCGCTCTGGTCGAACTGGACATCAAGGTCGCGGTGTTTGATCCGGTGCTTTTCGTCTTCCTCAACAAGCCTCGAAACCGAGTGAAGATTTTATATTGGGAACGCAACGGCTTTTGCCTTTGGCTGAAGCGCTTGGAATCCGAGCGCTTCAAAACATCGCCGGATTGTTCGGATGAAGCCATCGTGCTGACGGTTCAAGAACTCAACTGGTTATTGGACGGTTTTGATTTGTGGCGCAACCGGCCGCATCAAGTTTTGACGCCTCGATTCGTCGCCTGATTCGGTATAATCCAGAGCATGATTTCCATGCCAAAAGACCTTCCTGACGACCCTGTTTTGCTCAAGCAACTGCTTGAGAAAATGCTGAGTGAGCGCGAGTCGGATAAGGGCAAGATCGTTCATCTTGAAGAAGAAAACGCGCTGTTGCGTCAGCGCCTTTTCGGGCGCAAGTCAGAGCAGACAGCCGATCCCGCGACCCCGCAAATGGCCTTGTTCAACGAAGCTGAAAGCGTGGCCGAGTCTGTCGACGAAACGGTTGAAGAAGAAGTCGTAGCGCCGAGCAAACGACGGGGCAAACGCAAGCCTCTGCCCGCCGATCTTCCACGTATCGAAGTCATTCACGAGCTGCCCGATCACGAGCTGACCTGCACCTGCGGTTGCCGTAAACACAGCATTGGCGAGGAAATCAGCGAGCAGCTCGAGATCGTGCCGATGCAAATCCGCGTGATCAAACATGTGCGCAAGGTCTACGCCTGCCGTGGCTGTGAAACCGCGCTGGTCACCGCCGACAAACCGGCGCAGCTGATCGAAAAGAGCATGGCTAGCTCCAGCGTTTTGGCGATGTTGCTGACGACCAAATACGTCGATGGCCTGCCCCTGCATCGCTTCGAAAAAGTACTTGGTCGCCACGGCGTCGATATTCCACGACAAACCTTGGCACGCTGGGTTATCCAGTGCGGCGAACACCTGCAACCCTTGCTCAACTTGATGCGTGATCGACTGCTGGAAAGTCGCGTCATCCACTGCGACGAAACGCGCGTGCAGGTGCTGAAAGAGCCTGATCGAGAGCCGACCAGTCAATCCTGGATGTGGGTGCAAACCGGCGGGCCGCCGGATCAGCCCGTCATCCTTTTTGACTACTCGACCAGCCGGGCGCAGGAGGTTCCATCGCGCCTGCTCGAAGGTTATCGCGGCTACCTGATGACCGATGATTACGCTGGTTATAACGCCTTGGGCGCGCAATCCGGTGTCGAACGTTTAGGCTGTTGGGCACATGCGCGACGCAAGTTTGTCGAGGCGCAAAAGGTGCAGCCTAAAGGCAAAACCGGGCGTGCTGATATCGCCCTGAATCTGATCTGTAGTGGTCAACAATTTCCGGACACTGAATTGAGTTTTTCCTCAACAACCGCTGGCGGCACGAAGCCGTTGTACTGATGTGGCCGTGTCCAGTTGTATCGCTGCATGAGGTATCGGCCGATGTCCTGCTCGGCCAACGCCGTCGTCATGTAGCCCACCGTCGGCACCCACTCGGTTTTCAGGCTACGAAACAGCCGCTCCATTGGCGAGTTGTCGTAGCAGTTTCCCCGTCTGCTCATGCTTTGAGTCATCCGATAGCGCCACAGTCGCCGTCGGAAACTGCGGCTGCCGTATTGGCTTCCCTGATCGCTGTGAAATAGGACGCCCCGTGGTCTGCCACGCATTTCATACGCCCTGTCGAGCGCCTTGATGACCAGATCGGCATCAGGCCTGGAAGACATTGCCCAACCCACCACCCTGCGGCTGTACAAATCCAATACAACGGCCAGGTAATGCCATCGCCCTTGCGCCCAGATGTAGGTGATGTCGCCGCACCAGGCCCTGTTCGGCGCTGCCACGGCGAACTGCCGATCGAGGAGGTTGGGAATGTCAGGACGTTCAACCGTGGCTTTCTTGTAAGCGTGAGAACCGGGCTGCTTGCTGATCAATCCTTGTTCCTTCATCAAGCTTCTGACCTTGAAGCGTCCCACCTCAACGCCCTCGTCGCGAAGCATGGCAACGATACTGCGGCTGCCGGCAGAACTACGGCTTTGGCTGAACAGTTCGTTGATGCGGCTGCGCAGGCTCACCCGGCGAACATCGATACGACGCCGCCGGGCCAAATGGGCGTAATAACAGGATCGGGGCAGCTCGAACACTGAACACAACAGCTGGACGGGATAGTGCTTGGCCAACTGCCGAATCGACTTCAACGTCTGCGCCCGTGTTCCTCGGCCATCAAGAGCGCAGTGGCCTCCTTTAAGATTTTTTTCTCAAGCTCCAGCCGGTTGATGCGGGCCTGAAGCTCCTGAATCGTCTGCTGCTCCGGTGTAAGCGCCTTGGCAGTCGGCGTAACGCCTCCACGTTCCAGTTGCAACTGGGCAACCCAGCGCCGCAATGCGGTCTCACCTACATCGAGGGATTTGGCGGCCTCAGGGCAGCTATAGCCTTGGTCGAGCACCAGGCTGGCAGCCTCACGCTTGAAGGCAGGGGTGAAAGTACGTCGTTGTCTGCTCATTGAACACCTCTGTGTGGCGATCATCTTCGCCTAAAAAGGTGTCCGGAGTTAGTAGACCACTACAATCAACAAGCTTTACGGTATCGAGCGAGATTTAAAAGAAGTCGGCGATGAACATCGCCACGAAAGGTATGCGATCCATAAACCCCACCTGCCCAACAGTGGGTCAACGGTTTACTGTGGCATTTCGGGCGAGCAGTTCCACGGCAGTAGCGCCTCGTAGTCCTTTACTGACGAGGCATGCGGCAGCCGCTCTAGTACGTGGCGTAGCCACGTATAAGGCTCTTGGCCGTTGACCTTGGCGGTCTCGACCAGGCTGTAGATCTTCGCGCTGGCACTGGCGCCATTGACGGTATCGCTGAACAACCAGGCCTTGCGTCCGATGACAAACGGCTTGATCGCTCTTTCGGCCGCGTTGTTGTCGATGGGCAAATAACCCGCTTCGACATAACGCTCCAGTCGGCTCCAGTTATTCGCCAGATAATGCACCGCCTTGCCTAATGCACTTTGCGGCGTCACCTGGGATTGGGTTTTATCCAACCAGACTTTCAGCTGCCCCAAGATCGGCAGGCTCTTTTCCTGGCGAACGATAAACCGCTGTTCATCATCGGCTTCCTTAAGTTCACGCTCGATCCCGTACAGCTTGTTGATCATCGTCAGTGCGATATCGGCCCGTCCGGTTTTACCCTTGGGCTGCACTTTTTGCGCGTCCACGAACTTGCGTCGTGCATGGGCCATGCACGCCAAGCGCTCCACACCCGATTGCAACGCCAACGCGTTATAGCTGGCGTAGTCGTCGGTCATGACATAACCGCGATAACTTTCCAGCAGCCGTAACGGCACCTCCTGCGCACGACTGGACGTGTAGTCAAACAACACGACTTTACGATCTGGCGGGCCGCTGGCTTGCACCCACATCCAGGATTGGCTGGTCGGATCTCGATCCGGCTCTTTCAACACCTGGACACGGGTTTCATCGCAGTGGATGACCGGACTTTCCAGCAGGCGGTCACGCATCAAATTCAGCAGTGGCTGGAAGTGTTCGCTGCACTGGATCACCCAGCGAGCCAGAGTTTGCCGAGGGATCTCGACACCGTGGCGAGCGAGGACTTTTTCGAAGCGGTGCAGCGGCAGACCATCGACGTATTTAGTCGTTAGCAGCATGGCCAGCACGCTGGGGCTGGCCATGCTCTTTTCGATCAGTTGCGTAGGTTTGTCAGCCGTGACCGGGGCTGCTTCGCAGCCCCGGCAGCCGTAGACTTTGCGGATATGTTTGATCACGCGGATCTGCATCGGCACGATCTCTAGCTGTTCGCTGGTTTCTTCGCCGATGGCGTGTTTGCGGCAACCGCAGCCGCAAGTCAGTTCGTGTTCGGGTAGTTCGTGGATGACCTCGATCCGAGGCAGATCGGCTGATAGTGGTTTACGTTTACCTCGGCGTTTAGTCGGGGCAACGACTTCTTCGTCAGAGGTGTCGGAGACCGGAACCGCAAAGCTTTCGGGTTCATTAAAGAGCACGAGCTGCGGCGTCTGCGGATCGATGGTTTGCTCTGACTTACGCCCGAAAAAACGTTCACGCCATAGTTTGATCTGCTCTTTCAGGTCAACAATCTGGTCTTTGTCCACCTGACGCTCACTGAGCATCTGCACAAGCATTTGCTTGAGCAGAACCGGATCATCAGGGAGGTCGTCGGGCATGGAAATCATGGCCCGGATTATATCCAACTATGCGACAAATCGCGGCGTCAAAACCTGATGTGGCCGGTTGCGCCACAGATCAAAACCGTCGAGTAACCAGTTCAGTTCCTGAGCCGTCAGGACAATGACTTCATTCGTGTCGTCAGGGGAGGTTTTGAACCGTTCGGATTCAAGGCGTTTGAGCCAAAGACAGAAGCCGTTGCGCTCCCAATACAACACTTTGATGCGGTTACGGGCTTTGTTGAGGAAGACAAAAAGTACCGGATCGAACACGGCGACTTTGATGTCCAGCTCTACCAGCGCGGTCAGACCGTCTATGGATTTTCGAAAGTCTACGGGCTTGGGGTAGAGGTAGACTTTTTCCACTTTTGCATCGGGTCGCATCATGAGGTACTGGCTCCTGAAAGAGTTGAGGAGCACAGCTTCGAGCATCAGATTTCGACTTGGAATGTGGGCTTTATGGGGCGCTTACCGCTTACCAAGATCTACGGTTGCCGTGGTTGTGAAAGGGCACCAGTCACCGCATACATTAAAAGGCCGGTCAAAGACCGGCCCTCGACCGTTAACGTGTCAAGTCAATTGACTTCAAGTTTGTCCCGATTACGCTCAAGAATGGTCTTGCCAATACCTTTAACTTCGAGCAACTCATCCACCGAAGCAAAAAGACCATTCTCCTCTCGATAAGCGACTATTGCCTTAGCCTTCGCCTCACCAATCCCGAAAAGCTCGCGCTGCAGAACAGCTACATCAGCCGTATTCAAGTTAATCCTGCTAACTTGAGCAGCTGACTGCCCCGCAATTACAGAAGAGGGAGCTTGCCCGTCAGTAGGCGGCGCCGCTTGAGTAACAAGTGCGAAGCTAGCGAGCAAAGCAAAGATTAAAGAAGAGAAATAAGAGTTACGCATAATGACGCTCCATGACATCGATAAGGAAGGCAGCTTTTCCGAAGCTGCCTTCCAAACTTAGGTGATGCCGGAAGCAAGTCAAAGGTGAGAAGGTTACCGGTTGTGTTGACTCAGGGTTTGAGACGTCGCTGCTGATAAACCCAATCGACGATTTCACCATCCGGAGCATAACCACTTACCGTCTCACGAAGCAGTTGACGAACTCTTGCATAGTCATCTGAATCAATCGCTGCAAGGAGTTCGTTGAGTTTAGCCTTGAGTACCTCCCAAGACAGATAATCCTCATTAGCACTCATGATCATAGGATGTTGAGTAGCCACTACGTTGTCACCAATCAGTAACTCTTCGTAAAGCTTTTCACCTGGACGCAGCCCTGTGAACTCAATAGCAATATCACCGTGAGGATTTTTTTCCGAACGAACACTCAGCCCTGAGAGATGAATCATCTTTTCTGCCAACTCGACGATTTTTACTGGTTCCCCCATATCCAACACGAATACATCACCGCCCTGCCCCATCGAACCCGCCTGAATAACCAACTGGGCGGCTTCGGGAATGGTCATGAAGTAGCGCGTTATTTTGGGGTGAGTAACCGTCAATGGACCGCCAGACGTTATTTGCTTGTGAAAAAGCGGAATCACCGAACCTGAGGAGCCCAAAACATTACCAAAACGTACCATGGTGAAACGCGTTTTATTGACGCGTGAAATACCCGACGGGTCATTGAACAAGACTGGAGCTATTTCGTTGCTCAACGCCTGCAAGGTGAGTTCCGCCAATCGCTTGGTACTGCCCATTACATTAGTTGGGCGAACGGCCTTATCGGTGGAAATCAGCACAAAATTAGCAACACCGGACTGCAAGGCGGCTTGCGCGGTATTGAGCGTGCCCATTACATTATTCAGCACACCTTCGGCAATATTATGCTCCACCATAGGCACGTGCTTATAAGCTGCCGCGTGATAAACCGTCTCTACACTCCAAACCTTCATAATAGAGAATAACTTCTCGTAATCACGAACCGAACCTAGAATAGGTAGCAACTTAACAATAAGTGACTCTCTCGAAATGCGCTGTTCAAGCTCGGACAAAATACTATAAAGATTAAATTCGCTGTGATCGAGCAATATTAGCGTAGTAGGTCCCAACTTCAGAATCTGTCGACATAGTTCAGAGCCAATAGATCCGCCGGCGCCTGTCACAAGAACAGTTTTCCCCTTGATACAATGCGCCAACAGATCGCCTTGTGCAGGAACAGAGTCACGTCCAAGCAGGTCCGCGATGTCCACCTCTTGGATGTCATCTACCTTCACTCGGCCACTGGCCAGATCCATGAAGCCAGGAACACTTCGAACGTGGAGCGGGAAACCTTCCAGAAAACCTAGAATTTCTCGACGGCGACTACGTGTGGATGAGGGGATCGCTAGAAGCACTTCACCCGCCCCCGTTTCTTCGATCATCTGTTGCAAGTGCTTGGGTTTGTATACCTGTAACCCTGCGATCATCCGATCAGCAATATTGCTGTCATCGTCGATAAAGGCCACTGGGCGCATCAGGCGCCCCAACCGTAAGGCAGCAACTAGCTGATTACCCGCCGCGCCGGCCCCGTAGATAGCCACCTTGGGCAAACCATCGTCCCGGCTAGTAAACGGTACATGCTGGGCGGCAGTGAACCAGTCCCCCAGAAAGTATTGGCGCATGCCCAGCCTGAGCCCACCAATCATTACCATGGACAACCACCAGTAGTTAAACACGATTGAGCGTGGTACTACTGTTTGATGATTACTATACAGATAAACAACCAATGCGAGAACCAACGCCGACAAGGTCACCGCCTTGACTATCGCAATAAGGGCATCGTTACCAAAGTAACGCATGACCGCACGATACATTCCGAACCTGATGAATAAAGGAATAGCGACAACTGGGGCACTGGCAAAAAGCCAAAAATGCACAACAAAGGGATTATCCAGGTCCTCAAAACCCAGCCTGACGACAAACGCCATCCACAGAGCAACCCACACCAAAATAATATCGGCAATCACCTGCAGGACTCGTTTCTGCCGGCGTGGAAGCCTCAACAGACATGTTCGTACTTTATCCATAATCGTCTTTTCGAACCCCACCCCCTAACCTCGCTATAAGTTTTACACCGATGTGAAGCACGTATCTTTCTGCCCCAGGCATTGACCACTGTCAAACACTTTCTTCCAACTCCCCTGCATGAAATTTAAAAGCCAGGAAAATCAACGGCACATAGGCTATCACTAACCCAAAAACACCATCTAGATTGAACAGGCCTACACATATGGCTATCGGCAACAACCAAAGTACGTTAATGGTGAGAACCGTCAGAGTCACTGGCAAATGCTGACCGAACTGACGAGATGCAAACTGATAAGCATGACTACGATGCGCCTCATAAACTTTATCTCCGCGCAACAATCTACGAATAAGGGTAAAGGTTGCATCAACAATAAATACGCCAAGAAGAATCAACCAGACCCAAAGAAACTTGGGAGACTTCCAAGCCGCTTGTACTGATAACATCCCCAAAACCAGACCAAGAAAACCACTGCCTGCATCTCCCATGAAAATACGTGCAGGTGGCAAGTTCCAGTATAGAAACCCCAATACAGCGGTCACCAATAACATTGCTGGCCAGATCAATGAGACATTACCGGTCAGCCAATAGATAACACATGCTCCAAGACATACCGTAACCGCCTGAACACTGGCTATGCCATCAATGCCATCCATGAAATTATATAGGTTAAGCATCCAGACCAGATAAAAAACTGCCAAGACATGACCAAGCCAAGAAAGCTCGAAATCGACCCCCAACAATTGAACAGGTGGCAAACCACGCATCCAGAGCAGCGCCCAAATAGAAGCAGCAAAATGCGTAAGCAGCCTCCACCGTGCAGCTACATGCCCATGATCGTCCAGAAAGCCGATTACTGCTATTAGTCCACCAGCCCCCCATAAAGCCAATATATATGACCAGGGCATATCAGCAAAAAGGTACAAGAAGGGGGCCGCGGTAAGAAAACTCACGACAATTGCGACACCGCCCCCTCTAGGGGTTGGCACGGAATGGGAGCTACGATAATTGGGAACATCCATCAAGCTACGCGCTAATGCATAGCGACGCAGAGACCACGTCAACAGAAGCGACAGGCCAAACACAGCCAACATCAACCACCAGATCACCATGTTTACGTCAACCCCAAAAGTCGAATGAGCAAGCAGTCATTTTTTGCACTGCATCCATTTAAATAATAAGAATATAGTTTAAAAACGACATAAAAATTTATGCTCGTGTTTCGAGAAAATGCTTAGCAGTAAGACTAAACGCCGATTCCACACTTACTGGCGGAATCCAACCCAACAAGTCGCGATTTTTAGTAATGTCAACTTGAAGCGATCCACACAACCTCTGTGAAAGTGTTTCTCTTCCCAACAAAGCAGCGCCGAACTCGAAGAGTTGGCTTGGCACGGGAACCAAACGAGCAGGTCTGCCCAACGCTCGCCCCATTTTTTTCAGCAATTCCGTTGTTGAAAGATCATCCCCATCACTGACCAAAAAAGTCTGGTTCGCAGCATTAGGATGTTCAATGCAGACCATAATAAAATCTACCAAATTACCCAGTGCCACCAAACTACGACGGTTGTGTATTGCCCCTAAAGGCAAGGGAATACCTCTATGCAACCATTGCATCATGTTCAAGAAGTTTGCCTTGACTCCCGGCCCATAAACAAGCGGCGGGCGAATGATCACGACTTCCATCCCCGTTTGTGATGCGATAGCTACAAGTCCCTTTTCCGCCTCCATCTTAGAAATACCGTAAGGATCCAGCGGAGAGGGCTCATCATCAGCTTTATAGGATGCCCCCAATAAAGTTTCCTCACCATTGACTTTGATGGAACTAATGAATATGAAACGACGCACGCCCATTTGAGCCGCCTGACGTGCCAAATTCAGCGTACCTTCGACGTTAACTTTTCGAAATGAAGCAAGAGGATCAATAGATGACTCGTACATTACATGGACACGAGCAGCGGAATGTATGACGACATCACACTCCGATAGAGCCCGAGCCCAATCCGTATCACCATCTATATCATTAACATGAGCAGCAATCGCGGTTCCCACCCCCCTCTGCAATGGTTTACGTATTGCGACGATTAGTTGATAATTCGAAACCTTAGATAAATACTCACAAATAGCACCACCTACAAAACCGGACGCTCCTGTCAAAAGGATCCTGCTCATTATCTAGCGTACCTTACTCAAACCGGCGCTACAGAATAATATTCTGAACACTTAAAATAAAATTGAATCTCATTGAAAATAAAAAATGCATCCGACAATAAAAAAGCAAGAGCCAGTTTTCAGAAGAACCAAAAAAACATCTAACATACAATATATTAAATTCTAAACAGCACAAAAAATCAAAAAAGCAAAACGCAAAAAAAACCAGGATTTAATAACCAGCACTAAAACTTAAGAGCATAAAATAAATCCCTCATAAATATATATTCTTTAAACTCAACTTTCATCCTCATTCACTCGATCACGAAGCTCTTTTCCAGGCTTGAAATGCGGAACAAATTTTCCATCCAAACTAACGGACTGACCTGTCTTTGGGTTCCGACCTACACGAGGAGCCCGATAGTGAAGCGAGAAGCTACCAAAGCCCCGGATCTCAATTCGATCCCCTGTCGCTAAACACTGCGACATTTGCTCAAGCATCGTCTTGATCGCCAACTCAACGTCCTTGGATGACAGCAACCCTTGATGAGTAACAATTCGCTCGATCAACTCCGACTTCGTCATATTTTTCCCTTCTTTTTCAAGCAGCTAGGTCAGTGCTTCAAAGGTTTTAGCATGTGGCGAAGGTTTTGAACAGCC
Source organism: Pseudomonas sp. LD120 (assembly GCF_009861525.1). Lineage (GTDB taxonomy): Bacteria > Pseudomonadota > Gammaproteobacteria > Pseudomonadales > Pseudomonadaceae > Aquipseudomonas. Next base: position 646,085 of record NZ_WVHL01000003.1, on the reverse strand, counting down.
CAAATACTGAGCTAGTGACGCATACTCCCTTTCACACAGCAAGGCATGGCGATAAAAATACGCTCCTCTATTGGCCCGTAGCTGGCTATGTCCACCTGAGATACCTGCAGGATTTCAGCTAAAAAGGCTACCTCTTCTTTTCCTGAATGCCCAGACTTAGCGATAACATGACAACCGCACACCAACGCGGTGAATTTGCCGCATTTACCTCAGACCTGAACCATCAACTTCCATAGCCCCCTCTCGCCAAATAGCATCAACCGTTAACCGTCTCCTCCCTAATAACCCCCAAGCTTACGAGCCAACCTGCCTAAGAAACAGGCAGCTTATTACGTATCGTCCCCACCTTTTGAATAAGAGCTTAAAGATTTTCGGACACAAAAAAGGCGACCGAAGTCGCCTTTTTCATGGCCTGACAGAACTTAGTTCTGTTTTTCCATCTGTGCACGCAGCAGGTCGCCCAGAGTGGTAGGACCAGCAGCGATATCCGAAGCAGCTGGCTTGTCGCGCAGACTTTGGATCGCTTCTTTCTCGTCTTCAACGTCTTTCGACTTGATCGAGAGCTGGATTACACGGCTCTTACGGTCAACGCTGATGATCTTGGCTTCAACTTCTTCGCCTTCTTTCAGAACGTTACGCGCATCTTCGATGCGGTCGCGGCTGATTTCGGAGGCTTTCAGAGTAGCTTCGATATCGTTAGCCAGGGTGATGATGGCGCCTTTGGCGTCAACTTCTTTTACAACACCCTTAACGATTGCGCCTTTGTCGTTCTCTTGAACGTACTCGGAGAACGGATCGCTTTCCAGTTGCTTGATACCCAGGGAGATACGCTCGCGCTCTGGGTCAACCGACAGGATAACGGTGTCCAGCTCGTCGCCCTTCTTGAAGCGGCGTACGGCTTCTTCGCCCACTTCGTTCCAGGAGATGTCGGACAGGTGAACCAGACCATCGATGCCGCCGTCCAGACCGATGAAGATACCGAAATCGGTGATCGACTTGATGGTGCCGGAAATCTTATCGCCCTTGTTGAACTGGCCAGAGAAGTCTTCCCATGGGTTGGACTTGCACTGCTTGATGCCGAGGGAGATACGACGACGCTCTTCGTCGATGTCCAGAACCATAACTTCCACTTCGTCGCCGACTTGTACGACTTTCGAAGGGTGGATGTTCTTGTTGGTCCAGTCCATTTCCGAAACGTGCACCAGGCCTTCCACGCCTTCTTCCAGCTCAGCGAAGCAGCCGTAGTCGGTCAGGTTGGTTACACGAGCGGTAACGCGGGTGCTTTCTGGGTAACGAGCCTTGATAGCAACCCATGGATCTTCGCCCAGTTGCTTCAGGCCCAGGGAAACACGATTGCGCTCGCGATCGTACTTCAGAACCTTGACATCGATCTCGTCGCCAACGTTGACGATCTCGGAAGGATGCTTGATGCGCTTCCAAGCCATGTCGGTGATGTGCAGCAGGCCATCGACGCCGCCCAGATCAACGAATGCGCCGTAGTCAGTGAGGTTCTTGACGATACCTTTGACTTGCTGACCTTCCTGCAGGGATTCCAGCAGAGCTTCACGCTCAGCGGAGTTCTCGGCTTCGAGGACGCTACGGCGGGAAACGACAACGTTGTTGCGCTTCTGGTCGAGCTTGATGACTTTAAACTCGAGCTCTTTGCCTTCCAGGTGCGTAGTGTCGCGCACAGGACGGACGTCAACCAGAGAACCTGGCAGGAACGCACGGATGCCGTTAACGTCGACTGTGAAGCCGCCTTTAACCTTACCGTTGATAACGCCCTTAACCACTTCTTCGGCTGCGAAGGCTGCTTCCAGAACGATCCAGCATTCAGCGCGCTTGGCTTTTTCACGGGAGAGCTTGGTTTCACCGAAACCGTCTTCAACCGAGTCCAGAGCAACGTGAACTTCATCACCAACATTGATGGACAGTTCGCCAGCATCGTTGTAGAACTGCTCAAGCGGGATCAGTGCTTCAGACTTCAGACCAGCGTGAACGGTTACCCAACGCGCTTGGTAGTCGATGTCGACGATAACACCGGTGATGATGGAGCCTGCCTGAAGGTTCAGGGTTTTTAGGCTTTCTTCAAAGAGTTCCGCAAAGCTTTCGCTCATTTTAATTCCTGTTGATAAGGGCGAAGAATACGCCCATCTGCCACATCCCAGACAATGTGGGTTACGTTCATATAAAAGAAAGACCGCAGGACTATGACTGGTCCCCCGCGATCTTCCTTGTTCACCCGGCGAAATCGCGAATGGCAATTTCGCTCAAGATGCGCTGCAACACCTGATCGATGGACAATTCCGTAGAATCCAGCTGTATGGCGTCAGCCGCCGGCTTGAGCGGGGCTACCGCTCGCTGGGTGTCGCGCTCGTCGCGCGCACGTATCTCATCTAGCAGACTCGACAGACTAACACCATCGACTTTCCCCTTCAACTGCAAGTAGCGCCGACGAGCACGCTCCTCGGCGCTGGCCGTCAGAAAAATTTTTAATGGGGCATCAGGAAACACCACGGTCCCCATGTCGCGACCATCCGCAACCAGCCCCGGCGGTTCCTGGAATGCCCGCTGGCGCTGCAACAACGCATCACGAACAGCCGGCAGAGCCGCTACCTGAGATGCCCAGGCGCCGACCTGCTCATTGCGCAGGTCGTCTGTCACATCATCGCCCTCGAGGATGATCCGCTGTGGATGATTTTCAGTGGCACCGAGAAACTGCACGTCCAAGTGAGCCGCCAACAGCTTCAGCGACTCTTCGTTAGTCAGGTCAACACCGTGATTACGTGCGGCGAAAGCCAGCAGCCGGTAAAGAGCCCCGGAATCCAGCAGGCACCACCCCAGATGTTTGGCCAATTTGCCAGCAATGGTGCCCTTACCTGAACCGCTCGGCCCATCGATGGTGATTACGGGGGCCTTGATATTCACGATTGCGCCTCTTGCGCGACACGAATCCCCACCTGCGCGCACAGCGCGAGAAAGTTCGGGAACGAAGTCGCGACGTTCGCGCAGTCATGAATACGAATCGGTGCATTGGCCCGCAACGACGCAACACTGAATGCCATGGCAATACGGTGATCACCGTGACCGTGCACTTCGCCCCCGCCGATCTGCCCACCATCAATGATGATGCCGTCCGGAGTCGGCTCACACTTGACTCCCAAGGTCAGCAAGCCATCAGCCATGACCTGAATACGATCGGACTCCTTGACCCGCAGCTCTTCCGCGCCACGCAGCACGGTGCGACCTTCAGCGCAGGCCGCCGCCACGAACAACACTGGGAATTCATCGATTGCCAGCGGTACCAGTTCCTCGGGAATCTCGATCCCCTTGAGTTTGGCAGCACGCACATGCAGATCCGCAACGGGCTCACCGCCAACTTCGCGCTGGTTCTCCAGACGAATATCAGCCCCCATCAGCCGCAGGATATCGATTACGCCAGTACGGGTCGGGTTGATCCCTACGTGCTCAAGTACCAGCTCCGAACCTTCGGCGATCGACGCGGCAACCAGGAAGAACGCAGCAGAGGAGATATCTGCCGGCACTTCAATATGAGTCGCCTTGAGCTTGCCGCCGGATTCAACCGACGCGGTTGCACCGTCGACATTCACCGAGTAGCCGAAACCGCGCAGCATGCGCTCGGTATGATCGCGAGTCGGCGCAGGCTCGGTGACGGTGGTCTTCCCATCGGCGTACAAACCTGCCAGCAACAGGCAGGACTTAACCTGAGCACTGGCCATTGGCAAGGTGTAAGCCAGACCTTTGAGCTTGTGCCCACCACGGATCACCATTGGTGGGCGACCTTCGGCCGCCGTCTCGATCACCGCCCCCATTTCCCGCAGTGGATTAGCTACGCGATTCATCGGGCGCTTGGACAGCGAGAGATCCCCCGTCAGCGTGCTATCGAAGCTCTGTGCAGCCAGCAAACCGGAGAGCAGACGCATCGAAGTACCGGAGTTGCCCAAATAGATAGGGCCCGGCGCCGGCTTCAAGCCGTGCAGGCCAACCCCATGAATGGTCACGCGACCATGATGCGGTCCTTCGATGACCACGCCCATGTCACGAAACGCCTGCAACGTGGCCAAGGCGTCTTCACCTTCGAGGAACCCCTCGACTTCGGTGGTGCCCTCAGCCAGAGAGCCGAGCATGATGGAGCGGTGGGAAATCGATTTGTCGCCCGGTACACGAATCCGCCCAGACAGGCGGCCACCAGGATTTGCCAGGAAAATCAGATCATTGGAGTTCATAGCGTCCACATAGGCCCGGCGGGCCAGGATTTTACCGAAATGCTCGCGGGCAACCCGGGCGCGAGTGAATACGCCCAACAGCTGATGCCCGTCCCCTGCATCGACCGCGTCGCGCAGGGCGTCGAGATCGTTGCGAAATGTATCGAGTGTGCGCAGAACCGCTTCGCGATTGGCGAGAAAGATGTCGTGCCACATGACCGGATCACTACCGGCGATTCTCGTGAAATCGCGGAATCCGCCGGCAGCGTAACGGAAGATATCGAGATTTTCACTGCGCTTGGCCAACGAGTCGACCAAACCGAACGCCAGCAGGTGCGGCAGGTGACTGGTCGCCGCCAGAACCTCGTCATGGCGCTCGACCTGCATGTGCTCGACATCCGCCCCCAGTTCACGCCAAAGCCTGTCGACCAAGTCCAACGCATCCGGATCGGTTTGTTCCAGAGGCGTCAGGATCACCTTGTGGCGACGGAACAACTGGGCATTGGAGGCTTCGACGCCACTCTGCTCGGAGCCGGCAATCGGATGCCCGGGGACGAAGCGCGCCGGCATGCCAGCAAATGCCTCTTGTGCCGCGCGCACCACATTCCCCTTGGCACTGCCGACATCGGTCAGCACCGCCTGCCCCAGATCCATTCTGGCCAGCAACGCCAGAAGCTTCTCCATAGCCAGGATCGGCACCGCCAGCTGAATTACATCCGCGCCCTGACAAGCCAGAGCCAGGTCTTCTTCACAACGATCCACCACTCCCAGCTCGACGGCTAGCTGGCGGGACTGTGGATCCAGATCAACACCGACCACTTCACGGCATACACCACTTTCGCGCACCCCCTTGGCAAAGGAGCCGCCAATCAACCCCAGACCGATCACCACCAGGCGACCGATCATAGGCGCAGCAGATTGCACTGGAATGACATCACCCACGGGCCAGAACCTTGGCCAAAGCCTCAAGGAAACGAGTGTTCTCCGCCGGCAAGCCAATGGTGACGCGCAAATGGTTCGGCATCCCGTAGTTGGCCACTGGACGCACAATCACGCCTTCGCGCAACAACCCCTGGAACACCGGTGCAGCCTCACAACCCACATCCACGGCCACGAAGTTGCCCTTAGAAGGGATCCAGCGCAAACCCAACGCGGCGAAACCCGCCTCCAGTTGCTGCATGCCGGACTCGTTCAAACGACGGCTCTCAGCCAGGTAGTCCGCGTCCTGCAACGCGGCACAGGCCGCAGCCAAAGCCAGACTGTTGACGTTGAAAGGCTGTCGTACACGGTTCAGCACATCTGCGACCACCGGGTTCGACAACCCATAACCGACCCGCAGCGCCGCCAGGCCATAGGCCTTGGAGAAGGTCCGCGACACCAGCAGATTCGGATAGGCCGCCAGGAAGTCCAGACCATCCGGCAGATCGCTGCCTTCGGCGTATTCGATATAGGCCTCATCCAGCACCACCAACACATGGGCCGGTACATCCTGGAGAAACTCATCCAACGCCTCAGCACCGAACCAGGTACCCGTCGGATTGTTCGGATTAGCAATGAACACTACGCGAGTCTGCTCATCAATCGCCCCGAGCATCGCCGGCAGATCGTGCCCCCAGCTCTTGGCTGGAACCACGCGTGCCTGAGCACCAGCCGCCCGAGTAACGATGGGATAGACAGCAAACGCGTGCTCGCTGAACACCGCATTCAAACCAGGCGCCAGATAGGCCCGCGCCACCAGTTCCAAAATGTCGTTGGAACCATTACCCAAAGTAACCTGCTCGATCGCCACGCCACAGCGCCCAGCCAGCAGCGACTTGAGGGCAAAGCCATTGCCGTCTGGGTAACGGGTCAGTTCCGCCAACTCGTCGCGAATCGCCGCCAGCGCCTTGGGACTGGCGCCCAGCGGATTTTCGTTGCTCGCCAACTTGACGATGGTGGCCGGATCGATATCCAGCTCACGGGCCAGTTCGTCCACGGGCTTGCCCGGAACGTAAGGCGAAAGTTGTTGCACGCCTGGTTGTGCCAGTGCGAGGAAGTCGCCACTCATTGCTAAAGCCTCAGAGAACCGCTTTCGGGTAGGAACCCAGCACCTTGAGTGCCACTGCTTCCTGACTGATCTTCTCCAGCACATCCTTGATCAACGGATCACGGTGGTGGCCAACGAAGTCGATGAAAAACACATAGGTCCACTTGCCGCTGCGCGAGGGCCGGGTCTCGATGCGCGTCAGGTCGATGCCGTTGTCGTGAAACGGCACCAACAGCTCGTGCAAGGCGCCGGGCTTGTTGCTCATAGAGACAATGATCGAGGTCTTATCGTCGCCGGTCGGCGGCACTTCCTGATTACCGATCATCAAGAAGCGCGTGGAGTTGTCCGGACGATCCTCGATTTTTTCTGCCAGACGAGTCAGACCATACAAGCCTGCCGCCATGTCGCCAGCGATAGCCGCCGAGTTCCATTCACCCTTGACCCGCTTGGCCGCCTCGGCGTTACTGGATACCGCAACGCGCTCAACATTCGGATAGTGCGCGTCCAGCCACTTGCGGCACTGGGCCAGCGACTGGGCATGGGAGTAGATACGACTGATGCTGTCGGTCTTGGTGTTCTCGCCCACCAACAAGTGATGGTGGATACGCAGTTCGACTTCGCCGCAGATCACCATGTCATGCTCGAGGAAACTGTCGAGGGTATGGTTGACCGCACCCTCGGTGGAGTTTTCCACCGGCACCACACCAAAGTTCACCGCACCGGCCGCCACTTCGCGGAACACTTCGTCGATCGCCGCCATCGGCTTGCTGATCACCGCGTGACCGAAGTGCTTCATGGCCGCCGCCTGGGTAAAGGTACCTTCCGGGCCGAGATAAGCCACCTTCAGCGGCTGCTCCAGCGCCAGGCACGAAGACATGATTTCGCGGAACAGACGCGCCATCTCTTCATTGCCCAGCGGCCCCTGGTTGCGCTCCATCACCCGCTTGAGCACCTGAGCTTCACGCTCAGGACGATAGAACACAGGCACTTCGCCTTCTGCCAGGGAAGCCATCTTCACCCGGGCAACTTCCTGGGCGCACCGCGCGCGCTCACTGATCAGCTCCAGAACTTTCTCGTCCAGAGCGTCAATGCGCAGACGCAGGGCCTTGAGTTCTTGCTCAGACATCAGCCGTGTTCCTTCTCAAACTCCGCCATGTAGGCCACCAGCGCGTTAACGGCGTTGATGTCCACAGCGTTGTAGATGGAGGCGCGCATGCCGCCCACCGAGCGATGGCCCTTGAGGTTGAGCAGGCCGCGAGCCTCGGCGCCAGCCAGGAACGGCTTGTCCAGGCGATCATCGGCCAGACGGAACGGCACGTTCATCCACGAGCGGTCGGACTTGTTGATCGGGTTGCTGTACAAGCCGCTGGCATCGATGAAGTCATACAGGGTGCGCTGCTTGACGTCGTTGAGCTTGGCGATGGCTTCCACCCCACCCTGCTCCTTCAGCCATTCGAACACCAGGCCGGACAGGTACCAGGCCAGGGTCGGCGGCGTGTTGTACATCGAGCCGTTATCCGCCGCGACCTTGTAGTCGAGCATGGTCGGGCACAGGGAACGGGCACGACCCAGTAGATCCTCGCGAATGATGTTCACCAGGATGCCGCTGGGGCCGATGTTCTTCTGCGCACCGGCGTAGATCATGCCGAAACGGGAGATATCCACAGGGCGCGAAAGGATGTCGGACGACATGTCGGCCACCAGCGGGACGTCACCGGTTTGCGGGATCCAGTTGAACTCCAGGCCGCCAATGGTTTCGTTCGGCGCGTAATGCACGTAGGCGGCGTCTTTCGACAACTGCCACTCGTTCTGGCCGGGAATTGCAAAGTAATCGTAAGGCTTGGCAGTGGCAGCCACATTGACCTGACCGTAACGGGAGGCTTCTTCAATGGCTTTCTGCGACCAGATGCCGGTGTCGATATAGTCGGCCTTGCCGCCTTCAGGCAGCAGGTTCAGCGGAATCTGGGCAAATTGCTGACTAGCCCCGCCTTGCAGAAACAGCACTTTATAGTTCGAGGGGATATCCAGCAGATCACGCAGATCCTGCTCGGCCTTGGTAGCAATGGACACGAATTCATCACTGCGATGACTCATCTCCATGACCGACAGGCCCTTGCCATGCCAATCCAGCAATTCGGCCTGGGCACGCAACAGGACAGCTTCAGGTAGCGCAGCGGGACCTGCGCAGAAGTTATAGGCTCGTTTGCTCACATCCACTCTCGCTATGCATTCACGGTAGCGGACAGAGCAAACACTCTGCCCTGCTACGATTTATTTAGTCTTGCGACTCTTCTTCGCCTGCGGCGTCTGCCTGTTGGCCATCGGTCGCATCATCCGGCTCGGCTACCGCATCCAGCACAGTGCCCTCGAATTCAGCGCCCTCTTCACCTTCGTACTCTTCGCCTTCGATCTCCGATGGCTCCTGCACCCGCTCCAGGCCTACCAAGGTTTCATCGCTGGCCAGCTTGATCAGGGTCACGCCCTGAGTGTTACGGCCCAGGCTCGACACTTCGTCGACACGGGTACGAACCAGGGTGCCCTGATCGGAAATCAGCATGATCTCCTCTCCGTCCAGCACCTGAACCGCGCCTACCAGGCGACCGTTACGCTCGTTGCTGACCATGGCGATAACGCCCTGACCGCCACGCTTGTACTCTGGGAACTCGCTGATGGCCGTGCGCTTGCCGAAACCACGCTCGGAAGCGGTGAGAATCTGGCTGCCTTCTTCCGGAATCAGCATGGAGATCAGCTTCTGGCCTTCGGCCAAGCGCATACCACGGACACCGCGAGCGGTACGCCCCATGGCACGCACGTCGGATTCCTTGAAGCGAGTCACCTTGCCACCATCGGAGAACAGCATGACTTCACGCTCGCCATCGGTGATCGCGGCGCTGATCAGCACGTCGCCTTCGTCCAGCTCCAGAGCAATCAGGCCGACACTGCGCTGACGACTGAAGGATTCCAGCGGGGTTTTCTTCACGGTGCCATTGGCGGTGGCCATGAAGATGTAATGGCCTTCGGTGTATTCCTCGACCGGCAACATGGTGGTGATGTATTCACCGTCGTCCAGCGGCAGCAGGTTAACCAATGGACGACCGCGAGCGGCACGGGACGCTTCAGGAATCTCGTAAGTCTTCAGCCAGTACACCTTACCCTTGCTGGAGAACAACAACAGTGTGGTGTGGCTGTTGGCTACCAGCAGGTGAGCGATGTAGTCCTCATCCTTGACGCCTGTGGCGGATTTGCCCTTACCACCGCGACGCTGAGCCTGGTATGCAGCCAACGGCTGGGTCTTGGCGTAGCCGCTGTGGGAAATGGTTACCACGCGCTCTTCTTCCGGGATCATGTCGCCCAGAGTCAGGTCGAGGCGGGCATCGAGGATCTCGGTACGACGCACATCGCCGTACTCGGCGCGGATCACTTCCAGCTCTTCGCGGATCACTTCCATCAGGCGCGTGGCACTGTTGAGGATGCGAATCAGCTCGCCGATCTGATTGAGAATCTCCTGATATTCGGACAGCAGCTTTTCATGCTCAAGACCGGTCAGGCGATGCAGGCGCAGCTCCAGAATGGCTTGCGCCTGTTCTGGAGAGAGGAAGTACTTGCCATCACGCAGACCGTATTGCGGATCGAGGTTTTCCGGACGGCAGGAATCTGCACCGGCACGCTCGACCATGGTCATCACCGCGCTGGACTCCCATGGAGTGCTGATCAACGCTTCTTTGGCTTCCGACGGGGTTGGCGACGCCTTGATCAAGGCGATGACCGGATCGATATTGGACAAGGCAACAGCCTGTCCTTCAAGGATATGGCCACGCTCGCGAGCCTTGCGCAGTTCGAATACCGTGCGCCGGGTCACCACTTCGCGACGGTGACGAACGAAAGCTTCCAACAGATCCTTGAGGTTGAGGATCCGTGGGCGGCCATCGATCAGTGCCACGATATTGATACCGAATACCGCCTGCAACTGGGTCTGGGCGTAGAGGTTATTGAGGATCACCTCAGGCACTTCGCCACGACGCAGTTCGATCACGACACGCATACCGTCCTTGTCGGACTCATCGCGCAGTTCGGTGATGCCTTCCAGCTTCTTCTCTTTCACCAGCTCGGCGATCTTCTCGATCAGGCGGGCCTTGTTCAACTGGTAAGGCAGCTCGGTGATGACGATCTGCTGGCGACCACCGACTTTATCAATGTCTTCAATGATCGAACGGGCGCGCATGTAGATGCGGCCACGGCCAGTGCGATAGGCCTCGATGATGCCTTCACGACCGTTGATGATCGCCGCGGTCGGGAAGTCCGGACCGGGGATGTACTGCATCAACTCATCGACAGTCAGTTCAGGGTTGTCGATCAGCGCCAGGCACCCATCGATGACTTCGCCAAGGTTGTGCGGAGGAATGTTGGTCGCCATGCCCACGGCGATACCGCTGGAACCGTTGACCAGCAGGTTGGGGATCTTGGTCGGCATGACCGCCGGGATCATCTCGGTGCCGTCGTAGTTCGGCACCCAGTCCACGGTTTCCTTGTGCAGGTCGGCCAACAGCTCGTGCGCCAGCTTGGTCATGCGCACTTCGGTGTATCGCATGGCCGCTGCGTTGTCGCCGTCGACCGAACCGAAGTTACCCTGGCCGTCTACCAGCAGGTAGCGCAGGGAGAATGGCTGGGCCATACGAACGATGGTGTCGTACACCGCGGTATCACCGTGCGGGTGATACTTACCGATCACGTCGCCGACAACACGGGCAGATTTCTTGTACGGCTTGTTCCAGTCGTTACCGAGCTCGCTCATCGCGTACAGCACACGCCGGTGCACGGGCTTCAAGCCATCGCGCGCATCAGGCAGTGCCCGCCCGACGATTACGCTCATCGCGTAGTCGAGGTAGGACTGTTTCAGCTCGTCTTCGATATTGACCGGGAGGATTTCTTTGGCCAGTTCGCCCATGAGAAGCCTGATTCCTTTTTCTGGTGAAACTTCGTCACATCCATATGGGACGAACGAAGCTCGCCGCTGCAGGCCTAGTGCCATGCACCGACTTACGACAAATCAACAAGTTATGCCATGGATTTGCGCAGTGAAGGCAGCCGCATCGGACCACCTTGGAAACCGCCGGATGTTATCACAATCGCCGCCACGCACCTATCCCCCAGACGCGCATGGAGCATAGTTAGTTGACCGGTGACAGCCTGATAAGGCACGAGAGAGGCTCAGAGGCAAAATTCGCACACAATTCGCTGTTTTTTACTGACCCGACGGGCCTCCCAACAAGCCTTCATCAACGACGTCGCCCGCTTGCTATCAATGCAAGCGCTTGCGACACATCAATTGCGCTATTTTTGCGGCATCGGGACGCTCGACAATGCCCTTTTCGGTGACGATGGCGTCGATCAGGTCGGCCGGAGTGACATCAAACACCGGATTGAAGGCCTCAATCCCGCCCCCCAAGTGCTTGCCGCCGACTTCCAGCAACTCCGCGCTGTCGCGCTCTTCGATAGGAATGTCTTCGCCACTGGCAAGTGCCATGTCGATGGTTGAACTGGGGGCCACCACCATGAAACGCACGCCATGATGCATGGCATTGACCGCCAACTGATAAGTGCCAATCTTGTTCGCCACATCACCATTGGCCGCGACCCGGTCGGCGCCGACAATCACCCACGTGACCCCCTTGGTCTTCATGATGTGCGCAGCTGCGGAGTCCGCATTGACCATCACCGGAATGCCCTCGCTGGCCAGTTCCCAGGCGGTCAGGCGAGCGCCCTGGAGCCAAGGACGAGTTTCATCGACATAAACCCGCTCCACCATACCCTCCAGCCAGGCAGCGCGCACCACGCCCAAGGCGGTGCCAAAACCACCCGTGGCCAGGGCTCCGGTATTGCAGTGAGTCAGCAGTGCCTGGGAATTGCCCTGATACCGACGGATCAGATCCCCCCCCAACTGAGCCATGGTCAGATTCGCTTCACGATCGCTCTCAAGGATTGACAACGCCTCGACTTCCAGCGCCGCAACCGGATCGTCATGATCCTTGGCTCGCTCCAGACGCTCGCGCATGCGGTTCAGGACCCAGAACAGATTGCCAGCAGCAGGACAAGAGCCAGTCAACAGGCTGAAGTCTTCTTCCAGGGCAGCAACCCAGTCACCGCCGACGGCCCGACGCGCTCGCGCCGCCAATACCAACCCAAAAGCTGCGCTGATGCCGATCGCGGGAGCACCACACACAACCATCGAACGAATCGCCTGCGCGACGCCGGCGACAGTGTCACAGGCGATCCAGGTTTCCTCAAAAGGCAAAATCCGCTGGTCGAGCAAATACAGGGTGCTATCCCGCCAATCAATGGCCTTGAGCTTCTCCGCAGCCAACAGACGATCGCGCATCCTTCACCCCGTACTCATGAACAAAAGCCGCCGATTATAGCGATCCCCCCGAGAAGACGCTCGGGTATACTTCGCCATCCTTTATATGAAGCCTTGGACCGATACTCGATGCCGAACCGTGAAACTGCGCTCGACCTCCTGCTGCTGCCAACCTGGTTGGTGCCTGTGGAACCGGCCGGCGTTGTCCTCAAGGATCATGGCCTGGGCATCCGCGATGGCCGCATCGTATTCATCGGGCCGCGAGCACAAGCCTTGAAATACCAGGCCGCTGAGATCCGCGAGCTGCCCGACATGCTGCTCAGCCCTGGATTGATCAACGCCCACGGCCATGCCGCTATGACACTGTTTCGTGGCCTAGCTGATGATCTGCCACTGATGACCTGGCTGGAAAACCACATCTGGCCCGCCGAAGCCAAGTGGGTGGATGAGGCTTTCGTCCGTGACGGTACCGATCTGGCCATCGCCGAACAGATCAAAGGCGGCATCACCTGCTTCTGCGATATGTATTTTTTTCCGAAGGTCGCCAGTGAGCGGGTCCATAACAGCGGTATTCGTGCACAGATTGCCCTGCCTATCCTGGACTTCCCGATTCCCGGCGCCCACAACGCCGATGAAGCCCTTCGGCAAGGCGTCGAGCTGTTCGGCGACCTCAAGCATCACCCTCGGATAAAAATCACTTTCGGCCCGCATGCGCCCTACACCGTCGGCGACGAGAGCCTGGAAAAAATCCGAGTGATCACCGAAGAACTTGACGCTTCCATTCACATGCACGTGCATGAGACCGCATTCGAGGTACAACAGTCCCTGGAACAGCGCGGCGAGCGGCCGCTGGCTCGACTGGCTCGCCTGGGCCTTCTGGGGCCACGCTTTCAAGCCGTTCATATGACCCAAATCAGCGATGACGACCTGATTTTACTGGTAGAAACCAACACCAGCGTCATTCACTGCCCAGAGTCCAACCTGAAACTGGCCAGTGGCTTCTGCCCGGTGGAGCGCCTATGGCAAGCCGGGGTCAACGTCGCCGTGGGCACCGATGGCGCCGCCAGCAACAACGATCTGGACCTGCTAGGGGAAACTCGCACCGCCGCCCTGCTGGCCAAAGCCGTGGCCGGATCAGCCACGGCCCTGGACGCCCATCGCGCCCTGCGCATGGCCACCCTCAATGGCGCCAGAGCCATGGGCCTGGAAAGTGAAGTGGGCTCCCTGGAAATCGGCAAGGCGGCAGACATGGTGGCCTTCGACCTGTCCGGCCTGGCCCAACAACCGATTTACGACCCGGTGTCACAATTGATCTACGCCACCGGACGCGACTGTGTGAAACACCTGTGGGTTGCCGGCAAGCAATTGCTGAAAGACCGGCGCCTGACCCGCCTGGATGAGCAGCAGCTTGGCGAAACCGCCCGCACCTGGGGCCGGCGCATCAGCGGACACGCCCAATAATCCGACCTTGAGCCGATGCTTAAGGCCCTACACAGAATTTTTAGCTTTGGAGCAATACCCATGAGCAACGTCGACCACGCCGAAATCGCCAAATTCGAAGCCCTGGCCCATCGCTGGTGGGACCGTGAAAGCGAATTCAAACCCCTGCACGACATCAACCCGCTGCGTGTCAACTGGATCGACGAGCGCGTCAACCTGGCGGGCAAAAAGGTGCTTGACGTCGGCTGTGGCGGCGGCATCCTCAGCGAAGCCATGGCCCAGCGCGGTGCCACCGTCACCGGAATCGACATGGGCGAAGCCCCCCTGGCCGTGGCGCAACTGCACCAGCTGGAATCCGGAGTCAACGTCGAATATCGGCAGATCACCGCAGAAGCCCTAGCCGAGGAAATGCCCGAGCAGTTCGATGTGGTCACTTGCCTGGAAATGCTCGAACACGTGCCCGATCCTTCATCAGTGATCCGCGCCTGCTTTCGCATGGTCAAGCCAGGTGGCCAGGTGTTCTTCTCCACCATCAACCGCAACCCCAAGGCCTACCTGTTTGCCATCATCGGCGCGGAATACATCATGAAGCTGCTGCCGCGCGGCACCCATGACTTCAAGAAATTCATCCGTCCCTCGGAGCTGGGCGCCTGGAGCCGCTCCGCCGGCCTGACCGTCAAGGACATCATCGGCCTGACCTACAACCCGCTGACCAAGCACTACAAGCTGGCGGCGGACGTGGACGTCAACTACATGATCCAAACCCTACGAGAGGAATAAGACATGGCAATCAGAGCCGTTCTTTTCGACATGGATGGCACCCTGCTCGACACCGCGCCAGACTTCATCGCGGTGTGCCAGGGCATGCGTCGTGATCGCGGCCTGCCGCCTATCGTCGACCAGCACATTCGTGACGAAGTCTCGGGTGGCGCCAAAGCAATGGTGGCGGTAACGTTCGCCATGGATCCGGAGTCCCCGGGTTTCGAGGAATTGCGCCTGGAGTTCCTCGAGCGCTACCTCAAGCACTGCGCGGTTCACAGCACGCTTTTCGACGGTATGGACGAGCTGCTGGCCGACATCGAAAAGGCCAATCTGATCTGGGGCGTGGTCACCAACAAGCCTCTGCGCTTCGCCGAGCCGATCATGCAGCAACTGGGGCTGGCCGGGCGCTCGGCGCTACTGATCTGCCCCGATCACGTCAAAAACAGCAAGCCCGATCCCGAGCCGTTGATCCTGGCGTGCAAGATGCTCGACCTGGACCCGTCCACCGTGCTCTTCGTCGGCGATGACCTGCGGGATATCGAGTCTGGTCGTGATGCAGGCACCAAAACGGCCGCCGTCACCTATGGCTACATCCATCCGGATGACAATCCCCGGCATTGGGGAGCTGATGTGGTGATCAATCATCCCCTGGAACTGCGCCAGGTTCTAGACAACGCATTGTGCAGCTGCTGAACAGCGGCATTCCCGGATAGATACCGGGGACGATCCCATTTCTGTTGAGGCCTTTTAATGTTTGATTATTCCGCTCGCCCCGAACTGCTCAAGGATCGAGTGATCCTCGTCACCGGCGCCGGCCGTGGCATCGGCGCTGCCGCTGCCAAGACCTTTGCCGCCCATGGCGCCACGGTGCTCCTGCTGGGCAAGACCGAAGCCAACCTCACCGAGGTCTATGACGCCATCGAAGCCGCTGGCCATCCGCAACCTGCGGTGATTCCCTTCAATCTGGAGACCGCCCTGCCACACCAGTACGACGAACTGGCGGCGATGATCGAAACCGAGTTCGGGCACCTCGACGGCCTCCTGCACAATGCATCGATCATTGGCCCGCGCACGCCGCTGGAGCAGTTGTCAGGAGAGAACTTCATGCGGGTGATGCAGGTCAACGTCAACGCCATGTTCATGCTGACCAGCACCCTGCTACCTCTACTCAAGCTGTCTCAGGACGCCTCCGTGGTCTTTACCTCAAGCAGCGTCGGCCGCAAGGGGCGAGCTTACTGGGGCGCCTATGGTGTTTCCAAGTTCGCCACCGAGGGCTTGATGCAGACCCTGGCTGATGAGCTGGACACCGTGGCACCAGTGCGCGCCAACAGCATCAATCCGGGCGCCACCCGCACCAGCATGCGAGCCCAGGCATACCCCGGTGAAAACCCAAGCAACAACCCCACTCCAGAAGAAATCATGCCGGTCTACCTGTACCTGATGGGCCCGGATAGCAGCGGAATCAACGGCCAGGCCTTCGACGCGCAATAACCCCCCTCCGTTCGTCGTGACGGAATACCGTCGCGACGCCTCGGCAAAACCCGACTGCTGCGACTTTCAAGCCAAACAACCGTCACACTGCACGACCAGCGCTGCCTGTAGCGATCCAACCAATTGAATTCATACAAGTTTTATTCAGGTGAACCGAATGGCATGAGTTTCGCTCAAAGAACATGCAACCCACAGCGTATTGGCGCAGTGGAAAACGGCTTTCGCAGGGGGCTTTGTAGCCAGAAGCGAAGCGGCATAAAATGAGCGCGATTGTCCTACGGGACTGATGGAACAGTATGACGCGCCGCTCTGAGCCGCTCTCGCCCAGCCAGCAACACCGTACACAGTACTCAGGGGGCTTGAGCTCAGATGAAAACACCGACCCAGACCAACGCAATTGAATTCGATAGTGCCAAATTGCAACGCCTGGGCTTTGGCCAACAGACACCGCCGATCAAGCAGCCTGTCAGCCTCGGACAATTGCGCCAGCAACTGGGATTGCTGCTGCAAACCAGCCTTGAACCGCAACGCATCCTTGGTTTGTTCTTTCGCGAAGTCCAGCGCCTGGTCCCCCTCGACGCCTTGCATTACCAGTACACGCCCAGCGATCTGCGCTTGGAGTTTGGCCTGCGCGGACATCATTCCATCAGCTACAGCCTGAGCCATGAAGGCGAGCCGATGGGCGAGCTGACTTTCCGCCGCAGGCACCGCTTCAGCGAAGCCGAGCAGAATTACTTGGAGTCGCTGCTGTCCACCTTGCTGTACCCGATGCGCAACGCCCTCTTGTACCGCGCGGCCACCCGTAGCGCACTGCGGGACCCACTGACGGATACTGGCAACCGCATCGCCATGGACCAGACGCTGCTGCGAGAAATCGAAATGGCGCGTCGCCACCTACTTCCGCTGTCACTCTTGATGCTGGATATCGATCATTTCAAACGCATCAACGACAGTTACGGCCACAGCACCGGTGACGAAGTGCTCAAGGCGGTCGCCGCCTCGATCAAAAAGCAGTTGCGCAATGTGGACATGGTGTTTCGTTTTGGCGGGGAAGAGTTTTTGATCCTGCTTTCCAACACCGGACGCGAGGCTGCCGCAATGGTTGGGGAGCGCTTGCGGCATGCTGCGCAAACCCAGGAATACTGGGCAGATGGCATTCAAATCGAACTGACCGTGAGCCTGGGATGCTCGACGTTGTTGCCTGGAGAGTCAGCGGAAAGTTTATTGCGTCGCGCCGATAGCGCGTTATACGTGGCCAAACGTGAAGGTCGCAATCGCCTGGCAATGGCGGGCTAAGCAACCTGCCTCGCCCAGTACATCAATCACGAACAGCTCAATCACCACAAGCGCCAATCGCCCATGGTAATCGAGCTGAGCGTAAATCCGCTCTACCCTTCCGCCAGCGCCAGACGTTCGCGAGTTACAGTGGTCTTTTCCAGCTGCATGCAACGCTCCAGGAACAGGTACATATAGTCATAGCTCTTACAAATGGCTTCGCGCAGCTGCGCCTGCAAGGCCTTGCTCGGATTGAGTCCCGCCAAGGTAACGATGATTTCCAGCGCCTCCCAAGGGTGCGCGTCATCGTACTGCGCATGCATCTTCAACCACTTCATCGCGCGCTTACGATCTTCCTCTGGAAATGCTGCGGCATAGATGCCACTGGAACAGACCAATGCCGACCATTCCCCTGTCGCCCCTTCAATGGCGTAGTTGGTCGCGGCAATGGCTACTATCAGTGAGTCGGCCGAACTGGTGTGCCAGCACCAATGACTCAACGCGTGTAGCTCAGGTGGCACACGCTGAGCCTGCAGGTCTTCCAGAGTCACGCCATGGGCCCGACTCCAATGCACCCAGTAGTCGGCATGATTGAGCTCAACCCGAATGTTGCGCATCAACCAACGGCGCGCCATGTCTTCACCAGGATGGCGGGCAAAACGAGTTTTGGTCAGGTTCTGCGCCATATACAGGGCAAATTGCTCGACCACTGGCCAGCCGCCGATCAGGTACTGGCGCATGACTTTGGCGCTGAGTTTGTTATCACGCATGCGCTGGTAAAGCTCATGCTCCACCACGCGGCGCTTGCTCTCGCTGCAGTCCTGGATCAGTTGCTGGGTCCAGGCGGGGTAACTGGCAGCTTCCATGAGCGGGCCGGTTCGGCTGAATGTGTCGATCACTGTCGGGCTCCTTTTGATTGTGATGTGCGGATCCAAAGAGGTTTCAACGGAACGTGCCGGGCGCCTTGAATAACAGAGGCTGTGGTCGCACAGGCCGACACAGCAAGCTGTCACAGGTGAACAATTGCGGGCGTTCAATAATGTAGCCTTGAGCATAATCCACACCGATTTCAAGCAAGGCCTGCTCAATCTGCGGCGTTTCAACAAACTCGGCAATCGTGCGCTTACCCATGACATGCCCGATGTGATTGATCACCTCGACCATGGCCCGGTTAATCGGGTCGTCCAGCATATCCTTTACAAAACTTCCATCGATCTTGAGGAAGTCTACAGGCAAATGTTTGAGATAAGCGAACGACGACATTCCCGCGCAAAAATCATCCAGAGAGAAATGACAACCTAAGCTTTTGAGTTCATTTATAAAACGTATTGCACTGCCCAAATTAGCAATCGCACTGGTTTCGGTAATTTCAAAACAGATCATATTCGGCGGCACGCCATAGACGACAAATTGCTCGCGCAGGAAGTCGAGGAACTCATCGTCACCGATGGTGATCCCCGAAAGATTGATCGCGCACATCGCCATCGGCCTTTCCTGCCGCTCTTGCATGCACTGGGAGATGATTTTGAACACGTTCTGTACCACCCAGCGATCCAGCGAGGTCATCAGACCGTAGCGCTCTGCCGCTGGAATGAAACTGTCCGGCAAGATCATCCTCCCGGCCTCATCATGCAGACGCAGTAGGATCTCGATATGCCCGCCATCGTGCTCGACACGTCCCAGGGCCGTGATCTCCTGGGCATAGAGGCAAAAGCGGTTTTCTTCGAGTGCCATATGCAGGCGCTGAACCCAGGCCATCTCGCCAAATCGCAAGGACAACTCAGAATCGTCGGCATGATAGACCTGAACCCGGTTGCGGCCTTTCTCCTTGGCCATGTAGCAGGCCATATCCGCTGCCCGCAGCGAGGCCTCAAGAGTGGTCGGAGTCTGGGCGATATGCACCAGACCAATACTGACGGTGGTCACGAAGGGCCGGCCCTTCCACACAAAGTGCAGGTTCTGCACCGTCTGGCGCAGGCCCTCGGCAATCTTCTCGGCGGCCTCCAGGGAGCAGTTCTCCAATAGAATGCCGAACTCGTCCCCTCCCAGCCGGGCCAGAGTATCGCCCTCTCGCAGACCCGATTGCAGCAGCGCGCAGATATGCCGCAGCAGTTCGTCGCCGGCGGCATGGCCACAGGTATCGTTGACCAGTTTGAACTGGTCCAGGTCCAGGAACATCAAGGCGTGCCTGGCTGGATGACGAACCAGGCCATGCAGGGCTTGCTCCAGACGGAACTCGAATTCCCGACGATTGGCCAACCCGGTCAAGGCATCGTGAGTCGCCTGCCAAGAAAGATTGGCAATGTATTGCCGTTCCTGGGTCATGTCATGCAGCACCAGCACCGTGCCACTGACCTTGCCGGTATTGCGGATCGGCGCGCCGACCAGAGTTACCGACACCGTGCTGCCATCAAGCCGCTGGATCAGCTTGGAGTGCTCGCTGCCACCACTGAGTTCGCCACTGAGGATGTGCTCAATCAGGGTGAAACCATCGGCCTGAGCATTTTCATCCAGCAGATTGAACAACGCCGCCAGCGGCAACCCCACAGCCTGCTCGGCCTTCCAGCGGGTCAACTCTTCCGCCGCCGGATTCATGTAGGCAATCGCACCTTCAACGTCAGTGGTGATCACCCCGTCGCCGATGGACTGCAAGGTGATCTGTGCGCGCTCCTTCTCCAACTGCAAGGCATCGGCAAAGGCATGACGCTGAGCCAGCAACTTGTGGGTGCGCAGCAATGCCAGGACGATCAGGACCAGGGCCGTGGCCAGATTGGTCACCAGGAGTAATCGCAGGATGACCCGCGACCCTTCGCCCAAGGCATCGCTGAAGGCCTTGGCCGCGGGAGTGACTTCATCGTTAATGGCAAAAATCTGCTGCTTCCAGTGCCGCATGTCGGCTCCGCTGGCGCTGTTGCTGACGATTCCCCGATGCATCTCCTGGGCAACGGCGTCCAACTTCAGCAGATAACCATCGCCCACAGTCCAAAGGTCGATGGCTTTTTCCAGATAGCTGAAATGTCGAAAGTTGAGGTACAGCCAGATCAGGCTGGGAACGTCATCGGGATGATTGCCACCCTTGAGAATCCCCAGGCGCGCCGCTTCAAGATCCGGCGGCTGATGATCCAGAGCCACCCGCAGCTCATGCCCGCCCTGAGGAACGGCAATCGCATTCTGGTATTTGAGAAAAGCGCTTTCATCTCGACTGTCGGCATACAAGTTGAGGTAATAAATGGCGTCTTTCTGGCCCTTGGACCACAGGCTTTCACCGGCAACATAGCCGCGCACTGCCGACAAGACATACAGACTGAGGCCGCCCAATAGCGCTTGAAATAACACCACAGCGATAAAGGGCCAGACGATGCCCAACAACCGCGGCGTTGCGAAAGTCCGCTTTTGCTTCATGAGGGTCCTTGCTTGCGCACTGCCAAATGAACACCCAGTATTCCCGCCTCAGACAGCACAGATTAGGCCAATTTCCAAAAACTCGGCGCAAGGTGAGTACCGGGCGGCCTCAACCCTGCTGGAGGAAACGACCACTTTCTGAAGCCAAATCGGTTATTCCACCAGGAAATTCAAGTACTAAGCACAGAAAGCAGGAGAAAACTCAAGGCTATCTAACCTGCTGCAAATGCCCGTAAAGCTTGGCGTAAAGGCCGCCATCAGCAATCAACTGCTGATGGTCGCCATCTTCGGCAATCTGCCCGCCATCAAACACCAAAACCCGATCTGCCTGTTTTACTGCTGACAGGCGATGGGCAATGATCAGCGTAGTCCGCCCGCGCAGAAAGCGCGCCAACGCTTGATGCAAGTTGTATTCGGTGGCGGCATCCAGGGCAGAGGTGGCTTCATCAAGAATCACCACCTTGGGTTCGGCCAAGACCATGCGTGCAATCGCCAAGCGTTGGCGCTGGCCACCAGACAAACGCACGCCAGACCGCCCCACCACCGTATCCAAGCCTTGCGGCAAGGCCCTGACGGTGACATCCAGTTGAGCGATCTCCAGGGCCTGCCAGCAGACACTGTCACTGCGTTCACGGCCCATGGTCAGGTTCGCGCGAATCGTATCGTTGAACAGTGCCGGGTGCTGCAGCACCACCGCGACATTCTCGCGCACCGTCTCCAGGCCGATCTCCTGCTGGGTCGCCCCGCCAAAACGGACAGTCCCGGTCTGCGGCGTATACAGCCCCAGCAGCAGCTGTACCAGGGTGCTTTTGCCACCGCCGCTGGCACCGACAATGGCCACCTTCTCGCCAGGGGCGATGGACAGGTTCAGGTTGTCCAGCACCCGTTCATCGCCATAACCGAAGCTCAGACCGCGGACCTCGATGCCAACGGTCTCTCGCCCCAGGAAGGGATCCACGCCACCGACATACTGCGGCTCGTCGGCACGGGCCAGCAGTTCGTTGATCCGGGTCAGCGCCCCGCCAGCGGCGTAATAGGCGTATTGCAGATTCAGCAACTGCTCCACCGGCCCGATCATGAACCACAGGTAACTGAATACCGCCAGCATCTGGCCGATGGACAGGTCGGAAAACAGCACGGTGAGCATCGCCGCCGCACGGAAGATATCGATACCGAACTGAAACAGTAAGCCGCTGGCGCGCCCCGAAGCGTCGCTTTTCCACTGTGAGGCCACCGCGTAATCCCGCACCTCCTCGGCACGCCTGCCCAGGCGGCCAAGAAAGTAACCCTGACGATTGCCGGCACGAACTTCCTGAATGGCCTCCAGCGTTTCGGTCAGCGCCTGGGTGAAGCGCGAAGTACTGTCATTCTCCAGCTTCTTCAGGTGTTTGACCCGCTTGCCCAACTGCACCGTGGCAAAGATCACCAGGGGATTGAACAGCAGGATCAGCAACGCCAGCTTCCAGTGCATCCACATCAGGATGCCGGCCGTGCCCACCAGGGTCAGCATCGCCACCAGAAAGCGGCTCAAGGTTTCACCGACGAACTTGTCTATGGTGTCCAGGTCGGTGACCAGGTGAGTGGTGACCGTGCCGCCCCCCAGGCTTTCGTATTCGCCCAGGGAGATACGCTTGAGCCGCTCGATCAGGCGCACACGGATACGGTAGACGATGTCCTTGGCCAAGCCTGCGAACAACCGTGCCTGGACCACGTTGAACACCAGCGCCGAGCAGCGAAGGATAAACGTCACCAGCAGCATCAGCCCGATATAACCGGCAGCAGCGTGCCAGCCCTCAGGCAAAAACCGATTCATCACAAGCAGCGCCGCATCGCCACGCCCCAGCAGCACTTCATCCACCAACAACGGCAGCAGCAACGGAATCGGCACACTGCACAACGTCGCCAGCACGGCCACGCCATTGGCAATCCACAATGACTTTTTGTGATAAAGGGCCAGGCGGCGGATTTCCGCCCAGCTCAGGCGATCGACAGATTTGCCCTGCGTACTCGAATCAACCGGGTCAGGCACAGGTCGCACGCTCCAACCAACGCCCCAGCAACAGAGATAACTCGCTGAGCGGCTGGTAGCCGTTAGTCAGCAACGCCAACTGACCATGACGCTCGGCCAACAAGGTGGGGAACCCAGCGATGCCCAGGTCCTGGACCCAAGTGAAGTCCGCTGCCGTGGCCGCATGCTGCTCGGTACGGTCGAAGGCTTCGGCAAACTCGATCCGCGGAACTCCGGCCTGTTCCGCCAACTCCACCAGCACGCTGGCCAGGGTGACATCACGGCCTTCGACATAGAAGGCGCGCTGGATCAGCCCCAGCAGTTTCCAGGCACAGTCTGGAGCCAGCCCCCGGGCAGTAACGATGGCGCGACAGGCCGGCTCAGTATCGTAGACAAACCCATCGGACAAGGCGCCCTCGAAGGTAAACGGCTGGCCGGTGGCCTGCTGCACCGCCTGCCAGTGTTCAAGGATGTAGCGCCGGGTGTTGGGCTCCAGCGCCGCGCCGCTACCGGTGCGCAAACCGCCCACCACCAGATGCAGCTCGACGCCGGCAGCCAGGGCCTGCTCTGCCAGGGCCTGGGCCACGGGCGCAAAACCCCAGCACCAGGAACACATCGGGTCCATCACATAGAGCAGGCGGGCAGACATGGCTCAAGCCTCGGAAGAAGATTGCTTGTAGTTGTAACCGATCGGGTGCGGCAGGTTGCGCGCCTTGGCCAATTCGATCTGCTTCTGCCGGTCGATGGCGCTGCGGCGGGTCTTCTCGCTCAGCTTGTCCCAGCAATGGGGGCAACTGATGCCGGGCACATAGTGCTCGGACGCCCGATCCTCGACGCTCACCGGAGTCCGGCAGGCATGACATTGATCGTAGTCGCCTTCGCTCAAGTCGTGGCGAACGGTGACCCGGTTGTCGAACACGAAGCAGTCGCCCTGCCACTTGCTCTCTTGCTGCGGTACCTCTTCGAGGTACTTGAGAATCCCGCCCTTGAGGTGGAACACCTCGTCGAAACCCTCGCTAAGCATGTAGCTCGAAGCCTTCTCGCAACGGATGCCACCGGTGCAGAACATCGCCACTTTCTTGTGTTTGCTCGGGTCGAAGTGGGCTTTGATGTAGTCCGGGAACTCACGGAAGCTAGTGGTCTTGGGGTCGATGGCGCCTTCGAAGGTGCCGATGGACACTTCGTAGTCGTTACGGGTGTCGATCAGCAGCACTTCCGGATCGCTGATCAGGGCGTTCCAGTCCTGAGGTTCGACGTAGGTCCCGACCTTCTTGTTGGGGTCCACGCCGGGCACGCCCAGGGTGACGATCTCTTTCTTGAGCTTGACCTTGGTGCGGTAGAACGGCTGCTCGTCGCAATACGACTCTTTGTGATCGATATCCACCATGCGTGGATCGTTCTTCAGCCAGGCCAGCAGCCCGTCGATGCCTTCACGGCTGCCGGAAACCGTGCCATTGATGCCTTCTTCGGCGATCAGCAGGGTGCCCTTGATACCATTGTCGAGCATGGCCTGCAGCAGGGGCTCGCGCAGGCTAACGTAATCTTCGAGGGTGACGAACTTGTACAGTGCCGCCACGACAATCGGTTGTGTCATGGGAAATCTCTCCAGGTGGCTACCCTCGTAAAGGGTGAACCGGATGCAAAAAAAAACGCGCCGGCATAAGCGGCGCGTTGCGGATTCTATCAGAAAGGCCGCCTCAAGCTCCAAGCGGCAAGCCACACCTGAGTGACCTCAGACTTGCGGCGAGACGCACCCGCGCCTATCGACCACCGGCGCAGGTCGGCGAAGCCGGAGCCGCACCGATCTTCGACCATTCCTCGGGCGTGTAAGTGTGCAGCGCCAGCGCATGGAACTGGCCCATCAGCTCACCCAGGGTGGCGTAGACCTTCTGGTGACGCTTGACGCTGTTAAGGCCGGCAAACTGCTCGCTAACCAATACCGCCTTGAAATGGGTTTCCAGGCCTCGGCTGTGCATGTGGCTTTCATCCAGCACTTGCAGGTGCTCGGGCTGCAATGCTCCCAGCGCCGACTCGATACGTTGTTGCATGGTCATTACGGGCTCCGCTTACTTTTTCTTTGCTGGCGCGGCTTTAGGCTCAAGCTCGGCCGTCATGTCGGCCAGCAGCTTGTTCACCACCGGCACTGCGCTTTCCAGCTTGGCCTGGGTCATCTGCGCCGACTGCTGAGTCAACTGAGGCATTTTTTCCAGGACTTTCTTGCCCAGTGGCGAGCGATAGAACGCCACCAGCTCCTTGAGTTCGGATTCGCTGAAGTTGCTGGTGTAGAGCTTGACCATGTCCGGTTTCAGCTTCTTCCAGCCAATAGCCTGGTCCAGGGCGGTATTGGCCTTGGCCTGGTAGGTTTCCAGCAAAGCACGTTTGGACTCAGGCGCTTTGGTTTGCTCGAAGCGCTGGGCGAACATTTGCTGGACTTGCATGTACACCGGGGTACCGAGCTTGTCCGCGTGGGCCAGGGTCAGGAAGGCCTCGGCACTGGCGTTGTGGCTGGCGGTATCGGCAAGAACCTGGCCGCTGGCACACACCAGAACAACCGCGGTACAGATGGCGCGAAGACGGGTCATCGAGTTTCCTTTTCTAGCAGGCGAGGTAGAACCCCAAGGGCGCTCATTCTGCGCCTATTAATCAACGCCTCTCAAGCCCAGTCCGTGACACCCCGGACTTTGCCCAGGCCAAGGACAGATAACGCCTCCCAAGGGAACCCGAGTCGCGGATCACGGCCTAAACTGGCCAGTCAGACTTGGAGGATTGCCACGATGAATCGAATCGAAACCGACAGCCTGGGTCAGGTTGAAGTCCCGGAAGATGCCTATTGGGGTGCGCAGACCCAACGTTCGCTGGTCAATTTCGCCATTGGCAGCGAGCGCATGCCACTGTCGGTGCTGCACGCCTTGGCACTGATCAAGAAGGCTGCCGCCCGGGTCAACGACCGCAATGGCGATGTGCCCGCAGACATCGCCCGACTGATCGAGCAAGCCGCCGACGAAGTACTGGCCGGCGAACATGACGATCAGTTCCCTCTGGTGGTCTGGCAAACCGGCAGTGGCACCCAAAGCAACATGAACGTCAACGAAGTGCTGGCCGGGCGCGCCAATGAACTGGCGGGCAACCCCCGGGGCGGCAAGTCCCCGGTGCACCCCAACGACCACGTCAATCGCTCCCAGAGTTCCAACGACTGCTTCCCCACGGCGATGCACATCGCCGCAGCCCAGGCGGTGCAATTCCGGCTGCTGCCAGCAATCACCGAGTTGTCCGGCGGACTGGCCGAGTTGTCGGCCCGACACATGAAACTGGTGAAAACCGGACGCACTCACCTGATGGACGCCACGCCGATGACCTTCGGCCAGGAAGTTTCCGCATTCATCGCCCAATTGGGGTACGCCGAACGGGCGATTCGCAGCGCCTTGCCCGCGGTCTGCGAACTGGCCCAAGGCGGCACCGCAGTGGGCACCGGACTGAACTCGCCCCATGGTTTCGGCGAAGCCATTGCTGCGGAACTGGCCGCCCTCTCGGGCCTGCCTTTTGTCACCGCCCCGAACAAGTTCGCCGCCCTGGCAGGCCACGAGCCGCTGACCACTTTATCCGGGGCGCTGAAAACCCTTGCCGTGTGCCTGATGAAAATGGCCAACGACTTGCGCCTGTTGGGTTCAGGCCCCCGGGCCGGCCTGGCGGAAGTCCGACTGCCCGCCAACGAGCCCGGCAGTTCGATCATGCCCGGCAAGGTCAATCCGACCCAATGCGAAGCCTTGTCGATGCTGGCCTGCCAGGTCATGGGCAACGATGTGACCATAGGCTTTGCCGCCAGCCAGGGCCATTTGCAGTTGAATGTGTTCAAGCCGGTGATCATTCACAACCTGCTGCAATCGATCCATTTACTGGCCGATGGCTGCAGCAACTTCCAACAGCATTGCATCGCCGGGCTCGAACCTGACCCGGTGCAGATGGCGGCTCACCTGGAACGGGGGCTGATGCTGGTGACAGCGCTCAATACCCACATTGGCTATGACAAATCCGCCGAGATCGCCAAGAAAGCCTATGCCGAGAACCTGACCTTGCGCGAGGCGGCACTGGAGCTGGGGTACCTGAGCGATGAGCAGTTCGATGCCTGGGTCCGGCCGGAAAACATGCTGGAGGCCGGAAAGCAGGGCTAACCGCGGCTTAGTCACCGGCAAGCAGGCGCGCCCTCAAAGGAAGCGGCTTGCCGGCAAAGCGCGATCAATCTAGCGGACGACCTCAAACAAACCCGTGGCGCCCATGCCACCGCCCACGCACATGGTGACAATGCCGTAGCGCAGATTACGCCGTTGCAACTCACGCACCAGATGCCCCACCTGACGCGACCCGGTCATGCCGAAGGGATGACCAATGGAGATCGAGCCACCATTGACGTTGTACTTTGCGTTGTCGATCTGCAACCGGTCGCGGGCATACAGGCACTGCGAAGCAAAGGCCTCGTTGAGTTCCCAAAGGTCAATGTCGTCGACGCGCAAGCCCTTGGCCTTGAGCAGCTTGGGCACCGAGAACACCGGGCCGATGCCCATCTCGTCCGGCTCACATCCGGCCACGGCAAAACCGCGGAAAAACGCCTTGGGCTTGAGCCCCAGAGCCAACGCACGCTCCAGACTCATCACCAGGGTCATCGAGGCACCATCAGACAACTGTGAAGCGTTACCTGCCGTCACCGAACCGTCCTCGGCAAACACCGGCTTCAAGGTGGCAAGGTTTTCCAGCGTGGTGTCGGGGCGGTTGCAGTCGTCACGATCCACCAGGCCGTCAACAATCTGCACCTGCCCGGTGTGCTTGTCCTCGACCTTGTACTTGACCGTCATCGGCACGATCTCGTCGCTGAACAGGCCGTCAGCCTGGGCCTGGGCGGTACGTTGCTGGCTTTGCAGGGCATAAAGGTCCTGAGCCTCGCGACTGATGTTGTAACGCCGGGCCACCACCTCGGCGGTCTGGCCCATGGGGAAATAGATGCCCGGCACCTGCTCCTTGAGCAGCGGGTTGATCAGGTTATCGGGGTTGACGCTCTTCATGGTCAGGCTGATGGACTCGACACCGCCAGCAACGATGATGTCGCTGCAACCGGAGGCAATCTGGTTGGCAGCAATGGCGATCGCCTGCAAGCCCGAAGAACAGAAGCGGTTGAGGGTCATGCCCGCCGTACCGGTGCCCAAGGCCGAGAGCACCGCGACATTGCGACCTATATTGAAACCCTGGGCGCCTTCATTGGAACCGGCACCGACGATGCAATCCTCGACGCTGGCCGAATCGATGCCGTTGCGGCTGAGCAACGCATTGACACAGTGAGCTGCCATGTCATCCGGGCGGGTCTGATTGAACCGGCCCCGAAAGGACTTGGCCAAGCCGGTCCGTACGCTATCGACGATCACCACTTCACGCATCACACACCTCATTCTTGTTGTCGGTTGCAGGAGTTCGAGCATAGAGCGTCCTCCTCCACGACCGCGACAATCATTCACTCGGCGTATGCGTGAACATCGGCCTACTTCTTGGCTTTCTTGGCTTTGCTGTCGTGTTTGTCGGAACGCTCGAACGCCGCCTCCAGTGCTCGGTTGATGGTTCGCAGCACCTTGATCCGCGCCCAACGCTTGTCGTTGGCCTCCACCAGGGTCCAGGGCGACACTTCGGTGCTGGTGCGATCGACCATGTCGCCCACCGCAGCGCGGTAGTCGCACCACTTGTCACGGTTACGCCAGTCGTCCTCGGTGATCTTGAAACGCTTGAAAGGAATGGCCTCACGCGCCTGGAAACGCTCCAGCTGAGTGTCCTTGTCTATGGCCAACCAAAACTTCACCACGATCACTCGAGCATCGGCCAACTGCTCCTCGAAATCGTTGATCTCGCTGTAGGCACGCAGCCAATCCACGGGCTTGCAAAACCCCTCGACGCGCTCCACCAGCACCCGGCCGTACCACGAGCGATCAAAAATGGTGAATTTGCCCCGCGCCGGAATGTGCCGCCAGAAACGCCAGAGATAGGGCTGCGCACGCTCCTCTTCGGTGGGCGCGGCAATCGGTACGATGCTGTACTGGCGCGGGTCCAGCGCCGCCGCGACCCGGCGAATGGCCCCGCCCTTGCCCGCCGCGTCATTGCCCTCAAACACGGCGACCAAGGCATGCTTGCGCATGCGCTTGTCCCGCAACAGGCCGGCCAGGCGCGCCTGCTCGGTGATCAGTTGCTCCTCGTAGTCGTCCTTGTCCAGGTGCTGGGTCATGTCCAGGCTGTCCAGCAGGCTGAGCTGATCAACCGCGGCCGGCAATGGCGCGGCACTGACCTGGGTCGGTTTCAACGGCTGGCGGTTCAAGGCGCTTTGCAACCCCTCCAGCAGAATCCGCCCCACGGCGAGGCTGCGGTAGTTGGGATCA
Source organism: Pseudomonas sp. LD120 (assembly GCF_009861525.1). Lineage (GTDB taxonomy): Bacteria > Pseudomonadota > Gammaproteobacteria > Pseudomonadales > Pseudomonadaceae > Aquipseudomonas. The sequence continues at coordinate 616,693 of NZ_WVHL01000003.1, read as the reverse complement.
ACGCCCTCGATCACGTGCCACGGGGCATAGTCGCGACTGGTGCGGCGCAAGACCCGCTCACCGTACTTGACGAACTTGTCGTAGGTCTGTGATTGCTGCCAATCCAGCGGACTGATGCGCCAACTGTGCAGCGGGTCGTCCTGCAGGGACTTGAGGCGATTCTTCATCTGTTTCTTGGACAGGTGAAACCAGAACTTGAAAATCAACGTCCCTTCATCGCAGAGCATTTTCTCCAAACGCTCCGCGCCGGCGATCGCCTGATCCAGGCGCGGGTCGTTGATCTCGCCATGCACCCGACTCTGCAGCATCTGGCTGTACCAGTTGCCGAAAAACACCCCCATGCGGCCTTTGGCCGGGAGCATCCGCCAGTAGCGCCAGGCTGGCGGCCGAGCCAGTTCTTCATCGGTCTGCTGGTCGAAGGTGCGCACCTCAATCAAGCGTGGGTCCATCCACTCGTTGAGCAGCTTGACCGTCTCACCCTTGCCTGCCCCCTCAATACCGTTGATCAGCACGATCACCGCAAACGTGGCTTTCTGGCGTAATTCAAATTGGGCTTCGAGCAACGCTTCACGCAAAGCAGGTACCTCGGCGTCATAGGTTTCTTTGTCGATGGCGTGACCGATTTCAGCGGATTCGAACATGGGTGGCTTCCTTCCAAGAATTGTCCAAGACTAGCGGATCGACCTCGGCCTAGGAAAACAAATCACTGAAGCGCCAGCGGCTTGCCGTGGATCAAGCACGACCACGGCGATCGGCTAGAATGGCCGCCTTGCGCCACACGAGCCGACCATGACACCTGAACTGCCCCACGCCCAGCTCGACTGGGACGACCAAGGACGCCCGCGCTCGCGGGTCTTCGATGATGTGTACTTCTCCAGCGAATCGGGCCTGGATGAAACCCGCCATGTGTTCATTGAACAGAATCGCCTACGCGAGCGCTTTGCCGCGCTCAGTGCCGGCGAGCGCTTCGTCATCGGCGAAACCGGCTTCGGCACCGGGCTGAATTTTCTCTGCGCCTGGCAGCTATTCCAGCAGCAGGCACCAGTCGGGGCGCGGCTGCATTTCGTCAGCGTCGAGAAATACCCCTTAAGCCCTACCGATCTGCAGCGAGCCCTGGCCTTGTGGCCGGAACTGGCAAGCCTCACCCAAGCATTGCTCAAGCAGTACGTGGCAGTGCACAGCGGTTTTCAGCGCATCGTCTTGCAGGGCGGACGCGTCACCCTGACCCTGCTGATCGGCGATGCGCTGGAGCAGTTGCCACAACTGGATGCACACATTGATGCATGGTTTCTCGACGGCTTTGCCCCGGCAAAAAACCCTGACATGTGGACCCCCGAGCTGTTCGCCGAACTGGCGCGCCTGGCCGCGCCGGGCTCGACCATCAGTACCTTCACCAGCACTGGCTGGGTACGCCGCCAGTTGAACGCGGCCGGCTTCAAGATGAAACGCACCCCGGGCATCGGCCATAAGTGGGAAGTGCTGCGGGGCGAATTCCTCGGCTGGCCTGAAGAAGCCCCAGCACCGGCCAAAAACAAACCCTGGTTTGCCCGCCCAACGCCACAGGCAAAAACCGCGCTGGTGATCGGCGCCGGGCTGGCCGGTTGCGCCAGCGCCGCCAGCCTGGCCGCGCGCGGCTGGCAGGTGCAGCTACTTGAGCGTCACGGGCAACTGGCCCAGGAAGCTTCGGGCAACCCTCAAGGGGTGCTCTATCTAAAGCTTTCGGCCCACGGCACCGCACTGTCGCAGATGATCCTCAGTGGTTTTGGCTACACCCGGCGCCAGCTTGAGCACCTGCAGCGCGGCCTGGATTGGGATGCTTGCGGTGTACTGCAATTGGCGTTCAACGCCAAGGAAGGCGAACGCCAGGCACAACTGGCCGCAGCCTTCCCCAGCGATTTGCTGCATGTGCTGGATCAAGCACAAGCCCAGACCCGCGCCGGCATCGGCCTGGACCACGGCGGTCTGTTCTATCCCGAAGGCGGCTGGGTGCATCCGCCTGCTCTGTGCCAATGGCAGGCCAACCATCCGCAGATCCAGCGTCTGATGCACCACGATGTACTGGAGCTGCGCCGGGTCGGCCAACAGTGGCAAGCCTGGGACGCGGAGCGGATGCTGGCCAGCGCGGCGGTGGTCATCCTCGCTGGCGCCGCCGAAATCAAGCGCTTTGCGGCCAGCGCCGAATTGCCCCTCAAGCGCATTCGCGGGCAGATCACCCACCTGCCGCAGACCACACAAAGCCAGCACCTGGCCACGGTGGTCTGCGCCGAAGGCTACGTCGCCCCTCCACGCCTGGGAGAGCACACCCTGGGAGCCAGCTTCGACTTCAACAGCACAGACCTGACGCCGACTGCCGCCGAACATGCGGGCAACCTAGACATGCTGCGAGACATTTCCGCCGACCTGCTGCAACGCCTGCACGCCGATCAACTGCCGTTGGAGAGCCTGCAAGGCCGTGCGGCTTTTCGCTGCACCAGTCCGGACTACCTGCCCATCGTTGGGCCACTCGCCGATCAAGCGGCTTTCGCCCAGACCTACGCTGCGCTGGGCAAAGATGCGCGCCAGGTGCCGGACCTGCCCTGCCCTTGGCTTGAAGGCTTGTACATCAACAGTGGCCACGGCTCTCGCGGATTGATCACTGCCCCACTGTCTGGCGAACTGTTGGCCGCGTGGCTGGAAAACGAGCCATTGCCACTGCCCAGGAGCGTGGCCGAAGCCTGTCACCCGAACCGCTTCGCCCTGCGCCGGCTGATTCGCGGCAAGGGCTGAAACAGAGCGGCGGCTCTCCATCTTGAGGGCCGCCAATCAGTGCCAAACCACGTCGTCTGTTGAGCGCCGGACCTCAGAACCGGCCACCCTCTTATAACGTATCGATCTAAAACTCTCAGGTTATGCACAGGTCAGTTCTCTGGTACTCGCTCTTTTGGCGGCTACAGTTTGACTCTCCCCAACGGAAAAACCGGTAAGGACTTATGTGCGGATTAGCTGGAGAACTACGTTTTGATCATCAACCTGCCGATCTGGCAGCGGTTGAACGAATCACCCATCACCTGGCGCCTCGTGGCCCCGATGCCTGGGGCTTTCACAGTCAGGGCCCTATCGCCCTCGGCCATCGACGACTAAAAATCATGGACCTGTCGGACGGTTCGGCGCAGCCGATGGTCGACAACCAACTGGGGCTGTCCCTGGCCTTCAACGGCGCGATCTACAACTTTCCCGAACTGCGCAAGGAGCTGGAAGCCCAGGGTTATGCCTTCTATTCCGGCGGCGACACCGAGGTCCTGCTCAAGGGTTATCACGCCTGGGGTGCCGATCTGCTACCCAAACTCAACGGTATGTTCGCCTTCGCCATTTGGGAGCGCGACACCCAACGCCTGTTCATTGCCCGTGACCGACTGGGAGTCAAGCCCCTGTACCTGTCGCGTACCGATCAGCGGCTGCGCTTCGCCTCGGCCCTGCCAGCCTTGCTCAAAGGCGGCGACATCAACCCGATCCTCGATCCGCTGGCCCTCAATCATTACCTGAACTTTCATGCCGTGGTCCCCGCGCCGCGCACATTGCTGGCGGGCATTGAAAAACTGCCGCCCGCCACCTGGATGCGCATCGAGGCCGACGGCCGCACCGAACAGCAAACCTGGTGGACCCTGCCCTACGGCCCACACGCCGACGAAACCCACCTGACCCTGGAAGACTGGCGCGACCGAGTGCTGGACAGTACCCGTGACGCGGTGGCTATTCGTCAACGAGCGGCGGTGGATGTCGGCGTACTGCTCTCCGGCGGTGTGGACTCCAGCCTATTGGTGGGCCTACTGCGTGAAGTGGGTGTGGAGAACCTTTCAACCTTCTCCATTGGTTTTCAGGACGCCGGCGGCGAACGTGGTGACGAATTCCAGTACTCGGACCTGATCGCCCAGCACTACGGCACTCAACACCACCAGTTGCGCATCGACGAGCGCGAGATCATTGAGCAATTGCCCGCTGCCTTCCGCGCCATGAGCGAGCCGATGGTCAGCCATGACTGTATTGCTTTCTATCTGTTGTCCCGGGAAGTGGCCAAGCATTGCAAGGTGGTGCAGAGCGGCCAGGGCGCCGACGAGTTGTTCGCCGGTTACCACTGGTACCCGCAAGTGGATGGCGCCAGCGATCCCTATGCGGCGTATCGCGACGCTTTCTTCGACCGCAGCTATGACGACTACGCCGCCACCGTGCAGCCTCAGTGGCTGATGGCCCATGATGCCGCCGGCGACTTCGTGCGTGAACACTTCGCCCAGCCCGGTGCCGATGCGCCTGTGGACAAAGCCCTGCGCCTGGACAGCACGGTGATGCTGGTGGATGACCCGGTCAAGCGTGTGGATAACATGACCATGGCCTGGGGCCTGGAGGCCCGCACGCCGTTCCTCGACTACCGCCTGGTGGAACTCTCCGCCCGGGTGCCGGCACGTTTCAAACTGCCAGACGGCGGCAAACAGGTGCTCAAGGAAGCCGCGCGCCTGGTCATTCCCAGTGAGGTCATCGACCGCAAGAAAGGCTACTTTCCAGTGCCAGGCCTCAAGCACTTGCAAGGTGACACGTTGAACTGGGTGCGAGAGTTGCTGCTGGACCCAAGCCAGGATCGCGGCCTGTTCAATCCGGCCATGCTCGACCGCTTGCTTACCGACCCCCAGGGCCAACTCACCCCTTTGCGCGGCTCCAAGTTGTGGCAGTTGGCAGCCCTGAACCTGTGGCTCAGCGAACAAGGAATCTGACCGATGAAAGCTCATGCCACAGCTTACAGCCAGCGCCTGCTGCGCGGTCAAGCGCCATCCTATGAACGCCTGCAGGCTCGCTTCGCCGAAGACGGCAGCGAACCGGGCAACGACCCCATCGCCGTGCATTGCGGCTGGGGCCGACTGCTGATCGGCCACACATTTCCCGACGCCAGCAGCCTCGCCCAAGAGCTGCTCAACGAGCATCCTGGTGAACGCGACATCGCCCTCTACGTAGCGGCGCCGCAGCAAATACTCGGACTGGAACCCACGCAACTGTTTCTCGACCCTTCAGACACCCTGCGCCTGTGGTTCAGCGACTACCGCCAAGCCACCCGGGTGTTTCGCGGCTTTCGCATCCGCAGGGCCCAAAGCGAGTCGGACTGGCAAGCCATCAACCAGCTGTACCGGGCCCGCGGCATGCTGCCGATCGACCCGCAACTGCTGACGCCGCGCCATCAAGGCGGGCCGGTGTACTGGCTGGCCGAGGACGAGGACAGCGGCATGGTGATCGGCAGCGTGATGGGCCTCAACCACCACAAGGCCTACCAGGACCCGGAACACGGCTGCAGCCTCTGGTGCCTGGCGGTGGACCCCGACTGTAGCCGCCCCGGGGTCGGCGAAGTGCTGGTGCGGCACCTGATCGAGCATTTCATGAGCCGTGGCCTGAGCTACTTGGACCTCTCGGTGCTGCACGATAATCGCCAGGCCAAGAACCTGTACACCAAGCTCGGTTTTCGCACCTTGTCGACCTTCGCCATCAAGCGCAAAAACGGCATCAACCAACCGCTGTTCCTCGGCCCCGGCCCCCAGGCAGAGTTCAACCCCTACGCACGGATCATCGTCGAGGAAGCCCATCGCCGGGGCATCGACGTGCAAGTGGATGATGCTGACGCCGGTTTGTTCACCCTCAGCCACGGCGGCCGTCGAGTACGCTGCCGTGAATCCCTCAGCGATCTGACCAGCGCCATCAGCATGAACCTGTGCCAGGACAAAAGCCTGACCCACAAGGCGCTTAAAAACGCTGGGCTGAACCTGCCGGCCCAACAACTGGCAGGCAACGCCGATGACAACCTGGGGTTTCTCGATGAACATGAACGGGTGGTGGTCAAGCCTCTGGACGGCGAACAGGGCCTAGGAGTGGCAGTGGATCTGCGCAGCATCGAAGAGGTCCAGCAGGCCATCGACAACGCCCGCCGGTTCGACACCCGGGTGCTCCTGGAGAGCTTCCACGAAGGCCTGGACTTGCGCATCCTGGTAATCGGCTTTGAAGTGGTGGCAGCTGCCATCCGCCGGCCCGCGGAGATCTTTGGCGACGGCCAGCACTCCGTTGGTGCGCTGATCGAAGCCCGCAGCCGGCGACGCCAGGCGGCCACCGGTGGTGAAAGCAAAATTCCCCTGGACCACGAAACCCAGCGCACCCTGCGCGCCGCCGGCTACGACTACAACAGCATATTGCCCGCCGGCGAGCGGCTGTTTGTCAGGCGCACCGCCAACCTGCATACCGGCGGGACCCTGGAAGACGTCACCGACATCCTCCATCCGACCCTGGCCGATGCGGCCATCCGCGCCGCCCGGGCCCTGGAGATTCCCATGGTTGGACTGGACCTGCTGGTGCCGGCGGCGGACCAGCCGGACTACGTGTTCATCGAAGCCAATGAGCGTGCCGGGTTGGCCAACCATGAACCGCAACCCACTGCCGAACGCTTTATCGACCTGTTGTTTCCCCACAGCCAACCGGCACCTTGACCCATCGCCGGCGACCCGCCTCCTGACCGTCCAGCGGCAGGAGACGGGTTGCCAGTCAGAGCGCACCACTGCCCTTTATGACCTTCATCGAAACCATCGATGGCCGTTTCTCATCAGGAGTTTCCATGACCCGCAAAATGCCCGAACCGGACCTTGCCTACCTGCAGAAAGTTCTCCTGGAAATGCTCGCCATTCCCAGCCCCACCGGTTTTACCGACACCATCGTGCGCTACGTCGCCGAGCGCCTGGAAGAACTCGGCATTCCCTTTGAACTGACCCGACGCGGCACCATTCGCGCCACCCTCAAGGGCCAGAAAAACAGCCCCGACCGGGCCGTCTCGGCGCACCTGGACACCATCGGCGCCAGCGTTCGCGCGGTGAAGGACAACGGCCGCCTGACCTTGGCCCCAGTCGGTTGTTGGTCCAGCCGCTTCGCCGAAGGCAGCCGGGTCAGCCTGTTCACCGACAACGGCGTACTGCGCGGCAGTGTGCTACCGCTGATGGCTTCAGGGCATGCCTTCAACACCGCCGTGGACGAGTTACCCATCAGTTGGGACCACATTGAGCTGCGCCTGGACGCTTACTGCACCACCCGCGCCGACTGCGAATCCCTGGGCATCGGTGTAGGGGATTTCGTCGCGTTCGATCCATTACCGGAATTTACTGACAGCGGTCATATCAGTGCCCGGCACTTGGATGACAAAGCCGGGGTCGCCGCGCTGCTGGCAGCACTCAAGGCCATCGTCGACAGCGGTGAACCCTTGATGATCGACTGCCACCCCCTGTTCACCATCACCGAGGAAACGGGGAGCGGCGCGGCCGCGGCCCTGCCCTGGGACGTCAGCGAATTCGTCGGCATCGACATCGCTCCGGTGGCCCCGGGCCAACACTCCAGCGAACATGCGGTCAGCGTAGCCATGCAGGACTCCGGCGGACCTTACGACTATCATCTGTCCCGCCACCTGCTGCGTCTGGCCGCTGAACATGAACTACCGGTACGCCGCGATCTGTTCCGCTACTACTTCAGCGACGCCCATTCGGCGGTTACCGCTGGACACGACATCCGCACCGCCCTGCTGGCCTTTGGTTGTGATGCCACCCATGGCTACGAACGCACCCACATCGACAGCTTGGCGGCGCTCAGCCGTTTACTCGGCGCCTACATTCTGAGTCCGCCGGTGTTCGCCAGCGATGCGCAACCGGCCACCGGTTCACTGGACCGTTTCAGCCATCAGTTGGAGCACGACACACAGATGGAAAGCGATACTCGGGTGCCGTCGGTGGACAGCCTGGTGGGTCAGAAGTCTTGAACATCGGCCCAGGATTTGTGCTCGCCGTGGCTGGCGGCACAACCCTGGGCACAGTAGCATCCGGGATTGTTTGCCGGAGGCCCCCATGCTGATTCCCCACGACCGACTTGAAGTCGATACCCTGACCCGCCTGATCGAGGACTTCGTCACCCGCGAGGGCACCGACAACGGCGATGAAACGCCTCTGGAAACCCGCGTCCTGCGGGTCCGTCAGGCCCTGAGCAAGGGCCAAGCGGTGATCGTTTTCGATCCGGACAGCGAGCAGTGCCAACTGATGCTCAAGCACGATGTGCCCAAGGAGCTGTTCAACTGATCCTGCATCCGGCCCAAGTCCTTGGGCCGGATGCTCAACCGTTGGAAAAGCGCGGGCCGAACAGAATCACACTGGCCCCGATCACACACAGCAGCAACCCCAGCCAGTCCGCCCCCAGGGGCCGCACCCGCTCCACCACCGCCAACCAGCCGATGGACGCAACGATGTAGATGCCTCCATAGGCGGCATAGGCGCGCCCGGCGTAAGTGGCTTCGACTTTGGTCAGCAGCAAGGCGAACAGGGTCAGACTGATCAGTGCAGGAATCACCCAGAGGGCACTCTTGCCCTGGCGCAACCACATCCAGAAGGCATAGCAGCCGGCGATTTCAAACAGCGCGGCGAGGAAGAACCACAGGTAATTGAGCATGCAAGGTCTCGTCAGGATTGCCAGGTGCCGGCAACCCTAACGAGGCCAAGGGGGTGGAGCAAGCTCAGTGGGCCCCTTGCTTGGCCTTGGCGCGCATCTTGTCGGCCATCAGGGTCATTTCGTCGTACAGCGCCTGAGGGTTTTTCTGCTTCAGGGCCCAAGCCATGCGTCCCTGCTCGTGGGGCAAAATCATGAACTGGCCGGCGTTGACCTGGGTGTGGATGTAATCAGCAATCTGGGCGGCGGTAATCGGCGAGCTTTCCAGCAATTTGCCCACCTGGGCCTTCATCGCCGGGGTCGGGCCACGGAAGGAATCCAGCAGGTTGGTCTGAAAGAACGACGGACAAACCACATGCACGCCGATTTCCTGTTGCGCCAACTCCGCCAGCAGGCTCTCGGACAGCGCCACCACGCCCGCCTTGGCCACGTTGTAGTTGCTCATGGCCGGTCCCTGCATCAAGGCGGCCATGGAGGCGATATTGATGATCTTGCCCTTGCTCTGCTCCAGCAACGGCAGGAAGGCCTTGCAGCCCTTGACCACCCCCATCAGGTTGATCGCGATCTGCCAGTCCCAATCCTCCAGGGACAGCTCGCTGAAGAACCCGCCGGACGCCACGCCAGCGTTGTTGACGATGATGTCGATGCCGCCGAACTTCACTTCGCAAGCCTGGGCGAAGGCGGTCAACTGGCTGTAATCACGCACATCACAACGCTGCACGAAGCCTTCGCCACCGGCTGCGCGTACCTGCTTCAGGGTTTCCTGCAGGCCCGCCTCGCTGACATCGGACAAGGCCAGCCGCCAGCCTTCGCGGGCCCAGCGCAAAGCGATTTCGCGACCCAGGCCAGAGGCGGCGCCAGTGATCATCATGCGATTTTGCATAAAAGTTGCCTTGTTGTTCCGAGGAAGATGGGCCGCAGTGTAGCGAAGGCCCCTGCGCCACCTAGGCACCATCAGGCTGCTGAATGCCCCAGGCAAACCGCTGGCAGGGTAAACGCTGGCGCGCCACCGCAGCGCACCCCATGACAGACGTAAAGGAAATAACCCTGGTAGCGCAATGCATTAAAAAGTTTGGAATTTTCTCGATAGGCGCAGAGTCAGATTTATTAAGCGCCTGGCTTTATGCATAAAGCCAAGTTGTCCTTGAACAACCGCGTTGTTCAACACTATTCAATTTAAGGAAACCACCATGGGCACCATTTTAATCGTTATTCTGATTTTGCTGCTGATTGGCGGCCTGCCGGTATTCCCCCACTCAAAAAGTTGGGGTTATGGCCCTTCAGGAGTTATTGGCGTGGTCTTGGTGGCACTGCTGGTACTACTGCTGCTTGGCAGGATATGAACACTGTAAGCACCGTTCTCTAACGCTCAAGAAAAGTACAAGAGGAGGGATGATCAATGCCTCCTCTTGTTTACGCCTTAGACTCTCTACGAAAGCCACCTGCGGTTCGATCATGCTACGCATTATAAACAAACGGGCGTGTGCGCGAGTTTGATCAGAATGCTCCAACTGGTTTCAATTCTTCACTCATAAAAAAATGTCACAGTTGCGCTGGTCGAAACTTTCCCAGCTTTCACCGGGTTGTTAAATCCTACGTATCCAACGGTGAGTGGAATACTCAGTGTTTCACCATCAACCGTGGTTTGAGAAGTCTTGAACTCCGTTCGGGTACCTAGTTTCTGAAAGGTTTGGCTACTGACATCGCCTTGCAATAAAGCCAGTACCACTCCTTCAGCCATATCAGACCCGCTGTCATTTACTAAAAAATCGCCAGCGCTATTGATGCCGTCAATCCGGTAGGCGACCTTGACGCCTTTGTCACAGCTGAGGTCGATGTTGAAACTTTTCCGACCCATAATTCCAGAGGTCTGGGTAAACATCGACTGGTGTATGTCGGGCAGTCTGATGGTATCGAAGGGTCTGGCAACTTTGCAGCCTCTATTCACTGCAGTGTAAGACACGTTTTGGAACGTTACCTTGTGGGTGAGATGGTTGTGATAGTAGACATCAGCATACTGATTGCCAGAAACCCCCGTCTTGATCTCCCCTATTTTTACCAGCTCGAAGGTGAACTTGTGCAGAGGGGTATATTCCCACGGGCCGATTGTACGTTCATGGCGAACGGCCTGCATGAAGACACCATTCCCCTCATGCCAATAGATACGCATTCCGATGCCTGGTATTCCGGTCTCATACACATTGGGGTAATTCGTCTTCGCAGGGCTATTCCTATAACCGTGGTCGAACCAAATTTTATCGCCAGGAACCCAAGAATGACTGCAGGAAACATTAACTTTTCCTCTGTCGATTTCCTGGGTGTATATCGTGCTACCCAACGGCGCATCACGGGGCGGCCTCATCGCTGCGATATCCTGGCTGGTAATATTGTTCGTCATGGTGCCTCCAGAACACTCGGCCGCCCTGGCTGCTACACACAGCACTAACAAACAAATACCCAGAAAAACTTGAGACAAGGCTCTCCAAGGACTCAGCAAACTATTAAACATCATGATCGTGCCCCTCTTGGGTTTCCAACGACAGTTGGCAAGGCAATTTCAGCACTTCGTAGTACTCATCATCGTTGTCACGTTCATCAGGAGTGATGCTGTAAGACACAGAACAACGTTGGTCCGCTCTTTCGCCCCATTTGACCAACAACTCCCCTTGCCCCTCCACCCCCCTCAAAAACGCGCTGCCACCTTGCCCTACCTGAGTCAAAGTCTCGCCGGCAGCAGTGAGTACTTGAGCGCCCAAAGGAATACGCTCGCCATCGTCGCGCACCAGTTTCAGCAGAATTGGCCGCCCTACCACGGTTGGGTAATGCAGCATGACCACGGCGCCCGCACGCGGTGCTACTTGTTGTGACGTCGTCTCCAGTTCTACATCCCGGGAGGTACCCTTAGGGTCAAGAGCCAGATCGTTTCGACGATAGGGCCTCAGACCGGTGACCACTGCATAGCCGTTGCTGCCGATCTGAGCATTGCCACTGCTGAGCACCTGCGCGCCCTTGGCCCCATTGGCCTCAAGTACGGCGATGGTTTCGCCCTGACTTGCTGTTGCGTTGATCCCGCCAGGGTGGGCTACTAATGTGCCCTGCATCGCCATATTGGCTTGCTGGTAGTTTTCTCCGCGACTGGCGCCAAGGCTGTAGTTCGCATGGGCGGTGTCGTAGCGCAAACTGCCCCCATAGTTACTGCTGTTCTGCCCTTCGTAGCTGTCACGGGAGCCATACAGGCTATAGCCGATATGACCTTGGTCGCCGGCGCTGCCAGTGAGGGTGGTGTTCAGGCTGTGATTGCGATTGCTGTCATAGCTGACGGATGACGTCAGGTACGCGGAGTTGCGCCCCCCCCCCAGGGGCAGGCTGACACTCAACAGATACTGATTATCCATGCGCCCACTGCCGCTGCGGGTACGACTGGCGCTGAGGCTGAAACTGCCCCACCGATAACCATTGGAGTAAGCCAATTGATAGCTCACATCACGACCTTGCTCCTCGCTCCAATAGTCTTGCGCCATACCAGAAAAGCTCAGTTGCCCCAAATGCTCGCCTAGTGGTTGGCTAAGGCTCAACTGCACGCGGCTACGTTGCTTGAACGCTGAGGTTTTCGACCCGCGCTCATGCAAGCGGGCGTAGTCATCAAAGTTCAAGTAGCCCTCACTGGACAGTCGATAAGCCGCCGCGCTGAAGTTGGTATCGGTGGTTTCGATACGCTTGTTGTAGGTCAGTCGCAAACTGCGCCCACTTAGTTGCTCGGTCCCCCCCGAAAGCGAGTCACTCAACCCCGATGCCTGGGAATGGGTTACATCGAGGGCCACCGCTCCGAACCGAGTACTTAATGCCAACCCCCCCTGCAGAGCACGATAATCCTGAGCCAGGATGCTGCCGCCATATCCAGTCAGCAGGTTGGACAAACCGCGCTGATAAGTTGCCTGGATAAATCCAGGGGGGGCATCAAGATTGTCATCCCGATAGCGCCCACCACTGAAACTGAAGCGCGAATTGCCAGGGCGTAGCAGTTGCGCAATCGAGGTGTAAGGAACCACAAAAGTCTTGGTGCGCCCATCGGCTTCGGAAATGGTGACGTTGAGGTCACCGGCGTAGCCGGCGTTGTTCAAGTCGTCGATAGCAAATGGACCTGGAGGCACAGTCGTTTCGTACACCAGGTTCTGCCCCTGGCGAATACTGACTTTGGCAGTGGTATCGGCGACGCCACGAACCACCGGGGCAAACCCGTGCATGGCGTCGGGCAGCATGCGTTCGTCGCTGCTCAGTTGCACGCCGGTGTAAGGGATGCTGTCGAACAGATTGCCGGGCGTATAGAACTGGCCCAGGGTCAATTGCGCCTGGAGAGGCGTCACATCACGCTGTAGATAACTGCTCAGTGCGTTGTACTGGCTGCGCTGGCGGGAGTCCGATTGATCGTTGTAGCTATAGGAGCCGTTGTGCCGCAAGCGCCAGTCTCCAAGGTTAAGCCCAGCATTGAAACCACTATAGAACTGACGATTACTTTGCCCGCGAGAACGGTTGTCGGACAGGTTGTTGCTGTACCCGAGAAACCCCGCATTGACCCCCGAATCCCATTCTGCAGGGGACACGTAGCCACGCTTGATCTGACTCAGGTACAGCTGGGGAATGGACAAATCAGCACGCAACTCCGCCAAGTCCACATCGAAGCGACTTTGCGGTATCAACTCATCAGGCGCCAGACACTCGGCAGCCAAGGCCCTAGCAGCCTGCTCCATTGGCAAGCGGGTAAAGTTCACGCCTAGCTGCTCAAGCACATCAGGCGACAAACAAGGCTTCACCGTCGAACCATCCCCCACAGCCCGGAATCGGATCTCTCGAGATCCCACTGGATTGCGGTTGAGGTAAAGGTCAAGACGGTAGGTGCCGGGAGTCAGAGGGTTACCACGTTCAAACTTGGACAGGTCCACCGACTGCCCACGGCTGTTGCCAAAGAACGCAGGGTTGAAGCGGATCAACTCTTCCGCCTCAGTAGCAGCGCTGAACACCCACGACAGCAGCAAGGTGATGCTGCCCTGAAGAATGCCACTACGTGGAATAAGTCTATCGTTCAGGGCAGTTAATACACGCGCTGGCGGTAAAAATAGCGAACTCGATAAAACAATCATCTAACCTACCCGAACAATCAGTACGGTGGGTCAACTACGAAAAATCCAACATGATCGCTGTTGCGTGAGGCGGGGGTAGTGAACAAAGCGACAAGCGAAATGGACACTGTCTAAAAGTGCAATTTTTTCTCACCGCGCACCGTGGTTCCATAATCATTGATCCACTGGTAAATCACACGCCCATCAATTGCGGAGGAAGTCAGCGCCTGATCCAAGGCAAAATCAGTAGTCGATTTTGGCGCCAGCATGTGACTCTGGACTTCGAAACTACGACCGTCCTTGAGCTTTATTTCCACCGAGCTAAAAGATACATAAAAAGCTCCATCGTTACGCACTTTCAAAACACTAGAGCTGCCAGATTTAGCCAAACTCCATTGCAGGTTTTCTGCGCTTTCAACTGGACTTCCTGGCAGATTCGCTGGGCGAAAGAACAACTTAAGGCGAGTACGAAACGCCATCTGCATGTGATTATTTGCCTGTTCTGAAGGCAACGGTGGTACATCCAGAACATTGAGCCAGAACACCGACTCGCGATCCTTGGGAATTTCTGCCCCCGGTGTATGAGCAATTCGTAAAGACTGCCCCTTACCTTGATTGATCCGGGCAATAGGTGGCGTTACCACGAAGGGCACATCCACATCATCGGGCTTGGCATCAACGTTGCCATCATCGATCCAAGCCTGGACCAACGCTGGCTGCGATCCCGAATTACTCAATCGAAGGGAGATCTCACGCTCAAAGGCCGGATAGATAAGCCGTGTGCTGTCAACCACCACGCTGGCTGTAGCAGACATAGGCAACAGAAGGCATGCACAAACGCACACAAGTCGAGAAAGGGTACGAAGTAGCATTAACTCAATACTCATCAGATGATGCCCAGGAGCTTAGGCTCCTGGGCGATGAACTTACTCGTACGAGAAGTCCAACATGATTTGCGACTGGAATTCACCTGCAGTAGCAGAGGCATATGCAGCCAAGTACTGAGCATAAAAACCAACAGACGCTTCATCCCCCGCAGTTTCCACGGTAACAGGCGTATTTTTAATTCCGAGTTTTATCGGCTGATATTGCGAATCCAGCAATTGCACCTGAACATTTGAACCATTTGACGAGCTCTCCAACTTATTAATAAGAGCGCCAGTTATTTCATCAACGGATTGTACCAGACCGTTAAATCTAGCTTCAAACTTAGTACCAGTACATTTCTGCAACTTAATAACGACTGCTTGCATGCCCGCAACATCGCCAACTTTACTCAAAGCGTTGGTACTTACATCACTTAGCGTGACCAGCTTCGTCAGTTTCCCCTCTGTACTGCCTTCAATTTCGCATGTCGACTTGGTCACCTTGCCTTTGAAGTCAAGAACAACGTCGTGAGCGAAGGCACTGTTAACTGCCAAAAAAAAACTAGATACAACAGCTGCGAGCAAAGAAACCTTTTTCATCTAACTCTCCATTTACCCATTGTCATGGCGTACTGCCAATCACACCATTCAATAATCAATGCTGCGTGCCAGGTCTGGAGTGCTGCGCGTATCCGTCCGGGCCGAAGCGGATGCAGATCATTGCAGTCTGAGGCAATGGGAGAAATCAGATGATTCCTAAAAAACAGGAACCTTCCGAAAGAGAACCAAGAAATCGACTAAAGACTCAGAAATTTTTCTCAAGAAATACAGAAAGCTCTAGAGCCACCGGTAGAGCTTTGCGCTGCACAAAACGCAAAAGCACCCCTGTTGGGGTGCTTTGTCGAACAGGGCCAGCCTTACGAGCTGGCCAGCCCCATGATCAATCCGGCTTGCCGTTGACCACACCGGCTGTGTTGTCGATCAGACTCTTGGTCGCCGTTTGCAGGAAGGACTCAAGCTTCTGCTTGAGCTGTGCTTCATCGGCGGACGCGGAAATCAACTCGCCTCCCGGCGTTGCGCCAAGCTCGTACTTATAAAGCCTGGGTGGCATTTCCTTGGGCAGAACCAGCACCCGGTCAGCGGTCAACAACGCCACAGTCTGATCGCTGCCCGACGGTTTGATCACGCCAAAACCCTTGTCGCCTTCGGGCAGGTTGAGCAGGTCACGCCCCCAACACTGGTGCAACACATCGCCACCGAGGCGCCCCATGATGGTGGGCACGATATCGATCTGCGTGCCCACGGTGTGGTCGCGCTGGCCGAACTTCTCCTGAATGCCGGGTGCAATCATCAGCATCGGCACGTTGAAACGACCCAGGTCCATTTCGGTGATCTGTTGCTCATTGCCGAAACCGTGATCGCCGACCACGACGAACAGCGTCTCCTTGAAGTACGGCTCCTTGCTCGCCTTCTCGAAGAACTGGCCCAACGCCCAGTCGGAGTAGCGCATGGCGGTCAAGTGCTCATTGAGGCTACCGCGGTCGGTGACCTTCTCCACTGGCAATGGCGTCGGCAATGCATACGGAGTGTGGTTGGACAGGGTCTGCAGCAGGGCGTAGAACGGCCCTTTGCCTTCACGGGCCTTCAACTCTTCCAGGCCACGGTTGAACATGTCCTGGTCAGACACGCCCCAGGTCGGGTCGGAGAACACCGGATTGACGAAGTCATTGCGACCAATGAAGTTTGTCATGCCCTGATTGCTAAAGAAACCCGACTGGTTGTCCCAGGCAAAATCACCGTTGTAGACATACACATCGTCATACTTGCGGGCGCTGAGCAACTGCGGCAGGCCAGACAGCTTGTGGCTGCCTTCCGGAGTCTGCATCAGGTATTCGAAACCCGGCAGGTTGGGGAAGCAGGCCATGGTGGCGAACATGCCCTGGTGGGTGTGGGTACCGTTGGAGAAGAATCGGTCAAACAGCAGCCCTTCCTTAGACAGCTTGTCGAAGTAGGGAGTGATCTCCCCAGGACGTCCCAGGGCGCCTACCGAATGCCCGGCAAAGCTTTCCATCAGGATTACCACGACGTTTTTGATCGGCAGCGTCTTGTCGGCATCTGGCGTGTAGGTACGGCGCACGGCTGCAATGTCCGCATCCACCAGCTTGTCACTGGGGACCAGCAACATGTCGCGCACGGTCTGCTGAGCCAACGGCTGTGGCAGAGTCGCTTTCCAGATATTGGTTCGGTCTTCGGAGAAGCGGTCCTTGGCGGCTGCGATCAATTGCAGCGTACCGTTGAGGCCCAACTGGTTGGCAAAGTTCGACTCGGTGGTGTAAACGTCACCCCAGCGCATCGGAGGCCCCTGGCGCAAAGTGCCACGAGCGGCCGCCACGCAGATCAGCAGACAGACCATGAACACTGCGATACGCGCGTACCAGGGCGCAACCTGACGGCTGCTGACACTGCCACCACTGAACGGACCACGTGGCCGGGTCGCGCGATCGGCGCCCTTGAATGCCAGGCTTAGCACCCAAGTCCCCACGGCCCAGGCCAGCAGATAGCGAACGACAGGGAAGCCGTACCAGAGCATGCTCATTACGGTCTTCGGATCTTCCTTCACATACTGAAACACCAGGCCGTTGAGGCGCTGGTGAAACTCACGGTAAAAATCCATCTCCATCAGGCCAAGGAACAGCGCAATACTGGAGGTGAGCGTCAACCAGAAGCGCAACATCCCGCGAGCCGCCATGGCCTGCGCACTGAACAATGCCAGCAACAGCGGTACGCTCAGATAAACCACCAGCCGCAGGTCAAAACGCAGCCCATTGGCAAACGCCTCGAGGAAGGTCGAAGCAGGTGTATCGAGAATCATCTCGCGGTTGTACATCAGCAGTGCGACGCGCAACAAAGAGAACATCACCATCATGACCAGCGCACACAACAGCGTGTAGGACAGATGGGATTTAACGGTCGGTTGCAGCAGGCGATTCGAGGATCGCTGCTGACTCAGGGCATCCGAGTTTGCCATGTCGTTTAAGGACCCATTGGAAGTTTAAGTTGCATGAATACAGCTGCGTTCTGCCCTCTTATTGCCACTAGGGCGACGAGGGGGGCGCGGAGCGCAAATGTTGCACGATCACCTGAGGCTTTGCCATTGATTAGTGGGTGGCACAGCTAATCTCACTGCCAACAGCTCTAGAGCAAGAAATTGCAGGGAATTAAGGCGAGGAAAAAGCGCTGACGAATTGTCTTAGAGCGTCTGTGAAAATTATGTTCAACGTATATTTAGTCACAAAAAAGGGCCTTGGGCCCTTTTCACTGTTCGCAAAGCAATGACTGAGTGTCTACATCCTTGTCATGGCTCAGAGCCGCACATTGCCTCGGGGCCCAGCGACGGCCCAGATGACCAACCCCAGCACAGGAAGGAAGAGGATCAGCAGCACCCAAAGGATCTTCATCCCGGTTTCGGTGCCACTTTTCAGCACGTTGATGATGGCCCAGATATCCAGGACCAGAATGATCAGGCCAACGAGGCCATTAAACGTTGAACCCATGGTGTCGCTCCCAAAATGGTGGTCTGCCTCTTTAGGATAGTCGCGCTGAATCAGGGTTCCGTTTTATTGAAGAGCTGGACGCCCTTCAGACATGCACGGCAACTTTCAGTGCCTCCAGCGCTGGCGCGGCCGCAATACCGACCTCCGCGCACAGTTCCAGCACCCGCGGCAGGTCATTGCCATAGACCAGCACCATCTGCAGTTCGTCATCCAGCAACTGACTGAAATTCATCAGCACATAACCGCCGTTTTCCGGATTCATACTGGCCATCTGGATCTGGATGCGATTCAACGCCGTCAGCGCTTCGATCTTCGCCAATTGTTTGGGTTTGATATTGAAGGACACGCCCTTGCCGAAAGACGCAACGATCTGTGCGAACAAATCGACATAGGTATCGGCCTGAAACAGCACCGTCTCCGGCAGACTGCCCACCACCACCCACTCGCCCAATGGAATGGGGAAGCTGTCGTCATAGTTGACGTCCGGATTGGCCGCCAAGAATGCCTGTGGATCGGCATAAGCCTGGGCTGCTTCATCGGCGATGCGCAGGATCTCGGCATCGCCCATGCACCCGGAGCTGATTTTGCTGATGAGTTCGATGAGGGCGGTTTTCATGGGCGCATCCTGAAGGCAAGGAAATTCAAGGGCGCGAAGGATAGCCTAAAGTGGCTAGCCAGACCTATCACCGGGACGAAGGCCATGCTCCCTCGCGGCCCTTTCCTCTTAGCCGCCGGCCAGAAGTTTCTCCAGTTGCGCCGTGGTGTCCACCGCGCCCATGGTCTTGGCCGCTTCCAGGGCACTGACGCCATTGGCATCACGGGCCTTGGGATCGGCCCCCTGACTGATCAGGTAGGTCACAATCTCGGTGCGATTGAACATCGCTGCCATCATTAGCGCAGTACGCCCGTCAAAAGACGAACCTTCCACCTGCGCCCCTCCCTGCACCAGAGCCTTAACTACAGCCAGATCCCCCTTGAAGGCGGCACCGGCAATTGGGCTCTGGCCATTATCGTTACGAATCTCGGGATCAGCCTTGTGCTTGAGCAGCACCTGCACCGCGTCCACGTGCCCGTGATAGGCGGCCAGCATCAGCAGCGTGTCGCCCTTGTGATTACGCAAGTTGACCGGCAGACCGCCGGCCGCAAGCTTATCGAGCATCTGGGCATCGCCCTGGCGGGCTACGTTGAACACCTGTTCGACAAACTGGGCAGCCTCGTCTTCAGTCATCTGGCGGCTTTTGTCGGTCATCGGAAACTCCAGGTTCGGCCAATCGGAAAGGCGCTAGTTTCCCCAAGCCGGTCGCCGCCTGTCATCCCTTTTTTCCCAAGTACTGTCATAGGCAGAATCAATAACGCAACTGCCCGGCCTGGATCTGCGCAAAAATCTGCGGGGTCAAGCGCACATAGGTGTCCGTCCCCGGCAGCCAGGCGTAGACCGGGTCATCTCCAGTCTGTTCAGGGTCGAAGGCCTGCTCCTTGAGGCGGCTCTTCTGGTACTTGAAGGTGCCTGTGGTATCCATCTTCACCTTGATCCGCAGAAACAGCGGCACCGCGTAAGCCGGCAGTTGTTGTCGGGCAAACTGCAGCAGGGCGCTGAAATCCAGGGTCGCCAATGACTCCGCCGGGGTGATCGCCACCATCCCCGCTCGACCGTTGGTGTTATGGACTTCAACACCGTAGGCCACTACTTCGGTGATCTGCGGATACCCCAAAAAAATGTTCTCCACCTCGGTCGTGGAGACGTTCTCGCCCTTCCAGCGATAGGTGTCTCCCAGGCGATCGACAAACTGCACATGCCCAAAACCAATGTCCCGTAGCAGGTCGCCGGTATTGAAATAGCTGTCACCTTTCTCGAACACATCGTTGAGGATCACCTTAAGGTTCTTCTGCGGATCGGTGTAACCGTCCAGAGGCGCCTTGTCGTCGATTTTCGCCAACAACAAGCCTTGCCCACCCTTGGCCACCTTCTGCATGAACCCTTGGCTGTTACGCACTGGAGCCCCGGTGTCGTGGGCGTACTCCACCAGCGCCCAAGGGATCAGGGAAAACCCCACGGTGTTGTCAAAGTTGAGGATATTGCTGAAACCGATATTGCCGTCGCTGGCCGCGTACAACTCACAGATATGACCGACACCGAAACGCTGCTTGAACTCGCTCCAGACGCCCGGACGCAGACCATTGCCGATCATCTTCAGCACACCATGATCCGTGTCGTGGGTGCTGCTCGGTTGATCGATCAGGTAACGGCATAGTTCACCGACATAACCCACAGTCGTCGCCTTGAAGCGACGCGCATCCTCCCAGAACTGACTGGCGCTGAACTTACGGCGAATGGCGAACCCCGAGGCGCCGGTGATGGCCGAGCCCCAGCACACACACAGCCCGGTGGCGTGGTACAGCGGCAAGGTGCAATACACCACGTCGCCAGGCTGCATATCCAGAGCGATGGTGCCGAACCCGGCGCAGGTGCGCATCCAGCGCCCATGCTTGAAAATCCCCGCCTTGGGCAGACCCGTGGTGCCGGACGTATAGATATAGAAGCAAGGGTCGTTGAAGAAGACGCGCTGGGCCTGCACCAGATTGTCCGCTGGATAACCGGCGCTCTCGGCCATCAGGTTGACCAGGCCATCCGGAGTCGGTCCGGGGTCGACGAAAGTGTCCTGGTCGGCCACGAACCAGGTACGAGCCGGCTCGATATCCACCTGATCACGCACCGCCGAATAGGCCGCCAACAGCTCTGCGCCGACCATGATTCCTACCGGTTTAACCAACTCCAGGCTGTGCACCAGCACGCTTTGGGTTTGCGCGGTGTTAACCATCGCGCAGATCCCACCGAGCTTGGCCACCGCCAATACCGTCACCAGCAATTCAGGGCGATTCTCGATGAAGATCGCCAGCACATCGCCCTTACCAATCCCCTGCTCTTGCAGGTAAGCCGCGATGCGATTGGCCCATTGATTGACCTGGGTATAACTGAGCACCCGCTCACCATAGAGCAAGGCCGGCCCATCGGGATTACGCAAGGTCGCCCGCTCGAAACTCCAGCCCAGGCCGCAAGGCTGATCCGGCTTCTCGATATTCCCCGCTTTCATGCCCCGCACCACTCGTGGCAGTGCTTTGGCAATCGTTGGCAGCTTACGCAGCATCATGCCCCAGGTGATCATGTCGCTCTTATGCTTGTTCATGCGTGCTCCGGTTCGACAACAAAGGTCTGTGCCCAAACCTGGCCGGCTGGGCGTTGGCAACAGGCGGCACGACACTCAACCGGGAGGGGTAACCCAGGCTTGGGCCGGCGGCAAACAACTAGGGTGGGGCGTACCCGGGAGGGAATAAAGGCAGGGCACGTTAGCCGCGGCTGACAACGCCGGCGCTAGTGCGGTGAAACCGTTCATGGAGGGCGTCCTATTTTTTATTATCGGTCGGGCGCGATGGTTGATCGCGCCGCAACACATTCCATGTCGCACAAACGCGGCCTCAAGTGCTTCAAGCCAGGTTGCCGAGCCCCTGATGACACCGCGTGACAGGCTGAAAGTACGTCAGCCATTGCAAGCCTGTACATGGGGTTTTTGCAAACTTTTGTATCTCTCCTCAGCCGCTCAGTGCAGGATGCAGCGCCCCCTGCATCCTCGGTTGAATTTTCTCCCCACCCCTGCGGTCACAACGTTGCACGCAGCACAGGCACCGAGCCAGTCAAAACCTGCAAAATGCAAGATGCACGATGGCCATTCATGCAATATGCACGAAATCAGAAAACAAAAAAAATAATAAGTTATTGTTTTTTAAGGATATTTAAAAACAACCATAGTGGCACAATCACTGCACCTATCACTCCACGCTTGCCCTTCAAGAGCTAACGGAGCTGATAGACATGAGCCTGATCCAAGAAAAGTTTTCTTCCCTGTTCTCCAACTTCGAAGTGACCACCCAGCCGCGCCCAGACGGCGGCATCTTGCTCACCCTGCGCAACAGTGAGGGCAAACAGTTCAAGCGCTCGATTTCATATGCACAACTGCACGCCGCGGACCAACTGTCTTGGGTCATCAGTGCAATTCGTCGTGATTTGGCCGAACAGGCCAGCGAGTTGCCACAAATTTCGATGCTGCAGAGCCAGAACCGCTTTGCCCTGCCGACTTACCACTCCGCGTAAGTTGCTTTCGATTCAGGCGTTCGGGCCGGCCTCACCTTGCGTGGATCCGGCCCGATTGCCTCAGGCTCAGTCTTCCAGACGTGGAAACTGGCTGGCGATCGCGTCGCCGGTAAGGTTCGCGACCCACCCCTGGGGGTTTTTGAACAGACGAATGGCAACCAGGTACGGCTGTTCCCCCATATCGAACCAATGGGCGGTGCCCGCCGGCACTGAGATCAGGTCATTCTTTTCGCACAGCACTGCGTATACATAATCATCGATGTGCAGGTTGAACAAACCACGGCCGGCAACAAAAAAACGCACTTCATCCTCGCCATGCCGGTGTTCGTCAAGATACTGAGCACGTAACTCGGCTTTTTGCGGATGCTGGCCGTCAAGACTGAGCACATCCACCGAGACGCATCCACGCTCAGTCATCAGTTGCTCGATCTGCGCCTGGTAGGCTGCGATCACATGCTCCTCGCTGGCTCCTGGCTCGATCCGGGTCGTGGCTTGCCAACGATCGAAACGGATACCTTGCTCGGCCAGGGTCGCAGCGATGTCATCGAAGTGGGTCAGAACCTTGTTCGGCAGGTCCGGGCTGGAAACGTGGTAGACGGACAGGCTGCTCATAACGGCAACTCCTCTTGCATGCGGGTGGCAATGATAACGGCTGCGGCCAGGGCTGCGACGCTGGCAATACTAAAGGTCAATGTCGCGCCCAGAGCATTCCAGCTGTAACCGGAATACAGGGCTCCCAAGGCCCCTCCGGTTCCAGCCAGGGCGGCATACAGCGCTTGGCCCTGGCCTTGCTGGCGAGCCCCGAAACGGCGCTGCACGAACTGAATCGCGGCAGCGTGAAAACTACCAAAGGTCGCCGCGTGCAACACCTGTGCAAACAGCAGCGCCCAGAGGTACTCCGCCAGGCTGCCCAGCAGCAACCAGCGCAACGCCGCCAGCAAAAAACTCGCCAGCAATACCCGACGCACAGAGAAGCGCGAAAGAATCCAGCTCATGGCCAGGAACATCAACACCTCGGCCACGACCCCCAGCGCCCACAACATGCCGATCACGCCGCGGGTATAACCCAGGCGTTCAAGGTGCAGAGTCAGGAAGGTGTAGTAAGGACCGTGGCTCATCTGCATCAGCGCCACGCACAGATAGAAAGCAAGCACACCCGGAGCGCGCAACTGCTTGACAAAGCCCTCCACGGACAGGCGCGGCCCCTGAACCACCGGTTGCGCATTGGGCACCCACAGGCTACTGATCACAATGCCAGCCATGACCGCCAGCAGCGCGAAGGGGTAGATGTCCAGGCTCAGCCATTCAAACAACCGCCCCAGCGCAACCACGGTCAGAATGAAGCCAATGGACCCCCAAAGGCGGATCTGACTGTAGCGCGATGTTTGCCCTTGCAGGTGGGCCAGGGTAATAACCTCGAACTGCGGCAATACCGCATGCCAGAAAAACGCATGCAGCGCCATGACCATGGCCAGCCAGACATAACTCTTGCTGACCAGGATCAGGGAGAAGCAAAGCAAGGTGCAGATCGCGCCAAAGCGCACAATCGCCAGGCGCCGACCCGTGTAATCCCCGAGCCAGCCCCAGAGGTTGGGCGCTACACAACGCATCAGCATGGGAATCGCCACCAGCTCGCCGATCCGTGCGCTGGAAAACCCCAGGTGGTGGAAATACAAGGCCAAGAACGGCGCGGTCGACCCCAACAGCGCAAAATAGAACAGGTAGAAACTGGAAAGCCGCCAGTACGGGAGCCCCGTCACGGCCATCAGGCCGCGGCGACTGGCGGAGCCAGCATTACAGCTGGCCCAGCACTGGCGTGCTGACACGCACGTCGGCGTTCTGACCGCGATGGCGCAGCAAGTGATCCATCAGCACGATGGCCATCATCGCTTCGGCAATCGGCGTGGCGCGAATGCCCACGCACGGATCGTGACGGCCCTTGGTGATCACCTCCATCGGGTTGCCATCGACGTCGATGGAGCGGCCCGGGGTGGTGATGCTGGACGTTGGCTTGAGCGCCAGGTGCGCAACAATCGGCTGTCCCGAAGAAATGCCGCCAAGAATGCCACCGGCGTTGTTACTGAGAAAACCTTCCGACGTCAGCTCGTCACGGTGCTCGGTACCACGATGAGCGACACTGGCGAAACCGGCACCGATTTCAACGCCCTTGACCGCATTGATGCTCATCAGCGCATGGGCCAATTCAGCATCCAGGCGATCGAAAATCGGCTCGCCCAGGCCCGGCATCACGCCTTCGGCGACCACGGTAATCTTCGCCCCCACCGAATCCTGATCCCGACGCAACTGGTCCATATAGGCCTCCAGAGCAGGCACCTTGTCCGGGTCGGGACAGAAGAAAGCATTGTCTTCCACCGAATCCCAGGTTTTGAAAGGAATCTCGATCGGACCCAACTGGCTCATGTAGCCGCGAATCACGATGCCCTGACTGGCCAGATACTTCTTGGCGATGGCTCCGGCTGCCACGCGCATGGCGGTCTCCCGCGCCGAGCTGCGACCGCCGCCACGGTAGTCGCGGACGCCGTACTTGTGGTGGTAGGTGTAATCGGCGTGAGCCGGACGGAACAGATCCTTGATCGCCGAGTAGTCCTTGGACTTCTGGTCAGTGTTGCGGATCAGCAAACCAATGGCGCAGCCAGTGGTCTTGCCCTCGAACACTCCGGAAAGGATCTCGACCTCATCGGGTTCCTGGCGCTGGGTGGTGTGGCGGCTGGTGCCGGGCTTGCGCCGGTCCAGATCACGCTGCAGGTCTTCCAGCGACAGCGCAAGGCCCGGCGGACAGCCGTCGACAATGGCGACCAACGCCGGACCATGGCTTTCGCCCGCGGTGGTGACAGTGAACAGCTTGCCGTAGGTATTGCCGGACATGCAGGGAGCTCCGTGAAGTCAGCCGAAATAACTCAATCAGGATTACTGAGGGGCGCCAGTATACGCAGGCTACCCAACTAGTTCATCCTCGAACCTTATGCCCCTGCCTGAGTCCAACTGGCACCTTATCCATGATGGCGTGATGATGCTGCGAGTCCTTCTCTTGAGCCTTTCTCTGTTCACCGGCCTGGTCCAGGCCTCCATCCTGCAACGCCCTGTGAGCCTGGATACCGGCCATGGCGAGCTGTATGGCTCGATGCTACTGCCCAAGTCCGAACAACCGGTGCCAGTGGTGCTGATTATTTCCGGCTCCGGCCCCACTGATCGCGACGGCAACAACCCCGACGGTGGCCGCAATGACAGCCTCAAACGCCTGGCCTGGGTGCTGGCCAAGCACAACATCGCCAGCGTGCGTTACGACAAGCGCGGAGTGGCCGCCAGTCTGGCTGCGACGCCGGACGAGCGCAATCTGACCCTTGATGCCTACGTAGCCGACGCAGTGGCTTGGGGGCAAAAGCTCAAGGCCGATCCACGCTTCGGGCAGTTGATCGTGCTGGGACACAGCGAGGGCGCACTGATCGCCAGCCTCGCCGCCCCATCACTGCACGCCGCTGGCGTGATTTCCCTTTCGGGCACCGCCCGCCCAGTGGATCAGGTGCTACGTCAACAACTGAGCTACCACCTGCCTCCAGCGCTGATAGTGCGCAGCAATGAACTGCTGGACAGCCTGAAGGCCGGCAAAATCGACGCTGACGTACCGCCGCAGTTGCAGATCATCTTCCGCCCAAGCGTACAGCCCTATCTGATCACTCTGTTTCGCGAGGACCCGGCCGCCGCCTTCGCCCGCCTGAAGATGCCCGCATTGATCATCCAGGGCAGCAACGATATCCAGGTCAGTGTTGACGACGCCAGGGTACTCAAAGCCGCGAAACCGGACGCCCGTTTGGTAGTGATCGAAGGCATGAACCATGTGCTGCGCATCGTGCCCAACGACCTCAAGCGCCAATTGGCGTCTTACAAGGACCCGCAATTACCCCTGGCCGCGGAGCTGGGCAGCAGCATCATCGGTTTTATTGACGGACTTCACACCCGTTAGGCTGTTTTTACCCTCCAGTCCTGGAAAAAACGGCCGATAAGCCTTTGCCGACCGTTCAATTGCTGTCGGCGCGCAGCGATTGGACAGGACTCGCCGTTATGACTGATACCCAGAACTCACCCGCCACCGAGCAGGAGACCGTCGCCCCGCAAGCGCCTCCCCTGCCCTGGGAAGATGTCCAGGCCGAACATCACAAGATGCTTCGCCTGGCCCCCCTGCAGACCGATCGTGCTACCGGCGGGCGACCTTTGCGCTTTGTCGAGTTCGGTTATGCCGAACGCAACAACAAAGAGCACAGCCTGCTGCGCATGACCATCAAACTGCCCGGCCAACGCGTGCGCAAAGAACAGAATCACCTGGATGTGTGGGTTGAGCACGAGACCCGCCGAGTGCGCTTCGAACCCGAAGGCGGCCTGCAGATCGAACCGCTCAATCGGGGCATCGGGCGCTTCCTGCTAGCCCAGGCGGCGCAGTGGG
Organism: Pseudomonas sp. LD120; assembly: GCF_009861525.1. GTDB lineage: Bacteria > Pseudomonadota > Gammaproteobacteria > Pseudomonadales > Pseudomonadaceae > Aquipseudomonas. The sequence continues at coordinate 590,072 of NZ_WVHL01000003.1, read as the reverse complement.
CGCAACAGAAGTGGCCGCACTATCGCATTGACGGCTTTGATCTAGCCAACAAGGACGCGCTCAACGAAGACACTCGCCTGCGTCGTGATCACGTGCTGCGCACTCAAGGCTTCGACGTGGCATACGCAGATGCCCAGCATCTCAAAGGCAGCGTCAAGGACGTTCAAGTGGGCGAACTGCTGAGTCAGTGGAACACTGAAAAACTGCAGTTCGTGGAAATACTCGAAGCAGCGCAGATGCTCCAACAGGCCGATCAGAACCTCGAAGAGTTGGAAGTCAAACTGCGCAAGCAGGAAGAAAAGGTCACCAAGTACAAACGTGAAGACACCGGCCTGCGTTTCACCATCACCTGCCTGGTGGCCTTTGCAGTATTCCAGGCGGGGCTGCTGATCTGGATCGCGACTCATCGCTGAGGCGCGCCCGGCAAGGTTCCAGGCCCGCAGTACGCGGGCCCGTCAATCCATTCAAACGCGCGAAGCGAACAACGCCTGGTGCTCGCGGCATTGCTCCGCAGTCAGCATGAACACCCCATGCCCCCCTCGTTCGAATTCAAGCCAGGCGAAGTCCACTTGTGGATAAAGCGCCTGGACGTGGACCTGGCTGTTGCCCACTTCGATAATCAGCAAACCTTTCTCGGTCAGATGATCAGCGGCTTCGGCCAGCATGCGCCGCACCAGATTCAGGCCATCGTCACCACAGGCCAGGCCCAGTTCTGGTTCGTGCTGGTATTCGTCCGGCATGTCGGCGAAGTCCTCGGCATCGACATAGGGCGGGTTAGACACGATCAAGTCAAAGCGTTGCCCCGGCAAGCCATCGAAGCCATCACCCTGAACGGTGAACACCCGCTCATCGACGCCGTGCCGCTCAATATTCTGGTTGGCCACTTCCAGGGCTTCGAAGGACAGGTCGGCCAGCACCACTTCGGCGTCGCGAAACTCATAGGCGCAGGCAATGCCGATGCAACCAGAGCCGGTGCACAAGTCGAGAATCCGTGCCGGCTCATTGCCCAACCAGGGCTCGAAACGTTTTTCGATCAGTTCGCCGATTGGCGAACGGGGAATCAGCACCCGCTCATCGACCATGAACGACAGGCCGCAGAACCAGGCTTCGCCCAGCAGGTAGGCGGTGGGCACACGCTCTTCGATACGGCGCTTGAGCAGATGCTGCACATGGACCAGCTCATCGTCTTCCAATGCGCAGTCCAAGTAGCTGTCGGCAATTCCCCAAGGTAGGTGCAAAGCCCCTAGCACCAACTGGCGGGCCTCGTCCCAGGCATTGTCGGTACCATGGCCGAAGAACAGTTCCTCCCCATGGAAGCGGCTGACAGCCCAGCGGATATGGTCGCGCAAGGTGCGCAGGCGAGAAGTGATCACGGGGCAGACTCCTGACAAGACGACCGGCGATTCTAACAGCCAAAACCTCTGCCGACGACGAAACAAACCCCAGCGCCTTACAATCACTCGACAGTCGGTTTTGAGCTTGCAAGGGCAACACCTTGCCCCTCTTGACAAGGCTGCAGGCCAACAACGGCGCACCTTACGTTAGTAGCGATTCACAGAAGCGCTCCGCCAGAGGACAATGTCGCAAAAGCCCCACTCACAGGAGCCCCAGAATGTCCGTTCCAAAGACGATGTTTCAACTCAGCGGTCGTGGTTATGCAGCGGCCAATTTGAGCCACGCGACCCTTGTGATCATCGACGCCCAAAAAGAATACCTAAACGGCCCATTGGCCCTGTCAGGCATGGACCCGGCAGTGGCCAATATCCAGCAACTGCTGGCCGCTGCCCGCGCCGCCGGCCGGCCTGTCGTGCATGTGCGCCACCTCGGCACCGTGGGCGGTCTGTTCGACCCTCAAGGCGAGCGCGGCGAGTTCATTCCCGGCCTTGAACCCCAGGGCGACGAAACCATCATCGGCAAATTGCTGCCCAGCGCATTTCACGGCACCGAGCTGGAAAAACGCCTGCAGGACCTCGGTTCCCTTGACCTGATTGTTGCCGGTTTCATGAGCCACTCCAGCGTCAGCACCACGGTTCGCGCGGCGAAAAACCTGGGCTTTCGCTGCACCCTGGTGGAAGACGCCTGCGCCACTCGCGACCTGCCCTACAAGGGCGGCATTCTCAGTGCCGAGCATGTTCAGCAAACTGAAATGGCAATCATGGCCGACAACTTCGCCACCCTCGCCTCGACGGCAAGCCTGATCTGATCAGCCACTGATGAGCGGCTGGCAGGCCGCTCATCAGTGCACTCCTCGCAACTGCAGCATTTGCCTTAGCCTCAGGAACCACCCGGTCAACTTCCGGTCGAAGGGCCGATACCCATTGAGGAAGGTCGGAATGAAGATATCCGATGGTTTTGACGCACGCCGATTGCGGCCCAAAAGCCCGCGGAACTGGCGACTGCGGCTGGGAGCGGCGTTCTGCGCCTTACTGGCGACTTGCGGTGTGCTACTGACGCTGGCCAGTATCGCCAGCCTGCTGGGACGCGCGCCGGCGCTGGGGGAACTCAACACCAACAAAGCCGGGGCAGCAGTGGTTCTGCTGATCGGCGTGGTCGTACTGTACGTCGGGGTACGCCTGTGGCGCCGCTGCCGGCGCCGCATGCGCCAGCCCATGGCGCTGAACATGGCCCCGCACTTGATGAAAAAGCAAGACTGACTTTCCTCGGGCGCGATTTGCGCGCCTTAAGGTGGCCCGAGTTGGGTAAACTAGCCGCCCTTCGCGGAGGCTGACATGCAAGACGACGATTTTTCCCTATTCAAAAACGAGATCCGCGGCGTCAAGCCGATCAAGCACGATCGTGCCGATACGGGCAAACCCAAAGCGGACCGGGCGCAAATCGCCAAACTGCGCCAAGCGGCCACGGTGCGCAGCGAAACCACCACCGTGGACGGGCTGTCCGACCAATTCGTCATCGACGTAGGCCCCGAAGATGAGCTGATGTGGGCCCGCGACGGGGTTCAGGAAAGCCAGATGCGCAAGCTGAAAGTCGGCCAGATCCCCTTTGAAGGCAGCCTTGATCTACACGGCATGACCGTGGAAAAAGCCCGGGAAACCCTCTGGGCGTTTCTCGCTGAAGCGACCAAATTCGAAGTCCGCTGTGTGCGCGTCACCCATGGCAAGGCCGTGCGCCTGGACGGTAAACGTCCGATGATCAAGAGTCACGTCAACACCTGGTTGCGCCAGCATCCACAGGTGCTGGGCTTCACCTCGTGCCAGGCCAGGCACGGCGGCACTGGGGCGCTGTACGTGATGCTCAAACGCACCATGATGGAAGGCCGCGACGAATAAAGGCGCAGCATCACGCTTGCAGCGTCGTGTCCGCCGCCGTACCCTTGCCCTTTGCGTAAAACCCACAGGTAGTTTCATGTCCCTGGAACAGAATTACACCGCGATCCTCGGCCAATTGGGCGAGGACGTCTCCCGCGAGGGCCTGCTCGACACGCCCAAGCGCGCCGCCAAAGCCATGCAGTACCTTTGCCGTGGTTATGCCCAAACCTTGGAAGAAGTCACCAACGGTGCCTTGTTTAGCTCAGACAACAGCGAAATGGTGCTGGTCAAGGACATCGAGCTCTACTCGTTGTGCGAACACCACCTCCTGCCGTTTATCGGCAAGGCCCACGTTGCCTACATTCCTAGCGGCAAGGTTTTGGGGCTGTCGAAAGTCGCGCGCATCGTCGACATGTATGCCCGCCGCCTGCAGATCCAGGAAAACCTCAGTCGGCAGATCGCCGACGCCGTCCAGCAAGTCACCGGTGCCCTCGGGGTGGCGGTGGTGATTGAGGCCAAGCACATGTGCATGATGATGCGCGGTGTGGAGAAGCAGAACTCCTCGATGATCACGTCGGTGATGCTGGGTGAGTTCCGAGAAAATGCCGCGACCCGCAGTGAGTTCCTCAGCCTGATCAAGTAACGGGCTGCGAGCAAAAAGACCGGCGCTGATCGCCGGTTTTTTTTGTCCGGCAAAAATCAGGTAAGCTGCCGCCCCTTCACCCATGGGCAAGAGGCAATACCGTGATCGTCAAAGCGCTGCGAGTCGGCCTGGGCCAACTCATTATTCTCATCGACTTCATTACCCGCCCACGCAAACAACAGCGGGCTGCCGCCACTCAGGCACAAGTTGCAGAGGCCGCCAAGGGTTTGACCCTGTATCAATTCCACGCCTGTCCGTTCTGCGTCAAAACCCGCCGCACCTTGCACCGCCTGAACGTACCGGTCGCCCTGCGCGATGCCAAAAACAATGAGCAAGACCGCCAAACCCTGCTGGAACAAGGCGGCAAGATCAAGGTTCCGTGCCTGCGCATCGAAGAGAACGGCCAGACCACGTGGATGTATGAATCCAAAGCGATCATCGACTACCTGAACCAGCGCTTCTCCACCGCCTGAGACGGCGCTTGGACTGTTCTGTCCCGGGCGCGGTGACAGGCCTGGCAACCTGCGCTCGGCCGAACAACATGGTGTGGCGCATTCCTTTGCCCCCGCCCGGATGCCAAGGTAGCGGGTCGAAGCCGCCTTCCTCGCCCCCCATGATGCAGTGGTGCCTGCTTACCCAGTACGGCGTGTGACCAGCCCCGGCAGATTAAACATCCATTTGATCGTGTCGCAGTTCTCCGAACAGAAATCGCCACATGGCCGTGCCCTTAGGCCACCTGTGCAGCCTGCACTTGACGTATTACGCTGGCCAGCCGCTTAAGGCCTTCGTCCAGTCGCGCCGGATCGATGTGACTGAAGTTCAACCGTAGATGCCCATGATTGTGATCGGGCTCGGAAAAGAACGGTTCACCGGGCATAAACGTCACGCCCTGCTCCAGCGCCGATTTGAGCAACGTGCGGGTATCCAAAGGCCGTTTCAAACTCAGCCAGAAAAACAGACCGCCCTGAGGCTCCTGCCAATACGCCAGGTCGGCAAAATGTTTATCCAGCGCCACCTGAAAATCATCACGGCGCTGGCGATAGAAAGCGCGCAGCTCATCCAGGTGCTGCTGGAACCGCTCACTGCCAATCCATTGCATGGCCTGCCACTGGCCCACACGGTTGGTGTGCAGGTCTGCAGACTGTTTCAAACGCAGTAAATGAGGAAACAGATCCGGACTGGCAATCAGATAGCCAACCCGCAATCCTGGGAGCAGGGTTTTCGACACCGTGCCGGTGTAGATCCAACTGGCCTTTTTCAGACGACTGACGATCGGCCTGGCATTGCTCCCATCGAAAGTCAGCTCACGATAGGGCTCGTCCTCGATCAGGGTCACGCCGAACTCGTCCAGCAGGGCCGCCACCGCCTCGCGCTTGGTTTCGCTATAGCGCACTGCCGAAGGATTCTGGAAGGTCGGGATCAGGTAGGCGAAGGCTGGACGGTGCTGCTCCAGGCGGGCGCGCATCTGCGCCAGATCCGGACCGTCGGCCTCCAGTGGCACCGTCAGGCAGTCGGCACCGAACAGCTGAAAGATCTGCAGGGCGGCAAGATAGGTCGGAGCCTCCAACATGATCTCGGTGCCCTTGTCGATGTACAGCTTGGCCACCAGATCAAGGGTCTGCTGGGAGCCACTGACCACCAGAACCTGGCTCGCCTCGCAAGGTACACCCAGCTTGCGCGCCTCGGCAGCCAGGGCCTCACGCAACTGCGGCTCGCCTTCACTCATACCGTACTGCCCCATGGACAACGGCATATCTTGCCATTGGACCTGGGGCAGCATCGCTTCAGCCGGCAGGCCTCCGGCAAACGACATCACTTCCGGGCGCTGGGCCGCAGCAAGGATTTCACGGATCAGGGAGCTTTTGAGGCGCGATACACGTTCAGAGAAGGCCATGGAGATCACCGCTAGCGAAGGTCGAAGGAAATACGTCAAACTACTTGATCGAAATTACGCCGCCCCTCACAGATACGTCAACATGCTTGACCTTAAAAAACAGACTGCACAGCAAGTCGCCATGGAAGCCTTCTTCTTTGGCTATCAGGCCTTTACCGCCAAAGCCGACGAAATGCTCGAACGCCGAGGCTTGAGCCGCGTGCACCAACGCATCGTTTTTTTTATCGCCCGCTATCCCGGCCTGAGCGTGAAAGAACTACTCAGCTTGCTGGGCGTCAGCAAGCAGGCGCTGAACACGCCGCTGCGCCAACTCATGGAAATGCACCTGGTGGACAGCGTTGCACCAGCCAGCGACAAACGTAAACGCCTGCTGGAGTTGACCATCGACGGCGCGCGCTTTGAGCAGACCCTGCGCCGCGAACAGGTCAAATTGCTGCAGCGAGCCTTCGCTGAAGCCGGAGAAAGTGCGGTCAATGGCTGGCTCGCGGTGAACCAGGCCCTGGCAGGCAAGCCCAGCGAGGATTAATCCCCATCGCAACGCCCAAGCAATTGGCGCCGCTCAAAAATGCTCGGCCATCGCGCCTCCAGCACCTTCCAACTGGGGTGCGATATAGCCATGCGATCAGACTTTTCGCACACAAAAGCAAAAACATTATTTGCTTTCTTTGTATACAAAAGCATAATTCGCCACGTGCGATTTCTTGACTTAAAGGTCAATAAAGCCCGCTAGCCTTGCCTGCCTCACAGAGCCGCCGCCCACCCTCTCGTGCCCGACTCTGAAAAACAATAAAACTCTTGAGGAGTACTCGCCGTGGAAAGCCGCAAATCCGAAGCCTCTCCGCTGAACCTCTCGCCCTCGCTAAACAGCGGCTGGCTGGAACGCATCTTCAAACTCAGGCTGCATGGCACCACGGTGAAGACCGAGCTGATTGCGGGTCTGACAACCTTTATCACCATGGCTTACATCATCTTCGTCAATCCCAATATCATGGCCGACGCAGGTATCGATCATGGCGCGGCGTTCGTCGCCACCTGCATCGCTGCGGCCTTGGGCTGTCTGCTGATGGGTCTATACGCCAACTGGCCGGTAGGCCTGGCTCCGGGCATGGGGCTGAATGCGTTCTTCACTTACACCGTGGTTGGCACCATGGGCTACAACTGGGAAACCGCCCTCGGTGCGGTGTTCATTTCCGGCGTGCTGTTCATGATCTTGACCTTATCGCGGGTTCGCGAGTGGCTGCTCAACAGCATTCCGCTGAGCCTGCGCTTCGCCATGGGTGCCGGGGTTGGGCTGTTTCTTGGCCTGATCGGGCTGAAGACCGCCGGTATCATCGTCGACAGCCCGGCCACCTTGATCAAGCTTGGCTCTCTGCGCGAGCCCGGTCCGCTGCTGGCAGCCATCTGTTTTCTGATGATCGCGGTGCTCAGCTACCACCGAGTGTTCGGCGCAATCCTGATCAGCATCATTGCCGTTACCTTGGCCGGCTGGGGCCTGGACCTGGTGCACTACAACGGTATTCTTTCAGCCCCTCCGAGCCTGGCACCAACCTGGATGGCGATGGACATTGCCGGTGTGTTCAACGTCAGCATGATCAGCGTGGTCCTGGCTTTTCTCTTCGTGCACATGTTCGACACCGCCGGCACCCTGATGGGCGTGGCCCAGCGGGCCGGCCTGGTTAACCCCGACGGCAAGATCGAAAACCTTTCCCGGGCCCTCAAGGCCGACAGCGCCTCCAGCGTTTTTGGCGCAGTGGTAGGCGTACCGCCGGTGACCAGTTACGTCGAAAGTGCCGCTGGTGTGGCGGCAGGTGGTCGCACGGGCCTTACCGCCGTGACTGTAGGCGTGCTGTTCATTGCCGCCATGTTCTTCGCTCCGCTGGCGGGCATGATCCCTGCCTACGCCACTGCCGGAGCCTTGATCTATGTAGCGATGCTGATGATGGGCGGCATGGCCCACATCAATTGGGACGAAGCTACCGACAGCATTCCGGCGATTGTCACGGCGATCATGATGCCCCTGACCTTTTCCGTCGCCGACGGTATCGCCCTGGGCTTCATCACCTACGTGGTGCTGAAGGCCGGAACGGGTAAACACAAGGAAATCTCCATCAGCCTGTACGTACTGTGCGCAATCTTCATCGCCAAGTTCATTTTCTTGTAAACCCGAGCTGTTTCAACCGCCCCATGCGATCGGATGGGGCTTTTGTGCAGATGGCGGGTGTGATGAGCCTGGAAACCTGCCTGTTGTTCAGTGGCGCTGCGCTGGTGGTGATCCTGATTCCGGGCCCCTTGCCGTTATTGATGATCAGCAACAGCTTGAACTAGGGCCTGTGCCGTTGGTCTCCGGCGGTTCTCGGCGGAGCATTGGCCTCGATCTGCCTATTGATCGCTTCGGAACTGGGCCAGGGGCACCATTGCGGGCATCGGAACGACTGTCCAACGCACAGAGGATTGTCGGCGCCCTCTATTGGTTCTGCCTCGCCTGGCAGAGCTAGCGCAACCTCGGCAACCATCTGACAGCGCGGTTGTGCCGGAAGCCGCACCGAAACCGCGCTTTCGCGCACTGTTCGGGCGCGCTTTTGTCCTCGGCGCCAGCAATCCGGAGGGTATTTTGTTTTTCGCCGCATTCCTGCCGCCGCTCCTTAGTGCCCAGCAGCCACTCCTGCCACAGTTACTGATCATGAGCGCCACCTGGCCCTTGCTGGACCTCGTCTGCAAGCTGGCCTACGGCCTCAGCGCGGCGCGCTACCTGCGTAGCGGCAAGGGCCAAACTGGTTCAATCGCATCAGTGCCGGAGTGCTCAGCAGCACTGGGGCTGATTCCCGGATGAGTCGTTACAGCGCTGCCAGCAAACCTACGGCCGCTGGAGCCGACTTGCGGCCCAATACAATCAACAGGCGAAAAAAAGCCCGCAGTGTGAGCGGGCAAGGACCAAAGAAGCTATTTGCGCAGGATTCTTGGGGGAAAGTCCTAGCTTCCTCTGTAGGTCGAATAGCTGTAGGGCGAGATCAACAACGGCACGTGGTAATGCTCCTGCTCGGCACTGATACCGAATCGCAACACCACCACGTCAAGGAAGGCCGGTTGCGGCAGTTGTACACCCCGGGCGCGGTAGTAGTCGCCAGCATGGAAATGCAATTGATAGACACCGGAACGGTAGTCATCACCCTGCAGCAGCGGCGCATCGCAGCGGCCATCGTTGTTGGTCAGGGCGCTGGCAACCAACTCCAACTGCGCCCCCTCAACCCGATACAGCTCGACCTTGATAGCGCTGCCGGGGCAGCCATGTGCGGCATCCAAAACGTGAGTAGTCAAACGTCCCATTGATTCTGCGTGCCTGTCGCAGCCGAGCGCTCAGGCCTCGCGCCTCCCAGAGTCAGTGATTGATAGGGGCCGCAGCGCTTCAGCGAATGAAAGGCTGCGATCAGGTCATGATTAAGACATTTTCAAAAAAAATTGTACACAATAATAACGATAAATATTTACTCACCCGAAGTCCCCAAGGAGCCCCTTCGACTGGCTTCAATACCATGGCGCTAGATGACTTAGCACTCATTAACTGACCATCCAGGCAAGTTTCTTGCAGTGACAGTACGTTGTAATGACTGCGCAAAAATGCAAAAAATCAGGCTTACAAAGCGAATGCAAACTTGTATACAATCAGCCCATCGCAGTGACGCCCACCTGACTTCCTGGCTCAGGTCCCGCCACGCCACCGTTTTCACGAACAAGAAGGAAGACTGCAGTGAGCGCTGACTACCCTCGCGACCTGATCGGTTACGGCCCCAACCCTCCTCATCCTCACTGGCCGGGCAACGCCCGCGTCGCCCTGTCGTTCGTGCTCAATTACGAAGAGGGTGGCGAACGCAACATTCTTCATGGCGACAAGGAATCGGAAGCCTTCCTTTCTGAAATGGTCTCGGCGCAACCGCTACAGGGCGAGCGCAACATGAGCATGGAGTCGCTGTACGAGTATGGCAGCCGCGCCGGCGTCTGGCGGATCCTCAAGCTGTTCAAGGAATTCGACATTCCGCTGACCATCTTTGCCGTAGCCATGGCTGCTCAGCGTCATCCGGACGTGATCCGCGCCATGGTCGAGGCCGGCCATGAGATCTGCAGCCACGGCTACCGCTGGATCGACTACCAGTACATGGACGAAGCCCAGGAACGCGAGCACATGCTCGAGGCGATCCGCATCCTTACCGAAATCACCGGTGAGCGCCCACTGGGCTGGTACACCGGCCGTACCGGTCCGAACACCCGACGCCTGGTAATGGAGGAAGGCGGCTTCCTCTATGACTGCGATACCTACGACGACGACCTGCCCTACTGGGAACCCAACAACCCCACCGGCAAGGCGCATCTGGTCATCCCCTACACCCTGGATACCAACGACATGCGTTTCACTCAGGTCCAGGGCTTCAACAAGGGCGACGACTTCTTCCATTACCTCAAAGATGCCTTCGATGTGCTCTACGCTGAAGGCGCCGAGGCACCGAAGATGCTTTCCATCGGCCTGCACTGTCGACTGATCGGTCGCCCGGCCCGCCTGGCATCCCTCAAGCGCTTCATCGAATACGTCAAAGGCCATGAACAGGTGTGGTTTACCCGTCGTGTCGATATCGCCCGCCACTGGCAACAGACCCATCCTTATCAGGGAGCGGCGAAATGACTGCTTTCCAGAGCCTCAAACCCTCGACCCTGACCCGCGAGGCATTCGTCCAAGCCTTCGCCGATATTTACGAACATTCGCCATGGGTAGCTGAAAAGGCCTACGACCTGGGCCTCGACGCCTCAGTCGACCAGATCGAAGGCCTGCACCAACGCATGAGCGATATCCTGCTGAGCGCCGATCACGCCAGCCAGTTGGCCCTGATCAACGCCCACCCGGACCTGGCCGGCAAAGCCGCCGTCCAGGGCCAGTTGACCGAAGCCAGCAGCAACGAACAGGCCGGTGCCGGCATTCACCAATGCACGGCCGAAGAGTTCCAGCGCTTCACCGAGCTGAACGATGCCTACAAGGCCAAGTTCGAGTTTCCCTTCATCATGGCGGTGAAAGGCAGCAACCGGCACCAGATTCTCGCCGCGTTCGAAACCCGTATCCACAACTCGGTAGACACCGAGTTCAAGTGCGCGCTGGCAGAGATCAACAAGATCGCATTATTCAGATTGCTGACCCTGTAGCGACCCGTTCCTGAGGATCGTCCCGCAAGAACCTGGATGCCCCCGCCCCCGTGCTACTCCAGTTCTGCGCGCATCCCCAGCCACCTATTTCAAGGCAGACAATAAGAATGAAAGCTTACGCCGTCCCTTTCGAGAAGTTCGTCAACCTGGCCGACGCGCGCCTGGGCACCAAGATCATCTCGGTCACCGACGACTGGTTCGCTGACGCGAACCGCCTGTTCCAGCCGAGCCCGGCTGTGTGGAAGGAGGGTGTATTCGATGACAACGGCAAGTGGATGGACGGCTGGGAGTCACGCCGCAAGCGCTTTGAAGGCTACGACAGCGCGGTGATCCGCCTGGGCGTGCCGGGCTCGATCAAGGGCGTGGACATCGACACCTCGTTCTTCACCGGCAACTTCCCGCCATCGGCGTCCCTGGAAGCCTGCTTCCTGGCTGAAGGCGAGCCCACTGAAGACACCCAGTGGATCGAAGTACTGTCGGCTGTCGAGTTGCAAGGCAACAGCCACCACTACCATGAGATCAACAACGACCAGCCCTTCAGTCACCTGCGCTTCAATATCTATCCGGATGGCGGTGTAGCGCGCCTGCGGGTCTACGGTACGCCGTACCGCGACTGGTCGGCCATCGGTGACAACGAACAAGTCGACCTGGCTGCGGCCCTTAACGGCGGTCGTGCCCTGGCCTGTTCCGACGAACACTTCGGACGCATGGGCAACCTCCTCAACCCGGGCCGCGGCATCAACATGGGCGACGGCTGGGAAACGGCCCGCCGTCGCACTCCCGGCAATGACTGGGTGATCGTCGCCCTGGGCCACGCCGGCGAAATCGAGAAGATCATCGTCGACACCCTGCACTTCAAGGGCAACTACCCGGACAGTTGCTCGATCCAGGGCGCGTTCGTCAAAGGTGGCACCGACAGCCAGATCGAAACCCAAAGCCTGTTCTGGCGCGAACTCTTGCCCAGCCAGAAGTTGGAAATGCACACCGAACACACCTTTACCGAACAGATCACAGCTCTGGGTCCGATCACCCACATCCGCCTGAACGTGTTTCCGGACGGTGGCGTCAGCCGCTTGCGCCTTTTGGGCAAGATCGTGAAATAGGACGTCCCCCATCGCAGGCCAGCCCGCACCTGTTGGAGCAAGCTGGCTCGCGATGACCGCAAAACAGACAAAACACACTCAAGATAAGAAGAACAGCATGCGCACATTAGTGATTGAACCTCTGACCAAAGAAGCCTTTGCCCCATTCGGTGACGTGATCGAAACCGACGGCAGTGATCACTTCATGATCAACAACGGTTCGACCATGCGCTTCCACCGCCTGGCAACGGTTGAAACCGCCCAGCCGGAGGACCAGGCGATCATCAGCATCTTCCGCGCCGACGCGCTGGAAATGCCATTGACCATCCGCATGCTGGAACGCCATCCGCTGGGTAGCCAGGCCTTCATTCCGCTGCTCGGCAACCCCTTTCTGATCGTGGTCGCGCCACTTGGCGATGAACCTGTATCAGGCTTGGTCCGCGCCTTCGTCAGTAATGGCAGGCAGGGCATCAATTACCATCGCGGCGTCTGGCACCACCCGGTGCTGACGATCGAAAAGCGGGATGACTTCCTGGTGGTTGATCGCAGTGGCAAAGGCAATAACTGCGATGAGCATTTCTTCAAAGAGGATGAGTGTTTGATCCTCGCCCCCCACCAATAAGAGAAGGTCTGATCACCCGACAACAAGGGTGACAGGCAAGAGGTAAAGACTGTGGAAGCACATCTGTTGGAATGGCTCAACCTGAGCGTGCGTTGGGTACATATGATCACTGGTGTGGCCTGGATCGGCGCATCGTTCTACTTCGTCTGGCTGGAGAACAACCTCAATCGCGTCAACCCCAAGGACGGCCTGTCCGGCGACCTCTGGGCGATTCACGGTGGCGGTATCTATCACCTGGAAAAATACAAACTGGCCCCGCCCTCGATGCCGGAGAACCTGCACTGGTTCAAGTGGGAGGCCTACTTCACCTGGCTGTCGGGGATTGCCCTGCTGTGCCTGGTGTTTTACTACAACCCGATGCTCTACCTGGTGGCTCCCGGCAGTGGCCTGACGGGTCCTGAAGGCGTGGCCATCGGTATCGGCGCGTTGATTGCCGGCTGGTTCATCTACGACTTCCTCTGCGACTCGCCATTGGGCAAGAAACCCGCCCTGCTCGGCTTCATTCTGTTCGTTCTGCTGATTGCCGCCGCTTACGGCTTCAGCAAAGTGTTCAGCGGCCGTGGCGCTTATCTGCATGTGGGCGCGATCATCGGCACCATCATGGTGGGCAACGTGTTCCGCATCATCATGCCGGCCCAGCGCGCACTGGTGGCGGCGATCGCAGAAAACCGCACACCGGACCCGACCCTGCCGGCCAAGGGCCTGCTGCGTTCGCGTCACAACAACTACTTCACCCTGCCGGTGCTGTTCATCATGATCAGCAACCACTTCCCGAGCACCTACGGTAGCCAGTACAACTGGTTGATCCTGGCCGGGATCGCGGTCCTGGCGGTGCTGGTACGTCACTACTTCAACACCCGGCATGACAGCCACAAGTTCGCCTGGACCCTGCCCGTTGCAGCACTGGGCATGATCTGCCTGGCTTACGTGACGGGTCCGACGCCAGCTCCCAGTGCCCCCGAAGTAGCCAAGGTCGCCGGCCAGATCGAGTACCAGCCCCTGCCGGAAACCGCGCTGGGCGGTGGCGCCAAACCCGCGGCGCCAGCCAGCGCAGAAGCCCCGGCGGCTCCAACGACAAGTCCGGCACAGGCATCCCGTGCCGGGCCATCCTTCGACAAGGTGCATAACGTGATCCAGGAGCGCTGCACGGTTTGCCATTCGGCCAAGCCCACCAGCCCCCTGTTCAGCGCGGCTCCGGCCGGAGTGATGTTCGATACCCCGGAACAGATCCGCCTGCAAGCCGCGCGAATCCAGGTCCAGGCCGTCACCAGTCAGATCATGCCGCTGGGCAACATCACTCAAATGACCCAACAGGAACGTGAATTGATTGGTGCCTGGATCGCCCAGGGGGCCCAAACCAACTGATCAGCGCCTGTCGCCAGGCTGCTTTGCGAGCAAGCTCGCTCCTACAGAACCAGATTCATCCGTAGGGGCGGGCTTGCTTGCCGTCAGGCGTTCAAGATTTGCCTGTTGCAGACACGCTGTGCGCAACCACACAGCGGTTAAATCACAAGAATAAAAAGATCTGAGGTGTTGCATGCCCGATTCATCCGAACAGTGCATCCCCGATGCGCCTGCCATTGCGCGCTTGCCCTTGCTGCAACTGATTCTCGTGGGGCTGCAACACGTTCTGCTGATGTATGGCGGTGCAATTGCGGTACCGCTGATCATCGGACAGGCCGCGGGCCTGAGTCGTGAAGAAATCGCCTTTCTGATCAATGCGGACTTGCTGGTGGCCGGCATCGCCACCATCGTCCAATCTTTCGGCATCGGCCCCATGGGCATTCGCATGCCGGTAATGATGGGCGCCAGCTTCGCCGCCGTGGGTAGCATGGTGGCCATGGCGGGCATGCCCGGCATCGGCATGCAGGGCATCTTCGGCGCAACCATTGCAGCCGGTTTCTTCGGCATGCTGATTGCGCCATTCATGTCCAAGGTAGTGCGCTTCTTCCCACCCCTGGTCACCGGCACGGTGATTACTTCAATCGGTTTGTCATTGTTTCCCGTGGCGGTGAACTGGGCCGGCGGTGGCAGTACCGCCGCGCAATTCGGCTCACCAATCTACCTGTGCATCGCGGCACTGGTGTTGTCCACCATTCTGCTGATTCATCGCTTCATGCGCGGCTTCTGGGTGAACATTTCCGTGTTGATCGGCATGGGCCTGGGTTATGTACTGTGCGGCCTGATCGGCATGGTCGACCTGAGTGGCATGACCCAGGCACCCTGGCTGCAGATTGTCACACCATTGCACTTCGGCATGCCGCAATTCCATCTGGCGCCGATCCTGTCCATGTGCCTGGTGGTGGTGATCATCTTCGTCGAGTCCACCGGCATGTTTCTGGCCCTGGGCAAAATTACTGGGCAGGAGGTCACTCCGCGCATGCTGCGTCGGGGCCTGCTGTGTGATGCTGGCGCGTCCTTCTTAGCCGGTTTCCTCAACACCTTCACCCACTCCTCCTTCGCCCAGAACATCGGCCTGGTGCAAATGACCGGAGTCCGCTGCCGCTCTGTCACCATCGTTGCCGGAGCTCTGCTGATCATTCTCAGCCTGCTGCCCAAGGCGGCCTTCCTGGTGGCGTCGATTCCCCCGGCAGTACTGGGGGGCGCGGCGATTGCGATGTTCGGCATGGTGGCCGCCACCGGAATCAAGATCCTTCAGGAGGCCGACATCGCCGATCGACGCAATCAACTGCTGGTGGCGGTGAGCATCGGCATGGGCCTGATTCCCGTGGTCCGTCCAGAGTTCTTTGCCCACCTGCCCTTGTGGATGAGCCCCATTACCCATAGCGGCATCGCCATGGCGACCTTGAGCGCGCTGCTGTTGAACCTACTGTTCAACATCCTGGGAGGCTCCGAACGGGTAGCCAACAACATGCCTCAAGCCCATCAGCATTAAGCCCTGATCAGGGCGCCGGATCGGCGCCCTCGGTGGTGTTTCAGACTTGCCCCTTACCGGCAGTGTTCGTCATCCAACCACCCACTAGACACTGCGCCTTGAAAATAAAAACAAACAGGGAGCACCTATCATGCAGCTTGCACAGCCCCATCCGACCATGGCCGCTCAACAGCCATGCGCACTAGGCTTTGTACGAAAAGCCTTGATACTCGGTGATGCTGCGTTGAAAACGGTATCGTGCGCGAGTTCGATCGGAATGCTCATTTACACCCCGTAAAGTCGAACGCGACCCCGGCCGTTCCTCGACCGCTTTCGCCTTGCCTGACCTTCGTCTTAAAACTTTTCGTACAGAGCCTAGCTCTGGCTGCAGCAATCACTCCTCTTTGAGTGCCAGTGATCTCACAAACCTGGGCGAGATGAGCGACATGTCCGCCCCAAAGTGGCAACCAGTGCGCCGTGGCGGCGCACTTGAGCCCTGCCGTGGGAGCCAGTATTCTCCGCGGCCGCGCAAATCGGGTCTGAAAAAAGCCCGGATCAAGAACCTGACCTTAAAGCCAACTTATCCCGGCCCAAACAGGTAACAAGACGTACGAAATTAGCGCTGAAAACACCCTCGTCCGACTGTATTACCGCTGTTGAACGGGAGTTTTTTGCTTTTTTCCAGCCTTGGCTCAGCTCTTGCTAACAGCAATAAAGCTGACCAATCGGATGGTTTTTACAGCACAGAAAAAAGGCGCCAAATCAGAGTGCCGAGCCATAAAAACATGGAACTACCTACTTTGGGAGCAACCGAATGAAACCGATGTGCACACGCCTGATGTTGGCCGCTACCTTGTTGACCGGAGGGCAGGCCGTAGCGGGCGACCTGCTGCAATGGCAGACCAACAGCCTGACTTACTTGTACGGCAAAAACTTTGAAGTCAATCCGCAGATTCAGCAAACGGTGACCTTCGAACATGCTGATGCGTGGAAGTACGGCGACAACTTTTTCTTCCTCGATCGTATCTTTTACAACGGCAAAAAAGACGGCAACGTCGGCCCGGACACCTACTACGGCGAGTTTTCTCCGCGCCTTTCATTCGGCAAGATCTTCGACCAGAAACTGGAATTCGGTCCGATCAAGGACGTGCTGTTGGCCTTTACCTACGAGTTCGGCGAAGGCGACAACGAGTCCTACCTGATCGGTCCAGGTTTCGACCTGGCAATACCGGGCTTCGACTACTTCCAGTTGAACTTCTACCAGCGCCACACCGAGGGCAGTCGCGCGGGTGACAACGTCTGGCAGATCACCCCGGTGTGGTCCTACACCATTCCCGTGGGTCGCTCGGACATCCTGATCGACGGCTTCATGGACTGGGTGGTGGACAACGACCAGAACGCCAAGGGCACCTACCACGCCAACCTGCACTTCAACCCGCAGATCAAATACGACCTGGGCAAGGCATTGAACTGGGGCGACAAACAGTTGTACGTCGGTTTTGAGTACGACTACTGGAAGAACAAATACGGAATCAAGGATTCGCGTAACTTCGAGACCAACCAGGACACCGCCAGCCTGCTGGTCAAGTACCACTTCTGATCCCCTCAGAGACGGCCGGCCCTCATGTTCCGATGAGAGCCGGCCACTCAGACTGATGGGCCAGCGCGATGCTGCCTATCAGGCAAGACGTGATCCGGAGTCCCGCCAGAATCCCGGATCGGCACTCTTGAGCCGTTCTACCGCATTGTGGATGTGGCTCAGCGCTGCTTGCCGCGCCCCTTCGACATCACGCGCGGCGATGGCCCCATAGACCGCGAAATGCTCATCGCGCACCGAGTGCGCCAGATCCCGGCGCCGCTCCTCATTGGAACGGGTAATGCGGATCGCCTCTTTGATGAACTGGGCAATGAACTCATGCAATGAGGGATACAGCGGATTGCCGGTGGCCTGGGAAATCGACAAGTGAAACGCCAGGTCCTGCTCCACGCCATCCTGGCCGGCCTGCTCGGCCACATCGATGGCCAGCAACGCCTGATGGATCGCCTGCAGTTGCTCGGGGGTGTGCCGCTGCGCCGCCAGCGCCGCCGCCTCGCCCTCGATACCACGTCGCAGTTCAGTCACCCGGAGCACCGCCTCGATCGACCCGCGGACATCCAGATCGATAGTGAAGGCCTTGATATGCGCGCCCTCGCTGACCACGGTGCCGCTACCTTGGCGCACCTCCACCAGCCCGGCCGACTTCAAGCGCGAAATCGCCTCGCGGATGACCGTACGGCTGACCCCGAAACGCTCGCACATAACCGGCTCGGTGGGCAGCCGCGAACCCGGCAGGGCCTCGCCACTGGCGATATGCGCCTTGAGTGCCGCAGTCACTTGATCCGCCAGGGTGCCCTTGGCCGCATCCTTGAGCGTCGCCAGGGAATCGACGGCGGGGGAAGAGTTGTCAGGCATGGACATGGGTATCTCTGTATTCAAAGTGGCTAACGGTACTGCATTTCATGCACGCCGTCCCGCTCGGTATCCGGCCGTTGAATTCGTATGATGTATTATGATATCTAAGACACCTCAGCAAGTCCGATAAAAACAAAATCACCCAAATACAAGAAAAAAGGATGGGTAAAGACATGACTGAATCACTGTCGCAAACTGCCGCCCGCTCCCCCACCGCCTCCTTTGAAGACCAGGCTTATCGCAAAGTCGCCTGGCGCATCCTGCCGTTGCTGTTGCTGTGCTACCTGGTGGCCTACCTGGATCGGGTCAACGTCGGCTTCGCCAAGTTGCAGATGTCCGAAGACCTGCAATTTTCCGAAGCGGTCTACGGACTGGGCGCGGGGATTTTCTTCATCGCCTACTTTCTGGTGGAAATTCCCAGCAACCTGATCCTGCATCAGGTCGGTGCGCGCCTGTGGATCGCGCGCATCATGATCAGTTGGGGCATCATTTCCTCGTGCATGGCTTTCGTCAGCACCCCTACCTCTTTCTATGTGATGCGCTTTCTGTTGGGCATCGCAGAGGCCGGGTTCTATCCGGGAGTCATCCTCTATCTGTCGTACTGGTTCCCTTCCAACCGCCGCGGCAAGATGTACGCCCTGTTCGCTACCGCGGTACCGCTTTCGGGGTTGATTGGCGCGCCGCTGTCCGGTTGGATCATGAGCGCCCTCAATGGCCACCAGGGCTTTGCGGGCTGGCAATGGATGTTTTTCCTCGAAGGCTTGCCGTCGATCCTGGTGGGCGGCCTGGTGATCTACTGCCTCAGCGACCGTATCGCCGACGCGGGCTGGCTGACCCGCCAAGAAAAAAACCTGCTGCAAGCCCGAATCGAGGCCGAGGCCGACGGCCATCAGGTTCACAGCGTCAGGCAAGTGTTCGGGCAACCCCGGATCTGGCTGCTGACCGCCATCTATTTCTGCATGATCGCCGGCTTCTACACCGTTGGCTTCTGGCTGCCCTCGCTGATTCGCCAGGCCGGGGTCAGCGACGTGTTCGAGGTCGGCATGCTCACGGCGATTCCCTATGCCGCGGCAGCGCTGACCATGGTGCTGATCTCCCGCAGCGCCGACCGATTGCGCGAACGCCGCTGGCATTTGGCGCTGACCGCCGTGCTTGGCGGTATCGGCCTGATGATTTCCGCCACCTGGAGTGACAACTTCACGGTATCGATGATCGGCTTGACCCTGGGTGCGATGGGCGCCTTCAGCACCCTGCCGCTGTTCTGGAGCCTGCCAACGGCCTTTCTCGGCGGCACCGCGGCCGCCGCCGGCATTGCCCTGATCAACTCCTGGGGCAACCTCGCCGGCTTTGTCTCACCCTACCTGATGGGCTTTCTCAAAGACCTGACCCAAAGCACCACCATCGGCATGTACGTCATGGCCAGCGCGTTGTTCATCGGCGCCCTGCTGGTCTTCAAGATTCCCGGAAAACTCGTCAATCGCTGAACACTTGGAGCCACTCATGAATATTCTTGTCACCGGCGCCGCCGGCTTTCTCGGACGGCGACTGATCGAAGCCTTGCTGCAACGGGGCACACTCACCGACCGTCACGGCCAATTGCAGCCCATCAAGCGCATTACCGCATTCGACCGGGAGCCCGTGCAGGGCCTCGATGACCCACGGGTGCAGGTCAAGGAAGGAGACATTACCGATGAACAGGTGCTGGCCAAACTGATCGACGCCGACACCGATAGCATCTTTCACCTGGCCGCCGTGGTCTCCAGCCAGGCAGAAGGCGATTTCGAACTGGGCATGCGGGTCAACTTCAGCGCTACCCAAGGTCTGCTGGAACGGGCGCGCCAGCTGGGCTCCTGCCCAAAGTGGGTGATGACCAGTTCTGTGGCCGTCTTCGGTGGGCAACTGCCGGATAACGTCGACGATGATCAGGTCTGGGCTCCGCAAAGCTCCTACGGAACCCAGAAGGCCATGAATGACCTGCTGCTCGCCGATTACAGCCGACGCGGCTTCGTCGATGGCCGCAGCCTGCGCATGCCAACCATCGTGGTGCGGCCAGGCAAACCGAACCTGGCGGCGTCCAGCTTCGCCAGCGGTATCATCCGCGAACCCCTCAGCGGCCAGGCCAGTGTCTGCCCCGTGGCCCTGGATACCCGACTCTGGTTGATGTCTCCAGCCCAGGCCATTGCCAACCTGATCCATGGTCATGAGTTGGCCGCAGAGCGTTTGAGTCAGGGCCGAGTGATCAACATGCCCGGTCTGTCGCTGACCGTGGCGCAGATGATCGACGCGCTACGGGAAGTGGCCGGAGACGAAGTTGCCCAGCGTATTCAGCTACGCCCGGACGCGAAGATCGAACGCATCGTCGGCTCCTGGCCGGGAGCCTTCAGTGCCGGATATGCACGCGAACTGGGTTTCACCGCGGACGAGGATTTTATCGGTGTGATCCGCCAGTTCATCCAGGACTACCTGCCTCACTGACCTCAGGCTGCGAAAATCCCGGGCTCATCGGCTGAGCCCGGGCATCAACCCTGCAGGCCCAGAAACCGCGCCAACTCCTCGCCCTTGGCCAGGGCGTCACTGCGCCCCAGTTCGATCAACTCACCGCAATACGCCGCCTCGAACAGCAAATAGCTCAAGACCCCGGCACCACTGGTACGCGTCGCCCCTGGCCCACGCAGGAACAGGCGCAGCGCCGCTGGTAGCTGCTGCCGGTGCCGCGCTGCGATCTCATCAATCGGTTGGCTCGGGGCGATGACCAGCACGTCCACCGGCGTGATCCCCAAGCGACGATCCACCGCACTGCCGGGCAGTAGTCGACTGAAATGATTGAGCCGCTCCAGCAACTCAATATCGCTTTCCAAGCTGTCAATGAAGGTGCTGTTGAGCAAATGGCCGCCGATCTGCGCCAGTGTCGGCTGCTGTCCGATGTAGGCCCGCTGCGCGGCGTAGTCTGGATCATTGCTGCGCGGGTTACCGCTGACGCCTACCACCAACACACGGGTAGCGCCCAAGTGCAATGCCGGACTGATCGGCGCTGACTGGCGCACCGCGCCGTCGCCGAAATACTCCTGGTCGAGCTTCACTGGTGCAAACAACAGCGGAATCGCTGAGCTGGCCAGCAAGTGATCAACCGTCAGTTGGGTAGGAATGCCGATCCGCCGATGACGTAGCCAGGGATCAATCACCCCGCCACTTTGATAAAACGTCACTGCCTGACCGGACTCATAGCCAAAAGCGGTCACCGCCACCGCATGCAGCTGTCCCTGAGAGATCGCGTCGTTGATTCCCGAGAGCGGCACGTACTGGTTGAGCAACTCACGCAGCGGTGAATTGTTGATCAGTGCCACCGGCACCTGAGCCCCCAAGCCCAGCAGGCTGTGACCGACAAAGCGACTGGCCTGGCGAATCACCCCAGGCCAGTCGCTGCGCATCACCTGATCGCTGCGAAAGTTTCCCCAAAAGGTGGTGAGACGTTCGATTGCCGCGGAAAAGTCAGTGGCGCCACTGGCCAGGCTAACCGCATTGATCGCCCCGGCGGACGTGCCGACAATCACCGGAAACGGATTGCGTGCCCCCGGCCCCAACAACTCGGCGATCGCCGCCAGTACCCCCACCTGATAGGCCGCCCGGGCCCCACCACCAGAAAGTATCAAGCCCGTGACCGGTTCCGCCGCACTCATCCATTCACTCCATCCATGACACACCAGGCCCAGATCAATACCAGGGGATCAACCGCGCTTCTTGTAGAGCTTGGGCTCGCCCGGCGGCCGGCTCTTGAAGCGCCGATGGGCCCAGAGGTACTGCGCGGGACAAGCGCGCAAGGCACTTTCCACCCACTGATTGATCCGCAGGCAATCCTCTTCTTCAGTGGCACCGGGAAAATCCGTCAGCGGCGCGTGGATCACCAGGCGATAGCCACTGCCATCGGCCAGGCGCTCCTGGGTGAAAGGCACGACCAGCGCCTTGCCCAGGCGAGCGAACTTGCTGGTGGCGGTCACGGTAGCCGCCTGGATGCCGAACAGTGGCACGAACAGGCTCTGCTTGGCGCCATAGTCCTGGTCCGGTGCGTACCAGATGGCACGACCGGAGCGCAGCAACTTGAGCATGCCGCGCACGTCTTCACGCTCAACGGCCAAGGAGTCCAGGTTGTGCCGCTCACGGCCACGACGCTGGATAAAGTCGAACAGCGGGTTCTTGTGCTCGCGGTACATGCCATCGATGGTGTGCTGCTGGCCCAGCAGAGCGGCGCCGATTTCCAGGGTGGTGAAGTGCAGGGCCATGAGAATCACCCCATGACCTTCGCGCTGGGCCTGCTTGAGGTGCTCCAACCCTTCGACATGGGCCAGGCGTGCCAGGCGCGGCTTGGACCACCACCAGCTCATGGCCATCTCAAAGAAAGCGATCCCGGTGGAAGCGAAGTTCTCCTTGAGCAGGCGCTTGCGCTCTGCGGCGGACTTCTCCGGAAAACACAGTTCCAGGTTGCGCTGGGCAATGGCCCGCCGATCACCGGCCACCCAATACATCAACGCCCCCAGGGCGCGGCCGATGCGCAGAAGCACCGAATAAGGCAGTTGGACGATCAGCCATAACACACCCAGTCCCAACCACAACGGCCAGAAACGTGGAGACAAGAATGCAGCTCGAAAACGCGGGCGATCCATTACAGATTCCGGGACAGACAACAAGGTCGCGCATTCTACATCGGTTCGACCTGGCTTGCGGGGCGCGGGCGATGTCGTTATAAGTCTCGGCACTTTTAGTGACAAGCCGCGTTCTGCAGACCATGAGCCAAACCGAATCGCTAGACCAAGATCCTGTGTTCCAGTTAAAGGGCAGCATGCTCGCCATCACCGTGCTGGAACTGGCCCGCAACGACCTCGAAGGCCTTGATCGCCAACTGGCCGCGAAGGTCGCTCAGGCGCCGAATTTCTTCAGCAACGCGCCGCTGGTGCTGGCACTGGACAAACTACCTGCCGCCGAGGGCTCGGTGGATCTGCCCGGGTTGATGCGCGTCTGCCGCCAGCACGGCCTGCGCACCCTGGCGATTCGTGCCAGCCGGATTGAAGACATTGCCGCCGCCATTGCCGTCGACCTGCCAGTACTGCCTCCTTCCGGTGCTCGGGAACGCCCCCTCGACCCATCGGAAAGCGAGGTCAGGAAAGTACCGGAAAAGCCGCCCGAACCGACCGTCAAGCCGACCCGCATCATCACTTCGCCAGTACGCGGCGGCCAGCAGATTTATGCCCAGGGTGGCGATCTGGTCGTGGTGTCTTCGGTCAGCCCCGGAGCGGAACTTCTCGCCGATGGCAATATCCATGTATACGGCCCGATGCGTGGCCGGGCTTTGGCGGGCGTCAAGGGTGACACCAAGGCACGGATTTTCTGTCAGCAATTGAGCGCTGAACTGATCTCCATCGCCGGTCAATACAAGGTGTCCGAGGACCTGCGGCGCGACCCTTTGTGGGGCTCTGGCGTCCAGGTCAGCCTGTCGGGTGACGTGTTGAACATCACTCGTCTTTAACGGATACTGCCGCATTTTCCAAGCATCTCTAAAACGTAGCGATTACGGCTCAAACGAAGTAGGAAATTGGCAATCAGCAGCGTTTACCGAGGGTAAACCCTGCCGCTGACCGAGCTCCAGCCAAGGCTGTCCGACTGCAGTAGTTTTCAAGAGATGTTTTTCAGGGGCTAAAAGTCCTTTTCCTTAGGGGTGAAACACCTTGGCCAAGATTCTCGTGGTTACATCCGGCAAGGGTGGTGTGGGTAAAACCACCACCAGCGCCGCTATCGGTACCGGCCTCGCACTGCGTGGTCACAAAACAGTCATCGTCGACTTCGACGTCGGCCTGCGTAACCTCGACCTGATCATGGGTTGCGAGCGTCGCGTGGTGTATGACTTCGTCAACGTGGTGAATGGCGAAGCCAACCTGCAGCAAGCCCTGATCAAAGACAAGCGCCTGGAAAACCTCTACGTACTGGCCGCCAGCCAGACCCGCGACAAAGACGCGCTGACCCTGGAAGGCGTGGAAAAAGTCCTGATGGAACTCAAGGAAACCTTCGAGTTCGTGGTCTGCGACTCCCCTGCCGGTATCGAGAAAGGCGCCCACCTGGCCATGTACTTCGCTGACGAAGCGATCGTCGTGACCAACCCTGAAGTGTCCTCGGTCCGTGACTCCGATCGCATGCTCGGCCTTCTGGCCAGCAAGTCCCGTCGCGCTGAAAAAGGCGAAGACGCGATCAAGGAGCACCTGCTGCTGACCCGTTACAACCCGGAGCGCGTCAGCAATGGCGAAATGCTTGGTGTTGAAGACGTCAAAGAAATTCTCGCAGTGACCCTGCTGGGCGTGATTCCGGAATCCCAGGCCGTGCTCAAGGCTTCCAACCAGGGCGTGCCGGTGATTCTCGACGACCAGAGCGATGCGGGCCAGGCCTACAGCGACGCCGTCGACCGTTTGCTGGGCAAAACCGTGGAACACCGGTTCCTTGATGTCGAGAAGAAGGGATTCTTCGAGCGCCTGTTTGGAGGTAGATAATGAATCTTTTTGACTTCTTTCGTGCCAACAAAAAGGTCAGCACCGCGTCGGTAGCGAAAGAGCGTCTACAGATCATCGTGGCGCATGAACGCGGCCAGCGCAGCACCCCAGATTACTTGCCCGCCTTGCAGAAGGAACTGGTGGAAGTGATCCGCAAGTACGTCAATATCGGGTCCGACGACGTGCATGTCGCTCTGGAAAACCAGGGCAGCTGCTCGATCCTGGAACTCAATATCACCCTGCCTGATCGCTGATTGATCCGACGGGAACCACGGCGGCTCGCTGACCTCACGCACAACGTGAGATTCGGCGAGCCGCCGTTGGCGTTTGTTACGAGGCTGTTTTAATGCCGTTGTCGAATATCCACATCCTGCATCAGGACGCTGCTGTTCTGGTGGTGAACAAACCTACTCTGCTGCTTTCAGTCCCCGGTCGCGCCGACGACAACAAGGACTGCCTGATCACCCGCCTGCAGGAAAACGGCTACCCCGAGGCCCGGATCGTTCACCGGTTGGATTGGGAGACCTCGGGCATCATTCTCCTGGCCCGGGACGCAGACACCCATCGCGAACTGTCGCGACAGTTTCATGACCGCGAAACCGAAAAAGCCTACACCGCCCTATGCTGGGGCCAGCCAGAATTGGACAGCGGCAGCATCGATCTGCCCTTGCGCTATGACCCGCCAACCAAACCCCGGCATGTGGTGGACCACGAATTCGGCAAGCACGCCCTGACCTTCTGGCGAGTGCTGGAGCGCTGCGGCGACTGGTGCCGGGTCGAGCTGACCCCCATCACCGGCCGCTCTCATCAGTTGCGGGTACACATGCTGTCCATCGGGCACCCGCTACTGGGTGATGGCCTCTACGCCCACCCGCAGGCTCTGGCCGCCTGGCCAAGGCTATGCCTGCATGCCAGCATGCTCAGCTTCACTCATCCCCAGACCGGTGAGCGCCTGCGCTTCGATTGCCCTGCGCCCTTTTGACAACAAACTGATCAGCCTGCGCCCTCAGTAAGGACACTTGACCGATGACGTGCATAGCAGCACTTGCCCCGCACTCCCTGGTAAAAACTCCAGAGCAATTGCTCTACCTGGTTTACGGTAACCACGAGGTGTATCGGTGCGAAGTCAAATTCAGCATCCTCACAGCACTTAGCCTGTTGAATAACGGAGAGTCGCTGTGCATCAGGATAATGACCGACCGCCCCCAGGATTATGTTGGCTGGCCAGTAGAAATCGTCGTTTTGAACGAAGAAATCCTGCAGCGGTGGCAAGGCCAGAACGGCTATCACCATCGGCGCAAAGCCTGTGCAATGGCCGCTGGACTTAAACTCGCGGAAAAAACCCTTTTCGCAGACACCGATACGCTCTTTCTGAGAAACCCTCATCGACTGCTGAAAAAGATCAGTCCTCAGAACTACTTGATGGATGAATTTGAATACCACTGGCGAGATGTGAGTACACGCCAGACTTACCTCAAGCTTGGTGTATGCCTACAAACGCATGGCATTAAGCCTGACAGCAATTTCAAACTCTACAACAGTGGCCTGTGCGGACTGACCGACAGCGATACACCACTGCTGGAAAAGTCCATCGGACTTATCGATGAGTGGACCGAGGACTCGTTCGATATCCATACGATCGAACAGATTGCTTTGTCATTTGCAATGCGTGACAAGCCCGTGCAAGAAACCAAGAAGTACGTTTATCACTACTTTGCCAAAAAGCGTTTCTTCCACACGATGCAGGCGCGTTTTTTCGCACTTTACGGCGAAGACTATCGCGCTGAACTGATCTCGCTATCTCGAGAGGTTCCACGCCAGGTGCCCGAGCCCTCGCCCTGGAAGCAACTTCAAATTAAGTGGCGCCTACGTAAACTTGACGGTGAATTAAAGAAGATTTCCAGGGACCTGCATTATGGAAACGAACTCTCCGACAATCCCTATCACTTAGCCTGTCGGTATGAGTGGTGGAAAAACGCTGCTCGAGTTATCGGACGCTGGAATCCGCAAGAACGACAACAAGTTCTGAATCTCAACAGTGGGTCCTGGCCGGAGATTGTGCCCAAGCCCGCTAGAGCAGAAGACCAGCAAGCCATCCTGAATTATCTGCGTGAGCAATTGACCTCAACACCCTATTGAGGTGAGTTCTGCTGCGAATGGGCAACTCGCTGCACACGCTCTTGCCCATCGCTGCGATCCAATACGTTAAACTCGCGCCACTGCTGTCTGGAGCTACTTATGCGCGAAGAGTTGAACCAAGGCCTGATCGACTTTCTCAAGGCCTCCCCTACCCCTTTCCATGCCACTGCCAGCCTTGTTCAACGCCTGGAAGCGGCCGGTTACCAGCGCCTCGACGAACGCGAGCCATGGAGCACAGAAGCCAACGGCCGCTACTACGTCACCCGCAACGACTCCTCGATCGTCGCCTTCAAGCTGGGCCGACATTCCCCGCTGCAGGGTGGTATCCGCCTGGTGGGCGCCCATACCGACAGCCCTTGCCTGCGGGTCAAGCCCCAGCCGGAATTGCAGCGCCAGGGTTTCTGGCAGTTGGGCGTGGAAGTCTATGGCGGTGCACTACTGACGCCCTGGTTCGACCGAGACCTGTCCCTGGCCGGGCGCGTAACCTTCCGTCGCGACGGCAAGGTGGAAAGCCAACTGATCGATTTCAAGGCGCCGATCGCGATCATCCCCAACCTGGCCATCCACCTGAACCGTGAAGCCAACCAGGGCTGGGCGATCAATGCACAAAACGAACTGCCGCCGATCCTGGCGCAGTTCGCCGGCGACGAGCGCGTGGATTTCCGTGCGGTACTCACCGACCAGCTGGCTCGGGAACACGGCCTGAATGCCGATGTGGTGCTGGACTACGAGTTGAGTTTCTATGACACCCAGAGCGCCGCAGTGATCGGCCTGCACGGTGATTTCATTGCCGGTGCGCGCCTGGACAACCTGTTGTCCTGCTACGCCGGGCTACAAGCCCTGCTGACTGCCGAGAGCGACGAAACCTGTGTGCTGGTGTGCAACGACCACGAAGAAGTGGGCTCTTGCTCGGCCTGCGGCGCCGATGGTCCGATGCTTGAACAAACCCTGCGCCGCCTGCTGCCGGAAGGCGACGAGTTCGTTCGCACCATCCAGAAGTCGTTGCTGGTTTCCGCCGACAACGCCCATGGCGTACACCCTAACTACGCTGACAAGCACGACGCCAACCACGGCCCAAAACTCAACGCTGGCCCGGTGATCAAGGTCAACAGCAACCAGCGTTACGCAACCAACAGCGAAACCGCCGGCTTCTTCCGCCACCTGTGCATGGCCGAAGAAGTGCCAGTGCAGAGCTTCGTGGTGCGCAGCGATATGGGCTGCGGCTCGACCATCGGTCCGATCACCGCCAGCCACCTGGGAGTGCGCACCGTGGATATCGGCTTGCCGACCTTCGCCATGCATTCGATCCGCGAACTCTGTGGCAGCCATGACCTGGCGCACCTGGTGAAAGTGCTGAGCGCCTTCTACGCCAGCCACGAACTGCCATAAGGCATGCGGCGGGCCTGTACTTCCATGCCCGCTGGCTTCTGATACACATCAACCCAGGTCGCGACAAAGCGACCTAGACTTATGAGTACCTATTCTGACAAGGCCGTCGCCATGATCTCGATGTCTTCGTTCCATTCCATGCTCATCCCGATTCTCACGGGCATGATCCTATTGGCCATCGGCTTCAATTTCCGGGACAAGAACCTCGGGGTGTTCAGCATGTGGATCGGCATGCTGCTGATTCTCGGCACCGTGGTTTACAAGATCCTCGCCAAACTCGCGGAATAAATGCAGCCCTCACCCTCGCATTGAATTTGGCGGCCTCGTACACTCGGCCGATTCGTCTTCTCCGAGGTTGACCGCCCAGTGTTCGCTCGTCTTCTTGCCCTGCCCTGTTTTGTGCTTGTCTGCCTGCTGACGTTTTTGCCCATGAGCGGTGCCCAGGCCGTCGGCTTGCCGGGGCTGCTGGGCAGCCAGGGTAAAGCGCAACCACAGGCCGAGGAGCCTCTGGGCCAATCATTGGACGAAGTCATCAAATCCTTGGAAAACGACCAGCAGCGAACCCAACTGCTGAGCGACCTGAAAAAGCTCCGGGACGCCACGAAAAAAGCCCAACCCACCACCGAGGAAGGCGTGCTCGGGCTGATCGGCGGCACCCTGTCAAACCTGGAAAAACAGTTCTCCGGCGCAGACAGCCCGTTGACTCGCTGGGCAGACGAATTCGATCAGGCCAAGGACGAACTCTCGGCGCTGATGCTGCCGGCCAGCCAATGGTTGCCGATCATCTTTGCCTTCGCCCTGATCCTTATGGTCTGGAGCCTGCTGGCCGCAGCACTGATCTGGCTCAGTCACCGGGTACGCCTGCGGTTTGGGCTGACCGAAGACCTGCCACAGCACCCTAAGACCTGGGACCTGCTGCGCTTTGCCCTACGCAAGCTCGGCCCCTGGCTGATCGCCCTGATGATCACCGTCTACCTGACTTACTCCCTGCCCTCCTCCCTGGGCAAGGACCTGGCCATGGTCCTGGCTTATGCCTTGGTGGTCGGCACCTGTTTCTCGGCGATCTGCGTGGTGGCGTTTTCCGTGCTCGACGGCCCGCACCGCCATCGCGCGCTGTACATCCTAAGGCGTCAGGCATTTCGGCCACTGTGGTGGATCGGCAGCTTCGCCGCCTTTGGCGAAGCCCTGAGCGATCCGCGGATGGTGGCCAGCCTCGGCCAACACCTGGCCCATACTGCGGCGACCTTCGCCAATGTCATGGCAGCGCTGTCTACCGGGGTGTTCATCCTGCGTTTCCGCCGGCCTATCGCCCACCTGATCCGCAATCAACCGCTGGCCCGACGCCTGACCCGCCGCGCCTTGAGCGACACCATCGAAATCATCGGCACTTTCTGGTACCTGCCGGCCCTGGTGCTGGTGGGCATTTCGCTGTTCGCCACCTTTGTCTCCGCCGGCGACACCAGCACCGCCCTGCGCCAGTCATTGCTGTGCACCGTGCTGCTGGTGTTGTGCATGGTGATCAACGGCCTGGTGCGCCGCCATGCCCTCAAACCTCAGCGAGGACACAAACGCCATGCGCTGTATTCCGAGCGACTGAAAAGCTTCTTCTACACCCTGGCCCACTTGGCGGTCTGGCTCACGTTCATTGAACTCGGCCTGCGGGTCTGGGGCATGTCGCTGATCCGCTTCACCGAAGGCGACGGCCATGAAGTCAGCGTCAAACTGTTCAGCCTCGGCGGCACCCTGATCTTTGCCTGGCTGATCTGGATTCTCAGCGACACCGCGGTGCATCACGCCCTGACCCGCTCGCGCAAGGGCCTGGCCAATGCCCGTGCGCAGACCATGATGCCGTTGATCCGCAACGTGCTGTTTATCACCATTTTCATCATTGCCACCATCGTCGCCCTGGCCAACATGGGCATGAACGTCACCCCGCTGCTGGCTGGTGCCGGCGTCATCGGTCTGGCCATTGGTTTCGGTGCCCAATCCCTGGTAGCCGACCTGATCACCGGCTTGTTCATCATCATCGAGGACTCCCTGGCCATCGACGACTACGTGGATGTTGGCGGCCACCTGGGCACCGTCGAAGGCCTGACCATCCGCACCGTGCGTCTGCGGGACATCGACGGCATCGTGCACACCATTCCGTTCAGCGAAATCAAGAGCATCAAGAACTACTCCCGTGAGTTCGGCTACGCGATCTTCCGCGTGGCGATTCCCTACAACATGGAAATCGACGATGCCATCAAGTTGATGCGCGATGTCGGTCAGAAGATGCGCACCGATCCGCTGCAGCGGCGCAACATCTGGTCGCCGCTGGAGATTCAGGGCGTGGAAAGCTTCGAGTCCGGCAGCGCCATCCTCCGGGCCCGTTTCAAAACCGCGCCGATCAAGCAATGGGAAGTATCACGGGCCTTCAACCTGTCCCTCAAACGCCACCTGGACGAAGCCGGGCTGGACCTGGCCACCCCGCGCATGAGCATTCAGGTGATCACCCCCGGTAGCGCCCCGGAGAAACAATGACCCTGAAGGAGCCGTCCTGCCGGCGAACGGCACAGGCCTCTAAAGCACGTCAACGCCGACATGAATCGCGTCATGCCGCCAGAACTCCAGATCACAATCGATCAGCCGCTCATGCTGGTCATAGTTGACCCGGGCGATGCGCAGCCCGGGACTGCCTACCGAGACCTTCAGGGCCGCGGCGGCTTCCGGCTGCAAGGAGGTGGGCACGATCTCGAAGCGCACCCGCCCGTAATGCAGGTCGTAATGCCGGGCATAGAGCTCGGTGATCGACTGGTTCAAATCCAGGTCGAGAATGTGCGGAAAGTACCTGGGGTTCAGGTAGTGCTCCACGTACAACACCAATCGGTCATCGATGCGCCTCGCCCGGCAGATCTGGATCACGCTGGACAGCGCCGGTAGCTGCAGCCAGGCGCAGACCGCCGCCGACGCCGGTTGCAGGCGCGCCGAGATCACCTCGGTGGAAGGCACTCGTCCCTGGGCACTGACCATGGCGTGAAAGTGACTACGCTGCATCAGGTTGTAGGCCAGTCGCGGTGGTGAAACAAACCAGCCACGGCGCTCCTCGCGGTAGATCTGCCCCTGAGCCTCCAATTGCAGCAAGGCCTCGCGCACGGTGATCCGGGTGGTAGCGAACAGCTCGCTGAGCTTGCGCTCGGCCGGCAGCTTGCTACCGGGCGCCAACAGACCGTGGGCGATCTGCTCCTGCAGGACCTGGCCGATGGCTGTCACCGCTTTGGTTGCATCAATACGCATCAACGTTACCTATCTGGACTAGACCAGCACTGTTTCAGGGCACAGCAGCGGCCTGATCGGCGCCCTGCATCGCTATCCAGAGCCTAGGCACTGCACATGACTGATCGATGACAACACCGCCCAAAGACCCAATCCAGCATCTGCAATTTGCCCGCCAGATCCCTGGATTCCTGGGGTTTTTCCATGGGCTACGCTTATCTCGCCGCTCCAATCCCGCGCCTAAATCCAAGCGCTTCGCGCGGGCAATGACATCAAAGTGTCATTCAGCAAGCTTAAATTGGCTCAGGTATTGCTGACCTAGACCAATCCACCGCAAGACTGTCGATAAAACGCAGCGTTGAATACGCCCAAAGGAGCTTCGGATGAAACAGCTTTTCCTGGCCTCACTGTTAGGCTCGACCATTGCCATGTGCACCACCGCCATGGCCGCTGATCACGATTTGAAAACCTTGGAAGCCGCTGCAAAAGCGGAAGGCACCGTCAACAGTGTCGGCATGCCCGATGACTGGGCCAACTGGAGAGGTACATGGGAGGACCTGGCTAAAACCTACGGCCTCAAGCACATCGACACTGACATGAGCTCGGCCCAGGAGATCGCCAAGTTCGCCGCTGAGAAAGACAACGCCAGCGCCGATATCGGCGATGTTGGCGCAGCGTTCGGCCCGATTGCGGTGAAACAGGGTGTAGCCCAGCCGTACAAGCCAAGCACTTGGGCTCAAGTTCCAGACTGGGCCAAGGACAAGGACGGCAATTGGGCTCTGGCCTACACCGGCACCATCGCCTTCATCATCAACAAAAAGCTGCTGCACGGCTCCGAAGCCCCGAAAAGCTGGGCCGACCTGGAAAAAGGCAAGTACAAGGTGTCCATCGGTGACGTGAGCACCGCCGCCCAAGCTGCCAACGGCGTGCTGGCGGCTGCCATTGCCAAGGGTGGTGACGAAAAGAACATTCAGCCAGCGCTGCTGATGTTCGCTGAAATCGCCAAGCAGGGCCGCCTTTCCCTGGCCAACCCGACCATCGCCACCATGGAGAAAGGTGAAGTGGAAGTGGGTGTGGTCTGGGACTTCAACGGCCTGAGCTATCGCAACAAGATGGTCAACAAGGATGATTACGAAGTGTTGATCCCCTCCGATGGCTCGGTGATCTCCGGCTACACCACCATCATCAACAAATACGCCAAGCACCCCAACGCCGCCAAGCTGACCCGCGAATACATCTTCAGTGACGCCGGTCAGATCAATCTGGCACGCGGCAACGCCCGGCCGATCCGCGCGGAGCACTTGACCCTGCCGGCCGACGTTCAAGCCAACCTGCTGCCCAACGAGCAATACAAACACGTCACCCCGGTCAAGGACGCCGATGCCTGGGAGAAAACCTCCAAGGCCCTGCCGCAGAAGTGGCAGGAAGAAGTGATCATCAACATGCAATAAGGCGCTATCCGCAGGCGTCGGCTCGCCGGCTCCTGCGGCTTTTAACGACGCACCTGATCCTGGAGTCATCCGCCTTATGAAGCACAACGTCATTCTTGTCGTGCTCGACGGCCTCAACTACACCGTTGCCCAACACACCTTGGGCCACCTGCAAGCCTATGCCGGCGCAGGTCGCGCCGCGCTGTACAAACTGCAATGCGAATTGCCCTCGCTGTCCCGTCCGCTGTATGAATGCATCCTCACCGGTGTCGCCCCGATTGACAGCGGCATCGTGCACAACAATGTCTCGCGCCTGTCCACCCAACGCAGCATGTTCCACTACGCACGCGATGCCGGCCTGACCACCGCCGCCGCGGCTTACCACTGGGTCAGCGAACTCTACAACCGCACGCCTTTCAATGCCGCGCAAGACCGGCACACCGCCCACCCCGATCGGCCAATCCAGTACGGCCACTTCTACTGGAGCGATCACTACCCGGACTCTCATGTGTTCGCCGACGCGGAACACCTGCGCCTGTGCCATCAGCCGAACCTGCTCCTGGTGCATCCGATGAACATCGACGACGCCGGACACAAGCACGGCCTCGACAGCGCCCAGTACCGCAACAGCGCGCGCTCGGCAGACATTATCCTCGCCGACTACCTGCAGGGCTGGCTCGACGCCGGCTATCAGGTTCTGGTGACCGCCGACCACGGCATGAACAACGACCGCTCCCACAACGGTCTGCTGGCCGAAGAGCGGGAAGTCCCGCTGTTCGTCCTGGGCGACGCCTTCAGTTTCGATCCCTCGGCCGCGCCCAAACAGACCCAACTGTGCGGTACGGTTTGCCAGTTGCTCGGCGTGGCCCACGACAAACCTTTCTGCCGGGAGCTGTTGAAGTGAATTCAGTCATCCGAGGCAAATGGCTCGCCGCTCTGTGCCTGGTGCCGTTCGCTGTGTTTTTCATCGTGTTCCAGATTGCGCCCCTGGTGTGGGTGCTGATCAACAGCGTGCAGTCGCAAGAGTTCGGCTGGGGCCTGGCCAACTTCAACAAGATCTTCAGCTCGAAGTTTTACCGACAGGCGATCCAGTACAGCCTGGAGATCAGTTTCTGGTCCAGCGTGTTCGGCATCATCATCGCGGTACTGGGCAGCTACTCGCTGCGCCGTGTGGACTCCCGACTGCGCAACTTCGTCAACGCCTTCGCCAACATGACCAGCAACTTCTCCGGCGTGCCCCTGGCCTTTGCCTTCATCATCCTGTTGGGTTTCAACGGCGCCATCACCCTCATGCTCAAGCAGTCGGGGATCATTCAGGACTTCAACCTGTACTCCAAGACCGGGTTGATCATCCTCTACACCTACTTCCAGATCCCCTTGGGCGTGCTGCTGCTATACCCGGCATTTGACGCCCTGCGCGAAGACTGGCGTGAGTCCGCCGCGCTGCTGGGCGCCAATGGCTGGCAGTTCTGGCGACACATCGGCCTGCCGGTGCTGACCCCGGCGCTGCTGGGTACTTTCGTGATCCTGCTGGCCAACGCACTAGGGGCCTACGCCACGGTCTATGCCTTGACCACCGGCAACTTCAACGTACTGCCGATCCGCATCGCCGCCATGGTTTCCGGGGACATCTCCCTGGATCCAAACATGGCCAGCGCTCTGGCGGTGGTGCTGGTGGCGCTGATGACCCTGGTGACCATCGTCCATCAGTTGCTGCTAAAGAGGAGCTACCATGTCTCGCGCTGAACCCGGCCCCTCGGCCCTCTACCATCGTTTCGTGGTCTATCTGTTGTTCTTCATCCTGCTGCTGCCGCTGCTGGGTACCCTCGTCTACTCCATCGCCAGTAGCTGGTCGGCGACCATCCTGCCCAGCGGCTTCACCTTCAAGTGGTACCTGCAGCTATGGAGTGATCCGCGCTTTCTCAATGCCTTCGGCCAGTCGCTGCTGGTCTGCGTCGGTGCGCTGGTGCTGTCGGTGGTGCTGATCCTGCCGCTGCTGTTCGTGGTGCATTACCACTTCCCCAAGCTCGATGCGCTGATGAACATCCTGATCCTGCTGCCCTTCGCGGTGCCCCCCGTGGTGTCTTCGGTGGGCCTGCTGCAGCTCTACGGCTCTGGCCCCTTCGCCATGGTGGGTACGCCCTGGATCCTGATCGGCTGTTACTTCACCGTGGCACTGCCTTTCATGTACCGGGCCATCACCAACAATTTGCAGGCGATCAACCTGCGGGATCTGATGGACGCCGCCCAACTGCTCGGCGCCAGCACCTGGCAGGCGGCGTTCCTGGTGGTGCTGCCAAACCTGCGTAAAGGCCTGATGGTCGCGCTGTTGCTGTCCTTCTCGTTCCTGTTCGGCGAGTTCGTGTTCGCCAATATCCTGGTCGGAACCCGCTATGAAACCCTGCAGGTCTACCTGAACAACATGCGCAACAGCAGCGGCCACTTCACCAGCGCCCTGGTGATTTCCTACTTCTTCTTCGTGCTGCTGCTCACCTGGGCCGCCAACATCTTGAACAAGGACAAAAGCCAATGAGCTTCGTCAGCGTCCAACACCTAAAAAAACACTATGCCGGCACCACGGTGTTCAGCGACATCAACTGCGAAATCCGCAAAGGCGAATTCGTCACCCTGCTGGGACCTTCTGGCTGCGGCAAATCTACCCTGCTGCGCTGCATTGCCGGCCTGACGCCGGTGGATGACGGCAAAATTCTCCTTGATGGCCAGGACATCGTGCCGCTGAGCCCGCAGAAACGCGGGATCGGCATGGTGTTCCAAAGCTATGCGCTGTTTCCCAATATGACCGTGGAGCAGAACGTCGCTTTCGGCCTGCGCATGCAAAAAGTCAAAGCCGACGACAGTCGCAAGCGCGTATTGGAAGCCTTGGAACTGGTGGAGCTGCATGACTTCGCCAGCCGCTACCCACACCAACTGTCCGGTGGCCAGTGCCAACGGGTGGCCCTGGCTCGCTCGCTGGTGACCCGGCCACGCCTGCTGTTGCTGGACGAGCCGCTGTCGGCCCTGGACGCGCGCATCCGCAAACACCTGCGCGAACAAATCCGCAACATCCAGCGCGAGCTGGGTTTGACAACCATCTTCGTCACCCATGATCAGGAAGAAGCCCTGACCATGTCCGACCGGATCTTCCTGATGAACCAGGGCAAGATCGTCCAGAGTGGTGATGCCGAGACCCTCTACACCGCACCAGTCGATGCTTTCGCCGCCGGTTTTATCGGCAACTACAACCTGTTGGACGCCGAAAGTGCCAGCAAGCTGTTGCAACGCCCGATCAAGGGGCGTATCGCCATTCGCCCGGAAGCCATCGAACTGCGCAAGGACGGCCAACTTGATGCGCTGATTCGCAGCCACAGCCTGCTGGGCAACGTGATCCGTTATCGGGTCGAGGCCCGCGGGGTGGAACTGGTGGTCGATGTGCTCAACCGCTCCGCCGATGATCTGCACGCCAACGGACAACGCCTGGGGCTTTGCATCGATCCGACAGCCCTGTGTGAGGTAGCCTGATGCCTTTCACACAATTGATGTTGAAGAGAGAACTGCACTGATGGCCTTGGCAATTTTTGATCTGGACGAAACGTTGATTCACGGCGACTGCGCCACCCTCTGGAGCGAACAGATGGGGCGCTTGGGCTGGGTCGACAGCGAATCGTTCATGCGCCGCAACCATGAACTGATGGACGCCTACAGCCACGGCAAGCTGGCCATGGAGGAGTTCATGGATTTCAGCCTGGAGCCCATGACCGGACGCACTCCGCAAGAGGTCACGCACCTGGTCGAGCCCTGGGTCGAAGAGGTAATCGAACCGATCATCTTCAGTGATGCCTGCAAGGCCATTGCCGCCCATCGCCAGGCCGGCGACCGGATCCTGGTGATCTCGGCCTCGGGCACCCATCTGGTGAAACCGATTGCGGCCCGCCTGGGCATCGACGAAGTGCTGGGCATCGAGCTGGAAGTGCAACATGGGGTCTACAGCGGCCGCACCGTTGGCACCCTGACTTACCGCGAAGGCAAGATCACCCGTCTGCTGGAATGGCTGGATGCCGAGGAAGAAAACCTGGAAGGCGCAACCTTCTACTCCGACTCGCGCAACGACCTGCCGTTGCTGCTGCGCGTGGATCATCCGCAAGTGGTGAACCCGGACCCGGTATTGCGCGAACACGCCGAGAAGGCCGGCTGGCTGATCCATCACTGGAAGTGACCCGTCCCCAGGTCCCCGAAGCTGGCTTGTACAGGAGCTGGCTGCCAGCGAACGGCTCTCAGGCCTGACGCTCCCTTCGCCGGCAGGCCTGCTCCTGCAGGGTTCAGGTCAGGCTGGGGTCGATCACCAGCACCAGCTTGCCCGACACCTTATTGGTCGCCAGTTCGGCAAAGGCGGCTTCAGCGTCCTGAATCGGGAAGGTCTTGGCCAGTTGCGGGCTCAGACGCCCTTCAGTAAACAGCGGCCAGACATTTTGCCCAAGGTCGCTCAGCAGGTCGGCCTTGAACTGCTCGTTGCGGCTGCGCAGGGTCGAGCCCAGCAACTGGATGCGCTTGGCCAGAACCTGGGCCAGGTCCAATTGCGCTTCGCGCCCCCCCATCAAGCCAATCAACACCCAACGCCCATCCACGGCCAGCAACTTGATGTTATCGGCCGCGTAATTGGCTCCTACCGGATCAAGGACGACATCGAACGGACCAAAGTCCCGTAGCGCCTCCAGGCCATCGGTGCGCACCACGCCGCCCTGGGCACCCAGGCTTTCGCAATAGGCCAGACGATCAGCGGAACCGACACTGACCCAACACGGATTGCCGAACGCCTTGCACAGTTGAATGGCCGCCGAACCGACACCACTGGCCCCGGCGTGCAACAGTACCTTCTCCCCGGGCTTGAGTGCCGCCAGTTGGAACAGGTTGAGCCAGGCGGTGGCGTAGACCTCGGGCAATGCCGCTGCCTCGACCAGGGACAGCCCCTCAGGGACCGGCAGCACATGGCGCGCATCCACCACCACTTCCTCGGCCATGCCGCCACCGGCCAGCAGCGCGCACACCCGATCGCCGATCTGCCAGGACGAACCCGGGCCTACTTCGCTGATAATCCCGGAGCACTCCAGGCCCAGGATCGGGCTGGCTCCCGGAGGCGGCGGATAAAGTCCGGCTCGCTGCAGCAGATCAGCCCGATTAAGACCCGCAGCCGCCACGCGAATACGGACTTGCCCTACATCACAGGACGGGCTTGGTTCTTCAACCCACTCCACATGACCTTCAACGCCTTGCAATGCTTTCACAGTGCCTCCATAGTGAGTCTGGACTGAGCCCGGAGCGGTAGCACCGGGCTTTTTGCATTATGCGACCGGCCCTTTACGGAACCGGCGACTTCAAAGACGGCCTAATATGCGTTATCAATTGCCCCCGCGTCGAATCAGCATGAAGCATTTGTTCCCCAGCACCGCCCTCGCTCTTTTCATTGGTTTCGGCCTGCTGCCGATGTCGACCAATACGTTCGCAGCCAATAGCTGGGACAACCTTCAGCCCGATCGCGATGAGGTAATTGCCAGCCTCAATGTCGTTGAACTGCTCAAACGTCACCATTACAGCAAACCACCGCTGGATGATGCGCGCTCGGTGATCATCTATGACAGCTACCTGAAACTACTGGATCCTTCGCGCAGCTACTTCCTGGCCAGCGATGTCGCGGAATTCGATAAATGGAAAACCCAGTTTGACGACTTCCTCAAGAGCGGCGACCTGAACGCCGGGTTCACCATCTACAAGCGGTATCTGGACCGGGTCAAAGCGCGTCTGGACTTCGCCCTCGCGGAACTCAACCAAGGCGTCGACAAGATCGACTTCAGCGCCAAGGAAACCTTGCTGGTAGACCGCAAGGACGCGCCTTGGCTCAAGACCACCGCCCAACTCGACGATCTGTGGCGCAAACGCGTCAAGGACGAAGTGCTGCGGATGAAGATTGCCGGCAAGGACTCCAAGCAGATTCAAGAGACGCTCACCAAGCGTTACAAGAATCAATTGGCGCGTCTGAACCAAACCCGGGCCGAGGACATCTTCCAGGCCTACATCAACACCTTCGCCATGTCATACGACCCGCACACCAACTACCTGTCGCCCGACAGCGCGGAAAACTTCGACATCAACATGAGCCTGTCGCTGGAAGGTATCGGCGCCGTGTTGCAGAGCGACAACGACCAGGTCAAGGTCGTGCGCCTGGTACCGGCCGGACCGGCGGATAAGACCAAGCAAGTGGCTCCCGCTGACAAGATCATCGGTGTCGCTCAGGGCAACAAGGAAATGGTCGACGTCGTGGGCTGGCGCCTGGACGAAGTGGTCAAACTGATCCGTGGCCCGAAAGGTACTTTGGTGCGCCTGGAAGTGATTCCAGCCAGCAACGCACCCAACGATCAAACCAGCAAGATCGTGCCCATCATTCGCGAAGCGGTGAAGCTCGAAGATCAGGCGGTGAAGAAGTCGATCCTCAACCTCAAGCAAGATGGCAAGAACTACAAGCTCGGGGTGATCGAGATCCCGGCTTTCTACCTGGACTTCAAAGCCTTCCGTGCCGGTGATCCGAACTACAAGAGCACCACACGCGACGTGAAGAAGCTACTGACCGAGTTGCAGAAAGACAAGGTCGATGGCGTGGTCATCGACCTGCGCAACAACGGCGGCGGCTCCCTTCAGGAAGCCACCGAACTGACCAGCCTGTTCATCGACAAAGGCCCGACCGTACTGGTACGCAACGCCGACGGTCGCGTGGATGTGCTGGAGGATGAAAATCCTGGCGCCTTCTACAAAGGCCCAATGGCGCTGTTGGTCAACCGTCTGTCGGCATCGGCGTCGGAGATTTTCGCCGGCGCCATGCAGGACTACCACCGCGCACTGATTATCGGTGGCCAGACCTTCGGTAAAGGTACCGTGCAGACCATCCAGCCGCTTAACCATGGCGAACTGAAACTGACCCTGGCCAAGTTCTACCGGGTTTCCGGGCAGAGCACCCAGCATCAGGGGGTACTGCCGGACATCGACTATCCGTCGATCATCGACACCAAAGAGATTGGCGAAAGCGCACTGCCTGAAGCCATGCCTTGGGACACCATTCGCCCGGCCATCAAGCCCGCAATGGACCCGTTCAGACCCTTCCTGGCGCAGCTCAAAGCTGATCATGAAAGCCGCTCGGCGAAAGATGCCGAGTTCGTGTTCATCCGCGACAAACTGGCGCTGGCGCAAAAGTTGATGGCGGAAAAAACCGTCAGCCTCAACGAGGCCGATCGCCGTGCACAGCACGCCGACATCGAAGCCAAGCAACTGGCCCTGGAAAACACTCGGCGCAAGGCCAAGGGCGAAGAGCCGTTGAAAGAACTGAAGAAAGAAGACGAAGACGCACTGGCCGCTGCCGAGCCGGATAAAACCAAACCGGAAGATGATGCCTACCTGAGTGAGACCGGGCGGATTCTGCTGGACTATCTGAAACTCAGCACCTCGGTAGCCAAGCACTAAATGAGCATGTCGATTTAATTCGGTCGCTCCCCGGACCGTCATTAAACAGTCATCATTCTGTCGTGAAATAAAGGACCGTTTGCCACCCTTGGCCCAAGGGTGACAAACGGTCCTTTTTTATCGACAGAGATCGCCATGACCACGACAGAACAGCTGAGTGCATTGAGTTCAATTCTGGCTCAAAGCGGTTTACACAGCCTGTTCCAACCGATCATTTCCCTTTCAGAGCGACGCATCCTCGGATACGAAGCTTTAAGTCGCGGCCCGTCCAACAGCCCGCTGCACTCCCCAGTCGCCCTGTTTTCGGTGGCCCGTCAGGCCGGACGCCTGAGTGAACTGGAGATCGCCTGCCGCCACAGCGCCTGCAAACGTTTCAGCGAGCAGCACCTACCCGGCAAACTCTTTCTTAACGTTTCTCCCGAATCCCTTCTGGAAGCGACGCACCAGCCCGGCCGAACCCTGCAACTGCTGCAAGACTTCGGCATTCCACCTAGCCAGATCGTGATCGAACTCACTGAACAGGCACCGATCGATGATTTTCAACTGCTGCAAAATGCCCTGCACCACTACCGCGACATGGGTTTTTCCATCGCTTTGGATGACCTCGGCGCCGGTTATTCCAGCCTGCGTCTATGGTCAGAGTTACGCCCCGACTATGTGAAGATCGATCGACATTTTATCGATGGCATCCATCAGGACGCCCTCAAGCGCGAGTTCGTCGGCTCGATCCTGCAGATCGCCAAGGCTTCCCGCGCTCAAGTGATCGCCGAAGGCATCGAATTGACCGAAGAGCTGGCAGTGCTCACCGAAATGGGCGTTGATCTGGTTCAGGGCTACCTATTGTGCCGCCCACAGGAACAACCGCCTCGTGACACACGGGTGATGATGCCCAAGCACGACAACACCAGCGTGGCGCTGAACGATGAAGGCAGCGACCTCAGCGCCTTGCTCAACGAACAGCCGGCGGTGGCACGCAACACCGCGACCGCCAACGTGCTGGAAGCCTTTCGCCGGCAAGCCAATCTCAATTCCCTGGCCGTACTCGACGAGCAAGGCCAGCCTTGCGGCATCGTTCATCGGCATTCGCTCTCGGACGCGCTGCTCAAACCCTTTGCGACCGATCTATTCGCCCGCAAACCCATCAGCCGCCTGATGAATGATGATTTCCTCGCAGTCGAACTCAGCCAGTCCTTGCAGCAGGTCAGCCGCTTGATCACCAGCCGCGCCCGGCAACGCATCGAGGAGGACTTCATCATCACCCTCAATGGCCACTACCTGGGGCTGGGACGGGTGATTGATGTGCTCAAACTGATCACCGAACTGAAGATCCAGCAGGCCCGCTACGCCAACCCACTGACTCTGCTACCGGGTAATGTGCCGATTCAACAATGCCTGTCGCGCTTGTTGCAGCAAGGACGAGAGTCGGTGATCTGCTACGTGGACATCGACAGCTTCAAACCCTTCAACGATATCTATGGCTACGGCCGCGGCGACGAAGTCTTGCTGTGTCTGGCGCAATGTCTGAATGATCGAGTGGATCCGAGCCGCGACTTTGTCGGACATATCGGTGGAGATGATTTTTTACTGGTGCTTGGGCCCGAGGACTGGCGCAAGCGCCTGAACCAGTTGCTGGATGACTTTCACAGCCAGTGCCGACGCTTTTATCGCAATGAACACCTGGAGGCCGGCTGCTTCGTCGCTCCCAATCGACAGGGCGAGCGCCAGGAGTTTCCCTTATTGTCGCTGTCCATCGGGGTCGTGCATTTACATCCGCTGGCCTGTGAACAACTGGATGCCAGTCAGTTGGCGGAGCTGGCCTCCCAAGCCAAGCATCACGCCAAGAATGTGCAGGGCTACAGCATTCATGTGATCGACAGCCTGGAAACCGTAGTCCGCGTTGAGACCGAGAACCTCAGCGGGCCGGCACGGGATCGGGATCAGCCGGCTGATTCAACTGTGCCAGCTTGAGGTCTGCCAGGGGATGACCAGCCTTAGCCGAAAGCGTCCACCAGCGAGCGGCCTCGACAGCGTCGGGAGCCTTGCTGGCTGAGCCGGAGAGGCTGATTACGCCTAGTTGATAGGCGGCCTTGGCATCACCGGACAACGCCGCCAGACGCAGCAGGCGAATGCCTTCCTCGCGCGCCCCAAGCCCCTGCCCGCGAAAGGTCAGGATGTGCCCGTAGAAACTCTGCGCGTCGACATCGCCCAGATTGGCCATCCGCGCGAACTGCCCTTCCATCCAGCGCCAACTGCGCGGCTCACGAACAAACCATGGCCAATGAAACAACCGGCGCGCCAGCCAATAACTGAGCCGCGCCTTGAGTCGCCAGAACATTCAAGCCTCCGCAGATTCGGGGTACTCGTACTCGAATACACGCGCCACTTCCGAAGCGTGCCATGATGCCGCGGCCACACCATCGGAAGGCCCTGAAAAACGCCCCAGGCGTTCCACACATTCAAAAAAACCGGTCCGCGGCAAACGGCTGGCCCCCTGGCTGATTACCAGAGAACTGCGCAGCGGCTGCTCGGCGCGCGCATCCAGGGCCGCCAAATGCTCTAGCGCGGCCGTCAGGGTCTGCATGGCCGGACTGGGCAGTTGCAAGCGCTCCAACAGTGCCCGGTAAGTTAAAAGATGACGTTGACGACGGGCCTGGTCCAGCTCACCCAACAGCCCATCCCAGTGCTGACGACTGATCCTTACACTCACGATTGCTCCCTCCACCCCGGTACCGCCAACTCCCAGGCCAAGCTACGGCGAATCGCAGCGTCGGGTTGACGCTCGCCACTTTCAATCAGGGCCAGGTAAGACGGACTGATGCCTACTTTGCGGGCCAGCGCCTCAATGGCGATGCCCTTTGCTTCGCGCAGATTGCGTAATTGATCCAGACCCGGAAGACTCTGGGCCGGGGTAGCTGCCTGAGACATTTCAGCAGCTTGCGACACTTGTTTGGTAAGACCTGCGGCTGTCAATAAAGCTTGATACTGAGCCCACGGC
Organism: Pseudomonas sp. LD120; assembly: GCF_009861525.1. Classification (GTDB taxonomy): domain Bacteria; phylum Pseudomonadota; class Gammaproteobacteria; order Pseudomonadales; family Pseudomonadaceae; genus Aquipseudomonas. The sequence goes on along the minus strand of NZ_WVHL01000003.1, from coordinate 546,813 downwards.
AGCACCGCATACTCGGGCTGACCATCGCGTTCAATAATCTGAATATCCATTACTACCCCGTAGGACAACGACACTTATCGAGTCGGATTTTTCCTTTGAAGTGTAATCCTAACAGCGGCGGCGGTCGCTGGAAGCATGATTGTTATCCCGACACGCGAATCACTTCAGCTTTTCCGAGGCCCTTCTAGCTGCAGTTGTTCGCACGTGTCCGGTAATCGCTCCAGCAGCACGAGTCTTTCCGGCGCCTGGCGGTTACGCCAGGTGCTGAAGGCATTGAGTTCGTCACCCAGGTTTTTCATCAGCCAGGCCAGCACGGCGATGTCGTCAAGCATGCCGAACACCGGAATGAAATCGGGAATTGCGTCCAGCGGACTCAGGAAATACATCAGCCCTGCTACCACCGATAACAAGGCCTTTGGGCTGATGGCTCGGTACTCACCGCGCCAGTAGGCCAGACAAAGCGCCTGCAACAGACGCAAGTCCTCCTTGACCTTACCCAGGCGCGCGCCTTGGCTGGCACCTTTGCTTGCCACAGCGAACAACAGCGTCGGCAGACGCCCCCGACTTAACAATCGGCCTGCCAAGGGCAGAAAGCGGGCAAAGTTCCAAGGCGCTTTCATCATCACTCCCACTGAAATGTTATCCACACAAATTGTGGATAACCTTGTGAACAGAGCTATTTTTCCAGCCTGAAAGCCCCATTTCATAAGGGCCGAGCTCAAATCGGGCGTTTTTTACTCACATAAAAAAAGCCCATAATTTCATTGACTTGGCAGCCCTCAACGACTAGCCAATACTGATCCTTTGCTCAGACCGATGACAAGACTGCCGGTTCGTTTTTTTTACCGGCACCGCCCTCCAGAAACGACAACGCCCCGTAAAAACGGGGCGTTGTTTCAGGCGCTGAAACAGCTTACTTGGCCGCGTCCTGCTTGGCTGGATCTTTGATCCCCAGCAATTCCAATTCGAACACCAGCACCGAGTTGGCTGGAATCGACGGGCTTGGGCTTTGCGCGCCATAAGCCAGGTCGCTAGGAATGTACAGCTTGTACTTCTCACCAACGTGCATCAGTTGCAGACCTTCAACCCAACCCGGGATCACGCCACTGACAGGCAGATCGATCGGGCTGCCACGCTCCACCGAGCTGTCGAATACGGTTCCGTTGGTCAGGGTACCGGTGTAATGAACCGTCACCACGTCAGTCGGCTTAGGTTGAGGACCATCGGCCTTTTTCAGTACTTCGTACTGCAGGCCGGAAGCGGTGGTGATCACACCGGCTTTCTTGCCGTTCTCTTCGAGGAATTTCTTGCCGGCAGCGGCAGACTCTTCGCTCAACTTGGCCATGCGCTCTTCAGCACGCTTCTGCAGCGCGGTGAAGGCTTCGACCAGCTCTTCATCCTTCAATTTCTGTTCTTTCTTGCCAACGGCATCTTCGATGCCCTGGGCTACTGCTTTGGAATCCAGGTCATCCATGCCTTCCTGAGCAAGACTTTTGCCCATGTTCAGGCCGATGCCGTAGGAAGCTTTCTGCGCCGGGGTTTTCAGCTCTACGCTGGTCTGCGAATCACAACCCGCAAGTACCAGGCTAACCAGGGCCACCGCCGCCGCCAACCGATGCTGTTTCATGCTATTTCCTTGTTCATGCGCCTAAAGGGCAATCGAATAAAGCCGCGAGCTTATCAGGCGGCCACGACCAATGGCTACCGGCATAGGAGCAGTAAATCAATGATAAGTTCACGTCTTTAAAAGCATTTTATGCTCTGGGATATGCCCCATTCAGGCAGATGGCCGTGAGGCTGGAACGAGCGCGAATAACCATAGCGCAAGTAATGGCTACTTGCCGCATCTGATGGGCTCAGGCATAAGGAAACGAAACTCGACAAGGAAGTACATCTTGCGCCTCATTTACCGTTTATTGCTGTTGATCGCCGTACTGATCGGCCTCGTCCTGGCTGTGATCCTGTACTACGTCGCCCACCCGAAACTCCCTGAATATGTGCCTGTAACCCAGGTGCACTACCTTGATCAATGGACGAGCGCCGACCGCCAAACCTACTATTTCACCCCCCAGGGCACTCAGGTCAAAGGCCTGCGTTATGAGTGGTTTACCGCCCTGGAGCTCCCCTTCTCCCAACAACTCTTCGCCGCGCCCGAACACTTGGCGCGATTCGGCTTTCTGGTGGACCCTGGACAAACAGCCACGACGCAGAATCCAGGCAACTTGCCAGTAGGATTCACCCGCCATCAAAACCCGGGGAGCCAGGAGCAATACCTGGATATCACCTGCGCGGCTTGCCATACCGGCGAACTGCGCTTCAACCATCAAGCGTTGCGGATCGATGGTGGTTCGGCACAACACGTGCTGCCGTCCAGCGTACCGACCTTGCGCGGCGGCAGCTTCGGTCAAGCCCTGGTCGCCAGTCTGGCCATGACCTATTACACCCCATGGAAATTCGAGCGCTTTGCTCGCAAGGTGCTAGGTCCGAACTACGATGCGCAACATGAACAATTGCGAAAAGACTTCAAGGAGTCGCTGGACACCTTCCTGAAAGTGGCCTGGAACGACACTCACCGCGGCCTCTACCCCACCGAGGAAGGCCCGGGGCGTACCGACGCCTTCGGTCGGATCGCCAACGCCAGCTTCGGTGACGCCATTTCCCCGCAGAACTACCGCGTCGCAAACGCCCCGGTGGATTACCCCCAGCTATGGGACATCTGGACGTTCGATTGGGTGCAATGGAACGGCTCGGCGCAACAGCCCATGGCCCGTAATATTGGCGAAGCACTGGGCGTAGGTGCCACCCTGAACCTGTTCGACGCCGCCGGCCAGCCATTGACCGGCGATGCCCGCTACCCTTCCAGCGTTCGAGTTCGCGACCTCAATCACATCGAAGAGACCCTGCAGCGGCTCAAACCACCGACCTGGCCCGAAGCCCTGCTGGGCACCATCGACAAACCGCTAGCCGCCCGTGGCCGCTCCCTGTTCAACACCCATTGCGCGGGGTGCCACGCCCCCACGGTGAGCCAGAGCAACGGCCGACCGGTACAACAGCTGAAAATGCTCCCCATCTCAGTGATCGGTACCGACCCGAACTCCGCCAGCAACATCGCCGACCTACGCTACGATTTGAGCAGCCTGCAATGGGACACGGCCGAGCTGGCCAACTCCAATGTCGAACTGCACCCAACGCCCAGCGAGCCGCTGGACCTGCGCCAACTGTCGGCCGCCAAGGGCTTGGCCTACATCACCGCCTTCGTCGAAGAGCGTGCCTATCGCGACGCCAAAGTCACTCCCGAAGAACGTCCACGACTCGATGGCTACGGCATGCCCATCGGCGTAAGGGAATTGCGTGCCTACAAAGCTCGTCCGCTGGCCGGGGTCTGGGCAACACCGCCTTACCTGCACAACGGCTCGGTGCCCAACCTCTATCAACTACTCTCCCCACAATCGGAACGCGCTACCACGTTCTACCGTGGCACCTTTGAGTACGACCCCAAGCACCTGGGCTATCGTCCTGAAGCCTTCAAGAACGGCTTTGAATTCGATACCCGCATCAGCGGCAACCACAACAGTGGCCACGAATTCCGCGCCGGCCAGCGTGGTAACGGCGTCATTGGTCCATTACTGCAACCTCAAGAGCGCTGGGCGCTGCTGGAATACCTGAAAGTGCTGGGCGGACCGCTGGAGTCACAACTGCCATGAAACTTGATCTCGCAAGAAAACGAACGTCCCTGCTGGGCAGACTCTGGCTACACCTGGGTGCCCTACTGGGCAAGATGCTGTTGCTGCTAGGGGGAGTCGGGCTGACCAGCTGGGCCTTGGCCAGCGCCTGGTTCGCCTGGCAGCACAGCGGCCCGGTGGCGGTGCAGGAACAGATCCCAGCCGATGAGGCCGCCCGCACCCAGGACATCATCCAGACCGCCGTGCGTATCGTCGACCAGCACCGCGAGGGTACTCGCTACCTGCGCGACGCCCATGCCAAGGCTCACGGCTGCGTTAAAGCCGAGGTTCAGGTACTCAAGGACTTGAGCCCAGAGCTGCGCCAGGGAGTGTTCGCCAGTCCTGGCCAGACCTGGCAAGCGACGGTGCGCTTGTCCAATGGCAATGCCTATCCGCAGTTCGACAGCATTCGCGACGCCCGCGGCATGGCAATCAAACTGTTGGATGTGCCAGGGCAGCAGTTGATACCCACAGAATCGGGGCGACGCGAGCAAGACTTCGTGATGTTCAATCATCCGAACTTCTTCGTCAGCGATGTGGCCGAGTATCAGCAGAACATCGCGGCCCAGGCGGACGGCAAGAAAGTCGGGGCCTTCTTTCCTGGCTGGGATCCTCGCCGATGGCAGATCCGCCACCTGTTCATTGCCCTGGCCACGCTGTCACCGGCACCGGCCAGTCCGACCCAGAGCACTTACTTCTCGGTTTCGCCCTACAAATTCGGCAGTGCCAATGCCAAGTTCCGAGTCATGCCGGACCCAGGCAGTTGCCCGGCCTACAGCCTGCCGACGCAGAATCAGGACCTGCCCAACTTCCTGCGCAGCGCCCTGACCCAACAACTCTCCACCGATCGGGTTCCGGCCTGCTTCGTCCTGCAGATCCAGCGTCAGGACCCAAGCCGGTTCATGCCGATCGAAGACACCAGCATCGAATGGAAGGAAAGCGACGCGCCGTTTGAAACCGTGGCCCGGATGAAGATTCCCGCCCAGGATTTTGACACGCCCGCGCAAAACCTGGCCTGTGACAACCAGTCCTTCAACCCCTGGTTCGGCATCGAAGCCCATCGCCCTATTGGCGGCATCAACCGCTTGCGCAAGGCGGTGTACGAGGCTGTCAGCGACTATCGGCACAGCCGAAACGCCGAGCAGTAGCCATAAACAAAAAAAGCGGCCCACGGGCCGCTTTTTCGCACAGGATCTGAATCCAACCAAATCCCAGACAGCAGAAAGCCCGCGTTAGCGGGCTTTCTGTAGTGACCTGACGTTCAGTGTTCCAGGTTACCGAATATGGCGCAGCGGACGGGACTCGAACCCGCGACCCCCGGCGTGACAGGCCGGTATTCTAACCGACTGAACTACCGCTGCGCGTAGCTTTAAAAGTAAGTGGTGGGTGATGACGGGATCGAACCGCCGACATTCTGCTTGTAAGGCAGACGCTCTCCCAGCTGAGCTAATCACCCTTTACCTTCGTTGCGGGGCGCATTATGCCACAGAAATTCTTAAAGTGTTGATTTAATTGATAAATTTATCAAAAAAATTGAATTCCCATGATTGGCCACACGACCCGCCAACTCTTTACAGCAAAAAGCCCGCGTTAGCGGGCTTTCTGTGGTGACCTGGCGTTCAGTGTTCCAGGTTACCGAATATGGCGCAGCGGACGGGACTCGAACCCGCGACCCCCGGCGTGACAGGCCGGTATTCTAACCGACTGAACTACCGCTGCGCGTAACACTGAATGCGAATGGTGGGTGATGACGGGATCGAACCGCCGACATTCTGCTTGTAAGGCAGACGCTCTCCCAGCTGAGCTAATCACCCTTCACGTTCGGTGTGGCGCGCATTCTACGGAGCAGCACCCACTCTGGCAAGCACTTTTTATAATAATTTTTTCAGGCCTTCCAAAGGCTTAGCGAAGGGTTGGCCTGAGCAGCGGCGAAGAGAATAATGCGCTCCTTTGTATAAAGGAGAGATTCACCCCATGTGGTTCAAAAACCTGCTGATCTATCGCCTGACCCAAGATCTGCCTTGTGATGCTGAGGCGCTGGAAACTGCACTGGCGACCAAACTGGCGCGCCCCTGTGCAAGCCAGGAGTTGACCACTTACGGTTTCGTCGCCCCTTTCGGCAAAGGTGAAGACGCCCCACTGGTGCACGTCAGCCAGGACTTCATGCTGGTGGCGGCGCGCAAAGAGGAACGCATCCTGCCGGGCAGCGTGGTGCGTGACGCTGTCAAGGAAAAAGTCGAAGAGATCGAAGCCGAGCAGATGCGCAAGGTCTATAAGAAGGAACGCGATCAGATCAAGGATGAAATCATCCAGGCGTTCCTGCCCCGGGCCTTTATCCGTCGCTCCTCGACCTTCGCCGCCATCGCCCCGAAACAGGGGCTGATTCTGGTGAACTCGGCCAGCCCGAAACGCGCCGAAGACCTGCTTTCCACTCTGCGCGAAGTGCTCGGCACCCTGCCGGTTCGCCCACTGACGGTAAAGACCGCACCAACCGCGATCATGACCGACTGGGTCAAGACCCAGAAAGCCGCCGACGACTTCTTCGTCCTCGACGAATGCGAGCTGCGTGACACCCACGAGGACGGCGGCATCGTACGCTGCAAACGCCAAGACCTGACTGGCGAAGAAATCCAACTGCACCTGAGCACCGGCAAGGTGGTCACTCAACTGTCCCTGGCCTGGCAGGACAAACTGTCCTTCATGCTCGACGACAAAATGGTGGTCAAGCGCCTAAAATTCGAAGACCTGTTGCAAGATCAGGCAGAGCAGGACGGTGGCGATGAAGCCCTAGGCCAGCTCGATGCCAGCTTCACCCTGATGATGCTGACCTTCGGCGACTTCCTGCCAGCCCTGGTCGAAGCGTTGGGTGGCGAAGAGGTCCCACAAGGCATCTGACGCCCGACCCGATTCCTTCTGCCTCAGACGCCACCACCTTCGGTGGCGTTTTCATTTCTCAGTCCTGGTCTACCTGGTCCCAGGCAATCTTGCTCCAACAGGCTTTGGCGCCTGCCTCCCCTTCGCCATGACCCAGTTGAGCAAAAACTGGAAACACAACACCTCATGCACCGCAAAAAAAGCTGACCCAGGCATCAAGATTGAGCAGTATACTGCGCACCGCGAGGACGACCTTGCCACTCGATCGAGTGATTAATTCTGGGGACGACCCCACCCACCGATGAGGTCAGCATGTCCTGGATCATTTTGTTGTTTGCCGGCTTGTTCGAAGTAGGTTGGGCCGTCGGCCTGAAGTACAGCGACGGTTTCAGCCGTCCGCTGCCCACCGCCCTGACCATCCTCGCCATGGCCATCAGCCTGGGCCTGCTCGGCCTGGCCATGAAGGAACTGCCCCTGGGCACCGCCTACGCCATCTGGACCGGAGTGGGTGCCATCGGCACGGTCATCGCCGGGATCATCCTGTTCGGCGAATCCATGGCTCTTGTGCGCCTGGCCAGCGTGGCGCTGATCATCGCCGGACTGGTGGGCTTGAAAGTCAGCGCCAGCTGACCGCCAACGCGCCGAAATGAAAACGCCCGCTGCAATGCGGGCGTTTTTGTATCCGGCAGAAGCTAGCGCCGTGGGCCACGCAACTGCGCCACCTGGGTCTGCAAGTACGCCGGCTCCGCCAACTCCACCGCCACTGTAGGCCCGGCCACCAGGGTCACTCGCGACCAGATGCGATGAAAGAAGCCCTTGCTCGGATCGCGACTGAAGAAACTGCCCCACAAGCCTTGCAGGGCCAATGGAATCACCGGCACCGGGGTTTCCTCGAGAATCCGCGTCAGGCCACCTTTGAACTCGTTGATTTCGCCGTCGGCCGTCAACTTGCCCTCGGGAAAAATACACACCAGCTCACCATCACGCAGGTATTGTGCGATCTTCTTGAAGGCTTTTTCGTAGATATCCATGTCCTCGTGCCGAGCGGCAATGGGAATGGTCCCCGCAGTACGGAAGATGAAGTTCAACACCGGCAAGTTGTAGATTTTGTAGTACATGACGAAGCGAATTGGCCGGCGCACCGCGCCGCCAATCAACAACGCATCGACAAAAGACACATGATTGCAGACCAGCAAGGCCGCCCCTTCATCAGGAATCTGTTCCAGGTCGCGGTGCTCGACGCGGTACATGGAGTGGCTGAGCAGCCAGATCATGAAGCGCATGCTGAATTCCGGCACCACCGCAAAGATATAGACGTTAACCGCGATATTGAGCAGCGACACCGCCAGGAACAAATGAGGAATGCTCAGCTCAACCACGCTCAACATGACAATGGAAACAATCGCCGAAACCACCATGAACAACGCGTTGAGGATGTTATTGGCGGCAATCACCCGAGCCCGTTCATTCTCCGGAGTGCGCGACTGGATCAGCGCATACAGCGGCACTATATAAAAGCCACCGAAGATCCCCAGACCCAGCACATCCAACAACACCCACCACGCCTCGGCAACCCCCAGGACTTCAAGCCAGTCGTATTCTGCCGCGCGTGGCGCGATACCGCCGGAGTGCCACCACAGCAGCAAACCAAACAAGGTCAGGCCAAAAGAGCCGAACGGCACCAGACCGATCTCGACCTTACGCCCGGAAAGCTTCTCGCAAAGCATCGAACCGACAGCGATTCCCACTGAGAATACGGTCAGGATCAGGGTTACCACCGTCTCGTCGCCGTGCATCCACTCCTTGGCATAGGCCGGGATCTGCGTCAGGTAGATGGCACCGACAAACCAGAACCAGGAATTGCCGACAATCGAACGCGATACCGCCGGAGTCTGGCTCAAGCCCAGACGCAGCGTGACCCAGGATTGGCTGAAGATGTTCCAGTTCAGGCGCATTTCCGGGGTTGCCGCAGCGGCTCGGGGAATCGCCCGACTGGCCAGATAGCCCAGCACCGCGACACCAATGATGGCGCCCGAGACAATCGCTGCGTAATGCGCCGAAGACATCATGATCCCGGCGCTGATAGTCCCCGCCAGGATCGCCAGGAAGGTGCCCATCTCCACCAGACCGTTGCCACCCACCAGCTCTTCTTCGCGCAAGGCCTGGGGCAGGATCGAATACTTCACCGGGCCGAACAGCGCCGAGTGGGTGCCCATGGCAAACAGCGCCACCAGCATCAGCGACAGGTGATCGAAGACAAACCCTACCGCCCCCACTGCCATGATCGCGATTTCCCCCAGCTTGATCAGACGGATCAGCGCGTCCTTGGCAAATTTTTCGCCAAACTGCCCAGCCAGCGCCGAAAACAGAAAGAACGGCAGAATGAACAACAAGGCACAGAGGTTGACCCAGATCGAGCGATCACCCTCGATGCTCAGCTTGTAGAGAATGGCCAGGATCAGCGACTGCTTGAAGATGTTGTCGTTGAAAGCGCCAAGGGATTGCGTGATGAAAAACGGCAGAAACCGCCGCTTGCGAAGCAAGGTGAACTGCGAAGGGTGACTCATCGTCCATGTCCCTGAGTGGCGTGGATACTGTTATTGGAATGTCGAATGGCGATCCAGGCCACAACCTTACCTATCTTTAGCGATTATTTCCGTAAGCCCGCAATGCACGGCGAGACAAACAACCCTCCTTGATAAGCACCTTGCACCGTGCGTGTGGCCACGATCAGCCACATCACCGCCAGGGCCGCCACCAGCACCGCGCCGAAGATGCTGAAGAAACTCAGATTCAAGGTACTGCCCAGCTTCAGAGTGGCCAGCGAATAGACGCCCAATGGAAAAGTGAATCCCCACCAGCCCAGATTGAAAGGAATGCCTTCACGCAAATAGCGCCGGGTGATCAACACCGCCATCAGCATCCACCACAGACCAAACCCCCACAGCGTGAGCCCCGCCACCAACCCCAGGCCGGCAGCAATCTCACCGACGCCCGACAAACCGTTGGCAGCGAAAATCGCCGGTGCATCGCCCCCCAGCACCAACATGCCCAACGCGCCAGTACCAATAGGCCCCAAAGCCAGCCAGCTCGAAGCCGCCATGCTTTCATGGGGCAATTTGTGCAGGGCCATGCGCAACAACAGAATGGTCAAGATGCTGAACGCCACCGGGAGCGAAAAAGCCCACAACACGTAGCTGGTACTGAGCATCACCAGTTGTCCGTGGGCGCCCTGCAAGTGCGGCGCCAACAGACCACCGCTGGCCGCCGCGACTTCAGCCGCCACCACCGGCAGCAGCCAGACCGCCGTCATTTGGTCGATGCTGTGCTCCTGACGGGTGAACATCATGTAGGGGATCAGCACCCCGCACGCCAGGGACATCGCCACGTCCAGCCACCACAATGCTTCGGCAACCTGGACAACGCCCTCGCCCCAGCGAGGCATACCAAACAGCAACAAGCCATTGATGATGGTCGCCAGCCCCATGGGGATGGTGCCAAAGAACATCGAAACCGTGGAATGGCCGAAAATTCTCCGTGCCTCATCGAAGAACAGCACCCAGCGTGCGGTGTACATCGCGGTAAAGAGCAGGAACAGGGCGATGGTCAACCACCAGAATCCTTCCGCCACCTGGCGCAGCCCGGGAATCTCGGCCGGCCATTGCGCCAGCGCCAGCGCCAGAACGCCGGTTCCCATGGTGGCGGCAAACCAGTTAGGCGTGAATTGACGAATGGCTTCAAGCGGGTGCTGAAGCTGGCTAAAGGGTCGCCCCCCGGCTTTAACGTTATGGGTGCATGTCATGGCTGTCTCCTGCCCTCTGATGAGGTGGAAACCATGATAAAACCAAATCGAATATCTATATAACGGGTAATTTCTCTATCTGTTATCTATTTAGCAGATATTAAATCTAAACACTGCCTTCGGACTCGATGACCAGCACCCTGGCAACACCCACGGGATGCGCCACATGCTCGGTCCCAAGGTCGGCATAAAAAATATCCCCCACCTCTAGCATTACCGCCTGTTCCAGGCCTTGATCCCGATAACGCATCTGCACCTGGCCACCCAACACCACGAACACCTCCTGACCATCATTGACGTGCCACCGGTAGGGTTGGTCAGTCCAGTGTAGGCGCGTAGTGATGCCGTTCATGTTGGCGATATCCAGAGCAGCCCAGGCCCGCTCGCCAGTAAAGTCGGCACTGCGAATAACCTTCATAGCGACCTCCCCGTCACAGCAGACATTGCGTTGAGCGGCGGGCAGCCGACTTCAAGGTGGCGACAGATGAAGCAGGGGAATAGGGTTCGCGATCGACCAGCAGATGACAAAATTCAGGGAACATCACACATGCCTCAGGTGCAGGAAACAAGCGCCAATCATGAACTTGAGCGGCCCCTTCGCCAACCGGCTAATGCCACCACCGGTCAATGTTTTACACATTCAGCGCGCCTGGAACACGGCCCGCAGACCGGCAACAATGGCGCCGTGAAATCAGGTACTGATTCACCCCTCCGCTGGCGTGCAGGACAGCACCGGACGACGCAACAGCCTCAGAAGCGCTCCGAGAGACAGCAGCATCAGCACCGCCCCATAACCATCGGTGGTGGCAATCAAGCCGAAACTGCGGGTTAGATTGCCCGCCAGCAATGCCGGCAGACAGAACGCCAGATAACTCAGCACATAAAACGCCGACATCAGACCCGCACGCTCATGGGGCAAGGCCAGCGGCAGCACACTGCGCAGCGCCCCCAGAAACCCTGCGCCAAAGCCACTGCCGAGCACCAGGGTGCCGAAGAAAAACAACAGCAGGCTGGCACTGTGCACCGCACCAAGGAGCAACATCACCCCCAGTGCCAACAACCATGCGCCCATGCGCAGAACGTGGTCCGCCGCGCGCTGGCGCGAGGAAAAAATCATCAGTGCACCACTGACGGTGAGCACGGCCACCAAGGCTCCCCCCATCAAATTCGAAGTGGAACCGGTGGCCACACGGACCAGGGACGGCGCCAGGGACAGATAAAAACCGCCCACTGCCCACACCGCGACATTCACCGGTAGCGCCCTCCATAACGCAGGCCGCGCTTGCACCGGGACATGCAGCGCAGGCCGCAGAGAGGCCCAGGCACCGGGTTGCGGACTGACGCTTTCGCGCAGGCACCAGACAACCAGTGCCTGGACCACGAACAGCGCCAACAGCAGCCAGTAGCTCAATTGCAGCGGTAACGGCGCGAACTCCACCAGCACGCTGGCCCCCATAGCACCGCAAGCCATGCCCAACAACGGCGCAACGCTGTTGACCAAAGGGCCTCGCTGTCGATCGACATCCAGCAGCGCAGCGCCCAACACGCTGGTGGCCATGCCAGTGGCAAAGCCCTGCATCACTCGCGCGGCAATCAGCCACTGCACACTGCTTTCGTTGATAAACAGCAGCATCGCCAGGATATTGATGAGCAGGGCAGCGAAAATCACAGGTCGCCGTCCCAGATAATCCGACAGCGAGCCCACGGTCAGCAGCGCCGCCAGCAAGCTCAGGGCATACACCCCAAATATCAGGGTCAAGACCGCCGGGGAGAACTGCAGGCTTTCCTGATACAGGTGATACAACGGTGTCGGCACGCTGGAGGCGGCCAGAAAGCTGAGCAGAGTGATCGCCAGAAAGACCAAACTGCGACGGTTGGACACACAAGTGTCGATTGCACCAGACATGAACACACTCCACTAAAGCTAATTTTTTGCTTTTGCGGAGTGTGCAACTGACAACGGCTTAAAGCAAATTCTTTGTGTTAAGGTTCGGCCCCATGGCTATTAAAGAAGGTTTACGCCCAGGCGGCCGCAGCGCCCGGGTTCAGGAATCCATCCACACAGCGGTCCGCGAACTCCTTGAAGAACAGGAGCGTTCGACCCTGACCGTGCCGCAAATTGCCACCCGCGCGGGCGTCACTCCCTCAACCATCTATCGGCGCTGGGGCGATCTGGCGACCCTGCTCGCCGATGTGGCCCTGGCACACATGCGCCCTGACAGCGAACCGGCCAGCACCGGCAGCCTGCACTCAGACCTGCGGGCGTGGGCCGAGCAGTACCTGGATGAAATGAGCTCGGAGCCTGGGCGCAACATGATGCGCGACGTGCAATGCAGCGCGACGCCTGGCTATTGCGCGAGCATCCTCGGCGGGCAACTGCAGATCATCCTTGACCGCTATCAAGACCAGGCAGGGCAGTTGCCGAGCATTGATCGCCTACTGAACTTGATCGTGGCGCCCACAGTGTTCCGGATTCTGTTCTGCGCCACGCCCTTGCAGGTGCAGGAGCTGCATGAGCTGATCGAGATCGCCCTGCAACCATAACCCTTGCGGACAACGAAACAGCCCTGCGACATCAGACCACGCTGATACCTTGGTCGACACTGACGCCAACTGAACATCGTGCCAGACTGTCTGGCCGGGCTGAGGTGCCCGGTGTCTTTGCTTCGGAGTTCCCATGTCGTTGTCCAGCGGGCTGATTGCCGCCGTTGCCCTGGCCTATATGGCCATCATGTTCGCCATCGCCTTCTACGGCGACCGTCGCAGCGCGCCCCTTCCGCCGCGAGTGCGGGCTTGGGTATACAGCCTGTCGCTGGCCGTCTATTGCACCAGCTGGACCTTCTTTGGCGCGGTGGGCCAGGCCACCGAGCAACTTTGGGCCTTTCTACCGATCTACCTGGGCCCTATTTTGCTGCTGGTGTTCGCACCCTGGGTGCTGCAGAAAATGGTGATGATCAGCAAGCAGGAGAACATCACCTCCATCGCCGACTTCATTGCCGCCCGCTATGGTAAATCCCAGTCCCTGGCGGTGGTGGTGGCCTTGATCTGCCTGGTCGGGGTGCTGCCCTACATCGCCCTGCAGCTCAAAGGCATCGTGCTCGGCGTCAATCTGCTGATCGGCGCCGGAGCCGACGCCATGGGCACCCGCGCCCAGGACACGGCACTGATCGTGTCGCTAATCCTGGCCTTGTTCACCATCGTCTTCGGCACCCGCAACCTCGACGCCACCGAGCACCACCGAGGCATGGTGCTGGCGATCGCCTTCGAGTCCCTGGTCAAGCTGTTCGCCTTTCTGGCCGTCGGCGCTTTTGTGACCTTTGGCCTGTATGACGGCTTCGACGACTTGTTCAACCAGGCCATGCTGGCGCCGCGCCTGGAAGAATACTGGAAGGAAACCATCAACTGGCCGTCGATGGTGGTGCAGACCGGGGTGGCGATGATGGCAATCATCTGCCTGCCACGGCAATTTCACGTCACGGTCGTAGAGAACATCGAGCCTCAGGACCTGCGCCTGGCCAAGTGGGTTTTTCCGGCCTACCTGGCATTGGCCGCCCTGTTTGTGGTGCCGATTGCCCTGGCCGGGCAGATGCTGCTGCCCAGCAGTGTGCTGCCAGACTCCTTCGTCATCAGCCTGCCCTTGGCCCAGGCCCACCCGGCCTTGGCGCTGCTGGCGTTTATCGGTGGAGCGTCGGCCGCCACCGGCATGGTGATCGTCGCCAGCGTGGCGCTATCGACCATGGTGTCCAACGACATGCTGCTGCCCTGGCTATTGCGGCATAAAAACGCTGAACGCCCCTTCGAAGTGTTCCGCCACTGGATGCTCTCGGTGCGCCGGGTCAGCATCGTGGCCATTCTGCTGCTGGCCTATGTCAGTTATCGCCTGCTGGGCTCCACCGCCAGCCTGGCGACCATTGGCCAGATCGCCTTTGCTGCCGTGACCCAACTGGCGCCCGCGATGCTCGGCGCGCTGTACTGGAAGCAGGCCAACCGCCGCGGTGTATTCGCCGGTCTGGCGGCCGGCACCTTCATCTGGTTCTACACCCTGGTGCTGCCCATCGCAGCCCATAGCATGGGCTGGTCGCTAAGCAGCTTCCCGGGGCTGGCTTGGCTACACGGCAACCCACTGGGGCTGCCCATCAGTCCGCTGACCCAAGGCGTGGTGCTGTCCCTGGCCGGTAACTTCACCTTATTTGCCTGGGTCTCGGTTCTATCCCGCACCCGGGTATCCGAACATTGGCAGGCCGGACGCTTTATCGGTCAGGAAATCAGCGGCCGCCCTAGCTCGCGCTCGATGCTGGCGGTGCAGATTGATGACCTGCTGAAGTTGGCGGCACGCTTTGTCGGTGAAGAACGTGCCCGCCAGAGTTTCATCCGTTTTGCCTACCGCCAGGGCAAAGGCTTCAACCCGAATCAGAACGCCGACGGTGAATGGATCGCCCACACCGAGCGCTTGTTGGCCGGTGTGCTCGGTGCCTCCTCGACCCGCGCCGTGGTCAAGGCGGCCATCGAAGGCCGGGAAATGCAGCTCGAAGACGTGGTACGCATCGCCGACGAAGCCTCCGAGGTACTGCAATTCAACCGTGCCTTGTTACAGGGGGCGATTGAAAACATCACACAAGGCATCAGCGTGGTGGACCAGTCACTGAAATTGGTGGCCTGGAACCGCCGCTACCTGGAACTGTTCAATTACCCCGAAGGCCTGATCAGCGTCGGCCGGCCGATTGCCGACATCATCCGCCACAACGCCGAACGCGGCCTATGCGGCCCCGGCGAGGCAGAAGTCCATGTCGCCCGACGCCTGCACTGGATGCGCCAGGGCCGCGCCCACACCTCCGAACGGCTGTTTCCCAATGGCCGAGTCATCGAGCTGATCGGCAACCCGATGCCTGGCGGCGGCTTCGTCATGAGCTTCACCGACATCACCCCGTTCCGCGAAGCCGAGCAGGCCCTCACCGAAGCCAACGAAGGCCTGGAACGACGAGTCGAGGAACGGACCCACGAACTGTCGCAGCTCAACGCGGCGTTGACCGAAGCCAAGGGCACAGCCGAAGCGGCCAACCAGTCCAAGACGCGCTTTCTGGCTGCCGTCAGCCACGACCTGATGCAGCCTTTGAACGCCGCGCGGCTGTTTTCCGCCGCCCTCTCCCACCAGGACGACGGGTTGTCCGCCGAAGCCCAGCAGCTGGTGCACCACCTGGACAGTTCTCTGCGCTCGGCGGAAGACCTGATCAGCGACCTGCTGGACATCTCGCGCCTGGAAAACGGCAAGATCAGCCCCGACCGCAAACCTTTCGTCCTCAACGAGCTGTTCGACACCCTGGGCGCCGAGTTCAAGGCCCTGGCCCAGGAGCAAGGCCTGCAGTTCCGGGTGCGCGGCAGCCACCTGCGCATCGACAGCGACAGCAAGTTGCTGCGGCGGATCCTGCAGAACTTCCTGACCAACGCCTTCCGCTACGCCAAGGGGCCGGTACTACTTGGGGTGCGTCGCCAAGGCGATGATTTGAGCCTGGAAGTCTGGGACCAGGGGCCCGGCATTCCCCCGGATAAACAGCAAGTGATCTTCGAAGAGTTCAAGCGCTTGGACAGCCATCAAACCCGAGCCGAAAAAGGGCTGGGGCTAGGCCTGGCGATTGCCGACGGCCTGTGCCGCGTGCTCGGTCACCCGTTGCAAGTGCGCTCTTGGCCCGGCAGAGGCAGTGTATTCAGCGTCAAGGTGCCGCTGGCCCGCAGCAGTACCGTTGCGCAAGGCAAGGTTGCCGAGCTCAACGGACAATCCCTCAAGGGTGGACAGGTACTCTGCGTGGACAACGAAGACAGTATTTTGATCGGCATGAACAGCCTGCTTACCCGCTGGGGCTGTCAGGTCTGGACTGCGCGCAACCGCGAGGAATGCGCTGCACTGCTCAGAGAGGGAATCCGTCCACAATTGGCGTTGGTGGACTACCACCTGGACGACGGCGAAACTGGCACCGAGGTTATGGCCTGGCTGCGCACCCAGTTAGGTGAACCGGTGCCTGGGGTGGTGATCAGCGCTGATGGCCGTCCGGAAATGGTCGCCCTAGTGCATGCCGCTGGCCTGGATTATCTGGCCAAACCGGTGAAACCCGCGGCCCTGCGCGCCCTGCTCAGCCGGCATCTGCCCTTGGGCTGACGGCCCACTACTCGGGCAGCCCCAGCTCGTGCCCGTCCGCATCAGTCATGGCCCGCTCCAGCAAGTCTGCCGGCAGGCTCTTGCTGGCTCGGGCGCCAAGCAGCTTGAGTTGTTCGCTGCGGCTGACCAGATTGCCGCGGCCCTCGGTCAGTTTATTGCGCGCGGCAGCGTAAGCCTTATCCAACTGCTGCAAGCGGTTACCGACCTCATCCAAATCCTGGATAAAGAGCACGAACTTGTCGTAGAGCCAGCCCGCACGCTCAGCGATCTCCCGGGCGTTCTGGCTTTGGCGCTCTTGCTTCCACAGGCTATCGATCACCCGCAACGTCGCGAGCAAGGTCGTCGGGCTGACAATCACGATATGCCGGTCAAACGCTTCCTGAAACAGGTTGGGCTCGGCCTGCAAGGCTGCGGAGAAGGCCGCTTCGATAGGCACGAACAGCAGAACGAAATCGAGGCTGTGCAAACCATCAAGGCGCTTGTAGTCCTTGCCGGCCAAGCCTTTGACGTGATTACGCAGCGACAGCACATGCTGCTTCAAAGCGGCTTGGGCGATCTGCGGGTCGTCACTGCCGACATATTGCTGGTAAGCCGTAAGGCTGACCTTGGAATCCACCACCACCTGCTTGTCACCGGGCAACATGATCAGCACATCGGGCTGGAAACGCTCACCATCTGGCCCCTTGAGACTGACTTGGGTCTGGTACTCGCGCCCCTTCTCAAGACCCGCATGCTCCAGCACTCGCTCAAGAATCAATTCCCCCCAATTGCCCTGGGTCTTCTGCCCCTTGAGCGCACGAGTCAGGTTGGTGGCCTCATCACTCAAGCGCAGGTTCAATTGCTGTAGGCGCTCCAGCTCTTTGGCCAGGGAGAAACGTTCGCGGGCTTCGGCCTGATAACTGTCCTCGACGCGCTTCTCAAAAGACTGAATGCGTTCCTTGAGCGGATCCAACAATTGCCCAAGACGCTGCTGACTGGTCTCGGCAAAACGCTGCTCGCGCTCATCGAAGATCTTGCCGGCCAGCTCGGCGAACTGGGCACGCAACTCATCGCGCGAGCCCTGCAGGTCGCTGAGACGTTGTTGATGGCTTTCCTGTTGCTCGCGGAGTTCGGCATTCAATGACGCCGCCTGAGCATCCAAACGGCGCAATTCGTTTTCCTTGGCTGTGCGCTCAAGGCTCCAGGCATGAGCGGCATCGCGGGCATTATCCCGCTCGACCTGCAACAGTTCGACCTCGCGCCGCAGTGCCGCCAAATCCGCTTGCTTGAGCGCATTGGCCTGACTCAGGTCACTGATCTCATCGCGACTGGCGTCCAACTGCGCGATCAATCCCTCCTGAGCCAATTGAGAAGTGGCCAGGCGCTCCTCCAATAACGACCGCTCAGTCTGGCTGGAACTCGCACGACGCTGCAGTTGCCAGGCCAATGCCAGTAACGGCAGCGCCGCTCCCGCCAGACCTAGCAGCATGCTGGTCAAGTCCATAGCCATAGCGACTCCCGCCGTTGGAATAAGAAATGAAGGTTAACCAAGCCACCAGATGTTGCACAGCTCAGTCTTCGATGCGGCCCAGTTCCAATTGAGCGCGACGATCACCCGCACGAGCGGCTTGACGCAACAGATCATGGCCGATGCGACGGTCCCGGGCGTTGCCGCATTCACGGCACATCAACTGACCAAGGCGACTTTGCGCCGCGACGACACCTTCCCGGGCCGGCTGCTTGAGCAGGCGCCCAGCCAAATGCTTAACGTTGGGGTTGCGCCCCAGCCGCGGATTGTCCAACAGCCACAGGGCAACGCGCAGAGTGAAGCGCTTGGACTCGGTAACACTGGCAGGGGTGGCGGTAATGGAAGGTGATACTGAACGAAACTTCATAAAGCACTGTGGGGCAGATCGGAAGGCGCGCCACTCTACTCCTTTTTTCGCCCGGGTAAAGTCCAAATGAGCCAGCAAGCCCGTTCTAGAGCAAGCGCTTGGGACAATCCACAGAAGCTGTGGATAACTCAGTGGACAACCCCTCCACAATCCCCCCAAAGCCCCACTGGACGGGCCTTACAGTCAAACTGACGCTTTTTTCACCAGTAAAAAAAGGTGATGTTTATCATTGACTTAAATTCTCGAGACAGGCTATGAGGCGGGTTTGTGCAAAGGTGACAAGGGGGTGACAGGCGGGCCACCCCGTGTGCACAACCGGACGGAAACTAACGCCAAGGCTGCTCTATTTTGGTACCCGCACGCATCAAGGGGTTACACACGCAGCGCACGAAAAACGCTCCCGCACCAATAGTTTTCCTAGCGCGCTTGCATTCTCCCGCTCAACCCAATAGAATCCGCGGCGTTAGTACCAAGCTGAAAGTCAATTCTGGTCGAACAAGTCCCGCGACAACGCACTCCAAGTGAGAACGACGTCGAACATCCAGGACCGACCGCCTCGCTGGTTTACAGGTAAAGCTCACGCCGACACCGCCCTTGATAGACCTTCAAAGGCAGCGCCCGAGCTATTTACTCTGACCGAACCAACCTGCAAATTGATCAGGATCTGCACCCCGGGCCCAGAACCTTTGCCCTTGATGTGCTGCCTGCCCTCCTAAGTACCTACCTGCCAGCCCTAGCGCAACCTTATTCCAGCGCTGCATCTGGCTGCTTTGTTCCAGTCGGGTTCTTCGTTCGACCAATGGTGGTCGACGTTACTGGGACGTTTTAACGTTGCACGGTTCTGAACCGTGTCATTTGTAGGAACACCTAATAATTATGTCTACTCAAATCCAGACTTCGGATGCCATTCGCACCCTCACCCACGCTTTTGCACCCTTGAACTGCCTGATCATGGCAACTCGCAAAGGCTGCTTCAGCTTCACCCTGGTCAACGAACATGGCATCGCCCGCCACAGCGAACGCCTGTACCCCGATCAGTACTCCAGCGCTGAACCGCTGCAGGCGGTGATTGAGCGCACTCGTCAGGCCTTGGTTGCCTGATACGCCAGACCACTGCTTGTCTAGTCCTGAAATAGGTTGACACTTGTTTCACTCAAAACGCCCGATGCACCGCATCGGGCGTTTTGTATTTGAGCGCTAGATGGGGTCGCTCAGCGTTATAAATTGATACCGACTCACTCACCATCTTCCTTGCATGCGCCAAGTTCTCTGGTCGATGAAACAGAAACTCTGTCTTCAAGATCCCATTCACCCGCTCCGCCAAAGCATTCTGGTAGCAGTCATAACCGTCCGTCATCGAACAACGGATTCCGTGTTTGGCATGCAGCGCCTGATAAAGCGCAGAACAGTATTGGCTACCCCGATCCGAGTGATGCACCAACGGTAATTCGGTTTGACGCTGCTTCACGGCACTGCGCAGCGCTCGTATTACCGACTCGGTCCGTAAGTTTTCATGGACGTGATAACCCACAATCTTGCGCGAGTAAGCGTCGGTCACAAGACTCAGATACGCCACACCTTCGCGAGTGGGTAGATAGGTGATGTCGGCCACCCAGACCTGCTCCGGACCATTTGGCACCACTTGATCAGGGCCGGATTTAAGCAGGTTTGGATGGCGCCGGAAGCGATGATGACTGTCGGTAGTCTTATGGTAAGCACGCTTGCGAGCCACCAGCAGGCGATGTTCGCGCAAGATTGCAAACAGCCGATCACGGCCTACTTGAAGTTCAAGCAGGGGCTGGCAATGCAGCAGATGGTGCAGCTTGCGGGTGCCCAAGCGGGGCTGGTGCAAGCGCTTGTATTGGACGAAATCCATCACTCTCTGGTCGAGGGTCAAGCGCGCGTCCTGAGCTTGGTTGCGCTTGTAGTAGGCCTGTCGGCTAATCCCCATGAACTGGCAAGCCCTACTGATACTCAGGTCCTGGATTTGCTTTTGCGTGAGGACTTGCCGGGACGCTTTTTTACGACGCTGATCCCGTAATCGTTCTTTAGAACATTGACTACCGCCTCAAGGAACTGGGCTTTCTGATTCGACAGCGCGAGCTGCGCTTCCAGCTCCTTGATACGTTGTTCCGGGGTTAACGGCAGGGCGGGCTCATTCACGGAAATGGTCCTCGAAGAGCGAATTGAAGCGCCTTGGCTCCAGTCCTGGAGGCCATGCTTGCGCAACCAGACCAGAACAGTTGATCGACCTTGGATACCGTAGCGCTGTTGAGCCTCTTTATAACTCAACTCGCCTTTTTCGACCTGATCCACCACGGCCAGTTTAAAAGCCAGCGTGTAATCACTCTGCGTGCGCTTGATCTCAGTGCTCATCACCCTCTCCTTGAATAAGGTCAGAAGGTGTCAACCTTATTCAGGACGGGACAGCTTCCCCAAAAAGCCTCGCTTGATAGCGGGGCTTTTTGTTGCCAGTCATTTGGCCATTTAACCCCTGGATCAAAGCACTAATCGATATAACGCCTATGACAAGAGAATAGAAATAGTTTAAAAACAGCCTTTTACAGCATAGATATGACACTACACTTCAACTCAGGCGGGCTAACCGCTTCCGGCAAACCTGATCCTTCTATCGCTGCCAAGCGCCTTCAGGTTTCGCCGGCCACTGAGCTTATTCGAGGGCTTTATGGGAATCGCTGCCAGCGAGTTACGTCGCTATGTCATACGCCCGACTCTGATTTACCTGGGCAGCCATAGCAAGACCGCTGAAGCCTTATTACTGGGCATTGCCGCCAGCCAATCAGCGCTCGGCTCAGCCTTGCATGATCGCCGCGGCCACGGCCTGTACCGCATCACCGAATCCCGGCACCAAGCCCTCTGGGACCACTACCTGGCACTGGACCCTGAACGGGCCAGCCTGGTTCGCGGACTGGCCAGCCAGCATGCGTTTCTCAGCGGACCGAACCTGGAACTGACCGTCAACCTGCGCTACGCCACGGCAATCGCCTGGTTACTGGTGGAAGAACAGCACACCCGACTCCCCGCCGCCGATGATCTGCTCGGCATGGCGCGCATCTGGAGGAAAACCTTTCAACCACAAGGACGCTTGAGAGATTTCGCCCGCGCCTGGCAAACCTGCATTGCATCGCTGAACCAAGTCGCCTGCTGACAACGCCTTCTACAAAGTCGGAGAAAAAACCTGATTTTGGTCGGATTGTCCTACAAAAACACTCTAAATCAACTGTTTCAGCCTATAGCGCCGAAACCGAAATGTTGGTAGTTTTCGCCTCGGTGATCACCAGGAGTTCTAATAATGAAAAAACTAATGCTCAAATCCACCATCGGTCTCGCCGTTGCCTTGGCATCCAGCCAGATCTTCGCAAGTGGCTTTGCCCTCAACGAACAAAGCATCAGTGGGATGGGGACCGGTTTCGCAGGCCGTTCTTCTGCTGCCGATGATGCAAGTACCGTATTTGGTAACCCTGCCGGCATGTCGCGCTTGAAGCGTCAGCAAGTGACTGGCGGCATGGCAGTCATCGATGCCTCCACTGACCTCCGGGACACCAGCGGTAGCCGCACAGGCACCAACAAAGGTGACATGGTCCCCTTCACTGCCGTTCCCATGGGCTTCTATGTCAAACCCATCGACGATCAATGGGCATTCGGCCTGGGCGTCTACGCCCCGTTCGGCCTGATCACCGACTACGAAAGCAACTTCCAGGGACGTAACTTCGGCAGCAAAAGCGAAGTAAAAGTCGTCACCTTCCAACCGACCGTGAGCTACGCCTTCAACGATAAGGTGTCGATCGGCTTTGGTCCGACCATCAACCGTATCTCCGGCGTGCTGGAATCGGCGTTGACCACCCCTGCGTCGCCTAACGATGGCCGAGTGCAGATCAAGGGTAATGACATTGGTTATGGCTACAACATCGGCGTGCTGGTCCAGGCAACCGACAGCACTCGTGTCGGCCTGACGTATCACTCGAAAGTGAAGTACAAGCTCGAAGGCCACACCGAAGTCACGGCGGGGGCCGGCACAAACCCAGCGCTGCTGAAAAGCAATCGCTATGACGCCTCTTTGAAAATCGAAACACCAGAGTCCTACGATCTCTCGATCACCCAGGATCTGAGCGATGCCTGGAAGCTCTATGCCGGTACTACCTGGACCCGCTGGAGCCGCCTGAAAGACATCACGGTCAACAACGAAGGCGTCAACGCAAGCACAGGCGGCGTACTGGCGCCTGCTCTGAACTTGGGCACGATCAAGGAAGAGCAGAACTGGCACGACACCTGGGCCTACGCCATCGGCACGTCCTACCAGCTGAACAAGCAGTGGGTTCTACGCACCGGCCTGACCTTTGACCAGTCGCCCACCAATAACACCGACCGCTCGCCACGCATCCCTACCGGCGACCGGACCATCTTCAGCCTGGGTGCTGGCTGGAGCCCGACCGAAGACCTGACCATCGACGTCGCCTACTCCTACCTCAAAGAAGAGAAAGTCAACGTCAACCGTAAAAACGCACTCGGCCAGACTTACAACGCCGAGTACGACAACAGCGCCAACGGTTTCGGCGTAGGTGCAACCTACCGCTTCTAAGTCGTTAAGAGACCAGCGTCTCTCGAGCTGAAAGAAAAAAGCCCCGCCTCTCAAGAGCCGGGGCTTTTTCATGCGCCAATCCGGAAAGCTCAGAATTTGGACGCCAGCGCCTTCTCCACCGCTTCGATGAATTCCGGGCTATCTGGCTTGGTCAGGCTGGAGAAGTTGGCAATCACATTGCCCTGACGATCCACTATGTACTTGTAGAAATTCCACTTCGGCGCACTGCTCTGCTGCGCCAGGGCCTTGAACAGCGGCACCGCGTCCGCACCTCGGACGCTCTGCGGCTCGGTCATGGTGAAGGTCACGCCGTAATTGACGTAACACACCTTGGCGGTCTCGGCACCGTCCTTGGACTCCTGCTTGAAGTCGTTGGACGGTACCCCTACCACCTCCAGCCCCTGATCCTTGTAACGCTGATACAAGGCTTCAAGCCCTTTGAATTGAGGTGCGAACCCGCAAAAGCTTGCGGTATTGACGATCACCAATGGCTTGCCGGCAAAGCGCTGGCATAGGTCGATGGACTCCTTGGCATGCAGCTTGGGCAATGAACCCTGCAGCAAGGAGGGGCAATCGGCGGCCCAGGCAGCACCTGCGAATGTTGCAAGTAAAGCGGGAACAGCACACCAGCGCATAGCCATGCTCAATGTCCTTGAATAGTCGTCAAGCGTCGACGTTACTCGCCCCCTCAGGTGCCTAGCAAGCCCCAGGCCCCAACTGCATCAACGCCAATCCGCCGCGATGCCAGCCCCACCACGCCAGCATCAACAGCAGGCTGAGCAGACTCAACCCGGCGACCCAAGCCAACACTGTCTTCACGTCGCACTCGCCTGTAAACGCGCCACAGGACGCTCGTGCACCGGCCAGTTGAGGGCCGCGGCCAACAAGCTGAGGAGAATCGCTACCTGCCAGATCAAGTCGTAGCTGCCAATACGGTCGTACACCACCCCTCCTAGCCATCCCCCAAGGAAAGCCCCCAGTTGATGGAACAAAAACACGATCCCGCCGAGCATGGACAGGTTTCTGACGCCGAACAAGGTCGCCACCGTACCGTTAGTCAAAGGCACCGTGGACAGCCAGAGAAAGCCCATGGCCATGCCGAACAAATAAGCGCTGGTCTGCGTCACCGGCAACCAGAGAAACAAGCCGATCACCACTGCGCGCAACAGGTACAGCCCGGTGAGCAGGCGCGGCTTGGACATTCGCCCGCCCAGCCACCCTGCGGTGTAAGTACCGAAAATATTAAACAGGCCGATCAGCGCCAGCACCGTGGTGCCCACCGTCGCCGGCAGATGCTGATCCACCAGATAGGCCGGCAGGTGCACGCCAATGAACACCACCTGGAAACCACAGACGAAAAAACCGAACGCCAACAGCCAGAACCCCGAGTGCGAGCAGGCCTCCCCCAACGCCTGCGTCAGACTCTGTTCATGCCCCTGGCGTGACAACGGCCTGTCCTTGAGCATGCTCACCAACGGCACGATCAGCGCGACCAGCAGCCCCAGCACCAGCAGTGCCGTCGACCAGCCCAACCAGCCGATCAGCCCCAGGGTCCCGGGCAACATGGCGAATTGACCGAAGGAGCCGGCGGCACTGGCGATCCCCATCCCCATGCTGCGCTTCTCTGGCGGCAAGGCCCGGCCGACGACGCCAAGAATCACCGAGAAAGACGTCCCGGACAAACCGATGCCAATCAGCAACCCGGCACTCAACGACAGCGACAGCGCCGAATCCGAAAGCCCCATGAATACCAACCCCACGGCGTACAACACCCCTCCGACGAGCACCACTTTGGCGGCCCCGAAGCGGTCGGCCAAGGCCCCGGTAAAGGGCTGGGCCAGCCCCCAGATCAGGTTCTGCAGGGCAATGGCAAAGGCGAAGACTTCACGCCCCCAGCCGAACTGCGCGCTCATCGGCGGCAAGAACAAGCCAAAGCCGTGCCTGATCCCCAGGGACAGCGCGAGGATCAATGCGCTGCCGAGAAGTACCCAGCCGCTGGTGCGCCACATCGATGACATTTTTATTCTCCAGTTGCAGGTATATACCCGCTTATATAGAAACGAGCCGGCCTCAGGCCAGTTCGTTCAGCAAGGCCAACAAAGTTTCGCGCTTCTCTGCCCCCAAACGATTGATCAACCGCTGCTGAGCCGCTTCCCAGGCCGGCAAGGCTGCGACCAACCGCTCATGCCCGGCCTCGGTCAGTTGCACCAGGCGGTTACGCTGGTCGCTGCCTTCGAGCAACCGAACCAGTCCAGCGGCTTCCAGCACCCGTACATTGCGCCCCAACGTGCTGCGATCCAGGCCCATGGCTTCCGCCAGGCTGGAGATGCTCGGCTGATCCAGGCGCAGCAGGTTATTGAGCAGTGAATACTGGGCAACGTTGATCCCGAAGCCGTCGAGGGCGCCGTCATAATGCCTGCTGACGCCACGAGCGGCACGACGCAGGTTGGTGCACAAACATTGAGAGGGAAGCATGATGCGTGTATATACCCGCTACTAATCCAAGGCAAGAAATTTCAGAACGACCAACCATTGCCGGCCTTGCTCAAAGCACCACCATCGCCAGCAGTACAGCCGTTTCCAGCAACTCCAGCAAAGCCCCCGCAGTATCGCCGGTAGTGCCGCCCAAGCGCCGGATCATCAACTGGCGCAACCAGAAGAACAGCATCACCGCCAACAGCAGGGCCCAAAGTCCGCTGTAACCACCCAGCAGCAAACAGACCAGGACACTCAAGCCCAGTACCTGCCGCCCCGCCAGTGCTGGCAAATGATCGGCCAGGGCCTGCCCCAGGCCACCTGCACGCACATATGGCGTACCGAGGAACAACCCCAGCAATGAGGCTCGCCCAATCAGAGGCGCCAGCAACAAGGCAACGCCTTGCTGCTGTTCGATTAGCGCTACCAGCGCGGCGAACTTGAGCAACAACACCAGCACCAGGGTCACCACGGCGATCGGACCGCTGCGCGGATCCTTCATGATCCTCAGGGTTCGCTCACGATCGCCAAAGCCACCCAGCCATGCATCGGCACTGTCCGCCAGGCCATCCAGGTGCAGGCCGCCGCTGAGCAAGACCCAAGCCGTCAGCAACAGCGCCGCGTGCAACAGCAACGGCGTGCCATCCAGCACGGCGCTCAGCCCCCACAACAACACGCCGAACAGCATCCCCACCAAGGGGTAAAAGAGCAGCGAGCGACCCAGTTGCTCCGGTTCAGGCATGCTCGGCAAACGAATCGGCAGACTGCTGAGAAACTGCACGGCAATCCAGAACGGCAACATCTCAGGGCGCCTCGCTCAATTGGCCCTGGGCACTGACTTTCAGGCTGAACAACGCGCCATGCCCCACGTCGACATTGAGCAATTGCTCCCGTGGCAGCCCCCGTGCCCGGGCCAACAGCAGGCGCATGACGCCGCCGTGACTGACCAACAGCACCCGCTGCCCGGCATAGGCCTGGTACAAGCCGTCGATCGCCCCCAACACCCGCTGCGAGAAGGCTTCTACCGGCTCGCCCTGGGGCGGTGTAAACCCATAGGGATCGGACCAGAAGCGCCCCAAGTCCTCGGCATCGGTTTCCATCAGCGCCGCGACGCTCTGCCCCTCCCACGCCCCAAAATGCAGCTCTTGCAGATGCCGCTCCAACGTCAGCGGCAGCTGCATCTGCGACGCCAGCGTCTCGGCAAATCGAGCACAGCGCTGTAACGGAGAGCTGACCAGTCGATCCCAGGGACCGCGCCCCTGCACCCCGTCACGCATCTGCTGCCAGCCGTGCGCAGTCAGTGCATCGTCCAGGCTGCCACGCAGGCCACCCCCTAGTTCGGTTTCACCGTGGCGCAACAGATCCAGATGCAAGGTCATGCAGGGCGATCCGCCACGGCGGCCTCGGCGAAGGTCGCCATCTGCCCATGCAGGTCACAGGCCAGTCGTAGCAACGGCACGGCCAATGCGGCGCCGCTGCCCTCGCCCAGGCGCAATCCCAGATCCAGCAATGGTTCGGCCTCCAGAACGCGCAATACATGCCGATGCCCGGGTTCGGCGCCTTGATGAGCGAACAGCAGCCATGGACGACAAGCGGGATTCAAGCGCACCGCCACCAATGCCGCAACGCTGCAGATGAACCCATCCACCAGCACTGCGATACCTTCTTGAGCGCAGGCCAGATAGGCCCCGACCAGAGCCGCCACTTCAAAACCACCCAGGCTGAACAAGGTCTGCAAGGCATCGCCTCGCGATCCGGCGTGCAAGGCCAGGGCCCGCTCGATCACCTGAGCCTTGTGGTTGACCCCTTCGGCATTGAGTCCGGTGCCCGGCCCGGCCAACTGTGCCACTGGCATCTCCAGCAAGGCGCAAGCAATGGCGCTGGCGGCGGTGGTGTTGCCAATGCCCATTTCACCGCCGATGAACAGCTGAGTGCCGTTGGCCCGAGCTCGCCGTACGCTGTCGCGGCCGGCCTGCATTGCCTGCTCGCCCTGATTCCGACTCATTGCCGGCCCCTGAACAAAGTTGTGCGTACCAAGGCCCAGGTGCAAGTGCCGCACGCCCGGCAGACTCAACCCAGGGGTCACCGTGCCCAGGTCCACCACTTCCAGTTGCGCGTCCAACTGTCGGGCCAACACACTGATCGCCGCACCACCGCTGACAAAGTTCAGCAGCATCTGCCCCGTCACGGCCTGCGGGTAAGCGGACACCCCTTCAGCCACCACGCCATGATCGCCCGCGAAAATCGTGATCCACAGCTGTTCAAGGCGGGGGTTGAGCTGCCCTTGCAGACCGGCCAGGCGCACGGCCAAAGGCTCCAGCCGACCGAGAGAGCCTGCCGGCTTGGTCAATTGCTGCTGACGCGCCAACGCTTGCTCGAGTGCTTGGGCATCGATCGCCTTGCACGGGTTCAGCCACCAGGAGTTACTCATAACGCAGTTCCTTTCAAAATCAGGGGCAAGCCGGCCACTGTCAGCACCACACGCTGACAACGCTCGGCCAAGGCTTGATGCAGCCAACCGGCTTCATCCACATAGCGGCGAGTCAATTCGCCCAGCGGCACGACACCCATTCCGGTTTCGTTGCTGACAAAAATGATCTCCCCCGGCAGCGTCGCCACGCATTGCAGCAAGGCATCGCGCTCGGCGACCAGGCGCTCATCGTCCTCAAGCATCAGCAGGTTAGTCAGCCACAAGGTCAGGCAATCCACCAGCAAGCAGCGCTCGACGTCGGCAGCCTGCTGCAGCACCCGGGCCAACTCCAGCGGCTCCTCGATCAGCCCCCACTGCGCCGGACGACGCTCACGATGATGGGCAATGCGTTGATTCATCTCACCATCCAAGGGCTGGCTGGTGGCGATGTAGGTCACTGCCAGAGCGCTGTCGATGGCGAGCTTTTCCGCCAGGCGACTCTTACCGGACCGCGCGCCGCCGAGGATCAGTTGCAACATGTTTGGGCACCTTTGAAGAGGACAATGGCCAAGGCTGCGGACCTACAGGCCACACAGCTGACGCAACGCATCGGTGTCCAGATGACCTTCCACCAGGTCCGCCAGACGCTCGATGTCGCGCTCACGCAAGGCGTGGTAATCCACCACCTGCACATCTTGCAGACCGGCCCAGCGCAACAGCGCGCTACAGGCCGCCGAGGTTTCGAACAAACCATGCAGGTAGGTGCCGAGGATCTGTCCGTCGAGGCTGCAGGCGCCATCGCTGCGCCCGTCGTCCAGCCGCACCGCCGCCTGCTCCAGGGCCGGACCGCGAGTGACTCCGGCATGAATCTCGTAACCACTGACAGCGGCATCTTCAAGGGCCAAACGGCCACGAACATTCCGTAGCTGCTTGTGCTCTTCGAGCACGGTGTCAAAGGCCAGCAAGCCCAGGCCAGGACTTGAACCCGCCGCGCCTTCCAGCCCCAGAGGATCGTGCAACTGCTCACCGAGCATCTGCAGTCCACCGCAGATCCCCAGCAACTTGCCGCCATAGCGCAAGTGCCGGGCGATCGCGTGCTCCCAGCCGTTGGCGCGCAAATACGCCAGATCAGCGCGCACGCTTTTCGAGCCAGGAAGAATGATCAGGTCCGCCGCAGGAATCGCCTGCCCGGGACCGATGAACTGCAAGTCCACCTGCGGATGCAGGCGCAACGGGTCGAAATCGGTGTGATTGCTAATGCGCGGCAGCACCGGCACCACACCTTCAGCACCTGCTCGGCCTTACCGGCCTGGCGCTGGTCGATGCCGTCTTCAGCCTCCAGGTGCAGGTCCATGACATAAGGCAGCACGCCAATCACCGGCTTGCCGGTACGGGCCTCCAGCCAATCCAGACCCGGTTGCAAAAGCGCCAGGTCCCCGCGAAAACGGTTGATGATGAAGCCTTTGACACGGGCCTGCTCACTGGGCGACAGCAATTCCAGGGTGCCCACCAGGTGGGCGAACACCCCGCCACGATTGATATCAGCGATCAGCAGCACCGGGCAATCCACCGCCTCGGCAAAGCCCATGTTGGCAATGTCGCCGGCCCGCAGGTTGATTTCCGCCGGCGAACCGGCGCCTTCCACCATGACCACCCGATAAGCGCATTGCAGTCGCTCGTGGGAGGCCAATACCGCTTGCATGGCAATGGCCTTGTAGTCGTGATAGGCGACGGCGTTCAT
The DNA here is from genome assembly GCF_009861525.1 of Pseudomonas sp. LD120. Taxonomy (GTDB): domain Bacteria; phylum Pseudomonadota; class Gammaproteobacteria; order Pseudomonadales; family Pseudomonadaceae; genus Aquipseudomonas. The sequence continues at coordinate 517,164 of NZ_WVHL01000003.1, read as the reverse complement.
GGTGGTGATCGCACGACCGTGGATGATCACCTGGGCGCCGGTATCGCTGTTGGGCTTGAGCAACACCGGATTCATGTCGGTGTGAGGCGCCAGGTTGGCGGCCTGGGCCTGGACCGCCTGGGCCCGACCGATTTCCCCCCCCTCGGCGGTCACCGCGCTATTGAGCGCCATGTTCTGCGGTTTGAACGGCACCACGCTGACCCCCTGGCGTCGCAGCCAGCGGCACAGCGCCGTCACCAGCGTGCTCTTGCCAGCATCCGAGGTGGTGCCTTGCACCATCAGCGTACTCATGGGTAGTCCTTACGATAGGCCAGTAGTGCCTGCTCCAGACGCGCCCAGTCAGGCTCATCGGCGGGCAGGCCAAAGCGCAGGCTGCTGTTGTGAACGAACAGCCGCAGGAGAATGCCGTGGCGCGCCATGAACTGATAAAGCCGCTCGGCTTCGGCCGTGATCAGCCATTGAAACAGCGCACAGCCGCCTTGAGGCTTGAGGCCGTGACGCTCCAGAACGTCCACCAACCGCTGGCTGGCCAGCTCACTGCGCTGACGTTGTTGCACATGCCCCTGGACATCCCGCAGGCACGCCTGCCCCAGCACCCGGGTCGGCCCGCTGACGGCCCAGGGTCCGACCTGTTCGGCCAATAGTTTGAGCAGACGCCGTTCAGCCAGGACAAAGCCCAGACGCACCCCGGCCAAGCCGAAAAACTTGCCGAACGAGCGCAGAACGATCAGCCCTACCTGATGAGTGTGACGCGCCAGACTCAGGTGAGGCGTGTTGTCCATGAAGGCTTCATCCACCACCAGCCAGCCGCCGCGTTCGGCGAGTCGTCCATGCCACTCCAGCAAGCGTTCTGGCGTCAGGCTCAAACCGGTGGGGTTGTTGGGGTTGACCACCACCAGCACGTCGAGGCTGTCGAGAAAAAAATCCACTTCCTGTTCCAGCACTTCCCGCACCCGATAGCCACTGCGGCGCCAGGCTTCGGCGTGCTCGGCGTAACAAGGCGACAACACACCCACCTTGCCCGCTCGTCGCAGACGCGGCAGCAGTTGGATCGCCGCCTGAGAGCCGGCCACCGGCAACACCTCACTGGCGCCGTAGTAGGCACAGGCCGCTTGCTCCAGACCGTCGTCGGTTTCCGGCAGACGCGCCCAGGCGCGCAGAGGGATGGGCGGCAACGGAAATGGCCAGGGAGCCAGACCGCTGGACAGGTCCAGCCAGGCCTCTTCGGCAATTGCGTATTCCTGCGCGGCCTTGCGCAACCGCCCGCCATGCTCAAGCATAGAATTCAGCTCCCAGGCAAAGAATCAGTAGCCATAACCACACGCCACGCTGTACCAACTGCCAGCCACGGTCTATGGACTCGGCAGTGGCCGGTTGCCCCTCGCCCAGTTGCGGACGCTGATGCAACTCACCGTGGTAAATCGCCGCGCCCCCCAGTTCCACGCCCAAGGCCCCCGCACCGGCAGCCATCACCGGACCGGCGTTCGGGCTGTCCCAGGTGGGTCCCTGACGCCACCAGCATTTGAGCGCCAGACGGGTCTTGCCCAACAAGGCATAAGTCAGCGCCACCAGCCGTGCAGGCACGTAGTTGAGCAGGTCGTCGATCTTCGCCGCCGCCCAACCAAAGCGCTCGAAACGCTCGTTACGATAGCCCCACATCGCGTCCAGCGTGTTGCTCAGACGATAGAGCACCACCCCCGGCGCGCCCGCCACGACAAACCAGAACAACGCGGCGAACACCGCGTCGCTGCCGTTTTCCAGCACCGACTCAGTCGCCGCCCGGGCCACTTCAGTGGCCTCCAGCTCGCAAGTCTGACGGCTTACCAAAAACCCGACCCGACGCCGGGCTTCATCCAGATCCTCACTGCGCAATGCCTGGGCCACAGGCTCAACATGCTCGCCAAGACTGCGCAGCCCCAGAGCGCAATACAGCGCCAGGATCTCCACCAGCCAGCCGATGTAAGGCAGCCACGACAACGCCGTGGCCAGCAGGGTCAATGGCAACACCGCCAGGACCCAGGCGGTGACACCATGACTGCGCCAGCCACGGCCGGCGGCATTGAAGCGTTGCTCGATGCGGTCCGCCAGACGGCCGAACGCTACCAGCGGATGCCAGCGCTTGGGTTCGCCCAGCAGCGCATCCAGCGCGACCCCGGCGACACTCAGCAACGCCACACTCATTGACTCACTCCCCAGTAATTCTCATACAGCAACTCACTCAATGGCCGCGGTTGCGCCCAGCCTTCCAGGGCCAGCATCGGCGCCGGGTAAAACTCGGTGACGGGCCCCAGGCACAATACCGCCAGGGGTTTGGCGCCGGCCGGCAAGCCCAGCAAATCGGCCAATGCCTGCGGTTCGAACAACGACACCCAGCCCATGCCCAAACCTTCGCTACGGGCCGCCAGCCAGAGGTTCTGAATCGCGCAAGACAAAGAGGCCAGGTCCATTTCCGGCAAGGTCCGGCGACCGAATACATACCGCTCGCGCCCATCCATCAATGCCGCCACCAGCACCTCGGCGCAGTCGTTGATGCCTTCGACCTTGAGCTTCATGAATTCATCCGAACGCTCACCCAGCGCTTGAGCGGTGCGCACCCGCTCCTCTTCCACCAATTGCTGGATCTGCCCGCGCAACTGACGATCACTGATCCGGATAAAGCGCCAAGGCTGCATCAGCCCCACGCTGGGCGCTTGATGCGCCGCCTCCAGCAACCGCCGCAGCAGCTCAGGCTCGACACGGCCACCAGCAAAATGACGCATGTCGCGGCGCTGGGCGATGGCGCGATAAACCGCCTCGCGCTCTTGCGCAGAAAACCCTTGCTCACTCACCCCAACAGCCCCTCGGCGGAAACCGGCCGGCCGACAACGGCTTCGGGGGCGAACAACGCTGCCACCGCCGCCGGATTGGATGGAAAGTAAAAGTGCACATACGAGGCAGTCAGGCGCCCATCGCGATACACCGCTTCCGCACCGCGACCACCGTTGGGGCTCACGCCGCGAGCAATCGGCTCACGTTCCAGGCTGCTCAGGGAGTGGTGATAGGTATGTCCGCGCAAGCCGCCTTCCGGCAATTGCACCGCTTGCAGGGCCAGAGCCGCCAGACGTTTCTGCATCACCGCCTCGCCCGGCAACAATCCCACCAGTTCAGCGCGCCGACCTTCGACATCCGTCAGACCGTTCAGCAAATACAACATGCCGCCACACTCAGCGAGCAGCGGTTTCTCGGCACGATGGTGGGCGCGGATCGCCTCCAGCATCGAAGCGTTGCCGGCCAGCGCCTCATGGTGCAACTCAGGGTAGCCACCGGGCAGGTACAGGCTGTCCGCCTCGGGCAACGCGGAATCGTGGATCGGAGAGAAGAAGCTCAACTGCGCGCCCATGGCCCGCAACAGGTCCAGGCTCGCACCGTAGGTGAAGGCAAACGCCTCATCCCGTGCCACGGCGATGCGCACCCCTTGCAACAGGGGCTCGCACGCCACCGGCGATGGCGCGGCAAAGCTCACCGCGGGCGGCAGCGCCACCTGGCAACTGCTGGCCAGGGCCTGGGCGGCGGCGTCCAGGCGCAGGTCCAGATCGTTCAGTTCGCCAGCCTGCACCAGGCCCAGGTGGCGGCTGGGCAACTCAATGTCGGTCTCGCGAGACAAGGCGCCGTACCAGCGCAGCCCTTCGGTCAGGCTGCCTTCAAGCAACTGCGCATGCCGCAAAGTGCCGACCCGATTAGCCAGCACTCCGGCAAATGGCAGGTCCGGCTCATAGCGCGCCAGGCCCAGGGCCAGCGCGCCGAACGTCTGGGCCATGGCGGTGCCATCAATCACCCCCAACACCGGCACGCCGAAATGCCGCGCCAGATCAGCACTGGAAGGCGTGCCATCAAACAGCCCCATAACCCCTTCAATCAGAATCAGGTCGGCTTCGCCAGCGGCGTCCCAGAGCAGGCGCCGGCTTTCCTGCTCACCCACCATCCACATATCCAACTGGTACACCGGCGCGCCACTGGCGCGCTCGAGAATCATCGGATCGAGAAAGTCCGGACCGCATTTGAAGACCCGCACCTTGCGCCCCTGATTACGGTGCAGACGGGCCAGCGCCGCAGTCACGGTGGTCTTGCCCTGGCCGGATGCCGGCGCGGCAATCAATACCGCAGGGCAATGACGTACATCGGTCATGAATTCACACTCACAGCTCAACACCTTTCTGCGCCTTGATACCGGCCTGAAAGGCGTGCTTGACCATGCCCATTTCGGTGACGGTATCCGCCAGCTCGATCATCTCGGGCTTGGCGCCGCGTCCAGTCACCACCACGTGCTGCATGGGCGGGCGGGCCTGCAAGTCACTGAGCACCTGATCCAGATCCAGATAGCCGTGCTTGAGGGCAATGTTCAGCTCATCAAGGACCACCAGACCAATGCTCGGATCACTCAGCAGCTCCTTGGATACCGCCCAAGCAGCCTCAGCGGCAGCGATATCACGCTGGCGATCCTGGGTTTCCCAGGTAAAGCCCTCGCCCATCACGTGAAAGCGCACCTGCTCTGGACAACGCCGGAAAAACAGCTCTTCACCGGTGCTGTTACGCCCCTTGATGAACTGCACAACACCGCATTGCATACCGTGGCCCATGGACCGCGCCAACATGCCGAAGGCCGAGCTGCTCTTGCCTTTGCCATTACCAGTCAGCACCAGCAACAGCCCGCACTCATTGGGCGAGTTGGCGATTCGTTCATCGATCACGGCTTTCTTGCGCAGCATGCGCGCCAGATGACGCTCGTCACGATCGGGGGATTCACTCATGGGGCAGCTCTCCGTTGGGGCTGGGGGAACGGGGGGCAGGAAAAAAGAAAAGGCGGCGTTAGCCTGGCATCGCCCACCGTGATGCCGTTGGATGGATCAGGCCGGTCTCCGGGCTCATGAGGGGCATTGCTGCCGGACCGCGCGCCTTCCCGCATCGTGTTCGACACAGTGGCATCAGGCGCAGCCTTGACTCATCTACCGTTGCGGGGGCAGCGCCGGAATTGTCGCCGATTCCATCGCTGGAACAGGCCCTGACCGGCTTCCCTGTTTCACTCTGTCGACCTTGGGCCACAGAGCACCTGAAACAAGCGGCGAAGGTTAGAGGGTTGGGGTGGGAGCGTCAATTAAAGCCGGCCCTCGCATGTGCAGCAAAACCGTACTGCATCAATTAACCCACATGCATCTTGTGCCACACTGATCACTTTGATATCAAAAAGCCACAACCCTCCCCCTACCAGACAAGAATAAGGATGGATCCCGATGCAAGGCATGCTCATCAGCAATCCCAAGCTGGAATTCCTGCGCCCGATGCTGGAACGCTGGTTCGATTGCATTGATCGTTACAACACCCTTCGTGGTGATGGCGAAACCCCTTACTGGCACGACGAACAGGCCAACCTCGGACTGCTTTCCGCCGCCGCCTGGATGGCCGAGATGGTCAGTCTGGAACACAGCCCGAGCAAAAAGCAGCAGGAAGAAGGTGCCCGCAACGCCCGCACCGACCTTTACCTGGCCACCCGCGATGAACGCGCCTATATCCAGACCACTCAGCGCTGGCCGCGAGTCAACAACCTGCAACTGACCCAGGCCTTACTGGACATCACCCTTGATGCCAAAAAGATCAGCTACGCCAGCGACCTGAGACTCGGCTGCCTGTTCGTCGCCCCGCAAAAAGCCCAACACAGCGCCAGCCCCGAAGAACTGCAGGACATGCTCGACGAACTGCAAAAGGAACACTGCTGCGCGGTGGCCTGGTACTTTCCCTACGCCTACCGCAAATTGCACAACGAAGCGGGCAACTACCATCCCGGAGTCGCCGTGTTGCTCAAGGAGGCCCGCTGATCGAGCGGAACCATCGACTGGCGATGTTCCTCTATGACTGGGACATTGGCGCATTCATAGGGACATCAGCATGCTCAAGCTTCAACACGCGTTACTTATCGCCATCGCCGCCGGCCTCAGCGCCTGCGGCGAAACCTCAACGCTGCAGGTTTCGGACGGCACCGGAGCGCACCCCACACTCCCGGAACCCAACCCGACACTGCTACCCACAGTCAACATCGCCCCCGCCATTGGCTGGCCCCAAGGCGCAACACCGATTGCCGCGCCCGGCACCCAAGTCAACGCCTTCGCCGAACACCTCGACCATCCGCGCTGGCTCTACGTGCTGCCCAATGGCGACGTACTGGTGGCGGAAAGCAACGCCCCCGCCAAACCCGATGACAACCAGGGGATTCGTGGCTGGATCGCCAGCAAGATCATGGACCGCGCCGGCGCTACAGTACCCAGCGCCAATCGCATCACCTTACTGCGGGATCAGGACCATGATGGCGTGGCGCAAACCCGCAGCGTGTTCCTGGAGAACCTCAACTCGCCCTTCGGCATGACGCTGGTGGGCAACGACTTGTATGTGGCGGACACCGACAAGCTGCTGCGCTTTCCCTACCAAAATGGCGACACCCAGATCAGCGCGGCCGGCACCAAGGTCATCGACCTGCCTGGCGGCACGCTCAACCACCACTGGACCAAGAACGTCATTGCCAGCAAGGATGGGAGCAAGCTCTACGTGACCGTGGGCTCCAACAGCAACGTCGGGGAGAATGGCCTGGATAAAGAAGAAGGCCGTGCGGCCATCTGGGAAGTGGATCGCGCCAGCGGTAAGCACCGATTGTTCGCTACGGGTCTGCGCAACCCCAATGGCCTGGCCTGGGAACCGGTGAGCGGAGCACTCTGGACCGCAGTGAACGAGCGGGATGAAATCGGCAGCGACCTGGTGCCGGATTACATCACCTCCGTCAAGGATGGAGCCTTCTACGGCTGGCCGTTCAGCTATTACGGGCAACACGTGGATGTACGGGTCAAACCACAAAACCTCGACCTGGTGGCCAAGGCCATCGCCCCCGACTACGCCGTGGGTCCGCACACCGCCTCACTGGGCCTGACCTTCGCCGAAGGCAGCAAGCTCCCGGAGCCCTTTACTGAAGGCGCATTTATCGGCCAGCACGGCTCCTGGAACCGTAACCCTCATAGCGGCTACAAAGTAATCTTCGTCCCCTTCAACGCCGGCAAGCCGCAGGGACAGCCTATCGACGTCCTCAGCGGTTTTCTCAATGCCGATGAAAAAGCCCAGGGCCGCCCGGTTGGGGTGGTGATCGATCGGCAAGGCAACTTATTGGTAGCCGACGATGTCGGCAACAAGATCTGGCGCGTGTCCGCAGCCAAAGCGCCATAAGCTCAGCGCTTGCGGCACAGGGTCAAACCATCCCCCAGCGGCAGCAGCGACAGGTCGATGCGCGAGTCATCCTTCAAGGCGCGATTGAGCGCCTGGATGGCTCGGGTGTCCTCACTCTCGGCATCCACCTCCAGCACCCGACCGCTCCACAAGGTGTTATCAAACACCGCCAAACCTCCGACTCGCAGCAAGCGCAGCGCGGCCTCCAGATAGGCCGGGTAATTGGCCTTGTCGGCATCGATGAATATCAGATCGAAACACCCCAGCGCTCCTGAGCGCTCCAACTGCGCCAGGGTTTCCAAGGCAGGGCCCAGGCGCAGATCAATACGCTGACTGACCCCCGCCGCCTGCCAGTAATGGCAAGCGGTCGCAGTGTAATCACCGGGAATGTCGCAGCAGATCAGCGACCCGTTTTCCGGGAGCGCCTCGGCCATGCAGAGGGCGCTGTAGCCGGTAAAGGTACCCACCTCCAGCACCCGCCGAGCGCCGAGCAGCTTGATCAGGAGCGCAAGAAACTGCCCCTGCTCCGGCGCAACCTGCCAGCGGGCATTGGGCAAAGCCTGGGTTTGCTCGCGAAGACGGCGCAATAACGGCGTTTCACGCAAGGAGACGTCCAGCAGGTACTGATAAAGGGCGTCGTCGAGGTTGAGCGTACGAGCAGTCACAAACACCTCGACCCGAAAAGAATTATGGATTGCGCGCCAGATGCTCCGGCGGCAGTACGCGCTTGGCGCTCAGGTAGGCTTTCTGCCAATAGGCTTTGGACAAGCTGTCGAGCTTCACGGTGCCGCCCGTGGCCGGCGCATGCACGAAGCGCCCTTCGCCGACATAAATACCAGCATGGCTGACCTGGGAACCCCCATTGGTGGCGAAGAAAATCAGATCGCCAGTCTGCAGGGCATTCTTACCAACGCTCTGCGCCTGCATGCTGATCATTTCCCGAGTAGAACGCGGCAGCGCAATACCCGCCACATCACGATAGACATAGGCAATCAGGCCACTGCAGTCGAATCCGGTGTCAGGTGTATTCCCCCCCCAGCGATAAGGCGTACCCACCAAGCCCAAGGCGCGAAACAGCACATCGTCAGCAACGGGAGAAAAGGCCTGTGAGGCATTGAATGTCGGGGATCGCACCACTGGTGCAGAGGGCGGGGCATGACTGGCGCAAGCGCTGAGTAGCGCGGCCAGGACAATCAGAGCAAAGCGGGCTGAGGTCGACATAAGCTGAACAATCCTGATGGGGATGCGGCTTTCTCTGCCATGGCGCTGAAAACAAAACCGCGTAAGCCGAGGCCTACGCGGTTTGCTTTCAACAATTGATCAGAATTCTAGCGACTACACGTCAAACTTCAAGTAAGACTTTAACTTCGCCCTACAAATGGCTTGATTATTTACGTGCCGTGACCACGCTTGGCGCCATGGCCAACGCACGCTTGGCTTCGATAAACGTCTTGCTCCAGTAGCTGGAACCCAGGCTGTCGATGCGCACACCACCACTGCGGCGGCTGCTGGAGTGGATGAACTGATCATCCCCCAAGTAGATACCTGCGTGACTGACACGACCGCGGCCGTTGGTGCTGAAGAACAGCAGATCGCCCGGCTTAAGGTTGTTGCGCGCCACCAGAGGCGCTTTCACGTTGATCATTTCGCGAGTGGAACGCGGCAGGTTCATACCGGCCTCCTCACGAAATAGGTAACCGATGAAACCGCTGCAGTCGAAGCCGGCTTCCGTGCTACCGCCAAACCGATAACGAGTACCGATCAAGGAAATGCCACGCTCGAGGATGCTGTCAGCCAGAACTGGCATCTGGTAAGGCTTGCTGTCAGAGAACTCTGCCAGTTCCTTTTCAGTTGCCAGCTCTTCTTGGTAAACAGCAGGAGACTGGTTTTTAACGGAGACTTGAACCTGCCGTGCCGGCTGCTGCTCAGACACTGGAGCGTGAGAGGCGCAACCAAATAGCAGGGTGACGAGTGCGAGAGGCACGAGGGGTGCGAAGCGACTTAGCATGGGCACGACCGTGGCTTGAAATAAAAGAAGACGCGACTATGCCTTCTATCGCCCTCATTTGCAAATTCAATCGATCAGAATGTGACTTATGAGTTTCGTGCGTACATCTAAGGCTTTAAGCCCATTTAAACGTCGTACGCCTCTGGAAAAGCTTCCAAAGGCGCGTTTTCTGACGCCTGAAACATGCCGTCGGCGACCAAGAGTCACCGACACCTCGCGCCTTACCAGCCCAGCGTCTCTTTCAGAAACGGGATAGTCAGCTTGCGCTGGGCTTGCAGCGAGGCCTGATCGAGACGCTCCAGCAGCTCGAACAAGGCGCTCATGCTGCGGGTTCCACGAGTCAAGATGAAATGCCCAACCTCATCGGTCAGGTGCAACCCGCGACGGGATGCACGCAACTGCAAAGCTCGCAATTTATCCTCATCGGAAAGCGGACGCATCTGGAAGATCAACGCCAAGGTCAAGCGGGACTTCAAGTCAGCCAGTTTTACCGGCAACTCACGGGGCGAGGTCGACGCCGCAATCAACAGGCGGCGCCCACTGTCACGCAGGCGATTGAATAGATGGAACAACGCCTCTTCCCAATCAGCCTTGCCGGCCACGGCTTGCAGATCGTCGAGACAAACCAGTTCGTACTGCTCAAGGTTGTCGAGTATCTCAATACCGCGATCAAGCAGCTCCGCCAGTGGCAAGTACACCGCCGGCTCACCCAACTGCTCGAAACGCAAACAGGCGGCCTGCAGCAAATGGGTGCGCCCCACACCATCCTTGCCCCACAAGTAGATCAGGCTTTCGGTCCAACCGGCGTCGGCTTCGCATAGGCGCTCGACGTAGCCGAGTGCAGCGGCATTGGCGCCTGGGTAGTAGTTGATGAAGGTGGCGTCATCACGCAGACGCACACCTAGGGGCAGCTGAATCGGTTTCATGCTGACTGAACAGTTCCAAACGAACCGTTAGTGGCCTCTGTGTAAAGTTTGCAAAGTTTATACCCGTGACGCCGAGCGCACAATGCAGCAGACCACAAGCAAAATCAAAGGTTTGCGTCAGCCGAACACGACCCTGGGGCACTCTTTGACGGTCCAGGCGAAACCTGGTTGGACGCCCACCAACAACACTCGCCCTCCCTTGGCTTCATTCAAGGCCCTTACAATTCAGGGTCTTCAAGACCACTGTAGAGGCCCGAGTCCTTGTACAGATCATGCATGTGGCGCACCAGCACCATGATCACCGCCGCCACCGGCAAGGCCAGCAACACACCGGTGAAGCCGAACAGCTGACCACCGGCAAGAATGGCGAAAATAACTGCCACCGGATGCAAGCCGATGCGATCCCCCACCAATAACGGCGTCAGCACCATGCCTTCAAGCGCCTGGCCAACCATGAACACCGCAACGATACCGATCATTGGATACAGGTCGCCACTGAACTGGAACAAGCCGGCAATCAATGCCGCGCCAATACCGATGACAAACCCCATGTACGGCACAATCGCCGCCAAGCCGGCAATCAAACCGATCAACAGACCCAACTCAAGCCCCACGAGCATCAGCCCCGCCGCATAGACTGCCCCGAGCGCCAGCATCACCAGCAACTGCCCTCGAACAAAAGCCCCCAGCACCTCATGACACTCGCCCGCCAGGGACACCACCCGCTCTTCGCGATTACGCGGCAGCAGGCTGCGGATCTTGGCCATCATCAGGTCCCAGTCCCGCAGCAGGTAAAAACTGACCACGGGAATCAGCACCATATTGGCCAGCCAACCGATCAACGCCAAACCCGAAGCCGTGGCTCGACTCAGCACCATACCGACGATATCGGTGGTCTGCCCCATGTGCCCACTGATGGCCGCCTTGATCTTGTCGAACTTCCAGAAACCATCCGCCAGCCCCAGTCGGGACTGCACCCAAGGCATGGCCGTGTGCTGGACCCAATCAAGCATCTGCGGTGTCAGCTCATAAAGGCGCAGCAACTGCTTGGCGAGCATCGGCACCAGCACCAGCAACAGCGCCATCACGACCAACGTAAACAGAGTGAACACCGCCACCACGCCCCAGGTGCGAGACAACCCCCAGGTCTCCAACTTGTCCACCAGCGGATCAAATAGATAGGCCAGCAACAGCGCCACCAGGAACGGGCTGAGGATCGGATGCAGCAGGTAGACGAACCCACAAGCCAGGAGCACACCGCCCAGCCAGAACCAACGACGCGCATCAGCCATACACCACTCCATTGCTTCTATATAAAGGACACAATCCGTCACCAACGAAAATGCAGCTGCACCTCGGATGACGGCGCAGCCGCAGGGGCTGGGGCTACGCCTCCCTCCCCTGGCACCGGCACCTGCTGCGCTTGCACTTCGCCAGCAGGCACCTCCTGCAACTTGGCCAGGGACAACTGCGCCCGCAATTGCTCGGCGCTCCCGTTAACCCGGTAGACAATACGGTCACCGTCGACGCTCTGCAGCTGCGCGCCAAACGGCAGCAAAAGTTGATCCAAAGTCGCATAACGCTCCAGAGTCATGCCCTGGACCTCAAGCAACTGTTCGCTGGACGCGCCCGGATGGGTAACAAAGCGCGGCGCCAGACGCTGACTCACTGCCAGCAAGACCGCATCGGCCAAGGCCGCGGTGTCGGCCCCTTGAACAGCCCCCTGCTCTTTCTCGTCGCCCAGCCAGAGCCGCCACTGGGCCTGCCATTGACTGCCTTCTTCACGGGCATGTACCGCCAGCAGCGCGTCCGCACCATAGCGTTCCGACGCCTCGCGCAGCGGGGCAGGATCAGAGCCTTCAATATTTGGCGCAGTGGCAACGATCTGCTCGCTCAAGTCCCCCAGGGGCAAACGCAGCGGCAAACCGCGATGCTGCGCCGCACGCCGCAAAGGCACGGCATTGGCCTGACCATCCCCCACCAGGCTCGAACCCTCAGTCGAATCACTCAACCACCAGCCGAGGATCGACGGCCGATTACTGCCCCACAAAGACAGTCCGGCCTGACGCAACGCGCGGTCGGTACTGACAGGATCGAAATCCACCTGCAGGCTTTCCGGCGGTCCGGCGTCGTAGCCGTACTGACTGATGATCTGTTGCGGATCCTTGCGAATAGCCGCGAGCCCCGCGCCCCGCACCGCCTTGGCATCACCGGTGAGGCGCAACACCAGGGTTGCCAACGCCCGCTGAGTGGCCTGATCACGCTCCTCGGGCGCCTGACTGCTGACCGGCTCACGGACCTGATACAAACCATTGAGGGTTTCGGCATGACTCGCCAGGCTGACCCATGACAAACAGCCCACAAATAGAAATTTACCCAGACGCATGGAAGATTCCCGACGACAAAAAACGATTGAAACAACGCGCACGAACCATGGCGAGCAAGGCTGTGACCACAGGCCCCGGCAAAACATTCACTCACCGCCCGTTTTGTTTTCGCGCTGTCATAACGATAGCCACTTGAGCGCTATACCTTATACAGGCAAGGCCAAGACCACCAACACGACCAATCGCGGTTTTTTTAAGCGGATATGCCCCTCCCCGTCGGACCGAGGATGGCCGCTGCCCCTCAAGCCTGATAAAATCGCGCGCCTTCGCAGACCGGCATCAGCTGGGCACCCTGAGACACTTTCACAGTGCCTGGGCAGCCTCACTGGTTCGGTCGATACCCCTGAATCCCCCCTAAAGGCCTGGATCATGAGCAAGCAACCCTCCCTGAGCTACAAAGACGCCGGTGTAGACATCGACGCCGGTGAAGCATTGGTCGAACGCATCAAGAGCGTCGCCAAGCGCACCGCGCGCCCGGAAGTCATGGGCGGCCTGGGCGGTTTCGGCGCCCTCTGCGAAATCCCGGCCGGCTACAAACAACCTGTACTGGTGTCTGGCACTGACGGCGTTGGCACCAAGCTGCGCCTGGCCCTGAACCTGAACAAGCACGACAGCATCGGCATCGACCTGGTTGCCATGTGCGTCAACGACCTGGTGGTCTGTGGTGCCGAGCCGCTGTTCTTCCTCGACTACTACGCCACCGGCAAGCTCAATGTCGACACCGCTGCCCAGGTCGTGACCGGCATCGGCGCCGGCTGCGAACTGTCCGGCTGCTCGCTGGTGGGCGGTGAAACCGCTGAAATGCCAGGCATGTACGAAGGCGAAGACTACGACCTGGCCGGTTTCTGCGTCGGAGTCGTGGAAAAATCCGAGATCATCGACGGCTCGAAAGTCGCCGCTGGCGACGCCCTGCTGGCCTTGCCATCGTCCGGCCCGCACTCCAACGGCTACTCACTGATCCGCAAGATCATCGAAGTATCCGGTGCCAACATCGAAAATATCCAGCTCGACGGCAAGCCACTGACGGACCTGCTGATGGCCCCGACCCGCATCTACGTCAAGCCGCTGCTGAAGCTGATCAAGGACACCGGCGCGGTCAAGGCCATGGCTCACATCACCGGCGGCGGCCTGCTGGACAACATCCCACGCGTGCTGCCAAAAGGCGCCCAGGCCGTGGTCGATGTGGCGAGCTGGCAGCGTCCGGCAGTCTTCGACTGGTTGCAAGAGCAAGGCAACGTCGACGAGCACGAAATGCACCGCGTACTGAACTGCGGAGTAGGCATGGTCATCTGTGTGGCCCAGGATCAGGTTGAAAACGCCCTGAACGTTCTGCGCGAGGCCGGCGAACAGCCTTGGGTCATCGGCCAGATCGGCCTCGCTGCAGAAGGCGCGGCCCAAGTTGAGCTGAAGAACCTCAAGGCCCACTGATGCAAGAGCGGACGTCGCCGACCTGTGATGTTGTGGTGCTGCTATCCGGCACCGGCAGTAACCTGCAAGCCCTGATCGACAGCACGCGCACCGACGACAGTCCGGTGCGCATTGCTGCCGTGATCTCCAATCGCGCTGACGCCTATGGCCTGCAGCGCGCCAAGGACGCGGGTATCGCTACCCGCTTCCTCGATCACACCGCCTTCGAGGGCCGCGAGGCCTTCGATCAGGGGCTGATCGAACTGATCGATAGTTTCCAGCCAAAGCTGGTGGTCCTGGCGGGATTCATGCGCATTCTCAGCGCTGGATTCGTGCGCCACTATCAGGGCCGCCTGCTGAATATCCATCCTTCGCTGCTACCCAAATACAAAGGGTTACATACTCATCAGCGAGCGCTGGAGGCCGGAGAGACCGAGCACGGCTGCAGCGTGCACTTTGTCACCGAGGAACTCGATGGCGGACCTCTGGTCGTACAGGCTGTGATCCCGGTAGAGTTGCACGACTCGCCGCCAAGCCTGGCGCAGCGAGTACACGTCCAGGAGCATCGGATTTACCCCATGGCCGTACGCTGGTTTGCCGAAGGTCGGCTCACGCTCGGCGATCAGGGTGCTTTACTGGACGGTCAATTACTGGCTGCCAGTGGTTATTTGATTCGAACCTAGGAGATTTTATGCGTCGCGCCCTGCTCTTCGCTTGCGCTCTGTTCGCCCTGCCGGCTGTGCAGGCGGCAGACCTTCACCCGTTCTCCGCTAGCTACACCGCCGACTGGAAACAGCTGCCCATGAGCGGCACTGCTGAACGCAGTCTGGAAAAAACCGCCAATGGCGCGTGGAAACTCAGCTTCAAGGCATCGATGATGATCGCCAGCCTGAGTGAGGAAAGCACACTGACCCTGGACAAGGACACCCTGGTGCCTCAGTCCTATCACTTCGAGCGCGGCGGCCTGGGCAAGGCCAAGAAGGCTGATCTGGACTTCGACTGGAACGCCAAGATGGTCACTGGCACCGACCGCGGCGATGCGGTCAAACTGCCACTGAACACCGGCATGGTGGACAAATCCACCTACCAGCTCGCCCTGCAACACGATGTGGCCGCCGGCAAGAAGACCATGAGCTATCAAGTGGTCGATGGCAGCGACGTTGACACCTACGATTTCCGCGTCCTGGGGTCGGAGAAAGTCGACACCAAGGCCGGCCAGATCGACGCCATCAAGGTCGAGCGCGTGCGCGACCCGACACAAAGCAAACGCATCACCGTGATGTGGTTCGCCAAGGACTGGGACTACCTGCTGGTGCGCCTGCAACAAGTTGAAACCGACGGCAAGGAGTACAACATCATGCTCCTCAACGGCACCGTCAACGGTAAGACGGTCAAAGGCAGCTAAGCCACAGCACGATCAAAACCCCGCCAACGCGGGGTTTTTTTTGCCTGACATTTCACCTCGGCACCTCACCGAAAAGGACAAGGCAAGACGCCGAAGATGAAGCTTTTGTCATGAAACCTCCCTGCCTGCGGCGAAATGTCACGGATTCAGCGGGCTGCAGGATTGTCTTCGATTCTGCAAAGGTCTGTTGCAAATTCCGGCGATTTACTTAGCAATCTAACAAAACATATAACGAAGTCCTGCACACGCCTTGCTGCAGATCAACAGAGATTGGAGCTAGCAGATGACTGTAAAAGTAACTGAACGCGACGATTCACACATGTCCCATGAAGGCGTAGCCGCGGGTGTACGGATCTGGGATGTGCATCAACAAGACCTGCTGGTGGGCATGTTCCACTCCGAAAGCGATGCCCACAGCTATAAGGCTGAGCTGGAAAAACTCGAACAGAACCGCGCCCCACAAAGCTCCTGACTCAACATCAGCGCCGGGCCGCCAGATTCCACGCCAATCCTACCGCCCAATAACGAGCAACCCCGCCATGAGCGGGGTTGCTCGTTATTGGGTGCTTACCACATCAAATCATCGGGAATCTGGTAGGCCGCGTACGGATCATCCTCATCCGGTGCTTCGGTAGGGGTATTGAGTTGCACGATACGCCGCGGGTCACGCTCCTGGATCTTCAGCGCCGCCTCCCGTGGAATCACCTCGTAGCCACCGCCGTGATGGACGATGGCCAGGGAGCCGCTGCTCAGTTTGTTGCGCATCAAGGTGTTCACCGACAGACGCTTGACCTTCTTGTCATCGACGAAGTTGTAATAGTCCTCGGTGGTCAACTTGGGCAGGCGCGAGACTTCGATCAACTGCTTGATCTGCGCGGCACGGGCCTTTTGCTCGGCCTTCTCCTGCTGCTGACGATTGAGCTCCTGGTCACGCTTGACCTTCTCGGCCATGGCTTCCTGAGCTGCGCGCTGCTGGGAGTCATCCAGCTCGATCTGGCCTTTGTGGGCCAGGCGTTGCTGCTTCTGCTTGTCTTTGCCGACCTGCTTGGCCTGCTTTTGGTTGACCAGCCCTGCTTTGAGCAACTGGTCGCGAAGGGAAAGGCTCATGGTGCTTACTCACTTAGGCAACGGCCTCAGCCGCAGCTGGGCAAATTCTTTTCCTGACGTTTGGCTTCGCCCCACAGGGCATCCAACTCTTCGAGGGTGCAATCTTCCACGGGACGATGGGTATCGCGCAATGCCTGCTCGATAAATCGGAAGCGTCTGTCGAACTTGGCATTAGCGCCACGCAAGGCGCTCTCCGGATCGACCTTAAGGTGCCGGGCCAGGTTGACCACGACAAACAGCAAGTCACCGATTTCATCGGTGATGGCCGCCGGGTCGTTGTCGGCCATGGCCTCCAGCACCTCGTCCAGTTCTTCACGCACCTTGTCCACCACCGGCAACGCATCCGGCCAGTCAAAACCAACCTGGGCGGCGCGCTTTTGCAACTTGGCAGCACGGGACAAGGCCGGCAAGGCAACCGGCACATCGTCCAGCAGGGACAACTGCAGCGGAGCATCGGACTTCTCGGCACGCTCCTCGGCCTTGATCTGCTCCCAGCGGTCCTTGACCTGCTCCTCAGTGAGCCGCGCAACATCCAGCGGGGCATACAGGTCACCGGTAGGGAACACATGAGGATGGCGCCGAATCAGTTTGCGGGTGATGCCGTCCACCACCGCATCGAACTCGAAACGCCCCTCTTCACGGGCCAGTTGGCTGTAATACACCACCTGAAACAGCAGATCCCCCAACTCCCCCTGCAAGTGGTCGAAGTCACCGCGCTCGATGGCGTCAGCGACTTCATACGCCTCTTCCAGGGTATGCGGGACGATACTGGCGTAGTTCTGCTTGATGTCCCAAGGGCAGCCATATTGCGGGTCTCGCAAGCGCGTCATCAGGTGGAGCAGGTCTTCAAGGCTGTGCATCACTTCATCCCTTTCATACAGGCATCACGGGGTTCGGTTGCGCCGGGTCTCGATGATGTTCGGCAACTGGGAAATTCGTCCCAGCAAGCGGCCCAACGCGTCCAGCCCCGGAATCTCGATGGTCAAGGACATCAACGCAGTGTTGTCCTCCTTATTCGAGCGGGTGTTGACCGCCAGCACGTTGATCCGCTCGTTGAGCAGTACTTGCGAGACGTCACGCAGCAGACCGGAACGATCATAGGCACGGATGATGATGTCCACCGGATAGGTGAGCACCGGCACCGGCCCCCAACTGACCTGGATGATCCGCTCTGGTTCGCGCCCAGCCAATTGCAGCACCGAAGCGCAGTCCTGACGGTGAATGCTCACGCCGCGACCTTGGGTGATGTAACCGACGATCGCATCCCCCGGCAGCGGTTGGCAGCAGCCAGCCATCTGGGTCATGAGATTGCCCACGCCCTGGATCTGGATGTCGCCACGTTTGCCCGGCTTGTAGCCTGCTGCCTTGCGCGGGATCAGTTCCAACTGTTCGTCGCCGCGCTCTGGCTCCACCAGTTGCTGGGCCAGATTGACCAGTTGCGCCAGACGCAGATCACCCGCCCCCAGGGCCGCGAACATGTCCTCGGCGACCTTCATGTTGGCCTTCTCGGCCAGCTTGTCGAAATCCACCTGCGGCAGGCCAAGACGACTCAGTTCCCGCTCCAGCAAGGTCTTGCCGGCCGCAACGTTCTGATCACGCGCCTGCAACTTGAACCAATGGACGATCTTCGCCCGCGCCCGCGACGTGGTGACGTAGCCCAGGTTGGGGTTCAGCCAATCGCGGCTCGGAGTGCCGTGCTTGCTGGTGATGATTTCCACCTGCTCGCCAGTCTGCAGGCTGTAGTTGAGCGGCACGATGCGCCCATTGATCTTCGCGCCCCGGCAGTTGTGGCCGATCTCGGTGTGCACCCGATAAGCGAAGTCCAGCGGCGTGGCGCCCTTGGGCAAGTCGATGGCGTGACCGTCAGGGGTGAAGATGTAGACTCGATCCGGCTCGATATCCACCCGCAGCTGCTCGGCCAGACCACCGATATCACCCAGCTCTTCGTGCCACTCCAACACCTGACGCAGCCAGGAAATCTTCTCTTCGTAATGGTTGGAGCCGGACTTGACGTCGGTGCCCTTGTACTTCCAGTGCGCACAGACCCCCAACTCAGCTTCTTCGTGCATGGCGTGGGTGCGGATCTGCACCTCCAACACCTTGCCCTCGGGGCCGATCACCGCGGTGTGCAGCGAGCGGTAACCGTTTTCCTTGGGGTTGGCGATGTAGTCGTCGAACTCCTTGGGAATATGCCGCCACAAGGTATGCACGATACCCAGCGCGGTGTAGCAGTCGCGCATTTCCGGAACCAGCACCCGCACCGCGCGCACATCGTAGATCTGGCTGAACTCCAGACCTTTGCGCTGCATTTTGCGCCAGATGGAATAGATGTGCTTGGCCCGCCCGCTGATGTCGGCGTTGACTCCAGTGGCCTTCAACTCGTTCTGCAACTGGTTCATCACGTCGGAGATGAAGCGCTCGCGATCCAGGCGCCGCTCATGCAGCAGCTTGGCGATCTGCTTGTATTGCTCAGGCTCCAAGTAACGGAAGGACAGATCCTCCAGCTCCCACTTGATATGGCCGATACCCAAGCGGTGAGCCAGGGGAGCGTAGATATCGAAGACTTCCCGGGCAACCCGGTTGCGCTTCTCTTCGTCGGCGCTTTTCACCGCCCGAATGGCGCAGGTCCGCTCAGCCAGTTTGATCAGTGCCACGCGCACGTCATCGACCATGGCCACCAGCATCTTGCGCAGGTTCTCCACCTGAGCCTGAGTGCCCAATACCAGGGATTGACGAGGACTGAGACTGGCGCTGATGGCGGCCATGCGCAGCACGCCATCGATCAGCTTGGTCACCACCGGACCAAAACGCTGGCTGACCGCGGGCAACTGGATCTGACCCTCACGGACGCCGCGGTACAACACCGCGGCGACCAGTGAGTCCTGGTCCAGCTTGAGGTCGGCAAGGATCTCGGCGATCTCCAGGCCGGTGCTGAAACACGACACGTCCTCGGCGCTGAGCCCCTTGGCCGCGATGTGTTGTAACTCAGCCTCACGAGCGAACTCGCAGGCTTCTTTCAAGGCTTCACGGTCCAGTGCCATGTCGACGCTGACCGTGTGATCGAGCCACGCCTCGAGATTGATACTGCCGTCGGTGTTGATCGGCTGGTGCGCTCTCACCTGTACCATCTTGCTTTACCTTCCCTACGACGCACATTCAATGCGTCAAATCGCTGACCTTCAACTGTCAGGCACCGCTCGCAGGGCCAGCGAGTCGTGCCTGACAGGCCAGTCGGATTAGACAAGCCATCCTAGCTCGCTTCGAATAACGCCATGGCCTCGACATGTGCCGTTTGAGGAAACATATCGAGAATCCCGGCTCGTTTTAACCGATAGCCCTGTTTGATCAATTCGACCGTGTCACGGGCCAAAGTTGCCGGGTTGCATGACACATACAGCAACCGCTTGGCGCCCAGACTCGCCAGCGTGCGAACCACCTCAAAAGCACCGTCGCGAGGCGGGTCCAAGAGTACCGCAGAAAAGCCTTGATCGGCCCACTCGGCAGCGTTCAGGGGTTGGGATAAGTCGGCTTGAAAAAAGCGTGTGTTATGCAAGTTGTTGCTGACGGCGTTTTCAGCCGCTCGCGCCACCATGGTTGCCACGCCTTCCACCGCCACCACTTCCCGCACCTGCTGCGCCAACGGCAGGGCGAAGTTGCCCAGACCGCAGAACAGATCCAGCACCCGCTCGTGGGCCTGTGGTGCCAGCCACTCCAATGCCTGAGCGACCATCGCCTCATTGACACCGGCATTGACCTGGACAAAATCACCAGGCCGATACGCCACGTTCAGATCCCAGGATTCCAGGCGGTAACCCAGGGTCTGTGACGGATCGAACGGCTGCGGTTCGCCTTCGCCATGCAACCACAACTGCGCCTGATGGAAGTCGCAGAAGTCCTTGAGGATCGCAAGGTCGCTTGCGGACAACGGCGCCATGTGGCGCAACAGCACCGCCAGTGCCGAACCACTGAACAGCTCCACATGCCCCAGCGCTTGAGGCTTGCTCAAACGCCGCAGCATCGCCGGCAAGCGACTCATGATCGGTTGCAAGGCCGCTACCAGAACCGGGCAATCGTCGATGGCGACGATGTCCTGGCTGCCGGCGGCCCGGAATCCCACCTCCAGTTGCTTACCCTTTGCGTCCCAACGCACCGCCACCCGGGCGCGGCGTCGATAGCCGAACTCTGGACCGCTCAACGGCGCCGCCCAGACGTCGGGCTCGACCCCCGCGACCTTGAACAACTGCTCGGCGAGCATGCGCTGTTTCAGGGCAAGCTGTTCGGCGTGGGGCAGGTGCTGCACGCTGCAACCACCACAACGCCCGGCGTGGGCACAGGCTGCCGGACGGCGCAGCTCACTGGCGCTGAACAGACGCTCGGTACGGGCCTCCACCACCTTGCCATGAGTACCCAGTACCCGCGCCTCGACGTCTTCACCGGCCAGGGCTGCGCTGACAAACCAGGTGCGGCCATCGACAAAGGCGATGCCACGACCGTCGTTGGCCAGGCGCTGAATGTTCAAGCGCTGTTTCTTGCCCACCGGAATCTGTGGGGCCCGGCTGCCGCCCGCAGGTTGGAAGCGCAAGCCTCTCTCGTGCTTAGCCATCAGTTGGGCGCATCGAAGATGCCGGTCGACAAGTAACGATCGCCACGGTCACAGATGATCGCGACCATGACCGCGTTTTCCACTTCCCGGGACAGGCGCAGCATCGCTGCCACCGCACCACCGGAAGACACGCCGCAGAAGATGCCCTCTTCCCGGGCCAGGCGCCGGGTCACGTCTTCGGCTTCGCTCTGGGCCATGTCGACGATCCGGTCGACCCGACTGGCCTGATAGATCTTCGGCAGGTATTGCTCGGGCCAGCGGCGAATGCCGGGAATGGCCGAACCTTCCATGGGTTGCAGACCGATGATCTGTACCTCGGGGTTCTGCTCTTTCAAATAGCGCGAAGTGCCCATGATGGTGCCGGTGGTGCCCATCGAGCTGATGAAGTGGGTGATGCTGCCCTGAGTCTGGCGCCAGATTTCCGGACCGGTGCTGGTGTAGTGGGCCTCGGGATTGTCGCCGTTGGCGAACTGATCGAGCACCTTGCCACGGCCTTCGGCCTGCATGCGTTCGGCCAGGTCGCGGGCGCCTTCCATGCCCTCCTCCTGGCTGACCAGAATCAACTCGGCACCATAGGCGGTCATCGCTGCCTTGCGCTCGGCGCTGGAGTTGTCGGGCATGATCAGGATCATTTTGTAGCCCTTGATCGCCGCAGCCATGGCCAGGGCGATACCGGTATTGCCCGAGGTCGCTTCGATCAGGGTATCGCCGGCCTGGATCTGCCCGCGCAGTTCGGCGCGAGTGATCATCGACAGTGCCGGACGGTCCTTGACCGAACCCGCCGGGTTATTGCCCTCGAGCTTGAGCAGCAAGGTATTGCTGGTGGCGCCAGGCAGGCGCTGTAAACGAACCAGCGGGGTGTTGCCGACGCAATCGGCGATGGTTGGGTACTGCAAGGTCATGGCGTATTCGCAATCCAGACTGCGGGGGCGCCTATCATACCGGCAAACGTCCAAGCTCCATATCACGCAAAGTACGGCTCTTATGGCTTATTGGAATAAGGCCATCAAGCACAACCCCTTCAAGCCGCCCGCGGCGAACAGGCAGCCTGCAAGCGCAGGTGAATGCGCAAACCCTGAGCCGTGTTGCACGCCCACAATTGCCCGCCCTGACGCACCACCGCATTGCGCGCAATACTCAGGCCCAGGCCAAACCCGCCGTGCCCCGGGCGCGATCCGTCCAGGCGAATGAACGGGGCGAAGATGCGCTCCAGGTCCTGCTCCGCCACGCCCGGCCCCTGATCGTCCAGCCACAGGTGCCAATATTCACCATCGCGGCGCCCGCCCAGGGTCACCCGGGCGCCAGGAGGTGAATGACGGATGGCATTGCGCAGGATGTTTTCCAGCGCCTGGGCCAGGGTATTGAGGTGCCCGCGAACCCAGCAATCCACCTGCAGTTCACACCGCAACTGGTCGGTGGACCAACCGCTCTCGAAGCAGGCATTTTCGCTGAGCATCTCCCACAATGCCTGGACATGGATCTGCTCCTCGGCCAGTGGCCCACGCTCAGTGTCCAGCCAGGCCAACTGCAGGCTGTCCTCCACCAGACGCTGCATGCCATCGATCTCTCGTCCCAAGCGTTCACGCAGCGCCACCAGACTCTGCTCGCCGTCACAGGCCACCCGCAGCCGACTCAGGGGCGTGCGCAGTTCATGGGAAAGGTCACGCAGCCACTGCTGTTGCATCACCACAGTGCTTTGCAAGCGCTCAGACATCTGGTCGAACGCTCGCCCCAACTCCCCCAACTCATCCTTGCGCTGAGTGATCTCGGTGGACAGCCGCGCATTCAATTGCTCCGCACGCCAGGCATTGGCTTGCTCGCGCAACTGATTCAGCGGCACCACCAGCAATCGGTACAACCCCACGCACAACAACAGGGTGAACAACCCAGGAATCACGCCGTTGGTAATGACCTGCCAGAACACGCGGTAGTGACCCGGCATGAAACGCGGCGGCAACTCGATCACCAGACTGCCCAAGGACGGATCGTCGGGAAAGGGTATTTTCAGCCAGGGCAAGCCACGGGCATGCCGACTCACCGGCCAGTCAGCGCCACGCAAGAAAGTCAGGCGCTGGGCTTCGGTCGACGTCAAGGGATAGCTGCTCAGCGATTGCAGATCACTGCCAATTACCCCGATCCAAGTGTGCTCGGAACCGGCCACGTGCTCGATCCACCGATCGATGCTGGCATGTTGCCCGTTCTTCCAGGCCTGCTGCGCTTCTCGGGCGTAACGACCAAGGGTGGCGCGAGCCTCGTCGGAGAGATACAGGTTCTTGCGCTCCACATAGCGCCCCCACGACCAGCTCAGCCAGATCATCAGCAGACAAAAAGCCATCAACAGGCACACCAGCTTCCAAAACAGCGAGTGTCGCCCGGGCAGATCAGACCGGCTCATCGAAGGCGCTCAGCACGTAACCCTTGCCCCACACCGTGCGCAATTCCAGCTTGGCGTAGCCCAGCGCCTTGAGCTTGCGGCGAATCTGGCTGACGTGCATGTCCAGGCTACGGTCATGGGCCGAGTAACCGCGCTGCAGCACGTGCTGATAAAGGAAGGCCTTGCTCAGGACCTCATCGGCATTGCGGTGCAGGGTTTCCAGCAGGCGGTACTCGCTGCGGGTCAGGCCGGCCCATTGCTCGGCAACCCTCACGTCACACCGCGCATCGTCAAACCCCAGGCTCTGCAGGTGGCCGCTGAGCAGCGGCGTGGTCGGACATCGATCCAGCGCCACGCGTCGCAGAATGGCTTCGATGCGCACCCGCAACTCGGCGATGCTGAAAGGCTTGGGCAGATAGTCGTCGGCGCCCAGACGGAAACCACTGATACGATCAGCCTCGGCGCCCAGGGCCGACATCAGCAGCACCGGCGTCGAATGACTCTGGCGCAAGTGGGTCAGTACCGTCAGCCCATCCATCCCAGGCAACAGGATGTCCATCAACACCACATCAAAAGACCGCTGCCGGGCGATCCCCAGGCCCTCTTCGCCATTCTGGCACCAGGTCACGGCGAATCCGCACTGAGCCAATTGCGCCTGCACAGAGGCACCCAATACCGGGTCGTCTTCAATGGTCAAGATTCGGGGGAGTTCAGCGGACACGCGAGTCATTGGTTTATGCTAGTAATTCTCAGTTGCGCAATTATTCAAGATTGCTCGGATTGCGGCAACCAATGCCTGAGGCGCAACCTCGGCCTGGTCTTTTTAGCCGCCGCCGAGCCTGTCGCAATTTGCCAAGATCAGCCCCCAGCAAATCGTTACACTGCGCACGTGGCGCATCACGGACGTGTTCGTCGACCTTCAAAAACAGCGTGGAAGCAGGAGAGTTGCGTGCTCAAGAAACTGGGAATCAAAGGCCGCGTACTGTTGCTGACCTTGCTGCCCACCAGCCTGATGGCCTTGGTTCTAGGTGGCTATTTCACCTGGATGCAGCTCTCGGACCTGCAAACCCAACTGCTGCAGCGCGGCGAAATGATCGCCGAACAACTGGCCTCGCTGGTGGCTCCGGCGATGGGCCATAACAATTCCCAGATGCTCGAACGCATTGCCACTCAGGCCCTGGAACAGCAAGACGTGCGCGCCGTGTCGTTCCTTGCCCCGGATCGCACACTGGTGGCCCATGCCGGACCAAGCATGCTCAATGCACCGCCCAGCGGCGACAGCAGCCACATGATGCAACGCAGCGGCAATGACGCGACCCGCTATCAACTGCCCGTCTTCGGTCGCCATCGCAATCTGGCCGGCGACCTGATCCCCGACGAGTCCGACCGTTTGCTGGGCTGGGTCGAGCTGGAGCTGTCCCACAGCGGCATGCTGCTGCGCGGATACCGCAGCCTGTTCGCCAGTCTGCTGCTGATCGCTGCGGGTTTGGCGGGCACTGCCCTATTGGCGGTACGCATGGGGCGAACCATCAATAACCCATTGAGTCAGATCAAACAGGCCGTGGCGCAACTCAAGGACGGCCATCTGGAAACCCGCCTGCCGCCCCTGGGCAGCCAGGAACTGGATGAACTGGCATCCGGCATCAACCGCATGGCCAGCACCCTGCAAAATGCCCAGGAAGAATTGCAACACAGCATCGACCAAGCCACCGAAGACGTACGCCAGAACCTGGAAACCATTGAGATCCAGAACATCGAACTGGACCTGGCGCGCAAGGAGGCTCTGGAAGCCAGCCGGATCAAATCCGAGTTCCTGGCCAACATGAGCCATGAAATCCGCACGCCGCTCAATGGCATCCTCGGCTTTACCCATCTGTTACAGAAAAGCGAGCTGACGCCCCGTCAATTGGATTACCTGGGCACCATCGAAAAATCCGCCGACAGCCTGTTGGGGATCATCAACGAAATCCTCGACTTCTCGAAAATCGAGGCCGGCAAACTGGTGCTCGATAGCATTCCGTTTAACCTGCGCGACTTGCTCCAGGACACCCTGACCATTCTCGCTCCGGCGGCCCATGCCAAGCAGTTGGAACTGGTGAGCCTGGTGTATCGCGATACGCCGCTGTCGCTGGTGGGCGATCCGCTGCGGCTCAAGCAGATCCTCACCAATCTGGTGAGCAACGCCATCAAATTCACCCGCGAAGGCACCATCGTCGCGCGGGCCATGCTCGAAGACGAACACGAAGACAGCGTGCAGTTGCGCATCAGCATTCAAGACACTGGCATCGGTTTGTCGAACCAGGACGTGCGCGCGCTGTTCCAGGCCTTCAGCCAGGCCGACAACTCGTTGTCGCGCCAACCCGGCGGCACAGGCCTGGGGCTGGTGATTTCCAAGCGCCTGATCGAACAGATGGGCGGCGAGATCGGCGTCGACAGCACCCCCGGCGAAGGCTCGGAGTTCTGGATCAGCCTGAACCTGCCGAAAACCCGCGATGACGCCGAAGACTTGCCAGGTCCACCGCTGCTGGGCCGGCGTGTGGCGGTGCTGGAAAACCACGAGCTGGCGCGCCAGGCGCTGCAACATCAGTTGGAAGACTGCGGCCTGGAAGTTACCCCGTTCAACACCCTGGAAGCGTTGACCAACGGCATCACCGGGGTGCACCAAAGCGAGCAGGCGATTGATCTGGCGGTGTTGGGCATCACCAGCAACGACATGCTCCCCGAGCGCCTGAGCCAACACATCTGGGACCTCGAACACCTGGGCTGCAAGGTCCTGGTGCTGTGCCCGACCACCGAACAGACGCTGTTCCAGCTGTCGGTGCCCAACCCTCACAGCCAGTTGCAGGCCAAGCCGGCCTGCACCCGCAAACTGCGCCGCGCCCTGTCCGACCTGGTCAACCCGCGCCGGGCCCGCAACGAACCGGAAGAAAGCCTGTCCAGCCGCGCACCGCGCGTGCTGTGTGTCGACGACAACCCGGCCAACCTGTTGCTGATCCAGACCCTACTGGAAGACATGGGCGCCAAGGTGCTGGCGGTCGACAACGGCTATGCCGCCTTGCACGCGATCCAGCAGGAACCCTTCGACCTGGTGATGATGGACGTGCAGATGCCGGGCATGGACGGTCGACAAAGTACCGAGGCCATCCGCCAATGGGAAGGCGAACGTCATGGCACACCGCTGCCCATCGTCGCGCTTACCGCACATGCGATGGCCAATGAAAAACGCGCCTTGCTGCAAAGTGGCATGGACGACTACCTGACCAAACCCATCAGTGAGCGGCAACTGGCTCAAGTGGTGCTGAAATGGACCGGGCTGGCCTTGCGCAACCAAGGCCCGGAACGCGCCAGCGAACGCCCCGGACAGGGCCTGGAACTGCAAGTGCTGGATCAGGACGAAGGCTTGCGTCTAGCCGCGGGCAAGGCCGATCTGGCGGCGGACATGCTGGCCATGTTGCTGGCCTCGCTTGAGGCCGACCGCGAAGCCATCAAGGCGGCCCGCGCGGCGAACGATCACAACGCCCTGATCGAGCGGGTCCACCGCCTGCACGGCGCCACCCGCTACTGCGGTGTGCCGCAATTGCGCGCCGCCTGTCAGCGCAGTGAAACCTTGCTCAAGCAGCAAGATGTCAAAGCCTATGCCGCCTTGGACGAACTGGACCACGCCATCGCTCGCCTGGCCAGCGAAGCGCGGATCAACGCCTGACCCAGGGCAAGACGCCCGCACTGCCCAGCCCTCATGCTGGGCGCCCCAAACAAGGATGCACGCATGCGTACGATTCTTTTCAGCAGCCAGAACTACGACCGCGACAGTTTTCTCGGCACCAGCCTGCCACCAGGCATTGAACTGCAGTTCCAGGCCGCCCGCCTGAGCCTGGACACCGTGGCCCTGGCCGAACGTCATGAAGTGGTCTGTGCCTTTATCAACGACGACCTCAGCGCCCCGGTACTGGAACGACTGGCCGCCGGCGGCACCCGCCTGATTGCCCTGCGCTCAGCGGGATACAACCATGTCGACTTGCCCGCCGCCCAGCGCCTGGGGCTGGATGTGGTACGCGTCCCGGCCTATTCACCCCATGCAGTGGCCGAACATGCGGTGGCCCTGATCCTGGCGTTGAATCGCCGCCTGCACCGAGCCTACAACCGCACCCG
Organism: Pseudomonas sp. LD120; assembly: GCF_009861525.1. Classification (GTDB taxonomy): domain Bacteria; phylum Pseudomonadota; class Gammaproteobacteria; order Pseudomonadales; family Pseudomonadaceae; genus Aquipseudomonas. Next base: position 489,559 of record NZ_WVHL01000003.1, on the reverse strand, counting down.
CGAGGGCGACTTCACCCTGCACGGCCTGACCGGTTTCGACCTGGTGGGCAAGACCGTGGGGATCGTCGGCACCGGGCAGATCGGCGCCACCTTCGCTCGCATCATGGCCGGCTTCGGCTGTCAGTTACTGGCCTACGACCCGTTACCCAACCCTGAGGTCCAGGCCCTGGGCGCGCGCTACCTGAGTCTGCCGCAACTGCTGGCCCAATCGCAGATCATCAGTCTGCATTGCCCGCTTACCGCCGACAGCCGTTACTTGATCAACCAGGACAGCCTGGCGCACATGCAGCCGGGGGCGATGTTGATCAATACCGGTCGCGGTGGCCTGGTGGATACGCCCGCCCTGATCGAAGCCCTGAAAAGCGGCCAACTGGGCTATCTGGGGCTGGATGTCTATGAAGAGGAAGCGCAGCTGTTCTTTGAGGACCGCTCGGACCTGCCCCTGCAGGACGACGTACTGGCCCGACTGCTGACCTTTCCCAACGTGATCGTCACCGCGCACCAGGCATTTCTGACCCACGAAGCCCTGGCAGCCATCGCCGAGACCACCTTGCACAACATCGCCAACTGGGCCGCGGGCCAACCGCAGAATCAGGTCCACGGCTAACCCCCTCACGCCGCCTGATCGAAGGTCGACAGCCCGTAACCTGCGGCGCAGGGGGCCGTGCTAGCATACGCTGCAGATTTGGAGGACCCATGGTCGAACACGATTTCCGCTACAACCTGATGAACCCGCAACACACCCTGATCGAATGCCGCGCCTTGGTGCCGGGACGCTATCAAGTCACCGGCAACGGCGGCTCGATCCGTACCGATGACGTGCTGCTGGTCACCCTTAAAGGCAGCAAGGACTTGTCCATGCGACTGACGGTGGAAACCGTCCGCCATCTGATCAATCCGGTCGGCCAATGGGTCGCCGTGGCCCGTGGTCCGGTGTTCGGCGAGCTGTCGATTCATCAATGGCAGGTCAACTGCGACAGCTGCGCGGCGGAGCTGAATTTCGAATTTGCGGTAGACGCCAAGCTCGGCAACAAGGCCCAGAAGCCTGCAGCCAGCGCGCGAATTGCCGAGTTGGGCTGGACAGGCGAAGGTGAGCGCCACCTCTGCCCGAAATGCCAGCAGGCCAACCAATGAAACGCCTGGCCCTGACTGTGGCACTGGGCGCCGGCCTGATGGGTTGCGCCGCCGAACCCTTGAAGCTGCAGCAAGACCGCAGCTACACCCTGGAGTGGATCGGCGAACGTCCGCTTATCGACTACAGCCACTTGACCATCACCTTGGACGAGGATGGCCGCGCCTACGGCAATGCGGGTTGCAACCACTGGTTCGCGCCGTACACCCTGGACGGCGCCAAGCTCAGTTTCGGCAAGGTGGGTAGCACCCGCAAACTCTGCGCTCCGGCGTTGATGGAACAGGAGCGGCGCTTCATTCAGGCGCTGGAAGCTGTCGAGCGCTGGGATGTCTCGCCCATCGAACAAGTGCGCTTCTGGCCCGCCACCGGCAAACCGTTGCGCTGGTGGCCTGAAGAAGGCTGATAGCACCGCAGGCCATTGAGCCTGCGGCTGCTGCCGCTATCGTGCCCTCCTCAATGACCGCGCAAGGCCTGCAGCTTCTCCTGCACGCCCGCAGCGGTCTGCTCTCCCAGCAATTGCTCACGCACCTTGCCCTGGTCATCGATGATGTAAGTCACCGGCAGCGCTTCGCTGCGTGGCAGATCGAAACGCTCTGCGGGGTTCTGCGCCAGCACGGTGAACGCGATCCCCAGTTTCTCGCTCGCGCTCTTGAGTTCATCGCCCTGCAAGTTATCGAAGTTGACCCCCAATACCGTCGCCGACTGCCCCTTGAGCTGCTCGTTCAAAGTGTTCAGCTCAGGTATTTCAGTACGACACGGCCCGCACCACTCCGCCCAGTAGTTGAGCACCAGCCATTGTTTATCGAGGCGTTCGGCGGCGACTTTCTGGCCATATTGATCGACCCCGTAGTCATTGCCACAGCCGCCCAGCAAAAGGGTTGTGATGATCGCCAATGCCGCTGCCCACTGCCTTGCCATGCTCTGTTTCCTGTGGTGAAAGGTGTTTTAAAAGGACCGCTAACTGCGTGTCGCTGCGACCTATCGACTCTCAAGGTTCAGGAGAGCCCGTCGCGCGGGTAGAATAGCCGCCACCTTACGCAAGATGCGACCCGCACATGACCGATCTGACGCTTTATCACAACCCGCGCTGCTCGAAATCCCGCGGTGCGCTGGAACTTCTGGAACAACGCGGCTTGGCCCCCACCGTAGTCCGCTACCTCGAAACGCCTTTGGACGCCGCCCAACTGCGTAGCCTGCTGGCCAAGCTCGGCATCAGCGCCCGCCAGTTGCTGCGCAGTGGCGAGGATGAGTACAAAAGCCTCAACCTGGCAGACAGCAGCCTCAGTGAAGAGCAACTGATTGCCGCCATCGCCCAGCACCCGAAACTCATGGAACGGCCGATTCTTGAAGCTGGCGACAAGGCCATTATCGGCCGGCCGCCAGAAAACGTGCTGGAGATCCTGCCTTGAGTGCGCCGTACATTCTGGTCCTGTACTACAGCCGCAATGGCTCGACCCACGAAATGGCCAGGCAAATTGCCCGCGGCATCGAGCAGGCGGGCCTGGAAGCCCGGCTGCGCACCGTCCCGGCGATTTCCACCGAGTGCGAAGCCGTGGCGCCAAGCATCCCTGAAAGTGGCGCGCTGTACGCCAGCCTTGACGACCTCAAGCATTGCTCGGGCCTGGTTCTGGGCAGCCCCACGCGCTTCGGCAACATGGCCGCGCCCTTGAAGTACTTTCTCGACGGCACCAGCAACTTGTGGCTGACCGGCGCTTTGGTGGGCAAACCCGCGGGCTTGTTCACCTCCACCGCCAGCCTGCATGGCGGCCAGGAATCCACCCTGATGTCGATGATGCTGCCCTTGCTGCACCACGGCATGCTGATCACCGGCTTGCCCTACAGCGAATCGGCGCTGCTGGAAACCAGCGGTGGCGGCACGCCTTACGGCGCCAGCCATCATGCCGGCGCAGACGGCAAGCGCCCGCTGGACGAGCATGAAATCGCTCTGTGCCGGGCCTTGGGCCTGCGCCTGGCGAACACCGCCCAGCAACTGGAGAACGGCCGTGGCTAAGAAGCCGAAAGTCCTGCCGACGGAACAATGGCTGGAACCTCGCGTTCGCTTGATGCGGGTTGTCGCGCTGCTGTGTTTTTTCGGCCTGGTGGGCCTGTTGTGCACCTATTACCTGTTGCTGGCCGACCTGCACGGCGCGCGCCCCTGGGTAATCCTGCTGATCGAACTGGTGCCTCTGCTCCTGATGGCGCCCGGCATGCTCAGCGGCAGCGCCCGTGGACACGCGTGGATGTGCTTCGTGGTCAATCTGTACTTCATCAAGGGGGCTCTGGCCGCCTACGACCCGAATCGCCACGGGTTCGGGTTGCTGGAGATGTTCGCCAGCCTTGCGCTGTTCTCCTCGGCGCTGCTGTACGTGCGCTGGCGCTTCCAGCTCAATCGTCGGCTCGCTGGCGAAGGCGCCCCCCCGGCCTGATCCTCACCCCCAACCCGATCCCCGGAGCACGCGGCAGGCTCCGGGGAACTTGTATCGGCATTTCGCGCCCCAACCTTGCGCAACAGACACTCCCGAACCCACCCGGAGCAGGCATGCACGACTACAAATGGCTGAATGAATACTGTCTCAACCGCTTCGGTTCCGCCGCAGCCCTGCAAGCCCAACTGCCGACTCCGGCCAGTGCTGAGTACCTGCGCTCACTGAGCGCCGATCGTTATCTGTCGACCCTGGCGCTGCGGGTGTTTCGCGCCGGGCTGAAGCACAGCCTAGTGGATGCCAAATGGCCGGCGTTCGAGCAGGTGTTCTTCGGCTTCGACCCCGACAAGGTGGTACTGATGGGCGCCGAACACCTGGAACGGCTGATGCAGGACACGCGAATCATTCGCCACCTGGGCAAGCTCAAAAGCGTCCCGCGTAACGCCCAGATGATCCTCGACGTGGAAAAACAGCACGGCAGTTTCGGCGCCTTCATTGCCGACTGGCCGGCTCAGGACATCACCGGGCTCTGGCAGTACCTGGCCAAGCACGGTAACCAGATGGGCGGCCTCTCAGCCCCACGCTTCCTGCGCATGGTGGGCAAGGACACCTTCATTCCGACCTGGGATGTGGTGGCCGCACTCAATGCTCAAAACATCATCGACAAGGTACCCAGCAGCAAGCGTGACCAGGCCCTGGTACAAGAGGTGTTCAACCAGTGGCAGCAAGAAAGCGGCCGCCCGCTGTGTCAGCTTTCGGCCATGCTGGCCTACACGGTCAATCACTGAGCCCCCACGCATCGACCTCGCTTTGCCCCCTCGCCAACACGACTTCTGCCCTGAACACGGGCAGCGAGCAACCGCTCGCCCCAGGCTGAGTACCGGCCAACAAAGCTGACAATTAGCTGAACTAAACACGCAAAGTTCAGCGCTTTGTTTATTTCTCCAATGCATTTCCTCGCCCTATTACTTACGAGAAGAAAGATCAGTAATCAGTTGATATCAGACTGCTTCAGTCTGATAAAAATCACTCAACAAACCGTGAAACTGAAGCAACGCTGTCAATTTAATAAATACAGGTTTCGCGCCCATTCGTTTTTTTCACATTGCTTTCACCATTCGCCCACCTGAGTCGATTTAAGTTGGCGGTCTATGACGGCATGAGTGTCGCTACTCAGGTATCGGCCTGCTTTAAAGCACGACGCCCAAACCGGATAAACAACCTTTCAAAAACACATTCAGGTAATCGATGTGCCCAAGCGTGTGCAAGCCGGACCTCAGGCCCATGCCGCCAGAACGCCCCGCTCCAGGAAGGTCGCCTTCAGTACCATCGCCTGCGTCTTGATCATTGTGGTCTGCGGCTTTGCACTATGGCCCGGCACACCGCTGGATCTGGGTATTGGTCACCCGTTGAGACGCACGCAGGTCTATCAGCGTTGGCAAGCGGGCGAGGTCATCGTTCTGGTGCGTCATGCCGAGCGCTGCGACCGCTCCGCCCACCCCTGCCTGGGCCCTGCGGATGGCATCACCCGGCTCGGCGATCAGACCGCAAGCTCTCTGGGCCAAGCCTTTCGCACGATCGGCATGCAACATACCGATGTTCTCAGCAGCCCCCTGACACGGACCCTGCAGACCGCGCAATCGATGTTTAACCAGCCAGCCACAACCCGAGACTGGCTGGTCAATTGCGGAGCGAACTTTCCAGCCCGGATCAAGGCTCAAAAACGTCAGGGCCGCAACCTGATCCTGGTGACCCACAGCGCCTGCATCAGCAATCTGGAAAGTCAGCTAGGCTTCAGCCATGCGGTGGCCAGTGAGTACACCAGTTCATTATTCGTCACCCTGAGAGCCGACGGTCAACTGAAAATACTGGGCATCATCAATGCCAAGAACTGGCCGCAGGCTCTCAAATGAATTACTGGCCATCAATAACTATTTTTAACAACTAAACAACAGATTTGAACCAGAAAAGAGACAAACTAAACACCTAATATCCAATGGACTTTATTGGCCTCTTTACTATTAGCTCTCGAACACGAGCATTATCGAAAATATTCCCAAACACAACGCCGCCACCCCTGCAGCAAAGTGCAAGAGCCCAAAAACTCATGCGTTGCCAGCGGGATCACTTAGCACCGAACCCGGACCAAGCCACTTGCCTCCGGCATTGCGAAACTGACTTAGAGGACAGAAATGCATCGCACTTTACTCACTCCGCTGATGGAACAAGCAATACGCCTTCAGGCTGCACAGTGCGTGGGAGTAACAACGGTATGATTCAGCGCTGGGGATTGCCATTTCTGCTGCTGGCCTTCGGCCTCTTCTACCTGTTGCCACTGACCACCCACGGTTTGTGGATTCCCGATGAAACCCGCTATGCGCAAATCAGTCAGGAAATGCTGCTCAACGGGGATTGGATCGCTCCGCACTTCATGGGCATCCGCTACTTTGAGAAGCCCGTAGCGGGCTATTGGATGATTGCCATCGGCCAGGCGATGTTTGGCGACAATCTGTTCGGGGTACGCATCGCCTCGGCCGTCAGCACCGGCCTGAGCGTGCTATTGGCTTACCTGATCACCCGTCGGATGTGGAACGACCCGCGCAAAAGCTTCGCCGCGGCTCTGCTCTACATGAGCTTTGGTCTGATCGCCGGGCAAGCCGGGTACTCCAACCTCGACCCGCAGTTCACCTTGTGGGTCAACCTGAGCCTGGTGGCACTGTGGTTCGCTCTGGACAGTCGCACCATGCGCAGCCGTTTACTGGCCTGGGCGGCGCTGGGGGCAGCCTGCGGCATGGGGTTCATGACCAAAGGCTTCCTCGCCTGGCTGTTGCCGGTACTGATCGCCGTGCCTTACATGCTCTGGCAACGTCGCTTCGGCGAGTTGTGGCGTTACGGGCCGGTGGCGGTACTGGTGGCGGTCGGCATCAGCCTGCCCTGGATACTGAGCATTCACGCCCACGAACCCGACTTCTGGCGCTTTTTCTTCTGGCATGAACACATCCGACGCTTTGCTGCCGAAAATGCCCAACATACCCGTCCCTGGTGGTTCTACTTGCCTCTGCTGGTGGTCTCTTGCCTGCCCTGGACGGCGTTGCTGCCAGGCACCTTTATCCAGGCCTGGAAGGACAAACGACAAGCAGCCACTGCGTTCCTGTTGTTGTGGTGCCTGCTGCCGCTGGTGTTTTTCAGCCTAAGCCGCGGCAAGCTGCCGACTTACATCATGCCGTGCCTGTTGCCACTGGCCGTGCTCATGGGCAGCACCCTGATCGACCGTATCAACAACCTGCAGAGTCGTGCCATTCGCCTCAACAGCCTGCTCAACCTGCTGATCGGCGTGACAACGATGGGGGTGCTGCTGGTGATGCAGCTCACTCGCCCGATCTATGGGCACAGCGAGATGCTCAGCCTGTCGCTGGTGTTCATCATGCTGATGGGCTGGATCATCGCCAACCTGCTGCCGGCCTCCAAACCGCTGCACTATTGGGCAACTCCGGCCCTGGGCATCTGGCTGCTGGTGGCCCTGCTGCCTGCAGGCATGCCCGGGCTGATCGTGTACAACCAGATGCCGGACCAGTTCATCAAGGAACACCTGGAAGAGCTCAAGCAGACTCGGACCCTGCTGAGCAACGATCTGGGGGCCGCCTCAGCCTTGGCCTGGCGCCTGCAACGGCCGCAGGTGTCGCTGTACAACACCGAGGGCGAATTGAAATATGGCCTGGCTTATCCTGATTCGGCGCAGCGCAAGGTGAGCATGACCGAGGTCGGACAATGGATGACCGAGGCACGCAAGCTGGGCTCGGTAGGCGTGGTCATGCGGGTCAAGAGCGTGGTGGAAAATGAGGAAGTCGCGTTGCTGCCGCCCGGCGGCAAGCGCTATGAAGAAGGCAACCTGCTGATCCTGATCCTGCCACAGAGCCAACCCTGAGCCCGTTGCGGCACTGACGCTTGAATCAGCCTCAGCGCGGACTGCGGTCGGCGCTGAGGCTTTTCAGGCACGCCTGAACTATCGATACCGACGACTCTTTCAGCCTGACCTTTGGGACTCTCGCCCATGAATGTCCTCCACAACGAACGCCGGGCGTTGATCCTGCTCCTCGGTGTCTCGGCCTTGATCCTGTTGCTGGGCCTGGGCTCCCGCGAGCTGTGGGGACCCGAAACCCGCTGGGCCAACATCGCCCTGCAGATGCTGCAGAGCGGTGATTACTTCGACCCTTATCTCAAGGGCGGCCCCTACTACGACAAACCGCTGCCGTCCTATTGGCTGATCACCGCCAGTGCCTGGCTCATGGGCGGACTGGGGCACTGGTCGCTGCGCCTGTCGTCGGTACTCGCGGCTTGGCTGAGCATCTGGCTGGTGTACCTGATCGGCGAACGCCTGTTCGATAAAGGCACCGGGCTGATCGCCGGCTGGATGCTGGCCACGACCTTCTACTTTGCCTTCTGGGCCCGGGTGGCCACCGCCGACATCCTCACGGTATGTGGCGTATTGGCCGCTGTGTGGTGGTATTGGCGAGGCCCGGAAGATACACGCCTGACTCGCTACACGGGGTTCTTCCTGCTGCTGGCGGCCACGTCACTGCTCAAGGGGCTGATCGGCTTTGTCTTGCCGGGGCTGATCCTGTTGCCGCACCTACTGAGCCGGGGGCGCTGGAAACGCCACCTCAATCCACGCCTGTGCCTGGCGTTGCTGATGGCTGCCCTGCTGTACATGGTGCCGTTCGTGCTCTCGCACCTGTACGGCGCCCCGACCTACGGTGAAAGCGGCCTGTACCTGGTCTTCCGGGAAAACGTGGTGCGCTTCTTCAACCCCTTCGATCATCAGGGGCCGCTGTATACCTACCTGATCTACCTGCCGGCCTATACCTTGCCCTGGGCGCCCTGCTGGGTACTCGGCCTATGGGTAGCGGCGCGTCACTGGCGCCAGCTACAACCCAATGAGCGCTGGCTGGTCTGGGCCCTGGGCCTGTTGCTCCTGTTCTTCACCGCCAGCGGCAGTCGCCGCAGCTATTACGTCTTGCCACTGGTGCCATTCGCCCAACTTTTGGCGGCCTGGTGGCTGAATCGGCATCTGCGGCAACGGCGGGCCAGAGGCCAGCCGAGCGAGCGACGCTGGACCATCGGTGTTGCCAGCGCCGCGGTGGTTGTGTTGTTGGTGCTGGGAGTGGCCTATCCCTGGAGCAATGGCGGCGGCGGGGTGATTCAGTTCAGCGCTCAGGTCAAAGCCGCAGCGGGCCGAATCGCCCCGTGGAATCAATGGCGCATGGTCATGATCGAGGTGGATAACAAACTGCCGATGTACCTGCAGAATCAAGGTCAGCCGTTCTACTACGTGCCGCAAACCGAGGACTTCCCTCGCACGGGCGACAGCGCCATGTTCATGGCTTGGCTGGAGCAACGCAGCGGACAGCACTGGGATCCGCAACGCACCTTGATCGTTGTGCCGCAAAGCGACCCTGCATCACAGATGCTCAAATACCTGGGCCTAGATCATCAGGTGATCCGCACCCAGCCCACCAATGGAGAGCGACTGGCCAAGAAAGCCGCCGAAGGCAGCGTGGCCTTCATCCCTCGCGCTTGAAGTCTTGCCTGCGTCACCGCCAACCCAGGCAAGGCTCAATGCCAGTGGATCAGAGGTTTACCAGATTGACGAAACGCGGCGTGGCGCTGTCGTCGATACGCAGGCTGGTGAAGTCGAACAGGTTGCGATCCGCCAGTTGCGAGGGCACCACATTTTGCAGTCCCCGGAAAATGCTCTCGGTACGCCCCGGGCTCTTGCGCTCCCACTCCTGAAGCATTTCCTTGACCACCTGACGCTGCAGGTTCTCCTGGGAGCCGCAGAGGTTGCACGGGATGATCGGGAATTGCTTGAAGTCGGAATACGCCTGGATGTCCTTCTCGCTGCAATAGGCCAGCGGCCGGATCACTACGTTACGTCCGTCGTCGGCCAGCAGCTTGGGCGGCATGGCCTTGAGCGAGCCGTTGTAGAACATGTTGAGAAAGAAGGTCTCGACGATGTCGTCGCGGTGGTGACCGAGGGCCATCTTGGTGGCGCCGATCTCGTCGGCAAAGGTGTACAAGGTCCCGCGGCGCAGGCGTGAGCACAGCGAGCAAGTGGTCTTGCCTTCCGGGATCAGTTCCTTGACCACCGAGTAGGTGTCCTTCTCAACGATGTGGTACTCGATCCCCAACTCCTTGAGGTAGGCCGGCAGTACATGCTCGGGGAAACCAGGTTGCTTCTGGTCCATGTTCACCGCGACGATCTCGAACTTGATCGGCGCCACCTTCTGCAGGTGCAGCAGCACATCGAGCATGGTGTAGCTGTCCTTGCCGCCGGACAGGCAGACCATGACCTTGTCGCCCTCTTCGATCATGTTGAAATCGGCGACTGCTTCGCCCGCCAGCCGGCGAAGGCGTTTCTGCAGTTTGTTCTGGTTGACCGTAAGAGTGCCCATGGCGCTTGAAATCCGCGAAATGTGTGACGAAAAGCCGAACATTTTACGCAAAAACCGTGGCCCTGCGAAAGCGCCGCCGAGCAATGGCTACAGGCCACTCGGCAACAGAAAAGCTGGCGATTAATCCAGGGATTTACAGCGCAATTTGCTCTAAAGGTGCGCACATCTAGTGAGAACTCCTCCCTATACTGCGACATAAGGTCGCATTCATATCTGGACCTACACTGACTTTGCCAGTTGGCTGTAAGCGCTCCGTTGGGGGGCGATGGCAACAACGCAGGAGTGACTGACCATGATTCATCATGTCGTAGGACTCTTCACCCACCCCGATCAGGAATGGCAAGAAATACGTGGCGATGCCGAGGAAAGCATCAGTCACATGTACCTCACCCACACGCTGATTCTGGCGGCCATCCCCGCCATCTCGGCCTTTATCGGCACCACCCAGGTCGGCTGGGTCATCGGCAACCGTGCGCCGGTGATGCTGACCATGGAAAGCGCTTTATGGATGACCATCATGTCGTACCTGGCCATGCTCGGCGGCGTGGCGGTAATGGGGGCCTTCATTCACTGGATGGCCCGCACCTATGATGCCAGTCCGAGCCTGGCGCGCTGTGTAGCCTTCGCCACCTACACCGCGACACCGCTGTTCGTCGGCGGCCTGGCGGCGCTGTATCCACACATGTGGCTGGGGATGATCGTCGGCACGGCGGCCATCTGCTACACGGTTTACCTGCTCTACGTCGGGCTGCCGACCTTCATGAACATCCCGTCGGACGAGGGGTTCCTGTTTTCCAGCTCAGTCTTGGCCGTGGGACTGGTGGTACTGGTGGCGATCATGGCGTTCACCGTGATTGTCTGGGGCCTGGGCGTCGGCCCCGTGTATACCAACTGACGCCGCCCTATAATAATCCTCTGTCTGCCAACACTGGCCGCCGCAAGGCGGCCTTCTTAATGGCCGTGACCCAACCACCATTTCGCGCCTGAACGATTCGGATTCGCCGGTCTTTGCGGCATACTCAGCCACTCTGGAGAGCCGTTAAGCATGCCCGAGCAACTCAATACCCGCGTCGAAGACTGTTTCCTACTCGCTGAATCCTTTTTCAAACGCCCTTTCAAACGCCCGGTGGTCAGCCTCAAGTTGCGTGGCCAGAAAGCCGGCGTCGCGCACTTGCATGAAAACCTGCTGCGCTTCAATCCGCAGTTGTACCGGGAAAACAGCGAAGACTTTCTCAAGCAGACCGTGGCTCACGAAGTCGCGCACCTGATCGCCCATCAGTTGTTCGGCGAGCGCATTCAGCCCCATGGCGAGGAATGGCAGTTGATCATGCGTGGGGTCTACGAACTGCCGCCCAACCGCTGTCACACCTATGCAATCAAACGTCGCAGCGCCACCCGCTACATCTACCGCTGCCCCTGCGTCGACAGCGATTTTGCGTTCTCTGCCCAGCGCCACAAGCTGGTGGCCCAAGGGCGTCGCTATTTGTGTCGACGTTGTCGGCAGACGCTGGTTTACAGCGGAGAAACCCGGGTCGAATAACACCCCGCAAGCGCCCCCTCTAGGCGATTACCCGGTCACGTCGCAGCGACTCGATACGCTCGGCACTGTAGCCCAGCTCCGTCAACACTTGTTCGGAGTGCGCCCCCAGCCTGGCGCCGATATGCCGCGGTTCGGGCAAGCCTTCGGAGAACTTCAACGGGCAGGCCATCTGTGGCTGGAGGCTGCCATCGTCGCGCGGCACCTGGCTGACCACCCGCCGCGCCTGCAACTGCGGATGCTGCACCGCCTCGGCCAGGCTTAGCACCGGTTCGACACAGGCATCGAGCCCGGCAAACAACTGGCAAAGCTGCGCGAAATCACGCTTTTCGAACTCGATCTGCAAGGCCAGCTTAAGGGCCTGTTGCTGCTCGGGCACAGGCGACAAGCCCTGAGCCGCCAACTCCGGCCGCCCCAACGCCTGACACAGTTGCTGCATGAACACCGGCTCCAGGCTCCCCACGGACAACCAGCGCCCATCGCGGCTGCGGTAGTAGTCATAAAAGCTGCCGCCATTGAGCATTTGCTGCTCCATGTGCGGCTCCACCCCACAGGCCAGGTAACCGGCGCCGGCCATGGCGTTCAGGCTGAACACACAGTCGGTCATGCTCACATCCAGATGCTGCCCCTGACCGCTGTGCTGACGGGCGATGACCGCCGCCAACAGACCGATCACCCCATGCAAGGAGCCGCCAGCGATGTCCGCGGCCTGGATACCCAGAGGCACAGGCCCCTGGTCCCGGCGCCCGGCCTGGCTGGCCAGCCCAGCCAGCGCCAGGTAGTTGATGTCATGCCCGGCGCGGTCCTTGTAGGGCCCGGTCTGTCCATAACCGGTAATGGAGACATAAATCAGCCGCGGATTGATCACCTTCAGCGCCTCGTAGCCCAAGCCCAGGCGCTCCATCACCCCCGGGCGGAACTGCTCGAGGACGATGTCGTAGTCCTGAACCAATTGCCGCACCACCTCCAGCGCCTCGGGACGCTTGAGGTCCAGGGCCAGACTGCGCTTGTTGCGATTGAGATAGGCGTGACTGGCGGAGACCCCATGGTCGTGGGGCGGCAGCAGCCGCAGCAGGTCCATGCGGGTCGGCGACTCGATACGCAGCACCTCGGCGCCCATATCTGCCAGCAACAGTGAGGCGAAGGGCCCCGGCAACAGGGTGGAAAAATCCAGTACCTTGAGTGACGCCAACGGCCCTTGCATGTGCCCTCTCCTCTTGATCGACTGCAACCAGAGTAGGCAGCCGCGAGCGCCGCAACAATTACCACAACGCTCAGCCAGACTGACCGTTGCGCTCAAACGCCCGGCGATAAAAAACCCGCCGAAGCGGGTTTCTTATCGTGAGCACAACTTACTTGATACTCGGTGCCGGACCTTCGGCCACACCCAGGTCATCGGTTTCGCGGGTATCGATAATCGACCGCCCCCCCGAAGCCAACTCGGCCTGCAGTTGATCTTCATCCAGTTCCTTGACCCACTTGGCGACCACCACGGTGGCCACGGCGTTGCCCACCAGGTTGGTCAGGGCACGGGCTTCGGACATGAAGCGATCGATCCCGAGGATCAGCGCCAGGCCTGCCACCGGCAGGTGACCCACCGCCGACAGGGTTGCCGCCAGGACGATGAAGCCACTGCCAGTCACGCCAGCCGCGCCTTTGGAGGACAGCAACAGCACCAGCAGCAAGGTGATCTGGTGAGTGATGTCCATGTGGGTGTCAGTGGCCTGGGCGATGAACACCGCGGCCATGGTCAGGTAGATCGAAGTACCGTCGAGGTTGAAGGAGTAACCGGTTGGAATCACCAGGCCGACCACCGACTTCTTCGCCCCCAGGCGCTCCATCTTGATCAGCATGCGTGGCAAGGCCGATTCCGAGGACGAAGTGCCCAGCACGATCAGCAGCTCTTCACGGATGTAGCGGATCAGCTTGATCACGCTGAAGCCGTGAGCGCGGCAGATAGAGCCCAGCACCAACAGCACGAACAGCACGCAGGTGATGTAGAAGCAGATCATCAACTGGCCCAGTTGCACCAGGGAGCCTACGCCGTAGGCACCGATGGTGAAGGCCATAGCGCCCAGCGCACCCAGGGGTGCCAGCTTCATGATCATGTTGATGATGTTGAACATCACGTGGGCAAAACGGTCAATGAAATCCAGCACCGGCCGGCCGTAGTCACCCAGGCGATGCAAGGCAAAACCAAAGATCACCGAGAACATCAGCACCTGCAGGATATCGCCGTTGGCGAAGGCACCGACAATGGTCGAGGGGATGACGTTGAGGATGAAGCCAACGATGCTCTGATCCTTGCCTGCGGTCACGTAGGCGGCGACTTTCGAGGCATCCAGGGTCGAAACATCGATGTGCATGCCGGCCCCCGGCTGCAACACGTTGACCACCACCAGACCAATCAGCAGGGCAATGGTGGAAACCACTTCAAAATACAGCAGCGCGTAGCCACCGGTCTTGCCCACCGACTTCATGTTCTGCATGCCAGCAATACCGCTGACCACGGTGCAGAAAATGATCGGGGCAATGACCATCTTGATCAGTTTGATGAAGCCGTCACCCAGCGGCTTCAAGGCCACGCCGGCCTGAGGGTAGAAGTGACCGAGCAGGATGCCGATGGCGATGGCAACGATCACCTGGAAATACAGGGATTTGTACAGTGGCTGACGAGTCGTCATTGCAAGTTTCCTCAAGAGCCCCGGCATACAGCGTCCGTCGATGCATGCGGTGCCTAAAGTGCGAACCCTCCTGCACTGGAGGGATTTGTTGTGTCGAGCTGCGTGCTGGCAGATCTATTGGCTCTATCGCAAGGCCCGTGCCACCTTGTCGAAAAGCCCTGCAGGCCTTTAAACACGAGGGAATGGGGGGCTGATTGGCATTGCGCGCTCCCGGCGCTGCTGGCGGATATCCGCCCATTCAACGAACCTCGTCCTACAATTTGGCGGATATCCGCCTTGTCCACTCTCGGGTGGCTGGCTAACATCCGCCCCTCAATGGACGGACCTGCCTTCATGCGCGAACGCACCATCGCCAGCCACTTTGCCCGCGCCGCCTTGGGCGGGGCACGCCGCCGCGGTTACGACTACGCGCCCCTTCTGCAACAACTGGGAATCAGCCCGGAACTGCTGGATCAGCCCAAAGCCCGCATCGCCCCCGAACAATTCACCCGCCTGCTGCAACTACTGTGGCGGGAGCTGGACGACGAATACCTCGGATTCGGTGAAGGCCCCAGCAAGCGCGGAACCTTCGCCATGATGTGTCACGCGCTGATCCACTGCCGCACCCTGGAAAAAGCGCTCAATCGCGGGCTACTGTTTTATGGCTTGTTCCCACAAGCCCCGCGCCTGAACCTGACGCGCGAAGGGGACATGGCTCGCCTGAGCCTGGACGATGCGACGCTATGGGACCCCGAGCATTTCCTCAGTGAAAGCCTGATGGTGATCTGGCATCGCCTGGCCAGTTGGCTGATTGGCCAGCGAATCCGCCTGGAGCAGGCAGGGTTCAGTTACCCGAAACCCGAACACGGCGCAGAATACGACCTGCTCTTTCCCTGCCCGCTAAGGTTCAGGCAGCAACGCAGCAGCCTGCTGTTCCACAGCCGCTACCTGGACATGCCACTGCTGCAAGATGAACGCACCCTCAAGCACTTCCTCGAACGCTCCCCCGCCGACCTGCTGTCGCGCCCCGACGAAGGCAACAGCCTCAGCAGCCAGTTACGCCGCTTGCTCAGCCGCGACCGCGAGCGCTGGCCCGACCTGGAAAGCGTTGCCCAGCACCTGCACGTCAGCCCGCAGACCCTGCGCCGCCACCTGCGGGAGGAAGGTTCCAGCTTTCAGGGGTTAAAGGATGAGTTGCGCCGCGATATCGCTATCTATCACTTGGGGCGGGCCGACCTGTCCTTGCAACAGATCGCCGAACAACTGGGCTTTTCCGAACCTTCGGCCTTTCATCGGGCGTTCAAGAAGTGGACCGGCCTGACTCCCGGCGCTTACCGCGCCCGGGAGCAGTGAGCCCAGCCGCTACAAGAGCGGAAAGTGAATGCGGAACGCCGCACCGCCGAGGGCGGAGTCCCCCAGGGTGAGTTTCGCGCCATAACTTTCGATGATGTCCTTGACCACCGCCAGACCGATGCCCTGCCCCGGATGCTGGCGATCCAGACGCTCGCCACGCTGGAGAATCCGCGCCCGCTGATCCGGCGGCACCCCCGGCCCGTCGTCTTCCACACACAGCTCGCAACCGTCCAGGGAGTCACGCACGCTGATGCGCACTGAGCTCAGGCATAGCCGGTAAGCGTTCTCCAGCAGGTTGCCGAGCAATTCCAGCAACGCGCCGTGCTCGATCGGCAAATAGCAGCGTTCGGGCAACTCGAACGACACTCGCACCTGCTTGTCGCGATAGACCTTGTCCAAGGTGTCACACAGGCTTTGCAACACCGGTCGCAGCCGTACCTGATGGCGCACCAGACCACTCTTGCGCAGGCTGGCACGCTGCAACTGATAGCTGATCTGTTGGCTCATGCGCTCGATCTGAGCCTGCAGGACCCACGCCTGCTCACGGTCCTGAGGCCGCTGCGCCATGTCCTCACTGACGCCCTGCAGCACCGTCAGCGGTGTTTTCAGGCTGTGGGCCAGATCATCCAGGGAGTCCCGGTAGCGGCTGCGCTGCTCACGCTCGCTTTGCAGCAGGCGGTTCAACGAACCGGTCAGGCGCAACAGCTCCCGAGGATGCTCCTCACTCAAGCTCTGGCGAGTACCGCTCTCAATCTGGTCCAGCTCCTGACTCAAACGGCGCAGCGCCTGCAAGCCCCAAGTCAATCCCATCCAGAGCAACGCCAGGAGCACCAGCAATGCCGCGCCAAAGCCCAGGTAGAGGTTCTCTCGCACGCCTTCGAGCGTCTGCTGGTACTCACGCACCGGCTGCAACGCCACAATACTGAAGGCCGCACTCTTGCCCCCCAGCAGCTTGATCTCAACGTCGTAGACGAAGAACTCCTGGCCATTGGCTTCGCGGATCCTGGCGAACTCATTGCCGCGCCCGTCATAGCGCGGCCGGTAGTTGATGTTCTCTTCCTGGGTCGCCCGCGAGCGCCAGACCAGATGCCCTTCACGGTCATAGATGTAGCCCAGCAGGCGGCTGTCGGCCAGATTGAAACGCTCGTCCGGTAATTGCGCCGGCATCTGCAGGCGGTTGTTCTCGATCCGCGCCGCCGAAATCAGGGTGGTGACATCCGACGCCAGGCGCTGCTCGATGGAGTCCTGCAACGCCAGGCTGAACGCACCTTGCATGGCCGGCAGCAACCCCAGCATGAACAGCACCGCCAGTGTCGTGGCCGCCAGCATCAGCCGCAGGCGCAGCGATCGAATCATCGACAACGCTCGTTGAACAGATAGCCCAGGCCGCGCACCGTCTCGATCGGCTTGAAGCCCGACGGTCCTTCCAGCTTGCGTCGCAGGCGGCCCACCAACACCTCGATGACATTCGGATCACGCTCATCGTCATCCGGGTACAACTGCTCCATCAGTCGGTCCTTGGCCACCACTTGCTGGTGATGAAGCATCAGGTACTCGAGGATCCGATACTCATAAGCGGTCAGGGCCAGGGGCTGCTCATCCAGGGACGCCTGCTTGCGGTTCAGGTCCAGCAGCAGCGGACCGGCCGTGATGGTCGAGTGGGTAAATCCACTGGAGCGCCGCAGCAGCGCATTGAGCCGCGCATCCAGCTCCTCAAACTGAAACGGCTTGACCACGTAGTCATCGGCGCCGGCGGCCAGGCCTTCGACCTTGTCCTGCCAGTTGCCACGGGCGGTAAGAATGAGGATCGGAAAGGCCTTGCCTCGGGCGCGCAGTTGGCGGATCAAATCCAGTCCGCCCATACCGGGCAAGCCCAGGTCGATCACCGCCAGATCGTGATTGAACTGCTCGGTCTGATACAACGCCTCCTCGGCGTTCGCCACCGATTCGACCACATGACCGCTGTCGGTGAGGCGGGTTTGCAAGTGATGACGCAACAGCGCCTCATCTTCGACGACCAGCAACTTCATAACGCTCTCCCAGGCAAAATTCGACATCTCCAGGGGCGCCCCTGCGCCCTGATGATTGATACGCCAACGCCGGACCGTGCCCAAGGCACGATCCGGCGCGGTTCAAGGCAGGCTGCTTATCAGAAAGCGTAGTTGACCGACAGATAAGTCTGAGCACTGCTGGTGAGGCTCAACGAGCCCTGTTTGCTGCCACCACGCTCGCTCATTTCGGTCCCGGCATTACTGCGCAGGTAACGGTAGCCAAGCTCCACCGAAGTGCTTTGGGAAACCTGTTGCAGAACACCCGCCTGCAGCCCTACCGCGTAACCGATATCGCTGTCACGGCTGAACCCTGGCGACTCTTGAGTCAGCTTGGTAAGCCCCGCGCTAGCACCACCAAAGAGCTTGGTGCTGCTGGTCACCGGCAGGAACATATCGTAACTGCCCAATAGATTCTGCTGACGCAGTTTAATGCCATTGTGAGAACCCGAAACGTAATCGTAAGTGGCGTAGTAACGACCTTGGTCATTCTGCTGACCAAAGCGCACACCATAGGTGTTGTCTTTGCCAATCACGCCATCCGCGTTCGGATGATCGAGGTTGCTGTTGAGCAGGCTGGATTTTTTAACCTTGTCGCTGGTCTGCCCCAGGGTCAGGCTGGCGAAATTGCTGTCAGCGGCTTGGACGGCGGCGCTGGCGCCGAGAACGGTAAAGGCCAGGATCAGTTTTTTCAACGAAGTCATAGGAAGTTTCCTTTGCGCTATTGGCTTTTTGGGTACCGGGCTAGAGTAAACAGCACGCCCTGAACTCCCCCTGAACACTCCCTTAACCTCGCCTGAACCAGACTCATCTGGCTGTCCTACCGATTTTTTAACCCGAAACGCTCACTGGAGATCCACCTGAGCGCTGCATGGCTACCCTCGAACGCGGCAACCCGGCACACTAGCGCCCATGAATGCTCTCCCCCCTCTTCCCGCCTGCTGCACCCCTCTGGACGCTTCCTGCCCTCTGCCGGAAGCCTTGCCCAATACCCTTTGGCTGCGCACCCGGTTCGATCCCGGGCAATTGACCTGCGATGATTTCCAGCGCAGCGGCATCGAGGCTCCACCGAACATCCAACGTTCAGTGGCCAAGCGCCAAGCCGAGTTCCTTGCCGGACGCCTGTGTGCCCGGGCGGCTCTGCGGCAATTGCAGCAACTGGATTGGGTGCCCCCCATAGGCGCTGACCGGGCCCCCATCTGGCCGGACCATATCTGCGGCTCGATCACCCACAGCACCGGGCAAGCCGCCGCCATCGTCGCCGACAAGCAGCATTGGCAAGCCCTGGGCATGGATCTGGAAAATCTCCTCAGTCACGAGCGAGCGGCCAATCTGGCTGAGCATATTCTCACGCCGGCAGAGCTGCAGCGTCGCGACCAACGGCCACCCGAACAGCATGCGCTGGCGGTGACCCTGACCTTCTCGATCAAAGAAAGCCTGTTCAAGACCTTGTATCCGCTGGTGCACAAAAGCTTCTACTTCGAACACGCCGAAGTGCTGGAATGGAGCCCTGAGGGGCAAGTGCTAATGCGCCTGCTGACCGACCTGTCCGAGGAGTGGCACCACGGCCGAGAGCTCCAGGGGCAGTTCGCCGTCGAGGATGATCAGGTCCTCAGCCTGATCGCCATCAAAGCCGGTGCCTAGGCCTTCAACGAGGCTCCTGGTGCCGTGGCCAGCTCAGGCTGAAGCAAGCGCCGCCGAGGCTCTTGCTTCTGCTGATCAACGCTCGCCCGTCATGCCAATGGATGATTCGCCGCACAATCGATAATCCCAGCCCGTGCCCACCAGATGCCCGGGTCCGGCTGTCATCGAGGCGCAGGAACGGGGTGAAGATTTTCTCCCAGGCGATTTCCGGCACACCGGGACCGTCATCCTCCACATCCACGCGGCAGCGCAATTGCCCAACCTGATAACTGACCGTCACCTCAGACTCGGCGTGGCGCATGGCATTGCTCACCAGGTTCTGCAACGCCCGATGCAAATAGCGTGGTTCGGCCTCGACCCACGCCCCATCACAATCAGCGGCGGACAGGCAAAGGCCGCGCTGGACCTTGAGGTTGGCCCGCAGGGGGGCCAGTTCGCTGATCACTTGGTTGATCAAGGCGTCCAGGTCGATGCGCTGGAAGTTCAAGGCTGGCGAGCCCTGCTCCAAACGCGCGTAGGTGAGCATTTCGTCCACCAGCCGGTCGAGGTCCTGAATATCGTTGTCCATGCCGTCCAGGTACTTCTGCCGGACCTGATCCGTGCTTGCCGACGCGATCATCTCCAGGCCAAACCGCAGCCGCGCCACCGGCGTACGCAGCTCATGAGACACCGCACGCACCAATTCGCGCTGGATCGCCAACAACCGTTGCAGGTGCTCGGCCATGCCATTGAAGGCCGCCGCCAGACGCCCCACCGAATCCGCCCCGCGCGCCGGAACCCGGGTTTCCAGGCTGCCTTTGGCGATGCGCGTGGCCGCCGACTCCAGGCCACTGAGTCGCCGCTCCAACTGGCGCACCAATAAATAGACCATAAGCCCGATCAGACTCAGGCCCAGCACTGCGATCAACACCAACCACTCAGGAGGATAAGGATTCATTTGATACAGCGGGCCGATCTCCAGCACCCAGGGCGTACCCACCAGCCCGGCGAACACCCGGATCGAGTCCCCTCCCTTGCCCAGGGCCATCACCGTATCGCCCTCGGCAACTCGCCGACGCTGGTCATCGTCCATATCGGCGGTATCCAGGGTCGACAGATGCATATCAAAGCCGAAGCCCTTGGCCTGTTTCAACGCCGCCAATCGCTGGGGCTGCTCCGCCACCGGATAACGCACCAACTCATCCGCCAGCAGATAGATCGTCGCCCGCGCCAACTGTTCGCTGATCTGCTGCACCTCGGCGCTGAGCAGCAATTGCTCCTGCTCACTGACCAGCCGATAGACCCGGGCGGCGAATGGCCCGGTCTGCTCCACCAGGGCCTGGCCACGCAGCACCCGACTGCGCTGGCCGCTGTCCAGATTGGTCTGGCTGAAGGTTTTCAGGCTCAGGGGAATCCCCAGCAGGCGCTCCCACACCGCCAGGGCGCGGCGACGCTCAATCTCG
Source organism: Pseudomonas sp. LD120 (assembly GCF_009861525.1). Lineage (GTDB taxonomy): Bacteria > Pseudomonadota > Gammaproteobacteria > Pseudomonadales > Pseudomonadaceae > Aquipseudomonas. The sequence continues at coordinate 468,865 of NZ_WVHL01000003.1, read as the reverse complement.
CTCATCGGTTGCAGATTGTCGGCCATCAGGGAAAAAGTGCCGTGGGCCAGCCGCTCGCGGTACTGCTCGCTGCGCACCTCGTTCAACAAGTGCAGGGCCAGAACCCCCAGCAACGCCACCATAATCAGCGCAGCGCACATGCCGCCGTAAATACGCAGGAAAATCGAGTTCACTGCGGCATGTCGGCGGCGGCTTCAGGAACGAACAGATACCCCTTGCTGCGAATGGTCTTGATCAGTCGCGGGTGATCCGGGTCATCACCGATCTTCGGGCGGATGCGCGAGATACGTACATCAATGGAGCGATCCTGACCGTCATAGCCGATGCCGCGCAGGGCAGTAAAGATTTCTTCCCGAGACAGGATCCGTCCGGCATTAACCACCAGCAGCCACAGCAGGTCGAACTCGGCACTGGTCAATTCGATGCCGACATCACTCAGCCAGGCTTCACGCAGGGCATTGTCCACCACCAACGGGCCGAACTGCAGGCGTCGGGTTTTCTCCGGCACAGCCTCCGGCGCTTCGCTGCGCCGCAGCAAGGCCTGGATACGCGCCAGCAACAGCCGTGGACGCACCGGTTTGCAGACATAGTCGTCGGCCCCCAGGTCCAGGCCCATGACCTGGTCCATGTCATCGGTACGGGCGGTGAGCATGAGGATCGGCCCATCAAAGCGATCACGAACCTTGCGGCAGATACTCAGGCCATCCTCCCCTGGCAGCATCAGGTCAAGAATCACCAGGTCCGGTTGCTCGGCGATGATCCGCGCTGCGGCCAGCGCGCCATTACCCTCGATCGCTACCTGTAACCCATTGCTCTCCAGGTAGTCACGCGTCAACTCAGCCAGTCGCTGGTCATCCTCAACAATCAGTACCTGCCAGGCGTCTTGCACCACGTTCGACCTCTTTTTTATGTCCAGCACCAGGTGGGCATGACCCCCATCTTATTGTCATGAAAACGCTGGATAACGGGTCATTGGAAAAGCCTGTTATCTGCGGCGGATCGCAGCGGATTGTAGCAACCGGCGCAGCCCCCTTTACAAGCGGCTAAAACGACTCGGTCAAGGCGATTTTTTATGATAGGGTTCGCGCCCGCAAAAATCCGCCCAAGGCAATTTCAGGCGGTAAAAAACAGTGACAAACGGTTCCAAGCACTAGGGCTGCGGGCTACGTGAGTTTTACCCAAACCATGCACAATTTACGCACAACCTTATCCACAGGCAGCACGTTGCAATCAGCCCCCAAAACGCATTATCTTGTAGCCCGGCGGCTAAAAATCCCTATATCTAGGGTTTTACACAAAAAACCAAACACAAATCAGACAAGAAACTCAAGCCCTATTCTTGCCCCTGTTTGGCGGAACCAATCGCCGCTTTAGAAGACCAACAACGCGCGTGCGGATGGCACCGCTTTCAACCCTGCCCAGGAGAAAGCGGTACGGGTGTTGCAGTCAAAGACTGCCACCCATCAGGAACACAGTGTCGCGCCACGGCTCGACACCCAAGACTTCGGCATGGAAGCGGCGCCTACAGCCCCCCTTCCTGAACTGTCCCGAAGTCGTTATGTCCGGCCCAGCCGGCTGTAGTGCTTCAGGACGGAACGGTGGGCACCCCAAGGGTGCCCAATCAAACATAGAGAACGTGGAGACACCCATGCAAACCGACACAACTCGCGAGAACTCGCCGGCCAATGCGCCGCTGGCTGCTGATTCAAACCTGGATCTGTCTGCCACTGCGCCTGGCCAATTGCGCGTGATCAAGCGTAACGGCACTGTCGTTGCTTACACCGACGACAAAATCACCGTCGCTATCACCAAAGCGTTCCTCGCAGTTGAAGGCGGTACCGCCGCTGCCTCGTCGCGTATCCACGACACCGTGGCACGCCTGACCGAACAGGTCACCGCGACCTTCAAGCGTCGCATGCCTTCGGGCGGCACCATCCACATCGAAGAGATCCAGGATCAGGTTGAATTGGCCCTGATGCGCGCAGGCGAACAGAAAGTCGCCCGCGACTACGTGATCTACCGCGACTCCCGCGCCAAAGAACGCGCCACTCGCTCCAGCAGCGAAGAGCCGGTACAAGCTCACCCCTCGATCCGCATCACCCGTGCCGACGGCAGCTTCGCCCCTCTGGACATGGGCCGCCTGAACACCATCGTCAGCGAAGCCTGTGAAGGCCTGGAAGAAGTCGACGGCGACCTGATCCAGCGCGAAACCCTGAAAAACCTCTATGACGGCGTGGCCCTCAAAGACGTTAACACCGCCCTGGTGATGACTGCTCGCACCCTGGTGGAGCGCGAGCCGAACTACTCGTTCGTCACCGCCCGCCTGCTGATGGACACCCTGCGCGCCGAAGGCCTGGGCTTCCTCGAAGTGGCCGAAAGCGCCACTCACCACGAAATGGCCAACCTGTACGCCAAGGCGCTGCCGGCCTACGTCGCCAAGGGTATCGAGTTCGAATTGCTGAACCCGGTACTGGCTGAGTTCGACCTGGAAAAACTCGGCAAGGCGATCAACCACGAGCGCGACCAGCAGTTCACCTACCTGGGCCTGCAAACCCTGTATGACCGCTACTTCATCCACAAGGATGGCGTGCGTTTCGAACTGCCGCAGATCTTCTTCATGCGCGTGGCCATGGGCCTGGCGATCGAAGAGAAACAGCGCGAAGACCGCGCCATCGAGTTCTACAACCTGTTGTCGTCCTTCGACTACATGGCCTCGACTCCAACCCTGTTCAACGCCGGTACCCTGCGTCCACAGCTGTCGAGCTGCTACCTGACCACCGTTCCGGACGATCTGTCGGGCATCTACGGCGCCATCCACGACAACGCCATGCTGTCGAAATTCGCCGGCGGCCTGGGCAACGACTGGACACCGGTTCGTGCGCTGGGCTCCTACATCAAGGGCACCAACGGCAAGTCCCAGGGCGTCGTACCCTTCCTGAAAGTGGTCAACGACACCGCTGTAGCTGTTAACCAGGGCGGCAAGCGCAAAGGCGCGGTATGTGCCTACCTGGAAACCTGGCACATGGACATCGAAGAGTTCATCGAGCTGCGCAAGAACACCGGTGATGATCGTCGTCGCACCCACGACATGAACACCGCCAACTGGATCCCCGACCTGTTCATGAAGCGTGTCTTCGATGACGGTAAGTGGACCCTGTTCTCCCCGTCCGAAGTACCAGACCTGCACGACCTGACCGGCAAGGCCTTCGAAGAGCGCTACGAGTACTACGAAGCCCTGACCGAGTACCCAGGCAAGGTCAAGCTGTTCAAGACCATCCAGGCCAAAGACCTGTGGCGCAAGATGTTGTCCATGCTGTTTGAAACCGGCCACCCATGGCTGACCTTCAAAGACCCGTGCAACCTGCGCAGCCCGCAGCAGCACGTGGGCGTGGTCCATAGCTCGAACCTGTGCACCGAGATCACCCTGAACACCAACAAAGACGAGATCGCGGTCTGCAACCTGGGCTCGATCAACCTGCCGAACCACATCAAGGACGGCAAGCTCGACACTGCCAAGCTGCAACGCACCGTGAACACCGCCGTGCGCATGCTCGACAACGTGATCGACATCAACTACTACTCGGTGCCGCAAGCGAAGAACTCCAACTTCAAGCACCGCCCGGTGGGCCTGGGCATCATGGGCTTCCAGGACGCTTTGTACCTGCAGCACATTGCCTACGGCTCCGACGCGGCCGTCGAGTTCGCCGACAAGTCCATGGAAGCGGTCAGCTACTACGCGATCCAGGCTTCCTGCGACCTGGCCGATGAGCGCGGCGCCTACGAGACCTTCCAGGGTTCGCTGTGGTCCAAGGGCATCTTGCCGCTGGATTCGCAACAGATCCTGATCGAGGCTCGCGGCCAGAAGTACATCGATGTGGACCTCAACGAAACCCTGGACTGGGCACCGGTTCGTGCCCGTGTGCAGAAAGGCATTCGTAACTCCAACATCATGGCCATCGCACCGACCGCGACCATCGCCAACATCACCGGCGTATCGCAGTCGATCGAACCGACCTACCAGAACCTCTACGTGAAATCGAACCTGTCGGGCGAATTCACCGTGATCAACCCGTATCTGGTTCGCGACCTCAAGGCTCGCGGCCTGTGGGACTCGGTGATGATCAACGACCTGAAGTACTACGACGGTTCGGTACAGCAGATCGAGCGCATCCCGCAAGAACTCAAAGAGCTCTACGCGACCGCCTTCGAAGTGGAAACCAAGTGGATCGTCGACGCCGCCAGCCGTCGCCAGAAGTGGATCGACCAAGCTCAGTCACTGAACCTGTACATCGCCGGCGCTTCGGGCAAGAAGCTCGACGTGACCTACCGCATGGCCTGGTACCGTGGCCTGAAAACCACTTACTACCTCCGTGCCCTGGCCGCCACCAGCACCGAGAAGTCGACCATCAACACCGGCAAGCTGAACGCTGTTTCCAGCGGCAACCACGGTGACGACTCGGTCCTAGCGGCTCCCGCCGGTCCTGCTCCTGTACCAAAGGCTTGCGCCATCGACGAGCCGGATTGCGAAGCTTGCCAATAACCTGAGCCGACAGGTGCCCGCGGGCACCTGCCTCGCCCCCCGATAGACCTCCGGTTTATCGGGGGTTTTCTTTTGCCCGCAATAAACCGGCAGCCGACCTCAAACATCGCTCAGGCCCAGAAGGCGTGCCCCCCCCATAAAGACAGAAGCACAATGGGCAACAGGACACCGACATAAAAAAAAGCCCCTCAATGAGGGGCTTCGGGTAGAGCGCGCTAGCGAACCGGCATCAGGTCATCTGAATGATGGTCTGCATGATGGTGCTCTGGGTGGAGATGGTCTTGGCGTTCGCCTGATAGTTGCTCTGGGCCTTGATCAGGTTCACCAGTTCGTTGGTCAGGTTGACGTTGGATTCCTCCAGGGAGTTGGACACCACCGAACCCAAGGTACCGCTCTTAGGCGCGTCATAACCTGGAATACCGGACGAGTAAGTCTCTTTCCACTGGGTGCCGCCTACCGGCTGCAGACCCTGCTCATTAGTGAAGCTGGCCAGGGAGATCTGGCCGATCGCCTTGGTCTGCTCGTTACTGAAGTTGGCCAACATCACGCCGGAACCGTCGATGGTCAGGCTGCTGATCTGTCCCGTGGAGTAGCCATTCTGCGCAATCACCGTGCGATTGGTATCGCCAAACACCGAACCGGTCTTGGTCATGTCGATGCTCACGCCGTTTGGCGCTGGCGCCGCACCGTTAGGCGCGAACACGCCATTGGTGACGGTACCCGGGGTCCAGGCAGCAGCCGACATGACAATGCTGTTACCGGTAACGGTATACGGCGTAGTCGCAGGCGCAGCGGGCGGCGTAATGCTCTGCAGCTTGCCCGACGAATCGAAGGTTATGGTGATCGGCGACTGGTTAGCCATGCTAAAGGCCGAGCCGTCCGGGTTGCGACCGTCGATCAGGGTGTAGGTCTCCCAGGTATTGGCGTTCGGCGTCTTGATCATGTACTGATCCATGACGTGCTTGTTGCCCTGAGTGTCATAGACCGGCGTACTGAACTGCTTGGTGTAGGTCGTGTTGTCGCCCGGCTTGAAGACGTACGCAGGCGCTGTCGCCGCCGTATCGATCGGGTCTGCGTCGGAATCCAGGTTGATCGTCGAAGAGATCGCGTCAGTTGGCTTCGGCGCCAAATTGGAAGTATCGATCCGCAAGTCGGTCAGTACGCCGTTGATGATCTTGCCGTTGGCATCCACGGCATAACCTTGCAGGCGGGCGGTACCGTCACTGTTGGTAATGAAACCTTCCTTATCGGTCTTGAAGGTGCCCGCACGGGTGTAGGTCAAGGAACCGTTGGTGCTGAGCACGAAGAAGCCCTGGCCCTGGATGCCCATGTCCAACACGTTACCGGTGTTGTTGATATCACCGTTGGTAAACTGCTGGGAGACGTTGGACAAGCGCACACCATTACCAATCACCTGGCTGCCGCTACCCAGTTTGGTGGCCGAGTACACGTCGGCGAACTCCGCACGGGAGGATTTGAAGCCGGTGGTGGCGACGTTGGCGATGTTGTTGCCGGTAACGTCCAGCTGTTTGTTGGCAGCGTAGAGACCGCTAAGGCCGATATTGAAAGACATATTCCACTCCTTGTGCCGGTTAGTCGGCTCTAGATACCAATAGTTTGTACTTTGGACAGGGCAATCGGACTGCCCATGCCTGCCAGGTTCAACATCAACTCGCCACCGCTCTGACTGATGGTGACGCTGTTGACGGTCGCTGGCAGATAAGTGATCAGATCAGTGCCCTTGCCATCAATGGTGGTGCTGGCCTTGAAGGTGTAGTTACCTGGATCCGCCTTGGTGCCGTCGGTCTTGGTACCATCCCACACGAAGCTGGAATTACCCGCCTTCTGGCTGCCCAGATCGATAGTCTTGACGGTGTTGCCGTCCTTGTCGGTAACCGTGACGGTGACCGAGCTCACGCTAGAAGGCACCGTCACCGAACCGGTCATGCTCTTGCTGGTATCCACCTGAGTGGTGCCGGTTTGAACAATCACCGAGCGCCCTACCAAAGAGGAGGCCTGCAGAGCCTGGGACGACTTGTAGTTGCTGGTAATCGCATTCACCGTGGTATTGAGCTTGGCCATCTCACCCAAGGAAGCGAACTGCGCAAGCTGCGCGACAAATGCACTGTTGTCCTGCGGATCGAGCGGATTCTGGTTACTCATCTGAGTGACCAACAACTTCATGAAAGAATCCTGATCCAACGCCTTTTTGCCGGCGACACTATTCGTCGCGGCAGCCAGGCCATCGGCGCTGGTGGCCGCAGTTTTCTTCGACGAGTTGGCCAGCACATCCTTAAGGGATGGAGCACCGGTGGTGTCAGTAACGCTCATTGGCTTCGCCCCTTATCACTGACCCAAGGTCAGGACCTTCTGCATCATGGTTTTGGCGGTGTTCATCATTTCAGCATTGGTCTGGAACGAGCGGCTGGCAGAAATCATGTCGGCCATTTCCTCCACCACGTTGACGTTGGGGTAGTAGACATAACCCTTGGCGTCAGCGGCAGGATGGTTCGGCTCATAGCGGGCCTCAAGATTGCTCTGATCCTCGACGACGCCCAACACTTGTACGCCCTGTCCGGCAGCGTCCTGGTTCTGGAACAGCGAATCGCTGCCACCACTCTGCGCACTCTGGAACATGGTGGCGAACACTGGATGACGAGCGCGATAGGTCTGATCAATGCTCGACGACACGCTCTCAGCGTTGGCGATGTTACTGGCGACGGTGTTCAGGCGCGTGGTCTGAGCGCTCATGCCGCTACCGGCAATATTGAAAACACTGGCAAGGGACATGAATTACTCTCCGCGCAGGGCTGCAACCAGCCCTTTGAATTTGCTGTTGAGCAGCGTGAAGCTGGCCTGGAAATCCACCGCGTTCTGCGCATAGCTGGACTGCTCCAACTGCGCATCCACGGTGTTCTGATCGATCGAAGGCTGCATCGGCGTGCGATACAGCAGCGACTCATCGCCGCTGCTCAGGCCTTGCGCTTCGATATGCCGGCTATTGGTCATGTTCAACGCGAACGTACCGTTCTTGACCTTCTCGTTCTGCTCGGCGAGTACCGCGGAAAAGTCCAGATCCCGAGCCTTGTAGTTCGGGGTATCGGCGTTAGCGATGTTATTGGCCAGTACTTCGGCACGCTTGGCGCGAAAGCCAAGAGCCTCTTCGTGGATACCAAGCGCTTTATCGAAGCTGATGCTCATGTCGGGAAACCTTCGGGTGACCTGATTTTTCGTAATTTTGATTTAGCAATCAGCGTGCCAAGTACTCAAAGCCCGTAAATCAGGGGTTTTCCAGCGATACCCAGGCGGCAATGCCAGAAAAGCGGCAATGGATTTCCGCGAAACGCCGGCAAAGCGGCAATCACTCTGCCGCTTTCAGCTCGTCTCACCGGCAAAATGACACGCACAAAAAAGGGAGATCCGAAGACCTCCCTTTTCATTGCAGCCGATACTGATCACTTCGCCTTGTAAATGATCCCCGGACTGCATTGCACCATCTGATAATGATCCGGTAGACCGTTGAGCGCTTCGGAAGCTCCGAGAAACAGGTAACCGCCAGGCTTCAGGGTGCTATGAATGCGCAACAGAATGTCCTTCTTGACCTCGGCCGAGAAGTAGATCAACACATTGCGACAAAACACGATGTCGAACTTGCCGAGGCTGGCATAGCTGTCCAACAGGTTGAACGAGCGAAACTCCACCCGGTTCTTGATTGGCGCCTTGACCACCCAGCGCCCCGGTCCCTTGGGTTCGAAATAACGCTGCAGGCGATCGGCTGACAAGCCACGACCAATCGCCAGGCTGTCGTATTCGCCAGTCTTGCAGTTGTTGAGCATGGCGCCGGAGAGGTCGGTGGCAACAATCTGCACCCCCATCTTCAACTGCCCCATATTACTGCGCTCGAACTCATCGATGGACATCGACAGCGAGTACGGCTCTTGCCCCGACGAACAGGCGGCCGACCAAATCCGCAGACGCTGATTGGGACTGGCCTTGATCGCCTCGGGAAGCACCTTGTTCTTCAAGACCTCAAACGGATAGGTGTCACGAAACCACAAGGTTTCGTTGGTTGTCATCGCATCCACGACCATCTCGCGCAAACCGCTGCGAGGTTGAGCCTGAATACGCTGAACCAGTTCGCCCAAGGTTTTTATCCCCTGCTGCTCCATCAGCTTGTTGAGACGGCTCGAGACGAGATATTGCTTATTCTCCCCGAGCAAAATACCACAGGCTTTTTCCAGGAAGACCCGGAACTGTTCAAAATCCAAATTACCCGTAGACAATGCTGCCGCCTCTTATATCTTATTGTCCGCCAAGGGCTGATGCCCTCAGCTATGGTCTGCTGCTTTGATCCGGTCAACTACCCGGGATGCCAGGTCATCAGGACGGAACTTGGCAAGGAAGTCATCAGCACCGACCTTCTTCACCATCGCCTGATTGAACACCCCTGACAACGAAGTATGCAGGATGATATGCAGCTTTTGCATACGCGGATCACTGCGTATCTCAGCCGTGAGAGTGTAGCCGTCCATTTCGGGCATCTCGATGTCGGAAATCATCATGAGGAACTCCTCTTCCGGCTTCTTGCCCTCGTCCACCAACTTGCGCAGGTAATCCAGCGCTTGCCGTCCGTCATTCAGCGCCACAACCTCAACGCCCACGGTCTGCAAGCAACGGGTGACTTGTTTGCGCGCCACTGACGAATCGTCAACGGTAAGCACCCGCAAGGAAACCGCCTTGTGCTGGGTTTCAGCATCCACCACCCCCACCGAGATCGACTCGGAAGTGGGCGCAACTTCCGCCAATATTTTTTCTACGTCGATGATCTCAACCAACTGGTTGTCCACCCGAGTCACGGCCGTCAGGTAGTGATCGCGACCGGTCCCCTTGGGCGGCGGATGAATTTCTTCCCAGTTCATGTTGACGATACGTTCCACCGAGCGCACCAGAAACCCCTGAGTTTTGGTGTTGTACTCAGTGATAATGACGAATGGATTGCTCTGATCCTGCAATCCGCCAGAGCCAGTGGCCATTGCCAGATCCAAGATCGGAATGGTTGCCCCTCGAATATTTGCAACACCGCACACCACAGGACTGGATTTGGGCATCACGGTCAGCTTGGGGCATTGCAGCACCTCACGAACCTTGAATACGTTGATCCCATAGAGTTGCCCACCATCCAGACGGAACAGCAGCAGCTCCAGGCGATTCTGCCCAACCAATTGCGTGCGCTGGTTTACCGAATCCATTACACCAGCCATGCCCAGACTCCCCAAAGCTTTAAGATCCGACGCACGCTCATTGCTAAACGGCACGGGGCTTGCTTTTTAACTGTTATGAACGCCAAAACGACATTTTTCCGACGCCTGACCTCTAACTACCGCAAATTGCTTTGCGGGCTGTCGGCGTTATGCATTTTAAACCCTGGCGGCCCTGCCGTTGCTGATTCGGTCACCCTGCCTGATCTACTTATCGGCGTCACTCAAGGGTTTCTTGAATTCACGGTAGAAGACTATCTGGCAACCAGTCAAACGGAAGGACGCTACGAAATTCAGGTCAACCAGTTGGATCCGCGCATGCGCATGCCTGCTTGCGACAAGGAATTGACAGCGAGCTTGGAAAGCCCGGCACAACCACTGGGGCGGGTCACCGTGAAAGTTCGCTGCGAAGGCGCCTCGCCCTGGACAGTATTTGTGCCCGCCCAGGTCAAGCTGTTTCGCGAGGTGGTCACCACATCACGGCCTCTCAAGCGTGGGGGAATCATCGAACCGAACGACGTTACACTGCGTGAGCGCGACATCAGCCACAACAATCAGGGCTACCTGACTTCGGTGGATCAGGCTATTGGACAGAAGCTTGTCCGACCAATGGTCGCCGACCAGCTCATTACGCTGGTGCACCTGGAACAAGCTGAAGTGGTGCGCAAAGGCGACCAAGTGGTGATATCGGCGCGCAGCGGCACCTTAAATGTGCGCATGCCCGGCGAGGCGCTGTCCAACGGCGGCATGAGCGAGCAAATCCGGGTCAAAAACCTGAATTCACAACGCGTGATCAAAGCTCGCGTCACCGCCCCGGGTCAGGTAGAAGTCGCAATGTAGATCTCTGGCGCTCGACCCATTCGTTCCCTAAACTGTGACCCATTACGGGTCGCAGATACCTGCGCTGGCTCGTCGACAATTGAGCCTAAAGTTTTTCAGGGTATGGCCGAAAACATGGCAAGCGTCCAAATACCCAGAGGTTTTCTTCATCATGGTCATCGACTTTAGCCGTTTAAACAGCTCCCCTTCACTGACAGGCAGTATGCGTACCAGCACCAGCAAGGAAACCGGTGAAGCCGGAAAATCCGCGCCGCTGACGACCGCAGCCGAAACCAGCAAAAGCGGGGAATCGGTACACCTCAGCAATGAGGCTCAACAGTTGCAGAAGATCACTGACAAGCTGCGCGATCAGCCCGCTGTCGACAAAGCCCGCGTGGCCGAGTTGAAGCAAGCCATTGCCGATGGCAGCTATAAGGTCGACAGCAACCGTGTAGCCAGCAAACTGCTTAACTTCGAAGCCCAGCGCTAGCCACCGGCTCGCGCCAGGCTTTTGGACGCTTAATTCCCAAGGCCAGCCATGCACGACACCAACTTACTGCAACTGATCAATGATGACCTTGCTCCAGCGCAACAACTGCTGGAGCTGCTCAGAGCCGAATCGGTCGCCCTGCACGGCCGTGACATGCCGTTGCTGGAAGACATTCTGGCGCAGAAGCAAGCCCTGGTCATTTTGCTGGAACAGCATGGCCGCAAGCGCACGCAAATACTCGCCAGCCTGAATCTGCCCACCAACCGGACAGGCCTCGAGCAACTGGCCAGTCACTCGAGCCTGGGTACTCAGCTGCTTGAACAGAGCGATCTGCTGACTCAACTGCTTGCAGACTGCCAGGCCACTAACGAGCTCAATGGCCGCTCGATCCAGATTCAGCAGGCCACCACCGCCAACCAATTGAAAATCCTCAACGGCGGCGAACCTCCAGCCCTATACGACGCCCGGGGCTCTACCTCGATGCTTGCGAAGCCCCGCGCACTCAGTCAGGCTTAATCCGCAAAAACCAGCGCGTGCTACCAAGCCGTGAAACATGCTGGCAAAATGCTAGCCCCTGCGTGTAGTTGTATTTTGTCTGGAGATTGACGAACCGTGTTCAACACCTCAACCGCGGAAGATGCCCCGCAGCCACCTAAGGTGTTCACCACAGCGTTGGAAATTTCCTCCAACCTGCGGTTGCTGCAAGAGAGCCACGACCCGCTGATCATCACCTTCCACGAACGCAGCCAACGCTTCCAAAGCTACTTGGTGGAAGTGGACCGCGACAGCAACATGATCGCCCTCGACGAGATGATTCCCCGCGACGGCGAACGCTTCATGCTGGCCGGAGAGCCGTTTCGTGTTGAAGGCTTTCATGACGGCGTGCGTATTGCCTGGGAAAGCAATGGCGTACCGACGCTGGATGACTCCAATGGCGGTCGGTGCTACCGCACCACGTTGCCGGACGAAGTGGTTTATCACCAACGGCGCAATGCCTTCCGTGCCGCGTTGAAGCTGGCACAGCTGGTGGACATCGAACTCGGTGGTGAAAAGCTCAAAGCGCCCATCACCGGCAAGCTACTGGATATCTCCGCCACAGGCTGCAAACTGCGCTTTGATGGTGATACCTCCTCGCGCCTGCAACTGGGCCAGGTATATGAACGTTTCATCGCCGCCCTGCCCTTCGGCAGCATGACCACGCCAGTGGAACTGCGTTACCTGCATCACGAAGAACGAATCGACACGACTTTTGCAGGCGTGCGTTTTCACAACATGAGTGGCTTGGTCCAGCGCCAGGTCGAGCGTTTCGTCTATCAACTGCAGCGTGAAGCGCGGCGCTTCGATAAAGACGATATGTGATTGCTAGCAAACAATAAAAAACGGGCAATTGCCGCAAGGCACTGCCCGTTTTTTTTCAGGGCCTGGCCCCACTCAGGTGTTCTGGACCTGAATCATCCGGGGCAGCCTGCCCCTCTACTTGCTCAGCCTCAGAGTCCGGCGCAAGCTCCACATCCGACTCGGCGTCCGGGGCCGGAGTAGTCTGCATCTGATCCTGTACCACTTGCTCATCCACCCGAGGGTCAAGGGCGGCAACCAGCGGCGAACTGGACATACTGTCCGGCATCGCCACGTGATGCAGCGGCGCATCGTCTACCTGATGCAGATTGGTGACGGCCTTTGGTCGGATCCGCCAAACCAGGATCAAGGCAAAGAAGCAGAAGAAGGCATAAAGCATTTGGCTGCCGAAAAACTTCATCAACACCCCCGCAGCCAAGGGCCCGATACTCGCCCCCACGCCATAGGTCACCAATAACATCGCCGTCAGCGACACCCTTCGATCCGCCTCAACGTGGTCATTGGAGAATGCCACCGCCAAGGGATAAAGACAGAACTGCACCAAGGAACAAAGAAACCCCAGGACAAACAGCACTTCCAGTGACACCGAGGACAAGATCGCCAAGGGCAAAGCCGCTATCGCCAAAAACAGGGCAAAACAACGAATCAGCAACGCCCGGTCATACCGATCGGACAACCAGCCCAAGGGCCACTGCACCACCAGCCCGGCAAAAATACAGCTACCCATGAACAGACCCACCTGCTCGGTCGTCAGGCCCTGGCGCGAAGCATAGAGCGGTGCCAAACCGTAAAATGAGCCGACGATCAAGCCTGAACCAAGCACCGTACTCAAGGATTGCGGCACCCGCTTGATAAAGAATCGCGGCTCCATTGGTGCTGGATGCAAAGGCGCCGGGTGAATGCGCCGAGTCATCGCCACCGGCACCAGGCACAGGGCAAAGCACAGAGCCACCAACATCAACAGCTCCAAGCCCAAGGCCGGATGCATGACCAGAATAAGCTGCCCCAGAACCAGCCCCAGGTAAGAAGCGATCATGTAACCACTGAACACCAAGCCACGCTGATTGGCATCAGCCTGCTCATTGAGCCAGCTCTCGATGACCATGTACTGGCACATCATCCCCAGACCGACGATCATCCGCAGCACCAACCAGGCCGGCAGCCAATCCACCAGCCCGTGCCCAAGCACTGCGGCACCAACGATACCGGCACAGGTAGCGTAGGCACGGATATGACCGACTCGTGCAATCAGCCGGTGCCCCAGCTTGCCGCCCAATACCAAGCCGAAATAGTTGGCCGCCATCAAGGCCCCCACCCACAAGCCGTCGACATGATCGGCAGCCAGGCGCAGTGCCAGATACGTGCTGAGCAGACCCGAGCCGATCAACATCATCAGCGAGGCGAAATAAAGCGCTCGAAAAGACTTCCAAATTTGGCGCATCGGCGTTCCGAGCGGCTCCTTGAATGAGGGATTGAGCCCATGGCAACACAGGGCCCGATCAGCGACAGGTCGGTTAAGCCTGGGCCGCTAAAACACGCCGCTCCCAGGGGGTAATTTCATCAAAGAAGCTGGTCAACTCCATAGTCTTCGAAGCGATGTAACCTTCGATGAACTCACTGCCGAACAGTTCCCTGGCCAACTGGCTACGCTTGAGACGCTCCAACGCGGCATGCAAGGTACAGGGCAGCGACAAATTATCCGGCACTTGGAATTCGCCCTGAATTGCCGCCGTAGGCTCCAGTTCGTTCTCGATACCATGCAAACCCGCCGCCAAGCTCGCGGCAATTGCCAGATAGGGATTGGCGTCCGCCCCCGGCAAACGGTTTTCCACCCGGCGCGCCACAGGCGAACTGGCCGGAATCCGCAACCCTGCGGCCCGATTGTCATGGGACCAGCAGGCATTATTCGGCGAAGCGTAAGGATGGCACAAGCGCTGATAGGAGTTGACGTTGGGCGCGAACAACGCCGTGAAATCCGCCATTGCCGCCTGCTGGCCGCCGATAAAATGACGAAACATCGCCGTGGGCTGCCCGGCCTCGTCACTGAAGACGTTCCGATCGCTGCCCATCTCCACCACGCTCTGATGAATATGCATGGAGCTGCCCGGCGTATGCGCCAGCGGCTTGGCCATGCAGACCACCATCAGACCATGCTTGAGCGCCACCTCCTTGAGCAGGTGCTTGAACAAGAAGGTTTGATCCGCCAACAGCAGTGGATCACCATGCAACAAGTTGATCTCGAACTGACTGACCCCCATTTCATGCATGAAGGTGTCACGGGGCAGCCCCAAAGCCGCCATGCACGCATAGACTTCGCTGAAGAACGGCCGTAAGCCGTTGTTGGAACTGACACTGAACGCCGAGTAGCCCTCCTCACGCCGACCGTCCAGGCCCACCGGTGGCCGAAAGGGTTGAGCCGGGTCTTGATTGGGTGCGAACACGAAAAACTCAAGCTCGGTAGCCACCACCGGAGCCAGGCCCAAGGCCGCATAACGAGAGATCACCTGCTTGAGTTGACCACGGGTGGACAGCCGTGAACTTTCGCCGTTGAGTTCATCTGCATCACAAATGGCCAGCGCCCGCGGTGCTTGACTCCAGGGCAGGCGGTGAATCTGCTGAGGGTCGGCATTGAGCGCCAGGTCACCGTCGTCGCTGCCGTAAAAACGTGCCGGCGGATAACCGCCCATGATGCACTGCAGCAGCACCCCACGGGCCATCTGCAAGCGCCGCCCTTCGAGGAAGCCTTCAGCGGTCATTACCTTGCCCCGCGGTACGCCATTCAAATCCGCAGTGACACATTCGATCTCATCAATGCCCGTCAATCGCTCGGCGAGTGAACAGTGGCCTTCGGTTGTCATGACTCAATCCTTGTTGTTATACGAGCCGCGAACGGCAACCCGTACAAAATACGCATCAGCCGTTCAAAATTTCAAGCAGGCAAAGATAAAATCCCGAAGCCCCCGGTTTCCGGCAATAACGAGCGTTACCAAAAGACCAATAACGCCACAAGGACACGTCGCAGGAATAACCTCGGAGGGCCCTTCAGGGCAGATAGAGCTTGAACAAGCCGCCGCCCAACGGACCGCCATTGCTGATTTGCGTGTGCCCGCCTACACCATTGCGTTGGTGCAGTTCGGCGATGCGTCCAGCGAAGTACAAACCCAGTCCGGTGCTGCCACTGCTTTGATTGATGCCCTGCACATAATCGGCCTGACGTTCGATCATTACCGGGGGATAACCGTCACCATCATCATTGATGGACAGGACCACCTGCCCCTCCTCATCACTGACGCTGATCAACAGCGCATGGCGTGCATGACGAATCGCATTGTTGATGCAGTTAGCCAGTACCGAGGCGATCAACTCACGATCGAAAAAGCCCAGAGGACTCAAAGGATCAACTTCGTAGGTGGCCAAGATCCCACGGCTTTTGAACACGTCCTGATGGCTCACCAATTGCGCTTCTATGAAGTCATCCAACTCGTGATAGGCCGGCTGCAGGGGCAACTGATTGACCCCCAGCTTGTACAGCCCCAGCAGTTGCACCAACATCCCGTTGAGGTGGGCAAATTCATAATCGATCACCCCCTGCTCAGCTGTCTGCTGCGCCTCGGGCAGACGCGCTACCCATTGCGCATGGGCCTGCATCAGCATAGCCAGGGAGTTCTTCATGTCATGTACGGTGGAGGCGATCACCGTGGAAAAGTCGAGAGCCTGTTGCTGTTCGTTCATTCGCCAAACGCCTTGCTTCTCAGCTTCTGGTAACGCGGATAACGCACGTCGCTATCGGGCATCATGCCAACCATTTTCAGGCACTCGCGACACTCCTCCAGGAGCGCCGCATCGGCACTGGCATCCGCACCGTGCAACAGCGACTGCGCCATGTTCAGGGCAATACTGATGTTCTTCGGCTGCATGGCCAGAGCCTTGCGGAACAATTCCCGGGCTTCGGCCAAGTTGCCAGCCTTGTAGCTACGCACACCCTGGCGGTTAATGTCAGCCGCCGCATTGGAAGCATTGAGAATAGCCGGATCGTCGGTGAGCTTGGCAATGTTCTGCATGACCTTCGGATCGTCGCCGTAGATTTCCGCGCAGTTTTTCAACATCGACGCACCTGCATTGGCCTGCCCCAGCATTTGCAGTTGCTTGGCCACCAGCAGCGCCGCCTCGGGACTCATGAACTGCTCCATGCCATCCAGGCGCATCAATGCCTGTTCGGTGAGCTTTTCCGCGGTTTCCGCATCATTGAGCAGCAGACTGGTGGCTTTCATCAAACGCGCGCGAATCTGCAACCCCGGATCGGTGGGATTTTCCTTGGCCACAGCGCTCAGGGTCTGATTGATCTCCAGCCGGGTACGCGTATCCAGTCCTTTCTCGCTGCCTTTGCTGATCAGCGCATGGGCCAGACCAAGATTGCTTTCCGGGTCCTTAAAGCGCGACTGCGCGCCCTGGGAAACGGCCTGACGATAGGCTCTGGAAGCGCTGTCAAAATCTTCGTTAGCCATGGCCAGCTTGCCCAGCAGGGCCTGACGCCGAACCGCCAATGGCGACAGGCGCACAGCCTCTTCCAGCACACTCTGGGCACGCTTGGTATCGCCTTCAGCCACCAGCACATCAGCTAACCCGTCATAAAGCCCCGGCATCATCGGAAAGGCTTTCAAGGCCTTTTCGTACACCGACTTAGCCTCACCAATCTGCCCACGCTTGAACAACAGACGCCCCAATCCGACATAAGCCCAAGGCAATGGACGGTCGGCCAAAATACTGTTGTACAGGCGCTCAAGGGCCTCATTCTGATGCATATCGCGCAGAGCATCCGCCCGATAACGCAGGCACAGCGGTGCGTAACGCGGGTCTTGCTTGCATAGGGCGACGCAGGCGTTGAGCACCTCCACCGGCTTACCCCGATCAAGGGCCTGAAGGATGGGTTTGAGCAGGTTCTTACGCTGCTGCAGACGCTCCAAGCGCTGCGCCAGACCAGAGCGATTGAAAGGCTTGGTCAAATAGGCATCGGGCTCGTGCTCCAGGGCACTGAGCACCATGGCCTGGCTGCTCTCAGCGGTAACCATGAGGAACACGCTTTCATGGCTGATGAGTTTTTCCAGCATCAGGTCTTCGAGCACCTGCTGGCCGTTTTTCTTGCCGTCACCCAGGTGGTAATCCTGAAGGATAAAGTCATAGCGCTTTTGCGCGCACATGCGCAGAGCCTGTTCGCCGGTATCCGCGGTGTCCACGTCCTTGACGCCCAGCTCACGCAACATCGAACGCACCGAACTGCGGAAGTCCGAGAAATCATCGACGATCAAAAAGCTCTTTTGGTGGTACGCCAGCATCGAAGATTCCAGGCAAGTAAGAAAATCAATCCAGAGACACGAGGCCCGGCCTCTCAGCCCACTCTCGGGCGCGCGAATAATAGCCGCAAGCCAGAGGCCATCAAGCATTTTCCAGCGGTCCCATGCTCCGGGCCGCTGCTTGGGAATACAAGTGTCCACCGAAGCTATCGGCCAGATTCAGCAATCCCTTATAGAGACCGAGCAGCATTTACCACCTGAACGCGAAAGAATCAGCCAGCGCCCAGGCAACGCTGCTGAAAATCCCCCTCCCCTCGCCCCAACGCCTTGGATTCTGAAACATCACCTGACAGCATGCCGCGCCTCAACGCCTCAAGTGTCTTTTACTTGCCGCGCCAGGGTTTCCCACAGACCTGGCCAAGGGCCAAATTCTCCATCAGACGCGAGCTTGCAAGCTGGGTGTCGAAGCATCGGCATGCCCACCGGAGGTGTTATAGAGAATGAGCAATTACCGACCTGCCAGGCGGTGCATCACCTGATGCGCAGGTCATTATCAAAGGGAGTCAACGATGGCGCATAACAGCGGCGTGATCACCGGCATTGAACTGGAACAGCAGTGGTTTCGCGTTGATCTGCACGGCCTGAGCACCACCAACGATCCTCGCTTGCGTACGCAGTGCTTTTTTTGTCCGCTACACGATGCTGATGAACTGGATCGATCCTCAGACAGGTTGGCGCATCATGTTGCACAACGCCGAACGGGCTCAAGACTGCTTCAACGACCGGGATGACTTCGTTCGCGCTTACGTGCTCAGGCGTCAGCAATGGGTCGCCGCGTTCAGGGCCGACTCTCTGGGGCAAGCATTCGACGAGGCGAGCTTGAGTCGCCTGGGACGGATTACCGGCGTTCTGTCTGGCGACGCAGTGAGGCAACGAAGGGAAATGAGTTGGTGTCCCAGGGCAGGTTCGAACTGCCAACCTTCCCCTTAGGAGGGGGATGCTCTATCCAATTGAGCTACTGAGACTTAACAGCGGCGCCAGGCGGCGCGAAGGACGGCGTGCATGTTAACGGTCAGGGCTGCATTTGTCATGTCATCCCTAGGGCTTTTTGCAGAAGACGCCAGCCCTGGGCGCAGGACTCAAAACGACTTCGTGCAAATTGCATCACCCCAAAAAGCCATCATTGCAAAATGCAATCAACAAGATGGACTTAAAAAATTTAAGCCATTGTTTTTAAAGCATTTATGCATTATTAAACCACTGGCACGCGGCCTGCTTTAGTCAATGAATAAGACACCGCAGAGATGATGCTCATGAACAGCGCCTTGCTTATGTTGAATGCCACAGCCATCGCCGCATTGCTGGCCTTCCACTTTCTGCCAGCAGGCAACGCTGAACTTACCCCTGCTACCGCCCCCCATCACAACCCACACCAAACGCCGCAACTGGCGGTCATCAGCAGCCAGGCAGTGCCTGGAGTAATTGCCCGGGCGACCGAAGGACAGACCCTGCCGCAACCGTCCGTCACGCCAACTGAAAGCTGGGTATTTTAAGTTCGCGACATCAGGAGCCCTCTATGTCCACTGCTGCAATAAGCTTGTTCGCTCTGACACTGCTCAGCGGATGTGCTGCCCGGCTGCTGCCAGCACTTCGCTGATTGCCTGCGGCTCGTTCTTCAGCTTGTTCCTGCTGGCATTGTTCGCAGGGCGCAAGATCAAGCTCGATTCGACGCTGCGCTAACACGGCACTGTCGCAGTATCTCCAGCACTGGTTCCAGAGTAATGCTCAACTCTGCGGAACTAACCAAACACACAATCAGCTCATCATCGAACCAAGCGGCACTGCTGAGCAGCTCGTTGCGTTTCAAGGTAATACCGACTTCGTGCACGCGCTCCCGCGCCCGTAGCAGTAAACGGCGACGCACACCTGTTTGCTCAAGACCAGAACTATCGGAATTAGATCAAGATAGTGCTTTCTCACTTGAGGAAAACACCCTCTTGAGCCATCGACAAGCCCCCTCCTACCATCGGATAATCACTGATCAATCTGCAATGGAATGCCATAGCCGAGGCCATTGCTCCGCCAGAACAAAGCGGAATCGCCTACATCACTCGCTGCCCGCCCCCCCGCCCAATACCCCCTCTCCCCCCTCACCCGCTAACACGGCAGAACACGTAACCAACCCGCTTGCAATCTCACAACTCATTGAATTTAAAGGCTGCCTGACGCCATCAATCAAGCTATCCTTGCCGCCCCCGAAGGCCCCATCGAGTCAATCAGCCTACCTGGCATGCGGTGTTGCTCCGTGCGACGCCACTAGCAAATTGGCCATTTGCCACTATTCTCTAACAGGCAGGGATTACACAACTCACCCGCACAACATGCACCTTCGCTAGTGCGCTAATACTTTCATTGGAGAGGAGGATGCGGCCAACAGCGCGGATTAGCGATCTTTTCAAACCAGTCCGCATTTCTGATAATTGGTGCTGGCATAACGCCTTTATCCAGTTCAATATTTGTCACAGAATTGACGCCAAGGATCTGGCAACTTTGAGGCATGATGCGGGCCTCTTAGCAATTCAGGTTGAACATTTGGCGATCAGGCTTGTCCTAAAAAACAGCCCGCGGCCAATTCCGAGAACCGCTCCCCTGAACTAACCGGTTAAATATATGCGCCCATTGAAACAGGCAATTTATTCCAGCCGTACGGCTGACAAGTTCGTCGTACGCCTACCCGACGGGATGCGTGAACGCATTGCCGAGGTGGCTCGCAATCATCACCGCAGCATGAACTCCGAAATCATCGCGCGCCTGGAACAGAGTCTCATTCAGGAAGGCGCCTTGGGCGAAGAGCTGAGCATGCGCCTGGACAGTCCAGAGCTGTCTTTGCATGAACGCGAACTGCTTCAACGTTTCCGTCAACTTTCACATCGCCAGCAAAACGCTTTGGTTTCGCTGATCGCCCACGACGCTGAAATGGCCGCAGACGCCACCTGACTTCATCTCGAACGCTAAAGCCAGCCCAGCCGCTGGCTTTTTTTTTGCCTGAGACAAAAGCAACGAAGCGCCATATAGGCGCTTCGCGGGGATGTAAAGCATTAGCTGGGAGCTCTTTAGAGCAAGAAGATCGTCGCCAGACCAAGAAAGATGAAAAAACCACCACTGTCGGTCATCGCGGTAATCATCACACTGGCTCCCATTGCCGGATCACGTCCCAGACGCGCCAAGGTCATCGGGATCAGAACGCCCATAAGCGCCGCCAGCAAGAGATTGAGGGTCATGGCCGCCGTCATCACCACCCCCAGCGACCAGCTCCCGTAGAGCATGTAGGCCACGACGCCGATCACTCCGCCCCACACCAAACCATTGATCAAGCCTACCGCCAACTCCTTGCGCATCAGACGCGAAGTATTACCGGTACTGACCTGGTCCAAAGCCATCGCACGAACAATCATGGTGATGGTCTGGTTACCCGAATTGCCACCGATGCCCGCGACAATGGGCATCAAAGCGGCCAGGGCCACCAACTTTTCGATAGACCCTTCAAACAAGCCAATCACACGGGATGCGACAAAAGCGGTAACCAGATTGACCGCCAGCCAAGCCCAACGGTTACGCAGTGACTTCCACACTGAGGCGAAGATGTCTTCCTCCTCACGCAGACCAGCCATGTTGAGGACTTCGGTCTCACTTTCTTCACGAATCAGGTCGACCATTTCATCGATGGTCAAACGACCGATCAGCTTGTCGTTCTTGTCGACTACTGGGGCCGAAATCAGGTCATACCGCTCAAACGCCTGGGCGGCGTCGTAGGCGTCTTCGTCCGGATGAAAACTCACCGGGTCGCTGGCCATGACTTCTGCGACCTGTTTTTCCGGATCATTGACCAACAACCGCTTGATCGGTAGTACGCCTTTCAGCACACCGTCGTAATCGACCACGAACAACTTGTCAGTATGGCTAGGTAGCTCTTTGAGGCGACGCAGATAACGCAAAACCACTTCAAGACTGACATCCTCACGGATGGTCACCATCTCGAAGTCCATCAGCGCACCGACCTGCTCCTCGTCATAGGACAGCGCTGAGCGAACCCGCTCACGCTGCTGGCCATCGAGCGCCTCCATCAGCTCGTGGACAACGTCTCGCGGCAGCTCAGGGGCCAGGTCAGCAAGTTCGTCAGCGTCCATCTCCTTGGCGGCAGCCAGGAGTTCGTGATCGTCCATGTCGGCGATCAGGGTTTCACGGACAGAGTCGGATACTTCGAGGAGGATATCGCCGTCACGCTCGGCCTTGACCATCTGCCAGACGGTCAGACGCTCGTCCAGGGGCAAGGCTTCAAGAATGTAAGCAACGTCGGCGGAGTGCAGATCGTCGAGCTTACGCTGCAATTCGACGAGGTTCTGCCGGTGGACCAGGTTCTCGACCCGATCATGGTGATGGCCTTCCTGACGATGCGTCAGGTCTTCGACCACTCGCTGGCGCTGCAGCAGCTCAATGACTTGAGCGAGGCGGTCTTGTAGGCTTTCTTGCGTTTTTTTTACTTCTACTTCGGTCATAGGCGAACTCCACTCCCAGCAGAGGAGCACGCCGGAAGGATCAATCAGTCAGTTCATGATTGTGAAAACGGGATACTGAGTCACTACTGGGTAAGTCCATGGAGGTATTCCACAAGCCCCGGCGGGGCTGACGGGCGCAATCATACACCGCCTGGCGGTTTTAAACGTTAAAAATCACGACAAGACAAGCGCTTGCGGCACAAACCTGCGCAGGGCCCGAGCCTATGAAACTGCGACGCCCTAGCGGAAAAAGAAAACACACGCCCGCAGAAAAAATCCATTAGCAGGCCGGCAGATATGAAATTCGACCACCAACGACCGGGGCCGTTCCAGCCAAATGAGTTGGAAGAAAGACAGATAAATGACGAACAAAACAAAAAGCCCGCATCTTACGATGCGGGCTTTCTGATATATGGTGCACTCGACAGGATTCGAACCTGTGACCGCTCGGTTCGTAGCCGAGTACTCTATCCAGCTGAGCTACGAGTGCATTTTGTGTTTTTAGACCAGACCACAACTGGTTGAAACCGAGCTATCTACATTACTGAAGCTAACCCTTAAATGGTGCACTCGACAGGATTCGAACCTGTGACCGCTCGGTTCGTAGCCGAGTACTCTATCCAGCTGAGCTACGAGTGCATTTGTTGCCGCGCATTATAGGCCGTTAAATCTCTTTGTAAAGCACTTTTTCTAGTAATTTCAACAACTTACAGAAGAAGCCAGATTACAACGTACTAAATAAATAATGGCGGAGAACGGGGGATTCGAACCCCCGACACCCTTTTGAGGTGTACTCCCTTAGCAGGGGAGCGCCTTCGGCCACTCGGCCAGCTCTCCGCAACACGGGGCGTATATTAACCACCTTTCTCCCCGTTTGCAAACAAAAAAAACGATAAAAATTAATGGCTTGGTTCTTCGTCCTTCTCTTTCTTGATTCGCAGGTAAATTTCCTCACGATGAACCGCCACTTCTTTGGGGGCGTTGACACCAATACGCACTTGATTACCTTTGACACCGAGCACGGTCACAGTGATTTCGCCGTCACCAATGATCAGGCTCTCGGCGCACCGACGAGTCAGAATCAGCATACCTTTCTCCTCACGCATTACATTTCAGGGACTACAGTCTGCAAAAAAAAGGGTGTTGGCCTACAGCCAGTTCGGCAGCAGTCCTACACGCCTAAGTATTGACTAGCACGAGCAAAAGAACAGTTTTCTCCCGTGCTGATCAAAAACACAAAGGGCGCGGTCAGCCCGCGCCCCTGTCGAACCTGAATCACTCTCCCTGTCGGGCTGGAGCGTCGAGTTCAAAAGCGGTGTGCAGTGCACGCACAGCCAACTCCAGGTACTTCTCTTCGATCACCACCGAAACCTTGATCTCGGATGTAGAGATCATCTGGATATTGATGCTTTCTTTCGCCAGGGCTTCGAACATACGGCTAGCCACGCCCGCATGGGAGCGCATGCCGACACCCACGATCGAGACCTTGGCAATGTCGGTGTCGCCGACAACTTCACGAGCGCCAATTGCACGCGCAGTGTTTTCCAGCACGGTCTGGGCCGCCAGGTAGTCATTGCGATGCACGGTGAAGGTGAAGTCGGTGGTGTTATCGTGCGAAACGTTCTGCACGATCATGTCGACCTCAATGTTCGCCGCACTGATCGGGCCAAGAATCTTGAAGGCCACGCCAGGATTGTCTGGCACGCCACGGATAGTCAGCTTGGCTTCATCGCGATTAAAAGCGATGCCGGAAATGATCGGCTGTTCCATGGATTCCTCTTCATCAATAGTAATGAGGGTGCCCGGACCCTCCTGAAAGCTGTGCAACACGCGCAGCGGAACGTTGTACTTGCCAGCAAACTCGACCGCACGGATCTGCAACACCTTGGAACCGAGACTGGCCATTTCCAGCATCTCTTCAAAGGTGATCTTGTCCAGGCGTTGAGCCCTGGGTACCACGCGCGGATCGGTGGTGTAGACGCCATCAACGTCGGTGTAGATCTGACACTCGTCAGCCTTCAGGGCTGCCGCCAGCGCAACGCCAGTGGTATCGGAGCCGCCGCGCCCCAACGTGGTGATGTTGCCGTGCTCGTCAACGCCCTGGAAACCGGCGACCACAACCACACGACCAGCCTTCAAATCGCCACGAATTTTCTGATCATCAATCTGCAGGATTCGCGCTTTATTGTGAGCACTATCGGTCAGAATTCGTACCTGATTACCGGTGTAAGACACTGCCGGAACACCGCGTTTGATCAGCGCCATGGCCAACAGTGCAATGGTCACTTGCTCACCGGTGGACACAATCACATCCAGCTCCCGGGGAACCGGTTTGGCTTCACCACTGATCTGCTTGGCCAGTTCGATCAGGCGGTTGGTCTCGCCACTCATCGCCGACAACACAATCACCAGATCATCGCCGGCTTCGCGGAACTTCTTCACCTTGTCGGCGACCTGCTCGATCCGCTCGACAGAGCCGACCGACGTGCCTCCAAATTTCTGTACGATCAAAGCCATTTTCTAAGCCGCCTCAGCCCGTAAAGGGGCGCCCGTTAATCAATCAAACTGCACAGCGCAAGGCCCCGCCACTAGACGACGAGACCGGCTCGGCGCCTTAAATACCCTGTTCGACAAATGGTACGGTCAGGGCCAGTGCGGCATCCAGCGCAGCCGCATCAACGCCGCCGCCCTGAGCCATGTCTGGACGACCACCGCCCTTCCCGCCCACTGCCGCAGCGGCTTGCTTCATCAAATCACCGGCTTTGAGTTGGCCAGTCAGGTCTTTGGTTACACCGGCAACCAGTACGACCTTTTCCTCATGGACACTGCCGAGCAGGATCACTGCGCGGCCGAGTTTGTTTTTCAACTGATCCACTAGCGCCAGCAGCGCTTTGCCGTCCTGGCCGTCGAGACGCGCGGCCAGTACTTTCACGCCTTTGATGTCTGCCGCCTGAGCCGACAAATCATCACCGGCCGCGCTGGCGGCCTTGGCCTGCAACTGCTCAAGCTGCTTCTCCAGCAGACGATTGCGCTCCAGCACCACCGACAGCTTGTCGATCAGATTGTCACGACTGCCCTTGACCAGGGTCGCCGCTTCCTTGAGTTGTTCTTCCGCTGCGTTCAGGTACGCCAGGGCCGCGGCACCGGTGAGCGCTTCGATACGCCGCACACCGGCAGCCACACCGCCCTCACTGGTGATTTTCAGCAGGCCAATGTCGCCGGTACGGTTGGCGTGGATACCACCGCACAGTTCCACCGAGAAATCGCCGCCCATGCTCAGCACGCGCACACTGTCGCCGTACTTCTCGCCGAATAGCGCCATGGCGCCCTTCTTCTTGGCGGTATCGATGTCGGTTTCTTCGGTTTCCACAGCCGTATTCTTACGAATCTCGGCGTTGACGATGTCTTCCAGCGCCTTGATTTGCTCAGGCTTGATCGCTTCGAAGTGACTGAAGTCAAAACGCAGACGCTGACTGTCCACCAGCGACCCCTTCTGCTGCACGTGCTCGCCCAGTACCTGGCGCAGGGCAGCGTGCAGCAAGTGGGTGGCCGAGTGGTTCAGCGAAGTGGCGTGACGCACGTCGGCGTCGACCTGGGTTTCAACCGGAGCGCCCACGATCAGGCTGCCCTTGGCCAGCACGCCGTGATGCAGGAACGCGCCACCGGTCTTGGTGGTGTCGCGCACATCAAAACGCGCACTGCCGGCCTGCAGATAACCGCAATCACCGATCTGACCGCCGGACTCAGCGTAGAACGGCGTCTGGTCAAGCACCACCACGCCCTCTTCGCCCTCGCTCAATACGTCGACCGACTGCCCTTCCTTATAGAGCGCAACCACTTTGGCCGCACCGCTGGTGGCCTGGTAACCGGTGAACTCGGTGGCCACATCGACCTTGACCAGGCTGTTGTAGTCCATGCCGAAGGAGCTGGCGGAACGAGCGCGCACGCGCTGGGCTTCCATCTCGCGCTCAAAACCTTCCTCGTCGAGGGTCAGGCTGCGTTCGCGGGCAATGTCGCCGGTCAGGTCCATGGGGAAGCCGTAAGTGTCGTACAGCTTGAACACCACATCGCCCGGCACCACGGTGCCTTTGAGCTCGGCCAGGTCCTGCTCGAGGATCTTCAGGCCCTGCTCCAGGGTCTTGGCGAACTGTTCTTCTTCGGCCTTGAGCACCCGCTCGATATGCGCCTGCTGGGATTTCAGCTCAGGGAAAGCTTCACCCATCTCGGCCACCAGAGCAGCAACGATCTGATAGAAGAAGCTGCCCTTGGCGCCCAGCTTGTTGCCATGACGGCAAGCGCGACGAATGATCCGGCGCAGCACGTAACCACGGCCTTCGTTGGATGGCAGCACGCCATCGGCGATCAGGAAACCGCAGGAGCGGATGTGGTCAGCCACCACTTTCAGCGATGCCTGGGCATCGTTGGTGCAACCGATGGCCTTGGCCGACGCGTCCAGCAGGCTTTGGAACAGGTCGATTTCATAGTTCGAGTGCACATGCTGCAGCACGGCACTGATCCGCTCCAGGCCCATGCCGGTATCCACCGACGGCGCAGGCAGCGGGTGCAACACGCCATCGGCGGTGCGGTTGAACTGCATGAATACGTTGTTCCAGATTTCGATGTAACGGTCACCGTCCTCTTCCGGCGAACCGGGTGGACCGCCCCAGATGTCGGCACCGTGATCGTAGAAAATCTCGGTGCAAGGACCGCACGGGCCGGTATCACCCATGGTCCAGAAGTTGTCGGAAGCGTAAGGCGCGCCTTTGTTATCGCCAATGCGCACCATGCGCTCGGCCGGCACGCCGACTTCCTTGGTCCAGATGTCGTAGGCTTCGTCGTCGCTGGCGTAAACCGTGACCCAGAGCTTTTCCTTTGGCAGGTTCAGCCACTTGTCGGAGGTCAGGAAGGTCCAGGCGAAGGTGATGGCGTCACGCTTGAAGTAGTCACCGAAGCTGAAGTTGCCCAGCATTTCGAAGAAGGTGTGGTGACGAGCGGTATAACCGACGTTTTCCAGGTCGTTGTGCTTGCCACCGGCGCGGACGCACTTCTGGCTGCTGACCGCGCGGGTATAAGCGCGCTTTTCCTGGCCCAGGAAGCAGTCCTTGAACTGGTTCATCCCCGCGTTGGTGAACAGCAAGGTTGGGTCGTTGCCTGGGATCAAAGAGCTGGAGGCTACACGGGTGTGGCCTTGCTCTTCGAAGAAGCGAAGGAAGGCTTCACGGATTTCTGCGCTTTTCATTAGGTTCTTCCACGGAGACTGCGGCCAAAGGCCTGTGCGCAACGTCAACAGACGAAACGACGGCAAAGGGCCGCATTATATCGGCGTTGATCACTAGGTACAGTGTGTTTGTACGATACAAACAGTCAATTGGACGAGGAACACTGTCAGTTACGGGAAAACGCGACAAAAGTGTCGACCACTTGTTCGATTTGCCCGGCATTCACGTCCAGATGGGTGACCAGACGCAGTCGTGGCGCGGCGCTGAGCTTGATGCCTCGCTGCGCAGCAAAGGCCTTGATGGCCTCGGCGCGATCGCCCATGTGCACGTACACCATATTGGTTTGCACGGGCTCGACACAGTAGCCCGCCTCACTCAGCCCTCGTGCCAGCAACTGCGCATTGGCATGGTCGTCCGCCAGACGCTGCACCTGATGATCCAACGCATACAGACCGGCTGCCGCCAATCCGCCGGCCTGGCGCATGCCGCCACCGACCATCTTACGCAAGCGCCGGGCCTTGCCGATCAGCGCCACCGAGCCGCACAACACCGAGCCCACCGGTGCGCCGAGCCCCTTGGACAGGCACACCGACACCGAGTCGAAATGCTCACTGATCAGTCGGGCATCCACCCCCAATTTCACCGCCGCGTTATACAAGCGTGCACCGTCCAGATGCAGCGCCAAGCCGTGCTCACGACTAAAAGCCCGAGCCTGGGCCAGATACGACAAGGGCAGTACCTTGCCCTGCATGGTGTTTTCCAGCGCCAGCAGGCGGGTGCGGGCAAAATGAAAGTCATCGGGCTTGATCGCTGCCTCCACCTGGGCCAAGTCCAGCGAGCCGTCTGCCTGAAACTCCAGTGGCTGGGGCTGGATCGAGCCCAGCACTGCAGCACCACCGCCTTCATATTTATAGGTGTGAGCTTGCTGCCCGACGATGTACTCATCGCCGCGCTCGCAGTGCGCCATCAACGCCAGCAGGTTACTCATGGTGCCGGAGGGCACAAACAGCGCTGCGGCAAAGCCAAGCCTGCGCGCCAACTCGGTTTCCAAGCGATTGACCGTCGGGTCTTCACCGTACACATCGTCACCGGTTGGGGCACTGGCCATGGCGTCGAGCATGCCCGGGGTCGGTTGGGTCACGGTGTCACTACGAAGATCAATCACGCTCATCACATCTGGCCTCGACTGTGGGACCCACTGGGTCGGCTTTAAACGGGGGAGTTTGCTTTCCAGGGGAATTACTGCGGTCACCTACCTGATTAATCAAGCAATAACTGTAGAAAATGCTGAACCAGAGGAGGAAACCCGGATGAGAATGATCAAAAAGGCGCAATGCGCGCGCGACGGATCTGTGTTAAAAACTCACCGCCCGCGGAAAATCCACGGGCAAACGTTCTCAGGGCGGGGTGTAATTCCCCACCGGCGGTAATTGCGCGCAACGCGCATAGCCCGCGAGCGCTTGGCGACTCTGTGACAAGTACGCAGGTGACGACAAGGTCAGCAGACCCGGTGTGATTCCGGGGCCGACGGTCATAGTCCGGATGAAGAGAGAACGGGATTGGCAGCCAAGGGCCACTATCGGGCCGTTCGTGGGAAATCCACGACGGTTCTGCGCGCCCCTTAAATCCCATTCGATCCATATACGCCCTGTTTTTTACACAAACAGGAGTCAGAACTGATGCAACCCACCGCAATCGATAGCCAAAGCAAACACCATCCCAACGAGCGCGTCGCGTTTATCCAGGCCTGCTGGCATAAGGAAATCGTCGATCAGAGCCGCCTGGGCTTCGTCGCGCAAATGCTCGCCCAGGGCTATCAGGAATCCGATATCGACTTCTTCGAAGTCGGCGGCGCCTTTGAAATCCCACTGCACGCCAAACTGCTGGCAAAGTCCGGACGCTATGCCGGGATCGTCGCCGCGGGCCTAGTGGTGGACGGTGGCATCTACCGCCACGAATTCGTCGCCCAATCGGTGATCAGCGGTCTGATGCAAGTGCAGTTGGAAACCGAAGTGCCGGTGTTCTCCGTGGTGCTGACCCCGCATCATTTCCATGCGGGCGAAGAACATCAGAAGTTTTTCTTCGAGCACTTCGTGCACAAAGGTCAGGAAGCGGCAAGAACCTGCGCCGACACCCTGCAGAAAGTGCATGCTCTGCGCCGCAACGAGCAGCGCGCGGTCGCGGTTTAAGCGTTAGCCGCATCGCCGCCAAGCCGATACCCACGGGCCCGGCTCGGCGGCGAACCTCAGGCCAGGCCGTCCGCCGTGGCCGGCACAATCAAAATCCCCGCACGCAGACCATTCTTCACCTTGGGGTTGGGGAAGATGATTCGTGCACCTTGCTCTTCAATGACCCAACGGGTCTGGGCGATGTCATCGGCTAACAGGTAACCCACGTCCAGCTCGGAAAAGTTCTCCACGTCCGCCGGCAGGTGCAACTGGAAACTGTCGCTGTGCTTGATGATTTCCCGGGCCACACTGAACAGTTTAAGACCATCGAGACCGTCCTCTTCGGCAGCCGGCTCAGTACCTTCGATGATGTGTTTGAGGCGGGCTTCCAAGCGCTCGACGTTAACCCCCTGGTTCTGCCCGAAGGGCCGCGCCTTCCCCAGCTCCAGAGTGAAAGACTCAGCTCCCAACTGATCGTAGGTGTAAGCACTGAAGACAATGGAGGGCTTGTTCTGCAGCAATACCGCTTCCATGCCGGCAGCCCGCAGGCGAGTCAATTGACGGCGCGAATGCTGGCGCCCGTCCTTCCATGGATACAGGGCGAACTGCTCGATCTTCGAGCCACGGATTGCCGTGTGCAGGTCGTAGTGCAAGCGCTCGCGCTGCGGCAGGCTGAAAAAGCTCGCCGCCAGACGTTCCAGTTCACAGGCCCGAAGGGCCTCCACGCCGCTGCTCATTTGGTGACGGCCATTGAATAGCCGGTTGACGTCCTGCTCGACAAAACGCTCGCCACGGCGCATGGCCTCGGGGTTGCCGAACAGAAATAGAATACGTGCGCGGGGCTTCAAGTCGCCTCGGGCAATGTCGTGCAACAGACGGTCGAGCAGCTCGATCGGAGCCGTCTCATTGCCGTGGATACCCGCGGACAGCAGCAGGTCCAGACCGTTGTCGCGGGCTTCGGGTGCCCGGACTTCCAGGGCGCCCTCGCCAAGCCAACGCATGCGCACGCCGTCGACAGTCAGTTGAGTCTTCTCCGCCGGTTCGCGGCCGGCGAGGGTCAGTTCAAGCAGTTTGCCGAGGGCGAGCATAACGCGGCTTCCTTAGTGAGCGTGACCGCAGTCCGGGCCATGCACGTGATCGTCATCACCGGCCTCGGCCGGTTCCATTTCCAGTTGCAGGCTGACCAAGTTGGTGGCCAACGGGCGCAGCAGCAGGCTGGCGTATTCGGCATCCCCCTCCTCCACGTCCACGCCGATCAGCAACTGGCCACGGCCGTCCTGTTGAATCCACACTTCCTTGCCCTGCCACAGCACCGCAAAGCGGGTGCAGGAGGTTTGCAGTTGAGTGCCGTCGGTGTCTTCAAGGATCAGTTGCAGGGTATCGCTCATGGGGGATCGTTCTCATTTGGGGTGAAGCGGCGCGCCCGGTGGTATGAGACGGGCGCGGGCTTTCAATTGATCTGGAAGGGATAAACCGCGCCCAGTTTAAGGATTTGCGTCAGTTCATCCAGTGCCGTCCGGCATTCAAGCAACAGCTGCGGGTCCGCCAGATCGCTTTCGCGGAGGCGGTCGCGGTAGTGCTTGCCGACCCATTGGGCCAGGGTGTCGTACAACGGCGCGGTCATGATAACCCCAGGATTGACCGCCGCCAGCTCAGTTTCATTGAGGGCCACGCGCAGGCGCAGGCACGCCGGGCCACCGCCGTTCTGCATGCTCTGCTTGAGATCGAAGACCTTCACTTCACGGATCAGCCCGCCGGAGCTGGTGAGGCTTTGCAGGTACTGCCAGACGCGCTCGTTGCCGCGGCACTCTTCCGGCACGATCAGCAGCATCGAACCATCGGCGCGGGACAGCAACTGGCTGTTGAACAGATAGGAACGCACAGCATCGTCTACTGTCACCTGTGCGCGCGGCACGCAGATCGACTGGAAGCGGCCGCCACGCTTGCCCAGCTTGGCCTGCAGTTCAGCGAGCATCCTCTCGGTTTCGAGGAAGGCATCCTCGTGATAGAACAGCACCTCGCCATTGCCCACCGCAATCACATCGTTGTGGAACACGCCTTGATCGATCACCGATGGATTCTGCTGGGCATAAACCACACCCTCGTCGCTCAGACCATGCAGACGAGCCACGGCTTGCGAGGCTTCCAGCGTCTGGCGCGCCGGGTATTTCTGCGGCGCCGGGTAGCGGGTATCGAACGCGCTGCGACCGAACACGAAGAACTCGACACCGGCCTCGCCGTAGTCACGGCAGAAACGCGTGTGGTTGGCCGCGCCTTCATCGCCGAACTGCGCCACCGCCGGCAAGGCCGCGTGGTGGGCGAAGTGTTTCTGGTCAGCGAACATCGCCCCCAGCACACGGCTGGTGGTCGGGTGCTCGATGCTGCGGTGGTATTTGCAGTTGAGGTTGGCGGCAGTGAAATGCACGCGACCGTCAGCGGTGTCGGCGCTCGGGCTTACCGTTGCGGCATTGGCAACCCACATGCTCGACGCAGAGCAACTGGCCACCAACAACGGCATGGCCTGCTGGGCCGCTTGCTGAATCACTTGCGCGTCGGTCCCGGCAAAACCCAGGTTACGCAGCGCCGCAACGTCAGGGCGCTCTTGCGGAGCGAGCACGCCTTGCTGAAAGCCCATTTCCATCAGTGCTTTCATTTTCGCCAGGCCTTGCAGCGCCGCTTCCTTGGGGTTGGAACCCTGCTGGCTGTTGCTCTGGGAGGCGACATTGCCGTAGGACAAACCGCCGTAGTTATGGGTCGGCCCCACTAGCCCGTCAAAATTGACTTCATAGGATTTCATCAGCGAGGCTCCACGAATCTGTTGTTATAGGCATCGGTTCTATACATGTCTTGAGGCCGTCAGCGTCCATGGACGCGGCTGCAGGGCCGCTGCTGCTCGGCGTAGCTGCTGCCGAAGGCTGCGACAAGGCCCACAGGACCTTCCCGCAAGCCTCTAC
The DNA here is from genome assembly GCF_009861525.1 of Pseudomonas sp. LD120. Classification (GTDB taxonomy): domain Bacteria; phylum Pseudomonadota; class Gammaproteobacteria; order Pseudomonadales; family Pseudomonadaceae; genus Aquipseudomonas. Next base: position 436,214 of record NZ_WVHL01000003.1, on the reverse strand, counting down.
GCAAGGCTATTACCCCAGGCGCACACCCGGCGTCAGCGCGCTCGGCAGCACCAGGCTCGGGGTTTCCAGGGACGCCACCGGGTACGCGCAGTAATCCGCCGCGTAATAGGCGCTGGCCCGGTGGTTGCCCGAAGCGCCCACGCCACCGAACGGTGCGCTGCTGGCGGCACCGGTCAACTGCTTGTTCCAGTTGACGATACCTGCCCGGCTTTCCAGCCAGAACTGCTGGTAGCGCTCGGCGGAATCCGACAACAGCCCCGCAGCCAGGCCGTACTGAGTGTTGTTGGCCTCGGCGATCGCTGCATCGAAATCAGCGTAGCGGATCACTTGCAGCAACGGCCCGAACAGCTCTTCATCGGGACGCTCAGCCACTGCCGTAACGTCCAGAATTCCCGGCGTCAGCAACGCGGCCTGAGCCTGGGGCTGGGTCATTTCCAGCAAGGCCACGGCGCCATTGGAAACCAGTTGCCGTTGCGCCTCCAGCAGCGCGTGAGCAGCGCCCAGGGAAATCACCGAACCCATGAATGGCGCGGGCTGCTGGTCATAGGCACCGACATCGATGCCCGCGCTGACCGCCACCAGGCGCGCCAGCAACCCATCACCCCAGGTGCCTTGCGGCACCAGCAGGCGACGGGCGCAGGTGCAACGCTGGCCGGCCGAGATGAAGGCCGACTGAATGATGGTGTACACCGCGGCGTCCAAATCAGCGACCTGATCCACCACCAGTGGGTTGTTGCCGCCCATTTCCAGGGCCAGGATCTTGTCCGGACGTCCGGCAAATTGCTGGTGCAGATGATTGCCGGTATGGCTGGAACCGGTGAAGAACAAGCCATCGATACCCGGATTGGCGGCCAGGGCGATACCGGTTTCCCGGGCGCCTTGCAGCAGGTTGAGGACGCCTGCCGGCAAGCCGGCTTCGATCCAGCACTGCACCGTCAGCTCGGCGACTTTCGGCGTCAGCTCGCTGGGTTTGAACAGCACACTGTTACCGGCCAGCAGCGCAGGAACGATATGCCCATTAGGCAAGTGCCCAGGGAAGTTGTAAGGACCAAACACCGCCACCACGCCGTGAGGCTTGTGTCGCAGCACGGCGGTGGCGTCACCCAAGGGGCCGCTCTTCTCGCCGGTACGCTCGCGGTAGCTCTGCACCGAGATGGCAATCTTGTTGACCATGCTGGTGACTTCGGTGGCGGCTTCCCACAACGGCTTGCCGGTTTCCTCACCGATGCAGCGGGCCAGTTCATCGGCACGCGCCTTGAGCGCAGCGGCAAAGGCTTCGAGCACGGCAATACGCTCCTCTAGGGAACGCTTGGCCCAGCCCGGAAACGCCTGGCGGGCGGCCTGCACGGCGCTTTCGACCTGCGCGGCAGTGGCACCGTTACCGGACCAGATAACCGCCTGGGTCACCGGATTGACCGAGGTGAAGGCTTCGCCCTGGCCAGCCAGCCATTGGCCTGCGATGTACAGCGTGCTCATTATTTCGACTCCCGAGAAGCAGACAGCGGAACCGCGCGGACCTGGTCGCCGGCGTTGAGTTGCAGGCGCTTGGCGGTCAACGGATCGACCACCAGGGTGCCCGCGGCGAAGCGGCCCGGCGCCGCGGTGATGCGGCAGTCCTCGCGCTTGCGGTTGTGGATGAGGAACGGCGTGGCGTCGTCACCTGGAGTACCGATGGCCAGCACCAGCGCCTGGCTGTCACGCACCGCGCGAATCTTGCTGGTCTCGCACTCCACCGCCGGGCCCGCGTCGAAAATATCGACGTAGCCCTGATAGCTGAAGCCTTCGCTCTTGAGCATGGCCAGGGCCGGTTCGGTGTCGGTGTGAACCTTGCCGATCACGTTGCGCGCATCTTCGGAGAGAAAGCAGGTGTACAGCGGAAACTTGGGCATCAGCTCGGCGATAAATGCCTTGTTGCCGACCCCAGTCAGGTAGTCCGCCTGGCTGAACTCCATCTTGAAGAAGTGCCGGCCCAGGCTTTCCCAGAACGGCGAACGGCCATTCTCGTCGGACATGCCGCGCATCTCGGCAATGATCTTGTTACCGAACAATTGCGGGAACTCGGCAATGAACAGCATCCGCGCCTTGGCCAGCATGCGGCCGTTGAGGCCGTTACGGTAATCGGCGTGCAGGAACAGCGAGCACAGCTCAGAGTTGCCAGTCAGGTCGTTGGCCAAAAACAGCGTGGGGATCTCGCGGTAGATATTCAGCTCCTGGGAAGCGCTGACCGTGAGGCCGACCCGGAAGTTGTACCAGGGCTCACGCAAGCCGACAGCGCCGGCAATGGCGGAAATCCCCACCACTCGGCCGTTGTCGTCCTCCAGCACGAACAGGTAGTCCGCGTCGCCGCGCTCGGCTTCACCACGAAAGGTCTTTTCCGCCCAGCCAACCCGATGGGTCAGGCGCTCTTCGTTAGCCGGCAAGGTGGTGAGGCCGGTGCCGGTGCTGCGGGCCAGGTCGATCAGCGCGGGTAAATCGCTGCTGCGTACGGGACGAACGATCATGCTATCTCCTCAAACACAAGCCGCTGGCGGCCTGCGCGAAACTCGCTGCTTTCTAGGCATGCTTTCCAGGTCGTGAAAGCAGGGGTTAAACCGCCACCAGGCGCACGCTGGCACCTTCGCCGACGCCCAGGGCTTCGGCTGCTTGCAGGTCCAGGATCACCGGTTTGCCCGGGGCATAATCCAGCTCCAGCAGCACCGCGCGGTAATCCTGCAACTGGCCGTTGGACACCAAGTATTGACGACCGCCGCTCTTGAGCGCCTCGCCGATTTTCACCGGTACCACACGACTTTGGGCAATGGAACGAATTCCCGAAACCCGTGCATGCAAGGTTGGACCACCGTCAAAAATGTCGATGTAGTGATCGGTTTCAAAGCCTTCGCGCATCAGGATGTCGAAGGTGATCTGCGCCCGCGGATGCACCTGGCCCATGGCTTCCTGGGCGGCGTCCGGCAGCAGCGGTACGTAGATCGGGTAGTGCGGCATCAGTTCGGCGAGGAAGGTCCGGCTCTTCAGGCCGCACAGACGCTCGGCTTCGGCGTAATTGAGGTCGAAGAAGTTGCGCCCGATGGCATCCCAGAACGGCGAATCACCGTGTTCATCGCTGTAGCCGACGATCTCGGTCACCACCGAATCGGCAAACCGCTCCGGATGGCCAGCAACAAACAGCAGGCGCCCCCGAGAGTTAAGCTCCGACCAGGCCGACCCCACCAACTCTGGAACCACATAGAAACTGGTCAACAGGCTGTTGCCGGTCAGGTCATGGCACTGGGACAAGACGTGAATCTTGTTGTGGATCTTCAGCTCGCGGGACGCGTGGACGAAGGTTTCATTACGAAAGCTATAGAACGGCTCGGAATAGCCGGCTGACGCGACAATGGCCGAACAGCCCACCAGCTTGGCGCTGTCGGTGTCTTCCAGGACGAAGAAGTAACTCTCTTCGCCGTTGAAACTCACCTCAGCAGCGAACGAGGCCTCGCTGGCGGCGATCTTGTCGCGCAGGCGTTCCACATCATCCGGCAAGGAGGTGACACCAATCGGGCTGTCTGCAGCCAGACGCTGTACCTCGCCCAGATCAGCCATTTGCGCGGGGCGCATCACCAGCATGGTGTCACTCCTTACTCTAAAACAGGTCGGAAAGCGTCCGACTCAGGGAAAAAAATGCCGGGACAGCCCGGCACAGGAATTAGGCTCGACGCCAGCCAACACGGAGCTGACGCCGAGAAGTACCGCCGCCTGGATCAGGCTTGAGTCAGTTTTGCCACCGCGCGCTCGAAGCGGTTCAGACCTTCGTCGATGTCCGCGTCCTCAACCACCAAGCTCGGGGCGAAACGCACCACGTCCGGGCCGGCTTGCAGAATCATCAGGCCTTCTTTCTCGGCCGCATTGAACACGTCCTTGGCCTTGCCTTTCCAGGCCTCACTGAGCACACAACCGAGCAGCAGGCCCAGGCCACGAACCTCAGTGAACAGGCCGTACTTCTCACCGATCTGCAACAGACGGGTCTTGAAACGGTCGTGCTTGGCTTTCACGCCATTGAGCACTTGCGGGGTGTTGATCACATCGACCACCGCCTCGGCCACGGCACACGCCAGCGGGTTGCCGCCATAGGTGGTGCCGTGGGTGCCGACCACCAGGTGCTTGGCCAGCGCTTCGGTGGTCAGCATCGCCGCGATCGGGAAACCGCCGCCCAGGCTCTTGGCGCTGGTGAGGATGTCCGGGGTCACGCCGTAATACTGGTAGGCGAACAGCTCGCCGCTGCGGCCCATGCCGGTTTGCACTTCGTCAAACACCAGCAGCGCGTTGTGCTGGTCACACAGTTCGCGGGCGCCTTGCAGATACGCCAGCTCGGCCGGCAATACACCGCCCTCACCCTGCACCGGCTCCAGCACCACAGCACAGGTCTTAGCCGAAACCGCCGCCTTTAGTGCCGCCAAATCGTTGTACGGCACGTGGCTGATGCCGGTGATTTTCGGGCCGAAGCCATCGGAATACTTCGATTGGCCGCCGACGTTGACGGTGAACAGGGTACGGCCGTGGAAACTGTTCAACGCCGCGATGATCTCGTACTTCTCAGTGCCGAAACGATCATGCGCCACACGACGGGCCAGCTTGAATGCGGCCTCGTTGGCTTCCGCGCCGGAGTTACAGAAAAACACACGCTCAGCGAAGGTCGCGTCGACCAGTTTGTGAGCCAGGCGCAGCGCTGGTTCGTTGGTGAACACGTTGGACACATGCCACAACTTATTGGCCTGTTCGGTCAGCGCCCCCACCAACGCCGGATGAGCATGACCCAACACGTTAACCGCGATGCCGCCGGCGAAATCGATCAGCTCCCGCCCCGACTGATCCCAGACACGGGACCCGGCGCCACGCACAGGAATAAAAGCCGCAGGTGCGTAATTGGGAACCATCACCTGGTCGAAATCGGCGCGTTGCACCGGAGCTTGCTCAACGGACATCGGAGTCTCCTGAAGAGGAACACCCGCCTGAAACTGGCGAGCGATGGAAGGATTGTAAGGACAGTTTTGTGCTCGGCCTTGTCGCCAAGCGACAACTTCTTATAGCGCCAACCCTGGATTTAGGCGGGTTTATGGCAATGCGACAAATAGCGTCGCAAAGGCGCAGTTTAAACTGCGCACAGCGCCAGCGGCAGATTCGCCAGGTAATTTGCCCCTGGTAATTACCCAGATAGTTATGGCGTGAGCGGACCCAAATCTCGAAAAGGCTATCGGCATTACGACAACAAGGCGTCGAGCGGGATTTTGCGAGGCGAGCGGGTTGCCTGCTGGATTCACCGGCAAGCCAACGCCTAGAGGACGGGGTCAGCCGCGCTCGGCGGGAACAGAGGAGAGTTCAAACGGGCTGCTGCTGCGTCGTTGATTGCGATCTTCACGAGGGGTGGCGCCAAAGAAATTGCGATAGGCGCTGGAGAAATGCGGCCCCGAAGAAAAACCGCAGGACAGACCGATCTGAATGATCGACTTGCTGGTCTGCATCAGCATCTGTCGGGCCTTGTTCAGACGCAGCTCCAGGTAATACTGGCTCGGCACCCGATTCAGGTATTGCTTGAAGATCCGCTCCAACTGACGCCGGGAGACACAGACATGCTGGGCAATTTCGTCGGTGGTCAGCGGCTCCTCGATATTGGCTTCCATCAACAGCACCGCTTGAGTCAGCTTCGGATGGCTGGAGCCCAGACGGTTCTGCAGCGGAATACGCTGACGCTCACCGCCCTCACGGATGCGCTCCACCACGAGCTCTTCGGATACCGCGCCGGCAAGCTCCGCGCCATGATCGCGCGCCAACACCGCCAACAACAGGTCCAGCACCGATAGGCCGCCGCAAGCGGTCAGACGATCACGATCCCAATCGAACAGATGACTGGTGGCAATCACCTTGGGGAAACGCTCGGCAAAATCATCCTGCCAGCGCCAGTGCACCGCCGCCCGGTAACCGTCAAGCAAACCCAGCTGAGCCAGCGGATAGACGCCGGCGGACAAACCACCGATCACACAACCGGCTCGCACCAGTTGCTTGAGGGCGCTGCTGAGCGCGGAGCTCATCGGCGCCGGTGGCTCATCCGCCAGCAGGAAGAGCTTCTGACAACCCTCAAGCTTGCCTGCCCAGGGTTCGCCCGGCAGTTGCCAAGCACCTTCGGACGGCGCTTCGGCCAACAGGAACGCCAGCTCATAAACCACTTCTGGGTGCACCCTTTGGGCAACACGCAAGGCCTCCTCGGCCAGCGCCAGCGTCAAGGCTTTAGTGCTGGGCCAAATCAGGAAACCAATTCGATGGGCAGTCATGGCGGGCAATCCGAAACAAAAACAGTGTAAGAAGCCAAGGGCGGCAGCACCAAGTTAGACCATCCGGCGCGCGGTGCGCAGCATGACCTAATTTGGTGCATAACGGCAGCGATTACTTGAGACTGCCCGAGAGGAATTGTTGCAAACGCTCTGATTGCGGGTTCACCAACACTTCCCGCGGGTTGCCGCTCTCCTCCACCACGCCCTTGTGCAGGAACACCAGCTGATTGGACACCTCACGGGCAAAGCCCATCTCGTGAGTCACCACCACCATGGTCCGACCTTCCTGAGCCAGGGCCTGCATGACCTTCAACACATCCCCCACCAGCTCCGGGTCCAGGGCCGAGGTCGGCTCGTCGAACAGCATGACTTCCGGCTCCATGGCCAGGGCCCGGGCAATGGCCACGCGCTGCTGCTCACCACCGGACATGTGTCCCGGGTAGGCGTCTTTACGATGCGCCACGCCCACCTTGGCCAGGTAGTGCTCAGCCTTCTCCCGGGCTTCGGCCTTGGACACGCCGAGCACATGCACCGGCGCCTCCATGATGTTTTCAATCGCGGTCATGTGCGACCACAGGTTGAAATGCTGGAACACCATCGACAAGCGCGAACGCATACGCTGCAACTGCTTGGGATCGGCTGCCTTCAGCGCGCCGTCCTTGTTGGCCACCAGCTTCAACTCTTCGTTGTTCAGCAGGATCTTGCCAGCGTGGGGCTGCTCCAACAGGTTGATGCAGCGCAAAAAGGTACTTTTGCCCGAGCCACTGGAGCCGATGATGCTGATCACATCACCAGCGGCAGCCTTCAGGGAGACCCCCTTGAGCACTTCGTGACTGCCATAGCGCTTATGCAGGTCTTGGACTTCAAGTTTGTACATGCGGTCGGTTCTCACAAAAACAGTCAGTCGTTGAGCAAGCGCCCGTGACGTAGCGCTTCGCGCCCCGCCACCTTGGCCAGCCAGAAACCGGGTTGGGCATAACGCAGCCGCTCAACGGCGAACAACACGCCGCTGGTGCCAGCACACACCGTACTGACCCGATCGGATAGAGGATCAATCACTTCAAAAACCGGTTCGCCCACTTCCACCCAGCTCCCAGCCGGATGCAGAAAGCTCACCACGCCGGGGTGCGGCGCATACAGCAATTCGGTGCCTTCAAACGGCATGCCCTCGCAAGCCTCATGCTCTGGCGCCGGCCATTGCCCGGCAATCAGGCCTTGCTCGGCCAGAAACGCCAGGATGCCTTCGGCATGAGCTTCGGCTTGCGGGCGCCCGGTGTCGGCCTGCCCTCCCAGCTCCAAGGTGGTTGCCAGGCAGGCCAGGGGAATCTGCGCCTCCGGAAACTGCCGAGACAGTCGTAGCCAGGGCAGTGAACAAGCTTCGTCAAACGAGCTGCCGCCAGAATCTTCGGCCAACAGGCCGACCCGTACATCCAGGCGCGCGGCCAGGGAGCACCACTGCGGCCAGTGTTGCGGCAAGGCGTACATATGCAGCGCCGCCTCGGTATCACAATGCAGGTCCAGCACCACATCAGCAGTACAAGCATGACTCAAGAGCACCCGCTGCATGCCTTGCAACTGACTGGAAGCCGGCGGCAATTGCGCCAGAACATCACTCATGGCCTGACGGATCAAACGCACGTTGGCGTGAGGATCATCCCCCAGGGAGCCTGCCAGGCGCTGGGCCACGGGCGAGCTCAACTCGACGAAATCACGATTGAAATTCTTGCCGCTGCCGGCCTCGAAACGGCCTTGGTGATTGCCTTGCAGCAACTGCCCCAAGCCTAGGGGGTTGGCCACCGGCACCAACTCGACAACGCCGGTGAGGGCGCCCTGGGCCTCCAGCTCGGCCAGGCGCTTTTTCAGCTCCCAGGCGGTGCGCATGCCGGGCAGTTCGTCAGCGTGAAGGCTGGCCTGGATATAGGCCTTGCGTTCACCACTGCCGAAACGGAACACCGAGATGCTGCGCTCGCTGCCCAGGTGGCTCCAGGGCAATGGATGATCGATACGTTGCATATCAGTGCTTCCGCGGTGCCAGGTAGCGCAGCCAGCGGCCTTCGGCCAGCTTGAACAGGCGCACCAGAATGAAAGTCAGGCACAGGTAGAAAGCACCGGCGGTGATGTACGCCTCGAACGGCAAGTAATACTGCGCATTGACAGTACGGGCCGCGCCGGTGATGTCGATCAGGGTCACGATGGACGCCAGACTGGTGGTCTGCAGCATCATGATCACTTCGTTGCTGTACTGCGGCAGCGCCCGGCGCAGGGCCGACGGCAGCAGGATGCGCTTGTACATCTTGAAGCGCGACATCCCCATGGCTTTGGCCGCTTCGATCTCGCCATTGGGCGTGGCCTTGAGGCTGCCGGCGATGATTTCGGCAGTGTAGGCGCTGGTGTTGATCGCGAACGCCAGGCAGGCACAGAAGGTCGCGCTGGACAGCCACGGCCAGAGGAAGCTTTCACGCACCGCTTCGAACTGGGCCAGACCGTAGTAGATCAAGAACAACTGCACCAGCATCGGCGTGCCGCGAATCACATAGGTATAGAGCCAGGCACTCATGTTCACCAGCGGCTGCTTGGAAACCCGCATCAGCCCCAAGGGCAGTGCCACCAGCAAGCCAAAGAACAGCGACAGAGCCAGCAGTTTCAGGGTGGTCAACAAACCGCTGAAATACAGCGGCAAGGCCTCATAGATGACGTTGTAGTCGAAGATCATAGATCAGCCGCCCTTACGCCTACCGAGTAGCGCTTCTCAAGTTGACGCAATGCCAGCAACGAGACACTGGTGAGCACCAGGTACATGGCCGCCACTGCGAGGAAGAAGGTGAAAGGCTCGCGGGTGGCGTCTGCCGCCTGCTTGGCCTTGAACATCATGTCTTGCAGCCCCACCACCGAAATCAGCGCGGTGGCCTTGGTCAGTACCAGCCAGTTGTTGGTGAACCCGGGAATCGCCAGACGAATCATCTGCGGCACCATCACCCGGAAGAACACCTGAAAGCTGCTCATGCCGTAAGCCATTCCCGCTTCCGCCTGCCCCTTGGGGATCGCCATGAAGGCGCCACGGAAGGTTTCCGACAAATAGGCACCAAAAATGAAACCCAGGGTGCCGATGCCGGCGGCCAGTGGATTCAGATCGATGTAATCGTCGTAGCCCAGCATCGGCGCCACACGGTTGAGCAGGTCCTGGCCGCCGTAAAAGATCAGCAGGATCAGCACCAGATCGGGAATACCCCGGATCACCGTCGAATACAGATCGCCCAACCAGGCCAGCCAGCGCACCGGCGAGAGACGCAAAGCGACCCCGATCAGACCCAGAACAATGGCCAGGGCCATGGACGACAAGGCGAGCTGAAGCGTCAGCCAAGCGCCATCGAGGATGACAGCCCCGTAGCCTTTCAACATGATTCAGGTCCTCGAAAATTGGGATGAAAAAATGGCGCAAACTTCAGAGATTCTGCTGCTTGCGCCATCTCGGACTGACTGTTTCGACGGAATTACTTGCCGTAAATGTCGAAGTCGAAGTACTTGTCCTGGATTTGCTTGTACTTGCCGTTCTCACGAATGGCAGCGATGGCGGCGTTGATCTTGTCCAGGTGAGCCTTGTCACCCTTGCGCACGGCAATTCCTACACCGTCGCCAAAGTATTTGACGTCGGTGAAGGCCGGTCCGACGAAGGCGAACCCCTTGCCTGCGTCGGTTTTCAAGAACCCGTCATTCAACAGCGTAGCGTCGGCCACGGTGCCGTCTAGGCGACCGGCGGCCACATCCAGGTAGATTTCATTCTGCGAGCCGTAAGGCTTGATCTGCGCCCCCAGAGGCGCCAGCACCTCACGGGCGAAACGTTCGTGGATCGAGCCACGCTGCACGCCGATATTCTTGTCCTTGAGCTCGGCAAGACCGTCGCTGACCTGAGTACCCGCCTTCATCACCAGACGAGCCGGGGTGTTGTAGTACTTGTTGGTGAAATCCACGGATTTCTTGCGATCGTCGGTGATCGACATGGATGAGAGGATGGCATCGATCTTGCGCACTTTCAGCGCCGGGATCAGACCATCGAACTCCTGCTCGACCCACACGCACTTGACCTTCATCTCTTCGCACAGCGCATTGCCGATGTCGTAGTCAAACCCGACGATGGTGCCGTCCGGCGCTTTCGAGGCAAACGGAGGGTAAGCCGCTTCGATACCAATTTTCAGCGGCTTTTCATCGGCGAACGTCGGCAGGGAGAGCACGGACAGTGCCAGGGCGCCAAGAAGCACGAGTTTCTTCATCTTAGAACTCCATCGGTAAAGGGCGAAAACGGCAGAGTGAGCAACAGCCCAATATGCGAATGGGTGGAACAGCAATAGCGGTGCTGCGCCCCGCAAAGTCCAAAGAGGACTCACACACGGGTAACGACGAGCGAGTGACCGGCATTCTAACGACAGGCTGGAAGCCGATATTTCCTCAATGCGACAACAAATTACAGAAGCATCGAGAATGCCGGATCAGCGCATTGACAGCTCTTCAATTCTATGCAAGAGCAAAAGACAGGGAACCGATACATGCTGCAAATTGCGGGCCTATTATTGGCAAAGCCTTCTATTCCGGCAAGCGCAGCGTAATAACTCATTACGCATGAGGCGATAAAGGCCCATAAATGGGGCCCGACGTTTCCCATGGCCCCGAAAACGAGCACGGGGTTACATCTTCGGCAGTATCGGTAACATTCAGAGGCGTCTGCTGGATAAATCCGATATTTATTCGCGCCTTTCTTCTCTGGCCCCGCCGCTCTACACCGGCCACACAACTCCGTAGAAGCTGCGCGGCAGCAAATCGCCCCGCACAAAAAGCCCCGCCCGGCGCGAGGCCGAGCGGGGCTGGATGACTCAGAAGCCGCCTCAGGCGACGTTCATGGTCTTATGAGTATCGATCAGATGCTGCACCACGCTTGGGTCGGCCAAGGTGGAGATATCTCCCAGACCGTCGTACTCCGCGGTAGCAATCTTGCGCAGGATCCGCCGCATGATCTTCCCGGATCGGGTTTTCGGCAGTCCTGGTGCCCACTGGATGACATCCGGCGAGGCAATCGGGCCAATTTCCTTACGCACCCAGTTTTTCAGCTCCAGACGCAAGGCTTCGTTCGGCTCTTCGCCGCCATTGAGGGTCACATAGACATAGATGCCCTGGCCCTTGATGTCGTGAGGAACCCCAACCACCGCCGCTTCGGCAACTTTCGGGTGAGCGACCATGGCGCTTTCGATCTCCGCGGTGCCCATGCGGTGCCCGGAAACGTTGAGTACGTCATCCACCCGGCCGGTGATCCACCAGTAACCGTCTTCATCGCGACGAGCACCATCACCGGTGAAGTACATGCCACGGAACGTCTTGAAGTAGGTATCGACAAAGCGGTCGTGGTCGCCATACAGCGTGCGTGCCTGACCAGGCCACGAATCGAGGATCACCAGGTTGCCCTCGGCCGCGCCTTCAATAATGTTGCCCAGGTTATCCACCAAGGCTGGCACCACGCCAAAGAACGGACGCGCCGCGGAACCCGGCTTCAGGGCATGAGCCCCTGGCAGCGGGCTCATCAGGGTGGCGCCGGTTTCGGTCTGCCACCACGTATCGACGATCGGGCAACGGGATTGGCCGACGTTCTTGTAGTACCAGTCCCAGGCTTCGGGGTTGATCGGCTCGCCCACCGAACCCAGCAGGCGCAGGCTGCTGCCATCGGCGCCTTCGCAGGCAGCCGTGCCCGAGGCCATCATGGCGCGGATCGCGGTTGGCGCGGTGTAAAGGACATTGACCTTGTGCTTGTCGACGATCTTCGCTACGCGGGTCACGTCCGGGTAGTTGGGCACGCCTTCGAACAGCACGGTGGTGGCGCCGTTGGCCAGCGGGCCATAGACGATATAGGTGTGGCCGGTGACCCAGCCGACGTCCGCGGTGCACCAGTAGACTTCGCCCGGACGGTAGTCGAACACCCGCTCATGGGTCAGGGATGCATACAACAGGTAACCACCGGTGGTGTGCTGCACACCCTTGGGCTTGCCCGTGGAGCCGGAGGTGTAAAGGATGAACAGCGCTTCTTCGGCCCCCATCTCTTTTGGCGCGCAAACACTGCCGGCGACCTTCATCAGGTCTTCGTACCAGATGTCGCGGTGCTGGTTCCACTTGATGTTGCCACCAGTGCGCTTGCACACGATGACCTTCTGAATGCTACTGGTTTCCGGGTTGGTCAGGGCGTCGTCGACATTGGCTTTGAGCGGCACCTTCTTACCGGCGCGAATGCCTTCGTCGGCAGTGATCACTACTTTCGAGCGACAGTCGATGATGCGACCGGCCAGGGCCTCAGGGGAGAAACCGCCAAACACCACCGAATGGATTGCGCCGATACGGGTACAGGCCAGCATGGCCACCACCGCTTCGGGAATCATCGGCATATAGATAGTCACCACGTCACCGCGGTGTACGTCCTGACCACGCAGGGCGTTGGCAAACTTGCAAACTTCTTCGTGCAGTTCGCGGTAGGTGATGTTGCGGCTTTCGGAAGGATCGTCGCCTTCCCAGATGATCGCGATCTGATCGCCACGCTCGGCGAGATGACGATCAAGGCAGTTGTAGGAAACGTTCAAGGTGCCATCGGCGAACCACTTGATGTCGACATGGTGATCGTCGAAGGAAGTTTGTTTCACCGTGGTAAAAGGCTTGATCCAGTCGAGACGCTTGGCCTGTTCGCGCCAGAAACCGTCCGGGTTCACGACCGACTGCTGGTACATGGCCTTGTAGGTCGCCTCGTCAGTCAGCGTATTGGCCAAAACCTCGGGACGAACGGGATACAGAGAAGCCGCACTCATCTTTCTTACCTCGGTGACATAGTTGTTTTTGTATGACCCCGTTGTAGCCGGGGGGCGCCTATAGAACCATTCGACGATGGTAGTAACAACCCCCTGCGAAATACCCCGACATCGATAAGAACCCCTCAAGATCGCTGCTTAGCGCCATCTCCACAAAAAACAAAAAAGTTCAACTGCGCCCCTGAAAAGGGGCTTTCTCGGCGATTGTTACAAAAACTGTCAAAGGTGTTTATCAAAAGTACGCCTATATGAGGTCCGTCCGCAGGCCTAAAATCAGCCTCGCCAAACAGGCAAACTGATTAACCAAGTTGCAGCCCCCACGAAGGCAGTTAATCAATCTTCTACTCAAGTTCCACACGCAGCCCCACAAAGGCTGCGTGACCCCACACGACCTTAGAAAGGTAAAACACAAATGAAAGCTTTATTAGCTCTGGCCCTCAGCAGCCTGTGCGCTACCGCAATGGCTGATGAGATCCCGACTGATGTCGCCAATCAGCAAGTACCGGTAGAGGAATACACTTACTCCACTGATCTGGATATCGCCAAAGTTATCTCCATGAGCGAAGTTCCAAACGTATGCGAAGTTGTACCCGCACGTATGGAATATGAAGACTCCCACGGCCAACGGCATATTCTTCAATACCGCGTCATGGGCAATGGTTGCTCTAACGGTTAATAGCCAAGTTGATTGCATGGACCTTGACGACTGACGGCCGCAAGAAATCCCTCTTGCGGCAAAGATACCTCGCCAGCCTCCCGTCCAGAGCCCGCTCATGAGCATCACTGCCTCGACGTGCGACCATGGCCATCGCATGCACTCTTTTCGCCCATTCAGAAGTCAGAATCCCCCCCCTTCCAGAGCCCAATCCAGTTGTGTTGAAAGCAGTTAAATGGCTTGCAAAAACACAACATCTAGTAAAATTGGCTGTTTTTTGGCCACTTCCGGCTGATTTTTTCGAGCGCAAAAAAAAATCTTCCGCGACCAAAGCCTTATAAACCCGCGCTTTGCTCTTAGTCCCCCCCTTTCTCAGGCTCGCCTGCGCTTATCGGTCGCCCCACGTCACCGAAAATATCCTTATAATGCGTCCTCAAAACGGGCCTGCAACATTCCCTTAGCGGATGCCAACCACCTGCTGAATCCTCAGCGTGAGCCGACACCCTCAGCTCCGCTCGACAGCAGCCACAGGACACCCGGACACGAATTTTTCGTTTATTGCCTGCGTCATGCTGCAAACAACGATTTCTCATTGATTTAACGCGGCCAGTCGCGCCGTGTGAAACGCCAACCCTTTTGTTTTCACACGGGCATCTGGCCCTCAAGCAGGAGACGACACGTCATGCTGAGCTGGGACGAATTCGACAAAGAAGAAGGCGAAGTTGCGGTCAAAGGCACCAACGCCGGCCACGCGACCGAAGCCAACATGGACCGCCTCGACAGCGCCGGTGGTGCCGCGGCTCTGGAAGCCCGCGCCGTGACCGCCAACGACTCTGCTGCCGTGGCCCGCGCCAAAGCGTCTCTGGACCAGCTCGACATCGCTGAAGGCCTGGCCGAGCTGGAAGGTTCTTCCGCCCGCGTTGCCGTTGATGAAAAGCGCATGATCAACTGCCGCGCCGACCTCAACCAACTGGTGCCGTTCAAATACGACTGGGCCTGGCAGAAGTACCTGGACGGTTGCGCAAACCACTGGATGCCGCAAGAGGTCAACATGACCGCCGACATCGCCCTGTGGAAAACCCCGGAAGGTCTGACCGACGACGAGCGCCGCATCGTCATGCGCAACCTGGGCTTCTTCTCCACCGCCGACTCCCTGGTTGCCAACAACCTGGTACTGGCGGTGTACCGTCTGATCACCAACCCGGAATGCCGCCAGTACATCCTGCGCCAGGCGTTCGAAGAGGCGATCCACACCCACGCCTACCAGTACTGCATCGAATCGCTGGCCATGGATGAAGGCGAGATCTTCAACATGTACCACGAGATTCCATCGGTCGCGAAGAAAGCCGCCTGGGGCCTGAAGTACACCCGCTCGATCTCCGATCCGAAGTTCGAAACCGGCACCGTCGACACCGACAAGGAGTTGCTGCGCAACCTGATCGCCTACTACTGCGTGCTGGAAGGCATCTTCTTCTACTGCGGCTTCACCCAGATCCTGTCCATGGGCCGCCGCAACAAGATGACCGGCGTCGCCGAGCAGTTCCAATACATCCTGCGCGACGAATCCATGCACCTGAACTTCGGCATCGACGTGATCAACCAGATCAAGATCGAAAACCCGCACCTGTGGGATGCCGAAATGAAGGAAGAAGCCACCCAGATGATTCTCCAGGGCACCCAACTGGAAATCGAATACGCTCGCGACACCATGCCACGCGGCGTACTGGGCATGAACGCGGCCATGATGGAGGACTACCTCAAGTTCATCGCCAACCGTCGCCTGTCACAGATCGGTTTGAAAGAAGAGTACCCAGGCACCACCAACCCGTTCCCATGGATGAGCGAAATCATGGACTTGAAGAAAGAGAAGAACTTCTTCGAGACCCGTGTAATCGAGTATCAGACTGGCGGTGCATTGAGCTGGGATTGATTCCCTGATCGATGAATCCAATAAAAACCCTGACTGGCTCAGGGTTTTTTATTGCCCGCGATAATCCACATTGCCGGCTTCATTCCACCGTCCATTAAAGTGCGTGCAGGCTTCAAGACCTGCCGTTATAAAGTGTCCTCCCCCGCTTAAGGACTCAAGCGCTCATGAAATTCGATACTGCCTACTGCATCAGCCTCGACGACACGCTGTCGATCTATGACGTGCGGGATTTGAATTTCGATGAAACCGTGGCGTTCGATTCGGCCCTGGAACGCTTTCAGTGCCCCAACGATGAATGTCGTGCCGCCTTCGATGCCACCAATCAACTGGGCACCTTCAATGCCAAGAACGTCAATTACATCCGCACCCCGCACTTCAAGAACCTGCCCGGCACGCTGCATATAGAAAGCTGCCCTTATGGCGTCAGCAAAGGCGCGAGCGTTGGAGAAGGCGCTGCCGCCGAGGATGAGCGCGAGGAGCACTTCCCTTCGGAATTGCTACTGACCCGCCGCGAATATGGGCGTCGACCGACCAGCCCGACGACGCCAGAGGCGCCCCGGGACAACCCGCCAGTCGCCAGCGCCAGCCCGCAGAAGCCCTACGCCGGGCGCGACTCGACCCCGGAAAAGACCAGCGTTTTCGCCCATCCGGTGGAGTGCTTCGTGTCGAATATCGACGACAAGGAACTGCTCAAGCGCATGCCGCTGAAGATCGGTGAGCACACCGCCTCCTATGCTTCGTTCTTCAAGAAGATCGAGTACCTGCTGGACAACAAAGGGCTGATCTACTGGGGCAAGATCAAACAGATCAAGGACTACACCCAGAGCTTTCGCATCGATTTCGAGCCCAAGGTCTGGTTCAAGGAAGTCGGTGAATCGAAGAAAAAGCCCTATTCGGTCAACGTCTATCTGAACAAGAAACTGATCGACAACTACCGCAAGCGCAACGCCTTCCTGGAAGAAATCAAGGCTGCCATCGACAGTCAGCGTGGGTTGTACTGTTTCTTCTACGGCGTCACTCCGACACTCAAGCAAGTGCCGAGCAAGAAGAACCCAGAAGCGACCTTCGGGGTGTTCAGCGCCAATATCGAGAACCTGGACCACTTCGTGATCCGTGAAGCACCGGGCCTGGAGGCAAAATAGCTGCAAACGGCAATCCCGACCCTGCCCAAGGTGACGCCGTGATCACTTCAGGCCCATGCTGATCAGCACCAACAGCAACAGGCCGATATACACCCGGGCATGTACACGATCAGGGATACGACCGATCCAGGGCGTAGCCAAGCGGATGCCCAGAAGTGAGCCCAGGGTCAACACCGTGAACGCCAGCAAATCGACATAGCCGATGAACCAAGGCCCCAAGTCGAACCGGCTGAAGCGGGCCAAGGCCAAGTAGGTAGCGGTTCCCGCCAATGCCACGGGAATACTCAGGGGGTTGGCCATGGACGTCGCCTGGGTCATGGACAGGCCGCAACGGCGCAATAAAGGTACGGTCATGACGCTGCCGCCAACGCCAAGAAAGGTGGCAATGGTACCTATTCCTACCCCCCCAAAGAGAGTTTCGCTGCCCCCCAATCGACGCACCTTCTGCTCTTTTGACGCTTCAAGAAAACCACGTCGCAGCAGGCAATCGGCAATGGTGACGCCCAGGT
The DNA here is from genome assembly GCF_009861525.1 of Pseudomonas sp. LD120. Taxonomy (GTDB): domain Bacteria; phylum Pseudomonadota; class Gammaproteobacteria; order Pseudomonadales; family Pseudomonadaceae; genus Aquipseudomonas. Next base: position 418,840 of record NZ_WVHL01000003.1, on the reverse strand, counting down.
AGACAATAAAGGCATAGCGGATCAACTCGCCGCTGACCCACATGGCAGCAGCCGCACCGAACATTGCTCCCAAACCGATGTAGGCGCTCAAGGGCCACAGGTAATGACGAATGAGGTTGCCTGCACGCTGATGCCTCCGACTGGCAACCAGCGCGTTGACGATCATCACACAGGTCGAGGTTGCCACCGCAATATGCATCGCCGACTGCCCCGCCGCTGAATCCGCGCCCTGGCTGCCCAGCAGCATCCAATACAACAACGGCACCACCACAAAACCGCCACCAAAACCGAACAGCACGGCGCTGATACCAGTGACGCACCCAAACAGTGCCAGCAATAGATAGAACATCGAACAGCATCCAGTTGTACAGAAGCCTCGAACAATAGGGTTTTAGTGCCTGGCCGACTTCAGCAAGCTGGCCAATAATGTTGGCGTTTTCGCCAAACACAGGACGCTATCGGCATGCGCAATATCCCCATCGAGCAACTCGATCACACGCCGCGTGCCGTGCTGGCCATCGGCACCGACTACGCCGATGGCCAACACCTGCCGCGTCACCGTCATCGACGGGCACAGTTGCTCTACGGCGCCACCGGGGTCATGCAGGTAGGTACCGATCAGGGCCATTGGGTCGTGCCGCCGCAGCGCGCGGTGTGGATACCGCCGGAGATGGAACATGAGGTGCTGATGCTCGGGGTCAGCACTCGCAGTCTGTACATCGAACCTGGCGCGGCGCCCTTCGATAGCGGCGGCTGTCGAGTCATCAGCGTTTCCCCCTTACTGCGCCAACTGCTTCTGGAGGCGGTTGAAATGCCTCTGGAATACGATCAGGACGGACGCGACGGGTTACTGGTCAAGCTGCTGCTACATGAAGTGCAACGCAGCGCTGCGTTGCCACTGCATATTCCTTTACCGACAGCAGCGCCGTTATTGGCACTGTGCCAGGCTTTTCTCGCACAACCAGACATCCACCAATCCTCCCAGCACTGGGCGCAGCAGTTGCACATCAGCCTGCGCACCTTCAATCGCTGGTTTCGCCAGCAGACCGCCATGAGCTTCGCGCAATGGCGACAACGCGCCTGCGTGATCCAGGCCCTGGCACGGCTTGCGGCGCAGGAGCCTGTCACCCGAATCGCAATGGACATGGGTTACGACAGCCCCGGTGCGTTCTCCACGATGTTCCGTCGGGTGCTGGGGCAGTCGCCCAGCACTTACTTGAACCGATAGCTGCCGAGTTGAGGAAAAACCTTGTGACCAAAGGCTTGCGCGGTGGCAGAAATTGAGTTTGATCCGGGGATAAAACAACTGTACAAATATCCAGTACAACACTAACGCACTGCCTAATCTTCCGGAGAAAACCATGGCCTCTCTAGCGATGAAAATCACCCTGGAACGTATCGCCCTCTATCAATTCACTCCACAGCACTGCGCCCAAGCCCGTGACATGCTGGATTGGGACATGGAGCGACTGTCTCGTGAGTCCACTGTCTCGGTGCACGCCATTCAACGCTTCGAGGCCGGTTACGCAGTGCGTGACGTGACCCGCCTGGCCCTGGCGTTCTGTCTTGAAGCTCAAGGACTGGTGTTCTTTCCAGGCTTCACTCCGGGTCGAGGCATGAACATCAAGGGCGCCACCCCCAATCCCATGGAGCGCTCTGACTACGCCATGATCGAGTGATCCCGCCCGCTGCATGCCGACTTGAGTCCGACATTCAACGCCGGTGCATAGCCAAGCAAATGACTGGAAAGGTCGGGGTTTAGGCCTGATTTGATGGCAACGTGAACGCTGTCATGCGCTATGCCTGTCCAAGTCGTCCTGGGTCAGGCAGGTTCGACGCCCGCCTGATCCAGGGCTCCTTCCACCTCCAGCCACCAGGCCCCTCCCTGCAAGGGTTGGCTCAGACTGAAGGGCTCCCCCATCTGTGGAGTCGTGATGTTGATGTTGCGCTCCCGAGCCAGGACCAGGATGCGATCAAAAGGTTCATGCCAAGCGTGCATGGCCAGGTCGAAGGTGCCGTTGTGAATCGGCAGCAGCCAGCGACCTTGCAGGTCAATGTGGGCTTGCAAGGTTTGCTCCGGCTGCATGTGCACATGAGGCCATTCGACGTTGTAGGCGCCGGTTTCCATCAGCGTCAGGTCAAACGGACCGTATTGCTGGCCAATGCGCTTGAAGCCGTCGAAGAAACCGGTGTCGCCACTGAAGAAGATCCGCTTCGGCCCGTCGATCATCACCCAGGACGCCCACAAGGTGCGGTTGCCATCGAACAGACCACGACCGGAAAAATGCTGTGACGGCGTGGCGACAAAGCGAATCCCCTGGACTTCACACCCCTGCCACCAATCCAACTGGCGAACCTTGGCCGTCGGCACACCCCATTTGATCAGGGTGTCGCCCACTCCCAGCGGGGTGAGAAAGTGCCGGGTCTTGGCCGCCAGGGTCAGCACCGTCTGATGGTCCAAATGATCGTAATGATCATGAGACAGGATCACCGCCTCGATCGCTGGCAGTGCATCCAGACTGATGGGCGGCAAGTGAAAGCGTTTTGGCCCGGCCCATTGCACCGGTGACGCGCGCTCGGCAAACACCGGGTCGGTGATCCAGAACCTGTCGCGCATTTTCAGCAACACCGTGGAATGCCCAAGGCGAAAAACACTGTGGTTGGGCGCTGCCAGCAATTGCTCGCGCGTCAGTGGCTGCAGCGGAATGACCCCGGCCGGACGCGTATTACGCGGTTTGTGGAACAGCATGTTCCAGAAAATCTGCAGGGTTTTACCGACGCTGGCACGACGCACCGGGGCATGATTACGAAAGGCTCCCTGCTCATGGCGGGAGGTTTCCTGGCGGGTACCGCAGGATGAGGATGAGACAGTGACCATGACTGAAGTGACTCCATGCAGCGTGGCAAGGTTCGGAGGTTGCTCTGCGGGACGATTGACCGGCTCAAGCACGCAAGCATCAGTCGCAACCATCACCCCAAGAAATTACACTACACGGTGTAGTTTCTACATTGCAACAGGATTAAGACAACGTAGACTGCCCAGTGTCGTCACTGCCCACCTTCATCGAAACTAACTTATGACAGCCCCCAAGCGCCTCACCGACCTCAAACGCAATGCCATCATCCAAGCGGCAATCCGCGAATTCCGCGCCAACGGTTTCCAGATCACCAGCATGGACAAGATCGCTGCCACGGCCGGAGTTTCCAAGCGCACGGTGTACAACCATTTTCCCAGCAAGGAAGAATTGTTCGCCGAGATCCTGCATCAACTTTGGACCAGCATCAGCGCGCAATCGGAGGTGGCCTACCGCAGTGACCGGTCCCTTCGCGAGCAGCTGGAAAAGGTACTGCGGGCCAAGCTGCAACTGCTGGCCGACGACAACTTCCTCGACTTGGCTCGTGTGGCTATCGCCGCCACCATCCACTCACCCGAGCGGGCACAAGACATGGTGGCGCGGCTCGGCGAACGGGAGGAAGGGCTGACGCTATGGATTCGCGGGGCCTTGGCCGACGGCCGCCTAAAACCGCTGGACCCGGAGTTCGCCGCAACGCAAATGCATGGCCTGCTCAAAAGCTTTGCCTTCTGGCCTCAAATCACCCTCGGCCAGGCTCCCTTGGAGGCAGACATGCAGACCCGGGTTATCGACTCGGCACTGGACATGTTTCTCGCCCACTACCAAGCCTGAGCCAGGGCCCTTCCAACAGCCGATACCCGCCGTCCAGCGTGGACAACGGTGCGTCCATGTTGCCGTCTACTGTGAAATGGCTTCGAAGGACACTGATTAATTTCACTGGAATAAATGACAATATTCACCAAACTGATCCGATCAACGGCAACGCCGTAAAAACACCACAAGGTGTTTCAGTACAACATCTGGTGCACAAATCTATGGAAAACCATCGCGGCAAAGGACTGTCATTTGCCAAACGCATCTATCGACCCAGGATCATCGGCCTGGGTATCGGCGGCATCAGTGTGTTCGCCGCGCTCTACCCCCTGAGCATGCCTCACTGGATATGGGCACTGCTGCTGTTCCACGGCCTGATCTGGCCACATCTGGCTTATCAACTCTCCAGCCGCTCGACTTTTCCCTACCAGGCAGAACGCCGCAACGTACTGTACGACTCACTGCTGGGCGGTTTCTGGGCCGCCAGCATGCAGTTCAACCCACTGCCGGCGGTGACCATTCTGTCGATGATGGCCATGAACAACGTGGCTGCGGGCGGCTTGCGCCTGTTCCTTCGCGGCAGCCTCGCCCAAGGCGTCGGCGTACTGCTCTCCTGGGCGCTGCTGGGGGCCAATTTCAGCAACCAGATCAACCCGTGGCAAATCTACGCCTGTCTGCCCATGTTGATCCTCTACCCCTTGGCAGTGGGCATGGTCTGTTACCAGTTGGCAATCACGCTGTCCAAGCATAAGCGTGCCCTGAGCGCCCTAAGCCGCACCGACAGCCTCACCGGCCTGCTCAATCACGGCTCCTGGAAAGACCTGTTGCATATCAAGTTCCACAAGTGCCAGCAACAGCAGATCGAAGCCAGCATCGCGCTGATCGACATCGACCATTTCAAGGCCATCAACGACACCTATGGGCACATCATTGGCGATGCAGTACTGCGCCATCTGAGCAGCGAGCTGCGACGCAACCTGCGCCATGACGACCTCGCCGGACGCTACGGGGGCGATGAGTTCTGCGTGATCCTGCCGCGCATGAGCCACCAGCAGGCGGCGGACATCATGGAGCGCCTGCGCCAGGTCTTCAACCAGTACCAGCACCCTGATGTGAGCGAACTGAAGGTCAGCCTGAGCATCGGCCTGGCCGCTTTCGACACTGGCTTCAAGGACCCCGCGTCTTGGCTCAACGCAGCAGACAAGGCCCTGTACCTGGCAAAAAACAGCGGACGTAACCGCATTGCCAGCAATGGCGGCAAGGCTCATGTCTCTCGGACACAACCGGTATAACCCCCCTCAAAACTTATACGAACTCAAAACGAACAACATTTCCGTACAAGTTTATTGGGGTTTTCCAGCGCCACTGCCACCGTAGTGCGGCCACTTTGTTGCAGAAGAATCCTCACTTCAATCCCCCTGCAACCCTTGATACTCAGTCCACTTAAATCGACTTGCAGTCGCAAAATTGACTCATGAAGCAGGGCCAGACGTTCCCCCGGAATCTCATCCCGCTTCATCGCTGCGAGTTTTTCTGTCAGTCATGGAACGCTGACATTGAGCAGAGAATGCCGAACGCCAGGAGGCGTTCGGCGTACCGGCGCATTCAATAGAGATCGACGCAACGTTTCTCCCATAGAGCATCTGCCAACATGCTATTTAACCGCCACAACAAAATGATTGACTCCTTACAAAAACGTTGCCGAACAATCACGCCTGCTAAAGGCCATTGATCGCTCCATGGCGGTAATCGAGTTCGACCTGCACGGCATGGTGCTGCGCGCCAACGACAACTTTCTCCAGACCCTGGGCTACCGCCAAGAACAGGTGATCGGCCAGTCCCACCGCCTGTTCTGCACCCTGCAATACGCGCGCAGCAACGAATACCAACAACTGTGGTCTCGCCTGAAAGACGGCCAGTTCCAGTCCGGGACCTTTGAACGGCTCGACAGCGCTGGGCAGAGCCTGTGGCTGGAGGCCAGCTACAACCCTATCCGTGACGAATCCGGTGCCGTGTACAAAGTGGTCAAATACGCCGTCAACGTCACCCCTCAGGTGGAAAAGCACGCACAGGACGCGCAAAGCGCAAGCCAGGCGTATCACATCTCGGTGCAAACCCGAAAAGTCGCCGAACAAGGCACGGGGGTGATCCAGCAGGCCGCCAGCGAGATGCGACAGATTGTCGACAACATTGAGGATGCCTCATCGCTGATCGCCAAACTCGGCGAGCGTTCCGAGCAGATCACCGCCATCGTCAACACCATTCGTTCGATTGCCGACCAGACCAATCTGCTGGCCCTGAATGCAGCCATAGAGGCGGCCCGAGCCGGGGAACAGGGGCGCGGCTTTGCCGTGGTGGCCGATGAGGTCCGGCAACTGGCGGCACGCACCAGTGGTTCCACGGCGGAAATATCCAGCATGATCGACATGATCCAGAGCGAAACCCAACAAGCGATCAAAAGCATGGATGGCAGTCGCGAACGCGCGGCCAAAGGCGTGCAACTGGCAGATCAGACCGGTACGGTCATCCTGCAGATTCGTGACGGCGCCAGCGATGCGGTGCAAGCCGTCAGCATGCTCGCCAGTGAGCGCGGGGGGATCTGAGGCAAGGGTTGCCCAGTTCGACCTCTCCCCCTTCATCCTTCTGAATCTGGCCTTCAGCCTGCAGGCAGCCTATGCCGCGCCGCTGATCCTCCTGGCGCAAACACGCCAGGCAGCGCGGGAAAGCCCAGGTGGAAGCCGATGTACAGCACCGTGAGCCCCTGGCCGTTGCCATCAGCGAACGTCAGGCACAGGCCGCGCAGACCGTCGCGCAGTTGCTCGAACGGCTGAAGCAGAACACCCGCCTGACGCAAATGACCAAACAGTTGAGCGAGCGCATCGAGAACCTCACCAGCAAGATGCACGCGCACGTTGTACATCAGCCCCACTCGAAAACCTGAGTGTTTCAGGGCCAGCGCACGTGATGCGCCAGCTCATCGAACAACGTCACCACAGAGCGCAGGGCCCGGCAGTCCGGCCGGGTCAGTAGCCACAGCGCGGTGTCATGGCCCAAGGGCTCACTCAAGGCCTGCAGATCGCCGCCCATGAGAAAGTCCGGCAACGCCGCCACCCCAAGGCCGACCCGCACCAGCTCGGTCACCGCCAGCATGCTGTTGCAGCGATAACTGGGTTGTACCCCAGGCCACTGCCGACGGCGCCAGACCACCGTGGGGTGATCCGGCAGAACGTCATCCAGGGCAATCCACGCCACCTGCGCCAGGTCACTGCAATCGACCCGTTGTCGATACACCGGGCTGGCGCATACCCGGTACGACACCGTTCCCAGGCAGCGCCCCACCAGATGCTCCGCAGGAGTCGCGGTGAGGCGCAGGGCAATATCAGCATCGCGGCGGTTGAGGTTGGCGAAGTCATTCGAGGTGCACAGCTCGATGACCAACGCCGGGTACTTGGGCATGAACTGCGCCAGGGCCGGCAGCAACAGACCCTGCAACACCGAATCGGTACAGGTCAGGCGCACCGTGCCACTGACCACTTCACCGCCCTGGGCCACGCCGATCCGTGCCGCTTCAAGCGCCTGCTCCGCTTGTTCAGCCTGCTGTGCCAGGGCCTGGGCCAGGCTGGTGGGCAGATAGCCGGCGCGGCTCTTGTCGAACAGTTGCTGGCCGAGCCCGGCCTCCAACCGGCGCACCGCGCGAAACACTGTCGAAACATCGACCTTGAGCAGGGCTGCGGCACGGGCCAGGGAGCCGCCACGGACCAGGGCCAGTACCAGCGACAGGTCCGGGTAATCCAGCCGATAGTGCGCTGCTGCATTGATCACTTGGGTAAACGCCAATATTGATTGCATGGACGCCAATCTATAGTGGCCTCAGGCAATCGACAAGTCAGCGCCTTTACCGGAGAAGCCCATGCAAGCACCCACCTCGCCACCCACCCTGCGCATCGCCCTGGTGGGGGATCACGACCCACTGATCAGCGCGCACCAGGCCATTCCCTTGGCCCTGGATCAGGCCGCAGCCGACGTCGCAATCACCCTCGACGTGCAATGGCTGGCCACTCCTGATCTGACTCGCGAGCACCTGTTGCAAGGCTTCGACGCCATCTGGTGCGTGCCCGGCAGCCCCTACCGGAATATCCATGGCGCACTGCTGGCGATCCGCGTGGCCCGGGAGCAACAGCGCCCCTTCCTCGGCACCTGCGGCGGCTTTCAGCATGCGCTCCTGGAATACGCGCGCAACGTACTGGGCTGGTCCGATGCCGAACACGGCGAGATCGCCCCCGATGCCGAGCGCGCACTGCTCACCCCATTGGGCTGTGCCCTGGTGGAGGCCCGTGAGCCTATCGAACTGCAAGACGGCAGTCGGATCGCCAAGGCCTATGGCACCCGGCGCATCGAGGAAGGCTATCGCTGCCACTACGGCGTCAATCCGGACTTTGCCGGGCCTCTGCTCGCTGGCACCCTGCGTGCCAGCGGCCACGACCGCCAGGGAGATCTGCGCGCCGTGGAGCTCGCCGATCATCCATTTTTCGTCGCCACTCTGTTCCAGCCCGAACGCGCGGCCCTCAAGGGCCACACGCCCCCCCTGGTCAGCGCCCTGCTCAATGCCTGCCTGGAGACCCGAGGATGATCGGCCAGGCACCCGCCCCGCCCTACTACGCCGTGATCTTCAGCTCCCAACGCGGCGCCGCGGACCCCGACTACGATCAGGCCGCCGAGCGCATGCTGGAACTGGCGCGCCGGCAACCGGGCTTTCTCGGGGTCGAATCGGCTCGGGGCGCGGACGGTTTCGGGATCACCGTGTCCTACTGGAGCAGTGAGGCGGCAATCCTGGCGTGGAAGCACCACGCCGAACACAGCGCCATCCGCGAGCGCGGACGCAAGGATTGGTACCAGTCCTGCCATACCCGGGTCAGCAAGGTCGAACGGGCCTATGCCTTCGGCCCTCAAGCCCAGGCCTGAACCGCGGCCTACAGCGGTTCAGGCCTGCCGCCGGATCAATCCTGAGCCATCGGCAACAGGCTGCGCACGGCCTGGATTTCCGGCAGATCGCTACGGCGCATATAGACCCGTAGCGGTTCGCTGATGTTGATCCGGTCGTCGATGTTCTGGTCCAGCAACAACTGGATCTGCTCGCGCTTGAGGCTCATGGCCTGATCGGACACCGGCGCCCAGACAAATTCGCTGGCCGGCACTATGGCGTCGTCGGCCACATCCATGCCGAAGGAGTCTTCGCTGAAACGCACGATGTAACGGCCGGTCTTGCGATTGAAACCGACAAAACCCTTGAGCTGGTCGGCAGCCTGGCAGATGAGTTCAGAGGTGATGCTCATGGTAAACCTCACGGTAAGTCCCACAGGACTGGGTGATCGATGGTCTACACGCGAGGCAAGGAAAGAGGTGTTTTCAGGCTTCCCTCTGCTGGGGAAACTGCAGCGCACAAGAGTACTGCAAAGTACCGGGAAAAACCCTCAAACATGCAAATGAGCGGGGTTTATGTCGCGCTGGAGATAGCACAAGCGTCATTGAGTTGCTAAAAGATACGTCCTTGTCATTGCCCCCACGAAAGGATTTCGAGCATGCCCGCGACCTTTTCCCCTTGCGCCCTGATGCTGGGCCTGATGCTCGGTTGCGGCCTGGCTCAAGCGTCTGAACAGCCTGCCCCAAGCGCGCTGGCCACGCGCCAGGGCATTCCGCGACCGGCGGTGATCGCCCATCGCGGAGCCTCCTACGATGCCCCCGAATCCACGGCAGCCGCCTATCGTCTGGCCCGCGACCTGGGCGCTGACTACCTGGAAATGGACCTGCAACGCAGCAAGGACGGCGTGCTCTTCGCCCTGCACGACGACAACCTGCAACGCACCACCGACGTCGCGCAAAAATTCCCCCAACGCAAAGACAGCCCGGCCAATGCCTTCACCATGGCGGAGCTGAAAACCCTCGACGCCGGCAGTTGGTTCAACCAGGCCTACCCGGATCGCGCACGGCCTGGCTTTGCCGGCCTGAAGATTCTCACCCTGGATGAAATCATCGACATCGCCCAAGGCAATCCGCAGCACAAGCCCGGGCTCTATATCGAAACCAAGGAACCGCAGCTCTTCCCCGGCATTGAGCATGACCTCAAGGAAAAGCTTCAGGACCGTGGCTGGCTCAGCTCGGCGGGCTCCAAGCTGGCAAAAAGCGAGTTGGCGGTGGGCCAGGGTAAAGGCAAGGTGGTGTTGCAGACCTTCGACAAAGGCAGCCTGGAACTGCTGCACGAGGCCATGCCCAAGGTGCCGAAAATCCTCTTGCTGTGGATTGCTCCCGGCTACATCGAACCAGCCTCTGGCCAGGCCTTCGCCAGCAGCGGCGAAACCGACAAGGCGGCCTTCTACGCCAGGCAGCAGCCCAAGGACCCAGCCGAGTTCAAGCGCTGGGTCGACTACGCCAAGACCCAAGGCGCCATCGGCACAGGGCCTTCGGCGACCCTCACCGCGGGTGGCGAGCAGAGTTACGCAGATCTGGTACAGCCGTGGATGAATCAATACACCCACGACCAAGGCCTCTTGGTGCACGCCTACACCCTTGATGACCCCGTGGATTTCAAGAAAGCCATGGACGCTGGGGTCGATGGCATGTTCACCAACCGCAGCGCCGAGTTGCTCAAGTACCTGAAGCGTTCGAGCAACGCCAGCGCGACCCAGTTGCTGGAGGCCAGCGGTTACTGAATGTGCGCCTCAAACTGGAGCGGCGAGCTTTGGCTGGGGCGCGACTTCGGCCTGGTCCACGGCTTAATGGGGCGCACCGCGCGCCATGCCCACTACGCCCATCAACTGATCATCGCCCCCGAGCAAGCGGTCACGGTGGAGCTCGACGGCGCTCGGCACAGCGCTCACTTCGTGCTGATCCAAGGCTTGCAGCGCCACGCCATCCTCCAGGCTCCGACAAGCACCTTCACGGTCTACGCCGAGCCACTGTCGATCGCTGCTGCGGACCTGCAGGCGTGTGTCCTGCGCGCCGAAACCTCACTGTCTGGACTGGAAGCGGCACTGCGCGCCTGCCCGCGCCAGCCGCTTGCCGACCGCCGCGTGACTCGGGCTCTGCGGGCTGTAGACGCCACCCTTGGGGGCAAAGTGGCGGCAGCGCAACTGGCTGCCCAGGCCCATGTATCGCTGAGCCAACTGGAGCGATTGTTCGCCCGGGATGTGGGCTTGCCGGTGCGACGCCTGGTGCTCTGGCGCCGTCTGCGCCTGGCCATGGCCTTGTTGCTCGACGGTCAGGCCATGACCCAGGCGGCCCACAGTGCCGGCTTTGCCGATAGCGCGCACTTCTCGCGCACCTTGAAGGCGCTGTTCGGGGTGACCGCCGGCCAGACCCTGAAAAGCCTCAGCCCCCGCCTGCTCGATTGAGCGGACGGCGCAGGGCCTCGGGCACCTTGGGCTCTGCCGCGTAGCACTGGGCCTTGAACGGCTCCAGCACCTGCGGCCAGTAGTCCTGCGGATAGTCCGGACGGCTGCCGATGCCCAGGTCGCCGTGACGCATCGAGTAGTCGTGCCGATAGAACGCAGTGCCCAACAGCCTGTCCCAGCAGTTGAAGAACAAGCCAAAATTCACATCGCCAGCACGGCCGTATTTCATGTGATGAAAGCGATGCACCGGCGCCCAGGCGAATACCCAACGCAATCCGCCCAGGCGCATATCGACATTGGAATGCTGCAACAACAACTCAATAGCAATAGCCAGGGCCAGCAGCTGCGCCACCGGCAACGGAATCCCCATGAGCACCAGTGGCAGCAGCCCCGCCGAAGCTTCCAGCAGTTGGTGCAAGGGGTGTTTGAGCAGCCCGTTGAAACCGTACATACGCTGCACACTGTGGTGCACCGCATGCAGGCGCCAGAGCCAAGCCCAGCGATGGCTGCCGTAATGAGCCAGGGTAATCCCGCAATCGGCGATCACTATCGCCAGCAGCAGTTGCCCCCAGAGCGGCCAGCCCCCGGGCCACAAGCCATCGTAGGCCAGCAGTGCCACCAGCCCTGGCAAGGCCAACAGGCCCAGCGCATTCAGGCTTTCATTGACCAGGGCATGCAAGCCATCGCGCAGTCGATCCCCCTGCGAGCGATTCCAGGCCCGCTCGTAAGGCAACAACCACTCCGCCAGAAAGGACACCAGCAGCGCCGCCGCGAACAGCACCAGCAACCCGAGCGCCGAGGCGTGCTCGCCGCTCATCCAGTACAACCCGCCGCCAATCCATCCGCCAAAGAACAACGGGCCATACAACCACGCAAACAGTCGTTTCATTCACTGTGTCTCCTTGAAGGGAGACGCCAGCTTGCAACCGGCCCGCACACCCTGGCTTGAACAAACGGCGCAAACACTCAGCGGAATTAAGGGTGAATTAAGTTGCATTGGCTAACCTGTGCCCATCGAAACCCATCACCCTGAGGAATCAAAACATGACCCAGTTCTCCGCCCTATTTGCCGCCGCCGCCCTGACCCTGACCGCAGGTCTTGCCCAGGCCGACGTGCGTCCGGACCTGATCCCGGGCCTGCTCAAATCCGGCGCCATCATGGACCTGGAAAAACTCAACCAGGCCGCTCTGGCCCAACACCCCGGCACCACCGCCGCCAGCATTACCGACACCGAGCTGGACCAGACCGCCACCGGTACCTATGTCTATCAGGTTGAACTGCGTGACAGCAAAGGCATCGAGTGGGACGTGGACCTGGATGCCAAGACCGGCAAGGTGCTGAGCAACAAGCAAGACAACTAAACGCCACCACAGCACAAGGCCGCGCCCGGTTACCGGAGCGCGGCCTTGTGCTGTGGCCGCCATGACTTTTGGTGCGGCGGCGACCGGCTTGCGCAAGGCTTTCAGCGTATCGCGCTTGGGATCATCACTGCTGGCCTTGCCGGCAATACCGGTCTTGCTCGGGTTGAGCCGGGCCTAATTGATCGAAAGCCAAGTGACGCTGACCACGGCGCTTGTCCTGATAATGGGCAGATACCCGGTCATCAACGCACTTGAGAGCGTCCGTGTACCGGCCTGGTGAGCAGGCCGATACAGAGCGCTCGGTCTCAGGCGCTCAAACGTGCCGTGACCTCATTCAACTGCCCCGACAAGCCATGCAGATTGCGGCTCGCCGCTTCAGTGCGCTGAACGTTGTCGAGGTTGTTACTGGCAATCGAGGTGATCTCGGTGAGATTGCGTGAGATGTCCTCGGCCACCGACGTCTGCTCCTCGGCGGCGGTAGCGATTTGCCGGTTCATGTCGCGGATCGCTTCCACGGCCTCGGTAATGCGCTCCAGCATGGCCCCCGCTTCGGTCACCTGCTGTACGCTTTGCTCGCTGCGCGACTGGCCGCTCTCAATGGCCTGAGCCGCATCCACGGCGCCGGTTTGCACGGTCTGAATGATCTGGTTGATCTCGGTGATCGAGGCCGCGGTGCGCTGGGCAAGGCTGCGCACCTCATCGGCGACCACTGCGAAACCGCGCCCGGCTTCGCCGGCACGGGCCGCTTCGATGGCCGCGTTGAGGGCCAACAGGTTGGTCTGTTCGGCGATCCCTTGAATCACTTCCAGCACCTTGCCAATCCGGCCGCTGTCAGCTTCCAGACGACGGATCACCGTGGCGGTGTTGGCGATCTCGCCACGCATTTGAGTGATGCTGTGGATGGTGCTCTGCATCACCTGTTCACCCTGCTGCGCTGACTGGTCGGCGTCGTCCGCAGCCCGAGCGGCGTCAGCGGCATGGCGCGCCACTTCCTGGGCGGTGGCTGACATTTCGTTCATCGCCGTGGCCACCTGATCGGTGCGGCTGAACTGTTCGTTGGTGCCCTGAGACATCAGGGTGGCAATCGAATTGAGTTCGCCACTGGAGCTGTCCAGGTCAGCGGCGCTGCGCTGCAGGCTGCTGAAAGTCTGGGCCAGGAAGTCACGCAGGGTATTGGCGGCCATCGCCAGCCTGCCCAGTTCATCCTGACGCTCGCTCGCCACCCGCTGATCAAACTGCCCACGACTGAGGTGAGCGACATAATCGATCAATTGACGAATCGGCTGTACCAAGCTGCGATTGACCAGCCACAGGCTGAGCAGGCCGATCAGCAGACCGGACGCGAGCATCACCAGAATGCCCATCCACACGGTACGATCGGCCGCCACGCTGATCTGCCGCGATTGCTGATCGCTCTGCTTGCGCAACTCGCTCACCAACTCACTCATCTGCTCGCTGGTGGCACGGTCCACGCCCTTGACCGCGGCATCGCCGGCACGGGCATCGGCCCCCGCCGCCACGTAGGCGTCACGGCCTTTCTGGTAGGAGGCTGCGAGCATCCGATGTTCATCGGCCAGACGCTGCACCCGACTCTTCAGGCTCGGCTCCAGTCCAGGCGTCTGGGCCAATTGGCCAAGGATGTTCTGCACATCGCGCTGGCGGTCCTCGAACTGCTGCCAGTACTTGTTCAGGTCCTGGGGCTGTTTGCCGCGCAGCAGCACGTTCTTCCACTCCTGCACCTGGCTTTTGAACTGCAGGTTGGCTTCATCGATCAACTGCGAACTGCGCAGCGGACCGTCAATCAGCTCGCGGTAGCTCTGCACACCACCGGACAACAAGTGAAAGCTAGCCAGGGCGATCAACAGCATCGCGAACAGGCTACCGCTCAGCAGGGCGAGAATTTGCGCTCTCAGGGATTTTTGCAAAAACATCGAGAAGATCTCATGTCAGGGATAGAGCCGGCCCGTAGGCCGCGCGTAAGGATGAACTTCCCTGTCAGGTGCATTCGAGGGTGGCGAATGCGTATTGCATGTACTGCCTGCGTAATCGGCCTTTGCGCACCAATCTTGAGCACTACCGACCACTGGTATCACCTCCAGCAAGTGTGCGCGTTGAAACGTCATAAAACTGTCAAAAGCCCTGGTCATGATGGGGTCCGAGTGAACCTGTAGAACCCGCGCCAGGCACTGTCCCTCCTGCGAGACTCAATGAACCACAGCATCGACCAGCGTCACCGGGATGCCGATCTGTTTGGCTTGCTCTACGGTTTCAGCTTCCGGCCGGGAGAACGCGGCCAGGAACTGGATTCGGCCAACGCCCTGCTCGCCCTGCAACAGCCCCAAGACAAGGATGAATTCCTCTGGCTGCACCTGAACCTGGCCCACGCCGCTTGTGAACGCTGGATGAAGGCGCACCTGCAACTGCCCGAGGAGTTTTTCGAAGCCCTGCACGAAGGCTCGCGCTCGACCCGCATTGAACACGTGGACTCAGCCCTGCTGGCGGTGGTCAACGACGTGGTGTTCAACTTCAGTAGCCTGGTCTCTTCGGACATTTCCACGCTCTGGGTCTGCGCCCGCAGCCGGCTGATCGTCAGCGCCCGCCTGCAACCCCTGCATTCGGTGGACAAGCTGCGCTCCTCGGTCAAGGCCGGCGAGTGCTTTCGCTCGCCCCTGGAACTGTTGGTGCATCTGCTGCGCGATCAGGGCGAAGTGCTGACCCAGATCGTGCGTAAAACCAGCCTCAGCGTGGATCAGATCGAAGACCAACTGTTGGCCGCCCGGGTCTCCAGCAACCGCGCCGAACTGGGGGCCATGCGCCGGGTGCTGGTGCGCTTGCAACGGCTGTTGGCCCTTGAGCCAGGCTCTCTGCTGCGCCTGCTCAACCGCCCGCCACAATGGCTACAGAAGGACGACGTCAAGGAACTGCGCAAATCCACTGAAGAGTTCGCCCTGATCATCAACGACCTCACGGCCCTGGGCGAACGGATCAAACTGCTGCAGGAAGAAATCGCCGCCAACCTCAACGAACAGACCAACCGCACCCTGTTCACCCTGACCGTGGTCACTGTGCTGGCCCTGCCGATCAACATCATCGCCGGCTTCTTCGGCATGAACGTCGGCGGCATTCCGTTCTCCAGTGACCCGCAAGGGTTCTGGATTCTCGTCGCGTTGGTGGTCACCTTCACCGTAATCGCCGGACGCTGGGCGTTCCGCAAACGCCAGGATCATTAATCGCTGGGTACCGGATAAACGGAGTGACTCATTTGCCGAAACACTGACCTGAGGCAGCCTCTGTGCAATATCTGGCAACGATCATGGGCGACACTCCTTCCCGCAACAGGATTGTCCAGTAATGGCCACCCCTTCCCTGACCGCCTCCCAGAGCCCCGACATCAAGCCGCAATTGGATAAAAAAGCCAGCCCCTTCACCTTGGTGGTGTTCTTCGCAGTACTGGCCATGGGCCTGTTGTTCACGGCCTACAGCCTGGTGCATGACATGCACCAACTGGGCGCCACGGTCACCACCTGGACCCCGTTCCTGCTGCTGGGGGTGGCGCTGCTGATCGCCCTGGGCTTCGAGTTCGTCAATGGCTTTCACGACACCGCCAACGCCGTGGCCACGGTGATCTACACCCACTCCCTGCCGCCGCAGTTCGCGGTGGTCTGGTCCGGTTTCTTCAACTTCCTCGGGGTGCTGCTGTCCAGCGGCGCGGTGGCCTTCGGCATCATTGCGCTACTGCCGGTGGAACTGATCCTGCAAGTCGGCTCCTCCGCGGGTTTCGCCATGATCTTCGCCCTGCTGATCGCCGCCATCCTGTGGAACCTCGGCACTTGGTGGCTGGGGCTGCCGGCCTCTTCGTCCCACACCCTGATCGGTTCGATCATTGGCGTCGGCGTGGCCAACGCCTTGATGCATGGCCGCGACGGCACCAGCGGCGTGGACTGGAGCCAGGCCAGCAAGGTCGGCTACGCCCTGTTGTTCTCGCCATTGATCGGTTTTGTGTTCGCCGCCCTGCTGTTGTTGGCCCTGCGCCTGTTCGTCAAGAACCGCGCCCTGTACAAAGCGCCCAAGGGCGACGCCCCGCCGCCGTGGTGGATTCGCGGCTTGCTGATCCTGACCTGCACCGGGGTGTCCTTCGCCCACGGTTCCAACGACGGCCAGAAAGGCATGGGCCTGATCATGCTGATCCTGGTGGGCACCCTGCCCATGGCCTATGCCCTGAACCGCACCATGCCCGCCGACCAGTCACTGCAATTTGCCGCGGTGGCCGAAGTCACCCAGCAGGCCCTGATGAAAAGCGCCCCGCAAGCGGCCCCCGCCGATCCTCGCGCGGTGCTTTCGGAGTACATGCGCAGCAAGGAGGCCACGCCAGAATTGATCCCCGCCCTGGCCGCCCTGACCGGCGCCATCGGTGCCGAGGTCAAGGGCTACGGTTCCCTGGCCAAGGTGCCCGCCGAGGCCATGAGCAATGTGCGCAACGACATGTACCTGACCAGCGAAACCATTCGCCTGATGGACAAGAACCAAGTGGGCCACTTCGATCAGGACACCCGGGACAAGCTGCAACTGTTCAAACAGCAGATCGACAACGCCACGCGCTTCATTCCGCTGTGGGTAAAGATCGCCGTGGCCATCGCCCTCGGCCTGGGCACCATGGTGGGCTGGAAGCGCATCGTGGTGACCGTCGGCGAGAAGATCGGCAAGACCCACCTGACCTATGCCCAGGGCGCCTCGGCGGAGACCGTGGCCATGCTGACTATCGGCGCGGCGGACATGTTCGGCCTGCCGGTGTCCACCACCCACGTGCTGTCCTCGGGGGTGGCGGGGACCATGGTGGCCAATGGCGCCGGGCTGCAGATGCGCACCATCCGCAACCTGGCCATGGCCTGGGTCCTGACCTTGCCGGCGGCCATCCTGCTTTCCGGCAGCCTGTACTGGCTGTTCACTCAATTGTTCTAGCCCCCGGGTAGCTGCCGAGGTCGCACTTACGCAGACCTCGGCAGCCTAGCGCGCACACGGCTCGACAGGGCGGCCTGCAAGGCAAACGCCAGGCCCCCAGTCAGTGGCGCGGAAAAACTCGCCAGCCCGCCCCCAGCCCACATCAGTATCAGCCCCAGAGCGGTGCCACCGAACCAGGCGGTCAGCCCCACCGGGTTGAAGGCCGCCACCCTGTCAATCGCCGTCACCTCGCTACGCCCCAGCAGAATCTGCGCCAGGGCCACGCCGACCCAGGCCACCACGAAGATCCCCTGATAGGCCAGGGCCTTGAGCAGGTAGGCGAACACGTCCGCCAGCATCAGGCCGTAGACGATGATCCCTACGGCCACCGCCCACATCAGGTAGGAACCGCGCAGGCCGAAGCGGCCGAAGAACGCCTGCATGTTCAAGGTCGCCAGGTAGTAGTTGGCGGTGTTGATCCGGGTCTGGGTGGCCCAGACGAACAACAGCCCCCACAACCCCATCAATTGCAGGATCGCCATCACCACCGAGACTTCGTTGAGCGCACCGTCATGGGGAATGCTGCTCACCAGATAGATCCCTGCCGCACCGTTGAGCAAGAACGTCACCGCGTAGAACGGCATGCCGAAGTTCCAGCGACCGTGATAGCCGGCGTCTTCGGGCTTGCCCAAGCGTGCATAGTCGAAGGTGAACAGCATCAGGATCCACACCCCCATGTAGGCCACGAAGCAGTCCCACCAGCCCGTGCTATTGGGATTGGCCGGGCCGAAATCCAGCCATTGCGGCTGGTAGCCATAACGGCTGATGGACAGGCCCACGGCGAACAGCAAGCCCCCCAGGTACACCGGCAACAGCACGCCGTTGAGCTTGTCCAGCCAGTGCTGCACGCTGCCTAGGATCAACGGCACGCTGTACAGCACCACCACCAGCGCCGCCAGCGGGTACAGCAGTTGCGGGTACAGGTGGTTGAGCGCCACGGCGATCACCGAACCCTCGAACACCGCGTAGTAGATGGCCGTGGAGAAAAAGATCAGGGTCGCCAGGCAGGCCCCGGTGCTGCCGAACAACAACCGCGAGAACAGCGCCACCGAGAGCCCGCTGCGCATGGCGAAGCGGCTGAGCACGCTGTTCACCAAGCCATAACTGAGCACCGACAGGAGCATGCCGATCAAGGCATTGCGGGTGCCGTAGGACAGGGCCAGGGAAGCCCCGACGACGATGTAGAACATCGCGCTGCACACCGCCCACCAGGCCATGGTCAGGGACAGTCGACCCATGCGTGCATCGCTGGGAAGGGCCACGTTGGCCGGGGTCTGCCCGGTTTGATTCGCTTGCGATAAAGCTGCCATGTGCGTGAACTCCAGAACCGATCAAGGGTTGAAGCGCGGGCAGCCGTCACCGCACCGAAGTGCGGCGTTGGCCTACCGTTTGGCATGACCCGCGCGATGCGGCGGGCAGAATCAGGAAGGAAACAGTTTGCTCAGACAGCTGAGCTTTTTCTTGTAGGAACGCCGGGCCTCCAGCGCGTCTTCGAGGGTCACCGCGACAAAGCGGGCCTTCTGGTTGGGCTGCATCTGGCCGATCAGGTCAAGGTCGGCGCTGATCACCGTGCCGATCATGGCGTAGCCGCCACCGGACACCGCATCCCGGTGCAGGACGATGGGCTCCAGCCCCGCCGGCACCTGGATCGAGCCGATCGGGTAACAGCTGTCGACGATGTTCGACGGATCAGAACCGGCGCCGAACGGCTGCTCCCGGGGCTGGAAGCTCAAGGCGCTGCCGCCCTTGAAGCGATAGCCGATGCGGTCCGCCTCCGAACCCACGGTCCAGGGTTCAGCGAAGAAGCTGGCCTTGGCCGCGTCGCTCAAGCGTTCGTAGTACAGACCCGGCACCACCCGCAGGGTGATCTCGCCACCCAGGGATTGACGCAGCGCCATGGGCAAGCTGGCACCGGGACGGCTCTTGCCGCTGGCGACGCCCACCGGCAGCTCATCCCCGGCCGCCAGACGCCGGCCCTGGAAACCACCCAGGGCGCCCAGGGCGTAGGTCGAACGACTGCCCAGCACCAGCGGCACATCGATGCCACCGGCCACCGCCAGGTACGCTCTGGCCCCGGCCTTGGGAAAGTCGAAACGCAGCACTTGCCCGGCCTTGACCGCAAAGGCGGTGTCCAGGTGCATGTCCACACCATCGAGTTTGGGCGTCATATGGGCGCCGCAGACCGCCACCAGGGCATCGGTGCTGAATTCCAGCTCTGGCCCGAGCAGGGTGCACTCCAGCCCGGCCGCGCCTGCCGGGTTGCCCACCAGCTGGTTGGCCGCGCTCAGGGCGTACTGGTCCAGGGCCCCGGACGGCGGAATCCCCAGGTGATAGAAACCTTCGCGACCCAAGTCCTGCACCGATGTGGCCAGGCCCGGTTTGATGACCTTGATCATGCCAGCACCTCCTGCAGCGACTTGGGATAGCCGACCGGGTCGGCGAGAAAGGCATCCAGGGAAAACTCCACCTCGCGGATACGCAGGTCGAAGCGCCCGGCCTCGACTTCGGCCACCGCCTGGTCGTAAGCCTCACGGTCGATGGGCTTGAACTGCACGATGTCCCCCGGGCGGAAGAACACCATGTGCGCCTTGAGGTAGGCCAGTTGCTGCTGCGGGTCGTAGATGGGGGCCGGGGTGACGCCGAACATCTGGTAGCCACCGGCGCCGCGCACCGAGTAGATGCAGCCGAAACAGCCGCCGTGGCCCAGGGTCAGTTTTGGCGTATCGGTGCGTGGCCGCAGGTACTTGGGCACCTGCAACTGCCGCTCGCGTTCGACCATCTGGAACATGAACGGCAACCCGGCGACGAAGCCCACCATGGAGACAAACCAGGGCGCACCGCTGTGGGCGGCGATGAACGCCTCGACGTCCGCCAGGCCATTGATCCGCGCCGCGTACTCCAGGTCCGTGGCGCTGGGGTCCTGATGCCGGTCGCGAAAGCGCATCAGGGTTTCGTGGGTCCAGGGATCGTTGTAGAGCACCGGGATCTCGATGATCCGAGTGTGCAGGCTGCGCTCGGCCACCGCCCCGGCCTCGGCCTGCTGCACCGCCTCCAGCAGAACCTGCGGAGCGATACGATCAGGATCGAAACGAATCTGGAACGAGGCATTGGCCAGGCACACATCCAGCACACCGTCCAATTCCAGGCGCTGCACGGCGCGGGTCACCGCCATGCCTTTGAAGAAGGCTTCCAGGGACATGCTGTCGCTGACTTCGGCGAACAGGTGCTCGTCGGCACCAAAGCTGTAGCGGATCGGCTGGCTCATGCGACACCTCCGGCGCGGCGCGCGGCCAGCCAGGTTTCCAGGGTTCCGGTGTGAAAATCGGCCTGCTGCAACCAGGGTTCGGCCAGCAGTTCACGGTGCAGCGACAAGGTGCTGGCCATGCCGGTCAAGGTGGTGTGTTCCACGGCCAGCCGCGCCCGGGCCAGGGCCTCGTCGCGATCAGCTCCGTGGACGATCAGCTTGGCCAGCAGCGAGTCGTAATAAGGCGGCACAGCATAGCCCGGGTACAGATGGCTATCGACCCGCACCCCCGCCCCTTGCGGCCAGATCAGTTGCTCGACCTGGCCCGGACTGGGGAAGAAATCCCGCGCCGGGTCTTCGGCATTCAGGCGCATCTGCAAGGCCGCGCCATTGAGCTGGATGTCGCTCTGGCGCAACCCCAGGGGCTCGCCCCCGGCGATGCGCAACATGGCCTGGACCAGATCGATGCCGGTGATCAGTTCGCTGATGGGGTGCTCCACCTGAATCCGCGTATTCATCTCGATAAAGAAGAACTCGCCGGTGCTGTCGTCATACAGGTATTCCAGAGTGCCAGCACCTTGGTAACCCAAGGCTTGGGTCAGGCGCACGGCGCTGCTGCACAACTGCTCACGCTGCTCGCTGCTGAGTACCGGCGACGGCGCTTCTTCGAAGATCTTCTGCCGCCGCCGTTGCAACGAGCACTCGCGCTCGAACAGGTGCACGGTGTGCTGGCCATCGCCCAGTACCTGGACTTCGATGTGCCGCGCGCGACCAATGAAACGCTCCAGGTACAGCGCACCATTGCCGAACGCGGTCTGGGCTTCGCGTTGCGCCCGAGGGAATTCCTCGGCCAGTTGCGCAGCGTCCTGGGCCAGGCGAATCCCGCGCCCGCCACCACCGGCACTGGCCTTGATCAACAGCGGAAAGCCCACGCTTTCAGCGGCCTTGCGCGCGGCGTCCAGGTCGAAGAGTTCACCTGGGGAGCCGGGCACCACGGGCACACCTGCCGCCTGCGCCGTGCGCCGGGCTTCGGCCTTGTCGCCCATGCGGCGGATGGTTTCGGCGCGGGGACCGACGAAAATCGCCCCGGCCTCGACCACCGCCTCGGCAAAATCGGCATTCTCGGAAAGAAAGCCATAACCCGGATGCACCGCGTTGGCACCGCTGGCCTGCAAGGCACCGAGCAGGGCCTGGACGTTCAGGTAGCTCTTGTCGGCTCGCGCCGGGCCGATGATCTGCACTTCATCGGCCATACGTGCGGCCATGGAGTCGGCATCCGCCTCACTGCAGGCGGCAACCGTGGGAATCCCCAGGGCCTTGGCCGCACGGATGATGCGCACGGCGATCTCACCGCGGTTGGCCACCAGCAACTTCTTGATTGCTTGAGTCATGCCCCGGCCCTCACTGCTTGAGCGTGGCGACGACCTGACCCGGTTCCACCGGATCACCGTCTTGCACCGCAAAGGCGCTGACCTGGCCCGCGCTCCCGGCGGTCAGTTCGGAAAACTGCTTCATGACTTCGATCAGGCCGATCACGGTATCGGCGCTGACACTGTCGCCGACCTCGACGAAAGGCGCCGACTCGGGGGTGGCCTTGCGATAGAAGGTGCCCGGCAAGGGGGTGATAACACTGTATTCGGCCATGTCTGTTCCTTTTGGAATAGTTGTAGAAAGGCAGGCAAAAAATCAAAACCAGATGAAACCCGCGTCTGTGCGCGGTGCTTCGTTTCAATGCGCCTCAGCGCGGTGCGCGCACCTCGATGCCGGCCTGATCCAGCGCGGTGCGGGTGGCCTCGACCAAGTCCAGGGCGCCCGGGGTGTCGCTGTGCAGACAGATGGAATCGAACTCGAGGAACAGCTCCTCGCCTTCAACCGTACGTACCAGGCCGGTCTGGCAGGCGCGCAACACCTTGGCCGCCACCGCGGCCGGGTCCAGGGCGCGGACATTGCGGGTAAACACGATGCAGCCGCTGAGGTCATAATCGCGGTCGGCATAGAACTCGCGGATCACTGGCTGGCCCAGCTCCTGGGCCACATGCCAGATCACCGAATTGGGCATGCAATACAGCAGCAGCTCGGGCTCCAGTTTGCGCAGGTTTTGCACCAGCAACCGCGCGGCCTCTTCATCCCGGGCCAAGTGCATGTAGAGCGCGCCGTGGGGCTTGATGTGTTGCAGCTTCACGCCTTGTACCCGGGCCAGCTCACGCAGGGCGCCGAGCTGATAGAGCATGTCGTCCACCAGCTCCTGGGCCGGGGCATTGATGTGCCGGCGCCCGAAACCCACCAGGTCGCGAAACCCCGGGTGAGCACCAACGGCCACGCCCCGGCGCTTGGCCTGCTCGATGGTGCGGCGCATGGTGCCAGGGTCGCCAGCGTGAAAGCCGGTGGCGATGTTGGCCGAACTGATAAAGCCCATCAGCTCGTTGTCGACGCCATCGCCGATGGTCCAGGGGCCGAAGCTCTCGCCCATGTCCGAATTGAAATCCACTGCCTGCATCACTGTTGCTCCAACTCTTGTGACTTCGTGCAACGGAAATTAGAGCGGTCTTGACCCCTTGGGAAGATCTATTATCAGATATAGCTTCTTCTGAAAAACAGATAAAGCTCTGCTAGGAGTAGGCGGACGGTGATCCGTTTATTGATCAAGGCCGGCGTGAGATGGCTTTGGCCGGCAAGCCGGCTCCTGCAGAGGAGATGGGGAATGGAACATGTCGTTGACCTTGCGCCAGGTGCGCTACTTCGTGGCGACCGCAGAGATCGGGCAGATCTCCCAGGCGGCGATCCACTTGAATATCTCCCAATCGGCGGTAACCACAGCGATCAAGGAGCTTGAAGCCATGCTCGCGGTGCAGTTGTTCGTGCGCTCGGCCCAGGGCATGAACTTGACCGATGCCGGGCGGCATTTTCTCAACCGCGCCTATGTGATTCTGCGCAGTGTCGAGGATGCGCTGAACAGCCCGCTGCCGGATTACCGGGCCAGCGGCGTGCTGCACCTGGCAGCCAGCTACACGGTGATCGGCTACTTCCTGCCGCACCATCTGCAACGCCTGGAACACTGGCACCCGGACGTCACCATCGAGTTGCATGAGCAGGAACGTCGGGCCATCGAGCAGGGGCTGCTGGAGGGGCGTTTCGACATGGCGGTGGTGCTCACCGCCAACCTCACCCACCCGCACATCGTCTCCGAGACGCTATTTAATTCCGAGCGCAGGCTGTGGCTGCCAGCCCACCACCACCTGTGCGAACGCGCCAGCGTCAGCCTGGCGGACGTGGCCGAAGAGCCGTTTATCCTGCTGACGGTCGATGAAGCCGAACAAAGTGCCATGCGTTATTGGGAGCAAGCTCACCAACAGCCTCAAGTGCGGGTGCGCACCAGTTCAGTGGAGGCGGTGCGCAGCATGGTGGCCAACGGCAGCGGCGTAGCGATCCTTTCGGACCTGGTGCATCGCCCCTGGTCCCTGGAGGGCAAGCGCATCGAAACCCTGACCCTGAGTGACGCAGTCACCCCCATGAGCGTTGGCCTGGCCTGGCACCGCGAACGGACCTTTACCCCGGCGATGCAAGCCCTGCGCGACTACTTCCACGACGCCTTCCTGGCGCCCCAGCAACTCTCGGCCCGGCGCTGAATTGCTTGCCCCCTCTGCTGTAGCCGCTGTCGAGCCTCGGCGAGGCTGCGAAAAGGCCCGCAGGGCCTTGCCTGGCGATCGCCTGGCGAACCTGCAGCGGTCTCAAGATCTTTACGTCCGCTGCGTCGGAATGCCGCCCAAGCCGTTCACAGCCTGCGACAGCGGCTACACAGCGGCGCTGGCCCCGTCGGCTTTGGCGTAGCCGCTGTCGAGCCTCGGCGAGGCTGCGAAAAGGCCCGCAGGGCCTTGTCTGGCGATCGCCTGGCGAACCTGCAGCGGTCTCAAGATCTTTACGTCTGCTGCGTCGGAATGCCGCCCAAGCCGTTCACAGCCTGCTGCCAGCGGCTACAGGGCGGATTCAGGGGCAGGTCCAGCGCTGCGCGGCGGTGGCGATCTGCCCGGCCAGTTGGGCAATGGCCTGTTGGTGGGCCTGCACCAGGCTGTTCAACTCGACACCCGCCGACTGACGGATCTGGCTGCTGCAGGTGAGGCTGCGGGCCGGGCCGCCCTCGCCCCGCAGGCGCAGGCTCCAGACCACATCGATCAGCGCGTAACGCCCGGGCAGGGATTCGAAACGCCGCACATCAGTCTGCAATGACAGTACCGGACGCCCAGGCTGCTTGGGCAACCCTTCAAGGTTGCGGGTGCCGAGCTTGTGCTCCATCTGGCTGGCCAGGGCATCGTGGAATTCATCCACCAGAGGCGCGCTCCAGCGCTGGGTCTCGAGGATCGCCAGGCTGCCGCTGTCCTGGCGTACCACCAGTTGTGGCTGGTCCACCTGTACCGGAATGCGCACCGTGGACATCTCGAACTGCAGATTGCCGGTCCGCGCCGCAGCGCTGCCCTCGGCCACAGGCGGCATCAGGGTGTAGTAACGGGTGGGCGCGGAGCTACAAGCAGCCAGCCCCAGGGTCAGGGTCAGGCAGAACAACAGGGCACGGGTTTTCATGGCTGGGCTTCCGGTACGGATTCGCGAACAGAGGAGGATGGCGACGAATAGGCATCCGGTTGGTTGTCTTTGAGGCGCCCGCGGATCAGCGCTTCCGGATGACGCCCGAGGAAGTCACTGAGCACCCGCACCGAGCGCGCGGTGCGCTGCACTTCATCCATGGCCTGGCTGAGTTTCTGCCGCTGCGGTGAGTCCTCGGAGAAGCTCTCGTTGGCACTGGCCAGGGTCTTTTTCGACTGTTCCAGGGTGTCGCGCATGTGCGGCAGCACTTGGCTATTGACCTGTTTCAGGGTCTTTTGCATTTCCACCAGGCTGCCGTTGAGGTTGGCGGCGATGGAATCGATCGGCAGCTTGCTGATCTTGTCGACCACGGCCTGCAGTTGCTCTTGCAATTTGTCCATGCTGCCCGGCACGGTGGGAATCTCCAACGGCCGCGCGCTGGCATCGTAGGCCACGGGCCTGGCGTCGGCGACAAAATCCAGGGAGATGTACAGCTGGCCGGTGAGCAGGTTGCCACTGCGGGGCTGAGCCCGCAGGCCGTTTTTGACGAAGCCGGCGATCAGTTGCCCTGCGCGGGCATCATCTTCGCCACCTGTCTGCTTGAGGAGTTTTGTATGGGCTTTGCCCAGACGCTCGGGATAGATCACCGCGCCCACCAGGGTCGGGAAGTAATTGCGCCGTTCGTCGTAGTCCAGATCCATGGACACCACCTTGCCGATGTTCACCCCGAGGAACTCCACCGGCGCATTGATGGACAAGCCGCGCAGGGCCTGGTCGAAACGCATGCGGATGTAATACGGCGCCCCATCCGGCGGGGCCAGGGCCGTGTCCTGGTCGCCGAACAGCGTGTACTCGGCGTTCTCTTCGGCGGGCTGGGCATTGGGGCTGTACTTGGGCTCGACGAAGGCAATGCCGCCGGCGAGGATCGACGACACCGACTCGGTGTTGACCTTCAAGCCGTTGGCGCCGAGGGTCACGTCGACACCACTGGCGTTCCAGAAGCGGGTGTCGGTGGTGACGTATTTATCGTTGGGCGCGTTGACGAAAATCTTCACGTCCACGCCCTTACCGTTGTTGGCCAGTTGGTAGGAAACCACCTGTCCCACCTGGATGCGCCGGTAATAGACCGGTGAGCCGATGTCCAGCGAGGCTAAATCGTCGGTGTGCAGGGTGAAGCGCTTGCCCTTCTGGCCGTAAGTAATGGGCGGTGGGGTTTCCAGGCCCTTGAAGCTGTGCTTGCGCTGCTCTGACTTGCCGGCATCGGCGCCGATAAAAGCCCCTGACAGCAGGGTGTCGACCCCGGAAATACCGTTGGCGCCGATCCGTGGACGTACCACCCAGAACATCGAGTCGGCGGCGGTGAACGGTTCGGCGGACTGATCCAGCTCGACGTTGGCCAGCACCTTCTTGCGGTCGTCGCTCAAGGCGATGGAGGTCACCTTGCCGATCACCACGTTCTTGTACTTGACTTGGGTCTTGTTGGCTTCCAGGCCTTCAGCGGTCTGGAAGCTGATAGTGATTTCCGGCCCGGCCGAGAGCGACTTGTTGACCACCATCGACAGCCCCACCAGGGCCGCCACGATCGGCACCAGCCACACCAGCGAGACATTGAAGCGTCGTGAGCGTAGCGCCGGTGCGGGCGGGGAATGTACTGCGTTAGAACCTGGATGATCAGACATCTTCAACCTCTACATCCCAGATAAGCCGGGGATCGAAACTCATGGCCGCCAACATCGTCAGCACCACCACCAAACCAAAAAACAGAATGCCCATCCGTGGATCGATGGAGCTTAGGGCGCGAAACTGCACCAGGGCCGCCACCAGGGCCACCACCAGTACGTCGAGCATCGACCAGTAGCCGATCAGCTCGATAAAGCGGTACAGCTTGGCCCGTTCGCGCTGGGCCCAGCGCGAACGACGCTGGCAAGTCACCAGCAAGGTGCCAAGGACACAGAACTTGCTGCAGGGCACCACCACGCTGGCGATGAAGATCAACAGGGCGATGTCCCAGGCGCCATGTTTCCAGAACTCCACCACGCCGCTCATGATGGTGTTTTCACTGGCGCTGCCAAAGATGCTGGTGTGCATCACCGGCAGCAGATTGGCCGGGATGTAGAAGATCAGGCTGGCCAGGAGCAAGGCCCAGGTACGCGCCAGGCTGTTGGGCTTGCGCGCATGCACTTCTGAATCGCAACGCGGGCAGCGATGCTCGGACTGCTGGCAGACGTGGCCACAGGTGTGGCAGAGCATCAATTGGTATTCCCGGGCGTAAGGCACTGTGCTCATCAATAACGCCCCTCCAGGTCATCCCAGAGGTAGCGGATGTCCTTGCCGGAAATCAGGATGATCAACACCGTCAGCATCGCCAGGGCCCACAGCCCCAGCCCGGGATGCACCTCGAGCATGCCCGCCAGCTTGACGATGGCCACCAGGATGCCCAGCAGGCACACCTCAAGCATGCTCCACGGACGCAAGTGCTCCAAGGCGCGCATGCAGGCCTTGAAGCCCGGCGCCGCGCGGTCGACATGGGCGAACCCCAGCACCCAGCACAGCAGAATGATCTGCAGGCACGGCGCGAGGATGATGGTCAGGCCGGTAATCGCGGCAATCAGGCTGATACGCCCCTGGGCCAGGGCTTCCACCGATTGCCAGAGGGTCGCCTCATTGCTCAGGCCTTCGAGACTGATTGTGATCACCGGAAACAGATTGGCGAAGACAAACAACAAGCCGGCGGTGATCGACAAGGCAAGCAGTTGCTGCACATTCAGGTAGCGGGCGCGGGCCAGCACCGCGCCACAACGCGAGCACTGGGCCATCTGGCCTTTGCCGAGCGGCACGGATTGATACAGCGAATCGCAGTGTTCGCAGATGATCCAGTTGCGGGAAATAGTCATGGTCTTCAGATAGTCGAGAGGGCCGCAGGTTCAGTGAGCCCCGCGCGACCTATTTTCAGAACAACGCAAGGAGCCTGTCCAGCGTTGTCTGAGCACTCGATGCAAGTCCCTAAACCATGATAGGCGCCCCACGACATTTCGCCTTGTGAGGCTCTGGACAGGCCCTCACAAGGTGATTTCCGCTCAGTGCGCCGGACACTGTTGCAGCCACTTGCCCCGCAGCAGGTCGTAGGCCCAGTGGTAGAGGTAGGTGTAGGGCAGGAAGAACAGCAGCACGCCGATGTCGAGGATCAACGCCTGCAACAGACTGATGTTCAGCCACCAGGCGATCAGCGGCACAGCCACCGCCACTAGCCCGCCCTCAAACAGCAAGGCATGCAGGACCCGGGTCCAGCTGCTGTGGGGCAGTTGCAGACGCTTGAGCAGCGCATCGAACAGGCCGTTGAGCAGCACGTTCCACAACAGCGCCAGCAAACCGATGCAGAGGGTCGCCAGGCCCATATCCACCAAGGGCTTGTCCATGATCCAGGAGAGCAACGGGGTGCAGATCAACAGCGCCAGCAGTTCAAAACCTACAGCTTGCAACATACGTTCGGTGAGGGATTTGTGCAGGGTCATCGCCATGCTCCTGAAGTGAATGTGTTGGCGATTCTCTAGGATCAGGTCGATACTTAATAATCAATAACCATCGATCAAGGCGATAGTTCATGGCCTCACATGAAGTGCTGCTGGCGTTCGTCCAGGCTGCGACCCAGGGCTCCTTTTCCGCCGCTGCGCGCAAGCTGGGCAAGAGCCAGTCAACCATCAGCGCGGCGGTGGCCAGCCTGGAAATCGACCTCAATGTGCAACTGTTCGACCGTACCAGCCGCAAGCCCGGCCTGACCCCCGCCGGGCATGTGCTGCGCCAGCGTGCGGAGGAGATTCTCGCCGCCACCAGCCGCCTGGAAATGAGTGCCAGCCAGCTGTCACAAGGCATTGAGCCGAAACTCACCATGGCCTTGTCCGACACCTATCAGTCAGATCGTTTTGAGCGCTGCCTGAAGGCCTTCGAACAACGTTACCCAGACCTGGAACTGGAATGCCTGATCGCCGAATGCGATGACCTGATCGCTCTGGTGCAAAGCGGTCGGGCACAGATCGCCTTTGCCGAAATGCAGGACGGCTACCCACCGGACCTGGACCACCGAACCTTGGAGGAACGGGGTGAAATCTCCCTGTTTGTGTCTCGCAAGCACCCCTTGGCACAACGGGCCAAGGTCGATCAGGAGACCCTGCGCCAGCACCGCGAGCTGCGTCTGGCGACGGTGCTCAACCCTTATGAGAACCGCACTCAGGGTCGAGTGTGGTCGGCCCCCAGCTACTTGATGCTGCTGGAAATGGCCCAAGGTGGTTTTGGTTGGGCGCCGCTGCCGCGCTGGCTGGTGGACGGTTTTGGCGCCGGTAAATTGCAGGAACTCAAGGTCCGTGGCTGGCCGCGCACGGTGGCGGTAGACGCACTCTGGTCACGTCTGCACCCTCCCGGCCCGGCAGGCAGTTGGCTGCTGAACTGGATGCTGGAGTAACGCCCCGTGACCTGCCGTCGGTGGTGCTGCAAGTACTGGTACAGGCGGGCGCGGGCGGCGACCGCAGCGCTTGCACCGGGCAAATCAAGCCCCTAGCCAAGCGCACTTGAATGCCCAGCCGCCCCTTGCCTGCCTGGCCACCTGGGCAATCGACACGTCGCATAAATAAATGTCCCATTTGGGCAAAATCGCTAAAATCCGCCCCCTCCCCCCCCTGGACACCCCCGTCAGTGACCATTTGTCTCGTGCCTTATGAACAGCTCGACAGGCAGCAGCGTGCGCAACTACTGAGCCTTGAAGTGCGACCTGAACAGAAAGCGTTTTCCGGGGATATCCACGGCGCGCTGTACACCCTGGGCCATGCGTCACAAGGGGGCATCAAGGGCTTCGCCCTGCTGTGCGAGCAACGGCCGGTGGCCTTCCTGCTGCTCAAGCACGCGCCGTGCCTGCCAACCTGGGCCGAGGCCGGTCACGCCACCCTGCACGCCCTGCAAGTGGACCGACGATTCCAGGGCCAAGGATTGGGCACCGCCTGCCTGCAAGCCCTGCCCAGCGCGGCACTGCACGAATGGCCGCAACTCAAGGGCCTGATGCTCGCGGTGGACGCCGACAACCAAGCCGCGCTCAAACTCTATCTCAGGCAAGGCTGGGTCGAGGATGGCGAAGCCTATAAAGGCCGGATGGGCTATGAACGCAGAATGGTTCTAGCGTTCTGACTTCGGCACGGCGACCGGAGGAGACACACCTGTGAAACAGCCCCCTTGAAAAGCTCGCGCCCCGGCGCTCCTTGTTCATCAGGGCCAGCGCCTGACTCACAGCGCCCGCACCATTTCATGCCAGGCCATGCCACCGTGAACCGAGGCTGAAGCCTGGACGTAGTGGAAACCGAAGCGCTGGTAGAGCGGCACATGGCGTTCCTTGCACATCAGGTGGATACGCGCCTTGCCCAGCTCGCTCATGCGCGCGATGAAGGCTTGCAGCAAGTGTCGGGACAGGCCCTGGCCCTGGAAGTCCGGATGCACCACCACCGACATGATCACCACCTCGGAACCGGCCGGGTCGTGGCCGATCAGTTCCTTGAAGGCTTCATCGGCCATCTGCACCTCAAAGGTGGCGCCAGCGTTGATGAAGCCCGCCACCCCACCATCGACCTCGGCGACGATAAAGCCCTCGGGCCAGGTGGCAATGCGGGTAGCGATCTTTTCCCGGGTCGCGGCTTCATCGCCCTCATAGGCCAGGGTCTCGATGGCGAAGCAGCGGTCCAGATCAGTGGGCAAGACAGTGCGGATCAGTGGAGACAAAGCGGTCATGGAAAGCAGCCTGGAAGCAGTGAAAGATCGCCGATTCTAGCAACAGTGCGGTTCCGGACGCCGCTCAATGGCCGGGCTGGTGGCGGGTAACGGTGTGGAAGGCGCGGCCAACAGGCGCGGCAGCCGCGGCAATCGACGCACCGACACGGGGAGAACGCCGCCAGGAAAAATCGGCGGCGAATCAGCGCCCCGGGGGGCTCAGGCACTTTTAAGCGGCAGCCAGATTTCCACCACGCCGCTGCCGGTGTCTGGGTTGAAGTCCGCACTGTAGCGCTCGAACTCCGGCGCCTCGGCAGCTGTATGCCCGGACTGGGGCAGCCAGGTTGTCCAGATGTAACTGAAGGTTTGCGGCAACTCCTGCAGCGATCCGCCGTGCTCGAATACCGCGTAGTTCTGCGGCTGTACTTCAATCCAGCGATAACCCTCGGGTAGATCATCGAGCTTGCTGATCTCGACCCCGGCGATGTATTCAAAACCGCCCTGACCGTCGGGGTTGCAACAGATGCCGTAGGTCACCTCATCAACCTGCCCCGGCACCTGACCGATGTGCGGGATGAAGCGCTGCCACAACTGGCCGATGTCCTGGCTGGTGGCAGGAGTAAAGCGCTCGCCGAGGCCGGCAATCAGCATGAAACGCTCCCTTTCGAAACGTGGTTCTGGACCCGCGCCCTGTTTTTGCTCATCCATGACTGCCGCTCCTGCCGTGAAAAGATGGGTTCGGCGCCAAGTATAGAAGCCAATCGTCAACTAAGGATCAGAGCCCGGAAAGCTCGCCCGCTGCGCTGCCAAGAATGAACTCCTGGTAACCGGATAGAATCACGTACACCGCGAAGTAGCAGAAGATCGCTGCAGATGCCAGATAGGAATAGCGCAAGAGCTTGTCGCCCAGCAGCTTGCCTCCCTGGGTCGCGGCCAGGCACAGGCCCAGGGTCCAGACCAGCCCCGCCGAGAAGAAACCGGCCAGGAACAGCCCGGAGCCTGCGATCCCGGCGCCACCGGAGCGAGCGATCAAGGTGCCTCCGACGGCGGCGAACCAGAGGATCGCACTGGGGGAGGACATGGCCAGGAAGATCCCTCGGAAGAATTCCTTGCGCGGCGACCCATTGTCCGCCTCGCCAGCCGTGGCCAGCACCGCGCTGTGATGGATGGCGGCGTAAATCATCTTCGCTGCGAAGTAGACCAACAGCGCCGAGCCGCCGATCCACAGCACCCAGCGCACACTTTCGTATTGCAGCAGCACCGTCATTCCGGCCAGGGCCAACAGGGCATAGATAAAATCACCGACACAGGTTCCCAAGCCCAGGCAGAACCCCTGGAAATAGCCTCGCTGCATGGCCAGGGTGATGATCGCGATATTGGCCACGCCGATGTCCAGGCACAGCGAAAGGCTCAGCAAAAAGCCGCTGGTAAACTCCATCATTCATCTCGTTTGAAGCTGTTATTCGAAGAGGTGGCGCTCGGCAATACATCCGTCTAAACGGATCAGGCAGACGCCGGTCGCGGCCATTGCAGGCAAAAAACGTGCACGTTATAGCGGCAAACCCCACACCGTCGCAAATGCACCACTGGCGCGAAAAAAAGTTTCTGGCCCTCTGGACAAGCCTACGCCAGCGCCCTTATCGTCTGCGCCGCAGGCCACCGCAGTGGCCAACGTCGCTCGGACGGTTCCGGGCGCTTACGTCTTTTCGAGGCAACAATGGCCGAACAAGGTTCGCCGCGCCGCTTTGCGCGCATCGATCGTCTCCCCCCTTACGTTTTCAATATCACTGCCGAGCTGAAGATGGCTGCGCGTCGGCGCGGCGAAGACATCATCGACTTGAGCATGGGTAACCCCGACGGCCCGACTCCGCCGCACATCGTCGAGAAACTGGTCACCGTCGCCCAGCGTGAGGACACCCACGGCTACTCCACGTCCAAGGGCATTCCACGGCTGCGCCGGGCGATTTCCCGTTGGTACAAGGATCGTTACGAAGTCGATATCGACCCGGAAAGCGAAGCCATCGTCACCATCGGCTCCAAGGAAGGCCTGGCGCACCTGATGCTGGCCACGCTGGATCAGGGCGACACGGTGCTGGTGCCCAACCCGAGCTATCCGATCCACATCTACGGCGCCGTAATCGCCGGCGCCCAGGTGCGTTCGGTACCGCTGGTGCCGGGGGTGGACTTCTTCGCCGAACTGGAAGGGGCCATTCGCGGTTCGATCCCCAAACCGAAGATGATGATTCTCGGCTTCCCCTCCAACCCCACCGCCCAATGCGTGGAGCTGGATTTCTTCGAGCGGGTGATCGCCCTGGCCAAGCAGTATGACGTGCTGGTGGTTCACGACCTGGCCTACGCCGACATCGTCTACGACGGCTGGAAAGCTCCGTCGATCATGCAGGTGCCCGGGGCCAAGGACATCGCGGTGGAGTTCTTCACCCTGTCCAAGAGCTACAACATGGCCGGCTGGCGCATCGGTTTCATGGTCGGCAACCCGGAACTGGTCAACGCCCTGGGGCGGATCAAGAGCTACCACGATTACGGCACCTTCACCCCGCTGCAGGTGGCGGCGATTGCCGCCCTGGAAGGCGACCAGCAGTGCGTCAAGGACATTGCCGAGCAGTACCGGCAACGGCGCAATGTATTGGTCAAGGGCCTGCATGAACTGGGCTGGATGGTGGAGAACCCCAAAGCCTCGATGTACGTCTGGGCCAAGATCCCCGAGGCTTACGCACACCTGGGCTCACTGGAGTTCGCCAAGAAGCTGCTGGCCGAGGCCAAGGTCTGCGTGTCACCAGGGGTGGGTTTCGGCGAATACGGCGACGATCACGTGCGCTTCGCCCTGATCGAGAACCAGGACCGGATTCGTCAGGCGGTGCGCGGCATTCGCGGCATGTTCCGCGCCGATGGCCTGGTGCAGAAAAGCTGATAACACCTCAGCCACAAAAAAACCGCATCGCTGCGGTTTTTTTATGCCTGCCTACCCAGGCCTGCCCCTTGTAGCCGCTGCCGCAGCTGCGAACGAGTGCACAGCGCTCGCGGCGCTTCAGAGGCCCATCAAGGGCTGACGGGCAAGCCCCTTCGGGCCTTTACTCAGCCTCGTCAGAGGCTCGACAGCGGCTACATGCGCCAGGGACCACAAGGCCTTGAACGATCCGACGGTCGCCAATGCCCTTCCGGCCGTGACAATCGGCGCTACACCACCAACGACAACAATAGGATAAAGATCAGGCCCACCACCGAGAGGATGGTTTCCATCGCCGTCCAGGTCTTGAAGGTCTCGGCCACGGTCATGTTGAAGTACTGCTTGACCAGCCAGAACCCGGCGTCGTTGACGTGAGACAGGATCAAGGAACCGGCGCCAGTGGCCAGCACCAGCAGTTCGCGGTTGACCCCGGGGATCATCCCCACCACCGGCACCACGATGCCCGCGCCCGTGATGGTCGCCACGGTGGCCGAACCGGTGGCGATACGGATCACCGCCGCCACCAGCCAGGCCAGGAGGATCGGCGAGATCTGCGCGTTGACCGCCATGTGACCGATCACGTCCCCCACGCCGCTGGTCACCAGCATCTGCTTGAAACCACCGCCAGCGCCGATGATCAGGATGATCGCGGCGGTAGGCGCCAGGCTGGCGTCGAGCAGACCGAGAATCTGCTTGGAACCGATGCCCTGCTTGTAGCCGAAGGTGTAGAGCGACAGCAGCAGGGCCAGCAGCAAGGCACTGATCGGGTGGCCGATCATGTCCATCCAGATACGGAAGAAATGCCCGGCCGGCAGCGCCACGTCGGCGAAGGTCTTGAGCAGCATCAGGAACACCGGCAGCAGCACAGTCAGCAAGGTCACGCTGAAGCTGGGCAGGTTCTGCGAGGTGTTTTCACGGGCCAACTGGTCCACCAGTTCCTGGGATGGGTGGCCCGGAATGTACTTGGCAATGAAGGTGCCGTAGATCGGACCGGCAATGATGGCGGTCGGCAGCGCGACGATCAGACCGTAAAGAATGGTCTTGCCGATGTCAGCGCCAAACACGCCGATGGCCAGCAGCGGCCCCGGATGCGGCGGGACCAGGCCGTGCACCGCCGACAGACCAGCCAGGAGCGGAATGCCGATCTTGATCAGCGACACCCCGGTACGCCGGGCGACGATGAACACCAGCGGGATCAGCAGCACGAAGCCGATCTCGAAGAACAGCGGGATGCCCACCAGGAACGCGGCGAACATCATCGCCCACTGCACCCGCTCCTTGCCGAACGAGCGGATCAGGGTCTGGGCGATCTGATCGGCGCCGCCGGACTCTGCCATCATCTTGCCGAGCATGGTGCCCAACGCCAGGATGATGCCGACAAAACCGAGCACGCCGCCAAAACCGTCCTGGAACGCCTTGATGATCTTGTCCACCGGCATGCCCGAAGTCAGGCCGAGGAACCCCGCGGCGATGGTCAGGGCAATAAAGGGATGCAGCTTGAATCGGGTGATCAGCACGATCAGCCCGATGATGGTGACCACTGCATCTACCAGCAGATAGGTCTCTTGGGACATGCCAAACATGGGGGGTTGCCTCCGGTTTGTTGTTTTTATTAAAGCGTTAAAAACAAGGGCCAAGTGGGACAGCGCTACCTATTTCGAGCCAACACTCAATGTGAAGGTTCAAGGTCATGCTCCAGCCACCATTGGTGGGCCTGTTCGGCCAGGCGCTGGACGCTCAGGGTGCTGGCATCCAGGGCCAGGGTGAGCGGCTCCCCCACGGGGGATTCGAGGGTGGCGAACTGACTGTCGATCAGGGTCGAAGGCATGAAATGCCCGGGCCGATGGGCCACGCGCTCGGCGGCGACAGCCGGGGTCAGTTCGAGAAAGATGAAACCCAGGCCCGGGGTGGCGGCGCGCAGGCGTTCACGGTATTGGCGCTTCAAGGCCGAGCAGGTCAGCACCGGACGCTGGCCGGCGGCCAGGGTGCGGCGCAGCTCGTCGCACAGGCTGTCGAGCCAGCCGGCACGGTCGTCGTCGTCAAGGGGAATCCCGGCACTCATCTTGGCGATGTTCGCGGCAGGGTGAAAAGTATCGCCTTCAATGGCGGTGGCGCCGCTGCGTTCACAGAGCGCCTGGCTGACGCTGGACTTGCCACAACCGGCAACACCCATGATGACCAGGGCGGTAATAGATTGACTCATGTAACACCTCAGCGCGCAGACAGCGCTACCTTTGCTAGTTCTGGTTCTAGTACAAAAACAGTGTCTGCCGACGCCTTCTTGTCATTTTTGTGGGTTGCCGCGTATATAGTCCTCCAAACCAAAGAGCGAGGGTCAGGCACACCTCGCTCACGCATTGCAGCTGTTTCAGGACAGCGCTACCTTAGTGACTTGAATTTTGTTTGGCAAGCCGTCTGATGACCACCCAGAAGAACGATAAAAATACCCGTACCACGGGCCGCCCCACCCTCAACGAAGTCGCGCGCCTGGCCGGTGTCAGCCCGATTACCGCCTCCCGGGCCCTGCGTGGCGTCAGCAGCGTGGCCAGCGAACTGGTGGAAAAGGTGCAGAAGGCCGCGCTGGAGCTCAACTACGTGGTCAACTCCGCCGCCCGTGCCCTGGCCTCGGCCCAGAGCCAATCGGTGGTGGTGCTGGTGCCGTCGCTGTCCAACCTGCTGTTCATCGAAACCCTGGAAGCCATTCATCAGGTGCTGCGGCCCAAGGGCTTCGAAGTGCTGATCGGCAACTATCACTACTCCCGGGACGAAGAAGAAAACCTGCTGCGCAACTACATGACCTACCAGCCACGAGGCTTGCTGCTGACCGGTTTCGACCGCACTGAAAGCTCACGACGGATGATCGAAGCGAACAACATTCCGTGCGTCTACATGATGGATCTGGACACCGGTGCGGGTCTGAACTGTGTCGGCTTCTCGCAGTTGAGCGCCGGTGAAACCGCCGCTCAGCACCTGATTTCCCGTGGCCGCAAGCACCTGGCCTACGTCGGCGCGCAACTGGACCAGCGCACCCTGCTACGCGGCGAAGGCTTCCGCCGTGCCCTGCAGGCTGCGGGGCTGTACAACCCCGATCTGGAGTTGCTCACTCCGCGCCCCTCCTCCGTGGGCCTGGGCGGCGAGCTGTTTGTGCAACTGATGCACAGTCAGCCCCAAGTGGACGCGATCTTTTTCGGCAACGACGACCTGGCCCAAGGCGCGCTGCTGGAAGCCCTGCGCTGCGGCATCAAGGTTCCAGAGCAAGTGGCGGTACTGGGCTTCAACGACCTGCCGTCCTCGGCGCACATGGTGCCGCGCCTGAGCAGTATCAGCACCCCAAGGGAAGCCATCGGCCGCCGTGCAGCCGAGCAGATGCTGACCCTGCTGGCCGGCAATAGCGTGGCCGAGCCCGTGGTGGACATGGGC
Source organism: Pseudomonas sp. LD120 (assembly GCF_009861525.1). Taxonomy (GTDB): domain Bacteria; phylum Pseudomonadota; class Gammaproteobacteria; order Pseudomonadales; family Pseudomonadaceae; genus Aquipseudomonas. The sequence continues at coordinate 381,475 of NZ_WVHL01000003.1, read as the reverse complement.
TTCGAGCTGCGGGTGCGGGAAAGCACCTGAGGTGTTTCAGGGCTGCAGGCTCAGCACGCTGAGCAGCAGCCCGAACCCCACCAGCACCACACCAAATACCTGATCGATACGGCGCTTGTACCCCTGCAGTCGACTGGCAATGGCCGGTGCCGAGAAAAACAGCGCCACCGCCACGAACCACAACACGTGAGCCAGGACAATGATCCCCCCGTAACCGATCTGCACCGGCAATGCCGTGCCCGGCTGGATAACCTGCATAAACAGGCTGAGAACGAAAATCATCGTCTTGGGGTTCAGCGCATTGCTCAGAAAGCCGCTGCGCAGAGCCGCCCATGACGAAGTCTCGACATTCGCCGCCCCCTCCTCGTGCGCCCCCTGGTCCGAACCGCGCAACAGCTTGATCCCCAGATAGATCAGATAAAGCGCCCCGGCAATCTTCAGCCCGTTGAACCACAGCAGCGACTGCTGCAACAGCAACCCCACCCCCAGCAGGCTGTAGCCGATATGCAGCATGACCCCGAGCCCGATACCCAGGGCAGTGAACACACCGTGGCGGCGCGAGAGCATCAGGCTATTGCGCGTTACCAAGGCAAAATCGGCTCCGGGGCTGAGTACAGCAAGAATGGTAATGGTGATTACGACTAACAGTTCAGTCACGTTACATACGCCTTGGTTATAGAATCAGGCGCTACTGTATGGGGATCGGCACGGGGACAGCCAACGATGAAAACTGACACTCTCAGTGATAAAAACTCACAAACATTATCTAGACGCCTGCCGCCCCTCGGCGCCTTGCGCTGCTTTGAAGCGGCAGCACGCCTGGAAAGCTTCACCCGGGCCGGCACCGCCCTGCACCTGACCCACGGCGCTATCAGTCGTGCGGTGCGCGCCCTGGAAGAAGACCTGGGCACGGCCCTGTTTGAACGCCGCAGTCACCGGGTATTTCTCACCGCGGCTGGAGCCGAACTGCTGCACAGCGTGACGCAGGCCCTGGACCTGATCGAGAACACCACCAGGCGCCTGCGCGCCCCCATCCTCGATGCCCCGCTGGTGCTGTCCTGCGAACCGACCTTGCTGATGCGCTGGCTGATCCCCCGCCTGCCAGCGTTCCAGGCCGCCCACCCAGAAATCTCGATCCAATTGCTGGCCGGCGGCGGGCCTTTCGCGTTCAACCAGGGGATCGATCTGGCGATCCGCCGCAATGACTTTCCCTGGAGCGACGAGACCCAGGCCCATTGGCTGTTTGACGAAGCCGTTGGCCCAGTGTGCCGGCCAGACAAACAAACAGACTGGAGCCCATCGCCAATGGGCCTGCCGACCCTGTTGGAGCATGCCCCGCGCCTGCACAGTGCCACTCGACCACACGCCTGGGCGCAGTGGCTACAAGGGCGTCAGTTGCCGGCGTCCCAGGTGCCCCAGGAGCAAGTCTTCGAGCATTTCTACTTCAGCCTGCAAGCGGCGGTGGCGGGACTGGGGCTGGCCATTGCCCCCTGGCAACTGGTGCGCGACGACTTGGCCGGCGGACTGCTCTGCGCCCCTTTCGGATTCGTCGCCGACGGTAGCGCCTACTACTTGTTGTCAGCCCAAGCGATCAGTGACGATTCGGCGGCCGGGCGCCTGCTGCACTGGTTGCGCGAACAAGCCCAGGCTTAAACCAGCGGGCCAGGCAAAGCCCCCAACGCGGGGTCCTCGCCACTGAGTAGCTGCACCAGAGCCAGGGCCCCCTTCTGCAGCGGCTGGTTCTTCAACCACAGCGCATGCACCGGCAATGACAAGCCGTTATCGATGTTTTTGAAATGCAGGCGTTGCAGGCGCCCGGCGGTGAGCAACGGCTGGATCAGCGACAACGGGAAATTGCCCCAGCCGATGCCGGCCTCCACCATCTGCAGGGCCATGGCCAGACTGTCGGTGCGCCACAGCGACTCCCCCACCAAGGGCCGGGTATCGCTGATCGGCAAGTCACGGCTGGCCACCACCACCTGACGGACGCGAATCAACTCCTCCAGATACAAGGAACCGTCGCTGGACCGGAACAGCGGATGTTCGGCCGCGATACAGGCGATCATCCGCTCGCTGCCCACGTACTGGAAATACTCCAGAGCGTTGACGCTCAGCCCGGCAAAGGCCATGGCGACACTGACCCGCCCACTGTGCAACAAGTGCAGCACATCATCCTGGGGGGCGCTGAGCACCTCCACCTCCAGCAGCGGGTACCGCTCGGCGATCCGCTTGATCGCCGCCAGCAGCCGCTGCTTGTCGAGGTCATCCACCACGGCAATCGACAGTCTGCTCTCCAACCCCAGAGACAGCTCGATGGCGTGCACCTGCAACTGCTTGAGCTGGTCGGCGATCAGTCGTGCATGAGGCGCGAGCGACAGCGCCAACGGCGTCGGCACAGGCTCGCGATGGCTGCGGTCGAACAACGCATAACCCAGTTCCGCCTCAAGATTGGCGATCCCCATGCTGACCGCTGACGGCACCTTGCCCAACGAGCGGGCCGCCGCGGAAAAAGAACCGCGTTCAAGCACGGCGAGAAATAACTGGATGCTGTCGCTGGAAAAATTCATGGGCACAACCTATCAGTAAAACTGAAAGCTTCCGACTTTTTCTATCATTGGCATTGAAGCTATCTTCTGCGCCCCGTGCCAGCCCAGCCCTGGCCGTTCGCATTCAATACCGAGGAATCTCCATGCAAGGCGTGAAACGCAAACTGGTCTATGTCTCCCTGTTCGAAGTGTTCGGCATGACCTTCTCGGCCCTTGGCCTGGCCCTGCTCTCCGGCACCTCCCCCAGCAGTACCGGGCCGCTGGCGGTGGTGATCACCAGCATCGCGGTGACGTGGAACTTTATCTACACCAGCCTGTTCGAGCGCTGGGAAAGCCGCCAGCCGTCACGCACCCGTACAGTCAAGCGGCGCATCGCCCACGCCGTGGGTTTCCAGCTGACACTGATCGTGTTCCTGATCCCGCTCATCGCCTGGTGGATGCACATCAGCCTGGTGCAGGCCTTCCTCCTCGACCTGGCACTGATCCTGTTCATCCCCTGCTACACCTTCGTCTTCAACTGGCTATTCGACCGGGTCTTCGGCCTGCCAGCTTCGGCCCTGCCCGATCCGGCCTGACGCGCGGCTAAATACCCGGAGTCAAATTGACCATCGCCCAGCGGCGGTTGCGCTGATAGATTCCCATGGGCCATCTGGGCCACGAATAAGGAAGCATCATGGCAACCCCCTGCAGAATTCTGGGTAAAGCGTCATCCATCAACGTCAGGAAAGTCCTCTGGACCTGTGAGGAACTCGGACTTGCCTACCAGCAGGAAGATTGGGGCAGCGGCTTCCAGTCGACCCACAGTCCCGAGTTTCTGGCCCTCAATCCCAACGCCCAGGTGCCAGTGCTGATCGATGACGCTGGCGTACTGTGGGAGTCCAACAGCATCTGCCGCTACCTGGCCAACCTGCATCCTGGCAGCGGCCTGCTGCCCATCGCTCCGCGCGCCCGGGCCCTGGTAGAGCAGTGGATGGACTGGCAGGCCACCGAGCTCAATCCAACCTGGAGCTACGCCTTCATGGGGCTGGTACGCCAGCATCCAGCCTGCCAGGAGCGCGAGCGCATCGACGCCAGCCTCATGGCCTGGAACGCCAAGATGGCGATTCTCGAACAGCAGTTGCAACACGCGAAAGGCTATGTGCTGGGTGAGGACTTGAGCCTGGCGGACATCGTTCTCGGACTCTCGGTCAATCGCTGGAAAATGACGCCCATGGAACACCCGGACTACCCCGCGATCGAGGCCTACTACGAGCGCCTCAGCCTGCGTCCAGGCTTCCGCCTGCACGGCCGTAACGGCACCCCCTAGCGCGCAGCACTGTCACCCCGTCACCGGAGATTGGACATGGATGGACTCAACGTATTACTGACCGGCGCCTGTGGCCGGATCGGCAAAGTATTCTTCCAGGGTTCCCAGGAGCGCTACCGCTTTACCCTGACCGATCGCGTCGAGCCGGACTTCGAAATCCCCACGCCCCATCGCTTCGTGCGCCTGGACCTCAACGACCCACAGACCGTTGGCCGTCTCCTGCCGGGCATCGACGTGGTCGTCCACCTGGCCGGCATCCCCGACGCCAGCGCCAGTTTCGAGCAATTGCTGCCCAACAATATCCTCGCCACCACCTACCTGTTCGAGGCCGCCATGAATGCCGGCTGCCGGCGTCTGGTGTTCGCCAGCGGTGCCCAGACCATCGAGGGCTACCCGGTGGACCGGCAGATCACCGCGAACATGCCCGTGATGCCAGCCAATCTGTATGGCGTCAGCAAGTGCTACGGCGAAGCGCTGTGCGCCTTCTATGCCGCCCAGCATGGGTTGTCCTGCATCGCCCTGCGCATCGGCGCCTTCGAGTTCCCCGAGCATCATCAACTGACCACCACTCGCGATCTCAGCGCCTGGCTCAGCCCTCGGGACGCCCTGCAACTGCTGCAACGGGCGGTGGAAGCCCCGGGGGTGCAGTACTTCATCGGCCACGGTATCTCCAACAATCGCTTCAAGCGCCTGGATCTCAGCGAAACCACCCGGGTCCTCGGTTATGAGCCGCTGGACGACGCCTTCCAGGAGGACTTCGGCATTGCCATCACCTACTGAGCCGTGCCACGCCGCCCTGCTGTCCCGGACGGCAATTGCCAGAAAGCGGCAAGAGTTGTCCGCCTACTGGCGGTTCGGCAGCCATGAGCTCGGCAATCCATTGCGATTCAACGCAGTATTCTTTCGGCACGGATCTTGCTGACCCAGTAGTCTAGTTCCCTCACACAGGTTCTCGATCATGTTGGTCAACGCCCAGAAATCCGTTTCGGTGCAGCCCACCTCGCGCACCGATTTGGACCCTACCACCGCCGCAGCCAGCGTGCTTTACAGTGGCATGCTGCAACAGGCGCAAAACACCATGACCACTCCGGCGGCCCCATCCAGCCTGCAAGCCAACAGCGTTGACGATAATGTCAACGCGGCCTTCGCCAAGACCCGCGTGCTGCTCCAGGCCACACCACCGACAGCCGACATCTTGCCGGCCAATGGCGCCACCGCCAGCAGCGCAGTCACCGAATTCCAGGAGTACATGAGCAAAAGCCCCGAACAGCGGCTGCGCGACAGCATCCTGAAGGAGCTAGGCCTGACCGAGGAAGACCTGAAGAACCTGCCGCCGGAAAGACAACTGGCGATCAACCAGGAAATCACCCAGCGCATGCAAGACAAGATGAAGCTGGCCAACGACGAACAACAGACCAAGAACAGCGAGAAACCGATCGAAGAGAAGTTCCTCGCTTCGCTGTAACGGTCAGGTCACGAAAAAGGGTTCCCTGCGGGAACCCTTTTTCGTGAACACGTGAAAAACGCTACTGCAATTGCAAGCTCGAGTTGAACTGGCTGATGGCCTCCACCACATGCCACGAGCCTTACTGGATTTCCAGGATCACCTCCCCCGCCTCATTGGCCAACTCGACCCCGAGGCCAGTACGACTCAGGCTCGACTACAGGCTGATGACCCCGCTCGTGGAGAGGTCGTGGTTCTTGCGCACCACCTCGACGATTTCCACCGTAGCCTGGCTGGTCCGCGCCGCCAGACCGCGCACCTCTTCCGCCACCACCGCGAAGCCTCGTCCGTGCTCGCCGGCCCGAGCGGCCTCGATGGCCGCGTTAAGCGCCAGCCGATTGGTCTGATCGGCAATCCCACGGGTGGTCTGGACAATGCTGCCAATGATCTCCGACTGTTTGCTCACCGTATCAATGCTGCGCGCCGCCTGGTTGAAGTCTTGGGAAATCCACTCAATGATCTGCACCGCTTGCTGAACCACCTAGGAGCCCTTCTGCGCACAGGAATCGTTTTGCACCGAAGTGCTATGGGCGGACTGCAAGCACGTCATCTGTTCGGTGATATCGCTGGCGAACTTGACCACCTTGTACAAACGCCCCTTGGCATCAAACGGTGGATTGTAAGAGGCCTCAAGAAACACCGTCTGGCCGTACTTGTTTTTCCGCTCGAAACGGTGAGAGTGAAACTCCTCCCGGTTCAAGGAAACCCAGAACTGCTTGTACTCGGCTGACTCGGCTTCAGCACGATGGCAGAACATGCTGTGGTGCTGCCCCACGATTTCATTCAAGGAGTACTGCATGGTCTTGAGAAAGTTATCGTTGGCGTCGAAACATCACGAGCCCCAGGTTCAAAAAGTAACCGGGAGTTTTTTCACCATCGGGCATAGACAGGCGCCGACTCGATGCAAGGCCACCACTCAGTCTGTTTTCACAACGTTTAAATGCCTTTCAAGCCTTCGCCAAGAGTATCAACATGACGCGCCAGGAACCGTCCGCCGACTAGTCCCGAGCGAGCATCTGCAGAAAAGCCTGAACCAGTCCGTGCGCCTCCCGACCCGGCGCGGTCACCAGAGCAAACTGGCGCTCGATCGCGCAACTCAAGGGCAGCACACGCAGTCCCTGGCGCTGTTCCGGCAAGGTACTCTCGGGTACCAGGGTCACCCCCAAACGCTCACGCACTAGGCTGAATGCGCTCTTCCACTCGCGCACTTCGATCTGCACATCCGCCAACGGTATTCCTGCGTCGGCCGCCAGGCTGCGGGCATTTACCGAACAGCCGCCAGTGGCCAGGACGAAAGGCTGCGACAGCAAGGCTTCAAGCTCGATGGTCGGGGCTTGCCAGGGGTGATCCTGGGGCAGCACGGCCACCCACGAATCGACGCCCAGCAACCACGAACGACGCGCGGGCAGCGGATTCAACACCACTCCCAGATCCACCAGTTGTGCCTCCAGCAGGGCTTCGACTTCATCGTCGCTGACCTCCAGTTGCACCACCTCGATCCCAGGGTGTAACTGCTTGAAGCGTCGCAGCACCGGTGGCAGGAAGCTCGCCAGGACCATGGGAAAGCCCGCCAGGCGCAAACTGCCCTGGAGGATGCCCCGGGCCGCGGCCACTTGCCGGCGTACCTGAGCCAGCGCTCCGAGCATCACCCGGGCCTGCTCCAGCACTTGGAGGCCAATTGCCGTAGGCAGCGCCTGGCGGTGCTCACGGATGAACAGTGACACTCCCAGCATGTCTTCCATCTGGGCCAAGGCCTGACTGGCCCCGGACTGGGTCATGCCCACCTGCTCGGCGGCCCGGGTGATGGTGCCGCACTCGGCTATCGCCACCAGCAGGCGCCAATGCATCAGGTTCATCATGGCAGTAGCCTTCCTTATGGATATTTTCTGAAAGATTAATTTTACCCATGCCAGTACTGCCCCGACACTGACCAGAACATCAACCAGAGACCCGCCGATGAAACTCTACTACGCCCCTCAAGCCTGCTCCCTGGCCTGCCATATCGTGCTGCGGGAACTGCAACTGCCGTTCGATGCCATCCGTGTCGACAATCGCAGCAAGCGCACCGCCGACGGGCAGGACTTCCTCGCCATCAACCCCAAGGGCTACGTGGCCGCCCTGCAACTGGACAACGGCGAAGTGCTCACCGAAAGCCCGGCGATCCTGCAATACCTGGCCGATCTCAAGCCCGAAGCCGGCTTGGCCGCGGCCAATGGCAGCTGGCAACGGGTACGCCTGCAGGAAACCCTGAACTTCATCACCAGCGAAGTTCACGGGATCATGGGCTGGCTGTTCAACCCTGGGCTCGATGACGGCGTGAAGGCGGTGTTACAGCAGAAGTTGTTCAAACGCCTTGCGCTGCTGGAGCAGACCCTGGAGCATCAGGATTATCTGCAAGGCGGGCAGTTCAGCATCGCCGATGCCTATCTGTTCACCGTGCTGCGCTGGACTGCGCTGTTTGCCATCGATCTAGGAGCCTGGCCAGCGCTGGTGAAGTTCCAGGCCCGGGTCGAGCAGCGGCCTGCGGTACGGGAGGCATTGGCGGTGGAGCTGGCGTAGGTTCGGAACAAGAAATGGAAAAATTGCGCTGAACAGGCAGAACCGGCCTGTCATTTCAGGAGGGATAAAACCAAGCCCGCGCTGCGGGCTTGGTCAAATTGATCAATGGCCGAAGATGTTCACTTCGGTTTTCTTGGCCTTTTTCTCGGCGCGTTTCTCGTCAGCGCTCTTGGCCGGCTTCTTCTTGGCGCTTTTCTTGGCGTTCATACCTTTGGACATGACGTTCACTCCACTGATGCGGGATAGGCATCAGGTATAACACCTATCGCCACCGGGGGTTCCTTTATAATCCGCCGCTTCCCGCGGCCATACCCGGAACCCTCATGTCCAGCCTTCAGATCAGCCTGCTTGCCGAGGCATCGCGACCGTTACTGAACAAGTTCTATCGCCAGCACCAGTCGCCCATGCGCGCCTCGCCCGAAGGTCAGCTGTGGGTACTCAAGGACGGCGAGATCATCGCCGGGATGAGCCTGAGCAAAGTGGCTCAAGGTCATTGGTTGACGGGGTTGTTCGTCGCCCCGGCCTGCCGCGGCCAAGGGCTGGCCGCGCAGTTGGTGGCGCGTGCCTTGGGCGAGGTTGCGGGGCCGGTGTGGCTGTTCTGCCACCCGGACCTGCAACGGCTGTATCAACGCATGGGCTTTGCCCTCACCGACCAATTGCCGCAGCCACTGGCCGAACGCCTGGCCCGCTACCGCCGCAACAAAGCCCTGCTGGCCATGGCCATCCGCAGTCTCGAACAGGCTCACTGAGCCGCGACATCAGTCGTCGGAACTGGGGTCAAGATCGGGAAACAGCACTTCGCTGAAGCCAAACTTGCTGAAATCGTTGATCCGCGACGGGTACAGCCGCCCGATCAGGTGATCGCATTCATGCTGCACCACCCGCGCATGAAAGCCCGACGCCACGCGCACAATCGGCTCCCCCCTGGGATCGAAGCCTTCATAGCGGATGTGCTGATAGCGCTGGACCGCCCCGCGCAGACCGGGAACCGAGAGGCAGCCCTCCCAGCCTTCTTCCAGTACCGGGCTCAAGGGTGTGATCAACGGATTGATCAGGATGGTCTGGGGCACGGCTTCGGCATCCGGGTAACGTTCGCTGTGCTCGAAGCCGAAGATCACCAACTGCAGGTCGACGCCAATCTGCGGTGCCGCCAGACCGACGCCGCCGACGCTTTCCATGGTCTGGAACATGTCGTCGATCAGTTGCCATAACTGCGGACTGTCGAACATCTCGGACGCAACCGCAGGCGCGATGCGCAGGAGGCGTTCATCGCCCATTTTGAGGATTTCACGGATCATGTTCGGGCTTCGTCAGAGGTCGGGTGGAGCGAGTGATCTCGGCCCAGTCCCGAAACGTGTTGTTTATCGCCGGGACCGTCAAAGTCCTTTTCACCAGGCTCCTTGCCTTCGGCCGACATGTGTTCGATCACCGCATTCATTTCCGCCCCCAGCAACAGCACCGCCGAGGAAATATAGAAATACAGCAACAGCACGATGATCGCGCCGATGCTGCCATACATGGCGTTGTAGTTAGCGAAGGTTTTCACGTAGTAGGCAAACCCCAGGGACGCCACGATCCACACCACCACCGCCAACACCGAGCCTGGGGTGATGAAGCGGAACTTTTGCTTCACATCGGGCATCACGTAATACATCAAGGCCACCGCCACCATCATCAGCAGCACGATCACCGGCCAGCGCAACACCGTCCACAAGGTCACGATGAACTCTTCCAGGCCCACCTGCCCGGCCAGCCAAGTCATCACCTGCGGCCCCAGGACCATCAACGCCGCGGCCGCCAGGAGCATGCCGGCGATGCCCACGGTATACAACACCGACAACGGAAAACGTTTCCAGATCGGCCGCCCCTCAACCACGTCGTAGGCTGCGTTCATCGCGCTCATCATCAAGCGTACGCCCGCCGAAGCGGTCCACAACGCGATGACAATACCCACCGACAGCAATCCGCCCTTGGACTGCTGCAGTTGGTCAATCACCGGATTGACCTGTTCCAGCGCCTGGGGCGGCAGCACCAACTCCGATTGCAGGCGCAGCCAGGTGAAGAAGTCCGGCAAGTGCAGAAAACCGATCAGGGCGATGAGAAACAGAATGAAGGGGAACAACGAAAACAGCATCTGGTAGGCCAGCGCCGAAGCATAAGTGGACATTTCGTCCGCAATGAACTCGTTGACCGTGCGGATCAGCACACGGTGCAGGGGCAAACCTTTGAGGTCTGGAAAAAGCATAGCGTCTCCTTTCGCCGCAAAAAGGTTGAAGTCGATGGCGACTCAGGGGGCGTTTTCTACAACAAATTAGCTTAGTTGGCGAACGGCAACCATTTCCATTGATGGATTACCTGTATTCAAGGGAAAACCGGACATGAAAACGGCCATCCAGGGATGGCCGCATCTGTGCATCATCGGGTGCGCCGTGCTCAGGCCTCGTCGATGGTTTTCTTCACCGTCTCTTTGACTTTACCCACTGCTTGCTGGGCTTCGCCTTTCACTTCCTGCAGCTTGCCTTCAGCCTGCAACTGGGTGTTGCCGGTGGCTTTGCCGACACCCTGCTTGACGTTGCCGATGGCTTCGTTAGCCAGGCCTTTTACCTTATCCGCTGTACTGCTCATGGTATTGCTCCGTTGAACATTCATTGATCGAACAAAGGGGGTACAGGGTTACCCAAGGTTGACCCGCGGCCATTGCGCAGAGTTTCAATTATTTTTTCCGGCCATTTCATCAGTGATCCGAGGTTGCGCTTTATGTTTGCCAGGCAACCCGGGAGAATGCTCGGCCTGTTCAGGTCAAGCACTGAAGATCCAATCCTCGTAGGAACGTTATGAAACTCGATAAAAAGCAGGCCATCGCCCGTAGAAACCAGGAACTGGGCGGTGCGGTGCTGGGCGTCAACAACTGCCATTTCGCGGAGCTGAACCGTAATCGCAACATCTGGTGGTTCGATATTCTGGTCACCCGCCTGGCCATTGGTCAGTACGAATGGGTGCACCTGCTGTTGCACACTCCGGACACCGACCAGTTGCTGCACCTGAAAGTGCCCACTGTGTTCCTGCGGGAAAAAATGGAAGGCCTGGTGGTACGTAATCAAGGCAAGCGCAAAGCGGCCCTGAGCCTGGAACTGAGCGCCGACAAGGACTCGTTCCTCAATGACGTGCGCCCGGCCGGCACCGGTGTGAACTTCGCCCAGTTTCAGCAGTAAGCTTGCCCCCCGATAAAAAATAGCCCCGCATTGGCGGGGCTGTTTTTTATCGGCACTGAGGCTTAATTCTTCACGCCAAGCTTCTTCAGCTCTTGATCACGCAACTCGCGGCGCAGAATCTTGCCAACGTTGGTGGTCGGCAGGACATCGCGGAACTCCACCGCCTTGGGCACCTTGTAGCCGGTAACGTTGGCGCGCATGTGCTCCATTACCTGCTCTTTGGTCAGGGTCACCCCTGGCTTGGCGACGATGAAAATCTTGATGGTTTCGCCGGACTTTTCATCCGGAACGCCAATGGCCGCGCACTGCAGGACACCCGGCAACGAGGCCAGTACATCTTCCAGTTCGTTGGGATACACGTTGAACCCCGAAACCAGGATCATGTCTTTCTTGCGGTCGACGATGCGAATGTAGCCGTCTGGCTGAATCAGCGCGATGTCACCGGTCTTCAGCCAGCCTTCACTGCTGAGTACTTCATCGGTGGCGTCCTGACGCTGCCAGTAGCCCTTCATCACTTGCGGCCCCTTGATGCACAATTCGCCGACTTCGCCCAGAGGCAGCTCTTCACCCGCGTCATTGACCACCCGGCACTGGGTCGACGGCACCGGAATGCCGATGGTGCCAATCTGGATATTCTGGATCGGGTTGACCGTGGCCACCGGGCTGGTTTCGGTCATGCCATAACCTTCGCAGATCGGGCAGTTGGTCACGTCCTTCCAACGCTCGGCGGCTGCCAGTTGCAAGGCCATGCCCCCGGAAAGGGTGACTTTCAGCGCCGAGAAATCCAGCTTGCGGAAGGCTTCGTTGTTGCACAGGGCCACGAACAGGGTATTGAGACCGACAAAACCGCTGAACTTCCACTTCGACAGCTCCTTGACCATCGCCGGCAAGTCGCGGGGGTTGCTGATCAGGATGTTGTGGTTGCCCATCAGCATGATGGCCATGCAATGGAAGGTGAACGCATAGATGTGGTACAGCGGCAATGGCGTGATGAGGATCTCGCAGCCTTCACTGAGGTTGGAGCCCATCAACGCCTTGCACTGCAGCATGTTGGCCACCAGGTTGCGGTGGGTCAACATTGCGCCCTTGGCCACGCCGGTGGTGCCACCGGTGTATTGCAGGACGGCCACATCGCCGCTGGCGGGATTGGCTTCCTGCACCGGCTGGCCGTGGCCCTTGCTCAAGGCGTCATTGAACTTGACCGCCTGAGGCAAGTGGTAGGCCGGCACCATCTTCTTCACGTACTTGACTACGCTATTGATCAGCAGGCGCTTGAGTGGCGGCAGCAGATCCGCCACTTCCGTGACGATTACATGCTTGACCCCAGTCTTGGGCACCACGCTTTCTGCCAGATGGGCCATGTTGGCCAGGCAGACCAGGGCCTTGGCTCCGGAGTCATTGAATTGGTGTTCCATTTCCCGCGCGGTGTACAGCGGGTTGGTGTTGACCACGATCAGACCGGCGCGAATCGCACCGAATACCGCGATCGGGTATTGCAGCAGGTTGGGCAGTTGCAGAGCGATTCGATCGCCGGGCCGCAAATCGGTATGCTGCTGCAGGTACGCGGCGAAGGCCCCGGACAATTCATACAACTCACCATAGGTGATTGTCTTGCCAAGGTTGCTAAAGGCCGGTTTGTCAGCGAAACGTTGGCAGGATTGTTTCAATACCGCCTGAATATTCGGATACTCGTCTGGATTGATATCGGCAGCAATCCCAGCTGGGTACTTATCCTTCCAAAAGTCTTCGATCATGGAAGCCCACTCCTCAGCAACGCGAATTCATCACCGCAGTCGATGCGATTATTATTTGTCTGTGTTTTTTATTGGTGTCTATTGTTGGTGAGTCTGGCTGTTTACTTAGGCCGAGAAGTCACAAAGCGCGCCGAGAGTAGCAGCTTTGAAAAAGGCCGCCTAGAGCCAAAAAGGCCTGAATAGTCACATTAATGACTCAAGACCATTTAATGGTCATTTTTAGAGTAAAAATTCTATCCCTTTGAATTCCGCTCTAGCTCGGGCTTTGCGCCCCTGAAATGACTCGGGGGCCAGCCCGTTGCGTCAACCGACTGGCCCCCCGAGGGAGGAACTCAAGGATCAGGCGATGTCACGCAACTCACGGCGCAGGATCTTGCCCACGGGCGTCATCGGCAGCGACTCACGCAGGACAATGTGCTTGGGCACCTTGTAGGCGGTGAAATTCTCCTTGCAGTAGGCCTTGAGCTCTTCCAGGCTGACCCCCGCTTCACGGGGCACCACAAACAGCTTCACCGCCTCGCCGGAACGCTCGTCCGGCACGCCGATCACCGCACAATTGGCGACCTTCGGGTGAGCCATCACCACATCTTCGATCTCGTTGGGGTACACGTTGAAACCCGAGACGATGATCATGTCCTTCTTGCGATCGACGATGTGCACGAAACCGTCAGGATCGATCACCGCGATATCACCGGACTTGAACCAGCCCTCGTCATCCAGCACCTCCGACGTGGCTTCGGCCTTGTTCCAGTAGCCCTTCATGACCTGCGGGCCTTTGATGCACAACTCACCGCGCTCGCCCAGCGGCAGCTCGGCCCCCTGGTCATCGATGACCTTCAAGGTGGTGCCCGGCACCGGCAGACCGACCGTGCCCAACCGCGAGCGGTCGCCATAAGGGTTGGTACAAGCCACCGGCGAGGTTTCGGTGAGGCCATAACCTTCGGTGATCCGGCACCCGGTAATCTTTTGCCAGCGCTCCGCTGTGGCCTTCACCAGGGCCGTGCCCCCGGAGTTGGTCAGCTTCAGACTGGAGAAGTCCAGGTTCTTGAATTCTGGGTGATCCATCAGTGCCACAAACAGGGTGTTGAGCCCCAGCAGCGCAGAAAATCGCCACTTCCTCAGCTCCTTGATGAAGCCGCCGATGTCTCGCGGGTTGGTGATGAGCACGTTGTGGTTGCCGGTCACCATCATGCACATGCAGTTCGCGGTGAACGCGTAGACGTGGTAGAGCGGCAGTGGCGCGATCATCACCTCCTGGCCTTCACGCCATTGCGTGTGGCCATCGGGTCCATGCTGGCCGAGGCAGGCCCGCGCCTGCTGCATATTGGCCACCAGGTTGCCGTGGGTCAGCATCGCCCCCTTGGGCAGCCCGGTGGTGCCGCCGGTGTATTGCAGCACGGCGATATCATCGAGCCCCACCTGCAGCGGCTTGATCACTTGGCCACGCCCCAGGCGCAAGGCGCTCTTGAAGGCAATGGCCTGCGGCAATTGATAGGCCGGCACCATCTTCTTGACCTTGTCCACCACGGTATTGACCAACCACCCCTTGGCACTGGACAGCATGTCACCCATTTTGGCTTCGATCAGGAACTGGATATCGGTATCGCCCAGCACCTCCTGGACCTTCTGCCCGAAGATGTTCAGGTAGACCAGGGCCCGGGCGCCGGAATCCTTGAACTGATGACGCATCTCCCGCGCGGTGTACAGCGGGTTGGTGTTGACCACCACCAGGCCGGCCCGCAGCGCGCCGAATACCGCGATCGGGTATTGCAGGACATTAGGCATCTGCACCGCGATCCGATCCCCCGGCACCAGATCGGTGTGGCATTGCAGATAACCGGCGAACGCAGCGCTGTAGCGCTCCAGTTCAGCATACGTGAGGGTCAAGCCCATATTGCTGAAGGCCGGGCGGTCAGCGAACTTCTTGCAGGAACGCTCAAACACCTCGACCACCGACTTGAAAGCCCCCAAATCGATCTCGTTGGGAACGCCGGCGGGGCGTTTATCATTCCAGAAATCAGGCTGCATTATTCTTGTCCTCCTATTTACCTGAGCGGACCGGGCCGCCACTGTAACGCTGCCAGCGGCGGGGAATCACCGGACGTTAGCAGCTATGGCGATGCAGGCAAATATGCACGAGCGTGTCATTGACTGTGTGAATCTTGTGTCCAACAGACGTACGAGTCAGACGCGTAGGCGCCAATGGGCTATAAAGTGCAGCGTATACGAGCAAAGGAATCGCCATGATCCATGACATGTTCTGGCTGACTACCAGCGACCACCAGCGCCTCTTCGTCAACCAGTGGCTGCCCGAGAGTCCACTCAAGGCGGTTGTCCTGCTGTCCCACGGCATGGCCGAGCACAGCGGCCGCTATGTTCGTCTGGCCGCGGCCTTGTGCGCCGAGGGTTATGGCCTCTATGCACCGGATCAGCGCGGCCACGGTAAAACCGCAGAAACCGGGGTGCTCGGCCATTACGCGGACCAGGGCGGCTGGAACAAGGTGATCTGCGACCTGGCTAGTCTCAATCAGCACATCGGCCAGCAACACCCTGGCACACCCATCGTGCTGCTGGGTCACAGCATGGGCAGCTACATCGCCCAGGGGTACATGCTGCACCACAGCGCCAGCCTCCAGGCAGCGATTCTCAGCGGTTCGAACTTCCAGCCCCTGGCCCTGTATCGTGTCGCTAGCCTGATTGCCCGCCTCGAACGCTGGCGCCAGGGCGCTCAGGGCCGCAGCGCGCTGATCAACTGGCTGTCCTTTGGCTCCTTCAACAAAGCCTTCAAGCCCAACCGCACCGCCTTTGACTGGCTCAGCCGTGATCCGGCGGAAGTCGACAAGTACGTAAACGATCCTCTGTGTGGCTTCCGTTGCACGAACCAACTATGGATCGACCTGCTGGGCGGACTGCAGCAGATCAGCAAGATCGCCAACCTGGCACAAATCGATCCGGGCCTGCCGCTGCTGGTCATGGGCGGGGAATGTGATCCGGTGAGCGCTGGCAAGCGTCTCAAGGATCTGGCCAATGCGTTGCGCGAGGCTGGCAGCCAGCGCCTGCAACTCAATATCTACCCGCAGGCGCGCCATGAGCTGTTCAACGAAAGCAACCGTGACCAAGTGACCCACGACGTACTGGCCTGGCTGGCCCAGGCGCTGCAGCACCGGCGCCCACTCCGATCGGAGTAGGCGCCGGTGCTGCCAGTGCGTTCATTTATCTGTCAGAGGATTTCAGCAAGATGACCCAGGTTACCAACACCCCTTACGAAGCCCTGGAGGTCGGTCAGACCGCCCAGTACAGCAAGACCGTCGGGGAGCGTGACATTCAACTGTTTGCGGCCATGTCCGGCGACCACAACCCGGTACACCTGGACCCCGAGTTCGCTGCCGCCACCATGTTCAAGGAACGCATCGCCCATGGCATGTTCAGTGGCGCACTGATCAGCGCCGCTGTCGCCTGCGAGTTGCCTGGACCGGGCACCATCTACATCGGCCAGCAGATGAGTTTCCAGAAACCGGTAAAGATTGGCGACACCCTGACCGTGCGCCTGGAAATCCTCGAAAAACTGCCGAAATTCCGCGTGCGCATCGCCACCCGTGTGTTCAACCAGCGCGATGAACTGGTAGTGGACGGCGAGGCCGAGATTCTCGCCCCACGCAAACAACAGACCGTGACCCTGCCAACCCTGCCAGCCATCACCATCGGCTGAGCCCCATAGCCAGCGTGTCGGCGCCTACAGCTTGCCCCCCTCCTCGACCTGCACGCTGGCGGTCATGCCAGCGCTCAGGCCGATACCTTGCGGTACCTTGTCCAGCTTGATCCGAACCGGAATCCGCTGCGCCAGGCGCACCCAGTTGAAGGTCGGTTCGACCTCAGCCAGCAGTTGCCCGTCGGGGGTGGCGTTGCGGTCAGTGATGCCCCGACTGATGCTTTCGACATGCCCCTGCAGGGCCTCACCGGCACTCATCAGCCAGACCTTCACCGGGTCGCCGACCTGGATGCGCGGCAGCTTGGTTTCTTCGAAATACGCCTGAACGTAGAAGGTCGAGTCATCGATCAGCGCCATCACCGGCTGCCCAGCATTGACGTAATTACCCTCGGCCAGACGCAAGTTGGTGATATGCCCGCTACGAGGCGCATGCACCTGGCTGCGGGCCAGATTCAGTTCGGCCACCTTGGCTTCGGCCTGGGCCTGGCGCAGCTCGCCACGGGCGATGCCGGCGTTGATCTGAGCGTTCTCGCGCAACTCAGCGCTGATGGCCTGGGGACCGAGGCTGGCACGGCGACTGGCCTCATGCTCGCGCAAGTTCAGTTGCTGCTGGCGGGTCTGTACCACCGCCCGGGCTTTTTCCAGGGCGGCCTCGAAACGCTCTCGATCAAGGCTCAATAACAGATCCCCGGCCTTGACCTGCTGGTTGTCCGTCACCTTGAGCTCACGCACCCAGCCAGATACATCCGGGGCGACGATCACCACGTCGGCGCGAATCCGCGCATCGCGGGTCCAGGGCGTGAGCATGTAGTACTGCCACAGGTGATAACCGGCAAAGATCGCCACCGCCACCAGGCACAAGGTAAACGCGACACGTACAGGTGTACGCATAATCAACTCCTTATAAAGGTCCCAGGACCACCGTGATCACCGTCAACACACAGACGTACAGGGCACAATCGAACAGCGCTTCGTGCCAGATCCAGCGTCCCAGCCCACTGATCCGCACCAGCCCCCGCAAAACGCCGGTGAGGACCAGCGCCAGCAGCACATAAATCAGAAACGGGCTGAGCAGCACCCCGCCCAATGACCACTCACGCAGCCCCATGGTTTTCCTCCTGCTGCCGGCACCAACTGCGCCAGCTGTTTTGCAGTTGCAACACCGCGCCTTGCGCCAGCTTCAGCGCGTCACTTGGCGGCTGTTGCTCCAAGGCCTGGAGCAATGTCGCGCTGGGCAGCTCCAGGGCATCGGCGCGACAGCCCGCCGGGCCTTGCTCCAAAGTGTGTTGCAACTGCTCGAAATAGGTCCGCTGCGCTGAGCTGACAGGGGCCTGGGCCACCGCCAGGCTCAGGCGCAAGTGCATCAGTTCATCGCCGATATCCAGGCCCAGCAAGCCATCGTCCCAACGGCTGCGGGCCGGCTCAGGCAACTCCGGATAATGCCGGGCCAGTTGCAGCAGCCGATCAGCCATGCGTCCGCCAAACCAGCTTTCCGCGCCCCGCAGATTTCGCCGGGTCAGACGTACCAGATCACTCAAAGTCGCCGCCAGCAGCCGCCGACCGTGCCAGGCCGGGTTACGCAGAATCAGCAACCGGAAAGCCAGCACCGCAGCGCCCACGCCCAGCACCATGGCCTGGGCGTTATTGAAGAAGCTGGCGACATCGAAATGCATCTGGTTCATCGGAGAAATCAGCACGACGAAATGCAGGCAAAACGAGGTGGCGGTGGCGCCGATCTGCGGCTTGGCCATGCCCAGAGCTCCGAAGAATAGAGGTACGCCCATGGCCATCGCCAACATCGGGAAACCGCTCCACTGGGGCAGCACAATCTGCCCGACCACGAATGCCACCGGGATCGCCAGGAAGATCCCGCGCATAAAACTCATGCCGATCTGCGCGCCGTTCTCGCGACTGGCAAACAAGCTACAAACCACGCACGTCAGCAGCATCGCCCCGGAGGCCGCCGGCCAGGCGGTGGCCATCCAGAAACCGGCCACCGTAAGGAACGCCAACGCACTGCGCGCGCCAAACACCAGGGCCAGTGACAGGTCACGGTGCGGCGTCAGGGTCGCCGGCTGTTCTGCCCAGGCCCGCCCCTCCTGCACCGCATCCAGGGCATGGGCGGCCGCCAGGGCGGTGTCGAGCAACAACGCAAAGCGCGCCAGGCAGAAACTCTGCGCAGGACTGATCCGCTGCGCATGAGACGCCTCCAACAAGCGTGGACGCAGAGCCTGCAGGCTGGTTTTGTCCGCCGCGGCCAGGGCTTGCTGGACGTGATCCATCCAAGGCTGTAATTGCCGGGCTTCGTCGGCATCCAGTTGCTGCCATTGGCGCCCTACTGAACGGGAGGTGCGCAACAGCATCAGCAACTTCTGACTCAGACCACTGATCGCCCGGGCCCGCTGACGCCCTAGCGGACCTTCAAACCAGGCATGTTCGCGCTGAGAGTCCACTGCGACGATGCGCCCGAGTATCTCCAGCAGGCCCTGCCGTGCCAGGACGCTCCCCAACACGTTGGCCTGCGCCGCCTGCATCCCGCTGTGCCAGGCTGAGCGCGCCTGATCAGCCAACTGGCGCTCCACCCGCATCGGCCAGATCAAGGCGCTGCTGACGGTGGCGCAGATAATGCCCAGGGAAATTTCCGTGCATCGGGCCACGGCTTGATCGAATATCCCCAACGGATGACTGATGGCGGGCAAGGCAATGATTGCCACGGTGTAACCGGCAAGCACGAACGAGTAGGACCAGGCGCTGCGCAACAGCGTCGAACTGGCTGTACACACACCTAGCCACAACGCCAGGGCCAGCAGGAATAACCAGGGGGTCTGAGCGAACAGCCCCATGAACAGCACCGAGACCAAGGTGCCGATCAACGTTCCCAGCAGCCGGGCCAGGCCTTTTTGCAGGACCATGCCGGACAGCGGTTGAGCGACGATGAACGCCGTCATCAGGGCCCAGGACGGCTGCTCCAATCCCCAGCGAAACGCCAGCCACAAGGCGACGCCGCCACCCAGCAGGGTCTTGATGGCGAACTGCAACGCGGCCAGGTTGGGAGCAAGCAGGGCCTGCAATGTAATGGGCACGAACAAGGACTCTTGGAAACACAGATGAACGATAGTCGGAATCGCCCAGGGCGGGCGCGACGCAATTATTAGCTAGCTAACTAAATTCCGTCCAGTACTAAATCGCACGCATAAAAAAACGCCAGGCTGGCTGGCGTTTTTTACAGCGTCTAACGATTACGAACGGGCACGAGCCTGGTTGCGCAACGCTTTCACCTGATCGTGATTGCGTAGCGCGCCATGGTACTGACGCTCAACCACGTCGCGGATGCCGGCCAGGTTGTGCTTGTTGATCTTCTCCAACGCGTCCTTGTAGGACTTCAGCGCATGGTCTTCACCGCGCTCCGCCTCGTTGAGCACCGCCTCCTCATCCTTGCCGGTGACCAACGATTTGAGGTCGACCCAACGGCGATGCAGATCGCCGCTGACACTGGTGGAAGTATGCGGATCGCCGCCCATGGAACGCACCACCGACTGCAGTTCGGCCGCCGCTGTGGCGCAATCGGTGGAGCGCTTGATGAACAACGCCTTGAGTTCTGGGTGCTTAATGTCTTCGGCGCAGGTTTTGAAACCCTCCTGACCATCCTTGCTGGTCTCGATCAGGCTGTTGAGTACCGAAATCGCTTCTTTGTTCAAGTCAGTCATTTTCTGGTTCCTTGCAGGTTGCGAGAGTCGAGTTAACCGTTGCACTCGCCATGCCAGACTGTGAACTTATATTTTTTATTTATTTTTCAATACGTTAATTAATATCAAAAAAACTGTAGCCGCTTTATTTGCATGATCTGTCATTTGGCCTGCATGCAGAATGCCTGTATTTTCCAAGGCGTTTTAATCACACGAACGTTGCGCCATGACGCCTGAGACACTGGAACTGCTGGTCACCCGGGAAATGCCCTTCGGCAAATACAAGGGACGCATCCTCGCCGACCTGCCCGGCCCTTACCTGAACTGGTTCGCCCGAGAAGGGTTCCCCAAGGGAGAGCTCGGCGGCCTGTTGGCCCTGATGCAGGAAATCGACCACAACGGCCTTGCCGACCTGTTGGACCCACTGCGCGCCAAACACGGCAAACCCAAACCCCGCCACTGAAAAAAGAGCCCACCATGCCAAGGACTGCCACAACACTGGCCCACGACGAAGTTCATTGGCAGGGCATCGCCCGACAGTTCGACATCGCCCCTGGGCCGATCAACCTGGAAAACGGCTATTTCGGGCGCATGACCCGCACGGTGGCCGAGGCCTACCAACACAACATCCTGTGGGTGAACCGCAGCAACTCCGTGCACGTGCGCCAGCGCTTCGAACAGACCGAAGCCTTGCAGATCCGTCGGCAACTGGCCGAACTACTGGACGCCCCGGAAAACGCTGTCGCCCTGACCCGTTGCGCCTCCGACGCCTTGCAATCATTGATCCGCAACTACAACCGCCTGCAGCCTGGCGACCAGGTGCTGCTCAGCGACCTGGAGTACGACACGGTAAAAAGCGCCCTGCGCTGGCTGGCCCGCCACCGCGGTGTCGACGTCATAGAGATCGAGCATCAGCACCCTGCCAGCTTTGACAGCCTGATCGACACCTACACCCAGGCGTTCGAGCGCTATCCGCGCCTTAAACTGATGCCTTTGACTTATGTCACCCATCGCAGTGGCCTGGTGATGCCGGTGCAGGCCATTGCCGCCGCCGCTCAAGCGCACGGGATCGACATCATTCTCGATGGCGCCCACGCCCTGGGGCAGATCGATTTCGACCTGGCAAACCTGGGCATCGCCTTCGCCGGTTTCAACTTGCACAAATGGATCGGTGCGCCGCTGAGCCTGGGCTTTCTCTATATCGACCCACAGCGCTTGTCGGACATCGACCCGGACATGGGTGAGTTTCACTTCCCCGCCGACGACATACGCGCCCGCACGCCCTACAGCACACCCAACATTCCCGCGCTGATGACCTTGCCCCAGGTGTTCGAGGAACACCGGGCCATGGGCGGTTCGGTGGCCAAGGGAGCGCGCCTGAACTACCTGCGCGAAACCTGGACCGAAGCGGTTCGCCAGATCCCCGGCATTGAAGTCCTGACGCCACAGGATCCACGCCTGTGCTGCGCCATCAGCGCCTTGCGTTTCACCCGCCACCAGAGCCAACAAGGGCAGGTTGATCGTCTGTTGCAAGACTACAACCTGTTCACTGTGACCCGCAGCGGCGCCGGCTTTGGTCCGTGCATCCGCATCACCCCGGGCCTGGTGACACCTCTTGAACACATCCAGCGCTTGATCGAGGCCGTGAGCAAACTGGCCGGACAATGACCCAAGGCGCTCCGCAGGCTGCGATAGGGCCTCACAGGTCTTTTAAGCGCTAGAGCCCATCACCTGCGCTGCCAGTCGCAGGCCGTGGGCGACAGTCACAAATAGCCGGCGGCCCCATGCTTTTACGCGGACAAAAAAAACGGTGCACCGACCAAGCGCACCGTAAAGCCGTAGAACACACCAACGAATCGGGTAAAAACTTCAGTCCAGCAGAGACAGGGCCTCGGCCGTGCACTCTTGAATCCGCGCCCAGTCGCCGTTCTTGATCCACTCGGGATCAAGCATCCAGCTACCGCCCACGCACATCACATTCTTCAACGCCATGTAGCTCTTGATGTTGGCCGGGCCAACGCCGCCGGTGGGGCAGAATTTCACCTCACCGAATGGGCCGCCCAGGGCCTTGATCGCCGCCACGCCGCCACTGACTTCCGCCGGAAACAACTTGAAGCGGCGATAACCCAGGGCATAACCTTCCATGATCCCGGAGGCGTTGCTGATCCCCGGCAACAGCGGGACCGCGCTGGCGACGCTGGCCTGCAGCAGATCACGGGTGATGCCAGGGGTCACGATGAACTGCGAACCCGCCGCCTCCGCCGCCGCCAGCATCACCGGGTCGAGCACCGTACCGGCACCAGTCACCAGCTCCGGACGCTGCTCGCGCAGGATCTGGATGGCCTTGAGGCCGAATTGCGAACGCAGGGTCACTTCCAGAGCGCTCAGGCCACCGGCCGCCAGGGCGTCGGCCAATGGCAGTACATCCTGCTCCCGGGCGATGGTGATCACCGGCAGGATCCGCGCCTTGGCGCAGAGACTGTCGATCAGGGCAACTTTGTCCGCCATGGAAACGGTCAGGGGTTGGTTTGTCATAGCGGCTGATCCTTGGCTCATGGGCACCAGTAAATCTCTAACGGGGTTTGCAGGAAGGCGCGAATCGGCATGTCGGCGACAGCGTCACCCGCCAGTGCGGCACTCAGGGTGGCCAGCTTGGACTGACCGGAAATCGACAACAGTTGATTGCGGGCCGATACCAGCAAGGCCCGACTCATGCTCAAGCGTTGATGGGGCACGCTCGGCGCCAGCATCGGCCAACAGCGGCGAGTGCCGTCGGCCTGGAGCGCTTCGGCCAGGTTCGGGCTGTTGGGGAACAGCGAGGCGGTGTGTCCGTCATCGCCCATGCCCAGCACCAGCACATCGATGCCCGGCAACTCGGCCAGCAGACGATCGGCCTGCTGGGCGGCCTCCTCCAGATTGGCCGCGGCACTGTAGAGGCCGAAGAAACGCGCTTTGGCCACGGGCCCCTGAAGCAGGTAGCGCTTGAGCAGGCCGGCGTTGCTGTCGGCATGTTCCACCGGCACCCAACGCTCGTCCGCCAGGCTGATCAGCACCTTGGACCAGTCCAGTTCCTGCTTCACCAGCGCCTGGAAAAACGCCACCGGGCTGCGCCCGCCCGACACCACCAGGGTTGCGTGACCGCGCGCGGCAATGGCCTCGCGCAGCAGCTCGGCCACCTTCAGCGCCTGGCCTTCGGCCAGTAGCGTGGGGCTGCGGAATTCGTGGGCGCGCACGCCCGTGGGCAGTTGCAAATCAGATATCGCCATACCAAGACCTCCCGTCCCGCGTGATCAGTGCAATGGAACTCATCGGCCCCCAGGACCCGGCCGCGTAGGGCTTGGGCGCATCGCCGGATTTCTTCCAGCCGGCGATCAACTGGTCACACCACTTCCACGCGGCTTCGATTTCATCTTTGCGCACAAACAGGTTCTGATTGCCGCGCATCACTTCCAGCAACAACCGCTCGTAGGCATCGGGGATCCGCGCGCTGCGATAGGTGTCGGAAAAATTCAGCTGCAACGGACCGCTGCGCAGCTGCATGCCCTTGTCCAGGCCCTGTTCCTTGGTCATCACCCGCAACGAAATGCCTTCGTCCGGCTGCAGGCGAATGATCAGCTTGTTGCTGATCTGCAGGCGCTGCTCGGGGGCGAAGATATAGTGCGACGGCTCCTTGAAGTGGATGACGATCTGCGACAGTTTTTGCGGCATGCGCTTGCCGGTGCGCAGGTAGAACGGCACCCCGGCCCAACGCCAGTTGCGGATGTCGGCCCGCAGGGCGACGAAGGTTTCAGTGTCGCTCTGGGTGTTGGAGTTTTCCTCCTCCAGGTAACCCGGCACCGACTGGCCCTCGCTATGGCCGGCAATGTACTGGCCGCGCACCACCTGGGTGGTCAGGCCTTCCGGGCTGATGGGCGCCAGGGCCTTGAGCACCTTGACCTTCTCGTCGCGGATGCTGTCGGCGGACAGGTCGGCCGGCGGGTCCATGGCGATCAGGCAGAGCAGTTGCAGCAGGTGGTTCTGGATCATGTCCCGCAGCTGGCCGGCCTTGTCGAAATAGCCCCAGCGGCCTTCGATGCCAACCTTCTCGGCCACGGTGATTTCCACGTGGGAGATATAATTCTGGTTCCACTGGGTTTCGAACAGGCTGTTGGCGAAACGCAGGGCGATCAGGTTCTGTACCGTTTCCTTGCCCAGGTAGTGGTCGATCCGATAGATGCGGTTCTCCGGGAAGAATTGCGCCACCGCGTCGTTGACCTTGCGCGAGGAATCCAGGTCCGAGCCGATGGGTTTTTCCAGAACCACGCGGGTGTGCTGGTTGAGCCCGACCTTGGACAGGTTCTCGCAAATCGCGCCGTAAACAGCCGCCGGAGTGGCGAAGTAGGCGATCAGGCGCTGTTCGCTGCCGGCACACTCGGCCAGGGCGATGTAATCATCGGACTTGAGGAAATCCACATGCAGGTAGCTCAGGCGAGCAAGAAAGGTCTGCAGCACCTGGGCATCGATGTCCTTGTCGCCAACGTATTTGCGCAGCTCGGTTTCGATAGTCGCCAGGTGCTCTGGCTCGCTGCCTGGCTCACGGGCCAGGGCCAGAATCCGCGTATCCTCATGCAACAGACCCGCGGCATCGAGTTGGTACAGGGCAGGAAACAGTTTACGCAGCGCCAGATCGCCCAGCGCGCCGAACAAGGCAAAGGTGCAGGGTTCAACCGTAATCGAAGGCATGATGTTTGTTCTTTTATCAAGTTAAGCTACAAATACCTTTTTTCAAGGCATCACTCAAGGAAAAATGTAGTAATAAACACAACATTTTTACAAAAAACAGATTCCCAGTGGTGGTCGTTCCGGGCCATCAGTAGGATAGGCCACCTCTCAACTTCGCATTGCGGGCACGGTAGCGGCTCTGCCGCTGTGCCTGTCTAACCGATCTAGGAAACCTGAATGGACCGAGTGCGAAATCTTCTGGAGCAGATCCAGAACCGTCTTGAAGAACTGAACAAGGCGGAACGTAAAGTCGCCGAAGTCATCCTGCTCAACCCGCAGCAGGCGACTCGCTTCAGCATCGCCGCCCTGGCCCAGGCCGCCTCGGTGAGTGAGCCGACGGTCAATCGCTTCTGCCGCTCGTTCGGCGTCAGCGGCTACCCGGAACTCAAGTTGCAACTGGCCCAAAGCCTGGCCAGCGGCGCAGCCTATGTCAGTCGCGCGGTGGAAGCCGACGACAATCCCGAAGCCTACACGCAAAAGATTTTTGGCAGCGCCATCGCCTCCCTCGACAGCGCCTGCCAGGCCCTGGACCCGAACCTGATCAGCAAGGCCGTCGACCTGTTGATTCAGGCTCGGCAGATCCACTTCTTCGGCCTCGGCGCCTCGGCCCCGGTGGCCATGGATGCACTGCACAAGTTTTTCCGCTTCAACCTGGCAGTCACGGCCCATGCCGACGTATTGATGCAGCGCATGATCGCCTCGGTGGCCCACACCGGTGAACTGTTCGTGATCATTTCCTACACCGGCCGTACCCGCGAACTGGTGGAAGTGGCGCGCATTGCCCGAGAAAACGGCGCTTCCGTGCTGGGGCTGACCGCGGAGAACTCGCCACTGGCCAAGGCCAGTACCTTGAGCCTGAACATCCCCCTGCCGGAAGACACCGATATCTACATGCCGATGACCTCGCGGATCATTCAGCTCACGGTGCTCGACGTGCTGGCCACCGGCATGACCCTGCGCCGTGGCGTGGACTTCCAGCCGCACCTGCGCAAGATCAAGGAAAGCCTCAACGCCAGCCGCTACCCGGTGGGCGACGAGTTCAACTGATCGCCCCCGTGCGCCGGCAGACCTGCTCCCGTCGGGAGCCGACCTGCTGGCGCTGTGGCGGCGTACCCCACCCTACCCCGCCGCTCGCGCCTGCAAGCTCAGGTGCGCCTGCTGCCCCGGCGCCAGGCACAAGCTGTCGGTGCCACCGGTCGCCGCCTCAACACACACGAAACGCGACACCTCGTTCCAACTCACGCCCAACAGCGGCCGTGGGCCAGGATGCCAGACCACCGTGTCGCCATCATTACCGGTATCGATACACAACTCACGCTGCCAGGCGTGATCCTTGAGCTGCAACTCGCCTTCGTGCTGGAACACCCGCTGGCAGCCGCCTTCCACTCGCAACTCGCCCTGCTGCTGGCAAGCCTGGCGGTTCAACTGGTCATAGCCCTGGACGCCGTCAAGCCCAGACAGCGCTACCTCACCCACGTCGCCAATACGCCAGTAAGCGTGCAAAGCCTGGCTCAACTGGCAGGGTTCGCTGTCCTGATGCTCGGTGCTCAGGCGCAGATCCATGCTCTGGCCCAGGTGGGCGTGCAAGTCGACCTGCCAGTCGCACAGTTGCAACTGCCAGTGCAGACGCACGCCGTCCTCATCACTGCTGCTGTCCAACAGTTTCCAGTCCAGCAACCGTGCCCAACCGTGGGACGGCCAGGCGTTTTCACTGGGATGGCGGCCGTACCAGGGCCAGCACACCGGCACCCCGCCACGGATCGCCCCCACTTGCGGCCACTTTGAAGCGCACCACAGCCAGGGCTTCTGCCCGGCCGGCTGAAAGTGCAGCAACTGCGCGCCCTGGCGACTGAACACCGCCTGACACAGCGGGTGATCGATCACCAGCACATCACGCAGTTGATAGCGCTCCCAAGCGAACACCGGGCGCTCGCGCAGGGATTTGAAAAAGCGTTGTAGCGGATGCTCATGCATGAGCCACGGTCCTGAAAATCACTGCTGTCTCGATATTGATGAAGGACTGCGCCATCCCCACAAAAAAAAGCGGACAGCCCGAGCCGTCCGCAAAATGCGCACATGGAGGAGGAGCTTATCGCAACAGCCCTAGAACACCGACTGAATTTTCAACCCAGCCACCAGTGCGTTGTCGACTTCATCCACACCGCCTGGATGGGTGACGTATTGCAGGTTGGGGCGCACGGTCAGCCAGTTGGTCACGTGGAAGCCGTAGTTGATCTCGTAGTTGTATTCCGTGTCGCGCAGCGGCATGTACAGCGGGTTGTCGTAGTTGCTGATGCCGTTGTCCCGGTTGATCAACTGGGCGTTCTTGCGCACATCGTCGTTGACGTGGATACGTGCGAAACCGATGCCCACGTCATCTTTCGGACGCGCATCGAACGGCCCCTTGTACACGAACATCAGCGATTGATAGTTGTCGACGACGTTGGTGTCCTTGTCGTGGAAGGTGGCGTTGGCGGCGATGTTCAGGCCACGGGAAGCATCGCCGTTGTGCATGGTGAGTTGCTGCTGTGCGACAAACCAGTAGCCATGCTTGCTGTTGTGCACCCGATAGGCGGCGCCGGTGTCCGCGGCGTCCTGGCCGTTGGCGTCCTTGCGCACATCGTTGGCATCGGCGGTGCTCTTGTAATAACCGACGCGGTACTCGCCCGGCAGGTTGTCCAGCTTGGGCGACCAGACCAGTTCCACTGGCAATACCGTGCCCTTGGTGCCGCTGCCGCTGAGCTTGAAGCCGTTGCCGTGTTCCAGTTGCGAGGGGTTCTGGTTGTAGGCGCCGATCTGCGCATACAGCTCGGGGGTGATGTGGTACTTGACCCGCAACGCCGCCTGGCTGACCGGCCAGTTGTACCAGATGCCGGTGGCCCAGTTACCCACCTGGGAGCCGCAGAACGCCAGGTTCTGGAAGTCGCAGGGGAAGGTGTTGAAGTCTTCGCCTTCACCGAAGTAACCGGCCTTGACGTCAAGCTTGCCATCAAGGAACTGATGCTGAACCCACAACTGGGTCAGACGGACCATATGACCACGGCCATAGACTTCCTGGGAGGAGCTCAGAGTGCCGGCACGCGGGTCGCCGATCCGGTCGTTGGAGATGTTTTGACCATTACGATTGGTCAGCTGAATCTTGGCTTGAGTGTTGTCCCAGCCCAGCAGCTTTTGCAGGTCGAACGCCACGCCCAGGCCGAACTGGTCGCTGTAACGCCCGGTCTTGTCATTGTTGTAGCCGCCATGCAGGTTGGCGCCCATTTCACCGACGTAGTCCGCCTTGATGTCGATCCCCTGCTCGATCAGCTTGGTACGCTCTCCCCCCCAGTCGCCGGTCATCCACTTGGAGTCGGCGCTAAACGCTTCGTCGGCCATGGCATTAGCGGACAGGAGCAATGCCGCCGCGGCTGACAATTGGCAAAACACTCGGGTTTTGCTGTGTTGCTTTTTCATCCCTACATCCTCGTCTTTATTGTTATTAACGATTTATCCAACGCGGTTTACAGCGATAGCGGCGGATGACAGGCCATCCGCCACGCATTCAACGCCCCTTGAACTGCGCCACATTGCCACTGCGCGCCTCGGGCATAGGCGCTCCTGCGGCCCCCAGGCGCTCGCCGGTCTGGGCGTCGAACAACAGCACCCGGGCCGGATCGAACTGCAGGGTCAGGGTTTCACCGGCCTCGGGCGCCTGATCCGGAGCCAGACGGCAGCAGACCTTGGTGCCATTCAAGGTGACGAACACCAGGGTGTCGGGGCCGGTAGGCTCTATCACCTGGACCTCGGCGCGCAGGGTCGGCAGACCATTGGCTTCGGCCGGGGCCAGGGAAATCTGCTCAGGGCGAATGCCGAGGATCACTTCGCGATCCTCAAGGCCAGCGTCCTTAGGGCCCAATGGCAGCTCGCAGCGGGCCTGCCCACTGTCCAGCAAGGCCAGCAAATGACCGTCCTGGCGTTGCAGGCGCAGGGGGATGAAGTTCATCGGCGGCGAACCGATGAAACTCGCCACAAACAGGTTGGCCGGGTCGTTGTAGATCTGCTTCGGCGTGCCGAACTGCTGGATGATCCCGTCCTTCATCACCGCCACCTTGTCGCCCAGGGTCATGGCTTCGATCTGGTCATGGGTGACGTAGACCGTGGTGGTTTTCAGGCGCTGGTGCATCAGCTTCATTTCGGTGCGCATCTCGACCCGCAGCTTGGCGTCGAGGTTGGACAGCGGTTCGTCGAACAGGTAGATCTTCGGCCGCCGCGCCAGGGCCCGGCCCATGGCCACCCGCTGCTGCTGGCCACCGGAAAGCTGGCCCGGCTTGCGGGTCAGCAGGTGTTCGATCTGCAGCAGCTTGGCCACCCGCGCCACTTCCGCGTCGATCTCGGCAGTGGGCATCTTGCGGATCTTCAAACCGAAGGCGATGTTGTCGCGCACACTCATGGTCGGGTACAGCGCGTAGGACTGAAACACCATGGCGATATCACGGTCCTTGGGGCTCATCCCGCTGATGTCGGCGTCGTCCACCAGGATCGCCCCGCCGCTGATGTTCTCCAGCCCCGCGATGCAATTCATCAGGGTAGATTTTCCGCAGCCGGAGGGGCCGACGAGGATCAGGAACTCACCGTCGTCGATCTTCAGCTCGATGTTTTTCAGGGTGTCCGGCAGGCCAGCACCGTAGGTCTTGTTGACGTTGCGTAATTCGAGAGTTGCCATGCTTTACCCCTTGACCGCGCCGGACGTCAGCCCGCGCAGGAAATACTTACCGGCGAAGATGTAGACCAGCAGTGTCGGCAGCCCGGCGATCATCGCCGCCGCCATATCAACGTTGTATTCCTTGGCCCCGGTGCTGGTATTGACCAGGTTGTTCAGGGCCACGGTGATCGGTTGCGCGTCGCCACTGGCGAACACCACGCCGAACAGGAAATCGTTCCAGATCTGGGTGAACTGCCAGATCAGGCAGACCATGATGATCGGCACCGACATCGGCAGCAGGATCTTGCCGAAGATGGTGAAGAACCCGGCGCCGTCCAGGCGCGCGGCCTTGACCAGGGCATCCGGCACGCTCACGTAGTAGTTGCGGAAAAACAGCGTGGTGAAGGCCAGGCCGTAGACCACGTGCACCAGCACCAGGCCGGTGGTGGTGTTGGCCAGGCCGAACTTGCCGAGGGTGAACGAGGCCGGCAGCAGCACGGTCTGGAACGGCAGGAAGCAACCGAACAGCAACAGCCCGAAGAACAGCTGGGAGCCGCGAAAACGCCACATCGACAGCACGTAGCCGTTCATGGCACCGATGAAGGTGGAGATCAGCACCGCTGGAACGGTGATCTTCACCGAGTTCCAGAAATAGCCGCCCACGCTGTCCCAGGCCTTGATCCAGCCGATGCCGTCCACCACCTGAGGCCAGCTCAGCAGGTTGCCGGTGCGGATGTCTTCCGGGGTCTTGAAACTGGTGAGCAGCATCACCACCAGGGGAATCAGGTACACCGCCGCCGCCAGTAACAAGGTGGCGTAAATGGCGATGCGGCTGAAATTCAGGGTCGGCTTGGCCAGGGAGTCAGTCATGGCGCTTGCCTCGCAGTTCGGAGTACAGGTACGGCACCAGAATGGTCAACACGGCGCCCAGCATCAGCATCGCGCTGGCCGAACCGATGCCCATCTGGCCCCGACTGAAGGTGAAGGAATACATGAACATCGCCGGCAGGTCGGAGGAGTAGCCCGGGCCGCCCGCGGTCATCGCCGCCACCAGGTCGAAGCTTTTGATGGCGATGTGGGCGAGGATCATGAAGGCGCTGAAGAACACCGGGCGCAGGCTCGGCAGCACGATTTTCAGGTAGATGGTCGGCAGACTCGCACCATCCACCTGGGCGGCACGGATGATCGACTGGTCAACACCCCGCAGACCGGCGAGGAACATCGCCATGACAAAACCCGAGGCCTGCCACACCGCAGCGATCACCAGGCAGTAGATCACTCGGTCCTGGTCCACCAGCCAGTCCAGGCGAAAGCCTTCCCAGCCCCAGTCCCGCAGCATTTTGTCCAGGCCCAGACCAGGATTGAGCAGCCATTTCCAAGCGGTGCCAGTGACGATCATCGACAGCGCCATGGGGTACAGGTACACGGTGCGGATGAAACCTTCCTTACGAATGCGCTGATCCAGCAGCACCGCAAGAAACACCCCCAACACCAGGCTGATGCCGATGAACATGCCGCCAAACACCGCGAGGTTCTTGCTCGCCACCCACCAGCGGTCGTTGTCCATCAGCCGCAGGTACTGCTGCAGGCCGACCCACTTGTAGCTCGGCATGAAGCTGGAATTGGTAAAGGACAGAATGAACGTCCAGATGATGTAGCCGTAGAACCCCACCAGCACGATGACCATGCTTGGCGCCAGCACCAGCTTGGGCAGCCAGCGCTGCAATACATCCAGGGGTGAGGCTTTGCTGAAAACCGCCACAGAGCTCATCGCAATAACCCAGTTGTTGAAGTGAATCCGGGCTGCACGTCGCCGCTGCATGGACGTAAGCCCATGCAGGGCGGCAAAACAGTCACAGGTGAGCCGCCGGCGTACCGGCGGCGGGGTCAAGGATTACTGCGCGGCTTTGACCGCCGAGGCCAGTTGCGCACTGGCCTTGACCGGGTCCGCATCCTTGTCGTTCATGAAGTTGGTCACCACGTCGAAGATCGCGCCCTGGACGGCCAGAGTGGTCGCCATGTTGTGCGCCATGCTCGGCTGCAGGCCGCCGGTTTTCGCGTCCGTCAAAAAGTCTTTGGCCGACGCCTGAGCGCAAGAGTCGAAACCTTCGGCGCTCATGTCATTGAGCATGTCGGTGCGCACCGGGATAGAGCCCTTGTTGATGCTGAAGAC
This sequence comes from Pseudomonas sp. LD120, assembly GCF_009861525.1. Lineage (GTDB taxonomy): Bacteria > Pseudomonadota > Gammaproteobacteria > Pseudomonadales > Pseudomonadaceae > Aquipseudomonas. Next base: position 349,584 of record NZ_WVHL01000003.1, on the reverse strand, counting down.
CTTCTGGAAGTCCTTGCCCAGGGCGACCTTGGCCAGGTCCTGCTGAGCGGCGATATCCCCCTTGCGATCCGCCTTGAGCTTGAACACCGCCAGAGAGTCGATGTTGTAGGTGAAGGCCTTGTCGGTACCCGGGAACGGCACGCACTGGTAGTCCTTGCCGGCGATTTTCTTCGCCGCGGTCCACTCGCTCTTGGCCCAGTCGCCCATCATCTGCATGCCGGCCTTGCCGCCGATCACGTCGGCGGCGGCAATGTTCCAGTCACGCCCGGCGCGGTTGGGGTCCATGTAGCCAGTGATTTTCTTCAGCTCGGTAAACACCTTGACCATCTCCGGGCCAGAGAGGGTTTTCTGGTCGAGGTCCACCAAGGCTTGCTTGTAACCGTCGGCGCCCATGACCGACAGCACCACATCTTCAAACACGGTGCTGTCCTGCCACGGCTGACCGCCGTGGGCCAGGGCAATGAACCCTGCAGCCTTGAGTTTGTCACCGGCGGCATAGAACTCGTCGAGGGTGGTCGGGGCCTTGTCGATCCCGGCCTTCTTGAACACTTGCGGGTTGATCCACAGCCAGTTGACCCGGTGGATGTTCACCGGCACGGCCACGTAGTCACCTTCGTACTTGACGGTGTCGGCCACCTTGGGCGAGAGCAGGCCGTCCCAGTTTTCCGCCTTGGCCACCTCTTTGAGGGTGTCGGTACTGAGCAGGCCGGTGCTGCCCCACTCCTGGATGTCCGGGCCCTTGATCTGCGCCACACCCGGTGGGTTGCCGGCCACGGCGCGGCTTTTCAGCACGGTCATCGCGGTGGAACCGCCACCGCCAGCCACAGCCCCGTCCTTCCAGGTGAAACCGTCTTTTTCCACTTGCGCCTTGAGCACATCGACGGCAGCTTTTTCACCGCCCGAGGTCCACCAGTGGACGACTTCCACGGAACCTTTGGAGTCAGCGGCGAGGGCACTCAGGGGAAACAGAGAGGCAAGGGAAATGACAGTGGCGAGGCGAGAAATCGCATTCATTTGAAGTACCTTTCTTGTTGTTATGCATGCAAGTCTGGTGCTTGCGCTGCACACGAGTCTAAACAGACTAGTCGAACGTTCGGGTAACGAAGCGACGGTGAAATGTCACGACATGGTTACACAAGGCCCGGAACAGACGCTTGGGCCAGAGCCGAAGCCATGCTCGGCGCCAGCGGCAGACGCGGAATCAGCACCGCCTGCCAGGCGTGATAGAGGTCCGGCTTGCCACCCCAGATCTCGGCGGCCGGGCGATTGTCGCGGCCCAGTTCGTGATGCCAACTGCCCTGCTGGCGATCAATGAAATGCGCTTCGCAGAACGCCCAGAAACGCCGGTACCAGACTTCGTACTGCTGCTGGCCGGTGCGCTTGAGCAAGGCGCAGGCGGCGGCGCTGGCCTCGGCATGGGTCCAGTGCAGGCGCTGGCACACCACTGGCCGGTTGTCCCAGTCCAGGGTGTAGACGATGCCCGGGGCGCCATCCACGTCCCAGCCGTGGCGGCAGTTGCTCGCGAACAGGTGTTGCGCATCCAGCACCAGCCAGCCCGGGGTCAGCATCCCGGCCAGGCCGCGCGACGCCTCCAAATGCAACAGCAGGCGCGCCCATTCGAAACCGTGACCCGGCGTGGTGCCGAAGGGGCGGAAACCATCGGCGGGAAAGGCCCGGTTGTAGTCGCGCAGAGGCTGCCAGCCGCCGTCGAAATGCTCGATCACCATGAAGTCGTTGGCGGCGGCGTGCTGATGGATCACCCGCTCGACGATGCGCAGGGCGCGGTTGAGCCAGCGCGGGTCCCGGGTGACATCGGCCAGGGCCAGAAAGGCCTCGGTGGCGTGCATGTTGCTGTTGGCGCCGCGATAGGCTTCCGCCTCGCTCCAGTCGCGGCTGAAGGACTCGAGCATGGCGCCCTCCTCCTCGCTCCAGAAATGCCCATCGATGATCCGCATCGCCTCCTCAAGCAGGGCCTGGGCACCCGGCCGCTGCGCCACCAGTGCGGAACTGGCGGCCAGGGCGACAAAGGCGTGCAGGTAGGCAGCCTTGGTGCTGTTGCCATCGGCCTGACCGGCCACGGCAAACCAGCCGCCGTGCTCGGCATCGCGCAACGGCCCCATGAGCGCGGCGATGCCGTGGTCCACCAGCCCGGCAAAACCCGGCAGGCCCTGGATGTGCGCCATGGCAAAGCTGTGGGTCATGCGCGCGGTGTTCATGGTTTCGGCCTGGGCGCCTTCTGGCAGGCGGCCCTGGGCATCGAGGTTGCCGAAGCCTTCGGCGAGCCGCGATGCCTTGGCGAAATCCAGCAGGCGCAGGCCCTCGGTGGCGAGCCAAGCCTGATGCGCAGGTGCATTCAGCCAACTGCACAGTGGCAGGGAAAGAGTGTCCATGGGTGACCTGTTGTTTTTATCGAAGGCTTGAGTCTAATCAAGCCACCTGCAACCGCAGGTAACAAAGGCCCCGCGAAATGTCACTGCCTGGTGACATTGCACTGTGCTGTAGCCAGCTTGCCGGCGAAGTGCCCCTTGAGTCTGCATGCCCCCTGAAGGCGTCTTGGCCGGCAAGCCGGCGCCAACACAAGTCAGCGCCTGCACAGACTTGCCGCTCAGTCGAAGGTCCGGGGCAGGTACAGGGTCACGCGCAAGCCGCCTTCGCGCAGGTTCTGCAAGCTGACTTCGCCGCCATGGCTGTGGGCGATGTTGCGGGCGATGCCCAAGCCCAGGCCATAACCCTGCTGTTGGCCCGCCAGACGTACATGCGGCTCGAACACCTGCTCCAGACGCTGCTCCGGTACGCCGGGGCCCTCGTCGTCCACATGCAAGACAAAGCCACTGTCATCGTCTTCGATGTGCAGGTGAGCGTTCTGCCCGTACTTCAGGGCGTTGTCGATCAGGTTGCCCATGCAGCGCTTGAGCGCCAGGGGCTTGCCCGGGTAACTGGCCAGGGCCCGGCCTTGTTGGGTCACCCGGCCATTGCCGTGGGGCGCCAGGTAAGGTTCTACCAGGCAATCGAGCACCTGATTGAGGTCCACCGGCTCGATGTTTTCATGGATGTCGGTGTCCTTGACGCACTGCAACGCACCTTTGACCAGCAGTTCCAGCTCGTCCAGATCGCGACCGAACTTGGTTTGCAGTTGCTCATCCTCCAGCAGCTCGACTCGCAGGCGCAGGCGGGTGATGGGGGTACGCAAGTCATGGGAGATGGCGCTGAACAACTGGCTGCGCTCGGTCAGGTAACGGCTGATGCGTTCGCGCATGCTGTTGAAGGCTCGCCCGACTTCCACCACCTCGCTGCCGCCCCCCTCCGCCACCGGCTCGACGTCGGCGCCCAGGGACATGTCCCGCGCGGCACGCGCCAGGCGCTTGAGCGGCCGGCTCTGCCAATGCACCAGCAGGCCAATGAACAGCAGCAGAAAACCGCTGGTGAGCAGGATGAACCACACCTGCTGCGCCGGCAGCCCCTGTTCTTCGAGGCTGGTATAGGGCTCGGGCAGCAGCGAGGCGATGTACAGCCATTCCCCCGGGGCCATCTGGATCTGGGTCACCAGCACTGGCGGGTTCACCGGCTCCAGGGTCAGGGCGTAATGGGCCCAGGAGCGAGGCAGTTCATCAAGCTTGAGGCCACCATTGAAGATCCGCAGGTCGTCGGGACTGACAAAGGTCACCGAGATATCCGCGTCGTTGCCCAAGGACCGTCGCAGCACTTGCTCCACCGCCTGCAGCACCGCCTCTTTACGCGGGGTATTGGGCAGCACCTGCATGCCTAGGGGTTTGTCGTTCAGGGTCACGACAAAACGGGTGCCGCCCATGCTGCGCAACTGGTCGAGCACCAGGGGCCGGTAGGCCACCGGCAACGAACGCAGGTAGCTGACGCTGGCGGTCATCGAATGGGCCAGGCTGCGGGCGCTGGTCACCAGGCCTTCGAGCTGGGTGGCGCGCAACTGCGAAACCCAGATCACGCTGGACAGCGCCTGGGCGAACAGCACCGCGAGCAAGGTCAACAGCAGCATGCGGCCCAGCAGGGAACGGGGCACCGGCACCCGTCGCAGCAAACCGCGCAATGCCTCAGAGAGCATTGCCGGCAACCACATTGGCTGCCAACTGGTAGCCGCTGCCGCGCACGGTACGGATCAGCCGCGGTGGCTTTTCCGTGTCCCGCAGGCGCTGGCGCAGGCGACTCACCGCCATGTCGACGATGCGATCCAGGGGCATCAGCTCACGCCCGCGGGTGGCGTTGCCGATGGTGTCGCGGTCGAGGATTTCCTGGGGGTGGTCGAGGAACAGCTTGAGCAGGGCGAAATCGGCGCCGGAGAGAATCACTTCCTCGCCGTCGTTATGGAACAGCCGGTGGCTGATGACATCCAGGCGCCACTCGTCGAAGCACAGTACCTCCCCAATGACTCGCTCCTGGGCAAACTGCACGCGCCGCAACAAGGCCTTGATCCGCGCCTGCAACTCCCGGGGACTGAAGGGCTTGCCCAGGTAGTCGTCGGCCCCCAGCTCCAGGCCGATGACCCGGTCAGCCTCATCGGAACTGGCCGTGAGCATGATGATCGGCACCTGGCTGCGCCGTGGATGCTGGCGTATCCAGCGGCACAGGCTGAAACCGTCTTCGTCGGGCAGCATCACGTCGAGGATCACCAGATCGCTGGGCGCCTCGCTCAGGGCCTGACGAAAATCGGCGCCGTCAGCGGTGCTGCGCACCTGGAAACCGCAGCGGCTGAGATAGGTTTCCAGCAGCTCACGAATTTCCTGATCATCGTCAACCAACAAAATCGACTTACTGACTGAACTCACCGAGGCCGTCCTTATGGCTGGGGAAGGAACGTGATTATGCCTGATGGGCCGTCGGCAGCGCGGTTCCGTTACCCGCGAAGTCGTTTAAGACCGTGCCTGCTCCAGGGCCACCCCTGCCCCCGTCAGCCCGGAATAAGGCGCGGTCACCAGCCACACCGGTATGCCCTTGAAGTAATCGCTCATGCAGCCTTTATCGACAAAGCACTTGGCAAAGCCGCTTTGCACGAAGAAATCGGCAAACCGTGGAATCACCCCGCCGACGATGTACACCCCGCCGCGAGCACCGGTAGTCAGCACGTTATTGCCCGCCACCCGGCCCAACCAGCAACTGAACTGCTCCAGCACTTCCCGGGCAATCGGATCGCCCGCCAGCCCGGCCGCGGTAATCGCTTCCGGGGTGTCAAGGCGCGGCTCATGGCCGTCCACCGCGCAGATCGCCCGGTACACCCGTGGCAACCCGCTACCACTGAGGGCGGTTTCGGCGCTGACATGACCGATTTCATCGTAAATGTGCTGCCAGAGCTGGGTTTCCCGGGGGCTACTCAACGGCAGGTCGACATGCCCGCCCTCCCCCGGCAAGGCCATGTAACGGCCATCCGCAAAACTCAGCAGCGTGCCCACGCCCAAGCCCGTGCCTGGGCCAATCACCACTGCCGGGCGCAAGGGCTCGGCGACACCTTCGCAGACCACGCGAAACTCATCAGGCTGCAGACGGGTCATGCCCAACGCCATGGCCGAAAAGTCGTTGACCAGCAGCAGTTGGTCCACCTGCAAGGCCCGACAGAAGGCCTGACGACTCAGGCGCCAGTGGTTGTTGGTAAAGCGAAATTCGTCGCCGCTGACCGGCCCGGCCACCGACAGACAGACCGAGCCAATGGAGCCCAACGCCAGGCCCTGGTCCCCCAGGTACGCCTTGATGGCGTCTTCCGGGCAGCGATAGTCCGCTGTTGCATGAACCTGGATCGCCTCCAGTTGCTGGTTCTTCCACAGCGCGAAACGCGCGTTGGTGCCACCGATATCACCGACCAGGGCCAGTTTCACTTGAGCGTCTCCAGAGCAGAGGTAAAGGCGCTGGCGCCCTGCTCTGCCGAGCTGAAGGCCATGCGCATGAAGGCGAAGAGTTCGCGGCCGGTGCCGACGTTGTTGCCCAGCAGCCCCTTGGCCGGTTCCCGGGCGGCGAATTCGGCGGCGTCGACCTTGAGCTCCAGAGTGCCCTTGACCCCGTCCACGCGAATGATATCGCCGTCCAGCACCCGAGCCAGGGCACCGCCGACCTGGGCTTCGGGACTGACATGAATCGCCGCCGGAATTTTGCCCGAGGCACCGGACATGCGTCCATCGGTGACCAGTGCCACCTTGAAGCCACGGTCCTGCAGCACCCCGAGGAACGGGGTCATCTTGTGCAGTTCGGGCATGCCGTTGGAGCGCGGCCCCTGGAAACGCATCACCGCGACAAAGTCTTTCTCCAGCAGGCCGGCCTTGAACGCATCGGCCAGGTCCTGCTGGTCCTGGAACACCACCGCCGGGGCCTCGACGATCTGATGTTCGGGCGCCACGGCGGAGACTTTCATCACCCCACGGCCGAGATTGCCTTCCATGACCCGCAAGCCGCCTTCCGCAGAGAAGGCCCGGGCCACCGGCCGCAGGATGTTTTCGTCGAGGCTCTCGATCGGGCCGTCGCGCCACACCAGCTTGCCGTTGTCGAGGAACGGTTCCTGGGTATAGCGGCTCAGGCCGCGGCCAGCCACGGTGTTGACGTCTTCATGCAGCAGGCCGGCTTCCAACAGCTCGCGGATCAGGAACGACATGCCCCCCGCGGCCTGGAAGTGGTTGATGTCGGCTTTGCCGTTGGGATAGACGTGGGACAGGGTCGGCACCACCTCGGACAGGTCGGCCATGTCTTGCCAGGTCAGCTGGATGCCCGCCGCTTGAGCAATGGCCGGCATATGCAGCGTGTGGTTGGTGGAACCGCCGGTGGCGTGCAGGGCAACAATGGAGTTGACCAGGGAACGCTCGTCAACGATCTCGCCGATGGGCATGAAATTGCCGCTTTGCTTGGTCAGGCGAGTGACCTGCTGCGCCGCCTCATGGGTCAGGGCGTCACGCAACGGCGTGTTGGGGTTGACGAAGGAGGCGCCTGGAAGGTGCAGGCCCATGACTTCCATCAGCAGTTGGTTGGTGTTGGCGGTGCCGTAAAAGGTACAAGTGCCGGGGCTGTGGTAGGACTTCATTTCCGATTCCAGCAGTTCCTCGCGGCTGGCCTTGCCCTCGGCGTAGCGCTGGCGCACGTCGGCCTTCTGCTTGTTGGAAATCCCCGAAACCATCGGCCCACCCGGCACAAAGAGGGTTGGTAAATGACCGAAGCGCAACGCCCCCATCATCAACCCCGGCACGATCTTGTCGCAGATGCCCAGCATCAATGCCGCATCGAACATGTTGTGGGACAGCGCCACCGCCGTCGACAGCGCGATCACCTCGCGGCTAGGCAGGCTCAGCTCCATACCCGCCTCGCCCTGGGTCACGCCATCGCACATGGCCGGGGTGCCGCCAGCGAATTGGCCCACAGAGCCGATTTCGCGCAAGGCGCGCTTGATCTGCTCGGGGAATACCTCGTAAGGCTGGTGCGCGGACAACATGTCGTTATATGACGAAACAATTGCCACGTTGGCCGAATTCATCATCCGCAGGCTGTGTTTGTCTTCGGCGCCGCAACCGGCCACGCCGTGGGCGAAGTTCGCACACTGCAGCTTGCCGCGCTGCGGGCCGTCGCTGGCGGCATCGTGGATCAAAGCGAGATAGGCCTGGCGAGTGGCGCGACTGCGGGCAATAAGCCGTTCGGTGACCTCAAGAACGCGGGGATGCATGTGTAGAACTCCAGGCTAACGGATGTGGCGACCTGTTTGTCTATGCTGATCAGAAGCCCCCTCGCTCAAGCAGAACGGAGGAAATTTCTGACCATTTGGACCAGTTGATTCAGGTCACTCGTTGTAGATAAAACAAAATATTGCCACTAAAAAGGCTTGTTTTCTATTTCTATGCGAATAATCTTGTAATTCCAACAACAAATTCAACGACAGGCGTTTTCACATGACTCTTCGAATCGCAATCAATGGTTTTGGCCGTATTGGCCGCAACGTCCTGCGCGCACTCTATACCCAAGGCTATCGTCAGGACCTGCAGATCGTCGCCATCAACGATCTGGGTGACAGCGCGATCAATGCCCACCTGCTCAAATACGACACCGTTCACGGCACCTTCGACGCCGAGGTCCAGCACGATCAAGAGAGCCTGACCGTCAATGGCGACCGGATTGCTGTCAGCGCCATCCGCAACCCGGCCGAACTGCCCTGGGCCGAAGAGAAGATCGACGTGGTGTTCGAATGCACCGGTCTGTTCACCGACCGCGCCAAGGCCGCCGCCCATCTTACTGCCGGCGCCCGCAAAGTGATCATCTCGGCCCCGGCCAAAGGCGCCGACGCCACCGTGGTCTATGGGGTCAACCACGACATTCTGCGCCAGTCGCACCAGATCATTTCCAACGCCTCGTGCACCACCAACTGCCTGGCCCCGGTGGCCCAGGTACTGCACCGCGAACTGGGCATCGACAACGGCCTGATGACCACCATCCACGCCTACACCAACGACCAGAACCTCACCGACGTCTATCACAGCGACCCCTACCGCGCCCGCTCGGCCACCCAGAACATGATCCCGAGCAAGACCGGCGCCGCCGAGGCGGTGGGCCTGGTGCTGCCGGAGCTGGCGGGCAAGTTGACCGGCATGGCCGTACGGGTGCCGGTGATCAACGTCTCCCTGGTGGACCTGACCGTGACCCTCAAGCGCGACACCACCGCCGAAGAGGTCAACGCCCTGCTCAAGAGTGCCAGCCAGCATTCGAAGATCCTCGGCTACAACACCCTGCCGCTGGTCTCCAGCGACTTCAACCACAACCCGCTGTCGTCGATCTTCGACGCCAACCACACCAAGGTCAGCGGGGGTCGCTTGCTCAAGGTCCTGGCCTGGTACGACAACGAGTGGGGCTTCTCCAACCGCATGCTGGATAACTGCCTGGCCCTGTGCAACGCGGAATAAAACGGATAGTCGTCGATGATCGGTATCAGTTTTACCCAAAAGACCATGGCGGCGCGCAAGCGTATCGCCCTGGTCGCCCATGACCATTGCAAGGCCTTTCTGCTGGACTGGGCCGAGCGGCAACGGACGCGCCTCGCCGACCATGAACTGGTGGCTACCGGCACCACCGGATTGCTGCTGAACAAACGCCTGGGGCTGCCGATCGAGAGCATGATCAGCGGCCCCTTGGGTGGCGATCAGCAACTGGGCGCGCAGATCGCCGAGCAGCGGGTCGACCTGCTGGTGTTTTTCTGGGACCCCTTCGAGCCCCAGCCCCATGACCCGGACATCAAGGCCCTGCTGCGCGTGGCCGCGGTGTGGAACATTCCGGTGGCCTGCAACGAGTGCACCGCCGACTACCTGCTCAGCAGCCCACTGATGAACCAGGCCCATGAACACCGGATTCCCGACTATCCAGCCTATCTGGACGGCCGGGGATAATTCACACAAGGCTTGACCATTGACGTAGATGACAATCATTATCATCCGCTGAAAAAATGGATCAGGCCTCGCTGTGAGTCAATCGCATTTCAACCACGTCTTCCTTACTCAACGAATCTCTCTGTTGCGCACGCTGGAGCGGATGGTCAACAACCACAGCACCGCCGAAGACCTGCTACAGGAAACCTATCTGCGAGTGACCCGGGCCCTCAGCGAACGGCCAATCACTCACCTTGAACCCTTTGTGTTCCAGACCGCGCGCAACCTGGCGCTCGATCACTTGCGGGCGCGACGCATCCAGGACCGCACGCTGCTCGAAGACGTGCCGCCGCAGGTACTGGAAAACGTCGCCGCCCCTCTTAGCAGCGCCGAAGATGCAGCCCACGCCGAGCAACTGCTGGAACGCCTGAACCTAAGCCTGGGCCAGCTCAGCCCACGCCAACAGCGAATCTTCATCCTCAGCCGCCTGCACGGTCACAGTTATCAGGAGATCGCCGACCAGATCGGGGTATCGCTGAGCACAGTACAAAAGGAATTGAAACTGATCATGGCCATCTGCATTGGCGTCGCCGATCGTCTCGACAGCCAGTGAGTCTCAACGACAGAGCACCATGACTGCGTCAGCCCCGGGGCTTTGCTAACCTTGGCCGGCTTTCGCTCTCTCTTGAAAAAACAGCTGTGCACAGTCACAGCCGAGGAACACCCGTGACGGATTCTCACAGCACCGAGCCGCCCACTGCTGCCGGCCCGCACTCAAGCACCCTTGCCATGGATCAGGCGCTGGATTGGCTGATCGAGCTGGAACGTCCAACCCCTGAGCAACTGCGCCAGTTCCAACAGTGGCTGGAGGCCTCACCGCTCAATGCCCAAGCGTTCGAAAAGGCCCAGGCGCTATGGAACGCCCCGCAAGTGGCGCAATGCGCCCGCACACTGGCCGCGCGCCCAGCAAAAGTATCGTCGCTGGCTCGTCTGCGTCCCCACTGGAAGCCTCTGGCCACCGCTGCGGTGCTGGTACTCGGACTGTTCAGCTTCAGCAGCCTGCCCCTGCGCCTGCAAGCCGATCACCTGACACTGGTGGGGGAGCGCCAGCGCCTGCAACTGGAGGACGGTTCAAAGGTGCTGCTCAACACCAATTCGGCGTTTTCCAGCGACATCAACGGTCAGCAGCGTGTTGCCCGGCTGTACCAGGGCGAAGCTTTCTTCGAAATTCCGGCCAATCGCGGCCTGCCCCTGGAACTGGACGCCGGCCCGGTGCGAGCCAGTGTGCGCGACACCACCTTTGCCGTGCGTTACCTGGACGGCATCGCTCAGGTCCAGGTGCAGCGCGGCGACATCGACCTGCAAGCGACCCACGCCGACCAGCGTCTCCGCCTGAGCGCTGGTGAAAGTGTGCGCGTCGGTCCTCAGGGATTTGATCGCCCGGCCAAGCTCGATGCCGGTAAGGATCTGGCCTGGGTCGACGGCCGCCTGGTGTTCGAAAACTGCCCATTGAGCCAGGTACTGGCGGAACTGCGGCGCTATTACCCGGGCTGGATCGTCAACAACAATCCGCAACTGGCGAACGTCGCCGTGACCGGCAACTACCGCCTGGATCAGCCCCTGAATGTCGTGCGTTCCCTGGCCCACATCACCTCGGCGCGGTTATCGGAGTTCCCTGCGCTGGTGATTCTCAACTGAGAATAATTATTTTTACGCGATTGTGACGGGTAGTACGTCTCGTTATAGCCAATGCAACTGATTCGTATTTTTGAATACGTTTCTGCACCTATAAGATTCGTGCGACCCGGAGCGCTTTCGATGTCCCCTCGCCTCAACAGCCGATCCTCAGTTCCCTGTGCCCGCCTGCAACACTGCACCTTGTCATTGCTGACCGCCGCGATCCTGCTGGCCGGTAGCCATGCCGCGCCGCTGATGGCCGCCGATGCGCCAACGCCGTCCACCCAGCGCATGGGCCACTACCACTTCGCCATTGCCCAGCAACCGCTGGTCTCGGCGCTCAACGCCTTTACCGCGGTCACCGGCTGGCAAGTGGGCCTGCCTGCGGAACTGGGGGCAGGCGTTGCTTCGCCAGGCGTGCAGGGCTCGATGCCTGCGGACAAAGCCCTGGATCGATTGCTCAGCGGCACCCAACTCAGCTATCGCTCACTGGACAGCCACAACATCGTCCTGGAGAAACGCAGCGGCGCCAATGTACTGAACCTGCAGCAAGTGACCATCAGCGCCACCCGCCAGGAGCAGGACATCAGCAGCGTCCCCAGCACCGTGACAGTCCACGACCGCCAGGAGCTGGACCGCAACAACGTCAACAACATCAAAGACCTGGTGCGTTACGAACCGGGCGTCTCCGTAGCCGGCGCCGGCCAACGGGCCGGTATCAGTGGCTACAACATCCGGGGCATCGACGGTGACCGGGTGCTGACCCAGATCGATGGGGTACAGGTGCCTGACAGCTTCTTCAACGGCCCCTACGCGCAGACCAACCGCAACTATGTCGACCCGGAAATCATCAAGCGCGTGGAGATCCTCCGTGGTCCGGCATCAGTGCTCTATGGCAGCAACGCCATCGGCGGCGCGGTGAGTTACTACACCCTGGACCCGGACGACATCATCAAGCCTGGCAAAGACGTCGGCGCGCGCCTGAAGACCGGCTACAGCTCGGCCGACGACAGTTGGCTGACCTCCGGCACCGTGGCCGGTCGCCTGAACGACCTCGACGGTTTGCTGCACCTGAGCCAGCGCAATGGCCACGAAACACAATCCTATGGCGAAACCGGCGGCACGGGCTTGAGCCGCACCCAGGCCAACCCCGAAGACGTACGGACCACCAACGTGCTGGCCAAACTGGGCTGGCACTATGCCGACGACGCGCGCTTGGGACTGACCTACGAGCGCTACAAAGACGACCGCGACACCCATCAACTGAGCGCGGTGGGCGGCCCCTTCATTTCCGGTCGTGGCTTCGGTTTCTACAAGGCTCGCTCGGGCAATGACACCGTGACCCGCGAGCGCTTCGGCCTGGAACACAGCTTCGGCTTGGACAGCGCCCTGGCCGACCACATCAAATGGACCTTGAACTACCAGATCGCCAAAACCGACCAGAGCACCCAAGAGATCTACGCCCCCTCGCGCACGGTCATGCGCACTCGCGAAACCACCTACAAGGACCGCCAATGGGTGTTCGATGCCCAGGCCGACAAGTCCTTCGCCATCGCTGCTACCGACCACCTCGTCACCTACGGCACCACCCTCAAGCAAGATCAGGTCACTGGCCTGCGTACCGGCAGCGGCACCTGCCTGAGCGTCGCCGGCTCCTGCCGCGCCATCGGCGCCGCCAGCGCCGCTGACACCCTGACCCCGGCCAGCGACTTTCCGGACCCGACCATCAACACCTACAGCCTGTTTGCCCAGGACCAGATCGGTTGGAACAACTGGACCTTCCTGCCCGGCGTGCGCTACGACTACACCCAACTCAAGCCGCACATCACCGACGAATTCCGCGTCACCGCCGACCAGAGCGGTAACGGCGTGATGAACGACAAGACCAAGACCTGGCACCGCCTGTCACCCAAGTTCGGCACCACCTACCGCTTCAACGACCACTACACCTGGTACGGCCAATACGCCGAGGGCTTTCGCACCCCGACCGCCAAGGCCCTGTATGGGCGCTTCGAAAACCTGGCGGGCGGCTATCAGGTCGCGCCTAATCCCGACCTGCAGCCGGAAAAGAGCAAGAGCTATGAAACCGGCCTGCGTGGCCAGTTCGACGCCGGTAGCTTCGATGTGGCGCTGTTCTACAACAAATACCGCGATTTCATTGACGAGAACGCCATCACGCCCGGCTATAACCAGACCACCTTCCAGAGCAACAACATCCAGCACGCCACCATCAAGGGCCTGGAACTCAAGGGCCGGCTGAACCTGGACCGCTTCGGTGCGCCCAACGGGCTCTACACCCAGAGCTCGGTGTCCTACCTGCATGGACGCAACGATGACAACGGCCAACCACTCAACAGCGTCAACCCACTGACCGGCGTGTTCGGCCTGGGTTACGACCAGGACAACTACGGCGCCCTGCTGAGCTGGACCCTGGTGAAGAAGAAGGACCGTGTCGACAGCACCAGCTTCAACACACCGGACGGCAGCAGCAGCCCGTTCAAGACCCCGGGGTTCGGCGTGCTCGACCTGGCGGGGTTCTACAAGGTGACCGACGACGTGACCATCAATGCCGGCCTCTACAACCTGACCAACAAGAAGTACTGGCAGTGGGACGACGTGCGCGGCTATGACAGCGTCGGCGAAGCCTCGGTGACGCAACCGGCCAACCTCGACCGCCTGACCCAACCGGGCCGCAACTTCTCGGTCAACCTGGTCTGGGATATCTGACGCCGCAGCGCCTCACTGCTCTTTTTGATCCAGGGCAGTGAGGATTTTTTACTGTCTCGCGTCTTCTTGTTCGTCTAGTCAATAAGTGACTCTCATTCTCAAGGACATCTGCATGACCTCCCAGGATTTCTCCCAGCGTCATCACCTGCGCTCCCAGCGTCTGAACCAGATCACCCACGAGCCGCACACCAAGCTCGATGCTCTGGTCAAGGCCCATGCGCCGTTTGAAACCCAAGGCAGCTTCGCCCGCTTCGTGGTGGCCCAGTACCTGTTTCAGTCGGAACTGGTGGAGCTGTACAACAATGCAGAGCTGAACCAGATCGTCCCCGACCTGGCCGAGCGCTGCCGCGCCGAAGCGGCCAAGGCCGACCTGGCGGATCTGGACACCGACGTCCCGGCACCGGTAGCCGGCGCCGTGCGCAACCCGAGCAAGGCCGAAGCCCTGGGCTGGATCTTCGTTTCCGAAGGCTCCAAGCTCGGCGCTGCGTTCCTGATCAAGCGCGCTGTGGGCCTGGGCCTGAGCGACACCTTCGGTGCCCGTCACTTGGGCGAGCCGGCCGGTGGCCGCGCCGAAGGCTGGAAGACCTTCACCCGCATCCTCGACGGCCTGGCGTTCACTGCCGAAGAAGAAGCCGCGGCGGAAAAAGGCGCCCTGGACGCCTTCAATCGCTTCACCGTGCTGTTGGAACAGGCCTATTCCAGCGCCGCACAACCGGCCTGACCTCGTCGTTGTCGGCAAGGCGGCCTGCTCCGCCTTGCCGGCTGCGGTATTTTGTCGGCCAGTCCACGCCCCGGATTGAGCCGCAAGGCGCGTTACCTCATCATCGAAGCCATGACTCGCAATCGCCCCTCCTCGTCGAAAATTTCCCGCCTGCTGTTCGGCGTGCTGGCCTATGTCAGCCTCGCCATCGGTCTGATCGCCATCGTCGTGCCGGGCCTGCCGACCACAGAATTCATCCTGCTGGCTGCCTGGGCGGCCACCAAGAGTTCGCCGCGACTCAGTGCCTGGATGGAGAACCATCGCCTGTTCGGGCCGATCCTGAGCAACTGGCGCAACGGCCGGATCATCAGCCGCAAGGCCAAGATCAGCGCCACTGTCAGCATGCTGCTGTGCGCCGGGCTGATGCTGAGCCTGCTTAATCATCATTGGACGATGTACGCTGCCATCGCCGGCATGGCCTTGGGCAACCTGTGGATCTGGTCGCGCCCCGAAACACTGCCGCAGCCCTCCTGCCCTCCCTCGCTGTAAAGCCGGCGTGGCGGTGGGGCGCTCTTCTCCCTTCAGGCCTACCGTTCGTCGGCAATTGCTCACGCATCGGCTGACCAAGCCGATGTTCCGGGCATAGCGCTAAATGGATTTGGCGACTGGAGTCACCCAACTCCGCGCTTCCCATCCGTTATTAGCGAGATCGCCTCTATGCTCGACTCTCTCTCCATCCGCTTGAAAATCGTGTTGTTGTCCGGGCTGTGCCTGCTGGGAGTAGTGGCACTGATCGTCGGCATGAACCTCTACCAGAGCCGGCAGAACAACCAACTGGTCAACACCTCCAGCACGCAAATGCTGACCGCCGGAGTTGAGGACCTGCTACAGGCCAAGGCCGCCGAGCAAGCCGCGCATATCCAGAAAACCTTCGGCGAGAGCCAACTGGTGATCACCGCCCTGGCGGATCAGGTCCGAGACCTGCGAGAGATGGCCAACAAACGCGGTCTGGACGCCGCAGCCTTGCGCGAAGAACTCAACCACAGCCTGAAAACCGCCTTCGAGCGCAACCCCAAGGTGCTCGGCATCTGGCTGGCCTATGAGCCCAATGCCCTGGACGGCAAGGACAGCGAGTTCGCCAACGACGCCACCCACGCCTCCAACGAACAAGGACGCTTTGCCACCTACTGGAGCCGCGCCGGGGGAAATGCGCTGAACACCGTGATGGCCGAAGAGGACATGACCAAGACCACCCTCAACCTCAGCGGCACGCCCTATAACATCTGGTACACCTGCCCCCGCGACACCGGCCGCACCTGCCTGCTCGACCCTTATGCCGACACCATCGGCGAAGACAAGAAACAGGTGCTGATGACCACCATCTCCCTGCCTCTGCAAGTGAACGGCAAAGCGATCGGGGTGATTGGTGTAGACATCGCCCTGGACTCGCTGCAATCGGCCGCCGTTGCAGCCCAACGCGAGCTGTTCGACGGCGCCGGACACATGATGATCGTGGCCGGCAGCGGCCTGTTGGCGGCGGTGGGCGCCGATGCCAGCCGGATCGGCAAGAACATCAATGAAACCGAGAACGCCAACGGCAAGGCAATCCTCACGGCACTCACTGACCAGCAATCGAGGATCCTGCTACAGGGCGAGTTGATCCGCGCGGTCTATCCGTTCAGCCCGATTGCCGATGCCAAAGCCTGGGGCGTGACCATCGACCTGCCCAAACAAGTACTGCTGGCGGATTCGGTGAAGTTGCAAACCCTGCTGGACCAAGCGCAAACCAGCGGCACCCTGAAGACTTTACTGGTGGCCATTGGCGCTGGCCTGCTGGGCCTGCTGCTGATCTGGCTCAGTGCCTCCGGCGTGACCCGCCCGATCAACAGTGTGGCCGAGATGCTCAAGGCCATTGCCAGCGGCGACGGCGATCTGACCCAGCGCCTGAACTACAGCAAAAAAGATGAATTGGGTGAACTGGTGAGCTGGTTCAACCGTTTCCTCGACAAGCTGCAACCCACCATCGCCCAGATCAAGTACAGCATTGTCGAAGCCCGCGGCACCGCCGACCAGTCTTCGGAAATCGCCCGTCAGACCAGTGAAGGCATGCAGGTGCAGTTCCGCGAAATCGACCAGGTGGCCACGGCCTCCAACGAAATGAGCGCCACCGCGCATGAGGTCGCCAGCAGCGCCTCCAATGCTGCCCAGGCGGCCCGGGGCGCCGATCAATCGGCCAAGGAAGGCATGAGCATCATCGAGCGCAGCACCCGCGACATCAGCCTGCTGGCCGATGAAGTGAGTAAAGCGGTGGGTGAAGTCGAGGCCCTGGCGGTGAGCAGCGAACAGATCGGTTCGGTGCTGGAAGTCATCCGCAGCATCGCCGAGCAGACCAACCTGCTGGCCCTCAACGCCGCCATCGAGGCCGCCCGTGCCGGTGAAAGCGGACGCGGCTTCGCGGTGGTCGCCGACGAAGTGCGCAATCTGGCCAAGCGCACCCAAGACTCGGTGGAGGAAATCCGTGCGGTGATTGAGCGCCTGCAGAGCGGCACCCGCGACGTGGTGCACACCATGCATGCCAGCCAGAGCCAGGCGCAGAGCAACGCCGGACAGATTCATCAGGCGGCCCAAGCCCTGGGCAAGATTAGCGATGCGGTCACGGTGATCAGCGACATGAACCTGCAGATCGCCAGCGCTGCCGAGGAGCAAAGCGCGGTGGCCGAAGAGGTCAACCGCAATGTCTCGGCCATTCGCAGCGTGACCGAAACCTTGACCGAGCAGGCCAGCGAGTCAGCTCAGGTCAGCAGCCAGCTCAACGCCCTGGCCAGCCAGCAGATGAAACTGATGGATCAGTTCCGGGTATAACCCTGGGCCTTTCAACCGGGGCCGCATCGCCGCCCCGGCTCCCCCTGAGGTACAGCACTCACAGCGCCAGAAGGCCGCTGTACAGGCCGTACGCGGCCAGTAACGCGCCGCTGATCACTGCCATGAAAATCAGCTTTTCCAGCGGGGTAAACAGCGGCTCGCCCTGTTCACGTTTGGCCTTGGCAAACAGGATCACGCCTGGGGCATAAAGCAACGCTGACAGCAGCAGGTACTTCAAGCCGCCGGCGTACAACAGCCAGATGGCGTAGCTCAGGGCTACGAGGGCGATAACCAGATCCTTCTTCCGCTCACGCGAGCCTTGCTCGTAAGTCTCTCCCCGACCGCTGAGCAGCACCGCATAGGCCGCCGACCACAGGTAGGGCACCAGGATCATCGACGACGCCAGGTAAATCAGGCTGGTGTAGGTTCCCGCGGAAATCAGCGTGATCAACAAAAACACCTGGATCATCAGGTTGGTCAGCCACAAGGCGTTGACCGGCACATGGTTGGCATTTTCCTTCTTCAAAAACGCCGGCATGGTCCGGTCACGCGCGGTAGCGTATAGGATTTCCGCACACAGCAACGCCCACGACAACAGCGCCCCCAACAGGGAAATCGCCAGGCCAATACTGATCAGCAAGGCCCCCCAGGGACCGACGATATGCTCCAGCACGGCCGCCAGCGAGGGGTTCTGCAGCGTGGCCAGTTCCGGCCGGCTCATGATCCCCAGCGACAGCACGTTCACCAGCACCAACAACGCCAGCACCCCAAGAAAACCAATCACCGTGGCCCGCCCGACATCCGCTCGCTTGTGTGCCCGGGCCGAGTAGACGCTGGCCCCCTCGATGCCGATGAACACAAACACCGTGACCAGCATCATGTTGCGCACCTGATCCATCACCCCACCAAAATCCGGATTGCTGCGGCCCCAGAGGTCACGGGTGAAAATGTCCGCCTTGAACGCCACCGCAGCGATGACGATGAACATCACCAGCGGCACGATCTTCGCCACGGTGGTCAACTGGTTGATCAAGGCAGCCTCCTTGATGCCCCGCAACACCAGAAAGTGCACGGCCCAGAGCAGAATCGAGGCGCAGCCGATGGCCACCGGGGTATTGCCCTGGCCAAACACTGGAAAGAAATAACCCAGGGTGCTGAACAGCAGCACGAAGTAGCCGACGTTGCCCAGCCAGGCACTGATCCAGTAACCCCAGGCCGACGAAAAACCCATGTAGTCGCCAAACCCGGCCTTGGCGTAGGCGTAGACTCCGGAGTCCAGCTCCGGCTTGCGATTGGCCAGGGTCTGGAAAACAAACGCCAGGGTCAGCATGCCCACCGCCGTGATCCCCCAGCCGATGAGTATCGCACCGGCATCGGCCCGAGCCGCCATGTTCTGTGGCAGCGAAAAAATCCCTCCGCCAATCATCGAGCCCACGACCAGAGCGATCAGTGCACCGAGTTGAAGCTTCTGCGCCGGTTGTGACATCGCTACCTCTGCATCAGTGATGCCAATCTGGCAATAAACCTAAACACCTTATAAACAACTTTCACACATGCGCCGAAAACAATAAAAGTCAATTAACCATCCATTCGCACACCCACCACTACTTGCCTCTCAGAACCCCATGAATACCCGACTGTTTTATTAAAAGCATGTACTAAATGCCATCACCAATAAGTGATTGCTCAAACATTGCCGGCAATTTGCACATTCTTCAAAAGGGTCTAGGTTCAAGGATCGCCGAGAATGCCAGCCAGCACTCAAAGAGGATTAGGAAACACCTCTGGAGTGCACCTTTCAGCGCAGCATTCTACCTTCCGAAATAAATCTTAAGTCATTCATTCACAACGAAATGCAGCGATGAACTGATCTAAGTCAGCTATTTGGATTGCCAGCAGATTTACGCTGTCGTCTCTCTTCTCCTGCACTGGAGTCATGCAATGTCTGAATCCCCCGGAAAACTAAGACTGGGCGCATTAGTCGCCTTGGTAGTGGGTTCCATGATTGGTGGCGGAATCTTTTCTTTACCACAAAACATGGCAGCCAGCGCCGATGTTGGTGCAGTTCTTATTGGTTGGGCGATTACCGCCGTCGGCATGTTGACCCTGGCATTCGTCTTTCAAACCCTGGCCAATCGCAAGCCTGATCTGGACGGCGGTGTCTACGCTTATGCCAAGGCTGGATTCGGCGACTACATGGGTTTTTCGTCGGCCTGGGGTTACTGGATCAGCGCCTGGCTGGGCAACGTCGGCTACTTCGTGCTGCTGTTCAGCACCCTGGGTTACTTCTTCCCGATCTTCGGCGAAGGCAACACTCCCGCGGCGGTGATCGGTGCCTCGGTGCTGCTCTGGGCCGTGCACTTTCTAGTGCTGCGGGGCATCAAGGAAGCAGCGTTCATCAACCTGGTAACCACCGTGGCCAAGGTGGTGCCGCTGGTGTTGTTCGTGCTGATCGCGCTGTTCGCCTTCAAGCTCGACATCTTCACCGCCGACATCTGGGGCCTGAAGAACCCGGACCTGGGCAGCGTAATGAACCAGGTGCGCAACATGATGCTGGTCACCGTCTGGGTGTTCATCGGCATCGAGGGCGCGAGCATCTTCTCTTCCCGGGCGGAAAAACGCTCAGACGTGGGTAAAGCCACTGTCATCGGCTTTATCACCGTGCTGCTGTTTTTGGTGCTGGTAAACGTGCTGTCCCTGGGGATCATGACCCAGCCGGAACTGGCCAAGCTGCAGAACCCGTCCATGGCTGCCGTGCTGGAGCATGTGGTGGGCCACTGGGGCGCGGTGCTGATCAGCGTCGGCCTGATCATCTCGCTGCTGGGGGCGCTGCTGTCGTGGGTGCTGCTGTGTGCGGAGATCATGTTCGCCGCGGCCAAGGACCACACCATGCCGGAGTTCCTGCGCCGCGAGAACGCCAACCACGTGCCGGCCAACGCCCTGTGGCTGACCAACGCCATGGTGCAGATCTTCCTGGTCATCACTCTGTTCTCGGCCAGCACCTACCTGTCGCTGATCTACCTCGCCACCTCGATGATCCTGGTGCCCTATCTGTGGTCCGCGGCCTACGCGGTGCTGCTGGCGGTGCGCGGCGAAAGCTACGAACAGGCCCTGGCCGAGCGCAAGAAGGACCTGATCATCGGTGGCATTGCCCTGTTCTACGCGATCTGGCTGCTGTACGCCGGCGGGGTCAAGTACCTGCTGCTCTCGGCCCTGCTCTACGCCCCCGGCGTGGTGCTGTTCGCCAAGGCCAAGATGGAACTGCACAAACCGATTTTTACCAACGTCGAGAAGCTGATTTTTGCCGCGGTGGTCATAGGAGCCCTGGTGGCCGCCTACGGACTCTACGACGGCTTCCTGACCTTGTAGCACCGCCTTTCAAGCAACACCCCGATTGTTTTGTCTCTGGAGGATCACAGTAATGACCACGGAAAAAGTTAAGTACGGCGTCCATTCCGAAGCCGGCAAACTGCGCAAAGTCATGGTTTGCTCCCCAGGCCTGGCCCATCAGCGGCTGACCCCGAACAACTGCGACGAACTGCTGTTCGATGATGTGCTGTGGGTGGCCCAGGCCAAACGCGACCACTTCGACTTCGTCACCAAGATGCGCGAGCGGGACATCGATGTGCTGGAAATGCACAACCTGCTGACCGACATCGTCGCCATCCCCGAAGCCCTGGAGTGGATTCTGGAGCGCAAGATCACCGCCAATCAGGTCGGCCTGGGCCTGGTCCATGAAGTCGGTTCGTGGCTGCGCAGCCTGGAACCACGCAAGGTGGCCGAATTTCTCATCGGCGGGGTGTCGGCCGACGACCTGCCCAGCAGCTTCGGCGGCAAGACCATCGAGATGTTCCGCGATTTTCTCGGCCACTCCAGCTTCATCCTGCCGCCACTGCCCAACACCCAGTTCACCCGCGACACCACCTGCTGGATCTACGGCGGCGTGACCTTGAACCCGATGTACTGGCCGGCGCGACGCCAGGAAACCCTGCTGGCCACGGCCATCTACAAGTTCCACCCCGAGTTCACCCACGCCGACTTCCAGGTCTGGTACGGCGACCCGGACCTGGAACACGGCAACGCTACCCTGGAAGGGGGTGACGTGATGCCCATCGGCAACGGCGTGGTGCTGATCGGCATGGGCGAGCGCTCCTCGCGTCAGGCGATCGGCCAACTGGCACTGAACCTGTTCAAGCACAAGGCCGTGGAACGCGTGATCGTCGCCGGCCTACCGAAATCCCGCGCGGCCATGCACCTGGACACCGTGTTCAGCTTCTGCGACCGCGACCTGGTCACGGTCTTCCCGGAAGTGGTGAGCCAGATCGTCGCCTTCAGCCTGCGCCCTGACGAAAGCAAGCCCGGCGGCATCGACGTGCGCCGTGAGGAATCCAGCTTCCTCGACACCGTGGCCAAGGCCCTCAACCTCAAGGCCCTGCGCGTGGTGGAAACCGGCGGCAACAGCTTCGCCGCCGAGCGCGAGCAATGGGACGACGGCAACAACGTGGTGGCCTTGGAGCCGGGCGTGGTCATCGGCTACGACCGCAACACCTACACCAACACCCTGCTGCGCAAGGCCGGGGTCGAAGTCATCACCATCAGCGCCAGCGAACTGGGCCGCGGTCGTGGCGGCGGCCACTGCATGACCTGCCCGATCATCCGCGACCCGATCGACTACTAAGCCCTTCAACTTAATTTGACTTACCACAAACCGACGCTGTGAGCGCGCAGCGAGCACAGGAAAGACAAGGCAAAAACAGGCGAGGAAAGGCCGGGTTCGACTCTACCGGCTGTCAATGAGCATTGCGCTCGGACTCGTGCACGAGCCTGTTTTTAAACCAGTATTTCCAAGCGCAGTCGCTTTCACAGTGTCGGCGAGGAGAATCACCATGGCGTTCAATATCCACAACCGTAACCTGCTGAGCCTGGAACACCACACCCCACGCGAGCTGCGCTACCTGCTGGACCTGTCCCGCGACCTCAAGCGCGCCAAGTACACCGGCACCGAGCAGCAGCACCTCAAGGGCAACAACATCGCGCTGATCTTCGAAAAAACCTCGACCCGCACTCGCTGCGCCTTCGAAGTAGCGGCCTATGACCAGGGCGCCAACGTCACCTACATCGACCCCAACTCCTCGCAGATCGGCCACAAGGAAAGCATGAAGGACACCGCTCGGGTGCTGGGGCGCATGTACGACGCCATCGAGTACCGCGGCTTCAAACAGGAAATCGTCGAAGAGTTGGCCAAGTTTGCAGGCGTTCCAGTGTTCAACGGCCTGACCGATGAATACCACCCGACCCAGATGATCGCCGACGTGCTGACCATGCGTGAGCATGCCGACAAGCCGATTCACGACATCAGCTACGCCTACCTGGGTGACGCCCGCAACAACATGGGCAACTCGCTGTTGCTGGTGGGCGCCAAGCTCGGCATGGACGTGCGCATCTGCGCCCCCAAAGCGCTGTGGCCCCATGACGACTTGGTGCAGCGTTGCCAGCAATACGCCGAGGAAAGCGGTGCCCGCATCACCCTTACCGAAGACCCGAACGCCGCGGTCAAGGGCGTGGACTTCATCCACACCGACGTCTGGGTGTCCATGGGCGAGCCGGTGGAAGCCTGGGCCGAGCGCATCGAGCAACTGCTGCCGTACCAGGTCAACGCCCAACTGATGAAAGCCACCGGCAACCCTCGAACCAAATTCATGCACTGCCTGCCGGCGTTCCACAACAGCGACACCAAGGTGGGCAAGCAGATCGCCGAGCAGTATCCGCACCTGGCCAACGGCATCGAAGTCACCGACGACGTGTTCGAGTCCCCGGCCTGCATTGCCTTCGAGCAAGCGGAAAATCGCATGCACACCATCAAGGCGATCCTGGTTTCGACCCTGGCCGACCTCTAACCCGCCTCCCCTATGGGAACTGGCTTGCCAGCGAAGAACGATGACGCGGATCAGTTGCTGGTCCGCTGCCGCCGATTCGCCGGCAAGCCAGCTCCTACAGGGCCTCTAGAAGGATTGCACTATGCGTATCGTCGTTGCACTGGGTGGCAACGCCCTGCTCCGCCGTGGTGAACCCATGACTGCGGACAACCAGCGCGCCAACATCCGCATCGCCACCGAACAAATCGCCAAGATCCATCCCGGCAACCAGTTGGTGATCGCCCATGGCAATGGCCCGCAAGTGGGCCTGTTGTCGCTGCAGGCCGCCGCTTACACCCAGGTTTCGCCCTACCCGCTGGACGTGCTTGGCGCCGAGACCGAAGGCATGATCGGCTACATCATCGAGCAGGAACTGGGCAACCTGCTGGACTTCGAGGTGCCTTTCGCCACCTTGCTGACCCAAGTGGAAGTGGATGCCAAGGACCCGGCGTTCAACAACCCGACCAAACCCATCGGCCCGGTCTACAGCCAGGAGGAAGCCGAGAAACTGGCCAAGGAGAAAGGCTGGACGATTGCACCGGACGGCGACAAGTACCGCCGGGTGGTGGCCAGCCCCAAGCCCAAGCGCATCTTCGAGATCCGCCCGATCAAGTGGCTGCTGGAAAAGAGCAGCATCGTGATCTGCGCTGGCGGCGGCGGCATTCCGACGATGTACGGTGAGGACGGCAAGCTCAAGGGCATTGAAGCGGTGATCGACAAGGACCTGTGTTCGGCGCTGCTGGCCGAGCAACTGGAAGCCGATCTGCTGGTGATCGCCACCGACGTCAGCGCGGCCTTCATCGACTTCGGTAAACCGACACAGAAAGCCATCGCCCAGTCCCACCCGGACGAGATGGAGAAGCTGGGCTTTGCCGCCGGCTCCATGGGGCCCAAGGTCCAGGCAGCCTGCGACTTTGCCCGGCGCACTGGCAAAGTCGCAGTGATCGGTTCACTCTCGGACATCGAAGCGATTGTCCAGGGCACAGCCGGCACCCGCATCAGCACCGCCACCTCCGGCATGAGCTACCTATAAGACGCTTGCAGTGAAACCTCGGGGCAGGCCCGGCGCCTGCCCATATTTCTAAGCCTTGGAGGAGAAACGCCTATGGCCATGTTTGAGCCCGGTCACTTGCACATCGAGCGCCATGCGCTGAACAAGGACGACTTCAGCTACAACCTGTGCATCGACTATGAGTTGGCCCAGGACCCTAAAGAGGGTCAGGGCATGCTGTTCACCCTGCACGGCACCATCGAAGAAAAGTCCTTGAAGGAGCAGTTCTTCCTGGCCAAGGACCTGGCCTTCGACTTCGCCCGTCACGCCACCCGCATTGCCCAACAGTACGGCCTGCCCAAGAGCGCCAATATCGCCTCCCTGCACAAGTACTACGATGAAATGTTCGAAGATGTGCGCAAACAGCTGCACGTCAAGCCCGGCGACCCGATAAACCCCGAACACCTGGCATAACCCGCCCGAGGGGCTTACCGTGACGAGAAAGCAGGCGCCCGCCAAGCCCAGTCCCGCCATCCGGCGCCAGCGACACATCACCTGCCGGTGTTGCCGATGAACGCAAGCAAGCCCCTCCCCACGTTGGCCTGAGTCCTCGAATTTCACCTTCCCGCTCCCCCAAGGCATACTGGCCACCCTTCGTGCCCCAGAACCCTCTGTCGCCCCATGCGTATCCACGTCAGCTTCATCGACCGCGTTGGCATTACCCAGGAAGTCCTGGCCCTGCTGGGCGGACGCAATCTCAACCTGGATGCGGTGGAAATGGTTCCCCCCAACGTCTACATCGACGCTCCGACCCTGAGTCCTCAGGTGCTGGAAGAGTTGCGCGATGCACTGTTCAGCGTGCGCGGCGTGCAAACGGTGACGGTAGTCGACATCCTTCCCGGCCAGCGACGCCACCTGCAACTGGATGCCTTGCTGGCGGCCATGACCGATCCGGTACTGGCCCTGGACAGTGCCGGCAAGGTATTGCTGGCCAACCCGGCGCTGATCGCCCTGTATGGTCGTGAACCGGCGGGAGAAAGCGTGGCCGAACTGTTTGCCGATGCCGCGCTGCTGGAGGCCCTGCTGGAAAACGGCTTTCGCCTGCCACTGCGGGAAATCATGGTCAACGGCCAGACCCTCCTACTGGACGCCACGCCCATTACCGATGCCGGCGCGCTGCTGACCCTGTACCAACCCAACCGCATCGGCGAGCGACTCTCGGCGCTGCACCACGATCACGCCGAAGGCTTCGATGCGCTGCTCGGCGAATCCCCGACAATTCGCACGCTCAAGGCCCGGGCCCAACGGGTCGCGGCCCTGGACGCCCCGCTGTTGATCCAGGGTGAAACCGGCACCGGCAAGGAGCTGGTGGCCCGCGCCTGTCACGCCATCAGTGCCCGGCACAGCGCGCCGTTTCTGGCGCTGAACTGCGCAGCCCTGCCGGAAAACCTCGCCGAGAGCGAACTGTTCGGCTACGCCCCCGGAGCCTTCACCGGTGCCCAGCGCGGCGGCAAGCCGGGGCTGATGGAACTGGCCAACCAGGGCACGGTATTTCTCGATGAAATTGGCGAGATGTCGCCTTACCTGCAAGCCAAGCTGTTGCGCTTTCTCAACGACGGCAGCTTTCGCCGGGTCGGTGGTGATCGGGAGATCAAGGTCAATGTGCGCATCCTCAGCGCCACCCACCGCGACCTGGAGAAAATGGTCGGCGAAGGCAGCTTTCGCGAAGACCTGTTCTACCGCCTCAACGTCCTGAATGTCGAAGTGCCGCCGCTGCGCGAGCGCGGCCAGGACATCCTGCTGCTGGCCCGCTACTTCATGCAACAAGCCTGCGCGCAGATCCAGCGCCCGGTGTGTCGCCTGACCCCGGGCACCTACCCGGCGCTGCTGAGCAACCGCTGGCCGGGCAACGTGCGCCAGTTGCAGAACGTGATCTTTCGCGCGGCGGCCATTTGCGAAAGCAACCTGGTGGACATCGGCGATCTGGACATCGCCGGCACCTCGGTGGCACGGCAGAACGACGCCGAAGTCGAAAGCCTGGAGCAAGCGGTGGAAGCTTTCGAGAGAGAGCTGCTGGAAACCCTCTACGTCAACTATCCCTCGACCCGGCAACTGGCCAGCCGCCTGCAGACCTCCCACACCGCCATCGCCCATCGCCTGCGCAAGTACGGCATTCCCAACAAGGCCTGACCGGCTCCCCTGGGAGCCGGCTGGTCGGCGAAAGGCTGCCTGAGCCTGGCGCGGCCCTTGCGGGCACCTTCGCTGGCAAGTCAACGCCACCCAAGCCTGAACTCCGCGCCGCGTCTAGCGTTCTGGAAGCGACCTGCAACTGTACTGAAAGCGCTACAGCGGAACGATTTCGCTACACCACCTTGTAATCGCTGCCGTGCAAGGCTTTGATCCTCAAAGCCTTTTCTCCACGCCGCCAGCTGTAGCGATTTCGCTACACCGGAATACAAAAGCCCTCTAGCTAAAATACTTAACTAATTGATTTTAAAGGATTAAATATTTATTGGCCGCGTTCTTGCTATGGGTATTGCCATCCGGCTCGGCCCCGCACGAGCATTCAATCGCGTCCACCAGACGATTCTGGCCCTGAGGAGTTTCCATGAGCGAGTTGCGTTTTACTGAAGATCACGAATGGCTGCGTACCGAAGCCGATGGCAGTGTCACCGTCGGCATCACGGCTTTCGCCCAGAACGCTCTGGGCGATGTGGTGTTTGTGCAACTGCCAGAACTGCAGCGCTACGACAAAGGCGCCGAAGCCGCCACCGTGGAATCGGTGAAAGCCGCCAGCGGCGTGTACATGCCATTGGACGGCGAAGTCATCGCCACCAACCCAGCCCTGGAAGACCGTCCGGAACTGGTCAACGAAGAGCCCCTGGGCGAAGGTTGGTTCTTCCGTTTCGTGCCCGCCGATGCCGCAGCCGTCAGCCAACTGCTGGACCAAGACGCTTACGACCGCCTGATCAAAGCCAGCGCCGAAGCCTGAGGAGCCTGCCATGACCGTCAACCTGTCTACCGCCAACGAATTCATCGCGCGCCACATCGGCCCGCGACAGGGCGATGAGCAAGCCATGCTCAACCGCCTGGGCTTCGACTCCCTGGAAGCGCTGAGCGCCAGCATCATCCCCGAGAGCATCAAGGGCACCAGCGTGCTGGACCTGGGCAACGGCCAGAGCGAAGCCGATGCCCTGGCTTCGATTAAGGCCATCGCCGCCAAGAACCAATTGTTCAAGACTTACATCGGCCAGGGCTACTACAGCTGCCACACCCCTTCGCCGATCCTGCGCAACCTCTTGGAAAACCCGGCCTGGTACACCGCCTACACCCCATACCAGCCGGAAATTTCCCAGGGCCGACTGGAAGCCCTGCTGAATTTTCAGACCCTGATCAGTGACCTGACCGGTCTGCCGATCGCCAACGCCTCGCTGCTGGACGAAGGCACCGCCGCCGCTGAAGCCATGACCTTCTGCAAGCGCCTGAGCAAGAACAAAGGCAGCCACGCCTTCTTCGCATCGGTGCACTGCCACCCGCAAACCCTCGACGTACTGCGCACCCGAGCCGAGCCTCTGGGCATCAACGTAATCGTGGGCGATGAGCGCCAACTGACCGACGTGAGTCCGTTCTTCGGTGCCCTGCTGCAATACCCGGCGAGCAACGGCGATCTGTTCGACTACCGCGAACTGGCCGAACGCTTCCACGCCGCCAACGCACTGGTGGCCGTGGCCGCCGACCTGCTGGCCCTGACCCTGTTGACTCCGCCGGGCGAATTCGGCGCCGACGTGGCCATCGGCAGCGCTCAGCGCTTCGGTGTGCCACTGGGCTTCGGTGGCCCGCATGCGGCTTATTTCTCCACCAAAGATGCGTTCAAGCGCGACATGCCCGGCCGCTTGGTAGGCGTTTCGGTGGACCGTTTCGGCAAACCGGCCCTGCGCCTGGCCATGCAGACCCGCGAGCAGCACATCCGCCGCGAGAAGGCCACCAGCAACATCTGCACCGCCCAGGTGCTACTGGCCAACATTGCCAGCATGTACGCCGTGTACCACGGCCCCAAAGGCCTGATCCAGATTGCCCAGCGCATCCACCAACTGACCGCGATCCTGGCCAAGGGCCTGAAGGATCTGGGGCTGGTCGTGGAGCCGGGCAACTTCTTCGACACCCTGAGCCTGCGCACCGGTGCCGACACCGCCGCGCTGCACGACAAGGCTCATGCCCGAGGCATCAACCTGCGAGTGATCGACGCCGAGCGCCTGGGCCTGTCCCTGGACGAAACCTGCACCCAGGCCGACGTTGAAGGCCTGTGGAACCTGCTGGGCGAAGGCAAGACCGCGCCTGACTTCGATGCACTGGCCAAGACCGTATCGAGCCGCATCCCACCGGCGCTGACGCGCCAATCGGCGATCCTCAGCCACCCGGTGTTCAACCGCTATCACTCGGAAACCGAGCTGATGCGCTACCTGCGCAAATTGGCGGACAAGGACCTGGCCCTGGATCGCACCATGATCCCGCTGGGCTCCTGCACCATGAAGCTCAACGCCGCCAGCGAGATGATTCCGATCACCTGGGCCGAATTCGGTGCGCTGCACCCCTTCGCCCCAGCCGAGCAAAGCGCCGGCTACCAGCAACTGACCACGGAGCTGGAAGCGATGCTCTGCGCCGCCACCGGCTACGATGCGGTCTCCCTGCAGCCCAACGCTGGTTCCCAGGGTGAGTACGCCGGTCTGCTGGCCATTCGTGCCTATCACCAGAGCCGTGGCGACGAGCGCCGCGACATCTGCCTGATTCCCTCCTCGGCCCACGGCACCAACCCGGCCACCGCCAACATGGCCGGCATGCGTGTAGTCGTCACCGCCTGCGACGCCCGGGGCAACGTGGACATCGAAGACCTGCGGGCCAAGGCCATCGAACACCGCGAACACCTCGCCGCGCTGATGATCACCTACCCATCGACCCACGGCGTATTCGAGGAAGGCATCCGCGAAATCTGCGGCATCATCCATGACAACGGCGGCCAGGTGTACATCGACGGCGCCAATATGAACGCCATGGTCGGCCTGTGCGCACCGGGCAAGTTCGGCGGCGACGTGTCCCACCTGAACCTGCACAAGACCTTCTGCATTCCCCACGGCGGTGGCGGTCCGGGCGTCGGCCCGATTGGCGTCAAGTCGCACCTGGCACCTTTCCTGCCCGGCCATGCCGCCCTGGAAAACAAGCAAGGTGCAGTCTGTGCCGCACCGTTTGGCAGCGCCAGCATCCTGCCGATCACCTGGATGTACATCCGCATGATGGGCGGCGCCGGTCTCAAGCGTGCTTCGCAGTTGGCGATCCTCAATGCCAACTACATTTCGCGCCGCCTGGAAGAACACTATCCCGTGCTCTATACCGGCAGTAACGGCCTGGTGGCCCACGAGTGCATCCTCGACCTGCGTCCGCTGAAAGACAGCAGCGGCATCAGTGTCGATGACGTGGCCAAGCGCCTGATCGACTTTGGCTTCCACGCCCCGACCATGTCGTTCCCGGTGGCCGGCACCTTGATGATCGAGCCGACCGAAAGCGAATCCAAGGAAGAGCTGGACCGCTTCTGCGACGCCATGATCCGCATCCGCGAAGAAATCCGCGCGGTGGAAAACGGCACGTTGGACAAAGACGACAACCCGCTGAAAAACGCACCGCACACCGCGGCAGAACTGGTGGGTGAATGGTCCCACCCGTACAGCCGCGAGCAGGCCGTGTACCCAGTGGCATCGCTGATCGAAGGCAAGTACTGGCCACCGGTTGGCCGGGTCGACAACGTGTTTGGCGACCGCAATCTGGTGTGCGCCTGCCCGTCGATCGAAAGCTACGCCTAAGGCAGCCACAAGCTAGTAGCCTCAAGCTGTAAGAAAGAGCCGATCGGCCTCTGACTTGCAGCTTGTGGCGCGTGACTTGCCGCTGCCTCTATAACAAGAAACCGGAGAACCAACATGTCCCTGAGCGTGTTCGACCTGTTCAAGATTGGCATTGGCCCCTCTAGCTCCCATACCGTTGGCCCGATGCGCGCAGCCGCGCGCTTTGTCGAAGGCCTGCGTCGCGATGACCTACTGTCGGCAACCGCCTGCGTCAAGGTCGAGCTGTACGGCTCGCTGGGCGCCACCGGCAAAGGCCACGGCAGCGACAAGGCCGTCTTACTGGGTCTGGAAGGTGAACACCCGGACACCGTGAATACCGAAAACATCGCTGCTCGCCTGCAGGAAATACGCAGCAGCGCACAACTCAACCTGCTCGGTGAACACCCCATCGTGTTCAACGAGAAAGAACACTTGGCCATGATCCGCAAGCCTTTGGCCTATCACCCCAACGGCATGATCTTCCGTGCCTTCGACAGTGCCGGCCTACAGATCCGTAGCCGCGAGTACTACTCCATCGGTGGCGGATTCGTCGTCGATGAAGACGCCGCCGGTGCCGATCGCATCGTCGAGGACACCACGCCCCTGACCTTCCCGTTCAAGAACGCCAAGGAGTTGCTGCAACATTGCAGCACTTATGGCCTGTCCATCAGCCAAGTGATGCTGAGCAATGAAAGTGCCTGGCGCCCGGAAGCTGAAACCCGGGCCGGATTGCTGAAGATCTGGCAGGTCATGCAGGACTGTGTGGACGCAGGCTGTCGCAACGAAGGCATTCTGCCGGGCGGGCTCAAGGTCAAACGCCGCGCCGCCGCGCTGCATCGGCAGTTGTGCCGGCATCCGGAGGCAGCGCTGCGGGATGCACTGTCAGTGCTGGATTGGGTCAACCTGTACGCCTTGGCGGTCAACGAAGAAAACGCCAATGGCGGACGGGTGGTCACCGCGCCCACCAACGGGGCGGCCGGGATTGTTCCTGCGGTGCTGCATTACTACATGCGCTTTATTCCCGGGGCCAACGAAGACGGGGTGGTGCGTTTTCTGCTGACGGCTGCCGCCATCGGCATCCTGTACAAGGAAAATGCCTCGATCTCCGGCGCCGAAGTCGGTTGCCAGGGCGAAGTGGGCGTGGCCTGTTCGATGGCCGCCGGGGCCTTGTGCGAGGTCCTGGGTGGCAGCGTGCAACAGGTGGAGAACGCCGCGGAAATCGGCATGGAACACAACCTCGGGCTGACCTGCGACCCGATTGGCGGCCTGGTGCAGGTACCCTGCATCGAACGCAACGCCATGGGTTCGGTGAAAGCCATCAACGCGGCGCGCATGGCACTGCGCGGGGACGGGCAACACTTTGTCTCCCTGGACAAGGTCATTCGCACCATGCGCCAGACTGGCGCCGACATGAAAAGCAAATACAAGGAAACCGCCCGCGGCGGTTTGGCCGTGAACATTATCGAGTGCTGATGCCCCTGCGACACATCCGCACATTTTTCAGGAGTTGCCCATGTCCACCGAATCACTGTTGAAAACCCCGTTGCACAGCCTGCACCTGGAACTCGGCGCCCGCATGGTGCCGTTCGCCGGCTACGACATGCCGGTGCAGTACCCGCTTGGGGTGATGAAAGAGCATCAACACACCCGTGAGCACGCTGGTCTGTTCGATGTGTCTCACATGGGTCAGATCCGCCTGAGCGGCGCCAATGCCGCCAGGGCTTTGGAAAGCCTGGTACCGGTGGACATCATCGACCTTCCGGTGGGCATGCAACGCTACGCGATGTTCACCAACGAGCAAGGGGGCATCCTCGACGACCTGATGGTCGCCAACCTGGGCGACGGGCAACTGTTCCTGGTGGTCAACGCCGCCTGCAAGGAGCAGGACCTGGCCCATCTGCGCCAGTACATCGGCGATCAATGCGATATCCACCCCCTGTTCGAAGAGCGCGCACTGCTCGCACTGCAAGGTCCGTCAGCCGTCACCGTACTGGCGCGCCTGGCGCCAGCGGTCACGCAGATGACCTTCATGCAGTTCAAACCACTGTCGGTGCTGGGCGTGGACTGTTTTGTCAGCCGTTCGGGCTACACCGGCGAGGACGGCTTCGAAATTTCGGTCCCGGCAGACCAGGCAGAAAAACTCGCTCGCGCTCTGCTGGCTGAACCGGAAGTCGCAGCCATCGGCCTCGGTGCCCGCGACTCCCTGCGTCTGGAAGCCGGTCTGTGCCTGTATGGCCATGACATGAACAGCGACACCACGCCCATTCAGGCCAGCCTGTTGTGGGCCATCTCCAAGGTACGTCGCGCGGATGGTGCGCGCGCGGGTGGCTTCCCCGGTGCCGAAGTGATCTTTGCCCAACAACAAGGCGGCGTCAGTCGCAAACGTGTCGGCCTGCTGCCCCAAGAGCGCACACCGGTACGTGAAGGCGCGGAGATCGTCGACGCTGAAGGCAAGATCATCGGCAGCGTCTGCAGCGGCGGCTTTGGTCCGACCCTTGGCGGTCCATTGGCCATGGGTTACCTCGATGTACAGCACAGCGCACTTGATACGCCAGTTGCTGCAATAGTTCGTGGGAAAAAGGTGCAAATGCTTGTAAGCAAAATGCCATTTGTAGCCCAACGCTACTATCGTGGCTAAAGGACTGTTTCTATAAGTAACGCGGTTGCGTTAAAAGTGCACTAATCTGTAACGCAACCGCCATAAAACAGTGCATGTCTTCGATACTGAAACTCACTAATAACCCGCGACAACAATTGAACAAGTCTATCGAATAAGCCCTGCGCGCTAGTTCCGCCAAACCTCGATAAGCTGAGTAAAGCCGGGGTTTCGCAGGGCTTGTTTTTTCTCCCATAGTTGGCGTAGAGTTTCCCCACTGTGTTTGCATGGGTCGCTTGGAATCGTGACCTGGGCAGTAGCTAACAAGTTTGCTACAACCCGTTCGACGTCTCTTACTTTCCTGCAACCCAGCCCAGTACTCTTTCATCAGGAAGAGACTGTCATTAATTTTTTAGCGTCAAAGGAAATAAGAAATGTCCCAACGTCAGAGCGGTACCGTCAAGTGGTTTAACGACGAGAAAGGTTTTGGTTTTATCACTCCAGAAAGCGGTCCGGATCTGTTCGTACACTTCCGCGCTATTCAGGGCAACGGCTTCAAGAGCCTGAAAGAAGGCCAAAAAGTGACCTTCATCGCTGTGCAAGGCCAGAAAGGCATGCAGGCTGACGAAGTACAAGCAGAAGCTTAATCGTCTGTAACGAAAAAGCCCCTGATGCTGACATCAGGGGCTTTTTTGTGCGCGCAATTCCGTAAAATGGCTTCTTTTTTCAGTCGAGAGCCTGTCATGTCGAAACACCTGCTAAGCCCCCAAGGCGATTTCCCCGCCGTTGGCCTGGGACGCCGCCTGGCAGCAATGTTCTATGATTTTCTGCTGTGCGTCGCCCTGCTGATCGTCACAGGCGGCCTCTACAAACTGATTCAGATGCAGATCCTCGGCGAAGCGCGGATGCGTACCTTGACCGAATCCGGGGCTCTGGATGGCGACCCGCTGTACTCCACCGTCCTGCTGTTCGTTCTATTTGGTTTCTTCGCCAAGTTCTGGACCCACTCCGGACAGACCTTGGGCATGCAGGTGTGGGGCATTCGGGTGCAGAACGCCGATGGCAGCCGCATCAGCCTGTGGCAGGCGCTGCTACGCTTCATGGTGTCCATCGCGTCCTGGCTGTGCGCCGGCCTGGGCTTCATCTGGGTGCTGGTGGACAAACAAAAACGCAGCTGGCACGACATTTACTCCAATACTCAACTAGTACGCATTCCCAAGCAGAAGAAGTAACACGCCACACACAAAAATGCCCCGACAGATCGGGGCGTTTTTCGTTACGCGAGATAAGCAACTCAGGCGTTACCCGCCAGCTTCATCCGCGCCGCCTGTGTGAAATCCAGCATGCGCTTAAGAGGGCGAATCGCATTGGGGATCAATGCCGGATCAACACTGATCTCGTTGCTGCCCTGCTGCAGACAATGCAACGTGCGCTCCAGTGTGTTCATGGCCATCCATGGGCAGTGGGCACAACTGCGGCACGCGGCGCCGTTACCGGCCGTAGGTGCTTCAATGAAGACCTTGTCCGGGCACAACTGCTGCATCTTGTAGAAAATGCCGCGGTCGGTAGCAACGATGAAAGTCTTGTTCGGTAGACGTTGCGCGGCGGCAATCAGTTGACTGGTGGAGCCGACCGCGTCTGCCAGCTCGATCACCGCACTGGGGGACTCAGGGTGCACCAGGATTGCCGCATCCGGGTACAAAGCCTTCATGTCTTCCAGTTGCTTGGACTTGAACTCCTCATGGACGATGCAGGCACCGTCCCAGAGCAGCATGTCGGCCCCGGTCTGGCGCTGGATGTAGGTGCCCAGGTGCTTGTCCGGTCCCCAGATGATCTTCTCGCCGTTATCCATCAGGCTTTCAACGATCTCCAGGGCACAACTGGAAGTGACCACCCAGTCGGCACGGGCTTTGACCGCCGCCGAAGTATTGGCATAAACCACTACGGTGCGCTCGGGGTGCTGATCGCAGAAGGCCGAGAACTCGTCCACCGGGCAACCCAGATCGAGCGAGCAAGTGGCCTCCAGCGTCGGCATCAGCACGCGTTTTTCAGGGTTGAGAATCTTCGCCGTTTCACCCATGAAGCGGACGCCGGCGACCACCACGGTCTTGGCCGGATGGGCATTGCCAAAACGGGCCATTTCCAGGGAGTCGGAAACACAGCCACCGGTTTCTTCGGCCAGGGCCTGAATCACCGGATCACAATAGAAATGCGCAACCAGCACCGCGTCTTGAGCCTTGAGCTCGGCGGCGATGGCGGCACGGAAATGGGCCTCTTGCTCAGCACTCAAGGGTTTGGGCTGTTTGGCGTCGAGGTGGGCTTGAACCAGAAGGCGTTCGGAAATTTGCGTCATGTTCGCAAGACCTGCAGGCGCTTGGGCGCGAAAGTCGAGTATACCACCGGCTCCGGACCGCTTAGGGCCCCGCCGGGAGAGTGAGTTCATCAGGTACGGACAGCGTTGGAGCCGCGCAAGGCTACAGAATATCCGGGGTATTCAAAAGCCAATTCTGCCCAGCGTCTAATCCTCGCGGTCCGGGTCGACCCGCGCCAACGCGCCCCAGACGCACAACCCGGTCCTGGCCTGCTCATTGGTATAAGCGAAACGGATCCGGGCGCCGTAAGGCTCGGCGATGACCTTGACGATGGAAAGTCCCAAGCCCAGTGCCTCGGTGGCCAGATTACCGGCGGCGGTCCCTAGCGCATAGGCGCATAGGCGCATAGGCGCATAGGTGCATAGGTGCATAGGTGCATAGGTGCATAGGCGCATGGTGCACAGCACCGTCGCCCAGTAGAACAATTCGCGCCAAGAAGTAACGATCTGTCGGAGCGAAAGACTGCGTTCAACGCCGTACCAGGCAGCCAAGTTGATCGCCAACAGCAGTGCAAACAGCGCCGTGCCGACATACAGACGCCCAACTGCTCAGTCAGTACGCCAGTGACCTGGGTGCCGACAATGCTCACCAGCACCACGCTCAACCAGTAGACCCGGGGCGTGTAGGCGCGGGTACGCCACTGAGCAAACAATGCCACCATCAATAGCAGCGCCATGCCGATACTGGTCAGTCCCCTGCCCCCTCCAGAGCCATACCCTGGGGTTTCGCGGGCTGCAGCAAGGACCCTGTCTGCACGGCGCTGTGAGTGCTTGGGTTATGGACAGTTTTTTCCAGTTAATAGCATTTTGAACTTTCTACGCTAACGTCAAATAACGAAACAGTTATCTGGGATCAGCAAGGAAAAGCCTATTTCAGAGTGCTCTGACGAATGATTCGTGGCGCCCGACTGTCCCGGCTGACCCTCCCAGCCAATCAAGGAAGCAGTAAATGAACAGTGATTGCTTGCAGATACTCAGGCGAGTGACATGGGCACTCATTTTTGCCGGCTTACCTACAGGAGTGACCCTGGCGGCGGCGAACAATTGTGCGGGGCTGGAACCACTACCGGCAGTGCTTGAAGTCAGTGAGGGCATGCAGGCCGCCATACGCTCTCCCGTGGCCATCACCCGCTTGGCGGTGGGTGATCCGAAAATCGTCGACGTACACCTCAATGGCAATGACTCCTACCTGCTGACCGGCATTGCGCCCGGAGCCACCAGCCTGATGGTCTGGAGCGCCTGTTCCAGTTCGCCACGGCAAAGCATGGTCTTCGTCCAAGGTAAAGCCGCCCAATCGCTGGTGGGCTCGCAGATCCCCCCCTCTGAGAACCCCCTGCTACCCAGCCAGGTGCAGACCGACATCCGCTTTGTCGAGGTCAGCCGTACCAAACTGAAGGAAGCCAGCACTTCGATCTTCGGCAAGAGCGGCAACTTTCTGTTTGGCTCGCCCCGTTCCGTTCCCGGCGTCACAGTGACGCCCGGGCAGATCGGTAACCTGGCACCCCGCATCCCGCTGGACAATGGCAGCTTCAATATCGGCTTTGGCGGCGGCAATGTGCTGGGGATTATCAACGCACTTGAAGGCAGCGGCTTCGCCTATACCCTGGCACGTCCCAGCCTGGTGGCCCTGAGCGGGCAGAGTGCGAGCTTCCTGGCCGGTGGCGAAGTGCCGATCCCGGTACCGAGCTCCGGCAGCGACAACATTTCCATCGAATACAAGGAGTTCGGTATCCGCCTGACCCTGACCCCCACCGTCATCAGCAACAACCGCATCACCCTGAAAGTGGCGCCGGAAGTCAGCGAACTCGATTACAACAACGGAGTGATCATCTCCAGCACCAGAGTCCCGGCACTGGTTGTCCGGCGAACCGACACCAGTATTTCCCTGGCTGACGGCGAGAGCTTCGTGATCAGTGGCCTGATCAGCACCAACAACAGCTCCAGCGTGAGCAAGCTACCGGGCCTGGGCAACATTCCAATCATCGGCGCGTTCTTTCGCGACTCCACGATCAATCGTGAAGAGAAGGAACTGCTGATGGTGGTCACTCCCCATCTGGTGCAACCACTGGCCGCCAATGCTCAGTTGCCTTCACTACCCGGTGAGCAGATGCGCAATTACGATCCGAACTGGTTCCGTATGTACTTCCTGGAAGACGGTGACTTTGATCGGCGCAGTGGACTATCGCAATGAACCAGCACCTTGAACCCTCCTCGCGGGGAATGGGGTTCAACAATCCTGACCTCGACAGGCCTTGCCCTGAGGTCGTGACCCGAGCATTGCGCGCTTTTCGGGAGCGGAAAATGAAAACCATGATAGTGGCGATAGGGCTGGCGATGCTCAGTGGCTGCGCATCACCTGGAGGCGCGTCCTGGTCATCGGTAACAGCCCCGGAGAGCTGCGCCAAGATCAACTCCGACCAGGAACTGTCACTCAGCCTGGCGGACGAACTGATCAACAGCGGCAAACTGCATGCTGGCCTGGCCAACCTGCAACGCCTACCGGACGACCTGCCGGCAGTGCGCCTGCGCAAGGCCAAGATCTACCGCCTGCTGGGACAACGCGAAGCCGACCCGCTATACCGTAGTCTGCTCGGTGGTTGCCTGGCCGCGGAAGGAGAGCATGGCCTGGGGCAACTGGCCGCAGGGCGCAACGACAACGAACAGGCCCTGGTGCACCTGCAACGCGCAGCCCGGCTATCTCCCACCGACGAGAAAATCCGCAACGATCTGGGCGTGGTCTACCTCAAAACACGACGCCTGAAAGAAGCCCGTTTCGAGTTCATTACCGCCATGGAGCTCAAGCAGTCAGATCAATTGGCGGCCCTCAATCTAGTGACCTTGCTGATCTATCAAGGGAACTGGAAACAAGCCTCGGAAGTGGTCAGCCGTGTCGGCCTGAGTCCGGGGCAGGTCACCGAAGCCAAGGCCCGCGCAGAAAAACTCAGGGCCACGGCGCCCAATGATCGGGTAGCGACCGCCGTCGATCAGGCGCAACCCGAAGCCACCCCCTCGACAACGCAGAGGTAGTGATGAAACACAACATGCTCAGTTGCCTGGGCCTCGTGCTGCTTCCCCTCGCGGCTCAGGCCATCGAACCCGGTCCATCCTCCCCACAACAGCAGATGACCGAAACCTGGCTGCAATTGCAGAACCGCAATCAGGTCGCGTCGCGCACGCCGCAACCGGCGACCCTCGGTGAACGGGAGTTGAGCCTGCAGCGCTGGATGGATAGCTACAAACATGCAATTCCCGAGTACTACAAGGAATACTCGGGCAAGGGAAAATAGGTCGTTACTGTCAGCGGCGCGCCTGAAGCTCAGCGACCAACGTTCGACCCGCCCTCCTGCACCTGCCCCATTCGATGATGGAGCAGGCTGGCAGGTATCTTCTGCGGCTCGCGTCTTTCATAACTTCCCGAAGACCTTGAATACACCAATGATTGCCGGATCGATGGCCACCAGGAAAAAGCTCGGCCACAGGCAGAAAATCAGTGGAAAGATCAACTTGGTCCCCACTTTTGCAGCCTTTTCCTCCGCCGTCTGAGTACGCCGATCGCGAAACTCCTCGGCATAAATGTGCAAGGTAGTCCCCACACTCGTACCAAAGCGGATGCTCTGCGCCAGCAGGCTCACCAGGCCCCGAATGTCCTCCAGCCCGGTCCGATCCGCCAGGCGCTTGAGCGCTTCGGTGCTAGGAATACCGGCACGGATTTCAGAGTTGACCAGCGCCAGCTCCAGGACCAGGTCCGGTTGGCTGACCGCCATTTCCTCGGACACCCGCTCGATGGCCTGGGGCAAGGCCAAGCCGGACTCGACACAGACCACCATCAGGTCAAGCGCATCGGGAAAGGCCACCAGCAAGCGGGTCGTGCGCGCCTGTCGCCGCGCACTGACATAGATCGCCGGAGCCAGCCAGCCGATGCCGGTTGCCAGAACCAGCAGGAAGATACCCAGGAGCAGCGACAGCTTCGGAATCAGCGGCAGCACCATGACCGCCAGGGCCAACATGAGCAGCGGCGACAGCAAGCGCAGAGCCCAGTACATCTGCACCGCCGCAGGCGAGCGATACCCCGCCTGCGTCAGCAGGGTCCGGGTCGCGCAGACTTGGCCCTGCTCTTGCGCAACAAAACGCTGGCCGACCTGTTCAAGCATCAACTACAGGTTGCTCGGTGCCTCCCGAGTCACTGCGCCATGGCCACGCTTGATCAGCAACAGGCGACGCTGCACCGGATCTTGCAGGCAAAAAAAAACCCGGAAATCCTCACTTTCGTGGGCCTTCCGGATTTTCTAAACCGCCAAAATATGGTGGGTCGTGTGGGATTCGAACCTACGACCAATTGGTTAAAAGCCAACTGCTCTACCAACTGAGCTAACGACCCGCTGTGTGGTGGCGCGTATAATACTGATTTCTAACGGGAATTCAACACCCTAAATGAAAAAAATCAAAAATAAGCAGTTGGATCGCTGATACCGGCCGCATCGAAACCTTCTGCACGCAGGCGGCAGCTATCGCATTTGCCACATGCACGGCCATTGTCATCCGCCTGATAGCAGGAAACCGTCAGGCCATAATCGACTCCCAAACCCACACCGGCCTTGATGATTTCAGCTTTGCTGAGGTTCTGCAGGGGCGCCTGGATACGGAAGCCCTGCCCTTCGACACCGGCCTTGGTGGCCAGGTTGGCCATGCGCTCGAAGGCTTCGATGAACTCGGGGCGGCAATCTGGATAACCGGAATAATCCACCGCGTTGACGCCGATGAAGATATCCCGCGCTTGCAGAACTTCCGCCCAGCCCAGAGCCAGGGCCAGAAACACGGTGTTGCGTGCCGGCACATAAGTCACCGGAATCCCCTCACCGGGTGCCTCGGGCACATCAATGGTGCTGTCGGTCAGGGCCGATCCGCCCATGCCGTTGAGATTCAGGCCGATCACCTTGTGCTCCACTACACCCAGGTCCCGCGCCACGCGCTCGGCAGCGTGCAATTCGGCCCGATGGCGCTGGCCATAATCGAAGCTCATGGTGTAGCAGCGGTAGCCTTCAGCGCGGGCCATGGCCACTACCGTGGCCGAGTCCAGTCCGCCAGAGAGCAGGATC
The DNA here is from genome assembly GCF_009861525.1 of Pseudomonas sp. LD120. Classification (GTDB taxonomy): domain Bacteria; phylum Pseudomonadota; class Gammaproteobacteria; order Pseudomonadales; family Pseudomonadaceae; genus Aquipseudomonas. The sequence continues at coordinate 309,432 of NZ_WVHL01000003.1, read as the reverse complement.
ACTGCACGCTTCTCGGTCGACGATTGGTTGTGTGCTTGCTCAGTCATTTCAGCGCCCCGGCTCATCATTCCAAAGGTATTTATGCAGCTGCAGTTGCAGTCGCACCGGCAGGTTGTCAGCCACGATCCAGTCGGCCAGATCCCGTGCACTGAGATCATGGTGGCTGGGAGAGAACAATACTTCGCCGGCACGTCGCTCAAGACCGTACTGGATCAGTTTGGACACCGCCCAGTCGTAGTCCTCACGGGAACAGATGACAAACTTGACCTGATCGTTGGCCGTCAGCAGCTCGATGTTCTCGTAGCAATTGCGATGCGCTTCCTTGGAGCCCGGAGTCTTGAGGTCAAGGACCCGGCTAACGCGCTGATCCACCTCGGAAATATCCAGCGCGCCACTGGTCTCCAGCGAGACTTCATAGCCGGCATCGCACAACTGCTTGAGCAAGGGAATGGCGTTAGGTTGCGCCAGCGGCTCGCCGCCGGTGACACAGACATAACGCGGACGGAACTCGGCAACCTGCTCCAGCAAGCTGTCGAGGGTACGCTGAGTGCCACCACTGAAAGCGTAGGCACTGTCGCAGTATTGGCAGCGCAACGGACATCCGGTCAGGCGCACAAAAACCGTGGGCAGGCCGGCAGTCCGAGTTTCACCCTGCAACGAGTAAAAAACTTCGGTAATTCTCAATGTGTCTTGCATAGTCGCCACGGGCGTAACAGCTAAACAGGCTGTCCGCCTCCGTCAGGCACTTCAAGGAACCGCGTCATCGCACAGATCCCAAGAAGCGTGTTTCATGAAAAGGGCGTGGATTTTAACGAAAAAACCCGCGACAAGCGCGGGTTTCTTATCAGGATAGCCAAAACGCCTACATGCGCTGCAGATCCCGTTGTGCCAGTTGAGCCGCAGAGGTTCCCGGATACTGGGCCACCACTTGTTGCAAAATACCTTTAACCCGATCGGTATGACCCAGGCGACGCTCTACATCAGCCAGTTTGTACAAAGAGTCAGGCACTTTCGCGTGCTTGGGATACAGCTGGGAAACCTTGGCAAACGCCTGACCCGCACTTTGCAGATCGCCCTTGGCCAGGTTCACTTCACCCAACCAATACTGGGCATTGCCAGCGTACTGGCTGTTGGGGTACTTGCGCAGGAATGCCGAAAAGGCTTGGCTGGCCTTATCGAAATCCTTGGCTTTGATCAGGTCGAAGGCCGCATCGTAATAGAGCTTTTCCTTGGCCGGATCAGCCGGTTCGCTGCTAGCGGCTGGCGCTTGAGCAGCAGCGGCGGCATTGTCGCCACCCGCAGTAGAATTCTCAGGAGTGGCGGCAGGTGCAACGCCGCTTCCTATGCGCCGATCAAGATCCTGATAACGCTCCAGGCTTTCTTGCTTCATGCGCGCTACATCGTTTTGGAGAACCTCAATCACACCCTGTTGCCGTGAAATCTGGTCCTGCATTTGCTGCAGCTGCTGGAACAGCTGGCCCTGTGCCGAGACAGGGGTCGAAACCCCTCCCCCGGCATAGGCGCCGTTCGTGCCATAACCCGCTGGTGGATAACTGCTCCCGCCATTGTTATAGCCAGAGTTGTTATCGACCACAGGAACCGCAGACCACGCCGCAAGCGGCGTGAGACTGAGAGCCAATATAGTTACAGCACGACGGCACGTTCGCATGACGAATTACTTACGCAGTTCGACGCGACGGTTTTGAGCCCAGGACTGCTCGTCGTGGCCAGTAGCAACTGGACGCTCTTTACCGTAGGAAACCAGCTCCAGCTGTGCAGGGGAAACGCCCTGCAGAACCAGGTAGCGCTGAACGGCTTTCGCACGACGCTCGCCCAGAGCCATGTTGTACTCACGAGTACCACGTTCGTCGGTGTTGCCTTCCAGAACAACGCGAGCGCCGTTTGCTTTCAGGTCTTTGGCGTGAACGTCCAGAGCGCGCATGGCTTCTGGCTTCAGGTCCGAGCTGTCGTATTCGAAGTAGAAGGTGGTGATTGCGCGCAGAGCAGCTTCTTCGCTCAGGGAGCCATCAACAGCACCGGTGTTAGCGCCGTAACCAGCGTTTGGATCAACAGCGCCTTCGCCAGCGTTGTCGCCGCCTTTGGAGGAGCAACCTACAGCCACAGCCATGGCCAGAGCCAGCGCAGCAAACTTACCAAACTTCAACATTTCCATCGTGAAACTCCTAATGAACCCCAGTGTGTTAAGTGAAACATTGTAGCGCCGCGTCAGTTCAGGTAAGGGGACCAGGACGGTTCTCTGACTTCGCCTTGAGCGGTAGGAAGCGGGAGCCTTACACGTCCATTGATGGACACGAGCATCAAGACTCCCCGGCCCTGCTGGCGGGTGGCGTAGATTACCATGGTGCCGTTGGGCGCAACAGTAGCTGACTCATCAAGGTTGGTGTCTGTAAGGATTTTTACGCTACCGCGCTGCAAATCCTGAGCCGCCACCCGGAAGTTGGTGAAACCATCCTGGCGGTGAATCATTACCAGGGTTTTTTCGTCAGCTGAAAGTTTCGGGTTAGCGTTGTAGTTACCGATAAAGGTCACACGCTCAGCGCCACCGCCGTTGATACTACTTTTATAAATCTGAGGCTTGCCGCCACGGTCGGAAGTGAAATAGATGGTGGAACCATCTTTACCCCAGAACGGCTCGGTATTGATGCCTGGACCACTGGTCACACGGCTCAACTGGCGCGTTGCCATGTTCATCACATAGATGTCCGGGTTGCCATCCTTGGACAGCACGAACGCCAGGCGACTGCCATCTGGCGACCAGGCGGGCGCACCGTTCAGCCCTTCAAAGTTGGTGATCTGCTCACGACGTCCAGTGTCGATGTGCTGAACAAAGATGCGTGGACGCTTCTGTTCAAACGACACATAGGCGATGCGTTTGCCATCAGGAGCAAAACGCGGCGACAGGATCGGCTCACGGGACTGCAACAGGGTTACCGCCCGAGCACCGTCATAGTCCGAACGCTGCAAAGTGTAACGCGTGTTGTTCACCGAAAAACGCTCAGCCGTCACGTACAGCAGACGCGTAGAAAACGCACCTTTGATGCCGGTGAGCTTTTCAAAGGATTGATCGGAAATGTAGTGCGACATATCCCGTAACTGATCGACATTGCCCGACACGCTGCCCGTCAGCACTTGCTGCTCAGTGGCGACGTTGAACAAAGCGTACTGCACCTGCAGGCGACCGCCCGCGGGAACAATGCTGCCGACCATCACGTATTGAGCGCCCAAGGCTTTCCAGTCACGGAAAATGACTTCGCTGGCCTGAGTGGGCAGGCTGATCATGTTCTGTTTCGGAATCGGTGCGTAGTAACCGGAATTGCGCAGGTCGTCACCAATGATCTGCGCCATGTCGTCCGGCAGCACGCTACCGCCCTGCCAGCCGAACGGCACTACCGCGATCGGTGTTGCCCGATCACTGCCGCTGGTGACCAGAATGTTTTTTTCATCCGCTGCCGCTATCCCTGCCATACAGCAAATAACGACAAGCATTCCTCGAAGAAGGTTTCTCACAAGGCTAGATCCTCAGGTGTGAATGTCATCTTGAATGAACGATAGGGAGCGAAATCCTTCGGACTCAGCCCCTGCATTTCTGTCAAACGTCCAATGTTCTTGACTGCCGCCACCGCCGAAGCGTCGAACGGGCCGTCACCACTGGACTTGATCACGTTGACCGTGGTCACCGTGCCATCAGGCAACATGCCGATACGTAGCTCCACCGTCATGCCCTTGCGCGCCGAAGGAGGACGGGCCCAGCCTTCTGCCGCACGAATACGAATCAGGTCATCGAAACTACCCGAGACGTTGTCGCCCACCTCGTCCGACTTTGTCGCCTCTCGCTGCGGCGTATCGGAAAGCAAGTCCGCCAAGGCCTGAGCCTTTTTCTCTTCGGCAGACTTGCGTGCTGCTTCCTGGGCCTTTTTCTTCGCGGCATCGGCGGCGGCTTTTTTCTTGGCCGCTTCGGCGATCTTTTTCTTCGCCTCATCAGCTTCAGCTTTTTTCTTGGCGTCTTCGGCAGCTTTCTTCTTCGCGTCTTCGACGATTTTCTTCTTCGCTTCTTCAGCGGCCTTTTTCTTGGCCTCTTCTTCAACAGCTTTCTTGGCTTCTTCTTCAGCTTTCCTCTTGGCTACATCAGCCAACTTTTTCTCTTCAGCCTTCTTCGCTTCGGCGGTTTTCTTGGCCTCATCGGCCTTCTTCGCTTCGTCAGCCTTCCTGGCCTGATCGGCCTTCTTCGCTTCCTCGGCTTTTTGAGCCGCCTCTTCTTTCTTTTGTTCCGCAGCCTTGATCTCTTCCTGCTCGACCTTCTTCTGCTCCAACTGCTCGGCTTCAGTCTGGCGCGCGGCGGATTTCTTCGCCTCACCCGCAATCTTGTGATTGGTCTGGGTCGTCGCTGGGCTCTTGGATTTCAGTTGGTACAGGGTCGCCTGAACGATCGGCTTGGCCGGCGGCAGCTCCGGGGTCATGGCAAAGCTGACGAACAACATGCCAAACACCAGCACGTGCAGGGCGATTGCCCAAACACTAGGCCAGAAATAGCTTTCCGAGGCAGAGGGCTCTCGCTGTTGGTGCATCAGGGCGCCTCGGTGATCAAGCCAACGTTACCGACTCCGGCTTTCTGCAGGCCGCCCATGGCACCCATCACGGCACCATAGTCGACGGACTTGTCACCGCGAATGAACACCTGGGTGTGCTTGCCGCCTTCGTTGCCGGCACGGATGATCTTGGTCACCGCATCGGTCATCTGCGGCAAGGTCATCGCCTTGTCCTGTTGTTTTTCGGTGTCGACTTCACTGCCAAGGTTCCAGTAGTAGGTCTTGTCAGCCTTGATCGAAATGGTCAGTACCTGGGTGTTGTTGTCCTGGGGCAAGGCTTCGCTGGAAACCTTGGGCAGATCAACTTTCACGCCCTGGTTGAGCATCGGCGCGGTCACCATGAAGATAACCAGCAGTACCAACATCACGTCGATGTAGGGCACTACGTTCATCTCGGCAACCGGCTTGCGTTTGTGGCGAACTCGGGCCATGGGGTTTACCTGCTCACTCTTCGCTGGTGTGCACTTTACGGTGCAGGATCGCCTGGAACTCGTCGGCGAAGGTGTAGTAGCGGCTGATCAGCGTCTCGCCACGAGCAGCGAAACGGTTGTAGGCGATCACCGCCGGGATGGCCGCGAACAGGCCGATGGCGGTAGCGATCAAGGCTTCGGCGATACCCGGGGCCACAGTGGCCAGGGTCGCTTGCTGTGCCTGAGCCAGGCCGCGGAAGGAGTTCATGATCCCCCAGACGGTACCGAACAGACCGATGTACGGGCTGACCGAACCGACAGTGGCCAGGAACGGCAGGCTCTGCTCAAGCTTCTCTTCCTCGCGGGAAATTGCTACACGCATGGCGCGGGCCACGCCTTCCATGACCGCTTCAGGGTCGACGCCCGGTTGCTGGCGCAGACGGGAGAACTCCTTGAAACCGGCACGAAAAATCTGCTCGACGCCGGAATCCGGATCAGGGTTACTGCCCGCCTGACGGTACAGCTTGGACAGGTCGATGCCGGACCAGAAGCGCTCTTCGAAGCTCTCCAGGGCACGTCGACCGGCACGCAGCAAATTGCTGCGCTGAAAGATCATGATCCATGAAGTCACCGATGCGGCAACCAGGGTCAGCATTACCAACTGCACTACAACGCTGGCATTGCTGACCAGGCTCCACATGGAGGAATGGTCGACGACGTTAGCTTCCACGCTTTATCTCCTGCTCTGAATGTGTACCCGCGCAGCTCTCGTCGGCAAAGGCCGTACGCAGAGCGTCTGGAATGGCGCGGGGTTTGAAAGTGTCGGCGCGCACACAGGCCACCAAAAACTGCCCCTCACAGAGCAGTGCATTATCCGCGACTCGCCTGACCTGCTGAGTGAAACGCAGGCTGACCCGGTTCAATTCGGTGACATGGGCACTGACCAGAAGCTCGTCGTCCAGTCGCGCCGGCGCGTGATAACGCGCTTCGCTGGAATGCACGACAAATAACAGGTTCTCCCCTGCCAGCTGCGACTGAGCAAAGCCCAGGTGTCGTAGCCGCTCGGTTCGAGCCCGCTCCATAAACTTAAGGTAATTAACGTAATACACGATGCCGCCGGCATCGGTGTCCTCGTAATAAACGCGACAACGATGTGCGAACGACTCAAGCCCGTTTTGCGCGCGCATACTCTAGTGCTTACTCCTCAGGTTGCCAATCCGGCCAGGCAACTGTTTTTTCATTCTTGAGCGACTTTTCCTGCCGTTTTAACGACGCCAGCCCCTAGGACCGCAAAAAAACCAAATAAATCGAAAAGGGCAGGTTATTAATCGTCCACGGCGTCGAGGAATTCGTCTACCACAGGCATGTCCCCCATTCGTGACGGAATGTTAAGACCAAAGTGCAGATAAGCATGTCGAGTGACCACACGGCCCCGCGGGGTGCGCATGATGTAGCCCTGCTGGATCAGATAGGGCTCCAGCACATCCTCGATGGTATGCCGTTCCTCGCTGATGGCCGCAGCCAGACTGTCGACCCCCACCGGGCCACCGTCGAACTTCTCGATCATGGTCAACAGCAGGCGCCGATCCTGATGGTCGAAACCACGCTCATCGATATCCAGCAGGTTCAAGGCCAGGTCGGCAATCGGTTTGGTGATGTGGCCCTTGGCTCGCACTTCGGCAAAATCCCGCACCCGGCGCAACAGGCGGTTGGCGATCCGCGGAGTACCCCGGGCACGCCGGGCCACCTCGAAGGCGCCTTCCGGGTCCAGTGGCAAACCAAGAATGCTGGCGGAACGACTGACGATGGTCGCCAGGTCCACGGTGTTGTAGAACTCCAGGCGCTGCACGATACCGAAACGATCGCGCAACGGGTTGGTCAACATCCCCGCGCGCGTGGTTGCCCCCACCAGTGTGAACGGCGGCAGGTCCAGCTTGATCGAGCGCGCCGCAGGGCCTTCGCCAATCATGATGTCGAGCTGAAAATCCTCCATGGCCGGGTACAGCACTTCCTCGACGATCGGCGACAGCCGATGAATCTCGTCAATGAACAGCACGTCATGGGGATCAAGATTGGTCAGCAAGGCCGCCAGATCACCGGGACGCTCCAGCACCGGGCCGGATGTACTCTTGATCGACACGCCCATTTCCTCGGCGATGATATTGGCCAAGGTGGTCTTGCCCAATCCCGGAGGACCGAAGATCAGCGTGTGATCCAGGGACTCGTTGCGCCCTCGAGCGGCCTGAATGAACAGCTCCATCTGCTCTCGCACACTGGGCTGGCCAATATAGTCGGCCAGACTGACCGGACGAATCGCCCGATCCTGGATTTCCTCGCGCTCACGGGGCCCCGTGGCGGCGATCAGACGATCAGCTTCAATCACTTAAATCATTCCCTTCAGGGCTCGGCGGATCATGTCTTCACTGCTCAAGCCTTTGTCTTTGATCGCGGAGACCGCCTTGCTGGCTTCCTGAGGCTTGTAGCCCAGGGAAATCAGCGCACTGACCGCATCCGACTCGGCACTGGCCACCGGGGCCGGCGCATCAGGCTGATTCGGCACCAGAGTGAACATGCTCGGCACGGCCTCCCAGGCTTTGAAGCGGTCCTTGAGTTCCACCAACAGGCGCTCGGCGGTCTTCTTGCCGACCCCCGGCACCTTGGTCAACGCCGAGGTGTCCTGGGCTTGCACGCAACGCACCAGTTCATCCACCTCCAGGCTGGACATCAAGGCCAAGGCCAGCTTGGGCCCCACGCCGTTAAGACGGATCAGTTCACGGAAAAAGTCTCGCTCGCGCTTACTGGCGAAGCCGTAGAGTAACTGCGCGTCCTCGCGAACAACCAAATGGGTATGCAAGGTCAGGGGTTCGCCGACCGACGGCAGGCGATACAGGGTGGTCATGGGCACTTCGACTTCGTACCCCAGCCCGTTGACATCAAGAATCAAGTGCGGCGGCTGTTTTTCAGCCAGAGTGCCGCGCAAGCGTCCAATCACGTTTCAGATCCTTAGGCGATGGCCAGCACAGGACTGGCGACTCACTGAGCAAGCGTGCGCAGGGCAAGACAGGCCCGCAACGCTCCACAGCTAAAATGGCTGCGCTGATGCTATCAGAGACGCAGGCGGCCGCCACGACTGCGTGCTGTTCCCAGCCCATGGGGCAGTAGACTGGAACGGGTATGCGCGTGACAGATGGCGATGGCCAGGGCATCCGAGGCATCGATCTGTGGCTTGGTGGTCAGCTTGAGCAAATGCATGACCATCATCTGCACCTGCTCTTTATTGGCGCCGCCGGTCCCCGCTACGGCCTGCTTGACCTGGGTAGCCGTGTATTCAGCGACCTCCAGCCCCTCCTCGACACACGCGACAATCGCCGCGCCCCGAGCTTGCCCAAGCTTCAACGCCGAATCGGCATTACGCGCCATGAACACCTTCTCGATGCCCATAGTCACCGGCCCGTAGGTCTGAATCACTTCACGAACACCGCGATAGACAATCTGCAGCCGTTGCGGCAGTTCGCCGGTGCCGGTACGAATACAACCAGAGGCGACATACACACAGCCACGCCCGGTATCACGAACCACGCCATAACCGGTGATGCGCGAACCGGGGTCGATACCAAGAATAAGTGTCATAACGCCTGCTGCTTAGAATGAAGAGATCCGCCGGCCATGACCGGAATAGCAAAAAGGCAGAAGCCGGAAGCGCCCTACCGCACAATCATCACGGCGTTGCCCATCCGGCTTCAAGGTCAGTGTCGTTCAGTCAGCCAAGTTGCTCGGCCACCGACTCGGGGATATCCGCGTTGGAATAGACGTTTTGCACGTCATCCAGGTCTTCCAGCATGTCGATCAGCTTGAGAACCTTTTCCGCGCCTTCCAGATCCAGTTCGGCACTGGTGGTGGGCAGCATGACGATTTCCGCGTCCGCAGCAGTGAAACCTGCCGCTTCCAAAGCATTGCGCACGCCATAGAACCCGGCGAACGAGGTGAACACGTCAATGGAACCGTCTTCATTGGTGACCACGTCGTCGGCATCGGCTTCCATCGCCGCTTCCATCAGCGCGTCTTCATCGACACCTTCGGCGAAGGTGATCTGCCCTTTACGTTCGAACAGATAAGCCACCGAACCGTCGGTCCCCAGGTTACCGCCGCACTTGCTGAAGGCATGGCGCACGGCCGCTGCAGTGCGGTTGCGGTTGTCGGTCATGCACTCGACCATCACCGCCACACCATTGGGACCGTAGCCTTCATAGGTCAGCTCGACGACATCGTCGCTGCCGGCAGCACCGGTGCCACGAGCGATGGCCCGATCAATGATGTCTCGACTCATGTTGGCGCCCAGGGCCTTATCCAGAGCCAGACGCAACCGTGGGTTAGAGTTGGGGTCGCCACCGCCTTGACGGGCAGCGACGGTCAGCTCACGAATCCACTTGGTGAAAATCTTGCCTCTCTTGGCATCCTGACGCTCTTTGCGGTGCTTGATGTTCGCCCACTTGGAATGACCTGCCATAACTTGCTCCAAATTTTCTTTGAAACATTGCCCGCGCGCCCCTTGAGACGCGCGACCAACAAAACTCGACCCCATAGAAAAAGCGCACCCTAAGGTGCGCCTTCTCGGGCCGGCTTATTCAGCCTTAGGCTGTTCGCGCAGGCGGATGTGCAGCTCACGCAGAGACTTAGCATCCACCAGACCCGGTGCCTGAGTCATGACGCAGGCCGCGCTCTGGGTTTTCGGGAAGGCGATCACTTCGCGGATCGACTGGGCGCCGGTCATCAGCATCACCAGACGGTCCAGACCAAAGGCCAGACCACCGTGTGGCGGCGCGCCGTACTTGAGGGCGTCGAGCAGGAAGCCGAATTTCTCGTCCTGTTCGGCTTCGCTGATCCCCAGCAGGCGGAATACTGCTTGCTGCATTTCCTTGCGGTGAATACGGATCGAACCACCACCCAGCTCAGTACCGTTCAACACCATGTCGTAGGCGCGCGACAGAGCGGTTGCCGGGTTGGCCTCCAGCTCTTCAGGCGAGCATTTCGGCGCGGTGAACGGGTGGTGCAAGGCGGTGAAGCTACCGTCATCGTTCTCTTCGAACATCGGGAAGTCGACCACCCACATCGGTGCCCACTCGCAGGTCAGCAGGTTCAGGTCGTGACCGAGCTTGATACGCAGCGCGCCAAGGGCTTCGCTGACGATCTTGGCCTTGTCGGCCCCGAAGAACACGATGTCGCCGTCGACCGCACCCACGCGATCGAGGATCACGTTCAGGTTGGCTTCCGGAATGTTCTTCACGATCGGCGATTGCAGACCTTCAACACCCTTGGCACGCTCGTTGACCTTGATGTACGCCAGGCCCTTGGCACCGTAGATACCGACGAACTTGGTGTAATCGTCGATCTGCTTGCGCGGCATGCTGGCGCCGCCAGGAACGCGCAAGGCGGCAATACGGCATTTCGGATCGTTGGCCGGGCCGCTGAAGACCTTGAATTCCACTTCCTTGAGCTGGTCGGCAACGTCCACCAGTTCCAGCGGGTTGCGCAGGTCTGGCTTGTCGGAACCGTAGCGGCGCATGGCTTCTTCAAAGGTCATGTGCGGGAATTCGCCGAACTCCAGACCCAGCACTTCCTTGAACAGGTTGCGGATCATGCCTTCGGTCAGGCCCATGATGTCTTTTTCGTCGAGGAAGCTGGTTTCGATGTCGATCTGAGTGAACTCAGGCTGACGGTCGGCACGCAGGTCTTCGTCGCGGAAACATTTGGCAATCTGGTAGTAGCGGTCAAAGCCAGCCACCATCAGCAGTTGCTTGAACAGCTGTGGCGATTGCGGCAGAGCGAAGAAGCTGCCGGCGTGGGTACGGCTCGGCACCAGATAGTCGCGGGCACCTTCCGGTGTGGCGCGGGTCAGGATAGGGGTTTCTACGTCAAGGAACCCGTTCTCGTCCAAGTAGCGACGAATACTGGTGGTCATGCGCGACCGCAGGCGCAGCTTCTCAGCCATTTCCGGGCGGCGCAGGTCGATGAAGCGATAGCGCAGACGAGTTTCTTCACCCACGTCGGAGTATTCGTTGAGCGGGAACGGCGGGGTTTCCGCTTCGTTCAGCACTTCCAGCTCGTAGCCCAGCACTTCGATCATGCCCGAAGCCATGTTGACGTTGCCGGCACCGGCTGGACGCAAACGCACCTTACCGGTGATCTTGACCACGTATTCGCTGCGCACGCGGTCGGCGGCGGCGAAGGTTTCAGCGCGGTCCGGATCGAACACCACTTGGGCCAGACCTTCACGATCACGGATATCGAGAAAAATCACCCCGCCGTGGTCACGGCGACGGTGGACCCATCCGCAAAGGGTGACTTCCTGACCTTCCAGGCTTTCGTTCAGTTGGCCGCAATAATGGCTGCGCATCATGGTAGTGGTTTCACTTCTCGTAATTCGAAATTCGATGGAGGCCTTGCGCAGCTTGGGGGGCCGCATGGTGCAAGAGCTCGCGCGTGTCGTTCAACTTAGTCAGCTTTGTCGCCACCGGCCAGGTTCTTCTTGGAGCCGGTTTTGAAATCGGTTTCATACCAGCCGGTGCCGCTGAGGCGAAAGCCCGGCATGGACAGCATCTTCTTCAGTTCAGGCGCCTGGCAGGCAGGGCAGTCGACCAGCGGCGCGGCGCTGATCTTTTGAATGGCTTCCAACTGATGACCACAGGAAGCACATTGGTAGTCGTACATGGGCATGGGGGCGTCTCGGCGATCCAGATTGCTGCTCGAACTAGTGCCAGAGCCCACGCCAAAGCTCGGGCTACGTAGCAAAGAGCGGGATTATATCCATTAAATCGGCCCTGTGCAGCCGTATGACCATATAGATAGCGGACGCTGCGAAAAGGCGCGAATGACGCACAGGGCGCCATTCGCGATTACAGCCTTAACGATTTTCCAGCAGAGAACGCAGCATCCATGCGGTTTTTTCATGCACCTGCATACGTTGGGTCAGCAGATCCGCCGTCGGTTCATCGCTGACTTTGTCCAGCAACGGAAAGATGCCCCGGGCGGTGCGGGTTACCGCCTCTTGTCCGGCCACCAGTTGCTTGATCATTTCTTCCGCCGCCGGCACGCCCTCCTCCTCCTTGATCGAGGACAGTCGGGCATAAATGGAGTAGGCGCCCGGAGCCGGGAACCCCAGCGCACGAATACGCTCGGCAATCAGATCGACCGCCAGCGCCAGTTCGTTGTACTGCTCTTCGAACATCAAATGCAGGGTGCGAAACTGCGGACCGGTGACGTTCCAATGGAAGTTATGGGTTTTCAGGTACAACACGTAAGTGTCCGAAAGCAGGCGGGACAGTCCGTCGACGATGGATTTACGATCTTCTTCGCTGATACCGATATCAATTGCCATGTTTCTCTCCGTTAACGGGATGGATTCACCCAATGATCTGCCGGACCACTCTAGCAAGAGTGCCGTCCCTCTGCCGCCGCGACTGGCCAATCAGCCTGCGGTGGATTGTCCCGCGGCCCAGTCAAGACGCTGAAGTGCCAAACTCAGCCCTAATCCGACAACAGGGAAAAACCGGCGTTCCTTGGAAAAACACGGCAATTGCTCTAGAACAAGCCTTTGCTCGCCCCTTTCAGCCCACGCATTCAATTCAGGAATTTCACGCATCCTCACCCCACCCCTGCTGATTTGAGAAGGCTTGGGCTTTGCTGTTAAATAGGCCCGGTGTCGCTGTTGCCAATTTCTCCGGCCAGCGCGCATAGGCTGACACCGCGTCCGTACCTGCCGCCTCACCTATTTATTCAGAAGCGAACCGTGCGTGATCAGCTCTTCCTTAGTGCTTGCTTCTTAACGTGAGTTAATCAAAATGTTGAAAATCGTCCACCTGCTGACAGGCGTCGCGGCTTTGCTGCTGTCCTTGATTCCGAGTCTTAGATCTGACGCGGAGCCCTACCTGCAACAACCCGATGCTCTTTACCTGGCTCTGTTCGGCCTGCTCAACCTGATCCTGGCTCCGGTGATTCCACACTGGAACAAAGGTCCTCGCCATCACCTGCAAAACCTGGTCAGCGCCCTACTGGTACTGGTTGTCGTACTGCAAACCCTCACCCTGCTGGCGCCCATGCCTGTCATCGGAGGCCAACCTGCAGTATTGGTCAGCCTGCTGACTGCACTGATCGCGGTGGTTCTGCACCTGGCCATCAGCTTTTACAAGTCATCACCGGTGGCCTCTGCCTCGGCGCCTTCCTATGACATGAGCAACCGTGATACCGGCACCGTGAAGTGGTTCAACACCTCCAAAGGGTTTGGCTTTATTTCTCGGGACTCCGGCGATGATATTTTTGTGCACTTTCGCGCCATCCGTGGAGAAGGACATCGCGTTCTGGTGGAAGGCCAACGTGTAGAGTTCTCGGTAATGAATCGCGACAAAGGCTTGCAAGCTGAAGACGTGATCGCCGCACTACCGCGCCGCTGATACATGCCCCAAAAAAACCGCGCCCAGGCGCGGTTTTTTGGCTTTGAAGAATCAGTAATGCGGTGGGGGCGCCTCTTCCTCAAAAGAGTCGAACTGCCCAACCATCTCCTCCTGACGCTTGAGCAGCGCCATCATTTGCAACTGCAAACGCTCCAGTACCTTCTGCTGTGCCACCAGCACATCGTTCAAGGCTTGAATCGTGTCATCCTGAAACGCCAGACGGCTTTCCAGATCAGTGACGCGCTCTTCCAGGCTCATGTTCATCCCTCCAGAAACCGGAAATCATCGGTCAACACCACCCGCAACCGATCGCGGATCTGTGCAACCTGCTCAGGACTGTAAGGCTTGGCCGGGTGCTTGCCCCAGACAGGCGCAGGCCAGGCAGCATCATCGCGCTTACGCACAATCACATGCATGTGCAACTGACTGACTACGTTACCCAAAGTCGCCACGTTCAGTTTATCGGCATCAAACGAATCCTTGAGCAGCTCAGCCAGCGCGGTGGTTTCCTGCCATAACTGAAGCTGATCCGTGACATCCAACTGAAACAATTCGCTGATATCCTCGCGACGTGGCACCAGGATGAACCAAGGGTAGTTCGCATCGTTGGACAGCAACAACCGACAGAGGGGAAAGTCCCCTATGGGCAGCGTATCTTGTTGCAACCGTGAATCTAAAGTGAACACCGCGCTTTCTCCCGCTCCGCTCATTCCAGCCCGGCGTCCAGTATGACTGACACGCGCCAGGCGACAGACACGCAGCATACCTGCGAATGCACCATGCTTCATGACCAAAGAGCCGCAAAGCGCCGCCTCCACGACAAGGAGCCCAGTCAATGCAACCAGCGCGCACTACGACAGATCACTTTTCTGAGCGCTGCACCATTTGCGTACAGAACACCCAGGACGCTTGCAAGGGGCTCCGGCAATTCTCTGATGCCCACAACCCCTCGAACAACTGACTGTATGGGACCTGCACAGCACCGCAGAAGTTTTGCACCAAAATCGTACAGACGGTCTACGCTAGGTACCTCAAGCATCCGCCGTTTACTCACTTGGCAGTGTGCAGCGGTAACGCTTTGCTGGGCTGTGCAACTTATCGCACACCCCTGCACCATGAAAAGCGCCACGTCAAGCCAAACAAAAGGACGTTTGAAACGGCGGTTTTATGAGGTTTTTACTGGGTCGGATGAAGCATGGTGGAAAAATTGCCGAGTAAATCCATTTTGTGCACGCTTGTTGCATTCAACCGACCATCGTCGGCAAGGCTTCACCACCAGTGGAAAGGCCTTGCAGACTCATAATAATAGCGGCAGGGTTGCCCCGCGGCGTTTTCAGGGTGTTCACATGGGAGGGGGTTCACTGCTTCCTTTCAGTGGCTCTGAAAGCACTGCTTTAGCTGTCAATCTGAATGCAGGCGACGGCTCAATTGCGACATGGGTCAAGCAATTTGCGACAGGCTCGTAAAGAAGCCGAAAGGATAGATAGGCAAGTATCGCCAACATTGTCGGCGTGATATAAGTTTGCGCCGACACAAAAAGAAAGAGCCGCCCAGATAAAAAGAAAGTGGGATGGCAGTACTCTTCTAAAAACCAAAGGAGCAAATCACGATGCGCGTGATGAAGTGGAGCATGATCGCCCTGGCTGTATCAGCAGGCACCTCGCAGTTCGCAATCGCGTCCTCTCAGGACGAATCCAAGGGCTTTATCGAAGATAGCACCCTGACTGCAAAAACCCGTCTCGAGTACATGAACCGTGACTTCAAAAACGGTGCAGGTAACCGTAAGCGTAGTGATGGCACCTTCAAAAGCGGCTATCGCCAAGACACCGGTCTGAGCGAACTGCTGCAGTACAAATCTGGCTTCACCCAAGGTACTGTAGGTGTCGGTGTCGATGCTTTTGCCATGGGCGTGATCAAGCTGGACGGTGGTGCTGGCCGTTCGGGCAACGGTATGGCCGCCAACAATAGCCGAGGCGAGCCTGAGAAAGACTCTTCCGCTGTAGGTGGTGCCGTCAAGTTCCGCATCTCCGACACCGTACTGAAGTACGGCGACCAAATGGTTGCCAGCCCAGTATTCTCCACCGATGACAGCCGTCTGTTGCCTGAAGTCGCTACCGGTACCTTGATCACCAGCAACGAGATCAAAGGCCTGGAGCTCAATGCTGGTCACTTCACCGCACTGCGCTCGCAAACCGGTCAGTACAGAGACAGCATCAACGGCCGTAACAGCGACACTGGTCTGAAAAACCCAGGCCTGACCGGTGCTGATTTTGCTGGCGCGACCTACCAGTTCACTGACAACTTCGTCGGTGGCGTGGCCATGTCCAAGGTCGATGACTACTTCAAGAAGCAGTACATCAACCTGAACTACACCTTCCCGATCGCCGATGATCAGTCGCTGAACTTCGACTTCAATGGCTATCGCACCAAAGACGACGGCAAAAAGCTGTACGGTAAACTGGACAACAAACTGTGGAGCCTCGCAGCTGCTTACAGCATTGGCCCGAACAAGTTCACCATTGCTCACCAGCGCTCTACCGGCAACAGCAACTACCAGTATGGTGTTGACGGTAACGGCACTATCTACGTTGCCAACTCCATTCAGATCTCCGACTTCATCGGCGAAGACGAGCGCTCCTGGCAAGCTCGCTACGACCTGAACATGGCGACTCTGGGTGTTCCTGGCCTGAGCTTCATGGCCCGTTACGTGAAGGGTGACAACATCACCACTTCGTCGAACACCGAAGGCAAGGAAAACGAATTCAACTTCGAAACCAAATACGTGATGCAAGAAGGTCCAGCCAAGGACCTGTCGTTCCGCCTGCGTAGCGCTGTATACCGTGCAAACGGTGCTTACAACAGTGACTACACTTCGGACAACAACGACGTTCGCATCATCGTAGAGTACCCACTGAGCATCTTGTAATTTCAATGCTCTGTTGATTGCGCTAACGCGCAGCTCTAATAAAACCGCCGACCTGTATCAGGTCGGCGGTTTTTTTATACGTCGATGTCGCGTAAGACCGACGCAGAAGAATAGCAAGCTAACTAATAGAATGAACGCTCGAACAAGTATCCGCCTTGCTGGACAGAACTTGCTGCGTATCAATGATCGAGACTTAAAACAAACAAGGGGCCGATAGCCCCTTGTCTGAACAACACCAGCTGACCAAACAGTCAGGTCATAGGCCTGAGGTGTTATGCAGCAGCGTCCTGAACCACACGAATCACCCGCTGCGGAAACGGGATGTCAATTCCCGCTGCCTTCAAACGATCACGGGACAATTCATTGAAGCGGAACATCACATCCCAATAGTCCGCGGTCTTGACCCAGACACGCAGGGAAAGAGTAATGGCGCTGTCGCCCAAGGTAGACACCACAGCCACCGGCGCAGGATCGGTCAATACACGTTCATCCTTAGCCAGCTCCAGAAGCACCGCCCGTGCGGTCTGCAGGTTCGCGTCGTAATCAACGCCAACATCGAACACCACCTTGCGGGTCGGCTGGCGGTTGTAGTTGATGATGATGCCGTTGGACAGATTGCCGTTGGGCACGATCACGGTCTTGTTGTCCCCGGTGCGCACAACGGTATGAAAGATCTGAATGCTGTCGACCGTACCGCTGATGCCCTGGGCTTCGATCCAGTCACCGATACGGAACGGGCGGAATAACAGAATCAGCACCCCGCCGGCGAAGTTCGCCAGACTGCCTTGCAGCGCCAGGCCGATGGCCAGGCCAGCAGCACCGATCGCAGCCACAAAGGAGGTGGTTTCGACACCAATCATCGAAGCCACACTGACGACCAGCAGCACCTTGAGAATGATGTTGGCCAGGCTGCTGATAAACCCTTGCAGCGCCAGGTCCGCATTACGCAGTGCCAGCAACTGGCCGACTTTGCGAGTCAGTTTGTTGATCAGCCACCAGCCGACAGCCAGCGTAATGACTGCCAGCAGCACCCGGCTGCCGTATTCCATGATCATTGGAATCCAGGCTTGGGAAGCCCGAACGAGGTTGTCTACTTCAGCGCTCAAATCCATCTATTTCTCCAGATTCCAGGGGTGACGGCATGGGTGACTGACAGGCAGAACGACCAAGTCCCCGACGGCTCAATCGTTTCTGCCATGACTCCGGCCTCGGACGCCAAAAAGCTCTAGAGGTTCCCGGAGACGGGATCAGTCGCGGAAGTTATTGAACTGCAGAGGCATGCCGAATTCCTTGGCTCGCAGGGCGGCGATAGCCTCTTGCAGGTCGTCGCGCTTCTTGCCGGTCACCCGCACCTGCTCGCCTTGAATAGCCGCTTGCACCTTCAACTTGGCATCTTTGATATGAGCGACGATTTTCTTCGCCAGCTCCTTGTCGATACCTTCCTTGAGTACGGCTTCCTGCTTCATCACCTTGCCCGAGGCGTAGGCCTCTTTGACTTCCAGGCACTGCACGTCGATCTTGCGCTTGACCAGGGCCAGCTTGAGGATCTCGATCATCGCCTCCAACTGGAATTCGGCTTCAGCGGTCAGGTTGACGGTCAGATCCTTGTCTTTGAACTCGAAGCTGCCCTTGCCCTTCAAGTCGTAGCGACGGTCCAGCTCCTTGACGGCGTTCTCCACCGCATTGGTGACTTCGTGCTTGTCCAGTTCGGATACCACGTCAAACGACGGCATGTAATCTCTCCAAATAAAAAGGGGCGCTGTTCAAGACATCGAACACGCCCGGCTTGCGGTTAAAATCCGCGCTCATTATAACGGGTCTTTCCCTTCCTTCACCGCGTGCCCTCCAAGGGCCTGCCAAACAGAGCGATAACCTGATGTCCACTCCCTGGCATGTTCTCGGCGCCGGCAGCCTCGGCACCCTATGGGCGACTCGCCTGGCCCGCGCCGGCTTGCCGGTACGGCTGATCCTGCGCGATCGAGCCCGTTTGCAGGCGTATCAGAGCGCTGGCGGCCTGACTCTGGTGGAACAGGGGCAAAGCAGCCTGCATGCGATCCTCGGTGAAACGTGCGACAACACCTCCCCCATCAGCCGTCTGCTGCTGGCCTGCAAGGCGTACGACGCCGAAGCCGCCGTGGCCGGCATCGCCCAGCGCCTTGCCCCAGGCGCTGAACTGATCCTGTTACAAAACGGCCTGGGCAGCCAAGACGCCGTAGCCGCCAGCGTGCCCCAGGCACGCTGTATCGCTGCCTCCAGCACCGAAGGCGCATTTCGAGACGGTGACTGGCGCGTGGTCTTCGCCGGCCATGGCTACACCTGGCTGGGCGACACCGGGCATCCGACCCCGCCGCTCTGGCTCGATGAGTTGAGCGCCAGCGGCATTCCCCACGAGTGGAGCACCCAGATCCTCACTCGGCTCTGGCGCAAACTGGCGCTCAACTGCGCGATCAATCCGCTGACCGTGCTGCATGACTGTCGCAATGGCGGCTTGCAGCAACACCATTGTGAAGTCGCCACCTTATGCGCCGAGTTGAGCGAGCTCCTGCAATGCTGCGGACAACCCGCAGCAGCGCAGAACCTGCAACAAGAAGTCGAACGTGTGATTCAGGCCACGGCCGCCAACTACTCCTCGATGTACCAGGACGTGAGCAACCAGCGGCGGACGGAAATCAGCTACCTGCTCGGTTATGCCTGCCAGGCAGCCGCTCGACACCGCTTGCAACTGCCGCACTTGCAGCAGCTGCAACAACGCTTGGTGAGCCAGCTGCGTCTGCGCGGATTGCCCAGTGACTGAGCAGCAGCTACGCTGCCCACTTGCTCATTCCCAGCGATACAACCGATGCCATTGCGCCAGCGCCTCGAAAATCTGCCGGTGGGCCAAAAGCTCCTGGCCGCCCTGCTTGTCCTGCTGACCACCGTACTGCTGGTGGCCAACCTGACTTTCATCAGCGCTGCCTACTGGATCTCCCAGGAAAGCATGGCGCCGCAGGCCCTGCAGACCATTGGCCGACTGATGTCCAATCCGACACTGGCGATCAAGGCCCTGGACTCCACCGACGATGCGCAAAAGCTGCTCAACGAACTCGACAGCTACTCCCCGCTACGGGCAGCAGCCATCTACGATGGCAAAGGCATGCGCCTGGCCCAGTTGCAGCACGGTGATCACCTCACGCTGCCCGAGCGCTACCGGCACATCGAAGCCTGGCAAATGACAGAGTTTCGCAGCAACCAAGTGATCCCCCTGCCCCGACCGGGACAGGCACCCGGGCACTTGCTGCTGGTGGCTACCAGCGAACTGCCGATGGCGTTCTACACCGGCACGCTCACGGCGAGCCTGGGCATCCTGATTTTCAGCGTACTGTTATGGCTAGTCATCGCGCGGCAGATCAAGCGCCTGATCACCCAACCGATTCACCGCCTTGAAGAACTGTCACGCCAGGTCACCCGCGAAGAGAACTACGCCCTGCGTGCGGCTCGGGGCAACCACGATGAAATCGGCAGCCTGGCGGAAGCCTTCAACACCATGCTGTCGCGCATTGAGGCCCGAGAACAGCAGCTCAAGCGCGCACGTGACGACTCACAGGCAGCCTATGACCAGGCTCAGGGATTAGCCGAAGAAACCCGCCACACCAACCGCAAGCTGGAGCTGGAAGTCCAGGTGCGCAGCAAGATCGAAAAGAAACTCACCGGCTTTCAGAACTACCTCAACAGTATCATCGACTCCATGCCCTCGGCACTGATCGCCTTGGACGAACAGCTGTATGTGACCCAGTGGAACCAGGAGGCCAGCGCCCTGTCCGGCACCCGCCTCGACGAAGCCCTGAACCAACCGATCTTCCTCGCCTTCGAACCGCTCAAGCCGTTCCTGGCACAACTCAAGGAAACCGTCGAACAGCACACCGTGACCAAGGTCGAGCGGGTCACCTGGTTCAAGGATGAAGAACCCAAGCACTACGCCCTGACGTTCTACCCGTTGATGGGGGGCGCTGGGCGCGGTGTGGTGATCCGGATCGACGACATTACCCAGCGCCTGTCCCTGGAAGAAATGATGGTGCAGTCGGAAAAGATGCTCTCCGTGGGCGGACTCGCCGCCGGCATGGCCCACGAGATCAACAACCCTTTGGGCGCGATCCTGCACAACGTGCAGAACATTCGTCGGAGGTTGTCTCCCGAACTGGCAAAAAACCTTGAGACCGCCCAACAGATCGGCGTCGAGTTACACACCGTCAATCGCTACCTGGAAAGCCGCGAAGTGCCGCAGTTGCTGGATGGCATTCAACAAGCCGGCGCGCGGGCGGCGAAGATCGTTACCCACATGCTCAGTTTCAGCCGCCGTAGCAATCGGCAAATGGCGCCGTGCGATCTGCCGGCGCTGATCGACCAGGCGGTGGAGATCGCCAGCAACGACTTCGATCTGGCCATAGGTTTCGACTTCAAGGGCCAGGCCATCATCCGCCAGTTCGACCCGAATCTCGGCCCGGTTCCAGGCACCGCCAACGAACTGGAGCAGGTGCTGCTCAACCTGCTGAAGAACGCCGCCCAAGCCATCCACCAGCGTACAGATGACAGCGAACCGGGGCGGATCATCCTGCGTACCAGGCTGAATCCCCCCTGGGCGGAAATCCAGGTAGAAGACAATGGCATCGGCATGAGCGAGAACGTGCGCAAGCGCACCTTCGAGCCATTCTTCACCACCAAGGAGATCGGCCAAGGCACCGGACTCGGCTTGTCGGTGTCGTACTTCATCATCACCAACAACCACAAAGGGCAGATGGAAGTGCAATCAACCCGGGGCCAAGGCACCTGCATCACCTTGCGCCTGCCCCTGGCCAGCAGCCAGCCCCAGGTTCAAGAACCTCTACCATTGGAGAACTAAACATGGGCTTTCGCTTGTCGAAGATCTACACGCGCACTGGCGACAAAGGCGAAACCGGACTGGGAGACGGCCGTCGAGTCGCCAAGGATCACCCACGGGTAGAGGCCATCGGCGAAGTCGACACCCTGAACAGCCAACTGGGGCTACTACTGGCCGGCTTGGCCGAACAAAGCGAGGCCTGTCCTGGACTCAAGGAAGTGATCGAGGTGCTCGCGCCTTGTCAGCACCGCTTGTTCGATCTCGGAGGAGAATTGGCGATGCCGGCGTATCAGGCCCTCAACAAGGCCGAAGTCGAACGCCTGGAAGCGGCCATTGATAGCTGGAACGAAGAATTGGGCCCACTGGAGAATTTCATTCTGCCCGGTGGTTCGACACTGATCGCCCAAGCCCACATCTGCCGCAGCCTGGCACGTGGTGCGGAACGCCGCTGCCAACGCCTCAATGCTGTCGAACCGTTACAAGGTGTCGGACTGGCCTACATCAACCGCCTGTCAGACCTGCTGTTTGTCGCCGCGCGCCTGATTGCCAAACGCCAGAGGATAGCCGAGATCCTCTGGCAAGCCGCCGCCAAACCCTAAGCATCGAGCGCCGGCTTGCCAGCCCTAAGGCCCTCAAGCCTTGCTGAACCACCGGCGCCTGACGACCTTTAGTCTTGCGGCCAGAGGGCGCGGATTCCAGCCACACCCTGCGCGCCGACATCCCAGGCTTGCTGACACTCCGCCGGACCTACGCCCCCCAGCAGATACACCGGCTTATTGAAGCCGCTGATCAACTGCGTGGCCTGCTCCCACCCCAGAGGCTGCGCATCGGGATGAGTCTGGGTCGGCTGCACCGGTGACAAGGTCACGAAGTCCACGTCCATCTGCTGCGCCAGGGATAGCTCCTCGGCGCTGTGGCAAGAGGCTGCCAACCAGCGATCCTTGCCAAATGGCCGACCGGCACTGGCGTATTTCCGCAACTGCGCCGCAGTAATGTGCCAGCCCGCTGACGGAAAATCGCCCAACCATTCAAACGGTCCCTTGAGCATCAATTGCGCCTTGCCGGCACACAGGCCCGTAGCGTCCACCGCCAGATCGCGGTACTGCGGATCGTAGCCACCGGGGGCTCGCAACTGAATCAATTTGCTGCCCTGGGCAATCGCCTTTTGCATGCCACGCAACAAGGTCGGAGTTTCCAGGCCCTCTGGGGTAATCAAGTAATGGGCTGGCAAACGCGCCGCCGCGACAATCGGCTGATTGGCTGCCGGGAATTCATAGTCCGCCAGTTCGCGAGGGCTAACCCAAGCCAGCGGTTGCCCTTCGGCGCCGTGGGGTTCACCGCTGAAGGCACAGACTTCCCAGACATCCAGCAACACCTGTTTATCCGGGTAGTCGTGCTGCACCTTGATCAGCGGCCGCGCCGCCGTCACAGCAATCCCCAGCTCTTCCTGCAGCTCACGGG
This sequence comes from Pseudomonas sp. LD120, assembly GCF_009861525.1. Classification (GTDB taxonomy): domain Bacteria; phylum Pseudomonadota; class Gammaproteobacteria; order Pseudomonadales; family Pseudomonadaceae; genus Aquipseudomonas. The sequence goes on along the minus strand of NZ_WVHL01000003.1, from coordinate 286,726 downwards.
CCAGCGCAGCGTGTACCGCCTCTCCAGCCTCGACCTTGCCTCCGGGAAACTCCCATAGACCGCCTTGATGCTGAGTATCGGCACGCCGGGCAATCAGGATCTTGCCGTTGCCATCACGGATAACGGCCGCAGCCACATGTACTCGTTTCACCGCACTGCTTCCTCTGATCGAGTGTTCGGCCGGACCAGGTCGGGCCGGCCATTTAAGACCACTGTTTCACCAGCAAGCCGGCTCCCAAAAGGCTCTGAAGCAGGCTTGCGGACGTGCGCTTAAGTACGGTATTCCGCGTTGATCTTGACGTATTCGTGAGACAGGTCAGTGGTCCAGAGGGTTTCACTGCACGCACCACGGCCCAGTTCAATACGGATAGTGATCTCTTCCTGCTGCATGACCGCCGCGCCTTGGGCTTCGGTATAACTTGCAGCCCGCGCACCGCGGCTGGCGATACAGACGTCGCCAAGGAACACATCGATTTTGCTGACATCCAGGTCCGGCACGCCGGCGCGACCTACCGCAGCCAGAATGCGCCCCCAGTTTGGATCCGAGGCGAACAATGCGGTCTTGATCAGCGGCGAATGAGCCACGGTGTACCCCACATCCAGGCACTCCTGATGGGTGCCGCCGCCGTTGACTTGCACCGTGACGAATTTGGTCGCCCCCTCACCGTCGCGGACGATGGCTTGGGCAACTTCCATGCAGACGTCAAACACCGCCTGCTTCAAGGCGGCAAACAGCGGCCCAGTGGCTTCGGTGATCTCCGGCAGGTTGGCCTGACCGGTAGCGATCAGCATGCAGCAATCGTTGGTCGAGGTATCGCCGTCGATGGTAATGCGATTGAACGACTTATTGGCGCCGTCCAGGAGCAGATGCTGCAGCACCTCGCGGGAGACTTTGGCGTCCGTGGCAATGTAGCCGAGCATGGTCGCCATGTTCGGACGGATCATCCCCGCCCCCTTGCTGATGCCGGTCACGGTGATGGTTACACCCTCATGCTGGAACTGACGACTGGCCCCTTTGGGCAGAGTGTCGGTGGTCATGATCCCAGTGGCGGCTTCAGCCCAGTTGTCCTCGGACAGATCATCCAGCGCCGCTTGCAAGGCGCCTTCGATTTTTTCGACCGGCAGTGGCTCGCCAATGACCCCGGTGGAATACGGCAACACCGAACTGGCCTCAACCCCGGCCAACTCCGCCAACTTGGCACAGGTACGGCTAGCCGCAGCCAGACCCGGCTCGCCGGTGCCAGCATTGGCGTTACCGGTGTTGGTCAGCAGATAGCGCACCGTACCTTGCACGCGTTGCTTGGCCAGGATCACCGGCGCGGCGCAGAACGCATTCAGGGTAAACACCCCGGCAACGCTGGAGCCTTCAGCGCAGCGCATGACCACCACATCCTTGCGCCCCAGGCGTTTAATACCCGCCGAAGCGATACCGAGTTCGAAACCGGCAACCGGGTGCAACGTTGGCAAAGGACCAAGACCAACAGCCATGAATGCGCTCCTCTTATCAGGTGTCTGCACCGTCGTCACAAAAGACGGTGTCGCAAATGGAAAAACGCCGCGACGGCTGATGCCGTCACGGCGCGGGTGTTTCAGTGTCTGGCGGGGATCTTAGTTGATCTGGCCGTGACAGTGTTTGTACTTCTTGCCCGAACCGCAGTAGCACAGTTCGTTGCGGCCCAACTTCTGCTCGTTGCGCACTGGAGCGGAGGCCACCGCCACGTCGGCATCAGCGCCCTCTTCCAAGGCTTGCGGTTGGTCCAAGCCTGGGGCTTCAGCATGTTCAAACTGCATACGCTGGGCCAACGCCTCGGCTTCTTGACGCAGACGTGCCTCTTCCTCGACCGGATCTTCTCGACGGACCTGAACGTGAGACAGCACACGGATCGAATCGCGCTTGATGGAATCCAGCAATTCGGAAAACAGGGTGAAGGACTCGCGCTTGTACTCCTGCTTTGGATTCTTCTGCGCATAACCACGCAGGTGAATACCGTGACGCAGGTGGTCCATGGTCGACAGGTGGTCCTTCCACAGGTCATCCAGAACCCGCAGAACGATCTGCTTCTCGAAGCTGCGCAAGGCTTCGGCGCCGGCCTGGTCTTCTTTCTCGTTGTACGCCGCGATCAGCTCGTTGAGCAGTTTCTCGCGCAGGGTTTCTTCGTACAGGTGATCGTCTTCATCGAGCCATTGCTGGATCGGCAGGCTCACACCAAAGCCGCTCTGGATTGCTTCTTCCAGGCCAGCGACATCCCACTGCTCCGGCAGCGATTGCGGCGGAATATGAGCGCTGATGGTGGCGTTGAGCACGTCTTGACGGAAATCGGCAATGGTTTCGCCAATGTTGTCGGCAGCCAGCAACGTGTTACGCATGTGATAGATCACCTTACGCTGCTCGTTGTTGACGTCGTCGAACTCCAGCAATTGTTTACGGATATCGAAGTTACGGCCTTCGACCTTGCGCTGGGCCTTCTCGATAGCGTTGGTCACCATGCGGTGCTCGATCGCTTCACCGGACTGCATGCCCAGGGCCTTCATGAAGTTCTTCACCCGATCAGAGGCAAAGATGCGCATCAGGCTGTCTTCCAGAGACAGGTAGAAACGGCTGGAGCCGGCGTCACCCTGGCGACCGGCACGACCACGCAACTGGTTGTCGATACGCCGCGACTCATGACGCTCGGAAGCGATCACCTGCAAGCCGCCGGACTCCAGCACCTGCTGGTGACGCTTCTGCCAGTCAGCCTTGATTTGAGCGATCTGCTCCGGAGTCGGGTTCTCCAGGGAGGCAACTTCCACTTCCCAGTTACCGCCCAAGAGGATGTCGGTACCACGACCGGCCATGTTGGTGGCGATGGTCAGGGCGCCTGGACGACCCGCCTGGGCAATGATTTCTGCCTCTTTTTCGTGGAACTTGGCGTTCAGAACCTTGTGTTCGATGCCTTCCTTGTTGAGCAGGTTGGACATGTGCTCGGAAGTTTCGATGGTGGCGGTACCCACTAACACAGGACGGCCCTGGGCCATGCACTCCTTGATGTCGTTAATGATTGCGGCGTATTTCTCGTCCGCAGTCAGGAACACCAGATCGTTGTAGTCCTTACGAGCCAGCGGCTTGTTCGGCGGAATCACCATCACCTGCAGACCATAGATCTGATGGAACTCGAAGGCTTCGGTGTCAGCGGTGCCGGTCATGCCGGACAGCTTGGTGTAGAGACGGAAGTAGTTCTGGAAGGTCGTCGAGGCCAGTGTCTGACTCTCGGCCTGGATGTTGAGGTTTTCCTTGGCTTCGATGGCCTGGTGCAGGCCTTCGGATAGGCGACGACCTGGCATGGTACGGCCAGTATGCTCATCCACCAGGACCACTTGGCCATCCTGGACGATGTATTCGACGTTGCGATTGAACAGCTTATGGGCACGCAGGCCGGCATAGACGTGGGTCAACAGGCCCAGGTTATGGGCCGAGTACAGGCTTTCGCCCTCAGCCAGCAAACCAACCCGAGTCAGCATCTCTTCAATGAACTGGTGGCCGGCTTCGTTGAGCTCGACCTGACGGGTCTTCTCATCAACGGTGTAGTGGCCGGCCTTGGTGACCTGACCTTCCACTTCCTCGATGTGCTGCTCAAGGCTTGGAATCAGTTTGTTGATTTCGGTGTACAGGCGCGAACTGTCTTCAGCCTGACCGGAAATGATCAACGGGGTACGGGCTTCGTCGATGAGAATCGAGTCGACTTCGTCGATCACGGCAAAATTGAGCTCACGCTGGAATTTCTCTTCCATGCTGAAAGCCATGTTGTCGCGCAGGTAGTCGAAACCGAATTCGTTGTTGGTGCCGTAGGTGATGTCGGCGGCGTAGGCGGCGCGCTTTTCTTCAGGCGGCTGGAACGGCGTGACCACGCCAACAGTCAGGCCGAGGAATTCGTACAGCGGACGCATCCAGTTGGCGTCACGGCGAGCCAGGTAGTCGTTCACCGTCACTACGTGCACGCCCTTGCCGGACAGTGCGTTGAGGTAGACGCCCAGGGTTGCCACCAGTGTCTTGCCTTCACCGGTACGCATCTCGGCGATCTTGCCTTCATGCAAGGTCATGCCACCGATCAACTGCACATCAAAGTGACGCATACCCATGACGCGCTTACCGGCTTCACGGGCGACCGCGAAGGCTTCGGGAAGCAGTTTGTCGAGGGTTTCACCCTTGGCGATACGGGCCTTGAACTCGGCGGTCTTGGCACGCAATTGATCGTCCGAAAGGGCCACCATTTGCTCTTCGAAGGCATTGACGATTTGTACCGTCTTGAGCATGCGTTTGACTTCACGCTCGTTCTTGCTTCCAAAAAGTTTCTTTAACAAAGGCGCAAACATATCGGCAGGATCTTCCACACATAGGGTTGGAGGGCGGCCCCGTGAGTCGCCCGAGCAGCCCTCATGGCCGCATGCGAACGAGCATTCTACCCGGAAACGATGGTGAGGAAAGTGGCGTTATTCCACGATGCTGGCACAGCGCTGTGACGGGGCTTACTTAAAATAAGGGCTTTTGGCTGAACTTCAACCCCATTCACTACAGAAGTTAATGATAGCGATCAGCAAAACGTCACACAGTAGTCAACGTACGAAAAAGCAATGATCCCAGTGTAACGGGCACTTTCTGCTAACATGGCGGCTCTGTAACTTCAGGTTTCTGATCATGGCCTTTCGCCCCCTTACGGCACGTGCTCCCGCCGTTCTTCTTCGCGAAGCCAAGCCTCTAAAAGCCATACTCGGCCATGCTCAACGCCTAGCGCATTTGCAACGCTTGCTGGAGAGCCAGTTGCAGCCGGCCGCCCGCGAACACTGCCACGTTGCCTCCTGGCGCGAGGGCAGCTTGTTACTGGTCGTCACCGACGGCCACTGGGCCACGCGCCTGCGCTATCAGCAAAAGCGCCTGCAGCGCCAGTTGCTGGAATTCAACGAATTCAGCAACCTCACCCGCATCCTGTTCAAGGTTCAGCCGCCCACCGTTCAACAAGGCGCGACGGGACACACCATGGACCTCTCCAGCAGCGCCGCCGAAACCATCCAGGCCACCGCCGACGGCATCACCGATCCCAACCTGCGTGCCGCCCTGGAACGCCTGGCCAGCCACGCCAAATCACGGGGCTGACTCCGGCGCTACCGCTTTAGCGGCGCTTACTCCCGCCCAACAACGACCCCATCAAACCGCGGACCAATTGCCGCCCCAGTTGATTGGCTGCCTGGCGCATGGCCGATTTCAGCGCCTGCCCGGCCGCCGTGCCGAGGAACTCGCCGGCCCGGTCAGCCAGGCTTGGTTCTTCGGCCACCGCTTTGCCAGCTGTGGTTTGGGTCGGCGGCGCCAGCTCTTTGCGGCTCATCAGCACTTCATAGGCCGACTCACGATCAATAGGTTTGTCATAGCGCCCCAGTAGTGGCGATTGGGCGATCAGCGCCTTGCGCTCAGCTTCAGTGAGCGGCCCGATCCGTGATTGCGGCGGCGCCACCAGCACCCGCTGAACCCTCTCTGGCGTCCCCTTGTCTTGCAGGGTGCCCACCAAAGCCTCGCCAATACCCAGTTCGGTGAGCACTGACAAAGCATCAAAGGCCGGATTGGGACGAAAGCCATCTGCCACGGCACGCAATGATTTTTGTTCCTTGGCGGTAAACGCTCGCAAACCGTGCTGAATGCGCAAACCCAACTGCGCCAGTACATCGTCTGGCAGATCACCTGGCGATTGGGTCACGAAATACACCCCCACACCCTTGGAACGAATCAAGCGCACCACCTGCTCCAAGCGTTCCTGCAGGGCCTTGGGGGTGCCGGAAAACAACAGGTGCGCCTCATCGAAAAACAGCGCCAACAGTGGCTTTTCCGCATCGCCGCGCTCCGGCAACTGCTCGAACAACTCAGCCAGCAACCACAAGAGGAAGGTCGCATAGACCTTCGGCGCTTCGTGCACCAAGCGACTGGCGTCCAATAGATGAATCCGCCCGCGACCGTCAGCGGCCGGTTGCAGGATGTCCTCAAGCTGCAACGCGGGCTCACCGAACAGCGCCTGCGCGCCCTGCTGCTCCAGAGTGGCCAGGCGTCGCAACAGCGCCTGACTCGAACCTGTAGTCATCAGCGCGGCGTCATCGCCCAGCAATTGCGGATTGTCCTTGAGATGATTGAGCAACGCCTTGAGGTCCTTCAGGTCCAGCAGCAGCAAACCCTCACGATCCGCTACCTTGAATGCTGCATATAACGCCGACTGCTGACTGTCGGTCAGTTCCAGCAGACTGCCCAGTAGCAGCGGGCCCATTTCGCTCAAGGTGGTGCGCAAAGGATGGCCGGATTGCCCATGGATATCCCACAGCGTTACCGGATACGCCTGAGGCCTGTGTTCGAGCCAGGGCATGCCCGCGATGCGTTCAGCGACCTTGCCTTGAGGATTGCCGGCGGCCCCCAGCCCACACAGGTCGCCTTTGATATCCGCAGCGAACACCGCCACCCCGGCGTCACTGAAGGCTTCCGCCAGACGCTGCAAAGTCACGGTCTTGCCTGTGCCCGTGGCACCTGCTACCAGACCATGACGATTGGCCAGGCGCATGGCCTGGGTGATCGGTTGACCGCCTGGGTCGGCGCCGATTACGAGCTGCGATGCGTTAGACATTTTGTCACCTCTGGTTAATCTTTGGCCTTGCACGGTCGATATGAAGAAATGATGGATCAGAAGTATCTGAAATAAAGGTCAGGTAATTCCTTTGGGATAGATGGAGATATCAGCTTATTTATAACACTGCTTATTTTGCGCACCCTGCAACCCAATGCCCTGGACTCAAAGACCTTAGCGGACACCCCAAGCCATGAACAAAAATCTGCGCTTCAGCCACAAGATCCTGCTTGCCGCCTCGCTGATCGTCATAGCTGCCTTCGCACTATTCACGCTCTACAACGATTACCTGCAACGCAATGCCATTCGTGAAGATCTAGACAACTACCTTCAGGAAATGGGCGACGTCACGGCAAAAAATATTCAGACCTGGCTCACCGGTCGCGCGCTGCTGATCGAGAACCTCTCGCAATCGGTGGCCCTCAACCCCGAGCCGGCCAATGTCAGCAACCTGCTGGAACAGAAGGCAGTGAGCTCGACCTTCATGGGCGCCTACCTAGGCAGTCAGGATGGCAGCTTCATCATCCGCCCGGACAGCAAGATGCCAGACGGCTACGACCCGCGCGCGCGCCCTTGGTACAAGAGCGCCGAAAGCAGCAACGGATCAGCCCTGACCGAACCCTACATTGACCTGGCGTCCGGGGAACTGGTGATCTCCATCGTCGACAGCGTGCTCAAGGCCGGGCGGCGAATCGGCGTAGTGGGCGGCGACCTCAGCCTGCAAGTGATTGCCGACAGTATCAACGCCCTGGATTTCGACGGAATGGGCTACGCCTTTCTGGTCAGCGCCGACGGCAAGATCCTGGTACACCCGGACAAAAACCTGGTGATGAAAAACCTCAAGGACATCTACCCTCAGGACACCCCGCGCATCAGCAGAGACCTCAGCGAGATCAGCGTTGACGGTAAGCCACGTATCGTCACGTTCACGCCCATCAAGGGTCTGTCATCCGTGAACTGGTACATCGGCCTGTCGGTGGACAAGGACAAAGCCTTCGCGATGCTCAGCCAATTTCGCACCTCGGCCATCATCGCCACCCTGACCGCCGTGGCTCTGACCATTGCCCTGCTGGGCCTGCTTATCCGCCTGCTGATGCAGCCCCTGCACGTGATGACCCGTGCCATGCAAGACATCGCGGACGGCGAAGGCGACCTGACCCGACGCCTGGACATCCACACTCAAGACGAATTCGGCATCCTCGGCAGTGCCTTCAACCGCTTTGTCGAACGCATTCATGGCTCGATCCGCGAAGTCTCGTCTGCCACCGAGCACGTCAACGAAGTCGCCCTGCGCGTGGTCAGCGCATCCAACTCGTCAATGCTCAACTCCGACGAGCAGGCCAGCCGCACCAACAGTGTCGCCGCCGCCATCAACCAACTGGGGGCCGCGGCTCAGGAGATCGCCCGCAACGCCGCTCAAGCCTCACAGCAGGCTAGCGATGCCCGCAACCTGGCCGAAGACGGCCAACAAGTGGTGGACCGCAGCATCCAGGCGATGAACCAGCTATCGGACATGATCAGCACTTCCAGCAGCAACATCGAGACCCTCAACAGCAAGACTGTGAACATCGGGCAGATTCTCGAAGTCATCACCAGCATTTCCCAGCAAACCAACCTGCTGGCGCTCAACGCTGCCATCGAAGCCGCCCGGGCCGGTGAAGCCGGACGCGGATTTGCCGTGGTCGCCGACGAAGTGCGCAATCTGGCGCACCGCACCCAGGAGTCCGCGCAGCAGGTGCAGGGCATGATCGAGGAGCTGCAAGTGGGCGCCCGCGAGTCGGTGACCACCATGAGCAACAGTCAGCGCCACAGTCAGGACAGCGTGGAAATCGCCAACCAAGCAGGGGAGCGCCTGAACAGCGTGACTCAGCGCATTGGGGAAATCGACGGCATGAACCAGTCCGTGGCCACCGCCACTGAAGAGCAGACCTCCGTGGTGGAGTCCATCAACATGGACATCACCGAGATCAATACGCTGAATCAGGAAGGCGTGGAAAACCTGCAGGCGACCCTGCGAGCCTGTTCCGACCTGGAGCAGCAAGCGGCGCGTTTGAAGCACCTGGTAGGCAGTTTCAGAATCTAAAGGAACAGCCGAGCTGGCCCCAAGGCCAAACCCTCACCGCGATGGCGGCGGGGGTTCGCGCTGCAACTGCTCCCACAACTGGACGGCACCGGGAAACTCGGTACCGTCGTTCGCATCAAGCTCGTCAGGGTCGTAACGGCTCAGGCACCCTTCGCCGAGGGTAGCCGGTGCCTGGGAGGTGGCTTTATCCAGAGGATCGGTCATTGCACTGACCTCATGAGGCGAAGAACCAGGACCGGGACATAGCGCCCGCTCCTGTTTTTTTCAATCAGAACACCACGGTCTTGTTGCCGTGTACCAGCACACGGTCTTCCAAGTGATAACGCAGGCCGCGAGCCAGCACCATCTTCTCCACATCGCGACCGAAACGCACCATGTCCTCAATGCTGTCGCTGTGGCTGACCCGCACCACGTCCTGTTCGATGATCGGACCGGCATCCAGCTCTTCGGTGACGTAGTGGCAGGTGGCGCCAATGAGTTTCACCCCACGCAAGGAAGCCTGGTGATACGGCTTGGCCCCCACGAAGGACGGCAGGAAGCTGTGGTGGATGTTGATCACCTTGTGGGCATATTCGCTGCACAGTTCCGGCGGCAGAATCTGCATGTAGCGGGCCAGCACCACCACCTCGGCAGCGTGCTGTTTGACCAGACGCGAAACCTCGGCGAACGCCGGCTCCTTGTCCTGAGGATTGACCGGCACATGGTAATAAGGAATGCCATGCCACTCGACCATGCTGCGCAGGTCATCGTGGTTGGAAATCACACAGGCGATCTCACAGTCCAACTCATCGCTGTGCCAGCGGTGCAGCAAGTCGGCCAGACAATGGGATTCCCGGCTGGCCATCAGCACCACGCGCTTTTTCTCGGCAGTGTCGGTAATCCGCCAGTCCATCGAGAACTCTTCGGCGATCGGCGCGAAGGCCTCACGGAAGGCCTCCAGGCCAAAAGGCAGGGAATCGGCACGAATCTCGTGGCGCATGAAGAACCAGCCACTGAGGTTGTCCGAGTGGTGGCTCGCTTCGGTGATCCAACCGTTATGGGAGGCCAGAAAGTTACTGACTTTGGCAACGATGCCAACGCGGTCAGGGCAAGAAATCACCAACCGAAAGGTGCGCATGAGGGGAAAACTCCAGAACTTCGCAAAGGTCGCCATTCTAGCCATTACGCAGCAAAACTGCAGTATTCATTGCGCCACAGCTCCTGATTAGAGTGGCAACAGCGCCTTGCTCCTGCTTATCGAATGGCACTCACAGCAGCAACGCAGAGACTTGCAAATAGCGCATAACTAATTTGTGGATATCGCAACCGACTGCGTTCGGCTATTAAATTGCGAAATGGCTTTTACGTCTAAACACACTAAGAGGGGCGAATAAAGCGGCGGTATTTTGTTTACTTGCACAAACTCCGTGACTATTATTGCGACATTGTCACCCTGCCACTCAGCGCCCAATAAGGTAGTCCTCATGTCCCTGATCAACGAATACCGTGCTACAGAAGAAGCCATCAAAGAACTGCAAGCACGTTTGAAGAACCTGTCCCAAGACGACAAACTGAAAACCGAACTGGAGTTCGAAGGCAAACTGCGCAGCCTGATGGGCGAGTACTCCAAGTCCCTGCGCGACATCATCGCTCTGCTGGATCCGGATTCGAAAGTTAAAGCACCTCGCGCGGCTGTAAAAACCACTGGCACCAAGCGCGCACGTAAAGTTAAACAGTACAAAAACCCGCACAACGGTGAAGTGATCGAAACCAAAGGCGGCAACCACAAAACTCTGAAAGAGTGGAAAGCCAAGTGGGGCGGCGACGTCGTTGAAGGCTGGGCAACCCTGCTGGGCTAAGCCTTACGGCGTGTGCCCAGGCTTTTTCAGCCTATATAGAAAACGCCAGCTTGCTGGCGTTTTTTTGTCCCCCGCAGACGCGTTCAGGGCCTTGGACAGCCTCTCAAAGAGCCAGACGCTGGGCTAAGGCACGAACATATTCCTGCCACTCCTCCAAGACCTTACGTTGCATAGGGTCAGCACTTACCAAGGATTGTTCAAGGCCCTGCTGGAAACTTTCCAGGGTATTGGGCGCCCCGAACTGGGGATCTAGCAAACGCTGCCGACAGAATTCTTGCCAACGCTCTTGCTCGGCTTTATTCAATGTTTCTGCAAAGTTACGGGCACGGTAGCGGAAAAGTAGTTCCGGCAAGCGCCCATCATCGAAGGGCCATTGTTCCTGCGCCAAGTGCTGCGGATCCGCCGAACGCACTTGCTCACACAAACGCCGGTCACGATCGCCAATAAAGCCGTCGTACAACTGTTGCTCCGGGTCTTCACTGGCCGCGAATTCATCGGGGCCATAAACCAGAGAAAGTTTATCCCGCCAAACTTCTTGAGCCTGAGTCAACAGCAAAGCACGACGCTGATACAGCGCCATGTCCAACTGCAGTCGCTGTTGATCAGCGTCACGCAAGACACTCAAGGGCGCCACTACCGGGCAGCGATTGATGTGGATGAGTTTCAGCGGCACCGGCAACTCGCCAGCGGCCAGCTCTTCGCGGCGGGTATATAAACGCTGACGCAGCGTCTCGGCGTCCAGGTCCAGCAGACCCTGAGGGTCCATGTGCAGATCACAGACAATCAGCGCATTGCGGTTGCGCGGATGCCAGGCCAGCGGCAGGACCACCCCAACGTAATGTCGCGCTGCGGAGAAGCGTCCGGAAATGTGCACCAAGGGTTGCAGCAAACGGATCTGATCCATCACCCGTTGCTTGCTGCGCAGTTGGAACAGCCAGTCATAGAGCTTGGGCTGCCGGTCGCGAATCAGCCGTGCCAGGGCAATGGTCGCCCGCACATCGGACAAGGCGTCGTGCGCCTGGCCATGATCAATCCCGTTGGCCGCGGTCAGGCGCTCCAACTTCAGGGTCACCTGCCCCTGCTCCTCAGGCCAGACGATGCCCTCGGGACGCAGCGCATAAGCAGTACGCACCACATCAATCAGATCCCAGCGACTGTTGCCGCCCTGCCACTCCCGGGCATAAGGGTCGAAGAAGTTGCGATACAGGCTGTAGCGAGTCATCTCATCGTCAAAACGTAGGGTGTTGTAGCCAGCGCCACAGGTTCCGGGACGCGCCAGTTGCGCGTGGACCCGAGTCATGAAGTCCGCCTCGCTCAAAGCTTGCGCGGCCAGGCGGCTCGGGGTGATGCCGGTGATCATGCACGCGACGGGATGGGGCAGGATATCGTCGCTGGGCTGGCAGTAGAGGTTGACCGGCGCGTCGATTTCATTGAGCGCCAGGTCGGTGCGAATACCGGCCACTTGCAACGGACGATCACAGCGCGGATTGATGCCGGTGGTTTCGTAGTCGTACCAAAAGAGGGAAGTCACGGCCTGTTCCTGAACTGAAAGACCGCCGCAGTCTAGGCGCTCAAGCATCACCAGGGCCAGCCGCTCGTGGCCGCAACGGGTGCAAGAACAGGGCTAATTCGCAGTTAATGATGTCGTTAGCCCCCCAGACACTGCTAGCATCGGCGCTGGTTTTTTTCTCCACCAGGCCAGCCGACAAGTTGCCCATGCTTGAGACCACAGCAACGCCAAGGAATGCATCGCTGCACTCGCCACTGGATACGCGGTATCAGGTCGAAACCCCCGAGGGTATCGATCTGCCTCTGCGACCTGCAGGGTTGCTGGTCCGCACCCTGGCTTTCACCCTCGATCTGGGTATCCGCGGGCTGGTCATGGGCCTGCTGCTCATCGTCCTCGGCTTTTTCGGCAAAATCGGCATCGGTCTTGGTTCGATCCTGCTGTTTCTGATCAGCTGGTGGTACATGGTGCTGTTCGAGGTCTTGAACCAGGGCCGCTCCCCCGGCAAGCAACTGATGGGGCTGCGGGTGGTGCAAGACGATGGCACGCCGATTGGCTGGAGCGCATCCCTGACCCGCAACCTGCTGCGTTTCGTCGACATGCTGCCCTTCGGCTACTTCCTCGGCGCCATCAGTTGCCTGCAGCACCCCACCTTCAAGCGCCTCGGCGACCTCGCGGCCGGGACACTGGTGATTTACCGCGAGCAGCCCGGCAAACGGCCAGAGCTGCCCAGCGCCGAGCCCCGCGTAGCGCCTTTTCCCCTGAGCCTGCATGAACAGCGGGCGATCCTCGGTTTCGCTGAGCGCCAAGGTCAACTGTCGGCCGAGCGTACTCAAGAGCTGGCAGCCATTCTCGCGCAACCACTGCACGTACCCACCGCCCAGGCCGCCGCCGAACTCAATGGCATCGCCCGTGGTTTTCTGGGAGCCACATGAAACAACGCCTTTTTGAAAGCCGCCACCAGGCACAGTGGCAGCTCTTCGAGCAGTTGCTCGACCAACTTGAGCGCGGCGTGGCGAAAACGGCCGATTGCCAGACCTTTGTCCAGGACTATCGCCGCCTGTGCCAACACTTGGCCCTGGCCCAGGAACGTGGCTACAGCAGCTATTTGATCGATCCACTGCAACAACTGGCATTGCGCGGTCATCAGCAGCTGTATCGCCAGCGCAGCGCCATCAGCGGCCATGTTCTGAGTTTCCTGCTGGCCGGGTTTCCTCGTTTGGTGCGCCAGGAATGGCGTCTGGTGCTGGTCGCCAACCTGCTGTTTTTTGGTAGCCTGCTGGGCATCGGGCTGTTGGTGTACCTGTTTCCCGATTTGATCTACAGCCTGGTAAGCCCGCAGCAGGTGGCAGAAATGCAAGGCATGTATGACCCCAGTGCCGGGCACCTGGGACGCGCCGCCGAACGCGCCTCCAGCGAAGACTGGGCGATGTTCGGCTACTACATCATGCATAACATCGGCATCGCCTTTCAGACCTTTGCCAGCGGCCTACTGTTTGGCCTGGGCAGCGTGTTCTTCCTGTTTTTCAACGGTTTGATGATTGGCGCTATCGCCGGGCACCTGACCCAAATCGGCTTCGGCCAAACCTTCTGGCCCTTCGTCATCGGCCACGGTGCCTTTGAACTGAGTGCCATTGCCCTGTCCGGCGCGGCCGGCCTGAAACTGGGCTGGGCACTGATTGCTCCTGGCCGCCTGACCCGAGGCGAAGCCTTGTTGCAAGCCGCACGCATCAGTGTGCAGTTGATCTACGGCGTGATCGTATTCCTGCTGATCGCCGCCTTTATCGAGGCCTACTGGTCCTCCATGACCTGGCCCGCGGCGTGGATCAAATACAGCGTCGGCGCCGCCCTCTGGGGCCTGGTGCTGGCCTACCTGACCTTAGCCGGACGTAAATCCCATGCGCCTGAGTGACGCCAGTGTGGTGATCCGCCCACGCAACGCCTGGGAAGCCATGGACCTGGGGGTGCTGCTGAGCCAGCGCCACCGGCGCTTGCTGATGACCAGCTGGGCGATTGTCAGCCTGCCGGTCTTCGCCCTGCTGAGCCTGTTGTTATGGGAATCGCCGTCGCTGGCGGTGTTGCTGTTCTGGTGGCTCAAGCCAGCCTTTGAGCCCCTGCCGCTGTTCATTCTGTCCAAGGCCCTGTTCGGCGAGACACCCAGCCTCAAGCAGGCCCTGCGACAATGGCCGCGCCTGCTCAAACCGCAGTTGCTGGCGAGCCTGACCTGGCGTCGTTTCAGCATGAGCCGCAGCTTCATCCTGCCGGTGATGCAACTGGAAGGTTTGAGCGGCGATGCCCGGCAACAGCGCCTGGCAGTGCTGTTGCAGCGCAATGCCGGCGCCGCACGCTGGCTGACGCTGATTGGCATGCACCTGGAAGGCGCCCTGTGGATCGGCCTGATGCTGCTGTTCTACCTGCTGCTGCCGCAACAGATCGAGCTGGACTGGAACTGGCAGAGCTTGATCATTGCCGCCCAGCACGACTGGCTGTGGCTGGAGCACCTGACCAACGCGTTCTACGCCCTGGTCCTGGTGATCTGGGAGCCGATCTACGTCGCCTGCGGATTCAGTCTCTACCTCAACCGTCGCACCGAGCTGGAAGCCTGGGACATCGAGCTGGTCTTTCGTCGCCTGCGCCAACGACTGGCTGGCATTGCGGTACTGCTGCTGAGCGTGGGCCTGCTGCTCGCTCCCAGCCCGTCGCTCTGGGCCGCGGCCCCCAGCAGTTCCGTGGCCGGCCCCGAAGCACCGCGTCTGTTGCTGCAACCCCTGACCAGCAAGGCTTCGAAAGAAAGCATCCAGGGCATCCTGGACAAACCACCGTTCAAGAATCAGGAGTCGGTTACCCGCTATCGCTTCGGCGATGAACAAACAAAGGACAAAGACGCAAAGAGCACGTCGCCTGAACAGCTCAAGAGCGTGCTGGAAGGCCTCGACAAAAACAGTTTTTCCAGCCTCGCCACTGGCCTGGAAATCCTCCTCTGGGGCTTGCTGCTGGGGGCGCTGGGCTGGCTGATCTGGCATTACCGCGAGTGGTCACGGGCCTTCGTCAGTCGCCGTTCACTGCCGCGCAAAAAACGCCCAGCGGCCATGCCCCAGCAACTGTTCGGCCTGGAAGTCGGCAGCCAGACCCTGCCCGCCGATGTCGCTGCCCGCGCCGCAGAGTTGTGGTCCCGCCAGCCTCGGGAAGCCCTGGGGCTGCTCTACCGGGCGCTGCTCAGCCGCTTGCTGGAAGACTTCAATCTACCCCTCAGCGCGGCCGATACCGAAGGCCAGGTACTGCAACGGATCAAGCACCTGCAACAACCGCAACTGGAAGCCTTCAGCCGCAACCTGACCCTGCATTGGCAGAACATGGCCTACGGACATCAAGTACCCGACATCGAGTTGCAATCGCAGTTGTGTGATGGCTGGCGCGAGCTGTTTGGCCCCGGAGCACAATCATGAAGCGCTATCTGTGGGGGACCCTGGCGCTGCTGCTGGCCCTGGTGCTCGGTGCAACCGGTTACTACCTGTACCGTCAGGCCACGCCGTATCAGGAACAGGTCGATCATGGCCCCTCGCCGGAGGCCCAGGCCAATCCCTACTTGGCCGCCGAAATGTATCTGCGCCAACGCGGCCTCCAGGTAGAGCACACCAACGGCCTGGAAGTGCTGGCCACCTTGGAGCCCGCCGGCAACAGCCTGTTGATGCTCGCTGAACGATCGAACATGAGCCCGCATCAGGTCGATCAAGTACTGGACTGGGCCCGTGCCGGTGGTCACCTGGTGTTTGTCGCCGAAGCCCTGTGGGATGCGGACACCCAGCACAGCGGCGACCTACTGCTGGACCGCGTACAGATCCATCAACGATTGAGCGAGGACCTCGAGGAGCCGCCAGAACAGCAAGCCGACGATGCCTATCCGAAGCTGACCAAGGTCTATCTGGAAGGCGAACAAGCGCCCGCCTACATCGGCTTCGACACCGACTTTCACTTGGATGACCCGGAGCACCTTGCGCAATCCTGGGCCAACAGTGGCATGGCCACTCACATGATCCAGCTGGACTACGGCAAGGGCTCGGTCACCGTCCTGACCGACGCCGATATCTGGAAAACTCCGAACATTGGCTTGTACGACAACGCCTGGCTGTTGTGGTACCTGAACGCCGACACCGCGGTGACGCTGCTGTTCAACACCGATCACCCAAATCTTGGGCAACTGCTCTGGCGCAACTTTCCCCAGGCTCTGGTAGCCCTCGCCCTGCTGGTCGGCCTCTGGTTATGGCATTCGGGGGCCCGCCAGGGTCCGCTGCAGGCGCCCCCCGCCAAGGCCCGACGCCAATTGCTTGAGCACCTGCGGGCCAGCGCCAACTTCGTGCTGCGTCATGGTGGCCATGCTCCGCTGCTGCACGCTTTGCATGTGGATATCCGACGCCGGGCGCGACGCCGTCATCCAGGTTTCGAACAGTTGGACGAGCGCGCCCAATACGAGGTGCTCGCCCTGCTCAGCCAACAGCCCGTCAGCGCCGTTGAACACGCCTTGCAACCCTTGTCCGAAAAGCGCCTTAGCGCCGTTGACTTCAGCCACCAGGTCGCCCACCTGCAAACTCTCAGGAATGCCCTATGAGCGAACAACCCGTCGAACCCCTTGAGCCCTTAGCGTCCTCAGAGCCTACCGAACCGACTGAACGAACCGAGCCAACTGAGCCTAGCGAGCCGACTGAAGCGCAGGTACAGGCACAGGCAAAAGCCCATGCGGCGCAACAGCGGCAAAGGGCCAGCCAACTGGCCCAGGCGCTGCGCCTGGAGCTGCAAAAGGTGGTGATCGGTCAGGACACCGTGATCGACGATGTACTGACAGCATTGATCGCCGGCGGCCATGTGTTGCTCGAAGGGGTTCCTGGCCTGGGCAAGACCCTGCTGGTAAGAGCCCTGGCCCGGTGCTTCGGCGGTGAATTCGCGCGCATCCAGTTCACCCCGGACCTGATGCCCAGCGACGTCACCGGGCACGCGGTGTACGACCTGCAGACCGAGCAGTTCAAACTGCGCAAGGGCCCGCTGTTCACCAACCTGTTGCTGGCGGACGAGATCAACCGCGCACCGGCCAAAACCCAGGCCGCCCTGCTGGAAGCCATGCAGGAACGCCAAGTGACCCTCGAAGGCCGAGCCCTGCCGATTGCCCAGCCGTTCATGGTGCTGGCCACGCAGAACCCCATCGAGCAAGAGGGCACCTACCCGCTGCCGGAGGCCGAGCTGGACCGTTTCATGCTCAAGTTGCGCATGGACTACCCGGAAGCCGAGGAAGAATTGAACATGGTTCGTCAGGTGGCGCGCTCGACTCGCGCCGACATGCTCGACGTGCAGCCCCTGCGCACCGTGCTCCAGGCCAAGGACGTACTGGCCCTGCAGCGCATCGCCAGCGACCTGCCTCTGGACGACCAGGTGCTCGACTATGCCGTGCGCCTGGCGCGGGCCACCCGGAGCTGGCCAGGCCTGACCCTCGGCGCCGGACCGCGTGCCTCCATTGCCCTGGTGCGCGGGGCGCGGGCCCGGGCACTGTTACGCGGTGGCGAGTTTGTGATCCCGGATGACATCAAGGGCTGCGCCATGGCTGTGCTACGGCACCGGGTCCGGGTGGCCCCGGAACTGGACATCGAAGGCCTGTCGGTGGAGCAGGTCCTCAAGCAGATGCTTGAGCAGATCCCCGCACCGCGTCTGTGAGCGGCCAACACCCATGAAGCCAACCCGTCTGCTGCTGATCTGGCTGGGCACCCTGGCCGGCCTGGACATGCTCCTCGGCACCGCCCGCGCCCTGGGGGTGAACCTCACCCCACGCCTGGATTCCATTGCCTGGGGCCTGTTGCTGGCGCTGTTGCTGCTGGCCCTGCTGGACGCCCTGCGCCTGTTGCGCCTGGCCTCGCCAGACGTGCGTCGCCAATTGCCCGGCAGCCTGCCCCTGGGACGCTGGAGCGAGGTGCAACTGGAGATCCGGCACGGGTATCAGCAAGCCCTGGAGGTGCAGGTCTTCGACCACCCGCCTCAGGGCCTGAGTTTCGAGAATCTGCCGCAATCGGTCAGCCTCGAACCCGGTCACGTCAGTCGGATCGGCTATGGCGTGCGACCGCTGCAGCGGGGCCACTTCAACTTCGAGCAGTGCGAACTCAGCCTGCCCAGCCCCCTGGGCCTGTGGAGCGCCAAACGCCTGGTGAAGGTCCACGACAGCACTCGGGTCTACCCGGATTTCGCCCGCCTCTACGGCGCGCAATTGCTCGCGGTGGACAACTGGCTCAGTCAGCTTGGGGTACGCCAGCGCCAGCGTCGTGGCCTGGGACTGGAGTTCAATCAGCTAAGAGAGTTTCGCGAGGGCGACAGTCTACGCCAGATCGACTGGAAGGCCACCGCCCGCCAACGCACCCCGATCGCCCGGGAGTATCAAGACGAACGCGATCAGCAGATCATCTTCATGCTCGACTGTGGACGCCGCATGCGCAGCCAGGACGGTGAACTGGCGCACTTCGACCATGCCCTCAACGCGTGCCTGCTGCTCAGCTATGTCGCGCTGCGCCAGGGGGATGCCGTGGGCCTCTACAGTTTTGCCGGAGAACGCTCGCGCTACCTGGCGCCGGTCAAGGGATCGGCCCAATTGAGTGTGCTGCTCAATGGCGTCTACGACCTGGACAGCAGCCAACGCCCCGCCGACTACCAGGCCGCCGCCAGTGAATTGCTGGCACGCCAGAAGCGTCGGGCGCTGGTGGTGCTGGTCACCAACCTGCGGGATGAGGACGACGAAGAACTGCTGACCGCAGTCAAACGCATCGGCAGTCGGCATCGAGTGCTGGTGGCCAGCCTGCGCGAGGAAGTCCTCGACCAGATGCGCCAGACCCCGGTGCAGACGCTGCCCGAAGCGCTGACCTACAGCGCAACGGTGAATTACCTCAATAGCCGGACCGAGCTGCATGACCGGCTCAACGCCCACGGCATCGCCCTGCTCGACGCCCGACCGGGAGCGCTGGGGGCAGAACTGGTCAGCCGTTATCTGAGCTGGAAAAAAGCCGGCAGCCTGTAGCGGCCGCCGTACGCCTCAGGCGGACGTCTGCAACGGATGAAAGCTGAAGTAATGGTGCAGGACCTGTTCCAGTCCGGCGAACTCCGGCGAAGCTCGCAGCAAGCTGAAACCGCTGTCGT
Source organism: Pseudomonas sp. LD120 (assembly GCF_009861525.1). Taxonomy (GTDB): domain Bacteria; phylum Pseudomonadota; class Gammaproteobacteria; order Pseudomonadales; family Pseudomonadaceae; genus Aquipseudomonas. Next base: position 267,502 of record NZ_WVHL01000003.1, on the reverse strand, counting down.
AATGGTGCGGTGTAAGGTCCTCGTGGCACCACAGGCAACAGGCACTGAAGTCAATGAACTGTAGCTGTCCATCCCCCGAGGGGACTTTGATCCGCAACTCGAATTCGGCGCCAATCAGCATCGGCAACTGGCTGATCAGCATCAGTCCATCAGCGGATAGATTGCCCAGGAAACCGACAGGCTTGTCAGTAAACCGATTGAAGACCTTCAAATAAGACGGCAGTTGATGCCGCTCAATCCGACGTTCCGTAAACATGCTGGGTATCGCTATGGAAAGGTCATTAAGCATGACCGCACTAGTGCTTCGGAACGGTCCGTAACTGCAGACTCGTTCTCCCGGATTCGATGTACGAGAAGATCGCCAGAAGAATTCCAACCCTTGCCACAGGCCAGGCTGAGACGGTGCTCGAACACCCTTTGCAAATGTTAGCTCAAGCGCGAGGGGCGATGATCACGCCCCGGATAAACATCCATCACAAGGCGGTGCGGCGAACCTGAGCGGCACCATTTGATGGGTAGTGTCCCAGTTGCTGCAACGTCTCCAGACGCGCCTTGGCCCGATAGGCATATTCGCTGGAAGGGTGCTGGGTAATGATGAACTGGTAGGTCTGGATCGCATCGACGTACAACTTCTGACGCTCCAGGCACTGCCCGCGCAACATCGACACTTCTGGCTGGATATAACGTCGCGCACGGCTGTCACGGTCAACCTGGCTCAACTCGAGCATCACACTCTCGCAGTTGCCGCGGTCATAGGCGCGGTAGGCATTGTTCAAGTGATGGTCCATGGACCAGCGGGTGCAGCCGACAACACTGACGGCCAGGATAGCAATGAGTACGAATCGCATGGGGTATCTCCTGTCTTGTGCAGTGTATCGACTCATTGGCAAAAATCTTCAAGGTTGTTGCAGTAAACAAACAAAGCAATAAGTAGTGCAAACGAACAATGACTACAACTTCGGAGCATAGTAGCCTCTCGCTGCGCTTGAACTCAGGAGTCCGTGCATGTCCGTTCGTCGTACCAAAATCGTTGCCACCCTTGGCCCGGCCAGTAACTCGCCGGAAGTTCTCGAACAGTTGATTCTCGCAGGCCTGGATGTTGCCCGTCTGAACTTCTCCCACGGCACGCCGGACGAGCACAAGGCTCGCGCCCAACTGGTCCGCGACCTGGCCGCCAAGCACGGCCGCTTCGTGGCCATCCTCGGCGACCTGCAAGGCCCGAAGATCCGCATCGCCAAATTCGCCAACAAGCGTATCGAACTGAAGATCGGTGACAAATTCACCTTCTCCACCGTGCACCCGCTGACCGAAGGCAACCAGGATATCGTCGGCATCGACTACCCGGATCTGGTCAAGGACTGCGGCGTCAATGATGAGCTGCTGCTGGACGACGGCCGTGTGGTGATGCGCGTGGAAACCGCCACCGCCACCGAGCTGCACTGCGTGGTGACCGTCGGCGGCCCGCTGTCCGACCACAAAGGCATCAACCGTCGTGGCGGCGGCCTGACCGCTCCGGCCCTGACCGAAAAAGACAAGGCTGACATCAAGCTGGCCGCCGAAATGCAAGTCGACTACCTGGCCGTGTCCTTCCCTCGCGACGCTGCCGATATGGAATACGCGCGCAAACTGCGTGACGAATCCGGTGGTACGGCCTGGCTGGTGGCCAAGATCGAACGCGCCGAAGCCGTGGCCGACGACGAAACCCTCGACGGCCTGATCAACGCCAGTGACGCGGTGATGGTGGCCCGTGGCGACCTGGGCGTGGAAATCGGTGATGCCGAGCTGGTGGGCATCCAGAAAAAAATCATTCTTCACGCGCGCCGCCACAACAAGGCCGTGATCGTCGCGACCCAGATGATGGAGTCGATGATCCAGAACCCGATGCCGACCCGTGCCGAAGTGTCCGACGTGGCCAACGCCGTGCTCGACTACACCGACGCGGTGATGCTCTCGGCGGAAAGCGCCGCCGGTGCCTACCCGCTGGAAGCGGTCCAGGCCATGGCGCGGATCTGTGTCGGTGCGGAGAAGCACCCCACCAGCAAGACCTCCAGCCACCGCATGGGCAAGGTGTTCGAAAGCTGCGACCAGAGCATCGCCCTGGCCGCTATGTACACCGCCAACCACTTCCCGGGCGTGAAGGCGATCATCGCCCTGACCGAAAGCGGCTACACCCCGCTGATCATGTCGCGCATCCGTTCCTCGGTGCCGATCTATGCCTACTCCCCGCACCGTGAAACCCAGGCGCGTGCAGCCATGTTCCGCGGCGTCTACACCATCCCGTTCGACCCGGCTTCCCTGCCGCCAGAGCAGGTCAGCCAGGCTGCGATCGACGAGTTGCTCAAGCGCGGCGTAGTAGAGAAAGGCGACTGGGTGATTCTCACCAAGGGCGACAGCTACCACACCACCGGCGGCACCAATGGCATGAAGATCCTGCACGTTGGCGACCCGATGGTCTGAGCCCTGGCTCGCTGAACGCAAAAGCCCCGGTGGTGGAAACCCCGGGGCTTTTTTCTGTCCGTCCTTCCCTGTAGCGACAGCTATCAGCCTTTGGCGAAAAAACCCGACAAGGCGGCGATGGCTTCTGGTGAACGCAGGCGCTGAGTGAACTGCGCGCCCTCTTCTTCTATTACCTGGCGCAGTTGCTCACGATAGGGAGCCTTCATCAGGCGCTTGCTCACCTGCACCGCTTCCGGCGCCAGTTGGCTGAAACGCAAGGCGGCCTCCCTGGCTTTGGCCAGGGCTGCCGCGCCATCTCCCAGGGCCGCAGTGGCAATACCCCAGGCCGCCGCCTGTTCACCACTGAAGCCTTCGCCGAGCAGTAACAACTCAGCGGCCTTGGCCTGCCCCAACAAGCGCGGCAGGAGCAGGCTCGAGCCAAATTCCGGGCACAGCCCGAGGTTGACGAACGGCATGCGCAGCCGTGCGTCACGGCTGACATAGACCAGATCGCAATGCAGCAACAAGGTGGTGCCAATGCCCACGGCCGCTCCGGCCACCGCAGCCACCACCGGCTTGCGGCAATCGAGCAGGTTGCGCATGAACTGGAACACCGGGCTGTCGAGGTCCCTGGGCGGCTGTTGCAGGAAGTCGGCGATGTCGTTGCCGGCGGTAAAGCATTCGCTGCTGCCACAGATCAGCAGGGCATTGATTTGCGGATCGGCGTCCGCCTCGGCCAGGGCTTGCGCCAGACGACTGTACATGGCGCGGGTCAGGGCGTTTTTCTTCTCGGGGCGGTTCAGGCGCAGGGTCAGCAGCCCGCCCTCGCGTTGCAGCTCGATGGCATCGGTCATGGAGATCTCGCTTTGGAAAAATCAGTGCTCAACCACGAGGCAGGAACACATCGGCCAGCAGTTGATTGCGCGGCAGCCCCGCCAGATACAGACGCCGGGCAAAGGCCTCGACACTGTCGGGGTGCCCGCAGAGTAAGGCCTGGGTTTGCCGGGAAACAAGCCGCAGTTGCGCCAACGCCGCCGCCAGCTGCGCCCCCTGCCACAGCTCGACGGACAACTGAGGACGGTTCGCCGCCAGGGCTGCCAAGGGTTTGGCCAGGTAATGCTCGGTGGCGTCATGGGCCAGGTGAATGATGCGGATAGGGCCTTGGTGATCCTGACGCAGGGCCTCGCGCAGTACGCCAAACAACGGCGCCAAGCCGGTCCCAGACGCCAGCAGCCAGAGCGGTCGCTGCTGCCAGTCCGGATCGTAGTGCAAGGCGCCGCCGCGCAACTCACCCAGGCGAATCGGATCGCCCAGTTGCAACTGGCGTGCGGTGTCGCTGAATTGTCCCGGATGCCGGCAGTCCAGATGAAACTCCAGGAAGCGGTCCTCTTCCGGCAGGCTGGCCAGGGAATACGGCCGGGCGATCTGGCTGGTGGTCCACAGCACCAGGTGCTGGCCGGCGCGATAACGCAATGGCCGCTCAGGTTGCAGACGCAAGCGCAGGACTGTGGGCGATAGCCAGTCGAACCCGACCACCTGGGCCGGCAGGCCATCGCGCAGCGGATCGAACGTCTCGACCTGCAGGTCCTCCACCACCTGGCACTGGCAGGCCAGGCGCCAGCCTCGGCGGCGCTGTTCATCGCTCAGGGCATCCGGCCGACTGTCGTTGGGCAGGCCCTGGACGCAATGCACCAGGCAAGCATGACAACTGCCGGCGCGACAACTGTAGGGCACCGCCACACCGGCCTGATTCAAGGCATCCAGCAGGTTGCTTGCAGGGGCCACCGACCAGCGCCGGCCGCCCACGGTCAATTCAGGCATCGAGGTTTTCCCAGGCGGCGGAACAACGATTGCGGCCGTCGCGCTTGGCCCGGTACAGCGCCTGATCGGCGCGTTGCAGGGCATTGTCCAGATCATCGCCGGCCTGCAGTAGGGTCATCCCTGCCGACAGGCTCAGGTCACGCACATTCAGGCCCACCAGTTGCACTTCCATGAAGGCCTGGCGCAGGCGCTCGCAACAGGAGGTCAGGCGCTCGGCATCACACTCGGGCAGTAGCACCACAAACTCCTCACCGCCGTAGCGGGCCAGTACATCACCGTCCCGCAGGCAGGCCGTGGCCACCGCGGCGAACGCCTGCAGCACCTGATCGCCTGCCGCATGGCCGTGAAGATCGTTGATGCGCTTGAAATGATCCAGGTCGATCAGCGCCAGCCCATGCATCTGCTCCTGGTCCATGGCCTGCAACTCACGGCTGGCGATACGCAGGAAGTGCCGGCGATTGAACAGCCCGGTCAACTCATCGGTAGCCACCAGATCCTCCAGTTGCCGCATCATCCCCCGCAGGGTGTCCTGATGGGCCTGCAAGGCAAAACGCCGCTGCCGCATGCGCGAGCGCGAGGCTTGCACATAGGCCGCGTATAGGCACATCCACGCCAGCATCACCAGCAGCACACAAACTTGCAGCGCCGCCAACTGGGGATCGTCGAGGGCAAAGCGATACCCGTCCCACAGGTTGACCCCGGCAAAACAGAAGAAGATCAGCGCCGCGCAACGCAGGTAGGCCCGGCGGGATAAATGAAACAGGCCGAACAGCAGCGGCAGAATGTAGAACACCAGGAAAGCCCCCCGGGCCTGATCCAGGTGGGCGATCAGCCAAGTTTGCCAGGCAATGCCCAGGACCACTTGGACTTCAGTCAGGCTGGGATCGGCAAAGCGCAGGTTGCGCCCGCTGGTGAACACCCAGCACAGCAGGCCCTGAGTGGCCAACACCAACCCCGAGGCTAACAGCGCGCTGCTGGTGGAGGCGCGATAGTGCCCCGCGAGAACCGCCAGCCAGAACAGCAGCAGGATCAGTCCGTAAGTGCCCGCAGCAATGGTGAAGCGCTTGAATAACAAGCTCTGGATGGCTTTATGGGTCAATCGTTGACTCACCGTGAGAAAGGAGGCTTAAGGAGTTTCCTACCCTGCAGGCCAGTTGCAACTTTAGTGCTGCGCCCGGCAAATGACTATCCAAATTTTAAGCCGTGTTCTGCGGTTTTACCGCTGATTCACGCAAGAACAGTGCCCATCCGATAGGCGACTTTCGTTTGCCAGGCTGGCGGGTGTGCCGGGCCCCCAGGCGCGGTATACTGCCGCGCCTTTTTAGCCTCGCGCCAGTTGTCTGTCCGGCGTGCCTTAGAAGGTGCCTGCAACCGACCGATACACCCTGCTGCAGCCACCTTATTAAATGTTCCCGTCTTTTAGAGGAGCGCGACTCATGACCGTGATCAAGCAAGACGACCTGATTCAGAGCGTTGCCGACGCCCTGCAGTTCATTTCCTACTACCACCCCGTGGACTTCATCCAGGCGATGCACGAGGCCTACCTGCGCGAGGAATCGCCAGCCGCTCGTGACTCCATGGCACAGATCCTGATCAACTCGCGCATGTGCGCCACCGGCCACCGGCCGATCTGCCAGGACACCGGGATCGTTACCGTGTTCGTGCGCGTGGGCATGGATGTGCGCTGGGACGGCGCCACCATGAGCCTGGACGACATGATCAACGAAGGTGTGCGTCGCGCCTACAACCTGCCGGAAAACGTCCTGCGCGCCTCCATCCTGGCCGACCCGGCAGGCGCACGGAAAAACACCAAGGACAACACCCCGGCGGTGATCCACTACTCCATCGTTCCCGGTAACACCGTGGAAGTGGACGTGGCGGCCAAGGGCGGCGGCTCCGAGAACAAATCGAAGATGGCCATGCTCAACCCGTCCGACTCCATCGTCGACTGGGTACTCAAGACCGTACCGACCATGGGTGCCGGCTGGTGCCCACCGGGCATGCTGGGCATCGGCATCGGCGGCACCGCCGAGAAAGCCGCAGTGATGGCCAAGGAAGTGTTGATGGAGTCCATCGACATCCACGAGCTCAAGGCTCGCGGCCCGCAGAACCGCATCGAGGAAATGCGCCTGGAGCTGTTCGAGAAGGTCAACCAACTGGGCATCGGCGCCCAGGGCCTGGGTGGCCTGACCACCGTGCTCGACGTGAAGATCATGGACTACCCGACCCACGCCGCCTCCCTGCCGGTGTGCATGATCCCCAACTGCGCCGCCACCCGCCACGCGCACTTCGTACTCGACGGCTCCGGCCCGGCTGAACTGGAAGCGCCGCCCCTGGATGCCTACCCGGAAATCGTCTGGGAAGCCGGTCCGTCGGCGCGTCGGGTCAACCTCGACACCCTGACCCCGGAAGACGTGCAAAGCTGGAAGCCGGGCGAGACCGTGCTGCTCAACGGCAAGATGCTCACCGGCCGCGACGCGGCGCACAAGCGCATGGTGGAGATGCTGAACAAAGGTGAAACCCTGCCGGTGGACCTCAAGGGACGCTTCATCTACTACGTGGGCCCGGTTGATCCGGTGGGCGACGAAGTGGTGGGCCCGGCCGGTCCGACCACCGCCACGCGGATGGACAAGTTCACCCGGCAGATCCTCGAGCAGACCGGCCTGCTGGGCATGATCGGCAAGTCCGAGCGTGGCCCGACCGCCATCGACGCGATCAAGGACAACAAGGCCGTGTACCTGATGGCCGTCGGCGGCGCCGCCTACCTGGTGGCCCAGGCGATCAAGAAGTCCAAGGTCCTGGCCTTCGCCGAACTGGGCATGGAGGCGATCTACGAGTTCGAGGTCAAGGACATGCCAGTGACTGTCGCCGTCGACAGCAAGGGCGAGTCGGTCCACATCACAGGTCCCGCCATCTGGCAGAAAAAGATCAGTGACAGCCTGGCGGTAGAAGTGCAGTAAGCCCTTCACCCGTTTGGCCAAAGCGGCGGCGCTGTTGCGACAACAGCCCGCCGCTTTTTTTGTGCCGCCACCTGGCATGGGACTGTCGACGATCAACGCGGCGTCCGGCGCTCATGCTATCGTTCCCGCCCCCTTTTTCAGCCTGCCCTGACTCATGGCCCAGATCTCACGCCCCCTCCGCCTGACGTTCTACATCCTGGTGATTCTCGCTGGCACCGTTATCAGCGCCGGTTTAGCCATGCGCCATGCCGAACGGCAGACGCTGGTGGAAGATGCCGCCCGAGCCAATGAACAGCTAGGGCTGTATGCCAACTCCCTGCACACCTTGATCGAACGCTATCGCGCCCTGCCGGCCGTGCTGGCCCTGGACCCGGAACTGCGCGCGGCGCTGCAAGGACCGGTGACCGCGCCGACCCAGGATGCACTGAACCGCAAGCTGGAAAAAATCAACGGCGCCGCCCGTTCCTCGACCCTGGAATTGCTCAACCATGAAGGCCTGGCGGTGGCCGCCAGCAACTGGCAGTTGCCCAGCAGCTACGTGGGCCACAACTACGGTTTCCGCCCCTACTTCAAGCAGACCCGCAGCCAGGGCAGCGGACGCTTCTACGCGGTGGGCGTGACCAGCGGGATTCCCGGGTATTTCCTGTCCAGCGCGGTCAAGGACGACAACGATGACTTCCTCGGGGCCATGGTGGTCAAGCTGGAGTTCCCTGAACTGGAACATGAATGGAGCCAGGGCAGCGACACCCTGCTGGTGAGCGACGCCCGGGGCATCATTTTCATCGCCAACCAAACCGGATGGCGCTACCGGCTGTTGCAGCCACTGTCCGCAAACGACCTGGCGGAAATCAAACTGACCCGCCAATACGACAAGCAACCGCTGACGCCGCTGCAACACTCGACGCTGCAAACCTTTGACAACAACAGCCGCCTGACCCGGGTCGACGGCCCCGAAGGCATCGCCAATTACCTCTGGGAATCCCTGCCGCTGAGCGCCGAAGGCTGGACCCTGCACTTGCTGCGCAAACCGGCGAGTGCCTTTGAAGAAAGCCGCAATGCCGGCCTCGCCGCTGCCGGTACCTGGCTGACCCTGGTGTTTCTGTTGCTGTTTCTCAGCCAGCGCTGGCGCCTGGGGAAAATACGCCAGCGCAATCGCGAGGAATTGGAACAACTGGTACAGGAGCGCACCCGAGACCTGCGCACCGCCCAGGAAGGCCTCGTGCAATCGGCCAAGCTCGCTGCGCTGGGGCAGATGTCCGCTGCCCTGGTTCATGAAATCAACCAACCCCTGACCACCCAGCGCATGCAGTTGGCGACCCTGCGCCTGCTACTGGATCACGGGCGAGTGGATGAAGCCTACAAAGCCCTGCGCCCGCTGGACGATATGCTGACCCGCATGACGGCCCTCACCAGCCATCTCAAGACCTTCGCTCGCAAAAGCCCCAGCGGCCTGCGCGAACGCCTGGATCTGGCCGCGGTGGTGGATCAGTCATTGCATTTGCTGGAGGCTCGGCTGCGCGCCGAGGAGGTCGACGTACACCTGCACTTGACCCGTCCGGCCTGGGTGCGCGGCGATGCCATCCGCCTGGAGCAAGTGCTGATCAACCTGCTGCGCAATGCCCTCGACGCCATGCAAGACAAGGCTTGCAAACGCCTGGAGATCCACCTCGAAGCCGAAGAGCAACTCTGGCAATTGCGGGTCATCGACAACGGCGGCGGGATCGCCGAGGAACACCTGTTGAGCGTGTTCGACCCGTTCTTCACCACCAAGCCGGTGGGCGATGGCCTGGGGCTGGGGTTGGCGGTGTCCTACGCCATCGTCCATGAACTGGGGGGACGCTTGAGCGCCGCCAACCAGGATCAGGGCGCGGTGTTCACCCTCAGCCTGCCCATCGATCTGGAGGCGCACATCCAATGCTGAACTCGGTAATCGTGGTGGATGACGAGGCCAGCATCCGTACCGCCGTCGAACAGTGGCTGAGCCTGTCGGGGTTCGAGGTCCAGCTGTTCAGCCGCGCCGAGGATTGCCTGGCGCAACTGCCGAAGAACTTCCCCGGGGTGATCCTCAGCGATGTGCGCATGCCCGGTATCAGCGGCCTGGAGCTGCTGGCCCAGGTCCAGCGCCTGGACCCCGACCTGCCGATCATCCTGCTGACCGGTCACGGTGACGTGCCCATGGCGGTCGAGGCCATGCGCGACGGTGCCTATGACTTCCTGGAAAAACCCTTCAGCCCCGACACCCTGCTCAGCAGCCTGCGCCGGGCCCTGGACAAACGCCGCCTGGTCCTGGAGAACCGTCGCCTGCACCAGCAGGCTGACAGCCGGGCCAAGCTCGACACCACCCTGCTCGGCATGTCCCGGGCCCTGCAGACCCTGCGCCGCCAGGTACTGGATCTGGCCGCCTTGCCCGTGAATGTGCTGATCCGAGGTGAAACCGGCAGCGGCAAGGAATTGATCGCCCGCTGCCTGCATGATTTTGGTCCCAGGGCCGCCAAGCCCTTCGTGGCCTTGAACTGCGCAGCGATCCCCGAACAACTGTTCGAGGCCGAGTTGTTCGGCCATGAAAGCGGCGCCTTCACCGGCGCCCAGGGCAAGCGCATCGGCAAGCTGGAGTACGCCCATGGCGGCACGCTGTTTCTCGACGAGATCGAAAGCATGCCCCTGGCCCAGCAGGTCAAGCTGCTGCGGGTGCTGCAGGAGCAGAAACTGGAACGCCTGGGTGCCAACCAGAGCATCAAGGTCGACCTGCGGGTGATCGCCGCCACCAAGCCCGACCTGCTGGAGGAGGCCCGGGCCGGACGCTTTCGCGAAGACCTGGCCTATCGCCTGACCGTCGCCGAACTGCGCCTGCCGCCACTGCGTGAGCGCCGCGAGGATATTCCACAGCTCTACGAACACTTCGCCCGGGCCGCCGCCGAGCGCCTGGGGCGCAACGTCGCGCCCTTGAGTGGCCCGCAGTTGAGCCGCCTGCTCAGCCATGACTGGCCGGGCAACGTGCGCGAACTGGCCAACGTCGCCGAGCGTCAGGTGCTGGGCCTCGGAGAGCCGGAGGCCGAAGTCCTCGAAGCTGGCCAATCCCTGGCCGCGCAGCAAGAGGCCTTCGAAGCCCAGTGCCTGCGCGCTGCCCTGACTCGCCACAAGGGCGAGATCAAGGCCGTGCTCAACGAACTGCAACTGCCTCGCCGGACCCTGAATGAAAAAATGCAGCGTCACGGCCTGACCCGGGAAATGTTCCTCAAGGACAACTGAAGCAACAACAGCAGCAGAAGCGACAAGCGGCAAGCCAAACGCCAAACGCCAAACGCCAAACGCCAAGCTTGCGGCTTGCGGCTTGCGGCTTAAAGCTTGCCACTGCCCCCATCTGGCAGATTTCCGCTCATGAGATCGCTGCCAATCGGCGGATTTCCGCTCATCATTTTCGCCAAACCCTTGTATTCCGGGCTTCCCGGCCCTGGCACAGGTCCTGCTATAGCCCCAGCAGGCTGCGCTTGCGCGCGCTCCACAAAAACAATGAATAGAAGGGTCCGTCATGGATATCTCTAATACCCTGCCTGCCGGGTCGGCGGCTGCGCCCGCCCAAGAAAAAACCACCGCTGGCCGCTTGAAATCAATCTTCAGTGGCTCTGTGGGCAACATGGTCGAATGGTACGACTGGTACGTCTACGCCGCGTTCTCGCTGTACTTCGCCAAAGTCTTCTTTCCCAAGGGCGACACCACCGCACAATTGCTGAACACCGCCGCGATCTTCGCCGTGGGCTTCCTGATGCGTCCGATCGGTGGTTGGCTGATGGGGCTGTATGCGGACCGCAAAGGCCGTAAAGCCGCGCTGATGGCGTCGGTGCTGCTGATGTGCTTCGGCTCGCTGATCATCGCCCTGACCCCGGGTTACGAAACCATCGGCGTCGGTGCACCGGTCCTGTTGGTGCTGGCGCGCCTGATGCAGGGCCTATCGGTGGGCGGCGAATACGGCACCTCGGCCACTTACCTCAGTGAGATGGCAACCAAGGAGCGTCGCGGCTTCTTCTCCAGCTTCCAGTACGTGACCCTGATCTCCGGCCAGCTCATCGCCCTGGCGGTGCTGATCGTGCTGCAGAACGTGCTGACCACCGAAGAACTACAGTCCTGGGGCTGGCGGATTCCGTTCGGCATCGGCGCCCTGTGTGCGGTCGTGGCCCTGTACCTGCGTCGCGGCATGGAAGAAACCGAGTCCTTCACCAAGAAGAAAGAGAAGCCCAAAGAAAGCCTGATGCGCACCCTGATGCGTCATCCCAAGGAACTGATGACCGTGGTCGGCCTGACCATGGGCGGCACCCTGGCCTTCTACACCTACACCACCTACATGCAGAAATACCTGGTGAACACTGTCGGCATGAGCATCTCCGACTCCACCACCATTTCTGCCGCGACCCTGTTCCTGTTCATGTGCCTGCAACCGGTGATCGGCGCGCTGTCGGACAAGATTGGACGCCGGCCGATCCTGATAGCCTTCGGCATTCTCGGCACCTTGTTCACCGTGCCGATCCTCACCACCTTGCACAGCGTTCAGTCGTGGTGGGGGGCGTTCTTTTTGATCATGGCGGCGCTGATCATCGTCAGTGGCTACACCTCGATCAACGCCGTGGTCAAAGCCGAGCTGTTCCCGACGGAAATTCGCGCGCTGGGCGTGGGCCTACCGTACGCCCTGACCGTGTCGATCTTCGGCGGCACCGCCGAATACATCGCCTTGTGGTTCAAGAGCATCGGCATGGAAACCGGCTACTACTGGTACGTCACCGCCTGTATTGCCTGTTCGCTGCTGGTCTACGTGACCATGAAAGACACCCGCAAGCACTCGCGGATCGAGACTGAGTGAAAAAAAACGCCCGGGCGCAAGGCCCGGGCGTGCGTTGCTATCCAGGGTCAGGACAGTTCTGCCGCGCTCTGGCGCGAATAACGGTTCTGCACCCAGGAGGCGCCGACGATCAACACCAGCAGAATACCCGCCAAGACCGCCGACGAGCCGACGGTGCCGAAGTCCAATCCGCCCTGTTGGTGAGACTTGGTGAGGAAATCACCCAGGGTCGCCCCGAACGGCCGGGTCAGCACGAACGCGACCCAGAACAACAGCACCGACGAGAGTCGGGTGAAGTATTTGAGCAGGACCACTGCCGCGATGGTCGAGCCAATCAACAACGCCCCGCCGGCAAACCCCAACCCTGAGTCGTCCGCCAGGTAATCACCCAATGCGGTGCCCAGGGTGTTGGAAAACAAGATCGCCAGCCAATAGAACAGTTCGCCACGAAGGCTGCGGATCTGATTGACGTTGAGTGAGTCGCCGCTTAAACGCCAAGCCGCGAAGATCACCAACAAGATCCCGATCAGGATCAGCGAACCACTGGCATAGCCCAAGCCCAACGTGCGATCCATGAAATCCGACATCGTGGTGCCAGCGGTGCTGGTGGCGAGGATGACCACCCAATACAACAGCGGGTTGTAGGTTCTCGAAAACAGCTGGGTCACCAGCGTCAGCAAAAACACGCTGATGAGAATCATCGAGCTGATGGCATACCCCACGTTCAGGGTCATCGACAGCAAATCACCCGCGGTTTCACCGAGGGTCGTCGCACATATTTTCATCACCCAGAAGGCCAGGGTGATCTGAGGAAGTTTGTTCATTAGCAAGGAAGCTCCAAGGGTCACATTCAAGATCGCCTGTCTTGGGTTGCAGGCTTGCGCGAAGGCTGAACGCCGCGGAGTGAAAAATAGGTAAGGCTTGAATGAAAAAACCGTTGGAGTGTTTCGCGACCCAACAACGGGTCAATTAATGAACAATTAATGCCCGGCATTCAACCTGCGACTGAATCCAGGTTGAGACTGGATCCGTATACACAGTGAGGCTTGAACGCGGCAACTGACCGTGCATGGCGACCCCTTACACATCGATAAAAACGATATTAACAAGCATATATTTGCGCTTTTTAATCAATTTATCGGGAGTAAGATTCATCCCATGCACAACGCGCACACCTCAACGAACTCCGGAGTCACCCTCATGAAAAGCACACTGATCCTCGCCCTGACCCTCTCGGTACTGGCTGCCAACACCTTCGCCGCTGATGGCTACGACCGCACCGGTTCCGCCACCCTCGCCGCCGATGGCTACGACCGCACCGGTTCCGCCACCCTCGCCGCCGATGGCTACGACCGCACCGGTTCCGCCACCCTCGCCGCCGATGGCTACGACCGCACCGGTTCCGCCACCCTCGCCGCCGATGGCTACGACCGCACCGGCTCCGCCACCCTCGCCGCCGATGGCTACGACCGCACCGGTTCCGCCACCCTCGCCGCCGATGGCTACGACCGCACCGGTTCCGCCACCCTCGCCGCCGATGGCTACGACCGCACCGGTTCCGCCACCCTCGCCGCCGATGGCTACGACCGCACCGGTTCCGCCACCCTCGCCGCCGATGGCTACGACCGCACCGGTTCCGCCACCCTCGCCGCCGATGGCTACGACCGCACCGGCTCCGCCACCCTCGCCGCCGATGGCTACGACCGCACCGGCTCCGCCACCCTCGCCGCCGATGGCTACGACCGCACCGGTTCCGCCTACATCGGTTGATCAATCCCACTGACTTCACAGCCCGGCTTAGGCCGGGCTTAGTTTTTCCAGTCTGGACACCTCCTGCGCCCCTTGCTCATCCCGTTAGCGCCACGCTGGAATTGGACGAATGCACACTGCACTATGGCGCCCTTCACTCGTACCCAAGCAGGAACCTTGCGCTATGCCCGACGATATCCATTTTACCAACCCGCCCTGGGCCACGGCCTGCCCCACGACCCATTCAACGCCATCGTCGGCCCGCGCCCTATCGGCTGGATCTCTTCCCAGGATGAACAAGGTCACCTGAATCTTGCGCCCTACAGCTTCTTCAACGCCTTCAACTACATTCCGCCGATCATTGGTTTTTCCAGCGTCGGACGCAAAGACAGCCTGAACAATATCGAAAAGACCGGTGAGTTCGCCTGGAACCTGGCCACCCGCCCCCTGGCCGAACAGATGAATCAGAGCTGCGCCGCCGTACCCGCCGAGGTCGATGAGTTTCAGTTGGCCGGGCTGACAACGGTGGCTTCAAAAGTCATCAGCGTGCCCCGGGTCGCCGAGAGCCCGGTGTCCTTCGAGTGCAAGGTGACGCAGATCATTCAACTGCAGCGGGCGGACAAGGAGCTTGTGCCGAGCTGGCTGATCCTCGGCGAAGTGGTGGCGGTGCATATCGCCAAATGGCTGCTCAAGGACGGGGTCTACGACACCGCCGCGGCAGAACCCATTCTGCGCGGCGGTGGACCGGCGGATTACTTCCAGTTGGGGCCAGAGGCCCTGTTCAAGATGCACCGCCCGGGGGCGCTCAAGTAGCGTTCAGATCACTGGGCACTCCAGCTCAGTTGACCGTCTTGATCGACATCGACCAGCTGTTCGAGTTGCTGCGCGGCCGCCTGGTCGGCGTCATGGGCGGTCTTGAACGTCTGTCCATCCAGGACTTTGTGAAAACGCGGAGCCCCCGAGGCACCCAGGGCCTTGACGGCGATGGCGGCGCTGTATCCCCCTTCCCCCGGAACCACAGCGGAAACTGCTTCGTAGTGTGCAAACTCTTTGCGTGCCATGTTGCTGATCCTGGCCAATGAAAAGTCGGCCATTCTAAACCCTCAACTGGCCAGCCGCTGCAGCGGTGCACATTGTGGTTGCGAGTATTCGCCATGGGCCTCAAGTGCTGAAACCGTGCTGAAGGTGTGGAAATCCAGGCTGTTGACCACCAGGTCCTGGACCAGCTCGGCGAAGATCGCCATGGCCGGCGAACTGAAGTAAGCCGTCATGGTGTGCTGACTGCTCCAAAAGCCCGACACCAACCACAGATCGGCATCGCATTGCGAATGCTGCAAGGCAAAATGCAAACAGCCGGTGGCTTGGCGCGACGGTTCGATCAGGCTGCTCAAGCGCGCTCCCAACTCCGTGGAGCGCCCGCTGCGGGCACGAACAAAAGCCATGTGGCTGACGGGACTCTGCGTGAACATGTACAACCCTCCCAGGGTGTTGACGAGGCAGCCATGGAACGGGCTGCGACAGGGTCAACGATACGGACGGGACGGCCTACGGCGTTAGTCGATTTCTGCTGCGGATTTGCCCAATCCTGCGATAAGGCATGGCAGCGGCCGATGATTTCGCGGCCAGCCAACAAAAGCGCTACAGCGACGTTTCAAGCAAGCGAGTCGCCCTGCCATCAGTGCCTGTTGTCTATCGCGCGTACAAGCAGCAGGATCAGGCAAGTTTTACGCAGGAATCGCCTAGCTCGACCTCTTGCACAAACTTATGCTGTGCCGATTGATCCCCCCCGGAGGCTGCCCCCATGTCATCACTGCCGAACCTGCAGGCGCCCCTCGCCCCGGAGATGGAAAGACAACGTGTGGAGCTGGCCGCGATCATCGATCGCCACACCGTCGAGGACGGCAGCTACGCCACGGCCATCGACTCGCTGCTGGTTTCGCGCCACAGCAGCTCCCATCATTTCGCCCCGGTACTGGCCCAACCGGCGCTGTGCATCATGGCCCAAGGTCGCAAGGAAGTGCACCTAGCCGATGAAACCTACAATTACGACCCGTTGAATTACCTGGTGGTATCGGTGGCCGTGCCCTTGAGTGGCAAGGTGGCGATAGTCTCGCCAGAGGAACCGATCCTGGCCTTGCGCCTGGACATCGACCCGGGCGAGATCAACGCGCTGATTGCCGATGCCGGTCCCCTGGGCGTTCCCACCCGTCCCACCGGGCGCGGCCTGTATGTCGAGCGCCTGGATCCGGCCATGCTGGATGCGGTGCTGCGCCTGACCCGGTTGCTGGACACTCCCAAAGACATCGCCATGCTGGCGCCATTGGTGCGTCGGGAGATTCTCTATCGCCTGCTGCGCAGCCCTCAGGGCCACCGCCTGTATGAGATTGCCACCACCAACAGCCAGAGCCACAGGGTCAACCAAGCGATCAAGTGGCTCAACAGCCACTTTGAACAGTCCTTGCGCATCGATGATCTGGCTCGGGAAGTGAACCTCAGCGTGTCGACCCTGCACCACCGCTTCAAGGCGATGACCGCCATGAGTCCGTTGCAGTACCAGAAGCAACTGCGCTTGCAGGAAGCCCGTCGGCTGATGCTGGCCGAAGGCCTGGAAGCCTCGGCGGCCGGCTACCGGGTGGGCTATGAAAGCCCATCGCAGTTCAGCCGCGAATACAGCCGGCTGTTCGGCGCGCCGCCCTTGCGGGACATGGCGCGCCTGCGGCTTGGCGGATAAGGCCCGCGACTATCGGGCGCGGATCACGTGCTTGATTTCCTGGAATGCGTGCAGCCCCCAGGGGCCCAGTTCACGACCGATACTGCTCTGTTTATAACCACCCCAGGCGGTCTGGGGAAAGATCACCTGAGGCGCGTTGATCCACACCAGGCCCGCCTGTAGGGCATTGGCCACGCGCTCGGCGTGCTCGACATCAGCGCTCACGACGCTGGCCACCAGCCCGAACTCGCTGTCATTGGCCAAGGCAATGGCCTCCTGCTCGCTGCTGAAACGACGCACGCAAAGCACCGGACCAAAAATTTCTTCGCACCACAGGGCACTGTCCAACGGCACCTCGGTGAACACCGTGGGCTGGATGAAATACCCCTGCGCCAACCCGGCCGGCCGCGCGCCACCGCACAGCAGCTTGGCGCCGATATGCAGACCACGATCGATATGCGCCTGCACCCGCTGATATTGCGCCTTGCTCACCAGCGCGCCCATTTCCACCTCGGGGTCCAACGGCTCGGCCACGCGAATAGCTTCGGCCCGGGCCTTGAGCCGCAGGAGGAACTCATCGGCCAGTTCATCGGCCACCAAAACCCGACTGGTGGCAGAGCACATCTGCCCGGCGTTGAAAAACCCGCCGCCGCAGGCCAGTTCCACCGCCCGATCCAGATCTGCGTCTGCCAGCACCAACAAGGACGACTTGCCCCCCAGTTCCAGGCTTACGCCCTTGACCGTTTCCGCCGCCCGTTGCATGACTTGAACGCCCACCGCGTTGCTGCCGGTGAAGGAAATCTTCGCCACCCGTGGGTCCGCCGCCAACGGTGCGCCGACCGCCAGCCCGGTGCCACAGACCAGGTTGAACACCCCCTGAGGCAATCCGCTTTGGGCAATGATCGCCGCCAGTTCCAGCTCCGGCAGAGGCGTCACCTCAGACGGCTTGAGCACCACGCTACAACCTGCCGCCAAGGCAGGGGCGAGTTTCCAGGCAGTGGTGACCATGGGAAAGTTCCACGGCACGATCAGCCCGACGATGCCACAAGGCTCACGCCGCAGGCGGGCGCTGAACGCCTCACTGGGCAAGGGCACATTCGCATTCTGGGCGGCGTCCAGGCCCTCGGCGAGCCCGGCGTAATACTCGAAGGTGGCGATCACATCGTCCACATCCATGGCAGCCTCGAACAGCGGCTTACCGTTGTTGCTCGACTGCAAGTGCATCAGTCGCTGACGACGCTCGGCCACCCCAGAAGCGATCTTGCGCAGCACCGCGGCACGTTCGGCAGCGCTGCTGAGCGACCACCGCGCAAGCCCCGCCGTGGCGGCGTGCAGCGCTTGATCCACGGCCTCGGGACCTCCAGCGGCCACCTGTGCCAAAGGCGCCTCGGTGGCGGGATTGATCACCTGTAGACGTTCACTGCCCGCCGACCACCGACCGTCGATGTACAGCCCGTCCAGCAATGTTGGCGTGCTCATGCCGGTACTCCCAGGGTCCAGCGTTGCTGATCAATCTCAATCAGTGTCGGCCCCTGGCGATCGACGGCCCTGCGCAGTGCCGCTTGCAGTTGCTCGACCTCATCGATGCGTTCGGCGGCGCAGCCCAGGCCCTTGGCCACAGCAATGAAATCGGGGGTGTAGATATCGACCCCCACCGGTTCAATGGCGCGATTGACCATGTATTTCTTGATCTCTTCATAGCCCTGGTTATTCCACAGCAGGACGATGACCGGGATCCGCGCCTCCACGGCACTGGCCAGCTCCGACAGGGTGAACTGCAAGCCGCCATCGCCGATCAGGCAAGCCACCGGCCGACGCTGACTGGGTTGCACCGCGCCGCCGAGCCAGGCTCCGATGGCGGCAGGCAGGGCATAACCCAAGGTGCCGTAGCCGGTGGAGGCATTGAACCAACGGCGTGGTTGCTCGGGATTGAAGGTCAGATTGCCGCTGTACACCGGTTGGGTCGAGTCCCCCACCAGAACGATCTCCGGCAACGCCTGGACCACCCTGTTCAGGAACAGGGTTTGGGCCCGGGTCGGTGCGTCCCAGAGGCCCTCCAGCTCAGCGCGCAAGGCAGCGGCTCGAGACGCTCCCCAATCACTGCGGCGCGGTGCCAATGCGAGCCGGGACAGTTCGCTCAGCAAGGCTTGGGCGGCGATCTGCGCATCCGCCACCAGGGCCACGTTCGGCGCATAGTTACGCACCGTCTGATCGACGTCGATGTCGATCCGCAGCAAGGTGCCGGGGATCTCGAAGCCACCGGCAAAGGTCACGTCATAGTCGGTCTCCGCCAATTCAGTGCCAATGGCCAGCACCACATCGGCCTCGGCCACCAGGGCTCGGGTCGCCACCAGCGACTGGGTGGAACCGATCAACAACGGGTGGGCCGAGGGCAGCATGCCCTTGGCATTGATAGTCAGGGCCACCGGCGCCTGCAACAGCTCCGCCAACCGGGTCAGGGATAGCGCTGCGTCGATGGCGCCGCCGCCGGCGAGAATCAGTGGCCGCTCGGCCTCCGCCAGCCATTGGCTCATCTGTGCTACAGCCGCCGGCGCAGCGCCGGCCCGAGTGACATTCACTGGCTCACAGGTCAGCAGGTGATCGGCTGGCTGCACCAGCACGTCGAGGGGGATTTCGATGTGCACCGGCCGTGGACGACCGGCCTGGAACAAGGCAAAGGCCCGGGCCAGCACCGCGGGCAGCTCGTCAGCGGACATCAGGGTATGAGAGAACGCCGCCACGCCACTGACCAACGCGCTCTGGTTCGGCAACTCATGGAGTTTGCCGCGCCCGCCGCCCAGTTGACTGCGGGTCTGTACGCTGGAAATCACCAGCATGGGAATCGAGTCGGCATAAGCCTGGCCCATGGCGGTAGTAATGTTGGTCATGCCGGGGCCGGTGATGATGAAACACACACCCGGCTTGCCACTGGTGCGAGCGTAGCCGTCGGCCATGAAGCCGGCACCCTGCTCATGGCGCGGAGTGACATGGTTGATGGGCGAGCGGGCCAGACCGCGATACAACTCGACAGTGTGCACCCCGGGAATGCCGAACACCTGATCGACCCCATAACCTTCAAGTAACTTGACCAGTACTTCGCCGCACGTCGCCATCACAATCGCCCTTCTTATTGGTTGAACACCATACGTCTGACGCCAGGCTTGTAAACGCCATCAGACGCAAGAGGGGGCTATTGGAACGGCGGCCCGGTAGCCGCAACAATGGATAAAAAGTCATACTAGCCATGTCCTTACGTCATGCCTTGGCTGCCCATGAAACGCCTTCCTCCCTTGCCCGCGCTGCACACATTTCTGATCACTGCCCAATGCTGCAATTTCACCCGCGCCGCCGAGCAGTTGCACATCACCCAAGGCGCCGTGAGCCGACAGATTGCCGGCCTGGAAAGCCATCTGGGTTATCCATTGTTTCAGCGTCAAGCCCGGGGTCTGAGCCTCACCGCCGAAGGCCTGGAATGGCTGCCGCGCGTGCAGCAGGTGTTCGAATTGATCCATGGCGCGGTGGATGAGATCGGCGTGCAGAACCGCAACCTGCGCCTCAAGGCGCCAACCTGTGTGATGCGCTGGCTACTGCCCCGGCTGTTGCAATGGCAGAAGGAGCGCCCGGATGTGCCAGTGCAGTTGACCACCACCATTCAGCACGGCGTGGACTTCAGTCGCGAACCCTTCGACGCCGCGGTCATGTATGGCGCCCCGCCGACACCGACCCTGGGCTCGCGGCACTTGTTCAACGAACAACTGACGCCCGTCTGCTCTCGCCCGCTGCTGGAAAGTTCAGTACCCCTCACGACCCCGGCGGACCTGCAACAGCACCTGCTGCTGCATCCCTCCCATGATCAGCGGGACTGGCAAACCTGGCTGAAAGCCGCAGGCACGCCGCTCAATACCTTGGGCAAGGGTCAGCACTTCGAAACATTGGACCTGGCAATGTCCGTGGCGTCCCAGGGAACGGGCGTGGCGATTGGCGATTGGGCGTTGATTGGCGATGACCTGAGCGCCGGGCGGCTGGTCATGCCGTTTGAACTGAAGGTCGCCACGGGACAGGCGTATTACCTGGTCTACCCGGAGCGTCCGGGGCCTTCGGCGTCCTTGCAGCAATTGCTCGACTGGCTGGTGGAGCAGGCTCAGCGGCGCTGAATGCACCGAGTATGACGTAGCCACCGCCGCAAGCGGCAGTGGCTAAGGCGTGATCAGTATCCGACCGTGAAACGCTGGCGGCGGTGAGCCGGGTTTTCCAGTTCGTCGATCAGGGCAATGGCGTAATCGGCGAAGGTAATCCAGCTACGCCCTTCGGCGCTGACCAGCAGCTCGTCCTGGCCCAGGCGGAAATGCCCGGTGCGCTCACCCTCGACAAACTCCGCCGATGGCGAAAGGAACGTCCAGTCCAGATCCTGTTCCTGGCGCAAGGCGTCGAGGTACTGGCTTCCGGCGCTGGCTTCGGCCTTGTACTCCTCGGGAAAACCGGGGCTGTCGATGACTTGGGTGCCGCCCGGCAACAGCAGTGAACCGGCGCCGCCGACCATCAGCAGGCGTCCGACACCGGCTTTTTTCAGCGGCTCGATGATGGCGTTGTAGGGGATGCTGGAAAAGTGCGCGGCACTGATCACCGCGTCATGACCGACCACCGCCGCTTGCAGCGCGGCACGGTCGGCCACATCCACATCACGCTTGAGTACGCCAGCGCGCTGGCCGAGCTTTGCGGTATTACGGGCGATGGCGGTGACGCTATGACCGCGACGCAGGGCCTCTTCCAGCAGTTGGCTACCGGCGCGGCCAGTGGCACCAATGATTGCGATCTTGCTCATGACATGTCTCCAGTTGGCTGAGCGCTGTACGAAAACTGCCCGCGCTTCGATCATGCTGCGTACTGCACGCCTTCAGCGCTACCTAGAAACAGGCTCGGGCGCGAGTCCGACCGGAAGGCTCAGGTAGGGCTCTACAATCGAACACGCCCCTGGCCGGTGCTCGCCTATTTTTACCTTGCCTGATCTTTGTTCGGCGAGTTTTCGTACAGGCCCTGAAAGAGTACAGGGGCATCCGCTCCCGAAAGGGAGCGGGTCAAACCGGTTTCACCACTTCATTTCGCCCTTGGCGACCTTGGCGCTCAGCTCCAGGGAACTGTCTTCGCCCAGGTCCGGGTAACGCTTCTTCATGGCCGCGATCAGCTCGGCGGAATCCTTGGCCTTGGCGGTCTCCTCGTCGAAGGCCTTGATGTAGTCCGCCGTAAAGCGCACCGGGGCCAGGGAACGCGCGCTGTCACCGAGGAAGTGCCCCGGAATCACGGTCTTGGGCTGCAGGCCCTCGATGGTTTTAAGGGTGCTCAGCCAGTCCTGATGAGACTGCGCAGTCTGGGTGTCGGCCATCCATACGTGGATATTTTCCGCAACCACCACGCCACCGGCCACGGCCTTGATCGACGGAATCCAGACAAAGCTGCGGTCCGGCTGCTTGCCGTCCAGGCCGATGATTTCGAGCGTTTGCCCTTCCAGGGTCAGGCTGTGACCCTTGAGCACGCTGGGCACGATGGTTTTGGCAGGCACGTCAGCACCCATTTTCGGGCCCCAGAACGCCAGCTTGCCATCCACCGTGGCCTTGATGTGATCCACCGTTGGCTGCGAGGCCACGACCTTGGCGTCGGGGAAGGCGGCGGTCAGGGTGTCGAGGCCGAAGTAGTAGTCCGGGTCACCGTGGCTGATGTAGATGGTGGTCAGGTGCTTGCCGCTGGCGCGAATCTTGTCTACCAGTTGCTGGGCCTGGGACTTGCCGAACTGGGCGTCCAGCAAAATCGCGTCCTGCTTGCCGCTGACCAATACCGAGGTCACCGGGAAGATAGCGTTGGCCCCCGGGTTGTAGACATCCAGGTTCAGGGTGGGCTCGGCGGCTGCGGCATGGGCGGCAAAGCCCAGGGTAGCGGTGGCTAGCAACAGGCGTTTGAGTGAGGTCAATCCGATCATGAAAGCAGCTCCAGCAGGTGTTGACTTGGTTGGGAATGGACAAAGCTTAGTTGCCTGACTCGTTACAAAAAATGCGATGCTTGAACATAGTTTGTTTCTGAAAGCGGGCAAATCATGGATCGTCTCCAAGCAATGCGGGTCTTCGTCAGCGTCGTCGACCTGGGCAGTCAATCGGCCGCCGCCGACCACCTGGACCTATCGCGGCCGGTGGTTTCACGCTATCTGGCGGAGCTGGAAAACTGGGTCGGCGCCCGGCTGATGCACCGCACCACGCGCAAGCTCAGCCTGACCACCGCTGGCGCCGAGATCCTGCCGCGCTGCCGGCAGATGCTGGAGCTGTCCAATGACATGCAGGCAGCGGTCGGCGAACCTGATGATGTACCGCGCGGGCTGCTGCGTATCAGCGTCAGCACCTCGTTCGGCCAGGCGCAACTGGCAGATGCCATGGCTGACTACGTCAAACGGCATCCCGGGGTCAGTATTGATCTGCAAATGCTCGATCGCACGGTGAATCTGGTGGACGAACGCATCGACTTGGCGATCCGCACCAGCAACGACCTGGACCCGAACCTGATCGCCCGGCGCCTGACGGTGTGCCGGTCGGTGATCTGTGCGTCACCGGCCTATTTGCGAGAACACCCGGTCCCCCAACGGGTAGAAGACTTGAGCCGGCACAACTGCCTGACCCACTCTTACTTCGGCAAGAGCCTGTGGCATTTCGAGCAGGACGGCGAACCCGTGTCGGTGCCGGTACAGGGCAACATCAGCGCCAACGAGGCCAGCACCCTGTTGCGCACTACCATGGCCGGCGCCGGCATCGCCATGCTGCCCAGCTATCAGGCAGGGAAATACATCAAGCGTGGAGACCTGGTGCGCCTGCTGGCCCATGCCGAACCACGCACGATGAACATGTATGCGGTCTATGCCTCGCGCAAACACATGCCGACGGCCTTGCGCAGCATGCTCGATTTCCTGGTCCTGAGATTTCCCCAGGAACCGCTCTGGGACGAAGGTTTATAGGGCGTCGCGCAGCGCTGGTCGGGCAACTCGACCCCACTGCTGAATACCTTGCCAACCAGGCCACGCGCGGGTCTGGCAAGCCCCCACTACTGACCTATGCTGATAGCAGTACCCCCTTAAAACAAAGGGGTATCGGTTAAGAGGTCGTTACCATGAACGTCAAAACAAGACGCTACCTGGCCATCTTCATGACCTGCACCATCACCTTGGCGCTGTACGGCACTGCCGCTTATCGCGTTGAACAAGCCCGCATGCAACCGCGTAACTACGCCAGTTGCAGCTTGGAACACTGCATTCCCCACAACGCCACGTTGAATGCCCTCAGGTAAATGATGATGTTTCGGGATCGCTGGTTTGATCGGCCTTCAAGCGGTCCCGAAACACTTTGGGCGAGATCCCTTCCCGACGCCGGAACAGCCGGGTGAAGTTGGTCGGGTCGGAAAAGCCCAGGTCCTCGGAAATCTCATAAATGGTCATCCCGGTGTAAGTCAGCAGGCGCTTGGCTTCCAGTAACTGGCGATCGTGGATGATCTGCAGCGCCGGTTGTCCCGCCAGTTCGCGGCAAGTGCCATTGAGGTGCGACACAGAAATGCCCAGCTTGTGAGCCAGGGCCTCCACCTTCACATGTTCGCGATAGTGGGTTTCCACCAACTGGATAAAACCGTTGAAATACTCCCGGGCCCGCTGCGGACGCTGATGAGCACTGCTGCGCCGCAATGCCTGACGTACCAACCAGACCACGATCATGCTCACCTGCGCATGCATGAGCATTTCCCGGGACGGTTGCTGCCCCTGGTATTCATGCTGCAAGGCCGCGAACAGGGTGTTCAGGTAATCCTCGTCAGTGCCGGCCGGATAGCTGGCGGACTGCTCCAGGATGTTCTCCGAATACCCTGACTGGCCTTGCAGATGGCTGACCAGCGGCGCCGCCAGGGTCAGCACATAACCTTCAATGTCTTCGGAGAAACGAAACACGTGCGCCGACAACGGCGGTAGAACCTGGACCGCCGATTGCGCCAGCAAGGTCCGCTGGCCTTCCACCTGCAACTGCACCTGCCCCCGGCGTACAAACAGCAACTGGCACAGGTCGGCCTGTCGATGGGGCTTGATGTCCCCATGATGCTCGCGACTGCGCTGGCTGATGGGCTCGCAATGCAACAGGTCGGGAGTGGGCCACTCAAGACTCTCGTCATAGCGTTTGAACAGGGGAATGGCAGTCGGGGCAGGCTTGTTCATCACTGCAGTCCAGGCCTCAGCGGGGCGGGTGCTCATCGCACCGACAGGAAGGGATGAGCGGATACCCGCCGGATTGTGTCGCTCAATGGATAGGGTCACCCAGGAAGCATGCAAGCAGCGACAAGATAAATGAACCTCCATCCTGTCGCTTCCAGGAACATAACGCACTATACAGAATGCTTCCCATTTCGCATTCAAAGAAACATGCAGAGCCATTTACTGGCGCAATGCACTGACCGGCAAAAGCCTGGAAAATCCACAGACCACTTCCTTGCAAGGCTATCTAGTAGGCACCTATCTAGTACACTGGCGCCCATTCCAGCCGGCCTTGTCCTGGCGAATCAATCACTGCACGCAGGTTCTTTCGTGTCCCACCTCCAGCAACCTGACCCGCCCAAACCGGCAATTCGCAGCGTGCTGATCGCCCTGATGCTGGCGATCTTTCTCGGCGCCCTGGACCAGACCATCGTCGCTGTCTCCATGCCGGCCATTTCCGCCCAGTTCGAGGATGTCGGCCTGCTGGCCTGGGTGATCTCCGGCTACATGGTGGCCATGACCGTTGCCGTGCCCATCTACGGCAAGCTCGGCGATCTCTACGGCCGCCGCCGCTTGATGCTGTTCGGCATGGGGGTGTTCACCCTGGCCTCGCTGTTCTGCGGCCTGGCTCAGAACATGGAACAACTGGTGCTGGCGCGGATTGTCCAGGGCATCGGTGCCGGCGGCATGATTTCAGTGAGCCAGGCGATCATCGGTGACATCGTCCCGCCCCGGGAACGCGGCCGTTACCAAGGCTACTTCAGCAGCATGTACGCGGTGGCCAGCGTCGCTGGCCCGGTACTGGGCGGCTACATGACCGAATTCTTGTCCTGGCGCTGGATGTTCCTGATCAATCTGCCCCTGGGCCTGGGCGCTTGGTGGGTGGCCCATCGCACCTTGCTGGGGCTGCCAGTGCCGCAGCGCAAGCCGATCATCGACTACCTGGGCACCGTCCTGCTGATCACGGGCCTAAGCGCCCTGTTGCTGGGCATCACCCAGGTAGGCCAGGGTCATTCCTGGCGCAGCGCCGAAGTGTTCGACCTGCTGGCCATCGCCCTGGTCGTCCTGACGACCTTTGTCTGGCATGAGCGTCGGGCTCGCGAGCCGCTGCTGCCAATGCACCTGTTCACCAACCGCAACGCCCTGCTGTGCTGGTGCACGATCTTCTTCACCAGTTTCCAGGCGATCTCGCTGATCGTCTTGATGCCCCTGCGCTTTCAAAGCATTACCGGCGCCGGAGCCGACAGCGCCGCCCTGCACTTGCTGCCGCTGGCCATGGGCTTGCCCATGGGCGCGTACTGCGCCGGACGCCTGACGTCGGTCACCGGACGCTACAAGCCGATGATCCTCGGCGGAGCGTTACTGATGCCGTTCTCGATCCTTGGCATGGCCTTGGCGCCCCCCCAGGCGGAACTGCTCAATAGCCTGTTCATGCTGCTCTGCGGGATCGCCAGCGGAATGCAGTTTCCCACTTCGCTGGTGGGCACCCAGAACGCGGTGGCGCAACGGGACATTGGCGTCGCCACCAGCACCACCAACCTGTTTCGCGCCCTAGGCGGCGCCGTCGGCGTAGCGCTGATGTCGGCACTGTTGCTGGCCTTGCTGCAAGGCTCCAGCCTGGCGCATTTGAGCGGATCAACGCTCAGCGAAGGGCACTCTGGCAACGCCCTGCTGGAAGGTCTGAATGCCGCCCCTGGAGCGGCGCGAGAGGCACTGCGGGGCGAGTTACTGCAGACCTTCCAGCATCTGCTGCTGATCAGCGCCGGCGTTTCCCTGCTGGGGCTGGCGGCCGCAATCGCCATGCCCGACAGGTTGCTACGCGGTCGTGAAGATAAGGCGCGTTGATCGCGCCGCTGGCTTGATGTCGCGTCAGGGACTGTAATACCCCACCGCCACCAGCAAGTGCCCGACCTTGCGCAGATAGGCGTGCTTGTCCTCAATCTTGCCGGTCACCGGATTCTTCCAGCGGTATTCATACTCCCCCTGATTCTCTCGGGCCATGAGCGCCAGCATCGGTTCCCCCACCGGTTTGCCCTGGGGGTCCTTGATCTTGCCGAAGTCGGTATTGAGCAGACGCAGATTGGTGCCGTGGGCCAGGTAACGCCGGCTGTCCAGATCCACCACGAATACATACAGGTCATCCTGAAGAAAACCGCCCTTTAGATCATTGATGGCCTTGAGCGTGCCTGCTTGATCCTTGTTCAAGGCCGTGGCCGCCCGATCCAGCAAGGCCTTGGCCTGTTCCGCCGAGGCGCGGGGCAGGTAGTACCCGACGGCCAGGATGCGTTCGCCGATGCGCTGGAAATACACGTGTTTGCGTTCGATCTTGCCATCCGCCCAGTTCTGCCAACGGTATTCGGCTTGCTGGATGCCATCGGCCTCGGGAACCTTCAGCGCGTCCTTGAACGCCTTGCGAACATCCGGCCCCAGTACCTCGGAGACATCACGGCCGATCAACGCCGAAGAAGGACCGCCACTGGCCAGCATCACCCCTCGGGTGTCCACCACGAACACATAACGGTCATGGTCGACAAACTCGCCCTGGCGACTGAACGCGGCAAACGCCTTGTCGCCCCGGTCGTGGTAATAGCGCAAGGCCTTTTCCAGCAGCGCCCGAGCCGCTACGCCATCATCCACCACCGGTGCCGCCTGGAGCGTGCTGACACACAACAACAGCAGCCAGCCCAGCCAGGTTTTTTTATGCAACAGCCTCATCGTCCGCTCCTTGTTCTTGTTGGCGTTTGAAGAGCGTAGACGGCCGTGGAGCAGATACGAGCTAAACGGTGCTCAGTGCTGCGCAGATTACCGCTTGGGTGACGCAATAATCTGTTCCTGCAAATTCCGGATCTGGCTCTGCAGGGTGTTGATGTTGCGGGTGACCTGACCACGAAACACATCGAACTCGGCGGTGCTGGCCGCGCTCTGCACAGGCGCCGGACGACTGTCCAACTGACTCTTGAGCACGATCATCTCTTGCTCCAGGCGCTCGATGGCGGCGCTCGGATTGCCCTGTTTCTTCAGCACCGCCAGTTCGCTGCCCAAGCTCTTGAGCTGGGCATCGACCTTGCCGTCATCGGCCTGTGCGTTTTTCAGGCTGGCCAACTCGCCACTCAAGGCCTTCACCTGAGCCTGCAACTGGGTGTTGGCCGTCTGCTGCTCGGCGGTCTGTGCAGCCATCTGCGCCAAGCGCTTGTCCAGGTCCGTAGCCTGCCCCACGACACCCTGCTGCTGTCGGCGCTGGTCCTGCACCTGGTTCTCCAACTGCTTGATCTGCAGCTTCAGCGCTTCGCTGTCGGTGGTGACATAGGTCTGGCTGGCCACCACTTTGCCGGAGATGTCCTGCAGACGGCCAGCGGCCTCCTCGCTGATCCTGGCGAAGCTTTCCTGGGTCGCCACCAACTGCTGCTCCATCAGCGAAATCTGCTGAAAGCTCCACCACGCAAGACCCATGAAGGCAAAGAACAGAGCACCGACCAACGCCCACAACGGCCCGGTACTGGGGCCTTTGACCTTGACCAACGGGGCACTACGTGAATGCACCGTGGTGCGCTCACGAGCACCGCTGGTAAGGGGGAAAACATCGTCATCGAGGGGGTCGGCGCGCAGACTTGGAACATCATCGAAGTCATCGTGTGCATCGTTACGCATGGGGAAACCTTTCTCAAACGCGGTAATAGCTGAGTGCGGCGAGTATAAACCGCCAATTCGCCCGGCCAATGGACCGGACCGATGCACACTCGGTTCAGTTTTGATGTCAGCTCAAGTCCTGAGCCTTCCACCAAGCGCAGAATTCATCCAGGGCGGCCCACAGACTGACTTTAGGCTCATAGCCCAGATAATGCCGGGCCCGGCTGATGTCGAGGGTGAAATTTTTGTGCATCACCAGCATCCCCAGACGCGACAGGGTCGGCTCCGGGCGCCCCGGCCACACCTTGCACAGCCCCTCGTTGAGCGCCGCCATGCTGTAGGCCAGGCCAAAGGAGCGGTATCGAGTGACTTGCGGCACCTGCATCTGGCGCATGACGTAATTGACCACGTCCCACACCGGCACCGGCGCGCCGTTGCTGATGTTGTAGACCTTGCCCAGGGCCGAGCCCGTGGCATGCAGGCAGCTGAACAGCGCGTCGTTGAGGTTGTGCACGCTGGTGAAGTCGACCTTGTTCAAGCCGTTGCCAATGATCGCCAGACGGCCCTTGCGCTGCAGCTTCAGCAAGCGCGGGAAGATGCTCATGTCGCCGGCACCGGTCACGAAACGCGGGCGCAAGGCAATCACTTCCAGACCGAACTCCTGAGCGCCAAAGACCTTCTGTTCAGCCAGGTACTTGGTGGCGGCGTAAGGGTGCTTGAAACGCTTGGGTACTTGCTCTTCGGTCAGCCGCAAATGGTCACGGCCATCGAAATAGATCGACGGTGAGGACAAATGCACCAAGCGCCGCACTCGTTGCTTGAGGCAGGCCTCGACCACGTTTTCGGTCACCAGCACGTTGCCCTGGTGGAAGTCCTGGTAGCGCCCCCACAACCCCACGGCACCGGCGCAATGCACCACCGTGTCGACATCGTGGCAAAGTTCGCGCACCCGTTGCGCATCCTCCAAGTCGCCCGGGACAAACTCCGCGCCACGCCTCACCAAATGCTCCACCGCTTCGGCGCGGCGTCCATTGACGCGCACCTCCAGGCCCTGCTCAAGGGCAAAACGGGCGAAGCGCCCGCCAATGAAGCCGCTTGCGCCGGTAACCAGAATTTTCATGAGTTTTCCTAAAAAACAGTGACGCGTTAAAGGCCACAAACCGCACGTTAAAAATCACAGTGCAAGCGCTCTGCTTGCAGCTTGTCGCTGACGCCTACGGCTGCTGCCAAGGCACCAGCCATTGTGCGGATAAGCGTGCCAGGTGCTCGGTCAGCAAGCCCAGCAGTTGCCCGCCGTTGCGCCAATGATGCCAGTACAGCGGCACATCAATGGGTTTATCAGGCAAAAGCTCCAGCAGCACACCCCGCTCCAGTTGCTCGCGAACCTGCAGTTCAGGCACCAATCCCCAACCAAGACCGGCTTCAGTCAAGCGGATGAAGCCTTCGGAAGACGGGCACAGATGATGCTCGAAACCGCCATCGACCCCCAGGGACGCCAGGTAGCGATGCTGCAGGAAATCATCGGGGCCGAACACCAGCGCCGGCGTCCTGGCCAACTGCTCGGCGCGCACGCCCTGAGGAAAGTGCCGGGCGATAAAGGCCGGACTGGCCAGGGCACGGTAACGCATGGCCCCCAGCAATAGACTGCGTGCCCCGGCCACCGGGCGCTCGCTGGCGCAGACGCAAGCCGCTACTTCCCCGGCGCGCATGCGCTTGAGGCCAACGGTCTGGTCTTCTACCACCAAGTCCAGAAGCAAATGCTGCTCGGCACAAAAATCGCCCACCGCCTCGGCCCACCAGGTAGCCAGACTGTCGGCGTTGAGAGCGATGCGCAAGCGCTCCGGCCCCCCTTCCTCGTCCAGCGCCGGCACCAGGCTCTGCAAGTCGCGCTCCAGCAAGCGCACCTGTTGCACATGGTTGAGCAGGCGCCGGCCGATTTCGGTGGGCGCCGGAGGGGTCGCCCGTACCAGCACCGGCTGCCCGACCCGCGCCTCAAGCAATTTGACCCGCTGGGAAACCGCCGACTGCGACAAGCCCAGTACCTGCGCCGCCCGCTCAAACCCTGCCTGTTCGATCACCGCGGCCAGCGCGGAGAGCAACTTGTAGTCGAACATCAGTTTTCCTAATGAGAGATCAGCAATATTGGTTTTTCTTATACAGCGGCGCGGCGGAAAATAGCCAGCGTAAAGCCTCTGCAATACCTCTTCGTTCAAGGATCATCTTCATGGCTGGTGAAACCTCCCTCGCAACCCTGCTGCGCAGCATGAGCCCGCAGCTCAATGACGGTCAGTACGTGTTCTGCTCCATCACTGACCGCAGCCTGCTGCAGGACTGCGAAGTGCTGGGCAGCTTTCAAGAGCGCGAGGGCCTGACGGTGATTCTCCAACGCCAACAGGCCGAGCGCCTGGGCTTGAGCTTCGACTACGTAGCCGCCTGGATCACCCTTGACGTGCATTCAGCCCTGGATGCCGTGGGCCTGACCGCAGCCTTCGCCGGCGCTCTGGGGCAGGCCGGAATCAGTTGCAACGTGATCGCCGGCTACTACCACGATCATCTGTTTGTCGGTCAGGCGGACGCCACGCGGGCCATGACGGTCCTGCAACAACTGGCCGCCGGCGAGGAGCAATAACCATGTGGCAAAGCTATGTAAACGGCCTGTTGGTGGCCGCGGGACTGATCATGGCCATCGGCAGTCAGAACGCCTTCGTCCTGGCCCAGAGCCTGCGACGCGAACACCACTTGCCAGTGGCGGCGTTGTGCGTCACCTGCGATGCGCTGCTGGTGGCGGCAGGCGTTTTTGGTCTGGCGACCCTGCTCGCCCAAAACCCGACACTGCTGGCGGTGGCCCGCTGGGGCGGCGCAGCATTTCTGATCTGGTACGGCGCTCAGGCCCTGCGTCGCGCTTGCGCAAAACAGAGCTTGCAGCAAGGCCAGGGCCAAACCTTGCGTTCACTGCGGGCGGTGATGCTCAGCGCCCTGGCAGTAACCCTGCTCAACCCCCACGTTTACCTGGACACCGTGCTGCTGATCGGCTCGCTGGGGGCGCAGCAAATCGAACCCGGCGCCTACGTGGCTGGCGCCGCCAGCGCTTCATTGCTGTGGTTCTTCACCCTGGCCCTGGGCGCCGCCTGGCTGGCTCCGTGGCTGGCTCGCCCCAGCACTTGGAGGATTCTCGACCTATTGGTGGCGGCAATGATGTTCAGCGTGGCATTCCAACTGATCAGCGCTGCATGACTTATTCCAAAAGGCTCTGGAACCTCTATCCCACACAGTTGTTGCGTGGTTAAGCCGCCCCCCCGGTGCTATGATCCGAGCCCTGCGCCGCAAAGAGTACAAACTCCCCGGCGCTTGTCTGGCCGCCCGTGATCGGCCTTGCGCTCACCGCAACTGACCTGATTAGGAGAATCATCATGGCTTTCGAATTGCCGCCGCTGCCTTATGCACACGACGCCCTGCAGCCGCACATTTCCAAGGAAACCCTGGAATACCACCACGACAAGCACCACAACACCTATGTCGTGAACCTGAACAACCTGGTGCCAGGCACCGAGTTCGAAGGCAAGACTCTGGAAGAGATCGTCAAAACCTCTTCGGGCGGCATCTTCAACAACGCAGCCCAGGTCTGGAACCACACTTTCTACTGGAACTGCCTGGCGCCAAACGCCGGCGGCCAACCTACCGGCGCCCTGGCTGAAGCCATCAACGCTGCGTTCGGTTCGTTCGACACGTTCAAAGAAGAATTCACCAAGACTTCCGTTGGCACCTTCGGTTCCGGCTGGGGCTGGCTGGTGAAAAAGGCTGACGGTTCCCTGGCCCTGGCCAGCACCATCGGCGCCGGCAACCCGCTGACCAGCGGCGACACCCCGCTGCTGACCTGCGACGTCTGGGAACACGCCTACTACATCGACTACCGCAACGTTCGTCCTAAATACGTCGAGGCGTTCTGGAACCTGGTCAACTGGAAATTCGTCGCTGAGCAGTTCGAAGGCAAGAACTTCGTCGCTTAAACGCATTTGCAGTGCAAAAAACCCGGCCTCGCCGGGTTTTTTTTGCCTCTGACAAAGCGCGCATCTTGTCCCGCCGAGCTGAGACGCTAAGATTCACTGCAGGTAAAAATCAACGCCGCCCCTCAAGTTGCAAGGCATCGTTACCGACACACTGTCCACGGCTATCGCAATCCTGAATCTGATCACCCCGGCCAGCCCTGTAGACATCCTGTACTCAGCAGTCATGTCACTTTGACGACCATCATGGGATTGCCAATACTCATGGCCACTTGACGCTACACGCACGGAACAAGGAATAGCCCTTTGAAGCTGGAACTCAAAAACAGCTTGTCGGTGAAGTTGCTCCGAGTTGTGCTGCTGTCGGCGCTCATCGTCGGCGTAGTGCTGAGCTGCGCCCAGATCGTCTTCGATGCCTACAAGACTCGACAGGCGGTCGCCAATGACGCCCAGCGCATTCTCGACATGTTTCGCGATCCATCGACCCAGGCGCTCTATAGCCTGGATCGGGAAATGGGCATGCAAGTCATTGAGGGCCTGTTCCAGGATGAGGCTGTGCGCATGGCCTCTATCGGCCATCCCAACGAAACCATGCTCGCGGAAAAAAACCGAGACCTGCAGAAATCTTCCAGTCGCTGGCTGACCGACCTGATTCTGAGCAAGGAACGCACCTTCACCACCCAACTGGTGGGACGCGGGCCTTATAGCGAGTATTACGGCGACCTGAGCATCACCCTGGACACGGCGACCTACGGCGAGGACTTCATCGTCAGTTCGGTGATCATCTTCATCTCCGGAGTCCTGCGCGCCCTGGCCATGGGGCTGGTGCTGTACCTGGTCTACCACTGGTTGCTGACCAAACCGCTGTCACGGATCATCGAACACCTGAGCAACATCAACCCCGACCGCCCCAGTGAACACCAACTGCCCCTTCTCAAGGGCCACGAAACGAACGAACTGGGGATCTGGATCAACACCGCCAACCAACTGCTGGTGTCCATCGAGCGCAACACCCACTTGCGCCACGAAGCAGAAAACAGCCTGTTGCGCATGGCCCAATACGACTTCCTCACCGGCCTGCCTAACCGCCAACAACTGCAACAGCAATTGGACAAGATCCTGATAGATGCCGGGCGCCTGCAACGTCGGGTGGCGGTGCTGTGTGTTGGCCTGGATGACTTCAAGGGCATCAACGAACAGTTCAGCTATCAGACCGGTGACCAGTTGCTCCTGGCCCTGGCTGACCGCCTACGCAGCCACAGTGGCCGTCTTGGCGCCCTGGCGCGCTTGGGTGGCGACCAGTTCGCCCTGGTCCAGGCCGATATCGAGCAGCCTTATGAAGCGGCGGAACTGGCGCAAAGCATTCTCGACGACCTGGAAGCCAGCTTCGCCCTCGATCACCAGGAAATCCGCCTGCGCGCCACCATCGGTATCACGCTGTTCCCGGAGGACGGCGACAGCACGGAAAAACTCCTGCAGAAGGCCGAGCAGACCATGACCCTGGCCAAAACCCGCTCACGCAATCGCTATCAGTTCTACATCGCCAGCGTCGACAGCGAGATGCGCCGTCGCCGAGAACTGGAAAAAGACCTGCGCGAGGCCCTGGCCCGGGAGCAGTTCTTTCTCGTCTATCAGCCGCAGATCAGCTATCGCGACCATCGACCTGTAGGCGTCGAAGCCCTGATTCGCTGGCAGCACCCGGAACACGGCCTGGTGCCGCCAGATCAGTTCATTCCCCTGGCCGAGCAAAATGGCACCATCATCGCCATCGGCGAATGGGTGCTGGACCAAGCCTGTCGCCAACTGCGCGAATGGCACGACATGGGCTTCAGCGACCTGCGCATGGCGGTCAACTTGTCCACCGTGCAACTGCACCACGCCGAACTGCCGCGGGTGGTCAACAACCTGCTGCAGATCTACCGTCTACCGCCCCGCAGCCTGGAACTGGAAGTCACCGAAACCGGCCTGATGGAAGACATCAGCACCGCCGCCCAACACCTGCTGAGCCTGCGACGCTCCGGGGCGCTGATTGCCATTGACGACTTCGGCACCGGCTACTCGTCCCTGAGCTACCTGAAAAGCCTGCCCCTGGACAAGATCAAGATCGACAAGAGCTTCGTCCAGGACCTGCTGGATGACGACGACGATGCCACCATCGTCCGCGCCATCATTCAACTGGGTAAAAGCCTGGGCATGCAGGTCATTGCCGAGGGCGTGGAAACCGCCGAGCAAGAGGCCTACATCATCGCCGAAGGCTGCCATGAAGGTCAGGGCTACCACTACAGCAAACCCCTGCCGGCTCGGGAGTTGAGCGCCTACCTGAAACAAGCGCAGCGCAGCAACGCAGCGATCCTTTGAACGGGTCCCTGCGCTGACCGCATTGACCTCGCGAATCCGTTCTGAATAAGAAATATTTGCAAGCGCGCCCTTTACACATAATGCAAATCTTTCGCATTATGTGGCAGCTTTTTGCGCGCCCCGCGCCGTCCACTCCCCTCTCGAAGCAGGATGTTCGCCATGATTCGTATGCCTCTGGCCACCGCCAGTCTGTTGGCCATCGCTATTTCCCTCGCCGGTTGCGGCGAAGGTAAAGACGACAAAGCGGCCGCCCAAGCGCCAACCCCGGCCACCCGCACGGCCACCCCAGCCAGCGACGCCGCCGGCAAGGTCGATGAAGCGGCCGCCAAGGCGGTGGTCGCACACTATGCCGACATGGTCTTCGCCGTTTACAGCGATGCCGAATCCACCGCGAAAACCCTGCAAACCGCTATCGATGCGTTCCTCGCCACGCCCAACGACGACACCCTGAAAGCTGCCAAGGCCGCGTGGGTCGCCGCTCGCGTGCCGTACCTGCAGAGCGAAGTGTTCCGCTTCGGCAACACCATCATCGATGACTGGGAAGGTCAGGTGAACGCCTGGCCACTGGACGAGGGCCTGATCGACTACGTCGACAAGAGCTACGCTCACGCGCTGGGCAACCCGGGGGCTACCGCCAATATCATCGCCAACACCCAGATCCAGGTCGGCGAAGACAAGGTCGACGTGAAGGACATCACCCCGCAAACCCTGGCCAGCCTGAATGAGCTGGGCGGCTCCGAGGCCAACGTCGCCACCGGCTACCACGCCATCGAATTCCTGCTCTGGGGTCAGGACCTCAACGGCACCGGCCCTGGCGCCGGCGCCCGTCCAGCGTCCGATTACCTGGAAGGCACTGGCGCCACCGGCGGGCACAACGACCGTCGTCGCGCCTACCTGAAAGCCGTGACCCAGTTGCTGGTCAACGATCTGCAAGAAATGGTCGGCAACTGGAAGCCGGACGTGGCTGACAACTACCGAGCGACCCTGGAAGCCGAACCGGCTGAAACCGGCTTGCGCAAAATGCTCTTTGGCATGGGCAGCCTGTCCCTGGGTGAACTGGCGGGCGAGCGGATGAAGGTGTCCCTGGAAGCCAACTCGCCTGAAGACGAACAAGACTGCTTCAGCGACAACACCCACAATTCGCACTTCTACGATGCCAAAGGCATTCGCAACGTCTACCTGGGCGAATACACCCGTGTCGACGGCACCAAGATGACCGGCGCCAGCCTGTCGTCCCTGGTGGCCAAGGCCGATCCGGCTGCCGATGAGACGCTGAAGGCCGACCTGGCCGCCACCGAGGCCAAGATCCAGGTCATGGTCGACCGCGCTAACAACGGCGAGCACTACGACCAACTGATTGCCGCTGGCAATGAATCCGGCAATCAGGTTGTGCGTGACGCCATCGGCGCCCTGGTCAAGCAGACCGGTGCGATCGAACAGGCAGCGGGCAAGCTGGGTATCGGCGACCTGAATCCGGACAACGCCGATCACGACTTCTGATCCGCGCCGCTTCCAGTAAAAGACGACCTTCGCAGGCGGTGTGAAAACACCGCGAGGCAAGACAGGGCAAAAAGGTGAGGAACGGCCAGGGTCGTATTCGACGTCTCTGGCTGTGAATGAGCGTTCCGATCGGGCTCGCTCACCCACCTGTTTTTAACCCCGCGTGGCCAAACACTGCCGTGTTCTCTGGCCTGTGCGGATCGTCTTTTCATGTTCTTTGCCGCCCTGAAGAAATTTGCCCTGAATCAAAGCAAACGATAATTCCTCTTATTCAAACTTCATCACCCTGTTAGACTTTGCGCCCTTATTTTGCTCGTCTTGCAGGATGTCCGATGCTTTCGTTGCTGATCCGCTGGTCCGCTCTGGTCTTCGCCTTGAGCCTGAGTGCCTGCAACGATGCTCCGCGCTTTACCCAGGCCGAACCTGGCGAAGCCCGCGCCGGCGGTGCGACCACCGTCAACAAAGCTGATCGCAATGCCTTCTCCCTCCCCTCGGCCAACCTGCCACCGACCCGTCGCCTGGACTTCAGCGTGGGCAACAGTTTTTTCCGCAGTCCCTGGGTGATTGCCCCTTCCACCACCACTGCCCGTGATGGCCTGGGTCCACTGTTCAATACCAATGCCTGCCAGAACTGTCACATCAAGGACGGACGCGGTCATCCGCCGACGCCGGATGCGCTGAACGCCGTGTCGATGCTGGTGCGTCTGTCGATCCCGGATGATCCGGCCTTCGCCAGGCTCATCGAGCAAGTCGGCGTGCTGCCAGAGCCGGTGTATGGCGGCCAGTTGCAAGACATGGCCGTTCCCGGGGTTCCCCCCGAAGGGCGCGTGCGGGTGGACTACGAGACAGTGCCCGTGCGTTTCAAGGACGGCACCTTGGTCGAGCTGCGCAAGCCAACGCTGCAGATTACTGACCTGGGTTACGGCCCGATGCACCCGGACACTCGATTCTCGGCCCGGGTCGCGCCAGCGATGATCGGCCTGGGGTTGCTTGAAGCCATTCCCGAAGAGGCGATCCTGGCCAACGCCAAACCGGCTAAGGGGGCTCAAAACGCTGTTGCCGGACGCCCCAATTGGGTCTGGGATGATGCCCAGCAAAAAACCGTGCTCGGGCGTTTTGGCTGGAAGGCCGGGCAACCCAACCTCAATCAACAAAATGTTCACGCGTTTTCTGGTGATATGGGCCTGACCACAAGCCTAAGGCCCTTTGATGACTGCACCGACACCCAGACCGCCTGCCGACAGGCCCCCAACGGCAATGGCCCGGACGGCGAACCGGAAGTCAGCGACAACATCCTGCGCCTGGTGTTGTTCTACACCCGCAACCTGGCAGTGCCGGCGCGTCGTGACGTTGACTCGCCGCCCGTGCTGGCGGGCAAGAACCTGTTTTTCCAGACCGGTTGCCAGGCCTGCCACACGCCAAGCTTCACCACCGCTGCCAATGCCGCGGAGCCTGAATTGGCCAACCAATTGATTCGCCCCTATAGCGACCTGCTGCTGCATGACATGGGCGAAGGTCTGGCCGACCACCGCACCGAATTCAAGGCCAGCGGTCGTGACTGGCGAACCGCGCCACTGTGGGGCATCGGCCTGACCGAAACGGTCAGCGGCCATACCCAGTTCCTGCATGACGGTCGCGCTCGCAACCTGATGGAAGCCGTGCTCTGGCACGGCGGTGAGGCGGAAGAGGCCAAACAACAGGTGCTGAACTTCGATGCCCAGCAACGCGCGGCGTTGCTGGCCTTCCTGAATTCTCTATAACGCTCGACCCATCTGCTTTCTCCACAATAAAGGGAGCCCGAACATGTTCCGCCCCAAACTGTTGTTCACCAGCCTTGCCGCACTCGCCCTGGGCGCCTGTTCGCCACAGGACCCACAAGCCGTTACATCGGCGGCCATCGCCAAGCAGGTGATCCTGCCAACGTACAGTCGCTGGGTCGATGCCGACCGCCAGTTGGCCATCAGCGCCCTGGCCTTCTGCGAAGGCAAGCAAAGCCTGGACACCGCCCGGGCTGATTTCCTCCACGCGCAAAAAGCCTGGGCCGAACTGCAGCCGCTGCTGATCGGCCCGCTGGCCGAAGGCAACCGTTCCTGGCAGGTGCAGTTCTGGCCCGACAAGAAGAACCTGGTGGGTCGCCAGGTCGAGCAGTTAGTCACCGCCACCGCCCCCATCGACGCCGCCAGCCTGGCCAAATCCAGCGTTGTGGTACAGGGCCTGTCAGCCTACGAATACATCCTCTTCGACAGCAAGATCGACATGGCCGACAGTGCGCAGAAAGCCCGCTACTGCCCCCTGCTGACGGCTATTGGTGAACGCCAGAAACACCTGGCCGAAGAGATTCTGGCGAGCTGGAACACCACTGACGGCATGCTCGCGCAGATGAGCAAGTTCCCCAACCAGCGCTACGCCGACTCCCATGAAGCCATCGCCGACCTACTGCGGGCTCAAGTCACGGCGCTGGACACGTTGAAGAAGAAACTCGGTACGCCGATGGGCCGTCAGACCAAGGGTATCCCCCAACCATTCCAGGCTGATGCCTGGCGCAGCCAGTCGTCCCTGCCAGGCCTGGAGGCCAGCCTCAGCGCCGCCCAGACTGTGTGGGCCGGGGTCGACAACCAGGGCTTGCGAGGCCTGCTGCCCGCCGATCAGAAGCCTCTGGCCGACAAGATCGACGCCGCCTACGCCGCGTCACTGAAGCTGTTTGCCAGCACCCAACGCTCGCTGACCGAAATGCTCGCCGACGATGCTGGGCGCCAGCAACTCAACGATCTCTATGACAGCCTCAACGTGGTCCACCGCCTGCACGAAGGCGAGCTGGCCAAAGCGCTGGGTATTCAACTGGGCTTCAATGCCAACGACGGTGACTGATGATGCTGCGACGTCAGGCTTTAGCACTGGGCAGCCTGCTGCTCAGCGCGGTGACCTTGGGCGGCTGGACGCTGTTCAAGCAAAAGGGCAAACAGCCCTTGCTGCTGTCGGCCAGGGACGATGCTGATGGCAAGCACTACGCCGTCGGTTATCAACTGGACGGTCAACAGGTGTTTGCCACCCAGGTCGGTCAGCGTTGCCACGACATCATCAATCACCCGCACCTGCCGATCGCACTGTTCGTCGCCCGGCGACCGGGCACCGAAAGCTACCTGATCGATCTGCGCGACGGTGCTCTGCTGCAGACGCTGGTGTCGCAACCCGACCGGCATTTCTATGGCCACGCGGTGATCCACAAGGACGGCCAGTGGCTGTATACCACCGAGAACGACACCCGTGACCCGGGGCGTGGCCTGCTGGGTGTCTATCGCTTTGAAGGTGAGCGCCTGGTGCACAAGGGCGAGCTGTCGACCCACGGCATCGGCCCGCATCAGGTGTCGTGGATGCCGAATGGCGAAACCCTGGTGGTGGCCAACGGCGGTATTCGCACTGAAGCGGAAAGCCGGGTGGAGATGAACCTCAACGCCATGGAACCCAGCCTGGTGCTGATGCAGCGCGACGGCACTCTGCTGAGCAAGGAAACCCTGGCCCAGCCGATGAACAGCGTGCGCCACATGGGCATTGCCAGCGACGGCACCATCGTCACCGGCCAACAGTTCATGGGCGCGGCCCACGAGTCTTCGCAGTTACTGGCCATCAAGCGGCCGGGTCAGCCGTTCGAGGCTTTCCCGGTGCCCGAGCAGCAGTTGCAAGCCATGGGGCACTACACCGCCAGCGTCGCGGTGCACAGTGACCTGCGGCTGGTGGCCCTGACCGCCCCACGGGGCAATCGCTTTTTCATCTGGGACCTGGACAGCGGTGCGGTGCGGGTCGACGCGCCACTGCCTGACTGTGCCGGCGTCGGCGCAGTGGCCGATGGCTTCGTGGTGACCTCGGGACAGGGCCGTTGCCGCTTCTACGACTGCCGCCAGACGTCAATTGTGGCCCAGCCCCTGGACCTGCCTGCCGGGCTCTGGGACAACCATCTTCACCTGATCTGAAGCCTGCCGCCCGGTGCGAGAGCGCCGGGCACGGCGCCAGATGGCAGGACGCTCGTCTGGAATCGCCCCGTGACTCGGAGTAATGTCTAGCGGACTGGTTATCCTGGGCCTTCCAAGGAAACGGAATATGCTGCGTCGCCGCATGCTGATCATGTTGGGTATGGTTCTGTTGGTCGTGCTGTTACTGGCCGGCTATAAGGCATTCTCGATCTACACAATGGTCCAGGTCTTCGCGGCCCCCAAGCCCCCCATCAGTGTCGCGGTCATCACTGCCGACGAAAGACTGTGGCAGAGTCGCCTGCCCAGCATCGGCACCCTCAAGGCCCTGCAAGGGATCGACCTCAGCCTGGAGGTCGCCGGTACGGTCAAGGAGCTGCACTTCGAGTCTGGGCAGGAGGTCAAGCTTGGCCAGCCGTTACTGGCCCTGGACAGCGCGGTGGAACGCGCCCTGCTGCAAACCGCTGAAGCCGACCTCGGACTGGCCCAGCTGGATTTTGGACGCGGCCGCCAACTGGTGGGCAGCCAGGCCATTTCCAAAGGCGAATACGACCGGCTTTCCGCGCAACTGCAAAAGGACAAGGCCACCGTCAACCAGCTCAAGGCCTCACTGGCGAAAAAACGCATCAACGCGCCGTTCAGTGGCACCATCGGTATTCGTCAGGTCGACATCGGCGACTTTCTGGCCAGCGGTACGGTGATCGCCACCCTGCAAGACCTGAGCAGCCTGTATGTGGACTTCTACATTCCCGAGCAGTCGGTGCCGCAAATCGGCCTCGGGCAGACAGTACACGTCAGCGTCGACGCCTTCCCCGGGCAGCTGTTCCCAGGCACCCTCAGCGCCATCAACCCCAAGGTCGAAAGCAGCACACGCAACGTCCTGGTGCGCGCCACCCTGGCCAACCCGGAAGGCCGCTTGTTGCCAGGCATGTTCGCCGACCTGCAAGTGCTGCTACCCAACCCGCAACTCAAGGTCGTGGTACCGGAAAGCGCCATTACCTACACCCTCTACGGCAATTCGGTGTACGTGGTGGCACAGAAGAAAGCCGCCGACGGCAGCCTGGAAAAAGACCACCTGGGCCAACCTCTGCTGATCGCCGAACGGCGCTTCGTCGAAACCGGCGACCACCACGACGGCCTGGTGCTGATCAACAAGGGACTGAGAAAGGGCGAACAAGTGGTCAGCGCCGGCCAGATCAAGCTGGATAATGGCGCCCACATCAGCCCCACTGCGGACAAGTTGCAGCCGGCTCAGCCGAACAGCGCGTCCAGCGCCGACTGATCAAGGAATCTCCATGGCCTTTACCGATCCGTTCATTCGCCGTCCGGTGCTCGCCACTGTGGTCAGCCTGCTGATAGTGCTGCTGGGGTTTCAGGCCTGGAGCAAGCTGCCCTTGCGCCAGTACCCGCAACTGGAAAACGCTCTGATCACGGTCACCACCGCCTACCCCGGGGCCAACGCCGAAACCATTCAGGGCTACATCACCCAGCCCATGCAGCAGAGCCTGGCCAGCGCCGAGGGCATCGACTACATGACCTCGGTCAGCCGGCAGAACTTCTCGGTGATCTCGATCTACGCGCGGATCGGCTCCAACAGCGACCGTTTGTTCACCGAGCTGCTGGCCAAGGCCAACGAAGTCAAGAACAAACTGCCCCAGCAGGCCGAAGACCCAGTGCTGAGCAAGGAGGCCGCCGACGCCTCCGCGCTGATGTACATCAGCTTCTCCAGCCCGCAACTGAGCAATCCGCAGATCACCGATTACCTGTCGCGCGTCATCCAGCCCAAGCTGGCCACCCTGCCGGGCATGGCCGAAGCGGAGATTCTTGGCAACCAGGTATTCGCCATGCGGCTGTGGCTGGACCCAGTGAAACTGGCCGGCTACGGCCTCTCGGCCAGCGACGTGAGCAACGCGGTGCGCCAGTACAACTTTCTGTCCGCCGCCGGCGAGGTCAAGGGCGAATATGTAGTCACCAGCATCAACGCCAACACAGAGCTGAAATCCGCCGAGGCGTTTGCCGCCATTCCCCTGAAAATCGACGGCGACAGCCGGGTACTGCTCAGGGATGTGGCGCGCGTGGAAATGGGCGCGGAAAACTACAACGCCATCAGTTCCTTCGGCGGCGTGCCTTCGGTCTATATCGGTATCAAGGCCACCCCCGGCGCCAATCCGCTGGAGGTGATCAAGGAGGTGCGCAAGCTCCTCCCGGAGCTTGAGGCGCAATTGCCGCCGAACCTCAAATCGGCTATTGCCTACGACGCCACGCTGTTTATCCAGGCGTCTATCGACGAGGTGGTAAAGACCCTGTTCGAGGCCGTGCTGATCGTGATCGTCGTGGTGTTCCTGTTCCTCGGTGCCTTGCGTTCAGTGGTGATCCCGGTGGTCACCATTCCACTGTCGATGATCGGCGTGATGTTCTTCATGCAAATGATGGGCTACTCGATCAACCTGCTGACCCTGCTGGCGATGGTTCTGGCGATCGGCCTGGTGGTGGACGATGCGATCGTGGTGGTGGAGAACATCCACCGGCACATCGAGGAGGGCAAGACGCCGCTGGATGCCGCCCTCGAGGGAGCCCGGGAAATAGCCATGCCAGTGGTGTCGATGACCATCACCCTGGCGGCGGTGTACGCCCCCATCGGTTTTCTTCAGGGGCTGACCGGGGCGTTGTTCAAGGAGTTCGCCCTGACGCTGGCCGGGGCCGTGGTGATTTCCGGGATCGTCGCCCTGACCCTGTCACCGATGATGTGTGCCCTGTTGCTGCGCCACGACGAAAACCCCAGCGGCCTGGCGCACCGCCTGGACCGGATTTTCGATGGCCTCAAACAGCGCTACCAACGCCTGCTCCGAAGCACTCTGGATACCCGCCCGGTGGTCCTGGTGTTTGCACTGATCGTGCTGTGCCTGATTCCGCTGCTACTGAAATTCACCAAGGCAGAGCTGGCACCGGATGAAGACCAGGGCATTATTTTCATGCTGGCCACGGCGCCGCAACCGGCCAACCTGAATTACCTGAATGCCTACACCGATGAGTTTCTGACGATTTTCAAGGCGTTCCCGGAGTACTACTCATCGTTCCAGATCAACGGGTTCAGCGGCGTGCAATCAGGCATCGGTGGCTTCCTGCTCAAGCCCTGGAACCAGCGTCAGAGAACCCAGATGGAAATCCTCCCAGAAGTCCAGAGCAAGCTGTCGGGCATCGCCGGGCTGCAAGTCTTCGGTTTCAACCTGCCGGCCTTGCCCGGTACCGGGGAGGGCCTGCCCTTCGCTTTCGTGATCAACA
Source organism: Pseudomonas sp. LD120 (assembly GCF_009861525.1). Lineage (GTDB taxonomy): Bacteria > Pseudomonadota > Gammaproteobacteria > Pseudomonadales > Pseudomonadaceae > Aquipseudomonas. The sequence goes on along the minus strand of NZ_WVHL01000003.1, from coordinate 223,996 downwards.
CCCCCAACGACTACGAGTCACTGCTGGAGGTGGCCAACCGGGTGAAGCAGCGCGCGATGGCGTCCGGCAAGTTTGCCTTTGTCGACATCGACCTGGCCTTTGACAAACCCGAAGTCGTGGTGGACATCGACCGCGCCAAAGCAGCGCAGATGGGGGTGACGATGCAAGAGTTGGGAGGCACCCTGGCAACCTTGCTCGGAGAAGCGGAAATCAACCGTTTCACCATCGATGGACGCAGCTACAAGGTGATCGCCCAGGTAGAGCGCGCCTACCGTGACAACCCTGGCTGGCTGAACAATTACTACGTAAAAAACAACAAAGGCGAATCCTTGCCACTGTCGACGCTGATCACCATCAGCGACCGCGCCCGCCCGCGACAGTTGAACCAGTTCCAGCAGCTCAACGCCGCGACCCTCTCTGGCGTGCCCATTGTCAGCATGGGCGAGGCCATCGACACCATGACGCAGATCGCCGCGCAAGAGGCCCCCGCCGGTTACGCCTTCGACTACGCCGCCGCCGCACGCCAATACGTTCAGGAGGGCAATGCCTTGTGGGTAACCTTCGGCCTGGCCTTGGCCATCATTTTCCTGGTCCTGGCGGCGCAGTTCGAGAGCTTCCGTGACCCGGTGGTGATCCTGGTGACGGTACCGTTGTCGATTTGTGGAGCCCTGATCCCACTGTTTCTCGGCTGGTCGAGCATGAACATCTACACTCAGGTCGGCCTGGTGACACTGATTGGCCTGATCAGCAAGCACGGGATCCTGATCGTCGAATTCGCCAACCAGCTACGCCGGGACAAAGGCCTGAGCCCACGGGCGGCAGTTGAAGAGGCTGCGGCGATCCGTCTGCGCCCGGTGTTGATGACCACTGCGGCGATGGTCTTTGGCATGGTGCCACTGATCCTCGCCAGCGGTGCCGGAGCGGTGAGCCGCTTTGACATCGGCATGGTCATCGCCACCGGTATGTCCATCGGCACGCTGTTCACCCTGTTCGTCCTGCCCTGCATCTACACACTGCTGGCCAAACAGGACGCGTGAACCTCGGACAAAACAAGACCTCGCAATGCGAGGCCTTCTGGTGATGGGGCCAACGTCTCAACTCTGAGGTTTCAAGCCCTGGGTCATACCGAACATGAACAACAGCAAATCATGGTCGGGCCTGGCCACCGCCGAGGCTTTCGCCACTCGCGGCAATGGACAATGATCGCCTTGGGCGGCACTGAGCACCTGCGTTCGCGGCTCCTCCCAGACAACCACGGCCAAGGAAGCAACTGCCAAGGCTCCTGCCAGGAACAAACCTCGTGCAATTTCTAGCTTCATCGCTATAAACCTTTGATGGGGCTGCCAAACACCGTTGTATAAAAATAGTAGAGCTTTCGCCAGTCCGTCTCACTCCACGACGAGTGGCGGCGCAGTTGCTTGAGATCATGGGCAGCGGCCCGTTGACTGCTCAAGCGCTGGCGGCACTTCTCGAAATCCAGCAAGGCGATCCTCACCTGGGCTGTGTCACCCTCACCGTCCACCCGCACGAACACATGCTTGGCGTAGAGGCAGCCATGCTGCCAGCGACCCTTGTGCATGCGCGCCAGGGTCCCCGCCAGTGCTTGCAACACGCGATCGTGAAGCGCTTCGCCCTGCCGTTCACGCTCACCGGCGGCATACCAGGCGTCGATCTCCACAAAGCCATCCAGGGCTGCGGTGACCAACAAGGCTTGCCAGTGGCTCTGAGAATCTCGCCGGGAACCACAGAACACCAACTCCGGTACTTCGACATCGAGCAACCGCAGCCCCATGATCGCGTCCTGTTCACGTAAAGCCGTCGGTCGCCCCAAGGGATGGCGCCAACTGCGATAAATATGACCTGTCTGTCGCTTGGCGTAGAGCAGGCGACCGCTGGTGCTCAGAATTCGTTGTACGCCGCTCTCTCCGCCTCGACGCTGGTTGGGCTCCTCGACCCACTCACCTTGTATATTCCAGAAGTACTCAAAGCGATCTGTGGGCGCGGCATCCATCTCCGAAGCACATTCAACAGCCATCCTTTTACCTCTTGCGTAATACGTAAACTCGCCACATGGCGTAGAGCGGAAAGAAGTCCAGGTGCTCCTGAACACGAAAACCGGCTTGCCTGAATTCTTCTTCGACCGTAGCCGCCGGTAACACGAAACGATTCTGGTAACCCTCCTGCCCACCTTCGGACAATCGCTCACGCTCCATGCGCTTGCGTTTCCAGGCCTTGAAATTGCCATCGACCCACAACGAAATGATCACGCTATCACGGCTCACCCGTTGAAACTCACGTAACAGCGCCATCCGGTGCTCGGCCTGACCAATGTGGTGCAGCAAGCGCATGGAGAAAATGCAGTCCACAGCGTTATCCGGCAAATCAATGGCAAACGCCGACGTCTGCAAGGGTCGTACCCGTTTCACCACATCGGCCGGTTGCGCCACTATGGCGGTGTTGAGCATAGCCGCCGAATTATCGGCGCCGATAATTACGCGATTGGCCTTCTCCGCCAGCAACGGCCAGAAACGCCCGGCACCGCACGGCAGATCCAGAACCAGACCCGGCTCGCCCACCGACGCCAGCGCGGTACGGGCGAGCTGTTCATCACGCCAATGAGACAAGCGCCGCGCCAGACCATCCTGGTGCTTGAGCCAATATTCCTGAGCATGCTGGGCATCGTACTTGTCGGAGAATTCCAGCTTGATTGGTTTAGCCATCATCAAAGTCTCCCGTAACTGATGCCCCCACCTTAGGCAGCGGCATGTCAGCGACAGGTCATCCCTTTGTGAAAACTTCGTACTGGCCCACGTAGAAATATTTCAGCGTTTTACAGTGCGCAGACAGTGGCCTCGGGCCACTTGAGAAAAAAATCGACAGGCAACAGGCCCTGCGAAACAGGGTCAGGCATATGCAGTCAGGGCTTGGCCGCTTGCAGCTGCACGTGAAAACGACAGCCATTAGGGGTCATGGTGCTGAGGCTGACGCTCCAACCCTGGTTCTCGCAAATACGCTGCACCAGGGACAGGCCCAAGCCCAAGCCTTCGCCACGTTTTTCATCACCGCGTACGAAGGGCTGGAACATCGCCTCGCGTTTTTCCTCAGGAATCCCCACGCCGCTGTCTTCCACGACAAACCCATCCACTTGGAGGCTCAAGCGGATAAAACCCTGTTCGGTGTAGTGCAAGGCATTGCGCAACAGGTTGCCCATCACCGCATGCAGGAAGGTCGCGTTATACAGGGCCTCACCCGGCTGACCGGGTTCGAAGATCAGCTCGATTCCCTTGGCGTTGATGGCATCGCTCCACACCCCGATCAAGTCATCGGCAGCCTGACGCAGCGTCAGTTGCGGCGACATGCTGGCGTCCTCCCGCTGGGCCCGCGCCAACATCAGGAAGGTTTGCACCAACTCCCGCATTTCCTCACAGGCACGGGCAATGCGTTCGACCTGAGCCCGGCCGCGCAGGTCCAGTCCGGGGTTTTCCAGCAGCAGCTCACAGGAGGAGGCCAACACCATCAACGGCGTGCGCAGCTCATGACTCACGTCGCTGGTGAACAGCCGCTCACGACTCAATGCCTGACGCAGACGCCCCAAGGTGGCGTCGAAGGCGACAGCCAGCTCACCCACTTCATCCGCCGCATAATCGGGTGCCAACGGGGGTGCCAGTCCCAGCAACTGATCGCGGTGACGCACTTGTCGGGCCAAGCGCACCACCGGTGCCATCACCCGGCGCGCAAGGATCCAACCCAGGAAGACCGCCAGCGCCAGGCTGAGGAAAAAGCCCACCAGCACCACGGCGAATAGCACTCGCTCACGTTCTTCGAAATCGCTCTGATCCTGCAGCAGCACATAACGCCGGCCATCCACCACTTCGACCATGGCGTGATAGGACAACTGCTCGCGAAACACTTCATGGAAGCCCGGGTCCAGATGACGCAGATCTTTCGGCAACTCGAAATCACCCGGCCCACCGCTGTAATAGAACAATTGGTCGGGCTCGGGACGGTGGCTCCAGTCAGCAACGTTATCCATCAGCAGCAGGCGCTGCAGATCCCCGCCCAGGCCAGCGGAGATGAGTTTCTCTTCCACCAGGTGCACGGTGGCTACGATGCCCATGGCGAACGTGCCCGCCACCAACGCGCTCATCAGCGCAAAGGCAATGATGATGCGCTGGGCAAGGCTTTGCTTAAACTCCATCTCGGCCCTCGGCCAAGCGGTAGCCAACCCCGTGCACCGTGTGCAGCAGCGGCTTGGCAAAGGGCTTGTCGATCACTTGGCGCAATTGGTGAACGTGACTGCGCAGGCTGTCACTGTCCGGGCAATCATCGCCCCACAGGGCTTCTTCGAGGACTTCCCGACGCAGTACATGAGGGCTCTTCTGCATCAGCACCGCCAACAGTTTGAGGCCCACGGGGTTGAGCTTGAGCAGCCGACCCTCGCGGGTCACTTCGAGGGTGTCCAGGTCATAACTCAGGTCGCCAACCTGCAACGCCCGGCGACCGCCGCCCTGAGAGCGGCGCATGACCGCCTCGATACGCGCGGCCAGCTCCGAGAGGGCAAAAGGCTTGATCAGGTAATCGTCGGCCCCGGATTTGAACCCCTGAAGCCGGTCGTCCAGTTGGTCGCGAGCGGTGAGCATGATCACTGGCGTGTCACGCCGGGCGTCTTCACGCAAGCGCTTGCACAGGGTGTAGCCGTCGATTCCCGGCAGCATGATGTCCAGCACGATCAGGTCGTAATGCTCGGTGGCGGCCAGGTGCAACCCCGACAGACCATCCTGGGCGCAGTCGACGGTATACCCCTTGAGCCCCAGGTAATCAGCTAGGTTGGCGAGAATATCGCGGTTGTCTTCAACCAATAGAATTCGCATCGGCACTCTCTCTGTACACAGTTACCGCCGTCTTGGCACGCGCAGCTTAAGGCCAAGTCCGGCTCGCCGCCAGCCTTGTCGGACGGCGCCTGGATGACATTTCCCAAGTGGCGGGGCTTAACAATATTTTCACTACAGGTTCACAAGCCGACTACAGGGACAACCTCAGACTGCGGACCGTTTGCCCCCCCAAGGAACACCCCCTGATGGACCTTCTCAAGACCGCTCCAGCGCGCTTTGTGCTGCTGTTGACCAGCACCTGGCTGGCGATTTTCCTTCTGACCCGTGGCATTTTGCTGCTCACCCACCTCGATGAAGCCGGTAGCGGCTGGCTCCCCCTGTTCGGTGTCGGGCTGCTCTATGACCTGGGTTTCCTGGCCTACGCCGCCCTGCCCCTGGGCCTCTGCCTGCTGCTTTGCCCTCCCGCCCTGTGGCGCCGACGCGGATACCGCTGGCTGTTGCAGGGCCTGTTCAGCCTGAGCCTGTTTGCCATGCTTTTCACCGCCGTGGCGGAATGGTTGTTCTGGGATGAGTTCGGCGTGCGTTTCAACTTCATCGCCGTCGACTACCTGGTGTATTCCGACGAGGTTTTGAACAACATCCTCGAGTCCTACCCGATCGGTTTACTCATGAGCCTGCTGGCCCTGGCGGCATTGATGCTCAGCCTGTTGTTGCGCAAGCCCGTACAAGCCGCCATGGATGCCCCGCTGCCCGCCCCGCGCGGCCGCCTGATGGGTGCCCTGGGATTGCTCCTGTTGGCTGGCGCCAGCTTGCAACTGCTGAGCCAGGACAGCCCTCGAGCCCAAGGCGGCAACGCCTATCAGAATGAGCTGGCGAGCAATGGTCCGTATCAATTCTTCGCCGCCTTTCGCAATAATGAACTGGACTACCAACAGTTCTATCGCAGCCTGCCCGCCGAGGTGGTGGCCCGCCAGATGCGCGCCGAGCTGAACGAGCCCAATGCCCACTTCATTGGCCAGGACCCGCTGGACATCCGCCGCGCTATCGACAACCCCGGGACCCCGCGTACACCCAATATCGTCCTGGTGACCATAGAAAGCTTCAGCGCCAAGTACATGGGCAGCAACGGCGACGACCGCAACCTGACGCCCAACCTGGATGCGTTGCGCGCACAGAGCCTGTACTTCAATAACTTCTACGCCACCGGCACCCGCACCGACCGCGGCCTGGAAGCCATCACCCTGGCGATCCCGCCAACGCCAGGACGCTCCATCGTCAAGCGCATTGGTCGCGAAAGCGGCTTCGCAAGCCTTGGCCAGCAGCTGCATGCCGTGGGCTACGACAGCGTGTTCGTCTATGGCGGACGCGGTTACTTCGACAACATGAATGCCTTCTTCAGCGGCAACGGCTACCGGGTGGTAGACCAAAGCAGCGTCGAAGAGTCCGAGATCCACTTCAAGAATGCCTGGGGCATGGCCGACGAAGACCTCTATGCCCAGACGCTGAAGCTGGCGGACGCCGACTACGCCCAACAGCGCCCGTTTTTGCTACAACTGATGACCACCTCCAACCACCGTCCGTACACCTATCCCAACGGCCGTATCGATATCAAATCCGGCAACGGGCGTGACGGCGCGGTGAAATATACCGACTACGCGATTGGCCAGTTCCTCAAGGCCGCGCGGCAGAAACCCTGGTTCGACAATACAATTTTTGTGTTCGTCGCCGATCACACGGCCGGTAGCGCGGGCAAGGAAGACCTGCCCATCCGCAACTATCAGATCCCGCTGTTCATCTATGCGCCCAAGCTGATCCCAGCACGTGAAAGTGCGCAACTGGCCAGTCAGATCGACCTGGCACCGACGTTGCTGGGGCTGTTGAACCTGGACTACGAGTCGACCTTCTTCGGTCGCAACCTGTTGCAGGACAACCCGCTGCCTCCCCGCGTGCTGCTGGGCAACTACCAGCACCTGGGGCTGTTCGATGGCCAGAACCTGGCGATTCTCAGTCCGCGCCAAGGTCTGCGTCGGCATGACCAGGCACTGGCCGCCAGTCGGGAATTCCGAGTGGATGATAGCGACCCATTGATTCAACGCGGCATCAGCTACTACCAAAGCGCCAGTTATGGCTTCAAGCAACAGCTGCTGAGCTGGAAAGCGCCCAAGGCCCAGGCCGTGGAGCTCAGCGTGCGCTAGGCCAATACCGGGCAAACGAGCTCGCCCAGGACCGAGCGCTTGCCCGCGAAGGTGCAAGCGCTCCAAGTGCATTTCTCCAGGCAGAAAAAAACCCGCCGGTTTTCACCGGCGGGTTTTTTAGTACAGGGGGTGAGGCTGGCTTACATCATGCCGCCCATGCCACCCATGCCGCCCATGTCTGGCATGCCGCCAGCTGCAGGCTTGTCTTCCACGATTTCGGCAACAGCGGCCTCGGTGGTCAGGATCAGACCGCCGATGGACGAAGCAGCTTGCAGCGCGGAACGGGTCACCTTGGTTGGGTCCAGGATGCCCATTTCGATCATGTCGCCGTATTCGCTGGTGGCAGCGTTGTAACCGAAGTTACCAGCACCCTGCTTGACCTTGTCCACGACTACGCTTGGCTCGTCACCGGAGTTGGCAACGATCTGACGCAGTGGCGCTTCGATAGCGCGACGCAGAACAGCGATACCCACGTCCTGATCGGCGTTGTCGCCTTTCAGATCGTTGATGCCTTGCAGAGCACGGATCAGGGCCACGCCACCGCCAGGAACCACGCCTTCTTCAACGGCTGCACGGGTCGCGTGCAGGGCGTCTTCAACGCGGGCTTTCTTCTCTTTCATTTCAACTTCGGAACCCGCGCCAACCTTGATCACTGCAACGCCGCCGGACAGCTTGGCCAGGCGCTCTTGCAGTTTTTCACGGTCGTAGTCGGACGAAGTGTCGGCGACTTGTTGACGGATCTGGGTCACACGAGCCTGGATGTCCGCTTCAACGCCAGCACCGTCGATGATGGTGGTGTTTTCTTTGGACAGGATCACGCGCTTGGCGTTACCCAGGTGCTCCAGGGTGGTGCTTTCCAGGCTCAGGCCGATCTCTTCGGAGATCACGGTACCGCCGGTCAGAACGGCGATGTCCTGCAGCATGGCCTTGCGACGGTCGCCGAAGCCTGGTGCCTTGACGGCAGCGACTTTGACGATGCCACGCATGTTGTTCACAACCAGCGTCGCCAGGGCTTCGCCTTCAACGTCTTCAGCCACGATCAGCAGTGGACGGCCGGCTTTGGCAACGGCTTCCAGCACAGGCAGCATTTCGCGGATGTTGGAGATCTTCTTGTCCACCAGCAGGATCAGCGGGCCGTCGAGCTCGGCGACCATGGTGTCCGGCTTGTTGATGAAGTAAGGGGACAGGTAGCCGCGGTCGAATTGCATGCCTTCTACGACAGACAGTTCGTTTTCCAGGCCCGAGCCTTCTTCAACGGTGATCACGCCTTCTTTACCGACTTTTTCCATGGCTTCGGCAATGATGTCGCCGATGGAGCTGTCGGAGTTGGCGGAGATGGTGCCGACCTGAGCGATAGCGCGCGAATCAGCGCAAGGCTTGGACAGACCTTTCAGCTCTTTGACGATGGCGATGGTGGCCTTGTCGATACCGCGTTTGAGGTCCATCGGGTTCATGCCGGCAGCGACGGCTTTCAGGCCTTCGTTGACGATCGACTGAGCCAGAACGGTAGCGGTGGTGGTGCCGTCGCCAGCGTCATCGTTAGCGCGGGAGGCAACGTCTTTGACCAGCTGCGCGCCCATGTTTTCGAAGCGATCTTTGAGCTCGATTTCTTTGGCTACGGAAACGCCGTCCTTGGTGATGGTCGGAGCGCCGAAGCTCTTCTCGATGATCACGTTACGGCCTTTCGGGCCCAGGGTCGCTTTTACTGCATCAGCCAGGACGTTGACGCCGGTGAGCATTTTCTTGCGGGCGGAATCGCCGAATTTAACTTCTTTAGCAGCCATGATCGATATTCCTTAAATACTGTGTAGTAGCGGGAAAATACGTGGGAAATCAGCCTTCGATAACAGCGAGAATCTCGTTCTCGGCCATTACCAGCAGATCTTCGCCATCGACTTTCACGGTGTTGCTGCCGGAGTACGGGCCAAACACCACTTTGTCACCCACTTTCACGGCCAGCGCACGTACTTCACCGTTGTCCAGCACACGGCCGGTACCTACCGCGACGATTTCGCCACGGTTAGGTTTTTCAGCAGCCGAACCAGGCAGAACGATACCGCCGGCAGTTTTCGATTCTTCTTCGCTGCGACGGATGACGACGCGGTCATGCAGAGGACGAAGCTTCATTGTCGATCTCTCCTAATTGTGGTTTTCAACGGCCGGTGTCGATACCGGCGGGTTAACAAATCCGGCTTTGCCGGGTGCGACTCGACCAGCGAGCCGCGGAAGTCTGTCTGGTGTCAGCACCAGAAACCTTGCGGTGACCGTTACATAAGGGCGCACAAGGTTATTACAAGGGCTGGGTGATGATTTTTTTTACATCGCCTGCACTTAAATCAAACACGGCACCCGAAGGTGCCGTGAAGCTGTGCCCGATACTTATGGATCGCGGTGTTCGAACTCACCTTCAATCACGTTGGGCTCGCGGCCCACCGGCTGCTGCGGCGCCGGGCCACCACGAGCGGCGCGCATATCATCGGCAAAGGCACGTTGGCGCTGCGCCTGCTGCTCGGCACGTTGACGCATTTTGTTGGCCAGCAGGCGACGGCTGATCGGCAGCAGCATCAGCAGGCCGAACGCATCACTGATAAAGCCCGGCAGGATCAACAGACCGCCGCCCAGTGCCAGCATCAGCCCTTCGAGCATTTGCTGGGCCGGCAACTCGCCGCGATTGAGACTTTCACGAGCACGCAGTGCCGTGGCCAGACCGGCCACGCGCAACACCAGCACTCCGAGCATCGACCCGAGAATGATCAGCAGCAGGGCCGGGAAAAACCCGATGGCCGCACTGACCCTGACGAAGACGAACAACTCAAGCACCGGGAACAGCAAAAAGAGCAACAGAAAAGGGCGCATCAAATGGTTTCCTCTGCGGAAGAATGCCTTCCAGTAGACCGTAAATGACGTCGCCCATTCGTGAATTCAAGCATCGGCGGGTGGATTTTTCGGCCACTGATCAGCGTGAGCCAGAAAAACCAGGGCTTCGCGTACTTGTGTCGGCGTGTTGCATGGGCCTGGAAATGCCAGCCAGTACAGCGCCTGGCCAATGCGCAAGTGCATGCCTTCGGGATCGATCCCGGCCATTTTCGCCGGCTCACCGTTGGGTAGCCCGGTCAGTTCGACGTAATGAGCAATGGCCTTGGCATGGTCGCTGTTCATGTGCTCCACCATGCTCAATTCGGCCTTGCCGGCGAAAGGATTGGCCAGGGTCAGTTGATCGATCCAGTGGATGGCCCCAAAACCACCGATGTACCGATGACGTACCGGCTTGAGCACCCAGAAATCAAAATCATGGGCTTTATGGTAGTTCTGCGATTCGGGAAAGTAGCGGTAGTAGCGCTCAGCCGCGACCTCGATTACGGCTTCGCCGTTGAGTTTCTCCGCCTCTGCCAGGTAAGTCAGGCGCCCCACCGCCTGCACGTCATCGGCATCGCGCTCGCCGACCAACAGCGAGCATTTGGCATCTTTGTGCAAATTGTGGGTGTGCTGAGCGATGCGGCTGATGAGAATCAGCGGCCGTCCCTCAGCGTCCAAGCAGTAAGGCACCACCGAGCCGAAGGGAAAGCCCGGCATGGCTTTGGAGTGCGTCGACAACACGCCGCGATATTCCTTGAGCAGCAATTCTCGTGCATTCTTGGCAGCATCAACGCTCACTTTATGACTCCTCCTGTAGAATCCGTCGAAAACGGACGGGCGCCTGGTGCATTGTTCCAGCTACGCCGACGGGCAATTCTCATCTGCAGCCAGACCAGATCCGGCAGCCGGCCGAGGTTTCCCCAAAAGGACCACCCCTCAAGACCTGCTAGCGAGACATGCGAATGCAACTCACTGACAAAGTAATCATTATCACCGGCGGTTGCCAAGGTCTGGGCCGCTCCATGGCCGAGTATTTCGCCACCAAAGGTGCCAGGCTGGCCCTGGTGGATCTGAACCAGGACAAGCTCGACCAGGCTGTCGCCGCCTGCAAGGCCCATGGCGTCGAGGCCCGTGCCTATGTGTGCAATGTGGCTAATGAAGAGCAAGTCAACCACATGGCGGCCCAGGTCGCCGAGGACTTTGGCGCCATCCACGGCCTGATCAACAACGCCGGGATCCTGCGCGACGGCCTCCTGCTCAAGGTCAAGGACGGCGAAATGACCAAGATGAGCCTGGCCCAGTGGCAGGCGGTGATCGATGTCAACCTGACCGGTGTGTTCCTGTGCACCCGGGAGGTGGCGGCAAAGATGGTCGAGCTGAACAACAGCGGCGCGATCATCAACATCTCGTCGATTTCCCGCGCCGGCAACATCGGCCAGACCAACTACTCGGCAGCCAAGGCCGGCGTGGCAGCAGCCACCGTGACCTGGGCCAAGGAACTGGCGCGTTATGGCATCCGCGTTGCGGGCATCGCACCGGGGTTCATCGAGACCGAAATGACCCTGGGCATGAAACCCGAAGCGCTGGACAAAATGACCGCCGGCATCCCCCTCAAGCGCATGGGCAAGCCAGAAGAAATCGCCCATTCAGCGGCCTATATCTTCGAGAACGACTACTACACCGGCCGTGTCCTGGAAATGGACGGCGGCTTGCGCATCTAAAGCTCAAGCCCATAAAAAACCGATGCGCGAGCATCGGTTTTCTTATCCTGCGGGCAGGGCGCTGACGACTGTCAGTCGTCGCTGACGGTGATGTTGGGCATCGCCGGAGCGGCAGCTTCCTGCAGCACAATGCGCGCGCCCACGTGCCGCGCCAGTTCCTGGTAGACCATGGCGATCTGGCTGTCGGGTTCGGCAATCACCGTCGGCTTGCCGCCGTCGGCCTGCTCGCGGATCAGCATCGACAACGGCAGCGAGGCCAGCAATTCGACGGCGTACTGGCTGGCCAGCTTCTCGCCACCACCTTCGCCGAACAGATGCTCGGCATGGCCGCAGTTAGAGCAGATGTGCACCGCCATGTTCTCCACCACCCCCAGCACCGGGATGTTGACCTTGCGGAACATCTCCACGCCCTTGCGTGCATCCAGCAGCGCCAGATCCTGGGGCGTGGTGACAATCAGCGCGCCGGCCACCGGGACTTTCTGCGCCAGGGTCAGCTGGATATCGCCAGTGCCTGGCGGCATGTCGATCACCAGATAGTCGAGGTTGCCCCAGTCGGTCTGGGTCACCAGTTGCAGCAGGGCACCGGAGACCATCGGACCGCGCCACACCATCGGCGTGTTGTCATCGGTCAGAAAGGCCATCGACATGACCTCGACCCCGTGGGACTCGATGGGCACGAACCATTTCTGGTCCTTGATCTTCGGCCGAGTGCCTTCGGCGATGCCGAACATGATGCCCTGGCTCGGGCCGTAGATATCGGCGTCGAGAATCCCCACCTTGGCGCCTTCCCGGGCCAGGGCCAGGGCCAGGTTGGCGGCGGTGGTGGACTTGCCCACGCCGCCCTTGCCGGACGCCACCGCCACCACGTTCTTGACGTTGGCCAGGCCCGGGATCTGCGCCTGGGCCTTGTGCGCAGCAATGACGCAGTTGATCTCGACCTTGGCCGAACTCACACCCTCCAGGCCCTCGATGGCCAGTTGCAGCATCTGCGCCCAGCCGCTCTTGAACAGACCGGCGGCATAGCCCAGTTCCATCTGGACCAGGACCCGGTCGCCCTGAACCTCGACGGCGCGTACACAGCCGGCGCTGACCGGGTCCTGGTTCAGATAAGGGTCGGTGTATTGGCGAAGGACGGTTTCCACCGCTGCGCGATTGACGGCGCTCATGGGCAACTCCGATAACAAGACTGGAAAATCAGCCGGCTATCCTACGCCGGCGACTCCTTCGTGGCGAGGGAGCGTGCTGCGCGCAATCGGTGCCGAAAGATGAAAAATCCGCGCCAGCGCTTTATAGTGGCCGACCTCCGTTTCATCAAGTAGCCGAGCCCCATGTCCGAGCCACGCAAGATCCTCGTCACCAGCGCCCTGCCCTATGCCAATGGTTCCATCCACCTTGGCCACATGCTTGAGTACATCCAGACCGACATGTGGGTGCGCTTTCAGAAGCATCGCGGCAACCAATGCATCTATGTCTGCGCCGACGACGCACACGGCTCGGCCATCATGTTGCGCGCGGAAAAAGAAGGCATCACCCCGGAACAGCTGATCGCCAACGTCCAGGCCGAACACAGTGCCGACTTTGCCGACTTCCTGGTGGACTTCGACAACTTCCACTCGACCCACGCCGAAGAGAACCGCGAGCTGTCGAGCCAGATCTACCTCAAGCTGCGCGACGCCGGGCACATCGCCACGCGCTCCATCACCCAGTATTTCGACCCGGAAAAGAAAATGTTCCTGGCCGACCGCTTCATCAAGGGCACCTGCCCGAAATGCGGCACTGAGGACCAGTACGGCGACAACTGCGAAAAATGCGGCGCCACTTACGCGCCAACCGATCTGAAGGATCCGAAGTCGGCAATCTCCGGCGCCACTCCGGTGCTCAAGGATTCCCAGCACTTCTTCTTCAAGCTGCCGGACTTCCAGCAGATGCTGCAAACCTGGACCCGCAGCGGCACCCTGCAAGACGCTGTGGCCAACAAGATCGCCGAGTGGCTGGACGCCGGCCTGCAGCAGTGGGACATCTCCCGCGATGCGCCGTACTTCGGCTTCGAGATCCCGGACGAGCCCGGTAAGTACTTCTACGTGTGGCTGGACGCGCCGATCGGCTACATGGCCAGCTTCAAGAACCTCTGCGCGCGCCGTTCGGAACTGGACTTCGATGCGTTCTGGGGCAAGGACTCCAGCGCGGAGCTGTACCACTTCATCGGCAAGGACATCGTCAATTTCCACGCCCTGTTCTGGCCCGCCATGCTCGACGGCGCCGGCTACCGCAAGCCGAGCGGCATCAACGTCCACGGCTACCTGACGGTCAATGGCCAGAAGATGTCCAAGTCCCGGGGCACCTTCATCAAGGCCCGCACCTACCTGGAGCACCTGTCGCCGGAATACCTGCGCTACTACTACGCCTCCAAGCTGGGGCGTGGCGTCGACGACTTGGACCTGAACCTCGAAGACTTCGTGCAGAAGGTCAACTCCGACCTGGTGGGCAAGGTGGTGAACATCGCCAGCCGTTGCGCCGGTTTCATCCACAAAGGCAATGCCGGCGTGATGGTGAACAGTAACGCCGCCCCCGAGCTGACCGAAGCCTTCCTGGCTGCCGCGCCAAGCATCGCCGACGCCTATGAAGCCCGCGACTTCGCCCGTGCCATGCGCGAGATCATGGCCCTGGCCGACCGCGCCAACGCCTGGATCGCCGATAAGGCGCCGTGGTCGCTGAACAAGCAGGAAGGCAAGCAGGATGAAGTCCAGGCCATCTGTGCCACCGGCATCAACCTGTTCCGCCAACTGGTGATTTTCCTCAAGCCGGTGCTGCCATTGCTGGCTGCGGACGCCGAAGCCTTTCTCAACGTTGCGCCGCTGACCTGGAACGATCACCAACAACGGCTGGTCAACCATCAGCTCAACGCATTCAAGCCGCTGATGACGCGGATCGACCCAGTAAAAGTGCAAGCCATGACCGACGCCTCGAAAGAAGACCTGACCGCCAGCCAGACCGACACCGGTGCAGCCACGCCAGCCGGCAACGGCGAACTGGCCAAGGACCCGCTGTCGCCGGAAATCGACTTCGACACCTTCGCCGCCGTCGACCTACGGGTGGCGCTGATCCTCAAGGCAGAACACGTGGAAGGCGCGGACAAGCTGCTGCGTCTGACCCTGGACATCGGTGATGAACAGCGCAACGTGTTCTCCGGGATCAAGAGTGCCTACCCGGACCCGTCCAAGCTCGATGGTCGCCTGACCATGATGATCGCCAACCTCAAACCGCGAAAAATGAAATTCGGCATCTCCGAAGGCATGGTGATGGCCGCCGGCCCTGGTGGTGAAGAGATCTACCTGTTAAGCCCCGACAGCGGTGCCAAGCCTGGCCAGCGGATCAAGTAAAACGTCACGCTGGACCCCATCCCCCCGTTGCGCCCAGGCGCAACGGGGGGATTTGCATATCTGGCGAGCCCTGCGCCCGCGCGGGAGTTTGCCTACTCTTGAGGGACTGCCTGCTCGCACCGGCCTCACCATGACCCACTTCCTGCTTGCCATTATCAGCACCACCCTGATCAACAACTTCGTGTTGCAGTGGCCCTTGGCCGTCGATCCGCTGCTCCAGGCCACGGTCACGCCCGAGCGACAGCGAATCCACGCACTGGGCCTGGCCACAACAGCGTTGGTGCTGCTCAGCTGCGTGCTGGGGCAACTTCTCTATCGTGGTCTGCTGGTGCCATTGGGCCTGGAGTCGCTGCAGTTATTCCTGTGGCTGCCCTTGAGCGCACTGCTGATCAAGCCCGTGCTGAGCCTGCTGTCGCGGGCCTTGCCCAAACTGCCGTTCGATGGCCTGCGGCTCTTGCTGCTGGGCAACGCCAGTGCCCTCGGTTTACTGTTGATTTCTACTCGGGAGAGCCTCGATCTGGCGACCTTGAGCGCCATGAGCCTGGGGGCAGGACTGGGTTTCTGGCTGGTCCTGAGCCTGTTCAGTGATCTGCGCCAACGTATTTCCACTAACGATATTCCGGCGCCCTGGCGCGGCCTGCCGCTCGACTTGATCAGCGCCGGCCTGCTGGCGGTGGCGTTTTTCGGCTTCAACGGACTGCTCAACACATGAGTCTGATTCAACGCATCGATGCCCTCCTGCCCCAAACCCAATGCGGCAAGTGCGGCCATCCGGGATGTCGGCCCTATGCCCAAGGCATAGCCAACGGCGAGGCCATCAACAAATGCCCGCCCGGCGGCCAGGAAACCATTGCCGCCCTGGCACAACTGCTCACCCTGCCAGTGCTGGAACTGGATCACGGTCGTGGCCACGCTCCCGCCCAGGTGGCGTACATCCGCGAGGCCGAATGCATCGGCTGCACCAAGTGCATCCAGGCCTGTCCGGTGGACGCCATTGTCGGTGCGGCTAAATTGATGCACACCGTACTCATTGCTGAGTGCACCGGCTGTGACCTGTGCGTGGCGCCCTGCCCGGTGGACTGCATCGACATGCTGGCGCTGCCGCAGGCCGCTGGGGTGCCGATTGTCGGCGGGTTGGCCCACAGCACCGAGCAACTGCAAGCCCGCAGCCGCAAGCGCGATCAGGCACGACGCCGCTTCGAACAGCGCAATGCGCGGCTGCAACGCGAAGAAGTCCGCCGCCAGGCCGAACGCCAAGCACGCGCGCAAACAACAGCACAAATCGCTGAGAACAGCCTGAATCCGGTCCAGGCCGCCATTGAGCGAGTCCGCGCACAAAAAGCCGCAGCCGCCGACGCCGCGCTGAAAAAAGCCAAGATCGAACTGGCCATGAGCCGCGCCCAGTTGAACAAGTCACTCAAAGCCTTCGGCCATCCCCCGACCTTCGAGCAGCAGTCGCAATTGGTCGTCTTGCAGCGGCAGTTCGACGCCGCCGAACAGGCACTGGCGCAGTTGGAGGTCCAAGCCCCGCCCGCCCCGGCGCCAGTGACCAAGGATGCCGACCTCAAGCGGGCGAAGATCCAATTGGCAATGCGCCGCGCCGAATTGAAAAAAGCCCAGGCGGCAGAAGCTTCGCCGCCGGAGTTGGCGGCCCTGGCTGCCGCGCTGGCCACCGCCGAACAGGCTTTACACGCCGCCGAAGCCGCCAGCGAGCAGCCGGCGCCAGTGCTCACGCGCACACAAAAACGGCCGATTGATCCACACCTGCGGCAGTTGAAAACCGAACTGGCTTACGCCCGCGCCGACCTGAGCAAACTCCAGCGCCAGGCCAACAGCAACGCCGATCAACTGGCCCAGGCCAAGGCGCGCGTGGCTGAAGCCGAGCGTCTGGTAAACAGCCATGTCCCTTCCTGAGGCCGTCGACTCGCGCCTGCGCCAAGCCATGCAGCGAGTGCTGCTGGCCACGCTGCCCGGTCTGTTGATGCTTATGTGGCTGTACGGTTGGGGCCTGTTGCTCAACCTGCTGCTGGCGATCAGCGCTGCGTTGGCCATGGAGGCCCTGGTGCTGCGCCTTCGCCGACGTCCCGTGCAACCGTCCCTCAGCGACGGCAGTGCGCTGGTCAGCGCTACCCTACTGGCTCTGGCGCTACCTCCCTATTGCCCCTGGTGGCTGCCACTGAGTGCCGCGGCCAGCGCCATTTTCTTCGGTAAACAGCTGTTTGGCGGGGTCGGACAGAACCCCTTCAATCCAGCCATGTTGGGGTACGCCCTGGCCTTGCTGTGTTTCCCACAGTCGATGACGCACTGGCCCGCGCCGCACGCATTGGACCTACTGGGCGGTCTGCAACAGGTCCTCGGCCTGGATGGCACCCCGCGACCGGACGCCTGGGCCCACGCCACCGCGCTGGACAGCCTGCGGATCAACCAAAGCCTGACCATCGAGGAACTCTTTGCCGGCAACCTCGCCTTCGGCCACTTCGGCGGGCGAGGCGTCGAATGGGTCAACCTGGGGTTTCTCGCCGGCGGGCTGTTTCTACTGCAGCAACGGGTCATCAGTTGGCAGGCACCGGTGGGCATGCTGGGAGCGCTAGTGTTCATCAGCCTGCTGTGCTGGAACGGCACAGGCTCCGACTCCCATGGTTCACCGCTGTTTCACCTACTCAGCGGCGCTAGCATGTTAGGGGCGTTCTTTATCGTCACCGAACCGGTGTCTGGCCCCAAAACAGCCAAAGCCCGGCTGCTGTTCGGCATCGGCGTCGGCCTGTTGACCTACCTGATCCGGACCTGGGGCGGCTATCCCGACGGCGTCGCCTTCGCCGTGCTGTTGATGAACCTGGCGGTCCCGGCCCTGGAACGGGTTAGTGTGGCTAAACATGAGGTGCGCCGATCATGAAAGGAATGCGCAGCCTGCTTATACTGCTGGCGCTTGGGGCCTTGGGAATCGGTGCAACCCTTTTACTGCAGCACGCCAGCGCCCCACGTATCGACGCCGAACAGCGCGCGCTACAGGCACGTAAACTGCTGGATGTGCTGCCGTCGGAGCGCTACGACAACCAGCCCCTGGATCACCCGCTGCCACTGACCAACGTGCAACTGAGTAATAGCCGCCTGCTGGATGGTTACCTGGCCATGCGTAATGGCCAGCCCAGCGCCTTGCTGTTGCGTAGCCAGGTCACCGGATATGCCGGCCCTATCGAACTGCTGATCGCAATCGACAACCAGGGACGCCTGCTAGGCAGTAAAACCCTCAGACAAGACGAAACCCCGGGACTGGGAGCGCGCATCGCCGAGCGGCCCAGTGCCTGGCTGCAAGGCTTTACGGGCAAATCCCGCGACCTACCGCAAGACAGTGCCTGGGCCTTGAAGAAAGACAACGGTCAGTTCGATCAAATCGCTGGCGCCACCATCACTTCACGCGCGGTAATCAGCGCCCTGCACGACGCCTTGCGTTACTTCGATGAGCATCGCACGCAGTTACTCAGCGGAGCCGCTCATGAATAAGCCGCTGGCTTGGCCGGGCCTGTTGATGTTGCCCCCTTTGATCGGGGTGACGAGCTCCTGGGTCACCGCCATCGGCTTGGCCCTGGCTGGCTGGCTGATGGTCGGCACCTTTGGCGGCGGCATGGGGTTGCTGCGACCAAGGCTTGAGGCTGGTGGCCAATGGCTAGCCAGCTTGCTGCTCAGCGCCAGCCTCGGCAGTTGCCTGTGGCTGGCGCTGCAAGCCTGGAGTTATGAGCTGCACCAACAACTGAGCCTGTACCTGGGCCTGCTGCCCCTGCAATGCGTGATCCTGGAACAGGCGGGCTGGTTCCAGCAGCGTGCCCGGTGGCGTGTGTTGGCGGGGTTCTGTGGCACCCTGATCGTGCTTGGCGCATTGCGTGAACTGCTTGGCACCGGCGCCCTGGGCAGCCACCTGGGCTGGCTCGCCGGAGTGCCTGATGACAGCAGTGGCTGGGTGCTGCTACCACAGGGTGGATTACGCCTGCTGACGCTGGCCCCCGGCGGCTTTATTCTGCTGGGCCTGCTATTGGCCGCGAAGCGGGCCTGGGCCAGCACTTCGACAATTAACCGACCGTCTTCGAGGAAATGACTCCCCCCATGAATGCCGCCAAACGCCTGGAAATATTTCGCCGACTTCACGAAGACAACCCCGAACCAAAAACCGAACTGGCCTATTCATCGCCGTTCGAGTTACTGATCGCGGTGATTCTCTCGGCGCAATCGACCGACGTCGGGGTCAACAAGGCGACCGCCAGACTCTTCCCCGTGGCCAATACGCCAGCGGCCATTCATGCCTTGGGCGTCGAAGGTCTGTCCGAGTACATCAAGACCATTGGCCTGTACAACAGCAAGGCAAAGAACGTCATCGAGACCTGCCGCTTGCTGGTGGAACGCCACAATGGCGAAGTCCCCCAAACCCGCGAAGCACTGGAGGCACTGCCCGGCGTTGGCCGCAAGACCGCCAACGTGGTGCTCAACACAGCATTTCGCCAGTTGACCATGGCCGTGGATACCCACATCTTCCGGGTCAGCAATCGCACCGGCCTGGCACCGGGAAAGAACGTCGTGGACGTTGAAAAGAAGCTGATGAAGTTCGTTCCCAAGGACTTTTTGCTGGACGCCCATCACTGGCTGATCCTCCACGGTCGGTATGTGTGCCTCGCCCGCAAGCCGCGCTGCGGAGCCTGTCGAATCGAAGATCTGTGCGAATACAAGCAAAAGACTTCTGACGATTGACTGAACATTGATTTTGCCAATCGATCGATTGAAAAAATCTTTTTTACCCGCCAGGAGAATGTCGATATAAGGAGCGCCAATGGCAGTCTTAGCCTGGAGTTGACCTTATGAGCACTGGCAAAGAACAACTGGACGTAGAAGACGACTTCATCGCAACTGAAACAGAGGACACCGAACCCGTAGTCGAGGTCGCGAAAACCAATCTGAGCAAACGTCGCACTATCGACAACCTCCTCGAAGAACGACGCCTACAAAAACAACTGGCCGACTATGACTTTGATCTCTAACAAAAGAAAAACCTCCCACTGGAGGTTTTTTTGTGCCACTCGCGCCTACTGAAACCTGACCGGCCAGCCTCATCGCCTGACCGGTCACCGCTGCACTCATAGCGCCATTCAAGCAATAACAGTGCTGTTGCTTAATAACCCACTGACGCTTCAGGCCAGTTGATGACGCTGAGCAAACTCAATCAGATCTACCAATGAACGCGCATTGAGTTTGGCCAAAAGACGGCGTTTGTAAGTGCTGACGGTCTTGTTGCTCAAACACAATCCTTCTGCGATTTCCTTGTTGCTCATGCCATTGGTAAGTTGCTTCAAGACGATCAGCTCGCGCCCCGAAAGAAGCTCGATCATCTCTTCTTCACTACCAACAGCCTGACTGGAACGAAACGTATGCAATGCCTCGTTGGGAAAGTAGCTGTAACCCGCCAGCACGGCACGCACTGCACTCATTAACTCGGTAATGTCCTGCTGTTTGCACACATAACCGGCAGCGCCGGCCTGCATGCAGCGCATGGAGAAAGGCCCGGGAACCTGCAAAGTCAAGACTAGAATTCTAATCGGCAGGGTTCTGGACATTAGCCGAGTTATAACTTCAAGCCCATCTAGCTGGGGAATTCCAATATCCAAAATCAAAATGTCCGGAACATGCTCAAGAGCCAACTTCAGCGCATCCATACCGTTATCCGTTTCCGCTACAACTTCAAGACCATGTCGCTCCATCAACATACGCACAGCCAAACGAACAACGGGATGATCATCCACGATCAATACTCTTTTCATAGGTACATCCAAGTCCTGAGAGTTATTTTTAGAGCACGCACAATACCCCAGAGACTTGACCCTGACACCGTGTATCAGGGGGCTACGACCTAACAAGGACGTTCCTTACAAACAATACCGATTTGCCTTACAAAATAATTTAGAGAACGGCTACTAAAGTAAAAAAAAGCGTCGGATTAATCGCCAGACAAGCTACTTTTCGTACTAAAAAACCATCAGCACTTTCACCCATCACTGTTATTCTCACCACGGACAGAACCACCTGCAATTCACCTTGCACCTATATATCAAGGGCAAAAAAAACCCCGCTTATCGCGGGGCTTCTTTAAATCACTCAAAGCATCAGATCAGAGTCCGACCTTTGTTTGCGGCAATACGCATGCGCAGAGCATTGAGCTTGATGAAGCCTGCTGCGTCTTCTTGATTGTAAGCACCGCCATCTTCTTCGAAGGTCGCAATGTTGGCATCGAACAACGACTCATCAGACTTGCGACCAGTAACGATCACATTGCCTTTGTACAGTTTCAGACGTACCACGCCGTTCACATGGGCTTGGGAGGCATCGATCATCTGCTGCAGCATCAGACGCTCCGGACTCCACCAGTAACCGGTGTAGATCAGGCTGGCGTACTTGGGCATCAACTCATCTTTGAGGTGAGCCACTTCACGGTCCAGAGTGATGGACTCGATAGCCCGGTGAGCGCGCAGCATGATGGTGCCGCCCGGGGTTTCATAGCAGCCACGGGACTTCATGCCCACGTACCGGTTCTCGACGATATCCAAACGACCGATGCCGTGCTCGCCACCAATACGGTTCAAGGTCGCCAATACGGTGGCCGGGGTCATTTCAACGCCGTCCAGCGCGACGATGTCACCGTTGCGGTAGGTCAGTTCCAAGTACTGCGGGGCATCCGGCGCGTTCTCCGGGGAGACGGTCCAGCGCCACATGTCTTCTTCGTGCTCGGTCCAAGTGTCTTCCAGCACGCCGCCTTCATAGGAGATGTGCAGCAAGTTTGCATCCATCGAGTACGGCGACTTTTTCTTGCCGTGGCGCTCGATCGGAATGCCGTGCTTTTCGGCGTAGTCCATCAGCTTCTCGCGGGACAGCAGGTCCCACTCGCGCCAAGGAGCAATCACTTTAACCCCTGGCTTGAGCGCGTAGGCACCCAGCTCGAAACGTACCTGGTCGTTACCTTTGCCGGTGGCGCCATGGGAAATGGCGTCGGCGCCGGTTTCGTTGGCAATCTCGATCAAACGCTTGGCGATCAACGGACGAGCGATGGAAGTACCCAGCAGGTACTCGCCTTCGTAGACAGTGTTGGCGCGGAACATCGGGAAAACGAAATCGCGCACGAACTCTTCGCGCAGATCGTCGATGTAGATCTCTTTGACGCCCATGGCTTGCGCCTTGGCGCGGGCCGGCTCGACCTCTTCGCCTTGGCCCAGGTCAGCAGTGAAAGTCACTACTTCACAGTTGTAAGTATCCTGCAGCCACTTGAGGATCACCGAAGTGTCCAGGCCGCCCGAATACGCCAGAACGACCTTGTTAACGTCCGCCATGCCATCACTCCACGGGGTTGTACGGAAAGGCGCCAAGTCTACCGATCTATGGGAATAATTTACAGGGGCGCGACAGCTTATGACGACCAAGCGACAGATTATGTCGAGCGAGCGACGACGACAGCCGTATCAGGACGTCGCCGCAGCGTTGGAGCCGGAAGCAGTCGGAGCTGCTGGAGCCGGCTTTTCGGTGGGGGCCACTCGCTCCAGGTGCACATTGACCCGGCGATTCTTAGCCCGATTGGCTGCATTGGTGTTGGGAACCAAGGGATAGCGCTCGCCATGGAAGCGCACAACGATCTGGTTCTCGGCAATACCGTTGGCCTTGAAGAACTCCATCACCGCCAGGGCCCGACGACGAGACAGATCACGGTTGGTCAAGCGATTGCCACTGTTGTCCGAATGGCCGTCCAACTGAATATGATTGACCGTGGGATCGGCCTTGATGAAGTCGACCATCACCTGCAGCTTGGCCTTAGCCCGGGCATCCAGTTCGATACCCCCGCCAGGAAAACCGATCTCGCTCTGTTTGACCTGGTCATAGTTCATCGGCAGCAGCTTGGTCATGCAGCTTTGATAGTCGCTATAGGCCTTGCCAAATTTCACCGGCAGCAAGCGCACCTCAGACACCCCGCCCTCGCGCGAGTAGTGCCTCACCACCGGACTGCGCCCTTCCAGCAACCCCATGATCAGGCGCCCGGCCTGCATCTGGTTACTGTTGAACAGCACCCCATCGGTCCCGGCCTTGACTGCCCCAAGGTTGATATCACCACGTCCCGGCTGCCAGGGCGCAGCCGCCGCAAGCAAAGTGGCCGAGCCACCGGCCTGCATCGGGTTGAAGCTCTTGAGGCGAAAAATCGCCTGCTCGCCGGCGCGGCGAACGAATTCGCCGGAACCGAAATCGGTGACCGGTTGAATGAGGCGGCACTCGAATTTGTCGCCTTCGACCGTCCACTCAATGCTCTCCAGGCGGGTCTGGAAAGTGAGAGCCATCGCAGGCAGGCTGGCAAACACACTGAGCAAGGCTAGATAACGCTGGCGCACGGGAGGCTCCACTGACGTGTACTGCTAAAAATCCACAGGCGTTAATACGCCATACCTTCGGGATATCGGTTGCTCGTCGCAAAACTTGATAGCGAGTGCCTGGAAGAGTCTTTTCCGGTAGCATTCCCCTGAGTTTTACCCGCCTGCCTGGAACCTCCAATGTCCGACCGCCTGACCCTACTGCGTCCCGACGACTGGCATATTCATCTTCGCGATGGTGCCGTGTTGCCCAATACAGTCGCAGATGTCGCGCGCACCTTTGGCCGCGCCATCATCATGCCTAACCTGGTACCTCCGGTGCGCAACGCCGCACAAGCCGACGCCTATCGCCAGCGAATTCTAGCTGCGCGTCCGGTCGGCAGCCGCTTTGAGCCGCTGATGGTGCTCTATCTGACGGACCGCACCCAACCGGACGAGATCCGTGCGGCCAAGGCCAGCGGCTTCGTACACGCCGCCAAACTGTATCCGGCCGGTGCGACCACCAACTCGGACTCGGGCGTGACCTGCATCGACAAGATCTTCCCGGCGCTCGAAGCCATGGCTGAAGTGGGCTTGCCACTGCTGATCCACGGAGAAGTGACCCGCGGCGACATTGACGTCTTCGATCGCGAAAAAATCTTCATCGACGAGCACATGCGTCGCGTGGTCGAACGTTTCCCAAGCCTGAAAGTGGTATTCGAGCACATCACCACCGGTGAAGCGGTGCAGTTCGTCAAGGAGGCCTCAGCCAACGTTGGCGCCACCATCACCGCGCACCACCTGCTGTACAACCGCAACCACATGCTGGTGGGCGGTATTCGTCCGCACTTCTATTGCCTGCCGATTCTCAAGCGCAACACCCACCAGGAAGCCCTGCTGGATGCGGCCACCAGCGGCAGCGAGAAGTTCTTCCTCGGCACCGACTCCGCGCCACACGCCCAGCATGCCAAGGAAGCCGCTTGTGGTTGCGCCGGCTGCTACAGCGCCTATGCCGCAATCGAGCTGTATGCCGAAGCGTTCGAACAGCGCAATGCCTTGGACAAGCTGGAAGCTTTTGCCAGCCTCAACGGCCCGCGCTTCTACGGCCTGCCGGCCAACACCGATCGCATCACCCTGGTTCGTGAAGAGTGGACCGCCCCTGCCAGCCTGCCGTTCGGCGAGCTGACTGTCATTCCGCTGCGCGCCGGCGAAAAACTGCGCTGGCGCCTGCTGGAGGATCACTCGTGAGTGACGACCATTTCGACGACGAACAAGAAGGTAGCGGCGGCGGCCCTCGCCACCCCATGGCTGCACGTTTTCGCGGTTACCTGCCGGTAGTCGTCGACGTTGAAACCGGTGGTTTCAACTCGGCCACCGATGCACTACTGGAAATTGCCGCCACCACTATCGGCATGGATGAAAAAGGCTTTGTGTTCCCCGAACACACCTACTTCTTTCGGGTCGAGCCTTTTGAAGGTGCGAACATCGAAGCGGCGGCCCTGGAGTTCACCGGGATCAAGCTCGACCACCCGCTGCGCATGGCCGTCAGCGAAGAAACCGCGCTCACCGATATTTTCCGCGGCGTACGCAAGGCACTGAAGGCCAATGGCTGCAAGCGCGCCATTCTGGTGGGCCACAACGCCAGCTTCGACCTAGGCTTCCTCAACGCCGCTGTGGCGCGCCTGGACATGAAGCGCAACCCGTTCCACCCCTTCTCCAGCTTCGACACCGCGACCTTGGCAGGACTGGCTTACGGTCAGACCGTTCTGGCCAAGGCTTGTCAAAGCGCCGACATCGACTTCGACGGCCGTGAGGCCCACTCGGCCCGTTACGACACCGAGAAGACCGCCGAGCTGTTCTGCGGCATCGTCAACCGCTGGAAGCAAATGGGCGGCTGGCAGGACTTCGACGACTGATTAACTCTTCGCCGAGTTGAACTGCCCCATAAAAAAACCGGCCCTGAGGCCGGTTTTTTTGAGCGTGACGCCAAGCCTTACAGCTTGCCGGCGTTCTCGCTCAGATAAGCAGCAACGCCTTCTGGCGAAGCAGTCATGCCTTTGTCGCCTTTCTTCCAGTTGGCCGGGCAGACTTCGCCGTGCTCTTCGTGGAATTGCAGGGCATCGACCAGACGGATCAGCTCTTCCATGTTACGGCCCAGCGGCAGGTCGTTGACGATCTGCGAACGAACAACACCTTTGTCGTCGATCAGGAACGCGCCACGGAAAGCCACGCCACCTTCGGACTCAACGTCATAGGCCTTGGCGATATCGTGCTTCATGTCAGCCGCCATGATGTATTGAACCTGACCGATGCCACCGGCATTGATCGGGGTGTTGCGCCAGGCGTTGTGGGTGAAGTGCGAGTCGATCGAAACAGCGATCACTTCTACGTTGCGCGCCTTGAAGTCAGCCATACGGTGGTCCAGAGCGATCAGCTCGGACGGGCAAACAAAGGTGAAGTCCAGTGGGTAGAAGAACACCAGACCGTATTTGCCTTTGATGGCCGAGGACAGGTTGAAGCTGTCAACGATTTCGCCATTGCCGAGAACGGCCGGGACGGTGAAGTCAGGGGCTTGTTTGCCGACGAGTACGCTCATTGGATATCTCCTGGTGTGGACGTAGTAATAGAAGAAGAGGATTGGTCTTGAGTCTGCAACGCGGATGCGACAGCTCTGTGACCAGCCCCCACTTCGCAAGGACCGGACATCATACACCGCGTTTTTGAGCTGTCCTTAACGGTTTTTCGCCAGCGCGGCTTACAAGGCGCAAAATACGGTTGATCTGTCATAAACCGAAACAGAACCGTTCGTCACCACGGCAATAAACAGCAATCAAGGCCGCCGAAACCACTTTGACAATCATTCTCGTTAACATTAAGATCCATCGCAATTGAGCCCTAACCAGCGACGGTTCTGATCTTATGTATGTCTGCCTCTGCACCGGAGTCACCGACGGACAAATTCGCGAAGCCATCTACGAAGGTTGCTGCAGCTACCGCGATGTGCGCCAGGCGACCGGCGTTGCCAGTCAATGTGGTAAATGTGCTTGCCTGGCCAAACAAGTGGTTCGCGAAACCCTGACCGAATTGCAGAACAGCCAAGCAGCCATTCCCTACCCTGTGGAATTTAATGTTGCCTGATAGACCGAATAAGTAGCACTGTTTCAAACAACCGGACCTGATGTCCGGTTTTTTATGCCTGTAATTCAATCGCTTAGGGTCAAAACGCGGAATACAAACATTCTTATTCCGATTAATTTTTATATATTATTCAACAACTTAGGTTTGACAGTAATGTATATGCGGCTCAGACTCCGCGCTTATTCCGCTAATTACAGGGCAGGACCCCATCATGAAAGGCGACGTTACAGTCATCCAGCATCTCAATAAAATCCTTGCCAATGAACTGGTCGCGATCAATCAGTACTTCCTGCATGCGCGCATGTATGAAGATTGGGGCCTGAACAAGCTGGGCAAGCACGAGTACCACGAATCCATCGACGAGATGAAGCATGCGGACAAGCTGATCAAGCGCATCCTCTTCCTCGAAGGCCTGCCGAACGTTCAGGACCTGGGCAAGCTGCATATTGGTGAACACACCAAGGAAATGCTCGAGTGCGACCTGCGCATCGAACGCACCGGGCACACGGACCTCAAGGCTGCAATCGCTCATTGCGAGTCCGTTGGCGACTACGGTAGCCGCGAACTGTTGGAAGATATTCTTGAATCCGAAGAAGAACACATCGACTGGCTGGAAACTCAACTGAGCCTGATCGATAAAGTAGGTATCGAGAACTATCTGCAATCGCAGATGGGCGACGAATAACTTAATTCGTCATACCCGAGCAATAAAAAACCCCGCTCTCGCAAGAGAAGCGGGGTTTTTATTGCGTGACTATATTTGCGTCAGGCTTCAGTCTTGGCAGCGGCTTTTTCGGCTGCGGCCTTGATCAAGGCCTGCAGCTCACCGTTGGCAAACATCTCAGCCATGATGTCGCTGCCACCGACCAGCTCACCCGCTACCCACAGCTGTGGGAAAGTTGGCCAGTTGGCGTACTTGGGCAAGTTGGCGCGAATTTCTGGGTTCTGCAGGATGTCCACGTAAGCGAACTTCTCACCACAGCCCATTACGGCCTGAGCAGCTTTCGCGGAGAAGCCACACTGAGGGGCATTCGGCGAGCCTTTCATGTAAAGCAGAATGGTGTTGTTGGCAATCTGCTCTTTAATAGTTTCGATGATATCCATGGAACACCTCGGCTGAACTTTCCGACTCTGTTGTCGGCACGGTGGCGCATTGTAACGGAATCCTGAGCGCCCTGCTCGGCCTCTCCGACAGACATCTCAGGCGGCCTCCACCTTGACCGGAATCCCGTTCAACACGGCATTGCCCGACAACTCATCCAGTTGACGCTCGTCGGTCAGATCATTGGCGCTACAACCCGGCTGTTCCACGGCAATGCTCATCTGCACCCCGGGGCGAGCATGCCCCCAGCCATGGGGCAGACTCACGACCCCGGGCATCATGTCCTCACTGGCCAGGACTTCCACCTCCACCGCGCCGACCCGAGAGCTGATTCGCACTCGCTGCCCATCACTCAGATCACGGCGCGCCAAGTCATCAGGATGCATCAACAATTGATGCCGCGGCTTGCCCTTCACCAGCCGGTGATAGTTGTGCATCCAGGAATTATTACTGCGCACATGCCGGCGCCCGATCAGCAACAGCTCCTCCAGCGGCGGTGCCCGCAGCGTGGCAAACCGCTGCAGATCCGCCATGATCGCCGCCGGCGCCGCTTGAACCCGTCGGTTATCGGTCTTCAAGCGTGTCGCCAGATTAGGCTGCAACGCTCCCAGATCGATGCCATGAGGATGCTGATCCAAGGTTGCCAGCGACAGCTTGAACGACGAGGCATCACCGTAAGGACCTGCTCGCAAGCCCATGTCGATCATCTGGGCAGGCGCGATGGTCGGCTTCAGCGTGCTCTGGGTTCGCGCGGCAAACGCCTTGGCCAGCCCCACAAAGATTTCCCAGTCGTGCAATGCGCCGTCAGGCTTGGGCAAAATGGCCCGGTTGAAACGACTGACATTGCGCACCGCGAACAGGTTGAACGTAGTGTCGTAGTGATCGTTCTCAAGCGCTGAGGTGGACGGCAGAATCAAGTCCGCATAGCGAGTGGTTTCATTGATGTACAGATCAATGCTGAGCATGAAATCCAATCCACCCAACGCTTGCTCCAGCTGCCGGCCATTGGGCGTGGACAGCACCGGGTTGCCCGCTACGGTGATCAAGGCCCGCACCTGCCCTTCGCCTTCGGTAAGCATTTCCTCGGCCAGCGCCGACACCGGTAGCTCGCCGCCGTACTCCGCAAGCCCGGAGACGCGACTCTGCCAGACATTGAAGTGACCGCCGGAGGTTGCTGCCACCAAATCCACTGCTGGTTGAGTACAGAGCGCCCCGCCCACTCGGTCGAGGTTACCGCTGACCAGGTTGAGCAACTGCAACAACCAATGACACAAGGTGCCGAACGCCTGGGTCGAAACCCCCATGCGCCCATAGCAGACGG
Organism: Pseudomonas sp. LD120; assembly: GCF_009861525.1. GTDB lineage: Bacteria > Pseudomonadota > Gammaproteobacteria > Pseudomonadales > Pseudomonadaceae > Aquipseudomonas. The sequence continues at coordinate 195,088 of NZ_WVHL01000003.1, read as the reverse complement.
CCTTGTCCGCAGCCGCGAAATCCCGGGCCAACTGGCGAATCTGCGCTGCCGGAATGCTGCACAGCGGGCTCATGGTCTCCGCAGTGAAAGCAGAAATCGCCTGTTGCACGTCTGCCAGCCCGTCCACCGGCAAATGACTGTCGCGAGTCAAGCCCTCCTCGAACAACGTATTGAGCAAGCCGAACAGCAACGCCACATCGCCTCCCGGCCGCACGAACAGATGCTGATCGGCCATCGCCGCCGTCTCGCTGCGCCGAGGATCGACCACCACGACCTTTCCGCCACGCTCCTGAATCGCCTTCAAGCGCTTTTCCACGTCCGGCACGGTCATGATGCTGCCGTTTGAGGCCAAGGGATTAGCGCCAAGAATCAGCATGAAATCGGTGTGGTCGATGTCCGGGATCGGCAGCAGCAAGCCATGGCCGTACATCAGGTAACTGCTCAGGTGATGGGGCAGTTGGTCGACCGATGTGGCCGAGAAGCGGTTGCGCGTTTTGAGCAGCCCCAGAAAGTAGTTGCTGTGGGTCATCAAGCCATAGTTGTGGACACTGGGATTGCCCTGGTAGATCGCTACCGCGTTACGGCCATGTTGCTCCTGAATCGCCGCCAAACGCTCAGCCACCAGGACAAAGGCGTCTTCCCACTCGATCGGCTGCCACTGATTGCCGATACGCCGCATCGGTTGGCGCAGGCGATCGGGGTCATTCTGAATATCTTGCAAGGCCACCGCCTTGGGACAGATATGGCCGCGACTGAAACGGTCCTGGGGGTCGCCCTTGATCGAGGTGATGCGCGGACCGCCATTGCGCTCTTCAGTGATTTCCAGGGTCAGCCCGCAGATGGCTTCGCACAGGTGGCAGGCACGGTGATGGAGAGTCTTGGTCATGGCCAGCTTCTATTGTTTGATGACGGCCTGTCAGGACCGCTGGGAAAAAAACTATGGCGACTGCGCCAGCAACACACCAGCGACGTTTGCCCTATGAATTCAGCGCCATCAGCCTAGCCCATGATCGCTGCGCTCAATGGGCAGGCGCCTTTGGCCGGCGGGTCAGAAAGCGACCAACAGCGGACCACAGCCGCCGCGTACGATTGCCAATCCGCGTCGGGGCAGTGTACAAATGCCCGGCTGCTGCCTGGAAACTGGTCTCAAAAGCGTCAGCGCATTCGCGTCCTGACCTCTCTGAATGCCCATGAACGTCGTAGCACTATTGGTAAGACGCGACATTTAATTATAAGATCGCGCCTTCCCCCATTTCGTCGCCCCGTGCGGCTTTCGCCGCAGGTCCAGCCCGTTTTTTGATTAAACAAGGCGTTGAGAATCTGCGGTCCGTTGCAAAAAGGTAGTTAATGATGAGCGCAAGGCACTTTCTCTCCCTGATGGATTGCACGCCCGAAGAGCTGGTCAGCGTGATTCGTCGAGGCATCGAGCTGAAGGACCTGCGTAACCGCGGCGTACTCTTCGAGCCCTTGAAAAATCGTGTACTTGGCATGATTTTCGAGAAGTCCTCGACCCGTACCCGACTGTCCTTCGAAGCCGGCATGATCCAGTTGGGCGGCCAGGCCATCTTCCTTTCGCCACGGGACACTCAGTTGGGTCGCGGCGAGCCCATCGGCGATTGCGCCATCGTCATGTCGCGCATGCTCGACGCCGTGATGATCCGTACCTTTGCCCACAGCACCTTGAGCGAATTTGCTGCCAACTCCCGAGTACCGGTGATCAACGGTCTGTCCGATGACTTGCATCCGTGCCAGTTGCTGGCCGACATGCAGACCTTCCTCGAACACCGCGGCTCGATCCAGGGCAAGACCGTGGCCTGGATCGGCGACGGCAATAACATGTGCAACAGCTATATAGAAGCGGCCATCCAATTCGACTTCCAACTGCGCATCGCTTGCCCGGAAGGCTATGAGCCAAACCCAGAATTTGTCGCCATGGCCGGCGATCGCGTGACTATCGTCCGCGATCCTTGGGAGGCTGTAACCGGCGCCCACCTGGTGAGCACTGACGTCTGGACCTCCATGGGCCAGGAAGAAGAGACCGCCAAGCGCCTGCAGCGCTTCGCCCCGTTCCAGGTAACTCGGGCCCTGCTCGACCTGGCAGCTCCGGACGTCCTGTTCATGCATTGCCTGCCCGCCCACCGTGGCGAGGAGATCAGCCTGGACCTGCTGGATGACCCACGCTCGGTGGCCTGGGACCAGGCAGAGAATCGACTGCATGCGCAAAAGGCCCTGCTGGAGTTTCTCGTCGAGCCGGCGTACCACCACGCATGAGCCAGCCATTACTGCTGAACCTGCGCAATCTGGCCTGCGGCTATCAGGACCAACGGGTGGTGCAGAACCTCAACCTGCACCTCAACGCCGGGGACATCGGCTGCCTGCTGGGCTCATCCGGCTGCGGCAAGACCACTACCCTGCGCGCCATCGCAGGCTTTGAGCCGGTGCATGAAGGCGAGATCCAGTTGGCCGGCGAGACCATATCCAGCGCCGGCTTCACCCTGGCCCCGGAAAAACGCCGGATCGGCATGGTGTTTCAGGATTACGCGCTGTTTCCGCACCTGAGCGTGGCGGACAACATTGCCTTTGGTATCCGCAAACACCCGCAGAAAGACCGGGTGATCAACGAACTGCTGGAGCTGGTGAACCTGAAGAACCTCGGCCAGCGCTTCCCCCATGAGTTGTCCGGTGGCCAGCAGCAGCGAGTGGCGCTGGCTCGCGCCCTGGCGCCAGAGCCGCAATTGCTGCTGCTGGACGAGCCCTTCTCCAATCTGGACGGCGAACTGCGGCGCAAGCTCAGCCACGAGGTGCGCGACATTCTCAAGGCCCGCGGCACCAGCGCGATCCTGGTCACCCACGACCAGGAAGAAGCCTTCGCCGTGAGCGATCAGGTCGGCGTGTTCAAGGAAGGCCGCCTGGAGCAGTGGGACACCCCCTACAACCTCTATCACGAACCACAGACACCCTTTGTCGCCAGCTTCATTGGCCAGGGCTACTTCATTCGCGGCCAGCTGAACACGCCGGAATCGGTGCAGACCGAACTGGGTGTATTGCAAGGCAACCGGGCCTATACCTGGCCGCCAGGCGGCGCGGTGGACGTCCTGCTGCGCCCGGACGACATCGTCCACGCGCCGGACAGCGACTTGAAAGCCCGGGTCGTCGGCAAAACCTTCCTCGGCGCCTCGACCCTGTATCGCCTGCAACTGCCTACCGGCAGCCAACTGGAGTCGATCTTCCCCAGTCACGCCGACCATCAGGTCGGCGCGGATGTGGGCATTCGGGTCGCGGCGGAACACCTGGTGCTGTTCCAGGCTTCAGGCAGTACAGCGGCGCAAATCCCCCATAGCGACTCAGGGGTACGGCGCTACAGCAGCGCTCATTGAGCCGCCTTCGCCGGCAAGCCAACGCCTACAACAGCACACTGTAGGAGACGGCTTGCCGGCGAGTCACAACGCCGTCATTGCAGATGCAAACGCCCACTGGCAATCAGGCGGGCATGCCCGCCGATCTTCACCCGTTCCCCCTCCAGGCGACAGAACAGCTCACCACCGCGCGCGGAACACTGAAAGGCGCTCAACTGCTGCTTGTCCAACTGCTGCGCCCAATAAGGGGTCAGGCAGCAATGGGTCGAGCCAGTCACCGGGTCCTCGTCGATGCCGATGGCCGGTGCAAAATACCGCGAGACAAAGTCATGCCGCTGGCCCCGCGCGGTGACGATCACTCCCGGCCAGGGCAACTTGGCCATGGCTGCCAGATCGGGCCGACAATCACGGACCGCCTGCTCCGACTCCAGCACCGCCAACAGCTGATTGGCACCTTGCAGATCGATGACCCTGGCACCGAGTATCTGCGCCACCTGCTCCGCATCGGCCTGGCGACAGGGGGTGTGCAGAGGAAAGTCCAGCCACAACAGGCCGCCTTCACGGATAACGCTCAAGGGCCCCGAGCGGCTGAGAAACTCAACACGTGGCCCCGGCTCCCCATACACCTCGAACAGCACGTAGGCACTGGCCAGAGTGGCGTGCCCGCACAGGGGCACCTCGGTGGCCGGGGTGAACCAGCGAATCCGCCAGCCTTGGGTTTCGCGCACCACAAACGCGGTTTCCGCCAGATTATGCTCGGCGGCGATCTGCTGCATCAGTGCGTCGTCAAGCCATGCTTCAAGCCGGTAAACCATGGCCGGGTTGCCGGCAAAGGGTTGATCACTGAATGCATCGATCTGTTGAAACTCAAGCGGCATAGCCCTTCTCCTTGATCAGTCGGCGGCCAGCATGGCCTGTGTGACCGGGAGCGCGACAGGCACAGACGAGAAGATTTTCCGGCATACAGCAGCCTGTTCAACCGCCGACGCCCTAGCTCAAGGGCGGCCGATGTCGGCGAACCTGGCCTGGGTATGCTCGGCCAGCACCGCCGCCGACAATTCCACTTCCAGTCCGCGACGACCGGCACTGACAAAAATACTGGCCAAAGGCTGAGCACTGCTGTCGATGAAGGTCCGCAGACGCTTCTTCTGCCCCAGCGGACTGATCCCTCCCAACAGGTAGCCGGTGGCACGCTGGGCAGCGGCCGGATCGGCCATTTCGGCTTTCTTCACCCCGGCCGCGTGGGCCAGGGCCTTCAGGTCGAGACTGCCGACGACCGGCACCACCGCCACCAGCAATTCCCCTTTCTCGCTGCTGGCCAGCAGCGTCTTGAACACTTGCGCCGGATCGAGACTGAGCTTCTCCGCCGCCTCCAGACCATAGGAGGTCGCCTTGGGATCATGTTCGTAACTGTGGATGCGATGTTCGGCGCGAACTTTTTTTAGCAGATCCAGTGCAGGGGTCATGGCAGCTCCAAGAGGGACGAAAAAGCAAAACCGAGCGCGCGAATTTTAGGCCATTAATCGACAAAAGGCTCTATTCCAGGCCTTGATAAGCCCTGGCCACAGACACCAGCGCAGCACCGCCTGTCACTCCCGGGACTATCGCCCCGGATCATTCATCTGATTGATATGTATAAAATGACCAGCCGTTCACTTTCGACCTTTGACAGCAGTGTTTCTTGTCTATATTTTTTCGTTTATGAATATCATGCAATAGATACACAGCAGCACCCAGCAACAAGGCGAGGCCGGAATGGGGATTCCGTCTTCGTTGCAAGTCGCGCTTCATGCCTTTTGCAGCAGCGCCAGACAACAACAAAAATCGAGGTTCACGATGACAACTGCTCTGCAACAACCGTCGCTATCGGGCCAGTGCATGGCCGAATTTCTGGGCACTGCACTGTTGATCTTCTTCGGCACCGGATGTGTCGCCGCGCTCAAGGTCGCGGGCGCCAGCTTCGGTCTGTGGGAAATCAGCATCATCTGGGGGATCGGTGTGAGCATGGCGATCTACCTCACCGCCGGCGTTTCCGGCGCGCATCTGAACCCGGCCGTAAGCATCGCCTTGTGCCTGTTCGCCGACTTTGAAAAACGCAAACTGCCGTTCTACATCCTGTCGCAGATCGCTGGCGCCTTTTGCGCAGCGCTATTGGTTTACACGCTGTACAGCAACCTGTTCTTCGATTTCGAACAAGCCCACCAAATGATCCGAGGCTCCCAAGCAAGCCTGGAGCTGGCGTCGGTGTTCTCCACATTCCCTAATCCGGCACTGTCCACCGCCCAGGCGTTCTTGGTGGAAGTGGTGATCACAGCGATCCTGATGGGCGTGATCATGTCCCTGACCGATGACAACAACGGCTTGCCCCGTGGCCCGATGGCACCACTGCTGATTGGCCTGCTGATTGCCGTGATCGGCAGCGCGATGGGTCCGCTGACCGGCTTTGCAATGAACCCAGCGCGGGACTTCGGCCCTAAACTGATGACCTTCCTGACCGGCTGGGGTGAGATTTCCTTCACCGGCGGCCGTGACATTCCTTATTTCCTGGTGCCAATCTTTGCCCCGATCCTCGGTGCCTGCCTGGGTGCTGCAGCTTATCGCGGGCTGATTGCCCGCCATCTGCCCAACGCCGTCGCCGCCGCGCCCGAAACCAACCAGGTCGTAGAAGGCAAAGTCAAAATTTCCTGAATCCACAGGCGCGAGCCCCCTGCCCAATACGGTCTCGCGCCCGTTCTCTCTCCCATATTTCGTCCAAGGCAATCGACATGACCGACATTCAGAACAAGAACTACATCATTGCCCTTGATCAGGGTACGACCAGTTCGCGGGCGATCATTTTCGACCGCGACGCCAACGTGGTGTGCACCGCTCAGCGTGAGTTCGCCCAGCACTACCCTCAGGCTGGCTGGGTTGAACATGACCCGATGGAAATTTTCGCCACCCAGAGCGCGGTAATGGTCGAGGCCCTGGCGCAAGCCGGCCTGCATCACGACCAAGTGGCCGCCATCGGCATCACCAACCAGCGTGAAACCACAGTGGTCTGGGACAAGACCACCGGCCGCCCGATCTACAACGCCATCGTCTGGCAATGCCGCCGCAGCACCGAGATCTGCCAGCAGCTCAAGCGCGACGGCCACGAAGACTACATCCGCGAAACCACCGGCCTGGTCACCGACCCGTACTTCTCTGGCACCAAGCTCAAGTGGATCCTCGACAACGTCGAAGGCAGCCGCGAACGCGCCCGCAGCGGCGAGCTGTTGTTCGGCACCATCGACAGCTGGCTGATCTGGAAATTCACCGGTGGCAAGACCCACGTCACTGACTACACCAACGCCTCGCGCACCATGCTCTTCAACATCCACACCCTGGAGTGGGATGCGAAGATGCTGGAAGTCCTGGACATCCCGCGGGAAATGCTCCCGGAAGTGAAGTCTTCGTCGGAAATCTACGGGCGCACCAAAAGCGGCATCGCCATCGGCGGCATTGCTGGCGACCAGCAAGCAGCACTGTTCGGCCAAATGTGCGTAGAACCGGGTCAGGCGAAAAACACCTACGGCACTGGCTGCTTCCTGCTGATGAATACTGGCGACAAGGCCGTGAAATCCCAACACGGCATGCTCACCACCATCGCCTGCGGCCCTCGCGGCGAAGTGGCCTACGCCCTGGAAGGCGCGGTCTTCAACGGTGGCTCCACGGTGCAGTGGCTGCGTGATGAACTGAAGATCATCAACGACGCCCACGACACCGAGTACTTCGCCAACAAGGTCAAGGACAGCAATGGCGTGTACCTGGTGCCGGCCTTCACCGGCCTCGGCGCTCCCTACTGGGACCCCTACGCCCGTGGCGCGCTGTTCGGCCTGACCCGAGGCGTGCGCGTGGATCACATCATCCGCGCCGCCCTGGAATCCATCGCCTACCAGACCCGCGACGTGCTCGACGCCATGCAACAGGACTCCGGTGAACGCCTCAAAGCCCTGCGCGTGGACGGCGGCGCCGTGGCCAACAACTTCCTCATGCAGTTCCAGGCCGACATCCTCGGCACTCAGGTGGAGCGCCCGCAAATGCGCGAAACCACTGCCCTGGGCGCGGCCTACCTGGCAGGCCTGGCCTGCGGTTTCTGGGGCAGCCTGGAAGAGCTGCGGGGCAAGGCGGTGATCGAGCGCGAATTCGAACCACAACTGGCGCAAGAGGAGAAAGAAGGCCTGTACGCAGGCTGGAAGAAGGCGGTCAGCCGCACTCGTGACTGGGAACCCCACGAAGAGGTCAAATAAGCCAACCGCCGGTTTCGTATCCGGTTGTAACTGGCAGGGAGCAGATTCGTACGGCATCATGGGCAAATTTCGCACGGCAGCCCAAAGGAAGCCCATGAATCTGCCTCCCCGTCAGCAGCAAATCCTCGACCTGGTCCGCGAGCGCGGCTATGTAAGCATCGAGGAATTGGCCCAACTGTTCGCTGTGACCCCGCAAACCATCCGCCGCGATATCAATCAACTGGCGGAAGCCAATCTGCTGCGCCGCTACCACGGCGGCGCGGCTTATGACTCCAGCGTAGAAAACACCGCCTACGCCATGCGCGCCGATCAAATGCGCGATGAGAAGCAACGCATTGGCGAAGCCATTGCCGCACAAATCCCTGATCACGCCTCGCTGTTCATCAACATCGGCACCACCACCGAATCCATTGCCCGCGCCCTGCTCAACCACAACCACCTGAAAATCATCACCAACAACCTGCACGTGGCTTCGATGCTCAGTGCCAAGGATGATTTCGATGTGCTGCTCACAGGCGGCAATGTGCGACGCGACGGCGGCGTGGTGGGCCAAGCGAGTGTCGACTTCATCAATCAGTTCAAAGTGGACTTCGCCCTGGTGGGCATCAGCGGCATCGACGAAGACGGCAGCCTACTGGACTTCGACTACCAGGAAGTGCGGGTCTCCCAGGCGATCATCGCCAATGCCCGCCAAGTGATCCTGGCCGCCGACTCCAGCAAGTTCGGGCGTAACGCCATGATCCGCCTCGGCCCCATCAGCCTGATCGACTGCCTGGTTACCGACCAGCAGCCGGTACCGGCCCTGACCCAGTTGCTCAACCAACACAAGATTCGCCTCGAAGTGGTCTGACCCCCCTCTCTTCGGAACGGCCCGCGCTCAGACGCTTGCGCTCAAGGATTGATGGTTGTCGAAACCATCATGGCCGTTCCGAGCTATCAACCAAGCATCGCCCTGCCAGCAACTTCAGCCTGTCGCCTAACCTTTGATAATGTTCGGAAACTTTCCTTTCAGAGGGATCCGATCAGTTTTTTCAATCGAAACTCGCTGGATACGCGGTTATTTATGCGCTAGTATTTTCGAAAATGAACATTAATGTTCGAATTCAAATACCAAAGAAACACGAGGCTTGCCGATGCCCACTTCTACCTTGCCCGCGCGCCCTCTCTCCGAGGTTTACGATATCGCCGTCATTGGCGGTGGGATCAACGGTGTTGGAATTGCCGCCGACGCGGCAGGTCGCGGCTTGTCCGTGTTCCTTTGCGAAAAAGACGACCTGGCCAGCCACACCTCGTCGGCCAGCAGCAAGCTGATCCACGGCGGCCTGCGCTACCTCGAACATTACGAATTCCGCCTGGTGCGCGAAGCCCTGGCCGAGCGCGAAGTGCTGTTGGCCAAGGCACCGCACATCGTCAAGCCCATGCGGTTTGTCTTGCCCCATCGCCCGCACCTGCGACCGGCCTGGATGATCCGCGCCGGCCTGTTCCTCTATGACCACCTGGGCAAACGGGAAAAGCTCCCTGGCTCGCGCAGCCTGAAGTTCGGTGCCGACAGCGATCTGAAACCCGAGATCAGCAAAGGCTTCGAATATTCCGACTGCTGGGTCGACGATGCGCGCCTGGTGGTACTCAACGCCATGGCCGCCCGTGAACAAGGCGCCCATATACACACCCAGACCCGTTGCGTCAGTGCTCGCCGTAGCAAAGGCCTGTGGCAACTGGAGCTGGAGCGGAGCGACGGCAGCCTGTTCTCCATCTCCGCCAAGGCCCTGGTGAACGCCGCCGGCCCCTGGGTCGCCCAGTTCATCAAGGATGACCTGAAACTAGAGTCGCCATACGGCATCCGCCTGATCCAGGGCAGCCACCTGATCGTACCCAAGCTGTACGAAGGCGAACATGCGCACATTCTGCAGAATGAAGACCAACGCATCGTCTTCACCATTCCTTACCTCGACCAGTTCACCCTGATCGGCACCACCGACCGTGAGTACACCGGTGATCCGGCCAAGGTCGCAATCACCGAAGGCGAAACTGACTACCTGCTGCAAGTGGTCAACGCCCACTTCAAGAAGCAGCTGAGTCGCAGCGATATCCTGCACAGCTACTCCGGTGTTCGTCCGTTGTGCAACGACGAATCCGACAACCCTTCGGCGGTGACCCGCGACTACACCCTGGCCCTGTCTGCCAATGGCGACGAAGCGCCACTGCTGTCGGTGTTCGGCGGCAAGCTGACCACCTACCGCAAGCTGGCGGAATCGGCCATGGCCCAGTTGGCGCCCTACTTCAAACAGGCCAAACCGAGCTGGACCGCCACCGCGACATTGCCCGGCGGGGAGAATATGAGCACGCCACAGGCCCTGTCCGAAGCCATCCGCAAGAAATTCGACTGGCTGCCCAGCCAGATCGCCCGCCGCTGGGCCAGTACCTACGGCAGCCGTACCTGGCGCCTGCTGGAAGGTGTACAGAGTTTGAGCGACATGGGCGAGCACCTGGGGGGCGGCCTCTATACCCGCGAAGTGGATTACCTGTGCAGTGAAGAATGGGCGACAAAGGCCCAAGACATTCTCTGGCGCCGGAGCAAACTGGGCCTGTTCACCACGGCATCGCAACAGCAGCAGTTGGAAGATTACCTGCAGAAAGTCGAACACAATCGCAGCAAGATCAAAGCGGCCTGATCGCACAAGCCAATAAACGCCCCTGCGCCGCAAGGTTCAGGGGCGTTTTTTATGAAAGCGTGATCCGCGCCGAGGCGGCGACACAGGCCAAGACCGTTCGGTTTTCCGAACTACCGGCCGACAGGGATTCGGATAACCGGATAAAACGCCTCAAAAACCTTGCCAATCGATATTTAATTCCCTTTAAAATCAATGATTTGATCAAGATCAACAGGACTGGCACGACTCATGCTCTACACTGAGCGACGAATGTCTGTCGTGCCAACACGTCAGGAGCCGTCAAGGCATTCGCTGTATAAAAGAGCCGTCGAACTGGCTTCATAAAAAAAACAAATGTCGAGGAAATACTGATGCGCATTGTTCCCCACCTGTTGGGCGCAGCTATCGCTGCCGCTCTGATTAGCACTCCAGTTTTCGCTGCCGAACTCACCGGCACACTGAAGAAAATCAAAGAGTCCGGCACCATCACCCTCGGACATCGCGACGCTTCCATTCCGTTTTCCTACATCGCTGATGCTTCCGGCGTGCCAGTGGGCTACTCCCACGACATCCAGTTGAAGATCGTCGAAGCCATCAAGAAAGACCTCGACATGCCTGACCTCAAGGTCAAGTACAACCTGGTGACCTCCCAGACCCGCATCCCGCTGGTACAGAACGGCACCGTGGACATTGAGTGCGGCTCCACCACCAACAACGTCGAGCGTCAGCAACAGGTCGACTTCTCTGTCGGCATCTTCGAAATCGGTACCCGCCTGCTGTCCAAAAAGGACTCGGCCTACAAGGATTTCGCTGATCTCAAAGGCAAGAACGTCGTAACCACCGCCGGTACCACGTCCGAGCGCATCCTCAAGTCGATGAACGCCGACAAGCAGATGGGCATGAACGTGATCTCCGCCAAAGACCACGGTGAGTCGTTCCAGATGCTGGAATCGGGCCGCGCCGTGGCCTTCATGATGGACGACGCACTGCTGGCTGGTGAAATGGCCAAGGCCAAGAAGCCGGGCGACTGGGCCGTGACCGGTACCCCACAATCCTACGAAATCTATGGCTGCATGGTTCGCAAGGGCGATGCCCCATTCAAGAAAGCCGTGGATGACGCCATCGTCGCCACCTACAAATCGGGCGAGATCAACAAGATCTACGACAAGTGGTTCCAGTCGCCGATTCCACCAAAAGGCCTGAACCTGATGTTCCCGATGAGCGACGAGCTCAAGGCCCTGATCGCTCATCCGACCGACAAAGCGGCTGACGAAAAAAAGTCCTGATACCTGACTAACCTTATCTCCTGAAGGGGCCCCTGCCCCTCCAGGAGTCTGTCACTACCTGCTGGCATATTTTGGAGACACTCGAACCGGTGGCTGTCGAGCCGATCGTGTGTGCCTGACCGTCATGGTCAGGCGGGAACGGACGTCCCCAGGCGGGTGCTTGTACATCGAACGATTTGAGGGGTAACCCTAATGAATTACAACTGGGACTGGGGCGTGTTCTTCAAGTCCACCGGCGTGGGCAGCGAGACCTATCTCGACTGGTTCATTTCCGGCCTGGGCTGGACCATCGCCATCGCCGTGGTGGCCTGGATCATCGCACTGCTGCTGGGCTCGATCCTGGGTGTCATGCGTACCATGCCGAACCGCTTGGTGTCGGGCATCGCCACACTCTACGTGGAGGTTTTCCGTAACGTCCCCCTGCTGGTGCAACTGTTCATCTGGTACTTCCTGGTGCCCGACATGCTCCCGCAGAACCTTCAGGATTGGTACAAACAGGACCTCAACCCGACCACCTCGGCCTACCTGAGCGTGGTCGTGTGCCTGGGCCTGTTCACCGCCGCCCGGGTTTGCGAACAGGTCCGCACCGGTATCCAGGCACTGCCTCGTGGCCAGGAATCCGCCGCTCGCGCCATGGGTTTCTCGCTGGCGCAGATTTACTGGAACGTGCTCTTGCCCCAGGCCTACCGGATCATCATTCCGCCGCTGACCTCGGAATTCCTCAACGTCTTCAAGAACTCCTCCGTGGCGTCGCTGATCGGCCTGATGGAACTGCTGGCCCAAACCAAGCAGACCGCCGAGTTCTCGGCCAACCTGTTCGAGGCCTTCACCCTGGCCACGTTGATCTACTTCACCTTGAACATGAGCCTGATGCTGCTGATGCGCCTGGTAGAGAAAAAAGTCTCGGTCCCCGGCTTGATCTCCGTGGGAGGTAAATAATGGAACTCGACTTCTCAGGCATCATCCCGGCCATTCCCGGCCTGTGGAACGGCATGCTGATGACCCTCAAGCTGATGGTCATGGGCGTGATTGGCGGGATCATCATTGGCACCGTGCTGGCCCTGATGCGCTTGTCCCACAACAAGCTGCTGGCGAACCTGGCGGGCGCCTATGTCAACTACTTCCGCTCGATCCCACTGCTGCTGGTGATCACCTGGTTCTACCTGGCCGTGCCATTCGTGCTGCGCTGGATCACCGGCGAAGACACCCCGATCGGCGCATTCACCTCCTGCATCGTGGCCTTCATGATGTTCGAAGCGGCGTACTTCTGCGAAATCGTCCGCGCGGGCGTGCAGTCGATTGCCAAAGGCCAGATGGGGGCCGCCCAGGCGTTAGGCATGAGCTACGGTCAGACCATGCGCCTGATCATCCTGCCCCAGGCGTTCCGCAAGATGACCCCTTTGCTGCTGCAGCAGAGCATCATCCTGTTCCAGGACACCTCCCTGGTGTACACCGTGGGCCTGGTGGACTTCCTCAACGCCTCGCGTTCCAGCGGCGACATCATCGGCCGCTCCAATGAATTCCTGATCATCGCTGGTCTGGTCTATTTCACAATCAGCTTTGCCGCCTCGCTGCTGGTCAAGCGTCTGCAAAAAAGGTTCGCCGTATGATCTCTATCAAGAACATCAACAAGTGGTATGGGGACTTCCAGGTGCTGACTGATTGCAGCACCGAGGTCAAAAAAGGTGAAGTGGTGGTGGTCTGCGGACCCTCCGGCTCCGGCAAATCCACCCTGATCAAATGCGTCAACGCCCTTGAACCCTTCCAAAAAGGCGACATCGTGGTCGACGGCACATCGATTGCCGATCCGAAGACCAACCTGCCGAAACTGCGTTCTCGCGTGGGCATGGTGTTCCAGCATTTCGAGCTGTTCCCGCACCTGACCATCACCGAGAACCTGACCATCGCGCAGATCAAGGTGCTGGGCCGCAGCAAAGAAGAGGCCACCAAGAAAGGCCTGCAACTGCTGGATCGCGTCGGCCTCGCCGCCCATGCCCACAAGCACCCGGGCCAGTTGTCCGGCGGTCAGCAACAGCGCGTGGCCATCGCCCGCGCCCTGGCCATGGACCCGATCGTCATGCTGTTCGACGAACCCACCTCGGCCCTCGACCCGGAGATGGTTAACGAAGTGCTGGACGTGATGGTGCAACTGGCCCAGGAAGGCATGACCATGATGTGCGTGACCCACGAAATGGGCTTTGCCCGCAAAGTGGCGAACCGGGTGATTTTCATGGACCAGGGCCAGATCATCGAGGACTGCCAGAAAGAAGAGTTCTTCGGTGATATCAGCGCCCGCTCCGAGCGTGCGCAGCACTTCCTCGAGAAAATCCTCCAGCACTGAAGCGCTCGCGCGGCTACTACCCGTGTGGCAAGGGCGCTGGCTCTCGCTGGATCGCCTGGCGCCCCCCCACCGGCCAATGCGTACGAGCTGACACCTCGCATTGGCCGGTCTGCGGCGGCTTGGCAGCCGAGCGGGAGCCCGCGCCCTCGCCACGCTGGTTGACCCAAGGCATCTGTGATGAAATGCGACCCCACTCTCTATCGCGCCACGCCGCCATCACTCGCCGTGAAACCCCGTTTGATCCGCCACCTGTTCCTACCGCCCCTGGTTATCGCGCTGATGATCGGCCTGGGCTATGCCGGTTTCTGGATCAGTGAACACAACGGTATTCGCAACCTCAGTGAAAATGGCCAGCGCCAGTTGGAGCTGCATGCCCGTGCCGTAGAAAGTGAGATCAGCAAGTACACCTACCTGCCCAGCTTGCTGGAACTGGAATCCAGTGTGTCGCGGCTGCTGGCCGATCCCTCGCCGGAACACCGGCAAACCGTCAACCAATACCTCGAAGGCTTGAATCGCCGCAGCCGCAGCCGGGCCATCTATGTCATGGACACCACCGGCCGGGTGCTGGCCACCAGCAACTGGCGCGACGTCGACAGCTACCTGGGTGAAGACCTGTCGTTCCGCGCCTATTTCCAGAACGCGGTGCGCGGCCACCCCGGGCGCTTCTACGGCATCGGCAGCACCAGCGGCGAACCCGGCTACTACCTGGCCCATGGCCTGGAAGAACAAGGCAAGATCATCGGCGTGGCGGTGGTCAAGGTGCGCCTGGAAGCCCTGGAGGAGCGCTGGCAGCGGGCGCGCCTGGAGGCCTTCGTCAGTGACGAGAACGGCATCATCATCCTCTCCAGCGATCCCGCGCGGCGACTGAAGTCGGTCCGTCCCCTGAGCGATGCAACCAAAGAGCGCCTGGCCCGCAGCCTGCAGTACTACTGGTTTCCCCTCAACGAACTGGAGCCCCTGGCCCGCGAACGCCTGGACGAAGGCGTGGAGAAGCTGACCTTCCCGGCCAACACCGAGCTGGTGTCCAACGAACAGGAAATCAGCTACCTGTCCCAGACCCGCCCACTGAGCGACACCCCCTGGAATTTCACCCTGCTCACGCCCCTGCAAGACCTGCGCCGCGAAGCCATCAACCAGGGCATCCTGGTGGCCGTGGCCTTTGCCCTGGTGGCGTTCCTGCTAATCGCCTGGAATGAGCGGCGCAAGGTCATCGCCACCCGTCTGGCCGCCCGTGAAGCCCTGCAACAAGCCAACAGCCAGCTGGAGCGGCGGATCACCGAACGCACCGCCGACCTGCGAGCCAGCAACGAACGGCTCAAGGGCCAGATCCGCGAACGCCGCCAAGCCGAGGAAACCCTGCGCCGGGCCCAGGACGAACTGGTCCAGGCCGGCAAGCTGGCGGCTATCGGCCAGATGTCCACCAGCATCGCCCACGAACTCAACCAACCGCTGGCGGCGTTGCGCACCTTGTCCGGCAACACCGTGCGCTTCCTTGAGCGCGGCGCCCTGGACACCGCCAGCGCCAACCTCAAGACCATCAACGAGCTGATCGACCGCATGGGCCGCATCACCGCCAGCCTGCGCTCCTTCGCCCGCCGTGGCGACGACCAGGGCCAGGCCAGCCTCGACAAGGCGGTGGATGCGGCCCTGCAAATCCTCAATGCACGCCTGGAACCCTTGCCCCTGCAACTGCACCGCGACTTCAGCGAACAGACCCTGCAGATCGACCAGACCCGCCTGGAGCAAATCCTGGTCAACCTGATCGGCAACGCCCTGGATGCCATGCAGGCGCAGCCGGCGCCGGAACTGTGGCTGGAAGGCGAACCCGGCGACGGCAAATACCGCCTGCGAGTGCGCGACAACGGCCACGGCATCGACGCCGAAGCGCGCAAGCACCTGTTCGAACCGTTCTTCACCACCAAACCCGGCGAGCAGGGCCTGGGCCTGGGCCTGACCCTGTCCGCCAGCCTCGCCGCCGCCACCGGCGGCAGCCTGGGGGTGGAACATCCGGCAAGCGGCGGCAGCGCCTTTGTCCTCAGCTTGCCCCTGGCAAGCCCCACTCAAGCCGAGTCGATATGAACAACGAGCTGACCGTGCTGATCGTCGAAGACGACCCCCATGTCCTGCTGGGTTGCCAGCAGGCCCTGGCCCTGGAAGACATTCCCTGCATCGGTGTGGGCAGCGCCGAAGAAGCCCTGGCCCAAGTCGGAGACAACTTTCCCGGGATCGTAGTCAGTGACATCCGCCTGCCGGGCATCGACGGCCTGGAACTGTTGACCCGACTCAAAGCCCGGGATCGCAGCCTGCCGGTGGTGCTGATCACCGGCCACGGTGATATTTCCATGGCCGTGGGCGCCATGCAGAAAGGCGCCTACGACTTCATGGAAAAACCCTTCTCCCCCGAGCGCCTGGTGGACGTGGCCCGCCGCGCCCTGGAACAGCGAGGCCTGGCCCGGGAAGTGAGCTCATTGCGCCGGCAACTGGCCGAGCGCGACTCCCTGGAGGGCCGGATCATCGGTCGCTCGCCGGCCATGCAGAATTTGCGCGAGTTGATCGCCAACGTCGCCGATACCTCGGCCAACGTGCTGATCGAGGGCGAAACCGGCACCGGCAAGGAATTGGTCGCCCGCTGCCTGCATGACTTCAGCCGCCGTCACCAGCAGCAGTTCGTCGCCCTGAACTGTGGCGGCCTGCCGGAGAACCTGTTCGAAAGCGAAATCTTCGGCCACGAAGCCAATGCCTTCACCGGCGCCGGCAAACGCCGCATTGGCAAGATCGAGCACGCTCACCAGGGCACGCTGTTCCTCGATGAAGTGGAGAGCATGCCGATCAATCTGCAGATCAAACTGCTGCGGGTGTTACAGGAGCGCACCCTGGAACGCCTGGGCTCGAACCAGAGCGTGGCGGTGGATTGCCGGGTGATCGCCGCCACTAAATCGGACCTGGACGACATGAGCCGGGCCAATGAGTTTCGCAGCGACCTGTACTACCGCCTCAACGTGGTGACCCTGGAGCTGCCACCGCTGCGCGAACGCCGCGAAGACATCCTGCAATTGTTCGAACACTTCCTGCAGCAGTCGTCCCTGCGTTTTGACCGCGCGGTACCGGAGCTGGACAACCAGACCCTGTCGACCCTCATGAGCCACGACTGGCCGGGCAACGTGCGCGAATTGCGCAACGTCGCCGAACGCTTCGCCCTGGGCCTGCCGGCGTTCAAGAAGTCCGGCAGCATCGCCACCCAGGGCCTGGGTTTCGCCGAAGCGGTGGAAGCCTTTGAACGCAACCTGTTGAACGATGCCTTGCAACGCAGCGGCGGCAACCTGACCCAGGCCAGCCAGGAGCTGGGCATGGCCAAGACCACGCTGTTCGACAAGGTCAAGAAATACGGCCTGAGCCACTGACCCAAGGCGCAACAACACATGGATCTATTGTTGAAGGCCGCCCTCGGCGCGGCGGTCGTGGTGATTCTGGCGGCCCTGGCCAAGACCCGGAACTACTACATCGCCGGCCTGGTGCCGCTGTTCCCGACCTTTGCCCTGATCGCCCACTACATCGTCGGCAAGGGCCGCTCGCTCGACGACCTGAAGACCACCATCGTGTTCGGCATGTGGTCGATCATTCCCTACTTCGTCTACCTGGCGACCCTGTACGTGATGGTCGATCGCCTGCGCCTGGAAGCTTCCCTGGCCGTGGCCGCGGTGGCCTGGCTGATTGCCGCCAGCCTCCTGGTGAGCGTCTGGGTACGCCTCCACGCCTGAGCGGCTTCGCGTCAGCTTGCACAGCACGCCGCCGAGGCGCCCCCGGGCCGGCAATCCGCGAGCTGGCCCAACCCTTGCATTTACCCGGCAAAGCCCGCCCAGCCTGCGTTACAGCTTGAACGCGGAGTTTCTGGAGGGCACTGCCATGGGTAAATACCACCTTGAATATCCTAGATCTCGACCACAGCCTGACCGCTCAGGAGCCTATCGTCCGGCGCTTGAACAGCGGCCAGGCACGGCGCCTGGACCTGCTGGACCTGGGGCCCAAACTGCGGCTCTGGTCCACCGAGCGCACCTACCGTCACTTCCGCGAACGCCTGCGCCAGCGCCCCAGGCACATAGGCCCGCAACCGGAAATCTTCTTTGTCGGTTCCGGTGACTATCACCACCTGACGCCGGCGTTTCTCAGCGACCTGCCGGAGCCGGTGAGCCTGATCCACTTCGACAATCACCCCGACTGGGTCCGCCTGGCCCCGCGCCGACATTGCGGTTCCTGGATCAACCGGGCACTGCAACTGCCGACTATCCAACGCATTGTCACCCTCGGCCCGTGCAGCGAAGACCTGCACAACCCGCAACTGCGCGGCGGCAACGTCGGCGCCCTGAAGCACGGCAAGCTGCAGCTGTTTCCCTGGCAACACGCGCCATCCAAAGTCTGGGGCCGGGTCGGCGACGGCGCCGGACACCAGCAACAGGAAAACCACCTGTACTGGCGCAATCTGGCGGAGCTGGACTGGCCCGCCTTCCTCACCCAGATGATCGACAGCCTGCCCACCGAAGCGGTGTGGATCACCATCGACAAAGACGTGCTGGCCAGCGAAGACGCCGCGACCAACTGGGACCAGGGCGGCATGCGCCTGAGCCACCTGTTGCAGGCGCTGCGCGAGTTGGCGGCAGGCAAACGGATTGTGGGCATCGACGTCTGCGGCGAATTCGCCCAACCGGCCTTCAGCAACGCCTTTAAACGCTGGGAAGCCAAGTCTGATCAACCTCCGGCCGAACGCTGGAGCGCGGACGATCTGCTGCGCAACTCAGTGACCAACGAAGCCCTGATCTCACTGTTTGAGGAGCTGTTTCCGTGACCTTGACCGTTGTCTTGCTGGTGGCCTTGTCCATTGCCCTGGATGTGATCGGCCAGCTGTGTTTCAAGCTCGGCCTCGACCGCCTGCCGGAACTGGAGGGTGGTTTTCGCCTGAATGCCTTCTGGGGGCAGGTATTCAACGCCCCGCTGTTATGGGCCGGTATCGGTGCCTATGTGATCGAGTTTTTTGTCTGGCTCGAAGCCTTGTCCCGGGCCCCGCTGAGCCTGCTGTTTCCGGCCGCGGCCCTGGCCTATTGCGGGGTGGTGCTGGCGGGCAAGGTGGTGTTGGGGGAAACCGTCAGCCGCCGCCGCTGGCTCGGCACCCTGGTCATCACCACCGGGGTGATGCTGGTTTTCATCGCCAGCACCTGAGCCTTATTCAACGACTAGAAGGATACATTTCATGAGTTCGAACCACTCCCACGACTGGCTGCATGGGCGCTTGGGCACACTGGTGCTCTGGGCCTTGCTGATCGGTTTCGAGAGCGCCGGCCAGATTGCCACCAAGGTGGGGGGCGACCAATTAGGGCAGATGGATTTCAACCTGCAATGGCTGGCAGCCGTGGCCCTCAACCCCGGCGTGCTGCTGGCGATTGCCTGCTATATCGGCGCATTTTTCGTGTGGATGCTGATTCTGCGGCGGAGCAGCCTGTCCCTGGCCTTCCCCTTGAGCTCCCTGGTCTTTGTCGTGGTGCTGCTGGGCTCCTGGCTGGGCCTGGGTGAGCAGATCAGCCTGCTGCACTGGGTCGGGGTCTTGGTGATCATCGGCGGGATTGCCCTCCTGGCCGAGGGCGAGGAGGCCTGAAGGCCCTCTGCCGAATGCCCCGGGCGCCAGGGGGGTGAGGGCTGCGCAGGCCGGGGGGGCGACCTGCGGCACCGCGCCTCAGAACTTGTAGCTGACGGCGGTCTGCACCTGGCCCTGGTTGACTTCGCCACGCTGGCGAACAATGGAGCTGTCCGCTGCGGAGTTGACCAGACGGATCCAACTGGCGCTGGCCACCAGCGACCAGTTGTTGCCCAGCGGCACCTGGATGTTCTGGCTCAGGCTGAAGTACTGCAGGCCACCACCAGCGCTGTAGCGATCGATACCCGAAGCCAGGGCTTCCTTGGCGTTGACGCCATAGAAGGTCTGACTCTGGCGGGCGTCGGCAAAGCGCAGGGTCAGGCTGTTGCTGCCGATGATGCCCATGCCCAAGGGATAGCCGATTTCGCCTCCGACCTTGCCCAGCATACCGCCCTGGCCACCGGCACCGCCGACGGCCTGGCCCACGGCGGCGAACACTCGCCAGAAGTCGTCCGGGGCGTATTGCACGAAAGCCCCGACATCGGCCATGTCGCGCACATCCCGCAAGCCGCGCAGCTCACCATCGGCGTGACGTCCCTGCAGGTAGTTGATATAGGGGCCGGCGCTGAAACCATTGCCCTTGAACGCATCCCAGGTCAGACCATCGTCGGTACTGAGGCTGACATCACCCCAGTCCAGATCCAGGTACGGCAGCGGCACAGTGTCATAACGGCTGCCCGTGGGGTCATGGGGTTGGTAGCCGACACCCAGACCGAGTTCGCCCGTGATGTCGGAATCGGCAAAGGCACTACAGGCAACGGTCAGCGACAGCAGGCCGGCGAGTAAAGCGGGAGAAAAAAGCCGAGGCATGAATACGTTTCCTTGATCTGAACAGGCGCGCATCAATCACCAGAGCCGCCCTCGGATGCAAGCACTGATGTTGTTTGTAGGGACCTACAAAATTTGTAGCAAGAACCTTAAAAATCCCCGACACCTAGGGCCAAAGCCCCAGCCCTGCTGGGTTTTCCAGACTTGGCACAGTCCCTGCTCTAACCCTGCCGCAAGCGCAAAACAGCGTTCTTATTCAACAGGTAACAGCAGATGATGCACTGGCATATCGTATGTGACTTCGACGGGACCATCTCCCGCGCCGACGTGATCGATAACATTCTCCAACGCTTCGCCGACCCCAGTTGGGAAAGCATCGAGCAGCAATGGCTGGACGGTCACATCGGCTCCCGAGAATGCCTCAGTCGCCAACTGGCCCTGGTCAAGGCTTCGCCCGCCGAACTGCTGGGCTACTTCGACAGTGTCGAAATCGACCCGGACTTCCCCGACTTCGTCGATCACGTGATCGGCCTGGGCGCTTCCATCGAAGTGGTCAGCGACGGCATCGAGCAAGGCATCGCCCGCATCCTGGCACGCAACTACGTGACCCTGCTGCCGATCCTCGCCAACCGCCTGCGCCAGGTCGACCACAACAGCTGGCGCATCGACTTTCCCTACGCCAGCGACGCCTGCCGCGCCGCCTCCGGCAACTGCAAGTGCAAATCCACCCCACGGGGCAAGCGCGTGCTGGTGATAGGTGACGGCCAGTCGGACATGTGCGTAGCCGCAAGCGCCGACTTCGTGTTCGCCAAGGATCGTCTGGCCGACTACTGCGAGCGCAACAAGATTCCTCACGCACGGTTCGACGCCTTCGCCGAACTGCCGGCGCTGCTAGCCAAGCTGCCGAACAACGCCGCCAACGCACCCCATTTCTCCCTTGAAACCCAGGAACTCTTCCACCATGTCTGATATCCGCATCGCGACCGCCGAAGACCAGATCCTTCTGGAAAAGGAAGCCAAGTACTGCTCCTACGGCGATACCGTTCACTACATCGAGCCCCCGCGCATTTTCAGCCGCTGCGAAGGCTCCTACGTCTGGGACACCAGCGACCAGGCCTACCTCGACCTGCAGATGTGGTACTCGGCGGTGAACTTCGGCTACGCCAACCCGCGCCTGAATAACGCCCTGAAACAACAGATCGACACCCTGCCGCAGATTGCCAGCCAGTACCTGCACAAAGGCAAGATCGAGCTGTCGGAAATGATCGCCGTGGACGCCAAGAAGAAGTTCGGCCTGGACGGTCGCGTGCACTTCAACGTCGGCGGTTCGCAGTCGGTGGAGGACTCGCTGAAAGTGGTGCGTAACGCCACCAACGGCAAGAGCCTGATGTTCGCCTTCGAAGGTGGCTACCACGGTCGCACCCTGGGCGCTTCGTCCATCACCTCCAGCTACCGCTACCGTCGCCGCTACGGCCACTTCGGCGAGCGCGCGCAGTTCATCCCGTTCCCGTACCACTTCCGCGGCCCTAAAGGCATGACCAAGGAAGAGTACGGCAGCCACTGCGTGCAGCAGTTCGCCCGGCTGTTCGAGACCGAATACAACGGCGTGTGGGACCCGAAAGTCGGCCAGAGCGAATACGCCGCCTTCTACGTCGAGCCGATCCAGGGCACCGGCGGCTACGTGATTCCGCCGATGAACTTCTACAGCGAGCTCAAGCAGGTGCTGGACCAGCACGGCATCCTGATGGTGGTGGACGAAATCCAGATGGGCTTCTACCGCACCGGCAAGCTGTGGTCGATCGAGCACTTCGACGTCCAACCCGACGTGATCGTGTTCGGCAAGGCGCTGACCAACGGCCTCAACCCGCTGGGCGGCATCTGGGCCCGTGAGGAGCTGATCAACCCGGGCGTGTTCCCGCCAGGTTCGACCCACTCCACCTTCGCCTCCAACCCGCTGGGCACCGCCGTGGGCCTGGAAATGTTCAAGATGACCAGCGAAGTCGACTACGGTGCGATGGTCATGGAAAAGGGCAAGTACTTCCTGGCCGGCCTGCAAGACCTGCAGAAGCGCTACCCGATCATCGGTGACGTCGACGGCCTGGGCCTGGCGCTGCGCTGCGAGATCTGCACCACCGACGGCTTCACCCCGGACAAGGCGACCCTGGACTTCATGGTCGAGGAAGGCATGAAGGGCGACATCGAAATCGACGGCCAGCGCCTGGGCCTGATCCTCGATGTGGGCGGCTACTACAAGAACGTCATCACCCTGGCCCCGTCGCTGGAAATCAGCTACGCGGAAATCGATCTGGGCATCGCACTGCTGGACCGCCTGCTGGATCGGGCCATGAAGCGATGAGCGCCGCTGAGATCGATCTGGGCGAAGGCGACGCCGGCTTCGTTCTCGGCACGGGTCCGGTCGGGGTCTTGTTGATCCACGGCCTGACCGGCACCCCGACGGAACTGCGTCGGGTGGCCCAGGGCCTGGCCAAGGACGGAACATGCACGGTGTACGTTCCGACCCTGCCCGGGCACTGCGGGGACAACAGCGACCTGCAGGCCACCGGCTGGCAGGACTGGTACGAGGGCGTGCGCAAGACCTTCGCCGGTGTGCGGCCGCGCCACGAACAGGTGTTCGTCGGTGGCCTGTCCATGGGCGCGGTGATGTCCATGTACCTGGCCTCCGAGCATCCGGGGCAGATCAGCGGTTTGCTGATGTACTCCACCACCCTCAAGTACGACGGCTGGAGCATCAACAAGCTGGCGTTCCTGACCCCGTTGCTGATGAAGATTCCCTTTGGCGTGCACATCTGCCGTTTTGAAGAGAAACCGCCCTACGGCATCAAGAACGAGCGCCTGCGGGCCATCGTCGAAAAGCAGATGAAGGCCGGCGAAAGCAGCAATGCCGGACTCCTGACCATGGAAGGCGTGACGGTGCGCGAGTTGCACCGGATGAACGCCGTGGTCAAGAAACGCATGCCCTCGATCATGACCCCGGCGCTGGTGCTGCACGCCAGCGAAGACGACATCACCAGTACCTGGAACGCCGATTACGTGGAGCGCAGGCTGGGAGGCGCGGTGACCAAGATCCTTCTGGACAACTGCTATCACATGATCACCGTAGACCTGCAGTACCAGCGCGTGATCGAGCTAAGCGCCGACTTCATCCAGCAACGCGTAGTCCTGCCCGCCGTGCGCGAAGACTACCGAAAACTGGCGTGAATTAAGGAAAAGACGTGATTACCGCCCAAGCCTTTTCAACCATCCAGGCCATCGAACGCGGTGCCTGGAATGACTGCTTTGTACAAGCCCTGGAGGATTGGGACTACTACCTGGCGGTGGAAAAAGCCGCCGTCGCCAACTTTCAGTGGCGCTACCTGGCGATCTATGAAGGCTCGACACTGGTGGCAGTGGCGCCGGCCTTCACCACCCAGTACCGAGTCGACACGACAGTCTCGGGGCTGGCCAAGCGCTTTACCGAGCGCCTGGAGCGCCAGTGGCCCGGGGTCTTGCAGTTGCGCCTGTACGCCATTGGCTCGCCGGTGGCCGAACAGTGCAACGTCGGCATCGCCAGCCATGTGCCCGACGAACGCCGCCCGGCCTTGTTCGATGAGTTGCTCAAACTGGCCCGGCGTGACGCCGACAACTGCGGCATCGGCCTGATGGCGATCAAGGATGCCCCACGACACGATCAACAATGGGCCGACCGTTGCCGGGCCGCCGGCCTGCAAAGCATGCCGAGCCTGCCCAGCGCGCTGCTGCCAGTGCCCTTCGCCTCGATCGACGCCTATCTGGGCACCCTGGGCAAATCCACCCGCAAGGATCTGCGCCGCAAGCTCCGGGCACCAGGACCGCGCATCGAATGGCGCCAGCAGATCGACGATGTGCTGCCGGACATCATGCGCCTGTACGAAGCGACCCTGAAGCGCAGCGACCTGCAGTTCGAGCGCCTGCCAGCGGGCTACTTCACCGGCATTCTCGAACAGTTGGGGCCGCGCGCGGCCTGCGTTCTGTACTGGGTCGGCGAGCAGCTGGTGGCATTCAACCTGGTACTCGTCGACCCACACCGACTGATCGACAAGTTCTTTGCCCACGACCTGAACCTCACGCGTGAGCACAACCTGTATGTGCGCAGTTGGCTGGCCAATGTCGACTACTGCATCCAGCAACGGATTCCACTCTACGAGTGTGGTCAGGCCGGCTATGCCAGTAAATTACGCCTAGGCTGCCGCTTCACCGCTAACATGGTGTTCTTCCAGCACCGCAATCCCTTGATCAATGGGCTGCTCAAAGTGATAAAACGCTTTGTCCGCCCGGATCGCTCCGACCCCGCCATGGCCGCTGCAATAAGCGAAAGTACATGACCAGAAAAGATCGTCGTCCGCCCCGCCCTTTCGCCATCTCCCGCTGGAGCTTGCAACGCAAGCTGGTGCTGGCGTTCTGGTTGGTCAGTGTGATTCCCACCATGATTGCCGCCGAGTTGGCGGCCACCACGCTGTCGGAAATTTTCGACAGCAACGTGCGCATCTGGCTGCAGGAATCGACCAAGATCGTCGAGGACGAGATCACCCAGATCCTTCATGACAACGCGCGGATCGCCCAGCTGTTCCTGCGTTACACGCGTCCGCCCACCGATCGCCAGGCGGCCAAGCACGACAAACTCACCGCCGACATCGCCGACTCCATGGGCATCGACGTGGTGGCGCTGATTCGCAAGAGCGACCGCAAGGTCATGTTCACCACCGCCGCCGACGACGTGATCGGCCAGATCAGCACCGCCTCCAATGCCGTCCTGCAGACCATTCAGGTCGGCGGCGTGGCCACCGGGGCGGTGGTCTCGACCTTTCAGACCAACCTCGAGGGGGTCGACTATCAACTGCTGATCGCCACGTACCTGGACGCCAGCTTCCTCACCAGCGTGGCCGATGTGCATTCCCTGGACCTGCGCCTGTACCTGGCCAAGGCCGATGATTTTTCGGAGATCTTCGCCACCCAGCGCTTCGAGAACCATCCAACGCGAGTGCCACAAAAGATCGAAGACGTCCTGCGCACCACGCGCCAGCCCACCGAACAGTTCACCAACCGCTACAGCGGCCTGTACCGCCCGATCTTCAATGACAATGGCGATTTGGTTGGGGTGATTTTCAGCGGCCTGTTGCGTCACAGCAGCCTGGTGGGGCTGATCAACCAGAGCAACCTGTTCATCCTGATCTTTCTGCTCAGCTCGGCCGCCTCGCTGTGCGTTGGCTGGCTGGTGTCGCAACGCCTGACCCGGCCACTGCGGGGCCTGTCCAAGGGCGTGCAAGCGGTGACCGCCGGCGATTATCGGCAGCGGGTGCCGGTCATCGGAGGCGACGAACTGGCCGAGCTGAGCAGCACCTTCAACCACATGACCGAACGCCTCGGCGAGTTGCAGCACCTGGAAGCTCAATTGCGCCGCCGCGACCGCCTGCACGCCCTGGGCGAGGTGGCCATGGGCCTGGCCCACGAAATCCGCAACCCGCTGGGCATTATCAAGACCGCCACACAACTGCTGCACCGGCGCTCCAACCTGCCGGAAAACGACAAGCGCCACCTGGAATACGTGATCAGCGAGGTCAGCCGGATCAACGACCTGATCACCGACTTCCTCGACTTCGCCAAGCCCAGCGCACCGCTTCGCGCCACCCAAGCGGCGCGCCCCTTGGTGGAAGAACTGCTGGGTTTCTGCACCCCGGAATTGGCGACCCACAACATCGATGCACGCATCGAGGATCACGCACCGGGCGCCACCATCCACGCCGACGCGCGGCAACTCAAGCAGGCCTGCCTGAACCTGATCCTCAACGCCATCGACGCCATGCCCGAAGGCGGCCGCTTGACCCTGGGCATCGCCCAACAGGACGACGAAACCATCATCAGCATCAGTGACACCGGCCAGGGCATCGAACCGGACATGCTTGAGCGCATCTTCACGCCGTTCGTCACCACCAAGGCCTCGGGCACCGGCCTGGGCCTGGCCAAGGTGTTTTCGATCCTGGAAAGCCATGACGGGCACATCGAATGCGTCAGCGAAAAAGATGCCGGCGCCACGTTCAGCCTGTACATTCCGGCCAACGGTGACGAAGACGACGAGGACAGTGATGACGCATAACCTGCTGGTGGTGGACGACGAACCGAAACTCTGCGACCTGCTGTCCTCGGCCCTGAGCCAGAACGGCGTCCAGGTATTCACCGCGAGCAACGGCCTGCACGCCCTCAAGGTGCTGGAACAGGAAGACATCGACCTGGTGATCAGCGACTGGCGCATGCCCGGCATGGATGGCCCGCAACTGCTGGCGGAGATCAAGCTGCGCTACCCACAGTTGCCAGTGATCGTGATGACCGCCTACAGCACGGTGAAAAACGCCGTGCAGTCCATGCGCAACGGCGCCTACGACTACATCGCCAAGCCCTTCGACATCGACGAGTTGGACATCACCGTCAGCAAGGCCCTGCAATTTCGCGACATTCTCAAAGACAACCAACGCATGCGCGCCGAACTGGAAGAGGCGCAGCAATTCGACAGCCTGGTGGGCGACAGCCCGAGCTTTCGCCGGGTGCTGCAGGCCGTGGACTCGGTGCGCGATAGCAATGCCACGATCCTGCTGACCGGAGAAAGCGGCACCGGCAAGGAAATGGTCGCCCGGGCCATTCACAAGCACGGCAATCGCGCCGACAAACCCTTTGTCGCGGTCAACTGCGCGGCGATTCCCGAAGGTTTGCTGGAAAGCGAGATGTTCGGCCATCGCAAGGGCGCGTTCACCGGTGCCGTGGCCGACCGGATCGGGCGCTTTCAGCAAGCCGACAAGGGCACCCTGTTCCTTGATGAAGTGGGCGATATGCCCCTGGCCTTGCAGGCCAAGATTCTCCGTGCCCTGCAGGAGCGGGTAATCGAACCGGTGGGCGACCCCCGAGAGCGCAAGGTCGATGTGCGAGTGATCGCCGCGACCAATAAGAACCTGCTGGAAGCCGTGGCCAACAAAGAATTCCGCGAAGACCTGTATTACCGCCTCAATGTGTTCCCCATTCCCTTGCCGGCCTTGCGCGAACGGGTCGAGGACATCGCCCTACTGGCCCGGCACTTCGCCCACAGCCTGGGTGCCGCCGCTGGCAAGCGCATCACCGGGTTCAGCGCGCAGGCCCTGCAAGCCATGGCCAACTACGCCTGGCCAGGCAACATCCGCGAACTGCAGAACTGCGTGGAGCGCGCGACCATTGTCGCCACCGGCCAGGTCATCGCTGAAAGCGACCTGCCGGGCTACCTGTTCGGCGCCCCGTCGGCAGCCGCGCAAAGCAGCGCCGACTTCAGCGTCGGCCCTCAGGTGCCCAGCGATCTGGACGCCGCCCTGGCCGACGTGGAAAAAACCTACATTCTTGCTGCTCTGCAGCAGAGCAGTGGCGTGCAGGCCGCCGCTGCGCAACTGATCGGAATTTCCGAACGCAGCTTCTGGTACCGACTGAAAAAGCTCGGCATTCAAGTGGACAAGATCGTCCGCTAGAACACTGGGCCCTAGCGTCGGTCAGAACGTCAGAGTACGTTGCCCACTTCCAACGCGTCGATCTGCGCCCAGTGGGAGGTGTCTTCCCGGTGGTTTTGCAGGTACGGCAGCACCGCCGCCAGCAACGGGGCTTTGAAGGCTTCCTGAAATCGATGGGCCAACCCAGGAATCAACTTCAACTGACTGCCCTGGATCTGTGCCGCCAGGTGCACCCCATGCATCACCGGCAACAACGGATCAGCGGTGCCGTGCACCACCAGGGTCGGCACCCGCAGTTGCTTGAGCAGTGGTACCCGGCTCGGCTCGGCGAGAATCGCCATGATCTGGCGCTTGACCCCTTCCGGGTTGAACGAACGGTCATAGGCCTGCGCCGCTTGATGCAACAACACCTGACGATCATCCCTGACGTTCGGACTGCCCAATGCCGCCAGCAAATCCGCCTGTTGCTCCAGGGCCGCCTCACGGTTCGGCGCATTGCGCCGCGACAACAGTTGTACCAGCGCCGCATTCGGGGCCGGCAGGCCCTCGGCGCCGGAACTGGTCATGATCAGGGTCAGGCTTTCGATCCGCTGCGGCGCCATGGCCGCCAGGTGCTGAGCAACCATGCCACCCATGCTCGCTCCCAGCACATGGAACTGCTCAACGTGCAGCGCGGCCATCAACCCCAGGGCGTCATCGGCCATATCGGTCAAGGTGTAGGGCGCGGCCACCGGCAGGCCAAGCTTGTAGCGCAGCATTTCAAAGGTCAGGTTGGCGCTGGCCGGCGCCTGGCGCCAAGTGGACAGGCCGACATCGCGATTGTCATAACGGATCACCCGAAAACCCTGCATGCACAGGGCCGTCACCACCTCGTCGGGCCAGTGAATCAGTTGCCCGCCCAGCCCCATGATCAGCAGCAAAGCCGGATCGGAAGGACGGCCGATGCTCTGGTAAGCCAGGCTCACCTGAGGCAGATCGACCCGTTGCGTGGGAACGTTGACATCGCAGCGCGCGGCCGCAAAAGACGGCTGGCCGAGCAATAGCCCGGCCAGCAGGATGACAATGGAAAATAATCTTGCCCGCATGGAAACACCGAAACGCAGAACCCCAGTAGAGCGCGAGTCTGATGAACTTCGATGATTCGCGCTGCCACAGTTGCGTGACAGTTTGATGAAGATTGCCCAGCGGTCTTCAGCTCACCGCCCGGCGAAGAGGACCGAATGATCGCCTTCGCCGGCCAGCGCCCATGCGGGGAGCTTCAAGCCAGTTGGCTGCGCAGTTGCCGTGCCGCGGCCACCATGTTCACCAAGGCGGCTTCGGTTTCCGGCCAGGCGCGGGTCTTGAGGCCACAATCGGGGTTGACCCACAAGCGCTCGGCGGGAATGCGCTTGACCGCCTTGCTCATCAGCTTGACCATTTCGGCGGTGTCCGGCACCCGCGGCGAGTGGATGTCATACACCCCTGGACCAATGTCGTTGGGGTAGTCGAAGGCCTCGAAGGCTTGCAGCAGCTCCATGTCCGAACGGGAAGTCTCGATGGTGATCACGTCGGCATCCATGGCAGCAATAGACTCGATCACGTCGTTGAACTCGCTGTAGCACATGTGGGTATGGATCTGGGTTTCGTCCTTCACCCCGGAGGCGCTCAGGCGGAAGGCCTGCACCGCCCAGTCCAGGTACTCCTGCCATTGCGCCCGGCGCAGGGGCAGGCCTTCGCGGAACGCCGCTTCGTCGATCTGCACGATCTTGATCCCGGCCTGTTCCAGGTCCTGCACTTCATCACGCAGGGCCAGGGCCAATTGTTGCGCCTGCACCTTGCGCGACACGTCCTCGCGAGGGAAGGACCACATCAGCATGGTGACAGGGCCGGTGAGCATGCCCTTCATGACCTTGTTGGTCAGGCTCTGAGCGTACTGGATCCAGTCCACGGTCATCGCCTGGGGCCGACTCAGGTCGCCATAAATGATCGCCGGTTTGACGCAGCGTGAACCGTAGCTCTGGACCCAGCCGAAACGGGTGAACAGGTAACCGTCCAATTGTTCGGCGAAGTACTCCACCATGTCGTTGCGTTCGGCTTCGCCGTGAACCAGCACATCCAGGCCCAGGCGCTCTTGGATCTCCACGGCGTGGCGGATCTCACGGTGCATGGCATCGGTGTAGTCGTTGAGTGACAGCTTGCCTTGCT
Organism: Pseudomonas sp. LD120; assembly: GCF_009861525.1. GTDB lineage: Bacteria > Pseudomonadota > Gammaproteobacteria > Pseudomonadales > Pseudomonadaceae > Aquipseudomonas. The sequence continues at coordinate 165,052 of NZ_WVHL01000003.1, read as the reverse complement.
TGTGCGCCTGACGGGCCAGGCGGATCGATGAAGTCTGCGGGAAGGAGCCAATGGTGGTGGTAGGAAAGATCGGCAATTGCAGCCGCGCCCGCTGTTGCTCGATACGCAGGGCAAAGGGCGACTGGCGCTGGCTGTCGGCGGCGGTGATAGCCTTGATCCGGGCCTGGACCTGCGCTTTGTGGATCCGCGGCGACTGTGCACGACTGGCCTGCACCGCACGGCTTTGCGTCAGCGCCGCTTGCACCGCCGGAGCCTGGGGGTCATTCAGGGCGTCACGCAAAACGGAAATCTCACCGCACTTCTGCACGGCAAAGGCCAACCAGCTTTTAAGTTCGGCATCCAGTTGATCTTCCCGAGACAGGTCCACCGGGCTGTGCAATAAGGAGCAGGAACTGCTGACCCACAGGTTGTCGCCAAAACGCTCCTGGGCCACCTGCAGTTGCTGTAAGGCCTGCTCCAGTTCGCAGCGCCAGACGTTGCGCCCGTTGACCAGTCCCACCGAGAGAATCTTGTAGGTCGGCAGGCGATCCAAGACCTGACCCAGTTGTTCCGGGGCGCGCACGGCGTCGATATGCAGGCCATCCACTGGCAGGCCAACCGCTAGGCCGAGGTTGTCCTCCAGGCCACTGAAGTAGGTGGCCACCAGTTTTTTCAAGGGCGAGTACTGAAGGATGTGGTAGGCACGCTCGAAGGCGCTCTTCCACTCCTGGGGCAGATCGAGGGTCAGGATCGGCTCGTCGATCTGCACCCATTCCACGCCTTGGGCCTTGAGCCGGTTGAGGATCTCGCCGTACAGCGGCAGCAGGCGCTCCAGCAGGTCGAGCTTGTTGAAGGCGTTGCCTTTGGCCTTGCCCAGCCACAGGTAGGTCAAGGGACCGATGATCACCGGCTTGACCTGATGCCCCAACCCATGGGCTTCGTCGACCTCGTCGAACAACTGCTCCCAGCTCAACTTGAAAGCCTGGTCGGCGCTGAATTCAGGCACCAGGTAATGGTAGTTGGTGTCGAACCACTTGGTCAGTTCCTGGGCGTATTGCGCCTGCCCCTGCTCGCCGCAGCAACCGGTAGAAGCGCCACGGGCCATGGCGAACAGGGTGTCCAGGGTCGGACGGCCCTGGGCATCGCGGGCGCTGTCGAAACGCTCGGGAATGACACCGAAAGTCAGGGAGTGACTGAGCACCTGGTCGTACCAGGCAAAATCCCCCACCGGCAACAGATCGATACCGGCGTCTTTCTGCAACTGCCAGTGCCGAGCCCGCAACTCACGGCCGACCTGCTGCAGCGCGGGCTGATCCAGGTCACCCTTCCAATACGACTCAAGGGCTTTTTTCAGTTCGCGGTCAGCGCCGATGCGGGGAAAACCGAGGGTGTGGGCCAGTGCCATGGGTAAATGCCTCCTTGTAAAAGATGGCGCTATTGTCGACAGCCCATGCAACATGAGACAAACTCAACATTTTCGTGTTCATCACAAAATTTACTCATGGAGAACCTGGTGCTCGAAATCCGTCACCTGAAGACCCTGCATGCCCTGCGCGAAGCCGATAGCCTGGTTGAAGCCGCCGAACGCCTGCATCTGACCCAGTCCGCCCTGTCCCACCAGTTCAAGGAGCTTGAAGAGCGCCTGGGCATGCCCTTGTTCGTGCGCAAGACCAAGCCGGTGCGCTTCACCAGCGCCGGCCTGCGCCTGCTGCAACTGGCCGATGCCACCCTGCCGCTGCTGCGCGGCGCCGAACGCGACATCGCCCGCCTGGCCGGTGGCACCGCCGGACGTTTGCACATGGCGATCGAATGCCACAGCTGCTTCCAGTGGCTGATGCCGACCATCGATCAGTTCCGCGACGCCTGGCCGGAAGTGGAGCTGGACCTGGCCTCGGGGTTTTCCTTCGCCCCGCTGCCCGCCCTGGCCCGGGGCGACCTGGACCTGGTGGTAACCTCCGACCCCGTGGAACTGAGCGGCATCACCTACGTACCGTTGTTTACCTACGAGGCCATGCTCGCCGTCGCCAACCAGCATGCCCTGGCGAACAAGCCGTACATCGTTCCGGAGGACTTGGTCAATGAAACCCTGATCACCTACCCGGTGGAGCGCGACCGCCTGGACATCTTCACCCGCTTCCTGGAGCCGGCGGACATCGAGCCGGCGCAAGTGCGCACCTCGGAACTGACGGTGATGATGATGCAACTGGTGGCCAGCGGCCGCGGTGTGTGTGGCATGCCCCACTGGGCCCTGCATGAATACAGTTCACGGGGTTATGTGAAAGCCAAGCGGCTGGGGGAAAAGGGCCTGTTCGCCACCCTGTACGCGGCGATTCGCGCCGACATGCTGGATGCGCCCTACATGCGCGACTTCTTGCTGACCGCCAAGGACACCTCGTTCTCGACCCTGGACGGCGTTAGCGCGGTGCGCTGATCCGCCAGGCGCGGGCTGGCCAGCGACCGGGCCCCAACGGCCTGGTTCAAGCTTCGACCGGCACTTCCCGCCACATATGGATCTTGTCGAAATAGTCCTCCCCCACGCGCACCGCATGGGGTTCCAGACCGAACTGGACGAAGCCGCAGCGCCGGTACAAGGACAGCGCCGGGTCATTGCCCGCCGTCACTGTCAGTTGCACCAGGCGCAGTCCTTCATACTCCGCCGCCTCGGCCAGCAGGTGCTGCACCAGTTGCCGGCCCAGGCCGCTGCCACGTTGCTCGGCCGTGACGTAGAGTCCGAACAGGGTCGCCTTGTGCCGGGCCTTTTCCCGCAGCTCGAAGGCCAGGCCGACGATCCCCGCCAGCCGCCCCTGGACAAAGACTCCCAGGATCAGGTCCAGCTCCCCGTCCAGACGGGCGCCCCACCAGGCCAGGGGCAGCTTCTCGCGCTCCCGGACAGTGGAGGTGAACGCCTGTGGATGGCGCTCGTAGGCCTCAAGCATCAAGGCCCGGTATTGCTCGGCATCGTCAGGCGTCAGGTGCTGGATCTGCAGGCTCATGCGGGATCGTCAGTGTGTGATATTCAGTTGGTACGGCGTTGTTCGAACATCAGGCGCACGGCCAGTCCCGCCAACACAAACCCCATGACATAACGCTGCAGCGCAAGCCACGCGGGGTTGTGGGCGAACCAGCCAGCGATGCTCGCGGCAAACACCGCGATCAGCAGGTTTACCGAAAAACTCACGCCAATCTGGGTCAGGCCGAGAATCAGGCTCTGGGAGAACACCGAACCGTGTTCGGGATGGATGAACTGCGGAAAGATCGACAGGTAGAACACCGCGATCTTGGGGTTCAGGGCACTGGTCAGAAACCCCATGCTCATCAGTTTGCGTGGCGAATCGGCCGGCAGTTGCCGGGCCTCAAAGGGCGAGCGAGCCCCCGGTTTAAGGGCCTGCCAGGCCAGCCACAGCAGGTACAGGGCACCGGCCCATTTAAGCCCTTCATAGGCCAGGGGCACCGCCATGAACACCGCCGTCAACCCCAACGCGGCCGCAAACAAGTGGACGAAGAACCCCGCCACCACGCCCAGCAACGAGGTCACTCCCGCCTTGCGCCCCTGGCAGATCGAACGGGAAATCAGGTAGATCATATTCGGCCCTGGAGTCAGCACCATCAGCAGGGAAGCGGCGGCGAAGATCAGGTAGTCGTGAAGTGGAATCATTGCAGTCCCTAGCAATCGGAAGGTTCAGAGCAGGCTCGCTTGGGCCTTGCGATAAAACGGCAGAATCAGATCACGTGTCAATGGCGCCAGGAACAATCCCCCATCACCGGCCGGATCTATCCAGCACACCTCCTCAATCTCCGCCGCCGGGGTCACCGGGCTGTCGATGCGCAGCAAAAACACCTCGGCGCGCACTTCATACCCCGGTTCGTTGGCCGCCGGTGCCGAGAACTGTTGCAGATAAAGGGCCTGCGCCGGATCGATGCGCAGACCCAGTTCTTCTTCCAGCTCGCGAGCCAGGGCGTGCACTGGTTGCTCGCCGGCTTCGATCTTGCCGCCAGGTTGCATAAAGGCTTGGGTACCGCGTTTGCGTACCAGCAGGGTGCGGCCGTCGGCACCGATCAACAGGGCCGCAGCGATGTAAATGAGGGAAGGTACAGCAGCGGTAGAAGGCGACATGGGAACCCGACCAGCATGAGAACGAAGGCGCAAGGATCCCATGGGCGGCGACACGACGTCATCTGCCAGCGGTGTTTTCCGGTGCCTGGTGGCCTGTGCTCAGGGCGCAGGCCTCCTCCCTGGGCAGTTTGACAAACACGCTGTAGCGCGCGCCCTCCATGGTTTCAAAGGCGATCAGCTTGTCCACCAGGGGCACGCTAAGCACCTTGCCGGCGTTAAGCAGCAGCATGCCGTTGTCGGCATTCAGGTTGCGCGCCAGGATCATGCCCGCTGCCAATTCACGAGTGCTCAGGACCTTGACCGATGGATCACCCAGGGTCACATCGCTGAGGTACACCGAGCACACCTGGATAAACCCTTCCACCAGTTCGGGGTCGTACAGCCGCCCGGCGTACTTGCGCAAAAATACCAAGGCCTCGTCGCTGTTCATGTGCCGTTCGAGTACCAACCCGCATTGCAACTCGATGAAATCCACCGCCAGCTTGAGCAGCCGCGACCCCAGGGGAATTGCCTCGCCCTTGAGGTGGTCGGGAAAACCGCTGCCGTCCCAGTGTTCCTGGTGATGGCGGATCAGGCGTGCAGCATCCTGCACCGGTTCCAGGGTCATCAGCAGCGATTCGCTTTGTGCCGGATAGGCCCGATAACGCTCACGCTCAGCGTGATGCAGTAAGTCCGCCGGAGTGATCATCATGCTGTCACTCCAACTCAGCTTGCCGATGTTGTGCAGCGCCGCGGCCATGCCCAGGTCACGCTGGGTCGCCGCGTCGATGCCCTGGATCTTGCAGTAGGCGCGTACCAGCTCGATGATTCGGCGGTTGGTCTGTTTGTCCGGCGGCAGACGCTGATTGACCAGCAGCGAGAACAGCTCGGCGCCAGTGGCGTAACTGTGTTTGAGCTCCTCGTATGCCAGGTCGAGCATATCGGCGGTTTGCTGCAACTCGGCGGTGCGTGCCGCGACGCGTTTTTCCAGTTCCACATTGAGGACCTTGAGCTCGCTGTTCTGCTGTTGCGCCAGAACCTCCAGACGCTGGCGCTCACGCTCGGAATGCTGATGCTCCAGGGCCTGACGCAAGGTCAGTAGCAACTCCCGATCGTCCCAGGGTTTGCTCAGGTATCGGTAGATCTCGCCTTCATTGATGGCCTTGGCGAGCAACTGCAAGTCCGGGTTGCCGGTCAACAGAATGCGCGTCGTGGCCGGGTAGTGCTGGTGAATGCGCGCCAGCAGGGTCGGACCATCCATTTGCGGCAGGTGGGCGGCGCTGACCACCAGATTGATGTCCTCGCAGGCCATGATGCGCAGAGCCTCAGCGGCGTCGCGAGCAAAATACAGGGTGTAGGGATGGGGACTGAGCAACTGGCGCAGACGCTGCAGGATCGTGTCCTGAGCATCCACCAGCAATACTCCGGGTCGGCGTGTGACTGTGGCAACGTTTAGCTCACCCATAAGGCACCTCGGGTCAACGTCGGTGCACGCATCCCTTATTGTGTGCAGGTAACTTATCCCTGTTGCCTGACTCAAGCTTAGAAGAGTTTCCCGCTGCGATGATGGCTTTTTAATGCCATTGATCTGTTGGAGAAACGCCAGCAAACGCTGGCGATGGCGCCAACAACTTCAGTTGGCAGCGGCTTTAGCGCTGGAACTGAAGGAGGCGAAACGCTTGTTGAAGCCTGCAATACGGCCTTCGGACTGAGTCTTGCGTTGCTGGCCGGTGTACACCGGGTGCGAGGCGCTGGAAACGTCCAGGGCTACATAGGGATAGGTCTTGCCGTCGCGGTATGGATGGGTGCGGTCAGTCTCGACAGTGGAGCCGATCAGAAAATAAACGTCAGCGGCGGTGTCGTGAAACAGCACGGTGCGGTATTCGGGATGGATATGGGGCTTCATGGGAACCTCCAGCGGTTCGGCTCAAAGTAATTGTTATACAGTAACAATAAACCTCAGCTAAAACGAGAAGCTTTCGCAATAAAGAGCTTCGACAATCGTCTAACCTCGCCCTCGCCGCGCCGTTTCAGGCTTGCCCGCACGCCCCCGGCGCGCCAGTATGCTGGGTTGCAACGCTCTGACACCGCCCTGAATTCCTATAAGCACTACCACCGTGGCCCGCCCGGCGCTGCGGTGTATGACCCGTTATTCAGGCAGCAGATGCCTGATAGACCTGATAAGTCCGAACCAAGGAAACCGTATGAGCCTGTCACTTCTGAGCCGCTACGCCTTCTTTGCTGCCTGCGTGATATTCACCCTCGCCAGCCTGCCCTTTCTCGAACACGACTGGCTCTGGCCATTCACCCTGGTCACCGGCCTGCTGAGCCTGCTGGGGATCTTCGACCTGCTGCAAAGCCCCCACGCGGTGCGGCGCAACTACCCGATCCTGGGCAACATCCGCTACCTGGTGGAAGGCATTCGCCCAGAGATCCGCCAGTACCTGCTGGAGTCCGACAGCGACGCCCTGCCCTTTTCCCGCGCCCAGCGCTCGCTGGTGTATTCCCGGGCCAAGAATCAAAGCGCCGACAAGCCCTTCGGCACCCTGATCGACGTGTATCAATCGGGCTTCGAGTTCATCGGCCACTCCATGCGCCCGGCGCCCCTGAGCGACCCCAGCAGCTTTCGCGTGACTGTCGGCGGCCCGCAATGCACCCAGCCCTATTCGGCCTCGGTATTCAACATCTCGGCCATGAGCTTCGGCTCCCTGAGTGCCAACGCCATCCGTGCCCTGAACCAGGGTGCCAAGCTCGGCAACTTCGCCCACGACACCGGTGAAGGCAGCATCAGCCCCTACCACCGCGAACACGGTGGCGACCTGACCTGGGAACTGGGCAGCGGCTACTTTGGCTGTCGCACCGCCGAGGGCCGTTTCGACCCCGAGCGCTTCGCCGCCCAGGCGCAGAACCCACAAGTGCGGATGATCGAAATCAAGATGAGCCAGGGCGCCAAGCCCGGCCACGGCGGCATCCTGCCCAAGCACAAGGTGACCCAGGAAATCGCCGACACCCGCGGCATTCCCATGGGCCAGGACTGCGTCTCGCCATCGAGCCACAGCGCCTTTTCCACCCCAATCGAAATGATGCATTTCATCCAGCAACTGCGTGAGCTGTCCGGCGGCAAGCCGGTGGGCTTCAAGTTCTGCCTGGGTCACCCGTGGGAGTTCATGGGCATTGCCAAGGCCATGCTGGAAACCGGCATCCTCCCGGACTTCATCGTGGTCGACGGCAAGGAAGGCGGCACCGGCGCAGCCCCCGTGGAGTTCACCGACCACATCGGCGCACCGATGCGCGAGGGCCTGCTGTTCGTCCACAACACCCTGGTGGGCCTGAACCTGCGGGACAAGATCAAGCTCGGCGCCAGCGGCAAGATCGTCAGCGCCTTCGACATCGCCAGCGTGCTGGCCATTGGCGCCGACTGGGCCAACTCCGCCCGCGGCTTCATGTTCGCCATCGGCTGCATCCAGTCGCAAAGCTGCCACACCAACAAGTGCCCGACCGGCGTGGCCACCCAGGACAACCTGCGCCAACGCGCGCTGGTGGTGCCGGACAAGGCCCAGCGGGTCTACAGTTTCCACCGCAACACCCTCAAGGCCCTGGCGGAAATGCTCGCCGCCGCCGGCCTGCAACACCCCTCGCAATTGGAAGCCAAGCATCTGGTACGGCGCATGTCGGCCACCGAAATCAAACTGTTCTCCCAGTTGCATGTGTTTCTCAAACCCGGTGAATTGCTCACCGGCGAGGTCAATGGCGAGTTCTACTCGCGCATGTGGCAACTGGCCCGGGCCGACAGCTTCGAACCCAACACCCAAGCCGCAGCTTAAACCCGCCGCTCCAGCGTTCCCCTACCGCCGGGGGAGCCTGAGCGACTCACCGGAAGACGCAAATGCTCAAGGTTATCGCTGAAGACTTCATCCTCCCTGAACACCTGGAAACCGTGCGCCCGTGGTACGCCGAGCTGGTGGAAAAGACCCGCCAAGAGCCACTGTGCATCGCCTACGATCTGTTCGTCGATCAGAAAGACCCCGGGCACTTCATCTTCGTCGAACAGTGGCCTGACCGCGCCGCCCTCGACGCCCACTGCCGCAGCGAGCACTTCACCCGCCTGGTGCCACAGATCAACGCCTTCCAGGCCCGCGAGTGCCGCGTGTTGTTGATGGACGCGTTCTAGCAGCTGCTCCCCCCTCCCGCCACGGATGCCCCCCTTACCAGGGACATCCACGCCCGCCATGATGCATAAACGCATAATTAACTTGCATTGACGCATACGCCATCTAAGGTTGCTTGCAGACCCGATCAGCGCACGTCATCGAGGCTGGCAACGCGCCGCGTCACGTATCCGGGTCCGCTTACAGGCTTGATCGAAACACGCGACCACGACATGCCGTTGGAAGCGGGCTTTCACTCATGGAGGATGAACATGCTCAGTACCACCTTGACCCACTCCGGCACCCCGCAAGCACTCCCACGGTGCATCGCCAGTGCCCTGATCGACCCGGCGCTCAGTGATGTCGACCCTTACGTCGAAGCCGCGCCTCTGGCCGGCGCCCGACTGAACTTCAGTATCCAGCCACAGACCCAGAGCAATTGGTGCTGGGCGGCGTTGTCCGCTTCGGTCGGCAACTACTACGGCACCGGTTCCTGGACCCAATGCGCTGTGGCCAATGCTGGACTGGGGCGCAACACTTGCTGCAGCCAGCCTGGGCCCTGCAACGTCTACGGCTACCTGGACTCGGCGCTCAGGACCACCCGCAGCTATGGCGGCATGCGTGAAAGCCGCATGCAAATGCCCGCCATCGAGAACCAGATCGGCATGGGCCGTCCCATCGGCTTACGTTGCGCCTGGTACGGTGGCGGCGCGCACTTTTTGACGATCTACGGCACTGACGGCGGCTACCTGCTGGTGGCCGATTCAATCTTCGGGTATTCGACCCGGGCCCTGAACAGTTTCCCCAGTTCCTACAACGGCGGCGGCACCTGGACCCACACCTACTTCACACGCAAAAACTAGGAGGCGTCATGCAACTGACTTATCCCAAGGCGCCAGCCAACGGCGTCCAACAACTGCGCCCGGCATTGCAGGCCGCCCTGCAAACCCGGGGCTTTGGCATCAACCGCTTGTTTGCCAATGCGCGCGCCAACACCCTGAGCCTGTCCGAGGCGTTTCGCGGCTATGCCCTGAGCCTGGAGGACTTGGCCAGTGGCAAGGGGCTGGACCAAGCCTGCGCAGGTGACTGGCACTACCTGGTGTTCGCGGCGGGCATGTCGATTGCCGACGCGCAACTACGCGAGGTCGCCGGCATGGTCGAATTCAGCGCGCTGAACCACGGCGCTCTGGCCGCGTCCACGGTCAGCGCCCTGAACCTCGCGGAGCAACACCCTCGACTGCAGGGAAAAGCCTATGAACTGCGCTTGCTGTTTGTCCCGGCACTACAGGTGACGGCGATCTGGCTGCACGGAATCAATGAAGCGTTGTTGATTCCCCTGCAGCCGACGCCCAAAAGCCTCGCCACCCACCAGTTGTACAGCGAAGCGGCGCTGCTCGGCCTGCTGGCCCCGGCGGCCCGGCACACCAAAGCGGCCTTTGATGCCGATACCAGCGGCACCCTGAGCGGCTGAGTCGGGCTAAAAAAAATCCGGCGGCCCTTTCAGGACGCCGGATGTGTGCTGCCAGACCCACCACCCACGATGCTTACACCAGAAGCATCGGCAGGTCCGCCATTACGATGCCGGACGCGTCGCACCTTGCTGGACATTGGTCGGTTGCAGCTTGAACACATAGAACAGTGCCGTCAGCAGCACCAGGAACGCCGGGCCGATATACAGCGCTACACGGGTATCGGGGAAGTAGGCCATCAGCGCCACCACCAGTACCAGGAACGCCAGCGCCAGGTAGGAGCTGATCGGGTACAGCCACATGCGGTATTTCAGCCCCGCACGCTCGGCCGGGGTCAGGCCCTTACGGAACTTGAGCTGAGCCAGAAGGATCATCACCCAGGTCCAGATCGCCCCAAAGGTGGCGATGGAAGTGACCCAGACAAACACCTTCTCAGGCACCAGGTAGTTCATCAGCACGCCCAGCAGCAAGGCGAAGATCGACAGCAACAGCGCGCGACGGGGCACACCGTTGCTCGAGGTCTTGGCGAAGCCGGCCGGGGCCTGACCGTTCTGCGCCAGGCTGTAGAGCATGCGCCCGGTGCTGAAGATGCCACCGTTGCAGGAGGACAGCGCGGCGGTGATCACCACAAAGTTGATGATGCCAGCGGCGGTCTTGATCCCCAGACGCTCGAAGGTCATCACGAAGGGGCTGCCCTGAGTGCCGATCTCGTTCCACGGGTAGATCGACAAGATCACGAACAACGCGCCCACGTAGAACAGCAGAATGCGCCAGAACACCGAGCCGATGGCGTTGGGAATGGTCTTCTGCGGGTTGCGCGCTTCACCGGCGGTCAGGCCGATCATCTCTACGCCCAGGTAGGCGAACATCACCATCTGCAAGGACATCAGCACGCCGGTCATGCCGTTGGGCATGAAGCCGCCGTGGGTCCACAGGTTGGAAATCCCCAGGGCCACGCCGTCATTGCCGAAACCGAAGGCGATGATGCCGACGCCACCGATCACCATGGCGATAATGGTGACGATCTTGATCAGGGCGAACCAGAACTCGAACTCACCGAAAGCCTTGACCGCGATCAGGTTGATCGAACCCATGCTCACCAGGGCCGCCAGGGCCCAGATCCAGCGTGGCACATCGGGGAACCAGATCCCCATGTACACCGCCACCGCGGTGATTTCCGCGACGCAGGTCACCAGCCACAGGAACCAATAGTTCCAACCGGTGAGAAACCCAGCCAACGGGCCTAGGTAGTCTTGCGCGTAACGGCTGAAGGAGCCGGCGACAGGATTGTGCACCGCCATCTCACCGAGGGCGCGCATGATCACCAGGATCGCCAGGCCGCCGATGATGTAGGACAGCATGATGGCCGGACCGGCCATTTCAATCGCCTTGGCCGAGCCGAGGAACAGGCCGACACCGATACAGGCGCCCAGCGCCATCAAGCGAATATGCCGTTCGCCGAGTTCGCGTTTCAGTGGGCCGCCCTGAGCGGTCTCGCCGTGGGGCAGTTGGTTGCCAACTGGCATAGAGATACAACCTCATTTTGTTATTGGATATGAACCACCGAGTAGGCGAAGCGGCGACGGATAACCGACGCTTGCGCAACCGTGCCGGCCTTGTGGGACGACGCGCCTGTAGGACAAAACCTGCCAGGTCAGCGGGGCGTGCAGTATAAAAAGCTCAAGACAGGGCTTTTCACTCTATAAACAGCTAAATTCAGAGAGAAATCTCGGCACAAAGCGCTTTCACGGAGAAGCATTACCTACTTTTTGCCCCAAGACCTCATTCCGAAAGGGCCGGGAGTATTGCACAGCCCTGGTGCATCGTCATGCCCCTACCTAGGGCGTATTTACCTTGGTAAAGGCTCTATTACCGCACTCTCCCGCCGGTCGTGGGGAACGTGCCTCCTCCGGCCCCGGCCACCGCGCCCCCCCACTGAACGCCCCGCCGACGACACGCCGTCACGCCCCATTCAGCGAAGCAGCACGAGCAGGCGAACTGGCCGGCGACCGCCATTGACAATTTTTTCATCTGTGGCCACCACCGACTAAGCTTCAGGCAAGTCCGATCAATCTAGGTCAATGGATCAATCGACTATGGGCGCTTCGTGGCAAACCGATTCGCGTAAAAACGCAGTGCCCGGCCACAGCGAGGAGCAAGCACCGTCACCAAAACCTCGCAAACCCCGGCGCAGGGGCTGGCGTTTGTTCTGGCTGCTGTTGCTGATTGCCTTGATCGTCCTGGGATTTGCCGCCGCCCGGGAAATACACACCTCGGCCCTCCAGGCCCGTGAATTCAGCCGACTGGCCAGTGATCTGAGCTACACCCTGCATGCCGGCCCCAGTAATGCCGTGTTCTACCCCGGCGCAGGCCCATTCGATCGGCGCCTGGGTTACAGCAACCTGGGGGAGTTCCTGCCGCGCCTGGTCAAGCGCGGCTACCTGATCGAGGCCCAGACGCGGTTCTCGCCCGCATTGATGGACTACAGCAAGAACGGCTTTTTCGTGCCCTACAGCGAAAAAATCCAAGCGGGCCTGTCGATCACCGACTGCCGCGCCGCGCCCCTGTATCAGTTCAATTACCCGCAACAGCTGTACACCCGTTTCGCCCGCATTCCGCCCCTGGTGGTGCACAGCTTGCTGTTCATCGAAAACCGCGACCTGCTGGACCCGAAAACGCCCCAGGCCAACCCGGCGGTAGACTGGCCGCGTTTTGCCAAGGCAGCCTGGTCGCAGTTGGCCAAGCTCCTGCACCTGCCCGGACAGACCGCTGGCGGCAGCACCCTGGCCACCCAGTTGGAAAAATACCGCCACTCGCCCGACGGCCTGACAGTGTCTGGCGGCGAGAAGATCCGTCAGATGATTTCCGCCAGCGTGCGGGCCTACCAGAATGGCCCGGAGACTTTGCAAGCCCGGCAGCGGATTGTGCGTGACTACCTCAACAGCGTGCCGCTGTCGGCGGTTCCCGGCCACGGTGAAGTGCACGGTATGGCCGAAGGCCTGCGGGTTTGGTTCGGCGCCGACTTCGATCAGGTCAATCAGGCCTTGAGCGACACCGCCACCGATGCGAACAGCCTGGCTCTGCGCGGACTGGCCCTGCGCCAGATGCTGTCGCTGATGATCGCCCAGCGCCGTCCGTCCTATTACCTGGCCCGAGGTCGCGCGGCGCTGGCCGATCTGACCGACAGCCACATCCGCCTGCTGGCTCAGGAGGGCGTCATTGACCCCGCACTCAGCGCTGCCGCCCTGGCCAGACAAGTGACCTACCGTGACTGGCAGCAACAACCGACGATCCAGCCGATCGAAACCAACAAAGGCATCAGCGTGGCCCGCAACCGCCTGGCGAGCCTGCTCAATCGATCGCTGTATGACCTGGATCGCCTCGACCTGTCCGCCACCAGCACCCTGCAGAGCGACCTGCAACAGCAGAGCACCGCGTACCTCAAACAACTCGCCGACCCGGTGTTCGCCGCCCAGATCGGCGTGCTCGGCGACCGCCTGCTGACCGCCAGCAGCACCCGTCAGGTGCGCTACAGCTTCACCCTGCTCGAACTCACCCCCGACGGCTCACGGGTGCGGGTGCAAACCGACAGTACCGACCAGCCCTTCGATATCAACGAAGGCAGCAAACTCGAATTGGGCTCCACCGCCAAGCTGCGGGTGCTGACCACCTACCTGCAGATCATCGCCGAGCTGCACGAGCAGTACGCCGGACAAACGCCGGCGCAACTTAAAAAAGTCACGGTGAACGATCAAGACCGCCTGAGCCTCTGGGCCCTTGACTACTTGATGCAAAACAGCGACCGCAACCTCTCGACAATGCTCGAAGCAGCCCTGGAGCGCACTTATTCCGCCAGCCCCGGCGAAGCCTTTTTCACCGGCGGCGGCGTGCACCGCTTCCATAACTTTCGCAACGCGGACAACGGTCGCAACCCAAGCCTGCGCGACGCCCTGCGTGAGTCCATCAACTTGCCGTTCATTCGCCTGATGCGCGATCTGGTGCGCTACAGCACCTACGGTGGCGACAGCAGTAGCGCCCAATTGCTCAAAAACGACGAGGACCCGCGACGTCAGGAATACCTGGCACGCTTCGCCGACCGAGAAGGCATCTCGTTCCTACTGCGCTTCTGGAAAAAGTACCGCCACAAAGACACCCAATCGCGCCTGGAAACCTTCCTCGACAGCATGCACCCCACCGCGATCCGCCTCGCCGCCGTGCATCGCTACCTGCTACCCAGCGCCAGCCAGGAGAGCTTCAAAAGCTTTGTCCGAGCTCATTTGGAGGGCACCAAGGCCGGCGCCAAGCTCAGCGATGAACGCCTCGACAAGCTCTATGCCAGCTACGGCCCGGGGGCCTACAACCTGCCGGATCAGGGTTACATCGCCAAGGTCCACCCGCTGGACCTGTGGCTGCTGGGTTACTTGATGAACAACCCCGACGCGACCTTCAGCCAGATCGTCAAAGCCAGCGAATTCGAGCGCCAAGAAGTCTACAGCTGGCTGTTCAAGAGCCGTCATCGCAGCGCCCGGGACAGCCGTATCCGCACCATGCTGGAGATCGAAGCCTTTCTCGATATTCATCAACGCTGGCAAAGCGTCGGTTATCCGTTCGACCACCTGGTGCCGTCCCTGGCCACCGCCATCGGCAGTTCCGGCGACCGTCCAGCAGCCCTGGCCGAACTGGTGGGCACCATCCTCAACGACGGCGTACGCCTGCCCACCTTGCGCATCGACAGCGTGCGGTTTGCGACGGGCACGCCCTATGAAACCCACTTGCGCAATGACCCCGGCAAAGCCAAGCGGGTGATGCCTTCGGAGGTCGCCACGGCGCTGCGCGGCGCCTTGTCCCAGGTGGTGGATGCCGGCACTGCGAGACGGGTGTCCGGGAGTTTTCAACTGGCGGACGGCACGCCGCTGGCCATGGGCGGAAAAACCGGCACCGGCGATAACCGCATCGAGGCCGTTGGCGCCGGCGGCCGGGTGCTGAGCTCAAAATCCATCAACCGCACGGCGACCTTTGTGTTCTACATCGGCGATCACCATTTCGGCACGCTCACCGCCTATGTCCCCGGGGCTTCGGCCCAAGCCTTCAAATTCACCTCGGCCCTGCCGGTGCAAGTGCTCAAGGGCATGGCACCGATTCTCATGCCCTACCTGCAACCGGGCAACGGCACCCAGTGCCTGGGCCACCTCACGCAACGCTGACGGCTCATCGCTCAGCGCAACTGATGGCCCGAAGCGGCGCGACCTCGGGCCACCTCTGCTCTGCGACCAACGGCTGCTTTATACGGCGTAGAAACACTTACGCAGTCTTAAGATATATCTTAAGTTATGTCTTACTCAGCGAGGAGAAAGAGAAAATGAACGAACATCATCAACGGCCCCATCGTGAACAGGCTGACGGCCAGGAGGCTTTTGAGCGGCGGCCCAATCGTGAACGCGGCGGCCGAGGCCCCCGCGTATTTGCCCCTGGCGACCTGAAACTGCTGCTGTTGGCGCTGATCGCCGAGCAGCCCTGCCACGGTTATGACTTAATCCGCCAGATCGAGGGCATGTTCGACGGCGCCTACAGTCCAAGCCCCGGAGTGATCTACCCGACCCTGACCTTTCTGGAAGAGAGCGAAATGATCGAAGGTGACGCCCAAGGCGGAAAAAAACGCTACCGCGTGACCGAGGCCGGGCGTCGTTCCCTGGAGCAGCAGGCCACCGCCCTGGATGGCGTGCGCATGCGCATCGAGGTCAGCAAGCGCTCGCTGCGCGGCCACGATCGACCGGAACAAATCCATGAAGCGGTGCATAACCTGCGCCACGCCCTGCAAATGCACCACGGCCGCTGGAGCCCGGAAGAAATCCTTCGGGTACGCGACCTGCTGAACAACACCGCCAAGGCCATTGTCGATGGTCCGGTCCACCCCGCTGCCCAGGAGCCATCCGAATGACTGCAACCTCCGAACTCTCGATTCACCGGGTCAGCCACGAGATCAAGCGCCGACGCCTGGACGTCTTGCGCGTTGTCGACCTGACCCCGCGCATGCGTCGTATCACCCTCGGTGGACCCGAGCTGGCCGGTTTCATCAGCCTGGGCAGCGACGACCATGTGAAGCTGCTGTTCCCACAGAACGCCGAGCAACAAGCCGCCCTGGAAACCTTGGTGCTGGGCTCCGGCAAGGACGACGTTGCGATGCCCGCCATGCGTGACTACACCCCACGCCGCTACGACTCGGAACAGGGCGAACTGGACATCGACTTCGTTATCCACGGCGAGGGGCCGGCGTCGACCTGGGCCGAACAGGCCAAACCCGGCCAGCACCTGCACATTGGCGGGCCACGGGGCTCGATGATCGTGCCGGACATCTTCGACAGCTACCTGCTGATCGGCGATGAAACCGCCCTGCCGGCCATTGCCCGACGCCTGGAAGAACTGCCGGCCGGACGCCGGGTGCTGGCGGTCATCGAAGTGCACAACGCGGCAGAGCGTCAGGCACTGCACAGCGCCGCCGAAGTCGAGGTGATCTGGGTCGAGCGCGAGACAGGCCAGCAAGACTTGGTCCGTTGCGTGCGCGAGCTGCAGGTGCCCGCAGGCAAGCTGTATGCCTGGGTGGCCACCGAAAGCAAGCTGTCGCGGCAGATTCGTCGGGTGCTGCTGGATGAGCACCGGCTCGACGAAGGGTTGGTCAAGGCTGCCGGCTACTGGCGCCTGGACAGCAGCGAAGAGGCCTAAACCCTCGCGATGTGAGCGGGCTTGCCAGCGAAGGCGATCTGCAAGGCCCTTCGCTGGCAGCCGGCTGCAGTGCTAGGTTTTTCGGCCGAGCCAACGGTCCAGGCCCAGCAAGATCAGGGACACACCCACAAACCCCGCCAAGATGCCCAGAGCATTGAGCAACACCTGGGGGTAACCCAGCGTGTCCACGGCAATAAAGGGATAGGGGTACAGCCCCAGCAAATGCCCGCGTATCAGCAAATAGGCGAAGTACAGCGTCGGGTAGAGCATCCACAAGCCCAGGTGCCTGAAGCGCAAATGCCCCTTGGGTACGCAGCGCCACCAGTAGATCAGGAACAGCACCGGCATCACGTCATGCAGCAGCTCATCGGCCAACCATTGCCAGCCCTGGGGATGCCACAGATGCCGCAGCAACAGGCTGTAAGCCAGCCCCACCAGCACAATGCTCGCCGCCACCGCGCCACTCACCGAAGGGCGCAACAGGAACGCAGTTCCCCGCCCCCTACGCAGCTTCAGGGCGCAGGTCAGTACGCAAGCCACCAGGGTGTTACTCAGCACGGTGAAGAAGCTGAAGAAGCTCACCACCCCGCCCAGCAGGCTGTCGCCAGCGTCCCAGCGCAGCAACAGGATCAGATACAACTGAACCGACAGGCCCAGCCAGCCCAGCATGGCGGCCACGGCAATCAGGCCTTGCCGGCTGAACAGCCTTTGCAGCGATCCAGTGGCCATGGGGTTCCTCAGAGCGGGCGCTTGGTGCGCTGCAACTTGACGTAGAGCTTTTCGACTTTCTCCCGGGCCCACGGGGTCTTGCGCAGAAAGGTCAGGCTCGACTTGAGGCTCGGGTCGCTCTTGAAACAGCGAATGTCGATGCGCTCGGCCAGCCCCGACCATTGGTAATGCTCCACCAGCGCTTTAAGGATCTGTTCCAGGGTTACGCCATGCAGCGGGTCGGTGTGGGTGTCGGTCATGCCAGGCCTTCGAGCGAAGAAAGAAAAGAAGTCGCGCACCTTATCCGAGGGCATGCGTGCGCGCCAGAGCATCGGTTTTAACTGTAGTCGCTAGCAGCACTGGGGACGGTTTCAGGCAACCTTCAGCGCGAATCGGCGATCGACGCCTTCACCGGCGTCTAGCACAGAGGCGGAGCAGACAAGCGGAAAGTTCCTGGCATTCCAAAACAAAAGAGATGTTATATTGTATCAACAAACAACCACTCCCCCGCATTCAGGGGCCCGTGTCCCGCCTGTTTTCTGACTCAACGCGCACTGCGCAACGCTTGCCAAGGAATCACCGATGTCCCTCTCTATCCCCCGCCCTGCTCGCTCTTTAGTGTGGCGCTTGTCGCCGTTGCCCGCCGCCTTGCTGATCGCATCCCAGGCCCAAGCCCTGGATTTGCCTCAGCAGGTCATCACCGCCAACCCCTTGGGCCGTTCGCAACTGGCCGCCCCCACTACGGTGCTGGAAGGTGAGCAACTGACCCTGGAACAAAAGGGCAGCCTCGGTGAAACCCTGAACAAACAACCTGGCGTGTCCTCGTCCTACTTCGGCCCGGGGGCCAGCCGCCCGGTGATACGCGGCCTGGATGGCGACCGCATCCGCATTCTGCAAAACGGCGTTGGCGCACTGGACGCCTCGTCGTTGTCCTACGACCACGCCGTGCCACTGGACCCGGTCAACGTCGAACGCATCGAAATCGTCCGAGGCCCGGCAGCGCTGTTGTATGGCGGCAACGCCATTGGCGGGGTGATCAACAGCTTCGACAATCGCATTCCTACCGACGCCATCGAGGGCATTCAGGGGGCCGGAGAGCTGCGTTACGGCGGCGCCGACACCACCCGCAGCAGCGCCGGCAAACTGGAGGCCGGCAACGGCACCTTCGCCCTGCACCTGGACGCCAATTCGCGCCAGTTCAATGACCTGAAGATTCCGGGTGACGCCCGCAGCCGCCATGCTCCGGCCAGTGAAGAGGGTGACGGTAAGAAAGGTCGCCTGGGCAACAGCGACGGGCGCCAGGACGGCGGCGCCATTGGCGGTTCCTACACCTGGGATGACGGTTATGCCGGCCTGTCCTACAGCAACTACGACGCCAACTACGGCTCCCCCGCCGAAGACGACGTGCGTATCCGCATGAAGCAGGACCACTACGCCTTCGCCTCGGAACTGCGCAACCTCCAGGGGCCGTTCAGTGCGCTCAAGTTCAACGCCGGCTACACCGATTACCAACACCGCGAGATCGAAGGCGGCGAAACCGGCACCACCTTCAAGAACAAAGGCTACGAGGCCCGGGTCGAGGCCCGGCACCAACCCATCGGCCCGCTGGAAGGGGTGATCGGCGCCCAGGTCAATCGCAACGAGTTCTCCGCCCTGGGCGAAGAAGCCTTCGTCCCGCAGACCGACACCAACAGCGGCGCGCTATTCATTCTTGAAGAACTGCAAGCCACCGAGCGCCTGCGACTCAGCCTCGGCGGGCGCCTGGAACACACCACTGTGGACCCGGACGGCAAAGGCAACGAGCGTTTTGCCCAGGCCGACAAGTCCAACAGCTTCACTGCCGGCAGCCTGTCCTCGGGCGCGGTCTATACCCTGACCCCGGTCTGGTCCCTGGCCGCGACCCTGGGCTACACCGAACGCGCCCCAACCTTCTATGAGCTGTATGCCAACGGCGCCCACGTCGCCACCGGCACCTATGAAGTGGGCAGCGCCAAGCTGTCCAAGGAAAAGGCGGTATCCAGCGACCTGGCCCTGCGTTTCGACAACGGTGTGCATAAAGGCAGTGTCGGAGTGTTCTACAGCCACTTCTCCAACTACATCGGCCTGCTGGGCACGGGACGGACCCTCAACGATGAAGGCGAAGAAGCCGCAGACGGGGTTCCCGAATATGCCTATTCCGGGGTCCGGGCACGCTTTACCGGGATCGAAGCTCAGGATCGCTGGGCGCTGGGGGAAAGCGCCTACGGCAAGTTCGCCCTGGAGCTGTCCGGCGACTACACCCGGGCCAAGAACCTCGACAACGGCCAGGACCTGCCGCGCATTGCTCCGCTGCGCCTGAACAGCGGCCTGCTGTGGGAACTGGATCGCTGGCAGGCACGCCTGGACGTGCAGCACGCTGCCGGCCAGGGCCGCGTGCCGGACCACGAAAGCAGCACCGATGGCTACACCACCTTTGGCGCCAGCGCCGGCTATCGCTTCGACATCGGCCATAGCCAGTGGCTGGCCTTCGTCAAGGGCGAGAACCTGACCAATCAGACCGTGCGCTACGCCAGCTCAATCCTGCGGGACATCGCGCCGGCCGCCGGGCGCAGTGTCCAGTTGGGCTTGCGCACGACCTTCTAAGGTCGTGCCGTGGGAGCAGGCTTGCTCAACACAGCATCTGTCCTGTGCCGAGCACGCCTGCTGCATTGAACGGCGCAGCCGCTCATCGGGCCGACTCAGAAGTAACGCCGGGGGTCGGTCTCTATCAGGCTGGCCAATTGGGTCAGGGCAAAACGCAACTCGTCCTGGGTCGTCGGCGACATCAGCACCACCCGTACACAACGGGAGCTGGCGCCACGCTCCACCTGGAACTGGCTGCCACTCATCACCCGCACGCCATTGGCCCGGGCCAGGGTGGCGAACTCATCACCGGTCCAGGGCGCTGGCAAGGTCAGCCACAAGTGATAGCTGTGGGGCTGGGTCTGCATCTGCAGGCCGGCAAACACCTCCCGGGCAATCGCCTGGCGCGCCGCCGCCTCGCTGCGCTGGGTCTGCACCAGCTTGCGATCCAAGCCTTCGACAATCACATTGCTGGCCATCTGCGCCGTCAGGGGCGACGGCATCCACACGCTGCTGCGTACCATGGCACTCAGGCGCGACAGTAACTTCGGCGGACTGTACAGATAACCGATCCGCAACGCCGGCATGATCGCCTTGGACAGGCTGGTGAGGTACACCGAGCGCTCCGGTGCATAGGTCGACAGCGGCTTGATCCCCGGATCGGTGGCAAGGAAACCGTAGATATCGTCGTCGACGATCAGAAAGTCGAACTCCTCGGCAAGCGCTGCGATCTGCGCCCGACGCCGCGGCGACATGATCGCCGTGGTGGGGTTCTGGCAAGTGGCGACGCACACCAGCAACGCCGGTTTTTCCCGTAGGCACTGCTCGCGCAAGGCCTCGGGCAGCATGCCTTCCTCATCCATCGCCACGCCTCGCAGGCGCCGCTCCAGACCATGGGCCACGGAGATGATGCCCGGGTACGTCAACGACTCACAAAGCACCAGGTCACCGGCATTACTCAGGGCGCTGATGGCCACCATCAGCCCGTGCTGGGCGCCGGCAGTCATCACCACCTGTTGCCAATGGACCTCGGGCAAGGAGTGTCGCAACCACTGGGCACCGGCTTCGCGGTGGGCCGGATGACCGCCGTCGGGGGCGTAGTCCAGGGCACGACCAAAGTCGCTGCTGCGGGCCATGCCCACCAGAGCGCCGCGCAACCAGTACTCCAGGGTTTCGCTGTAGGGCTTGATGATCGACAGGTCGAGGGTTTCGGACTGCCCAAGGGACAAGGACGGAGCACTGGAGCCTTCAGGCAACCCCTGCGGCGGTTGCGCCAACACATAAGTACCGCGCCCCACCTCACCTTGCACCAGGCCGCGACGCTGGGCTTCGCTGTAGGCACGACTGATGGTGCCGGGGGTGACGTTGAGGGTCACCGCCAGCTCCCGCAACGTCGGCAGGCGATCACCGTCGTTCAACAGGCCGCTGCTGATATCACGCGCCAAGGCGTCGGCGATGGACAGATAGACCGGCTGGTTGAACTCGTTTAACTGGGGAACCCACATGGAGGCTGATGACCATCGGCTGCGTGAAGTGGACCGAAGCATATCACAGGCCTTTACCCACCATTAACGTCGAACCAATGAAAGCATTGATTCGATCAAAAAATACTAAGAAAGGCATTCCGACGATGCAAGATAATTTTTTAAAGCAAAAAATCATTAAAAATCAATATCTTATTAATGAAATCGACGTACGTGAGGCAATATTCGGACTCCTTCGCTCGAGAATAAATTGAATCGATTCAATTGATTGAAATACACTCCACAAGCGCCAACCCAATCGACTCAATCCCCCTTCCCCCACGCCCAGTCGAGATGCCATGCACAGCCTCAGCAAGGACCTGTCCCTCTCCGCCGTGATCGCCGGCCTGATCGCCGTGATCATTTCCTACGCCGGCCCCTTGATCATCGTGTTCCAGGCCGCCCGCGAAGCCCATATGCCCAGTGACCAGGTGTCGTCCTGGATCTGGGCCATTTCCATCGGCAGCGGCCTCACCGGCCTGCTGCTGAGCTGGCGCCTGAAAGTGCCGGTGATCACCGCCTGGTCCACTCCCGGCGCAGCGCTGCTGGTGTCGATGCTGCCCACGGTGTCGCTGCCCCAGGCCATCGGCGCCTATGTCGTGGCTTCGCTGATCATCGCCGCGCTCGGCCTGTCCGGGGCCTTCGACAAGCTCATGAGCCGCCTGCCCAAAGCCATTGCCGCCGCCATGCTGGCGGGCATCCTGTTCCGCTTCGGCGCCGGGCTGTTCACGTCGGTCACCCTGCAACCGGCCCTGGTGCTGGCAATGATCGCCGCTTACCTGCTGGGCAAACGCTTCTCGCCACGCTACGCGATTCTCGCCGTGCTGCTGGTAGGCTGCGCCGTGGCCACCGGCCTTGGCGAGTTCGACGGCGGCTCCATCACCCTGGCCCTGGCCGAACCGATCTTCATCGCCCCCGAGTGGAACTGGCACGCCATCGTCAACATCGGCCTGCCCCTG
Source organism: Pseudomonas sp. LD120 (assembly GCF_009861525.1). GTDB lineage: Bacteria > Pseudomonadota > Gammaproteobacteria > Pseudomonadales > Pseudomonadaceae > Aquipseudomonas. The sequence continues at coordinate 142,852 of NZ_WVHL01000003.1, read as the reverse complement.
GCCCTGGTGACCCTGACCGGGCAATACGTGCCGGGCATGGCGGTGATGCGCAGCGCCGGCTACACCACCCCGGCGCGCTCGATCGTGTCCTGGACCGCCATCACCTCAGCGCTGCTGGCGCCGTTCGGCTCCCACGGCATCAACCTTGCCGCCATCACTGCCGCCATCTGCACCGGTCGCGAAGCCCACGAAGACAAGGACAAACGCTACATCGCCGGGATCGCCTGCGGTCTGTTCTACCTCCTCATGGGGATTTTCGGCGCGACCCTGGCCTCGGTGTTCGCCGCCCTGCCCAAGGAGTTGATCGCGGCCCTGGCCGGCCTGGCCCTGTTCGGCGCCATCAGTGCCGGCTTGAGCGGCGCCATGGCCGATGAGAAACAACGCGAAGCCGCCTTGATCACCTTCCTGGTGACCGCCTCGGGCATGAGCTTCCTGGGCCTGGCCGCTGCGTTCTGGGGGCTGATTTTCGGCCTGGTGGCGCACTTCGCACTGAGCTACACCCGGCAAAAAAACAGCCTCGCCGAGGCCGTCACGCCTCGCTGAGCGCGGATCGTGCCCGATCACTGTTACCGAATCCGAAACGGTTCATGTCAATAAAAGCGCTTTCTCTTGGCGAGACAGCGCTTTATCCTTGGCTCCCTGAAGCTGAATCGCTTCATCTTCCCTTTTGAAATCAGCGGCGTGCCGCCTCGATCACCTGTGATCAAGGCCAGATGCCCTGCCCTTGCTTCTGCCTATTCCTAGAAAAAGACCTGACTCGAATGCCTATGCCGATTTTCCAGCGCCCAAAAGACAGCGCTGTCCTGATTCCCGTTGCCTTGCCCAAAACCCTGAGCCTGATCAGCGCCCTGGGGTTTGCCGCCTGCGCCCAGGCCGCACCGGCATTCGACAACGACTCGCCCTGGATGCTCGGCGACTGGAATGGCACGCGCACCGAGCTGGCGGAAAAAGGCTACGACTTCAAGGTCGATTACGTCGGCGAGATGGGCGCCAACCTGCACGGTGGCTACGACCACGACCGCACCGCGCGCTACAGCGACCAGTTTGCCTTCGGCAGCCACCTGGACCTGCAGAAGATCCTCGGCTGGGATGACGCCGAGTTCCAACTGACCGTGACCAAGCGCGACGGTGACAACATCAGCAACGACCGGATCAACGACCCACGGGTCGGCGGCTTCACCTCGGCCCAGGAAGTCTGGGGCCGCGGCCAGACCTGGCGCCTGACGCAGATGTGGTACCAGCAGAAATTCTTCGACCAGAAGCTCGACATCAAGGCCGGCCGCTTCGGCCAGGGCGAAGACTTCAACAGCTTCCCCTGCGACTTCCAGAACCTGGCGTTCTGCGGCTCCCAGGTAGGCAACTGGGCCGGCAGCGTCTGGTACAACTGGCCCGTCAGCCAGTGGGCCCTGCGGGTCAAATACCACCTGACGCCTGAGGTCTATGCGCAGATCGGCGCCTATGAGCAGAACCCGTCGAACCTGGACCGCGACAACGGCTTCAAGCTCAGCGGCAGCGGCACCCAAGGCACTCTGTTGCCGGTGGAGCTGGTGTGGACCCCCAAGCTCAACGGCCTGGCCGGTGAGTACCGCGCCGGCTACTACTACAGCAGCGCCAAGGCCAGCGACGTGTACAAGGACAGCAACGGCCAGAGCGCGGCCCTGAGCGGCGAAGCCTACCGCAGCAGCTCAAGCAAGCACGGCCTGTGGTTCGGTGCGCAACAGCAAGTCACCAGCGTCGCCAGCGACCATTCCCGCGGCCTGAGCCTGTTCGCCAACGTCACCGCCCATGACAAGAAGACCAACGCCATCGACAACTACGTCCAGGCCGGCCTGGTCTACAAGGGCCTGTTCGATGCCCGAGCCAAGGACGACATCGGTTTCGCCCTGGCCCGGGTCCACGTCAACCCGGCGTACCGCAAGAACGCCCAGGCCCGCAACCAGGCCCGCGCGATCTACGCCTACGACAACCCCGGCTACCTACCGCCCCAGGACACCGAATACAGCGCCGAGCTGTACTACGGCGTGCACCTGGCCAACTGGCTGACCGTGCGCCCCAACCTGCAATACATCCGTCATCCCGGTGGCGTCAGCCAGGTGGACGACGCCCTGATCGGCGGGATCAAGATCCAGAGTTCGTTCTAAAGCCGCTTGGCAAAAACGACGCCACTCACAACTTTCGCTGAACCAAGCCCGCGCCTGATCGTCATCTACAGTGAACAGGCGCGGGAACATTCTTAACGTCACGGAGAACCACACTATGAGCACAGAGGGTGCTTCAAGTCCGAGCCGCTGGCTGCCAAGCCTGCTCGGGATCTTGCTGCTACTAATGGGCCTGGCCTTGCTGGCCGGGGGGATCAAGCTGAGCCTGCTCGGCGGCTCGCTGTATTACGTCCTGGCCGGCATCGGCCTGACGTTGACCGGCCTTCTGCTGCTGGCCGGCAAACGCGCGGCGCTGGGTCTGTATGCCCTGGTGCTGTTCGCCAGCACCGTCTGGTCATTGTGGGAAATCGGTCTGGACTGGTGGCAACTGGTGCCACGCCTGTCGCTGTGGTTCGCCCTCGGCGTGGTCCTGCTGCTGCCCTGGTTCCGTCGCCCACTGCTACGCGATGGCCCGGCGCCCATGGGTACTGCGGCCCTGAGCGTGGCCGTGGTCCTGGCCGGTGGCGCCGCCATCGGCAGCCAGTTCACTCACCCTGGGGAAATCTCCGGCGACCTGGGCCGCGACAGCGCCGACATGACCAGCACTGCGCCAGCCATGCCTGATGGTGACTGGCAGGCCTACGGCCGCACCGAGTTCGGCGACCGCTACTCGCCGCTGAAGCAGATCACCCCGGACAACATCGGCAAGCTGCAGGAAGCCTGGCGCATCCGCACCGGCGACATGCCGACCGCCAAGGACCCGGTGGAGATCACCAACCAGAACACCCCGCTGAAGGTCAACGGCATGCTTTATGCCTGCACCGCCCACAGCCAGGTGCTGGCCCTTGACCCGGACACCGGCAAGGAAATCTGGCGCTTCGACCCGCAGATCAAAGGCCCCAACGGCGACGACTTCCGTGGCTGGGCGCACATGACCTGCCGTGGCGTGTCGTACTACGACGAAGCCAACTACAAGAACTCCGATGCCATCAGCCAGCCGTCCGCCCTGTCTCCCGCAGGCCAGGCCATCGCTGCCAGTTGCCCGCGTCGTCTGTTCCTGCCCACCGCCGATGCACGCCTGATCGCCATCAACGCCGACACCGGCAAGGTCTGCGAAGACTTCGGCAACCAAGGCGCCGTCGACCTTAAAGCCGGTATCGGCCCGTTCACCCCGGGCGGCTACTACTCCACCTCGCCAGCCGCCATCACCCGCAACCTGGTGATCATCGGCGGTCACGTCACCGACAACGAATCGATCAACGAACCGTCCGGCGTGATCCGCGCCTTCGACGCGCACGACGGTCACTTGGTGTGGAACTGGGATTCGGGCAACCCCGACGAAACCGCGCCACTGGCCGAAGGCCAGACCTACACCCGCAACTCGCCGAACATGTGGTCCCTGGCCAGCGTCGACGAGAAACTGGGCATGGTCTACCTGCCACTGGGCAACCAGATGCCGGACCAATGGGGCGGCAACCGCACCGCAGGCGCCGAGAAATTCAGCGCCGGCACCGTGGCCCTGGACATCGACACCGGCAAGCTGCGCTGGAACTACCAGTTCACCCACCACGACCTGTGGGACATGGACGTGGGCAGCCAGCCGACCCTGCTCGACATGAAGACCGCGGACGGCGTCAAGCCCGCGCTGATCCAGCCGACCAAGCAAGGCAGCCTGTATGTGCTGGACCGTCGCGACGGCACCCCGATCGTGCCGATTCGTGAAGTACCGGCCCCGACCGGCGCGGTCGAAGGCGACCACACCGCCCCGACCCAGGCCCGCTCGGACCTGAACCTGCTGCCACCGCCACTGGATGAAAAAGCCATGTGGGGCGCCACGCCGTTCGACCAGATGCTGTGCCGCATCCAGTTCAAGGAACTGCGCTACGAAGGCCAATACACCCCGCCGTCGGTGCAGGGCAGCCTGATCTACCCGGGTAACGTCGGCGTGTTCAACTGGGGCAGCGTCTCGCTGGACCCGGTGCGTCAGTTGCTGTTCACCAGCCCGAACTACATGGCCTTCGTGTCCAAGCTGGTGCCGCGCGCCGAAGTCGCCGCCGACAGCAAGCGCGAAAGCGAAACCTCGGGCGTGCAACCCAACGCTGGCGCGCCTTACGCGGTGATCATGCACCCGTTCATGTCGCCGCTCGGCGTACCCTGCCAGGCACCGGCCTGGGGCTACGTGGCCGGTATCGACCTGACCACCAACAAAGTGGTGTGGAAACACAAGAACGGCACCAGCCGTGACAGCTCGCCGATCCCGATCGGCCTGCCAATCGGCGTACCGAGCATGGGTGGCTCCATGGTCACCGGTGGTGGCGTGGGCTTCCTCAGCGGCACCCTGGACCAGTACATCCGCGCCTATGACGTGAAAAACGGCAAGGAACTGTGGAAATCCCGCCTGCCAGCGGGCGGCCAGGCCACGCCGATGAGCTACACCGGCAAGGATGGCAAGCAGTATGTGCTGGTGGTCGTGGGCGGCCACGGCTCGCTGGGCACCAAGATGGGCGACTACATCATTGCCTACAAACTGGCGGAATAAGCTTTACCGGCAGGCATGAAAAAGGCGGCTACCTTGGGGTAGCCGCCTTTTTTTGTGCTCTGGGTAGAGGGGGATCGTGTGTATATCCGGTATGGGCGACTACATCATTGCCTACAAACTGGCGGAATAAGCTTTACCGGCAGGCATGAAAAAGGCGGCTACCTTGGGGTAGCCGCCTTTTTTTGTGCTCTGGGTAGAGGGGGATCGTGTGTATATCCGGTGATGCGGAGGGGGCCATTTGTGGTTGCGCTTTTACAGCGGGGGTTGGGGTACATATCCGGTGCTGCGGGTGTGGCGGCTGGCGGTTCCGCTCTTACAGCCATCCCTTTCAAGGTCTTAGGTAAAATCCCCTGAATTTCAGTCAGGAAGACCCGAACGATGTGGACCGATGTACTCGCGCGATTCGAGAAAAAGGCACCCGCCAGTGTCATGGCCAAACTCGCCTTGGAGCAGGCTATCGCGCCAGAATGGGTCGATCAGGTTTTCGAAGAACATCGGCAAAGGCAGTACTCCCGCGAACTGCTGTTCTCGACCATCGTCAAGCTCATGTCCCTTGTTTCATTGGGCTTGAAGCCGTCCCTGCATGCCGCAGCCAGGCAACTGGAGGATCTTCCAGTCAGCCTGGCCGCCCTCTATGACAAGATCAGCCGTACCGAACCTGCTTTATTGCGCGCGTTGGTCACAGGCAGCGCGCAACGTCTGGCGCCGACGATCAAGGAGCTTGGTTGCCCAGCCATGCTTCCCGGCTGGCAAGTTCGAGTGGTGGATGGCAGTCACCTGGCCTCTACCGAAAAGCGCCTTGGCGCGCTGCGCCAAGAGCGCGGGGCGGCACGCCCCGGATTCTCGGTCGTGGTCTATGACCCCGACCTGGATCAGGTGGTTGATCTGCAACCCTGCGAAGACGCCTATGCAAGCGAGCGAGTCTGCGTGTTGCCCCTGCTGGCCGATGCCAAGGCCAATCAGGTTTGGATCGCGGATCGGCTCTACTGCACGCTTCCTGTAATGGAGGCTTGTGAGCAGGTGAAAACTTCATTTGTCATTCGCCAGCAAGCCAAACATCCACGCCTGATTCAAGAGGGTGAATGGCAAGCACCGATGCCTGTTGCAACAGGTACGGTGCGCGAGCAAACCATCGAAGTGAAAGGTGGCCATCAGTGGCGACGCATCGAACTGACGCTCCATTCGCCAAACGACTCGGGTGACAGCAGTTTGCTGTTCTGGAGCAATCTGCCCCAGAGCGTCAGCGTGCAGCAAATCGCAGATCTCTATCGCCGTCGCTGGAGCATTGAAGGAATGTTCCTGCGGCTGGAAGCCATCTTGGAGAGTGAGATTGAAACCTTGGGCAGCCCGCGAGCTGCATTGCTCGGATTCACCACTGCGGTGCTGGCATACAACGTTTTGGCCTTACTCAAACGCAGTGTTGAGCAGGCGCATCGAGAGACTCAGCCTGAAGGCTGGGAGGCCTCGATCTATCACTTGGCAATCCAGATCCGAAGCGGATATGAGGGCATGCAGATTGCCCTGCCATCCGAATACATGCCGGTAGTTCCAGTTGAAAACCTGGCCCAGCACTTGCTGGAGCTGGCTAGAAATATCCTACCCAAGCAAGTCGCCAAAAGCCCACGAGGACCCAAGGTGTCCAAGCCCAAAACATGGGTGCAAGGGACGGCCGTGAATGCACATGTTTCAACCGATAGGGTCATCAAAGCAGCCAAAAAGAAAAGACCTTGAAAGGGATGGCTCTTACAGCGGCTCACTTTTGAAAAGCGCAAAAGTAAGCAAAACGCTCTGCCCCTCCACTCGGTGCCTCGCATAGCGAGGCATGCCCGAACTCCGGCATTGATCCGTGGGCCGCCGCCACCGGCCATCCATGGCCGGGTGGCGGCTAACCCGGCATCCCTGCCGGGTTACCCACGGCTCAATGCCTGCGTTCGGCCATCGTGGTTTACGGGGCGTTCAGATCAAAATCAAAATCAAGAGCGCGACGGCGGCCTTGCGGCCGGCCTGAAGATGGGACGGTGTGTATCTCCCCCCCGTGTAGAAGCTGGCTTGCCAGCGAAGGCGCCCGCCCAGGCGCTGCATGTCTCACAGGCCTCTTCGCCGGCAAGCCGGCTCCTACGGACAGCGCGTAAAACGGGCTTGGCTCTGGCTTTTGATCTTGATCTTCAGGCCCCTTCCCAGCCGGCCGAACGCAGGCGTTGCGCAGGGGGCAGCTCGGCAGGGATGCCGAGCTAGCCGCCATCAGGCCATGGATGGCCTGTGGCGGCGTGCCCCCGGAGCAGCGCCGGAGCGAGGGAACCCCGAGCCCCAGCGAGGTGCCCATGGAGGGGCAAGCGTTTTTGGTTCCTTTTTAGGCGTTTGTAAAAAGGGACTCGCCGTAAGGGCGAAACCGCCAGCCGCCACCCCCGCAGCAACGGATATGTACACAAAAAGATCCCGGTTTTACGACTAGCTTCCCCACCGCTCAAGACCAAACCCTCCCCCCTTCCCCTCAAACCGCGATCACCGAAAATTCCTACAACTCGCGTCCAATTGCATCACCTTGTCCCTCCAAGGCGATGCCCTTAAGGTCTGGGGGTCATTGCAAATTCAGTGACAGGGCGTAGGAACCCTTCGAGAACCCTTGGCGCATAAGCGCCCGTCTGATTGCGGAGCATCTGTCGCATCCGTAAGATCAGCCGCGGCGGCCGTGCGCGGGCACGCTTCGGCGTGGCCGAGTCCAAGGGTATTCGGTATTCCTACCCCGCGCGCGGCTGCCACCCAAGCCCGTAGGAAGGCCGTTGGCAGCTCTCATGCCTACCCGGAGCTCGATCAAATGAAAAAGGTCAAACCCAACAAATCTGACACCACTGCGACGGAGCCCAACTCTCGTCACATGCCATTGACCAGCAACGACTACAACATCCCCGCCCTGCTGGTGGACACCCTGGCCCCGCTGGACGCCCTCCACGAAGCCGCCGCCCACCGCATCCGCGCGGCCACCCAGTTGCTGGAAAACATCGCCAGCCACGACAACCTGCAGAGCAACCCGGCCCTGCTTCAGGATTTCGCCCAACTGTGCGTCATTCCCCTGCGCGACGGCTGCGACCTGCTGGATGTGCTCGGCCGGCGCCTGCAGGAACAACTGCTCACCTGAGCCTGATCCGGGCCCGGCAGCGTCAAACCGGGCCCATCAAACCCGCTGATCTGCGCCCCCACCCCTTCGTCATTGCAAAGCGACATTAGCCCATTTGTGCTAATCGACCCTCCCCCACCCCGGGGCTATAGTGCCGAGCAACCACCCGTTCTCTTCAACACCGCCGTTCTGCGGTGACGGGAGCGGCTGCGCCGTTGAAAACACAACAACACCAAGGAAGAGCCATCATGAAACTCCAGTCCAGCCTCCGTCCCCTTGCCCTGCTCAGTGTTCTAGCCTTCGCCCTGGGCGGTTGTGCTATTGCCAAACCGAGCAACGATGATCTGAAGAACCGTGCCCAGATCACCCTCGGCAAGCCGGTTTCCACGGTGTCCAACGTACGCAGCGACGCGTCCCAGACCTACTTCACCGCCAGCACCAGCGCCGGCGAATACAACTGCGTGTTGCCCAGCGGCGGCATGGTCGCCTTCGCCACCATGGGCGGAGCAGTTGCGCTGCCGGCCGAGTGCAGCAAGCAATAAAACGCTAGCCCCTGGCCAAGCAGGCTCGCCACGACGGGCTGCCCCGGTGCAGCAGCGGGACAGCGTCGTGCGAGCAACGCTCCCTCCTGAAAAGGTCTTGAGTTGATGAAATCCCGTCTTTTCATGGTGACAGGCCTGGCCCTGCTCGCCTGTACCCTGATGGCCTGTGCGCCGCGCCAAGGGCGAACCCTGGCCGAATACCCGCCGGTGAAGCTTCCCAGCGTGCAGTACCCCGATACCCCCTTCGACACCCAGGCCGCGCGCGCCGCCCTGCAACCGGGCACCGCCACGCTCACCGGCAAGTTCTGCATCGTCGGCAACGATGGCATCGAGGACAGCCGCAACGTCGAGATCTATCTCTACCCGGTTACCCCACACTTGCAGGCCTGGCACAAGTTGCGCGCCTCCCAGCCCGAAGGCGCACCGGTGAGCATGGTCCCCGAGGCCCTGGCCGTGCACCGGGTGACCCGGACCGACGGCAACGGCCTCTTCCAGTTCACGGGGCTGCAACCGGGCCGCTACTTCGTCCAGGGCCAAGACATGGTGTACGGCACCAGCCGCTGGAATGAGTACGTGGGCACCGGCCAGAGCAACACCAACTACGGGCCGGTGACCACCCACTACTACACCGAGCGCAGTTCGATCTCTTCGTACTCAGGGATGCTGGATGACTTCGTCGAACTCGCCAGTGGCGAGAACAAGAAGCTGACCATGACCAACTATCCCCTGCTTATCCCGTGCCGGACCTGGTAACCGCCGCTTGCGTCACGGCCCTGTGACTGGACGCCAGCGGCGTCTCGCGCAGGGCCCGCAAGGTGCCCCGCAGTTCCACCGGACGCACCGGCTTGGCGAGGATGGCGATATTGCGGTCATGCAGGGCCGCGTGGATTTTCTCGAGGTCGTGCCCGGTGATGATCAGCGCCGGCACTTCCCAGCCCCGCTGCCGGCGGATGCTGTCGATGCATTCGATACCCGAGGCACGGGTGCCCAGGTCATAGTCGGCGACGATAATGTCGCAATCGGTCAGCAGGTTCTCTCCGCTCGACTCGGCCTGGACCACGCAGCCCCAGCGTTCCAGCAGCGCCGAGGTGGCCAGCAAGACGTTGCGGTCATCCTCCACCAGACAGACTCGCAGCCCGGTCAGCAAGCCGCTCTGCAACGCCTCGTCACGATCGTGCAACCGCTGTGGTGTGGCCAGTGACAGGCCGTGCAGGCTGACCGTGGTGCCGTGATCGACCCGCGAACGGATCGTCACCTCAAGGTCGGTCAACTGACCCAGGCGCTTGACGATGGACAGGCCCAGGCCGACGCCCTCGACGTCCTTGTCCCGTACTTGGCGAACCCGATAGAACTCCTCGAAAATCTTCGGCAGGTGCTCCTCGGCAATCCCCCGGCCCTGGTCATAAATGACAATGGCCAGGCCCGCACCTCGCCGGCGCACGCCAATCAGCACTGGCCGCTGCCCGGCGTACTTGAAGCAATTGGACAGTACGTTCTGCACCATGGTCGCCAGCAATCCAGGATCGACCCGCACCCAATGGACGCAAGGGCGCAGCCGCAGTTCGACACCCGCCCAGCGCGCCGCCTCGCAATTCTGGCGCACCAGATCACGCAGCAGTTCGCCCAGGTGCACAGTTTCGTACTTGGGTTGCACCCGCCCGTTGTCCAGGGTGTAAAGGTCGAGGATCGAACGGAACAACTGCGACACGTTGAGCAGCGATCGGTCGATGTTGTCCACCAGCCGCCGCTCATCCAGCCCCAGGCTGGCTTCGCGCAGGCAGGCAGTGAACAGGCCGATGGAATGGATCGGCTGGCGCAGGTCGTGGCTGGCCTGGGCCAGGAACCGGGACTTTTCCAGATTGGCGGCAATCGCCTCTTCGGATGCCAGGCGGGTGCGCTTGAGCAGGATATGGGCGTACACCGGAATCACCGTGCTGGTGATCATCAGCATCAGCACCATATAGGGCTGGGCCTGCCAATAGGGGGTCAGCAGGTAGACCATGAACAGCGCAACCTGCGCCAGCACGGTGGCAATGGCCAGGTAACGCGAGCCGAAGCGCATGCCATTGCCCAGGTTGACCCAGACCATCACCGCATAAATCGGTAGCGCCCCCTCACCGCCTACCACCAAGCCGTAACAGGTGCCGCTGTAGTCGTAGATCATGCCCAGGATGCGCCGCGCCGGGTAATGCCCGGGCCAGCGGGCAATGGCCATGCGCAGCACGATCGAACCCAGCATGAACAGGGCAATGTAGATCATCACGGGCACATAAGGGTCGACCTGCTGCCCCGGGAGAAAGCCGATCACGGTAAACCAGACCAGGGCGCACCCGGCCACGACAATCCGCAGGGTGGCCTGGTCGAGTTCGCTGTCCTTCTCAACGTTCATGCAATCACCTCCTTGTGCAATCCGTGTTGCCGTGGTCTTTTGCCGCTCGGCAATACCGCGTATCGAACACGACCAGCGGGCAGTTACAACGCCGCGCGTCAAGTTAGCATGGGCACAGGACTGGATGTTTCAAGGAGTTTCACGACATGACGTGCCGGATTATCGTCGCCGACGACCACCCGTTGTTCCGCGAAGGCATGCTGCGCACCCTCCAGCGCCTGCTGCCCGACGCCCAGCTGGAAGAGGCCGGCGACCTGGCCGCGGTGCTGGCCCTGGCCGAGAGCGGCGAGGAACCGGATTCGCTGATTCTCGACCTGCGCTTTCCCGGCCTGACCTCGGTCAGCCTGATTGCCGACCTGCGCCGCCAACTGCCCCGGACCTCGATCATCTTGGTGTCGATGGTCGACAACCAGGACCTGATCGGCGAAGTCATGGCCGCCGGGGCCGACGGTTTTATCGGCAAGAGCATCAGCCCGGAGGAGATCGGCCAGGCGATCCAGGCCATTCGCCAGGGCGAAGTGGTGGTCAAGTACGCACCTTCCGGCTTGCTGCTGCCCCTGGATGCCGGCGCCGAAGTGAGCCAGCTGACCACTCGGCAACAGGAAGTCCTGCGGCTGATCGCCCAGGGCAAGACCAACAAGGAAATCGCCCGGGAACTGGATATCTCGCCGTTCACCGTGCGCATCCATGTGTCGTCCCTGTTGCATATCCTCAAGGTGCCCTCGCGCGCCGCGGCCGCGGTGAAGTTCGCCGCCACCTGGTAAACCGCGACCCGGGCAAGGGCTGCTGCGGACCAAGCGCTGCCCGGAGTCGGCCGCGGCCATTGGTCCCGCCAGCTCCTTTAATGCTGGGAAGCCCTGCGCAAATAAGGCAGCATCGATCCTGGCACGCCTGAATAAACCCCATGGTATTGGGCGGCAGGCCAGGAACAGCGTGCTGGCGCGGCCGCCCCACGCAGGAGAAAGACATCATGAATACGGATAAACGTGATGAATTGTTTGATCGGTTGCACCACTGGTTCGGTGACTCGGAAGCCGCCAACTGGAACGAATACATCGCCGAACAGGTGGCCAAGGGCGTGCTTGGCGCCTTTAACCCAGCGCAATGGCAACGGCTCGGCGAAACCCTGCTGTCGCGCCCCGAATACTGGCAGCACCGCTGCGCGGTGTCCCTGGGCGAGTTGCGAACCCCACCGGCCATCACCTTGTTAAAACGCCTGCTGGCAGAATCGCCCTACCTGGATGTGCGGGTCATGGCGATCTATGAGCTGGACTGGGCGGAGGCTGCCATCGAACGGCGCTACGCCTCCTGCATCCTGGAAATCATGGACAACCTCACTGAGGAAGGCATTGAACCGGAGCTGCACAGCCTGTTGACCAAGGCCGAGTCGGCCACTCTCTGAAATACCCACCCTAGACGCCGGCCGGCGTGTTCCGGCCGGCTCTGCAACAACGTCAGATCGTCGCTCGCAACGTCTGTATCCAACGTTCGAAAGCCTCGGTCGGCAATGGCCGGCTGATCAAATAGCCTTGTACCGTGTCACACCCCCAGCTCTCCAGCAGCCTCAGGCAATGCTCGAACTCCACCCCTTCGGCGACCACCTTGAGCCCCAGCTTGTGGCTCATCTCAATGGTCGAACGCACGATTACCGCATCGCCACTGGTGTCATCCAGGTGGCGGATAAAGGACTGATCGATCTTCAACTCCTGGACCGGCAGACGCTGCAATTGCGCCAGGGATGAATAACCGGTGCCAAAGTCATCCACCGACAGGCTGATGCCGCAGCCGCGCAAACGCTGCAGCACCGCCAACGACTGTTCCGGATCGCGCATGATCGCGCTCTCGGTGATTTCAAACACCAGTTGCTCGGCCGCCACCTGATAGCGCTCCAGGCACTCTTTGACGCGGAGCTCCAACCCATCGTCCTCCAGGTCACTGGCGCTGATGTTGAGTGACAAGCGCACCGACAAGGCCCGGCGATTCCATTGCGCCAACTGGCGGATGCAGGCCTCGATGACCCAGGACGTCAAGCTGTGCATGCTGCCGGTACGCTCGGCCAGGGGAATGAACTCCGTCGGCGATACCACGCCGAACACCGGGTGCTGCCAACGCAGCAGGGCTTCGGCCAAGTGCAGATCGTCCCGACGCAAATCGAGTTTGGGCTGGTACAACAGGAACAGTTCACCTTCGGCAGCGGCGCGCCGTAGATCGCGAATGAGGCTGATCTGCCGTTGGTGGGCCAGGTCGCGATCCTGCTGGTAGACCTGCAAGTAACCAGGCTTGATCGATGCGTCGTGACGAGCGATGGCGGCTCGGCTGATCAGTTCCTCCGCGGACTGACCATCGGCGGGATACACCGCCACGCCCATGCAGATCTGACGCCGGACTTCATCGCCCTGAATCAGTTGCGGTCGACTCAGCAGGCTATGCAAGCGATCCGCCATGGCGATGGCGCCATCCAGCTCAGTGTTTTCCAGCAGCAGCAAAAACTCGCTGGTGGTGATCCGTGCAGCTGTGTCGCCCCGGGACAGGACTTCGCGCAGTCGCCGGCTGAACTCGCCCATCATCTGCTCCAAGCCTTCACTGCCAAAACCTTCGTGAATCGTCCGATGATTGTCGATCCCCAAGTACAGCAACACCACGTTGCGCCGGGCGGTAATCGCGCGGCTCAAGCGCTCGATGGCCAAGGCGCGATTGGGCAAGCCAGTGAGTGGGTCGTGCAGGGCATTGTGGGCCAATTGCTGCTCGCGGGAGGCAATGGCGCTTTGCATGGCGTTGAAGGCATCGGCCAACACCCCGAACTCATCGCTGCGCTTGACGGTGACCGGCGCCTGATAGTTGCCAGCACCAATGCGCCGCGCCGCCAGGGCCAGATCTTCCAAAGGTCGTGAAACCCGCCGCGCCATCAGCAAGGCACCGACCAGCGAAATCACCAAGGCCACCGCAGAGATCCACAAAAACTCCCGATCCAACGGCGCAAACGCTTGCAGCGCCTGTTCAAGGGGACTTTGCAGCAAGGCCATGACCCGCGAATCGTCGGCATCGCCGGTGTTGGCCAGTTGCAACGCCTGATTGAGAAAACGCTGGCCATGCACCTCACTCATCGGTGGCAAGGATTGCCACAGGGAATCACTCAGGAGCTTGATGATCGAGGACCAGAAAAACGCCGGCTGAGTGCTGAACAGCTCCCCTGGATGCTGATGCTCGACGGTCAGGAATGACACTTCAAGGTTGCTCATCGAACGCAGTTCCCGGGCGAACGATTCATCCATGGGAACCCCCATTACCACCCGGGCGATGGGTAACGACTCCCAGACTTGTCCCTGAACCAGCAAATAAGGTCGCCCCTGGATGGCGACAAACAGCATGTGGGTGTTATGGCGCAAGGCTCGGTTCAGGGCCTGGCTGTAGGGAAAAGGCTGATTCTGGACAAACTCTGGCAGGGTGCTGGCAATGACCCGCCCCTCAGGGCTGAGGACGAACATCTCACTGGAGCGAATACCACCGCGATGCTGAGTCAGGGTCGCGAGGATATCCACCGGCTTGCCGCTGCGCACCGCGCGGCGAAACCCCGAATCCCCCGCCAGCCAGTCAATGCCGTACTGCAAGTGACGGCCCTGCAGGTCCAGCAGCCGTTCAAAAACTCGAGTACCGACCTTCAACTGCAGCTGTGCCTGCTTCTCCACCGCCTGATTGGTGGCGGTCTTGACCGAAAAATACACCGCTGCAATCAATACCAACAACAGCAGCGCCAACGCCCCGACAATTCTCGCCTGAAAGGTTAGTCCCCATTTCATGAGGCTACTCTCGGCCACCGCGGCGACCCGAAAAGCCCTGAAAACGACCGCGCGGATAAGCGCCGTCGGGAGCTGAAAAGTCCGTTCTTCATACCCATCCCTCCAAGGAGCTGAATGCACGCGTCAATAAAATGCCATTTTCATCCAGACATTTCGATCGCTGAGATTAATCCTACAAGCCTCGAAGATCACGCACTAAATCAGGCGACTTCACAGCCATTTTATTGACACATCTTCCTCCATCCCCCAAGAGCCGACGGCCGTTCTGCTCTGTCTGCGCGGTGGATCGGGCACCAGGCCCGTCCGGCCACGTTCAGAAAAAAGCTGAAACCTGTTTCCCATTGAAACCCGTCACGACCTGCCCCATCTAAGCTGCATAGACCATCGCGCAGGAGCCTCCATGAGCGACCAGCAAGCATTTCCCGAAGATCCACGAGAGTACGTCGATCCGGCAGAGACCGAACAACCGGCTGCCCATGGCACTGGCCTGGCCCTGCCCGGACAGAATCTGCCGGACAAGGTCTACATCATCCCGATTCACAATCGGCCGTTCTTTCCAGCTCAGGTGCTGCCGGTCATCGTCAATGAAGAACCCTGGGCCGAGACCCTGGAACTGGTGAGCCAATCCGACCACCACTCCCTTGCCCTGTTCTTCATGGACACCCCCGCCGAAGACCCGCGGCATTTTGATACCAGCGCGTTGCCGGAGTACGGCACCCTGGTCAAGGTCCACCATGCCAGCCGCGAGAACGGCAAGCTGCAATTCGTTGCCCAGGGCCTGACCCGCGTGCGCATCAAGACCTGGCTCAAGCACCACCGTCCGCCCTACCTGGTAGAAGTCGAATACCCACACCAGCCCAGCGAGCCCACCGACGAGGTCAAGGCCTACGGCATGGCGCTGATCAACGCGATCAAGGAGCTGCTGCCACTCAACCCGCTGTACAGCGAAGAGTTGAAAAACTACCTCAACCGCTTCAGTCCCAACGATCCCTCGCCGTTGACCGACTTCGCGGCCGCCCTGACCTCGGCCACCGGCAACGAACTGCAGGAAGTGCTGGACTGCGTGCCCATGCTCAAGCGCATGGAAAAAGTCCTGCCGATGCTGCGCAAGGAGCTTGAGGTCGCGCGCCTGCAGAAAGAGATTTCCGCCGAGGTCAACCGCAAGATCGGCGAACACCAGCGCGAGTTCTTCCTCAAGGAACAGCTCAAGGTCATCCAGCAGGAGCTGGGGCTGACCAAGGACGACCGCAGCGCCGACCTGGAGCAATTCGAACAACGCCTGAACGACAAGGTCCTTCCGCCCCAGGCGCAGAAACGCATCACCGACGAAATGAACAAGTTGTCGATCCTCGAAACCGGTTCACCGGAGTACGCGGTGACCCGCAACTACCTGGACTGGGCCACGTCGGTGCCATGGGGCGTGTTCGGCGCGGACAAGCTCGACCTCAAGCACGCGCGCAAAGTGCTGGACCAGCACCATGCCGGGCTCGACGACATCAAGAATCGCATCCTCGAATTCCTCGCGGTGGGCGCCTACAAGGGCGAGATCAGCGGCTCCATCGTGCTGCTGGTGGGTCCGCCCGGTGTGGGCAAGACCAGTGTCGGCAAGTCCATTGCCGAATCCCTGGGTCGGCCGTTCTATCGCTTCAGTGTCGGCGGCATGCGCGACGAAGCCGAGATCAAGGGCCACCGCCGCACCTACATCGGTGCCCAGCCGGGCAAGCTGGTGCAGGCCCTCAAGGAAGTCGAGGTGATGAACCCGGTAATCATGCTCGACGAGATCGACAAGATGGGCCAGAGCTACCAGGGCGACCCGGCCTCGGCCCTGCTGGAGACGCTCGATCCGGAGCAGAACGTCGACTTCCTCGACCACTACCTGGACCTGCGCATGGACCTGTCCAAGGTGCTGTTCGTGTGCACCGCCAACACCCTGGATTCGATTCCCGGCCCACTGCTCGACCGCATGGAAGTGATTCGCCTGTCGGGCTACATCACCGAAGAAAAACTGGCCATCGCCAAGCGCCACCTGTGGCCCAAGCAGTTGGACAAGGCCGGCGTGGCCAAAAGCAGCCTGAGCATCAGCGACAGCGCGCTGCGCACGGTGATCGACGGTTATGCCCGCGAAGCCGGGGTACGCCAGTTGGAAAAACAACTGGGCAAACTGGTGCGCAAGGCCGTGGTCAAGCTACTGGAGGATCCGGCAGCGAAGATCAAGATCGGGCCCAAGGACCTGGAAGCCGCCCTCGGCATGCCGGTGTTCCGCAACGAACAGGTGTTGAGCGGCACCGGGGTCATCACAGGTTTAGCCTGGACCAGCATGGGTGGCGCGACCTTGCCCATCGAGGCCACGCGGATTCATACCCACAACCGCGGCTTCAAGCTCACCGGGCAACTGGGGGATGTGATGAAGGAGTCGGCGGAGATCGCCTACAGCTACGTCAGCTCGCACCTCAAGCAGTTCGGCGGTGACAGCCAGTTCTTCGACGAAGCCTTCGTCCACCTGCACGTACCGGAAGGCGCGACCCCCAAGGACGGCCCCAGCGCCGGGGTGACCATGGCTAGCGCATTGCTGTCCCTGGCGCGTAACCAGCCACCGAAAAAAGGCGTGGCCATGACCGGCGAACTGACCCTCACCGGGCACGTACTGCCCATTGGCGGGGTGCGGGAGAAAGTCATCGCGGCGCGGCGGCAGAAGATCTTTGAGCTGATCCTGCCGGAGCCCAACCGCGGGCACTTCGAGGAGTTGCCGGAGTACCTCAAGGAAGGCCTCACCGTGCACTTCGCCAAGCGCTTTGCCGACGTGGCCAAGGTCCTGTTCTAACGCCCTGCGTCGACACGCCGACTCCTACAGCTTGTCCCTTGTAGGAACCGGCGTGCCGGCGAACACGCCATAACCGCCAACCTCCATCCCTCCCCCACACCGCCCATCATCTTCAGTTATGCTCGCCGTTCGTCATGAATGATCGGAGCTTCCTGACCCATGTCCGCACCTCGCCTACTTACCCTGCTCAGCCTTACTCTGCTGAGCGCCTGCGCCAGCCAGCCCAAGCAAAACGTCAGCGTGGAAAACCAGAACCAATGCCCGCTGCAACTGCACAACGGGCAAACCCTGACCCTGATCCTGCCGAGCAACCCCACCACCGGCTATCGCTGGGCGATCCAGGACTCGGCCGGCGGCATCCTGCGCAAGGTCAGCCCCGAGGTCTACAGCAACCCCGAGGACACCGGCCTGGTGGGCAACGGCGGCCAGTCGACCTGGCGCTTCCAGGCCTTTGCCAGCGGCCAGGGCCGGTTGTTGCTGACCTATCAACAGCCTTGGGCACCAGAAGAAGCCCCGGCGAAAGCCTTCGACTGCTCGATCACGGTCAATTGACATGGGCTGGCTGATTCTGGCCCTGATGGGCGCCGTGACCTTTATCTACGGGGTCAGCGTGCATGCCACGCTGCTCTGCCTGCTGGTCAAGCCGCTGCCGGTGCTGGCCCTGCTGGGCTGGCTGCATGATGCGCCGTCCGGGGACTACCGCCGCTGGATCATCCTCGGCCTGCTGTTCTCGCTGCTGGGTGACGTGCTGCTGGCCTGGCCTTCGGACCTGTTCGTGTTCGGCCTCGGGGCCTTCCTGGTGGCCCACCTGGCCTACCTCAAGGCTTACCTCAGCGACTGCCGACGCCCGGCGCTGCTGCCGATGGCAGTGGCACTGGCCATCGGTGCGGGGCTGTTGAGCATTCTGATCGCTCACGGCCTGGGCCCGCTGCTGATCCCGGTGATCGTCTATGCCCTGACCATCAGCGCCATGCTCTGGCGAGCCTGGGCGCGTCTGGGGAGCGAGGTGCCCAAGCGCTCGGCGCTACTGGCCGCCCTGGGGGCACTGAGCTTTGCCTTCTCCGACAGCCTGATCGGTATCAGCCGCTTCGTGGTGAGCTTCGATGCCGCGCCCTACCTGATCATCATTTTCTACTGGCTGGGCCAGTGGGGCATCGCCGCGTCGGCGTTCAAGCAAAGGGCACGCTAATCCACTTGCGCCGGTCAGCCGGCTCCTGCAAGAAGCCACCAGGGGCCGGCCAGGGCGAAGGAGCCCTGAGGACGAATCCACCTTGTGTCGCCCATCAGCCGCTGAAGGCCCTGCGGGCCTTATCGCAACCTGCGGCAGCGGCTACAATGCCGCCCTCTTTTTTATCTGCATCGCTGGAACCGCCGTGAGCAAACAACCTGACCGCCTATTCGCCCAGCCCCTGGCCCAGGTGCCCGACTTCGCCTTCAACGAGGATGTGGTGCGGGTGTTCCCGGACATGATCAAGCGCTCAGTGCCGGGTTACCCAACCATTGTCGAGAACCTCGGGGTGCTGGCGGCGCAGTTCGCTCAGCCCAACAGCGTGCTCTATGACCTGGGCTCATCCCTGGGCGCGGTGACCCAGGCCCTGCGCCGCCATGTGCGCACGGACGGTTGCCGGGTGATCGCCGTGGACAACTCGGCGGCCATGGTCGAGCGCTGCCGGGAATACCTCAACGGCCAGGATTCGATGTTCCAGGAGCTGCTGCCGGTGCAGGTGCTCGAAGCCGATATTCTGGCCCTGGAGTTCCAACCGGCCTCGGTGGTGGCGCTGAACTTCACCCTGCAGTTCATCGCCCCCGAGCAGCGCCTGGCCCTGCTCGGGCGCATCCGCCAGTCGTTGCTGCCCGGCGGTGCGCTGATCCTTTCGGAGAAGCTGCGCTTCAACGATGCCGAGGAACACGCCCTGCTCACCGACCTGCACATCGCCTTCAAGCGCGCCAACGGCTACAGCGAACTGGAAATTGCCCAGAAGCGCAGTGCCATCGAAAACGTCATGAAGCCCGACAGCCTCGAAGAACACCGCGAGCGCCTGCTGGCCGCCGGGTTCTCGAAAGTCGTGCCGTGGTTCCAGTGTCTTAACTTTGCCTCGTTGATTGCCCTGCCATGATTGATCTGTCCCCCCTCGCTCGCCGTCTGGCGGGCACGCCCCTGGCCGAATGGGCCAACGGCCTGCAAGCCCAGCTCGACGCCAAGATGGAAAAGGGCCATGGCGACCTGGAGCGCTGGCAGAGCGCCCTCGACGCATTGCCGAACATCCAGCCCAGCGACGTCGACCTGATCAACGGCCTGCGCCTGGACACCGACTGCGACGACGCCACCCGGGCGCAGATGCGTACCGCACTGATGGGCCTGTCACCGTGGCGCAAAGGCCCGTTCGACCTGTTCGGCGTGCACGTGGATACCGAATGGCGTTCGGACTGGAAATGGTCGCGGGTCGCCCCGCACCTGAACCTTGAAGGCAAACGCATCCTCGATGTCGGCTGCGGCAATGGCTACTACATGTGGCGCATGCTCGGCGCCGGCGCCCACAGCGTGATCGGCGTGGACCCCAACTGGCTGTTCTTCTGCCAGTTCCAGGCGGTGCAGCGCTACCTGTCGGAGCCCTCGGTGTGGCACCTGCCATTCCCCTTCGAAGACCTGCCGGCCAACCTGGAAGGCTTCGACACGGTGTTTTCCATGGGGGTGTTCTACCACCGCCGTTCGCCCATCGAGCATCTGCTGGCGCTCAAGGACTGCCTGGTCAAGGGCGGCGAACTGGTACTGGAAACCCTGGTGGTGGAAGGCGATCAGCATCAGGTGCTGGTGCCCGAAGACCGTTATGCGCAGATGCGCAACGTGTGGTTCCTGCCCTCGGTGCCGGCCCTGGAACTGTGGCTGCGGCGCGCCGGGTTCAGCAACGTGCGTTGCGTGGATGTCAGCGTGACCAGCGTCGAGGAACAACGCGGTACCGAGTGGATGAAGTACCAGTCCCTGAGCGACTTCCTCGACCCCAACGATCACAGCAAGACCATCGAGGGTCTGCCGGCGCCGATGCGCGCAGTGATTGTCGCCAGTAAATAGCGCCGCCCTCCCCTGCAGCTGGCTTGCCAGCGAAGGCTTGCGCCAGAGCGGCGTAGGGCTCAAGGGGCGGTTTGCCGGCAAGCCGGCTCCGTGTTTTTGCAGGAGCGAGCTTGCTCGCGAAAGCCGCGAACCGGTTTGAGATCAGCGCGCTCGGCGCGCCTTGAAGAACTCGCTCAACACCGCACCGCACGCTTCGGCCAGCACCCCGCCTTCGTACAGCACCCGATGATTGAGAAACCCCTGGGTGAAGAACTGGCCCTGGCTCTGCACGATGCCGGCCTTGGGCTCCAGGGCGCCGTACACCACGCGGGCAATGCGCGAATGGACAATCAGGCCGGCGCACATGCTGCAAGGTTCCAGGGTTACGTACAGGGTGCTGCCGGGCAGGCGATAGTTGTTCACTGCCTGGGCCGCCGCGCGGATCGCCACCATCTCGGCGTGGGCACTGGGGTCGCTGCCGCTGATCGGGCAGTTGTAGCCACGGCCGATGATCTGGCCGTCCAGCACCAGCACCGCGCCCACCGGCACTTCCCCCAGGGCTGCGCCTTGGGTGGCCAGGGCCAGGGCCTCGCGCATGAAGTCCTGGTCACGACTGCGGTCGATGATCGGCGCCGGGCGAATCTGCCGCATCACACCACCTCGATAGCGGCCATCAGCCCGGTTTCCATGTGATCGATCACGTGGCAGTGGAACATCCAGACCCCGGGGTTATCCGCCACCAGCGCCACGCGGGCACGCTCGTTTTTGCCCAGCAGGTAGGTGTCGGTGAAGTAGGGCGTGATCTTCTTGCGATTCGAGGCGATGACTTTGAAGCTCATGCCGTGCAAGTGGATCGGGTGTTGGTACTGAGTCATGTTCTTCAATTCGAAAATGTAGCTCTTGCCCTGTTTCAAGGTGGCAATCGGCCGGTCGGCGCAGGTCTTGTCGGTGATGTCCCAAGCCTGGCCGTTGATCTGCCACAGGCTCGGCGGTTTGCCATTGTCCACGTTCACCGAGACCGAACCAACCCATTCGAAATTGAAGTTGAGCTTCTCAGCGTTGTCGAGATCAGGCTCGGCCACCGGGTTGGCCGGCAACGCTGGCGGCCAGGCGGTGGGCGCATCGCTGTTGGCCACCGAACGTAAGGTGCCCAGGCGTACCGGGCCATTGCGCAACGACAGCTCCTCTCCCGCCGGCGGGGCCTTGATCGCCAGGCAAATGCGCATGCCCGGTCCCAGCCAGTATTCCTTGCCCAAGGGGCGCGGCTCGATGGGGTTGCCATCCAGCGCGTAGATCTGCGCTTCGACATTGGGAATGTTGATGCGGTAGGTCAGGGTGTTATCGAGGTTGAGCAAGCGCACCCGGGTGATCTGCCCCGCCGGCAGGTCGATCACCGCCTGGGACACGCCATTGATGGTGGACAGGCGCCCGGCGGTGCCACCGCGCGCGGCTTCCCGGGCAACGCTGAACGGCATGTAGGCGCCCTCTTCATCCACGTGCCAGTTCTTCAGGCTCAGGGTGCGCTCGTACTTGAAGCCGGTAGGCTCGCGCTCCTCGATGATCAGCGGCCCCACCAGACCACGCCCCAGCTCTTCGCTACTGCTCACGTGAGGGTGATACCAGTAGCTGCCGGCATCCGGCACGCGGAACTTGTAGTCGAAGTATTCGCCGGGCAATACCGGCAGTTGCGAAACGTAAGGCACGCCGTCCATTTCCAGCGGCAGGCGGATGCCATGCCAGTGGATGGTGGTGGCCACCGGCAGGTGGTTGATGAAGCGCACTCGCAACCACTCGCCCTGGCGCACCCGCAGTTCAGTGCCAGGCGCCGAAGGGCCAAAGGCCCAGGCTTCGGTCTTGTGCCCTGGCACCAGTTCCACGTCCAGCGGCGCGGCGATCAGCTCGTAGTCGTGGCCCGCTTCGGCGTCGGCCATTTTCCCCAGCCAGTAACGCGAGGCGCCGCCCGCTCCCACGCCCACCACTACCAGACCGGCCAGACCACCGAGTATTTGTCGACGGGTAAAGGACATGGACTCAACTACCTCACGTATGCACAGCGGGCCCTGGCCCGCAAAAGGCGAATACGATACACCCGCAGTTGAGAAACAGTAAGGCCTACGCGGCGACGGGACGCAGACGGGGTGGGGAAGCAGGGTGTGCTTTCAAGGGCCTGTTCGCCGGCCAGCCAGGACCTGGCGCCGGTTACATGGCGCTTGCTCAGGCTTCAGGCTGTGTGAAAACTACTGCGTTAAAAACAGGCTCGGACGCGAGTCCGATCGGAATGCTCATTTAGGCTCCTAAAGTCGAACGCGCCCCCCGGCCGTTCTTCGCCTTTTTTTGCCTTCACTCGCGACGTTTTCACGCAGCCTGTGCTGGAGCCCGGTGTGCCGGCGAAAAAGCCTTCAGCCCTGCAACCCCAACAACAGATGCACCACGCCACCGGCCAGGGGCATCACGGCCGGCACCCCCGCCACGCGCAAGGCACTGCTGTCCAGCAGCTGCGGATCATGCAACTCCAGGCGCAGCCGGGTCAGGGCCAATGGTTGCTGGCTCTTGATGTTGGCGCGCCCCCCCAACGCCGCCAGCATCGCCTCATTCAGAGTACGGCCGCAGGCCTTGGAGGCGGTCGGCTGATCCGGGATCAGGTCTGGAGTCAGGGCCTTCCAGAACGCCCGTTGCAATCTCTCGAACATCTTCAGTTCTCCAGAATCAGTGAGTCGGCGGCGACGTGCTGCTGTTGCAGGTATTCACGTACCTGAACTGCGTCTTCCAGGTCGATGATCCTTGCGGCCAAAGCCTGACACTCGCTCAAATCCAGTTCCCGGACCCGGGCCTTGATGGCAGGAATCAGCGGCACACTCACCGACAGTTCATCCACGCCCAGCCCCAGCAACAACGGCACCGCCAGGGTTTCGGAAGCCAGCGCGCCGCAGACGCCCACCCACTTGCCGTGGGCATGCGCGGCTTGCACCGTGCGGGCAATCAGGCGCAGCACCGAGGGATGGAAGCTGTCGGCCTGGCTGGCCAGGCGCGGATGATCCCGGTCCATGGCCAGGGTGTATTGGGTCAGGTCGTTGGTGCCGATGGAGAAGAAATCCACCTCTGGAGCGAAGCGATCAGCCATCAAGGCCGCCGAAGGCACTTCGATCATGATGCCCAACTTGGGCCGCTGCGCCAGGCCCAGAGCCCGAACCTCGTCATCGAGTAGTTGGCGCGCCTGGCGCAGCTCCGCCAGTTGGCTGACCATCGGCAACATGATGTGCAGACGGGTCTGTCCGGCGCTGGCGAGAATTGCTCGGAACTGCTCGCGCAGCAATTCGGGACGCGCCAGGCACAGGCGGATACCCCGCAGGCCGAGAAAGGGGTTGGCCTCGCGGTCCATGGGCACATACGCCAGAGGCTTGTCGCCGCCCACGTCCAGGGTGCGCACCACCAGATTGCGCGTCGGCCCCAAGGCCCGGGCAATGGCTTGGTAGGTGTCGGCCTGCTCCTCGGGACTGGGGGCGTGGCCACGGTCCTGGTAGAGGAATTCCGAACGCAACAGACCGACGCCTTCGCCGCCCAGACTCATGGCCTGCTCAGCCTCTGCCAGGGAGGCAATGTTGGCCGTGACCTCCAGATGATGACCGTCACGGGTCACCGCCGGCCACGCCGCCTGGGCCAGGTCCTGGCGCTGACGCAGACGTTGCTGCTGACGCTGCGACTGCAGTTGCTGCAGGTGCTGAGGGTCCGGGTCCGGGTGCAGCTCGCCGCGGTCGGCATCCAGCAGAATGCGGGTGCCATTGGCCAGCGACAGGACCCATGACGGCAGGCCACAGATGGCCGGCAAGCCCAGGGCCCGAGCCAGAATCGCCACGTGGCTGGTGGCGCCACCGCCGACGGTGGCAAACCCCAGTACCTTGGCCGTGTCCAGGCTGGCAGTCTGCGAGGGGGTCAGTTGCTCGGCAATCAGAATGGCCTGGTCCGGCAGGCTCAGGGCATGCTCTTGCAACCCGAGCATCCGCTTGAGCACCCGCTGGCCGACATCCGCCAGATCCACCGCACGCTCAGCCAGCAGCGAGCTGCCCAAGCCCTTGAACAGCTCGGCGGTGGCCTCGATGGCAGCGTTCCAGGCAAAGGCGGCGCTCTTGCCGGTGGCGATCAGGGCGTGGGCTTGCTCCAGCAGGCTCGGGTCGTCGAGGAGTTCCTGGTGGGCACGGAAGATTTCCTCTTGCGCCTCCCCCAGGGCGTTGTCCCGTAGCTGTTGCAGGTCCCGGACCGCTTCGCGCAAGGCCTGCTCCAGCACTTCGCGCTCCTGCTGCGGGTTCGCCGCGCACTCCGTTATCGGCAGGCGCTGTTCAGCCACCTGCACCACCTGGCCGACCGCTGAACCCGGGGACGCACAGACGCCCCGCAGAACCGTCCCCGGCGTCTCATCCAGCGCCGCTGCCGGCTGCAGACCGGGCGCCGCAGCCCGGACGTTCTCGCCACAACCGGAAGCCAGCAGTTGCACCAGAGCCTGAATCGCCCGCTCGGCATCCTCGCCGGCGGCGCTGACCTGCAAAACATCGCCCTGCACCGTCTGCAACGCCATGATCGACACCAGGGACTTGGCATTGGCCGAATCCTCACGCCGGTGCAGGCTGATACTCGCGGCAAAGCCCTTGGCGGCCTGGGCCAGCAACGCCGCCGGGCGAGCGTGCAGCCCCTGGGGATTGGCCAGGATCAACGGCTGGGAAAACACGGCTTCAGCGTCCTCGGCCTGGGGCTCGGCGCCGTTCTCCTCGCCGGCAGGCTCGATCTGCAACACCGGCTGCCCTGCTTCCACCAGCACGCTGTCGGTGACCAGCCCCGTCAGCGCCTCGCCACTGACCACCAGCATCAGGGTCAACAGGCTGCGGGCATGCTGGGCCAGGTAATCGGCATCGAACTCGATCAGCGGCTGGCCGGCCGCCACTTGCTGGCCTTCCTCGACCAGACAGGTGAAGCCCTTGCCCGCCAGGTTCACCGTGTCCAGCCCGATGTGCATCAGCACCTGATGCCCCTGTTCGCCGGTAATGCTCAGCGCATGACCGCTGTGCTGCAGGTTGCTGATCACTCCGGACAGCGGCGCGCAGAGGGTCTGGGTAGTCGGGTCGATGCACAGCCCGTCACCGATCACCCGGCTGGAAAACACCGGGTCCGGGACCTGATCCAGGGGCAGCAGCACCCCGGACAGGGGCGCGAGCAATTGCAAGGGTTGGGTTATGGCCATGACGTCACCTGCTAATGATTCCTTGAAGTGCCGATGGAGCGCGAGCCCCGACAGCATCGCTTATTTCCACCAGTACTCGACCTGCAAACCGACGTTCGCACCGTGCCGGGTGCTGCCGAACACACCGCCGTCGGACAGCGCGGAACCGGCCGCCAGTTCATTGGCCGCACGCTTGGCGGCCTCGTTCCAACTGGCATAGGTGTAGTACAGGCGCACCTCGGGTCGGGCCCAGAAGTCCGGGCCCTTGGGTGACCAGGTGGGCGCGAAGGTGAACTTGCTGAGTTTGCGGGTGCCCCCGGGCGCCTCCACCTGATCGTGGCCGAACTCGGTCACCAGCTTGAACTGCTCGGTGATGGCGTAGGCCGGGCGCACGCCCAGCGAGATCCAGTTCTGGTCCTGGCCGTCGGGGCGAATGTCCTTCTGATAGACCGCTTCCACCTGGCCACCGAAGCGCGGGGTCAGTTGCCAGTCGAAGAACTCCACCAGGCGATAGCTCTTGTTACCGGCATCCAGATAAGTGTTGCCGGTGTAGCCCAGGCCGGTGCCGGGGCCTTCGCCGTATTGCAGGGCCAGTTTGTTCTTGCCGCCGAAAAAGCCCTGCTGCACATGCTGGGTGGTGATCGCCCAGCCATTGTGGGCACCACGGCGATCGGGCTTTTCCAGGTAGCTCAGGCCCAGCTCCAGCTCGCCGCCGGGGTTGGTCTGGAAGCCGGCGACGTTGAAGTCATGACGGCTCACGGCCTGCTTCTGATAGAGATTGTCCTTGCGGGAGAAGGCGTAGCTGTATTTCAGATCGCCGATGCGCACGTCCTCGACCCCGCCGCCGGTGGCGCTCTGGTTCCAGTAGTAGAAGTCGGAAATATGGATGTCGTTACGCTTGTAGTAACGGCGCCCGGCCCACAGCGAACCGCCATTGAGGCTGGGCAGGTTCGACCACTGAGCGTACAGCTGCGGCATCCGCGCCGAACCGTTTTCGCCCTGGAAGCTCAGGTTGCGGTCATAGCGGTTGTAGAGCGAGGCCATGCCGTCGACGCTGAGCACCGAGCCGTCGTCCAGGGTGTACAGGTCCTGGCGCAGTTCCAGCTCGGCGTACTGCTCGCACTCGTTGCCCAGGCGGTACTTGGACTGCGCGCCGGGCAACTGGAAGCAAGACTGCGAGCCACTGTTGACTGAGGTCCCCAGGCCGCTGCGCAGGTAACCGGCAAACTCCAGAGCCTGGGCCGGAAAGGGCAAGACCAGGCACAGGCAGGACGCCGCCAGAGCGCGATTTATTGTTGTGTTCATAAGCCACCGCATTATTTTTATTGTGTTGTTGGGATTCGTCGGAGCCGGCTTGGCGACGCATACGCTGGGCCAAAAATGCTCGTCTGGCCCGGTTCGCCGGCAAGCCGGTATCTACAGGGTCAAGTGCAGGACGAAGGACTCGTAAGGCCGCAGGTGCAAGTGCTGGCTGCGCGGCTCGTGGTCCGGGTAGTTGCTGATCAGCAGGCGCTGATGCATGCCTGCGCCGATTACCGCTTCCGGCAACTCGACCTCGCACGGGGCGCCGTAGAAGTTGTTCACCACCAGCAGGCGCTCGCCCTCGCCTTCGCGCAGATAGGCCCAGGCCTGCCAATGCTCGGGCAGCAGCTGGCGATAGAGGCCGTGCTGGATCAGCGCCTCATGGCGGCGCAAGGCAATCAGCCGGCGATAGTGATGCAGCACGGATTCTTCGTCGTCGAGTTGCGCCTCGACATTGATCTGGCTGGCGTTGGCCGGTATCCCGATCCAGGGCTCGGCGCTGCTGAAACCGGCATTGATCCCGGCATTCCACTGCATCGGCGTGCGCCCGTTGTCCCGGGATTTCTGCTGGATCGCCGCCATGATGGCCTGCGGGTCTTCGCCGGCCTCGCGCTTGAGGCGGTGGATGTTCAGGGTTTCGACATCGCGGTACTGCTCGATGCGCTCGAAGTGCGGATTGGTCATGCCCAGTTCTTCGCCCTGGTACACAAAGGGCGTGCCCTGGAGCAGGTGCAACGCCGTGGCCAGCATCTTCGCCGACACCACCCGATGCTCGCCGTCATCGCCAAAGCGCGAGACCACCCGCGGCTGGTCGTGGTTACACCAGAACAGCGCATTCCAACCGCCGCCGGCCTGCATGCCGGTTTGCCAATCCGAGAGGATGCGCTTGAGTTCGAGGAAGTCGAAATCGGCCCACAACCACTTCTGCTGGTTGGGGTAGTCCACCTTCAGGTGATGGAAGTTGAAGGTCATCGACAGCTCCTTCGACTCCGGATGGGAATAGCGGATGCAATGTTCCAGGCGGGTGGAGGACATCTCGCCGACATTCACCAGATCGTGGCCGGCGAACACTTCCCGGTGCATTTCCTGCAGGTACTGGTGAACGTTGGGGCCGTCGGTATAGAAGCGGCGGCCGTCACTCTGATCCTCGGGGAAATCCGCCGGTTTGGAGATCAGGTTGATCACGTCAAGGCGGAAACCGCCGACGCCCTTGTCGCGCCAGAAGCGCATCATCTTGAACACCTCGGCGCGCACCTGGGGGTTGTCCCAGTTGAGGTCGGCCTGGGTGTGATCGAACAGGTGCAGGTAGTACTGCCCGGTCTGGGCCTCGTATTCCCAGGCGGAGCCGCCGAACTTGGATTCCCAGTTGTTGGGTTCGTCGCGCCAGATGTAGAAGTCCCGGTACGGGTTGTCCAGGCTGCTGCGGGCTTGCTGGAACCAGGTGTGTTCGATGGAGGTGTGGTTGACCACGATGTCCAGCATCAGCTTGATCCCGCGCTTGCCGGCTTCGGCGATCAGCAAGTCGCAGTCGGCCATGCTGCCGTAGCTGGGATCGATGGCGTAGTAATCGCTGATGTCATAGCCATTGTCCCGTTGCGGCGAACGCAGGAACGGGGTCAGCCACAGGCAATCGACCCCCAGCCATTGCAGGTAGTCGAGCTTGTCCACCACCCCCAACAGATCGCCGGTGGCCTGCCCTGAGTGGCTGTGAAAACTTTTCGGGTAGATCTGATAGATCACCGAACGCTGCCAGTCTTGCATGGGGATTCCTTGGAAAGAGGTGAAGGCACTCGCCGGCGAGCCGGCGCCTGAAGAACCGAGTCAGGCCACGCGGTAGCCGGGGCGGATGATCTTCATACTCAGGCCGCAGGTCAGGACGAAGGGCACCACCAGGGCGATGACCATGCCCATGACGAACATCGGGATGTACTGCACAATGATCGAGATGAACCCCGGCAGCCCGCCCACACCGATGGCCGAGGCCTGGACCTTGTTCAGCGAAAGAAAGATGCTGCCCAGGGCCGAGCCGACCAACGCGGCGTAAAAGGGAAACTTGTAGCGCAGGTTGACGCCGAACATCGCCGGTTCGGTGATACCGAAATAGGCGGAAATCGCCGAAGTCGAAGCCATGCTGCGATCCCGGGCGTTGCGACTCATGATGAACACCGCCAGGGCCGCGCTGCCCTGGGCCAGATTGGACATGACAATCATTGGCCAGATGAAGGTGCCTCCCTGAGTGGAGATCAGTTGCAGGTCGACCGCGAGGAACATGTGATGCATGCCGGTGATCACCAACGGCGCGTAGAGCAGGCCGAAGATCGCGCCGCCGAGCACAGGCGCCAGGTCGAACAGCGTGACCACGCCTTCAGTGATCAAGATGCCCAGGTGCCGGGTCACCGGGCCGATGATCGCCAGGGCCAGCACACCCGTGACCACGATGGTGGTGATGGGCACCACCAGCAGGGTGATGGCGTTGGGCACCCGGGCCCGCAGCCACTTTTCGATCACGCTCATCACATAGGCCGCCAGCAGGATCGGCAGGATCTGCCCCTGATAGCCAACCTTCTCGATCTGGAACAGGCCAAGAATGTCGAAGTACGGCAGGCTTTGACCGTCCAGCCCGGCCACCGCCTTGCCGTAGTTCCAGGCGTTGAGCAGGTCCGGATGCACCAGCATCAGGCCCAGGACGATGCCGAGGATCTCGCTGCCGCCAAAGCGCTTGGCCGCCGACCAGCCCACCAGGGCCGGGAGAAATACAAAGGAGGTGTTGGCCATCAGGTTGATCAGGCTCCACAACCCGTCCAGCCCTGGGTAGGCCTCCAGCAGGGTCTTGCCCTCGATGAACATGCCCTTGGCGCCCAGCAGGTTGTTCACCCCCATCAACAGGCCAGCAATGATCAAGGCCGGCAGGATGGGCATGAACACATCGGAAAAGACTCGTACCAGACGCTGCATCGCGTTGGTTTTTTGCGCGCCCTTGTCTTTCACATCAGCAATGGTCGCCGCCGCAAGACCGGTCTGCTCGCGCAAGGCCGCGTAGACCTTTTCCACCTCGCCCGGGCCGATCACCACCTGGAACAAGCCGCCGGTGAAGAACGATCCCTTGACCAGGTCGATCTGGTTGAGGCTGGCGCTGTCGACGAGGTTCGGGTCCTTGAGGGCCAGGCGCAGGCGGGTCACGCAGTGGGCCGCCTGTTCGAGGTTGTCGGCACCACCGAGGCTGTGCAGCAACTCGCTGGCGATCGTTGAATAGTCGTGGCTCATGCTTGTTCTTCCACCTGAGGTTTTTTGTTATTGGCAGCACGCCGAGGGGCAAATTACTCGTCTGTACGAGTTAAATCAACAACTCGTACAGACGAGTTTGAAATTTTCTTCCGCCACCGCCTTGTGCCGGGCGGTTTGCGCCTGGGGAAGCCTGGCCCGGGCGCATGGACAAATGCCCCGTCCAGCCCTTAAGGTGCCTGCCTTGAGCACAGTCCGGCACAGAGCCATCCCATGAGCAAATACAACCAGATCTACAGCGATCTGCTTGCCAGCATCACCACCGAACGTCTTGAGCGTGGCGCCCGGCTGCCTTCGGAAAGCGAACTGATGGACAGCTACCAGGCCAGCCGCGGCACCGTGCGCAAGGCCATCGAACTGCTGCAGGAGCGCGGCTTCGCGCAGAAGATCCATGGCAAGGGCACCTTCGTGCTCTCGCCCAATCCCATCGAGTTTCAGCTGGGCGGCATCGTCAGCTTCCAGGAAACCTATCCGCGCCTGGGGGATGACGTCAGCACCGAGGTGGTGGAGTTCAGCCAGTTCCCCCTGCAAGGCGCGCTGCTCAATCACCTGCAGGCGCAAGAAGGCAGCCTGATCACCCGCATCAAGCGCGTGCGGCGAATCGACGGCAAGCGGGTGATTCTCGACATCAACCATTTCGTCGCCGAGCTGATTCCGGGGCTGGACCGAGAGATCGCTGAGCATTCGATCTACGCCTACATCGAACAGACCCTGCAACTGAACATCAGCTATGCCCAGCGCACCATCGAGGCCAGTCCGCGAAGCAAGGACGACCAGCAGTTGCTCGACCTGGACGGCCAGAGTCATGTGATCGTGGTGAGCAACCAGACCTTTCTGCAGGACGGGCGGCAGTTCGAATACACCGAATCACGGCACACCCTGGACAAGTTCTACTTCTCCGACGTGGCCCGGCGCTAAGCCCTGCCCCGTCAGCCCAACAGGGCCAACAGTTCACCACTGAGGGGGCCGATGCGCTGCGACTCCTTGGCGGTGTTCACCTGCTGTGCCACCCGCGCCACCTCGATCACCGGGTGCTTGAGGGGGTAGCCGCCCTTGCTGTCCAGCCAGCTCAGGACCTCCGCCAGATGCCACAGCGAGGTGCTGCCCTCATGGATCGCCAGGGGAAAGCTGTCGGCGTGGCCGAGCATCAGCTTGCGCATGTTCTGCCGCGACACCCCGACGATCTCGGCGATCTCGCTGAGGCCGACGAAATCCGGGCTGACCTCCACCAGCCGCGCCTCGGGGATGATCCGCTTGATATCCCCCAGGGCACTGAGCAGCGCCGCCTCGGCACTCTCGGCCTCGCGACTGAACTCCAGGGCCAGGCGCCCGGCCAGGCCGGTGCCGACCAGGGCGTCAGTGCACCCCGCCGCACCGAGGCGCTCCACCAATTGCAGCGGATCACAGCCCTCCAGCGGCAGCAGATAGTTGAGGGTGAACAGGTATTCCATGGTGCTTACTCCTGACGGGCTGCCGGCGCCTTGGCCCCACGCATCTGGTTCACGGTGCAGTTGTCGATCACCCGGCATAGCGCCCGGGCGTGCTGGGTCGGGTTCTTCGGCGTACGCCAGACACTGGTGATACAGAACTCGTCACAGCGACACACTTCGTTGTTGTACGGGCAGTAGATCCGCCCCCAGGCATGACCACCGCCAACCTCGATGCACCAGCCCTGCCATTCGGCGTAGCGCAGGGCCATCTCAATGTCCTTCTTGGGATGAATTGCACGAGCCATCCATAGCCTCCAGTATCGCCAGTCATACATGGTTGTCAACTGACAACCTTATGCAATCCGATCAAACCCGCGCCACGAACAAGCCGCAGCAAAAACAGCGGGGGGAGACCCAAGGGTAGAGAGAAGCCCGGGGCAGAGCGCCGAACATGTCTTACGTGATATTGCCGGAAGGTGAAAAAGCAGCGTTTCTAAAGGTTCTGCAACACAAATGCCGATGTGTAACGGATTCAATCTCCGCAGAAACGACAATGGCGATCGATCCCCGAAGGTCCCGATCGCCATTGGTTAAAGCCAGTGGATCAAGCGCCGATCACTCGGCCCCGATCATTCCCACTCGATCGTTGCCGGCGGCTTGCTCGACACGTCGTAAGTGACGCGGGAGATGCCTTCGATTTCGTTGATGATCCGGCCGCTGACGGTTTCCAGCAGCTCGTAAGGCAGGTGCGCCCAACGGGCGGTCATGAAGTCGATGGTTTCCACCGCGCGCAGGGCCACGACCCAGGCGTAACGGCGGCCATCGCCGACCACGCCGACGGATTTCACGGGTTGGAACACGACGAATGCCTGGCTGACCTTGTGGTACCAGTCGGCCTTGCGCAGTTCTTCGATGAAGATGTGGTCGGCGCGACGCAGCAGGTCGGCGTATTCCTTCTTCACTTCACCGAGGATGCGCACGCCCAGGCCCGGGCCCGGGAACGGGTGACGGTAGACCATGTCGTACGGCAGGCCCAGTTCCAGGCCCAGACGGCGGACTTCGTCCTTGAACAGCTCGCGCAGCGGTTCAACCAGCTTGAGGTTCATTTCTTCCGGCAGGCCGCCCACGTTGTGGTGCGACTTGATCACGTGGGCCTTGCCGCTTTTCGCGCCAGCCGACTCAATAACGTCCGGGTAGATGGTGCCCTGGGCCAGGAACTTGATGTTTTCCAGCTTGCAGGATTCGGCATCGAACACGTCGATGAAGGTGCGGCCGATGATCTTACGCTTCTTCTCGGGGTCCGACTCGCCGGCCAGGTTATTGAGGAACTGCTCCTCGGCGTTGGCGCGGATGACCTTGACGCCCATGTTCTCAGCGAACATGGCCATCACTTGCTCGCCTTCGTGCAGGCGCAGCAGGCCGTTGTCGACGAAAACGCAGGTCAGCTGGTCGCCGATGGCCTTGTGCAGGAGGGCCGCCACGACCGAGGAGTCGACGCCACCGGACAGGCCCAGCAGGACGTTGTCGGTGCCGACTTGTGCACGGATGTTGGCGATGGCATCTTCAGCGATCTTCGACGGCGTCCACAGCGCTTCACACTCACAGATATCGAGGATGAAACGCGACAGGATACGACCGCCCTGCTTGGTGTGGGTCACTTCTGGGTGGAACTGCACGCCGTAATAGCGCAGGTCGTCGTTGAACATGCCGGCAATCGGGCAGCTCGGGGTGCTGGCCAGGATGTGGAAGTCTTCTGGCATCTTGGTGACCTTGTCACCGTGGCTCATCCACACGTCGAGACCGAACAAGCCGTCAGCGTCGACGTGGTCTTCGATGCCGTCCAGCAGGCGGCTCTTGCCCACCACGTCAACCCGGGCATAACCGAATTCACGCAGTTCGGAACCTTCAACCTTGCCGCCCAGTTGCTCGGCCATGGTCTGCATGCCGTAGCAGATGCCGAAGACCGGTACGCCCAGGTCAAACACTGCTTGTGGGCAGCGAGGGCTGTTGGCTTCGTGCACGGATTCGGGACCACCGGCGAGGATGACGCCTTTGGGGGCGAATTCGCGGATCGCTTCGTCGTCCATGTCGAACGGATGCAGTTCACAGTAGACACCGATCTCGCGCACGCGGCGGGCGATCAGTTGGGTGTACTGGGAACCGAAGTCGAGGATCAGGATGCGGTGGGCGTGAATGTCGAGGGCCATGGTCAGTCTCGTCTAATTTCAGAAACGACACGGGGCTGAAAAACACAGCCCCGGTTACTAAATTCGTCAATCGCCTCCGGGCCTGGGCCTGGAGACGATCACTATCAACCTACGCGATAGTTTGGCGCTTCCTTGGTGATCTGCACGTCGTGGACGTGGGATTCAGCCATGCCGGCGCCGGTGATGCGGACAAACTCCGGCTTGGTGCGCATTTCTTCGATGTTGGCGCTACCGGTGTAGCCCATGGAAGAACGCAGGCCGCCCATCAGTTGATGGATGATCGCGGTCAGGGTGCCCTTGTACGGCACACGACCTTCGATACCCTCCGGCACCAGCTTCTCGGCACCCGCGGAGGAGTCCTGGAAGTAGCGGTCGGAAGAGCCCTGGGCCTGGGACATGGCGCCCAGGGAGCCCATGCCACGGTAAGCCTTGTAGGAACGGCCCTGGAACAGTTCGATCTCGCCCGGGGCTTCTTCGGTACCGGCGAACATCGAGCCCATCATCACGCAGGACGCACCGGCCACGATGGCCTTGGACAGGTCACCGGAGAAACGAATACCGCCGTCGGCGATCAGCGGAACGCCCGTGCCGACCAGTGCCGCTGCAACATTGGCGATCGCACTGATTTGCGGCACGCCGACACCGGCGACGATACGGGTGGTGCAGATCGAGCCAGGGCCGATACCGACCTTGACCGCATCAGCGCCCGCTTCGGCCAGGGCCTTGGCGGCAGCGCCGGTGGCGATGTTGCCGCCGATCACCTGTACTTGCGGGAAGTTCTCTTTGACCCAACGAACGCGGTCGATCACGCCCTTGGAGTGACCGTGAGCGGTGTCTACCACCACCACGTCCACACCGGCGTTGACCAGCGCAGCAACGCGATCGCCGGTGTCTTTACCGGTACCGACCGCCGCACCAACGCGCAGGCGACCTTGGTCGTCCTTGCTGGCCAGCGGGTAAGCCTTGGCTTTTTCGATGTCGTTGACGGTCATCATGCCCTTGAGAACAAAGGCGTCGTCGACGATCAGTACGCGTTCGATACGGTGTTTGTGCAGCAACTCGCGGACGGCGGTCTTGTCGGCGCCTTCCTTGACGGTGACCAGACGCTCTTTAGGCGTCATCACTTCGCGAACACTGACGTCCAGGCGGCTTTCGAAACGCACGTCGCGGGAGGTCACGATGCCCACCAGGTCGCCGTTGTGCAGCACCGGCACACCGGAAATGTTGTGCATGCTGGTCAGTTCCAGCAGGTCACGCACGCTGGCGTCGGCTTCGATGGTGATGGGGTCTTTGACCACACCGGCTTCGAAACGCTTGACCTTGCGCACTTCGGCAGCTTGCTGCTCGATGGTCATGTTCTTGTGGATGATGCCGATGCCACCTTCCTGAGCCATGGCGATTGCCAGACGGGCTTCAGTGACGGTGTCCATGGCGGCGGAAACCAGTGGAATATTCAGCTCGATGCCACGGGTCAAACGGGTCTTAAGACTGACTTCATTAGGCAGTACTTCGGAATAACCGGGCACTAAGAGGATGTCGTCGAAGGTGAGGGCTTCTTGGCTGATACGCAGCATCGCGGGGGCTCCCGGGCGGGAAAATGGAAGCGCGCCATTATACTCAGACACCTACCCGGGCTCAATGTAAAACTCTGTCTAATATCGCTGGAGTGATAGATGGAGATATCACTACTCTACAACTCGACCTTGACCCAACTTATCGGTTGATCCAGCCAGTCGGCGAACTCGTCGATAAAACTCTGTTTGAAGCCCGCCTCGGCCCAGTTGTTGAAGATAAAGCCCAAGTTCGAAAAGCCGCACTCCTGAAGAAACAGGAAACCGTTGATGTCATCTTCATGACCGCATTCAGGGCAGGTGAAGTTATCGGTGCGCCCCGGCATCCAGTCTTCCAGGCTCTCGAACAGCGCTTCACCCACTTCCTGGCGGCATTCGGCACAACCGGCTTCTTCGAGAAAGCCCTTGGCCGGGGTATAGATGCAGCGCTTGGTGATGATCTCCAGACCATTGATCGGCTCGCCGAAGGGCAGCGCCTCTGGCCGCAGCACCACCTCCCGTGCCCCCGGCGCGATCGCATGGCCCATGCGATTGCCGGTGCGCCCGCAGGTGCTCAGGGTTTCCTCGACGATGTTCTTGCGCACCAGCCAACGCACAATGGCCCGAGCCCGGGGCTCGTGCACCGGTAGGGTGGAAATTTTCGGGACGAGGATGCTTTGCGAGTTCATGGATAAGCCTGAAACGTGCGGGACAGTACGAACGCTTTCGCCGGCAACCGGCTCCTAGCGTCAATTTTAGGAGCCGGCGTGCCGGCGAACGAATTTAAAGGCCCGCAGCTTAATCCCTGCCCCCGGCAGGTCAAGTACTCAGGTAGCGCCCGATCAAGGCAACGCCGCTGGCCAGCACCAGCCAGGTCACCAGACGCACAAAAGCTTCCCGAGACAACCTCATGGTCAAGCGCCGCCCGACCCACAAGCCCAACGCCATCGCCGGCAACAAGCACACCGACAACAGCAACAGCGGCAACTCGGCATAGACCCCGGCCAAGGCAAACAGACTCAAGCGCACCACGGTACTGCAACTGATCAACGCACTTTGAGTGGCCCGTGCCGGGTCCTTGGGCAAACAGCTGTTCAGGTAAATCGCATATAGAAAGCCACCACTGCCGAACAAAGCGCCAAACATTCCTCCCACTATTCCCATCGGCACCGACCAGCCGGCCGCCAGCTGAGCCGGGCGTACCTTCACCCACAAGCTGTAGATGGCGTAGGTACTGATAAACAGCCCCATTAATAGAAGCAGCAGATCGGACTTGAGGTTGAGCAGAAAGATCACCCCCAAGGTGCAGCCCAGCGCCATACAGGGCAGCAAGCGCAACAGCTCCGGCTTGGCCACGTCCTTGCGCGACGGCAACAGGTTGCCGAAGGCCGCGACAAAGTCGAGCAGCACCAGCAGCGGCACGATCTTCGACAACGGCATGAACAGGATCAGCACCGGTCCCGCCACCAGCGCCGTGCCGAAACCGGCAATGCCAAACACGATGTACGCCAGCGCGATGCCCAAGCCGATCGCCATCCAGGCACCCGGACCAAACGACCACTGACTCAGGCCCTCGATGATCACGCTCATTACTGCGACTTCCCCAACCAAATCAGCAACGACTTTAGCCAGCGGCGAGCCTTGCGACTAATATCGTCAAAGCCTTCAACCCATCGCAAAAAGGCATGTCTTGTGATTTCAATCCGTCAACTGCGCTATTTCGTGGAAATTGCCGAGAGCGGCAGTTTCAGCGCTGCGGCAGAACGCCTGTTCGTCGCCCAGTCAGCCCTCAGCCGGCAGATCAAGGAACTGGAAAACCAGTTGCAAACCCCACTGTTCCAACGCACCGCCCGCCAGCCTCGACTGACCGCCGCCGGTGAAGCCTTCCTGCCCAAGGCCCGCAACCTGCTGAACGAACTGCACAAGGCCGCCGAGCTGGCCACCCAGGTCGGCCAGGGGCAACTGGGCACGCTGCGCCTCAGTCACTCCAGCACCGTGCCCATGAGCGGTCGCCTGCTAAGGGGCATCAGCGAGTACCTGCAGGCGTGCCCCGGAGTTTCGATGGACATCGCCAAGCTGTCGTCCGAGGCGCAGTTGCAAGAACTCGCCGAAGGCCGGCTGGATGCTGGCCTGCTGCGCCTGCCGGTGCTGCGCCAGCGCGAGGGCGTGCAAATCGTGCCCTTGTTCAGCGAATCCCTGCTGCTGGCCTTACCCCCGCAGCATCCGCTGGCCCTTGATCCGCCGGCCCACGGGGTGGAACTGGCGCAACTGCGCAACGAAGCCTTTATCTCCATTCCCCATCCCCAGCGTGGGGGCTTGAGCTATCTCTCGGCGCAGCTGTGCATGCGCCAGGGTTTCTTTCCCAAAGCAGCGCGGGTGATGTCACGCAAGACCACTCAATTGCAGTTGATCCAGGCCGGTTTCGGCGTTGCCCTGCTGCCCGAATCGATGCAGGACATCGCCCCGGCTAGCGTACGTTTCCTGCCTCTGGCCGATAGCGATTGCCAGAGCACCGTCGCCCTCGCCTATCGGCAAGACCCCACACCGCTGGTGGCGCAGTTTGTCGAACAGCTGCGCAATCATTGGCAATCGAATTGCGTTGTTCCATGGACTGACAGCCCCTTAAACTGCGCCCCATGATTAAAGATCCCTTTGCACGACTTGGCCTGGACCGCGAGGTCCTCACCGTCACCCAGCTCAACGGCCGCGCACGGGTGCTGCTCGAAGACGTGTTCAGCAATATCTGGGTCGAAGGCGAGATCTCCAACCTTGCCCGCCCGGCGTCCGGCCATGTGTACTTCACCCTCAAGGACAGTGGCGCCCAGGTGCGCTGCGCGCTGTTCCGGCAGAATGCCGCGCGGGTTCGCCAGGCACTGAAGGACGGCCTGGCGGTCAAGGTTCGCGGCAAGGTCTCGCTGTTCGAGGGGCGCGGCGACTATCAGTTGATTCTCGACACCGTGGAACCCGCCGGTGACGGTGCCCTGCGCCTGGCCTTCGACGCGCTGAAGGAAAAGCTCAGCGCTGAGGGATTGTTCAGCGCCGAGCGCAAAGTACCGCTGCCGGCCCATCCACAACGCATCGGCATCATCAGCTCACCCACCGGCGCGGTGATTCGCGACATCATCAGCGTGTTCCGCCGCCGGGCGCCCCAGGTGGCACTGACGCTGATCCCCACTGCCGTGCAAGGTCGCGAGGCCACGGCGCAGATCGTCCGGGCCCTACAACTGGCCGATGCCCGGGGCTTCGATGCCTTGATCTTGGCTCGGGGCGGCGGCTCTCTGGAAGACCTCTGGTGCTTCAACGAAGAGGCAGTAGCCCGCGCGGTGGATGCCTGCGTGACGCCGATCGTCAGCGCCGTCGGCCATGAAACCGATGTCTCCATCAGCGATTTTGTCGCTGACGTACGGGCCCCCACCCCTTCCGCCGCCGCTGAACTGCTGGCACCCGACGCCAGTGACCTGCAACACCGCGTCGACAGCCTGCAGCGGCGCCTGGTGATGCGCATCCGCGACCGGCTGATGCGCGACCGCTTGCGCCTGGATGGGCTGGCCCGGCGCCTGCGCCATCCCGGCGAACGCCTGCGCCAGCAAGCCCAGCGCCTGGATGACCTGGACATGCGTCTGCGCCGGGCCTTCGAGCGCAGCCTGAACACCCGCCGCGAGCGCCTGATCCGCCTGGAAACTCGCCTCGGCGCTCAGCATCCGGGACGACAACTGGCCCTGTTGCGCCAGCGCCTGGACAGCCTCGCCAATCGCCTGCCCCGTGCCATGGGCGAAGGCCTGAAAGCCCGGCGCCTGCAGTTGCACAGTCAGATGCAAACCCTGCATGTAGTCAGCCCGCTCGCCACCCTCGGCCGGGGCTACAGCATCCTTCTGGACGACCGTGGCCAGGCCATCCGCAGCGCCGCGCAGACTCACAATGGCCAGCGCCTTACCGCCCGCCTGGGCGAAGGCCAACTGCAGGTCCGCGTCGAAGACAATCACCTGACGCCTGTCACCCTTTCTCTACTGGACTGATCCATGCCGCGTTTTCTTTGTGCCCTGCTGTTGCTGTGTCTGACCCTCAATGCTCAGGCTGACAGCTACATCACCCGTATGTTGAACAAACCTGTGCCCGGTGGCGTGGCGGTGATCGATCTGGGCAGCACCGCCCAGGCCCCCAAGGCCAGCTATCAGGGCAGACCGGTGCTGGTGGTGAAGGAACAGAACAACTGGCTGGCGATTGTCGGTATCCCGCTGACAGTGAAACCTGGAACTCAGCAGATCACTGCGGGCAACCGCAGCCTGAACTTCGTGGTGGGCAACAAGCAGTACCCCGAGCAACACATCACCCTGAAGAACAAGCGCCAGGTGAACCCCAACCCGACAGACCTGAAGCGCATCGATGGCGAGCTGGCAGAACAGCTTCGTGCCTATCGCAGCTTCAGCGCCAGGACACCCAGCAATCTGCTGCTGGACAAACCGGTCCAAGGACCACTGTCGAGCAAGTTCGGCGTGCGCCGGTTCTTCAACGGTGAGGAGCGTAATCCCCACGCCGGCCTGGATTTCGCGGTGCCCGCCGGCACGCCGATCAAAACGCCGGCAGCGGGCAAGGTGATTCTCACCGGGAACTATTTCTTCAACGGCAACACGGTGTTCGTCGATCACGGCCAGGGCTTTATCAGCATGTTCTGCCACATGTCGAAGATCGAGGTGAAAGTCGGCCAGTCACTCGCCCGTGGCGCCGTGGTGGGCAAGGTTGGCTCAACCGGTCGCGCCACCGGGCCGCATATGCACTGGAACGTCAGCCTGAACGATGCACGGGTCGACCCGGCTATCTTTATCGGCGCCTTTGCGCCCTGATCGGCAAACCCGATCCGGGCAAAAAACGGATCGACAAGGATTGCGCAGCTCATCCCGACTGCGCAATCCTCAGTATTCTTTTAAAGAGTGCCCAGCATAAAATCTCGATATCGCTTCAATTTCGAGTATTCCTCTCAATTTTTTTCGACTGCTTGCCATCTCTCATCTCAGTGGTTAGGGTTGAACACATGAAAACCTCTCACACCCTCATTCAGCGTCGTCAACACCGGAGCCTCTGTCTCGTCAGCGCACGACTGCCAGGCTGAATCGCGGTGCCTCATCCCCCTGCGTCAACACCCCACTCTTGACTCACAGGCAGGCCGCCTTTCTTCGGCCCGGACCATAAGGATTTCTCCATGAGCATGCTCAAAGACCCCTCCTCCAAGTACCGCGCGTTTCCGACCATCAACTTGCCGGACCGCACCTGGCCATCGAAGACCATCACTCGCGCGCCGATCTGGTGCAGCTCGGACCTGCGTGATGGCAACCAGTCGCTGATCGAGCCGATGGATGCGGTCAAGAAGCTGCGCTTCTGGAAAACCCTGGTGGCCGTTGGCGTGAAAGAGATCGAAGCCTCGTTCCCGGCGGCCTCGCAAACCGACTTCGACTTCGTGCGCACGCTGATCGAAGACGGCCATATCCCGGACGACACCACCATCCAGGTATTGACCCAGGCCCGTGAAGACCTGATCGCCCGTACCTTTGAATCCTTGCGTGGGGCGAAGAAAGCCATCGTCCACCTGTACAATGCCACCAGCCCGTCGTTCCGCCGCATTGTCTTCAATCAGGACAAAGCCGGAGTGAAAGAGATCGCAGTGAACGCGGCCAAGCTGTTCGTCAAAT
Organism: Pseudomonas sp. LD120; assembly: GCF_009861525.1. Taxonomy (GTDB): domain Bacteria; phylum Pseudomonadota; class Gammaproteobacteria; order Pseudomonadales; family Pseudomonadaceae; genus Aquipseudomonas. The sequence goes on along the minus strand of NZ_WVHL01000003.1, from coordinate 101,798 downwards.
ACGCCGCCCAGCAGCCGGAAACCCAGTGGCAATTCGAATACTCGCCGGAAACCTTCAGCGCCACCGAATTGGAGTTCGCCAAGGAAGTCTGCGACGCCGTGGTGGAAGTCTGGAACGCGACCCCAACCAACAAGGTGATCCTCAACCTGCCCGCTACCGTTGAAGTGGCGACACCAAACATCTATGCCGATCAGATCGAGTGGTTCTGCCGCCACATCAACCGCCGTGACAGCGTGCTCATCAGCTTGCACACCCACAACGACCGTGGCACCGGCGTGGCCGCCACCGAACTGGGCCTGATGGCAGGTGCCGACCGTGTTGAAGGCTGCCTGTTCGGCAACGGCGAGCGCACCGGTAACGTCGATCTGGTCACCGTGGCCTTGAACCTCTACACCCAGGGTGTGAACCCGGAGCTGGACTTCTCCGACATCGACGGCGTACGCAAAGTCGTGGAGGAGTGCAACCAGATCCCAGTGCACCCGCGCCATCCTTACGTTGGCGACCTGGTCCACACCGCATTCTCCGGTTCCCACCAGGACGCGATTCGCAAGGGCTTTTCCCAGCAGAAAGCCGATGGCTTGTGGGAAGTGCCGTACTTGCCGATCGACCCGGCCGACATCGGTCGCAGCTACGAGGCAGTCATCCGCGTCAACAGTCAGTCGGGCAAAGGCGGTATCGCCTACCTGCTGGAGCAGGAATACGGCATCAGCTTACCGCGCCGCATGCAGATCGAGTTCAGCCAGGTCGTACAGCGGGAAACCGACCGCCTGGGTCTGGAGATGACCGCCCAGCAAATCCACGCGCTGTTGCACAGCGAATACTTGCAGGCCAACACTCCATACGCACTGGTCAGCCATCGCCTGCAGGAAGAAAACGGCCACAGCGCCGTGGAAGTGGAAGTGTCGAGCAAGGGCCAGGGCGAAACCAACCTGCACTGGCGCGGCAAGGGCAACGGCGCCCTGGAAGCTCTGGTCGCTGGCTTGCCGGTGCCGGTGGAGATCATGGACTACAACGAACACGCCATCGGTGCTGGCACCAACGCCAAGGCAGCGGCCTACATCGAGCTGCGGGTCAACGGTGAACGTGCGGTGCACGGCGTGGGTATCGACGAGAACATCACCACCGCCAGCTTCAAGGCGCTGTTCAGTGCCCTGAACCGCTCCCTGAGCGAACAGGAAGCCAAGGCGGCTTAAACAGCGCTGATCAAAAAGGCCCCGGGGAGTTCTGCTCCTCGGGGCCTTTTTGATCACGCTAAAAGCGCGCGGCGGCGCTTCAGGCATGAACATCGACACTGAACATGGCTTGCAGCAAGGCCGCCTGCAACACCTGCAAGGTGCTGCTGGTCACGGCGATCTGAGTCTGGATCTCCATCATCTGCTGGGCTTTCTGCTCGTCGCTGGCCTGCCCCTTCTGGGTACTGGCCAATTGCGCCTGTTGTTGCTCAAGGATCTTCTGGGTTTGCTCGATCTGCTTCTGCAGTTGCGCGACCGGATCCCCCCCGCCTCGCACCGCATCGATGCTGGCATCGGCAGAGTTGACCCGCAGCTCCTTGTCCTCGCCATCCTTGCCCTGGGCCGCCGGCGCCAGCGGGCTGGTGTCTTCGGCTTCCCTGGTCACGACTTTCGGCGCGGACAATGGATAAGGATTGACGGCATTGGCGTTGATGATGGTCATGCTTGATTCCTCCTGGATATCCGTCCTATCGGCGCTCGTCCCTGAAGCTTGATATCTGCAATCTGTAAAAAAGTGTGCGGCGACCTGCCCCTAAGTGAACATGAAAGTGTCGGCATCAAGGTTCGCGGGAAAGCGTGAGCGGTAGCCCGCGAGCTCGCCAGCACTCAGGCGCACCTGGAACACCCCGTCCGCCTCCCCGGCGCTGAGCAGCGTCTCGCCCTGAAAATCCAGCACCTGGCTGTCACCGGTATAGGCAAAACCCTTGCCATCGGTGCCTATCCGGTTTACCGCCGCGACGTAGCAAAGGTTTTCAATGGCCCGGGCCGGTAGCAGACGGTTCCAATGCAAGCGCCGAGCACCGGGCCAATTGGCGGTGTACAGCAGCAGATCAGTGTCCTGAGCATCGCGGCTCCACACCGGAAAGCGCAGGTCATAGCAGATCAGCGGACGGATGCGCCAACCCTTGAGCTCAAACTGCACCTGACGCTCACCCGGGGTGAAGTGATTGTGCTCGCCGGCCATGCGGAACAGGTGGCGCTTGTCGTAATACCAGACTTCGCCCTCAGGACGCGCCCACAACAAACGGTTGCGGTGGCTGCCATCTGCCGCCTGGACGATCACGCTGCCAGTGATCACCGCGTCGAGTTTCTTCGCCTGACTGCGCAGCCACTTGCTGGTGGGGCCATTCTCGGCCTCCGCCAGGGTGCTGGACTCCATGGAGAAGCCAGTGGTGAACATCTCCGGAAGTATGATCAGATCGGCACCACGAGCCTGCTCCAGCAGTTGCTCGAAGTGCTCGAAGTTGGCCTGACGATCGTGCCAGGCCAGGGTGGTCTGAATCAGTGCCAGATTCAGATCGGGTAACGCACTCAAATCACGCATAGTTTCTCCGCTGCCTGACGCAGCGTCTCCTCGCGTTTAGCAAAACACAGACGCACCAGACGCTGTCCCTGAGGTGGGTCCTGATAGAACACCGACACTGGAATGGCCGCGACGCCATATTCGCGGGTCATCCAGATCGCCATGTCGAGATCATTCAGATCTGGACGAATCTGCGAATAATCCATCAATTGAAAATAAGTACCGGCTACCCGGGTAAAGCTGAACCGCGAAGGACGTAGCAAATCGCAGAACAAATCGCGCTTGGCTTGATAGAACGCCGGCAATTCATCGACATGCTCCGGGTGTTCGGCCATGAAGTCCGCCAGAGCGTACTGCAAAGGGGTCACTCCGCAGAAGCTGACATATTGATGCACCTTGCGCAGCTCGCTACTCAAGGTCGGCGGCGCCACTACATAGCCAGTCTTCCAGCCAGTCACGTGATAGGTCTTGCCGAACGAGCTGACCACGAAGGCCCGTTGGTAAAGCTCTGGATGCGCCAGCACACTGACATGGCGTACGCCATCGAACACCAGGTGTTCGTAGACCTCATCGCTGACCAGATAAATGTCGCGATCACGGATCAAGGCCGCCAGTTGATCCAGCTCAGCCCGGCTGATCAGTGCACCACTGGGATTGTGTGGCGCATTGAGGATGATCATTCGCGTACGCGGGCTCAGGGCATCGCCAAGCTTCTGCCAGTCAATGGCAAAATCATCCCGATTCAATTGCACGTGCACGCAACGACCGCCGGCCAGCGCCACTGCCGGCTCGTAGCTGTCATAACTGGGGTCGAAGACAATCACTTCATCGCCGCGTTGAACCACCGCCTGGATCGCACAGAAGATCGCCTGGGTCGCGCCCGGAGTAATGGTCACCTCGGTATCGGCATTGACTTCAACGCCATAGCAACGGGTAATTTTGGCCGCCACTTGCTGGCGCAACGTCGGTAGACCGGTCATCGGCGCGTACTGGTTATGACCACTGGCGATATGCCGTCCAACCGCGTCGCGCAACGCTTGCGGGCCATCAAAATCAGGAAAGCCCTGGGATAAGTTGAGTGCCCCGGCTTCCACCGCGAGCTGGGACATTTGCGTGAAGATGGTGGTGCCGACATTCGGCAGCTTACTGGTGATCATGGGGATTTCCTGCTGAACACCCGGCTCTACGGCGGCGCGGGAGGTCCCGAGAATAGCCCAAAGCGCAGCGATTAAAAACGGAGCCCTAACAGACTGTGTGAAAACACACTGACAGGCCTTAGACCAAACGCCCCGACTTGTTCAGCGCGTTTGTTTTTGTTTTGCGGTCGTCACCATCTTGCGTCACCTCATGGTGCAAAATCAGACCGTGCCCTGCGTTCACGGCTGTTTGCACGTTATAGGCAACACGCGCCCCCCCCCCTTTGGCGTGCGCATCATTCGGGCATCGCTTTCGTGCGTGTTGAGTTGCTCCAGCCCCATCGACTTCATCAAAGCTTGGCAACTACGGTTGTCTTGCTGCTTGGCCTCAAGCTTCGCCAGTGCCGCCTTGATCGCAGTGCGATCGACCACTTGCTCGCCCTGTGCTTTATCAGCGGCATCCAGGTCAGCCAGGTATTGTCCGCTTATCCAGCGTCTCCTCCTGACGCTTGAGCTGATTCAAATTCAGGTGGCGTCGCGAGGAAGCGACTGCCTGAAACTTACTGCCGTCGATCGCAACCAGATCACCCGCAATCAAGCCGACGGATCGGCAGAACTGCACAAAAGCTCGGCACGTCGTAACGAAAGCTACTTTGTTGTTCTTGCGAAAGTCGGCGATGGTCTTGAAGTCGGGTTTAAGCCGGTTGATCAACCACATCACTTCGATGTTGCGCTGGCACTCAGCTTCCAGGCGCCGCCACGAGCGAATGCGCTGAAAATATCCATAGCCATAGCCATAGCCACAGAGATAGAGCTGATCGGCGGGGTCGTAAGCAGGGCGCCCAGTGGCCTTGGGCTGAGCGTTCTCAAAACCGAGTTGGCCCAGATCGAGCTTGGCGACATACAGGTCGATGACCCGTACGAGGTGATCTTCAGGGATCAACTCCTCCAGCGAGACCGGGAACAGACTGGTCTGGCTACGGGACTCTCCTTGTATGTAGGCCATAACGAAAAATGCTCCGTATCTTTCGATACGGAGCATTCTCTATAAAGGGCCGGACAGATTGCTAGGTTTTCACACAGTCTGCCAAGGCCCCTTTTTCAGTCGCTGCTTTAAGCTGCAAGCCACGAGCGGCAAGACTTCCCTACCCTCACTTGCAGCTCGTACCTTGTAGCTCGCTGCTGCTTTTTAGCGCTTGTCGCGGCGCTTCTTGTCAGCCTTCTTGTGGTGCGACATCAAACGACGCTTCTTGTTGACCTGGCGGTCGGTGAGCGTGTTCTTGTTGCCTTCGTACGGGTTCTCGCCACCTTTGAACTCGATACGGATCGGCGTACCCACCAGCTTCAGCACTCGACGGTAGGTATTTTCCAGGTAACGCACGTAGGACTTGGGTACCTTCTCCACCTGGTTGCCGTGGATCACGATCAGCGGAGGGTTGGCCCCCCCCAAGTGGGCGTAACGCAGCTTGATCCGACGGTTGTTGACCATGGGCGGCGCGTGCTCGCCAACGGCATCTTCGAGAATCTGGGTCAGGCGGCTGGTGGGCCAGCGGGTGACCGCCGACTTGAAGGAGTTCTGCACCGACTGGTAGAGATTGCCCACGCCAGTACCGTGCAAGGCCGAGATGAAATGGATATCGGCGAAGTCAACGAAGAACAACCGGCGTTGCAGCTCGGTCTTCACGTAATCGCGCTCGCTGGGCTGCATGCCGTCCCATTTGTTCAGGGCAATGACCAAGGCCCGGCCGGCTTCCAGGGCAAAGCCCAGCAGGTTCAGGTCGTGGTCCACCACACCTTCGCGGGCATCCATGACGAAGATCACCACGTTGGCGTCTTTAATCGCCTGCAGGGTTTTGACCACCGAGAACTTCTCGACTTCCTCATGGATCTTGCCGCGCTTGCGCACACCGGCGGTGTCGATCAGCGTGTACTTCTCGTCGTTGCGCTCGAACGGGATGTAGATGCTGTCGCGGGTGGTGCCGGGTTGATCGTAGACGATGACCCGGTCTTCACCGAGCATACGGTTGACCAGCGTGGATTTACCCACGTTGGGACGACCGATGATGGCAATCTTGATCCCGTCTTTCTCGCTAGGGCCCGGAATGCGCTTGGCTTCCTCGCCTTCGGCGACGATCTCTTCCTCGCCCTCTTCCGGTTCATCGGCATCATCCTTGGGGAATTCACTCAGGGCGATTTCCAGCATCTGAGTGATGCCGCGGCCGTGAGCACCGGCGACCGGGATAGCATCCCCCATGCCAAGGGGCGCGAACTCAGCGCGAGCCATGTCCGGGTCGATGTTGTCGACCTTGTTGGCAACCACGTAAGAGGTCTTGTTACGTTTGCGCAGGTGCTCACCGATCATCTGGTCGGCCGCGGTAAACCCGGCCTTAGCGTCCACCAGGAACAACACCACATCAGCTTCTTCAATGGCCAGCAGCGACTGCTCGGCCATCTTTTCATCCATGCCATGCTCATCACCGGAGATACCGCCGGTGTCGATCAGAATATAGGTACGCCCTTGCCACTTGGCCTCACCGTATTGGCGATCACGGGTCAGACCGGACAGGTCGCCGACGATGGCGTCGCGAGTCCGAGTCAGGCGGTTGAACAAGGTGGACTTGCCGACGTTAGGTCGGCCCACCAGGGCGATTACGGGAACCATGCGGCTCTCCACTGCGTTAATTGCGAAAATACAAAAGCCGCTGCGAGGCAGCGGCTGGTGCTCGGGGCAACACCTTGAAGTGCTGCGAACCTTGTCGAAACAAGGCCGCTTGGGGAGTCAACCCCAAGCATAGTCAAACCATTACTTGATGGTCAGGGCTTCCAGTTTGCCGCTGTTGCCATACACATAGATCATGTCGCCCACCACCAGCGGACGGGCCCGCAGGCCATCGCTGTCGATACGCGTACGGCCAACGAAACGACCGTCAACCTGGCTCAGCAGGTGCAGGTAACCTTCCAGGTCGCCCACCGCTACGTAGCTGGAAAAAACTTCTGGTGCCGACAGTTGACGGCGAGCCAGGGAGTCGTTGCTCCACAGGGCAGTGGTCGAACGCTCGTCCACACCTTCCACGGTACCCGAGGCCAGGCTGACATAGACGCTGCCGAAACCCTGGGCAACACCAGCGTAGCTGGAAGCGTCACGCTGCCACAGCGGACGGCCGCTCTCCAGGTCCAGCGCTACAACACGCCCCTGGTAGCTGGCGACATAGAGGGTACCGCCGGACAACAGCAAACCACCGTCGATGTCCACCACGCGTTCCAACTCGGAACGACCTTGTGGAATCGCTACGCGCTGCTCCCACACCGGTACCCCGTTGCGAATATCCAGCGCCACGACCTTGCCAGTGGAAAGGCCTGCCAGGGCCAGACGGTTGGTCGCCAACGGGGCACTGGTGCCACGCAGGGTCAGAACCGCCGGCGTACTGTCATAGAGCCAAAGCTGGTGGCCAGTGTTGGCGTCAAGGCCGATAACCCGGTCATCCTGGGTTTGAACCACCACGACATCACCATTGGTGGCAGGCGGAGCCAGCACTTCGCTGGATACGCGAGCGCGCCATTTCTCTTCACCGTTGGACGTATCCAGCGCAACCACTTCGCCTTTCAACGTGCCGATCATGACCAGGCCATAACCCACGCCAACGGCGCCGGAAACAGGCAGTTCAAGATCTTTTTTCCATTTGACGTCGCCGTTCATGCGGTCCATGGAAACCACCACGCCGGTCACGTCGGCGGCGTAAATGGTGTCACCATCTACGGCCGGCACCAACATGTTGTAGGTTTCACCCTGACCATCGCCGATCGAACGACTCCACTGCTTCTGCAGGACCACTTCTTCTTTGAAGTCGACCAGTTCGGCTGGCGGCAGTTCTTTCTTGCTGTTGCTGCTGCAACCCGCGGCCAACAAGGCCAGAGCCAGCAATGCTGCATGTTTCCAACGGATCACGTCATGCATCCCCTTTGGCCAAGTCGTCCAGCTTGATTTGTAAACCACCGACCGCTGCTTCATCCGAGAGCGCCGCCTTGGCTTTTTTGTATGCCGCATGGGCTTCATCCACACGGCCCAACTGGACCAGCAGATCGCCCTTGAGTTCTTCACGGGTCGCCAGGAACGCCTTATCGGCATCACCGTCGAGCAGTTTCAGGGCTTCATCGGCCTTGTTCTGTGCCGCCAGAACCTGGGCCAGGCGCTGACGCGCCACTTCACCCAAAGTCGGATTCGCCGGTTTGTCGGCCACGGCCTTCAGTTGTGCCGCCGCGTCGTCCAGCTTACCGGTGTCCACCGCCACTTTAGCCACGAACAGGCTGCCGTACTGCGCATAGGCCGTGCCGCCGAACTCACTGTTGAGCTTGCCGGCCAGATCCGCAACGCGGGCGGCGTCAGGTTTTCCATCCGGTGTCAGGGTGGTTTCCAGCAATTGCTGATAGAGCACCGAGGCGCCTTGCGATTGATTGCTCTGATACTTGTGCCAGGCTTGCCAGCCGAACACGATAACCAACGCCAGCAGGCCGCCAGTCACCAGGGGTTTGCCGTTGCGCTGCCACCAGTCTTTCAGTTCCGCCAGCTGTTCATCTTCGGTACTCGACACCCCAATACTCCTTATTCGCTAATTCGGCTGTTGGACAGCTTCAACCCTGCACGACGCAGGTGGCCAAGTGCGCTGCGAGCGCATCCCAGGCAATACTGTGTTGTTCACCCTGGCCACGCAGGGGTTTGAAACCTACCACTTGCTGGGCCAGCTCGTCGTCACCGAGGATCAGCGCGTACAACGCACCGCTCTTGTCGGCCTTCTTGAATTGGCTCTTGAAGCTGCCGCCACCGGCATTGACCTGCAGGCGCAGGTTGGGCAGTTGATCGCGTACCCGCTCGCTCAGGGCCAGCCCCGCCAATTCGGCAGCCTCGCCAAAGGCGCAGAGGTAGACGTCCACCTGGCGGGAAATTGATTCCGGCACCTGCTCCAGGGTTTCCAGCATCAGCACCAGACGCTCGATACCCATGGCAAAACCCACGCCCGAGGTCGGCTTGCCGCCCATTTGCTCCACCAGACCGTCGTAACGGCCACCGGCGCAAACGGTGCCTTGGGCACCAAGCTTGTCGGTTACCCATTCAAAAACGGTCTTGCTGTAGTAGTCCAGGCCGCGGACCAGCTTCGGATTGATCACGTATGGAATCCCTGCAGCCTCCAAACGAGCCTTGAGGCCCTCGAAATGCACACGGGACTCTTCGTCCAGATAGTCGGCCAGCTTCGGTGCATCCACTAACACGGCTTGGGTTGCCGGATCCTTGGTGTCCAGAACCCGCAACGGGTTGGTTTTCAGGCGGCGCTGGCTGTCTTCATCCAACTGATCGTGGCGCGCCGACAGGAACTCCACCAGTGCATCGCGATAGCGCGCACGGGCTTCGGAGGTTCCCAGACTGTTGAGTTCGAGCTTCACCGCATCGCGGATACCGAGTTCGCCCCACAGGCGCCAAGTCAGCACGATCAACTCGGCGTCGATGTCCGGACCGTCGAGGTTGAACACCTCCAGACCGATCTGGTGGAACTGGCGATAACGACCTTTTTGCGGACGCTCGTGACGGAACATCGGGCCGATGTACCACAACTTCTGTACCTGCCCGCCGCCGGTGAGGCCGTGCTCCAGGGCTGCACGCACGCAGGCCGCAGTGCCCTCGGGACGCAGGGTCAGGGAGTCGCCATTACGGTCCTCGAAGGTGTACATCTCTTTTTCGACAATATCGGTCACTTCACCGATGGAGCGTTTGAACAACTCGGTGAACTCAACGATCGGCATGCGGATCTGCTTGTAACCGTAGTTATCCAGCAGGCGCGCCACGGTGCTCTCGAAATAACGCCACAGCGGCGTCTGCTCGGGCAGGATGTCATTCATGCCACGAATGGCTTGCAGAGACTTGCTCACAAAAAATCCTTAAATACGTTCGGTTAGCCGCGAGCGATCAGCGCTGCGTCGGCTTCGACCTTTTCGGCCGCCTTCTGCCGGATGAGTTTTTCAAGCTCGTCCACCAGATTGTCATTGGTCAGTTTCTGCGCCGGCTTACCATCGATGTAGATCAGGTTCGGCGTACCACCGGTCAGGCCGATATGCGCCTCTTTGGCTTCACCCGGGCCGTTGACCACACAACCGATTACCGCAACATCCAACGGCACCAGCAGGTCTTCGAGACGCCCTTCCAGTTCGTTCATGGTTTTGACCACATCGAAGTTCTGCCGCGAACAGCTCGGGCAAGCGATGAAGTTAATACCGCGGGAGCGCAGGTGCAGGGACTTGAGAATGTCGTAGCCGACCTTCACTTCTTCGACCGGGTCGGCCGCCAGCGAGATGCGAATGGTATCGCCAATGCCTTCGGCCAGCAGCATACCGAGGCCGACGGCGGATTTCACTGTGCCTGAACGCAATCCGCCGGCTTCAGTGATTCCCAGGTGCAATGGCTGGATGATTTCCTTGGCCAGCAAGCGATAGGCTTCCACGGCCATGAAGACATCCGATGCCTTAACGCTGACCTTGAAATCTTTGAAATTCAGGCGTTCAAGGTGCTCAACGTGACGCAGTGCCGACTCGACCAGTGCAGCCGGGGTCGGTTCGCCGTATTTCTTCTGCAGATCTTTTTCCAGCGATCCGGCGTTGACGCCAATGCGGATCGGGATGCCTCGGTCACGGGCTGCATCCACCACCGCACGCACGCGATCTTCGCGGCCAATGTTACCCGGGTTGATCCGCAAGCAATCAACACCCAGTTCCGCCACGCGCAACGCGATCTTGTAGTCGAAGTGAATGTCCGCCACCAGCGGCACCTTGACCTGTTGCTTGATCCGACCGAATGCCTCAGCGGCATCCATGTCCGGCACCGAGACTCGCACGATGTCGACACCGGCGGCTTCCAGGCGATTGATCTGGGCAACGGTTGCCGCCACATCGTTGGTGTCGCTATTGGTCATGCTCTGTACCGCGATCGGGGCATCGCCACCGACCGGCACCGGGCCGACCCAGATCTTGCGGGACTCGCGACGTTTGATTGGAGATTCGCCGTGCATGACTTATTGACCTAACTTCAGGCGAGCAGTCTCGCCAGTGGTAAACGGGGCGACATCCACCGCCTGACCGTTGTAAGTGATTTGTGCGCCACGGGCATAACCCAGACGCACGGCAAAAGGCGGCTTGCCGCTGACATCAACGCTTTCACCCTTGCGCTTGAGGGCACTGAGCAGGAGCTTGCCGTTGCCATCGGAAACCTGAGTCCAGCAGTCAGCGCTGAACTGAATGTTTACCTGTGCCGAACCGACAGCTGACGCGGCGGTGTCCGGCGCGCTGACAGCGCTTGCAGGTGCAGCAGGTGCCGGTGCGGCGGCTGGCGCCTGAGCGACCGGCGTAGCTTGCACTGGCGCGGTATTCATAGGTGCTGCAGATCGCGCCACAGGCGTTGGTGCTGCTGGCGTCGCAGCACTGGCAGGCGCTTCACTCTGCGCCTGACTCTCGACTTGCGCGGTACTGGCGTCCGCTTCGCTCTGCCCTTCGGCAACGGCCTGATCTTCAGGTTCGTCGATCGGATGAATCTGCGTGGTACCGTCTGCGCCTTCGACCTCGACATGCTCAGGCGTCAACGACACGGCCTCTTTGCCACGCTGGGAGGACTGATCTTGCCACCAGACAAAACCGACACCGACCACTGCCACCAGCAACAGCAAACTGACAATACGCAGGATCGCATGGGAAACCCGCACGGGCTCCTCAATACGGCCCAATGCGTGGACACTGCTGCCCTGTGAGTCGGTACCGGTGTACTGATCGAACTCCTGGACCAGAATGGCCTGATCCATGCCCAGCAATTTGGCGTAAGCACGGATATAGCCGCGGGCGAAGGTATGCCCCGGCAGTTTGTCGAACGCGCCAGCTTCCAGGTTACTCAGGGAACTCACGGTGAGGTTGAGCTTTTGGGCCACTTCAGCCAGCGACCAACCATTGCTTTCGCGGGCCTGTCGCAGGGTCTCTCCGGGGTTTACGCGAGTCACTGCTTGAACTTCGGGATGCGCCGCTTTCATCATTGCTCCGACAGGTATTGCTGATATTCCGGCGTGCCGGGATAAAGTCGTTTTAGTTGCAGACCGTAACTGGCGGCCTTGTCGCGATCTTCGAACACCGTTGCCAGCCGAACGCCGAGCAATAGACTACGTGCATTTTGCTCGCCAAGCAGGCTAAAACGATCGTAATAGTTGCGCGCGGGCACATAATGCCTGTCTTCGTAAGACAACTCAGCCATTTCCAGCAACGCACGGGGCTGTTGGTGATTCAGACGCAGAGCCTTTTCCAGTTGCAACTGGGCCAGCTCGCGCTGGCCCAGCTTCGAAGCGGTCATACCCAGGTTTTCGAACACCCGGGAGCGCTCGGGGTAGAGAGTATCAGCAGCCGCTTGCTCGAAACGCTGATAAGCCTCTTTGTAACGTTTTTCTTCGAAGAGAAAGCTGCCGTAGTTGTTAAGAATCCGGGCACTGTGCGGAGCCGCCACCAGGGCCTTGCGAAAATGCTCATCGGCGAGCGCAGGCTCCATCTCAACCTGGAACACCAGCGCCAAGGCGGCATGGGCATCGGCATCAGCCGGGCTCAGCTCAAGGGCTTTTTTCAGTGGCACCTTGGCTCGCTCGCTCATGCCCTGCTGCAGATAACCCAACCCCAACTGCACGTACGCTGCACGCGCCTCATCACGGCCCTTGCTGGTGCTCATCGGGCTGGAATCACCCGAAAGAACACAGCCAGCACACAGGCTGGCAACAAGCAACAGCAGCGCGAAGCGCAGGGCCATGGAGTTCCTCTCTCAGGTTCGAGTCGCAGCGCTTTGCGGCATATCGGTGTCGGCGCTCAACTCGCGCACGGCGATATAACGCTCGCTGCGACGGGTGCGGTCCAGCACCTGCCCGACCAACTGACCGCAAGCAGCATCGATGTCCTCACCCCGGGTAGTACGCACGGTGACATTGAAACCTGCGTGGTGCAGTTGATCCTGGAAGCGACGAATGGCGTTATTGCTCGGGCGCTCGTACCCCGAATGAGGGAACGGGTTGAACGGGATCAGGTTGATCTTGCAAGGAATGTCCTTGAGCAACTCGATCATTTCAACGGCGTGTTCCAACTTGTCGTTAACATCCTTGAGCAGGGTGTACTCGATGGTCAGCACACGTTTCTCGCCCAAGGCGGACATGTAGCGCTGGCAAGACTCAAGCAGCATCTTCAACGGGTACTTCTTGTTGATCGGTACTAGCTGGTTGCGCAGCGCATCGTTGGGTGCGTGCAGCGACAACGCCAGGGAGACGTCGATGTGCTTGGCCAGCTCATCGATCATCGGCACCACGCCGGAGGTCGACAGGGTCACCCGGCGCTTGGAAATGCCGTAGCCCAGGTCGTCCATCATCAGGTGCATGGCCGCGATGACGTTGTCGAAGTTCAGCAGCGGCTCACCCATGCCCATCATCACCACGTTGGTGATGGCACGGTCGACTGTCGCCGGGACGCTGCCAAAGGATTTGTTGGCAATCCACACCTGGCCGATGACTTCGGCGGCGGTGAGGTTGCTATTGAAGCCTTGCTTGCCGGTGGAGCAGAAACTGCAGTCCAGGGCACAGCCTGCCTGGGACGAAACGCACAGAGTGCCGCGCTTGCCCTGGGGAATGTACACGGTCTCGACACAACTGCCGGACGCCACGCGCACCACCCATTTACGGGTGCCGTCGCTGGAGATGTCCTCGCTGACCACTTCGGGACCGCGAATTTCGGCAACGGTCTTGAGCTTTTCGCGCAGGACCTTGCCGACATTCGTCATGGCGTCGAAATCATCGACGCCAAAGTGGTGAATCCATTTCATTACCTGACCGGCACGGAAGCGCTTCTCCCCGATTGAGTCGAAGAATTTCTCCATTTCCGGTTGAGTCAGACCCAACAGGTTAGTTTTGCCGATCGATGCAGTCATGGTTTCACCCCTCACGCGCAAGCCTTACTCAGCGAGCGGTTACTTCAGTAGCTGCGAAGAAGTAAGCGATTTCGCGAGCAGCGGCAGCTTCGGAGTCCGAACCGTGAACGGCATTGGCGTCGATGGACTCGGCGAAGTCAGCACGGATGGTGCCGGCAGCCGCTTCTTTAGGGTTGGTAGCGCCCATCAGCTCACGGTTGCGAGCGATGGCGTTTTCGCCTTCCAGAACCTGAACAACAACTGGACCGGAAGTCATGAAGGCAACCAACTCACCGAAGAAGCCGCGCTCGCTATGCTCAGCGTAGAAGCCTTCAGCTTCAGCCTTGGACAGCTGCTTCATTTTCGAAGCTACAACGCGCAGGCCGGCTTCTTCAAAACGGGAAACGATCTTGCCGATAACGTTTTTTGCAACAGCGTCAGGCTTGATGATGGAGAAAGTACGTTGAACAGCCATGGTGTAACTCCAGAAACGGTGATTAAAGCGAAAAATTAAACCCGCGAATTATACGCGGGTTTATAGGGATTGCCTAACGGCGTAGCCCGCGGATTCAGTCCGCTTCGTCGATCCAGGCAGCTTGAATTGCTTCAAGAACCTTCTCGCCTCCGCGAGCCGGATCGTCGTTGAATTCCGGCAGGGCCAGAACCCATTGGTGCAGATCGACAAAGTTCACATAACGCGGATCCACATCGGGCTTGGACTCAGCCAACTGGATCGCGATTTCCAGTACATCAACCCACTTCAGACTCATGACGACTCCTTGAATCAGTGCGGCGCTTCGGCGGCGTGGTTGAGCGAGTACTTGGGAATTTCAACGGTCAGGTCTTCGTCGCCGACGATGGCCTGGCACGACAGCCGCGATTGCGCCTCCAGCCCCCAAGCCTTGTCCAGCAAGTCTTCTTCCAACTCGTCCGCCTCATTCAGCGAGTCGAAGCCTTCGCGAATGATGCAGTGACAGGTGGTACAGGCACAGACGCCGCCGCAGGCGCTCTCGATCTCGATGTGGTTGTCATGGGCCACTTCGAGCACCGAAACCCCGGGCTCGACCTCGACAACCAGACCGTCCGGGCAGAACACGGCGTGTGGCAGAAAAATGATCTGCGGCATCAGTTATTCCTCAATTTCATTCAGGTTGCGCCCCGCCAGAGCGGCTTTCACCGTCGAATCCAGGCGGCGGGCAGCAAAAGCATCGGTCACCTGCGACAGACGCTTGGTCTGCTGCTCGATGGCGTAACCATCGGTACCACGCATCAATTCACTCAGTTCCTGCATCTGCAGCTCGATGACCATGCGCTCTTCAGCGTCCAGCAGGCGATCACCGTCCGCATCCAGAGCGCCTTGCACGGCCTCGATCAGCCGCTGAGCATCAACCTGCTGCTCCCGCAGCACACGTGCCACCTTGTCGTCGCCGGCGTACTGGAAGGAGTCCTTGAGCATCTTGGCGATTTCGCCGTCGGTCAGGCCGTAGGACGGCTTGACCTGGATGCTGGCTTCCACGCCCGATCCCAGCTCACGCGCGGAAACGCTGAGCAGGCCGTCGGCGTCGACCTGGAAGGTCACGCGGATTTTCGCCGCGCCGGCCACCATCGGCGGAATGCCACGTAATTCGAAGCGCGCCAGGGAGCGACAGTCGCTGATCAGCTCACGCTCGCCTTGCAGCACATGAACCATCATGGCCGTCTGGCCATCCTTGTAGGTGGTGAAGTCCTGGGCACGGGCAACCGGGATGGTGGTGTTGCGCGGGATCACCTTCTCCATCAGCCCACCCATGGTTTCCAGCCCCAGGGACAACGGAATCACATCCAGCAGCAGCAATTCGCCGCCTTCACGCTTGTTGCCGG
This sequence comes from Pseudomonas sp. LD120, assembly GCF_009861525.1. Lineage (GTDB taxonomy): Bacteria > Pseudomonadota > Gammaproteobacteria > Pseudomonadales > Pseudomonadaceae > Aquipseudomonas. The sequence continues at coordinate 86,312 of NZ_WVHL01000003.1, read as the reverse complement.
CCAAGGTATCGGCCTGGATCGCAGCACCGATGGCCACCACTTGATCCGGGTCGATCTCGGTCAGCGGCTGGCGCCCGAACATTTCAGCGACCGCTTCGCGCACACGCGGCACGCGAGTCGAACCACCGACCATGACCACCGCCTGCACTTCGTCCAATTCGACATTGGAGTCACGCACCGCACGACGGCAAGCCTTGAGGCTGCGCGCCACCATGGGCTCGATCAACGCATCGAAGGCCTCCCGAGTCAGGGTTGCGCGCCAGGCGCCATGCACCACCTCCACCGAAGCAGCGCTGGTCAGGGCTTCCTTGGCCGCACAGGCGGTTTGCAACAGATTGCGCTGGGCGCCCGGATCCAGGTCAGCGGACAAACCCGCGCCCTCAATGATCCAGTTGGCAATAGCGTGGTCGAAATCATCGCCGCCCAGGGCCGTGTCGCCACCGGTGGCCAGGACTTCGAAAACACCGCCGGTCAGGCGCAAGATGGAAATATCGAACGTACCACCACCCAGGTCATAGATAGCCACCACGCCCTCGGCGTGCTGATCCAAGCCATAAGCGACCGCCGCTGCGGTCGGTTCGTTGAGCAAGCGCAACACATTCAGACCGGCCAGCTTGGCCGCATCCTTGGTGGCTTGACGCTGGGCATCATCGAAATAAGCCGGAACAGTGATCACCGCCCCCACCAATTCACCACCCAGCGCCGCTTCAGCACGCTGACGCAACACCTTCAGCACTTCAGCGGAGACTTCCACCGGGCTTTTGGGCCCCTGGACAGTCTCGATGAACGGCATATGCGACTCACCGCCGACAAAGCGATAAGGCAGTTGCTCACCCAATTGCTTAACGTCGGCCAAACCACGCCCCATCAAGCGCTTGACCGAAAGCACGGTATTCAAGGGATCGGTGGGCGCAGCCTGGCGGGCGGACTCGCCCACTTCGACGCGGTCGGCGTGATAACGCACGGCAGACGGCAGAATCACCTGACCCTGCGCGTCGGCCAGAGGCTCGGAAAGACCACTGCGCAAGGCAGCGACCAGCGAATTGGTAGTACCCAAGTCGATTCCCACAGCCAGGCGACGCTGGTGCGGTTGAGGACTTTGGCCGGGTTCGGCGATCTGCAGTAGGGCCATGCTTATCTGGACTTATCTGTATATCAGGCGTGCGACCGGAGCGGCACTGGGTTAATCGTCGAGGCGCTCTTCTAACTGGCGCACTTCGTAGGTGAGCTTGTCGAGGAACTGCATGCGTCGCATCAGGCGCTCGGCCTGCTCACGCTGCACTGCATCGTCCCAACAAACTGCGAAGCTTTCGTTCAGTTCATCCTGGGCAGTCTTGAGCCGACGCTTGAATGCCGCCACGCCAGCCAGATCCGCGCTGTCCTGCAAGTCCTCGAGCTCTTCGCGCCACTGCATCTGCTGCAGAAGAAACTCCGGGTCATGCACCGTGACCTCAAGCGGCAACTCGCCCCCCTTCAAGGCCAGCAAGTAACGGGCGCGCTTGGGCGGACTCTTGAGGGTTTGATATGCCTCATTGAGGCTCGCCGACTGCTCAAGGGCCAAACGCTGCTCGCGCTCGGAAGCATCGGCAAAACGGTCCGGATGAACCTCACGCGCCAACTCACGGTAGCGCGCGGCCAACTGCTCGAGATCCAGACGGAAGCTCGGCTGCAGCTCAAATAAAGCGAAATGACAAGGAGTACCCACAAGAAGCCTCAGATGTTGAAGCTTTCGCCGCAGCCACATTCACCGCGCACGTTGGGGTTGTTGAACTTGAAGCCTTCGTTCAACCCTTCCTTGACGAAATCAAGTTCGGTGCCATCCAGATAGGTCAGGCTTTTCGGGTCGATGATCACTTTTTCACCGTGACTTTCGAACACCTGATCGTCCTCGCCGATCTCGTCGACGAACTCCAGCACATAGGCAAGGCCGGAACAGCCCGTGGTGCGAACACCCAGGCGAATCCCATCACCCTTGCCGCGCCCGTTGAGGGAGCGTCGCACGTGTTGAGCAGCCGCTTCTGTCATGCTGATAGCCATCGTGACTCCTTACTTGTCGCCAAATCTGTGAAAGCCGATCGATCAGATCAGGCCTTTCTTCTGCTTGTAATCGCGAACGGCGGCCTTGATGGCGTCTTCGGCGAGTACCGAGCAGTGGATCTTCACTGGCGGCAGAGCCAACTCTTCAGCCAGCTGGGTGTTCTTGATGGTCTCGGCTTCATCCAGAGTCTTGCCCTTCATCCACTCGGTGGCCAGGGAACTGGAGGCGATCGCCGAACCGCAGCCGTAAGTCTTGAACTTGGCGTCCTCAATGACGCCCTGCTCGTTGACCTTGATCTGCAGACGCATTACGTCGCCGCAGGCTGGAGCGCCGACCATGCCGGTGCCGACATCAGGGTCTTCCGCATCCATCTTGCCGACGTTGCGCGGGTTCTCGTAGTGGTCGATGACCTTTTCGCTGTAAGCCATGATTCTTAATCCTCACTCATCAGAGAGTCGCTCTTGGGGTCCGCAAACCGCCGTTATCGGCACGCTCCACAGAACCCTGTGCGGCGACTTAAATTCAGTGCGCCGCCCACTCGATCTTCGAGATATCGACGCCATCTTTGTACATGTCCCACAGCGGCGACAGAGCGCGCAGCTTGGTAACGGCTTCGCAGACTTTCTGCGCCGCGTAATCAATTTCTTCTTCAGTGGTGAAGCGGCCGAAGGTGAAGCGGATCGAGCTGTGAGCCAGCTCATCGTTGCGACCCAGGGCGCGCAGCACGTACGAAGGCTCAAGCGAAGCCGAAGTACAGGCCGAACCGGAAGACACCGCCAGGTCCTTGAGGGCCATGATCAGCGACTCGCCCTCAACGTAGTTGAAGCTCAGGTTCAGGTTGTGCGGCACGCGGGCTGTCATGCTGCCGTTGACGTACAGCTCTTCGAGGTGCTCGACCTGCTTGAAGAAGCGATCGCTCAGGGCCTTGATGCGCAGGTTCTCGGCCGCCATGTCTTCCTTGGCGACGCGAAAAGCCTCGCCCATGCCGACGATCTGGTGAGTGGCCAAGGTGCCGGAGCGCATGCCACGCTCATGACCACCGCCGTGCATGGTGGCCTCCAGGCGCACCCGCGGCTTGCGGCTGACGTACAGCGCGCCGATGCCTTTGGGGCCGTAGGTCTTGTGGGCCGAGAAGGACATCAGGTCGACTTTCAGAGCCTGCAGGTCGATCTCGACCTTGCCGGTGGACTGAGCGCCGTCGACGTGGAACAGGACGCCTTTGGAGCGGGTCAACTCGCCGATGGCGGCGATGTCGTTGATAGTGCCGATCTCGTTGTTCACATGCATGATCGAAACCAGGATGGTGTCGTCACGCAGGGCCGCTTCAACCATGGCCGGAGTGATCAGACCGTCTTCGCCCGGCTCGATGTAGGTCACTTCGAAGCCTTCACGCTCAAGCTGGCGCATGGTGTCCAGGACAGCCTTGTGCTCGATCTTCGAGGTGATCAGGTGCTTGCCCTTGGTGTGATAGAAATGCGCGACGCCCTTGATTGCCAGGTTATCGGACTCGGTGGCACCGGAAGTCCAGACGATTTCACGCGGGTCGGCGTTGACCAGGTCTGCCACTTGGCGACGGGCATTTTCCACCGACTCTTCGGCTTTCCAGCCAAACACGTGGGAGCGGGACGCCGGGTTACCGAAGTTTCCGTCGACCAGCAGGCATTCACTCATCTTCTGCGCCACCCGTGGATCAACCGGGGTGGTTGCAGAGTAATCAAGGTAAATCGGCAATTTCATGGACTCTCTCCTAAATCAGGCTGGCTGGCGTGCCGCTAGCTCTTTGGCTGTCATTCGACGGCTGACGCTTCAATCTTGTCCAGACGCGGCGCCTTGCCATTACAGCGGCGCTGGTCCTGACGCTGGGCGACCTCTTGTACCTCACGGCGAGTGACAAGGTCTGCCAAGCTGATACCGCTCAGAAATTCGTGGATCTGCAGGCTCAGGTCGCACCACAGGTGGTGGGTCAAACAGGTGTCGCCGGCGTGGCAATCACCCAATCCCTGGCATTTGGTGGCATCGACCGATTCATTCACCGCATCGATCACCTGGGCCACCTGGATCCCCTGCATGTCACGGGACAGCTGATAGCCGCCGCCGGGACCCCGGACACTGGATACCAAGTTACTGCGGCGCAGTTTGGCGAAAAGCTGTTCGAGATAGGACAGGGAGATGCCTTGGCGCTCAGAGATATCGGCCAGGGAGACCGGGCCATGTTGCGCGTGCAACGCCAAATCGAGCATGGCGGTCACCGCGTATCGGCCTTTAGTAGTCAGTCGCATGGACAAGTACCACGGAGTTTCGGAATAGGGACGAGTATGCAATACCCGAGTAATCAGGTCAACTATAAGACCCACTACCTTAGTCGGGTTTACCCGCAAAAGAGCGCGCGAATCATAGCAAAGTCTGCGATGCAATGGCACAGCACAGTGCCAACGCCTGACTCGCGGGTCGCTTATGCGGTATTACGACCTACCTGCCGACAGGACTGTCACCCTCGCCTTTGACTTCCGCGAAATCCTCTTGCCGCAGCTCAGGCAGATCCTTGGCGCAATAATCACTGCCCAGATCTTTCAGCGCACCACACATACCTTCCAGACGACCGTCGACGGCCTGCAGGTGATCAAGCAACTGACCAATGGCGCGAGCCACCGGGTCCGGCATGTCTTCACTGACACCATAAGCATCGAAGCCGAGCTTTTCCGCCATCGCCTTGCGCTTGGCCTCCTGCTCATCGCTGGACTTCATAATGATCCGCCCAGGAATCCCCACCACCGTTGCCCCCGCCGGCACCGCCTTGGTCACCACGGCATTGGAACCAACCTTGGCTCCAGCCCCGACAGTGAAGGGACCCAGCACCTTGGCGCCCGCCCCCACCACCACACCGTCTTCCAGGGTCGGATGGCGCTTACCCTTGTTCCAACTGGTACCGCCCAGGGTCACCCCCTGATAAAGCGTTACGTCGTCACCGATCTCCGCTGTCTCGCCAATGACGATACCCATGCCATGATCGATAAAGAAACGACGACCGACCTTGGCCCCGGGGTGAATTTCGATTCCGGTCAACCAGCGACCGAAGTTCGACACCAACCGCGCCAGCCATTTCCAGCCCATGCCCCACAGCGCGCCGGAGAGGCGATGAATCCAGATCGCATGCATGCCCGGATAGCAGGTCAACACCTCAAAGGCGTTGCGCGCCGCCGGGTCACGATGGAATACGCTTTGAATATCTTCACGCAGGCGCTCGAACATCACTGATCCTTCCGCTTTTGTAGCTCCCCACGGGCCGCTTTCTGGGTTTCCGTGAGAATGCCACGCAATATATTCATTTCCGCTCGACTGACCGAGCTACGACCGTACAAGCGGCGTAGGCGCGCCATCAAATGCCTTGGTTTTTCCGGATCGAGGAAGTCGATGGCTACCAATGTCTGCTGCAGATGCTCGTAGAACCGCTCCAACTCATCCATGGTCGCCAGTTCCTCACTGCGCGGCGAAGCCACTTCATCCTTCTCCACCTTGCTTGGCTGACCTTGCGCCGCCAACCAGGACATGCGCACCTCATAGGTCAGCACCTGCACCGCCGTGGCCAGGTTCAGCGAGCTGAACGCTGGATCCGACGGGATGTGCACATGGAAATGACATCGCTGCAGCTCGTCATTGGTCAGGCCGGAATCTTCACGACCGAACACCAGGGCGATCTGCGCACCCTGCCCCGCCTCCTCCACGACCTTGAGACCAGACTCGCGAGGATCAAGCAAAGGCCAGGGAATACGTCGATCGCGGGCACTGGTGCCAAACACCAGGGTACAGCCCGCCAACGCATCTTCCAGCGTCGCGACCACCTGGGCGTTTTGCAGGATATCGGTAGCACCGGAAGCCCGCGCATCTGCCTCATGGGACGGGAACACCCGTGGCTCAACCAGCACCAGACGCGACAGGCCCATGTTCTTCATGGCACGCGCAGCACCACCGATATTGCCGGGATGACTGGTATTGACCAGGACGACACGAATGTTCTGCAGCAAGGGAAGCGCTCTCGGACACGGGAAAGGGGAGCAAATCTTACAGAACGAACACCACTCCCGCCTCAAAAATAACCGCTACACAATTCCCACGCCTCTGTAGAGAGACGCCACAACCGCCACAAACACAGCACCCCGAAGACTGCCACACAGCAGATCAATGCAATCAAAGCGAACACTGACCTTCATCTGCAAAAGTTTTCTGCTAGAATGCTCGGCTTTCTTTAACAACCTTAGGTGACCTATCCATGCAGCCAATGCTGAATATCGCGCTGCGCGCCGCCCGCAGCGCCAGTGAATTGATTTTCCGCTCCATCGAGCGCCTGGATACCATCAAGGTCGACGAAAAAGACGCCAAAGACTACGTATCCGAAGTTGATCGCGCTGCCGAGCAGAAGATCATCGACGCGCTGCGCAAAGCCTATCCAACCCACGCCATTCTCGGTGAAGAAACCGGCCTGCACGCAGGCAGCGGCGAAGGCGAGGACTACCTGTGGATCATCGACCCACTGGACGGCACCACCAACTTCCTGCGCGGCATCCCGCACTTTGCCGTAAGCATTGCCTGCAAATACCGTGGTCGCCTGGAACACGCCGTAGTCCTGGACCCGGTTCGCCAGGAAGAATTCACAGCCAGTCGTGGCCGTGGCGCACAACTCAACGGTCGTCGCCTGCGGGTGAGCGGTCGCACCAGCCTCGACGGCGCCCTGCTGGGTACCGGCTTCCCGTTCCGTGACGATCAAATGGACAACCTGGACAACTACCTGGGCATGTTCCGCGCCCTGGTTGGCCAGACCGCCGGCATCCGCCGCGCTGGCGCTGCAAGCCTGGACCTGGCCTACGTGGCCGCCGGTCGTTTTGACGCCTTCTGGGAGTCGGGCCTGTCCGAATGGGACATGGCAGCAGGCGCCCTACTGATTCAAGAAGCCGGCGGCCTGGTGAGCGACTTCACCGGCGGTCACGACTTCCTGGAAAAAGGCCACGTGGTGGCCGGCAACACCAAATGCTTCAAAGCGGTCCTGACCGCCATCCAGCCGCACCTGCCGGCTTCGCTGAAGCGCTAAGCGCCAGCGACAAAAAAGGCACCCCAAGGGGTGCTTTTTTTATACCTGCAACCTGCGCAGGAACCGACTTACCAACAACCGGGATCTTGAGATCACCCTCACTGGCAAGCCAACGCCCACCAAGAGAGCTATTGGCCGGACTGATTCTGGTTCTGACCAAGAATCAAGCGACCTTCTTTATCAACTGGAATCTGGTTACCCGGATCACGATCCATGCGCACCTGACCTTGCTTGCCATCCAGGTCGTACTTCACGTCATAACCCACGACCTTCTCGCTGATGTCATTGACTGTATTACAGCGAGTCTGGGTAGTGGTGTAAGTGTCACGCTCCTGCATGCCTTCCTGCACCTTGTTGCCGGCATAGCCACCACCAACAGCACCCGCCACAGTGGCGATCTTCTTGCCATTACCACCACCAATCATGCTACCCAGCAGGCCACCGCCCACCGCACCCGCCACAGTACCCAGGATCTGATGCTCATCCTTGACCGGGCGCTGGCGAGTCACGGCGACGTCCTTGCAGACCTCACGAGGAGTCTTGATCTGTTGTTTGACCGGCTGTACGGCCAGCACTTGCGCATACTCAGGGCCGCTTTTAACCAAGCTGTAGGTGGCAACAGCACCCCCGGCTGTGACACCGACAGCACCCAATACTGCACCAACCAGCAACGACTTGTTCACGTGAACCTCCTGACCATACAAACGGGACCCGGCCCGCGCTTCTCCCAGCGTTGGAGCAATAAAAAAGGCGCGAGTTCAACACTCGCGCCTTTTTGACTGACAGCCGGAAAAGGGTTAGATCCTCACGGACGCTCGTCCACTTCCTTCTCGGTATTAGCCGGAGGAATCAGGTCCTCGCTGCTCAGGTTCAGCCAGATCAGCACCACGTTGGCGATGTAGATCGACGAGTAAGTACCCGCCAACACACCCACAAACAGGGCGATGGAGAAACCATGCAAGTTATCGCCCCCGAAGAACAGCAGCGCCGCAATCGCCAGCAACGTGGAGACCGACGTCGCCATGGTGCGCAGCAAGGTCTGGGTGGTCGAGATGTTGATGTTCTCGATCAGGCTGGCCTTGCGCAGCACCCGGAAGTTCTCACGCACCCGGTCGAACACCACGATGGTGTCGTTGAGCGAATAGCCGATGATCGCCAGCACCGCCGCCAGCACCGTCAAATCGAAGGTGACCTGAAAGAACGACAGAATACCCACGGTCACGACCACGTCATGGATCAACGAGACGATGGCACCCACAGCGAACTTCCACTGAAAGCGAAACGCCAGGTAGATCAGGATGCCGCCCAGCGCCATGAGCATGCCCAGCCCGCCTTGGTCGCGCAGCTCTTCACCCACTTGCGGCCCCACGAACTCGACGCGCTTGACCTGCGCCGGGTTGTCGCTGCCAGCCTTCTGCAACGCTTCGGCCACCTTGTGGCCCAGTTGCGGATCTTCACCCGGCATCCGCACCAGCAGATCAGTGGTCGCACCGAAGCTCTGCACGACCGCTTCGTGATAACCAGCATCGCTCAACTGCGAGCGCACCTTCATCACATCCGCCGGACGCTCGTAGGTCAGCTCGATCAGCGTGCCGCCAGTGAAGTCCAGACCGTAGTTCAAGCCCTTTTGGAACCAGCTGAACAACGCCAGAACGGTGAGGAGCACGGTAACGCCGAACGCGACGTTGCGCACACCCATAAAGTTGATAGTACGTAACATGGCAGCCCCTTAAATCCACAACTTCTTGAAGTCACGACCGCCGAAGATCAGGTTGACCATCGCACGGGTCAGCCAGATGGCCGTGAACATCGAGGTAAAGATCCCGAGGGACATGGTCACCGCAAAACCCTTGACCGGGCCGGTGCCCATGGCAAAGAGGATGCCGCCCACCAGCAAGGTGGTCAGGTTGGCATCGAGAATCGCAGTGAATGCCCGGCCGAAGCCTTCGTTGATTGCCCGCTGCACACTCAGGCCAGCGTTAATTTCTTCACGTATGCGCGAGAAGATCAGTACGTTGGCGTCCACCGCCATCCCCATGGTCAAGACGATACCGGCGATACCCGGCAGGGTCAGCGTCGCCCCCAGCAGAGACATCAAGGCCAGCAACAGCACCATGTTCAATGACAGCGCCACCGTGGCGATGAGACCGAAGAAACGGTAGATGAAGATGATAAACAGCGACACGAATAGCATGCCCCACAGGGACGCATCGATACCCTTGGTGATGTTGTCAGCACCCAGGCTTGGGCCGATTGTGCGCTCTTCGGCGAAGTACATCGGCGCCGCCAGACCACCGGCACGCAGCAACAGCGCCAGTTCGGAGGACTCGCCCTGGCCGTTCAGGCCCGTAATACGGAACTGACTGCCCAGCGGCGACTGGATGGTCGCCAGGCTGATGATCTTCTTCTCTTCCTTGAAGGTCTGCACCGCCACATCTTTCTCGACACCGTTCACCATTTGCTTGGTGTAGGTGGTGGTCGGCTTCTGCTCAATGAAGATCACCGCCATGCTGCGACCCACGTTGCTGCGGGTCGAACGGTTCATCAACTCGCCGCCGTGACCATCGAGCTTGATGTTCACCTGTGGACGACCCTGTTCATCAAAGCCGGCCTGAGCATCGGTCACCTGATCACCAGTGATGATCAGACCTCGCTCAATGAGCGCTGGAGGGCGATTACCCTCACGGAACTCAAAAGACTCGGAAGTCGCCCGGGTAGCACCCGGATCAGCAGCCAGACGGAATTCCAGGTTGGCGGTCTTGCCCAGGATCCGCTTGGCTTCAGCAGTGTCCTGCACGCCCGGCAGCTCAACCACGATTCGGTTGGCGCCCTGACGCTGAACCAGAGGCTCAGCCACACCCAGCTCGTTGACCCGGTTACGCACGGTGGTCAAGTTCTGCTTGATGGAGTATTCGCGGATTTCCGCCAGCTTTGCCGGGGTCATCGCCAGACGCAGCACCGGTTGACCATTGAGATCGGCCGGTACGATGTCGAAATCATTGAAATTCTTGCGGATCAGCGAACGAGCCTGTTCACGGCTGTCCTCATCACTGAAACCCAACTGGATGGCACCATTGAGCTGCGGCAGGCTGCGATAGCGCAGACGCTCTTTACGCAACAGACTCTTGACGTCGCCTTCGTAGACCTTCAGGCGGGCATCAAGGGCTTTATCCATGTCCACTTCCAACAGAAAGTGCACACCACCGGACAAGTCCAGGCCCAGCTTCATCGGATGCGCGCCGAGGCTGCGCAACCATTGCGGAGTGGTTTGCGCCAGGTTCAACGCCACCACATAGTCATCACCCAACGCCTTGCGCACTACATCCTTGGCCGGCAGTTGGTCTTCCTTATTGGTCAGACGCAGCAGGCCACCCTTGCCATTAGCGGCCACGGACGAAGCCTTGACCTTGATACCGGCGTCGGTGAGCGCTTTGCTCGCACGATCCAGATCCGCCTGAGTGACCTGCAACGCAGTACTCGCACCGCTGACCTGAATGGCCGGATCATCAGGGTATAGATTGGGAGCGGAATAAATAAAACCGATCGCCAGCACCGCCAGGATCAGTAGGTACTTCCACAGAGGGTATTTGTTCAGCATCACGCCGCCCGTTTATGACGCGGGGCGCCTTGCGCGCCCCGTCGATTGGTAAAAGATGAAACTTAGATGGCTTTCAGCGTGCCTTTTGGCAGCGTGGCAGCGATCGCGCCCTTCTGGAATTTCAGCTCAACGGAGTCCGATACTTCCAGAACCACGAAGTCGTCGGTCACCTTGTTGATCTTGCCGGCGATACCGCCAGTGGTCACAACTTCGTCGCCTTTCTGCAGGCTGCCGAGCAGGTTCTTCTGCTCTTTGGCGCGCTTGGCCTGTGGACGCCAGATCATCAGATAGAAGATGGCCAGGAAGCCGAGCAGGAAAATCCACTCGAAACCAGTGCCGGCAGGACCGGCGGCGGCAGGTGCAGCGGCGTCCGCATACGCGGCAGGGATCAAAAAGCTCATTTAACACTCCGATAATTGCAGAATTGGTGGCTTAACGTCTTTAGAACTTATTCTAAAGGCGGCACGGGTAACCCGCGTTTGGCATAGAAGGAATCGACAAAGGCGGCCAATGTACCTTGTTGAATAGCCTCGCGCAAACCAGCCATAAGACGCTGGTAATGGCGCAAATTATGGATGGTATTGAGCATACTCCCGAGCATTTCCCCGCACTTGTCCAAGTGATGCAGATAGGCACGAGAGAAGTTCTGGCAGGTGTAGCAATCACAAGTTGGATCCAGCGGCGAATCATCATGGCGATGGAACGCGTTACGGATTTTCAGCACGCCCGTATCGATGAACAGATGCCCGTTGCGGGCATTGCGGGTTGGCATCACGCAATCGAACATGTCCACACCGCGGCGCACACCCTCAACCAGATCTTCCGGCTTGCCAACTCCCATAAGGTAACGAGGTTTGTCGGCAGGCATCTGGCCTGGCAGGTAGTCCAGGACCTTGATCATTTCATGCTTGGGCTCGCCCACCGACAGGCCGCCGATGGCCAGGCCGTCGAAGCCGATCTTGTCCAGGCCTTCCAGGGAGCGCATGCGCAGGTCCTGGTGCATGCCACCCTGGACGATGCCAAACAGCGCCGCCGTGTTGTCACCGTGGGCATTCTTGGAACGCTGAGCCCAGCGTAGGGACAGCTCCATGGAAATCCGCGCCACGTCCTCATCAGCCGGGTACGGGGTGCACTCGTCGAAGATCATCACGATGTCCGAACCCAGGTCGCGCTGCACTTGCATCGACTCTTCGGGGCCCATGAACACCTTGGCACCGTCCACCGGCGAGGCGAAGGTCACGCCCTCTTCCTTGATCTTGCGCATGGCGCCCAGGCTGAACACCTGGAAACCACCGGAGTCGGTAAGGATCGGGCCGTTCCACTGCATGAAGTCATGCAGGTCACCGTGAGCCTTGATCACCTCGGTGCCCGGACGCAGCCACAGGTGGAACGTGTTGCCGAGGATGATCTCGGCGCCAGTGGCGACGATATCCCGCGGCAGCATGCCCTTGACCGTGCCGTAGGTGCCCACCGGCATGAAGGCCGGGGTTTCCACCGTACCGCGAGGGAAGGTCAGGCGACCGCGACGAGCCTTGCCATCAGTGGCCAGAAGCTCGAAGGACATACGACAAGTGCGACTCATACAGTTTCCTCGGGGGCCAGATCCTTGGGAGCGGTCGGCGCGGGATTACGGGTGATGAACATCGCATCACCGTAGCTGAAAAAGCGGTATCCATTTTCCACCGCGGCGCGATAGGCGGCCATGGTCTCGGGATAACCGGCGAACGCCGAAACCAGCATCAACAGCGTGGATTCCGGCAGATGGAAATTGGTCACTAGGGCATCGACCACATGGAACGGCCGGCCCGGGTAGATAAAGATATCGGTATCGCCGCTGAACGGCTTGAGCACGCCATCGCGCGCGGCGCTTTCCAGGGAACGCACACTGGTGGTGCCCACCGCCACCACCCGGCCACCGCGAGCCCGGCACGCGGCAACCGCATCCACCACGTCCTGGCCGACTTCCAGCCACTCGTGATGCATATGGTGATCTTCGATGCGCTCGACCCGCACCGGCTGAAAGGTTCCGGCGCCGACATGCAGGGTCACGAACGCCGTCTCCACGCCCTTGGCGGCAATGGCGTCCAACAGCGGCTGGTCGAAATGCAGGCCGGCGGTCGGTGCTGCCACCGCCCCCAGGCGCTCGGCGTATACGGTCTGGTAACGCTCACGGTCCGCGCCTTCGTCCGGACGGTCTATATAAGGAGGCAACGGCATGTGCCCGACCCGATCTAGCAGCGGTAGCACTTCTTCGGCAAAACCCAATTCGAACAACGCATCGTGACGGGCCAGCATCTCAGCCTCGCCACCGCCGTCGATCAGGATCTTCGCCCCCGGCTTGGGCGACTTGCTGGAGCGCACATGAGCCAGCACACGATGACTGTCCAGCACCCGCTCGACGAGAATCTCCAACTTGCCGCCCGAGGCCTTCTGGCCGAACAGGCGCGCCGGAATCACTCGGGTATTGTTGAACACCATCAAATCGCCGGGGCGCAAATGCTCCAGAAAATCAGTGAATTGACGGTGGGCCAAGGCGCCAGTTGGCCCATCCAGGGTCAACAAGCGGCTGCCGCGACGCTCGGCCAGTGGGTGGCGGGCGATCAGCGAATCAGGGAGTTCGAAGGTAAAGTCAGCAACGCGCATGATGGAGTTCGTCTAGCAGGGCCGGAAAGTTTAGCGGAATAAGTGAAAATTGACCATGAAAGCCGATTGACCAACGGCAACCTCATCTCTATACTTCGCCGCCATTGAGCCCTGATGGCGGAATTGGTAGACGCGGCGGATTCAAAATCCGTTTTCGCAAGAAGTGGGAGTTCGAGTCTCCCTCGGGGCACCAAGTACATACCTCAAGATGCCGCTCAATGCATCTTGAACCCAAAAGAACCGGCCACTTGAGCCGGTTTTTTTGTGCCTGGCGGTCTGCCCTGCCCAAGACTCGGTGTTTCCCGGCTGCTACCCTGAGCAGCCCCATCCGGAATACAAGGGCGCGCTGCTCACTCGATCTGAATCGGCCCTTTGGTTCCGGCATCGACATCCATCCAGACGTCTTCATTTTGCACGCGCCGGTCACCTTGAATCGTGAACAGGATCGAGCCTTGTCGGAATTGCAAAGTGCCGTCCGTGCGTTTGGCGTCGACCTGCTTGCCGTTCACCCAGACATGCTCTTGGGCATCGATACGAATGGTGGCGACGGTCGCGCCAGCGTCACTTGTGGCCGTCCACTGCCCCGCATACGGGGTCTGCTCTTTCCCGCTGTCGGCGGCGGGGGTGTAAGGATCGGCAAACCCGGCCTTGGCGTTTTCCGCCTTGCTCTTGTGGATGTCGCAGCCCTGAAGCTCGCTCATCTGCGTACAGCCCGATTGCTCAAGTTGCTGACGGTACTTTTCGTTGATGGCGTAAGCCGGCGACTGGGCCAACAACAAAATTGCCAGTGCCGGCCAAACGATCTTGTTCATCTTGTCCTCTCTTTTGATCTGCGCATTGCTAAACAATAGACACCACACACTCAGGTATATCTACATCGCTATTAGAAAAGCCCAAAACCGTTGCGGACTTTTCTCTACTCCCAAGACCGCTGAAACCGCCCTCACCAAGCAATCTCGTTGCCGATAGCCTGTATCACCATGCTCGCCAGCCGCTCGGTCAGCGGATCAGGATTCGCCTCTCGCCGGTGCAACGTCAAGGCGATAGCGGGTAATGCCGGCAAGCCGCGGTCGCCGGCCTGCAGAAGCTCGGTGCCGGGCTGCAGGCCCAGGGCCGTGCGGATGGTGTAGCCCAGGCCGGCCTCGGTCGCCGCCGACAAGCCGGTGAGGCTGGAACTGGTGAACGATAGCAGCCAGGGAATCCCTTCACGGTTCAGCGCCTCGGTGGCCATTGAATGAAAAGGGCAAGGCGCTTCGAAGGCAATGATCGGCAACGGCGTACCTGACTCGGCGTGCCAGTCCAGGTGCTGGAGCGCGGAGCCGATCCATTGCATCGGCAACTGCGCCAGCACTTCCTGATTGCCTCTGCTCATGTCCGCCCCCCAGGCCACCGCAAGGTCGAGGGAGCCGTTATCGATCCGACTCAACAGATCGGCATTGCGCGCGATGCAGGCTTCAACCCGAACGTCGGGATGAGCCCTGGCAAAACGGCCAAGCACCGCGGGCAGGAAAGCGCCCAGGTCCTCCTGCAGCCCAAGGCGCACCCAGCCTTTGAGCGCGAGTCCGGCAACGGCGGTGAGCGCTTCGTCATTGAGGCTCAACAACCGTCGAGAATAATTGAGCAGTACCTCTCCAGTCTCCGTCAGCGCCAGCCCGCGCCCAGCCTTTTTGAACAAGGGAGAGCCCACCTGAGCTTCCAGCTTCTTCAACTGGGCGCTAATGGCGGATGTCGAACGTGCGAGTTTGTGCGCCGCCTTGGCAAAGCTACCCAGATCGACCCCAGCGACAAAACTGCGCATGGCATCCAGGTCCAAATTTATCGGCCTCATAACAATCCTGTTTTTCGGGATCAACACAACAAATTACCTGATATTCAGAACAATACTCCCGTGAGAATCTTTTAACCCACAACTATCTGCCCAGTGAGGATCCTAATGCCTGTAAATAACGGTCACCGGTGGAACGTGCTCGGCGTCGGCGTTGCGGCCAACGCCAGTTTTTCCAGTGTGATAGGGGGACTGCCCGCTACAGCGGTCTATATGCGCGCCACCTATCAGCTGGACAACGCCGAGCTGGGATTGGTCCTGGGGGTGCTCGGACTGGGCATCGCCCTCAGCGAAATTCCCTGGGGCCTGCTCACCGATCGCTGGGGGGATCGTCCGGTTCTGCTGACCGGGCTTTTGACCTCCGGCATCGCCTTGCTGATCCTGGCCATACTGGCCTTTTATGCCCCCACGGTGGGCCTGCTGGCGGCGGGGCTGTTCACCGTGGGCCTGTTGGGCAGCAGCGTCAACGGCGCCAGCGGCCGGGCCATCATGGCCTGGTTCAAGGAAGGCGAGCGCGGGCTGGCGATGAGTATTCGGCAGACCGCTGTACCCGGGGGCTATGCCTTGGGCGCGATGGTATTGCCCTACCTGGCGCATACCTACGGTTTTATCGAAGTATTCACGGCATCGGCGCTGTTCTGCCTGGTGGCCGCCCTGTTTGCCTGGTTATGGCTGTACGAGCCGGACTTCTCCAGCAGTGCGGCAAAAAAACAGCGCCTGGAGAGCCGCAACAGCCCCTTGAAAGACCCAAGAATCTGGCGAATCGTCCTGGCCATCGCCCTGCTCTGCGCCCCGCAATTTGCCATTCTCACCTATGCGGCGGTGTTCTTTCATGACGTTGGCAACATCGACATCACCCTGGTTTCCGCGACTCTGGCAGTCATCCAGATTGGCGCGATCGTCAGCCGGATCTGGAGCGGGCGCTGGACCGACAAAAACAAGAACCGGCGCCGCTACCTCAAGGCCTGCGCCTGGTTGAGCACCCTGACCTTCCTGCTCTTGAGCGCAACGGTAGCGGCCGCCAGCTTCTATGGCATCAGCCAAACCCCGCTGGCCAGCGCCCTGACCATCGGTGTGATGATCATCGCTGGAATCAGCGTGTCCGCCTGGCACGGTGTCGCCTACACCGAGCTGGCGACACTGGCCGGCGCCAGTCGGACGGGCACGGCTCTGGCCATGGGCAATACCTGCGTCTTTGTAGTGCTGTTCGCAACCCCGATTGCCGTATCAGCCCTCATGACGCACTTCTCCTGGGGCCTGGTGTGGCTGGCCGCCGCCCTCTGTGCACTGTTGGCGGCAGGGCTGTTTCCTCGCGTTGAAAAAAGCCATGCATGGGCTCTGGGCTCGACTTGAAGTCGAACACAGGCCGGCGCTCAGACAGTCACCTGCCCGCGTTCTATTGTTTAAAAAACGCCTTCGACCAGCCTGACGACACTCCAGGCGCTGCGATCATCCAGCTCCCGCGCCGCACCTCCCAAGCCAGATAACCCTGAAGTGAGTGCATGAAAAAATCTCAACTCAATAGCGAATTTTCCTTATTACAAATTTGATCGAGATCAACGGCCCCTCGCCCCCCAACCCTAAAAATGACCGAAGGACATTGAACGCAACCACAGGCCCCTCTCATGAGTGAAGAATCCACCGCCCACCCCCTGCCTCCCGCCCAAGTGAAACACGCCTCAGCCAGTACCAGCCCGGCCAGCACCAAGGTCGCCCCGCGCAAAGCCGCCACACCGCGCACCCGCCGCCCACGCACCGCCAGCAAAGCGGCGCCGGTGAAAACCGTCGAGGCCGAAATCGGCGCCATCAGCCAGAAACCCATGGCCCTGCAAGTGGCCATGGCGCCTCGCGGCTCCAATGAAGACAGCATGTCGGCCGCGCTGCCGGGCAACTACCCGTATCGCAACCGCATGCGCCGCGCCGAGTACGAAAAGGCCAAGAACGAGCTGCAGATCGAGCTGCTCAAGGTGCAAAGCTGGGTCAAGGAAACCGGGCAGCGCATCGTGGTGCTGTTCGAAGGCCGTGACGCGGCCGGTAAAGGCGGCACCATCAAGCGCTTCATGGAACACCTCAACCCCCGTGGTGCGCGGATCGTGGCCCTGGAAAAGCCCTCGGAACAGGAAAAGGGCCAGTGGTACTTCCAGCGCTACATCCAGCATTTGCCCACCGCCGGGGAAATGGTCTTCTTCGACCGCTCCTGGTACAACCGCGCCGGAGTCGAGCGCGTGATGGAGTTCTGCTCGCCCCTGCAATACCTGGAGTTCATGCGCCAGACCCCGGAGCTGGAACGCATGCTGTGCAACAGCGGCATCCTGATGTTCAAGTTCTGGTTCTCGGTGAACCGTGAAGAACAACTGCGACGGTTTATCTCGCGCCGGGACGATCCGCTCAAACACTGGAAGCTCTCGCCCATCGACATCAAGTCCCTGGACAAGTGGGACGAATACACCGCCGCCAAGCAGGCGATGTTCTTCCACACCGACACCGCCGATGCACCGTGGACGGTAATCAAGTCCGACGACAAGAAGCGCGCGCGGATCAACTGCATCCGCCACTTCCTCCACGAATTGGACTACCCGGACAAAAACCTGAAAGTCGCCCACGCCCCGGACCCACTGCTGGTCGGCCGTGCCTCCCGGGGGCTGGAAGAAGACGAGCACACCCAAGCCCAGGCGACGGCAGATGCCGACGCTACAAAACTGGCCCTGTCGGCCTGAGTAACATTGCAACACGCTACGGGGCGCCGACCTTGAGGTTCACGTCCCGTTTGCCACCGCAACTTCTGGCCACCTGCCCTCTTTCAAACGGTTTGATCACCCCGCCTCCACTGAAACCGCCTACACACCACGCCCCCATGACCGAACCTTGCAGAGCAACGCCGTCCTTGCGCGCCGCCAACGGATTGTTCATTCGTCAGCAACCCCGCAAAATCGCGACCGCGCTTGCGCGCTATACATGCCCAATCATCAAGGACTCGATCAATGCCCACCGTCGCCACCGCGCACTACACCCAACTGCCTCCCGGCGCCATCGCCTTTCCCAACGCCAAAGATGTGTTCGTCGCCGACCAGCAAGAGCTGGCCGAGCACCTGCTGCCGCTGCTGTCCATAGACGCCAGCCTGATCAACCCTGAGTGGGCCGGACGCCTGCACCTGTTAAGCCCCATCGAACCTCACGAGGGGTTGGTGGGCGAGTTGACGGAACACTGCGACTTTGGCAGCGAGCTGCTGAAAACCAACTGGATCGGCTTCAAGATCGAGCACGGTCGCTACCGCCTATGCGGCGATCCGCGCTACTTCTTTCTGCACCCGGACAACGCCCAGTTGCCCGAACCACAGCGTAACTTACGCAGCGAGCTGCAACGCCATTACGCCGAGCAACACGCCGCCTACCAGACCGCGCGCCAGCGCTACCAGCAATTGGGCTACCTGACCTGGCCGGAAGATGACGAGCAACGCCTGACCTTTATCGATGAGATCGGCGGTATCGCCGAGGGTTACGGCAACTGGGTGGAAACCGTAGAGTTCCCCATGGACATCGTCGAGGCCACCGATGACAGCGGCGACATCGACGTCTGGCCCTTGAGCCCTGCGGGGCGGCGTTTTCAACACGTGCTCGGGGTTCCGGCCTACCACTACGGCATCAGCGGCGCCGACCTGATCGTGATGTTCTACGAGCCGGTGGAAGGTCTGGTGCTGTTCTGCTTCGACTGGTCCTGAACCACAACGGATTGTGAGCCCAGGCCGGGATCGGCCGGCCTGGGCACTCGAAGGGCTTCGCAAGGCCCTTCGGGTCTTGTCGCAGCCTGCGGCAGCAGTTACAGCGGCAATTCCACCCGTGCTTCCAAGCCACCACCGTCACGGTTGAACAGGCGCAACTCACCGCCATGCTCGCGAACGATGGCCCGCGCCGCCGACAGCCCCAGGCCCACGCCACCGGTGCTCTTGTTGCGCGAACTCTCCAGCCGGTAGAACGGCGCAAATACCTGCTCCAGCGCCTCGGGCGCAATTCCCGGGCCACGGTCCAGCACCCGCACCCGCAATTGATCGGCGCCCTGCTCCAGCACGATGGCCGGCTCGCCCCCGTACTTGATCGCGTTATCCAGCAGGTTGGTCATCACCCGCTTGAGCCCCAGGGGCCGGCCGCAATACACCAGGCGTGGCGGGCCGCTGAACAGAATCTCCATGGACTGGTCGCGATAGTCGTCCACCAGGGTCTGCAGCAACTCCGCCAGATCAAAATGGGTCGCCTGCTCCAGCCTGGCATCGTCGCGAAAGAACTCCAGGGCCGAATTGATCATGGCCTGCATTTCGTCCACATCGCGAAACAGGCGCTGCTGTTGATCGGCATCTTCGATGAACTCGCCGCGCAGGCGCATGCGGGTCAGCGGTGTGCGCAAGTCATGGGAAATGGCCGCGAGCATCTGCGTGCGGTCCTTGATGAAGTGCTGCAACTGCGCCTGCATGGCGTTGAACGCGAGGGTCGCCTGGCGGATTTCGTGGGGCCCCACCGGCTCGATGGGCGGCGCGCGAAAGTCCACGGCAAAGCGCCGTGCGCCCTGGGCGAACTGCTGCAGCGGCTTGGCCAACCGGCGAGTAGCGATCAAGGCCACCAGGCCGGTGGAGATCAGCACCAGGGCGATCACGATCAGGTTGCGCGTGCCCTCCTCCAGCCCCCAACGGCGCGACGTCGAAGAAAACATCAGCCAGCTTTGATCGGTCAACTGCACCAGCAACGCGTAGCGGCCTTTATCGCCTCTCCAGTCGCTGGGCTGATAGGCCTCGATGTGCCGCTGCGGTGGGCCGAGCAAGGCGCGAAACGCCTCGGAGCCATCGCGGTATTCGGAGTCTTCCAGCAGCGGCAGATCCAGGCCCTGCCGCGTTGCCTGCCAGGCAATGCTCAAGTGATCACTGCTGACCGCCGCCGCCAGTTGCCGGCGCTGGCCCGGTTCCGAGGCTTCGATCATGCGCACGATGGCCGCGGACTTTTCCAGCAACCCGGTTTCCGCCAGGGGCGGATAGGCCCAGACTCCGGCCAGTTGCACGAACAAAGCGTTGAACGCCAGGGCGGTGAGCATGGCCATGATGATGGTCAGGGCGATCCAGCGCGCCACGGTATCGCGCAGGCGATAGCGCCACAGGGGCTTGATCAGCTTCACTGGCGGGTCACGCTGGGGGTGAACAGATAACCGCCATTGCGCACGGTGCGAATCATCGCCGGGCGCTTGGTGTCGAACTCCAGCTTGCGCCGCAAGCGGCTGACCTGGACATCGATGCTGCGATCAAAAGCGTCATGGGCCTGGCCCCGGGCCAGGTCCAGCAACTGCTCGCGGGTGAGGATGCGCTGCGGGTGCTCGACAAACACCAGCAGCAGGTCGAATTCCCCCGCCGACAACGGAATCATCACCTGGTCCGGCGAGCGCAGCTCACGGCGAGTCAGGTCCAGTTGCCAGTCGGCGAACTTGATCAACGGCCGCGGCACCTCGCCGCTCACCGGCCGGCTCTCCCCAGCGCGGCGCAGCACCGCCCGCACCCGGGCCAGCAGCTCACGGGCATCGAAAGGCTTGCTCAGGTAATCGTCGGCCCCCATCTCCAGGCCCACCACCCGGTCGCTCAACTCGCCCATGGCGGTGAGCATGATCACCGGCGTGGCGTGCTGCTGGCGCAAGCGCTGGCACAGGGTCAGGCCGTTGTCGCCGGGGAGCATCAGATCGAGGATGATCAGGTCCGGCACCTCCCGCTCCAGCGCCGCCCACAGCGACGCGCCATCAGTGGCCACCGCCACCTGATAACCCTGTTGGACAAAGAATTTCTTCAGCAGCGCGAGGACTTCAATGTCGTCGTCCACGATCAAGAGACGGCTCACCAGCGGACATCACTTCAAGTCGGAATAAGCGGTTATCTAAAACCATTCGCCGCCCGGCGTCATATATTTCAACGCCGTAATAAACCTTCAGCAACGCAATAAAGCAGACATCTTTGCGCAAGGTTTGCCTGCCAGCATCGGCTTCCCCTTGCTGGAGAACCCTGACCATGCGCCTGATCAACCCCGCCCCGGCCCCCCTCGTCGCCAACGAGCTACCCATATCCACCTCCGATCAACAGGCCCTGATGCTGCTGCAACGGGTGACCAAACTCGCCGACGCCAGCCTGCATTGCCGCGAAGTCAGCCTGCGCCTGTCCGACGACCAGCATTACCTGGTGCTGACCCGCTACAGCGAGCACTACAGCCCCGAAGGCATGGAATGGGTGGAGCGCAAGCACCGGGTGTCGGTGACCGAACTGTTGCGCTGGGTGATTGAACAGGGGCAGCCGCAGAGCATTGAACGCGGCGAAGAACGCCAGGCATCGGCTTGAGGCCTGTAGCAGCGAGCTTGCTCGCGATGGACGTCAACGATGACGGGAAACGCGGCGTTCTCAGGTTTATCGCAAGCCAGCTCGCGCCTACAGAATCACAGGCGGGGAGCAACTCACCTCCGGGCTCCCCTCCTGCACAGACCTTTAGAGCTTCACCTCAACCGGCGCGCTGCCCTTCCCCGGCCGCCGGCCAGCTCCCCCGGCACAAATCATCGACAATCGCCTTGCCCATCTCGCTGAAGTAATGAGCGGCCCAGGCATAGCGGTCATCCCGCTCCAGCGCCGCGTCCCGAGCCAGATGCTTGGCGTGAAACAGCAATTGCGACACCTGCTCCAGGGCTTCACGCAGCGGTACGCCTGGATTGACCCGGAACAGCGGATGCTGGGCTTCGCCACTGGCGGCGAAAGTGACATGGCCGAGGGTCTTGATGGTCATTGCGCACCTCCGGCGTGGGCCTGGGTACGAGCTGTGGTGGGGTGAAGATACTGAGTCGAAACGTCCATGGAACTCACTCCTATTTGAAGTGCTGCCACGTTCGTTTCCAGGCGAAAGGGTGGCAGCTGTGCGCAGGCTGGAAACCGGGACAATAGGAAACCCGGCAGGCCCGAAGACCTCCCGCGCACAGCCGCCATGACAAGAAATGCGTGTGCAAAAAAACGCCAGCAGTCTAATGCATGGTGGCGCCTGTGCGCCTATTGTTTCCTCGGATTTCCAGGCCCGGTCGCTGAATTGGCAGCGACAGTCCAAGCCTAGCGAGATACCCGAAGTGTTCAATCCAGGCTTTGGCGCGAGATGTTTCGTGGATTCTATTGGGGAACTGCCTGGTGCCTTTGCCAAGGCTCTGGCCCTCACTATCTCCGACCATGCTGAATGTCAGTGACTCATGTTGGAGCGAGCTTGCTCGCGATGGACGTTAACGATGTGGCACTGACAAACGCTTTTATTACGCCGTATAGGTGACTAAATTAGACACATGATCACTGACCTTCCCCCCTTGAACGCCGTCCGCGCCTTTGCCGCCGCCGCTCGCCACGAGAGTTTCAGCCGCGCTGCTGAAGAACTGCACGTGAGCCACAGCGCGGTAAGCCGCCATATCAAACGGCTGGAAGAGCACCTGGGCGTGTTGCTGTTCGAGCGGCGCATTCGCCAGTCGGTGCTGACCCCGGCCGGGCAAGCCTTCTATGAACAGGTCAGCGTGGCCCTGACCCAGATCGCCGCGGCCGCGGTTTCACTGCGCCGCGGCGCGGCCTTGCGCAAGGTGACGGTCAATGTGCGGCCGTCCTTCGCGGTGCGCTGGCTGATTCCGCGCTTGCCGCAGTTCATGGCGCTGTACCCGCAGATCCAGCCGGAAGTGGTGACCAGCACCCTACTCCCCGACCCGGCCAAGGAAACCTTCGATCTGGTGATTCGTCGCGGGCGTTCGGGCTGGGCGCCATCGCTGCAGCCTCAGCGCTTGCTGGAGGATGAAATCCTGGTGGTGGCCGCGCCCTCGCTGTTGCAAAGCGCAGCGCTGAACAGCCCCAAGGATCTGGGACGCCATACCCTGCTGGTCAGTCGTACCCGCGCCAACGACTGGCAAAAATGGCTGGAACACTGCAGTCTGAAGCCACTGCGCCAGCCACCGACCTTGCATTTCGACCATCTGCACTTCGTGCTCCAGGCCTGTGTCGACGGCCTGGGGCTGGCGCTGTGCCCGGCCTCGTTGCTGGCCAAGGATCTGAACAGCGGCCGGCTGGTCTGCCCGTTGCCGGAACTGCACCAGCCACTGACCCGCTATTACTACGCGCTCGCCGCCGATGCCGCCCCCGAAGCCCAGGTGTTTATCGAGTGGATGCTGGCGCAGATTCAGCAGGACGCGATGACTAATCGGACCCAGGTGCCCGCTCGGGCCAGCGGCGCCTGACAGACTTTGTAGAGCCTGTGCATGGATCTGATTTAGGCACATCAGCCGTGCAATTAAAGCGTTTGTCAGGCCGCCAACCGCGGAGCAGGCTGCGCCCCTTCAATGGCTCATTTCTGGAGTGTTGCATGGCAAGTTATGGACTGTTTTTACTGCTGGCCACCTTGACCATTCTCAGCCCCGGCCCCGGGGTGGTGCTGACCCTGTCCAACGCCCTGCGCCACGGCTGGAGCGGGGCACTGCCGGGTATTTTCGGTATCGCCCTGGGCGCCTTTGTGGTGGCGGGGATTTCCGCCAGCAGCCTGGGTCTGGTCCTGGCGGCCTCAACCACCGCCTTTACCCTGCTCAAGTACATCGGCGCCCTGTACTTGCTGTATCTGGGGGTAAAGATGTGGCGCACGCAGAGTTTCATTCCGCCACTCAAGGACACTAAAAGCCGCCCCGGACGGCGCTTTGTCGAGGCCCTGTCGATCCAGTTGCTCAACCCCAAGGCCGGTTTTTTCTTTCTCGGTGTTCCCGCAGTTCATCCAGCCGCAAGGCGATGACTACAGCCAGTTCTTTGTGCTGGTGGCGTCCTACAGCCTGTTGGTGATTGCGCTGCACAGCGGTTACGCGCTGATGGCCAACGGCGCCCGGGGCTGGCTGTCCAGTGGCAGGGGGGCCAGGATCGTCGGCAAACTGTCGGGGATAACCTTTCTCGGATTCGGTGTGATGCTGGCCAGCGCCCATAAATAATCGGATACAAAAGCCTTGCTGCCGCCCCCGCAGCCGACGTTTCTTCGACATCGGCTGCGCTACCATTGCGCCCCCTTTGCTACCGCTAGAGACCCCGCTGCAGATGCCACTGACTAAGCCCGCCCCAGCCCTGCCCCCCGTTCTCGCTGGCCCGCTGCTGCGCCGCCTGGAGCCAACGCGGCTGGTGCTGTGGCTGGTGGGTTCAAGGGCGTTGCCGCTGACCCTGCGCTTGCAACCCACGGGCGGCCCGGCCCTGGAACGGCCCCTCGATCAGCAGCAATGCCAGGTCATCCCCGTCGGGCGCCAGGCCTTTATCCATCTGATCGATGTGCCCCTGGACGCCGCCCTGCCCCAGGACGTGACGATTGCCTATGACCTCTTGATCAACGACGCCGAGGACGGCGCCCGATCCATTGCCGACTGGGCGCCGCACCTGCTGTATGGCGATGCCAGGACTGCGGAGTTCGTGCTCCACAGCCGCATCGACAACCTGCTCCACGGCTCCTGCCGCAAGCCCCATCACCCGTCCACTGATGGCCTGCTCTGCGTCGACCGCCTGCTGGCGCAACAGCCCGAGCCCGCACAGCGCCCGGCCTTGTTGATGATGAGCGGCGATCAGGTGTATGCCGACGATGTGGCCGGGCCCATGTTGCGGGCAGTTCACGCCCTGATCGAGCGCCTCGGGCTGTTCGATGAAGAGTTGGAGGGCGCGGTGGTGGCCGACAGCCAGGCGCTGTACCACCATGGCGCCAGCTACTACCAACGGGCCGAATTGCTCCCGGCGCTGAAGAGCAATGAAACCCTGCGCGAGCGGTTTTTCGGCGGGGTGAAAAAGCCGATCTTTACCAGCAGCAACGCCGACAACCATCTGGTGACGTTCGCTGAGGTGCTGGCCATGTACCTGCTGGTGTGGTCACCGCTGCCCTGGACCCTGATCGCGCCACAGCCGCCGCAACTGACGCCGGAACAGCAAACGCGCTACACCCGGGAGCAGCAGCGCATCGACGATTTTATCCAGGGCCTGAAGGGGGCCGCGCGGGTCTTCGCCCACCTGTCGTGCCTGATGATCTTCGACGACCACGACATCACCGACGACTGGAACCTCAGCGCCCAGTGGGAAGAAACCGCCTACGGTCACCCCTTCTCCAAACGCATCATCGGCAACGCGCTGCTGGCTTACATGCTGTGCCAGGGCTGGGGTAACAACCCGGACGCCTTCACCCAACTGCTGGACCACACCCGCGCCTTGAGCACCACGGCACAAACTCCGGAACGCATGCTGGAATGTCAGGCCCAAAACGACCTGATCGACCAGTTGCTGGGTTTCCAGCAGTGGCAATACGTATTGCCCAGCACCCCGGCCCTGGTGGTGCTGGACACCCGCACCCGGCGCTGGCGCAGCGAGTCCAACCTGGGTCAGCCCTCAGGCCTGCTGGACTGGGAAGCCCTGAGCGAACTGCAACATGAACTGCTGGATCACCCCTCGGCGATCATCGTTTCACCAGCACCGATCTTCGGCGTCAAGCTGATCGAGACGGTGCAGAAGGTCTTCAGCTGGTGCGGTTACCCGCTGCTGGTGGACGCGGAAAACTGGATGGCCCATCGCGGTTCGGCCCAGGTGATCCTGAACATCTTCCGCCACTCGCGAACCCCGGGCAGCTACGTGATTCTCTCCGGCGATGTGCACTATTCCTTCGTCTACGAAGTGCTGATCCGTCATCGCCAGGGCGGCCCGCGCATCTGGCAGATCACCAGCAGCGGCATCAAGAACGAATTCCCTGCCGCCCTGCTGGAATGGTTCGACCGCCTCAACCGCTGGCTCTACTCGCCGCGCTCGCCGTTGAACTGGTTCACCAAGCGCCGGCGGATGAAGGTGATACCCCACGTGCCCGAGCATGCCGAAGCCGGCGAGCGGCTGTGGAATTCGTCGGGGATCGGCCAGGTGTTTTTCAATCAGCAGGGCCAGCCGGTGACCATCCTCCAGCACAATGCCAATCGCGCGGCGCCGACCCGGATGATCGCGCCGAGATAGAATCTGCTGTCGCCGGCCACCAGGAAGGACCCGCCCGATGGAAAAACAACCGTTGTATCGCAAGGTCAACACCCGGACCCGGGGCGTGGGGCACAAGAACTCACCGTCCTACGCCAAACAGCGTCACAGCAAGGCCCTTCTGGCCAGGGAACAGCAACGCGGCAGCATGCACTCCGACAAGCGCCTGGGGCTGGATTACACGCCATTGTTTCGTTTTCTGCTCAGCCGGGTCGGCCAGCCGTGGGATGAGGTGTTCAGCGAAGCGAAAGGCCGGCTGGATCGGGAGGAACCGATTTTCTGGTTGGTGGCCCTGCATGAGCACGAACAACAGGATTACGTGGGGCTCAGCGGCTGCGCCTATTTCAGCGGTCTGTACGTCGATACCCAGGGCCTGCTGCAGAAGGTCAATCCCCAGCTGAGCGCAGCCACCATGAGCCCCAATTGCCCTTGCTGCACTCACACCTTGAACGGGGTTCCCTTCGGCCACCCCTATCGTCGCTGGTGAGCCCGTCGCAGCGCGCCTCATCCGGCGCGCAGATTGCCTCAGATCGATTGCCAAAGCCCCAGGAAGGAGCGCTCCGTGTCATCAGCAATCACCCCGGAACAGCTGGCCGACATTCGCTACGTACTGTCGGACGCCTTTGTGGATAACGAGGTGGACTACGCCTACATCGCCCGCGAAACCCAGGCCTTTGACCGGGCCGAGGTGGAGCGCATTCTCTACGAAGAGGTGGCGCCGGTGTGCTACATCAACCTGATGGCAGTGATCCCGGAAATCTGGATGGGCTTTGCTCGCGAGCCCTTGCTGGAGGAGATCGAGGCAAGCCTGGCGCTAAGGCGCCGCAGCCGCTGGCAGGCGTTTCGCGTGCGCTTGTTGATCCGTTGGATCCGCTTTCGCGGGGCCTATATCTGGGCGGAAATATGCAAACACTATGCGCCCTAGGTTCGCGCCCTAACGCGCATCGGCGCTGCAGTAATCGGTAGGCCGCAGCGCCACCCGCTCCGACAGTACCTCGCCCTGATCGTCGATCTTGCGCAGCATCGCTGTGCACATCTGGTCCTGGAGAAAGACCATCTGATAGGTCGCACCGGCCTCAGGCACGAAGGTCACGCTTTGTTCGCAGACAAAGCGGTAGTCCTTATCCATCCCGGGCTCGGTGTTGTAGAACATGAAGGCGAACGGACGCTTGGCCGGGATCTTCAGCTCGTTGGCGCCAAAGCCTTCCTGACGGCGCATGCGGTCGGTGGCGGCGGTCATGGGAATGCCCAGGTTGCGGAAGTTGGGATGGGCGATGCCACGATGGGGGCGAACCATCAGCCCGGAGCTCGGTTTGCGCCAGTCGATGCAATCGCTGTAGGGGACGCCACGCACCAGCCCCTGGGCAACGATGCGGATCAGCGCGGTGTCACCGGCATCGGCCGGCACCCGGTAACTCACGGTGGTGGCCTTGAGGGTGGAGACAAAGGTACAGCCACCAAGCCCCAGGGACAGGCTCAGCAACAGGATCGAATGCAGCCGCATGATTCATCCTTGATGGGACCGCCAGCGAAGGCTGAGGCAAAGGATGGCAATCTTACCTCGGCGCCACGGAGCGTCGGCAGGTTTTTCTCCGGTTCTTTTACCCCCCCACAAGGAAGAATTATGAACACCGACTGGCAACAGATCCGCGACATGATGAACACGGTGATCGACAGCTGCGAGCAGATTGAAGCTGCCGGCTACCGTGAGGAATATCGCTCAGCCAAGGTACAGATCGAAGAGCAAGACTATTCGGTGCATGAATTTCTAATCAGCGCCTGGACCCTGCCAGAGAACCTGCGATATCGGATCATCCAGGAACGTCACGATCAAGGCGCATCAGTACCTTATGTACCCGAATCAGCGCGAGCACTGGTGGCCATGGCTCAAGCCTGCGCTGAGCTGATTGGTGCCGCAGATACTGCACCGGCAAAGCAGGCCATCAGCGGCATGCAGCATTGGTATACACATTACGCCGTGCCGCATATCAAGACAGCGATTGAGCAGGCCAAGAAAGCCGAGGCCTGATCAACCTTGCAGGCACTTTTGGCAATCAGTAACGAGCGTCCACCGGGCGGCCACCGTTGGGCCAGTCCTTGACCTTGTCCGGGAAGTCCGGACGCGGTTGGTGGGAGAAGTACTCGGCCACGTCCAACGCCTCCTGGTCCGACAGGCCGCCCTGGCCCAGGGGGAATTTCTCGTGGAAGCCAATCGGCATGTTGCGTTTGACGAAGGCCGCGGCGGTGTAGGTACGGGACATGCCGGCGCCGATGTTGAAAGACTGATCGCCCCACAGCGGCGGGAAGATCAGGCTGCCGTCGGCCCGTTTCAGGCCTTCGCCATCCGCCCCGTGGCACACCGCGCATTGCTTGGCATAGACCTGCTTGCCGTTGTCGGCGTTGGGCTTGAGGGCCGGGTCGATCTTGCCCACGCCGCGTCCGGCTACCTTGTCTTCGGGGCGAGTGTTCATTTTCATCCACTCGAAGTAGGCCACCATGGCTTGCATGTCGGCACCGTTCACCGGCAGCGGCTTGCCGTGCATGGAGCGGCGGAAGCAGCCGTTGATGCGTTCTTCCAGGGTGATGCGCTTGCCGGCCCGTGGCGCATAGCTGGGGAAGAAGGCCGAGACGCCGACAAAGGGTGAACCGTCGGCCACGGTGCCGGCGTTGAGGTGGCAACTGGTGCAGCTCAGCGAGTTGCCGACGTTGTCTGGCAGCAGGGCCTTGGTTTCCAGGTGCAAGCGCATGCCGCGCACTACTTGCTCGGCATTCGGCGCCGCCAGCAGGTTGGCCAGACGCGGGGTTTCGAACAGCGTGCTGTCCACTTGCGGGCTCAATTGTGCACGCATTTTTTTCACCTGCTCGGCGCTGATGGCCGAGCCGTTGTTGCCCCAACTGCTGCGGACAAAGCTGAGGATCTCGGCGATTTCGCCATCCGCCAGTTGGGCGAAGCCGGGCATGGTGTAGACCCGTGGATGCGCCGCGGTCTGCGCGGTCTGCCAGCCGGTCAGGGTGATGTGCAGCAAGGAGGTCGGATTGGCCGAGGCGACACTGGGGTTACCGGCCAGAGACGGAAACATTTGCGGCACACCGGCGCCGTCCTGGCGGTGGCAGTCGGAGCAGAACTGCGCGTAGCCCAGGCCGCCGCGGGAGGTGAACAGGTTGCTCGGCGGTGCCGCCGGGGTCTGGGCCACCGAAGGCATCGGCAGGTCATCTTGGCCTGGGGGCAGCGACTTGAGGTAGGCGGCGATGGCGGTCAGGTCGGCGTCGGTGAAGTGTTGGGTGCTGTGGTGGATGACCTCGGCCATGTTGCCAGACACCGTGGCGAAGCGGTTCTGCCCGGTCTTGAGCAGTTGCACCGTGTCTTCCACGGTCCACAGGTTGCGCAGGCTCAGGGCGCGCCACGCTTCCACCGTCTCGCCGGCCAGGTAGTGCTGGCCGCCGGACTCGGTGTCGCTCATGGCCTTCTCCTGGAAGGCAATGCCCCGCGGGGTATGGCAGGCGCCGCAGTGGCCCAGCCCCTGGACCAGATAGGCACCGCGATTGAGCTGGGCGTCCTTGGCCGGATCGGGCTTGAACGGCTGCTTGTCGACGAAGGCCAGGTTCCAGAACCACAAGCCCCAGCGCTGGTTGAAGGGGAAGCCCATGTCGGCGTCCAGGTTGCCCTGGGCCACCGGCTCCACGCCGTGCATCAGGTAGGCGTAGAGCGCGCGCATGTCCTCTTCAGTCATTTTGGCGTAGGACGGATACGGCATGGCCGGGTACAGATGGCTGCCGTCTGGGGTGATGCCTTCGCGCATGGCACGGTCGAATTGCTCAAAGCTGTAACTGCCGATGCCAGTGCCTTTATCCGGGGTGATGTTGCTGGAGTAGAGAGTACCCATGGGCGTCTTCAGCTCCAGACCACCGGCCATGGTGGCGCCGCCCTTGGCGGTGTGGCAGGCAATGCAATCGCCCAGCTGGGCCACATACTGGCCGCGCTGGATCAACTCGGAGTCGGGAGTGGAAAGCGCCGCTGCCGGGGTCGGCTCGCTGGCATGCAAAAGAGGTACGCAGAGCAACGCGGCGCCCAGCAGGGACAGGCGCGACAAAGAGAAAGCCATCAGGTTATTCCTTTAAAATCCGCCTGGGGTGGTCCCCTCGGCCGATATCCACAAAGGTTCTTATTAGTGATCCCGGCCCTCAGGGTGCGGGCCCGGGGCTCGGTACCTTGTGGGTCCAAGCCTGTTGCCCTTGTAGCGGATTTTTCTGAGAACCCTGTTGATATGGATCATGGCGCCCTAGGCAATGTCCTCTATGCCGGCCCAGGTGGCGCTTTTACTCGCAGGTTTCCACCCCCCATCCCGCCGCTTGCCAATCGGTGAACCCCTGGTCCAGACGCCGCACCTTGAAGCCCTTGGCCCGCAGCAGGGCCGCGGCATTGTGTGACAGCACGCAGTAGGGGCCACGGCAATATGCCACCAGCTCCTGATCAGCGGTCAATTCGGCCAGACGCTGTTCCAGTTCATCGAGCGGGATGTTGATTGCCCCGGGCAAATGCCCTTGAGCGAACTCCTCCGGCGAACGCACGTCCAGCAGGGTCATGGCGCCCTCCTGCAAGCGTTGACGCAATTCCTCACGGGATATGCCCTCCAGTCGCATTGGCTGCTGCTCACTGTCGGCCAGCAGTTGGCGAATCTGCCCATGGTTGTAATCGACGTACTGACGCAAGGCGCCCAGCAGACTGGCCAGCGGCCCCTGGCTGAGGCTGTAGAGCACCCGCTTGCCATCACGCCGGGTCTGCACCAAACCGCCACGCCGCAACTGCTGCAAGTGCTGGGAGGTGTTGGCCACCGACAGGCCCGAGGCTTCCACCAGACGCTCCACCGGCAGCTCGCCGCGAGCGATGTGCTGCAACAGAATCAGCCGGTGATGGTGGCCGAGAATGCGCGCCAGCTCAGCCATCTCGGCCAGGGGCTGCTGGGGGGAAATCGAATCGCTCATTGACAGCTCCTACTGCTTTATCGATCATTCAATCACTTAATTGAATGAAACCCTAACACATCAAAGCACAGGCTGAACCCCAGCGCATCGTGCTTCAAGGAGTCTTTATGCATGAAGTCATGGCGGTAATTCTGTCGGCGCTGCTGATCGGTATCGGTGCGACCCTGATCCTCGACCTGTGGACGTTGTTTCTGGCCAGAGTATTGAATATTCCTGGGCCTAACTGGGCCATGGTCGGACGCTGGATCGGCCACTTTTCTCGAGGGCAATTTGTGCACCAGAGCATCGCCCAGGCCGCTGCCATCTCTGGGGAACGGGCCTTGGGCTGGGTGGCCCATTACCTGATCGGCGTGATCTTTGCCGTTCTGCTGCTATTGATCTGCGGCCTGGACTGGGCAAGGCAACCGACCCTGGCACCCGCGCTGATCATGGGCGTGGCGACGGTAGCCGCCCCCTTTTTCCTGATGCAGCCGGGCATGGGCGCAGGCGTCGCGGCGAGCAAGATGCCCAAACCGAATGTGGCCCGGCTGCGCAGCCTGATTGCGCATTCGGTGTTCGGGCTGGGGCTGTATGGCGCGGGGATGTTCTGGGTGAAGGTACTGGGGCAGGCTGCGTGACCGGCCATTCAGTCAATGTCGACTAGACCCAGTCCTCAACCCGCAAACCAGGAACACGTTCAAATTCCCGAAGGTTGTTGGTAATCAGCGTCAACCCCAAAGATCGAGCGTGTCCAGCTATCAATTGATCGTAAGGACCTATCTGCTTGCCCTGTCGGGCCAGCTCAGCATGCAACTGGCCGCTATGGATGGCGGCGACATCGTCATAATCAAGCACCTGCAACCGCGCCACAAAACTCTCGACGCGGCTGAGATTCCTCTCGGGGATGGCAGATTTTTCCGCACCGTAAATCAGCTCCATCAAGGTGATGGTGCTGATGCACAAACGCCCCTGATGACGCCTGAACGCGTCGCGAACCTGTTCAGGTTTGTTCTTGATGGTAAAGATGCAGATATTGGTATCCAGCATGTACTTGAGCATCAGAACTCCTCACGCACTTGCTCGGCTGGCTGGTCCCGTTCACTCATGAAGTCAGCGCTTACACGGTCGTCCTCGTCGAACCAACTGTCCCAGGACTCCCCCGCCGGGGTAATGATACGGGTGCGACCAATCGCGACGATGTCTACCCGTGTGACATCATCCGGCAGCGCCACAGCTTTAGGCATACGAATGGCCTGGCTGCGATTACTTTTGAACACTGAACCGGTTTCCATAGGATCACCTGTCGAATGGGCCAAAGGTACCCTGAGTCTAACGACACAAAGGGATATGTCCAAGGTATATCCCCGACTACTTGAACTGTAAATGCCAGCCGGCACATCAGAAAAAAGGCACTCAAAGCCAAGATCACGACTCGAAGTCATGGCGGACTTCACACATTGAACAGGGATCTCCATGCTCGAACACCTCGACCTCAACGCACTGATCGCCGCCTACGGCTACTGGGTGATCTTCATCGGCTGCCTGCTGGAAGGTGAAACCGTGCTGATCCTCGGCGGCATGGCGGCGCACCAGGGCAGCCTGCACTGGCCGCAAGTGATCGGCTGGGCCACCCTCGGCGGCATCCTCGGCGATCAGTTGCTGTTCTGGACCGGCCGTTGCTCAGGGGCACGCCTGTTGCCCAGGCTCAAGCGTCATCAGGCGGCCATCGAACGGGTCCAGGGGACGATCCAGGGCTACCCTTCGACTTCGGTGTTCGCTGTGCGCTTTCTCTATGGCATGCGCCTGGTCGGCCCCTTGGTGATCGGTGCCAGCGGCCTGGCTCCCTGGCGCTTTGCACTACTCAACGTGGTGGGTGCGGCAGTGTGGGCCTCGCTGTTCGTCGGCGCCGGTTATTGGGCCGGTGAAGCCCTGCAGCATTTCCTCGGGGACCTGAAACCCTATCACCTGCCCATCGTTGTTGCTGTGGTGGTACTGGTCGCTGTTGTCGCGCGGACCCTTCACCTGCGCAACCGCCGCAAAAACCAGGATCGTTGACACAGTACTTTCGCCACATCGGGAATTTTCATACTGATCCGACGACTTTATTTCGTTTGTCCCGAGCCCTCGCCAAAGGCTTAGATAACGGCTCGTTTCCGGCACCCAGAGCCCGCATCCATGAGCCACGAGAACATCAGCCGTTCGCTTTCCACCGTCCATCCGATCCGCCTCAGTCACGGGCGCAACGCCGAGGTCTGGGACAGCGATGGCAAGCGCTACATCGACTTCGTCGGCGGTATCGGCGTGCTCAACCTGGGGCATTGCCATCCGCGCATCGTCGCGGCCATCCAGCAACAGGCCACCCGGCTCACCCACTACGCCTTCAACGCCGCGCAGCACGAGCCCTACATCGACTTCATGCAGCGCCTGGCGGACTTTATCCCGGTGCGTTACCCGGTCAGCGGCATGCTTACCAACAGCGGCGCCGAGGCCGCGGAAAATGCCCTGAAGATCGTCCGCGCAGCCACTGGGCGCAGTGCGGTCATCGCCTTCGACGGCGGATTCCACGGGCGCACCCTGGCCACCCTCAACCTCAACGGCAAGGTAGCGCCCTACAAGCAGAAGGTCGGAGTACTACCCGGGCCGGTGTATCACCTGCCCTACCCCAGCGCCGACAACGGCGTCACCTGCGACGAAGCGCTGAAGGCCATGCAGCGCCTGTTCAGTGTGGAAATCGATGTCGAGGAAGTGGCCTGTTTCATCCTCGAACCGGTGCAGGGCGAAGGCGGCTTCCTGGCCCTGGACGCCACCTTCGCCCGGGCGTTACGCAGCTTCTGTGACGAACACGGAATTCTGCTGATCGCCGATGAAATCCAGTCCGGCTTCGGCCGCACCGGGCAGCGTTTCGCCTTCTCACGGCTGGGTATCGAGCCGGACCTGATCCTGCTGGGCAAGAGCATTGGCGGTGGGCTTCCGCTGGGCGCGGTGGTAGGTCGCAGGGAGTTGCTGGACGTGCTGCCCAAGGGCGGCCTGGGCGGTACTTACTCAGGCAACCCGATCGCCTGCGCGGCCGCCCTCGCCACCCTGGAGGAAATGACCGACGAGCGCCTGCAAGCCTGGGGCGAACACCAGGAACAGGCCATCGTGCAACGTTATGAGGGCTGGAAAGCCGATTGGCCGAACCCGTATCTGGGACGCTTGACCGGCGTCGGCGCGATGCGCGGCATCGAGTTGGTCAATGCCCAGGGCGAGCCGGCGCCGGAACAGTTGAGCGCCCTGCTCGGCAACGCCCGGGAGGCCGGGCTGCTGCTGATGCCCAGCGGCAAGGCGCGGCACATCATTCGCCTGCTGGCGCCGCTGACCACTGAGCCTGAAATTTTCGAGGAGGGCCTGGATATTCTCCAGGAGTGTCTGGCGCGCCTATGATTCCCGGCGCGCCTCAGGGCGAGGCTAGAACAGGTAGCCCATGTAGGTGGCAATGCCGCCACCGGCCTGTGGTCCGACGTTCATGCCCGCCATGACCACGGCGCCCTTGGCCGAACGCAGCAACTGCTCGTTGACCTTGATCGAAGCCATCATGGTCCCCGGGTTGCTTCCCAAAACGACGGCCAGGGCCAGTAGCTTGGGGTCCAGGCCGAACAGCAGAGCCGTGGCCGAACCGCCCACCACCAGTCCGCCACCGACTTCGGTATAGAAGCAAGGCCCGGTAATGTCGTCCTCGGTCAGGTCCCGGCTGCGAAGGGCATCGCTGACAAAGACCTTGCCGGTGCTGGGAAAAGCCTCCGCCGCACCGGCACCACTGACGCTCTTGCCCTTGACCTGGATATTGACCTTGCCGAAACGCGGCAGGCGCCCACCAAAGCCGGCGCCCACCCCCAGACCGCCGTAGCGATAGCTGACGTCCTTGCCCTGAGGCGAACGCAGGGTGATCGATCCACCACCGCCGGCCACGAGGGCGATGGTCAGGCCGCCGCTGCTGGCGGTCTGGTACAGCCATTTACTTTCGTTGACCGGTATCGGAATGCTGAGGTTCATGGGGTCAAAGTCCTTTTGCTTTTTGGGTGGCTCGTCCGCGCTGGCTGATGACACCCACCAGGCCGGCCAGGGTGAATACCAAACCGATCAGGCCCAGCACACCGGGAGTGCCCCAGAGTGCCGCGGGGTCATCGATGACCGCGCTGTTGGCCGGCCGTTCGGGCTGGTAATAGACCCGCACCGGCTGATCCTTCTGGTAGCCGAAGATAAAGCCGCCCTGGGGGTAGGAAATTTTCTCACCGCTGCCGGTGGTAAAGGCGATCTCGGGGTGCGAGCCACCGGCGTTCAGGTCACTGACGATACCGTCGGCGGTCTGGGCACTGGCGATGAATTCGCGACGATCGAGGGTGAAATTGACAGCAATGGCCAACAGGCCGATGCCGATCAGAACAAACAGCAGACCCTGGAGGATCTTGCCGAGGCGTGACGGGGTGGAGTTAGCCATGGGCTGTCTCGATATTCGTCCGTGAAAGAGGGAGGCCACGATAGCAAGAAACCTCCGACCAAAAAAACCGTTGCCGCGCGGCAAGCGCAATCTGGCAACGGCGTTCAGGCGCCTGGGCCAGGCTGGTGAGCGCCTGTTGCCGACGCTTACAAACCGAATACCCGACGGGCATTGCCCTGGAGGAATTTGTCCACAATGGCCGGCGGAAGTTCCAGGGCTCGCACCTGTTCCAGGCATTTTTTCAGCGACAGCTGGGGGAAGTTGCTGCCGAACAACACCTTGTCCTGGCCATAAGTGCGCATGAAGTGCAGCAACTGCGGGGGGTAATAGGCCGGCAGGTAGGCGGAGGTATCAATGTGGATGTTGTCGTGTTTCCAGGCCAGGCCGATCATCTCGTCGGTCCAGGGATGCCCGATATGCCCGCCAACGATCACCAGTTCGGGAAAATCCAGGGCCACCTCGTCCAGGTACGGCACGGGCCGCCCGGTTTCCGAGGGCATCAGCGGCCCCGTATGACCGACTTGGGTACAGAAGGGAATGCCCAATTCGATGCACTTCACATACAGCGGGTAATACCAGCGGTGATTGGGCGGCAGTTTCCATAACCAGGGCACGATGCGCAGAGCCTTGCAGCCCAGCTCCTTGACGGCTCGCTCCAGCTCGGCCACCGCCGCCACGGGCCGGCTCAGGTCCACCGTGGCCACGCCGACGAAACGTTCGGGAAAGGCCCGGGTATAAGCCGCAATCTCATCGTTGCTGAACACCCAGCCCTCGGGCCGGCACCAGGCCGAAAGCATGAGTTTCTCCACCCCAGCCTGATCCATCAGTTCCACGGTGTGTTCCATGCTCAGGGCCTGGTCGAGCAAATGCGCGGACCCGGACTTCTCAAACAACCGCGCCACTTCCGGCAACAGCGCCCGGGCACGGCCGTTGGCCGGCTGCGCCCAGGCATCGATGGCGCCCCGTTTCAAGGTCATTGGGCGGTCCCCCCTATGTATTCAAGATCGAAACCACAGGCTAAATCCGGACCTTGCCGCCAACAATGTCCGCAGCGCTCATCAGGCTTGACCCATGTGTTCAAGCCATGGATAAAGCTTTCCCCTTCCCGACACCCTCGCAAGGACGCTCCATGACCGATCAAACCACCTCCGAGCAATGGCCCCCTGCCGGCTGCCCGCCCCTGGCCTGGCCGGACCTGCCTGATCAAGCCGCGCGGCTGAGCTGGTACCTCGCGGTCATCGGCGCCTACGCTGCGCTGTGGGAAGGCCACGTCAACGAGCCGGAATTAACCCCCGTCAGCGAGGAGGCCCTGCTGGCCCTGGAGCAGCGCCTGGGCTGTGCCTTGCCGCCCTCTCTGCGCAACTA
The DNA here is from genome assembly GCF_009861525.1 of Pseudomonas sp. LD120. Classification (GTDB taxonomy): domain Bacteria; phylum Pseudomonadota; class Gammaproteobacteria; order Pseudomonadales; family Pseudomonadaceae; genus Aquipseudomonas. The sequence continues at coordinate 49,279 of NZ_WVHL01000003.1, read as the reverse complement.
TCATCGGCAGTTGGGGGTCTTGTCACTGGCGGAAATCCTGTGCAGCGTCGGCCCTGGCCACACGCCGATCCAACCATTGCTTGAGGCCTATCCGGGCATAGTCGATATCCCCGACACCGACCTGGAACTGCCCCTGGCCCGGCAGTTGGTCGCCTTCGGTGACTATCTGGGCAACGGCAATATGTTCTGTTTCCATCGGGAAAGCGGCGCGGTCTACTACTTCGATCACGACACCGGCACAGCGCTGACGCGCTTCTTCGACGCCCCCGAGGAGTACCTGGATGCGCTGATGCTGCTGTGCCTGGCAGAGGTGCATGACGACGATGACAGCGCCGAAGCGCTGATCAGCCAGCGCTTCGGCGAGGACCTGGTGCGCAAGTGGCGCTATTGAACGGCGATCAATCAGTCACGGCGTCCACTGCCGCACCGATCAACGCAAAAGGTAGGAGAACGATGGTGAAGACGCCCATCCACATCCCCATGTAGGCGTTTTCAACCTTTTCCGACAGTCCGTGTTTGACCGGCGCGGTTTCGGTGCTCAGGCTGGCAGAGAGCTCATAGCGGTAGCTCTGGGCATCCGCATCTCTGCCGCCTTTACGCGTGCATGGGGTCGTTGACTGACTGGCGTAGATATCTCCAACCTGACGAGGCGCACCGCCCGAACGGGCTTGACGGGAATTGAACTCGGCAATCGTCGACTGCAACCGCGCAGTTTCATCTTTCAAGGCATTCTCGCAATCACTTTCGACGTCGAACGGAGTACTGACCTTCTCGACTCTATCCACCCACAGGGTGCGTTCCAGATACAACTTGAGCCTGACACCTTCAGGGTCTTTCAGCTCATAGATCGAGAGTCCGCTCATCGTCTCCCTACCGGTATCGGACAGTGCCTTGAACGCGTCGGTGGAGAGCCGTTGATTGAGGGTATAGCCATAAACCTGTGGGCCCGCGACCCGGGGTTTGGCATGCGAGGCACAGCCCCCCATGGACGAAGCAATAAGCGACAGGCTCATCACTGCACACAGCGTCCTTTGCATAAAATCTTCCTGATCTCCATGAATGGCTGAAAAGCCAGGGGCGAGAGTACTTGAGTTTCGCCTCCATCACTCACCGAACAAGGATGCTCCATGCTGCAATGCGCCCTGATCTGCACACTCCTGACACTGATTGCCTTACCCGCCAGCGCCGCTCCGGCCAAGGTCGAACGCCGATGCGGCTGGTTCAAGAACCCGACCCCGGCCAATGCCACCCTCACCGACCACGACGGCGTCTGGGACATCGCCACTCAGGGCGGCTATCAGGCCGAGGGCGACTGGCCCACCTTCAACGATCAGCAATGGGTACGGACCAACAATCATTACGGCTACGGCTGTGCTTGTGTCAGCGCCAACGCTGATCCACAGACTCATCGCCTCGACCAGTTGCACAAGGCCAAGGCCCGCCCGCTGTCTGCCTGTCGCGACGATCCCAGCCTGTACGAACCCTTGCGCGAGGAAGCCGGAGTTCCGGTATTGCCCAAGGATTCACCACGCTTCAAGGCCCAGGGCTTCAGCCTGCAATACCCCAAAGGTTGGAAGCTCGGCCAGGCGCAGAACTGCCTCACCCTGGACCACCCGAAAAACGCCCAAACGAGGAGTACACCCTCCACCTGTGCCCGCAGCAGGGCAGCCTGGAACAGGCCGCCGAAGGTTTGTTTTTCTATCAGGAAAACGGCGTGTGGATGCGCAGCGCCGGAAAGGACGCGCCCAGCCCGGTGCAAGAGATTTCAGGCCCCGGCTGGAAAGTATGCGATCCATAAACCCCACCTACCCAGTGGTTGAGCAACGATCTACCGTGGCATTTCGGGCGAGCAGTTCCACGGCAGTAGCGCCTCGTAGTCCTTTACTGACGAGGCATGCGGCAGCCGCTCTAGTACGTGGCGTAGCCACGTATAAGGCTCTTGGCCGTTGACCTTGGCGGTCTCGACCAGGCTGTAGATCTTCGCGCTAGCACTGGCGCCATTGACGGTATCGCTGAACAACCAGGCCTTGCGCCCGATGACAAACGGCTTGATCGCTCTTTCGGCCGTGTTGTTGTCGATGGGCAAATAACCCGCTTCGACATAACGCTCCAGTCGGCTCCAGTTATTCGCCAGATAATGCACCGCCTTGCCTAATGCACTTTGCGGCGTCACCTGGGATTGGGTTTTATCCAACCAGACTTTCAGCTGCCCCAAGATCGGCAGGCTCTTTTCCTGGCGAACGATAAACCGCTGTTCATCATCGGCTTCCTTAAGTTCACGCTCGATCCCGTACAGCTTGTTGATCATCGTCAGCGCGATATCGGCCCGTCCGGTTTTACCCTTGGGCTGCACTTTTTGCGCGTCCACGAACTTGCGTCGTGCATGGGCCATGCACGCCAAGCGCTCCACACCCGATTGCAACGCCAACGCGTTATAGCCGGCGTAGTCGTCGGTCATGACATAACCGCGATAACTTTCCAGCAGCCGCAGTGGCTCTTCCTGCGCACGACTGGACGTGTAGTCAAACAACACGACTTTACGATCTGGCGGGCCGCTGGCTTGCACCCACATCCAGGATTGGCTGGTCGGATCTCGATCCGGCTCTTTCAACACCTGGACACGGGTTTCATCGCAGTGGATGACCGGACTTTCCAGCAGCCGGTCACGCATCAAATTCAGGAGTGGCTGAAAGTGTTCGCTGCACTGGATCACCCAGCGAGCCAGAGTTTGCCGAGGGATCTCGACACCGTGGCGAGCGAGGACTTTTTCGAAGCGGTGCAGCGGCAGACCATCGACGTACTTGGTGGTCAGCAGCATCGCCAACACACTCGGACTGGCCATGCTCTTTTCGATCAGTTGCGTAGGTTTGTCAGCCGTGACCGGGGCTGCTTCGCAGCCCCGGCAGCCGTAGACTTTGCGGATATGTTTGATCACGCGGATCTGCATCGGCACGATCTCTAGCTGTTCGCTGGTTTCTTCGCCGATGGCGTGTTTGCGGCAACCGCAGCCGCAAGTCAGTTCGTGTTCGGGTAGTTCGTGGATGACCTCGATCCGAGGCAGATCGGCTGATAGTGGTTTACGTTTACCTCGGCGTTTAGTCGGGGCAACGACTTCTTCGTCAGAGGTGTCGGAGACCGGAACCGCAAAGCTTTCGGGTTCATTAAAGAGCACGAGCTGCGGCGTCTGCGGATCGACGGTTTGCTCTAACTTACGCCCGAAAAAACGTTCACGCCATAGTTTGATCTGCTCTTTCAGGTCAACAATCTGGTCTTTGTCCACCTGACGCTCACTGAGCATCTGCACAAGCATTTGCTTGAGCAGAACCGGATCATCAGGGAGGTCGTCGGGCATGGAAATCATGGCCCGGATTATATCCAACTATGCGACAAATCGCGGCGTCAAAACCTGATGTGGCCGGTTGCGCCACAGATCAAAACCGTCGAGTAACCAGTTCAGTTCCTGAGCCGTCAGGACAATGGCTTCATTCGTGTCGTCAGGGGAGGTTTTGAACCGTTCGGCTTCCAGACGTTTGAGCCACAGACAGAAACCGTTGCGCTCCCAATACAACACTTTGATGCGGTTACGGGCTTTGTTGAGGAAGACAAAAAGTACCGGATCGAACACGGCGACTTTGATATCCAGCTCGACCAGCGCGGTCAGACCGTCTATGGATTTTCGAAAGTCTACGGGCTTGGGGTAGAGGTAGACTTTTTCCACTTTTGCATCGGGTCGCATCATGAGGTACTGGCTCCTGAAAGAGTTGAGGAGCACAGCTTCGAGCATCAGATTTCGACTTGGAATGTGGGCTTTATGGGGCGCTTACGCTGGAAAGGCCTGCTGGCCTATCAGACCTGCGGCATCAGCGATGGGGACACCGGCTTTCACGCCTATGGCGGCACCTGCCTGATGGCGGTGCTCGACAGCGGCCAGCGTCAGGTGGTGGCTGATAGCGTGGGTTTCTTCCAGGACTTCGCCACCCTGAGGGCGATTCTGTACTCGATCCGCTTCGACCCGGCGCCGACAACGCCACAGCGCTAGCCCTGTGACTCGGCCCGATACAGGGTTTGCAGGTGGGACAGGCGCAAGCCGTAGTGCTCCAGGTTGCGCCGGCTTTGCGAGTTCACCAGGGCGGTGGCCGCCACACTCTGGGCGCCGAGGGCGACGGCCTGCTGCAAGCGATGGGCGATCAGGGCCCGGTGATAGCCCTGGCCCCGGGCGGCCTTGGTGGTAAAGGCGGTGCCCAGGTAGGCCACGCCATTGTCGGCGACGAATAGCGCCGCACCGGCCACCGCAACGCCCTGGTCCCGCAGCAGGTACAGATGCCCACGTCCGTCGTTGAGCAAGCCGCCGAAGGCTGCCTGGTTGACTGGCCGGGCGGCCGCAGGGGTATTGAAGCTTTCGCCATGCAGCGCGCAGAAGTCTTCCAGGGTAGAGGCCGTCACCGGTTCGATATCCAGCGCCGAAGAGGGCGCAACACACTTGTCCAGCGAGGCGAACAACTGCCCGTAGGTCCAGCCCTTGAGACGCTGCAACGACTGCCCTTCAAGCTCCAGAGCGCTCGCCACCTTGGCTGACTCGGCGATCAAGGCGATCGCCGGGGCGCCGTTGGGCTGCCGCCAGATCGTCGAACACCTTATCCAGGTACGGACGCTAAATGAAGTAGTGTTCATAAAATTCCCCCCTATCCCATCCGCTGAGCACAGCACACTGCCCCCCCCCAGTGAACGTGCTAATCCACCGAATTAAACGAAAAGAGCTACAAGATACGCATATAGGTCGTTACTATCACGCAGTTTTAGGAAAATGCTCAAAGGCTAGCGTATTGCTCAAAGAACCAGCAGATTTTTGGGGGTGTATCCTGACCAAAGACCTTGGGAGCCTCAATGTCCGACAACAGAAATTTCAAAACTAAATCACCACCAGAGAACCAGATAATTTTTATAGACAGTTATGACTTCAAAGCACCAAATAGAGCCTTAATAAAAAAATTACTTCACCATCGACATTTAACAACCAAAACATTAAAACGCCATATTTATTGTGAGACACCTCTTTGAAAATCTCAGACATTAAAAAACTTTACTTAAGAAACAAGAATGTGGCAAGCAATTACTTCCACATGACAAGCTTGCAAATTATCAATTCATTTTTTTATCTTTTAATTTACCCTTTTGTTATAAATCAAGTCGGAGCAGAAAGCTTCGGCCTTTTCATTTTCGCCTCAAGTATTGCAGCATACTTTGCGGTCTTCATAAACTTTGGCTTTGACATACACACAGCAAAACTTATATCAACAGAACCAAACAACAAACAACTACACTCTTCACTACTATCCTTAATTACCGCATCCAAGATATTTTTAGCACTTATTTCCACCCTGCTATTTTGTATAATAGTTTTTTGCTTACCCAGTTTAAACTCCAACTGGAAAATATTTTCCCTGTGTTTCGCCAACATTATGTCATGTGTATTCCTACCTACATGGTACTTTCACGGAATACAAAAAATGAAGGCACTTACAATAACACAACTTTTCTTCAAGGCCCTATCACTACCTGCTATTTATCTTTTTGTAAAAGACAAAACAGACATTGAGTGGTACGCTTTTTTTGTAATCTCCTCAAACATACTTTCATCTGTTACTGCCTTTTTTCTAGCAAGCCGTCTTATTCGCATAAAACTCACCCCACCCTCTATTTCAGATATAAAACTCATCTTACATGAGGTACAACCTTTCTTTTGGTCTGGAGCAGTAAGTACATTCAAACAGAGAAGCATTGAGATCATCATAGGCTCTATGTTTGGCATGCGAGAAGTCGCCATTTATGACTTAGCCAACAAAATATTCTCAGTTCCAAGCTTGGTTGTTTCTAATATAAACTCCGCAATTTTCCCTGCACTAGTTAAAAACATCAATCACAACACAATAAAGATGATAATAAAAGCCGAGACCTTTGTCGGTTTACTATGCATTATATCTATTGCCTTGTTTGGTGACTTGATTGTTGACTTAGTTTCCACACACAACATGAGAGACTCCTACTACCTTTCAATCCTACTAAGCCTTAACGTAATCACTTACCCAATAGTTAGCAGCTATATTTACTTTATTTTCGTCCCACACAAAAAATATGATTTCGTCCTAAAAAACCAAGTCATCTCATTATTTTCATTCTTTCTATTATGCATCATCTACCTACTATTAAGCTGGAGTATTTTCTCTGTTGTTTTTGCCTTGGTGAGCTCAGCAGCCTTAGAAATACTTTACTGCATTTACTTAACAAGAAAAATAAATAACCATTAGTATTTTTTGAAACTCTCTTTAAAATCGAGAGACACCACAAACCACTTAAAAAACCGCCATCCCATTCAAATGAATACAAATACACAACCTATCTGACAGGAAAGCATATGAATATTATTTTTCTGGGTGGAATTTTCAGCAAAGGCAACAAATCAGACATTCTTCTTAATTCGAAAGGAGGAATGCAGTTCGCTGCTGACACGCTACAAAAAAACTATATCGAAGGACTATCTAAAAACAAAGAAGTAGACTCAATATCAGTTATAAACCTACCCTTTATAGGAGCTTACCCCAAAAGATATAAAAACATCTTCTTCCTACCAGCCAACAAGACCGAATACCTAGGCCGAGTCACAATTAAAAACACGCCATTCTTAAACCTCATATTTCTGAAAAATCTCCACAGACTTTTTCTGTCTGCCAAGTTAATACTTTCAGAAACAAAGGAACTCAACAACAGCAAAACAATATTACTCTGCTACTCTATGCACCTACCTTTTTTACTTGGCTGCTACTTTGTAAAACTATTTAAAAAAGACATGCACTTATGCATAATAGCTCCAGACCTCCCAGAATACATGGCAGCTAGAAAAGGAGTAAGCAAATTTGTATTCAGCTTGCTTTCTCGTATATCATACATAACAGCTTCAAAATTCGACAGCGTCGTAGTTATTACAAAACATATGACCAACAAATTCCCCAACAAACTAAACAAGGTATTAATAGAAGGAATTGCAGACCCTCAGTACATCTCTACCGCAGACATAACAGAGCGAAAGAAGTACTTTTTATATAGCGGCACTCTTGATCAGCGTTACGGAATAAGACAACTGATTAATTCTTATATAGCATCCGACCTCAAAGACTACAAACTTTACATTTGCGGTGACGGCGACGATAGAGACTATATTGAAAATGCCATTTCCAACGGAGCAAACATAAAGTATCTGGGGCAACTTGATCGAGAAAAAGTATTAACCCTCCAAAAAAACGCGACACTTTTAATCAACCCTAGAGATAATGAGTCAGAGTATACAAAATATTCCTTCCCCTCTAAAATAATTGAATATATGTCCTCTGGCGTACCTGTACTAATGTATTGGCTTGACGGGATCCCGGATGAATACCACCAATATTGTTACCTTATACCACCAGGCCCCGACGGATTAAAAAACAAACTAATAGAGCTTTCTCTGCTTTCAGAAAAAGAACTTTTTAAGACAGGAATATCTGCAAAAAAATTCATCATTGAAAATAAACTACCAAAATTGCAAGTTGAAAAACTACTAAAATCCATTAGCGAGACAAAAAATGTTTAAAGACAAGAAGTTACTTATCACTGGTGGCACTGGATCTTTTGGCAACGCAGTTCTTAAGCGCTTTTTGAATACCGATATTTCTGAAATCCGTATATTCAGTCGCGATGAGAAGAAACAAGATGATATGCGTAAGTACTATTCGAACACCAAGCTAAAATTTTATCTTGGAGATGTGCGAGATTATCAAAGTGTAATTAACGCTACTCGTGGCGTAGATTATATCTTTCATGCAGCCGCCTTAAAACAGGTTCCATCTTGCGAGTTCCACCCTATGGAAGCAGTCAAGACAAATGTTTTAGGGACAGAGAACGTACTTGAAGCAGCAATACAGAATGAAATCAAACGCGTAGTTTGCTTGAGTACAGACAAGGCAGTATACCCCATCAACGCTATGGGTATTTCCAAAGCAATGATGGAAAAGGTCATGGTTGCTAAGTCTCGCAACCTAGATGATCTTAAAACCGTAATCTGCGGCACGCGCTACGGGAATGTAATGGCATCGAGAGGTTCCGTCATACCACTTTTTATCGATCAGATAAATACTGGTAAAGCCCTAACTTTGACAGACCCTAATATGACGCGCTTCATGATGACACTTGCTGACGCAGTGGATCTAGTTCTTTACGCCTTCAAAAATGGCAATAACGGGGACTTGTTTGTACAAAAAGCTCCCGCCGCTACAGTAGAAATTTTAGCTCGAGCCCTCACTGAGTTAATGGGGAAGCCGGAGCACCCTATCCAAGTTATAGGAACCAGGCATGGAGAAAAACTGTACGAAGCGTTACTTAGTAGAGAAGAAATGGCTTGTGCCGAAGATATGGGTGATTACTTCCGTATACCCCCTGACTTGCGTGATCTCAATTATGCAAAATATGTCGAACAAGGTGAAACAAAAATCTCACGAACTGAAGACTATAACTCGCACAATACCGAACGTTTAGATATTATGGGAATGCAAAGACTGTTGCAGAAGCTAGATTTCATGCGCGCGATGCTGCGCGGTGAAAATGTCACGCCCGAGGAATAATGGGATGAAAGTTCTAATTACAGGGGCTAACGGTTTTATTGGCCAGAATCTTGTGGTGCATCTGCTTGAACGTAAAGATATCGAAGTTCTGCAGTTCACAAAAAATGACCCACCAGAGAACTTGGATAAGCTCATCGGTGAGGCGGACTTTATTTTTCATCTGGCCGGTGTAAATCGGCCAGTGGACTCTTCAGAGTTTTTCACCGGAAACTTTGAGCTTACCGAATCACTCTGCAAAGCAGTTGAAAACAGCAAGAAAGTGATTCCGGTACTGTATGCTTCTTCAACACAAGCCGAGCTGGATAACCCCTACGGGCATAGCAAGTTATCTGCCGAGCAGGCTCTACTTGAGCTTTTCAATAAAAATCGTTCACCTGTTTATATATTTCGCCTGCCCAATGTCTTTGGAAAGTGGGCAAGACCCAACTACAACTCCGTAGTAGCTACTTTTTGCCACAACATTGCCAGAAACCTGGACATTCAAATAAACGATCCTGAAGCTCGGATCAATCTAGTTTATATTGACGATGTAATACGTTGTTTTGTTTCCATCATGGACGGAAATTCAAGCATTTCTCCCTTCCCGGAAGTGAAACCTCTTTATTCACTCACGATAGGAGAACTGGCTCAGCAGCTGGTTAAATTCCGTGAAAGTAGGCAGACACTAATCACGGAGCCTGTCGGCACAGGTCTGATACGAGCCCTCTACTCTACATACCTGAGTTATCTGCCTCCTGAAGAGTTCACCTACGCGGTTCCAGTATATGGCGACTCGCGTGGTGTATTTGTAGAAATGTTGAAAACTCCAGACAGCGGTCAATTTTCATTTTTTACTGCAGGTCCAGGGATTACCCGTGGTGGGCATTATCACCATAGTAAAACTGAAAAATTCCTGGTCATTAAAGGCAACGCCTGCTTCCGCTTCAGGCATGTCGTCTCAAATGAGTTCTATGAAGTGCTTACTACCGGCGAGCACCCGAAGATAGTCGAAACCGTACCGGGCTGGACACACGACATAACTAATATTGGCGACGACGACATGATAGTAATGCTATGGGCCAATGAAATTTTCGACCGTGCTCACCCAGATACATATGCGAAGCTGGTAAATACGCAAGAGAACACCAATGAATAAATTAAAGGTTTTAACTGTAGTTGGCACCCGTCCTGAAATTATTCGCTTGTCACGAGTAATCGCAAAACTTGACGAATATTGCGAACATACCTTGGTTCATACAGGCCAGAACTATGACTATGAGCTGAATGAGATTTTTTTCCAAGATCTCGGAATCCGCAAACCTGATATTTTCCTCAACGCTGCCGGAGCCAGTGGAGCAGAAACTATTGGCAACGTTATTATTGCAGTAGATCGTGTTCTATCCGAACAGAAACCAGAAGCACTTCTAGTATTAGGTGACACTAATAGCTGCATGGCAGTTATACCAGCCAAGCGACGTAAAATACCGACATTCCATATGGAAGCCGGTAACCGATGCTTTGATATGCGTGTCCCAGAGGAGATCAATCGCCGTATTGTGGACCATACTGCCGACATCAATCTCACTTACAGCGATATCGCACGAGACTACCTGTTACGCGAAGGTCTGCCTGCGGACATGATAATTAAAACCGGCAGTCCAATGTTCGAAGTTTTAAACCATTATCGCGAAGGCATTGAAAAATCCGATGTTTTGACCCGCCTTGGCTTGGAGCCAGGAAAGTTCTTTGTCGTAAGTGCCCATCGTGAAGAGAACATTGATTCAGATGTAAACTTCTCGAAACTGGTTTCAAGTTTAAACGCCATAGCATCAGATTATGATCTTCCAGTTATTGTTTCAACTCATCCCCGTACGCAGAAGCGTATAGATGCGATGGGGGTAACTTTCCATCAAAATATCAAGCTCCTCAAACCACTTGGTTTCAAAGACTACAACAAATTGCAACTCACTGCCAAAGTAGTGTTGTCCGACAGCGGAACTATCAATGAAGAGTCTTCCATTCTTAACTTTCCCGCGCTGAACATTCGGGAGGCTCATGAACGTCCCGAGGGAATGGAAGAGGCGACTGCAATGATGGTTGGACTAGAACTTGATCGCATTATGCAAGGTATACAAATTCTAGAAGCCCAATTATCCGGTAATGAACGCAGCTTACGCCTGGTATCTGACTACAGCATGCCCAACGTAGCAGAGAAAGTAGTTAGAGTTATCCACAGCTATCGTGATTACGTAATGCGTACTGTGTGGAAGAAATACTGAGCGGACGCTAAACGCATGGATAAACCATTAAAAATCCTGGTTGTCAGTCAATACTTCTGGCCAGAAAATATGCGTATCAACAATATGGTTGAGGGTTTTATTGCAAAGGGCCATGAAGTAACTATTCTAACTGGACAGCCAAACTACCCCGAAGGCCAGGCATTTCCAGAATATCGGAAAAACCCAGATTTCTATTCCAGTTATTTTGGAGCTGAGATATATAGAGTTCCAATGCTTGCACGTGGCCGACGAAGTATAACCTTGGCGCTTAATTACCTTTCTTTCTTCTCCAGTGCATCAACCATAGGTGCTTACAAACTTCGCGAAAAGCACTTTGATGCAATTTTTGTCTACGCAGTATCTCCAATCATGGCCGCTATACCGGCGCTGGTTATAGGTCGCCTCAAAAAGTCTCCTGTTTTTCTTTGGGTCCTTGACCTGTGGCCGGAAACTCTTGGTGCGGTTGGAATTATAAAAAACCGAAAAATCATTGGCCTCGTTGGAAAGTTGGTCTCGTGGATCTATAACCGCACAGACTACTTACTCTTACAGTCAAAATCCTTTGAGGAAAACATAAAAAACTACTGCACCAAGTATATAGCTCCAGAAAGAGTCGTTTACTTTCCCAGCTGGGCCGAAGATGACTTTTCTGCTGATGTAGCGACCCCTTCGGATATCCTCGAGCGTGACGACTCGACTTTCACTATAGTATTCGCTGGCAATCTAGGCGATGCGCAAGATTTTCCAACGATATTACGAGCAGTAGAGACACTGAAGTCTGAGTTTCCCTTACGGTGGATCATCGTTGGAGACGGGCGCGCCAGTAATTGGTTGCATGAACAAGTTGCTGCGCGTGGGTTGGACAATGTTTTTCTCTTGGGACGTCATCCCCTGGAGAAAATGCCTCCGCTATTCGCAGCAGCAGATGCTTTATTAGTGTCCCTGAAAACCAATGAGGTTTTTGAAAAAACCATTCCAGGCAAAGTGCAAGCCTATCTAGCCTCTGGAAAGCCAATTCTAGCGATGATTGAAGGTGAAGCGGCACGAGTAATTAAAGATGCCGGGGCAGGCATGACCTGCAACTCTGGTGACTCCGATGGATTGGCAAGTATTGTGCGCTCCATGGCAGCGCTATCTCCAGCTCAACATCAAACGATGGGCGCCTCAGGTAAAAGTTTCTACTTTGAAAACTTCTCAAAAGATAAATTGTTCGATCGCCTTGAGAAGTTATTCCGTCATGCGCGCCTGAGAAGCAAGGATGGAAAGTAATTCGTAGCGTCTTAAATGACGCTACAAACCACATTTATTTCAAAGTGAGGTAGATATTTAATAAAGATTGCCGCTGGCGCAATCGAACTTCTGGAGATACCCCTACTACGTGCAACCGTCGATCCAGCACGACTCAACGTAAAACGGTTGGCGTTTCACTGTATGCGATCCATAAACCCCACCTACCCAGTGGTGGAGCAACGGTCTATCGTGGCATCTGCGGCGAGCAGTTCCACGGCAGTAGCGCCTCGTAGTCCTTTACTGACGAGGCATGCGGCAGCCGCTCTAGTACATGGCGCAGCCACGTATAGGGCTCTTGGCCGTTGACCTTGGCGGCCTCGACCAGGCTGTAGATCTTCGCGCTGGCACTGGCGCCATTGACGGTATCGCTGAACAACCAGGCCTTGCGCCCGATGATAAACGGCTTGATCGCTCTTTCGGCCGCGTTGTTGTGTAAGCGCTCCACAAACCACACATTCAAAGCACTCAACTGATGCCCGATGCTGCGCTCCCGATTTCTTTTTTGGAGCCAGTACCTCATGATGCGACCCGATGCAAAAGTGGAAAAAGTCTACCTCTACCCCAAGCCCGTAGACTTTCGAAAATCCATAGACGGTCTGACCGCGCTGGTCGAGCTGGATATCAAAGTCGCCGTGTTCGATCCGGTACTTTTTGTCTTCCTCAACAAAGCCCGTAACCGCATCAAAGTGTTGTATTGGGAGCGCAACGGTTTCTGTCTGTGGCTCAAACGTCTGGAAGCCGAACGGTTCAAAACCTCCCCTGACGACACGAATGAAGCCATTGTCCTGACGGCTCAGGAACTGAACTGGTTACTCGACGGTTTTGATCTGTGGCGCAACCGGCCACATCAGGTTTTGACGCCGCGATTTGTCGCATAGTTGGATATAATCCGGGCCATGATTTCCATGCCCGACGACCTCCCTGATGATCCGGTTCTGCTCAAGCAAATGCTTGTGCAGATGCTCAGTGAGCGTCAGGTGGACAAAGACCAGATTGTTGACCTGAAAGAGCAGATCAAACTATGGCGTGAACGTTTTTTCGGGCGTAAGTTAGAGCAAACCGTCGATCCGCAGACGCCGCAGCTCGTGCTCTTTAATGAACCCGAAAGCTTTGCGGTTCCGGTCTCCGACACCTCTGACGAAGAAGTCGTTGCCCCGACTAAACGCCGAGGTAAACGTAAACCACTATCAGCCGATCTGCCTCGGATCGAGGTCATCCACGAACTACCCGAACACGAACTGACTTGCGGCTGCGGTTGCCGCAAACACGCCATCGGCGAAGAAACCAGCGAACAGCTAGAGATCGTGCCGATGCAGATCCGCGTGATCAAACATATCCGCAAAGTCTACGGCTGCCGGGGCTGCGAAGCAGCCCCGGTCACGGCTGACAAACCTACGCAACTGATCGAAAAGAGCATGGCCAGTCCGAGTGTGTTGGCGATGCTGCTGACCACCAAGTACGTCGATGGTCTGCCGCTGCACCGCTTCGAAAAAGTCCTCGCTCGCCACGGTGTCGAGATCCCTCGGCAAACTCTGGCTCGCTGGGTGATCCAGTGCAGCGAACACTTTCAGCCACTCCTGAATTTGATGCGTGACCGGCTGCTGGAAAGTCCGGTCATCCACTGCGATGAAACCCGTGTCCAGGTGTTGAAAGAGCCGGATCGAGATCCGACCAGCCAATCCTGGATGTGGGTGCAAGCCAGCGGCCCGCCAGATCGTAAAGTCGTGTTGTTTGACTACACGTCCAGTCGTGCGCAGGAAGAGCCACTGCGGCTGCTGGAAAGTTATCGCGGTTATGTCATGACCGACGACTACGCCGGCTATAACGCGTTGGCGTTGCAATCGGGTGTGGAGCGCTTGGCGTGCATGGCCCATGCACGACGCAAGTTCGTGGACGCGCAAAAAGTGCAGCCCAAGGGTAAAACCGGACGGGCCGATATCGCGCTGACGATGATCAACAAGCTGTACGGGATCGAGCGTGAACTTAAGGAAGCCGATGATGAACAGCGGTTTATCGTTCGCCAGGAAAAGAGCCTGCCGATCTTGGGGCAGCTGAAAGTCTGGTTGGATAAAACCCAATCCCAGGTGACGCCGCAAAGTGCATTAGGCAAGGCGGTGCATTATCTGGCGAATAACTGGAGCCGACTGGAGCGTTATGTCGAAGCGGGTTATTTGCCCATCGACAACAACACGGCCGAAAGAGCGATCAAGCCGTTTGTCATCGGGCGCAAGGCCTGGTTGTTCAGCGATACCGTCAATGGCGCCAGTGCTAGCGCGAAGATCTACAGCCTGGTCGAGACCGCCAAGGTCAACGGCCAAGAGCCTTATACGTGGCTACGCCACGTACTAGAGCGGCTGCCGCATGCCTCGTCAGTAAAGGACTACGAGGCGCTACTGCCGTGGAACTGCTCGCCGCAGATGCCACGGTAGATCGTTGCTCAACCACTGGGTAGGTGGGGTTTATGGATCGCATACAAACCAGCCCCTCAAGCATCATCCTGAAATGCCGGTGCCGTAGCACATCATCTCCCCTGCCTCCTTCTCATCTAAGTAAGCGCTCCATCAACCCCACATTCAAAGTGCCAAGCTGATCCCTAATGCTGTGCTCCCGATCTCTTTCTGGAGCCAGCCCCACCATGATGCGACCCGACGCCAAAGTCGAAAAAGTCTATCTCTACCCCAAGCCTGTCGACTTCCGAAAATCCATCGACGGTCTGGCCGCGCTGGTCGAGTTGGATATAAAAGTGGCGGTATTCGACCCAGTGCTTTTCGTCTTCCTCAACAAGTCCCGCAACCGGGTGAAGATTTTGTATTGGGAGCGCAACGGCTTTTGCCTTTGGCTCAAGCGCCTCGAATCCGAGCGTTTTAAAACATCGCCCGATGTAACCGACGAGGCCATTGTGTTGAGCGTCCAGGAACTGAACTGGCTGCTCGACGGTTTCGACCTCTGGCGCAACCGCCCTCATCAAGTTTTGACCCCGCGCTACGTGGCGTGACCCGGTATAATCCGGGCCATGATTTCTCTGCCCGATGACCTTCCTGATGATCCTGTTTTGCTCAAGCAACTGCTGCTTGAGGCACTCAGTCGCCAAGAGGAATCGGCCCAGGCTTATCAGACCCACATCGTCGACCTGAAAGAACAGATCAAGCTGTTGCGCGACCGTCTGTTCGGGCGTAAGTCCGAGCAAACCGTTGAGCCCAATACGCCACAACTGGCCTTGTTCAATGAGCCTGAAAGCGAGCCGATGCCTTCAGTCGGTGACGCCGATGAAGAAGTTGTTGAGCCGACCGCATGCCGTGGCAAACGCAAGCCGTTGTCGGCCGATCTGCCGCGTATCGAAGTCATCCACGAACTACCCGAACACGAACTGACCTGTGCCTGCGGTTGCCGCAAGCATGTGATCAGCGAAGAAACCAGCGAGCAGCTGGATATCGTGCCGATGCAGATCCGCGTCATCAAACATATCCGCAAGATCTACGGTTGCCGTGGTTGTGAACGTGCACCGGTCACCGCCGACAAACCGGCGCAATTGATCGAAAAGAGCATGGCCAGTCCAAGCGTATTGGCCATGCTGCTAACGACTAAATACGTCGATGGTCTGCCGCTGCACCGTTTTGAAAGTGTGCTGAGCCGACACGGCATCGAGATCCCTCGGCAAACGCTGGCGCGCTGGATCATCCAGTGCAGCGAACACTTTCAGCCGCTGATCAATTTGATGCGTGACCGGCTGCTGGAAAGTCCGGTCATCCACTGCGATGAAACCCGTGTCCAGGTGTTGAAAGAACCGGATCGAGACCCGACCAGCCAATCCTGGATGTGGGTACAAGCCAGCGGCCCACCCGATCGTAAAGTCGTGTTGTTTGACTACACGTCCAGTCGTGCGCAGGAGGTGCCGTTACGGCTGCTGGAAAGTTATCGCGGTTATGTCATGACCGACGACTACGCCGGCTATAACGCGTTGGCATTGCAATCGGGTGTGGAGCGCTTGGCGTGCATGGCCCATACACGACGCAAGTTCGTGGACGCGCAAAAAGTGCAGCCCAAGGGTAAAACCGGACGGGCCGATATCGCGCTGACGATGATCAACAAGCTGTACGGGATCGAGCATGAACTTAAGGAAGCCGATGATGAACAGCGGTTTATCGCTCGCCAGGAAAAGAGCCTGCCGATCTTGGGGCAGCTGAAAGTCTGGTTGGATAAAACCCAATCCCAGGTGACGCCGCAAAGTGCATTAGGCAAGGCGGTGCATTATCTGGCGAATAACTGGAGCCGACTGGAGCGTTATGTCGAAGCGGGTTATTTGCCCATCGACAACAACGCGGCCGAAAGAGCGATCAAGCCGTTTGTCATCGGGCGCAAGGCCTGGCTGTTCAGCGATACCGTCAACGGCGCCACTGCCAGCGCGAAGATCTACAGCCTGGTCGAGACCGCCAAGGTCAACGGCCAAGAGCCTTATACGTGGCTACGCCACGTACTAGAGCGGCTGCCGCATGCCTCGTCAGTAAAGGACTACGAGGCGCTACTGCCGTGGAACTGCTCGCCGCAGATGCCACGGTAGACCGTTGCTCCACCACTGGGCAGGTGGGGTTTATGGATCGCATACTCATCTAAGGACTCCTCATGTCAGAACAGCATAACGCTATGGCCGACCGGCCCCCTGCCGGCTGCCCGCCCCTGGCCTGGCCGGACCTGCCTGATCAAGCCGCGCGGCTGAGCTGGTACCTCGCGGTCATCGGCGCCTACGCTGCGCTGTGGGAAGGCCACGTCAACGAGCCGGAATTAACCCCCGTCAGCGAGGAGGCCCTGCTGGCCCTGGAGCAGCGCCTGGGCTGTGCCTTGCCGCCCTCTCTGCGCAACTATCATCGGCAGTTGGGGGTCTTGTCACTGGCGGAGATCCTTTGCAGCGTAGGCCCCGGCCATACCCCGATCCAGCCTCTGCTGGAGGCCTACCCTGGCATTGTCGATATCCCCGAGAGCGATCTGGACCTGGCACTGGCGCACCAGCTGGTTGCCTTTGGCGACTACCTGGGCAACGGCAATATGTTCTGTTTCCATCGGGAAAGCGGCGCGGTCTACTACTTCGATCACGACACCGGCACAGCGCTGACGCGCTTCTTCGACGCCCCCGAGGAGTACCTGGATGCGCTGATGCTGCTGTGCCTGGCAGAGGTGCATGACGACGATGACAGCGCCGAAGCGCTGATCAGCCAGCGCTTCAGCGAGGACCTGGTGCGCAAGTGGCGCTATTGAACGGCGATCAATCAGTCACGGCGTCCACTGCCGCACCGATCAACGCAAAAGGTAGGAGAACGATGGTGAAGACGCCCATCCACATCCCCATGTAGGCGTTTTCAACCTTTTCCGACAGTCCGTGTTTGACCGGCGCGGTTTCGGTGCTCAGGCTGGCAGAGAGCTCATAGCGGTAGCTCTGGGCATCCGCATCTCTGCCGCCTTTACGCGTGCATGGGGTCGTTGACTGACTGGCGTAGATATCTCCAACCTGACGAGGCGCACCGCCCGAACGGGCTTGACGGGAATTGAACTCGGCAATCGTCGACTGCAACCGCGCAGTTTCATCTTTCAAGGCATTCTCGCAATCACTTTCGACGTCGAACGGAGTACTGACCTTCTCGACTCTATCCACCCACAGGGTGCGTTCCAGATACAACTTGAGCCTGACACCTTCAGGGTCTTTCAGCTCATAGATCGAGAGTCCGCTCATCGTCTCCCTACCGGTATCGGACAGTGCCTTGAACGCGTCGGTGGAGAGCCGTTGATTGAGGGTATAGCCATAAACCTGTGGGCCCGCGACCCGGGGTTTGGCATGCGAGGCACAGCCCCCCATGGACGAAGCAATAAGCGACAGGCTCATCACTGCACACAGCGTCCTTTGCATAAAATCTTCCTGATCTCCATGAATGGCTGAAAAGCCAGGGGCGAGAGTACTTGAGTTTCGCCTCCATCACTCACCGAACAAGGATGCTCCATGCTGCAATGCGCCCTGATCTGCACACTCCTGACACTGATTGCCTTACCCGCCAGCGCCGCGACGGCTAAGATCGAACGCCGATGCGGCTGGTTCAAGAACCCGACGCCGGCCAACGCCACCCTGACCGACCGCGACGGCGTCTGGGAAATTGCCAGCCAGGGCGGTTATCAGGCCGAGGGCGACTGGCCCACCTTCAACGATCAGCAATGGGTACGGACCAACAATCATTACGGCTACGGCTGTGCCTGCGTCAGCGCCAGTGCTGATCCACAGACCCATCGCCTCGACCAATTGCACAAGGCCAAGGCCCGCCCGCTGTCTGCCTGTCGCAACGATCCCAGCCTGTACGAACCCTTGCGCGAGGAAGCCGGAGTTCCGGTATTGCCCAAGGATTCACCACGCTTCAAGGGTCAGGGCTTCAGCCTGCAATACCCCAAAGGCTGGAAGCTTGGCCAGGCGCAGAACTGCCTCACCCTGGACCACCCGAAAAAACGCCCCCAGGAGGAATACACCCTGCACCTGTGCCTGCAGCAGGGCAGCCTGGAACAGGCCGCCGAAGGTTTGTTTTTCTATCAGGAAAACGGCGTGTGGATGCGCAGCGCCGGAAAGGACGCGCCCAGCCCGGTACAGAAACTGAGTGGCCCCGGCTGGCAAGGCCTGCTGGCTTATCAAACCTGCGGCGTCAGCGATGAGCAAACTGGCTTCCACGCCGCTGGCGGCACCTGCCTGATGGCGGTGCTCGACAGCGGCCAGCGTCAGGTGGTGGCTGATAGCGTGGGTTTCTTCCAGGACTTCGCCACCCTGAGGGCGATTCTGTACTCGATCCGCTTCGACCCGGCGCCGACAACGCCACAGCGCTAGCCCTGTGACTCGGCCCGATACAGGGTTTGCAGGTGGGACAGGCGCAAGCCGTAGTGCTCCAGGTTGCGCCGGCTTTGCGAGTTCACCAGGGCGGTGGCCGCCACACTCTGGGCGCCGAGGGCGACGGCCTGCTGCAAGCGATGGGCGATCAGGGCCCGGTGATAGCCCTGGCCCCGGGCGACCTTGGTGGTAAAGGCGGTGCCCAGGTAGGCCACGCCATTGTCGGCGACGAATAGCGCCGCACCGGCCACCGCAACGCCCTGGTCCCGCAGCAGGTACAGATGCCCACGTCCGTCGTTGAGCAAGCCGCCGAAGGCTGCCTGGTTGACTGGCCGGGCGGCCGCAGGGGTATTGAAGCCTTCGCGGTGCAGAGCACAGAAGCTTTCCAGGGTCGAGGCGAACACCGGCTCGATATCCAGCGCCGAAGGCGGCGCCACCAGTTCGTCCACCGAGGCGAACAGCTGTCCGTGGGTCCAGCCCCTGAGGCGCTGCAGTTGCTGCCCCTCCAGCTCCAGAGTGGGCGCCACCTTGGCTGACTCGGCGATCAAGGCGATCGCCGGGGCGTAAGCCACGCAGGTCTGTAGCAGATCGGCAAGATTGTGGGCTTGTTGCGCACTGTCGCCGTGCACCCGGTTCATCATCGGACTGGGATTGCCGCCCACGACAAAGGCTCCGCAATCCTGATCACCATAGAGCTGCGCCTGATAAGGGTTTCCCGGCAAACTCACCACACCCTGGACCCGGGCCCGCAGGTATTGGTGCTCCGCGTATTCAAGCGCCAGGGCGCGGCGGCGATCCATATCAGCGGCCACCCACCGGCGTTTCACTGACCCAAGGCACGCGCACCTGTTCGGCGATGCTGGCAGCCTGCTGCTGCAGGACTTCCAGTTTCGCGCGGCGCCCAAAAACCCCGGTGAAATGCAGCAGCAAGCGCCCGGCAAACCCCAGGGCATCGCCACGCTTGCGCGGGATCAGGTGCAGATGGGCATGGGGGATGTGCTGGTTGCTGGCCCGACCATCATTGACCAAAAGGTGGGTCCCTTCGACGCCGTAGCCGGCACGCCGCTGCGCGGCCAGTAATCCATCGAACACCTGATACAGGTGCTGACGGACGAAGCCGGGCAATTGATCGAGCTTTTCCACGTGGGGCTGGGGAATCAGCAGGACATGACCCGCCCCCAGTGGGTGCACGTCCATGAAGGCCATGCAGTGTTCATCGCGGTAAACCACGGCCGCCGGCAGGGTGCCGGCGACAATCTGGCAGAAAATGCAGTTCATCCCTGAATCCTCAAGTGACAAGGTGCGTCCCGGTTGGCGAGGTCAATGTAGCTCAGCTTGTCCCTTGAAGGCACTTCTCTCGGGTAATGCTGCTCACTTAACAAAAAACGGCGCCTGCTCAAGATGAGCAGACGCCGTTTTTCTTGGGTTCAGTTGCCGCCCCAAGCAGGCCTCCGATCGGCCGCTCAAGTGCAACATTACCCCGTGGCGAGGGAGCTTGCTCCCGCTGGGGTGCGCAGCCCCCCCAATAGCGTTCACCCGGTGAGCCTGATAAACCGTGCCGCCAGTTTTTACGACCGCTACGCGACCGGACGGGAGCAGGCTCCCTCACCACAATAGGCCTTGTCACCACAGGCCTTGTCACGACCACAAGACACCCGCCTGCAATAGGCTTCGTTCGGCCGCTTAAGTGAACAGAATGACTCCTCTCGGGTGGCCTGTGCGTTAAGCGGCCTGCAGATCAGTCCAGGGCCAGATAGGCGCCGGCGTCGACTTCGATCATCACCGGCTGGCGGATATCCCTGAGGCTCTGCAGCAGTTCCTGCAACTGCGCCGGGGTGTCGGCGCTGTGGTGCGGCACATGGAAGCTCTGGGCCATGGCCTGGAAGTCCGGGGTGAGGATGTCCACCCCCAGCGGCGCAATGTCCCGGGCCTGCATGTAGTCGCGGATCTCGCCGTAGCACTGGTTGTTCCACACCAGCAGGATCACGCCGATCTGCGCTTCCTTGGCGGCGATCAACTCGCCGCTGGTGAACTGCAGGCCGCCGTCCCCCACCAGCGCCACCACCGGACGCTCCGGCCGTGCCAGCTTGGCGCCCATGGCTGCCGGCAGGCCGTAGCCCAGGGTGCCGTAGCCACTGCCGGCGTTGAACCAGCTGGCCGGGGTCGGGGCCTGGTAGCCGCTGGCGCCCTGGTACACCGGCTGGGTCGAATCGCCCACCAGGATCGGGCTGCCCAGGGTGTCGCGCAGCAGGTCGAGCAAGCCTTGCAGGCCTTGTTGCTTGGGCGTCCAGCCCGTACGTTCGGCCTGGTTGACCCGCTGCACGCTGTCCACGGCCCAAGGTCCGCGAGCACTCGGTTGTACCACTTTGCCCAGCAAGGCTTGCAAGCCTTGCAGCGCATCGCCCACCAGGCCGACATGGGCCCGTTGCACGCCCATGACCTGCATCGGGTCGATGTCCAGGCGGATCAACGAGCCCTTGAAACGCAGCGGACCCAAGCCGAAGAAGTCGTAGTCGGTTTCCCCCAGCTCCGTGCCCACGGCCAGCACCACGTCGGCTTCGTCGATCAGCGCCCGGCCATGGGCCGACGACTGCACGCCGTCGAGCAGCAACGGGTGACCACAAGGCAGCAAGCCGCGGGCGTTGGTGGTCAGGGCCACCGGCGCTTGCAGGCGCTCGGCCAGTTGACGCAGGACTTCGGCGCAACCCCGAGCGCCGCCACCGGAGAGAATCAGCGGGCGGTGGGCGGCATTGAGCAAGCTCGCGGCCGCCTCGACCGAAGCCCCGGCCGGCGCCGGCGCGCCGGGCAGGCTGCGGGGCATCAGGTTGAGGTCGGTGGCGGGCATGTCCAGCACGTCCAGGGGAATCTCGATGTGCACCGGCCGTGGCCGCGCGCACTTGAAGATGGCAAAGGCCCGGGCCAGGAGTTCCGGCAGTTCCGCCGGCGCTTGCAAGGTATGACTGAAGGCGCAGACCCCGGCCACTATCGCCCGCTGGTCCGGCAGCTCGTGCAGGTGGCCGTGGCCCAGGCGCAGGTGCTCGCGACGGTTGACCGTGGAGATCACCAGCATCGGCACCGAATCGGCGTAGGCCTGGCCCATGGCGGTGAGGATGTTGGTCATCCCCGGACCGGTGATGATGAAGCACACCCCGGGCTTGCCACTGGCCCGGGCGTAGCCGTCGGCCATGAACCCGGCGCCCTGTTCATGCCGCGGGCTGACGTGACGCAGGCGGCTGCCATGCAGGCCGCGATACAGCTCGACAGTGTGCACGCCGGGAATCCCGAACACCGTGTCCACGCCATAACCTTCCAGCAAACGAACCAGGGACTGGGCACAGGTGGTCATCGACTACTTCCTCTTGTTCTTATGTGCGGGCGACACCCTGCGCCCGGCTGATGTCGAGGGACATTAGTCGTTGCACCCGAGGCGCAACAATCGAAAAAAATCGCGGCGATTGCTCAATAAAATTCACGCTTTGCCGTTGCGGCGCGGCTCCGGGTGCAAGCGGGTGATGCCCTGTAACTGGGATTTGACCCATTCGCTGAAAGCCAGCACCACCGGGCGCTCGGCTTTGTGCAGATCGGCCACCAGGTAGTAGCCGCGGTTGGATTCGATCTCGCTGCCGAAGGGCTGCACCAGTTGCCCACGGGCCAACGCCTCGCCACTGATCAGGTTGTCGCCCATGGCGATGCCTTGGCCGGCGATGCAGGCCGACTGCACGAAGTGCGCGTCGGCGAAGATGATGCCCCGGCGGACATCGACATTCGGCGCCCCGGCGGCCGCCAGCCAGACCCGCCAGTCGGAGTAGTCGATCATGTGCAGGAGCAACGCATGGTCCAGACTGTCGAGGGTTTTCAAACCGCCCATGGCATTCACCAGACTCGGGCTGCACACCGGGAAATAACGCAGGGACACGATCTTCTGCACATGCTGGTTGGGCCAGTCGCCCATGCCGTAGGCGACAAACAGATCGACGCTGCTGTCGCTGGTATCGCCCGGAGTGCGGGGCGACACCAATTGCAGTTCGACCTGGGGATACAACGCCTGGAACTCGGCGATATGGGTGCACAGCCAGTAGGTGGCGAACCCCGGCGGGCTGCTGATGCACAGCCGGCCACTGACCTGCTGGCCGTCGGAGCGCTGCCCGGCCTCAAGGATATTGGCCAGCAGCAGGTGGATGTCCCGAGCGTAGCGCTCGCCCTGGTAGGTGATACGAATGCTGCGGCCCTGGCGCTCGGTGAGGGCAAAACCCAGGGTCTGCTCCAGGCTCTTGATCTGGTGGCTGATGGCGCTGGCGGTCAGGTTCAGCTCATTGGCGGCTTCGGCGACACTGCCCAGGCGGGCCACCGCGTCCAGCGCGCGCAGGGCGGTCATGGAGGGATAACGCATACCGATTCATGCCTCGACTGCAAAAAAACGAGTGCCCGCACCATAGCCGTAAACGCGATCCGGCAATAGCCTGACCCGTCGCTGAAAAAACCCCCGACTGCTGAAAAAAATTACCGGATCGAGCTAAAAAACCTCGATTGACCCCAGGCCATCGATGGCTAATTCTCCAGCCCTACCCTGTGTCGGGCGCTGCCCGGCCATCGCACAATAACAAGAGGGTCGACCCTTGCAAGCGCAGCCCAACTCCGTCAATCCCGTGGTGGCGATCGATGATCTGCACAAGAGCTATGCCGATCACCACGTGCTCAGGGGCATCGCCCTGCGCGCCAATGAAGGTGAAGTGGTGTCGTTGATCGGCTCCAGCGGCTCGGGCAAAAGCACCCTGCTGCGCTGCATCAACCTGTTGGAAATTCCCTGCAGCGGCAGCTTGCGCATCAATGGCGAAGAGGTGCGCATCAAGACCGATCGCGCCGGCAACCCTCAAGTCGCCGACCCAGCCCAGGTGGCCCGACTGCGCACGCAACTGAGCATGGTGTTCCAGAGCTTCAACCTGTGGCCCCATCGCAGCGTGCTGGAAAACGTCATCGAGGCGCCGGTGTATGTCCTCGGTGAAGACCGCAAGGATGCCATCGCCCACGCCGAGCACCTGCTGGAAAAAGTCGGCCTGGCCAACAAACGTGACACCTTCCCGTCCTTTCTGTCCGGTGGCCAGCAGCAGCGGGTGGCCATCGCCCGGGCCCTGGCCATGCGCCCCCAGGTGCTGTTGATGGACGAACCGACTTCGGCCCTGGACCCGGAACTGGTGGGCGAAGTGCTCAAAGTGATCCAGGGCATTGCCGAGGAAGGCCGCACCATGATCCTGGTGACCCACGAAATGGCCTTCGCCCGAGATGTGTCGAGCAAGGTGATGTTCCTCCACCAGGGGCGGGTGGAAGAGGAAGGCCCGCCGCAGCAAGTGTTCCTTAACCCGGTCAGCGAACGCTGCCGGCAATTCGTCATGGCCCAGGAAAACAGAGTCTGACGTTCCGCTTCAATCCTTGAAAACAACAACTTCGATAAAAGGGTAAAGCCATGAAAAATATGCTCAAGGTCCTGGCCACCGGTTGCCTGTTCAGTGCACTGGCCAGCCACGCGGTGGCCGCCGACAAGATCGTCTTCGGCATCGCCCTGGAACCCTACCCGCCGTTCTCGATGAAAAGCGGCAACGGTGACTGGAGTGGCTTCGAACCGGAGCTGATCAAGGCCCTGTGCGAACGCATGCAGGCCCAGTGCCCACTCAAGGAAGTGGCCTGGGACGGCTTGATCCCGGCCCTGCAATCGAGCCAGATCGATGCCATCCTCAACTCCTTGAGCATCACCGAAGAGCGGCAGAAGGTCATCGACTTTTCCGAGCCCTACTATCAAACCCCGGCCATGTGGGTCGCCGACCAGAGCCTGGCGCTTACGACCACCCCCGAAGGCCTCAAGGGCAAGCTGATCGGTGTGCAGGGCTCGACCTCCAACGCCACCTTCGCCAAGACCTACTATGGCAAGACCTCGACCCTGCGCTACTACACCACCCAGGACGACATGATCGCCGACCTGCAGAGCGGGCGGATCGACGTGATGCTGGCAGACGCCTTGACCGTCGAGCCGATCCTCAAGACCGCCGCCGGGGCCGGCCTGGCGGATAAGGGCCTGGCGCCCAAAGACCCGCTGTTCGGTTCCGGCATCGGCGTGGCCATGCGCAAGGGCGACAGTGCTCTGCAGCAGCGGATCAACACCGCCCTGGCCTCGCTCAAGGCCGACGGCACCTACGACAAGATCCGCAGCCGCTACTTCAGCGTCGACATTTCTGCCCACTAAGCCGTCCGGCTGGCCCGCTTGCGCGGGCCACCGGCGTTGACTGGATACGTCATGATTTCTCTGTCCGACCTTTCCCAACTGTTCGTCGCCGACGGCTGGCTCGGCGCTCTGGCTCAGGGCGCGCTGGTGTCCC
Source organism: Pseudomonas sp. LD120 (assembly GCF_009861525.1). Taxonomy (GTDB): domain Bacteria; phylum Pseudomonadota; class Gammaproteobacteria; order Pseudomonadales; family Pseudomonadaceae; genus Aquipseudomonas. The sequence continues at coordinate 23,862 of NZ_WVHL01000003.1, read as the reverse complement.
TGCAGATTTCCGCCGGGGCCTTCGTCCTCGGCCTGGGCATCGGCCTGTTGGTAGCGATGATCAAGCTCAAGGGCCCGCGCTGGCTGGTGAAACTGGCCAACGTCTACACCACCCTGTACCGGGCCATGCCCGAGCTACTGCTGATCCTGCTGCTGTACTACGCCGGCACCGACCTGCTGAACATGGCCATGGCGGCGATGGGGCAGTCGAGCGTCACGGTCAACGGTTTCATCGCCGCCGTGCTGGTGCTGGGCATCGTCCAGGGGGCTTATTCGGCGGAGATCATCCGTGGCGCGATCCAGGCCATTCCCAACGGCCAGATCGAAGCGGCGCGGGCCTACGGCATCGAGCGCTGGCTGCTGGTGCGGCGCATCCTGCTGCCGAGCATGCTGCCCTACGCCATGGCCGGGCTGTCGAACCTGTGGCTGGTGCTGGTCAAGGACAGCGCGCTGATCAGCATCGTCGGCTACAGCGAATTGCTTTCGGTAGGCAAACAGGCGGCTGGTTCCACCAAGCATTACCTGGTGTTCTACCTGGCCGTCGCGGCGTTCTACTTCGTCATCACCCTGGTGTCCGGCAGCCTGTTCCGTGTGCTCGAACGTCGCACCAACCGCTGGCTGCCCCAGCACTAGGAGACTCGGATGGACTTTTCCTGGATCAACAGTTTTTCCGCCGAACTGCTGCGCGGCCTGGGCATTACCCTCAAGCTCCTGCTGCTGAGCGGAGTCTGCGGCTTTGCCCTGGCGGTGGTGGTGGGCCTGGGCCGGGTGTCGCGCAATCCGTTGCTGCGTGCACCCATGCAGTTCTACATCAGCGTGTTCCGTGGCACGCCGCTGCTGGTGCAGATCTACATCCTCTATTACGGGGTCGGCAGCCTGTTCGCGGCCTACCCGCCGATCCGCGGCAGCTTTCTCTGGCCCTACCTGCGCGAAGGCTTCTGGTACGTGGCACTGGCCCTGACCCTGAGTGTCGGTGCCTATGTCGGTGAAGTGCTGCGTGGCGGCTTGCGCGCCGTGCCCCGGGGTGAACTGGAAGCCGCCCGTGCCTATGGCATGGGCTACTGGCTGACCCTGCGCCGGGTCTGGCTGCCCCGGGCCCTGGAGCTGGTGCGCCCAACCCTGGTGGGGGAATGCGTGCTGCTGCTCAAGGCCACCGCCTTGGCGTCCACCGTGGCGGTCACGGATTTGCTCGGCGCCGCCAACCTGGTGCGCGCCCAGACCCTGAAGGTCTATGAGCCACTGCTGGCGGTGGCGCTGATCTACATCGTCCTGGCCTTTGTCATCGAACACCTGTGCGCACGTCTGGGCAGCGCTTCGCAAAACCAGCGGCCGCAGCGTCAGGCCTGAACCCATTCATTGCGCGGGCAACGAGGCCCGTGAGGAGAACAGCATGCGTTACTCACCTTTCGTTCAGCGCATCAGCGGCGAATCCGTCAGCGCCTGGGATATTCACTACGCAGCCATCGAGGCCCGGGGTCGCGGCGAGGATGTGATCGTCCTCAGCGTCGGTGATCCGGACTTCGCCACCGATGCACGCATCAGCGCCGCTGCCAGCGCCGCTCTGGAGCAGGGCGACACCCATTACACCCACGTCCTCGGCCGCCCGGCACTGCGCGAGGCCATCGCCGCCAAACAGCGGCGCCTGCTGGGCATTGATGTGAGCGCCGACAACGTGGCCCTGGTGGCCGGTGCGCAGAACGGCCTGTTCGCCACTTCGCTGTGCCTGTTCAGCAGTGGCGACGAAGTGCTGGTGCCGGAACCCATGTACCTGACCTACGAGGCCTGCATCCACGCCTCGGGCGCCAAGATCGCCTGCGTCCAGCAACCGGCGGCCAACGGTTTCCGCCTGAGCGCTGCGGCCCTGGAGGCGGCGCTGACCGACAAGACCCGGGGCATCGCCCTGGCCACCCCGTGCAACCCCACCGGCAACGTCTATAGCCGCGAAGAACTGGAGGCCGTGGCCGAAGTGGCGCGCAAGCATGACCTGTGGGTGATCTCCGACGAGGTCTACGGGCAACTGACCTACGACCGCGAGCACCTGAGCATCGCCTCACTGCCGGGCATGGCCGAACGCACCGTGATCCTCAACAGCCTGTCGAAAACCCACGCCATGACCGGCTGGCGCGTGGGCTGGGTGATCGCTCCGCCGGCCCTGGTCGGGCACCTGGACAACCTGCTGCTGTGCATGCTCTACGGCCTGCCCGGGTTTATCCAGGAAGCCGCGCTCAAGGCCCTGGAGCTGGATGAAGAAGTGATCGGCAGCGCCCGCGAGGTCTATCGCCGGCGCCGCGATTTGGTAGTGGCCGGCCTCAAATCGGTTCAGTTGCTCGATTGCCGCGAGCCCGAGGCCGGGATGTTCATGCTGGTGGACGTGCGCCGCACCGGGTTGTCGAGCATGGATTTCGCCTGGCAACTGTTCCGCGCCACCGGGGTTTCGGTGCTCGACGCCCAAGCATTCGGCGCCAGTGCCGAGGGCTTCGTGCGGATCTCCTTCACCGTCGCCGACGACGTGCTCAAGGACGCCTGCCAGCGCATCGCCGGCTTTGTCGAAACCCTGGGTGCACAACACTGAATAAGAGCCCGGTTGTGGCAAGGGAGCTTGCTCCCGCTCGACTGCAAAACGGTCGTAAAGGCCCGGTCTGCGATTCAACTGTGCCATCGCGGTCGCGGCCGTTGGGGTGGCTACGCCACCCGGCGGGAGCCCGTTCCCTCGCCACAGCAATGCCCATAACAACACCTTTGCAACTGAGCTTGTCGCCCATTTTTCTGCCCAGCTTTAAAGGGCCCCCTGCTTTGAGAGGTTGACCCCGTGACCGCTTCCGACCAATTCAACTCCACCCACAGCGCCGTTGATCAATACGCCGAACTGGTGCTGTACAACGGCCGGATGTACACCCTCGACCCGGCCCAGCCCTGGGCCGATGCAGTGGCCATTCGCCAGGGCACGCTGATCGCGGTGGGCAGCCTCGCCTCCCTGGCGTCGCTGATCGGGCCCAACACCCGTCAACACAATCTGGACGGGGCCTTCTGCATGCCCGGCCTGCACGACATGCACACCCACCCGGACCTGGCCCTGGCCCCGCGCTACGCCGACGACCTGGACGTGGGCATCGAAGACCCGACTCCCGAGCAACTGGCGGCGGCGATTCATGCCTACGCCGACAGCCACCCCGGCGACGGCTGGATCTATGGCCAGTACTGGGTGCGCTACACCTTCCGTGAAGCCGGCCTGACGCCGGGCCGCGAGTGGCTCGACAGCGTCATGCCCGACCGTCCGGTGGCCCTGCTGGATCGTATGTGGGGCACCATGATGGTCAACTCCAAGGCCCTGGAACTGGCCGGTATCGACCGTCACACCAGCGATCCGCGCAACGGTTACCTGGAGCGCGACGAACTGACCGGCGAACCCAACGGCCTGCTGATCGACGGCGCCTACGCCCTGATCCACGCGGCCATGCCGCCGACGCCGGTCTCGGTACTGCGTCGCGCCTACCGCGATGGCGTGCACTTCCAGACCTCTCGCGGGGTCACCGCCACCAAGTACGTGCACGTCTGCGAGAACCGTTTGCAGGCCCTCAAGGAACTGGACGACGCCGGCGAGCTGACCCTGCGGGTGGAAGCCGCCATCAGTTGGCAGGACGATATCTTCCCGGTGCGTCGACGCTGGGAGCTGCTCAGTGGCGAGCGGCATTTCTATCGCAGCGCCCGCCTGAACGCCAACGCGGTGAAGTTCCACTTCGACGGCACCGTGGAGCCCAAATCGTCCTACCTGCTGACGCCCTGGCCGGAGGAGTCGAGCTGGCGCGGCAAGCTCAACCTGACCCCCGAACACATCACCGACATGGTGGTGGACATGGACAAACGCGGCCTGCGGGTGATCGCCCACTGCACCGGCGACGGCGCCTCCGACGTATTCCTCGACGCCGTGGCCGAAGCCCGGCGGCGCAACGGCCACAGCGGCATCCGTCACCAATGCGCCCACAGCACCTTGCTGCACCCGGGCAACCTCAAGCGCTTCCAGAGCCTGGACGTGATCGCCGAGTTCTCCCCGGCGGCCTGGTACCCGACCCCGTTCGCCAGCGGTGCGCGTTCCGGTTACGGCCAGGAGCGCCTCAAGCGCATCTATGACTTCAAGGGCGTGCTAGCGGCTGGCGGCATCGCGGTGTTCGGCACCGACTGGCCAGTGGCGTCCATCGACCCGTGGCTGGCCCTGGAAACCATGGTCACCCGGCAGAACCCGTGGAACCAGGAACCTGACACCTTCGGCGACCCCATCAGCCTGGAACAGGCCCTGCAAGTAGCGACCCTCAACGGCGCCCATGCCATGGGCCTGGAACACCTGACCGGCAGCCTGCAGGCGGGCAAGTCGGCGGACCTGATCGTCCTCGACCGCGACCTGTTCGCCCAGGACGCACGCAACTACATCCATCACACCCAGGTGCAACTGACCTTCGTCGAAGGGCAACTGGTCTACGACCGCCAGGGCACCTTCAGCGACACCCCGTTGCAGGCGGTCTGGGAAGGCCTGCCGCCGGTGATCGAGGGCAAGGAATAATGAACAGCACCCCGAGCATTCCGGTGACCGTGGTGGCGGGCTTTCTCGGCGCCGGCAAGACCACCCTGCTCAACCGCCTGGTGCAAGGCACCGACAACGGCCGGCTGGCGGTGATCGTCAACGATTTCGGTGAGCTGAACATCGATGCGGCGATCATCGCCGAGGTCACCGACGCGGTGTACAGCCTGCAGAATGGCTGCATCTGCTGCACCGTGCAGGAGGACCTGCTGGCGCAACTGGTGAGCCTGTCCAAGCTGCGCCCGGCCCTGGAGCGGATTGTCATCGAGTGCAGCGGTGTCTCCGACCCGCAGCGCATCGTGCAGACCATCGGCTACCCGCAACTGCGCAACCGCCTGCACCTGGACGCCGTGATCACCCTGGTGGACGCCAGCGGCTACCAGAACCTGGAAGGGGAAATGGCCCGGCTGTCCCGAGCCCAGGTGGCCTGCGCCGACTGGGTGTTGCTGAACAAGGCCGACCTGGTGAGCGCCGAGCAGTTGCAGAGCATCCGCGCCAGCCTTGGCGGTCGCGTGCCTGTGTTCGACACGGTGCAAGCCGAACTGCCGCCTGAGCTGCTGCTGACGCCGCCGGTGCGTTCCACCGAACTGTTGTTCAAGGCCCTGCCCCAGGCCCACGACGAGTTGTTCGAAAGCTGGGTGTGGAAAAGCGCGCGACCGCTGCAGCCCAAGGCGCTGCGCGACTGGCTGGCGCACCTGCCTGCCGACCTGCTGCGCCTCAAGGGCCTGGTGCGCCTGGAAGGCAATGAGCAACCCTATTGGTTGCAGCATGTGGGCAACCGCAGCCAGTTCACTCTGGCCACAGGGCAGCCCACCGAGCATGCCGCGCAGTTGGTGTTCATCGCCCGCCGGGGCAGCGATCTGCGTCAAGAACTGGAGGCCGGGGTCAGCGATACGCAGGTGCACTGAGCCTCAAGCAGCAAGTGTTCAGCCGCAAACGACTGCGGTGCGCTGTGCCGAGGGCGAAGGCTTCACGTCGGCGGATACAAAGCGCACCATGGATCGCTCATTTTCCGCTGAAGCAAGGACGCTACAGATGCTCGATATCCTTCAAGGCACCCCCATGTGGGTGTATGCGGTCTTCGCCCTGATCGGCTACTACGGCCTGCGCGCCCTGGCCACCACTCGCGAGAGCCGCCGTTCGCTGCTGCTGACACCGGTGATCCTGCTGGTCTGGTCGCTGTGGTCGGTGAACCTTGGCGATCACCCATTGCTGGCGCTAAGCGCCTGGGCCGGCGGCGCGACACTCGGCAGCCTGCTGGCGCTGCTGTTGTTCTCCAGCGCCAGCGTGCTACTGGAGTCCGGCGGCGAGGCGATCCTGGTGCCCGGCACCTTGAAGATCCTCGCCATCTCGCTGCTGTTCTTCGCGGTGAAATACTGGATCGGCTACCAAACCGCCGTGCACCCCGAGCAGGCCGCCAGCGTACAGATGCTCGCTATCAGTGGCGCCGCAGCAGGCTTTACCGTTGGTCTGTTCTGCGGGCGAGCACTCAAGCTGTACCGCAACTTCCGGCAACTGCGGCTCAACGCCTGAAAGCCGCGCGGCCATGCCCTCCGGGCACCGGGGAATCTTCGCTACGCAAACCGCTCTGTAGAGACGGTCCTGCCGGGTGGGTCGCTTGGTCCGTGACAATAGTGTCCGGCTCCAATAGATTAGGCGCCCCCGAAAAGCCCCCTGGGCCTTTCGCGCCTCAAACCTGTTAAACCAAGTAGTGGATGTTCAATGCCTGATTCCAACACCGAAGAATCCGTGATCGCCCTGTCCAACAAGGCCGAATACGAAAACGCCATTCATCTTTCCCAGCACGTGTCCCAGGCCAAGACCATCAGCGAGATGGTGCTCGACGCCTTCCACAGCTCGAAAGAAAGTGACCAGATTCGCGAACTGCGTGCTGCGATTCGCCAGGCCCACGACCGCTTTGACGACGACACCGCCTATGAACTCATGGGCCAGCTCAAGCAACTCAAAGATGCCGAGGCCGCCGACCTGGCCGCCCTGGAAGACCTGAGCAAGAAATTCCCCATCAGCCGGATTCTCTCCAGCTACAAGGACGACCCCGACTTCCAGGAGCTGGTCTACGGCCTGGCCCTGAAAGTGCTGAACCAGACGCACCAGGCCATCAGCAACCCCAGCGGCGGCAAGAGCAAGGCACGGCCGAAGAAGGAAATGGAAGTGTTCGCCATCAGCAAGGACGGCATCAGCGTCACCCTGCCGATGCGCCCGCGCTCCAAGGCCAACGTCGACCGCGAAGCCTTCGAATTCCTCGGTTTCAGCTTTGTCGGCGAAGGCGATGCGGCGGAACTGGAAAGCGAAATGTTCCTCGACAAGAACGGCAACGAGCAACAAGCGACCCGCAAGAACATCATCACCGCGATCCAGCAACAGACTGCATTCGAAGGCTACAGCGCGCAACAACAGCTGTAACCCGACCCTGTAGGAGCGAGCTTGCTCGCGAAGCCTCCCCCAGCCGCCAAGAAAAAGCCCCGTACTTCACAGCAAAGTCGGGGCCTGGCCTGCTCCTCAGCTATCCCGGTAATCCGCAATGGGATACCTCAAGCACAAAGCCTCCACCTCCAGACGGAACTGCTCCTGCAGCACGGAATCCAGCTGATACCTCTGCTCGCCAAGGGGCGTCACTTTGTCCAGTATCCGGCACACCAGATCGACGACCTGGCGACAGCCTTGGGGATCGATGCCGCGCTGAGCGACGGAGCCGCTGCCGATGCACAGCCCATTGCCGACAAACGACGAGCGGGTTTCCCCCCGAGCGCGCAGTTTGTTGACGATGATGCCGCAGGTTTCCAGCGCCGACTCGGCGATGGCCCCGGTGATGCCCCCCCGCAACCGCAACAGAATCGAATGGTTCTCCGTGCCCCCGCCCACGACCTCGTAGTCCCGGGCCATGAACGCGCTGGCCATTTCATCCGCCGCGTCGCGAACCCGCCCCATGTAGGCATCGAACTGGGGAGACATGGCATGCCCCAGGGCGGCCGCCTTGGCGGCGATCATGTTGACGGCAGGCGCGCCTTGCATGCCGGGGGAAACCGCTTGTTCGAGAACCCGGCGAAAACTCGACCTCAGTCCAGGCACTTTGGTGTCTGCATCACGGCCGGAAAGAATCAGACCTCCACGCGGGCCGGCGAGCTGCCTGTGGGTGCAGGTGATGGTCACGTGCGCCGCGTCGATCGGGCTCGGGTGGCGCCCGGTGGCCACCAGCCCGGCGATATGGGAAATATCGGCAAGCACGATGGCCCCGGCCTCATCGGCAATGGCACGAAAGCGCTGAAAGTCCACGACCCGAGAATGGGCCGTCGCCCCGCAAATGATGATCCGCGGACGATGGGCCATCGCCAGTTGGCGCACTTCTGCGTAATCGATCTCCCCCTGGGATGTGGTGCCGTAGCGAACAGCCTTGTAGTTGGCCTCCGTGAAGGCTTCCACTCGGCCATGTGCAAGGTGCCCACCCTGTTCGAGGGCCATGCCCAGAATCGTATCCCCTGGTTCCGCCAGCGCCGTCAGCACTTGGTAATTGGCGTTCGAGGCCGAATGCGATTGCACGCCAGCGTACTGCGCAGCGAACAGCTCCCGGGCCCGCCGGATCGCCAGGGATTCGACCAGATCGACGTTCTCGCACCCACTATAATGACGCCGGCCAGGAATGCCCTGCACCGTGACGTTGACCAGCGCCGAAGCTGATGCTGCCAAACTGCGAGGGCCGGCCGCGCAGGAAGATGAAGCCAGGGACAGTGTGCGATGTTGACGCGCGACTTCTGCATCGAGGATGCTTGCCAGCTCGGCGTCTTCATTTCGCAGGTCGGCCAAGCCACGCCGCAGCAGGTCGGCCTGGTTTCTGAGTTGTTCAGTATCAACTGCCATTATTCTGTGCCCCTTCCTTGAGTGTCGCGTGCCACGAACGACTGCACGCTTCCTAAATTTCACGTTCGCTTGTGTGCATCGGGCTGATCCTAGCCCCGGGTCAGACTCTATAAGGCACAAGGGAATTAATCAAAAAATTAAACATTTTACAAATTAAATGATGCTTTTTTGTCATGAAAGGACAGCGTCAGCTTTGCGCTTGCTGCACACGCTTACCATCGAGGACCATGACGCCAAGCTTCTGGGACTGTATTGTCATGGCCGGCGCATGCAACACTTCTAACCTAAGGTGCCTCTGGGCTGGCTCCACCTGCAACGGCTTGCTCGCTCAGAATAGCGACCACGAAATATCCCTGGATGGATGCAACCTGGCTAAAGGAGTAGCAGCGAGGTGGTACTGATAAAGAAAGACCCGGACACACTTGTGCCACATTGATCTGGCTGAGCCCGCCTCTACATCGAACAGATGAATGCTGAGTAGGACTCAGTCTCTATGAAAGACTCAATGGGCTACGACCAAACGGAAGTGGTGAGCATCTGATGCACAAAAGAGAAAGAACAGAGCATTTAAAGAGCAACATTAAATACCTGATAAAAAGTCGTGGTGAGACACAGCTGTCATTGTGCAACGCCAGCGGCCTGACCAGAACGACCATATACAACATTCTGGAAGGCAAGGTTACCAACGTACAGCAGTCCACCATTCGAAAAATTTCTGACTTCTTCGGTGTCTCCTACGAAGAAATAGAAACTATCGACTTTGAAGAAAAGGAAATCATCGAAAGCAGCATCTCGCCTCAAGGGAACATGAACCCAGCGGCCGTTCCGATCATCAAGGAGAGCCTGCTGCTGGCCAACATGGACAAACGAATTGGAGAACTAGCCACACTTCATCCATTGACTTACTACTTCGGCACTTCCTACAACTTAATAGCCGTACTACTGGAAAATGAAATCAGCGGTATAAATGAGCCTGGCGATCTATTGATCGTACAAAAAGGCTCATCAACTGACGATAAAGAAAAACTGGTTTACGACAACCAAACAGGAAAATTTCTTATCTTAAGCAACGCATGTTCCGACTCAGATCATCTGCATGTAGTGGGCGACATCATTGAGGAGCGATTCAATGACGGCCCATGAAGCTGAGATTGAAAACAGCAAATATAAACTCTTAGGCTTTGAGAACAATAAAAAACTTGCTGTGATTATGATTATCGCTACAGGCAAGGTCATCAGAATAAAAATAAGAGAGGTTCTGAACAGTGAAATAATGGACAACCTGAACAAAGTAGAAATTAAAAACCTATATAAAAAGCTATATTCCCAAGGAGACACCCTCACTGCCTACGACCTTAATGATCGCCATGAAAACTCATGGATGATTTACATAACTCTTAACTTACTGCTCGTCACATTTTATATTTTCACCAGTATTGCTGCGACAAAACCTATTTATCTGGAATCGCTGGGCATCATTATCACTCCTGGTACATTCCTTTACTCTCTGACTTTTTTGATCGTTGACTTACTGAATGAAAACTTTGGACTCCGACTGGCAAGGAGAGCTATCTTTCTTGCTTTCACAAGCACGTCCATGGTGTTCATCTTGCTCTATGGTTCTACCTTCCTCCCTGGAGTGCCAGGCTGGAAACTCGACACCCCTTATAACGAGGTCATCACTCAAGTCTCTTCCGTGCTGGTAGCATCCTCTGTCTCTTTTCTTATTTCTGAAAACATAAACTCATATTTACTGTGCAAGATAAAAGAGCTGACGAATTCCAGATTCCTTTTTTTTCGAATCTTCTTGAGCACCTTCTTCGCGGTGATCATCGATAGCTTTCTATTTTGCTACATCGCTTTTTATGGACTGATGAAGAACAGCGACATCCTGAACATGATTTTTTTTCAGATCGCGATCAAAGTCTTCTTTGCTTTTTTCAACATTTTGCCTGCCTATGGCACTAGGTCACTGTTCAAGAAATACATGAACAGCAGTCAGGAAAAATAATAAGACGCGGGGTGCTTTTCCTAAGGATTCTCCGAACAAGTTACCCACCAGCCGCAAATGGACGGCTTGGAGATGCCGAAAACCCCGATTTTCAGCCGCTGATTATTGGAAAACCAAGGCATAGCCTTGGTTTTCTGCCCTCACGGGCGCACCTCTCCCGCAGCAGGCAATAATTGCCGGCGCACCATCCACAGATTCGACAGCGCGAACAGTGTGGTCAATTGCGCCGTATTCTTGGCCAGGCCACGGAAGCGGGTCTTCACATAACCGAACTGACGCTTGATCACCCGAAACGGATGTTCGTATGCGCCCCATAAAGCCCACATTCCAAGTCGAAATCTGATGCTCGAAGCTGTGCTCCTCAACTCTTTCAGGAGCCAGTACCTCATGATGCGACCCGATGCAAAAGTGGAAAAAGTCTACCTCTACCCCAAGCCCGTAGACTTTCGAAAATCCATAGACGGTCTGACCGCGCTGGTAGAGCTGGACATCAAAGTCGCCGTGTTCGATCCGGTACTTTTTGTCTTCCTCAACAAAGCCCGTAACCGCATCAAAGTGTTGTATTGGGAGCGCAACGGCTTCTGTCTTTGGCTCAAACGCCTTGAATCCGAACGTTTCAAAACCTCCCCTGACGTCACCGATGAAGCCATTGTGCTGACGGCTCAGGAACTGAACTGGTTGCTCGACGGTTTTGACCTGTGGCGCAACCGTCCGCATCAGGTTTTGACGCCGCGATTTGTCGCATAGTTGGATATAATCCGGGCCATGATTTCCATGCCCGACGACCTCCCTGATGATCCGGTTCTGCTCAAGCAAATGCTTGTGCAGATGCTCAGTGAGCGTCAGGTGGACAAAGACCAGATTGTTGACCTGAAAGAGCAGATCAAACTATGGCGTGAACGTTTTTTCGGGCGTAAGTCAGAGCAAACCGTCGATCCGCAGACGCCGCAGCTCGTGCTCTTTAATGAACCCGAAAGCTTTGCGGTTCCGGTCTCCGACACCTCTGACGAAGAAGTCGTTGCCCCGACTAAACGCCGAGGTAAACGTAAACCACTATCAGCCGATCTGCCTCGGATCGAGGTCATCCACGAACTACCCGAACACGAACTGACTTGCGGCTGCGGTTGCCGCAAACACGCCATCGGCAAAGAAACCAGCGAGCAACTGGACATCGTGCCGATGCAGATCCGCGTCATCAAACATATCCGCAAGGTCTACGGCTGCCGGGGCTGCGAAACAGCACCGGTCACTGCCGACAAACCCGCGCAATTGATCGAAAAGAGCATGGCCAGTCCAAGCGTACTGGCCATGCTGCTAACGACTAAATACGTCGATGGTCTGCCGCTGCACCGCTTTGAAAGTGTGCTGAGCCGACACGGCATCGAGATCCCTCGGCAAACGCTGGCTCGCTGGATTATCCAGTGCAGCGAACACTTCCAGCCACTGCTGAATTTGATGCGTGACCGCCTGCTGGAAAGTCCGGTCATCCACTGCGATGAAACCCGTGTCCAGGTGTTGAAAGAGCCGGATCGAGATCCGACCAGCCAATCCTGGATGTGGGTGCAAGCCAGCGGCCCGCCAGATCGTAAAGTCGTGTTGTTTGACTACACGTCCAGTCGTGCGCAGGAGGTGCCGTTACGGCTGCTGGAAAGTTATCGCGGTTATGTCATGACCGACGACTACGCCGGCTATAACGCGTTGGCGTTGCAATCGGGTGTGGAGCGCTTGGCGTGCATGGCCCATGCACGACGCAAGTTCGTGGACGCGCAAAAAGTGCAGCCCAAGGGTAAAACCGGACGGGCCGATATCGCACTGACGATGATCAACAAGCTGTACGGGATCGAGCGTGAACTTAAGGAAGCCGATGATGAACAGCGGTTTATCGTTCGCCAGGAAAAGAGCCTGCCGATCTTGGGGCAGCTGAAAGTCTGGTTGGATAAAACCCAATCCCAGGTGACGCCGCAAAGTGCATTAGGCAAGGCGGTGCATTATCTGGCGAATAACTGGAGCCGACTGGAGCGTTATGTCGAAGCGGGTTATTTGCCCATCGACAACAACACGGCCGAAAGAGCGATCAAGCCGTTTGTCATCGGGCGCAAGGCCTGGTTGTTCAGCGATACCGTCAATGGCGCCAGTGCTAGCGCGAAGATCTACAGCCTGGTCGAGACCGCCAAGGTCAACGGCCAAGAGCCTTATACGTGGCTACGCCACGTACTAGAGCGGCTGCCGCATGCCTCGTCAGTAAAGGACTACGAGGCGCTACTGCCGTGGAACTGCTCGCCCGAAATGCCACAGTAAACCGTTGACCCACTGTTGGGCAGGTGGGGTTTATGGATCGCATACGGATGTTCGACCTTCGCACGTACCTGGGCTTTGGCCTTCTCGATCTTGCGCCTGGCCTTGTACAGCGCACTGCGTTTGCTCAAATGCTTGTAGGTGCTGCGTCGCGCAGCGATCTGCCAGATCACTTGCCGACCGTCGTGCTCAGGCCGTTTCTCTACGCCGGTGTAACCGGCGTCAGCACAGACAACGTTCTCGCCACCGTGCAACAGATGGGCAACTTCCGTCACGTCAGCCACGTTGGCGGCTGTGCCATGGACATGATGTACCAGGCCCGATTCTGCGTCGGCTCCGATATGCGCTTTCATGCCGAAGAAGTACTGGTTGCCTTTCTTCGTCTGGTGCATTTCAGGATCGCGTTTGCCTTCCTTGTTCTTGGTCGAACTGGGTGCGTGGATGATAGTAGCGTCGACAATGGTACCCTGGCGCAACGACAGGCCCTTGTCTCGCAGATAATTGTTTATGGTTTCCAAAATGCCCGCCGCCAACTGATGCTTCTCCAGCAGGTGCCGGAAGTTCATGATCGTCGTGTCTTCGGGGATCGGAGCGCTGAGCGTCAGACGAGCAAACTGGCGCATCGAAGTGATCTCGTACAGCGCCTCTTCCATGGCTGGATCGCTCAACGAGAACCCGTTCTGCAGCAGGTGAATACGCAGCATGGTTTCCAGTGGATACGGCTTGCGGCCACCGCCAGCCTTAGGGTAATGCGGCTCGATCAACGCCACCAACCCGCTTCACGGCACCACCTGTTCCATCTCGGCCAGGAAACGCTCGCGACGGGTTTGCTTGCGCTTACCGGCGTACTCGAAATCGGAAAAGCTCATCTGGCTCATGGGATGGCGGGCTTGTAGAGGGCAGTTGGACGGAGGGCTATTTCAGCACAGGTCAGATGGCCTGTGCTGACTTGATCGGAGAATCCCTAAGGCCAATTGACGGACTCTGAATAAAAACCCGCGTTTCTCTCGAAGACGGGGTTTTCTCTGCTCGGACGATCAATCAAGCCGAGGTCGTGCTACCCGCCATGCGCCGCAGGACATGCCCCTGGCCTTTGACGCAATGCAGGATCACCGCCGCTACATGGCCCACGATCAGTACCAGCAAGGTCCAGCCCAGCAGGCTGTGGAAGCTGTTGCCCAGGTCGGTCATCCACTGGATCTTCGGCCCTTCGAAACCGCTCATCACCGGCAGCCCAAAGGCGGAAAACGCTCGCCCGGAACCGTACTGGCGCAGCAGGCCGAGAAACGGGATGGCGAACATGCCGGCATACAGCAACCCATGCCCCAGACGCGCGGCCAGGTTCAGGCTCGGCGGCCGACGATGGCGGTTCAGCAGGCTCCAGAGCAGCCGCACCAGCAACAGCCCCATCAATAGCAGCCCCACTTGCTTGTGGGTCGGCCAGAGGAACTTGTCCAATGCCGAATCCTCCAGCAGGTAATGGGCAGCGGTCGTGCAATAGATCCAGGCAAAGGCCAGCGCCATGGCCCAGTGCAACCCACGACTGAGCGCGCCGTAACGCGCCTTGGAGTCGTTCATTTCAATACGGCTTTGCATGACATCCACTCAGGCTTAATCAACGAACCGGCAATTTTACCCAGCCCGGGGATCGTACTGGGCCGAAAAACTTTAAATGATGTAACGACAACATCCTTTGGGTGATTACTCCACACACGGGGGCTCATTAAAAACGCCAACTTAAAGCCAGAAACTTCAAGCGACTTTCCAGACTCGTCCCATATTAGCGTTTGCGCGCCCTTTGCTAGGTTGAGCGCCACTTCGCACCCGGGCCAGGTATGGCGCGGGCCTGGCCTCTCTCACGCTTAAGGATGAGCCTATGTTCGCGCCGGCCGACACTGCGCATTTCGTGCTGTCCATCCTTGCCGTTCGCCACGACTTCAAGGTGCTGGCCTTCAAGGGTCACGAAGCCATCAGCGAGCTGTATGCAATTCATGTCGAGCTGGTTTCGGACAACCCCAATGTCGATCTGGAAAGCCTGCTCAACCGGCCGGCGTTCCTACAGTTCGGCCTCAAGGGTGAAGGCATTCATGGGCTGATCGACGATATCGAAGTCGGCGACAGCGGCAAGCGCATGACCCGCTATCACCTGATCCTGCGCCCTCACCTGTACCAGTTGCAGCACCGCCACAACCAGCGGGTCTACCAGAACCTGACAGTGCCGCAGATCATCGCCAAGGTGCTCAAGGAACACGGCATCCTCGCCGACCAATACCGCTTCAACATTGCTCCCAAGCCTTCAGTGCCCAGGGTGTATTGCGTGCAATACGGGGAGACGGACTTCCAGTTTCTACAACGCCTGTGCTTTGAAGACGGCATTCACTGGCACCACGAACACAGCCTCGACCAGCACCTGCTGGTGTTTTCCGACAACCAGACCGACTACCCGATCCTCGCCACCGCGCGCTATCAGCAAGGCAGCGGCCTGGCCGCCGAAGACCCGGTGGTCAGCCATTTCGCGGTGCGTTTCAGCACCCGCACCAGCCAGGTGGTGCGCCGCGACTACAACCTGAAAAAGCCCGACCCGCGCAGCGCCTCCAGCGGCGCTAAACTCGATCCGGTGCCCAGCACCTTGCACAGTGCTGTGCGCAGCGAGGCCACCCCGGTGCTGGAAGACTATCGCTACCCCGGCCGCTACAGCACCGGCGCGGTGGGCAAGCAGTTGAGCCAGATCGCCCTCGAAGGCCACCGCGCCGACTACCAATTGGCCAAGGGGCAGAGTGATCTGTCGACCTTTCGCTGTGGCCATCTGGTCACCCTCAGCGAGCACCCGCGCGGCGAATACAACCAGATGTGGTTGCTGGTCAGCGTCGAGCACGAAGGTCGACAACCGCAGGTGCTGGAAGAGTCGGTCACCAGCGACGACCGCCACGACGGCTTTACCCAGGGTTACCGCAACCGCTTCAGCGCCATCCCCTGGGACACCTTCTTTCGGCCGCAAGAGCCGGCCCCCAAGCCCCGCCTGAGCAGCCAGACCGCGCTGGTGACCGGTCCTGCGGGGGAGGAAATCTGGTGTGACGAACACTCAAGGATAAAGATTCAGTTTCATTGGGACCGCGAGGGTGAGCGCAACGAGTTCTCCAGCTGCTGGGTGCGGGTGGCCACCAGCTGGGCCGGTGAAGGTTTTGGCCACGTGATCATCCCGCGCATCGGCATGGAAGTGCTGGTGAGCTTTATCGGCGGCGACCCTGAGCAGCCCCTGGTCACCGGCTGCGTGCCGAACCAGCACACACCGGTGCCCTACCCGCTGCCGGCGAACAAGACCCGCAGCGTGTTCAAGAGCAACAGCAGTCCGGGTGGAGGCGGCTATAACGAGTTGCGCATCGAAGACCGCAAAGGACAGGAGGAGATCTACGTTCACGCACAAAAAGACCAGAACATCCATGTCAATAACGACGAGACAGTCTCTATTGGCAATGACCAGACCATTGGTGTGGTGCGTGATCGCATCACCTCCATTGGTCAAGACGAAACCCATACGGTCAGCCGCAATCGCAAGGAGCACATCCGTCAGGATGTGTTCGTCACCATTGATCGCAACGAAGTCCGCAAGATCGGAAACACGCTCAAGGAAGACATCACCGCCAGCCATTGGGTGACGGTCGGTGAAAACGAAAAAATCGTGATCGAGGGCGTGCAGTCCATCGAAGCCAAGACCGCGTTGCGAACCTTGACCCAGGAGCATCAACTGCAAGGCACCGAGCGCATTCTGATTCGTGGGCCGGCAGGCAAGATCCTACTCGATGCCAGCGGGATAACCCTTGAGGCGCCCAACATCCGGCTCAAAGGCAACGTCAGCATCGTTGCCCCTGGCGGTGATCAGGTCCAAGCCATTGAAGCTGCGATCAACCAAGGTTCTGCGTTGATCGAAGAGTGCCCCTTCGCCAGGGGGGACAAAGCATGAGTGCCTTTCAACACCTTGATGAGCTCGCTCTGCTCAAACGTTCCAATCCCCCATCGGCTTTCGTTCTGGTCGAGGCATCGGCCGAGCGTCATCTGCTTGCACGCATGGAGTTCCATGGTGTCACCCACCGCTCACTGTGGCGTTTGGAGTCGATGAACGGCCTGGAACAACACGCGCCGCACCTGTGCCAGGTCGAGCCGGGAAGCGATTTTGATCGTTGGCTGGGCGAACACTATGATCGGCTGGCCTTGACCTGGCTGTTCAGCCGGCGACCTTTCGCCGAGTTGTGGCAACACCTGCGACGCTTCAGCAAATTCGAAGATCAGGGGCGTTTCTTCTTCCTGCGCCTGGGCCATCCGGACGCGCTGCACACCTACGTGGCCTCGCTCTCTCACGCCCCAGCCCCCCTGGCACGACTGTTTGCCGAGGGCGGCATTGAAGCACTGTATTTTCATGGGCCACACAGCGGCTTGTCGCGGTGGGTGCAACCCCTGTTCGAACAGCAAGACGACAGCGCAGCCATATTCGATGGTTGTCTGGTTTGGCATGAAGTGACGGCGAAGGTGGGTAGCTGATGGCCCTGAACACCCTGGACTTAAGCGCGATGGAGCGCATTGAGCGCGAGCAGGCAAACCGCAGGCTGACGCGCTATTTGTGCCAGACCCTGGCAGCCGTCATACCCCGCCTCCCCAGTCAGCCGGACTGTGTGCAAGGTCTGGTCAACCAGGCTGGCGTCAATGCCACAGCCGCTGGCTGCGATCAGGGTAAGTCGTACAGCAGCCACATCACCTTGAGTGTCCTGCTGGGGCTGCACTGGGAACGTGATCCGGCCTACGCACAGGTTGCTCTCATCCTCGACGATTCAGGCATGGAACAGGACATGCGCCTGGACATGGCGGTCAATACCGCGATCAAGCTGCGTCGGCAGCTTGAGTCCGTGCAGTGCTCGATGCATGAGGTGACCCTCGACATCCTGTCCATTCCCAGCGAAAAACTCGGTCACGACGCTATCTGGTCGGCGTTTCAGCGATTAGCGGCCTTGCGCGGCGTGCTAAAGGCAGCAGACGTTCTGCAACTGTTCATGCTGTACGAAGCCGATGCCTGCGAATTTCTCGGATTGGCTCCTATCAAGCGCAAGGCGCTGACCGCCTACGAGTACCGGATCTACCAGGAGATGGGCCTGCCCGTGCCGCTGCCTACCGATGATCTTCATGGCGTGGCGCGTACCAGCCTGCTGCTGTTGACTCATCACCTGCTGTTGGCCGCAAGCTTCGGTCGCTTCTACCACCTCAATCCACTGCTTAAAACCCTGCATCGCGCACTCGACGAAGTCACCGATCTGTCTGCCCGAAGCCATGCCTTGGCGACCTTCCTGCGCCAACACCAGAACATCCTGATGGAGGCCGACCATGGCTGAGAACCCTGTCAACGCCAGCTACGAAAAACTCGCCCAGGACGCGATGGATAACCAGGCACCAAGCCCCAGGGGCGTGTGCGCAGCCTGCACCGAACTGGGGGTTCCATTCGCCCTCAACGGCCCAGCGGGGCCCCGAGACGCGGACCTGCTGTTGGGCATTCCGTCCCACGAGAAGGCGGCCACCAGCGACTGGTTTACCCGCAACCCGTGGATTAACGACAAGGTTCAGAACTTCCGGGATGCCTACTTGTTGCAGGTCATCGACAGCCTGGGCGCGACCCGTGGCGAGACCTATCTGGCCGAGCTCTATGCCTTTGTCGCAGCCAAGGGTTACGAGTTCGTCTGCCTGGATGACGAAATGGACACCGAAAACTACGTCACCCCGCGCTTCTGGGCGGAAGTCGCCGGCATCCAACCAACACCGCCACACATTGCCTGCAGCAATGACAACTTCGTCTTCCATGATCGGCGGATCTATTTCTGGACCTTTACCAGCGCCCGCTACGCCGACGACCGTACCATCGGCGCCTATGGCGAACGCCCTGCGCTGCGCAGTTTCAATTGGACTATCAGCGGTCAATACGACCTGGCCAAGGCGGCCGAGGATCTGGCCCGGCACCTGCAACGGGCCAAGGACATCGACAAGACCTGGATGAAGGTCTTCGCCGTTACCGAGATCGTCTTTGGCGTCCTGGCGTTGATCCCGGTGGTGGGCATTGTGGGACGCGGCCTGTTCGGAGGCTACAAGGCCATTCGCTACACCATCGCCGCCATCGACACGGCGCTGGCCTTGAATGCCATCGGCAGCGGCAGCACCAAGCTCATCACCGGCGAAGACATCGACGTTGGGGAAAAACTCTTCGCCAGCCTGGGACAGCTTGCCGACCCCAAGGACGGCGCAGAGCGCGGGCGCCAGGTGTTCATGTTCATCAACCTGGTCATGTTGACCCCCGCGGCCTTTGGCGGGGCGCGTTGGATCTTGCGCAAGATACGCCGCGACGCTCCGGCCTCGGCCGCACTCGATGTCCAGGTCCTGAGCGAGGAGCAACGCAAGCGCCTGGGCGGCCACACCTCTGCCGAGCCCCTGGCCATCGAACTGCGCGGCAGCAAGCGCGAAGGTGGCTACAGCGCCAGGAACAGAGATCATCAGACCGGCAGCGGCGAGTGGTTCGATCGCCCTTCGCTGGACACCAACAGCAGCCAGGTTGGCTACAGCTCCCCCATGGGCAAAGCCAACTACGCGGTCATGTCCAACACCTTGCGCAACCGACTCACCATGTTGATCGTGCAGCACTGCGGCAGCCTCAAGGTGGTGGGCAGAATCGGCAAGATCGTCGGTGATGCCGGCGAGGAAGCCTTTGCCGCGACGCTGCTCCAAAAATGGGAGGTGGAGCCCAAACGCATTCTCGGCTACAGCGACAACGCCAAGGTTCCCAACCGCTTTGGCCTGTCTAACAAGAGTGGCCATGGACTCGACATGCTGGTGTGGGTCCCGCCACCGCCCTCGATCACCGTACGCGTACCTACCGATGCCGAGCGGCATTTTATTGATGGGGTCAAAGGCACGGCGCCGACCAAGACCTTAAACTTTACCGAGGACACGCTGCTGGTGATTGAAACCAAGGCAACTTTGGGCGGGGTGAGGACGCCGGGGTTTAATAAGACGCAGAAGGGAGGGGGGGCGCAAAAAATGAAGGAAATGATGAAGAAAATTCGGTTAACCCGAGAAGGATGGACACCCGAAAAAATGGTCGAAGTTGATCCAAATGTGGACAAAAAAATGAAAGCCATCAGGGACGCAGAGCGCAACGGAAAGATTGAGTACCTTCATGCACAAATATTTTTCGACTCGCAGGGAGGCTTGAACAGGCTCGTTGATAATGGCTCAGGCATACAACTTAATACGTGGTGAAAAACAATGACAAAAAACGCGATGAACAGGCTGGAAAAGAGCCTGCGCAAAACGAAGGAGTGGGCATCAGGGCGTTCTTTTCCGACAACTGACTTTGAGGAATACCTTAAAGGCCAGGGGGATATTGGAGCTGCCGTTGATGGCATCTTCGGGCTCTTTGCCTTGGGAATGCAGAAAATAAAACAAAGCCTGTTAGCTGCCGAGACAGGACAATGGAGCCTAGCTAACCAGCATATGGCCCATGGTTTTGCACGCACGTTGTATGCTGAAACAATCGATATAAAAAGATTGAAAGGTACTAATCGTGAATCTGCTGGTGATCTAGATGGTGCCACTCATCTGATGCTAGGCGCTATTGCGACGGGCCGCCCCGAACTCGTTAAACCCTATCATGAGGTGTTGTTTGCTGGCATTGAAGAAGGTTATGGAATCCGCAATGGTCACGACTTACCCCTCAGTTCCACCCTGCGCTACGCCGCCTTCGGCCAGAGCATTATCGGCGACTGGCTGGGCCAACCGCTCGACCTTGAGAAGCACGCGTTGCCCCGTGACTTGGCCTGGGGACAATTGGTCGCCAACTGGCGCAATCCCGATCCCGAAGTGCTGCTACCTGCGCTAATGCTGGCTTGCGATACCCATGTGGAGCGCATCGCTCTGACCGAGCGTGAGGATGACAGCGGAAAGTTTGAATTCGGTTCGGTTTTCCTGGCTGTTCATCCCACCGAAATCCTCGCTGTCTTGCGTCTGCGTGACCTACTTGGCCTGCCTAACCCCAAAGAAATCGACCACCCCTTGATGAAGACGCCTTACGCCGCGATCACTTGCCTGCCGGGGGCCGTCACCGAGCGCGACGAGTTGCTGGAGCAGTTTCTGGCCGTTGTACGTCAGCGTGATCCGCAGGTTTTGCCCGTGGGGCTGTGAATGCAAATGCCGCGGCCCTGATCGAAAGGGGCAGCCCAAACGCATTCTCGGCTACAGCGACAACGCCAAGGTCCCCAACCGCTTCGGCCTGTCCAACAAGAGTGGCCATGGACTCGACATGCTGGTGTGGGTCCCGCCACCGCCCTCGATCACCGTACGCGTACCTACCGATGCCGAGCGGCATTTTATTGATGGGGTCAAAGGCACGGCGCCGACCAAGACCTTAAACTTTACCGAGGACACGCTGCTGGTGATTGAAACCAAGGCAACTTTGGGCGGGGTGAGGACGCCGGGGTTTAATAAGACGCAGAAGGGAGGTGGGGCGAAAAAGCTCAAGGAACTGATAGATAAAATAGAATCAGAAAGAGGAGGATGGACACCCGAAAAAATGGTCGAAGTTGATCCAAATGTGGACAAAAAATGAAAGCCATTAGGGGAACGCAGCGCAACAAAAAAATCGAATACCTCCACGCACAAATATTCTTCGACTCCCAGGGAAGTTTAAGCAAATTAGTTGGCGATGGCTCTGGGATTCAACTCAATACGTGGTGAAAAAAATGGCAAAAACCGCTATGAGTAGACTGGAAAAAAGTCTTCGAAAAACAAAGGAATGGGCATCAGGCCGCTCTTTTCCGACGACTGACTTTGAGGAATACCTAGAAGGTCAGGGGGATATTGGAGCTGCCGTTGATGGAATCTTCGGACTCTTTGCATTAGGGATGCAGAAAGTAAAAAAAAGCCTTTTGATTGCAGAGACAGAACAATGGAGCTTGGCCAACCAGCATCTGACCCATGCTTTTGCACGGATGGTGTATGCAAAAGCAATAGATATAAAAAATGTCAAAGGTACTCACGATGAAACAAGTGGAGACCTGGATGGTGCCACTCACCTGATGCTAGGGGCTATCGCTACAGGGCAGCCCGAACTGGTAAAGCCCTATCATGAAACATTGTTCGCAGGTATCGAGGGCGGTTATGGCATTCGTGACGGTCATGACCTACCCCTCGGTACCACCCTGCGCTACGCCGCCTTCGGCCTGAGCATTATCGGCGACTGGCTGGGCCAACCCCTCGATCTGGAGAAGCACGCCTTGCCCCGTGACTTGGCCTGGGGGCAATTGGTGGCCAACTGGCGCAATCCCGATCCCGATGTGCTGCTACCTGCGCTACTGCTGGCTTGCGATACCCACGTGGAACGTATCGCTTTGACCGAGCGCGAGGATGACAGCGGAAAGTTTGAATTCGGTTCGGTTTTCCTGGCTGTTCATCCCACTGAAATCCTTGCTGTCTTACGTCTGCGTGACCTACTTGGCCTGCCTAACCCCAAAGAAATCGACCACCCCTTGATGAAGACACCCTACGCCGCGATCACTTGCCTGCCGGGCGCCGTCACCGAGCGCGACGAGTTGCTGGAGCAGTTTCTGGCCGTTGTGCGTCAGCGTGATCCGCAGGTTTTGCCGGCGGGGTTGTGAGTGATGAGTACACGACAACACCTTCAATGAAAAGGAGGCAAACATGTCCGGACGAGGTGCAATCCGCTTGGGCGACAATCACTCAGGCGGGGGAAGCATGATTGAAGCCAGCGGCTTTCCGGTGAATGGCATTGCCCAATGCCTGCTCGGCGATAAAGCCCTTTGCCCGACTCACCTGGGTACTTATGCCCTGGTGTCCGGTGGTGACGGCAGCGCGATCCATAATGGCCGCCCGATGGCATTTGAACCCGCGACACTGGCCTGTGGCTGCAGCGTCATGTCCTCTTGTACAGCCCAGTATGCGAAGGCCTGAGGGAGCCCGCCCATTGATGAAAAATACAGTCGATGCCCGCGGCGAAAAAGCGGCTCAAGACAAGGTATCGCACTCAGTCTTACGGGCATCTTGCTTTTACATCTCGGAAAAACACGGCTCTTGCGGTGACGAACTGGCATCCATATAGTGACGCCCGTCGCTGCCAATTCAGCGACCTGACTTGGCCGTCAGTATCCTAAGCGCACAGGCGCTACCCATAACAAGGCAAGCGCTTTTTTGCGCTCGCACGTTCGTGTTATGGCGACTGTGCGTGGGACACCTTCGGGTGTGCCGGGATGCTTAGGTCCGGTCGGCCAACCCGCGTACAGTTGCCACCCTCCCTCGTTTGGCCGCGATTGGTGGTAGCTACCTAAGTTATGGAGCGTCACCGTTATGGATTACCAAGCTTTCACCTCCTCCAGCACCACCGACCACCCTGTCGCCTTTATCAACCCTCAAGCGCCCTTGCTTGATCTGCTGATCTACGCCGGCTTGCGCATCCGCGCTGCGCGCGACCTGCTGGACAGTGTCTCCGGCATGACCCGCCGCAACGCCGACGACCTCGATCTGATGCGTTTCTCCAGTGTGGCCACCTTGTTGTTGCAGGACGGATGTGACGTGTTGCACGTAGCAGAACAACAAGCCATGGACTTAGCTGAGCCTTAACGCCGGTAGCCTTGCGACAGGGGTGATGAAGAGCGTGGCCGCGTAAACCTGAATCGTCACCCAGGATGAGTGACTCGTTCACGTATGTAAAAAACCCCGCGCTTCTCTCGAAGGCGGGGCTTTTCTGTGGCCTGGACAGCTTAGTGCGCGTAGGTCAGCAACAGCTCGGTCGGGGCCTTGAAATCCACCGACATCATCACGCTCAGCGCGGTGATGGTGAAGATCGAGAACACAAAGAGCTTGCGCGCCCACACGGTGTCATCCACCGCCTTGTAGCCGGTCCAGGCCATGTACAGCCAGTACATGCCCATCGCCGCTGCTACCGCCAGGTAGCTCATGCCGGCGTAACCGCTGAAGGTCAGCATCAGGGTCGCCACCAGGAATGCCAGGATGTAGAGCAGGATGTGCTTCTTGGCCACGCGAATACCACGTTTTACCGGCAGCAC
>NZ_WVHL01000002.1 GCF_009861525.1 Pseudomonas sp. LD120 | reverse complement strand
CGCAGGGCTTCGCGGGCGGCGTTGGCCAGGCCGATATTGGTCACTTCCAGGCCGGCCTGGTCCAGGTACAGCGGCATGCCCGGATCGGTGACCGGGGCGGGAGTCGGCAGCAGACGGATCAGCAGCTTGCCCAGGGGCTCGGTGACGCCAATGAACAGCAGGCCCAGGATCAGGCTGAAGGCGCTGTGCAGGTAGACCACCAGCAACTCCGGTGGCAGGGCCTGCACTGTGTCCAGGCGGGCCAGGGCGGCGATCCAGGGCAGCACCAGGACCACGCCCACCAGGCGCACCAGCAGGTTGCCCAGGGGCAGGCGCCGGGCCAGGTTGTCGCTGGCGCCGAGCAGGGACGGCAGGGTGCCGCCCAGGTTGACCCCCAGCACCAGGGCCATGCTGGTGGCTGGCGACAGCAGGCCGGTGCCGGCCAGGGAGGCGATCAGCAGCACCACCGCGACGCTGGAGTGGCACATCCAGGTCAGCAGCATGGCCACCAGCAGCGCCAGCAACAGGTCGCCGTCGAGGCTGGTCATCACCAGCTGGAACACCGGGGTGCTTTCCACCGCGCCCAGGGTGGCGCCGAGCAGGCCCAGGGCCAGCAGCATCAGGCCCAGGCCGATCAGCGCGCAGCCGATGCTTTCAAAGCGCGAGTCGTCCCGTAGGCGCAAGGTCAAGAAACCCACCAGTAGCGCCACTGGCGCCGCCAGTGAGAGGTCGAGGCTGAGCAGCTGGACCACCAGGGTCGAGCCGATGTTGGCCCCCAGCATCACCGCTAGGGCGGGGGCCAGGCCCAGGGTGCCGGCGGCGGTAAAGGAGCTGGCCATCAGGCTCACCGCGGTGCTGCTTTGCAGCACGCCGGTGATGCCGACGCCGCACAGCAGCGCCAGCCAGCGGTTGTTCAGGTGTTGCCCGAGCCAGTGCCGCAGCGGGCTGCCGAAGCCGCGCAGGAGTGAGCCGCAGATCATCTGCGACCCCCAGAGCAGCAGGGCGATGGCCCCGGCCAGGTTGATCAGAAGAGTGGTGCCCGACATGAGTGTGCTCCCGGGTCGGTGACAGGTTCAGGCGATCGCCACGCGCAGCGAGGCGCGGGTGAGGGCGGCGCTGAAACCCAGCAAAAAACGAATTTCAACGACGCTCAGCAGGCCGCGGACATACAGCCGGATGCTCATGCGGGTGAGCAGGCGAGCGCAGGTGCACAGGCTGCAGACCAGCAGGGCCTGGAGGCCGCGTTGCAACATGGAAAAAGGCTTGAGATACATGGCGATGCTCCTTTCGGGCGAACAGCGTCGCCGTCGGCAGGGCGCTGGCCGCGCCGACGGTGGCATCGTTGGTCAGGTGTATCGGGCGCGGCCGTCCGAGGGCGGCCGCGCCGGGCTCACGCCCTTAGAACCAGGCCCTTAGAACCACTGCTTGAAGCGGCGGATGTACAGGGTCTTCATGGTCTGGGCGACCACGCAGTAGGCGAGCAGGGTGCCCACCAGCCACGGGAAGTATTCCCACGGCAGCGGCACCAGGCCGACCATGCTGCCCAGGGGCGAGAAGGGCACGTAGATCCCCAGCGCCATCACCAGCCCCGTGGCCAGCATGACCGGCAAGGCGGCGGTGCTCTGGATGAACGGGATCTTGCGGGTGCGCAGCATGTGCACCACCAGGGTCTGCGAGAGCAGGCCTTCGATGAACCAGCCGGACTGGAACAGGGCGGCCATTTCCACGCTGTTGGCGGCGAACACGTACCACATCAGGGCGAAGGTGGTGATGTCGAAGATCGACGAGGTCGGCCCGATCCACAGCATGAAGCGCCCGATGTTCTTGGCGTCCCACTTGCGTGGCTTGGCCAGGTATTCCTTGTCCATCTTGTCCCACGGCAGCGCCAGTTGGGAGAAGTCGTACATCAGGTTCTGCAGCAGCAGGTGGATCGCCAGCATCGGCAGGAAGGGGATGAAGGCACTGGCCACCAGCACCGAGAACACGTTGCCGAAGTTGGAGCTGGCGGTCATGTTCAGGTACTTCATGATGTTGCCGAAGGTCTCGCGACCCTTGATCACCCCTTCCTCCAGCACCATCAGGCTCTTTTCCAGAAGGATGATGTCCGCCGATTCCTTGGCGATGTCGGTGCCGCTGTCTACCGAGATGCCGACGTCGGCATCGCGCAGGGCCGGGGCGTCGTTGATGCCGTCGCCGAGAAAGCCCACGGTGTGGCCGTTGGCTTGCAGAGCCTTGAGCACCCGGGACTTCTGCAGCGGGGTGAGCTTGGCGAACACCGTGCGTTCTTCCACCAGGCGCGCGAGCACCTGGTCATCCATGTGCTCGATGTCGCGCCCCAGCAGCGGTTCGCCCGCTTCCAGGCCGACTTCGCGGCAGATCTTGGCGGTGACGATGGGGTTGTCGCCGGTCAGTACTTTCACCGTGACGCCGTTGTCACGCAGGGCGGCGATGGCCGGCCCGGCGCTTTCCTTGGGCGGATCGAGGAAGGTCAGGAAGCCTTCGATCACCAGCTCGCGCTCATCGTTGGCGCTGTACTGGCTGCGGGTCTGGCCCTTGGGCAGGTCCCGGGTGCCCACCAGCAGCACGCGGAAGCCGTCGCGGTTGTAGTCCTCGGCCAGTTGTAACAGGGCGGCGCGGCGCTCGGCGTCGAGGCTCACGGCCAGTCCGTCCTGGCGTACCCGGGTGGCGCTTTCCAGCATTTCTTCCACCGCGCCCTTGCACACCAGCAGGTGGTCGCCGCGGCCATCGGCGAGGATCACCGACAGACGCCGACGGACGAAGTCGAAGGGGAGTTCATCGACCTTGCGCCAGGCGGCCGGCGGGGTGAAGTGCGGGTTGCCCTCGGCGAAGCTGACCACGGCGCGGTCCATCAGGTTCTTCATGCCGCTCTGGTGGTGGCTGTTGAGCCACGCCAGTTGCAGCACCGCGTCGCAGCGGCTGCCGCTGATGTCGACGTGGTGTTCGAGGATGATCCGGTCCTGGGTCAGGGTGCCGGTCTTGTCGGTGCAGAGCACGTCCATGGCGCCGAAGTTCTGGATCGCGTTGAGGCGCTTGACCACCACCTTGCGCTTGGCCATGGCCGCGGCGCCCTTGGCCAGGTTGGCGCTGACGATCATCGGCAGCATTTCCGGGGTCAGGCCGACGGCCACCGCCAGGGCGAACATGAAGGCTTCGGCCCAGTCGCCCTTGGCGAAGCCGTTGATCAGCAGGACGATGGGCACCATCACCAGCATGAAGCGGATCAGCAGCCAGCTGACGCTATTGACCCCACGGTCGAAGGCGGTCTGGGAGCGCGAGCCGACGATGGAACGGGCCAGGGAACCGAAGTAGGTGCGCCCGCCGGTGGCCACCACCACCGCGGTGGCGGTGCCGCTGACCACGTTGGTGCCCATGAAGCAGATGTTGGGCAGGTCCAGCAGGTCTTGCTGATCGGCAGCCACTGCCTTGGCGGATTTTTCCTGCACGGCCCCCAGGGTGTCGTACTTCTCCACCGGCAAGGCTTCGCCGGTGAGCACCGCCTGGCTGATGAACAGGTCACGGGATTCGATCAGGCGGATATCCGCCGGGATCATGTCGCCGGCCGACAGCTGGATGATGTCGCCCACCACCAGTTCGCGCATCGGTACTTCGCGCACCCGGGCCTGCATGCCCATCTGCTCGCGGCGTAGCACCGCGGCAGTGGTGCGGACCATGGCCTTGAGGGCCTCGGCGGCCTTGGCCGAGCGGTGTTCCTGCCAGAAGCGCATCAGGCCGCTGGTCAGCACCATCACCAGGACGATGATCACGCCGGTCAGATCAGTTTCTTCGCCGGCTTGCAGCGGCAGCCAGAAGTCGGTGAAGAAACTGATACCGGTCAGGGTCATCAGCACATAGATGAAGGGGTTGTTGAAGGCTTGCAGCAATTGCACCAGGGCGTGGGGCGGACGGTCGTGGGCGACTTCGTTGTGGCCATCCCGTTGCAGGCGGCCTTCGGCGTCCAGTTCAGTCAGGCCAGCGGTGCTGGAGTTGACGTTGGCCAGGGTTACGGCCAGGCCGTTCTGGGCTTCACGGGCGGCACGCATCGACAGTTTGTTGCTGTCGCGGGTGGCGCTGGTGTTGCGGGAAGTTGTGGTTTTTACAGTCATTGCGTGTGCTCCTGCCGCCTGACTACGGCACGACACAGCGACCACTCAACTAATTAAAGACGAGCGAAAGTATGTCGAGCCGCAGGTTGGCGATCGATACGGATCTTGGCGTTTTTCAGGTTTTAATGTTCGCTGTCCAAACAATGAAGTTGAATGGGCAGCGAACCTACTACTGGCCTCTTCCATAACTTTCTCCAGCAAATTTTATTAACGAGAAGGCAATAAGGCACCGTCAAACTTCCAATTAAGAAGTTTGAGTGAAAACAACGGAAAGTGACCGTTGATTTATGGGTAAGTGCGCGCCCCGAGGTACAGGCCGAAGATCAGTCCGGCCTGCTGCAAGAGCAGGGCCGCGCCCCGACTCTGCGGGTCCTGGCTGTCGTCCAGGCTCCAGCGTTGTTGCAGCTGGCCGGTCATCGGGCAGACGCGCCAATTGGCCCGCAGGGCGCTGGCGGCGCAAGGTGAGGATGAGGAGAACGGCGAGCGTGCCAGAGCTTTGGGCTCACGGCACAGCTTGACCCGCATGGTGGCGGCAAAGGCGCGTACGCCGGGCATTACAGAAGATGTGAAGTGCATAACTTGTGCCTCGCGACCGGACGGGTTCCGGGGAGGCAAGTTACGTTGGAGCGTCAAGCCCTAGCGCAGCTTACCCGAGCGGAGTCGAGTCCCGTCATTTATAGGGTTAAGTGCCTGGCTCTGCGCGGCGGCAGCGACCAGACAGCGTCTAGATACTGTGTCCATTGGCTTCTTTAATGAGTTGAAAAAAAAGGCCGGTTTTCTCGGCCCGCGCAATTTACTTAAGGCGGGTTGCTTGCGTCAAGGTTAAATTGCCGGTTAATCAATGACTCGACAGGAACTTCAGCTCAGGTTCAGCTAGAAAGGGAAGTGCGCAGTTGTGTGAAGTTACAGCTGTACAAGGGGTATAACCTAAAGTGCCCATGGCAGGGATGTGTCATGGGCACTGAATATAACGTCGCGGATTATCTGTTCAGCAAGTGCTGGGATATATCCTTGTAAGTTGCGCTGTCGGTGGCGGCCATCAGTCGCCGCCCATCTTTGAGGGTGCCAATGAAGGTCACTTCATTTTCCGTGCCCGCCATCAGGTACCCGGCGATCGCGCCCACCGGACCCAACAACATGGCTCCGGCCACGCCATAACCGAAGGCGTCCTTGTTGGCGACGGGGCTTTCAGTGGCGATCTCCAGCGACTTGAACGCCGATGCCTTGATGTCGACCCCGGCGTTGTTGAATACCGTTTTGAGTCTGAGGGTGCCGTGTCGGTATTCGCCGGCGCCTTGCAGAAAATCACCCGATAGAACTTCGATCTTTGCCATGTTGAATCATCCTTATCCAAGCATAACCAGATGGGCCATTGGGCCCCTCGTCATCGGGGGCGTCAACGGGGTTGCGATGAAGGGTGCTACCGCCAGTCAGTACCCCTCAGGTCCTCAGCCTCGGCCTGGACGATGCGGGCAATGCTGATCCAGATCAGGGCTGTGAAAGTTTGTAGCAGTGCGCGTCGGTGCGAACCGCGACGATCCGACCAGTGGTGGCCAGGGGAGGCGGAGCGTCGGTGAAGTGATGTTAAAAAATGTTAGATTGAAAAACAGCTTCACATAATCCGTTCATTGGTGGATGATCATTCACAGTCAACGCTCAACCTGATAACACCTGCAACAGGATGGCCACGATGATCGATTCACGCCTACCTACCACCGCGCCTGCACCAGGTGTCATCCGTGCCTCGGCCTCGGCCTTTGCCTGCGGTGCCGTGGCTGTTGCCGTCAGTTCTTTTGTCTCAGGTGGGCCTGGCGTGCGCTACGTCCTGTCCTGCCCGGTTCTTGCCCGGCGCCTGCCTGGCACGGTGCAGCCCAGATCTACCACTGGAGTCCCCCATGAATAACAACAATGTCGGCGTCATCGGTCTTGGCGCCATGGGCCTGGGCATCGCCCGGTCGTTGCTGCGCAGCGGTTTCAAGGTGCATGCCTGTGATGTGCGCGCCGCGGTCACCCAGCAGTTCGCTGCTGAAGGAGGCGTGGCCTGCGCTTCGGCGGCGCAGTTGGCGGAGCAGTGCGAGGTGATCATCACCGTGGTGGTCAACGCCGAGCAGACCGAAAACGTGCTGTTTGGCGAAGGCGGGGCGGTGGCGGCATTGCGCCCCGGCAGCCTGGTGATCGGTTGCGCCACCGTGGCCCCGACCTACGCCGTGGACCTGGGCCAGCGCCTGGAGGCCCTGGGCCTTTTGTACCTGGATGCGCCGATCTCCGGGGGCGCGGCGAAGGCCGCCGCCGGCGAGATGACCATGATGACCTCCGGCCCGGCGGCCGCTTATACCAAGGCCGAGGCGATCCTCGCCGGCATGGCCGGCAAGGTCTATCGCCTGGGGGATGCCCATGGCCTGGGCTCCAAGGTCAAGATCATCAACCAGTTGCTGGCCGGGGTGCACATTGCCGCCTCCGCCGAAGCCATGGCCCTGGGCCTGCGCGAAGGGGTGGACGCCGACGCCCTGTACGAGGTGATCACCCACAGCGCCGGCAACTCGTGGATGTTCGAGAACCGCGTGCCGCACATCCTCAAGGCCGACTACACGCCCTTGTCCGCCGTGGACATCTTCGTCAAGGACCTGGGCCTGGTGCTGGATACCGCCCGCGCCAGCAAATTCCCCCTGCCGCTGTCGGCCACCGCGCACCAGATGTTCATGCAGGCCTCCAGCGCCGGTTTCGGTCGCGAGGACGACTCGGCGGTGATCAAGATATTCCCGGGCATCGAACTGCCCGTGGCCAAGCCTGATGCCGTTTGAGGAGCCTGTGATGACGACTTCCACTCCACGCCCGTTGCTGGGTTGCATCGCCGATGACTTCACCGGTGCCACCGACCTGGCCAACATGCTGGTGCGCGGCGGCATGCGCACGGTGCAGAGCATTGGCATTCCCTGCGCCGAAGTAGCCGCCGACCTGGATGCCGACGCCGTGGTGATTGCCCTGAAATCCCGCACCACGCCGGTGGGCGAGGCGGTGGCCGAATCCCTGGCGGCCCTGCAATGGCTGCGCGAGCAAGGCTGCGAACAGATCTTCTTCAAGTACTGCTCGACCTTCGACTCCACCGCGGCGGGCAATATCGGTCAGGTCAGCGAGGCCTTGCTCAAGGCCCTGGGCTGCAATTTCACCCTCGCTTGCCCGGCGTTCCCGGAGAACGGTCGGACGATTTTCCGTGGCCATCTGTTTGTCCAGGACCAGTTGCTCAACGAGTCGGGCATGCAGCATCACCCGCTGACGCCGATGACCGACGCCAACCTGGTGCGGGTGCTGCAGGCGCAGACTGTGCTGCCGGTGGGCCTGCTGCGTTACGACAGCGTGGCCCAGGGGGTGGACGCGGTGCGGGCGAAGATCGCCGAACTGCGGCACAAGGGCGTCGCCATGGCGATTGCCGATGCGCTGTCCGATGCCGACCTCTATACCCTCGGCGCGGCCTGCGCCGACCTGCCGCTGTTGACCGGCGGTTCCGGGCTGGCCCTGGGCCTGCCGGAGAACTTCCGCCGCGCCGGCAAGTTGCGGGACCTGGACGCCGCGAGCCTGCCGTCGGTGGCCGGTGGCGAGGTGGTGCTGGCCGGCAGTGCCTCGGCGGCCACCAATGCCCAGGTCGACGCCTGGCTGGAAGCCGAGCGCCCGGCCTGGCGCCTTGATCCCCTGGTCCTGGCGGCCGGTGAGCCGGTGGTGGCCCAGGCCCTGGCCTTTGTCCAGGCGCAGCAGGACAGCGTGCTGATCTACGCCACCAGCACTCCCGAGCAGGTCAAGGCGGTGCAGCGGCAATTGGGCGCCGAGCGCGCCGGGGCCCTGGTGGAGAACGCCCTCGGCGAGATCGCCCGGGGCCTGCGGGATAACGGCGTGCGGCGTTTTGTGGTGGCCGGCGGCGAAACCTCCGGAGCGGTGGTCAAGGCCCTGGGCGTACGCTTGCTGCAGATCGGTGCACAGATCGACCCCGGGGTGCCGGCCACGGTCAGCAGCGGCGGCGAGCCCCTGGCCCTGGCCTTGAAATCCGGCAACTTCGGCGGTCGCGACTTTTTCAGCAAGGCCTTGCGCCAACTGGCCGGAGGTCGGCCATGAGCCGCGAAAACGCCCAGCGCGAAGAAATCTGCGACGTTGGCCGCAGCCTGTATCAGCGCGGCTACACCGTGGGCAGCGCCGGCAATATCAGCGCGCGGCTCGACGATGGCTGGCTGATCACCCCCACCGATGTCTGCCTCGGGCGCCTCGATCCGGCGGCCATCGCCAAGGTCAACCTGGCGGGGGAGTGGGTCAGCGGCGACAAACCGTCCAAGACCCTGGCCCTGCATCGTCAGGTGTATGACCGCAATCCGGGCGTGGGCGGGGTGGTGCACACCCATTCCACCCACCTGCTGGCACTGACCCTGGCCGGGGTCTGGCGCGACGACGACATCCTGCCGCCGCTGACCCCGTACCAGGTGATGAAGGTCGGGCACATTCCACTGATCGGCTACCAGCGTCCGGGGTCGCCCAAGGTCGCCGAGCAGGTGGCGCAACTGGCCAACCGGGTGCGCGGGGTGATGCTTGAACGCCTGGGGCCGGTGATCTGGGAAAGCAGCGTGTCCAAGGCCAGCTATGCGCTGGAGGAACTGGAGGAAACCGCGCGCCTGTGGTTGCTCACCCAGCCGCGCCCGGCGCCTCTGGATCAGACCGCGCTGGATGAACTGCGGGACGTTTTCGGCGCCGCCTGGTAAACGCAGCACAACTACCAACGCTTGATGCAAGCCTGTCCCCGGGAGCCTTGATAGGACTCCCGTGGGGAGCGGCTTGCCGTTAAAAACAATAACAACAGGACTTCCCGAGATGAATGACTGCATTGGCTTTACGGGTTCCAGCGTCTCCTGCCAGCCACTGGGTGGAGGGCTTGCCCAATGAGCCCGCTGATTCTGATGATCACCGCCGGGGCCGGTATCGCCCTGCTGCTGTTTTTGGTGCTCAAGTACAAGTTCCAGCCCTTTGTCGCGCTGATGCTGGTGAGCATCCTGGTGGCGCTGGTGGCCGGGGTGAAACCCGCTGATCTGGTGGCCACCATCGAAGGTGGCATGGGCAAGACCCTGGGCCACATCGCCATCATCATCGCCTTGGGCGCGATGATCGGCCGCATCATCGAGCTGTCCGGGGGCGCCGAGGCCCTGGCCAAGACCTTGATCGAGCGCTTCGGTAACCGGCGCACGCCCCTGGCCCTGACCATCGCCGGCTTCATCATCGGCGTGCCGGTGTTCTTCGAGGTCGGGGTGATCATTCTCATGCCGCTGGCCTACGGCGTGGCCCGCAGTGCGCGCAAGCCGCTGCTGGTGTTCGCCTTGCCGATGTGCGCCGCGTTGCTCACCGTGCACGCCTTCCTGCCGCCCCATCCGGGCGCGGTGGCGGCGGCCAGCCAGCTGGGAGCGGATCTGGGCCGGGTGCTGATGTTCGGCCTGCCGCTGACCGCGCTGCTGTGCTACGTCGGCTACCGCATGGCCGGGCGTATGACCCGGCGCAATTACTCGATGACCGACGATATCCGCGCCGAAGTCTATGGCCCGCATGTCACCAACGAAGACCTGGCGGCCTGGAACAACGGTGCCGAACAACCGGCCAGCCCCCAGGCCGTGGCCGCCGTGGCCCACATGGGCCTGGAGGAATCCACCGGCGCTCTGGCGGCGAAACTGCCGCCGGCGCCGCCACCGGGTTTCGGCCTGATCGTCGGCCTGATCCTGCTGCCCATCGTGCTGATCCTGCTGGGCACCCTGGCTACCTCGTTGCTGCCGGTGGAATCCACCCTGCGCGGCGTGTTGACCGTGCTGGGGGCACCGCTGGTAGCGCTGCTGCTGGACACCTTGCTCTGTGCCTGGCTGCTGGGCTCGCGCCGTGGCTGGAGTCGCAGCCAGGTGTCCGATGTGATCGGCTCGGCGCTGCCCGGGGTGGCCATGGTGATCCTGATCGCCGGGGCCGGCGGGGTGTTCGGCAAGGTCCTGGTGGACACCGGGATCGGCGCGGTGGTCTCCGACATGCTGCGCACCACCGGCCTGCCGGTCCTGGCCCTGGGCTTTCTGCTGACCATGTTGCTGCGCGCCGTGCAGGGTTCCACCACCGTGGCCCTGGTGACCACGGCGGGCATCATCGCACCGCTGATTGCCACCCTCGACCTGAGCCCCAACCACATGGCCCTGCTGTGCCTGGCCATGGGCGGTGGCGGGCTGGCCATGTCCCACATCAACGACGCCGGGTACTGGATCTTCACCAAGCTGGCCGGGCTCAACGTTGCCGATGGCCTGCGCACCTGGACCCTGATCACCACCTTGCTCGGCACCTTGGGGTTCTGTATTACCCTGCTGATCTGGCCGTTTGTCTGACCCTTTGCCTTAGGAGTTCCCATGCCTCGTTTTGCTGCCAACCTCAGCATGCTCTACCCGGAACAGGTCTTTCTTGAACGTTTCGCCGCTGCAGCGGCAGACGGCTTCACGGCCGTGGAGTACCTGTTTCCCTACGACTACAGCCCCCAGGTGCTCAAGCAGCACCTGGACGACCACGGCCTGCAGCAGGCGCTGTTCAACGCGCCGCCCGGTGACTGGGCGGCGGGGGAGCGCGGCATCGTCTCCCTGCCGGGACGCGAGCAGGAGTTCCGCCAGGGCTTCGATAAGGCCCTGGAATATGCCGCGGTGCTGGGCAATTCACGGATTCACGTGATGGCCGGTCTGTTGCCGTCGGAAAGCGACCGCGCCCGGCATCACGGCGTGTACCTGGAAAACCTGGCCCACGCCACGGCCCAGGCGGCCAAGGCTGGGATCACGGTGTTGCTGGAGCCGATCAACACCCGGGACATGCCAGGGTTCTTCCTCAATCGCCAGGACCAGGCCCAGGCCATCTGCCAGGAAGTCGGCGCGGCTAACCTCAAGGTGCAGTTCGACTGCTACCACTGCCAGATCGTCGAAGGCGACCTGGCGGTGAAGCTGCGTCGGGACCTGGCGGGCATCGGCCATATCCAGATCGCCGGAGTGCCGGATCGTCACGAGCCGGATCTTGGCGAGCTGAATTATCCCTACCTGTTCCAGTTGATGGACGAGCTTGGCTATGACGGCTGGGTCGGTTGCGAATACCGTCCCCGTGGCGACACCTCCGCCGGCCTGCAATGGCTGCGCGACTGGCAGGCGCGCCAAGGCTCGGCGGTGTAGCCGCTACTGCAGGTTGCGCAGGAAAAGGTATCTGGCGAACGTCGCGCAAGGCCCTGCGGGCCTCGCTTTATGTAGCCGCTGCCGAAGGCTGCGAACGAGCCGCAGGCTCGCCGCGATTCCCCGGCCGCCGAGGCCCCTGAGGTGCCTTGCGCAGCCTGCGGCAGCGGCTACAGAGGGTACGAAGGCCACGAACGGCTTGCGATGATTCGTAGCGATAAACACAGGAGTTTTTCCATGCAGCGTCTTGCTTGCAGGGCCGTACTCGGGCTGATTTTGTCCCTGGGCGGTATGTCCCTGGCCGCCGCGCGAGCTTGCCGCCGGCCACCGAGGGTGATTGGGTTGCCCCGCAATTCACCTTTCACAACGGCGAACAGTTGGCCAACCTGAAACTGCACTACATCACCCTGGGCAACCCCAAGCACCCGGCGATCCTCTACCTGCACGGCACCTATCGACCGGCCAGCGACCTGCTGAGCAAGGATTTTGGCGGCGAGCTGTTCGGCCCGGGGCAACCTCTGGACGCGAGCAAGTATTACATCATCGCCACCGATGGCATTGGCGTCGGCCAGTCGAGCAAGCCTTCCGATGGCCTGCGCGCGCGGTTTCCCCAGTACAACTACGACGACATGGTCCAGGCCCAGTACCGGTTAGTCACCGAGGGGCTGGGGGTCAAGCACCTGCGCCTGATCATCGGCAATTCCATGGGCGGCATGCAGACCTGGCTCTGGGGGCAGAAATGGCCGCAGATGATGGACGCCTTGGTGCCCATGGCCTCCCAGCCCACCGAGATGGCATCACGCAACTGGATGATGCGCCGCCTGCTGGTGGAGTCGATCAAGCAGGATCCGGCCTGGGACAACGGCAATTACCGGGTCCAGCCGCCGTCTCTGCGTCTGGCCAATGCGTTGTTCGCCACTGCCACCAGCGGCGGCACCCTGGCCTATCAGGCCCTGGCGCCGACCCGGGCCCAGGCCGACCAGTTGGTGGATGAACGCCTCGAGGCGCCACAGACCGCCGATGCCAACGACTTCATTTACCAGTGGCAGTCTTCGGCGGACTACAACGCCGCACCGGGGTTGAGCAAGATCCAGGCGCCGGTGCTGGTGATCAACGCCGCGGACGATGAGCGCAATCCGCCGGAAACCGGCACCCTGCAAGCGGCGCTCAAGCAAGTGAAAGATGCTCGCCTGCTGTTGATTCCCGCCAGCGCCGAAACTCGCGGGCACGGCACCACCGGCATGGCCCGGTTCTATGCTCGTGAGCTGGGGCAGTTCATGGCCGACACCGAGAGAGCCCACTAAGCTCTGTACGAACAGTGTTGAGACGAAGCTCAGGCAGGGCGAAACGGTCGAGGGCGCGGAGTTTACGGGGGTTGAATGAGCCTTCCGATCGGACTCGCGCACGAGACCGTTTTCCACGCCGCATCACCGAGTATCAAGGCTTTTCGTACAAAACCTAGGGAGGGCTGTTCACTCTTTGTGGCGAGGGAGCGTGCTCATGCCAGGTGGCGCCGCCGCCCCAAACCCGGACGGCGCAACCTTTCGGGGATTGAGGGGCATCAGGCATTGCGTCTGCTGCGCAAATGAGCGAGAGCAAGTGCCCTGGCCACGGATTGCAGGTGTTGGGGGCCATCGCTGGCTCAGGATTGTGCCGGCAGCAGCAATTCCACCCCGTGCTTGCGAATGCCGTCCGCCGCTGCGGGGGCCAGGGCCGCGTCGCTGATGATGATGTCGAACTGCTCCAGGTCGGCGATCTTGTACATGCCGAAGGTGCCGTACTTGGAACTGCTGGCCACCAGCACCGCCTGGGTCGCCGATTGCATTGCCACCTGCTTGACCTCGACCTTCAACGCCGAGGGCGTGGTGATGCCCCGGCGCAGGTCCCAGGAGCTGGTGGAAATAAAGGCGATGTCCGTCACCACCTGACGCAGGGTGGCCACCGCCAGCCCGCCGACACAGGAATGGTTGGAGTGATCCAACTGTCCGCCGGTGTGGATCACCGTGACCTGGGGCGCATCCATCAAGGCCTGGGCCACGCCGAAGTCGTTGGTGATCACGGTCATCCCCGACAGCGCCTTGATGTAGGGCACGATCTCCAGGGTGCTGGTGCCGGCGTCCAGGTACACCGTCATGTCCGTGTGCAACAGGCCCGCCGCGAGCTTGGCCATGGCCTGCTTCTGCGGCAGTTCCACCACTGCCTTGGACTGATGGCTGGGCTCGCTGTGCAATTGGCTGGCGATGCGCACACCGCCGGTCACCGAATGGGCGCGGCCTTCCTGTTCCAGCAGGGCGATATCGCGGCGCACGGTCATGTGCGAGCAGTCGAACATCTCCATCAACTGATGCACGCTGAGTACCTGATGCTTGCGCAACTGGCGCAGGATCTGCTCGCGGCGCTGCTCGGGAATCATCGGCGCGCCGCTGTCGCTGGCAAGGTCCTTGGGGGTAGGCATTGAAGCTCCGGTTGGGCGGGTCGGCAAAGGCAGAAATCGGTACGCCATAGTAGCGAATGTCAGGGCGGCGCAGGAGATTTTGTCCCGCCGCTCAGGCTTGTGCTTCATGCAGTTGAGCGTAGGCCTCGGCCTCCAGTTCACCGCTGCCGGTGAGGGCCTGGCCGGCTTCGTTGTACAGGGCAAAATCGTGCTGCAGGCCGCCGACGCTGGCCGCGCCATCCAGGCCCAGCAGTAGGGTGTAGAGCTGGTCGCTGAGGGCGCAGTCGAGCAGTGCCAGCACCTGGGCCTGCTGCTCGGCGGGCAGCGCCAGGTCGCGTAGCCGTGCAGCGGCGCTGGACGTCGGGG
This sequence comes from Pseudomonas sp. LD120, assembly GCF_009861525.1. Classification (GTDB taxonomy): domain Bacteria; phylum Pseudomonadota; class Gammaproteobacteria; order Pseudomonadales; family Pseudomonadaceae; genus Aquipseudomonas. The sequence continues at coordinate 697,300 of NZ_WVHL01000002.1, read as the reverse complement.
TGGTTTGGAGGCTGTGCAGGTAGTGCTGTTTTTCGGCGATCCAACTGGCGACCAGGGTCTTGGCATTCATGGGAGCTTCACTGTTCTGTCGAATGGTATCGGGCCTGATCAATCTGCCAGCGCTGCTTGAGCTGCTACAGGCTGCCATCGTTTTTCATCGCCTCCAGGGCCCGCTGCCAGCAGGCCACGTGGGCCGCATCGACCTTGGGCGAGAAGGCGATGTAGGCGTCCTGGTGCATCAGCGGCATCTGGTAGCGCAACTGTTCGAAGGGTAGGCCCACATTGCTGGCAAAGGTACTGACGCTCATGGTGTCGGCGACCACGTAGTGTACGCGGCCGATCTGCAACAGGCGCATCATGATTTCCAGGCTGTCGACGCCCCGCAGATTGTCCAGGCCCTGCGGCTTGAGGTGGCTGTAGACCAGCCACTTGCGCGGTACGGCGATCGGATCCCGGGCCTGGCTCAGGTCGCTGATCCGCAGCGCCTGGCTGCTGCGGGTGTACAGCGCGGTTTCGCTCCGCATCAGCGGTCCGACCCATTGGTAGCGCGATTCACGCTCACGGGTGCGCAGAATGATAAACGCTGCGGTGTCGGCCTACTGACTGGCGTCGTGCAGGGCACGCAGCATCGGCTGCAGCTGCACCGTGTCGCCGCTGCGTTGCGCCAGGGCTTGCACCACTTCCACAGCGAAGCCGGTCATGTGCGGGCCCTGTTGAAAGTGCAGCGGCGGGTGGTTGTCGGTCAGCATGCGCAACTCGCCAGCTTGAGCGGTGAGGCTCAACTGCGGCAACAGTGCCTGCAGCATCCATTTCATGCAGTGCCCTTGGGGGAATAAAGCGCAGAGCTGAGTACGACTGGTCGCCGCCTGTCGCGCTAAAACTGCGGGCTCTGTAGCGTGTTTTAGCGGGCCGCGCCAGGGGTGATTTTGTCGTCGGCAGATGGCTGTGCTGCAGGTATCCTGGCGCGGCCTTTGTTGAATGGAATCTGCCCATGTTCACCGCCCTTGTTCATCCCCTGCGAGCCAGTGGCTTGCTGTTCGCTGTCCTGGCCTGTGCCACCGCTGCCCAGGCCAGCAGTTTCGACTGCGCCAAGGCCGCCAGTGCCAGTGAGAGGGCCATCTGCGCCGACCCCTATACCGCCGGGCTGGACAGCCGGCTGGGCAAGGCCTGGACGGCCACCCTGGCCGAGGCCAAGGACCCCAAGGCGCTGCGCCTGGGCCAGCGTGAATGGCTCAAGCAGCGCGACCAGTGCCAGGCCGACCTGGGCTGTCTGCGCAGCCAATACCTGAGCCGGTTGATGGTGCTGCGCTATGTGAATATCCCGTTCAACTGGCAGGGCACCTGGCAGCGGGTTTCGGTCAGCCCGTTCTATGGCGGTGAGTTGGTGATCCGGCGCAGCGGCGAAGCTCGTCTGAGCTTCGACCTGTCGGCCATGGGCGGCGCCCATTCCGGTGCGCTCGCGGGCAAGCTGCAGCTCAAGGGCGGCGAAGCCCGCTACGACGTCAAGGGCTGCAAGCTGCGCTTGACCCCGCGCAACGGCCTGTTGCAGGTGACCCAGGAGGGCGATGCCTTTGCCTGCGGCGCCGGTTTGGGGGTGTATTACGACGGGCTCTACGTGGCCTCCCGGCAAATCCTGGAGAGCCAGTACGATTTGCTGTCCACCGCGCTGGTGCGCACCGAAGAGGAAGACCAGCGCGCGCGCAAGTTGCTGCAACAGGACTACCAGACGCTGCTCGACAGCGGCTCGGTGTTCTCCCAGGACACCTCGGCCGAGCTCAAGGGCGCCGAGGTCACTGAAATGTGGCTGCGAGGGCTGGCCAATACCCATGCGGCGATTTTCGTGCGCGGTGCCAAAGGTGAGTTGTGGGTCGCGCTGCTGGCGCTGGTGGGGCCCCAGGATGAAGTGCGGGTGCGCTACTACACCACCGAGCCGGAGTGGAAGCTGCGCCTGCCGGACGTGGTACAGAGCTGGTACGAGGCGCGCGGCCAGGGCACGCAGTTGCCCCTGGACATGATGCCCTGAGGTCGCGGCGGCCCCCGGCCCAGCAAGGATGGGCCAAGGGCGCCGCAGAAATTTCGCCGGGCGGATGCACCAGCCGGCCGGTGCAACTGCTAGAGTCTCGGCCCTGGCCGCCTGGATGTCCGCCTGAAGGGCGCGGCACTGGCGCAAACCCCCGGTCTGCCGGGCAAATTCCATTGGTTGGTGACGCGAAGCCATTGTGAGCGTCTACGACCTTAGCAAGTGACACTGCCGCCGCCGTTACCGGCGCCTGGCACATTGAAATTGGGAGATTGTGAATGATCATCAAACCCCGCGTTCGCGGCTTTATCTGTGTGACCACCCATCCGGTGGGTTGCGAAGCCAACGTCAAGCAGCAGATCGATTACGTCACCCAGCAGGGCGCCATCGACGCAGGGCCGAAGAACGTGCTGGTCCTCGGCGCCTCCACCGGCTACGGCCTGGCCGCGCGCATCACCGCCGCCTTTGGTTGCGGCGCCAACACCCTGGGCGTGTTCTTCGAGCGCGGCAGCGTTGACGGCAAGCTGGGCACCGCCGGCTGGTACAACACCGCGGCCTTCCACAAGTTCGCCGAAGAAAAGGGCCTGTACGCCAAGAGCATCAACGGCGACGCCTTCTCCGATGCGGTCAAGGCCGAGACCATCGAGACCATCAAGCGCGACCTGGGCAAGATCGACCTGGTGGTCTACAGCCTGGCCGCCCCGCGCCGCACCCACCCCAAGACCGGTGAAGTGCTGAGCTCGACCCTCAAGCCCCTGGGCAAGTCCGTGACCCTGCGCGGTGTCGATACCGACAAGGAAATCGTCAAGGAAACCACCCTGCAGCCGGCGACCCAGGAAGAGATCGACGGTACCGTGGCAGTGATGGGCGGCGAAGACTGGCAGATGTGGATCGACGCGCTGCATGACGCCGGCGTGCTGGCCGAAGGCGCGAAAACCACCGCCTTCACCTACCTGGGCGAGAAGCTGACCCACGACATCTACTGGAACGGTTCCATTGGCGAAGCCAAGAAGGACCTGGACCAGAAAGTCATCGGCATGCGCCAGCAACTGGCCGACCTGGGCGGCGACGCTCGGGTGTCGGTGCTCAAGGCCGTGGTCACCCAGGCCAGCTCGGCGATCCCGATCATGCCGCTGTACCTGTCGCTGCTGTTCAAGGTGATGAAAGAGCAGGGCAGCCACGAAGGTTGCATCGAGCAGGTCTACGGCCTGTACAAGGACAGCCTGTACAACAGCGAGCCGGTGATCGACCAGGAAGGCCGTCTGCGCGCCGACTACAAGGAACTGCAACCGGCGGTACAGGATCGGGTCAAGCAGCTGTGGGACCAGGTCACGAGCGAGAACCTCTACGAGATGACCGATTTCGTCGGTTACAAGCAAGAGTTCCTGCGCCTGTTCGGTTTCGAGATCGAAGGGGTCGACTACGAAGCCGACGTCGATCCGGACGTGAAGATCAGCAACCTGATCCAGCTGTAATCCGCGTCTAGCGTCACCAGGCAGCGCCCCTCCATCGTGAGGGGCGTTGTCGTTTCCGGCCGTGCATTGCCGATAGGCGCCCGCGCCTGCGAGGGCGGGGAATTGCGCAAGATCGTTCAAGCCAGGGGCGTTGCCAAGGTGGCACAGTCAGCGTCCGTCATCTGTGTGCAGGCTGTTATGTCCAGCGTTCTTCTACCCCGTGCCGCGTTTATCCGCGGTGCCATCGCCATTATGCCGCTGTCCCTGGCCACCGCGCCCTGGGGGCTGCTGGCCGGTTCCATGGCCATCGAGGCCAATCTCACGCCGTTGCAGGGCCAGGGGCTGTCGAGCATCGTCTTCGCCGGTGCCGCGCAACTGGTGGCCATCGGCATGCTCAAGGGCGGGGCCGGGATCTTCTCGATCCTCCTGACCACGCTGCTGCTGACCTCCCAGCACCTGCTCTACGGCATGAGTATGCGTTCGGTGATCTCGCCCTTGCCCGGGCGCTGGCGAGTGGGCCTGGGCTTTCTGCTCACCGATGAGCTGTTCGCCTTGACCAGCGCCCACGACAAGCAGCAGTTCGACCGCTGGTACGCCCTGGGCGTGGGCCTGACCTTCTACGTGGCCTGGAACCTGTTCACCTTGCTGGGCATCGTGCTGGGCAAGAGCATTCCCGGCCTGGAACACCTGGGCCTGGACTTTTCCATCGCCGCCACCTTCATCGCCCTGATCACGCCGCTGGTGCGCAATGTGCCCACCGTGGTCTGTGTCGCGGTGTCGCTGTTCTGCTCGGTGCTGTTCAGCTACTGGCAGTGGGGCTCGGCCCTTGTGTTATCGGGCCTGGCGGGGATGAGTGCGGGTTTTGTCTGCAACAAACTGTATCGGGGGCAAGCATGATGGTCTGGGCAGTCATCTTCGGCATGGGCCTGTTGGTCTTTCTCAATCGCTACGTGTTTCTCGAACCGCGCCTGCCGCTGCGCTTGAGCAGCAATGCCCGGCAGTTCCTCGGCTTTGCGGTGCCGGGCATGCTCACGGCCATCTGCGGGCCGATCGTGTTCATGCCCGACCACCAGTTGAATCTGCACTGGGACAACCCCTACCTGCTGAGCTCGCTGGTGGCCATCGTGCTGGTGATCTACACCCGCAATACCCTGCTCAGCATGCTGCTGAGCATGGGGTTCTTTTTCCTTCTGCGCTGGTGGCTCTGAAGCAGGATTGCGGTAGCCTGTGCAGCTTTCGGCACAGGCCGACCTTCAACCGCAACGGATGCATCGGATGAGCGACTTTCCCCACGACATCGACCTGGACGCGTTCTGGGACCATGACCTGAGTGCCAAGATCAGGCAGCCAGCCCCCAGCGACGAGCTGATCGGCGAAGTGCAACAACTCCTGGGCTACCGGCTGCCGGCATCCTATGTGGCCTTCATGCGCCGCTACAACGGCGGTCGCCCGAACCTCACGTGTTTCCCCATGGGGGATGACTACTGTGAAATCGACAGCTTCATCAGCATCGGTGTTACCCCGGGCCGCTCCCTGGGAGGCCGGCTCGGCAGTCGTTTCAGTATCGAGGACTGGGGCTACCCGGACCTGGGGGTGTACATCTGCGATTGCCCGTCCGCCGGGCACGACATGATTGCTCTGGACTACAGCGAATGCGGCCTCGAGGGTGAACCTCGGGTGGTGCATGTGGACCAGGAGGGCGACTACGCGGTGACCGTGCTGGCGCCGAACTTCGAGGCCTTTGTCCGCGGCCTGGTGTCCTGGGAGGTCTACGACACCTCGGAGCAGGATTACCAGGACGACCTGGACAAGGTCGCCAGCGCGCCGTTCTCGCCGCTGCTGGAGGCGCTGCTCGAACACTTTCGCGATGTGCCCGACCTGGGGCCGCTGATCCGCCAGATCGCCCTGCGCATCGTCCGGGACAAGCGCTACTTTGCCTTGCACGCCGACCCATTGTCGCAACTGCTGTATGACCTGCAGTTCTGGCTGTACCAGAACCGCCACCCGGTGACGAGCGAAGAACAGTACCTGGAGGCCTACCGCGAGATGATCGCCTTCGCCAAGGGCTTCGGCACCGGCGGTTACGCCCCGGATTTCATCCGCGACTGGTTCCGCGCGCGGCTGGCGGACGGTCATATGCGTCAGGCGGCGGGCGGGTTTGCCCTGACCCCGGGGTACCGCGCGCAGTTGCTGGAACAATTGTCGCAGTTTCGTCCCACCGGCCCACACACTCAGGAGCAGTCATGAGCGAGGAGTCGATCCGTATCACCGCCGAACAGACCCTCTCCGACAACTGGTACGTGCTGAAGAAATACAGCTTCGAACTGCGCCGCCGCGATGGCAGTTGGCAGGCCCAGGAGCGTGAAGTCTACGACCGCGGCAACGGTGCGACGATCCTGCTGTACAACCTGGAACGGCGCACGGTGCTGCTGACCCGGCAGTTCCGCATGCCGGCCTTCGTCAACGATCACAGCGGTTACCTGATCGAGACTGCCGCCGGGCTGCTGGACAACGCCAGCCCGGAAGTGCGCATCCGCCAGGAAGCGCAAGAGGAAACCGGCTGCCGGGTGGGCGAGGTGCAGAAGGTCTTCGACGCGTTCATGAGCCCGGGTTCGGTGACCGAGCGGGTGCATTTCTTCATCGGCCATTACCAGGCTGAAGACCGCATCGATGAAGGCGGCGGGCTGGAGCACGAAGGCGAAGACATCGAGGTCCTGGAACTGGATATCGACCAGGCCCTGGACATGATCCAGCACGGTGCAATTGTCGACGGCAAGACCATCATGCTCCTGCAGTACCTGCAGTTGCATGTGCTCAAGCCCCGCCGCCTGATGGTGCTGGTGATCGGCCTTTGTCCAGGGGAATGCGGCGCCGATCCGGCCCAGGCCCTGGTCCTGGAACACTGCGCGGCCCAGGTGCTGGCGGCGGGGCATATTGCGCTGTCGGCAGCCTGGCTGGGTCTGCCCGCCGCGCCGATGGCAAATTCCAGCGTGGTCAAGGATGGCGCGCGCGACGAGCGCTTCAAGGCCCAGGCCGAGCGCTTGCTGGAACGCTGCGATGCGGTCCTGCGTGTCGGCGGCGCCTCGACCAGCGCCGAGGCCGTGGTGGACATGGCCCTGCGGCTGGGGCTGGACCTTTACCACCAGGTAGAACAATTGCCCGTGCTGGCCCCAGGGGGCTTGGGCGCTTGATTGTCTGGCGCGGACTCTGGCGCACAGGCCGCGCCAGGTCCCGGTGCCGGCCCATGGCAACTGCAGAACCCGCGTATTTCAGGGCTTGTCTTAAGGACTAGCGGGAAAATAGTGTCTATCGTCATAAGCAAGGGCGAGCCTCTTCAAGGACCGTGTTGAGGCTGGATCTTGCTGGTTGGGTTGTCGTTATGGCGCCAGGAGCACTATGGAAAATCTTGTTCTTGATCCGTCACCTGGGCGCAGTCTTTCTAATCAGGCGCTGACCCGGGCCACCTTGCTGGGGTGCTCGGGGCTGCTGCTGGCGCTGTTTCTATTCGCCAGCGTGCTGCTGGTGTACATCGCCCTGGATCAGAACCTCACCGCTGAGCAGCACAACCGCCTGGACATCGAAAAGGCGTTGCAATCGTTCGACAGCAACGCTCGAGTCACCCTCAAGGACTACGCTCTGTGGGGCGATGCCTACCAGCACCTGCACCTGAACGTCGATCTGGACTGGGCCTTCACCCGACAGAACTTCGGTCCGAACCTGTACCGCGAACTGGGTTTCGACGGGGTGTTTGTGATCAACCCGGCGGGTCGTACCGTGTACGCCTTGGTGGCCGGCCGTCCGCAGTCGGTCGACGCCCGCGACTGGCTGGGAGCGTCGTTGGCGGCGCTGGTGGCGGATGCCCGTGGAGCGGGGGCGGGCGAGGTGGTCGGCCGTTACTTGTCGGTTGCCGGCACGCCGGCTTTGGCGGTGGCCAATGTGCTGAGTCCTGGCAACGATCCTCAAGTGCGTGCCGATAACGGCCTGCAGTCGGTGTTGATCTTCGTCGCCCGGCTCGACCCGGCGCGGTTGTTGGCCCTGGGGCGGACCTTGGACATCGAGCAATTGCAACTGGCCCACGCCGGACAGGCCGACGCGCTGCCCACCCTGGACTTGCCCGATGGCGCGGGAACCCTGCAATGGCATCCGGCGCTGCCGGGCCATCAATTGTTGGTGCTGGTGATACCGCTGTTGCTGCTGGCCGGGCTGCTGATAGGGCTGCTGGCCCTGTTTTTATTGCGCCGGGCCGCCACCGCGGCGCGGGTGATGGATGCCCAGGTTCAGGCCCTGCATGCCAGCCGTTGTGCCTTGGCTTCCAGCGAAGAGCGCTTTCGTGATGTCGCTGAGGCAGCGTCCGACTGGATCTGGGAAGTCGACCCACAGCTGCGCTTCACTTACCTCTCCGAGCGTTTCGAGGTGCTCACCGGGCTGACCCGCCAATCGGCCTTGGGGCTGGAGATGGATCAGCTGCTGAGCCCCGAGCAGGGATCGTTGCGCAGTTGGTTGGGCGACCCGGAACGGCGCTCCCAGGCGGTGCTGCAATGTGCTTATTTGGATGGCGACGGGCAGTCACGGGTTTGCCGTCTTTCGGTGCGGGCCATGGCCGCCGGGGGGTACCGCGGCACCGCCAGTGACATTACCGAGGAAGTCGCGGCGCGTCGGCGAGTCGAGTACTTGTCCCTGCACGATGCCCTCACCGGGTTGGCCAATCGCACTCATATGCAGGAGTTTCTGGAAGGCAAGTTGCAGGCCATGCCCACCTTGCAAGAGCCGCTGTTGATGCTCAGCGTCGACCTTGATCGCTTCAAGCCGGTGAACGATCTGTTGGGACACGCCGCAGGTGATCAGGTGCTGCACGAAGTGTCCCAGCGTCTGGCGCACTGTTTGCGCGGTGAGGATCTGGTGGCTCGGGTCGGCGGTGACGAATTTGTCCTGGTGGTGCCGGGGCAGGTGGCTGCGCTCGAAATCGAAGGCCTGTGCCGCCGGCTGATCGAGCGTATCGAAGCGCCGTTCTACATTGCCGAACATGAGGTGTTCATCAGCGCCAGCATTGGTATTGCCCGAGCCCCGGCGGACGCGGTGCAGGCCGAAGAACTGCTGCGCTTCGCCGATATTGCCCTCTATGAGGCCAAGGCCGCGGGGCGCAGCACCTGGCGTTTCTATGCCGCGGACATGAACGCGCGGATCATCGAGCGGCGTCAGTTGGAGCGTGACCTGCGCCATGCCATCGAGCAGGATCAGTTGATACTGCAGTTCGAGCCACGCTTTCGCCTGTCTGATCGGCAACTGATCGGTGCCGAAGCCCTGGTGCGCTGGCAGCATCCGCGGCGCGGGCTGTTGGGGCCGGAAGTCTTCCTGCCGATTGCCGAAGACACCGGCCTGATCCTGCCGTTGAGCAACTGGGTATTGCAGGCCGCTTGCCGAGCGGCCCGCGCCTGGCCGGAGCGCCTGCTGCTGGCGGTGAAACTGGCACCCGCTGAGTTCCAGCGCGGGCAGTTGCTGGCGAGGACCGCTGCGGTGCTCAAGCAGAGCGGTTTCGAGCCGTCGCGCCTGGAACTGCAAATGACCGACAAGGTGCTGCTCGACGACAGCCGCCATGTGCTGACCATCATGCAGGGGCTCAAGTCCCTTGGGGTCCAACTTCTGATCGATGACTTCGGCACCGGCTACTCGGCACTGCAATACCTGCAGACCTTCCCCCTGGACGGCCTGAAGATCGACAGCAGTTTCGTCGCCCGGCTGCACCACAATGATGCCGGCCGTTCGATCGTCGAAGCGATTGTCAGCCTGGGGCACGCGCTGGCCTTGCGGGTGGTCGCCGAAGAGGTGGAAACCCCGGAGCAGCTCAGGGTGTTGCGCGACATTCACTGCGATGAGGTGCAAGGCGCGTACTTGGGGTCGCCGCTGGACCAGGAGGCGCTGCTGGCGCTGTTCGGCGAGGCCTCTCGGGCCTCGCGGTCGATCACCTGAAAGCGCTCCGGGCTGGTGCTCGGCTCGGCGACGCCTCAGTGCGCTGGCGCGGCTTGATGCTCCTGGCGGATCGGCAGCTCGACGCGAAACGTGCTGCCGACGCCGGGCTGGCTGTGCACGCTGATCTGCCCGCCGTGCTTCTGGACGATTCCATAGGACAGCGACAGACCCAGGCCCGTCCCTTGGCCCACCGGCTTGGTGGTAAAGAACGGGTCGAAGATCTTCGCCAGATGCCCTTCGTCGATGCCGCAGCCGGTGTCGCTGACTTCCAGCCAGACCCGGTCGCCTTCGACGCCGTTGCGCAGGGTGATGGTGCCGCGTTCAGGGCCGATGGCCTGAGCCGCGTTGACCACCAGGTTCATCACCACTTGATTGAGTTGCGAGGGCAGGCACTCGATTTCCGGTAGCGGCTGGTAGTCGGTGACCAGGTCGGCCTTGTACTTGAGTTCGTTGGCCACGATGTTCAGGGTCGAGTTGATGCCCTGTTGCAGGTTCGCCAGTTGCCATTGCTGATCGCTGTCGACCCGGGAGAAGTTCTTCAGGTCCTTGACGATCTGCGCCACCCGGCCGATGCCTTCCTTGGACTCCTTGATCAGCACCGGAATGTCCTCCTGGAGGAAGTCCAGATCGATGCTCTCGCGCAGGCTCTGCAAGCGCTTACGCAACCCCGGATCATTGATGGCTTCCTCACTCTGGCGGTAGGCACTGAGCATCTGGTTGAGCTGCTGCAGATAGCCCGCCAGGCTGCCAAGGTTGGAGGAGACAAAGCCGATAGGGTTGTTGATCTCGTGGGCGACCCCGGCAGCCAGTTGGCCGAGGGAGGCCAGCTTTTCCGATTGCACCAGCTGGTTTTCCAGCTGCTTGCGTTCGTCAATCTGCAGTCGCAGCGCCGCGCCAGCCTGTTTCAGATCCTCGGTACGCTGTTCCACCAGGTGCTCCAGGTGGTGCATTTGCAGAAGTGCGCGGGCGGTCATCTCCCACTTGCTGGTCAGGGTGCTGGCCATCTGCTGGACTTCGATGTTGTCAAAGGGCTTTTTCAGGATCAGCAGGCGATGGTGCCCTTGCAGGCGTTCCAGCAATTCCTCCCAGGAGTAGTCGGTGTAGGCGGTGCAGACCACCACTTGCAGTTGGGGATCCTGCTGCCAGAGTCGCTCTACGGTCTGTGCCCCGTCCCAGCCCCGGGGCATGCGCATGTCGACGAACGCCAGGGCATAGGGGCGTCGCTGTTCCTGGGCCTGGCAGACCATGGCCAGGCCTTCCTCGCCGCCGTAGGCCGAATCTAGCTCGAAAGGCTGCTGCCGGGGCCTGACCTGGGCGCCGAACAGTTGCGCCTCCAGGTCGTCCAGGCTGCCGTCGTCCGTCTGCGGCGGGGTGAGGATCTTGCGAAAGTCATCGTGGATCGACGGGGTATCGTCGATCAGCAGGATTCGGCGGTTGCTCAACTCGTCCATCATGGGGCCTCAGCGTCGATCAGCGGGACTTCCAGGGTGAAGGTGGCCCCCAGGCCAGGGCCATCGCTGTGCACTTTCAATTGTCCACCCATCTCCATGGCGGCCAGGGCGCAACTGTGCAAACCGAAGCCATGGCCGTCCTTGCGGGTGGTGAAACCGTGGGTAAAGATCCGCGTCAGGTTTTCGGCGGGAATGCCTTCGCCTTCATCCTTGACGCTGATGCTCAGGGTCTGGTCGTCCACCACCCTGGCGCTCAGCGTCAGGGTGCGGGGATGGTCGTCGAGCTTGGACATGGCGTACTTGGCGTTGCTGATCAGGTTGACCAGGATCAGCAGCATGCGATGCTTGTCGCCCATCACCAAGGGCAACGGGCTGTAATCCCTGACCACCGTCACCTGGTGCCGGGCCAGGGCCCCGGAGTTCATGCGCAGGGCGTCGTCCATCAGCTCGGCGATGCGCAAGGGCTCGATCAACCGCTGCGCTCCGGCATAGGACTGCTGGGTGGCGACGATTTCCTTGATGTGGTCGACGCTGCGCCCCAACTGTGCCAGTTCTACGCTCATCGTCTGTTGCTCACGGGCAATCGCTTCGACCAGTTGATTGAGGTAGCCGGGGAGCAATTGGCCTTTGTCGTCCATGGTGAAAAAATGCCCGAGGTCATCCTGATGCTGGTTGATCAGTTGCATGGCCTTGCCCAATCCCAGGGTCTTGCTGGTGCGAATTGTACGGCTGAGGATTTCGCTGGAGATGTTCACGCTGTTGAGCACATTACCGACGTTGTGCAGGACATTGCTGGCAATTTCCGCCATGCCGGCCTGACGCGCGGTGCCCAGCAGCTCACGCTGCGTATCCTTGAGTTCCCGGGTTCGCTCCTCGACCCTGAGTTCCAGGTGTTCATTGGCGCTCTGCAGGGCACCGTTCACGCGGCGGATCACGGCGTAGCTGCGTACCAGCCTGACGGCCAGGTAGAGGATCAGCATCACCAGCAGGGCGGCGAACAGCAGCAGGTACTGATGAGCCTGCTGGTCCTGCTGGTCGGCCTGGAACTGATCCTGATTGAGCTGGCGGGTGATGTCGTCCAGGCGCAGGGCGATCGGGATCGAGGTGATCCGCTCCAGCAGGTCGTTGACCACCGGCTGCTCGCGCAGGATCAGCGAGACATGGTTGCTGAGAATATCCACCGGTTCGTGCAGCGGTTCGGGCAGGCGTTCCTTATTGACCGCCAGCTTGCTCAGCCCGACGAGGATGTCCGCGGCCTTGTCGTCGCTGGAAACCTGGGCGAACTCCAGGCTGCTGAGCAGCAGGTCATAGGTGTCGATGGCAATGTTCTGTTCCAGCCGCACGTCGTCGTCAAGGCCGGCCAAACGGCGCTGGATATCGTCTTCGGCGGTGGGCAGGAACGCCAGGGAATTGCGCAGTACCGAGTTGTGGGACTTGAAACGCTCCACCAGGCTGGCCTTTTCCTTGAACGCCTTGATGAACGCCTGATGGCTGGCTTTCCAGGTCGCCGGGTCATTGTGCAGCTGCTCCGGTTGCGAGAGCTGATCGAATTGGTTCCACAGTTGGTTGATTTCCTGCACCGGCATGACCAGCGGATCGTAGTTGTGGCTGATGGCGATCCGTGCCTTGAGCACCTCGGTTTCCCATTGCGCGTTCAACTGTTTGATGTGGTTGATCAGGTCGCGCGACTGCGCATAGTTCGAGGGTTGGCTGATCACGGTCTTGAGGTAGAGAAAGGCCAGCCCCAGCACCAGACCGAGGGTCAGCAGCGCCAGCAGCAGGATGGGCGAGCGACGGGGTGGCTTCATAGCGGCTTGCCCTGCCATTCGCCGGTCAGGGTCTTGAGAAACTTGACGATCAGGTTGGTGTCCCGGGGGGTGGGCGGACGCCCCAGTTGATACTTGAACATCACCTCCACGGCCTGTTCCAGGGTCGGCGCCGAGCCGTCGTGGAAGTACGGCGCGGTCACCGCGACATTGCGCAGGCTGGGCACCTTGAAGACGTTGCGGTCCTGTTCGTCGCCGGTGACCAGGAAGCGCCCCAGGTCTGCTTCGGTGGGGTTGCCCCGGGCCGCGAAGTAGTCGCCCATGACACCGAATTTCTGGAACATGTTGCCACCGATGTTGACCCCCTGATGGCAGGCGATGCAGCCGTATTCCTTGAATCGCTGGTAACCGTACTTTTCGTCGAGGCTCAGAATGTCGGTGTTGCCTTGCAGGTACTGGTCGAACCGCGAGTTGGCGCTGATCAAGGTCCGCTCATAGCTGGCCAGGGCGTTCTGCACGTTGGCCACGGTGACTCCGTCCTGGTACAGGTCGCTGAAGGCCTGGCGGTAGCTGCTGTCGTCGTTCAAGGTGCGGACCAGCGTTGGCCAGTTGTTGCCCATTTCGATGGGGCTTTGCACGACGTCGTCGATCTGTGCTTCAAGGGTCTCGGCGCGGCCGTCCCATAATTGACGGAAGTTCAGCGCGGCGTTGAACACGCTGGGAGCATTGACCCGGGTGAGTTGTCCCTTGATGCCCAGCGACTTGGCCTGGGTGTCGGCCCCGCCCTGGTCCAGGTGGTGGCAACTGGCGCAAGACAGGCTCTGGTCCTGGGACAGGCGTGGTTCATTGAACAGCCGGCGTCCAAGTTCGACTCGCTTCGGGTCCATGGCCGGTGCGGTGGGCAGCGGCTTGAGCGGTTCGTCCAGTGGCGCGGCTGTGGCGCTCAGGCTGATGCTGAGTCCGATGCCGAGCAGCAGGTGCAGAGGCGTGCCCAGGTGGCGGCGCTGGAGGGGGCGGATGTGTTCACTGTTCGCGGTCATGGTCCGTCCCTTGAAATTGTGGCTGGCGCATGTCAATCAGGCGGCTGAAGTCCACGGCCGGTAGGGCCTTGCTGAAGTAGTAGCCCTGGGCTTCTTCGCAGCCTTGCTGCTGGAGAAAGGTCAGTTGCTGGAGGGTTTCCACGCCCTCGGCGATGACCTTCAGGTTGAGGCTGCGGCCCAGGTTGATGATGGCGTTGACCAGTACCGCGTCCTTGTGTTCGTGGCTCAGGCCCTGGACGAAGGACTGGTCGATCTTCAAGACGTCCACCGGAAACTTGCGCAGGTAGCTCAGGCTCGAATAACCAGTGCCGAAGTCGTCGACGGCCAGGCGCACGCCCAAGGCCTTGATCGCCAGGAGGGTGGCGAGGGTGGCCTCGACGTTCTGCATCAGCACGCTTTCGGTGATCTCCAGCTCCAGCAATGCCGGGTCCAGGGCGTTGGCAGTGAGCGCGCTGTGCAGGTGTTGGAGCAGTTGCGGCTGGCGGAAATCGCTGGCTGAGAGGTTGATGGACAACGGCACCCGAGGCAGGCCGGCGTCCTGCCAGGCTCGGCACTGGCGAGTGGCCTCACCCAGCAGCCACTGGCTGATGCGGGTGATCAAACCACTGTCTTCGGCCACCGGAATGAACTGGTCTGGGCTGATCCAGCCCTGTTGTGGATGCTGCCAGCGAATCAGTGCCTCGGCGCCGACTACCCGGCCCGAGGCCAGATGGATTTTCGGCTGGTAGTGCAGATGGAATTCCTGGCGCTCCAGGGCCTGGCGAATCCCTGATTCCAGGTATTGCTGTTGCCGGGCCCGGTGAGTCATGTCTTCGGTGAAGAGGCCGTAGCTGCCGGGTGCCTGTTCCTTGCTGGTGCGCATGGCCATTTCGGCCTTCTTGATCAGCGACAAAGGATCCTGGCCGTCCTCGGGGTACAGGCTGATTCCCAGGCTGGCCGTCACCCGCAGGCTATGCCCGGCGATGTCGTGCAACTGGCTGACGGTGGCCAGGAGTTTTTCCGCCAGGGCGCGGACCTGGGCGGGGCGCTGCTGGTCGGGGAGCAGCACCACGAATTCGTCGGAGCCGTAGCGGAATACCGAGTCCGACTCGCGCATGTCCTGCTGCAGAGCGCGAGCGGTTTTTTTCAGCAGTTCATCTCCGGCCGGATACCCCAGGGCATGGTTGATCCGCTTGAAGCGGTCGAGGCCGAAGAACATCACCGCCAGTGGCTGGTCATAGCGGCGCGCCCGGGCCATGGCCTGGCCCAGGCGATCGCCCAGCAGGGTACTGGAGGGCAGCCCGGTGAGGGCATCGTAGTGCAGCAGGTGCGAGACCTTGAGCAACTCGGCAACCCGTCCTTCAATGGTTTGTTGCAGGTCGTCCAGTTTCTGCCGGGCGTCCCTGGCCATCTGCCACTTCCAGGTCAAGGCACTGGCCATCTGGCGGATTTCCAGGCTGTCGAAGGGCTTTTTCAGGATCAGTAACTGATCACCAAACGCCAAGTGTTGCGCCATCGCCTCCCAGGAATAGTCGGAATAGGCGGTGCACAGGGTGATCTGCAGGTCTGGGTCGGCTCTCCACAATCGCTCGATGGTTTCCAGGCCGTCCCAGCCGGGCGGCATGCGCATGTCGATAAAGGCCAGGGCATAGGGCTGGCCCAGGGTCAGGGACGACTCGACCCTGGCCAGGGCTTCGTGGCCTTGAAACACCGAGTCGAGGGTGAAGGGAGGCAGATGGGATAGGGGGCTGGTGCTGCCGAACAACAGTTGTTCAGCCTGGCTCAGGTCCGGCGCCTGGCACGGTACAAGGATCTTGTGGAAGTCTTCATGGATCGCCGGGCTGTCATCAACAATCAGGATCCGCCGGTTGACCCGCCCCGTAGACTTCGAGGCATCTTGTTTTTTTGTCTGCGCGTCACTGCCAGCGTCCATAGACCTTCCCTGGTGCCCTGAACCCGCGTTTCAACGCTGTTAGCATAGTCACGGCGAACGCCTCGGGAGATGTTTTTTTCGGCGGGCGGCCCGGGCGTGAAAATGGGGAAAACTCATCTAGGATTGTCTGGGAAATCCCACCGCTGCCAACACTTCGTGAGCACGGTCAGGGGCAGTCGATGCGGCACAGGGAGAGCCCCATGGAAGAATCGCAGTTGCTTGAGCCCGCTCAGCGTCCACGGGTGTTGTTGGTGGACGACGAAGAATCGATTCTCAACAGCCTCAAGCGCCTGCTGCGTTCCGAGCCCTATGAGGTGCTGCTGGCCACCAGTGGCACCAGGGCCCTGGAAATCCTCGCGCAAGGGCCTGTCGACCTGGTGATAAGCGATGCGCGCATGCCCGGCATGGACGGCGCCGCCTTGCTCGCCCGGGTACGGGAAAAACACCCGGAGACCCGGCGCATCCTGCTCACGGGTTACGCCGACCTGAACACCATCATCAAGGCGGTCAACGAAGGGCGGATCCACCAGTACCTGAGCAAACCGTGGAATGACGAAGAACTGCTGTTGATACTGCGCCAGAGCCTGGCGCACCAGCATGCCGAGCGTGAGCTCAAGCGTTTGCAGCAACTGGTGCTGGAGCATAACCAGCAGCTCAAGTCGAACAACGCCAGCCTGGAACGGCATGTGGCCTCACGCACGGCTGAGCTGCAGCAGACCGCCGACATGCTCGACCTGGCCTACGAAGCGCTCAAGCACAGTTATGTGACGGCCACCGAAGTGTTTTCGCTGCTGGCCAACCTGCGCCTGCCCGCCGACAGGCAAACCAACCGCAGAGTCATCGAGCTGGTGCGCGCCTGCTGCAGAAAGCACAGTCTGGATGAGGCCAGCAGCCGCGACTTGACCATGGCGGCTGCGCTGTACAACATCGGCAAGCTGAGCTGGAGTGACTCCATGCTGTCGGCGCCGGCGGACTTGCTACGGCACACTGATCAAACGCGCTACCGGGCCTATCCGGAGCAGAGTGAGTCGGTGCTGATGGCGCTGGAGCCGATGCAGGATGCCGCGCGGTTGATCCTGGCTCACCAGGAGCGCTGGGACGGTAGCGGTTTTCCCCATCGCCTCAAGGGCGAGGCCATTCCCTGGGGCGCCCGGTTGTTGAAGCTAGCGGTGGACTACATCGAGTTGCAGTGCGGGCTGATTCTGGAGCGCCGGATGAACAGCGATGAGGCCCTGCTGTTCATCCGCAAGTACGCAGGGCGCTTGTACGACCCGAATCTGGTGGAGGACTTCGTCCAGGTCTGTGCCACCTGCCAGAGTGACGTCACCGTCGACGATCCGACGGTCAAGGTGCTGGGAACCCGCGAGTTGCAGGCGGGGATGGTCCTGCGGCGCAACCTGAATGCCGACAACGGCATGTTGCTGCTCAATGCCGGCAAGCTGCTCAGCGAGCCGCTGGTGCAGAAGCTGATTGCCTTCGAAGCCATGGAAGGGGCCTGCTACAACGTCTTTGTCAGTATTCCTGAAGCTGCGGGTGCGGTTATTTGACTCCGGGCGCTGATCGCCGCTCTTGATCTGTGCCCCTTCGTTGCGTCATCTTTCGCACCGCGCACCTCGGACCAGGGCTAGGCGCGGGTGCAGATCCCAGGTTCGTTGCGGGGCGCGATGGATTTTTCAGGAGGACCACGATGGATGCGGCAACACTGTTTCTCTACATCGTCACCGTCAGCGCGGTGATGATCACGCCCGGGCCCTCGATGTTGCTGGCCCTGAACAACGGCGCGGTCCATGGAATGCGGGTGGCCGGCTGCGGGATCGCGGGTGCGGCGCTGTCCGATCTGCTGCTGATCGGTGCCGTGGGCTGTGGCCTGGGGGCCTTGCTGCAGGCCTCGGAGTCGTTGTTCGTGGTGGTCAAGGCCTGCGGCGCGGTCTATCTGCTGTACCTGGCCTGGGGCTTGTGGCGGGCGCCGACCCAGGCCCTGACGAACCGCCTCGAGGGCGTTTCGGCCAGCGGTCGCTCAGCGTTTCGCCGGGCATTGCTGGTGGGCTTGTCCAACCCCAAGGGCCTGTTGTTCTTCTCGGCCTTTGTGCCGCAGTTCGTGCGCCCCGACCAGCCGGTGGCCGAGCAGTACCTGATCCTGGCCCTGGTCAGTGCCCTGGTGGACTGCCTGATGATGAGCTTGTACGCCTTTGGCGGCCGCCGCGCCATGACGCGCTTTTCCGCCCGGGTCATGGGCTGGGTCAACCGCAGTTGTGCCGGCATGCTGGCCATATTGGCGGTGGGGGTGGGCTTGTATCGCCGCAGTGACAGCCCGGCGCTCTAGAGGCTCTGTACCCTCGCGCCTGACCGGCCTTGCCGGGGCACGGCGCGGCGAATGTCATGTTTCTGCAACCCCGGCATGCCAAGAAGGTGAGTCTGTGTGTCAATCGCTGTACCCCGCTGGCGGGGGCAGGACGCTTCGATTCCACAAGGAGAGGTCACGATGAGAACGTTTTTTGCCCTGCTGGCGGCCCTGGTGCTGACCCTGGGGATGGTGGGCATCAGCGACGCACGTCAGCCCAAACAGCAGCGCGATTCGGTGGCGGGGACCTTCGATTATTACCTGTTGACCCTGTCCTGGTCGCCGACCTTCTGCCTGATGCATCCAGACAACCTGCAATGTACGGGCAAGGGTTACGGTTTTGTCCTGCACGGCCTGTGGCCGCAATACGTCAAGGGCGGCTGGCCCGAGTTCTGCCCACCCTTGACCCCATTGAGTGCCCAGGAGCGAGCCAAGGGCCTGACCCTGTTTCCCACGGCCAAGCTGATGAACCACGAATGGACCAAGCACGGCACCTGCAGCGCCTTGGGCGCCATGGGTTACCTGGAGGCCGCGGACAAGGCCCTGGCCACGGTGCAGATACCGCAAGCGCTGCAGCCCTCGACCACGGTGCATTACCTTGAGGCCACGCAGATTGCCCAGCAGTTTCGCCAGAGCAAACCGGGAATGGCCGACAATGGCATTGCCGTTATCTGCAGCGGTCCCGAACTGTCCGAGGTTCGGGTCTGCCTGACCAAGCAGCTGGATTTTGGCCCTTGCGGCAAAGGCGTGAAAAACCAATGCCGCGCAGGCCAGATCCGAGTTCCGCCCGTTCGCTGAGGGCGCCTACGCCAGATCGCCCAGCAGGCTTTTCAGGCGCTGGCTGGTTGCGCTGCTGCAAGCGTGCATCGGCGCCCGCAGGTGCGGGTTGATCAAGCCTTGATGAGCCAGCAGGGCTTTCACCGGCGCTGGGTTGGGCTCGGCGAACAGTGCCTGAATCAACGGCACCAGTTGCAGGAATGTCGCCCGAGCCGCCTCCAGTTGTTGCGCCTGAACCTGGTGCAGCAGTTGCACGAACAATTCCGGGCGAATATGCGCCGAGGCCGCAATCGCCCCACGCGCGCCCAGGCACAAGGCGCCGAACAGCTGCAAGTCCTCGCCGCACAAGACTTCCACCTCACCGCTGGCCAGCAGCGCCAGAGTGTTTTCCAGGTTGCCGCCACAGTCCTTGACCGCGGCGATCCGTGGATGACGCACGATGTTGAGCAAGGTGTCTTTGTGCAGGGTCACCCCGGTGCGGTAGGGAATGTCATAGACGATCAGCGGCACGCTGGAGGCATCGGCGATGCTGTGGAAGAAGCTTTCCAGAGCGGCCTGTGAGGGGCGGATGTAATAGGGCGCGGGCACCAGCAGGGCGGCCACCGGACGCTTGAGGATTTCCCCCTGCAGGCTGAGCAGCGACTTCAGGTTGTTGCCTGCCAGCCCCATGATTACCCGCCCGGCGGGTGCTTGTTCCAGCACGGCGTCGAGCACCGCCAGTTGCTCGTCCTTGTCCAGGGCGGCGGCTTCGCCGGTGGTGCCACAGACCACCAAGCCGGCCACGCCGCACTCCAGCAGGTGGGCGCTCAGCCGCCGCAGCGCGGCAAAGTCGATGGCGCCGTCGACGAAGGGGGTGACGATGGGGACCCAGATACCTTGAAACGATGACATGCGTATTCTCCTGATGGTTGACCGTCGGGTCGTCGCCAGAAGAGTAGAAGGGCGTTAAGCAAAGGGGAGGGTGTCCGTAGCGCTTGAGGTCCTGTCAGCTCATCTGACGGGACACAGCGCCCCGGTCACATGAGCGACTGTTTCTTCGATTTAGAGCTGCACGCCACGCACGCTTCGGCCTTGGCGAACAGGCCAAGGGCGCGATAGTCGAGGGCAAGTGCTGGGAACATGGGCAGTGCAGGCTCTGGAATCAGGTGCACAGTTTTAAAAGCCGGTGCGGGATTTGTCAATCATGGATGGGAAACATGCATGTGGGCATGTGGGCATGCGGATATGTGTATGCGATGGCCGTTTGCCAAGCCAGATCAAAGCCTTCACTGGCAACCGTTACAGCGTTTTTACCGCGCGCCCAATGAACTGCACGGGACCGGTCGGTCTGCCCACGGCAGACCCTTGGCGGCTTTCCAGGGTCAGCTCGAACAACTGATTGACCTGCAGGGGGGGCAGACGATCAAGGGACACCCGCACTGGCTCGCCGGGCTTGACCAGTCCCAGGGAAACGGGGCTCTGCCAGTCGTCGGCCTTGGTCCAGAACTCCAGGGCCTTGTCGGCCGGAATCTCCAGACTGCCCAGCGGAATCAGTTGCAGCTCCCGGGTGTCACTGGCTTGCACCACCCAGCCGGGGGATTGGTCCTGGGGCGCCACCAGCACCACCAGGTAGCCGGGGGGCGCGCTGGGACGCAGCAGTAACAGGCTGCCCAGCACGAGGCTGGCGGCCAGACCGGCCGTGGCGAGGCTGCGCCACAGCAGCAATGGATGCCCGGCTGAAGCGGGCTTGCGGGCAGTCACTGGCTGTTGTGAGGTCGGTTGTTCCAGGCTGCGTTCGATCCGCCGCCAGAGCCAAGGCGAAGGCGTGCAGGGCGCGGCCAGGGCTGTCAGCGGGTGCAGGCGCTGTTCCCAGCTTTGCACAGCCGCGCGCAAGGCGGCATCTTGAGGCAGGCGTTGTTCAAGCTGCTGGCGCTGTTCGGTGTCCAGGGTGCCCAGGACGTACTCACTGGCCAGTGCCTGGCGTTCAGGATTGTCGTCGTCCGTCGGGCGGTTGTTCATCCCAGGCACTCCCGTAAAGCGGCGAGACTGCGCTTGATCCAGGCCTTGACCGTGCCCAAGGGAGTGGCCAGCCGAGTGGCGATTTCCATATGTGAATAGCCATCCAGGTAGGCGCGCAGCAGGCACTCGCGGCGTTGCGGGGGCAGTTGTCCCAAGCAATGCTGCAGCCGCCCGGCATCGGCCAGCGCCGGGCCAAGGGCCTCGCTGTCAGGCAGGGCATCAAGGGGGACCTGGCTCCTTGGGTCCTGTTCGTCGATCGCCACTTCACGGCCATGGCGTCGCAGAAAGTTCAGTGCCAGGTGCCGGGTGATGCTGAACATCCAGCCGCGAGCGTTGCCGCGCTGGGGGTCGAAGCTGCTGGCGCCTTGCCAGATTCTGAGAAAGGCGTCATGCACAATGTCTTCGGCCAAGGCGGTATCGCGGACCAGCCGTTTGGCGACGCCGAGCAAGCGAGCGCCTTCCTCGCGATACAGCGCCTCCAGCGCCTCACGTTCACCCCGGGCACAGGCGGCGATGCAGCCGTTGTAGTCAAACAGCGATTCGGGTAAGGACAAAGGCATCTACTCGCGATAAATGACGGCCACTGCGAGCGGATCGACGCAGTGGCTGTCAGCAGCATAGACCCGTTCCCTCCGTCTGGGGCGGGGCTTTTTCGCCCTGATTAACGGGCCGCCCAGAAAATATAGTCAGCCTGATACTTCACGGTTTGGCGCGTGCCTTTATTGGCTGCAGTACAGGCATTGCTGGGCGCCACGCCACCCTTGAGGGCCACGCGCTGGACGTAGCTGATGCCGCTCATCAAGCCTTTGCCTTCGGCCGGGTTGGCCTTGACCAACTGATAGGGCAGGTTGCCCGCGCCGGAGGGCGCCACGGCCACCTGGGTGCCGGTGATTTTCGAACCGTCCTTGGCCTGCCAGGTGGCCGGTGGACCAAAGTAGTCGCCCACCGCTTTGCCGCTGCGATCGCTGAGCAACACTTTGGGACCGACGAAGGACCACTCGGTCTGGCCCGGGGCATTCGCCTTGTCTCGGCATTCGTAGATGATTTCACCGGTGCCGACGGTTTCCAGGGCCACTTTGTGCCCGTCCGGCACTTTGATGTTTTCAGGAAGCATGCTCTGTGCCTGCACCCCAGGCAGGGCGCCCAGGCAAGTGATGGCGAAGGTTGCGCTGAGGCAGAGAAAGCGTTGTTTAGCGTGCATGGTGATTCTCCATTGAGGGATCGACTCAGCAGTTTTATGGGCTGCTATGAGTACTACCCGCCAGAGCAGGATCTGGATGCAGCGTGGGCAAAATAAAGTGATGGCAGGTTTCAGGCGGCGGCAGGTCAGCGGTGCTGAGTGCCGTCCACATGAGCCGTCAGGTGCACTGCCGTGGCGCGTCCAGTGGGCGATCCAGGCAGCCTGTGTTGGTGCGCAATGCTGCCGTGGCTGTGCGAGAGCGATCTATGGGGCTTGATTCGTATTGAAGGTTTGGCGAAAACATCTGTGCCTGTTGAACGATCAGTGTTTGATGAGTGTGTGTAGCCTATTCACAACGTGGATTTTACCAGTGAGAAAAAGTGCGCTTTAAAGAATGCTTCTCAGTAATTGAAAAGCTTGCTTTTTATTATCTGACTAAGCGTTGATTCGGGTCAGGGTCTTTTTCTGTTCGCGATTTAAGTGGCGGGGTTTGATAAATTTTTCACAACGTTATTACGGCTTGAATCTAGACTTAAGTCGACTGGATGCGTGGTGGCCATTTGTAATAATTGTTTTGGCTCCGGAAAGTTCTGCAGGTGGCAGAGGAAGTCTTCGGGTTATCGCAGGATGCGAAAGTTGTTATTTGATAATGAATGGCAATTAATTATTTTTCTGCGAGGTTTTTCAGTTGAAAAACAATCTCCCGGTGACTCAGCGTGAATTGGTTTTCCCTACAGAGCAACGGCTTATTTCAGCCACTGATGTTCGCGGCAAGATCACTTACTGCAACGATGAATTTGTCGCGGTCAGTGGTTTCAGCCGAGAACAACTGATCGGCAGCCCGCATAACATTGTGCGTCATCCGGACATGCCCGAAGCGGTGTTCGCCCACATGTGGTCCTACCTCAAAGACGGTAAGAGCTGGATGGGCATCGTCAAGAATCGCTGCAATAACGGCGACCACTACTGGGTCAACGCCTACGTTACGCCGATCTTCAGCAAGGGCGTGATTGCGGGCTACGAATCGGTCCGGGTCAAGCCCGAGCGTGAACAGGTGGAGCGGGCTACCCAGCTGTATCAGCGCATGCGCAGCGATAACCTGGCTTTGCCGTGGCGTCACCGGGTGGCCACGGTCTGTGCGTTCGCCTTGCCGCCGCTGCTGGGCCTGGCCGTCAGCGCGACGGCCTATTGGCTGGGCGGGCCTTGGGCCGCGCTGGGGGCGGCGGTGTCTGGTTATTTCGCGGTGCAAGCCTATGCCGCCTACCGCACACGGCAGATGCTGGGGCGCATCAGTTCGGTGTCCCTGGGCAGCTTCGACAGTGAACTGATTGCCCGAACCTACACCGATGAACAGGGTCTCGCGGCGCAGTTGCAGATGATCCTGATCAGCGAGTCGGCAAAAATCCGCACTGCCCTCAGTCGCCTGGGGGATTACGCCAACCAGGCGGCGTCGCTGGCTTCCACCAGTAAGAGCCTGTCGGCCCAGGCGGAGTTGGTGCTGGGTAAGCAGCGGGACGAAGCCGACATGGCGGCCACCGCGATGAACCAGATGGCTTCGTCGATTTCTGAAGTGTCGGTGCATATCCACGACACCGCGTCGGCGGCCGATCAGGTCAACAACCTGACCCAGGTGGGCTCCGACGAGGCGCAGAAAACCCGCGCGGTGATCGAAAAGCTTGCCGACACCGTGGATGCGGTCAGTCAATCGGTGGAAGGCCTGGCCCAGGAAACCCAGTCCATCCAGCAGGCGGCGAACATGATCCGCTCGATCGCCGAGCAGACCAATCTGCTGGCGCTCAATGCCGCCATCGAGGCCGCCCGGGCCGGCGAGCAAGGTCGTGGTTTTGCGGTGGTGGCCGACGAGGTGCGGGCCTTGGCGTCCAAGACCCAGGAATCCACCCAGAGCATTCAGCGGATCATCGTTACCTTGCAGGAAGTGGCCTCCCAAGCCGTCGAAGTGGCTCGTCAGGGCAGCATCGAGGCGCGCTCCGGCGTGGCCCAGGTGATCAGCACTCAGGACGCGCTGAACGGGATCAACTCGGCGGTGGAGCGCATTCATCAGATGAGCCAACAGATGGCGGCCGCTTCGGAGCAGCAAGCTCATGTGGCCGAAGAAATTTCCCAGCAAATCACCAACATTGCCCGGGTATCGGATCAAAACGCGGACATTGCCGTGCATTCATCGTCGGTGGGGGGCGATCTTGAATCCACCGCCCACGAACTTAATGCCCTGGTCATGCGATTTAATAGTTGATCGCCAGCGGCAATCAGCAACTCTTAATTTATAGCCGGTTGATCTGATTGATCAGTGTGGGAGTGCGTATGTCCAGTGTGATGGAGACGGTTAATAGTCGAACGCAGTTGGCCGGGCAGAACCGTTTGGAATTATTATTATTCCGTTTTAATGAGTCGCAGTTGTATGGCATCAACGTATTTAAAGTGCGAGAGGTTCTCAAGTGTCCCAAGTTAAACTTGCTGCCCAAGTCCCATGCGGTGGTGTGTGGCGTGGCGACAATACGCGGCAGCTCTATTCCGATACTTGATCTGGCCTTGGCCACTGGGCTGCCAGGGGTTGAGGACAAAGAAGCGGCCTACGTCATCATCACTGAATACAACAACAAGACTCAGGGTTTTCTGGTCAGTGAGGTGGAACATATCGTCAACCTGAACTGGGAGGAAATTCATCCGCCGCCCAAAGGCAGTGGTTTGGACAACTACCTGACAGCGGTGACCCGGGTCGCCGAACAATTGGTGGAGATCATTGATGTCGAGAAGGTCCTGGCGGAAGTGTCACCGGTCAGTGAGGAAATCTCCCAGGGCGTGATTCCGGCGCAAGCCCGTGCCGCCGCGGCTCATTGGCGGGTGCTGACAGTGGATGACTCGGCCGTGGCGCGCAAGCAGGTCACTCGTTGCCTGGAGAGCGTCGGGGTGGAGGTGGTGTCGCTGAACGACGGGCGCCAGGCCTTGGAGTACCTGCGGGCCCTGCTGGATGAGGGCAAGAAACCCGAGGAGGAGTTTCTGATGATGATCTCCGACATCGAGATGCCGGAGATGGATGGTTATACCCTCACCGCCGAAGTGCGCAATGACCCGCGCATGCGGCCGTTCTACATCGTGCTGCATACCTCGCTGTCCGGGGCCTTCAACCAGGCCATGGTGAAGAAGGTCGGCGCCGATGATTTTCTCGCCAAGTTTCGTCCAGACGATCTGGCCGGGCGTGTGGTGGAGCGGATTGCCAGCCTGACGCCGGCGTGAGCCGAAGGCCTTGAGCACAAACCTGGGAGCCGGCAACAACAAGATTGGAGTATGAATGATGGCGATCTCTGAACTTAGCTATCAGCAAGCGTTGATGCTTTACCTTTCCGAACGTCCGGAACTGGTTGAACAGTTGGAACTGGGGCAGCCGTCGGGTCATGGCTGGCAGCCTGCGGAGTTAAGCGATCTGCAAATCCAGTACGTCAGTCGCCTGTTTGACGAGGAAGCCCGCGTGCGGGGCATGGGCACTTGGGAATTGGCGTTGTCTTTCATTGCTCGAACGCCTCAGGAACTGAACCGGATGACCCTCAGTGTGCATCGGGAAATTGCCGAAATGGTCGATATGGAGTGGGAGCAGTATTGCGACCTGAATCAGCTGCAGCCTTAGGCGCAGAGGGTGGTTTTCTTCAATACGCGCGCCGCGCGCTTGCCTAACGTGTCCTGCGGTTGATTCCACCCAGACACGAGAGGCAAGAGATGAGCATAGTGTTTTCCATGGCGGCGTTTGCCCTGGCGGCATCCATTACCCCCGGGCCGGTGAATATCGTCGCCCTCAGCAGTGGCGCACGGTTCGGCTTCAGGACCAGCTTGCGCCATGTGACCGGAGCCACCCTGGGCTTCGTCGGGTTGCTGGTGCTGATCGGCCTGGGGCTGCACGAACTGCTGCGCCAGTGGCCGATCCTGACCCAGGGCATTCGCCTGTTTGGCGTGGCCTTCCTGCTGTTCATGGCCTGGAAACTGGCCAGCGACGATGGCCGGCTCGACACCCAGGGTCAAGCGCGGGCACCTTCGGCCTGGTATGGCGCGCTGATGCAGTGGCTCAACCCCAAGGCGTGGCTGGCCTGCGTGGCCGGCATGGGGGCCTTTGCCGCCGACGGCGAGCTGCGCCAGGTGTGGCTGTTTACCGTGGTGTATCTGGTGATCTGCTACCTGTCGATTGCCTGCTGGGCTTATGTCGGCAGTTGCCTGCGGCACTACCTGAGTCATCCGCCGGGGGTGCGCCTGTTCAACCGCAGCATGGCGGCGTTGCTGGCTGCCAGCGCGGCTTATCTGCTGTTCTAGCGCTGGCCGCGGTACTGACCGGGCGTGGCCGCCAAGTGCTGTTTGAAGGCGCGCTGGAAATGCGCCTGATCGGCAAAGCCGGCCTCCAGTGCCACCTCGGCGATCGGCGCCCCGCTGCGCAGGCGGGTCTGGGCGAACTGCACCCGCTGGTTCACCAGATAGGCGTGGGGCGGCATGCCGAACTGCTGCTTGAAGGCGCGGATCAGGTAGGACGGTGACAGCTGCGCCGCCTGGCACAGGTCTTCCAGGCTCAGGGCCTGGGTGCAATGCTGGCGGATGTAGTCGGCGGCTTCCTGCAGTTTGCGGTTGTCGCCCCGGGCCGGCGCCTCGGTGGGGTTCAGGCGCTGCTGCAGGTCGCTGAAAAAACTCACCACGGCGCTGTGCTTGAGCAGCGGCTCGGCTTCGGCGGCCACCAGGGTCCGGTACAACTGCTCCAGTTCGGCGAACAGCTGCGGGTCGCGGCTGTGGGTCTCGCGAAACGGACGAAAGCCCAGTTCGGCGCAAAAACCCAGGTCGTGCTGCAGGGCGGTCAGCCAGGGTGTGTCGACATACAGCATGCGATAGGACCAGGGTTGATCGTCGATCGGGTTGCAGGCGTGCACCACCCCCGGGTTCATCAGCACCACGGTGCCGCGGCTGACCCGCCACTGCGAGTGGCCGCTGAGGTAGGTGCTGACACCCGCGGTGATGCTGCCGATGGAGAACTGTTGGTGGGCATGGCGGCTGTAGCAGACCTTGCGGCCATCGGCGATGGAGCGGGCTTCGATGAACGGCAGGGCAGGGTCGCGCCAGAACTGCGGTTCCTGGTCGGCGGTGAGGGCAGGCTTCATTGAGGTTGTCCGTCTGCGAAAGCTGGCGCGATTGTATTAGCTCTGGCCGTCGAAGGCGCGCTGCAGCGTCGCGATATCGAGTTTTTTCATCCCCAGCAGGGCCTGCATCACCCGTTGCGAACGGGCTGGGTCGGGGTCGCAGATCATCGGCGTGAGGCACTGCGGCACGATCTGCCAGGACAGCCCGAAGCGGTCCTTGAGCCAGCCGCATTGCTGCGCCTCTGGCGGGCCGCCAAAACCCAGGGCGTTCCAGTAGTGATCCAACTCGGTCTGGCTGCGGCAATGCACTTGCAGGGAGATGGCTTCATTGAAGGTGAACAGCGGGCCACCGTTGAGGGCGGTGAAACCCTGGCCGTCGAGCTCGAACAGCACGCTCATCACCGAGCCCTCGGGGCGCCTGTGAATGTCGAAGCCGGCCTTGCCGTAGTGGCTGATGTGGGTGATGTGCGATTGTTCGAAGACCGAGCAGTAGAACTGTGCCGCCTCGTGTGCCTGGTGGTCGAACCACAGGCACGGGGTGATGGTCTGGATACGTAGCATGGCGTCGGTCCTCTGCGGGTTGATCACGCTGGCTCAAGCGTAGTCAACCCGCTGCCGGGCAGCGCGACCGTGGATCGGCGTGCTCAGAAGTCCCAGCGGGTGGCCAGTTGCAGGCTGCGCGGTTCGCCATAGAAACCGGTGCCGAAGTTGCCGATGCCGGTGTGGTACTGCTTGTCGAAGAGGTTCTTCACGTTCAGGGTCGAGCATAGGTGCTGGTTGAACTGCTAGCGGGCCATGGCGTCCACCAGGAAGTCGCCGTCCTGGACGATGCGCGAGTCATGCCCGTCATTGACCGCATCGTTCGGATCGGGCGGGTAGACCCTGCCGAAGAATCGGCTCTGCCAGTTGACCCCGCCGCCCAGGGTCAGGCGGTCCCAGGTGTGGTTCAGGCGGCGCCGCAACAATTCATAGAGCCAGGGGTGATGAGCGTCATAGAGGTTATGGACCAGAGCGGGGCTGGCGGGCAGCGTGGAAGGCAAGGGTGTGGTCCGGTGGCGGGCGGCGCTGCCAATACGAATCGATCGTGACGACCCCCAAACCCCTGGTACGCTGCAAATGATATTGATTCGCCGTTGTGCCGGGATGCGGCCCGGCACAACGGCGCGGCTTCGGGCTCAAGGCTGGCGACACAGGGGCGATAAAACACTCAAGGCAGTGCCATCGAGTGCTTGCCGACCAGGGTTTCTACAGTGGTATCTTCGCCTGCACCCCCTGTTTGCTCCACGGCGCCGCCAGACGCTGGGCGGCTGTGGCGGGGGCCGTCTGCAGGGGACGGACGTGCGGTGGCAGAGGGGGAGAGGCCGATGCGGCAACTGGGGTTCAAGCTGTTTTTCACCCACCGCCTGGCGTTACTGGCGGGCGCCGAGTCGTTGCGCTCGATTCGCGAAGGCCTGCTCTGGCTATTGCCTTGCCTGCTGGTTTCGGCACTGTTCCTGATCCTCGCGCAATGCGCCCAGGCCCTGGGCGCCCCCGGCTCCCTGGTGGACTTGCTGACCGGGCTGCACCAGCGCATCAGTTCGATCATTCCCCTGCTGGTGGCGGCGTCCATCGGCTACATGCTGGCGATCCAGCACCGCCTGCCCCGACTGCCGGTGGCCTTTCTCTGCCTGGCCCATGTGGTGATCGCCATCTACCTGCTGCGGGACTATCCGCTGGCGGCGGCGACCTTGGTGCTGTTCATCGCCATCGCCTCGCCCCTGGTCAATGTCCCGACCATGGCCTGGCTGCACCGCCGACGCTGGACCCGGCTGGTGGACGAAGGCCTGGTGGGGCACAACCTCAAGGGCACCATCAATATGGTGCTGCCGGGGGGGCTGACCTGCCTGGCGCTGGTGGCGGTGCTGCAACTGCTGTTACAGGTCCACGACTTTGCCTACATCCCGCGCCCGTTCGACATCGACAGCCTGGATCATCCCTACCTCAAAGCGATTCTCCTGACCTCGACCAATTCCCTGCTGTGGTTCTTCGGCATCCACGGCACCTACGCCATGCAGCCCTTGATCGAGGTGCTGGATCAGGCGGTGGCGCTCAATGCCGCCGATCATGCCGCCGGAGAGCCCCTGCGCTATGCCCTCAACAGTGGCTTGCTGGGCTGTTTCGCCTTCATCGGCGGTTCCGGCGGATCCCTGGCCCTGGTGCTGGCGATCCTCGGCTTTTCCCGCAATCGTTCCATGCGCCTGCTGGCCATGGCGAGCCTGGCGCTGTCGCTGTTCAACGTCAACGAACTGCTGCTGTTCGGCCTGCCGATCATCCTCAATCCGCGCCTGCTGGTGCCGTTCATGCTGGTGCCCATGGTCAATGCCTGCCTGGCCCTGCTGGTGGTGCAACTGGGCTGGGTCAGCCCGGCCCTGGTCAGCGTGCCCTTTACCTCACCGGTGCTGCTCAATGCTTACCTGAGCACCCAGGGCGACTGGGGCGCGGTGCTTCTGCAACTGCTGTTGCTGGGGATCGGCACCCTGATCTACCTGCCTTATGTGCGCAGTATCCAGCGCCAGGGCGAAGGCGCCGGGCAGGTCTACCTGAAAACTTTCGACACCACCTTCCGTGGCCTGGAGGAGCGCGGCAGGCTGTTCGAACTGGACCCGATGGTGGCGGCCTACCGACAGGCCGCGCAGCAGTCCCTGCAACTGGCGCGGATCCAGCAACTGAGCGGCTACGACTTTCACCTGGAGTACCAGCCTCAGGTGGCCAAGGACAGTGGCCTGTGCACCGGCTGCGAGGCGCTGATCCGCGCCCGGGATGGCGAGGGGGCGGTGCAGTCGCCCTGGGAGCTGTTGCAATGGCTGGGGCAGGCCGGGCTGATGCCCGAGGTGGATTTCTGGGTCGCCTCCCAGGCGGTGCGCCAGCACCTGGCCTGGAGCAATATCGGCTTCCAACTGCCCATCACCATCAATATCTCCAGTGCCACCCTGGCTTCGGTGGAGCATGGTCGGCGTCTGCTGGAGATTCTCGCCAGGGCCCAGGGTCAGGTTTCGGTGGAGATCACCGAGGACGCGCTGGTGGGCGATGCGCTGCTGACCCAGCAATGGATCGGCAAGCTGCATGCCCTGGGCGCGCGGGTCTACATCGATGACTTCGGCACCGGTTTTTCCGCCTTGAGCTACCTGCACCAGTTTCCGGTGGACGGGATCAAGATCGACCGCAGCTTCGTCCTGGCCCAGCGCGAGCCCAAGGGCGCCCAGGTGCTCAACGGTCTGTTGCGCTTTTGCGAGACCCTCAAGCTCAAGGTGGTGGTGGAAGGGGTGGAAACCCGCGAGCAACTGGACTTTCTGCAATCGAGCTCGGAGCTGATCATTCAGGGCTGGTACTACAGCAAGTCCCTGCCGGGGGAGCAGATCCCCGGTTTTGTCAGCCAGCGGGCGCACAGTGCCCTGGCCGCCAGCGAGAACTGAGGCGCGGCTTCAGGCTGTTGGGGGGAACGCCGGATGGTCGGGACGCGGCAAGGCCTGCCAGGTGCGCGTCGGCGGCGAGCAGCCACAGGCACTGATGGGGCGCCAGGGTCTGGAGGGGCGGGCCGAGCAACTCGGCCAGCGCCAGGGACGGTGCCGGAAAGGTGACACGAACATCGGTATCGGCAGGGCGCTCAACTGCCAGGGCAGATCCGGCAACAGGCGCGACAGGCTTTGTGGGGCGGGCGCTGGGGACATCCTTGTGGGCCAGGGGAGCGGCAAGAGGGGGCCAATCTATGTCCTTGGGCGGACAAGCGCAGCCTGGAAGGCAGAGTCAAACTGACTTGTTTGTGGTCTTTATGACCTGGTTTTGTCCGAGTCATAAAGACTCCGGTCAGTCGGCAGGCGCGGTTTTACCGGGCAGCAGCCTTGGCATGAAATGTGATGGTGCTGATGCATCGCTGATTGGCCAAGGAGTTCTGAGCATGATCCGTCATTGCAATTCGCCGTTGCCTGTTCCGCACCAGGGGAGGGATGCCTGTGTCGGTGCCTGAACGTTGGCGGCAATGGGCCGCGCAGCCGCTGTGGAGCCTGGGCTTTCGGCCGTTTTTCTTAGCAGGTGCGGTGTTTGCCTGTATTGCCCTGATGGGCTGGGGGCTGTGGCTGCACGGCGTCTGGAGCGGCCGCCAGCCGTTGGGCGGCATGCTGGCGTGGCATCGGCACGAGATGCTGTTCGGCTTTGCCGTGGCGATCATCGCCGGGTTCCTGCTGACGGCGGTGGCCAACTGGACTGGACGCCCGCCATTCAGTCGCACGCCGTTGATCCTGTTGTGGCTGCTCTGGCTGCTGGCGCGGCTGGCCTGGTGGCTGGCGCTGCCGGCGCCGTTGTTCCTGGTGCTGCAACTGGCCTTCATGCCGGCGCTGGTCGCAGTGGTGGGGCATGAATTGTGGCGTGCGGGCAAGCGTGACAACTACCCCGTGGTGCTGATCCTGGCCCTGTTGACGCTGTTTCAGGGGCAGACCCTGGCGGGTCTGCTGGCGTCGCAGGAACTCTGGCAGCGCCACGGCGAGCTGGGGGCGCTGTGGCTGGTGGCGACCCTGATGACGGTGATCGGCGGTCGGGTCATTCCGTTCTTCATCCAGCGTGGGCTCAATCGGCCGCCGGCGGGGCCGACTTCGCCCTGGCCCACCCGCTTGTTGCTGCTGGGCAGCCTGCTGGCGGCAGTCTCCATGGCCCTGGGCGGCGGAGATGCGCCACGGCCCTGGCTGGCGCCGTTGTTTGCCCTGTTGGCGGCCCTGCATCTGTGGCGCTTGTGGCGTTGGCATCAAGCGGGCGTGTGGCGGCTGCCGCTGCTGTGGTCGCTGTACCTGGGCTACCTGTGGCTGGCGCTGGCCACCCTGGGCATGGCGCTGTGGCATCTGTGCGGCTGGCCGCCGCAGAGCCTGGCGACCCACGCCCTGGCGCTAGGCGGCCTTGGCGGGTTGGTGTTGGCGATGATTGCCCGGGTCAGCCTGGGCCATAGCGGCCGGCCGCTGCAGGTCACCCGGGCCATGGTCGGCGCTTTTGCCTTGCTGTTCCTGGCGGCGCTGTGCCGGGTGCTGCTGGTGCC
The DNA here is from genome assembly GCF_009861525.1 of Pseudomonas sp. LD120. Lineage (GTDB taxonomy): Bacteria > Pseudomonadota > Gammaproteobacteria > Pseudomonadales > Pseudomonadaceae > Aquipseudomonas. The sequence continues at coordinate 665,209 of NZ_WVHL01000002.1, read as the reverse complement.
GTTCAGCAGCCTGGGCCTGGGGTTATCGGCGTTGCTGGGCGCCTTGGCGTTTGCCCTGTTCGTCGGCGGCTACGGACGGATCCTGCTGACGGCGCGGCTGTGACCGGTTGCGATCGAGGGGGGCGAGTCGCCTCGCCAAGGGGGACGGGTGAAACTGGTCTACGCTTGCGGTCTTAGCCGCGAATGGAGTCCGCGATGTTGTATCCCAGCAAACCCAACGATGAGGCCTTGCGAGTTCAGACCCTGCGCGAACTGAATGTGCTCGACACTTTGCCGGAGGAGCGTTTCGATCGGGTGACCCGGCTGGCCAGGCGCCTGTTCAATGTGCCCATTGCCCTGATCAGCCTGGTGGACAGCGATCGCCAGTGGTTCAAGTCGGCCGTGGGGCTGGAGGCCAGCCAGACGCCCCGGGACATGTCGTTTTGTGGCCACGCGATCCTTGATGACCAGATCCTCATGGTCCGCGACGCCGAACGGGACGAGCGTTTCCAGGACAACCCGCTGGTCACCGGCGAACCGCGGATTCGCTTCTACGCCGGCTGCCCCCTGAGCGTGCCCAATGGCAGCAGGCTGGGCACTCTGTGCCTGATCGATACCCAACCCCGGGACCTGGATGACGAAGAGCGTGCCCTGCTGCGGGACCTGGCGCGCATGGCCGAGCAGGAGCTGGCGGCCGTGCAGATGGCCAGCATGGACGAGATGACCCTGCTGTCCAATCGGCGCGGCTTCGAGGCCCTGGCCCGGCATGCCCTGAAGGCGTGCAAGCGCTTGCACAAGCCGGTGACCCTGCTGTTTTTCGATCTTGATGACTTCAAGCAGATCAACGACAGCTACGGTCATGCCGAAGGGGACGGCGCCTTGAAGACCTTTGCCGATGCGCTGCGTATTGCCTTTCGCGAGAGTGATGTGATCGGCCGCCTGGGCGGCGATGAGTTCGTGGCTCTGCTGACGGGGGCCGATAGCCTCGAGACGTCGGCGGTCATGGCGCGTCTGCGGGAGGTCCTCGATGAGCGCAACGCTTCCCCGAACCGCGGCTACGACATCTGCTTCAGCGTCGGCCAGATCGAATACGACCCCAAGCGCCACGCCGGTATCGAAGCGCTGCTGGCTGATGCCGACAAGGCCATGTATCTGCACAAACAGGCCGGCAAGCAGACCCACTGAAGGTGCACCAGGCAAGCACCTGGAGCGGGCCGGTCAACCAAGGATGCCGGCCGCGACTGGCTGCGCTCGACGGCCGATGGGCATAGCTTTGCTCGATGTTCACCCCGGCGGCCCTGGCTCGGGTTTCCGCTTGCGAGCGCCGCTGCAGCAGGGCTTGCAAATGAGCCGGGAGCAGGGCTTTCCAGTGTGCTCGTTGTTCTTCGGCAAAAATGGTTGCCCAGAAGCTGCCCAGCGACATCAGGTTTAGGCTGATCAGATAGACACCGGTTTCCAAGGGCGCGCTTTTCGAGTCGGAGCGCAGGGGCCGGACATGGGCAATGAAGTCGCCTTGATAGCGATACCAGTCGTAGAACGTGGAGACGCCGAGCCATTCCTTCAGGCTCATTTCACGCCCGGCATCGAACAGTGGATGGCTGAGCGGGGTCATGCCCAACAGGCTCTCTTGTCCGTCGAGCTTGTGCCATTGGGCGCCGGGTATCCGTGGCTCCGAAGGAAAGTAGTGGGTTTGCCACCCACCACTCTTCAAGGTCTTGAGGAGGCGATAGACAAACGCCTGGTTTTGCTGGTCAGTGCTGTGGTCCGGCAGGCCACGCAGGTCGATGTTCAAGACCTGGACGTGTCTTGAGCCCTCGCCCTCAACGGCCATAACCCGGACACCTGATCCAGCTCAAGCGTGCCCGCAGGCTGAGAGAGCCTCAGGTCAAGGAGCGCGCCTTGGCGATGTGCTTCATACCAACACATGTCGACCGCCTCCAGGCCGTTGGCGCTAAAGCGTACCGGGATGTTGGCAAGGACCCCGTCAACCGCTGCACCCAGAGGAGTGTGAAGGCTGGCGACGGTGTCCGCCGCGCTATTGGGGGGCTGTGGCTTGAGGCTGTTCGCAGCCGGCGAGAAAGATCATGAGCAGCAGGTAGCGCCGCTTCATGTTGCGCCTTGCCAGCGAGCGCCCCGAGGGTTGCATTTTCCACGTGATGTTTGGCATCGCGCACCCGTGAGCGGCAGGTTTTCGCGTTGTGGCCGATGAGTTTTGTTGCGGCGTTGCGTGGCGGCGACAAGGGCGTGAGGGCCCTTGCCGCCGCCAGCAATCACTCGTCGAGATTGCCCATGGCGGTGGTGTTGAAACCACCGTCGACGTACATGATTTCGCCACTGATGCCGGACGCCAGGTCCGAGCAGAGGAAGGCGCCGGCGTTGCCGACTTCCTCGATGGTGACGTTGCGCCGCAGGGGTGTCTGGGCTTCGTTGGCCGCCAGCATCTTGCGGAAGTTCTTGATCCCTGAAGCCGCCAGGGTGCGGATCGGGCCGGCGGAGACGGCGTTGACCCGGGTGCCTTCCGGGCCCAGGGAACCGGCCAGGTAGCGCACGCCGGCCTCCAGCGAGGCCTTGGCCATGCCCATCACGTTGTAGTTGGGCATGGTGCGTTCGGCGCCCAGGTAGGACAGGGTCAGCAGGCTGCCGTTGCGGCCCTTCATCATGTCGCGGCCGGCCTTGGCCAGGGCCACGAAGCTGTAGGCGCTGATGTCGTGGGCGATGCGAAAGCCCTCGCGGGTGGTGGCGTCGGTGAAGTCGCCTTCGAGCTGGTCGCCGGGGGCGAAGCCCACGGAGTGGACGATGCAGTCCAGGCCGTCCCATTGTTTACCCAACTCGATGAAGACCTGGGCGATCTGTTCGTCGCTGGCCACGTCGCAGGGGAAGCACAGCTCGGCGCTGGAGCCCCAGCCGGCGGCGAACTCCTCGACCCGGCCCTTGAGTTTTTGGTTCTGATACGTGAAGGCCAGCTCGGCGCCTTCACGGTGCATGGCGGCGGCAATGCCGGAGGCGATCGACAGTTTGCTGGCGACACCGACGATCAGGACACGCTTCCCAGCGAGAAAACCCATAAGTGGCTACTCCTGTTGCAGGTTATTCGGCGCTTGCCGGAGCCAGGAAGGCGGCTTCCAGCAATTGCTGTGTGTAGGGGTGTTGTGGGACGGCAAAGATGCTGCGTGCGTCACCCTGTTCCACCACCTGGCCGTGCTTGATCACCATCAACTGGTGGCTCAGGGCCTTGACCACCGCCAGGTCGTGGCTGATGAACAGGTAGGTCAGGTTGTACTTGCGTTGCAGGTTGCGCAGCAGTTCCACCACCTGGCGCTGCACGGTGCGGTCCAGGGCCGAAGTCGGCTCGTCCAGCAGGATCAGCCGCGGCTTGAGCACCAGGGCTCGGGCGATGGCGATGCGCTGGCGCTGGCCACCGGAGAATTCGTGGGGATAACGGTGCCGGGTTTGTGGGTCCAGGCCGACCTCTTCGAGGGCCTCGACAATCGCCTGCTCCTGTTCCTCACAGGTGCCGATTTTGTGGATGCGCAGGCCTTCGCCCACGATCTGGCTCACGCTCATGCGCGGGCTGAGGCTGCCGAAAGGGTCCTGGAACACCACCTGCATTTCCCGCCGCAGCGGCCGCACTTGCTGCTGGGTCAGGCTGTCCAGTTGCTGGCCTTCGAAACGAATGCCGCCCTGGCTGGCGATCAGGCGCAGGATCGCCAGGCCCAGGGTCGACTTGCCCGAGCCACTCTCGCCAACGATGCCCAGGGTCTGGCCCTGGGGCAGGCTGAAGTGGATGCCGTCCACCGCCTTGACGTGATCCACGGTGCTGCGCAGCAGGCCCTTCTTGATCGGGAACCAGACCTTGAGGTTGTCCACCTCCAGCAGTGGCGGGCCGATTTCATTGGCAGCCGGCAGGCCGCTGGGCTCGGCACCCAGCAGTTCCCGGGTGTAGGGGTGCTGCGGGGCGCGGAACAGCTCCTCGCAAGAGGCCTGTTCGACGATGCGGCCCTTCTGCATGACACAGACCCGATGGGCAATGCGCCGCACCAGGTTCAGATCGTGGCTGATCAGCAGCAAGGCCATGCCCAGGCGCGCCTGCAGTTCCTTGAGCAGTTCGAGGATCTTCAACTGCACGGTGACGTCGAGCGCCGTGGTCGGCTCGTCGGCAATCAGCAGCTCCGGCTCGTTGGCCAGGGCCATGGCGATCATCACCCGTTGCCGCTGGCCGCCGGACAGCTCGTGGGGCAGGGCCTTGAGGCGCTTGTGCGGCTCGGGAATGCCCACCAGTTCCAGCAGATCCAGGGTGCGCTTGCTGGCGACCTTGCCGGTCAGGCCCTTGTGGATGCCCAACACCTCGTTGATCTGCTTCTCGATGCTGTGTAGCGGGTTCAGTGAGGTCATGGGCTCCTGGAAGATCATCGCGATGCGGTTGCCGCGAATGTGGCGAATGGTCTTTTCCTTCAGGGTCAGCAGGTCGTGCCCGGCGTAGTGGATGCTGCCAGACGGGTGCTGGGCCAGAGGGTAGGGCAAGAGGCGCAGGATCGAGTGGGCGGTCACCGATTTGCCGGAGCCGCTTTCCCCCACCAGGGCCAGGGTTTCACCGCGCTTGATGTCGAAGCTGATGCCTTCCACTACGCGCTGGCGCTGTTGGCCGGCGACGAACTCGACCGCCAGGTCGCGGACTTCGATCAGGGTGTCCTGGGTCATGTCATTTCCTCGGGTCGAAGGCATCGCGGGCGGATTCGCCGATAAACACCAGCAGGCTGAGCATGATCGCCAGCACGGCAAAGGCACTGACCCCCAGCCAGGGCGCTTGCAGGTTGGACTTGCCCTGGGCCACCAGCTCGCCGAGAGAGGGCGCCCCCGGCGGCAGGCCGAAGCCGAGGAAGTCCAGGGCGGTGAGGGTGCCGATGGCGCCGGTGAGGATGAAGGGCATGAAGGTCATGGTCGAGACCATGGCGTTGGGCAGGATGTGGCGGAACATGATGGCGCCATTCTGCATGCCCAGGGCCCGGGCCGCGCGCACGTATTCCAGGTTGCGTCCGCGCAGGAACTCGGCACGCACCACGTCCACCAGGCTCATCCAGGAAAACAGCAGCATGATCCCCAGCAACCACCAGAAGTTGGGCTGCACGAAGCTGGCGAGGATGATCAGCAGGTAGAGCACCGGCAGCCCCGACCAGATCTCCAGGAAGCGCTGCCCCACCAGGTCCACCCAGCCGCCGTAGAACCCTTGCAGGGCGCCGGCGGCAACCCCGATGACGGAGCTGAGGAGGGTCAGGGTCAGGGCGAACAGCACCGAGATGCGAAAGCCATAGATGACCCGGGCCAGCACGTCGCGGCCTTGGTCGTCGGTGCCCAGCAGGTTGTCCGCCGAGGGCGGTGCCGGGGCCGGGACCTGCAGGTCGTAGTTGATGCTCTGGTAGCTGAACGGAATGGGCGCCCACAGCACCCAGGCGTTTTTGTCTGCCAGCAGTTCGCGGATGTAGGGGCTCTTGTAGTTGGCCTCCAGGGGGAACTCGCCGCCGAAGGTGGTTTCCGGGTAGCGCTTGAGGGCCGGGAAGTACCAGCCGCCCTCGTAGTGCACCACCAGCGGCTTGTCGTTGGCGATCAGTTCGGCGCCCAGGCTGAGGATGAACAGCACCAAAAACAACCACAGCGACCACCAGCCGCGCTTGTTGGCCTTGAAGCGTTCGAAGCGCCGGCGATTGAGGGGGGACAGGTTCATCTCAATGCTCCCGGCTGTCGAAGTCGATGCGTGGGTCCACCAGGTTGTAGGTCAGGTCGCCGATCAGTTTCACCACCAAACCCAGCAGGGTGAAGATGAACAGGGTGCCGAACACCACCGGGTAGTCGCGGTTGATCGCCGCCTCGAAGCTCATCAGGCCGAGGCCGTCGAGGGAGAAGATCACTTCCACCAGCAACGAGCCGGTGAAGAAAATGCCGATGAAGGCCGAGGGGAAACCTGCGATCACCAGCAGCATGGCGTTGCGGAACACGTGGCCGTAGAGCACCCGGCGCTGGGTCAGGCCCTTGGCCTTGGCGGTGATCACGTATTGCTTGTTGATCTCATCGAGGAAACTGTTCTTGGTCAGCAGGGTCATGGTGGCAAAGTTCCCGATTACCAGGGCCGTGACCGGCAGCGCCAGGTGCCAGAAATAGTCGAGGATCTTGCCGGTGACGCTCAGTTGATCGAAGTCGTTGGAGGTCAGGCCGCGCAAGGGGAACCAGTTGAAGTAGCTGCCGCCGGCAAACACCACGATCAGCAGGATGGCGAACAGGAACGCCGGGATCGCATAGCCGACGATGATCGCCGAGCTGGTCCAGATGTCGAACTGGCTGCCGTGCCGGGTGGCTTTGGCGATCCCCAGGGGGATCGATACCAGGTACATGATCAAGGTGCTCCACAGCCCCAGGGAGATCGACACCGGCAGCTTTTCCTTGATCAGGTCCACGACTTTGGCGTCGCGGAAAAAACTGTTGCCGAAATCCAGGGTGGCGTAGTTCTTGATCATGATCCACAGACGTTCCGGCGCCGATTTGTCGAAGCCGTACATATGCTCGATTTCTTTGATCAGGGCCGGGTCCAGGCCCTGTGCGCCACGGTAGTTGGAACCGGCTACGGATACCTCGGCGCCGCCACCGGCGATGCGGCTGGTGGCGCCTTCGAAGCCTTCGAGTTTGGCGATCATCTGCTCTACCGGGCCGCCGGGCGCGGCCTGGATGATCACGAAGTTGATCAGCAAGATGCCCAGCAGGGTGGGGATGATCAGCAACAGTCGTCGAAAAATATAGGCCAGCATCTCAGTGCCCCGTGCCGGCCGTGGCCGCCTGGTTGTCTGGCGCCGCTTCTACGGCGGGCTTGGCGTCGGGCTTGATCCACCAGGTGTTGATGCCGATGTCGTATTTGGGCGCCATTCGCGGGTGGCCGATATGGTCCCAATAGGCCACGCGCCAGGTCTTGATATGCCAGTTGGGGATCACGTAATAGCCCCATTGCAGGACTCGGTCCAGGGCTCGGGTGTGGGCCACCAGGCTAGCGCGCGAGTCAGCGTTGATCAGGCTTTCCACCAGGTTGTCGATAGCCGGGTCCTTGAGGCCGATGTAATTGCGGCTGCCGGGCTTGTCGGCACTGGAGGACATCCAGAACTCGCGCTGTTCGTTGCCCGGGGAATTGGACTGGGGGAAGCTGCCGACGATCATGTCGAAGTCCCGGGAGCGCACCCGGGTGATGTACTGGGACACGTCGACCCGGCGGATCACCAGGTCGATGCCCAGGTCGGCCAGGTTGCGCTTGAATGGCAGCAGCACCCGCTCGAACTCGGTCTGTGCCAGGAGGAATTCGATCACCAGCGGCTTGCCCTGGGCGTCCACCATCTTGTCGTCGACGATATGCCAGCCGGCCTCTTGCAGCAGTTGGTAGGCCTGGCGCTGTTGGGCTCGGATCATCCCGCTGCCGTCGCATAACGCAGGGGCAAAGGCTTGGCTGAACACCTGCTCGGGGATCATGCCTCGCAGCGGTTCGAGGATGGCCAACTCTTCGGGGCCGGGCAGGCCGGTAGCGGCCATTTCCGAGTTTTCGAAATAGCTGCGGGTACGGGTGTAGGCGCCATTGAACAGCTGCTTGTTGCTCCACTCGAAGTCCAGCAACAGGCTTAGGGCATGGCGCACGCGCACGTCCTGGAACATCGGCCGCCGAGTGTTGAATACAAAGCCCTGCATGCCGGTGGGGTTGCCGTTGGCGATCTGTTCCTTGATCAACCGACCCTCGGCCACCGCCGGGGTGTTGTAGGCGTTGGCCCAATTCTTTGCGCTCATCTCCAGCCAGTAGTCGAACTGGCCGGCCTTGAGGCCCTCCAGGGCCACGGTGTTGTCGCGATAGTAGTCGCTGGTGATCACGTCGAAATTGTAGAAACCGCGGTTCACCGGTAGGTCGCGGGCCCAATAGTCCTTGACCCGCTCGTAGCGGATCGAGCGCCCAGCCTTGACTTCGGTCACTCGGTAGGGGCCGCTACCCAGCGGCACGTCCAGATTGCTCTTGGCGAAGTCGCGGTGTTGCCACCAGTGCTTGGGCAGGACCGTCAGTTGGCCGAGGATCAGCGGCAGCTCGCGGTTGTTGCTGTGCTTGAACTTGAACCGTACCCGCAGTGGGTCTTCGGCGATCACCTGGTCGACGTCGGCGTAGTAACCGCGGTACAGCGGCGAGCCGGCGCTCATCAAGGTCTGGAAACTGAATACCACGTCTTCGGCACGAATTGGCTGGCCGTCATTGAAGCGGGCCTCGGGGCGTAGGTAAAAGCGTACCCAGCTGTTGTCCGGGGCTTTCTCGATCTTGCCGGCCACCAGACCGTACTCGGTGAAGGGTTCATCCAGGCTCTGGTACATCAGCGTGTCGTAGATCAGGCCGATGTTGGTTTCCGGCACGCCCTTGCTGATAAAGGGATTGAGGCTATCGAAACTGCCGAAACCGGCCATGCGGAAGGTGCCGCCCTTGGGCGCCTTGGGGTTGACGAAGTCGAAGTGCTGGAAGTTCGCCGGGTATTTTGGCGCTTCGCCATACAGGGTCAGGGCATGTTGCGGCGCGGCCTGGGCACAGCAGGCGATGGCGCCGAACAACAAGCCGCTGGTGCGCAGCAACAGGGCACGCAGAGGCATCATAGGGGGGGCTCCAAGGACTTCAGCCACCAGGCCCTGAGACCCAGGTCGTAGGGCGCAGTGGTGACGAAGGCGAACCGGTTGCGGTACGCCAGTCGGTGATAGTTGAGGTACCAGTTGGGAATCATGTAGTGCTGCCACAGCAGCACTCGGTCCAGCGCCCGGCCCGCGGCCAATTGGTCGTCGCGGCTCTGGGCGGCCAGCAGTTGCTCCAGCAGGTGGTCGACAATCGGGTTGTTGATGCCTGCGTAGTTCTTGCTGCCCTTGACCGAGACCTGGCTGGAGTGGAAGTACTGCCATTGCTCCAGGCCTGGGCTCAGGGTCTGGTTGAGGGTCATGAGGATCATGTCGAAATCGAACTGATCCAGGCGCTGCTTGTATTGCGCCCTGTCCACCGTGCGCAGGCGCGCGTCGATGCCGATGCTCGCCAGGTTCTCCACGTAGGGTTGGAGAATCCGCTCCAGGTTGGGGTTGACCAGCATCAGTTCGAAGCGCAGCGGTTGTCCGGCGCTGTTCTGCAAGCGTTGGCCGTTGAGTGTCCAGCCCGCGTCGGCCAACAGGCCCAGGGCCTGGCGCAAGGTATCGCGGGGGATGCCGCGGCCCTCGGTGCGGGGCAGGCTGAAGGCTTGGGTAAACAGGCGCGCCGGCAACTGCTCGCGGTAGGGCGAAAGCAGCAGCCATTCGTGGCCCTTGGGCACGCCCGTGGCGGAAAACTCGCTGTTGGGGTAGTAGCTCAGGGCGCGCTGGTAGGCACCGCTGAACAGGCTGCGGTTGGTCCACTCGAAGTCGAACATCAGCCCCAGGGCTTGACGTACCCGCACGTCGGCGAAGGTGCTGCGCCGGGTGTTCATGAACAGACCCTGGGTCTGGGTGGGAATCTGGTGGGCCAGCTGTGCCTTGATCACATCGCCGCGATTGACCGCGGGAAAGTTGTAGCCGTTGGCCCAGTTCTTGGCCTGGTGCTCGATATAGATGTCGAACTCTCCGGCCTTGAAGGCTTCGAAGGCCACGTCGCTGTCGCGGTAGAACTCCACTTCGACCCGATTAAAATTGTTGAAGCCGCGGTTGACCGGCAAGTTCTTGCCCCAGTAGTCCTTGACGCGCTCGAACACCAGTTGGCGACCGGGTTGCACGTTGCTGATGCGGTAGGGACCGCTGCCCAGGGGCGGGGTAAAGGTGGTGGCCTTGAAGTCGCGGCCTTTCCAGTAGTGCTGGGGCAGCACCGGCAGCTCACCCAGGCGCAGGATCAGCAAGGGGTTGCCGGCGCGCTTGAACACGAAGCGGATGCGCTGCGGCCCCAGGATATCTACCCGCTGTACTTCCTGCAGATTGGTGCGGTACTGCGGGTGGCCTTCCTTGAGCAGCAGGCGGTAGGAAAATGCCACGTCGTAGGCGGTGATCGGCTTGCCGTCGTGAAACCGTGCCTCGGGGCGCAGGTTGAACACCACCCAACTGCGGTCTTCGCTGTACTCCACCGAGCGGGCGATCAGGCCGTAGCTAGAGGTGGGCTCGTCACCGGAGGGCGCGTAGAGGCCAGTGCCCACCATCAGTGGTTCGTTGAGTTCGTTGACCCCGTATTGCAGGAAGTTCGGCGTGGCGACCGGGCTGGTGCCCTTGAAGGTGTAGGGGTTGAGCGTATCGAAGGTGCCAAAGGCCATGAGCCGCAAGGTGCCGCCTTTGGGCGCCGCGGGATTGACCCAGTCGAAGTGGGTGAATTTGGCTGGGTACTTGAGCGTGCCAAACTGCGCATAACCATGGCTTTCGGTGATCGTTGCGCGTGCGGGAAAGCTCAAGGCCAGACTGATGAAGAGCAGAAGGAGGGGACGCATCGAGTCAGAGATCCGATCCAGGCGGCTTGGGCTTAATGCTCCGTACAGTAACAGCTTGTATCAGCAGGAAAAAGCGCGCTTTTTTTCCTGCTGGTTTGATCAGTGCGGCAGGTAGACCGTCAGCATCTGGCCTGGCTTGAGGGCTTTCGATGCACGAGGATTCCAACGCTTGAGGTGTTGCATCTCAACATTGAAGCGCTTGGCCACCATGTACAGCGAATCGCCTCGTTTGACCTTGTATTGAGTCGGCTTGTTTTTACCCTTGCCGGCCCGCTTGCGCGTGTCTTGCATGACCAGGGTCTGACCGACCTTGAGGTTTTTACCACTGAGCTTGTTCCAGCGCTGCAGATCCTGAACCTTGACCTTGTTGGCCTTGGCGATCAGGGTCAGGTTGTCGCCGCTCTTGACCCGATACGTGCGTTTGTGACGTAGCGAATCGCGGCCTTCATCGCGGTCGAATACCGGTTTGAGGGAGCGCTTGCTGATCAGTTCCTCGGGTTTCATGGTCGACAGGCTGGCGGTCAGCAGTTCAGCCTTGGCCGTTGGTACCAACAGGTGTTGCGGGCCATCGATGGTGGTGCGTTGCTTGAATGCCGGGTTGAGCTGGAACAGCTCGTCCTCATCGATGTTCGCCACCGCCGCGACCTTGGACAGGTCCATGCGCTGGTTGATTTCCACCACCTGGAAGTAAGGCTCGTTAGCAATCGGGTTGAGATTGACGCCATAGGCTTGTGGAGTCAGCACCACCTGCGACAGGGCCAGCAGCTTGGGGACGTAGGCCTGGGTTTCAGACGGCAGCGTCAGGTTCCAGTAGTCGGTGGGCAGGCCTAGCTTTTCATTGCGTTCGATAGCCCGGCTTACGGTGCCTTCCCCGGCGTTGTAGGCGGCCAGCGCGAGCAGCCAGTCACCGTTGAACATATCGTGCAGGCGGGTCAGGTAATCCAGGGCTGCGGTGGTCGATGCAGTGATGTCGCGCCGGCCATCGTAGAAGCGGGTCTGGCGCAAGTTGAAGTAACGGCCGGTGGCTGGAACGAACTGCCAAAGGCCCACTGCGTTGGCGCGTGAATAGGCCATCGGGTTGTAGGCGCTTTCGATCACGGGCAGCAGGGCCAGTTCCAGCGGCATGTTGCGCTCTTCAAGACGCTCGACGATGTAGTGGATATAGAGGCTGCCGCGTTCGCCGGCGTTTTCCAGAAAGGAGGGGTTGCTGGCGAACCACAGGCGTTGCTGTTCGATACGCGGGTTAACGCCCGAGGCTTCTTGCAATTGGAACCCTTGGCGCATGCGCTCCCAGACATCCTGGGGCACTTGCGGGCTTGGCTTGGCGCTCAGCCAGATGGGTTTTTGCTTGATGCGGGCGTTGAAATTGGGAGTGTGTGTCGTGTCGTTCTGCGGGACATGGCCGCTGCTTTGGCAGCCCGCAAGCGTCGCTGACACAGCTACCGCGATGGCCTGGGCCAACCGCGTCAATGCGTCTGAACTGATGGAATAACGAATAGATGACGACATTGGCTGGAAGTAAGTTCCGGGCAAAAATGTCGGGCGATTCTAGAAAGCACCTGGGGTGCGGTCAACCATTCAGAATTTTTGTACCAGCGCGCGGCCTGCTTAGAACTTATCTTTCCATGCCCTCAGGGCCGCAAAAACCGCACTCTGCGACGGGTGATCCTGGCCATTCCGTTCGTCCACTTTTTGTTTAACGGATGTTTCACCGGTGCGCAGAAACGGGTTGGTGAGTTTTTCCAGGGCCAAGGTCGATGGCAGGGTCATGCGGCCCTGCTCGCGCAGTTGCGTGACTTTCTGCAGGCGCTGGGCGATGTCCGCATTGGCCGGTTCCACCGCCTGGGCAAAGCGCAGGTTGCTCAGGGTGTATTCATGGGTGCAATAGACCAGGGTGTCATCCGGCAGCGCGGCGAGGCGGCCGAGGGACTGGTGCATCTGCTCCGGGGTGCCTTCGAACAAACGCCCGCAACCGGCGCCGAACAAGGTGTCGCCACAGAACAGCAAACCGTGGTGGTAATAGGCGATGTGCCCCAGAGTATGGCCGGGCACGGCAAGCACCTCGAAGTCCCAGTCCAGGATATTGGCCCGATCATTGTCTCCCAGGGCCACATCGCGCCCGGGAATCCGCTCTTGGGCGGGGCCGTGGACGGTTGCGCCGCTGTGTTGCTTGAGGCGCTCAACGCCGCCGACGTGGTCGTGGTGGTGGTGGGTGATCAGGATGTCGCTGAGGTTCCAGCCCGGATGCTGTTCCAGCCAGGCCAGTACCGGCGCCGCATCACCAGGATCGACGACTGCGCAACGTTGGCTGCGGTGATCTTGCAACAACCAGATGTAGTTGTCGGTGAAGGCGGGCAGGGCACTGATCTGTATCATCTTCGGATTCGCCAAGCGGAAAACATTGGCGCATCTTAGTGCTTCTTGGCGTGTTGGAGAATGCAATGACCGATAAAGCCTTCGCTCAGGCAGATCCCGACTGGCTGGCCCTGATCAGTGCGGCCAGGGACTGGTTGTCCGGTCCCCTTGGGCAATTTTTGCTGGATGAAGAGCGGCGCATGCTCGAAGAGGAGCTGGAGCGGTTCTTCGGCGGTTATCTGGTGCACTACGGGCCGTCGGCGCAGCCCCCGCCACCGGCGCCGCAGGTGCAGCGCAACGTGCGCCTGGGGGCACCGCTGCCTGGTGTGGAGATCGTTTGTGAGGAGCAAGCCTGGCCGCTGAGCGAGCACGCCGCCGATGTGGTGGTGCTGCAACATGGCCTGGATTTCTGCCTGTCGCCCCATGGGCTGCTGCGCGAGGCGGCGAGCAGTGTTCGCCCCGGTGGTCATTTGTTGATTATCGGTATCAACCCCTGGAGCACCTGGGGCTTGCGTCACCTGTTCGCCCATGACGCCTTGCGCCAGGCTCGTTGCATCTCGCCGTCGCGGGTCGGCGACTGGCTCAACCTGCTGGGCTTCGCACTGGAGAAACGCCGCTTCGGGTGCTATCGTCCGCCGCTTGCGTCGCCTGCCTGGCAGGCGCGGCTGGCGGGGTGGGAGCGCAAGGCCGGGCAGTGGCAACTGTCCGGGGGCGGTTTCTACCTGTTGGTGGCACGCAAGATCGCCGTGGGCCTGCGGCCGGTGCGCCAGGTCCGGCGCGAGCCGATGGGTAAGCTGGTGCCGTTGCCCATGGCCAAGGTCAATCGCCGTAACAGCGAGTCTTGATGACCTGACGAACCCCTCTTTATATAGATTCGGCCGAGCTGGCTCGGCCCAGGGCATTGTCGACGGCGTTCGGCAGGCCAATGGCACATTTTTGATGGAAGGCGTGGATGAGCGATAGCGTAGAAATCTTTACCGACGGTGCCTGTAAGGGCAATCCCGGTCCCGGTGGCTGGGGGGCGTTGCTGGTATGCAAGGGCGTCGAGAAGGAACTCTGGGGCGGTGAAGCCAACACCACCAACAATCGCATGGAACTCTTGGCGGCGATTCGTGGCCTGGAAGAGCTCAAGCGTCAGTGCGACGTGCTGCTGGTCACCGACTCGCAGTACGTGATGAAGGGCATCAACGAATGGATGGCCAACTGGAAAAAGCGCGGCTGGAAAACCGCCGCCAAGGAACCGGTGAAAAACGCCGACCTTTGGCAGCAGTTGGACGAACAGGTCAACCGCCACAACGTCACCTGGAAATGGGTACGTGGCCACACCGGTCACCACGGCAACGAGCGGGCTGACCAGTTGGCCAACCGTGGCGTGGACGAGGTGCGTGGCTACAAGGGCTGAGGGCGTTACAGGGTGAGAATCGCCGCCGCCAGTTGTTCGTCGCTGTAAGGCGGGTTGTGCAGTACCCGGCGCATGTGTTGCAACGCCGACTCCAGTCGCACCCCGCGAATCACGCCGTCGCTGGCGACGAAGGCCGCAGCGTCGCTGCGAGCTTTGAGGACAACCTTGTGATCCTTGAACGAACTGCTGATCTTGGCCGTGCCTTCGCTGCTGGTCAGCAGTCCGCTCATGCTGAGGTCGGTGCGGATCACCAGGCTGGTGGCATGGCAGGGGCTGCTGAATAGAGCGATGAACAGCAGGTTTTGCAGGCGGCGTCGGAGAGTTTTCATGACCGCGAGTTTCCATGGCAAAGATCGGCGGCACCCTAGCAGCCGAGCCTTGGGCGAACCTCATCAGCTTTGCGAATAACTGTTAAAAAGATCGCGGCAGCGGCCTGTTTCCAGCGGCGCGCTGTCCCTGGGCCGGGCATGCTAAAATCGCGCCCTTTGCCAGATTGAGAACGGACCACTGATGGCCAACAGATCTGTTGTACTCGATACCGAAACCACCGGTATGCCGGTGACCGATGGCCACCGGATCATTGAAATCGGTTGCGTCGAATTGCTCGGTCGGCGCCTGACCGGGCGGCATTTTCACGTCTACCTGCAACCGGATCGCGAAAGCGATGAGGGCGCGATTGGCGTCCACGGCATTACCAACGAATTTTTGGTGGGCAAGCCGCGATTCGCTGAAGTCGCCGATGAATTCTTCGACTTCATCAAGGGCGCGCAGCTGATCATCCATAACGCGGCGTTCGACGTTGGCTTCATCAACAACGAATTCGCCTTGATGGGTCAGCACGAGCGGGCCGATATCACCCAGCACTGCAGCATCCTCGATACCTTGCTGATGGCTCGTGAGCGTCACCCGGGCCAGCGCAACAGCCTCGATGCCCTGTGTAAGCGCTATGGCGTCGACAACTCCGGGCGTGAACTGCACGGCGCCTTGCTCGACTCGGAGATCCTGGCCGACGTCTACCTGACCATGACCGGTGGCCAGACCAGTCTGTCCCTGGCGGGCAATGCTTCGGACGGCAATGGCTCCGGCGAGGGTTCGGGCAACCGCGCCACGGAAATCCGCCGCTTGTCGGCCGATCGTCCACGGGGGCGGATCATCCAGGCCAGCGAGGCCGAATTGGCCGAGCACCAGGCACGTCTGGAAATCATCGCCAAATCAGCCGGTGGCCCGGCACTCTGGACCCAATTGCTCGAAGCCCAGCAGTAAGCCATTGTTGCCTGCGGCCCTTTGGTTCTGTGGCCGCAGGGCCCCTGTAGTCCTTTGCTCCTGCGGCCCTCTAGCCGCTGCCGCTTCGGCAGGCTCGAACGGCTCCGTAGGAAGCGCAGCGATATAGAGGGCGGCAGCGCTCTGTAGGGCGATCGCCAGGCAAGGCCCTGCGGGCCTTTTCGCAGCTTCGCGGGCTCAGCAGCGGCTACAGCCGTGGTTGCCGCGTGGTTGGTGTGTGATTGCCGCGTGGCTGGGTGTGGTTGGGAGCTGGCTGGCAATTGTTCCAGTGCGACGTTTTGTTACACCCGGTTCCTGGCCGGGGTGACACAAGGCGCCCGGAGCTTCTACCCTGAGTTGATTGGCGGGGCAGACCCGCCGTCTCAGGATGTCCAGCCCCATGTACAAAGACCTGCAGTTTCCGATCCTGATCGTGCACCGCGATATCAAGGCCGATACGGTGGCCGGGGATCGGGTGCGGGGTATCGCCCGGGAGCTGGAGAAGGACGGCTTCAGTATCTTCTGCGCGGTGAACTACGCCGAAGGGCGCTTGGTGGCCTCTACCCATCATGGCCTGGCCTGCATGTTGATCGCCGCTGAGGGGGCGGGGGAGAACACCCATCTGCTGCAGAACATGGTGGAGCTGATCCGCTTGGCCCGGGTGCGGGCGCCGCTGCTGCCGATCTTCGCCCTGGGGGAGCAGATGACTCTGGAGAACGCCCCCGCCGACGCGATGAGCGAGCTCAACCAGCTACGGGGCATCCTTTACCTGTTCGAGGACACGGTGCCGTTCCTGGCCCGGCAGGTGGCCCGGGCCGCACGCAATTACCTGGATGGCCTGCTGCCGCCTTTTTTCAAGGCCCTGGTGCAGCACACCGCCGACTCCAACTACTCCTGGCATACCCCTGGGCACGGCGGTGGCGTGGCCTATCGCAAGAGCCCGGTGGGCCAGGCGTTCCACCAGTTCTTCGGGGAGAACACCCTGCGTTCCGATCTGTCGGTGTCGGTGCCGGAACTGGGCTCGCTGCTGGATCACACCGGGCCCCTGGCGGAAGCCGAGGCGCGGGCGGCGCGCAATTTCGGCGCCGATCACACCTTTTTCGTGATCAACGGCACCTCCACCGCCAACAAGATCGTCTGGCATTCCATGGTCGGTCGCGACGATCTGGTGCTGGTGGACCGCAACTGCCACAAGTCGGTGCTGCATTCGATCATCATGACAGGGGCCATTCCCCTGTACCTGTGCCCGGAACGCAACGAGCTGGGGATCATCGGGCCAATTCCCTTGAGCGAATTCAGCCCCGAGTCGATCCAGGCCAAGATCGATGCCAGCCCGCTGACCCGTGGCCGGTCGCCCAGGGTCAAGCTGGCGGTGGTCACCAATTCCACCTATGACGGCCTGTGCTACAACGCCGAGCTGATCAAGCAGAGCCTGGGCAACAGTGTCGAAGTGTTGCACTTCGACGAGGCCTGGTATGCCTATGCCGCCTTCCACGAATTCTTCGCCGGACGTTACGGTATGGGCACCTCGCGCTCCGCTGACAGTCCCCTGGTGTTCACCACCCACTCCACGCACAAACTGCTGGCGGCTTTCAGTCAGGCGTCGATGATCCATGTGCAGGATGGCGGTGCCCGACAACTGGATCGGGATCGTTTCAACGAAGCGTTCATGATGCATATCTCCACCTCACCGCAGTACAGCATCATTGCTTCGCTGGATGTGGCCTCGGCGATGATGGAGGGGCCGGCGGGGCGCTCGCTGCTGCAGGAAATGTTCGACGAGGCCCTGAGCTTTCGCCGCGCCCTGGCCAACCTGCGGCAGCACATCGCCGCCGATGACTGGTGGTTCTCGATCTGGCAGCCGGAACGCGTCGAAGGCATCGATCAGGTGCGCACCGGCGACTGGCTGCTGGAGCCCGAAGGCGAGTGGCACGGTTTCGCCGCGGTCACCGATGACTACGTGCTGCTGGACCCGATCAAGGTCACGCTGGTGATGCCAGGGCTCACCGCGGGCGGAGCCTTGAGTGAGCACGGGATTCCCGCGGCAGTGGTCAGCAAGTTCCTCTGGGAGCGCGGGCTGGTGGTGGAGAAGACCGGGCTCTATTCGTTCCTGGTGCTGTTCTCCATGGGCATCACCAAGGGCAAATGGAGCACGCTGCTCACCGAGCTGCTGGAGTTCAAGCGCAACTATGACGCCAATGTCAGCCTCGCCAGTTGCCTGCCCAGCGTCGCCAGCCAGGACCCGCAGCGCTATCAGGGCATGGGCTTGCAGGATCTGTGCGACCAGTTGCACGCCTGCTACCGCAGCAACGCCACGGCCAAGCACCTCAAGCGGATGTACACGGTGTTGCCGCCAGTGGCTATCAAGCCCGCCGATGCCTATGACCATCTGGTGCGTGGTGAAGTCGAAGCGGTTTCCATCGATCAACTGCAAGGGCGCATCGCCGCAGTGATGCTGGTGCCATACCCGCCGGGTATTCCGCTGATCATGCCCGGCGAGCGCTTTACCGAGGCTACTGGTTCAATCATCGACTACCTGGCGTTTGCCCGGGCTTTCGACCACAGTTTTCCGGGCTTCGTTGCGGATGTGCATGGCCTGCAACATAACGATCAGGGCGATGGACGGCAGTACACCGTCGATTGCATCAAGGCATGAGGAATTTTCCCGCCATGCAGCCGGCAGTGAATCCCAAGTACCCGGGGCTGGCGATCCGTGTTGCCGACGAAGGCTTCGCCAGTTATGTCTGGGGCAGCGATTTCAGTTTTGAGGTACGCGCCTACGCCCAGGCCGCGTGCGGCGTGCCAGTGGCGGACTGGCCGTTGCGCACCGTCGTGCCTTATCGCAAATGCTATGGCATCGACCCGCAGGAGTTCAGTCACTACCGCAACGCACCCGACAGCGAGATTTTCATGGCCTATCTGGACGACCAGCCAGTGGGGCATGTGGTGGTCAGCACCAATTGGAATGGCTACGGGCACGTTGATGAGTTGGCGGTGCATGGGCCGGCGCGCCGTCATGGCGTGGCCCGGGCATTGTTGGAGGTGGCGCAGTTCTGGAGTCGCAAGAAGCAGTTGCCGGGGCTGATGCTGGAAACCCAGAACAACAACCTGGGGGCTTGTCGTCTGTATGAGCGCTGCGGTTATGTGGTGGGCGGTGTGGATCACCTGCGTTATCGCGGCATTGATGCGCAGACCGCCGAAGTGGCGATTTTTTGGTATCGGTTGTTTGCCGATGAGCCACAGGCGCCAACGGTTTAACCTGCCAGCAGCGCCTCGGCCTGCTCGGTCAGCAACTCCAGCAGCGCGCTGAGCAGCGGCGAGCTGTCGCTGCCTTGGCGGCGCAAGGCGTATAGCGTGACGGTGATTGGCGGCGACAGCGGGCATACATCGAGCCCCGCGCAGCGGGCGCCGACAGCGGTGAACGGGTCGACGATGGCCAGTCCTTCGCCGGCTTCCACCAGGCTGCGCATCATCTGATAGGTCTGCACCCGGGTCTGGATCACCGGGCTTGGGCGCAGGTTCTGCAGCTTGCTGGCGAGGATGACGCTCAGCGGGTCGTGGCCTTCGAGGCCGACCATCGCTTGGCCGGCCAAGTCCTGCAGGGCCACGTATTTCTGCTTGGGCTGCAGCCAGCCGTGGGGGGCCAGCAGGAACAACTTGCCCTCAGCCAGTGGCTGACTATGGATGTCAGGGTGTTCAGGGTCGTGCAGGCTCAGTCCGAGGTCACAGTCACGCAGCAGCAGGCTGTCGACCATGGTTCGGGTGCTCTGGCTGAGAAGGCTGCACGGAGTGTCGGCAAATCGCCGGCGCAGGGCGGCGACGCAGTGGGGCAGCAGTTGTTGCACCAGGGGCGGGGTGCCGACAATGCGCAGCGGTGGAGCCTGGTGAAACCTCAGGCTGTCGGCCAGTCGCTGCACGGGTTCGAGGGCGTCATACACCCGAGTGATTGCAGGTTGCAGCTCCCGGGCTTCGCGGGTGGCCTGCAAACGCCCGCGGACGCTGGCAAAGAGCATGAATCCCAACTGGCTTTCGGCATCGCGCAGCAAGGCTTCCACTTCCGCCACCGACAGTTGCAGCCATTCGGCGGCGGTTCCCAGGTGAGCGGTTTGCAAGAGCGCCTGAATCACTTCGATATGGCGTAAACGCATGCTTGAAGTCCATGTCCAGCCGGTTGGGGCATCAGGCGTTGAATCCTACCCCAAGTCCGGGCCGGCGGGCATGATCACTCACTGACATAGGTTTCCGGCTCCCGCACGATGGTGACGTCCGATTGCACCAGCAGGAATTGATTGTCATCGAGCTTCTTGACCCGGTCGCCAATGGCCAGGCGGTAGGTGGTGACGGGCTCCAAGCCGGCCGCGCCTTCCAGCGTAGGCATGGATTCCTGGAATTCGTGCACTGAGTACACCCGTCCCTCGGCATCTCTTGCGTGGAATTGTCCGACAAGTACTGCTGCCATTTTTTAGCGCCTCTGGAGATAAAACACACGAATTTCGGTGCTGTAGACCCGGCGCAAGCCAGGTTAGTTTTGTCCGGCGAAAAAAATAATCCGCGACGGCGATGCTGGGGCGCCCGTGGGCGGTTTATCGCTGCAAATACCTTGGCAAGGTGGCAGACAGGCCCCAGGCTCATCTATAACTAGCAGCTCCTTTACGCCAATGGTTGGGCACTTCAATGAGCAACGTCTACAAGGTTGCAGTACTGGTCGGCAGTCTGAGAAAGCAATCCCTGAACCGTAAGGTGGCCCTGGCCCTGGTCGGGCTGGCGCCGGCCAATCTCCAGTTGAGCATGGTCGAGATCGGCGATCTGGCGCTCTACAACGAAGACATCGACGTGACACCACCGGCGGCCTATAGCCGTTTCCGCGAACAGATCGCTGCCGCCGACGCGGTGCTGTTCGTGACGCCGGAATACAACCGTTCGGTTCCGGCGGCGCTGAAAAACGCCATTGACGTCGGTTCGCGGCCTTACGGCAAGAGCGCCTGGAGCGGCAAGCCAGGGGCGGTGATCAGCGTGTCTCCGGGGGCTATCGGCGGTTTTGGCGCCAACCATCACCTGCGCCAGTCCCTGGTATTTCTCAATGTGCCGTGCATGCAACAGCCCGAGGCCTACCTGGGCGGCGCAGCCTCGGCATTCGACGAGTCAGGCGCGTTGTCGGAGGCGACCCGACCATTCCTGCAGGGTTTCATCACGGCCTATGGGCAATGGGTCGAGCAGCACAAAAAAGCCTGACCCCCGGCCTTGCCGGCCGCCCGAGCTGCTGTTCGGCGGTCGGTTGCGGGCCCGCAGTGAAACTGTCGGCTAAGCCGTTGCTTTACCGGATATACGATTTTCCATATATTCACCGCTCCATTCTCCGGAGCGCTGTTGGTGCCTGTTCTCCTCAATCCCGCCGAACTGTTCAAGGCCCTGGCCGACGAAACCCGCACTCGCATTGCCCTGTTGATGACTCGGGAAGGGGAATTGTGCGTCTGTGAGCTGACTGTCGCGCTTGACCTGAGCCAACCGAAGATTTCCCGTCATTTGGCCCTGTTGCGTGGCTGCGGCCTGTTGCTCGATCGCCGTCAGGGGCAGTGGATTTACTACCGTTTACACCCCGAACTGCCGAACTGGATCAGCGAGTTGCTGCAAAGTACTTCGCAGGCCAACGGCCAGTGGCTGATGGACGATGTGCAACGCCTGCAAGGGATGCACGATCGGCCGCTGCGCTGCTGCTGATGTTGCGGTTTTCCTCTGTGTGTCATTGAAAGGCGGCGATTCATGCTGATTGCGGTTTTGATCTTCTTGCTGACCATCGGTCTGGTGATCTGGCAGCCCAAAGGCCTGGGCGTTGGCTGGAGCGCCCTGTTCGGGGCAGCCCTCGCCCTGTCGTGCGGGGTGGTGCAGTTCGCTGATATTCCCGTGGTGTGGCAGATCATCTGGAATGCCACAGGCACCTTCGTGGCGCTGATCGTCATCAGTCTGTTGCTGGACGAGGCTGGGTTCTTTGCCTGGGCGGCGCTGCATGTGGCGCGCTGGGGGCGGGGCAGGGGCAGGCGGCTGTTCGCCTTCATGGTGCTGCTCGGCGCCTCGGTGTCGGCGCTGTTCGCCAACGATGGCGCGGCATTGATCCTGACGCCGATTGTCATTTCCATGCTCTTGGCCTTGCGATTCTCTGCGGCCACAACCCTGGCTTTTGTCATGGGCGCAGGGTTCATTGCCGACACGGCGAGCTTGCCGCTGGTGGTGTCGAATCTGGTGAATATCGTTTCTGCGGACTTCTTCAATATTGGCTTCAACCGTTATGCGGCGGTGATGCTGCCGGTTAACCTGGTGAGCGTCGCCGCGACCCTGGCGGTGCTGTTGTGGTTTTTCCGCCGAGATATCCCCGAAGGCTACGACCCGCTGCAGTTGGCCGATCCTCGCAGTGCGATCCGGGACCGGGCGACCTTCGTCGCTGGTTGGTGGGTGCTGTTGATCCTGTTGCTG
Organism: Pseudomonas sp. LD120; assembly: GCF_009861525.1. Lineage (GTDB taxonomy): Bacteria > Pseudomonadota > Gammaproteobacteria > Pseudomonadales > Pseudomonadaceae > Aquipseudomonas. The sequence goes on along the minus strand of NZ_WVHL01000002.1, from coordinate 643,270 downwards.
GGCTGTTTTGCCTTGGAGCCACTGGGGATTCCCATCAGCGCGATTTCCGCATCCTGCGCCGCGCTGCTGCTGGCGATCGCCGCGCGCGGTCATAGAATTTCCACGCGCAAGGTGCTCAAAGAGGCGCCATGGCAGGTCGTGGTTTTCTCTTTAGGCATGTACCTTGTGGTTTACGGTTTGCGCAACGCGGGCCTGACCGACTACATGGCCGGCTGGCTCGATACCTTTGCCGCGGGGGGTGTGTGGGGGGCGGCCGTGGGCACGGGGCTGTTGACCGCGGGCCTGTCGTCGTTGATGAACAACATGCCCACGGTGCTGATCGGCGCCTTGTCCATCGACGCCAGCCAAGCCACCGGGGTGGTCAAGGAAGCGATGATCTACGCCAACGTCATCGGCAGCGATCTGGGGCCGAAGATCACCCCGATCGGCAGCCTGGCGACCCTGCTCTGGCTGCATGTGCTGGAGCGCAAGGGGATTCATATCGGCTGGGGCTATTACTTTCGGGTCGGTATCGTGCTGACCCTGCCGGTGTTGCTGCTGACCCTGGTGGCCCTGGCGTTGCGGCTTTCCCTGGAATAGCGAAACCCCACGGCCGGCGCTGGCTTGCCGGGCAAAAGGCCCGCAGCCCTGCACCATTCCTGGTGACGCTTTCGCTGGCAAGCCAGATCCTACCAGGGGGCGCGCGATCATCCGCCGTGGGTGCCGGCTTGCCGGCGAAGAGGCCCGTTAGCCTTGCGCCGTTTGTGGGGGCGCTTTCGCTGGCAAGCCCGCGCCTACGCAGGCTGGTCTTTGGGTGGGAGGGGCTGGGGCGCGGGGACGTTGGGCCACAGATCGGCCACCAGGAACAGGCGTTCGGCTTCTTCCCAGTCCCCTTCGGCGGTTTCCTCCAGGCGCACCAGCAATTGCGCCGGGGCCTGGGCGTCCAGTTCGGCAAGCCATTGCTGCAGTTGCCCGGCGGTCCAGGTTTGTTCGACCGGATAGCGGGCCGGAGCCAGCCAGGCGTGGCGGGGCAGGGGTTGCCAGCGCCCCGGGGCGCTCTGGGCCAGGTAGGCCGGCCAGTCCCGTTGATGCAGCCAGCGCCCTCGCAAGTGTCGCGGATGGGCGCCTTCGGGCGGTTCGGCGTGGCCCGGCCAGGGGTAGAGCAGGTAGCCCCCCAGCCACAGGTGGGCGCGAAACTGCTGGATATCCAGCGCCGCCAGGGCCTCGCGGCTTTCGGCGCGGGCGGAAATCGGCAGTTGGTGCTCGTCCAGGTGCGCCAGCTTGCGGTCCAGGCGGTCGTGACAGCCCGGGCCAAGCCATTGCGCGCTGTCGCAGCCGTTGCCGTGCTGCGGGCCCAGGTAGAGCTTGATCGCCAGCTCCAGGTGATGCACGCCTTCGCGGTCGCGCAGCAGCATGTCCAGCTCGCCCAGGGTCTGGCCGCCACGGCGGATCGGCAAGTTGGCAGCCAGCAGTTCCACGCCCGGCGCATGCTGCACGGCAAATTGCCAGAGGCGTTCGTAGTACAGGCCCAGGCGCCGGGTCCGACCCTGATTCAGCCAATGGCGCAAGGCGCGGTTGTCCAGATCCTGGCATCGCAGCCAGTGGGCCAGCAGTTGTGGCGCCAGCACCCAGTCGCTGCCGGCCAGAGGGTGGCGCTGTGGCCAGGGCGTCTGGCTGAGCATCGGCGGCGCGAGGATGACCCAGGCGAGGTCGCGGACTTCAGGTTGACGCAACTGGCGGGGGAGGCTGAGCAAATCCGGGAACAGGAGCATCTTGCGAGCATAGACGCAAACCTGCGCCGTTCGCGATAAATGCGTGCCACTCGCAGTTGCGTCGCCTGCTCCTAAGCACCAGTGGCTGAAAGGATTTTGTCTAACGCCGGGTTTCGCCCATAATCCTCCGTTTCGCCCGTACCCGAATTCCGCAGGAGCCCCATGGAGCAGTTTCGCAATATCGGCATTATCGGTCGCCTGGGCAGTTCCCAGGTGCTGGACACAGTTCGCCGACTGAAGAAGTTTCTGCTGGCGCGCCACCTGCACGTGATCCTTGAAGACACCATCGCCGAAGTGCTGCCGGGCCACGGTCTGCAGACCTCCTCGCGCAAGCTGTTGGGCGAGGTCTGCGACATGGTCATCGTGGTCGGCGGCGACGGCAGCCTGCTGGGCGCCGCCCGGGCCCTGGCGCGGCACAATATTCCGGTGCTGGGGATCAACCGCGGCAGCCTGGGCTTTCTCACCGACATCCGCCCCGATGAGCTGGAAGTCAAGGTTGCCGAAGTGCTCGACGGCCACTATCTGGTGGAAAACCGCTTCCTGCTGCAGGCCGAAGTCCGTCGCCATGCCGAGGCCATCGGCCAGGGCGATGCGCTCAACGACGTGGTGCTGCACCCGGGCAAGTCGACGCGGATGATCGAGTTCGAGATCTACATCGACGGCCAGTTCGTCTGCAGCCAGAAGGCCGACGGCCTGATCGTCGCCACGCCTACCGGTTCCACGGCCTACGCGCTGTCCGCCGGCGGCCCGATCATGCATCCCAAGCTGGATGCCATTGTGATTGTGCCGATGTACCCCCATACCTTGTCTGGAAGGCCGATCGTGGTCGATGGCAACAGTGAGCTGAAAATCGTCGTGTCCAAAGATATGCAGATCTATCCGCAAGTCTCCTGTGACGGGCAGAACCACTTCACCTGTGCCCCGGGCGACACCATCACGGTCAGCAAGAAGGCGCAGAAGCTGCGCCTGATCCATCCGCTGGACCACAACTACTACGAGGTCTGTCGGACCAAACTCGGCTGGGGCAGCCGACTGGGCGGTGGAGGCGACTGATGCTCGATCCCGCGCGTAGCTACGACCTGATCGGTGACGTGCACGGTTGCGCCCTGACCTTGGAGCACCTGCTGGATCGGCTCGGTTATCACAAGCAGGGCGGTGTCTGGCGGCACCCGTCGCGCATGGCGGTGTTCCTCGGCGATATCATCGACCGCGGCCCGCGTATCCGTGAGTCCTTGTACATCGTTCACGACATGGTCGAGGCCGGCCAGGCGCTGTGCATCATGGGTAATCATGAGTTCAATGCCCTGGGCTGGAGCACGCCGGCCGCAGCAGGCAGCGGCAAGCAGTTCGTTCGCGAACACACCCCGCGCCATGCCCGACTGATCCACGAAACCCTGACCCAGTTCGAACACCACCCTGGCGACTGGCACGACTTCCTTGAATGGTTCTATGAACTGCCGCTGTTCGTCGATGCCGGGCGTTTCCGCGTGGTGCACGCCTGCTGGGATGCCGGCCTGATCGCCCCGCTGCGCCAGCAGTACCCCAACGGTTGTATCGACCGCGAGTTCCTCCAGGCCTCGGCGCTGCCCGACAGTTTTGCCAGCACCGCCTTCGATCGCCTGCTGCGCGGCACCGACATGCGCCTGCCCCACGGCCTGACCATGACCAGCGGTGACGGCCTGACCCGGGCGTTCTTTCGCACCAAGTTCTGGGAAGACGACCCGCAGACCTACGGCGACATCGTCTTCCAGCCCGATGCCTTGCCCGATCCAGTGGCGCGCACGCCATTGTCCCCGGCGCAGAAGAACAGCCTGCTGCGCTACGGCCCTGACGAACCGATGCTGTTCGTCGGCCACTACTGGCGCAGCGGCAAGCCGGCGCCGATCCGGCCCAACCTGGCGTGCCTGGACTACAGCGCGGTGCTCTACGGCAAGCTTGCCGCCTATCGCCTGGACCAGGAAACCCACCTGGATCCGAATAAATTTGTTTGGGTCGACGTCGAGCGACCGGAGGTGGTGCGATGAGCCTCTGTACCGGGCCGCGGTCTTCTCGCCAGGGTTTTAAATTGCATCTGTCAGTCAAAGGAAGTAGCCATGGATGATTCGATGCTGGATCAGTTGGAGACCGCCCTGCGCGCGTCTCCCGGTAACCAAGCCCTGCTCACGTTGCTGCTAAAGGCTTGCCTGGAACGTAGCGACTATGAGCGTGGATTGAGGTTGTTGCCCGAGGATCTGCAGCAATGGGCTGAAGCCGATGAGTTGAAGGCTTTGGCTGCGCAGCTCTACCTGGCCGCCGGCGACCCGGAGAAGGTGCTGTCGATGGCAACGGGTTCGAGTCCGGCGCAGGGGCTGCTCAGGGCGCACGCGCTTGCAGAACTGCAACGCCTCAAGGAGGCCCAGGCCGAGTACCGCGCTGCGATTGAGCAAAACCCGGCGCTTGAAGACATGGCGCTGTGGCGGCGATTGAATGTCTCTGTGGTGGACTTCCCCGGGGCTGAAGGGCGCCCGCGACTGCGGGTTATCTCCAACGACGATACCGACCGCAGCGAAGCTCATCGGTTACTGGTTCCGGAACCGGATACCGTGACCTTTGCCGATATCGGCGGTTTGGATGAGTTGAAGAAGACCATTCACAAAAAAATCATCCTGCCTTATCAGAAACCAGGGTTGTTTCAGCGCTTTCGCAAGCGCGTGGGTGGCGGGGTCTTGCTGTACGGGCCGCCAGGCTGCGGAAAAACCTTGTTGGCCCGAGCTACCGCGGGTGAGTGCAAGGCGAAATTCTTCAACGTAGCGATTTCCGATGTTCTGGATATGTATATCGGTGAGTCCGAGCGCAAGCTGCATGCCTTGTTTGCCAAAGCCCGGGCTGAAGCGCCTGCGGTAATGTTCTTTGATGAAGTCGAAGCGCTTGGTGGCAAGCGTTCCAATACCCGGGAATCGACCTCTTCGAAGCTGGTGAGTCAATTTCTCTCTGAAATGGATGGCTTCAGCAACGATAACCATGGCGTGCTGATCCTGGCGGCGACCAACGTTCCCTGGTCGGTGGACTCTGCATTCCGTCGGCCAGGGCGTTTTGATCGGGTGCTTTTCGTGCCGCCACCCGATCGGCCTGCTCGTGAAAACATGCTGCGGATGATGATGAGCGGTCGGCCGATGGCGCAAGACATCGACTTTGCCTTTCTTGCCAAAAGTACCTCGGGCTTTTCCGGTGCCGACCTGGGCGAGCTGGTCGAAACCGCAGCAGACGAGGCTATTGAGGAGTCCATCAACGAAGGGGCAGAGCAGGCCATCTGCGACCGACATTTCAAGCACGCCTTGAAGGACGTGCGGGCAACAACCCTGGAGTGGCTGACCACTGCCCGTAACTATGCGCGTTATGCCAATGAAGGAAATCAGTACGACGAAGTGCTGAGCTTCCTGGAAAAAAACGGTAAGGGACGCTGATGGCTGCTCATGGAATCTATCGCATCGATGACGAGCCTCGGCCCGGTGCACTGGCTCGATTCGCCGCCGCTCCATTCTGGCCCTTGCTGGCGCTGATGATGGGCGGACTCTGGCTCGGCCTGCCATGGTTTGTTTTCAACTCGATCGCCGTCGGTAGCCCGACCCGGGTTCGCGAGTGGCTTTGGGCCGGTGCCGGCCTGTTGGGCAGCCTGCTTATCGCGTTGCTTCTGATGTGGTTGCTGAGCAGCGGCTACATCGTCAGCAAGACTCAGGTGCAATACGCCTTGCTGGTGATGGTGGTGTGGAAGTTGGCGATTGGCTATGTCTTGTTCACGCTACAGAACGCGACCATCGAGATCTACCAATACTACGGTGGCGTACTCAATCGTTTCGCGCCTCTGGTGGCTCTGGCGGGAGCGTTCGTGCTGAGAGGCTTTGTCCTTGATTTGGTGCCCGTCACCCTATGGTTTCTGGTGATGAGCTGATGAATACCGACTACCTGATTCAACTAGCCTACCAACGATTGCAAGCCGGTAATCCTAACGGTGCCATCGACAGCTTGCGCCAGTCGTTGGCGGAAGACCCTCAGTCGGCCGAGGCTCATGCGCTGTTGGCCATTTGCCTGGTCAACACTCGGCGAGTGCATGCCGCCAGACATGAAGCGGAATTGGCCCTGGTGGCCGATCCCGGCCTGCCTTTGGCGCACTATGCCGCAGCTCAAGTGATGATCGCTCAGCGCAAGTTCAAGCAGGCGCAGCAGCACTTGACGCAGTTGCTGGATATGGAACCGCTGAATCCTGCCTATCACCGCAGTCAGGCTGAGCTCTATCAGTTGACTGGGCATTTGGCCGAGAGCCTCGAGCCTCTGGAAAAAGCCCTGGAACTGCAACCCGACTGCGCCAATAACCTGGTGGCAATGGCTGAGTATTACCGTGCCGTTGGTGATTGGGACAAGGCTCAGCAGTTTGCGCGAGAGGCGCTGCAGGCCGAGCCGGGGCACACCGGAGCGGTTGTGGTACTTGGGCACTTGCTATTGCGTCAGGGGCAAATTGCCGAAGCCCGTGAACACGCGGTTTGGGCACTGCAGGAGGATGCCAACAACGTTGCCGCGTTGCACCTGCTGACAGCAGTCAAGGCACGCAGCAGCGTTTTGTTGGGTTTCTGGTGGCGCCTAAACAACTGGATGGTCGAGCGCGGCTCAACCCGCGCGATCATTGTCCTGCTGGCAATGTTTGTGGTGTATCGCGTTGTCGTCATCAGCGTCACCGCTCAGGGGTATCCGCAGGCCGCCGAGATGATCAACTGGTGCTGGTTGGCATTTGCCATCTATACCTTTGCCGCGCCGCAGATGTTTCATCGTCTGCTTGAAAAAGAATTGCGTCAGGTCAAGCTGTCCAAGGACTTCTAGCCGGGTATTACTTGTCAGAGAACCGCCTTTGAGAGGGTTGTCGGCAGTATCCCGCGGGACCGCCACCGTTTAACTTGCGACATCAATTGGAGAGTGTTCAACATGTCGTCCTTTGTCGAAATGATCGAAAACATCACCCCCGAGATCTACCAGAGCCTGAAGCTGGCGGTAGAAATCGGCAAATGGTCCGATGGCCGCAAGCTCACCACCGAGCAGCGCGAACTGTCGCTGCAGGCGATGATCGCCTGGGAAATGCAGAACCTGCCCGAGGACCAGCGCACCGGCTACATGGGCCCGCAGGAATGCGCCTCGAAGTCGGCGCCGGTGCCGAACATCCTGTTCAAGTCGGATGCCATCCATTGATCGAGATTGGCCGCGGTTCCATCAGCAAAATGTCGGCACGCCTGGACGGGCCGAATGTTCAGTACGCTTTTCGCCTGGGTGACAGCGAGGTGCCGGTCAATCCCCTGATCGGCACTCAGGTGCGCCTGGAATACCTGGGGGCGATCCATTGCAGCCATTGCGGGCGCAAGACCAAGACCAGTTTCAGCCAGGGTTACTGCTATCCGTGCATGACCAAGCTGGCCCAGTGCGATATCTGCATCATGAGCCCCGAACGTTGCCACTACGACGCCGGTACCTGCCGCGAGCCGTCCTGGGGCGAGCAGTTCTGCATGACCGATCACGTGGTCTATTTGGCCAACTCCTCGGGGATCAAGGTCGGTATCACCCGCGCCACCCAGTTGCCGACCCGCTGGCTCGACCAGGGCGCCAGCCAGGCGCTGCCGATCATGCGCGTGGCGACCCGCCAGCAGTCGGGCTTCGTCGAGGACCTGTTCCGTTCCCAGGTGGCCGACAAGACCAACTGGCGCGCCTTGCTCAAGGGCGATGCGGTGGCGGTGGACCTGATCCAGGTGCGCGAGCAACTGTTTGAATCCTGCGCCGAGGGCCTGTTGGCCCTGCAGGAGCGTTTCGGCCTGCAGGCGATCCAGCCGGTGAGTGACATCGAGCCCCTGGAGATCCGTTATCCGGTCGAGCAGTACCCGACCAAGATCGTCAGTTTCAACCTGGACAAGAATCCGATCGCCGAAGGCACGCTGCTGGGCATCAAGGGCCAGTACCTGATCTTTGATACCGGCGTGATCAACATTCGCAAATACACGGCCTATCAGCTCGCCGTGCATCAGTAGAAGGAATTCGCCATGCGCACCGAACAACCGAAGATGATTTACCTGAAGGACTATCAGGCCCCCGAGTACCTGATCGACGAGACCCACCTGACCTTCGAGTTGTTCGAGGACCACAGCCTGGTCCATGCGCAGCTGGTGATGCGTCGCAACCCGGCCCGTGGCGCCGGTCTGCCGCCGCTGGTGCTGGACGGCCAGCAGTTGGAGTTGCTGTCGGTGAGCCTGTCCGATCAGTTGCTGAGCGCAGGCGATTATCAGCTGGACGACAGCCACCTGACCCTGCACCCCACCAGCGCCAGCTTCACCCTGGACACCAGCGTGAAGATCCACCCGGAAAGCAACACCGCCCTGGAAGGCCTGTACAAGTCCAGCGGCATGTTCTGCACCCAGTGCGAAGCCGAGGGCTTTCGCAAAATCACCTATTACCTCGATCGTCCGGATGTGATGAGCAAATTCACCACCACCGTGGTGGCCGAGCAGCACAGCTACCCGGTATTGCTCTCCAACGGCAACCCGATCGCCAGCGGCCCCGGTGAAGAAGGCCGGCACTGGGCGACCTGGGAAGACCCGTTCATGAAACCGGCCTACCTGTTCGCCCTGGTGGCCGGCGACCTGTGGTGCGTGGAAGACAGCTTTTGCACCCAGAGCGGGCGCGACGTGGCGCTGCGCATCTATGTCGAGCCGGAAAACATCGACAAGTGCCAGCACGCGATGAACAGCCTGAAGAAGTCCATGCGCTGGGACGAAGAAACCTACGGTCGCGAATACGACCTGGATATCTTCATGATCGTTGCGGTCAACGACTTCAACATGGGCGCCATGGAAAACAAGGGCCTGAACATCTTCAACTCCAGCGCCGTGCTGGCCCGCGCCGAAACCGCCACCGATGCCGCGCACCAGCGGGTCGAGGCGATCGTTGCCCACGAATACTTCCACAACTGGTCGGGTAACCGCGTGACCTGCCGCGACTGGTTCCAGCTGTCGCTGAAAGAAGGCTTCACGGTGTTTCGCGATGCCGGTTTCTCCGCGGACATGAACTCGCGCACCGTCAAGCGCATCCAGGACGTGGCCTATCTGCGCACCCACCAGTTTGCCGAAGACGCCGGCCCCATGGCCCACGCCGTGCGCCCGGAAAGCTTTATCGAGATTTCCAACTTCTACACCCTGACCGTGTACGAAAAGGGTTCGGAAGTTGTCGGCATGATCCACACCTTGCTCGGCGCCGAAGGCTTCCGTAAGGGCAGCGACCTGTACTTCGAGCGCCATGACGGTCAGGCGGTGACCTGTGACGATTTCGTCAAGGCCATGGAAGATGCCAACGGCGTCGATCTGACCCAGTTCAAACGCTGGTACAGCCAGGCCGGTACGCCACGGCTGGCGGTCAGCGAGTCCTACGACGCGGCGGCCAAGACCTACAGCCTGACCTTCCGCCAGAGCTGCCCGCAGACCCCGGACAAGGTGGAGAAACTGCCGTTCGTGATCCCGGTGGAGCTGGGCCTGCTGGACTCGAAAGGGGCGGGCATGGCCCTGCGCCTGTCCGGCGAAAACGCCGCCCAGGGGACTTCCCGGGTGATCTCGGTGACCGAGGCCGAACAGACCTTCACCTTCGTCGATATCGCCGAACAGCCGTTGCCGTCGCTGCTGCGGGGCTTCTCGGCACCGGTGAAGCTGAACTTCCCCTACAACCGCGACCAACTGATGTTCCTCATGCAGCACGACAGCGACGGTTTCAACCGCTGGGACGCCGGCCAGCAGTTGGCCGTGCAAGTGCTGCAAGAACTGATTGCCCAGCATCAGCAGGGTCAGGCGCTGGTGATGGACGAACGTCTGGTGACCGCCTTGGGCACCGTGCTGGCCGACGACAGCCTGGACCAGGCCATGGTCGCGGAAATGCTGTCCCTGCCGGGCGAGGCCTACCTGACCGAGATCAGCGAAGTGGCGGAGGTCGAGGCGATCCATGTGGCTCGCGAGTTTGCCCGTCAGCAACTGGCTGACAGTCTGTTCGATGCCCTGTGGAAGCGCTATCAGGCCAATCGGCAGGTGTCCAAGGCCACGGCTTATGTGGCTGAGTCCGAGCACTTTGCCCGTCGCGCGCTGCAGAACATTGCCCTGTCGTACCTGATGTTGACCCGCAAGCCCGAAGTGTTGGCGGCGGCCATCGAACAGTTCGACAGCGCCGACAACATGACCGAGCGCCTGACCGCCCTGGCGGTGCTGGTCAACTCGCCGTTCGAGGCCGAGAAGGCCCAGGCTCTGGCAGTGTTCGCCGAGCACTTCAAGGACAACGCCCTGGTCATGGACCAGTGGTTCAGCGTCCAGGCCGGCAGCCCGTTGCCGGGTGGCCTGGCGCGGGTCAAGGCGCTGATGCAGCACCCGGCGTTCAACCTCAAGAACCCGAACAAGGTGCGCGCGTTGGTGGGGGCTTTTGCCGGGCAGAACCTGATCAACTTCCACGCGGCCGACGGTTCGGGTTATCGCTTCCTGGCGGATCTGGTGATCCAGCTCAACGGCTTCAACCCGCAGATCGCCTCGCGGCAACTGGCGCCGCTGACCCGCTGGCGCAAGTACGACAGCGCCCGTCAGGCGCTGATGAAGGGCGAACTGGAGCGCATCCGTGCCTCCGGCGAGCTGTCCAGTGACGTGTTCGAAGTGGTGAGCAAAAGCCTCGCCTGACGGCGGCAGCGGCTACACCAGTAGCCGCTGCTGAGCCTGCGAAGCTGCGCCAAGGTCCGCAGGACCTTGCTTGGCGATCGCTGTCATACCTCTGTCGGTCTTGAGATCGATGCGTCCCTGCGACGCAGTGCCGCCCAGACCGTTCGCAGTCTGCGGCAGCGGCTACAAGGGAGGGAGTGCGCTGCTCAAGTCGTGGTGATAGTTCTGCATGCCAATGGCATGCAGGATGCCCACTCGCTCAAGCTTGGCATGAACCTTCAGGTTGGCTTCGCACAGTTTCACCACTATCCCGCGCTTTTGTAGCTGGCCTATCACTTCCTCCAGGGTCTGCAGGCCCGTAATGTCCATGAACGGCACATGCTTGAGGCGGATGATCAGCACCTGTGGGTCGCTGTGAGTCTGCGCGAGGGCCCGTTCGAAGGTCTCGGCTGCGCCAAAGAACAATGGCCCTTCGATGGTGTAGACCAGCACGCCCGGCGGTAGATGTCCCCGACCCTTGCCGTGCAGTTCATTCTCCAGATCCGCCTCCACCACCTGCTGCACCTCCACCGAGGAGGCCATGCGCCGCAGGAAGTGCAGCATTGCCAGGATCACCCCAATGTTCACCGCGATCACCAGGTCGCTGAACACCGTGAGCACGAAGGTGCACAGCAGGATCGCCACGTCGGCGCGTGGTGCCCGTTGCAGCATGCGCTTGAAGTGGTGCAACTCGCTCATGTTGTAGGCCACCACGAACAGAATCGCCGCCAGGGCGCACAGAGGGATGTTCGCTGCCAGTGGCGCGAGGAACAAAATGATCAGCACCAGCACCACCGCGTGGGTAACGCCAGCCAACGGACTGTTGCCGCCGTTGCGAATATTGGTGGCGGTGCGGGCAATGGCGCCGGTGGCGGCAAAACCGCCGAACAGCGGCGTGGCCAGGTTCGCGATGCCCTGGCCGATCAGTTCCTGGTTGGAGTCGTGGCGGGTGCTGGCCATGCCGTCTGCCACCACCGCAGATAGCAGCGACTCGATGGCTCCGAGCATGGCAATGGCGAAGGCCGGACCAATCAGGTCCAGGACCCGGGTCAGGCTGACCGGAGGCAGTTGCAGCTCGGGCAGACCCTGGGGGATGCCGCCGAAGGCACTGCCGATAGTGGCCACGCCCTGGAACTGGAACAGCGACTGCAAGACGGTGGCCAGGATCATGGCCACCAGGGGAGCCGGAATGCGCTTGAGCGATGCCACCCTCGGCACCCACAGCAGCACCGCCAGGCTGAGCACGGCGAGCAAGGTGGTGGCCAGGTGCAGTTCGGGCAGGGCTTGCAGCAGGTGCCAGAGTTTTAGGTGAAAGTACTCGCCCTGGACGGCAGGCAGACCGAAGAAGTCTTTCCACTGGCTGACCCAGATGATCACCCCAATGCCGGCGGTGAAGCCGAGAATCACCGGGTCCGGGATGAACTTGATCAACGCCCCCAGGCGGCTGATGCCCAGCAGAAACAGGATGATTCCGGCCATCATGGTGGCCAGTTGCAGGCCGTCGACGCCGTACTTGGCGGTGACCCCGGCCAGAATCACGATAAACGCCCCGGTGGGGCCGGCAATCTGCAAGCGGCTGCCGCCGAACAGCGATACCAGCAGCCCGCCAACGATGGCGGTGTAGATCCCTTGCTCGGGCTTGACTCCAGATGCGATGGCGAACGCCATGGCCAGGGGCAGCGCCACCACCCCGACCACCACCCCGGACAGCAGGTTGCGCGCCCAGTGTTTGGGGCTCAGCAACCCGGCTTTCCACGCCTCGCGTATAGCAATCATGGCTCACTCCTGAAGGTCGGCGGGCGCATTGCCCACGCCGCTCATCATAGTCAACGCCAGGGGGTGGACGCCTTTGCGCTGGATCAGTCTTTAGTCGTGTGGGGCTCACCCGCACCGTGCAGGTCGGCAAGATTCAACTAGATTGGAAAGGCTTTCGGCACTCGGGCGCATGTTCGTCATGCGCGGTTGGGCTTTTGATCAGCGCAGCGAATGCCGGCGTATTCAGGAACTCGGATAGGGATGGTGATTAACAAAAGATAACGCTGCGTTGATTGTCAGACCTTTCGAAAGCCCGATAGGATAGCTCGCAGCCGAAGGGGCTCTAGATTGCAGGTTTCAGGACGATCGTCGAGATTGTTACTGTTTGCGAAGACCCTGGACGGCGCCCTGAGAGGTCAAGTGACCTGACAATAATAATGGGGGAATGGTCTATGAGTGAGCCTGTCATGGGTGTGGTTGTTGGCCGCCCGCCGGCGCTGCGCACGTTCGCACTGCTGGCTACAGCGCTCTCGCTGTTGGGTGTCGTGACGCTGTCGACGCCGGTTCTGGCCGCTGCCAACGCAGCGGATACTGTCTATTCCATCAAGTCGTCCAAGGCCGAGAAAAGCTTGATGCTTGATGTGGTCCACGCCGGCAAGCGCCTGGTAGCCGTGGGCGATCGCGGACACATTCTTTATTCCGATGACCAGGGGCAGACCTGGACCCAGGCCAAGGTGCCGACCCGGCAGATGCTGACGGCGCTGTATTTTGTCGATGAACAGCACGGTTGGGCAGTGGGGCACGATGCCCAGGTGCTGGCCAGCAGCGACGGCGGTGCGACCTGGAGCCGGCAGTTCCAGGACCTCAAGCGTGAGTCGCCGTTGCTGGATGTGTGGTTCAAGGACACTCAGACCGGCTACGCCGTCGGCGCCTATGGCGCCTTTCTGGAAACCACCGACGGTGGCCAGCATTGGGAGGACGTCAGCGAACGTCTGGACAATGAAGACCAGTTCCACCTCAACGCCATCACCGAAATCAAGGGCTCCGGCCTGTTCATCGTCGGTGAGCAAGGCAGCATGTTCCGCTCCGCCGATGGTGGGCAAACCTGGGAGCGTCTCGAAGGTCCCTATGAGGGCTCGCTGTTCGGGGTGATTGGCACTGGCCAGCCGGCCACGCTGCTGGTCTACGGCTTGCGCGGCAACCTCTATCGCTCCACGGATTTTGGCGGCACTTGGGAGCAGGTGCCGTTGAAGGCCGCTCGTGGCGCCCTGGAGTTCGGCCTGTCCGGCGCCACGCTGCTGGATGACGGTTCGCTGGTGATCGTCGGCAACGGTGGCAGCGTGATCCGCAGCACCGACCACGGCCAGAGCTTCAGTGTGTTCAACCGCCAGGATCGCGTCTCGTTGTCGGCGGTGGCGGCCGCCGGCAATGGCCGACTGATCCTCGCGGGGCAGGGCGGGGTGCGGGTTTCTGCAGCAACGGGCGCTGAACTCGGCCAATAAGCCGGGCACATAATAAGAAGGTGGGGAATTCCATGAGCAGTCATCACCAGGACAAGGCGAATTTTCTAGAGCGCCTGATTTTCAACAACCGCCCGGCAGTGATCTTCATTTGCCTGCTGGTCAGCGTTTTCCTGTTCTGGCAAGCGACCCTGATCCGGCCGTCCACCAGTTTTGAAAAAATGATCCCGCTCAAGCATCCGTTCATCGAACGGATGATGGAGCACCGCAACGATCTGGCCAACCTGGGCAACACCGTGCGTATTTCGGTGGAAGCCCGCGATGGCGACATTTTCACCAAGGATTACATGGAGACGTTGCGGCAGATCAACGACGAGGTGTTCTACATCTCCGGCGTCGATCGCTCGGGGCTCAAGTCCCTGTGGAGTCCCAGCGTGCGCTGGACCGAGGTGACCGAAGAGGGCTTTGCCGGTGGCGAGGTGATCCCCCAGAGCTACAACGGCTCGCTGGCAAGCCTTGAGCAGTTGCGCAATAACGTCCTCAAGTCCGGTCAGGTTGGGCGTCTGGTGGCCAATGATTTCAAGTCCAGCATTGTCGAGATACCGCTGTTGGAGTCCTACCCGGACCCGAAGGATCAGGGCAAGCTGCTGGCCCTGGACTACCAGAATTTTTCCCATCAGCTTGAAGAGAAGATCCGCGACAAGTTCGAGGCGCAGAACCCGAATGTGAAGATCCACATCGTTGGCTTCGCCAAGAAGGTCGGTGACCTGATCGATGGCCTGATCATGGTGGTGATGTTCTTCGGCGTGGCCTTCATCATCACCCTGGTGTTGCTGTACTGGTTCACCTGGTGCATCCGCAGCACCATCGCGGTGCTGATCACCACCCTGGTGGCGGTGGGCTGGCAGTTGGGGCTGATGCACTTCTTTGGTTTCGGGCTGGATCCTTACTCGATGCTGGTGCCGTTCCTGATCTTCGCCATCGGCATTTCCCACGGGGTGCAGAAGATCAACGGGATTGCCCTGCAATCGAGCGACGCCGACAATGCCCTGACTGCAGCGCGGCGCACCTTCCGGCAATTGTTCCTGCCAGGGATGATCGCGATCCTCGCCGACGCCGTGGGCTTCATCACCTTGTTGATCATCGACATCGGGGTGATCCGCGAGTTGGCCATCGGCGCCTCCATCGGTGTGGCGGTGATCGTGTTCACCAACCTGATCCTGCTACCAGTAGCGATTTCCTACGTCGGCATCAGCAAGCGCGCCATCGAACGCAGCAAGAAGGACGCCTCCCGCGAGCATCCGTTCTGGCGCCTGCTGTCGAATTTTGCCAACCCCAAAGTTGCCCCGATCTCCGTGACCCTGGCCCTGGTGGCCTTTGGTGGCGGCCTCTGGTACAGCCAGAACCTGAAGATCGGCGACCTCGATCAGGGCGCTCCCGAACTGCGTCCCGACTCGCGCTACAACAAGGACAACAACTTCATCATCAGCAACTATTCCACCAGTTCCGATGTGCTGGTGGTGATGGTCAAGACCGCGGCCGAAGGCTGTTCTCGCTATGAGGCCATGGCGCCCATCGACGAATTGATGTGGAAGATGCAGAACACCGAGGGGGTGCAGTCGGCGATCTCTCTGGTGACCGTTTCCAAGCAGATGATCAAGGGCATGAACGAGGGCAACCTGAAATGGGAAACCCTGTCGCGCAACCCGGACGTGCTCAACAGCTCCATTGCCCGGGCCGATGGTCTGTACAACAACAACTGCTCGTTGGCGCCGGTGCTGGTGTTCCTCAACGATCACAAGGCCGAAACCCTGGATCGCGCCGTGCATGCGGTGCAGGCGTTCGCCAAGGAGCACAACAAGGACGGCCTGGAGTTCATCCTTGCCTCCGGTAACGCCGGGATCGAGGCAGCCACCAATGAGGTGATCAAGGAGTCCGAACTGACCATCCTGATCCTGGTGTACCTCTGTGTGGCCACCATGTGCATGATCACTTTCCGTTCCTGGGCGGCGACCCTGTGCATTGTCCTGCCGCTGGTGTTGACGTCGGTGCTGGGTAACGCACTGATGGCGTTCATGGGCATTGGCGTCAAGGTGGCGACTCTGCCGGTGGTGGCGCTGGGGGTGGGCATCGGGGTCGACTACGGCATCTATATCTACAGCCGCCTGGAGAGCTTCCTGCGTGCCGGATTGCCGTTGCAAGAGGCGTACTACCAGACCTTGCGCTCCACCGGTAAAGCCGTGCTGTTCACCGGCCTGTGTCTGGCCATCGGCGTGTGCACCTGGATTTTCTCGGCCATCAAGTTCCAGGCCGACATGGGCCTGATGCTGACCTTCATGCTGCTGTGGAACATGTTCGGCGCCCTGTGGCTGCTGCCGGCGCTGGCGCGGTTCCTGATCAAACCGGAAAAGCTCGCCGGGCAGAAGGGCAACTCACTGTTCGCTCACTGATCCGGGCCTTTTGAACACCAAGCCGCACCCTCGGGGGCGGCTTTTTCATGCCTGCTCCTGGGCATCGACAGGCTGGCGCAGCAAAGCATTTCCAGGTCCCTGCGGCAGCGCTCGCAGGCTGCAACGGCGCCAAGCGCTGATTGCGCGTAATACGGCCCCGATCCTTGGGCGCCGATCAGCTATGATTGCGCCTTTCCAATTGATGATTGATCGCTATGACCGCTGCTACCGACACCTTGCTCACCGCCCTTGACGCCTGCGACATGCTGGAAATCGACGGCTTGCACGCTTTCGATTTCACCCTCGATGAGCAACGCCTGCTGATCGAATGCATGGATGGTCGCGCCGCCAAGCGCTGGAGTTTTACCTTGGCCCAGTTGCAGGCCGCGACTTTCGATCAGGCGCTGCAGAGCTGGACCCTGGTCGGCGATTCTGGTGAGCACCGCTTGGTGTGCATGAGCGCGTTCAGTGCCCGTGACGAAGAGGAGGGTGAGCATGAAGATGCGTAATGTCTGGCCCCTGTTGATGGCTGGGAGTGTCGGTGCCATGTCGGTTCAGGCTGCACCGGCCGACACTCAGGAATTTCTGGTGGGCTCCTACACCCAAGGGCAGAGCCAGGGCCTGTATCGCCTGAACTTCAATGCCCGCACCGGGCAGATCAATCCCAAGCCGTTGCAGGTGGTCAACAGCTCCAATCCGTCCTGGCTGACCTTGTCCAGGGATTTGAAGTTTGTCTTCGTGGTGAATGAAAACAGCCCCGGCCATGCCGACCCTGTCGGTAGGGTCAGCAGCTACAGCCTGGCGCCCAAGACGCATCGATTGAACCTGATCAACCAGGTCCAGAGTCAGGGCAATGACCCTACCCATTCCAGCTTGAGCGTCGACGGCAGTTATCTGTTTGTCAGCAACTACTCAGTGGATGTCGACCCAGGTGGCAGTCTGGCAGTGGTGCCGGTCAGCGCCGAGGGCCATTTATCGCCAGTGGTGCAGCTCAGTAGTCATCCAGGCAGTCGGGTCGACGCCGAGCGTCAGCAGTCGGCCCATGTGCATTCGTCGACGTCCTCGCCGGACGGCAAGTTTGTCTTCGCCAACGACCTGGGGGCGGACAAGATCTTTGTCTACCGTTACGACCCCAAGGCCAACCCGGAGCGTCCACTGAGCCCCGCCGAGCCGGCTTTCGTCCAGTTGCCGCCGGGTAGCGGCCCGCGTCACTTGCTGTTCAGTGCCGATGGCAAGCGTGCCTACCTGACCCTGGAAATGAGCGCTCAGGTAGCGGTCTTCGACTATCAGGACGGTCAGCTGACCCAACGTCAGTTGCTGGATCTGGCCGCCAGTGGCGCCAAGGAGAAAAAGTCTGCGGCGGCCTTGCACGCCTCCAAGGATGGCCAGTACCTGTATGTCAGCAACCGTGGCACCGCCAACCAGTTGCTGGTGTTTGCCATCGACCCGAACAATGGTCAGCTCAAAGAGATCCAGCGCCGTTCCGTGGAGGGCGATCACCCGCGAGAGTTCAGCCTTGATCCGAGCAACCGCTACGTGCTGATCGGCAACCAGAAGAGCAATGAGATCGTGGTGATCGAACGCGATGCCAAGACCGGGTTCCTCGGCAAGACAGTGCAGAAGCTGCCCTTCGACGCCCCCAGCGATATCAAGTTTCTGGTGCGTCAGTAAGCCACAGGCCTCGGTGTCCGGTGCCTGACGGCTTCCATCAATCACGCTGATAATAGCTACTGCCGCAAAGCATTTTTTCCAGCCAACCCTCGGGAGTAAGTTTGCTCAACAGCCCACACGGGCAAGCAAGCCAACTGAATCCGAGGGTTATACCGATGAACTTCAATCTCTTCTCCGTGATCGCCGCCTCGGCCATTTCCGCCAGCGTGGCCCTGCCTGCCAGCGCCAACGTGGAAATCAGCCAGAAGAAATCCAGCACCAACACCTACACCCAGAAATACCTGCAACAAAGCGCCCACTTCTACGCCGCCCTGGATCACAAGAGCCACGGCTGACCGGGTCGCTTTACGCCTATGCTGGCGAGCCAGCTGGCATGTCCAGCGCGATATCCACGTTGCCCTGGAACCACTGAGTTCCTCGCACCCTTCGCGCCCAAGCCTGCATGGCTTGCCGAGCTTAGATCGACAAGGTCTGCTCCATCTCATAGGGAAGGGCGCAAGGGGAGGGCTGGTTCGGCATTAGTAACTGGCCGACTGAGTGGGTCGATGGCGAGATACCGTATCTCAGCAGTTGTTCTCGGTGCAGCGAAAGCAGGTTGCTGGCGTTGCTCTGAGCTACTTGTTTTGTTTGTGTTTTTTGGGGGGGGAAGGGTGGACTTTGGATGAAAACGGTCGTTTGTGACGGGCATCTGCTTACGTCCGATTCTGTTGAAAAAGTAGCTCCCCTATTTGGCCTGCGGCAAAATTGCTGCATTGGCCAGCAGGGAAGCACGCAGCATGATGGGCCAGTTATCGAGTGGGCAGGATCGGCTGTTTTACTCGTTCAACCTTGAAGACCACATTCCCGCCAATCACCTTCTGCGCAGCGTTGATCTGTGTCTCGATCTGAGCGACCTGCGCCATTACCTTGCCGATTTCTATAGTCCGATTGGACGTCCGTCGATTGATCATGAACTGATGATTCGCATGCTGATCGTGGGCTATTGCTACGGCATTCGCTCCGAGCGGCGGTTGTGCGAAGAGGCCCATTTGAACCTGGCGTATCGCTGGTTCTGCCGGTTGAGCCTTGAAGATGAAGTCCTTAATCACTCGACCTTTTCCAAGAACCGACACGGCCGCTTTCGGGACAGTGATCTGTTTCGCTGGTTGTTCAATGAAGTGCTGCGTCGCTGCATGGAGGCAGGTCTGGTCAAGGGTGAAGGATTTGCCGTGGACGCCAGCATCATCAAAGCGGATGCCAGTCGGCAGCGCGGCGTACCAGGTGATGAACAGGTCAATTGGAGCGATCCGGCCCTGAGCACCCGCGCCGTGTGTGAGTACCTTGAAGCCCTCGATGAAGAGGCTTTGGCCGAAACGCTACCGAAGCGCCTGTCGCTGACGGATCCTCTGGCCCGCTGGACCGCAGCTCCAGGTGGCCCAGCGTTCTACGCTTACTCCACGAATTATCTGATCGATACCGAGCACGGTGTGATCATGGATGTGGAACCCACACCGGCTCATCGCACGGCCGAGGTCGAGAGCACCAAGATCATGATTGACCGGGTCGAGACGCAGTTGGACATCAAGTCGAAACGCCTTATTGGCGATACCGCTTACGGCACTGCGCCGATGTTGGCCTGGATGGTGGAGGAAAAAGACATCGAGCCGCACGTGCCGGTGTGGGACAAAACCGAGCGCAAGAACGACAGTTTCTCGAACACCGATTTCCACTGGAATGAAGAGACTGAGGAATACCGCTGTCCGTCCGGCAACGCATTGCGCAGCGGATGGCGAGCCTTCAAGAATGAGCGTTCACACGTCACCAAGGCCAACACCATCATCTTCCGATCCCGGCAGGCCAACTGCGTTGAATGTCCGATGAAAGCCCGATGCTGCCCGAACACTGCGTTCTGCAAGATCGCTCGCAGCGTCCATGAAGCCGCACGTGATGTGGCTCGGCAAATCGCAACGACACCGGCGTATGTGCGCTCTCGCCACGAACGTAAAAAGGTCGAAATGTTGTTTGCCCACCTCAAGCGCATCCTGAAATTGGATCGCCTCCGCCTACGTGGCATGAGTGGCGCGACTGATGAATTCACGCTGGCCGCGGCGGTGTAGAACCTGCGACGGCTGGCCAAATTTGCCTCTCAAGGGCCTAGAACAGATAAGGAGCTGGCAGAGCGGGCCCTCAAGGCATGCACCGCCATTGATGACGCCAATGGGTAGGGTGTTTGCGACGCAATCCACACCCATGGCAAATTTTGCTTGGTAGTATCACATCGCCATATGTTTAAATTTGGCGCTGAATTATTGACTCTTTCCCGAGCAAGGATCGATAGCATGGTAATGCGTCTGGCTGTGGTGCTGCTGTTGCTCTATTCCACTCCCATCCTGTCTTCCGCGCAGCCTGTCGAAGGTGAGCCGGAAACTTCCCGAGAGCGCTTGACCAGCCTGTTGCAGGACTGAAACGCTTTCGAGCGAAGAAGGTGCGGGCCCCGCCCTGGGGCCCGCGATGAGGGCCTCAGCCCTTGGCTGAACCGCGCTTGACCAGTTTCATCACCACCACGAAGAACACCGGCACGAAGATCACCGCCAGGGTCGCGGTGATCATGCCGCCGATCACGCCCGTGCCGATGGCTTGCTGGCTGGCGGAGCTGGCCCCCGTGGCAATCGCCAGGGGCACCACGCCGAGGATGAAGGCCAGGGAGGTCATGACGATCGGCCGCAGGCGCAGGCGTGCTGCCTGCACCGTGGCGTCGACCAGGTCGTGGCCTTCGTCATACAGGCTCTTGGCGAACTCGATGATCAGGATCGCGTTTTTTGCCGACAGGCCGATGATGGTGATCAAGCCGACCTTGAAGAACACGTCGTTGGGCATTCCGCGCAAGCTCACCGCCAGCACTGCGCCCAGCACTCCGAGCGGCACCACCAGCAGCACCGAGGTCGGAATCGACCAGCTCTCGTAAAGCGCCGCCAGGCACAGGAACACGATCAGCAGCGACAGACCCAGCAATAGGGGGGGCTGACTGCCGGAGAGGCGTTCCTGCAGCGACAGACCGGTCCACTCCAGGCCCAGGCCGGCCGGCAGTTGGGACACCAGGCGCTCGACTTCCAGCATGGCTTCACCCGTGCTATGACCCGGCGCCGGCTCGCCGGATATGGCGATGGCCGGGTAGCCGTTGTAGCGGGTCAGCTGCGCCGGCCCCAGGCTCCAGCTGGCGTTGACGAACGCCGACAGCGGCACCATCTTGCCGGCGCTGTTGCGTACGTTCATCCGTAGCAGATCCTCGACCTGACTGCGTTGATCGCCTTCGGCCTGAACCACCACTCGTTGCATGCGCCCCTGGTTGGGGAAATCGTTGATGTACGACGAGCCCATGGCGGTGGACAGCAGGTTGCCGATGTCCGCGAACGACACTCCCAGGGCGTTGGCTTGTTTGCGGTCGACGACCAGTTGTACCTGGGGCGCTTCGGCCAGGGCGCTTTCGCGGACATTGGCCAGGATCGGGCTTTTTTCTGCGGCGGCGAGTAGATCGCTCCTGGCCTGCATCAGGCCGTGATGGCCGACACCGCCACGATCCTGCAGACGGAACTCGAAACCACTGGAAGTCCCCAGGCCGTCGATTGGCGGCGGCAACACGGCGTACACCACGGCGTCCTTGATTGCACTGAGGGCGCCGTTGGCGCGGTCGGCAATGGCCATCGCCGAGTCGTCGCTGCCCCGTTGCGACCAGTCCTTCAGAGTGGTGAAGGCCAGGGCGGCGTTCTGTCCGCTGCCGGAGAAGCTGAAGCCGAGGATGATGGTGCTGTCGCCCACCCCCGGCTCGCCGGCGTTGTGCGCTTCGATCTGTTCCACCACCTTGATCGTACGGTTCTGGCTGGCCCCGGGCGGCAGCTGGACATCGGTGATGGTGTAGCCCTGGTCTTCCACCGGCAGGAACGACGAGGGCAGGCGGCTGAACAGCAGCGCCATGATCGCCAGCAGCGCGGCGTAGATCAGCAAGTAGCGACCAGTGCGCTTGAGGGCATAGCTCACGCCACCCTCGTAGCGGTTGCTCAGGCTTTCGAAACGTCGGTTGAACCAGCCGAAGAAACCGCTGCGTTCATGGTGTTCGCCCTTGGCAATGGGCTTGAGCAGGGTGGCGCACAGGGCCGGGGTCAGGGTCAGGGCGAGGAACGCCGAGAACAGGATCGAGGTGGCCATCGACAGCGAGAACTGCTGGTAGATCACCCCCACCGAGCCGGGCATGAAGGCCATGGGAATGAACACCGCCACCAGCACCAGGGTGATGCCGATAATCGCCCCGGTGATCTGTTTCATGGCCTTGCGCGTGGCCTCCTTGGGCGACAGGCCCTCGTTGGCCATGATCCGCTCGACGTTCTCCACCACCACGATGGCGTCGTCCACCAGGATGCCGATGGCCAGGACCATGCCGAACATGGTCAGTACGTTGATGGAGAAACCCAGGGCCAGCATGGTGGCGAAGGTGCCCATCAGCGCCACCGGCACCACCAGCGTCGGGATCAGGGTGTAGCGGATGTTCTGCAGGAACAGGTACATCACCAAAAACACCAGGGCCATGGCTTCGAGCAAGGTGTAGATCACCTTGGTGATGGAAACCTTGACGAACGGTGAGGTGTCGTAAGGGATTTTGTATTCCACGCCGGCCGGGAAGTAGCGCGACAGCTCGTCCATCTTGGCGCGGATCAGGGTCGCGGTGCTCAGCGCGTTGGCCCCCGGAGACAGTTGCACGCCCACCGCAGTGGAGGGCTTGCCGTTCAGGCGGGTGCCGAACTGGTATTCCTGGCTGCCGATTTCCACTCGGGCCACGTCAGCCACGCGCACCGTTGATCCGTCCGGGTTGGCCCGTAGAACGATGTCGGCAAACTCTTCAGGAGTCGTCAACTGGCCCTTGACCAGGATGGTCGCGGTGATTTCCTGGGTGCTGGGGTTCGGCAGGTCGCCAATGCTGCCCGCCGACACCTGAGCGTTCTGCGCGGCGACGGCGGCATTGACGTCCGCCGGGGTCAGGTTGAAGCCAATGAGCTTCTGCGGGTCTAGCCAGATGCGCATGGCCCGCTCGGCGCCGTACAGCTGGGCCTTGCCGACCCCCTCCACGCGGCGGATCTCATTCATCACGTTGCGCGCCAGGTAATCGCTGAGGGCAACGTTGTCCAGGCGCCCGTCATTGGAGGTCAGGGTGATCAGCAACAGGAAGCCGGCGGACACCTTCTCCACCTGCAGGCCTTGCTGGGTAACGGCCTGGGGCAGGCGCGGCTCCACCGCCTTGAGGCGGTTCTGCACATCCACCTGGGCCAGTTCCGGGTTGGTGCCAGGCTGGAAGGTGGCGGTGATGGTGGCGCTGCCGAGGCTGCTCTGGGAGGAAAAGTACAGCAGGTGATCGGCGCCGTTGAGCTCCTGCTCGATCAGGCTGACCACCGACTCGTCCAGGGTTTGCGCCGAAGCACCGGGATAGACCGCGTAGATTTCGATCTGCGGCGGGGCCACGCTGGGGTACTGCGCCACCGGCAACTGGGGAATCGCCAGGGCGCCCCCCAAGAGGATGAAGAAGGCGACGACCCAGGCGAATACTGGGCGGTCAATAAAGAATTGCGGCATGTCGTACTACCTACTGGCCGGGGTTCTGGGCAAGCGGAAGGGGGCTGGCGTCGATGTCGACCCGCTCGCCCGGACGGGCGTGCTGCAGGCCTTCGACGATGATGCGGTCACCGGGCTTGAGCCCCTCGGTAACGATCCAGCGGTCTTGTTGCACGCCACCCAGTTGCACCGGGTGTTGCACCACACGGTTCTCGGCATCCAGCAGCAGTACCTGGGCAATACCGGCGCTGTCACGCTGGATGGCCCGCTGGGGCACGCTGATGCCTTGCCGGTTGACCGCCTGCTCCAGGCGCACGCGAACGAAGCTGCCGGGCAACAGGTCGAGGTTGGGGTTGGGGAACTCGCTGCGCAGGATGATCTGCCCGGTACTCGGGTCAACGCTGATATCGGCGAACAGCAACTTGCCCGGCAACGGGTAGAGGCTGCCGTCGTCTTGGATCAGCGTGGCCTTGGCCTGGTCTTTGCCGATCTTCTGTAACTGCCCGGCACGCAAGGCGCGACGCAGTTCGTTGAGCTCACGGGTGGACTGCGTCAGGTCGGCGTAGATCGGATCAAGCTGCTGGATCAGCGCCAGCGGCGTGCTTTCGTTCTGTCCCACCAGGGCGCCCTCGGTGACCAGGGCGCGGCCGACGCGTCCGGAAATCGGCGCGGTAACGGTGGCATAGCCGAGGTTGAGCTTGGCCCGCTGCACCGCCGCCCGGTTGGCGGCGACTTCCGCGTCGGCCTGGCGCTTGCTGGCCCGGGCGTTGTCGTATTCCTGAGCGCTGATGGCCTGGTCGGCGATCAGCTTGGCATAGCGCTGCGCTTGCAGGCGGGCCTGGAACGCGGTGGCCTCGGCTTTGCTCAGGCTGGCCTGGGCGCTGTCGAGATCGGCCTTGAATGGGGCCGGATCGATACGAAACAGCACGTCGCCTCGCTTGACGTCAGAGCCCTCGCGGAAAGTCCGTTGCAGCACCACTCCGTCCACTCGGGCACGCACTTCGGCGACCCGCGGTGCGGCGATACGTCCACTCAGCTCGCTGTTGATCGACAGCGCCTGACTTTGCAGCGTTTCGATCCGCACCTTGGCCGCAGGTGGCGTCTGTTGGTTTTCGGTTTTGCCACAGGCGCTCAGCGCCGCTGCCAGAACCATCAGGCAGAGCGGTGCAAAGAGTTTATTCGACATGCTGATACCCCAATAATGACCCCTGCATGCTAAGTGCACGCCTGAAGGCTCGCTGTGAAGCTCTGTAGGTGCTGTGTGAAAAAGTGTGAAGCGGGCGCGCCGGGCACGGCCGCGTTGTATATCCTTGGCGCCTTGCTGATTCTGCTCGGTGCCTTGTTCAAGAACGCCGATACTCTGTACTTCTTCAATAAAGATCACTCGTCATGCCCAACATTCTGCTTGTCGAAGACGACACCGCGCTCTCCGAACTGATTGCCAGCTATCTGGAACGCAATGGTTATCACGTCAGTGTGATCAGTCGTGGTGATCAAGTGCGCGAACGGGCCAGAGTCAGTCCGCCGGATCTGGTGATTCTCGACCTGATGCTGCCAGGCCTGGACGGTCTGCAGGTCTGCCGGTTGTTGCGGGCCGATTCCGCTACGTTGCCGATCCTGATGCTGACCGCCCGCGATGATAGCCATGATCAGGTGTTGGGCCTGGAGATGGGCGCCGACGACTATGTGACAAAACCTTGCGAGCCGCGAGTGCTGCTGGCCCGGGTGCGTACCTTGTTGCGCCGCAGCAGCCTCAGCGAGCCGCAAACCGCCAGTGACCAGATTCTGATGGGCAACCTGTGCATCGACCTGTCGGAGCGCACGGTAACCTGGCGTGAACAGTTGGTTGAGCTGTCCAGCGGTGAGTACAACCTGCTGGTGGTGCTCGCCCGGCATGCTGGCGAGGTGCTCAGTCGCGACCAGATTCTACAGCGCCTGCGGGGCATCGAGTTCAACGGCACCGACCGCTCGGTGGACGTGGCGATCTCCAAGCTGCGGCGCAAATTCGACGATCACGCCGGCGAAGCACGCAAGATCAAGACCGTGTGGGGCAAGGGCTACTTGTTCAGTCGTTCCGAGTGGGAATGCTGAACCCATGCTGCGCATCCTGCTCCGGCTGTACCTGATCACCATTGTCGCGTTCAGCGCAGCCATCTACTTGATTCCCGACTTGGTGATCAAGGTCTTTCATGAGCGCTTCGTCGACTACAACCTGGAGCATTCGCGGGGCTTGCAAGGCTTGATCGTCAAGCAGTTCCATGCCGCGCCAATGGCGCAGTGGCCGGCGTTGGCCACAGAACTGGACGAGGCGTTTCGCCCACTGCAAGTGGCCCTGGCACGCATCGACGACCCGAACTTCAACGATGATGAGCGCGACCGCCTGCAGCGTGGCGAGACGGTCGTGCGCGTTGGCGATTGGGGCTGGCGCACACTGGCGGTGTCGCCGCTGGATGACCAGGTGGCGGTGAAACTGGTGGTGCCTCCGGACCCGCTGGACGTCAACTTGCTGTACTGGAGCATCAACGTCCTGATCGTTGCCGTGCTACTGGCGTGCCTGCTGCTTTGGGTGCGCCCCCACTGGCGCGACCTGGAACGCCTTAAACGCACCGCCGAGCGCTTTGGTAAAGGCCTCCTGAGCGAGCGGACGCAGTTGCCCGACAGTTCCAATATCGGCAGCCTAGCGCACGTGTTCGACACCATGGCCGGCGACATCGAAGCACTCCTCAACCAGCAGTGCGATCTGCTCAATGCGGTGTCCCACGAGTTGCGCACGCCATTGACCCGGCTGGACTTCGGGCTGGCCCTGGTGCTTTCAGACGACCTGCCTGCCGCCAGCCGCGAGCGCCTGCAAGGGCTGGTGGCGCACATTCGCGAACTGGACGAGCTGGTGTTGGAACTGCTGTCCTACAGTCGCCTGCAGAATCCGGGGTGTTTGCCGGAGCAGATCGAAGTCTCGCTGGACGAGTTCATCGACAGCATCCTGGGCAGCGTCGACGATGAACTGGAATCGGAGCTTGTCATCGACGTGTTGCTGCACGGCACCCTGGAGCGTTTCACCCTGGACCCGCGGCTGACTGCCCGGGCCCTGCAGAATCTGCTGCGTAATGCCACGCGTTATTGCGAGAAGCGCATTCAGGTGGGGGTGTTGGTGAACGATGACGGCTGTGATATCTGGGTCGACGACGATGGCATTGGCATTCCCGATGATGAGCGCGAGCGGGTGTTCGAGCCGTTCTATCGCCTGGATCGCAGCCGCGATCGTGCCACCGGAGGCTTTGGCCTGGGCCTGGCCATCAGTCGTCGGGCGCTGGAAGCCCAGGGCGGCACATTGACGGTGGAAGCCTCACCGCTGGGGGGGGCGCGTTTTCGCCTGAGCCTGCCGGCGCCGGCCACCCGCTGAATGCCGCCGTCACCCCATGTCGTAGAGGCCAGTCGGCGAAAGGGCCGCCCGGCGTTCGTGCCCCTGTAGCCGCCGCAGGCTGCGAACGCCGCGACTGCGGCGCTGCTCTTCAGTCACCCGAGCCCTTCAAAAAAATGCGCCAGCCCGGAGCCAGTCCTGTTTTTGGCCAATGCGCAGCCTTACGGCCCGTCACCGTCGCTTGCTATAGTTCGGCCCTCATTTTCTGCCCAGTAAAGGATCACGGCCATGTCCGAATACCAAGCCTTTCGCGTCGAACTCGCCGACAACATCGCCCATGTGCAGATCAACCGCCCAGAAAAAATCAACGCCATGAACGCCGCGTTCTGGAGCGAGATCGTCGAGATCTTCCGCTGGATCGACGACACCGACGCGGTGCGGGTGGTGGTGCTCAGTGGCGCCGGCAAGCATTTTTCCTCGGGCATCGACCTGATGCTGCTGGCGGGGGTGGCCAACGAACTGGGCAAGGACGTGGGCCGCAACGCGCGCCTGCTGCGGCGCAAGATTCTTCAGTTGCAATCCTCCTTCAATGCCGTGGACCACTGCCGCAAGCCGGTGCTGGCGGCGATCCAGGGCTATTGCCTGGGCGGCGCCATCGACCTGATCAGCGCTTGTGACATGCGTTACGCTACCGATGACGCGCAGTTCTCGATCAAGGAAATCGACATCGGCATGGCGGCGGATGTCGGCACACTGCAACGTTTGCCGCGTATCATTGGCGACGGCATGCTGCGCGAGCTGGCCTACACTGGGCGCACCTTCGGTGCCGAGGAAGCGCGTCGCATCGGCCTGGTCAATCACACCTACAGCGATGCCGCAAGCCTGCTGGACGGGGTCATGGAGATTGCCCGGGAGATTGCCGCCAAGTCGCCGATCGCCGTCAGCGGCACCAAGGAAATGCTCAGCTACATGCGTGACCACCGCATTGACGACGGCCTGGAATATGTCGCCACCTGGAACGCCGCGATGCTGCAATCCACCGACTTGCGTGTGGCCATTGCCGCCCACATGAGCAAACAGAAGCCCGAATTTCTGGATTGATTGACGATGATTGAACGCTGGACCACCGCAGTACTCGATACCGAACTTCCCGGCGGCTGGGCCGTGGCCCGTGGCCCGGACGGCTTTCTCCATGACGACAACGGCGCGCTGTTCCCGCGGCACTGGCTCAAGGGCCAGGACCTGCCGCTGCTGGCCGAGCATGGCATCGGCCACCTCGATGGCGAGCCGGTGTACCTGCTGGAGCTCCGCGGTCACGCCGAAGTGCCGGGCTGCGGCTGGAAAAGCCTGCGGGCCTTCATGCTGGAGGGCGATCACACCCTGTACAAGGTCCTGAGCTATGCCGCACAGATCGGCACCTGGGCTCGCGAGCATCGTTTCTGCGGCAGTTGCGGACGGCCCAAGGTGCAAGTGCCCGGGGAGCGGGCGATGTATTGCCAGCCCTGCGATCTGCGGGCCTATCCGCGTATTTCACCGAGCATGATCGTGCTGATCACCCGCGGCGATGAGATTCTTCTGGCTCGCTCGCCGCGCTTCGTCCCCGGGGTCTACAGCACCCTGGCCGGTTTTGCTGAGCCCGGTGAGTCGGCGGAGGATTGCCTGATCCGCGAGGTGCGCGAAGAGGTGAGCATCGCGGTCAAGAACATCCAGTACGTGGGCAGCCAGTGCTGGCCGTTCCCGCATTCGATGATGTTGGGTTTCCACGCCGAATATGCTGGCGGCGAAATCATCGCCCAGGAAGACGAGATCGAGGACGCCCAGTGGTTCAACGTCCATGCGCTGCCGCCGTTGCCGGCCTCGCGCTCGATTGCCCGCTACCTGATCGACCTCTACGTGGCGCGCCGTCTAGGCCACGCTGAACCAGTGCTGCCAGGCTAGGCGCACGGTCAACCCCAGAACCACGGTGATGAACACCGGGCGAATGAACTTGGCACCACCGCTGATGGCGGTGCGTGCCCCGAAGAAGGCCCCGACCATCACCGACAGGCCCATGCTCAGGCCGATGATCCAATCCACCTGCCCGGAAAACACGAACACCGACAGCGCGGCGACGTTGCTGACGAAGTTCATGCTGCGGGCCACACCGCTGGCCTTGACCAGGTCAATGGGGTAGAGCAGCAGGCTGCTGACAGTCCAGAACGCACCGGTGCCGGGGCCGGCCACGCCGTCGTAGAAGCCCAGGCTGAAGCCCTGGCTTGATTGCCACTTTTTCTTGATCGGTGCGTCGCTGTCCAGCGGCGCCTTGGGTGTGCCGCCGAACAACAGGTACAGGCCACAGGCGAAGACAATCACCGGGAGCATCTTGTTCAGCCATTCCGCCGGCAGGTAATGAGCGACGATCGCCCCGGTCAACGCGCCCACCAGGGTGCCGACGATGGCGTGGGTCCATTGCCGGGGATGGAACAGTTTGCGCCGGTAGAAGGTGAAGCTGGCGATGGCCGAGCCGAAGGTCGAGCTGAGCTTGTTGGTGCCCAGCACCAGGTGCGGTGGCAGCCCGGCGGTGAGCAGGGCCGGGGTGGTCAACAGGCCACCACCGCCGGCAATGGCGTCGATGAAACCGGCGATGAATGCCACGAAGGCAAGAATGGCGAGGGTGGTCAGGTCTACGCTGAGTTCGAAAGGCATGAGGTCGGCTTATTTCGGCAAAGGCGCAAAGGGGGGCTGCGCGAAAGGCCGTCATAGTACCTGCAACCCGGTCTGCAGCGCGACCGTGACCATTGTCCCGTGATGGGCTGGCCCCGGGTTTGCCGGCAAGAACTGTGCGTCGAAGCCGCTCACTCGCCCCAGGGGGCAGTCCCAGGTTTCGACACGCCGAGCCGAGGGCGTGGGTGCTTGGCAACAGTTGCCCAAGCAACACCTCATCAGCAAATAGACTGACGGCACCGGTGCTCGCAGGCCCTGTGCAGGTGGCGCGACAGACGCTGAAAGCGCGGCTGCCACGCTTGTAAAGGACTGCGGAGCGGTCGGGCGCAGGTTTATCCTGGCCTGGCCGGCCGCTGATGCGTTTGCTGCTCGGGTCCTTGCACTTTGCCTGCCCCGAGGGCCGGGTCATGCATCGGCAAGCCGACAAATTCGCCTGCTGGGTGCCCAATGGGCGGTCAAGCCACCGGGCCCAATCGAGCTTCGAAGACCTGGTGCAGTACAACGACGGTTTCAAGGCCAACCTGAACGCCCCCCAGCAGATCGCCCAGCGCATTATCGAGTTGAAGGCGGCGAGGGGCGGGTACTGGCGGGCTTTCTGTCGGTTCAGGAAGGGCTGGACTGTTGCGGCAAGCGCGTATGGCCACAGGTGCGCGAGCTGTAAGCCCTGGTCCGGCTCAAGGACCAGGACGCCGTCTGATGGGGGCAACGCCGGCGCTGGCGTGATGGCCGGCACGAATCACGACGGCTGTTGCACGGTTCCAGGCGGCGCTATGACGTGAGCCGGGACACGCCGGCGGGTTACAGCCCCAGCTCGGAAAGCCCCGGATGCTCATCCGGGCGCCGGCCCAGGGGCCAGTGGAATTTGCGCTCGGTTGCCTCGATCGGCATGTCGTTGACGCAGGCAAAACGCCGGGCCATCAGCCCTTGTTCGTCGAACTCCCAGTTCTCGTTGCCGTAGGAGCGGAACCAGTTGCCAGAGTCGTCATGCCATTCATAGGCGTAGCGCACGGCGATGCGGTTGTCGGTAAAGGCCCAGAGTTCCTTGATCAGGCGGTAATCCAGTTCCTTGGCCCATTTGCGGGCGAGGAAGGCCTTGGCCTCTTCGCGGTTGTGGGCAAACTCGGCGCGGTTGCGCCACTGGGTGTCCAGGGTATACGCCAGGGATACCCGTTCCGGGTCCCGGGAGTTCCAGCCATCTTCGGCCAGACGGATCTTTTCAATCGCCAACTCGCGAGTGAAAGGTGGAAGGGGCGGGCGTACTTGAGCGTTAGACGACATGACTTGTCTCCAATAAAAGTTGCTGTTCAAACAAAGCAGTTGCTCTTGTTTAAAACAATCAGAGGTCCAATAACTTTCGCGCCATGCATTGCGCATTATCAGCAGCACTGTGATCGCCCATGACAAGGGCAACGGTAATGGCGCCATCGATCAGGATCAGCAGTTGCGCTGCCAGTTCCTTTGGATGTTGCACGCCATGTTCCTGGCAAAGCTCGGTCACGTAATCGAGCAGTTTCTGTTTATGTTGTTTGGCCACCTGGCGCACCGGGTCCTGGGGATCGCCGGTCTCGCCGCTGGTGTTGATAAAGGCGCAGCCGCGGAAACCTTCGGACCCGAACCAATCCCTGAGTACGCTGAACAGCGCTAGCAGCCGCTGTGCAGAGCCTTCGGCCTTGCCCACTTCAGTCCTGTACCAGTGCATCCAGCGCTGATCGCGGCGTTCCAGGGCCGCTACCACCAGTTCGTCCTTGTTGCTGAAATAGCGATAGACGCTCTTTCTCGAGACCCCGGCGGTCTTCACCAACAGATCCATGCCCGTGGCGGCAATGCCGCTCTTGTAGATCAGCTTCTCGGTGACGTCGAGGATGATGTCGCGTGTTTCAGAGGGAGTGATTTCGTTCATGGCGCAAAGAGTAGAACGATCGTTCTCCTTGGTCAATCCTGTAATTCAAACTTTTATATTCAGCGATCTTTCTCACAGGTGCTGGCTTGCCGGCCAAGGTAATTTCCAGGGCAGTGCAAGACTCAAGATGCTTTGCGCCAGCAAGCCGGTTACTTCAGAACGGGCTGACAGGGGACTCAGCCTGTTCCATGGTGTAAGCTCTTGCGCTCTTTGGATTGGAGCCACCGCGAGCCCTATGCCGTCGCTTTTCAAACGTTCCTCACTGCCCAAACTGCGCAGCTTTGCTCAGGTTGCCGAAGCCTTCACGACGCTGACAGGCGCCGCACAATTTCGCCGCACGCTGCTGGAGCAGATCGCCCAAGCCACCCGGCGCATCTATATCGTCGCCCTGTACCTGCAACAGGACGAAGCCGGCCAGGAAATTCTCGATGCGCTGCACGCCGCCAAGGCCGCGCGCCCGGAACTGGAGGTGGTGGTCGTGGTGGACTGGCTGCGGGCCCAGCGCGGCCTGATCGGTGCCGGCAAGCAACCGGGCAACTCGGCCTGGTACCAGGAAATGACTCGCACCCATGCCACCGAGGTACCGATCTATGGCGTGCCGGTGCAGACCCGCGAGCTGTTCGGGGTGCTGCACCTCAAGGGTTTCGTGATCGATGATTACGTGCTCTACAGCGGCGCCAGCCTGAACAACGTGTACCTGCACAAGTTCGACAAATACCGTTTCGACCGTTACCACCTGCTGCACAACAAAGCCCTGGCCGACTCCATGCACCATCTGGTGCGCCACGGTCTGGTGGCGTCGAGGGCGGTGCATCGCCTGGACCTGCCCAACCTGCCGACCACCCGCAGCCTGCGCAATGATATTGGCGACCTGCGCAGCCGACTCAAGCACGCCACCTATGACACCACCGCAGGCAGCCTGGACAAGCGCGGGTTGTCGGTCAGCCCGTTGCTCGGGGTAGGCAAGGGCAATCCGCTGAATCGGGTGATCTGTGAGCTGATCGCCGGGGCCCAACGGCAACTGACCATCTGCACCCCGTATTTCAACCTGCCGCTGCCGGTGACCCGGGAAATCAACCGGGCCCTGGAGCGCGGGGTGAAGATCGACATTATCGTCGGCGACAAGACCGCCAACGACTTCTACATTCCGCCTAACGAGCCGTTCAAGGTCATCGCCGCGCTGCCGTACCTGTACGAGATCAGCCTGCGGCGTTTCGCCAAGCGCCACCAGAAGGTGATCGACAGCGGCTTGCTCAACCTGCACCTGTGGCGCGATGGCGACAACACCTATCACCTCAAGGGCATGTGGGTCGATGAGCGTTACACCTTGCTCACCGGCAACAACCTCAACCCACGGGCCTTCCGTCTGGACCTGGAAAATGCCCTGTTGCTGGATGACCCCCAAGGCGAGTTGCTGGAGGCGCGCCGCGTCGAGCAGGAGCAGATCTACCGTCACACCCGACGCATCGAGCACTTCCAGTACCTGGAAAGCCTGGTGGATTACCCCGTGCCGGTGGGCAAGTTCCTGCGTCGGGTCAGCCGTGTGCGGATCGAACGCCTGCTCTACCGCATGCTGTAACCTGCCGCTACCGCGGCCTGCAAGACTGCGCCAAGGTCCGCAGGACCTTCAGCGAGCCCAAGCGCGGCATCTGCTACGTCGGTATGCCGCCCAAACCATTCGCAGCCTGCGGCAGCGGCTACAAGAACAGCGTGACATCTGTAGCCGCTGCCGAGCCTGCGAAGCTGCGCCAAGGTCCGCAGGACCTTCAGTGAGCCCAAGCGCGGCATCTGCTACGTCGGCATGTCGCCCAAGTCGTTCGCAGCCTGCGGCAGCGGTTACCGGGATCAGGTCCGCGGGTTTGGCCAGATCGCGATCAGCACCAGCAGCACCGCCGCCAGCAGGTAGGGCAGGCGCGGTTCGATGGCGTAGATCAGGCTTGCCACCAGCGGGCCGATGACCACGCCCAAGCCTTGGGCGGCACCGATGCTGCCGGCACTCGCCCCTTGTTCCGAGGCTTGCACGGCATTTGCCGCCAGGGCCGAGAATGATGGGAACACACCGCCCATGCCGGCCGCCGAGACAAAGAACGCCAGCCACAGGCCCCAGGCGCTGTCCACCAGCATGCTGCCGGCGTATCCCAGCGCGGAGAGCAGGGCGCCGTAGCGGATCATCTGCAGCGGCGGCCATTCCAGTTTGCGCACCACCAACTGTGCGCAGATCAATGCCACGCCAACCATGGCCAGGGCTACCCCGGCGACCTGCGCCGCATCGGCCGGGTTCAGGTGCAGGCGATCCATGGCGTAGAAGCTGACGGTGATCTGGGCGATCGATACGCAGAGCATGGCGACAAAGGCCACCGTCATCGGCCGCAGCAGTCGTGGGTCATTCAAGCGGACCCGGCTGGGGAGGTGCTTGAGGTGCAGTTCCTGGCGCGGTAGCTTGTAGCGCAGCACCAGGAACGCCAGCAAGGGCAACACCGCCATGGCGTAGAACGGCAGACTCAGGCTGTAGCGGGCCAGCAGCGCCGCCACCGCCGGGCCGAGCACCAGGCCGACGGCGTTAGCGGCGCCGAGGGTGGCCATGGCCTGCGCCCGATGCTGCGGTTCGACGTTGTCGGCGATCAGTGCGAGCCCTCCCACGGGCACAGCAGCATAAAAGGCACCGATCAGCCCGCGGCCCAGCATCAGGCCGAAGAACGCGATGGCGACGCTGGGCAACGTCTGCAGCGACAGGTCGATAAACAGGCACAGCGCCCAGTAGGCGAGGGTGAAGCCGGCGGTGCCCAGCAACAGCACCCGGCGTCGGCCGAAGCGGTCGCTGGCCTGGCCCCAGGGGCGCGACAGGAGCATCCAGATCACCCCGGACACGGTGACGGCGGCGCCGGCGTGCCAGGTCTCCAGGTGCAGGGCTCGGGAGATCGGGCCGATCAGCGAGACGAAAGCCATCATCGACATGGTGCAGGCGATGTAGGCGGCCATCAGTGGTAGCAGCGAGAAGGGTTTGGCAGTCAGCGCCGCGGCGGTCGCTGTGGAGCGAGGCATAGAAAATCTTCCATGAAAGCCGTTGGGCCGTGAACGTTATCGGGATAACGCGCTGACGCCCAGCCTTATCTGCAGCCGTGATGGCAACGCCAGGTGGGCGCCGGCTGGCCGGCGACGAGAGCAATAGGGTGTCGAGGCTTGTGGGGGGGCTGGCAATCGCTTGCACTGGCAAGCCCGCTCACACAAGCCAGCGGCCTGGGCTGATTCTGGCTTGGACCGGGTCAGTTCAGGCCCAGCTTGCCGCGCAGGGTCGAGAGGTCTTCGGCCAGGGTGTTGACCGGACCGATCAGGGCCTTGCGGTCGTTGTCCTGGACCTGGTCGTAGGTCATGAAACCGCCGTCAGGGGTTCTGTACTTGGCCAGGATCGTGTTCACGCTGGCGAAGTTCTTGTCCAGCTTGGCGGCAAAGGCCTGATCCTGTTTCTCGATCGGCCCACGCAGCAGGTCGACGATTTTCTTCGCCCCGTCGATGTTGCCCTGGAAGTCATAGAGGTCAGTGTGGCTGTAGCGGTCCTCTTCGCCGGAGATCTTGGTCGCGGCCACTTCTTCGAGCAGTGCCGCAGCGCCGCCCACGACTTTTTCCGGCGCGAAGGTCAGGCCGGCGACGCGGGTCTGCAGGTCCTTGACGTCCTTGTTCAGACGCTCGGCCAGCGCGCCCAGGCCAGCTGTGCTGTGTTGTGCGAACAGCGCGTATTCGAGGCGATGGAAACCGCTGAAGTCTTCGGCCTTGACGCCTTGCTCGTGGTCGTCGGCCCGCGAGTCGATGGACGCATCCAGGTCGCTGAAGAGTTCGGCGATGGGTTCGATCGACTCGTAGTAGACCCGGGTCGGCGCATAGAGCCGCTTGGCAGTGGCCAGGTCGCCTTTTTTCACCGCGTCGGTGAATTGCTGGGTATGGCTGGCCAGCTCGTCGAGCTGTGCGGTGACGTAGATCTTGTAGTCGGAGATCGGCCCCACCAGCTCCAGGGGCGCGCTGGCAGCGAAGGCCGACAGCGGCGCGTGGAGCAGGGCAAGGGTCAGTAACACAGCAAGCGGCGAGTTTTTCATGGGAGGTTTCCGTGGAGGTGTTGTGTTGGGGCGTCAGGCCGTGGTTTCCGCTCGGCTGGCATCGAGCAGCGAGCGGCCGATGAAATCCGCGGCGCCGGTGACCCCCGGCAAGGTGAAGAAGTAGCCGCCACCGGTGGGCTTGAGGTACTCCTCCAGGGGCTCGCCGTTGAGGCGGGTCTGTACCGCGATGAAGCCTTTTTCCAGGTCGGACTGGTAGCAGATGAACAGCAGGCCCATGTCCAACTGACCGTTCTTGTTGACGCCGTTGGAGTAGTTGAACGGCCGGCGCAGGATCAGGTTCTGTCGGGTCTGCGCGGTACGCGGATTGGCCAGGCGGATGTGGGCGTCGAGCTTGGTGAGCTTGCCGTGGGGATCTTTGCCGTAGTCGGGCACCTGGCTTTCCTTATGGCCGTCCATGGGTGCGCCCGTGGTCTTGACCCGGCCGATGATGCTTTGCTGCTCTTGCAGTGGGGTGCGGTCCCAGCGCTCGACGAAGTTGCGGATGATCCGCACCGCCTGGTAGCTGCCATGGGCCGCCCAGGCCGGTTCGTCGCTGCCGGGCTGGACCCAGACGATCTGCTGCATGGCCTGCTGGTCATTGGAATCGGGATTGGCCGAACCATCGCGAAAGCCCAGGAAGTTGCGCGCGCTCTGCGCAGGTTCCCCGGGTTTGGCCGGGGCCTGGGGCGGTACGCTGCCTTCCTGTTTCCAGCGCACCAGCAGCAGGTCGGGCAGGTTCTTCACGATGTCGCGCAGGGCGTGGATGTTGGTGTCGGCGCTGTTGGCGCAGAACTGCAGGCTAAGGTCGCCGTGGCAGCAGGCTGGCTCCAGGGCGTCGTTGGGGAATCCCACCATGCGCATCAAGCGCTTGGGCTTGGCCGCGGTCAAGCCGAAGCGCTCGTCGAACAGCGAGGCGCCCACCGAGACGGTGATGGTCAGGTTGTCCGGGGTCACCACCGGGCCGAGGATGCCGGAGTCCAGGGGCGGCAGCTTCGGGTCGATCGGGGTCACCGGGCCGCCACTCATGAGAAAGTCGATACGCTGGTTGAGTGTCCGGAACAGTCGCTCCAGCTCATCACGGTCGCTGGCCAGCACATCGAAGGACACCAGCATGCCCGCCGCCGGACGTGGGGTGACGATGCCGCTCTGGTGCCGACCGTGGAAGTCGTGGCGGTCCTGGGTCTTGTCGCTGCTCGGGGCTTCGGCGACCTGGGCGGGCGCGGCGGCCAGGGCCGGGCAACTTAGGCTGCTGCCAGCCAGCGCCACGCCGGCGGCGCCCATGCCCAGCAGTACGCGTCGGCGTTGGGCGCTGAAGAAGGGGTTGGCTTGATCTGAATCGTTCATGGAAGGCTCGTCGGGTTACAGGCCGGAAAGGCCGAGTGCGGGGTCGATGGCGTCGAGGGCGTCGGCCAGGGCCAGGGCCTTGTCGGCGATTTCTGTGCGTTGTTCGGCGCTGACCTTGTCGTAGCTCACGTAACCGAAGCCATCGCGCAGGCTGTCCAGGCGCGCGGCCAGGGCCTGGGCCGCGCTGTCCACCTGGGGCAGCAGCGGGGCGGCGGACTTGACCAGCAACGGGCGCAGCAGGTCGATGACCTTGCGCGTGGTTTCCAGGTTGGCGGCAAAACCGTTGAGATCGCTGTGGCTGTAGCGCTCCTCTTCACCGCTGCTGGCCCGCAGGTTGGCCAGGCTGCGCATGTTGCGCGCGATGATGCTCACCAATTGCTCCGGTGGCAGGGTCTGGGCCAGCAACTGTTGCTTGAGGCTGACCACGTCGCTGGACAGGCGCTGAGCTATGGGAGCGAGGCCCACCAGGTCATTTTTCTGGAACAGGCCGTACTCCAGGCGATGGAAACCGCTGAAGCCCGGGTCCTGTTCGCGCTGTTCGAAGTAGTCGGCGCGGGCATTGATGCCGTTGTCCAGTTCGGCCAGGCGCTGGGCGGCCGGGGCCAGGCGCTGATAGGCGGCGCGGGCCGGCAGGTACAGGGCCTGGGCCTGTTTCAGGTCGCCGGCCTCAATCGCTTGCTGCAAGCTGGCCACGGCCTTGATCAGGGCGCTGCCCTGGGTATTCAGGTAGACCCGGAACTCCGACAGCGGCCCGATAAAGGCCAGCAGTGAGGGACCGGCCTTGGCCTGGGCATCGGACTCGGCGCTGGCCGTCACATGCAGGGTGCCGCGCGGGTTGCTCAACAGTCCGCAGGTCATGGCGTAGTCGCCCGGTTGCAGGTCGGCGTGGACCACCTGGCTCAGGCCCGGAGCGATGTTCTCCCGTTCCTCGACCACCAGCACGCCGTCGAGGATTTCCCATTCCACGGCGCGCTCGGAGCGGTTGACGATGCGGAAGCTGGCGTGTCCGGCCGCAACGCTCAGGGCGTTGGGCTGGCAACTCTTGGGGTAGAGGGTCACGGTGATTTCGCCTGGGTGCGCCTGACGCTTGTCGGCGGCCAGTTGCGCGGCGTAATAGAACAGCCCGCCGGCGGCGATCATCACGATCACCGAGCCGGCCACCGCCCAGCGCAAGGCGCGGGACGGCGAGGCCTGGGAAGAGGCTTGCGGGGTCATGGGGGAGCCTATTGACTGGAAACGGAAGAGGTCGGGGCGGGCGCCTTGGCCGCGCTGCCGGCGGGCAGGAAGAACACCACCAGGGTCACCGCCAGGTACAGCCCATAGGCGCCGAGGGTGCTGAGGGTGGGCGCGTCCTGGTAGCCGAACATGCCGGCCAGCACCGAGCCCAGCGGGCCGTCCACGGGCAGGCTGGCGCTGAAGTCGAAGAGCACGGTCTGCCAGTGGTTCCAGATTCCGGCTTCGTGCAGGGCCTGCACCGAATTGGCGAGGATGCCGGCGGCCACCAGCAGGATGAACAGCCCGGTCCAGCGCAAGAACGCCCCGAGGTTCAGGCGCAGGCTGCCACGGTAGATCAGGACACCGATGATGATCGCCGCGACCAGGCCCAGCAGGGCACCGATGGGCGCGCCGGGGCCCTGGCTCTGCTGGAACACCGCGAGCAGGAAGAACACGGTTTCCAGGCCTTCCCGGGCGACGGCGAAGAACACCATGGCGATCAGCGCCGTGACCTGGTGTCGGGAGCCGGCCAGGGCCTGGTCCAGGGACTCATGCAGGGCGTGCTTGATGGAGCGCGCCACCTTGCGCATCCAGAACACCATGGAACTGAGGATGCCCACGGCCACCAGGCCGACAACCCCCTCGAACAGCTCCTGCTGTTTCTGCGGAAACTCGGCGCTCATCAGTTCCAGGCCGCCGCCCACCAGCAACGCCAGGGCGGCGGCGAGAAACACGCCGATCCACACGGCGGGCATCCACTGGCCACGGCCGGTCTGTTTCAGGTAACTGGCGATGATGCCAACGATAAGCGCGGCTTCAATCCCTTCGCGCAGCATGATCAGAAATGGAACGAGCATTCAGCACCGGCGGGGCAACAGATAGGGAGTCAATTTGTAACATAATGATACTCATTGCTAAATGAAAGTTACTAACAACGGCTGAACGTAAGCTGAACGGGATTCGTTTACCGTTGCGAACGGTTTTTGCCGTCCTGAGCGACCCCGGTGGAGCCGGCTTGCCGGCAAGGGGATTCGAGCGGCATGTGGCGAAAGGGGCCCGAACGGCCTGCAGGCAACCAGCGGGCAACTGGCGCGTCGACCCGGCTCAGACGCGGTTCTGTTCGGTCAGCCGTTGCACCGCCAGGCGGCGGTAATGGGAAGGGGGCATGCCCTTGAGCGGTTGGACGCCCGACTCAAGGCACAGGTCGGTCGCCGGTTCGTCGCCGGCAAGCCGATTCCTGCGGGGAGGGGGCGGGGCTCAGGGGGCCGGGCGGTTCTTCGCCTCGATCCACTGCGCCATGTATTGGGTGCTCTTGTGATGGTGGTGGCGCAGCATGGCGCCGGTGAAGTTATCGCGGCGCAGTTGTTCCAGGTGCTGGCGGCAGTGGTGGAGGCGCTGGATCAGCGCCGGGCCATGCACCTGCTGGCGGTAGCGGGCTTCCAGCAGGCGGGTGCCGTCGGCCTGGGCCTGGTTCCACAACGCCTGATCCTGATACAGGCGCACCGCGGCCGCCGCCAGGGCGCTGGCGGATTCAGCCACCGCGCCCGGCCACGGCAGGCCGTCCTGGGACATGGATTCACTGCCCACTGGGGTGGTCACGCTTGGCGTGCCGCAAAGCATCGCATCCAGCAGCTTGCCCTTGATCCCGGCGCCGAACCGCAACGGCGCCAGGCAGATCCGCGCCGCGCTCATCACCTGCAGTGCGTCTTCGGCCCAGTTCATGATGTGAAAGCCTTGGGCCGGGTTGTGCAGGGCCACCGCCTTGGGCGGGGTGTAGGCACCATAAAGATGCAGTTGCGCACCGGGCAGTTGCTGGCGGATCAGCGGCCACACGCGGTTCTTCATCCACAACACGGCGTCCCAGTTCGGTGCGTGACGGAAGTTGCCGATGCTGAGCAAGTGCGCCCTTTGCTCGAAGGGCGGGAATTCGCCCGGCAACCGGTCCAGCATCAGTGGGCACCAGTGCAGCAAGGCCGGGGGCAGGCAGAACTGCCGCACCAGCAGGTCGATCTCCACTTCGGAGATCATCAGGCTCAGGTCGCAGCGGTAGATGGCGGCGATCTCGCGCTTGGCCAGGTCGGTGTCGGCCATGTGGCGGAATTCTTCTACCGGCGCCCGGCGGAACAGGGCGCTGAAGTCATCCTCGTCGGCGCCGGTCTTCAGGTGATCCTTGAGTCGCTGGTGGCGGGCGTGGCGCAGGCATTGCAAGTCCGAGGTTTCCAGGACCCGCAAGGCGTTCGGGCAGTGCTGCTCCACGCGCCAACCGAACTGCTCCTCCATCATGAACTGGTCGAACAGCACGATATCCGGCGCCAGCTCGGCGACGAAGCGGTCAAAGCTGCTGTTGTTGAGTTCGATGGGGCATTCGCGGATGCCCAGGGCCGCCAGGTCCTCCTTGTGCTCGCCCTCGTTGGCCGGGCTGCTGAAGGTCAGTTCCCAGCCCTGGTCGAGAAAGCTCTGGAGGATCTGCATCATGTGCCCGCCGGCAGCGGAGGAGCGAGGCTCGGGCCAGACGTAACCAATGATCAGGACTTTGGTTGCGGCGGTAGGGCTCATGAGCGGTGATTCCTGGCAGGCAAGGGCAAAAAGGCCGCCATTAAACCACAGCGTGGAGCCGCCTGATCAGCCCG
The DNA here is from genome assembly GCF_009861525.1 of Pseudomonas sp. LD120. GTDB lineage: Bacteria > Pseudomonadota > Gammaproteobacteria > Pseudomonadales > Pseudomonadaceae > Aquipseudomonas. The sequence continues at coordinate 602,639 of NZ_WVHL01000002.1, read as the reverse complement.
GCAGCGGGTTCAGCCGAGGATGCCGCGGACCTTGTCCCGCAGTTGGTCGATGGAAAACGGCTTGCCGATCACCGACATGCCGTCGGGCACTTCAATGGACTCGGTGTAGCCGCTGGCGAACAGCACCGGCAACTGCGGGCGCAACTCCCGTGCCCGCTCCGCCAGTTCGCGGCCGTTCATGCCCGGCAGGCCGACATCGGTCATCAGCAGGTCGATGCGTTGCTGCATGTCTTGCAGCAGGCTCAATGCCGCTTCGCCGCCGTCGGCCTCCAGGACACGGAATTCGAGCTCTTGGAGGACATCGACAATCAGCATGCGCACGATGGCGTCGTCTTCGACGACGAGGATGGTGGAGGGGCTGGCGGGCATATGGACACTCTCAAGAAATGAATTCGGTGGGGCGGCATGACAAGGGGCCCTGTTCTTCAGTAAGCCTGCGCCTGTCACAAGTTCCCGAAGCTGTACAAAAAAACGCAGTTGTACAAGCGTCGGCAAGAATAACCGCTTCCTTTGTCCCAAGGCAGGACAAATCGCAGGGGACCGGCCCGTGGTTTATAAAACATAGCGGCGATGGCCGGATGTGGGGCAAACTTCGTTTCTTTACGGTGCCAAGGTCCATCAAATGATCCGTCCGTCCTCGGTTGATCAGCAAAGCTTTCGCAAACTGCTGGCCCGCAACATCAGTCTGCCGCTGGGCGTGGGCGTACTCAGCGCGGTTTTTTTCGTGTCCTTGATCACCTACCTGCTCTCGGTGATCCAGTGGGCTCAGCACACGGACCGTGTGATCAACAGCATCACCGAATCGGCGCGCTTGAGCATCGATCTGGAAACTGGCATGCGCGGTTTCTTGCTCACCGGCGACGAGCATTTTCTCGATCCCTATGAAGTGGCCAAACCCCGCATTCTCAGTGAACTGCGCAGCCTGCAGGCCATGGTGGCCGATAACCCGCAGCAGGTGGAGCGGTTCAAGCGCCTGGAAGCCCTGCAAGAGGAATGGAACCGCTACGGTCAGGACATGATCGCCCTGCGCCGGCAGAATGCCGACTATCGTGGCGCGGTCCAGGCCGGGCGCGGCAAGCGCCTGTCCGATGAGGTGCGCAACGAATATGACGACGCGGTGGCCATGGAGCAGCGGCTGCGCCAGGAGCGCAATGAAGACGTCAGTCGCACCACGATTTTCAGTGTGACCTTGTACTTGCTGTTCGTCGCCGGCATCAGCGGCTTGCTGGCCTACATTGGGCGCCGGGATCTGTTGAGCCTCTCCGAGAGCTACAGCGACAACCTCCGGGCCCAGGAAAAAAGCGCTCAACGCCTGGAGCAGCAGGCCTGGCTGCGCAACGGTCAGACCGAGCTGGCCGAGCAGATGCTCGGGCAACTGACCTTGAACCTGTTGGGGCGCAATATTCTGCAATTTTGCGCCCAGTACCTGGGGTCGCCTGTCGCGGCGCTGTATGTCCGTGAGGAGCACGGCGGCCTCAAGCGCGTGGCTGCCTATGGTTTCTCCCGCGAGCAGGAGCAGCAGGAGCAATCGCTGTATGGCGATGAAGGTCTGGTGGGGCAGGCCGCGCAGCACAAACGGCTGATTCGCCTGGACCAGGTGCCGGTGGATTATTTCAAGGTCAGCTCCGGCCTGGGTGACGGCACTCCCCACAGCGTGCTGGTGGTGCCGACCCATGACGACGAACGGGTCAACGGGGTGATCGAGCTGGGCTTTCTGCGGGCCTTGAGCGATCGCGATGTCGAGCTGCTGGAACTGATTGCCGGCAACATCGGCACCTCCATCGAAGCGGCGCGCTATCGCCAGCGCCTGCAAGAAGTGCTGGCCGAAACCCAGCAGCTCAACGAGGAGCTGCAGGTTCAGCAGGAAGAGCTCAAGACCGCCAACGAAGAGCTGGAAGAGCAGTCGCGGATTCTCAAGGAGTCCCAGGCGCACCTGGAAACCCAGCAAGTGGAACTGGAACAGACCAACGAGCAATTGGCCGAACAGGCGCAGATCCTCGCCGAGCAGCGCGATGCCATGGACCTCAAGAACACTGAGCTCAACGCCGCGCAGGTGCAGCTCGAAGAGCGCGCCGAAGAGTTGCAGCGTTCCAGCAAGTACAAGTCCGAATTCCTCGCCAACATGTCCCACGAACTGCGCACACCGCTCAACAGTTCGTTGATTCTGGCCAAGCTGTTGGCGGAAAACCCCCAGGAAAACCTCAGCGCCGAGCAGGTCAAGTTCGCCGAATCCATCTACTCCGCCGGCAATGACCTGCTGAACCTGATCAACGATATTCTCGACATTTCCAAGGTCGAGGCGGGCAAGCTCGAAGTGCGCCCGGAGAACACCAGCGTGCCGCGCCTGGTGGATGCCCTGCGCAGCCTGTTCCAGCCTCTGACCGAGGACAAGGGCCTGGAGTTCTCCGTGCAAGTGCAACCGGGAACCCCGCCAATGCTGTTCACCGATCGCCAGCGGGTCGAGCAGATTCTCAAGAACCTGTTGTCCAACGCGGTCAAGTTCACGGAGAAAGGCCAGGTCAGTCTGAGCGTTTCGCCCCGGCCGGGGGCGGGCATCGCCTTTGCCGTGCAAGACTCGGGGATCGGCATTGCTGAAGACCAGCAAGAAAGCATTTTCGAGGCCTTCCGTCAGGCCGATGGCACCACCAACCGACGTTATGGCGGCACCGGCCTGGGGCTGTCGATCTCCCGCGACCTGGCGGCCCTGCTCGGAGGCTCCATCGGCGTCAGCAGCGAGCCGGGGCGTGGCAGCCTCTTCACCCTGGTACTGCCGGAGCACTACAGCGAGGCGCTTGCGCCGGTGCTGACGCTGGCGGCGCCGGGCGTGCCTGTGGCGCCACCGCCGCCGCCGAGCCCTGCGCCAGTGGTGGCCGAAGCCCAGGGCAGCGAGATTCCTCGTTTCGCCGACGACCGAGACAAGACGCCGTTCAGCCGCCGCTGCATCCTGGTGGTGGAAGATGAGGCTAACTTTGCCAATATCCTCTTCGATCTGGCGCATGAACTGGGTTATCACTGCCTGGTGGCCCACGGTGCCGACGAGGGCTACAGCCTGGCCACCCAGTTCATTCCGGACGCGATCCTGTTGGACATGCGCTTGCCCGATCACTCCGGCCTCACCGTGCTGCAGCGGCTCAAGGAACACGCGCAAACCCGGCACATTCCGGTGCACGTGATTTCGGTGGAAGACCGGGTCGAGGCGGCGATGCACATGGGCGCCGTGGGGTATGCGGTGAAACCCACCACCCGTGAGGAACTCAAGGACGTGTTCGCCCGCCTGGAAGCCAAGCTGACGCAGAAGGTCAAGCGCGTGCTGCTGGTGGAGGACGACGATCTGCAACGCGACAGCATTGCCCGCCTGATTGGCGACGATGACATCGAAATCACCGCTGTGGGCCTGGCGCAAGACGCTCTGGACCTGCTCCGCGAGCATGTCTATGACTGCATGATCATCGACCTCAAGCTGCCGGACATGCTCGGCAACGACCTGCTCAAGCGCATGTCCACCGAGGACATCCGTTCCTTCCCGCCGGTCATCGTCTACACCGGACGCAACCTGACCCGCGACGAAGAGGCTGAACTGCGCAAGTATTCGCGCTCGATCATCATCAAGGGCGCGCGCTCGCCAGAGCGGCTGCTGGATGAAGTGACGCTTTTTCTGCACAAAGTCGAATCGCAGTTGTCCCATGAGCGGCAGAAGATGCTCAAGACCGCCCGCAGCCGCGACAAGGTCTTCGAGGGGCGCAAGATCCTGCTGGTGGATGACGATGTGCGCAACATCTTTGCCCTGACCAGCGCCCTGGAACACAAGGGCGCGGTGGTGGTGATCGGCCGCAACGGTCATGAAGCCATCGCCAAGCTCAATGAAGTCGAAGACATCGACCTGGTGCTGATGGACGTGATGATGCCGGAGATGGACGGTTTCGAAGCCACGGTGCAGATCCGCAAGGACCCTCGCTGGCGCAAGCTGCCGATCATCGCGGTCACGGCCAAGGCCATGAAGGACGACCAGGAGCGCTGCCTGCAGGCCGGCTCCAATGACTACTTGGCCAAGCCCATCGACCTTGACCGGCTGTTTTCACTTATTCGTGTGTGGTTGCCGAAGATGGAAAGAATTTAGTGGAACGCAATACCGAGATCGAACTGCGTTTGCTGATCGAAGCTATTTATCTCAAATACAGCTACGACTTTCGCGATTACTCCGGCGCGTCGATCAAACGTCGGGTCAACCACGCGATGCGCCAGTTTGAGTGCCAGACCATTTCCGCATTGCAGGAACGGGTGCTGCATGACCCGGCCGCGTTCATGCAGTTGCTGCAGTTCCTGACCATCCCGGTCAGCGAGATGTTTCGCGATCCGTCGCACTTCCTGGCGATCCGCCAGGAAGTGGTGCCGCTGCTCAAGACCTACCCGTCGATCAAGATCTGGATCGCCGGTTGCAGCACCGGCGAGGAGGTCTATTCCATGGCCATCCTGCTGCGCGAAGAAGGGCTGTTGGAGCGCACCATCATCTACGCCACCGACATCAACCCCAGCTCGCTGGAAAAGGCCAAGCAGGGGATCTTTTCCCTGGAGAACGTTCGCGCTTATACCCACAACTACCAGCAGGCCGGTGGCCAGCGTTCGTTTGCCGACTACTACACGGCGGCCTATGACTACGCGATTTTCGACAAGAGCTTGCGCGAAAACGTGACCTTCGCCGATCACAGTCTGGCGACGGACAGCGTATTTTCTGAGACTCAGTTGGTTTCATGTCGTAACGTATTGATTTATTTCAATAAAAAATTACAGGATCGCACTTTTGGATTGTTCCATGAGTCGCTCTGTCATCGTGGTTTTCTGGTGTTGGGCAGCAAGGAAACCCTGGAATTTTCCGCCTACGCCAAGCAATTCGAGCCCTTGGTCAAACAAGAACGGATCTACCGCAAGACATGAACCAGGACATTGTCAGACCGAGGCCTCTGCCCCGGGTCGAGGCCGTGGTGGTGGGCGCCTCCGCCGGTGGGGTTGAGGCGTTGCTGGCGCTGTTCAGCGGCTTCACCCAGGGCTTCCGGTTGCCGGTGATCGTGGTGCTGCACGTGCCCGAGGAGCGCCGCAGTCAGTTGGCGGAAGTCTTCGGCCGGCGCCTGGCGCTGACGGTGAAGGAGGCCGACGACAAGGAGCCGGTGGTGCCCGGCACGCTGTACTTCGCCGCCCCCGGTTATCACCTGTCGGTGGAGCAGGACCGCAGTCTGTCGCTGAGCCAGGAAGAGCGCGTCCACCATTCGCGCCCGGCCATCGATTACCTGTTCGAGTCCGCCGCCGATGCCTATGGTCGCAACCTGGCCGCCGTGCTGCTCACCGGGGCGAACCAGGACGGCGCCCGGGGGCTGGCCGAAGTCAAGCACCGGGGTGGGCTGACCATTGTCCAGGACCCCGACGAAGCCTATGTGTCCACCATGCCGGACGCCGCCCTGGCCTTGCAGCAACCGGATTACATTCTCCCTTTGAGCGGCATCAGCCGTCTGCTCGCCGAGCTGGAACGAATCGCATGTTAAGTACTATTCAAGCCAAGCTGCTGATCGTCGACGATCTGCCGGAAAACCTGCTGGCCCTGGAGGCGCTGATCAAGCGTGAGGACCGCACGGTGTACAAGGCGCTGTCGGCGGATGAAGCCTTGTCGCTGCTGCTTCAGCATGAGTTCGCCATGGCGATCCTCGACGTACAGATGCCAGGCATGAACGGTTTCGAATTGGCCGAGCTGATGCGCGGCACCGAGAAGACCAAGAACATTCCCATCGTCTTTGTCAGCGCCGCCGGGCGTGAACTCAACTATGCCTTTAAAGGCTACGAGAGCGGCGCGGTGGACTTCCTGCACAAGCCCCTGGACATTCACGCGGTCAAGAGCAAGGTCAACGTCTTTGTCGATCTGTATCGCCAGAGCAAGGCCATGAAGCAGCAGGTCGAAGCCCTGGAGCAGAGCCGCCGCGAGCAACAAGCGCTGCTCAACAAGCTGCAGGCCACGCAAGACGAGCTGGAGCAGGCGGTGCGCACCCGCGATGACTTCATGTCCATCGTTGCCCATGAGGTACGTACACCGCTCAACGGTCTGATTCTGGAAACCCAGCTGCGCAAGATGCACCTGGCCCGGGAAAACGCCGCGGCCTTCAGCCTGGACAAGATGCACGCCATGGTTGACCGCGACGAGCGCCAGATCAACAGCCTGATCCGCCTGATCGAAGACATGCTGGACATTTCGCGGATCCGCACCGGCAAGCTGTCGATCCGCCCGTCGCGCTTTGATCTGGCGCAACTGGTACGTGGGCTGGTGGAGAATTTTGCGCCTCAGGTGGAGGCTGCGCAGTCATCCCTGAGCCTGCAGGCCGACCAGCCGGTGGAAGGCAACTGGGATGAGTTTCGCATCGAACAGGTGATTTCCAACCTGCTGACCAACGCTCTGCGTTACGGTGCCAAGAGCCTGATCGAAGTGAGAGTGTATGCCGAGAACGGTGAGGCCTGGATCGACGTCCAGGACCATGGAATCGGTATCAGCGAAGAAAATCAGAAGCGTATTTTTCAGCAGTTCGAACGGGTCAGCGCCAGCCATGCGGCGGCGGGGTTGGGCTTGGGGCTGTTCATTTCCGAGCAGATTGTCACCGCCCACGGTGGTTCGATCCGGGTTGAAAGTCGCATGGGTCAGGGCGCGTTGTTTCGCGTGGCTCTGCCCCTTGAGTAAAAGTGTCACGCAGACGCAACCTCTGCGTGACCCAGTGGTCGTATAGGGCCTGTTGGCCGAGCGAAGGTTTTCCATGAGTGAAGATGCACAAGACGTCGTATTGATCGTCGAAGATGAACCGGTGATTTTGATGCTTTTGGCGGATTACCTGTCAGGCCTGGGCTACCGGGTATTACAGGCTGAAAACGGCGAGCAGGCATTTGAGATCCTGGCCAGCAAGCCGCACCTGGATGTGATGATCACCGATTACCGGCTGCCTGGCGGCATTACCGGGGTGATGATCGCCGAACCTGCGGTCAAGTTGCGCCCGGACCTCAAGGTGATTTTCATCAGCGGCTATCCCAACGAAATCCTAGAGTGCGGCAGCCCCATCACCCGCAAGGCGCCAATCCTGGCCAAACCCTTCGACCTCAACAGCCTGCAGGAGCAGATCCAGAAACTGCTGGCTTGACCTGATTCTTGGTCGCGGATCATCCCCGGCTGGCGGTGTTTTCGCAGCCTCGCCGGACCTTGCCAGGCGATCACCAGCTCCCCCCCCCAAGCGCTCTTGGGATCACCGCATCTCCCTCGTCGGAATACCGCCCAAACCATTCGTAGCCAGCGGCACAAGCAACACCATGTAGCCGCTGCCGCAGGCTGCGAACGGTCGCGGTGATGTTGGGTGGGGGGCTGGGGTTCGGCGGGCAATCTTCAAGCCGTTAAACACCTCCACGCTCGGTGCTGGCATCTGCCATGCTCAGGGCCGGCGACCTGCTGTTCCCAACGGTCGAGGCCAAGGAAACATGGCAATGGACGATATCCAGCAATTGGGCGAGATGCTTGGTCATTACGCGGCCAGTGAAGCCCACAAGAAGCAGGTGTTCGACAGTCAGTCGCAGGTGTGGGCCCGTCGCATTCATGAGCTGTTCGGGCAGATTGAAGCCTGGCTGGCCCCGGTTCTGTCGCCGGGCCTGTTAGAGGTGCATCGCGAGCCGTATGTGGCGTTCAGCCCCGCGCTCCCGGTGGAGGCCTCGACCTTCAAGAGCGAGAAGTTGACTCTCCTTATTGTCGGCAAGCCGGTGGAGTTCGTTCCGGATGTCATGGGAGGCAATGGCACGATATCCCTGGCGGTGATCGGCCTGACGGCGGCGCGTCTGGGCAGTGTATCCCTGGTGGGCGAGGCTTCTGGCGGCTGGCAATGGCGCAAGACCAACGGCCTGAAGGATCCGGATATCGTTGCCTTGGATGGCAACTTCCTCGCCGCGCAATTGCAGAGCCTGATCCCCCGTGAACGTGCTTGAACGGCGCTGCCTGGCGCTGACCGGTCGGGTTGCGTTTGCCGGCGCCGGCCGCGATGTGCCTGGGGCGGCACTTTTTGCTCAGCACGCCCGCCACTAGGGGGGAGGCATGTGTCGCGCGTTGAGCTACATGTCCAGGTTGATCCATCCCGGCTTGGGCGCTTCCGGTGCGATGGCGTTGATTTTCTTACCGGTGGCCAACTCCACGCGGCGCGCGACGTCGGGGTCGTCGGCAAAGGGGATCAGGCTGGCGTCGTCCAGGTTCTTGGCGCTCTGGTGGCGCAGGCAGTACTCGATGCAGAGGTAGAGAAACGCCACCCCCAGTAGGTTGAAGAAAATGTCCATCGGTGAGCAGGCTCCCTGAAACGAAGAACGCCGGTCAAGGCGACCGGCGTGCGAGGGGGGGGATCAGGCGATCTGGGCGTCGCTCAGGGCCAGTTTTTCATCGGCCACGCGTACGGTGCGCCAGGTGTTGTAGGCCATCAGCAGCATGCCGCTGAGGAAGAACACGCCACCGGCGAAGCGCACCACGAATCCAGGGTGGCTGGCCACCAGGGCTTCGACGAAGGAGTAGGTGAGGGTGCCGTCTTCGTTGACCGCGCGCCACATCAGGCCCTGGGTGATGCCGTTGACCCACATCGAGGCGATGTACAGCACGGTGCCGATGGTGGCGAGCCAGAAGTGCAGGTTGATCAGCGGCACGCTGTACATCTGCTCGCGGCCGAAGACCTTGGGCACCATGTGGTAGATCGCGCCGAAGGTGATCATCGCCACCCAGCCCAGGGCCCCGGCATGCACGTGGCCGATGGTCCAGTCGGTGTAGTGGGACAGTGCGTTGACGGTCTTGATCGCCATCATCGGGCCTTCGAAGGTCGACATGCCGTAGAACGCCAGGGACAGCACCAGAAAGCGCAGGATCGGGTCGGTGCGCAGCTTATGCCAGGCACCCGACAGGGTCATCATGCCGTTGATCATGCCGCCCCAGCTGGGGGCCAGGAGGATCAGCGACATGGCCATGCCCAGGGACTGCGCCCAGTCCGGCAGGGCGGTGTAGTGCAGGTGGTGCGGGCCGGCCCAGATGTACAGGGTGATCAGGGCCCAGAAGTGCACGATGGACAGGCGATAAGAGTACACCGGGCGTCCGACTTGCTTGGGCACGAAGTAGTACATCATCCCGAGAAAGCCCGTGGTCAGGAAAAAGCCCACGGCGTTGTGCCCGTACCACCACTGGACCATGGCGTCGGTGGCCCCGGAATACACCGGGTAGGACTTGAACCAGTCCACCGGGATCGACAGGTGGTTGACCACGTGGAGCATGGCAATCACCAGGATAAAGGCGCCGAAAAACCAGTTGCCAACATAGATGTGCCGGCACTTGCGTTGCACCACGGTGGTGAAGAAGACAATTGCGTAGGCTACCCAGACCACTGCCATCCACACTGCGCCGGCGAATTCGATTTCGGCGTATTCCTTGGTGGTGGTGTAGCCCAGGGGCAGGCTGATCAGCATGATCACGATCACCGATTGCCAGCCCCAGAAGGTGAAGGCGGCCAGGGTGTCGGAGTACAGCCGCACCTGGCAGGTACGCTGTACTGCGTAGTAGCTGGCGGCGAATTGTGCGCTGCCAGCGAAACCGAAGATCACCAGGCTGGTGTGCAGCGGCCGCAGGCGGCCGAAGGTGGTCCAGGGCAGGTCGAGGTTCATTTCTGGCCACACCAGTTGCGAGGCGATCAACACCCCCATGGCCATGCCGATCACACCCCATACCACGGTTGCGACGACGAATTGGCGAACCACCTTGTAGTTGTAAGCCTGTCCGATTGTTGCTGAGTTCATGGTCAATGCTTCCACGGTTGCAAAGTCTTGCCAGGCCACCCGGTCTGGCACGGGGTGCACTGTAGGAATCAGCGACGAAACAAAACAGGCTCAGAAAAACCACATTAATACGGATCAGATTTATCTCATGTACTACGGCACTCAAGTCGTGGCTGATATGGTTTTTTAGTTTTTACCTGAATCTGTAACGTTCTGCGCCGTACGCGCATAGTCGCCCCCTCACAACACGCGCCGTTAGAGCACGATCAGCTTCGATGAGGTAGGGATATGTATCAGTACGACGACTATGACCGGGCCCTGGTGTTTGAGCGGGTGGCGCAGTTTCGCGATCAGGTCGGGCGCTTCATGGGCGGCCAACTGAGCGAGGAAGAGTTCCTGCCCCTGCGCCTGCAGAACGGCCTATATATGCAGAAGCATGCCTTCATGCTGCGGGTGGCGATTCCCTACGGCACCCTCAGCGCCCGGCAGATGCGCGTCCTGGCCAGCATCGCCCGGGACTTCGACCGTGGTTACGGTCACTTCACCACCCGCCAGAACCTGCAGTTCAACTGGATCGACCTGGCCCAGGTGCCGGACATCCTGCAGCGCCTGGCCGAGGTGGAGATGCACTCCATCCAGACCTCCGGCAACTGTGTGCGCAACATCACCACCGAGGCCTTTGCCGGGGTCGCCGCCGATGAATACCTCGACCCGCGCCCGCTGGCGGAGATCCTGCGCCAGTGGTCCACCATCAACCCGGAGTTCCTGTTCCTGCCGCGCAAGTTCAAGATCGCCATCTGCTCGGCCAAGCAGGACCGCGCGGCGATCATGATGCATGACATTGGGCTCTACCTGTACCGTGCCGCCGACGGCCAGATGCTGCTGCGGGTGATCGTCGGCGGCGGCCTGGGGCGCACGCCGATCCTGGGCCTGCAGATCCGCGAAGGCTTGCCCTGGCAGCACTTGTTGTCCTATGTCGAGGCAGTGCTGCGGGTCTACAACCGCCACGGCCGGCGTGACAACAAGTACAAGGCGCGGATCAAGATCCTGGTCAAGGCGTTGGGCATCGAGGCCTTCGCCAAGGAAGTGGAAGAGGAGTGGCAGCACATCAAGGATGGCCCGGCGCAGCTGACCGACGACGAGTACCAGCGAGTGGCCAGCGCCTTTGTGCCGCCGATCTACGAGCGCCTGGCGGACACTGACCTGGACTACGGCAGCCGCTTGGCCGAGCACCCGGCCTTCGCCCGCTGGGTGGCGCGCAATGTGCACCCGCACAAGGTGCCGGGCTATACCTGTGTGGTGCTGTCGACCAAGCCAGGCCCGGCGTCGCCTCCCGGGGACGTCACCGGCCAGCAGATGGAAGCGGTGGCCGATTGGTCCGAGGACTACGGTTTCGGTGAAATCCGCATTGCCCACGAGCAGAACATCGTCCTGCCGGATGTGCCCAAGTCGCAGTTGTTCGAGCTCTGGCAGCGTGCCTGCGAGCACGGCCTGGGCACCGCCAACGCCGGCCTGCTGACCGATATCATCGCCTGCCCGGGCGGTGACTTCTGCGCCCTGGCCAACGCCCGTTCGCTGCCGATTACCCTGGCCATCCAGCAGCGTTTCGACGACCTGGACTACCTCCACGACCTGGGCGATATCAGCCTGAACATCTCTGGCTGCATGAACGCCTGCGGCCACCACCACATCGGCAACATCGGTATCCTCGGGGTCGACAAGAACGGCAGCGAGTGGTTCCAGGTCACCCTGGGCGGTGCCAAGGGGCGCGACGCCGCCCTGGGCAAGGTGATCGGCCCGTCCTTCAGTGCCGAGGAAATCCCCGAGGTGATCGAGCGCATCATCGCCACCTTCGTGCGTTATCGCGAGAGCGACGAGCCCTTCGTCGATACGCTGCAGCGCATTGGCCTGGAGCCGTTCAAGGAGCGGGTCTATCCCAAGGCTGTGGAGGCTCTGGCATGAACAACCTGCTGCGTCTGCATGAGGGGGAGGCCCAGTTGGTGGAGGACGACGCCTGGACCTGGGTGCGCGGGGGCGACGACCCCTTGCCTGATGGCCCACTGATCCTGCCCCTGGCGCGTTGGCTGATCCGTCGTATCGAGCATCATCCGGCCCGTGACGCGGTGTGGATCGGCCCGGACGATGAGGTGGAAAGCCTCAAGCCCTGGCTCAAGCTGATTCCGCTGATTGCCGTGGACTTCCCCAGTTTTCGCGATGGCCGGGGCTACAGTCAGGCCTATCTGCTGCGGACCCGCTTGGGCTGGATGGGCGAATTGCGGGCCGTTGGCGATGTGTTGCGCGATCAATTGAGCCACATGCGCCAATGCGGCTTTGACAGCTTCGCCGTCCGCGATGACAAATGCGCGCTGGACGCTCTCAAAGGCCTGGCGGGCATGAGCGTGCTGTATGGTCGCTCGGTGATCGAACCGCGTCCGTTGTTCCGCCGCCGCTAGACGGCGGCTTGCCGGCGAAAGGCGGGACGGTTTTTTATCCGCCCTGAAGATCGCTTTCGCCGGCCAGTCAGTGCCTGTGGCGGGTGTGAGGTTTGGCGTTCTTTGGCTATACCTGTAACTCCCCCTGGCCAGTTCCTGGCTGTTTCGCCGACAGGAGTTACCCATGAAGCTTGCACTGATGATGGGCACGGCGTGCTTGGCCTCCTTGGCCATGCTCGGCTGTTCCAGCAACCTGACCCAACCCGACGAATACTCCGGTTTTCTCCAGGACTACAGCCGGCTCAAGGAGGTCAAGTCACCTTCCGGGGTGGAAGTGATGCGTTGGATCGATCCCAAGCTGGATGCAGGCCAGTATCGGGCGATCTACATCGAGCCCACCCAGTTCTACCCGCAGCCGCACGCCACGGCGAAGATTCCCCAGAGCACCCTCAGCGGCATCAGTCAGTACTACGACCAGGCCCTCCGGCGCGAGGCCGTCCGCAGCCTGCCGCTGGCCCAAGGCCCCGGTCCGGGCGTGGTGGTGGTGCGGGCGGCGATCACCGCGGTCACGCGCAAGACCGAAGGCCTGAAGCCTTATGAAGTGATTCCCGTGGCCCTGGTGGCGGCAGCGGTGAGCACCGCCGCCGGGATTCGTGATCAGCAAACCACCCTGGGCACCGAGGCGGTGTTTCTCGATGGCGGCAGCGGCAAGGTGATTGCCCAAGTGGTGCGCAAGGGCACCGGCAAGCCTCTGGAAAACGACACCCAGGTGATGAAGGTCGAAGACGTGAAGAACGTCATCGACGGTTGGGCGGCGGACTTCCATCAATCTTTCGCCAAGCTCAAGGCGCGTTAGCCGCCGTCCATCCGGCGGCGGTCCAGCGGACTGCCGCCCCTTTCAGTAATCCACCTGGGCCTGCTTGTTGTAGTAGCTGAGCAGCGAGTCGTAGGCCCGCACCACGGCGTGATAGTCCTCGCTCAAGCGCTCGGGCGCGGCCCGTTCCTGCCAGTCCTGGTGCAAAGTGCGCAAGGCCTGTTGGTAGTGCAGGGCCGGCCGGGTGATCTGGCTCCACAGGTAATGGGCTGACTGGCTGCGGCCGTTCTGCGGCCGGTGGCGCAAGGGTTGTCCGGCATCCCAGGCCTGCTGCAGATCCTGGCTGGCCTTGGCCAGTTGCACCGGGGTCAGGGTTTTCTTGCGCACCCCCTGACTGAGCTGCTCCACCGTGAGCCGCGCCTGGATCATGTAGTCCAGGAGGTGCCAGTGGATGTCTCGGCCCAGGCGCTGTTCAAGCAGCCGCTGTTGTTCGCGCCGGGCGCCGATGTCGGCGCTGGCCAGGGCGGCGCGCAGGTCGGCGGAGGCTTGCAGGTAGCGGTCGAAGTCGGGCTGGAGGCGGGCCACGGTGGCCGGGTCCTCCTCGGCCGGCATGTAGGCGCCGGGCACCGCGCTGGAATGGGCACGACGGGCCAGGTTGGCCTGGTGCAGCGCGTCTATGTAGCGCTCGGCCAGGCCGATCAGCGGCGCATCGGGCTGCAGGTGGCGCAGGCGATAGAGCATGCGCGGTTCGCATTCGCGCGCGGGCAGGGCGTCCATGTTGGTTTTCGCGCTGTCGGCGAAGTCCCGGGCATTGTTCATCAGGTCGTCGAATGCCAGGCGCCAGGCCGATTGCGCGCCGTAGGTGTAATAGCCCAGGCGCCAGGGCACGTCGTACTGGTTGACGCAGTCGATCAGTGGCGCTCGGGCCGCGGCCTCGGCGCTGGCGCGGCTGTCCAGGCCGGCCAGCCAGAGTTCGAAGCGGGCGATCGGGGCGCCGGCGCCCAGGAGGGCAAACAAGCCGACAATCAGCGCGCAACCGAAGATCAGTAACGGACGCTGGCTCATGGCCGGGCCTCCTGGGGGTACCACTGGGCCTTGGTGGCGGGCGCCGCGCACCCGGGGGCATCGGCGGGCATGCGTGCGCACAGGCGCTCGGTCCAGGGCTGCAGGCCCTGATAGCGCCCGGCGGTGTGGCGTTCGTCGAACCATTTGAAGGTGGCAAGGGCGGCCACCAGCAGTATCAGCGCCGTGCCCAGCAACAGGCGGCGCGGCCAGGGGTTGATGCGTTGCCAGGCACTCAGCGGGTCGATCCGGCGTTGGCGGGCCAGGGCGACCAGCAGTTGGACTCCGAGATAAGCCAGGCTGGCCAGCGGGTGGATCACCGCGCCCAGCAGGCCGCCGAGCAGCACGACGGGCAACAGGTCGCGGATCAGTTGCAGGGAGTGATAGGGCGCGTGGCGCCACGGCAGGCGTCGGCTGAGGCGTTCATCCCATTGGTACAGGCGTTGGCTCAGAGGGCCCCAGAGTCGCTGCAGCCCTTCGCCAGCGGCGCAGAAGCACAAGGACCAGACCAGCGTCACCCCGACAATCTCCCAGGGGCTGGCGTCTTGCCCGCTGTACCGGCCTAAGGCGCCGGCCAGGCACGCCAGGACCACGCCCAGGAGCATCGGCCAACTGTCGATGGCGTGCTCCCAGTCACGCCAGAAGTAGGGATTGCTGGCCGGCATGCCGGCGGCGACTCCCGGATAGTCCGCGGCCAGGTTCGCCGCCAACTTGTGGCAGGCCTGCCAGTCCTGGCTGCCCAGGTGCCGGGCCCAGGCACGGCGCTGGCTGAAGCTCAGGGGTGCCAGCAACAAGCGCGCGGCGCGGTGTTCCGGGGTCATGGGCGGCTCGCTGGCCAGTTGTTGCTGGCGGGCCAGGTATCGCGGGGCCTGATGGCGCTTGAGCAGGCGCGGCCAAAACACCTCTGGGCAGTGGTTGTCGGCGGCGGACCGCCACCCTTGGCCTGTGCACAGCGCCTGGAAGATAGCCACCGACCAATAGGGACTGTCCGCCAGCAATTGCGCCAGCCAGTGGTTGAGCCATTGGCGGTGTTGCAGGTGCAGCAGCCAGGGGTGCGCCGAGCGCTGGGCATAGGCTTGCAGGAACGCGGTTTCATCCCTGGCCTGCAGGGCTGCGGCCAGCGGCGCCTGAACCTGTTGATACAGCTGTTGCTGCAGTTCCAGTACCAGGTATTCCGGCAGGTCCAGGCGCTGCCAGGCGCTCATCCAGCGCAGATGCTCGAAGCCCCAGTGCAGGACCGCCTCGGCCTGTGCCGGGTGTTCGACGCAATGGCGCAGCAGGGCCAGTTCGAACTCATAGGCGCAGTCCTGTTCCTGTGCCTGCTGATAACGCTGGTCGAGCTGCTCGACGTGCAGCTCCTTGAGCAGGATGGCCACCCGCTGCACGGGCGACAGCGCCGACAGCAGCGGCTCGCTGGCGGCCGGGCTGTGGTCGGTATCGCTTTCCAGGGGCTGGTTCTGCTCCCAGTCCTTGTGGGCCAGGGCTTGTTCATAGGCCTCGCGCAAGCGCTGGAAACCTTGCGGATCTTCATCCGGGCGGGTCTGTTTCAGCAGCTTGGCGTAGTGGCGCTTGATGGTGCGGGTATCAGCGGTGACCGGCAGGCCGAGTAGGGTCCAGCAACTCATTGGGCGATAGAACTCCATGCAACCCCTAGCAACATCCAGACATGACTGGAGGACAGGGCGCACCCTACCGGTTTCCCGGGTAAAAGTCCCCCGACTTGAATCCGTCTATTCAACAGCGGCAGGCGTCTGGCGATTCAGTCCAAGTGGCAGGGGCGCGCGGGTTCTGCTGTGCCGCGCTCTGTTGCGCCGGGCGGGCGTGGGGCAGGTCCGAGCGGATTGCCCGGCAGTGGGGATGGCTATTAAAGCGGTTTGTGATTATTTCCATGTACTTAGCATGGTTGAGTTAATGTTGTTTCTAGAATAGAAAAAAACTAATAAAAACAAATAGATATAGTTCATATGTGATGCTGATTGTAATTACTGTGTTGGTTGAACAAGGCGCTGTCAGCTATGCCAGTAGTGGAGCGCACGACTTTTCTGCCGGGCCGCAGTCCAGCCCAGGTGTTGGATTTCTGCCTCGAAGGGGCCAACTTTCCCAAGATCTTTCCCGAGCGCGTGACCCCCTTGGGGGGCATCGACATCAATGACCTGCGCATCAGTGTCGGACGTCAGTTCAGCTTCCTGCACTGGATGTTCGGTGTCATACCGGCGAAATGGACGGTGGTCATCCGCGAGGTCAGCGACCGGCATTTTGTCGATGAAATGCTCAAGGGACCGCTGCGCGCCTTTCGTCATGAACATCGGGTCGAGGCCGCCGAAGGGGGCACCCTGTACACCGACCGCGTGATTTATCGGGCCATCGGTGGCGCACCTTTGGAACGCTGGGTGGTCAACGCCTACAGGGCGCGGATTTTCGATGCCCGGCACCGCAACATGTTGCGCTTGCCGGGGTGATGGCGCCGCGGTGCCGTGTTTGCCCATTCCCATTCAACGTTCAAGGAGCATGCCCATGAGCAAGAAAATACTGGTGGTCCTGACCAGCGTGGCCAAATACCCCAACCTGAACCGAGCCACCGGCCTGTGGCTGGGGGAGGCGGTGCATTTTGTGAAGAAGGTCGAGGCGGCGGGCTTCGCGGTGGATTACGTCAGTCCCAAGGGCGGCTACGTGCCCATCGATCCCCACAGTCTGGCCATGGCCGACGACACCGACTGGCAGTGGTACCAGGACAGCGCCTTCATGAGCCGCCTGGGAGCGACCCTGAAACCGTCGCAGGTCCAGGCCCGGGACTATGTGGCCATCTATTACGCCGGTGGTCATGGCGTGGTTTGGGATTTCCCCGACAACCCCGAGTTGCAGGCCCTGAGCCGGGACATCTACGAGCAGGGCGGTTACGTCAGTTCGGTCTGCCATGGCGCGGTGGGTTTGCTCAACATCAAGCTGGCGGACGGTTCGTTGCTGATCGCTGGCAAGCAGGTCACCGGGTTCTCCAATGAGGAGGAGAAGCTGGTCGAGCTTGACCAGTACGTGCCCTTCCTGACCGAAACCGAACTGCTCAAGCGTGGTGCCCTGTACCAGAAGGCCGGTGAGCCCTGGGCGCCCTTCGCCGTGGAAGATCAGCGGGTGATCAGCGGGCAGAACCCGGCCTCCGGCGGCCCGGTAGCGGACCTGCTGCTGGCGCACCTGTAGGAGCCGGCTTGCCGGCGAAAGGGCCCTTGAGCCTTGCGCTGCTTTTGCGGGCGTCTTCGCTGGCAAGCCAGCTCCTACGCGCGATAGCCAAGTTCGCCTTATGTGGTAGCCGGCTTGCCGGCGAAGACGGCCGTGAGCCGGATGCAAGCTTGCAAACCGCCTTGGCTGGCAAGCCCGTCCCTGCAATCGGCCAGGTAGCCGGACAATTTATCCATGGGGCAATAGGTGCTCGGGCCGTTTCATGCTTAACTTCGGCCTCTCAAGAATTTCTCATTGCTGTTTCATCATCACTGTTCAATAAGGACTCCGTTCATGGCTCAAGTCACTCTTAAAGGCAACCCGGTCCAGGTCAACGGCGAACTGCCACAAGTCGGTTCCAAAGCCCCGGCGTTCACCCTGGTGGGTGCAGGTCTGGCCGATGTTTCCCTGAGCAGCCTCGCTGGCAAGCGCAAGGTGCTGAACATCTTCCCAAGCGTCGACACCCCGACCTGCGCCACGTCGGTGCGCAAGTTCAACGCCCAGGCCAGCGAACTGGTCAACACCGTGGTGCTGTGCATCTCCGCTGACCTGCCGTTCGCCCAGGCCCGCTTCTGTGGCGCCGAAGGCCTGGAAAACGTGCAGAACCTGTCGACCCTGCGCGGCCGCGAGTTTATCGACAACTACGGGGTGGCCATCGCCGACGGTCCGCTGGCGGGCCTGACTGCCCGTGCGGTGGTGGTGCTGGACGAAAACGACACCGTGCTGCACAGCGAGTTGGTCAAGGAAATCGGCGAAGAGCCGAACTACGACGCCGCCTTGGCCGTACTCAAGTAACAGGTTTTACAATTATTCACGGCCTGGCTCTGTCCAGGCCGTTTTTATTTGTGCTTCAGTGGCTTAGCTCTGCACCTTGAAACGTCAGTCGAAGGTAAATTGCCGGTAAAGGCGCTTTGCTAAAAGCGCTCTGGTGCTTATCGTTCAGCCACCCTCAAAGAAGACATTCACGCGCCCAATGGTTGATCAATCCATGCAATCCTCTGCTCCCCGCAACTCCCGTCGCTGGCTGTTCGGTCTACTCGTCTTGCTGCTCGTCGCGGGCCTGTGCTGGACATTCTGGCCAGCCGGCACTCCCCAGTACGAGGCCGAAGGGCAGGCGGCCGGGCATATGGGGCGTAGTGGCAGTGTGCGTCCGGGCTTTGGGGGCGCCAGTGGACCGATCCCGGTGCGAGTGGCGCCAGTGATCCTGGGTGATTTCCCCCTGTACTACAAGGCGCTGGGGACGGTGACCGCGTTGAACACCATCAATGTGCGCAGCCGCGTGGCGGGGGAACTGGTCAAGGTCAACTTCGAGGAAGGGCAGAGGGTCAAGGCCGGCGACTTGCTGGCACAGATCGATCCGCGTCCCTACCAGAACGCTTTGCTCCAGGCCGAAGGCACCTTGCTGCAGAACCAGGCGCAGTTGAAGAACGCCCAGGTCGACCTTGAGCGTTATCGCGGGCTGTATGCCCAGGACAGCATCGCCAAACAGACCCTGGACACCGCTGCGGCGCTGGTTGGCCAGTACCAGGGCACGGTCAAGACCAATCAGGCGGCAGTCAACGACGCCAAGCTCAACCTCGAATTCACCCGCATCCGTGCGCCAATCGGCGGGCGTCTGGGCTTGCGTCAGTTGGACGTGGGCAACCTGGTGTCGGCCAATGACACCACGGCGTTGGTGATCATCGCCCAGACCCAGCCCATCAGCGTGGCCTTCACCCTGCCGCAAGGCAGCCTCGACACCGTGCTCAAGCGTTACCACAGCGGCGCCAAGCTACCCGTGCAAGCCTGGGACCGCAGCGACGTGAAGCTGCAGGCCACGGGGGTGCTGCAAAGCCTGGATAACCAGATCGACACCACCACCGGCACCCTGAAGTTCAAGGCCCGTTTCGATAATCAGGACCAAGGGTTGTTCCCTAATCAGTTCGTCAATGTGCGGCTGCTCGCCGACACCTTGAAGAACGTGGTGCTGGCGCCCTCGGCAGCGGTGCAGTTCGGCACCAATGGCACTTTCGTCTACGCCCTGGATGGCGACGACAAGGTGCAGATCCGGCAACTGCAGGTGGGTGACAGCGATGGCGATCTGACGGTGATCAAGGCCGGCCTGCACGCCGGCGACCGGGTGGTGCTGGAAGGCACCGACCGCCTCAAGGACGGCAGTCGGGTGGAAGTGGTCAACGACCGCAATGAGCTGCCCAGCAGCCCGACCGATCAGTTGCATGGCCAGCCCGGCGGCGCGGCCGTGGCACCAGGTGATGGCAAGGCGCAAAAGGTCGGCGCATGAATTTCTCGCGACTGTTCATCCTCCGTCCGGTAGCCACCACCCTGAGCATGCTGGCCATTGTCCTGGCCGGCCTGATCGCTTATCGCCTGTTGCCGGTCTCGGCCTTGCCCCAGGTGGACTACCCGACCATCCGGGTCATGACCCTGTACCCCGGGGCCAGCCCGGACGTGATGACCAGCGCGGTCACCGCGCCCCTGGAGCGCCAGTTCGGGCAGATGCCCGGCCTGACCCAGATGGCCTCCACCAGCTCCGGCGGCGCCTCGGTGCTGACTCTGCGTTTCAGCCTCGACATCAATATGGACGTGGCCGAGCAGCAGGTGCAGGCGGCGATCAACGCCGCCACCAACCTGCTGCCCAAGGACCTGCCGGCGCCGCCGGTGTACAACAAGGTCAACCCGGCGGACACCCCGGTGCTGACCCTGGCCATCACCTCCAAGACCATGCTGCTGCCCAAGCTCAATGACCTGGTGGACACGCGCATGGCGCAGAAGATCGCCCAGATCAGCGGCGTCGGCATGGTCAGCATCGCCGGCGGCCAGCGCCAGGCGGTGCGGATCAAGGTCAACCCCGAGGCCTTGGCGGCCAACGGCCTGAGCCTGGCGGACGTGCGCACCCTGATTGCCGCGTCCAACGTCAACCAGCCCAAGGGCAACTTCGACGGCCCGACCCGGGTCTCGATGCTCGACGCCAACGACCAGCTGACTTCGCCCAAGGATTACGCCGAGCTGATCCTGGCCTATAAGAATGGCGCGCCCCTGCGCCTGAAGGATGTCGCCGAGATCGTCGATGGCGCTGAGAACGAGCGCCTGGCAGCCTGGGCCAACCAGAACCAGGCGGTGCTGCTGAACATCCAGCGTCAGCCCGGAGCCAACGTGATCGAAGTGGTGGACCGGATCAAGGCGCTGCTGCCGAGCATTACCGACAACCTGCCGGCGGGCCTGGATGTCACGGTGCTCACCGACCGTACTCAGACCATCCGCGCCTCGGTCAAGGATGTGCAGCACGAACTGTTCATCGCCATTGCCCTGGTAGTGATGGTGACCTTCCTCTTTCTGCGCCGGGCCAGCGCCACCCTGATTCCTTCGATTGCCGTGCCGCTGTCGCTGATCGGCACCTTCGGCGTGATGTACCTGGCCGGTTTTTCGGTGAACAACCTGACCCTGATGGCCCTGACCATCGCCACCGGGTTCGTGGTGGACGACGCCATCGTCATGCTGGAGAACATCTCGCGCTTCATCGAAGAGGGCGAGAGCCCGCTGCAGGCTGCGCTCAAGGGCGCCAAGCAGATCGGCTTCACCCTGATCTCGCTGACCCTGTCGCTGATCGCGGTGCTGATCCCGCTGCTGTTCATGGCCGATGTGGTGGGCCGGCTGTTTCGCGAGTTCGCCATCACCCTGGCGGTGGCGATCCTGATTTCCCTGGTGGTGTCCCTGACCCTGACCCCGATGATGTGCGCGCGGCTGCTCAAGCGTGAGCCCAAGGAACAAGAGCAGGGGCGTTTCTACCGCGCCAGCGGGGCCTGGATCGACTGGCTGATCGCAAGCTACGGGCGCAAGTTGCAGTGGGTGCTCAAGCACCAGTTCCTGACCCTGATGGTGGCCGTCGGCACCCTGGGCCTGACCGTGCTGCTGTATCTGGTGGTGCCCAAGGGCTTCTTTCCGGTGCAGGACACCGGGGTCATTCAGGGCATTTCCGAGGCGCCGCAGTCAGTGTCCTTCGCCGCCATGAGCCTGCGCCAGCAGGATCTGGCCAAGATCATCCTGGAGGACCCAGCGGTGCAAAGCCTGTCGTCCTACATTGGTGTCGATGGCGATAACGCCACCCTCAACAGCGGCCGCCTGCTGATCAACCTCAAGCCCCACGGCGAGCGAGACCTGAGCGCGACCCAGGTGATCGCGCGGATCCAGCCGCAAGTCGACAAGCTGCTGGGCATCCGCCTGTTTATGCAGCCGGTGCAAGATCTGACCATCGAAGACCGGGTCAGCCGCACCCAGTACCAGTTCAGCCTGTCGTCGCCGGATGCCGAGCTGCTGAGCCTGTGGAGCAATCGCCTGGTGGAAGCCCTGGCCCAGCGTGCGGAACTCACCGATGTGGCCAGCGACCTGCAGGACAAGGGCTTGCAGGTGTACCTGGTGATCGACCGCGATGCGGCGTCCCGGGTCGGGGTTTCGGTGGCCAACATCACCGACGCCTTGTATGACGCCTTCGGGCAGCGGCAGATTTCCACCATCTACACCCAGGCCAGCCAGTACCGGGTGGTGCTCCAGGCCCAGGCCGGCGAGCGCATCGGGCCTCAGGCGCTGGAGCAGATCCACGTCAAGACCACCGACGGCGGGCAAGTACGGTTGTCGAGCCTGGCCCATGTCGAGGAGCGCCAGGCGCAACTGGCCATCGCTCATATCGGCCAGTTCCCGGCGGTGATGATGTCCTTCAACCTGGCCCCGGGCGTGGCCCTGGGCAAGGCGGTGAACGTCATCGAGCAGGTGCAGCAGGAGATCGGCATGCCGGTGGGGGTGCAGACCCGCTTCCAGGGCGCGGCGGAGGCCTTCCAGGCCTCGCTGTCGAGCACCTTGTTGCTGATCCTGGCGGCGGTGGTGACCATGTACATCGTGCTCGGCGTGCTCTATGAGAGCTACATCCACCCGATCACCATCCTCTCCACCTTGCCCTCGGCGGCGGTGGGCGCCTTGCTGGCGCTGATCCTCAGCGGCAATGACCTGGGCATGATCGCGATCATTGGCATCATCTTGCTGATTGGCATCGTCAAGAAAAACGCGATCATGATGATCGACTTCGCCCTCGACGCCGAACGCCACCAGGGCATGGCTCCGGAGCAGGCGATCTATCAGGCGGCGCTGCTGCGCTTTCGGCCGATTCTGATGACCACCCTGGCGGCGCTGTTCGGCGCCGTGCCCTTGATGCTGGCCAGCGGCTCTGGCGCCGAGCTGCGCCAGCCCCTGGGCCTGGTGATGGTCGGCGGCCTGCTGGTGAGCCAGATCCTCACCCTGTTCACCACGCCGGTGATCTACTTGTACTTCGACCGCTTGGGCCGGCGCTTTGGCAAGCACGAAGTCCTCCAGGAGGAGGGGGTATGAAGCGCCGCAGTGGCAAGCTGCAAGCTACAAGCTGCAAGTTAAAGCAGAAGCAAGAGCGTGCACCGACCCTGCTTTTCTCTTGCAGCTTGGCGCTTGAAACTGGGAGCGGTCGCCCATGAACCTCTCGGGTCCCTTCATCAAACGCCCGGTGGCAACCATGCTGCTGTCATTGGCGATCATGCTGCTGGGCGGAGTGAGCTTCGGCCTGCTGCCGGTGTCGCCGCTGCCGCAGATGGACTTCCCGGTGATCGTGGTCCAGGCCAGCCTGCCCGGGGCCAGCCCCGAGGTCATGGCGTCTACCGTGGCCACGCCGCTGGAGCGCTCCTTCGGCGCGATCGCCGGGGTCAACACCATGAGCAGCCGCTCCAGTCAGGGTTCGACCCGGGTGATTCTGCAATTTGACCTGGACCGCGACATCAATGGCGCGGCCCGGGAAGTGCAGGCGGCGATCAACGCCTCGCGCAACCTGCTGCCCAGCGGCATGCGCAGCATGCCCACCTACAAGAAGGTCAACCCGTCCCAGGCGCCGATCATGGTCCTGTCGCTGACCTCCGATGTGCTGGAAAAGGGCCAGCTCTACGACCTGGCCTCGACCATCCTGTCCCAGAGCCTGTCCCAGGTGCAGGGCGTGGGCGAAGTGCAGATCGGCGGCAGTTCCCTGCCGGCGGTGCGCATCGAGCTGGAGCCGCAACTGCTCAACCAGTACGGCGTGGCCCTGGACGATGTGCGCAACACCATCGCCAACGCCAACCAGCGTCGGCCCAAGGGCTCGGTGGAAGATGATCAGCGGCGGTGGCAGATCCAGGCCAACGACCAGTTGGAGAAGGCCCGCGACTACGAGCCGCTGATCATTCGCTATCAGAACGGCTCGGCCCTGCGCCTGAAAGACGTGGCCAAGGTCAGCGACGGCGTCGAGGACCGCTACAACAGTGGCTTCTTCAATAACGACTCGGCGGTGCTGCTGGTGATCAACCGCCAGGCCGGGGCCAACATCATCGAGACGGTGAACCAGATCAAGGCCCAGTTGCCGGCGTTGCAGGCGGTGTTGCCGGCCAGCGTCAAGCTCAACCTGGCGATGGACCGTTCGCCGGTGATCAAGGCCACCTTGCACGAGGCCGAGATGACCCTGCTGATCGCCGTGGCCCTGGTGATCCTGGTGGTGTTCGTGTTTCTCGGCAATGTCCGTGCGTCGGTGATCCCGACCCTGGCGGTGCCGGTGTCACTGGTGGGCACCTTTGCCATCATGTACCTGTACGGGTTCTCGCTGAACAACCTGTCGCTGATGGCGCTGATCCTTGCCACCGGACTGGTGGTGGACGACGCCATCGTGGTGCTGGAGAACATCTCCCGGTACATCGACGAAGGCATCGCCCCGATGAAAGCCGCGTACCTGGGGGCCAAGGAGGTGGGCTTCACCCTGCTGTCGATGAACGTGTCGCTGGTGGCGGTGTTTCTCTCGATCCTGTTCATGGGCGGGATCATCGAGAGCCTGTTCCGCGAGTTTTCCATCACCCTGGCGGCGGCCATCGTCGTCTCCCTGGTGGTGTCCCTGACCCTGACCCCGATGCTTTGCGCCCGCTGGCTCAAGCCCCACACGCCGGGCCAGGAAAACCGCCTGCAACGCTGGAGCCGGAGCAGCAACGAGTGGATGGTGGGCAAGTACGCCACCAGCCTGGACTGGGTGCTGCGGCACAAACGCCTGACCCTGTTCAGCCTGCTGGTCACCATCGGCGTCAACGTGGCCCTGTACGTGGTGGTACCCAAGACTTTCATGCCCCAGCAGGACACCGGCCAGTTGATCGGTTTTATCCGTGGCGACGATGGCCTGTCCTTTAGCGTGATGCAGCCGAAGATGGAGATCTTCCGGCGCGCTGTGCTCCAGGACGCCGCGGTGCAGAGCGTGGCCGGTTTTATCGGTGGCAACAGCGGCACCAACAACGCCTTCATGCTGGTGCGCCTGAAGCCGATCAAGGAGCGCAAGATCTCGGCACAGAAGGTCATCGAGCGCCTGCGCAAGGAAATGCCCAAGGTGCCGGGTGGGCAACTGATGCTGATGGCCGATCAGGACCTGCAGTTCGGCGGTGGCCGCGAGCAGACCACCTCGCAATACAGCTACATCCTGCAAAGCGGTGACCTGAGCGAGCTGCGCCAGTGGTACCCGAAAGTGGTGACCGCGCTGCGCGCCTTGCCCGAGCTGACCGCCATCGACGCCCGGGAAGGACGGGGCGCCCAGCAGGTGACCTTGATCGTCGACCGCGACCAGGCCAAACGCCTGGGGGTGGACATGGACATGGTCACTGCGGTGCTCAACAACGCCTACAGCCAGCGGCAGATCTCCACCATCTACGACAGCCTCAACCAGTATCAGGTGGTGATGGAGGTCAATCCGAAATACGCCCGCGACCCGGTCACCCTGAATCAGGTGCAGGTGATCACGGCAGACGGTGCGCGGATTCCGTTGGCGGCCATCGCGCACTACGAAAACAGCCTGGAAGACGACCGGGTCAGCCACGAAGGGCAGTTCGCCTCGGAAAGCATCTCCTTCGACATGGCCGAAGGCGTGACCGTGGAGCAGGGCACCGCCGCCATCGAGCGGGCGATCGCCAAGCTCGGCATGCCCGAGGACGTGATCATCAAGATGGCCGGCACTGCCGACGCCTTCGCCGCCACCCAGAAGAGCCAGCCGTTCATGATTCTCGGAGCGTTGCTGGCGGTGTACCTGGTGCTTGGGGTGCTCTATGAAAGCTACATTCACCCGCTGACCATTCTGTCCACCTTGCCCTCGGCCGGCGTTGGCGCCTTGCTCTCGATCTATGTGCTGGGGGGCGAGTTCAGCCTGATCTCTCTGCTGGGGCTGTTCCTGCTGATCGGCGTGGTGAAAAAGAACGCGATCCTGATGATCGACCTGGCCTTGCAGTTGGAGCGCCAGCAGGGCCTCGATCCGCTGCAATCGATCCGCAGTGCTTGCTTGCAGCGCCTGCGGCCGATCCTCATGACTACTCTGGCAGCGATTCTGGGGGCCTTGCCGTTGTTGCTGGGCAATGCCGAAGGTTCGGAAATGCGCCAGCCCCTGGGCCTGACCATCATCGGCGGTCTGGTCTTCAGCCAGATCCTGACCCTCTACACCACTCCGGTGGTTTACCTCTATCTCGATCGCCTGCGCCATAAGTTCAACCACTGGCGTGGGGTCCGTACCGATGCTGCTTTGGAAACGCCGCTATGACTGACCGTTGCTCCCGTCCCGTTTCTTCGCTGTCCGCTTCGCGCCTGGCCATGGCCCGGGGCTCCCGGACCTTGAGCCTGAGCCTGTGCGTGCTGCTGCTCAGCGCTTGCGCCATCGGTCCTGACTACCAGCGTCCGCAGGTGGCCGAGCCGCCGCAGTACAAGGCAGCCCAGGGCTGGCGCCAAGCCAGCCCCAGCGACGCCATGGCCCGTGGCGCCTGGTGGGAGCTGTATGGCGACGCCCAGCTCAATGGCCTGATCGATCAGCTCAACAACGCCAACCAGACCGTTGCCCAGGCCGAGGCGCAATACCGTCAGGCCCAGGCCTTGGTGCGTAGCGCCCGCGGTGGTTTTTTTCCCAGTGTCGACCTCAGCGCCGGGAAAACCCGCGCCAGCCAGGGCACTGGCAGCAGCAGTTCCGCGCTCAGCAGTTCCAGCAGTGGTATTCGCGATACCTACAACACCCAGTTGGGGGTCAGTTGGGAAGCGGATGTCTGGGGCAAGTTGCGTCGCAGCCTGGAGGCCAATGAAGCCAGCGCCGAGGCGAGCTTTGCCGACTTGTCGGCGATGCGTCTGAGCCAGCAGTCGGAACTGGTGCAGAACTACCTGCAATTGCGCGTGATCGATGAGCAAAAGCGCCTGCTGGAGGCCACGGTGGCGGCCTATCAGCGCTCCTTGACCATGACCCAGAACCAGTATCAGGCCGGGGTGTCCGGCAAGGACGCGGTGGCCCAGGCGCAAACCCAGCTCAAAAGTACCCAGGCCGACCTGATCGACCTGATCTGGCAGCGAGCGCAGTTCGAGAACGCCATCGCGGTGTTGATCGGCGTGCCGCCGGCGCAGTTCAACCTGGTGGAAAATCCTCGTATTCCCGGGTTGCCCCAAGTGCCCCTGGCGCTGCCCTCGCAACTGCTGGAGCGACGCCCGGACATCGCCTCGGCGGAGCGCTCGGTGATGGCCGCCAACGCCAAGATCGGTGTGGCCAAGGCCGCTTATTACCCAGACCTGACTCTGAGTCTGGCCGGTGGCTACAGCAGCAGTACCTACGCTGACTGGATCAGTCTGCCGAACCGTTTCTGGTCGGTGGGCCCCAAGCTGGCCATGACCCTGTTCGACGGCGGCCAGCGCTCGGCGGAGGTGGATCGCACCGAGGCGGTGTATGACCAGACCGTGGCCAAGTACCGGCAGACGGTGCTCGATGGTTTCCGCGAAGTGGAAAACTACATGGTCCAGCTCAAGGTTCTGGAGGACGAGGCGAGGGTCCGTCAGCAAGCCTTGGACTCGGCCCGTGAAGCCCTGCGCCTGACCGAGAACCAATACAAGGCCGGGTTGATCGGCTACCTGGATGTGGTCAATAGCCAGACCACCGCCCTGAGCAACGAACGCAGCGTCCTGAGCCTGCTGCAGAGCCGCTTGATTGCCAGCGTGCAATTGATTGCCGCATTGGGGGGCGGCTGGGACGGCCAGTTGCAGGTCGGCGAGCAGAAATAGGCCCGGGGGAAGCTAGCGATCCCGCTTCCTGCCACCCTTGCAAGACAAGGCCCTGCGACGAGCACTACCTTGCCGATTGCCATGGGCTTTAAATGATCGAGTCAATATCAAAATCATAAGAGGCCCCCGCGACATAGTTCCCCATCAACGCGGCGATGCTTTGGTCAGGGTCGACAATTGGCGGTGGAGTCATCGCCAATTGCTCCTGCGCCGTGTTTTCCGGGTGATCCAGCCAGCGCGGCAGGCCTTCGGCCACCAATTGCGCTTGACCGGCGAAAGCACCGTACACATCGTTTTCATCGACCCTGGTAACGCTCAAATCACGCAGACGTTGACGAGTCATGTCCAGTGCATTGATTTCATTGCGCAGCCGGTCAACAGCGAGCACGCTCTGTTGAGAACGCAGGTAGGCATCCGGACGCCCCCATAGGCTGCGGTCCAAATCACGCAATTGCTGGGTGATACTGGCCAATGCCCCGTCGACCCGATTGAGCTCCCGCTCGGTCACCAAGGGGCGTTTGAACGCCTGTGACTCCTGCCAACGGCGCAGGGTGGCCCAGCAGTGAGGGATATAGCTGACGACCATCTTGTGATCGGCATTATCCAGCAGTTGCCGCAGGAGCGAGCCACGCACTGGCAGGCCGTCGATTGCCTGCAAGACCCTGGCACAGCCCTGATCGAGAATGGTGCTACAACCCGGCGCCCAGAGAATCGCTGATTTGCGCCCGGCGCCAAAATCCACTGGCAGGAAGTGGCGTAACGTGCCGTGATGGGCGTAGGGCTCGCCGGTAAAATTGATCAACCCGGTAATGAACAACGCCAAGCCCACCGGAGCATTGAACACCGTTACCGCCCCACGCGCCGCCAGCACCTTGGGCTTGGAAGTGCTCATCCAGGTGGCGGGGACACTCGGTACCGGATCGTTATGATTGACGAAACGGTGGTGCACCAGGGCTTCGGCGCCGTTGACAAAGTGCGTATCGCCGACCCTTGGGCTGCCATAGGTGTAGAGCAGAATGTCAAAAGTAAACCCATCCCTGCGCCGCAGCATCTCGGAGAGTATCAGCGCCACGGCCCCGCCCAGGCTGTGCCCGGTGATCACAAGCTTTTGCCCGCTGTAGAACTTGTCCAGGTAGTTGGTAACAAAACCCTGAAGCGCTTTGGCCGCACCATAAAAGCCGTTATGCACCTTGCCTTCGCCTTCCTCGAAGGGCACTTGCTCGGCGTCCATATCACGCAATGCATCGGCCTTTTCCGCCGTGCCGCGTACGGCGATCAGAATCAACTCTTCGTGATGGGTGATATAGGCCTGGGTGTCCGTACCGTCCTTATCTTGGCTGTCATCAAAGAAATGGATGTTGGCCGGGTTTTCCTGGGCTTCCCCCAGGCTCGGGTGATTGACCTCGGGGTACAGCTGTGGGTCGAACGGGACAATTTCCAGGCGCCTGGAGTAAGGCACCTCTTCATACAGCGGGTAATAGGCCTTGCCGCCGGCCTGGTCGGCATCGACCTGCCACAACTCGGCAAAGCTCGGCAGCACGGCGCCAAACCAGTTGCCGCTGCTGGGTTGCCCCGGAAAACTCACTCGCGGGCTATCCACCGGGTGAAAGCGCGGCTCTTGACCAAACTCGCTGTAACTCAAGGTCGACAGCAAGGCCAGTTGGTAGAGGTTGAGCGCGCAAAACTGCGCGCTGGTCGACAGCATCGGCCGCAAGGCCCGCAGCGGTCGGACCTCCAGCACATGGTGACGATTGGGCAGCAAGGCAATGCCCTGCACCTTGGGCGACGGCGGGGCAAACCCCAGCTCAGCCATTGCACTGTCGGTCGACCTGTTGCCCTGCGCAGCCCCGCCATCGAGGAAGCCCGTGGCCTGGGGCGGCTGTCGAAACAACGAATACACATGCCGATTGGGGGGGAAGTGCCGCTCGACCATGGCCGGCAAGTGGGCGTCATGCTCCACCAGCTCACGCACTTCGACCTGATAAAAGCTGCCAGCCTTGGCTTGTGCCGGGTTGCTGCGAGTACGTGTTCCATCTTTGTTGAAAAAACGGGTGCTCTCGGCACGGACTTGTAGCTCGGTGATGGGGAGGGGGTAGTGCGGCCTATTTCTTAGATCCTTATATAACTCACCTCCACCTTTATAGGGCTGGCTTAGTTTTAACAGCACCGGGCCACAGTAATGATCCTCTACGCGACCCACGCCGTTGGCATCCAATCTGCCGGTATAGGTGACGTCTTCGTAATCAGTCGCTTCATAGATCAGCCCCGCATAAGGCTGACCGTCACCGAACTCATCCACCAACTGAAAACTGGTCGCCTGGCCGCGCAATGGGCAGGTGTACATACGTCCCTCCATGGAGGGGCCGTCACCGGGCGGTAAAGACTTGAAGCTCATGGGCTCACTTCCTTGTTTTCACTGCAGCCAGGGTAAATGCTGCAAATACGGCCATCGGGCATTCTGAAGGTGCTGAAATCGGTGTAATTGCCATTGCAGTAAGCACGCTGATCTTCATAGCTTTTGCCCATGCAGCGCTTCCAGCCGCCGGGTACCTTGACCCACGTATCTCCCCAACCGGGTCTTTCCTCAGCCGCCAACTTGATCTTCAAACGCACGGTTTTACCCGGCAATTGGTTCAGGGTGTAAGCCGCGAAGGGCTGCCCTCGGGTCACGTTGCCTTGGATGTCGGTACTTTTGCAGGCGAGGATTTTTACAATGCGACGCAAACCACCCACCGTCCGAAACAACCACTGGCACTGACCCAGGATTTCACTTTCACCGGCAGCGTTGAAGGTGCCTTTATCAGCACTGCTCAAGTATTCACGCACCAGAATCTTTCCAAAGTCGCGGGCAAAGTCCCCCCAATCCTTGCCATAAGTCCCGTTGATATAAAACTCAACGTACTGCAACACCAGTGGGCAGCCGCTGACGGTTCTGTGCAGCGCTATTTTGGAGTCGCGGGTGTAGCTTTCCTGCCACTTTCTGTTGATACCGATCCGGGTGTTTTTACCACCCGGCACACTGCATGTTTCGCCTGGAGCCGGAACGTAAGCAGCCGTGGCTTCGTAAGTGAAGTCCGCTGGTAGGTTGGCACTCAAGGTAAAACTGTCTGAGGAGCCCATTGCCGAGCAACCGCTGGCTAAAGCCAGGCAAGCTCCGAGAAACAGGTGTTGGAGGGTCGTTTTCATAAAGGCTGTTCTCCCTGCCAATACAACGCTTCCTGGTAGAGGCGTGCGAAATGCTGCGCCGGAGTTTCACTGGGCTTGGGGCGCCAGGATTCAGGCGGCGCATAATCCGCCGTGTGCAAGCTCTGAGTCAGTAGAAAATAGATCGCTTCGGGCTCGCGCCAATCCCAGGTACGGGTCAACTCAAGCTGAGTACGCAGCCAGACGTCGATGTTCTGCTGCTCGGCCAGCGCCGCCAAAGGCTCCGTGTACTCACGCATGAGATAGCGCCGGATGTTGTCGAACTGCACGGCGCTGTAGATGGCCGGTGGAGTGGCCAAGTTGAGCCACGCAGGCTTGGATGGCAGTGGGTGAATCCCGGGATCGGGGTTATTCCTGACCTGCCATTGCTCGACCTGCCAGTAGCACACGCTGGCGATAGGCCCCAGGTAACCGGGAGAGTGTTCGGGTGGTAAACATGTCAGAGCTCGCCCCAGCACGCGATTGTCATGAAAACGGTAAAGAACTTGATTCGGCGGTTCGCCCGTGACCAGTCGCTCGCGCCAATGCTGGATCAGGGTCTCCAGGTCCGTGCCCGAACCGCTGGCCAGCCAGCCCCAATCAGTTTCAGGCGCCTTGATCAGGGCCATCAGTATGGGATGGTCAATCCGCTGAATGTGAAACAGGTAAGGCCCGGCGCTTGCCAGTGAATGCGCTGGGGTACCGAGATAAACCGCACGGCAGCGGGCGTCGCCCCACTCTGCTATCAGGGCATTGCGCTCTGGCATCTGACCATCGGAGTCCAGCACCAGATAGAGGCAACGGCCCAGCCGGGCCTGATCTTGCAACCATTGTTCGGGCGTATTCATGCCAGCTCTCCTCTGACGCAGAGCCCGTCGCCACAGGCTTCGCACAATGGGCAAAAATCCACGGCTTGTTGCTTGCTCGCGCGCACGATGGACAGCGGGTTATCGATGATTGCCAGCGGTGTTTCTGCCAAGGCCTGCAGCGCTTGCAGCGGTTGAACACCCGCCAACGGCGCGCCCCCGACGACAATCGGCACGCTGCTGAAAATCCCCCCCGAGTTGATGACAATATGCTGCTCACCCGCCTGGAGGGTCAGGCTCATGCCGGCATCGATCACCACGTTAGCGGCGTTGACCCGAGCCTGGCTGCCGGCCTGGATCACCCAAGTTCCCGCCACGGTGGTGCTGGCGTTGCCGCTGAGGGAGAGCCGCTCGTCACCGACAATCACGGTGTTGCGGATGCCTTGGGTGGTGTGGGTTTCATCGCC
This sequence comes from Pseudomonas sp. LD120, assembly GCF_009861525.1. GTDB lineage: Bacteria > Pseudomonadota > Gammaproteobacteria > Pseudomonadales > Pseudomonadaceae > Aquipseudomonas. Next base: position 570,772 of record NZ_WVHL01000002.1, on the reverse strand, counting down.
CTGGATCAGGCTTGAGCTGTTGCCATCGACCTGCTCGGAACGGTCGTTGCCGATCAGGCTGTGGCTGTCCTGGGTGATCTGCTCACGGCGCGAGTGGCCGATGCGGGTATCGCTGTCGTTGAGGATCAGTTGTTCGAGATCACGCTGCGCCCGCAGGAAGATTTTCTCCTGCCCAGTGCGGTCTTCGATCATCAGTTCGTTGTAGCCGCCACTGTGAGGCGTGCTGTGGCTACGCAGCACGGTCTTGCTGTTGTTCGCCGGTAATGGGTAAGGCGCCGGGGTCGCCTTGTTGACCACACAACCGGTGATCAAGGGCTGATCGGGATCGCCTTCTAGGTAGGTCACCACCACTTCCATGCCGATCCGGGGAATGCTCACCGCACCAAAACGGTCCCCGGCCCAGCTGGATGAAACCCGCAACCAGCAGCTGCTTTTTTCGCTGTTGAGCTCCGCTCGGTCCCAGGGCAGTTCGACGCGGACCCTACCGTGAGCATCACAGAAAATATCCTCGCCCACGGGCCCCGTGACCCGCGCGGTCTGGCTGACCAGCACGGGTTTGCGAGCCGGCAAAGGCGGGCGATAAAGCCTGTCCCAGGGAATCGCGCTGAAGTGGTTGCGGTAGCCCTGGGTGAACCCCGCTTCAGAGGTGTCGGGGCTCATCACTTCTTCGAGTACCTGAGGCTGCTTGCCTGTGTGATGAACACTGAGCAACAGCCACAAATCATTGCAGGCTTGGCGCGGGTGCTCGGCCAAGGTGAAGAAGTGGCCGCTGCGCAGGGTCGGCTGATCACTCTCACCCTCGACCAACTGGTAGTCGACGCGATGACTTTCCAGGGCACGCTGGGCGAGTTTTTTACCACGGGCCTCGGTGGGCAAAGGCGCGGGGTAGCGATAGTCCTCAAGCGGCGGGCCCGACTCGACCCGGTAGCGGCTTTCCAGCAGGCGGTTGGGCCGTTCCAGGTCGTAATCGCGGCGTGTGACCTGGTTGGTGCGGGTGCTGAAACGCTGAGAAAAACGCCTGATCACCGGGTGATCGGCGACGTTGCCACTGCCGGGTTGATAGGGCGTGACGCCGAGCTTGGGGAACCAGGTTTGATCCTCGCTGAACACCAGCAGGTGATCTTCAACCGAGTGCTGGTGATGCCAGGCGATGCCTTCCTCGGCGCACAGGCGCTGGATGAACTCAAAATCGCTTTCAGCGTATTGGGTGCAGTACTCGCGCTGCGGGGCATTGCCGACATGAAAGGTGAACACATCCGGCAAAATGCCGTGTTCCTGGAGCACTTGAGCCACGATCTGCGGCACCGTCAGGTGCTGGAAAATCCGCTGGTTGTGACGAAACTGCAGGTAATGCAGCGCTGGCACCAGGGTCAGGTGGTAATGGGTCAGGCGCTTGCCGGATTCCCCCACCTTGACCTCTTCGATGCGGCCATGCAGGCCCTCGCCCTCAAGGCCGAAGCGCAGAAACGCGGGCTGACAGAGCAGGCTTTGCAAATCGAAATCGGGGTGTTCGCTGAGCAATTCGACGTGGATTGCATACAAAGCGCTGATCGCCTCGACGCCCGCAAAGGCCAGCACTTTGAAATCATTGCGGACGGAGGGAATCAACAGTTCGAACTGCGCGGAGTCGGCCGGCGCGAACATAAGCTTGTCCTTAAGCTGGAAGGGGCAAAAAAATGTTTGGGAGAACACCACCCGCAGATGCTAGAGAGAGGGGAGGCCGCTGACTATGGGATGATTCTTGAGGTCCAGGCGAAAGTGCTCTGGTTCCTGTAGTAAAAAGCGAAGCTGGAGCTAGGGTCTGTTCCAGACTCTGAGCAGAGGTACTGCTCAAAGCGTGCAAAGCCTTTGCCCACAAGGCCTGTAGGGGCATCAAAGACCCGGGCTAGATGTTCTGTCTGACTAATGGTTTTTTGCTTACTTTGTAGATGCGTTCTGCTGCGCAATCAGTACAATCTGCGACTTTTCCGCCGAGCCTCACTGTTGGCGCCAACGACCAAGAGATGCCCCATGCTCATCGGTAGTTATTCCCCTGCACTGGTCGTCATCTCCCTGTTTGTGGCGATCCTCTCGTCCTATACCGCTCTCGATCTGACGGGCCGCATTGCCACCACCCAAGGCCGTGCAGCCTACCTGTGGATGTCTGGCGGGGCCCTGGCCATGGGCATTGGCGTGTGGTCCATGCACTTTATCGGCATGTTGGCGTTCGAGTTGCCGATTGCCCTGGGCTATGACATCACGCTCACTGCCTTGTCGTTGCTGATCTCGATCCTCTCCTGCGGTTTTGCCCTGTGGCTGGTGAGCCAGCCGCGCCTGCCCTTGTGGCAATTGATGTTTGGTGCGCTGATCATGGGCTCGGGCATCAGTGGCATGCATTACACCGGCATGGCGGCCATGCGCATGCAGCCGGGCATCGACTACGACCCGAGCCTGTTCGGCGCTTCGCTGCTGATTGCCTTGGGGGCCTCGGCGGCGGCGTTGTGGATCGCCTTTCGCCTGCGCCAGAACACCCCTCATGTGCGGCTGGCCCGCAGCGGCGCGGCGGTGGTCATGGGCTTTGCCATTGTCGGCATGCACTACACCGGGATGGCTGCGGCGCGCTTTGCCGATGGCAGTTTTTGTGGCGCCCTGGGCAGCGGTCTGAGCGGCAAGGGCCTGGACAACCTGGTGCTGATCACCACCCTGGCGGTGTTGATCATCGCCTTGCTCACCTCGGTGCTGGATGCCCGTCTGGAGACCCGTACCGCAGTGCTGGCGCAGTCGCTGACCGAGGCCAACAAGGAACTGACCCAGCTGGCCCTGCACGACACCCTGACCGGGTTGCCCAACCGCATTCTGTTGGCGGACCGCATTGATCAGGCCATGCATCGGGTCACCGCGTATGGCGGCTGTTTTGCGCTGATGTTCATCGACCTGGACGGTTTCAAGCCGGTCAACGATGCCTTCGGTCACCACATGGGTGATCAACTGCTGCGTGAAGTGGCCCTGCGCCTGCGTGAAGGCCTGCGCAGTGAAGACACCCTGGCGCGCATCGGCGGCGATGAATTCGTCCTGCTGGTGCAACTGGGCGGACCGGACGATGCCCTGCGTCTGGCGGCGCGGCAGGTCAGCCTGTTGTCGCGCTCGTTCCGGGTGGCCGAGCATGAGTTGCAGATCTCCGCCAGTCTCGGCATCGCGCTGTACCCCGGCAATGGCCTGAGCGCCCAGGAGTTGCTGATGAATGCCGACGCGGCGATGTACCATGCCAAAGGCAGCGGCAAAAACGGCTACAGCTTTTTCGAAGGCTCGATGAACAGCAACGCCCGGCGTCAACTGCAACTGCTTCAGGACTTGCGCAATGCCCTGGAGCATCGTCAGTTCCGCCTCCACTACCAGGCCAAGTTCGATGCCGCCAATGGCCGTCCGATAGGGGCCGAGGCGCTGCTGCGCTGGGAGCATCCGCAGCAGGGCTTGTTGTTACCGGACAAGTTCATCGAACTGGCGGAAAAGTCCGGGTTGATCATTGCCATCGGTGATTGGGTATTGAACGAGGCCTGCCGGCAGATGCGCGAATGGTTCCTTGTGGGCTACACCGATTGGCGCATCGCGGTGAACCTCTCGGCCTTGCAGTTTTGTCATGCCGGTCTGGTCGACAGCGTGTCCCGTGCGTTGGCTCGTCACCAGTTGCCGGCCAACAACCTGACCCTGGAAATCACCGAAACCACCGCCATGAGCGATGCTGATGTCAGCATGATCGTGCTGCAGCAATTGGCGGGCATGGGGGTGGACCTGTCCATTGACGATTTCGGTACCGGTTATTCGAGCCTGATGTACCTCAAGCGCCTGCCAGCCAATGAGCTGAAGATCGACCGGGGGTTTGTTCGCGACCTCGAACACGACAGCGACGACGCGGCGATTGTTTCGGCGATCGTCGCCCTGGGTCAGGCCCTGGGCTTGCGCATCGTCGCCGAGGGTGTGGAAACCGGCAAGCAGCAGAGTTTTCTCACGCAACTGGGCTGCGACTCGTTGCAGGGCTACTACCTGGGGCACCCGTTGCCGCCTGAACGCTTCATGCAAGGCATCCATCGGTCGGAGCACAATGACTGATGGTGCCCGCCGCCGGTAGTCGAGGTTTGAGGGGGGCTACCTTGGTATAAGGGCGATCTGCATGGCGGCGGTTTTCATCCCCGGCGGTGCAGTGTTTAATGGCTCGCGTTGAAATGATCAGTGAGGTCGGCAGCATGGACAAAGTCATCGTTATCACCGGTGGCGGGCGAGGGATCGGCGCCGCGACGGCGTTGCTGGCCGCGCAGCAGGGATTTAAGGTGTGCATCAATTACGAGGCTGACGAACAGGCCGCCCAGCAAGTCCTGGAACAGGTTCGGGCGCAGGGCGTTAAGGCGATGGCGGTGCGTGCCGACGTGAGTATCGAGGATGAGGTCATCGGCCTGTTTCACCGGGTCGACGCGGAACTGGGGCGGGTCACGGCCCTGGTCAACAACGCCGGGACCGTGGGGCACAAGTCACGTCTGGACGAAATGTCCGAGTTCCGTATCCAGAAAGTCATGAAGACCAATGTCCTGGGGCCGATTCTCTGCGCCAAGCATGCGGTGCTGCGCATGTCGCCGCGCCATGGCGGCCAGGGCGGCAGCATCGTCAATGTGTCATCGGTAGCGGCGCGCCTCGGGTCTCCTGGCGAGTACATCGATTACGCCGCTTCCAAAGGTGCCCTGGACACCTTCACCATCGGCCTGTCCAAGGAAGTGGCGGGCGAGGGCATTCGGGTCAATGCCGTGCGTCCGGGCTACATCTACACCGATTTTCATGCCCTGAGCGGCGATGCCGACCGGGTCAGCAAACTGGAATCGGCGATTCCCATGGGGCGTGGCGGACGTCCCGACGAAGTCGCCGAAGCCATTCTCTGGCTGCTGTCGGACAAGGCTTCCTACGCCACCGGCACCTTCGTCGACCTGGGCGGCGGCCGCTGAGCCCCCGCAAGTCTGCGGCCTATCCCGTAGGGGCCGGCGTGCCGGCGAAGGGGCCCTCAAGCCTTGCGCCGACCTCGCAGACGCCTTCGCTAGCAAGCCAGCGCCTACAGCCCCCTCCGAGTTTGTGATCTGCCGTGTAGGAGCCGGCTTGCCGGCGAAGCGGCCCTTGAGTCTTGCGCCGCGCTTGCGGACGCCTTCGCCGGCAAGCCAGCGCCTACGGTTTCCTCAGCGGGCGCGGCGCCGGCCGGGGCCGATCAGCAGGGCCAGCAGCAGCCCCAGCACGCTGATGCCAAAGCTCATCAACTGTGGCATCAGGTAGCCCTGGGTTTCCCCCGGGCGGGTGCAGCTGTAGCCATAGCCGTAGCCTTGTTCATGGGCCCAGACGCCGGGTGTGGCGCTCACGTCCACAGGCGCCGAAGGTGCGGGTTGCTCATTGGAGAACCCCAGGTTCGAATGGCTCGCGCTTCGCCTTTCCAGCTGTTCGATGGCCTGCAGCTGAGCGTCGTTGCAGCGGTTCTGGGCCCAATTGCCGACCACCACCAGGACGGACAGCACAAGCAGCAGCGGCACCGGGTAGTAACGCCGGGTCCGCAGCAGGGGTGCCACCACCAGCCCGGCCAGGAAACCCGCCAGCAGCAGATTGACCCAGAACCACGGGCCGCTTTCCCAGCTCGGTGGTATCAGCTGCACCAGCAGCGGGGGCAGCACAACGCGGGCGAACAGCAGGCACAGGGCGGCCGCGAGCAGGGTGATCAGCAGGGTCTTGATCCAGGATTTCATGGGCAATGCATAACCTTTAAGGAGGGGCGGTAACCGGGGTCTATCAGTGCTGCGCCAGCGGTTGGGGAATCGGCGGCGGGGTAAAGCGCCGGGCGTAGTCGAGCATCTCCCGGGGGAAGACCATGTGTTTCACCGCGCTGTCGTCCAGGCCGTACAGGTAGGCCACTGCCGCGGCTTCAAAGGCCCAATAGCCGAAGTAGGAACCCTCGTCGCCGTCCAGGTGGCTGTCGTGCCATGGGGCCTGTTCGAACGCCTCGTACCACTGGTCGCAGTACTCCACTAGCAGCTCCCGGGCCTCGTCCGCTTGATCGGCGTAGATGGCCCTGATCAGCGGCGTATAGACCGGGTGGTACCACTCATCGATGTCTGCGCGGCCCGGCAGGCAGGGCTTGAGCAGGTCCTCGATCAGGGTGTCCTCGGCGTGGAAGCCGGCGCGGTCCTGCAGCGCCACCATGCGCGGCAGCAGGTCGCGGCGTTGCAGCAGGATGCACAGGCTGATGACCTGCACGTATTCCTCGTACTGGTCGAGGTAGTCCTCGATGTTCAGCGGCGCGATATCGGGCACCTCGTTGCACAGGGCCAAGGTGCGCTGATGCTCCTCGTAGCTGGCGATCAGTGCGTCCAGCTCCTGGGCCAGCTCCGGCATGGCCTTGCCGCCGGTGTAGCCCAGGATCAGATGGTCCAGGCGTGCTCGCTTGACCTCCCAGGCCTTGAGCGAGGCTTCCTGCCCGGGGTAGTCCTCTTCCATAGAATGTGTCTGCCAATGGGCTTCGGTGCCCGCCAGGAACTCCAGGAGGATGTGGTACTGCTTCGGGTCGAGAAACACTTGCCTGCGTTGCATGTCAGTACCTGGTCTCAGTGGATGGGCATCGGCGGCGGGGTAAAGCGCCGGGCGTATTCGAGCATCTCCCGGGGGAAGATCATGTGCTTGACCGCGCTGTCGTCCAGGCCATACAGGTAGGCCACGGCAGCCGCTTCAAAGGCCCAGTAGCCGAAATAGGAACCCTCGTCGCCGTCCAGGTGGCTGTCGTGCCATGGGGCCTGTTCGAACGCCTCGTACCACTGGTTGCAGTACTCCACTAGCAGCTCCCGAGGTTCATCCGGATCTTCGGTGTAGATGGCCCGGATCAGGGGCGTGGAGACGTCGTGGAACCACTGATCAACGTCTTCACGATCCGGCAGGTAGGCCTTGAGCAGGTCCTCGATCAGGGTGTCCTGGCCGCCAAAGCCGGCACGGTCCTGCAGCAGCACCAGACGCGGTAGCAGGTCGCTGCGTTGCAGCAGGATGCACAGGCTGATGACCTGGACATATTCCTCGTACTCGTCGGGGTAGTCTTGGATGTTCAGCGGCGCGATATCCGGCCGTTCTTCATAAACCCCCATCTTGCGCTGGTAGTCCTCGTAGCCTTCGATCACCCCATCCAGCTCCCGGGCCAGTTGCTCCATGGGGGCACCGCCGGTGTAGCCCAGGATCAGGTGGTGCAGGCGCGCGCGGCACACATTGGAGGCCTTGAGGGAGGCTTCCTGCTCGGGGCTGTCGGCCATCATCGAATGGGTCTGCCAATGGGCCTCTTCGCCGGCCAGGCTTTCGAGGAAGTCGTGGTACTGCTTGTGGCTGAGAAACACTTGTCTGCGGTTCATGTCGGTGCCTTGGCTCGGTAGACGCGAATCAGGGATAAGGGCGCCCGCGAGTGGGCTGGCCCGCAGGGCTGGATCGAGGATGGAATGGGGCACTCATCGCCGGCAGGAGGCGTGTTTCAGTCCTGCGCCGCCTGCTGGGGAATCGGCGGCGGGGTAAAGCGCCGGGCGTAGTCGAGCAGGTCCCGGGGGAAGACCATGTGCTTGACCGCACTGTCGTCCAGGCCATACAGGTAGGCCACTGCCGCGGCCTCGAAGGCCCAGTAGCCGAAGTAGTAACCACCCTCGTCCATGTCCAGGTGGCTGTCGTACCACGAGGCGTGCTCGAAGGACTGGTACCACTGGTTGCAGTACTCCACCAGCAGGTCCCGAGGTTCGTCCGGGTCTTCGCTGTAGATCGCCCAGATCAGGGGCGAGTAGAGGGTGTGGTACCACTCATCGAGGTCGGCGCGATCCGGCAGGTAGGGCTTGAGCAGATCCTCGATCAGGGTGTCCTCGGCATGGTAGCCGGCACGGTCCTGCAACAGCGCCACCCGGGGCAGCAGGTCGCTGCGTTGCAGCAGGATGCACAGGCTGATGACCTGTACATATTCTTCGTAATCGTGGGGGTAGTCGTCGATGTTCAGCGGCGCGATATTCGGCAGTTCTTCACAAAGCCCCAGCTTGCGCTGGTAGTCCTCGTAGCCCTCGATCACCCCGTCCAGCTCCTGGGCCAACGCCTCCATGGACGCACCGCCGGTGTAGTTCAGGATCAGATGATGCAGGCGCGCGTCCTTGACTTCCGCGGCCTTGAGGGCGGCTTCTTGCTCGGGGCTGTCGGCCGTCATCGAGTGCATCTGCCAGCGGGCTTCGGTACCCGCCAGGCTTTCCAGGTAGCGGTGGTAATGGGCATGGCTGAGAAACACTTGTCTGCGGTTCATCTTGGCGCCTTCTCTCAGTAGACGGGAATCAGGGTGAAGGGCGCCTTGCGCTGCGAGGTTTCCAGCAGCAGGGTCGCCAGGTCCACTTCGGCGGGATCCAGGTCGAGCTGCTCCAGTTCCTCTTCCAGCTGCTGCGCATTGGCGGGCAGGGCCGAGATCGGCTGGCGCAGGTAGGGGCGCGGGTCTTCGCCGTAATAGACCTTGGCCGGACCGGGAGGAATGCCCTCCAGGCGGGCGAAGCCTTCTTCGTCAAGGTTGCCTTCGGCTTGCGAGCCGTCGCTGAAGATCACTCGGTAGGCGGCGCCGGACACCGGTTCCAGGTTGGGGTAGTGCAGGTTCAGCTCCAGCCAGTGGTCTTCGCCGGTGAGCTGTTCCATACCCTGGTTGACGTCCCGGGTGATGCGCGCGGCATCGCGGGTTTCAGGCTGCGCAGCGCGGTTGATGGGTGGCGTGCCGGCTTCCAGGGAGGACTGTGGCTTGGGCTGCAGGGCCGGGCCGCGGCTGTGGGCGGCGGCCGAGTTGTTGCGCTGTTCGGCGATCCACGGGGCGATGCGCTCTTGCACCGTCACCATGAGGAACTCGGTGTGTTCGCAGGCTTCGTTGAGGTTGTGCAACACCAGGCGCCGTTGTTGGTGCGCGAGGCTGTTGAAGGTAGAGGAGGCGCGCACGGCGCTGATGATCTCGGGCAACTCCTCGGCCAGGCGCTGTGGGTCCAGGCACTTTTCCAGCAGCTGTTCGGGGCTGGTTTTCAGGCGGCAGGCCCGCAGGGTGTGGCGGATCAGGTCGAAGAGCTTCTCGGCGTGGCGCTGGGGCGCGCGGTTGATCAGGCGCAGGAGGATCTTCAGGCCGTGGCCGGGGCCGGGAATCCAGCCGATCAGGGCCAGGGCCAGGTCGAAGAAGGCGTCTTCCTCGTCCTTGGGGTTGTTGATGGCGTCCAGTTCGAAGATCGCCTGGATGCAGTCGTAGGCGTTGAGCTCCTGGGTCAGCAGGGGGAGGCGGCCGCGTTCGATGGCCTTGATCAGTTCAGCCTTGGCCTCTGGGTAGTCGTCGTAATACAGGTCTTCGACCATGACGTGTTCCTTTCCCTGGAAAATTGGAGCGCGGATGCTGAATGAATTGAGGGGGTGGGGCAAGGTGCTTTGGCGGTTTTTTTATGTTGGCAGGTGTTCATTGTTGTGGTTATGGGGGCGTTTGGTTTTGTGTGGGGAGTGAGGGCGGGATATCCGTTGCTGCGGGTGGGGCGGCTGACAGTCTCCGCCCTTAAGGCGAGTCACTTTGGGGCCCCAAAGTAACCAAAGGGCTTTGCCCCTCCACTCGGTGCCTCGCATAGCGAGGCATGCCCGAACTCCGGCCTTGATCCGTGGGCCGCCACCGGCCATCCCTGGCCGGGTTACCCACGGCTCAATGCCTGCGTTCGGCCATTGTGGTTAACGGGGCAGGCAGATCAAAAGCCAAAGCAAGACGGCGGCCTACCGGCCGGCCTGGTTGCATTTGTCCTTTACAGGGCGACGTTGCTCTTGGCAGGGCCGAAGGTCCTGCGGACCTTTTCGCAGCTTCGCAGGCTCAGCAGCGGCTACAGAACGCACATACTCTGTAGCCGCTGCCGCAGGCTGCGAACGGCTTGGGCGGCATTCCGACGCAGGAGACGCTAAACACCTGATACACCCCAGCGCCCGACTCCCCCGCGCCTGCTCCACTCAAAAAGAGCGGATGATCCGCCCTAGGGTTTCCATGGCCTGTTCCGCCGCTTCGTTCCACGGGCTGCCGTAGTTCAGGCGGATGCAGTTGCGAAAGCGCTGGGTCGGGGAAAAGATCGGCCCGGGGGCAATGCTGATGCCTTGGGCCAAGGCCATCTGGAACAGTTTCAGCGAGTCCATCTGCGGCGGCAGTTCCAGCCATAGGAAGTAGCCGCCGGCCGGCTGGCTGACCCGGGTCTGGGCCGGGAAGTAGCGGGCGATCGCCGCCAGCATGGCGCTCTGCTGTTCTTCCAGGGCGTAGCGCAGTTTGCGCAGGTGACGATCGTAGCCGCCGTGCTGCAAGTAGTCGGCAATCGCCGCCTGGGCCGGCATCGAGGCGCACAGCGAGGTCATCAGTTTCAGCCGTTCGATTTTCTGCGCATAACGCCCAGCCGCGACCCAGCCGACGCGGTAGCCGGGGGCCAGGCTCTTGGCGAACGAGCCGCAGTGCATCACCAGGCCTTCGGTGTCGAAGGCCTTGGCCGGTTTCGGCGCTTGCTGGCCGTAGTACAGCTCGGCGTAGACGTCGTCTTCGATCAGTGGCACTTGATGCTGGCGCAGCAGTTCCACCAGTTCCTGCTTCTTGGCCTCGGGCATGCTCGCGCCCATGGGGTTCTGGAAGCTGGTCATGCACCAGCAGGCCTTGATCGGGTGCCGTTCCAGGGTTTGCGCCAGCACGCCGAGGTCGATGCCGTCGCGCGGATGCACGGGAATTTCCACCGCCTTGAGCTTGAGCCGTTCCAGCACTTGCAGGCTGGCATAGAAGGCCGGGGCCTCGATGGCCACCAGGTCGCCGGGCTCGGTCACGGCCTGCAGGCACAGGTTCAGCGCCTCCAGGGCGCCGTTGGTGATCAGCAGCTCCTCCATGGGCAGCATCAGCCCGGCGACCATGTAGCGCAGGGCGATCTGGCGGCGCAGTTGCGGGTTGCCCGGGGACATGTCGGTGACCACCACCCGCGGGTCCATCTCGCGGCTGGCGCTGGCCAGGGAACGGGACAGGCGTTGCAGGGGGAACAGGGTCGGGCTGGGGAAGGCTGAGCCGAAGGGCACGGTGCTCGGGTCCTTGATCGAGTCGAGCACCGAGAACACCAGTTCGCTGACATCGACTTCGGTGGATTCGTTGACTTCGCTACTGATCACCGGCTCGGAGAATGGGCTCGGTGCGTGAGCATTGACGAAGTAACCGGAGCGCGGGCGGGCACGGATCAGACCGCGACGCTCCAGCAGGTAATAGGCTTGAAACACCGTTGACGGGCTGACCCCGTAGGTCTGGCTGGCGTAGCGCACCGACGGCACGCGCTGGCCAGGGCCGAGGACTCCGGAACGGATCAGTTCGGCGATGTCGTCGGCGAATTTTTCGTAGCGTTTCATCTGCGGGGCAAGATCCAGTCTGGTCATCGGGTCTGGGGGTTCAGGGGGGCGAGTGGGTCGGGGGCTCGACGGCCATGGAGTTGCCCATGGCGACGTCGAGTACAGGATTCCCGTGGCCCAGGGACGCAAGCAGGCTCCCTCGCCACGGCATTCTAGAGGCTCAGCGGTTCATCGGTGCGACAAAACGGCTTTTAGCGACCGCATAGACGCTCGGGTCATCGCTGTCGGCGACTTTGAAGCTGATGGCCTGGGAACTGCTTTGCGCTTTCTCGCTGGTCATCGCCACCGAGACCGGCAGGTCGGTGATTTCCCCCGGGGCCAGGCTCAGTTCGGTCTTGCCCTGCAGCTCGAAGCCATCGCCATTCACCAGGGCCAGGCGGTACTGCTGGCGTTCCTGGGTCTTGTTGATGATCTTCAGGCTGTAGATGTTCTCGATCTGTCCCAGGGCGTTCTCGCGGAACAGGCCACGGTCCTTGCTTACGTCCAGCGACACCATCGGCCGCTGCACCAGGGCCATGGCCAGGGCGCCGATCATTACCAGCAGCACCGCGCTGTAGCCCACCAGCCGTGGCCGCAGCAGGTGGGTCTTGCCCCCTTGCAGCTCATGTTCCGAGGTGTAGGCGATCAGGCCCCGGGCATAACCCATTTTGTCCATGATCGAATCACAGGCGTCGATACAGGCCGCACAACCGATGCACTCCATCTGCAGGCCGTCGCGGATGTCGATGCCGGTAGGGCAGACCTGCACGCACAAGTGGCAGTCAATGCAGTCGCCCAGGCCGACGTCGGCGGGTTTCACGTCACGCTTGCGCGGGCCGCGACTTTCGCCGCGCGCCGGGTTGTAGGAAATGGTCAGGGTGTCCTTGTCGAACATCACGCTCTGGAAGCGTGCGTAAGGGCACATGTGCATGCACACCGCTTCGCGCAGCCAGCCGGCGTTGATGTAGGTGGCAGCGGCGAAGAACAGCACCCAGAACAGGCTCAGGCCGCCGATCTGCAAGGTCAGCAGCTCTTGGGCCAAGGGACGGATCGGGGTGAAGTAGCCGACGAAGGTCAGACCGGTGAGCAGGCTGATGCCCAGCCACAAGGTGTGTTTCATCGCCCGGCGCGCCAGTTTGTTCAGGCTCCAGGGCGCGGCTTGCAGCTTGATCCGCTGGTTACGCTCGCCTTCGGTGACTTTTTCGCACCACATGAACAGCCAAGTCCATGAGCTTTGCGGACAGGTGTAGCCGCACCACACGCGACCAGCGAACACCGTGATGGCGAACAGGCCGAAGGCGCAGATGATCAGCAGCGCCGAGAGCAGGATGAAATCCTGAGGCCAGAAGGTCGCGCCGAAGATGTGGAACTTGCTGTCGGCCAGGTCCCAGAGCACCGCCTGGCGGCCGCCCCAGTTCAACCAGACCGTGCCGAAGAACAGCAGGAACAGGAAACCCGCGCCGCTCATGCGCAGGGTGCGGAACAGGCCGGTGAAACTGCGGGTGTAAACGTGTTTGTCGGTGGTCTTCGTCTTCATCTGTGTAGGGCGTGAAGGTTCGAAGGTTTCTACTAATCGGACGGGGATTCTTTCGCTCATGGTCGTTCGCTCATCAGCCTCCATCAGGCCGGGCAACTATGACCATGGATCTGTTTGCATAACAGACTCAGGTATTTGATAAAAAACCGTATCAGATGAGCTTTTCCAAGCCCCCTGCGACAACTTGCTGCACCCCTCAAGCACCATCAGGGATGGCCGCAAGCGCCTGCCGCACAGGCGCTTGCGGGGGACCCTGATCCAGATCAGTCAAATCACCGAATCACCATCGGTGGCGCGCAGATAGCGTCGACCGGCGGTAGCGCCTGCTACGGTCAATGCGCCGGCTTGTGCTTCGGTGATGTGGATCCGTTGGCCGGCAACCTCCACCGCGGACATCGGTTTGTCACTGTCGGTGATCACCGTGACGGTGTTGGCGGGCAGGCGTTCATGGAGGGTGTCGGTGTCGAAGTAACAGGTCTGGTTGTCGATGCGCAGGCTCATGGTGGGTGCCTCCTTGGTCTTGCTCAGGTTTGTCGGGGCTTGCCGATCAGAGGGGCGCGCAGGCGGTGCAGTGATCACCACGGGCGGTTTGGTGCCGGGCGGATCGCCTTTGGCTGGCGGGGTGGATCCGGGCGGCTCTTGCTCGGGCAGCGGTGGTGGTTCGCTGGGGCGCAGCTTGGGGCGGGCGATACGCGGATTGGGGGGGCTGCCGGGATCGGGATGTTCATCGAGGATGGCCTCTTTTGTGCTTGCAGTTGCACGGGCTCTTGCGGTGGGGCGGGCCGGCGTGAACTAGATTCCCAGTACTTGAGCGACCAATTGCGCTGAACTTTCGCCAAGGGCTGTGGTTCGGAAACTAAGTGCATTGATTCACCGGGGCCCTGCAAGCCCCACAACCAGAGCGTCGAAGACGTGTGAAAGGGGTGATGCTCGATGACTGCAGAGAAATCAACTCAACAGCAATACTCAACGCGTTTGCCCTTGGTCCAGGCCTTGCTGCTGCCGCGCATCGCCATCGAAAGCACCCGCCCGGTGCTCGATGATGGGCAGTTCGCGGTCAAGGCGGTGGCCGGGCAGACGATCGAGGTGGGCTGCAAGGTCTTCAGCGACGGCCACGACAAGTTGGCGGTGAGAGTGCGCTGGCGTACCGAACAGCAAACGCATTGGTACAACCAGGCACTTGAGGAACAGGGCAATGATGGCTGGCTGGGGCGGTTTGCGGTGCCGTCCGTGGGCCGCTACCGGTTCTGTATCGAAGCCTGGATCGATCAGTTCGCCAGCTTCTGCCATGAGCTGGAGAAAAAACACCTGGCCGGGGTGCCGGTAAGCCTGGAACTGCAGGAAGGGCGGCTGCAGGTCGAGCAGGCCGCCGAACGCAGCGAAGGTGCCTTGCGCGAGCAACTGCTGGCGTTGCAGCGGCAGTTGGCCGGTTTGCTGGAAACCGAACAGGTGGCGTTGTTGCTCAGTGACAGCAGCGCGCGACTGATGGCCGAGGCCGACCAGCGTCCCTACCTGAGCCTGAGCCCCGAATACCCCGTGGACGTGGAGCGTGAACGGGCGCAGTTTGCCAGTTGGTACGAGCTGTTTCCGCGCTCGGTCACCGATCATCCCGGTCGCCACGGCACTTTCGATGATGTGCACTCTCGGCTGTCGATGATCCGTGACATGGGGTTTGATGTGCTGTACTTCCCGCCCATCCACCCCATCGGCCGCCGTTACCGCAAGGGCCGCAACAACGCACTCAGCGCCGGACCGGACGACCCCGGCAGCCCTTATGCCATTGGCAGCGAGGAGGGCGGTCACGAGACCATCCATCCGCAGTTGGGCAGTCGCGAAGACTTTCGCCGGCTGGTGGCCGCCGCCGCCGACCACGGCCTGGAGATCGCCCTGGATTTTGCCATTCAGTGTTCTCAGGACCATCCCTGGCTCAAGCAGCATCCGGGCTGGTTCAACTGGCGCCCGGACGGCACCATCAAATACGCCGAGAACCCGCCGAAGAAGTACCAGGACATCGTCAATGTCGACTTCTATGCCGCCGAGGCCATTCCCAGCCTGTGGCTGGAACTGCGAGACATCGTGGTCGGCTGGGTTAAGGAGGGGGTGACGCTGTTTCGCGTCGACAACCCGCACACCAAGCCGCTGCCGTTCTGGCAATGGCTGATTGCCGACGTGCGCGCCCAGTACCCGCAGGTGATCTTCCTCGCCGAAGCCTTCACCACCCCGGCGATGATGGCGCGCCTGGGCAAGGTCGGGTACTCCCAGAGCTACACCTATTTCACCTGGCGCAACACCAAGAGCGAGCTGGCCAGCTATTTCAGCGAACTCAATCAGTCGCCCTGGCGCGAGTGCTTCCGGCCGAACTTCTTCGTTAACACCCCGGACATCAACCCAGGGTTTCTGCATCACTCGGGGCGTCCCGGGTTTCTGATCCGCGCAGCGCTGGCCACCATGGGCTCGGGGCTGTGGGGCATGTATTCGGGGTTCGAGCTGTGCGAGGCGGCGCCGGTGCCGGGTAAGGAGGAGTACCTGGATTCGGAGAAGTACGAGATCCGCCAGCGGGATTTCAGCGCGCCGGGCAACATCATTGCCGAGATCGCCCAACTCAACCGCATCCGTCGGCAGAACCCGGCGCTGCACAGCCACCTAGGGCTCAAGCTGTACAACGCCTGGAACGACCAGATCCTGTACTTCGGCAAGCGCAGCGCCGAGGGCGACAACTTCGTACTGGTGGCCGTCAACCTCGACCCATTTAACGTCCAGGAGGCGCACTTCGAGTTGCCGCTGTGGGAAATGGGCCTGCCTGACGAGGCCCAGACCCAGGGCGAAGACCTGATGAACGGCCACCGCTGGACCTGGTACGGCAAGACCCAATTCATGCGCCTGGAACCGGCCCAGCCCTTCGGTATCTGGCGCATCACCCCGGGGTAGGTGGCGACTGGGCGACGACGGGCCCCGCGCGGCGCCGGCCGACGCCTGCGCTGCCACGCTCGCTTCTAGGCGAGACGCGGTGGCGATAGTCGTCGCGGGTTCCGGCAAGCGGGCCCCGCATCATTCATTTTCTTTTAGGAGTCGACATGGCCAAGAAACCCCGCTCAGCGACCTTTATCAAGGACCCGCTGTGGTACAAGGACGCGGTGATTTACCAGGTGCATGTGAAGTCCTATTTCGATTCCAACAACGACGGAATCGGCGATTTTCCCGGGCTGATCGCCAAGCTCGACTACATCAAGGACCTGGGGGTCAACACCATCTGGCTGTTGCCGTTCTACCCCTCGCCGCGCCGCGATGACGGCTACGACATTGCCGAGTACCGCGGGGTCAGCCCGGACTACGGCACCCTGGCCGATGCCCGGCGCTTCATCGCCGAGGCCCACAAGCGTGAGCTGCGGGTGATCACCGAACTGGTGATCAATCACACCTCCGATCAACACCCCTGGTTTCAGCGGGCCCGCAAGGCCAAGCCGGGTTCGGCGGCGCGCAACTTTTACGTGTGGTCCGACGACGAGCAGAAATACGCCGGCACGCGGATCATCTTTCTCGACACTGAAAAGTCCAACTGGACCTGGGACCCGGTGGCCGGCCAGTACTTCTGGCACCGCTTCTACTCCCATCAGCCGGACCTCAACTTCGACAATCCCCAGGTGATGAAAGCGGTGCTTTCGGTGATGCGCTATTGGCTCGACATGGGCATCGATGGCCTGCGCCTGGACGCCATTCCCTACCTGATCGAGCGCGATGGCACCAATAACGAGAACCTTCCCGAAACCCACGATGTCCTCAAGCGGATCCGCGCCGAGATCGACGCTCACTACCCCGATCGCATGCTCCTGGCCGAGGCCAACCAATGGCCGGAAGACACTCAGTTGTACTTTGGACAGAGCCACAAGGGCGACAGCGGCGACGAATGCCACATGGCCTTTCACTTTCCGCTGATGCCGCGCATGTACATGGCCCTGGCCCAGGAGGACCGCTTCCCGATCACCGACATTCTCCGCCAGACCCCGGAAATTCCCGCCAACTGCCAGTGGGCGATCTTCTTGCGTAACCACGATGAGCTGACCCTGGAGATGGTCACCGACAAGGAACGTGACTACCTGTGGAACTACTACGCCGCCGACCGGCGCGCGCGGATCAACCTGGGGATTCGCCGCCGCCTGGCGCCGTTGATGGAGCGTGACCGCCGCCGCATCGAACTGCTCAACAGCCTGCTGCTGTCGATGCCGGGCACGCCGACGCTGTACTACGGCGACGAAATCGGCATGGGTGACAACATCTACCTGGGGGACCGCGATGGCGTGCGCACGCCAATGCAGTGGTCCATCGACCGTAACGGCGGCTTTTCCCGGGCCGACCCGGCGAGCCTGGTGCTACCGCCGATCATGGACCCGCTCTACGGTTATCAGTCGGTCAACGTCGAGACCCAGGCCGGCGATCCTCATTCGTTGCTCAACTGGACCCGGCGCATGCTGGCGGTGCGCAAGCAGTCCAAGGCCTTTGGCCGGGGCAGTTTGAAGATGCTGTCGCCGAGCAATCGGCGGATTCTGGCCTATACCCGGGAATACACCGCGCCCGATGGCAAGCAGGAAATCATTCTCTGTGTGGCTAATGTGTCACGCAGCGCCCAGGCGGCGGAGCTGGACCTGTCGGCGTTCGCCGGCATGGTGCCGGTAGAGATGCTCGGCGGTAACGCCTTTCCGCCTATTGGCCAGTTGCATTTTCTCCTGACCCTGGCGCCTTACGGCTTCTACTGGTTTGTTCTGGCGGCGGAAAACCAGATGCCCAGTTGGCATGTCGAGCCGGCCCAGGCCCTGCCGGACTTCACCACCCTGGTGCTGAAAAAGCGCCTCGAAGAATTGCTCGAAGCGCCGTCGCGCACCACCTTGGAGCACAACGTCCTGCCCAACTGGCTGCCCAAGCGGCGCTGGTTTGCCGGCAAGGACTGCGCCATCGAGCACGCTCGTATCGTCTACGGGGTGCGCTTCGGTGATCCGCAGCATCCGGTACTGCTGAGCGAAATCGAAGTCTCCAGCGAGGGGCAAAAGCACTGTTATCAATTGCCGTTCGGCCTGCTCGCTGAAGATCAGATCAGCGCCGCCTTGCCCCAGCAACTGGCCATGGCCCGGGTGCGCCGCGGACGTCAGGTGGGGCTGATCACCGACGCCTTCGCCCTCGACAGCTTCGTGCGCAACGTACTGCTGGCCTTGCAGGCACAGACCTGCGTGGACAGCAGCGAAGGCCAGCTCCGTTTTGCGGGCAGCGAGCGTTTGGCTGAACTGGGCCTGCACGGCGAGTCGGAGGTGCGCTACCTGTCGGCGGAGCAATCCAACAGCTCCGTGGTGGTCGGCGCCAGCCTGGTGCTCAAGCTGATTCGCAAAGTGGCGGGGGGCATTCACCCAGAACTGGAAATGGGGGCTTTCCTGACCGCTGCCGGCTTTGCCCACATCGCTCCGCTGCTGGGCTCGGTGACGCGCCGCGATGAGCACGGCGAGGATCATCTGCTGATGATCGCCCAGGGCTACCTGAGCAATCAGGGCAATGCCTGGGAATGGACTCAGAACAACCTGGAACGGGCGATCCGCGATGAACAGGCCGATGCCATGTCCGAACAGGATCAACACTACAACGCCCTCGGCGAGCTCAAGGATTTTGCCGCGCTGCTGGGACGGCGCCTGGGCGACATGCACATGCTGCTGGCGGCCCCCAGCGACAACCCGGATTTCGCCCCCCAGGTCAGCAGTGTCAAGGACACCCAGGCCTGGAATCGTCAGGTGGCCGAGCAACTGGAACGCGGGTTGCAACGGCTCAAGCAACGCCAGAGCGAGCTCAGCCCCGGCGATCAACAGCAGGTCAAGCGATTGTTGCAGCACAAGGTGCAGATCCTCGGTTACATCCAGCAGCTGGCCGAACAGCTGGTGGGCGGTTTGCGTATCCGCGTGCATGGCGACTTGCACCTGGGCCAGGTGCTGGTGATCAAGGGCGATGCCTACTTGATCGACTTCGAGGGCGAGCCGGCGCGGCCGCTGGCCGAACGGCGGGGCAAGCATAGCCCTTACAAAGATGTCTGCGGGGTGCTGCGTTCTTTCGATTACGCCGCGGCCATGGCCCTTGAAACGTCGGTGGTGGATGGCTCGCACAGCGCCGAGGTGGCTCGCCGGCGAGTGGTCAGGCGCTACCTCGAAGAAGCGCGACAGACATTTGTCCAGGCGTATCAGCTGGCGACAGCTAACCTTGCCCATGGCTGGCGGCACCCGACGGCGGCGCAGGCCGCTGTGGCCCTGTTCAGTCTGGAGAAGGCCGCCTATGAGTTGGCCTATGAAGCGGAAAACCGGCCGGCCTGGTTGCACGTGCCGTTGCACGGCCTGGTCGGGCTGTTGAGTGAACTGGAACCCTTTTCCGATCGCGAGCGTGGTGGAGAGCAGTGATGAGTGTCTCGAACAAGGAACAGGGAAAGAACCAACCGGCATTGCTCCCTTCGGCACAGGCCATCGAGGCCTTGGTACGGGCCGAACATCGTGACCCTTTTGCCGTCCTCGGGCCCCATGCAGATGGTGCTGGCGGGCAATTCATTCGTGCCTTTTTACCTGGCGCCCTGAGCGTGCAAGTGCTCGATCGAAGCCAGCAACAGCCGTTCGGCAGCCTTCAGGCCAGCGCGGCGCCGGGTTTGTTCGTCGGGCATTTCCCTACGACCCAGCCCTACGTATTGCGTATTCAATGGGCCGGGGACGAGCAGATCAGTGAAGACCCCTACAGCTTCGGGCCGCTGCTGGGCGAGATGGACCTGTACCTGTTCGCCGAAGGCAACCACCGCGACCTCAGCGCTTGCCTGGGCGCCCAGTTGACCACGGTGGACGCCATCGAGGGCGTGCGCTTCGCGGTTTGGGCGCCGAACGCCCGGCGGGTGTCGGTGGTCGGGGATTTCAACGTCTGGGACGGGCGTCGCCACCCCATGCGTCTGCGTCATCCGTCCGGGGTCTGGGAGTTGTTCATTCCGCGTTTGCAAGCCGGCGAAGCCTACAAATACGAAATTCTCGGGCCCCAGGGCATTCTGCCGCTCAAGGCCGACCCCATGGCCCTGGCCACGCAATTGCCGCCGGACACTGCGTCCAAGGTCGCCGAGCCACTGCGGTTTACCTGGCAGGACGCGTCGTGGATGCAGGCCCGTGGCGAACGCCAGCGGGTGGATGCACCGTTAGCCATCTATGAGCTGCATGTCGGCTCCTGGCAGTGCGAAGTGGATGACCTGGGTGAGGTGGCCCGGCAGTACAGCTGGGCCGAGCTGACGCAGCGGGTGATTCCTTACGTCAAGGATCTGGGCTTCACCCATATCGAGCTGATGCCGATCATGGAGCACCCGTTCGGCGGTTCTTGGGGCTACCAGCCGCTCTCGCAGTTCGCCCCCAGCGCCCGCTACGGCACGCCGCGGGACTTTGCCGCCTTTGTCGACGCCTGTCACCAGGCCGAGATCGGCGTGATCCTCGACTGGGTGCCGGCGCATTTCCCTACCGACGCCCACGGCCTGGCGCACTTCGATGGCACCGCGCTGTATGAATACGGCAATCCGTTGGAGGGCTTTCATCAGGATTGGGACACCTTGATTTACAACCTCGGGCGCACCGAGGTCCACGGTTTCATGTTGGCTTCGGCGTTGCACTGGCTCAAGCATTTCCATGTCGACGGTCTGCGGGTGGATGCGGTGGCCTCGATGCTCTACCGCGACTATTCGCGCAAGGCCGGCGAGTGGGTGCCGAACCGCCATGGCGGTCGCGAAAACCTGGAAGCCATCGATTTTTTGCGTCACCTCAACGACGTAGTGTCCCTGGAGGTCCCTGGCGCGCTGGTGATCGCCGAAGAATCCACTGCCTGGCCCGGCGTCAGCCAGCCCACTGACCAGGGCGGCCTGGGCTTCGCCTATAAATGGAACATGGGCTGGATGCACGACTCCCTGCATTACATTCAGCAGGACCCGATGTACCGCGCCCATCATCACAACGAACTGAGCTTCGGCCTGATGTACGCCTGGTCCGAGCGTTTCATCTTGCCGATCTCCCACGACGAAGTGGTGCACGGCAAGCATTCGCTGATCGACAAGATGCCCGGCGACCGCTGGCAGAAATTCGCCAACCTGCGGGCCTACCTGAGTTTCATGTGGACCCATCCGGGCAAGAAGCTGCTGTTCATGGGGTGTGAGTTCGGCCAGTGGCGCGAGTGGAACCACGACCAGCAACTGGACTGGTACCTGCTGCAATACCCCGAGCACCGGGGCGTGCAGCAACTGGTGGCGGACCTCAACCGGCTGTACCGCGAGTTTCCCGCGCTGCATGACCAGGACGACGTGCCCCAGGGCTTTCAGTGGTTGATTGGTGATGATGCGATCAACAGCGTGTATGCCTGGTTGCGCTGGAGCCAGTGCGGCGAGCCGTTGCTGGTGGTGGCCAACTTCACCCCGGTGCCGCGGCCGGCGTATCGCGTCGGCGTGCCGGTGGCGGGACGCTGGAGCGAACTGCTCAACAGTGATTCACAGTTGTACGCCGGCTCCAACTACGGCAACGGCGGCGAGGCTTTCAGCGAAGAGCAGATCAGCCATGGCCAGTTGCAGTCTCTGGTGCTCAACCTGCCGCCGCTGGCGGTGCTGATCCTGCGTCCCGAGCGGCCTACATCAGGATGATTTCGTAAGGCATGCGCAGCCGCTCAAGCAACACCGGGGACAACGAAGGTTCGAGGCCGATTTCCGGTTCGCCCTGCAATTGGCTGGCATAGGCGTGGGCGGCATGGCGCTTGCGGGCCACGGTCCAGGTGTCCAGGCGCAGCTTGCGCGCCCGCTCCCAGGGGATCTGGTGCTCTTCGCGGGGCGCCCAGTGCCAGGCCCAGATCGGCACTTCATGAAACTGCGCGCCGGCGGCGGCGGCGGCCTTGGCGGTGGCGCGGCCCACGGCTTCGTGATCGGGGTTGCCGTCGTGGCGCCAGGTGCTGAACACCACATCGTCGGGGCGCAGGTAGCGGGTGATGAAGGGCAACAATTGCTGTTCGCGCTCGGCCAGGGCACTGTCGGTAAAGCCGCCGCGGATCCATTTCAGGCTGTGCAGCGGCAACCCCAGGCGGCGCAGGGCCTCGGCGCTTTCCTGGGGCCGAAAGACACTCAGGCGGCGCTTGGGCCATACCTGCGAACCAGGGTGGCTGGCGCTGCCGTCGCTGATGGAAATCAATTGCAAGGGGTGGCCGTGATGCGCAAGCACTTGCAGCAGGCCGCCGTTGGCGATCACTTCGTCACCGGGGTGGGGGGAAACGATCACGGCTCGGGCACCGGGCGGAACCAGGTTGGCGAGGCCGATGGCCGGAACGTCGGCCAGCCGGTGGGCGCTGTTCCAGATCTGACTGGGCCAGCGGTTGTCTGTTACAGATATGGCTTTCATGAGGTGTCACATCCCTGTTCCCGGGCTGCGGGCGAAGGCAAGTCAACGCAGCCCTGTGTTCGCACGCACGCTGACTCCATGGCTCCTGCCTCAGCGCGTAGTACCGGTGCTCCAGAACCCTGGAACGCCGTCATGCAGCGCAATCATAACCAGCCCGACGCCTCCTACACAGAGACACAGGTCAATCTGTCGATTGCGATCCTTGCTTAAGGTTAGACGCAAATTCCTGCGCGGCCGGCCCTTCTGACGAACGCCTAGTTACCGAACGGCGGTGGCGCAACGTCTTCAGTCGTCTTCCTCATGCTGCAGCTCGAAGAACAGTAGCGAGCGGCCGGTCACCGAGTAGGGGTGGCCGAAGGCAAAGCGTTCCTGGCCCCGCACCGCCGGCTGATTGGTGTCGAGCATGCAGGTCCAGAACTCCCCGGCGGGGACCTGCGGCAGGCAGAAATTGACGATGTCGTGGTGCGCGTTGACCACCAGCAACACGGTGGCGTCGGCCCCGGGACGGCGGATACCGGTCTCCTGGGCTCGGCCATCGAGGAGCATGCCCAAACAGCGGCCGTGGGCGTCCTGCCAGTGTTCGGTGGTCATCTCGCTGCCGTCCGGGGCCAGCCAGGTGACGTCCTTGACCCCGATGTCCTCGTTGTAGTTGCCCACCAGAAAGCGTCCGCGGCGCAGGATCGGGTAGCTCAGGCGCAGCTTGATCAGGCGTTTGACGAACTTGAGCAGCGACTTGCCGTCGGCATCCAGGTGCCAGTTGACCCAGCCGATCTCGCTGTCCTGGCAGTAAGCATTGTTGTTGCCGTGCTGGGTGCGGGCGAACTCGTCGCCGGCCACCATCATCGGCGTGCCTTGGGCCAGCAGCAGGGTAGCGAAGAAATTGCGCATCTGGCGCAGGCGCAGGGCGTTGATCTCGGGGTCGTCGCTGGGGCCTTCGACACCGTGGTTCCAGGACAGGTTGTGATTGCTGCCGTCCTGGTTGTCTTCGTCGTTGGCCTGGTTGTGCTTGTCGTTGTAGGACACCAGATCGTGCAGGGTGAAACCGTCGTGGGCGGTGACAAAGTTGACTGAGGCGTAGGGTCGCCGGCCGCGCTGGTTGAACATTTCGCCAGAGGCGGTCATGCGCCCGGCAAAGTCTGCCAGTTGGCCGTCATCGCCTTTCCAGAAGGCCCGCACGGTGTCGCGGAAGCGGTCGTTCCACTCCACCCAGCCCGGTGGGAAGTTGCCCACCTGATAGCCGCCGGGGCCACAATCCCAGGGTTCGGCGATCATTTTTACCTGGCGCAGCACTGGGTCTTGGCGGCAGGCCACGAGGAAGCTGTGGCGCTCGTCGAAACCGTCGTGGTAACGCCCGAGAATGGTCGCCAGGTCGAAGCGGAACCCGTCCACGTGCATTTCCGTGGCCCAGTAGCGCAGGGAGTCGGTGACCATCTGCAGCACGCAGGGATGGCTCAGGTCCAGGGTGTTGCCAGTGCCGGAATCGTTGATGTAGAAGCGCTTGTCGTCGGGCATCAGGCGGTAGTAGGAGGCGTTGTCGATACCGCGCATGGACAGGGTCGGGCCTTGCTCGTTGCCTTCGGCGGTGTGGTTGTAGACCACGTCCAATAGCACCTCCAGCCCAGCCTCGTGCAGGTGCGCGACCATTTCCTTGAATTCGGCGATCTTGCCGCTGGCCAGGTAGCGCGGGTCCGGGGCGAAGAAGGCGATGCTGTTGTAGCCCCAGTAGTTGGTCATGCCCTTGTGCAGCAGGTGCTGGTCGTTGACAAAGGCATGGATCGGCAGCAGCTCAACCGAGGACACCCCGAGTTTGCGGATGTGCTCCAGCACGTCGTCCACCATCAGCCCGGCGAAGGAGCCCCGTAGGTTTTCCGGCACCGCGGGGTGGCGCATGGTGAAACCGCGCACGTGGGTCTCGTAGATGATGGTTTTGTCCCAGGGCACGCTGACGCGCTGATCGTGGCCCCAGGTGTGGGCGGGGTCGATGACTTTGCATTTGGGCACGAAAGGCGCGCTGTCGCGCTCGTCGAAGCTGAGGTCGGCGTCGGGGTGGCCGATGGTGTAGCCGAACAGCGCCTCGGACCATTTCAATTGCCCCACCAACTGTTTGGCATACGGGTCGATCAACAGTTTATTGGGGTTGAAGCGGTGGCCGTTGGCCGGGTCGTAGGGCCCGTACACCCGGTAGCCGTAGATCAGCCCCGGGTGGGCATCGGGCAGGTAGCCGTGGAAGATCTCGTCGGTGTATTCCGGCAGTTCGATGCGTTCGACTTCAATGTCCCCGGTGTCGTCGAACACACAGAGTTCGACCTTGGTGGCGTTGGCCGAGAACAGGGCGAAGTTGACGCCCAGGCCGTCCCAGGTGGCGCCGAGAGGAAAGGGCAGGCCCTCACGGATCCGTGAGGGTTCGCTTTGGTGTGTGGGCGCTGGGGGCTGCTTGGGGTTGCTCATGGTTGCTCCTGCAAGAAAATCTGCGGGCACGCCGAGGGCCATGTCGGGGCGTGCGCCGCCTCTGTGGCGCAGGGGCGCGCCACGGGGTCAGTGCGAAGCGCGCTCAGATGGTTGGCGGCTTGCGCGGGGCTCGGGGTTTCTTCGTGGGTTGCGGCTTCTCGCCCGGTGGCACCACTACGGCGGCGCTCGATTTGGCCTTGGGCTTGGCGGCGGGCTTGGCCTTGGCGACCTTGGGCGCTTTGCTGGGCGCCAGGGCCTCGGCTTCGGCGAGCTTGCGCGCCATGTCCCAGTGTCGCGCCTCCTGACCGTCGGGCTTACCTTCCGATTCCCAGATCTGATAGGCGAATTCACGAATGCGTTTGTCGTCGGTACTCATCGCAATGCTCCTGGACTGAACTCAATGTTGGATCAAAAGGTTGAGTGGAAAGTCTTGCAATACGGCACTGATCAGCAACTCCTTTTGGGGGGAGATGGCCCCGGTGGAAAAAAGCCCATTCAGGTTGCGGCCCGAATCGGCGAAGGGCAATTGCACCCGGGTATCGCCCCACAACCGCGCATCGAACCGCGGCTGTGGGCTGTCTTTCAGCCAGTGCGCAACGTGAATCGGCACAATCACCAGGGCCCGTTGCTGCAGGTGCTCGCGCATGAACGCCACCACCCGGCCGGCTTGCTCGCCGACCACCGGCAAACGCAGGTAACGGCCCCGGCGAAACAGTTCCGGGTACTGGCGGCGCAGCCCCAGGGTACGGGTGATCAGGCCCTGCTTGAGCGCGCCGTCACGCCACTGCGCAAGCCATTCGCGCGGGGTGCGCAGGCTGTCCAGCGAACGTTGCCGGGCGGGGTAGTCCACGGGGCGGCGGTTGTCCGGGTCCACCAGGCTCAGGTCCCAGAACTCGTTGCCCTGGTACAGGTCCGGCACGCCGGGCACGGTCATGCGCAGCAGCGTTTGCGCCAGGCCGTTGAGGGCGCCGGCCGGGGCGATGGCGTTGGCCGCCGCCGCGATCGACTGGCGTAAGGCCAGGCCTTGGGGCGAGCACAGCAGGGCCTCGACAAAGGCCTGCACCGCTTGCTCGTATTGAAGATTCGGCGCTGCCCAACTGCTTTGTAACTTGGCTTCGCGCAGGGCCTTGAGCTGCCATTGTCCGATCCGTTGCGCGTAGCGTTCCAGGGCCGCTTGATCCTCGGTCTCCAGCGCCAGGGGCCAACTGCCCAGCAAGGTCTGGTAGAGGATCAGTTCATCGCCTGCCGAAGGTGCCTCCGGGCTTTGGCGCAAGGGTGTTGCCAGCGCTCGCCAGTGGTGCACCTGCTCGACGTACCATGGCGCGCGCTCGCTGAGCACCGCCAAGCGTGCGCGGCTGTCTTCGCCCCGTTTGTGGTCGTGGGTGGCAGTGGCCAGCAGGTTGTCGGGAAAATCCCTCAGACGTTGCTCGCAGGCGCTGTGAAAGGCTGCTACCGGGGCACTGAAGCACTCGGTGTTGAAGCCCACGTCGTTGCGTGCCAGGAGCACCGCGCTGCGGTAGAACGCGGTGTCTTCCACGGCTTTGGCGGCGGCAGGCGAGGTCAGTTGCTGAAAGCGCACGCAGGCATGACGCAGTAGCTTGCGGCCACGCCCCGGTGGCTGTTGGCGCCAACCTTGGCCGCCGAGCCAGCGTTCAAGGTAATCGAGCACCGGCCAATCGGCCTCGCTCAAGCGGCCTCGGGCTCCCTCCAGGGCCTGCAGGAAGAACCGCTGATCTTGCGGGCCACGGCCGCTGGCGCTGACGTAGGTGCGGTACACCGCAAAGTGCACGATCAGCGCTTGCAGGGCGCGGCGGATGGCGCCCAGGGTCAGGTCGCGGCTCATCAAGTCCAGTCGCGCCACTTGCAACAGGGCCTGGGCCACGCTTTCAAAGTCGCCGGCCAGGGAGCCGTTGAGCATCTGCTGGCGCGCCAGCAGCGCTTCTTCGCTGAAATCGGCGGTGCGCTGGCTGTGCTGGCTCCACAGCGCCGCCAGCAGCGGCTGGCCGGCGGGCGCCTGTTGCAACAGCGATAGCTGGTTCATGAATTCGTAGCCGGTGCTGCCGTCCACGCCCCAGTCCCGGGGCAGGGTCTCACCGTCGCCGAGGATCTTTTCGACGAAAATTGGCAGGTGCTGGCCGGGCCGCAGGCGGTCGACCCGACGCCGCAGCTTGCGGCAATAGCCTCGTGGGTCGGCGAGGCCGTCGATGTGGTCGATGCGCAGGCCATCCACCAGGTGTTCTTCGATCAACTGGAAGATCTTGGCGTGAGTGGCCTCGAACACCGCCGGTCGCTCGACCCGCAACCCGCCCAGTTCATTGACGTCGAAGAAGCGCCGCCAGTTGATGTCATCGGCGGCGGTGCGCCAACTGGCCAGGCGGTAGCTCTGTTGTTCCAGCAACGCGTGCAGGCGGGCAAAGCCGGCGGGCTGGCGCGAATCATAGCCGTGCAGGTGCGCTTCGACGGCTTGGCGCACCGACGGCTGTTGCAGCAGTTGCGCCAGGGCTTGCTGCAGCGGCTGGGCCTGGGCATGGGCCTCGCTGTTGAAGCGCAGGGCGGCAAAGCCATCGGCCAGGTGTTTCAGTGCGGTGGTTGCCGTGGCGTCCAGCGCGGTCTCCGGCCGCAGCAACTCTGCATAGTCACTGGGGCAGATGGGAAAGCAATGCTCGTAGTGGCTGACATGAAAGCCGCTGAGGTCGTTGTCCAGTTGCAGCTTCAGGCGGCCCTCCTGTAGCGCCACGCCGTAGTCGCAACCGAGAAACGGCAGCAGCAACTGGCCTTCCATCAAGGGGTCTGGCGAGTGCCACTGGATATCGAAAAACGCCCCATAAGGACTCAGGCGCCCCCAGCGCAGCAGGTCCAGCCACCAGGGATTGTCAGCGCCACCCACTGCCATGTGGTTGGACACGATGTCGAGGATCAGCCCCATGTCATGCTGCCGCAGGGCCGCCACCAGGCGCCGCAGGGCCGCTTCGCCGCCCAGCTCCGGGTTGACCCGGGTCGGATCGACCACGTCATAACCGTGCAGCGAGCCGGGCCGGGCGCACAGCAGCGGCGAGGCGTAGACATGGCTGATGCCGAGTCGGGCGAAGTAAGGCACCAGGGGCACCGCCTGATCGAGGGTGAAGCCTTGGTGAAATTGCAGGCGCAAGGTGGCGCGCAGCAGTGCAGCGCAGTGCAGGCTCATCGGTCACGCTCAAGGGCTTGTTGCCGGGCGCAGGCCAGCAGCTCCAGGCGCCGGGCGGCATCGCTGTCGTCGAGCAAGCGCTGGCTCGCGGTAGTCAGGCGGCGGCGCCAGTTGGGGTGGCTGTCTAGGGTGCCGGGCAGGTTGGCCTGCTCGTCGATGCCCAGGGCATCTTCCACGGGCAGCAGCACAGCGGCGCACGGGTATGACCGAGAAAACGCACGCTGGCGTCTACCACCTGATCGGCCTCATCGCATGGCTCGCGGAAATTCTGCGGGTCTTGGGCCAAGGCGTGGCGCAGGCCGTTGCGCTCGCGCTGGCGATGCTCGCGCCACTGCCGCGCGCCGTGTTCGTCGACCAGGCCCAGGCGCAGGTTCCAGTCAATGTCGCGGCCCTGCCACCAGCCGTTGAGGGTGGGCAGATCGTGAGTGCTGGTGGTGGCCAGGGCGTCGTCCGGCCAGTCGAGGATGGGTTTGAAGTGGCAGCCGTGGTCTTGTTCGAACAACAAGACGCGCATGCCGAGGATGCGCCGGGCGGCGAGTTTCTCCCGCAGGCCGTCGGGCACCGTGCCCAGGTCTTCGCCGAGGACGATGGCTTGGTGGCGATGGGACTCCAGGGTCAGCAGGCGCAGCAGATCGTCCACCGGGTATTCAAGGTAGGCGCCTTCGCAGGGCGGCGCTCCCAGGGGAATCACCCACAGCCGCTGCAGGCCCATGACATGGTCGATACGCAAGCCACCGGCATGGGCGAAGTTGGCCCGCAGCATTTCGATGAAGGCGCTGAAGCCGTGACGCTGCAAGCCCTCGGGGGAGAACGCGGCAATGCCCCAGCCCTGGCCCTGGTGATTGAGGATATCGGGCGGCGCGCCCACGGTCAGGGCCGGCAACAGCTGGTCCTGGCGGCTCCAGGCCTGACTGCCAGCACCGTCGGCGCCCACCGCCAGGTCGGCGATCAGGCCGATCCCCATGCCACCACTGTGGGCCGCGCTTTGCGCGCGCTCCAGGCAGCGGGCGATCAGCCACTGGCAGAAGGCATGAAAGCCGATTTCATGGGCCTGCTCTTCGGCGAAGCGGGCCAGAGCCGGGCTTTGCGGGTTGCGCCAGGGTTCCGGCCAGTGCCGCCAGTCGAGGTCTTCGCCACGGGTGGTGCGCTGGGCCAGGATGGCTTCGAAGCGGCAGTGGTTTTCCAGGGCTTGGCCGGCACTCTGGCGGTAGCTGGCAAAATCCTGATGCAAGGGATGGTCGCCGTGGCAAAAGCCTTCATACAAGGCACGCAGTACCTGTTGCTTGGCCAGGGCTACCTGGGTCCAGTCGATCAGCGGGTGCTGCTCCAGTTCCTGTAAATGCTCACCCAGGCCGCAGGCTTCGATGGCGCTGCGCCAGGCACGTTCGCCGAGGATCGCACCGGGAGCGGCATACAGGCTGTTGAGAAACAGCCGGCTGGAGGGTGAATAGGGGCTGTAGCGTTGCGGATCGCAGCTGAACATGGCGTGCAGTGGGCTGATGGCCAGGGCGTCGGCGCCACGTTCGGCGGCGGTGCGGGCCAGATCTTCCAGGGCCTGGGTGTCACCGAAGCCACCATCGCCGGCGCGGCGCAGGCTGTAGAGCTGCACGCTCAGGCCCCAGGCACGCGGGGTTGGCTGATCCACGGCGTCGGCCACGCTGTAGCAATGCTCAGGGGCCACGGCAAGGGTGAAGTGTTCGTGGTGGATTGCCACCTTGTGGTAGCCCACCGGGATCTGCCCTGGCAGCACGCTCTGTGCATCGAGCTGGAGCGCCAGCTCAGCGCCGTCTTCGAGTAGCAGTACGCAGGGGCTGTGCGGGGCGAAGTAACGCGCCAGGTCCAGGCCCTGGCCAACGTCGACGGTCAGCAGCGGCGGCAGGTGTCGGCTGTGTTGCGACTGCTGCAGTTGTTTCAAGCTGTCGGCGATTTGCAGGTCGTTGTCGGCCGGATGACCCAGGCCCGCCAGCACGGCCCGCAACACCCGTGCCTCGACCTTTTGCCCGCGGCCGTTGGCATCGATCCAGTCCACAGCCAGGCCCGCGCGGTTGGCGAGTAGTTCCAGTTGCGCATCGCTCATAGGCGTTCTCCATCAGGGGCGCTCGGGGTGGTCTTGGCGATCAGTTGCACCAGCGCGCTGAAGGCGGGCAGCCAGCCTTCGCGCCAGTGTTCCAAAGTGTGTGGCGGATACTCGAACCACAGTTGCTCGGTGGCCTCGGGCAGCAGGTCGACCCGGTGCGGGCTGAGGTTGAGGTCAATGCGCAGCAGGCTGCCGTCCCCCAGTTGCCAATGGGCACAGAGGGCGCCCTCGGCCAGGACCTGGGCTTGCAAGGCCTGGGCCCCCGGCAGACGGGGGACCAGTTGGCGGTGGCGAATGCGCAGCAGGCCGCGGTACAGCGCGCGGGTGGCTGCGGCCTGCTTGGACTGCGGTTGTGGGCGCGAGGCCTGGAAGGTCGAGGGGGCGTTGGGGTCGGGGATGCGCTGGCGTTGGTCGGCGTCGGCAAAGGCGCGGAACGCGGCGAATTCATTGCGGCGCCCCTCGCGCACGGCATCGGCCAGTGCGTCGTGGTGACTGGTGAAGAACAGGAACGGTTCTTGCGCCGCCACTTCATCGCCCATGAACAACAGTGGAATCATCGGCGACAGCAACAGCAGCACTGTGGCTGCATGCAGGGCCTGGGTCGGTGCTAGTTGATTGAGGCGCTCGCCAAAGGCGCGGTTGCCGATCTGGTCGTGGTTCTGCAAAAACAGCACGAAAGCGCTGGGAGGCAGGTGGCCGCTGGCTTCACCGCGTGCCTCGCCATGGCGATTGGCATGCCCTTGAAAGGCAAAGCCCTGGCTCAGGCAGCGGGCCAGTTGCAAGGTGGGCTGCTCGGCGAAGTCGGCGTAGTAGGCGTCGGTCTCGCCGGTCAGCAGCACATGCAGGGCGTTGTGTCCGTCGTCGTTCCACTGAGCATCGAAGCCTTGTTGCAGCAGGCTGGCCTGGTTGAGTTCGTTTTCCAGGTTAAGCCACACCTGACGCTCCGCCGGTAGCGCCTGGCGCACCCGCTGGGCCAGCTCGATGAGGAAGTCCGGGTCGTCAATGGCATGCACCGCGTCCAGGCGCAAGCCGTCGAAGCGGTACTCCAGCAACCACATCAGTGCGTTGTCGATAAAGAAGTCGCGTACCGGGCGGCGGCGAAAGTCGATCGCTGCGCCCCAGGGGGTGTGCAAGTCGTCGCGAAAGAAGCTTTTGGCGTAGCAATGCAGGTAATTGCCGTCGGGGCCGAAGTGGTTGTAGACCACGTCCAGGATCACCGCCAGCCCCAGGCCGTGAGCGGCGTCGATCAGGGCCTTGAGTTGCTCGGGAGTACCGTAGGAGGCTTCCGGGGCGTAGGGCAGGACCCCGTCGTAGCCCCAATTGCGCTCCCCGGGAAAGTCCGCCAGGGGCATCAGCTCAATGGCCGTCACCCCCAGTTCCACCAGGGCGGGCAGGGCCTCTTGCACCGCCAGGTAGCCTCCCATGACCCCCACGTGCAGCTCGTAGATCACCGCTTGGTGCCAGGGGCGCCCGCGCCATTGCCGGTGTTGCCAAGGGTAGGCGCCGGGGTCGACCACCAGGCTGGGGCCGTGCACGTCATGCTCTTGAGCACGGGAGGCGGGGTCTGGCACTCGGGTCTGGCCGTCGATCATGAAACAGTAACGAGTGCCCGCCGGGCAGTGTGTTTGAACCACGAACCAGCCATCGGCGTGCGCCTGCATTGCCAGTGCTTGGCTGTCGCCAAGTTCGAGGCTGACCGCGCGCGCATCCGGCGCCCACAGGGCGAACCGGGTGTGCTCGGGGTCCAGCATCACGGCCCCGTGGGGGCCGTTGTACGGGGTACTTACGCGCATCTGTTCAGGCCCCTTATGGTCGGGCCGCGTGCCCCAGCGCCTTGGCCACCAGTTGTTCGTAGAGTTCGGCGTAGGGCTCCACCGCCTTGCACCAGTTGAATGGCGCGGCCATGGCTCGGCAGCGCATGGCGTTGAGCAATGCCGGGTAGGCGAACACCTTGAACGCGCGGCTCAGGGCTTCTTGGTAGCTGGCAACGCTGGACTCGTCGAAAAGAAAACCGGTGACGCCGTTCTCGATGGTGTCGGCCAGGCCTCCGGTGTTGCGTGCCACCGGTAGCGAGCCAAAGCGCTGGGCGTACATCTGACTCAGTCCGCAGGGCTCATAGCGCGAGGGCATGAGTAAGAAATCGCTGCCGGCGAACATGCGCCGGGCATCGGTTTCATTGAAGCCGATGTTGACCCCGATGCGTCCGGGGAAGCGCTTGGCCAGCGCACGCATGGACTGTTCTTCTTCCGGCTCGCCACGGCCGATGATGGCGATCTGGCCTCCAGACTCGACGATGAACTCGGCCACCGCTTCGGTGAGGTCCAGGCCTTTTTGATAGACCAGCCGTGATACCACGGCGAACAGCGGGCCGCTGGAGGCGTCGAGGTCGAACATCTGCCGCACGTGGGCGGCGTTGGCCGCTTTGCCGTCCCAGTCGCCGATGCCGAACGGGCAGAACAGGTGCGGGTCGCTGGTGGCGTCCCAGCTTTCGTCGATGCCGTTGGGGATGCCGCTGAGCAGGCCCTGCTGGGTCTTGCTGGCCAGAAAGCCGTCGAGCCCGCAGCCAAAGGCCGGGGTGGTGATTTCCTCAGCGTAGGTGGCGCTGACCGTGGTGATGTGGCTGGCGTAGGCCATGCCCGCCTTGAGAAACGACAGCTTGCCGTAGAACTCCATGCCTTCTTGTTGCAGGGCGTGTTCGGGGATGCCCAGTTCCGGGCAGGAGGCCAGGCTCACCACGCCCTGATAGGCCAGGTTGTGGATGGTGAACAAGGTTGGCGTGCGTTGCCCGCGCCAGTGCATGTAGGCCGGAGCCAGGCCGGCGGGCCAGTCATGGGCGTGCACCAGATCGGGGCGCCAGTGGATTTGCGCCAGATTGGCGGCAATATCGGCGGCGGCCAGTCCCAGGCGGGCGAAGCGAATGTGGTTGTCGGGCCAATCGCGGCCGTTGTTGGCGCCGTAGGGCGTGCCTTCGCGCTCGTAGAGTTCCGGGCAGATCAGCACATAGATCACCAGGCCATCAGGCATGTCCATGCGCCCGATCTTGCAGGCGGGCAACGCTGCGTGGCCGCCCAGTTCGCCGATGATATGGATCGGGTTTTCGCTGTTGAGCACCTGGGGGTAGCCGGGAATCAGCACCCGTACATCGTGCAGGTGGGCCATGGCCCGGGGCAGGGCGGCCGACACGTCGCCCAGGCCACCGGTCTTCACCAGATCGGCAATTTCCGAGGTGACGAACAGCACCCGTTTACGATTGGGGTTCTGACGCGTCAGCGGCAGTACGGTGTTGCCCCCGGTCACTGGAACCGAAAGGGCGGCGCGGTCACCGGCTTGCTGTTGAGGATGCTCTCCCTGAGTGTCCAATACGGCGCTGATCATAGGTCTCTCCCGTCTTATTGATTTGTTCCTGTTTCTCAAGCGGTGCTGTCGGCCAATCCTGCGGCCGGACGCAAAGGCGCCACACATCGTTCAGCCAGAGCTGCTCGAAGCAGCATGCGCAAAGGGTGAGGGGGACATTGCAAGGAATGCACCAGTGGCAACGACCCCACCTTTAACCTGACCTTGGGCCGTCGCGAAAAGTTTCGACTTTTTTAATGCAAAAGTGACCGTCTGGTCACACGGCGAAACCCAGTCTAGGTCAGATCCTAGAGCGGCGCCGGCCGGGGCGGTGGTTTTGTCGAGAGGTCTCGGCGTGCGGCGGATGTGTCCCGACGAAAGGTCGCTCGTGCACCGCGTCGAAGCGTGGTGCACGAGCGCCGGGCCAGAATTCGCTCAAGGCGTGCGTGGGCTTGGTGCAGCCTTCGTTCGAGCTTGCCCAAACAATGGGCAGGGGCAGGGGCAGGGGCAGGGGCCGCTGGCCAATGTACAGGTGCGTGTTGCAGGCCTCAGCCGATCCAGCCTAGGGTGAGCCACGCCAGCACGGCGTAGCGGGCACCCTTGGCCAGGGTGACGATCAGTAGGAAGCGCTTGAGGGGTTCGCCCATGATCCCGGCCACCAGGGTCAGGGGATCGCCGATCACCGGCATCCAGCTCAGCAGCAGCGACCAGTGACCATAACGCTGGTAATGCACCCGGGCCCGTTCCAGGTGGCGCGGGCTGACAGGGAACCAGCGGCGTTCCTTATAACGTTCAAGGCGTTGCCCCAGCCACCAGTTGACCTGGGAGCCCAGCACGTTGCCCGATGTGGCCACCAGCCATAAGCCCAGCACCGCCTGCGGGTCTTTGAGCAGCACGCCCACCAGCAGGGCTTCTGATTGCAAAGGGAGCAGGGTGGCGGCGCCGAACGCCGCCAGGAACAGTCCGAGGTAGGTGCCGAGGATCAATGGGCGGGGTAGTCGGCGATCACCACGTCTTGGCCTTCACGGGTCAGGCCAATGACCTGAAAGGCCTCGGCGCCCATGCCGTCCATTTCCATGCCGGGTGAACCCATGGGCATGCCCGGGGCGGCGATACCCAGCAGGTCGTCGCGTTTGCGCAGGGCCAGCACGTGTTCGGCGGGGACGTGGCCTTCGACAAACTTGCCGTCGATCACGGCGGTGTGGCACGAGCCCAGGCGCGGGGCGACGCCCAGACGCTGCTTGACCGCGCTCATGTTGCTTTCAACATGGTCGGTCACGGCAAAGCCGTTGTCCTGCAAGTGTGCGATCCATTTTTTGCAGCAGCCGCAGTTGGCATCGCGGTGCACGTCAATGGGAATCAAATCAGCGGCCTGGGCCAGGGAGCCGATCAGCAGGGCGGACAGGGCAGTCAGACGCAGGGTGTGTTTCATGGAAGGTCTCGTGTTGATCGAAGGAAGTGCGGCGGGGCCATTGCGGTGTGCCGTGCATTTTTGCGTGTTTTTGCGCTTCGGGAACGGCGCTTGTGTATCAAGGTTATACGAAATCATCGCGGTCATTGCCCGGACTCGGGCCCCTGATGGAGGCCGCACAATGGTGCCTTCTGATCAGTGGCGCAGTGTGTCCAGGCGTTGTTTGAGATTGCTCAGGGCCTGGGCCGAATGTTGCTGCATGCGCGCGCAGTTCAGTCAGGTGCAGATCGGGGGAGTACCCCTGGGGGGCTGAACAAGGTCCCGCCGCCTGGGGGGCACCAGTGGCGGCGGGAGCGGTTTAACGGACGGTGAAGCGGCTCATCAGTTGGCTGACCTGGGCATTGGCCTGCAATAAGCGCTGGGTGTTGCTTTCACCGGCCCGGGCACTTTCCACCAGTTCCTCGACCATGTGTCGGATGCTCACCATGCTGCGGTTGATCTCCTCGGTCACCGCGCTCTGTTGTTCGGCGGCGGTGGCGATCTGGGTGCTGAGGCTGTTGATCTGGTTCACCGAGTCGGCCATCTCGTCCAGGCCGCTGTTGACCCGTGCCGTGGCGTCCGCCGCTGACTGGCAGCTGGCCTGGGTGTTTTCCATGGCGCTGACCGACGTGCTCACGCCCTGGGTCAGGCGCGCGAGCATTTCGTTGATCTGCGAGGTGCTGTCCTGGGTCCGGGCCGCCAGGGCCCGCACTTCATCGGCGACCACGGCGAAACCGCGCCCCTGTTCCCCGGCCCGCGCTGCTTCGATGGCGGCGTTCAGGGCCAGCAGGTTGGTTTGCCCGGCGATGGCACCAATCACCCCCAGCACCTCGGTGATGCGCTGGGCATCAGCTTGCATGGCTTCGACCTTGTGGGTGGCGTCCGCCACTTCGTCGATCAGGGCAATGACGCTGCTGGAGGCTTCGCCCACCACCACCCGGGAGTGTTGCGCGTGCTGGTTGGCACGCTGGGTGAAGTCCGCGGTTTGCGCAGCGTTGGCGGCGACGCTTTCGGCGGTGCTGCTCATTTCGGTAATGGCGGTCACCGTCTGATCGGTCTCCGAAGCGTGGCGCAGCAGGATCTGCTGGCTATGGGCCGAGCTTTGTTGCAACTGCGCGAGGCTGCCAGCCATGGCATCGGTGGCCTGGGTGACTTCACCGATCATGCTTTGCAGGTACTGGATGAAGTGGTTGACCGAGTGGCCGATGGCACCCAGTTCATCCTCGGCGCGAATCACGATGCGTCGGGTCAGGTCGGCGTCGCCAGTGGCCAGGGCGTCGATGTTGCCTTTGAGGACTTTCATCCGCTGCACCAGTTGGCGGATGGCGTAGACCTGCAACAGCACCAGCAAGATCACCATAGGGATCTGCAACAGGCTCAGGGTGCTCAGCACGTCGTCGCGCTGGGCGGTGATCAAGTTCAGGGGCAGGGCGCTGGCGAGGAACCAAGGGGTGCCTTCGATCGCGCGCATAAAGAAGATGCTCGGCACCCCGGCGTTATCGAACTCGACCCGTTGGGCGCCATTGTCGCGACGTTCCAGGGCGGCCTGGACCTGGGCGGCGAAGGGCGAGCCGGCGCTCAGGTCACGGATGTTCTTGAGCACGATCGGGCCATTGATTCGCGAACTGTTGCTGATGATTTTGCCGTCGCCTTCGACGATCAGCATCTGGGCGCTGAGGGCTTGTTCCTGGCGGGCTACCAGGTCGTTGAAGAAGCCCAGGGTCACGTCGATGGTGGATACGCCCCAAGGCTGTCCGTCGCGGCGGATGGCCATGGCGCAGTTGGTTCGCGGTTCGGCGCTGGCGTCATCCTTATAGGCGGCGGCCCAGGCGCACTGGCCGGGCGCGGTCTGCAGGCCGCCCTTGTACCAGGACTGGTCGTAATAGTTGGGCGCTGCCTCGCTGTTCCAGAAGGTGTTGACCACCAGCTTGCCGGAGGCGTCGCGGTGCCAGAAGGTGCTGTGCTTGTTGCGTCCCGGGGTGCGCTGGCCCGGCAGCGGCCAGATGCCGCCACCGAAGACTTTCTGCTCGCCGTACTGGTCCACCAATCCCGGCAGGACCTTATCGATGCTGTCGCTGTCGAGCAGGGGGATGGTCTGGGTGATGCTGCGTTGCTGAGCCTGGACCTTGTTCAACTCGCCCTGGATGTGTTCGGCGACTTCAGCGATACGGTTCAGGGCCACCTGTTCTTCGGTGTTGCGCAACTTGGGGGCCACCAACTGACGGATGCCCACCACCGTGAGGATCAGCATCAAGGCAATGAACAGAACCAGAAAGAGCGTGTAGCGGGCTTGGATCGTACGTAAAGCAGACATGGGGCCAGTCCTTACCAAGTGTTTTTATTGTGCTGTCGCGGGGATTCTTATCGGGGATTCAGCGGGATAAGGCGCGATTCTCAAGTGTTTTGGGACGATCGTGCAATAAAAAATGCAGGCAAGGGGGACGATGTCGCGGGCGGATCTAGCGCAAAAGGCCAGGTCACGACCTGACGTGCTCATCGAACTGCGGGTTGCGGGCTGAAAAATCACAGTCTGGCGCCCTGAAAAACGCTGTGGCCCTTTAAAAACGGGCGTTGCCTTGATTGTGTCGAGAATGTACGGAAATTGTAATCTCAGGACATAAACCATTGTTGAGCGGTGTATCGGCGTTGATACTTATTGCCATTCAGATTTTTCATTAACGGCTTTCACCCTGTTCCGAACCAACTGTAGGGGGCTTCATTGACCTGAAGGGACGGTTCTTGTGGGAGGAAGGAGGGCCGGACCACAGGAGTGTCAGCATGGCAATCGGATACGTTGGAGGCTGGACCAGCAAGGCGGGGTTATTGGTTCAGGAGGGCGGTGGCAGTTCCTCTAGGCCGGTATCGCAAAGTGCCAAGGTCCGGCAGATGCTGACCCTGGTGGGGCAGAACCCTACCGTGCTGGACATCCGCAAGATGGACCAGCTGAAGCTGCACAAGCAGATCAAGGGCTTCGATCCGACCATCGTGACCGCCAAGTCCCTGGGTAACATGAGCACCTTCCTCAAGAACAACGGCCTGATTTCCGATGTCACGGCCCTGACCTTGCTCAATGCCGGTGATCAGTTCGATCGTTTCGGCATTCCGAAGAATCCGGAGCAACCGTTCAATGCCCTCGAATACTTCGCGATGAAGCTCGATGACATCCAGAACAACAACCTCAAGGGCAACAAGTACGCCAACTACCTGATCCCTGAATACAAAAAGGCCATCTACGTGCTCCAGGGCCTGCAGAACTACGGCAAGGGCAACGGCACGACGGTGACCGACAAGAACGTCTCGGCCAAAGCCTGATCCCGTCGCGGGGTGCGCGGGTTATCCCGGCGCACCCCGGGCTGCAAGCCTCAGCGATTGAGCAGCGCCATCACCTCTTCGTCATAACGCGGCCCAGCAGTGCTCTGTGGGCTGAAAATCCCCTCCAATGAAGCCAGCTCCGCCGTGCTCAGTGTGATGTGCAGTGCTGCCGCGTTTTCCTCCAGATACCGCCGTTGCTTGGTGCCGGGAATCGGAATCAGGTAGTCGCCCTGCGCCAGCACCCAGGCCAGGGCCAGTTGCCCGGCGCTGACCTGTTTGTCCGCCGCCAACTGCTGTACCTGTTGCACCAGCTGCAGGTTGTGCTGGAAGTTCTGGCCTTGAAAGCGCGGGCTCAAACGCCGGTAATCGTCGGCGGCAAAATCATCCGGGCTTTGCAGGGCACCGGTGAGAAAGCCTCGCCCCAGGGGGCTGTAGGGCACAAAGGCGATTCCCAGGCGTTTGCAGGTGGCAAGGCAGCCGTTGTCTTCCTGGTCGCGGCTCCACAATGAATATTCGCTTTGCAGGGCGCTGATGGGATGCACCTTGTGGGCGCGTTCCAGGGTGGCCGCCGAGGCTTCGCTGAGGCCCAGGTAGCGCACTTTGCCGGCCTTGACCAGATCGGCCATGGCACCGACGGTTTCTTCGATGGCCACGTCCGGATCGACCCGGTGCTGGTAGTACAGATCCAGGGTCTCCACCCCCAGGCGCCGCAGGCTGCCGTCGATGCTGGCGCGCACATATTCCGGTCGGCCGTTTACCCCGCGGGCCTTGGCGTTGCCGGGATCGCGGACAATCCCGAATTTGCTGGCCACGAACACCTGTTGGCGTTTGCCGCGAATCGCCTGGCCGATCAGCTCTTCGTTGCTGTGGGGGCCGTACATGTCGGCAGTGTCGAGCAGCGTGATCCCCAGCTCCAGGGCTCGGTGCAAGGTGGCAATGGCCTCCTTGGGATCGCTGCCTGTGGTGTAGAAATCGCTCATGCCCATGCAACCCAGGCCAATGGCGCTGACCTGCGGTCCGTTATGACCCAGTTGTCGAGTGTGCATCGATGAAAACTCCGTCGAATGGGGAAGGAGGTGCATTGTGCTACTCGACAAAAAGCCGATAAACAGGCTAAAAGCGCTATCACTATTTTGATTTTCTAAACAATATCGGGGCGGTATTCCATGGACCGTTTCAACGCCATGCGCGTTTTTACCCGCATCGTCGAGCTTGGCGGCTTTGCCAAAGCGGCCGATAGCCTGCAACTGCCAAGGGCGTCGGTGACCATCCTGATCAAACAACTGGAGGCCCACCTGGGGGTGCAACTGTTGCATCGCACCACCCGCCAAGTCAGCCCGACCCTGGATGGCAGCGCCTATTACCAGCGTTGTGTGCGGCTGCTGGCGGACCTGGAGGAAGCCGAGGCGGTGTTCTCACAGGCGCGGCACAATCCGCGGGGCACCTTGCGCGTCGACATGCCGGCGGGCATCGGCCGGCTGATTGTGATTCCCGCGCTGCCGGAGTTCAGCGCCCGCTATCCGTTGATCGAGCTTGAGATTGGCCTCAACGACCGCCCGGTGGACTTGATCCGCGAAGGCGTCGATTGCGCCCTGCGTGGCGGCCTGGTCTTGGATGACAGCCTGGTGGCGCGGCCACTGGTGCAATTGCAGCAAGTGACCTGTGCCAGCCCCGACTACCTGCGTCGGCGGGGCATTCCGCTGTCGCCCCAGGCGCTGGAGGGGCACCAGATGGTGGAGTACTTTTCCAGCGTGACCGGCAAGCGTTACGGCCTGGAGTTCTACTTGGGCGGGCGACTGCGCCAGTTGGATCTGCCCAA
Source organism: Pseudomonas sp. LD120 (assembly GCF_009861525.1). Classification (GTDB taxonomy): domain Bacteria; phylum Pseudomonadota; class Gammaproteobacteria; order Pseudomonadales; family Pseudomonadaceae; genus Aquipseudomonas. The sequence continues at coordinate 530,811 of NZ_WVHL01000002.1, read as the reverse complement.
GCAAGTGGCGGTCAACAGTGCCGACGGTTACCTGGCGGCCTGCGAAGCCGGCTACGGGCTGGTGCAGACGCCGTATTACAACGTCGCCCGGCAATTGCGCAGCGGAGCCTTGCAGGAGGTCCTGGAGGATTTCCCCCCGCCGGCGATGCCCCTGACCGCGCTTTATCCGCCGCAACGGCATCTGTCCACCCGGGTGCGGGTGTTCGTCGATTGGCTGGTGCAATTGTTCGCCCGTCCGGGCCATCACACCTCGCGGCCCTGAGGGGCGCGTCGCCAGAGGGCAAAACGCCCGCGGCAGGGCGGGCGTCGGGTTGGATGCTGCAGACCGTGCAGCAGCGACGATGGGCAGGCTGGCTCAGCGGCGGTAGTCACCCGGGCCGCCATCGTAGTGACGATGATGCCCACCATCGTGGGGCATGATAATGCAGCCCGACAGGGTCAACAGGGCCAGCAGGGGAATCAGCAGTGTGATTCGACGGAACATTTCTCAATCCTCAAAGGCACAGGGAATACCGCGAGGCGACAAGCAGGAAAAAACTCGTTGGCGCCTGTACCATGTGACCCCGATTTGTGCCGGCCATCCCCGAAACCGGGTATGTGCTTGGCATGGCACTTGATACAAAGTGGATACAATTTCAGCTTCAGGACCCCCGCAATGACCCAGAAACAACGCTTGAAATACTCGATTCTGATTTCCCTGATGGTACTGGGAATCATGCTCGGCTTGTCCTCTCTGCAGAACAACGGCGTGATCAGCGAAAAAATCTTCCAGTACATCGCCATTGGCGTGGCAGTGATCGTAGTGGTGATCAATGGCGTGATGCGCCGCAAGGTCAAGCCCTGACCCGACCCTGGGTCAGATCTGGCCGTCGAGCACCGCGGTCGCCTTCTGATGCAGGCTGTAGCTTTTATCGGCATTGAGGGTAATCACTCCCTCACTGCACAGGCGCTTCAAGACTTCCCGCACACTGAGAAACGACAGGGGAATGTCCAGCTCCAGCAGTTGACTGTGGATCCCGCGTACGCCCAGGGAGCGTTCGTTTTGGGCGGCGGTGAGCAATGCATCGATGACTTTCAGGCGAATCAGGCTGGTGCGCAGGCCAAAGCTTTTCAGCAGGTGCTTGATTCGTTCGTTGCTGTTGCGCTCGGCGTTGTTGCCGAAAACACCGGCGCCGGCATTCAGGGATGGCGTGCTGTTCGCGGGGGTGCCGTCCGTTGGCAGTTGCGGGTTGTACATGCAAAAACTCCTTAGCAGAGCCTGACCAGGAAAGAATGATAGATGCTCTAGTGACTAGACGAGTGAGCGCCGCGAATCATGAAGGCTTAAATGTAGAAAAATTGTCGGTATCAGGTTGCTGACCTGTCATAACGCCACTTCTCTCACCCTGGATTAATTTTTCGTCGCGGATTTCGTTTGTAGGGGCAGGCAGGCCTCGGTTGAACCGCGCGCCGCCCGATCCCCAGACTGGCGGCATTGCCCTGCGTTGCTGCACACCAGTCCTGGTTTGTTTTGTTACATCAGGAGTCGGCGTGATTATGTCCAGGCAGTTACCGCATGTTGGCCTTGCAGCCCTGTTTTTCAGCCTCAGTTGTGGTGCCGCGACGTTGCCCCAGACCGAGCAAACCCAAGCCGAGATTCGCCGCACCGCCTTTGGCGTGCCGCATATTCGCGCCGCCGACGAGCGCGGCCTGGGGTACGGCATTGGCTACGCCTATGCCCAGGACAACCTGTGCTTGATGGCCAATGAAGTGCTGACGGTGAACGGCCAGCGCTCGAAGTACTTCGGCGCCCAGGAGCAGACCCTGGAGCAACGGGACAACCTCAGCAGCGATGTGTTTTTCAGTTGGTTGAACCCGCCGGAGGCGGTGAGCGCCTTCTGGCAGGCGCAAACCCCGGCGATGCGCGAGCGCATGCAGGGTTATGTTGAGGGCTTCAACCGGCACTTGGCCGAGCGCCGCCGCCAAGGCTTGCCCGAGCAGTGCCAGGGCGAGTGGGTAAGGCCGCTGCTCACCTCCGACCTGGTGAAGCTGACCCGGCGCCTGCTGGTGGAAGGCGGCGCCGGTCAGTTTGTCGAGGCCCTGGCCGGGGCCATGCCGCCGGGGGGGCTGGCGCAGACCCCGGTGAAGGCCCGCGACTGGCGCTTGGCGGCCACGCGCCTGGAGCGTTTCGCCCTGGATCGAGGCAGCAACGCGGTGGCCATTGGCAGTGAGCGCTCGTTCAACGGGCGCGGGTTGCTGCTGGCCAATCCGCACTTTCCCTGGGTGGGCGGCATGCGCTTTTACCAGATGCACCTGACCATTCCCGGGCAGTTGGATGTGATGGGCGCGGCCTTGCCGGGTCTGCCGCTGATCAACATTGGCTTCAACCAGCACCTGGCTTGGAGCCACACTGTAGATACCTCCAAGCATTTCACGCTGTATCGCCTGCAGCTGGACCCCAAGGACCCGACCCGCTACCTGCTGGACGGGCGCTCGCTCCCCTTGCAGCGCCAGACGATCACCGTGCAGAGCAAGGGCGCGGACGGCCGCTTGCAGAATCAGACGCGAACCCTGTACCGCTCGGTCTTTGGACCGATCGTGCAGTGGCCCGGCGAACTGGACTGGGATCACCGGCAGGCCTACAGCCTGCGGGACGCCAACCTCGACAACAGCCGAGTGCTGACCCAGTGGTCTGCGATGAATCAGGCCCGTAATGTCACCGAGCTGCAGGACAGCGTGCACCGGATCCAGGGCATTCCCTGGGTCAACACCCTGGCAGTGGATGATCAGGGCCGGGCGCTGTACATGAACCAGTCGGTGGTGCCCAACGTTACCCAGGCCAAGCTGGCGCAGTGCAGCGATCCACGGCTCGCCAGCGCGGTCATCGTCCTCGACGGTTCGCGCAGTACCTGCGCCTGGGATATCGACCCGACGGCGGCCCAGCCGGGGATTTTTCCCGCCAGCGCGCTGCCGCAGCTGGCCCGTCACGACTACGTGCAGCACGCCAACGACTCGGCTTGGATGGCCAACCCGGCGGCGCCGCTGCAAGGCTTTTCGCCGGTGATCAGTCAGCAGGACGTACCGTTGAAGATGCGGGCGCGCTTCGCTCTGGATCGACTGAGCCGGATGCACAAGGCTCAGGTCAGCGATCTGCAACACATGGTCACCGATGATCAGGTGTACCTGGCGGGCCTGGTGATGCCGGACTTATTGCAATTTTGTGAGCAGGACCTGGGACCAGATGCACAGCGTCTGGCGCCGCTGTGTGCCAGCCTCAAGTCCTGGGATCGCAGCGCTGGCTTGCAGGCCGGGCTCGGGTTTGTGCATTTTCAGGGGATCATGCAGAGGCTGTTGCATAATACGGCGATCTGGCGCGTGGCCTTTGACCCCAAGGATCCGCAGCACACTCCACGGGGCTTGGCCATCGGCCGCGCGTCGGTGGCCCAGGCCCTGCGCAAGGCAATGCTGGCTTCGGTACAGCAAGTGGCGGATGCGGGGCTGGCCGCTGATGCGCGCTGGGGCGAGATCCAGCAGGTGAGCCAGGGCGGACGCCCGACGGCGGTGCCCGGCGGCCCGGAAAACCTCGGGGTGTACAACGCCATCCAGAGCGTGCCCGGCGTCGCCGGCAAGCGCGAGGTGGTGAGCGGCACCAGCTACCTGAATGTGGTCAGTTTTGATGAGCAAGGTCCGCGCGCCTTGGGATTGTTGGCGTTTTCCTTGTCCAGTGACCCGGCGTCGGCGCACTTTCGCGATCAGACCGAGGCGTTTGCCCGCCAGCAGTGGAGTGTGTTGCCTTTTACCGAAGCGCAGATCCGCGCCGATGCGGCGTATCAGCGGCTGGTGATTCACGAGCCGCGGCATTGGCACACAAGTGATGAGTGAACAACACCGGACCGCCCCGACAGAGGGCACTCTTCAGCTTTTGGGCGGCGACTGTGGCAGTGAATTGATCACCGGATTGCCGTCATGATTGCGTGTCAGGTAGACCGGCAGGACCTTGGGCAGCGAGGTCAACAGGTGCTTGACCTCCCGGGTGTTGTAGATGCCGCCGATGCGGATCCTGGCGGTCTGGTTGTCGGCCACTTGCACGGGTTTATCGAGGTAACGGTTGATCAGCGGCAGCGCCTCGCCGAGGGCCAGGTTATCCAGCACCAGCTTGCCGTTGCGCCAGGCCAGGGTGCCGTCATCGCTGTAGGTCTGGCTGATCTGCGGCTCAAAGTCACCGGCCTTGTAGCGCGCCTGCATGCCTGGCTCCAGGCGCAAGCCTGAGCCGGGCAGTGCGGTGTTGCTGCTGACCAACACTGAGCCCTGGAGCAAGGTCACCCGTACCTGGTCTTCGTACATCCACACGTTGAATTGAGTGCCGGTGACCTTGACCTGACCCTGGGCGGCCTTGACCACGAATGGGTGGAGGCTGTCGTGGCTGACCTTGAAGAACGCCTCGCCCTTGTTCAGGGTGACCCGACGCTGGTCCTTGTAGTTGCTGTAGGTCAGGACGCTGCCCAGGTTCAGTTGCACCAGGCTGCCGTCGGCCAACGTGACGCTGCGCAGGCTGTCACTGGCTTCAAAACGCTCGTAGGAGGAGGGCACCCAACCCAGTTGCCAGCCGCTGTAGCCAGCCAGCGGCAGGGCGCACAGGGCAATGGCCGCAGCCACGCCGTAACGCCGCCAGGCGTACCTGGGGGCGGTTTTGATTGAGGTGGGAGGCGGCGTGGAAGGGGGCAGTTGATCGGCCACTTGCCAAATCTCGCGCATCGCCTCGTACTCGAAGGCGTGCACTGGGTTGGCATCATGCCATTGCTGAAAGGCCAGTCGTTCGGCATCGCTGCAGTCGGGCTCATGCAGGCGCATGCACCATTGCGCAGCCGCTTCGGTAATGGCGTCGTATTCGGCTTCTGAGAGGGTGTGTTCGCTCATTGACTCTTCCTGATTTCGCGCATTCTACCCTTCGCGGCCAGGCTTGTAGAACAACCGTCATGGCGAATAACTATCAAGGTGGGGGGATTTTCATCGGTTTTTTCTCGGTGCCCGCCTGTTTCGATCGCTGAAGGGGCGCGGTTGAGGGGGGCTGGCACCTTCTGTGCACGCGAACGCAGGTGGTTGACAGAGACGTCGCAAGGCGTTGTTTAATCGCTGGGCCGTCTCCCTCGTCACACGCTGTTGCCCCCTCTAATAATGAAATCGGAGCTTCAGATGCCTGAGTCGTCCCTGGTTGTTGAACCTCGCTGCGAATACCTTACGCTGCCTGCCTTGGTGCAGTTGCTGGAAACGATTTTCCTGGCCCATGGCTGCCGGGCCGAGGTGGCCCGCTGCCTGGCCGAGAACTGCGCTGGCGCCGAACGCGACGGTGCCCACAGTCATGGTGTGTTCCGCATCCCCGGTTATGTTTCGACCCTCGCCAGTGGCTGGGTTGACGGTCGGGCGGTGCCGTTGGTGGAAGACGTGGCACCGGCTTTTGTTCGGGTTGACGCTGCCAATGGCTTCGCCCAACCAGCCCTGGCCGCTGCCCGCGAGTTGCTAGTGAGCAAGGCCCGTGCCGCCGGGATTGCAGTGCTGGCGATCCGCAACTCGCACCACTTCGCCGCCCTCTGGCCGGATGTCGAGCCCTTTGCCGAGGAAGGCCTGGTGGCCTTGAGCGTGGTCAACAGCATGACCTGCGTGGTGCCTCACGGTGCCGACCGGCCGCTGTTCGGCACCAACCCGATTGCGTTTGCCGCGCCCCAGGCCCAGGGCCAGCCGATCGTCTTCGACTTGGCCACCAGCGCCATCGCCCACGGCGATGTACAGATCGCCGCAGGCAAGGGTGAACGCTTGCCCCCGGGCATCGGCGTTGACAGCCTGGGCCAGCCGACCCAGGACCCCAAGGCGATTCTCGAAGGCGGCGCTTTGCTGCCGTTTGGTGGGCACAAGGGGTCGGCGCTGTCGATGATGGTGGAGTTGCTGGCCGCGGCGCTCACCGGGGGGCATTTCTCCTTCGAGTTCGATTGGTCCAGCCATCCCGGGGCGAAGACGCCATGGACCGGCCAGTTGCTGATCGTGATCGATCCGAGCAAAGCCGCGGGGCAGAACTTTGCTGAGCGCAGTCAGGAGCTGGTGCGGCAGATGCATGCCGCAGGGCTCAAGCGCTTACCGGGAGCTCGCCGGCATCAGCAGCGTGAGCGTTCGTTGCATCAAGGGATTGCCATTGCCGCTGAGGCCTTGCAGCAACTGCGAGCCCTGGCGCAAGGTTGAAGTGATAAAAAGGCCAGGCCGCCCATGGCGTGCCTGGCCTTGAAAAACCCTATCGATTACGAACGGCGGCCCAACAACAGGCCGACCACCAGGCCGACGCCGGCGGAAATCGCCACGGTCTGCCACGGATGGCCGCCGATGTACTGTTCGGTGGCGTCCACCACCGGCTTGCTGCGCTCGCGCACCTTGCTCACCGAGTCCAGCGCTTGCTTGAGCTTGACGCTCACTTGTTGACGCAGGCTTTCACCTTCGTCGCCCATCAGCGTCGCGCTGCCCTTGAGCAGTTTCTCCGACTCCTCGATCAGCGCTTGCAGTTCGCTGAATGCCTGATCCTTGATTTGATCGTTTTCCGCTTGCGCGGCAGATTTACGAGCCATGAACGGGTTCCTTGAAAATGTGGCCAGTGGCGCTACGGCGGGTCTGCGTCAGAGCCAATCGCAGCCGGCGGCAAGGGCTACAGAGTTGATGGTGTGACAAGCAATGGAGTCTGGCGCGGCACTAAAAGTTGCAGCTATTTCGCTGTGTGCGGGCCGCTGCGGGGTAAACCTGCAGCGCCTACAGTGTAAGATGTCGCCCATTTTACGCAGCAGGAAATTCCCATGAGCTTCAATCTGGCTAACAAGTCCATGGCCGAGCGGGCCGCCATCGAGGACGAAAAGTCCCGCCTGTTCGACTTGTGGCAAAGCAACCTGGGCAAGGCCAAAGGCGAGGCTGCCCGCTTGTTCGGCGAGCGCGGCAAGCGCAAGGGCAAATGGGCCGAGTGGGTTCGCGCGGAGCTCGACGGCCTGTCGCCGCCGGAGTACTCCAACATGGTACGCAGTGAAGTCAATCGTCTGATGGCGGCGAACAAGTAAGCGCAAAACTCTCGACGATCGCCTCGCGCACCTTCACCAGCAACGGGTCGACCTGCGCGCTGGTGCGCCAGCCCAGTTCAATTGGATAACGTGGCAGCGCCAAGGGGCAGGGCAGCGGTTGCAGGCCGGTGAGCTCGGCGATGCGCCGCGCGGCATGGTCGGGAATGGTCGCCACCGCCTGGCTGCCCTTGAGCAGAAAGGGCAGCGCGGCGAAGTGCGTGGTCGAGGCGCACACTCGGCGACTGAGGCCCAGGTTTGCCAACCCTTCATCGGTGATGCCGATAAAGCCTTGGGACGACACCAGCAGGTGCTCCCGTTCGACGAACTCTTCAAGACTGATGCGTTGCTGTCCGGGAGCCAGGCTGGCCGGGTCGGCCAGGCACAGGTAAGCCCCTTCTCCCAGCACCTGGCGGCTGAGCAGGCGTTCGGCAAAACCGCCGGCACTGATGGCCAGGTCAACGCTGCGCTGCAACAGCGCCTCGGCGACGATCTGGCTGTGGGTCTGGCGGAAAATCAGCCGTAGCTTGGGCGCCCGTCGGGCCACGGCCTCGATCATCTGCCGACCATAGGCAATCTCGAAATCATCCGACAGCCCGACTGTCACCGAGCGCCCCTGATAATCGCCGGTGTCCGGAGCGACCATGGCCAGGCTCTGCCGGCATTTGTTCAAGGCATCGCTGACTACCGGCTTCAACTGATTGGCCTTGAGGGTCGGTGCCAACCCGCGCCCGGTGCGCACGAACAGCGGATCGCCATACAGCTCCCGCAGCCGGCGCAAGGCCGCGCTCATGGCCGATTGGGTGACCCCCAGGCGCAGGGCCGCGCGGCTGGCGCTGGACTCGTCATGCAAGGCTTCGAAGGCCTTGAGCAGGTTGAGATCGACGCTGGCGATATTCATATGGCTCATATCATTAAGCACTGAGTTGGGGGTTATCGATAATCAGCGGCCGCAGGACAATGCGCAACACCTGATCATTCGAGGAGTCATGCCATGCCCAAGTCCATCGTCGCCGCTTTGCAAATTGGTTCCTTGCCTGAAGGCAAGGCGGCCACCCTGGAGCAGATCCTGTCCTACGAAGCCGCCATCATCGAGGCCGGCGCGCAACTGGTGGTGATGCCCGAAGCGCTGTTGGGGGGCTACCCCAAGGGTGAAGGCTTCGGCACCCAACTGGGCTATCGCCTGCCGGAGGGGCGTGAGGCTTTCGCCCGCTACTTTACCAATGCCATCGATGTCCCCGGGGTCGAGACCGAGGCCCTGGCCGGGCTGTCGGCCCGGACCGGGGCCAACCTGGTCCTGGGGGTGATCGAGCGCAGCGGCAGTACCTTGTATTGCACGGCGCTGTATTTCGACCCGCAGGCGGGGCTGTTGGGCAAGCACCGCAAATTGATGCCCACCGGCACCGAGCGGCTGATCTGGGGTAAGGGTGATGGTTCGACCCTGCCGGTACTGGACACCCAGGTGGGCCGGCTCGGCGCGGTGATCTGCTGGGAAAACATGATGCCGCTGCTGCGCACCGCGATGTATGCCCAGGGCATCGAAGTCTGGTGCGCGCCGACGGTGGACGAGCGGGAAATGTGGCAGGTGAGCATGCGCCATATCGCCCACGAGGGCCGCTGCTTCGTGGTCAGCGCCTGTCAGGTGCAGGCCTCGCCCGAGGAACTGGGACTGGAAATTGCCAACTGGCCGGCGCAGCGCCCCTTGATTGCCGGGGGCAGCGTGATCGTTGGGCCCATGGGCGATGTGCTGGCCGGGCCGCTGGTGGGCCGAGCCGGGCTGATCAGCGCTGAGATCGACACCGCCGATCTGGCGCGGGCGCGTTATGACTACGACGTGGTCGGCCATTACGCACGCCCGGATGTATTTGAACTGACCGTGGACCAGCGCGCTCGCCCCGGGGTGCGCTTTACCTGAGCCGGCGCCACTCTTCGCGGGTGATTTCCCACAGCTCCACGGGGAACCGCCCGCTGACGAATTCGCCGTCCCGTGACTCGATCAGGCGCATGCCGCCACGCTCGGAAATCCGCCGTGACCCCTGGTTCGGCGCCGCCTTGGGCACGCGCATCAACGGCCGTTGCAGCACCTCGAACCAATAGTGGTCCACCGCCTTGCAGGCCTCGCTCATGTAGCCCTGGCCCTGCCACGCCGGGGCCAGCCAGAAGCCGCGGTGGTTTCGGTTTCATCCATCAGGCTGATACTGCCGATCAGCTGCTGCGGGGCGCTGTGCCGGCGCAGGGTCCAGTGCCACTCGGTGCCCCGGGCCATGGCCGGCAGGGCCAGGTCACGCACGAAGCTCAAGGCGCCGTCGGCCGGGTAGGGCCAGGGCACCAGGGCGTTGAGGTAGCGCACCACTTCCCAGTGTGGAAACCGTTGCTGGATGGCGTCGGCATCCGCCAGTTCCAGGGGCCGCAGCAACAGGCGCTCGGTGCGCAGGGTGGGCTGGTCGCCAATCATCATGACTCCTTGTGAGGTTTGCCGAGCAGCAGATGCTCGCCGAGAAAGTCGACGAACACCCGCAGCTTGGGCAGCAGGTGCCGGCTGCTGGGCCAGAGGATGGAGAACTTGCCGCGTTCTTGCTGGAAGTCGTCCAGCACCGACACCAGGCTGCCGTCGGCCAGGGCGCCGCTTACCACGAAATCCGGCACGTAGGCGATGCCCAGGCCCTGGGTCGCGGCATGGATCAGCGATTCCAGGTTGTTGCTGGTCAGGGCGCTGCCCAGCACCAGCGGCGTTGGGCTGTCGGCCAGGTGCAGGCGCCACGGCTGCAGCTGGGGGCCACCGGGGAACTTGTAGCGCAGGCAGGCGTGCCGCTCCAGCTCCCTTGGACTGTGCGGGATGCCGCGGCGAGCGAAGTAGCCGGGGGCGCCGACCAGCACGAAGCCAAAAGGCCCGAGGCTGCGGGACCTGAGCTGGGAGTCCGGCAACTCGCCGCTGCGAATCACCGCGTCCACCCCTTCGGCGATGACGTCGATCAGCCGGTCGTTGAAATCCAGGTCCAGTTCGATGTCCGGATAGCGCGCGGAGAACGCCGGAAGGATCGGCAGCAGCATGCGATAGCCGATGGCCGGCAGGCTGACCCGCAACCGCCCTCGAGGCGCATCGCTGAGCCGTGCCAGCTCGGCTTCTGCCTCGTGCACCTCGTCGACGATGCGCTGGCCGCGTTCATAGAACAGTGCGCCTTCATCGGTCAGGCTCAGGCGCCGGGTACTGCGATTGAGCAGGCGTACGCCGAGGCGCTGTTCCAGGCGTGCCAGGGCCTTGCCCACCGCCGAGGCAGACAGCCCCAAGCGCTCGCCGGCGGCCACCAGGCTGCCGCTCTGGACCACGCAGACAAACACTTGCAGGCCGTTCAAGTTGTCCATGGTGCACCTCAATTGCGGCATTTTTGTCCGTAAAGAGCGGAATAATGCCCTGTTTTTTATCGATTGCGGCCTGTCTATCCTGGGTTTTTCTTCAATCAGCCCTGTTTACCGGGGTATAGAGGTGTGCGTGAATCCTCAATTCGACCTGTCCCTGGGGCTGCCGGGCCGCACCCGCGAGCGGGGTGCCTACGGTGTATTGGCGGCAGTGTGCCTGGCGGCACTGATGCTGCCCCTGACCTTTGTCGGGGTGGCGGTGGCGACCCCGGCCATCGCCCGCGAACTGGGGGGCAGCCCCCTGGCGCTGAGCTGGACCACCAACGCCTTCATGCTGACCTTTGGCAGCGTGTTGATGGCCGCCGGGACCCTGGCCGACGAGTACGGTCGCAAGCGCCTGTTCAGCCTGGGGGTGGCGCTGTTCGGCCTAAGCTCGCTGGCCCTGGTGTGCGTGCCGTCGCTGCTGTGGCTCAACCTGCTGCGCGGGGTCCAGGGGCTGGCCGGCGCCGCCGCCCTGGCCGGTGGTTCGGCGGCCCTGGCCCAGGCCTTCGACGGCCCCGGACGCACTCGGGCCTTCAGCTTGCTGGGCACCACCTTTGGCGTCGGCCTGGCCTTTGGCCCGATCCTCGCCGGGGTCTTGGTGGAACACAGCGGCTGGCGGGCGATCTTCGTCTCCGGAGCGCTGATCGGCGGCCTGTCCCTGGCCTTTGGCGTGCCGCGCATGCAGGAGTCCAGGGATCCTGAGGCCCGGGGCGTGGACTGGCCCGGCACCTTGAGTTTCACCCTGGCCCTGGTGCTGCTGACCTGGGGCATCTTGCAGGCGCCGCAAAGCGGCTGGGGCAGTCCCTGGGTTCTGTTGTTGCTGGCGGGGGCGCTGCTGGCCCTGGGGCTGTTCATTGCCGTGGAGCGGCGGGCGGCGCGACCGATGCTCGACCTGTCGCTGTTTCGCTACCCGCGCTTTGTCGGGGTGCAGGTGTTGCCCATCGCCACCTGCTATTGCTACGTGGTGCTGCTGATTCTGCTGCCGATCCGCTTTATTGGCGTCGAAGGCTACAGCGAGATTGACGCCGGGTTGCTGATGCTGGCCTTGTCCGCGCCGATGCTGGTGGTGCCGTTTGCCGCGGGCTGGCTCAATCGCTGGTTCAGCGCCGGCAATCTGGCGAGCCTGGGGCTGGCGGTGGCCGCCGCCGGGCTGTGGTGGCTCAGTCGGGTCGAGCCGGGATCCGCCGCGGTCGAGCAGGTCTGGCCGTTGCTGGTGATTGGCCTGGGCAGCGGGCTGCCCTGGGGCTTGATGGATGGTTTGTCGGTGAGTGTGGTGCCCAAGGAGCGGGCCGGCATGGCCAGCGGCATCTTCAGTACCACCCGGGTGGCGGGCGAGGGCATTGCCCTGGCGTTGGTGGTGGCGTTGCTGGCAGGGCTGCTGCAACACGGGCTTGGGCGCCACGGGGCGCCTGGGGAGGGCCTGGTACTGGCGGCCCGGCAACTGGCCGGCGGCGATCTGGCGGCCAGCGTCGGGTCCTTGCCGGGGTGGTCCCGGGAAGTGCTGTTACGCCTTTATTCCCAGGCCTTTAGCCAACTGTTGCAGGTGTTGACGGTCATCACCCTGCTGGCGGCTCTGGTGGTGCGGGTGGCGCTGCATGAGCCGCGCCACCGGCGAGGGCGGGAGTCAACGGTTCAACGGAACTCGAAGAACTCGTAGTGCAGGTTGGCGTCGGGGATCTGGCATTCGTTCATCAGTTTCCGGACTTGGGCCAGTAGGCCTTTGGGGCCGCAGAAGCTGACCTGGATCTGCTGCGGATCGGTTTCCGTGGCTGTGCGTTTCAGGGTTTGCGCCAGCGACGCGGTGCCGCCGCTGTTGGCCACGAAGTTGACCCCGCGGGCCTTGGCCATGCCTTGCAGAGTATCGACGCTGGGGAACGCCCGGGATGGGTTGTAGCAGTACACCAGGGTCGCTCTGTCTAGCTGCCCGGCGTCGGCATCCTGCAGCCAAGCGATAAACGGCGAAATCCCAACCCCGCCCCCGATCCACACCTCGCGGCTGCCTTCCTGCGGTCGCTTGAAGCGGCCATAGGGTGCATAGATGTTCGCGCGCATGCCGACCTTGACCTGCTTACGCAGCTGTTGGGTGTAGTCGCCCAGGGCACGGATCACGAACTCAATGCGCCCGTCATGGGTCTGGGCGCTGGCGATGGTGAAGGGATGCGGCTCGCGCAGGCCCTTTTCCTGCATCGACAGGAAGGCGAACTGACCGGCCTTGAAGGGAAAGCCACGGCCCAGGGGCAGGAGTTCCAGGTGCAGGGAGTTCTTTTCCACCTTGACCGCGCTCACCTGGTACTCGCCAACCTTGGCCAGGAAGGGGTAGAGCAGCAGTTTGTACAGGGCCCCGAGCACCCCAAGGATGCACAGCGCGCCGAGCCAGAGGCCTGAAGGCGAGTCCAGGGTGATCGGCGACTTGAAGCTCAAGCCGTGCAGGATGACGATCAGAAACAGCGGGCCGGAGAGCTTGTGCCACCAGCGCCATTGGCTGTAGGGAATGTTGCGGTTCAGGGCCAGCAGTACGATCAGGCCCAGGGCCACGTAGCTCAGTTGGCGCACCAGGCGTGTCCAGTATTTCGAGAGTTCGAGGATCGGCACGCTGCCCCAGGCGTCCAGGTTGGCCTTGAATACCAGGTGATAGCTGGCGAATGCCAGGGCCCAGATGCCCAGCCACTTGTGGGCCTCATAGACCCGGTCGAGGCCGCCGAACAGGCGCTCGACGAAGCCCCAACGGCTGGCCAGCAGGCAAGACAGGGCCATATAGGCCAAGGCCGTGCTACCGAGGATCATGCTCAGGGTGGCGGAGGTCAGCCAGGTGGTGGAAGGAATCTCCAGCAGGAGGGTGAGGGTGGTGATCAGCAGGACACCGACGATCGTGTGCCAGGTTTTCAAAGGTGCATGACTCCGCTCAGGAAATGCCGTCATGGCGTAAACATCGACTGCCGCCAATGCCCCGTTGCAACTGGGGCGCTGCCAAAGGTCGCGATGCATGGAGGGGTGTGATGTTGCGGTCAAGCTGGATATGACAGGTTTGTGTGCCTGTAATCGACGGCTATTCTAGCGCTCTAACCTTAATTCAAGCTGATGGTGATCATCGATTCTGTGTTTTACGATTGGCGAAAATGATCGAATATCACTTGCATTTCGATTCCGTGTAGCCGCCGTTGGGCGGTGCTCTCGCCGGCCAGCAGCGACGGGTGGGCGGCGGTTTTGAATGTGGGTGTGCTGCGCAGGCGCTGGCGCGCGTCTAGCAGCCATAGCCCCGCAGCCGTATCGGTGCCCGTGATAATGAGCCAGACCATGCAAGCCTTGTTGAACCAGATTCTCGATGAAGTCCGCCCCCTGATCGGCCAAGGCCAGGTCGCCAACTACATCCCGGCCCTGGCGGATGTGCCGGCCAATCAATTGGGGATTGCCGTCTACGGCAACGATGGCCAGGTGTTCAGTGCCGGCGATGCCGATACGCCGTTCTCAGTGCAGAGTATTTCCAAGGTCTTCAGTCTGGTGCAGGCCATCGGCCATTCCGGCGAGTCGATCTGGGAGCGCCTGGGTCACGAGCCTTCCGGGCAGCCCTTCAATTCCCTGGTGCAATTGGAGTTCGAGCGCGGCCGGCCGCGCAACCCTTTCATCAATGCCGGTGCCTTGGTGATCTGTGACATCAACCAGTCGCGTTTTGCCGCACCAGCCTTGTCCATGCGCGACTTTGTCCGGCGACTGTCGGGCAATCCTCAGGTGCTGGTGGATGGGCGGGTGGCCGAGTCGGAATACCAGCACCGGGCGCGCAATGCGGCCATGGCCTACCTGATGCAGTCCTTCGGTAATTTCCATAACGATGTCGAGGCAGTGCTGCGCAGCTATTTCAGCCATTGCGCGCTGCGCATGAGCTGCGTCGATCTGGCCCGGGCCTTTTGCTTTCTGGCCAACGACGGTTTCTGCAAGCACAGCGGCGAGCAGATCCTCAGTCGCCGGCAGACGCAGCAAGTCAACTCGATCATGGCCACCAGCGGCTTGTACGACGAAGCCGGCAACTTCGCCTATCGGGTCGGGCTACCGGGCAAAAGTGGTGTCGGTGGGGGGATTGTCGCGGTGGTGCCGGGGCAATTCACGGTGTGCGTGTGGTCGCCGGAGCTCAATGTTGCCGGCAACTCACTGGTGGGCATGGCGGCCCTGGAGCTGCTTAGCCAGCGCATCGGCTGGTCGGTGTTCTAGGCTTTGTACGAAAAGCCTGATACTCGGTGATGCTGCGTTGAAAACGGTCTCGGAATGCTCATTTACAACCCGTAAACTCCGCTTCCTCGACCGTTTTCGCCTTGCCTGACCTTCGTCTCAAAACTTTTCGTACAGAGCCCAGGGCTTACCAGGCGCCCGGGTTGCTCAGGCTGATCTGCCCGCGATCGATGAAACGCTGGGTGCCGAACAGCCCGCCGGCCAGTTTGCCCCGCAGCACGTAGGGCAGATTGTCCAGGGTCTGGGTCTGGCTCAACCCCAGGGTCTGACGCAGGACGGAAAACGCCGAGACGCTGACTGGAATCACCAGGATGTCCTCCGAGTAACGGCCGATATGCCCCTGCTGGTCGCTGACCCCGGAGGCCAGCGGGCGGCCGTTGACTTCCAGGTCTAGGGCCACGCCGTTGTAGTCGATGGCGGTTTCATTGGGATTTTGCAGGCGCAGTTTCACCGCGAAGCGCATTTCCAGCTCCTGGCTGGGCAGCGGCTCGATGCCCACCACGTTGATTGCCAGCGGGTCGCGGTGGGGCAACAGCGCACAGGCGCTGAGACTGAGCAGTACCAGGGTCAAGGCGATCAATCTACGCATGCAATACCTGTCGGCAATGGAAGTGAATGGCGGGTCGGCACCTTGTAGCCTGGAAAGCCCTCGACCAACCTCCAAGGCCTAGGGCCCATCACCGGCACACGCAGCATAGACGCCGCTGGGCCTCAGGAGTTCGTTTGGCCGCTCATGTCCGGGTCTTGCATCACCTTGAGGGTCGCCGCTTCGGGGTCGAACTCATCCTCTTCCAGCTCGAGGAATTCTTCCGGCAGGAAAATGTTGAGTACGATCGCGCAGAAAGCCCCCACGGTGATCGGCGA
This sequence comes from Pseudomonas sp. LD120, assembly GCF_009861525.1. Lineage (GTDB taxonomy): Bacteria > Pseudomonadota > Gammaproteobacteria > Pseudomonadales > Pseudomonadaceae > Aquipseudomonas. The sequence goes on along the minus strand of NZ_WVHL01000002.1, from coordinate 515,266 downwards.
TTCGAAGATGTTGTGCAGGGCCTTGGGCAGCTCGCGCAGCACTTCCGGCACCGCCGCTACCCCCAGGCCCATGCCTAGGGAAATCGCCACGATCAGCACGTTGCGCCGATGCAGCCCGGCCTCGGCGAGGATCTTGATCCCGGCCACCGCCACGGTGCCGAACATGATCAGGGTGGCACCGCCCAGCACTGGCTTGGGCATCAGTTGCAGCACCGCGCCGATCATCGGGAACAGGCCCAGCAGCACCAGCAGCCCGGCAATGAAGTAGGCCACGTAGCGGCTGGCGACGCCGGTCAGCTGGATCACCCCGTTGTTCTGGGCAAAGGTCACCATCGGCAGGCTGTTGAACACCGCCGCCACCGCTGAGTTGAAACCGTCCGCCAGCAGCCCGGACTTGATGCGCTTGATGTACAGCGGGCCTTTCACCGGCTGTTGGGAAATCATCGAGTTGGCGGTCAGGTCACCGGCCGCCTCCAGGGGCGAAATCAGGAAGATCACCGCCAGCGGGATGAAGGCGATCAGGTCGAAGGAAAACCCGTACTTGAACGGCACCGGCACGCTCACCAGCGGCACCTCGGGTAGGGCCGCCATGTCCACCCGGCCCAGTAGCCAGGCCACCACGAAGCCTAGGGTCAGGCCGATGACGATCGAGCCCAGGCGCAACATCGGGTGGTTGAAACGGTTGAGCACGACGATGGTCAGCAGCACCAAGGCCGCCAGGCCCAGGTTGCTCGCCGCGCCCAGGTCGCTGGCGCCGTAGCCGCCGGCCATGTCGGTGACCGCCACCTTGATCAGCGACAGGCCCATCAGGGTGATGATGGTGCCGGTCACCACCGGGGTGATCAGTTTGCGCAGCTTACCGATGAACTGGCTGAGGAACATCTCGATAAAGGCCGCGACAAAACAGATGCCGAAGATGGTGGAGAGGATGTCATCGGTGCTGCCGCCCCTGCCCTTGACCATGAAACCGGCACTGAGCAGCACGCTGATAAAGGAAAAGCTGGTGCCTTGCACGCACAATAAGCCCGAGCCGATTGGCCCCAGGCGCCGGGCCTGGACGAAGGTGCCCAGGCCGGAAACGAACAGCGCCATGCTGATCAGGTAGGGCAGCTCGCTTTCCAGGCCCAGCACGCCGCCGAAGATCAGGGTCGGGCTGATGATGCCGACAAAACTGGCCAGTACATGCTGCAGGGCGGCGAAGATCGCCGCGCTGAAATGCGGACGGTCATTGAGGCCGTAGATCAGGTCGGACGTGTAGCGGGGCGGGGAGCGATCAGGTGCGGTCATGGGAGAAGGCCTGGCGGTGGCGTGTGATTACAGCGCGGCACACGCCGCAAAGTGGGCGGGACGTGAGCGGCAACGGCATGGCGTGGGACAAGACTTGCGCACCCGGTCAGAAAAAAGGAGGCGCAGGATGCCAGAAAGGTGTCGTTGCCTGAAGGGCAAATACCGGCGCAAGGGCAACTTTTCAAGGCATCGACGGCGCCCGTTGCGCATTTACCCTTATGCCGTGACCCGCTTCGCCCGTTGGCGGGGCGGGCCTCGCTGCCGCCGCCTGCTGGCCTGGTGCGCCGTATTCAACCGCGCGACCTATGCCCTGAGCTGGAGCCGCGCCGTTGCACTGGCGGTGCTGGGTTGCGGCGCTCCAAATACACCTACTGACACTCACTGTCAGTAGGCTCTGTTATGGTGCCCCGGTTTTCTCAGGAGGTCGCCGCGATGTCGCGAGCCAGTCGTTTACTTACCCTGTTGCAGATACTGCGGAGCAAGAGTCGCCCGGTCACGGCAGCAACCCTGGCCGCCGAGCTGGAGGTTTCCGAGCGCACCCTGTACCGCGACATCGCCGAGCTCACGTCCCTGGGGGCCCCCATCCACGGCGAGGCGGGGATCGGTTACGTGCTGCGCAGCGGGTTGTTCCTGCCACCGTTGATGCTCAATGCCGACGAGACCGAGGCGGTGGTGTTGGGCTTGCGTTACGTTGATCAGCGCGGCGACGAGGTGCTGAGCAAGGCCGCGGCCGATGCGATGGCCAAAATCGCCGCGGTATTGGCGCCAGCCGCCCAGGACGCCTTGCGTAACCCGACCTTGTTGCCGGGGCCGCCGGGCTACGGTTTTCCTGACAATCTGGTGTCGCTGAACGTGTTTCGCCAAGCCATCGCTCATCAAGCCAAGCTGTTGATCGACTACGCCGACGCCCATCAGATCCCCAGCCAGCGCTTGATCTGGCCCCTGGCCCTGGGGTTTCTCAACGAGGCGCGGGTGATCGTTGCCTGGTGCGAACTGCGCGAGGATTACCGGACTTTTCGCACCGACCGCATTGCCGCAGCCCGAGAGCAGGGTGAGGCGTATCCGGGGCGGCGCAGCGATTGGTTGCGGACCTGGCGCAAGCGCCTGCAAGGCGAAGACCGCCCACACTTTACGGCCGACCAGCCCTGAGGCCAGGGCGCGGCAACGCCCCGCGCCGGTATCGCGGGGCGATGGCATACTGCGGCTCTTTTGCCAGGAGGCCATTGGCCCATGCCCTTCGATTCCCCCTTGAGCGCATATCAGCATGCCCTGGAGCAGGATGGGTTTGTCGCCGATCCGGCGCAGGCCCGGGCGGTGCAAGCCTTGCAGCAATGCCATGAAGCCCTGGAGCAAGGTCGCCAGGCGGTGCCAGGGGTCTATCTGTGGGGAGCGGTGGGGCGCGGCAAGACCTGGCTGATGGATCAGTTCCATCAAAGCCTCAAGGTGCCGGCGCGACGTCAGCACTTTCATCACTTCATGAGTTGGGTGCACCAGCGTTCGTTCCAGCTGACCGGCACCGCCGATCCCCTGCAGGCGCTGGCCCAGGAGCTGGCACAAGAGGTGCGGGTGCTGTGCTTCGACGAGTTGTTCGTCAACGACATTGGCGATGCGATCATTCTTGGGCGGTTGTTCCAGGTGATGTTCGCGCAGGGTGTGGTCATGGTCTGCACCTCCAATCAGCCTCCCGAGCAGTTGTACGCCGACGGTTTCAACCGTGAGCGCTTTGTGCCGGCGATCAGCGCGATTCGCCAGCACCTGCAGGTGGTGACGGTGGACGGCCCGCAGGATCACCGCCTGCACCCAGGCGCGGCGACGCAGCGCTATTGGGTGCGCACCGCCGATCAGCCCAGCGCCCTGGCGCCGTTGTTTGCGCAGATGAGTGCGGGGCAGGCGGTGTCCACTGATGTCCTGTTGCTCGGTTACCGCCAGGTGGCCGTGGTCAAGGTCGCCGCGACGGTGATCTGGTGTCGCTTTTGCGACCTGTGCGAGCAGCCCTTTTCCGCCATGGACTTCATGGCCCTGTGTGATCGGTTTCACGCGATCTTCCTCAGCGAAGTGCCCAACCTCAGTGCCCAGCAGCGCCCTGGGCGTATCGCCCGCGGCACCGAGGACGGCGCCCAGCGGGTGGCGGCCGGTGATCGCCAATTGCCGCAACTGTCGATCCATGACGATGCGGTGCGCCGCTTCATCGCATTGGTGGATGAGTGCTACGACCGCAACGTACCGCTGTACCTGGAGGCCCGGGTCGCGATGGAGCTGCTGTACACCGAGGGCTACTTGGCGTTTCCCTTCCGGCGCACCCTCAGTCGCTTGCAAGCAATGCAACTGCAACGTTTTGCCCAGACGCCCGAGGCTTGAGGGGAAGCGGTTCCGCCTGCTGAGAGTGGTTACCATTGCTTAAGATTTTTCTCTGAAAGGGGGGTGAAAAATCTTCGTTTGGTCAAATCCCCCAGCCTACAATCCAGGCGGCCTGAAGCTGTGGGTTTACTTTCAACGTGTTGATCGAGGATGAACATGGACGTTGCCGATGTTGTGGTCTTGCAAGCCAGTTACAGCAACCCGGTGCATGCCGAAGCCATAGGCGCACTGCTCAATCACTATGCCCTGGACCCCATGGGGGGCGGGCAGGCGCTGGCGCCGGACAGCCTTGAACAGCTGCCGGCGGAGCTGGCCAAGCGGCCTCAAGCGTTCAGTGTGCTGGCCTTTGCCGGGGGGCAAGCGGTGGGCCTGGTGAATTGCTTCGAAGGCTTTTCGACCTTTGCCTGTCGGCCGCTGGTCAATGTTCACGATGTGGTGGTGCTGGAGAGCTTTCGTGGCCGGGGCTTGAGCAAGCGCATGTTGCAGAAGGTCGAGGACATCGCCCGGCAACGGGGCTGCTGCAAGATCACCCTGGAAGTACTGGAAGGCAACCTTCGCGCCCAGGCGGCCTATCAGGCCTGTGGTTTTGCCAACGCCATGCTCGATCCCGCTCAGGGCCGCATGCTGTTCTGGAGCAAAGCCTTGTAATGCTCGACGTCGCGCCAATCGCCCAGCCCCAGCGTCCCGGTGACTCGCCCTGGCGCATTTTCCTGCTGTTCTTGCGCCTGGGGCTGACCTCGTTCGGCGGGCCGGTGGCGCACTTGGGGTATTTTCGCCAGGAGTTTGTCCAGCGCCGGCGTTGGCTGGGGGAGGCGGCTTACGCCGAACTGGTCGCGCTGTGCCAGTTTTTGCCCGGGCCGGCCAGCAGCCAGGTCGGCATTGCCCTGGGCCTGTCCCGCGCGGGGGTGCCCGGTGCCTTGTGCGCCTGGGCCGGTTTTACCTTGCCTTCGGCGCTGGCGCTGGTCTTGTTGGCACAGGGCATTGGCGGTGGCGTACCGCCTGGGGTGCTCAAGGGTTTGCAACTGGTGGCGGTCGCGGTGGTGGCCTTGGCGCTGTGGGGGATGGCCCGCAGCCTGTGTCGCGGGCCCTTGCGCATCGCCATCGGGCTGATGGCCGCGGCCCTGGTACTGCGCTGGCCAGGGTTGGGCGCGCAGTTGCTGGTGATGCTGCTGGCGGCGTTGGCGGGCGTTGTGCTGATCAAGCCGCTGTTCGAGGCCCGGATCGAGGTTCAGCCTTCAGGCGCCAGTCGGCGTCTCGGGCTTTGTGCCCTGGGCTTGGCGCTGGTGCTGCTGGTGCTGTTGCCGGGACTGGCGCTGCTCTGGCCGAATCGCTTGTTGAGCCTGTTCGATGGTTTCTATCGGGTGGGCGCGCTGGTCTTCGGCGGTGGTCATGTGGTGCTGCCGTTGCTGCAGGCACAGGTGGTAGAGCCGGGCGGGGTCAGTAGCCCGCTGTTTCTGGCCGGTTATGCCAGTGCCCAGGCGGTGCCGGGGCCGCTGTTCAGCGTCGCGGCCTTTCTCGGGGCCGCCATCGCGGGGTGGAGCGGGGCGCTGGTTTGCCTGGTGGCGATCTTTCTTCCGGGGTTGTTGCTGGTGATCGGGGTCGTACCGTTTTGGCAGTTTGTGCGCCATCGGCACGGGGTCCAGGCGGCGTTGGCCGGGGTCAACGCCGCGGTAGTGGGGTTGCTGGCGGCGGCGCTGTATCAGCCGCTGTGGACCAGCAGCGTCAGCGGGCCCCTGGACGTGCTGGCGGTGCTGCTGGTCCTGGCGCTGTTGCACAGCGGCCGAGTGCCGCCCTGGGCCTTGGTGTTGCTGGGCGCGGTGGCGGGTGGCATCTGGCTCTAAGCGCCCGGCGGCGCCGGGGCGAGCGTGGGAAACACCAGGGAAAACTCAGTCAGCCGCCCTGGTTCGCTGCTGACGTCGGCTCGTCCCTGGTGCAGTTGCATGATCGAGCGGACGATCGCCAGCCCCAGCCCGGTACCCCCTTCGGCGCGGGCGCGGCTGCTGTCGACGCGATAGAAACGCTCGAACAGATGAGGCAGGTGACAGGCCGCGATGCCTGGTCCGGGGTTGCTCACCGTCAGGCGCACGCTGTGCGCCTGTTGTTCGATCCGCAGATCGATCCGTCCTTGGGACGGGCTGTGACGGATGGCGTTGGACAGCAAGTTGGACAGCGCCCGCTGGATCATCAGCGGATCGCCCAGGACCCAGGCGTCGCCCCTTTGCTGCAACGCCAGCTGCCGGTCTTCGGCGCTCAGGGCGAACAATGCCGAGACCTTGCGCGCCTGTTCCCCCAGCGACACTGGGACGAACCGGGCCTGCGAAGCCGGCTGGCTGACCTGGGCCAGAAACAGCATGTCGGCGACGATCCGTATGATCCGCTCCAGTTCTTCGATGCTGGCCTCCAGGACCGCTTTGTATTCGGCAGGGGGGCGCTCCCGGGACAGGGTCACCTGGGCCTTGCCCATCAAGTTGCTGATGGGCGAGCGCAGCTCATGAGCCAAATCGTCGGAGAACTGCGACAAGCGCTGCACGCCCCCATCCAGGCGTTGCAGCATGACGTTGATGCCTTGACCCAGTTCCGCCAGCTCCCTAGGCAGGTTGTCCAGGTCCAGACGATGGGTCAGGTCTTGGGTGGTGACCTTGGCCGCGACCCGGGTGAACTGCTGCAGCGGCCGCAGTCCCCGCTGCACCAGCCACCAGGCGCCGATACCGATCAACAGTAGCAACGGCGGCAGGGCGATCAGCGTGGAGCGCAGGTAAGCACTGAGCAGGGCCAGATCGTTGTGGCGATTCAGGCTCAGCACCACCCTTACCGCATCACCGTTGCCCAGGCGCATTTGCCGCGAGGCGCTGAGCCATTGCTGGCCACGGCTGTCGCGCCATTGCAGGTCGCTGTCGACGCGCGCTTGCCTCAGTGCGGCGGGCAGCGTGGCCTGATCGCCGCCGCCGGCCTCCAGCCACGGGCTGGCCAGCGGATCAGTGGAGAAGACGTTCAGGCGCAGGTTGTCGTGCCCCATCACCAGGTCCAACAGGGAATGCGGGCGCGCCGTCAGATCACTGCTGTCGCGGTCGCTGGTGAGGCTGTGCTGGATCTGCTCAAGTTTGTTCTGCATGCCTTTGCGCGCTAGGTTGTCCAACTGGTGATCCAGCGCCAGGTAGGCCAGGGTCGCCAGCAGCAACACCAGGGCTGCGCCCATCAGGCTGACGGTCAACCCCAGGCGCATGGACAAACTGCGGGCAGGGGGGGCGCCGGTGACTCGGCTCATGGGCGCACTTCCAGTACATAGCCGACACCGCGCAGGGTGTGGATCAGTTTGAGGTCGCTGGCGTCGTCGATCTTGGCCCGTAGGCGGCTGATGGAAACCTCCACCACATTGGTGTCGCAATCAAAATTCATGTCCCAGACCAGGGAAATGATCTGTGCACGCGTCATGACCTCCCCTGAATGGCGCATTAATACGTGCAGCAACGTGAACTCCTTAGTGGTCAAGTCAATACGCCGCTCGCCGCGATAAGCCCGGTGACGCCGCGGATCAAGTTGCAGATCGGCAACTTGCAGAACTTGCGCCTGAGCCACAGGCGCACGGCGGCGGATCAATGTCCGGACCCGTGCCAGTAACTCGGGGAATTGGAAAGGCTTGACCAGATAATCATCGGCGCCCATGTCCAGAGCCCTGACCTTATCGTCCAGACGGCCTCGGGCGGTGAGCATCAAAACCCGTGCCGAATGCTGTCGATTAATATCTTGCAGTACTTGCCAGCCATCTTTTTGCGGCAAGTTTATATCCAGAATCACCAGTTCATAACGCTGCTGTTTAACCAGGTGAAGACCATCAACGCCATTGTTCGCTCGATCCACTACATAACCACTTTCAGTGAGCCCCTGATGCAGGTAATCCGCGGTTTTTACTTCGTCTTCAACTACCAGAATGCGCATTGCAAAATCCTCTAGCCACGGGTTTGGCGGTTAGCCAAGGCGCCGATAATGAAGCCTGAAGTAACTACAGGGTCAATAAAAGAATCGAGATAATTCAGCGCCTTAGAAGGGTTATGGATGAGCGGCGTGATGTGGGGGCGGGCGCGCAAGGTCACCTGGAGCGTCCTGGGTGGCAAATGCCTGGGAGGCTCTTGCATCGGCCATGTCAACCACCACGCGGGGTTTCGCACGGTTATAAAAAAGGCGCCCAGTAGGGCGCCAAACATCCATCTCTAGCAACGGAGCAGTTTGTCCAGAGTGGGTATTGCACTAAAGCTTCATCAGCTCTTGGGCTGTTTCCGAGTGTCCGCAACAGAATGACTGGAATTGTTGTTGTCAGGCTTTTCGATGTTGGCGATGTTCTCAGTTTTATTGCCGTGAATTTGCTGCTGGTTGACGCGGAAGTTCTCGTAGAACTGTTGTGCGCGCTCGGAACCACCTTCGGCAAAAGCAGTGCTGGAGCCGATCATGATTAAACTTCCGAGTGCGAGAGTTGCAAGTTTCATACTGCGCTACCTACTTTAAGAATGTTCGATACTTGTTTCATCCCTGGGCAACAAGCGATGGGAGAAGTTTCATCGAAGTCTATTAAGTAAGGGTTAACGGCAGTCTGAGTAAAAGACTACATTTTTGACATGATGTGTCCGCGCGGGTGTTTGGCGCGAAGAACGCTTCGTTCGCCGCGGGGGCCATTGCAGCCCCCGCAGGGAGGGGCGCTTACTGCTGCACCACGGCCGGCCCGGCGGGTGCCTTGGGCTTCATCAGGCTGAAGTCAATCAGCGACTTGCTTTGGCGTGCATAGGGATTGCCGATCAGCAAGGGCCGCGGTTTGAAGTCGGCGCTGACCAGGCTGCGGCTGGTGTCCATTTCGTCAAAGCTCAGGCCGGCCAGATCAGCCCAGGTGTGAATCAGCTGGGAGCTGCTGTAGGGGCGATTGAGGTCGGATGCTAGGCTCCAGTCATGGGTTTCGCGCCATTTCGGCGAGGCCCAGGCGATGAACGGGATGGTGTACATCGGCGCGGTCGGCTTGCCTTCGTTGCGGCCCAGGGTGTTATGCCCGGCCGAGTCGAAGACGTCTTCACCGTGGTCCGACAGGTACAGCAGGAAACCGTTGGGATCGGTCTTGGCATAGTCTTTGATCAGGCTGGACACCACGAAGTCGTTGTACAGCACGGCATTGTCGTAGCTGTTGTAGGTCGGCACCTGGTCGTCGTGCACGCCAGCCGGTACGCCTTGGCGGTCGGTGAATTTGTCGAAGCTCGGCGGATAGCGGTACTGGTAGCTCATGTGCGTGCCCAGCAGGTGCACCACAATGAATTTGCGTGGCGCGCTGTCGGCCAAGGCCTTGCTGAAGGGCTCAAGGACATCACCGTCGTACTGCCGGGCGTTCTGGTTGCGGTTGTTGTTCAGGTACACCTTCTCGTCCGCCTGTTCAGAAAAGGTGGTGAGCATGGTGTTGCGCTTGGTCATGGTCTGCTGGTTGGTGATCCAGTAGGTCTTGTAGCCGGCCTGCTTCATCACACTGACCAGCGAGGGTGTCTTGAGGTACAGGTCGGGGTTTTCTTCGTCGGCGAAGGTCAGTACCTGCTGCAGCGCCTCGATGGTGTAGGGGCGCGGGGTAATGACGTTATTGAACACCGCCAACTGGTCCTTGAGCTTGTCCAGCTCCGGCGTGGTCTGGCGCGGGTAGCCATAGAGGCTCATGCGCTGGCGGTTGGTCGACTCACCGATCACCAGCACCAGGGTCGCGGGCTGATTGGCTGCGCTGTCCTTGAGGTTGGTCAGAGGGGCAATCTTGCTGACGCTGTCGAGCATGCCTTGCATGCCCGCCAGTTGTTCACGATAGCGGCGATAGGCGATCAGCATTTGCCATGGTACCGCCGGCTCGACGCGGGTTTCGAACTTTTCCAGGCCCGCGGCCAGGGTGTCGGCCCGGGAGATCTGCTTGAGCAGCGGGTAGCCGACGATGGCCAGGAGGATTGCCAGCGCCGCCACATAAGCCTGGGTTTTGGGCAAGTAGACCGGACGCAGGCGGGTCCAGAGGAAAATCGCCAAGGCGGTGTGCGCAAGGAACGCCAGGAGCATCCACCAGGCAAAGTATTGAGTCAGGTATTCACCGGCTTCCGAGGGGTTGGACTCGAACATGATGAAAATGACGCTTTGCGAGAACTCCTGCTGGTAGATGAAGAAGTAGCCAAGGCTGGCCATGGAGCAGGCCCAGAGCACCACGCCAATCACCGCCGCCATGACTTTGGTGCGCGCCGGGAACAGCAGCATCGGCGCTAGCCAGATGGCGCTCATGAAGAAGGCTTGACGGAAACCGGCGAAACCGGAGGTGTCGGTCAGTTGTATCAGCAGTTGGGTGATGCCGGAGAAGTACCAGAAGAACAGGAACAGCCAGAGCAGGCCCATCCAGTCAAAACCTTTCGCAGACGTGTTGCTGCGTTTGAACAATGCCATTCAGCGCTCTCCACAAATCCATGATCACTGCGCGCCGGTTCAGCGTCGCGATGCCGGCAGCGTCCTGTAACAAGACGGCCACAATGGCCGCCAGTATCGGCCGGAGCGTGTGAAAAGTTCGTTAGCTGAGCGTTGGGTATGGTGCGCCGTGTCGGCTTATCGAGGTGGAGTGAGGCGCCACTGACAAGCGTGGCCAATCAGCGGCGATGCCTGTGGGCCGGGCGAGTTTCAGTGGCCGCGGGGAAGGTGCGGCACCACTGCCTGGGGCTGCTCCTGGTTCTGCAGTTGCAGACGCAATTGCGCGAGCTCCTGTTGCAAGCGATCGCGTTCTTCTTTGAGCTGACGCAGTTCGTCGCGACGAAGGGTGACGTACAGGGTTTGTGCAGGTCGTGCCGGTAGTGGTGTGCCCATTGCTTCACCTCGCCAATGGTGTGTCTCAACTATGCTTCGGTGGTCGCGGTCCTTGCGCAAAGCACTATGCGGCGCCAATTCTGATTTCTTTTTTTTGCGATGGGAACTTTTTTATTTTGTGTGGTCGCTGTGTCTTCGTCGGCTTTTGTGTCGTTATCCACTCAAAGATTGTGAAACTTCGCCCCACGTGGTGGGACTAATTCTCAATCAGGCCATATCGGCCGGGCACCGACGGGCAGGCCGGTTGACCTCGCGTTAAGCGCAGCTGCCGGCAAAAACTCGCTTTATGTCTGAAGATTGCGCTGTCTTGGTGCTTCTCGCCTTGTATAGTTGCGCCCCTTGAAGTGGGTACCTGGCCCGTTGGGCTATACATTTTTTGATCTGATTTTTTTGCAGTAGGAGCATCAGCACATGCAACTGGGGATTATTGGACTGGGCCGCATGGGCGGCAACATTGCACGGCGCCTGATGCTCAATGGGCACGAAACCGTAGTTTTTGACCGCAACAGCGACTTTGTCAGCACCCTGGCCGCCGAGGGCGCCAAGGGCGTGGCCGACTTGCCCGCCCTGGTGGCGGGCCTGGAGCAACCCCGCGCGGTCTGGGTCATGCTGCCCGCCGGTGAGCCCACCGAAGACACCATCGACACCCTGAGCCAGTTGCTGGAACCGGGCGATGTGATCATCGACGGCGGCAACACCTACTACAAGGACGACATCCGACGCGCGCGGGAGCTGGGGCAAAAGGGCCTGAAATACATCGATGTCGGCACCTCGGGCGGGGTCTGGGGCCTGGAACGCGGCTACTGCATGATGATTGGCGGTGACGCCGATGAAGTGCGGCGCCTGGACCCGCTGTTCGCCGCACTGGCGCCGGGCCTGGGTTCGATTCCACGGACCAAGGACCGGGTCGCCGAAGATGATCGCGCCGAGCATGGTTACATCCACGCCGGTCCCGCCGGTGCCGGGCACTTCGTCAAGATGATCCACAACGGCATCGAGTACGGGATGATGCAGGCCTTCGCCGAGGGCTTCGACATCCTCAAGACCAAGTCGTCGCACATGCTCCCCGAAGATCAGCGTTTCGACCTGAATGTGGCGGACATCGCTGAAGTCTGGCGGCGCGGCAGCGTGGTGTCGTCCTGGCTCCTGGACCTGACCGCCGATGCCCTGGCGGGCGACCCGAAACTCGATGGTTTCTCCGGCTCCGTCGCCGACAGCGGCGAAGGGCGCTGGACCATTGAAGCGGCCATGGAGCAGGCGGTGCCGGTGCCGGTGTTGTCCAACTCGCTGTTCTCCCGCTACCGCTCCCGTGGCCAAGGCACCTATGGCGACAAGTTGCTCTCGGCCATGCGCTTCGGCTTCGGTGGCCATGTGGAGACCGGTAAGAAATGACCGCCACGCGAAAGAAGTCCAAGGCGTTGCCGGCACCGCCGACCACGCTGTTCCTGTTCGGCGCCCGCGGTGATCTGGTCAAGCGCCTGTTGATGCCGGCGTTGTACAACCTGAGCCGCGACGGCTTGCTGGACCAGGGGCTGCGGATAGTCGGCGTTGACCACAATGCTGTGAGCGACGCTGAATTCGCCACCTTGCTGGAAGACTTCCTTCGCGATGAAGTGCTCAACAAACAAGGTTCGGGGGCAGCGGTGGACGCTGCCGTCTGGGCCCGCCTGACCCGTGGTATCAGCTACGTCCAGGGCGATTTCCTTGAAGATTCCACCTATGCCGAACTGGCGGCGCGGATTGCCGCCAGCGGTACGGGTAATGCGGTGTTCTACCTGGCCACCGCCCCGCGCTTTTTCAGCGAAGTGGTGCAGCGGCTGGGGGCGGCGGGGCTGTTGGAAGAGGGCGAGGAGGCGTTTCGCCGGGTCGTCATCGAGAAGCCCTTCGGCTCCGACCTGCAGACCGCCGAGGCGCTCAACGCTTGCCTGCTCAAGGTCATGAGCGAGAAGCAGATCTATCGCATCGACCATTATCTGGGCAAGGAAACCGTGCAGAACATCCTGGTCAGCCGTTTTTCCAACAGCCTGTTCGAGGCGTTCTGGAACAATCATTACATCGACCACGTACAGATCACCGCGGCGGAAACCGTAGGGGTGCAAACCCGTGGCAGCTTTTATGAACACACCGGTGCCCTGCGAGACATGGTGCCCAACCACCTGTTCCAGCTGCTGGCGATGGTGGCCATGGAGCCCCCCGCGGCGTTTGGCGCCGATGCGGTGCGCGGCGAAAAGGCCAAAGTGGTGGGGGCGATTCGTCCCTGGTCCCTGGAAGAGGCGCGCGCCAACTCGGTGCGCGGCCAGTACGGCGCCGGCGAGTCGGCCGGCAAGCCCGTGGCGGGCTACCGCGAGGAAGCCAATGTCGCGCCAGACAGCAACACCGAAACCTACGTCGCCTTGAAGGTGATGATCGATAACTGGCGCTGGGTCGGGGTGCCGTTCTATCTGCGTACCGGCAAGCGCATGAGTGTGCGCGACACCGAAATCGTCATCTGCTTCAAGCCGGCACCTTACGCGCAGTTTCGCGATACCGAGGTCGAGCGCCTGTCGCCGACTTACCTGCGTATCCAGATCCAGCCCAACGAAGGCATGTGGTTCGACCTGTTGGCGAAAAAGCCCGGGCCGAGCCTGGACATGGCCAATATCGAGCTGGGTTTTGCCTATCGCGACTTTTTTGAAATGCAGCCTTCCACCGGTTACGAAACCCTGATCTATGACTGCCTGGTTGGCGATCAGACGCTGTTTCAGCGGGCCGACAACATTGAGAACGGTTGGCGCGCCGTGCAGCCTTTCATCGATGCCTGGCAGCAGGATGGGGCGCTACAGCGCTACCCGGCGGGCGAGGACGGTCCGACGGCCGCTGACGAGTTGCTGGCCCGTGACGGTCGGGTCTGGCACGCCCTCGGATAAGGGCAGGAAAAGAGCCGGGCAGCGGTGCCCTTGAAGGCGCCGCCGAGGTGGTTGGCCTGCTGTCGGCAACCGCGTAGCGGCGATGAAGACCGCGCCCGGCCTGGCGAACCCAGGCGCGGCCTTCGGCAGGCGAGGTGCCTACAGCCAGTAAGTCACGCCATACCAGCCCAGCGTGCCCATCACCACGGTGTAAGGCAGGGCCATCCACACCATCCGTCCATAAGACAGCCGCACCAGTGGCGCAATCGCCGAGGTCAGCAGGAACAGGAACGCCGCTTGCCCGTTGGGCGTGGCCACGCTGGGCAGGTTGGTGCCGGTGTTGATGGCAATCGCCAGGGCCTCGAAGTGTTCACGGCTCATCTGTCCGGAGATGAACGCCTGTTTCACCTCGGTGATATAGATGGTGGCGACGAACACGTTGTCGCTGATGGCCGACAGCACGCCATTGGCAATGAACAACATGCCTGGTTGCTGATCGGCGGGCAGGGCCAGCACCCATTGGATCAACGGCGTGAACAACTGCTGCTGGTGAATCACCGCCACCACCGCAAAGAACACCACCAGCAAGGCGGTGAAGGGCATGGCGTCCTTGAACGCATTGCCCACCCGATGCTCATCCGTGATCCCGGTGAAGGCGGTGATCAGCACGATCACCAACAGGCCAATCAGCCCGACTTCGGCCACGTGCAGCGCCAGGCCGACAATCAGCACCAGCGCGGCCAGGCCCTGTACCAGCAGCGCAGCACGTTGGCTGGCGGTGCGCTTGGCGTTGTCTTCGGCGGCGTAGTTGGCCAGTACTTGGCGTACGTTCTTCGGCAACAGGGTGCCGTAGCCGAACCAGCGCAGCTTCTCCAGGAGAACGCAGGTCACCAGGCCGGCGCCCAATACCGGCAGCGAGACCGGTGCGACCTGACTGAAGAACTCGACGAAGTGCCAGCCCATTTCATGGCCGATCAATAGGTTCTGCGGTTCGCCCACCAGGGTGCACACACCGCCCAGCGCGGTACCGACCGCGCCGTGCATCAGCAGGCTGCGCAGGAAGGCCCGGAATTGCTCCAGGTCGTCGCGATGCAGCGGCTGCAGTTGCTCGTCATCGCTATAACCACTGTCTTGGCGTGGGTCGTTGCCGGAGGCCACCCGGTGATACACCGAATAGAAGCCCACCGCGGCGCTGATGATCACCGCAGTCACCGTCAGTGCATCGAGGAACGCCGACAAAAAGGCCGACAAAAAGCAGAACAGCAGGCCCAGCAGGACCTTGGAACGCACGCCCAGCAGCAGCCGGGAGAACAGGAACAGCAGCAACTCCTTCATGAAATAGATGCCGGCTACCATGAACATCAGCAGCAGGATCACCGGAAAGTTGTGCACCAATTCGTCGTACAGCGCTTGCGGCGTGGTCATGCCCAGCAACAGCGCCTCGACCAGTAACAGGCCGCCGGGCATCAAGGGGTAACACTTGAGGGCCATGGCCAGGGTGAAGATGAACTCGATCACCAGGCACCAGCCGGCCACCACTGGGCTGACGTAGAAGAACAGCAAGGGGTTGAGCAGCAGGAACGCGACAATGCTTGTCTTGTACCAACGGGGTGAGTGGCCGAGAAAATTATGGGCAAACGCCTGGGCCATTGAGCCGGACATTGACTGCTCCTAGTAGTGAGAAGCGCGCAACTTGCCGCAAGCGGGGTTGAGAATCAAGAAACGATGAAACCTTTTGCCACAATTTTCACCAAAAAGGGGGAGGAGGGGCGCGCGGGCCTGTTCGATGGCCGGCCCACGCGGGTCACGCCGGGTTCACTCCAAGCGTTTGGCCACCAGGGTCAGGATGTCGTAGCTGGCCACCAGCTCACCCAACTGGTTGGTCACTTCCACGTCCCAGGCCACGACGCCCTGCGCAATGCCCTGAGGGCTTTGCTTGCCCTGGTCGATCTTGCGCTTGCAGGTCAGGCGCGCTTGCAGGGTGTCGCCAATGCCCACCGGGCTGATAAAGCGCAAGGTGTCGAGGCCGTAGTTGGCCAGCACCGGCCCCGGTGCCGGAGACACGAACAGCCCGGCCGCCGCCGAGAGCACGAAGTAGCCGTGGGCAATACGTTTGCCGAATTGGGAGTCCTTGGCAGCGATCTCGTCGAAGTGCATATAGAAGTGGTCCCCGGACAGGCAGCCGAAGTTCACCAGATCGGCTTCGGTCACGGTGCGCCGGTGGGTCAGCAGGGACTCGCCGATCCGCAGGTCCTGGAAGTGCCGGCGGAACGGGTGGACCTCGGTTTCGATGACCTTGGCGCCGCGCACGTATTCACCGGTCACTGCCGCCAGCATGCTCGGCGAGCCCTGCACTGCGGCTCGCTGCAGGTAGTGCTTGACCGCCCGCAGGCCGCCCAGCTCTTCTCCGCCACCGGCGCGACCGGGGCCACCGTGCTTGAGTTGCGGCAGCGGCGAGCCGTGGCCAGTGGATTCGCCGGCGCACTCGCGGTCCAGCACCAGCAGCCGGCCGTGCCAGCTGGCGGCCCGGGGAATGACCCGGGCGGCGATGCCCGGGTCCTTGGTCACCAGGCTGGCCACCAGGCTGCCCTTGCCGCGAGCGGCCAGGTCCAGGGCCTGGTCCAGGTCGTCGTAGCCCATCAAGGTGCTGACCGGGCCAAAGGCCTCGATGTCGTGGGCGCCGCCGTCCGCCAGCGGATCGCGGGACAGCAGCAAGGTCGGGGCAAAGAACGCGCCCTGGCTAACGTTGTCGCCCCGGGGCTCGAAGCCGTCCCGGGCGCCGAACAACAGATCGCTGCTGTGCAGCAGGCTCTCCAGGCGTTCGGCCACGTCCCGCTGTTGCTCATGGGAGGCCAGGGCGCCCATGCGTACGCCTTCCACCGACGGATCGCCGACCACCACCTTCGACAGGCGCTCGCGCAAGCCCGTGGCCACGGCGTCCAGCTGTTTGGCCGGAACGATGGCGCGACGAATGGCGGTGCATTTCTGCCCGGCCTTGACCGTCATTTCCCGCACCACTTCCTTGATGAACAATTCGAACTCCGGGTCGTCGGGGGTGACGTCCGGGGCCAGGATGGCGCAGTTCAGGGAGTCGGCTTCGGCGTTGAACGGTACCGAGTGGCGAATCAGGTTGGCGTTGGCCCGCAGCTTGCCAGCGGTGCTGGCGGATCCGGTGAAGGTCACCAGGTCCTGGCCTTGCAGGCGATCCAACAGATCCCCGGTGCTGCCGATCACCAGTTGCAGGCTGCCTTCGGGCAGCAGGCCGGAGTCCGCCATCAGGCGCACCACGGCCTCGGTCAGGTAGCTGGTGGCGCTGGCCGGCTTGACGATGCACGGCATGCCGGCGAGAAAGCAGGGGGCGAACTTTTCCAGCATCCCCCAGATGGGAAAGTTGAAGGCGTTGATGTGCACCGCCACGCCGCCACGAGGCACCAGGATGTGGGTGCCGGCAAAACTGCCGAGCTTGCTCAAAGATTGCGCCGGGCCTTCGTGCAACAGGTTGCCCGACGGCAGTTCACGGGAGCCGAGGCCTGCGTAGCTGAACAGGGTGCTGTTGCCACCTTCGATGTCGATCCAGCTGTCGGCCCGGGTCGCGCCACTGTGGTGGGACAGGGCGTACAGCTGTTCCTTGCGCTCGCCAAGGTACAGCGCCAGGGCCTTGAGGCGCTGGGCCCGCTGCTGGAAATCCAGGGCCAGCAGGGCCTTGCCGCCTTGCTGCCGTCCGTGTTGCAGGGCCTCGGCGAAGTCCAGCGGCTCTTCATGGGTGTGCGCCACGCTATGCCCGTCAATGGCGCTGCGCAGTGATTGACCTGGGTGTTGGCCGACCCAGCGGCCGGCGATGAAGCTTTGCAGGGTAGAAGACTGAGGCATGGCGATGGCTCCTGAAAATGAGATCAGGCCGAGCGCGGACGAGGCCGCGTGACGGCATCAATGATTGCTGGCGCCGCAGGCGCCGATTCCGGTCATGGAGCGGATGAACTGCGCCAGGTAGCGGCCGCGCTCCAGGTCGGCGCGGGCTGAGCGGTCGCTGACGGAAAGCGCCCAGGCGCAGAAGAACGCCAGGCTCATGGAAAACAGCGCCGGGTTGGTGTAGGGGAACAACGCCTGGGGGTGGTGCAGCACGTTGACCCACACCGCCGGGCTGAGAATCAGCAGCACAATCGCCGACACCAGCCCGGCCAGGCTACCGCCCACTGCGCCGCGGGTGGTCAGGCCTTTCCAGAACATGGAAAGAAACAGCACGGGGAAATTCACCGATGCAGCAATCGCCAGCACCAGGCCTGAGAGAAAGGCGATGTTCTGCGATTCGAACAATAAGCCCAGCAGGACTGCCATCACGCCGATGCACAAGGTCGCGATCCGTGACACGTGCATTTCCTGCCGGGTGCTGACCTGGCCTTTGCGCATGACACAGGCATACAGGTCGTGGGACACCGCCGAGGCCCCGGACAGCGCCAGCCCGGCCACCACCGCGAGAATGGTGGCGAAGGCCACCGCCGAGATGAAGCCCAGGAACAAGTTGCCGCCCACCGCCTGGGCCAGGTGCACGGCAATCATGTTGGCGCCGCCGATGATCGCGCCGCCGGCGTCGCGGTACTCAGGCTCGGCGCCGACCATGACAATCGCACCGAAGCCGACCACGATCAGCAGCAGATAGAAGTAGCCGATGAATCCGGTGGCGTAGAACACGCTCTTGCGCGCTTCCCGGGCATCGCTGACGGTGAAAAAGCGCATCAGGATATGCGGCAGCCCGGCGGTGCCGAACATCATGCCCAGCCCCAGGGAAATGGCGTCGATGGGGTTCGACAGCAGCCCGCCCGGGGCCATGATCGCACTGCCTTTGGCGTGCACCGCGCTGGCTTGGGCGAACAGCGCCTCGGTGCTGAAGCCAAAGTGCTTGAGCACCATGAAGGCCATGAAGCTGGTACCCGAGAGCAGCATCACCGCCTTGATGATCTGCACCCAGGTGGTGGCCAGCATGCCGCCAAAAGTCACGTAGCAGACCATCAGCAGGCCTACCAGCATCACCGCGTAGAGGTAGTCGATGCCGAACAGTAATTCGATCAGCTTGCCGGCGCCGACCATCTGCGCCACCAGGTACATCAGCGCCACGGTCAGGGTGCCGAAGGCCGAAGTCAGGCGCACCGGGGTCTGCGCCAGACGGTAGGACACCACGTCGGCGAAGGTGTATTTGCCCAGGTTGCGCAGGCGTTCGGCAATCAGGAACAAGATGATCGGCCAGCCGGCCAGCACTCCCAGGGCGTACAGCAGACCGTCGTAACCGTTGAGGAACATCATCGCCGAGATGCCCAGGAAGGACGCTGCGGAGATCATGTCGCCGGCAATCGCCAGGCCGTTCTGTAGGCCGCTCATGCCGCCGCCGGCGGTATAGAAGTCACTGGCCGAACGGGTGCGGTGGGCGGCCCAGCGGGTAATTGCCAGGGTCATCAGGACGAACACCAGGAACATACCGATGGCGTTCCAGTTCAGCGGGCGGGGGGGGTGTTCGGCGGCCAGGGCCAGATCCGTGGCCAGCAGGCAGGGCAGCAGGCACCATCCACTAAGGCGCTTCATGACCGGTACTCGCGCTTGAGTTTGTCGTTGAGCGGGTCCAGCCGGTGGTTGGCGCGGTGCACGTAGAAACCGGTCAGGGCGAAGGCCAGGAAAATCATCGCCACGCCCACCGGCATGCCGAGGGTGGTCGCACCGCCAGACAGCGACTGCCCCAGCAGTCCGGGGTGAAAGGCCACCAGCAACACGAAGCCGTAGTAGGCCGCGAGCATGATCAGGGTCAGCGACCAGTACAGGCGCTGCTTGCGCCGGACCAACTGGATGAAGTCCGGGTGCTGGGTGATGCGGTCTATCTCTTGTGGGCTCATGAGCTGTTTTCTCTTGTTGTTGTTTGGGGGCACGCATACCGGCGCTTTGCTCAGGGTTGATCGAAGTCCAGGACCACCCTGTCGCTGAGAGGAAAGGACTGGCAGGACAGCACGTAGCCGGCCGCCACTTCGTAGTCTTCCAGGGCGTGGTTGCTGTCCATCTCCACCTCGCCTTCGATGACCTTGCACTTGCAGGTGGAGCAGACCCCGGCCTTGCACGAATACGGCAGCTCGGCGCCCTGAGCATTGCCGGCGTCCAGCAGGCTCATGCTGTTGCGCGGCAGCTCGAAGGCCAGGGCCCGGCCGTCGCTGATCACGGTGATCTGGCTGACCTGCGGATCCAGGGCGCGGGCGGCTTCCCGGGCCTGACGTTTCTGTCCGTCGGCGCTGGCGTGGAACAGCTCGAAGTGGATGCGCTCGGCGCTCATGCCGGCGGCCTTGAGGCCGTCGCGCACGGTTTCGGTCATGGCCTGGGGGCCGCAGATAAAGGCCGCGTCCAGTTGCCTGACGTCGAGCCAACGGGAAAACAGCTGTTGGCATTTCTCCTGGTTGATGCGGCCGTTGTACAGGTCGATGTCCTGTTGTTCGCGGCTGAACACGAACACCAGGTTGAGCCGTTGCAGGTAGCGGTTCTTGAGGTCTTCGAGTTGCTCGCGAAACAGTGCCGAGTGGCTGGAGCGGTTGCCGTAGAGCAGGGTCATGCGGCTCAGGGGCTCGGTTTCCAGGGTGCTCTTGATGATCGACAGGATTGGTGTGATGCCGCTGCCCGCCGCGACCGCCAGGTAATGGCCGCGCCGCAGGGGATCGAGCGCCACATGAAAGTGCCCGGTTGGCGGCATGACGTCCAGCGATTGGCCGGGCATGAGCTGTTCATTGGCATAGGTCGAGAAGCGGCCATCGGCGACACGCTTCACCGCGATGCGCAACTCGCCGTCGTTGACGCCGGTACAGATGGAGTAGGAGCGGCGCACTTGCTCGCCTTCCAGTTCGGTGCGCAGCACCAGATGCTGGCCCTGGGTGAAGAGGAACTGCTGTTGCAGGTGCTGGGGAATCTCGAAGGCAATGGACACCGCGTCGCGGGTTTCGCGGCGCACGTCTTTGATGGTCAGGCGGTGGAACGGGCTCATGGTGGTTGTCCTCTTGAGTCGGCCGGCGGCTCAGATGCACTTGAAATAGTCGAAGGGTTCCAGGCAGTCACGGCAGCGGTACAGGGCCTTGCAGGCGGTGGAACCGAATTCGCTGAGGCGCTCGCTGTGGGCGCTGCCGCATTGCGGGCAGAGCACCTGGGGTGCCTCGCCCAGCAGGCTGTGCTTGCTGCTCCCGGCAGGCGGGGCGATGCCGTAGGCCTGCAGGCGCTGACGACCGCGCAGGGTGATCCAGTCGGTGGTCCAGGCCGGGGTCAGTTGGCGCACCAGGCGCGGGGCCTTGAAGCCGGCCTGTTCCAGGGCCTGGCGAATGTCGTTCTCGATCACTTCGGTGGCCGGGCAGCCGGAGTAGGTCGGGGTGAGCGCCACCTGCAGATGGCCGGCCTGCCAGTCCAGGTCGCGGACGATGCCCAGGTCGAGCACGCTGACCACCGGCACTTCCGGGTCCATGACCCGGTCCAGGGTGCTCCAGGCCAGGTCCAGATCGCCCTGTTGCAGGGCTCTTGCGCCCTGGTCGCTGCCAATCAGTTCACCAGACTGCATCGGGGTAGGCCCTCGGCAGAAATTGCATCTCGGCCAGCAGTGGGCCCAGGTGTTCGGTGTGCAGGCCTGTTCGCGCATCCAGGTAGAAATGGCTCGGTGCCTCGGGCACGGGCAGGGTGGCCCGGGCGAAGAGGGCTTCGACGCTGGTGCGCCAGGCTTCGGCCACCTGGGCCGGATCGGCCCACAGGCCGGCCCGGTGCAGCTCGATTTCCGTGGCGTGGTGCTCGACCAGTTCGCCGGTGAAGCGCCACAGCCGCGGGATGGCCTGCAGCATGCGCTGGTGGCTTTCCTCGGTGCCGTCGCCCAGGCGCTCGACCCATGCGCTGGAGCGGCGCAGGTGATAGGTGACCTCCTTGAGCGCCTTGGCGGCGATGCCGGCCATCCGTTCATCCGCCGACTGGCTCAGGCCCTTGAGGGTTTCCAGGTGCCAGGCGTCGTAGAAAAACTGCTTGAGCAAGGTGACTGCGAAGTCGCCATTGGGCTGTTCCACCAACAACAGGTTGCGGTAGGCCCGCTCGTCACGGCGGAACGCCAGGTGGTCGGCGTCGCGGCCATCGGCCAGCAGTTCGGCAGCATAGTCCAGCCAGTTGCGGGCCTGGCCCACCAGATCGAGGCCGACATTCATCAGCGCCAGTTCTTCTTCCAGAGCCGGCGCCCGGCCGCACCATTCGCACAGGCGCTGGCCCTGGATCAGGGCGCTGTCGCCCAGGCGCAGCAGGTGGTTGATCAGATCGTTTGCAGGGTTCATGGCCGACCTCACATGTGTCCGACTTCGGGGGGCAACTGATAGAAGCTGGCGTGGCGGTAGACCTTGTCGTGCGCGGGGTCGAACAGCGGGTCCTTGTCATCCGGCGAGGAGGCGACGATCAGGGCCGAGGGCACCACCCACAGGCTTACGCCTTCGCTGCGCCGGGTGTAGAGGTCGCGGGCGTTGTTGATGGCCATGGCGTGGTCGGCGGCGTGCACGCTACCGACATGTTTGTGGTTGAGGCCGTGCTTGCTGCGCACGAAGACTTCGTAAAGGGTCCATTCAGACATCGGGTTAACTCCACATCGGGGCTGCTGGGTCACCGTTGCGCGCCGGCCCTGGAGGACACGGGGCCGTGCGCGTTCAGGCGGCGTTCTGGTTGAATTTTTTCTGCGCGTGGGCCACGGCGGCGGCGCGGACCCAGGCACCGTCGTCGATGGCCCGACGGCGGGTTTCCAGGCGCTCTTGGTTGCACGGGCCGTTGCCCTTGAGCACTTCGTAGAATTCGTCCCACTGAATCTCGCCGAAGTCGTAGTGGCCGCGCTCGGCGTTCCACTTCAGGTCCGGGTCGGGACAGGTGCAGCCCAGCAGTTCCAGTTGGGGGATGGTCTGGTCGATAAAGCGCTGGCGCAGCTCGTCGTTGCTCTGGCGCTTGATCTTCCAGGCCATGGATTGCGCGCTGTTGGGCGAGTGTTCGTCGCTGGGACCGAACATCATCAGCGCCGGCCACCACAGGCGGTTGATGGCGTCCTGGACCATGTCCTTCTGCGTCTGGTTACCCTCGCGCATCAGGGTCAGGAGGATTTCGTAGCCCTGGCGCTGGTGAAAGCTCTCTTCCTTGCAGATGCGCACCATGGCCCGGGCGTAGGGGCCGTAGGAGGTGCGCTGCAGCACCACTTGATTGACGATGGCGGCGCCGTCCACCAGCCAGCCCACCGCACCCATGTCGGCCCAGTTCAGGGTCGGGTAGTTGAAGATGCTCGAGTACTTGGCGCGGCCGCTGTGCAGTTTGGCGACTTCTTCGTCGCGGTCGGCGCCCAGGGTTTCCATGGCGCTGTACAGGTACAGGCCGTGGCCGGCTTCGTCCTGGATCTTGGCCATCAGTTGCAGCTTGCGCTTGAGGGTCGGGGCGCGGGTGACCCAGTTGCCCTCAGGCAGCATGCCGACGATTTCCGAGTGGGCATGCTGGGAGATTTGCCGGATCAGCGTCTGCCGGTACGCCTCGGGCATCCAGTTCTTGGCCTCGATCTTGATTTCCCCGTCGATCTTTTCCTGGAAGGCGCGTTCCTGTTCGGACATTTCCGAGTGCGGCTTGATGCGCTTGACCCCTGTTTCTACCAGTTGTGCGTACATGCGCTGTCTCCCGGGCTTGAAGGTGTGAATGGGCGTGCAGGTGTTTATATGTGATACACAAATAAATATCAAACACAAAAAATGGTGTCGTAATTATTTTCTGTATCGCTTTGCCATGTCGCGCTATTGGGCCGGCGAAAAAAAGCCCCGCGATTGCAGGGCTTTGACTTTTCATGGGCTCAGCGTCGCTTGTCGATGACTCGGCAGGCCTTGCCTTCCGAGCGCTTGATGCTGAATGCGGGTTGTAAAACGATACGTGAACTGATGCCGATATGGGTCTTGATGTGGCGACTCAGCTCGCTGCAGATCATGCGTTGCTGTTCGTCATTCAGCGGCGGCTGCGCGCCCTTGAGCTCGACGTGGATGTCGACGCTGTCGAGGTTGCCGTGGCGATACAGGTGGATCTCGTAGCAGGGCGCCAATTGAGCGACTTTCAGCACTTGCTCTTCCACCTGGGTGGGAAACACGTTGACTCCGCGAATGATCAGCATGTCGTCGCTGCGCCCGGTGATCTTGTCGATGCGCCGCATGGGGCGCGCCGTGCCCGGCAGCAGGCGGGTGAGGTCGCGGGTGCGGTAGCGGATCATCGGCAGGGCCTCCTTGCTCAGGGAGGTGAGCACCAGTTCGCCCATCTCGCCATCGGGCAACACTTGGCCGCTCGCCGGATCAATGATCTCGGGGTAGAAGTGGTCCTCCCAGAGGGTCGGGCCGTCGCGGGTTTCAGCGCACTCCATGGCCACCCCGGGGCCGATGATCTCCGACAGGCCGTAGATGTCCAGGGCGGCGATACCCAGGCGCTGCTCGATGGCGCTGCGCAGTTCGTCGGTCCAGGGCTCGGCGCCGAAGATCCCCAGGCGCAGGGCCAGTGTGTGCGGGTCGAGCCCCTGGCGTTCGATCTCGTCGGCGATATTGAGCATGTAGGAGGGCGTGACCATGATGATGTCCGGCTGGAAGTCCTTGAGCAGTTGCACCTGCTTTTCGGTCTGCCCGCCGGACATCGGGATCACCGTGCAGCCCAGGCGTTCGGCGCCGTAATGCGCCCCCAGGCCTCCGGTGAACAGGCCGTAGCCGTAGGCAATATGCACCTTGTCGCCG
This sequence comes from Pseudomonas sp. LD120, assembly GCF_009861525.1. Taxonomy (GTDB): domain Bacteria; phylum Pseudomonadota; class Gammaproteobacteria; order Pseudomonadales; family Pseudomonadaceae; genus Aquipseudomonas. Next base: position 491,127 of record NZ_WVHL01000002.1, on the reverse strand, counting down.
GGCCGCCCGCCGGCGGCGCGGATCGACCGGGCCACCACTTGGGCCCAGGTGTCGATGTCGTTGCGGGTGTAGCCCACCACCGTGGGTTTGCCGGTGGTGCCGCTGGAGGCATGCAGGCGCACCACTTCCTGCATCGGCACGGCGAACATGCCGTAGGGGTAGTAATCACGCAGGTCGGACTTGGTGGTGAAGGGCAGTTGTGCCAGGTCTTCCAGGCGCTTGATGTCCTGGGGATGGACGCCTTGGGCATCGAAGCGCTGGCGATAGAGCGGCACCTTGGTGTAAGCGTGGTTCAGGCTCCAGCGCAGGCGCTCCAACTGATGCTGGCGCAACTGATCGATGCTGGCGGTTTCCATCGGGTCCAACGGCGCTTCGGGCACGCATGTGGCAATCGGCATGTTCATGGTTTCACTCGAATTGTTGTTGTCTTTTAACCCGGTGGCGCGCGGGTGCTGAGTGTGTGTCCGGGCGAGCATGGGGACTTCCCCGGGTACATCCTTGTCGGGCGGGTTATCGCCGCTCGATGCGCAAGGCGTCGGGCCCTTGGCTCAGCGCCCCGTGAACACAGGCGTGCGTTTTTCCATGAAGGCGCTGACGCCTTCGCGGTAGTCCTCGCTGCCGCCGGCCAGGCGTTGCAGGTCGCGTTCGAGTTCCAACTGCTGATCGAAGCTGTTGTGCAGGCTGGCGTTGAGGCTGTGCTTGATCAGGGACAGGCCGTAGGTTGGTTGGCGGGCCAGGTGGCGGGCCAGGCTCATGGCTTCATCGCGCAGTTGCGAGTCGTCGACACACTGGTAGATCAGCCCCCATTGCTCGGCTTGTTCGGCGCTCAAACGGTTACCCAGCATCGCCAGGGCCTTGGCTCGGGCCATGCCCACCAGCCGTGGCAGCAGCCAGGTGCCGCCGGAATCGGGAATCAGCCCAAGCTTGCAGAAGGCCTGGATAAAGCTGGCGGAGCGTGCCGCCAGCACCAGGTCGCAGGCCAGCGGCAGGTTGGCCCCGGCGCCGGCGGCGACGCCGTTGACTGCGCAGATTACGGGCAACGGCAGGTCGCGCAGCGCGCGCACCAGGGGGTTATAGAACTGCTCGATGGATTGCCCCAGGTCCGGTGATGCTTGGCCGGGGGCGACGTTGCGGTCTCCCAGGTCTTGTCCGGCACAGAATGCGCGGCCTTCGCCGGTCAGCAGCAGCACCCGTGCTTCTGGGGTGGTGCGCAGTTGTTCAAGGGCCGCCTGGACCTCGCGATGCATCTGCGGGTTGAAACTATTGAGCTGGTCGGGGCGATTGAGGCTGAGCAGGGCAACGCCCTCGCTGATGGAGAACAGGATGGTTGTAAAGTTCACGGGCGGAGCACTCTGTGCGGGGCTGAGGTGAGCGCGGCGCCGGTCAGGGGGGGCGACGGCAAGGTCGTGAGGCATGGTGGATGTCCTCGGGGTGGCGCGGCCGGTGGTCGGCTCGATTATTGGATCGGCTCGCGAGCCGGTTTTCGCCGAGTATATCGCCAACGCGATACGAAAAATCAACATCAAAATGAATTTAGTGTGTCTTAATTGGTGCGATTTGTTGTCAGTCATTGAGTCCGAAGTCGCCGACTCTTACCCGGGCAGCCCAGGGTTATGCGCAGGAGGAGGCGGTTTTTCATCCTTGTCGGTGTTCAATCATCTGATACAAAATGCTCGCCGGCCCTGCGCAGTGCCTTCGATCAATCGCCTGTGTGCGTGTGTCGACGCGTCCACTGACCGGCCCACTCCTGAACAGACCCAGAAGGACATCCCATGACCTGTTACAGCCTCGATGGATTGACCCCGGTGGTCGACCCCAGTGCTTATGTGCACCCTTCGGCGGTGCTGATCGGCGATGTGATAGTCGGCCCTCATTGTTATATCGGCCCGCTGGCCAGTCTGCGCGGAGATTTTGGACGGATTGTCCTGGAGGAGGGGGCGAATCTGCAGGACACCTGCGTCATGCATGGTTTTCCCGACAGCGACACGGTGGTCGAGCGCAATGGCCACATTGGTCATGGCGCGGTGCTGCATGGCTGTCGTATCGGCGCCGATGCACTGGTGGGCATGAATGCCGTGGTGATGGACAATGCCTATATCGCGCCGCGCTCGTTTGTCTCGGCGGCCGCCTTTGTCAAAGCCGGCTTTGAGTGCGCGGCGCAGTCTCTGGTCATGGGCGCGCCGGCGCGGGTCAGTCGCCGATTAAGCGACGAGGAGCTGGCCTGGAAGCAAGCCGGTACCCGTGAGTACCAGCACTTGACTCGGCGCTGTCTGGAGCAGATGCAGGTCTGCGAGCCATTGACCGAGGTCGAGCCTCAGCGGCCGCGAATCGGTGGCAGCGATTTACGCCCCAAGCACCACCCGTAAGCTCGGCCGGCCCGTGCAAGCGCCTGAAACCAACTCTATTCCTTCCTTTTTCCGGTACATCCATGTCGTCCCTAGCGCCACTTAACCACCTGATCAAACGCTTTCAGGAGCAGACCCCGATCCGCGCCAGCTCGTTGATCATCACCTTGTACGGCGACGCCATCGAACCCCATGGCGGTACGGTCTGGCTCGGCAGCCTGATTCAGTTGCTGGAGCCGATGGGGATCAATGAGCGGCTGATCCGCACGTCGATCTTTCGTCTGAGCAAGGAAGGCTGGCTGACGGCCGAGAAGGTCGGCCGGCGCAGCTACTACAGCCTGACCCTGACCGGGCGTCGGCGTTTCGACAAGGCCTTCAAGCGGGTGTACAGCGCGGGCGTCCCCGCCTGGGATGGTGCCTGGTGCCTGGTGATGCTGTCACAACTGCAGCAAGAGTTGCGCAAGCAAGTGCGTGAAGAGCTGGAGTGGCAAGGTTTTGGCGCGATGTCGCCGGTGTTGCTGGCCTGTCCTCGCAGTGATCGTGCCGACATCAATGCCACGCTGCTGGAGCTGGGTGCCCAGGAGGACACCATCGTCTTCGAAACCACCCCGCAGGACGTGCTCGGTTCCAGGGCTTTGCGCTTGCAAGTGCGCGAGAGTTGGAACATCGACCAGTTGGCCAGCCATTACAGTGAGTTCATCCAGCTGTTTCGCCCGCTCTGGCAGGCCCTGCGCGAGCAAGAGCAACTGCAGCCGGCCGATTGCTTTTTGGCCCGCCTGCTGTTGATCCATGAATACCGCAAGCTGTTGTTGCGCGACCCGCAACTGCCGGACGAACTGCTGCCGGGCGATTGGGAAGGCCGCGCGGCACGTCAGTTGTGTCGCAATATCTACCGGTTGATCTATGCCAAGGCTGAAGAGTGGTTGGCCACCGCGCTGGAAAACGCCGACGGTCCGCTGCCGGATGTAGGGGAAAGTTTCTACCGGCGTTTTGGTGGCTTGAAATAAAGCCGGGGAAAAGGAGGACAGGACTTTGCCGTGTTCGTCCTGAATAAGGCCATTAATAAAGCAAGGGGTGTTCTGCAACTAAGGTTATGGCAACACGCAGTAGTAGAACGGGGCAGATAGTTAGCTAGCTTAGTTGTTGCGTAAAAATAAACGGATCACCTGGCGGGTGATCCGTATTAGCCACTATTACTTGGGCATTGCCCATGACTGCAGGGCATAACCGTCTTGGCTCAGTTCGGCGCGGGCTTGTTTGAGCAGGCCTTCCAGTTGAGCACGATCGCAATAGGCGCTGCTTGGAATCTGGGTTTGACCGATGCGCTTGCTGGTACGGTCGATGACGGTCAGGCTCAGCTCGCCATTACCGTCTTGTGGAGCCCAGGCCACGCATTGAAAAGGCTGGAATGCGCGGTCGGCGATCAAAAGTGCTTCGTTGATACGGAGCGGGGCGTTCATGGGGTGTTCTCTCTATGTGCCCAATCAAATGATGTGCCGTCGGTTGGGCTTACCCTTCGGCTGTGCACTTGTACTGATGCACCGAGGTGGGGGGCGGGTCACACCGGAAAACAACTTTTTACAACTTTCGACCAGAGGCTCAGCAGCCGGTCCCTTATTGGCGGGGGTTAAAAAATAACTGCGACAATCAGTCACCCGGGTGACGGTTGGCCGAGTCGCTTAGTTCGTTCGGTAAGCAGCGTTATAAGCAATGGGTACATACAGGCGTCAAGCGCTTGCTAATGTTACAGCCAGGTTTGCCAAACTACTGTTTCTACTAACTTTTCCACTATTTGGCGCCAAGGAACAGTCATGCTCGAAGCTCCCGTACAGCGTCGATTGCTGGTGGTTGATCCCTGTGACGACTGTCATCGCCTATTGCCCGGGTTGCGCAGCATCGGTTGGGATGTCGACAGTTGTGATTTGGAGTCCTCCCGCGAACGCTCCTGCGATGTCGGTCTGTTGCGTCTGCAACCCTTTCACTTGGAGCGGCCGGAGGCGATCAAGGAGATGATCAGCCACAGCGGCACCGAGTGGATCGCGGTCTTGAGCCCCGAAGTGCTACGCCTGCAAAAGGTCGGTGATTTTGTCTGCGAGTGGTTTTTCGATTTCCACACCCTGCCGTTCGATGTGTCTCGGGTCCAGGTGACCCTGGGGCGAGCCTTTGGCATGGCGCGTTTACGCGGGCAGGGCGCAATTCATGTCGACCAGCCCGAACATGAGCTACTGGGCGAGAGTCGGCCGATCCGTGACCTGCGCAAGTTGTTGAGCAAGCTGGCGCCCACCGAATCGCCCGTGTTGATCCGCGGGGAAAGTGGCACCGGCAAGGAGTTGGTGGCGCGCACCCTGCATCGGCAGTCCCAGCGTCATGACAAGCCGTTTGTCGCGATCAATTGTGGGGCGATTCCGGAACACCTGATTCAGTCCGAACTGTTCGGCCATGAAAAGGGCGCCTTTACCGGGGCTCATCAACGCAAGGTCGGGCGCATCGAGGCGGCCCACGGCGGCACCTTGTTTCTCGATGAAATCGGCGACCTGCCTTTGGAGTTGCAGGCCAATCTGCTGCGTTTTCTCCAGGAGAAAAGCATCGAGCGGGTCGGCGGTAGCCAGCCAATCGCCGTGGACGTTCGGGTTTTGGCGGCGACTCATGTGGACCTGGAGGCGGCCATCAGCAGTGGCCGTTTTCGTGAGGACCTGTATTACCGGCTCAATGTGCTGCAGGTGGTCACTGCGCCGTTGCGTGAGCGTCATGGCGATCTGGGCATGCTGGCCAGTCATTTCGCGCATTTCTACAGTCAGGAAACCGGCCGCCGGCCGCGCAGTTTCAGCGCGGACGCGCTGGTCGCCATGGGCAATCATGAATGGCCAGGCAATGTCCGCGAGTTGGCCAATCGGGTACGCCGCGGCCTGGTGCTGGCTGAAGGACGGCAAATCCAGGCCAGCGACTTGGGCTTGCAAAACCTGGCGACTCAGGAGGCTCCCATGGGCACCCTGGAGGACTACAAGCGTCGCGCCGAGCGTCAGGCGTTGTGCGATGTGCTGAGCCGGCACAGCGATAACCTCAGTGTCGCCGCTCGGGTTCTGGGAGTGTCACGGCCGACTTTTTACCGTTTGCTGCACAAGCATCAGATCCGCTAGGGCGGTGAGCAAACACTCAGGCCCGCTGCGATGGGGATCGCAGCGGGCCTGAGTGTTTTGGCGGGGGGCCGTTTAGAAGTAGTACGGGAATTTCAGGCTGAAGCTGAAGTCTGGCGCATCTTCGGTCATGCCCAGGGAAAGGTTGGGGACAATGGTCAGGTTATCCGAGGCGGCAATGGTCATGCCGACGTTGAAGAACCCGGCGTTGGCGTCGCTGGACACCACCGATTGCCAGTCGCCGCCGTTGGGCTTGAGCTTGCTCTTGCGCTGGACTTGGTCCGACACCGAGAACGACATGCTCATCTTTTCGTTGAGGGCGAAGGCGACACCGGCACCGATCTGGAAGCTGTCGCCCAGGCGGACTTTGCCAGGGGTCTTGCTGCCAACCGTGGAACTGATGTCGTCAAACGACTCTTCCAGGTTGTGGGTGTAGGCCAGGGTGCCGAACAGCACCGCCGGATCGAAAGTCTTGACCAGGGAGATCCCGGGGGTAATCGACCAGACACCGTTACCGGTCGGCAGGCTTTCAGGTACGAACAGGTTGTCGTTGCCTGCGGATCGAACCAGCTTGATCCCGAACGGTTCCTTGCCGGTGGGGGCCTTGACTCGCAGGGTGGCCACGGCGTCGGGCCAGAACTCCGATTCGTCGAGGAATTTGTAAGCCACGCCGAAGTTCACGTCCCCCAATGTCGGGTCACGGGTCACCGATTCTTCGGTGGTCTGGGTGCCGGAGCCGCCGCCGCCGCCGGACTGAAAGGTGGATTCGCGATAGATCACCGGCGCGTTGATGTCGAACTGCCAACGGTTGTTGAGGTTGTAGCGGGCTGTCAGGTCCAGGGTCCAAGTATCGGACTTGATCCGATCCAGGTTGATGTTGCCGAGAAAGATCGAGTCCAGCGCAAGGAAGCCGTTGACCGTGAGTTGCCGAGCGTCGTAGCGGGCGTAGGTCAAGCCGGTCTCGACGCTGAACTTGCCGCCACCGAAGAAGCCACTGGCTTCGTCGTACAGGTTGCTGACGCTCTGTGCGGGCGCCGAGTCGTCCTTGAGCGATTGGCCATAGGATGAACCACCCGCCGCACCACCCGAGGCGGCTTTCGCCCCGGTGCCTGCGACCTGTTGGTTGCCCCTCAGGTCTGCCGGCGACTTCACCAGACGCCGGGGTGGCGGTGCCGCCGGTTGGTCTTCGACCTGCCGGACTCGTTGTTCCAGTACGGCCAAGGCTCTTTGCTGCACTTCGTAACGTTGCTTGAGCTCCAGAAGTTCACGTTTCAGGGTCTCTACATCAGCATCCGGTGCCGCTTGGACTAAGGCTGCCGGTAATAGAGTGCTTAAACAGACTATTGCGCGTAATGAAACCGATCGATACATGAAATAAACCGTCCCTTGTGAACCCCAATGGTCGCAGAAGAGCGTAGTTCAATATCAGAACTTGCGCAGTGCATTGAGCGCCGTCAAATTGCAGTCTAGGGCACCATTGCTAGCCCCGTTGTTTCTAAGAACCACATTGAGTTGCGTCATGTTATTGACCATGTTGCTGTTGCCCAGCAGTTGGGTGTTTTGCAGCAAGTTGCCTTGAGCCACCTGTTGCAAGGCGCTGCCCTGGTTGCCGTTGGCCTGTATTGCCATCTGGATGCCGCCATTGAAGGCCGACACGGCTACGCTGCCGGCGGCGTTGCTGCCGCTGATGGTCTGCCCGTTGAGTAACGCCTGGCCCATTCCGGCCGCCAATGCCGGTGCCTGATTGGCTTCCGTGACATTGATAGCAATGTTGTTGTAGGCGGTGTTGCCGTCACCGGCGGCCCGCACGCTCTGGGTCACGCCTTGGCTGCTGGCCAGTCCCGCGCCGCCAATCACGTTGCCGGTGCCCGGGTTTGGCGTTGTGCCGTCGCCCATCTGGCTGATGGTGGAAACGTAGAACTGCGGTTTGATGGTGGCTTGCTGGATTTGCAGCGACGTGGTGGCGCCGATCAAGTCGCCGCTGGCGTTGCGCCAGGTACTGCTCATGACAATGCCGAAGCTGATGATTCGCCCCGGCATCACGTATCGACCTCGTAATTGCGACAGTTCCTGATCTTGGATGAGTTCAGGCTTGAAACCAGCATGGGCTGGAAGCGCTGCGGTCAAGCAAATGGCCGCCAGCCAGTATGAAGTTTTCATCTGCTGCTCCTGGAGCGTCCTGCCCCCCTTTTTTTCGTTGAGCGCTCTTCTAGAAGAAATCGCTTTGAATGAAACCGAAATCCATCAGTTCCGAGTCTTTGACCGGGTAGAAGTTGTCGAGCTTGTTTTTCGCGGTCAGCGGGGCAGGTGGGGCGAGCAAGACGTTAGTCTTGTCGTAGCCGGGACCGATGATGGCGAACACAATGCCGTTCCAGCCTTTGACGAAATCTTCATAGGTGTAGCGTTTGTGGCCCAGTACCGGGTCAGCGATGTAGACCCAGCCGTTGTGGGCGCGCTGCATCACCACGAAATGCTTGTAGCCGCGAATGTCCATCAGCACGACCACCGGAATGGTCACCGCCTCGATTTTTTCGGGCGGAATTCGGTAGCCTCGTGCCCGCATGCCGATACTTTCTATGTAGTGCTTCATGTCGAGCATGGAAAACCCCTGGGTGCGGACCAAGTTCTGATCCGAATTCACCAGCATGCCTTTGATGACGTGCTCTTCATCGACGTCGAGCCAGTAGGCTTGGCGCAAAACCGTCGCCAGCGCAGCGGCGCCGCAGCTGAAGTCGGTTTTCTGCTCGACGATGTTGCTGAACTTGCGTTCGCGCACGCTCTGCACCTGTTTGAAGATCAGGTTGCCGCCCGGCAGGCCGGCGACGGCCATTTGCGCCGCCTGAACAGGGGCGCACAGGCACAGCAAGAGAGGGAGGATCGCAGTACGCATGATCGTTACGCCTAGGTCGGACTGTGGAAAAGCCCCGTTTCCGGGGCTTTCGTTACGATCGCGATTACATGCAGGCTTTGCAGCCAGCGGCGATGGACAGCGAGTTGCTTTGTTGGTTGCCCACCCCGGCCGAGACGTTGGCGCCGCCGTTGCCGGAGAAGCCGTTCATCGAGTTGGTCATGCTGGCGTTGTTGACCACTGGGTTTTTCCAGCCGTCTTTGGTCAGCACTTGCTGGGTCCAGTAGCCAGCCAGTTCGATGGAGCCTTGTTCCTTGAAGGTGAATTTTTGATCGTCGTTGCCATGGCCACCACCGCGGTTGTTGTTGCCATAGCCGCCGCCGTGACCATCGTCGCCTTCGATCGTGCCGCTGCCGGTCCCTTTGTAGCTGCCGTGGGCAACGAAGCCGCCCGAGAGGGTGTCTTTTTTGTAGGCTTGGACGCCTTTGTTGTCGACGACCAGATTGGTCGAGGACTGGTTGGCCGCCGCTGCAGCGGTTGCTACGCGACCACCGGATACTGCAATGGCCAGGTTGTTTTTCTGTTGGTTGAAGTCGCCGGCGGTGACGTTGATGCCGATGTTGCCGGAACCGTTGTTGCCGGAGTTGTTCAACACAGCGTTGTTCTGTGTCGAAGAGTTTTTCACATAGTTGTTGCTGTTGACCTGGGTGGCGCTGGAAGCCGCCACGGCGCTGCCGAAGATGAAGCTTTCGTCAGCGGTTGCCAGGGCCGCGGCGTTATCTTGTTGGTTGCCGTCGCCGGCGGCCACGTTGGCACCCATGTTGCCGTTGGAGTTGTTGAGGGAGTTGTCCATCTTGGCGTTGTTGTTGGTGCCCTGGTTTTTCACCACGTTGGTATTGCTGTTCTGCACGTCGATCACGGCAGCACCGGCCCCAGCGGTGATTTGCAGCAGGGTGCTGAGGTCTGGACCTTGGTTGTTATTGCCATGGTCATCGTTGTTTCCATGACCGCCATTGTTGCCTTGATTACCACCTGCCTGAGCGGCCATTGCCATGACTGCGGCCAGTGCGAAAACCAGTGGTTTGAGAGCCATTGTAGGTTTCATGGTGTTTCTCCGGTGCTTATTAGTTGGTTAAGTGTTGGTACTTTCTAATTGCACTACGAGGGGTCAGTCTGCGACCCGTATGCTCAGGGTGTTAGCCATGCGGTTCCCCACCCCGGCACTCTGGTTCACCTGAATCACTCCACGGCTGCCGGTGAAGGCCTGGTCGCTGGTAACGACCTGGCGGCTGCCTTGTTGAGTGCCAGTTGCTCCCGAGTTTGGTAACAGCGCCACGTTCTGTTGGGACAGGACGCTGTCGTCAATGCTTTGCGGATGGGCACTGATGCTGATCCGCAGGACATTGGCCATCTGGTTGTTGGCCCCGGCCGACTGGTTAACGCCCAGTGCGCCGTTGCCGTTGCTGAATGCGTTGCCGCCGATGCTGCTGCTGGCGTTGACCGAGCGGTCAGCCGGCGTGGACAGGCGTTGTTGGATGCTGGTGGTGGCCGTGGCGTGGGTGCCGATGGCGATGGCCCGCACGTTGGTTTGCTGTTGTTGATCGCCGGCGGCCTGATTGACGTTGAAATTGCCGTTGTAGCCGACGCCGGAGTTGTAGAGGGTCGAGGTGTCGGTAACCTGGCTTGCCGGGTCGGCCACTGCAGCGGTACACGCCAGCACCCCGAGGAACAACATAAAGCGGCGCATGTCACTGCCCTCCGATGTTGTTCAACGGCGCCAGGCCGGAACTGATGCTGCGATTGATCGAATTGGAAATGCTGGCTCCCGAGCCGCCACCGTGGCCGACGGCCATGCCGGGCAAACCATTGCTGTGGCTGCTATTGAGTACATTCATGCCGGGGATGCCGTTGTTTCCCTGCATCAGCGTGCCGCGAATCAGCGAGCCGGTCTTGATGCCGGCGAAGTCGCTGTCGAGCATTTCGCTCCCGGCCATTTGGTTGACCAGGGACGAAGAGTTGGTGTTGACCGAAACGGGATTGGGGTCTTTCTGCAGGGGCGCGCGGCCCAGAGGCTGTGCCTGGACGTTGCGCTGGATGATGATCTCGCCATTCCCCGCGGCCACTGCTGGAAGGCTGTACGCCGCGCTGACGGCACAGCCGATCAGCAATAAACGGGTCAAACGTTTGTTGAGCGTCCCCACGGCGGCATTCCTTCTTCTCAGTGCTGGCCCTAGTCAGCGTTGAGAGGGAGAGAGCAGAAGCCGTGCCGCTTTTCATGACTGCATATAATTCAATGGCTTACAGATAACACACCGGGCGAAGGCCGGGGCATTGTTTCAGCATTGAAACAGCAGCCGCAGAAGGCCTTCTGCCATGAGCAAGGAAATGCTCTAGAACAAGGGTTGCTGCTCGGGTGTATCAGTAACGTAACAATTTCCTGAGCGGTGGACCGAGACCAGGAAAATAGGCACTTGGCGGCCAGGGGAGTGTTTCACAAGTGGACACTTGGAGCCGTTGCTCCAGCGGCCGGGTCAATCCAGGAGAAGCTGTTGGACCCGGTCGAACGCCTGTTGCCGGCGCTGCTGCCAATCGCCACCGATCACCTGATAAGACTGCTGATGTCGCTCCAGCCATTGCCGCGTGGCCTCGAAGAAGGCTTGGCGTTGCGCCAGTTGCGGCTGGCAGCGCTGACCGTCGTCGCTCCAGGCCACGCCCTCGGGCGAGAGCAACACATGCAGGTCGTAATGCCGAGCCAACAGTTGCGACTCCAGCCACGCTGGGCAGTCGCCAAACAGCGTCTGGCTCCACAGCAGGTTGCTCAGCAGATGCGTGTCGAGGATCAGCAGCTCGGGCTGCCGGGAGCGTGCCTGATCTTCCCAGGCCAATTGGCCGCGGGCGATTTCGGGGATGTCCGCCAGGCAGGTATCACGGCGCTGCTGCTCAATGAAGTGGCGCACGTATTCCCCCACCTGAAGCCCCCCAAAGCGCGCGTGCAGCTCGCTCGCCAGCCAGCTTTTGCCGCTGGACTCAGGGCCGGTCAGGACCAGCACTTTCACGATTGCAGGGCCGGATCGGCGCGCCAGGTGCGCCAGCCCTGAAGGGCCAGCAGGGTAAACAGCGCATAGAGGGCGGCGGTCAGGTACAGCGCCTTGTAGATGAACAGGCCGACGAAGATGACGTCCAGCGCCACCCACAGTGGCCAGCACTGCACGCGCTTTTGTGCCATCCACCATTGCGCTACCAGGCTGAACGCGGTCAGCGCTGCGTCCAGCCAGGGCTGCGCGGCATCGGTCCAGTGGGCCATGGCGGCGCCGAGCAACAGACTGCCCAGCGCGCCAAGCGCCAGGCCCTGGAGCAGTGCGCTGGCCTGCAACTGACTGACCGGCCGCCCCTGATGCTGTGCGCCACCTCGGGTCCACTGCCACCAGCCGTAGAGCTGTAACACCGCGTAGACCACCTGCAGCAGCATGTCGGAATAGAGTTTGACCTCGTAGAAGATCCAGCTGTAGAGCAACACCATGACCAGGCCGATGGGCCAGCACCAAGGGTTCTGCTTGACCGTCAGCCAGACGGCGATGACGCCGAGCGCAGCGGCAAACAGTTCAAGCCCGGACATGGCGATTCCTTGGGGAAGTGGAGGAGGGAGCGGATTGTACCCAGAGTCGGCCCCGTACGTTAGTCCGGGGCCTCTGAAGGCCAGCCTGGCTTAGACGCGGAACTGGCGCAGCAGGCCGTTGAGCTGTTCCGACAGCGCCTTGAGATGATGGCTGGCGGTGCTGGAATGCTGGGCCGCCAGCGCCGTGCCCTGAGACAGTCCGGCGGCCTGATTGATGTTGTGGTTGACGTCCTCCACCACATGGGATTGTTGCAAGGTGGCGCTGGCAATCGAGGCGTTCAGACCGTTGAGGGTGCGCAGGGCTTGGCCAATGGCGTTCAGGCTGGCGCCGGCCAGACCGGCCTGTTCGATGGTCAGTTGTGAAGCCCGACTGCTGTCGCCGATGACCTTGACCGCCGCTTCCGAGTGGCTTTGCAGGCGCTCGATCATGCCCTGGATTTCTGCGGTGGACTGCTGGGTACGTTGGGCCAGCAGGCGCACCTCGTCGGCCACCACGGCGAAACCACGACCCTGTTCCCCGGCCCGGGCGGCTTCGATGGCTGCGTTCAGCGCCAGCAGGTTGGTCTGTTCGGCAATCGAACGGATCACCTCCAGCACGGTGCCGATCTGGGTGCTTTCCGTCGCCAGCGTGCGGATCACGTCCACCGCCTGATCGATAGTCCCGGACAACTGTTCGATCTGTTGCAGGCTGCCATCGATGTTGACTTGGCCCTGCTGGGCCTGGGCTTCGGCCTCGCGCACTTCGCCGGCGGCATGTTCGGCGTTCTTCGCCACTTCCTGGACGCCGCTGGTGACTTGGCTGATGGCGGCGGCCACCTGCTCCATCTGCTGGGATTGCTGCTGGCTACGCTCCTGGGCATCGGAGGCGTTGCTGCCCAACTCATTGGACGACTGTTCAAGGGCGGCGGCGCTGCTCTGCAGTTGAGTCACCACGGTGCGCAACTTGGCAGTGAAGCCGTTGAAGTGGCGGGCCAATTCGGTCACCTCATCCTGGCCGTGGGTGTCGAGGCGGCGGGTCAGGTCGCTTTCACCGCTGGCGATATTGGCCATCGCCTGCACGGTTTCCCGTAGAGGGCCGACGATACTGCGTACGATCAGCACCACCAGCACAGCCATCAGCAGCGCGATCACCAGGCCGATGGACGACGCCTGCAGTACCTGGGCATAGAACTCTTGCTGCAGGTCATCGATGTATACCCCGGAGCCAATGATCCAGCCCCAAGGCTGGAACAGCTGTATATAGGAAGCCTTCTGCACTGGTGCCTGGGCGCCGGGCTTGGGCCAGCGATAGTCGACCATGCCTGCGCCCTTGGCCTTGGCCAGGGTCACCATGGCGTTGAACAGCGCGAAGCCGTCCGGGTCCTTGATCGCGCTCAAGTTCTGCCCTTCGAGCTTGGGATTGGTCGGGTGCATGATCATGACCGGGGTCAGGTCGTTGATCCAAAAATAGTCGCTCTGGTCGTAGCGCAACCCGCGAATCACTTGCAGCGCCTGTTTCTGCGCTTGCTCGCGACTCAGGCTGCCATTGGCCTCCAGGCCCTGGTAGTAGGTGAGCACGCCCGCGGCGGTCTGTACCACATGTTCGGTCTTTTGTGCTTTAGCCTGGTACAGATCGCGGTGAATCTGCCCGAGCATCAGCACGCCCAGGGTTACCAGGGTCAGCACCGCTACGATTAAGATCAGCCACAGGCGCTGACTGATGGACATCTTGCGTAAGCTATTCATCATCCGGTCACTCCAGATTCTCATTCTTGTCATAAAAGGCCGCGAGCATCCAAGCATGCCTGCCCTTGAGCGCCAACCCTACAGAAGTCCAATAACATCGCGACGTGTTTTACGCGGCTCTGTTAGGATTTCGGCGACTTTACGTAAAACCTGAACCTTTCTAAATTTTTCACAGAATTTTCATAGGTTTGTGGTGATCTTACTCAAGCCGTGATCTCGGCTACGTTCGATGCAGCAGCTTTGACTATTTAAAAAAGAGGCATGCCCCGAGCATCGCCTTATGGGGGATTGATGGATCTTTGGACCGCCGCGCAGGCATTGGTACTTGGGATTGTTGAAGGGCTGACCGAGTTTTTACCCATCAGCAGCACCGGGCACCAGATCATAGTGGCCGACTTGCTCGACTTTGGTGGCGAGCGGGCCATGGCCTTTAACATCATCATCCAGCTGGGGGCGATCCTGGCTGTGGTGTGGGAGTTCCGGCGCAAGATCCTGGATGTGGTGATGGGGCTGCCGACCCAACCCAAGGCTCAGCGTTTTACCCTTAACCTGCTGATCGCCTTCCTTCCGGCGGTGGTGCTGGGGGTGATTTTTGCCGACTTGATCCACGCCTACCTGTTCAACCCCATCACCGTGGCCTCGGCCCTGGTGATAGGCGGCATCATCATGCTCTGGGCCGAGCGCCGGCAGCATCAGGTGCACGCCGAGACGGTGGACGAGATCACCTGGAAGGATGCCCTCAAGGTCGGCTTTGCTCAGTGTCTGGCGATGATTCCGGGCACCTCGCGCTCCGGTTCGACGATTATTGGCGGGTTGCTGTTCGGCCTGTCGCGCAAGACCGCCACCGAGTTCTCGTTTTTCCTGGCGATGCCGACCATGGTCGGTGCGGCGGTGTACTCCGGCTACAAATACCGGCACCTGTTCCAGCCCGATGATTTTCCGGTGTTCGCCATCGGCTTTGTCACCGCATTCATTTTCGCCATGATTGCCGTCAAGGGCCTGTTGAAGTTCATCGCCAGCCACAGTTATGCGGTGTTTGCCTGGTACCGCATTGCCTTCGGTCTACTGATCCTGGCGACCTGGCAGTTCGGCTGGGTCGATTGGGCAGCTGCCCAGCCGTGAAAGCGACGCGTGGTGATTCGCGCTCCGGCAGCGGCTCGCGAATCCAGCACCCACGGGCCAAGTTGCTGGCGTTTCTAGCGCTCTGCGTCTTGCCGTTGCTGGGGTCGCTGTCCTTGTGGTGGCGAGCCGTTTCGGTCCTTCCCCTGGCCGCCTATGGCGCGGTCAGCCTGTTGACCTTCCTGCTTTACTGGCACGACAAGCGCCAGGCTCGGATGCAGGGCCAGCGCACCCCGGAGAATGTCCTGCATGCCTTGGAGCTGGCCGGCGGCTGGCCCGGCGCCTTGTTGGCCCAGCAACTGCTACGGCACAAGACCCGCAAGGTTTCCTATCAGACGCTGTTCTGGCTGATCGTGGCCCTGCATCAGGTGTACTGGATCGACCGAATGTTTCTTCAGAGCAGCCTGCTGACGCTGTTCTAGAGCAGCAGGCCGACCTGGGTCCGCTTGGGCAATTTGCTCACCACCAACTGATGGGAGCGCTGCAACAGCTGCGTAAGTTCTGTCGCGCCCAGCGGGTAGGGCGTGTGCATGATGATCCAGTGGGCCCGGGCCAGATAGGGCGCCGGTGCAATGCCGGGGCGGTCGACATGGCCAAGAAACAGCTCCTGGTCGACCTTGAATGCCAGGGATTCGCCCCGCAGGTTCTGCAGCGCGAACATTTTGTTGGTGGCAATCGAGAACACCCGCACGCCGCCCCATTTATAGTCTTCCCGCACGCCGGGCAGGCTCAGGCAAAAGGCCGCCACTTGTTGTTCATTGAGGGATGCGTCGTTCACAGCAGTCGTTCTCCACAGCCTTTGAAGGATTCACTCAGGTGCTCGATCCAGGCGCGCACGGCCGGCAGCATACCCCGGCGGTGAGGATACACCGCTTGCAGCCAGCCGCCGGGCAATGACCACTGCGGCAACAATTGCACCAGGCGACCGCTGGCCAGCTCTTCCTCGCAATACAGCATGGGTAGCACGGTACAGCCCAGTCCGGCGAGGGCGCTGGCGCGGCGCACGATGAAGTCGTCGATGCCCAGGCGCGCTTCCAGGGCCAGGTCGCAGGCGTTGCCTTGTTGATCCAGCAGGCGCAGGTGCACCAGTCGGTCGGCCTCCAGGGCACCGAGGATCGGCACGCGGCACAGGTCCTGTGGATGCTGCACCGGGTTGTCCCGCAGGAACGCTGGCGTGGCGACCATTGCCGTCTGCGCCGGCCGCAGGCGGCGGGTCACCAGCAGCGGGTCCTCATCACCGTGTTCGCGCACCCGCAGGGCCACATCGATACCTTCGGTTATCAGATCGACACGGCGATTGAGCAAGAGCATGTCCAACTGCACCTGCGGGTATTTCTGCAGGTAGCTGCTGACCAGCGGGGTCAGCAATTCATGGGCCAGGCCCACCGGGCTCGACACCCGCAGGCGGCCTCGGGGTTCGCTGGCCATGCTGGCCACGGCTTCGTCGGCCATCTCCGCTTCCAGCAACATGGCTTGGCAATGGCGCAGGTAGCGTTCGCCCACGGTGGTGAGCTTCAACTGGCGGGTGGTGCGTTGCAGCAGCCGCGCCTTGAGCCGTTCTTCAAGCTCGGCAACCCGCCGTGACAGGCGGGACTTGGGAACGCCCAGCAAACGTCCGGCAGCGGCAAAGCCACCGGCTTCCACCACTTTGGCGAAGTAATACAGATCGTTGAGGTCTTGCATGGAGGGGAAGCTCTATTGTCCTGCTGATGGGACGAACTATCGCATTTGTGCCGACTAATCAGCTATTGAATTCATCTGTAGGATTGCCGGCATCCGATCGCTCAGGGGCGGTCCTCACTTGGAGAACCCAGATGAAACTCTTGCACATCGATTCCAGCATTCTTGCCGAGCACTCGGCCTCCCGGCAGTTGAGCCACCGCGTGGTCCAAGCCTGGAAAGCCGCCCAGCCCGACACGGTCGTCACTTACCGTGACCTGGCGGGCGATGCCATCAGCCACTTCTCCGCCGCCACGCTGCTGGCCGCCGGCACCGCTGCTGAACTGCGCAATGCCGCGCAACACCATGAAGCCCAGCTCAGTGCTCAGGCCCTGGCCGAGTTCCAGGCCGCCGATGTGCTGGTGATCGCCGCCCCAATGTACAACTTCACCATCCCGACCCAACTCAAGGCCTGGATCGACCGTATCGCCGTGGCCGGCCAGACGTTCCGTTACACCGAAGCCGGCCCAGAAGGCCTGTGCGCTGGCAAGAAGGTGATCGTGGTATCCACCGCTGGCGGTCTGCACGTTGGGCAGGCCACGGGGGCTGCCCATGAGGACTACCTGAAAGTGCTGTTTGGCTTCCTCGGCATCAGCGACGTCGAATTCGTCCGCGCCCACGGCCTGAGCTACGGTGAAGAGGTCCGTAGCCAAGCCATGAGTGATGCGCTGGCGTACATCAGCGAACAGCAGTTTGCCGCCTAGGACTTGAGTCAAGACAGGTCGCCGCTCAGGCAACACTCAACCCTGCTGGTTGATCAGGGCTTCACCTGATCCGCCCGCAGGGTTTTTTATCCAGGCTTTCTGGGTGTTTATGGCCCAGGTTATGCAGTGCAAGGTGCAACGCCTGGTATCGGCGTGACCTGGATAACGGGCCGGTTCGGCTTCAGTGCCCTGGCCGCCAGGGATGGCGAGGGGGCAACGGCGTTGCCGATCCAGCCGCAAAGGTGGGCCTGTGATGAAACCTCGCTGTGCACTGTTACTGATCTGCCTGTTTTACGGCCCGATTTCAGTGCGCGCCGCGCCAGCGCTCGATCCGCACTGGAGCGTCGGCTTTCACCAGATGACCTTTCTCGATCCCCTGGACCAGCAGCCGATGCACGCCATCGCGTTTTATCCCTCCACCGGCATTGAGCACAGCAGCCGGGTCGAGGGTTATCGGATTGCCGCCTCCCGCGATGCCAAGACGGCCATCGGACGCTTCCCGCTGCTGATGCTGTCCCATGGCAATACCGGTACGCCCCTGGCCCTGCATGATTTGGCCACGTCCCTGGCACGCAAGGGCTTTGTCGTGGTGGCGGTGATTCACCCTGGCGACAACGCCCAGGACCACAGCCGCCTGGGCACCCTGAGCAATTTGTATGGACGGCCAATGCAGATCTCAGCAGCCATCACAGCGACCCTGAGCGACCCGCTGCTGTGGCCCTCGGTCAATGCCGAGCTGGTCGGGGTGATTGGCTATTCGGCTGGAGGCGAGACCGCCTTGATCCTGTCCGGTGCCACTCCCGACCTGGACCGTCTGCGTCGTTACTGCCAGGAACGCCCCGATGATCGTGATGCCTGCAACACCCAGGGTGAACTGATTGTTGATCGCGACGATCTACAGCCGGTGGCTGATCCGCGGGTGCAGGCGCTGATGCTGCTGGCGCCTCTGAGCTTGAAGTTTGGGCGCGACGCCTTGTCCGGGGTGCATGTGCCGGTGCTGTTGTACAGCGGCGATGGCGACCAGTTGGTGGCCCTGGACAAGAACGCCGCCGCCCTGGCGCGCAAGTTGCCAGTGGCCCCGGATTTCAAGCTGCTGCCCGGGGCCGGGCATTTCGTGTTCATGGCGCCATGCAGCGCTGAGCAACAGGTGGCAATGCCGGCCTTGTGCACCGATGCCGACGGCGTTGACCGCGACGACATACATCGCAGCCTGATTGCCGAAGCCGGTGCGTTCTTCACTCACATACTCGGCAAGCCGAGCCGGGCGGCGATACAGACCACGGGCCCGTGATTCAGGCGCCCGCACGGCGCTTGAGCAGCAGGGTCAGCCCCAAACCGGCGATCGACAGCAGGGCGGCGCACAAGAAAATCCACGAATAGCCCAGGTTCAGCGCCACCGCGCCCATCAGCGGACCGGCAATCGCCAGCGCCAGATCAAAGAACACCGCATAGGCGCTCAAGCCCGCGCCGCGGCTGCTGCTGGGGACTTGCTTGATCGCTTCGACGCCAAGGGCCGGGTAGACCAGCGACAAGCCGCAGCCGGTCAGTCCGGCGCCGATCAGCGCCCATGTGGTGGAGGGCGCCAGCCACAGCAGGGTCAGCCCCAGGGCCTCGACGCACATGCAGGCAATCGCTGAATGAAAGCCACCAAAACGGCTGATGCAAGAGATGAACAGCAGCCGCGAACAAATAAAGCACACCCCAAATACCGTCAGGCAGTAAGCTGCGCCGCTCCAGCCGCGGCTCAGGTAGAACAAGGTAATGAATGTGGTCAGGGTGCCGTAGCCGATGGATGCCAGGCACAGGCTGGTCCCGAAAGGGGCGATGCGTCCGAACACCGCCCAGAACGCCAGGCGCTCGCCGCGAATCACCGGCACCGAGGGTTTGTTGCGGATCAGCAGCAGCGCCAGTACCGCCAACAGCGACAGGGCGATCCCCAGGCTGGCGAACCCGTACTGCTGCACCATCGCCACCCCCAGCGGCGCCCCCATGGCGATGGCGCCATAGGAGGCAATCCCGTTCCAGGAAATCGAGCGTGCGGTGTGCTCCGCGCCCACCTGGCCCATGCACCAACTGATGGTGCCGACCCCGATCAGGCCCTGGGCCACGCCCAGCAGCAGGCGTCCACCCAGCAGCACAGTCAGGCTCGCCAGCGGCCAGTCTTGCACCAGCACCGAACCCAGGGTCAGCAGGCCACTGAGCAAAATCCCCAGCAAGCCGTAGATGATCGAGCGCTTGGTGCCCACAGTGTCCGACAGGCGCCCGGCCATGGGCCGGCTGAGCAGGGTGGCCAGGTATTGCGCGCCGATGGTCAGCCCGGCGACCACCGCGCTGAAGCCCAGCTGTTCGTGGACGTAGCCCGGCAGCACGGCGATTGGCAGGCCGATGCAGAGGAAGGCGATAAAGGTATAGAAGACGATGGAGACGATCTGCAGGGTGATCGCCATGGAGCTTTGAGCGGAGGTCTGTGGCTCGGGCATGAAGGCTCGTTCGCGGGCGGCGGTTAGAGATCCGCATCATCGCGTGGCGCGCTCATAAAAGGAAGCAGGCTAACTATCTTTCCCCAACGCCTCGCAGACCGCTGATGTGCAAGGCCTGAAGGCTGCTTCGCCGATAAGCCCAGCGGCGCTGCGAGCCCTGCAAGCGCGGGCTTACCGGCGAAGACGCTGACCGATAGTGCACAAGGTTCGAAGGTTTCTGCACCGGCCAGCGAGGCCCAAATGAAAAAGCCCCGTCACAACGGACGGGGCTTTTCTTGACGCTTGTGGCTTGAAACAGGCTGCTGCTTTAGAACATCACGCCCTGGCTACGCAGGTAGTCGTCGTAGGTACCGCTGAAGTCGGTCACGCCACTTGGACTCAGCTCGATGATGCGGGTGGCCAGGGACGAGACGAACTCACGGTCGTGGCTGACGAAGATCAGGGTGCCCGGGTAGTTTTCCAGGGCCAGGTTCAAGGCCTCGATGGATTCCATGTCCAGGTGGTTGGTCGGTTCGTCCATCACCAACACGTTGGGCTTTTGCAAGATCAGCTTGCCGAACAGCATGCGGCCTTGCTCACCACCGGAAATCACCTTCACCGACTTGAGGATCTCGTCGTTGGAGAACAGCATGCGGCCCAGGGTGCCACGGATCATCTGCTCGCCCTGGGTCCACTGGCCCATCCAGTCGAACAGGCTGACGTCGTCTTCGAAGTCATGGGCGTGGTCCTGGGCGTAGTAGCCCAGCTCCGCGCTTTCAGTCCACTTGACCGTGCCGGCGTCCGGGGTCAGTTCGCCCACCAGAGTGCGCAGCAGGGTGGTCTTGCCGATACCGTTGGGGCCGATGATCGCCACGCGCTCGCCGGCTTCGACGGTGAAGCTGAAGTTCTGGAACAGGGTCTTGCCATCGAAGCCCTTGGACATGCGCTCCAGGGTCACCGCCTGGCGGTGCAGCTTTTTGGTCTGTTCGAAGCGGATGAACGGGCTGACCCGGCTCGACGGCTTGACTTCGGCCAGCTGGATCTTGTCGATCTGCTTGGCTCGGGACGTGGCCTGCTTGGCTTTCGAGGCGTTGGCCGAGAAGCGGCTGACGAAGGTCTGCAGCTCGGCGATCTGGGCTTTCTTCTTGGCGTTGTCCGACAGCAGCTGCTCGCGGGACTGGGTCGCGGCGATCATGTACTCGTCGTAGTTGCCCGGGAACAGGCGCAACTCGCCGTAGTCCAGGTCGGCCATGTGGGTGCAGACGCTGTTGAGGAAGTGCCGGTCGTGGGAAATGATGATCATGGTGCTGTTACGCGCCGTGAGGATGTTTTCCAGCCAGCGAATGGTGTTGATGTCCAGGTGGTTGGTCGGTTCGTCCAGCAGCAGCACTTCCGGATCGGAGAACAGCGCCTGGGCCAGCAGCACCCGTAGTTTCCAGCCTGGAGCGACTTCGGTCATCGGGCCGAAATGCTGTTCCAGGGGAATGCCCAGGCCCAGCAGCAGTTCACCGGCTCGGGATTCGGCGGTGTAGCCGTCCATCTCGGCGAATTCGGTTTCCAGCTCGGCCACAGCCATGCCGTCTGCTTCGGTCATTTCCGGCAGCGAGTAGATACGATCGCGCTCGGCCTTGACCTTCCACAGTTCTTCGTGACCCATGATCACGGTGTCGATGACGGTGAATTCTTCATAGGCGAACTGGTCCTGGCGCAGTTTACCCAGGCGCACGTTCGGCTCCAGCATGACCTGACCGCCAGATGGCTCAAGGTCGCCGCCGAGGATTTTCATGAAGGTCGACTTGCCGCAACCGTTGGCGCCGATCAGGCCGTAACGGTTGCCGCCGTTGAACTTGACCGAAACGTTCTCGAACAACGGCTTGGCGCCGAACTGCATGGTGATGTTAGCTGTGGAGATCAATTACTTACCTACCAATGATTTAGCGCTGACCTTGAATCCACAGAGCGCGATCTGGAGCCTTCCAGGTCGGACCGGTCTGGGGGTGGAGCTGAGCCAGCGGGCGTACGTCGAGCGCAACATTCCAGCGTTGGGCCAGGTTGCTGAGCAAAGAGTGCGGGGTGCATGTTGGAATTTGCGCGCATTGTCGCATATGTAAACGAGCAGTTGTATGACGCGCGGGCAGGGATTTTAGCCCGTGGGCTGGATGTTTCGTCGTCAGTGGTCCGGGGCGGGGCGGCTCATCAGTCGGCGCATGAACTGCAACAGGTGTGCGGCGGCCTCGACGGGCGCCGCCTGGAGCAGGCAGTGGGGCGCGTCGATATCCAGCACTTGGGCGTCTTCGCGCCATTGCAAGACCTGTTGCCCTGAGCTCCGGGGCACCAGGCGGTCGCGGCCCGCTCGCAGGTACAACAGTGGCACCTGGGTGTTGGCCAACGCATGGCGCACATCCACCGAGATCACCGCACGCAGGCGGGCGTGCAGAACCTCCTCGTCGACCTGAGCGATGGCGGCGGCCAGGGCGCTGCGTAGCGCGGGCGTGGAAAAGCACCCCAGCAGCAGTGCGTCCATCGGCCAGAACGGCAGCCGCTGCAACGCCAGGAAACCGAGCAGGGGGTGCAACCGGGCCCAGCCAGGACGGGGATTGCAGACAAAGCTGCTGCACAGTACCAACCCCAGCAGACCGTTCGAGCAGCGAGCAGCGACCGCTACCGCCACTGGCCCGGAAAACGACTCGCCCAACAACACAAAGGGGCGGTCAGTCGGCAGCGCTTGCATCACCCGTTCCACCAGGGCCGGGTAATCCAACGGCTGGTCCACGGGGTAATGCACCACCTGCACCGGCCAGCCCGGCTCCAGGGCCTGCAGCAGTGGCGTGAACAACGTACCGGTGCCGTCCATGCCGGGCAGCAGAATCAGGGTCGGGCGCAGCGCAGTGCTCATTTACTCTGTGGTCCTTGCCGGGCCGAGGGAGGGCCGCGCCGCGCAGGATACCTTGGCCTGCGCTGAGGTGATACGGGCTGGGGCGCAGCGGCGCTGGGACAAGGTTGATTGAGCTGAATCCAAACACCGCGCGGGCGCTGATTGCCTGGGCAAGCACCGCAGTTTTTCACAAATTTGAGTTAACCCTTTGTTACAGAGTGTGGCTAAAATGCCCGCCAACGGCCGGATGCCGAGGGTCGGATCGGCGACGCAGTCCGTTGCCGACTTCGCTTTTTTAAACGCAGACGCTGCCATTTGCCTTTGGCCCTTCGGGCTTTCAGGGGCGCAGCATGTTCTCTTCTGACGTGTGACGATTTCCGTGAAACTCATCATTGCCGCTGTATACGTTTTATCCATTGCGTACGTACACCTGCGGGGGCGCGTGCGCCATAAACTGGGGCGCCAACTGAGTGATCACTCAACCTTCCTGGCCCCCATCAACTGCTTTCTCTACCTGTTTTCCAAACAGCCCAACCGGCCTTACCTGGATCCGGCCGACTTTCCCGAGATGAACAAGTTGCAGGAACACTGGGAAGAGATTCGTGCCGAGGGCCAGAACCTGTTGCAGGCCGGTGAGATCAAGCGTTCGGACCAGTACAACGATGTGGGTTTCAATTCGTTCTTCAAGACCGGCTGGAAACGCTTTTACCTGAAGTGGTACGGCGACAGCCATCCTTCGGCGATGAAGCTGTGCCCACGCACCACGGAGCTGGTGCAGAGCATCGGTTCGATCAAGGCGGCGATGTTCGCCGAGTTGCCGCCGGGCTCCAAGTTGGTGCGCCATCGCGACCCTTATGCCGGTTCGTATCGCTACCACCTGGGGCTGTCCACGCCCAACAGTGAAGGCTGCTATATCGAGGTCGACGGCGAGCGCTATCACTGGCGCGACGGCGAAGCGGTGATGTTCGACGAGACTTACATTCACTACGCGGAAAACACCACGGAGCAGAACCGCATTATTTTGTTCTGTGACGTCGAGCGGCCACTGAAGTATCGCTGGGCCACGGCGTTCAACAGCTGGTTCAGCCGCACCGTGATGTCGGCCGCGGGTTCGCCCAATGCCGATGGCGACAAGACCGGCGGCCTGAACCGCGCGTTCAACAAGCTGTACAAGATCCGCCTGCGGGGCAAGGAACTGAAAAAACGCAACCGTACCCGCTATTACCTGGAAAAGTGGGCGATCTTTGCCGCATTGCTGCTGCTGTTCATCTACATCTGATCGGCCCAGCCCACACTCGGCCTGCACCGGCGTACGGTTGCAGGCTTGTACGGGAGCTGGCTTGCCAGCGAACGCACCCTCAAGCCCGAGGCCAGGTTCGGCGGCCTCTTCGCCGGCAAGCGGTTCCTGCGGATGGCGTGAGCGTGGACATCGGGTGTTACAGGTTCTAAAGGATTATTCAATTAACAAAGCCGAACCCTGGGCGTAGCGTGGAATCGTATTCGATACCTTGTCGCTTCTCAGGAGACTTGTCATGAACAGTCTGGCTCGCGGCTTCGCCGCATTGATCACGCTGGCTTGGACCAGTGGCGGCGCCTGGGCCGCCAGCCCTGAAACACCTTCTTTCAAAGCGCTGCCAGGTTCCGTACAACTGGCGCAAAACCTGCCCAATAGCAGCAACAACGACCCCTACAGCAACCCCATTCGCCGGGCCAATCCCAACAGCATGCAGGGCACCCGGAGCGCCGGTGCGTGGGCCCAGCACCGCGCCCATTGGCCGGCCGCCCACTCTGGAGAACCGCGGTATTGGCAATGGCTATCCCCGTGGCGGAGTGCAGCGACCAAACCCCGATCCACGTGTGCAAAGTCCCCGCAATATCGATAACGACAACAGCAACCGGCGCTGAGGTGCCTCTGGATGGGCGGCCGCTGTCGTGCGGGTCGCCAGGGATTCTCTTGAGCCATAGAAGGAAGCGAGCATGTTGGGTAAAACCCTTTTTGCCACCTTGTGTGCCAGCGCTCTGCTGGGCAGTGTCTTGCCCGCTTCGGCGGCCAGCGCCCAGTCCTTTGCCAGTGAGCAGGGCAGTCTCAGCCTGACTCCGGTGGTGCAAGGTTTGCAGCATCCCTGGGCCCTGGTATTCCTGCCGGATCGCCAGGGCATGCTGGTCACTGAACGTCCCGGCAACCTGCGGATGGTGAGCCCGGACGGCAAGCTTTCGGCTCCGTTGAGCGGGGTGCCCGAGGTTTGGGCCAATGGCCAGGGTGGCTTGCTCGATGTGGCACTGTCGCCGGACTTCAAGCAGGACCGCCGGGTGTACCTGTCCTACGCCGAGGGCGGTGGCGAGGGGGGGACTGCCGGCACCGCCGTGGGTCGTGGCCGCTTGAGCGATGACCTGAGCGAGCTCAAGGATTTTCAGGTGATCTTCCGCCAGGCGCCCAAGCTGTCCACCGGCAATCACTTCGGTTCACGGCTGGTGTTCGACCGCGACGGCTACCTGTTCATCACCCTGGGGGAGAACAACAACCGGGCCACCGCGCAGGATCTGGACACGCTTCAGGGCAAGATCGTGCGCCTGTATGCCGATGGCCGGGTGCCGGACGACAACCCCTTTGTCGGCCAGGCCGGGGTGCGGCCGGAGATCTGGAGTTTCGGCCACCGCAACCCCCAGGGCGCGGCGCTCAATCCCTGGAGCGGAACCCTGTGGGAGAACGAGCACGGGCCCAAGGGCGGTGACGAGATCAACCTGATTGAACGTGGCAAGAATTACGGCTGGCCCCAGGCGACCCACGGGATCAACTACTCGGGGCAGCCGATTCCCGAAGCCATCGGGCAGACTGCGCCGGGCACCGTGGCGCCGCGGCATGTGTGGGAACAGTCCCCGGGCATCAGCGGCATGGCCTTCTATGACAGCGAGCGCTTCAAACCCTGGCAGCACAACGTATTTATCGGGGCGCTGGCCAGTCGTGAGCTGATCCGCCTGCAGTTTGACGGCGACCGGGTTGCCCACGAAGAGCGTCTGCTGGGCGAGCTCAAGGCGCGTATCCGCGATGTGCGCCAAGGCCCGGACGGTTATCTCTATTTCCTCACCGACGAGTACAACGGGGCCCTGTACAAGCTCGGTCTGAAGTAGCGCCGTCGCTGCCGATCGCCCGCGCCGCAATACGCCGGAGCCCAGGCCTCGTGGCCGGTTGGGCAGGGCGCCTCAGGTCGGTTGCAAGGTCAGCACTTCAAAGCCGTCGCGGGTCACCGCGACGGTGTGCTCCCACTGGGCCGACAGGCCGTTGTCGCGGGTGACCACGGTCCAGCCGTCCTTGAGCCCGCGCACCCGGGCGCTGCCCTGGTTAAGCATCGGCTCGATGGTGAACACCATGCCTTCGCGTAGTTCCAGGCCAGTGCCTGGGCGGCCGAAGTGGAGGATCTGCGGTTCTTCATGCATCTGCCGACCAATGCCATGGCCGCAGTATTCGCGCACCACGCTGTAGCCCCTGGCTTCGGCGCACGACTGGATCGCATGGCCGATATCGCCAAGCCGCGCTCCCAGACGCACCACCCTGATCGCCGCCCACATGGCCTCGAAGGTGGTGTCCACCAGGCGCCGGGCCTTGGGATCGACCGTGCCGATCAGGTACATCTTGCTGGAGTCGGCAATGTAGCCGCTTTTTTCCAGGGTGATGTCGATGTTGATGATGTCACCGTCCTTGAGCACGACCTTGGCGTGGGGCATGCCGTGGCACACCACCTCGTTGATCGAGGTGTTGATGCAATACGGGTAGTTGTACTGGCCCTTGCTGGCCGGGCGCGCCTTGAGCTGGTGGCGAATGAAGTGTTCCACCGCGCTGTCCAGTTCCAGGGTGGACAGGCCGGCGACGACAAAACTGTCGAGAAAGGTGAACACCTGGGCCAACAGGCGCCCGGATTCGCGCATCAGCGCCAGTTGCTCAGGGGTCTTGATCAAGGCTTGAGTCATGCGCGGCCCCTGATCAGGTCGGGTTTGTTCAACAGCAGCTTGTTGATCAGGTCGTTGTAGGCCAAGTGCGGATTGAGCTCGGCGAGAAGGCCGATCTTGATCCAGAACTCGGCCTGGGCGTTGATTGAGCGGTCCATGGTGGCACTGGCCACGCGGATTTGCTCGTGCAGTTCATCGGAGATCTTGACGATGCCCATGTTTGGGGGCTCCCTTGAAAAAGTATATGAATCGTATATGTTTCGTATAATCAACGGCAAGCGGCAAGCGGCAAGCGGCAAGCGGCAAGTCGGGACCCGGGAGCCGGAGGGGAGGGCTTTGGTGCCGTGCGTGAGTCCTGGAGAAAAGCATTGACCGCAAGGGGCTGGCGCGGTTAGTTTCCGGTCCATGACTTTTTCTGCCTATCGTTCCCAGCCAAGCATTATTACCGCCATTCCTGATTGGCGGGCTTGCTGACGACTGCACCCAACCCGCCCTGGAGGCGGGTTTTTTCTCTCTGTCTCCCGGGCTCCGAACACAGCCAGGAGATCCACCATGAGTTGCCTCAGCCGTCTTGACCCGCCCTCGTCCAGCACTGACATGGCCTTGCTGGAACGCTATGTGAAGATGATTCTTGCTGCGCCGGTCTATGACCTGGCGATCTGTACGCCGCTGCAAGCGGCACCCGCTCTGTCGCAGCGCTTGGGCAATCAGGTTTTGCTCAAGCGCGAGGACCTGCAACCGACTTTTTCCTTCAAGATCCGCGGCGCCTACAACCGCCTGGCGCAGCTTGACAGCCAACAGCAACAACGCGGCGTGATCACCGCATCCGCCGGCAATCACGCCCAGGGCGTGGCGCTCGCGGCCCAGCGACTGGGGATCAAGGCGACCATCGTCATGCCCGCTACTACCCCGGAACTCAAGGTCTCGGGCGTGCGCAGCCGGGGCGCCGAAGCGATCCTTCACGGCGAGAGTTTTCCCTTTGCCCTGGCCCACGCCTTGAGCCTTGCGCAGGACGTGGGCAGCACCTTCGTTTCGCCTTTCGATGACCCGCTGGTGATTGCCGGGCAAGGTACGGTGGCCATGGAGATCCTGCGTCAGCAGCAGGGCGCGTTGGACGCGATCTTCGTCCCGGTGGGCGGTGGCGGGCTGATCGCCGGGATCGCCGCGTATGTGAAATACCTGCGGCCGCAAGTGCGCATTGTTGGCGTCGAGTCCGAGCATTCCAACTGCCTGCAACAGGCCCTGGCGGCGGGGAAACGGGTAATCCTGCCCAAGGTGGGCACCTTTGCCGACGGCGTCGCGGTGGCAGAGATCGGCGAGCATGGTTTTCAGATCTGCCGGCATCACGTGGATCAGGTGATCAGCGTCAGCAACGACCAGTTGTGCGCCGCCATCAAGGACATCTACGACGACACCCGCTCGATCACCGAGCCTTCCGGCGCTTTGGCAGTGGCCGGGATCAAGCAGTACGTGGCCCAGAACGGCATCAGCGGCCAGACCCTGGTGGCCATCGACTCTGGCGCCAACATCAATTTTGACAGCCTGCGCCACGTCGCCGAACGCGCCGCCTTGAGCAGCATCTCGGCCTAGCCGCTGGCTTGTCAGCGAAGACGCCCGCTAAAGGGGCTCCCACCTTTGCGGCCTTTACGCGGCAAAGCGGTAGGCCGCCCGAGCGTTTCCTACGAGAGCAGTGGACGCATGAAGCTGCGCTCATAACTGAGGATGAACTTCTTCTCCATCACCGACGCCACCAGGGCCACGCTTTCCGGATCGCTCAGAGCGCTCTGGCGATAGGCTTCGTAATCGGCCAGGGACGGGAAGCTGAACAGGCAGTAGGCAATGTTGCTGGCCCCTTCCGAAGGCAGGAAGTAGCCATGGTGGGTGCCGCCCAAACGCCTGACCACCGCGATCCAGGCTTTGGAATAGGCTTCGAACTCGGCCAGTTGGTAGGGATCGATCACGTATCTGACATGGCAGGTAATCAAGGAGGGTGCTCCGGGCGAGGGGAAGGATCAGCGTTGTTCCAGGCGGGATTCTTCGGCAATGGATCAACCCAGGCACAACGACCCGGGCATTCTGCGGCGCGGCAAGCCAGCAGCGCAACCGCCCGCCATGGCCGGCTTAAAGTCAAAACCCCCGGTACTGAGAGCAAAATCGAATTTAGCAAGGTCGCCAAAGCGGCTTACTCTGTAACTTGGCATCGTCTGTTAGGCAAAAACGGACCAGAGCCAGGATCGCTAGCGAACACGGACGTTGCGGCCAGTAGGCATTTGCCCATTGATTGGTCGTGTTGAATAAAAGGAGAGCGTCAGCATGTTTTTATCTGCCCTGGAACTGCGCAACATCATTGAGAGCAGCTTTCTGCCCAAACGTTGCCAATGCACCCTGAGCCCGGACCTGTCGATGACGGTCAAGGTCTATGGCGACCATGAAACCGACCGAGTCGAGCTGGTGGTCAGTGGCATCGACGCTGCGCAGCTCAATGGCTGTCGGGAAATCAACGAATTGATCGCCGAATTGCGCTATGACCTGGCCAACGCCCCGGGCGGGCTGCCTGGCCTCACGCGCAGGGCCCATTGAGCGCGGTTTCCTGACACCGCTCACCGCGGCGAGCCACGTTGGCTGCGGCACGCCGCATCAGTTTTCGTACATGCAGGCTTGGGCGTGCTTCTGGTAGGAGATTTCCGCCAGTTCTCCAGCCTTGTTGATGTAGCGCATATTGGCGGTCACCACCTCGCAGCGGCGGGTCGGCGGCTCGGTCATCGAGATGACCTTGGCGACGTCCAGGCGCATGCCGTACTCATAGGGCACAACTTCAACATTGACATCCGAGGCCTGGGCCAGACCGGTGAATCCGCACAGGGCCAAGGCGGCCAGAGCAAAGCGCTTGCGTGTGTTCATCGTGGTTCTCCATTACAGACAGTGACGGTTCAGTCTGGGGACTGCCCTCGCACGAGGCCCTAAAAGCGTTCCGGGCCAGTACGCTGCGCAATAGAGTGTTTATTTAGGGTTAATCTATCATTAAGAAGATCTTGATAGATTTTGAAATATTTCGTTCCCGTCCCGTATACCCCGACTGCCGACTGCCGACGGTTTCCGCCCTCCGCCCGGTCCGGTTTCACAGTTCGCTGTAGGCGATCCGTTGATGCTGGGGCAGGGCGCGGTTCAGCAACTGTTCCAGAGATTGCCCGGGTGGCAGGTAGTCGTCGCCGAAATCGCCATCGGCCAGTTGTGTCGGATGGGCCACGACTTCCACCAAGCTCCCGAGACCCACACCTTCTAACAGGTCCTTGGGGGTGCACACCGAACTCACGCCAGGTCCCGACAGCCAGCGGATACGCTGGTTCAGGGCGCTTTTGAATACCCGTTTGAGCGGGCCGATATTGCCGCCGACATTGCGTGCCAGCCGCACCGGCACCCCTTGTCGAGCGGCGAAACGGGCGACGATTGCGGCAATCGGCCAGAGATTGTGCACGTGCTGGTGAGAGTCGATGTGGCTGGGGCGCAGGCCCCGATCGATGCAACGCTGCCACTGCGCCTCCAGCTCCTGCCACACCGCGTCGACCGCCGCTAGCGGCAGACGCAGGACCGAGCGTGGCAGTTTCAGGTCGAACTGGCCCTGGGCATTGCAGAACCGCGCCTGAGCGAGGATGGCCGAGCTTAAGGGCGCGCCGTAGGTCAGGTTGAAGTGCAGGCCGATGCGCCCGAGCAAGGCGTGCTCGTGGCTCAGGCGACAGGCGTCCTCGAAGGCCGGCATGTTGGCCATCAGGGTGGCCGAGCTGATGACCCCCCGCTTGAAGGCGCGCAGGGTCAGTTGGTTGTAGTCCAGGTCGAGGCCGAAGTCGTCGGCGTTGACGATGACCCGCTGCGAGCGGGTGACGCTCAGGGTTTGTTGCATGGGCGAACCCCTTGTGCTGTGGCGTTCTGGCGACGTTCGCGCCAGGCGTTGAGGTGAGGTTTGAGGCGCTGCCAGCAGCGCTCGGCGACACCGGCCAGCAAGCCCCGAGGGCGCCAGGAATAGAAGCTCCAGCGCTGGTGCTCGACCACGCCACTCATGCGTTCATGCAATTGATGGCTGGAACGGCTGAGGCTGACCCGCGAGGCGTCGACCCACTGCCAGCCTTCGTCGAGCCCCCAGCGAATCCATTCATCGAGCAGCAAGCGACCGCTGCCGAGGTTGGCGTAATCGGCGAGAAAGGCGATGTTGTAGTCATACAGGCGGCCGCGCTCCAGCAACCCGAGGCGGTAGCTGATGCAGCGTCCCTGGTGCTCAAGCATCACCACTCGCAGGCAGCCCTCGGCGGCCAAGCCCCGCAACGCGCTGTGCATCCATTGCTGACGCGGTTGTCCGGAAAAAATCCCCAGGCCGTCGGCGCCTTTCCAGCTGGCCTGTTCCACCTCGCGCAGCGCTTCGAGCACCGCGTCGATGTCTTCGGCCAAGGGGGTCACGCGGATGACTCGGGCGTCGATTTCGGCGCAGCGCTTCTTCGCCCGGCGCAGTTCATAGCGCAAGGTGCCTTTGGCTTCCTCACGGTCGCTGTCAACGATCAAGTGTTCCGGCGCCCGGCAGCTCAGGGCCTGGTGGCTGTACCAACTGCCCCGCCGCCAGGGCCTGAGCAAGCGTTCGGCGTCCACCAGTTCGTGGAGTTGCAGCACGTCGTGGGGCAACCGCCGGCAGATTTCCCGCAGGGCCTCGAGCATCGCGCCGTGCGCCGGTTCGGCCACCAGCAGCGCCAGCCGATCGCTCAAGGGGTGGCCCAGATGGCGTAGCACCCGCAGGGACAGCCCGGCCCTGGACTCGCGACCGACGATCAACGGCAGGCACAGCACCAGGCGTTCGCCCTGCCAACCCAAGAGAATGTGCAACTGCTGCGGCTGCAGGGCGCGTTCGGCACCCCGCAGCCAGCTCAGGCGGTTGAACGGCGTGGCGTGCTCGACCTGTTGCCGCAATTGTTCATAGGCTTGCACCGGGAAGTCCTGCACCCAGAGGCTGGTGCACCACTGCCAACGCAGGCTCATGAATGCTCCTCATTGGTATGGCCGAGCGCCCGCGGTGGCGGGCTCAGACGCCCACGGCGCAGGTGCTGCAAACGTGGCTGATGATAGGGCCGACGCCGGTGAAAATGCAGGCAACGCAGCAGGCAGTAGACATGCAGGGATTCGCCGACTTCCTGGAACCCCAGGCGCATGTGCATTTTCAGGGCGGGCTCGTTGCGCACATTGACCAGGGCCCGGGTGCTCTTGAAACCACGTTCACGGTATTCGTCCCAGAGCATCTTCTGCGCCAGAATCACCACCCCCGAACCGCGATACGGCAAGGCGCACTCACCGGCGAACTGGTACAGGCAGCCCGGCGGGATGCGCATCCAGCAGCGATACAGCTGGTCGTCGTAGTAATCGCGCTCATTGATCCAGACCATCATCATCACGTTGCCGTCTTCGTCCAGGTGCGCGCTGCCGCGGCAGCCCTTGTCCAGCAGGCCGCGAATGGCTGGCAGTTGGGCCTTGAAGTACCTGTCGAAGGCCGGCAACAGGTCCCGGGTGATGCGCACCTGGGGCCAGCGGCTGGGGTTGATCGGGCAGGGCACCGGCAGGGCCAATGAGCGCTCCAGGGTCAGCAGTTCCCAGTGGTAATAGAAGAAGCGTTCACAGAACAGGCGCAGACTGCCGCGCAAGCCTTTGCGGCGGATTTTGGCCCACAGGCCAGTCAAGCGATTCATAAGGTTTTCCAGGTCAAGGCAAACAGGGTTTCACCGGGCAGTTGGAACTGTGCGTGGCCATCGCTGCACTGCAGCGTTGCCTGGCGGCTACGGCCGTCGGCCCCCAGCAGTTCCAGGCGAGGGCTGGACTGGCAGATCTGCGCTGCGCCCTTAAGCTCAATGGTGTGTGGTCGTGGGGTCTTGGCCACGCCCAACAGGCTGTGGCGCGGGCCGTCGCGCAGGGCCAGGGCGTCAACTTCGAAGGCCGGGTTGTCCAGGGCCTGAACCTGCCCGAGCCAATGCTGCTGAATGAATTGCTGGGCCCCGGCCACCGGTTTCAGGCTGAACTGCTGGGCGTCCAGCTGGGCCAGCATGCCCTTGGGGTACTCGGGCTCATCGGCGGCCTGAAACCAGTTGAGCATGTCCAGCAAACCGTCCTGGGAGGCGTTGATCACCACCGAGGTCCACCATAGGGCGGCGTAGTGAGTGTCTTGCTGGTAAGGGCTCAGGTCCGGGCCACTGGAGATGTTGGTCTGGCTCAGCAGCAGCGCCTTGCGCGGCCGGCCTTGTTCGTCGAGCCCCACCAGGTCGGCGGCGGCACGCACGCTGGTGCGGTAGCGACGGGTGGCCAGGAGGTCACGAACCATCCACTCATGCCAGGCCAGGGCGTCGATATCGGCCCCGTGATCGGCCAGCAGTTGGCGCGCCCAGTCGATGCCTCGGCGCTGCTCGGCACCGATCCGGAACGGACCGTCCAACAGGCGCGAACTCACCGGCATGGCGATACGCACCCCGGCGGCTCGGGCGTCGGGGTTGGCCTTGGTGTGCTCCAGCATCTGCGCAAAATAACTGGCGAACACCGCATAGCTGGGGAAGTTGAGGTTGGGCTCGTCGGCAAAGGCCAGGTAATGCAGGCCCTGATTGCCCAACTGCACGCTGTCGGCCAACCAGGCGTCGAGCCCGGCAAAGCTTTCGCGGTCGGCCTCCAGCACGGCCCGGCGTCCGGTGCCGGCCAGCAGGGTAATGTCGCGTTCGATCTTGAATGTCTCGCGGTACAGGCGGCGAAAGCTCAGTTCCCGTTGGGGATCTTGCTGGATCACGTCGACAAAACTGTAGAAGTTGGCCGCTCTCGGTCCCAGGACTCGCAGCAGTTCAAAGGTCGACTGCGGCGGCAGGGCGTAAGGCAGGGCGACCCCCAGGTGTGGGCTGGGGCCGCGCAGTTGCGGCTCCAGGTTGAGCTCGATCCGGCTCGGGGGCCACTGCAGCGGGTGCAACTGGTTCAGGTCCTGGGCGAACAGATTGGCGGTGCCGTCGAGCCAGAAGCCCACCTTGCCCGAACCGCCCATCGACAGGCGCCAGACTTCGTCCTGCGCGGCTTGCGGCAAGGCAGCCTGATCGAATTGCCCGTAAAGCGCGTGTTGCTCAAGCTTGAGGTGGACCTGGAGACCATCGCTCAGGCGGGTGGCCTGGAGCACGCTGACGCCGCCGTAGTACTTGCCGGCCAACTGCGCCTGCTCGCCGGCGGCCACGCGAAAGTACAGCTCGACGCCGCCGGGCACGTCGGCACTGAAGTGCACCTTGGCGGGTTCGAATTGCGCCAGGGTGGCGCTGTCGTGGCTGACCTTGAAGTTGCGAAAGCTGTAACCCGGCACCTGCAGGCGATAGTCGCCCTGGGCGGCGGGCAATGGGATGTCGCGCTCGCCGTAAGGCTGATCGGCGCCGATCTCCAGTTGTTGCAGCAACTGGCCATCGGGGCGCAACAGGTACAACTGCTCCTGATTGGCATCGCTTTGCCAGGCCGGGCTCCAGCGCAGTTGCAAGGTGTCGCCGGCATTGGCTTGCAAGTACAGGCTGCCGTCACGGATAGCGCCCCAGTGCAGGGGCGCCGCGTGCAGCGAGGACGCTGTTGCAACCAGCATCAGGGCAAGCAGGGAACGGGGTTTCATCGGACCTTTTCCTTAGGACGCAATAACTCAAGCACGTAGACAATGTCTCCAGGTAACAGGATCAGGGTGCGGTACCAGGGCACGCCGCTGAGGCGGCAATACAGGCCGAGCATCACCAGGCTCACCGCCAGGTAGGCGATGGACGAGGCCACGCCAGCGCCGACGATGCCCAGCGCCGGAATCAGCAGCGCGTTGAGAACCAGGTTCAGCAGCGCCCCGCCGGCCAGCAGCAGCGACAAGGTGCCGGGGCGCTGCTTGCCCAGCAGGTCCAGGCGCAAGATGCTCGCGTAGCACAGGCCGAACAGCCCCGGCAGCAACGCCAGCAAGGCGCCGTAGGCCGGGGCGTAGGCGCTGCCGAACAAGCTGACGATCAACCACTGGCCAATCAGCGCCATGCCCAGGCAGGCGCCGAGCATCACGGTGGCGGTCAGGCGCAGGGCCAGGGCGGTGAGTTGCTCGATTCCGGCGCCCTGTTGCAGCAAGCGTTTCATCAGCGGCGTGGTCACCGCCTCGGGAATGATCAGCAGCAGCTCGGCGGCGGCGCTGGCCATGGCGTACCAGCCCAGGGCGGCCGGGTCCAGCAGGGCACCGATGAACAGATAGTCCGAGCGCAGCATCAGTTGCTGGGACAGCACCCCGGGATGGCTCTGGGCGCTATAGCGCAGCAGCTTGCTTTGCTCCCCGGCCTGCCAGCGTAGGCGCAGGCTGTGATAGCGCGCCAGCCAGCACCAGCCGACCACCACCACCAGCAAGGTGCCCCCCAACCAACTGACCAGTGCCGCCGACAGCGGCTGGTCGCGCCAGATCCACCACAGGCCGACGAACAGCAGCAGCGGCACCAGGGACTCCAACAAGCGCAGGGCGTTGAACGCTTCGACCCGGCCGTCGGCGTTGTGCAGGGTCAGCAGGCCGCTCTTGAGCACGCTAATCGGCACCGCCAGGAGCAGCAGCCAGGCCAGATCGCCCAGTTGCAGGCTCAGGTCCCACTGGCTGGCGAAGCTGTGCATCAGCGCCAGGCCCGCCAGGGTCAACAGGCTGGCCAGCAGGCAGCCGTAGATCAGCACCTGGGTCAGTAACAGGCCCATGGGCCGCTGGCGTGCGGCCTGGTAACCGACGGCGGTGTTAAGGCCGCCGCTGGTGAGCGCGGCGATCAGATCCGGCAAGGTGCTGAGCAGGGCGAACAGGCCGCGGTCCGCCGGCCCCAGCAGGCGCGCGAGCAACACGTTGCGCAGCAGGCGCAGGCCGATCATCGCCAGCCGCGTGCCCAGGCTCAGGGCCAGGTGCCAGAGGTAGCTGCCGCGCTTCATGCCCGGGCTCCCTGGAGCAGGCGCCACGCCAGCAGCCCCGGGTGTGCGGCGCTGGCGTGGCTGACATCGATGCGTGGCAGGGCCAATCGTGGGTTGCCGTCAGCCTCGATCAGCCCGCAACGGGTGCTCAAGGCATAGTGGTAGCCCAGCTCGGCCACTGCGGCACGCACCTCGGGATCGTGATCGCCATTGGGGTAGCAGTAGATCCCCAACGGCGCCTGACAGTGGGCTTGTAAGGCCTGGTGGGAGCGTTGCAGGTCGTCCCGCAGCGCCGTGCGGTCGAGGCGGGTGAGGATGCTGTGGCTGGCGCCGTGGGGGCCGAAGCGCACCAGCCCGGAGCGTTCTAGGCGCCGGACCTGAGCCCAATCCAGGCTGTGGGGGGCGCTAGCGCTGGGGCAACTGTCGGCCAAGGCTTGCAGGCTGGCCGGGGGCAAGCCTTTGAGGCGCTGTAGATAGGCGCCCAGCGCCCGGCTGCGAGCATGGCTGTTGCCGGGCTGCAACAACTCGGCAGGCGGTGCCAGCGCCTGGGCGCGCAACTGCATCAACAGAGGTTGCGCCGCGGCGCTGTCAGGCTGCTGCCACAGGGTTTCGCCGATCGATTCCCACCAGAACCCCTGACCGCTGCCAATGAAGTCAGTGGACAAGAAGATGCTCGCCGGCACCTGGTAACGCTCCAGCAACGGGTACGCCACCTCGGCATTGTCGCGCCAGCCGTCGTCGAAGGTCAGGGCCACCCGGGGTCGATCGCCACCGGGAAGCTCCAGCAAGTGCGGCATAGACACACAGTCGAAGTGCCGGCGCAGCCAGCGCAGCAGGTGCTCGAACTGGGTTTGCCCTACACACAACGGCGCCCGATGGGGTAGGCGCGCGGCCGCCGAGTCGGGCAGCACCCGATGCAGCATCAGCACCACTGCGGCGTCGCTCAAGCGCGCCCGGCCGAGGCTGTGCAGATAAAGGTGACCCAACAGGCACTTGAAGGATTGTTTGAAGGTCATGTCAACGGTTCTGTTGTGGATTCCACAAGGCATAACGCTGCCCGCGGAGAAACTGCCAGAGGCCCATGCTCATGCCGGCCAGGGTCACCAGCACGAAGCCGGCGAGACGAAACACCTTGGGCAGGCGCCCGCGACTGTCCAGCAAACCCAGTACTCCAGCGCCGTAGCCGAGCAACTGGGCGATCAGGCTGAGGCGGTAGAAGGTGCCGTCATGCCACAGCAGCAGGTTGCTCAGCAGCAGCGGCAACAACAGCACCGGGGCCAGGCGGCGGATCAGCTTGTGGCTGATCAGGGCGATGGCGTAGGCACCGTGGCGCAGCGGGTTCATCAGCGCCCGGCGCTGGGCCAGGCTCTGCAGGCCTCCGACGGTGACTCGCAGGCGCCGCCGGTACTGCTTGCCCGCTTCGTCCACGCCATGGTCCAGCACCTGGGCGTCTTCCACATAGACGATGCGTTTGCCGGCCACCGGGGCGCAGGTGCTGATAAAGAAGTCATCGTTGACCTCTGCCGGCACCCGCTGGAACAGCTCGCGGCGTAGGGCCAGCAGCGCACCGTCGGCGGAAACCATGCAGCCGGTGCGGTTTTCCGCTTGGCGCAACCAAGCTTCGTAGTGTCGGTACAGGCTGTCGCCCAGGCTCAGGTTGTGTCCGGGGTTGGGGATGATCATGTGCCCGCCGCACGCCCCGACCAGGGGGTCGCAAAGGGGCGCCAGCAGCTTGCCCAGGGTGTCGTCTGACCACTGGTTGTCGGCGTCGGTGAACACCAGGATGTCGTTGCGCGCTAGCTCGGCCGCGGCGTTCAAGGCACCGGCCTTGCCCACCCGGGGCAGGTCCAGAACAACGATCCGCGAGTCACGCACGGTCAGGGCGGTGGCCACGGTATCGTCGCTGGAGCCGTCGCTGGCCAGGATGATCTGCAGATCGGTGGCTGGGTAATCCTGGCGCAACAGGGTGTGCAGCTTGTGCTCGATGTGCGGACCTTCGTTGTGCGCGGCGATGATCACGCTGACCGACAGCGGCGCGCCTTCTTGCACCGGGCGCGGGCGCACGAACAGGCTGAGCAGGCCCAGCAGCAACGGATAGCCGATCCAGGCATAGAGGGGCAGCAGCAGGCACAGCCAGAAAATTGTTTTAGCCACGGTCAGGTCTCACGACGGAACGGTTGAATAGGCCCTGAAGCAGTGCGGCGGCCCCCAAGTGCAGGCGCACCCAGTGCAGCAGCCAGAGTTGTAGGACAAACAGCGGGTCGCGCTGGCGCCAGCCCTGGCGCAAGGCCAGGGCCAGGGGCGCCAAGGCGCTGCACAGCAGGCTGGCGGCGGCCACGGCCGGTTGCCCCAGTAACAGGCTCAGCAGTGCCGCCAGCGTCAGCCCGGCAGCGGCCAGGCACAGCAGGGGAAAGCGCAGCAGGCGCAGGTTGAGGCCGCCGTTTTTCAGCAGTTGCACGTGGCTGCCCTGGCGCCAGCGCTCCTTGCCGGCCCACTCGCGCCAACTGCCTTCAAAGCCCCAATGCAGCACCTGGGGGGCTGACAGGCTCAGTTGGCGGGCCCCGGCCTGGTGCAGGCGCAGGCCGAAATCCTTGTCTTCGCCGGTGCGCAGGTGTTCGTCAAAACCGCCGACGCGTTCGAACCAGTGCCGTTGCAGGCACAGATTGGGGCTGGGCATCCAGTGCAGCAGACGGGCCTTTTTGTCGCCGGCCAGGCTGCGTCGCTGCCAGGCCCGGGCGAACCAGGGCGCGCTGGCCGGCGCCGCGCAATCGAGGGCAAAAACTTCGGCGCGCTGTTCGGCCTGGACCTGCTGCCAGAGCAGCAGCCAGTTGCCGGGCACCTCGATGTCGGCGTCGAGAAATGCCAACCAGTTGCCGGTGGCTTGCGCCGCCCCGCGATTGCGCAGCGCGCCGATGCTGATGCCCGGGCACCGCAGTACCCGCGCGCCCAGTTCCCGGGCCCGTTGTGGCCCCTGGTCGGTGGAACCGTTGTCGACCACGATCAGTTCGTAGTCGAGCGCGGCGACCCGGGCGGCGAGGATCACGCTGTCCAGGGTCCGTGTGATGTGACGTGCTTCGTTGTACATGGGCACGATCACGCTGATCCTTTGCATCTTTGCCTCCCTTGGCCAGATGGCGTGGTGGTCATGGGCGCCGGGTGAGGGCGCGGTCTTGCTGTTCTGTCGGTCCTGCTTCCGGGGGCCTGGCAAGGTCCTTCGGGCCTTGTCGCAGCCTGCGGCAGCGGGGCACATCGGCGGCGATGTCAGATCGGCGCCGGGCGCGGTATCGGGGTTTCTTCAGCCTGTTGGCGCAGCACGCTGGACAGCGCCAGGTAGATCCACAGGTATTTATGGTTCGGTGCACTGAGAAACAGCAGGAACAGCGCCATGGCCACAAGGCTCAGGCCCAGATGGGTGGCGATGTCGGCCTGCTCCCGGGCGCCGCGCTGGAGGAACGCCAGGCGCGCCCGCTCGAAGTTGCGCAGGCCCATCAGCATCAGCACCACGAAACTCAGGCCTGCGGGAATGCCCAGTTCGCTGAACAGTTCCAGGTAGGTGTTGTGGGCCCGGCGAAACAGATCCGGCTCGTTCATGTTTTCCGAGAAGCCGCTGGCAAAGCCGGTTTGCGCGTAATGAATCGGGAAGGTGCCCAGGCCTGAGCCCAGCAGCGGGTTTTCGCGGATCATCCGCGCGCCCACCACCAAGTAGGAGGTGCGCCGGCCCAGGGAGGTGTCCTGCGAGTGCGAACCGGACTTGAGCATGCTCAAGGACTTAATCCGCGCCACGTAATCCGCCGGCAGCGCGGCGATTCCCAGGGGCACGATGATTGCCACGGCGAACATCGCGAAGCCCAAGTGCTTGGGCCGCAGGCTTTTGAGCCGCTCCCGGTAGTGCCAGGCGCCGATGGCGATGGTGAACAGCACCACCAACAGCCCCGAGCGCGAGTCGGTCTTGGTCATCCCGGCCATCAAGGTCAGGCTGATGCCGACCCAGAACAGCCGCTGTAGCCAGTCGGGCGAGCGCAGGGCGAGGAAGATCGCCGGCGGCACTGCCATGGCGATCAACAGGGCGAAGTAGTTGGCGTCCTGCAGCAGGCCGATGGCCCGGCCGCCCACTTGGTACTTGGCGGATATCAAGGCGATCACGCAGGTGATGGCGACGCTGACCGCCAACAGGCGACAGAGCATCAGCAGGTTGGTTTCCCGAGCGATCAGCAAGGTGACGAAAAACAGCACCAGGCCTACCGCCAGTTCCCGCAGGCTGTCCAGGGACACCAGCAAGTTCTCGCTGTACATCAGGCTCAGCAGCAGGCACAGCAGGAAGGGCCCGAGGGCGCGCCACAGGTTGCTGCGCAGGCGGGTCCCGGGAATCTGCCGCAACAGCAGCTTGAACAGCATGATCAGGATCAGCGAGGCGCCCAACAGCTTGGCCCCGGAAAATGCCGTGTCTTTGAACAAACCCTCGAAGGGCACCAGCGCACAAATCCCCAACAGGCCCCAGCCGGGACGGCGATAAAGCACGCTCAGGCCCAGCAGGCCGACCACCACCAACGGCGCGAGAAACGGCCAGGGGCTGGCGAGCAGTAACAGGCTGGCCAGGCCCAGGACAAATCCAAGCAAGGGGGCGGCGATCATACCGGGGTGGTCTCTCTGGCAAGGCGATACAGCTCATCCCAGCTGTGCGCCAGGGTGGGCAGGTGATAGTGCTTGCGCTGGGTGACGCGCGCGGCCCGGGCCAGTTCCTCGGCCTGGGCCGGGTTGTCCAGCAGCTGGCCGACGCAGCGCGCCAGTTCAGCACTGTCCAGAGGCTTGGCCAGCAGGCCGTTCTGCCCGTGCTGCACAACGTCGGGGATGCCGCCCACGGCGAAGGCCGCCACTGGGGTCCCGGCCTGCATGGCTTCGAGCAGGATCATCGGCGTGCCTTCGGTGCGCGAGCTGAGCACCAGCACATTGAGACGCTTGAGCCAGGGCTGCATGTCTTTCTGGTAGCCGGGCAGCAGGATGCGCGTCGCCAGCCCGGCCGCTTCGATGCGTTGGCGCAGCGCCAGGTTCTGCTCACCGTCGCCCAGGAGCACGGCCTTGAGGGTGGGACGGTGCTGGCACAGGGCAATCAGCGTATCGAGGAACAGGTCCGGGCCTTTCTCCGCGCTCAAGCGCCCGACGAAACCCACCAGCGGCTCCAGGGCATCGCGGCGGACTTCGGGCTCCCAAGAGGGCGCTTCAGTACTGCTCAGCGCCAGTGCGGGCTCCGGCAGGCCGTTGGGAATCACCCGCAACTTG
The DNA here is from genome assembly GCF_009861525.1 of Pseudomonas sp. LD120. Lineage (GTDB taxonomy): Bacteria > Pseudomonadota > Gammaproteobacteria > Pseudomonadales > Pseudomonadaceae > Aquipseudomonas. Next base: position 450,430 of record NZ_WVHL01000002.1, on the reverse strand, counting down.
GCTTCGCCCACGCCCGCCTGACGGTGCAACTGGGCGATGCTCTGAGCGACGCAGGCCACTCGGCGCACCTCGCGGCTGCGGCACAGGCGCAGGCTGATCCAGGTGTAGAGCTTCTGTTTCGGGCTGCGCGGGGTAAAACCGTGCTGGGTCAGCACCAGCGGCAGACCCAGGCGCCGGGCACAGATCCAGGCAAACACCTGGGCCTTGAAGTTGTGGGCATTGAGCAACCCCGGCTGCTGACGCAAATGCGTCAACAGCGCCTTGAGGTTGGCGCAGTTATGGCTCGACACACCAGCCAGGGCAAAACGCTCCAGCAGCGTGGCGGGGGCGTTGAGAAACACCACCCGGTGGCGCCCTGGCGTGACCCGGCAGTGGTCCAGCAGCATGCGTTCGGCGCCATAGAAGCCGCCGCTGTGGATCAGGTGCACGATGGGCTGTGCGGTCATGCTCAGGTCGCTCACTGTTTGGCCCAATGCCAGGCCCAGCGCCAGGTCCAGCGCGGGTAAGGGTTGAGCTGCGGTTGTTCGACCGCGTTGAGCACCATCAGCACCGGCAGGCCGAGGTGATCGCTGACCTGGGCCGGGTGCTTGAAGCGGTGGTCGAAGAATTCATAGACATAGCCCAGGGCGATGGCCAGCAACAGGCCGGTGAGCAGGCCCAGAGGGATGATCAGCATCGGCTTGGGGAACGCCGCTTCGCTGGGCTCGTAAGGCTGGCTGAGCACCCGGGCGTTGGACAGCTCGCCACTGATCAAACGCTCGCCACGGCTTTCTTCGTAGCGCTGGGTGTAGGTGAAGAAGGCTTTGTGCAAGGCATCGATTTCGGTGTCTAGCTGGCGCAGCTTGCTCAGCACTTCTTGCAGGTCGCGTACTCGCGCCTTGTAGTCGTTGATCCGCGCGGTTTTCTGGGTGATCACCGACTGAGTGATCTGCAGGTCGCTGCTGCGCTCGCGCACCCGGTTTTCCACCACTTTGAGGAACTGCGCCCGGGCCCGCACGATCTGCTCGCGTTGCTGTTGCATCGGCACGCTGTCGGCGCGGTAGGTGTCGGCGGTGGTGCCGTACTGGGTCACCAGGTTGGTCAGTTGTTCACCCAGTTGCTTGATCTCGCGGTCTTCGTAGGCCACGTTGTCCACGGTGTTGGCGAAGGCAAAAGGGAAGGTGTAGTCGGTCAGCCTGGCCTTGCGTGCGGCGGCCAGGTTCTTTTGCAGGTAGTCGAGGCGGCGCTGGTTTTCCAGGGCCTGATCGCGGTAGCCGTTGAGGGACTGCTCTTCGGTGTTGATGGCGTTGAGACGGAAGGTGATCTCTTCCTTGGGGTCGGAGGCGTGGGCCGCTTCCAGCAGGGCTTGGCGTTTGCCTTCCAGGTCGTCCAGGCGCGCCTGGTACTGGGCCTTCTTCTGTTCGTAGAAGGCTTCGGGCAGGTCGCTGGATTGCAGGTCCTGGCGGCTTTTCAGGTAGTTGGCCAACAAGCGCTCGACAAAGCGCGTGCCCTCGGCCGCATTCGGGCTGCTATAGACCACGGAGATCACGTTGGAACCGGGCAGGGTGCCGATTTTCAGGTCCTTGATCGCCTGATTGGTGAAGGCGTCCAGGCTGGTGTCGCGCACCGGGTCCACGGCCAGGCCGAAGAAGCCGCGCAGCGGGTTGATCACCTGGTTGCGCAGCGGGTCGATCAGGCCGTTGCTGATCGGCTTGACGATCAGCCGGGTCAGCAGGCCCTCGCTGCCACCGAACTGGCCTTCGCGGCGCAGTTGCTCGATGGTGTCGCGGATCAGGGTCGGCGAGCGCAGGATATTGCTCTCGGTTTCCATGTCGGCCAGGGACGGCGGGATGAACTTGTCGCTGTCCGGGGTGAGCACGGTGTTGGCGTCGGTCTGCGACAGTTTCTTGGACTGCACGATGACTTCGGCGGTGATCTCGAAGCTCTGCTTGAGCACCAGTGGCAGTACCAGCGCAATCAGGGCGAAACCGAGGAACACGCGCTTGATCAGGCGTCGATTGACAAAGAACACGAGCAAGAACTCGTGCAGGTAGTTTTCGATCTTGGTCATCAGGGGGAACTCAGTTGTTGTTCGTTTCTTTGTTGTCGACGCGGTAGCCGAAGCTGAACCCGACACCCTGGAACATGATCACGTCCGCCAGCTGCTTGCTCAGGGCGCCGGCCTTGGCCAGGCGGGTCTTGGGCACGTAGAGCATGTCGTCCGGCTGCAGATAGGCGAACTGCAGGGCCTTGCCGTCCAGCGCCGCATCGGCGTCATAGACCCGGGCTTCGACCTGATTGCCCTTGCGCCGCATGATCACCACCGAATCCAGGCGCGCGGTGGGGCCGGCGCCCTTGGCCAGGGTCAGGGCTTCGAGCACCGAGACCGGCCGGCGGATCGGGTAGGCCCCGGGCTGGCCGACCTCACCCATGACGAACACTTCATTGGCCGCGGTGCTCTTGAGCAGGACATCGACGCTCACTGACCCGACTTCCTTGGCGTAGCGTTGGTTGATCAGGGTCTGCAGCTCGCTCAGGCTCTTGCCCTGCAAGGACAGGCTGCCCAGCAGCGGGAAGCTGGCACGGCCGTCGGAGCCCACCACGATCTCGCGGCTCAGGCCGGTGGCCGGGTTGGTCAGGCTGGTGCGCAGGTTGTCCAGCTGGGCCATGGCGTGGGAGATCGAGAAGGTGATCTGCGGCTTCTTCAACACCTTGGCGTACTGGGCTTCCAGAGCATGGCGCGCCTGTTCGGCGGACAATCCGGCGACTTGGACATTGCCCACATACGGCATGTCGATGCTGCCATCGGGCAACACCAGCTTGCTGCCACCCAACTCCGGCGCGGTGAGAAAACCCACGTCCACCTGATCGCCGGGCTGCACCTGATAGCGCTGCTGGCTGGTGGTGCCGATGTGGAAAATCACATCGAGCACGTCCTGCGGGCGCAGCACTTGTTCGATGGGCATGACTTCGGTGAGTTGGGCCTGATCGGCCGGCGCGCTGAGGATCTGCACCGGCATCTGCAGTGGCTCGCGGTTGGCGCAGCCGGCCAGGGTCGCCAGCACCAGCGACAGGCTCAGCAGAGAGAGGCTTGGCTTATTCATGGTTACACGGTCCTTGTGCCGGTCAGAGACGGTCATAAACCCACTTGGGCATGTAGTACTTGCGGGCGTTGAACACGCTGCCGATCAATTTTGCCTCGGCCTGGATCAGGCGTTGGGCGGCGGCCTGGGCCACTTCCCAGCGGGTTTCTTCGCTACGCACCACCAGCACCACGCCGTCCACCTGAGTGCTCAGGGTGAGGATGTCGCCGCTGCTGTAGACCGGGTCGCCGTCAATGATCACGAAGCGGTATTGCCTGGTGAGCATTTGCAACTGCTCACGCAGCAGTTCCGGGGTCAGACGCTCGGCGTATTGCTGGCGCCGGCCCAGGGGCAGGAAGTCGAAATCCTGCCCGGTGTTGGTGTCGATGCACGCGCTCAGGCTGGGCGGAACATCGGCCAGGACCAGGTCAAGAAAGCCGGCGCGTTCGGCCATGTCGAGGCGCCGGGTCAGGCTGTTGTCCGACAGGCTGGTGTCCACCAGCAAGACCCGGCCGCGACTGTTGCGCGCCAGTTCGCTGGCCATGCTCAAGCTGCTGCTGGTGATGCCGCTGCCGCGGTTAGCCGCGGTCAGCAGGATCACCCGCAGTTCCTGGTCGAGAACAGTCACGGCCAGATTGCTTTCGCTGGGGCTCTGGATCTTCAGACTGGCAAAGGTTGCTGCCGCCATTTCAACTTGCTCCGTGGCCGTTGAGGACCTTGAAAGGGGTTTTGATCAGAATCTTCAGGTCGAGCCAGGGGCTCTGCTGGAAGATGTAGGTCATGTCGAGGGTGACGCGGCCGTCGAAGTCCACGTCGCTGCGCCCGGACACCTGCCACAACCCAGTGATGCCGGGGTAGATGCTCAGGCGACCGAGGTGGTGTTCCTTGTAGGTCTGGGCGTGGAACGAAGTCGGGCGCGGGCCGACGATGCGCATCTGGCCCAGCGCTACATTGATCAGGTTCGGCAGCTCGTCGAGGCTGGTGCGCCGCAGGAAGCCGCCGATCCCGGTGATGCGCGGGTCGCGGTCGATCTTGAAATCCACCGAGTCCGCCCCGTGCTTGTTCAGGTGGCGCACCGAGTCCTTCAAGGCTTCGGCGTTGACCACCATGGTGCGGAATTTGTACATGCCAAAGCGCCGACCGCGAAAACCGGTGCGCAGTTGTACGAAGAACACCGGGCCCGGACTGGTGAGCTTGATCAACAGGGCAACGCCCAGCAGCACCGGCGACAGCAGCACCAGCAGCACGATTGCCAGCAACGCCGAGGTCAGGCGTTTGCTGCGTGACAAGGTCCAGGGACGACCGCCGTTGCGGCCGCTGATCCAGCCATGCTGCTGCAGCTCGATGGCGGCTTGTACCTTGCGACGAAACGGATCGTTGCGCCGGTCGATGCGCGTCGGCGCGGGCGCCTCGGTTGCAGGCGATGAGAGTGATCTTTCCATATCCACCGGAAATACTTCCATTGCAAAGGGTTGGTCGAAAACCGTACGCGGCGTTGGCTCAGGACGCGCCGCTGGGGTAGTAGCTCTGGTACCACTGGACAAAATTCCTCAAGCCTTCCTCCAGGGTTACCTGGGGGCCGAAGCCGGTGAGGTTTTCCAGAGCGCTGACGTCGGCGCAGGTGTTGAGCACATCGCCTGGCTGCAGGGGCAGGTATTCCACCTGGGCCTGGCGGTCGAGGAGCCTTTCTAGGGTCGCCACGTAGTCTTTGAGCTCCACCGGACGCTGACCGCCGATGTTGAACAGGCGCCAGGGCGCCATGCTGGTGGACGGGTCCGGATGCTCGCGGTCCCACAGCGGGTCGTGGGCGGGCGGCTTGTTCAGCAGGCGCACCAGGGACTCGACAATGTCGTCGATGTAGGTGAAGTCGCGTTGGTGCATGCCGTGGTTGAACAGCTTCAACGGCCGGCCCTGGCTGATGGCGTCGGCAAACAGGATCGGCGACATGTCCGGACGTCCCCAAGGGCCGTACACGGTAAAGAAACGCAGGCCGGTGGCCGCTACGCCGAACAGGTGGCTGTAGCTGTGGGCCATCAGCTCGTTGGCTTTTTTGCTCGCGGCATACAACGACAGCGGGTGGTCGACGTTGTCGCTGACCTTGTACGGGGTCTGCTGGTTAGCGCCATACACTGAGCTGGATGAGGCGTAGATCAGGTGTTCGACTGGGTAGCGACGGCACATTTCCAGCAGGTTGAGGAAGCCTGAGAGGTTGCTGTCCAGGTACGCCTTGGGGTTTTCCAGTGAGTAGCGCACCCCGGCCTGGGCGGCGAGGTTGATCACGACTTGGGGCCGGATCTCGGCGAACAGTCGTTCCAGGCCCTCGCTGTCAGCCAGGTCCAGGCGCTGCAGGGGAAAATGCCCCACTTGCTGCTCCACCCAACGCACCCGGTCGTGCTTGAGCCGAGGGTCGTAGTAGTCGTTGAAGTTATCCAGCCCGGTGACCTGGTGCCCATCCTTGAGCAGACGCAGTGCGGTATGGGCGCCGATAAAACCGGCGGCTCCGGTGATCAGGACATTCATGCGCGCAGCACCTCCGGTATGCGGTAGGGCAAACCGATGCTCAGGTAATGCAGGCCGGCGTCCGCTGCCTGTTGCGGGTTGTAGAGGTTGCGGCCGTCCACGATCAGGCGCTCTTTGAGCTGCTCGCGCAGGAGCTTGAAGTCCACCACCCGGAACGCCTTCCATTCGGTGCAGATCACCAGGGCATCGGCGCATTGCAGGGTGTCGTCGCGGGTCGCGCACAAGTGCAGGTCGTCGCGGTAGCCGTACAAGCGCCGGCACTCGGTCATGGCTTCCGGATCGTAGGCGTAGACCGTGGCTCCGGCGTCCCACAACGCTTCCATCAGGTAGCGGCTGGTGGCCTCACGCATGTCGTCGGTGTTGGGTTTGAAGGCCAGGCCCCACAAGGCGATGACCTTGCCCTGCAGGTTGCCGCCCAGGTGCGTGGACAGCTTGCGAAACAGCACGTGGCGCTGTTGCTGGTTAACGTCGCGCACGGTCTTGAGCATGTGCGGTTCCAGCCCGTGGCTCTCGGCGGTATGAATCAGCGCCCGCAAGTCCTTGGGAAAACACGAGCCACCGAAACCGGCGCCGGGGTAGATGAAGTGATAACCGATGCGTGGGTCGGCGCCGATGCCTTTGCGCACGGCGTTGATGTCCACCCCCAGGCGCTCCGCCAGGTTGGCCATTTCGTTCATGAAACTGATGCGGGTCGCGAGCATCGCGTTGGCCGCGTACTTGACCAGTTCGGCGCTGCGGTTGTCCATGAACATCAGGCGGTCATGGTTGTGGTTGAACGGCGCGTACAGGTCGCTCAACTGCTGGCGGGGCAGGTCGTGGGCGCAGCCGATGATGATCCGGTCCGGGCGCATGCAGTCGGCCACCGCCGAGCCCTCCTTGAGGAACTCCGGGTTGGAGACTACATGCACTCGCAGCTCGGATTTGCCCAAGTCCGCCAGTTGCTCGGCGACGGTCTCGATCACCAGGTCGGCGGTGCCCACCGGCACCGTGGATTTGATCACCAGGGTTTTGTCACAGTACATCAAGCAGGCAATGTTACGCGCCACCGCCAGGACATGATCCAGGTCCGCGGAGCCGTCTTCATTGGATGGGGTGCCGACGGCAATGAAAATCACCTGACCATGGCCCACTGCATCGCTGGCCTGGGTGGTGAAGTGCAGTCGGCCGGCCTTTTGATTCTCTTCGATCAGGCTTGCCAGACCCGGCTCGTGAATCGGCGGAATAGAACGTTGCAGTTGGGCGATCTTATGGCTGTCGATATCGACACAGACCACGTTATGCCCGACATCGGCGAGGGCAACTGCTTGCACCAGACCGACATAGCCTGTACCAAAAACGCTGACTTCCAAGGGAACGACCTCGTCCATGATGAGTGTTGGGCGAGCGCATCGCTCACCTTCCGGGAAAGCGCAGCTGGCACATTGCCCTGCTGCGTTCTTTTTTTGACACTACCATAGGCAAGAGACGTTTAATTGACGTTTAGGGGTGATGCATAAATGGCGCGGTCAGTTTTCATTGGTTTTTATTGTGTATAAAAATGTTATAAATCAAATAGATAAGGCTCATTATTTGACTGGTTAGAGAAAGCGTCAAATAGTTGTTTGTGGGTTGTGGTGCTTCAAAAAAACCGACGAACGGTAGATGTGTTCGTTAGGAAACGGGGTGTTCTTGGCCGTTGCCAGCTAATGGAAGGCCGTTGGAAGCACTGGATTTGATTGACTAAACAACCTTTCTTGTCGAATTGAAAAGTGTTGAAAATGATCGACTTTTGCGGTTTGTGATGGCTGAAAACGGTGCGGTAGAAGAGCGTTTTTTCAGGCCCGTCGAGTCAGACTAAAGTCGACTGGGGGGTATTTTGGCGATGTGCCATCATTGTCGGTCATCATTGATTCAATCAATTCAGCCTGTATGCATTGATTTGCAGGGTGAATTTCTCCCTGGGTCTTTCTTTACCGCGCGTCACTGATTTTCTGCTGGAGCTTGTTCATGCGTCCCCCTTTGCCTTTTCTCGATCCGCGCCCGCTGCTGGGCCTTGGAGCTGCGGCCCTGTGCGCAGGTTTTGCCCCGTTGGCCAATGCAGATGGTTTTTTCGTGGACAGCAGCGCCCAGTTGGAATCGCGCACGGTCTACTTCAATCGGGACTTTCGTGACGGTCACAGCAGTGCCGTGCAGGGCGCTTCCAAGCGCGAGGAGTCGGCCCAAGGGTTCGTGCTCAACCTGCAATCGGGCTACACCGAAGGCACTGTCGGTTTGGGGTTGGATGCCTTGGGCATGCTGGGGCTCAAGCTTGATTCCAGCCCGGAACGCAGCAACAGCGGTTTGCTGCCGTCCAGTGGACACGATCCACGGGGTTCTGCGGATCAATACGCCAAGCTGGGGCTGACGGCCAAGGTCCGAGTGTCGCAAACGGTCTTCAGATACGGCGCCCAGCGGCCGGATCTGCCCTTGCTTAAATATAACGATGGACGCCTGTTGCCGACGATGTTCAATGGTGCCGTGCTGACCTCCCGTGAGGTCAAGGACCTGACCTTGAGCGCCGCGCGCCTGAACCGTTACACCGCCCGCGACTCCAGCGATGCCCGGGGCATTCGCCTGCACTGCAAAAACAAGCGCTATGCCTGCAACACCACAGCGGATCACTTCGACACCTACGGCCTGGACTACCGGTTCAATGAGCACTTGAGCGGCCAGTATCACTACGCCGAACTGCAGGACATCTACCGCCAGCACTTTGTCGGCCTGCTGGCCAAGCACCCCCTGGGGCCGGGCGTGTTGAAGGCCGACCTGCGCCTGATCAAGAGCAGCGACACTGGCGCCGAGCGCGCTGGCGGCATTGACCATCGGGCCCTGAGCGGGCTGCTTGGGTATGGCCTCGACGGGCATGCATTCAGTGCCGGCTGGCAACGGATGTACGGTGACAACTCGATGCCGTACCTGGATGGCAGCAACCCGTACCTGGTGAACTACGTCCAGGTCAACGACTTTGCCGCGATCCAGGAGCGGTCCTGGCAACTGCGCTACGACTACGACTTCAAGGCCATCGGCCTCAACGGCTTGAGCTTTCTCACCCGCTACGTCAGCGGCGACCACATCAAGGTGCCGGGGAGCCTGCGCGAAGGGCGTGAATGGGAGCGCGACAGCGAACTCAAGTACGTGGTGCAGAGCGGCACCTTCAAGGACCTGAGCCTGCGCTTGCGCAATGCTACTTACCGCAGCAACTACCAGAAGATCGCCCGTGACATGGACGAAACCCGATTGATCGTCAGCTACAACTTTTCGCTGCTCTGAACCTTGCAGGGCGAAGCCGGGCGATCTCCAGTCAACCCCACAGCGCGCTTGGGATCGCCGCGTCTGCTTCTCGGAATGCCCTCCAAGCCATTCGCAGCCTGCGCCAACGGCTACACAAGCAACGCATGTAGCCGCTGCCGAGCCCCGGCGAGGCTGTGCAAAGGCCCGCAGGGCCTTGCGGGTCACCGCGCCATTGTGGGGCAGGTTATCGCACGACATCAGGGTAAGCGCGTGGCGATGGTCAGGGACGGGGTGCTGAGGGTGATGCCTCTGGGGGGCAGGCAAGTGGTGACGAACGGCGCTTGGGGGCATGGCTTCATCGGTCACTCCTCTTCTGCACCGCTTGCGACCACAGAAGGGCTGTTATTGTTGTTATATCGTGCGTGTGACGGGAAAGAATGTGGGCTGATTACAGCCTTCAAGCGCGATGCAGACAAATCATCCCCGGCACTCGAACCAATACTTTTCTGCACGACTGGTGCTGAGTGATAACGCCCCGGGTGGCTGCTGGTCGGGGATCGTTGCGATTGCCTGGTGTCGGCAGTGAGCGAATCCGTATCGGTTTGACTCCCGGTAGCGGGTGTTCCTTAGCCCAAAGGCCACTGGCTTTTTCCCGGTCACTGCCTAAGATGGCCGTCCTAGTCGTTTGTCCAGGAAACCGTTGGTCCCGATGTCGGAAAAAGACACCATCTCCATGCAACTGGTGCGTGAGGCGCTGCTGCAAAGCTGCGCGCCGGGCGCGGCCACCGATGAGGTGCTGAGCAAGGCCGGGATCGATCCGGCCCACTTGCAGCAGGGGACGGCACGGGTTGCGGCCAGCGCCTATGCGCGGCTCTGGCGCCTGCTGGCGCGCCGCCTGGATGACGAGTTTTTCGGCATGGACCCGCGTCGGCTGAAGTCCGGTAGCCTGGCCTTTCTCTGTCGCTCGGCCATGGCCCAGCCGACCCTGGCCGCTGGCCTGGATTCGATGTTGGGCTTTCTGTCGCTGATGCTCGAGCGCCTGCCGGCGCAACTGGTGGGCCAGCAGAGCCTGGCGGAAATCGTCCTGCTGGAGGAGCACCCACCGGGCCGGGCCTTCAGCTACTTCACCTACTGGATGATCGTCCACGGCGTGGCCTGCTGGCTGGCGGGGCGGCGGATTCCGATCCTGGCCATCGAACTGCGCTGCCCGCAGCCGGATTTCTGCGACGACTACCGGGTGATGTTCTCCGACAACCTGCGTTTTGACCGGCCGCGCACGCGGATGATCATTGCCGCCGACTGCCTGGACCTACCGATCAGGCGTAGCGAGGCGGAACTCAAGCGTTTCCTAGCCCAGGCCCCGGCCAACATCCTGGTGAAATACCGCGACCCTGAGAGCCTGGCCAGTCGCATCAAACAACAGTTGCGCCAGTTGCCGGGGGAGCAGTGGCCGGAGAGCGAAAGCCTGGCCCACAGCCTGTGCATTTCGGCCTCGACCCTGCGTCGGCGCTTGGCCGAAGAAGGCCAGAGCTACCAGGCGCTCAAGGACGGCGTGCGCAAGGAGTTGGCGATTGTCTGGCTGGCCGAACCGCAGATCAGCTTTGCCGAGATCGCCGGGCGCCTGGGTTTTGCCGACACCAGCTCGTTCTACAAGGCCTTTCGCAAGTGGTCCGGCTTCAATCCCGGGCATTACCGCAGCCTGATCCTCAACGACCCGCAATAACCCGGCATCCCCGTGGGAGCCCGCTTGCCGACGAAGAGGCCCGCAGCCTTGCACCGTCGCGGCCGACGCCTGCGCTGACAAGCCGGCGCCTGCAACGATCGCGGAGTCTGCCGGTCTTCAAGGCCGGGGCCGGCTCTTGGCCAAACCGGTCACGCAACTTGATAGCTTTGACCATTGTCCCGCGAGGGCTCTGGCGCCAGTATTTCCCTGATTTTCATGAGGTTCCCATCCTAATAAGAACAGTGAGGGATTCTGGCAATGCGCAACTACCTGTCCGCTACCAACGATTTCAATTATCAGCACACCGTGGATACCGCCCTGGCGGGTTCGCTGTCGGCCCTCAATGCCTGTGTCGAATGCTGCGACCGACATGCATTGCCCGGGCGCATCGCGCTGTTCTGGGAGGGCCGCGACGGTAGCAGCGCCACCTACACCTTCACCCAGTTGCAGGACCAGGCCGCGCGCCTGGCCAATTTCTTCCTGGCCCAGGGGGTAGGCAAGGGCGACAAGGTCGCCGGGCTGCTGCCGCGCAATGTCGAATTGCTGATCACGGTACTGGCCACCTGGCGTATTGGCGCTGTGTATCAGCCGTTGTTCACCGCTTTCGGGCCCAAGGCTATCGAGCACCGCCTCGGCAGTTCACAGGCCAAGGTGGTGGTCACCGACGCCGGCAACCGGTCCAAGCTGGCGGACGTCGCCGACTGCCCGACCATCGTCACGGTCGGTGGCGCCAAGGGGCAGGGCATCGTGCGTGGCGACTTCAGTTTCTGGGCTGAGCTGGAGCAGTACCCGGCCCAGTGCGAGCCGGTGCTGCTGAGCGGCGAAGACCCGTTCCTGCTGATGTTTACCTCGGGCACCACCGGCCCGTCCAAAGCCCTGGAGGTGCCGCTCAAGGCCATTGTCGCGTTCCAGAGCTACACCCGCGACGCCGTGGACCTTCGCCCCGAGGACGCGTTCTGGAACGTCGCTGACCCGGGCTGGGCCTACGGCATCTATTTTGGCGTGACCGGGCCGCTGGGCCTGGGTCATCCCATCACCTTCTACGATGGTCCCTTCACCCTGGAAAGCACCTGCCGGGTGATCAACAAGTACGGCATCACTAATCTCGCCGGTTCGCCCACCGCCTACCGCCTGCTGATTGCCGGTGGCGAGCAGTTCTCCCGCTCGATCAAAGGCCGCCTGCGCGTCGTCAGCAGCGCTGGCGAGCCGCTCAACCCAGAAGTCATCCGCTGGTTCGCCGAGCAACTGGACGTGGTGATCCACGATCATTATGGCCAGACCGAGCTGGGCATGGTGCTGTGCAACCACCACGGCCTGGACCACCCGGTGCATGTCGGCGCCGCCGGATTTGCCTCGCCGGGCCACCGCATCGTGGTGCTGGACGAGGACTACCAGGAACTGGGTGTCGGCCAGCCGGGGATCCTGGCCATCGACCGCCGTCAGTCGCCCATGTGCTGGTTCGCCGGTTACGCCGGGGTGCCGACCAAGGCCTTTGTCGGCGACTACTATTTGAGCGGTGACACCGTCGAGCTGAACCAGGACGGCAGCATCAGCTTCGTCGGCCGCAGCGATGATGTGATCACCACCTCCGGCTATCGGGTCGGTCCGTTCGATGTGGAAAGTGCGCTGATCGAACACCCGGCGGTGGTGGAAGCGGCGGTGGTAGGCAAGCCCGATCCCGAACGCACCGAGCTGGTGAAAGCCTTCGTGGTGCTCAGCGAGCAGTACCGCGCCACCCCGGAGTTGGCCGAGGAGTTGCGCCAGCATGTGCGCAAGCGCCTGGCGGCGCATTCCTACCCCCGTGAAATCGATTTTGTCAGCGATTTGCCCAAGACCCCCAGTGGCAAATTGCAGCGCTTTATCTTGCGCAACCAGGAAATCGCCAAGGCTCAAGAGGCCGCGGCGTCAACAGCTACCGCGTAAACAGGATTGCAACGATGCAGATTGAAAATAAGGTTTTTCTGGTCAGTGGCGGGGCCTCCGGCCTGGGTGCTGCCAGCGCTGAAATGCTCGTCGCCGCCGGCGCCAAGGTGATGCTGGTGGACCTCAATGCCGAGGCCGTGGCGGCCCGGGCCCTGCAACTGGGCTGCCACAGCGTGGTGGCGGACATCAGCCAGGAGGCCGCGGCTGAAGCGGCGGTGCAGGCCACGGTCAAGGCCTTTGGCGGGCTCAACGGGCTGGTCAACTGTGCCGGCATCGTGCGCGGCGAGAAGGTTCTGGGCAAGCACGGCCCCCATGCCCTGGCCAGCTTCAGCCAGGTGATCAACGTCAATCTGATCGGCAGCTTCAATCTGCTGCGCCTGGCCGCGGCGGCCATCGCCGAAAGCGCGGCCGATGCCGATGGCGAGCGCGGGGTGATCATCAACACTGCCTCCATTGCCGCCTTCGACGGGCAGATCGGCCAGGCCGCCTATGCCGCGTCCAAGGGCGCCATTGCCAGCCTGACCCTGCCGGTGGCCCGCGAGCTGGCGCGTTTCGGCATTCGGGTGATGACCATCGCCCCGGGGATCTTCGAAACCCCGATGATGGCCGGCATGAGCGATGAAGTGCGCGCCGGTCTGGCCGCCGGGGTGCCGTTTCCGCAGCGTTTGGGCAAGCCCGCCGAGTACGCCGCGCTGGTGCGGCATATCATTGAAAACAGCATGCTCAACGGCGAGGTGATCCGTCTCGACGGCGCCTTGCGCATGGCCGCCAAATAAGGAGGAACTCTCATGTCCATTGCCCACGATCCGATTGTCATTGTCAGCGCCGTCCGCACCCCCATGGGCGGTTTCCAGGGTGAACTCAAAGGCCTGAGCGCCCCCCAACTGGGGAGCGAGGCCATCCGCGCCGCGGTGCAGCGCGCCGGTATTGCCGCTGACGCAGTAGAAGAAGTGCTGTTCGGCTGCGTGCTGTCCGCCGGTCTCGGCCAGGCCCCGGCGCGCCAGGCGGCCCTGGGCGCCGGCCTGGACAAGGGCACCCGTTGCACCACCCTGAACAAGATGTGCGGTTCGGGCATGGAGGCCACCATCCTGGCCCACGACAGACTGCTGGCCGGCAGCGCCGAGGTGGTGGTCGCCGGCGGCATGGAAAGCATGTCCAACGCCCCGTACCTGCTGGACCGTGCCCGCAGCGGCTACCGCATGGGCCACGGCAAGGTGCTCGATCACATGTTCCTCGATGGCCTGGAAGACGCCTACGACAAGGGCCGCTTGATGGGCACCTTTGCCGAGGATTGCGCCGAGGCCAACGGTTTCACCCGCGAGGCCCAGGATGAGTTCGCCGTGGCCTCCCTGACCCGCGCCCAGCAAGCGATCAAGGACGGTCTGTTCAAGGACGAGATCGTCCCTGTGCACGTGATGATCGGCAAAGAGTCGAAGCTGATCAGTGATGACGAACAACCGCCCAAGGCCAAGCTGGACAAGATCGCCACCCTGAAACCGGCATTCCGCGAGGGCGGCACCGTGACCGCCGCCAACGCCAGTTCGATCTCCGATGGCGCCGCGGCCCTGGTGCTGATGCGTCGCTCCGAAGCCGACAAGCGCGGCCTCAAGCCGCTGGCGGTGATCCATGGCCACGCGGCCTTTGCCGACACCCCGGGCCTGTTCCCTGTGGCTCCGGTGGGCGCCATCGAACGGCTGCTGAAAAAGACCGGCTGGGCCCTGAGCGAGGTCGACCTGTTCGAGATCAACGAAGCCTTCGCCGTGGTCAGCCTGGTGACCATGAGCAAGCTGGACATCCCCCACGCCAAGGTCAACGTGCACGGTGGCGCTTGCGCCCTGGGCCACCCCATCGGCGCCTCCGGTGCGCGGATCCTGGTGACCCTGCTCTCGGCCCTGCGCCAGAAGGGCCTCAAGCGTGGCGTGGCCGCGATCTGCATCGGCGGTGGTGAAGCCACGGCCATGGCCGTTGAATGCCTGTAACGAGGAATCCCGATGTTGCCCAATGACGAACAACTGCAGATCAGCGACGCGGCCCGGCAATTCGCCCAGGAACGCCTCAAGCCTTTCGCCGCCGACTGGGATCGCGAGCACCGCTTTCCCAGGGAAGCCATTGCCGAAATGGCCGAGCTGGGTTTCTTCGGCATGCTGGTGCCCGAGCAGTGGGGCGGATGCGACACCGGCTACCTGGCCTATGCCATGGCCCTGGAAGAAATCGCCGCCGGTGACGGCGCCTGCTCCACCATCATGAGCGTGCACAACTCGGTGGGCTGCGTGCCGATCCTCAAGTTCGGCAACGATGAGCAGAAAGAGCGTTTCCTCAAGCCCCTGGCCAGCGGCGCCATGCTCGGCGCCTTCGCCCTGACCGAGCCCCAGGCCGGGTCCGATGCCAGCAGCCTGAAGACCCGGGCCCGCCGCGACGGCGATCACTATGTGCTCAACGGCTGCAAGCAGTTCATCACCTCCGGGCAGAACGCCGGGGCGGTGATCGTCTTCGCGGTCACCGATCCGGCGGCCGGCAAGCGCGGCATCAGCGCCTTTATCGTGCCCACCGATGCGCCGGGCTATAAGGTCGCGCGTATCGAGGACAAGCTTGGCCAGCATGCCAGCGACACCTGCCAGATCCTTTTCGAGGATGTGAAGGTGCCGCTGGCCAATCGTCTGGGCGAGGAGGGCGAGGGCTACAAGATCGCCCTGGCCAACCTCGAAGGCGGCCGCGTGGGCATTGCTTCGCAATCGGTGGGCATGGCCCGGGCCGCGTTCGAAGCGGCGCGTGACTACGCCCGTGAGCGCGAAACCTTCGGCAAGCCGATCATCGAGCACCAGGCCGTGGCCTTCCGCCTGGCGGACATGGCCACCCAGATCGCCGTGGCTCGCCAAATGGTGCACTACGCCGCGGCCCTGCGCGACAGCGGCAAGCCGGCCCTGGTGGAGGCCTCGATGGCCAAGCTGTTTGCCTCGGAAATGGCCGAGAAGGTCTGCTCGGCGGCATTGCAAACCCTGGGCGGCTATGGCTATTTGAGTGACTTCCCGCTGGAGCGAATCTACCGTGATGTGCGCATCTGCCAGATCTACGAAGGCACCAGCGACATCCAGCGCATGGTCATTTCGCGCAATCTCTGACTTTTAGCAGGAGCTGATTCATGAGCTACGAAACCATTTTGTTGGACATCAAGGACCGCGTCGGTCTGATCACCCTCAACCGTCCCCAGGCGCTGAACGCCCTCAACGCGCAGATCGTCGGTGAAGTGAACCAGGCCCTGGATCGCCTGGAAGCCGACCCGCAGATCGGCTGCATCGTCATCACCGGCTCGAAGAAAGCCTTCGCCGCCGGTGCCGACATCAAGGAAATGGCCGAACTCACCTACCCGCAGATCTACCTCGACGACCTGTTCAGCGACAGCGACCGGGTGGCCAACCGGCGCAAGCCGATCATCGCCGCGGTCAACGGCTTCGCCCTGGGTGGCGGTTGCGAACTGGCCTTGATGTGCGACTTCATCCTGGCTGGCGACAACGCCAAGTTCGGCCAGCCGGAAATCAACCTCGGCGTATTGCCAGGCATGGGCGGCACCCAGCGCCTGACCCGCGCCGTGGGCAAGGCCAAGGCCATGGAAATGTGCCTGACCGGACGTTTTATCGACGCCGTGGAAGCCGAGCGTTGCGGTATCGTCGCGCGCATCGTCCCGGCGGATGAGCTGGTGGAAGAGGCCCTGAAAGTCGCCGCCCTGATTGCCGCAAAATCGATCCCGGTGAGCATGATGATCAAGGAAAGCGTGAACCGCGCCTTCGAAGTCAGCCTGTCCGAAGGCGTGCGCTTCGAACGCCGGGTGTTCCACGCGGCGTTCGCCACCCAGGACCAGAAAGAGGGCATGGCCGCCTTCATCGCCAAGCGTGATCCGCAGTTCAAGGATCAGTAACTGCACCGCCCCTGGCAGGACGCGGCGTTCATCCAGCGTCCCTATACCCTCAACCGCAGCGCCGCCCTGTGCCCAGTGAGCCCCGTCCCTTCGGGTTGCGTGCCAAACGGCGCGAGGCTGCGTTGCGGGATTTGCCAAGGGAACAACCATTGGCGGCATCCCGCGCCTTGCCTCGCACCGTTTGGCCCAGCAACGCGGCTCGTCACCAAACGGGAACAGACCCTAGCTGCGGTTGATGGAGACTCCCCCCTCAACCAGCATCGCCGTCCCGCTGACGAAACTGGCGGCGTCCGACGCGAGGAACAGCGCCGCCCGGGCAATTTCCTCGGGACGGGCGAGGCGCTTGAGGGCATGCAGGTTTTCGACAAAGGCGCGTTTCTCTGGCGTGTCGGTGGCTGCTTGGCCCATTGGCGTGTCGGTGCCTCCGGGCAATAGCGCGTTGGCGCGAATGCCATGGGGACCTTCTTCAGCCGCGATGACCTGGGTCAAGCCGATCAGCGCGGCCTTGCTCGCGGCATACGCCGCCATCCCGGGAAAACCGACGCGGTGCCCGACAAAGCTGGAAGTGAAAATGATCGACCCTGCGCCCCGGTTGCGCAGAGCAGGCAACTGGTGCTTGGCCCCAAGAAAGGCGCTGGTCAAGTTGCAGTCGAGCACGTCCTGCCACTGGCTCAGGGTCAACTCGGAGACGGACCGGGCCTCACCGGTCATTCCGGCGTTATTGAACGCGATATCCAAGCCACCGAAACGCTCCAGCGCCAGCGCAACAAGACGCTCGGCCAGTGCCTCGCTGCGAATGTCGCCTGTAACCCCGAGCGCCTGGCCACCGGCTTGCTGGATCTGGGCGACCAACGCATCCAGTGCGTCGCCCCGACGGCCGGTCACTATCAGGCGCGCGCCCTCTTGGGCGAACAGTCGGGCGGCAGCCTGACCGATTCCCGACGTGGCGCCCGTGACAATCGCGACTTTGTCTTGCAGTTGTTTCATGGTTGACCCCCTTTACATGAGTGTTGAGCCAACCATAGGCCGCTGCGAACGGCGCTGAACTCCGGATCTTGCGTTGAATTTTTCTGAAAGCACCGGGAGCCACTGCCGCGGAGCCAACTGCTTGACTGCGCACAACAGGGCTTATGGCGCTGCCCTGCAGATTGTGGCTGGCGAGGAGGGCGGCCGTACGAGCAAAAAAAATCGCAGCCTGGGCTGCGATTTTTGGTTGGGGGCTTTGAGCGCTGTTATCTACAACTGGTAATGCTTGAGCTCGCGGGCAATCAGCAGGCGCTGGATCTCGCTGGAGCCTTCGTAGATCTGGGTGATCCGCGCATCGCGGTAGTAGCGCTCCACCGGATAGTCCTCCAGATACCCGTAGCCGCCATGGATCTGCATGGCCGAGGAGCAGACCTTCTCGGCCATTTCCGACGCGAACAGCTTGGCCTGGGAGGCCTCCGACAGGCACGGCTGGCCGGCGCTGCGCAGGCGCGCGGCGTGCAGGATCAGCAGGCGTGCGGCATTCAGGCGGGTGTGCATGTCGGCCAGCAGGTTGGCGATGCTCTGGTGTTCGATGATCGGCTTGTCGAACTGCACCCGTTCCCGGGCGTAGGCCAGGGCCGCTTCAAACGCGGCGCGGGCGATGCCCAGGGCCTGGGCGGCGATGCCGATGCGGCCGCCTTCGAGGTTGGACAGGGCAATGGCCAGGCCCTTGCCCCGTTCGCCCAGCAGGTTGGCTTCGGGGATGGTGCACTGGTTGAGGGTCACGGCGCAGGTGTCGGAAGCGCGAATGCCCATCTTGTGTTCGGTGCGGTCGACGATGAACCCCGGGGTGTCGGTGGGCACCAGGAATGCCGACAGGCCTTTCTTGCCCAGTTCCGGGTCGGTCACCGCGAAGACGATGGCCAGCTGGGCGCGCTTGCCGTTGCTGACGAACTGCTTGGCGCCGTTGATCACCCACTTACCGTCACGCAGCTCGGCGCGGGTGCGCAGGTTGTGGGCTTCGGAACCGGCCTGGGGTTCGGTGAGGCAGAAGCAGCCGATGGCTTCGCCGGCGGCCAGGCGCGGTAGCCATTGCTGTTTCTGCTCCTGGCTGCCGTAGTTGAGGATCGGCCCGCAGCCCACCGAGTTGTGGATGCTCATCAGCGCGCCGGTAGCGCCGTCGCCGGCGGAGATTTCCTCCACCGCCAGGGCGTAAGCCACGTAGTCCAGGTAGCTGCCGCCCCATTGTTCGGGGACCACCATGCCCAACAGGCCCAGCTCGCCCATCTTGTGTACCAGGGCATCGTCGATCCAGCCGGCCTGCTCCCAGGCCTGGGCATGGGGCGCGATCTCGCCCCGGGCAAAGTCCCGGGCCATGTCGCGGATCATCACTTGTTCTTCGGTCAATTCAATGTCGTGCATGAGTTCAGCTCCCAATGCCGTCGAAACCCTTGAAGAAGCTCGCCACCCGCTCAGCCTCAAGGGCGGCCAGGGTCGGCGGGTTCCAGTGCGGGGTCTTGTCTTTGTCGATGATCAGCGCGCGCACGCCTTCCATCAGATCGCCACGCTCGAACCACTGGCGGTCCAGGTGCAGCTCCAGGGCAAAGCATTGTTCCAGGCTCAACTGGCGGCCGTAGCGCAGCATCTGCAGGGTTACCGCCATGGCCAGAGGCGAGCGGGTGTCCAGCAGGTCGGCGGTGGCCAGGGCCCACTCGTGGCTGTCGGCGATTGCCACGCTGCGCAACTGCTCGACGATACTCGGCATGTCCGCCAGGGCGAAGAAGTGGTCGATGGTTGGGCGCAGGGCTTTGAGCGGTGCATCGGGCAGGCTCTGTACCGCCAGCTTGGCCAGTAGGCCCTGCAGGTCCTTGAGCGGCGAGTGGCCCCACTGCAGATGATCCAGGCGTTGGTCCAGCAGGCCCAGTTGCTCGCTTTCCAGGTACCAGTCGGCCAGGCCGCAGTAGAGCGCATCGGCGGCGCGGATCTGCACGCCGCTGACCCCGAGGTAGATCCCCAGCTCGCCGGGAATGCGCGAAAGAAAGTGGCTGCCACCGACATCCGGGAAGTAACCGATGGCCACTTCCGGCATCGCCAGGCGGCTGCGCTCGGTGACCACTCGCAGGTCGGCACCTTGCACCAGGCCCATGCCGCCGCCGAGGACAAAGCCGTCCATCAGGGCCAGCACCGGCTTGCGGTAATGGTGGATGGTCAGGTCCAGGGCGTATTCTTCGACGAAGAACGCCTCATGCAAGGTCTCGCCGTTCTGGTAGCTGTCGTACAGCGAGCGGATATCACCACCGGCGCAGAAGGCTTTTTCTCCGGCGCCGCGCAGCACCACGGCCTGCACCTCCGGGTCCAGCGCCCAGGCATCCAGTTGCTGCTGCAAGGTGCGCACCATCGACAGGGTGATCGCATTGAGACCGGCGGGGCGGTTGAGGGTCAGGTGGCCAATGTGGTTGCGTACCTCGACCCGTACTTCGTCCGGGGTGGCGTCGAGCGCCCGAGTCGCCTGGGATGAAACCTGAGCAGTCATCACTAACTCCCTGCTTTTATTGTTTTTCATAGGACGCTCGCGCGCGAGCATCGGCGGATCGTAACAGTGCAAATTTGCCCAGTACACCCCCGAAAACTGCAGGTTGGCTGTGCATTTTTGCCTGCTCCAACGGCTGCACTGCCTGGTACTCCAACGCTCTGGCCCAGGCTTTAGCGCCTCAATGAGCGAAAACAAGCACATCCAGGTCGCCGGTTCGTTGCCCCGTCGGCCCGGGTGGCTGACGGGGAGTCGGCACGGCGGCACGAGCGCCGCTACAATGGCGCTCGAATTTTTGCCGGCGAGGCACCATGGACATCGATCTGGCCCGCACCTTCCTGGAAATCGTCCGCAGCGGCAGTCTGATCGCCGCTGCCGAGCGCCTGCACCTGACCCAGACCGCCATCAGCGCCCGGGTGCAGAATCTGGAAGGCCAGCTCAACTGCAAACTGTTGGTGCGCAACCGCGCCGGCGCACGGCCCACTGCCGATGGCGAAGCCTTCATTGCCTATGCCAATCAACTGGTACAGACCTGGGAAGCGGCGCAGCGCGATCTGCCGCTGCTGGCGGGCTACCGGAATGTGTTGCACATCGGTGGCGAACTGAGCCTGTGCAACCCGCTGATGCTCAACTGGGTACGGCGCTTGCGCCAGGCGCTGCCCAACCATGCGTTGCACACCCAGATCGCTGAAGGCGCGAGCCTGCAGCGGCAACTGGAGTTGGGGGTACTGGATGCGGCGCTGGTGTTCCAGCCGCTGTATTCGCCGGGGTTGCAGGTGGAGCAATTGCTGGAAGAAACACTGATCCAGGTGCGCCTGGCAGGGCGTCCTGATCCGTATGTGTACATCGATTGGGGCGAGGATTTTCGTCGTCAGCACGACGCCGCATTGCCGGAGCAGGCCAAGGCCGCGGTGGGCTTCAACCTTGGGCCCCTGGCGCTGCAGTTCATCCTCGACGCCGGTGGCAGCGGCTATTTCCGCACCCGGGTGGTGCAGAGCTACCTGGACAGCGGTGTGCTGGAACGGGTGGAAAAGGCTCCGGAGTTCAGTTTTCCCACTTACCTGCTGTATGCCCGGGAGCGCGACTCGGTGCAGCTGCAGCAGGCGTTTGCGGTATTGCGTGAGGTGATCGAACAAGACCACGACTGGTCCCAGCGCTGGTCGCCGATGGTTTGAACCCACTGACTTGAGCCTGCCACCGCACTTGAGCGCGCCTGCGCTGGCCAGCCAGTGGCTGCGCCTGGCGCGCAATCGACGATGCCTTTGCAGGCCCCGGCTTGCCAACGAACAGGTCCTTGACGCGTGCGCCGCTTCTGAAACTGTCTTGGCTGGCAAGTCAGCACCAGCGAGGGCGAAGGTTAGGGCGCTATCAGGGCCGCGAGGACAGGACCTGGCCAATGCTGCGCCGGCGGGCGTGGGCTTCGCTGGCGTGGATCAGTTGCTCAAGGTCTTCAGGGGTGACGTCGAAGAATTCTTCCATCTCGGCCAGGGCCTGCTTGAGGTCTTCGGCGGTGATCGCCAGGCTGTCGGCGGGGGCCGCCGAGGGCAGCAGCACCGGGGTATCGCTCGGGCCCTTGGGGTAACGAATCCGCGTCAGGTTGTTGTAGACCAAGGCACTGGCCAACAGGCTGGCCGCCGCGAGCATCACCGGCCCCAGTTCCCGCCACTCCAAAGCCACGCTGGCCGGGTCCGCCAGCACCAGGGTCAGGGCCAGGGCGCCAGCCGGGGGATGCAGGCAGCGCAACCAGCACATCAGCACCAGGGAAATACCCGCCGCCAGGCAGGCGCTGCCCAGGGTCCGGCCCAGGACATGGGCCACCAGCAAGGCCACGACCCCAGCGCACAGGTAACCGCCGAGGATCGACCAGGGCTGGGCCAGGGCCCCGGAAGACACGGCAAACAACAACACCGCCGAGGCCCCCAGCGGACCGATCAAGTGCAGTGCCACGGGCATGCCGAACACTTGGGCGCAGAGCCAGACACTGAACAGGGTGCCCAGGGCCATGCCGATGGCGGCACGGCTCCATTCCAGGGGGCGGGTATTGATGGCGGCGGGTTTCCAGCGGGCAAACATCGGCAAGAACGGTCCAGGGCTAAACGACGGGCAAAAAGAAGGGCTTGCCTGGATCACCAGAAAGCCCTTGAACGTTCCCACATTTGGGGGAGGAACGGGCACAGTGTGCCGAGCATTGGTGCTGCTGACAAATTCATAATAATGCCGTTTAAGTGCATTTATTTTGCTGTATGACGCACCGGCTTGCCAGCGAAGGGAGCTAAGAGGGCTTGGCGTTGGGGGCGGGTCTTGAGGGCGCTTTCGCTGGCAAGCCCGCCCCTACAGCCAGCCCCCTGGGCCAGCTCCAGCGGTCAGTGGCAGTGCGTCTTTACAAGCTCAGGCGCATGGCGCAGCGGCGTGATTCGGGCAGGCCGTGCTGTGTTTCATCGGCCAGGACCTGGCGCAGGCGCGGGCTCAGTTGTGCAGGTTGCAGGGTGACAAAGCCCTGGCGCTGGTAGAAAGGTTCGTTCCAGGCCAGTTCGCGGAAGGTGCTGAGGGTCAGGGCCGTGAGGCACTGTTCCAAGGCGAACTCGCGTGCCGCCTGCAACAGGCGCTTGCCAATGCCTTGGCCCTGGTGGCCAGTGGCAACGGAAATTTCCCACACATGCAGTTCCTGGTCGCAGATCTGGGCGTTGAGAAAGGCGCAGCGGGTGCCGTCTTCTATCAGCGCAACCCAGACCAGGTGGTGTTGGATGTTTTCTCGATGGCTCTGGGCATCGGCCACTTCGGCGTCGGCCAGCCAGGCCAGTTGCGGATCACTGCGAAAGAGTTCGGCGGCCGAGGTTTCAATAGCGGGCAGGAAGGCCGCGTCAGCCACCCGCGCCCGGCGGATCTGAATGGTCATGGGCGCGAGTGTAAGGAGCCGGCCGGGGGGGCGCAACGCTTTCAGGGTCGTGCCTGAGTGGCCTTGGGCAGGTGCAGGAGCACAAAGTCATTCTTGTCGAAACGCCCGCTCAGCACCGGAGTCAATCCGGCCAGGGGTGTGCCTTGCAGGCTGGGCAGGTCGCTCTGGTCAAGGATCACCCAGGCCGGGCCGGGGATCTGGGCCAGGCTGGCAGGGGTTTCACTGAACTGCGGTTGCAGGTCCCGGTCCAGGTTGACCATGAACTTGATTGCCTTGGCGTCCTTGCCCATGCGGTGCAGGACCACTGGTGCCGGGTCGGCCTCGATCAGTTGCATGGCGCCGAGGCTGAAGGCGCGAGTGTCATAGAGACGGTGCTCCACCGGTTCGAAGACCCCGATGTAACAGGCCCAGACCGCCAGCACCGCGCTGTAGGCCAGGCCCACGGCGCGCCACTGGCGCTTGCACAGCAACCCCAGGGACAGCGCTTGCAAGAGGCCGAGGATCAGCAGCATGGGCAAGAGGTGGGTGAGCTGTTCAGGGAATTTGCGCCGCAGTACCAGCAGTCCCACCATCAGCACCCCGGGCAGCAGCAGCCACAGGCCCTGGATCAGTACCCGCAGCCAGCCCATGACCCGCCCGCGTCCGGCCTGGAACGGATAAGCCGCAACGATCGCCGCCATGGGCAGCATCGGCAGCAGGTAGCGGGCCTTTTTCGCCTGGGGAATCGACAGGCCGATCATCACGATCAGCCCGGCAGCAGTGCACAGACGCAACAGTTTCAGGGCCGGGTCCTGTTCCACGGGGCGATTGAGCAGCACCGCGACCCACGCCAGGATCGCCAGGGGATAGGCCAGGGCGTAGTTGCCCAGGGAACTGGTGAAGTAATAGAAGACGTCGCTGGAGCCTTCGCTGCCGTCCATGCGTCCCATGAACTGCATGCGGATCACCTCGTCGACAAAGGCCTGGCCACCGCTGAGCTTGGCCAGCCACAGCAGCAAGCCGACGCAGGCCACCAGCAGCAACAGCGCGCTGAAACCAACGCCGAACAAACGACGCCATTGACCGCCCAGCAGGTAGTAGCTGCACAGCATGCCGGTGGGAATTACCAGGCCGATGGGCCCGCGAATGGCAAAGCCCAGCACCAGCAGCAGGAAGATCCCGCCCAGGCGCCGGGGCGCGTCGAAGTGATCATGGGCGTAGCCCAGGTAGAACACCGCCAAGGACACGGCCGCGAGCATCTGATCCAGGGAGACGGCGCGGGTTTCGCTGATGAAGGTATTGCTCAGCAGCAGCAAAGCCACGCTGAGCAGGGCCCAGGTGCGGGAGTAGGGCGCCAGCAGGCGATAGATCAGGCTGACGATCAGCGCCGAGGCGAGGGCCGTGGGCAGCCAAGCACTGAAACTACTGACCTGCCCGGTGGGCAGGGAAAACAGCCACACCAGCAGGGTCGAGGCGCTGGAATAGTCGGCATAGGGCTGGCCATAGGTGGTAGGGAAGAACCCCGGCCCATGGCGCAGCATCTCCTTGGCGAAGAGCACAAAGCGCGAGTCGAAGCCGATGACCGAATCGTGGCCGGCGCCGGCGCAGAACAGCAGCAAGGCCAGCAGCCCCAGCCCCAACGATTGCCAAAGTAATGTGTTCGAAGGGGAACTGGAGTGCGGGTTCATTCAGGCCTCGGTGGACCACTGCTGGTGCGGAATCGGCAGGTTGCGCGATTCACCACGACCGATCGGGAAGTAGGTGAAACCGTTGCGCGCCAGGCGCTCGGCGTCGTACAGGTTACGGCCGTCGAAGATCACCGGGGCCTTGAGACGCTGCTGGATCAGGTCGAAATCCGGCGCCTTGAACTGCTGCCATTCGGTGCAGATGATCAGCGCGTCGGCGCGATGGAGCACCGATTCCGGAGTGCCCATGAGCATCAGGCGCGATTCGTCCGGGTACAGGCGCTGGGTTTCCTGCATGGCTTCCGGGTCGAAGGCCCGGACTTCGGCGCCGGCCGCGAACAGCGCGTCCAGCAGCACCCGGCTCGGTGCGTCGCGCATGTCGTCGGTGTTGGGCTTGAACGCCAAGCCCCAGAGGGCAAAGGTCTTGCCTTCAAGGTCGCCTTTGTAGAACGCCTTGATGCGTTCGAACAACTTGTGTTTCTGCCGCTCGTTGATGGCTTCCACCGCTTGCAACAGGTCGCTGGAACAGTGGGCTTGCTCGGCGCTGTGGATCAGGGCGCGCATGTCCTTGGGGAAGCAGGAGCCGCCGTAGCCGCAACCGGGGTAGATGAAGTGATAGCCGATCCGCGAGTCGGCGCCGATGCCCAAGCGCACCGATTCGATGTCGGCCCCCAGGTGCTCGGCCAACTCGGCGATCTGGTTGATGAAGCTGATCTTGGTGGCCAGCATGCAGTTGGCCGCGTACTTGGTCAGCTCGGCGCTGCGCAGGTCCATGAACATGATGCGGTCGTGGTTGCGGTTGAACGGCGCGTACAGGTCGCGCATGACGTCGCGCACTTCCTCGCGTTCACAGCCGATGATGATCCGGTCCGGACGGCGGCAGTCAGTGACGGCTGAACCTTCCTTGAGAAACTCCGGGTTGGAAACGATATCGAATTGCAGCGGGCGGCCGTCCAGGACCTTCTCTATGTGCGCCTTCAAGGTGTCGCCGGTGCCCACCGGCACCGTGGATTTTTCCACCAGGATCACCGGCTTCTCACGGTGGCGGGCCACTGCGTCGCCCACCGACAGCACATAGCGCAGGTCCGCCGAGCCGTCTTCGCTGGACGGCGTGCCCACGGCGATGAACAGCACCTGGCCGTGTTGCACCGCGAGTTTCTCGTCGCTGGTGAACTGCAGGCGCTTGGCTTCGAGGTTTTCCCTGACCAGGCTGGCCAGCCCGGGCTCGAAGATGCTCACGTGTCCCTGTTGCAGCTGCTTGACCTTTTGCTCGTCGATGTCCATGCAGATGACATCGTGGCCGACTTCAGCCAATACGGCGGCTTGTACGAGGCCGACGTAACCACTTCCAAATACACTGATTTTCATGGGGTATTCCTGGGACTTTTCGCGGGTGCAGATCGAGAGTTAATGGTCATGACCCCGAGGATGACCAGGGCCACCCCGAGGCTTTTGGATAGCGTGAAGGGTTCGTTGAACAGCGGCAGGCTGGCGGCCAGCAGGTAGACCAGGGCGTAGCTGATGCTGAGCAGCGAATAGGCCCGGCCCAGCGGCAGGTCGCGCAGGGCCAGCAGCCAGCAGAGCATCGACAGGGCGTAGGCACCGATGGCTGCGATCACCACCCCCAGGGCGGCCAGATCGACGTTGCCGGCGCTTAGGGCCGACAGCCACTGGTCGGGGGCGGGCAGGCGGGTCATGCTCCAGCGCATGCCCAGCTGGGCGCCGCTGACCAGGGCCACGCTGCCCAGGGCGAAGGCAAATCCCTTGGCCCGGCTCATGCGTGGCGACTCAACAACAGCACGCCGCCAATCACCAGGGCCACACCGAGCCAATGGCGGCGGTCGATGGGCTCATGAAAGACGAAACGGGCGATCAAGGTAATGAACACGAAATTCAGGCTGAGCATCGGGTAGGCCACGCCCACTTCCATGCGTTGCAGCACCAAAAGCCACACCAGCAAACCCAGGCCGAGGCTGAACAGGGCCAGCCACAGCCAGCCGGAACGCAGTTTTTGCAGGATGTCGGAGGGCTGGTCACGCCAGCTTTCCACGGTGAATTTCTGCGCCACCTGGCCCAGGCAGGTCAGAGCGCAGGCGAGCAATAGCAGCAACAGGCTCATGGCTGACTCTGGGGAATGATGAAGATCACGATATTGCCTTGCTCGTAACGCTTGGCATCCTTGGGCAGCAGCTCGACTTCATGTTCTTCGTCGCTGCTCTTGACCCGCATCACCACGCCGATCGAGCCTTGTTTGCGGGCCTCGGCGATCCACGGCTGGACCTGATTCAGGTCGACCTTGCGCGCGGTGCTGTCGGTGTAACCCAGGCCGTATTTCACTTCGCCCTCGGTGTTGTACAGCGTCACGTCGGGGCGACGCAGACGCCAGGCCAGCGCGGATGCGGCGCCCAGGTCATTGCTCAGCAGCGCCTTGGCCTGACCCAGTTCGGCGACATGATCGATGATGAATGGGTCGGGAATCTTGTTGTAGACCACTTTGTTCGGCAGCGCCGCCGGGGCCAGGGCCACCAGCAGGAAGCTGCCCAGGGCTGGTGCTGCCCACAGGGTCAAGGGGCGCACCGCCTGGACCAGGTTGCTGAAGATCCAGCCCAGCAGCAGCACGTACACCAGCGCCAGGTGCTGCGGCTCATCCACGTACACCGGCTTCTTTATCTGGAAGTACACCAGGGTCAGCAGTCCCAGCAGACCGGCCAGCAGGTTGAGCGTACCGTTGAGGCTGATGATCCGCGTCTTGCCGGCCGCCAGGCGGTCCATCAGGGTGTGGCCCATCAGCAGTGCCAAGGGCAACAGGCACGGCAGGATGTAGGCCGGCAACTTGCCTTTGCTCAGGCTGAAGAAGGCCAGGGGCAGCACCAGCCACAGCAGCAGGAAACCGCTGCTGTTCAGCCGCCGTTGTTCCCAGGCCTGCTTCAGGCTGGCTGGCAACAGCAGCACCCAAGGCACGCAGAAGCCCACCAGCAACGGCAGGTAATACCACCAGGGCGAGGCGTGCTGGGCGTCTTCACCGGCAAAGCGACGGATGTGCTCATGCCAGAAGAAGAACCGCCAGTAGTCCGGTTCCTGGGCATGCACCGCCAGGGCCCAAGGCAGACTGATGAGGATCGCCACCAGCACGCCGATGCCGCCATAGAGCAGCAGCGAGCGCAGGCGTTTTTGCCACAGCGCGTAGGGCAGAGCCACCAGCACCGGCAGCAGCCAGGCGAGAAAGCCTTTGGTCATGAAGCCCATGCCGCAGGCCAGGCCCAGCAGTACCCAGGCGCCGATCTGTCCGCGCCGGGTCTGGCAGTCGAAGGTGAACCACAGCGCCACCAGGCTCAGGTTGACCCAGAAGGTGAACTGCGGATCGAGGTTGGCGTAGCCGCCCAGCAGCGCGACCACGGTGAAGCTCATGTACAGCAGGGCGCAGGCCAGGCTTTTGCGCGGATCATTCCACAAACGCCGGGCCAGCAGGTAAGCCAGGACCACGCTCAGGCCGGTACTCAGGGCCGAGGCCACGCGAACACCGAAGAGGTTGTCGCCAAACAGCGCCTGACCGATGGCCATCATCCAGTAGCCGGCCACGGGTTTTTCGAAATAGCGAATCCCCATGAAGTGCGGCGACGCCCAGTGACCGCTCAGGAGCATCTCCTGGCTGATCTGCGCGTAGCGGGTTTCATCGGGAATCCACAGGCCGTGGGTGGCCATGGGCAACAGGTAGAACAGACCGAAAGCGATCAGCAGCAGCGGCAAGGCCCAGCGTCTGGTCATGCGCCTTGTACTCCCAGCCAGCCTTCGCGGCCTTCCAGGGTGCCGCGTACCACCTGGCCGACCGGAAGGCTGGCGATATTCGCCGGGAGCATCTGCCCTAGGGGTTGGAAGTGAATGTCGCGCTGCTTGGCAGCGGCCAGTAACTGGCGGAAATCATTGGCCATGAGAATCCCTTCTACTTCGGCGTGCACCGTATAGACGTTGAGTTTCGCCGGGTTGAACCGGTCGAGGATGAAACGATTGAAATCCTTGGCGGTCACCAGCGGCCCGACGACTTCGTCGTAGGTTGGCAGGTCCACCGGAATCTGTGGCGCGCCCAGGCCGCCGTCCGCCAGTCGTGGCTGGAACAGGCTCTGGCCGCGGCAGTCGCTGTTGTAGCGAAAGCCGAACTGTTGCTTGGCTTCGATGACGCGTTCGTCGGCGCGCCAACCGGCAGACGCCGAGCAGCTCACCGCTTGCCCGAGAATATCGTTGAGGCTGTCGACGCCACGGCGGATCTGTTCGATCAGTTGTGCCTGACTCCAGCGCCCGGTGTTGGCCTGCCAGCCGTGGTGATCCCAGGCGTGCAGGCCGACTTCATGACCGGCGGCCAGGGTCTGGCGCATCAAGTGCCCCAGGTCGCGGCCGATGGGTTTACCCGGCCAGGCTGTGCCGGCCAGGAGGATGTCCCAGCCATACAGGCCTGCGGCATTGGAGCGCAACATTTTCCAGAGGAACTGCGGACGGATCAGGCGCCACAGATGGCGCCCCATGTTGTCCGGCCCGACGCTGAAAAAGAACGTGGCCTTGACCCCGGCTTCGTCCAGCGATTCGAGCAGCCGTGGCACCCCCTCCCGGGTGCCGCGGTAGGTATCGACATCAATGCGCAGACCTGCCTGCATCAGCGAGCTTCTTCTTTGGAACGGTCGGCGATTTCCAGCATGGCTTCGCGCAGGAAGAAGTCCAGGGTGTTGCCGATGGTTTCGCTCATCTCCACGGTCGGCTCCCAGTTCAGCAGGCGCTTGGCGTTGTCGATGCTGGGCTTGCGGTGTTCAACGTCCTGGTAGCCGGCACCGTAGAAGGCCTTGCTCTCGACATCGCGGAAACCGGCGAACGGTGGGAAGTTGCCGCGCAGCGGGTGAGCTTCGAACTGACGCAGCAGCTCTTCGCCCAACTGACGGATGCTGGCTTCGTTGTCCGGGTTGCCAATGTTGATGATCTGGCCGTTGCAGCAGTCGTTGTCGTTGTCGACGATGCGCGCCAGGGCTTCGATGCCATCGGCGATGTCAGTGAAGCAGCGCTTCTGCTCGCCACCGTCGAACAGACGGATCGGCGTGCCTTCCACCAGGTTGAGGATCAACTGGGTAATGGCACGCGAACTGCCGATACGAGCCGAGTCCAGGCGGTCCAGGCGCGGGCCCATCCAGTTGAACGGACGGAACAGGGTGAAGTTCAGGCCCTTGGCGCCGTAGGCCCAGATCACCCGGTCCAGCAGTTGCTTGGACACCGAGTAGATCCAGCGTTGCTTGTTGATCGGGCCGACGATCAGGTTGGAGGTGTCTTCGTCGAAGTTCTTGTCTTGGCACATGCCATAGACTTCCGACGTCGACGGGAAGATCACCCGCTTGTTGTACTTGACGCAGTAGCGAACCAGCTTGAGGTTCTCTTCGAAGTCCAGTTCGAATACGCGCAGAGGGTTGCGGGTGTATTCGATCGGCGTGGCGATGGCCACCAGCGGCAGGACCACGTCGCACTTCTTGATGTGGTATTCGATCCACTCGGAGTGGATGCTGATATCGCCTTCGACGAAGTGGAAGTTCGGATGGCTGCGCAGGCGCTCGATGGCGTCGGAGCCGATGTCCAGACCGTAGACGTCGTACTTGTCGTCACGCAGCAGGCGCTCGGACAGGTGGTTACCGATAAAGCCGTTGACGCCGAGGATCAGCACGCGGGTACGGCGTGGCTTGCGCCCCGATTCCGCGCCGCGCAGTAGGGAGCCGTCCACCAGGCCCAGCTCATTGGCCAGTTGCGGGCCACCCAAGTACAGGCCGTTGGCGTTGCGCTGGCCGGAGGTGATCACCAGCGAGTCTTCGCCACAGGCGATGCGCAGCGGGTCGACACTGATGACCCGGCCTGGGGCCTGGCCTTCATTGCCCTTGGCGACTTCGGCGCTCCAGACGATCAGCTTGTGCTCGCCCACGGCGCAGAAGGCGCCCGGGTACGGTTGGGTCACCGCGCGTACCAGGTTGAACAGCTCTTCGGCAGGGCGCTTCCACTCGATCTTGCCGTCTGCGGCAGTGCGACGACCGTAGTAGCTGGCCTTGGACTCGTCCTGGGCGGTCTCGGTGATTTTGTCCTGGGCCAGTGCCGGCAGGGTGTCGCGCAGCAGGCTGGCGGCGGCGTCACGCAGTTTGTGGTGCAGGGTCAGGGCGGTGTCGCTGCGCTCGATGGCCACGCGCTGCTGGGCAATGATGGCGCCGGCGTCGGCGCGCTTGACCATGCGGTGCAGGGTCACGCCGGTTTCGGTTTCGCCCTTGACCAGCACCCAGTTGGCCGGAGCACGGCCACGGTAGCGCGGCAGCAGGGAACCGTGCAGGTTGAACGCGCCCTTGCGAGCGGTGGCCAAAAGCGGCTCGCTCAGCAGGTTGCGGTAATAGAAGGAGAACAGGTAGTCGGGGTTGAGCTTGGCGATGCGCTCGATCCACAGCGGATGGTTGGCATCTTCCGGGGCGTGCACGGCAATGCCTTTGCGGGCGCAGAGCTGGGCCACCGAGCCGTAGAAGGTGTTTTCCTTGGGATCGTCGGCGTGGGTGAACACGGCGGCGATCTCGTAACCTGCGTTGAGCAGGGCTTCGATGCCTGCACAGCCAATATCGTGGTAGGCGAAGACAACAGCTTTATTGCTCATGGCGAAACCTGATCAGTATGAGTGGAAGTTAAACCGTCGACAGTCACAGCAGGGGCGGGGACCGCCGGCTGGCTGCGCAGGACTTTTTCGATGAAGAAGCGCGGGCGGGCCCGCACGTCGCTGTACATACGTCCCAGGTATTCACCCAGAAGACCCATGCCGATGAACTGGCCACCGGTGAACACGAACAGCACCGCGAACAGCACGAAGGTGCCGTCGCCGGCCCAGGTGGCGCCGAACATCAGTCGCAGGATGATCAGCATCAGGGCGAACAGCGCGCCCAGGCCGGCCATGCCGAAGCCGACGATGCTCAGCAGCCGCAGGGGGGTAGTGGTCATGCAGGTGATCAGATCGAACATCAGATTGATCAGGCGCATCGGGCTGTACTTGGAGTCGCCGTGCTCGCGCTCGGCGTGCTCCACCAGCACCTCGGTGGTGTGCCGGGCAAAGCTGTTGGCCAGGATCGGGATAAAGGTGCTGCGTTCGGTGCAGGCCAGCATCGCGTCGATGATGGTGCGGCGGTAGGCCCGCAGCATGCAGCCGTAGTCGCTCATGGCCACACCGGTGGAGCGCTGCACCGCGAGGTTGATCAGCTTCGACGGCCAGCGACGGAAGGCCGAGTCCTGGCGGTTGTTGCGCACAGTACCGACCACGTCGTAGCCCAGCTCGGCCTGGGCCACCAGGCGCGGGATTTCTTCCGGCGGGTTCTGCAGGTCGGCGTCGAGGGTGATGACCACGTCGCCGCGGCACTGCGCGAAGCCGGCCATGATCGCTGCGTGCTGACCGTAGTTGCGGTTGAGGATCACCGCCACTACGGGGCTGCCTTCGCGCTCGGCGGCTTCTTGCAGGAGGGTCGCCGACTGGTCGCGGCTGCCGTCGTCCACCAGGACGATTTCAAAGTCGTGCTTGAGCTGGCGGCAGGCCGCTTCGGTGCGGCGCAGCAGCTCCGGCAGGCTCTGCTCTTCGTTGTAGACCGGAATGACGATCGACACGAACTGGATTGGGTAAGGTTTCAAAGGCATCAGTCCAGAAGGTTGGCAATGGCACCGGAGACGCGCTCGACATCGTCGAGGGTCATGTCCGGAAACAGTGGGATTGAGCATAGCCGTGCCGAGTTCCACTCGGTGTGTGGCAGCCGCACGTCAGGGAAGCGCTGTCGGTAGTAGGTATGCAGGTGAGTGGCGATGAAGTGGATGCCGCTGCCGATGTTCTGCGCCTGCAGGCCCTTCATGAAGGCGTCGCGGTCCAGGCCGCAGCGTTCGGCGTCGATGCGCAGGATGAACAGGTGCCAGGCGTGCTGCTGCGGGTACTGGGGCAGGTGCAGGGGTTGCACCGGCAGGCCTTCGAGGCGCTCCAGGTAAGCCTTGGCCAGCACTTCGCGCTGGGCGTTGATCTCGTCCAGGCGCTGCAGCTGCACCAGGGCGATGGCCGCGTTGATGTCCGCCAGGTTGTACTTGAAGCCGGGCTCGATCACCTGGGCCTGGGGCTTGCGGCCGTGGGTCAGGCGGTCATAGGCGTCCACCCCCAGGCCATGGAACTTGAGCATGCGCACCCGGTCGGCCAGGGCCTGGTCGTCGCTGACGAACATCGCACCCTCGGCGCAGGTCATGTTCTTGATCGCGTGGAAGGAGAAGATCGCCGTGCCCCGGGCGCCGATGGCCCGGCCGCGGTAGCTGGTGCCGGCGGCGTGGGCGGCGTCTTCGATCACCGGGATACCGTGCTTGTCCGCCAGGGCATACAGCGGATCCAGGTCGAAGGCGGCGCCGGCGTAATGCACCGGGATGATGGCCTTGGTCCGTGGGGTGATGGCCGCCTCGATGGTGGCAGCGTCGCTCATCAGGGTGTCGGGGTCGACATCGACGAACACTGGGGTCGCCCCCAGCAGGCAGATCATGTTGGCGGTGGAGACCCAGGTCTGCGACGGGGTGATCACTTCATCCCCCGGGCCGATGCCCAGGGCCAGCAGAGTGATGTGCATGGCGCCGGTGGCCGAGGACAGCGCCACGGCGTGGCGGGCGCCGACGCGTTCGGCGAACTGCTGTTCGAGTTCCTGGTTTTTCGGGCCGGTGGTGATCCAGCCGGAGCGCAGAACCTGCTCAACAGCAGCAATCTCTTCTTCGCCGATACTCGGGCGCGAGAAAGGAAGGAAAGCCTGGTTCATGGTTACCTCGGGTTTACACAGTGCAAAAGCTGGAAGTGCGGGGTGCAGCAAGAGCGCGGGCGGCGCATGGAACGCAGGGGAGTCATGCAGTCATTCAGGCACATCCGGTTGTGAGCCAAAGGGGCGCTCCATACTGCGAATCAGTAAAGATTAGGTTTATGAAAAGTAAACGTAGATCAGGGTGTTATCTTGGCAATCTGAGAAAAAGTCTGCGCTGTGAAGGCAAGCTGTCGGGGGCTGAGATTAAGCGCAAAAATGTGAAACGAATATGAAAAATAAGGTAAAAGTCCGTTTTTCTGAGGGCCTGACAGCTGGTGTTCAGTTTGCTTACAACGGAGTTAACAACTCGATGGCCAGTGCTTGTCTCAGTGTTTTTTTCAATGATCGTTGAAGGCGGTCTTAGCGCCTGTCACGGGCCAGCCCACTCTCCGGAGGATCTATGAATTCGTTGCGGCACAGCGCCGTCGACAGCGTCGCCACGCCTAATCCAATGTGCCTTTACCTGGCCCGCTTGGCGCCCTCCAGCCAGTCGACCCTGCGCTATGTGCTACAGGACGCCGCCGACCGCCTGGGTTACGAGGACCGCAACCTGGAGGACATTCCCTGGCACCAGTTACAGCCCGAGCAGGTTATCGCGTTGGTGGCCACGCTACGCCGCGATGGCTATGCGCCGAACACGTCATCGCTGTACGTCAATGCCCTGCGCGGGGTGATGAACGAAGCCTGGCGCGCCAGCCTGATCAGCCAGGACCACCTGCTGAAAATGCGTTCGGTCAAGGCCCTTGGCGGTACGCGGCTGTCCCGGGGACGTAACCTCAAGCGCGGCCTGATCCAGGAGTTGATGGCGGTGTGCGCCGCCGATCCGCGGCCCCAGGGCGTGCGCGACGCGGCGATCATTGCCGTGCTCTATGGCTCGGGAATGCGCAAGTCCGAATCGGTGAACCTGGATCTGGCGCAGGTGGATTTCACCCAGCGCAGCCTGCTGGTACTGGCCAAGGGCAACAAACAACTGGTCAAGTACGCGCCCACCTGGGCTTTCGACAAGTTGCAGGCCTGGCTGGAACTGCGGCGTTCGTGCTTGCCCGAAGGGCAGCAGGACGATCTGTTTCTGTTCAACCGGATTCGCCGTGGCGGTCATATCACCCGTGAGCGCATCAGCAAGCACGCGATCTACTACATCGCTCGCCAGCGGGGTGCCCAGGTCGGGGTGCGGATCATGCCCCACGACTTTCGCCGCTCGTTCATCACCCGGGTGATCGAGGAACACGACCTGTCGATCGCCCAGAAACTGGCGCACCACACCAATATCCAGACCACCGCCAGTTATGACATGCGCGACGACAATGAGCGCCGTCGCGCCATCGACCGCTTCGACCTGTAGCGTGGCGCCGGTTCAGGACGTCGGTATGCTGGGCATGAGCTGCGCGGTGAGATCCCAGGCCTCGAGCATTTTCGCGTATTCAAACGCGTGGCTTGGATCGCTCTGCAGCCAGTCCTTGAAAGCCTGGCGCTCTTCAATGCTGCAATCGGCTTCCTGCAGGCGCATGCACCAATGGGCGGCCTGCATCATCAGGACGTCGTCTGCTTTGTTGGCAGGATCAGTCATCGTTCAATCCTTGTTCAAGACGTTACGGATTGCCTGTGTGTCGTTTATCGGCAGGTGAGGGCCATCTGTAATCTAGAACGCTCAAGCAGAAAAATTCGTCAAATTATCGGGGGCATTCCGTTGATGTCTGCGCTGATCCGTGGGCAAGTCGCGCTCAGCTCTTACCGAGCAAGGCAATCGCCCCGCGCAACGAAATCGCTTTCGGCAATGCCAGGCAAGCACGCGCTGCCAGCGCCTCGATGGCGCTGGCACAAACGCTGGCGGTACACGAGAAACAGGTCAGCCGACGCTGGCCAGGTGCATCACCGCAAAGTAGGCTGCGGCGCCGAGAGCGGCGGTGGTGATCAGGCCTTGAACCACTGCATCGATGTCGGACTGGCTGTTGGGATCGGCAACGCCTTCGAGGGCTTGGTCGATGAGGATGTGCGGGCTCAAAACCCGGCCTCCTGCTCTAGGCGCGCCTGCTCCTGCGGGGCATGTCAATCACGCAGAAACCTTGGTGCAAATAATCGCTGTTGGCGGTGCCGAGCTCTGGTTGTTTTGCGACGACTGTCAGCATGGACAATCTTCATTTTTTAAAAATGTTTAATAATCAATGGGTTATAGATCGAATGGGGCGATCTCATAGGGTTTGAGCGACTCGGTGTGCTTGCGGGTGATGCCGCGGTCGAAGTCACAGGCCGAGGGCCCAACCACATTGACTGTCGCGTATTTGTTCTCCAGCGGACCCAGGCACGAGCCTTCACAGAACCCTTCGATATCGCAGCTCTCGCAAAAGGCC
Source organism: Pseudomonas sp. LD120 (assembly GCF_009861525.1). Taxonomy (GTDB): domain Bacteria; phylum Pseudomonadota; class Gammaproteobacteria; order Pseudomonadales; family Pseudomonadaceae; genus Aquipseudomonas. The sequence continues at coordinate 414,784 of NZ_WVHL01000002.1, read as the reverse complement.
GGATTATTGCGCCGTAGACGGGCATGTTCGATGTCGGGCTTGGAGGCCAGCAGGTTTTCACCTTCACGAATGTTGCCCAGCAAGGTCGAGCCAGCCTTGCAGGCGAATACCGAGCCGTTGGGCTCTATGCTCAGTTGCGCGCCTTTGGCCGAGCCGTTCTTGAAGCCGCGGTGGTTCACGGTGTCGAACTCCAGCATGACCTGGAATATCTGGTGCCAGTAGCCCGTCAGTACCACGCCCTGGGTACCTCCCGACACTCGCTACTGTGGGTCGCACGTCCTGCCTGATGAGAAAAACTCTTGAAATTTCAATGACCAGAACGAAGGATCCGATAAAGCTTGATGATGTCATTTTGCCTTTGTCTGAAAGTGATGCTCAGTGCCATCTGGCAATCGACGGAATACTCGACCCAGGTTCCAGTCGATCAGGGGGGGCACCGCCTTCAGAAGCGATAACCGACATTAACCATCACCGCGGCAGCACCCAGTACCACCAATTCGCCGTTCACCGGACCGTAATGTGCACCGATGGACGGAATCAGCGCGGGAGCCACGCCGAAGTGGTTCAGCGGAATCTTGTCCTTGTAGTCCCCCTTGTAGCCCTGGATCAAACCGCCGCTGAGTTTGGCGTAAACCGGCCAGTCGGCATTTTCCCAGGCTTTGCCGACATAGGCGTAGTAAGAGCGTTGCGAGAAGGAGTTGCGAAAGGTGCTCAGCCCCCACAATTGGCCATCGGCGTAGTTGCGCTCCAGGCCGATCAGGTCCTGATGATTGTTGTGATCGGGGTCGTTGCTCCAGTGATTGGTGTAGACGCTGGTCTGCACCAACCAGAAGTTCTGTGGTTGACCTGCCTGTGCGGTTGCAGCGGCTGCGAGCAAGCCGAAGGCCAGGGGGATAGGGGAGCGAGACACCCAACGTTGCAAGGAGGACAGGCCCAGGGCCCAGGTTGAGGTCATTGGTTTCATTGCGGTTCCCGGACGTGGCGGCAGTTGTGCCCCTCGTAAGTCAAGGGGGCAAAAGGGAGCTGACGCTAACACCTGCCCATTCACTGGATCAATGAGGAAACTGTAGTTTGATCTATAAGCGCTTCGATGCGCTGGATCAGGTAGGGGTAGAACGGGTTGGCGCTCAGGCGCATCAGTTCATCCATGGGCACCACCAATACGCCCCGCTCTCCGCGAGCGGCGACGGTGCCCAAGTGCACGCCGAAGTCCTCGCGGGCAGAGGGTTGGGTGCCGTACAAGGCGTCGTCGACAGGGAACGGCAAGGCGACATGAGACAGAGAAAACATCCCCGCCGGGTAGTTCAGATCCAGCAGGCGCCGTGTGCTCTCCAGGCTCTGGGCAGCGCGGCTGATTTCTTCCAACTGCGAGGTGCCGGTGCCTTCGTTGCTCAGCACTTGGGTGGCGTAGTTGCCCGGCAACGCCGGCAGCAGGCCGGTGAGGGAGGTAAGGCTGGACGGGTCCAGCAGGCCGTCAAAGTCGCTGGTGCGGTTGAGATCGAAGATCACCAGTTCGCTGCCATTGGCCGGAAGCCGGGCGAACAGGCCCGTCACCACCGCCTGAGTGCTGACCGTGGCGTCGGTCAGGGACTGGAAACCGAGGACCGGTGGCAGTTGCTGGAGCCGCGGATCGCCCGCCAGGGCCTGCAGCTGGCTTTGCACGGCATCGGTCAGCAGCCACGACTGGCGTGCGCCATTGACCGGAAACGAGTTGTACTTGAACGGGTTGTATTCCGGACGCAGGTTCAGCCAGGCGGCCTTGCTGAAGGCCGGAAACACCGCCGGCCAGGCGGCCAGCCCGGCAAAGCGTGCCGACGGGGCGACGCCGATCATCGGTGAAATCAGCACCAGGCGCTGGGCCCGGGGCAATTGCGGATCGCCGAGGGCGTCCAGGGCGTACTTGACCGCCAGGGCGCCACCGTTGGAGTAACCGACGAGGTGCAAGGGCGCCGGAGCCGGGACTTCGGCTCGGGCGGTACGCAGGGCCAGGCGCGTGGCGGCCAGCCAGTCCTGCCAGTGGGCGTCGGTGAGCGCCGCCGGCACTGTGCCGTGCGCCGGCAGGCGCAGGCCAACGGCCAGATAGCCATGCGCAACGTAGCGTTTGGCAATGTGCCGCAAGCTGTAGGGCGAGTCGGTCAAACCATGCAGCAGCACCACCACGCCGCGAGGCGTACCTGAGGGCCGCAGCAGGTAGGAACGGTTCCAGTCGGTGGCAAAGCGAGGCGGGTAGACCCGGCTGTCCACGCGATAACGGTTGAAGGGTGGGACCTGGGCGGGGTCCAGAGTATCGGTGACATCGCGTTTGACCTCGGCGAACAGGCGATTTTCGGCCTGCAGCCATGCCGCCCAGTCGGCGCGATCGATCTGCTCACGGCTCAATTCATGGGGCACTCGCAGGTGCCAGGGTTGCAGTGCCGGGCCCTGCTCGCTGTCGTAAACCCGCCAGGCCAGCAGGGTGAATGCGGCAACGCCGAAGATCAGCGCGCCACGCTTGAGCAAGCGAGACAGGGCGCTGCTGGCACCGGGTTTATGCTTCTCGGTCGGGGAGGACATCGACGACATGGGGGGCATTCACCAAGGCGCAAGGGGGATATCAAGGGCGTACAGGACGCGGCAAACCGCGCAAGCATAACAGGCTCTGGCCCCTCCTTTTTTCCCGCTTGGCTGGCCCGCGGTCGATTGAAGGCTCAGGCCGGCCAAGCCTTTACCCAGCCGTGGAGCAAAAAACGCCGGTAGCTGCGAACAGAACCGGCGCTTCTTTTAGGCGACTTGGGGCATGCTGGTGTATCGAACTCAGTGCTTCATCATGCTGTGATCCGGCGCATTCAGCGCTCGGGCCTGGGCTTGGACCTTGATGGTTTCCTGCTCGCCCTGGGCGTTTTCCACGATCAGGGTCAGAGGCACTGTGTCGCCGGCCTTGATCTGGCCGGTGAGCTCCATGAGCATCACGTGGTAGCCGTGGGTGTCCAGGCTGACCTTCTTCCCGGCCGGCAGGGCGATGGCGTCCACTTGCTGCATGCTCATCACGTCGTTGTGCATGCTCGACTGGTGGATCTGCACGTTCTTGGCCGCGGGCGATCGCACTTCAACCAGCTTGCTATCGCTGCTGGCGGTGAGGTCCATGAAGGCGCCGCTGGCGTGCTGGCCGGGGACTGTGGCGCGAACCCAGGCGTTGTCCACTTGGGTCGCCGCGCCGGCGGTGCCAGCCAGGCCCAGCAGAGAGATCAGCAGCAGGGCGGATTTAAGGCGCGACGGGCGCTGGTGGGCATTCATTAACAAACCTCCATGACGGTGAGCAGGTCTTCCGCGCACTCTTGGGCGTTGAGGGACTGGGACAGCCCCAGGCGCAGGGTGCCCCGGGAGTCGTAGACGAAACTGGTGGCGGTATGGGACAGGGTGTAGGTCGAGCCGCTGGGGATCTTCTCGTAGAACACCTTGAACTCTTTGGCGGTGGCTGCGGTTTCTTCCAGGCTGCCGTACAGCGCCTCGAAGCTCGGGTCGAAGGCTTTGACGTAGGCGTCCAGCACTTCTGGCGTGTCGCGCTCCGGGTCCAGGGTGATGAACACCACTTTCAGGCGGTCGCCGTCGCGGCCCATCAGCTTCTTGGCCTGGGCGGCGCGGGCCAGGGTGGTGGGGCAGACCGCCGGGCACTGGGTGAAGCCGAAGAAGATCATCGGCATCAGGCCACGGTAGCTGGACAGCGACTTGGTTTCGCCTTGGGAGTCGGTAAGTTTGAAGGTGCGGCCGAGAATCTGATTGCTCAGGTCCTTGCCGTACTTGAAGGACAGTCGGGGACTGTTGTCGCAACCGGCAAGCAGGCCCAGGCCGAGCACCCCGGCGCTGGTGAGCAGGGTGCGGCGAGTCAGCAAAACACTCATGAAATAACGCCCTTTGAACAGCCTCACAGGCAAAAACCCGCGCATGGTAGCAAACGGACGCAAGCGGCGGCGGGCAATTTAGACCAACGCCTGCGGCTATAAGTCGCAGGTCGTTGACCGGCTTTTGTCGCTCAAGAACCCAGCGCCATGCTTGTCAGGACCAGCAGCGCCAGGAGGATCAGGATCGCTCCGGTGATTCTTTCCAACCAGGGCAGCCCGCGGGAAAAACGCTCGCGCAGCGCGCCATTGCCGATGGCCAGCGCCACCACCAGGTCCCATAGCAGCACCACGCTGAACATCCACACACCGTAGATCAGCTTCCAGCCGGGGCCGGTCTGTGCCCCCAGCAAGGACGCCAGACTGACGTAGAACAAGGCGTTCTTGGGGTTGAGCATCCCGGATAAAAAACCCATGCCCAGGCCGCGCCACCAGGTGGCGCGGTTCAAGCCACGGCTGGCGCCGTTATTGGCCACGGTGGCCAGGGAACTGCCGCCGGCATGGCCGATAAACAGCCCGCCCAGGTAAAGCAGGTAGCCGCAACCGGCCAGTTGGATCAGCAAAAACAGTGAGCTGTCCGGGCGAAACACCGAGACCCCGCCGAACGCCAGGCCAATGAACAGGCCGTTGGCCAGGGCGATGCCCAGGCAAGCGCCGGTGGCCGGCCTCCAGCCGGCGGCGATGGACATGCGCGCCACCACGAAGAAGTCCGGCCCGGGGGACAGCAGAGCGAGAAAGTGCGCGGCGGCAACCAGCAAAAACTGTTGAAACATGAGCAAAACGTCCACAAACCTGAGTAGCGGCAAGTCTGCGGCGGCGCAGGGCCTGGGTATTGAATAAAATTGCGCGGCCTTCAGCCCTTGTAGCGCCCCGGAGTGATTCCGACATGGGCCTTGAACACCCGCTGAAAGTGCGCCTGATCGGCAAAACCCAGGCGCTGGGCCAGGGCTGCCGGGGCTTCTCCGGCCAGCAACGAGACACGGGCCTGGATGATTCGCAGGTTCAGTTGGTAGGCATGGGGCGTCATGCCGGTGGCCGTGCGAAAGGCCCGGATCAATTGGTAACGGCTCAGACGGGCCTGTTGCGCCAATTGCTCCAGAGGGTGAAGGGCCTGCGGGTCTCGTTGCAGGCAGGCCATGACCTGACGCACCCCCGCACTGGCCCGCGCCGGATCGGCGGCCGGGCTGATCGCTGGCTGGTTTTGGCTCGGGAAGTCCGTGATGAACTCGATCAGGGCGGCTTCCTTGTCCTGCCAGTGGGCCGTGGAAAACAGCTGGTCGTTGAGTTGGCAGAACCGTTGGTACAGCCCGCGATCGTTGCTAAGCCGCACCTGCTGCGATGCCCCGGCGTCCGGATGCGACTCCTGGCGCAGGCGCTGCACCCAGTCGGCGTCCAGGTGCAGCATCTGGTAGCTCCAGGCGCTGTCGGGCGCGGGGTTGCAGGCATGCACGCAATCGGCCGGAACCCACACCACGCTGCCTGCCTGGATCAGCATCGGTCCCTCGGCGGCGCCGCTGAACACGCTGAGGCCACAATCCACCGCGCCGATGGACAGCGTGGGATGGCTGTGGATCTTGTAGTTGATGCGGCTGTCACAGGCTCGGCGGCTTTCGACGTAAGGCAGATGGCTGTCGCGCCAGAAGTGCGCGGTTAGGGTCATGGGCGGCTCCACAAGTGGCGCTGGCTCATAGTGGCAGCGCGCGGGCTAGCCTAGCAGGGCGAGGTGGCGAGGCACCAGCACTGGTGCAGGCGGGACGCTTGCCCGGCGCACGGACTGCCCCGGGGCGCCGCTGAAACCAGGCTTGTTCGAGCCCACACTGGCCGGCGCTGCGCCGGGTTCTCGGGGCTGGGCGGGCAGGGCCTAGGTAGTTTCCCCAGCGTGCGCCTGGTTTGCCGGCCCCGGCGCGGTATTGGCCGGTAGCTGGTACGCCCAAGCGTCCGCCAGTCGGTTTGGCACGCTGCCCGAGAGCACCTTCTTGAGCCCGGTGCGTGGGTAGTTTCCGAGGCTATCCAGTCGGGCCCCAGGCACTTAAGTTGAAGGACTCTGCAGTGAGCGCTACCGCAGCGAGCCTTCGGCCAAGGAGCAAACGATGGGTCAGGAACTTACTCCTCAGCAGTTGCTGGCGATGGATGCGTATTGGCGAGCAGCCAATTATCTGTCAGTCGGTCAGATCTACCTGCAAGCCAACGCCTTGCTTGAAGCGCCGTTGCTGCGCGAACACATCAAGCCGCGGTTGCTGGGGCATTGGGGCACCACACCGGGTTTGAACTTGCTGTATGTGCACCTCAATCGCGTGATCAAGGCCCTGGGCCTGGACATGATCCTCATCACCGGCCCCGGCCACGGTGGCCCGGGGATCGTTGCGCAAACCTACCTGGAAGGCTCTTACACCGAGCGGTATCCGGCGATCGAGCAAAACCGCAACGGGCTGACCCGGCTGTTCCGGCAGTTTTCCTGGCCCGGCGGTATCTCCAGTCATGTCTCGGCGCAGGTGCCCGGTTCCATCCACGAGGGTGGGGAGCTGGGCTATTCCCTGGTGCACGCCTTCGGGGCCGCATTCGACAATCCGCAGTTGATCGTGGCTTGCGTGATTGGCGATGGCGAAGCCGAGACCGGGCCGCTCGCTGCCAGTTGGCACTCGAACAAGTTCCTCAACCCGATTCGCGACGGCGCGGTCCTGCCGATTCTGCATCTCAACGGTTTCAAGATTGCCAACCCCAGCGTGCTGGCGCGGATTCCACGGGAGGAATTGATCGCGCTGATGTGCGGCTACGGTTACGAGCCTTATTTTGTTGAGGGGGATGAGCCCATGGCGGTGCATCAGGCCCTGGCGAGCACGCTCGATCGCGTGATGCAGCGCATCGCCGAGATTCAGCGCGTTGCCCGCCAGGCCCCCGACAGTCAACACCCACAGCGCCCGATCTGGCCGATGATTATTTTGCGAACGCCCAAAGGCTGGACCGGACCGCAATACGTTGACGGGTTGCCGGTGGAAGGCACCTGGCGGGCGCATCAGGTGCCGATTGCCGATTTCAGCCAGGCACAACACCTCAAACAGCTGGAGTCGTGGCTGCTCGGTTATCGACCCGATGAGTTGTTCGACCACAATGGCCAGTTGCGCAGCGAGTTGGCTGATTTGGCCCCCACCGGGCATCAGCGAATGGGCGCCAACCCCCACGCCAATGGCGGAGAACTGCTGCGTCCGTTGTCGCTGCCGGACTTTCAGCGGTACGCAGTGCCCGTGGTTACGCCTGGTGCGATCAAGGCTGAGGCGACTCGGGTGCTGGGCACCTATGTGCGTGACGTCATGCAGCGCAATCTGCAATCGGCCAACTTTCGCCTGTTCGGTCCCGACGAAACCGCATCCAACCGGCTCGACGCGGTGTACCAGGTGAGTGGCAAAACCTGGATGGCGGCGACCAGCGAGGTCGATATCAATCTCAGTGCCGATGGACGCGTGATGGAGGTCTTGAGCGAGCACCTGTGCCAGGGCTGGCTGGAGGGCTACCTGCTGACCGGGCGTCACGGCCTATTTTCTTGCTACGAAGCGTTCATCCACATCATTGATTCGATGTTCAATCAGCACGCCAAATGGCTCAAGGAAACCCAGGGCCTTGCCTGGCGCAAGCCGATCGCCTCGCTCAACTACCTGCTGACGTCACACACCTGGCGGCAGGATCACAACGGCTTTTCGCACCAAGACCCGGGCTTTATCGATCATGTGGCCAACAAGAAAGCCGACACGGTGCGCATCTACCTGCCGCCGGATGCCAATTGCCTGTTGTCGGTCACCGATCACTGCCTGCGCAACCGCGACTGCATCAACCTGATCATTGCCGGCAAACAGCCAGAGTGGCAGTGGCTGGACATGCCGTCGGCGGTGCGTCATTGCACTGCCGGCGCCGGTATCTGGGCCTGGGCCGGGAATGAAACGGCGGATGGTCCCGATGTGGTCATGGCGTGCGCCGGCGATGTACCAACCTTGGAGACCCTGGCCAGCGTGACGCTGTTGCGTGAGTACATTCCCGACATCCGCATCCGGGTGGTCAACGTGGTCGATCTGATGGTGCTGCAGCCCAGCAGCGAGCACCCCCATGGCCTGGCGGACGGTGATTTCGACGAACTGTTCACCCTCGACAGACCGGTGATTTTCGCCTTTCACGGTTACCCCGCGCTGATCCACAAGCTGACGTACAAGCGCGCCAACCATGACAACTTTCATGTGCGCGGTTTCCGTGACGAGGGCACCACCACTACGCCGTTCGACATGGTGGTGCTCAACAACCTGGACCGCTACCGACTGGCGCTGGACGCCATTGAGCGAATTGCGCGGCTGCGCAACGAGGTGCCCCGCGCCCGCGAGCGCTACTGGACGATGATCCAAAGGCACAAGCGCTACATCAGCGAGCATGGCGAAGACCTGCCCCACGTGCGCGACTGGCAATGGACCACGACACCCCCACAGCGCAATGGCTCGCAGCTATCATGAGCACGATACCGACCAGGCATCTGGTTGCGCCCCTCCAGGTGAGTGCGATGCCTGAATCCCCCCATCCTCAGGAAAACCACCTACTCGCCGCGTTGCCGGCCGAAGTGCGCCAGCGGCTGTTTCCGCAATTGGAGCGGGTGAGGTTCGATTTGGGCAGCGTCCTGTATGAATCCGGGGATGTGCTGCGCTACGTGTATTTCCCCACCGACTCCATCGTTTCTCTGTTGTACGTGATGGAAGACGGCGCATCGGCGGAGATCTCGGTGGTCGGTAACGAGGGGCTGCTTGGTGTGGCGTTGTTCATGGGCGGTGAAAGCACCTCCAGCCGGGCGGTGGTGCAGAGCGCCGGGTATGCTTATCGGCTGCGGGGCCAGTTGCTCAAGGACGAGTTCAACCGCCATGGCGCAATGCTCCATCTGATGTTGCGCTACACCCAGGCGTTGATCACCCAGATGGCCCAGACCGCGGTCTGCAACCGTCACCACACGATCGACCAGCAACTGTGCCGTTGGCTTCTGCTCTCGCTGGACCGGCTGCCGGGCAACAAGCTGGCGATGACTCAGGAACTGATCGCCAACATGCTGGGCGTACGCCGCGAAGGCGTCACCGAGGCGGCTCGCAAGTTGCAGAAGCTCGGGGTCATCGAGTACTGCCGCGGGCTGATCACCGTGCTCGACCGACCGCAGCTTGAGGCGTTGAGTTGCGAGTGTTACGCGGTGGTCAGAAAAGAAACCGAGCGGCTGCTGCCCTACGCCCGGCGAAAGCCATGAACCGATGGCCCCGCCACTGACCAGCGCCGCGTGACCCATTGCCGCGGTCGGGCAGGTGGAAAGTGCGGCCCGACTGACTAAGCTAAGCCTGCTGCTAGGCGCGGCACCACGATTCCAAGGAGGCGCCCGGATGCCCCAAGGCCCGGTTACCAACGACCGTCAGACGGCGAACTTCGGCGAGGTGGCTGCGGTGCGCGGCAGTGTTGTCGACGTGCGCTTTGATGGCGCGCTGCCGGACATCCACACCTTGCTACGCGCCGGCGCAGCCAATCAGATCGCCATAGAAGTGTTGGCCCAGCGCGACGCACATCACGTACGCGGCATTGCCCTGACGCCCACGCAAGGCTTGGAGCGGGGGATGCGGGTACACAATACCGGTGCGCCGTTGCAAGCGCCGGTGGGTAAGCAGATTTTGTCACGCATGTTCGACGTCTTTGGCAACACCATCGACCGCCAGCCGGCGCTGGACGCGGTGCAATGGCGCTCCGTGCACCAGCCGCCACCGCCGCTGGTGCGCCGCTCAACCCAGTCGCAGGTGTTCGAAACCGGCATCAAAGCCATTGACGTGCTGACGCCGCTGGAGCGTGGCGGCAAGGCCGGCCTGTTTGGCGGCGCCGGTGTCGGCAAGACGGTGCTGCTGGCGGAGATGATCCACAACATGATTGGCCACCAGGAGGGCGTGAGCATTTTTTGTGGCATCGGCGAGCGCTCGCGAGAAGGCGAGGAGCTGTACCGCGAGATGCAGGCCGCCGGGGTGTTGCCCGACATGCTGATGATTTTCGCCCAGATGAATGAGCCACCCGGCGCGCGGTTTCGCGTGGGGCACGTGGCGCTGACCATGGCGGAATACTTTCGCGACGATGAGCACCGCGATGTCCTGCTGCTGATCGACAATATCTTCCGCTTCATCCAGGCCGGTTCGGAAGTCTCGGGGCTGATGGGGCAGATGCCGTCGCGCCTGGGCTACCAGCCAACCATGGGCACCGAGCTGGCGGCGCTGGAAGAGCGCATCGCCAACACCGACAACGGCGCGATCACCTCGATCCAGGCGGTGTATGTGCCTGCCGATGATTTCACCGACCCGGCGGCCGTGCACACCTTCTCGCACCTGTCCGCGTCGATCGTGCTGTCGCGCAAGCGGGCCAGTGAAGGGCTGTTTCCAGCCATCGACCCGCTGCAGTCCAACTCCAAGGTGCTCACCCCTGGCATCGTTGGCGAGCGTCACTACCGGCTGGCTCAGGCGATCCGCCGTACGCTGGCCCAGTACGCCGAACTCAAGGACATCATCGCAATGCTCGGCCTGGAACAGTTGTCGCCCGAGGACCGCAAGGTGGTGGCCCGGGCGCGGCGCCTAGAGCGCTTTCTCACCCAGCCGTTTTTCACCACTGAACAGTTCACCAACCTGCGCGGCAAGCTGGTCAGCCTGGATGATGCGCTGCAGGGCTGCGAGCGTATTCTGGCGGATGAGTTCAAGGACCTGCCGGAGAGCGCGCTGTACATGATCGGCGCGGTCGACGAGGCCACCGCCAAAGCCAAGGCGAGCGCCCAATCTGCCGGCGCCGCGCAGACGCCCAAGGAGCAGCGCCATGCTGTGGATGACACTTAAGGTGCTGCTGCCGTTCGAGGTCTTTGCCGACGAACCTCGGGTGTCGCGCATGGTCGTCGAAACCACCCAGGGATCATTCGGCCTGTTGCCCAGGCGCCTGGACTGCGTGGCGGCGCTGGTGCCGGGCATCCTCAGTGTCGAGCTTGAATCCCAGGGCGAGGTGTTCCTGGCCCTGGACGGCGGGGTGCTGGTCAAGACCGGAACCGATGTCGTGATCTCGGCGCGACGGGCGTTGCGGGGCGCCGATCTGTCGCGGCTGCGCGAGGCGGTGGAGCAGCAGTTCCTCACCCTCGATGCGCAGGAGCAAGCCCTGCGCGAGGCGATGGGGCGCCTGGAAACCGGCTTCATGCGCCGCTTCGCTTCGTTTCGTGAGCAGCGCTGATGAAGCACGACGCCAAGGACAGACCGCCCCCTGCGCCAACCGCCAGCCCGACCCTGGCCGAACAGGTGGGCGCCAAAGCGGCGCGCAAACTCAAAGCGCGGCGCAATGGCACGCCCGGGGTCTGGTTCGGCTTGGGCATGATGGGGCTGATCGGCTGGTCAGTGGTCGTGCCGACCTTGCTCGGCGCCGCGCTTGGCCTGTGGCTCGATCAACATTATTCGAACGGGCGCTCCTGGACCCTGGCCTTGCTGGTGGCGGGATTAACCCTCGGTTGCCTGAACGCCTGGCGCTGGGTGGCGCGGGAAGACCAGGCCATGCACGACGAATCGGCAGACAAGGAGGAGGGTGATGATTGACCTTGGCAGTGGGCCCTGGATGTGGGCCGTGACGGTAGTGAGCGGCGCCCTGCTGGGCGCGGTGTTCTTCGGCGGGCTGTGGTGGACCGTGCGCCGGGGAGCCGGGGCGGCGAACCCGGCGCTCTGGTTCTTCGCCAGCCTGATCGCGCGCACGGCCATCGTGCTGCTGGGGTTCTACTTCGTCGGTAGCGGCCAGCCGCTGCGTTTGGCCCTGTGCCTGCTGGGGTTCCTGCTTGCCCGCACCGCCGTCCTGCGCATGACCCAACCACGCGCCGCGCTGAACGCGCCACCTGCCTCCGGAGCGCCGCCATGCGCCTGACACCGGATGCCTGGATCTTCTGGCAGTACGGCTTTTTCAAGCTCAATGCCACCATCGTGTTCACGTGGGCGCTGATGGCCGTGCTGGTGCTCGGCGCCGCGCTGATCACTCGGCGCCTGGCCACCGGTCATGAGCGTTCACGCTGGCAGAACCTGCTGGAGATCGTGGTGACCGCGATCGTCGGGCAGATCAGCGATGTCGGCCTGAAGCACCCGCGGCGCTACCTGGATTTTCTCGGCACCTTGTTCCTGTTTATCGCGGCGGCGGCGTTGGCCACGGTGATCCCCGGCTACGAGCCGCCCACCGCGTCGCTGTCGACCACCGTGGCCCTGGCATTGTGCGTACTGGTGGCCGTGCCGCTGTTTGGCATCTCCGGACAGGGCCTGCCGGGCTACCTCAAATCCTATGTGCAGCCGACGCCGATCATGCTGCCTTTCAACCTCATCAGCGAGCTCTCGCGGACCCTGGCGCTGGCGGTGCGGCTGTTCGGCAACATGATGAGTGGCGCGATGATCATCGGCATCCTGTTGTCCATCACGCCGTTTGTGTTCCCCATCGTGATGACCTTGCTGGGCCTGCTCACCGGCATGGTGCAGGCCTACATCTTTACGATTCTGGCGGCGGTGTACATCGCCGCCGCCACCCGCAGCAGCAAAGTCGCCCCCCCACCAACGCCGGAGCCCGACACCTGAACCCTGGCGTTTTTTTCCAGCCACCTCACATAAAGGCACTTTATGGACTCTCTCACTTGGATCGCCGTCGCCTCCATCGTCATGGCGGGCCTAACCACCGGTTTTGGCACCATGGCCCCGGCCCTGGCCGAAGGCAGGGCCGTGTCCCTGGCCCTCAGTTCGCTGGCCCAGCAGCCGGATGCTTCGGCCACCATCACCCGCACCCTGTTCGTTGGTCTGGCAATGATCGAATCGACGGCCATTTACTGCTTCGTGGTGTCGATGATCCTGATTTTCGCCAACCCGTTCTGGAATGCCGCGCTCACCACGGCTGCCCAGGCAGCAGGAAAATAGCCCGTGCTCATCGACTGGTTCACCGTCAGCGCCCAGGTCCTGAACTTCCTCATCCTGGTGTGGTTGATGAAGCGCTTTTTGTACCAACCGGTGCTCAACGCCATCGCCGCACGCGAGGCGAAGATTGCCGCCGAACTCAAAGACGCTGCTGAAACCAAGGCCCGTGCTCATCAGCAGCAAAGCCAGTTCGAGGCCAAGAACCAAGCCTTCGATGAACAGCGAGCCGCGTTGTTGAGCCAGGCCACCGAGGCGGCCAACGCCGAGCGCGCTCGCTTGCTCGCCCAAGCCCGCCAGGCCGCCGAAGCGGCCAGCGCCATGAGAGCCAAGGCCTTGCTCAGCGAACACCAGCACTTGCACACGCAGATCGTCCAGCGCACACAACAGCAGGTGTACCAGATCAGCCGCCAGGTGCTCGCCGATCTGGCCGGCAGTTGCCTTGAACAGCAGGCGTGCGAGGTGTTCATCCAGCGCCTGCGGGCCCTGGACCCCACCGCGCAGGAGGCGTTGGTCATTGCGCTGAAGGCCAGTACTGCTGACGAACCGGTGCTGTTGCGCAGCGCGTTCGAGCTACCGGCGGCCCAGCGCGCGGCGATTCAGGCGGCACTGGAGGCCGCGGCCGCTCAGGCGCTCCGTCTGCGTTTCGAAACCGCCCCTGAACTGGTCAGTGGCATTGAACTGAGCGCCAAGGGGGTGAAGCTGGCCTGGAGCATCGCCCAGTACCTTGATGCGCTGGCTGCCAGCCCGCCAGCCCCGCAGCCTGGAACGGAGCGCCCATGACCGTGCCCGAGTCGCCCGACGCCACGCTGCAAAACGCTTTGGACGACGCGTTTGCGGGCATCAGCCAGCGCCTGCGGGGGTTCACCCCGCAGTTGCAAGTGCATGAGGTGGGCACGGTGGTCAGCGTCGCCACCGGCATTGCCCGGGTCCAAGGCTTGATGCACTTGGGGTTCGAGGAGCGGGTGGTGTTTCCTGGCGGTTTGTCGGGGATTGCCTTCAACCTCGACGAGGAGGGCGTCGATGTGGTGCTGCTGGGGGATTACGCGCATTTGCGCGCCGGCCAGCAAGTGCAGCGCACGGGCCGGGTGATGGACGTCGCGGTGGGCGAGGCATTGCTGGGGCGGGTGATCGATCCGCTGGGACGGCCCCTCGACGGCGGAGCGCCAGTGGCGACCGAGGAGCGCCTGCCCATCGAGCGGCCAGCGGCCCCGATCATGGACCGGGCACCGGTGACAGAACCGTTGCAAAGCGGGCTTAAGGTCATCGATGCTCTGATTCCCATCGGTCGTGGCCAGCGCGAGTTGATCCTCGGCGACCGTCAGACTGGCAAGACAGCGATCGCCATCGACACCATCTTCAATCAGCGCGATAAAAACGTGCTGTGCGTGTATTGCGCCATCGGTCAGCGGGCGTCAGCCGTGGCCAAGGCGGTGGCCAACCTGCGCAAGAAGGGCGCGATGGCCTATACCGTGGTGGTGGTCGCCGAAGGCAATGAGGCGCCGGGGCTGTCCTACATTGCCCCTTACGCCGCCACCAGCATTGCCGAGTACTTCATGGAAGCCGGGCGCGACGTGCTGATCGTCTACGACGATCTGACCCATCACGCCCGTGCTTACCGAGAACTGTCGCTGCTACTGCGCCGGCCACCGGGACGCGAGGCGTTTCCGGGGGATATTTTCTACATCCACTCGCGCATGTTGGAGCGCGCTACCCACTTGAGCCCGGCACGCGGTGGCGGCTCGATGACCGCGCTGCCGATCATCGAGACCCAAGCACAGAACATATCGGCGTACATCCCGACCAATCTGATCTCCATCACCGACGGGCAGATCGTGCTGTCGCCCTCGCTGTTCGGCCTGGGGGTGCTACCGGCCATCGATGTCGGCCAATCGGTCTCGCGGGTCGGTGGGAAAGCGCAGCGCGCGGCTTACCGAGCGGTGGCGGGGGACCTCAAGCTGGCGTATGCGCAATTCGAGGAACTGGAGACCTTCGCCCGCTTCGGTGCCCGGCTGGACGAGGACACCCGCCAGTCCATCGTCCATGGCAAGCGTATCCGTGCCTGCCTGGGCCAGTCGGAGCTCGCTCCAGTGACCATGCCGGCGCAGATCGCCATCTTGCTGGCCTTGAATGCAGCCTTGTTCGACCTGGTGCCGCTTGAGCACATGACGCAGGCCCAGCAGGCGGTGGAAGACGCCGCCAATCAGTTGCCCGACGACCTGGGCCAACGCCTGACGACGGCGGCGCAGTTGAGCGACGCCGATCGTCAACGGCTCACCGACACCGCACGCCAGGCCATTGCCGGGTTTCTGCCGCGGCAGCCAAGCTCGGCACCACCTGACACCGAGGACCGCTGATGGCCGCCACCATGACCGCGTTACGTCGTCAGATCGCCAGCGCGGCGGATCTCAAGTCCGTGGTGCGGGTGATGAAAGCCTCGGCGGCCTCGGCCATCGGCCAGTACGAACGTTCAGTGGCCGCACTGGCCGACTACTCACGCACCGTCGAGTTGGGGCTCGGGGTGTGCCTGCGCTCGGTTGAGTCAAGTGCGACTCGGCCATTGATGCGGCCAAGGCGCACGACAGAAAACCTGGTGCACGCCGTGGTATTTGGCTCCGACCAAGGGTTGGTGGGGCGTTTCAATGAGGTGGTGATCGACTATGCCCTGAGCCGGCTGGCAGGCGCCCCGGTAAAGCTGTGGGCGGTGGGTGAGCGGGTGCATGAGCGGCTTCTGGATGAAGGTTTGCCCGTGCAGGGATTGTTTGCCGTGCCCGGGTCGGTGGAGCAAATCACCGGTCTGGTTGGGCAAATGCTGCAACAGGTGCCGATCTCGGACAGCGCCTCCAGCGGCGAGTCGCAGAGCACCACGCTGATCCTGCTCTATAACCGGCCCAGCGATACTGGCTATACACCGGTGAGCCAGCGCCTGCTGCCTCTGGATGAGCACTGGCAACAGCAACTGGTCGACACCCCTTGGCCCACGGCGCAGCGTCCGGAAACCCTGAGCAATAACGTGCAGACCCTGCGCGCGTTCATTCGTGAACACCTGTTTGTCTCGCTGTTTCGGGCCAGCGCCGAGTCGCTGGCCAGTGAGAATGCCAGCCGTCTCGCCGCCATGCAGCGCGCTGACCGCAACATTGGCGAGTTGCTGCAAGTGCTTTCGGCGAATTTCCACCGGTTGCGCCAGGCCAGCATCGACGAAGAGTTGTTTGACGTGATCTCCGGCTTCGACGCGTTGTCGCCCGAGGTGACCGGCAAATCGCCTTGACCCGCCCACGCGGCCAACGCCTTTGTGTGTGTTGCCGAACAGACAGGCGCGGGCACAGCGCACAAAGTGTAGACAAAGCGCCTGCGCGAGCCGCGTGGGCCAAGACTGAACGTGCTGAGGTATTCGCTATGAGCCGACCGCAATCCGCCATTTACCGATACATCGCCAGGGAACTTGCTCCCACCGAGCACGCGCCCGATGAAGCCCCGGTTTCCATCGTTTGTGAACCACTGGATAAAACCGCGAGCCCGAGCGGCCACGGCACGATCATCCTGCACCTTGAAGCGGGCACCACTCTTGAGGAGGCGCAGGACATCGCGGCCATGCTGCAGAGCAAGGTCAAAGGCCTGTTCCACCTGACCGCCTCATCTGACGCAGCGATCAAATAGTGGCGGCCCTTGGATGACTTGTTTCGGTGCCCGCTGATGAAGGTCGTGGTTGCCTTGGGCGGCAATGCCTTGTTGCGGCGTGACCAGCCGCCAACGGCGGACAACCAGCTGCAGAACATCCGCGCCGCCGCCGTGCAACTGGCACGGGTGGCGGCCGCTCATGATCTGTTGCTGACCCATGGCAATGGCCCACAGGTGGGATTGCTGGCGCTACAGGCTGCCGCCTACGCCAAGGTGCAAGCCTATCCGCTGGACGTGCTGGGCGCGCAGACCGACGGCATGCTCGGCTACCTACTGGAGCAGGAATTGGCCAACCTGCTGCCCGCCACGCGCACGGTGACAACCCTCATCACCCGAGTCGAGGTCGACCCGCAGGACCCGGCATTCGCACATCCCAGCAAGCCGATCGGACCGATGTACACGCAAGCCGAGTCCGAACGTATCGCCGAGGAAAAGCACTGGGTCATGGCGGCCGATGGTGCGGCGTTCCGGCGGGTCGTGCCATCGCCGGCACCGTTGCGGGTGCTGGGGTTGCAGGCGATCCGTTGGCTGCTGGAGCGTGGTGCGCTGGTGATCGCCGCCGGGGGCGGTGGTATTCCGGTGGCGGCCACCGGCGGCCAGGGCGATACAGGGCTGCACGGTGTATCTGCGGTCATCGACAAGGATCTGTGCACCAGCCTGCTGGCCCGTGAACTGCAGGCCGACGTTCTGGTGATCGCAACCGATGTACCTGCGGTCTACCTTGACTGGGGTTTGCCCACCCAGCGCGCGCTGGCGGAGGTGACGCCGCAAGCGCTGGCCCGTTATGCTTTCGCTGAGGGCTCTATGGGACCCAAGGTCGAGGCCGCGTGCGGTTTTGTCCGGGGGACGGGCAACCGAGCGGTGATCGGGTCGCTCGAGCAGATCGAACAGATGCTCGCTGGCACCGCCGGCACCCAGGTCCGCCCGGAGGTCAGTGGCAATTGATCCAACCCTGGGCGGCGGGCACCCGGTGTGTAGACTTTTGGCTAGCGCGGGTTGGAGGCCATCGGTTATCCGGTTAGTCTTGCCGTCACAACAGTGCCAGACCTCAATTGGAATCCGCTCGGGTGATCAAACCGTTACTGCTGATACGTCGTCGTTTTACCTCGATCCGCTGGCGCACCCGAGTCACACTCTGGACGGCTGCCACCCTCGCAGGCCTGCTGGTGGTGATGTTCGCCCGGCTGGCCGACCTGGCACTCACGCAGTTTTCACTGCAAACCGCCGAGCGCCCCTGGCTGCCCTTCGTTTATACGCCGCTGATCGGCATGCTTGTGGTATGGCTGACCTCGCGGTTTTTCGCCGGCTCGCAGGGCAGTGGCATCCCGCAGGTGATCGCCGCCACTCGGTTGGCGCATCAAGGCAAACCGGTCGCTCATCTGGTGTCGCTGCGTATTGCCGTTGCCAAGATAAGCCTTGGCACCCTGGCGCTGACGGGCGGTTTTTCCGCCGGACGTGAAGGCCCTTCGGTGCAAGTTGCCGCCTCGATCATGCATTTCTTTCATCGCTACCTGCCCAATGCACGCATCATCCGCAGCGAAGACCTGATCCTTGCCGGCGGCGCGGCCGGCATCGCCGCCGCCTTCAATACCCCCTTGGCTGGTGTGGCTTTTGCCGTGGAAGAGTTGGGCCGCAAGCTGGAGACCCGTACCAGCGGGGTGTTGCTCAGCACGATTATTCTGTCGGGGATGGTCGCGATTGCCTTGCAGGGCAATTACAACTACTTCGGCCACCTCGACGTTACAGACATCCATCTCGATATCGTCATGCCGGTGCTGGTAAGCGGCATTGGTTGCGGTCTTTTGGGCGGCTTGTTCAGCCGCATGCTGCTGTGGCCGCAACGCCACCAGCGGTTTGTTGTCTGGGAGTGGCGCCGCATGCACCCAGTCTGGTTCGCCGGGGGATGTGGCTTGATCGTGGCTCTGCTCGGCTGGTTCAGCGGTGGGATGTCCTTTGGCAGTGGGTATGGCATCACCTCGCAGATCATCGTGTCTGACGTTGGTCTGCCGTGGCACGCGCCGATCACGCGGTTCCTGGCGACCGTGGTGACCTACTTCTCTGGCATCCCTGGCGGGATTTTTGCGCCATCCCTGGCGGTAGGAGCGGCCGTTGGGGCTAACGCCGCCGAGTTCTTTCACCTGGGCGCGCAACCGATCATTGCCCTGTGCATGGTGGGTTTTCTGGCGGCGGTCACCCAGTCGCCGATTACCTCCGCCATCATCGTCATGGAGATGATCGACAGCCATGGAATGGTCATCAGCCTGATGGCGGTCGCGTTGATTGCCAAGGCAGTGAGCGCAAGGATGGGCCCCGAGCTGTATCAGCAACTGGCGCGGGGCTTCTTGCACTCACCGGCGCCGAAGCCTGCCGCAGGCACTAGCCGTCAATAGATCAGCGGTGCTCGTGCAGCAGATGGTCAGCGGCGGTACTGAGCAACGCCTGGTCTTCCTTCAACGTGAGTGCCTGGTCTGCGCGTTTGAGCAACAGGCGTGCGTGCCGGGTGGACGGCTGTTTGAACAGAACCGGATTGATCCGCGCGAGGCTGACCAGGGTCTTCATCAGGCGCAGGTCCACTTCAAGCAAGGCCGCGCCGTCTCGGGCAATCGGCGCAAAGAAGTCATCGAACAAGTCATCGACCATCAGGCCATGCAGGTAAACCTGCTGGCACTGGGCACTGACTTTCGTCACCGGGTCTTGTGGCGCGCCCCAGCAGGTGAGACTTCGGAGCCCGCGGCCGATCACGTCAATCGCCGTCCCGGGGTCATTGACAGCCGGTGACAGGGCCCGCGAGGCGATCTCCGACAACACCGAGAGGCAGAACCGAGGGTCGTGCTCAAAGGTCCGGTGGGTACCGATGGTCAGGGCGGCGAGAATCTTTGAGCCGCTGGAGTGCAGGTCATCGATACGCTGCGCATTCAAACTCACCACGTGCGCCAGAGGCATGCCCAGGTGCACGAAACTGCCGGGGAGCACATCCAGGAAGATCTGTATTTCACATTCGCTGGCAACGGCCCCCAAGGCGTTTACGTCGATGTGCTGGACGTAGCCGGTTTGTCGGCTTTGCAGGCGATGAGCCGAGGAGGGGATAGCCGACGCGCAAGGGTAGGGCGAGGCCCCCAGATGCGGCCATTGCACCCGATGGTTTATTGCACTGATGGTTGCACGCTCGACACGATCAATGGTTTCGCCGACCCGGCCCAGTTTCGACAGATGATCGATCCAGCGCAGAAGGGTGGAGACAATCAAAATCACCACGACAATAGTTACCGCGAACAGCAGCACCCGTCCTTGCTGGCCGTAGGCTCCGGTACTCAATGCAATGATCCCCACCAGGCTGAACAGGAAAGAGCCGATGAAGGTCGCGAGGGCGTTTTGAGTCGTGGAGTCTTCCATCACCAAAGTGGTGGCGCGGGGCGTTACGCCACTGCTGGCGGCACCGTAGGCCGTCACCATGATGCTTAACGAAAACGTGGTCACCGCCAACATGCTTGAAGCAATGATGCCCAAGATCTTGTCAACCGCATCAGCACCGACGCGCGCGGGCAGTGACGCTGGAATGTAGTCCTTGAACACCACCGCGAGTAAGGCCGTTGCAACCCCCAACAGGGAAAACAGCGTGGCTCTGAACCACAGTTTCTTGGTCATTTGCTGCAACAGCCAGCGCCAACGAGCGATCATTTTTTATTCCTTTTGATGAATGACGCGATCAGCCAGTGGTTTCAGGTTAGGCTCAACCAAGGACTGGAGTCGTGTTGATGATCGAAGGTTCATTCAGCCATTTGGCCGGCCACTGATGAGCGAGCGCGATACACGCGGCACCGCGCACGCTACAGCTCAAACCTTGGTCGAGCCCACTGCGGAGCGTACCTGTGACTGATAAGAATCCCGTTTCTTCCATTCCCCGTCCTCAAGTCCTGACCGCACAAGCGATCAGCGCCATAGAGCGCTATTCGCATATCGAAGCGGTGAGCGGCATTGTCCTGTTACTGGCGGCGATGATTGCTCTTGTCTGGGCCAACAGCCCGGTTGCGAACGCTTACGAGCACTTCTGGAACACCGAGCTCACCTTGGGTCTAGGCGACTTTACGGCGTCTTGCTCGCTGCACTTTCTGGTCAATGACGGATTGATGGCCGTGTTTTTTTTGGTGGTCGGCGCCGAAATACGTCAGGAGATCAACGACGGCGCGCTGGCCAGCATCAAGTTGGCGGCGCTGCCTCTTGGCGCAGCGCTGGGTGGAGTAATCATCCCGGCGATCATCTACATGGCCTTCAACCAGGGCACCGATGCCAGTCGCGGATGGGCGATACCCACCGCCACCGACATTGCCTTCGCGGTGGGGGTGCTCGCACTGCTAGGCAAGTCGATCCCCAGCGCTATCCGCGTGTTGCTGCTGGCCCTGGCCATCATCGACGACATCGTCGCGATCCTGATCATTGCCGTCTTCTACACCACGAGCCTGGACTACCTGGGTTTGCTGGTCGCCGTGAGCGGGGTCGGGCTGGTGCTGGTTTTCCAGCGCATGGGGCTTGGCAAGGCTTATGCGTACTTGCTGCCCGGCGCCATTGTGTGGTTTGGCCTGTTGAAAACCGGAGTTCATCCAACGCTGGCCGGGGTCATCCTCGGGCTGATGACCCCGATACACTCAAAACCTGCGACGGAGCGTCCACTGGATACCATTGGACGTACGTTTCATGAACTGCTGGAGCGCTTCGCGCAATCTTCCAGCACCCCACAAGAAGTGGCCGAACCGCTCAAACAACTGCAACAAGCCCAGCGCGAAATACTGCCGCCAGTCCAACGGGTTCAAGTTGGGCTGCACCCCTGGGTCGCCTTCGGCGTAATGCCATTGTTCGCACTGGCTAACGCCGGCGTCAGCCTGGAAGGGGTCAACCTGAACGCTGGTCTTTCCCCGAGCATCTTCCTGGGTGTGATCTGCGCGTTAGTTCTTGGCAAACCACTGGGAGTCGTTCTAGCGAGCCTGATTCTGGTCAAACTCAACATCTGCAAACTACCGGACTCAGTGACCTGGAGCGGCGTGGGGCTGGTAGGGCTGCTGGCTGGAATCGGGTTCACCATGTCGATTTTCATTTCGTCATTAGCGTTTTCAGACCCAACATTATTATCCGCTGCAAAACTCAGCGTGCTTGCCGCATCGGCCTTGGCGGCAATCATTGGATTGATCTGGGGAAAAATCAGGTTTTGAGGAGAAGTTGATGGGTTGCTGGGGTAGGTATTTTTATAACTAAACTAAATAGTTATTTAGTTTAGTTATAGTTTAGGGCTATAAAAAAGAGAGCAGGGAACAGCTAATAGGTTCCCTCAAACTCAATCATTTACCGAAAAGACGCTCATGAACCCAACCTTTGTTGGTCAGAATCATGGCTCGCGTTTCCTTGATGGGAGTCTTCTCGCTGGCAACCACTGGCGCCAGGCCACGAATGTTAGCCACGACCGCCTCGTTATGAGCCCAATCCGGTAGATCACGGACCTTATAGGAATAAGTCACCCGAGAGATCTTCTGACCCATCATATCCCCAGGCTCGCT
The DNA here is from genome assembly GCF_009861525.1 of Pseudomonas sp. LD120. GTDB lineage: Bacteria > Pseudomonadota > Gammaproteobacteria > Pseudomonadales > Pseudomonadaceae > Aquipseudomonas. The sequence continues at coordinate 392,743 of NZ_WVHL01000002.1, read as the reverse complement.
AAATTGATCAACACTGACAATCTGAGCCTTACCCACACAGAGTCCGCCTGCGGTGGTTCCGTTCATGAGCTTTTTCGCGTCGTTCTTGTAGAACTTGCGACCTTCATCAGTTAGATCGAACGAGTAACGAATGTCGGTTCGTTGTTCTTGCCAGAGGCTCTTGGGAATCTCTTTGCGAGACAATTCAACTTCTTTGATGATGCCGACCTGGGCCAGTGCATGCAGGGCCTTGTTATTGCCGGTAATGTCAAAGTCCTTGGTTTCAGTCGGGAACTCAGTGACCACGAAGCAGTGAGGGTACTGAGTGTCCAAATAACTCTGAGCAGCTTTTTCGAAGTTTTCTTCGTTGGCTTTTTTGGGGTCGGAGCAGCCGGTCAGCGCTGCGAGCAGAATTGTCAGAGATACAATCTTCCTGTCCATCATGTTACGTCCTTGATTGCTTAATACGAACGCCATTCGACTGAGTACCCAGTGAATGCCGGAGACGGATTAGATGCGATCAGCCGTGAGCAATGCAACTGAAAACAGGGCACTTTTTTTTGAGAAGCGCTGTATTCAATCTGACCATCCGAGTCCTCCAGACCACGTTTGGAAACTACTCGGTAGCCGTCATCAACCTTGTTGACGATGAGGTTTTCGTCACCACTTGAGGGCATGGTCATGAAGGAGCTCCGTTCGAAATTATCGACTCTTTGAAATCACACCCACCACGTATTGATTCAAATCGCGAAAGTCCTTAACGCTCCAGGCGTGCGAAGGCAGCTTTACACCGTTTTCTTGCAAGGTTCTTGGAATCAAGTCCCCATTGGGACGAAGTATCACCGATGAAACAATGACACCCGGGTAATCATTCAGCCGTTTTCTGAAGGCTGATGTTGTGAGATCAGGCGTGGAATACATGAAAGACTCGCCATGGCGTGTCGGCCCATTGGAGCGGCCGAGTGCAGTAGCGGTCTGCAGAGATGCGTGTGCCAACACGGCAAAGATGTAATCCATGGCTACGCATAATGTATATTATGTTAAATGATGTGCGATGTCAGAAATGTTCATGAGCCGTTGTCCACTTCCACTAATGCGCCAATCTCGCGGCTGCGGAACATCGGTACTTTTCCCACGAAACTCTTAGCCAACCCCATCGAGTGCGTGAAAACTTAGAACAACCTCGCCCCAAAATGCTCAACTTTGAAGTTCCCTCGCCTCAGCCCACCATCTGTATGTGGCTGATCGGACTCATACCCACCCCGTCAGCATGGAATGAAGCTACTCTTGATTGATCTCTCTGATTCAAATTGATCCGTATGGTTTTTTCATGGCCCCCAAATGCCTGCATCAACCCGGTCGGTTTTGCACAAACCCCCGATCGGTGAAAAATCAGCCTCTTGCATGCATTAACACTCTCAGATCGCGTTTACACCGTGCAAACGCCGCAAGATCTGGGCGTTTCTAGCGCACGCAAAGCATGGGGGCTTCCCTGGGGTGAATAGGCGCTCGGCTGCCAAGCGCCTGAACGCCTTCGACGAGCGACGATTCAAGGCGCTGCGCGCAGGCTGCTCATTGTCATGCTCAGGTATCTATGAGCAGCTTCAGCAAGCCTTCCACATCCGCGAGCGCAGGCGCATGGGCTCCGGCATGGCGGCAGGATATGGATGCGCAAGCCGCTGAAAATCGCAGGCGCTCTCTCAGGCCCGCGATTCCAAGCAACTCTGCAGCCAGCCAACCGGCCATGCAAGCGTCCCCTGCGCCAACCGTGTCTTCCACGTCCACGGCAATAGCCGGCTGATCGAATTGGCTGTCCGGGGTGTGGAGAGTCATCCCGTGTTGCCCTCGGGTCAACAGTATCTGCGCCTGAGGATTAAGCGCACGTAGCTCATCCATTGCCTGGTGTTCGCTCAGCCCTGGATAAATGTGCCGCAGGTCTTCGTCGGACAGCTTAATCATCTCAGCCAGGGCGGTCATGGTCGGGAAGGTCTGCTCCCGATAATGACTGTCCATTACATTGCGCCAGTTCGGATCGTAGCTAATGCGCTTACCGGCTTGTTTGGCCTGCTGAGCAATGTTGACCAGCTTATCCGCCAATGGCTGTCGAGCTAAACTGATGCAGCTGAAATGACACAGCTGTGCTTGGTTGAGCCATCCTTCGGGCATCAGACCTGGATCAAAGAACAGATCGGCATCTCCGGCAAAAAAGTACCTTGGAGGGCGGCTCGATGGAACGATGGCGACCAAAGGGTCTCGATCTACGCGTTGGATAAAGCTCATGTCCAGCCCCGCCGCTGCCGACTGCGAGACGATCTCGTCACCCAGTGAGTCCAGGCTCACCGACCCGGCAAAAGCGCTGCCAACCCCCAAGCGACTCAACGCTCGTGCAACGTTCCAGGGAGCACCACCTGGGTAACCCTTCCACTGACCGGGAACGCCTTGGACAAGGTCGGTCAGGGCTTCGCCAAATATCACCGCGCGAGGCAATACCATCTCATTTCCTCAGTTTTTTGCTATCGGGATAACTGCTGGTTGATCAGTGCCGACCGGTAATCACTCAATGCAACAACAGCCGGCTGGCGCACTGAAGGCGTGTTTGCCGGCGCATTCAACTATTAAAACCAGGTTTCCATTTGTATACCGTATTGCCATACACCTCCGGCGTTGAAGTCCGTTTTGCCGAAGGCGTCTGAACGGCTGTAGTTGTCCAGATCGGACGACCAATTCATGTAGCTTGCAAACACTCGCAATTCGGGACGTGTCAGAAGCTCTCCAACGTCAAGTTTGAATGTCGGGGCGACCGTGAATTTCCAGAAGTTACCGTCGACCGCATTACGTTGTAGATAGCCCTTGGGATCGAGGCTCATGGTTTGCCAGCTCAGTTCGTAGGCCATCTCGAAGTTGCTGTTGATGGTGTTGGCCAAGCGCACGTTCAGGGTCAGCCAGCGGTAGTCGTCTCCCTTGACGTATCTGTCCGTGCTCTGCTCGGCCAGTAAGCTGGGGCCGATGCGCCAGTCAGGCGCTATGGGGGTCTCGCCGTAAAGCGCCAGACGCAGAGCCCGGGCCTCGTCGATCAGTTCGCCATCCGCGCCGACGTTCTTGACCTCCGCGCCCAGACCTTGCCCATAGAGCAGCGCCGTTTTGAAGAAGCCTTCTCTGCCGAAGAAGTTCTTCTGGTGATTGGCCAGCATGCTGTGCAAGCCGGAATCTGCAGGCGTCAAACCGGCTTTATTGGTGCGGATGCCGAAATCGTTTTTCTTCGCGCCGATGCCATTGAACATCCACTGCCACTGGCCATCCTCGAAGAACTGGTTGGAGGTCAGGATGTAGCTCGCCACATCGGCATCAAGGCCTGCTTGGCTGAAATCGCCGTAGCTACGCCCAATCAAGGAGTAGTTCGAGCGCCAGTTCTTGTTCATCTGCACATCGTAGATTCCACCGCCGGTACCGGCCAGGTAGATGACGTCCGAGTCCAGCCAGTGGATATCGAAGTTATCCCGGTCAAATCGCTTGCCGGCCCACAGGGTGGCGTTCTCGAACACCGGATTGCCCTTGAACGCAGCGATATGGTCGAGCGCGGTGAATACCTGGCGCACGTTCAGTTTGCTTTCGTCGGCGGTCCAGTCATTGGCGCTTTCCACACCGTCGGCGATGGAGACCGTGAATTTGGAACGGGTGCCATTCTGCGCATAGATTTCTTTCGACAGGTCTATCCGCATGTAGGTGTCGTCTTCGTTGCCCAGTCGCCCCACTGCCCCACCCACCGAACCGGCCGGGGTTGTATAAGGGCCGCCACGGCCACCCCCCAGCCCCTCGTCGATCAGCAATCCGGAGCGGGCGTAGCCGTTGAAGCTGAATCCATCGGCGAGGTTTACAGTGCTGGCCTGCTTTTCCATGCTTTCCTGGCGGGCTTCGAGTTTGGCCAGCCGGGTGTCCACAACGCGATTGCTTGCCTGGGATGCAGTGGATGCAGCGGGCTGCAAAGCGGAAGTGGCGAGTTTGAGCTGCTGCAACTCCCTGGCGAGTGCCTGGGTTTGCTGTTCGGCTGCGGCGGCGCGTTTTTCTGCGGCGCTGGCGCGGGCCTCAAACGCGGCCATGCGCTCTTCCAGAGTCGCGGCCTGAGAGGTCGCCGCCGAGCTGCTGAGCACGCCTGCCAGTAGCCATCTTGATGCTTTCTGCATGTGGATTTCCCTGTTTTATTTTTATTGTTGTGTTCCTGCGACAGGCCGCTTTTTTCGCGAGTGGTGCACTGCCCCCCCCCTACAAAAAAAGATGCCTTATCGAAAATGCGCTGTTACATTTACCGTGTTAACGTTAACTTCTCTAAAAACAAAAATAAAGAGACCCATATGAAACAGCTGAAATCCCTCCTCCCTGCAGCGCTGTTCACCCTCTGTGCCGGACTTCCATCGGTCTCCAGCGCAGCCGATCTGACGATCTCCTGCGGTGCGGTGGGTGCCGAGTTGCAACTGTGCAAAGAGGCCGTCGAGGCCTGGTCGAAACAGACCGGCAATCACGTCGAGGTGGTTTCCACGCCCAACTCGGCGACCGAGAGGTTGTCGTTCTACCAACAGATCCTCAGTGCACAGTCCACTGATATCGACATCATCCAGATCGACATGGTGTGGCCGGGAATGCTGGCCAAACATCTGATGGATCTGCGCGAGGGGCTTCCAGCCGACGCGACCCAAGGCTACTTCCAGGCCCAGATTGATAACGCCACGGTCAACGGACGGCTGGTGACGATGCCGTGGTTCACCGACTCGGGCCTGCTGTATTACCGCAAGAACTTGCTTGAGAAGTACAACAAGCCGGTGCCCCAGACGTGGGAGGAAATGACCGCGACCGCCAGGGATGTGCAACAGGCCGAACGCAGCGCCGGTCATCCCAATCTGTGGGGTTACATATTTCAGGGCCGCGCCTACGAGGGGCTGACCTGTAATGCGCTGGAGTGGATCAGCAGCCAAGCGCAAGGCGGCCTGGTCAATCCACAAGGCGACATCGTCGTAAACAGTCCAGCCTCAAGAGCAGCGTTGACCCTGGCCAAAAGCTGGGTAGGAGACATCTCCCCCCGTGGCGTGCTCAATTACACCGAGGAAGAAGGTCGTGGCGTATTCCAGTCGGGAAATGCGCTGTTCATGCGCAACTGGCCTTATGTCTGGGCCTTGGTGCAGAGCCAGGACAGTGCCGTGAAAGACCAGGTTGGCGTCGCTGCCCTGCCCCGTGGCGGCGAGACCGGCAACCATGCATCCACCCTCGGTGGGTGGGGCCTGGCGGTATCGCGTTATAGCGCCCATCCAGAACTGGCCGCAGAGCTGGTGAGCTACCTGACCAGCGCCCAGCAGCAAAAACACCGCGCCCTGATCGGCGCCTATAACCCGGTGATCGAGTCGCTGTATCAGGACCCCGAACTGCTCGCGGCCATGCCTTACTACGCTCAGCTGCACAGCATCCTCAACGATGGGGTCATGCGCCCTGCCGCAATAACCGCCGATCGTTATCCACGGGTCTCCAACGCGTTCTTCGACCGAGTGCATGGCGTGCTGGCGGGCGAGTTGTCTGTCGATCAGGCACTGGCCGAACTGGAAAGCGAACTCACGCGCATCAAACGCCGGAACTGGTAAGCCCCAAGGAAGGAAATCACCATGTCTGTCTCGACTGCCCATGCCTCCTGCGACGAGCCCCTGCTCACCCGGGAATCCCCCATACATCAGCGCCGAGTACGCGCCGCCTGGCTGTTTCTGACGCCAATGCTGCTGTGCCTGGCCCTGGTGGCGGCCTGGCCGCTACTGCGCACATTCTGGTTCAGCCTGACCGACGCCAACCTGGCGGACACCGCTGGCGGCGCCTTTGTCGGCTTGAGCAATTATCTGTTCCACGACGGTTCCCACTGGTCGGGCATCCTGGTCGATCCACAATGGTGGAACGCTGTGCGCAACACGCTGTATTTCACCCTGGTGTCGGTGGGCCTGGAAGTCGTCCTCGGGCTGCTGGTGGCGTTGCTGCTGAACATCCAGTTCACGGGGCGCTCCCTGGTGCGTGCGCTGATTCTGATTCCGTGGGCTATTCCGACCATTGTCTCGGCCAAGATCTGGTCATGGATGCTCAATGACCAGTTCGGCATCATCAATCACCTGATGCTGAGCCTCGGGCTGATAGACGCGCCTCTGGCCTGGACCGCAGATGCGGATCTGTCGATGTGGGCGGTGATCATCGTCGACGTCTGGAAGACTTTGCCCTTTGTCACGCTGCTGATGCTGGCGGCCTTGCAGATGTTGCCGAGCGATTGCTACGAAGCCGCCAGGGTCGATGGGATTCATCCGCTTAAAGTGTTCTGGCGGGTCACGCTGCCACTGTTGATGCCGGCATTGTGGGTGGCCGCGATCTTCCGCATCCTCGACTCCCTGCGGGTGTTCGACGTCATCTATGTGCTGACCTCGAATTCGTCCAGCACCATGAGCATGTCGGTCTATGCCCGCCAACACCTGGTGGAATTCCAGGATGTCGGCTATGGCAGCGCGGCCTCGACCCTGCTGTTTCTGGTCGTTGCGGTCATCGCCATGCTTTACCTTTACCTCGGACGCCGTCAGATGGAGGCTCGAGCATGAGCCCGCACCTCCTCAAAAAAGCGCTGTTGCGCTGCGGATTCTGGTGCCTGATCGGGGTTGTGTTGCTGTATGCAGTCTTCCCTTTCTATTACGCCATCGTGACTTCGCTCAAGCCGTCCAGTGCCTTATTCGAAGTCAGCTACTGGATCGACAGTCCCGACTTTTCCCACTACGCGACAGTGCTCCACCAAGCTTCATTTCTGCGGGCTATGGGCAACTCGCTGCTGGTCGCACTGTGCGTGGTAATGCTGGCGCTGTTTCTCAGTGTGACGGCCGCCTATGCCTTGGGAAGGGTGAAGTTCCGTGGGCGCGGCACGGTATTGATGATGGTGCTCGGCGTCTCGATGTTTCCCCAGGTTGCTGTGCTGTCGGGGCTGTTCGAAGTGATCCGCGTCCTGGGCCTGTACAACACCTCTTGGGCGTTGATCCTGAGCTACACCATTTTCACCCTGCCCTTCACGGTCTGGGTGCTGACCACTTTCATGGGGCAGCTCCCTCACGAACTGGAAGAAGCGGCAATCATGGATGGCGCTTCGCCCTGGTTCACGCTGACCCGCGTGCTGTTGCCGCTGCTCTGGCCCGCCCTGGTCACCACTGGCTTATTGGCCTTCATCGCCGCGTGGAACGAGTTCCTGTTTGCCCTGACCTTCACCCTCACCGACACCCAGCGCACGGTGCCGGTGGCCATCGCCCTGATTTCCGGCGGGAGTCCCCATGAGCTGCCTTGGGGGCTGTTGATGGCGGCATCGGTGCTGGTCACCGTGCCCTTGGTGATTCTGGTGCTGATCTTCCAGCGCCGAATCGTTTCCGGTCTCACCGCCGGCGCGTTAAAGGGTTGATGCCCAACAACTACAAGGAACAGCATCGTGATCAAACTGAAGCTAGATAAGGTGAACAAACAATTGGGCGGCGCGCGGATTCTTCGCGACGTCAGCCTGGAGATTGCTGCGGGCGAATTCGTGGTGTTCGTTGGCCCTTCGGGCTGCGGAAAGTCGACCCTGCTGCGACTGATCGCAGGACTGGATTCGATCTGCGCCGGCGACCTGTTGATCGATGGGCGACGGGTCAATGACCTGGAGCCGCGCGAGCGTGGCGTCGGCATGGTGTTTCAGTCCTATGCGCTGTACCCGCACATGAGCGTCTACGACAACATCGGTTTTGGTCTCAAACTGGCCAAGACTGATAAGGGCAGCCTGCGCGAGCGGGTGCTGAAAACGGCGCAAATCCTGCAGTTGGACAAATTGCTGCAACGCAAACCAAAGGAGCTGTCCGGAGGGCAGCGTCAGCGTGTGGCCATGGGCAGGGCCATGGCGCGGGAGCCGGACATCTTGTTGTTCGATGAGCCGCTGTCCAACCTGGACGCGTCCTTGCGGGTGCAGATGCGCAACGAAATCGCCCGGCTGCATGCTCGACTGGGCTCGACCATCATCTACGTCACCCACGACCAGGTGGAAGCCATGACCCTGGCCGACAAAATTGTCGTGCTCAATGGCGGTCGCGTAGAGCAGGTCGGCTCGCCACGCGAGCTCTACGAACGCCCGGCCAGCCGCTTTGTCGCCGGCTTTCTCGGCTCACCCAGAATGAACTTCGTGGCGGCGCGCCTGCACGCCCCAGGCCAAACCAGCCTGGTCGACACCAGCGTTCTGGGTATGACCGCCCTGCCCTTCGACAGCTCGAACCTGACCGTAGGCACGTCGCTGAGCTTAGGGGTTCGTCCGGAGCACATTTCGCTCAAAGCGGCTGAAGGTGCCGGCGGCATCGTCGTGACCGGGGTCGAATACCTGGGGAGCGAAACCTACGTTCACCTCGAAGCCGATCAGGACGAGCCGCTGGTCTGTCGTTGCCAGGTCAACGCCGGATGGCAAGCGGGTGATCGAGTCGAGCTGCAGCTGGAAGTCGACAACCTGCATCTGTTCGACACCGACGGCACCGCCTTGCAGCCGTCCCCACAAGCCATTGAGACCCTGCCGAATGACGTCTCTCTGCACTCTGTCCGAGCAGGCGCCCTATGACGGTCATGAGCGAGCTGATGTCTTTTTCCCTGGACCTTGCGCAGCGCGCTCTGAGTGACGGCGTGTCTCGCGTCATCCACGCATATCGCCCCGGCGATCATACTGCCCCAGCGGCAGGCTGAGCGCCTTGCGCTGCAGTGACGCCGGTCATGAAGCAACCCTGTTCTACGATGATGGGTCGCTGCAGCGTCTGGTGCTTGACCCTAGCCGCTCGGGCGGGAGTGGGTGTCGTGGTGCTCGGCGATGACAACATGACCGGTATCGCTGAACTGTTTCCCTGGGCCGTTAGCGCGACCACTTGCCGATACGCAATGACATCCGGGCAGCCGATTTTCTACCTATCGGCCAGTTGGACTTGGTCTCTACCCTTTGCTTTTGCACTGTACATCGCGGTATCGGCACGCCGAATGAAGGCATCGAACGACTCTGATGGAATCCATGTAGCAACACCAAAGCTACAAGTCGCCTGTCCAATCTCATCAAATGGCAGGGTGTTTATTAGCGTTCGAAGCTTTTCTGCCAGTAGCCTTGTATCGATCAGTTCGCTATCCGGGCAGATCAATGCAAACTCTTCTCCGCCGGTTCTGCACAGCAGATCGGTTTTGCGTGTCGCCGAATCTATTCGAGTGCACAACGACTTCAGAACGTTATCACCACGCTGATGGCCCCAGCGGTCGTTGATCTGTTTGAAGTGATCGACGTCAAACATGATCAGCGACAGCGGACGATATTGCGCGTTAGCCTCGATGAGCAAATGCTCCATCAACTCTTCGAAGTAGCGGCGGTTATAGACTCCGGTCAGGTGATCGGTGATGTTCAACATGCGCAAGTCTTGCGTGCGTTCATCGACCAGCGACAGGGCCCGGGCGCGCTGGGTAATCAGCAAGTACACCATCAAGGTCAGCAGCAGCGACAACCCTGCTCCGAACACGACAATGAGGCTGATGGACAGCGTGTAGCTGTTGGCGAGCATAAAGGTTGAACTGGGTCGAAACTGCATCAAGTAATTCTGGTCGGCTACTTTCAGCAGCCGCTGTTCGTACAGCGCTGATGGGACCGCGGGGGCCAGGCTCTGATAGATGTTTTCCCCTTGCTGCTGCCGGTCTATCAATGAAAGTGTCACGTTCAGTCGTTGCAGACTGGGTAATGGAATACCTTGTTCCATCATAGATGCCAAGCGTACGCTGGAGACCACGAACCCCTGCAAATCATCATTGTTCAGTTGAGCCTCAGGGGGCGTCTTGAACACCGGTGCAACAAAGAAAACCCCCGACTGCCCATTGGTCATTTTCAGCGGTTCCGAAACAACTATTTGACGTGTATCTCGTGCTTTGCTCATCAAGGCTTGGTGACTCGGGCGAGCTAGAATATCCATGCCGGGCATGATCTTTACGTCATCGCGCTTCAATAAGTAGAGCAATATCCAGTGTTCCGGCCGGCTGCTGAGGGGAACTCTTTCAGCGGTGACGGGATTGATTTCATGGTATGAAAAAACACTGGTACCTTTTAGGAGCGTCTTAGCGCGAAATGCTTTTAGATCCTTTTCGAGAATCCTTGGTACCCAGCCATAGGCCTCATCCTCCCCAGCCAGAGGTGTAACAAATCCCAGAAACTCCTTTTCCGTGACATCGTCGGCGTTGATAAAGAAACGCCTCACAACGTCTAGTTTCAAGACCTGAGTGTTAAAGCGTCGTTGCAGGCGACTGAATCTTTCGTCGACCTCCAGTTGAAAAGCAACACTAACGGTACGTTGCTCTGACCCTATGAACAGAATCAGTACCAAGAACGTGACGGCCACCCCAGCTAGGCACACCAGAGCGCAAAGAACCACGTCTGGTGTTTTGAGCGCGTTCTGACGAATAGACATCATTATTGTGTTCCTTGCTCATCGCCAAAAACAGCGTGCAGTGACCTGAAGTACTTTGGAGTATCGGCACACTTGTCATTAGCTTTATCAATCAGGCGTAAGAGCAAGGGACTTGTATTAAGAAGTCCAGCCCGTTAATGGTTCGCATCTAGCATTGTGCCGGCATATAGGGCTGATACTTGAGCCAGCCCGAGCTTGCAACAGGAGCGTTGGACAGATGGTGTTCACATCCGGGCGACCCGGTGTATCCATGACAACCTCAAGTTGTGAACAATTCGACAGCATGAAAGAGGCAGATCCCCGGCTCGTGGCGACCTGCACCGCCCGCAATCTGTCCATGGACGGTTCGCGCATAAAACCGATCCAGAGCATTTGTGGCGGCGCCGGTCAAAAGCGGTGCATTTAGGCTTTATGCTTTTCAACCCTGCGGCATGACAAATCACGGTGACCGCTCAAGAAAAAAGCTTCTTGTCCCTGTCGAACTCGCGTTGTTCTTTTCATCGCAAAAAATCGGGCTATCTTCACAGAAAATCCGCTATCTAAGCCGATAGTAAGTGTTTGCGCGGCGGGGCCATCTCTATCGGCTCACTGAACTCCTTGATTGTTTACGCAGGCAACTTTGCCAGACCACTACGTCGAAACTCATCTCTTCAGAAATGTTCCGTATCGCCGATAAACAACAGAGTTGGACTACACCCTGGAGCTTCGATGCTTGTAAGCAGTTATAACGGCCTGTATGTCCTGCTATCCCTGATTGTCGCGATCTTAGCTTCCTATACCGCGCTGAACATGGCCGGTCGTGTCACGCGAACCCAAGGAAAAGCCTCTGCACTTTGGTTGGCTGGCGGTTCATTTGCCATGGGCACCGGCATCTGGTCAATGCACTTCATCGGCATGCTGGCCTTCCAACTGCCCATCAAATTGGGATATGACTTGACCCTCACGGGTCTATCGCTGGTGATTGCCATCGCTTCCTCGGCCTTCGCCCTGTGGCTGGTGTGCCAAAAGGAAATGCCGCTGCCTTGGCTGCTGGTGGGTGCGGTGTTGATGGGTATAGGCATTGCTGCCATGCACTATACCGGCATGGCAGCAATGCTGATGAATCCCGTGGTGGAGTACATTCCGGCGCTGTTTGCACTGTCGGTGCTGATCGCCATCCTCGCCTCAGGAGCGGCGCTATGGATCGCCTTCCGCCTACGTGGAGAAGGCAAGTACATCCATCGCGCGCGCCTCTGCGCCTCCCTAGTGATGGGGTGCGCCATCGTCGGAATGCACTACACCGGCATGTCAGCGGCACAATTCCCGCTTGGTAGCGTATGCGGTGCGGTCAACACCGGTATCGATAGTAAATGGCTGGTGGTGCTGGTGATCCTGGTCACCTCGGCTGTCTGTGCTATTGCCCTGATTACCTCGATGCTCGATGTTCGTACCAGCCTATTGGCCAACTCTCTTGATCGCGCCAACAGCGAACTAGTGCAACTGGCCCTGCACGACAACTTGACACGCTTGCCTAATCGCATCCTGCTCAACGACCGCCTTGAACAGGCGATCCAGAAAGCCGGCCGGCAAAAGAGCCAGTTTGCGGTGCTGTTCATGGACTTGGACGGATTCAAGATGGTGAACGATACCTACGGCCATCACATCGGCGACCAACTGCTGGTGGAAGTGGCGGCGCGTATCAATAATGCCAAGCGCGGCGAAGACACCGGGGCGCGCTTAGGCGGCGACGAATTCGTACTGCTGGTCGACCTCGCCGAGCCGGATGATGCGGCGGCTCTCGCCCAACGCCTGGTGCAAGGTATCAAGGTTCCATTTGTCTTCGGACGCCAGACCGTACATGTTTCCACAAGCATTGGTATTGCCATTTTCCCAGCCGATGGCCATACCAGCCATGAGCTGATGGTAAATGCTGATGCGGCCATGTATCACGCCAAAGAACAGGGTCGAAACGGCTACTATTTCTTCGAAAAAGCCATGAATATCGATGCCCAGCAGCAACTTCAGTTGCAGCAGGATCTGCGCAAGGCCCTCGACCAGAATGAGTTAATCCTGCACTACCAACCGAAAATGATTGCCCCCAACGGCCCTATGACGGGTGTTGAGGCCCTGTTGCGATGGAACAGTCCAAACCTGGGCTTAGTGTCCCCCGACCGCTTTCTACCCCTCGCCGAACGAACCGGGCTGATCGTGCCAATCGGCAACTGGGTAATAAATGAAGCCTGTCGGCAGATGGCCGAATGGCATGCCCTAGATCAAGGAGAATGGAGCATTGCAGTCAATCTATCGACCGTACAATTGGCCAGTGCAGAGCTGGTCGACGTCGTGCGTAGTGCACTGCAAAACAATGGCCTGCCACCTCGCTTTCTGACCCTGGAGGTCACCGAGTCTACGGCCATGCTCGATGCGGAAGCCGCGCTGATCGTCCTCGATCAGTTGTCAGCGCTGGGGGTGAGTATTTCCATCGACGACTTCGGTACCGGATATTCCAGCCTGCTTTACCTCAAGCGCCTACCCGCCAATGAGCTGAAGATCGACCGAGGCTTCATCACCGAGTTGGCTAAGAACAGCGACGATGCGGCCATTGTTTCGTCGATCGTCGCGCTGGGCAAGACGCTGGGCATGAGGGTGGTCGCCGAGGGTGTGGAAACCGCTGAACAACAAGAGATGCTTACCGATCTGGGGTGCGACATCTTGCAGGGCTACCTACTGGGCAAACCGATGAGCGCACAAAAGATGCTGGAACGCTTTACCGCCTCACAGACTCAAGCGTGATTCTGCAAGCTACAGGCGCTTGCATCAGATACGGCCATGGGCTCTCTTGGCCAAGGCAACTGGCCAGGGACGCTCGGGTGAGGCCGCTGGAGCCCTTGGAGCGCTTGCAACTCACGCCCTGGTCGATTTGGGTATCGCGACGACTACTGGTCTTGACCTCGGGTAATGCCAGGCTGGACTGCATGGAAGCACTACCCGTCTGGCGCCTAAGTCCCTGCTCGATAAAGTCGCAGTAGCTATCAAGATCCTCTGCCAGCACTTGCACCACATAATCGGCATTGCCGGTGATCTTGTGACAGGACGGCACTTCGGGCAATTGCGCAATCACCGCTTCAAAGGCACCTGCAGCATGATCGACATAAGTGGCAAAACGGATGTGCGCCAACGCCATGATATCCAGGCCCAGCATGCGGCGATCGATGAGTGGTGAACGATGCTTGAGTCGGTAGTGAACAGCCACTAGCCACTCAAGCATAAGGTTCTTTTTAACCGATCATGCTCTACTCAAGAGCCTCAGGAAAAATCCGTCAAGCTAAGTTGACAGCGTTTCTTACAGCATCTAGAGTGCGCCGGCACTATTACAAAGTGCCTCGCATTACAACAAGAAACACCGCCAAGGATTGGCGTCATGTATCGGTTTCAAGCCGCCTGATCCTCTCTTTCGCGCACCTTAAAAAATCCGATTACGGCGCTCGCCGTCAATTCCGTCGTTGTGGCTGACGCTGCAACCGGGATGGGCACGGTGCTGCCTGCCGACCCCCCAAACGCAACAGAATAAAGGAAGATTCTTATGCGTGAAGCACACTCGTGCCCGCTCAGTACCGCTCAACAGGAAGTCTGCCTGGCCATCAGCCACAGCGGCAGCAACCTCAACTACCACTTGTGCGACGTCATCGAGTTACGTGGGGACCTGAACCTGGCGCATCTGGAAGTGGCCGTCCGTGCGCAATTCCTGCAAACCGATGCCGTGCGTACCACGTTCGAAACCGACCCGCACACTGGCAACTTTGTGCAGCTCATCCATGGCAGCGACAGGTTGCCGACCAAGATCCTAGAAACACATGACCTCGGTGATCGGGCCGATCCGGAACAGGCCTACAACGACCTCCTGGATCACCTGCTGCAACACGATATGCACCTGCAACACGGACCGCTGGCGCGCTACGTACTGGTCCGCCTGGCCGAACATCACTACCGCCTGATCGAACTGGCCTCGCACCTGGTGGCGGACGGCTTCAGTCACGCCATTCTGTTCAGCTACATCACCGCTCATTACAACGCCCTGTGCCGTGGTGAACCCGTGGCGCCGCAGGAGCCTGTAGCGCTCGCCAGCGTGTTCGCTGCCGAAGAGGACTATCGCCACAGTGAGCTGTACAACAAGGATCGCAGTTACTGGCGCCAGTACTGCCTGAAAATGCCCGAGCCGACACAACTGGTGCCCGGCGACGCGCCATTGGTCAAGCTCAATCGCCTGCGCAAGGTGTTCAATGGCCCGACCCTGCTGCAACTGCGCAGCGTCGCTGGCGAGCATTCGCTGCGTCTGTCGAGCATTCTGCTGGCGTTGTGCGCCACTTATCTGCATCGCATGACCGGACAGGCTGAACTGGCGATTGGCATACCCGTCGCGGCGCGGCAACTCAAGGCACTGCGCAACGTACCGTCGATGGTCGCCAACATCCTGCCGTTGCATCTGTCATTCGATGCCGAGAGCACCGTACTGTCCTTGGCCGCGAACATTCAGCGGCAACTGCGTCATCATCTGCTGCATCAAACCTACCGCAGCGAAAGCATGATCCGCGACCTGCGTGCCGAGCGCGGTAACAAGCCGCTGTTCAACACCTTGCTCAACATCGTTGCCTACGATCAGGGGCCGGGGTTTGATGGCTGCGAAAGCACCATCCAGAACACCGCCAACGGGCCGGCGGAACATTTAGGCATCGACATCTTCGACCGTAACGGCGATGGTCGGCTGGAGATCGGTTTCAATGCCAACGCCGACCTGTACCCGAGCGCCGCACTGGAACTGCATTACCAGCGCCTGGTTACCCTGTTCGAACGTTTCGCCAATGCACCCGCCACCCTCACCGCCGATTACGACCTGTTCCTTACGGACGAACATCAGCATTTCTACGCTCTGCCAGCGCTCGGCTCGACGCTGCCGGTGTTTGCCGAGGCTTTTGCCACAGCGGTGCGCGAACATGCCGAGCGCCCGGCCCTGAGCGCGGGTGGGCGGCAACTGTCTTACGCTCGCCTTGATGCTGACGCCACGCGCCTGGCCGCGCATTTGCGTGAGCGCGGGGTAAAGGCCGGCGATTGTGTGGTGGTGGTGTTCTCGCGCAGCCTGGAATGGGTGGTAGCCGCCGTCGCGTTGTTCAAGCTGGGCGCGTGCTATGTGCCTGTGGACCCGGATCTGCCGGAGGCACGCATCGAACACATTTTCACGGATGCCGAGCCTGCGATGGTCATCGTGGCACCAGGAAGCCAGGTCAAAGCCAGCATTGCCGCCGACAAACTGCTGTGGCTCACCCCCGAGGCGCTGGCGCAGTTGCCGTCGGTCGAGCGACCGCTGGGGTCGTTCGATGCCGATCTGCCGGCCTACCTGATCTACACCTCCGGTTCCACTGGCAAGCCGAAAGGGGTCGAGGTCACCCAGCGTAATCTGGTGCCCATTGCGCACACGGCCATCGAAGCGGCCCGGCTGCAACCGGCGGCGCGAGTCCTGCAATTCATTGCAGCCGGTTTTGACATGTCGGTGTTGGAAATCATGATGACCTTGTTGGCCGGGGCCGAACTGGTCATTACCGACAAAGTCGCCAGTGCCCCCGGCAAGGCACTGGCGAAGCTGGTCAAACATGAATCCATCAACCTGCTGGTGATGACCCCTAGCCTGTTGGCCTGCCATCAGACCGAGGACTTTCCACAGGACACCATCCTGCTGTTGGGTGGCGAACCTTGTACGCCCGCCTTGCTCGCGCGCTTTGCTCACTGCCGCCTGCTCAACGTGTATGGTCCCACTGAAACCTCGTTCGCCACCTCCATCAACGCCTGCTATGGCACGGGCGATCTGTCGATCGGGCCGGCCACCGCCAACACTCGCCTGTATGTCGTGGACAGCCAGCAGCGCCTGCTTCCACCGGGGAGCTGGGGTGAGCTGTTCATTGGTGGCCCCGGTGTCGCCCGCGGTTACCGCAACCGTCCGGATCTCACTGCCAAAGGCTTTGTCAGCGACTTGCTCGATCCTCAAGGCACCATGTACCGCGCCGGCGACCGGGTGTTCTTCGACCATGCCGGGCGCATACATTACCTCGGGCGTCAGGACAACCAGATCAAGTTGCGTGGCCTGCGCATCGAACTGGACGAGATCAAAAACGTTCTGCTGGGCTGCAATGGGGTGGACGATGCCACCGTCCTGCTGCGCGACCTGGCCCACGGCCCGGCCATCGTCGGCTACGTGGCCAGCAAGGACGCCAGCCTCGACAGCCAGCACCTGAAACAGGCACTTGGACGGCACCTGCCACAGCACATGATTCCGAGCGTGATCATGCGCGTCGATGAATTTCCATTGACGCCAAACGGCAAGCTCGCGGTGGATCGCTTGCCCGCCCCGACGTTTTTCAACATCGCCGAACTGTCCCCGCCTGAAACCCCTGAAGAACAAGCCATGTGTACGCTGTTCGCCGAAGCGCTCGGTTGCTCCGAAGTGTTTGCCAACCAGAGTTTCTTCGACCTGGGCGGCCATTCGCTGCTGGGGTTGCAACTGGTCAACCGGATCAAGGAGCAGTTCGGTGTCGCCCTCGGCATCGCCGACTTCTTGGCCGCGCCGACGCCGCGCCAACTGGCTCAACGCCTGCAACGCAACACCGGTTACAGCGAGCCGTTCGACGCCGTGCTCGCGCTGCGCAGCGAAGGCCAGCGCCCCCCGTTGTTCTGTATCCACCCTGGTGGCGGCATTGCTTGGCCTTACGCTGGCTTGCTGCCCTACCTGCCTGAGGACCAGCCGCTGTACGCCTTGCAATCACCGATCCTGCAAGACCCGGAACGCGTGATCGACTCGCTGGATGAATTGGCCCGAGAATATCTGCAACGCATCATCACCCTGCAACCCCGCGGCCCCTATCAACTGGCCGGCTGGTCAGTGGGTGGCAACCTGGCATTGCGCATGGCGGCGATGTTGCAGGCACAGGGACGGGAGGTGAGTTTCCTGTGCATGTTTGACAGCTACCCGCTCCAGGGCGGAGCGGCCTCGCTGAAACTGGATGACGCGATGATCATCAGCCGCATGACCCGCGCCATCGTGGGTACGCCACGGGCCGGGTTGAAGGGGCTTAAAAGTGCTATGGAGGAAGTGCTCGGCAGCCAACAGGTCGGTGATGACTTTCTCACCCGGTTGGTGGACGACTCCAAGCGGATGCTCGAACTGCTGGGACGTTGCCAATACACGCCTTATGAAGGTGATCTGTTGTTCATCCGCGCCACCACCGACATCCTGCGTCAGGACGAACAACAGCCCACTTTGTGGTCGCCGTACATCAGCGGCAAGCTGATTCAGTACGACGTCGACGCCCCGCATGAGTGCCTGTTGCAACGCCAGTACCTCGATCTGTTCGGCCGGCGCTTTGTCGAAGAGTTGCTCAAGCGACAAGCGCTCAGTCAACAGTCGAGGGAGCAGGCGAGCCAAACCTGAACCGCTTCGTAAAAACGGCTGCACAGCTTAAAGCCTGTGACCGTCCCCTCCACATCCACGACCTGGCGCAGTTGCGCATCTGACTGGCTGTAAGTCTGGGCATAAGGTGGCGGCGCAGAGCAGAACGGACGCGGCAGAGACAGCGGTTACCCGCGCTTCGCACAGATCGGTAGGTGCGAAGCGCGCGCTCAGGTTGAGGCCCTAGTGGTTGACGCCGAGGCGTCGGACAATGCAAAAAGCAGCCCTGCTCTGACGCAGCGCGGGTGGCCTGCCCGACATCCGGCAAGGGTATAGTTCAGATTGAAGCCGCCCAAGGGATGATAAGCCCGGGCCTGGAAAACCTCGACAATGGTTGGACATCTTCATGCTGAGCGCTTTTTTGCAGTATCCCGTTTCATTTGGCGATCCAGCGGCAAATTTTAAGAAGATTCGCGATGTTTTAGACCCGGCGCGATTTGATCTCTTAGTCATGCCCGAGCTTTGCACCATCGGCTATTTTCACGACTCGCGTGAGGCATTGTTTCTTCATGCTGAGTCGGCGTTCGATGGGACAACGGCGCAGTTCTTACTGCAACTATCAGCAGACAAGAATGCAACGCTAATTGCTGGCATCGCAGAGCGTGATGGCGATCACATCTACAACACGGCGATTGTCGTATCGCGAGGACGCTGGCTGGGGAAACAACGCAAGTGCCACCTGACACGCATAGAAAAGCCTCTCTTCACCCCAGGCGATTCATTGGC
This sequence comes from Pseudomonas sp. LD120, assembly GCF_009861525.1. Classification (GTDB taxonomy): domain Bacteria; phylum Pseudomonadota; class Gammaproteobacteria; order Pseudomonadales; family Pseudomonadaceae; genus Aquipseudomonas. Next base: position 374,077 of record NZ_WVHL01000002.1, on the reverse strand, counting down.
CTGTTTCGATGACGGAATCTGCCGTTTTGGCGTTCTTACTTGTTTTGACCTTTGGATGCCAGAAGCCGCTCGGCTGTTAGTGCGCCAAGGTGCACAGTTATTGTGTTGCCCGGCCAACTATGGTGGCCCTTGGACAACCCGGCTTGCGCGCATTCGCGCAATGGAAAACGCCACTCCGCTAATCTGCGCCAATCGTACTGGCATGGAAGTGTATGCAGGCGCAGAGGAGACATTCAGAGGTGAAAGCCAGATTGTCGGGCCTATGGGAGACGTCTGCATATCGGCTACAGAGGAGACGTCGCTTGGCGTGTCGATAATCGACCCAGCGGCGCACGTTCTCAAGGCGAATCCTATGTGCGATGACTTGATGGAAGAGGCACGTCGCTACGCTTTATCAGGCCCACATCTAAAATGAACACGCCACGTCTGACGGCACCGCCAGCCATCTGAACCAGCGGAAGTTGATGCCTGCGCCGAAATTGCGGTAGCGCTATAGATAGGACTCTGACTCGCCGTCATCCGCCCGCCGTCTAACGTCTTTGCTCGGCTCTGGCCGAGCCTTGAATTGGTTGATTCGGGGTTGTTGCTCGACGCTGCATTCGCTCTGGCCGTGCCTGGTCGTGAAGCCAGGACGACCTCGCTCTAGTGCAAGGCGCGAGGGGGCGGATTTCTTGTACCAGGTTTGCTGATTGTCAATTCTCATCATGGCGCTAGCGCGATTCTGCCAGTGCTGTCCGGCGGGGCCATTGACTAGATGGCGGCTTTCGTCGTTCGGCTGTGGTAAGCGTGTGCTTCCCTGGTTGGCCGCTCTCATTGCACGACCGGGCTGGTTGTTCATGTCTGATTGCGCAAACGCAAGTATGAAAGTCGGTTTTCGAGTCAGTATGAGTCCTGAAATTTGGCTCGCCGCGCAGATACGCAAGTGGGCTGAGGCGATGGCTTGGGCCCCGGACTGTGCTGGATGCCGCGCAGGCGTTGAACGCCGCCACCCAAGCCTCGTCGCTGGATTGGTATAGCTTGTGGGCAGGAGCGAAACGAGGGTGCCACTATATTTGCGTTGGGTTTGGTGGGCGTCGCGTTCGAATGATGGACCCCGCCGCCGTGCAACCTTAAAAAGCGAGATTGGTGCTAAACAGCCAATTGCCACTGTCTTGATTGAGTTACTGCCATGGGTTACCTGAGTCAATCGCTACGCCATATGTGGGTACTGTGCTTTCTGGCGTTTATCGCGCCAGCGGTGTCCCTCGCGCACGCCCCTGAAATCGATCTGTACTTCGTCGAAGCCCCGCCTTTGTCGATGGCGGACGAGGACGGGCTGCATGGCATCGTCGGTGACGCAACGTTTGGGGCTGCGGCCCTGGCCGGTTATCAGTTGCACTTGATCTCGGTGCCTTGGGCGCGCGCCCAGCAAAGCGTGCGCAAGGGAGTCGACATGCTGATCATTCCCCTGTCGCGGACGCCGGAAAGAGAAGCGGATTACACCTGGATCGCGCCAATCATGACCATGGACAGGGCGTTTTTCAGTCTCGATAAGCGCGTCGAGACACTGCAACAGGCGCGCGAAACCTTTGCCCGTATTGCCGTTGGTCGAGGCAGCGCCCAAGAGCAGAAACTACGGGCAGAAGGCTTTAGCGAAACCCAGATCTATCCGTTTGAAATCGGCGAGAATCCGGCGCAACTGCTACTGATGGGGCGTGTCGATGCCTGGTTCAACGGCATTCCTGAAACGCAGAATATCTGGCGCAAAGTGTCAAATCAGCCGTTGCAGGTCAGTCCACCATTGATGAGAACCGATCTGTATCTGGCCTGTTCTAAACGCTGCAATGCGGTGCTGGTGCGCAAGTTGCGCGCGGCAGTCGCGGCACTGCGAAAGGACGGCACGCTGGAGCGCATAAAAAACGCTTACCTGAAAGCCCCCTGACAGGCCGCCGCGCCTTGGCCCGGGCCGCCCCGGCACTGGCGGATCACCTCCCCCGCGCCACCGCTCGGCCAACGGCGCGCACGGTGGCACCTCGGTGACGGACGCCACGGCAACGCCTGGGCATCGCAGATGCCGGCCAACAACGCCGCGCAGCCCTGCGACGCACACATAAACGTTCGTATCTTGGCCACGGCCTAGGTATCCTGCGCCCTCAAAGCCGATCACTGAAACCCGCGATGTCAGCCCAACCCTCTGCTGCCCAGGCGCCGCCTACGGAGCTGTATCCTCAAGGACGTTTGAATGATGAGTACCCCAGCGCTGGACATCAGCAGCCTGACACCTCTGCCCTATCACCAGCACGTGGTGAATTACCTGAAAACCCACGAGCCGCGCGTATGGAGCTGGGCTTCATCGCAGGGGGTTCAGCAGGAACATGCGCAAGATGTGCGAGCCCAGTTGCTGCGCGACACTTATCGGCTCAATCCACACAGTCACCCCGAAGCCTATCAAGCCTGTGAGACGGCGCTTGAGCGTCTGCGGATCGAGGCGCCGGCCACGCTCTACCAGGCCGGCGATGGTGCCATGAATGCCAGCTTGTATTACCTGGACGGTGAAGTGCATGTGGTGTTTTACGGGCCGATCCTCGAACGCCTCGACGCGCAGGAGCTGCTTGCACTGCTGGGGCATGAGTTGGCTCATTACCGTTTGTGGTCCGAGGACCATGGCGACTATCTGGTGGCTGACCGCATTCTCAATCACGTACTGGCGGATGCCTTCACCCCGCCGAGCCTGGAGCAGACTGCCCGCTTATACAGCCTGCACACTGAAATCTATGCTGACCGCGGCGCAGCCTTGGTGGCCGGCGGGCCGGCGTCGGCAATCACTTCGCTGGTGAAGGTGCACACCGGGATTGTCACGGTCGATGCCGCCAGTTATCTGCAGCAGGCCCGCGAGCTCGATGGCAAGGACGCGCAGGTGTCCCAGGGGCTATCTCATCCGGAGACCTTTCTGCGCTCCCAGGCGCTGGACAACTGGTGGCAACAGGATCCCGACACGCAGGCCTGGTTGCACCGCCGCCTGCGCGGCCCACTGTCCATGAATCGTCTGGATGTAATCGATCAGGTGGACCTGACCGCCCTCACCCGCGGCTTTATCGCCACCTTCATCAGTGCCCAGGCCTTGCAGTCGGAGCGGGTGATCAACCAGGTCCGTGGGTTCTTTGCCGACTGGACAGATCACGAAACGCCTCTGGACCTGAGCGTCCTGGACGCCGAGCGCATTGATCCCAGCGTCCACGAATACCTGCATTTCATCATGCTCGATCTGTGCCTGGTGGACCGCGAAGTGCGGGATGAGGCGTTGCTGCACGCAGCCCGGACCGCGAACAAGCTTGGCAGCGAGGATGACTTCATCAAGCTGCTCAAGCGCGACATCAAACTGCGCAAACGCGAGCTGGACCTGCTCACGCGCACGTTGAAAACGGAGGTCGAAACATGGACCCAGTAACCCAACCCGTCACCTTCGAGCAGTTGTTGCTAAGCCATGACGGCCTCGCCCTACCCATCGACGATGTGCTGTTTCTGGTGCTGCCGCTGCTGCGCGAAGTGGCTCGGCTGCATGATCAGGGGCGCGTTGCCCAGTTGGGTTACCTCGATGTTCTGCAAGGGCCCGACCGCCGCCTGCAACTGCGTGCCCCTGAAGGCTTGCCGCCGCGCCTGGCGCTGGACTCGATCAAACAGGTACAGCCCAGCCCGGAGTCGGCGCTGAGCATCATCGGCAACAGGCGCCTGACCCGCGATTCGCAAAACGGCGTGGCCGTTGCCGATCTGCAAGTGCAGGAAGACCCGCATCAGGCCATTACTCATCCGGTTTTTCTCAGCGAGCTGCAGAGTTGGGAGCACCGACTGGGGCATCACGACGAAATCACCGACATCTTCCAGCTGGGTCAGTTGCTGGCGAGCCTGGCGTGCGGGCTGGATTTTGCCGATATCAACGACCTTAAATCGTTCGCCAGCCACCGGCGCAACTTGTTCCTGCTCAACGACCGGCTCAATCCGGTACTGGCCAATCTGATCGTTGAAATGACCGAGCTGAACCGCCATGAACGCGCCACCGACGTCAGCTCACTGGCGCGGCGCCTGGAAACCTGGCGCGAACAACCGATCGGGCTCGACGTTGAACGCGTACTGGCCCAGGCCCAAGGTCCGGCCTCACGGCGCACCGTGGTGCTGGAGCACCTGCGCAACCGCTTGTTCGATCTGTCGCGGCGCAACCGCCTGCTGCACTTTCGCTCGACCCAGGCCAACATCAACCTGACCGTGGCCAGCGTGCCGCTGGTGATGCGCATTGAAAGCATCCGCGCGGAAGACTTGTGCACCTGGCAAGCCAGCTTCGGTGGTTTTTCCGAGCAACTGCTGAGCGGCAAAGCCGTGAGCCTGCAGCAATGGCTGCGTTTTGAAGAGCAAGGCTGGCTACAGGTATCTCTGGAACGGATCATTCAGGAAACCCGCCGCGACCGCGCCGAGTTCGGTTTCAGCAACCTGCGCTTGGTGGTGGCGTTCATGCGCTGGCACAACCTCAAGGACACGCCGGATGAGCGCATCGTCACTCCGCTGTTGTGGTTGCCGGTGGAACTGAGCCGGAAAAAAGGCGTTCGCGACCAGTTCGTGCTGCAGTGCGATGAAACCGAGGCCGAGTTCAACCCGGTGCTGCGCCATCAATTGCGTCAGCTCTACGACCTACAGCTGCCGGAAACCGTGGACCTGCAAAAGACCTCCCTGGAGCAGATTCATGCCGACATCGCCCGCCAGATCAAACTGACCGAACCGGGCGTCGAGCTGCGCCTGCAAAGCAAGCCGCAAATCGAGCTGATCCATCAGAAAGCGGTCCAGCACCAGCATCATTTCCAGCGCCGCCGAGCCCGCAAGCGCGCTCACTCGCCGCTGATCAAGCCGGATTTCAGCTACGACCGCGAAGACTACCGCCCCCTGGGGCTGCAACTGTTCGAGCACTGGGTGCTGCCCAGTGCGCTGCCCTTGCGCGATGCGGTCGGCTTTCACAGCCAGCCGCCGCAGATGGTCGGCCACACCACCGAAAGCAACACCTTCGCGCTGCCCCTGGATCAAGGCCACCGCTACGCCTGGGACATCGACCTGACGCAAGTGACCCTGGCCAACTTCAACTACCGCAAGATGTCGCTGGTACGCGACTACGCACAATTGATTGAAGAGCCGGCCAAGAACGACGCCTTCGACCGGATGTTCTCCATCGACCCCCGGGAAATCGAAGTTCAATCCCCCGACCCGATCCCGTTGGCCGAGCAATGGAACGTGGTGGCCGGGGACGCCACCCAGAACGCCGCCGTCAGCCTGGCGCGAACCGGGCGTAACTTCATCATTCAAGGCCCGCCGGGGACCGGCAAGTCGCAGACCATCACCAATCTGATCGCCGATTACGCCGGGCGTGGCCTGCGGGTGCTGTTCGTCTGCGAAAAGCGCGCGGCCCTGGACGTAGTGTTCCACCGCCTGCAACAAAGTGGACTGGGTGAATTGTGCTGCCTGATCCACGACTCCCAGACCGACAAGAAGGCCTTCGTCGGTAACCTGCGCGAATGCTATGAAGGTTGGATCACCAGTCATGCCCAATTGGCGCAACTGCAAGCACAACGCGGTGCTGCTCTGGCAACCATGAGCCAGCAGTTAGCGCTGATCGAGCGTTTCGAAGAGGCCATGACGCAGGTGCCGGACGCCCTGGCGTGCTCGGTGCGCGAGCTGGTGCGACACTTGATCGAACTGCCCGCGGCGACGCTGGAACTGCCTCCCGAAGCCCTGGAACGCCTGCCGGACTGGGGCGCCTGGCAGCAACAACGTGACCTGACCGCACGCTTGTATCAGGCCATCAGCGAACGGTTCGGCCTCGACTGCCTGGCCCGGCACCCGTTCAGTCGCCTGGCCACAGGCCTGATCACCCACGAACATGCCTACGGCCAGCTCAAGGCGTTCCTGGATGAGGCCAGCGGCCTGATGGACAGTGTCGAGCCGTTGCTGGCGTCATCGACGGGGCTGTTGTCCAGCGAGACCGGGCTGGTGGATGCGCAGCTCTTGACCCAGGCCGCGGAACAGATGACCCGCGCCAACCTGGCAGCGCACCTCGACCTGCTGGACGCCGACTCCCCCGCCTCCCAGGCACTGCGCGCCGAACAGACAGCGCTGCAGACGCGGGTGATCCAGCAACACAGCGCCAGCCAGGCCACCGGCCACTGGCGCGACAAGCTCAGCGCGCAAGACACCCAGGCCGCTCAAGACCTGGTGCAACGTTTGCAGACGTCGCCGCTGCGTTGGCTGCAACCGTCCTGGTGGCGTCTGCGCGGCGAACTGAAGCGGCGCTACGACTTCAGTCAGCACGCCATCGCGCCGAGCTATGCCAGCGTGCTCGACACCCTCGCCGCCGAACATCGGGCCAACGCCGAACTGCAGGCCGAGCTGCAGCGTCTGCAAGGGCTCTACGGTGTCCAGGACGTCGAGGTTTTTGTCCAGAGCCTGCAAGCCCTGCTCAATCAGCTCAATGCCTCGGCGTTGTTGCGCCAATGGCTTGAGCGCCTGCGCAGCGACCCGGAAACGTTGCCCGGAGTGCGCCAGGAAGCCGGCCTGCACCAGCCAGTGGCGCGTCTGGCCGAACTCGTGGGGCAGTACTGTGTTTTCCAGCCGGCCCCGAGCCTGGGAGCCTTGGCCGAGTATTTACGTGACCTGCGCGAAGAACTCGACGAATTACCCGACTCCCTGCCCTTGCTCAATGAGCTGCATCAGGCCGATCCGGTTTGCCTGTCGGCCTTGCAGCAGCACGCCCTGCCCCTCAGCGGGTTTGATGCGTTGATCGCCGAAGAGAACCTGACCCGCCTGTATCGGGCCAACCCGCAGTTGGAACGCTTCGACGGCCCGGCCCTGAGCCTGGCGACACGTCAGGTCAGCCAGGCCGAAAGCAGCCTGCTCAAGCACAACGCCCAGGTACTCAACGCCACCGTGCATCAGCGCTTTCTCGAACATGTGAAGCAATCGGCGATGTCGGTGAGCCAACTGGACAGCCAAGCCCGTGAATTCAAGAAAAGCTACGCCAAAGGTCGGCGCGAACTTGAGCATGAGCTGGGCAAGACCATGCGCTATCGCTCCATTCGCGAACTGGCCAGTGGCGACAGCGGCCGGGTGATCAACGACCTCAAGCCGATCTGGCTGATGAGTCCGCTGTCGGTGTCCGACACCCTACCGCTGACCCCGGACCTGTTCGACGTGGTGATTTTTGACGAGGCCAGCCAGATCCCCAGTGAAGAAGCGGTGCCGGCCATGAGCCGGGCACAGCAGGTGATTGTGGTGGGGGATGAGATGCAGTTGCCGCCGAGCAACTTCTTCTCCAGCGGCGGCGAGCAGGACGACAACGAGCTGATTGCCATGGAGGACGGTGAGCAGATTGCGATCAACCTCGACGCCGACAGCCTGTTGAGTCAGGCCGCGCGCAACCTGCCGGCGACCCTGTTGGCCTGGCACTACCGCAGTCGGCATGAAGCCTTGATCAGCTTCTCCAACGCGGCCTTCTATGAAGGACGGCTGATCACCATTCCCGACCGGCGAATCGAGCGCCCGGCCCCGGCCCATGCGCCACTGCAGTCCAGCGATGAACACGCGGCGATCGTCGGCGTCGACAGCGTGCTCGACAACCCCATCAGCTTCCTGAAGATGAGCGATGGCGTATACCAGAGCCGCAGCAACGTGGCCGAGGCGCGTTACATCGCCAACCTGGTGCGTGAACTGCTCCAGCGCGAAACTGGCCTGACCCTGGGTATCGTGGCGTTTTCCGAGGCCCAGCAAGGGGAAATCGAGCAGGCCCTGGAGCACCTTGCGGCCAGTGACTCAGCCTTTGCCACGCGCCTTGAGAATGAATACGTGCGCGAGGACGCCGGACAGTTCAACGGCCTGTTCGTGAAAAATCTGGAGAACGTCCAGGGTGACGAACGCGACGTGATCATCCTGAGCATCTGCTATGCCCCGGGGCCCAGCGGCAAAATGCTGATGAACTTCGGCCCGATCAACCAGCGCGGCGGGGAAAAGCGCCTCAATGTGATTTTCAGCCGCGCACGCAAGCGCATGGCGATCATCTCCAGCATTGAGGCTGAAGCCATCACCAACACCCACAACGACGGCGCCGCGGCCCTGCGCGCCTTCCTGCAGTTTGCCCAGGCCAGCGCCAGCGGCGACGCTCCGCGCTCCCAGGGCATCCTGGCCAACCTCAACCCAGGGGCCAAGCAATCCTTTGCCGTGACCCTGCCCAAGGACAGCCTGCGCACGGCCCTGGCCGACGCGCTGCGCAAACGCGGGCATCAGGTGCGGGAATATGTCGGGCGTTCGCAACTGCGTTGCGACCTGGCGATCTGCGACGCCCAGGGCAAGCAGTTCAGCCTGGGCATCTTGCTCGACACCGAGGCGGCCACGGTCAACGTGCGCGAGCGCTACATTTTCCGGCCCACGGTGCTACGCAGTTTTGGCTGGAAGATCGTTGACGTGCTCAGCCATGACTGGCTACGCGCCCCCGAAGAGGTGCTCAACTGGATCGAAGCCTTGCTACGCGGTGAAGAGGCGCCAGCGCTGCCAGAGCCCGAGCCTGAGCTCGCGCTGCCGGCCCTTGACGACGATCAGCCCCCCCTGCCGCCGGCGCCAGCCAGCCTGCCCGTGCGTGAGTTCACCTTTGGCGAAGGTCGCTCCAACAAGTTCTGGCGCATCGCGGCCACGCAGGCCGATGTGGTGGTGAATTTCGGCCGCGTGGGCAGCCAGGGCCAGACCCTGATCAAAACACTGGACAGCCCTGAGCGCGCACTGCGCGAAGTTGAAAAACTGATCGCCGAGAAACTGCGCAAGGGTTATCAGGAACAACCGCTGGATCAGGCGCCCGGTTCGCCGTAGCCGCCAGCGATGCGGCTACCGCGCCATGGGCTGCGTGTTTTGCCTGGACTGGGCAAAGGCAGCAGCCCATGGCGTGTTGCGGTGCCGTTCTAGGTCGAGGATCGAACGCAAGCGATCCAGCCACACCGAGGCGTCGCCATCAGGTTGGAGAATCGCCTCGCTGTGCAGCATGGCGCGGCGCACCCGAACGCTCAGCACCTTCGCGTGGTAGGAACGGTTGAAAAGACCGATGTGCCTGCGTTCGGGCAAGTCGCGGGTGGCGCGCCAGAGAAACTCGTGTTGCAGCTCGCGGGGGCTGGGGGGCTGGAAGCTGAACACTTGGCAGCCTTGCCGGTTAACGCCAGACATCACAGGCCGATTGCCCGTCTTCAGGGGCGGTGGCCATCGCCTGGAGCACCGGCAGCAAGGTGTATCGGTTCGACGCGCAGAGCAGGCGTTGTGCGTCGCTCCCCATGTTCATCGGCGTTACGCGGCGCAGCCCGTGCGCCGGCGAACATTGCTTCGTGCAACAGCAGAAAAATTCTGTAACAAGCTTATACTGCGTGGCTTTCAATCAACAGGCGATTTCTATGTCCATCGCAGCAATGCGGCTTATCAGTTTCATTGTGGGTATTTTCCTGATCACGCTGGCCATCAGCATGGCGATTCCGATGATCACGCTGGTGGTTTATGAGCGCAGTGAAGACTTGTCGGCCTTTCTCTGGTCGAGCCTGATTACTTTTGTCTGCGGTCTTTTGTTGATTGTGCAGCGCAGCACCGAAGTCCCTCAGTTGCGCCCAAGGGACATGTACCTGCTGACCACTGGCAGTTGGCTGGTGGTGTGTATCTTCGCCGCGTTACCGATGGTTTTTATTCGTCACATCAGCTACACCGACGCTTTTTTTGAAACCATGTCGGGCATCACCACCACCGGCTCCACCGTCCTGACCGGATTGGACAGCGCCTCGCCTGGGCTGTTGATCTGGCGCTCCATGCTGCACTGGCTCGGCGGCATCGGTTTCATCGGCATGGCGGTGGCCGTGCTGCCGCTGCTGCGTGTGGGTGGCATGCGCCTGTTCCAGACCGAATCTTCGGACTGGTCGGAGAAAGTCACCCCACGCTCCCACGTGGCCGCCAAGTACATCCTCCTGCTGTATCTGGGCCTCACCGGCGCGGCAACCCTGGCGCTGTGGATCGCCGGCATGACCCCATTCGAAGCGATTAACCACGCCATGTCGTTGATCTCCACCGGGGGCTTCTCGACCTCGGACTCGTCATTGGGGCACTGGACCCAGCCAGCCATACACTGGGTCGCGGTGGTCATCATGATCGTCGGCAGCCTGCCATTTACCCTCTATGTGGCGACATTGCGCGGCAATCGACGGGCCTTGTACAAGGACCACCAGGTGCGCGGTTTTCTCGGGTTCTTGTTGGTCACCTGGCTGGCCGTCGGCACCTGGTTGTGCTTTCACAGCGATTACGGATGGTGGGAAGCCTTCAGGATCGTCGCCGTCAACGTGACCTCGATCGTTACCACCACCGGGGTTGCGGTGGGCGACTACACCTTGTGGGGCAGTTTTGCCGTGCTGTTGTTCTTCTACCTGACCTTTGTCGGTGGATGCTCAGGCTCGACCGCGGGCGGCCTGAAGATCTTCCGCTTCCAGGTGGCCGCGACCTTGCTGGTCAGCAGCCTCAAGCAACTGATCCATCCCCGGGCGGTGATCCAGAAGAAGTACAACGGCCACCCCATCGACGAAGAGATCCTGCGCTCGCTGCTGACCTTCTCGTTTTTCTTCACCATCACCATCGCCCTGATCGCCCTGGGGCTGGCCTTGATTGGCCTGGACTGGACCACCGCGCTGAGCGGCGCTGCGACCTCGGTGTGTAACGTCGGGCCCGGGCTGGGCACGATTATCGGGCCGGCGGGTAACTTCGCCTCGCTGCCCGATTCAGCGAAGTGGCTGTTGACCATCGGCATGCTGCTGGGCCGACTGGAAATCCTTACCGTGCTGGTATTGATCACCCCAGTGTTCTGGCGTTACTGAGCGACCCTGGATGAACCCCTGCTGACAGCCGGTCGCATGGCAAAATGCCGCACCCCGGAACTTTTACAGCTGTTCACTGAATACGGCTAAATAGCGCCCTTCCCGCGCCGAGTCCGTCCATGCATTCGTTGAAACGCGTCAGTCCCTGGATAGCCTGCGTGGCACTGCTGCTCAACATGCTGGCGATGCCCCTGAGCCGGGCGATGCAGACGCCGGATGTACGCATGCTGCTGTGGGGCGGCTTCTGCTCGGGCAAGAGTGCCCAGACCGTGTCGCCAACGATTGCCAAGGTGCTGCTCGATCTGCCCACCCGCCCGAGCCAAAGCGTCATGGCCCATGGTGACTGCTGCTGTGTTGGGCAGGCCGCTCTGGTGGCGGTGCCCGCTGACGACTATCGGCACAGCTTGCCTCGCGACACCGCGAATATCCGCGTTAACCACCCATCGCGGCCCACCTTGTCCCCCCGGCAACGCTGGCCCAGCCTGATGCCCCGCGCGTCCCCCAACGCCTGATGGCCCACGCCCATGCGCTGTTTTACGGCGTGCTCTTCAAGTCCCGGACTGCCGATACGTGTCTGTGTCCCCCCTGTCCCGGGAAAACCCTGGCTATCTGGAAACGCGTTATGCCCACTTTTATTACTTCGCCTCGGGCAAAGATTGTGCCCCTGTCCCCCGCCCTCTGGCCGCTGCTGAGTTGCGGTCTGCTCGCCCTGAGTCCGCCGTCCGCCGCCCTGGCTGAAACGGCCAAGGTCGAGAACTCGACCCTGACCCTGGGCACTGTCACCGTCCAGGGCGGCGATGCCGGCAGCAGCGGCCCCTTAAGCACCAGCAGCGTGCTCAGTTCGGTCGATATCCTGGGCGGCGACATTTTGGAAAAGATGCCGGTCAACTACAGCTGGGAGCTGTTCAGCCGCGCGCCGGGAGTGATGCTCACCGAGTTCAACCAGGGCACGACGTCCGGCAAGATCTCCTTTCGCGGCTTCAACGGCGAGGGTGAGGTCAACGCGGTCAAGCTGCTGATCGACGGGATTCCGAGCAACAGCAACGACGGCAACATGCCGTTCATGGACATGATCTTCCCCATGGAGCTGGACAGCATCGAAGTGGTGCGCGGCACCAGCGATGCCCGCTACGGCCTGAACAACATCGCCGGCAATGTGAACATACTCACCCGCAGCGGCGGCGACTACACCAAGGCACGCCTGCGCTACGGCAGTTTCAATACTCAGGAAACCCAGCTGGCCAAGGGCATTGAAGGCAGCAATTGGACGCAGAACTACGTCTTCGCCTACCAGAAGTCCGATGGCTATCGCGACCACGCCCAAGCGGACAAATTCTCCCTGTCTGGCAAATGGTTCTACACACCGGACGACGGCAGCTACCGCCTCGGCCTGATTGCCCGGCACTACGAAACCGAGGCTCAGGAGCCGGGTTACCTGAGCCAGAGCGATGCTCGCCAGCACCCGACCATGAGCAACCGCTACAACGCCACGGACAAAGGCACGCGGCGCATGAACCAGCTCAGCCTGCATCTGGACACGGATCTGGCCGACACCCTGGCCTGGTCGGCCAAAACCTACGTCAATACCTTTGATGACCGGCGCTGGACCCAGTACTGGCGCACCAGCTCCCAGCAGGAGCGCGACACCTACGAAACCCAGTACGGCGCGCTCACTTCCCTGACCTGGCGCCCGCAAGTCAACTGGCTCTACGCCTTTGCGCTGGAAGGCGGCGCCGATGTGCAACAGCAACAAAACCGCAGCGAGCGTTACCGCACCCTGAACCGCGCACGCCTGGCCCAGACCCGGGATCAGCAGTTCGATTTCGACACCTACGGTGCTTACGTGCAGGCCGAGATCAAGCCGTTCGAGTCGTTGAAGATCGTGCCGGCCTACCGGGTAGACAAGATCCAGGGCGACTTCACCAACCAAATGACCGGCCTGGACTACGACATCAACGACTATGGGCTGATCAAGCAACCCAAGCTCAGTGTGGTGTATTCACCCTGGACCGTGGCCAGTCTGTACGCCAACTGGGGCCGCACCTTTCAGGTCGGCACCGGCGCGGCGGCTTACAAGATCCCGCCCCGCGACACCGACTTGGCGCCGTCGATCAACGAAGGCTGGGAAACCGGGGTCAAGTTCACCCCCACAGACTGGCTCGATGGCCGGGTGGCCTACTGGCGGCAAGATGCCAGCGGCGAAGTCAGCCGCCGGCTCAACGACCCCAGCGGCGAGTCGGACAACGTCGGCGAAACCCGGCGCTGGGGCTACGACCTGCAACTCAACCTGCACCCCGACGAACGTACCGACCTGTGGCTGGCGTACTCCTGGCAGTACTCGAAAATCCTCAAACCCAGCGCCGCCCTGCCCAACAGCCAGGGCCAGGAAATCGATCACATCCCCCACCATCTGTACAACGTGGGGGCCAGCTACCACCTGACCCCTGCCCTGCAACTGAGCGCCTGGATGAACGGCCAGACCCACTACTACCTGGAGCGGGAAAACACCCAGGGCACCTATGGCGGTTACGTGCTGATGAACCTCGGCGCCACTTACAAAGTCAGCGAATCGGTGAGTGTCGACCTGCAGTTGAAAAACCTCAGCAACCGCTACTACGAATACGTCTGGTACGACCCGGACGGTGCCAAGGCTTCGCTGCACTCACCAGGCGACGGTCGCGCACTTTATGCCGGTATCACCCTGGACCTCTGATCAACCACACCGCCCGGGCGCCAGTCGTCCGGGTTGCCCCACGCATCTGTACCCACCCCAGATAAGAGGCACTGCCCATGACCGCCTACGGTTCAAAAAAAATTCTCACTACCCTGGCCCTGCTGGCCTCCCTGGCCAGCGCCGGTTCGGCGTTCGCCCACGCCCATCTGAAGGGTGAAACCCCGGCCGCGGACTCTACCGTCAGCGCGCCGAAGGAACTGCGCCTGGTATTTTCCGAAGGTGTCGAAGCCCTGTTCACCCAGGTCAAGCTCAGCACGGGGGGCGCGGACGTGCCAATCAAGAGCATTGCCAATGCCGCGGGCGATCAGCAAACCCTGATCGTCACCCCGCAACAACCGCTGGCGCCCGGCGAGTACAAGGTGCAGTGGCATGCGGTGTCGGTGGACACCCACAAGAGTGATGGCACCTACGGTTTCACCGTCGGCAACTGAGCGTTGTCGTCACCCATTGCGCCACAGAGCCCGCCCGGTTGCGGGTTCGTTGCGCGGATGCGCTGAATGCGCCGGGCCAGCCACAGCACGGCCGCGGCTTCGGGTAACAGCACATAACCGTAGGCAACCAGCGGCAAGTCCAGGCGCAACCCGAGCACCAGGAGCGGCAGGCCAACCGCCCATCCCAGCAACGCATCCACCTTGGCGATGGCGACGAACTCCCCCAGGCTCTGCAAAGCCGCGCGCATGGCATTGCCGGCCAGACGCAGCGGTAGCGACACCCCCAGCATCAGCACAAAGCTGCTCCACCACCTGCCTTGCTGGGCATACACCCATTGCCCCAACCAGGGACCGAGCACAATCAGTAGCCCACCCAGCAACGCCGTGCCCGCCACGCCCAGGCGCAACAACTGTTTGAGCAGCCGCAACACCTCGTGCGGGGCCAGGCCGGCAAAGCGCATGGCCAGAAAGCGGATCAGCGCCACCAGCGGCGCAAACACCAACAGGGCCAGAAGGCTGGCGGCCGCGAAGGCATCCAGACGCTGAGTATCGACCGGGGCAATCTGCGGCGCCGCGAACAGCACCAGGGTCATCAGCCCCAACAGTTGCAGAGACAGCAGTCGCAGCCCTTCCCATGCACTCTGGCGCAGTACCGCTCTGGCCCAGTCCACTGCGGGCAGCCAGCGTCCCCGGCCCATCTGCGGCTGCAAGCGTCGTAGCACCCAAGCGCAGGAACCCAGGTGCATCAGCAGCGATGCCATGAAGCAACCGACAAAGCCAAACCCCAGACACTCGATGAACAGCAGGTTGAGCCCAACCTTGGCCAGCAGTTCCCAGAGTTTCCAGCGCACCACCAGCGGCCCCTGTTGCGAGGCATGCAGGATGAACGCCGCGCAGCCATTGAGCAGGCGCAACGGCGCCGTCGCCGCGAACCAGGGAATGGCGCTGAGCAGCAGTGCTCGCAGTGCGGCATCGTCAGCGCTGAGGCCCGCCGCCAGCGGCGGATAGGCCAGCAACGCAACAGCGCTGAGCAACAGCCCGAGGATCGCCGCCAGCGTCAGCGCGCCACGCATCACCGGCCCCGGCTGCCCCTCGCGGAGCGCTCGGGCGACCCTGACCGAAACCACCGATCCCAGCGCCATGCTGGCCAGCAGATCGAGCAGCGCCAGACGTGCCAGCATCACGTAGGCCGCCGGCATGCCCGGGGCCTGGTGCGCCAACATGGCCAGGTCGATCTGGGCCAGCATCTGCGCCACCGCAAAGGCCAGCACCAGAGCCGGAAAGCCGACCCAGAACGCCCGGCCGCGCACCGTCAGCGGCGGCGTGTACCGCTGTTCAACGCGGGACATCGGTCCAACCGGGAAAGCCGTGTTCCAGATGCCGGCTGTGCACCGTGAAATAGCCAAAGGCTGCCTCTGGTGCCGGCAGTGGTTCGGCCAACTCGATCTGCTCGATGTCCCTGGCGCCTTCCAGCGATTGGGTTTTCCAGCCACAGACCAGATCCGAAAGGTCCGCAGCGGCAAGGAGGATGCCGTTGGACTCGGAGCGGTCACCGGTGGCCCAGCGCGCCGCCGAGGCGCCCATCAGCTGGTAGCGCAAGGCCGGAGTCACTTGCCGGGCAAAGCTCGATTGCTGCAGCCAGACATCCAGCCACAGGTAATAGGTCCAGTTCAGCGACAGCCGCTGCTGCGCCGCCCAGCTCATGAATGGGCGAAAGATCGCCAGCCCGTCCGGCCCGGACAGCTCCAGCAAGCCCGGACAGATATCGAACAGGGTGTGCCAGTAGACCCGCAGGCTGCTGTCGATGCGCACGAAGGCCCGGGAGTCACGAGGGTAGTCGCCTTGGCGTTGCGGCACGCTCAAGGCATGCAGCAATTGGCTGTCGGTTCTGGGCAATGGGTGCTCGGTCTTCATCTCTGTGGCTCCATGGGCGACGAGGGAAAAATGCCCCGCAGCCGTTGCAGGTCGCCGATGATTTCGGCCTCGTCGAAACGACCGTCGCGTTCGTAGGTCAGCGTTGCCTCGGGACCGTCGAACAGTGCGCGATAGCGTTGCAAGAACCCCAGCGTGGCCTCGGAAAGCACCTGATCATGGGTGTCGAGAATCAAATGCGGCTGCAGGATCGACAGGTTGTAGCCGGCGGTATGAAAGTGCGATGAGTGTTCAATCACGCCCTCCCAGGCCTCCAGGGGCACGCCGCAATTGAGGTGGGCACAGACTGCGTTGGAGGCGTCGAACAGCACCCCGGCACCGGTATCGCGATAGAGCCGCTCATGAAAGGCCGGGGCGTCGTGGCCACCGTCCATGATCGACGGGTAGTTCTCCAGCAGCAGTTGACAACCCAGTTGCTGCTGCCACCAGTCGACACGCTCGCGCACCTGCCGGTAATCGCCGACATAGTCGATTTCCGCCAGGTGATACAGCTGACGCCCGTCGTGACTGAACCGCGCCACGTGATCGGACACATACAGCGGCCGCAAGCGCCGAATCAGCTCGCGCAGACGCCGGGCCAGGCTTTCAAGGGCCGGCGTGTCGTTTTCAATGAATTTGGAAAACATGATGTGAAAGCCCACCGGCGCGGCAAAGCCTGCCTCCAGTTCGTCGATGGGCACCGCCAGAAAGTTGTCGATCAGCAGCTCGACATAGTCGATGTGCCCGTCCGCCAAAAGCTTTCGCACCAGGGGCGCGGTGTCTCCCAGGGTGTAGTTGAAGCCGATACGCATGGTCTTGCACCTCCTTGCTCAAGACCCGCCACGCACGCCGGGCGCCCGTGGCGGGAAGGCGTTTAGTTAACGCCTACCGGGGCACAGCACGAGGCGCAGCAGGCCCCGGCGCGACCGGCGATGTGCAGGGTGTGTTTTTTAGCGATCTTGATGCTCATGGGTATTGCTCCTTGCATGAATGAGCGGGCACAAGCGCCCGCGGTGTGGCGATTTCGCCGTTGAGGTAACGCGGTGCAACGGGTGTTTTCTTACGAGCAGCCTCCTTGCTCCCGGCGGGAACGCGCGTGGTGATGGGGATCGGATCAAGGGTGGCGCTTCCACGGGTCTTGCCAGCGCGGGTCGTGGAGCAGCGTGTCGTCGGTCAGGGCCTTGAGAAAGGCCAGCAGGTCGCGCTTCTCTTGAGCGGTGAAATCGATGCGCGCAATCAGCCCGCTCTTGTACGGGTTCAAGCGCCCATCGCCCTGGCGCGGGCCGCTGGCGATCACGCGGCCGCCCTCGGAGTAGAAGTCGATCACCGCTTCCAGCGTGGCCAGGCTGCCGTCGTGCATGTAGGGCCCGGTGACCTCGACATTGCGCAGGCTCGGGGCGCGGAAGGCCCCCATGTCCTCGGGCTTGCCGGTGCTTTCATAGAGCCCGCGGTTAGGGAAGGGAAAGCCACCGGCGCCGTCGATGTTGTACAGCCCGGTGTTGTGAAACGGGGTGTCCACCACCCGGCTGCGGGCATGCACCACCTGATCGTTGAAATTGAAGCTGCCGTGACAGTGATGGCACTCGGCGCGCTCGCCAAAGAACAGCGCCATGCCCCGCTGCTCGCTTTCGCTCAGTTGCTCGCGGCCCTGCAGGTAGCGGTCATAACGGCTGTCCACCGAGACGATGGAACGCTCGAAGGCCGAGATCGCCCGGATCACCGAGGCCATGCTCAACGGCTGCGGCTGATCGGCGAAGGCCTGGCGGAACAGCGGCGGGTACAGCGGATCGGCCGCCAGCCGTGCGAGGATCTGCTGGCGATTGCCGTCATTGACCCCCATCTCGATCGGGTCGTCGCCGAACAGCGGCACCTCCATCTGCCGCTCCAGGCTGACGATGGCCGGCGCCGCCCAGTTATAGGTGGCGTTCCAGGCGCTGTTGGCCAGTCCGGGGGCGTTACGGTGGGTCAGTTCCCCGGTGCCGCCCACCGACAGCGCGCGACCGTCGCTGAAGGCCCGCTCCTGCAGGTGGCAAGCGCTGCAGGAGCGGTTGCCCGTGGCCGACAGCCGCGGGTCATAGAACAGCCGCTGGCCCAGTTCGACCTTGACCGCCGACATCGGGTTATTCGCTGGTACTCGCGGCTCCGGCACATGGGACGGCAACTGCCAGCTCCACGCCTGAGCCACCGCTGGCCCGGCCAGAACAGCACTCAGTAACAGCCCTGCGGCCCGCAACAGCCTCAGGCCGGTCATGGCTTGGCGCGCGCGGCGAAGACCGGCGAATGCCCAGGTTGCACCGGCTGGCCACTGTTCAATTCCAAGCCCAGGCGCGGAAACAGCGTCACGCACTCGGGATCGCTGGGGCCGCTCATGCAGCCCACTGCCGCGCCTCGGTCTTCGCCTAGCGTGCTGTCCTGGAACAACGCCGCCAGATCCAGGGCCACCCGCTGTCTGCCCGGATCGAAGTCCGGCAGCGTCAGGGCAATGCGGTTGGCGCGCTGGCACGCCACCGTCTCACCGCTCACCGGGTTGCCGCTGCAGCCAGTGGCGCCCAGGTGCAGATACCAAGTGCTGGCCCTGGCGCCATCGACCTTGCTTACGCCACCGACAGGGTCGACCTCGACCTTGATGAACTTGCGCCCGGCCTGCCAGCTCCAGCCCATGGCGGCCAGGTCCAGCGGCGCGCCCTGCAGTTCGGTGCTGGTGTGGTTCAACGCTGGCGGCACACCCAAGGTCAGGCTCAACCCCCGGTAGTGCCCGGGCGGTACCTGGCCGGCTACCTGGGTGCGGGTGCCTGGCGTGCCGCCCTGGCAATGCCCACTGCCGTCTTCGAAGTCGAGCAAGGCCACCTGGGCGTCCTGCCAGTCATTGATCTGCAAGCGCAGCGGCACCCGCTGGCCTGCCGTATCGATCAACGCCACATCCTGCACATAGAAGCGCGCATCGTGCAGCGACAGCATCTTGCGGTCGCGGCCCAACGGGCCAAAGGGCACGCCGCAGTTCACCGGCTGAGCGCCGGCCACCAAGGCGAAATCCACGGTGACCGTCTGCTCGGCGGGGGGCGCTGATTGGTTCGCGACGCACCCGGCCAGGCCGACCAGAGCAATCAGGGTAAGGCGTGAAGTCAAATAACCCATCGTGAAACTCCCGAGGTCAGAAACGCGCGCTCAGCGTGAGGTTCACGCTGCGCCCTTCTTCATAGGTGAAGGTGTTGGCCAACGACTGCTGATAGGTGCTGTAGGCCTTGTCGAACAGGTTGCTGACGCCCAGGTCGGCGCGGTATTGGCGGTACTCGAACGCACCTCCGATGTCGTGGATCACGTAGCCCTGGCGCCGCCGCAGCTCGGTGGCGTCGTAGTCCTGGGCCCAGACGTACTGGCCCTGGTAGTTCAGCGACCAGTGCTCATCCAGGCGGTACTGGCCGCCGAGCACGAACTTGTCCGGCGGTGCATACAATTGGGCGCCGGTCTCGGCGTTGCGTGACCGCAACCGTGAATAGCCAGCGCCCAGGGACAGGCGCTGCCATTGGTAGCTCAGTTGCGCCTCGCCGCCATGGCGCTCGGCCTGGGCCACGTTGACCCGCTGAAAAATCATCCCGGTGCCGGCAAACGGCGCCTGCCGCGCATAGCGGCCGACCACCTGCTGATCGATCAGGTCGTCGACGTCCTCGCGAAAGTAGGTGAGCTTGGCCTGCAGGCTGTCACCCCCGGCCAGCAGATCATTGAACGCCAGCGTGGCGCCGACCTCACGGGTCTTGCTGGTTTCCGGCTTGAGGCCGGGATTGGGGCGAAAATTGAACAGCGCCCGGCGAGTGTTCAGGTTGCCGAACATCTCGGTCATGGTGGGCGCGCGGAACGCCTCGCCGTAGCTGACGAACACCCCGAGGAATGCCCAGGGCTGATACTTGAGCGCCACCTTGGGCGACAGCCGGCTGTGGCTGGAGTCGTCCTGGCCGGGGGATGTCAGGCGATAGTCGTCATGGCGCAGGGCGGCAATCAGGGTCCAGTCGTCGAGAAAGGCCATCTCATCCTGAACAAAGCCACCCAAGGCGCGCATCTGGCCATTGGGCAACACGCTGTTGGACTGACCGTTGGAGGCGTTTTCGTTGCTGTCGCGGTAACCGTCCACGCCGTAGGTCACACGATGGTGCGAACCGCTCCCCACCTCGATCCGGCTGCTGTTCTGCAAGCTGGCGCCCAGGGTCTTGGTCTGGGTCGCGGTGGTGGGTTGACGTGGCACCGAACGGCTGTCGCCGTCGAGGGTGAAGCGCGTCTGGTAAACCGCCAGTTTGCCATCCAGCAATCGCTGCTCGGCATCCTCGAAGGCCCAACTGGCGTGGTACTGCTCCTGTTCACGCTGGAGTTTCTGCGAGAACGGAAACAGCAGGTTGCCGCCAGGGTTGGTCGGGCCGACCATCTCGTCGGCAAAGCGCTGGTAGCCCAGCTCGAAATGGTTCAGCTCGTTGGGCGAGAATCGGGTCTTGAGCAGGCCACTCTTGAGCTGGCCGTCATTGGGGTACTGGGCGTCGGCGCCGCTGGCCCCGGTATGAATGGTGCCGTAGTCACGGTAGGTACCGCTGGCCAGAACATCCGCCCGATCCCCGCGCGCGGCCAGGGTCAGGTTGCTCGACGACTCGCGATTGGCGCTGCGATAACCGGCCTTGATCCGGCCACCACTGCTTTGGCCCGGGTCAAGAATGTCGTCGGCATTGAGCGTCTCGATGGCCATCACCCCGCCCAACCCGCCGCTGCCATAAGCGGCGGACATTGGCCCACGGACCACATCGATCTGCTTGATCAGGTCCGGATCGATCAGCAGCGGAGTATTGACCCCGCCGTCATTGTTACGTCGCGCACCATCCACCGTGAGGATGATCCGTGGCCCCTGCAGGCCGCGAATCGCCGGGCTTTGTGAAGCGGCCCGAGGGCCGCCGCCGTAATTCACGTTGGGCAAGCCACGCAGCACCGTAGACAGCGTATTGGCCTGGACGTCATCGAGCTGCTGACGCTCGACGGTGGACACCGACGCCGGCAACTCAAAACTGTTGTTGGCGGTGCGGGTCGCGGTGATCGTGGTGGTGTCCAGGGCGTACGGCGACGCTGGTTCATGCGCCTGGCTGGGCTGGGCATAAGCCGGACTGACCACCAGCGCGCAGGACACGGTCAGCAATGACAACGGCCACCCGAGTAACGTCGGCCTCGGAGGGGCGCCAACAACGCTCGGATCGCAACGGTACAAGGTAAAAGGTTCGGCAACGCACAAGGCGACCGCAGACATGACAGGCATGGCAGGCATCCACAGGTGATCAATAAAAGCGCTGTGCCCAGAACGTTCAGGCTCAGCGTGATGAGGCACGATCAGCCAATGGCCGGCGGTGCCCGAGCCTGTGAGGTGTCGAAGGTGCCGGTGATCCGCAGATCGCGGGTCGCTGCGCGGCGGCAAAACGCTTGACCCGGCGCCCCCTCGGGCAGCCGGGGCCAGGCCGGTTGCAGCGCCAACCCCGTGACCAACGGGCACAGCGCGCAACCATGGCCGCCGCCCTGCCCTGGCGGGTCTTGTTGATCCGGATTCTGGCCGGCGCGGGCCTTGAACTCGGCCAGGGACAGACGCTGCACGCCCTCGGCGCTGCAGACCAGCAGCCACTCACCCCCTACGCTGGCGCTGGACCGGGGCAACGGCATGCTGGCCCAGGCCAAGGCTTGCAGCACCAGGGCGAACAAGCAGAGCAGCAGGTCGAGGGTGGGCCGAGCGTGTCGCCGGTGCTGGTTGAGGATCATGCAAGAGTCCCTGCTGTTTGGGTGTATCAGCAATGCCCAGTCAATGGACATGTTCCGTGCTTGAGTGCCTGATCGCTAAGGGACGGACGCCCGGGGCGCCCGATGAAACCAGGAAAGAGCACCAGGACCCCTCGCGAGCCTCTGGCACTCAGTGACGGCATGTAACCCTGCCAAGAGAAAGCATGCCGCCGGTCGGCAATGTAGCACGCAGCCTTGGCCCGCCCCGCCTGCGACCGCCTGCCACAGGCGGCGCGACTAGTTCGCTGCCGGCCGGCCAGCCAAGCGGCTGCCAGCCGAGGGTGCGGCAGGCTGTCGCAATAGGGTCGACAAACACCCCTCACTACACTGCTGCGACCGCGTGGACGCGGGACAACCTGATGATAAGAAAACGATGAGGAGCATCATGAAGACGCTATTGGCCGCTGCCTGTTTACTCGCCTTTACCAGCGCTCACGCCGCCCAGGACCCTGAAGCCGTGTTCAACCGAGCCTGCACCGCCTGCCACAGCGGGCAATTGCCCATGGCGCCGAAAAAAGGCGATCAAGACGCTTGGAAACCGCGCCTGGCAAAGGGCAATGAGGTGCTGATCAAGCACGTGACCGAAGGTTTCAACGCCATGCCGCCACGTGGCTTGTGCATGGATTGCAGCGCCGAGGATTACCAGACGGTGATCAGTTGGATGTCCAAGTAAGGCTCAGCGCCCCCTCGACACCTGACCTGCGCTCGCCAGCGAGCCGCAGGCAGGCCAAAGCATCGGCCCCTGCCAGGCAGGACAACGCAGGACAGACCGGACAAGGCAAGCCGGTCATTTCACGAGGGCCGGGGATCAAGCGGTGATGCGATGACCTGGTGTCAGCAGACAAAAAAGCCCTCTGGGACAGAGGGCGGGCAACCAGCGCTAGCGCAGTTGCCAATGTTGCGCATTGAGCTAACCGTGGAAGTGTCTGCCTCCGCTCAACGCCCACACACTGTATGAGGGCTGGCGCGCAGCAACAACTGCGACAATCGGGCACAGCAGGCGCAGTATTTCGGGCATCGCGCGCCTGCCGTGGCCCAAGAACAAGGCGCCAGCCGCTGTGGCGCTCTGTCGCAGATCCTGTGCACCTCCCACCAGAGCGCAGCGAGGCCCCTGTGTGATGGCAGCAGCGCGCGCCCCAACTGTCATCGTTTCGTCATATAACCTCCGTAGCTTTCCCACGCCAACAAGCCATAGGTGATGCCATGAGCGCAGCGTGCCGAGTCAACATTCGACCTTTCGACTCAGGGAAACAGCCCAA
This sequence comes from Pseudomonas sp. LD120, assembly GCF_009861525.1. Classification (GTDB taxonomy): domain Bacteria; phylum Pseudomonadota; class Gammaproteobacteria; order Pseudomonadales; family Pseudomonadaceae; genus Aquipseudomonas. The sequence continues at coordinate 351,057 of NZ_WVHL01000002.1, read as the reverse complement.
CAAAGCCCCGTGCGAGCTAGTGCTGTTGCAGACAGCTGAATACAGGGCCGCGCTCTTGCGCCGTTACCCAGCCGGCTTGATCGAAGAGGCGGAACTGCAAGCACTGCTTAAAAGCTGGCTACCCAATCCCCCTTTGCACACCGAACGGGCGCACGCCTGATCGCGCGCCTGCTGCCACAAAGGGCGGTGGGTTGAGTCAGCCGGGGCCCCAGGACCTGCCTCGTCCTCAGGGGATCGGTAACCAACGGCGGAACCCTGCCCCGCCCGTGCCGCTCAACGGACACCAGGCGAAATCCCAGGGCACCGGCGGAAACTCCTCTGGATCGCCATCGGGCAGCGGCCGCGGTGCCACCTTCCAGTCGAACACCCAGCCCGGCGACTCACGCCAGGCCAGTACCAGACCACGGGCCTGACTGTCGTCGGTGTTGATCCAGCGCGCCGCCGCCGCGCTCATAAAGGCCTCTATGTGATCCTCATTGATCTGCCCCTGATAGCGCGAACCCAGCAACCAGCGGCACACACTCAGGTAATAGGTCCAGTTCAGTGGCGGGTGATTGCGATAAGCCCAGGTCATGAAACCACGGAAGATGTTCAGGCCATCCGGCGGATCAAGCTTGAGTAGCCCCGGACACACATCGAACAGGGTGTGCCAGTACGGCAACAGGCGCGCATCCAGGTGCACAAAGCTGCGAGCGTTGCTCGGGTAGTCGGGAAACGGCAGCAAAAAGTCGCCGCTATTGCGCAATCGGCTGCTGCGGCTGACCAGTCGTGAAGCACCGGCCGGAATCGCTAAAGCGCGCATGTCAGCCTCCCGCATCCATTGAGGGGGGTGTCGACAACGCCCGGTGGCGGGGGCGTCGTTCGCTGAAGCCGGCGTTCAATAATCTGAGCCATGGTCTGCTCCTTCCAATCTCACCAATAACCGTGAATACACACCCCAGGCCCTAGGTCTGTGGGTGCGCGGATAACTGCGGTCAGTTGCAACGAGCAGGAGAGGCTCGGGGGTTGAGCGACGGCCAGCGGTCACGCACGGCCGGTAAAAACAACAAGGTCGTGGGCAAGCGCAGCGCCACGCCGAGAGCATCCACCAGCGCCAGGGAAGATGATCCCAGAGGCGCGGCGCCAATCGATTGGGCGCAGCAGCAATGGCCCTGCTCGCCCTGGACTGTGGAGCTGGAGGGGTCTTTGTCGAGGGTCACGAGTATGGGCTGGACGCCGCCGGACGAGCAAAAACTGCCCGCCAGCCATTGTTCCAGGCTCAGGGTGCCCAAGGCACTGGCCATGGGCAGCGCCATGACCTTCAACAGGATCGCCAAGAACGCCGCTACCCAGGCGTTCTGATGGCTGGCATTGCGCATGCCGCACCAGACCATCAGGCCCGCGCGCTCAGGCTAAGGGGCAAGCGTTGGAAGCCATTCATGCCACACACTCGAAATCGTTGGAATTCAACGACCCGTATTGCGCCACACAGCACCCGCTGCCCGTGGCAGCCAGAGAGATGACGGGTACAGGCCTACCGGCGGTCAGCCGCCAAGGCGACGGGCCACTTGCGGGCTCAAATCAGAGGGGAGGCGCGAGGATTGGCTGAGGGCCAGCAATAGCGAGGGGGCGCCTTGCAGCGCGGTTCAAGCGTGCGCCGCCGGACCTGCCCGATGCGCAGCAGCCAACTCAGGCAGAACAGCAAGACCAGATTTAGGGCGGCGCCCGAACACACCGGGCAGGAAAAGCTCCCAGCCCAGGTGCTGGCGGTCTGCTCGCTGAAGTCGGACTTCTGCACCGGTGCCTTGCTGCCCAGGGACGAACAGAACTGCCCGCCAACACCGTTGAGGGCAAAGCCCATCATCTGACCGTGCCCCAAACCGCAGGCGAACACATTGAACAGGACGCAAAAATACAGGGTCCAGGCAATGAGCGAACGGTCGGGACGGGACAATTTCATGGCGGCGACTTTAACACCGGACAGCCCCATGGATGAAGCTCGACTTAAGTGGCGTCACCTGCCGCCCAGACACCTCGGGACGGCAGGTACTGATGCGGTCAGGCGACTCTGAGTGCCTTTACACAGGTAAAGCGCGCCACCAGCGTGTGGTCGGCGTAGCGCTTGAGGGTACGCGCCACTAGGCAAGTGAACAGCGGCTCACACACCACCAGCGGCAGATAGGACAACGCGAACCAGGCCCAATTGCTCAGCGGCGTTGGCTCCTCGCCCAGCGCCAGCCAGAAACCCACCATCGCTACCACACCGGTGTAATACAGCGCGTCGAACTTGACCACTTCGGCCCAGCGAATACGCCGTCCACTGACATCGAAGAAACGTCGACCGAGCAGGCCGTGGGCGGCAATCAGCGGCAACATCAGCGACAACGAGTTGACCCCCAGGTGCATCAGGTCTTGAGGCTCGAACAGCAACCCCTGAAGCAACAAGCCGATGGCAAAGCCAAACAAGGTAGGGATGAAGCCGAAGATGATGTACACCGCGGACGCACCGACAAAGTGCAACTCCGAGGCCCCCACCGGCAGATGAAAGACTTCCATGAACACCGAGAAGAACGCCGCGGCGAGCACGCTCTTGATCAGGTTATCGGGGCGTAGCAGCTTGGGGGCAAACGCCGCCAGGGTGGCGATCGCAGCAGCATTGGCGTACAGCACTTTGGCGGCATTGAGCACGCCGGGTTCGATATGCATCGGTTCTCCCTCCGAGGGATGCGAGTATGGAAGCTGCCGACGGCATCGGCAGCACTTGTGGCAGGTCTCCTGGCTCAAGGCTCGACACGCTGGTGCGCCTTCCCGGCCAGACTCGGCCAGTGGCAAATGCATAAGCGCTAACCTTTCACAGTTGCGGGGGCAGCGCAGGACTGGCCATAAGGCGCACCTGCTTCCCTATTCTCCACCCCAGGGTGGAACCACAAAGCGGCGCTAGATTAAGGGCTTTTCAAGGCCTGCGCACGCTCTACCTGCATCCGCAGCGCCGCCTTGGCAAAAGGCCAACCAGGGCATCGCCCCAGTGACGCCCGAGGGCTGTCAGCGCTCCACTAAGGGCCGCGTCACCACAAACAGGCTGCTTGGCCGCGGCCCTCGCTCATCCCGGTCGCCGTACCGGGCTTGAACCCGCTCCCGCACGACAGTCAGGCCGGTGCCGTTGAAGCCGGTCGCCTGGTCGTCCTGAACAGCTTGAAGATGAACAGCAGCGCCTTCGCGGGGATACCGATGCCGTTGTCGCTTAGCGTCAGTTGCACTACGTGGCCCTGGGTGGTGACCGAGAGCGTCACCCTGCCCTGCGTCGGGGGGTATTTGGCGGCGTTACCCAGTAGGTTGTTAAGGCTTCGGCGGCACAGCGCGGCGATGCCTTGCTAGCCGACGATCGGCGTGAGCGCGCGATTCATGGCGTGCAAGGTGGCGACAATCGCCTCGGCGATGCTGGCGCTGTCAGCATTGGGGCCAACACTGTGCGCCATTGAAGCAACGATCTGGCGGCTTTCGTCGCTTGGCGTGGACATGGCGGGCTGATCGTAAGTGGCTGGGCAAGGTCTGCTAGTACACCTGTAGCAAGTTGGTCACGGCGCTGTGCGGGCCGGGCTGCGCGCGTTGCCCGCTACGGGCCTGAAGGGCCCGGGGTCAATAGCCACGCTGACAAAATGCCTCGAGCTGCGCCAAGTGGATGATCTCGACGTTGCGGCCTTCGATATTCACCAGTTGCAGCTCGCGCAACTGGGTAATGGATCGGCAAATGGTTTCAGACCTGACACCAATAAAAGACGCAATGTCCTCGCGTGACATTCGCAGTACGAAGTGGTGCGCAGAGTAGCCCCTGGCGGCAAAGCGCCTGGAGAGCCCCAGCACGAAAATCGCCAGACGTTCTTGTGCGCTGTAGTGTCCCCAGGTAATGAGCATGTGCTGGCTGCGCCTGATTTCCCGGCTCAGCAACCTGTTCAGGTTTGCTTGCAGCGCAGGCATGTCTTGCGCCAAACGCTCTAGACCCGAGTATGAAATTGACATCACTTCACTGTCTTCTAGGGCCAAGGCGCTGCAGGCGTGGCACTCGCCGGTGATTGCCTCCAGGCCCAGGGCCTGGTTGGACATCGCGAACCCAGTCACCAACTGGTGCCCTTGCTCGCAGCAATAGAGGGTTTTGAAGCTGCCCAAGCGGATGAAGTACAGGTGGCGCGAGGCCGTTCCCGCGTGATAAAGCGCTGCGCCCCGGCCGATACGCAGGTTGCAGACGATGAGTTCATCCATTCGCTCTCGTTCTTGCTGGGATGAATTCGGCGACAGAAGCCATTTGTGCAAGGCTGACGGATCAAGGCTTCCCACCCGCGAATAGGGGCGTGCTGGTGCAGGCGGTGTGCTGTACTCAGTGTTCATGAACATCGTCGTGCTCCAGTCTCTATCGGTCACCCAGCCGTAAAACCCAATTGCCGCGCCCTTACCCCCTGCGCGGTGTCAGATCGAGTTCATGAATGATTTCGTCTTCGCCGGTCGCCGGATAGCGGCTGTGAAAGCCCTGGCTACGCGACAGGCTATGCATGGCAAAGTTGTTAGCCTGGTGAATCGACACCATGGTCTTGAAACCGTTGCGTTGGGCCGCGCTGATCAAGTGCCGCATCAGGAGCGTGCCCAGGCCCCGGCGTTGCCAGCGATCAGCGACGACCACCGAGCATTCGCATTGCCCAGGGTCGATGCAGGCGGCATAGCGACTGATCCCGACCTCGGTTAATTGCCCCCGCTCATGAATCATCGCGATGTAAGCCATGCGTTGTTGATAATCCACGTCCATCAAATAATCGAGCATCGACCGCGCGCTTTGCTCGACCTGCGCAAAAAAGCGGCTGCGCAGCGACTCGGCGGACAACTGCCCGAGAAACGCGAACGCCAACTGGCGGTCTTGCCGATGCAATGGCCGGATCAGCACGTGGGTGCCATTGTTCAAGGCCTCGATCCAGTGCTCATTGGGTGCCTGATCACCCAACGCCGCAAGGATCGCCGCCACTGTATGGTCAGTGAACATGTTCAATACCTGTATCAGGGGTTGCTTGGATGACCTCGGGCACCAGTACCGCCGCCCCCTCGAATGCACCCTTGCGCAAATCTTCAAGGGCCTGATTGGCCTGGGTCAGCGGGTACAGGGTGGTGCGCGTGACGACGCCGATCTGCGCCGCCAGGCGTAAAAAGTCGACGCCGTCCTGACGCGTCAGGTTCGCCACCGATACCAGTGAGCGCTCCCCCCACAACAAGTCGTAGGCAAATGCAGGAATCTCGCTCATGTGAATACCGGCACACACCACCCTGCCGCCCTTGCGCACGGCACGCAGGGCCGTTGGCACCAGCGCGCCGTCTGGGGCGAAGATGATCGCCACGTCCAGCGACTCCGGCGCCGGCTGATCCGAGTCACCCGCCCAGATCGCCCCCATCTGCCGAGCAAAGGCTTGCGTGGCGATGTCCGTCGGACGGGTAAAGGCAAACACCGACTTGCCCTGCCAAGCCGCCACCTGGGCCACGATATGCGCGGCAGCACCGAAACCGTAGAGCCCAAGCTTTTTACCTTCGCCACCGATCAGTAGCGCCCGCCAACCAATTAATCCGGCGCACAGCAAAGGGGCCAGCGAGGCATCACTGCCCTCCTCGCCCAGGGCAAACACATAAGCGGCATCGGCAATCAGCGCCGTGGCAAAGCCGCCGTCACGGGTGTAGCCGGTGAACAGCGGGTGATCGCAGAGGTTCTCTTGGTGCTGACGGCAGTACCGGCACACGCCGCAGGTGTGGCCCAGCCACGGGATTCCCACCCGCTCGCCCAAGGCCAGTCCGAGGACACCAGTCCCGAGGGCATCGATACGTCCAACCACTTCATGTCCGGGAATGATCGGCACCTGCGGATGGGCCAGTTCGCCGTCCACCACATGCAGATCAGTCCGGCACACACCGCATGCGGTCACCCGCACCCGCACCTCTCCCGGCCCAGGATGGCGATCGGGCAACTCGGTCCACTGCAACGGACTGCCTGTCTTGTTCAACACCATCGCGTGCATGCCAACCTCCAGCAACACTCGGTAAATGAAAGGGTCTCAACCGTACAACTGGCGCAATACCGCCGGCAGCAGGTCCGGCAGGTCTTCGGCCAGCAACCCGGGGCCGAAGCTGGCGGCCGCGGCGCCATGCAACCAGACCGCGGCAATGGCACTGTCGAACGCCGACACGCCCTGGGCGAGCAGGCCAAGGATCATGCCGCTCAAGACATCCCCCGCGCCGGCGGTGGCCAAGGTCGAAGGCGCATTGCTGTTGATCACGGCATGCCCCTCGGGGGCGGCAATCACCGTGTCGCTGCCTTTGAGCACCACCACCGCGCCGCAACGACGGGCCGCGGCCCGGGTGCGGCTGAGTTTGTCGCCCGCAGGATCGAATATCCGTCGGAACTCGCCATCGTGAGGGGTCAGCACGCAAGGGCCATGAATCGCCCGGTCCAGCACCCCGGGGTCATCTTGAAAAACCGTCAGCGCATCGGCGTCGAGCACCGTGGGCCGGGCACTGGCCAGCATCGCCAGGACGTGACCGAAGGTGTGTTTGGCCACCCCGGCGCCGGGCCCGATCAGCCACGCGGAAAAACGGCTGCCATTGAGCAGATGACCGAAGTCTTCCGGCGTCACCCAGGGGCGCACCATGATGCTGTTCAAGGCCCCGGCGTAAATCGGCAGCGCCACTTCCGGCACCGCGATGGTGGTCAGCCCCGCGCCGATCCGCGCGGCGCTGCGGGCCGCCATGCGGGCCGCGCCCGTCATCGGATAGCCGCCAAACACCAGCGCATGCCCACGGCTGTGCTTGTTGGCGGCGGCGCCGGCCCGTGGCAACGTGGCCAGCCACAACCCGGGGTGATTTTCAAAGGTCCGGGGCTGGATGACGTCGAGCACCGTCGCCGGCGTACCGATGTCGGCCACCACCACTTCACCGCACAGCTCGCGCCCGGGTAGCAACACGTGCCCCGGCTTTTTACGCAGAAACGTCACCGTCAGTTGCGCCGCCACCGCCCCCAGCCCTTCGCCGGTATCGCCCATCACTCCGCTGGGGGTATCGATGGCAACGATCGGCACCTGGGCCCGGCTGGCCGCCCGCAACGTCTCCAGGGCAAGGCCTTGCAAGGGCCGGCTCAGGCCGGCACCGAACAACGCATCGACGATCAGTTCGGCGCCTTCGATGACCTGCGGACTCAGACTGTCGACCTCATCGCCCCAACGCTGCGCATGTTGCCGGGCCTCATCCTTGAGGCTGAAGCGACTGCCCAGCAGGGCGACCTTTACCGCCCAGCCGGCATCGCGCAGCCAACTCGCGGTCACAAACCCATCGCCACCGTTGTTGCCCGGGCCACACAGCACCACCACCGGCCTGGGGGTCCAGCGCCGTTGAATTTCAAGCGCCACCGCAGTACCAGCATTGGCCATCAGCTCAAACGCCGGCACCCCGGCAGCCACCGCCAGGCGGTCGGCTTGTGCCATCTGCTCGACCGTCAATAACGCGCCCTGGTGTTTGTTGAGCAAGGCTTGGCCGTTGAATCTGTTCATGGGCTGACACTCGTTCAAACCGCAGCGAAATCGATGACCACTCGCGCAGGCACGCTGCCCACCAGGCGCATCCAGCCGCCCCCGCTCGCAGGCGCCTTGACCCCAGGCGCAAAGCGCGGCCGTACGAGGACATGTTGTTTTTGTGGCTTATCCGTTTTCATCGGATCGATTCCGAATCAGTGGGTACCGGGTAGCGCCCCAGGGGCGAGACGCTCGGCGTCGCGCTGCTGAGGCCTTCAACCTAGGCGCCTTGGTTGCACCTGACCAGCCTCGGAAACTACCTAGCCTGTGAGCAGGCGCGCGCCCCGAATCCGCCGTTACCGGGCGCGAACAGACAATGGGAGCGATCGCGGCCCTCGCCCATGGGCCTGATCCAATGCCTGCCTGGCTTCCACAGCGGCGCGCAGGGCGTGGCAGCGGAAGGTTCGGAAATTACCTAGGCCCGGGCGCCCCGGGCATGACCCTGGATTACCGGACAACCGTTGGTCGCAGACTCAAGATCGCCTCCAGGCGGACCGCGCCGATTGTGCAAAGAGGAGTAGGATCGAGAAGCGTGCACGTTTGGAGCACGCCCCTGCGGACTCTCACAATGCCCATTCGCCTTCCACTCAGTTCCGGAACGGCCAAGACCAAGGTGATGACTCCAATGTCCTCGGTTGACGCTGCAACACCAAGCCAGGCCCCATGCCTGGTTCCCGCCAGTTCACCGCAAACCCTTGAGCAACTGCGCTCGCTCAATCAGCAACTGAGCGCAATGAATGAAGCCTTGCAAGCTAGGCTTGAGCAGCAAAGTGCCGCTTCAAAGATGGTGCTGAACGTGCTGTCTCGCCTGCCCATCGCCACCCTCTTGCTCGACGCGCAACTCAACCTCCGGCTGTTCACCCCGGCCTGCCAGCCCTTGTTCAACCTGCGCAGCACTGACATCGGGCGGCCCATGGCCGACCTCCGGCCGTTACCGACCGATCCCGACCTGCTGGACGATGCCGATACCGTCATGCACACCGGTACGCCCGCGGAACGCGAGGTCGAATCCCGCACCGGGGAGAGTTTCCTGCGACAGATCAGCGCCTACCTCGACGAAGACGGTGCGGTAGATGGCGTGCTCATCACCTTTATCGCGATCGGTGAGAAAAAACAGCTCGCCCAGGCGTTGCAGGCCGAGACGCAAAAGGCTGAGTTGGCTGCTGTGCGTCAGTCACGCTTTCTGGCCTCCACCAGCCATGATCTGCGCCAGCCCCTGCAGACCCTCAAGCTTCTACAAGGTTTGCTGCTCGGCATGCTCGACGAAGAGCAACCGCGCCGACTGACCGTGAGGATTGGCGAAACCGTGGGCGCAATGTCGGGGTTGTTGAACGCCATTTTGGACATCAATCACATCGAAACCGGCGAGATCAGGGTCAATCCGGTCAGTTTCAGAATGAGCGATCTGCTGGACCGGCTCGCCGATGAATTCAGCTACAAGGCGGGGGCCAAAGGCCTGAAGCTGAAGCTGGTGCCCTGCCGGCTGTCGGTGGAAAGCGATCCACGCTTGCTTGAACAAGTGTTGCGCAACTTGCTGAGCAACGCCCTGAACCACACCCATGAAGGCCGCATACTCCTGGGCTGCAGGCGCCACGGCGGCTGGCTCAGCATTGGAGTCTGGGACACCGGCGTCGGTATGGAGCCGGCCGCCCTGCAATTGCGTCTGAACGGCACAGACCCGTCGCTCAACCCGGGGCAGGAGCCGGGTCAGGGACTGCCCATCGTCCAATACCTGTGCGCTTTGCTCGGCCATCAATTGCGTGGCCATTCGCAGGTGGCCAAAGGCACGGCATTGTTTGTCGATGTGGCCTTGGCCCCGGAGATTGCCACGCCGCAGGAGGCACCCGCGCATGCCCTGCAAACGAACCACGAACAACCGCACAGCGGCCTGATCCTGCTGGTGGAAGATGACCTTGAAGTGCTCGACTTGCTGGGCACGCAACTCAAGTCCCAAGGCTACCAAGTGGTCATGGCCAGCGACGCCGAGCACGCGTTCCAAAGCATTCGCCAGGGCGGCGTGCAGCCGGACCTGATATTCGCCGACTACAACCTGCCCGGCCCGATCAATGGCCTACAGGTCATTGTTCAACTGCGCGAGCAACTGCATCGGCGTATTCCCGCCGTCATCCTGACCGGCGACATTTCGCGACAACTGTCCCACGATGTGGCCTTTGAGGGCTGTATCAAGCTCAACAAGCCGGCAAAGCTCAATGAAATCTCCTTCGTCGTCGCATCGTTGCTGGCCAGGCAGCAGGTGCACAACAGCCCCCTGATCACTCCCGTCGCAGACGCAGCGCGAGTGTTCGTGATTGACGAGGACCCGCTGTTTCGCGCCACCGTACGCTGTGTGCTGGAACCGTACGGCTACGCCGTTCTGGACTATCCCAAGGTCAAGGCCTTTCTGCAGGACTACCTCCCCGGGCAACTCGCCTGCCTGCTGGTGGGTGCGCACAACGGCCTTGAGCTGTTGCATCGATTCAAAGCCAACGACGACCCGCTTGCGCTCATCATCACCAGCAACAGTGGCGAGGTGAGCATTGCCGTGGAAGCGATGAAGGCCGGTGCCGCGGATTTCATCGAAAAGCCATTGGTTCGTTGCCAATTGCTGCACAGCGTGGCCCGCGCCCTGGAACACTCACACGACGCCAACAAGCGCCGGGCCTGGACCGAGCAGGCGGTGCAGTGCATTGAAGGCCTGACCCAGCGGCAACGACAAATCATGGAGCTGGTGCTAGCGGGCCACCCCAGTAAAAACATCGCCGCTGAACTGGGGATCAGCCAGCGCACGGTGGAAAACCACCGCGCCTCGATCATGAACCGCACTCATTGCAAATCCATTCCCGCCTTGGCCCGTGTCGCCCTGGCGGCCAGCTCGCGGGGGTTGAGTTAATCCCCCGCACCATTACCCCGCCGCGCTGCAAGGTCGGCTACTCAGGCCTGCTCCACAGGCGCAACAGCGGGTTGGCAAGATCACGGTCACCGGCACCAAGGCCATTGCCATTCAAGCCGACAACCGTGACGCCGAGGCTGGCAGGATGGGCCGCAGACACCGGCCCTGCCTGCGCCCAAGGGGCGAATCATGGATTGTCAGTGTTTTTTTTCGGTTAATCTCGCGCAAAACCTATACACAAACCTGAAAGGCGTACAACTCAGAGCGATGGCCACTGACGCTGTATTTCGATGGTCAATGGCCGCTTCGCGTCCGGGCAGTGTGCTTCTTGCGTCAAGGCGAGGCGCCGGCGCGGCTGCTCCAGGTTGAATCAGCAACACGATTACGGCCTGTCAAAGCCAGCCTGGAACAGCATCGCGGCCCCCATCAGGGCACCAGTAACGCTCTTCTGCCCCGATACAAGCGGCGAGCGGCGGGCCTGGCGGGCGCGGCGAATCTTGGCACGGCATGGGCCAACGGTAATCAACGCGTTGCTGAACAGCCCCCGAGCGAGCGAACCATCCACCCTCCCCCTGCCTGTCCCCGGTTGCTGGACACCGATACATCCAGGTCGCGGCAAGCACTGATAGCCGCAAGCACGGCAAAAAAACATGTACAAAGTAAATTTTTATGTACAAATATCGAGACGAACTTGCACAGGGATCGATCCCTCGCGCGACAGACCGGCACTCCCGTCCGTTGGGGCCGCCGATGCCCATCCACAGGAGACACTGAATGAACACAGCCCTGAGCATGAACTCGCTGGGTAATGGCTATCGCGCCTTGGTGATAGGCGCCAGCGGCGGGCTGGGCGCCGCGTTTTGTCAATGGCTCGAACAAGACCCACGCTGCGCCGGCGTACGTACCCTGGGCCGAGGAACACTGCCCATGCTGGACCTGGAGCAGCCCGAGAGCATCGCCGAGGCCGCCGCCGCGTTAGCCGCCCAAGCGCCGTATCAACTGATCGTGCACGCCGCCGGCCTGCTCCATCGCGGTGCTATAGGGCCGGAGAAAAGCTATGCGGCCATTGAGGACCACGCGCTGAAGGCGGTGTTTCAGGTCAATGCTCTGGGGCCGGCGTTGGTGCTGCGGCACTTTCTACCGTTGCTCGGCCCCGAAGGGGCGATGGCAATGCTCAGCGCCAAGGTCGGCAGCATCGGTGATAACCGTCTGGGCGGCTGGTACGCCTATCGCGCCTCCAAGGCGGCGCTGAACATGCTGGTGAAAACCGCGGCAATCGAACTGGCACGCACTCAACCCAGGGCACGGCTGTTGAGCCTGCACCCAGGCACGGTCATTTCGCGATTGTCGCAACCCTTTCGGGGCGCCGTTGCGGCGCGGCCGGCATCGCTCGCGGCCGGTGAACTGTTAAACCTGATCGACCGCCTGACGCCGGCCGACAGCGGCGAATTCTTCGCCTATGACGGTGAGCGGCTGGCATGGTGAGCCCAACGCCTGCCAGGCGACTGGGCCTGGTGCTGGGTGACCAGCTGTCATTCGATCTGGACCTGTTCAAGGCGCTGGACCCTGCGCGCGACGCGTTGCTGATGGCCGAGGTGCACAGCGAGGCGCGTTATGTCCGGCATCATCCGCAAAAAATCGTCCTGATCTTCAGCGCCATGCGCCACTTCGCCGCCCGCCTTCGCCAACGCGGCTGGCGGGTGATCTATGTGGCTTTGGACGACGCTGACAACAGCGGCAGCATCCCCGGCGAGTTACGACGCTGGCAGGCGGCCTTGAATGCCGATCAGGTGCACGTCACCGAATGCGGCGAGTGGCGCCTGGAACAGGCCCTGCGCGAGGGTGGCCTGGCGCTGATTTGGCATGCCGATCGGCGCTTTCTGTGTTCGCGCGAGCAATTTCGCGCCTGGGCGGCGGGTCGCCGCTCGTTACGCATGGAGTTTTTCTACCGCGAGATGCGCAAGAAGAGCGGCCTGTTGCTAGAGCCGGACGCCAGCCCGTGCGGTGGCACCTGGAACCTCGACGCCGACAATCGCAAAGCCCTGCCCAAGGGCCTGCGTGGCCCGTTCCAGGCGCGCTTCGGCCACGACAGCATCACCCGCGAGGTGTTGGCGCTGGTGGCTCGGTGCTTTAGCGACCATTACGGCAGCCTCGATGCCTTTGACTACCCGGTGACGCACGAGCAAGCGCAGTTGCTGTGGCAGCATTTTCTCGACTTTGCCCTGCCCGCCTTTGGTGACTACCAGGACGCCATGGCCGACGGCGAGCCGTTTCTGTTTCATGCACGGATCAGTGCGGCCCTGAACATCGGGCTGCTGGATCTGCGGCAGTTGTGTGACGACGTCGAGCGCGCCTACCGCGAGAAAAGGGTTGCACTCAATGCCGCGGAGGGGTTTATCCGCCAACTGATCGGCTGGCGCGAATATGTGCGCGGCATCTACTGGTTGCGCATGCCTGAATATGCCGAGCTCAACGGCTTTGCCAATGATCGGGCACTGCCGGCGTTCTACTGGAGCGGCGCCACCGACATGCGTTGCATGTCCCAGGTCATCGGGCAAACCCTGGAACTGGGCTACGCACACCATATCCAGCGACTGATGGTCACCGGCAACTTCGCGCTGCTGGCCGGGATTGCGCCCAAAGCCATCTGCGACTGGTACCTGGCGGTCTACCTGGACGCCTTCGACTGGGTCGAACTGCCCAACACCCTGGGCATGGTGATGCACGCCGACGGCGGCTACCTGGGCTCCAAGCCCTATTGCGCCAGCGGCCGCTACATTCAGCGGATGTCCGACTACTGTGGTGGCTGTCGCTATCGGGTGGACCAGGCCACCGGCAACGATGCCTGCCCGTTCAACGCCCTGTATTGGCATTTCCTGATGCGTCACCAAAGGCAACTGGGCGGCAATCCGCGGCTGGCCCTGACCTATCGCAACCTGCAGCGCATGGACGAAGCCCGCCGGGAAGCCCTCTGGCAACGCGGCGAGGAGCTGCTGACGCGTCTGGATGCAGGACAAGCCCTATGAAGAAATCCGAATTGCCACGCAAGGACTGTGCGTTCTGCGGCCTGCCATTCAGTTGGCGCAAGCGCTGGACCCGTTGCTGGGATCAAGTACGCTTTTGCTCGGAACGTTGCCGCCGCACAGCGCGCTCGAACCCAGGCTGAAAACGCTGCGGATTACAGGCAGTCCTGCGCTGCTTGCTCGAAGCTCGACGGCGCAAAGCTCGACGCCAGCAAGTGCCGCTCATAGAGGAACACCTTGCCGCCGCTGGACGTTTTGTAGACCTCCAGCACGTTATCGGCGACAACTTTGCTGGTGACCACGATGCGGTAGCCGCGCTGTGATTGCGCCACACTTGCGTTCTGGGCGCTGCGCTGCAGCTTGGGAAGCACGCAGTCGGCGTATTCGGCGGGGGGTTTCCGGGTCTGCATGACCAAGGTCGGATCATTCGGCGCAGAAGCACAGCCGGCCAGCAGCAGCCCGGTAAACGTCATGGCGGGGATAAGCAAACGGTACATCAGTGAAGTCCTGGGATAAAAACGAGGTCATGACGCCGTCTCTGGCGTCAGCAAATGATCAACGCCGGAGATTTTCCCTGCTGAGGCAACAAAGCAGAACCTGCATTTATTGATGGTCACTATCACTTGAACCGATAGTTGCCCGCCGTGCAGACTGCCCGAGCGTCCAACTACAACTAAAAGGGATTCTTGCGTGCGAACTTTTGACCTTATCCGTGATGCCGTCCTGCCCGAATTTCGCGACCGGGTGGCCGACTACCTGATCGAGTACGAAAGCGTGCTGGGCGAGCCCAGCACCGATCCGCAGTCGCTGCGGGCCGTGGCCTACCAACTGCGCGGCTACCTGCGCGGCCTGAACACCACCCGGGTGCTGGGCATGGCCGAGTGGGAAGAGCTGGACCGGCGGGTGCTGACGACCTGGTTGTCCCCTGTTCAGGACGCTGCCGAAGCCGATTGAGAGCCCGCCCGCCGCGTTGCTCAAGCCCTCAGGCGCCTGAGACATCCAGCACGAAGAGCTTGATGTACGGGCGCTGCGGCTCGGGGACGCAGGCCTCGAGCAGGCTCAGCATCTGCTCAGCGGTCTGCGGCACCACGCCCCCGGGGCCGGCGCGGACCTTGGCCCGTGGTCCATGCCAGAACACACCATAGATGCCGTGGCCACGGGCCCCGGGATCGGGGGTATAGAGTGCGATCAACTGGTCCTGGATCGCGCTCCAGACGTCCTTGTGTGAACTGCGCTTGAGCTCGATCACCAGCTTGATGGACCCGCTTTGCACGGCGATATCCACGCGTTTTTCATCGGCCATGTGCGCCTCGGGCTCGGCCGTGATGTGGCGTGCCTCCAGTCGCGGACGCAGCAGGCTCAACAGCACGTCACGGCAGCTTTCCTCCCATTTGGGGGTGCTGATCCGGCCCTTGACCTCGTTCCAGAAAAACTCGTGCACGTCGAGGTTGTTATGCAGCAGGCCGGCAATCCCTTGCAGCTCATCCAGCACCAGCGCCTGCATCTGCTCGATAGTGCCGGGCACGCCGTTATTCAGGACCTGGGCCACCTGCTCCCAGCCATGTCGGGTGTGCCGAGCGTCACGCCGCCGGGCGTCGTTGAGCAGCAGCGCGTGGTTCAGGTAGGGGTGCCACGAGGCCAGTCGCGGATGACCTTGCAAGGTGCGCAAATGGCGCCGGGAGTCGTCACACGTCTTGGTGGCCAGGTAACTGATCAGTCCGGCCATGAACTCATCGGCGTCCTCGGCCCCAGTGTTACTGGGAGCAAACCAATCGAAAGCCAGCGGCGTGGCCGGGTATTGGTCAGCGACCAGGCGACAGAAACAGAACACCTGCTCAGCGGACAGGTCCATGGGTCCGTCAAATCCGCGCACCAGCCCGGTCAGGTCACGCAGGTACCAAACCACCTCATTGCGGGTGGTGGTATCGCAGGCTTCCAGCACAGGAGCGAACGGCTCCAGCGACAGCAACAGCCCCAGGGTGAGGATGAAGGCCTGATGTTCCTGGCCAGCAGCGCTGCTCAGCAGTTGACTGATGCAGGGGCCAAAGCGTTGCGGGTCGAGGTCACGGCAGAATGGTCGTACCACATCGTACAAAGCCGTCTTGTCCAGAAATTCGGCGCCATTGAGGACCTTGAACGCCACATCGAGCTTGTCCGCCAAGGCAATCTGCCGGGTGGCTTTCCAGGACATGCAACTGCGCTGCCTGAAACGGTCCGGCAGCGCCAGAAAGTGCAGGACGATGCAGTCGATATAGTCCGCGTACTGCGCTTGGCGAAAGGCTGAGAACTAGGCCTGCCCGGCCAGGGTCTCCCGTTCGATAGCGTCGAAGATCACCAACCCCAGCAGATAACTGTCGCAGGTGAGCGGTGCCACAGTGCCTTCCAGTTGCTGGCGCAGCGCTGCAACCGCAGGTTGATAGGGCTCGGGGCACAGATAGTCGCTTTCCTGCGCCTCGGCCTGCTGCTCGTCCGCGCCTGGCAGCTCTTGCTCAAGAAAACCGCAACCCACCAGTCCCGGATGGCTGGCGGCCCTGTCCAACAGGCCCCGGGCCGTCTCCGGACGTTGCTGCAGCGCCGTGCGCAGCCCATTGAACAGCCACGGATGCGGGTCGACGATGCCGAGATTGATAAACCCCAGCCATGGAAACAGTCGCGTCTCGTCCAACGCGGCCACGGTGTTGAGATAACGCACCAGCAAGCACAGGACAAACCTGAGCATCTCGGCCCTGGCGGCTTCATCCGCGGTTTGGTGCCACAGCTCGACCATACCGTCCAGGCAAACGGCAATCTCGGACTCGGCCACCACCTCATGCAGCCCCCAACGCGTCAGCGAGTTGTAGGCGGTGTGAGGGCCGTCGGCAGCCTGTCGATACAGCTCCAGCAGCTCGCCATAGTGGGGCTGACCAGCCAGGCGCTGACTGAGGAGATAGCCACACAGGCTTCTGGTGTCGTTGTCGCCCACCAGTTTTCGGTAAACCTGCCGCACGGCGTGAGTCCCGGGCTCCCCCAAGCGCGATAACGCTTGCGCGGCGTGGGCACGCTCGCTCAGATGGATGCCCGAGCCGGCCAGCCGCTGCGTCAACGGCTGCAACATCGCCGGTAGCGGCTGGCCGGCGCGTAACAGGTCCAAGAGCAGCAAACGCAGTTCATGGGGCTGGCCCGGGTCGGACAACAGGCGTTGAAAACAGGGCACCAGCCCTGGCTCGGTGAAGCCCGCCAGGTTCGAGGCGGGAGGTTCCTGGCCCCGGAACCAGGGATCGGCCGTCGCCAGATCGGCCAGCGCCTGCAGCAGTTGGATCTTGCTCTGGACACTCAACGAAGCAGCGTCGCCATAGACCAGGATGCCATAGGGGTCCGCCGCGATGAACCCGTTGACATGGCCCCCCAGAAAGACCGCCAGCCAGGCATGTACGCCCCGCAGGTACGAGGCCGGCTTGCCTTCGACACCGAGCAACAGGCGAATTCTGCTCAGCGGCAACCCGGCATGGAACTGCCCGGCAAGATAACGCGCCGCCAGGTACTCGGCGCTGGCCTTGTGGCCGTAATCGAACACCCCAGGCTCGCGGGTCGAGGTAAAGACCCGGCTGGCCAGGGCCGCCCGCAGCGCGGCAGTGCCGAATGCATGCAACTTGCGCAGGGGCGGATAGCGCCGGTCGTAGCGCTCATCCGTGCTGAAACCGTCGATATCGGCCAACAGGCGCAAGGCACACAACAGGCCCGCCGCCTCCAGCATCTGCTGCTCCGAGAGTTGCCCATGGGGCTGACGGTCATCGCGATGCGCCGCATTGAACTCGTCCAGCAGCAGCACGCTGGAACGCTCGAACAGTTCCCTGCGGGTCAGGGGCCAGTGATCCTGGGCAACCACCTGGGCCAGCATCAGCAAGGTCAGCGGGTTGCCGAGCATCTCTTCCAGACCGCGCTGCCGCGCCTGCTGCAGAAAGTCCTTTGGCGCGCTGCCATGCTGCTCCAGTACCTGCTGCTGTTCCTCTTCACTGAGCGCCAGCAAGTGCAGCTCTTGCACCTGGTCCTTTCCCGGAAAGCAGTTGGACAACAGCTTCAGGTCACTGAGCCCCGCCCAGTCGGCACTGCGACAGGCAATCCGTACCCGGCACGGCGGCAAGCGCCCGAGGTGGCGAATCAGGTTGTCGAAGGCGGGCCCGTCGCCATGCTGCGCACGATGCTCATCCAGGGCGTCGATGAACAAGGTGCTGCCCTCGTCGATCAGCGCTGGATCGCGCAACAGGAAGCTGCGCAGCGACAGGGCCCGGCCGCCCGCATGCGCGTCACAGTGGTCGAACAAGTGACTCTTGCCGGCTCCGGGATCACCCAGCAGCACCAGGCAGGTCACGGACTCAAAGGTGGAAAACGCAGCAACGCTGCCATCAGCCGTCAAGACCATGCGATCAGTCAAAGCCTGTTCCTTACCTGAAAAAAAACGTTGAGAGCGCCGCCGGGGCTGACCTCGGGCGCGGTACTGGCCAGCCTGCGGCGGGGCTGCAAAGAGTAGCCGCAAGTCGCTGCAATGTAACCCGATCCAGCGCACGGCCTTCAGCGCCGCCGTTCCCGCAAGCCACGCAGCGGCGCTGACAAGGGCGGAGGGCCGCCCCTATACTCCATGGTTTTCTGAACCCTTGGACACCAGAGTTCCCCATGACCCAGCCAGACCTCATCTTCACCCCCGATCCGGACGCCGACTCCATTTCCTCCGACGTCGCCGCGTTCAACGGCATCCTGGTCTCGACCCAGATCCCGACCCGTGCCGACGGCAGCCTGGAACTGGGGGACATCACCCTGCAGAGCGAATGCACCCTGCAGGCGCTGAAAGTCGCCCTGGAACGGGCCGGCAGTTCCATGGATCGGGTCATGCACCTGACCATCTACCTCACCGACATGGCCGATCGCGCCGCGTTCAACCAGGTCTATCAGCGTTTCTTCGCCAAGCCCTGGCCGGTGCGCGCCGCCATTGGCGTGGCCGCTCTGGCGGTGGAAGGCATGCGCGTGGAAGTCACCGCGATGGCCGCCAAAGCCTGAGTCACTCGCCCTATCCGGCGGCCCGCACTCCGCGTGGCCGCCACCTGACAGGACACGGGTGCCGGGCACGCGTTTCGCCGCTACAATGCGCGCCTTGACCCTGATAAGCCTGACTAAAAAAACATGTCCTTGCCCAAACATCACCTGGAACTGCTCAGCCCTGCCCGCGACGTGGCCATTGCCCGCGAAGCCATCCTGCACGGCGCCGACGCGGTGTACATCGGTGGCCCGAGCTTCGGCGCCCGTCACAACGCCAGCAACGAGGTGGGCGAGATCGCCCAGTTGGTGGAGTTCGCCCGTCGCTATCACGCCCGGGTGTTCACCACCCTCAACACCATCCTCCACGACAACGAACTGGAACCGGCGCGCCAACTGATCCACCAGTTGTACGACGCGGGTGTCGATGCGCTGATCGTCCAGGACCTGGGGGTGATGGAGCTGGATATTCCGCCCATCGAGCTGCATGCCAGCACCCAGACCGATATCCGCACCCTGGAGCGGGCCAGGTTCCTCGACCAGGCCGGTTTCTCCCAGCTGGTGCTGGCCCGTGAACTGAACCTCAAGGAAATCAGCGCCATCGCCGCCGAAACCGACGCGGCCATCGAGTTCTTCATTCACGGCGCCTTGTGCGTGGCGTTTTCCGGACAGTGCAACATCTCCCACGCCCAGACCGGGCGCAGCGCCAACCGCGGCGACTGTTCCCAGGCCTGCCGCCTGCCCTACACCCTCAAGGACGAGCACGGCGGCGTGATCGCCTACGAGAAGCACCTGCTATCGATGAAGGACAACAACCAGAGCGCCAACATCCGCGCCCTGGTGGAAGCCGGCGTACGCTCGTTCAAGATCGAGGGGCGCTACAAGGACATGGCCTATGTGAAGAACATCACGGCCTACTACCGCCAGCGCCTGGACGACGTCCTCGAAGACCGCCCGGACCTGGCCCGCGCCTCCAGCGGCCGCACCGCGCACTTCTTCGTCCCCGATCCGGACAAGACCTTCCACCGTGGCAGCACCGACTACTTCGTCAGCGAGCGCAAGATCGACATCGGCGCCTTCGACTCGCCGACCTTCACCGGCCTGCCGGTGGGCAGCGTGGAAAAAGTCGGCAAGCGCGACCTGCAAGTGGTGACCTTCGAGCCGCTGTCCAATGGTGACGGCCTCAACCTACTGGTCAAGCGCGAAGTGGTGGGTTTTCGCGCCAACATCGCCGAAGCCCGCGGCGAGTTCGAAGAAGACGGCCAGAAGCGCTACCGCTACCGGGTCGAGCCCAACGAAATGCCCGAAGCCCTGCAGCGCCTGCGGCCCAACCATCCGCTGAGCCGCAACCTCGACCACAACTGGCAACAGGCCCTGACCCGTACCTCCGCCGAGCGGCGCATCGGCCTGTCGTGGCTGGCCACCCTGCGGGAAGAACGCCTGCAACTGACCGCCACCAGCGAAGAAGGCATCAGCGCCAGCATCGCCCTGGACGGCCCGTTCGGCGTGGCCAACAAGCCGGAGCAGGCCCTGGGGCAGTTGCAGGACCTGCTGGGACAACTGGGCACCACCCTCTACCACGCCACGGACATCAAGCTGGATGCGCCCCAGGCGTACTTCATCCCCAATTCCCAGCTCAAGGCCCTGCGCCGGGAAGTCATCGAAGCCCTGGACGCCGCGCGCATCGCCGCCCATCCGCGAGGCGCGCGCAAGGCCGAAAGCAACCCGCCGCCGGTGTACCCGGAGTCGCACCTGTCGTTTTTGGCCAACGTCTACAACCAGAAGGCCCGGGACTTCTACCACCGCCACGGCGTGCAACTGATCGATGCTGCGTTCGAGGCCCACGAAGAGCACGGCGACGTGCCGGTGATGATCACCAAGCACTGCCTGCGCTTTTCCTTCAACCTGTGCCCCAAGCAGGCCAAGGGCGTAACCGGCGTGCGCACCAAGGTGGCGCCGATGCAACTGGTGCACGGTGACGAAGTGCTGACCCTGAAGTTCGATTGCAAGCCCTGCGAGATGCACGTGGTGGGCAAGATCAAGGGCCACATTCTCGACCTGCCGCTGCCGGGCAGCGCCGCCGCCGAAGCCGTCGTCGGCCACATCAGCCCCGAAGACCTGCTCAAGACCATTCCCCGCGCTCCGCACTGAGTGATGCGCTGGCGCGGCCTTCCGGGGCCGCGCCGCGTTGCCTGGCCCACCGCGCCTTCCATGGCACAGCGTCCAGCGGCCAATAATCCATTGACGACGACCATGCCCTGATCAAGGAGGCTCAACCTGCCTGTCTGCTAGAGTCCCCCACGTCTATTTCTCGCTGCTGGAGGCTGTCATGGAAAGAGGCGCACCTCACCCGGTCAACGAATTACAGCGTCTTCAGCGCTTGTCCGAACTGTGCGTGGTTGAAAGCAACGTTGATGAGGTGTTTGAGCGCGTCGTTGCGATGACAGCCCTGTACTATGACGCCCCCATTTCGCTGATCTCGATCGTTGACCAGCATCGGCAATGGTTCCGGGCAAGGGTCGGCATGGATGCCACGCAAACGCCTCGCGAGCTGTCGTTCTGCGGCTACGCCATATTGGCCAACGAACCGATGGAGATCCTCGACGCGACGCAAGATGAGCGCTTCAAGGACAATCCGCTGGTGACCGGGCCGCCTTATATCCGTTACTACGCCGGGGCGCCGCTGCTGACCGATGACGGCTTGGCGCTGGGCAGCCTGTGCATCATCGATGGCCAACCCCGGGCGCCGATGAGCGCGCGGGACAGGTCGATACTCAAGCACTTCGCTGAATTGGTGATGCAACGGATTCTGGGGCTGCGCTCCAGAAGCTTCGTCGATCAGCCAACGGGGCTGTTCAATCGCTTGCGCCTTGAAGAGGACGTGCGCCACTCGCAGATCAACCACCTGGGTTCACAGCTGTTTGTCGTGGACATGCTTTCGCCAAAGTTCCTCAACGATGTGGTCAAGGCGCTGGGTTACAGCTTCTCCCAGGAGCTGATCCTGGCGATCAAGTCCCGGCTGCAGGCGCTGCTGCCTGCCGGCTGCGTGCTGTATAAGGTCAGCCCCACGCGCTTCGGCTTCATCGTGCCTGACGATGCGCCCACCGAAGCACTGTGCAGGCACATCCTCGAAGACTTCAAGTTGCCCGTGGAGTGCCAGGGCATTCCCGTGCAGATGCAAGTCGGCTTAGGGGTCTTGCCCATCGATTCTGCTCAAGGCGATCAGGATTGGCTGCGCCTGGCGGTCAGTGCCGCGGATGATGCCCGCGACCGCAATGTCGGTTGGGCCCGCTACGAGCCCAAGTTCGACGCTGCGCAGCGGCGAGCCTTCACGCTCCTCAGTTCGCTGTCGGAGGCGGTCCGGACAAGCGACCAACTGTATCTGATGTTCCAGCCCCAAGTGCACCTGCTGACAGGAACCTGCCAGTCGGTCGAGGCACTGCTGCGCTGGGATCATCCGCTGCTGGGCCCGATATCGCCCGCGGAATTCATTCCTCTGGTGGAAAAAACCGCCCTCATGCGCCCGCTCAGCCTGTGGGTGCTGGATGCGATCATCCGCCAATCCGTGGCCTGGCGCGAAGTGGGAATCAACCTGCGAATTTCCATGAACGTGACGGTCAACGACCTGGAAGACCCGGGATTTGTCGACCAGTTGCTCAAATCGGCTCGGTTGCAGCAGATTCCCCCCGAGCACCTGGAAATTGAATTCACCGAAAGCGTGTTGATGGAAAACCCGCCGCAAGTGCAGCAGCAACTGCAGCGTGTGCGAGACGCGGGGATGGAGGTAGCGATTGACGACTTCGGCACGGGCTACAGCAACTGGAGCTACTTCAGTCAACTGCCGGTGACCACCGTCAAGCTCGACCAGTCGCTGATGAAAAAGCTGGCGACCGACGCTAAAGATCAGCGCCTGGTCAAGACGCTGATCGAATTGGCTCAGCGCCTGGGGTATCGGGTGGTTGCAGAAGGCATTGAAAGTCAAACGACGCTGGCCCTGATCCAACAATGGGGATGCACCGAGGTACAAGGCTATCTGTTCGCCAGGCCCATGCTCGCCAGTGCTCTGCCCGCTTGGCTCGACAGCCGGCCGGCAGGCTAGGCGAGCGTGGATTTTTTGCCTGGGCGGATTGAATTTAACCGCTGGCCAAGCGGTCTACTGCGCGCCTCATGAGCGGCAAACCGGTATAGTTGCCGGCTCGCCTGACGTATCAAAGGCTACTCAGCGCCACGCCCGCGAAACGCGCGGATTGCCTGGCGGTATCAGATTCTAATGGATGTCGTGTGTTCGTCAGACTCATATTCATCGCGCTGCTGCTGAGCCTCTCGGGCTGCAGCTCCCACTCCACGGGCCCCAACGGCGCCTCGGCCAACAAGGTCGTGCGCGGTGAATATCGGGTCAAGCGTGGCGACACCTTGTACTCGATTGCCCGAAGCAAGGGTTGGAACTGGAAGGAGCTGGCTCGGGTCAACCGCCTTCGCGCGCCCTATGCCCTGGAAGTGGGCCAGGTCCTGCGCTTCAACGGCTCGGGCAAGGCGACCCGGGTCGCCAGCCGCAAAACCCGTGCCTCAAGCCGCAACCGCACAACCGCGCCGCCCATGCCCAAGGTCACCCTGAAAGGCTGGAGCTGGCCACTGCGCGGAGTGCTGATCGGGCGTTTCTCGCCCACCGGTAAACTCAACCAGGGCATTCGCATCGCCACCACCCAGGGTCAGCCGATCCATGCCACCCTGGGCGGCAAAGTGGCATTCGCCGGCTACATGCGCGGCTACGGCAATCTGATGATCCTCCAGCACGGCCCCTCCTACACCAGCACCTACGCCTACAACAGCCGCTTGGTGGTCAAGGAAGGCCAGATGGTGATCAAGGGTCAGAAGATTGCCGAAGCCGGGGCCCAGGACACCGACCGTGCCCAGTTGTATTTCGAGATCCGCGCCAATGGCGTACCAGTGGACCCGTTGCGGTTGCTGCCGCCGGGTTGAGTCGAGGCGCTCGCCGGAGATGACGCTTGAGCCGCCTGCTTGCCCGCACTGCTTCGCCGCCCTGGACGCAGGAAAATGAACTCAGGGGTTTCAAGCATGGTGGTGGCCGGGCCGGGCGCTATCATTTGCATCAGGGTTTGAGAGGCGCTTTTTTACCTCTACGCCACTCTCTTTCCCTGCCCCGAGAGTTGTCCGGCAAAGCACCTCGGTTGTCGATCATCCGATAACCTGCCCGCCATTCGTCTCTTCGCTTCGTCCACCTCCTTTACAGCCATGCACATACAGCCATTGGCCTGGATAAGTCATGTCCACGAATCCGCACGCCTGCAATAAAGCGCCATCGCCGGTCTTTCTACTCTTTCTGACGCTGTCACTGATGGTGTCCTTGATGAACAGCAGCGTGCCGACGCCGCTGTACCCCCTCTATAAACAACAGCTGCAGTTGAGTTCCGTGGAGCTGACATTGATCTTCGGCGTCTACGGCGCGGGCGTCCTGCTGTCGCTGCTGACCCTGGCCGGGTTCGCAGGGCGCCTGCAGGATCTGCGCAGACTCTTGGTGCCCTCCGCCGCCCTTGTGGTGCTTGGCGCCTGGCTTTTTTCCCAGGGCAGTTCCTTATGGCAATTGGGTACGGGGCGCCTGATCGCTGGTGTAGGTTCCGGGGCGATGACCGCCGGCATCAACATGGCGCTGGTGCGCTTCGGTCCAGCCGACAACGGCAAGCTCGCGGCGCTGCTGGCCACCCTGGCGATGGTCGTGGGGCTGGCCTTGGGGCCGCTGCTCAGCGGTGCCGCCTTGCAACTGGACGTCTATCCCAGGGCGCTGCCGTTCTGGCTGATCATGTTCCTGGGCCTGGTGGCCATCCTGGGGGTGCTGGGATGCTGGCCGTCATCGCCGACCGTCCCGACGGCCGTTGCCAACACGCCGCCGATCAAGGCGCCGGGCCTGCTCCAGAGCCTGAAAGGCATTGGCGTGCCCTATCACCTGTGCGCCTGGGCGGTGTTTTTCAGCTGGTCGTTTGCCGCCTGTGTGTTCGTGATCGGTCCCGGCGCTGCGGAGCAGTTATTGGGGTTGCATGATCACGGAGCATTCGGCTACGGCCTATCGGCCTATCTGCTGATCGCCGGGGCCAGCCAGCTGTTCTGCCAGCGCCTCTCGGCCCGGCGCGCCCTGCTGAGTGGCCTGCTGTGCCAGAACCTCGCCTTCGTCATGTTGCTGATGACCTTCTACCAAGGCTCTTTGCTCCTGGCAGTGCTGGCTCTGATCGTCGGCGGCTATGCCTACGGCGCGATCTTTGTCGGCAGTGCCCGGCTGATCAACCAACTGGCCGCGGGCCCTGGACACGGCAAGCTCATCGCCTACTTCTACATGACGATCTACGTGTTCAACGCCGTGCCGATTCCCCTCGGGTTTGTGCTGGATGCATCAGGCATGGCCCAGGCCGTCCACAGTGCGCTCATGCTGTTTCTCATGGTCGGCAGCGCGCTGTGGCTGATGGCGTACAAGGTCCGCCTTGCCCCGGCGCGGCCTTAGTGCCAACGCTGGGGGCAGACCCTCTCGGCGCTAGCTGCCGCTCTTGACCTTGCTCCAGGCCCGGGTGCGGACCCGCTCCAGTTTCAACGGCAGCGGCTCCAGCGGGAACAGGGTGTCGAGTACCGACTGGCTGGGGTAGACGCTGGGGTTGTCGCGAATCTTCTGGTCGATCAGCGCCTTCGCGGCCAGGTTGCCATTGGGGTACTTCAGGTAGTTGGTGGTCTGGGCGATCACTGGCGGGCGCAGCATGTAGTCGATGAACTGCAGCCCCTGTTGCGGATTGGGCGCATCGTTGAGCAGCACCAGGCTTTCCACCCAGATCGGTGCGCCTTCCCGAGGGATGCGGTATTCGATATGGCGGCCATTGCCGGCGGCTTGCGAGGCAGTCCTGGCGTCCAGCACGCCGCCGGCCCAGCCCAGCACCACGCAGATGTTGCCATTGGCCAGGTCAGTGATGAACTTCGAGGAATCGAAGTAGCGCACATGGGGGCGCAATTTCAGCAACAGGGCCTCGGCCTTGCGATAGTCCTCGGGGTTCTGGCTGTTGTAGGGCAAGCCCAGGTAGTGCAAGGCGATGGGAATGACCTCGCCGGGGGCATCGAGCATGGCCACGCCGCACTGGCTGAGCTTGGCCAGGTTGTCTTCCTTGAAGATCAGGTCCCAGGAGTCCACCGGCGCATCGGCCCCGAGGATGGTCTTGACCTTGTCGGCGTCATAGCCGATGCCGGTGGTGCCCCACAGGTAGGGCACGGCGTAGCGATTGCCCGGATCGTTGCCCTGGACCTTGGCCAGGATCTGCGGGTCCAGGTGGGACCCGTTGGGCAACTGGCTGCGATCCAGTTCCTTGAGCACCCCGGCCTTGATCAGGTTCGGCAGCAGGTCGCCGGTGGCGACCACCACGTCGTAGCCGCTGCGCCCGGCCATGAGCTTGCTCTGCATGACATCACTGTTATCGAACACGTCGTAGGTCACAGCGATCGAGGTTTGCGCCTGGAAGTCCTTGGCGGTGTCCGGAGCGATGAAGTCGTACCAGTTGTAGATGTGCACCTGGGGCTCGGCATTGGCGGCACAGGCCAGGCTGAAGCTGAACACACAAGCCAGGGCCCATCGGAGGGGGTGGATGGTTTTCATCGGGATACTCCACAGCGCCAGTACCCGGCCCTTGGGGACCGGCACCGCGCCTGCTGATATTGGGATTGTTGTGGCAGGAATCAGAGCGGTGAAGGCAGGTCAGGGAATCAACAGTTCACGTCGACCGTCCGGGTGGTCGACCCGTTCGCCGTGCAACAGCAAGCGGCGGTCGCTGAGGTAGTGGTAGTCGCGGCGGGCGGCCTGGAGCTGCTGCGGATCGAGACTGACCCGTTGCCGGCATTCGTCGCGCCCGGCCTCGAACAGCACCTGCCCAAAGGGGTCGATGGCGGCGCTGCCGCCGGCGAACACCAGCCCGTCATCGCCCTCGCCGACCCGATTGACCATGACGGCGAACAGCTGGTTTTCCTGGGCTCGGGCCATGATCGCGGTGCGATGCACCGGACCATAGGGGTCCATGTTGCCGTTGGTGACGATGATCAGCTCGGCCCCCAGTTCTGCCAGGGCCCGGGCACTTTCCGGCAATTCGATGTCGTAGCAGATCAGGATGCCGACCCGCAGGCCTTTCCAGAGCACCGTGGCGTAACGGTCGCCGGGGCAAAAATCCCCCCGCTCCGAGGGCCACAGATGGGTCTTGCGGTACTGCAGCGCGATGCCTTCGGGGGTCACCAGCAACGACGTGTTGTAGTAGTGGCCTTCAGCGCTTTCCGCCAGGCCGATGACCGCCGCGACATTACGCTGGCGCACCACTTGCAGCACCGCTTGCACGCTCGGCCCTTCGAGGGGTTCGGCGCAGAGGGGCAATTGTTCCGCGCCGATGAACCCGGTCAGGCACGTCTCGGGAAACACCAGCAGATCGGTGTCCTCGGCGCAGGTTGTAATGGCTTCGAGCACCCGCCCCAGGTTATAAACGCTGTCGCCGTCACGGCCAGCCAGTTGCACCAGTTCAATCTTCATCTCTGATCCTTGCACACGTTGGATGCGTCGCCGATGGCCGCTACAGGCGCCGGGGACCCGCAGAGTATGGAGCGCCGCACAGCGGTGAAGAATCACTTCGATGGGGTACCCCGCTATGGGTAGCGAAACACACCTGACCTTGCAGGACGTGGCCTGGCACGATGCCGTAGGCCGCTTGATCGACACCCTGGACCGGGACCATTTCTGGAGCGCACTGGTGCGCCTGTTGCAGCACTATGTGCCCGTGGACAATTGGGTGGTGCTGGTCTTCAGCCCCGGCCGGCCCCAGGTACTGGCCGAGTCCCCGGCGGCGGACGGAGAGCCGGACGCGCTGTTCCAGGACTACATCAAGGGCCTCTACCTGCTGGACCCCTTCTATATCCACAATCGGGAAACGCCCCGCAGCGGCCTGTTTCGCCTGGAGGACGTGGCGCCGGAATGCTTTGAACAGACCGATTACTACCAGCGCTATTTCCGCCTGAACGTGGTGGCCGACGAGGTGCACATCAACGTCCAGCTCGATGGCGCGCGCACCCTCAGCCTGTCCCTGGGTTGCCAGTGCCGCTTCAGCCCCGAGCAGACCGCCCTGCTGGGCCTGGTCCAACCCTGGGTCGCGGCGCTGATGCGCCAGCGGCTGGTGTTCGAGCGTGAGTCGGCAGATGCGCCACAAACCGCGCCCAGCTGGCAGAGCCGCCTGGAACAGGCCACCTTGCAATCGGGTACGGCACTTTCGGCACGGGAGATGGATGTGGTCCAGCTGCTGCTCAGCGGCTGTTCGAACAAGGAGATCGCTCGCAAGCTGGCGATTTCCGCCGAGACCGTGAAGGTCCATCGCAAGCACCTGTACAGCAAGCTGGGGATCAAGTCCCAGTCCGAGCTGTTTGCCCTGTTCCTGCAGGCTCAGGAAGGTGGCGAGCAACCCTAGAAGGGGCAAAAAAAACGAGCGCACCACTCTAGGTACGCTCGCCAGGTCAAATCACGGAGCAGGCGCGCAGCGGATCAACCCGCCGCCGGCTGCCGTCCCATCGGTTTCAGGGCCGCCAGCCCACTTGCTCCAAGGCGGCCAGCAGGCGTGCGGGCTTCAAGGCCAGGACCTGGCTGCCACAGCCGCTCAGGTCATCGGCGGCCAGCATCGCATTGAGAATCGGCTCCTCCACCGCGTCCGCAGCCGCCAGGAACAACGCCGAGATGTAGTCGTTGTTGACCATCTGCAAGGCGGTGGTCGGCGCCCCCGGATGCCCGTGATTGGCCACAGGCAGATTGCGGTTGCCCACCGAGAACGCCAGGAAGATATCGCCACTGGAATCTTCAGTACCGCCACCGACCCGCGCCAGGCCGACACTGGCCCGCTGCGCCAGCCGGGTGCACTGGTGCGGCAACAAGGGGGCATCGGTGGCAATAGTGATGACGATCGAGCCCATGCCTGGCGCGCCGACATTGCTCGCGCCCTTGAACGGCGAGGCCACGTCAGCCAGCACCCGACCCACCGGGTAACCTGCCACGCGCAGCTCCTCGCGCACGCCATAGTTGGCCTGAACCAGCGCGCCGACGGTCCAGCCGCCCTGCTCCTGGCTCAAGACCCGCGATGACGTGCCGATGCCACCCTTGAATTCGTGACAGATCATCCCGGTACCGCCACCGACATTGCCCTCGGCCACAGGCCCGGAACAGGCTTCGCTCAAGGCCGCCGTTACATGCTCGGCCGTGACATGCTGCCCCCAGATATCGCTCAGCACGCCGTCGTAGGTTTCCAGCACCACCGGCATGCACCAGTAGGTGTGTTGCTTGGCCATCTCCCGCTCGGCCGCCACCAGCGCATCGCGCACCACGCCGACACTGTGGGTGTTGGTGTAGGCGATCGGCGAGGCCAGCAAGCCCGCTTCGCGAATCCACTCAAGGCCCGTGGCATCACCGTTGCCATTGAGCACATGAACCCCGGCAAAGCAGGGTTCCAGGTGCGCCGATCCGGCCCGAGGCTCGATCACCGTCACCCCGGTATGAATGGAAGCCCCGGCAGTTTCCAGGCTGAGGGTGTGATGGCCGACACGCACGCCGGGCACATCGGTAATAGCGTTGTAGACGCCTGGGGTACCCGAACCCAAGGTGATGCCAAGGTCGCGTAAACGCATTGCTGCACTCTCCACATTCGATCGATTAAGGGCTCGAAGTGTAGAAACCTGCAACGCCATTGACGATAACCCTCATTTGTTACCCCCAGCAGGGTAATGCCTGACGAGGGCAACTAAAGCGAGCTGCCCTCGCCGAATAAGTTGATACCACCTCCGAAACAAAGCTCATGAAAACAGACCCGGCAATATCCTTGAACAGCACAAGTTGGTGTGCCTGACCTGATCTTAGAAAGAGCCAGACCGCTCAACTCGAACAAACCATTCAATCATCACGAACAGCCTCTTTACGTATTAGAGATGACATTCAATCGAACAAAATCAGCCCTAAAAAGATCATCTTCAGGCGTTCCGAAAACAGCTTGGAATTAGCAGGGAGCAAACCAGGGTGCCGGCACTTCAGCCTGCACCGTAATCGTCTTGATCTGGGTGTAGGCATTCAGGGTTTCACGACAGAATTCACGACCGATACCGCTGTTCTTGTAGCCGCCAAAGGCCGTGCCGTCACTGATATTGGAGTAGCGGTTGATCCAGACCGAGCCGGCTTCCAGGCGATTGGCGGTGCTCATGGCGTGCTTCAGGTTGCTGGTGTAGATCCCGGCAGCCAGGCCGTACTCAGTGTCGTTGGCCTGGGCAATCATTTCCTCGTAGTCGCTCCACTGGATCAACGACAGCACCGGGCCGAAGATCTCTTGCTGGCAGATGCGCATCGCGTTGCGGGCCACCAGCACCGTGGGCTGGATGAAATAGCCGGCCTCGCAACCCGCTACTTCGACCCGTGCGCCTCCCACCAGCAGTTCGGCCCCTTCCTCGATACCGGCGGCGATGTACCCCAGGACCTTTTCGCCCTGACTGGCGGACACCAGGCAACTGACTCGCGATCTTTCGTCCTGGGGCGAGCCGACCCTGACCCGCTGAAAGGATTCGATCAGCTTCTGCTTGAAGGCTTCGAAGATGTCCCGATGGACAAACAACCGCGTGCCGGCCAGGCACGACTGGCCATTGTTGTGGATGGCGGCAAAGGTGGCATTGTCCACCACGGCATCCAGGTCCTGGATATCCGGGAAGACGATATTGGCACTCTTGCCCCCCAGCTCCAGTGTGACCGGCACCAGCCGCTGGGCTGCGACCCCGGCGACGATCCGGCCGACTTCAGTGCTGCCGGTGAAAGACAGCTTGCGCACCTTGGGGTGATGACTCAGGGCCGCACCCACCACGTCCCCCAGACCGGTCACGATATTGACCACCCCGGCGGGGAAGATCCGCGCGATATGCTTGCCCAGCTCCAGGGTTGACAGCGAAGCATTTTCATCGGGTTTCAGGACCACGGTGTTGCCTGCCGCCAGGGCCGGTGCCAGCTTGAACGAGGCCATGATGGCCGGCGCATTCCAGGGAATGATCTGTCCGCACACACCCAAGGGTTCCCGCTTGCCCAAGGCGTACCCGCCGGCGATTTCCCGGCCCTGATCTTCGTGGGCCATGATCACCGCCGCAAAGTAGCGGTAGTGACGCACAGCAGTTTGATAGTCCTTGCGCACTTCACTGATGCAACGCCCGACATCGTGGGCATCGATCCGCGCCAGACGCTCACTGTCGGCCTCCACCGCGTCGGCCAGGGCATTGATCAACCGGCCCCGCTCCTGCTGCCCCAGTGCCTTCCAGCCGGCAAAGGCCGCCTGGGCGGCGTCAACCGCACGTTCTACATCGGCCGCGTTGCAGTAATGGATGTGTGCCAGGCATTGGCCCGTGGCCGGATCGAGGGCGGGAACGGGAGCATTGTCGTTGTTTTCAAATGCGCCGTTAATCAACGGACCGTAAACAGGGTCAAACAAGATAGTCATATCAATGCCTCTACAAGTTAAAGATTGAAGGCCATATTGCCGATGCCCTTCGAGATAAGTTTCATATATCCAGCACAACAATCTCGATGTTAGAGTCCCCTCCTGCTTCTCAATATTTAAAAAAGGCTTATCCATGGACCCACTTTCGGGTGTTCTTTCCTTATTGCGAGTTCGCAACTATCACTCTGCAACTTTGAAGTTGGCGGGCGATTGGGCGTTCAGCTTTCCCGAGAATGCCGGGATCAAGTTCACCACCGTGGTTCAGGGCGGCGGCTGGTTATGGGTTGAGGGCGAACAACAGCCACAACGCTTGCAACAAGGCGATTGTTTCCTGATGACCCGGGGCGCGCCCTTTGCCCTCTACAGTGACCTGAACCAGGTTCCGCTCGATTCCGAGCAGTACTTCCGGCGCATCGCCGAGGATGAGATCACCCTCGACTACGGTGGCCAGGAGACCCAGCTGGTGGGCGGCCGCTTCGAGTTCACCGGGGTTCCGGCGCAGGTTCTGCTCAGTACCTTGCCGTCCCTGGTCCACCTGACCGGCATTTCAGCCCAGGCGTCGATCCTGCGCTGGGCCCTGGAGCGCTTTACCTCGGAGCTGCACCAGCACAAGCCGGGGCGCTCATTAATGACGGAACACCTGGCCCACATCATGCTCGTGGAAGTGCTGCGGGCGCACTTGGACACCCTCGACAGCGAAGGCACCGGCTGGTTTGCCGGCCTTGCCGACCGTCATCTGAGCGCCGCGATCAGCGCCCTGCATGGCGAGCCGGCACGGCGCTGGAGCGTGGAAGAGCTGGCGCGGCTGGCCAACATGTCGCGCTCGGCCTTCGCCCAGCGCTTCAAAACCATTGTCGGGGTCGCCCCCATGGAGTACCTGACGCGCTGGCGGATGCTGTTGGCCAGCGACCGCTTGCGCAATAGCGAGGACAGTATCTCCAGCATCGCCTTCTCCCTGGGCTACGAGTCGGAAAGCGCTTTCAGTACCGCGTTCAAGCGGGTCATGAGTGAAGCGCCGAGGCACTATCAGCGCGCCCAGCAAACCCTCTAGCGCAAACCGCCGCCGATAATCAGGGTCTCACCGGTGATCCAGCCGGCATCGTCCGAGGCCAGGAAGGCCACCGCCGGCGCGATGTCCCGAGGTGCACCAATCCGCCCCAGTGGGGTGATGGACTCGATCTGGCTGCGGAACTCATCGGCGAAGAAACCACTGGCATGCACACCCTCGGTTTCAACCAGCCCCGGGTTCACCGAGTTGACCCGGATCTTCCTCGCCCCCAGTTCATTGGCCAGGGTGCGGGTAATGGCATCCACCGCCCCTTTGGACGCGGTGTAGACCGTGGAGTTGGCCGGGGTAAACGAAGTGACGCTAGAGCTGATGTTGACGATGCTGCCCCCGGCCGGGTTGAAGTATTCAAGGGCGGCCTGGGAACAGAGAATCAGGCCCAGCACGTTCAAGTCGAAGTGCCGGTGAAACGCTTCTTCGGTGACCTCGGCCAGGGCCCCGGTGGAATAGACCCCGGCATTGTTCACCAGGATATCGAGGTGTCCGTACTGATGGCCGATGGTCTTGAACAGCGTCTTGACCTCAAGGCCATTGGACACATCGGCCTGGACCGCAAAAGCCCTGCCGCCCTGCTCGACAATCTGCGTCACCAGCCGGTCGGCGTCGGCCTGGCTACGGGTGTAGTTGACGATGACCGTAGCTCCCTCTGCGGCCAGTTGCCGTGCAATTTCGGCGCCGATGCCCTTGGAGGAGCCGGTGACCAGGGCGATTTTCTTTTCCAGTCTTTTCATGTTTGAACCTTGCGCTGTGCTCGTCAGTGATCCGTTCGCCCAGTGGTAGCGGGCGATGGATTGAGCTTAAGCCTGAGGTCCGGACGTGTTAATGGCTGAAAAGCCGGGAAACATGCTCCAGCGTCCAGGGCAGTGGAAGGCTCGCTCGCCGCGTGCGTCAGGAACACTGTGAAGCGACGGCATGATGGCAGCTACACAAGGCTGATCGAAAGTTGCGGATCACAACAGGCTTTGCAGTGGGTGCCGAATGTCGCCCTCCCGGCCATTCCACCACGCGGGCAGCCGTTACATCAGCACTTCGCTCTCCTTAGGCGAAAGCACTGACGGGGCCGTCCCTTGCGCTGGGCCTGAGCTGGGCGTTTCACGGGTTAATTTCACGCCGCCCCGCCCATTTCAAAAGCCATCAACGACGACAGGTCGACGCCTTTGCACATCACTGCGCGAATGGCCGGGACCAGGTCTTCCAGGGGCTGTGACTTGCCCAGAAAACCGTTGGCTTCGGTATCGATGATCTGTTTGACAAAAAACGGCGTCTCGGTAGCCGATGAAACCAGGATCTGCAATTGCGGATATTTGTGACGTAGCAGCCGGATCAAGCGCAAGCCATCGAGGTCACCTTCACCGAGTTGATAGTCGAGTATCAATAGATCCGGTTCGGTGTAACGCAAGGCTGATATCAACTCAGCGCTACTGGCATAAAGAACTATCACGGTCAGGTCCGCCAGGTCCTCCATGTGCATCTGCAATGCCATGCGAACCAGCGCGTGGTCGTCCAGCACCGCGATGCGTATTGGCCGATTCTGGGGGCGCGACATAGTTCCTCCGAGGCGTTTGATTCTGTGCGTACCACTCTAATGAGATGTATCGCCGGCCATATATAAGAAGCGTCTCTACGAACAGCCAGAGTCTTCTTGAATTTCCAGCATCGCGGCACCTGGCCGCCAGGGTCATCATGAGCGACCTCATCATCCGAGGTGATGCTCTCCTCGTTCCACCGCCAGAAAAGATAACCCGACTGAATCGGGCTTTAGGAGTTGTCTTGAAATGCACAAAGCGCAGGCTCGACAAGATCATCATTGATGACCGCCAGGAACTGGAAACTACTACAAGCGTCAACAGCAGACGCCAAACCCGACGCACCATCGGGTATCGGTCTACAGTTAGCCCACAGAGCAGACTGTCCGCTCAACTGCAGCGAGCCCCCATGCCGCCATTCGAGACACGCCCTATCCAGGTGCAGTACCTCAAAGCTGCCTGTTCAAATTGCAGCGTTCTGGAGTTGTGTTTGCCCATCGGACTCAGCCACCACGAAGTGGAACGCTTGGACACCTTGATTCTGCAACGGGTAAGGGTAAAGAAAGGCCACGCGCTGTATCACGCCGGCACCCCCTTGCACTCGCTGTACGCGGTGCGCCTGGGATTCTTCAAGACCCGCGTGCTGTCGGTGGACGGCCGTGAGCAAGTCACCGGGTTTCAGATGGCCGGGGAGATTCTCGGGCTGGATGCCATCAGCAGCAACCAGCACGCCTGCAGCGCCTTTGCCCTGGAGGATGGCGAGGTGTGCCCGATTCCCTTTGCCCAACTGGAACAGCTGTCCCAGGCCCTGCCTTCGCTGCAACACAACCTGAACAAGATCCTCAGTCGGGAGATCGTGCGTGATCACAGCATGTTGCTGCAGATGGGCAACATGAACGCCGACGAGCGCCTGGCGGCCTTTCTGCTCAACCTGTCGCAACGCCTGAGCCTGCGGGGCTATTCGTCGCGGGCCTTTGTCCTGCGGATGCGCCGCGAGGAGATCGGCTCCTACCTGGGCCTGCGCCTGGAAACCATTTGCCGGGGCATCGCCCATCTGCGGGATCTGGGCTTGGTGACCATCAACGGCAAGCAGGTCCAGATCCTCGACCTGGAAGGCCTGAAGCAGTGGGTAGCGGGTTGTCATAACGCCGCCAGGGAATAGCCCCCCCCCCCCGCCCCTCAAGGCTGCAACTCCACACTGTCCCGGTATTCCGGTACCGACACCGACCAGCCCAGTTCCAGGCTGATGCGCCGGCGCAGGGTATCGGCGGCGTTGGCCTCGCCGTGAACCACATACGTGTGTTTCGGCGCACGCTTGAAGCCTCGCAGCCATTGCATGATCTCGTCGGCATCGGCATGGGCCGAGAGGCTCTGCATGGCCGTGACCTCGGCGCGGATCGGCACTTCCCGGCCATGGATACGCACCGACTCGGCGCCGGCGATGATCTGTGCGCCACGGGTGCCGCCGGCCTGGAACCCGGGAAACAACAGGCTGTTGGCCGGGTCGGGCGCCAGTACCTTGAGGTGGTACAGCACCCGACCGCCGGTGGCCATGCCGCTGGCGGCGATGATCACCGCCGGGGTCTTGAGCGAGTCCAGGGCCATGGACTCCTGGGTGCTGCGCACGATGTGCGCGACATGGCACATGCCTTCGCACTCTTCCCGGGACAACCGGTGGTCACTGCGAAAGCGCTGGTACAGGTGGGTGGTGTCGGTGGCCATGGGGCTGTTGAGGTAGATCGGCAGGTCGGGAATCGCCTGGCGCTGGCGCAGGCGATACAGGTGGTACATCAGCAACTGCGCGCGCCCCACGGCAAAGGACGGCACCAAGGTGATGCCGCCACGCGCGGCGGTGCGGTTGATGACATCGGCCAACTGCTGCTCGGGGTCGTCCCGGGGATGCAGGCGGTCGCCGTAGGTCGACTCCACCAGCAGGTAATCGGCTTGCTCGATGCTATCGGGGGCGAACATCAGCGGGTCCTGCATGCGGCCCAGGTCACCGGAAAACACCAGGCTCATGCCCGCGGCGTCCACCTGAACCGTGGCGGCGCCGAGAATGTGCCCGGCGCCACGCAATTGGATGTGCAGCCCCGGCAGCACTTCCACCCGATGCTGCAATTGCAGTGGATGCATGAGTTTCAGGGCCCGTTCGGCATCGCGCTCGGTGTACAGCGGCAATGCCGGAGAGTGCTTGGAGAAGCCATGGCGGTTGGCGTAGGCCGCCTCCTCTTCCTGCAGGCGCGCACTGTCGCGCAGCAGAATCTTGGCCAGCTCGCAGGTGGCCGCCGTGGCATACACCGGCCCGCGATAGCCATTGCGCACCAGCACCGGCAGGTAACCGCTGTGATCCAGGTGGGCATGGGTCAGGACAATGGCATCCAGTTCACGCAGCGGCAGGCCGAAGGCTTCCCAGTTGTGCTGGCGCAGTTGCTTGTAGCCCTGGAACAGCCCGCAGTCCACCAGCACATGCCGGTCCTCATGCTGCAACAGGTATTTGCTGCCGGTGACGGTGCCGGCGGCACCGAGAAAGCTCAGGCGCATCTCCATCTCCTTTGTATCGGGCAAGGTTACGGGGCATGGCCGCTCCTCACTCCTGGGGCTCCACCAGCATCAGGCTGCAGGGGGCGTGATACAGCAGTTGCTCGGCGCTGCCGCCGACAAAGCGTTGCAGGCCCCGGCGATGCACGCGCCCGAGGATCATCAGGTCGAAGTCGTTGTCGGCGGCAAAGCGCGTGATGACCTGATGCGGCACGCCCTCCAGGCGATGACAGTGCTCCGGGGCTATGGCGTAGCGTTCGGCCAGCGTCTCGAACGCTTCTTGCTGCGCGTCGTTCACCGCATCGCGCATGCTGAGGTTGTTGTCAGGGCTGTAGATGGGCAGGTCGCTGGCGCTCTCAGTGGCCCAGTCCACCACGTTCAGCAGGTGCACCAAGGCGCCGCAGTGTCTGGACAGGGCCGCGCCCATCTCCAAAATGCGCTGGTTCAGGCCGTGGTTCAGGTATTCCAGGTGAGACAGATCCAGGGCCGCCAGTACCTTCAACGGCAAGGGATGCCGACTGTCGGTCACCAGGTGCAGCGGCGGGTGCAGGTCACGCAGCAGCAGCCAATCCAGGGGCCTGTAGAAAATGCGTCGCAGGACGGGCACTGGCTGGGCGTCCTTGATCACCAGGTCCGGGTGATAGTCGGTCACATAATCGAGGATGTCCTGCAACGGGGCCTTGGCCCACAGCACTTCGGTGGTCACTCGCAGGCCATTGGCCTGTTCGACGCTGGCCTGTTGCTCCAGCCACTGGCGATGCACCTGCAGATAGCCTTCCCGGGCCTGGGCCATGGCCTGATGATCGAACAGCCCGGCGACCTCCAGCACTTCGCTGAAGTCGAAGGCGACGATGTGCAAACTGGCGCCCATGGCCCGGGCCAGGGCACTGGCTCGGTCGAAAGCCGGCGTGCGGGACAGGGCCGTAGGTGCGATCAACAACACGCGTTGCAGTGTGGGCATGGGCACCTCCCGATCGGCGCACTGGGCAACGGCCCGGCAACCCGAACCGATGCGCCGATGATGCGCGCCACTCGGGCCGCCGATTTGACAAAAGTCACAAAGCCTCGGGTTAAGGCCGCGTCGACATCAATATCCGCGGCTGTGGCCCGCATCTGATCCAGATCAGAGCGTGCCCCGGGCAACAGGGGTAAAGGATAGTCTGCACGCGGCCC
Organism: Pseudomonas sp. LD120; assembly: GCF_009861525.1. Taxonomy (GTDB): domain Bacteria; phylum Pseudomonadota; class Gammaproteobacteria; order Pseudomonadales; family Pseudomonadaceae; genus Aquipseudomonas. The sequence continues at coordinate 313,742 of NZ_WVHL01000002.1, read as the reverse complement.
TGAGTCGCGGCCCCCCCCTTTCATCGTCCCCAGAGGATCGCCCCATGTTCAGCATCAAGGAACACAACGATCAGGCCGCCGCTGCCTATGGCGCCGTGACCGGCCTGCACTGGATCGAGGCGCTTAACGACGGCCGCCATGTGCTGATACGGCCCTTGACCGAGAAAGACCGTGAGCGCGAGTACAACTTCATCAAGCGCTTGTCCCCACAATCGCGGCACATGCGGTTTCTGGCGCAGATCAAGGAGCCCGACGCCGCCATGCTCGACCAGTTGATGGATGTCGACGGCAAACACCGCCTGGCTTATATCGCCCTGGTGCATGAACAGGGCCAGTTGATCGAGATCGGTGTCAGCCGCTATGCCGCCACGTCCAGCGATGAATGCGAATGCGCGGTCACCGTGGCCGATCAATGGCAGCATCTGGGGCTGGGATCATTGCTGATGACTCATCTGATTCGCGCCGCCCGCCAGCATGGGTTTGTGCAGATGTATTCGGTGGACAGCGGGAACAACCAGGCCATGCGCGAACTGGCCGCGCACCTGGGTTTCACTACCCACACCGACCCGGACGACGCCCATCAGGTGGTGCATCGCCTGCGTCTCTGACCGGCGGCGCCACGCCGGACCGGAGCCGGCGTGGCCTGGTGCGGTTCATGGCAAGGGATCACGCGGTGGCTTGACCGCCCAGATGCTGCAAGGCGCCTGCAACAGCAGATGTTCGGCGGTGCTGCCCAGCCGCTTGTGCAGGCCGCGGTGCTGGGTAGTACCCATGACGATCACGTCGCTCTGGTGCTCCTCGGCGAAACGACAGATTTGCTGCAACGGCATGCCCTCGATGAAGTGGCTGCGTTGCGGGGGTACACCGTGGCGCTCCGCCACAGCGCGATAGACGTCGCGTTGCGCCTCCCCCAAGGCTTCGTACATACCGCTGGCCAGGGACAGCGCTCCTGCCCCAGTGTCCTTGGCGTACACCGCCACCCAGTCGTACACATGCAGTAAATCCAACTCGGCATCGCATTGCTGCGCCAGTTTCAACGCGGCCTCGACGATTTCGTCATTGAATTGCAGGTCCTGGTCTTCGCTGCGCAAGACATCGATGATCGCCAACACCCGCCGCGGCCGCGGATGCCGGGCCTCGGTCACCAGATGCACCGCCAGCGCGCAGTCGCGCAGCAGTCGCCAGTCCAGCGGGGTGTAGAAGATCCGTCGCATCGCAGGTTCAGCATGAGCGTCCTTGATGATCAGGGCCACTGGCATCTCGCGGGCGAACTGCTGGATTTCCTGATAAGGGTGTTTCACCCAACGGGCCTCGCAGGTCACCTGCACGCCCTGCTCGCGCATCAGTTGCGCCTGTGATTCAAGCCATTGGCGGTGCAGCTCCAGGTACGCCGCCTGCAACTGCTCGGCCTGGCGGCTCTCGAACAGCTCCACCAGCGTCAACGGTTGCAGATGATCCAGGGCGACGATATGCACCGGCAGTTGCAAGACCTTGGCCAGTTCGGTGGTGCGTTCGAAAGCCGCTGAGCGTTGCATCTGCTGAGGCGCGATCAAGAGTAAACGCGGCGTCTGGTACATGGCTCACCTCGGCACTTGGCCTTGAAAACAGCGGAAGCGGGATTCAAGACTGAGCGCTATCCAGGCCTGCGAATTGATCTGGGTCAGTCGCGGGCGATGTTTTGCGCGGCGCCCTGACCGGCTACTGCAGCCAGACACCGCCCCACATCGCCAGCGTCAGCAACAGCTGCCCGGGAATTACGTACAAGGCGAAGCGACGCCCCCCACTGAGGGCCGCAAACACGCATTTGCTCAACGAGTTGCTGCTCACGGCCAGCATCACCGCACTGCCAAGCTCCGAGGCCGGCATTTGCCCGGCGGTGACCAGCGAGGCAATGGACGCTGTGGAGGCGTGAGCGTCGGCAAAGCCGCCCACCACGGCGGTCAACATCACCCCCACCTGGCCGAAGTAATTGAGCATGGCCGACGAGGCCACGGTAATGGCGGTCATGGTCAACGCGACGACCAACGCCAGCTTCGGATTAAAGGCGCCTCTGTCGATGACCGGCTCGGCGGTGTCTGGCGCACTGCGGGGGAACATCAGGCACAGCGCATACAACACCGTGCAGACGCCGCCCAGGAGCAATGGCTGCCACATGACATCCAGCAGGGTCGAATCCACGGTCGTCAGAATCAGGCCGATCTGCGCCACGGTGGCCAGGTTGGAGAGTATCGCCGCGGCCCCAAGGGCCTTGACGCGCTGGGGCGCATTGGCGACCCGCTGGCCCATGGAGGCGATGGTCAAGGTGCTCGACACAAACCCCGACGCCACCGCGCTCAGGGCATAACCGTAATGTGCACCCAAGGCCCGTACAGCCACGTGCCCCAACGCCCCTACCGCCATCAACAGCACCGTCAAAGCACCAATGGTGCGCAGGTTGAGCGCAGCAAAGGGGCCGATAAAACGATCAGGCACCAAGGGCAGGATCACCAGCGCCGCCACCAGCAGCGTCAGGCCGTCGGCGATTTCCCGGTCGCTCAGCTGGCCGCGGACAAAGTCGTGGAGTTTCTGCCGATAAGCCAACAAGCCGGTCATGATCACCGCGACCGCGATCGCCAATTGAGGCGCCGTGTCACACAGCGCACCGAGCACCAGCACCGTGATCAACGCCACTTCGCTGGTCACCCCCGGGTCATCATCCCGAGTGCGCCAATAGGCCACGATCAACAACGCGGCAATGGCAATCGCCACCGTCGCCAACAGCAACGGACCGCCGACCTTCTGGCTGACGAACCCCAGCAGCGCGGTAATGGCGAAGGTGCGCAGGCCGGCACAACTGCGCTGGCGCCCTTCTCCCTTGCGTCGCTCGCGTTCCAGGCCCACCAGCATGCCGACGCCCAGGGCGGCCGCCGCGTTGGTCAGGTGGATGGTTTCAATCATGGTCGAGCCCCAAGGAAAAATACCCCTGCGAGAATAGAGCCCCGCTGCGGCTTTGGCGAATCAAGCGCGGCGCGCGCCCCGGCGCCGTAGCCCGACTTGATCAGCGCGGGCGGCGCTTCAAGGTCTGGCTGGGCAGTTCCTTGAACAGCGCCCGGTAACTGCTGGAAAACCGCCCCAGGTGCCAGAACGACCAGCGCATCGCCACTTCGGCCACGGTGGTTTGCCAAGGCTGGCGGCTGAGCAGTTCGCGGTGAGCGCTGTTGAGCCGACGCAGGCGCAGCCATTGGCTGGGGGGCATGCCGGTGAAGGCCTTGAACGCGCTCTGCAACTGGCGCAAAGACACCCCGGCCACCTGCGACAGCTCCAGCAGGTTGAGGGTTTCTTCAGGCACATCAGCGGCCCATTGCGCCACCCGCTGCATGATCACCCGCTCCTCGCTGCGTCGTTGCAGGCCGCCACGATCCAGGCGCGTACAAGCGTTGTCGAGGATGTACAGGCAATCGTCCAGCAGTTGCTGGGTCAGGGCCTCGCGACTGGGCGGGTCCAGGGTCTGGGACAGGCGAGTCAGGGTGCTGCTTAACCATCCGCAGAACAAAGCGTTCTGCTGACAGGTCAAGGGCGCCATGAACAGGCCGTCCAGGCGCTCCACCCCAAGTCCCTGGCCCTGGACGAACTCGGGGCCGAACACCACCGCCACTTCCTGGTAGTTCTCCGGGGTGATCCAGATGTTGCGGCTCTCGCCGTTGAGCACGTAGAGGGCGTTGTCGCTGCGGTCGAAACAGAACGCCAGGGCGCCTTGCGGGGCGCTGAAGTTCTGCTCGACCCGGGTGTTCATGCATTCCTCGTAGATCTCCACGCCCTGCAAGTCCAGGTAGCGCACCAGACCGTTGAAATGCCCGGGGGACATCTGCTGGTAGTGCTGGACCCAGCCGGGGGTGGCACGGATCTGTTCGGCGACATCGGAGGTATTGAACGCTTGAACCTGAAGCGGATTGGACGCTGTCATCGGGGGACCTTACGCACTCTTTTGGTGCGTTTTGGTGCTGCTTAAAGTGGATAGATGGAACAACAAGGCTGGCCCAAGATAGTCGCCAATGCGCCGCAGGGGAAGCCTTGCCGGGATACTCCCGCTCACCTCGGAGCAGATAAAAACAATCATCGAGGTTTTTATGAACGCCCCTTTCGATCAGCTTTCCTCCTGGCTGAAAGATCACAAGATTACCGAAGTCGAGTGCGTGGTCAGCGACCTGACCGGCATCGCCCGCGGCAAGATCGCACCGACCAACAAGTTCCTCCACGAGCGCGGCATGCGCCTGCCGGAAAGTGTTCTGCTGCAAACGGTAACCGGGGATTTTGTCGACGACGACCTGTACTACGAACTGCTGGACCCGGCCGACATCGACATGGTCTGCCGCCCGGACGCGTCGTCGATCTACCTGGTGCCCTGGGCCATCGAGCCCACCGCCATCGTTATCCACGACACCTTCGACAAGTTCGGCAACCCGGTCGAGCTGTCGCCACGCAACGTGTTGAAAAAAGTCTTGCAGCTGTACACCGACAAAGGCTGGCAGCCGATCGTCGCCCCGGAAATGGAGTTCTACCTGACCCAGCGCTGCGACGACCCGGACCTGCCGCTCAAGGCCCCGCTGGGCCGCTCCGGTCGCGCGGAAAGCGGCCGCCAGTCGTTCTCCATCGACGCTGCCAACGAGTTCGATCCGCTGTTCGAAGACGTCTATGACTGGTGCGAAGCCCAGGGCCTGGACCTGGACACGTTGATCCACGAAGACGGCCCGGCGCAGATGGAAATCAACTTCCGCCACGGCGACGCCCTGGACCTGGCGGACCAGATCACCGTGTTCAAGCGCACCCTGCGCGAGGCGGCGCTCAAGCACAACGTCACCGCCACCTTCATGGCCAAGCCGGTGGCCGACGAACCCGGCAGCGCCATGCACCTGCACCAGAGCGTGGTGGACATCAGTACCGGCAAGCCGATCTTCGTCGACGAACACGGGCACAAGAGCCAGCTGTTCCTGCACCACATTGGCGGCCTGCAGAAGTACATCCCCAAGGTGCTGCCGATGTTCGCCCCCAACGTCAACTCGTTCCGCCGCTTTTTGCCGGACACCTCGGCCCCGGTGAATGTCGAATGGGGCGAGGAAAACCGCACCGTCGGCCTGCGCGTACCGACCGCCAGCCCGGACGCCATGCGCGTGGAAAACCGCCTGCCCGGCGCCGACGCCAACCCCTACCTGGCGATTGCCGCCAGCCTGCTGTGTGGCTACCTGGGCATGGTCGAGGGCATCGAGCCCAGTGCCGCGGTGGAAGGCCGGGCCTATGAGCGCCGCAACCTGCGACTGCCGATCACCATCGAGGACGCCCTGGCGCACATGGAGGATTGCCCGACCATCGAGCAGTACCTGGGGCGCAAGTTCGTCCGCGGCTACGTGGCGGTCAAGCGCGCCGAGCATGAAAACTTCAAGCGCGTGATCAGTTCCTGGGAACGCGAGTTCCTGCTGCTCAGCGTCTGATTCCCCAGCGTTTGCAATCAATAAAAACAACTCGAAGAGGTGTCGATATGCGTCTTTTGCAAGCAGTGATCCCGGTAGCACTGGCGGCCTTGATGAGCACCGCCGTCCAGGCACAACCCAGTGTCAGCGTGTACAACTGGACCGACTACATCGGCCAGACCACCCTCGCCGACTTCCAGGGCAAGACCGGGGTCAAGGTGATCTACGATGTGTTCGACTCCAACGAAACCCTGGAGGGCAAGTTGCTGGCCGGACGTACCGGCTACGACGTGGTGGTGCCCTCCAATCACTTCCTGGCGCGCCAGGTAAAGGCTGGGGCGTTTCTCAAGCTGGACCGCTCGCAGTTGCCCAACTGGAAGCACCTGGACCCCAAGCTGCTGGCCCTGCTGGAGCAGAACGACCCCGGCAACCAGTACTCGGTGCCCTACCTGTGGGGCACCAACGGCATTGGCTATAACGTCGACAAGGTCAAACAGGCGCTGGGCATCGACCACATCGACTCCTGGGCGGTGCTGCTGGAGCCTGCGAACCTGAAGAAGCTCCAGCAATGCGGGGTGTCGATGATGGACTCGCCCGATGAGGTGTTTCCGGCGGTGCTCAACTACCTGGGCCTGGACCCGCGCAGCGAAAAGCCCGAGGACTACAAGAAGGCCGAGGCCAAGCTGTTGACCCTGCGCCCGTACATCACCTACTTCCACTCCTCCAAGTACATTTCGGACTTGGCCAACGGCAATATCTGCATCGCCTTCGGCTACTCCGGGGATGTGTTCCAGGCCGCCAACCGGGCCAAGGAAGCCAAGAATGGGGTGAACATCGCCTACTCGATTCCCAAGGAAGGCAGCAACCTGTGGTTCGACCTGCTGGCGATCCCCGCCGACGCCGGTAACGTCAAGCAGGCCCATGCCTTTATCAACTACCTGCTGGACCCACAGGTGATCGCCAAGATCAGCGCCTACGTCGGCTACGCCAACCCCAATCCGGCGTCTGAGCAGTACATGGACGCCGAACTGGTGAACAACCCCGAGGTCTACCCGCCCCAGGCGGTCCTCGACAAGCTGTACATTTCCACCACCCAGCCGCCGGCCATCATGCGTTTGATGACCCGCTCCTGGAGCAAAGTGAAGTCCAACCAATGACTCAAGCAAAACCGTCGGGCAGCGCCAGCGAGCATGCCCGCTCCTACTACGCTGCCTCCGCCGGCCCCCTGCCCGGCTATCCGATCCTCAATGCTGATCTGGACGCCGATGTGTGTGTCATCGGCGGCGGCTTTACCGGGGTCAACACCGCCCTTGAACTGGCCCAGCGCGGGCTGTCGGTGATCCTCCTGGAGGCCCGGCGAATCGGTTGGGGCGCCAGCGGCCGCAATGGCGGGCAACTGATTCGTGGCATCGGCCATGACGTCAGTGGCTTCGCCCGCCATGTCGGTGAAGAAGGCGTGAAATACCTGGAACGCGCCGGAATCGAGTCGGTGGACGTGGTACGCCAGCGTATCGCCGAACACGCCATCGACTGCGACCTGCGCTGGGGGTTCTGCGAGCTGGCCAATACCCCGGCGCAGTTCGCCGCCTTTAAGAGCGAACAAGCGCGCCTGGCCGACCTGGGCTATGAGCACCCGACCCGCCGGGTGGGGCCCAAGGACATGCACCAGATAGTGGCCTCCGAGGTGTACGCCGGAGGGCTGCTGGACATGGGGTCCGGGCACCTGCATCCGCTCAAGCTGGTGCTGGGGGAAGCGCGGGCCGCGGCCTCCCTGGGGGTGAGGCTCTTCGAACAGAGCCCGGTGCTGGAGCTGGTGCATGGCAACTGCGTCGAAGTGCGTTGCGCCACAGGCACTGTGCGCGCCGCCAGCCTGGTGCTCGGATGCAACGCCCACTTGGATGAACTGGAACCGCGCCTCAGTGGCAAGGTGCTGCCGGCCGGCAGCTACATCATCACCACCGAGCCATTGCCTGAGACACTGGCGACACAGTTGATCCCGCAGAACCTGGCACTGTGCGACCAGAAAGTGGGCCTTGACTACTACCGACTGACGGCGGATCGACGCCTGCTGTTCGGCGGTGCCTGCCACTATTCAGGGCGCGATCCGGCGGACATTGGCGCCTACATGCGGCCGAAGCTGCTCAAGGTGTTCCCGCAGTTGCAGGACGTGGCCATCGACCACCAGTGGGGCGGCCAGATTGGCATCACCGCCAATCGCTTCCCCCAAGTGGGACGGCTGCGCCAGTTCCCCAACGTGTACTACGCCCAGGGCTATTCCGGTCATGGCCTGAACGTCACCCACTGGGCCGCGCGGCTGCTGGCCGAAGCCATCCACACCGGTCACAGCCGGGGGCTGGACGTGTTCAGCGGCGTACCGCACATGACCTTCCCCGGCGGCCCGGCACTGCGCGCGCCGCTGCTGGCCCTGGGGATGCTCTGGCACCGGATGCGCGAAATCCTGGCCTGAACCGGTAATGCCATTGACGGCCAGAGGATGCGGGGGTGTCGTAAGTCATGGCGCACGCCCCAAAGCAGATGCAGGAGCAGAACCTGGCGGCTGTCAGCGACGGAACTGAGAACCGTTGATCAATCGAATGACCCTGCTGTTCTCGGAGCGCTGGCGCCGCTTGCACCAGCCTCAAAACGCCGGGGCTGGAGACTGGTGCAAGCGGCGGCCTGAAATCAGGGCGCTCAGGATTGGGATTGCTGGCGAATCAGGCGCTGGGTGTTCAAGACTTTTTCCAGGGCCTGTTCGGCGTCAGGGTCTTGCATGGGGGCGCGAATCGCCGCCGATACCAGGCTGATCAACTTGGCCATGACTTCCGCGTCGGTGGCCGGACGGCCCAAACTCATGGCCTGCATCAGCAGGCGCAGTTCGGTGCCGGCCATCACCCCGGAAATCGCCTTGAGGGCAAACTGCAAACGCACCCCCAGTTCGTTGCGCGGCAAGTCCGGCAAGGCCAGGGCGAATGCCTTGAAGAAGCGTTCGAACACCGGCTGGTAGTGTTCCTTGAGGTATTCCTGAATGAACGGCGAGGTGTCGCTGTACACCCGGCCGAGAAAACGAATGAACGAGCGTCCTTCCAAACCGCCATTTTCATCGCTGCGTTCCAGGCCCATGGCCGGGGCAAACAACACCCCCAGCAGCGTCTCGCAATCGAGCGGCTCGTCGGCCTGCGCTTCGCACTGGGCCAACAGTTCCAGACGTTGATCGTTGAGTGGCCCCAGACGCTGCATCAGCAGGGCTTTCATCAGCGAGTCCTTGTCGCCGAAGTGATAGTTGACCGCCGCCAGGTTGACCTGGGCGCGCTCGGTAATTTGCCGCAGCAGCACCGCGTCGTAACCGTACTTGATGAACAATGCCTCGGTGGCTTCCAGCAATCGGGTCTTGGTGACATTGGGTGCACTGAGTTTCTTGGCGACCATGTAGGACTAACCTTTGCGCAGATGAAAAATCTGACCGTTTGAACAGTGTTTTAAAAAAAAATTTGATTTTTTATACTCGCGAGACTCCCTAAAAGCAAGCGTTTGAGGGACTTCCCGCGCAGTCCAAGGCCCTTTTGTGACCAGTGGGTTCCTGTCAAAAAACTCACGAAAAAAGCCCGCCATCAGCCACTTCAGGCGGGTGGCGCACCAGGATGAACGCAGTTACTATTCAAACAATTTTTTAAAAATAATAAATAAAACCAGAGCTTGACGTTGCCCCGGAGAAACCCGCCCACCGATCATTGCGGCGCGGTTTTGCCGATGGCCCGCCAAGCCAGCCGGCGCGGTAAGCGATGACAGCGACGATAATCGACCCAGGTTTTATCTCCCTGCAAGGCATAGGCAAGCGCTATCGACTGGCGGAGCAAGCGCTCCACATCCTCAAGCACGTATCCCTGACTCTCAACGCCGGTGAGAGCTGCGCCATTCTCGGTGCTTCCGGCTCCGGCAAGAGCACCTTGCTGAACATCCTCGGCCTGCTGGACCTGCCCGACTGTGGCGAGTATCGCTTCGCCGGCCACGATATCTTCCGCGCCAGCCCCGACCAGTTGGCGGCGATCCGCAACCAGCAGATCGGCTTCGTGTTCCAGAGTTTCAACCTGTTGCCGCGCCTCAGCGCCCTGGACAACGTCGCCCTGCCCTTGAGCTATCGCGGCGTGGCCCGACGTGAAGCTCTGGAGCGGGCCATGCGTCTGCTTGATCAGGTGGGCCTGGGCCAACGGGCCGACCACCGTCCGGCGGATCTGTCCGGCGGCCAACGGCAGAGGGTGGCGATTGCCCGGGCGCTGGTGGGCGAGCCTTCGCTGATCCTCGCCGACGAACCCACTGGCAACCTCGACAGCCACACCGCCCAGGACATCATGGACCTGCTGCTGTCGCTGAACCGTGAACGCCAGGTGACGCTGGTCATCGTCACCCACGACCCGAATATCGCCCAGCGCCTGGAGCGGCAAATACACGTCAGCAACGGTGTGGTCCAGGAGGTCTGCCCGGCATGAGCCTCAAGGTCGAGCAAAACGCCAGTCAATTGCTGCACGAGGCCTTCGTCAGCCTGCGCACCCTGGGCAAGCGCTCGATCCTGGCGCTATTGGGGATCATCATCGGCAGCTCGTCAGTGGTGGCCCTGATCAACATCGGTCACAACGCCGCCGAGGACGCCGCGGCGATCTTCCAGAACATGGGCACCGACACCCTGGTGGCGCGTTTTCCCGCCAGCGCCGACAGCCGCATGCCCATGCCGACGACCCTTGACACCAAGGCCCTGAGCCAGGCCGTGCCCAGCCTGATCGACATTGCCCCTACGGCGTTGCTCAGTGCAACGGTCACGCGCAATGGCCGCGCCGCCAATGCCAGCGTGGTGGGCGCCACCGCCGAACTGGCATCGGCCATGCGCCTGCAACTGCGCGAAGGGCGTTTTCTTTCGGACTTCGACCAGAACGAAATCTACGCGGTGGTCGGCCATCAGGTTGCTGAGGCCCTGGGCGTGCCGGGGGCCCCCTTGAGCATCGGCGACCGGGTGCAAATCAACGACTACCTGTTTCTGGTCATCGGGATTCTGCAGAGCCAGCCCAGCGCGGTGCTGGTGCCGATCCAGGCCAACGATTCGCTGTTCCTGCCCCAAAGCAGCATGCGGCGTATTTTCCCTTCGCCACACATCGACAACGTGGTCACCCGAGTCGCCGGCGGTGAGGACATGGAGCGGATCGCCACGGCACTGGCCGAGGCCCTGAAAACGCTATTGCGCGGGCGCGAAGTAGAGGTTCAGGTACCGCAACAGATCATCGACGGCATGACCCGGCAAAGCCGGACCTTCGGCTATCTGCTGATGGCCCTGGGCGGGATCTCACTGGTGGGCGGCGGGGTCGGGGTCATGAATGTGATGCTGATGAATGTCGCCGAGCGCCGTCGCGAAATCGGCATCCGTATGGCACTGGGCGCGCGGCAACGGGACATCCGTAACCTGTTCCTGCTCGAAGCCGTGACCCTGACCGCGGTCGGCGCCTTGTCGGGCGCGATACTGGGAGTCACCTCGGCCTATATCTACGCCAAGATGTCCGGCTGGCATTTCTCCCTCGCGGCCGCCTCATTGCCCCTGGGCATTGGCAGTACCTTGCTGGTGGGGCTGTTTTTTGGGCTGTACCCGGCGATCTCGGCTTCCAGGCTGCAACCGGTGGAGGCCCTGCGCGATGAATGACTGGCGCATGGCGATACTGGCGGGGCTGTGCCTGTTGCACCTGCCCGCGCTCAGTGCCAGGGAACTGCTGAGCCCTCCCTCAGCCCCCAGCCTACGCAGCCACCAGGAGCGCAGTGTCCTGCTGAGTCAGCAAATGACCGACCTGACCCTGGGCGACGCGGTCTACCTGGGGCTGCGCAACAACCGCAGCATCCGCAGCGCCTACCTGCAGCGGATAACGCAGAAATTCGACCTGCGGGTGGCCGAGGACGTGTTCAATCCCAAGCTGCTGATCTCCGGCAACTATCGCAGCACCAGGGGCAGCACAGATACCACGCAGAACACCAACCTGGTGCCTGCCACCAGCTTGCTGAGCAAATACGGCACGCGCCTGAGCATGGCCTGGACCCAGGACCTGAACAAGGGCGATCGGCTTGGGCGCAACCGCAGCGACGGCCTGGACCTGGCGATTATCCAGCCGTTGCTGCGCGGTGCCGGTTGGGACGTGACCACCGCACCACTGCGATTGGCGCGAATCAATGAACAGAGCAACCGCCTGACCCTCAAGGCCGGGGTGGCTCAGACCATCACCTTGATCATCACCAGCTACCGGGAGCTGTTGCGCTCCCAGGAGCAATTGAACATTGCCCAGGATGCGCTGAAACGCGCCAAGGCCCTGCTTGAGGTCAACCGCGCGCTGATCGCCGCCGGGCGCATGGCCGAATTCGAAATCGTGCAGACCGAGGCGGACATCGCCAGCCAGGAACTGGGGGTCGAGGAAGCGCGCAACCAGGTGGACCTCAACCGCCTGTCATTGCTGCGCCTGCTGGCCCTGGACATGTCCACCCAGATTCACGCCAGCGAAGCCTTGCAGGCATCGAAGATCAGCATCGATCAGCGCGAAGCCCTGCGCCTGGCGCAAACCCAGCAACCCGAATACCTGGCCACCCTGCTGGGCAGTCAGCAAGCCGACCTGAACCTGGTGATGGCCGAGGATCAGGGGCGCTGGGACGTCTCCCTGATCGCCGGGGCCAACCAGACTCGCAGCCGATATGCCAACGAAACCAGTAACGGTTCGCAGCGGCGCTGGGACAGCTACGCCGGGGTGCAGGTGCAGATCCCCATTGGCGACTTGAGCACTCGTCAGGCCGAGGTGCATGCCCGGGTCAACGTGCAGAACCAGGAAATCATCCTCGCCGACGCGCGGCAGGTCCTGGAGCGTGATGTCAATAACGTGGTACGAGACCTGGGCACCCGCTGGCGCCAATACGAGATCGCCCAGCGGGCCAGCGAACTGTCGAAACGCAAGCTGCAGATCGAACGGGACAAGCTCAGTGCCGGTCGCTCCAGCAACTTCCAGGTGCTGAGTTTCGAAGGTGATCTGCGCAATGCCGAAAATGCCCGGCTCAACGCACTGATCGCCTACCTGAACGCCCAGACGCAACTGGACCTGACCCTGGGCATGACTTTGGAGAGCTGGGACATTGCGCTCAATGACTTCTGAAAAACCACCGGCGGACAAGCGCCGTCGCCCTGTCCTGCAAGCGCTTGCCCTGGCCGTCGGGATTGCCCTGGGCGGCGCGGCCCTGGTCAATTACCAGTCCTCCGCCGACGCCCCGCCAGGCGATGCCCGCTGGGTGCCGGTTCAGCGCACGTTGCTGACTCATCAGATCGGTCTGGTGGGCAAGATCGAACCGCAGGAGACGGTGATCCTCACCGCGCCGTTTGAAGGCAATGTGCAAGCCACCCTGGTGGAACAGGGGCAGCGCGTCGAGGCCGGCCAGGTACTGTTACAGATGGACCCGGAGCTGGTGGAAATTCAACGGCGAGAAGCACTCTCGACCTTGCTCAAGGCGCGCCGCAACGTCCAGGAACTGCAGGACTGGAACAACGGCGCCATGGTCAGCCGGGCCCGTCGTGCCTTGCGCAATTCACAAATGTCCCTGGCCAACACCGAGCGCAAGCTGCGCGAAAGCCAGAGCTTGTTTGAGCGGGGCATCATCCCGCGCAACGAACTCAACGATCAGAAACAGCAAGCGCAGATGCAACGCCTGGATCTGGCGGCGGCCCAGAGTGAATTGCAACAGGCACTGAATCAAGGAACCGGGGAGTACCGACAGATTGCCGAGATGGAACTGACCAACGCCACGGTCAAGTACGAAGCTTTGCGCAAACTGCTGGACGGCAAAGAGGTGCGCGCGCCTTTTGCCGGTATCGTCGTGCCGGCCACCGGCGGAGGCCCTGGCGCGAATACCACCAGGGCCTCCAGCGGGCCGGTGCAGACCGGCTCACGCCTGAGCCAGGGGCAAGTGCTGTTCGGCTTGGCCAACATCGAGCAGTTGAAGATCGTCAGCCGGGTCTCGGAACTGGACATCAACCAGTTGCACCCGGGCCAGCACGTGGAAATCCTCGGTGATGGCTTCGACGGTGAGCGCCTGGAAGGCGTGGTGGATATCGTCAGCAGCCTGGCCCTGCCCAACGACTCTCTGGGCGCCGGTGCACAGTTCCCCGTGACCCTGTCGGTGCCCAAGATGAGCCGTGAACAACGGCAACGGATCCGCCTGGGCATGAGCGCGCGCCTGACCATCATCACCTACCGCAACGAGCAGGCCATCGTGCTGCCGGCGGCGGCGATCCAGCGCCGAACCGATGGCATGCATGTGGAGTACCGGGCGGCGCCCGACCAGCCGAGCCAGTACCTGAAGGTGACGGTGGGCCAATCGACCCCTGAAGGGGTGGAAGTGTTCGGGCTGCAACCTGGCCAGGTACGCCTGCCCAACGCCCTGTAGCAGCGGCTTGCCAACGTAGGGGCGTCAAAGGCCGGCGCCGTTGCCAGCAACCGGCCGCTAACCGCTCCAGCTCAGCGCAACGCCCGGCGCAGCACCTTGCCGACAGTGGTTTTGGGCAACTCCTCGGTGCGGAACTCCACATAGCGCGGCACCTTGTAGCCGGTCAGGTACTCGCGGCAGTGGGCCAGCAACTGCTCCTGGGTCAAGTTCGGGTCCTTGCGCACTACGAAGATCTTCACCTTCTCCCCGGTCACCCCATCCTCGACACCAATCGCCGCCACCTCGGCGACGCCCGGATGCAGGGCCACCACGTCCTCGATCTCGTTGGGGTACACGTTGAAACCAGAGACCAGGATCATGTCCTTCTTGCGGTCCACCAGGCGGATGAAGCCCTGCTCGTTCATCACCCCGATATCCCCGGTGGACAACCAGCCGTGGCGGTCCAGGACCTTGGCGGTTTCTTCCGGGCGCTGCCAGTAGCCCTTCATCACCTGGGGCCCCCGGACCTGCAGCTCGCCCTCCTCGCCCAGTTCCGCCAGCTCGCCGTCTTCACGCACGAAGCGCACCCAGGTCGACGGCAGCGGCACGCCGATGGTCCCGGTGAAATCGCCCTCGCGCATGCGCGCGATGTCGATCGGGCTGATGCTCACCACCGGCGAGCACTCGGTGAGGCCGTAGCCTTCGATGATCGGCACCCCGGTGACTTCCTTCCAGCGCCGGGCCACGGCGGTGTGGGTGGCCATGCCGCCGGCGATGGCCAGTTTCAGGTCGGAGAAGTCCCGGCCACGAAACTCTTCGTTTTCCAGCAGGCCATTGAACAGGGTGTTGACCCCGACGATGCCGCTGAACTTCTCCTTGCGCAGGATCATCTGCACCCGCTTCACGTCCCGCGGGTTGGCGATCAGGATGTTGCGCCCGCCCAGGCACATGAACATCAGGCAGTTCACCGTCAGCGACAGCACGTGATACAGCGGCAGCAAGGTGACGTTGGTTTCCTGCTGGTTCTCGTCCAATTGATCGCCGACCCAGGCCTTGGCCTGCATCAGGTTGGCGAGGATGTTGCGGTGGCTGAGCATCGCGCCCTTGGCATCGCCGGTGGTGCCACCGGTGTATTGCAAAAAGGCGATGTCGTCCTGCTTGAGCTCCACCGGGCGGTGTTCCAGCACGCTGGCCAGCTTCATCAGCGCCGGAAAGCGGATCGAGCCCGGCAGGTTGAACTTGGGCACTTGCTTCTGCACATGGCGCAGGGCGAAGTTCAGCGCCGCGCCCTTGAAGGTCCCCAACAGGTCGCCGATGGCGGCCACCACGATGTTCTTCAGGCGGCTGCCTGGCATCGCCTGTTCCAGGGTATGGGCGAAGTTCTCGAAGATCACCACGGTTTCGGCGCCGCTGTCCTTGAGCAGGTGCCGCAGTTCATGGGCGGTGTACAGCGGGTTGACGTTGACCACCACCGCTCCCACCAACAGGGTGCCGAACAGGCAGATCGGGTATTGCAGGCAGTTGGGCATCATCAGGGCCACCCGGTCGCCCTTCTTCACCCCTTTGGATTGCAGCCAGGCAGCGAAGGCAAACACCCGCTTCTCCCACAGGTCGTAGCCCATCTCGGTGCCAATGCTGACGTAGGCCACCCGCTGGCGGTACTTGTCCACGTGTTCAAGGAACACCTCCCGCAGCGACGGGTAGCGGTCGATGTCGGCTTCGATATCGCTGGGCACACCCGGCAGGTAAGCGTTCAGCCAGATACGCTCGGCGGGTTGCAGGCTCACGACACTCATTGGCAGTCTCCTGGTTATTTTATTTTTCGACGATGGCGGTGATACCCAGCCCGCCGGCTGCACAAACGGAAATCAGCCCGCGGCCGGAACCGCGCTGATGGATCGCCTTGGCCAGGGTCGCCAGCAGGCGCCCGCCGGTGGCGGCAAAGGGATGCCCGCAGCCCAGGGAGCCGCCGTTGACGTTGAGTTTGCTGCGTTCGATGCTGCCCAGGGCGCCGTCGAGGCCGAGTTTGTCCTTGCAGTAGTCGGGGTCTTCCCAGGCCTTGAGGGTGCACAGCACCTGGGCGGCAAACGCCTCGTGAATCTCGTAGAAGTCGAAATCCTGCAAGCCCAGGCCTTCCCGGGCCAGCATGCGCGGCACCGCGTAGGCCGGCGCCATCAGCAGCCCTTCGGTGCCATCGACGAAGTTCACCGCCGCGGTTTCCCCGGTGCGCAGATAGGCCAGCACCGGCAGGTTGTTGGCCGCGGCCCAGTCTTCGCTGGCCAGCAGCACCACCGAGGCGCCGTCGGTGAGCGGGGTTGAGTTGCCGGCGGTCAGGGTGCCGCTGTGCCGGTCGTAGGCCGGGCCCAGGCCGGCGAGCTTCTCCAGGCTGGCATCGGCCCGCAGGTTGTTGTCCCGGGTCAGCCCCCGATACGCGGTGATCAGGTCGTCGAAGAAGCCGCGCTGATAGGCGGCCTGCAATTGCTGGTGGCTGGAAAGGGCCAGCTCATCCTGGGCCAGACGCTTGATGTGCCAGCGCTTGGCCATTTCTTCACAGTGCTCGCCCATGGACAGCCCGGTGCGTGGCTCGCCGTTGCGTGGCAGCAGCGGCTTGAACAACATCCCCGGGCGCACCTTGAGCAGGCTGCGCAGTTTGTTGCCGGCGCCCTTGGCGCGGTTGGCCTGGAGCAAGATCCGGCGCAGGCCTTCGTTGATGCCGATCGGTGCGTCGGAGGTGGTGTCGGCGCCACCGGCAATGCCCACCTCGATCTGCCCCAGGGCGATCTTGTTGGCCACCAGCAACGCTGCCTCCAGCCCGGTGCCACAAGCCTGCTGCACGTCATAGGCCGGGGTCTGTGGCGACAACGTGGTGGACAGCAGGCTCTCGCGGGCCAGGTTGAAATCCCGGGAATGCTTGATCACCGCCCCCGCGGCGAACTCCCCCAGGCGCTGGCCGGACAGGCCGTAGCGATCCACCAGCCCCTGTAACGCCGCCACCAGCAGGTCCTGGTTGCTGTCGTTGGCATACACCGTGTTGGAACGGGCGAAGGGAATCCGGTTGCCGCCGATGATCGCCACCCGGCGCACCGGCGCCGGATTGAAACTGTATTCAGTCATTGCCCAGCTCCCCAGGTAAATAGGCCGCGCATGTGGGGTTTGTCCCCCGCGTTGTTGCGCACTTCGAACGCATGGCGTGGACCGTCGGGCGGACGGTTCCACAGGGTCACTGCCGCCGGCAGCAGGATCGGCAGCTTGAACTCGCAGTCCAGCTCCGCCGCCGCCAGTGGATGAGGCGGTTGCTGGGCTGCCAGGGCCCGCCCCAGGGTCCACATGCCGTGGGCGATGGGCCGGCGAAAACCGAACAGGCGGGCGCCGAGCCAGGAGGTGTGAATCGGGTTGAAGTCGCCGCTGACCTGGGCGAAACGCCGTCCCAGGTCGCCTCCCAGGGTCCAGCGCTGGGTGCGAATCAGCGGCGCTTCATCCTGCTTCAGCGCGCCCTCCCAAGGCTCGCCGATGGGGCTGGACACGCCCCGGCGCAGGTACAGGCTGTGGCTTTCCCAGACCAGGCTGCCACCACTGTGGGCCCGGGTGGCAATGGACAGCGCCTGGCCCTTGGGATGGGCCAGCCAACGTTCGGCGAACACTTCCAGGCGCAGGGCCTGGCCCTCCTCCAGCCTCTGGTACTGGCGAATGCGATTAGCCAGGTGGACCATGCCGCTGGCCGGATAGGGAAACTGGCGGTCGGTCAGCAGCAACAGGTGCAAGGGAAACGCCAGGGTATGGGGAAAGGCCAGCGGCACCCCGTGTTCCCGGCGAAAGCCGCAGGCCTGGGCGTAACGGGTGATTTCGGCGGCCTGCAACTCCACCGCCGGGCGCACCAGGCGCTCGGCAGGCAGCGCTGGCGCGGCGTCCGGCTTGGGCTTGCGCAGGCTGCGGATGCCGTCATAGAGCAGTTGGCCCCGGGACGGTGGCGGTTCGATGATGCGAATGGCGGCGTCGGCATTCATGGCTCAGGCCCCCAGCAGGCTTTGCCCGCAGACGCGGACCACCTGCCCATTGATCCCGCCGGACGCCGGGTGCGCCAGCCAGGCGATGGTTTGTGCCACGTCCACGGCCTGCCCGCCCTGGTTCATGGCGTTCATGCGCCGTCCCGCCTCGCGGATCAGCAGCGGAATCTTCGCGGTCATCTGGGTTTCGATGAAGCCCGGGGCCACGCCGTTGACGGTGATCTGCTGGCGCGCCGCCAGGGGCGCCAGGCTCTGCACCAGGCCAATGATCCCGGCCTTGGAGGTGGCGTAGTTGCTTTGCCCAAGGTTGCCGGCGATCCCGGAAATCGACGACACGCAGACGATCCGCCCTCCAGGGTTCAGGCCCTGGCCCGCCAGCAACGCCTGACTGAGCAGCAGCGGCGCTTCCAGGTTGACCGCCATGACCTTGCGCCATGCCGCCTCGGACATCTTGGCCAGGGTCTTGTCCTGGGTGATGCCGGCGTTGTGCACGACGATATCGAAGGCGCCGTGCTCACCGACGAACTCCAGCAAGCGTTGTCCGGCCCCGGCAGCGGTGATGTCCAGGGCCAGGGCGTCGCCCTTGAGGTCCGCTGCCGCCTGCTGCAACTCAGCCTCGACCTGGGGAATGTCCAGGCACACCACCTGGGCGCCGTCCCGGGCCAGGACCTGGGCAATCGCCAGACCGATGCCGCGACAGGCCCCCGTGATCAGCGCTCGCCGTCCGCTCAAGGGCCGCTCCCAGTCGATGTGCCGGGGCACGTCCACCGGCTCGCCGATGCGCACCACCTGACCTGAAACGTAGGCCGAGCGCCGGGACAGGAAAAACCGCAGGCTGCTGTCCAGTTCCGCTTCGGCGCCGGGCTCGACATACAGCAACTGTACGGTGATGGCTCGGCGTAGCTCCTTGCCCAGGGAACGCACGAAACCTTCCAGGGCCCGCTGTGCCACGGCCTGCTCCAGTGCCTTGCAGTGCTCCGGTGGCGTGCCCAGCACCAGCACCCGACCATGGGCCCCCAGGCGCCGGACATTGGCGTGAAAACAGCGGTACAACTCATCGAGCTGGGCGATGTCCGCCAGCCCGCTGGCGTCGAACACCAGGCCCTGGACCTTCACCGTCGAGGGCGCGGTGATGCTCGCGGCCTGGGCCGCCACGGTGTCGGTGGCGGCGAAGATCCGTTGCAGCTCGCCCAACAGACGCCCTTCGGGCGCTGCGGCGAGGATCACCGGGTTGATCAGGTTGCCGCCCTGCCCCTCGCGGTGGCGTTGCAACGGCACCGGTTGCGGCAGGCCGGTGCGTTGGGCCAGCCAGCGGCCCCAGGTGGAATTGACGAACGCAAGATAACCGTCAGACATAAAGAGATCCCGATCCAATCCAGTAGAGGGTCAATAGGCCGAATCGCTGCCGACCACCGCGTCTTCGCTGCTGGCCGCACGTTTGCGCGAGGCCGGCCTGGCGCCTTGATCGAAGTGCGCCTGACGCTGTTGCAGGGCTTCGAGCAGACCGAAGTCCTGAGGGAAGTCGTCGACCTGGATCGCGTGGTCGGCGTATTCCACATAGCGCCCGAGCAACTGGTCCTCGTCATGGCTGATCAATTGCTGCTCCAGGGCCTGGACTCGCCAGAGGGCGAAGGCCTCGCGGGCAATCGGCAGCGGCGCCAGCAGGCCCTGCTTGATCGCCGGCTTGAGCCGGGCCTCGATCAGTTCCACTTGCGGTTGCAGGCGCAAAGCCAGCTCGCCATAGGCCAGCTTGTCGATGTCCGGCTGGGGAATGTAGGAGTCGGCCAGCAGGCGGTCGCGGGTCGGCCCCGGGGTCTGCACCAGCTCGGCCACTTGCCTGAGCAGGCGATCGCTGGGTTTGTGCTGGGCAATGCCCAGGGGGAAGCTCAGGCCACGAATAATCCGCGCAGCCGCTCTGGACGGATAGTTGTCCAGCACCTCGGCCAGGGCTTCATGGGCCCGCAGCAGCGAGTCTTGAGCCGCCCAGTGCACCAGGGGCAGATCGGCCTGGGGCTGGCCATCGTCCTCGAAGCGCTTCAACACGCAGGACAGGATGTACAGCTGGGACAGAATGTCCCCCAGGCGTCCGGTGATGCTTTCCTTGCGCTTGAGGGCACCGCCCAGCACGCCCATGGAAATGTCCGAAGCCAGGGCTAGCACCACCGACAGGCGCTGGATCTGCCGGTAATAGCCAGCCAGGGCCTTGTCGGTATTGGCCGGGGCCTTGATCAGGCGGCCGCCGGTCAGCGCATGCACGGCGGCACGCACGGTGTTGGCAAAGACGAAGCTGATATGGCCGAACATCGCGCTGTCGAATGCTTCCAGGCCCTTGCGCCCGCTGTCCCGGGCCGCTTCCATTTCGCGGAACACGTAAGGATGACAACGGATCAGGCCCTGACCGTAGATGATCAGGCAACGGGTCATGATGTTCGCGCCTTCCACGGTGATGGCGATCGGGCTTTGCTGGTAGGCCCGGGCCAGGAAGTTGTTGGGGCCCATGCAGATGCCCTTGCCGGCGACGATGTCCATGCCGTCGTTGACGATGGCCCGGGCGCGCTCGGTGACGTGGTACTTGGCGATGGCCGAGATCACTGAAGGCTTCTCCCCGGCATCCAGGGAGGCCACCGACACCTTGCGCACCGCGTCGCAGGCATACAGATGCCCGGCCATGCGCGCCAGGGGTGCCTGCACCCCTTCGAACTTGCCGATGGGCAGGCCAAACTGCTTGCGCATCGCCGCGTAGGCGGTGGTGCCGCGCACCGCCACCTTGCCCAGGCCGACGTTGGCCGACGGCAGGGAAATAGCGCGCCCGGCGGCCAGGCATTCCATCAGCATGCGCCAGCCATTACCCACCTGGGCGCCACCGCCGATCACCCATTCCAGGGGAATGAACACATCCTTGCCGGTGGTCGGGCCGTTCTGGAACACCGCGTTCAGCGGCCAGTGGCGACGCCCGGTATTGACCCCCGGATGGGTGGTGGGAATCAGTGCGCAGGTAATCCCCAGGCTGCCTTTGCTGCCCAGCAGGCCGTCCGGGTCTTCGGCGCGAAAGGCCAGGCCCAGCACCGTGGCGATCGGGCCCAGGGTGATGTAGCGCTTGTCCCAGGTGACGCGAAAGCCCAGCACTTGCTGGCCTTCGAACTGGCCCTTGCAGACCACCCCGACGTCGGGAATGGCCCCGGCGTCGGAACCGGCATAGGGGCTGGTCAGGGCGAAGCAGGGAATGTCTTCGCCCCGGGCCAGGCGCGGCAGGTAGTGCTGGCGCTGGGCCTCGGTGCCGTAGTGCAGCAACAGCTCGGCCGGGCCCAGGGAGTTGGGCACCATCACCGAGATCGCCGCCGCCGAGCAGCGGGTCGAGAGCTTCATCACCACTTGCGAGTGGGCGTAATGAGAGAAGCCTTTGCCGCCGTACTGCTTGGGAATGATCATCCCCAGGAACCCGGCGTCCTTGGTGTATTGCCAGGCCTTGGGCGACAGGTCCTGCCAGATCTGCGTGGTTTCCCAGTCGTTGGCCATGTCGCACAGGGTTTCCACTTCGTGATCCATGAACGCCTGCTCTTCGGCGCTCAGGCTGGCCGGGGCGGCCTGCAGCAGGCGCGGCCAGTCCGGCTTGCCGCTGAACAGCTCGGCGTCCCACCAGACCGTGCCGGACTCGATGGCCGCACGCTCGGTGTCGGACATGGCCGGCATGATCTTGCGAAACATCGCCAGGGCCCTGCGGGTGAGCAAGGCGCGGCGCAGCGGCTTGATGCCGAGCAACACGGCCGGCAGCAGCACCAGTAGCGCAACCAGGCTCAGGCCAAAGGAACCCAGCAGACTCAACAGATACGCCGCACCCGACCAGACCAGCGCCGAGCCCAGCCACCAGGACGCCGGAGCCTGTCTGTAGGCCAGTGCGAGCGCTGCGGCCAATCCCACCAATAACCAGACAATCATGGAAAACCTCTCTTGTTCTAACCAGACAACCTCCGGGTACCTGGGCGTTATGCCGGCCCCTTGACGATCACCCTACAAAGGAAACAAAGACGTTTCAAATTTTATTTTTAAATATTTTTTTGACCCCTTTCAGCAACGCACAACGGCTGAAACGCGGTCAGCCAGGGTGAGGAAGAAAGGCAAGTCAAGACAGGGCCTGAGGCGACCCGGCCTTCCAACGACAGTGGCGAAATCCCTTCGTACTGTCGTCGCTTCGAGGCGTGGGTAAAGCTTTTACCCTTAGAAGTGATAGGTCGCGGAGAGACTGACCACCTCGCCTTTGGCATCGACCTTGCCATCCAGGCGTGAGGCACCGAGGCGATCGACGTTCTGGGTCTTGATCCTGGCTTGCTTGACGAACTGCCGGGAATAGGCACCGTCAATGGTCAAGCCCGGAATCGCCTTGATGTCATAACCAAAGCCCAGGGAGGTGAACCAGCGATCGTTGTCCGGAATCCGCGGGTCGCGGGTGGCATTGCGTGTTGGGGTCTCGTCGAAGGCGACACCGGCGCGCAGGGTCAACTGATCGGTGAATCGGTAATCGCCGCCCAGGGAATACATCATGGTGTCTTTGTAGTTGTACGGGATGGACACCAGGGTGTTGCCATCGGACTTCAAGGTCAGGTCCTTGAACGAGGACCATTGCGTCCAGAGCACGCTGGCGCCCAGGGTAAAGCGGTCATTGAACACGTGCACCCAGTCCAGCCCGACGGAGGCCGGAATGTCCAATTGAGTGCTGGCGTTGGCCCCATCCGGGTTCAGCTTGAGGCCGGGATAGGCCAGTTCCACCAGGCTTTCACCATTGGGCCCGGCCGGCTGGGTCATGTACTGGCGCCCTACCGCGTCGGCGCGGATGCTGTACTTGCCCTCCATCTTGTTCTTGATCTTGGCGTGATAGTTCAAGCCCAGGGTATCGCGGTCGGTGGGTTTCCAGACCACGCCGGTGAACCAGCCCACCGAGGTATTGTCCACCTTGACCCGCATCAGGTTCGCCCCTACCCCCGATGGCAGAGGAATCCCACCCAGGCCAGGGGAGACTGCGGCGGCGCCGGTAAGGTTGAGGTTCTGGCTGACGAAACCCTTGCTGTGCTGGACGATCAGCCCGGCCCCGAGGGAAAAGTCGTCAGTGACCTTGAACGACAGCGAGCCGGTCAGGCCCACGGTCTCAATCTTGGTGTCGACCGAAAAATCACGGAATTTGGAGTTGTCGTTGTCCCAGGTACTGCGCATGCCCATGGGCACCACCTGACTCAGGCCGAAGGCGAACCGATCGTTGATCGGTATCACCATGAAACCGGTGGGCAGCCACGCGGTGAAACCACCCTGGCCACCATTGCCGTCCAGGGGAACCGGACCACCGGTGGGGGTGCCGGACGCGTCCACGGGCAAGGTGGTCGCGGGATTGCCTTGATAGTCGTAGGCGTCGCCTTTGTACTTCATCTTGATGCGGGCATAGTCGACCGTCATCTGTGCCACGTTCTGATCGATGAACGCCATCGCCGCCGGGTTGTTGTAGGCCGCACTGGGGTCATTCTTGAACAATGAACCACCACCAAAGGCCCGCCCCCATCCGGGGGCACCGTAGGTCGGCGTGCTAAAGCCACCTGCCTGTACCGTACCGATCGCGCTGAAGCTCCCCAAAATAGCCAGTGCAACCGCGACCTGTAGCTGTTGTTTCTTATTATTCATGCCCCACTCCTTATTATTATTCATAGCAACCTGCACAGCAGGGCAGTCCTTGCCCGCAGACCACCGCCCCTTGCGAGGCGGCGTCCTTCAGCGGGTGATCAGCCCTTGGTTCCTGGTGCGGCTTAAATCACGCTGACCTGTGGCGACGGTTTGGCGTTCAGAACATCCACGGAGCAGCCCCCTGCCAGCGACTGAGGCGAGCTCAGGCTGAGGGAGTGAGTCGCGTTGCTCCAGGCCACGTTGATGGTGGTCGGACCGCAGTTGGTGGCAGGGAAGAAGGAAATGGTGTAGCCGACGTTGGTCACGGTACCGGCGGTGGTGCTGGAGGCGCTCAGCACCCATGGCAAACCGGTGATCTTCGGCAGGTTGCACAGGGCATTACTGCCACTGACGGTCGCCCCGGTGATGGTGGCCACGCCACCGGCGATGTTCCCGCTGAAGTTGATATTGCACGTCACCGGCTGGTTGAACGACGAAGGCGAACGCACGGTGATGGTGCCGCCTGGCGTGGTGAATGGGCCATTTGGATTGGCGCCGTCGATCGCGATGGTTGCAGCACTGGCCATGGAAGCGGCGCCCAGGCAGGCAACGATGGCGGTGGCGGACACGAGAGTTTTGATGCCTTTCATTGTTGTTTTTCCTCACATGTATGGCGATTCATTTCGCCGGGGGTAATGGCCTTGTGTGAGACAACACGGAGAACTGCGACCGAGCTTCCCTTTCCAGCCAAATCTGCTAGCCAATGAGCGGATACGTGTCGTTTCAGGGCTCGACCCGGAAGGTCGGCGGCATCTGGATCGATACGGTCTTGATGGTGCACCCACCGTCGAGGCTGACCTGGGTCGCTTCGAGTTTTCCGGTGCTGTTGTTCCAGCGGCCTTCGGCGGTACTCGGCCCGCAATCGCCGCCCACAAAGGGGGCGTGCACGGTGACTTGAATACCTGCCATGGCACCGCTGGTTTGATCCTTGGCGGTTAGCGTCCAGGGCAGGTGCGTGGCCTCCACCTGACCGCACTTGAGGCCGCCGCTGAAGTCGACTTTTTCGACGCTGGCAAAGCTGCCATCGGGGCTGACCTTGCCGCTGACCTCGATGGTGCAGTCGGCATTGATGATGCTTTTGGCAAAGCTGATGGGGCCCTTGGCGGTGAACGCGGTATTCGCCGGTTCGATGCGCGCCGCTTGCGCTGCGCCCATCAACGCCACACCCACCAGGGGTACAAACAGACGCACAGCAAACAGAGGTGAAATAGTCATCCGAGACTTCCTTACAGTTGCTTATTGTTGTTGTCGGTCAACGTGTTCAAGGACTTCTGTCTTGCCCTGCTCAGCGTTCAAGCAGGCAAATCGCAGGCGAGCGCAGGCTTCACCGCCATTTGAAGGGGTGAGCAGTACAACTAAAGAACGGTGTCTGAATGGCTGTCGGTAAAACCGTATTGCTTGAGCAGTTCCGCGCGTTTGGCCGGATGCAGGTTGGCCAGTCGGACATCTCCGGAGTAGTGGGCCAGGACCCGGTGGTCCATCATCCGCCGCCAAAGCGCCGGCACATAGGCCCAGACAATCATGGTGGCGTAGCCGTAAGGCAACTGTGGCGATTCGTCGAAGTGCCGCAAAGCCTGGTAGGAACGAGTCGGGTTGGCGTGATGGTCGGAATGGCGCTGCAGTTGGAACAGAAAGATATTGGTGACGATGCGGTTGCTGTTCCAGGAGTGGCGTGGCGAGCAACGCTCGTAGCGGCCATTGGGCAGTTTCTGGCGCAGCAAGCCGTAGTGCTCGACGTAGTTCACCACTTCCAACAGCGAGAAACCGTAGACGGCCTGGATCAGCAGGAACGGAATCACCGCCGCGCCCAGCCAGACAATCAGTGCACCCCACACCACCACGCTGTACAGCCAGGCGCTGAGTACCGCGTTCTTCCAGTGCAGGGTTGGCAGGCCGAGCTTGTGTAGCCGCGCGCTTTCCAAGTGCCAGGCTGAACGCAGACTGAACCACACGGTGCGCGGCAGGAAACGCCAGAACGACTCGCCCAGACGCGAACTGGCAGGGTCTTCCGGCGTCGCCACGCGAACGTGATGGCCACGATTGTGTTCGACAAAAAAGTGCCCGTAGCAGGTCGAGGCCAACGCCAGCTTGGCCAGGAACTTGGCCATCCCACGGTTCTTGTGCCCCAGTTCATGGGCGATGTTGATGGCGATGCCGGTGGCCGCGCCAGTGGACATGGCCATGCCCAGGTAGGTGAACCCGCCCACGCTGCCATGCACCTGCCCGCGCTCGGTAAGAAAGGCGGCAAAACTCGCCAGACTGCCTTGCAGGTGCAGTTGCTCACTCAGGCGCAACAGACCACCGGCGATGATCCAGTCGACGCCATCGATGGCCATCCACGCAGTCACCACCAGCGACAGCACGGACAGCATGGCGCAGGTGTAGACGATAAAACGGTAGTAGGGTTGCTTTTCCAGATCGGGTACGGCGGACTCCGGCGGGTTGCTGGCGTCCTCCCCCAGCAGGCCGTCGATCAGGGGAATCAGGCCGAAAATCACCACCACCCCGCTCCACCAGAACACTTGGACACCGGTGGTGAGCGCGAACAGCCCGGCCAGCAAAGGCGTGATCATCGGCAAGGTGCCGAGCCACCACAAGTGACGCTTGCTGTCGGTCCAAACGCCGGGGACCGCCACGGAAACCGTCATGGCAGCCTCCGTACAACAGTCGTCGACTTGGATAGGAAAAGAGACAACGCGGGTGCGCTGCAAGGAGCCTGAAGAGATGCAAAAACAGAAACGTGTAATGGCGTTATTTTCATTATTTTAATCGCTCAATTGCACTTTCAAAAAAAACATTCAAAACATTTTTTTAAAAAAATAGTCCGACTTCGTTAGCTCGTCAACTATTTTTTCGCCTTGTTTTAAATGTCGCCTGTGAAGCGTTTACCACTGCTGCCAGAGTCATTGCGCAACGCTCGAAAGCATCGCTGAGAACGCCTCTAGCTTGCTCGTGACGCCGCGAACGGCGGGGACAGCACGGTGGCGCTGGGCTGCGGCTGGACCTGCAACGCCACGTGTTGAACCATGGCCACCACCCGCTCGACGGCACTGATGGGCAGCATGTGTCCACGATCGGGAACGATCTCCAGTGACAAGCCCGGCACCTTGCCCTGCATCGACTCGCCATGTTTGCGGTGGCTGAGCACCGCGTCCGCCGAACCGTAAATCAGGCCCACCGGCAAGCTCAGGCTGGGGTAGCGCTTGAGCATGCCGGGCAAGGCGCGGTTGACCACGGCAATCTCGCTGGAGGCGTTATAGAAATTGTCCGAGCGCATGCCTAACAGTCCGCCACCGCGCACGGCGAAATCTTCAGGTGCCGGATCCGGCGCGAACACCGCCTTGACCAGGCTGCGACGGCCGAGCATGGCCATAGGCGCCGCCAGGGTCAGAGACATCCAGCGGCGTAACAGCGCCGGACGCACGCCCAGGGACAGGAACACCCACGGTAGCCAACGTTGCGGGTGTGTCAGCGGCGCCACCAGGATCAGCCCGGACACCGATTGCCGGTGATCCAGCGCCAGCGCCAACGCCACCGCGCCGCCCAAGGAATGCCCGAGCACCAACGGCTGGCCCAAGTCCAGGGTGCGAATGAACTGGGCGATCAGGGCGGCCTGGGCCGGCAAGTCCGCCGCCGCGCCCCGCGCCCGGGTGGAATAGCCGGAGCCGGGCCGGTCAAGGGTGATCACTCGGAACTGCTGGCGTAGTGCCGGCGCCAGAGAATGCGTGAGGTTGCGCCCGCACCCGGACAAGCCATGGATCATCAGCAACGCCGGGCCCCGGCCCTCGTCGGTGTAGTGGATGCGCTCTCCGTCCACCTCGACAAAGCGCCCATTGATCGGCACCTGGCTTTCAATCCGGCGGTTGATGCGTGCGCTCAGCGCCCAGAGCATGCCGCTGACCACCAGCAATACCGTCACCGCTACCAGCCCTTGCATAAGCCGTCCCCTTGCGTCCCTGCGCCGCCGTCCCGGATCAGGATGATCCGGCTCCGTGGCTGCCGCCCGCGGCCTTGCACTGCCTGTGACGCTTGATCCTCAAGCCGGATAAGCCTCGCAACATCCACAGGTGGCTGGCGTAAGTGACATTTTCAGGTGATTTATTTAAATTTATTTTTAAAACATTATTTTAAATTGTGCAATCCTGAGCATTCACTCACTGACGAAAGTCACCCCAGGCGTCACCCTACAATCGAGGTACACACCATGAATGCGTACTCGCCACCCGACGACCCCGAGGTCGTTGACATCGCCATCATCGGCGCCGGTTTCGCCGGGCTGTGCATGGCGATCAAGCTTAAAGAGGCTGGGATAGACGATTTTTTTGTCGCCGAACGAGCCGCCTCCCTAGGAGGCACCTGGCGCGACAATCACTACCCTGGCTGCGCCTGTGACGTGCAATCCCACGTTTACTCCTTTTCCTTCGCGCCCAACCCGAACTGGACCCGGCAGTTCGCGCCCCAGGCGGAAATCCGCGAGTACCTAGAGAACTGCGCCAGGGACTTCGCCTTGGCGCCCTTTCTGCGCTTCAACATGGGCCTGGAGCAGGCGGTCTTCGATGACACCACACAGCGTTGGAATCTGCGTTTCGACAACGGCCACCAAACCAGCGCGCGGTTGCTGATATCCGCCATGGGCGGCCTGTCGCGCCCAGCGATCCCGCAGATCCCCGGCATGGAATCCTTCACCGGCAAACACTTCCACTCCCAGCACTGGGATCACCGCTATGCCCTGCAAGGCAAACGGGTGGCGGTGATCGGCAGCGGCGCCAGCGCGATCCAGTTCGTGCCCAAGATCGCTCCTCGCGTGGCCCAGCTCACACTCTTCCAACGCACGGCGCCGTGGATCATGCCCAAGCCCGACCGCGCCCTCAGCCGCCTGGAGCGCTGGGCCTTCAAGCACTTGCCGTTCACTCAGCGTCTGGTGCGCTCGGCACTGTATTGGGCCCTGGAAAGCCGAGTGATCGCCTTCGCCCGTCGGCCGCAGTTGATGAAGCTGGTGCAGCGCGTGGCCTGGCGGCATCTGCGCAGGCAAGTAGCCGATCCGCTTTTGCGGCAGAAGCTGACGCCCGACTACACCATCGGCTGCAAGCGCATCCTCATTGCCAACGACTACTACCCCGCGCTATCGCGCGGCAATGTCGAGGTCATCACCGACGCCATCCAGCGCATTGACGGCGATGCGCTGATCACCGCCGACGGCAGGCGGCACCCGGTGGACTGCATCATTTTCGGCACCGGCTTCCAGGCCACCGACCCGATTCCCCGTGGCTTGCTCTTGGGTCGTCAAGGCCAGGACTTGATGGACAGTTGGTCCCAAGGCGCCCATGCCTACCTGGGCACCTGCCTGCCGGGGTTTCCCAACCTGTTCATGATCATCGGTCCCAACACCGGACTGGGGCACAACTCGATGATTCTGATGATCGAGGCCCAAGTCGACTACATCCTCAAGGCCCTGGCCCGGATGCGCCAAGACAAGATCGCCAGTCTGGAGGTCAAGCCCGAGGTCGAGAGCCAGTACAACCAGCGTCTGCAACGGCGCCTGGCCGGGGCCATCTGGAGCACCGGCGGCTGCCGCAGCTGGTATCTGGACCCGCGCAGTGGACAGAACACCACGCTCTGGCCCGGCTCCACCTGGCGCTTCAAGAAGACCCTGGAGCACTTCCAGCTCAAGGACTACCAAAGCACACCCCTGCCCCATCCCGGGCCTCTCGCCACGCTGACCACCGCGCGTCCACTGAACCTGCACGAGGCCGCTCTTGATGAAAAACTTTAACGGTAAAGTCGCCGCCATCACCGGCGCCGCCTCCGGCATGGGCCGCGCCCTGGCCGTTGCCCTGGCCCGCGAGGGCTGCCACCTGGCCCTGGCCGACAAGAACCCCCAGGGTTTGGCGCAAACCGTGGCCCAGGCCCGGGCCGCGACCCTGTTGCCCTTGCGCATCAGCAGCCAGGAACTGGACGTCGGCGATCGCGAGGCGATGTTCGCCTGGGCCGCCGCCAGCGTCGCCGAGCACGGACAGATCCATCTGATCTTCAACAATGCCGGGGTCGCCCTGTCCAGCACCGTGGAAGGCTCCAGCCTGGCGGACCTGGAATGGATCGTCGACGTCAACTTCTGGGGCGTGGTCCACGGCACCCAGGCCTTCCTGCCCTATCTCAAGCAGGCCGGCGAGGGGCATATCATCAATACCTCCAGCGTCTTCGGACTGTTCTCCCAGCCGGGCATGAGCGCCTACAACGCCACCAAGTTCGCCGTGCGCGGCTTCACCGAAGCCCTGCGCCAGGAACTGGACATGCAAGGCCACGGGGTATCCGCCACCTGCGTGCACCCGGGGGGCATCCGCACCGACATCGCCCGCACCAGCCGCATCAGCGACAACGTCAAAGGCTTTTTGATCGACAACCAACAGCAGGCCCGGGACGACTTCGAAAAACGCTTCATCACCAGCGCCGAAACCGCCGCCAAGGTGATCCTGCAAGGGGTGCGCAAGAACAAGCGACGGGTGCTGATCGGTCGCGACGCGCACCTGCTCGACCTGTTTGTGCGCCTGCTGCCCAGTGCCTACCAGGGACTGGTGGTGTGGCTCAGCCGGCGCCTGGCGCCCAAGCCGGGCCGGGAGCGGCCGCCGCTGTACAAGCCCCAGGACGAACGCGGCCTCTGAGGCCGCCACCTTCACCTACAAGTGTCTAGAGGAGCGCCAGCCATGCTGCCCATCCGCCGTGACATCAAGGTTGAACTGCCTGCCGAACGTGCCTGCGACTGGCACGAACAAGGCAGTCACGTCAGCCACTTCTTCAATGCCCTGTCCCTGCTGTTTCCCGCCGGCGAGCTGTTCTTCATGGACAGCGTGCGCCACTACCGCGAGCAGATTCACGACCCCGAGCTCAAGCGCCAGATCCAGGGTTTCATCGGTCAGGAGGCCATGCATAGCCGTGAGCACCAGCACTACAACGACCTGTTGCAGGGCGCTGGGCTGCCGGCCCATCTGTTGGACCGACGGCTGCGGATGATCCTCGACTTGCAGAAAAAACACTTGCCGCCGGCCTTCAACCTGGCGGTCACCGTGGCCCTGGAGCACTACACCGCGATCCTCGCCGACCTGCTGCTGCGCGACCCCAGCCGCTTCGGACACTCGGAGGAAGGCTACCGGCAGATGTGGCTGTGGCACGCCCTGGAGGAAACCGAGCACAAGGCGGTGTCCTATGACGTCTTTAACAACGTGATCCAACCCGGGGCCAAACGCTACCTGCTGCGCAGCGCGACCATGCTCTTCACCACCCTGACCTTCTGGCTGGTGGTGTTTGATTTTCATGTGCGCATGCTGATCGCCGACCGTCGGCGCGGCGGCCATTGGCGCGGCCTGTGGCAAGTGCTCAAGTTCCTCTATGGCCCCCACGGCGTATTCCCGCGCATCGCCCTGCCCTGGCTGCGGTTCTTCAAACCGGGCTTTCATCCCTGGGACCACGATAACCGTGAGCAACTGCAACGCATCGAGGGCCTGATGCAGAACATCGAGCGTACCCGCGCCGCCGCGGCCAAGTGAGCCGCCGCGGTTAGACGGGGCCGCTACTGGCTCCGTCCGGCGCCACCTGGCTGCGCACGTAGGCGGCCGGAGGCTGGCCCACCTTGCGCTGGAAGTCCCTGATGAAATGCGCCTGGTCGAAATAGCCGAGCCGCAGCGCCAGTTCGGCATCCGGCTGGGCTGCGCCCCGCTGCAGCAAGTCCAGGGCCTCATGCAGACGGTAACGGGCAATGATCCACTTGGGGCTCACGCCCACGTAATGGGCAAACAGCCGCTGCAACTGGCGCGGGCTCACGCCCGCCACCTGCGCCAGTTCTTGTACCTGGGTCAGGCGGCTGTTCGTGGCGGCTCGGGCCACCAGTTCATTGAGCTTCGGCACCTGCTCATCGACCTCAGGCAGATTGGCCATCAGCAAGCTTGCAACCTGCTTGCACATAACGGCCATACCCGGCCAAGCGCCAGACGCCAGCAGGGTATCGACCCCGGCAAAGACCTCGCTGGCAGCGATCGAGCGGTCGCGCAATTGCGCCATGGGGCGGCCCCAGAACCCCTGGAACGCGGCGGCACGAAACTTGACGCCAAACACCCAGCCATGACCGGCCAGGGTCTTGCTGAAGCGTTGTCGGTGAGGTCCCCAGATTCGCGCCTGAGTGCCCTCGAACACCAAATGCGCATTGGGATGAGCCAAGGTTTCCTGACGCTCGACCACCGCGCTCGGCAAGGCCCAGCGGACCTGCCAAAAGTGCTCCACCCAGGGCGTCAGGCTCTCCGGCGGCGCTTGGCGCACATGCTCGACGTGCTGGGCCGACAGGCGCTGATTCAGCACGCCCCGAGCCGGCCCGGGGGCCACGGCTAGGGGCGGTCGTTTTTTTCCAATCCGGTTCATCACCCTTGTGTTTTCATCCTTGTCCCAGGACCGGGCCCAGCGCTCGACAGTCCGCCGATCATTATCACCTGCTCGATGCCGGAGAACAGCATGCACGCTACAGGACAATTCAACGTCAGACTGCCCGCCCACCCCGTCGCCCCGGATACCGAAGCGGCGCAACTGGGACGCAAGGCGATTCACAAGACCTTCGCCGGCGACCTGCAGGGCAGCAGTCTGGGCGAGATGCTCAACAGCCTCGGCACGGTGCCAGGTTCGGCGGGCTATGTGGCGCTGGAAAAGTTCGAAGGCACCCTGGACGGCCGCCGTGGCAGCTTTGTGCTGATGCACTACGGGGTCATGGACCGAGGCCAATCGAGCTTGCACATCCAAGTACTGCCTGACTCCGCCACTGGCGAACTGCAGGGCCTCAGCGGCCGCATGCAGATCCATATCCATGACGGCCAGCATGACTACGCATTCGACTACAGCCTGCCCGCTGCCCCTTGAGAACCCTCGGGTGCCTGCTGACTGCTAATCTGCAGCGCACCCTTTTGTCCTGCGAGCCCGCGCCATGATCCTGATTTTGCTGCCTCACGCCGATTACGATCCCAGCGAAAGCAGCCTGCCCTGGCAGGCCGCCAGGGACGCGGGTTTCATCGCGCAGTTCGCCACGCCGCTGGGGATGCCGGCCTATGCCGACTCGCGCCTGGTCAGCCTGGGGTTCGGTCCGCTCAATGCGCTGTTGATGACCCCGGCGGCCGACCTTGAGCGCTACCACAACATGACCCGGGACTCAGCCTTTCGCAGCCCTTTGAGCTATGCCGCAGTCGATCCGGATGCCTTCGAGGGCCTGCTGATCCCCGGTGGCCATGCCCGAGGCATGCGCAGCCTGCTGGAGTCCGAAGACGTAAGGCGGATCATCCTGGCGTTCTTCAAGGCCGACAAACCCGTGGCTGCGGTGTGCCACGGCCCCCTGGCGCTGGCTCGCTGCATCGATCCGCAAAGCGGGCGCTCGGTGCTCTATGGACGTACAGTTACCGCCTTGCTCGCCGGCCCCATGGAGCTCGCAGCCTGGCTCGTCACCGCGCCGTGGCTAGGGCGCTATTACCGCACCTACCCCCACAGCGTCGAGGAGGAGGTCAAGAAAGCCCTGGCCAGCCCGGCGGATTTTATCTCCGGGCCCTGGCTGCCACGGCGCGACTCAACCGAGCATCCCGAACGCGGTTTTGTAGTGCGCGACGGGAACCTGCTGACCGCGCGCTGGCCCGGCGACTGTCACCGCCTGGCCAATGAATGGGTAACCCTGCTGCACCAAGCACGTCAGGCCCAGGCGCAGGCGCAACCCGCCAACCGCTGAAGCGCCTGATGGCAAGGCCGCCGGCCTTCTTGCCAGCCTCCTGCCTCGAGCGTCGGCACCACGCGTTGCGGGTCGAGGGATGTCGCCAACAAAATGAAGAGCGCGCAATCACCTCCCCAGAGGCATGACGTCCGAGCATGGCGAACCCTTTGCATTGCCCCCCAGGTGACGCCGTCAGCGTCTTGACCACCTGCCCAGGCTTTGTTTCCCTGTGCCCTCTCTCGTTGGCGATCAGGAGGTCACTGTGCGCACGCTCAAACTCGCGGACCAACCAGTTCCAGTCATCGGTCAGGGCACCTGGCGCATGGGTGAAGACCGTCAGCAACGGGATCAGGAAATCGCCGCGCTGCGCACCGGCATCGACCTGGGCATGACCTTGATCGACACCGCAGAGATGTACGGCGAAGGCGGCGCCGAGGAAGTGGTGGGCCAGGCGATCGCCGGGCGCCGTGACCAGGTGTTCTTGGTGAGCAAGGTATACCCGCACAACGCCAGTCGCGCAGGTGTACCGCAGGCATGCGAACGCAGCCTGAAGCGTTTGGGTACCGAGGTTATCGATCTGTACCTGCTGCACTGGCGCGGCCAGTACCCGCTGGCGGAAACCATCGAAGCCTTCGAACGCCTGCGCGAGGCCGGCAAGATCCGCCGCTGGGGGGTGTCAAACTTCGACGTGGCGGACCTGAATGATCTGGATGCGCCGGCCTGCGCCGCCAACCAAGTGCTGTACAACCTGGAGTCACGCGGGATCGAATTCGACCTGCTGCCCGCTTGCCAGCAACGGCAAATGCCGCTGATGGCCTATTGCCCGATCGGCCAGGGTGGCGCGCTGCTCGCCGAGCCGGTGTTGCAACGGCTTGCCCAGCAACATGGGGTTACCACGGCGCAATTGGCCCTGGCTTGGCTACTGCGTCAGGAAAGCGTCATGGTGATTCCCAAGGCCGTACGCCCGACACACATTCACCTTAATGCCCAAGCCTGCGAACTGCAGTTGGAGGCCGAGGACTTGCACGCGCTGGATCAGGTGTTCATGGCGCCACGGCGCAAACAGCGTTTGGAGATGGTCTGAGCTGTCTGTCGTTACAACCCAGAGGTAGAGCAACGTTACAGATCACTCTTTCCAAGGACTCGTCCCGGCCAACAGGGACAATTTCGAGGATTGCGAAATACTCCAAGAAAACATGTACCTGATAAAGCCACGTTGCGCGCCCTGATTTAAGAATTGTCTGATCCCTGCTTGGCATGCCCCCCCATTACAGTTGGCGGATGAGATTAAAAAGCTACCTGCATCAGATCAATCCCCTTTTTTCCAGTCCAGAAGCAGCCCGTCGGCTGCTTCGTCTTGTCGCGTTGATTTTTTTAATCGGCCTGCTGGGCGCGGTCTACAACTTCTTGCGCTCAAGCATCAATAACGAGCTGTCACACCGGCGCAGTTACATGAGCAGCGCCATCACCGAAGCCCAAACCTTCTTCACCAGTCGCGAGGCTCTGCTGGAAAGCTTGAGCCTGTCGGCCGTGCACAAATCCAAACCGCTCGATGGCGACACCATCGTCAGCAATTCCGCCGAAGAAATCCATTTGCATCTGGGTGATCCGAACGCAAATCAATGGGGTATCTGGCTGACCCAGCGCATGCGTGATTACCTGAAAAACAAGCAGTTGAACCTGCTTTATATAAACGGAGGGGAACACCCTCATCTACAGCGTCTCTTTAGTACCCAGGCCAACGCTGCGGACCTTCCGGACAGACTCCTGTCCAAGTTGGCTAACGTAAAGCTCGACGAGGTGCCGATGGGCAACGAGCTGTGGCTGATGGACCACTCCTCCACCATCCCCAAGCTGTATATTTTCACCCGTCTCGACGAACGCTTTGTCAACTCCGGCTGGCTTGGCCTGGAAATGGACGGCAAGAGTGTCTCCGCAGCCCTCAGTGACCAGAGCGCCGGGGACTTCATGATGTTCAACTCCCAGGGTGGGTTGATCTTCAGCAGCGCTCCCAGCGCCCAGTTGAGCGAGGACGTCCAGCAGGTCCAGGGCGGCAATTTCTTTGGTTTTCTCGGCGGTCGCTGGTGGCCCGATCACCTGGTGATCAGCAAGCAGCTGGGCTCGTCGGATTGGCAGCTGGTGTATTCGTTTGAGCTGAAAAACCTGCTCAAAAGTCTGTGGCCGCCACTCCTCGCGGCCTTGCTCATCAGCCTGTTCGGCATGGCGTTGATCGGTTTTCTGACCCATTGGATCGAAGTGCGCCTGATCGCTCCGGCGCTGCACCGGATCCAGGCTCTGATCGAAAGCGAAGCATTCAGCCGTGACGTGATTCAGATTGCCCCGGTGGCCCTTTGCGTACTGCGCCGCAGCGATGGCCGTGTGGTGCTGGAAAACACCCTGTCCCAACAATGGCTGGGCAATGGCACTGAACGCGAGCAATTGTGTGCCGGGTGGATCGAGCAAGCGTTCGACCCTAACCGTCCCAACAGCTCGGACTACTTTGAAACCGCTGATGGACGTCACCTCTACCTCAGCTCCGCGCCCACCCGCTACAGCGGCGAGGACGTGTTGTTCTGCGCTTTCAGCGACATCAGTGCGCGCAAGCAGATCGAAGCGGCCCTGGAAGAGGCCAAACGCCTGGCCGATACCGCCAACGAAGCCAAGACCCTGTTCCTGGCCACCATGAGCCACGAAATCCGCACCCCTCTGTACGGCGTGCTGGGCACCTTGGAGCTGCTCTCGCGCACTCAACTGGACAACCAGCAAAGGGATTACCTGCGGGCAATCGAAGGCTCATCCGGCACCCTACTGCAACTGATCTGCGACGTGCTTGATGTGTCGAAGATCGAAGCCGGGCAACTGGCCCTGGAGCTCAGCGAGTTCTCCTCTCTGGATCTGGTGCACGAAATCATTCAGGCCTACGCCGCGGCGGCCCAGGCCAAGGGCCTGCAGTTCTATGCCTGCGTCGATCCGCAGTTGCCTGAGATCCTTCTGGGGGATGTCACGCGGATTCGGCAGATCCTCAGTAACTTGCTGAACAACGCCGTCAAGTTCACCGACTCAGGGCGCATCGTCCTGCGGGTCAAGGTAGACAGTCGGGACGGTGAGCGCAGCAACATCCTCTGGCAGGTCTCCGACACCGGCCGCGGCATCGCCCAGGATGATCAGGCGCTGATCTTCGAGCCCTTCTATCAGACCGAGGGCAACACCAACGTCATCGCCGGGACCGGCCTGGGCCTGCCTATCTGCCAGCGCCTGACGCAATTGATGAATGGCAACATTCGCATGGTCAGCGAGCTTGGGCTGGGCAGCAGCTTTACCCTGACGCTGCCGCTTGAAGCGTCCTCCACGGTGTTCAACACCCCGGCCATCAGCCCCTTGCTGCCAGAAATGATCTATGTGGTGTCGCCTGTGCGCGAGCTGGCCGAATCCGTGGCCGGTTGGTTGCGCCGCTGGGGGGCTCGCGCCCAATTCAGCCTGCCTACGGTGGCCGATCGCAGTCGAGGCAATGTGCTGATCGAGTTGCACCCGGGCGCAGTGGAGCAACGCCTGGAGCCCGACTGGCAAGGCCCGTTGGTGGTGGCCAGCGGTGATGGCCACAACGAACCGCGCATTCGTGGCGGCAGTTGGCAGGTCAATACCAACAATCTGCGAGCGATTCACCAGGCCGTCAGCCAAGCGCAAGGCGTCTGGGTCGTGCACAGCGAAGAGCACCCTGACTGCCGCGAACTGAAAAAGCTCAACCTGCACGTGCTGGTGGCCGAGGACAACGTGATCAATCAATTGATCCTCAAGGATCAGTTGGAGGAACTGGGCTGCAGTGTGGAACTGGCTTCAAACGGAGAGGAAGCCCTTGCCATCTGGAGGACCGGTCACTTCGACGTGGTGTTGACCGATGTGAATATGCCGAAGCTCAACGGCTATGAACTGGCCAAGGAGCTTCGACGTCAGGGCTGTTCGATCCCGATCATCGGGGCGACGGCCAATGCAATGCGCGGAGAAGAAGAGCTCTGTCTTGCAGCCGGGATGAACCACTGCCTGGTGAAACCCTTTGCATTAAGAGCGTTGTTCAACTACCTGGCGCCCTATGAAAGAGCTCCCCATGAAGTCCTGTAGCATTTTGATTGTCGAAGATCAGCCGTTTCAGTACATGTACCTTCAGCACCTGTTCAACGAGTTGGGCCCCTATCAACTGGAGGTTGCAAGCAACGGCACAGAGGCTCTAGAGCGTCTCAAGCAACGGCATTTCGACCTGGTGCTGACAGACCTATTGATGCCCGGCATGGATGGCGTGCAGTTCATCCAGGGCCTGGCGGCCCAGCGTGCGCGGCCGGCCTTGGCGATCATGAGTGCTTCGTCACGCCGCATGTTGATGGGCGCAAGCCTGGTGGCGCGCAACCTGGGCTTGCGGGTGATCGGGTTGATTTCCAAACCGGTAAACCTGGCTGCACTGCGTAACCTCACCGCGCAATTACCCGACCTGGCCGCCACTGCCCCGCCGCCTGCGATCGGCGTCGAGTGCAGCCGGGAAACCCTCGAACAAGCCCTACGCGAAGAGCAGATTCAAGCCTGGTTTCAACCCAAGAAGGCCCTCAACAACGGACGGATCGTCGCCGCCGAGGCGTTGGTGCGCTGGATGCACCCGGAGCACGGCATGCTGCTTCCTTGCGACTTTCTTCCGGAGCTCACCGAGGCCGGCCTTGAGGAACAACTGTTGTGGCTGATTCTCGAGCAGGCTCTGGCTGCCCAGGTGAGCTGGCGCGACGACGGCTACGACATTCCGGTTTCCATCAATCTACCCACCCACCTGCTCAACAGCTCCGATCTGGCCGATCGCCTGCATGACTTCGTGATCGAGCGCCAAGGCATACCGGGCAAGATCTGCTTTGAACTCATGGAATGCTCCACTCCCGAACACATCAGCAACTTCTACGCTGGAGCCTGCCGCCTGCGCATCAAAGGCTTCGGCCTGTCCCAGGACGATTTCGGCAAGGGCTACAGCTCCTATATGAACCTGGTGTCGACCCCCTTTACCGAGCTGAAGATCGATCGGGCCCTGGTCCAGGGTTGCCATAACAATGAAGAAATGGCCCAGGCGCTGACCAGCATCATTGCGCTGGGTCGTCAGTTGGGCCTGACCGTGGTGGCCGAAGGTGTGGAAAGCGCACAAGAGCTGGCCCTGCTGAGGAAAATCGACTGCACCCAAGTGCAGGGTTTCCTGATTTCCCACGCCGTTTCCTCGCAGCAGTTTCAGCAATTGCTGACCCAAGACGGACCGGCGACTGTGTACTAAGCGATAAACTCATGGCTCCCCCACGCAACATTAACTGATCGCTGACGGGCTTTGTTTTAGAGGTAGGAATCTCGGCAGTAATGCCTTTGCATGTGTTTGGGAAATCAGTGATGAAAGACAGCAACACCTTCCTGGAGAATCTGAGTCGAAGTTCTATCCGGCTGAAAAAAGGACTGCTGATGGTGTTGAGCCTGGCGCTGCTGTTGTTCGCAACGCTCTATTGGACCACCCAACGCCTGATCGACGAGCAGCAGCGCAGCGTCAGGTCGCATTTCGCCCAGTTGATGGAAAACATCCAGGAGCAGGAGCTGTTCTTGCGGCGCGTAGCGGCCCGAAGTTCGATCGACGCCCTACTAGTCAGTGAGACGCGCCAGCCTGATGAAGGCGAGCCGTATCACTATTTGCCGCCCTTGAGACCGAACGCCGATCAGCAGCCATTGACCGCCGACGAAATGCCCAAGGTATTTAGCTTGGGCACTCATCTATCAACGTTTTACAACAACTTCTGGTCCACCTCGCACCATCTGGCGCCACGCACTTTTGTGCTCAACGCGTTCGGTGGTTTCGATATCAGCGCGCCCGCGGCGCGCCCTGGGCGCGGCGAGACCTGGAGCAACGATGCCCTGGTGAAACAGGTGTTGAAGCGTCTGGCGTCGACGCGCAATGCCCTGCCCGACAGCCATGTATATTGGGAGCAGTACACACTCCCCGACTCGCACGCGCTGCCTTCCAAACTACTGGCCTACATCAACCTGCCGCCGGCAACCAACCCGCAACAGACTCGCGGGACGGACAACTGGATGGTCGCGGCCTCATTGCTGGACCTGGACGAGGTCAACCACATCGAACACCTGATGGACTGGTCGATCTATGACGACTTCACCTTGATCGAACCATTAGGCCGCGTTCTTAGCGGCTCCCAGGACCCGAGCCGGGTTGTGCACGAAGGCCTGAATTTCAGCTCGAAGGGCATGATCTTCAAGGTCACAAGTGACAGTCCAGGCCTTTGGACCGGGCTCTATACCATTAGCTACAAAAGCTACCTCGACTATGCTCTGTGGGCCTTGCTGAGCCTGCTGGGTCTAGCGCTGAGCGCAGTGGCCTGCGGTTGGGCCGCCAGCCGCTGGTACCGCAAGAAGGTCGTGGAGCCGGCACAAAGGGCCTACCAAAGCCTCGCCGAGAGCGAGGCCTTCAGTCGAGCGCTCATCGACGCCGCGCCTAGTGGCATGTGCATATTGCGTCGCGAGAACTTGCAGCTCCTGCTGGAGAACCATCAGGCCCGGCAATGGCAATGCGGCGCCGGGTTACTGCCCTTGCTCGAGCAGACCCCGAACTTGATCGACAGCCGCAACAGCTGCCTGGAGATCGATGGGCGTCACCTGCAAGTGACGTTCGTCCCGACCCGCTACCAGGGTCAGGAGGTTGTGCTGTGCGCCTTTAACGACATCACCCAACATGTCGAAGAAGATCAGGTACTGGAGCAGGCTCAGCGCTCGGCGAACGCGGCGAGCGAAGCCAAGACGCTGTTTCTGGCCACCATGAGTCACGAGATTCGCACGCCCCTGTACGGCCTGCTCGGCACCCTTGAACTGCTCGGCCTGACGCCCCTGGATCCACGCCAGAAAGACTACCTGCACACCCTTCAGCGCTCCTCCAGCACCTTGTTCCAACTGATCAGTGATGTGCTTGATGTGTCCAAGATCGAGTCCGGACAAATGACCATCGAGTCGGTGAAGTTTTGTCCCCTGGACATGGTCGAAGAGGCCTTGCGCGCCTATGCCGCTCTTGCCGAGCGTCGCGGGTTGTTGTTGTACGCCTGCATTGATCCAAACCTGCCAGACCTGATGCTGGGCGACGCCATGCGCATCCGGCAGATTCTCAACAACCTGCTGAGCAATGCGATCAAGTTCACCGACAGCGGCCGCGTGGTGTTGCGGGTCCGGGTGCCGGAGCTCAGTGCCCAGCAGGCCAGTATCGAATGGCAAGTCACCGATACCGGGATCGGTATCTCTGCCCTGCAACAACCTCAACTGTTCGACCCCTTCTATCAGGTCCGCGAGGCTTCGACCGAAGCCGGAGCCGGACTTGGACTGGCGATCTGCCAACGTCTGTGCGACATGATGAACGGCCAGATGCAAGTGATCAGCGAGCCAGGACTGGGCAGCAGTTTCTCCTTTCGCCTGACCTTGCAGCGCCAGCACGGTTCGCTGTCCGGCCTCCACCCGGTGCCTGACGGACCACCGGTCTATGTGCGAGCGCCCGTGCCAGAACTGACGAAAAGCACCTGCGACTGGCTCAATCGCCTGGGGGTCCAAGCGTACCCAGTACCCGCAAGAGGCGATGACGCGCCGCAAAACACGGTGCTGATCGACATGCTGGCGCGAGACAACCCGCAACCCTGGCCCGGTCCCCGCGTCAGCGCTGGCAACCACGGGCGCAACCAGAACCATGATCAGCCAACGCAATGGGCAGTCGACGCTCACAATATCCGCGCCATTGCCCAGGCAGCGGTACTGGCTCGTCAAGGGCAACCTTTGCAGGAAGCCCCCCGGGACTGCGGCACCTTGCACCCACTGAACCTGCAGACCCTGGTGGCGGAGGACAACCCTATCAACCAGGCAATCATCAAGGAGCAGTTGGAAGCGCTGGGTTGCGAGGTGACCCTGGCAGCTAATGGCGAACAAGCCCTGGAACAGTGGCAACCAAACCAGTTCGACATCGCCGTAACCGACGTCAACATGCCAATCATGAATGGCTACGACTTGGCCAGGGAACTGCGCCGACGTGATCCGCAATTGCCCATCATCGGCGTTACCGCCAACGCTTTACGCGAGGAAGGCAACCGCTGCCTAGAGGCCGGAATGAGCGCCTGGATCGTCAAGCCCATGACGCTGCAAACCCTGCGTGGGCAGCTCTCGCAGCTTTGCGAAACGCCCCCCGACAGTCCAGCGCCCGCCCAGCCGAAGCGGGTCGCGGAACGTCCCGCCGCGACCCAGGTCCAGCCCGTGGCCCCTGCCCTCGCAGACGAGCGCATCCAGGTTTCGGATAAGATGCGAGCGCTGTTTGTCAGCACCATGCGCGAGGATTTACAACGCCTCGAAGCGGCACTGTCTGCCGGCGCGGGCAAGACTGCCGCCGAACGCATGCATAGCATTGCCGGAGCCATGGGCGCGGTACAGGCCAGCACGCTGGCCAAGGCCTGTGCCGAAATGGAGTGTCAACTGCTGGAGAACACCTTGGTGCCAGCACTGGAGAGTGAAGTCAGGCAACTGATGCAGCGCTTGTCCGAACTTCTGTTGCCACTTGAATAATGGCCGGCAGGGTTTAATGTACCGACAGTCTCAAGTTTATTTACTAATTAGCGTATTGCACGGGTGTGTTTGCCATGGAAAAACTGAAAGTAGTCATTGCTGACGATCACCCTATTGTGCTGCTCGGCGTTCGCGAGTTAATGGAGCGCGATGAACGCTTCGAAATCGTCGGTGAAGCCGTATGTTCCAAAGGCCTGATCAAACTGTTGGAAACCCAGCCGGTGGATATCGTTATTACCGACTACAACATGCCCGGCGACTCACCTTACGGCGACGGCCTGAAGCTGGTGGAATACCTCAAGCGCAACTTTGCGCACTTGCAGATCCTGATCCTGACAATGATTTCCAATCAATTGATCCTGACCCGCCTGCATGAGTTGGGAGTGGTCGGCGTGATCCAGAAAAGCCAATTGCACGAAGAAATCCAGACCGCCCTCAAGGCCATTGCCCAGAAAGGCACCTACCGCAGCCTGGAACCGGCCTCCAACTCGGTGCTGGAATCGAATGTCGCCATTGATGAGCGTATTTCCACCTTGTCGCCCAAGGAGTTCGAAATCCTTCGCTTGTTCGTGTCAGGCAAAAGCGTCAGCGACATCGCCCGCAGCCAGAACCGCAGCTCGAAAACCATCAGCGCGCAGAAGATTTCCGCCATGCGCAAACTCGAGGTGCAAAGCGATCAGGACCTGCTGACTTACTGCATCGGTCGCAACATCTTCAACTGACCCTCTAACGGAAACGCTCAAGAATGGATACTGCGTCATCACCCGACAGCGCTAATCAATTGGAGCTTGATCGCCTGCAAGGGGCCTGGGAGCAAACCTGCCTGGAAGACAGCGGCGTGCTCAATCCGCCCGATGAACACAGCGCTCCGGGGGCGCTGACGCTGATTGAAGGCAATCAGTTTCGCGTGGTGACGGTCACCGGCGAGTTGCTACTGGGCGGGCGCTTCACCCTCGACAGCAGCACCACGCCCAAGTCCATCACCTGGATCGACGCCATCGGCCTGGACGCGGGTAAACGGTTACCCGCCAGCTACCAACTGACTGACGATGATTTCGTGTTCATCGCCGCCGACCAGGGCCAGCCCAGACCCACCCAGTTCCGTACCGGCCCTGGGCAGACCCTGCGCCGCTTTGTCCGCGTCCGCCCGCATCCATAGAACCTGCCATGGACGCTCAGACAGATGCGCCGTCCATGGCAATGTCCCACCACCCGGGTAGTAACTGCCGGACCCTGGATTCGGCGAAACGATCGTCGATCAACATCAACACACCGCGATCGGTCTGCCCGCGAATCACCCTGCCTGCGGCCTGAACCACTTTTTGCAACCCTGGATACAGGTAGGTGTAGTCGTAGCCCGAACCGAACAGCGCAGCCATGCGCTGCTTCATCTGCTCGTTCAAGGGGTTGAGCTGCGGCAGGCCGAGGGTGGCGACAAAGGCGCCGATGAGCTTCGACCCGGGCAAGTCGATCCCT
The DNA here is from genome assembly GCF_009861525.1 of Pseudomonas sp. LD120. Classification (GTDB taxonomy): domain Bacteria; phylum Pseudomonadota; class Gammaproteobacteria; order Pseudomonadales; family Pseudomonadaceae; genus Aquipseudomonas. Next base: position 270,357 of record NZ_WVHL01000002.1, on the reverse strand, counting down.
TCACCAAATGCCCCCCCGAGCACGGCAAAGCCGATGCCCTGCCCATCGGCGCGAAACTGTTCGAGAAAGGCCTGTCGCGATGCCTCATCCATGCCCCGGGACTGTAGCCACACAGCGATGTGTGGATGCTCACGGGCCAGCAATTGGGCGACCTGCTGCAGGTAATCAAAACTGCTGAAGAACGCCAGGTAATTACCCGGTCGCGCCTCGAACTGACGGGCCATCAACTCGACAATCGGCGCCACTGAGGCTTGACGGTGCACGTAGCGGGTGGAGATCCGGCTGACGATGTGCACCTGCAGTTGAGCGGCGGCGAATGGCGATTCCACCTCCAGCCACACGGTGGTCTCCGGCAAGCCCAACAGATCGTTGTAGTAACGCCGGGGATTGAGGGTCGCGGAAAACAACACCGCGCTGCGGGCTGCCGTTAGCCGCGGACGAATCAGCGCTGCCGGCACCACATTGCGCAGGCTCAGGCACGACAGGCTGCGCTTGGCGCTCAACGAGCGCTTGCTGATATCGAAGATGAACTGCTGCGCATCAAACAGCTCCGCCACCCGGGCGAACTGCAGCAGCTCGAAGTACAGGCTCTGCAAGCCACTGTCCAGACCTTGAGGCTGTTCGTTGAAGTAATCCCCCAGCGCGCCAATACACAAGGCCAAAGCCTTGAGCAGCGCTGAAGGTAGCTGTTCATAAGCCTGGTACGGTGCCAGTTGCTCCTTGTGTAAGGCATTCCATTGGCGATTCAAACGCTGCAAGGGACTTTTCAGTGCCGGGGGAGCATGACTGCGCGCGCTGGCCAGCTGCTGTTGATCGAGGCTCGCGCTGTACATGCCGCGCCCGCGCGCCACCAGGTTGTGGGCCTCGTCCACCAGCACCGCCACCTGCCATTGATTGGCCTGGGCCAAGCTAAACAGCAAGGCACTGAAATCAAAATAGTAGTTGTAGTCGGCGACCAGCAGATCGCTCCAGCGCGCCATTTCCTGGCTCAGGTAATAAGGGCAGACCTGATGCTCCAGGGCCACTTGACGCAACGCCTGGCGGTCGAGCATCGGCACCTGACTGGCCGCTTGACGCGCGGCGGGCAGGCGCTGGTAAAAGCCCTTGGCCAGCGGACACGACTCACCGTGGCAGGCCTTGTCGAGGTGTTCACACGCTTTGTCCCGGGCCACCAGTTCCAACACCCGTAACGGCTGTTGGGCGTGGCTGGCAAACAACACCCGGGCCGCCTCCAGGGCCAGTTGCCGTCCCGGGGTCTTGGCGGTGAGATACAGCAGTTTATCCAACTGTTGCGGGGCCATGGCCTTGAGCATCGGAAAGATCGTGCCCAGGGTCTTTCCGATTCCGGTGGGCGCCTGGGCCAACAGACAACGCCCGGTGCTGACCGCCTTGTACACCGACTCGGCCAGATGACGTTGCCCCCGACGAAACTCACCGTGCGGAAAACGCAAATCCCGCGTGGCCTGATCCCGCGCGGTTCGGTGGTGCATTTCCTGCTGCGCCCAGCGCAGAAACAACGCGCACTGCTGATTGAAAAAGTCTTGCAATGCCTCGGCACTGTGCTCTTGCACCAACGCCGTTTCCTGTTCGCTGAGGATATCGAAATACACCAGCGACACTCTCAGGCTCGAGAGTTGCAAATGCTGGCACAGCAACCAGCCGTAGACTTTGGCTTGCGCCCAGTGCAACTGCCGGTGGTTATCGGGCATGCGCGCCAGGTCGCCACGGTAGGTCTTGATCTCCTCCAGCAGGTTTTGCCCCGAGTCGTAACCGTCCGCCCTGCCCTTGACCAGCAATTGCTGGTATCGCCCCTCCAGGGCCACCTCGCTCTGGTAACCCGGATTGCGCCGGGCCGCCACGGTGCGGTGCCCGACGATGCCCTCCAGGGCGGTGGGCGATGGGGTGAACCGCAGGTCCAGGTCGCCGCTTTTGGCACTGAACTCGCACAAGGCGCGCACGGCGATGCGATAGCTCACGTCGCGGGGTCCTGCCATTGCACGTAACACACGACCACCGGCATCCGATGTTGCTGGCAGAAATCCAGCCAGCGCAGTTGGTTGTCCTGCAAGCGGTCCCCCGGCCCCTTGACCTCGATCATCCGGTAGGTTTTTTCCTTGGGCCAGAACTGGATCAGATCAGGCATGCCGGCACGGTTGGCCTTGATATCCAGCAACAGCCGCTGGAACCAATGCTTGAGGTGCTCGGTCGGCAAACAGTCAAGGGCCTGCTCCAGTAACGCCTCGCTCAAGGCGGCCCAGAACACGAAGGGCGACTGCAGGCCCCACTTGTCGACAAAACGCTGGCGGATGCTGTCCCGGTAGCGACCATCGTCCAATTCCTCCAGGCAGGCCTGGAACAGATCGCTGCGCCGCTCATGAAAATCCTCGCTCAACAAGTCCACCGGGCCGCGCTGAAACGGGTGAAAGAACGCTCCGGGCAACGGGGCGAAGATCGCCGGCCAGCACAGCAGCCCGAACAACGAGTTGATCAGGCTGTTCTCGACGTAGTGCACCGGCGCCTGGGGCAGGTGCAGATGCGCCTGGACATGCAGCTCCACCCCCAGTCCATCGACGTCACGGGGCAGGCACAGATCCAACCGTGGCATCTCGCGGCTGGCGGCCCGAGGTATCGGCGGTCCACCCAGTTTGCGACGCAAACGGGGCATCACCCGCACGAGCTGCTGGGCCTCGGCGGCGCTCTGGGGCGCCAGCGCCGCCCGTTCCGCCACTGCCAGGGCCGCCTGGTATTCAGCACTGAGCTCCAGCACCCGGATCAAACGCAAGCGGGCGCCGGGGTACAGGCACTGTTCGTAGATCTGCCTGGCCAGCAGCCAGTCCTTCAGGCGTTCACAGTGCTGGCCGAGCTGGAACAGCAGCTTGCCTCGGCGTTTTTCCAGCCACGGGTTGGCGGTGCTGAATGCGGCAATGCGCGCCAGCACAGCGGGCACGTCCTGGCCCGCCTCGAACGCCTCCTGGCAAGCATGCAGATAGAAGAAACCGTCAACATCGTCGCGACAACGCAAGCCACGGGCGTCAGCGCTGATCTCGACCTTTTCGTAGCTGTAGATCCCCAGGTCGGCCAGCACGAACTCCGACCAGTCCTGGTAGAGGTTGCCAAAAAACATCAGGCGCAAACGATCGCACAAGGGCATGACCGTCAAGCTCAAGAGCCTGTCCGGCAACTCCGGGCACCATCGACCGAAGGCTTGCGGCTCTGGATATTGCGCCTGCAGTGACGTCAGCCACTGGCTTTTCTTGGCCTTGGCCTGGAGCCCTTGGGCCTTGAAACCCTGAAGAATCTCGGCTTTGTGCAACAGACCGAACACCTCATCCACAGCCAGTGGCGCCTGCTCTTGCACCCAGCCCAATTCGAGCAATGGCATCGCCGCTTGGCCACTGTCGCCGATCTCCGGGTAACTGAGCTTGCTGAGGCGAAAATGCCGGCCCTTACGCATCACCATGCGTACCAGCAACGCCTGGGAAGGCTGGGCCAGGCGAGCGAAATCGACAATGAAGCGCTGCTCGTCGGGGCTCAGCACATCGGCATAACGCTGCTCCAGCCAGTTCAAGACTTGCTGAAAGTTATGCAGGTAATAGAAGGGGTTTTCGAGGGGGTTGGAAGTCACGGAATGAAGACGCCACGGCTGGACTGCTACTGGTTATGCGTACAGATAACAGCCGGCACCCTGATCTGGCAAACACTATTGGATAAATGGCGGGGGGCGGATTTTTCCATGGCCCGTCGAACTTTCGTCGTCTTCACTACACCAACGAGCCATGACTAAAGTGTCCGGCCAACGCGGATACCCCCATCGCTTAGAGGTCTTTATGAACATGAAAACCCTGGGATTGCTCCTGGCTACTGTCAGCGCCCTGAGCCTGTCCGGCTGCGCCTCGCCCACCGTGGTAACCCTGCAGAACGGCACCCAATACCTGACCCGGGACCAGCCCAAGACCAAGACCGCCGATGGCTTCTACGAGTTTCAGGACATCTCCGGCAAGACCATCCGGGTCAAGGCGGACGAGGTGGCCACGGTCCGCCAGGAAGAGTGATTCAGCCGCGCAGCTCAAGGCGACCAGGGAAAGGGCCCCTGCCCCGGACTGCAGATCAGGCTCTGGGCCTTGCCGCGCTTTGACAACGCATCACGCATCTGCTGGCAACGCTCGCGCTCTCGAGCTTGGGCGTTATCGATACTGATGTTGCCGGTGCTCACCGGGGCCTGGCCGTCGCCCAGGCGCAGGTTCACCACGGGCTGCTCCGCTTGCAGCTTGAAGCGGCTTGGCGTCGCTTGCTCTTTTATTGGCGGCGCCGGCTGAGCGGCCGGCAGTTGCTCCGGACTCACCCCGTAACGTTTCAAAATCGAGCTCTGCGGCAACTCCTCGGCGGCGGCCACCAACGCCCATAGAGCCAGCACCAAACCGCTTGCGTAGCACTTACCGTTACTCACCGTGAAAACTCTCCTGCCATTGCCTTTAATCGATGGAACCCAATCCCGATGGGACGTCGCCTACCTGAAGTAACGCACTAACGGGCCTGGACTTTACCGGCATTGGAGTCGCTACTTGACCGATAGGTCACACTCATCACGTTGACAGTAACGCGAGGCCTCGACCGCGCCCCGCGTCGCGAGCGCATCAAGCCAAGGTGATCGCCGAACCGTTGAGGTGCTCAAGGCTGACCCCCACCAGGGTCACGGAGTCTTGACCAAAGGTGAGTACGGTGTCATTGCCCTGGCTGCTGGCATGAGCGCGGTAGTCCTGATCCGGCAGAACATCGGCCACGCCCATGAACACCAGTTTGTCGCCGCTCTGGTAGCCAAGGATGCGGTCCTGGCCAAAGTGCCCCTCGAACAGGAAAGTATTGTGACCGCCCACCGACTCCAGCAGGTCATTGCCCGCGCCGCCGACAAACACATCGTTGCCCTTGCCACCCATCAGGTGGTCGTTGCCTTCCAGGCCGAACAGCCAGTCTCCTCCGGCATGGGCCTTGAGCAGGTTGTCGCCAGCATCGCCCGTTACCGAGGAGGCGTACTGAGTCAACTGGTTGCCCGCTTTAAGCCCCTGGTCGGTGACTTGGTGCAAGACATCATCTTGGAACAGGCCCCAGAGTAACCCCGGCTCCTTGCTCTTAATCGCGCCGATGTCACGGGTGATGCTGATCGCGCCATCGGCATCGCGCACATAAAGGCTGGCGGCGCCATCGCTGGCGAAGCTGTAGTCCTTCAGCGAATGCTGCAACTCCAGGGTGTTGGCGCCCTTGCCGCCGAGGATGATGTTGTAGCCACCCTCATCACGGAAGGTGTCGTTGCCGTCGCGGCCTTCCAGGTAGTCGTGGCCGCGTCCACCCTGGATCAGGTCGTTGCCGTCGCTGCCGATGATGAAGGTGCTGCCCTTGTGGGTTTCGGCGTTGCGGTTCAAGTCCTGGACCCAGGTGCTGCCTCGCGCCGGGTCCGACAGGTTGGCGACGATGATGGTCGAGTCCCGGTTGGTGAAGTCGTAGAACTTCGACTCCAGCACCCGGGTCAGGCCATCGCCATAGCCGGTAGGAAGGTGAGAAATCCAGGTGGGGATGTTGAGGATCGAAAACGGCAGCACGTTCCACAGGGCCGAGGCGTAATGGTCATTGAAGTTGACGATGTTGTTGGTCGCCCAATCCTGTTGGGCATCGTGAACCCCGAGGGACGACAGGTTGAAACTGGAGCCGTCCAGGGCACGGAACACCGGATCGTTTTCATAACCGATGTTCAGCACCTTGTCGCTGGCGCTCTGGGTCGGCGAGGCGTAGGCGATGTACTTGGAATCCTGGTAGAACCCGGACCAGCGTTCGCCACTCAGGTCCGCCAGGCTGTTAACCCCCAGCCCACCGAGGCTGTGGCCGCTGACCAGGATGTCCTTGCCGGACAGTCCGTTGGCCTGGGCGAAGGCGGCGACCTGCTCCAGCAGCGTGCCAAAGGCCTCGCCAGCGTAGTTCTTGGCATAGTCCTTGGGCCCCAGCGCCGCCAGCAGGTCATTGATCACATCGCCAATGGAGTCGCTGATCAACGACTCACGTGGCCCGCTGGTGCCGCGAAAGGCAATGCCAATGGCGTTCAATTGGCCCTGGGCATCGTACTTGCCGAGGATCTCCACCTGGGCCGTGTCATAGCCGGCCTTCTCACCGAAGAACGTGCCCCGGGCATCGACCTTGCCGCCATAACCCAGTTGCTGAGCGCTGATCGTCGACCAACCGGCCTGATGCAGAGCATCCTGGGCGGCCTGCTCCGAATCCGGGTTCCAGGGAATGCCGGGAATCACCCCCTGGGAATCGCCACTGCCGATCAGCGCGGTGACCAAGGTCGCCGGCAGCCCGAGCGCAAAACCGTTGTGCTGGTAACCCACGGCAAAGCCGTTATCGAGGTTGTGGTAGGAGTACAGAGTGATGGCCAAGGCATCGGCGAACAGCGCCTTGGAATCGCTTGTGGTGAAGTGTTTGTAGTCGAAGACACCCATGGTATTGCCTCTCTTTTGTTGGAATTGTCAGAGAAAGCTAATGCCACCGGAGCCCATGTCAGGGGCTCCGATGTTTCAAATACAAGGTGGGGCGAACGCCCTCAAGCAAACACCAGGCTTGAGCCGGACAGGGTGTCCATGCCAACCCCGACCAGGGTCACGGAGTAGTCGCCGACGTTGAGCAGCGTATCGTTGCCGCTCTGTGACAGGTGCTGGCTGTAGTCGTATTGCGCGTCGATGCCCGCCACGCCCATGAACACCAGCTTGTCCGTGTTCTGATAGCCATGAATCAGGTCGAAACCGAAATGCCCGCTGAACAGAAAGGTGTTGGCCCCGCCACCGCTGGAGTACATGACGTCGTTACCGGCGCCGCCGACGAAGGTCACGTTGGCCTTGTCGCTGCTCAGCAAGTCATCGCCGCCGTGTCCGAACAGCCAGTCGCCGTCGACGCTGGCCACCAACGCATTGCCATAGGCATCGCCATTGAGTGAGTGGTTGTAGGCCGTCAACTGGTTGCCGCTGAGCAAGCCACTATCCGTGACGCTGTGGCTCACGTCCTTGCCGAACAGTTGCCACCAGCTCCCAGTCTCATGACTGACCAGGGCCCCCACGTCGCGGGTCATGCTGATGCCGCCGTAGGCGTCGCGGACATACAAAGTGCCGTCGCCATCGTTGGCGATGGAGAAGTTCGTCAACGGCTGTTGCAGTTCCAGGACGTTATGCCCCTGGCCACCATGGATGATGTTGTAGCCGCCGTCATCGCGAAAACGATCATCGCCGGCACCGCCATCCAGGTAGTCATTGCCCTTGCCGCCGTGCAGCAGGTCATTGCTCTGGGTGCCAATGATGAACGTACTGCCGGTGTGTTTCTCGGCGTAGAGATTGAGGTCCTTGACCCAGACCTGATCGCGCTTGCCTTCCGACAAGTTGGCGATCACCACCGTCGAATCGCGGCTGGTCAGGTCATAGAAGTCCGAGTCGAGCAGGCGGTTGAGGCCGGCGGCGTAGCCCACCGCACTGTGGGCCGACCACGACAAGGGATTGAGGATGCTTTGCGGCACCACCTTGCCCAGCAGCGACGAATAGTGATCGGTGAAACTGACGATGTTGTTGGTCGCCGAATCCTGAGCCCTGTCATGGGTGCCCAGGGATGAAGCGTTGAAGTGGGTGCCATCCAGCACGCGGAACACTGGATCGTTTTCATAGCCGATGTTCAACACCTGGGGGTTGCTGGCGCTCTGGGTCGGCGAGGCGAAGGCCACGTAGTTGGCATCCTTGAAGAAGCCGCTCCAATGATCGCCGCTCATGGCCGCCAGGCTGTTGACCGCCAGCCCGCCCAGACTGTGCCCGGTCACCAGCACATCCTCGCCACTCAAGCCTTGAGCCGCAGCGAACGCAGCGACCTTGCCCAGCAGATTGTCAAAGGCCAAGCGGCTGTAGTTGTCGGCAAACCCCGGAACAAAGGCGGCCTGCAGGTCATTGAACGCGTCCGCCAGGCTGTCAGTGCCGCGAAAGCTGATGCCGATGGACAGCAACTGCCCGGCGGCATCGTACTTACCCAGAATCTCGACCTGGGCATCGCTGACCGAAGTCTGCTCCCCGGAGATGGTGCCTTGGGCGCTGATGTTGCCCTGGTAACCCAGTTGCGTCGCGCTAATCGGACGCCATGAGGTGCCCGGCAACGCCTCGCCCGTCGGCGACCCGGCATACAGGGCCAGGGTGATGGCATCGCTGTACTGGGCTTTGCCAGTACCGCCAAGGGCATTTTTATAGTCAAAGATGCTCATGCTGTTTCTCCTAGTTATTGCAGTGCCATCAAGCGCTTTTTCAGCAAAGCCTAAGGCACTGCCCTCTGACCAAAGGCCTCATCGACCTTGGCCAGATCCTCTTCTCGCAATGTGCCCGCGTAGAAATGCAACTGGGTCCAGGCCATCAGGTAGTCATAACGGGCCTGAGCCAAGTCTCGTCGGGTGGTATAGAGCTGTTGTTGCGCGTTAAGTGCATCCAGATTGACCCGTTCGCCACCGAGAATGCTTTGCTGGGTGGAAACCACAAGGGCCTCGGCCGACTTCAGGGCTTTCTGATAAGCCCTTAACTTGCTGGCTCCCGATAAGCAGGCACTAAATTGACGACGCAGCTCAATCAGCGTTTCCTGAGTTTTACCCTCCAACTCGTACTCAGCCTGCTCCATCGACCGGCTGGCCTGACGGGTGGAGGCCGAAACGCCGCCGCCTGCGTACAGCGGCATGCTGACTTCAATGCCAATGGTGTTGGTGTCGTAGCGCTGGTTGTAGGTGTTGCCGCTTTCCGACTCGTTCTGACGCAAGGTCGCGTAGGCGCTGAGTTTAGGCAGGTGCCCGGCGCGATTGCGTTCCACCTCAAAGCGCGCCACTTCTACTCGCTGGCGCTGGGAGGCCAGCACCGGGTTGTTACTCAAGGCCATTTCATGCCAGGTGTCGTAGTTGGCAGGCGTCAGGGAGAACGACTGGAAGTCCTCCTGCAAAGGGTCCAGGTCACGCACATCGATATCTGGCACGCCAATCAAGGCGCCCAGCTCGCGCAGGGCGGCATCCTGCTCATCCCGGGCCTCGATTTCTTCGGCGGTGGCCAGCTCGTAGCGTGACTCGGCTTCAAGGATGTCGGTGCGGGTGCCCTCGCCCTGCTGGAACAAGTGCTGGTTCTGCTGAAACTGCTGCTCAAAGGCTTTTTTCTTGGCCAGGGCAATGTCGATCTGGTCCTGGGCGAACAGCGCCTTGGTGTAGTAACTCAGCACTCGCACCAGCAACTCCTGGCTCTTGCCGCGAAAGTTTTCATCGGCAAACAGCGCCTGCGCCACGCCTTTGCGGTAGTTGGCGTAGGCCTCATAGTCGATCAACGGCTGCTGCAGGGTCAGGGACGAGCCGTAGCTGTCGTAGTTGCGTTTGTCGGTCACCGTGCCGCGCACGGTGTCCAGATAGGTGACCTTGGAGTTGTTGTGTCCCTTGTTGTAGCTGTAGCCGAGCTTGGGCAACAGCCCGGCACGGCCGATGGCGCGGTTCTCAACACCGGCGTCACGCTCCTTGATGGCACCGAGGAACACCGGATCGTTGCGCAGGGCCTGTTCGTAGATCTGGAACGGCCCCATGGCCTGGGCCCCCTGACACACCAGCATAGACACGGCGGCGACGAGGATGGAAAGCTGACGCATACGACGCAACATCCTTATTCTTCGGTCAGTGCAGAGCCGGCCCGATCGAGCAGCGGCTTGAACAGGTAATTGAGCAGTGAACGCTCGCCGGTACGCACGAACATTTCTGCCGGCATCCCGGGCTTGATCACCAAGCCATTGAGCTTTTCCATGGCGTGGTCGCTGACGCTGCTGCGCAGCACGTAGTAAGGCATGCCGGTTTTCTCGTCGACCATCTGGTCAGCCGAGATAAGACTGACCTCGCCAGGCACTCGTGGGGTGCGGCTCTGGTTGAAGGCGGTGAAGAGAATGTCCACCGGCAAGTGGGTCCCCACCTTGTCCACCAGGTTCACCGGCAAGCGCCCTTCCACTTCCAGATGAGTGCCCTGGGGCACGATCTCCAGCAGGGTTTCGCCCTGGCGTACCACCGCGCCTTCGGTGTGCACCCCGAGATTGACCGCGATCCCGTCGGCGGTAGCGATGATCTGGCTGTGCTGCAAGTCGAAACCCGCCGAGGTCAGTTGCTGCTCCAGGGTCTGAGTCTTGAGCTGGGCCTCGGCCAACTGGCTGCGCACTTCTTTCTGGTACTCCTCGCTGTGCTGTTGCAGCTTGAGCCGAGATTCGATGATGCCCTGTTCAATCCGCCCGCTTTCACCGGTGTTCTGTGCCAGTTCCTGCTGCACCTGGGACAATTGGCGCTGGTATTCCAGCAAGCGGTTTCGCGGGATATAGCCGTTGTCCGCCAAGGGCTGCAGATTACTCAACTGCTGGCGCAGGGACTGGGCCTGATTACCCAGGTCGCTGCGCGCCCGGCGCATGCCCGCCAGTTGCGCAGTGGCACCTTCAATATTGGCGCGAATGCCCGCCTGCTCGCGAGAGAACGCCTCGCGCCGGCTGCTGAACAGCTGCCGCTGGCCTTCCAGCACCAAAGCCAGGCGCGGGTCATCGCTATTGCTCAGTTGAGCCGGAAAGTCCACCTGCTTGAGGTTGTCGCGCTCACTGCGCCAGCGCGCCAGACTGGCCATGGCCATGCGGTACTGGGCCTGCAGGGCCTGCACATCCGCCGCGACCTGGGTGGGGTCGAGGCGGAACAGCGGCTGGCCCTGCTGCACGCGTTCACCCTCGCGCACCAGAATCCGGCTGACCACCCCGCTGCTCATCGATTGCACCGCCTTGCGCTTGCCGGACACCACTACCGTGCCCTGCACCGGAATACCTTGATCCAGGGGTGCCAACGCCGCCCAAGCAAAGAAACTACCCGCGCCCACCAACGCCAGAATCCAGCCCATGCGGGCAAAAAAAACGGCGTCACGCTCAACCCGCTCCGGCGCGTAATCCTCTTCGATCATCATGTTGCGGTCCTTGCTCATGCACCTTTATTCCGTGTCGGGGCCTGATACTGACGGCTCATGCTCAAGCCGCCATAGGGCATCACCGCCGGTTTGACCGGCTCTGGTGCCTGGGACTGCTGGGCGCCGGACAACGCCTTGAGCACTTCCTGGCTGGGGCCGAAAGCCTGCAAGCGGCCGTCATTGAGCACCAGCAGCTTGTCGGCCAAGGCCAGCACCGATGAGCGATGAGTCACCAGCACCACGCTGGTGCCGCGAGCCTTGAGCTGGGCAATGGCCGCAGCCAGGGCACTCTCGCCCACGGTGTCAAGGTTGGAATTGGGCTCATCCAGCACCACCAGGCTCGGGTTGCCATAGAGCGCTCGGGCCAGGGCTACCCGCTGCTTCTGGCCACCGGACAAGCCGCTGCCGTCGTCGCCAAGCACCGTGTCGTAACCCTGGGGCAGGCGCAGGATCAACTCATGCACCCCGGCCAGTTGCGCCGCCTGGACCACCCATTCCGGGTCGGCCTGGCGAAAGCGCGCAATATTCTCGGCGATGCTGCCGGTGAACAGTTCGATGTCTTGGGGCAAGTAGCCGATATAGGGGCCCAGTTCATCCCGGTTCCAGCGATGAATGTCCGCGCCGTCCAGGCGCACGGTGCCGGCCAGGGTTGGCCAGACGCCCACCAACACCCGAGCCAGAGTCGACTTGCCGGAGCCGGACGCCCCCAGCACCCCGAGTACCTCGCCAGCATCGATGCTGAAGCTCGCCTGCTGCAGCGTGGCCACCCGGCGCCCGGGCGGCCCGGCGCTGACCTGCTCGAAACTGACCTGCCCCTTGGGCGGCGGCAATGACATGGCGGTATCGCTGGGTGGGAACTCGCGTAACAACGCATCCAGGCGCCCATATGCCAGCTTGGCCGCACTCCACTGCTTCCACACCGCGATCAACTGGTCGATGGGACTCAGCACCCGGCCCATGAGGATCGACCCGGCAATCATCATCCCCGCCGTCATGTCCCCCTTGATCACCAGCAAGGCGCCCAAGCCCAGTACCAGAGACTGCAGACACAGCCGCAAGGTTTTGCTCAAAGAACTGATCACCGACCCGGTATCGCTGGCCTGATTCTGCAAGCCGAGAAAACGTGAATGCACGGCGAACCAACGTTTGCGCAACGCGCCGAGCATGCCCATCGCCTGAATGGTTTCGGCATTGTGCAGATGACTGGTGGCCAGTTGCGTGGATCGTTGCGAGTAACCGCTGGCTTGCGCCAAGGACTTCCTGGTCATGGCTTCGTTCAGGTACGCCAGTGCGATCAGCAGCACCGCGCCCGCCGTGGCAAATACACCAAGCCAGACGTTGAAGGCATAGATCACTAACAAGTAGATCGGGAACCACGGCGCGTCGAAGAACGCAAACAGCGCGGGCCCGGTGAGAAACTGTCGGATATGGGTCAGATCCCCCAGCGACTGCCCGGCGTGACCTTCGCCGCGAGACAGATTGCGCTCGAACGCCGCCTGATAAACCCGCAGGTTGAAACGGCGCTCCAACTGGCTGCCAATGCGGATGACAATAAAGCTGCGCAGCACTTCCAACAGGCCGATAAACACAAAAAAGCCCACGACCATCAGTGACAGCATCACCAGGGTGGTTTCATTCTGCGATGAGAGCACCCGGTCGTAGACCTGCAGCATATAAATCGAAGGCACCAGCATCAGCAGGTTAATCAATGCGGTGAAACAACCAACACTGATAAGAATGCCTTTATATTCGCCCAGTGCTTTAAACAGTGGTGCAGGATGAGTGCTCTTCAACATCTTCAACGTTTTCCCTGAACTGACCATCCACGCGTGGCGCGCCCTTATACGGCCCGACTAATAATCACGCGTGCTGCTTAGCGGATAAAATCTGCGAACGCACTCGAGCCGGACATCTGTCATTAACAGCGATCCGACATGTAACAGCACTTTGCGAAAGTGGCAAGATAGTGGCCGCTTAGTATTGAACGAAGATCATCCGCCGCGAATTAGCGTGCACGCTGCAAAACAATCAAGCCGTTGTTTTTCAGGTGAGCCTCGTAAAGTCCTTCTTTTTCTCGGCTGAAAAAAATAATCCTTGATCCTTCCCGTCCAGTAATGGCGATGCCATCGGGCTCCGGAAACCAACCTACCGCGGCCTCGCCGATCCATGTCGACAAGCAGTCGGCGCCCTCACCCAGGGCAGCGTTTGGCAACAGGTCCAGGAGGCAAGTGCTCTCCGGCGCGGCCGTTTGCTGCACCTGCCAGTGTCCAACCAGTTCCGAAGGGTCCGCCAAGCGCAGGCTACTTGCCATGGTTGTTGCTCCATAAAACATCATCAGCGTTAACAGCAGCCAAGTGGCCGCCTTGTAACTCAAGGTGCGTGGGGTCATAGGGTGCTCCATCTGCAGGCTAGACTCGCTCAACCCCGGGGCCAATGCAAGAACGCAAGGCGCCGCATCGGCGGCGCCTTGCGCCTGCGTTACCTAGGCGATGATGTCGCTGACTGCTGCCTGGCCAACGGTGCTGACCAGAAAATCCGCCACGCCGTGCCCGGAGAAGTCCACCGCCAAGGTGCTGACCCCGCCCGAGGTACTGAGGATGGCATCACCCGCTGCACCGCTGAAGGCGTTGACGAAGTGCAGTCCCGCCCCCTGGGTGATTGCACTCAGATCAATCTTGTCCAGGCCACTGACAAAATCCATGATCTGGTCGGCCGCACCTGGCTTGGAGTCAGAACTGGCGGCAAACACAAAGGTGTCCGCGCCCGAACCGCCCCAGAGCTTATCCGCGCCACCGGCCCCATAGATGATGTCGTTACCGGCCCCGCCCTTGAGCTCATTCGCGGCACTGTTACCAATCAGCAAGTCATTGCCCGACCCACCGATGGCGTTTTCCACGGTCACGCCCTGAGCGATGGACACGTTACCCACCATGCCGCCAACGTCGGAGAACGAGGCATCATTGAGGTTGATCTTCTGGCTCTGAGTAAAACCTGAAAAATCCAGGGTGTCGTTGCCGCCGCCGTCCCACACCGAGAACACCAGTTTGTCGGTGGAGGCGCTGGCGCTGTAGAAATCACGCCCGGCATTGGCGTTGAAACCGTAGGTGGTATCACCGGCTCGGGTACTGTAGTTGGCGCCATAGAGCTTCTGGATGGCGGCGATATCGTCCATCAGCGGGCCGGACGAATAGGCCTCGACCCCGCCCTTGCTGAAGTTCTGGCTGGTATTGCTTTCACTCCAGTAGCTCATGACGCTGTAGCCACGGGTGTCCTCGCCGTAGCTGGCGTCCTTGTAGGTGGGATAGCCTTCGCCGGCGTTGTAGTCGCCAGGGTGAGCCAGGCCCAGGGTGTGACCGATTTCATGGGTCAGGGTCTGACGGCCATAGTTGTTCAGATCGGGGTTCTTGTTCTGGGTGTAACGGCTATTGATCAGGTACCACGACGTGCCGTCGTAACCGGCCCCCGTGCCTGGCAGGTAAGCGAATGCCGCCGCACCGTCCTGGCCACTGCTGTAGTTGCCGAACGTCATGTGCCCGTCCCCTCCCGAGGTTTTCTCGGTAAAGACAACGTTGGCCACATCGGCCCAGGACTGCATGGCCAGTACGGCCTGGGCCTTCTGCTGGGCGCTGAACTGGCTGAACCCGGAGATACCATGTTTGTTCATGGTGCTCCAGGAGGCCGAGGTCAGGAAAGTATAGGTCAGGTCGATCTTGCCGTTAGCGTTCAGGTCCTTGTAGGCCGCGCCGTCACGCAACAGCTGCGTGGCGGCCTGATCGACCGAAAACGAGGGTTTGCCATTGACCGTGAGATCACCGCCACGATCGTATTGATGACTGAAACTGTTGATCTGGTTATATGCCGAACTTGCTGCAGCCAGCGGCACCAGTTGTTGTTCGGCAGATGCAATAGCGTCTTCTGTAACTTTCGACATAAACACACTTCCTTGTAATTAATGGAACAGCTTTTGTCCGATAGCGACAATCCCTGGCGAGATCGTCCTATCACTCGCCCTACGCAGGCGAAAGCAAGCTGACACATTCTGAAATCAAACGTCCACTACTTTTTTGACGTCAATTTCCACTGTTCCGGCGAACTCCAGCAAACAATGATCGCGCTGTCGAAAGAATCTTTTACAACGGCTGACTTGGTCGAATTGTCCAACAATCTACAATTTAATTATTAAATATCCTTATAAACAGTTGTGCCAATCACGTCGCCTTTCTTAGTCCGTTAACTTCTGTTCCAACCGGTTAGTTCCAATGCTTCAAGCAAGACTTGCGGGGTCAGCGCCGGCACCTGCACACCCTCGGCCGACATCATCGGCCTGGCCGCCAGCATGGCGTTGATGATGGCCTCCTCCACCGCCTCGGCGGCGGCGCTGAACAACGGCGAGATGTGATCGTTGTTGAGCATCGCCAGCGGCGTCGTCAGCGCCAGGCCCTGGCGATCATAATCGGCGCAGGGCAAGTCCTGGTTTCCCGTGGCAAAGGCCAAAAAAATATCGCCACTGGAGTCCTCGGTGCCGCCGCCGGTGCGGGCAATACCGATAGACGCCCGCTGAGCCAGGCGCTGACATTGATGAGGTAGCAACGGCGCATCAGTGGCCAGAATCACCACGATCGATCCCATGCCAGGAGTGCCACGTTCGGCAAAGGGCGAAGCAATGTGCCCCAGACGGCGCCCCACCGGGTATCCGTCCACCCGGAGTTCCTCGCGCTTACCATGGTTGGCCTGGACCAGCGCACCGACGGTATAACCGCCCTGCTGCGCCGCAAGCCGGCGTGACGCGGTGCCGATACCGCCCTTGAACTCATGACAGATCATTCCGGTGCCGCCCCCCACCGCGCCCTCCGCCACTGGCCCGGATTCGGCGCTGGCCATGGCTTCGAGCACCTGCTGCGGGCCGACATGCTGCCCCCAAATGTCATTCAGCAAACCGTCATAGGTTTCCATCACCACCGGCATGCACCAATACACCGCAGGGTCCTCAAGGGCTTCACGCTCCAGAGCGATCAAGGCATCGCGCACCACCCCGACACTGTGGGTGTTGGTGATGGCCAGCGGCGTGGTCAGGGTTCCGGCTTCGCGTATCCACTCCAGGCCCGTGGCGTCGCCATTGCCGTTGAGCACGTGACAACCGGCAAAACAGGGTTGCTGGCGCGCGTGCCCGGCCCGGGGCTGGATCAGCGTAACCCCGGTACGCACCTGTTTGCCCGCCACGGTGGTGTTCAGGGTGCTGTGCCCAACTCGCACCCCAGGCACATCGGTGATCGCATTCAACGGGCCCGGCGCTCCCAGACCCAGGCGGATACCCAATTGACGTGCTCGCATAACCACTCCTTACAGTTTTTGAAACGCCGGGCTATACCGGCCATTAGTGCCATAGAGAATCACCGACAGCGCCAGCAGTCCGATGATCACAATGACGTCGCGAAGGGAAGCCTCAAGGAACAGATTGATCAGCAGATACCCCGCGCCAATCACCGCCAGCAGTGCCGGCACTGGCCACAGGGGCATGCGATAGGGATGCTCGCGGTCGCGCAGCAGTACCCGGCTCATCAACGCGCTGAGGGCAACGATCAGGTACACCAGCATGATCAGCAGCACACTGAAAGAGGTCAGGTCCGCCAGATTCGAGCTAAAACTGAGTATCGCCGAAGGCACCGCCAGGAACAGCGTAGCCAGCCATGGCGAGTCCCAGCGCGGATGAATCCGTGTGAACAAACGGTTGATGGTAGGGGTCCACAAGGCATCGCGGCCGCTGCTGAACACCACCCGGCCGATCTGGATCACGATGGCGACAATGGCATTGAACACCGACAGAAAGATCCCACCGCTGACCACCCGAGCGAGGGTTTCATTGCCATGGCTGGTGAGCAGATAGCCGATGGGATCGGGACTGGCGAGCATCGCACTCAAGGACGGCGCGCCAATCAACAATGCAGTGAGCGGCACCAGTTCGATGATCACCACCAGCACCAGGGACCACAACACCGCCTTGTGCACGCCACGGCCCTTGCACTTCATGTCTTCAGCCAGCAGTACCGCCGGTCCGTAGCCGTTGTAGGAAAACAAGCCGATACCCACCGCTCCGATCACCAAGGCCCAGGGCGCCATCTGCAGCACGCCCTGGTCAACAATCTGCGGGTGCAGAAGAATGCTCAGCGGTTGCGTGGCATTGCCAAACCCCAGCCAGACAATCACCAGCAACGCCGCGACTTCCAGCAGCAGGCAGGTGCCGGTGATCCAGGCATTGAGCTTGATATTGAGAATGCCCAGCAGATAGCTGCCGACGACAATCACCAGGGCTACGGTCTGGGAATCGAAATTCGTGCCCAGCGCATTGTTCAAGTAGGTGGCAGCCCCAGTGGCCAGTACCGGAGGAATGAACAGCAGCATCACCAGCACCGTGAGGAAAGTGGCATAACCCGCCATGCCGCCGAACACACGCTTGGCGTACACGTATTCGCCACCCGCGCTGTTATGGGCCCGGCCCAGTTCGGCGTAGCAAAAGGCGAACATCAGTGCCAGCAAGCCGGCCATGACGAACGCCAGGAACACCCCGCTGCCAGCCTGATGGATGGCAAAGGGCGCGATCACGAATACCGAACTGGCGGGGGTCACACCGGAGACGGTGATGGCCACCACGTCGAACACACTCAATGTGGGTTTCAACGCGCCGTCGGGCGTAGAGGGAGAGCTCATATCGTTATCCTCGTGTTTATTGTTGGTCTGAGGCAGAAACGAAATTCATCGGGCGGGTGCGTTCTGGGTCGCACTTGATGGGCCTCACTCTAGGCAGTTGCAACGCGTCGACCAATTCCCCTATTGGAGTACTCCTCTTGACGGCGCTGGATAAATCAACGAAACCGTGCTTCGACACTTTCGGTGAATCAGTGGAGCAAGGCCTTTGACTAATTTGTTCAGGGAAGTCGGGATGCATGCTGGCCTGGGGCGCACCCTCACGCTGATCGGCAATCCACGGTTCTGGAAACAACTGATCCTGCTATTGCACCAGGTCACACCCTTCGACAACGCCCTGGCAATCTTCTACCCAACGGACGCACCGCCCCGAGCCCTTGAGGAGTATGACGCCGAGCCCAACAGCAAGCCGGCGTCGATGCTCACCTACCTCAACGGCCTGTACCTGCTGGACCCGTTTTTTCAGGCCTGCCGCGAGGGCTATCCCAGTGGTTTGTATCGCGTGGAAGAGGTAGCCCCGGACCACTTCCGCCAGAGCGAGTACTTTCTCAGCTATTTCCACGACAACGTCCTGGAAGACGAGGTGCAATTCATCCTGCAACTGCCGGGTGCCGGCACCCTGTCCCTGTCACTGGGCAGCCAGCGCATTTTCAACAGTGAGGAAATTGGCCAGTTGACCACCTTCTCCGCCTGGGTACTGCCACTGATGCAACAGCATTGGCAGCACAGCCAGGCACGTTCCCTGGGGGCGGCAACCGAAGAAATGGCCAGTCAGATCCGCGACGCCCTGAGCCATTTTGGTAGCGCCGTACTTTCAGAGCGTGAGTTGGAAATCGCTCGGCTGATCCTTCGTGGCTTCTCCTCCAAAGCCATGGCCGAGCGCCTGAAAATATCGCCGGACACTATCAAAGTGCATCGCCGGCACCTCTACGCCAAGCTGGATATTTCCAGCCAGCCAGAATTGTTTTCACTGTTTATCCAGTCCCTCGGGCATGACCTGGAAGCCCCCTGAAACCACTGCCCTGATGGCCACTAAGCGTTCAGCGAACGAGCCCTGAAGTCACGCGGCGATTGTTCAAAATACTTCTTGAAGGTACGGCTGAAGTGCGCCGAGTCGGTGAACCCCCATTTGAAGGCGATGTCGGTGATCGACTCATTGCGCAGATGCGGATTGCTCAGGTCGGCAGCGCTGCGCTTGAGCCGTGAGCGCTGGATGAACCGGCACACGCTGTCTCCTTGCTCTTCAAACAGCCGATACAGCTGACGCACCGAAATATTCAGTTGCCCGGCCAGGGACACCGGAGTCAAGCTCGGCTCGTTAAGGGATTGATTGATCAACTGCCGGGCCTGATCACGCAGGCATTGACCATGCAGGTTGTCGTCAAAGCCATCCAGGGTGCTGGCCGTCTGACGCAGGGTCGGCCCAAGCAAGGCGATCAGGGCCTCTTGCAGGGCCTGACCCTCGTGCTGCGCCGCACACCCCTGCAGATCGCCGGCGCAGATCTGCTCCACCAGCAAACGCATCAGGCGACCACTGGCGCAGTTTTGCGACAACTTGCCGAACTTGCGCTGCGGGGTCGGCAGATGCCGGTAAACCTCTTCCCGGCTCAGGTGGAACGAGGCGTGCTCGATCAGGCCGTGGGGCACGATTTCACAGGCACCGGCCGAATCCAGCAACGCCATGTCGCCGGGAGCCAGCTCAATACTCTCGCCATCCTGGCTCAGGCGAGCGTGGCCACTGCGCTGGATGATCAGGAAACAATGGCGATCGTCCTCGTGGTCGACCTTGGTGCTCTGACGGGAGATCAGCCCGGCATTGGTGCGGATCTGCGCCACCTCCAGCCCGGCATAATCCTGTAGACCCACTTCACCGATAAACAAGGCGGGATTGCGCGCCGGGCGCGCGTCGAATCGACCGCAGACACCCTGCAGGGCACCTACCCAGGAACTGAAACTATGCGAAGCAAGCACTGTGCACCTCCATAAGCCGGTTCAGGCCGCCTTTGTTGTTATGGCGATATCATTAACATGTTATCTATTTGCCAGGCAAGGAGCCTGACAGCATGGATAGTCTGTTATGGCTTAAGCAGGGTGTATGCCAGTGCTTACGGTTATGTCGGTCAGAATTCTCGTAGAAGCTTGTACAACTCAGTGAAGCTGCCCAACAGCGCCGCCCGCTGTTGGACACTCAAGCGGATGTAGCGCCTGAACCCCGGTAAACGATTGACCACCTCGCTGGCGCCAAAGTGTTCAAGGCGCACTTGCCAGCCCTGCTCATCCCGCCACAGCTCAAGGTGCTTGAAGTCCAGCGGCAGCAGCCGCTCCAGCAACGACTGATCACTGCACAGCTTCTGCAGCAAGGGCGCCCATTGCTCTGCCTCCCCCGCAAGCAGTCGCGCGGCGACGCCCTGTCGACGAATCGCCCCGGTGTGGCGCAGGCCGATCCGCGCTTGCCCGGGACGCTCGCAGGGCACCCGCAGACGCCACTCACAGACCACGATATGCATCAGGAACTGCGCCTGGGGACGCTCCCGCACTTCGAACTCCAGAGCGCTTTGCGGGCAGTGGAAAACACCCAGCCCAGCAGAGCGAGGGGTGAAATCCAGGCCCGCCAGATCCCGCCGCACCTGACCCAGGGTGACCCCCGGGCGATAGCCCGAAGGTGCCCGGTGCCAGAATTCAAAGAGGTTTTGTCGCCAGCTTGAAAGACTCATCAGACGGGTTCTCCCGAGGGCTTGGTACTTCATCCGGCGACAGGCTCAGCGCCTGTTCCAGCACCTCCTCCACCGGCACCGGACGAAACGGATTGACCTTCTGTACCAGCAAGGTCCAGACCAGGGCGTAGATAGCGGTCAGGCCCAACATGCTGCCGAAGGGCACATAGATATCCCGTGGATTCATCCCGGGGGGAGTGATGAACCACATGCCCAGGACAATCCCCACCGAAGACAGGATCTGCGGCAACGGAAACCATGGCGATTTATAGGCACGCGGCAAATCCGGCCGGCGAATGCGCAACATCACCACCGACAAGGTGACCAGCAGGTAGGCGGTGCTCCAGGCGCAGACCGCCGCCAGCACCAGGTGCATGATGCTGTCGGTGCTGCCACCCAGCCACCAGGCATGCAGGCAGGGAATCAGGACCGCCACGGCGATGCACAGCAGCGGTGTCTTGAAGCGCGGGTGCAGGTAGGTGAAAACCTTGGGTAATGCCCCGTCCAGGGCCATGCCATAGAGAATTCGCGGCAGGCCGGCCATCAACGTGTTGATAGTCGCGGCACCGGCAAACAGCAGGCCGATCCCCAGCCAGATACGGCCGAACGGCCCCATGATCTGCTCGGCGAAATGCGGGATGGCCATCGGCGTATCCAGCAAATGCACGCTGCCATCCGCACTCAGGGCAATGTTTTCCACCTGGCGCTTCATCGCCGCGCCGTAGATGAACATGCACAGTGCAACCCCCGCCAGCCCGAGCGCCATGGCTCGGGGAATGGCCTTGGCGGCCTTGCGTACATCCGGGGTCAAGGGGGTGACGAATTCACAACCGACGAACATGAACATGGCCATGCCCACCAGCGACAGGATGGTCGGTAGATCGGTGCCCACCATCGAGGCACCGAACCAGCCGTCAAGCTCCACCGCTGGCGCCTGGATCACCCCGAGCACGCCGAAGATGATCAACGTGGTCCACATGCCGAAGGTCAGGATCACTTCCGCACGGCTGAATGCGGTGATCCCTACCGCGTTCAGCAAACCGAAGAACAGCACCAGCCCGACACCCACCAGCCAGGCGCTGCCGCTCTGCTCCAGCAGGGTGTTGAGGGATTCGAAATTCACCAGGGCCATGACGCCGCTGAGGATGGTTTCTGCGGTGCCGGCGAACACGTGCACGATCAGGTAGGCGGACAAGGTACCGGTGATGGCGAAGAAGCGTCCCAATCCGCACGCCAGATAGTCATAGACCGAGCCATGGGTCGGCAACAGACAGGCGGCTTCGGCGAAGGTCGTGGATTGCGCCAGCATCATCAGCAGGGCGATCACCATCGCCATGGCAAAAGCGCCGCCGCCGATGCCAAAACCTGTGGTAGCGGTGAGAATCACCGGGCTGGCCATGATCAGGCCCACGGCACTGGCCAGCGCGGTGGGAAAACCAACGACACCTTGATCCAGGTGCCGCTTGAGTCTGTCATTGAGCGACATGGGGTAAACCTCGAAAGCATGGGTTGGTCATTGTTGTTCTAGGCATTTCAAGGGCACGCCTGAATAGCGGCGTAATACTTGGCTGTCTGACGCAGCTAAAATCATGTTCACGTCCTGTACACGCTCGGGGCCTGCGAAGGCGTCCAAGAGACTGGCGACGGTCTCACGGGGCTCTTCGCCGGCCCACCGCCTCCTGCACTAAGCCGGCTGGCGGAGAAGGCGTCCGCGTGGGCCGCGTTCAATAAGCGATGCACACCGACTTGTTCTCGGTATACGCCTCGATGGCCGCATGCCCCATCTCGCGCCCGATACCGGACTGTTTGTAACCGCCGAACGGCATCGACGGGTCCAGCATGTTATGGGTGTTGACCCAGACGGTGCCGGCCTTGATCTGTGGAATCAGTTGCATGACCAGCCCCAGGTCATTGGACCAAATGCTCGCGCCTAGTCCGTATTGATTGTCGTTGGCCAGGGTCACCACCTCATCCAGGGTGTCGAACGGCGTCGCCACCACTACCGGCCCGAAGATTTCTTCACGCAGCAGTTGCGAGTCGGCAGTGACATTGGCCATCACCGTGGGACGCACATAAAACCCCCGATCGCCATGGGCAACACCACCACAGAGCAGTTCGCCGCCCTCCTCGACCCCGCGCGCCACCATCTGCAGCACGCGCTTCTGCTGTTTAGCGGAAATCAGCGGGTTGATCTGCGCCTGCTCATCCAGCCCGGGGCCAATGTTCAGGGACTGGGCAATACCCACCAGCTGCTCCAGCACTTGGGCATAGATCCCACGCTGGATGTACAGCCGTGAGCCGGCGGTGCAGACCTGCCCCTGGTTAAAGAAGATGGCACCAGCCGCTCCAGCGGCGGCGACCTGCGGATCACAATCTTCGAGGACGATTACCGGCGACTTGCCGCCCAATTCCAGGGAAAAGCGGGTCATGTTGTCCACCGCCGCGTGTCCGATCAGCTTGCCGACCTGGGTCGAACCGGTGAACGCCAGCTTGTCGATACCCGGATGGGCCGCCAGCGCCGCCCCGGCTTCGGCTCCACTGCCAGTGACCACGTTGACCACACCCGGGGCGATCCCCGCTTCCAGGCACAGCTGCCCCAGCCGCAGCGCGGTCAGCGGGGTTTCATCGGCGGGTTTGAGCACCACGGTGCAGCCGCAGGCCAGGGCCGGGACAATTTTCCAGATGGCCATCAACAGTGGGAAGTTCCACGGCACGATGGCCCCTACCACCCCCACGGGTTCCGGCACTGTATAGGCCCGGTACTTCGCCCCCGACACCGCCGCGATGGACACCTCCAGGCTCTTGCCTTCGATTTTGGTGGCCCAGCCGGCCATATAGCGAGTGAACTCCGCCGCCGCCCCCACCTCCAAGGCGCGGGCCAGATGAATCGACTGGCCGTTATTGAGGGTTTCCAGCTGTGCCAGCTCCTCGCCATTGGCTTCCAGCAGATCCGCCAGCTTCAACAGCAGGCGCTCTCGATCGGCGGGACGCAACGCCTTCCAGCGGCCTTCGAAGGCCCGACGCGCGGCCCCCACCGCCAGATCCACATCGGCCCGGGCGGCAGCGGCAACCTGGGTCAACTGCTCGCCACTGGCGGGGTCGAACACCGGCATCCGTGCTCCGGAGCGCGCGGGCTGGCTGAGACCGTCGATCAGCAGGCCGTGCTGACTGTCTATGAATGCAGCGACACGTGGGTCGATGGCAACGCTCATCTTGATTCCTCGCAGATTGACCTTGTTCGAGGTGGACTTTGAGCCCAAAGTCGGATGCCGTCTTGATCCTGGCTGCCGTAAAACTTGGCCCTGGCTGCCAGCGCCACCGGCACTCTCTGGCAACCTCATCGCTCTGCTGGAACCGGCTTGCCAGCGCACCGCCCCACACGCCTTGTTCGTCCCCGTGCCTGCCGTCGCTGGCGAATCAGCGCCTGGGAGAGTGGCAGCGGCGTTGCCCGCCGGCGACCAGGCCGTCCCAGTCGCCCCTGGCAGTCTGGGTCAAATGTCCTGGCACACAGAGGCAAGCCAGGAGCCCGCAAATGACGCACTAATAGCTCCACGCTGTCCGTGCGTTTTCAGGAGACTCAACGTGAGCCAAGCAAGCCGTTTCTGGCACCCCATGCTGCACCCCAACGAAATGAAGCAGCGCGAACCGATCCGCATCGTCCGAGGCGATGGCTGCTACGTATATGACGACAAAGGCCACCAGTTGGTGGATGGCGTTGCCGGGCTGTGGAACGTCAACGTCGGCCACAACCGCCAGGAAGTGAAAGCGGCCATCACCGCCCAGCTCGATGAGCTGGAGTATTTCCAGCTGTTCGACGGGGTCAGCCACCCTCGTGCCGAAGAACTGTCCCGGGTGCTGATGAACCTGCTGGAGCCCGAGGACATGTCCCGGGTGTCCTTCAGTTCCGGCGGTTCGGATGCCATAGAGAGCGCCCTGAAGCTGGCCCGCCAGTACTGGAAGCTCGAAGGCCAGGCCGACCGCACCAAGTTCATCTCCCTGCGCCAGGGCTACCATGGCACCCACTTCGGCGGTGCCTCGGTCAACGGCAACACCGTGTTCCGTCGCAACTACGAGCCATTGCTGCCCGGCTGCTATCACATCGACACGCCCTGGCTGTACCGCAACCCCTACAGCCAGGACCCGCAAGAGCTGGGCAAGATCTGCGCCGACCTGTTGGAGCGGGAGATCCAGTTCCAGAGCCCGGACACCGTGGCGGCCTTCATTGCCGAACCGATCCAGGGCGCCGGCGGCGTGATAGTGCCACCGGCCAACTACTGGCCGCTGATCCGCGAAGTCTGCGACAAGTACGGCGTGCTGCTGATCGCCGACGAGGTGGTCACCGGCTTCGGCCGCAGCGGCTCGATGTTCGGCAGCCGTCTGTGGGGCGTCAAGCCCGACATCATGTGCCTGGCCAAAGGCATCACCTCGGGCTATATCCCCTTGGGCGCCACCGTGGTCAATCGGCGGATCGAAGAAGCCTTCGAGAAGAACGCCAACTTCACCGGGGCCATCATGCATGGCTACACCTACTCCGGGCACCCTGTGGCCTGCGCTGCCGCCCTGGCGTGCCTGGACATCGTGGTCAAGGAGGACCTGCCGGCAAATGCCGCGAAGATGGGCGGCTACATGCTCGACAAGCTACAGCCCTTCGTCGAGCGCTTCGACACCGTCGGCGAAGTACGCGGCAAGGGCCTGATGCTGGCCCTGGACCTGGTGGCGGACAAGACCACTCGCGAACCCATCGACCCCATGAGCGGTTACGCCAATCAGGTGGCACAGATCGCCCGGGACAACGGCGTCATGGTGCGCCCGGTGGGCACCAAGATCATTCTTTCGCCGCCTTTGGTGATCCAGCAGCCCCAGGTGGATGCCATAGTCGATGCCCTCGCCGAGGGGTTGAGCAAGGCCCACCGCTAATCGTTACAACGGGCTGCGGTCGAAGAAACAACGATCGCAGCCTGCAACGCCCCCATGCTTGCCAGGCGCCTCGCCCCTGGTTTTCACTCGCCCTGACACGGACACCGCCACCCGTCGCAGCCCCCCAACCACCCGAGCCACTGCCCAGCCGGCAGCCAGGAGCTATCCAATGATTGCGCCCACTTCCTTGCCCGGGGCCCATGAACTGGGGCAACGCTGCATCGCCGCCTTTACCCGGGTGGTGCCCGCCACCCTCTGCGCTTTCTACCGCATCGATCCGAACCTCCAGGCTCGGGACTTCTCGCTGTACCGCATGCCCGAGCAGATGCACCAGGCCTACTTGCAACGCTATCGCCACTACGACCCGTTGCAGCCACGCAACTGCGCCGCCGCCGGGCGCCCGGTGCTGTCGCTGCACATGGGCATGGCCCAGCAGGGCCGTCACGCAACCGAGGTCTACCAGGGATTCCTGCAACGTCACGGGGTGCTGGATGTGGTGGAAATTCTTGCTTGTGACGGTGAACGTCCCATCGCCGGCCTGTCGCTGCTGCGGGACAACGCCCAGGGGCCATTCAGCGTCGACGAACTGGGCACCCTGCATGCCTTGCAGGGCCTGCTGGAGATCGCTGCCCTGGCACCCTACTCCCAGGTCGACCAACGTCTGGCCAACCTCACCCCCAGAGAACGAGAGATCGCCTGGCTGCTGCGCGATGGCGCCGACAACAAGAGCATCGCCAGGCGCCTGGACCTGGGGCTGCCCACGGTCAAGACCCACCTGATCAACCTGTTTCGCAAGGTCGGGGTCGGCAATCGCACGGAGCTGGTGAGCACGCTGTTCTTGTAAAGGGCCACCGGCTCAACCATTTGGTTGATGGGCAGCACTGGCTCCCAGGCAGAACATGGGGCTCTCCTTTCCTGGACAAGAGCCTTGCCATGAATCAGCAACCTGAATGGATCACCGTCGGCGCCCTGGCGGACGGTTTTGCAGACGACAATCACATCCTTGCGAGGGTGAATGATCTGTCCGGTCGCACCTTGACCCTGCACTTCGACAATGGCTGGCAGATCGAACACCACTTCGCGGCCGACACCCTGCGCTGGAACAGCCTCGGCCAAAGCGCCAGTGACCACCTGCCCTATCGCGCCACCTCGATACGCCCCGGTATCTACCTGGTGGACTTTCTCAAGCTGGAGCAAGGCCAGCCCCATTCGGTGAGCCTGATTCTGGATCTTGAGCGCCAGTGTTTCACTGCCGTGGTCGGCCAGATGCCGAGCCCAGCCGAGTGCGGCGTGGACCTCTTCAGCCGGGCCCTGGCCGGCGGTGAACTGACCTCGGTCAAGGCGCAGTTCCTCCACGGCGCAATCGATGCCTTGCCCACGGCCGATACTGCGCGACATGCGCCCACCGCAGAGCTGATCGGCCTGCGCAATCAGTATGTCTACAGCGCCAGCGAGGCCTACGAGCACATCTACCTGAATGCCAACTTCTATAGCTGGCAGTGCCTCAGGGGCGTCGAGCAAGGCCTGGCGGACACCGACCGCTGTCACTGCTACAAGATCGCCGAACAACTGTACCTGTTTGTCTGGCGCGAGAAGATCGTCCCGACCCTGGGCCTGGTGCTGATCGACCTCAAGGCCGGGCGTAGCGACGGCAAGATATTCGGCTACCAGGGTGCAGACTTCGGTCATGCCGCCAACTTCCCGGTGGGCGCCCTGGCCCAGGTACTCAACCGAACCCTGCACCCCTGATTCCGCACCGCTGCAGGCTTGTCCTAACGCCAGCCTGCTGCGCTTTTCACAGGACACTCCCATGACTCTGGGCATTGATCTGCAACGCGTCGCCAGCTGCTACCAATTCGAACTGCAGCTGTTTGCCGAGCAACACCCGCGCTCCGGCGCCTTCTATCGGGAAAACCTCAAGCACTGGCTGTACGGCGCGCCGTTGCACTGGATGCAGCAATGGCCCGGCGCCTACCCGATCATGGTGGCGGATGCCCATGGTGCGACCCTCACCGATTGCGACGGCCGCGAGTACGTGGACTTTGCCCTGGGTGACACCGGAGCGATGTTCGGCCACGCCCAACCGGCGGTCGCCGCTGCCATCGCCGAACAGGCACTGCATGGTTCGACCCTGATGCTGCCCACCGCCGACAGCCTGTGGGTCGGCAAGGAGCTGAGCCGGCGCTTTGGTCTGCCCTATTGGCAGGTCACCACTTCAGCCACCGATGCCAACCGCTTTGTCCTGCGCCTGTGCCGGATGATCACCGGACGCCAGAAGGTCCTGGTGTTTAACTGCAACTACCACGGCAGCGTCGACGAATCCCAGGTGGAATTCGACGCCCAGGGGCAGATGATTCCCCGAGACGGCGTGCACGCCAACGGCTTGCAGCACGCCTCGACCACCCGACTGGTGGAGTTCAACGACCTGCCGGCCCTGGAAGCGGCCCTGGCCCATGGCGACGTGGCCGCGGTACTGACCGAACCCTTCATGACCAACGTCGGCATGGTGCCTCCGGCTCCGGGCTTCCATGACGGCTTGCGGCAGTTGACCCAGCGCTATGACGTACCGCTGATCATTGACGAAACCCACACCCTGTCCTGCGGGCCGGGGGGCTATTGCGGCGAACAGGGCTTGCAGCCGGACTTCTTCGTCCTGGGAAAATCCATCGCCGGGGGCATTCCCACGGCTGTCTGGGGCTGCAGCCAGGCCATGGCCGAACGGATCTGGCAGGTACTGCCGCATTTCCAGCCGGGCCAGGCGATCAACCACTTCGGCTTCGGTGGAACCCTGGCCGGCAACGCCCTGCAAATGGCCGCCATGCGCGCCACCTTCAGTGAAGTGATGAACGATGAAAACTACGCACGCATGTTCCTGCTCGCGGAGCGCCTGCGAGCGGGCGTCGACAGCATCATTGGCAAGCACGGCTTGCCCTGGCATGTGACCCGCATCGGTGCCCGGGTCGAATACCTGTTCATGCAGCAGGCCCCGCGTAACGGTGGCGAAGCCCACCACGCCCGCCATGCTCTGATCGAGGCGTATCTGCACCTGTACCTGCTCAATCGCGGGGTGCTGTTGACCCCATTCCACAACATGGCCCTGATGTGTCCAGCCACCCGCGAGGCGCAGGTCGACCTGCACAATCGGTTGCTGGACCAGTGCCTGGCCCAGGTACTGCCAGGTGCCCGGCCATGAGCCAGGATGACCGCGGGCGCATCGCCCTGGTCACCGGCTCTGGCCAGGGTATTGGTCGGGCGATCGCCCGGGTGTTCGCCGCCAGGGGCGCCAAGGTCATGCTGGCCACCCGCAGTGCTGCGTCAGGCGCCGAAACCCAACGCCTGATTCGTCAGGCCGGCGGAACAGCGGAGCTGCTGACCCTGGACCTCGGCACCCGGGCAGCCGCCGAGCAGGCGGTAACGGCGACCCTGGACGCCTTCGGCGGCCTGGACCTGCTGCTGCACAACGCCGGGATCTTTCCGATGCAGAAGCTGGCCGAGCTTGAGGAGCAGACCCTCGACAGCACCTTGGCGGTGAATCTGAAAAGCTGCTTCTGGCTGACCCAGGCCGCCTTGCCGGCGCTACGCCGGGCCCGAGCACCACGGATCGTCGTCACCTCATCGGTGACCGGTCCACGCACGGCAATTCCCGGGTTGGCCCACTACGCGGCGTCCAAGGCGGGGGTCAATGGCTTCATTCGCGCAGCGGCACTGGAACTGGCGGAGTATGGAATCACCGTCAACGGCGTCGAACCGGGGCTTATCGCCACCCAAGCCATGGACAACCTCGGCGACACCGCGACCCTGTCCAGGGGCATTCCCCTTGGGCGCCTGGGAACGCCTGAGGACATTGCCTACGCCATGTTGTTCCTGGCCTCGCCACAGGCCGGCTACATCACCGGCCAGACCCTGATAGTGGACGGCGGCGCCCTGCTCCCGGAAAACAGCCAATTGTAAGCGTTACCCTGCCAGCGAAGGCGTCCTCAGGGCAGTGCTTGCCTCTGAGGCCTCTTCGCCGGCAAGCCGGCTCCGACAAAAATCGGCGGGGCTGGCTCGTTGATACATCCCTCTCCTACACCGTTTGGGGGGACGGGGATCAGTTGCCGCTGCGAACCTTGTTCCACAAGCGGGTGCGGACCCGGTCGATGTCCAGCGGCATGGCTTCCAGGGCGAACAACGTGTCCATCATGGCCGGGCTCGGATAGACCTTGGTGTCGCTCTTGATCGCCGGGTCGACCAGAGCATCGGCTTGCTGGTTGCCATTGGCGTAATGCACGTAGTTGCTGATATTGGCCATTACCTCCGGGCGCAGCAGGTAGTTCATGAAGGCATATCCGGCTTTTTCATCCGGTGCGTCCACGGGCATGGCCACCATGTCGAACCAGATCGGCGAGCCTTCCTTGGGAATCGAATAGCCGATTTCGACGCCGTTCTTCGCTTCCCTGGCCCGACTTTCGGCTTGCAGGATGTCGCCGGAGAAGCCCACCGCCACGCAGATATTGCCGTTGGCCAGGTCACTGGTGTACTTCGACGAATGGAAGTAGCTCACATAAGGCCGGACCTTCATCAGCAGCGCTTCGGCTTTCTTGTAGTCCGCCGGGTTCTTGCTGTGGTGTGGCAGCCCCAGATAATTCAAGGCCGTGGGAATCAGTTCGGGGCCGTTGTCGAGAATCGCCACGCCGCACTTCTGCAGCTTCTGCATGTACTCGGGCTTGAAGATCAGGTCCCAGGAGTCCAGCGGAGCGTCATCCCCCAGCACGTCCTTGATCTTGGCCACGTTGTAGCCAATCCCGGTGCTGCCCCACAGGTAGGGAAAACCGTGCAGGTTGCCCGGGTCGTTGACCTCCAGCGCTTTGAGCAGCGCCGGGTTGAGGTTTTTCCAGTTGGGCAACTGGCTCTTGTCGAGCTTCTTCAACGCCCCGCCCTGGATCTGCCGCGCCATGAAATGGTTGGAGGGGAACACCACGTCGTAACCGGATTTACCGGTCATCAGCTTGCCATCCAGGGTCTCGTTGCTGTCGTAGACGTCATAGGTGAAACCTGTCCCGGTTTCCTTCTGGAACTGCTTTGTGGTGTCCGGGGCAATGTAGTCCGACCAGTTGTAGATCTTGACCGTGTTAGCCGCCTGAGCCAGGGAAGCGCCCAGGAACAAGGAGCTGAGTAACAGCAAAGTGCAAGTCTTGCGGATCATGAGTCGATACCTGTGGCTGGTTTTGTTATTGGCAGGCAATCAAGGGATCAGAAAATCAACACGTAGGTCTTGCGCACCGTTTCCTGGATATCCCAGATGCCGGTGCTGTTGGCCGGCAACATCAGTGCATCGCCGGCTTCTATGTGCAGGGGCTCGCCATGGTCGGGCGTGAAGGTGCAGCGGCCCTGGATGAAATGACAGAACTCCTGGGCGACGATCTGCCGCCGCCAGCGTCCCGGAGTACATTCCCAGATCCCGGTTTCGACCCCGTCGCTGCGTTCGACGGCAGTCACCGAAGTCACGGCCACGGGCGTCCCCAGGGGCACGGCGACCGGCGCCGACTCGTCCAGGGTGACCGTGGCGGTGTGCTTGAATTGCGTGATGCTCATGGCTCTACCTTTGGTTGAAAAACCCGAACGGACATCGTTCAGTGCAAGAAACCCGACTCAGTGCATGAAACCTTCCATGAACCCGGCGACCCGGCTGGCCAGACGCCGTCGCCACGCAGGCGATGCTGGGTTGGCCAGGGTCTGGTCTTCATGGACAAAGCTGCGAATGATCGCGTTGTAGCCCAGCCAGCGGCAGGGTTCAGGCTCCCAGGCCCGCAGGGCGTCGAGGCCGCTTTGCGCCAACACCCAGGGTTGGCGGACCAGCGGGCTGTCGTGCTGCAGAATCAGGTCGGCCAAGGTCCGGCCACCCAGATTGCTGGCGCCGACACCCTCGCCGCCGTAGCCCCCGGACAGGGCGATGCCCTTGCGTCGGTCACAGAGCATGTGCGGCTTGAAGTGCCGGGACATGCCCAGGTTGCCGCCCCAGGAATGAGTGATGCGCACGTTCTTCAATTGCGGGAACAGCTCGCCGAACAGGTAACGACGCAGCTCGACCTCGTCCCGACTCAGGTCGAAATCGTGGCGCAGCTTGCTGGCGAACTGATATCCACCCCGGGCACCAAACACCAGGCGGTTATCCATCGAGCGCTGACCGTAAGTGACCTGGCGGCTGCTCTCGCTGAAGGCCTGGCCCTGGTTCAGACCGATTTCGTCCCAGGTCGATTCCGGCAGGGGCTCAGTGGCTACCAGTAGGCTTTGCACCGGCAACTGATAACGGCCCAGGGGCGGCAAGGTCACCGAGTACCCCTCCACCGCCGGCACTATCCAGCGGCTGCGCACCGCGGCGTGGCGAGTCTGCAGGCTGCCGGCCTGCCAATGGGTCACCGGGCTGTTCTCGTAAATGTTCACCCCCAGGCGCTCCACCGCACGCGCCAGCCCGCGCACCAGCTTGGCCGGCTGGATGGTGGCGCAATGGGGGGCATAGACAGCGCCATAGGGTTTGGCCACGCGAATCTGCTGGGCCAGTTGCTCGGGGTTCAGCCAGCGGTAATCGTCCTGGTTCAGGCCCTGGGCGTAGAGTTTGTCCAGGTACTGGCGCAGGCTGGATGCCTGCTCGGGATAGCGGGCCGCGCAATACAGCACCCCGCCTTTGCGGTAATCGCAGTCGATGCCTTCGCGTTCGATGACCTTGGCCACTTCATCGGGGATGCCATGCAGCAGGTCGAAAGAGGCTCGACGCTGCTCCGGCGCCAGCCCCGCCAGCAGGCGGTCTTCTCCCAGCAGATTGCCCATCAGCCAGCCGCCGTTGCGCCCCGAGGCACCGAAACCGGCCGTCTGGGCCTCGATCACCGCCACCTTGAGCTCTGGCGCCTGGCGCTTGAGGTAATAGGCCGTCCACAGCCCGGTGTAACCGGCGCCGATGATCGCCACGTCCAGGTCCAGGTCTTGTTCAAGGGACGGGCGCGCCACTAGCGGCTCGTCCAACTGGTCCATCCACAAACTGATACTGCGCCACGCTGGCATGCAAGCACTCCGCAACCCGAACTTCGAATGCGGCGATCCTAATCCCTGTCTTCAGGGGCTGTCTTGCGCGCGTGCACGCAAAGATATTTGCTTGGCGTAAGCCTTGGGCGACAGCCCGGTGCGTTGGCGAAAACAGCTGTAGAACGCCGACAACGAATTGAACCCCGCGGCAAAGGCCAACTCATCGATCCGCAGCGGTGGTACGGCGTTGTCCAGGGC
This sequence comes from Pseudomonas sp. LD120, assembly GCF_009861525.1. Taxonomy (GTDB): domain Bacteria; phylum Pseudomonadota; class Gammaproteobacteria; order Pseudomonadales; family Pseudomonadaceae; genus Aquipseudomonas. Next base: position 237,761 of record NZ_WVHL01000002.1, on the reverse strand, counting down.
CGTCAACACATGTTGCAGACGTGCCTGGTTCACGTATCGGTAGAAGCTCTGCCCCAGCACCTGATTGAGCAGATAGGAAATCTGGTTGCGGCTGTAACCGCACTCACGGGCCACCCGCTGCAGGTCCAGCTCCGGGTCCAGATAAGGTTGCTGGCATTGGAAGTACTGCTGCAGATCCTCGGCCATGAAGCTCAACTGGCGCGGCGACAGCCCCAGACGACTGACCGCCGGACGCTGACCGCCGGGGGCCTTGTTCGACGCCGACTCATGCACCAGCGACGCGTACTCGTTGACACGCCAGATCAACCCGTCGCGCACGGTGATGGCTTCACTGGCACGAAACGACACCAGGCCCTGGCCGCCGCGCAGCGTCACTTGGTACTGGATAAACGCGGTGTTGCCATCCAAGCGAATACGGTCGCTGTGCTCCAAGGCTTCGTCGGGGGCCCGGGGCATACTCAGGCGCACGTATTCGCGCAAATCATCGAGGCCCAAGGTGCGGTTCTGGAAAAAATCGTTGTACTCAATCTCGGGATGATAGAGCGCCATCACTCCATCGAGGTCCCGGTGTTTCCAGCACAGGTGATAGCGCATCACGGTTTCGCCGGTGGCTTGGGTTTGCAGCGGCCCGTCATCAGGGGCAGACATAAGCTTCTCGAACAGGCAAAAAGCCAGCTTGCCGAACTTCCGCAGGCGCATCAATCACCCCTTGAGTGACGGCATTGCTGGCACTTTGCTGTGAAGACGTGACCCTCATCAAGAATCCCTCGATGAACCGCCGGACGGTGGGTAAAAAAACTGCGAACCGTCACACGCCGGTGCTACTTTTAAACCTTCAACCGATCGGTCATTGACGATCCGGTCGTTCCTACCGCGAGCACAAGGAAGCGCTCAATGAATCAGGGTGGGCCACCGATGAACACAGTCTGGGCCAGTAAAGTCACCTTTCCCAACGCCTGCCAGTTGATGCGCTGGCATTTCCATCCCATGGGTTTCGAGGCCAGCATGGATGCGCCTGGCAGCATGGTCGCTCGGCTCTTCGACCGTGCCAGCGGTGAAACCCTGATCGCCATCGCCGGTATTCCCTGCGCCACGGTGATGAGCGCGGCGGATGTCGAACGAATAATCGAAGCCGTGGAAGATGAACTGGAGGCGTTTGCGCCGTCCCTGGCGCTCAAGGCCTGAAACAGCGCGCCTGTTATACCAAGCCCGCCTAGGCAGCGGGCTTTTTCCTGTTCATTGCCGCAGGTCCTTAAAGTACGGTTTGTCACGGGGCACCCGGTCCGAGGCTTTGGGCGCATTCCCCGCAGTGGTTTCCTGGCGATCGACGTACCAGTAGCAGTGCTTGGCCGCCCGAGTGATACCCACATAAGCCAGGCGCAGGATCTCGTCCTTTTGTGCGCTGTCGTAGGGTTCGGCGTCGCCGTCCTTGCCCAGCCCGGCCATGCGATACACCTGGTTCTTATAGGGCGAACTGCTCAGATGCTGGCAGTCGCCCAGTAAAAATACCGCATCGGCCTGCAGGCCTTTGGCGCTGTGGTAGGTCAGTTGTTTCAGCCTTCGCTGCCCTGGCGGCAAGCTAGAATCCACATTAACTATTTGTGAAATATGCTTTTCAATCAATAGTTTATCGCTAATTTTTCGAAACAACATCAAGATTGAATCGCCTTGCCGGTAGTGCTCCGCCAGACGCTGCGCCAAGCCCTGTTCGTCACGATCAAGCACCTGCACCGGCCACAGCTCCCGGGCTTCACCACTGGCCTTGGCCTTCTTGCCGGCAATCGCCGGAGCCGCCCGGACTATATGCTCAGCAGCATCGATCACATGCTGATGACTGCGGTAATTCTCGCTGAGCATGACCCGCGTGGTAGTAGGCGACGCAAACTCCTTGTTGAACTCGATGAAATACTTGGGCGAACTGCCCCGCCAGCCGTAGATCGACTGCCAGTCATCCCCGACACACAGCAACGAGGAATACTGCGCCCCGCGCCCGACATGCAGGGCGGCACCACGACTGCGAATCTCCCCGAGGCTCGCTTTGATCCAGGAGACAATCTGCGGCGAAACGTCTTGGAATTCGTCGATCATCAGGTGCGACATCGGCCTCAGACAGGCATCGCTCAACAACTTGAAATTTTCCGGCGAGCGCTCGCTGAACAAGGCAAACATCCGGTTATAGGTCATGATCGGCGGCGACTGGTCCAGCAGATGATCCTCTAGGGCCTGCCAGAACAGGCTCAAGGCCTCAAAGAAAAAACGATCAGGATCGTCCTGGGCAAAGCTCATACGGCCAACGGCGTCGCCCACATCCAGTCCCAGGTTCTCGATAAACCCGGCGGCGGCGACAAAGCAATCGAGCAACGGCGCCGAGGCCAGCTCACCCTTGACCTTGTAATCGAAACCGGGGCCGGCGCTGAGCTCAGCGGAAAAAGCACCCAAAGCGCGCTTGGACGCCTGATAGCTATCAAGCCAAATCAATGGCTTACGAAAGAAAGCTTGAAACAACGTGCGCTTGACCGCCCATTCTGCACGCACCGTCAGCTTGGCCCCGGGCCGAGTGATCTGCGGGTTTTCTTGAGGATCGAAGCCCAGCACCACCCAGGCATCCAGCTCGGCGGCATAACCGTGACAGTGAAAGGTCGAACCGTTGATTTCAAAGCGCTGACGCACAGGCTCGATGCCTGGAATCGGCCAGGCGCCAGCACGAAACCACAAGTCTTCCACGGTGTCGCAAAGCTCTTCATCGCGCTTGGACGCCAGCTCGGTGACGGCCGCGCGCTTTTGCACATCGGGATGATCGCGTTCCACGGCCTTGAGCTGCAAGGCATGGCGCAGCAAGGGTTTCAGGGCTAGCCGGAAGCGCTCATCACTGCGGTACAGCGCCTGGTAGCACGTATTGAGGTGCTGGCGCTGGGCGTCATTGATGCGCAGATCGAAGGGGTTGCTGTCCACCTCATCCTCAGCCCCCTGCACTCGATCACCGAGGTTCTCGAAGGCCTGAAGGCGCTCGAATCCCGGCAGACTGCGCACCATGGGCAGGATCCGCGAATGGAAGGTGCGTACCAGGTCCCGGGCGTCCCGGGGGCTTAGCACCCGCCCCCATAGCGCAAAGACCTGCACCAGCTTGTTGATGAAATCCTTGCGCGACTCGCGAGTGAAGGTCACTACGGTCATGGAGTCCAGCTCGAACCCCAGGTAGTGGCAGAGCAACAGCAGGCGCAATACCAAAGAGGTCGACTTGCCAGCTCCAGCCCCGGCAATCACCGCGGTGGCTGGCGTGTCACTGAAGATCATCTTCCACTGCGCGGCACTGGGCTGAGCCTGGGGCGCCAGCAAGCGGGCGACATCGGTCTTGAAACGTTTTTTCAACTCGGCGTTCAGCGGCAGGCGCCAATCGTCAAACAGCCGGTCATCCACGCCTGGTGGTCGATGTTCGGTGTCGCGGCTGTCGCGAATCAGCAGCACCTGACGGCCTGCTTCATACCCTTCGAGCCGGCCCTCCTCATACCCATACTCCACTCCGGCGGTATGACCGCTGCGAAAGCCGTCAGCCTGACCGTGCAGCCAGGACGCCCGATGCTGAGCCCGCAGGCGCGTCAGGCCATGACCGAAGAATCGCGCCGCCAAGCGCTTCAAGAGAGGCATCTGGGCCAGAGGTAAAAGCTCGGGGGGCAGATCGGGGGTGTGTTGCGACACGCGGACTCCAAGGGGTGAGGCTGAGCAGTTAGTAGCAGATTTTTTCACGACATCCAGGCAATTGCTTGCAGGTCATTAACTTAAGCGATGAACCGAAGGTTTAACACCAACTTTTCGACAAAATAACTATCTGATTTTACGATTGAATTACCGCATTTTTTGCGCTTTTTCTCGATCAATAGTTGATGGAAGATCCACGCCATCGACCAACGGTTATCGTTTTTTGGCCCGGGCACACCCCGCCATGACGAACCCTTTTCGAGGAGACGATCATGCTTGAACTCAGACCTTTCAGCTCCCTGGGTGGCGCACACCACGGCTGGCTGGACGCCCATCACCACTTTTCCTTCGCTGAGTACCACGATCCCAAGCGCATGCACTGGGGCAACCTGCGAGTCTGGAACGACGACGTGATTGCCCCGGGCACCGGCTTCCCGCAGCACCCGCACCGGGACATGGAAATCATCACCTACGTTCGCAAAGGCGCCATCAGCCATCAGGACAACCTGGGCAACAAAGGCCGCACCGAGGCCGGTGATGTGCAAGTCATGAGCGCTGGCACCGGCATCGCCCACAGTGAATACAACCTGGAAGCCACACCGACCAAGATCTTTCAGATCTGGATCATCCCCAACCAGGCCGGCTTGGCGCCGTCCTGGGGCGCCAAGCCGTTTCCCAAGGGGTTGCGCGAGGGCTTCGTGACCCTGGCCAGCGGTAAGGAAGGCGATGAGGAAAGCTTGCGTATTCGCGCCGATGCACGGCTGGTGGCGGCCAACCTGAGGGCCGGGGAAACCGCCGAGTACCACCTGGACGCAGGGCGTCGGGCTTATCTGGTGCCGGCGACCGGGGTGATCGAGATCAACGGCTTGCGTGCCGAAGCTCGAGACGGTGTTGCAATCGAGGATGAGCGGGTGCTGCGGGTGAGCGCCGTGCAAGACAGCGAAATCGTGCTGGTAGACCTGGCTTGAAACGCAGCGGCAACTAAAAAGGAGCGACTATGATGGTCGCCCCTTTTTTGCCCGCTAGCCGGCTACACAGATCGTGCAATGAACAACGACCGTAGGAGCTGGCTTGCCAGCGAACGCATCCGCAAGACCTGTGTCCGTCTCAAGGATCTTTTCGCCGGCGAGCCGGCTCTGTGAATCAGTTGTCGCTGATGGCTGCATCCACCAGGGTCTGGGCTTCCTGCACCAGCTGCTTGAGGTGGTCGTCGCCGATGAAGCTCTCAGCGTAGATTTTGTAGATGTCCTCGGTACCAGACGGGCGTGCGGCGAACCAGCCGTTCTCGGTCATGACCTTCAGGCCACCGATGGCTTGCTCGTTACCTGGCGCGTGGCTAAGGATCTGCTGGATCGGCTCGCCAGCCAACTGGGTCGAGGTCACCTGTTGCGGTGACAGCTTGCTGAGCAAGGCCTTTTGCTGCGGATTGGCCTTGGCATCAACACGTACCGAAAAGGGCTCGCCCAACTCATCGCACAGTGCGCGGTAGGCTTGACTGGGATCACGGCCGGTACGGGCAGTCATTTCAGCGGCCAGCAGGGCGGGAATCAACCCGTCCTTGTCGGTGCTCCAGACGCTGCCGTCCTGGCGCAGGAAGGACGCGCCGGCGCTCTCTTCACCACCAAACCCCAGGGAGCCATCGAACAGGCCGTCGGCAAACCATTTGAAACCCACCGGCACTTCGTACAGACGCCGGCCCAGACGTGCCGTCACCCGATCGATCAAACCGCTGCTGACCACGGTCTTGCCCACGGCGGCATCAGCACGCCAATGTGCACGGTTCTGGAACAGGTAGTCGATGGATACCGCCAGGTAATTGTTCGGGGCCAGCAAGCCGCCGCTGGGCGTGACGATGCCATGGCGGTCGTGATCGGGGTCACAGGCAAAGGCCACGTCAAAACGTTCTTTCAGGCCGATCAGCCCTTGCATGGCGTAACTGGAGGACGGGTCCATGCGGATTTGCCCGTCCCAGTCCACCGACATAAAGCGGAAAGTGGCATCTACCTGTTTGTTGACCACCTCCAGATCCAGGCGGTAGTGCTCGGCGATCGCCGACCAGTAGCGCACCCCTGCTCCGCCGAGCGGATCTACACCCAGGCGCAGCTTGGCGTTGCGGATGGCATCCAGGTCGATGACGTTGATCAGGTCGGCGACGTAGGTGTTGAGATAGTCGTGACGATGAGTGGTATCGGCCTTCAGCGCCTGCTCGTAGCTGATGCGCTTGACCCCAGCGAGCTTGGCCGCCAGCAGTTCGTTGGCCTTGGCTTCGATCCACTTGGTGATGTGGGTGTCGGCCGGGCCGCCGTTGGTGGGGTTGTACTTGTAGCCGCCGCTTTGTGGCGGGTTGTGGGACGGAGTGATGACGATGCCGTCCGCCAGGCCCGAAGTGCGACCGCGGTTGTAGCAGAGGATGGCATGGGACACCGCAGGCGTCGGGGTGTACTCGTCACCGGCAGCAATCATCACAGTCACGCCGTTGGCCGACAGGACTTCCAAGGCACTGGCTCCGGCCGGGGTCGACAGTGCGTGGGTATCGATGCCGACAAACAGCGGCCCGGTGATGCCCTGGGCTTCGCGATACAGGCAGATGGCCTGGCTGATGGCCAGGACATGCCATTCATTGAAACTCAGATCGAACGAACTGCCACGGTGCCCGGAGGTGCCGAAAGCCACGCGCTGGGTGGGCACCGATGCATCGGGCTGACCGGTGTAATACGCCGTAACCAGTCGCGGGATATCGACCAGCAACTCAACGGGTGCCGGCTTGCCCGCAAAAGGACTGAGAGTCATGCAAAACCTCTAGAAAAGGATGATTCGGGATGGAGCGCAGTTTACTGGCAGTTTGACCGCGGCGCGACGCAATCTATCCCAGAACAACCCCGCCTTTCTCAGCTGACTGCAGCAGGCCTGGCTTACGCAGTAGCTGGCTTGCCAGAGAAGACAGCCTCAAGGCTTGCACGAGGTTCAGGCCTCATTGGTCGACAAGCCGGCGCCGACAAAGATCCATATACAAAAACGCCAGGCTTGGCCTGGCGTTTGGGAATTCAGGCCGGTTCGACCTGCAGCGCGACCCGTTCGCGACATGGACATTCGTCCATGTAACGGTGCGCCTCGACAAACTCGCTGAAGGGGAAGACTCGGGTCTTCAAGGGCACCAGCACCCGATCCGCAGTCAGTTGGTTGATGTCGCGCAGCGCACGCTGCAACGCCACCTGATCCTGAATGATCCCCAGCTCCGGCTTGCCGGTGAAGTTGCCGATGCAATGGACAAAGAACTGAATGTTCTTCTGGAACGCCGCGCAGGCCGGGAACGGCGTCTGGTTACCACCTTGCAGGCCATACAACACTAGGCTGCCGCGAGGCGCCAGGACATCACCGAGCATCGACATCTGCGGACCGCCCAGGCCGTCGAACACCACATCGACTCCGCGATTGTCGGTGAGCTTGTTGATCTGCATCAGCAGGTCCTGCTCTTCGGTGACAATCACCTTCTCGGCACCGAGGGACAACAGGTATTCACGCTCGCCAGCCGTCTTGGTGGCCGCGATCACCCGCACCCCCAGGGCCTTGCCCAACTGCACAAAAGACGGGCCGGCACAGTGGCTGGCATCGGTGACCAGGGCGAACTGCCCGGGCTTGACCCGCGCAAGGTCAGCGTAGGCGAAATAGGCAATCAACAGCGGTGTGTAATGCACAGCGGCTTCGATAGGGCTAAGCACATCTGGATAACGGGTCAGGGCCGAGCGTGGCAGGACGATCTGCTCGCCATACACCGGGTAGTCATTGGGGCTTTGCGCGGGAAAGCTGGCGACCTTGTCACCGACCGCGAGGTCGTCGACGCCCTCGCCTACCGCCGTGACCACACCGGCCATTTCATGCCCGAGGCCGGACGGCAGGCGCGCATGGGACGGTGCCAGGTTCTGCCGCCAGAGCACGTCATACCAACTGATACCGATGGCTTCGACTCGTACCTGCACTTCGCCTGGCGCAGGCAACGACGCTGCATGCTCTTCGCACTTGAGCACCTCGGCCGGTCCAAACTTGTGAAAACGAATCGTGCGGGACATCGCAAACCTCGTCAAATTAACCTCTAATGCCGCAAACTTTATCCGGGCTTTGAAAGCAAGACTATCAGTGCCTATTAATAGTCGACATGTCTGTCATTGATTCCGTGCCCTGGAACATGAAAATCACAACCAACCGCCTGCCGGAATCGTATCTGCCCACAAACCAATAACATTTAGCCGGTGCAGAGTAACAGCCTTTACCCGTAAGATTCACGCCGACCTTTGTTGCGACAGGGTCGCTCCCGTCAAACTCGCTGACTCTGCCAGGACTCCAGATGAATCGTAATGACCTGCGTCGTGTCGACCTGAATCTGTTGATCGTATTCGAAACGCTGATGCACGAACGCAGTGTGACTCGCGCCGCCGAGAAGCTGTTTCTCGGCCAACCGGCCATCAGTGCCGCCCTGTCGCGGCTGCGCAACTTGTTCGACGACCCGCTATTTGTACGCACCGGCCGCAGCATGGAGCCGTCGGCCCGGGCCGTGGAAATCTTCGCCCTGCTCTCACCGGCCCTGGACTCGATCTCCACCGCCGTCAGCCGCGCCGCCGAGTTCGACCCAGCCACCAGCACCACAGTGTTCCGCATTGGCCTGTCCGACGACGCGGAGTTTGCCCTCCTGCCGATGCTGCTCAAGCGCCTGCGGGCCGAAGCCCCGGGCATCGTGCTGGTGGTGCGCCGGGCCAACTACCTGCTGATGCCGTCGCTGCTGGCCTCCGGCGAAATCTCCATCGGCGTCAGCTACACCGCCGACCTGCCAGCCAACGCCAAGCGCAAAGTCCTGCGCCGCAGCCTGCCCAAACTGCTGCGTGCCGACACCGTGCCCGGCGCCCTCAGCCTGGACGACTTCTGCGCCCGCCCCCACGCCCTGGTGTCGTTTGCCGGGGACCTGAGCGGTTTTATCGATGAAGAACTGGAGAAGCTCGGACGCAAACGCCACGTAGTGCTCGCTGTGCCGCAATTCAACGGCCTGAGCACCCTGCTGGCCGGCACCGACATCCTCGCCACCGTGCCCGACTACACCGCCGAGGCCCTCACCGCCGCCGGTGGCGTACGCGCCGAAGACCCGCCCCTGCCGGTGCGCAGCTTCGAACTGCACATGGCCTGGCGCGGCTCACAGGACAACGACCCGGGAGAGCGCTGGTTACGGTCAAGAATTCAGATGTTCTTTGGCGACCCTGAGAGTCTTTGATCGAGTTCCACTGACGCCCATAAACTCGTTTAAAAATCAGGCGTCTCGGCGATTGAGATAAGACATTCTGCCAAATTTTGAAGTCTATTTCAGAGTTCCCCAAGGGCATTGATTGCTGAAAAATTCAGCCATGTTCCTTCAGAGAACTAAAATAGAGCAAACCACAACCTAATAGATAAAGCCTCGCCCAATTACTTGCGTGAACATCAACTCATTAACAAAGGAGGCACTACATGCCTCCTTTAGACACTTCCCAATCACACCTCACACTATTTATTAGAAAGCCCTATAACTTCATCCTACTCTTCAGAAAATTAAAATATTTAGGCTCTTCTTTCTGGAAAATCTCTTGACCCGCCCCCATATAAGCACGCATCAACTCATCCGCAGCATTATCCTCATGGCCATCATCCAATAGTACTTGACCAAGCCTCATATGTAAAAATGGATTGCCAACTCCACCAGGACAAGTCATCGCATATTGAAGAGCTTCACGAGCAGAAGTTTTATAACCTGAGAGAAAGCATGCATCAGCTATAGCTGCCAGAATCCATGTCGAAGCCTCCCAGTCATTTTTTGGCTCAGGGACTAGCAACCAAGCTTTATTATATTGCGCAATGGCCTCCTCATATCGCTCCAAATCCGCAAGTTGATCGCCCACGTCGCAAAATGACTTTATTTCCTCATGTAACGCAGCACTTAGTTCTTCACTAGCCATTTATTTCACCTCTTGATTTCTGTAAATTCCGGCACTAATGGTGGTAGGTATCGTTGACCGAGCCTTGCACCCTCCGAACGATTGATTGAGCTTGGCTGCAGTGTGTGAATCGCCCCGGTTTTTTTAGACACCTTGCAAGCTCATTGCGTAACGCTTTTCAAACTCTACCGGTGACAGTTGATTGTTGAAACCATGCCGGCGTTTTGCGTTGTAGAACATCTCGATGTAATCGAACACATCACTACGAGCATCTTCGCGCGTGGAATAGATTTTCCGCTTGATCCGTTCCCGTTTCAGAAGCTGGAAAAAGCTCTCGGCCACGGCGTTGTCATGACAGTTGCCGCGGCGACTCATGCTGGCAACCAAATTGTTCGCTTTCAAAAAACTGCGCCAATCGGAGCTGCTGTACTGGATGCCCTGGTCGGAGTGAACCATCACCTCCTGTTTCGGTTTTCGCCTCCAAACCGCCATCAATAACGCATCAATGGCCAAATCACTGGTCATCTGCGATTTCATTGACCAGCCGACGACCTGACGAGAAAACAGATCCAGCACGACCGCCAAATACAGCCAGCCTTCATACGTGCGAATGTAGGTGATGTCGGTGACCCAAACTTTGTTGGGTTCTACGACATCGAACTGGCGCTTCAGCAAATTGGGAGAGGCGACCGCTGGCTTACCACCGTACTTGCCAGGGCGGCGTCGATACCCTGTCTGAGAGCGCAGACCTTCAAGACGCATCAGCCTCGCCACACGATGGCGACCACAATCCTCACCGACCTCGCGCAGATCGTCATGAATTTTGCGATAGCCATAAACACCGCCGCTCTCCAGCCATGAATGCTTGATCAAACCCAGTAATCGTTGGTCGTCTTTAGCGCGTGCAGATTGCGGCTCAGACAACCAAGCGTAATAACCACTGGGATGGACTTTCAGCGTCAGGCAAAGCCGCCGAATGGAATAGTCGCCCGCTCGCTGCTTGATAAAGGCGTACTTCAACCGCACTCCTTGGCAAAGTACGCGGCGGCCTTCCTAAGAAACACCTTCCACAGGCAGTAGCGAAAATCCAAACTCCGCAGCACGCCGATGGAGGCTCTTAAGGACGCGCTCTCGGTACTTCTGCTCGTAGTGGTCTGCGCCTGGATCCTGATAGGCCATGCCGAACCGCATGGCATTGTAGAACAAGATGGCAATTTTCCGTGCGGTGGCAGTGACCGCTTTCGCCTTGCCGATGCGGGCTGACAGCCGTCGGTAAAAGGCCCCAAGGGCCGTGCTCGTTCGACCGATAGTCACCGCGGCGAGCCGAAGATGCGCGGTCACCCGATTTTTGGTTTTCCTGGTGTGGGCCGACAGCACCTTTCCGCCACTGATGCGACAACCAGGAGCCAGTGTCAGCCAGGAGGTGAAATGATGAGCTGTGGGCCATCGGCTGAGATCCGTGCCGCACTCAGCCACCAGGCGGAGCGCGAGATAGGGGCCAATGCCGTGTATTTGCGTCAGATCGACGCCGACTAGCTGGTAAAGCAGGGGGCGCACTTCAAAGGCCAAAGCGTTGGGTTGCCGAGTATTATGTCGGGCCTTCGGCAAGGGTTCTGTCGGCGGAGGCTGTTGCAGGGAAAGGCTGGAGAGGCTTCTGGCAATCTGCTGATCGCAGATGAGCAACTGCTCTTGATAAGCATCGTACATGGCCAGCGCTTGCGTAAGGGCAAAGACATGTTCGGGTTGGTAGTTGCCAATCAACGCGTCGTGGATCGTCTGTTCACTGGATTTGCAGCGCGTATCACGCAAACTTGCCAGCCTTGATGCATCGCGTTCGCCGGCCACGATGGCCCGGATGATCCGCATACCGGTCACGCCCGTGATGTCGCTGACCACATGATGTAACTGAAGATTCATATGGGTGAGCGCTTTTTGCATGTGTTGGATATGAGCCGCTGCATAGTCAAGATGGCGCTCTCGGAGCCGGAGATAACTGCGTAACGCCGAGATGGCACGATCAGGCTGAAAGCTTGCGCGCAGCAGTCCACAGGCATGCAGCCGTTGAATCCACTGAGCATCATTCACATCCGTCTTGCGCCCGGGTACGGCCCGAGCATCGCGAGCGTTCGCCAATATGACGTGAAGTCCATGGGTCTCGAGGATTTCGTAAACTGGAATCCAGTAAACACCGGTTGACTCCATGGCTACTGTTTGGATGCCGACGTCGATCAGCCAGGTTGCCATCTTCTCGATATCGCCGGTGAACGCTTGAAAGGTTCGAATAGGCTCCTCGGACAGCCCCGACGGAATCGCCACGACGTGAAACCTTGAACCGATATCGATGCCGGCCGCCCGTTCATTGATGATCGGCAGGCCGCTTTGAGCAGCAGACTTTTTCATGACAACCCTCCAACGCAGAGATGTTGGACGGGGACTCGGATCAGATCACATTCCTAAACGGGGTCACGGCGCGTGCCACCAATCACGGGTCCGCAGCTTCCCCTGGGTCATGTTTTTTGACGGGGTCAAAGCCTCCAAAAAGCTAGCGACCACTGTCCAACGAACTCAGTGTAGCGCCCGTGTTTCTAATGCAATGGGCTGCGGAGCGCCGGAGAGGCAGTTTTTTAAGATGTCTCGCTCCTCGGTGACCCGCTTGAGTTCCGCTCGCAGACGCCGCAGTTCAGCGTGCTGATCATCGTCTTGCTGCCGTTCTGCCTGAGGTTTGCTGTAGCGCTTTATCCAGGCATAGAGGCTATGCGACTACACGCCAAGACGCGCCGCCACATCAGCGACAGGCAGCTTCTTTTCGGTCACTTGATTGACCGCTTGGATTTTGAATTCTTCGGGATAACGTGGGTTGCTCATGGCACCTCCTGATTGGCCTCAGTTTAAGGCATGGAGGTGTCTACGAAACCCGGGGCGATTCAGTATTGCACTATCGTCGGCCAAAGGTCCGCACTCAGGCCGTTGAAACCCGGCCGCCCGCTCCCTGGCCGGCCGGTAATCCAGGCCTGGTTCAGAAAGGGCCGATCGGCAAGGAGCAATGGGCCTGATGGGGCTGGTATCGACGGGCGCAAAATTTCAGGGATCAGGTAGCGAGGCCTGACTCAACGCTCTGGGCAGTGATAGACATTGCCTGAGAGAGTCACGTTGGTTTGCTCCAATCGATTATCCGAGCCGGTTTGCCCTGCACGCTGAGTGAGGAGATAGACCCTGTTACCCCCTATTGCCGCTGCTTTGTTTTTAAGATCATTGCGCGCCCCGGTCTCCAGATCGGCATTGCCCGTGATACTGCCCAATAAGAAGTTGCCCTGACTCCCCGTAACATCACCAAGGAACTGGCATTCTCGGCCCGGCTCATTATGGGTGATGCGCACATTATTGGCGCCCGCTCCGGCAATGGAGGTGGGCGCACAACCCATCAGGCCAAATAACGCCGCACACAGACTGATGCCCGCGAGAGTATGGGAGAGATACATCGACATGATTCCTTTCGTACGATGAGAGCGATGCCCTTGGGGATAAACTTTTCAGGGCGCTAGGGCGCGCAGTATCAAGCTTTAGTCAAACTGCAGGTGTATTAATCAGCAAACTTATAGTCTGAAAATGTAAAACCCGGCCCACAGACGTCGTATCAAGATGCTGGCAACGACTCGCCACCAGCAACTTAACCAAGTCCCATCTAGTTAGGCGCCAATCGACCCGAATAGCTTGTTAACAGGACTCACGTTCGACCAGGGGGCATTCAACCCGGTGAATCGTGGAATCGCCCCTGCCTTCAATAAGGTATTGGACAGAGCGCCGTCCCATTTCGTAATACGGCAACTGCACAGTGCTGAGCGGCGGGTAGAACAACTCTGCAACACCGATCATGTTGTCGTACCCCAAAACCGCCACGTGCTGCGGAATACGCAGACCGCGACTGAGCAAGTACTGGTAAGCCAGCAAAGCGATACGGTCGTTGCCACAGATAAGAAGATCGAACGCTGGCGCACCTTGCGCGTCTCGCAACTGCTCCTCCAGCACGGTGATCGTTTCCTGATAGGCGTCATCCTGGGACAGGCTGTATTGAGGAACATCGGCCACGGCTATGCCGGCTTCGGCGAGGGCCCGAGCCAATCCCAGCTGACGCTGTTCCCAGGCCAGGCTGGCTTGTGGCAGGTTGATGCACAACGGACGCTGGTAGCCCCGCTTGAGCGCATGCCGCACAGCCTGATACTGGCCGTCGGCATCGTCAGGCACATAACAGGCCACCCCGGACTCAAGGCTCATGCAGTTGCTCAGGACCAGCGGCAGGCTGCGCAGCACCGGGGGGATCTCGACGGTGCGCAATTGCATGGCGCTGAAGATGATCCCGTCAGGCTGGTGGGACAACATCAGGTCGATGGTTTGCTGGCTCGGCGGCACCTCGAACACGTTCAGGATGAAAACATTCCAGCCGTGTTCCCGGGCGGTGCGCTCCATGGACAGGAGCATTTCCACCGCGAAGGGCGTGGTGGCAGTATCCAGCGCGAAGACGCCGATGGTCTTGCCACGGGAGGCACCGCCGCGGATCTTTCGGGCTGAAAGGCTGGGGACATAACCCAGAGTCTCGACCGCTTGCAGAACTTTCGCCAGGGTGTCCTGATTGACTTTTTCCGGGGTATTGAGCGCCCTGGACACCGTCATCAAGGAAACCCCTGCCAGGCGCGCGACATCTTTAACTGAGGCCATTCGCAGGTGCCATTGCTGATATGGCCGAGCATCATGTCATGCTTGGTAAAAGCCTGACAACACGCCGCCAGAAGCCATGCCATCCGTGGCCAACCCACAGGGTCAGAGGCGCAGATCAGCCAGGTGCCAGACCGACGCATCGCCAAACCCAGCGCTGCCATTGACCGCAAACGCCATGACCGCCTGGCTGTCGGGACCAGGATAGATCCGGCTGCTCAAGCTATAGGCACCGTCATCGACAAACACCTCGATGGATGAGCGATCAAGGAAAATCCGCAGGTCTATCCGCGTTTGTCCCTTGGCTATCGGCACGCTGCGCGCACCGCTCACACCCACTCCCGAGTGTTGCCTGTCCAGCACCAGGCGGCGCGCCATCGCATCGAAATACACCAGGGTCCGCTCTTGCTGATCCTCACTGCAGCGCAGCGCCAGACCAAAACGCTCAGCGGTACTGCCAGCCAAATCCAGGGTCAGCTCGAGTTCCAACAGCGCCCCTCGTTCCGCGAACAGGCAATTGCCGGATTCGAGCACGCCGATCGCCTGCGTGTGTTGCGACTGGCGCAGCGCTATCAACTCGCGGGCCGGCCGCATGCGCAGCCGTTCGCCATTGCGGCTCAGCTCACGAGGCAGCGACAGCGCACCGCACCAGTGCTGCGCCTGACTCGGCATCGGGCTGTCCCACATGTCCATCCAGGCCCACAATAGACGGCGCCCGTCCGGTGCCAGCAGGGTCTGCGCGGCATAGAAGTCGTGACCGTGGTCCAGTTCACGCAGCTCGCCGCACTCGCTGAAGTACCCGCGATCGTCCAACAGGCCCATCCGATAGCTGTTCTGGAACTTGTTCCAGTTGTCGTAACCGCTGGGCTTGAGGCCTTGGGGCGAATAGAGAAAGACGTCGCAGCCGTCCAGTTCGAACAAGTCCGGACACTCCCACATGTAGCCGTCCGACTCGCATCGTCCTTGCAGTGCACGGCTCAGGTACGTCCAGTGCCGCAGGTCTTGGGAGCAATAGAGCAGCAACTGCGGATGATCGCCTTGCCGAGCGCCAAGGGCCATCCACCATTGCCCTCCCCGTCGCCATACCTTGGGATCGCGAAAGTGCATGATGTCCGGCTCCGGCGGCGTATCGACCACCGGTCCATGCTTGCTGAACGCGATCCCATCGGTGCTGCTGGCCAGGCACTGGACTTGACGGATATTGCGCTCGTCACCCGGCGCGCCCAGCCAGGTATGGCCGGTGTAGATCAGGTGAAGCGTGTCGTCCGAGACCACCGCCGACCCTGAAAAGCACCCGTCGCAGTCATAGGCCTCGCCAGGGGCCAGCGCGATGGGCAGATGTTCCCAGTGCACCAGGTCACGGCTCTTGGCATGCCCCCAGTGCATCGGTCCCCACTGCGCCGAATAGGGGTGATGTTGATAGAACACGTGGTATTCGCCGCGAAAGAACACCAGACCGTTCGGGTCATTCATCCATCCCGCCGGCGGCGCAAGGTGATAGGCCAGGCGATAGTCATTACTCCGCCCAGGTAGCTTTTTTTCGATAGCGCGATGCGCTTGGTCTAACCGTGCAGCGTGCATGGCGGGGTCCTGTCTAGGGGTTATAACGTGGGGCGGATTGAGCAATGGTGGGGAGCTCCGGCGAATCGCCAGGCAGGTCTTGAGCGGCGTCTCGCACGGGGTCCTTGCGCAACAAGGTCCATGACAGCACCAGGCAAACGCCGACCAGGCCTGCCATCAGCACGTAGACGCTGGAGAAACCGAAATGGTCGTAGCCATAGCCCACCAGCGGCGATAACAGCATGGCGGTCAATTGCTGGGCGAACTGAAATCCCACCAGGTAGATCGAGGCGGACAGTCGAGCGTCGAAGTTCAGCGAAATGTATTTGAATACCGAGACCAGCAAGATGGGCACCTCCAGTGCGTGCAACATCTTGCAGGCGGCGATGGCCCAGGCCTGTGTAGCCAGACCGGAGCCGAGGATACGCACGAACATGATGCTGCCCGCCAGGATCAGCCCGTATTTGGCGCCTGTGCGGCTGACCACCCAGGGCGCAAACAGCATCAATACGGCCTCGGCGAGTACCTGAGACGAATTCAGGTAACCATAGGCGCGGGTCCCCTCCTCCGGGGTCGAGAAAAACGAAGAGAAGTACACCGGAAACTGTTGTTCGTAGATCATGTAGATCCCGCACACCCCCGTCAGGTAGAGGCTGAACGCCCAGAACCGCGGGAGTGCCAGCAGTTTCCACAGATCGTTCAGGCGCACGGGATTGGCCAGCCCCCCCGCCTGTGCGGCCGACTGGCTCAATCTGCTCAGATCCAAGCGGGACAGGATCAGCAAGAACACGACGCCGGCGGCGCTGCTCATGTAAAACGCGATGTCTGGATCAATGTTGAACACCACACCCACCGCGCCTGTCGCACTGGCCCAGCCCAACGACCCCCACATTCGGGTGGTTCCAAACTCGAATCCGGCATGACGCGACACTCGCTCGGTGTAGGACTCGATCACCCCCACGCCGGCAAGCATCGCCAGGGCCAGGAACGCCGCACCGAGCAACGCGCCGAGCACCACGTTCTGCGCCAACAGACCGGCGTAGATGTAAATGGCAAAGGGGGCGGCGGCACACAGCAAGGTTCCAATCCACACCAGGAGCTTTTTGGACAACCCAAGGCGGTCTTGAAGAGCACCGTAAAAGGGCTGGACCAGCAACGCGGCAATGGCGTTGGCCGCGAAAACGAAACCGGTCTCCGTGCCATTCAAACCAATGACTCGATGCAACCAGATAGAGAACAGCGAATAGCTGGATGACCACGAGAAGAAGAAGAAAAACAACAAACCACTGATAAGCCAGTATTCGCGTTTGGCGGCAAGCTGCATGTAACGACCCTCTTGTTTTTATCTAAGTTAACGTTAACACCAACAACACATTACGCTTCTTTCAACGCTTCGCTGTCAAGTGGCGTCACTTTAAAAGTCACTCAAAGCCCCCCTGGGTGACCCGCTGAAGGCCCCCTGCCCGACGGGCACCTGTGAAGCGTTCGAAGATGCCTGGCATGCCCTGATACAAAAACAAGAGGGTCACCGATACGTTCTACGGTGTGCCGGCCTTGGGCTGGCTTTTTCTGCTGGTGCCGTCCCTTGCTTCGCCGGTGAGCCGTTCATACGGTCACTGGGTCACTGAGGTGCTGAAGTACTGAAACGCTGAGGTACTGAGGTACTGAGGTACGGTGCTGTGGGTGTATGCCGGATTGCTCGCCGCCCTGGCCGGCGTTGGGCTGTCAGTGGGCATCGTGCCGATGGCCATTGCCGGCTTTGCCGCCGGGCTGTTCGTGATGGCCGCGCAGTTGGTGCTTTATGCCTCGGCACCGCCCTCCTACCCGACCTCGGTACGCGCCACCGGCGTCGGCGCAGCCGTGGCCGTCGGCCGCTTGGGTTCGGTGGCCGGGCCGCTGGCGGCCGGGCAACTCCTTGCAGCGGGCGCCGGCACCACGGGAGTTTTGCTGGCAACCGCCCCCGGGGTGCTGATTGCGGCACTGACCATCATCACGGTCATGGTGCGTACAACGCCATCGAACCTGCCCACCCCGGAAGCGGCCGGGCACCGCAACGCCTAGAACGTGCGCAGCCAATCGAGTGCCCACTTGTTGCCCTCGGTGCGGTTCTCGGCCTGCTTTCAAAGCAAGCGTTCAGCGTCAGTAGGTTGTCCTGCAGAGCCTCCTTGAAGCACTGATAACAGCTGGCCTGCTCCACCTCCATCGGGTTGGCCGCAGCCAACGCTTGCACGGGCGCCGCACCGGGCACGCCGCGCTCAACAAGCGCCAGTCGCTCAGACCCCTGCCCCATTTGGCAAACGACTCACTGGTGCTGTCTGCGATGTCCCGGAAGAGTCTTCATGACCTGATGCAAGCCCGTCAGGTCTGTGAAGGCACTGCCACCGAACAGGCGCGCAACCCATGACCAGGGCCACAATGCAGGCCATCAGAAACGGGGGCGCCGCGCTGACTCAGGCTGCAAAAAACCAGGACATTGACGATTACCTACTACGCAATTACACCTTCAAGCGCCTGATCTACTGGGCCTGTGGCGCTGAGTCGTTGATATGTTTGATTGAGCCCCCTGGTTGCAGATCGGCCCCTTTTTGCGCCAGTTCGGCCGCCAATTCAACGGTGACCTCGCCAGAATTGCGCAGATAGATGTTCATGAGACGGTCACTGAGGCGCAGGAACCCGGGGCTGCCATAGCGGCTGCCGCCATTCGCCGCGACGTTGCCGAAGGCGATGTCTTGCTGTTGAAGCACAGCCAGCGCCACTGGACCACTGCTCCTGGTTCAGAGTGGCGTAGCGCCTTGGCTTGGGCCGCTGTCGAGTGGTCCGCCGATGTGATGCGCGCCGCCCTTGATGGCGCGCTGATTCCCCTTCACATCGACCGGTAGTCGCAGCGCGTTACTTCAGTTGGTTCGCAAAACGCCCTACAGCGCCCACGACCTGGCGTGCGCCTTCCTGGATTTCGAGAATGACCGAGCCGGCTTCGTTGGCCAGTATCAGGCCTTCTTCAGCCTGACCTCGGCTGTTGGCCATGCCGCTTACCGCGGCGTCTGCCAAGCTCTGGTTCTGCTGCACCACCGTCACGATTTCTTCGGTGGCCGCGCTGGTACGCCCCGCGAGTTGCCTCACCTCGTCGGCCACCACGGCAAAACCTCGGCCCTGCTCGCCTGCTCGCGCGGCTTCAATCGCAGCGTTGAGCGCCAGGAGGTTGGTTTGCTGAGCGATGCCACCAATGGTCTGGACGATGGAGCTGATCAACAGCGACTGCTTGCCTAAGGCTTCAATCCCCGCGGACGCCGATTGCATCTCATCGGAGATCATGCGCATGGTTTGCACCGTATTCTGTACCACCTCGGCACCACGTCGCGCGCTGACATCGGTCTGCTGGGAAATGTCGAACGCAATGGTTGCGGCCTCATTCACCTCTTGCTCACGCGCCACTTGATCAGTAATGACCGTGGCGAACTTCACCACCTTATAAAGTTTGCCCTGCGCGTTGTGCACCGGATTGTAGGTCGCTTCCAGCCAAATTGTTCGACCATGCGCATCGATGCGCTTGAAACGATCAGCCACGAACTCGCCGCGATTGAGCGTGGCCCAAAACTCTTTGTAATGACTGGAAGCGGCATCGACGGGATCACAAAAGATGCTGTGATGCTTGCCTTTGATCTGCGCCAGGTCATAACCCATTGCACTCAGGAACTGCTGATTCGCTTGCAAAACATGACCACTAAGGTCGAACTCAATCACCGCAGTAGAACGCAATAGTGCCTGAATGAAGGCGGCATTCTCAGCGGCTGTATCGACTGTCTCGGTAATGTTTGAACCAAAGGCATGGATACTTTCCAGGTGCCCATCAGCCCCCACAATCGGCTGCCAGAGGCCGCGAAACCAGGACAGCTCACCATCAATACGCTGAAAGCGATACGTATCAATCACTGCGTCATGGTTATCCACGCTGTCCAGTAACTTACGATAACAATCCATTTGCCTTACATATTGCGGAATGAAGTTATCTATCGGCTTGCCCAGTACTTGATCGGCGCCGCAGCCCAGCATCGCGAGAAAGCCCTCGTTGGCATCGATAACACGATACTGGGCGTCAAGCACCGCACGCACCAGGCATGTCTCAATCCCTTTCAGCAGTTGACGAGCCACTGAAAGTTCGGATTGAAGTGCCTGCAATTCCGTTTTCAAGCGAGTGTTAAACATAACCGCACCTTAATGAAAGGGATTATCTTTTACGTTCGGCAATCTGGGCTGCTTTTTGAGGGGGGATTAATACCCTCCACAACGACTATAGAAGCAATGTTTGAATCACTCCATTTTCACTATGGCGGATGCGCGCCTCATGTTTTTCTATACCAACCACCACCACACTCCATGGGACTTCGGCGTGCAGTCGCGCAGTTGCATTGAAAGTGCGACCGTGGATACCGGCAACGCTCAGCGGTTCATCGCCGAAGCCGACGACGCCTGGACTGTGCATTGGCGCAAGCGCTGAACGGGCCCGAAAAATTTGATAGCGTCCTAACGCCCCCGCCAGAGACCTCGCGCGGTGCTTATATCATTCTGAATGATAGTTACCTTTGCTTCATTCGATTCGTGCCATAGAACCCTGCCGAGGATCATCCGCCCATCTCAAATAACCTTGGCGGATGAACCATGGACCAGTCACTCAAACTCTTGCGTTACCCATTAGCCGCCCTCGCCGTACTGGTTATCAGCGCCTGCGGCAAGGCGCCAGACACCGCTTCGGCGCCGCCTGCCGCCAAAGTCAGTGTGGCCAAGGTGCTGGAGCAGCCAGTCAACGAATGGGACGAATTCACCGGTCGCCTGGAAGCCCCGGAAACCGTGGAAATACGTCCTCGGGTCTCGGGTCAGATCGATCGCGTGGCCTTCACCGAAGGCGCCCTGGTGAAGCAAGGCGATGTGCTGTTCCAGATCGATCCACGGCCGTTCCAGGCTGAAGTACGCCGCCTGCAAGCCCAGTTGCAACAGGCCCGGGCCACCGCCACCCGCAGCGCCAACGAAGCTCAGCGTGGCCAACGCCTGCTGGCCAGCAACGCGATTTCTGCGGAACTGGCGGATAACCGCACCAGCGCCGCCCAGGAAGCCCGCGCCGGGGTCGACGCCATCCAGGCCCAGCTGGATCTGGCCAAGCTCAACCTCAGCTTCACCCGTGTAGTGGCCCCCATCAGCGGCCGTGTCAGCCGCGCGCAGATCACCGCCGGCAACCTGGTGACCGCCGATGTCACCCCGCTCACCAGCCTGGTGTCCACCGACAAGGTCTACGCCTACTTCGACGCCGACGAGCGTGTGTACCTCAAGTACAGCCGACTGGCCCGCCAGGGTCAGCGCGGCCAGAGCACCCCGGTGTACCTGGGCCTGTCCAATGAAGAAGGCCATCCGCACCTGGGGCACATGAACTTCGTCGACAACCAGGTCAACCCCAAGACCGGCACCATTCGCGGTCGTGCGGTGTTCGACAACAACGATGGCAGCTACACCCCGGGGCTCTACGCGCGCCTGAAGCTGGTAGGCAGCGGCACCTACTCGGCCATGCTGATCAACGACGAGGCCGTGGGCACCGACCTGGGCAAGAAATTCGTGCTGGTGATGGACGCCGACAACAAGCCGGCCTACCGCGCCGTCGAGCTGGGGCCGAAGATCGAAGGTTTGCGCATCGTGCGCAGCGGCCTGAGCAAGGACGACACCATCATCGTCAAGGGCTTGCAACGGGCTCGTCCGGGATCGCCGGTAACGCCTGAATTGATCCCCATGGCCAGCCAGGAAACCCTCGCCGCTCTGGCCCAACAACGCCAAGCACTGAAAGCCAGCAACCTGCCGCAGGTTACCCCTGCCAAGCCGGCTCCGGCTGTGAAACTCGCCGCTGCGACACCGCGCGGTTAAGGGACGACGCTCAAAATGAATTTTTCCCAGTTCTTCATTTCCAGGCCGATCTTCGCCGCGGTGCTGTCGCTGCTGATCCTGATCGCCGGTGCCATCTCACTGTTCCAACTGCCCATCAGTGAATACCCGGAAGTGGTGCCGCCCACCGTGGTGGTACGCGCCAACTTCCCCGGGGCCAACCCGAAAGTCATCGGTGAAACCGTGGCCGCGCCGCTGGAACAGGCGATCACCGGGGTCGAGAACATGCTCTACATGTCTTCGCAGTCCACCGCCGACGGCAAGATCACCCTGACCATCACCTTCGCCCTGGGCACCGACCTGGACAATGCCCAGGTGCAGGTGCAGAACCGCGTGACCCGCACCCAGCCCAAGCTGCCGGAAGAAGTGACGCGCATCGGCATCACCGTGGACAAGGCCTCTCCGGACCTGACCATGGTGGTCCACCTGACCTCGCCGGACAAACGCTACGACATGCTCTACCTGTCCAACTACGCCCTGCTCAACATCAAGGATGAGCTGGCGCGCCTGGGCGGCGTGGGCGATGTGCAGCTGTTCGGCATGGGCGACTACTCGCTGCGGGTCTGGCTCGATCCGAACAAGACCGCTTCGCGCAACCTGACCGCCACCGACGTGGTCAACGCCATCCGCGAGCAGAACCGCCAGGTCGCCGCCGGTGCCCTGGGCGCGCCACCTGCGCCCAGCGCCACCAGCTTCCAGCTATCGGTCAACACCCAGGGCCGCCTGGTCACCGAGGAAGAATTCGAGAACATCATCATTCGCGCAGGCGAAAACGGTGAAATCACCCGCCTGAAAGACATTGCCCGCGTCGAGCTGGGGTCCAGCCAGTACGCCCTGCGCTCGCTGCTTAACAACCAGCCGGCGGTGGCGATCCCGATCTTCCAGCGTCCGGGCTCCAATGCCATCGAGATCTCCAATGAAGTGCGGGCCAAGATGGCCGAACTCAAGCAGAGCTTCCCCCAGGGCATGGACTTCAGCATCGTCTACGACCCGACCATCTTCGTTCGCGGCTCCATCGAGGCGGTGGTGCACACCCTGTTCGAAGCGCTGATCCTGGTGGTGCTGGTGGTGATCCTGTTCCTGCAGACCTGGCGCGCCTCGATCATCCCGCTGGTGGCGGTACCGGTGTCGCTGATCGGCACCTTCGCGGTCATGCACCTGTTCGGTTTCTCCCTCAATGCCCTGTCGCTGTTCGGCCTGGTGCTGGCCATCGGTATCGTGGTGGATGACGCCATCGTGGTGGTGGAGAACGTCGAACGCAACATCGGTCTGGGCCTGAAACCGGTGGAGGCCACCCAACGCGCCATGCGTGAAGTGACCGGCCCGATCATCGCCACCGCCCTGGTGCTGTGCGCGGTGTTCGTCCCGGCGGCCTTCATCAGCGGCCTGACCGGGCAGTTCTACAAGCAATTCGCCCTGACCATCGCGATTTCCACGGTGATCTCGGCCTTCAACTCCCTGACCCTGTCGCCGGCCCTGGCCGCGGTCTTGCTCAAGGAACACCATGCGCCCAAGGACCGCTTCTCCAAGTTCCTCGACAAGTTGCTGGGGGGCTGGCTGTTCAAGCCGTTCAACCGTTTCTTCGAACGTGCCAGCCACGGTTACGTTGGCACCGTGCGCCGGGTCATCCGCGGCAGCGGCATCGCCCTGTTCCTCTATGCCGGGCTGATGGTGCTGACCTGGTTCGGCTTCGCCCATACCCCCACGGGTTTCGTTCCGGCGCAAGACAAGCAGTACCTGGTGGCCTTCGCCCAACTGCCGGACGCCGCCAGCCTGGACCGCACCGAAGACGTGATCAAGCGCATGTCCGACATCGCCCTCAAGCAACCCGGCGTGGAAAGCGCGGTGGCCTTCCCTGGCCTGTCGATCAACGGCTTCACCAACAGCCCGAACAACGGCATCGTCTTCGTCACCTTGAAGCCCTTCGATGAGCGCAAGGACCCAAGCATGTCAGCCGGCGCCATCGCCGGAGCCCTGAACGGCAAATACGCCGATATCCAGGACGCCTACATGGCGATATTCCCACCGCCGCCGGTACAGGGGCTGGGGACCATTGGTGGCTTCCGCCTGCAAGTGGAAGACCGCAGCGGCCTGGGTTACGACGAGCTGTATAAAGAAGTGCAGAACGTCATCACCAAGAGCCGCAACGTGCCGGAACTGGCCGGGCTGTTCACCAGCTACCAGGTCAACGTGCCCCAGGTCGATGCCGCCATCGACCGGGAAAAGGCCAAGACCCATGGCGTGGCGATTTCCGACATCTTCGACACCCTGCAGATCTACCTGGGCTCGCTGTATGCCAACGACTTCAACCGCTTTGGCCGCACCTACCAGGTCAACGTCCAGGCCGAGCAGCAGTTCCGTCTCGAACCCGAGCAGATCGGCCAGCTGAAAGTGCGCAACAACAAGGGCGAGATGATCCCCCTGGCGACCTTCATCAAGGTCAGCGACACCGCCGGTCCCGACCGCGTAATGCACTACAACGGCTTCGTCACCGCGGAAATCAACGGCGCGGCAGCCCCGGGCTACAGCTCTGGGCAGGCAGAAGCGGCGATCGAGAAACTGCTCAAGGAAGAACTGCCCAACGGCATGACCTACGAATGGACCGAGTTGACCTACCAGCAGATCCTGGCCGGCAACACCGCCCTGTTCGTCTTCCCGCTCTGCGTGCTGCTGGCCTTCCTCGTGCTGGCCGCCCAATACGAGAGCTGGAGCCTGCCGCTGGCGGTGATCCTGATCGTGCCAATGACCCTGCTGTCGGCGATTACCGGGGTAATCATCTCCGGTGGCGACAACAACATCTTCACCCAGATCGGCCTGATCGTGCTGGTGGGCCTGGCCTGCAAGAACGCGATCCTGATCGTCGAGTTCGCCAAGGACAAGCAAGAGGAAGGCCTCGATCCGCTGGCGGCGGTACTGGAAGCCTGCCGCCTGCGTCTGCGGCCGATCCTGATGACCTCCTTCGCCTTCATCATGGGCGTGGTGCCCCTGGTGATCTCCAGCGGCGCCGGTGCGGAGATGCGTCACGCCATGGGCGTCGCAGTGTTCTCCGGGATGCTCGGGGTGACCTTCTTCGGCCTGCTGCTGACCCCAGTGTTCTATGTCCTGATCCGCAATTACGTGGAGCGCAGCGAGGCCCGCAAAGCCGCCCGCGCCCTGCAACTGGAGGCCCAACAATGAGTGCCAAAGTCTTCCTGCCGAGCCTGCTGGCGCTGGCCCTCGGTGCCTGCGCCGTCGGTCCGGACTACCAGACCCCGGCCACCGAGGCGGCGCACATCAGCGCCGCCGACGCCAGCGCGCAGAACAACTTCGACCGCGCCCGCTTCGAAGGCATCTGGTGGCAGCAGTTCGATGACCCGACCCTCAACCAACTGGTCAGCCAATCGTTGCAGGGCAACCGCGAACTGCGGGTGGCTTTCGCCCGCCTGCGGGCCGCCCGGGCGATCCGCGATGACGCCAGCAACGACATCATGCCGACCATCACCAGCCGCGCCAGCAGCGATCTGGCCAAGGGGCAGATTCCCGGCCAGACCACCCGCCGGGTCAGCAGCGAGCGCTACGACCTGGGGCTGGACATGGCCTGGGAGCTGGATCTGTTCGGCCGCATCCGGCGCAATCTGGAGGCCACCGAGGCCGATCAACAAGCCGCCGAAGCCGACCTTTACCAGTTGCAGGTGACAATGATTGCCGAACTGGTGGACGCCTACGGTCAACTGCGTGGTGCGCAACTGCGGGAAAAAATCGCCCTGGCCAACCTGAGCAACCAGCAAGCCTCGCGCAAGATCACCGAAAGCCTGCGCGACGCCGGCGTCGGTGATCAGCTTGACGTGGTCCGCGCCGACGCCCGCCTGGCCTCGGTGGAAGCCAGCGTGCCGCAACTGCAAGCCGAACAGGCCCGCCAGCGTAACCGCATCGCCACCCTGCTGGGCCAGCGGCCGGACGCACTCAGCGTCGACCTGTCACCGGCGCAACTGCCGGCGATTGCCAAGGCCTTGTCAATTGGCGATCCCGGCGAGCTGTTGCAACGCCGGCCCGACATTCTCAGCGCCGAACGCCAATTGGCGGCCGCCACCGCGCGAATCGGCGTAGCCAAGGCCGACCTGTTCCCCCGGGTCAGCCTCAGCGGCTTCCTCGGTTTCACCGCCGGGCGCGGTTCGCAGATCGGTTCCAGCGCGGCCAACGCCTGGGCCCTGGGCCCGAGCATCACCTGGGCGGCCTTCGACCTGGGCAGCGTCCGGGCCCGCCTGCGCGCCGCCGACGCCAACGCCGAGGGTGCCCTGGCCAATTACGAACAGCACGTGCTGCTGGCCCTGGAAGAATCGGAAAACGCCTTCAGTGATTACGCCAAACGCCAGCAGCGGCTGCTCGCGCTGATCCGCCAGAGCGAATCCAGCCGTGCCGCCGCCGACCTCGCCGAGATCCGCTACCGCGAAGGCACCGTGGACTTCCTGGTACTGCTGGACGCCCAACGCGAGCGTCTGGCCGCCGAAGACGCCCAGGCCCAGGCCGAAGTCGAGCAGTACCGCGGCATCGTCGCCATCTACAAAGCCCTGGGCGGCGGCTGGCAACCACCGGCAGTCGCCAGCCGATAACGATTTGCACCGAGCTCCTTTGGTTGGCCGCAACCAACCAATGTTTGGCCCCGTGACTCATTCGGTCACGGGGCCTTTTTTTGCCCCAGCACCGCAAACCGATGCATGTCGCCGCTGCCGAAGGCTGCGTGCGCTTGCGTATGGCGCGCATGGCTGCCTGCGACTGAGTGCGGCCGCGCGGCTGAGTGCGCTGGTTATGGCTTCGTACGGCTGAGTGCGGCTGCGCGGCAGACGCAGGTTTAGGGAGCCGGTGGAGATTGCCAAGCAAGGTCCTGTGGACCTTCGCGCAGCCTCGCCGAAGGCTCGACAGCGGCTACAGGCCATGGGTTGCCGATAGAGGCGCTCGATCACGCAGTCGGCCATAGCGATTGGACAGCCCAACGGCACGCTCCTACTCTTCACACGCCGCGTAGTCGCCCTGGCCTCAAGCCCATGATTGTCCGCCCCAAGCCGAACCTGATCGGCATTCTGTTCGCCCTCAAGGGCTCGATCGCCAAACGCATAGCCTGGCGCTGTGCCCTGGTCACGCTGCTGGCCTCGGCCATCGTTCTGGTGGAAACCCTGCAACCGAGTTACTTCGCCAAGGTCAACGCCACCCCGTTCACCCTGTTGGGGTTGTCATTGTCGATTTTCATGAGCTTTCGCAACAACGCGTGTTATGAGCGCTGGTGGGAGGGCCGTAAACAGCTGGGTCAGTTGATCATTGAAGTGCGCTCGCTGATCCGTGAAAGCCTGATCATCGACATCCCTGCCGAACGCGAAGGCCTGTTGCGCGATCTGTGCGGTTTCGCCCACAGCCTGATCGCCCGTCTGCGCCATGAAGACCAAGCCGCCGCCCTGCGGCCCTGGG
This sequence comes from Pseudomonas sp. LD120, assembly GCF_009861525.1. Classification (GTDB taxonomy): domain Bacteria; phylum Pseudomonadota; class Gammaproteobacteria; order Pseudomonadales; family Pseudomonadaceae; genus Aquipseudomonas. The sequence goes on along the minus strand of NZ_WVHL01000002.1, from coordinate 210,480 downwards.
CCCAGGCCGACATCGACCCACAGCACCCCAACCCCACCGATGCGCAATTGCAGCGCATCGGCCAGCGCTGTTCGCAGTGGGCGCAACAAGGATTGATCAGCGAATGGCGCTACACCCAATTGGAAACCCGCCTGGTCAGCCTGAGTCTGGTCCAGGCTTCCTGCGAGCGCATCCAGAACACCCCGCTGCCCTTTCCCTACACCCTGCTGCTGCACCGCACCATCTACCTGTTCTGCCTGCTCCTGCCGTTCGCCATGGCCGAACCGCTGGGCTGGCTGGCGCCGATCTTCACCGCTATCGTCAGCTACACCTTCCTCGGCCTCGACGAAATCAGCAACGACCTCGAAGACCCCTTCGGCTACGACGACAACGACCTGGCCTGCAGTGCGCTATTACGCGGGATCGAGCGTGAAGTCCTGGCGGCGCTGGGGCAGCGCCAACTGCCGCCGCTGCTGCAACCCCAGGACTATGTCCTGAGCTGAACCGGGGTTTGACTCAAGCCGGTTCCTGACCGAAGCTTGCGCCTTCCCCAAGTCGCCCGCTTCCGGACTCCTGCATGCCCCCGCCCCGTCGCTACCTGCTGATCAGCCTGTTTCTCGTCATCGCCCTGACCCTGGCCTGGGGCTTTATGCGCAGCAGTGCTCCGGTGGTGCCCGAGGCCATCAGGCACGGCTACCAGCAGGCCCTGGACAAAGCCCGCAAGGGGCTGCCGGGGGCTGCGCGAGTGCTGTATCAGCAACTGGCACGGCCCGACCTCGACGCCCCGCGGCGCATCCGCTTGTTGGCGGTCTTGCCCAACTACCCCAGCCCGCAAGCCCTGAAGCTGGCCGATGCCGACCTCCTTAACCCTTCGGCCGACGTGCGCAAAGCGGCGATCAAAAGCGTGCTCGGCCTGGTGCCAAACGGCCAGCGTAGCCTGCTCATCGGGCCGTTGCTGGAGGACCACGAACAAAGCGTGCGTTTTGCCGCGGTCAACGCTTTGCTGGGGCTGTCACCGGATGATCAAGGCCTGTACTTCGGCCCGTTGCAGCAGGTGATCGATGAATACACCCAAGTGCTCAAGACCCAGGGCGATAACGTCGAGGCCCAGTATCAATTGGCCCGGCTGTACCTGCACAACGCCGACCTGGCCAAAGCCCAACAGACCCTGGAACAGGCCCTGCGCCTGGCACCGGACAACCTGCAAGCCGTGGTATTGCAGATCGAAGTGCTGGATAAACAGGGCCAGAGCGATGCCGCTCGCCAACTGCTGGCCAAGCAACTGCGAGCGCAGCAGGACTCGGCCTACCTGCAACACACCCTGGGGCTCTGGCTACTGCACCATGGCCAGGGCGAATTCGCCTTGCTGGGCCTGTCCCGAGCGGTGGAACTGGAACCCAACAACGCCGCCTACCGCTACGACCTGGCCACCACCTTGCACAGCGAGCAGGAGCAGGAAGCGGCGCAGAAACAACTGCAGGAAATCGTCCAGCGCCAGCCCTACAACCGCAAAGCGCGGGTGCTGTTGATTGCCTACTGGAAAGAAAGTGGCCAGTTACAGAACGTCCAGGTCCTGCTGGCCCAACTGGAACAACAGAATCCCGACGACCCCGCCTTGCAGCAAGGCTTGTAAAACCCCGTCCCAACGGGCTCCTACCATCCTCTAGCCCCGGCGAGGCCGCACCTACGCGCCTGGATGACAAACGCGGGAAAACTGCAGGCGGTATTGGCGCGGGGTCAGGCCGAGGCTTTTGCCCAAGGCGCTGCCTAGATGCGATTGATGGGCAAAGCCGCAATCCTGGGCCACTGCCGCCAGCGGCAGGTCCGTGCGTTCCAGCAAGCGCCGGGCCGCTTGCAGGCGAACTTCGGTGATCCAGGCGTGGGGCGTGATGCCCACGGCGCGGCGAAAGTCTCGCAGCAGGCGCAGCTCGCTGTGGCCATAGGTCAAGGCCAACTGCGCCAGGGACAGGGGCTGGGCGTACTCATCGGTCATTTGTTGCAACACCCGACCCAAGCCTGGCGACGGCACCGAGCTGGCACGGATCACCTGTGTCAGGCCGACAAAGGCCAGGGCGCGCTGTTCCAGGGCCAGTTCATCCGTTGTTGCTGCCAGCAACAGGCGCCGCACCTCGCGGCCCAAGGCCAGGGCACTGGCATGCCCGGGGCTGTGCAGGCGGCGTTGGCCGGTCAGCAACGGTGTGTCGTCTTGCCAGCGCGCCAGCAGATACTCGCCGCCGCTGGCGGATTCGGAAAACACTTCAACGCCTCTGGGCGTCAAAGCCAGGGTGCCGGGCCAGGTGTCGAAATCTTCGCGGCGGTCGGAGTCGATCGCATGCACCCCGCACTGGCGCTCCAAGGTCACGCCCACGGTCTGCCATTGCGCCGGATCACGGGCGCTGTAGGCGACTGCGGGTAACAGTTGCAGGCAGAGCCGGCCATTGAGCAAGCTGCGTTCCAGCACCTGGGGCATGTGAAATTTCCTGATAGATCGTGATTCCGGGCCACGGCAGACTGCAGCCCCTTCACCACTGAATTCGAGGCGTTGTCTATGCGTACCATTGGCCTGATCGGCGGCATGAGCTGGGAGTCCAGCGCCGAATACTATCGCCTGATCAATCAGCAGGTTCGTGATCAATTGGGGTCGCTGCGTTCGGCGCGGTTGCTAATGTACAGCGTCGACTTCGGGCCTGTCGAACGGGCCCAGCACGCCGGGCGCTGGGATCAAGCGGCGCAGATTCTGATCGATGCCGCCCAGCGCCTGCAGGACGGCGGCGCCGAGTGCCTGGTGCTCTGTACCAACACCATGCACAAGGTGGCCGAGCAGATTCAGGCGGCGACCCAGGTGCCCTTCCTGCACATCGCCGACCCCACGGCCCAGGCCGCGCTGACGGCCGGCACCCTGAACGTCGGGCTGCTGGGTACGGCCTTTACCATGGAACAGACCTTCCTTAAGAGCCGCCTGACGCAGCAAGGACTGAACGTACTGGTGCCCGATGAGCAGGAGCGCCAAGCGGTGCACCGGATCATCTATGAGGAGTTGTGCGTGGGGGTCATCAGCGACGCGTCGCGCCGGGTGTACCAGCAGGTGATCGAATCACTCAGGGCCCGCGGCGCCCAGGCCATCATCCTCGGCTGCACGGAAATCGGCCTGTTGCTCAAGCCCGAGCACAGCCCCCTGCCCCTGCTCGACACCACCAAACTGCATGCCCGGGCGGCGGTGGCGTTTGCCCTGGAGTCATAAACCGTAACCGCCGCCGAGCCCGCGAGGCTGCGCCAAGGCCCGCAGGACCTTCAGCGATCCCACGCGCCGCGTCTGCTACGTCGACATGCCGCCCAAGCCGTTCGCAATCTGCGGCAGCGGCGCCAATCTCGACTCCAGGCTGCGGCGCGCTTGCTCAGGCTTGGCAGCGCAAGCGCGCCATGCTCAGCACATCGACATACTTGCCACCGCGCACGGCGTAGTCTCGCAACCGGCCTTCGGTTTCAAAGCCGAACTTCTGGTACAGACCGATGGCCGGCTGGTTGTCGGCATACACCGTCAATTCGACCCGGCGCAGGTTCATCCAGTTATCGGCCACCTCCAGCACCGTCGCCAGCAGACGGCTGCCGACGCCCTGACGCTGCCACGCCGGGGACACGCCCATGGCAACGTCCGCGCAATGGGCACGGCGCACCCGCGTCACCTGGATCAGGCTGCAGCTGCCAATCACCGAGCCCTGGTGCAGCGCCACCAGGGCCACCAGGCCTTCATTTTCCTGACCCAGCCCGACCCGCTTGCGCCACAACTCACGGGACTGATAAGGCAGTTGCAGGGTCTGGGCCGCCACGCTGGGTTCGCTGTACAGCGCGGTCAAACCGTCGATATGGGATTCATTGCAGCGTTCAATAACGATGGAGGCACAAGCGTTGGGCATGTTGCGGTCGTCCGTGATAACCAAGGGACCCCGGAGTGTAAAGCGCCCCTCGCTCGGTGACGAGGGCGCCTGCACTCGCCGCGCCTGGCCAGGGCGGGCTCGACCGTTGCGGCGCCCGACCTTGCAGCAACTGCGCGCCCTGCCCGCGGACCGGTCAGACGAACCAGTCCTCGCGCTCGGCGAAGGCGTGCAAGATCAGCTCCACCAGTTGCTGCACCTCGCCTTCGTGCTGCACCTGGGCATTCACCGCCAGCCAGGCGCGGCGTTGCATGGGTTCGGCGAACAACCCCGGCAAGGCGCTCAGGCCACGGTCGAAATGGCTCATGTACTGCGCCAGCAGACCGATGCAGGCGCTGCAACGGATCATTTCCAGCATCAGTTCATAGGAATGCACGTGCACCACGCCCGCCAGGCGCTGCTGCACCAGGTGGTTCCAGGGGCGGAATGGCTCCACCTCGCGGTCGTGTTGCCACTGCACCAGCATGTAGTCGGTCAGGTCGTCGAGGCTGTCGGGACGCGCGGCGACCCGTGAATAACGCTTGGCGATGTGCGGCAAGTAATCGATTCGCGCCAGGGAGATCGGTTCGCGGGTGGCGAAGCTGGGCCCCGGCAAGGGCGAGTCGTCGGCCGCCAGCCACAGCACCAGATCAGCGCTCAGGGCCTGCAGGGAAAGATCGCTGTCGATGGAGATGATCTCCAGTCGCGCACTGGCGTTGCGTCGCAGCAAGGCGATCAGGTCGCGGCCGAGGATGTCGTGGAGAATGGTTTGCGCCACGGCGACGCGGATCAGCGGTTGCTCGATCACCGGCAGCCGCCGCTGGTGCGCCAGGGCGATCAGTTGCGCTCGCAGTTGCAGGCCTTCGCGGCTCAGGCTCAAGGCGTTGCCCTGAAAACAGAACAGTGAACGACGCAGCTGCTCTTCCAGCAAGACCAACTGTTTGCGCAACAGCGTGGCCTTGATGTTCAAGCTGCGGGCCGCCTGCATGAAGCAACCGCAGCGGGCGCTGACCAGAAAGTACTGCGCGACCTCCGGGTCAATGCCGGCGGCCAGGGCCAGCCAGGCTTCCCGGGGTTCCTGGGGGGCGATGCTGGGCGCGACGCCCTGGAATGAAGCGGGTTCGAGAAATACCATGAGTGACTCCCTGTCGTAGTGATGTGCTTCCTTGGCGTGCGGGCGGCGCCCGTCAGAAGGTCCTCCCTCGCTCGCCAGCCCCTACCCGTATCAATGCGGCGCCTTGCCTTGGCGGGCGCCGGCTCGCCGGCGAAGCAGCCGGTGAGTTCGCCATCAGTCCGGGTGTTTGTCCTCCAGCACCTGGTTGAGCGCGGCTCCGTCGAGGCTCAGGGTGGCGGTGTTGAGCATGCCTTCCAGATAGGCCTTGGCGATCTGCTCCTGGCGCTGGGCACGCAAGGCCTGGGTCAGGCGCTCACGCAGTTCGCCGAGGGTGGCGGTCCGTGCCGGTTGCTGCTCGGTGAGTTTGAGGATGTGAAAACCTGCCTCGCTCTGCACCACCTCGGACACCTCGCCCACCTTCAGCCGGGCCACGACGCTACGTACCGGCGGCAGTAACTGCTGCAGGGGTTGCAGGCCGGTATCTGCGCCACGCAGGGCAGTGTCCGCCTCCTGGGAATACTGCGCCGCCAGGCTGGCAAAATCCCCCGGCGCCGCCTGGGCCTTGCGGCTAAGGTCAACCGCCCGGCGCCGCACCTGCTCGCGGGTTTGGGGATCGGCCACCGTGAGGAAGATCTGACTGACCCGATACAGCGGCGGGGTCATCCACGTCGACTTGCCGCTGTCATAGGCCTGTTGCAGTTCGGCCGGGCTTGGGTAATCCGCCGGCACCTGACTGACCGACTGCAGGTAGTCACGAAACACAATCTGCTCGACGGCGACGCGGGTCTGTTGCTCCACCTCCGGGCGCTGGCGCCAGCCTTGGGCATCGGCCTGTTCCAGCACGGCTTTTTGTGCCAGGCGTGAACGGATCCAGGCCTCCAGCGCCGGGCGATTGCCCCGCAGTTGCGTCCGGGCATCCTCGGGCAGGCTGGCGAACAGCGCCTTGAGTTCCTCGGCCGCCACCTGTTGATTGCCCAGGCGGGCCACCGCCGGGGTTGTCGCCAGCGCCTGTTGCTGCACCTCCGGGGCCGGCTGCTGCGCCGCCACCGGGGCGCTGCCCGGACGCAGGGCCAGCCCCAGTGCCAGGCCGAACAACGTCAGTGCCCCGGCACCGACGACCAGGGTCGGTTTTTTCACAGGCTGGCCACCTCTGCGTCGGGTTGGGGTTCAGCCACCGTGACCTGCTCAGTCTGGGCCTGCAACTGCGCGGCCTGCTGGCTGTATTCGCGCAGGTAGACGATGAACTCCTGCAGCAGCCGGTCCCACAGTTCCAACTGACTGCGCAGGTGCGTCTCGCCGACCCCGGCCACCACCACGTCCATCTCCATCAGCAGGAACTCGCCCTGCAGCGACAACCGGGCGAAGCGCCGCGAGGCGTTCCACACCTGGGCCAGCCCGGCCGGCAGTTCGCCCTGCACCCGCAAGGCGCAGCTGTAGGTGAAATCCACATAGTGGCCAGCGTCGGCCGCCGGGTTACCGAAGCGCACGGCGTAGCCGATGCCCTGGCTGGCGCTGAGCAACTGCACGATGCCGTTCTGCTCGGTCTGGTTGACCCGATAGCCGGCGCCTTGCAGCAGGTCGGTGAGGCTTTCGGTGGTCACGCTGGTAATCAAGGTTGCTTGAGTCATGGTCGTTTCTTCCCTGGTGATCAGTGGGCGCTCGCGGCCCGGGGGGCATCGAACTGGGTCTGGTAAAGCTCATCGCCAAAACCCTGGGCCAATTCCTCGAACTTGACCCGGGCACCGCCGGCGAAGGGCTGGCGGATGCTCATCACCTCAGCCACATCGATCTTTTCGTAGGCGGCGAGGATGTCCTTGGCGATGCCGTACATCTGTTGATTCTTGACCGCGCATTGCTGCACTTGTGTGTCACGCTCAGCCAATTGCACCTGCAACTTGGCCCGTTCGGCCTCTTTGCCCCGAGCCAGCACCAGCAACTCCTCGTAGGCCTTCTTGAACTTGCCCAACTGCTCGTTGCTGGCACTCGCCTGGGCTTGTGCCTGGTTTTGCAGGGCCTGCTGCTGGCCGGCCAGTTGCTCGGCCACGCCGCGGGTCTTGGCCAGCTCGGCGCTCAGTTGCTTGACCTGGGCCTGGGCTTGCTTGGCCACGTTCTCGGCGGCAATCCGCGCCGCCGCGGCCTGGGCCTGCTCGCTTTGCAGCGCCCGCAACTGCTGGGTGGTGCTGCGCAACTGGGTGCGCAGGCGCTCCTCCATGCCTTCGGCACTGGCGCCGGCGCTGGCCAGCACGCCCCAGGTCAGCAACAGGCTGACCGCCCCTGCCCTCACTCGGCTGTTCATAACCTTCCTCCCGATGCTTAGAAGCGCGTGTTGAGTTCAAGCTGCATGACGTCGACTTCGTAACGCGGCCCGTAGACTTCCGAGGCGCTCATGTAGCGGGCCGTGGCGTAGATGTTCTTGTCGATGCCGTAATTGCCGCCGACGAAATAGCCCTTGGCGTTGGTGCCGCCCAGATGGAACGAGGAATCGTTGAAGCCGTCGGGCAAGGCGTCGGGCTGGATGTACTTGTAGCCAGCCAGCAGGTTCCAGTCGCCGGACTTCTTCATCTCCAGGGCGTTGCCCAGGGTGAACTGCACCAGCAGCGCGTTGCCGCCGCTTTCGAACTGGCCGTTGCGGTTGATGTTGTTGACGATCTCGCCCTCGCTGCGCTTGAGCATCTCGCCCTTGTCGTAGGCCAGGTTGCGGATGAAGTTGGTCTGGCTGCGCAGGTGCAAGTCATCTGGCAGCTCGGTGTCCCAGGCCAGGTTCAGGTCGAGCACGTCGAACTTGGAGGCCAGGCCGACGTACTGCGGCTGCGGGGTCAGGCCCGGCGTCGCCGGGTTGGGGGTGATGTCGCGCAGCAGGAACACGCTGTTGCCCTTTTGCATGAAGGCCACCCGCGAGCCGTCGCTGTCACAGCCCGGGGCTCCGGCCCAGGGTGCGCAAGGGCTGGAGCGCTGGCCTTCAATGTCGTCGAAGCGGTAGTAGGCCAAGGCGCCCTTGAGGCTGTTGCTGCGGTTGATCTTCCAGTTGGCGCCGATCTGCCCGCCGAACAGCCACTTGGTGTCGCTTTCGTTTTTGTCGAAGCCGTTGCTGGTGGCGGTGTCGTTGGTGTACTCCACCGGGAACGCGCCGAGGGTGCCGAACAGGCCCCAGTCAGTGTTGAGCTTGTGGTTGAAGATCGCCGCTACGCCGTCGAAGTTCAGGTCGTTGGAATACAGCATGTCGGTTGCATAGAACGGGTTGGCGATCCGCCCGCCGGTCAGGGTCAGGTCCCGGGTGGCCTTCCAGGTCAGGTAGCCCTGGTCGAGCCAGATGTCCTTCTTGCCAAAGCCGCCGCCCAGGGTCTGGGTGGTGGACACCGGGTTGTTGTCCGAGCCGGTGCCGATGCGGATCCCGGCGGTCCATTCCGGCGAGATCACCGCCTTCATCCCCAGGCGTGCCCGCAGGCGGAACAGGTTGTCACGGTCTTCGCGGCTGTTGAGCAGCGGCGGCAGCTTGCTGTTGGTGTCCTTGTTGACGTCGTAGGGGCCGTTGTCGTTGAGCTTGGCGTAGTCGACGATCTCGTTGCTGTTGTTGTCGGCAAAGAACCGCGACTCCTGGCGCAGGCGGATGTCACCGTCAAAGCTGATGCGCGACACCCAGTCCGGAAAGGTGTTGGGCTGGGCCCAGTTTTCCTGCTTGGCGGTCGCCATGACCTCGGCCTTGACCTGATCGCGGATCTGCTCGCGAACGATGGCCGGCACGTATTGCACCCGTACATCCCCTGGCGCGGCAGCGGGGCCCGCGGCCACCGCCATGGCCGCGCTGGCCTGACGGGCCTGCTGGGCCTCTTGTTCGGCCTGGGCAATCAGCGCTTCGGCCTTGGCCTGGGGCAGTACCCCCTGCTGCACCAATAGGCGGATCAGGTTGATCGTGGCGTTCTCCGACGGCGCGGCCGCGGCGGCCGAGGCCTGTCCGGCCAGGGTCAGGGCGACCATGCCGAGCGCCAGGGTCAATCGATTCACGGTGGAAATCATCTGCACACAACTCCTGTAGAAACTGCAAATAAGGGTTTGCTCAATCCGGTCGCCGGCCCTTGAGGGACAAGCGCACCGGCAAGGTCAGGGACGCTGGCATACGTTCTTTCAAGCGAGGCGTGGCCCGCAGCGCCGCCAGCACTTGCTGGTCGGTTTCGGGATTGCCACTGGAGCGGGCCAGCTCAACGCGGCTCACCTGCCCGTCGGCGCCCAGCCACAAGTCCACCTGCAACGCATAGGCCTTGCGGCGCAGCTCCGGGTCTTCGCGCAGCGCCCGTTGAAAAGTCACCGCCAGGTACTGCTTGTAGGTGCCGGTGCCGAGCCCGCCACCGGCGCCGGCCATGCCGCCGCCCTTGCCGGCGCCGACGTTGAAAGCGTCGTTGCCGGACTGGGCCTCGCCGTCCATCTGCATCGGGTTGGCCAGGTCGTCCACCGGCGATGGCGGCGCCTCGTCTTGCGGCTTGACCTCCTCCGGGGTGGGCGTGGGTTCGGGTTCCGGCACCTTCTCCTCCACCGGCTCCGGCTCCTTGGGCGGCTCCTGAGGCGGTGGCGGTTCCGGAAGCGGCGGCAGCGGGATGATGGTCGGCACCTTCGGCGCTTCCCGGCGCACCCCGGCCATGTCGTTGGCCCACTGCCACAGCAGCCAGGCGGCCACGGCGCCCAGCAACAGCCCGGCGCCCCACTTCAATAGGCGCACCGGGCCCGGCTTGTGGCGCACCGGCGCGGGCGGGATCGGCGGCTGAATGGGTTGTTGTGCGGTCATGACTCAGCCCTGGCTCGGTTTGCCGGTGACCAGGCCGACCTGGGACAACTCCAGGCGGCGCAGCAGGTCGAGGACTTCAATGACCTTCTGGTACTGCACCGTGGCGTCGCCACGGACGATGATCGGGAAGTCCGGGTTCTGCGCCTTCTCGATGCGCAGGCGCTCCTCCAGCTCGCCCAGGGTCACCGGGTAGGCGTCGAGGAACACCTGACCGCCGTCGTTCACCGAAATGGCCTTGGTCTTGGCCTCGGACAGCGACACCGAGGCGCTGGCCTTGGGCAGGTGGATCTGGATGCCCGAGACCTGGGCGGTGGCGGTGAGGATGAACATCACCAGCACCACCATCAGCACGTCCACCAGGGGCGTGATGTTGATGCTGTCGACGGCCGCATCGTCTTCGTCGTCATGGGAGGCGTTCACGGAAGCCATGGCTGTTCTCCTCAGGCCGGAACCGACGCGTTGCTGTGATTGACCCGCCAATGGGCGTTCTCGCTGTGCTGGCTCTCGCCATGCAGCTCCGCCAGCCGGGTGATGAATTCGTCGACGAACACCCGCATGTCGGCGCCGACTTCCTTGTTGCGGGTGATCAGGCGGTTGTAGCCAAACAGCGCCGGGATCGCGACGAACAGGCCCATGGCGGTGGCCAGCAGGGCCGCGGCCATGCCCGGGGCGATGGCATTGATGTTGACGTCACCGGCCATGGCGGTGCCGAGGAACACCACCATGATCCCCAGCACCGTGCCCAACAGGCCGATGTAGGGGCCGCCGGCAATGGCGTTGGACAGGGTCGAGAGCTTGGAACTCAGCTGCTGGTTTTCCCGGGTGCGCACCCCGTCCATGGAGCAGCGGATGGCTTCGATGGTGGCCGCCGACACCGAGGAGGTATCGGCGCCTTGCTCGCGGCGGGTGCGGATTTCTTTCACCGCCACCAGGTACAGGCGCCACAGCGAGGAATGCGCCAGGCGAGTGGCCAGGACCTGATCGTCGGCGAACATCTCCAGGCGCGTGCCGACCTTGGCGAACTGTTCGCGAAACAGCACATTGGCGGCGCTGACCCGACCGACCATGCGGTTCTTGCGCAGCATGATCACCCAGGACTGGATCATCATCCCCACCAGCACCAGGATGATCACCCAGGCATCCACCGGCACCGCCTTGAGCAAGAAGCCCAGGCTGCCGAAACCAAAACCCGATTGCTCTTCATCGACGCCGTAGACCACCAGCTTCGATTCGGCGCCTTGGGCGCTGGCATCGGCCAGGATCAGCGCCGCCGGACGCGCCACCTTGGACAGGCGCAGCTCGTCCAGGGCCCCGGTGAACGGCAGGAACTGGCTGGCCTGGGCCTCGACGTCGTCTGCCGCCGGCAGGTCAGCGCCGATCGCCAGCACCGAGTTGAAGGCCGGAATGGCCTGAGCCAGGCTCGCGGTCTCGCGGCCGTTGACGTACAGGGCCAAACGACTGCCCTCGCCGCTCACGGCCAGGTGCTGCCATTGCCCCGGGTTCAGCGGCTGGGTGGAAGCGACACGCTGGCCGTCCACCTCCACAAAAGGCATGCCCTGGTTGACCCCGATCAGCAGGCTGCCGGCACCTTCGCGGCGGGCCAGGATCAGCTGTTCGCCACTGGCCTGATCCAAGCGCACCCAGGCGCTGAAGGTAAAGGCCCCGCCGGCGTTGTGCTGCAGCGACGGGCTGGCCGGCAGCAACAGCGGCTGGCCGTTGAACTGCAAGGCGCGGCCGATGACCCCGTCGATGGCCGCGCCGGTGGCGTTCTGCGCGGTGTTGCCGTAGGCGGTGGTGTCTTTGGCCGGGGTGCCGTTGCTGCCATCGAAGTGGTAGATGGCGGTGTAGCTGGGGTCGAAGGTCAACTGGCCATTGGCGGTGCTCGGAGCCTTCTGGTTGCCGTAGTACATCCAGATGTCCTGGCGCTGGCCGCCTTCGACCTTGGGCACATCGACCCAGATCAGCGCCATGCCCATCAGCGGGTCGAAGCTTTCGATCTGGTGATTGAGCAGGGTCTGGTCATCGGCGGCGACAAAACGCAGGTCGGCGCCGTCCTCCTTGACCCCATCGAAGGTGAAGTTGCCGGTGTGCAGGCGCACCAGCAGCGCGGTGCGGCCCAGGGCCTCGTTGATGGCCGCGCCTTGCGCGGTGGTGTCCACCGAGATCTGCTTGCGGTAATGCCAGTCGTCCTGCCACCAGGCGTGGGCCGTGGCCGGGAGCACGAAGCCCAGGCAGATCAACAGGCTCAGGAATAAGCGTTGCATGGGAAGGGTCTCCGTAAAAAGTCAGAACGTCGCTTGCACGCTGAAGTGCAGGCGCGGGTCGTATTTCTGGGTGTTGGGGCCGTCTTTGAGCGGGTAGCCCCAATCGAGGCTGCCGGACAGCCATTTGCTCAAACTGGCGCGGGTGCCGAGGCCGACGCTGGCCAGGCTGTATTGGTCCTCCTGCTCCGGCAGCGGCTCGTGCAGGGACAGCTGTGCGCCTTCGGCAAAGGCGTAGAAGCGCCACTCCTGCACATAGCTGCCAAGGAACTTGGCCAACGACGGCGTCCGCAGTTCCTGGGAGAACAGGTAGCCCTCATCCCCGGTGCGCTCGGCCGCCAGGTAGCCGCGCACCGAGGTGGCGCCGCCAGCGGAATACTGCTCGTTGGACACCAAGGGCCCCGAGGCCAGCTGGAAGGCGGTCTTGGACGCCGACTGCCAGTCGTTGGCGAAGGTGTAGGTGAAACTCAGGTCACCCTTGAGCACCGAAAAACTGGCACTGGCCTCGTCGCGCTTGTAGTGGAACTCCTCGGCGTCACTGCCGTAGCCGAAGAAGCGCCGGGTGCCGATGATCAGGTTCAGGCCCAGGCCCAGCTGGGATTGTTCGCTATAGCGATAGCCGTTGTAGCCGAAGGTCAGCGGCGCGTACTTGAGCGGGATCTGGTCACTGCTGCGGCCAAAACGCATCTCTTCGTCAAAGTCCTTGAAGTCCACCCCCACCGACAGCGAGTTGGCCCAGTTGCCGGCCGCGGGCAAGCTATAGATCGCCGACACCCCGTAGGAATGGCCCTTGCCCAGCACGTTGCTGCCGCCGATGGTGGCGATGTTGCTGTCGGACTGGTAGCCGGAGAACTGCAGGGCCCAGCGCTCGCTCAGGGGCGCGCTGTAGGAACCGGACCAGACCTTGGCGTTGTCGGTGTCCTGGGGCGCGGTGAAATAAGTCAGGGAAATGCTGTGGCCCAACTGCCAGAGGTTGTCGTAGCCGACGCTGACCACGCTGCGCAGCTTCTCGGTGTCGGCGCTGTAGTCGTTGTTCAGGCCGACGCTGGCGTGCCAGGGGTTCTGATCTTCCACTTGCAGGTCCACGTCCATGGTCCCCGGGCGCTGGCCTTCACGCACCAGCGGCATGACCTGGCGCCCGGCACCGCGATTGAGCCCGGCCAGTTGTTTTTGCACCGTGGCGAAATCCGGCACCTGGCCCTCTTTCAACGCCGGCACCTCTTCGCGAATCTCCACCGGCGAATAATGCTTGGCGCCCACCACCCGTACCCGGCCGACCTTGGTTTCACTGACCTGCAGGTAAACGATGCCGTCCTCGACCTTCTGCTCCGGCAGCTCGACGAACACCGACTGGTAGCCGCGTTCCTGATAGACCTTCTGCAGCGCATCCCGGGCGCCTTCGATATCCGCCAAGGCCTTCTGCGGACCGAGAAACGGATACACCGCCTCCTCGATGGCCCGCGCATCGAGCACCGTATTGCCGCGCACGAAGTATTCGTTGACGTCCACCAAGCGCGGCGCCGCCGTGGCTGCGACCGGCACCGGCTCGCCCTCCTCGGCCTGCACCGCCGGCGCCAGCGCCAGCACCGCCAACCAACCGCACAACGGCCACCAGCGCCCGCCACTGCCGGATCGCCCTGATTTGCCCAGATACTCCACACCGCCCCCTAGAAATCTTAAAATTGGCGCGCCCACGCGCATTGCCGTCGCCGTCTGCCCAGCGTTTGGCCGCTTCAATTGCTGCTGATCGAGGTGTTTTCGTGGCGGGCCAGCCAGGTGTGCAACAGCGCGAAGTTCAGCGAGAACTCGGGCATTTGCAGCAAGGCACCGCAGAACACTTCACCGATGATTTTCTGGATCAGGCGCACCGCCCGCGGATCGTTCAGCAGCGCGCCGATGTCACGACTGAGAACCCCGAAATTCCAGACCTTCTGATTCAGATCCAGGCCGACGAACCAGCGGAACAACAGGTTGTAATTGAGCTGCTCGTACAACTGCTGCTCACTGGGCACCGAATACAGCAGTTGCAACAGCAGGATGTGCACCACCGTGCGCGGCGCAATCAGCAGACCCGGCTCAGCGTTGAGCCCCTGCAACAGATCGCCGTGCTGATCGAGCAACTCATCGATCTGCGGACGCAGCAGCACCAGCGAATGGCCGGCCGGGATATAGCTCGACACCTCCTTCAACGCGCCCTGCCAATCATCCTGGGACACGATCCAGACCCACGGCGCCCCGTATCGATAGACCGACACCGGCTTCTTGCGCGCGGCCTCGACGATCTTCGACAGCCGTTGATCCAGCTCCTGCATGCCCACTTTCGAGTAGCGTTCCATAGTCCCCATAGCCTCACTCCCGGCGTCCCGCCTCGGCTTAAAAAAGTGGCCTGGCGGCCCCCTCAAGCGCGTTACATACCCAAGACGCGCGTGGCCATGTGCTACCGAACTTTTGTCATAAAAGCTTCATTCACAAACCAGCGCTGCCCTGCCGACAAGGCGGCAAACAGCCTGCGGGGACGCGGGGACTTCAAGGGTGCTAGAGGTACGGCGGGAGAGTGCCAAGCAAGGTCCTGCGGACCTTGGCGCAGCCTCGCCGAAGGCTCGGCAGCGGCTACAGGGGGAATGTCGAGGTGTTTTTTGTAGCCGCTGCCGCAGGCTGCGAACGAGCTGGGCGGCACCCCGACGAAGCGGTCGCAGCAGTTCTAAGGGCGCCAGAGCTTCAGAACGCTAGCCCTGACAGACCTCGGAGCGACACCACAAAGAGCGAAACCTCAGGCGTGGCCAAACACCGCCTGGATGTCCTTCAACAACCTGAAGTGGTCGCTGACCGCGTACAGACCGATCGCCGGCTGCAAATGATCGACACGAGGAGCCGGCACGCCACTGGCAATGACCTGAAACTGATTCGCCCGGTCTGGCAGATCCCGCAGCCCGTAAGCCGCATACAGCGAGATACGCTCCACGCCATCGTTATAACGCTGCCCCTTGGCCTGACACCCACGGATGTCTTCCGGCCCGGGCCGCTGGCGCGAGG
Organism: Pseudomonas sp. LD120; assembly: GCF_009861525.1. GTDB lineage: Bacteria > Pseudomonadota > Gammaproteobacteria > Pseudomonadales > Pseudomonadaceae > Aquipseudomonas. The sequence goes on along the minus strand of NZ_WVHL01000002.1, from coordinate 195,405 downwards.
CGAAATCATAAATCTCGACAATGGGCGCCTCGTGATTACCGACGATGCTTTGCACGTAAATCGCGTAGAACCACTCGCCGATCTGCACCGAAGCCGCATCCCCCGCCCTCCAGAAGGTCTGGTTCTTGCCGGTGGCGGGACGCCGACTCAGCGCTATCGGCGGCGAAACAACCAAGGCTTTAATCGCCTCGCGATGGCAATAAAAAGTGTCGCTCAAAACCACCTTGTCGTTGAGCCGATCGATCGCCTGCAGCGCGGCCTTGGTCAAACCGTCATCCTGAAACCCATGACGGTGCAGCACCACGGCCAGGGTCAGGCGCACCAGATCCTTGTAATGCTCGCTGACCTCATCCCCCGGCGCGTCCAACACACAATTCCAGCGCAACAGCAGCGGAGCGAGCACCCCTGCCGCGAGTGCCTCAGGCGCACTTCTTTTCGCGCCCAGCATCACCCACGCCGTGAGCCGCGCAACGTCATGCACCACTGGATCAACAAGATCACGCGGCAGATAACCCAGTAGTTGTTTGTGATTCAAGATCCAGTGCCTGTGCCGTGGGAGGGGGACGCGAATCTTTGCGCAGATGCAAAAGCCGGGTCAAACGGAGAGCTACAAGACCTCGAGTGCAGCAACGGATATGTACCCCAACCCCCGAGCAAAATTGGCCGGCTCACAGGTCGCCAAGTCCCCCTCCGCAATCCTACAAAGCTTGCAGACGTGTCTGACTTGTCCCCCCAAGACCCAAGGTCCATAGTCCCCACTCGCCCCAATGGCGACCGGGTTTGGCGACCTGGCAACTCACCCACAGGCACTTCCGCTTGCAAGCTTTGCCGAGGACCCTTTATGTTCACGGCGATCTTTCATGGCGGCTGTACGCGGGAGATCCTCGGATCTGCCGATTATTGTGGGATGAGTCGGCTCGCGAACCCGCGTATAGCTGCCACCTATTCGACTGGCGACGACAGGACAGCTCCCTTACCCACAAGCGGAGGTTCCCATGACTCAGCAATACATCCCCATCACCGGCATCGACTGCCTGATTCCCTGCCTCTTTATCGACAAGACCGCCCCCTTGGACGTGCTGCACGCCAACGGCGCCGCACGTTTACTGGCAGTGACTCAACTGCTGGAAAGCCTCTCCCGCACCGAGCTGAAGAATGCCGACGACACCGATCCGCAACAAATATCCAACACTGCGGCGATTCTGCTGCGTGACAGTTGCGACCTGTTGGGTGTCATCGGCTGGCGACTGCAAGCCTGACGCGTTGCGCTCCGCGCTGCTGGGCGGCGCGGTGCATTTCTTATGGGGTCGGGGATATGTTTTTGTACGATCGGTGACCTGAATGAAATTGCCTTGCGCAGCCGTGAAGCGCTCAGTGCTTGGCGGCACTGGCATGCCCAGGAACTGGGTTTTCTTGTCGCGGGCCAAGGCACCTCCCGCGGCAATTGGCGCCAGCATGGCGGTCCAACGTTCACTGAATAGCGAGAAGGTGTCGGCTGCGACTCTGCCACTTTGCAGGTGGACACAGGGCACATCGCTGGCGCTGATGACTTCAGCCTGCTGGTAGATGCCGTCCTGATAGAAGGCCAGCACTGGCTTGCGCTTTGTCAGCAGACCCAGTTTTTGTCTGGGCCTGCACACGTGCAAATCGCCATAGGTAAACAAGCCCCGTGGGTTTCGGTGACCGTGACGACTGCGTCTGCGCTGAGCTTCAGATCGCGTTCAATACTGGCCCGGGCTTCCGGGGTTTCCTAAGGGGTGGCGCATGGGTTCAATAAAGCCGCTTTTTGCGGTGCATGTGAAAACCTCGGCTCAGGCCTGGCTGATGTCCAGCAATCGAGGGCTGGCAATCGCCAGATAATCCTGCGTATCGAGCACCATCGACGCGTCCAGCCGCCCCGCGTTGAAGGCTATTTCTGCGTAGCCTGTGGTCAAGGCCGGATCGACGATCAATTCAATTCGCTCATCGAAGACAAAAGGAGGGATGGCGCCGATCCGGCACCCGGTCAGCGCCATGGCGGTTTCGGCCTTCACCAGCTCGGCTTTTTTCCCGCCCAGGGCCGCTCCGACTTTCTTCATGTCCAGCTTCTGGTCGCCCGGCAGTATCACCAGGGCATAGGGCCCGGCTTGCCCCTTGAGGGAGCACAACATGGCTTTCGCGCCTTGGCCGGGCTCGGTGCCGCGGATTTCGGCGACGCGCGCCGACTGGCCCTCGGCATCGTGCATCAACACCCGGTAGGAGGCTGAGCGGGCATCGAGCAGTGCCACAAGGCGATCGAACATGGGATGCATGCAGGTTTCCTCTGGTTTACACGAGCAGGTCATAGGAGAGTTTGCTGATCAGAATCACCAGCAACACCAGGAACAGCGCCCGGACAAAGGGCACGCCTTTATGAACGGCCAGCCAGGTGCCAGTGAGCGCGCCCAGGATGTTGAATGCCGCCATGGGGATGGCAATCAGGTAGAGCACGTTACCGGTTGGAATGAAGAACATGAGCGCCGCTACGTTGGTCGCGATGTTCACCAGCTTGGCCGATGCCGAGGCATGCAGAAAGTCGAAGGCGAAGCAGCGGATAAACAGGAAGATCAGGAAGCTGCCAGTGCCGGGACCGAACAGACCATCGTAGAAACCGATGGCGCCGCCGATGACAATCGCCAGCAGTTTTTCCTTGGTACCGATGTGCATGGGTTTGTGCAGGGCGCCGAAATCTTTTTTCCAGAAGGTGTAGATCGCCATCAGTACGATCAACACCAGCACCGCCGGCCGAATCATCGACTGGGGCACGAACGACACCGTGGCGGCTCCGAAGAAGGCCATGACAAAGGCCGCGCAGGCGGCGGGGATCACAAGCCCCCAGTTGATCACCACCTTGCGCACGAAGGAGCGGGCCGCGAATGCGGTGCCGCAGGCGGCCGCGACCTTATTGGTCCCCAGCAGCGCCGCTGGTTGAGCGGTGGGGAGCACGTTGAATAGCGCGGGAATCTGGATCAGTCCACCGCCGCCCACCGCCGCGTCGATCAGGCCGGCGGCGAAGGCGAACACACAAAGGATGACAATATCGACCATGAAATCAGGCTCTTCCTATGTAGGGTTGATGAGGGTCCAGCGGCACCACGCGTGCCGGGTCATTGACCCCGAAGACCCGCAACATCCAGCGATCAAGGCCGTCGTAGCGGGGTGTAAAACCATCCCGGGCATGCAGGGTTTGCTGGTTCTTGAAGATCAGCATGTCCCCTGGTTGCAGCAGTATGTGGTGCACGACATCGGGATGATTGGCGGCAGCGGCGAACAGTTGGAGGGCAAACTGCGCATTGGCGCAGGTCGCTTCGACACTCGCTTTGTTGTAGCGGCAATACAGGCGATCGGTCGCGCTTCTGTACAGCAAGGGGACGTTTTCCAGCACATTCCCCTGCTTGCCGAAGGAGGCCGGTCGGCGAACGGTAAAGTTCGGCCGTGACAATTCTTCTTCGACGCAGGCCGGCAAAATGGCCAGCACCTCGTCAATGGCGACGATCCGCGTCGGCACGTCGGGCTCGCAACGCAGGCCGGTCAGAGACAGGTACTCCGGACAAGCCGACAATTGCGCGACGGGTTCGCAGGTCAAAGGCAGATGCGGGTTGTCGACATGCATGTCCAGATCCGCGCGCGAGCCATAGGAGCTCTTTTCGGTCTCGCGCTTGTGCTTGGGCGATACGTGACGGAACACGCTGTCGTTGCTTTCACCCTCGTACGCCAGCGGACGGGTTTGCAGAGTTTGCAGCACGGACAAGATAGCCCCGGCCAGCGTCGACACGTTCTCGATGCCCGGCTCCAGGTCATAGGGCGTGGCGGGCAGTGGCGGGTCCAGCGGCAACCCCCTGACGATCATCGCCACTTCACGGGCCTGTGGAAAATCGCGGAGCTGCTGGATTTTCTCGGTGCTCAGCGCACGTTCCAGCAACAGCCCCAGGACCGGCATGTGGCGGATACCCGAGGCGCTATCGGTCACGTCCAGTGATGCCAAACCGGCCCCAAGCGCGCGTTGTTCTTCGAGCGACAGATGAATTTGCGGTATCTCCCGTCGGGGCGAAGTCGGTGATTTTTTTTCCAACCATTCATGACTGACTTCATCAACACAAGCTGCGGCTTTCCCAATTACTTCATCCAGCTTCGACACGTCCTGCGCTCCTGTTTGCCTCATCCTTGTGGGTTGCAGGGGAAGGTTAACGGAAGGGCCTTTTTTGTGTTGCAATGCCGCGTTGTGAAAAATGCAATGAGGTGGACAGTGGCATTGAATATGTTGGGGGAACTTGAAGCCTTCGCGACCGTGGCTCGCAAGCGCAGCTTCGTCGCCGCGGCACGGACGCTGGGGCGCTCCCCCAGCGCACTGACCCGTGCCGTTCAAGCCCTGGAGGAAAGTGTGGGGCTCAAGTTGTTCAATCGCTCGTCCAATGCCGTGAGCTTGACCGAAGCGGGTGAATGCCTGTTGCCCCACGCCTACAAAATGCTCGACCTGCAACGTGAGGTGGATGAAGACCTGGCCGGTCTCAGCGGCCTGGCCTCCGGCTGGATCCGCTTTTCCGCCCCCGAGTTTCTCGGACACGGGGTACTGCCCCGGTTGATGGCGCAATACTGCGAGCGTTATCCAGAGGTCAACATCGATGTGATTTTCACCGATGAGATCATCGACCCGGCCAAGAGCAAGCTGGACTTCTCGATTCGCGGCGCGTTTCCCCAATCCAGCGACTTGATCGGCGTTGCGCTCTGGAGTTACTCACGTTATCTGTATGCCAGCCCCGACTACCTGGAGCGCAACGGCATGCCCGACTCCATCGAGGCACTGGAGGCGCATTCGCTGATCCTGCATACGGCGCCGCGGATTCTCAAGGAGTGGAATTTTCGCAGTGAGACGCAGGCCATCAGCTTTCGGGTTCACCCAAAATTTCGTTTCAGCTCTGGTCTGGCGGTATTCCAGGCAGCCCTGGCGGGCGTCGGGATCGCCCGCTTGGCGGATTGGATGGCGGAGCCCGAAGTGGAAACGGGGCGCCTGCTCCGGGTTTGTCCTGAGTACAAGCTCACCTCCAGCAGCGGTGAGAGCCCACAGATGCACGCGGTGTACCCGGCCGGAAATTTGCCGCTGCGGGTGAAGGCATTGATGGAGATGATCCGTGGCTTAGGTGAAAGCCTCGAATGTAAACGCGGCTCGGCACCGATATGAGGTTACGGCGGCGTCAACTACACCTGACAGAAGTTTTACGTCAAACGCATCTACACACATGCCGACTACGACCTTGCCAACGCCTGGTATGCAAGAAACCAAGGGGTAAACGATGAGCCAAGCCCGAAACGAACTTCAAACCGTGATCGCAACGCTTGGCGAACTGCACGCGGTACTGGAGCGCCTGCGTGGTGCAGTTTGTGCACGGCATCAAGACTCCCGCCGACTATGAGCGTGCGACCAACCTGCTCGATGAACTCACTGACGGGCGCGAACTGAGCAAGGTCGAAGAGAAAGTTCTTGTCGAACTCGAGGATGAAATCCTGGCCTACCAGCGCCACTCCGAGCAGTTTCGCGAATCGAACGCCGCATTTGAGGCGACCTGCCCCCCCGTGCAGTTGATCAAGGATCTAATGGAAACGCTCGGGCTCACGGGCTCTGACCTCCCTGAAATTGGCGATAAAACAGCGGTGTCCAAGGTACTCAGTGGTGTAGTGGTCAACAATTTCCGGACACTGAATTGAGTTTTTCCTCAACAACCGCTGGCGGCACGAAGCCGTTGTACTGATGTGGCCGTGTCCAGTTGTATCGCTGCATGAGGTATCGGCCGATGTCCTGCTCGGCCAACGCCGTCGTCATGTAGCCCACCGTCGGCACCCACTCGGTTTTCAGGCTACGAAACAGCCGCTCCATTGGCGAGTTGTCGTAGCAGTTTCCCCGTCTGCTCATGCTTTGAGTCATCCGATAGCGCCACAGTCGCCGTCGGAAACTGCGGCTGCCGTATTGGCTTCCCTGATCGCTGTGAAATAGGACGCCCCGTGGTCTGCCACGCATTTCATACGCCCTGTCGAGCGCCTTGATGACCAGATCGGCATCAGGCCTGGAAGACATTGCCCAACCCACCACCCTGCGGCTGTACAAATCCAATACAACGGCCAGGTAATGCCATCGCCCTTGCGCCCAGATGTAGGTGATGTCGCCGCACCAGGCCCTGTTCGGCGCTGCCACGGCGAACTGCCGATCGAGGAGGTTGGGAATGTCAGGACGTTCAACCGTGGCTTTCTTGTAAGCGTGAGAACCGGGCTGCTTGCTGATCAATCCTTGTTCCTTCATCAAGCTTCTGACCTTGAAGCGTCCCACCTCAACGCCCTCGTCGCGAAGCATGGCAACGATACTGCGGCTGCCGGCAGAACTACGGCTTTGGCTGAACAGTTCGTTGATGCGGCTGCGCAGGCTCACCCGGCGAACATCGATACGACGCCGCCGGGCCAAATGGGCGTAATAACAGGATCGGGGCAGCTCGAACACTGAACACAACAGCTGGACGGGATAGTGCTTGGCCAACTGCCGAATCGACTTCAACGTCTGCGCCCGTGTTCCTCGGCCATCAAGAGCGCAGTGGCCTCCTTTAAGATTTTTTTCTCAAGCTCCAGCCGGTTGATGCGGGCCTGAAGCTCCTGAATCGTCTGCTGCTCCGGTGTAAGCGCCTTGGCAGTCGGCGTAACGCCTCCACGTTCCAGTTGCAACTGGGCAACCCAGCGCCGCAATGCGGTCTCACCTACATCGAGGGATTTGGCGGCCTCAGGGCAGCTATAGCCTTGGTCGAGCACCAGGCTGGCAGCCTCACGCTTGAAGGCAGGGGTGAAAGTACGTCGTTGTCTGCTCATTGAACACCTCTGTGTGGCGATCATCTTCGCCTAAAAAGGTGTCCGGAGTTAGTAGACCACTACAGTGGAGATCGCCCCATCAGTCACAAGATGGCGCTGGCAGAGCGATTTTCGATGGCGCCTAGGGCGTTCGTATCGGCAGCTTCGGGAAAGGCGGCGCCACTCTAAACCGTTCGGACGAAGGCCAAGAACACGCCAGCTTATTACCGCCTTCGCAACAGTTCCTGGAACTTACGCCCAGAGCAACGTGCCGATACCGGCGAGTCCAAACGGGTAGCTTCCAAGAAGAGACTGTCAGAAATTTTGTGTTCGGGCATACCATGAGTAAGAGGTGCATGTATGCCAACCAAAAAGAAACCGCTTCGAGAGTTACCAAAGGTTCCGAAAGAGCTGCTTGAGCAGTTTTCCGCTGCTCCGCTGATGACCGCAGAAGCCATCGAAGAAGCCTCTGCAGCGTTCAAGAAGGCGCTGATTGAGCGAGCCCTGAATGCTGAGCTGGGTCATCACCTGGGCTATCCTCCGGGCGCACAGCGGCCGGAGGATGAAACCAACCTGCGCAATGGCAAGAGCGCTAAGACGGTACTCACCGGTGATGGCCCGCTACGGCTTGATATTCCTCGTGACCGGGATGGCAGCTTTTCGCCCATTCTGATTCCCAAGCACGAGCGCCGTTACACCGGTTTCGACGACAAGATCATCGCCATGTATGCCCGCGGGATGACGGTTAGGGAGATCCGGGCCTTTCTTTCCGAGCAGTACGGAACGGACGTATCACATGACTTCATCAGCTCCGTGACCGATGAGGTCATGGAAGAGATTGGTGCCTGGCAGCAGCGCCCGCTGGAGCCGATGTATCCGGTCATTTTCTTTGATGCGCTGCGAGTCAAAATCCGCGAAGAAGGCTTGGTTCGTAACAAGGCGGTCTACTTGGCGCTGGGCGTTTTGCCCGATGGCACCCGCGATATTCTGGGCATCTGGATCGAGAACACCGAAGGCGCGAAGTTCTGGATGAAGGTGTTCAACGACCTCAAGACCCGTGGCGTCGAGGACGTGCTGATTGCTGTGACCGACGGCCTTAAAGGGATGCCAGAGGCGCTCAGTGCGGTGTTCCCGGACACAACGCTGCAGACCTGCATCGTGCACCTGATCCGCAATAGCCTCGACTATGCGGCCTGGGACAAACGTAGAGCCTTGGCCAAGGCCCTCAAGCCGATCTATCAGGCAGTTAACGCCGAAGCTGCTGAACAGGCGCTGGATGAGTTTGAAAACGGGCCCTGGGGTAAGCAATATCCAACGGTGGTGGCTGCCTGGCGACGGGCGTGGGATCGAGTTATTCCGTTCTTTGTCTTCCCACCCGCCATCCGGAAAGTGATCTACACCACCAATGCCATCGAGAGCATCAACGCCCAGTTACGCAAGATCATAAAAACCCGTGGCCACTTCCCGAACGATGATGCGGCGACCAAACTGATCTGGCTGGGGCTGCGCAACATCACAGCGAACTGGGGCTCAGCGGCGCATGATTGGAAAAGTGCGATGAATCAGTTTGCGATTTTGTACGGAGATCGATTTATCAGGCCGACCTGGTAAAAGCATGGCCTGCCTAGCGGCAGGCCGTTACCGGCCCGCACACAAAAAATCTGACAGTCCCTCCAAGAACCGCAGACACTTAGGCAAAGCTCCGACCAAGTGATAGGGCGTTTCCATGCTGCCTTTCTGAGCATCAGTTCAAGAGCGCCCTATCGCCCTACCCCAACTGTAAAAAGAACCGACCAATCCCCGCGCCTGTCCTCTCTGAAAAGTCCTCATCCAGAAACAGATACCCCATACCATCCGAAAGCACGCCTTTGTGCTCAGGCAGCGCTCTATCCAGATCGCCCCCATAAATGGAAATCCTTCTGCGCCCTGTCCCCGATAAAACAGGCGACTGTAGCCAGGCGTCCACGCCATCCAACTTCGAGGCCAGGTTTTCATCATCGTCCACGTCGGCGTTCACCCCCAGCCGCACTGTCCCGCGATCTGAAATCGGCTGAGCCGCCTCATTCCGCTCGGAACCGGCTCGAACATAGCCCATGACAACTGCTTGCGAACGACCGTCAATGGCGCGCAGCTTTCGATAGTGAGCCACGTCACCCAGCTGATAAGGCATAAAAACCGAAACCCAATACTCCCCATCAATCAAGGCTCCTGAAAACCAACGTCCAGGAAAGGCCATCAGATGTGTCAGCGGCACGCCATCAGGCGAACAGGGCCAAGCCAGATCAGTAGGCAGGTAGGCCCCGACACCGACATAGGCATCATCTTTTGCAGGCGTTTCAGCGGTAAATATCAGCTCGTCAAACATCCGTTTCTTTCCACTCAGTCACAGCTTGCCGCATTCGTTAACAGCTTCAGGCCAACACTTGGGTCAAGACTTCACGCCATGCACCGCACGTCCACAATCCACCATCAGTTCCTCCAGAAAGGGGCGCAACTGCGCCTCTTCCATCACACCCAACAACTGCCCAGCAGCCTCCCGCAACAACTGCCACTGCCCATGCTCGAAGATCCCCCGATCGCCACAATGAAAGGCCGCCTCGGACAACCCGTTGCATTGCTCCCAGAGGTTTTGCACTCCAGCCCGAACCTCATCCGGCAAAGCGCTCGCGCACGTTGCAAGCAGTGCCTCCAATGGCAACATCGCCATGGACCAGGCTTCACAGGCGGCGCAATCGGGAATGCTGGCCTGCTGAGCGCCGGAATCCAATACCAGGAATCCGAGGGCATCAATCGCCTCGCCCACCGCCAGCACCCGCTTGTACTCATCCTGCCCGTACCATTCCCAGACAGTGGTGGAGAACCCCATTTCCAAGCTCCAAATCCAGATAGTTCAAACCTGAGTAGCGCATTAAGCAGTTGGAAGCGCCGCCACTAAAAGATAGAGTCGGATCACATGAAAGAATGACCAGATCAGGCGCACCCGATGCAATTTCTTTTTGAAGTTGAAGACGTCTTCAGCATAACGGGCCAAGGTTGCGTGCTCGCTCCTGGTGTCCCCCAGGCCTTTATGCGCGAACTCAAAACCGGGGCCCCGTTGCTCATCTGCACACCACAAGGCGAGCACATTTATACACACATTGATTTTTTTGTTTCAGTCAAGAAAACACAGCCCTTGAGTCATACCCCGTTCTCGCTACCCAGCATGATCAAGAAGGAATCCATACCCGCAGGCTCCGAGGTTTACCTTGAAGATGATGCAAAGAAATAGCGCCGCGTGTTACCGCATCACATCGGACACAGTACAGTCCCTTCTCGGCTTCTCTGACGATTGCAAATCATGGATGACACTCACTTCACTCCCGAACAACTGGCCAATAGAACCGGCACAGCTGTCGTGGACCATCAGGCGCGAAAATGGCTGGTGAGCCTGCCCATCCCCGAGCGGGTCGACTTCCTCAAGCGTCTGTGGACCCTTGATTTCCGATACTCACTGATACTGCTCCAGGCGGCGCAATTACCCAGGCAGGAAAACCAGCAACTGTTCAGGTACTGGCTGCACACCGGGCACCACAATGCGGCGCAGGAACTGATCAATCGCCTGCAACCGCTGCTGGGGGAAACAACCTTCTGGCGCATTGCCTCACAGGAAACGCTCACCGCACCGATGTGGGACTTCCTGAACTACCACGGCCGCGGGCGCTTGCAACGACCGAAAGGAGGTTAGCTCTTGAACCTGCGAAAACAAACTGACGCCCTGCCCCTGCCAACTCAGACGCCAATCCCCATGAAGTTCACCTCAGCCGACCAACTCATCGACCCAAAAACCATCGGCTATCGCAGCCTGGGCTTCGGCGAGGCACTGACGATCCCAGCAACGCCCTATGAACTGCGCATCCACCACGGCGATCTGCCGCAGTGCTTTCTTGACTGCGCCGACACCTTTGCCGCCGAATGCAAAACCGACGATATCGACCAGGGTTTTGTCGACATTCCGGAGCTTGCACAGCTGGGCTACCCAAGCTTCAGGGCGCTCTTGCAAGACCATCCCGATCTGGCGGCGCGCCTGGTGCAGGACTACCTGTATTTCGAGTTGTTGTTTTCGCTGTTCCCGCATTCAAGCGGCCTTAATGTCGTGATCAACAGCATCACCCGCGTCAGCTCAAAAGAAGGCGTCCTGCTGCTGACTGGCGAGACCTACGCTGCCAAAAGGTCATGAAGAAGCCCTGGCCTCAGGATCGATACCGGAAATCAGGCCGATGATGTCAAACAACGCATCACTGTCGAGCGCGGTCCGAGCCCTCTGCCTGGCGGCTTGATGCGCCTTCAAGGCGATGGAAGATCCACCGCCTCAAACAGTGCAACCTCAAGTACCGAGAACATCAACAATCGGTGTGTACTGCGGACTATTCTCAACAGCGATTTATCGCACCTTTTTGGTGCGCCCGCACCTTTATTATTCGCAAAAAAAAAATGATGACACGTTAACTAAGACTGGATACTCTCCCGTCCAAGAGAAAGGAATCTCGTTGTACTAGTACACCCCTATTGGTATCGGACAAGGATGTGACATACATGTCTTCCCTAATTACCTCGCCTGCCACTCTCTACGAAACCGTCGGTGACGGCGTAGAGTCGAGTAATGCCTCATGGAGTTTCGGAGGCAGTACCCCGCAACACTTTGACTCCCATGTTTCGAAGTCCGTACCTAAATATAAGGACGGGCATAACATCGTGCTGTCGCTCAGCGACTTTTTTGTAAAGAGTGATAGCACCTGCTACGAACTGGGTAGTTCCACCGGCACCCTCACGCGACAACTTGCACAGCGTCACTGCGCCTCGGTGAAGTGGGTGGGCATTGATGTGGAAGAGGCCATGACGCGCAAGGCGAATGAGCTCTTGAGCGCGTCGCCGCAGCACAACGTCAGCTTCGTTACCGACGACATCCTGACCTTTCCCTATGAAAAAAGTGATCTGATAGTTGCTTATTACACTATTCAGTTCGTGCACCCGCGCATTCGCCAAGCCTTGTTCGATCGTATCTACGAAACCTTGAACTGGGGCGGTGCTTTTATCATGTTTGAAAAAGTACGCGGCCCAGACGCACGCTTTCAAGACATTCTCAGCAGCCTGTATGTCGATTATAAGCGCGACCAAGGTTATAACGCCGATGAAATCCTGGCGAAGACCAGAAGTTTGAAAGGTGTACTTGAGCCTTTTTCCACGGCCGGCAATATCGACATGTTATCCCGCGCCGGCTTCAAGGATATAACCAGTATTTTCAAATACATTTGCTTTGAAGGCTTCTTCTGCATTAAGTGAATGGGGCTTCATTGTGAGTACAACTATAGAACAACAGTATTTGCAACTATTGCAAATGCCTGAAACCTTTCGTGCGCAGAAAATGGATTGTGAACTTTGCAATTCCAAAGATCATCGGGTTTTGCTGGAAAGTGTCCAGGGGCCCGGTGACCAGGCGGTGGCATTGCCAGTGCTCGGCTGCCAGGATTGTGGGCATATTTTCCAGCAATACCGCTTCGACGAAGCCTTCTACAGCGCTTACTACGACAAGTTCTACCGCCTGAGTTTGTTCGGCAATACGGAGCCGGAGCGCGCCTTCTTTCTGGACCAGGTACGCCGCGGCGAACACCTGTATCAGTACCTGCAAGATGTGCTTCCCGCCAAAGGCAAAATGCTTGACGTCGGTTGCTCCGCCGGCGGCCTGATGATTCCTTTTGCCAAGCGCGGCTGGACAGTCAGAGGCAATGACCCCGACCGGGCCTACGTCGAATACGGCAAGAATATCGGCCTGGACATCGACCTGGTGGGCGCCGAACACATGAGCCCCACGGGTGATTACAACCTGATCATCATCAATGGTTCGCTGGAGCATGTTCATGACGTCAACCAGGTCATGCAGCTTTGCCGGCAGGCCAGTGCCGAGGACGGATTGCTGCTGATTGAAGGTCGCGCGTTGGGTTATGGCATCAAACAAGGGTTTCTAACCCATAACCATCGCCGCTACTTGAGTGCCAGCAGTATCGAGCACCTGATGTACCGGCATGGTTGGGAGCCGATCCAGACCACCCATGAGCCCGTGTGCGGGCCGACCCGACCGGGGGCGGTGTTCGTACTGGGGCGAGCCTGTGCCCAGCCTGCCACCGAGCACCTCGAAAGCATCAAGGCTCAGGGCCGCAAGGCACTGCAGGAGTCCTACATGCCAAGCCTGCACTCGATGCGACCCCGCACATGAGTGCCTCGGCCTATGCCCTCGAAAAGTCGAGTGCCCGCGTCCATTCCTGCTTCAGGGATGATCTGGTCGTGACACCACCACCAGCAGATTCGGTCACCCGACGCTACAACCTCTACGACCCCCGTAGTGATATCGGTTTTGAACTGGGCCAGGCCGAGTACTCACTTGCCTTACTCTTCGATGGCGAGCGAAACCTGCAAGCGATTGTCGACGCCGCCCTGGCGCAGCATCGAATCAAGGTCAGCCCCGAGAAGCTTGCGCAGTTCGAGCGCAAACTGCTCAACCTGAAACTGCTGAGCAGCGAGAAAACGGATCATAAAAAGGACCTGCGCGATCCCGCCACGGGCATAACCTATGGCCCGCTGAAAGAGCATTTGCTGATTAACCTGGTTAAAACCAACCCGCAGCCATTGCTTGATCATCTTTACCGGTTGGCGCCCTGGTGCTGCCGTGCGGCATTCATTTTGCCGCTGCTGGCCTTGTCCCTGTTGAGCTTCGTGTACCTGGGCGCGCACTTGGACAGCTTCATGGCCGATGCCAGCGCCACCTATATCCACAGTTACCGCTGGCTGCTCTGGCACTTCCCGGTGATCCTGACCTCCATCGCCCTGCACGAACTGGGGCACGCGATGGCCTGTCGTCACTACGGGGTCAAGGTCAACGATTTCGGGATCGGCATCTACTTGTTGCTCGCCACCGGTTGGGTACGTCCGGTGCAGACGCAATGGTCGCAGCTACCGCTGAACCAACGGGTGATCACCATTCTGGCAGGCCCCTTGGTCAGCCTTCTGTATGCGGGAGTGGGCATTGCCCTGTGGGCGATGTTCCGTGACACCCAAGGGGTTTTACCCGCCCTTTTCGTGGTGATGATCGTGGCTTCGTGCATTTCCCTCATCCCCACCCTGCTGCCGATCTTCAATGGCGACACCTACCTGGCGATTACCGAAGTGCTGGGGCAACCGCGCCTGCGCCAGCGTGCTTTCAACTATGTAAAGCGCCATTGGCGCAGCGCACCGCAGGAAAGCCTTTCCCCTGCATTGCGCAGGCTCTACTGGAGCACATTCCTGTTGACCTGCCTGGGCTGGGTCATCGCCTGGAGCTTCATCGCAGCCACCCTGATTCGCCTTTTCAACCACCCATAAGGACAGTGTCATGACTCAACCTACAGTGACTCCGGCTATTGCCGCCATGGATGAAGCGACCACCACAACCGCCCCGGCCGACGTCGCGCCGCAAGCCCCCACCGATGCACCGTTCGAGGAGTTCGATCTCGACGATATCGAAATCATCGAAAGCAAAGTTTTCGCCTGATCGCTTCGAGCTTCCTCGGCTTGACGTCGAGGGAGCCTCCCCTTCCTCAAACTGGGCAACCACATGGCTCACTTCGTTAAGCCCGAACCGATTGGTGTGGGTATCCAGTACAACCCCGAGATCCTCGACTGGTTTCCATTTGAGGACATCGAAGTTGATGTGCTGGAAATACTGCTCGACAACATCATGGCCCCTATGGACGGCCCGCAGATCATCAAGCCCGCGGCCCAGGCGATGATCAATCGGCTGGCTGAGAAATTCACCTTGCTGGCGCATTCCAACTACGGTTGCGACTTTGGTTTCAGCCCGCTTGAAGACACCGCTGCTGTGCAACGCCATGTGCCCCTGGCCAAGATGCTGAACAGCCCATGGGTCGCCAACCATTGTTTTTATGGCGACAACTCCTGGCTGGATATCTGGAGCAGCCCGCTGCAGTTTTCCAATGCAGAGGTTATGCGCTGCGCCGAACGCGCGAAGGCTTTGCAGGCACATTATGGGATGCCACTGGCCCATGAAAACGCCGCCTATTACTTGCAATGCCCGGGTGCAGAAATGCGCGAAGCCGAGTTCCTGGCCCGTCTCGTGCAGCAGTCCGGCACCTTCTTGCACCTGGACTTGCACAACATCTACACCAACCACCTGAACCTGAAAAACTTCGACTTGCGCGACTACCTCGACACCTTGCCGTTGGACAAGGTGATCTCTGTGCATCTGGCAGGTGGCAGCTGGCATGAGGGGCTCTACCACGACTGGCATGATTCGTGTGTGCCCGAACCTGTTTGGGACCTGTACCAGGAACTCATGTCCCGCTGCCAACCCTCGGCGATCATCCTCGAATACCAAGGGCAGGCTCACCACGCACTGACACGCGTGATGGACGCCAACGACGAACACATGATCGTCACCGATGTGCGGCGCGCACAGAACATCTGGAATCACTACACAAAAACGGCACAGGAGCTGACGCATGGATGCTGAGCAGGTCTGGAAGCTGTGGCGACGCCTGCTACGCGATGAAACACTGCAGCAGCAGTTGTTCGAAGCTCAAGGCGCGACTCAATGGCTGGAACACTTTCCTGATAACGAGCGGGTGATTCTGCAGGCCTATGGCAGTCAGTTTGAAAGAGTGAAATGGTTCGTCGAAAACTATCAGTTCCGCTTGGTCAATTCCTTTATCAATGCGCTGGAAACCGGCGCGCCATTGACGCTGCGCGCGCTGCTCAACATCGACCTGGACCTGCCGGCACTGTCCAAGGCATTCCTGCACCAACAAGAGTGGTTCGACTACGGGCCAAGAGTGTATGGCTATTGCGATGCGGCATTGGGCTTTCTGCTCGAGCGCCAGGAACTCGCCGACTACCCGCAGATTCGCGACCTGATGGGCCTTGAGCGCGAATCTGTGCGCCTCTACATCGGGCTGGTGGAAACCAGTGCCGCAGTGCCGGGCACTTATCAACGCACCGACGGCGCACGCATTTACCAGAGCCGCTATGCGCTGTCGCACTGGTTGCGTGATAAAAGCCTGCTCGGGCGTAGCAGACCGGAGGAAGCCAGCGAGCACATCTTGGTGTATTTGCCCACCCCTGAGGCGCGCCACAAATTCACCCTGATCAGCCCGCGCGCTGCGTACCTCTATCACTGCCTGGAGCAACCACAGTCACTCGCAAGCTTGATGCAGATACTGGGTTCCAGCGCCGCACAACCCAGCGGCGAAGACTTGGCACTGCTCGATAAACTGCATCGACTCAACGCCATCAGGATGCCGGCCTAGACCATGGAAAGCTCACAGTACTTCTGGCTGCGCTCGACCGGCTTCCCCATTCATCACTTGACGGATCTGGGCCGATTCGCCGACCTGCCAGCCTGCCGCGTCTTCGAGCAAGACTTCCGCTCCTTGCAGACGCTGAAGGCGACGCTACTTGAAAAAGCCAACGCGCATTCGCCCCAGGCCTGCCGCAAATTCATCCGCAAACTCAACGAGAACCAGGCCCTGCAACCCACCGATCTGCCAGAAGTACTGCGCGAACCTCTCGGTGAGGCTTTGCAACACTGGAATGCTTTGCTCGCGCGAACGTCAGCGCCTGAAGAAGCCGCCCGGGAATATGACGCCTATCTGGAGAGCGCCCGCCAAGGGCTGATCGACTTCCTGGATGACGAAGCGGTGGCCGAGGCCTTGTTCATCTCCAACCCGTCGGCGTTGACACGCATCCGTGAGCTGATCAGGGATCGGCACAGCAGGAACGACACCCGCAAAAAGCAAAAGCTGCGCTTGGGCTGGAGTTACGCGCAACGTTTCTGCGCCAAGAACGATACCTCCAGTTTTTTCGGACCTTTGGCCTGGGGCCGGTTCGATACCCGGCAGACGGCCAATGTGCATCTGACCCAGGATGACACGGCGTGGATCAAGGATCGCCACACCTTCTTCGAGAATTGGGTGGTACAGCGGTTGGTCGAACAGATCAACCAGCAATGCCCAGACACCGACCGTATGCCCTTGCAGCTCAATAGCGGTTGCTACCTGCACGAACAGACCCTGTTCATGCCGATTGGCAAAAGCCAGCGCCTCAACCCGCAAACCGCCCAGGTACTGCAGTACATCAGCGAGCACCCGGGTCGAGCCGCCACTTATGCGGGGATATTGAACAACTGTCCGCAAGAGGCGGCTGGCACATTGCGCGATCTGCTGGAGCACCTGGTGAGCAAACGTATCGTGCGCCGAGGCTGGCAAATGTCGCCCCGTGAGCGTCACCCCATCGTGCAGCTGCAACGCTGTTTGGCCAACGCGGGGGTATCCGACCCGTTCAACCAGCTCTGGCAATCGCGCCTTGAAGCACTGGAGGGCTTGCGCCGTGACTATGCCCACGGCGACCTGATGCGTCGGACCGAATGCCTGGAGCGCTTGAACCAACTGCTTGGCGAGGCCGGGGTCGACCTCAGCCGAGAAACCGGCGCCATGTATGTCGGCCGTTACCCGCTGTACGAAGATTGTTCGAGAAACATGAACATCAGCCTTGGGCAAGCCATGCTCGACCAAGTCAACCAAGAACTGGTGCCGCTGATGCGCATCAATCAGTGGCTGATCAAAGCCATCGCGCACCAGCTCAATCAGGCCTTCATTGAGGTCTGGGAGCAGCGCCAGGTGGCCAACCCCGGCAAACCGGTTGATTTTCTCGACCTGCTCAACACCCTTGCCCCTCTGTTGCCTGCACTTGAAGCGCGCATCATCGGCAACCTCGATCAGTGCCTGGAAACCGCTTGGGCACAACTGCTGCAGGACTTCCCGGAGCATGCCGAAGTGCGTCTCTGTGCTGCGGACGTCGAGCGCCTGATCAGCCTGCTGAACACCCGTCTGGATGTCGAAGGCTTCGAGGTGTTCGGCAGCGACTTTCACTCTCCGGATATCCTGCTCTCCAGCGCGTCGGTCGAGGCCTTCAATCGCGGCGACTACGAAATCATCGTCGGTGAAGTGCACCCGGCAGTTCATACGCTGAGCCAGCCCGTTGCCGCCCCGTTCGGCCCCTTCAATACGCAGATAAACCAACAGGTGGAGGCGATTTTCCAACGCCCTCGCCTGGTACTGGCTGACTCGCCGGAGAGCTATCAGCGCTCCCACATCGACTGGCCCTTGCAGCCCTCCTACCTGCAATTGGTGCTGCCGTCTGGCGGCGGTTGTGTCGCAGCGCACCAGCAGTTTGCCGCCGGCAGGGCAAAAGTGCTGCGGGTGAACGGTCGCCTGCAAGTGGTCGACGCCCTGGGTCAGTTCAGCGAAGACTTGCTGTGCGTGTATTCCACGCCCTTGCATCGGCTGGGCTTCGCCCTGGCCGGCAGCGCCGTGGCCAAACACGATCACCGCCGTATCTGGTTGGGCCGGACCCTCTACAAGCGCGCTTCCTGGCTATTTGCCCGCGATCGCCTGCCGGAACCGAAGGGCTCGATCGACGAGCTTGAATACACCCTACAATGGCGTGCCTGGGCTGACGCTCACGGTTTGCCCCGCTATGCCTTCGTCAAGATCGATACCGAACCCAAACCGCTGTTCCTCGACTTCGACAACCCTTTGTCCTTCGACGGCATCAGCAATGCACTGAAGAACGCTGGCCACGTCAAGTTCTCGGAAATGCGACCGTGCCCCGATGAACTTTGGCTTGAAGAGGCACGGGGACGTTTCTGCTGTGAAATACGCACAACCTTTTCCACATGCGAGGCTCTTGCGACATGAGTAAAGAAAATACAGCCTCTTGCGCCAAGGCCGACCAGGAAATAAAGCACACGTTTGTGTACCTGTTTTTGACCATATTCATTCCCTTTGGCCTCGGCCATTTCGTCTCGTACCTGTTTCGCACGGTCAACGCTTTGATCTATGTGGACCTGGAGCAGGAACTGCACCTGCCGGCCAGCAGCATGGGCCTGCTGACCGGCGTGTACTTTCTGACCTTCGCCGCGGCGCAGATTCCGCTCGGCGTCATGCTCGACCGCTACGGTCCGCGCAGCGTGCAGGCCCCCATGCTGTTGTTCGCGGTATTGGGCTCGCTGATTTTCAGCGTCTCCCACACCGAGCTGGGTCTGATCATCGGTCGCGGCCTGATTGGCCTGGGGGTTGCCGGTTCGCTGATGAGTGCGATCAAGGCGTGCACCATCTGGCTGCCGGTCGAGCGCCTGCCGCTGAGTACGGCGTGCCTGTTGTCGGTAGGCGGCCTGGGCGCCATGGCGTCCACCACGCCGCTGCATGAACTGCTCAAGTGGATCTCATGGCGTGAAGCGTTCTTGATTCTGGCGCTCTTGACTCTGTTCGTCAGCGTGGTCATTCACCTGAGCGTGCCGCGCACTTACAAACCCAAACACACCACTCTGGCCGAAATGTCCAAGGCCGTGGGGACGCTTTACTCCTCGTGGGTATTCTGGCGACTGGCGTTGTATTCGGTGTTTGCCCATGCGATCTACATGTCGGTGCTGTCGCTGTGGATGGGACCGTGGCTACGCGATGTCGCCCAGCTGAGCGAGTCGAGCATGGCCAATACCTTGCTCTGGGGCACCGTGGCGATGGTGGCAGGCTCGCTGGCCTTCGGCTCGATCACCGACTACCTGCGCCGCTTTGGTGTGCAGCCGATCATGGTGTGCGGCGCCGGGGTTTCGATCTTCATCGTGTTTCAATCGCTGATGATCAGCGGACTGCCGGTGTCGCCGCTGCTGATTGCCATGGGGTTCAGCTTCTTCGGCACCTCCACCACCATGAACTACGCGATCGTGGCTCAGTCGGTATCGCCTGAACTGGCCGGGCGGGTCAGCTCGTCGTTCAACCTGGTGGTGTTCGTGCTGGCGTTCGCCTTGCAATGGTTGATGGGAGAGATCCTGAACCTGTGGCCGGCCAATGGACAAGGGCATCCGGTGGAGGCTTATCAGTGGTCGCTGGGCGTGATGATTGCGTTGCAGGTACCTGGGGTGTTGCTGTGGCTGAGTTTCAAACCGTGGCAACTGAAAACAGCGACGCCGCGGTAAACGCTGGCGGCCAGCTGGTCTTCGTTGACCACAGGTCCGTCCACCCGCCGCAAAACCCCGTCAGTTGCGCTGCGTATGAGCGAGCAAGGCATGCTCAGCATCGAATCACTGACAGCACAGGCAACCGCTGATCAACGGTTGATCGGGGTCGCTTTCAAGAAAGGTGACCCTGACTTCCACGCCCGTTCGCAGTGGCGTCAATTCACACTGCCAGTTGGCAGCGCCCCCTAGCCAACAGCTGCTTTTGTCGTCAAACCGATCTTCCCGATCCCAGGGAAACTTGACTTTGAGCCTCGCGCAGCGCCCATCAGTGCGCAGCGCTTCATCTTCCATGGCGATAACCAGCGCAGTCTGGCTGGGCACCTGCGGTTTCTCGTGAGCCAAAGGCGGGCGATAGAGCGCATCCCCCGGCACAAGCATGAAGCGATTGCAGTAACCCGGATGCCGGTCATCGTCAGCCGGGTCGCCACTGGCGTACTCATTCAATACCTGTGGCTGTCTGCCTTCATGGATGACCCGAGTCAGAAGCCATGGCTCATTGCGCTCTTGGCCCGGCGGGCCGGGGATTTCCAGAACATGACCACTGGCTAACCCGGTTTGCTGACCTTGGCTTTCAAGCGGACGGTAGGCCGCGCGGCGGTGCTCACCGGCCTGCGGGGTGACCTGCCTGGCGGGCTTGATCAGTCGCTCGTTGGCCCGCCTGTCGCCCTCGGGGGCGACAGGCGTGGCTTGCTCGATCCTGGGAAAAACCGCCTGATGATCGCCAAACACCAGCACATGACCTTGAGCACTGTGCTGGAAGTGAAAGTGAATCCCCTCCTCCTCACACAAGCGCTGGATGAAGTGCAAATCCGTTTCACCAAACTGGGTACAGCAATCACGCTCGGGGTAGGTCGAGTCCAACTCAAAGCGGTAGGCATCGCCCAGGATCCCGTGTTCTTCGAGAATCAGGGCGACGATGGCCGGCACCGTGAACTGTTGATAGATGCGCTGGTTGGTGCGATGGCGCAGGTAGGACAAATGCGGGACCAGAGCCAGACTGTAGCGCTGCGGATACGAATGTTCAGCGTCTTTGCCGATGTGATAGATGCGTCCATGAACGCCGTTGCCCTGGGGGTCGAAGGCCAGGAAGGCCTCACTGTCGACCAGGCTTTGCAACTCCAGCTCTGGCCGCTCGCAGACAAACTCCACCTTGAAAAAGTAAGGCCGGCCGATCGCCTCCTCGCCAGTGAAGGCGAGCACTTGAACGTCCTGATCAAGCGCGTCGAGTGTCAAGCTGAAGGGTGTTTGATGGGCTGGGCTGAACATCCACTGTTCTCCTGTTGCTTGAGGTGTTGAATGGACGCAGGCACATACCGCCATGCGGAAAGTTGATCTCCGCATGGCAAGTACATTTCACCGAATGTTTTAACTAATGAGCCCGCACTGGCGATGAAACTTGCACAGGGCAGAAGATGAAGAGTCGAACGAAATCAGATGCTGCTCTTTACCTTGGTCCAGACCCGGGTCCGAATCCGTTCCAGTTTCAATGGCAGCGGCTCAAGTGGAACCAGGGTGGCGAGCGTTTTCTTGTCTGGATAAATCCAGGGATTGTCGCGCAATGTTTGCTCGACAAACTCAGTGGCATCTTTATTGGCATTGGGATACAGCGTGTGATTGGAGGTCTTGGCAATCACTTCCGGCCGCATCATGTAGTTGATAAATGCCAGACCTGCCTTGGGATGCGGAGC
The DNA here is from genome assembly GCF_009861525.1 of Pseudomonas sp. LD120. Classification (GTDB taxonomy): domain Bacteria; phylum Pseudomonadota; class Gammaproteobacteria; order Pseudomonadales; family Pseudomonadaceae; genus Aquipseudomonas. The sequence continues at coordinate 173,775 of NZ_WVHL01000002.1, read as the reverse complement.
ATCTTTGAGCAGCACCAGATTTTCCGACCAGACCAACGCGCCTTCACGGGGGAGGCTGTAGCTAATCTTGCGCCCCGTGTTCGCCTTCTCGTTTATCGCCTGCGCAGCCAGGGCACCATTGGCCCAGCCCACCACCGCACAGATGTTGCCGTCCGCCAGGTCAGCGTCGATTCTGGACGAGTCGAAATAAACGATATAAGGCCGGATCTTCAGCAGCAGTTCCTGGGCTTTCTGATAGTCGTCCGGGTTCTTGCTGTTGCTCGGGAGCCCCAGGTAGTTCAGGGCGATGGAAATGATCTCGCTGGGAGAGTCGAGCATGGCCACGCCACAGGACTTGAGCTTGCTGATGTTCTCTTCCTTGAAGATCAGGTCCCAGCTGTTGACCGGCGCATTGTCACCCAAGGCCGCTTTGACCTTGTCAACGTCATAGCCGATCCCGGTGGTGCCCCACAGATAGGGCACCGCGTAACGATTGCCAGGGTCATTGACCGCGAGCTGGGCCAGGATGTCCGGGTCGACGTGGGACAGATTGCTCAGTTGCGCCGGGTCCAGCGGCTGCAGCACGCCGGCCTGGATCAGGCTGGGCAGCACATTGGAGGTCGCCACCACCACGTCATACCCGGTGCGCCCGGCCATGACCTTGCTCTGCATGATCTCGGCGCTGTCGAAGGCATCCATGTGAATGCGGGTGCCGGTGGCCCGTTCGAACTCTTTTGGGGTTTCTGGTGCGAGCAGCCCGAACCAGTTGTACAGGTACATCCCAGGCTCTACCGCCACGGCTGATGTACTGATACCGGCACAGAGAAGCGCGGCTGAAAAAACGGTTCGCAACGGTGACTTTCTCATGCAACATCCTTGTCCAGACGACGTGCCCTCATGGCTGTCGTAAATCCTGCAAGGGAATATACCGAGCCTTCGCCAATAGTAAATACCTCCGATTACTTACCCTTGACCTACGATTCCCTAACCCAAAAGGGGTAGAAAATGCCACTCGACCTTCATAACCTGGCCTGGCATCGATCGATTGGAAAACTGATCATGCAGTTGAACCGCCCAGACTTCTGGAGCTCACTTATTCGGACGCTCAATGAGTATGTGCAGATCGATAATTGGGTTGTTCTAATCTTCAGCAATCAACAGGTGCAAGTCGTCAGCCTTCCCGAAGTTGCGGATGTAGAAGAGGTCGATGCCTTCATCCACCTCTATGTAAAGGGGCTTTATCTGCTGGACCCTTTCTATATAGCCAATCGGGAAAACCCACAGAGCGGTTTTTTTCACTTGCTGGATATTGCACCGGAGTACTTTCTGGAAACCGAGTACTACCACAAGTACTTTGCGCAATATATTTCTGTCGATGAAGTCCAGTACAACATCCAGCTTGATGCCGACAGAACCCTGTGCATCTCCATTGGCAGCGGCGTCCACTTCAATCAAGAGCAGATCACGATGCTGGATCTCATCAAGCCATGGGTCACCGCGTTGATGCATCAACGCATGTGCTTTGAGACTGATGTAGAGAAAAACCTCAGTGCCCCGCCTCAATGGCCCGAAACGATGAGTCAACTGGGCACGCAGATAACAGCACGGGAAGGCGATGTCCTCAGGCTGTTACTCAGTGGCTTTTCCAACAAAGAGATCGCTGGAAAACTTTCCCTCTCGGCAGAAACGATAAAAGTTCATCGGCGCAACATTTACGCCAAGCTGAACATCAAGTCGCAATCCGAACTCTTCGCTCGCTTCTTCATGCCCAAACAGGACGTTCTCTCTTGAGGCGATCGACCTCAATGACGATCCTTACCGGCAAGGCGTAAGCAAACCACGGCCTCCCCCGCATGCCTCACCAGTCCCGTATCCAATCGCTAACAGCCTCCAAGCCCCTCGCAACACGGATGGGTGCTGGCCGGGGTTTACAACTCACTCAAGCTCAACGAGCCCAGGCGTGATGAAGACAGGCATGACTTCGTGTACGTCTACCGCGCGGACCTGAATTTGCTGAGCGGGAAGATCGCTTGATACTCGACTACAGCAAGCCGCGGGGGCACTCTCTCTGGCTGCAAACCTGGCATGAAAAGCGTGGTGGTGCCCTCGACCCTGGAACAGCCCATGGCGCTCGGCAAGTTTCCCGGTTTCAAGGAAATCGACACCTCTCATCGGGACCTGAACATCATCGTCAAACAAGGCCTGGAGTCATGGCAGACCGCGCTTTCCTGCGTAGCGGGCGTGTACCTCAGTGGCGACCGGGCGGCAGGCGAGCATCAGCTATACGTAGGCTCCGCGACCGGTACTGGCGGCATGTGGCAACGCTGCACCTACGCCCATAACGGGCACGCTGAAAACATCCGCCTACGCGACCTGCACAACCGGCGTGGCGAGAATGTCGCGGAAAACTTCAAGTTCAGCAGTCTTGAAATTGCCGACAAGCACGCAGGAAAGGACGAAATGATGCACAAGGAAAAGTCATGGGAAGCGCCGCTTTCTGCCCCGCGACAGCGGGCGCAACGGCAACTCAAGGGCCGGCCGATGTGTCTGTTGAACCGCTATGGATCGTTTGACGCAGTGTGATGCTTGAGCAATAGGACGACACCGGATGAGTCCGCCCTTCGCCCCAAGACATTTGCCTACTGCACACCGCCAGCCCAGGGTAATGCCAACAGCGCCCTGGTCCTGGCCTCAGGGGGGCGCTGAAAAGCGTGGCCTAAGCGCCTACACCGCCCGAACCACGGTGTAAGTGAGGGTGGCGGAGAACAGCGCCAAGACGACGGCCGTGCCCCGGGAGAACAGCGGCCCCGAGACCCGGCCCAGGTATTGGGCACGGATGCCGGCCCCCAGCGAGACCCACAGCAGGGAAATCGGCGCCAGCGCCAGGAAGAAGGCGCTCAATGCCGGCAGAAAATCCCCCAGGCTGGTGAATGAACGGGCCGGAAATATCACGCTGGCAAAGATCAGCGCCTTAGGGTTGAGCAGGGTCGTGATCAGCAATTGCCGCGGCCAATTTTCGAAGCGCTCCGCGTGTTGGGCGCCGGTGCTTGAGGTCTTCCAGGTTTTCAAGGCCAGCGTCGCAATGTAGAAAGCACACAACAGCTTGATCAGATGGATCAACCACGGATGATCGTGTGACAGGAAAGCGATCCCCCAACCCCAGATACAGATCGAAACGGTGTAGCCGAACATCTCGATCAACATCAGCGGCAAGGCGCGTAACAAACCAAACTTGAAGCCCGAGGCCAGCATCAAAGTATTCGAAGGCCCCGGTACTACCAGGATCAAGGCTGAAAAAAACGCGATCTTATAGAGCTCTTCCATGTGCATGGTTTCCTATTCCGTTAGGAACGTGAGTCTGCTGGGCGTATTGCGAGGGACAGCGTTTCAGGGGGTCAGGTGGAGTGCCCGCCCATGGATTTGTAAATGCTGATCAGGTGAGTGCGCAGTTGACTGTCGCTATTGACCAGGTCGCGTTGCGCCTGCAGCACCGTGCGTTGCGCCTCCAGTTCCTCCAGGTAGCTGGCCTCCCCGGCCGCGTACCTGACACGGGTCCACTCATAGGTACGAGCCTTGCTGTCGTAGCTGTCCTTGAGGTGCGCGGCGCGCTGGTATTCGTTGTGATAGCGACTCAAGGCATCGTCCACTTCCTGCCAGGCCGCCAGTACGGTCTGGTGAAACGCCACGGCGGCTTCTTGTTGTTCAAGCGTGCGCAGGACCACGGTCTTGCTGCGCCGCCCGCGGTCGAACAACGGCAGGTCCAGGCGCGGCCCTACCGACCAGGTCCTGCTGCTCCAGTCGGCAAACTGGCCGCTCTTGTAGGACTCGAAGCCAAGGTTGGCCCCCAGCATCACGCGTGGGTACAACTCGGCTTCGGCCACGCCGATGCCCGCCGTCGCGCGGTGCAGGCGGGCCTGGGCCGCGCGGATGTCCGGACGCTGGCGGGCCAGCTCGCCAGGCAGGCCCAACTGCAAGTTGGGCAGCGGGCTGTCCAGGGCCTTGTCAGAGGGTCCCGCAAGCAAGGTGTCGAGGGCCCCGGGATGCTCTCCCAACAGCAACGCAATGCGGTTGGCTGCCTGGGTGTGCAACGCCTTCCAGCCCGGTATCTGTGCATTCAATGCCGCCAACCGCGCCTCTTGCCGCTCTACCGCGAACCCATCTTCCTCGCCTTCCCGGGCCTGGACTGCCACCACTTGCAGGTGCGCGTAAAGGATCTGCGCCTCCTGCTCCAACAGGCGGGTCTGGCGTTGTGCGGTACGCACTTCGAAGTAGTTTCTCGCCAACTCGCTGGAGACACTGAGCAGCGCGTCGTCCAGGGTCGCCGCCGCGCCATCGACCTCGGCCTGGGCGGCTTCGCCCAGACGCGACACCCGGCCCCAGAGATCCAGTTCCCATGAAACGTCGAACCCGGCCTGGTACAGGCTATAAGGGTCGGTCAACGCCTTTTCCAGGGCATTACGATCACTGCCCAAGGCTTCGAGCATGCGATTGTTCGGCGCATACCGGCTTTGCCGGTTTCGCGAAACCGCAGCGCTTAGAGCCACTTCGGGCGTTTCCAGGGAGGCAACGATCTGGCGTTGCAGCCGAACCTGGGCAAAGCGCAGCAGGGCCGTGTGCAGGTCTGGGCTGGCTTCGTGCACCCGGGCCTGCAACTGGTTCAGTACCGGATCGCCAAATACCCGCCACCAGTCACTGTCGGCCCCTTGCGGTGTTGTTACAGAAGCTCTTCCAGGCACCGTCTGCGCGGCCGGGCCGCTGTGCCAGTCCGTCCACCGCTCCGGGCTGGGCAGTACTGGTGCCTTGAAATCGGGCCCAACGGTGCAGGCGGAGATAGACAGCATCAAGGCCGCCGCCAGGCCGTTGAGCAGGTATCCAGAATGAGTAGTTTTCATGACGTTCCTTATCACACCAATCGATTGCGAAACAGCCACGCAGCCAGCGGCAGGGTCACCAGCGCTACGGCCAACATGGGCACCAGGTTCCAGGACACATCCGCCAGCGTTGCCCCCTCCAGGTAGATCCTCCTGACCAGGTCAATGGCAAAGCGCAGCGGATCGAGGTAGGTCAGCAGTTGCAGGGCCTCGGGCATGCTGTGCACCGGGGTGATCAGCCCGGAGAGCAGGATCAGCGGCATCATCAGCACAAAGGTGTACACCATGGCCTGCTGCATGTTGGCCGAGAGCGCCGAGATGGACAGGCCGATGCCCACGCAAGCACTGGTGAAGACGAACAGCCCCAGGTACAGATCCAGCACCGAGCCGATCATCGGGATCTTGAACCAGAACAGCCCCACGGCCAGGATCAGGCTCGACTGCAAAAGCCCGATCAAGACCGACGGCAGCGCCTTGCCCAGCAGAATCACGAACGGCGTCAGCGGCGTGACCAACAACTGGTCAAAGGTGCCCTGCTCGCGCTCCCTGGCCACCGACAGCGCCGCCAGCATCAGGGTCTGGATCATGCTCAACGCGGCGATCAGACCCGGCACGATGTTCCAACGGGTTTGCAGGTTGGGGTTGAACCAGGCGCGGGTTTCCAGGCGTACCGGCGCGTTGTCCACCGCCAGGAACTGCTGGTTGAAATCGCCCACCAGGTTGGCGATATGCCCGGCCGCCATCCCCGCGGTCGTCGAGTTTCGCCCATCCAAGATCAGTTGCAGACCGGCATTCTCATGCCGGCTCAAGCGCTCGTCGAAGTCGGAGGAGATATGCAGGACCAGCAACGCGCTGCCCCGATCGATCACCGGGGCGATCTCATCGACACTGGTCAATGTCGACACCCGGGCGAACACCCCGGAGGCATCGAAACGCGCCAGCAGCTCTTTCGAGGCCCGCCCCTGGCTTTGGTCCAGCACGGCATAAGGCACGTAGTTCAAGTCATAGGTGGCGCCATAGCCGAACAGCAACGACTGGACGATCGCCGGGGCAATCAGGATCACCCGGTTGGCCGGGTCCTTGACGATGGCCAGGAACTCTTTCTGAAACAGGAACAGCAACTCACGTACGAAATTCATCAGCTTGTCCATGGCGTCAATCCAGCTTCTTACGGGTGCACATACGTGCAGCGTTCAACAGCAACAGCGCGTAGGCCGTGAGGATGGCAAGGTTCTTGGCGATCAGCGGCCAGTTGTTGCCGGCCAGGAACAGGGTCTTGACCAGCTCCATGAAGTAGGTCGCCGGCAGGATCGAGCCGACCACCCGGATGAACGTCGGTACGTTGCGCAGATCGAAGAGAAACCCCGACAACATCAGCGCCGGCAGGAAACTGAAGATGATGGCGATCTGGCTGGCCAGGAACTGGTTGCGGGTCTTCGCCGAAATCAGCAGGCCAATGCCCAGGGTAACCAGCAGGTAGAGCATCGAACTCAGCAGCAGGAGCAACAGCGACCCCTGGATCGGCACTTCGAACAGCAGCCGTGCGGAAACCAGGCACATCACCAGGCCCACCAGGCCCACCAGAAAATAGGGAATGATCTTGGCTAGGAGTATCTCGATCGACCTCACCGGGGTGACGAACAGCGACTCCAGCGTGCCCCGCTCCCACTCCCGGGCCAGCACCAAGGAGGTCAGGAAGGCACCCACCAGGGTCATGATCAAGGCAATCAGCCCGGGTACCAGGTACCAGGTACTGCTGTTGGCGGCGTTGAACCACATCCGCTCGACAACCAGTACCCGCCCCGCGGACTGCGCGGGCGCACGGTCGAACTGCTGCTGTTGCCAGACATTCAGCGCGCCCCTGACGTAGCGACCAAGGGTCGCCGCGCTGTTGGCGTCGGCGCCATGCAGCAGCAACTGCAAGCGCGCATCCCGCCGTTCGAGGCGCCGGGAAAAATCCGCCGGCACACGGACGATGCCGTCGACCCGGCGCCTGTCCATCAGCACTTGGGCCTCGGCCATGCTGGTCACCCGGATCACCGAGAAATAGTCCGAGCTCTCCAGTTTCGCCACCACGCCCCGAGCGCTGGGGGAGCTGTCCTCCATGACCACCGCCAGGGGCGTGTTGCGGATATCCAAGGACAAGCCGTAGCCAAATATCAGGATCAATACAATGGGCAAGACGATGCCTATCGCCAGGTTGCTCTTGTCGCGCATCAGTTGGCGAAATTCCTTACGGGTAAGCGCGACGAGCCTGCGCCTGAACCCTGAGGTAGATCCCTTGAAATCATTCATGGTTATTCCTCACTGCGCCGCAACACTGGCCCGGGCCCGAGCACGCTCGACCACGGCAATGAAGGCACTGTTCATGTCGGCGAGCGACTCGTCGCCCTGCTGGCGGACCTGTTCCGGGGTGCCCAGGGCCAACAAGCGCCCGGCATCCTGGATCACGATGCGGTCGCAGTACTCGGCCTCTTCCATGAAATGGGTGGTGATGACGATCGTCGTGCCACTTTGCGCCAGGGCCGTGATGCGCCGCCAGAAGGCCCGACGGGCCAGGGGATCGATGCCACTGGTGGGCTCGTCGAGGAACAGAATCTGCGGCTCGTGCAGCAACGCGACCGCCATGGCCAAGCGCTGTTTGTAGCCACCGGGCAGCTCGCCGCTGCGCAGGTGCTGGTGTTCTTCGAGGTCGAACTGTTCAAGCATCAGCGCCACTCGCGCTTTCAACTGCCCGCCATGCAGGCCATAGACGCCACCGAAGAAACGCAGGTTCTCCAGCGCCGACAGGTTGGCGTACAAGGCGAACTTCTGCGAGACATAGCCGATCTTGCGCCGCGCCGCCGCCCGTGCGTGACGCAGGTTGACGCCGGCCACTTCAAGGTGCCCGCTGGAGGCGGGAAGCAAGCCGCAGAGCATGCGAAAAGTGGTGGTCTTGCCGGCACCGTTGGGGCCCAGCAAACCGAAGATTTCGCCCTTGAGCACCTCGAACGACGTACTGGCGACCGCGGTGAAGTCGCCGAACTTGCGGACCAGGTCGCGGACTTCGATGACCACCCGACGGTCGACCGCGCTGTCGCCCTGATGGTCGCTGGTTGGCACCCACAGCGACTCGTCCGGGGTTGCAACGCTGGCAACCTGTTGTCGGAGCAACACCATGAAGCCGTCTTCGAGGCGTGCCTCCAGAGCCTGGGGAGGTGCAAGGCCAGTCAGCGAAGGAATGTCCTCTATGGGCACCCGGGCGCTGCGGATGAAACGCACCTTGCCGCCCTCGGGCACGGCATCGATGACGTGCTCGCTGTCATCAAGCAGGCGCGCCTGCAACAACCTGGCCGGGGTACCTGGCTGGGGGCCGGCGCCATAGCACAGGCCCTGCGCCAGCTCGCAAAGTTGCGCCGGTGGCCCTTGGGCGATCAGGCGCCCCTGGTACAGAACGAAAACCTGGGCACAGCTCTGGGCCTCGTCCATGTAGGCGGTACTGATCAGCACCGTCAGATTTTCTTGTTCGATCAATTGCTCGATGATGCTCCACAGCTCCCGCCGCGACAGCGGGTCCACCCCCACAGTGGGCTCGTCCAGCAGCAACAGTTGTGGTGAACGGACCAGCGTACAGGCCAGCCCGAGCTTCTGCTTCATGCCGCCGGAGAGCTGCCCGGCCAGTCGGTCGCGAAAGCGCGTCAGGTCCATCATTTGCAGCAACCGGGAAAAGCGCTCCTGGCGCTGCTGGGCCTGCACGCCATGCAGGTCAGCGTACAGCTCAAGGTTTTCCTGGATCGTCAGGTCCTCGTACAAACCGAACTTCTGCGGCATGTAGCTGATGAGGTCCTGCACCTGTTGCGGGTCGGCGCCAACGTCCAGCCCCAGCACCTTCAGTTGTCCCGCGTCGGCCTTCAGCAGGCCGGCGATCATCCGCAGCAGGGTGGTCTTTCCGGCACCATCCGGCCCCACCAGCGCGCTGAGCTGGCCGCTGGGGACCTTCAGGGAAACCCCATCCAGGGCCAGTTGCTCTCGCGCTCCGGTGCGAAAGCGCTTGACCAGTTCAACGGCCTCGACAGTTGTCGCCAGCGCACTCATGGCGCGGCCCCGGCCACCGGCGCCTGATCGAGGTAGACCGTGGCCGGCATGCCGAGGCGCAGGCGATCGTGCGGATCCTGGACCAGCACTCGGATCTCGTAGACCAGGCTGGTGCGCAGGTCTTCCGTTTCAACCGACTTGGGGGTGAATTCGGCAACCGAGGAGATATACCCGACCTTGCCGTCTATGGGCTGGTCGGGAAAGCTGTCGGTATAGACACGCGCCGTCTGCTCAGGCCGCACGTGGCCCAACTGGCGTTCGTTGACATAGGCGCGCACCCACTTGGGGTCGGTCAGCGCCAGGGCAAATACCGGGCGCTGAGGCGAGGCCATGTCGCCAGGCTCCAACAAGCGCGAGCGTATCCGGGCCTGAGTGGGCGCCTTGAGCTGAGCACGCGCCAGGTAGTGTTCCAGCAAATCCAGGTCGGCCCTGGAAGCTTGCAGGTCTGCCGTCGCCTGGGCGATGTCTTCGTCGCGCGGGCCGATCTTGGCCAAGGTCCAAGACTCGCGCTGTTCCTGCAACTGCGCCCTGGCGACCTGCAAGTCGGCTGCCGCCTGGTCCAGACGTTGCTGGCTGACGCCCTTGCCCTGGGTGTCGTCGGCAATCCTGCGCAGGCGCTGCATATGCAGTTGGGCCAGTTGCATTTGCGCCCGGGCAGCGTCGAAACGTGCCTTTGACTGTTCGATCTCTTGCGGCCGCGTACCATTTTTCAAGCGCAGCAGCGTCTGTTCCTGAGCGCCGATCTTGGCCTTGGAGCGGTTTATTTCAAGGCGCAGCGTGCGAGTGTCAAGCTCGGCCAGAACCTGGCCTTCCTGCACCAGGTCGCCCTCCTCGGCATACAGCGCAGCGATTCGCTCACTGCCATCGAACGCCAGGGACACCTGACGGATGTCGACGTTGCCATGGAGCTTCACCTGGTCGTTGTGTTTCTCGGGGCGAAGGAGAAACCAGGAAACACCCGCTGTGACCACCAGCAGTACGGCAACCCCTACAATCAACTGCTTCTTCATCCATGAGTCCTTTGTTTGCCAAGGCCTAATTAAAATTCAATTTGAATTTAAATTAGAAAATAACAGATACTGGCCGTGAAGCAACCCCTAGCCCCAACCATGAGGAACACCATGAATATCCGACGCAGAACCAGCAGAAGCGACGGCGAACACACCAGGGTGCGCATTCTCGATGTGGCTGCCCGTCTGTTTGCCCAGCATGGCTATGCCAATACCGCGAGCAAGCTCATCTGTGAAGAGGCCGGCGCCGACCTCGCCGCCATCAACTACCACTTCGGTAGTCGGGAAGCCCTGTACAAGGCGGTATTGATCGAGGGGCACAAGCAGTTGGTCAGCTTCGAAGCCCTGTCGCAACTTGCGATGAGCGAGGAGCCCGCGCTGACCAAGCTCGATAGGTTCATCGATGTCATCGTCACCCGGGTGCTCGACGAACAAAGCTGGCAAAGCAAGGTCTGTGCGCGGGAAATACTGGCCCCTACTGTCCATTTCTCAAGCCTTGTCCAAGAAGAAGTGATGCCCAAATTCCGCCTGCTGGAAGCGCTCATCAGCGAAATCACCGGATTTCCAATCGGCGACCCGGCGCTGGCACGCTGCACCATCAGCATCATCGCGCCTTGCCTGATGCTGGCGGTGATCGACCGCCAGCAGGCCAGCCCGCTCCAGGCCGTCCTGCAGCACGATGCAGACGCCCTGAAAACGCATTTCAAGCTGTTTGCCCGGGCCGGCCTCGCGGCGATTGCCCACTAACCGGCTCACACTGCCAGCGTGCCGGGCTGATTGTGCCGAGCGCCAGCCAACACTGCCTTGATCCGCGACATGACCTGAGCGTCGAGAAAGAAATGACCACCGGCAAACACGAACTGCTCGAAGCTGCCCTGGGTATAGCGCCGCCACTGCTGCATCTGCGAGGGCGGCGCGATCCGGTCCTGGCTGCCGCTCAGGCAGATCATGTCCAGATCCAGCGGCCGGGCCTGGGCATTGGCATAGGAGTAGACCATCTGAATATCCGCCTGAATGATCGGCAGGTACATCTGCATCAGGTCCTCCTCGGCCAGCACCACCGCCGGCACCCCGCCCATGGCCTGCAGCACGCCTATGGCCTGCGCTGGCGGCAGCTGGTGCAGCGGCGCCACCTGTTGCGGCACATGGGGCGCGACCATGCCCGAGAGCAGCAGTTGCTGCGGCAGCGGCCGCCCCCGCTCCTGCAGGACACTGGCGACGGCAAAGGCCAGCAAGGCCCCCATGCTGTGCCCAAAGAAACAGCAGGGAATGTCATCGCTGAACTGCTCCAGGCAGTCGACTACGTCATTGGCCGCCGTCTGCATGTCGCGGTAGCGGCTTTCCTGGCTGCGCCCCTCGCGCCCCGGCAACTGCAGGGCATACAGGTCGACCTGGTCATACAACGGCAGGAACCAGCGTTGAAACACCGAGGCCCCGCTTCCGGCGTAGGGGAAGGTGAACAAGCGCATCTTGCCCCGGGGCCTGCTGGCATAGGGAAACCACAGCTCCCTGGCCATGCCTGATGGAGTGCGCATGATTCAGCCCTCCAGCTGTCGGGTCAGGGCAAAGCGATCAACCTTGCCATTGGCGTTGCGCGGCAACGCGTCCAGGCACAGCATCTTGTCGATGATCATGTAGCGCGGCAGGCGCTGGGCGCAGTGACGCTTGAGGTCGATCAGCGAAAGATTGTCCCCGGCTTGAGGCACCAGCACTCCCCACAGCTGCGCATTCATCCCCTCGCCCACCACCAGTACGGCAGCCTCGCTGACCTGGGGATGAGCCAGCAGCGCCGCCTCCACCTCCCCGCGTTCGATCCTATTGCCGCGAACCTTGAGCATGTCGTCACGCCGCCCAAGGTACTCGTAGTTACCGTCGGCCCGCTGCCGGACCATATCGCCGGTCTTGTAGGGCCCCTGCTGGGCCGGCATGGCGAAATAACCCAGCATCACCGTCGGCCCCTGTACGACCAGCTCGCCCTCCTCGTCCACGGCGCAACGGCTGCCGTCAGGCCTTTGTGCCCACACCTGGTTACCCGAGGCGGCCGTGCCGATGGGCACCGGGAGCAAACGCTCGGGGTGAATGGCGCCAACCTCGAACGCGGTGCACACATTGGTCTCCGTAGGGCCGAAGAGATTGGCCAGGCGCACCTCGGGATAGGCCGCACGCAGCTCACGCAGGTGCTTGATCGGGAACGGCTCGCCGGCGAACAGCAACACCCGCAGCGTGTCCTGGATATCACTGAGCAAGCCGCCGTCGTGCATCATCATCATGAGTACCGAGGGAACCGAGTACCAGATCCTGATTTCGTGCAGGCGGATGAAGTCGGTCAGCAGCCGCGGTGAAAAGGCAATCGACTCGGGGACCAGGCACAACGTGCCGCCGACATTGAGTGCACCGTAGATGTCCAGGACCGACAGGTCGAAATGCAAGGGCGCATGGTTGGCAAAGCGCTCACCGGCCTGAAAGGAAAAGCGCTCGCACGCCCAGTCGACAAATGCCAGGGCATTGGTATGACTGAGCGAAACCCCTTTGGGCATGCCGGTGGAACCGGAGGTGTAGAGAATGTAGGCCAGGTCGTCCGGTTGAATGTCCGGCGTCGGCACGGCGACGGAACGGGTATCGATGTTGCGCCAGTAGCGGGCGTTCGCCGGCTCGTCCAGCACCACACACTGGACCTGGCCCAGCTCGCAGCCGGCGATCTCTTCCAGGCGGGCATCCGTGCACAGGACCAGCACCGCCTGCGAGTCGCGGGCAATCTTTTCCAGGCGCGACACCGGGCTCAGCGGATCCACCGGCACATACACCACTCCCAGCCTCAGGGCCGCGTGCATGATGGCCACCAGCTCCACCGATTTGTTCGCCCAGAGCAGGATCCGTTGCCCCTGGCTGACCCCCAAGGCACAGAGCGTGGCCACCCACTCCTCGGTCCTTTGCGCCAGCGCCTCGTAGCTCAGGACGTTCTGCTCGTCCACCACCGCCGCCTGCCTCGGGTAGCGGGCGGCACTGTGCAGCATCCGTTCATGCAGCAGCTTCATAATTTCAACTCCCGGGCAATGATTTCGTGTTGCATATCGCTGGTACCGGAAAAGATCGTGGTGCCGATGGAGTCGCGCAGCATCGCCTCGATCCCGAAGGACTCCAGGCAACCGCGGCCGCCGAAGATCCTCACCGCATCGATGCTCGATGCCAGCGCGCCTTCACTGATGGCCAGTTTCGACAAGGCGATGTTGAGCTGACCCGGATCGCCCTGGTCCATTCCCCAACACGCCCTGAACAACAGCAGCCGGGCCGACTCCAGGCGCAGTTTCATTTGCGCGATGCGGTGAGAGACCGCCTGGTTGTCGCCAATCGGCTTGCCAAACTGGCGCCGAGTGCGCGCGTGCTCGATGGTTTGCTCAAGTTGCCGCTCCATCATTCCGAGGAACGCCGCGAACAGACAGGCCCGCTCCCAGCCCATGGAGCTCTGGAACACCTGTCGCCCCTGCCCCTCCTCGCCCAGGCGGTTGACGGCCGGGACCGGACAGTCGTCGAAAAACACTTCACCCGCCGGGCAACTGCGCAAGCAAACCTTGCCAAGGGGCTCGCTGACCTTGAGTCCTGGGGTGTGGCGCTCGACGATGAAACCGCTGACCCCCAAGGCACCGTACTCGGGATGGGAGGTGGCGTAGGTCACGAAAATGTCGGCAATCGGCGCGTTGCCGGCAAAACTCTTGTGGCCGCTGAGACGGTAACTGCCATCGGCCTGGGGCCAGGCCCGGCTCTTCAAGTTGCTGGCGTCCGAGCCCGCCTCGGGTTCTGTGATCGCGTTGGAGCCGATGAACTCGCCGCTGGCCAGTTTCGGCAAGACATCGCGCTTGGTTTGCGCGGTGGCGAACTCGACAATCGGCATGGCGCAGGCGAACTGGTGAGCCGCAGCTGCGAACACCAGCCCCATGTCCGCGCACCCCAGGCCGAAGGCGTGCATGGCAATTGCCGTCGACAGCGCGCCCAGGCCCTGGCCGCCGTACTCTCGGGGAATCGACAGTCCCAGCAATCCGGCCTCGCCGCAGATCGCCCATTGCTGTGCGGTGAAGTAGCGCGAATGTTCATTGCCACACGCCGCCAGTTGCTCGGCACACACCTGGGCGATCATCGCCGCGTGTTTTTTCTGGGTATCGTCGTAGTTGAAGTCCATTTCAACTCTCCTTGCGCAGGGAAGGTTTTCTGAAGGATCGATAGAAAATCAACCGCCCGACCTCTGACGGCACTTGCATCACCCCCCACCAGAGCGCCTTGAGTTTTCTCAAGGTGGTCAGTTGATAGACACGAGCGTGAGGATTAGCAAAATCAAAAATAGGCGGAACAAAACTGGCGTTGGCAAGTTCCGCAAAGATGCGGCTCGCAGCTTGCGCGGCAGAGACCCTGGCGTTTTCGACGTCATCACAAAGGCCCAGCGTCGTGTTGAGAATATCCTTGTAACCCTGGTACAGAGGCATCCAGAAACCGTCCTCTGCGAGCTGGTCGATGTCATCGAACACTCGCGGGTCCAGGGCCTTGGCAAAGGCATCGTTGATCTTGCGCGCGGTGATGGTGGCGGCAATCGACTGCAGCAACCAGACCCGGGCATAGGCATTCCACAGCTCTGGATCGCGAAACGCTACATAGGCACCCGCGGCGATCCGATCACTCAAGGTGATGATGCTGTCCTGGGTCATGACAAAGTCATTCAAGGCCGGGCTGCGGTAGTCGCCGCTGTGTGCGGCCTTGATCAGTCGGTGGGCCAGGGCCAGCACCAGTTCCGCAGCATTGGAAAGCTTGCGCGAAAACAACAGGTCATTGCTCACCACGCCGTCATCAAACATCAAGCAACGCCGTTCAAGGTCGGTGCCATAGACCTGCCGGACCGGCTGGCGAACCGCCCACTCACGGACTCGCCTGGCGCCGGACAGGTGCTGGGACAAGCTGGGGTACCGCTCGATCAGGGTGGCCAGGACCTGGTCACCGTCGGTGCTCGGGCACAGGTCCTCGCGCAGCGATATGAGCACGCTGACCAGAGGATTGCGCGAGTGCTGATGGTTATTGAACGGAATCACTCCGATCCAGCCACCGTCGAACACGTGATGCAGGGTGCCGCCATGCCACTGGCCGGGAAAGTCTCCCGGCACGCACTCATCGAAGGGCACCACCCCGAGCATATGGGTGGAGAATTCCACGGTCCGGGTCTTTAGCGTCGAGGGCTGGCTGTCGAGCCCCGCCGGGCGCGCCAACTGTTCACCGCCACGGCTGCCATCGACCATGAAGTCGGCAGTCACCCAGCGCCCCTGGGCCGAGAGCACCCTGGCCCCGGTCCCCTCCAGCTGCACCTCGGGGTGGTCGCCGACCTCCACCAGTTGTGCGCCATAGCCGACCGCCGCCGCCAGCAGATAGGCATCGATATCGGGCCTGAACAGATGGTTTTCGCCATGCTCGGAAGGCACGTTGAACTGCAGCGCCTGCCCCATCTGCACCGCCTGGTCACGCTGATGATAGATAAACCCGAGGTTCTTCTTGACCCCGGAAGACGGCATCACCTGCTGCTGGATATCGCGGGTGCGGGCGATGTTCTTGATTTCCGGCACACCATAGCGGTCGGCAATCAGCTCGAAAATCATCGAGGTATAGGGAATCGTCGCTTCACCGGTGAGGTCGGGCGGCATCTGCCGGTTGCGCAACACCCCCACCCGGACCTGGTTTCTGGCCAGGCAGGCAGCGAGCATCATCACGCTGATGCTGTTGCCGGCCAGGAGAATATCGTAATGGTCTGGCGCCTGGCCAAACTGCACATCGTTCATAACCACCTCAATCACAGATCATTGGTCAGGGTTGCAGTGCCCGGTGCCGTCAGGCCTCGGTCAGGCAGCCCTGTTCCTTTATCGAGCGGGCCAGGAAGTCCGGCCACATCAGGCCCGGACACTCAAGGAATTCACGAGCCTTGATCTCCAGTTTCAGATCGCGGCGACAACGGGCGACCATGTCCATCACCAGCAACGAGTCCAGGCCGTAGTCCATCAAGCTGCCGCCGTCCTCGAGCTTGGCCCGGACCTGCTCGGTCTTGACCCCGAGCAACTGTGCGTACTGCTCCCAGACGTAGTCATCCAGCAGGGCCAGAGCCGCGGCTTCATCGGCGCTCGCCAGTTGCTGCAGGATCTCGGCGTTGCTGCTGTCACCCGCCCTGGTGGCCGGAGCCTGGGTGCGGATGTACTGCAACAGCGGCTGCGGGCCGCGGGACTCAAGCAGCGGCTTGAAGCGATTCCAGTCGACCCCGGACACCACCAGTTGGGGCAGATCACTGGCCAGAATCCGCGACAGCAGGCCGACGTTCTGCGCCGGGGCGATCTGCTTCAATCCAACGCTGGTAAGGAAATTCAACACCTGCTCGTCGAACAGGTGGCTGCCCCCGGCCCACAGGCCCCAGTCGATCACCAGGGCGCTCAAGCCCATGGCTCGACGATGCCAGGCCAGGCTGTCGAGGAACTGATTGGCGCCGGCGTAGCTGGCCACATGCTGCGACCCCCAGACACTGGCGATACTCGAACACATGGCGAAGAAGTCCAGGTCCAGCCCCAGGGAAAGCTCGTGCAACAACCAGCTGCCCTCGACCTTGGGCCGCATCACCTGATCGAAACTGGCACTGTCGACGTCCTTGAGGTCCTGCGGAATGGAGATCCCCGCGGCATGGAAAATCCCCTTCAGGCTGGACGTCGACGCCGCCAGGTCGGCGAACACCCGTTGCATGTCCTGACGGCAGCTGATATCGGCCTGAACGTAACGCACCCGCGATGCGGCGGCGCCAAACCGCTCCAGGCCTGCCGCGACGTGTTCGAGAGGACGCCGACCGGTGATGACCACGCTGCCGGCGCCTTTGTCCAGAAGCCACTGGGCCATGGCCAGGCCGATCCCCCCCATGCCGCCGGTAATCAGGTAGCTGCCCAGGGCGCAAGGCACATAGGCCTGCGCTGGCAACTGCGCGGCGCTGAAGTGGTTCAAACGCTGGACATAACGCTTGCCTGCGCGCAGGCAGATCTTGTCCTCGCCATCGGGGTCGCTGACCTCTGCGGCCAGGGCCTTTGCCCAGTGCGGATCATCGGGCGCCAGATCAATCAGCCCGCGCCAGTGCTCAGGGTGCTCCAGGGCCAGCGTCTTGCCCAAGCCCCACAACGGCCCGGTCGCCACTTGCAGGGGCTGGTGGTGATCCAGGCCAATGGCGTTTGCGCCTTGGCTCACCAGCCACAACCGGCCGCCGCGCGGGCCCAGCTCGATGACCGCCTTGAGCATATCCAGCAACGGATGAAAGAACGTCGCCTGCAGGCTCGACAAGCTCTCCAGGGTGGTGGCGCCGGCATCCTCGATGTCCTTGCCGTCAAGCACGACGAGCTCGGCGGCCAAGGCCTGAGCGTCATCGCTGGCCGGCGGGCTCAGGTCCTGGCCGCGTGCGGCCCGGGCTGCCTCCAGCAACGCCTGCGGGCTCATGACCCGAGTGCGATGCCCGAGACGCTGCAGTTGCTCGACCAGGGGCCGGACGGTGTCCGGCGAGCGGCTGACCAGGGTGAACGCCCGCTCCTGCGGTGGCGCCTCGGCCGGCTGGCGTGGGCGTTCCAGCCAGTCAAGGCTGTAGAGCACGTCTGGTTGGTACACCCTGGCACGCAACTCATCGTCACCCGGGGTGGCCACCAAGGTCAGCCCTTCCAGGCTGCCCACGCACAGCCCCTCAGCGTCGTACAAGGCGCAGTCGAATTGCTGCGGATGCGCCTGACTGGTGATGATCACCAGGCTTTGTGCCCGGGTCGACGCGGATGGGCTGACGACCCAGCGGCGGATCCCGGCTATCGAACCCGGGGTATCCCCCGGCACCGCCTGCCCCAGGTAATCAAGAACCTGGCCGTGGCGCGGAGCATCGGGAGCCTCTGGCGCGGGCAACTGCATGTGGTAGACAAAGCCATTATCCTGAGCGGCGGCATGGCCCGGGTCCGGCACACTACCAGCGGCGGGCCCCGATATTCCGTGTAGGGTCAGGCACAGCACCGGCCGCCAATCGCCACCCGCGAGCTTTTCCGCCGCGCTCAGGGCCGAGCAGTTGACCTCCCAGCCCGATTCCGGCAGGGGCTTGAGCTCGGTGAACAGAGACAAGGAGTCCGCCGGATGAAAGGCCAGGGCCTGGGTCAGGCTGTTGAGGCTCACCACGTAGGCGTCCAGTTGCAGTTGCCCGGCCAGCTCGTCACTCATAACGGCCAGCAGCCTGGCCGGCCGCAGCACGGCGAGGTCGTCAAGTACTTCGCCCCCCATGGCCGCCAACATTTCAACGTCCAGGGTCGCTGCGAATGCCGGCGTCGGCGCGTTGACCGGATGCCCCAATAAGCGGCCGAGCGCTCCCGCAGCGGTGCGTTGGGTGGGCGAACCGGTCGCGCTGTCGAACCAGTAGCGCTGGCGCTGAAAGGCGTAGCCGGGCAAGGTCTGGCGCAAGGCGCCGTCATGCTGGTGGATGTGCGCCCAGTCGAGGTTGTGGCCACTGACATACAGCTGCGCGGCAGCCAGGCGCAGGTCCCTCGGTGGATCGCCGGCCCGGCGCATACAGGCAATGGCCATGCTGTCTTGCGCGCAGTCGTGGCGCCCGATCAGCGGCGTCAGCACCGCATCGGAGGCAACCTCGAGGAAGGTCTTCACCCCCAGTTCGTCGGCCAGGGCGACCACCCCATCGCTAAACCTCACGGTCTGCCGGGTGTGCATGCACCAGTAGTCCGGCGAGCTCAGGCTGGAGAGCGAATGCACCCGCCCGGAAACGCTGCTGATGACCGGCAAGCGCGGCTCGCTGAAGGTGATCCCGGCCACCGTCTGGCGGAATGCTTCGAGCATCGGTTCGGTGGCTGCGGTGTGGAAGGCATGTGACACCGCAAGTTTCCTGACCTTGCAGCCGCTGGCGAGCAACTCCTCGGCCAGCGCCTGGACCTCGGCCTGCGGGCCTGCGATCACCACGTCCTGCGGGCTGTTGACCGCTGCCAACTCGATCGCGGTGCCCGGCCTGTCCTTGAGCACGTCGCGCAATTGCGTCTCGCCCATGCCCAGGGCGTACATGGCGCCGCCGGCCGTCATCAGTTGCTGGGCCAGGCGCCCGCGCGCCTCCACCATGCGCAACGCGTCAGCCAGGGACACGGCTCCGGCCACGCACATTGCACTGATTTCGCCGAAGCTGTGACCGAACAGCGCGTCCGGGGCGACGCCCCAGTGCATCCAGAGGCGAGCCAAAGCGTATTCCACCGCGAAGATTGCCGGCTGGGCATAGCGGGTCTGCTCCAGGTAGCGGTCGCTGGCAGGTCCGGCGTCCAGCACCAGGGTCAGCAGGTCCACGTCCATCAGCGGCGCCAACAAGGCGCGGCATTCATCGATCCGGGTCTTGAAAAAGGGCTCGCTGTCATACAGCGCCTGGGCCATCGCCCGGTACTGGCAACCCTGCCCCGGAAACAGCATCGCCAGCGGCGCAGCCGCCCCCGGGCAGTGCCCTTCGAAGACATGCCCCACCACCTTGCGTGACGCATAGGCCGCCAGTTGCTCGCGCAGCCCCTCGCGGCTATCGGTCACGGCAGCAAAGCGATGGCCAAAGTGGGCCCGCCCGGCGTTCGCCGTGTAGCACAGGTCCTTGAGCAGCAACTGGCTGTTGTCGGCGATGAAACGCTCATAGCGCCCGGCAATCTGGCGGCGCGGCGTCTCGCCCTTGGCCGAGAGGGTGATCAGTTGCCAGGGGTTGTCACGGCCCGTGGCGCGCTCGCGCAGCGGCGGGTCGCCCACCACGACGTGGGCATTGGTGCCAGTGACGCCAAACGAGCTGACTCCGGCATGCCGCGCCTTGCCCTGACGTGGCCAGGCCGTTGCCTGGGTGACCACCTTGAGGGCCAGGCGATCCCATTCGACCCGCGGGTTGGGCGTGTTGAAGTGCACCTGAGGCACCAGCGTCTCTTGTTGCAGGCACAATAGGATCTTAGCCAGGCCAGTGACCCCGGCCACCGGTTCCAGATGCCCCATGTTGGCCTTGATCGACCCCACCAGCAGTGGCGAATCCACAGGTCGCTGCTTGCCCAGTGCCGCATGCAGGGCGCGCAGTTCGATCGGGTCGCCCAGCGGCGTACCGGTGCCGTGAGCTTCCACGTAGTCGACCTCGCGCCCCTGAAGCCCGGCCTGGCCGAGCGCCAGGTTGATCACCTCTTCCTGGGCGTGAATGTTGGGCACGGTAATGCCGCTGCTGGCGCCGTCATTGTTGACGGCGCTGCCCTCGATGATGGCCATGATCGGGTCCTGGTCACGCACCGCATCGCTCAAGCGCTTGAGAGCAAGAATCACGCAGCCTTCGGCGCGGCCATAGCCATCGGCCGCAGCGTCGAAGGTCTTGCAACGTCCGTCGGGGGCCACGGCCCGCAGCTTGCTCACCAGGATGAAACCGTAGGGCGACAGGATCAGATTGACCCCACCGGCCAGCGCCACCTCGCTCTCGCGGTTGCGCAGGCTGTGGCAGGCTTGGTGCAGGGCCACCAGGGACGAGGAGCAGGACGTGTCGAGGACCACCGCCGGCCCTCTGGAACCCAGGGTGTAGGCAATGCGCCCGGCCACGAAACTGGTTTCGCCATAGAACTGGTAGGCATTGACGTCCTCGACAGCACCCACCTGCTGACGCAGGCGCACGTAATCGTTGGTGCTGACCCCCATGAACACGCCGAGCTTCTTGCCATGCAGGCTGTCAGGCGCAATGGCGGCGTTCTCCAGGGCTTCCCAGGCCACTTCCAGGGCCAGCCGCTGCTGCGGGTCCATCCCGCAGGCTTCGTTGGGCGAAATGCCGAAGAAGCCCGGGTCGAACTGGTCCACCCCCTCGATGAAGCCGCCTCGCATGACATAGGCCTTGCCCGGCACTTGTGGGTCTGGATGGTAATAATCGGTGCCATACAGACGATCGCCGGGCATGTCACCCACGGCATCGGTGGCGTTTTTCAAAAGGTTCCATAAGCGCTTGGGCGTGTCGGCACTGCCCGGCAGCCGACAACCCAGGCCGACCACGGCAATCGGTTCGACTGGCGCCGAGCGCGTGCCGGCGACCTTCTCCTTGAGTGCGCGGATGGTGGTGATCGCCTGAGCAAGACTCTCTTGCAGCTGTTCCTTGCTTACATCGCGGACGTCGTTATCCATAAAGGCCTCGATCAGTGGTTCTCTGGCAGGGGTGATTCAGCCCCGGGGCTAGTAGTGGGCGATATCGCGCAACTCGTCCTCGAGCGCGCCAATCAATTGGGCCTGTGACAGCTCACGCAGGTCCTCTTGCCGCGTGACCGGTTCGGACGCGGCAAGCGGGTCATGGGTGTCAGGCTCCAGCACCTGCCCCATGAGGTAGTCGGTCACCTGCTCGATGGAGGTGTACTCGAAGCCGAAGGTCGACGGCAGGTCGATGCTCAGCGCCCGGCCAAGCCGTGAACGCAAGTCCAGCGACATGACCGAGGACATGCCCATGTCGAAGAAACCCTTCCTGAGATCCAGATCCAGGCCATCGGTGAAGCCGAACACTTGCGCCACCGTCTCGCAGACCAGTGCCTGCATGGCCCGCCGTTGCTGCACCGGCGACAGGCCGGACAGTTCGTCCAGGCGCTGATCCTGGCGACTGTCTGCGACGCCGACGCGGTCGAGCAACGGCCAGGGCAAGACACTCAGGTACAACCCCTTGAGCTGATGCCAATCGACATTGAGCAGACCGCACTGGCCCGCACCGCCCAGCGTGCGGACGATGGCTTGCACCACTTGTGAGCGCTGCAAAGGCTGCAGACCGCTGCTTTGCAGTGCCGTGCGGGTCGTGGCGTCATGCAACAGCTCCTGCTCGCTCTGGGTGAGATACAGCAGTTGGCAGTTCAAGCCCTGGCGCTGGCGCTGGGCATGCACCCACGCGGCATACCCGTCGGCAATCGCCGAACCGGCAAAGCCGGCCCCACCCAGCAGCGAGGACACACTGCCCAGGATCAGGAAGAACGCCTCGGGGTCATCGAGCAACTGATGAACCTGCTGCAGGACCTCTAGCGGCTGGGCCATCTCCTGCATTCGCGCAACGAACCCGGGCTCCTTGAGAGCAAGCGTCCGCCAGTCCAGCGCTACGTGGATAAACCCGGCAATGCGGCCTTGTGCTCGCAGTCCGGCGAACGTATCGCTCAAGGTTTCCCGGTCAACCTTCGCGAGGTGGACGATCGACAGCGACAACGGCTCGGGCAGGTGCAGTTGCCCCGGTGCCTGGCAAAGCAGCAGCACGCGTTGCACCCCACGCAGCTCCAGCGCGGTCAGCACAGGCGCCAGGTCCGCCCCGGGGACGGCGTGCACCACGACCATGCCGTTCAACTCAGGCGGCTCCAGGAGCTGCAGGTGCTGCATGTTGTCCTCGATCAGGTATTGCACCTCGACCCGGGCGCCGCTGATAGCGAAATGATCATGCCGGGGTTGCCCGTGCAACAGCCTGCACAGGCTGGCATAGCTTCTTCTGTCGCGGCCCCGCAGCGTCACCAGCCCGCCCCACCAGGCCGGATGCTCCAGGGCAAAGATCTGCGCGGCGCCTTGCCAGGCCGCCTGGGCGGCGGCCGGCAATGTGGCGTCATCCGCCTGCAGGGCGAACCACACCGGCTTGCCCGGCGCGCCGAGGCTGGCAACCGCGGCAGCGAATGCCTGTACCAGTTCCGAGGACGCCGCCAGGGGGTCGGCGATGCCGTCTGCATCGCGCCCTGCTTGCGCCTCGACACCGGCCACGATCAGCCCCAGACAAGATGGCTCGGCAACGGCACGGCGCAAGGCGGCTGTCAGCCTCCGGGCCAAGGGCTGTGGCCCGACGTGCAACTCGATGATCTGCACCGGGCACTGCTGCGCCTCGAACGCCGCGCTCAACCTGCGGACCTCATCGGCCCGCCAGGCCAGCACCAGCCAGTAACCTTGACACGGCTTGGCGTCCTCGTCCGGCAAGGGGTAGTCCTGCCACTGCCGGTGAATCATCGGCAGTCCGGCCGATGCCCGCTCGGGCTCTGGCAGGTACCACGAGCCCGCGCGGGCAAACTGCGGAGCGTCGAACAGCGCGACCTGGCAGCCCTGTGCATCCAGGACCTGCAGGCGGTGCGGCTGCTCGTGGTCACTGCCGCCCAGCAGGATCCACACCTGCGCCGGCAGCTCGGTCAGCACCTGGACTCGAGCGAAGCCCAGTAACGCCGCAGCGTGGGCGCCTTCGAACAGATCGACGACACGGGCCAGCAGCTCCGCCTGGCGCTCGGCCGCGGTCAGGGACGGCGCAAAGCGATACAGGGCCCTCTGCCGGCCCGTGAGCGCACACTCGGACCAGGGGCACAGGCCAACGCACGGGGTTGGCGGCAAGGCGTCATCGAACATCGGTAAGACGCCCAGCGTGTCCTCCTCCGGCTGCGCTTCACAGTCAACCAGCGTGCCGCTCATGCAGACCTGGCGGTTCTCGTCGCCGACAGCCTGCAAGGCCAACTCGAAGCGGGCGCCGGGAACCTGGGTGAAGCTGATGGTCAAGTGCGTAGCAAGCGGCTGCTCGCCACTCAGGCGCAACTGGGCAATCCGCAGATCGCGGATCTGCTGCAGGCCCCGGGGGGTTTGCTGCGCGGCCTGCAGAACCGCGTCGAGCAGCAGGTGGGGTTTAACCCGGTGCCCCTGATCAGCCAACGGCTCGTAATGCCCGGCCTCGGGCGCGAGTGCCCCGGTCCAGTACCAGAGGTGCCCGGCGGGCCGCGCCAGCCACTGCAGGCAAGCATGGCCCGGCGTTGTCCGGCCCGGCTGCGCCGCCTGCGGCGTCAAGCTGGCATCGATCCAGTAATCGTTGAGCTGCCACGGATAGGTGGGCAACCCGATGGCCGGATAGCCGTCCGGCAAACGCTCGGGCCCCGGCTGCCTGTCACCGCGGATAAACGCCTCGGCCATGGCTGACCAGGGGTCGCCGACCTCGGGCAGCCGGCGCTGCTCAAGCGGGCTTGCGGCCAGCCAGGCTTGCAACGCCTGGCTCAGTTCTGGGCAATCCTGTCCATGGACCACCAGGCGTTCCTTGAACGCTGTGCGCCGCACCAGCGCGTTGTAACAGATGGTTTGCGGGCCATGTTCGGTGGTCTCCAGGAAGGCCACATAGCACCTGGCCAGTTCCGCCAATGCCGCCGGCGTGGCCGCCGACAAGCACAAGGCCACGGGGCCTCGGGCGTCCGCCAGGGGAGCCGGCGAGGGTGCGCTGCTGCCCTGAAGCAGCACATGCACGTTGGTCCCGGTGAAACCAAAGGCACTGATCCCGGCAATCCGCGACTCAGGCCGACCCGGCCAGTCCATGGCCTGGCGCGCCAGTTGCAGGTTCATGGCGGCCCACTCGACACGGGTATTGGCGGTGTGCAAGTGGGCTTGCGGGGGAATCCGCCCCTGCCCAACGACCAGGCAGGCCTTGATCAGCGCAGCGATGCCCGCAGCCGCCTCCAGGTGCCCGATATTGGCCTTGACCGAGGCAACCGTAAGCGCCGGGCTATCGGGGCAATCCTGACGGTAAGCGTTATGCAAGGCATTGAGTTCAATGGGGTCCCCCAGCACGGTGCCGGTGCCATGGGCTTCGACATAGCTGACTTGCGCCGCCTGCACCCCCGCGTTGGCCAATGCCTCCCTGATCAGCGCCTCTTGCGCCGGGCCATTGGGCACGGTCAGCCCGGCACAGGCGCCATCGTGGTTGACCGCCGAGCCGAGGATCGTCGCCACAATCGGATCACGGTCCTGCTCGGCCTGGGCCTGACGCTTGAGAATCACCACGCCACAGCCCTCGCCCCGGCCATAACCGTTGGCACTGTCATCGAACGCCTTGCTGATACCGTCCGCAGCCAATGCCCCGGCCTGCCCCATGGACTGGAAGATCGACGCCGAGGCGATGACATTCACCCCGCCGACAATCGCGATGTCGCACTCCGCCGCCCGCAAGCTGTTGCAGGCCAGATGAATGGCTGTGAGCGATGAAGAGCATGCGGTGTCCACTGTCAGGCTGGGCCCGCGCACGCCCAGAAAGTGCGAAAGACGTCCGCAGATCGCCGAAAACGAGCTGCCGGTGCCGTAATGGGCATCCACGCCTTCGGCGCAGCCCAGAACCCGTGCGTCATAGTCATGGGCGTTGGCGCCAACAAATACGCCGACCCGTTGCTCCAGCAGGCTCTCCAGGCGTATGCCCGCCCGCTCCAGGGCCTCCCAGGCCACCATCAGCAACAGTCGTTGCTGGGGGTCCATGCTCCGCGCCTCCTTGGGGGAAATACGGAAGAACGCTTCGTCGAAGCCTTCGGGACGCTGAATCAGGCTGGCGAAGCGCGGGAAGCTGTCGTGCGGCCTGGCACCGGCCAGGCGCGACTCAGGCACCGGCACCACGGTCGCCGTCTGTTCGAACAGCAGCGCCCAGAGGGCCTCCGGGCTGTCGGCTTGGGGAAAGCGACAGGCCATGGCAACCACCGCGACGTTACCGTCAGCGGCGGTTGCGACGTCGACGGTTGATGGCGCGTCGACCGGTTCGCTGTACAGCAGCCCCTCCAGGTACTGGCCAAGGCGATTGATGGTGGGATAGTCAAACCCCACGGTCGCCGACAGCTTGAGGGCAAACTGGCGTTCCAGCATACGTTTGAACTCGACCAGGGATATCGAGCTCAGCCCCAATTCGAAGAAGCCGCGATCCGGATCCGGGTCGACACAGGCTGCGCCGACGATCTGCCGCAGCAGATCGCCGATCTTCGCCCGCACATCCACCACCGGCGGCACCGCCACCGGCACAGCGGCGGTTACTGGCAACGCCACCTGCTGCGGCTCCGGAGCCCCCAGCACAACATCGCTGACCTGGGCGCAGAGAGTGCCCTGGGCGTCATACAGCTGCACCCGCGCCCGCAGCTGCGACCAGGGTTCGGCCCGTGGCGCCCGTTGTGCCGGCGTGAACCAGAACCGCTCGTGCTGCCAGGGATAGGCCGGCAACTCCAGCGCCGCCTCCCTGGGTTGATAGGCTTGCCAGTCCGGCACCACGCCCCATTCGTACAGGCGGGCAACGACATTGGCCAACTCCAGGGCGGCATCGCCCTGCTTGTTCAAGGCGCCGCACACCAGCCCCTTGAGCCCCTTGTCGGCCAAGGCCTGATTGATCGACGCCGCCAGTACCGTATGCGGGCCGATCTCGACGAACAGTCGGTGCCCTTGTTCTATCAGGTGTTCGATGGCCCGATCGAAGCGCACCCTGCCGCGGGCATTCATCGCCCAATAGTGGGCATCGGCCACGATCGGTTCGTCTGGCATGGCACAGGTGGAAACCCAAGGCGTGTGCGCCGCAGCCAGCGGCAACTCTTGCAGGCCAGCGTGGATCTGCGCCAGGCAAGGGTCCATCTGGTAGGAGTGGAAGGCATATTCGGCTGGCATCAGGTAGGTAAAGATGCCCTCGTCGCGCAGTTGCTGGTCCAGCGCCTGCACGGCCTGCGGGCTGCCGGAGACCACACAGCTGGTTCGGCTGTTGACCACCGACAGCTCCAGTTGCTGGTTGCTTGCCAGGCGCGCCTCAAGCGTTGCTGCGGGTAAGCCGACCACCAGCATCCGCCCCTGCCCCAACGTGTCCTGCATGGCCTGGGCCCGTTGATGGATCACCCGCACCGCCGACTCCAGGTCCAGTGCCCCGGCACAATAGGCCGCGGCCACCTCCCCCATGGAGTGGCCGACCACTGCCGCCGGTATCACGCCCCACTGGCGCAGGCATTCGCTGATCGCCACCTGGATGGCAAAGATGCAGGGCTGGGCAAATTCGGTCAGGTGCAAACGCGAGGCACTGGCGTCGCTGCGCAGCTCGGCCTCCACGGACCAACTGGCCCACGGGGCCAGCGCCTGGTCACAACGGCGGATCATTGCCAGGAAGCCCGGCTCGCGGTCGAGCAGCTCGCGGCCCATGCCCACCCACTGGGCGCCCTGCCCGGTAAACACCAGCACCGGAGCGCGCCGCTCCTCGGCATCGGTGATGCACGCCGCGCTCGGGGCCGGCAACTGCTCCAGGTGCGTCTGCAACTGCGCAGCGTCAGCGCCCACCACTGCCGAGCGATAGGGAAAGTGCTCGCGGCGGTGCATGGCGCTGGCGACAAAGGCCTGCAATTGCCCAGCGTCCTGCTGCGGCAGAGCTGCCGCGTAGGCTCTGGCCTGGTCCACCACTGCCTGCGCGGACTGGGCCGACACCGGCAGGATCCACGGCCGGCCGGCGGTCAAGGGCGCCGCCTGCGGTGGCGTCTGCCAATAGGCACTGGCATCTTCAAGAATCATATGGACATTGGTGCCGCTGAGCCCGAAGCCGCTGATGCCGGCCAGCCGCGGCCGTTGCGGCAAGGGTTCGAGCGCTGTGGGCACCCACAGCCTGGAGCGCTTCCAGTCCACCAGTTCGTTGAGCCGCGTGAGGTGCAGTTGCCCAGGCACCTCGGCGTGCTTGAGGACCATCATGGTCTTGATCACGCTGGCCATTCCGGCAGCCGCATCCAGATGGCCCATGTTGGCCTTGACCGACCCCACCAGCAGCGGCCGCGAGCGCCCCTGGAACGCGCGGTCCAGCGAGGACAGCTCGATCGGATCGCCCAATGGCGTTCCGGTGCCATGGGCCTCGATATAGTCGATGTCTTCCACGCTCAGCCCGGCCACACTCAGGGCCTCGCGGATTACCGCGGTCTGGGCATTGGCGTTGGGCACGGTCTGGCCGGCGCTGGCGCCGTCCTGGTTGATGGCCGACCCTCGGATCACGGCCTGGATTGGGTCGCCATCGCGCAAGGCATCGGCCAGGCGCTTGAGCACGGTGACCGCGCACCCTTCGCCCCGGACAATGCCATCGGCCGCCGCATCGAATACCCGGCAGCGCCCGCTGGGCGAGATCGCCCGGATCTGGCTCATGTAGATGGTCAGGTCCGGCGCCAGCATCAGGTTGACCCCACCGGCCAGGGCCATGTCAGCCTCGCCGGCCTGCAAGGCGCGGCAGGCCAGGTGCATAGCGACCAGGGACGACGAACACGCGGTGGTCACGGTCATTGCCGGCCCGTGGACGCCCAGGTGATAGGCGATGCGCCCGGCGGCAAAGCTGAACTCCTTGCCGGCGGCGTAGTAAGGGTTGATCTGTTCGATGCCCGCCTCACGGGCATGCAGCGCCAGGTAGTCCATGCCCAACATGCCGACATAGACCGCCGTCCTGCTGCCCTTGAGCTGTTCGCGGGTCAGGCCGGCACGGGCCACGCTTTCACAGGCGACTTCTAGCAGCAGGCGCTGCTGCGGATCCATTTCCTTGGCTTCGGAGGCCGAGATGCCGAAGTAATGCGCATCGAACCGGTCGACGTGTTCCAGGAACGCACCGACCTTGCAGTAGGTCGTACCGGTTTCAGCGGCGCTTTCATTGTAGATCGCCTCTGTGTTCCAGCGCTCTGCGGGAACCGGTCCGACAAAATCGGTCCCAGCACGAAGGAGCTCCCAGAATGCCTCGGGGGTCGATGCACCTTTGGCAAAGCGGCATCCACTCCCGATGATTGCAATGGGTTCAAAATCCATGGGCGCACGGGCATCCATTCAGTCATCTCCTTCGACTGGGTGTCTATTGGTTAGAACGCGGGTTTGGCGGTAGGCACTTGCATGTCACCCAAGTACTTGTGCCAAAGGTGTTCCGGATCACTTTCAACCGCGGCGATGATCTCGCGCATCTTGTCCAGCACCTCCAGGCGCTTGCCGCTGTAGACGTCCCCCTGAAGCAACTGCAGGATGTCCAGGCGATAGCGTGGGTCTTGAACGAACGCGGTGAACAGGATGTTCAGGCGGTAGTACAGCGTGATGAACTCGTACCAGTTCTTGATGCCATTGCGGATCATGCCTTCGTAATGGGTGAAGCTGGACTTGCGGAAGTCGTTGCTCTTCACCGCCTCGATGATGTCGCCACTGGCAATGCGCGCACTGTTCAGCGCAACGCTGACGCCGCTGGAGAAGATCGGGTCGACGAACCGAGCGGCATCGCCGATCAGTACAAAGCTGTCGCCACACACTTCTTTCATGCCATAGCTGTAGTCCGCTTCCTTCTTGAACGGGCGGACCTGCTCCGAGGCTTTCAGCGCGTCATGCAGGTTTTCCCGGGTCTTGACCGCTTCCCAGAAGAACTCCTCATAAGAGAGATCGGAGTTGGTGTAGTTCTGCTTCTGGGTCACCACGCCGACACTGGTGATGGTGTCGGTGATCGGGATCTGCCAGACCCAGGTGTTGGTCATCGGCAGGAAGTGAATGAAGATGTAGTCGACCTTTTCCGGGCTCTGCGTAGCGGACTTGCGGTCGAAATTGTCAAACCAGGCGTGGATCGCGAACTGGTTGAAAACCGGGTCTTTTTCCCGCAGTCCCAAGCGACGGCCCAACAACACGTTTCGGCCGCTGGCATCGACCACCATCTTCGCCTTGATCTCGACGCTACGCTTGCCCAGCTTGGCATTGACGATGACGTTGCCCGGGCTGAGAAACTCGACGTCGGCGACCTCGACGCCCTGGAAGACCTTGGCCCCCAGGGAACCGGCGTGTTCCAGAAGAATGCGGTCGAACTTGCCGCGGTCGACGTGGAAGGTGAAGTCTCGATCCACCCCTTCCTGCTTGCGCTCGTTGAAGAGGATTTCCGCCGAGCGGAAATCGTGGTCCAGCCCCTGGAAACCCATCTTGTCTTCAGGGCCAGAATCGGCCGAGGTCCAGGCCGCGCCGAACTTCTTCGGGAAGTTGGCTTTTTCGATCTTTTCCATCACCCCGATGTCCAGCAACACCGGAGTAGTGGCCGGTACCAGCGATTCGCCAACATGCTCGCGCTCGAACAACTCCTTCTCGAACACCGCGCACTTGACACCCGCTTTTGCCAAGTAGGAAGCCATGGTCGAACCCGCTGGCCCGCCGCCGATAATCACCACATCATAATCATGATCGCTCATTGCCCACTCCCTGTTAGGCGCACTCGGCCTTTAGTTGCTCGACAGTCCTGGATATTGCGTTCAGGTCTTTGAAATACTTGCCGGTAATATGCGTGCTTGGAATCGAGACACCCATTTCGTCCCTGATATAAACCATCAGCTTGACGATATTCATCGAGTTGAGAATGCCCCACTCAAGCAATGGAGTCTGATCATCCAGCTCCTCTTCCTTTGCACTTGGCCCGATCAAATCTTCCATGATGTAGCGACGAATCTTCTCTTTTACTTCCGCTCCGTCCATAGACGTATGCTCCTGATGTGGACAATCGTGGGTTGGAAAAAGCCCACTTACCATCCGCAATAAGAACGCACTTGTGAACAGTCCATTCTGCAAAGCGCTTTTGCCGATCCGCAAAGGCCGCGCGCCGTCCTCTAGATGCGAAGAATTCAACTTGGGAATGTTTAACGACCTTGAGCGAAGCGTGTCTGACAGCCCCAGCGAAGCCGACAAGCATAGCTTTGCCACCTTGCGCAATTAGCCACTAGAACCATTTTTGTATCTAGATAGTGCCGCTTTCCCCCGCCGTTAGGCGCTGTTGCGGTCTACGTCGGATAGCACCCCAGCCCCTGAAACATTATGAATTAATTCTTCCAGAGACCACTAAACATGGACTCGACGCGGCTTGACAAACAAAAAGCCTAGTCGTACTAAGGAGACTGTCATCATTTATTTGCAATCTGCCTTTACAAAAATAAGACACTTGAAATTCTAAAAGGATTTAGGAATGAAGGCGCTAGGCGTTGTCAATGACATAGACCTTTATATCTCCGTTACTAAAACGGGCAGCTTCTCTGAAACCGCAAGACTATTTGGAATCCCCCCCTCCTCAGTGATGCGCAGAATCAATAGCCTGGAAAAAGAGCTGGAAACCTGTTTATTCAACCGATCGACAAAATGTTTGGTACTCACCGAAATGGGCTTGCTCTTTCTCGAACACGCAAAGAGCATTTCCAGATGCATAGGGGACGCCAGATCAGAGATAAAAGAACACACCGCCTCAACCCTTGGAGTGCTCAAGGTTTCAGCACCCGCGGCCTTTGGACGGCGCCATGTAGCACCGTTATTGAGTCGAATATTGAATCATCACCCGGGGTTGAAGATCGACTTTTCACTTAATGACAAAGCTCTCGATCCAAGTGTCGACAATGTCGATGTATGTATCAAACTTGGCATATTGCCGGACAGCAACCTGATTCCAACAAAACTTGCGGATATGCGGCGCGTCCTTTGTGCGAGCCCGGACTACCTCAGGCAACGCGGCTGCCCACAGACACTGGAAGACCTGTACCAACACGCCTGCCTGCTCCACACCACTTGCAACAATTTCTCCCTGACCTGGCAATTCAAGGTCGAGGGCCAGCTCAAGAAGTTCATCCCCAACAGCCGACTGTCGGTCAACAGCTCCGAACTGCTGGTAGATGGCGCCCTTCAGGGCATCGGCATCATCCACGCCCCTACCTGGCTGGTGCATGAACAGATCGCCAGCGGCCAACTGGTGTCGGTGCTCGATGAGTATTGCCAAGCCGACCCGCGACAAGGCGCCATTTACGCACTCCGAGCGCGCAGCAACGTCGTACCGGCAAAGACCCGTCTGTTTATCAATGAGTTGAAGCGCTCGATCGGCTGTACGCCCTACTGGGATTTGCCGTTTGAAAAAGAAGTATCGCAAAACATCGCGACCCTGCATTTCGACAGCGCATTACGTGCATCACTTTCCAGGGTCACCACCTTGCAAGACAAGAGCCAGGCATCATGAACCAGTACGACGTCATTATTATCGGAAGTGGTATCGCCGGCGCCCTGACGGGCGCCGTCCTCGCGAAGTCCGGGTTGAGTGTGCTGATACTCGACTCGGCGCAGCATCCACGGTTCTCCGTCGGCGAAGCCGCGACACC
This sequence comes from Pseudomonas sp. LD120, assembly GCF_009861525.1. Lineage (GTDB taxonomy): Bacteria > Pseudomonadota > Gammaproteobacteria > Pseudomonadales > Pseudomonadaceae > Aquipseudomonas. The sequence goes on along the minus strand of NZ_WVHL01000002.1, from coordinate 141,930 downwards.
AGAAAGCGGCTTGCTATTGCGCCTGCTCTCGCAACGCTTCGACATACCTGAAATTGCCTACCTTTCTCATCCGGACAAGATCATCGAGCATGTCGGCTCAAGCGCCTGCGGAATTAAGCTGGGCTTCAGCTTTGCCTGGCACCAGGAGAACGCCCCCTCTTCCCCGGAACATCTCGTGGCCCCTCCGTTGAAGGCCCCCGAAGCCCATCTCTTCAGGCAGGACATCGACTATTTTGCCCTGCAGATTGCCCTGCAATATGGCGCCCAATCGCGGCAGAACATCAAGATCGAGTCCATCAGCCTCAACGACAACGGGGTCGAGGTCACGCTGTCCAACGCCGAGCCCGTGAAGGCCGCGTTCATTATTGACGCCGCCGCCCAGGGCTCGCCGCTGGCCCGCCAACTGGGCTTGCGAACCACCGAAGGGCTGGCGACCGACACCTGCTCATTCTTCACCCACATGCTCAATGTCAAGAGTTACGAAGAGGCCCTGGTGCCTCTGTCCCGCAGCCATTCCCCCATCGAACTGTTCAAGAGCACCTTGCACCACATCTTCGAAGAAGGCTGGCTGTGGGTCATTCCCTTCAATAACCATGCGCAAAGCACCAACCGCTTGTGCAGCATCGGCTTTCAGTTCAACAACGCCAAGTACCGCCCCACCGAGGCACCGGAGATCGAGTTTCGCAAGCTGCTGAAGAAATACCCGGCCGTCGGCGAACACTTCAAGGATGCGGTCAATGCCCGGGAGTGGATCTACGCGCCGCGGATCAACTATCGCAGCGTGCAAAATGTCGGCGATCGCTTCTGCCTGCTGCCGCAAGCCACAGGCTTTATCGACCCGCTGTTTTCCAGGGGGCTGATCACCACCTTCGAGTCCATCCTGAGGTTGGCCCCCAAGGTGCTTGAAGCCGCCCGCAGCAACCGCTGGCAACGCGAACACTTCATCGAAGTCGAGCGCCATTGCCTGAACGCGGTAGCGACCAATGACCAGTTGGTGTCCTGCTCTTATGAAGCCTTCAGCGACTTTCACCTGTGGAACGTCTGGCATCGGGTGTGGCTCAGCGGCTCCAACCTGGGCAGTGCCTTTCTGCAAAAGCTGCTGCACGACCTGGAACACAGTGGCGACATCCAGCAGTTCGATGCGGCGCTGCAGGCCGTCCGCTTCCCTGGCTGCCTGTCCTTGAACTCGCCGGCTTACGAAAGCCTGTTCAAACAGGCATGCCAGGTGGTGCAACAGGCCAAGCAGCAGACCCGGCCGGTCGCTGCCACGGCCAACGCGTTGCATGAGCTGATCAAGGAACACGAAGCCGATCTGCTGCCCCTTGGTTATTCGCAAATCGACAATCGCTTCATCGTCAAGGTCTAAGCACTTGAGCGATTTCCCGGGCCAGGTGCCGGTACTCGTGACCGGCACCTGGTCCAGGGGTTCGGCCCGTCCCCGAAAAACGCCCCCCACTGGCACGCAAAATCCCGGATAATGCCCGCCATTTTTTGCTTTGTGATGCCGGTGCTCCCATGGAAATCAAGGTCAACTTTCTCGACAACCTTCGACTTGAAGCCAAGTTCGACGACTTCACGGTGGTGGCCGACCAACCGATCCGCTACAAGGGCGATGGCTCGGCGCCGGGTCCGTTCGACTATTTCCTGGCCTCTTCGGCGCTGTGCGCGGCGTACTTCGTCAAGCTGTACTGCCAGACCCGCAACATCCCCACCGACAACATCCGCCTGTCGCAGAACAACATTGTCGATCCGGAAAACCGCTACAACCAGATCTTCAAGATCCAGGTCGAACTGCCGGCAGACATCAGCGACAAGGACCGCCAGGGCATCCTGCGTTCCATCGACCGCTGTACGGTGAAGAAGGTGGTACAGACCGGTCCCGAGTTCATCATCGAGGAGGTGGAAAACCTCGACGCCGACGCCCAGGCGCTGTTGATGCCGCAATCGGGCGCCAGCGCAGGCACCTACATTGCCGGCAAGGACCTGCCCCTGGAGCAGACCATCGCCAACATGTCCGGCATTCTCGCGGGCCTGGGGATGAAGATCGAAATCGCCTCGTGGCGCAACATCGTGCCCAACGTCTGGTCGCTGCATATCCGCGATGCGCAGTCGCCGATGTGCTTCACCAACGGCAAGGGCGCGACCAAGGAAAGCGCCCTGGCCTCGGCCCTGGGCGAGTTCATCGAGCGCCTGAACTGCAACTTCTTCTACAACGACCAGTTCTGGGGCGAGGAGATCGCCAACGCCGATTTCGTGCATTACCCGGACGAGCGCTGGTTCCAGCCGGGGCGCAAGGACGAGCTGCCCAAGGAGATCCTCGACGCGCACTGCCTGGCCATCTACAACCCCGATGGCGAGCTGCGCGGCTCCCACCTGTACGACACCAACTCGGGCAACATCGAGCGCGGCATCTGCTGCCTGCCCTACGTGCGCCAGTCCGACGGCGAGGTGGTGTACTTCCCCTCGAACCTGATCGAGAACCTGTACCTGAGCAACGGCATGAGCGCCGGCAACACCCTGGCCGAGGCCCAGGTGCAGTGCCTGTCGGAGATCTTCGAGCGCGCGGTCAAGCGCCAGATCCTCGAAGGCGAGCTGGCCCTGCCGGACGTCCCTCAAGAGGTGCTGGCCAAGTACCCGAGCATTCTGGCGGGCATCCAGGGTCTGGAAGAGCAAGGCTTCCCGGTGCTGGTCAAGGACGCGTCCCTGGGCGGTGAATTCCCGGTGATGTGCGTGACCCTGATGAACCCGCGCACCGGTGGGGTGTTCGCCTCGTTCGGCGCCCACCCGAGCTTCGAGGTGGCGCTGGAACGCAGCCTCACCGAACTGCTCCAGGGCCGCAGTTTCGAGGGCTTGAACGACCTGCCGCAGCCGACCTTCGAAAGCCAGGCGCTGATGGAGCCGAACAACTTCGTCGAGCACTTCATCGACTCCAGCGGCGTGGTGTCATGGCGCTTCTTCAGCGCCAAGGCGGATTTTGAGTTCGTCGAGTGGGACTTCACCAGCCAGGGCGGCTTCAGCGAAAGGGAAAAAGCCAGCGCCGAGGAAGCCGCAACCCTGTTCGGCATCCTCGAAGGCCTGGGCAAGGAAGTCTACATGGCGGTGTACCAGCACTTGGGGGCCACCGCCTGCCGCATCCTGGTGCCGGACTACTCGGAAATCTACCCGGTGGACGACCTGATCTGGGACAACACCAACAAGGCGCTGTTCTTCCGCGAAGACATCCTCAACCTGCACAGCCTGGACGAAGACGGCCTCCAGGACCTGCTGCAGCGTCTGGAAGAAAGCGAGCTGGACGACTACACCGACATCACCACCCTGATCGGCATCGAGTTCGACGACAACACCGCCTGGGGCCAGTTGACCATCCTGGAACTCAAGCTGCTGCTCCACGTGGCCCTGGGGCAGTTCGACCCGGCCAAGGAACTGGTGGAGATGTTCCTGCAATACAACGACAACACCGTCGAACGCGGACTGTTCTACCAGGCCCTGAACGCGGTGCTGGAAGTGGAACTGGACGACGATCTGGAACTGAGCGACTACGAGGCCAACCTGCGGCGCATGTTCGGCAACGAACGGATGGACGCGGTGATCGGCTCGGTGGACGGCAGCGTGCGTTTCTACGGCCTGACCCCGACCAACCTGCAACTGCAAGGCCTGGACCGCCACCTGCGCTTGATCGACAGCTACAAGAAGTTGCACGCGGCGCGAGCCAAGTGGACAGCCGGGCACCGCTGACACCTCGGGTGCCAGGCCGATCCGTTAAGGCAATGGCTTGCTCGCGATGAGTCCGCGAGGGCCGCGTTTATCCAGAACGCGCGTGCTCGTTAGCCCCCATCGTAAGCGGGCCTACCCTTGCCGGCCGTCAGACTCGTTGCGCGCCCATGGCCGGCAAGGCGTCTGGTTCAGCAACGCTTGCATGTGCTGATGCCCAAGAGCGTGTAAAGCGGGCAGAAACTGAATAGGCCGGTGGCCAATGGCACCAGGCCAATCCAGCCCCACAGGCCTATCACCCCGAACAGACTCAGGCCGATAAGTAACAGGCCGGCGACCACCCGCACACTGCGGTCCGTTATTCCGATGTTCGCTTTCATGGCAATCTCCCGATCAGTGGCTACGCCGGTTCTGCAGCGCAGTAAACAACAGCATGCCAGCCAGCATGGCCAGCACGAATACGATGATTTGCCAGTGGCCTGTCAGCAGTATTGCCACAGCGGGCCCAGGACAAATCCCAGCGATTCCCCAACCGATACCGAACAACAGACTGCCGCCGATCAGGCGCGGGTCCAGCTCACGCTTGGTGGGCAACTGCATGGCGTTTCCCAGCAGCGAACGGGATTGACGCCGAGCCCAGGTCAGCGGCCCGATGGCAACACCAATGGCACCGCACATAACCAGGCCCAGAGACGGGTCCCAAGCCCCGGCCAGGTCCAGGAAAGCCAGTACTTTTTGCGGGTTGGCCATGCCCGCCAGAAGCAGGCCCAAGCCAAACAGCAGTCCCGCGATGAAGGCCGTTAGTCTGGTCATGTTCAGCCTCCCAATACGTGCCGTACGACGAACACTGTGGCGAAGCCACTGGCCATGAAACAGCCGGTGGCAATCATCGAACGCGGGGAAAGCCGCGACAGGCCGCAAACCCCGTGGCCACTGGTGCACCCTGAGCCGTAGCGAGTGCCAATCCCCACCAGCAGGCCGGCGATGACCAACCCGGGCCAGCCAGCCTGGAACTCGATCTTCGGCAACGCGATGAACAGCCCCCATAACAATGGCGCGACGAGCAGACCGAGCAGAAACAGTGCTTTCTCACCCGCCCCTTCGCTGCCACGTTGTAGAACACTGCCGAGCAAACCGCTGATGCCGGCAATACGGCCGTTGGCGACCACGAATAGGCTGGCCGCCAGGCCAATCAATGCACCACCGGCCAGTGACGACCAGGGCGTGAAGTTGAGCCAATCGATAGTCACGATGCTTCTCCGGCACAGAATTGTTGATACAGGGTCTGAATGACAGCTAACGCGGTGGGGCTACTAATACGATAGAACACCTGCTTGCCCTCACGGCGAGTTTCCACCAGCCCTTCACGGCGCAGCACCGCCAACTGTTGCGACAGCGTCGGTTGCTGTATGCCCAGTAGCGCCTCTAAATCACTGACGTTGCGCTCACCCTGGGACAGCTGGCACAACAGCAACAAGCGGTCCGGATTGGCCAGAGCCTTAAGAAACTGGCTGGCCGCATCGGCATTGGCGCGTAGCTGCTGGATGTCAAGTTCAAGCATGGACGCACTCATTTTGTGCTCTCATTCGGTGCCACCGTGGCATGTGGATGAACAGCCGGTGCCGTCGATTCAACACAAGGCCGGACAGGCGCAGTGCTGAAGGGTCGACGGCAAGGCTATCGATCTACAATATTACATTATATTTTTATTGCAATTGTTTTTTCAGGTTATCCAGGATCTGCCACGTGACTGCCAAGGCGCCGCCGCTGGTCGGTTGCGCGCAACACCCAACCAGCAGCCATCTGCCGCCGGCAGACCGGTCAGAAAAGGTTGAGCGGGATCTTCAAATAGCGTGTCCCGTTCACTTCCGGCTCGGGCAGATGGCCCGCGCGGATGTTGACCTGGACCGACGGCAGGATCAGCGTCGGCATCGACAGCGTTGCATCGCGCTTGCCGCGCATCACCACAAACTCTTCCTCACTGATGCCATTGCGGACATGAACATTGTGCGCACGCTGCTCTGCCACCGTGGTGACAAACTGCACTTCGCGGCCCTCAGGCGGATAGTCGTGGCACATGTACAGCAACGTGGCGGCCGGCAGACTCAGCACTTTGTTGATTGACTGGAACAGCGTGCGCGCATCGCCACCGGGGAAATCACAGCGCGCGGTGCCGTAATCGGGCATGAACAGGGTATCGCCGACAAATGCCACCGTTTCCCTGGCATCGCTGACGACATAAGTCATGCACGCAGGCGTGTGCCCCGGTGTATGAAGTGCCCGACAGTGCAAAGCGCCGATGGTGAACAGCTCTTCATTGGCAAACAGGTGATCAAATTGGCTTCCATCGCGGGCCATTTCGTCGGCGATGTTGAACAGCCGGCCAAACACCTCCTGTACCGTCGCAATATGGCAGCCGATGGCTATTTTGCCGCCCAGCTTTTGCTGCAGGTAGGGCGCGGCGCTCAGGTGGTCGGCGTGGGCGTGGGTTTCAAGAATCCAGTCAACCTGGGCATTGAGCTCGCTGACTCTGGCAATCAGTTTGTCGGCGGAGGTTGTGGCCGTGCGAGCGGATTCAGGGGCGTAATCCAGAACGCTGTCGATCAGTGCGCAACGTCGAGTGGCCTGATCAAGTACCAGATAGCTGATGGTGTGCGTCGCCGCATCGAAGAATCCTTCGACGTGAAGGGTGCTGTTCATGGTCGGTCTCCTCGGGGCCTTTCGCCGGGCCACTTGTGGTGAACATGAGTAAGCAATAAATCGGCCAGGGTAAAATCATGTCGGACAATCCATCCAAGCCATTGAGTTGGTTAAGGTTATTTTTTAAGTTGCGCTTTATCGCGTTCTGGCGCCTGCTAAATGCACTGCCATGGCAGTACGCATTGGCATAGGTGGCAGTGCCACAACCGCCTCAATGGACTCTCGGGAGCCACGATGACAACTACCCTGCCCTCGCGGGAGCGCGCGCTGCCGCGCCCGGATCAAGTGCAATCGCTGGTGTCGTTTCTAGAGCACGAGTCCCAGCCGATGATCGTGCTCGATCCGCACTACAACATACTGGCGGCCAACACCGCCTATCAGCGCCAATTTGGCGGTGCAGACAAGGCTTACATCGGCCAGAAGTGCTATCGCGTTTCACACCAGTACGATGTGCCTTGCGATCAGGCCGGTGAGCATTGCCCGATGAAAAAAGCTCAGGAGATGCGCAGCCCGGACAAGGTCCTGCACATTCACCATACCCCGCGAGGCCCTGAGCACGTTGAAGTGGAGTTACGCCCCATTTTCGATGAGCACGGTGAAATCAGCGCCTATGTCGAGCGGCTGAGCATGGTGCGCAGCGCCTCGGCGCGGCCAAGCAACGAAGGGCTGGTGGGCTGCTCGCCGGCGTTCAACCTGGCCTTAGCGCAACTGCAGCGGGTGGCTCCCTCAATGTTACCGGTGCTGCTGTTGGGTGAGTCTGGCACCGGCAAGGAGCTGTTTGCCCGGGCCGTGCATGAAACCAGCGAGCGCGCCACCGGCCCATTTGTGGTGGTGGACTGCTCGGGACTGACCGAGACGCTGTTTGAAAGCGAACTGTTCGGCCATGAAAAGGGCGCCTTCACCGGCGCGGTCACGCGTAAGCCCGGGCTGGTTGATACGGCCCAGGGCGGCACCTTGTTTCTCGATGAGATCGGCGATGTACCACTGGCCATGCAGGTGAAACTGTTGCGCCTGATCGAATCTGGCACCTATCGCCGGGTCGGCGGTGTCGAGACCCTTCATGCCAACTTCAGGTTGATTGCCGCGACCCACAAACCTCTGGAGCGGATGATGGAGAGCGGCGAATTCAGGCCGGACCTGTACTACCGCATCAGCGCCTTTCCCATTCTATTGCCGCCCTTGCGGAACCGGGTTGAGGACATCGGCCTGCTGGTCAATTCCTTCCTACAACGTGCCGCGGTTGGCAAGCGCCGGCTGACCATCGAAGCCGATGCGCTGGCCCGACTGCAGCGTTTCGCCTGGCCGGGCAATGTCCGCGAGCTGCGCAACGTGCTGGAACGCGCCAGCCTGTTCGCCGACGACGGCGTGATCCGCGCCGCGTATTTGCCCCAGGCCCCTTGCGCCGTCGCCCCCCAGGCGCCAAGCCGCGTCGACGGCAACACGCTGGCGCAGGCACTGGCGACGTTCAAAGGCACCCGGGGTGAGTTGGCCAGGCACCTGGGCATGAGTGAACGCACGCTCTACAGAAGACTGAAGGAACAAGGCCTGGTCTGACTCCCCGCCCCTGCCTGCCAGCGCTGCCAGGACTGCCACGCTGGCAGTCCTGGCAGTACCAGCACCTGCCACAAGCGCCCGCCCGCTGTCGAAAAATACACTTAAGTCATTGTTATAAAACGATAAAAAAACGCCCCGAAAAATTGGCACAGCCTGTGCTACCTCCTGTTCATGACTCATTCAGACCAACGACTGCGGCGGCATCTGCTGATCGCCGTACTGATCAAACTGGCGGTGCTGACAGTGCTGTGGTGGCTGTTCATCCGCGACACGCACGTCAGTGTTGATGCCACCGTCATCGGCAACCGGCTCGGTGTACCCACCTCGACTCAAGGGGCAAGCAAGTGATTTCAGAACATCTGGTGGATCTGTCACGGCTGCAATTTGCAGCCACTGCGTTGTACCACTTCCTTTTTGTACCGCTCACGGTAGGAATGGTGTGGCTGCTGGTCATTATGGAAAGCGTTTATGTGATGACCGGGAATGTCATCTGGAAAGACATGACCCGCTTCTGGGGCAAGCTCTTTGGGATCAATTTCGCCCTGGGGGTGACGACAGGTATCACCCTGGAGTTTCAGTTCGGTACTAACTGGGCCTACTACTCGCACTACGTGGGCGACATCTTTGGCGCCCCGCTGGCCATCGAGGGGTTGATGGCGTTCTTCCTCGAATCGACCATGATCGGCCTGTTCTTTTTTGGTTGGGACCGCTTGAAGAAAGAGCACCACTTGCTGGTCACGCTGCTGATGGCCATCGGCACCAACCTCTCGGCCTTGTGGATCCTGATCGCCAACGGTTGGATGCAAAACCCGGTGGGTTCCGAGTTCAGCTACATCACCATGCGCATGGAGATGGTGGATTTTTGGGCAGTGGTGTTCAACCCGGTGGCGCAGGCCAAGTTTGTCCACACCGTCTCGGCGGGTTACGTCACCGGCTCGATGTTTGTGCTGTCGATCTCCAGTGGGTACCTGCTGAAAAACCGTGATGTCGAGTTTGCCAAACGCAGCTTCAGGGTCGCGGCGGCGTTCGGCCTGGCATCGGTGCTCAGCGTGATCGTGCTCGGCGACGAGTCGGGCTACACCGTGGGTGAGGCGCAACAGACCAAGCTGGCGGCAATGGAAGCCATGTGGGAAACAAAACCCGCCCCCGCTGGCCTGACCCTGATCGCCAGCATCAACGAAGCGCAATCAAAGAATAACTGGGAAGTTGACGTGCCCTGGGTCATGGGCCTGATCGGCACCCGCTCGGTCAGCAAGCAGATTCCGGGCATTCATGACATCAAACAAAAAAACCGCGCGCGGATTCTACGCGGCATCACGGCCGTCAATGCGCTGGAGGCGGTCCGAGCCGACCGCAGCGATGCCGTGGCGCGGCAGACCTTCGACGACTACAAGGCTGACCTGGGCTTCGGCCTGCTGCTCAAGAAGTACGTTGCAGACGTCAACCAGGCCACGCCGGCCATGATCGAAAAAGCCGTCAACGACACCGTCCCGCGCGTAACCCCGATGTTCTGGGGATTCCGGATCATGGTCGGCCTTGGTTTTGCCATGCTCGTGCTGTTTGCGCTGGCCTTCTGGAGCACCGTGAAGTCCACCTGTTCGCACCGCCGCTGGTTGCTGCGCTGGGCGCTTTGCATGCTGCCCGCGCCCTGGATTGCCTGCGAGCTGGGCTGGTTCGTCGCTGAATACGGCCGTCAGCCCTGGACCATCTACGGCGTGCTGCCGACCCACATGAGCGTCTCGACCCTCAGCATCAACAACCTCTACGGCTCGCTGGCAGGCTTCGTCCTTTTCTATACCGTATTGCTGATGGTTGAAGTGTTCCTGATGGTCAAGTTTGCCCGTCAAGGCCCCGGCAGCCTCGGTACTGGCCGTTATGCCCACGATGCCCATCTGAAGGAACTCCACCATGCTTGATTACTTCACCCTGAAAATTATCTGGTGGGCGCTGGTCGGCGTTCTGCTGATCGGCTTCGCCATCATGGACGGTCACGACATGGGGGTCGGCACCTTGCTGCCCTTCGTCGGCCGCGATGATGTGGAGCGACGCGTGGTCATCAACACCGTTGGCCCGCATTGGGATGGCAATCAGGTCTGGTTCATCACCGCCGGGGGCGCCTTGTTCGCCGCATGGCCGGTGGTCTACGCCACCGCATTCAGCGGCTTCTACTGGGCGATGATTCTGGTCCTCTGGGCACTGTTCTTCCGTCCGGTGGGGTTCGACTATCGCAGCAAGATCCACAACGCCACCTGGCGTAGCACCTGGGACTGGGGGCTCTTCATCGGCGGCGCGGTGCCGCCCCTGGTGTTCGGCATTGCCTTCGGCAACCTGTTGCAAGGCGTGCCGTTTCACTTCGACAACCTTCTGGTCTCGACCTACACCGGCAGCTTCTGGCAACTGCTCAACCCCTTCGCCCTGCTGACCGGCGTCGTCAGCAGCGCCATGATCACCCTGCAGGGCGGCACCTATCTGGCTCACCGCACCGAGGGCATCATCCAGTCCAGGGCTATCAAGGGGTCGATGATGGCGGCCGCGGTGCTGATCGGCTCGTTCGTCATCGCCGGGGTCTGGCTGCAATCGATCGAGGGCTATCGCATTACCTCGGTCATTGATACAGCCGGGCTGCCGGACATTCTCAACAAGTCGGTGGTGCGCGAAGCCGGCGCCTGGATGGCCAACTACGCCCATTATCCTTGGCTGTGGCTGCTGCCCGCGCTGGGCTTGGCGGGCGCGGCGGGCGCGGCGTTGTTGCTGAGCCGGCGCCACACCCTGTCGGCGTTTGTCGCTTCCTCGCTGGCGGTGGTCGGGGTCATCAGCACGGCCGGGGTCTCGATGTTCCCATTCGTCATGCCCTCCTCTTCGGTGCCCGCCGCCAGCCTGACAGTGTGGGACAGCGTTTCCAGCCATTTAAGCCTGGCCATTATGTTCTGGGCGACGCTGATCTTCATGCCGCTGATCGTGATGTACACCTCATGGGCGTATCGCGTGATGCGAGGCAAAGTCACCGCCGCGCAGATCAAAGCCAACGAACATTCCGCCTACTAGCAGGCAAAGAGGAGTAACGGACATGTGGTATTTCGCCTGGATGTTGGGAGTCGGCTTTGCATTGCTGCTGGCGATCTTGAATGCAATGTGGGGCGAGAACGAAGCCAGTCGCACCAAAAACCAGCAAGACGAGGCGCCGCAATGATGCCGGATATCGCCCCAGCACCAACCTCACGCCTTCACCCGCTGAGTTTGCTGATCGCACTGGCAATCATGCTCGCCTGCACGCTCTACCCTCCGCTGATGGCCACCCCAGACGGTCAGGCCGACCACCTGCTGGCCAGCGCGCTGTTCGCGGCCATGAGCGTGGCCTTTGTCAAAGGCGTGGGTTTTGTCCCACGGATGTGGGTCTGGCGCGGGGTATTTTCAGGCTGGAGCTGTTTGGCGGCGCTGGCGCTAGCGGGCTGGGCAAAATGTCTGCATTGAGGATTAACCCCATGACTGATCACCCGAGTGTCCAGCACAAAGACCGCCCCAGCACTTACCTCCAGGTAGGAGGCGAGGCAGGCATTCGCGCACTGGTCGAGCGCTTTTACCAGTTGATGGAGACCCTGACGCAAGCCCGTGGAGTGCGCCAGATGCATCCGCCGACACTCGTCGGTAGCGCCGATAGCCTGTTCAAGTTCCTCAGCGGTTGGTGGGGCGGCCCGCCGCTGTTCCAGAATGAACGCGGCCACCCGCGCCTGCGCAGGCGCCATGCGCCCTACGCCATCAGCGTCGTTGAACGCGACGAATGGATGCTATGCATGGGCCTGGCGCTGGATGAACAGGTGCAGGACGTGGCGCTAAAGAGCAAGTTACTGGCCATGTTCTGCGAAATGGCCGATCACATGATCAACACTGACCTGGCACCCAGCCCAAACATCACACACGCTGAATCGGAGTCTTAAAACATCATGATGAAAACAGCCCATGACCTGGTCACCGCGGCGAAAGCGCTGATTGAAGAAGTTGCGATCGAAGACGCCGATCAAGCGATCCAAAGCGCCGACGTGCTGATCGATGTGCGCGAAGCCGATGAGTACGCCGCCGGGCACCTGCCCGGGGCGATCCACGCCTCGCGCGGCCTGCTGGAGTTCAAACTGAGCAACGACAGCGCCCTCCATTCACCCGACCTCAAGGTGGTGCTCTATTGCAAAACCAGTGGCCGTGCGGCGCTGGCGGCGGCGGCCATGAAGAACATGGGCTACCGGCAGGTGAAGTCGATTGCCGGTGGCTTCGATGCCTGGGTCGGTGCGAATAAGCCAATCGTGAGGCCGAGCCTGCCAACCTTCGACTGACCCTTAGGGCCCGGTCGGTTGCCGGCTCATCGGCACGCGAAACGCTTGCCCGTCGGGCGAGCAAGCAAAGATCCGACTCGGGATTGGCCGCCCGAAACGCTTCGGCGTCTGCAACGGTGCCACTCACCGACCCGCTGCGGCCTCCACCTGGCCCCCACTGCTATCGACTCAGTCGCTTTGCACACCCTTGCCAAGTCGTCACAATGCGCGCCTGCCCCTCCAGCAATGGAACGCAGGCGCCGTGTCATCCGCTCCCCGCAAGGACCGCTCAATGAACCTCTTCGACAAGCTGCTCAACGCATTCAAAAAAACGCCACCGGCAGCCGCCAAACCCGCCCCGCCTCCGACCGGTTTGCCCGCGCCCGTTCAACCAACGGCGGCGGAACAGGCCCACAGCGCCCTGCGGGAGGCCGGCGGCGCCTGCCTCGATCGCCACTGGCAAGCGGTTGGCACTTGCGAATCCGATGTCCTGGGCTTCGTCATCAGCCCCAGCTTCATGGGCGGCCCCCACTGGCCGTCCACCCGTCAGGCCTACCGCATCGTGCGCCGCAACAACGGCATTCTCCTCGCCACCGAAGGCCTGTCCGACCCATTCGACGGCGTCGAAGGCGACGACCTGGGCAACGGCTTCGAAATGGAGCTGTTCATCGAAACCCCCGACATTCCTGCCCAGGCTCAAGGCCCCCAGGGCGACGTCTCGCCGTTTGCCGACAGTTGGGCATTCGAATTGCTCAGGCACGTCGCCAGCACCGTGGCCGATGTCGGCGGCATTACCCAGCCACTGGCCAACTACGGCGTGCTCTCCCTGGAACTGCCCGGTGTCAGCCAGTCCCACGCCATCCGCGAGCAACTGCCCGCGCAGTTTGTCAGCGCCGACGACTGTGTCGGGGTGCTGATCGGCGGCCCGGCCCCGGACTTCCCGAGCCGTCTGCAAGACATGCCGCTGTCACCGGTGAGCCTGGTGCCGGTGGTGCTGATCACCGCCTCGGAGCTGGAGCACGTGCGCGACGGTGGCGCCCAGGCCCGAGAAGACCTGGTGGCACGCCTGAACGCGGCCGGCCTGGGGCACGTCAGCCACCTGCAGCGCGCCAGCCTGATCTGAGCCAAGGAGCCTGTTAGCCCATGCACGTCGCCGATGCCTGTTTCGCCTTTCACCTGTTCGCCGCCCGCTTCCCGGACCAGACCGAGGCCGAGCTGTTCGCCTTCGAGCAGTGGGAGCCAGCACCGGCGGCCGACGCCAGCGACGCCGAGTTCAGCGCCTGGGAAGCACGCAACCCCAGTTGGCGCCTAAAGCAGGAGCTGGGCGACTACATGGACTCCGACTTCGTCGAGCTGATCGGCAGAGAGGGCAGCGCCCACTACCTGGAATCGCTGATCCGCAGCGATTCCGAGCAGCAGCGGCTGCGCTTGCAGATCAAGGCGTGCTACAGCCACTTCATCCTCGTCGCCAGCGAGTCGATTCATGGCGACCCGCGATCCGCTGCATCCGGCCCCCATCAGCGCGTGCCGCACAGCACGCCGACGCTGGACTACCTGGGCGAGTTCAACGGTTCCTCTGCCCCGCACTAGATGCTAAAAAGGCCCACAGTTTTCCCTTGCACCCCTTGTCGTGCCCAGCCGTACCACGAGAGTCACCATGCACAGCCATTACCCGAACACCCGCGCTCCGTTGCGCCCTCTTGACCTCCTCACCCACCAGCCAACGGCGGTAGCCCCATGATCGAAGTCACCGAAGTCTCCATTGCCGACCTGCGCGCCGCCCTCGAATCGGGCCGCACCACCGCCGTGGAGCTGGTCCAGGCCTATCTGGCGCGGATCGACGCCTACGATGGCCCCGATACCACCACCGCCCTCAACGCCTTGGTGGTGCGCAACCCCGAGGCCCTGAAGGAGGCCGAAGCGTCCGATGAGCGGCGCGCCAAGGGCCAGACCCTGGGGCCGCTGGACGGCATTCCCTACACCGCCAAGGACAGCTACCTGGTCAAGGGCCTGACCGCCGCCTCGGGCAGCCCGGCCTTCGCCAAGCTGGTGGCCTACCGCGATGCCTTCACCATCGAGCGCCTGCGGGGCGCCGGGGCCATCTGCCTGGGCAAGACCAACATGCCGCCCATGGCCAACGGCGGCATGCAGCGCGGGGTGTATGGCCGCGCGGAAAGCCCCTATAACGCCGCTTACCTGACCGCGCCTTTCGCCTCGGGCTCCTCTAACGGCGCCGGCACCGCGACCGCCGCCAGCTTTGCCGCCTTCGGCCTGGCCGAGGAAACCTGGTCCAGCGGTCGCGGGCCGGCCTCCAACAATGGCCTGTGCGCCTACACACCGTCGCGTGGGGTGATCTCGGTGCGCGGCAACTGGCCGTTGACCCCGACCATGGACGTGGTGGTGCCCTTCGCCCGGACCATGGCCGACCTGCTGGAGGTGCTGGAGGTGGTGGTGACCGAAGACCCGGACACCTGCGGCGACCTGTGGCGCCTGCAACCCTGGGTGCCGATCCCCAGCGTCGCCTCGGTGCGCCCGGCGTCCTACCCGCAACTGGCGGCCAACGCCACGGCGCTCAAGGGCAAGCGCTTTGGCGTACCGCGCATGTACATCAATGCCGACCCGGAAGCCGGCACCAGCGACAAACCCGGGATCGGTGGCCCCACCGGCCAGCGCATCCATACCCGGCCCTCAGTGATCGACCTCTGGGAACAGGCCCGCCGTGCCCTGGAAGCCGCCGGCGCCGAAGTGCTGGAAGTGGATTTCCCCCTGGTGTCCAACTGCGAAGGCGACCGCCCCGGCGCCCCGACCGTGTACAACCGTGGGCTGGTGAGCCAGGAATTCCTGCATGACGAGCTGTGGGAGCTTTCGGGCTGGGCCTTCGACGACTTCCTGCGGGCCAACGACGATCCCAAGCTCAACCGCCTGGCGGATGTCGACGGGCCGCAAATATTCCCCCACGACCCGGGCACCCTGCCCAACCGCGAAGACGACCTGGCCGCCGGCATGGACCAGTACGTGACCATGGCCAAGCGCGGGCTCAAGCGCTGGGACCAGATCGCCAGCCTGGCCGACGGCCTGCGCGGCCTGGAGCAGACCCGGCGCATCGATCTGGAAGAGTGGATGGATCGCCTGGGGCTGGACGCAGTGCTGTTCCCCACCGTGGCCGACGTTGGCCCGGCCGATGCCGACATCAATCCCGAGTCGGCGGACATCGCCTGGAGCAACGGCGTGTGGGTGGCCAACGGCAACCTCGCGATCCGCCACCTGGGCGTGCCCACCGTCACCGTGCCCATGGGGGTGATGGCGGATATCGGCATGCCGGTGGGCCTGACCTTCGCCGGCCGCGCCTATGACGATTCGAGCCTGCTGCGCCTGGCGTCGGCCTTCGAATCCACCGGCAGTAAGCGCCTGGTTCCGCCACGGACACCGGCCTTGCACCGCGCCAACTGAGCCACTGGGGTCGGGGCCGCAATGGCCCCGCCCCCCACTTGAGCGAACGCACATGACCCGTTGCGCTTGCCCCGTTACGAGCGCCCCATGAACCACATTGACGCGGTAATGCATCAATCGAAACACACCCGCTCCCCATCCTGTCTTCACCATTGACGATGTACCTCTGGACAGCTGGGTCAAGGGCGTTATCTACGACGCTGCGGGTGCAGACAGCACCGAGGGTTTGGTCCCGGCCCAGGGCTGGCTGACCGATGACCAGCACGCAGAACTGGCGTGGCAGTGACGGCCCCTCGCAAGCGAGGACTGCTCAAGTATCGTCCCGTTGCTGATCTGCCCCGACGACATGGATCTGAACTGCACGGTGGCCGTGATTGAGCAGGTGGTGCAGGGAGAGAAGCTGATCTGGGAACGTTTTGGACGAGCCGTCGCTGTGATCAACGGACTGGTCACTGCGGTCGCCTGGAACGCCAATGGCCAACGCGCCGAGTTCTCCAGGCAACCGTTTGATCAGGTCTGCACTGAATTCAAAAGGCTGACTGAACATGAGTGGGCCTGATCGCCAAGGCTGCAACGGCGGCGCCCAACGACAAGGCGTTAACCGCGCTGCATGGAGCGGCCCAGGCAAGCCTGGGCAGGCCACTGCCTGATCAGCCCAGGGCCATCACTGCTCATCCTCAGGCTGCAACGGCGAGTGCTGCCAGTCGAAGTGCTTGAGCAACTGCCGGCACAGGTCATCCAGTTGCGGATGATAGTGATGGGTATGCGGCACCGGCAGCTGCGGCTCGCCATGGCCGAATCCCAGTGCGCGCAGGGCCCTGGCGTAATCCTCGATGGGCCCGTAGGCGTAGATCAGATTGTGCCGGTCCCAGACCACCGTGGCCTGCTGCTCGGGCGAATACACCCACAGATCGAAGCGGCTATCGCCACACAGAAAGGGCTTGAAGTCATGGATGAAATCCTCGACCTCTTGCCGTGACAGCGGCGGACTGCAGTAGCGCCCCGCTGGCGATTCGTCCCGAGGCGTATGCAGAACGAAGAGCAGGACCAGGGGTTCGGCCAGGCAGCGCACCAGACTGAGCAGCACCTGCGGGTCCGAGCCAGGCGCCGCGGCCACCACGCGCTGTCCTTCACCCACGGGCATGACCATGAATACAGGCGGATAACTGTGTTCCACCCACTGGTTGTCTATCATGTGCCCCAGTCTGTACATACCGGCCTGATCCTCCTGATCGCTTCTGTGGTTGAGCCAAACGGCCGCGCATTATGCCGTACCCTGCATGGCCGCTCACTGTCTGATTGGCCGAACACTGCGCTGAAGTGCTTCCCCTCAAGGACATTCATTGCGTGCTGCATGCCCTGATCCGCAATGGCCACACCGGCCCGCATGCCGACATGAACAACGGCTCGCCACGGACCCTGCCGCTTCGCACAGCGGCTGACGTACAATTCCCGACCTTCAAGGACCGCCATCACCAGGACAACGATGACCACTCACCGCATTACCCTCGCCAACGGCTGGATTGCCGAATTTGCCGAACAAGGTGAATTCCGCATGGGCGCCATCAGCTGGAACCTGCACCTGCGCGGCCCCGAGCAACAGGCCATCCGTTATTTCGAAACCCAGATCGTGCTGGTCAACGACGAGGATGGCGAGCAGGCACGAAACGCCATCAGCCTCTCCGAGGACGGGGTCTACGGCTACCTGGGCAACGGCATGAGCCACGGCTGGGTGATCGACTTTTCCCGCGGCATGATCGCGCCCCACCGGGTCACGATTAGCCACTACCACCACGCCTACGACGAGTACATTTCGCTGCTGGAGCAACCGGCGTACAAGCGAGTGCGGGAGTACATCAGTGTCATCGGACGCACCCTCTACCTGACCTTTCCCTTCACCCGGGACGAGGATTTCCCCAAGGTCTGGGACGAGTACCTGGTGATCCGTCGACGGCAGCTGGACGAGCTGTATTTCCGCAACTGAGCAGCCCACCGAGTGCCCGCTGCAGCGGCAACCTTGTGGTTTCGCCGCGCCCGGCTGGCGGCCTCTGCGCCGCCGAACCTTTGCCTAGAACGATATGCCGATCAGAATATGTTCGGCATCGATGTCGATCTGGACATGACTGCCCTCAAGCAGACCGCCAGCGGGAAGCTCGCCGGTGGCGACGATCGACGAGATGCCGATGTCGTCAGCCAGGCGCAATTTCAAGCGGCTCTTGCTTCGGCCTTTCTGCAACGCGACGACCCTGGCCTGTAGGCGATTGACCCCATGAGCCGGCGCAGGCGTAGCGGCCAAGGTGATGCTCGGGGCCTTGATCAGCAGCGATACCTGAACACCGGGGCGTAACCCCAGTTCCACCGTGCTTTCCTTGGTAACGGTGACGTTGAGCGTATCGGTGTCGGAAATCCTGACGCTCAAGGTATCGACAATATCGTCCTCATCATCGATCTGGCCGATCACCCCCTGTAGCTGATTGCGCGCGCTGGTTTTCAGCATCATCCGGTTGTAGGCGTACAAGATGCTCTGATGATCGCCCAACTGGCTGGCCAGCTCCGTCTGGAATTTTTCGATCAGGCGATACGCCTCGATCAGTTTGCGCCCCTCGGCGGTCAACTCGGCGCCACCGCCATGCTTGCCCCCCACGGTCTTGATCACTAACTGACAGCCGCTGAGCTCCTCAAGACTTTCAATGGAGGTCAGGGCCGAGCGATAGCTCATTCCGGAGAACTCCGCCGCGCAGGTGATCGAGCCGCTGTGCTCGATGCCTTCGAGCAAGCGCACCCGATTGGAAGCGATAGGTTTATTACTGTCATGCCCCAGGGCCAGCACAACGGGAATGGTCGCCATAAGAAAATCTTTTGCTGTCAACACGATAGGGGAAGGCAAGTTAGCACGCCGCTGATTGAGCGTCGAACGCCCTGCCCCGACATCGCCACGGCCAACCCGAGGCGCCCTGCCGTTGCCGCTCCACGAGCCGGCAAAGAGCCGAAGCCATCAGCCGAAGCTCCAAGCCCCCCTGCAGAAAAAAACAGCGATTGGCGACTTGAAGGGGCCGCATCCGTTATGTAATTTGTTGCATATCGCCTGCCGAACTGCTGCCAGGAGATGCACCTGAGGTTGAGCCCTGTCCATCGATATGCAAATGAATGCATATCGAAGTCACCATGGAGTTGGTTGATGAATGCACTGAGTGAAAAAGCTGTGCCCGCCGCTTGCGGCGTCCCGGACTCATGGAAAAAGTCCTACAGAGCGGAATTCGAGGCGTTGGCCTGTGCCGAGGATTTTCCCTGTATCTACGTGAAACAGGCTTACGAAAAAGGCTACATAGACTTCCACTTCATGGAGGACTGCCAGTCCGAGGTTGAAAGACTCAAGGCTTTTGAAGCCTTCAAGCACTACGTTGGCAACGTCCTGGCCACCCCGGATGAGCGGGTCGCGGCCATGAAGATCCTGCTGATTGTGGTCAACACCGACGGCGTCGCCGGGGGCCATGAGCAGATCTCCTGGGACTTGCTCAATGACTTTGTGCGACGCGACGAGATTCCCTGGCCCGAGCAGCTGACTCGCAATCCGGATGACCAGGATTGGGCCTACTGCTTCCAGGGGCAGCGTCTGTTCGTCAACCTCTCCAGCCCCGAGCACCTGCTGCGCCGCAGCCGCAACCTCGGCAGCCGCCTGGTACTGGTCATGCAGTTGCGCGACGGCATCGATTGCATCGCGCCCCCCAATGCCAAGGGAGACGTGATCAGGCAGTTCATCCGCCAGCGGATAAACACCTACGACCAGGTGCCGGTCTCGGCCGACCTGGCCACCCACGGCCAGGGCCAGAACCGGGACTGGAAGCAGTTCTGGCTGGGGGATCGCGAGGCTGTCCTGGAGGGCACATGCCCCTTTCACATGCCGGATAACACGGCCAAGGCCTGAAGGGAGCAATTTCGTCATGGAGCAGACGATGACTGTCAGGAACTACCGCTTTTCCCGCGAACTCACGCAGAAACTCAATCACCTGGCGGTGACCGATAACTGGCACGCGCTGCTCGGGCTGAGCACCGACTTCACCCTCGTGGCGCTGTGCGCCTGGGCAAGCGGTCATTGCTACTACCTGTACCCACTGGCCTTGCTGATCATTGGTGCCCGGCAGCGTGGCCTGGCCACGGTGATGCACGACGCCGCTCATGGACGAGCGGCGAAATCCAGGCGCTTGAACAACCTGATTGGCAGGTACTTGACGGCTTTTCTGATTTTCCAGTCATTCAACGCCTACAAGCACTCTCACGTGCATGAACATCACCCCTACCTCGGCGATCCGCAGAAGGACCCGGACTTTCTGTTCTATCAGGATGCCGGACTCTATGCCGTCAAGGACCGCAAGGCGTTCGGCCTGGAGCATGTCCTGGCCACGCTGCTGCTGTTCAACATGCCGCAGTACATCGGCTATCTGTTCAAGCATCGATTCGGCTCCCTGGTCCGCTACAAGGGCGAAGCCCTGGGCATGCTCGTGCTCTGGTCGGGCCTCCTGAGCGCCGCCGCCTGGCTCGGTCTGCTGCAACAACTGCTGCTGTTCTGGGTCTTGCCTTACCTGACCGCCTTCATGGTCATTGGCCGCTTTATCGAGATCGCGGAGCACTACCCGTTGCTGGGCCAAAGCCAGGACGGGCTGCTGCTGACACGCAACCGCTTCAGCCACCCGCTGGAAGGCTTTTTCCTCAGCGTGCATCAGGAAAATTTCCATCTGGTGCACCACCTGCGTCCCAGCATCCCCTACTGGAACATGCAAAAAGCCCACCGGCTGATGCTCAACGATCGGCAATACCGACAAGTCAATGCCGGCTTCGGGGGCGTGTTCCTCTCGGCCAACGAGGTGAAACCCCTGATCCCTGCGCTGATGGACGGTGACATAGCGCTACCGCCGCTCACCACGCCCACCTATAAAAAAGAAGAGGCTGTATGAAAGACTCTACCCGTCTGATGAACCTTGAAGTGGTGGGGCACGAACATGAACCTCTTGTTCAGCCGATCTACCAGACCAGCCTGTTTCGCATGCCCAGCTACCAGACCGCTGTGTCCACCGAGCATCAGGTCCACCCCACGAGCTACTACACACGCTGGGGCAACCCCACGGTCAGCTATCTCGAACACCAGATATCCCTGCTGATGCACAAGGACCAGTCACTGATTTTTCCTTCCGGCATGTCAGCCATCACCACCACCCTGCTGGCACTGGCCAGACCCGGCGATGTGGTCGCGATTGCCAGTAGCCTCTATGGCGATACAACACGGTTTTTCCTTGAGGACTTCACTCAATGGGGAGGCGTGGTCAAGGTCTTCGATCCGGCCGACGCCCAGAGCCTGGAGGCAATTGCCCGCACCTGCCGCTTGACCCTGGTGTACTACGAAGCCCTGAGTAATCCGGACCTGAAAGCGATCGACCTGCCGGGGCTGTCACGCGTGTGCAATGAGCATCGGTTGATCTCGATCTGCGACAGTACCTTCGTGCCGCCGTACATGCGTCAGTCCCAGGCGCAGCTGGCAGACATTGTCATCATGAGCCTGACCAAGTATGCCGGCGGTCACTACTCGGTGTTCGGTGGCTCCCTGTCCTGCTCCAGCGAACTTCAGGAAAAGATCTGGCATACCCAGTCGCTGCTCGGCGCCGCCATCGACCCCAATGCCGCCTGGAACATCTCCCAGGGGCTGAAGACCCTGGAACTGCGCCTGGAGCGCCAGTCGCGCTCCGCCCTGCAAATTGCCCGGCGCCTGCAGCGCCACGCCAAGGTCGAAAGCGTCATCTACCCGCTGCTTGAAGGCTACGCCCATGCCCACCTGACGGCGGCCTACCTGAACCACGGCGGCGCGGTCGTCTCGTTCCTTATCAAAGGCGGCACGGCAGATGTCGCCACCTTTCTGGAAAGCACCCGCGTTGCCGGGCTGTCGGTCAGCCTGGGGGGCATCCACAGCTGCATCGAACACGCCGAGGCCATGTCGCACTCAATGCTCAAGGCCATGGATGATCAGGTGCTGGTCGGCTCACGGGCCGAACAACCTGACAAGGCGCTGATTCGATTGTCGGTCGGCATCGAAGATGTGCACGACCTGGAAAGCGATCTGCTCAATGCCCTGGACTCTCTTTGAAGGACTCAAACCATGCACGTAAAAGACCTTGCGGGAACAACCCTCTGTTTTGCCGGCTCCGGCGGCCTGGACAGCATGACCATTGTCAGCTGGCTGAAAGAGCACGACGTGGCAGTGGAGTGCGTCACCGCCGACTTCGGGCAACCCGATGAAGTCGATCTGCAGGCGGTCAAAGAGCGGATGCTGGCGGCCGGCGCGCAGTCGGTGCACATCCTCGATCTCAGGCACAGCCTGGCCAGAGCCGGCATCGAAGTCATCAAGTCCAGGGCCTTCCATGCCGGGCGCTACTGGAACACCACGGGCATCGCGCGCCACGTACTGCTCAAGGGCATGCTGGAAAAAATGCAGGCACTCAAGATCGAGGTGCTCTCCCACGGCTGCACCGGGCGCGGCAACGATCAGGTCCGGTTCCAGCACATCACCAACCTGCTGCAACCCTCGTTCAGCGTCTATGCGCCCTGGCGGGACCCGGCCTTTCTGGAACGCTTCAAGGGTCGCAAGGCCATGATCGAGTACTGCCAGGGGCTCGGGCTGCCGTTGAAAGCCGGCGCCGAGGTCATCTACTCCACCGATGCCAACCTGTTGGGCCTGACCCATGAAGCCGGCATTCTGGAAAGCCTGGGCACGGCGGCCGCAGTCGTGGCCCCGACCATGGGGGTGGCGGTCGAGAACGGCTGCGACACGCCTGAAGTGGTGACCATCAGCTTTGCCCTGGGCCGCCCGGTGGCGATTAACGGCAACCCCCTGGACGAACTGGCGCTCATCGAACAGGCCAATATCCTGGCCGGTCGGCACGCCATCGGTATGCACGTGCACCTGGTCGAGGATCGGATCATCGGCATCAAATCGCGGGGGGTGTACGAAGCGCCCGGGATGGAACTCTTGGGAACCTGCCACGAATGGCTGACGCAAATCGTCTTTGATCAAGGCTCGCACAAGCTATTCGACCACCTCAGCCAATTGCTTGCCGATCACATCTACCGCGGGACCTGGTTCGACAAGACCAGCGCTGCGGCCATGGCCGCGATTGACGAGCTGTCCAGCGTGGTCAACGGCGATATTTCGGTGAAGCTCTACAAGGGCACGATGGGTTTTGTCCAGGCGCAAGGGGTGCCGGCGGCCCTCTATAACCAGGACAACGCCTCAATGGAAGCGGTGGGCAGTTTCAGCCATGCGGATTCGGAAGGCTACCTTCAGGCGACCGGCCAAGGCATCAAAATGGCCGGGCTGACCGGGGCAATCAATCAGGGCCTTTGGCACACACTATGAAAAGCGCGGCGAGGTGTCGCCTGACGCCTCGCCGCTATACGGACGGAGTGAAGATGGAACTTAACCCACAGCTCAGAACAGGCATTATCTGCGCCCTGTTGGCGGCTTTTTTCAACAGTACCTCGGGCATTTTTGCCAAATTGCTGATCGGCACCTACACCCCGGGCGATATTGCCTTCTGCAAATGTGTGGTCGCCTTTGCCTGTCTCGGGGTCTGGGTCGCGCTCAGTGGTCGCTGGCGCCAGCTGGACCTGAGGGCCAAGTCGCTGCTGGCGGTGGCGGTGTGCGCGCTGTTCGGCATCTTCGGCCTGTTCACCTTCGAAACCATCGCCTACCAGGGGCTGGCGGCCCCCCTGGTGGTGGTGACGCTGATCGGTTCGTCCACCGTCACCACGCTGATCGCCGGGCATTGCTTCTTCGCCGAGCGGATCACCCGCAATACCCTGTTCTGCCTGCTGATGATCATGGTCGGTCTGTTGATGATGCTGCCCCAGGGCGCCCACGCCGATCCCCGCTATCTGTTTCTGGCCCTGTGCTCAGGGGCCTGTTACGGCGCCTTCCTGCTCCTGGCCAAGTACCTCAGGCTGGTGGAAGGGATTGAGGGCACCTGGCTGCTGATCGGCGTGGGCAGCCTGTATCTGTTGCCGCTGACATCCGCTCCCAGCGAGCTTCTGCTGAATTCAGACGCCTGGCGCTTCCTGCTGCCGCTGGCGATTTTCCCGACCATCCTCGGTTACTTCTTCACGGTCAAAGCCTTGCGCAACGCCCCCGCCTCCACCGTGCAGCTGTTCGAGATTTCCGAGCCGGTGTTTTCCGCCATTCTGGCGTTTGTGGTCCTGCGCGAGTTTGTCACGCTGGATGAAGGCATCGGCTCACTGATCGTGGTCGCGGCGCTGCTGGTCTATCAGTTCAACTTGCTCGAACGCCTGCTGCAGAGAAGCGCCCAGGTGTTCAAGTA
Source organism: Pseudomonas sp. LD120 (assembly GCF_009861525.1). Lineage (GTDB taxonomy): Bacteria > Pseudomonadota > Gammaproteobacteria > Pseudomonadales > Pseudomonadaceae > Aquipseudomonas. Next base: position 117,851 of record NZ_WVHL01000002.1, on the reverse strand, counting down.
ACCACCGCCGGCGCCACCAGGAAGCGCGCTGGTGACCTGTGTGTTGATGCCTCCGCGGTCAACGCAAGCTCCAGGACAGCCCCAGGTACACCCCCAGCCCTTCCCCCGGCGTCGAGCGCGCCGCGTCCAGCCCCTTGTCGTCGTAGCCTGGGGTCACGGTGGCGGCGTAGCGCTTGTCGGTCAGGTTGCGCACATCGACCCAGGTCTGCCAGTCGTTCTTGGGCGCGTTGTAGCCCAGGGTGGCGCCGAACAGCGCGTAAGGATCGGCGTAGTAGCTGTTGGCGTAGTCCACCGCCACCTTCGACACCAGCTGGGTGTTGACCGCGGCAAAGAAGCCCAGGGGCCAGTCGTAACGCAGCTCGCCCTGGTAGTAGTGCATGGGCAGGCCCGGCAGGCGGTTGTTGCCAAAGCGCGAGTCGTCGCGGTAGTGGAAATCGCTGAAGGTGTAGGCCTGGCGCAGGCTCAGGCGGCCCACACCCGGGCGCGACCACAGCTCGCTGTGCAAGCTGGCTTCCACGCCCTGGTGCACCGTGGGGCTGGCATTGAGTTCATAGAGCGTGGTGGCGCTGGGATCGGGCAGTACCGAAAGCAGCTCGTGGCGCACCTGGGCGTAGTACCAGGCCAGGCTCCACTGGCCCAGGCCGCTGTCGCCGCGGCCGCCCAGCTCCAGGGTGGTGGCGGTCTGGTTGCGCAGCTTGATCGGATCGCGCTGGGCGCCGCTGGCCACTCCGCTACCGGCCGGGAAGCGCAGGTTCGAGCTGTAGATCAGCGACCAGGGGTGCGGTGCTTGCACCGAACGGCTGAGGTTGCCGAACAGCTGCACATCCGGCGTCAACTGGTAGCGCAGGCCCAGGCGCGGCGCGTAGTCCCAGTCGCCAAGGCTGGTCTTGCCACCGCCCTCGGGGTAGGTCACCGCGCTCTCGCGGCGGGTGTAGATGGCCGCCAGCCCGGTGCTCAGCCACAGATCGTCGGCGATCTCCAGGTCATTGCCAAGGTGCAGAACGGTGTCCGAGCCCTGGTAGGTGAAGTTGCGAATCCGCGTGCCTGGCGCATAGCTGGCGGTGTTGCCTGTGGGAATCCGCACGAATTCGCTGGCGCCGTCATTGGGCAGGTGCTTGGTGACCCGCAGGCCCAGGGTGCTGCGGCTTTCCATGCCCCAGAGGCTGTCGCGGCGCTTGTAGTCCAAGGTGCCGCTGACGTCGCTGTAGGCCACCTTCAGGCGGTTGGGGCCTTCGCGCAAGTCCATGGGGTAGTCGTGGTAGACCAGGCCAGTCTGGATGCTCGAATCGTCGTCGATGTAGTAGGTGGTCTTGTTGCCGACAAAGGTGCTGCCCGGCTGCTTGCGCCGGTCGTCGCGGCGAACGTAGGCCGGGTTGGCCGCCCGCGGGTCGTGCTCGATGGAACGTTTGCTGACCCGTCCGGCCAGATCGTTGTCGGTCTCGCGGTAGCGCAGGTAGAAACGGGTCTCCAGGTTCGGGTTGAAGCGGTAGCCGAAGTTGCCGATCACCCCGCGGCTCTGGCTGCGGGTGTGGTCCTGATAACCGTCGGCATTGGCGTCGGTCAGTGACACGTAATAGTCGAAATCCCCCAGCACTTGCCCGGAACTGAGCTGACGCTGCTGATAGCCATGGCTGCCAGTGGCGTAACGCACCTGCAACAGCGGCGCGTCGTGGCCGGTGTGGCTGACGTAGTCAATGGCCCCGCCCAAGGCCAGGGCGCCACGCTCGAAACCATTGGCGCCACGCAGCACCTCCACGTGATCGACCCACAGCGGCTCCAGCAACTCATAGGGCGTACCGCCGGGACCGGTCAGCGGCAGGCCGTCGAGCATCGTATACAGCCCCGAGGCATGGGCCCCCGGCGCGCGGTTGATGCCCGAACCACGGATCGAGATCTTCACCCCTTCGTTGCCCGCCGACTGGGCATAGACCCCGGGCTGGTAGGCCAGCACCTCCTGGTTGCTGGCCACCCGGCCCTGCAGCGGCTGGCGCATGTCCACCAGATTGGTGCCGCCGGGCACCTGGGCCAGCCGTGCCGCGGCCTCCTCCATGCCCTGCCCCTCGCCAACCGGCTCCTGCCCCAGCACCTGCGCCGGCGCCAACTCTACAGCGCGGGTTTCGGCAAGCGCCGGGCAGGCAAGGGCCAGGCCCAGGAGGACCGTGGGCAAGGATTTTGGGGAAGACATCAAGCAAACTCCGACCGGCAGAAAGGGACAATGCAAGTTGCGACGCAGGAAAGAAGCAACAGAGCACAGGACAATCTGGCCAAGGTCATTCAGGCGGCGGGAAATCGGCGCTCAAACAAAAAAACGCCGCTGCCCAACCAGGGGCAACGGCGCTTTGCAACGCTGACACGGCAGGTGGCCCCACCGAGGCTGGGCCCGCCGTCAGCAGGCCGATCAGACCGCCGACTTCTTGTACACCGCTATGGTCCCCGCCTGGCCCACGAACACCAACCCATAGTGTTCAAGATTGGCTCGTACATGCTTGCCAAAGCGATGGCGGGTCGTGCGTTGCAAAGGCTCCCACAGCGTTTCCCCAATGATCTGGCGAACCTTGCCTTGGTACCCAGCAGGCAACTTGGCCACATTGTGTTTGAGGGCGATGGCGGCCTGGTCCCAGGCCGACGCTTGCATAGGGTTCATCTTCAACTCTCCGTGATGGTCAATGGCGCCAGCCGCAGCCCGGGAAACACCGGGGCCGTGGCTCAGCGAAGCAGAATTTCCAGACGGTGGCCGTCAGCGCCGGCCTCCATCCTGACCAGGGTGCACGCCAGCGACTCGGGGAACCCCAACTGCGCCTGCAAGGCACGCTCAATGGCCGCCTCCAGTTGCGCCGGGCTACAGGCGCGCAGGCTCTGCGCCACACTGGCAGCGGGTGCTGTGACGGCCGGATGCGGCAAGAGGGATTCGCCCAGCAGTTGCTGGCAGTAGGCGATGAGTTTTTCACAGTGCTTCTTGCTGCCGTAGCCGTTGTTGCGCCAGCGATCGAGACCGGCCACCGAAACATCAGCGATTTCGGCAATCTTGCGCAGCGACAGGCCGTTATCTTTCTTCAAGACCTCGACCAGCTCACCCATGCCCAGCACCACCTCCCCCAGCGTGTTCTTTTGTGGAAAGCGACGATTGAACTCATCCTGAGTGAGGACTTCGAGTGCCTTGAAGGCGTTGGCGAGACTATTCATCGGAAGGCACCTCTTGTGTATGTGCCGCGAAGAATATTTAACCTACTAGTAGGTGTCAACACCTACTAGTAATTAAATAGACCTACACATAAAACACAAATACCTAGCCATCATCAGACGGTGTGATCGTAGCGCCTTGCAATCGACGGACAGTACGGCGCCAGCCCTTTTACCCGGCGGCCGTTGCTCATGGAGTCTTCACTCACGCCTCACCCTGGGCTTTTTTGCTGCCCTTGATGTTCTCGATCAGATCGACCACGTAGTTCTGGTTGAAGCCTGCGACAAAGGACCAGAACAAAAGCTTGGCATAGGAGGCGTAGCCACTAGCGTGCTGGCAAAAGATCACATAGAAGCTGCTCTCACCGTAGCGACAGGTTTCATCGGCGACGATCACTGGGAACAGCTGCCCTTGCGCCACCCCGGAAATGAACAGGGTGTACAGCAACCCCGCGAGGATGCCGCCGATGAACGACGGCAGCACCAGGCTGAACCAAGCGCTGCACAGACCGATGATTTCCTCATCGTTGAGGCTGGAAAGCCTGCGGTGAAAACCCACATAGCCGCCGATATTGCCGGCGATGAATACCACCCAAGGGACGACGTAGCCGTCGACCTCGGACACCGCGGGGACGACATGACCGTTGGCCAAGGCGACCGCCCCCAGGGCGGCCGCCAACAGCAGCACAAAGATGAGGAACAGTCGTTTACAAAGGATGTTCAGCGCTTGCTGGCGGTTCATGTTCGGCTCACCGGTTCAGGTTGTCGTAGGGCTCCGTACACCTGGATGACGATAGTTGAGTCGTGCCGCGCCGGTGTGTTTTTTCCACCGGGAGACCTTGCTCCTGCTGGCCGGCGTCCACCGCGTCCTCACGCCGGGTAGCCAGTGATCTCGCGAATGCTCTGGTACAGCGGCTTGAGCTGGCGGTACATGCGCAGGTAGACCTCGCTGTATAGCCGCTGGTACATCTGCTGCGCCTGCGGTTGGGGCTGGAACACCGCGCCGACCCGGGTCATGGCGCTGATCGCCGTGGGAAAATCCGGGTACAGCCCCAGTCCCACCGCGCAGGCAATCACCGCCCCCAGGCCCGAGGCTTCGTACACATGCGGGCGCTCCACCGGCAGGCCGAAAATGTCCGCCGTCAGCTGCAGCGCCGCGTCGCTCTGGGAGCCGCCGCCGGCCACCCGCAGGCGGGTGATCTTCAGCTTGGAGCGTTGTTCCATGCGCTCCAGGCCCTGGCGCAGGGCGTAGGCCAGGCCTTCGAGAATCGCCCGGTAGATGTGGGCCCGGGTGTGCACGTCGCCAAAGCCGATCATTGCGCCCTTAGCCTCCATGCCCGGCTCGCGGATACCCGGCGACCAGTAGGGTTGCAGGGTCAGACCCATGGACCCGGGCGGCACCGCCTGGACCAGGGCGTCAAACAGCTGTTCCGGCTCCAGCCCCTGCTCGGCCGCCTGCTGCACTTCCCGCAGGCCGAACTGCTGCTTGAACCAACTGACCATCCAGTAGCCGCGAAAGATCATCACCTCGCAGTTGTAGTGATCCGGCACCGCCGCCGGGTACGGCGGGATCAGCGGCACCACCTCCAGGTAACGCGAGCGGGTGGTGGTGATGGTGGCCGTGGTGCCGTAAGACAGACAGGCGGTGGTGGCATCCTGGACCCCCGAGCCCAGCACTTCACAGGCCTTGTCGGCACCGGCGGCAATCAGCGGCAAGCCCTCGGGAATACCGGTGTGGCGGCTGGCTTGGGCGCTGATCCGCCCCAGGGTTTCACCAGGCTTGAGCAGCATCGGCAATTGTTCCGGACGCACCGCCAGGGCCTGCCATTTCCAGTCACTGGGGGCGGCCCAGCGCAGACGCTTGTAGTCGAACGGCAGGTAGGCCACGCAGCAGCCCACCGAGTCGACGAAATTGCCGGTCAGGCGATGGGTGAGAAAGCCCGAGAGCAGCAGGAACTTGTCGGTGGCGGCCCACACCTCGGGCTGCTCCTGGGCCACCCAGTTGGCCTCGGCCTGGGCACGAAAGTAGTCCACCGTGGCCTCGGCGCCGATCAGCTTGAACAGCCACCCCCAAGGCCCCTTGATACGGCCCTCGACGGCGGCCTGGCGCTGGTCGAGCCAGAGGATCGCCGGGCGCAGCGCGCGGCCCTGGGCATCGACATTGATCAGGGTGCCGCGCTGGGTGGTCAGGGACACGCCGCGGATCTGCGAGCGGTCGATGCCGGTCTGCTGCCAGAGCAATTGGCAGGCCTGGCCAAGCTTGGCCCAGTAGTAGTCCGGGTCCTGCTCGGCCCAGCCCGGTTGTTTCGAGTAATAGGCTTCAAGTTCGATCTTGCCCTTGCCCAGCAGGTTGCCTTCAAGGTCGAACAGCAGCGCGCGGACGCTCTGGGTGCCGTTGTCGATGGCCAGCAGGTAGTCCTGCTTCTTGTTGTTGTGGTTATCCATGGGGCTCTCTTGGCTGAGCATCGTTAGGCATTGGCTGGCAGGCTGTGATGGCGCTGCCACAAGGCCCGGTAGCGCTGTTCCTCGGCCTGCCAGCGGGCATCGTCCCAACCCAGCAGCGGCTGGCACAGGCGACGGATGGCCGGCAGGTGCTCTGCCGCGCCCTCGGCCAGCAACAGCCCGAGACGGGTGCGGCGCAGTAACAGATCGTCCAGGTGCAAGACCATTTCCGCTTCGGCGGCAAAGGCCAGTTCGGCCCACAACGTGTCGCTGGCGCCAACGCACTCGCCGCCCAGTTCAGCCACCCACTGAGCCAGCCGCGGCAAGTCGCGGCCGTGGCGCCCGGCCAGACGTCGCAACTGAGTGCCATTAAGGCCGGGGATGGCCAATGGCGCTAGCGGGGCGAACACCGCTTCGCCGCTGTCCTCCACGCTGCGCCCGAGCATCGCCGCGCAGGCTTGCAACACCTCGATGGCCTGAGGCCGGAAGGTGGTGAGCTTGCCGCCAGCCAGGGTCACGCACCCCGGCTCCTGCCATAGCACATGTTCACGGGTTTCGTTGGACGGTTTGCCTGCCGGCTCCCCTCCCGCGCTAGCCACCACCGGGCGTACCCCGGCCCACGTGGAGAGCACATCGGCGGCGCTGACCCGGGCCTGGGGAAACTGCTGGGCACAGGCGGCCAGCAGGTAATCCAGCTCGGCCTGACTGATGCGGGCGCCCTGGTCCAGGTCATCTCGGTGATCAAGGTCGGTGGTGCCGACCACCGTGGCGCCTTCCCAGGGGAACACGAACACCGGTCGACGATCCTCGGCGTGCATGAAGCTGAACGCCTGAGCCACCGGCAAACGCCAACCCGCCAGCAACAGATGACTGCCGCGCAGCGGGCGCAACTGTCGGCCACTGTCCGCCGGACGCAGGCGCTCGGCCCAAGCCCCCGTGGCCACCGCCAGGGCACGGCAACGCAACGTTTGCAGCTTGCCGCCTACACGGTCCTCGACTTCGACCCCACACACCCGGCCGTCTTCGCGCAACAAACGGGTCACCCGCACGCCGTTGAAGGCGAGCCCGCCATCGGCCCGGGCTTCGGCCAACACACGCATCACCAGGCGCGCATCATCGGTCAGGGCATCGAGAAAACAGGTGCCCCCCAGCAGGTCCGGCTCCTTGCCCCCCGGTGCCAGGTAACGCAGTTGCGCGGCATCGTGAAAACAGTGGTTGCGACGCCCGGCCAGGGCGTCATACAGGGCCAACAAACCGCCAAACACCTTGGGCCCGGGAAACTGGCCGCGGTAATGGGGCATCAGGAAACTCATGGGCTCCACCAGCCCGGGGGCCTCCTGCAACAGGCGCTGACGTTCGCGCACCGAATCGCGGGTCAGGCGCCACTGCCCCTTGGCGATGTAGCGCAAACCACCATGGACCATCTTCGAGGAGCGGCTGGAGGTGCCCCAGGCGAAGTCCTGCTGCTCCAGCAGCAGGCAGCGCCAGCCGCGCCGTGCCGCTTCACGCAGAATGCCGGCACCGCTGATGCCGCCGCCGATGACGATCAAGTCCCACTCCTGCATCGCCAGCCCGGGCAGCGCCTGTTGCCGCCACTGGGCGTTCCAGTCCTGGCTCATGACGTCACGGCTCCAGCAGCGTGCCGGGGTTCAGGCGCCCGGCGGGATCGAAGTGGCGACTCAGCGCCTGCAGGGTGTCGAGCGCCAGCGGGCCCTTCTCCCGCAGCAGGTACGGCGCGTGGTCTTTGCCCACCCCATGCTGGTGGCTGATGGTGCCGTGGTGATTGACGATGGTCTGGCTGGCGGCGTGCTTGAGCGCCTGCCAGCGGGCCAGGGTCGACGGGTACCGCGCGTCCGGGCGGAATACGTAAGTGGTGTAGATACTCGACCCTTCGCCATAGACGTGGGACAGGTGGGTGAACACATGCACCTGCTCACCCTCGGCGGCCAGACCGTCGCGCAGACTGTCCTCGATGCGTTGCAGCAAGCTGTCGACGTTGCTCCAGTCAGTGGCGGTTTCCAAGGTGTCCACCAAGTAACCGGCGTTCCACAGGCTTTCGCGCAGGTAGGGAAAGCGAAAGCGGTTCTGCGCCCACTTCTTGCCCAACAAGGTCCCGGTAAAGACCCCGCCGAACGCCTTGAGCTGGCGCCGGGCGTGGCGCAGGGACAAGGCGTTCTGCTGGCGATTGCCGGTCACCCCGAAGGTCAACAGGCACTTGCCCGGCCCGGCACCGCGCAGGGCCAGGTATTTCTCCAACCAGGCGATCTGCCTGGGATGGCCGGCCAGGGCCAGTTGGGTTTCGGTCTCCACCGCGTTGGACAAGCGCAGCATCGACAGCGGCACCCGAGCCTGGGCCAGGGCGCGTACCGCTTGCAGGGCCTGGGGCCAGTCGGGCAGGAACACCCCATAGAAGCGCTCATCGTCCGGCAAGCGACTGACCCGCACCTTGACCTCGGAAATGACCCCGAAGCGCCCTTCGCTGCCCAGCACCACCTCGCGCAAATCCGGCCCGGCGGCAGACGCCGGAAAGCTGGCAATGGGCATCGGCCCGGCAAAGGTTTCCAGGGTGCCGCCAGCGAACAGTTGCTCGATGCGCCCATAGCGCAGCGACTGCTGGCCACTGGAACGACTGGCGACCCAACCGCCCAGGGTCGACAACTCCCAGGACTGGGGAAAGTGCCCCAGGGTGTAGCCCCGAGCCCGCAGTTGGCTCTCGACTTGCGGACCACTGGCACCGGGGCCGAAGGTGGCCAGCAGACTGTCTTCGTCCAAGTCCAGCAGGCGGTTCATCCGCACCAGGGACAGGGTCAACACCGGGCGCTCGGACCAGGGCGGATTGATGTGCCCGGCCACCGAGGTGCCACCGCCGTAGGGAATCAGGCACAGGTCGCGCTCCTCGGCCAGGGCCAGCAACTGACGGATCTGCTCGGCGGTTTCCGGAAAGGCCACGGCATCGGGGTAACTCCCCAGCTCACCTTCACGCAACGCCAGCCAATCCGGCAGGCTCTGGCCGCGGGCATGCAACAGCCGCTCATGAGGATCGATGCAATACAGCGGATGGGCGACCAGGCGCGAAGCCGGCACCTTGGCCAGCGCCTGTTCCAACGTTGCTTCCGGTAACCGCCGGCCCGGCCCCAGGCGCTCGGCGAGAAAGCCCGCGCCCTGGGCCGGCAGCTCGACCACCGTGGTTGCTTCCCCCCAGCCGTTCCAGCGTCGCATGCGTGTGTCCTTTTGCGGTTCTTATAGGTCTTTTCTTAAGCTCCCAATACTAGTGGGTAGAGGCCGGCTGTCACGGTCACATCGCGCCAGCGGGTGTAGCCATTTGAGTCACAGCGCGCCCATCGCCCCTGAGCGGCCCCTCGCGCCTTAGCAAAGCGGCGCCAAGGCCCGCAGCCCCTCGCTTGGCGACGCCCGAAAACCCCGGCGCCCGCAGGACCTTTGGCAATTACACCCGTCGCGCCCGCTGCGCGGTGGTTCGCCGCTTGCGGTAGCGACTACGCGGGCAATGGATGTAAGGCTTCGTCGAACTGTTCTAGCCGTGGGAATACCAGCGGCCGATCATCCGCCAGGCGCTCAAGGCGCCGCTGGTAGCTGTGCAGGAAGGCTTCTCGGGCTTGCTGGCTGATGTAGGGCACGTGCCAGGCGACGAAAGGCTCCAGCACTTCGCAGCCAACATAGGCCAAGGTCCCCCGCAGCAACGGACGCAGCATGTCCTCCAGTGGTCCATGGATCGCGCCTTCGCCAAACATGTGCTCGCGCCCGCCCAGGGTCAGGGTCACCAGGGCTTTCTTGCCCATCAGCCCGCCCTGGTCATAGAAGCGCTTGCCGCCATAACACACCCCCGACACCAGCACCCGGTCGATCCAGCCCTTGAGCATGGCCGGCACCGAGAACCAGAACACTGGGAAGTTGAGGATCAACAGGTCGGCCCACAGCAGCTTGTCCAGCTCGCCCTGGATGTCCGCGGCGATGCTCTGGTTCTTCACCCCCAGGCGCTGCTCCAGGGCGTACACCAGGTAATCCGGGTTGTCCCGGGCGCTAAAGTCGGCGGCGCTGGCCACCGGGTTCCAGTTCATGGCGTACAGATCGCTGACCTGCACCTGATGCCCCTGGGCCTCCAGGGTGCTGCGTGCCTGATCGCGCAAGGCGGCGGTGAAGGATTGCGGTTCGGGGTGGGCGTGGACAATCAGTACCTTCATGAAGACTCCTCAAGCGCTGGGCAAAGTGACGGGGGCAATACAGTGGTTCAGGCAGTGCTCGGCACACAGGGCAATGCGCCGACAGGCTTCGCGCAAGTCCTCGGGCGGCAGCACCAGCCCCAGGCGGATATGCCCGGCGGCGCTGGGGCCAAAGGCTTCGCCGGCCAGCACCGAGACGCCCTGCTCGTCCAGCAGGCGCTGGCTGAAGGCCTGGGCGCTGAGCCCGGTGGCGCGAATGTCGACCATGACGAACATGCCGCCATCGGGTTTCAGCGGCCGGGCGCCGGGGCAATCGGCCAGGCAGTCGCAGACCAGATCGCGGCGCTGGCGATAGGCCTCGGTCATCTGCCGCAACTGCGGCAAGGGTTGCTCCAGAGCCACGATGGCAGCGTCCTGAATGAATTCCGGCGAGCCGTAGAGCATGCACAGGGCGAGGTTTTCCAGGTGCGCGGCCAGGGCCGTCGGCGCCACCACCCAGCCCAGGCGCCAGCCGGTCATGGCGTGGGACTTGGACACGCTGTTGAGGGTCGCGGTGCGCTCGGCCATGCCCGGCAGGCTGGCCGGGCTGACATGCTCGCCCTCGTACAACAGCTCGCTGTAGACCTCGTCGCAGATCAGCCACAGGTCATGCTCGATGCACAGCGCCGCCAGGGCTTCCCAGGTGGCCCGAGGGATGCTGGCGCCCGTGGGGTTGTGCGGGCTGTTGAGCACCAGGGCCCGGGTCTTGCCGGTGATGCGCGCGGCCACCGCCTCGGGCTGCACCCGAAAGCCGTCCTCGGCCCGCACCGGCAGCGGCACCACCTGGGCATTGCAGGCGCCGAACACCGCTTCATAGGTGACGTACATCGGCTCGGCCACGATCACCTCATCGCCCGGGTCCAGCAGACACTGGGCCACGCTGTAGAGGGCACACTGGGCGCCGGCCAGCACCACCACCTGCTCGGCATCCACCCCTTGCCCGCTGCGCTGCTGATGGCGCCGGGCAATGGCCTGGCGCAAGGCGCGCTTGCCGCGCACATCGGCGTAGTGGGTGTGGCCGGCCTGCAGGCTGTCGATGGCGGCCTGGACGATGGGCTGGGGGGTGTCGAAATCCGGGTCGCCCACCGACAGCAACCAGACCGGCTCGCCACGTTCGCGCTTGGCCAGGGCCCGGTAGTGAATGTCCCAGGCGGCGGCGCCGTCTCCGGCAATACGTTGGGTCAGTTGAGAAAAGCGCATGCTCTGGCTCCAGGCAAAGAGGAAGGGTTAGCGCGCACAGGCGTGCTTGAGTTCGATCAGGCTCACACCCTTGCGGGCAAAGCCGTCGCGCAGCGCTTGTTGCAACTCGTCGAGGCTGGCGGGCTGACTGACGCTGCAACCAAAGGCCCGGGCCAGGGCGGCAAAGTCCGGGTTGCGCGGCAGCACGCCGATGGGTTCGATGTTCAGATCCAGCATGTCGTCGCGGATCTGCCCCAGGGCGTCGTTGTTCCACAGCAAGACCACCAGCGGGCTGTCCAGCTCCTCCACCGCCGTGGCCAGCTCCTGCAGCGTGTACAGAAAACCGCCGTCGCCCACCAGCACCAGCCCCGGGCGCTGGGGCGCGCCGAGCTTGGCGCCGATGCCCGCCGGCAAGCCGTAGCCCAGAGTGCCGTAGCCGGTGGGGTGCAGCCAGCTGCGGATGGCCCGGCTCGGGTACAGGTAGTTGCCGCTGTAGGCCAGCTGGGTCATGTCGCTGGCGATAAAACCGTGCTCCGGCAGCTCGGCGGCAATCCGTTGCAGGATCGAACGGTGAATCCGTTGCAGGGGCCCCTGCCCGTTCTGCACCGCCTGACGCAGATCGGCCACCACGTGAATCGCCGCCGTGGCGTCGGCCGGTGTGGGTGGCAAGGCCTGGAGCAAGGCGTCCAGGGTGGCGCGGGCATCGCCGTGCAAAGCCACCGAACACGGGTAGACGTCATTGAACTTGCGCGGGTCGATATCCAAGCGCAGCAGCTCACCGTTCAGCGGCAGGCGCTCGCGCCAGTAATCGGTGTCGGCCATCTCGGTGCCCACCGCCAGCACCACGTCGGCCTGAGCGATCAACTGCCAGCCGGGCTCCACGCACAGGGTCGCCCCGGCATTGAGCGGCGCCTCCTCCGGCAGCAGGCCTTTGCCGGCGACGCTGCTGAAAAACACCGCGCCCAGGCGCGTGCTCAAGGCCCGCAACTGCTCGGCCGCGCGCAGCGCGCCACCACCGGCAATGATCATCGGCCGCTTGGCGCGACGCAGTGTGTCGGCCGCCTGCTGGATATCCGCCGCGGCGGCCGGGCCGCGAGCCGGGCGCCGCCGCACTTCGCCGGTCCAGTCCCGGGCGACCTTGGCCGCCAGCACATCCAGGGGCACGCTGATGTGCACCGGGCGCGGGCGCTCGCTGTCGAACACGGCAAAGGCCCGGGCGATCAGCTCGGGCAAGTCTTCCGGGCTCAGGGCCAGGGCCGAGAAGGCGGTGATCGGTGCGGTCATCGCCCGCTGATCCTGGGTTTCATGCAGCGAACCCCAGCCCTTGCCCAGGCTGGCGCTGTGGTTGACGCTGGAAATCACCAGCAGCGGGATCGAGTCGGCGTAGGCCTGGCCAATCGGCGTGGCGACGTTGGTCACCCCCGGGCCGCTGATGACGAAACACACCCCGGGCTTGCCGCTGACCCGGGCGTAACCGTCGGCCATGAAACCCGCGCCCTGCTCATGCCGGGTCAACACATGGCGAATGCCGCTGTCGGGCAAGCCGCGATACAACTCCAGGGTGTGCACCCCGGGAATGCCGAACACCGTGTCGACGCTGTAGCCGGCCAGCAGGCGTACCAGGGCCTGGCCACCGGTCAAGGTCTGATCGTGCATGTCTCTCTCCTCAAGCCTGGCCAAGGCGAATCAACGCATCGACCGCGACGGTGCCTTGGGCACCGACCAACAATGGGTTCACATCCAGTTCCAGCAGTTGCCCGGCGTGCTCGCAGGCGTAGTCCGCCACCGCGCCGATGGCCGCCACCAAGGCTTCAAGATCAGCCGTCGGGCGCCCGCGAAAACCTTGCAACAAGGCGGCGCTGCGCAGGCTGAGCAGGGCCTGGCGGATCGCCCCTTCGGTGGTCGGCAGCAGCAGGCTGCGACTGTCCTTGAGCAATTCCACCAGCACCCCGCCAGCACCAATCACCAGGGCCAGAGCGAAGTCGTTCTCACGCTTGATGCCGACAATCAGCTCCGCCAGGGGCGGCGCGGCCATGGGTTCCAGCAGCACCCGCTCAAAAGCCACGCCGGGCGCATGCTCGGCGATCCGCGTGCGCATCAAGCGCAGGGCCGCGCTGAGCGCTTCAGGGTCCTTGAGATTCAGGGCCACCGCCCCGGCCTCGGTCTTGTGCGGCAACTGCGCGCTGACCGCCTTGAGCACCAGCGGATAACCGACCGCAGCGGCCGCGCTCAGGGCCTGCTCGGGGCTGCTCAGCACCCCGTCCGGAATGCTCAGGCCGAAGCCGCGCAAGGCCTGCTTGGACTGCCACTCGTCCAGCAGCACGCTGGCACCGTGCAGGGCCCGTGGGCACAACGGCACCAGGGCCGATTCACCCAGGGCCAGCAGTGCAGGACGGCGCTGTTGATAGGCGACGATCCGGCCCCAAGCGGCAAGGCCATCCTCCACCCCTTGCAAGGCGGGAATGCCATGGGCATGCAGACGCTCGCGGGCGCTGGCGGGCAGCAATTCAGGGAACGCCGAGGTCACGAAACCACGCTGGCCGTGGCGTTGCAGCGCCGCGCAGAACAGCTCCAGCAGCAGGTCGCATTCCTTGCGCTCGCCAGTGAACTCCGCCGGGTAATCCAGCACCAGCATGGCGCTGTCGGCCTGGGTACGCAGGGCCGTGTCGAGCATGGCTTGCAAGGCCTGGGCATCACCCCAGATCGCCGTGGTGAAATCCAGTGGGTTGACCAGATTGGCGTAGCCCGGCAGCACCCCGGCCAGCTCGGCGCATTGCCCGATATCCAGCTTGGGCAGGTGCAGGCCGTTGCGCTCGGCGTAGTCGGCGATCAGCCCGGCGTCGCCCCCGGAACAGGCCAGGGCCATCAGCTGCGGGCCGGCCGGCAACTGCCCGCAGGACGCGGCCTTCAAGGTCTCGACAAAACTCACCGGGCCGCTGACCCGGATCACCCCCAGGCGCTGGAACAACGCGTCGTACAAGGCATCGGAACCCGACAGCGAACTGGTGTGACTCAAGGCCAGCTCGGCGCCGACCTGCGACACCCCGGTCTTCAGGGCAATGATCGGAATGCCCTTCTCCAGGGCCTTGTGCGCCGCCCGGGCAAAGCCCGGCACGTTCTTCAGGCCCTCCAGGTGCAGGCCAATAGCCGTGACCCGAGGCTCATCCAGCAGCACGTCCATCAATTCGGCAATGCCCAACTGTGCCTGATTGCCCACCGAGACCATGTAGGCCACCGACAGCGAGCGATCGCTCATGGACAGGTTGTAAGCAAAGTTGCCGCTCTGGGTCAGCACCGCCACACCGCGTTCCACGGGTTGACCGCCATGGGCCACCGGCCACAGCGCGGCGCTGTGCAGGTAGTCCAGCAAGCCATAGCAGTTGGGGCCCAGCAGCGCCATGTCGCCGGCGGCCGCAAGCAGTTGCTGTTGCAAGGCCTGGCCCTGGGCACCGGTTTCGGCAAAGCCCGAGGCGTAGCAGATCGCCCCGCCCGCGCCCTTGGCCGCCAGTTCCCCGACGCAGGTCAGGGTCAGCTCGCGGTGGGTGGCGACGAATACCGCATCCGGGGCGCAAGGCAGTTGTTCGATGCTGGCCACGCACGGCACGCCATCGAGCTCGGCATGCTGCGGGTTGACCAGCCACATCGGCCCGGCAAACCCGCCTTCGGCGCAGCGCTTGAGGGCCCGGGCCATGCTGCGCCCACCGACGAAAGCCAGATGCCGGGGCGCCAGCAGGCGTTTGAGATTGTCACGCAAGGTCTGGGACATGACGGCAATTCTCCAGGGCGCTCAGCGCATCAGCGGCCGCAGCAGTTCACGGGAAATGATGTGGCGCTGGATCTCCGACGTGCCTTCCCAGATCCGCTCGATCCGCGCATTGCGCCAGATGCGCTCCACCGGGCCTTCGTCCATCAGGCCCATGCCGCCGTAGATCTGCACCGCCTCGTCGGCCACCCGGCCCAGCACCTCGCTGGCGAACAGCTTGGCCATGCCGGCCTCGCCGTCGGTCATGCTGCCCTGGTCCATCTTCCAGGCGGTGTGCAGGGTCAACAGCTCGGCGGCGCGGATCTGCGTGGCCATGTCCGCCAGCTTGAACGACACCCCCTGGTAACTGCCGATGGCCTGGCCGAACTGCTGGCGATCCGCCGCCCATTGCAAAGAGGCATCCAGGGCGCGCTGGGCCTGCCCCACACAGTTGGCCGCGACCATCACCCGCCCGGCGGTGAGCCAAGCGTTGGCCACTTCCCAGCCCTTGCCCACCTCGCCCAGCACCTTGTTGGCCGGCACCCGGCAGTCGTCGAAGAACATCTCGAAGGTGTGGTAGCCGCGGTTGCTCACGCACTTGGGGCCACGGCGGATGGTCAGGCCCGGGGTGTCGCGGTCCACCAGGAACGCAGTCACCGCGTTGCGCTGGCGGCCGTTGTGCTCATAGGTGCCGGTGACCGCAAAGACAATGGCGAAATCCGCATGCCCGGCGTGGCTGATGAAATGCTTGCTGCCGTTGAGCACGAAGTCGCCGCCGTCGCGCACGGCGCGGGTCTTGATCGCATTGGCGTCGGAACCGGCGCCGGGCTCGGTCAGGGCGAAACAGTCGACCTTGCGTCCTTGCACGCAGGGCAGCAGGTAGTCGCCGATCTGCGAGCCGGTGCAGGCCATGAGGATTTTCGACGGCCGGGCCACGAACACATGCAAGGCCCAGGAACACTTGGCCAGCTCACGCTCGATCAGCGCCTGGGACAGGTAGTCCAGACCGCCGCCGCCCACCTCCTCGGGCATGTTGAAAGCATAGAAACCGGCGGCGATGGCCTTGCTGCGGATCTCCCCGGCAAGGTCGGCGCTGACCTCATCGGCGCGGTCCACCGCCTCTTCGTGGGGCAGCAACTCCTTGCTGACAAAACTGCGAACCGCGTCCACCAGCATTTCTTGTTCTTGGCTGAGTTGAAAATTCATGGCGCTACCTGTGAGTGAGTGACGATGCAAAAAAACTGATCGGGAAGAACGGCCGACGGCAAACACCTCACCGCAGGAGCCTGCGGGCTGGCGCAAAGGCCCTTGAATGAGGCGCGGCTGTTGAAGACGACTTGGCCGGCAAACAGTGCGCCACCGGCCACTCCCGCAACGCCAGGGCATCTTCGAAATGGGCGCAGGGGGCTACCCCCCTTCGCCAGCAAACGGCACACCACCGGTCGCTCCTGCAACGGCAAGGCCGTCTTCGAAATGGGCGCAGGGGTCACGCTCCCTTTCGCCGGCAAACGGCACACCGCACGGCCGCTCCTACAGTCCTGTGAAATGTGGCGCGCGTTTTTCCATGGCGGCGCGCAGGGCTTCGGCGCCGTCGGCGCTGCGCCCGCACAACAGGCCGGCGGCCAGCTCGGCCGCCAACTGCTGGGGCAAGCTGCGGTCGGCGCCTTCGCGCAACAGCTTCTTGGTCTGGGCAAAGGCGAAAGTCGGGCCCGCCGCCAAACGCGCCGCCAGCTCGCTGACGTTGCCGATCAGTTGCTCGTCGGCGCACACCTCACCCACCAACCCGGCGGCCAGGGCCCGGTCGACGCCCCACAATTCGTCGAAAAACAGCAGGCGCTTGGCCTGTTCGCTGCCGATCAAGCGCGGCAGGTGCCAGCTGGCGCCGGCATCCGGCGAGTAGGCCATGCTGGTGTAGCCGGCCTTGAAGCGCGCCGACTGCGCCGCCACCCGCAGGTCGCAACACAGGCTCAGGTCCATGCCCGCGCCCACGGCAGTGCCGTTGATGGCGGCGATGGTGGGTTTGTCCAGGCTGTGCAGACGGGTCATCAGCGCGTGGGCGGTTTCGGTCCAGCCGTAGCTTTCCAGAGCGCCCCGGGCTTCGGCTTCGGCCCACTCCGCCAGGTCGGCACCGGCGCAGAAACTGCGGCCGCTGCCGGTGAGTACCACGGCTCGAACACTAGGGTCGCTGTTGCAGGTGTCCAGCAGGCTGTGCAGCGCTTTGAGGGTCGGGATGTCCAGGGCGTTGCGTTGCGCCGGGCGGTTGAGGGTGATCCAGGCTACGCCGGCTTCGATCCGGCTGAGCAGCGACGATGAAGGGGTCATGGGCGTCCTCGAATTATTGTGGTTGGCGTGAGGGGGTGGCTTGAGGGTGATACTAAACGAGTGTTCAACAAGGCGGCAATTGGGGGGGCTTACGGGGCTTTTGGGTCGATTTTTTGAGGTATCTCTTTGTTTTTATTAGGTAAAAGTCTGGGCATTGGGGGTTGTTGCGTGGGGGTTGTTACAACTTCGAACAAGCCTCGACAAAAGTGCGGGTGGGGGAGTTTTTTTTGTGGCCAGGGTGCTTGCTCCCGCTCGGGCGCGCGGCGGTCGTAAAACATGAGGGTGCGGTCTGATTGGTGGGCATATCCGTTGCTGCGGGTGCGGCGGCTTATGGTTCCGCTTTTACAGCGGGGGTTGGGTACATATCCGTTCCTGCGGGTGCGGCCGCTGGCGGTTCCGCTCTTACAGCGGGGGTTGGGTACATATCCGTTCCTGCGGGTGCGGCCGCTGGCGGCTCCGCTCTTACAGCGGCTCACTTTTGAAGAGCGCAAAAGTAAGCAAAACGCTCTGCCCCTCCACTCGGTGCCTCGCATAGCGAGGCATGCCCGAACTCCGGCATTGATCCGTGGGCCGCCGCCACCGGCCATCCATGGCCGGGTGGCGGCTAACCCGGCATCCTTGCCGGGTTACCCACGGCTCAATGCCTGCGTTCGGCCATCGTGGTTAACGGGGCTAACAGATCAAGATCAAAAGCCAGAGCAAGATCAAAATCTGACGGCGGCCTGCCGGCCGACCTGTTTCATTGCCGTTCGCGTTACATGTAGCCGCTGCCGAAGGCCGCGACCGCTCTGGGCGGCACTCCGTCGCAGGAGACGCTAAACCTGCCTCCCCAATTTTCCTGACATATCGCATCGCCTGGTTTCGCAGCCTTCGGCAGCGGCTACAAAGAGCCGGCCTGCGCACCTTGGCTTTGGCTTTTGATCTTGATCTTGATCTTCAGGCCCCTTCCCAGCCGGCCGAGCGTAGGCGTTGCGTAGGGGGCAGCTCGGCATGGATGCCGAGCTAGCCGCCACCCGGCCATGGATGGCCGGTTGGAGGCGGCCCCCCGGAGCAATGCCGGAGGGAGGGAACCCCGAGCCTCAGCGAGGGGCCCATGGAGGGGCAAGCCCTTTTGGTTACTTTTACGGCGTTTGGTAAAAGTGACTCGCCGTAAGGGCGAAACCCTAAGTGGCCGTGACCGCAGCAACGGATATGTACACCGCCCATCGCTGTAAGAGCGAAACCCTAAGCAGCCGTGACCGCAGCAACGGATATGTACCCCGCCCACCGCTGTAAGAGCCATCCCTTTCAAGGTCTTTTCGTTTTGGCTGCCTTGATGACTCGATCGGTTGAAACATGGGCATTCACGGCCGTCCCCTGCACCCATGTTTTGGGCTTGGGCACCTTGGGGCCTCGGGGGCTTTTCGCAACTTGTTTTGGCTGGATGTTTCTGGCTAATTCCAACAAGCGCTGAGCCAGTTTTTCCGCAGGGATAACGGGAAGGTACTCCGAGGGCAGCGCAATCTGCATTCCCTCATAACCACTCCTGACCTGGACCGCCAAGTGATAGGTCGAGGCTTCCCAGCCTTCAGGCTGGGTGTCCCGATGGGCTTGTTCGACACTTCGTTTGAGTACGGCCAGGACGTTGTATGCCAATACCGCAGTAGCGAACCCGAGCAAGGCAGCTTTTGGGCTGCCAAGGGTTTCGATTTCACTTTCCAGGATCGCTTCCAGTCGCTGGAACATGCCCTCAATACTCCAGCGGCGGCGATAGAGTTCCGCGATCTGCTGTGCACTGACGCTCTCAGGTAGATTGCTCCAGAACATCAAGCTGCTGTCACCCGAGTCCGTTGGCGAATGAAGCGTCAGTTCCACGCGCCGCCATTGGTAACCGCCTCTGACGTGGATGATCTGCTCGCGCACAGTGCCTGTTTCCACAGGTACGGGCTCTTGCCACTCACCCTCTTGAATCAGGCGTGGGTGCTTGGCTTGCTGACGAATGACAAAGGATGTCTGGACCTGCTCACAAGCTTCCATGACCGGAAGCGTGCAGTAGAGTCGATCAGCCAGCCACACCTGGCCCGGCTCGGCATCAGCCAATAGAGGCAGCACACAAATACGCTCGCTTGCGTAGGCATCCTCACACGCCTGAAGGTCGATGACCTGATCGAGATCGGGGTCGTAGACAACCACCGAAAAGCCAGGACGAGCGGCACCTCGCTCGTGGCGTAGAGCGCCCAGACGTTTCTCAGTGGATGCCAAGTGGTTGCCGTCCACCACCCGAACCTGCCAGCCCGGCAGCATCGTGGTGCAACCCAGCTCTTTGATGGTTGGGGTCAGGCGTTGCGCACAGCCTGTGACCAGCGCGCGCAACAGAGCAGGTTCGGTACGACTGATCTTGTCGTAGAGGGCTGCCAAGCTGACAGGAAGATCTTCCAGTTGCCGAGCGGCGGCGTGCAGGGATGGCTTCAAACCCAATGAAACAAGGGACATCAGCTTGATGATGGTCGAGAACAGTAGTTCACGAGAGTACTGCCGTTGCCGATGTTCTTCGAAGACCTGATCGACCCACTCAGGAGCAATAGCCTGCTCCAGCGCCAACTTGGCCATGACGCTGGCAGGTGCTTTTTTCTCGAATCGAGCTAGAACATCGGTCCACATCTTCGGGGATCCCTGACTGAGATTTCAGGGGATTCTACCTAAGACCTTGAAAGGGATGGCTGTAAGAGCGAAACCCTAAGCAGCCGTGACCGCAGCAACGGATATGTACCCCGCCCCTCTAGCCGCAAAGGCCAGCGAAGGCATCCACCCAGACGCTGCACGCCTCACGGGCCCCTTCGCCGGTAATCCGGCTCCTACACCGCCGCTACAGGGTGCAACTGACGCTTGCGCTGCATCAGGTAATAGGCGCCATAACACAGAGCGATAAAGCCCGAGCCCCAGTACAGCGACGGGCGTTGGGTTTCATCCAGGGCCAGGAACACGAACAACGAGCTGCACAGCACGATGCACAGCAGCGGCACCAGGGGGAACCACGGCGCGCGGTACTTGAGCTGGTGCAGTTGCCCGCCGTCGCGCAGGAACTGGCGGCGGAAGCGGTACTGGGCCAGGGCGATGACGATCCAGGTCACGGTGCCGGCCATGCCGCTCACGGCCATCAGCACCATGAACAGGGTGTCGGCAGCGATGAAGCTGGTCATCAGCGAGATCAGGGCAAAGCACAAGGTAATGGCCAGGGCCCGCAGCGGCACGCCCTGTTTGCTCAGGGGCGACAGGGCCTTGGGCGCCATGCCGGATTTGGACATGGCCCAGAGGATCCGCGTGGAGGCATACAGACCGGAGTTGCCCACCGAGAGGATCGCCGTGAGGATCACGAAGTTCATCAGGTCGGCGGCGTAGGGAATGCCCACCATGTCGAACACCTGGACGAAGGGGCTTTCCACCAGCCCGGCTTGCTGCCAGGGAATGATCGCCGCCAGCACCATCACCGCCAGGACGTAGAAGATCAGCACCCGGAACACCACGTTGCGCACGGCACGCGGAATGCTTTTTTCCGGCTGGTCGGTTTCGCCCGCGGCCACGCCCATGATCTCGCAGCCCTGGAAGGCGTAGACCACGGTCATCATCACCGCGAACACCGCCGGCAAGCCGTTGGGGAACAGGGAATCACCCTTGAGGTTGTCGAACATCGGCGCCGGGGCGCCGCTGGGCAGGTCGATGACGCCGAAGATCACCAGCGCACCTACCACGATAAAGCTCAGGATTGCCAGCACCTTGATCCCGGCGAACCAGTATTCGGCCTCGCCAAAGGCGCGGGTGGCCAGGGCGTTGATGCCGAACAGCAGGGCCACGAACAGCGCCGACCAGTACCAGATCGGCACCTCGGGGAACCAGCGCTGCATCAGCATGCCGGCAGCGGTGAATTCCAGGCCCACGGTGGTGGCCCAGCTCATCCAGTAGACCCAGCCGATCATGAAGCCGGTAGCCGGGCCGATGTATTTCGTGGCGTGGGCCTGGAACGAGCCGGACACCGGCATCTGCACCGACAGCTCGCCGAGGCAGACCATCACCAGGTACATCAGGAAGCCGGCCACCAGGTAGGAGAGGATCGCCCCCCAGGGGCCGCCCTGGTTGATGGTGACCCCGGAGCCCATGAACAGCCCGGTACCGATCACCCCGCCCAGCGACAGCATGAAAATGTGCCGGCTCTTCAGCGAGCGGGTCAGGTGGATGCCTTTACGTTCAGTGGTGGTTGTCATGGCGCACCTCAGCAGTCGGTAAGGCGCGGGGCGCGGTTCGAGGGGGTGTGGCGGGAGGCGGAAGCAGCGTGCAGGCCGTTCATTATTATTATCTCCAATAAGCTTCGAAGGCCGCGGCGGGCGCGGCTCGAACGATTATTGGAAAGCCATGTAAGTTCGGATTGAACGCCAGGATCGAAGATGTAAAAAGTCGTAAGGATTTTGTACGTCAGGCCGCCAACAGCTGTTGCAGCAAGGCCCGGGACTGCTGCCAGGACGCTTGCAGAGCCGCCCCCAGGGCCGCCAGCGCCGGGCGATCGGTTTGCTGCGCCGCGCTTTCCAACTCCCGCAGCACTCGGGCCAGGGCGCAGAAGCCCAGGGAGTCGGCGCTGCCCGCCAGTCGGTGGGCCAGGTGCAGGACTTCGGTGCAGTCTTCGGCGGCCAGGGCGTCGGCCAGCAGTGGCTGTTGCTGATCCAGGGCGTCGGCCAGCACTTGAAGCAGGCCCTGCAATTTTTGCTCACCCAACAGGCTGCGATGGGTGTCCAGCACGCTCTGATCGAGCACGCCTTGCCGGGTGTCGGCCAGCGGCACCTGGGCCTGCCCAGCCAGTACCTGACGCAGGCTGGCCAACTGCAACGGCTTGCCGAGGATGCCCTGCATCCCGGCTTGCAGATAATCGCGCACCAGCGACGGCTGGACGCTGGCGGTCAGGGCGAAGATCCGCGCCTGCCGATTGGGCCCGGGGCGGCGGCGAATTTCCCGGCACAGCTCGACCCCGCTGATGCCGGGCAGGTGCACATCCAGCAGCAACAGATCGAAAGCCTGCTGCCGGCACAGGGCCAGGGCCGCCTCGCCGTCTTGCGCCAGCCACACCTGATGGCCGTCACGCTCCAGCAGGCCGCTGGCCACTTCGCGGTTCAGGGCCACGTCTTCCACCACCAGGATCCGCAATGCCTGCGTCGGCGCCTGGAGCGCGGGCACCGGCACAGGTTCCTGGCCGATGCCCAGCAGCAGCTCGAACCAGAAACAGCTGCCCTGCCCCAGCTCGCTGTCCACACCAATGCGCCCGTCCAGTTGTTGCAGCAGGTGCTTGCAGATCGCCAAGCCCAGGCCGGTGCCGCCATAGCGCCGGCTGACTTCGTCACTGGCCTGGACGAAGCGCTCGAAAATTTTCTCGCGCATCGACGCGGCAATGCCGATGCCGTTGTCGCGCACGCAGCAACGCAGGCGTTGGCCCTCGGCGGTGCTGTGCAGCACTTGCACTTCGACCCGCACCCAGCCGTCTTCGGTAAAACGAATGGCGTTGGCCAGCAGGTTGCTCAGCACCTGGCGCAAGTACTGCTCGGCGCCCTGCTGGCGCGGCGCCAGTTGCCGGTCGATGTGCAGTTCCAGGCGGGTGCGATTGCCCTCGGCCCGGGGCTGCAACAAGGTGGTGACTTCTTCCAACAGTTGGCGCAGGGAAAAGTCCCGCAGCTCCGGGCGGCTTTCGCCCTCCTCCAGGCGGGCAAAGGACAGCACTTGGTTGAGGATGCCGAGCAGGCCCTCACCGGCTTGATGCAAGGCCTGCAAGCGCTGGCGGTCCTGCTGCTCCAGCGGCGCCTGGCGCAGCAGTTCGGCCATGCCGAGGATGCCGTTCAACGGGGTGCGCAGTTCGTGGCTCATGGTCGCCAGGAAGCGCGACTTGGCCAGATTGGCGGCCTCAGCCTCGTTCTTGGCGTGCATCAAGCTGGCGGTGCGCCGCTGGACCATTTTCTGCAGTTCGTCGCGCTTGTCCTGCAAGGCCAGGCGATCCACTTCGCGGCGCTGCACATCGTCGAGCACAGCCCGGCGCATGTCGTCCAGGGCCTGGGCCACGGTGTCGATTTCATCACCGCCTGGGCGCTGGCGCTTGTCCAGGCGCAGGGGCTGGCGCAGCTCGCCGGCGGCCACGCGCCGGGCAAAGTCGGCCATCACCTGCAGGTGGCGGGTCACCAGGCGGTAGAACAGCCCGGACAAGGCCACCGCCAGCCCGCAGAGAAACACACTCATCCACAACAGGCTGGCCAGCCCGGTGGCGTACAGGCGCCGGTACACCGCCCCCAGGTCGGTGCTGACCTGCAACTCGCCCAACTGGCGCAAGGGCCCGGACGGCGGTTGATAGCTCAAGGGAAAACGCTCGACCCGCAGCGGCCCGATCAGCGCGGCGCTGCCCTGCTGCAAGTCGAAGTCGTTGCTGATCAAGTGCACCCGGGCCACGTCGGAAAAGTCCACCAGCCCCTGCAACTGCACGGTCAACTGCTCCTGGTTGAGGTCCCACAGGTTGCGTTCCAGGCTGCCCAGGTAACCGGCGCGGATCAGCTCCATGCGGCTGTCGATCTCGCGCATTTCCCGGCGGTATTCGAAGTACAGCTGCACGCTGCTGGCGAGCACGGTGAAGCACAGGCTGAACAGCAGGATAAACAGCAGCAGGCGACGCAACAGGCCGGCGGAACGCAGCGCAATCATGGCGCCGCCCTCTGTTGTGCCTTGAGCATGGCGCGGTAGTCGTCCTGGCTTTGCGCCAGCCAGCGCGGCACCGCGCCGCTGTCCACCTGCTGCTGCAACCGCGCGTCGATCTCGGCCATGCGCGGCGCCAGGGGCGAATGGCGCGACACCGCCAGGCGCAGGTAGTCGACGCTCACCGCCTGGGGCAAGGCAACTATGTCCTCAGCCCCCGGCAGTTGCTCGATGAACAGTTGCCCGGTGCGCCGTTCATGGGGGATGAAATCGATGCGCTGGCGGATCAGCTTGCCGAAGTTCTGCTGGCTGCTGGACACCCATTCGATGTTGCCGTGCTGCACCACTTCGCGGTCGAAATCCTGGCCGTAGCTCTCGCCGAACAGCAGGCCGCCGCGGTAGGCGCGCAGATCCTGCAAGTGGTTGAAGCGCGGCAGATGGCGACGATTGACGAACAACGCGACTTCTTCGCGCAGCACCGGCACTTGGGAAAACAGCAGGTCCTGCTGGCGCTGGCTGGTGCTGTAGGCCAGCACCACATCCACCTGGCCCGCGGCGGCGTCCAGTAGGCAGCGCTTCCAGTTGCCCAGCACCACCACCTGCACCTGATACCCCAGTTCCCCCAGCACCTGACGCACCAGGGTCGGCGCCAGCCCGCGCACCTGCTGGCCGTCGCTCCAGGAAATCGGCGGGTACACCGGGTAGTCGCAATAGCGCAGCACGGGTTGGGGTTCCGGCGTGGACTCGGCCCTGGTCGGGCCGGCGAGGAGGATCAAGCACAGGCTCAGGAACAGACACTGGCCCAATGCACGGCGCGGCAATTCAGGCGGCCACGCTGGCGGTGAACAGGTAACCGGCACCGTGGATGGTGATGATCAGCTCCGGCTCGGCCGGGTCGTCGTGCAACTTGCGCCGCAGGCGGCCCACCAGCACGTCGATGGAGCGGTCGCTGGGCACCCATTCGCGGTTGCGGATCTGGTCCATCAACTGGTCGCGGCTCAGGGTGTGGCCGCTGTTGCGCAGGAACACGCTGAGCAACTGATACTCGCCGTGGGTCAGCAGGGTTTCACCGCCGCGCGGGTCGATCAGCCGCCGGCGGTCGGTGTCCAGGGCCCAGTCGGCGAACTGCTTGACCGGGCTCGGGCTCGACGCCTGGGGTTGCGGCTGGTAGGCCTGACGCACCCGGCGTACCAGGTTCTTGGCTCGCGACACCAGCTCGCGCGGGTTGAGGGGTTTGATCACGTAGTCGTCGGCGCCGCATTCCAGGCCGACGATGCGGTCGATGTCGTCGTTGCGCCCGGTGATCAGGATGATCCCCACTTCCGAACGCACCCGCAGTTCCCGGGTCAGGGTCAGGCCGTCCTTGCCCGGCAGGCGGATGTCCAGCATCAGCAGGTCCACCGTGTGCTCGGTCAAAAAGCTTTCCGCCTGCTCCGCGGTGGCGGCGCAATGCACGTCGTAGCCTTCCTGAGCGAGATAAGCCTGAAGCAGTTCGCGAATCAGCGGATCGTCGTCGACGATCAAAACCCGAGGAGTCATCGCCTGTTTCCTGATTATTTTTATTGGAGATCAAGCCTTGCGCACGCTAACCATTACTGAACGACCGATCAATAGCCCTATGTCGGCCTGATGAAACCGCGCCCCTGGCTGGCCAGCAGGCCCTCGACCCAGGCTTCGCAGATCTGCATGCCCTGCTGCGGGCTGAAAGTGCCGGGGTTGAGCCCGGACTCCAGCCACAGACCGTCGAGCAAGGCGCTGAGGCTGATGGCCGCCAGATCGGCATCGAAACCTTCCCAGCCCCGCTCCCGGGCCAGCGTGCCCAGCAGGCTCGCCAGCTCGTTGCGGTACTCGGCGTAGGAATGTTCGTGAGCTTGATTGATTGCCTCGGCAGTCTTCACTGCGCCCCAGAACGCCAGCCAGGCATCCAGCAGCTTGGGGTCCAGCAGTTCGGCGCAGAACGAGGCCCGAAAAAACGCCGACAGACGTTCCCGGGGATTGGGCGCGGCCTGCTCCATGGCTGCGCGCAACAGGCTCATGACTCGCCCGGTGACCGCCCGATACGCCTGGGCCACCAACTCGTCCTTGCCTGCGTAATGATGGCTGATCAGCCCCACCGACACCCCGGCCTCGGCGGAAATCTTGCGGATCGAGGCGCCCTGAAACCCATAGCGCTTGAGGCAAACCAACGTGGCTTCGATCAACCCGGCCTTGCGCAGATCGGGTTCCAGACGGGAAAAACGCGCTTCCTGGTTCATAGGACAACTTCCTTGAACGGTGCGAGAGAATTCAAGCTGAACGACTGTACAACAAGCCGTTCATGGCGATCCAACCTTTATCCCGCGACCTTGCGCGCAGAGGCTTGCCGAACGAGTGCCCAGTAGGCCTTGTGGACCTTTTCCCGGCTTGGCCAAGGCTCAGGGCGGCTACAGGGGCGGCGTGGCCGGCAGACGTTCAAGGAAGGCAATGGCTTGGCGATATTTCTCCAGGCGCTGCAGGTCTTCGTCACCAGGCGCCGGGATTCGCGACAGGTCGCTGTTCTCCGCCAG
The DNA here is from genome assembly GCF_009861525.1 of Pseudomonas sp. LD120. GTDB lineage: Bacteria > Pseudomonadota > Gammaproteobacteria > Pseudomonadales > Pseudomonadaceae > Aquipseudomonas. The sequence continues at coordinate 91,530 of NZ_WVHL01000002.1, read as the reverse complement.
ATCGGCCAGTTTCACGGCTCGGGCCAGCGGGTTCTGTGCTGCACGCTGAATAAACGCAGGATAGTCCTCGCCCTCGGCCTTGGTCAGCGCCACCAGGGCGTCCAGCAGCTCGTCACTGAATCCTTCAGCGCGCAACTCGGCCAGGGTGACCGGGCTGTCTTCAAGGACATCATGGAGCACTGCGACCACCCGCTCCTGTGGCTGCGACAAGCGCAACATGACCCGCAGCGGGTGCAGGATGTAAGGCGCGCCGCCCTTGTCGACTTGCCCGGCATGGGCCTGGGTGGCGATGGCGATGGCCCGTTCCAAGGTGCTCATTGGTGGTGACTCCGGATGAAAGTGGCAATGACGACACTGACGCTGTCGGGCCTGGGCAGCACGATTGCGTGCGCCATACTAGGGGCTGGGAGACGCCTCGCCAAGCCTCGCTCAGACAAGGGGTTCGCCCCACGCCAATCGGCACCGTTGGCGGGTCTGAAAACGGCCTCAACAGCCAAAAGACCCATGACCGATGATCGCCACGCGTACCGGTGCAGCATCAGACATTGATGCCGGTCAAATGCCCGCTGGAGCGACGGAGTGAAGCTTGCAGCCATTGCTTGCCCTTTGGTTCTCCGGAGACTTGATCATGCCCAACAGTGCTCTCGATATGCTCGCCACCCCGCCGTTCCCAGCCCAGCAAGGCCAGTACTGGATTGATGCCCTGAGCGACGGCAGCCACGTGCTGATCCGCCCGCTACGGCCCCAAGACCGGGAACGGGAAAAGGCCTTTATCGAAAACCTCTCGCCGGCAACCCGGCACCAGCGTTTCCTTGGCGAGATCAAGGAAGTGGGCAACCAATTGCTCGACCAGTTGATGGACGTCGGCACCCCGCAACGGGTGGCCTACGTGGCCCTGGTGCATGACAACGGCGAGCTGCGGGAAGTCGGTATCAGCCGCTACGCCCAGGTGGACGACCAGCCCTGGCGCTGCGAGTTTGCCGTGACCATCGCCGATGAGTGGCAAGGCAAGGGCCTCGGTGCCCTGCTGATGCAGCACCTGATCGACGAAGCCCGTGCCAACGGCTTCCAGCAGCTGTACTCGGTGGACAGCGCCGCCAACTACAGCATGCGCCGCCTGGCCAAGACCCTCGGCATGCGCAGCGCCATCGACCCCGACGATGCCACCCAGGTCATCCATAGCCTGGCGCTGTAATCCGTCCAAGCCGCGCCTCGGTCAGAGGCGCGGCCGCCTTCGCTTAACACTCTTTGACAGTTTCCCGACAAAGCGGCCAAAGACGCCTCAGACGCCCTTCCCTAGCATCCGCTGATCGAATTTACGCTCGGGTGCTGCATGTCCCGCAAGCTTCTCGGTCTGCCATTGCTGGGCATCCTGCTGAGCAGCCTCGGCGGCAATGGTCATCCCCCCACGCCGCCGGTCATAGCGCCCGGCAACTACGCCAGCCTTATCGACTATTTGCAGCAGCACATCCCCCGTGAGATGGCCGAGCATCGGGTACCGGGGCTGCCCATCGCCCTGGTGGACGGCCAGGAACTGATCTGGACCCTGCCCCTCAACGAGCAGACCAAGCTTTCGCCCCTGCTGTTCATGCAGTACCTGGGCAAGGAAGCCGGCGCCAGCCCGATCGTCGATCGGCGCATGCAGAGGGTGCTGGGCACCCAGCTTGAGTACAGCTTTTAAGCGGTAAGCCTCGAGCAGCAAGCAGCGAACTGGCGGCTTGAAGCTTGCCGCTTGCCGCTTGCCGCTGCCGCTAATCGACATGGGCCCAGGTCAGGCGAAACGAGGCCCCGCCCCACTCCGAATCCACCACCTCGACCATGCCGCCATGCCACTGGGAAACCCGCCGCACCAGGGCCAGGCCCAGGCCGAAGCCACCGGTACGCCGGTCGCGGCTGGCGTCGAGCCGGGAAAAGGGTTCAAAGATTTTCTCCCGTCCGTCCACCGGCACGCCGGGCCCATCATCATTGACCCGCACTTCGTAGCCCTGCTCCAGGGGTACCAGGGACACCTCCACCCGCCGGTCGGCGTAGCGAATGGCGTTGCGCAGCAGATTGATCACCGCCCGGGCCATGAAGCGTGGCTCGATCCGCACGTACTCGACCTGGCAGGAGCGGATCAGCAACTGCACCCCCGCCGCTTCCGCCTCCAGGGCGACACTGCCGACCACGCTGTCGAACCAGCTCTGGGCCTGGATATTCTCGCGACTGATGGTGGCCGCGCCGTGCTCCAGGCTGGCGTAGGACAGCAGTTCGGAAACCATCTCCTCCAGTTCCCCAAGGTCGGCGTACATGTCGGTGATCAGCTCTCGGTTCTGTTCCGGGTCGGGCTGCTGCCGGAGCTGGTCAAGTTCGAAGGACAAGCGGGTGATGGGCGTGCGCAGTTCATGGGAGACCGCATTGGTCAGTTCGCGCTGATTGGCGATCAGGCCCTCGATGCGCGCCGCCATCCGGTTGAAGTGCTGGGCCAGGTCGCGAATGTTGGAGCGTCGCGACAGGTGCAGCCGGGTACTCAGGTCATTGCCGCCAAAGCGTTCGGCGGCCAGCCGCAAGCGCTCCAGGTCGCGCCAGTGCGGGCGCACCCAGAAATACAGGACGATGGCCAGCAGCCCGCCGAATAAGACATAGGCGGCAATGTTGTAGAACAGCGTCAAGGGTGGATCTTCCGGCAATCTGATGCTCAGCAGTTGCGCACCGCCATCGATGCTGGAGATGAACTGGTTGAAGTCCTCGCGGACCACCAGTTGATTGGCATTTAGCAACGCCTGTTCACGATGGCTCAGGTGCAGCTCATCAGCCTGCACCAATTTCAGCTGCAACCCGTAATGCGGCTTGAGCAACTCCAGTTGGTGGGTGCGGCCGGCCTGGTCGAACGGCCGCAACTGCTCGCTGAGGCTGTAGGCCGGTCCACGCACCGCATCGCGGTTGTAGGACTCGATCAGGTCGGCCGCCAGGTAGTTCATGAAAATGTGCTGCACTGCCGTCGTCGCCCCGGCAAAGCCCAACGCCAGGAACAGATACAGGCCCAGAAACAAGCGCAGCATTCAAAGCCCCCAGGCGAACGGATTGAACAGGTAACCCTTGCCCCACACGGTCTTGATGCAGGCCGGCTCGCGCGGGTTGTCCTTGAGCTTGCCGCGCAGCTTGCTGATGTAGACGTCGACACTGCGATTGAGGCCGTCGAATTCGATGCCGCGCATGCGGTTGAGAATGTCATCCCGGGACAGGGTCTTGCCCGCCGCGCTGGCCAGCAGCCAGAGCAGTTCGAATTCCATGGTGGTCAGCTCGATCGGCGCGCCGCACAGGCGCACCTCGCGACTGTTGCGATCGATGCTCAGTTCGCCGAACTCCAACGCGCCGCGCGACGCAGCGGGTTCCGGCACCTGGCGCCGCTGCAAGGCGCGCAGGCGGGCCAGCAATACGGGCGGCTTGATGGGCTTGATCACATAGTCGTCGGCGCCGGACTCCAGGCCGAGGATGTGGTCCAGGTCGTCTTCCTTGGCGGTGAGAATGACGATCGGGGTGTCGGCCACCGCGCGAATTTCACGGCACACGTGCAGGCCACTCTGCCCTGGCAGCATCAGGTCGAGCACCACCAGCTTCGGTTTGAACTCGAGAAACGCTGCCAGGGCCACATCGCCCCGGTGCACCGTGAGCACTTCATAGCCATGCTGGGTTAGAAAATGCGCGATCAGCCCGGCAAGCTTCTCGTCATCCTCTACCAACAACACTTTGCCAAGCCCCAGGTTGTCCATAATTGCCTGTCTATCAATGCGCGATTTGAGTCGCGCATTATAGGTGGCCGAGGGTTAAAAAAAGGCTAAAGCCTGCACATAACCGGCGACTTATCGCGGTTTGAGGCGATGTTTCATTCTTTTAAGAGTTTTTAACAATTTGCCCCCGCGTTTACACAGGGGCACCGTCATCACCAGGCTGGCACGCCGCTGTGGAAACGAAACTCCGGGTCCGGGGACTCGATCAGTTCCTGCTCGGCGGCCCGCACCTTGTCAATCACCTGGACGACGTCCCGGGGCTCGCCATATTGATAGGCCAGCTTCAGGTAGCCCTGATAATGCCGGGCCTCGCTTTTGAGCAGACCGAAGTAGAACTTGCCCAGTTCCTCGTCCAGATGCGGCACCAGGGCTTCGAAGCGCTCGCAACTACGGGCCTCGATAAAGGCACCGACCACCAGGGTGTCCACCAGCTTCACCGGCTCGTGGCTGCGCACCACCTTGCGCAAGCCCGAAGCGTAGCGGCCGGCGTGCAACTGACGCAGTTCGACCTTGCGTCGTTTCATCAGGCGCATGACCTGTTCGTGGTGCACCAGCTCTTCCCGGGCCAGGCGCGACATCATGTTGATCAGGTCGACATGGGAGTGGTACTTGGCGATCAGGCTCAGGGCAGTGCTGGCGGCCTTGAACTCGCAGTTCTTGTGGTCGATCAGTAGGGTCTCCTGGTCGGCCAGGGCCGCCTGGACCCAGGCGTCTGGGGTCCGACAACCAAGGAAGTCGTGTATTTCCGGGAAGTTCATCGATGCATTTCCGAGCAGGCCGCCACAACCGGAAGCTGAACGGCGGCACGAGCAGTGATCAATAACGTGAGGCTCACGAGAAAAAGGCCTCACAGGCAAAGGCCGGCGATTATACCGGCCGTGCCACAGACCACCAGCGGTCGCGCTTGATGTGCATCAACATCCGCTTCGGGCGCGAGCAACTATAGTTGTGCACGCTAGCCGTTCATCCTCTCCCTGGAGCCCCCGATCATGCAAAGCATCCGCAGTATCCTGGTGGTCATCGATCCCATGCCCGGCGAAAGCCTGGCCCTCAAACGCGCCAAACTGATCGCCGGGGTTACCCAGGCCCATCTGCATCTGCTGGTCTGCGATAAAAAACACGAGCATTCGGCACTGCTCAGTGTGCTCAAGAGCAGCCTGAGCGGCGAAGGTTACAGCGTCACCACCGAACAGGCGTGGAACGAGAGCCTGCACGAAACCATCATCGACGTGCAGCAGGCCGAAGGTTGCGGCCTGGTGGTCAAGCAGCATTCCCACGACAACCCGCTGAAAAAAGTCCTGCTGACCCCCGCGGACTGGAAACTGCTGCGCTACTGCCCGACCCCGGTGCTGTTGGTCAAGACCGCCACGCCCTGGACCGACGGCGTGGTGATGGCGGCCATTGATGTCGGCAACATGGACGGCGAGCACCGCGCCCTGCATGCCAGCATCGTCGACCATGGCTTCGACATCGCCAGCCTGGCCAAGGCCCAGTTGCACGTGATCAGCGCGCATCCAACCCCCATGCTGTCGGCGGCCGATCCGGTGTTTCAGTTGAAGGAAACCATCGAGAAACGCTATCGCGAGGAGTGCAAGGCGTTCCAGAACGAGTTCGACATCGACGACGCGCACCTGCATATCGAGGAAGGCCCGGCGGATGTGCTGATCCCCCACATGGCCCACAAACTGGGGGCGGCGTTGACCATCATCGGCACCGTGGCGCGCACCGGCCTGTCAGGCGCATTGATTGGCAATACGGCCGAAGTGGTACTCGACGCCCTGGACAGTGACGTATTGGTGCTCAAGCCGGCGGACATCATGGATCACCTGGAACAACTGGCGGCCAAGGCCTGAGCGCCTCTCCCCCCAACGCTCCCACCGGAGGAAGCGGCTTGCTGGCGAACCGCTGCGCCGCCTGGTGCCGCCCGTACCCACGCCTTCGCTGGCAAGCCAGCTCCTTGGCGACGGATGCGGGGCGGCGGCCGGCACTGACTCAGCCCAGGGCGTCCTTGAGAAAACCGGGGGCGATGTAGCGCTGGTAATGGGCTTCGGACAGGAGGAAGAACTCCCGATCGATGGCGTCGCGCAACTCCGGCAGGCCCCAGTCGCGGAACTCCGGCAACAGCACCATGCCGTAAGCATCGAGCTGGTTGATCACCCGCGCGCCCCGGGCAATCAGTTGGTAGGCCCAGCAGTATTCGGACTGGTGCGGTACGAAACGGATCTTGCGCTGCTCCAGTTGCCCGCGCAGGCGCGCCGGGTCGAAGACTTCCAGCTTGGCCGCCATCACCTGCACCAGCAGTTGCTCAAGGCGCAGCCAGACCGCGCGTTTTTCCTCCTCGCTGTAACCGTTCCAGTTGATCACTTCGTGGTGGAAACGCTTGCAGCCGCGGCACACCAAGTCACCGTAGACGGTGGAGCAGAGGCCGACGCAGGGGGTCTTGATGGTCTGATTGGGCATAGAGAGACAGCACACGCAAAAGCAAAACGGTGGCGCATGTTAGCCCTTTGTCTAACATTGATCACCCCTCAAACTTCAACACAGCAACTTACGTTGAAACTTTTTTTACCGTAGAATCAGCCAGCCTTTTTAGGCGCCAATGTCCGTTTGAAGCTGTTTTCAAAGCGTCACGAGCACAGTCCTCCTTCAGAGCGGTGTTGGCGATGGGTTTTTCCAGCGGGGAAAAGTCCAGCGCCAACCCTCATCAGCTCCCCGTTCTGCAGGCGTAAAACTTTGAAAGCAGCTTCTGTAAGGAATTGTCCGTAACTCTGGCTAAGGGGCCCAAAAAGCCTTGCAGCGCATGAGTACCGACAGTTTCGGGATGAGCGTCCCGGACACCCATTTGGGACCACTGATGAGGGTAATAACTGTGCTTGAAGCCTACCGCAAACATATCGAAGAGCGTGCAGCACTGGGTATCGTTCCCCAGCCGCTAAACGCCGAACAAACTGCAGGCCTGGTCGAGCTGCTGAAGAATCCCCCCGCTGGCGAAGAAGCGTTCCTCGTTGACCTGATCACCAACCGCGTTCCACCAGGCGTCGACGAAGCCGCCTACGTCAAGGCTGGTTTCCTTTCCGCCCTGGCCAAAGGTGAAGCCACCTCGCCCCTGATCGACAAGAAGCGCGCCGTTGAACTGCTGGGCACCATGCAGGGCGGCTACAACATCGTGACCCTGGTGGACCTCCTGGACGACGCCGAGCTGGCGCCGGTTGCCGCTGCTCAACTCAAGCACACCCTGCTGATGTTCGACGCCTTCCACGACGTCGCGGAAAAAGCCAAGAGCGGCAATGCTCACGCCCAAGGCGTACTGCAATCCTGGGCCGACGGCGAGTGGTTCAAGAACCGCCCGGTACTGGCCGACAAGATCAGCCTGCGGGTATTCAAGGTCACCGGCGAAACCAACACCGACGACCTCTCCCCTGCCCCGGATGCCTGGTCCCGTCCGGACATCCCACTGCACGCCCTGGCCATGCTGAAAATGGCCCGTGACGGCATCGTTCCGGATCAACAAGGCGCCATCGGCCCGATGAAACAGATCGAGCAGATGCGCAACGACGGCTTCCCGATCGCCTACGTCGGCGATGTGGTCGGCACCGGTTCGTCCCGTAAGTCGGCCACCAACTCGGTGCTGTGGTTCTTCGGCGACGACGTGCCTTACGTACCGAACAAGCGTGCCGGCGGTTTCTGCTTCGGCAGCAAGATCGCGCCTATCTTCTACAACACCATGGAAGACGCCGGCGCCCTGCCGATCGAATTCGACGTGTCGAAGATGAACATGGGCGACGTGATCGACCTGTACCCGCACGCCGGCAAAGTCACCAAGCACAACAGCGACGAAGTCCTGGCCACCTTCGAAATGAAGACCCCGGTGCTGCTCGACGAAGTCCGTGCCGGCGGCCGTATTCCGCTGATCATCGGCCGTGGCCTGACCGAGAAGGCGCGCGCCGAACTGGGCCTGCCGCCATCCGACCTGTTCAAGAAGCCTGAAGCTCCCGCTGAAAGCACCAAGGGTTTCACCCTGGCACAGAAGATGGTCGGCAAGGCGTGCGGCGTGACTGGCGTGCGTCCAGGCACCTACTGCGAACCGAAGATGACCACCGTCGGTTCCCAGGACACCACCGGCCCGATGACCCGTGACGAACTCAAGGACCTGGCGTGCCTGGGCTTCTCCACCGACCTGGTGATGCAGTCGTTCTGCCACACCGCGGCCTATCCGAAGCCGATCGACGTCACCACTCACCACACCCTGCCTGACTTCATCATGACCCGTGGCGGCGTGTCCCTGCGTCCGGGCGACGGCATCATCCACAGCTGGCTGAACCGCATGCTGCTGCCGGACACCGTCGGCACCGGTGGTGACTCCCACACCCGTTTCCCGATCGGCATCTCGTTCCCGGCCGGTTCCGGCCTGGTGGCCTTCGCCGCCGCCACTGGCGTCATGCCACTGGACATGCCGGAATCGATCCTGGTTCGCTTCAAGGGCAAGCTGCAGCCTGGCGTCACCCTGCGTGACCTGGTCCACGCCATCCCTTACTACGCGATCCAGAAAGGCCTGCTGACCGTCGAGAAGAAAGGCAAGAAGAACGCCTTCTCCGGCCGCATCCTGGAGATCGAAGGCCTGGAAACCCTGACCGTCGAGCAAGCCTTCGAACTGTCCGACGCCTCGGCCGAACGTTCGGCTGCCGGTTGCACCATCAAGCTGTCCAAAGAGTCGATCGCCGAGTACCTGAAGTCCAACATCACCCTGCTGCGCTGGATGATCGGCGAAGGCTACGGCGATGCCCGGACCCTGGAGCGTCGCGCGCAAGCGATGGAAGCCTGGCTGGCCAACCCTGAGCTGCTGGAAGCCGACAAGGACGCCGAGTACGCCGAAGTCATCGAGATCGACCTGGCCGACGTCAAGGAGCCTGTGCTCTGCGCGCCGAACGACCCGGACGACGCTCGCCTGCTGTCCAGCGTCGCTGGCCAGAAGATCGACGAAGTGTTCATCGGTTCGTGCATGACCAACATCGGTCACTTCCGCGCCGCCGGTAAGCTGCTGGATCAGGTCAAGGGCCAGCTGCCAACCCGTCTGTGGCTGTCGCCGCCGACCAAGATGGACGCTCACCAACTGACCGAGGAAGGCTACTACGGCATCTACGGCAAGGCTGGCGCGCGCATGGAAATGCCGGGCTGCTCGCTGTGCATGGGTAACCAGGCTCGCGTAGAACCGAACTCGACCGTGGTGTCGACTTCGACCCGTAACTTCCCGAACCGTCTGGGCGACGGCGCCAACGTCTACCTGGCTTCGGCCGAGCTGGCGTCGGTGGCTTCGATCCTGGGTCGCCTGCCGACCGTCGAGGAGTACATGGAATACGCCGGCAAGATCGACAGCATGGCGGCGGACGTGTACCGCTACCTGAGCTTCGACCAGATCGCCGAGTTCCGTGAAGCGGCGGCCAACGCCAAGATCCCGGTGGTGCAAGCCTAAGGCTCTAGCGTTGTAAAAAAGAACGCCGCGTATTCCACGATACGCGGCGTTTTTTTATGCCTGTCGCCTTTGCTGACGCCCCTGCCGGCTATTGCGCCCTGCGCTACGGCGCCACAGGCCAGGCGTGATACGCCCAGCGCCAAGACTCAATGCCAGAGCCCTGCCTGAGCCTGACCGCTCCAGCTCTGCAGGCTTTCCTGCAGCGTGTCGTCGACACTGGTGCAACTGAGCAACACTTGATATTCGGCACTCGATGGCAAGCCCGCCAGGACATCCTTGGCCCTGTGCTTGAGTCGCGCCAAGGCCAGGTGCTTGTGCTCCTGACTGACCTGACGAAAGAACTCGTCCAGGGCTTCGATGCTGGTGCCGTCCAGGTTCGGCGACTCCTCCAGGCTGAGGATGACCGTATGAATCGGCACCTGGACATGCCGGATCAGGTGCAGGGCGCCACCAAGAATGCGTTCGGCATTGGCAAAAAACAGCGCCTCTCCGGGACGCAGGATCAACACTCCGGGCACCTGCCGGGCTTGGGGATGGCGACTCAGGTCGACAAAATCATGACCGCTGCCCAACTGCCCGAGAATCTGAATGTCCGCGGCCGACAACTGACGCAGCATCAGTAGAATGCTCACCCCCACCGACAGCAGCAGCCCATCCAGAACCCCCAGCACCAACACCGCGCCGACCGCACAGATCACCAGTATCCGGTCCCGTTGCCAGATGAAATAGCGCCCCAACGGCTGCAGGCTCAGGCCGTGACCCAGGGCATACATGACGATCGCCGCCAACACCGGTTCCGGGGTCAGGGCAATGTAGGGCAACACCGTCAAGACGATCAGCAGCATCACCGCCGCGGCGGTCAGCCCGGCCAAGCGCGACCGCGCTCCCGCCGCCTCATTGGCCGATGTCGCCGAGTAACCGGCGCCGGCTGGCATGCCGTGAAACAGCCCCGACAGCAGATTGGCCGCCCCCAGGGCCAGCAGGTCGCGATTGGACGACACCCGATCACCGTGCTTGAGGGCCATGGAACTGATGGACCCGTAAGACTCGGCATACAGGATCATCACCAGGGCGAACGCCAGCTCCCCCAGGCGCAACCAGTCGGCAAAAGGCAGTTGCGGCAGGCTCGGCACCTCCAGCGATAGTTCGATGACCCCGATCAACTGCACCCCGTGGGCCGGCAGGTCCAGCCACTGCCCGGCGCCAATGCCAATGACCACCGCCACCAGCCCGCCGGGCACATAGGGAATGCGCGAACAGATCGCCATCACCAGCAAAGCCAGCGCCGCCACCGCCACCCCGGACCAATTCCATTGCGGCCATTGCTCCAGCAATTGCGGCAAAAAGCGCACCAGGTTGCCATTGTTCAAGTGCACTCCGACCACCGTAGCGAACTGCTTGAGGATGATGGTCACGGCCAGGCCGAAGGCAAACCCGCGCAGCACCGGCTTGGCGATGAACGCGGTGACGCCTCCGAGGCGAAACAGGCCCGCCAGGAGGAAGAACGCCCCTGTGAGCAGAACCAGGGCGAAGGCCAGCGCCAGGCGCAATTGCGTATCGCCACCGGCCAGAGACAGGGTCGCGGCGGCCAGCACCGCCGCCGATGACGAGGTGGCCGAGACAATTGCAAAGCGGCTGCTGCCGAACAGGCCATAGCACAACAGCCCGGCAAACAGGGCAATGACCCCGGTCTGCGGCGGCAACGCGGCGATACTGGAATAGGCCACCGCTTCAGGCAGCAGCAAGCCGGCGATGGACAACCCGGCCAACAGGTCTCGGGTGCGCTTCGGTACGCGGTAATCAGTCGACAATTGAGTCCATCCGTTGCAAAAAATACCCCGGCGCAGCCGGCGCTGCACACCGCTCGGCAACCCGCTCGATAGCGCGCTGCCAACACATCCGGGGCGGGCGCGGGCTGAGTCCAGGCAGTCATAAGAGCACCAGCTTAGACCTTTATTCGAGAGGGAAAACGATCTCCGTCAATGCCTTGCATCTGCCTTAGCAGAAAGCCCGAAACGCCGACACCGCCGGCCCTGTGGAAGCTCCGGCGGCGTCGTTTGCCGTGGCGGGATCAAGGCGGCGGATCCGGCCAGCGCCTCGGATCTCAAGCGGCCAGCGAGTACACCAGGGCGGTGATAGCGACCAGACCCACCAGGGTCACGAACACGTTGGACGCCTGACCGCGATAGCGGGCCATGGCCGGCACCTTGTGGATAGCGTACATCGGCATCAGGAACAGGATCGCCGCGATCACCGGCCCCCCCATGGTTTCGATCATGGTCAGGATGCTCGGGTTGAGGGTCGCCACCGCCCAGCAGATCACCAGCATGAAGGCCGCGGTGGCCCGGTCCAGGGCCTTCGCTCCCGGACGCCGAGCGCTTTTTCCGATCAAGCCCTTGAGGCCTTCGCTGGCACCGATGTAGTGACCCAGGAAGGACTTGGCGATGGCCACAAAGGCAATCAACGGCGCGGCAAAGGCGATGGTCGGATTCTGGAAGTGATTGGCCAGGTAGGACAGGATCGACAGGTTCTGCGCCTTGGCTTCTACCAGTTGCGCCGGACTCAGGGTCAACACGCAACTGAAGACGAAGAACAGCACCATGCCCACCATCAGCAGGTGGGCGCGAGAAAGGATCTGCGAGCTGCGCTCTTGGGCGTGCACACCATAGCGGCGCTTCTGGTCCACGGCAAAGGCCGAGATGATCGGCGAATGGTTGAACGAGAACACCATCACCGGAATCGCCAGCCACAGGGTATGCAGGAAGCTCGAAGGCGCCGGGACATCGCTGACGGTGGCGAGAATGCCGCCATTCCAGTGCGGGACCAGGAACACCGCGAGGAACAGCAAAGCCACGATGAACGGATAGACCATCAGGCTCATGGCCTTGACGATCGCCTGCTCGCCGCAACGCACCACCACCAGCAGGCCGAAGATCAGCACCAAGGCCAGGACCGCCCGCGGTGGCGGCGCGATGTGCAACTGGTGGGTCATGAAGCTGTCGACGGTGTTGGTCAGGGCCACGCTGTAGATCAGCAGGATCGGGAAGATCGCCAAAAAGTACAGCAAGGTGATCAGGGCACCGGCGGTGAGCCCGAAATGCTCTTCCACCACGTCAGTGATGTCCGCACCGTCACGCCCGGAGAGCACGAAGCGGGTCAGCCCGCGGTGTGCATAGAAGGTCATGGGGAAGGCCAACAACGCCAGGATCAACAGCGGCCAGAAACCGCCGATGCCGGCATTGATGGGTAGAAACAGGGTACCGGCACCGATGGCGGTGCCAAACAGGCCGAGCATCCAGGTGGTGTCTTGGCGGCTCCAGCCGTTGAGGGTCGCAGGGGCCGTCGCTTCAAAGCGTTGATCAACGCTGTTGGCCTGATCATTCATCCGGTGGGATCTCCACATTCCGGTCATTTGCCATTCGGTCAGAGCGCGTCGGAGTACCCGACAGCGCGCGCCCCGCCGAAACAGAGGGGGCGCGATTGTCCGGGATTACACAGGCCCTGCATAGACTCAGCTGAGGAACGGTTTATGCGCTGCAGATGTTTTTTATTTGATGGAGAAGCGTCTGGCCCGGCCCTTTCACGCTCAACTCGGTTCCCCCGGCCAAAAGCTCGCCCGCGCAAGCGCCACGCCGAGGCGATGCACATCCGACGCGCTCGCTTCAGCACCAAGGGCCGCGTTGACAAGCTTCACGAACAGGCGGCATGATCGGACCCGATGAATATCTACGCGCTCAACCCAACCGCTACCACCACGACTGCCAACGGCGGGTCGTGTGGTGGCTGTGCGGGATGATGCAAGCACAGTAAAACCAAGGCCCCGCCAGCAATGGACGGGGCCTTTTGTTTCTCCGTCCACCTGGCAACACAAGGAGAAACACCATGCCTTTATCCAACGCCAAGCGCGCCCTGCTGGTCATCGACATGCAGGTGGGACTGTTCAACGGACCGGAGAAGCCCTACAAACGCGCGCAGACCCTGGACAACATCAACCAGCTGATCCGCCGCGCCCGCCAGGCCGGGGCGCCGATCTTCGCCGTGCGCCATACCGGCCCCGCCGAATCGCCGATTGCCGCCGGCAGCCCGCTCTGGCAACTGCTGCCGACCCTGGAAGTGGATGAAGAACTGGACTGCGTGCTGGACAAGACCCGCCCCAGTTGCTTTGTCGGCACCGGGCTGGCCGGGCGCCTGCAAGAGGCCCAGGTCAATGAACTGGTGATCGTCGGCATGAAGACCCAGTACTGCGTCGATGCCACCTGCCGCGCCGCCGGCGACCTGGGCTTTGCCGCCGTGCTGGTGGAGGACGCCCATACCTGCATGGACACGCCCGTACTGGGGGCGAAAAAGATCATCGCCCACCATAACGCCACCCTGAACGGGCCCTTCGTGCGCCTGGCCACGACCGCCGATGTGACCTTCTGACCCCATCGCCCCGCCCCACACCGCCCCGGGCACGCCGAACATGGCGTGACTCCCCCGGGAACGGTGCCGGCGAGCATTGCCAAATTCCCTCGCAACCCGCACCCTTGAGCCTTCGTCCCCGCCTGTATGGAATCCTCCATGAGCGCCACCACGATCGCCGGCTGCATCCTCTACAGCCTCGACCCGCCGTCACTCGCCCGCTTCTATGCCGACCTGCTGGGCTGGCCCATCACCGAGCAACAGGCGGATTACCAGCAACTGGTGCATCAGGGCTTCGAACTGACACTGGTCCAGGTGCCTCCGGCGATTGCCGCGCACATCGTCGTGCAGGAACCGCCACTGCCCCGTAGCGATGGCGCGTGCAAGCCACTGTTCCAGGTTGCCGATCTGCAACAGGCCAGGCAACGGGCCGCCAGCGCCGGGGGCCGGTTGTACGAGGCCGAGCGCGAATGGTCATTCAAGGGTGCGCAGGTCTGCGACGGCGTCGACCCGGAAGGCAACATCTTTCAATTGCGCCAGCCCTTGCCCCATTAACTGCTGAGGAACCGTCATGCGCGCCACCGTCCTGGTCCTGGTCCTGGTCGAGAACGTCAACGCCTATCTGCCCTTGCTCGAAGCGCTGGGCTTCAACCTGATCCTGGCTCCCACGCCCGCCGAACGGGACCAGGCCATCAAGACCCACGCCCCACAGATCGACGCCGTGCTGACCCGAGGCGCACTGTGGTGCTAACGCCCCACCTCGACGGCCTTTCGCCCCAGGCCAGCCGCGACACCGTGGACATGGTCGGCCAGAACCTGCTGGCCCACTTCGAGGGCCGGCCCCTGCTGACCCCACTGCCCCTGCCGACACCCAACTGACCCATCCCCTGGGCAACGCCTATGCTCGTGGGGCGGCTTGCCTCTGTGCCTGCATGGCTTGGGAAAGAGCGGGCTGGTGCAGGAGCCGGCTAGCCAGGGCAGCCGCCTCCCATCCGGCTCCGTCACGACGCCCCCTTAGCTGGCAAGCCGGCATCTGTGGGGGCTTGGTGCTACCAGGCCGAGGAAGTACAAGGTAAATTCAAACGCTTGTATCAAAAGCAATGATTGTCCGGCAACACGCGCACCTATAAAGGCCCGCCGCGATTGTGAGGGGCCGGTAGGCGCATTAGATTAGTCAATAATCTCTGGCCTCCAGAATAAGCAGAAGGGATAAGCATGGCGCTTACAGACCAATCCACCCGTACTCGCCCCGGCGAGGAGCTCAATGCCAACCTGATCGATGCCTACCTCAAGGCGCATATTCCCGGCCTCAGCGGCACACCGCAGATCAGCCAGTTCCCGGGCGGTGCCTCGAACCTCACCTACTTGCTGGAATACCCCGAGCAGGAGTTCGTCCTGCGCCGCCCACCGTTTGGCCACAAGGCCAAGTCCGCCCATGACATGGGCCGCGAGTTCCGTATTCTCAACCAGCTCAGGGACGGTTTCCCCTACTGCCCCAAGGCCTATCTGCACTGCACCGACGAGTCGGTGATCGGCGCCCAGTTCTATGTCATGGAACGGGTCAAGGGCATCATCCTGCGCTCCGACCTGCCGACGGAACTGGGCCTGGATGCCGGCAAGACCCAGGCCCTGTGCAAGAGTTTCATCGACCGTTTCGTCGAACTGCATCGGGTCGACTACAACGCCTGCGGCCTGGGCGACCTGGGCAAGCCTGAAGGCTATGTGCAGCGTCAGATCAAGGGCTGGAGCGAGCGCTACGAGAAAGCCCTGACCCCCGACGCGCCGCACTGGGAAACCGTGAAGGCCTGGCTCAACGACAAGATGCCCGCCGACCACCCAACCTCAAGCATCGTGCATAACGACTACCGCTTCGACAACGTCATCCTTGACCCCCACAACCCGATGCAGATCATCGGCGTGCTGGACTGGGAACTGACCACCCTGGGCGATCCACTGATGGACCTGGGCAACACCCTGGCCTACTGGATCGAGGCCGCCGACCCGGCGCCGGTGCAACTGATGCGGCGCCAGCCGAGCAACGCGCCGGGCATGCTGACCCGCCAGGAATTCGTCGATTACTACGCCGAACGCTCGGGAATCGAAATCGGCAATTTCGACTTCTACTACACCTACGGCCTGTTCCGCCTGGCCGGCATCGTGCAGCAGATCTACTACCGCTTCTACCACGGCCAGACCCAGGACAAACGCTTCGCGCAGTTCATTCACATGAACAAACTGCTGGAGCAGATGAGCCTGCAAGTCATCGAAAAATCCAGCCTCTGACCGCGCCCTCGGCGCCCGACAGCCCAGCAAGGAAATACCATGTCCAAGACTCAGTTGTTCGACCTCGACGGCAAAATCGCATTCGTCTCCGGTGCCAGCCGCGGTATCGGTGAAGCCATTGCCAAGCTCCTGGCCCAGCAAGGGGCCCACGTGATCGTGTCGAGCCGCAAGCTCGAAGGCTGCCAGCACGTGGCCGACGCCATCATCGCCGCCGGCGGCAAGGCCACGGCGATTGCCTGCCACATCGGTGAAATGGAGCAGATCAGCCAGGTCTTCGCCGGGATTCGCGAGCAGTTCGGCCGCCTGGACATCCTGGTCAACAACGCCGCCACCAACCCGCAATTCTGCAATGTCCTGGACACTGACCTGGGGGCCTTCCAGAAGACCGTCGACGTCAATATCCGTGGCTACTTCTTCATGTCGGTGGAAGCCGGCAAGCTGATGCGCGACAACGGCGGCGGTAGCATCATCAACGTCGCCTCGATCAATGGCATCTCGCCGGGGATTTTCCAGGGCATCTACTCGGTGACCAAGGCGGCGGTGATCAACATGACCAAGGTCTTCGCCAAAGAATGCGCACAGTTCGGCATCCGCTGTAACGCCTTGCTGCCGGGTCTGACCGACACCAAGTTCGCCTCGGCCCTGGTGAACAACGACGCCATCCTCAAGACCGCGCTGGCGCAGATTCCCCTCAAGCGCGTGGCCGACCCGAGCGAAATGGCCGGCGCGGTGCTCTACCTGGCCAGCGATGCCTCCAGCTACACCACGGGTGTTGCGCTGAACGTGGACGGCGGTTTCCTCTCCTGAGGCTCGCCCAAACCGCTGCGACGGCCGCCTGGGGCGAGCGCCGATCAGTTAAGCCGCCAAGACACGGGCGCACACGCGCCCCAGCGTGGCCTTCGATCGCTCAACTGACGGTTTTTTTGCGGCAGGGTCGCCTGCAGCACCCCGGGCGACCTTTCATTTGCCGCTGCCGGCAACCTTGATAGCCGCATCACTGGCCTGCCGGTAACGACGACCGACAACCACCAAAAAATGAATTTTTATTCCAGTGATTGATTTTAAGGAATATTTATTCCATAACTAGCCCCCCTACAACAACAAGTGTGCAGGTGCGGGAATGGATGAACTTGGCATTGGCTTGATCGGCACCGGTTTCATGGGCCGCGCTCACGCCCTGGCGTTTCGTAGCGTCAGCGCAGTCTTCGAACTACCGGTACGCCTGCAACTGGCGGCCTTGGCCGATGCCGACATACAGCGAGCGCAACACTGCGCCGCCGCCTGGGGCTTCACCCAGGCTCACGCCGAGTGGCAGCAACTGATCGCCAACCCCCAGGTCGATCTGGTGGCTATCACCACTCCCAACCACCTGCACTTTCCCATGGCCATGGCCGCGCTGGCGGCGGGCAAGGCGGTGTACTGCGAAAAGCCCCTGGCGGTCAGCGTCGAACAAGCTCGGCAGATGCACCACGCCGCCCAGGCCGCAGGGGTGGTGACTCGGGTGGGCTACAACTACCAGCACAATCCACTGATCGTTCTGGCTCGGGAACTGATCGGCAATGGCGAACTGGGACAACTGGTGAGTTTCCAGGGCGAGTTCAGCGAGGACTTCATGGCCGACCCTGATGCTCCCTGGTCCTGGCGTTGTGACCCGGCCCATGCCGGTGGCGCTCTGGCGGACCTGGGCAGCCACTTGCTGGCCATGGCGCGCTTTCTCATGGGCCCGGTGCAGGCGGTGTGCGCCGATACCCAGACCGTGCATCAGCAACGTCCCATCCATAACGGCAGCCCACAACGACGCGGCATCGCCGTGGACGATCAGGCTCACGCCCTACTGCGTTTTGCCAATGGCGCCCGGGGCACAGTCAGTAGCAGTTGGATCAAGCACGGCTACAAGAACCACCTGAGTTTTGAGATCAGCGGCACGCTGGGCACCTTGGCCTTCGATCAGGAACGCCTGAACGAGGTGCGCCTGTACCGGGTCGGCCAGAAGGGTTTTCAGCGTCTACTGGCGGGCCCCGAACTGCCAGGCTATGCGGCGTTCAGCCCGGCGCCGGGGCATCAGTTGGGCTACAACGAACTCAAGACCCTGGAGGTACAGGAACTGGTCATGGCCCTGTGTGGCCAAGGGCACGCCGGCACCGACTTCCAGGAGGCCTGGGAAGTGGAACGGCTCGCCGCCGCGATCCGCCTGGCGGCCCAGGAACAACGCTGGGTGGAGCTGTAATCACCCCGGACAGTCTTGGCCCATCGCAGCCTGCGCCGCCGCTGTCGCGCTTGAGGCGAGGCTGCGAAAAGCCCCCAGAACCTTCAGTAATCACAAAAACAGCAGCACCCGCCCGCCGCTCTCAGCCTGCGCCAGCAGCGACAAAGACGTGACAATCGGCTGGCCTTGCCTAAAATCCAGCGCCGATACCCGCGAGTTGTTCACCCCATGCCGGCCAAGATAAAAACCTGCGCCCCGCTGTTCTGGTCTACCGACCTGGGCATCGACTACGGCGCGCCGACCTTGCCCCTGCGCGCTCTGTTGCCCGTGGTGGGCGAGGAAAGCTCTGCCTTCTTCGAGCGTCAGGACCGTATCCAGGTGGGAGAAACCCTGCAACTGATCTGGTGCCCGCCGGTTGCCGACCTCAATGGCTGGAACGAGCAGCCTTCGGAAATTGCCCTGAGCCACCTGCTGCGGGTCAGGATCAGCGGCCCGGCGCCTGAGCCGCCGACACCACGCAACGCCCTCTACCAGGGCAAGCTCAGGTACCGCTTCCGGGTCCTGTCCTGCCAGCCCCTGCCGGCGGCCCTGCGCGCCCAACCGCTGGAGCAGCATGCCTGGCACCTGCCGCTGATCGAGAGCGGACAGGACTGTTGCCTGACCTGGGAGGCCATCGGTGAGTGCCACCGCGCCGAGGTCCAGGGGTTGATCTACCTCAGCGCCTACCGCCGCCACGAAACCTATATGGAACTGTTCATCGAAGAGGCAGACGAGCAACTGTTCGGGTTGTTTTCAGTGCACCTGGGGCCGGGGGGCAACGACTATGAGTTTGGCCGGCGCCTCCTTGAAGGCGCGGAGTTGCAAGCCATCCGCCGCGCGCTGGAGATCGCCCTGCCCCTGAAAGACTCACAGCCCGCCTACCTGAGCCCCTGAGCCCAGAGGCAGGCGAAGTGCCCTGAAAAAGACTAAGCAGCTGTTTTCAAAATCATTTTTTTGCACTTAGGGGCTTCCCAGCCTGCGGATAAATTGATAAATTTGCGCCCGTTCTTGCAGCGGCCCTCCCCGGACCGGCAGTCAAAGCAAGTAACGTCGCAACAGTTACAGGGGCGTCGCCAAGCGGTAAGGCAGCAGGTTTTGATCCTGCCATGCGTTGGTTCGAATCCAGCCGCCCCTGCCATTTTCTTTCTGTCTATGCCATCAAGTGTTCCGCCAACAGTTCCAGCAAGGCGCTGACCTTGGGCAATGCCTGACGATTCTTTATCCATAACAGATGGATGGCCTGCCCCTGGGGTGCCCACTGCGCCAGCACCTGTACCAGGGTGCCCTCCTCTAACTGACGCTTGACCAGCCACGACGGCAATTGGGCGATTCCGTAGCCCGCCATCACCGCCATCAACAAACCCTGGCCATCGCCCACCACACAAGCGGCCGGCATGACACGTCGCTCGATCTCCCCTGGCCGGCTGCCAGGAAAACTCCAGGGATGGACCCGCCCATCCGCCCAGCCATAGGCGATGCAGCGATGCTGCAGCAAGTCGGCATCGGTCAGGGGCGTACCTTGGTGCTGCAGGTACGCGGGGGAAGCGCAGAACAGATGCCGCTCATGGCCCAAGTGGCGATGCCCCAGCGCTGCGGGCCACTGCCGCGGCCCGCCGAGCCGCACGGCTATATCGACACCAGCTTCAAGAGGATCGACAAAGGCATCGGCAAAAGTCACGTGGGGTTGCAGCAAGGGGTGTTCCCGGGCAAAGCGCAAGATCAGCTCCAACACCTGAGTGCGGCCAAAGGCCCCCGGCAGGTCAATACGCAGCTTGCCCCGCAGCTCGGTGTTCTCCGCCTGCAATGCCCACTCGGCTTCTTGCAGATCGGCCAGTACCTCGGCGCAGGTGCGATAGAAGGCCTGCCCCGCATCGGTCAGCGCCAGGCTGCGGGTGGTGCGTTGCAACAGATGGGCCTGCAAACGGTTTTCCAGGCGGGCGATGGCCTTGCTGACGGCGGAGGGCGTCAGGTTCAGCCGTTCGGCAGCGGCCTTGAAGCTGCCGGAATCGACCACACAGACAAAAACATCGATGCCCTTCAGGCGTTCGGAAGAAAACATGCAGCGTCCTTATTCATGAATCTGATTCCATTCACTGGAGAAAAATCATCATAAAACAGAAGCCCATTCCTCAGTAAGCTGATAGCCCAAGCAAGACTCAACCTGCACTGCTCAACGAGGCATGGATGCTGCGCACCCTAAAAAACTACTCAAAGACCATCAAGCTGTTGCTGTCGGGCTCGCTGATCCTGACCCTGGCGCGGGCGATCACCCTGCCTTATCTGGTGATCTACCTGTCCGCCTACTTCACCCTGAGCGTCGTCGACATCGGCCTGGTGATCGGCAGCAGCCTGATCGTCGGCTCGCTGTTGAGCCTCTACGGCGGCTACCTGGTGGATCGGATCGCCACCTACCGGCTGATCCTGGCCTGCGTCGCAGTCTTCACCCTGGGCTTCATTGGCGCCTTTGCCGCCCAGAGTCTCTGGCTGTTCTACCTGTGCCTGGTGTCGATCAACCTCGCCTACGCGGTGTTCGATATCGCGGTCAAAGCAGGTTTTGCCCAGCAGTTACCGGTGGCCGAACGCAGCGAAGTATTTTCGATCAAGTACACCTTGACCAACATCGGCTATGCCGTTGGCCCGTTGCTCGGCGCCTGGCTGGCCCAGCAAGGCAGCAGCCTGCCCTTTGTACTGTCCAGCGCCCTGGGAAGCGGTTTCTTTATCCTGTACCTGGCTCAGGGCGCCCGGCACCTCACGCCTGGCGCCAGTCCCCATCAGCCCCCGGCCTTTCTCGCGCTGGGCCGACTACTGCTGCGGGATCATCGCCTGATCTGCTTCACCCTCGGCGGACTGCTCAGCGCAGTGGTCTTTGGCCAGTTCTCGGCGTACCTGTCCCAATACCTGGTGGTCACCGAATCCGCGGAGGTCGCCTACAGCACCATCAGCACCCTGGTGGCGACCAATGCGTTGCTGGTCATCACCTTGCAATACGCCATTGGCCGCAGGATCACTCCCCGCCACTTGAAGCAGTGGCTGGCGGTTGGCTTGAGCCTGTTCCTGCTGGGGGTCGGCGGATTCGCCCTGTCGACCAGCCTGCCGCTGTGGATGCTCTCCATGACCCTGTTCACCCTCGGTGAAATCATCGTGTTCCCCGCCGAATACATGTTCATCGACCTGATCGCCCCCGAATCCCTGCGGGGCCTCTATTACGGCGCGCAGAACCTCTCCAGCCTCGGCGGCGCCCTGGGCCCGATCCTCTGCGGCATGGTTTTGGCGAGCCATCCAGCACACTGGATCTTCTACATGCTGGGGGCGTTCATTGTCGCCGGGGGACTGTTCTACTGCCTGGGCGCCGCTCAGTTGAACAAGGCCAATACCGCGGCCACGCTTGAGGGCTAACGCACGCTCATTTCTGCGCAGGCCGCCCACTCCTTGTGGGCCGCAAACCCGCTCATCGCCTGTCACCCACCGCCAATCGCCCGTCATCCGTCATCCTCGGTTCCTGACCAAGAGCCTTCACAACATCCCTGCGTGGTTCGTTCCCCTTTGTACCCTCACCCACAAAGAGCAACGCACCATGAAAAATACCGACCTTAGTCACCTGATCCTCAACGACCACGCGCGCATCGAAGCCGCCATCAGCACCGGTGCCGCCTGGGAAGTGTGGTTTCAGGTGGAATTCCTGATCCTGCTGCGCTCGGCCCATGTGGCCGCCGCCCGCGAGGTGCCCTACCCGGCCCCCAACCAGGCTTGGCGCCTGGATGTGCTGGCGCAACATAACAGCCAAAACTACGCCATCGAACTGAAAGTCGAAAGCGCCACGAATGCCGGCAACAAACTCCTGACGGAGACTCAGAAAGACATCGAAAAACTCACCCAGTACACCGACCCGGTAGCCGCGCGCTGGGCCGTCGCCCTGGGCTACAGCGATGCGGCCAAGCGTGGGCTGCGAGACTTCGCCAACGCCCATAAGGACTGGGTCATCTATCAGCAATCCGGGGCCATCGGCTGCATGATCGCGACCGTCTAGCGAGCCAGCCACCAACCCTATCGCCAAGGCTTTGAGAAGCACCTTGTGCTCAGCGATAGAGCAGACGAAAAGTCACCCGTGACAAGGAGCACCGGGGCCCGCCGCCTGATCGAGGCTGCGGGCCCCGGCGGGCGCCGTTCTAAGCTCTCCCGTAACACTTGCGACCTTGACTGACGCGCCTCAACCGTCGACCCAGCATTGCCTGAACACCCGGACCGCCGGCCGGAAATCTGAATGCACTGTGATCCAGACCCACACCCGCGCCGCTTTTCATCCCGTTCAGGCCTGCCCTCTCCAGCCAGCGCCTTTCTCCCGTTTGCATGACTCCCTCCTGAGAATGGGTCAGCAGGTGTAAACCTTATTCAGGACGGGACAGTGTAATCACGCTGACTGCGTCTTTCTCCCGTATTCATGACTCCCTCCTGAGAAGGGATAAGAAGGTGTAAACCTTATTCAGGACGGGACACAGCGACAAAAAAGGGAGCGATCAACGATCGCCCCCCCAAGCGTGCTACCGCAAGAGATTCCTAGAGTGTCAGCTGCCCACGCTCCTCATCGGTCAGGCGCGCCCGGGCCTGGTCGCTCAAGGGCCCGGCGCCCAGGACCTGCACCGGGCTGTCGGGGTTGTAGCCCGGGGCACGGCTGGCTTCTTCGTGCTGACGCTGCACCGGTTCGGAGCCAAAGCCCAGCACTTCCACGGTGACGATCGAGGCCCGGCCCTGCTTGGCCGCCGCCTGCTGGTTGCGGGCGGCGTCTTGCGCGGCCTGGGACGCGGCGGAGCCGGCGGCGCTGGCCGAGGTCATGGCGCCGGTGTTGACGGTGGCGCTCACCGGCACTCCGGAGGACTTGCCCTGGGTCTGGATGTTCGCCGCGTTGACCACCCGCAGCGCGGCGATGTTGACATTGCCCGAGACCCGGATGCCTGCTTCGCCGGCGTCGATGGTGCCCAGGGGCGCGATCAGGTCGATGTCGCCGGCCGCCACTTCGGCAATCGGGTTGAGGGTGGCGATCCCCGCCCCGGTGCTGGGCACCGCCGGCGACAGGCTGACGTTGCCCCAGTGGTCATAGACGCGCTTGGGCGGGGTGTAGACCACGGTGGTCTTGGAACCCCGGCCGGCGTTGATGTCGCCCACCGCCGACCAGCCCATGACCGAGCCGCCGAAGGTGGTCATGATCCGACTCTGACCCAGCAGAATACTGCCCAGGGAATACAACTGAATGTCCCCCGCGCCCTGGGTGATGACCCCGGCCGACGCGGGTGGCGCGGTGCCTTCGATGCCAAAGGTCTGGTTGCCGCCAGGCGTCAGCATCTGGATATTGCCGCCGAAGTCGGTGTGTACCCCAGAAGCGCCGAACAGGGTGATGTCGCCCTGGTAGGTGATCGGGTTTCCGGCCACGTCGGTGCTCGGGAACAGCCCGGCAATCGCCGCCCGCCCCCGGGCGTAGCTTCCCTGGCGTATCCCGCCGGCCTGGGTGTACTCGCGGCCGGCGGCCTTGAGTTCGGCAAAATACACGTCTCGGGCAAATACCCGCTGCTGTGCGGCCGGTAACGCGGCGTAGTAGGCCCGGGCCTGGGCACTGTCGCCGACAAAACCGAAGCGTTCGGCCAGCCAGTTCCCCAGTTCGGCCTCGTAGGTCTTGGCCACCTTGGTGCCCGACAGGCTTTCGCCGGGCTGGGCCTGATTGGCGGGGTCCAGGTAGGCGGCGACGAAGCGCCGGTAATCCGGGCCGCTGGCGCCGGCCCCGGCCTGCATCACGATGCTCGCGCCAGGACGGCTGCCCCCCGGGACCACCGCGCCGATGCTGGTGACGCTGACCTTGTCCTCCATGAGGATGTTGCGCCCCGCCGTCAGTTCCAGGGTGCCGGGGCCGGCAACGTTGAAGCTGCTGTAAAGAATGTCGCGTCCGGCACTGACCAGGGAAATATCGCTGGGGTGGTTGTGCACGAACAGATTGCCCCGCGAGGTTGAACCATCACCGGGGTCGCCGACGCCAACGATGCTGCCGCTGCTGACGATGTCGCGCCCGGCCATCATCCACACCGGGCGGCTGGCCTCGTACCAGGTCTGCCCGGAGTGCAACTGAGAAGGCGCGCTGCCAAAACGGATGATCCGGCCACTGTTGACGCCGATCAGGTCGCCGCTCACGGCATAGAAGCGCGCCGGGTCCACGGCCTCGTCCAGCACGGCGGAGACACTGCCGGAACCAAAGGCAAACAGTGGCAAGGTGACGGTGTTGGCCGGGGAGCCATTGATCGACAGGTTGCTGGCCACCACGGCGCCGCCGATGCGCCCGACAAAGGCCGGGTGCCATGGCGTGGCCATCGCCGCCCCTGCCGCACCCGACTGGCTGACCGTAAAACCACCGGCGTAGACCGAATCTTGGGCGAGGAACTGCAACTGCCCGTCAGCACCGGGAGCCAACACCAGCGGGTAGCGATAATTGACGTCGTCGCGCTGCGGTGCCGCGGCCTTGCCGTAGTACAGGCTGCCGCTGGCAGCCACCGCCCGCAGGATCGACGGATAGACCACCGCCAGGTCCGTCGCACTGGAGGACGTGGTAAAAGGCGTCAGGTTCCCCCCCTGGGACATCACATCGACAGCCGTGTGATCGGTCCACAGGGTGAACCAACTCTGGCCACTGCCCTGCTCGCTGCCACGGCTGAAGAGCGCGCCGTTGAACTGCTTGACCCGTCCCGGGTCCTCGACGTTCTGCAGCACCAGGTCACCCAGGCTTTGCAACTGGTAGGTGGCATCCCCCGGCACCAGGGTCAGGCCGCCCTGGGCCAGGCCACGGGTGGCGCGCGACGGATCGAAGGCCCGAGTCTCGCTCGGGTTGTGGTCGGCGGCGGTGCCGCCATAGAGCAGGCCGATGCTGCCCTGGGAGGCGCTCTGCAACTGGGCGTTGCCGCGCAGGTTGACCAGCATGCCGCTGCGATGATCGTTGCTCTGCTCGCTGGCCGGGTTCAAGGCCCCGGCAATATGCACCCGCATATCGCCCCCGCCGGTCAGTTGCAGGCTGCCATCGCTGGCCACCCGACCGGTACTGCCCACCGCCAGCACCAGGCCCTCGCTGCGCGGGCTGACCGAAGCCGCATCGGCGGCCGCGGACAGGCGCTTGAGCACCCCGGCATCGCCACCGACCGTCAGATCCAGATCACCGCCGCCCAAGGTGCCGAAGCCGGTGAAGCCCACCATCTTGTCGGCGGCGCCCGCCACATAGGTGCCAAAGTTGATCCACCAGGCCGTGGGCTGGACCGTGCCGCCAGTGGCCACATCGGCGCTGCCCTGGCGCCACAGCCAGTTGCCCACCTCGGCCGAGTCCAAGCCGTTGTCCTTGGGGTTGGGCCAGGTAAGGCTGTTGCTTGCCATGCTGGTGATATTGCCGGTCAGGTCACCACCGACATCGACCCGCAGGTCGCCACCGCCTTCCGGGTACCAGGCGCGATACAGGCTGGTGCTGCTGCCATCGACGAACGACTCGAAATAACTGCCCGGGTCGTTGAGCACGGTGCTGCCGCTGCCCAGGCCCCGGGGTTGGTTGTAAGGATCGCCAGCGGGGGTGGCGGTCGATGAGGTCCCGGCGGTATAGACCCCGTACAGCGAATCCATGCTCAGGTTGCCGGCGCTGAGCAGTTCCAGGTCGCCCGTGCCGGTGCGGATCACGCTGAAGCGGCGGCTCGAAGGCGTCGCTTCATACTCCTTGGCGCTCTGCGCCAGGCAGAAGTTGGGCGACTCGCTGCACATGGCCTCTACCGAAGGCAGACCCAGGTCCTGGATGAACTGCTCCTCGATCACCGCCCCCAAGGTCACCTCAATGCCGGCCATGGCCAGTTCGTCCACAGCCTCCTGCGTCCAGACGTAAGTGCTCTTCATGGCGCAATATTCCGGGGTATTGCCACAGAACTCGGCAATGCTGCCCAGTTCCAGGTCGTCGAGGACCTGCTGATCCACCGGGTCACCTTCCTGGACGATCACCCCATTGGCGGCCAAGTCCTCGACCACCTTGGCGGTCCAGGTAAACACCCCCTTGGAAGGCAGTTCCTTGGCGAACATGCCGTAGTGGCTGTCCGCCAGATGCAGGTCGCCGCTGCGGGGATTGGCCTGCAGGATACGGCTGTCGGCAGCCTCGGTATCGGCCCCGGCCACCAGACGCAGGGACCAGGATTGCGAGCCCTCGGCGAGCATCGGTGCAAGGGCCCACTGCGAGCCCTGGCGCCCGGCCACTTCCGGCCGCAGTTGCATCGACTCGACACCCCCCGGCAGCTTGACGTCGGTGCCGGCAGGAATCAGCGCGCCCAGGGGCAGCGCCTTGCTGCCGTCGAGCAACAGCGCGCCCACCACGTTGGGCAACGCCACGCCCTTAGGCCAGGTCATGGCCGTGACTTGGATGTTCTGGCCGAGCAAGTTGCCGGCCTCCAGCCGGGTACCGGCATCCAGGGTCCGAGCCTCGCTGAGCAGGGTCCCGGCGGCGAACAGCAGGTTGCCCTGGGCATCGCGCACGGCGGCGGCCAGCACGCTGCCCGCCGGCAAGGTCAGGCTCTGTTCGAGCTGCACCGTCACCGGCAAACGGGTGCCCGCCACCAGGGTCAGGCCCTTGAGCGGCAAGTCGTAGTTGAGGGTGGTGCCGCTGGGGAACCGCGTGCCATCGGCCAGGGTCACCCCAGTGCCCGGCACGATGAGGTGACCGCCGGTGAAGTCCACGCCCGACAACAGCACCCAGCCCTTGTCGTCCACGGTGGACGGCGGCGGCGCAAAACCGTCATTGATACTGCCGTAGATGTTCAAGTCGCCACCGGCCCGCAGGGTCAGGCTGCCGACCTCGCCGGAGCCATATACCGACGTTTTCTGGCTATGCGGGTTGAGGCTGGCGTAGCGATAGCCGGACAGGTCCAGGTCGCCCTGCACCACCAGGTCGCCGTCGGCGGTCTTGCTGACGATCTCCACGCCAGGGCGCAAGTGCAAGGCGTCGGCATAGGTGGCGTTGTTCAGACCGGCCAGTTTGTTCTGCAACAGGTCGTTGTTTTGCAGCGCGGCGTTGATAAAGGCCGTGCTCAGCTGATGTTTCTGGTCCAGGTAAGCCTGGGTGATTGCCTGGTACGGTCGGCCGCTGGCGGTGCTGTCATTTTTCAGTGGCGCATCGTCATAGCTGATCATGCCGTTGACCGCGATCGAGCGTGCGCCCTGGATCTGCAAGCCGCCACGGGCATCGATATCGATATCGTCGCTGCTGCCATCGGCCTGGATCAGCCGTGGCGCGTTCAACGCCAGGGTGCCGCGATTGCGGCCATCGTTCTGCCCGGCGCCGCTGCCTTGGGCCACATCGGTGCCATGGCGCAGGTCAATGCGCGCGCCGTCGGCCAGGGTCAACCGACCCAGGCCGGAACCGAGCACCACGGTGGCGCGGTTGGGCGAATCGATGATCTGGCCGTAACTGTCGACCCGCAACTGGCGGCCATGGGCATCCAACACCGCGCTGCCGTCCAGCGTCAGGCCGTGCCTGGCGGCCAGGTTGATGCTGCCGACCCGCTCACCGCTGGCATCCACCAGGCCATTGACCCGCAAGCTGCCGTTGTCCAGCGAGACGTTGACGCTGTTGGCCTTGACCCCGTTGCCGATGGTCAAGTCACCCTGTTTGAGCTGGAAGCTGCGCGCGCCGTATACCTGCCCCTGGTTGAGCCGCTGGTTTAGCGCCGCGAACTGTTCGTCCAGAGTGCCGCTGACACCCAGGTACTGGGCCTGGATCTCCACCGCGCCCCCCAGGTAAGGCACCCGGATGCCGCCGGCATCGTAATCGCCGCTGCTGCTGCCGAGGATCTTGCCCGCCAGCTCCACCCGCCCGGCCGCGCTGTCCACCGCCACCGCCCGCAGCTTGCCGGCCTGGTTGTGCTGTGCCGACAGATCGATGGTCGAGCCCGCCGCTTGCAGCACATGGCCAGCGTGGCTTTCTAGCAACACCTCACCCCCTGCGCCATAGCGCGTCAGGTCGTTGAAAGCGACGGCACGCCCGGCCACGTCAATCAATGCCGCATCGGTCAGTTGCACATCGCCACGGGCCTCAAGGGTCAGCTTGCCGCTGGGCAGCACCACGGCGCTGGCCAGACGAATACTGTCGCCTTGCAAGGACAGCGCCGCGCCCTGGCCATCGACCTCGCCGCGGGGCCCGGCCGAAGCGCCGATATCGATCACGCCACCAGCGCTGATGCGGTTCACCGAGCCGGCTGCGCCAGTCATCAGCGGGGTCAGGATGTTCAGGTTGCCGCCGCTGTAGGCAAAGCCCTTCTGCGGGTCATAGGCGCCCTGACTCTGGTACACCGAAAGGCTGCCCTTGTGGTTGGCGGTGATGCGCTGGCTGGCATTGAGGTTGACGTCGGCAAAGCCCAGGGCCAGCCGATCGAAGCGCTGGGTGGTGCTGGGCTGGGCGAAGGCGCCGTAGCCGAACTCGATACGCTCGGCATTGATATCCAGACGTCCGCTGCCGCTGCCGATCCCACCGGCCACCACCGCCCCGGCCGGGGTTTCAGCGCCCTGCCAGATCAGGTGGGCGGTGTGGATGCTGGCCACGTCATTGGCGCCGCCTGCACCATAGATCGCCGGGGTGGACAGCATCAGGTTGTTCAGCAGCGACTTGCCGGTCACCGGGTCATAGGTGTCCAGGCTGGCGCTGCCGTAGAAGTTGAAGCTGTCCCGGGCCGAGAGTTGCAGGGTTTCCAGGGCCGGGGCGCCAAACTGAGTGTCACCGCGCAGCAGACGCTCTAGCGTTGGCTGGTTCAGGGTCATCCCCGCCGGCAGGCGATTGCTCGCCGCCGCCGCCGCCAGCGCCTCGGTGCTGCCGACATTGATTGCGTTCAGGCCCAGGTTCAGATGGCGCGTGCCGTAGCGCACCTGCTCACCCAGTTCGAAGGTACTGTCGGTCAAGGCGACGATGCTGCCTTCGGAGTACAGCGCAGCCTGTCCGCTGCACGGGGCGCCGCTGCACCCCCCCACTTGAATGCCATCACTGACCTTGGCACCCGCTGAAGGCACATTGATCACATTCAGCAAACCGTTGGAGACGGCGACCATATTGGCCGCTTTGTAGACAAAACCATCCCTCGCGTCGTAGCTGGCCTGACCCTGGCCGATGGTGTTGATCGAGGCCCCCTGCTCCACCTGGATTGCCCCACCTCCGGTCACCAGAAACACCTCAGGCGCGGCCAGGTTCGCCCCGGCGCGCAGGGTGATCGCGCCCCGGGTCAGGTAGTTGCCCTCATCAAAGGTGACGTAGTTGCCACCCTGGCCATAAGCGACAGCGCTCAAGCCACCGATGACCAGGCGTGCGGCACCCAGGGCATTGAGGCTGTCGGCATGCAGGGTCACCCCCTGGAAGCCGTCGGTGGCCGCCTTGCCGGCCGCCACCACCTCCGTGTTGGTGTCGCCAGGACTCATCACCGTGACGGTGCCTGCGTATCCGCCGGCGGCGGCCTTGAAGCGGCCAATGCCCTCAAAGGAAAACGCATCGCTGCCCGCCCCTTCGCGCAGCGCCAGCTTCAGGGTCTTGGCGTCCGCCGCGAGCAGGGGCCGGGGTACGCCAAGCCGGGCCGCATCGGCCTTGGCAAATGGCGCATAACCGGTTTCGTTGTACTGCGAGTAGCGGCGCAAGGTGTCGGCCGAGGTCAGAATCAACTGGCTGGCTACGTTGTTGCTGATCCCGGTATGGGCCACCGACAAGCGCCCAGCGGTGGACCAGGAGCCATTGCGCAGCAGCTGGGTCGCGCCTTCGCTCGCGAGCCCCGCCAAACCGTTGATCTCCACGCGAAACGCCCCGGGCATCAGCGCATAGGTGGAGGGCATCAGGGTGTAGGTGCCGGCTGCCAACCCCGGCACGCCGGCGCCGATGGTGACTTGTTGGCCTATCAATGGGTCCACTGCACCGCCCTCTGGGGCGACCGGCGCATAGCCCGGCTGCACACCGGGGACGATGGCGTAGATCGGGTTGCTCGCAAGGCCTGGGAGAATCAGTTGGCCATTGCTGCCTATCTGCACCAGCGGACTGTAGCGAGCATCGGTGGAGCCGCCGCGCCCGGAGATGAAGCCAGCCCCCAGTAGCTCGCCACCGCCGGACAGATCCACCGTGGCCTCGGCGCGGACCGCCACGGACTTGCCGCCCAGGATCACACCGATGCTCAGATCGCTGTTGCCGTTGACCCGTGCCCCCTGGCCAACGAAGGTCACGGTCTTGCCGTTGTACTGGTAGACCTGACCATCGACCGTGCCGCCATAAGGCAACACCAAGCCCTTGCCACTCACCGAAGTCAGGCTGCCAGGCAGCAACTCCACCTGGCTGGCCCCCTGGTTACCGATCTCGATCAGCCCCAGGGGCGCGCGCAGCACCCCACCCTGCTTGATGGTGGCCGCGCCCAATTGCAGGCGGCCGAAGGCCGAGTACGGCACGGCCGCGTCATAGTTGCCGGCGCGGCCAATCGTCAGGGTCCGCGCCGGGTCGAAGTCAAGGTCGGTACCGGTGAGATTGCCCAGGTAGCCGGCAATCACCCGGGCCCCGACCTCGGTCGCCGGATACAACTGCGCCGCCCGCAGGGTCATGTCGCCCTGGGTCAGCAGTTGGGTGCTGATGCCTTGGGCGATAACATTCGCGTCGGCGCCGGCCAGAAAACGCAGATCGCCCTGGCTGCTCAACTGCACATGGTCGAAACCACGACGCTCGACCGTCACCTGGCTGTTATCGGCCTGGCGCAGGCTGCCCTCGCTGCCGAACACCACGTTGCCGCGTACGTCGATCAGATTGCCGCTGGCATTGAATTGCCCCTGAGTGGCCCGTTGCGACGGTGTGCCGGTGGACACCGGCCGCAGGTACTGATCCTTGGCCTCCAACGGCGCGAGAATGCCCGCCAGCAGCAGGTACGGCGCCGACAGATTGACCCGGGTATTGGCCGCGGCGCTGTCGCTCAGGTTCAGCGCGCCGCTGTACAGGCGCAGGCTCTGGCCCAGGTTCAGCGACACATCGCCGTCAAAGCTCAACAAACCGTTGCTCAGCAGCGCCAGATTGTCGAAACCGCCGGCGGTGACTTGATCCACACCCAGACGCCCATGGCCGTATTCCAAGCTGGCGGCCGCGGCATCGGCGCTGCCCGGCAGCGTGCTGCCCTGGTGGACCTGGCTGATCACCAACTCCCGGGCCTTGAGCACCCGGTCGTTGACCGCGTTCTTGATGTAGTACGGGCTTTCCAGGGCCAGGGACAAACGGCCCCCCGCCGCCCCGGCGCCACCGGCCCGGGCGACGAAGCTGCCGTCCAGGTACAGGCCGTTGTTGGAGGCGAAGTTGATGCTGCCGCCATTGCTGGCCACCTGCACCCGGCCCTGGCCGGGAATGTCCAGGGCCGCCTGGGTCCCGGAAGCCTCCAGGCGCGCGCCGTCACGCACCACCACAAACAGGTCGCTGGCCTTGGCGATGCCAGTGGCCAGGTCGATCTCGCCACCGATGGCAATCTTGCCGCCGCTGTGCACCTGACCGTAGCGGCGCCCGCGGTTGTCCACCGCGCTCACTGCCCGCGCCGCGACATCGATCAGCGCCTGCTCGCCGACCCAGATCGAGCGCCCGTGGCCGGCGGCATTGGCCGCTTCGGAACTGGCCACCGTCAGCCCGCCGAGGCTGACGCTGCCGCCCCAGGCATTGAGGGTGCCGTTCATCGTCAGTTGACCGACGCTACGCAGGTTGATGGCCTGCCCCGGGTCGACACTGATCACCGCGCCCTGGCCCACGTTCAATGCGGTGCTGGCCAACTGCGCGGCCGTGGAGTACTGATTGCCGGCGCTCAAGGTCAACCCGGCGCCACGGCGCTGGGTCAAAACACCCTTGAGCGCATCCTGCTGGTACAGCTCCGGCAGCCAGGTCTGCAGCACGCTGGACGAATCGCTGCCGGTGGCGCTGTTGCCGGCCTGGGCGCCGACGCGGTAGACCGGCATCTGAACCTCGACCTGGGCGCCGTCGGCCACCGTCAGGCCTTCGTTACCGGTGATGTCGTAGGCGCCGAAGCCCTTGTTGAAGAAGTCCCCCGCCAGTTGCAGGGTGCCGGCCTCGGGGCCCGGGTTGCTGGCACCGATCACTACCTTGTGCGCTTGCAAGGCCAGGGTGCCACCGCCATTGACCCCATAGCCGCGCAGTACGCCCTTGAGGTCGAGTTGGCCATCGGCCGCCAGGGTCACGTCGCCGCCCTTGCCGCCCGTGGCCTTGCCGTCGTAGCCGAGGCTGGCCCCGGAGCTGGCATCCACCAGGGTGCCGTTGCCCAGGTTGAGGTCGCCACTGCTGCGCAACGACAACTTGCCGCCGTTGATAAAGGCCAGCCCACTGCTGTCCGCCGGATTCAAGGCCAAGTTGTTCCAACGGCCGCTGACATCCAGCTTGACCCCGTCGGCCACATCGACCCGGGCCTGGGCCCCAGCGGTAGGTGCGAGGATCACATCGCCGACCACGAAGTTGCGGTTCACATCCACCTGCTTCAGCACGTTGCCGGCGTTGATGCTGCCGCCATGGGCGGTCAGGTTGGCGTTGAGTTGCACCTGCGGCCCGAACAGGGTGATGTCGCCGCCGTCGGCCACCTGCAGCGCGCCGTTGACCTGGATCTGCTGCTTGGCGCCGACCTTGATAGCCCCCAGCTGGAAGCCATTGAGTGTGTCGCTGTCGAGCACCAGTTGGCCCTGGCGATTGGCCGGCAAGGCTGTGGCGAGGTCCAGGCCGTCGGCGATCTGCTGCTGGTTGGCCTCGATCAGCACGTTGTCCACGGTCGGGCTCAGGGCATAGCGCAACGTGCCACTGCTCTTGTTGTAGATCGGCGTGTAGTTGCCAATGATCAGTTGCGCGCGCTGGGCCGCGGCCTTGTGCGATTGCTGGTAGCCGTCGAGGTTGACGTTGGGCGCCTGGGTCTGGCGCTCGCCCTTGAACACTTCGCTGACCAGTTGGCCTTCGAGTACCGCATTGCCGGTGCCGATCACCAGCTTGCCGGCATCGCGGCCGACGGTGTAGCCGGCCTCGTAGCGGCGCTGCTGGGCGATCAGCGGGTTGTAGTAGTAATCGGTGCGGCCCCAACGCGGACTGCTGTCCACGTAGCCCTTGTAGATACCGGTGTAGAGCAAATCCCCCGGGGCCCGGGACAACTCGTACAGACGCCCGTCGACGCCCTTGAGCCAGGTTTGCTGGATGTAGCCGGCCTGCACATCGACCGTGCCGCCGGACAGGTTCAACTGGGCGCCGGACTGGGTCACCACCTCCTGGCCGGTGAAGGTCAATGTGCCGCCCTGGGCCATCCATTCGCCGATATTGTGGCCCTGGGTGCCCAGGTAGCCGCCCACTTCCAGCAAGCCGCCGGCGGTGTACCAGCGGTCGGTG
This sequence comes from Pseudomonas sp. LD120, assembly GCF_009861525.1. GTDB lineage: Bacteria > Pseudomonadota > Gammaproteobacteria > Pseudomonadales > Pseudomonadaceae > Aquipseudomonas. Next base: position 57,952 of record NZ_WVHL01000002.1, on the reverse strand, counting down.
GCGTAGCCGTTGGTGCCGGCCGGGACAAACACCAGCTCGCGCAGGTCGACCCAGACGTCGTTGTTGATCAACTGGCCGCTGTCGCGATTGCCCGCCGAGTCGCGCTGCTCGTTGCCCTGAACGTTGATCTTGATGGTGTTGGACTCCATCGCCACCTTGACCCCGACGGCGCCGGCCACATCGATCACCGCGCCGTCGCGCACCAGGCTGCGCTGCCCGGCGCTGACCGCCACCTGGCCACCGGTGGCCAGGGTGATGGAGCCGTTCTGGAAGTCCACAGTGCCGCCACTGACGATCTCCACCCGCGACTGATCGGTGCGGTCGGCCACGCTGCTGAGGTTATTGAACTGCCCGGTAATCAGGTTGGTCGGGGTGCCGTCGAGGTTGATCAGGCCGTTGTTGCGCTGGCTGTCCAGGGCGGTGCTGCCACTGCTGTCCAGCACAATCGCAGTGGTGCTGCCCTGCCCCAGGGTCACGCTGCCGGTGCTGTCGCTGGCGGCGTTGAGCAAGTGGATGGTGCCGCGGGTGTCCACCGAGGTACTGGCCAAGGCCACACCGTTCTGCGCCACCTGGTGCCCGGTCAGGGTGATGTCGCCGGTGGACGCCATGATCAAACCGCTGTTGCTGACCGAGCCGGCGCTGCTGCCGGGCTTGAGCGAGGTGGCCACTTCATTGCCGCGTGTCGTCGAGCGCTGGTTGCCATCGGTGCCCACGCCGCGGCGGATGTAGAAACTGTCGCCGGCGGCCAAGGTGGCCTGGCCCTTGGCGGTCACGATGGTGCCGGCGTTTTCCACCTCCGCCCCCAGGAGCAAGGCATAGCCACCGGCATCGGTGGACTTGGCCGGGGCATGGGTCTGGATCAACGCACCGCGCTGCACCTGAACCTTGCCCAGGGCATCGACGAAGGTCGGCTGGGTGCCGTTGGCGTCCACATACAGACCGCGCTGGGTGAACTGCTCGTCGCTGATGGTGGCCGCGGCGGCCACCAGGTTGCGCACATTGACCTGGCTGGTGCCGGTAAAGATCACCCCGTTGCGGTTCATGATCATCACCGTGCCGGCGCCCTTGATCTGGCCCTGGATCTCGCTGGGCCGACCGTTGGGGTCGTTGACCTTGTTCAGCAGTGCCCAGTTGGACTGCTGCTGGAAGTCGACGGTGGTGTTGCGCCCGACGTTGAAGGTCTCCCAATTGAGGATGGCCTTGTCGGCAGTCTGCTCGATGGTCACCGTGGTCTTGCCGCCGGACTGGCTCTGCACCGGCCCCTTGGCGTTGATCCAGCCCTGGGTCAGGCTGTTGTCGACCTTGAGCCCGCCCTGGCCGAGGCCGTCGGGAACGTTGCTTAACGTACCGAAGGCCGCCTGACGCGCCGCCGCCTGGGCCGCTTGCTGGGCGGCGATAGCGGCGACGCTGGCATTGAGATTGCCAAGCGAGCGCTGCAACTGCCGGTTGGCCCGGGTCTGCTGGGACAACGACGGAATGCCCGGCACCTGACCGCTGGTCCGCGCGGCGGTGGCGGCCTGGGACGCGCCCTTGTCGGCAAACCAGCCGGAACTGAACGCCGTGGCGCCCTGGGCACTGCCGGCCATCATCAGCAAGGCAATGGCGTGGGCCAGCGGCTTGAGCCGCAGAATCGGCGCCTGGTTATTCAGGCCATGGGGGTTAACCGGTGGTTTGCAGCGAACCATTACGACTCATCCTTTGTTATGACGCCCACGGGTGCGTGACGCGAGTAGGGCCTGGGGCGCACGTCAGTGCTTTAGGCGATAGGCCGTTGGCGCAGGACGCGACCGAACGGATGTCACGGAAAATTCATCTTTGCGGTGTAGGTGCCCCACAACAAAAAATCGGCAACGGCCCAAGCCGTTGCCGATCAGCGATTGCCGTGGGCAAAACGTGCGCGTTACAGCGGACGACCGATGCCGTTGCAGACGCTGGTGTTACCGATGCTCAAACCGCTGGAGGTGGTGACGAAGGCGCCACGAATGGCGGTCTTCCAGGCTGCGGGCAGTGGCACGAAACGGTTGTTTTTGATCGCGTTGTCGTTGTTGGTCAACGAACTGGAACCGTAGTGACGAGCAAAGAAGGTGCGCACTTGCGAGGTCTGGGTGGCGTCGGCGTAGCACTGGCTGAACACCAGGTTGGTGAAACCCAGGATCGGGTAGCCGGTGGTGGGGTATGGCACCACGCTTGGATCGGTGGCGCTGGTGCTGGCGGCGAACACCGGGACCCAGTTGTTGGGTTTGTTCAAGTCAACGCTGGGGACCGGTACTGCGTTGATGGCGGCCGAAACGTTGGCAGGTGCAGGCGAAGCGCCGGCAACCTTGGCCACTTTGGTGGCGTCATCCAGACCGGCCAGCGTGGCGGCCGCGTAGTCCGGGCTCATGTAGGTGATACGACCGTCGCCCGCGTTCAGCGCATCCATCACGCCTTGGCTGGTGACCGCGGCCACGGCACCGGCCGGCAGGCCGCCCGAGTAGCTGGACGCGAAGTTGGTGGTCACCGCGAAAGTGCCGGTCTCGGCGCACTTGGCGTTGAGGAAGCGGGTAAACAGCTCGGTGGTACCGCTGCTTTCGTTGCGATACACCACGGTGATCGCGCCGGTACGGCCTGAACCTGCGATCTGGCTCCAGTCAGAGACACGCCCGGAGAACACACCGCACAGGTCGTTGACGCTCAGGTCGACGGCAGCGCTGCCCGCCTTGTTGAACGGAACGGCCACCGAGGTGGCCACCGAAGGCACCTGGATCAGCGGGCCCCAGGCCGCGTTGTGATTGGCAACGTAGTTGGCCAGCTCGGTGGCGCTGAGCTTGGAGTCGCTACCCGCCCAGTGCACGTTCTTGCCGGTGGTGCCGGCCACGAACTTGCTGTAGTCGTTGTTCAGGAAGGCCGCCTTGCCGTTGCCGCTGCCTACGCCGATATAGGGCGCGAAGCCGGCGGTCAGTACGCCGGAGGTCTGGTACAGCGGTTGTGGCAGGGTGGCGCCACCGCCGTTGATGTCAGCCATTGCAGCTTGTGCCGAGCACAGGGCTGCCAGGGTCAGGGATGCCGCCAGAACATTGCGCTTAAACATGAAGAATCTCCTTTCGTCGTGTTCGTACGTTGGGTGAATAGCTCTTGCATGACGCCATGACGCTCAGGCCACAAGCCTTGATCCAGACGGCTTGATGGGTGAGGCCATGGAAAGAGAAGTTCGCAGTTTCCGGTGACAGATAAAGGAAAAAACCTCGGGAGAAGCCAGGCATTTTGGCGGCGGATTCTCGGGTGTTTGCCCAGAGGCTCCGGCCGCTGCGCCAGCCCCCGCGCACAGGCTCAGCCCCTCTGTCCGCAGCAGCCGGCGCCCGGCACCGGCAGCGCTGGCGGCAGGCGCGGAAGATGACAGAACGAGGAACCCGAGGATCGTTGCCGACAGACTCGGGAGCGCGGCCAACGACCTGAAACATCCTCCGAGGCATAACCCCGTGGCGAGCAAGCCGGCACCCTCGGCGCGCGCCTCAGGTCACCAGTTGATTGATCTCAATGATCGGCAACAGCACCGCCATGACGATCACCAGCACCACGCCGCCCATGACCACGATCATCAAGGGTTCGAGCAGCGCGGTCATGCCCATGGCCCGGCGCTCGATATCCCGCGACAGCGTCTGCGCCGCCCGCTCCAGCATCGGTGGCAAGGCACCGGTCTTTTCACCGCTGGCGATCAAGTGAATCAGTACCGGTGGAAACACCTTCTCCACCCGCAGCGCCGCCGCCAGACTGACGCCCTCGCGGACCTTGGCCGTGGCCTCGCCAACGCTCTGGCTCAGACGCTGGTTGGACAGGGTCTGGCGCGCCGCGTCCAGGGCTCGCAGCAGCGGCACCCCGGCGCCGCCGAGGATCGCCAGGGTCGAGGCAAAACGCGCGGTATTGAGCCCCACGACAAACCGCCCGATCAGCGGCAAGCGCAAGATCCGGCTGTGCCAACGCAGCCGCGCCTGGGGGTTGCGCAAATACAGGCGCCAACCGCAGAACCCGGCCAGCATGCCCCCCAGGCACAGCCCGCCCCAGGCGCGGATGAAGTCGCTGGCGTTGAGCATGGCCAGGGTCAGCCCGGGCAGATCCTGACGCGCCTGGGAAAAAGCGCTGACCACTTGGGGCACCACGTAGCTGAGCAAGAAAATCACAATGGCGATCGACACCAGCCCCACCACGCCCGGGTAGATGAACGCAGTGAGGATCTTGCCCCGCAGGTTGTTGCGCTCCTCGATGTAATCCGCCAGACGCTCCATGACCTGGGCCAGATCGCCGGACTCCTCCCCCGCGGCAATCAGCGCCCGGTAGATCTCCGGAAAGTCCCGGGGGCGTGCCGCCAAGGCTTCGGCTAGGCGCATGCCGCTGCGCACATCGCTGCGCACCGCACTCAGGGTCTGGGCGATGTGCTTGCGCTCGGCCTGCTCCACCGTGGCACTCAACGCCGCCTCCAGCGGCAGACGAGCCCCCAGCAAGCTGGCCAGTTGCCGCGTGGCCCAGGCCAAGTCGTTGTCCGAAAGCCTGGCGCTGAACAGCCCCGCTGCTGCGCCGGGGCCGTTGTCGTGCGCCAACTGCACCTGCAAAGCGGTCAACCCGCGACTGCGCAGACTGGCAAAGGCCGCGCCCTGGCTGTCGGCTTCCAGGTAGCCGGATTGCACCTTGCCCACGGCATCGGCGGCTTCATAACGATAGCGATTCATCAGGCGTCCCGTGTCACACGCAAGATTTCTTCCATTGCGCTGGCACCGCTGCGCACCCAGCGCTCGCCGTCCTCACGCATGCTCAGCATTCCCGCCCGCCGCGCCGCGCCGCGCAACGCCTGCTCATCGGCGCCCTGGTGAATCAGGCCGCGAAGTTCATCGTCAAGGCAAAACAACTCATGAATCCCGGTGCGGCCGCTGTAACCGATGTGATTACACGCCGCGCACCCCACCGGGCGCCAGGTGCCGGGACTGGCCGGATCCGGCGCCTTGCAATGCGGGCACAGGCGCCGCACCAGGCGCTGGGCCAGCACCCCGAGCAGCGACGAGGCCAGCAGGAAAGGCTCCACGCCCATGTCGATCAGACGATTGACCGCCGACACCGCGTCGTTGGTGTGCAGGGTCGCCAGCACCAAATGCCCGGTCAGCGACGCCTGGACCGCGATCTGCGCGGTTTCCAGGTCGCGGATCTCACCGATCATGATCACGTCCGGGTCCTGGCGCAGAATCGCCCGCAGCGCCAGAGCGAAGGTCATGTCGATCTTGGCGTTGACCTGAATCTGGCTGATGCCCGGCAGGTCGTATTCCACCGGGTCCTCGACGGTGAGGATATTGCTGGTGCTGGCGTCCAGCCGCGCCAGGGCGGCGTAAAGGCTGGTGGTCTTGCCGCTGCCGGTGGGCCCGGTGACCAGAACGATACCGTGGGGCTGACGAATCAACCCGTCGAGCCGCGCCAGCAGGTCCGGGTCCATGCCCAGGGTCTCCAATTGCAGACGTCCGGCCTGCTTGTCCAGCAAGCGCATCACCACCCGTTCGCCGTGGCCGGTGGGCACCGTGGACACACGGATATCGATCGGCCGCCCGGCCACCCGCAGGGCAATGCGGCCGTCCTGGGGCAGGCGTTTTTCGGCGATATCCAACTGCGCCATGATCTTGATCCGCGACACCAGCGCGCCGTGCAGCGCCTTACGCGGCGAGACCACGTCGCGCAGGGTGCCGTCGACCCGGTAGCGCACCACCGAGTGAGTCTCGAAGGGTTCGATATGGATATCGCTGGCCTCATCCCGCGCGGCCTGGGTGAGCAAGGCGTTGATCATGCGGATCACCGGCGCGCCGTCCTGGGTGTCCAGCAGGTCGGTGATTTCCGGCATGTCCTGCATCAGGCGGTCCAGGTCCACCTCATTCTCCGCCGCACCGACCACCGCCGCGGCGCTGCCGGTGTCGGCGTAGGCCGTGGCCAACAGACCGTCGAGCTCGTCGTCGCGAATGCGTTCCAGGCGCGCGGGGCCGAACTGGCGGCGGGCTTCGCTGATGGACCAGCCGGGGGTCGAGGGGCAGACCAGTAGGGTGGCGCCCTGCTCGCTGTGGCGCAGGAGGATGCGTTGGGATTTGGCCCAGGCGTAGGGGAGCTGGGTGGTCATGCTTGTGTCTCCTGGTGGGGTGCATATCCGGGACTGCGGGTGTGGCTGATTACGGTTTTTGTTCTTACCGTGGGTTTGGGTACATATCCGTTCTTGCGGGTGCGGCGGCTTACGGTTCCGCTCTTACAGCGGCTCACTTTTGAAAAGCGCAAAAGGTGAGCAAAACGCTCTGCCCCTCCACTCGGTGCCTCGCATAGCGAGGCATGCCCTCACTCCGGCATTGATCCGTGGGCCGCCGCAATGGGCCATCCATGGCCCAGTGCGGCTAACCCGGCGTCCTGCCGGGTTACCCACGGCTCAATGCCTGCGTTCGGCCATCGTGGTTAACGGGGCGGTCAGATCAAGATCAAGATCAAAATCTGACGGCGGCCTGCCGGCCGACCTGTTTCATTGCCGTTCGCGTTACCTGTAGCCGGCCTGCGCACCTTGGTTTTAGCTTTGGCTTTTGATCTTGATCTTGATCTTGATCTTGATCTTCCGGCCCCTTCCCAGCCGGCCGAGCGTAGGCGTTGCGTAGGGGGCAGCTCGGCATGGATGCCGAGCTAGCCGCCACCCGGCCATGGATGGCCGGTTGGCGGCGGGCCCCCGGAGTAATGCCGAAGCGAGGGAACCCCGAGCCCCAGCGAGGGGCCCATGGAGGGGCAAGCGTTTTTTGGTTCCTTTTTTTGGCGTTTGAAAAAAAGGGACTCGCCGTAAGGGCGAAACCATAAGCCGCCGCACCCGCAGCAACGGATATGTACACCACCTCCACGCCATAAAAACGAAACCACCAGCCGCCGTTACCGCAGCACCGGATATGGACCCCGTCAACCTCGCCGCAAAGACAAAACCGCAAACCACCGCAACGGATATGTGCCCCCTCCATTGGCCGTCAAAGCCCCCGCGAAAGTGGCCATGACCACAACAACGGACATAGGCTCCATGCCTCTGAATGAACACCTTCATTGCACCGGCACCGCCCTGATCGTCGCCCGCGGCCCCTGCCCAACCCCAGGCGTCTGCAACGACACCGGCACCGCCCCGGGAATCGCCTTGCTCGCCGCCGGCAACTGCGGCGCTTGCATATCCGGCAGCGCCCAGCTGCGCTCCGGCTGCAACTGCCCCTGGGCACGTCGCATGAAGTCATAACGATTGAGGGTGATGCTGCGCCCCGCGCCACTGTCGCGGATGATGTAAGGCCGCAGAAACACCATCAGGTTGGTCTTGGTGATGCTGCGTTTCTCGCTGCGAAACAAGGCCCCGATCCCCGGGATGCTCGACAGCCACGGCACCGCGTCGTTGCTCTGGCTGTAGCCGTCCTGCAGTAAACCGCCGAGGACCATGATCTGTCCGTCATCCAGGAGGATGCTGGTGTCGATCGCGCGTTTGTTGGTCACAGTCCCGGCGTCCACCGAAGCCCGGGGGTCGACGCTGCTGACTTCCTGGTAGATGTCCAGCTTGACCGTGCCGCCTTCGGAGATCTGCGGCCGGACGTTGAGTTTCAAGCCCACTTCCTCACGCTGCACGGTCTGGAACGGGTTGTTGCTGGTGCCGCCACCGCCGGTGACGTAGCTGCCGGTGACAAAGGGAATGGTCTGGCCAACGAAGATGCTCGCCGCTTCGTTGTCCAGGGTCAGCAGGTTCGGCGTCGACAGCACGTTGGTCCCGCCTTTGCTTTTCAAGGCGCGGGCCAGGACTTTGAGGTCGAGCACTTTGCCGATTCCCGGAATATCGACGGCGCCGTCGACCAGGCCGATGTTCAGGCCCTTGGGCAAAACGTCGAGGCTGGTCTTGCTGTTGGGGCTGGCGAGCAGCCCACTGCCGCCGAGGTTGACCCCGCCAAAGCCGCCACGCCCACCCAGGTTGCCGGCCTGCCACTGCACGCCGAATTCGCTGGCGTCGTCTTCGCCCACTTCGACAATCAGGCTTTCGATCACCACTTGAGCGCGACGCTGGTCGAGTTGGTCGATGACTTCCCGCAGGTTGCGGTACAGCGGGTCGGGGGCGGAAATCAGCAAGGTGTTGGTGGTGGCGTCGGCCTGGAGGGTCACCCCGCCGGCACTGAAGGCGGTGTTCTGATCGCTGGCCTGGCCACTGCTACTGGCGCCGCCGCTGGCACTGTTGCCTTGGCCGTAGGCACCGCCGCTGCCACGGCTGCTGTTGAGGCTGGCGCCGGCAGTGGGCGTGCCGCCGCTGTTGGGCGTGCTGGCCTGGCCGTTCAGGCCGCCGCCCATGCCGCTGAGCATGGCCCGGGCAGCGTCGCTGGTGCCGCTGTCGCTTTCACCGGTGAGCAAACCACGCAAGGCCTGGGCCAGTTTGCCGGCCTGGGCATTGCGCAGGTAGACCACGTGCAGGTTGCTGGGGTTGCTTTGGGCGTTGTCCAGTTTATAGATCAGGTTGCGCGCCAGCTCGGTGCGCTCGGGGCTGCCGGCGCGGATGATGATGGAGTTGGAGCGCGGGTCGCCGATCACACTGATCTTCTGAGTCGGGTCGCCACCCTGGGTGTCCAGCAGTTCTGCGACCATGGCCGCGATGTCCACGGCAATGCCGTTGTGCACCGCCACCACATCGGTGTCGATGGCGCTGGGGGTGTCGATGCCGTCGATGATCTGCGCCACTCGCTGCAGGTTCTCGGCGTAGTCGGTGATCACGATGCTGTTGTTGCCCGGGTAGGCATTGATCGGGTTGTTCGGCGAGACGATGGGCCGCAGCACCGGGATCAGGTTCACCGCGTTTTCATAGTGCAGGCGGAAGGTGCGGGTCAGCATGCCGTTGCCCGCCGGCTTGTCGGCGCTGTAGATCGGCCCGCCCAGCAGCTTGGCATCGGCTTCGGGCACCACCTGGGCCACCCCGCTCACGTCCACCACGCTAAAGCCTTGCATGCGCAGGGCCGCCAGCAGCATGTCGTAGGCCTGATGAGCCGGCACCTGGCCCTCGCTGACCAGGGTCAGGTTGCCCTTGACCCGCGGGTCCACCAAGAACTGCTGGCCGGTGGCGCGGGACAAGGCGCGCACCACCGCCTGAATGTCGGCCTCCACGAAGTTCAATTGCACCGGCTGATCCCCCAGCGGGTTGCGCGGCACGCTGCCGCGTGGCGGGCGCTGGCCAGGACGGCTGTTGGTCACCGGGTGCAGGACTTTCGGGCGCGCGGCCTGTTGCCCCTGCAAGCGCTGGCGATCCACCAGGGCATCACCGCTGCGCCGGGTGTCGGCCAGGGGTTGGCCCAGCTCACTGTCCACCAATAAGGGTGGCGTCATGTTGGATGGGGTGTGGCTGCAGGCCCCCAGTGCCAGCAGCAGAAACGGCGCGACCTTGCGACACTGGCGCGCGTAGTTGAAACCTGAGCCCTTCATGAAGCGTCCTTAGCGCCCTGCGCCTGATCCATGCGAACGGTCCCGGACAGGGTGCCTGCCGAGTCTTGGGCGGCGGCGCCCGTGCGTTGCAAGCGGGCCTCCACCACCTGCAATGACAGCTGCCCGGGAGCCCCCAGCAACCAGCCGACCACGGCATCCGCCGGGGCCTGTTCAAAGGTCAATCGCCAGCATTGGGGGCAGGTTTGATCCGGCTGTAGCAATTGGTAATGGTCCTGGAGCCCGGCCCCGTCCAGGGTCTGGCGCAGGGCTTGGGCGAGGTCCTGGGCAGCGTCGCCACCCATCGCGGCTTCCTGCAGCAGCACGTCGAGGGCCTGGGCTTGGGCGTGCAGCTTGGGGGTTTCGGCTTGCCAATAAGCGATCGTCTTCAGCGGTGGCTCGATCAGCGCCAGCCACAGCAACAGGCCCAGCAGGCCGGTGGCGGTGGCGCTGAGCAGGCGTTTCTCCCGCCGCGCCAAGGCGCTCCAATGACCTTGGAGCTGAGCCCGAAACTGCGCGTAACGCGCCTGAGCATGCTGCCACCGTGCCTTACTCATGATCGTCTTCCGTGACCGTCTCAAGGGCATCGGCCACCGGCGCCGCGATCGGGCCCAGGGTCCAGCCATTGCCCTGGTGCTGGGCGCTGTAGCCGGCCTTGGCCAACGCCTGCTGCCAGGCGTCATCGGCGCTGTTGGGGGTGTCTGCCAGCAGCTCCAGCTGCAAGCGGTTATTGGCAAAACTCAGGCCCTGCACGCTGCCGGCGATAAAAGGCATGGCGTTGCCGGCCTGCCGCACCAGGTTGGCGAACCCCTGGCTCGGGTCCGCCGCGCCGCTCTGACGCGCGGCCAATTGTTGCCGAGCCTGTTGCAGGGGGTTGAGCACCACCGGCAATTCGGGAAACACCTGCTGGACCCGCTGGCTCATCTGCGTCTTGAGCCGCCGGCCTTGCTCGGCTTCGCGGCTCGCATACAGGTTCAGGCCAACGACCCAGACCAGCAGCGCCAGGGCCAAGCTCCCCAGGGCCCGGCCCCAGCCCTTGGCCGCCGCGCTGTCGGCCACGGCGCCACCGTGCAAGCCCCACGCGGGCGGCTTGCCGCTCCAGCGGTGCACAGCCGACAGCGCCTGCAGCGGTGCCGGCGCGTCGTCACCGATCCAGCGCAGCTCGCGCTCCGAGGCGTGCACCTGGGCCAGGGGTTCGTCCATCCACGGCTGCACGCTGCCCTGCTCGATGCTCTGGCGCAACAGCCAGTAATCGTCGACCCGGCACAGGTTCACCTGCCCAGGCTCGGGCACCGCCAAGGCATAAGGCGCCGGATACAGGCCCTCAAGTTTCAACCCTGCCTGCTGCAACAAGCGTCCCAGGGCCTGCAGCGCGGTCTTGGGCAACCAGCTCAATGCCACCTGACCCTGGGCATCGCGGGCGCCATGGGCCACGTGCATCGATTCGCTGGGACCAAGAATCAGTGCCTGGGCGGCGCAACTCACCGCGGCCTTGATCCGTGCCGCCGGCAAGGGCGGCAGTTCGATGCAGGTCAGCAGGCTGTCCACCGGATGCAGGTAGCACTCCAGGGCAATGGCTTGGCGGCCCTGGCGCAACTGCGCCAGGGCACGGTTGCCCACTTCAAGCACCCGCCCGGCACGATCGAGTCGGGCAAATGCCACCGGACTGTGCAGGCTCAACTGCGCCAGAGGCGGCAAGCCAATGCGCAAGCGGCTCATGCGCCCACCCGCGACCAGATCACCTCGGGCATGCGGTCCTCGGGACGGTACAGCAAGGCCTCCAGGCTGACCCGGCGTCGATCCTGGCGACCCTGGCCCACCAGCAGGAACCATTCACTGGTGATACCGACCTGGACCTGATCCACCACCACCTCCGGCAGGCGCAGGCGATTGACGAAATCGCCCCGGTTGATGAACCAGTGCCCGGCGTCGCGCTCCGCCACCAGGGCCCTGGCCCGCGCCAGCGTCAACCCTGGAACCACCGCTGCCAGCACTTCGGGGCGTGCGGTGTTGCCGTTGATCCAGGTGTTGCCGGGCAAGAGACTGACGTACTGCTCAAGCCGCGCCAGCCGCGCCGAACTCAAGCCGCGCAGGCCCCGCAGGTCGTCCAGGCTGCGCAACATCGGCTGTTTGGCGGGTACGACCAGGGCCTCGGCGGCGGGCAGGCGAGCGCTGTTGAACGCACCAGACGTGTGACTCGCCGACGGCGCGCGCGGCAGGCGCTGCGGGTAAGACGCGATCACCCGCTGGCTGATGCGCCGGCTCAGGGCGAGGTCGATACCGATCAACTGGCACAGCCGTTCAAAGCTCTGCAACTGTGGGCTGTCGACTTGGTCGTGCAACACCAGATTGCGCAGGTTGAACTTGCCTTGCTGGTCTTGCAGGGTTCCTTGGAACGCACCACCGAGCGCGCCCAGGGCCTGCTCGTTGATCGGCCGCGCCCAGGCCTGATCGAGACGGGTCAGCACATCCTGCTGGCGCGCCTGCCAAAGCGCTTGCCGGCTGTATTCCAGGCCGCCCTCAAGCACCCCGGTCGCCCTCACGCGGCCCTGCTCGGCTTCCACCGCACGCATGAACGAGGCCTGCCGGGTGAGCATGGCGCCCGCCATCACCGCCACCACGGCGGCGATCAGCAAGGCACTGATGATGGCCATGCCGCGTTGCTGCGGCGCTGCACGAAAATCGACGTTCATGGTCGCGCCTAGAGCTGCCAGGAACCGATATCAGCATTCACCCCGTCGCCGTCGGGCTGGCCGTCGGCACCGAGGGAGAACACGTCCACTTCGCCGTTGGCGCCGGGATTGAGGTAGTGGTAGGGCCGCCCCCAGGGATCGTTGGGCAAGCGCTCCAGGTAGGAGCGCCAATGACTGTCCTTGGCATCGCCCGGACGCTCCACCAGCACCTTCAAGCCCTGGTTCAGGCTCGGGTAGCCGCCGTGATCCAGGCGGTACAGTTTCAGGGCCTGCATCAGCCCGGCGATGTCCTGTTTGGCCGCCGTGGCACGTGCCTGGTCCGGGCGGTCCAGCACCTTGGGCACCACCATCGCGGCGAGAATCCCGAGGATCACCACCACCACCATGATCTCGATCAAGGTAAAACCACGCTGGCCACGAGGCAGCGACGTTACAGGCGCGATATCCATCTCGACATTCCTTGGCTTGAGTTCGATTCGTCGCGCAGTGTTGCAAGAATATATGTCAGTGATATTGAAGAACCTCGGGAGCTTCAGTCGCCATTCGGTCAAGCCCGAGCGTTAGCTTGTAGCCCTGTCTCCCCCGGTTTAGAGCGGCCCATGCACACCCTGCGCAAGCAAGCTGGATTTACCTTGATCGAGGTGCTGGTGGCCCTGGCCATCATTGCCGTGGCGATGTCGGCGGCGGTGCGCGTGGCCGGGGTGATGACCCAGGGCAATGGCCTGCTGCGGGACAAATCCCTGGCCCTGCTGGCGGCCCAGAGCCGTCTGGCCGAATTGCGCCTGCAAGGCCGCGTAAGCCTGGGCTTCAAGAGCGTTGACTGCGACCAGGGACGGCTCAGGTTGCGTTGCGAGCAGAGCACTGCGCCCGGCGGCCAAGGGTTGCTGCGGGTCACGGTGCAGGTGCGCGACCGCAGCCGCGAAGCGCCGCCCCTGGCGCGACTGGACACCCTGCTCGGCCGCCCCTGGGTGCGTCGTCAGTGAGGCTCAGCGGGTCAGGCGCGGCAGATTGGGGGCGTCCGGCAGCGTGCTGACCTTGATCCGCGACTGCTCAGCGCCACGTTCGATGAGCACAGCATCGGCTTCGATGGCGACCAGGCGCACGCCCGAACTCAGGTGCTCGCCGACCAGAAAGCTGCGCGGCGGGCCGTCGTTCAATTGCAGGATCGCCACCGCGCCGCGAGCGCCGGCCAGCACCCCAGAGACGCTGATCTGCACTGGCGCCGTCTGCTGCGCAAACCACTGCAGGGCCGGGTTGTCCACGCGGGCGGCGCGCATCTGCGCAGGTACCTGCGGGGTGTGTGACTCGGCGGGAGTCAACAGCAGCGACGCCGTGCCAACGACCCCGACCAGCGCCGCCAGCAGCGCCGTCCATTGCAACAGTTGCGGGGCGCCGCAACGCGGGAACAGTTTCACAGTGCGCAGCATGGGCAGGACCTCCTGTTTGTCCGTTCCGCCAGCCTACAGGGCAAATCTCACGGTTTTATTTCACAGGACGATCATCTGCGTCGGGCAAGCTCAAGCCGTCGCCAACGAGAGCACGTCGATGCATACGGACACACAACGGGGCTTTACCCTGATCGAACTGATGGTGGTGCTGGTGATCATCGGCATCGCCAGCGCCGCCGTGGGCCTGAGCATCAAGCCCGACCCGCTGCGCTCCTTGCGCCAGGACGCCGAGCGCCTGGTGCAATTGCTGCGAGTGGCCCAGGCCGAAGCCCGCGCCGATGGCCGGCCGATCAGCTGGCACACCACCGCCAAGGGTTTTGCCTTCAGCCGTCGCGACGACAGCGGCACCGGCCTTGATGATTTTCGTCACGACCCACAACTGCGACCACGGCAGTGGCACACCCCCTCGCTGCAGGTGCGCATAACGCCCAAGCAGCGCCTGGTGCTGAACGCCGAATGGATCAACCCTCCGCTGCAAGTGGTGTTGTCCGATGGCCAGCACCGCCTCAGCGTCGAACGCAGCGCTGCCGGCCAACTGCGCCTGGTCAGCCCACCATGATCCGCCAGCAACGGGGGTTCACCCTGATCGAAGTGATGGTGGCGATCATGCTGATGGCCCTGGTCAGCCTGATTGCCTGGCGCGGCCTGGACAGCGTGAGCCGAGCCGACAGCCATCTCAAGGCCAGCACCGAGCAGACCGAAGCCTTGCTGCGCGCCCTCAACCAACTGGAGCGCGATGTGGCTCTGCGGGCCGGCACCCAATTGCGCGAGCCGAACCTGGGGGACAGCGAAGGCCCGGCGGCCGACAGCCCGGCGCCGCTGAGCGTACGCAGCTCCGACAGCAAGGGCTTTCGCCTGGACCTGATCCGCAGCGCCGCTCACCCGGGAAAAGGCCTACAGCGGGTGCGCTGGTGGCTCCAGGGCGACACCCTGTACCGCGCGGTGGCCGAGCCCCGGGACCGTTATCCGTTGCCGGCACCCACGCAAGCGGTGGCCGTGCTTGGCCAGGTCAGCGACCTGCAAGTGCGCGTCTGGGACGAAGACAAGGGCTGGCGCTCACTCAGCGGCAATCGCCAGGACAATCCCCCGGGCCTGGAGATCCGCCTGACCCGGCAAACGCCCCAGGGCGACGAACATTACCGCCAGGTGCTGGGGCCGCTGTAGGCGGCAGCTTCAAACGTCTTCGCTCCAAGTTTCAAGCTCCAAGCTCCAAGCTCCAAGCTCCAAGCTCCAAGCTCCAAGCTTGCGGCTTGCGGCTTGCGGCTTGCGGCTTGCGGCTTGCGGCTAAGTCTTTGGCTTTTCAACTGAGCAACACCACGCCACCGGGCAGTTCGGTGCATTTGGCGCCATAGGCGTCGCGAATCAGCAAGGCCACGCCCGCCAACTGGTTGAGGTTGAAACGCGCCTGGACCTTGCGCTGGCCCAACTCGGCATTGAGCAGCACCAGCATCCCTGGACGATAGCGGTTGATCTCGCTGATCACGGTGTCGAGGGTGGCGTTGTCGAACACCAGCACTTGCTCGCGCCAGGCAATCACCTTGCGCGGGTCCACCGCGTGCGGCTCACCGACGCGGTGCGCGTCGTAGGTCAGCTGGCGCCCGCTGTCCAGGCGAATGCTGCGCCCGGCCACCTGCACTTGCAGGCTGCCCTCGATACAGGTCACGCACACCTGCTGCTGGGTGTTGCGCAGGTTGAAGCGCGCCTGGCGAACGCTGAGCCAGCCCTGGCCGGCCTGGACGTTGAGCGGCTGCTGGCTTTGGCTGAAGACTTCCACCTCGCCCTCCAACAGTTCGATGCCCTGTTCCCCTGCGCCCAGGTCGCGACGGCTGATGCGGGTCTGGGTATTGAGTTCCAGGCTGACGCCCACCGCCAGATCCACTCGGCGCTGTTCGCCGACCGCGGTGACGTAGTCCGCGGTCAGCCCGGCAAAGCCGCCCGGCACGCTGGCGTGAACCATGAACAGCGCGGCGGAGGCGGCGATCGCCGTGCCCAAAAAGGCCCGCCGCCCCAGGGGCCGGGGCCGCGAGTGATGCTCGAGTTGCTCGGCGGCCGGTTGCAGGCAGTGCCACAGGGCTTTGGTCTGCTCGAAGGCGGCCGCGTGCTGCGGACTTTGCGCGCACCACTGGCGCAGAGCCTGAGCGTCGGCGGCGGTGGCCCGGCCCGAGGTCAAGAGGACCAGCCAGTCCTGGGCTTCGTTCAGCCGTTGCTGGTCCGCCGAGGCCCGGGGGGTAGAGATGCTAAAGATATTCAAACGCGCAGGTACTCACGGATTGATCAGAGACTCTGTTTCTAGGACGGTTTTCCGGCCCCGGGACCGAACCGCTGAATGACTTTTCTTTCAAGACGCAAGGCGCAATGCCCAAGAGCGGCCTTGATTTCTTTCTCCACCATCCGCGTGGAAATGCCGAAACGCCGGGAAATTTCCAGGTGTGGCGCTTCTTCCAGGCGCGCGGCGATAAAGATCTTGCGCCGCCGCGCTGGCAGCTCATACAGGGCCTTGAGCAGGGTCTGGATGTCTTTCTGACCGCCAACCACTCGCGACGGGTCCTGGGCCTCGTCGGCCACTTGCAGCAGTTCCTCGACCTCATCGCCGGTGAGCAGGCGGGCGTCGGACTGGCGGCGGTCAGCGGCGATGTTCAGGGCCATGCGATACAGGTAGGCGTTGGGTTGCAACAGGTTCGGCGGCTCTTCCATGCGGTCGACCCGCAGGTAGGTTTCATGCAGGACGTCGTTGGCCAGGTCCTCGGAGCCCAGGCGCCTGCGCAAGCGCACCCGAAAGTCCTCGTAGGATGTCAGGAACAGCCTGACCATCGTACTGTGTCCGGTACTTTTCATACCCCGGAAGCTCCTTCCCATTCCCTGCAATCCATGCGTTTCCCTGTTGTGTCCGGTATCAAGAGTAAGGTCAGCGGCTGACGCAACGAACTGGGCGCGCGAGCTTCGACCCGGGTCTGCGCCAGCCGCTGTACCAGAGCCTCATCACGGCGCCAATCACCAGTGGAACTCACCAGCCGACTGTATTGCACCGCCCCGTCGGCACCGACCCACAGCTGCAGCACGGCGCGAAAACGCCCCGGCCGGGTCATGGCCGAGGCGCACAGGCTGCGCTCTACCGCTCGCTGCACGGCGCTGGCGTAGCTGGAGTTGAGCCGCGCTACACGACGCGCCCGGGCACCGTGCTGCGCTACCGGCCCGGAGGCCGCTGGCACCTGCAGCGTGAACGCATCGTTGCGCGCGTAGCGGGCCATCAAGCCCGTGCCCGCCAGCAAGCGGGTCAAGCCCTCGCGAGCGCTGTAACGGCCGTTGACCCCCACCGAGCGCCGGCCTTGGGTCAGCTCGCGGTCCACCAGCACCGCCATCCCCGTGGCGCGGCTGAACCGCTCTAGCGCATCGGCCAGGTTCTGCGCCGGGATCTCCAGCGCCTGCCGGCTCTGCGAATCGACCCGAGGCGGCCCCGGGTCAGCACCCTGGACCCCGCCCATAGGCAGCAGCGTCAGCAGCACCAAGCCCAGCCCCCAGGTGGCCAAGCCCCCGTGCAGTGAAGTTCCGCGCCCGACCAGTGCTCTACCTCGCTGCACGACGGCTCAATCCTTGAAAAGCGTCATCCTGAGGGCAGTTTATGAACCTGGTATGACCGTCCCGGCAAAAAAACCATCACTTTTTCCGTCATGGGTTTGCTCTACACTCGGCCAGCATCAAGGCCCCGTTCTGCGGGCCCGCCAGGAGGCAGGAATGAATCGTTTAAGCCCATACATCACCGGGTTGCTGCTGGGCGCCCTGCCCGGGTGGCTGCACGCCGAAGAAGCCCGTGAAGGTTGCGTGGAAGTCAGCGTCGGCGGCTACAAGGCCCCCGACTACCAGTGCCTGAGCAAACAGATGGGCAACGACCCGCAGGCCGCGAAGGCCGCCCAGGCCAATCAACAAGCCCTGCAAGAGCCGGTCAACCAGCGTCCGCCCAACCAGGTGGGGCTGTCGACACCGGCGGCCACCGGGGTGCGCATGGGCAACACCTTCGGCACCTCGGTCAAACCGCAAAGGCCTTGAGCCGGTGGCGTCACGCGCGCCGTGGCAGGCGGCTGCCGGCGCATCGGGCCGGGCGCATTGAAAATCGGGGTTGGATATGCTCAGGTATACCGCTGGCTGCGTGCTCAAGGCCAAGTGGCTAAGCACTCAGGCTTAGCCATTTTTCTCATCAGATCCGAGGTTCCATGCAAATCGAGTTACAGGAGATTCGCGACCACCTTCAGCAATTTGCCCCCTTTGATACCTTGCCCCAAGAATCGCTGGATGCCATTGCCCGGCGCGTGGAAGTCAGCTATTTCAAGGCCGGCAGCGACATCCTCGAAGCCGGGGCCACCATCCACGATTTGCACTATGTGCGCAGCGGCGCGGTGGAGATCTATCGACGCAACGGTGAGCTTTACAATCGCCTGGTCGAGGGCGACCTCTTCGGCCAGGCGGGACTCTTGCGCAGCAATCGCGTGCGTTTTCCCGCCAGAGCGCTGGAAGACAGCCTGATCTACTTCATCCCGGCCGATGTGTTCGCCGAGTTGTGCGCGCAACACGACAGCTTCGCCGACTTCGTAGAAGTGGAAGGCCACTCCAGGCTCAAGTCGGCGGTCGAAGCACAAGGCCGCGCCAGTGAACTGACCCAACTCAAATGCCGCGCCTTGATCTCCCGCGAACTGGTCTGGGTCAAACCCGACACCAGCGTGCAAGAGGCCGCGCAGATCATGGCCCACGAGAGCGTGTCTTGCGTCGTGGTGCTGGAGCCGGTCGGGCGGCAGGCGCAAAAAATGCTGGGCCTCGTCACCGACCGAGACCTGCGCACTCGCGTGGTGGCCAATGGCTTGAGCGACAGCGCGACCTCCATCGCGCAGATCATGTCCGCCGAGCCGGTGTCGATCCAGGCCGACGACTCGGTGTTTGAAGCCATGCTGTGCATGCTGCGGCGCAACATCCACCACCTGCCGGTGGTTGCCAGCGGGCGCACCCTGGGCCTGATCAACCTCTCGGACATCATTCGCTACGAGTCCCAGAGCAGCTTGTACCTGGTCAACCGCATCTCCAATCAGACCTCGGTTTCGGGCCTGCGCTCGCTACTGCGCGACCTGCGGGGAACCTACATCCGGATGGTGCGTGACGGCGCCACGGCGCACATGATCGGCAACGCCATCTCAGGCATCGGCCGGGCCTTTACCCAGCGCCTGCTCGAGCTGGCGGAGAAACAACTCGGCCCGCCGCCGATTCCCTACTGCTTCATGGCGTTGGGGTCGATGGCCCGCGACGAACAGTTGCTGGTCACCGATCAAGACAATGCCCTGGTGCTCGATGATCGGTTCGACCCGGCCCAGCACGATGACTACTTCCAGAAACTGGCGGCCTTCGTCAGTGATGGCCTGGCCGCCTGCGGATACAGCTACTGCAAAGGCGACATCATGGCGACCAACCCTCAGTGGCGCCAACCGCTGCGGGTCTGGCGGGCCTATTTTACCCAGTGGATCGAAAAGCCCAATCCGGCCACGCTGCTCAACAGCTCGATCTTTTTCGACCTGGACGGTGTCTACGGCCAACTGGAACTGGTGGAAGAGCTCAAGACACTCTGCGCGAAAAAATCCAGTGCCAACCCTGCGTTTCTCGCCGCAATGGCGCGCAACGCCCTGAACCGCACACCGCCCCTGGGGTTTTTCCGCACCTTTGTGATGGAAACCGATGGACGCCAGAAACGCATCATCAACTTAAAAGGTCGCGGCACGGCGCCCTTGACCGACCTGATCCGTATTCACGCCCTGGCCTGCGCCAGCACGGCGCAGAACTCCTTCGACCGACTGGACGCCATCAGCCAGACCCAACTCATGCAACCCAGCGCCGTGAAGCACTTGCGTTACGCACTGGAGTTTTTATTGATGGTGCGAATTCGACATCAGGCAGACGCCATTGAAGAAGGCAACACACCGGACAACTACATCGAGCCGGGAGGGTTCTCTTCCAGTGAACGCCATAACCTCAAAGAGGCCTTCCAAGTGCTGAGCAACGCGCAGAACTTCCTGCGCTACCGCTATCCGGGCAAAGCCCGTCATTCCCAATGAGCGGCTCAAGGCGCAAGGCAGACATACCGGATTGGGCCAGCCGGTTTGAGACGCTGGCCAACCAGACACGCCATCCTCAACTGCGCTCGTTCTACCAGTCCGGCGCGGTTGCCGCGCAGACGCCCCTGGAGCAGGTTGAGCTGCTCGCCATGGATGTGGAAACCACCGGGCTCAATGCAGCCAGCGACAGCATCGTCAGCATCGGCCTGATCCCCTTCTCACTGCGGCGCATTCGTTGCGGCGAAGCCTTGTACTGGGTGATAAAACCACCGTCGGAGTTGAGCGCCGAGTCGGTGACGTTCCACCGCATCACCCATAGCGATATCCAGCATGCCCCGCCACTGCCGGATGTCTTGACCCCGCTGCTGGAGGCCATGGCCGGAAAAGTCATGCTCGTGCACTACCGCAACATCGAGCGCGAGTTCCTCAATGAGGCGCTGCGCCGCCACCTGGGCGAAGGGCTGCAGTTCCCGGTCATCGACACCATGCAGCTGGAGGCCAGAATGCACCGCAAGAAACGCAGTTGGCTGGATCGGCTGCGGCGCCGGGCGCAGGTTTCGATTCGCCTGGCCGACAGCCGCACCCGCTATCACCTGCCGGCGTACCACGCGCACCACGCGCTGACCGACGCCCTGGCCACCGCCGAGTTGTTTCAGGCACAGATCGCCAAGCACTACTGGCCCGACATCCCGATCGGTGAGTTATGGGATTGAAGCGCGGTCGCCTTCGACAGCGCAGCTGATGCCCGCTGGCGCTATAAAAAAACCGATGCCGTTACCGGCATCGGTTTTTTTTACCGCCTCCCAAGCGCGTCATGCTTGGGATTGACTTGGCCTATTGGCACGGGCATCACGAACGGGGTTCGGAGAGCAGCCCTTTGACCAAGGACACGCAGCCCAGCAACAGCACTAACGCAAAAGGCAACCCGGTGGACACCGCCATTGCCTGTAGCGCAACCAGTCCGCCGCCAAGCAACAACGCGATCGCGATAACACCCTCGATAATGGCCCAGAACACCCGCTGCGGAACGGGCGCGTCAACCTTGCCGCCGGCGGTGATCGTGTCGATCACCAACGAACCGGAGTCCGAGGAGGTGATGAAAAACACAATGACCAGAATGATGCCCAGGAACGAGGTGATCTCCTTGAGCGGCAGCTCTGACAACATGGCGAACAGCTTGAGTTCCAGTACTGCGTCCTTGACGCCGACGATCCCTTGCATGGTCGCTTGATCAATGGCCGTGCCACCGAAGGTCGTCATCCACAACACCGACACCAGCGACGGAACCAGAAGCACCGAGATCAAGAACTCTCGTACCGAGCGGCCGCGGCTGACACGGGCAATGAACATCCCGACAAAAGGCGACCAGCTAATCCACCAGGCCCAGTAGAACGCTGTCCAGCCTTGAGTGAATTGAATGTCGGTACGACCAAAGGGATTAGACAGCGCAGGCAGATACTCTGCATACACCACCAGATTCTTGAAGAACCCAGTGAAGATCGCCAGCGTCGGCCCCACAACGATAATGAATACAAGCAATAACAGCGCAAGACCCATATTGATCTGCGAAAGAACCTTTACGCCTTTATCCAGACCTGCAAGTACCGACCACAGCGCAACCATCGTGATACCGATGATCAATACAACTTTGCTCAAGTTGGTGGACTTGATCCCGAACAGATATTCAATACCCGCCGCGGCTTGTTCTGCACCAATACCTAAAGATGTCGCCAATCCAAACAGCGTGGCGAATACCGCCAGAATATCGATGATATGGCCCGGCCATCCCCACACGCGTTCACCCAACAGTGGATAAAACACTGAGCGAATCGAAAGTGGTAAACCTTTGTTGTAAGAGAACAGCGCCAGGGACAATGCGACGATTGCATAGATGGCCCAAGGGTGCAGTCCCCAGTGGAAAATGGTCGAAGCCATCGCCAACTCGGCCGCGCCCTTCATATCGCCGGCCGCGCCGCCCAGAGGCGCCCAGTCGGTACGTACCCCATTGGCATCCAGACTGACGCCGCCCATGGCCGAGGAATAGTGCGACATGGGCTCGGCCACGCCGTAGAACATCAAGCCAATGCCCATGCCCGCGGCAAACAGCATTGAAAACCAACCCAGGTAAGTGTGATCCGGTTTAGCGTCTCTGCCACCGATTCGAACCTTGCCTAAAGGTGAAACGATCAGCGCCAGGCACAGCACAACAAACACGTTGGCCACGCTCATGAATAACCAGGCCAGATGACTGGTCAACCATTGGCGAATTGAACTGAAGAGCGGCTCAACTTCATTTTGCAGAGCGAGCGTCAGAATGACGAACAGCAAAATCAAGGCCGCGGAGATGACAAATACTTTGCCGTGAATATCGAGGGAGAATGAAAATTCGCCTTTGATGTTGTCTTGACCAATGACGTAGTCAGTGTCGATCAGATTAGCTGCGCCAGTCGGCGCGGGAATACCATCCTCGGTACCAGCCTGAGGTTTGAGTGGTAGATCATTCATAGGTTTTTCTCCCATGAGAGCCTCCGTAATAAGGGCACGCTTTGACGTGCGACGGTCTGTAACCTCGCTATTGCAATGGTAAAAACGAGATGTGTGGGCGGCCATCCTAACAAACTTCGCCAATTTGTTGGTCAATGTTCGGCTATTCACTTCAAGTGGGGATGCAGTAACTGGCGAATATCCCGTTCAAATAAAACCGCTCGCTCGGCGCTTCAGTCTGTGCCTCTCGGCGCACGCCAAGCGCCTGCAGAAAATAAAACACCCTGCCAAAGCCTAGCTTGGGCAGGGTGTAGAAGGCGGATCGGGTGTATCGCAAGACACCCCCGTTCCACAGGGCCCGCGGCTGTTTACACCACGCTTTGACCGCTCAAGGCCAGGTCCAGCAGCTCGCGGTTGGCCACCGCGTACATGGCATAGTCAGTGCCGCTGGCGGCACGGATTTCCACCAGCATCGAACGCCAGCGCTCGGCCATGTTCAGGTTCTGCTCCAGCCACAGGGCCACGCGGGCTTCCATGTCTTGTGGCGCATCGGCCATTTGCAGAACCGAGATGGTGATCGCCCGCTGCTGCCAGTCCACGTCATCACGGAAGGCCTCACGCGCCGCCGCCTGCCAGTTGTTGGCCACTGGCAGATCGCTGATCTGCTGCAGGTACCACGGCAGTTCCAGCGCGCTGCCCACGGCAAAGTAGGCCCGGGCCACCTCGGCCGCGTCGTGACCGGTGACATCCGCGGCCTCGATGATCGGCAACAGGGTGTACAGGTGGGTCGTGCCTGCAACCATGCGTGCCAGCAGCTCCGGTACGCCCGCTTCGACATAGGCGGTGTAACGCGACTGCCAACCTTCACGAGTCGGGCCTTCCAGCAGTTCGTCGAGCTTCAGGCCCAGGGCCGCCAGGTGTGGACCAAAGTGGGCCACGTCACGGCCAGCATCCTGCTCGTTGCGACGGCTGCGCAGGAACCAGCGCGTAGCGCGACGTCCCAGACGCATCAGCTCGTCCATCAGCTCCAACTGCACCTGCGCCGAGACTTGATGATCCAGGGCTTCGATCTGACGGAACCAGTGCGGCAGGTGGAAGATGTCCCGCACGATCACGTAGGCACCGGCGACGTTTGCCGGGCTCATGCCGGTGGACTCCTTCAAGCGCTGCACGAAGGTGATGCCCATGTGGTTGACCAGGTCGTTGGCGATCTGGGTGCTGACGATTTCGCGCTTGAGGCGATGACGGCGCATGGCCTCGGCGAACCGGCTGACCAAGGTCGGCGGAAACGCGGTTTCCATGTCCCGGGCCAGGTAGTCGTCGTCCGGCACCAGAGAGCCCAGCAGCGCCTCCTTGAGGTCGATCTTGCTGTAGGAAATCAGCACCGACAGTTCCGGACGAGTCAGGCCCTTGCCGGCGGCGACGCGCTCGTTGAGCTGCTCTTCCGACGGCAGGAACTCGATGGCGCGGTCCAGCTTGCCCCGGCCTTCCAGATCGCTCATCAGGCGCTTGTACTCAGCGATCCGCTCGTAGGCACGACGGGCCGCCAGGGACAGGGCCTGGGTCTGCTTGTAGTTGTTGCCCAACACCAGGCCACCGACTTCGTCGGTCATGCTGGCCAGCAACTGGTTGCGTTGCTTGTCGGTCATGTCGCCGGCCTGCACCACTTCGTTGAGCAGGATCTTGATGTTCACTTCGTGGTCGGAGCAGTCCACGCCACCGGCGTTGTCGATGAAGTCGGTGTTGGAACCGCCGCCATTGAGGCCGAACTCCACACGCCCCAGTTGGGTCATGCCCAGGTTGCCGCCCTCGCCCACCACCTTGCAGCGCAGCTCGTTGCCGTTGACACGCAAAGCGTCGTTGGCCTTGTCGCCGACGTCGGCATGGCTTTCGCTGCTGGCCTTGACGTAAGTGCCGATACCGCCGTTCCACAACAGGTCCACCGGCGCCTTGAGCAAGGCGTTGAGCAGCTCGGTCGGGGTCAGCTTGTCGGCCTGGATGTCGAAGCGCTCTTTCATCTGCGGCGAAATGGCGATGCTCTTCGCGCTGCGCGAGAAGATCCCGCCGCCTTCGGACATGAGGCTGGCGTCGTAGTCGGTCCAAGCCGAACGCGGCAGCTCGAACAAACGCTGGCGCTCGACGAAGCTTGTGGCCGGGTCCGGATTCGGGTCGATGAAGATGTGCAGGTGGTTGAACGCTGCCACCAGCTTGAGCTTGTCGGACATCAGCAAACCGTTGCCGAACACGTCGCCGGCCATGTCGCCGACGCCAACCACGGTGATGCTGTCTTCCTGGACATTGATCCCGCGCTCGCGGAAGTGGCGCTGCACGCCGACCCACGCGCCCTTGGCGGTGATGCCCATTTTCTTGTGGTCGTAACCGGCCGAACCGCCGGAGGCGAAGGCGTCGCCGAGCCAGAAGCCGTAATCGATGGCAATGCCGTTGGCGATGTCGGAGAAGGTCGCGGTGCCCTTGTCCGCCGCCACCACCAGGTACGGGTCATCGTCGTCGTGACGTACAACGTTGGCCGGCGGCACCAGGACCCCGTCCTTGAGGTTGTCGGTGATGTCCAGCAAGCCGGAGATGAAGATGCGGTAGCAGGCGATGCCCTCGGCCGCGATCTCGTCACGGCTGCCGCCCAGTGGCAGACGACGCGGCAGGAAGCCACCCTTGGCCCCCACCGGCACGATCACCGAGTTCTTCACTTGCTGGGCTTTGACCAGGCCCAGGACTTCGGTACGGAAGTCTTCTTCACGGTCGGACCAGCGCAGGCCGCCGCGAGCGACGTTGCCAAAGCGCAGGTGCACGCCTTCGACCCGTGGCGAGTAAACGAAGATCTCGAACTTCGGTACCGGCTTCGGCAGCTCGGGAATGGCATGCGGGTTGAACTTGAAGCTGAAGTACGACTTGTTCTGGCCGTTGGCATCGGTCTGATAGAAGTTGGTCCGCAGCGTGGCCTTGATCAGGTCCAGATAACGCCGCAGGATGCGGTCTTCGTTGAGCACCTGAACGTCGTCCAGGGCCGTCAGAATCGCCTGTTCCAGACGCTGTTGCTTGTCTTCCAGGTCATCGCTGGTGAGCTTGCGCGCCAGGTAGAAGCGGGTCTTGAACAACCGGGTCAATTCGCGGGCGATGTCGGTGTGGTTGTTCAGGGTGCTGGCGATGTAACCCAGGTCAAAGCCCAGGCGGATCTGCTTCAGGTAGCGGGCGTAGGCACGCAGCAGTGCCACGTCGCGCCATGGCAGGCCGGCGGTCAGTACCAGACGGTTGAAGGCATCGTTCTCGGCTTCGCCACGGACGATGTGGACAAAGGCGTCCTGCAGCGTGTCGTTGAGCTGCTGGATGTCCAGGTCCAGGCCTTCGGCGGCGGTGAAGGCAAAATCGTGGATCCAGTACTCGCGGCCATTGGTGTGGCGCAGGCGATACGGGAACTCACCCAGCACCCGCAGGCCGAGGTTTTCCAGAATCGGCAAGACGTCGGACAGCGCCAGCGGGGTGTCGGCGTGGTACAGCTTGCAGTGCAGCTCGCGCTGACCGGACACATGCCCCAACGGCTGGTAGAAGCTCATCACCAGCGGGTTGGCTTCGGTGAGGCTGAGCAAGTGCTGCATGTCCACCACCGCCGAGTGCGCGGCGAAGCGCTCGCGGTAGCCGGCCGGGAAGCCTTTGGGGAAATCCGCCAGCACATTGGTGCCGTGGGCTTCGCCGAAGCTTTCCACCACCAGGCTGGCGTAGTCGTCCTGCCAGCTGCGGCAGGCCTGCACCACTTCTTTTTCCAGCAGCAGCGGATCGATGTCGATGCGCTGTTTCGGATCGACCCGCAGAATCAACTGCACGCGGGCCAGCACCGATTCAGAGAAGAAGGTCCAGAACTCACAGTCGGTGGCTTGCAGACGATCCATCAGCACTTGCTGGATCTTCTGCCGCACTTCGGTGGAGTAGATGTCACGCGGCACGTAGGCCAGGCAGTAAGCGAAACGGCCGTACGGGTCCTTGCGCAGGAACACGCGGATCTTGTTGCGCTCCTGGATCTGCACGATCGACATCACGGTGCTGAACAGCTCATCCACCGGTGTCTGGAACAGATCGTCGCGGGGCAGCACTTCAAGAACCTGGGCCAGTTCCTTGCCCAGGTGCGCCTTGGCCTGGAAGCCCGAGCGCTGTTCGATGGCCTCCACCTTGCGGCGGATATACGGGATCATGCGCACGCTTTCGCCGTACACCGACGAGGTGTAGAGGCCCATGAAGCGGCATTCCTTGAGCACCTTGCCGTCGGCGTCGATCTGACGGATCGAGACGAAATCCGGGTACGCCGGACGGTGCACGCGGCTCGGGTGCGCGGCCTTGGCGAACGACAGCGGGGTCGCTTCGCGCAGGTAGTTGACGGCGTAGTCTTCAATGCGCAGGTCATCGCTGGTCAGACCGGCGCGCAGCAGCTTGGCCAGGCCCAGGAACGAGTTCGGGTCATATTCGATGTGCCCGCCGTCCGGGTCGGTGCCGACCACAAATTCTTCATAACCGAGGAAGGTGAAGTGGTTGCCCACCAGCCACTCCAGGAAGCTCTTGATCTCGGTCTTTTCATCGGCAGCGATGGCGAACTGGCTGTCGTCAATGCCCTGGATCAGTTCCTGGACCTTGGCCTTCATCGGCTCGAAGTCAGCCACCGCGACCCGTACTTCGTCCAGCACCTGCTCCAGCTCCTTGCTCAGCACGCTGAGTTCAGCGGCGTTGGCGCAGCGGTCGATCTCCAGGTACATCAGCGACTCTTGCTCCACGCCTTCGCCCTGGGTGCCCTTGGGCAGGACTTCTTGCAGCTCGCCCTTGCTCCCGCGCCGCACACTGAGCACGGTGGTTTGCAGGGTGTGGATGCTGTAGCCGCGACGGTTGAGCTCGGTGCGCACCGAGTCCACCAAAAACGGCAGGTCGTGGTGCAGCACTTCCACTGCGGTGTGGGTCGACTGCCAGCCGTGACGTTCGTAATCGGGGTTGTAGACGCGCACTTGCGGTTGCGCGTGATCGAAGCGCTCAAGCAGGCGCCAGGCCGAAAGGGTACAGCCCGCCAGGTCGGACATGCGACGCTGGGTGAGTTCGTCCAGGGAAATGATGCCGAAGAATTGTTCAGCGAACAGCGCCACTTGTGGCAGTGCCTGTTCACTGATGTGCTGCGCCAGTGCCGCTTGCAGTTGGTGCTGGAAGTCGGCTTTGCTGGCTGCGGTGAAGAACGCCATCTGTGGTACTCCGCTTGGGCTTGTTATTGATGGAAGCGTCGCGTGCAAAACCCCTCGCGGGGCGGTGGTGCATCCTGCTCCTGATCTCGGGCAGAGGTGGCAGGATCACAGGTGGATGAAGCTGGACAAGACCCCCAGGTCACATTCACTTTTCGCGATGAGCATCTGCAAAAACGACTGACGTTTCACGCAAGCGCTTAGGCAATGTCTTTACAGGTGACCATCAGCATCGGGATGCAACCTATTGCACTCACGAACAAGGTGTCCGCTGCGCAGCTTAACGAGTGCGATGCGACAGCTGCTTGCGATGCTGCGACATATTCGGTCATCGGTACGCAACTGGCGGCACGCCTTGTCAACAACACTAGCAGGCACGCAAGAAAACCAGGCTTTTTCCCCGCCATTGCGGTACTTGCGTGCCAAAAGTGACACCCCGGGGCAGCGCACTGGCGAGGTGTTGTGTGACAGACAAACCAGCAGAAATTCCCTCGGACTGGCAGAATCGCTTTTTTTTCTTGCCCGGCCGCTGCCGGCCCCCGCCCCAGGAACGCGCCCATGCACATGACCACCGCCCACCTGATCGCCAACCCGTGCGACGACGAAGAAGACAACATGGCCATGCTCTGCTGCCACAGCACCCAGGGCGAGATGTTCCTGATGAGCCGCTACCCGGACGAAGACGAACTGGAGATCACCCTCGACGGCGAACCCTCGACCCTCGACGGGGTCAAGGTCACCCTCAGCCCCACCACCTTGCTGATCGAAATCGCCGCGGCCGACGCCGACGCCCTGAACGGCGCCGATCACCTGGAAATCCGCCACAGCACCGCCGCCGCGGACCTGGCCGAAGTGGAACTGACCCTGCAAAACATTCTCAAGGGCACCGGCACCTACATCAGCCAACTGCCCTGAACCGCCGCCGCGCCCGAGGCTTTTCCCGTGGCCGCCGCAGGCGCGTAGAAAACGCCCCCTTCTCCAAGCCGTTGCACACCCGCTGGGGGATGGTCAGGCCCATTCGCTCAGGCGCGGTCAGCGCCGGCGCTGCGCTCGGGCGTGGGGCTGGGGGGCATGCCTGGGGCACGCCAGAAGGCGAGTTGGGTAAATGGAGTGGCCAACAACAAGACCGGACGCCCGCAGGCGTCCAGCCTGTTGCCCTTACCTGCTGGCCCAGGCGTTGAAACGTTCTTCCAGCTCCTCGCCGTGATCGACCCAGAACTCCACGTTCATCGCCAGGGCGTCCTTGAGGTTCTGTTCCGAGGTCGGCACCCACTGCGCCAGCGCCGGGTCGAGCTTGGCCGCCGCCAGGGTGTTGGTCGGGCCATAGGGGATCTGCTTGACGTAGTCGACCTGGACCTCGGGGCGGTTGGCGAAGGCGATGAAACGCTTGGCCTGATCCACGTGTTTCGAGCCCTTGATGATCGCCCAGTAATCCATGCCGTACAGGCTGCCGGGCCAGACCACCGCCTGGGAGGCGCCGGCCTGGGCCGCCACGGCGATACGCCCGCTGTAGCTGGAGGTCATCACCACATCACCGGCGGCCAGCCACTGCCCCGGCTGGGCCCCGGCTTCCCACCACTGGATGTAGGGCTTGAGCTCGGTCAGCTTGGCGAAGGCCCGCTCCACCCCTTGCGGCGTGGCCAGGACCTGGTACACGTCCTCGACCTTGACCCCGTCGGCCATCAGGGCGAATTCCAGGTTGTACACCGCGCGTTTGCGCAGGCCGCGCTTGCCGGGGAACTGCTTGACGTCCCAGAAATCCGCCCAGGACGCCGGGGCCTTGGCCAGCTTGTTGCGGTCGTAGGCAATGGCCACGCTCCACACCAGCACCGCCGAGCCGCAGGGCTGGGCGGCGTCGGCCATCAGCTGGTCGGCGCGGCCCAGGGCCTTCCAGTCCAAGGGCTCGTACATGCCTTCGTCGCAGCCACGCATCAGGTCCGGGCCTTCGATCTGCACCAGGTCCCAGTCGACGTTGCCGGTGTCGACCATGACCTTGATGCGGGCCATTTCGCCGTTGTATTCGCTCTGGATCAGCTGGCTGCCATCGGCCTTGCTGAAGGGTTGGAACAACGCCACATCCTGGGCTTTTTGTCCGGCTCCGCCGTACGCCACGACCACCATGTCGGGGGCTGCCTGGGCCTTGTTGTGAATCAGCGGCTGGCCCAGGGTCAGACCCAAGGCCAGGCTCAGGGCCAGGAAAGAACAACCGTGCTTGCGGGTGAGCGCTTTCATCTGTGAATCCTCGTCGCGGTGCCACACCGGCAGGCGCCGGCACGGCCCTTTTTTATTGTTGTGAGGTTCGCGCCAAAAGCGGGCGCAGGTCGAAGCTACTGCAAGCCTTAGTAAAAAAACAAGTTGATTTTTTACTGGCGGTAAATTTTGATAGGCCAACAATAACAACGCCAAGGCTGTGCTCCCCTGCCCTTGGCCCGCCTGGAGTCACCGCAATGACCAGCGCCTTCCCGCACCTGTTCGCACCCTTGCAGATCCGTGGCAAACGCCTGAAGAACCGCATCATGTCCAGCGGCCACGACACCTCGATGCCCACCGACAACCTGGTCAACGAACAGCTGATTGCCTACCACCGCGCCCGTGCCGAAGGCGGCGTCGGCCTGATCGTGCTGCAGGTGGCCGGGGTCCACGACAGTGCGCGCTACACCAGCCACGTGCTGATGGCCACCGACGACGCCTGCATCGACGGCTACCGGCGCCTGGCGCAAAGCTGCCACGCCCACGGCACCCTGGTGCTGTCGCAGATCTTCCACCCGGGGCGGGAAATCATGGAGTCCGCCGACGGCCTGCTGGCGGTGGCCTACGCCCCTTCGGCGGTGCCCAACGAACGCTTCCGGGTCATGCCCCGGGCCCTGGACCAGGACATGATCGACGAGATCATCCAGGGCTACGCCGACGCCGCCCGGCGCCTGCATCAGGCCGGGCTGGACGGCGTGGAACTGGTGGCCAGCCACGGCTACCTGCCGGCGCAGTTCATCAACCCGCGGGTCAACCGCCGCACCGACGGCTACAACGGCGAACTGGAACAGCGCCTGCGCTTTATCCGGGAAATCCTCGGCGCCATGCGCGCCAGCACCGACCAAGACTTCATCATCGGCCTGCGGATTTCCGCCGATGAACGCGACCCCGAAGGCCTCACCGAAGACGAATCCCTGGCCGCCGTGCAAATGCTGCAAGGGCAACTGGACTACGTGCACATAGTCGCCGGCACCTCCGCCTCCCTCGGCGGCGCCGTGCACATCGTCCCCCCCATGGCGGTGGAAGCGGCTTATCTCGCCCGGGAGGCCGGCACCTTCAAGGCCAAGCTGTCGATCCCGCTGTTCGTCACCGGGCGCATCAACCAGCCCCAGGAAGCCGAGGCGATCATCGCCAAGGGCCAGGCCGATGTGTGCGGCATGACCCGTGCGCTGATCTGCGACCCGCAAATGCCCAACAAGAGCGAGCGCGGCCACAGCGATGACGTGCGCGCCTGCATCGCCTGCAACCAGGCGTGCATCGGCCACTTCCACAAGGGCCTGCCGATCTCCTGCATCCAGCACCCGGAAACCGGCCGCGAGCTGCTCTACGGCCAGCCCAAGCCCAGCGCCCGCGGCAAGCGCATCCTGGTGGTGGGCGGCGGCCCGGCCGGGATGAAAGCCGCCGCCGTCGCCGCCCAACGCGGCCACCGCGTGACCCTCTACGAAGCCAGCGCGCAACTGGGCGGCCAGATCCAACTGGCGCAACTGCTGCCCCGGCGCAGCGAGTTCGGCGGCGCCAGCACCAACCTGCAACGGGAAATGCAACTGGCCGGTGTGGAAGTGGTGCGCAACACCCGGGTCGACCGCGCCCTGATCGAACGCGAAAACCCCGACCACGTGATCATCGCCACCGGCGCCCAGCCCTACTGGCCGAACTTCGAACACGGCGGCGACCTGCAAGTGGTGGACGCCTGGCAAGTACTGCGGGATGAAGTACAACTGGGCCGCAGCGTAGTGGTGGCCGACTGGCGCTGCGACTGGATCGGCCCCGGCATCGCCGAGCGCCTGGTGCGCGCCGGGCACCAAGTGCATCTGGCGGTCAACGGCACCCACTGCGGCGAAAGCCTGCCACTGTACGTGCGCGACCAACTGGCCGGCGAACTGCACAAACTGGCAATCCCGATCATCCCCTACGCCCGCCTCTACGGCTGCGACGACAGCACCGTCTACCTGCAACACACCGCCAGCGGCGAACCCATGCTCCTGGAAAACGTCGACAGCCTGGTCCTGTGCCAAGGCCACCAATCCGTGGACGACCTCGGCCAGCAACTCAAAGGCCTGGTGCCCTTCCAACGCATCGGCGACTGCCTGGCACCGCGCACCGTGGAAGAAGCCATCTTTGATGGCTTGAAAGTCGCCTGGGCGCTTTGAGGCTGCTTTATACTCCAGGCCTTTTGCAGGACGGGCGCCCGGATGTGCCCGCCTTCCAGGCCTGGAGCCCGCCATGAACCCAAGCAGCAAGACGCCGCCCGCGAGCCGCCCTCCCGCAGCGGAGCCCGGCACCGACAACCAGGCCCCTGGCGGCCCGCAGTTTCTTGGCACCCGCATCCGCGGCCTGCGCAAACGCCGCGGCCTGACCCTGAGCGAACTGGCCCAGCAGAGCGAACTCACCGCCGGCTACATCAGCCAACTGGAACGCAACCTCGCCTACCCCTCCATCCCCGCCCTGTTCAACATCGCCCGCAGCCTGGGCGTGACCATCCAATGGTTCTTCGCCAGCGAAACCCAGACCGCACCCGAGGATCAGGGGTACGTGGTGCGCAAGAAACAGCGGCTGCAGGTGAATTATGAGAACGGGATTATCGACCAACTGCTGACCCCACAACCGACCCGGCAGTTGGAGTTTTTGCACTCGCGGTTTCCACCGGGGACCTACAGCAAGGAGAGTTACAGCCATGAGGGCGAGGAAGCCGGGTATGTGCTGTTGGGGAGTTTTGAGCTGTGGGTGGGGGAACGGTATTTTCAGCTGAGTGAGGGGGATAGCTTTAGCTTCTCCAGCCAGGAGCCGCATAAGTATGGGAATCCTGGGGAGGAGGATGCAGTGGTGTTGTGGGTGATAACGCCGCCGACGTTTTGAAGTGAGCTACTGAGCGGAAGCGCAATGCACCGCTCTTTCGTTTACTGAAAACTAGCTGTCACGGACTGGGAAGTAGAACTGCTGCCGCAACCACTCGCTGAACTGGGCCTCGGTCAGCGAAGCGTGGTGCTCGCCCATTTCATTCCAGGCGCGGTTAATCATGTGTTCCCAGTCTCGGGCGACTTCCATGAGTGGCGCTGCTGCTCCCCAGAAGTGTCCGGCCTCCAGCGTTGCCCTGACTCGACCGTTCAGTTCAGCAAGAGTGGTGGCGCCCTCCAGATAGCGCCGCCCGGCCTCTAGCAGTTTTCTGAATTCGGTGATTTGAACGGTCATGTCTGATCCCTTAAACAGAGCGTTTGAATCCACAGCCAAAAGCAGCCACTCAGGATTCACCCGATGAGCGGCCATCCAGGCCAACGGTTGAACACAAAGTCATCTTGCCTCATTGAGCTAGGCCAGAGCCTCGCTGATATAACTTATCTGACTCTCCCTTATCGCGCACAACTATATGGACTGACTATCCCTCATGCTGGCTTTGCATGAGGGAAAGGAATGGTCTATAGCTTTATGGCTATCTGCCATGATCTGCCATAAGAAAGAGAACAAGGAGGTACAATGAGAAATTATATAGCAGTATGCTTTAGTCTGATTCTTATAATTGTAATTACGCCCGCGCATGCGTGGGGAAAAAAAGATGTTTCTATATATTTTGAGTTATCGGAACCAGTGCAATCTAGAGATGATCAGTATCAAGTTATAGCCATAAATACATATGCAATGCCAGCATTCTGTGCTGATAGCTTCAAGGGTTCGTTGGTGCGTAGCTTGATCGGCAAGAGCAACAAGGCATCGCTCTTGGTTACTTTGGACAAGATCCCCGTTCTCAATATGAGCTATGACGACAAAACTGGTAAGTGCGCCATACATGAGTATCGCGAAAAAAGCTTAAATGGCCAATTGCTAATTGGCTCAACTAAGCCAGACCACCAACTTGCTCTTATCTATGTGTCGGAGGAGAAAATTGATGGAATAACTAACTTGGTTAATGTGGCGAATACAATCCTTGGTGCTCAGTCTAACCTTGTCAGTGCTCCTGTTACTGATACTGTGCTGCCGTTCCTAGTCAACGCATACGAACAAGCAGCTAGGTCAGGTGTTGATTATGTGGTTGACTTTGATATTCCTGGGGTTCAGAACCACGAAAGCAAGGCGACGCTTAAAGGAATCATTGGCGATTCTGGCCCCAGAACACTAATTACCTTTCAGCGTATTACCAAGGATTCTGTCCTAGATACCTCTGCGTATAGCCAAATACTGGGTAAGACTATTAGCGGTGGAAAGTCACCTAATGAGGTACTAATCGCGCGTAGAGCTACTGAGGGAGGGGCGTTTAAGGCTGGAGGTTTGGCAACAGTTACAAGGGAGTGCGATCTTCTGGGGGCTGCATATAGGGATAGTCTTAATCAGGCTGACTTGCAGAGGCTTCTTGAGTCCTATCTATTAACCAATCATAGAAAGTACTTGACCATAGGGATGGTCGAAGACTGTTTAGGACAGCCTCTGCCGGCGCCTACTAAGCAGTTGGCATTCAAAATACTAGCTGATGAGATTGTTGAGCCATTAAGCGAGTACGACACGTCATTTTTGAGAAACTTATTTAATGGTCGTTCCGAGAAGGTTCTAATGGCTAATGCGAAATTTTCTGACAGGAGTCGCGAGCTTGGTGTGTCTACTGTATCCGAATATATTAACGTGAGTGATTCTATGCCTCTTTGCCATACATTCATGACATATGATGAGGCGGCTTTTGTTCAGGTCATAAAGTCCAAGCCTTACTACGTCTATGTGGCGGTTGATCGTCTTTATAAGGTGGGAGAGGCTACTGCGGATAAAAGCTCAAAAATAGAAAGTATAACTGTGTCGAAGAATCAAGATGATCTTTACGGAGAGAAAGATGGCGTGAGTCGCTGCTTAAATGCTGAAATGCAAAAGACTCGACTCGCGGGCTTATGGACTCAATAGAGTTTGGCTGAGTCTGTATCTTGGCCCAGGCTCAGCTATCCTTTTCGTGCAACCGGATTTTGCCCCATACAGGGAGGCTCGAATACGCTATTTAATTACAGTTTTGGTTGCTTTTCTTATGAGTGTGAATGCAATTGCGGTAAGGCACTAGTGATTCACACGGTGAAAGCCGGCCCGGAGGTGGGGCAGCAGTTCGTGGGTTGCTCGGGATTCCCCCGATGGCGAGTGACGCAGAGGCCTTAGTCAGTCCCCCCTTCCCGCTCAGACTGCTTGAGCGACTCGATGCTTAATGCCTCTAACAGTTGAACTGCACCTTCAAGTGCAGAAGCTAATTTCAAATGCCTGTTTCTGGCCGAAATCAGCCTCAGCAACCAAAAAACTCCTCCTATCATCTAACTGGAGCGCAATCTCCCTCCCCACACCTCACTATTTAACTTTGCCCGCGGCCTGGACGTGACCATCCAATGGTTCTTCGCCAGCGAAAACCAGACCGCGCCCGAGGATCAGGATTACATAGTGCGCAAGAAACAGTGGCTGCAGGTAAATTGTGAGAACGGGATTATTGGTCAGCTGTTGACCCCACAACCGACACGGCAGTTGGAGTTTCTGCACTCACGCTTTCCGCCGGGGACGTACAGCAAGGAGAGTTATAGCCATGAGGGGGAAGAAGCCGGGTATGTGCTGTCGGGGAGCTTTGAGCTGTGGGTGGGGGAACGGTATTTTCAGCTGAATGAGGGGGATAGCTTTAGCTTTTCCAGCCAGGAGCCGCATAAATATGGGAATCCTGGGGAGGAGGATGCGGTGGTGTTGTGGGTGAGTACGCCGCCGACGTTTTGAGAGGGGATGTTGAGGGGGTTAAGCGAACGGCTGTTACCAGCCAGGAGCGGCCTTATATGCATAGGCGCTAAAGGAACTATTCAACCAACTGCACGCTGCCAGAACATTCTCGGTCAGCAGATTGCTAATACCTTATTGCGGATGGTCCTGATGGCCCTTTAGGCTGCCCTTCACCTGCAACTTTTAGAGATCCGCGATGGACGACTACCAAGGAATGCGATGGTTCAAGGCTGACTTTCAGGTGCAGACACCGGAAGATAGTAAGCACTGGGGCGACACCGACCTCCGACTAGGCAACCCTCGCAGACCAAAGGTTGGAGGAGCCCACGATGAGAGCGAAATAAGCAGCAAGGCGCAGGTTTTCCTCAGAAGGTGCCATGAGCTCGAGCTGCAGATCATCGGCATTACTGACCACAACTTTTCTGGTCAGACAGACCCGAGAGATTGGTTTCTGACTCATCTGATCGAGCAGAACAAGTCAGTCGCCGCAGAGCTGGAGCGCGAGATGATCCATATCCTGCCAGGCTTTGAAGTTGATATCGGCTATCACGTGCTTTGCCTGTTTGAACCTGTCAAGAGATCCAGCGATCTCGAACATGTCAACAAAGTGCTCATTCAGCTGGGCCTGCCTGAATCGCAACGGTTTGAAAGAGGCTTGCCGACGCCGCTGAGACGTGAAGACTCTCCAATCAGCTTGGCGAAGCTGTTGAAAATCGTACAGCACGACAATGACGGCATTGTGATTGCCGCTCACGCCGATCAAGAGGACGGCCTGCTT
Source organism: Pseudomonas sp. LD120 (assembly GCF_009861525.1). Taxonomy (GTDB): domain Bacteria; phylum Pseudomonadota; class Gammaproteobacteria; order Pseudomonadales; family Pseudomonadaceae; genus Aquipseudomonas. Next base: position 21,817 of record NZ_WVHL01000002.1, on the reverse strand, counting down.
CAGCGCCCCAGCAACCGCCAGGATTACCAACTGCCTGACCTGCTGGCACTGGAGGTTACTCAGTACCCGCTGGGGCAGAAGATCTCGGACATATTGACTGGCAAAAATAGAGACTGGACTCGCTCTGGAAAGCAGCCGGCCTACGTGCAGTCCTCAGACGCAAAGTCGCTGAAAGTGGATGAGCACGGCAACTCTAAACCCAACTCTTTGGGCTACCGCCACACCTGGGTCAAATGCTCGCGTCCGTCCATCGCCGCGCTAAAGCAGGCCTTCCTCGACTCCGACTCGAGGATCAGCTTGGAAAGGGCGAACCCCAGCGAGAGGGAGACTTTTCCGCGGATCGTCTCGATAACGGTGAAAGGGCTGAAGTACCTGGAAGACCAAACAGTCAATTTTTCGCGCAATCTCAACACGCTAATTGGCGCCCGCGGTACCGGGAAATCGACGATCCTTGAGCTCTTGCGCATCATGTTTACCCGAGACGAGGCGGGAACCATTTCAGAGAAGGCGAAGCTCAAGGCTCAGCGAGCAAAGCAAACCTTCACTCCTGACACCGAGATTCTGGTCGAGTGGGAAGGCATTCCGGGCCAAGTCGACGTGCTGCGCTACTCGCCGAGCGATGACCTGTCGCTTATTGTAGGGACTGCGCACGATCTTTCGGCGTACCTGCGACATCTGCCGATTCAGTTCTACAGCCAGCAACAATTGAGTGAGCTCACTGCACCAGGCGGACAATCTCAGTTGCTGAGTCTGATCGACGAGATATGCGCAGCGCAGCTCGAAAAGCTTCAAGGCGAGGAACGTACAGTTGCTGCTGACATCAAGCGACTGTTCGCCGCACAGGATCAGATGCGCGCCATCGAGCATGAACTCGACGGTCTGAAGCAAGAGCTCGTCGAGATTGATCGACAATGGCAAGCGCGCAAGGACGTTCAGGGTGAGGCGGCAGCCTACCAGCGCGCTACCCACGCCAAACGCTACTTCCAGAATCTAAGCGATAGCTTCGAAAAGGATGTCGGTGCAGTCGAGAGAACCCTGGAAAGTCTTACTTCTGCTGAAAGCTCCCCTGCCGCAGTTACTGAGGCCTGGCCACATTCACGCTGGTTCACCGAGCAGACAGCCAAGGTAGCTACACACCGAGCGACCTATCAGCAGAAACTGGATGCGTTGCTCACCGAAATGCGGAACGATTTCGCCACTCTGTTCTCCGAGAACCAGCAATGGTGTGAGATATCAGCGGACCTGGACGCTGCTCACTCCAACTTCATCGCAGCATGCGCGGCAAAAGGTGTTCAACCTAGTGATGTCAGCCGCCTTCAGGATCTGGATCGGACCAGGCAAACCAAGCAACGAAGCCTGGAAGACAAAGAGCTGCAGTGGAAGGCGCTGGAGAGAACCCCCGAGGAGTTGGAAGAGTCTCTTAATCGACTTTTCGGGATCTGGGCAGAGCAGTGCCGGCTACGCCAGCAGGCATCATTGGAAATCACGGAGAAAACTAAAAAGACCATTCGCGTCACCATAACCCCCATGGCCAACAGATTGGCGTTCATGTTGCTTTGGGGGACTTTGGAGCCCGACCGCCGATCGCGTGTTGGGAGAGAGTGGGATGGGATCGGCGATTACCTGTTCAGCAGCTTCCTGGCCTCTCCTTCTCCTCAGAAGCCCAGCCCCTGGGAGTACATCAATTGGGTGATGGAGGACACCTCTAGATTGCCAAGCATTCTTCAGCAATTTAAAACAGATCTGCCCCCTTATCTGACAACTGTTCAGGAAAAATGGCGCTCACTGCGTGTATCACGAGTACCAGACCTGATCGACATTGAACTCTACCGGCAGGATCACACCCTCATTGGCAGCGTTGAGGGCAACCAGCTATCCGAGGGTCAGCGAAATACCGCGATTCTCAATCTATTGCTGGTCCGAGGAGACGGCCCGATAGTCATCGACCAACCGGAAGACGAGGTCGACACCAGCTTCATCTACAAAGATCTGGTTCCGCTGTTGAGGCAGTCCAAAACCCAGCGCCAGCTCATTCTGGCGACCCATAACGCCAACCTACCAGTCAACGCGGATAGCGAATTTGTCTACGCGCTGATGTCGGAAGGTGGGAAGGGGCGCGTCTTGGCGCAAGGCGGCACGGATCTCAAGCAAACCGCAGCGGCCATCCTCGACATCATGGAAGGATCGGAGGAAGCGTTTAAGAGACGATTCGAGAAGTACCATTTTTAGGTACTCCTCGGAGCAGTACGGCGGCTGAGGTTAGAACCGGAGCCGCCTAGCAGCTCTGCCTGCTGACCGCGCAAAACCGTGCTTTCTCGGCTTTTCAGGTCGGCCTCGTGACATATCAACCTCACTACAGAAGCATCCTTCGGCTGGCCTCAAACCAGTTCCGACATATCATCGGAGACACCCTGATAACTTCCGTCATAGGTCAGGTGGCAGGCATCTAATGCCTCGCCTATGCTCCTTCTCGCCAACAGAGATAGCCCAAGGCCACTAGCATTCAGGAGTCAGGTTGTGATCACGGAATTGAACATAGATGGCGTCACCAGTTACAGATCCAAATCTACTCTCTCGCCCATCAATAAGACATCGCTCATCTACGGACTCAACGGAGCAGGAAAGAGCACCATCTCCGAGTTTTTGTACAATCAGAGCGCGCCACGGTTTGCTAAATGCAGCCTGAAAACCAATCAGCCGTGTGAAATTTTGGTGTACAACCAAAGCTTCCTGAACGACTACTTTTACGAAGAGGATAATTTAAAAGGGATTTTCACCCTCTCCAAAGAGAACAAGGTTGCACTCCAGCAAATCGAAGCAGAAACGAGAGAGCTGGAGAAACATCTGGCCGCTCAGCAAGAAAACTCAAAGCTAGCCATAAACAATGCAGCCAAACTCGACCAAGAGAAGATAAAGGCGAGCGGAAAAGTCTGGGAGATCAAGACGAATTTCTCGGGTGGTGATCGCGTTCTGGAGTTTTGCCTAGAAGGCCTCAAAAGAACAGAACTCCTTTTTCAGCATATTATTGGGCTGCCTTTACCGGAAAATACACCGGGCTACACAGTTGATGACTTGAAGGTAGAAGCTTCGTCAATCGAAGGCGAGGGTGCAGCTCCATTCACGAAAATCTCAACCCTTTCCGCTGGCTGGCTCGGTATTGAAGGGGACTCCCTCTGGTCTAAGATCATTGTCGGCAGCCAGGAAGGTTCAGTTGCAGAGTTCATCACTCAAGCTGGCAATTCTGACTGGGTGAAACAAGGGCTCCAGTACGTTTCAGATGATAAAGACCGTCAAGCCTGCCCTTTCTGTCAGCAAGATACGATCACTAAGAGCATCATTGATTCCATCCGCCAAGTCTTCGACGAGTAAGCGTCTGCCCAACTCACGTTGCGTAAGTCAGACAGATACCCACTGATGCGGCAGCAGTTGGTCGATCTCACTCGCCCGTTGCGTCGGCAACCGCGTCAGCACATCTTTGAGATAGGCATACGGATCGTGCCCATTCATGCGCGCCGACTGGATCAAGCTCATGATCGCCGCCGCCCGTTTGCCGCTGCGAAGCGATCCGGCAAACAACCAATTCGAACGGCCAAGCGCCCACGGTCTGATCTGGTTTTCGACTGGATTGTTGTCTATGGGGACAGCGCCATCATCCAGGTAGCGCGTCAGCGCGATCCAGCGTTTAAGGCTGTAATCCAAGGCTTTGGCCGTCGCTGACCCGTTGGGCACAAGATCGCGCTGGGTCAACATCCAGTCGTGCAGTGTTTTTGCCAGCGGCGCTGCTTTTTCTTGCCGTATTCGGCGGCGATCCTCATCGCTCATGTCCCGCGCTTGGCGTTCAACTTCGTACAGGCCACCAATCGAGTGCAGCGCCTGTTCGGCCAGCTGACTTTTATTCGCCACGTGCAGATCGAAAAACTTGCGGCGGGCGTGGGCCATGCAGCCGATTTCGATCATGCCTTTCTCGAAGCCAGCTTTGTAGCCAGCAAAGTCGTCGCACACCAGCTTGCCGTTCCATGAGCCGAGGAAGTTACGTGCATGCTCACCTGCCCGGCTCGGGCTGAAGTCATAGACCACGGCCTTGAGCACCGAAAACGGCGTGGTGCAGTAAGCCCATACATAAGAACGGTGAGTTTTCTTCTGTCCGGGCGCAAGCATCTGCACCGGCGTCTCGTCGGCATGGACGACTCGTTGGGCCAAAACGGCTTCTCGCAAGGCATCAACCAGCGCCTGAAGCTGCACACCGGTCTGTCCAACCCATTGAGCCAGTGTGGAGCGCGGGATCGCTAAACCGGCACGTCCGAAGATTTTCTCCTGCCGATACAACGGCAAGTGGTCAGCGAACTTCGCAACCATCACATGGGCCAGCAGACCTGCGGTTGGGATGCCTTTGTCGATCACTTGGGCCGGTACTGGTGCCTGGATCAGTGTTTCGCACTGACGGCAGGCCCATTTCCCACGCACATGCTGTTCGACGGTGAACACGCCTGGCGTGTAATCCAGTTTCTCGCTGACGTCCTCGCCGATGCGCTGAAGTTGGCAACCGCAAGTGCACTGAGTGTTTTCTGGTTCGTGATGAATGACGGTACGTGGAAACTGCGACGGCAGCGGCGCGCGCTTTGGCTTTTGGCGCGCTACTTCTGGAGCAGGAGTCGGAAGCAGTGCCGTCAGCTCGGCGTCGATAGCCTCAAGATCGGTGTTAAGAAGATCGTCGAGCAAGCTGCCTTGCTCAGGACTGATCTGCTCGCTGCGCTTGGCAAACCGGTGCCGCTTGAGGATCGCGATCTCGTGGGTCAACTGTTCGATGATGGTTTGATCGCGGTGGTTCTTTCTGCCCATGGTGTCGACCTTCGACATCAACTGCGCAGCGAGTGCACGCAGTTGGTCGGGGGTCATGTGGTCGAGGTTTGGCATAGAAGTCATGCCGTGGATTTTACCAAAGCCGACCGCGTGCGACAGCGTGTTCTGGGTTTAATTACAGCTTTTTAAAGGATCGTGATTGCACCGCCAGCGCCAACGCGCTGCCAAGGCAAACCAAGTACCAAGGCCTGAAGTTGCTCACTATCCAGTTCCAACTCGCTGCCTTGTCGTATGCCTGGCCAGTGGAATTTTCCTTGGTTCAACCGCCGTGCCGCCAGCCAAACGCCGATTCCGTCATGCACGAGAACTTTCATACGATTGGCCCGGCGATTGGCAAACAGATAAGCGCAGTGCGGCTTCGCCGCACCGAATACTGCGATCACTCTGGCCAGCGCAGTTTCGGTGCCGGCACGCATATCCATGGGTTCGGTGGCGAGCCAGATGGCGTCAATGCGGATCACTTGGCAAGCTCTCGGATAAATCGAGCGCACCCATCAGGATCGGACACTGGCCACTTCACGGCGATGGCTTGTTCGCCAACGGGTATCTCGATGATCGCCAATGCCTCTGACGGCCGCTTAGGAGGAGCCTTCAACGGGACAAACGCAGGCAACGCGGGCACTGAGCTGTGCCGGTAAAGCGGCAGCCATTTACGAATGACGTTGGCGTTGATGCCGTGAGCGATGGCGACGCTTGAAACGGTGGCGCCGGGCTGAAGGCATTCCTGAACGACCTGGGCTTTGAACGGTTTGGGATAAGAGCTTCGTTGGCGCATGAAAATCCTGGCGATTAAGGGCGATGGTGTCCGCTTAAAAATACGCGGACACCATCGCCCTTAATGCTGGAGTTTTGAAGGTGACTTGGCCAGACGCTTACTTCGACGAGGCCTACGAGCAAGATGTTAAGCAGTTGGAGTCAATCAGGATTCGATATGAAGCACAGGCCTCCAGTCTGAATCTGCAAGACATTTCAAACTCTCCGCTTGCCAGCAAAGAGCTTGTGGAAGCGTGGAACATTGCCTGTGAAGCTTTGAAGGCGTCGATCCGCGAAAATATCCTGCACATTGGCAACAAGATTAAAAGCCCAAGCACGCCGGTTGTCCTCACCGATACCCAATCCGCCGTTAACGTGATCAACGATTTGATCGGCGGCCTGAACAAGCTGATAGAGGCACATAACGAAAAGCTGGCGAACAAAAAAAAGACTCGGGATGAAATAAGATCACGCTTTTGGACGCTAATGCGCTGGGACTATGATCAGACGATTTCTACCTACTTCCAGTCAGCTTCAGACCTCAAAGACGAGGCCAGCAAGATAAGCCAAAAAGCAACAAAGCTAAATACCGATGTGACATCTTCGAGCGACAAGCTTGCAACTCTAAGAAAACAAACCGTCAACATCGAAGAGTCAATCGAAAATATCAATGCTGGACTGATTGAAATTGGCATAGATGGTTTTTCTGTAGTGCCACACGGAGAAAATTTCTACAGAGTTTCTAGGGCTACCGATCAAGCGAATGCATTTCACTCGCTGAGCGAGGGCGAGAAAACCGTTATTAGTTTTCTATACTTCATGGAGCTTTGCAAAGGACAGAAAACCGCCACTGCGGTGCCTCAAGCCAAAGTCGTTGTGATTGATGATCCTATCTCCAGTCTTTCTCATCTCTACGTATTCAATATTGGACAACTCATCAAGAAATACTTTATCAACGATAAATTATACACACAAGTTTTTGTACTCACTCATAGTTTGTACTTCTTCTACGAGCTAACACACACAAACAAAGAGAAACGCGCGGAGACACAGAACTTATTCAGAGTTGTCAAAAACTCAAATGGCAGCTCTGTAATTTCGATGAAATACGAAGAGATCCAAAACGACTATCAGTCCTATTGGTCGATCATAAAAGACCAGGCCTCACCACCTGCACTCATTGCTAACTGTATGCGAAACATTGTCGAATATTTTTTCAACTTTGTTCAAAAAAAGGATTTCAATAACGTCTTCCAAAAACCTGCCCTGTCGACTGATAAGTTTACGACGTTCTACAGATACATGAATCGAGAGTCGCACTCCTTGGGCCAGAATATTTTTGATATAAAAGAATTTGACCATGATGTTTTCAAAGATGGCCTGAGGTTGATTTTTGAAGAATGTGGGTATTCAGAGCATTACCAGGCGATGAGCAAATAGATGCCGACGCGCTTGAAAGGAGTTTGTAAATTAGGGACGGATTACAGAAACTATAGTGGCCCCATGTAAGAAAGATGCTTTTCAAGCTAGCTTGAGCGCAACCCATGCGGTTGACGCGGAGCTGAGGCTTTTGCAAATTCCCATGGATAGTTCTTCACAAATTATTGGATAACTGTAGGGGATAAACCTTTTCCGGCCTGCGGAAAAATTGGAGCATGACAGCGGTCTACTTACCTCGGTGTAGCGAGCAGATCACCGCACCGAGGCGTAGCATGACCAAAGATTGGCCTAATGAAGAAATGCGCCAAGCATCGCTCGGCAACACACAAAAGTCAGTAATGGTGAATACAGCCGGCGCAGAAAATGTCCGACCAATCACCGTGAACATATCAACGGTAACAAAAATATGGCGTCTAAAGCCCTTATCCCTAGGCTGACGGGGACGTTCCGTATGGGTAATTAGTTTGAAGCTAAGACGCTTGAGATTGTCCATGAGACCGATATGCTGAGTACACCATTAGCAAAGCAGAAAGCCACGACGGCAGCCAGGAAAAATCCGACATGTAGAAATGGTATCGGTTAAGTTGATGTAGTGCAGATCACCTCTCACACGTTATGGCAGGCTACTGTCGACACAAGGAGCCTAGGAGTAAAAAAGAAATCCCCAGAAATAGGTAATCAGTTTCACCTAAAAGACTTATTAAATCGATCGAAGGTCGACACATAGCTTAACATTCACAATTTTTCCGGACACAACTACTTACTCAACCTTTTAGGGAGATGACATGGCATTCTCACAAAAAGTTGCAACCCTATTGGCATACCGCTCAGGTTACATCTGCAATAATCCAGAATGTAATGTTCTCACGATTGGGCCCGCATCTTCCGACCCACATCTACGAACTAAAAAAGGAGAGGCCGCCCATATAATTGGAGAAAAAAAGGGCGCGGCGCGATATCAAATCATGGAGAAGGCATACATTGAAAGCGATCAGAATGGAATCTGGCTTTGCGTGGCCTGCCACACTCTAGTTGATAAAAATAATGGTATAGATTATGACGCAGCCACTCTATCTGCATGGAAGCGTAGCCACGAAGAACTTATGTCAGTTTTACTTAAGACGCATCGGAGCCCGTTACCATTGATTCAGCGATTTAGCTCCAACGCAAAAGTTGCTCAAGAAATTGTAGACACCTTGGCCCTCAAGGGAGTGTTACATGAGTCACATGGCCGGGAAAATCCTGAATTTACAATCCGATCCATTGATAGAATTAGACATAAATTAATGAGACTGCTAAGTAAATTTGATTTTGACAGTAGGCTCAGAGATATCTGCGAAGGTCTAATAGCTGCTTGTCGAGAAGTCATGAATGAAAACACAAATGATATAAGATTCCTAAACTCCTACATCGACGTATTTCGTAAAAAAGTTGGCAAGCGACTGTACCAGCTGGAGAAGGATTATGACTGCAAAATTGCTGGTCAAGCCGTATGGATAGTAGGGCCTTAGATATAGAAGAGCTGAATCGTACCTGGTTTCGCACACGCCTCTTAATGATCGTTTTTGGCCGGAAAGCTGCCCCTCAGCTCATAAAGACGTCGCTTATCAAGCAGCGATAAGCGCCGTCTCTTTGAACTTCGCACGATATTGTCCGATTTCAGCCCCCCTACCTAGCTCGCTCTTCCCCCAACCCCAAACACACATCATCAATCACTGCCTTACCCATCTCCGCCAAAAAGTGCGAAGCCCAAGCGTAGCGCTCCCCCTGCTCTTCCATAGCAGCATCCAGCGCTAGCTTCTTGGCGTAGAAAAGCAAAGTAGAGGCGTGCTCCAACGCCTGCTGCAAAGGCACGTCAGCATTCACGCGAAATACCTCTAATTCAGGATCGGCACAACTGCCAAAGGTGACGAAACCCAGTGTCTTGACTGAGGCAGAACTGCTCATCGGACACCTCCTACAACAGCCAGGAGACGGGTATTACGAAGGGAAAATCCACACGGATTACGGGCGTACATGATTGAAACTCCCATATCGGTAATGAGAGCTGCCACCTTCGTTCTCAGGCGAGTGGGTGGCAGCTGTGCGCGGGCTGAGAAACCGGAGATACAGGAACCCGGCAGACCCGAAGGTCTCCCACGCACAGCCGCCATAACACGAACAGACGGGCACAAAAATGCGCCTGCATTCATGGGCGGGCGCTTGTGCGCCTGCATCTTACCGGGTTCTCAGGCCCGGTCGCTGATTTTGCAGCGACCGCAGCAGACTAGGCGGTCTGCTCTGGGTCCGGCAACCGCTAAACCGTAGCCGGTTATGTCGTTCGGATTAGCGAGCCGTTATGCTCTCCCCCACCCCGGATAAGGACATCTGCCCCCTCATGATCGACCGCGAACAACTCCATCAAAACGGTTATTTGTTGCTGCGTCAGGCGGTGCCCGCCGCCTGGTTGGATGAGCTGCGGGCCACGTTCGAGGCGGGGGTGATCGGGCCTGAGCAATGGCCGGTGCCTCGGGGCCACGATTGGCGTCATGCGCTGGTGGATCTGGATGCGCGGGTGCAGGCGGTGTGTCGTTTGCCGGCGCTGTTGGCGGTGGCCGGGGAGTTGATCGGGGAACGCTTTTTTCTGGCTCAGGTGGAGGGCCGCGAGCCGTTGGCGGGGGGCGGTCATCAGGTGTTGCACCGGGACCTGTCGGAGCAGCGCCTCGGTGACCGGGTCACGGCGCTGGTCTATCTCGATGACTATGGGCCGGCCAATGGCGCAACGCGCATCGTGCCCGGCAGTCATCGCCCCGGGGAGCGGTTGGCGCCCTTTGATTTCAGTGATGAATCCCGTGTAGTGCAGTTGGCGGGCAATGCGGGGGACGTGCTGCTGTTCGATGCCGATCTGGTGCATGGGGCCAGCCTCAACCCCAGTGGTGCGCGCCGGCGTTCGCTGCTGATCAGTTATTCTGCCGAGTCGCTGTACGCCAGCCAGGAGCAAACCGCGAGCCTGCGCAATGTTCAGATGGACACCCGCGAGCGCTTCGACCCCAAGGATTTTGCCCTCGTGGGCTGAGGGCCCGCCCCCTTCTTATGAACTCTGGATGATCAGGGCCCCGGCCATCAGGTCTTCGTCATCAATGCCTTGCTTCAATAGCAAATAGCCGGTTCCGCCGACCAAGATGCCCTTGTGCCCTGGAGCGGCCCTGTTCAGCCGGGAGTTGTTGATCTGCAGCACATAGTTCAAGCCTGGGCGTGTCTCTTGATCCTGAATCCAGGCGGGTATTCCGGCGATCTTGGCCAGGCCGTTTTCGTCGCTGTCCTGCCCCGGATTTTCAACCACTTCGATTCGCCGCGCCGGGGTGATGGGCTGTCCGTAACCATCCACCTGTCGCGCCGCGGGTCTGTAGGCCAGCACCTTGCCACCCTCTTGCATGGCTTGATCGATGTAGGTATCGCTGACGATTGAGTAAGGCGTAAACAGCGAAACCACCAACTCGTCATTCAATTGCATGCCTGCGAGGTATCGATTGATAAAGCTGGCCGGCAGACTGGCAAGGTGCAGTAAGGGGGCGCCCATCGAGTCGGTGGGCCAAGGGATGGACTCAGGCAGGTAGGGGTTGCCGCCGAGGTAGGCGGAGTCCTGGTCAGGGTCTTCGTGCAAAAACACTAGTTCGTTAAACAGGGTCTGTTCCTCTCAGGTGTGCCGTTGCCCAGGTGGTTGCGTGGGCGCTGGTCTTGGGGCTGCTTTCAGTCAGCAAGGCGGCTGGCCAGACGTTGCAGTGCCTGGGCCAGTTCCAGGGCCTGTTCTGCCGTCAGTTCCACCGGGTCGTTGTGCGGGCTAGCGGCCTTGAGATGAATGGCACTGCCCTGCTCTATCCATAGGCGCACGGCGCCTTCGCTGCTCTCGAAATAATCCGTTGTGCGGTCAATCGGCATGCTCATTCACCTTGTGCGTGGGCGCTGGCCAGTTCCAGCAGGCGGGTGAAGTGGGCGATGGCGAAATACAGGTCATCGCGGGTGTCGCCGTCCCAGTCTTCGACGGCTTCGCGGGCGGCCTTGAGTGAGGCGATGCGGGTTTTGATCTCGGCGATTTCCTCGGTGCCGCACTGGGTGGCGATGGCCTCCCAGCGTTCCTGGGGAATGTTTTGCTGGACCGAAAGCCCGGCTCGGGCTTGGGCGATCAGTGCGGTGAGTTGGCTCATGGGGCTGGGTCCTGATGAGGCGGGAAGTTGACCGGCGGCCTTGCCGGGCCAGTGCATCGCTCCAGCGTGTGTGGGGCGCCGAGGCGGCGGATGGTAACCCACTCGCAGGCGGCTCGGCGTGGGTTGTGCACGCAGGTTTTTTAGCCCGCGTGTTGCCTTGGGTGCTTGGCAGCGCCGCAGGGGTCGGCTTCAATAACCGCCCTTTTTCATGTTCAGGAGCTAGAAGGATGCAGCTTTATTACCGTTGGGCGGCCGCGTGGGTCATGGCGTGGGTACTGGGAACCGGGCTGGCCCAGGCCGAGGAACGGCCACAGGTGGCGGGCAAGATCCTGGCCTACACCGGGCCGCACGGGGTGAAGGTCTGGACCTTGCGCATCGGTGAGCGCAGCGCCCATCAGGCGTTGGTGCAGGTGGAAGACGCCGACCACGACTGGAACATGCGCATTCAGAAAATGAACGTCGAGCAAACCTCGCGCGACACCCGTTACTTCACTCAGGTGGACGGGCAGAAGTTCGTGGTGCTGCTGCTTCAGGAAGGCTATGGCGAGCTGCATCTGCCGGGCGAGGCCAAGCCGCTGAAGGTGGGCTATGACAGCAACCTGTCCAGCTATGGCGATGCCCAGGCGTTTCTCAATGAGTACCTCAAGGCCCAGTAAGCGCGTGGCGGGCGCTACATGGCCCGCCCTGATTGCCGCCAGTCGAGCGCGAAACGCCTCGACCGCGCTGGCAAAAACGCCTCCCTAAGGAGGCGTTATCGTTTTACCCGGTCTGAAGTTGCCTTGAAGCTGATCAAGCGACTAGGGGCCATCACCTGCCGCCGCCTATCAGTCAGCTACCCTGCGCCGCATTAGGTCCGTTTGAAAAACAACATTGCGTCAACAAACCGCTGAGCCTTCTGCTGCGTGTCGACCTGCGAACTGTTCAGCACTCCACCTGCCTGGTTCCTGGTCTGCACGACCCAACGACCACGCTTTGAGTAGAGCGTGACGCTACCAATCGAGTTGAAATAGATACGGGTTTGCACCGCTTTGGAAGAAGTCTTGGAGCTGCCGGCTGCTATGGCTCCTACGCCGATAGGCGTTGCACTTGCAAAGCCACTGGTAGCAGAAATAGTCCCACTTCCGTAGCCAATGTATTCGTCCGTGAAGAACACTTGTTCGGGTCTGGTTTTCAGCGGTTGTTCCATCAGTACCTGTTCAATGATCGATTCCGCCTGACCCTGTGTAATAGGCAATGCCTTGTATTCAACAACCTTTGCTACACACCCTGTAAGTAACAGTAGCGCTGCAACGACAATAGCTTTCATCCCTGGCTCCCTGAATTGATGCAGGGCATTTTGCCATAGTGCATCCAGCACCGCGCGAGTTCACAGAGCCTTTTGCCTGATGCTGATTCTTCTGCTGGGTGGGTAAGAGGGTCGAGGAAATCGCCAGCACTTGCCACAGACAGCCGCAGCCCTCGACCTGAATACTCAAGTCGAGGGCCGCCAGTTGCTGGACGTTAATCCCCTGCCCTCAGCGTAGATCGAACCGATCCAGGTTCATCACCTTGTCCCAGGCGGCGACAAAGTCCTTCACGAACTTCTCCCCCGCATCCGCCGCTGCATACACCTCGGCCAGGGCCCGCAGTTGCGAGTTGGAACCCAGCAGCAGGTCAACCCGGGTGCCGCTCCATTTGTGTTGCCCCGTGACGCGGTCGCTGCCTTCGTACTGGTCACGGGCCTCGGACAGGGGTTTCCATTGGGTGCCCATGTCCAGCAGGTTGACGAAGAAGTCGTTGCTCAGGGTCCCCGGGCGCGCGGTGAACACGCCGTGGGGCGATTGCCCGACGTTGACCCCCAGCACTCGCAGGCCGCCCAGCAGCACGGTCAGTTGCGGGGCGGTGAGGGTCAGCAGTTGCGCTCTGTCCACCAGCAGGGCTTCGGCGGTGACGCCGCTGACGGGTTTGAGGTAGTTACGGAAGCCGTCGGCCACCGGTTCCAGCACGGCGAAGGATTCGACGTCGGTCTGTTCCTGGCTGGCGTCCATACGCCCCGGGGCGAAGGGCACGCTGATGCTGTAGCCGGCATTTTTCGCCGCCAGTTCCACCGCCGCGCAACCGCCGAGGACGATCAGGTCCGCCAGGGACACGCGCTTGCCATTGCTTTGCGCGCTGTTGAAGGCGCTCTGTACCCCTTCCAGGGCGCGCAGCACCTGGGCCAGTTGCTGCGGTTGGTTGACCTCCCAGTCTTTCTGCGGGGCCAGGCGAATCCGTGCGCCGTTGGCGCCGCCGCGCTTGTCCGAGCCGCGGAAGGTCGAAGCCGAGGCCCAGGCGGTGGACACCAGTTGCGCCACGGACAGGCCGGAATTGAGGATCTGGCCCTTGAGCTGCTGGATGTCCTGGGCGTCGATCAGCGGGTGGTTCACCGCCGGAATCGGGTCTTGCCAGATCAGTTCCTCGGCCGGCACTTCCGGGCCCAGGTAACGGGCGCGCGGCCCCATGTCGCGGTGGGTGAGTTTGAACCAGGCTCGGGAGAAGGCTTCGGCCAGTTGCTCGGGGTGCTGGTGGAAGCGCCGGGAGATGGCCTCGTAGGCCGGGTCGAAGCGCAGCGACAGGTCGGTGGTGAGCATCGACGGCGTGCGGCGTTTGTTCGGGTCGTGGGGGTCGGGCACGCTGTCGGCCCCGGCGCCGGCTTTGGGTTGCCATTGGTGGGCGCCGGCGGGGCTGGTGGTCAACTCCCATTCGTAGCCGAACAGGTGGTCGAAGAAGTCGTTGCTCCAGCGGGTCGGGGTGGTGGTCCAGATCACTTCCAGGCCGCTGGTGATGGCGTCGCCACCAACGCCTGTGCCAAAGCTGCTTTTCCAACCCAGGCCCTGTTCTTCCAGGCCGGCGGCTTCCGGTTCCGGGCCGACGTGGGTTGCGGGGCCGGCGCCGTGGGTCTTGCCGAAGGTGTGGCCGCCGGCGATCAGGGCCACGGTTTCTTCATCGTTCATGGCCATGCGGGCGAAGGTTTCGCGGATGTCGCGGGCCGCCGCCAGCGGGTCGGGGTTGCCGTTGGGGCCTTCCGGGTTGACGTAGATCAGGCCCATCTGCACCGCCCCCAGGGGGTTCTCCAGCTCACGGTCGCCGCTGTAGCGCTGGTCGTCGAGCCAGGTGGTTTCGCTGCCCCAGTAGACGTTGTCTTCCGGCTCCCAGACGTCCTGGCGGCCACCGGCAAAGCCGAAGGTTTTAAAACCCATGGATTCCAGGGCGACGTTGCCGGTGAGGATGATCAGGTCGGCCCAGGAGATCTTGCGTCCGTATTTTTGCTTGATCGGCCAGATCAGCCGCCGCGCCTTGTCCAGGCTGACGTTGTCCGGCCAGCTATTGAGCGGGGCGAAGCGCTGCTGCCCGCCCCCGGCGCCACCGCGGCCATCGGCGATGCGGTAGGTGCCGGCGCTGTGCCAGGCCATGCGGATGAACAGCGGGCCGTAGTGGCCAAAATCCGCCGGCCACCAGGGTTGGGAGTCGGTCATCAGCGCCAGCAGGTCGCGCTTCACCGCGGCCAGGTCCAGGGTCTTGAATTCGGCGGCGTAGTCGAAGTCCTCGGCCATCGGGTCGGACAGCTGTGAGTGCTGGTGGAGGATCTTCAGGTTCAGTTGGCCGGGCCACCAGTCACGGTTGCGGGTGCCTTCGCCGGCGGTGTGTTTGAACGGGCACTTGGATTCATTGGACATGGATCACTCCTTCGGTCATCGAAAACCTGCCGCTCGACGTTGGCCCCGGGTTGGACAACCGTGTGAAAAGCGTAGTGAAGGACAAGCGAAGGTAAAAATAGCTTCGCTTGATGACCCTGCCAGAAAAAAACCATGACCCGTGCCAGGCCCCCAGCGGGCGCCCTGCCCCCTGCCGGAGCCTGTTCATCCCTTTTCGAGTGCTGCCCAGGCATGCTCAACGGCGCCTGAGCCAGGCACCGCCGATCGTGAACCGCTGCTCAGTCCTGGGCGTCGAGGCGGCGCCGGGTGTCGGCATCGATCTGCTGGCGCAGGGCCTGGAACAACGGGCTGGCATCGGTGTAGCGGCGGCCGTAATCGAGGTTGAAGCCGTAGTCGAAATCCGCCGGGTTCTGGCCCTGGGTGTGTTGCAGCAGGGTTTCCAGCTTGTCCAGGGCCTTGACCGCGCGCGCCTCGGCGCTGGCGGCGCCTTCGTATTCGTCCCACAGCTCCAGCAGGCGCTGGCGGGCTGGGGCGTCCAGGGCCCGGGCGAGGTATTGCAGGTCGTCGCGTTCCTGTTGGCTCTTGTCCGGGTGGGCGGCCTGGGCCACCGCCGGGATATCGCCATGAATGGCCTCCCCCAGGTCGTGGACGATGCACAGTTTCAGCACCCGCAGCAGGTCCAGTTCGCCCAGTTGGTCTTCGAACAGCAACGCCATCAGGCACAGGCGCCAGCTGTGCTCGGCGGTGCTTTCCTGGCGGCCGCTGGAGGTGTGGGCGCTGCGCAGCACGTCCTTGAGTTTTTCCGCTTCACGGAGAAAGTCGAGACGGCCACTGAGGAGTTCGGGGGTCATGGACAAGCCTGCTGCACGTGAATGAGGCCCACGCCGTGGGGCGGCGGGCGAAGGCTTGCCAGACTAGCCAGCGGGCAGCAACCGGTCCACGGATAAAATATGCGTGGCGTGCCTCGACAAGCGCGTCAGAGGGTTTCCACCAGCCGCACGGCGTTGCCGTCGGACAGGTTGAGGCGGGTCCAGCGGCACTGGCTGGGGGCGATGGGCACGATGGCCGAATCGTTGTGGCCGCTGAAGAACTCCAGGGACGGCGGCGCCAGCACTGCGCGCCAGCCCAGGTCATCCA
Organism: Pseudomonas sp. LD120; assembly: GCF_009861525.1. Taxonomy (GTDB): domain Bacteria; phylum Pseudomonadota; class Gammaproteobacteria; order Pseudomonadales; family Pseudomonadaceae; genus Aquipseudomonas. The sequence goes on along the minus strand of NZ_WVHL01000002.1, from coordinate 5,769 downwards.
GGGCGGCTTCCTTGCGCACGATTTCCTCGGTACAAAAGCCCCACAGCGATTGGCCCAGCAGCTCGCTCAAGGGCACGCCGAATTGTGCGGCGCGGGTCGGCGAACAGGCCAGCAGGCGGTGGGTCAGGTCGCACACCAGGTGCACGGCGCGCGGGCTGTCATTCACCAGCCGCGCCAGGGCCTGATCGGCAGCGGCGCTGAGGTTGGCCGCCAGCAGGTGCTCCAGGCGCGCACGCTCCGCCGGTTCCATGGCCTGCCGGCCGTTTTCCCAGCGGGAAATGCTCGACTGCGCCACGCCGAACAGCTCGGCAGCGTGCTGCTGCTTGACCCGGTGCAACAGGCGCCAGCGCCTGAGGGCCAGGCCCAGATGGGGTGAGGTGAACAGGGCTGCGGACATGGCGTGAGCGATGCGAGTCAAGGGGCTGGCAGTTTCGCAGCCACAGCCCTTGGCGGGCAACCGGGGCTGACCAACGCCATTGGCCCATCCCGTCACAAGTTGCTGGACAGCGCGGCCAAAGCCCCGAAAAATCAGCGCCTTTGCCCCGCCCGTCACGGGCCGGGCGTCTGTGCCAAGGAGTTCGGCCCAATGCTCAATGTCTTGTTTGTCTGCAGCCAGAACAAGCTGCGCAGCCCCACCGCCGAGCAGCTGTTCGCCGACTGGCCGGGGATCGAAACCGCCTCCGCCGGGCTCAATCACGATGCCCAGGTGCCCCTGGGCCCGGAGCTGGTGCAATGGGCCGGGCTGATTGTGGTGATGGAAACCGGCCACCGGGAAAAACTGCGCAAGCGCTTCAAGGCGCAGTTGAACAACCAGCAGATCGTGAGCCTGAACATTGCCGATGATTACGACTTCATGGACCCGGCGTTGATCCAGTTGTTGCGCCAGAAGGTGCCGCCGTTTCTTCCCGATGGCGGCGAGGTTCGCTGATATGCCCCTGATCTTCAGGGCCCCGCCTGAGCTGCGGGTGGAACTGGACATCCTTGGCTACCAGTTCCCCAGCAGCCACGATCACCTGGACGCCAACTGGCTGATGGTGCAGGGCCGCATCGAGCATCCCCAGGGCGACTGGCGTTTCAAGGATGCCTGCCTGAGGACTCACGAGCTCGGTCAGTTGGCCCAGTGGCTACAGGCCCTGGATCAGCCCAAAGGCCCTCCCCGGCCCTGCTGGTTCACCGAGCCTTGCCTGGCGTTTCACTACCTGGGCGGCCCCGAGCCGCAGATCCAGATCCACTTTTGCCTTGAAGCCGCGCCGCCCTGGCTGAACCCGGAGCAACGGCTGGACGGCTGCCAAGTGACGCTGCCCCTGGCCTGCAATCCCGTGCCTCGGCTGCTGGCAGGGGTGGATGCCCTGCGCCGGGATTTCCCCCAGCGCTGAACCACAGCCGCCCGCCTGTAGCCGCTGCCGCAGGCTGCGATAGGCACCGAAGGGGCCTCGGCGCCAGGGGGATCGCCAGCGAGCCTGTGGCTCGTTCGCAGCCTTCGGCAGCGGCTACACGAAGCGAATGCAAGCGCTGGCGTCACGGGCAACTCTGTAGCCGCTGCCGCAGGCTGCGATAGGCACCGAAGAGGCCTCGGCGGTAGAGGGATCGCTGGCGAGCCTGCGGCAGTGGCTACAAGGCGCCAAGGGCGGCGATCAATTGCGGCGAGGCGTTGTACAGCGGTGTGCTGCCCTGCAACAGGATCTGTGCGCTGCGCCGGTAGGCGGCGCCGTCGATCAGTAGCTCCCCGGCCACCTGTCGGGCATTGATCAGGGTTTCCAGCACGCCGGCGGGGTTTTCAATCGCCAGCGGATATTCGCCCTTCCCTTCGCCTATCACCGGTGCCCGCGCCAACAGGGCATGGGCCACGGTGCCTTCGGCCAGGCAGGCCGCCGCCAGGCAGCAGCCGCCGGACACCGCCAGGGACGGGTGGGCGTTCTGCGGGGTGAAGTAGCGGGTGGCGATATCCCCGCCTTCTCGCGCCGGGCTGACGATGCAGATCTTCGGGATGGTTTCGCTGCGCCGTAGGTCGTCGGCGCTCATCAAACGGCCGTCGCGCTGGCGCAAGCCCATGCGCAGACCGCCTTGCACCATCAGTTCCAGCAGGCGCGCCTTGAACTGTGGGTCGGCGTCCAGTTCGGCCGGGCTTTCCTCGCCGGTCTTACCCAGGTCCGCCGCGCGCAGGATGACCATGGGCACCGCCACGTCGATGCAGGTGGCGGCGATGCCGTCCAACAGGTCGACCCGTTGCCCGGTGGGAAACAGCGCGCCGGTCTTGGCGCCCACCGGCTTATCGAGAAACAGGTCGACCCCGGGAAACACCCCGTTGACCCCGGGAATTCGCGTGTCGCTCAGCAGCCGACCGTCGCGCAGGCTCAGGCGTGCATACATCGTGGTCTGGGTGTTGCTGTTGTAGATCTCGATCTGTCCACCGCCCTCCCCGGGCTGCAGCCACCCGCGTTGCAGGGCGTACAGCGGCAGGGCCGCGGACAGGTTGCCGCAGTTGACGCTCCAGTCGATGGCGCTCTTGCCCGCCGCCAGTTGCGCCAGGGTGCTGATCATCCGCGTCTCGCCGGGGCGGCGTTCGACGATGAACACCTTGTTGCTGGTGGGCCCGCCGCGCCCCAGGCCGGTGATCTGGCTGTTGCCCGGCCACTCGCCGTGCAGTGGCACGCCCATCAGGTGGCGCAGCAGTTCTTCCACCAGGGCTTCGTCCCGGGGCAAGGCATCGCGAGGCAGGATCAACCCGGTGGAGGTGCCGCCCCGGACGTGGCACACCGGAAATTCGGGGATGGCAACAGGCTTTTGCGGATCTGACATGGCGGGCGCATCCGGAGTGGGCAAGAAGATCAGTCACTGGCTTGGCGAGCAACCCGCCAGGGCCCGCATGATAAACCGCCGCAGCGGATGCATGGGCGCCTGGTGCATCACCCGCCGCCATCGCTCGATGCGCGGCGCCGCACGCTGTGCCTCTTGCTCCTGACGCCAAGTCGCCGTATTTTTCTTGCCCGCCGCACGGTGCTGCTGCCAGCGCGAGCGTGTTAGCCGCCCACGGACCCGGAGCGATGCCGTGCCCCAAGCCCCCCAACAACTGCTGTTTCTGCCCGGCGCCTCGGGCAATCGTCAATTCTGGCAACCCCTGGCCGCGCAGCTGCGCCATCCGGCGCGCCAGGTGCACCTGGGCTGGCCGGGCTTCGGCGATACCCCGGCACAGCCAGACGTCCGGGGCATGGACGATCTGCTGGACCTGGTGCTGCAGCGCATCGACCAGCCCACCGCGCTGGTGGCTCAGTCCATGGGCGGCATCCTCGCGGTGCAAACGGCCCTGGCGCGACCGGAGCTGATCACCCATCTGGTGTTGAGCGTCACCTCCGGCGGCGTGGACATGGGCAAGCTGGGCGCCAGCGACTGGCGCAAGGATTACACCGCGGCCTACCCGCAACTGCCCCGCTGGTTCGTCGATGACCACAGCGACCTCGGCCCGCGCCTGGGGGAACTGGACATGCCGGTCTTGCTGCTGTGGGGCGACTGCGACCCCATCAGCCCGGTGGCAGTGGGTCAGCGCCTGGCCGCCCTGCTGCCCAATGCGCGCTTGCGCATCGTCCCCGGGGCCGAGCATGACCTGGGCCTGAGCCACGCGGCCCAAGTCGCGCCGTGGCTCGATGCGCACTTGCGCGGCGCACTCGACGGCGATACCTGACCCCTCCCAGCCCAGGCGCGCCTCACAAAGGTGCACGGGACACTTGCCTTGGCCCCGCTACGACCTCTATTTTTGCCCTCTCGCGCCCCGGCAGCCTGGCGCCCGCGATCGCGAGTGCGGCTGTGGCCGCGACTGTGACTGCTATTGCTATTGCTATTGCTATTGCTATTGCTATTGCTATTGCGACTGCGACTGCGACTGCGACTGCGACTGCGACTGCGACTGCGACTGCGATCATGACCGCTACTGCTACTGCTACTGCTACTGCTACTGCTACTGCTACTGCGACTGCGATGCAGTGCCACCCACGCCCTTTGGGAGACCTTATGAACCTTGCCACCTTGCTCCTGTTCATCCCCGCCTGCTTTGCCCTGAATATGGCCCCCGGCCCGAACAACCTGCTGTCGGTGAGCAACGCCACCCGCTACGGCTATCGCCAATCGTGCCTGGCGGGCATCGGCCGGCTGCTGGCGTTCGCCTTGATGATCGCCCTGGCCGCCGCCGGCCTGGCGGTGGTCCTGCAGACCTCGGAACTGTTGTTTCATGCCATCAAGATCCTCGGCGCAGGCTACCTGCTGTACCTGGCCTGGCAGCTGTGGCGCGCCAACCCCGGCCATGAAGAGCCCGGCGAAGCGGCCCGCGTCGGTCTGTGGGCCCTGGCCCGCCAGGAGTTCCTGGTGGCGGCGGGCAACCCCAAGGCGATCCTGATCTTCACTGCCTTCCTGCCGCAGTTCGTCGATCCGGCGCAGCCGATGGGGCCGCAGTTCCTGGTCCTGGGCGTGCTGTTTCTGGGGCTGGAGTGGATCGCCATCGGCGCCTACGCCTACATGGGCCTGCACATGCGCCGCTGGTTCGCCGCACCGCGCGGCAAGCGCCTGTTCAATCGCGGCTGCGCGCTGCTGTTGTCAGGGGCGGCGTCGGTGCTGCTGATGGCGCGTCGCGGCTAGAGAATCGTCCCTTCAATCGGACGGCTACCGTCCAGGCTTGAGGGATTCTGTACAAGGGGGCGATGCCTGAGGGGGTATGCATTTTGCTCAGCGTGGAGGCAGGACTCAATCCTATCCAGCGGGAGAAACTCCTCATGCGTAACACTGAGCAACTTCCGCATCACGCCGCCAAACCAAATGGCCGACGCGGTGCAGGCCACATAGCGGTGAATAGGCCAGCGCAAGTGAAGTCATACGCGACGGCCTGCGGGCATTGCGGCCTGACCTGCCTAGCCCGACGGGCCACTGCCGAAGAGCCTTCGGCGGCGGCCCGTCGGGTGCTGCAGCACTGACCTGTCAAAGCGCGCCGGCCAGGCGCAGGGCGTAGTCGCGGATATCCCCGGGCCAGTCCTGAATGCACTGTTGCAGGCGCGCAAGATCCGCGGCGAACAACGCCCGAGTGGCCTCTTCATAACCCGGAAGGTCGCCGCCCATGGCCAGCATGAACTGGTAGGCCGCCTCTTGCGCAGCCCGCTGTCGCTGTGCGTCGGTGCCATTGCGCCGCGCGTCGTCCACCAGCCGGCGCAGCACCGCCGAGGCCCCACCCGGCTGCTCGGCCAGCCAATCCCACTGACGCGGCAGCAGGGTCACTTCCGGGCGACGACCCCCAGCTTGGGCCGCCCGCGCCCACGGGGCGTGCGGTCTTCGGCCTCGACCGGGCGGCGTCGGCTGGCGCTGGCGGTAGCGCCCGGGCCGGGCGGCGGGGTAGCGGCCAAGCGCTGGCGTACCTCATCGGGGGTGCCACGCAGGTCGAGATCGACGACCCGGCCGCTGGCATCATCGAACACCAGCAGCGGTTGTCGCTCGCCACCTTCAGTGGCGCGCTTGACCGCCAGCGCGCACCTCCAGCAGCGGCCGGTCGCCAGCACACGCTGGGCCTGGAAGGCGGTAACGGGTTGGGCAAGGGAGTCGGACATGACAATGGCCTCAAGACAATGAGCGCCAATATTACCCGGATATTAATCAGGCTTTCAATATCACCCGGGTAATATTCTCAGGGCATCGAAATAGCCACGGGCATCGGACTTTGCACACTTGCGGTTGCGCTTCCCCGGGCTGTTCGTTGGGTTCTCGATGCCCCAGTCGCCCTCCATGTACCATGTC
>NZ_WVHL01000001.1 GCF_009861525.1 Pseudomonas sp. LD120 | reverse complement strand
GTTCGGCTTCGCTTTCAGCGCGGATATGCGGCCACGCCGCGTTCGTCGTAGCGCACGGTGACCGAGCCCTGCAAGCCAACTGAGTTCGATCTGGCCTGGCGTGTCGGTTGCTTGCTGACAGGTAACCGCAGCACCTGCTAGCAGGCGATGCTCAGAACGGCGACGACGGTCAGGCTGCGTTTCAGCGGGTTCCTTGATGTTGTTGTTCGATGCCGCTTGTCACAGCGCTGCAAACATTAGCACAAGTAGGGAAGACGCGCAGGATGCATTCCTGAATAGTCGCGAATGCCTTAGTCAGCAGCGGATGCCATGGACAGTAGCAACCGACCGCCAGGGTGTGGGTGGCGCTGACGCCGCGATTGTCTTCCAGGGGCCTGGAGGATGGGCTCGATAAAGCTATTGCTGGAGTTGCAGGTCAGGCCTTCGCTGTAGGGGCCGAAGTACGCCAGCTTCCCGCTGCGGTCCCAGATCGCGACCGCAGGGCTTGCGGGAATGTGTTCCGCACCGGGCAGGTGGTCGAGGGCTTTGAGGCGGTTCAGGGTGGCGGGCAACTGGCCGTGACTGCCGGGTTTTTGCACGGAATAAAACGTTACGCCACGCGGCTCGTAAGCGTCGATCAGCTCGGCCAGATGCTGCTGGTTGCCGACGTTGCACGGGCAGGCGGGGTCCCAGAAGTGCACCAGGCGGATTGCCCCGGGGCCGGCCAGCTCAATGGGCAGTTGCAAGGGGTCGCCGGAAAACACCGCGGTGTGTTCACTGAAGGCGCGCAGATAGCGACCCTGAAACCAGTCGTAGGCGCTCCACAGCACAACGGCGCAGATCAGGACCAGCAGACTGGCAAGCAGGGGCGTGCGGTAAGACGGGCGCATTAAGATTGATCCTCGAAGGTCGCGTAGCTTGCCATGCCTGCTGCGACAGATGAATATCGCAGGCCCAGAAACTCTGTTTTGTCGCCGTCGCCCCAGCTTTGGAAACCCTTATGTCCGTGAACTTCGACCCCGATCACCTGCGCGCCAGCCTGCAGCCTCTGACGGCGGGGCAACCCTTGTCGGTCGAGGCTCAGGCCTACCAGCGCTTCTATGGGCTGGATTTTGCCGGCCGCGCCTTGGTGCCGCGCAGTCGCCTGGGGCGTTTTCAAGTGGACGGTTATGAGGTGGTCTGCCAAGTCTGGTGGCCGGAGCAGCCACGGGCGACGCTGTTTTTGTTCCACGGTTTCTACGATCACATGGGGTTGTACCGGCATGTAATCGAATGGGCGCTGCAGCGCCATTTCGTGGTGATTTCCTGTGATCTGCCCGGGCATGGTCTATCCAGCGGCGAGCGGGCCAGCATCGATGATTTCGCGGTGTATCAGCGGGTCCTGCAAGGCTTGTTCGCGCAAGCCCGGGCTCTGGAGCTGCCGCAACCCTGGCATTTGTTCGGGCAGAGCACGGGCGGTGCGATCATCATGGATCACCTGCTCAACCAGGGCGCCGAGAGTCCGGCCCAGGGCCAGGTGATTCTGTTGTCACCGCTGGTGCGGCCACGGGCCTGGGGCTGGTCGATGCTTAGCTATTACCTGTTGCGGCCCTTTGTCAGCGGAATTGCCCGGCGCTTCAGCGAGAACTCCAACGACGCGCAATTCCTCGCTTTCCTGCAGGCAGACCCGTTGCAGCCACAGCGTTTGCCAACGGCCTGGGTCGGTGCGCTGGCGCGCTGGATCAAGCGTCTGGAAAAGGCTCCGCGCAGTTCAAGGCACCCGCTGATCGTTCAGGGGCAAGCGGACATGACAGTGGACTGGCAGCACAACCTGCAGGTGATCCAGGGCAAATTCGCCACCCCCGAGGTGCTGCTGTTGCCGCAGGCGCGGCACCATCTGGCCAATGAAATTCCCTTGTACCGCGATCAGTACTTCGCCTTTCTGACCCAGCACGTCTGAGCCGTGGGAGATGGGTGTAGCCGCTGCCGTAGGCTGCGAACGGCCCGAAGAGTCGCTGGAGGTTCGGCGCTAGATTGCCAGGCAAGGTCCTGCCCACCTTTGCGCAGCCTCGTGGGCTTGGCAGCGGCTACAGGTGAGTTTGCGGGATCAGGGGGCGAGGCTGGAGGTACTCTGGCCGACCGCCAGGCCGGCGCGAATCGCTGCCAGGGCTGCCTGGTAATAGGCCTTGCCCTCAGTGGATTCGGCGAAGGTGGCGAATTCTTCCAGTTCGGTGTCGGACAAGTCCCGATAGACGTACAGCAAGGTGTTGTTCAGATCCGTGCCAATCTGCTGCATCAGCCGCAGGCGTTGGCCATTGAGCATGCCTTGAGCCTGACCACCGCCGAGCAAGCCGGGAATCATCTGGCTCAGGCTGTCGGCGGCGACCCCGGCGATTGCCAGGCTGACCTCTGCGCCGGCTTCCCGTGCCGGCAGTGCCTGGGCCAAGTGGCCGATGATCAGTTGACGGTTGTCGCTGACCTGCATCTTCGGCAGACCTTGAGCGTTTTTGGCCAGTTGGTCACGACGGGTGGCAAGCAGTTCGGCAGCGACGATCTTGCGTCCCAGGGGCGATTGGAAGAACGCCAGCGCAGGCGCGGGATCGGCAAGGTTCTGACGCAGTTGGGTTTCGGCGCGACGGTCCACGGCCTCGGGCGCGAAGCGTTGGTTGCTGTTCTCCAGCAATGCCTGGTATACCGCCGGCGGCAGACTATTCTGATAGCGCTGTTGGGCGGCGCTGAGGGCATCGCTGAAATGCGCGCGCTGTTGCGGCCAACCGGCGACCTTGTACAACTGGTCGTGGCTGTCTGCCCAAGCGGGCAAGGCGCAGAACATCAGCAGTGAGAAAAGCAAACGGCGCATAAGGACTCCTGTCAGCAGGCGACTATTCTCCGGGGCGAGGCGGTGGTTGTCGAGAATTCGTATCAGGATCACTCGCCAAGGTAATGATGTGAAAGCTTATTGAAAAAATGCTCAATCCTCCGCTCTGCGGCTCTGTCAGATTTATCTGATGCTGGATACTATGCGCGCCATGCAAATACCTTCTGATCACCCGCTGTTGTTGAGCATCGTCGACGACCTGGCTGCCTGTGGCTGGTCGCAGCAGAATATTTTCCTGCCTGAGGCTCTGACCCTCGAACTGGCGGCAGAGTGCCGCAAGCGTGCGGCTGAAGGCGAATTGGCTCCCGCGGCGGTGGGGCGTGGTCCGACCCAGGAAATTCGCGAGGGTATTCGTGGCGATCATATTCAGTGGATCGAGCCCGGGCAGGCCGAGGCCAGTGACACCTACCTGGGGCTGATGGACAGCCTGCGCGAGGCACTCAACCGAGGGTTGTTTCTCGGGCTTGAGGATTTTGAATGCCACTTTGCGATGTTCCCGTCGGGTGCGTTCTACAAGCGTCACGTCGATCGTTTTCGTGACGATGATCGGCGCATGGTGTCGGCCGTGATCTACCTCAATTCGCAGTGGTTGCCCGAGCACGGCGGACAATTGCGCATGTACCTCAAGGATCAGGGGCAATACGATGTGCTTCCCGTCGGAGGCCAATTGGTCGTGTTTCTCTCCGGCGAGGTGCCCCATGAAGTCTTGCCCGCGACCCGCGAACGGCTGTCCTTGACCGGCTGGTTTCGCCGGCGCGGTAACGAGCCATTCTGATGATGCATAAGATTCTGGTCAGCCGCTGCCTGTTGGGTCACCGCGTGCGTTACGACGGCGGTGCCAGTGGCCCGTTCGATCAATTGGCCAACTGGTTGCAAGAAGGGCGGGTGGTTGCCCTCTGCCCGGAAGTGGCCGGTGGTTTGCCAACGCCGCGGGCGGCCGCGGAGATTCCCGGAGGGCAGGGCCTGCAAGTGCTGGCGGGCAAGGCCCGGGTACTGACCACCGAGGGCGAGGACGTCAGCGCCCAATTCCTCTCTGGTGCCCACCAGGCGCTGGAACTGGTGAAAGAGCACAGGATTCGCGTTGCCGTGCTCAAGGCCAGCAGCCCATCCTGCGGCAACCTGCTGACCTATGACGGCACCTTCACCGGGGTCAAAGTCCAGGGCGCAGGCGTTACCGCCGCATTGCTGGCGCAGCACGGGGTTCAGGTCTTCAGCGAACTGCAACTGGCCGAGGCCGCTGCTGCCCTGGCCGCCTTGTCCTGGTAGCCACTGCCGAGCTCTAGTGAGGCGGCGAAAAGACCCCCGGGGCCTTGCCTGGCGGTCTTGCGCCGAACCTTTGGCGTCCTTGAAACCCTGCGTCCCTTCGATGGCGTGCCACCCAGACCTCTCGCAGCCTGTGGCAGCGGCTCAGGTTTATTGCCCGGCTTCGGCCTTGGGCGGTTTGCTCGCATCCATGCCGAACCATTTTTCCGACAGGGCCATCAGTCGCCCATCGGCCTTGATCCGCTGCAGGGCGCTGTTGAGGCTCGCCTGGAATGCCGGGTTGCCTTTCTGAAACGGGATCGCCAGGCTCAGGGTCGCTCCAACCTTGGCGCCTTGTTTCACCGGGAGGCGGCTGTCACGAATGGCGTAGGGAATCAGCAGGCGGTCGCTGATGGCCGCGTCAAGTTGCTTGTCCGCCACCTCCTTGAGGGGTTGCTGGGCATCGGTGTCGCTGCGCAGGTTGATTCTTTCCACGGTCCGCGCCTGATCGACGAACTGGCTGCTCTGGGCCACGCCCAACGCCTGGTCACGCAGGGCCTGGAGGGAGAACAACGGGCGTTGCTCGTCCTTGCGCACGATCAGTTGGGCGCTGGAATAACTGTAAGGTTCGCTGAAGTCGAAACGATCCTTGAGTTCCGGGGTCACTGCTACATGGTTGATGGCGACGTCGAACTTGCCGCTCTCCACGCCTGGCAGTAACTGCGCCGATTCGGTCACCACGAAGTCTGGGCGAACGTCCAGTTCGCTGGCCAGCAACTGCCCCAACTCGACCTCGAACCCCTTGAGCTTGCCGTCTTCCTTGAAGTTGAAGGGCGGCGTGTCGGCCTCCAGGGCGATGCGCAGCTCTGCGCGGTCGTTGATGTCGTCCATCAGTTCGGCTTGAGCGTAAGCACTCACAAGGGGCAGTAAAAGTATCAGGCCAGGCAGCAAACGCATGGTCACTCCTTGAATTTATATGAGCGATGCGCCATTCAGGCTCGCTTTGCTAAGGTGTTGAGTGCCTTCGACAATGAATTGCCACGAAGTTGTCATAACCGTAAAAGATTTGCGGAAAAACTGGAGAAGATAATGAAAAGTTTTATGTCTCGTGCAGCCCTGGCTGGTCTGTTGCTGAGTGCCTCGATGCTGGCCGGCGCAGCGGATATTCCGCGTACTCAAGCACCGGCCGCTGCCAAGGTGTTTATTGTGTCCCCTGCCGACGGCGCCACCGTAGACAAAACCTTCAAGGTCAAGTTCGGCGTCGAGGGCATTGCCCTGGCCCCCGCGGGCGATCAGACCGCGCACACCGGCCACCATCACCTGCTGATCGATGTCGATACCCTTCCGGCCGAGAACATGCCAATTCCTGCTGATGCCAACCATATCCACTTCGGTAAGGCGCAGACCGAAACCGAAGTGACCCTGGCCCCGGGCAAGCACACCCTGCAGTTGGAGCTGGGAGACAAGAACCACATGCCGTTCGACCCGGTCATCGTCTCCAAGAAAATCACAGTAATAGTGAAATAATCGTAAATGCCACACAAAAAAAGGGAGCCTTGTTCAAGGCTCCCTTTTTTTGTGTGGCTAACGGCTCTTAGAACAGCACGCGGCAGCGGATGGTGCCGTTGATGTGTTGCAGCTTCTCTTGCGCCAGGTCCGAGTACTCGGCGTCGACGTCGATCACCACGTAGCCGACCTTTTCGTTGGTCTGCAGGAACTGACCGGAGATGTTGATGCCGTTTTCGGCAAAGACCTTGTTGATCTCGCTCATCACGCCCGGGATGTTCTGGTGGATGTGCAGCAGACGGTGCTTGCCTGGGTGGGCTGGCAGCGCCACTTCCGGGAAGTTGACCGAGGACACCGAAGTACCGTTGTCGCTGTACTTGACCAGTTTCTCTGCCACTTCCAGACCGATGTTGGCCTGGGCTTCAGCGGTGGAGCCACCGATGTGCGGGGTCAGGATCACGTTATCCAGGCCACGCAGCGGGCTTTCGAACTCTTCGTCGTTGGAGCGTGGCTCAACCGGGAATACGTCAATGGCTGCACCGATCAGGTGCTTGTCCTTGATCGCGTCCGCCAGGGCGTCCAGTTCGACCACAGTGCCGCGAGCAGCGTTGATCAGGATGCCGCCTTTTTTGATGGCACGGATTTCTTTCTCGCCAATCATCCACTGAGTGGCCGGGGTTTCCGGTACGTGCAGGGTGACGATGTCGCACATGCCCAGCAACTCGTGCAAGTTGCCCACCTGCGTGGCGTTGCCCAGTGGCAGCTTGGTTACGGTGTCGTAGAAGAACACTTGCATGCCGAGGCCTTCAGCCAGAACCGACAGCTGAGTACCAATGGAGCCGTAACCGACGATACCCAGCTTCTTGCCCCGGATTTCGAAGGAGTTCGCTGCGCTTTTGATCCAGCCGCCACGATGGCAGGAGGCGTTTTTCTCGGGGATGCCACGCAGCAGCAAAATGGCCTCGGCCAGCACCAACTCGGCGACCGAGCGGGTGTTGGAGTAAGGCGCGTTGAACACCGCGATGCCGCGCTCGCGAGCGGCGGACAGGTTCACCTGGTTGGTGCCGATGCAGAAGCAGCCCACCGCGACCAGTTTCTTCGCGTGTTCGAAAATCTCTTCGGTCAGTTGAGTGCGGGAGCGAATACCGATGAAGTGCGCATCGGCGATCTTTTCCTTGAGCTGGGCTTCCGGCAGAGAACTGGTGAGGTACTCGATGCTGGTGTAGCCGGCGGCCTTGAGGACGTCGACAGCGGATTGGTGGACGCCTTCGAGGAGAAGGAACTTGATCTTGCTCTTATCGAGAGAAGTCTTGCTCATCTGCGTAAACCTGTGTCCCGGAGAAAAATGGCAGGGAAGTGGACAGCTTGAGCTGACCTGGGCGACATGAAGCCGACACCGCAGAAAGGCCTTTGGGCACTCTCCAGCGGGGGCGGTATGCTAGCATACGCGCCCCGCTAAACACTCATTCCTGCGACGTGAAACGTACTCAGGGTGACCATGAATTGTTCGAGAGTTCTGTCGATGACCAATCCTGCCCTGATTGATGAGCTGAAGACCCTGGTTGAGCCTGGCAAGGTGCTGACCGATGCTGACTCCCTGAATGCTTACGGCAAGGATTGGACCAAGCATTTTGCCCCGGCTCCAACGGCCATCGTGTTCCCCAAGACCACCGAGCAGGTCCAGGCCATCGTGCGATGGGCCAATCAGCACCAGGTTGCGCTGGTGCCTTCGGGCGGGCGTACCGGGCTTTCGGCTGCCGCGGTGGCAGCCAATGGTGAAGTGGTGGTGTCGTTCGACTACATGAACCAGATTCTCGACCTGAACCTGACGGATCGCACCGCCGTGTGCCAGCCAGGGGTGGTCACCGAGCAACTGCAGAACCTGGCAGAAGAGAACGGCCTGTACTATCCAGTGGACTTCGCTTCAGCAGGTTCCAGCCAGATTGGCGGCAATATCGGCACCAATGCCGGCGGAATCAAAGTGATTCGCTACGGCATGACCCGCAATTGGGTGGCCGGTATGAAAGTGGTCACCGGCAAGGGCGATCTGCTGGAACTGAACAAGGACCTGATCAAAAACGCTACCGGTTACGACCTGCGTCAGCTGTTCATCGGCGCTGAAGGCACCCTGGGTTTCGTGGTCGAGGCCACCATGCGCCTGGATCGGGCACCGAAGAACCTCACGGCCATGGTGTTGGGCACCGCTGACTTCGACTCGATCATGCCAGTGTTGCACGCCTTCCAGAGCAAGCTGGACTTGACTGCCTTCGAATTCTTTTCCGACAAGGCCTTGGCCAAGGTCCTGGCCCGTGGCGATGTGCCGGCGCCGTTCGAATCCGATTGCCCGTTCTATGCGCTGCTGGAATTTGAAGCCACCACCGAGGAGGTGGCCAACCACGCCCTGGAAACCTTCGAGCATTGCGTCGAGCAAGGCTGGGTGTTGGATGGGGTGATGAGCCAGAGCGAAAGCCAACTGCAAAACCTGTGGAAGCTACGCGAATACATCTCCGAGACCATCTCCCACTGGACCCCGTACAAGAACGATATTTCGGTCACTGTGTCGAAAGTTCCGGCATTCCTGCAGGAGATCGACGCCATCGTCGGCAAACACTACCCAGATTTCGAAATCGTCTGGTTCGGCCATATTGGCGACGGCAATCTGCACTTGAACATCCTCAAGCCGGACAGCCTGAGCAAGGACGAGTTCTTCGCCAAGTGCGCCACGGTCAACAAGTGGGTGTTCGAAACCGTCGAGAAGTACAACGGTTCGATTTCCGCCGAACACGGCGTGGGCATGACCAAGCGTGACTACCTGACCTACAGCCGCTCGCCGGTTGAGATCGAGTACATGAAAGCGGTCAAGGCAGTGTTCGACCCGAACGGCATCATGAACCCGGGCAAGATCTTCGCTGTTTGAGCGCAAACAGCGTTCTGATGAAGCACACGAGCAGGAGTCGGTAATGAGCTATCAGCACCAGTATGTCGACGGTACCCGGATTCATTTTCCGCTGGGCAAGGTGGTCTGCATCGGTCGTAACTACGCCGAGCACGCCAAGGAGCTGGACAACCCGGTTCCCACCGAACCTCTGCTGTTTATCAAGCCCGGCAGTTGTGTGGTGCCGCTGGAAGGTGGTTTCAGCATCCCTATCGAGCGTGGTTCGGTGCACTACGAAGCGGAAATCGCCGTGCTGATCGGCAAGCCACTCTCCACCAAGCCCAGCCGCGAAGAAGTGCTGGACGCCATCTCCGGCTTCGCCCCGGCCCTGGATCTGACCCTGCGGGACAAACAGGCCGAGCTCAAAGCCAAGGGCCTGCCCTGGGAAGTCGCCAAGTCGTTCGACGGCGCGGCGGTGATCGCGCCTTTCGTGGTGGGCAGCACTTTTGCCGACCTGACCGACATCGGTATTCGCCTGACCATCAACGGCGAAGTGCGTCAGGACGGTAACAGTGGCGCCATGCTCAATCCCATCGTGCCGATGATCCAGTACATGGCCGGCTGCTTTTCCTTGCAGGCCGGCGATGTGATTCTGACCGGTACCCCGGTTGGGGTCGGTCCGCTGAATGTCGGTGATGAGCTGGTGCTTGAGTTGCCAGGTGCCAGTTGTTTTACCAGCAGCGTCCGTTGATCAGAAGCTTTCTGTGAGAGGGGCCGGGAATCCAGGTCACCTCTCAGAAAGGCCCCTCTTGTTAACCGTTTTTTCACATTAGTTCCGGATAATTCCAAGGTTTACGGTTCGCGGATCTGAAAATCGTGTGCTATCACCTATAGCCGAGCTTCTGGAATCAGTGTGATGGACGTCCTCCCCTTGCCCAAACCTCATACCACTCGACGCCTACGACTGCGCATGCGTTGGTACGCTTGGCTGCTCTTGGCTGGCGTGATCGCCTACGGCGTTGCCAATGTCATGCACTGGGATGATCGAGGTGCACTCTGGGTTCAGGAAGGGCTTGTCAGCTCCGCCGAACGCGGCGCGAGCATCTGGTTGCCCGGCTATCGCGCAGTCATTGACGCCAAGGTGTTGCCTGGCATGGAGCGCGATGAGGCTTCCGACCTTTCCTACAATCCGCAGACCAAAACCCTGTTTGCGGTGATGGGCAAACACCCCTTCCTGGTGGAACTGACCCTGCAAGGCGACGTCTTGCGCAAGATTCCCCTGGTGGGTTGGAGCAATCCGGAAGGCGTGGCGGTGATGGAGAGCGGGCAGTTGGCGATTGTCGATGAGCGCCAGCATTCGTTGGTGATCGTCAAAGTCGATGCCACCACCCAAACGCTGAATATCAATGACTTCCCGAGCTACGATCTGGGCCCCTCCGAGGACCAGAACAAGGGGTTCGAAGGGCTGGCCTGGAATCCGCGCAAACAACAACTGCTGTTCGGGGAGGAGCGTCCGCCGGCGCTCTTTACCTGGAGCAGCGATGGTAGCCACCTGCTCACGGGGGATAAGCACAAGCTGCTCAGTGATGAGCTTGATCTGCGCAATCTCTCGGCCCTGAGTGTTGATCCGCGCACCGGTCATACCCTGGTGCTGTCTGCCGACTCCCACCTGCTGCTGGAGTTGGACGAACACGGTGAGCAGGTCAGCTTCATGGCCCTGCTGGGCGGCTTCAATGGTTTGCAGGCCACCATTCCGCGGGCCGAAGGGGTCGCGATGGATGACGTCGGCAACCTGTATATGGTCAGTGAACCCAATCTGTTCTATCGCTTCGAGAAGCAATGATACCTGGGGCGGTTCCTCTGCCTGGGCGTGGATTAAGCTTGAATTCAGTCGGTCGTGATATTCCACTCGCCTCTTTTGAATCCGAGCCGTTGTGCAATGTTTCGCCTGACCCGTTTGCGCCCCCTCTACTTGATCTTCTGTCTGATGAGCGTGCTACTCGCGGTGTTTGTCCACGAACACCGTTTGTGGCAACGCGCATGGTTCGATTGGCAGACCTACTGGCAAGCGGCCGATCCACAATCCCTGGGCCTTGGTGAGTATCGTGTGGTGCTGGAAGCGAAGCCCATCGAGGGGCTGGATGAGGTCTCGGCGCTGACCTACGATCCGCTGCGCAACAGCCTGTTTACCGTGACCAACCAGAATGCCGAACTGATCGAGCTGTCCCTGGACGGTCAGGTTCTGCGGCGTATCGCCCTGGTTGGCTTTGGTGATCCGGAGGCGGTGGAGTTCATCAGTGCCGACACCTATGTGATCAGTGACGAGCGTCAACAGCGACTGATCAAGCTCCACCTGCGCGATGACACCAGGGGGGTGGATGCGGCAGGCGCCGAGCAGCTCACCTTGGGTGTGCACTTTGCCGGTAACAAGGGTTTCGAAGGCTTGGCCTACGACCCTCAGGGCCAGCGCCTGTTCGTGGCCAAGGAGCGCGATCCGCTGCTGATTTATGAAATTCAGGGTTTCCCCCGGGACGATTCAGGCCGGACGCTTGGGGTGCAGGTGCTGAACGATCCCAAGCGCGACGCGAGGCTGTTCGTACGGGACTTGTCGAGCCTGCAATACGATCAGCGCAGCGGCCACCTGCTGGCGTTGTCGGATGAGTCGCGGCTGGTGGTGGAGCTGGATGTCCAGGGGCGGCCATTGAGTACCCTGACGCTGCGCAAAGGCCACCAAGGCCTCGGCCAATCAGTGCCTCAGGCCGAAGGAATGGCCATGGATGGCGCCGGCACGCTGTATCTGGTGAGCGAGCCAAACCTGTTTTATGTCTTTAAGAAGCCGGCGCACTAGACGCCGGCGTCCATGGGCGGGCTCAGGCCGTGAGGGTTTTCACCCCTTCAGTGGTGCCCAGCAGCAGTACATCGGCAGGGCGTGCGGCGAACAGGCCGTTGGTGACCACGCCGACAATGGCGTTGATCTGGCTTTCCAGCTCCACCGGGTGGGTGATCTGCATGTTGTGCACGTCGAGAATGATGTTGCCGTTGTCGGTGATCACGCCTTCGCGGTACACCGGGTCGCCGCCGAGCTTGACCAGCTCGCGGGCCACGTGGCTGCGGGCCATCGGGATCACTTCAACGGGCAGCGGGAAGTTGCCCAGCACCGGTACCAGCTTGCTGGCGTCGGCGATGCAGATGAAGGTCTTGGCCACGGCGGCCACGATCTTTTCCCGGGTCAGGGCGGCGCCGCCGCCCTTGATCAGGTTCAGGTGCTCGTCGCTCTCGTCGGCGCCGTCGATGTAGAACTCCAGGTCGCTGACGGTGTTGAGCTCGTACACCGCAATCCCGTGGCCCTTGAGGCGTGCGGCGGTGGCTTCAGAGCTGGCCACGGCGCCGTCGAAGGCGCCCTTGTGCTTCGCCAGGGCGTCGATGAAGCAGTTGGCGGTGGAGCCGGTGCCGACCCCGACGATGCTCTTGTCATCGAGTTTCGGGAGGATAAGGTCGACGGCGGCCTGGGCGACTGCCTGTTTGAGTTGATCCTGGGTCATGCGGGCTCCGAAGCGGGCAAGGGGGGCACAAAGGCCGGCATTATAGGCGCCGCGACAGATCCGGTCATTGCCCGTTTGGCTAATCGGCCAGGCCGGGCGGGAGAGTTGGCAATACGGGGAGGGTGGCGAGGGCGCCGGCTAAAACCTCCGTATTCGTGTGGTCGCCCGGGCAAACGCTGGGTTAGACTCCTTGGCCCTGCCCAACCCGCTCAGTGATGCTTTCCGATGCTCGAACAGTACGTCAAGAAGATCCTCACCTCGCGCGTTTATGACGTTGCCGTAGAAACCCCATTGCAGACGGCCCGCCAGCTCTCCGAGCGGCTGGGCAATCAGATCTGGCTCAAGCGTGAAGACTTGCAGCCGGTGTTCTCGTTCAAGATTCGTGGCGCCTACAACAAACTGACCCAGCTCAGCGACGCCGAGCGTGCCCGCGGCGTGGTCACCGCCTCGGCGGGCAATCATGCCCAGGGCCTGGCTCTGGCGGCCAAGGTGCTGGGGGTCAAGGCCACCATCGTAATGCCCAAGACCACACCCGAGATCAAGGTTGAAGGCGTGCGCTCGCGTGGCGGCAAAGTGGTGCTGCATGGCGACAGTTTTCCCGAGGCGCTGGCCTACTCGCTGAAGCTGGTGGACGAAAAAGGCTACGTCTATATCCATCCTTATGACGATCCCCACACTATTGCCGGGCAGGGCACCGTGGCGATGGAAATCCTGCGTCAGCACCCGGGGCCACTGGATGCGATTTTCGTGCCGGTGGGCGGTGGCGGGCTGATCGCCGGCATCGCGGCCTACGTGAAATACCTGCGGCCGGAGATCAAGGTCATTGGTGTCGAGCCGGACGACTCCAATTGCCTGCAAGCGGCCATGGCCGCCGGTGAGCGCGTGGTATTGCCGACCGTGGGCATCTTCGCCGACGGCGTGGCGGTGGCGCAGATCGGCCAGCACACCTTCGATATTTGCAAACACTATGTGGACGAAGTGATTACCGTCAGCACCGACGAGATCTGCGCGGCCATCAAGGATATCTACGACGATACCCGCTCGATCACCGAACCTGCCGGCGCCCTGGGCGTGGCCGGGATCAAGAAGTACGTCGAGCAGCGCGGCATCAGCGGGCAGACCCTGGTGGCCATCGATTCCGGGGCCAACGTCAATTTCGACCGCCTGCGCCATGTGGCCGAGCGCGCCGAGCTGGGTGAAGGCCGTGAAGCCATCATCGCCGTGAGCATTCCCGAGAAACCGGGCAGTTTCAAAGCCTTCTGCGAAGCGGTGGGCAAGCGTCAGATCACCGAGTTCAACTACCGCTACAACACTGGCAGCGAGGCGCACATTTTCGTCGGCGTGCAGACCCACCCGGACAACGATCCGCGCAGCGCCCTGATCGCCAGCCTGACTGAGCAAGGCTTCCCGGTGATCGACCTGACCGACAACGAATTGGCCAAGCTGCACATCCGCTACATGGTCGGTGGTCATGCCGAGAAGGTCAGCGACGAAGTGGTGCTGCGCTTCGAGTTCCCGGAGCGTCCGGGTGCGCTGTTCAACTTCCTCAACAAGCTGGGCGGACGCTGGAACATTTCGATGTTCCATTACCGTAACCATGGCGCGGCGGATGGTCGGGTGGTCGCCGGCCTGCAAGTGCCGGCCGATGAGCGTCATCTGGTGCCGGCGGCTCTGGAGCAGATCGGCTATCCGTACTGGGATGAAAGCGATAACCCGGCGTATCAGTTGTTCCTCGGTTGAGCGACTACGCTGAGGAGCGGGGCCTTAAGGAAGCAAGAACATGGAAACACTGACCACGCTTAAGACGCTTCATGTGCTGGCCACCGTGCTGCTGCTGGGCAGTGCGTTGGGGTTGGCGCTCTGGGTCTGGCGCTTGCGCCGCCAGGGTGATGCAACGGTGTACAGCCGAGTGCTGCATCGCCCCGGCCTGTTCGGCTGGCTGCTGTTGGCAATCGGTTTGCTCAGCCTGCCGTTCACCGGCTGGTGGATGGTGCACCGGGTGGGCTGGCCGTTGGGGCAGACCTGGCTCTTGGGTTCCAGTGTGCTCTATGCCTTGGGCGCGCTGGCCTGGCTGTGGCTGATGGTGCGGCTCAATTGTCTGCGGCGGGCCAAGGCTGCCAGCGGCTTGACCTTCACCTTGGTGCTGGCGGTCTTCAGTGCCCTGTGTTTTGTCGCCATTGCCGGCCTCATGGGGGCCAAGCCGGTCTGAACCCGGCGCACAGCTGAAGGATTGCCATGAAGGTTGTTCTGGTGGGGGCCACAGGGTTTGTCGGTCGCCATCTGTTGGCGGCGCTGCACGCCGCCGGTCATCAATTAATCGCCACCAGCCGTTATCCACAGCCGCGCGGCCTGCCGGGGGTGGAATGGCGGCAACTGGATCTTGCTCGTCTGGGGCGTGAGCCCCAGCCCTTTGTCCTGCCTGCCGATACCGATGTGCTGATCAATGCCGCCGGGTTGTTGAGTACCGATGCCCGGGTGCTGACCCTGACCCAGGACCTGGGCACGCGTGCCCTGTTCGATCTGGCGCAGGCCCGTGGTGTGCGGGTGCTGCAGATTTCCGCGTTGGGGGCCGGCACCCAGCCCCATGTGCCATTTCTTGCCAGCAAAGCCGCGGCGGATGACTACCTGCTGCGCTCGGGCATTGCGGCCGTGGTGCTGCGGCCGTCGCTGGTGCTTGGCGCCGGCGGTGCCAGCAGCGGCTGGCTGGCGAAGATGTCGCCCTGGCCGCTGCTGGGGTTGTTGTCCACCAAGGCGCAGATGCAGCCCCTGCATGTCGAGGACTTGAGCGCGGCGGTGCTGGCGTTGCTCAGGCAATGGCCACAGCAATCCATGGTCTTGCCCCTGGTCGGCCCGGAACGCATGACCATGGCGCAGTTGCTGGATCGCCTGCGGGCGGCCCAGGGCTGGGCCCCGGCCCGTTACTTCCAACTGCCTTCGATACTGCTCAGGCTGGCAGCTGGCGCAGGTGATCACCTGGGCTGGCGCGCCTTGAACCGGCAAAGCCTGGCCATGGCGCGCAGTGACAACCTGGCGGATCCCGAGGTGCTGGCTTTGGTCTGCGGTTATCACGCGGCGCCCCTGGCGGCCCGCCTGCAGGACTGGCCGCAGGCGGCGCAAAGCACCCAACTGGCCCTGCGCCCGTTGCTGCTTGCGGTGATGGTGTTGATCTGGCTGGGCACGGCGCTGGTGTGCATCGGCCCGGGCTACGACTGGGGCTTGCGGATCATGGCCGAGGCCGGCGTGCAGGGCGTCTGGGCGGCTCTGGCGGTGATCGCAGGCTCGCTCTGCGACGCCGTGCTGGGTGTCGGCCTGCTGCTGCGGCGCTGGCGCCGTCGAGCTTTGCAGGCGCAACTGCTGTTGATGTTCGGCTACACCCTGATCATCAGCCTGATCCTCCCGCATTTCTGGTTTGACCCTTATGCCGCCGTGGCCAAAAACCTGGTGCTGATGGTGGCGACCCTATGGCTGTTGTGGACCGAACCCCGTCGATGAGTGCTTATCTGCTGTTGAAAACCCTGCATATCCTGTCCTCCACCGTGCTCTTTGGCCTGGGAGCGGGGTCGGCGTACTACGCGCTGCGAGCCTGGCGCAGCGGCAAGCTGGAAGTGATTGCCGTGACCTTCAAGCACTTGGTGTTTGCGGATTGGGCTTTTACCGCCACCACCGCGGTGTTCCAGCCGTTGAGCGGGCTGGGGCTTGTGCATTTGGCGGGCTGGCCGATCCAGCAAGCGTGGTTGATGTGGAGCCTGGGACTGTATGTGCTGGCGGGGCTGTGCTGGTTGCCGGTGGTCTGGTTGCAGATCCGCGTGCACAAGATGGCCGAGCAGGCCCTTCAGGACGGGACCCCGATGCCGTTGCGGGCCACTCTTTATATGCGCTGGTGGTTTGCCTTGGGCTGGCCGGCGTTTCTGGCCTTCATGGCGATTTTCTATCTGATGGTGGCCAAGCCGGTTTAGGGCTGGCGAGGCTTGTTTGCCAGCCAGCGCCGAGGCTGGCTGGCAAGGGGGCTTAATCGCGCAGGCTGATGACCGGCCAGCCGCGTTTTTCGGCTTCGGCCCGCAGGTTAGGGTCCGGATCGACGGCCACCGGGGTGGTTACTTGCTCCAGCAGCGGCAGGTCGTTCATCGAGTCGCTGTAGAAGTAGCTGTCTTGCAGGTTGTGGCCGGTTTCTTCCAGCCAGCGGTTCAGGCGGGTGACCTTGCCTTCACGAAAGCACGGCACGTCGGTGCTGCGTCCGGTGTAGCGGCCGTCCCGCATTTCGCATTCGGTGGCGATCAGGTGTTCCACGCCCAGGCGCTGGGCGATCGGCGTGGTGATGAAGCGGTTGGTGGCGGTGATGATCACCAGCTTGTCACCGGCGTCGCGGTGTTGCTCCAGCAGGGCTTGGGCCTTGGGCAAGAGAATGGGCTCGATGCAGTCGCGCATATAGTCGCGATGCCATTGTTCGAGCACGGTCATTTCGGTGCGGCCGAGGATTTCCAGGCAGAAGTTCAGGTAAGCGGCGTTGTCGAGTTTCCCGGCCAGGTAATCCTGGTAGAACTCGTCGTTGCGGGTCTTGTAGGCGATGGGATCGAGGAAGCCCCGTTCACACAGGTAGTCACCCCAGGCGTGGTCGCTGTCGCCGCCCAAAAGCGTGTTGTCCAAGTCGAATAAAGCCAGGCGCATTGCAGTTACTCGCTGAAAAGTCGCGGAAAAAGGTGCTCAGAATACGGTCTTTTCACAAGAGTGCACATAAGCTAAGCAGCCTCGTTGCTGCATTCCCAAGCTTTGTGGAACAATGCGGCGACATGCGTTTGCGAGGTTGTAGCCGTGATCGACCCCGATGGTTTTCGCCCCAATGTCGGGATCATTCTGACGAATGATGCTGGCCAGGTGCTATGGGCTCGCCGTATCAATCAAGATGCCTGGCAGTTTCCTCAAGGAGGCATCAACCCTGACGAAACGCCGGAAGACGCCTTGTATCGCGAGTTGAACGAAGAAGTAGGCCTGGAGCGCGAAGATGTGCAAATTCTCGCCTGCACTCGGGGCTGGTTGCGCTATCGTTTGCCGCAGCGTCTGGTCCGGACCCACAGCCAACCGCTGTGCATCGGCCAGAAACAGAAATGGTTTCTCCTGCGCCTGATCTCCAACGAGCAGCGGGTGCGGATGGATTTGACCGGTAAACCGGAATTCGATGGCTGGCGCTGGGTCAGTTATTGGTATCCGTTGGGCCAGGTGGTGACATTCAAGCGCGAAGTGTATCGCCGCGCTCTCAAAGAGCTTGCCCCGCGCCTTTTAGTGCGCGACTGACGACGGAGTTCGACCCCGAGCCATGCTCAATACGCTGCGCAAGATCGTCCAGGAAGTTAACTCCGCCAAGGATCTCAAGGCGGCGTTAGGGATTATTGTATTGCGCGTCAAAGAGGCCATGGGCAGCCAGGTCTGCTCGGTCTATTTGCTGGACCCGGAAACCAACCGTTTCGTGCTGATGGCCACCGAGGGCTTGAACAAGCGCTCCATTGGCAAGGTCAGCATGGCCCCCAATGAAGGCCTGGTGGGCCTGGTGGGCACGCGGGAAGAGCCTCTCAACCTGGAAAACGCCGCCGATCACCCGCGCTACCGCTACTTCGCCGAAACCGGTGAAGAACGTTATGCCTCGTTCCTCGGCGCGCCGATCATTCACCACCGGCGGGTGGTGGGCGTGCTGGTGATCCAGCAGAAAGAGCGTCGTCAGTTCGATGAAGGCGAAGAAGCCTTCCTGGTGACCATGAGTGCCCAGCTCGCCGGGGTCATCGCCCATGCCGAAGCCACGGGTTCGATCCGCGGCCTGGGTCGACAGGGCAAAGGCATTCAAGAAGCCAAGTTCGTCGGCGTACCGGGCTCCCCCGGCGCGGCCGTGGGTAGTGCGGTGGTCATGCTGCCGCCGGCTGACCTGGATGTCGTGCCAGACAAGCACATCACCGATATCGACGCCGAGCTGGCGTTGTTCAAGACCGCCCTGGAAGGGGTACGCGCCGACATGCGGGCGCTGTCGGAAAAGCTCGCCACTCAGTTGCGCCCGGAAGAGCGCGCACTGTTCGACGTCTATCTGATGATGCTCGACGATGCGTCCCTGGGCAGCGAAGTGAAAACCGTGATCAAGACCGGGCAATGGGCCCAGGGCGCGTTGCGCCAGGTGGTCACCGATCACGTCAACCGTTTTGAATTGATGGACGACGCCTACCTGCGTGAGCGTGCCTCGGACGTCAAGGATCTGGGGCGTCGACTCCTGGCTTACCTGCAGGAAGAGCGCCAGCAGACCCTGGTCTACCCCGACAACACCATCCTGGTCAGCGAAGAACTGACCCCGGCCATGCTCGGCGAAGTGCCCGAAGGCAAGCTGGTGGGGCTGGTGTCGGTACTGGGTTCGGGCAACTCCCATGTGGCGATTCTCGCCCGGGCCATGGGCATTCCCACGGTAATGGGCTTGGTGGATTTGCCGTACTCCAAGGTCGACGGCATCCAGATGATCGTCGATGGCTACCACGGCGAGGTGTACACCAACCCCAGCGACGTACTGCGCAAGCAGTTCGCCGATGTGGTGGAAGAAGAGCGGCAACTGGCTCAGGGCCTGGACGCATTGCGCGATCTGCCTTGCATCACCCCTGATGGCCACCGCATGCCGCTGTGGGTCAACACCGGCCTGCTGGCCGACGTGGCCCGGGCGCAGAAGCGCGGTGCCGAGGGTGTTGGTCTGTACCGCACTGAAGTGCCGTTCATGATCAACCAGCGCTTCCCCAGCGAAAAAGAGCAGTTGGCGATCTACCGCGAGCAGTTGTCGGCCTTCCATCCGCAACCGGTGACCATGCGCAGCCTGGACATCGGCGGCGACAAATCGCTGTCGTATTTCCCGATCAAGGAAGACAACCCGTTCCTCGGTTGGCGTGGCATCCGCGTCACCCTCGACCACCCGGAAATTTTCCTGGTACAGGCCCGGGCCATGCTCAAGGCCAGCGAGGGCCTGAACAACCTGCGCATCCTGCTGCCGATGATTTCCGGCATCCATGAACTGGAAGAAGCCTTGCACCTGATTCACCGTGCCTGGGGCGAAGTGCGTGACGAAGGCACCGACGTGCCCATGCCGCCGGTGGGGGTGATGATCGAGATTCCGGCGGCGGTGTATCAGACCCGGGAACTGGCACGCCAGGTGGACTTTCTCTCGGTGGGCTCCAACGACCTGACCCAGTACCTGCTGGCGGTGGACCGCAACAACCCGCGGGTCGCCGATCTGTACGACTACCTGCACCCGGCGGTGCTGCAAGCCTTGCAGAACGTGGTGCGTGATGCCCATGCCGAAGGCAAGCCGGTGAGTATCTGTGGCGAGATGGCCGGCGATCCGGCGGCCGCGGTGCTGTTGATGGCCATGGGGTTCGACAGCCTGTCGATGAACGCCACCAACCTGCCGAAAGTGAAGTGGATGCTGCGCCAGATCAGCATGAGCAAGGCCAGGGAGCTGCTGGACGAAATGATGACCATCGACAACCCGCAAGTGATCCACAGTTCGCTGCAATTGGCGCTGAAGAAACTCGGCTTGGCGCGCATGATCAATCCGGCTTCGAACAAGACGCTGTAACCCAACGCGAGTCTTTGCTGGCAGGCCAGCCCCTTGGGCTGGCTTGTGGCGAACGCTTCAAACCTTCAGCTCAACCTCACCCAGATGCCCGCCATGGGGGCCGAAACTGCGCTCCTGCAGATGGCGCGAGCCGTCGGCGTGGACGATCAACGCCGTGCTGGCGCGGGTGCCGTAGCTGGGGCTGGCGATGAACACGCTGGACAGCAGGTGCTCTGTCGCCAGGCCCACGCCGGTGTCTGGCAGCTCAGCGAAGGGCGCCGTCTGCGGATCGCTCAACAGTGCCAGCAACGCCTCGGGCTGCGGGTCGTGCAGCACCTGTTGCAGCGCGGCCTTGGCCTTGAGCAGCTTGGGCCAGGGCGTGTCGAGTCCGGCATTGGACAGGCCGTAGACGCCTGGTTTGAGCAACTGCGGCTCCGGTTCCTGGGCGTTGTAGTGCCACAACTGTTCGGCGGTGCCCAGCAGCAGGTTGAAGCCAGGGTATTGCGCCGAGCGCCCCACCACATCGTGCAAATAGTCTTGCGGGGCGATGCTGCCGGCGAGAAAACGTGCCACCAGTTCGCCTCGAGAGCGTCGCGCCGGAGGCTGATGGGGGTTGCGGATATTGGTCAGGGCGGCAAAACGGCCATCGGCGCCGATGCCCAGCCAGGTGCCGCCGGCTTCCAGGTCGCGCCCGGCGTGAATCTGTGGCGATTCCGGCCATTGCGCCAGCGGCAGGCTGGGGCGGGCATAGAACTCGTCACGGTTGGCCGCGACGATCAACGGCTGAGGTTGGCCTGGCTGCCAGGCAAAAACGATCAGGCACATCTAGGTAGCCCCTTGTGTGTTTTGGCTCACTTTACGCACAGAACCCCAGGGTATCCATCGCCATCCAGTGGAGTCTGGGGCGGCGCATCCGTTACCATGCCGGTCTTATTTTCGGATGCTCCCATGGAATTTCTGCTCTATCTGCTGTTGGGCGCCTGCGCAGGCGTACTGGCCGGGCTGTTCGGCGTGGGCGGCGGGATCATCATCGTCCCGGTTCTGGTGTTCAGTTTCACCCTGCAAGGCTTTGATGCCTCGGTGCTGACCCATCTGGCGGTTGGCACCTCGTTGGCGAGCATCATCTTCACTTCGGTCAATGCGGTTCGCGAACACCATCGCCGTGGCGCGGTGCGCTGGCCGATCTTTGCCTGGATGGCCCTGGGCATTCTATCGGGGGCCGGTTTTGGTGCGCTGACCGCTGAAGCCATTTCCGGTCCGAACCTGCAGAAAATCATTGGTGTCTTTGCTCTGGTGGTGGCCCTGCAAATGACCCTGGAACTCAAGCCCAAGGCCAGTCGCCAGGTGCCTGGCAAGCTTGGTCTGGCGGCTGCCGGCAGTGTGATCGGCTGGGCTTCGGCGATCTTCGGCATCGGCGGCGGCTCGCTCACCGTGCCATTTCTCACCTGGCGCAGTGTGCCGATGCAGCAGGCCGTGGCCACCTCGTCGGCCTGCGGTCTGCCCATCGCCCTGGCCAGCGCCTTAAGTTTCATGATGCTGGGCTGGCATGATCCTAAGCTTCCGGCCCATAGTCTCGGCTTCATCTATTTGCCGGCGCTGTTGGGCATTGCCCTGACCAGCATGGTGTTCGCCCGGATCGGCGCGCGTCTGGCGCATAAATTGTCACCGCGCTTGTTGAGGCGACTGTTTGCCGCGCTACTGTTCGGCGTGGGCATCAACTTTCTGCTCTGAACGGTGACGCAATCCTGACTTAATCCTGAGGTGACAGTTTCGCCCAGGACTTTAGAGTTCTAACCCTTACGAGGAGTCGCAATGCTGCCTTACCCGCAGATTGATCCGGTGGCGCTGGCCATCGGTCCGCTGAAAATCCACTGGTACGGTCTGATGTACCTGATCGGCATCGGCGGTGCCTGGCTGCTGGCCTCGCGCCGGCTGAACCGTTTCGATCCGACCTGGAGCAAGGAGAAGCTCTCGGACATGGTGTTCTGGATGTCCATGGGGGTGATCGTCGGCGGCCGCCTGGGTTACGTGCTGTTTTACGATCTGAGCGCTTACCTGGCCAACCCGACCCTGATCTTCGAAGTGTGGAAGGGCGGCATGTCGTTCCATGGCGGTTTCATCGGGGTGATGCTGGCGGCCTGGTGGTTTGGCAAGCGCAACAATAAGTCGTTCTTCGAGCTGATGGATTTTGTCGCGCCGATGGTGCCGATCGGTCTGGGCGCCGGGCGTATCGGCAACTTCATCAATGCTGAGCTGTGGGGCAAACCCACCGATGTGCCGTGGGCGATGATCTTCCCGCCATTCAGCGATCCGGCACAGTTGCCGCGTCATCCGTCGCAGCTGTATCAGTTCGCCCTGGAAGGCGTGGCCTTGTTCGTGATTCTGTGGCTGTTCTCGCGCAAACCGCGGCCGACCATGGCGGTTTCCGGTATGTTCGCCCTGTTCTACGGGATCTTCCGCTTTATCGTCGAGTTCGTCCGGGTGCCGGACGCCCAGCTTGGCTATCTGGCCTGGAACTGGTTGACCATGGGGCAGGTGCTTTGTGTGCCGATGATCATCGGCGGCCTGGGACTGATCTGGCTGGCTTATCATCGCGCTCCGGCCCAGAGCGTGGCGCAATAAATTCGAACCCCGGGGCGTGCCCCGGGTTCAAGGATGCAGGTAATTCATGAAGCAATATCTTGATTTGGTGGCTCATGTCATCAACAACGGCACCAAGCAGGCCAACCGCACCGGTGTGAACACCATCAGCTTTCCCGGGGCCATGCTGCGCTACGACCTCAAGGAAGGTTTTCCGGCCATCACCACCCGCAAGATGGCCTTCAAGTCGGCCATCGGCGAGATGGTCGGCTTCCTGCGCGGGGTGAACAACGCCGCCGAGTTCCGTGCCTTGGGCTGCAAGGTCTGGGATCAGAATGCCAACGAAAACGCCCAGTGGCTGGCCAACCCGTTTCGCCAGGGCGATGACGATCTGGGCGAGATCTACGGCGTGCAGTGGCGCCAGTGGCCGGCCTACAAGCAGATCAAGACCAGCAACCAGGCGGCCATTGACCTGGCATTGAGCCAGGGCTACCGGCAGATCGCCGCGGGTGAGGAACAGGGCCAGGGTTACGTGGTGCTGTACAAGGCCATCGATCAGGTCCGCCAGTGCGTCGACACCATCATCAACGACCCGGGCAGCCGGCGAATCCTGTTCCACGGCTGGAACTGCGCGCAGTTGGATGAAATGGCTCTGCCGCCGTGCCATCTGCTGTATCAGTTCCACCCCAATGTCGAGACTCGGGAAATCTCCCTGACCCTCTACATCCGTTCCAACGACCTGGGCCTGGGCACGCCGTTCAACCTCACCGAGGGCGCGGCGCTGCTGAGCCTGATCGGCCGCCTGACCGGCTACACGCCGCGTTGGTTCACCTATTTCATCGGTGATGCCCACGTCTACGAAAACCACCTGGACATGCTCAACGAACAGCTCAAGCGCGAGCCGTTCCCGATGCCCAAGCTGGTGATTTCCGAGCGCGTGCCGGAGTTCGCCAAGACCGGCGTGTACCAGCCGGAATGGCTGGAGCTGATCGAGCCGAGCGATTTCTCCCTGGAAGGTTATGAGCACCATGCACCAATGACTGCGCCGATGGCGGTCTAAAGGTTCCTGCCGTTGTACCCAGGGGCCGCGCGGCAGATGCTGGATGGTCCCTTGTCGATTCATCCTGTTGCTTTATCGACCGTTGCCCGGCCGTTTGCCGGGCATTGTCGTGCCGGGCGGGCGACTGCATGCTCCGGGCGGCGCCGATAGCCGCGTGATGTTACCCCCTGATATTGACCGTGAGCGCCTGAATGGAAGAACTCAATCGCCGCCTGTTCCTGGCCATCAATGCCAGTGCCGAGGCGTCGCTGCCCCTGCGTGAGCTGGCATTTTTCTTCGCGCAATGGGTGGTCCTCTGTGTGCCATTGCTGCTTCTGGTGTTTTGGGTCCTCGGTGAGCGCCGGCAGCGAATGATCGTTGTGCTGGCAAGCTTGAGCATGGTCTTGGCCCTGACCGGCAACCTGCTGATCCGCAGCCTGTGGTTCCATCCGCGTCCCTTCATGCTGGAGTTGGGGCAGAACTTTCTCGCCCATGCGCCTGGTGCGTCTTTTCCCAGCGATCACGCCAGCGGCATGTTCGCCATGGCCTTTGCCCTGATCCTGGCGTCCCTGCGCAAGACTGGGCTGATGCTGCTGGCCCTGGCGCTGCTGGTGAGCTGGGCGCGGGTTTACCTGGGGGTGCATTTCCCGTTCGACATTATTGGTGGTTGCCTGATGGGACTGCTCAGCGCCTGGCTGGTGCGCCGGTGCCTGGCGTGGCGGCAGTTGGATCAACAGGTGCTGGAGGGGCTTGAGCGAGTTTATCTGCGGTTGCTCGCGGCGGTGCATCACGGGGGCCGCCGCCGTGACGCCGGATCGTAGCCTCAATGCCCGTGGCTGCGGCCGACATGGGAGGGCTCGGCCTCGCTGGGAGTGACCGAGCCGCTGACTTCCAGGCTCTGCAGAATCCCGCAATGATCCCGGTCCGGCCCTTCGCCGCAGCGCTGACGCAGTTCCAGTAGTTGTTCTTGCAGGGCCAGCAGCCCGTCGATGCGCGCCTTGACGTGATGGATGTGTTCGTCGATCAGCGCGTTGACGCTGGCGCACTGGCCTTCGGGGCTGTCGCGCAGGTTGAGCAGGCTGCGGATTTCCTCGAGGGTCATGTCCAGGCTGCGGCAATTGCGGATAAAGGTCAGGCGCTCGGTGTGGGCCTGGGTGTACAGGCGGTAGTTGCCTTCGCTGCGGGCCGGTTCCGGCAGTAGCCCTTCGCGTTCGTAGTAACGGATGGTCTCGACCTGACAGTCGGTGAGTTTCGCCAGTTCGCCAATCTTCATCGTCGTCTCCGAATGGGTGCTTGACCCTATAGTGGCTACAGGGTGTTCACTTGGCAACAAGCACCTTGATACGGACGCGACCCCTATGAGCGATTCCATTCACACCCCGCGCAAGCCCGACGCCCAGCACACTCACGCCGATCACGATCACGATCACGATCACGATCACGATCACGATCACGGCCATGACCTTGCACCTGCGAACACGCCGCAACCGTTCAAGGCCGAGGATCACGCCGCCCACGGCACCTCCTGCTGCGGTTCCGCCGGCCCGCTGCTGTCCACGGTCAGCCTGAGCGAGACACCGAATGCCGGCGCGCGCCTGAGCAGTTTTCGCATCGAAGCCATGGACTGCCCCACCGAACAGACCCTGATCCAGAACAAGCTGGGCAAGCTGGCTGGGGTCCAGGCGCTGGAATTCAACCTGATGAACCGCGTGCTGGGGGTGACCCACGATCTGCCGAGCACCGCGCCGATCATCGAAGCGGTCAAGTCCCTGGGCATGCACGCCGAGCCTCTGCAGCAGGACAGCGCCGAAGCCGCTCCTGCCGCAGCCCCTCCCAAAAAAGCCTGGTGGCCGCTGGCCCTGTCCGGTATCGGCGCGCTGGCCGCCGAAGTCATCCACTTCACCAATGCCGCCCCCACTTGGGTCGTGGCGTTGGTGGCCCTGGTGTCGATCCTCAGTGGCGGTCTGGGCACTTACAAAAAGGGCTGGATCGCCCTGAAGAACCGCAACCTCAACATCAATGCGCTGATGAGCATCGCCGTGACCGGCGCGGTGCTGATCGGCCAATGGCCGGAAGCGGCAATGGTGATGTTCCTGTTCACCGTGGCCGAGTTGATCGAGGCCCGCTCCCTGGACCGCGCGCGCAACGCCATCAGCGGCCTGATGCAGATGGCCCCGGAACGGGTCACGGTGCAGCAGGCCGACGGCAACTGGAGCGAACAGGAAGCGAAAAACGTCGAATTGGGTGCCTTGGTGCGGGTCCGTCCCGGCGAGCGCATCGGCCTGGACGGCGAAGTCGTGTCTGGTAGCTCGACCATCGACCAGGCGCCGATCACCGGTGAAAGCCTGCCGGTGGAAAAGACCCTGGGCGACAAGGTGTTCGCCGGCACCATCAACCAGGCCGGCTCCCTGGAATACCGAGTGACCGCCGCGGCCAACAACTCGACCCTGGCGCGGATCATCCATGCCGTGGAACAGGCCCAGGGCGCCCGCGCCCCGACCCAGCGCTTCGTCGATAGCTTCTCGAAAATCTACACCCCGGCGGTGTTCGCCTTTGCCCTGGCGGTGGCGCTGATTCCGCCACTGTTCATGGCCGGCGTCTGGTTCGACTGGATCTACCGCGCCCTGGTGCTGTTGGTGGTGGCCTGCCCATGTGCCCTGGTGATCTCCACCCCGGTGAGCATCGTCAGCGGCCTCGCGGCGGCGGCGCGCAAAGGCATTCTGGTCAAGGGCGGGGTCTACCTGGAAGGTGGCTACAAGCTCGACTACCTGGCCCTGGACAAGACCGGCACCATCACCCATGGCAAGCCGGTGCAGACCGATTTCCTGTCCCTGGACTCATTGGCGCAGGATACCGCCCCGGCCCTGGCTGCAAGCCTGGCTGGGCGTTCCGACCACCCGGTGTCCCTGGCCATTGCCCGCGCGGCTGTGGATAAACAGCTGGCCATGCACCCTGTGGATAACTTCGCAGCCCTGGCCGGGCGGGGAGTCCGCGGTGAAATCAACGGCCAGATCTATCACCTGGGCAACCACCGCCTAGTGGAAGAGCTGGGCCTGTGCTCGCCGGCCTTGGAGGAAAAACTCTTCGCCCTGGAGCAGCAGGGCAAGACGGTGGTCCTGCTGCTGGACAGCAACGGGCCGCTGGCGCTGTTCGCGGTGGCCGACACGGTCAAGGAATCCAGCCGCGAAGCCATCCAGCAATTGCATGAGCTGGGGATCAAGACCCTGATGCTGACCGGCGACAACCCGCACACCGCCCAGGCCATTGCGGCCCAGGTGGGGATCGATCAGGCCCGGGGCGACCAGTTGCCCGGCGACAAGCTGCAAGCCATCGAGGCGTTGTACGGGCAAGGGCATCGCGTAGGCATGGTCGGCGACGGCATCAACGACGCGCCGGCCCTGGCCCGGGCCGAAATCGGCTTCGCCATGGCCGCGGCCGGCACCGACACCGCCATCGAGACCGCGGATGTCGCCCTGATGGACGATGATCTGCGCAAGATTCCGGCATTCATTCGCCTGTCGCGCCAGACCTCGGTGGTGCTCAAGCAAAATATCGCCCTGGCTTTGGTCATCAAGGCGATCTTTCTTGGGGTAACCTTTGCCGGGCTGGCCACCATGTGGATGGCTGTCTTTGCCGACATGGGCGTTAGCCTGTTGGTGGTATTCAACGGACTGCGCCTGCTGCGCAAATAAGCCATCGTAGCTGCAAACTGCAAACTGCAAACTGCAAACTGCAAACTGCAAACTGCAAACTGCAAACTGCAAACTGCAAACTGCAAACTGCAAACTGCAAGTGGCTAGCGGCAGGCGACCGAGGGGAGAACCAGAGTGATGAACTCATACGCACGCGCTTCAGCTTACGGCTTGCCGCTGGAAGCTTGCAGCTGCGGCAGGCCGCCATGCTGAGTGCCGAGCTGAAGGCTTTTTACATGGTCGCCCGCCTGGGTAGCATCACCCAGGCGGCGAAGAAGCTGGGCCTGAGTCAGCCGACGGTGACCACCCAGATCCGTAACCTTGAGAGCCAGTACTCGGTGGAGCTGTTCTACCGTGGCGGTCGCCGCCTGAGCTTGAGCGACGAAGGCTCGCGCTTGCTGCCCATGGTCAAGGAGCTGTTGCAGAAAGAAGCCGACATCGAGTTTTTCCTACGTAACAGCGGGCAGGTACAGGGCACCTTGCGGATTGCTGCCACCGCGCCGTATTACATCCTCGATCTGGTGAAGACCTTCCGCCAACGCCTGCCCCAGGTAGAGGTGGCGGTGGAGATCGGCAACTCCCAGCAGGTTCTGGAAGCACTGGAGGACTACCGGGTGGATGTCGCGGCGTCTTCGCAACTGCTGGAGGATTCGCGACTGATCCGGCGCGTGCTGGGCAGTGACCCGCTGGTGCTGGCGGTGCATCGCAATCATCCTTTGGCGGCGTTGGAGCATGTGCCGCTCAACGCTCTGGCTGGTCACACCCTGTTGATGCGCGAGCCCGGTTCCACCACCCGCAGCCTGACCGAAGAACTGTTGAAAAACGCCAACGTCAGTTTCGGCCCGCTGCTGGAAATCGGCAGCCGCGAGTCGATCCGCGAGGCGGTGCTGCGCAACATCGGCATCAGCATCATTGCCCGCCAGGAAGTGCCCCACGACCCGCAGTTGCGAGTGCTGACCATCGAGCATGCGCCGCAGATCGTCGAGTACCTGTACTGCCTCAAGGAGCGCAAGAACGCGCGCCTGCCTGCCGCCTTTCTCGGCCTGGCCCAGGAAATGGCTCCCGCCTGAAAGATCTGCATCGGCCATGCCGATGCCTTCGCCAGCAAGCCTGCTCCTACATTGAAATGCACTCCCCCTGCGGGAGCGAGCAGGCGAATGCAGCAGATCAGGCAGCCCCTGACTTGCCGTTTGAACCCAAATCCCTGAATACCACTATCGGTCGTTTTTGCCTTACTGCCATATGACCGACGCATTACAACTCTAGGATTTGCCCCATCTGCTTGATGAGGCCTGTCCATGAACCCTGCAACCGCAACTGCCCTGAGCAACCCCGGCGCACCGATGAAAGTGCGCGGCGTGCAGAAGCGCTTCGGCGCTTTCACTGCGCTGGATAACGTCTCGCTCGAGGTCGCCGCTGGCGAGCTGGTGTGCCTGCTGGGGCCGTCCGGCTGCGGCAAGACCACTTTGCTGCGCTGCATTGCCGGCCTGGAGCGCCAGGACCGCGGCGAGTTGTACCTGGGGGAACGGGACGTCTCGCTGCTGGCGCCCCAGGCCCGGGACTACGGGATTTTGTTCCAGTCCTACGCGCTGTTTCCCAATCTGACGGTGGAAGCCAACATTGCCTACGGACTGGCCGGCAGCGGTCGCGAGGAAGCGCGCAAGCGTGTGGCGCAGATGCTGGAACTGGTGGGCCTGACCGGCAGCGAGAAGAAATACCCCGGCCAGTTGTCCGGCGGCCAGCAGCAGCGCGTAGCCCTGGCCCGCGCCCTGGCACCGGCGCCGTCGCTGTTGTTGCTGGATGAACCGATGTCGGCCCTGGACGCTCGGGTCCGCGAGCACCTGTGCACCGAGCTGCGCCAACTGCAGCGGCGCCTGGGGATCACCACCCTGATGGTCACCCATAACCAGGACGAGGCCATGCTGATGGCCGACCGCATTGCCGTGATGAACAACGGCAAGGTCGAGCAGTACGCCACGCCCCAGGAGATCTACGACCGTCCGGCCACGCCTTTCGTCGCCGAGTTCGTCGGTCAGGGCAACTGGCTGCCTTTTAGTCGCAACAGCGACAGCCACGCCCAGGTCGGCGGGATGAGTGTGCGCCTGGCCGACGATTCGTCCAAGGCCGCTTCGGGCCGCCTGTTCTGTCGTCCGGAAGCCATCAGCGTGAACCCGCCGGTGCATGAGGAAAACTTGTTCCCGGCCAAGGTCCGCGAGATTACGTTCCTTGGCAATCGCTGTCGCATGAGCTTCGAGCTCAATCAGTTGCCGGGGCATGCGCTGCTGGCGGAGCTGGCCCCGGAAGCCATGCCGCGCCTGGGCGCCCAGGACATCTGGGTGGCCTTGCCGCCGCGCAGCCTCCAGGTGTTTACCTAAGATGACTGCGCCAATGTCCCTGCCGCTACCTGCAAAGCAGGCGCGCCAGGCCTCCCGTGCCGAAATCGGCGATCGTATCTTTGTCGTCGGCGGCAAGGTTCTGCTTCTGGTCCTGCTGGGTGTCGCGGTGCTGTTGCCGCTGCTGGCGATCTTCTGGCGCGGTTTCAGCGCCGAGGCAGGGCAGGGCGGTGGCTGGCTGGCGGCCCGAGAGCTGGTGAGCAGCGCCAACTTCCACTGGTTGCTGGGCAACAGCCTGAAAGTTTCCCTCAGCGTCGCCGCCATCGTGGTGCCCCTGGCCTACCTGTTTGCCTACGCCCTGCAACGCACCTTGATTCCCGCCAAGGGGCTGTGGCGCGGCCTGTCGCTGTTGCCGTTGATGGCACCGTCGATGCTGCCGGGCATTGCCCTGGTCTATCTGTTTGGCAATCAGGGCCTGCTGCGCGGTCTGTTCGCCGACAACATCTACGGCTTCTGGGGCATCGTCCTGGGTGAAGTCATCTACACCTTTCCCCATGCCTTGATGATCCTGCTTTCGGCCCTGTCCCTGGCAGATGCACGCTTGTTCGACGCGGCGTCGAGCATGGGGGCCAGCCCTGCCAAGGCCTTTCGCAGCATCACCTGGCCGGCCACCCGGCAAGCGGTGTTCGCTGCGTTCTGCCTGGTGTTCACCCTGACCATCACCGACTTCGGCGTGCCAGTGGTGGTGGGCGGTGACTATCAGGTGCTGGCGCTGGAGGCCTACAAGGCGGTGGTGGGCCAGCAACAGTTCGGGCGTGGCGCCTTGATCGGCATGGTGTTGCTGTTGCCGGCGCTGTTGAGCTTTGGCGTCGATGCCTGGCTACGTCGGCGGCATGGCGACGCCATGAGCGGCCGCGCCCAGGTATTCACGCCGGCACCGTCGCAACTGCGCGATGGTTGCTACCTGGTCATCGTGTTGCTGATCTGCGCGACCTTGCTGCTGGTGTTCGGCATGGCGGTGTATTCGTCGCTGGTGAAGTTCTGGCCTTACAACCTGTCGCTGTCCCTGAATCATTACCAGTTCAACGACACGGCCGGCGGTGGTTGGCTGGCCTATCGCAACAGCGTGACCCTGGCCCTGTACACCGCGCTGATCGGCAGCGTGCTGATCTTCACCGGAGCCTATCTGATGGAGAAAACCAGCGGCCAGCGCGGCCTGAACCTGGCGCTGCGCATGCTCAGCTTCGTGCCCATGGCGGTGCCCGGCTTGGTGCTGGGGCTGGGCTATGTGTTCTTTTTCAACCTCAATGGCAATCCGCTGCATGTGTTCTACGGCAGCATGGCCCTGCTGGTGGTGTGCACCATCGCTCACTACCTGACCACCGCGCAGATGACTGCCACCACCGCCCTGCGCCAGTTGGATGCCGAGTTCGAGGCCGCCGCGCTGTCGCTCAAGGCGCCGCTGTACCGGCACTTCCTGCGGGTCACCGTGCCGATCTGCCTGCCGGCACTGCTGGACATCGTGCGCTATCTGTTCGTCTCGGCCATGACCACGGTGTCGGCGGCGATCTTCCTCTACAGCCCGGACACCATCCTCGCCGCCGTCGCCGTGCTGAACATGGACGACGCCGGCAACGTCGGCGGCGCCGCGGCGATGTCGACCCTGATCCTGTTCACCTCGGCTGGCGTCTCGCTGTTGTTGGCTTGGGCCTCGCGAGGCTTGCTGCGCCGCTCCCAGGCGTGGCGGCAGACGACTCCCGGTCATTGATCCTGTGTTCACTCACCCTCTGATTTGCACTCATTAAGGAACCGCACCATGTTCAAGCCCCTGGCTCTTGCCGCTGCTGTCCTCTCTGCTGTCAGCCTGAACGCTTTTGCTGCGAAAACCGAGCTGACGGTCTACACGGCCCTTGAAGCCGAGCAATTGAAGTCCTACAAGCAAGCCTTCGAAAAGGCCAACCCGGACGTGGAGATCAAGTGGGTGCGTGATTCCACCGGGATCATCACCGCCAAGCTGCTGGCGGAAAAAGCCCGGCCGCAAGCGGACGCGGTCTGGGGCCTGGCGGCGTCCAGCCTGGCGATCCTCGACCAGCAGGGCATGCTGCAAAGCTACGCGCCCAAGGACCTGGGCAAGATCGGCCCGAACTATCGCGACGCCGCCAACCCGCCAGCCTGGGTCGGCATGGACGTGTGGGCCGCGACCATCTGCTTCAACACCGTGGAGGCCGAGAAGCAGGGCCTGACCAAGCCGGTGAGCTGGCAGGACCTGACCAAGCCCGAGTACAAGGGCAAGATCGTCATGCCCAACCCGGCGTCCTCGGGCACCGGCTTCCTGGATGTCAGCGCCTGGTTGCAGACCTTCGGCGAGAAGCAGGGCTGGCAGTACATGGATGACCTGCACCAGAACATCGGCCAGTACGTCCATTCCGGCTCCAAGCCGTGCAAGCTGGCCGCCGCCGGCGAATTCCCCATCGGCATCTCCTTCGAATACCCGGCCGTGCAGCTCAAGCGCCAGGGCGCGCCGCTGGACATCGTGCTGCCCAAGGAAGGCCTGGGCTGGGAAATCGAAGCCACGGCACTGATCAAAGGAACACCGCATGAAGACGCGGCGAAGAAACTCGCCGACTTCTCCGCCAGCCCGGCGGCCATGGAACTGTACAAGGAAAACTTCGCCGTGCTGGCCCAGCCGGGTATTGCCAAGCCGCAGACCGAACTGCCGGCGGACTACGAGCAGTGCCTGATCAAGAACGACTTCGCCTGGGCCTCGAAGCACCGCGACCAGATCCTCGCCGAATGGCGCAAGCGCTATGACGGCAAGTCGGAAAAGGTTGCCAAGTAGCAACGATCGGTACTGCTGTGGCGAGGGAGCTTGCTCCCGCTGGGCTGCGAAGCGGCCCTGAGCCCCGACAATGCGGTGCATCTGCCTGGGAGTGCTGTGCACTCCAGCGCGAGCTTGCTTCCGCGCCACAAACAACGAGACATGAACATGACCCATCACAGCGATCTGCTGATCGTCGGCGCCGGCATTCTCGGCCTGTCCCACGCCTACGCCGCTGCCAAGCGCGGTTTGCGGGTACGAGTATTCGAGCGCAGCGCCACGCCCCTGGGCGCCTCGGTGCGCAACTTCGGCCAGGCCCTGGTCACCGGTCAACCGCCGGGCATCATGCTGGAACTGGCCCGGGCCAGCCGGGATATTTGGGCCGACTGGCAACAGCTGGCGGGCCTGCCACTCAAGCGCAACGGTTCCTACCTGTTCGCCCGCAGCGAAGCCGAGGAGCAGTTGCTGGAAGCCTTCTGCGCCGGGCGCGCGCGGGAGCACGGCTACCGCGTCGAACTGCTCCGGGGCGCGGCCCTGAACGACCTGTATGGCGGTCAGTTCCGCCATCATCGAGCGGCCTTGCACGGCCTGGACGACCAGCAGGTGTATTCCCGCGAGGCGTTGCCGCTGCTGATCGACTACCTGCGCCACGACCTGGGGGTGCAGTTCCACTTTTCGACCCTGGTCCGGGATATCCAGCCGGGCCAGTTGCACAGCACCGCCGGCAGCTTTCGTGCGCCGCAGATCGTGCTGTGTTCGGGACACGACTATCAGACCCTGCTGGCCGAGCAGATCGCTACCCTGCAGCCACAGATCTGCCGCCTGCAGATGCTCCGTGCCCGGCCCCAGGTCAACCTCAACTTGCAACATGCCTTGCTCACCGGGCTGAGCTGTGTGCACTACGGCGCCTTCGCCGACCTGCCACAAGCGGCGGCGGTGCGAGCGCAGATCCTGCGCGAGGCGCCGCACTTGGATGAGCATGGTATTCACCTGTTGATTAGCCCGACCCCCTACGGCGAGCTGATCATCGGCGATTCCCACGACTACGGCAGTGATCCGTCGCCGTTCAATGGGGAGCAGGTGGATAACTGGCTGATCGAGCTGGCCGAACAGACCCTGGGCTGCAAGGTCCAGGTGGTGGAGCGCTGGCAGGGGGTGTATGGCGCTCGCGGACCGGGGCCGTTCTCCTTCCTGGAAGCCGCGCCCGGGGTTCATGCCGCGCTGATGCACACCGGCGTGGGCATGAGCGTTGGCCCGGCGCTGGCTGAAGGCAACATCGCCCGAGTGTTGGAGGAAGCGTGATGAGTCGGCAGCGGGTGATTGACGAGGTGTTTGGTCTTTACGAGCGCTTTGGCGACAGTGATTACATCGGCGAGCCGGTGTCGCAGATCGAGCATATGTCCCAGGCGGCGCAGTTGGCCCTGGCCGAAGGTTATGACGACGAAGTGGTGCTGGCGGCGTTCTTTCACGATATCGGGCACATTTGCCAGCAGGATGCCGAGAACATGAGCGGTTTTGGTGTGATCAGCCATGAGCGCCTGGGGGCCGACTATCTGCGTCGGGCGGGCTTCAGCGAGCGTCTGGCGCGGCTGGTGGAATACCACGTCCAGGCCAAGCGCTACCTGACCTACAAGGAACCGGGCTATTACCAGCGCCTGAGCGAAGCCAGCCGCCGCACCCTGGAGTACCAGGGCGGGGCGATGGACGCGGCAGAGGCGGCGGCCTTCGAGCTCGACCCTCTGTGTGCGGTGAGTTTGCGCATGCGCCATTGGGATGAGCAGGCCAAGGACCTGTGGGTGCCGGTGATGGATTTGCAGGTGCTCAAGGACAAGGCCTTGGCGTTGCTCTGATCGTGGTCGACGCTGCTGGTCGCAACCTCGCAACCTCGCAACCTCGCAACCTCGCAGGCTGGGCAGCGGCAGAGGTGTTTTTTGTGGCCGCTGTCGCAGGCTGCGAACGGCTGCGCAGGAGGCGCCGCTCTTGGGATTGTTGAAGGTCCTGCGGACCTTGGCGCAACCTCGCGGGCTCGGCAGCGGCTACAGCAGATGTTGAGCCAAGGCTTCGATCTGCTCTTGGCGCTCGGCCTGGCTCAGGCGTTTCTGCGGATTGAGCGATGACCACTGCGGATGCGCCCGGGCCTTGTTCAAGGCTTCCGGCAGCTTGCCCTCACGCCAGCTTTTGTCCTCCGGAGTGGCCAGGCGGATGCTGTCCATCGCTGCATGCCCGCGCAGGTTCAGTGCCTGGACCAACTGGCGCTGACGCAGGGCCAGCAGGCGCAGTACGCTGTCGTCCACGGTCAGCTCGCGCTGGCCCTTGAGCTTGCCCAGCAAGCGATTGCCATAACTGCGGGCGGTCTGCAACGCGCCCCCGGCAATCGCCCCCGCCAGCGCCGCGGCTCCCAGGGTCAGGCCGCCCACCAGCAGGTCGACCCCGGCACCGGCCGCCGCGCCCGCGGCGATGCCGCCGCCGACGCGCACCCCCAGTTGTTTGAGGGTTTCCGGGTTGAACAGGTCATTGCCCCAACGGCCGTCCAGCAACGGCAGGTCGCTGGCTGAAGCGTCCTGGGGACGGAAAGCGTAGAGCTTGAGCAGCGCTTCGACACAGCGTTGCTCGCGCTGGCGAATGGCTTGGCGCAATTCGCCGATGGCGCGTTGTTCCAACTGGGTGTCGCTGGCCACGCTGCGGCGGCAGGCGGCGCAATCCACCAGCAGTTCTGCAATCAGGCGTGCCGCACTTTGCTGGCGCACCAGGCGTTGTGCCTGTTGGTCGTCGATCAGCCGCTGCAGGGCCGGGCGTGCATGCTCCAGCAGCAGGGCCAGGCTTTCATACAGGCGTCGTTCGCCGTCTTCCGGCGGCGCCACGCTGTCGAACCGCACCAGGGCGTGCAGCCCCAGGCGGGCCAGGGCTTCGCGCCAGTCGCCTTCGCGCTGCTCGGCGCTGCTGACGAAGTTCAGTACTGGCAACAGTGGCTTGCCGCAGCCGCTCAGTACTTCCAGCTCATCGCGGTACTTGGCCAGCACCGGTTCCCGGGCGTCGATCACATACAGGCCGGCGTCCGAGGCCAGTAGCTGGCGCAGGACCTTGGCTTCCTGTTCGAAGCGTTGCCGAGCCTCGCTGGCGTCGAGAAAGCGTGCCACCCGGGCCGGGCCGTCCAGGCGTTCGCCCGGGCGTTCCAGGCGCTCCAGGTAGTCCAGCAGGGCGATGGCGTCTTCCAGGCCCGGGGTGTCGTAGAGCTCCAGCAGGGGCTGGCCATCCACCGACAGGCGGGCGCCTTCCACATGCCGGGTGGTGCTGGGGCGATGGGAGACTTCACCAAAACCCACGTCCCGGGTCAGGGTGCGCAGCAGCGAGGTCTTGCCGACGTTGGTGTGGCCGACCACCGCCAGTTTCAGCGGTGGATTGCGGGCGTCAGTCATGGCCGGTCTCCAACCAGGTGAGGGGCGCGCAGTCGGCGAACGGCAGCTCCAGCTGCTGCAGGGCGGTGTGCCAGTCGCCCAGGCGAGCCGCGTCCAGGGCCTGACCGGGCGGCGCTTGCAGCAGCCAGACTCGGGTGGCCGTGGCGTTGCGGGCCAACTCGGCGATCAGCCCGAGGCTGCCACGATCCGGCGAGCGCCGTGGGTCACAGGCAATCACCAGGCGCGCCGGGGGGAAGCGGCTTATCTGCTCCAGCAGGCGGTTACGCGACTCGCGGCTGTCGAGGATGCCGGCGTCCTTGATGCTGTCCGGCAAGGCTGGCGGCCAGGGCCGTTGGTGGTCGAGTTCGATGGCCACCAACAGTGCGCCGCTGCTGTCCAGGGCGCTGACGCCTCCTTCGACGCGGTGCAACTGCTCGGGTGCCGCATCGTTGACCCCAAGGCGTTCGCTGCTGGGCATCAGGCGTTCACGCAACTGGCTGTAGCCCGGCAACTTGAGGTCCAGTTGCAGGCGGGCCTGTCCGTGTTTCCAGCGCCAGCGGCAGAACAGCATCAGCAGCAGGCGCGGCAGCACGCCGTAGATCATCACCAGCACCACCAGCCAGATGGCCCAGGATTGGCGGACCAGCTCGGTGTTGTAGACGTCCCGAGTGCTGGCCTGGATGGTCGCCACGCTCGGCGCGCCGAAGCCCAGGCTTCGGGGCATGGCACTGAGGGCGTTGGTAATGGCGACGAAGGCATCGGCGCCCAGTAGGGTGCTTTCCCAGACAAAGCTGTAGCGGTGGGTGCTCAGCAGCAACAGCAGCATGACCACGGCGCTGAACAGGGCCAGGCACCACAGGCCGTTGACCAGGGTGCCCAGGGCCCAGCGATTGAGCTTGCGCCGCTGCAGCAACAGCAGCAGGGCGGGTGGCAACTGCGCGGCTTTGGCGTCTCGGGAGAATTTTTCACTCAGCCACAGCCACAGCCGGCCCAGGCTGGCGCTGTGTTCGCCGGCGAACAGCAGGCCGATCAGCCAGCTCAGCAGCAGGATCAGGTTCAGACCCAGCAGGCTGCCCAGGGCCCAGAACACGTTGACCGGTTGCTGGGTGTTGCCCAGGGCGCTGAAGGCCAGGCCGGCACCGCTGAGGACCGCCAATACCGCCAACATCAGCAAGGCCAGGCGTGCGCCTTGCAGCCAGTGCAGCAAAGCGCTGTGCAGGCCGTCGCGCTGGGCCAGCCACAGGGCACGGGTCTGGATGCGGCTCGCCAGGTCGCCGTCCTGGTTGCGGGCCAGGCGGTTGGCTTCCTGGTCGTCCAGTGGCCCGGCGTGTTCCTCGCGCAGGCGCACGGTTTCGGTCAACCACAGTCGTTGCAGGGGAGTCAGTGCAGTCACGCGTCAGTCCATCGCTTACAAAGTGCGCTGAGCATAACTGCTGCAGCGGTGGTCAGGTGAAGTTGCCAGGCCTCGGTCCTCTGGTATTCTCGCCTGCATGAAAAAATCTCTCCCTCTCAGTCTGATCGCGGCCCTCGGTGAAAACCGCGTGATTGGCGTCGACAACAGCATGCCCTGGCACTTGCCGGGGGACTTCAAATACTTCAAGGCCACGACCCTGGGCAAGCCGATCATTATGGGGCGCAAGACCTGGGACTCGCTTGGTCGGCCGTTGCCGGGGCGCTTGAACATCGTGGTCAGTCGTCAGACCGATCTGCTGCTCGAAGGTGCCGAGGTTTATCCGTCATTGGCGGCGGCGGTGGCCCGGGCCGAGGAGTGGGCGCTGGAACAGGGCGTCGGCGAGCTGATGCTGATTGGCGGTGCGCAGCTTTATAGCCAAGGCCTGGAGCAGGCGGATCGCCTGTACCTGACGCGGGTGGCCTTGAGCCCGCAAGGCGATGCCTGGTTTCCGGAGTTCGATGAACAGCAGTGGACATTGGTGTCAGAGGTGCCGAACCCGCCGGAAGGGGACACGCCGGCGTACAGCTTTGAGGTGTGGGAAAGAAGCTGACAGCAGGCAGTTGCAAGTTTCAAGCTGCAAGCAAGAGCCCGTCGGCTTCTACTTGCAGCTTGCAGCTGCTTTTACGCGTGCTCCAGCTCCGAATGCTCATCGGCGTCCAGCAGCGCCTGGTCGGTTTGCTGCATCACCTGGCTGGTGATCGCGCCGGCGGTCATCGAACCGCTGACGTTCAGCGCCGTGCGCCCCATGTCGATCAGCGGCTCCACGGAAATCAGCAGCGCCACCAATGACACCGGCAAACCC
Organism: Pseudomonas sp. LD120; assembly: GCF_009861525.1. GTDB lineage: Bacteria > Pseudomonadota > Gammaproteobacteria > Pseudomonadales > Pseudomonadaceae > Aquipseudomonas. The sequence continues at coordinate 616,028 of NZ_WVHL01000001.1, read as the reverse complement.
ATGGCCGGCAGTACGATCAGCGCAGCGAAAGTCGCGCCGCCGCCCACACCGGCCACGCCGGCCGAACTCAAGGTGACGATGGCCACCAGGGTGGCGATCCACAGCGGATCCAGCGGGTTGATGCCCATGGTCGGTGCAACCATCACCGCCAACATTGCTGGGTACAGGCCGGCGCAGCCGTTCTGGCCGATGGTCGCGCCGAACGAAGCGGCGAAACTGGCGATGGACTGCGGGATGCCCAGGCGCCGGGTCTGGGCTTCGATGCTCAGGGGAATGCTGGCGGCGCTGGAGCGGCTGGTGAAGGCGAAGGTCAGTACCGGCCAGACCTTGCGGAAAAAGCGCAGCGGGTTGATCCCGGCCAGGGACACCAGCAGGCCGTGGACCACGAACATCAGGCCCAGGCCGATGTAGGACACCACCACGAAACTACCGAGCTTGATGATGTCCTGCAGGTTGGAACCGGCCACCACCTTGGTCATCAACGCCAGTACGCCGTACGGGGTCAGCTTCATCACCAGGCGCACCAGGCGCATGACCCAGGCTTGCAGGGTGTCGATGGCGTTGAGCACTTTCTGGCCCTTGTCGGCGTCATCCTTGAGCAGTTGCAGCGCCGCCACACCGAGGAAGGCGGCGAAGATCACCACGCTGATGATCGAAGTCGGCTTGGCCCGGGCCAGGTCGGCGAAAGGGTTCTGCGGGATGAACGACAGCAGCAACTGCGGCACGTTGAGGTCGGCGACCTTGCCCGCGTAATCGCTCTGGATCACTTGCAGGCGGGCGACTTCCTGAGTGCCGGCGACCAATCCTTCGGCGCTCAGGCCGAACAGGTTGGTCAGGCCGATGCCCACCAGCGCCGCGATGGCGGTGGTGAACAGCAGGGTGCCGATGGTCAGGAAGCTGATCTTGCCCAGGGACGAGGCGTTGTGCAGACGGGCCACGGCGCTGAGGATCGAGGCGAACACCAGGGGAATCACGATCATCTGCAGCAACTGCACGTAGCCGTTGCCCACCAGGTCGAACCAACTGATGGAGGCCTTGAGGGTTGGGTTCCCGGCGCCGTAGAGGCTGTGCAGGGCAATGCCGAACACCACGCCCAGCACCAGGGCCAACAGGACCTTCTTGGCCAGGCTCCAGGTGGTGTGGCGGGTCTGTGCCAGGCCCAGCAGCAGGGCCAGGAACACCAGCAGGTTAAGGATCAGCGGCAGATTCATTGGGGCTCCGATAAGACGTGTGCCAATCGCGGGTCAGAGCGATTGCGAACCGGAAAGCCTAACAGCTTGATATCTAATGAATTAATAACGATATGGCATGGTGACTGTCGTTTTTGGAATAAGCTGCTGGCGCTTTGGCGCATGGGTTTGACGCTTAGGGAACGTAGGTGGTCGTGCAGAGACGAAAACTGTCACAAGGATTTGTTAGCGTTGATGGCTTTCACTCAGGGAGACAACCGCCGATGAAACTCGCTCCGAAATGGCTCGCCGTCGCACTCTGCCTTGGCCTTGCCGGCCAGGCCTTCGCCACCGAGTTGAAGCACTGGCCCAAGGAACAGGCCAAGCAGTTGGACGCGATGATCGCGGCCAACGCCAACAAGGGTAGCTTCGCAGTGTTCGACATGGACAACACCAGTTACCGCTATGACCTGGAAGAGTCCTTGCTGCCGTTCATGGAGAACAAGGGCCTGATCACCCGCGACACACTCGACCCCTCACTGAAGCTGATCCCGTTCAAGGACACGGCCGAGCACAAGGAAAGCCTGTTCAGTTACTACTACCGCCTGTGTGAAATCGACGACATGGTCTGCTATCCCTGGGTGGCCCAGGTGTTCTCGGGTTTCACCCTCAAGGAACTCAAGAGCAACGTCGATGAGTTGATGGCTTCCGGCAAGTCGGTGCCCAGCACGTACTACGATGGCGATGTGGTCAAGACCATCGAGGTCAGCCCGCCCAAGGTCTTCACCGGCCAGACCGAGCTGTACAACAAGCTGATGGAGAACGGCATCGAGGTTTACGTGATGACCGCCGCCTCCGAAGAGCTGGTGCGCATGGTCGCGTCCGACCCCAAGTACGGCTACAACGTCAAACCGCAGAACGTGATCGGCGTGACGACCTTGCTCAAGGACCGCAAGACCGGCGCCCTGACCACGGCACGCAAACAGATCAGCGCGGGTACTTATGACCCGCAGGCCAACCTCGGCCTGGAGTTGACGCCGTACCTGTGGACCCCGGCCACCTGGATGGCGGGCAAACACGCGGCGATCCTGACCTACATCGATGAGTGGAAGAAACCGGTGCTGGTAGGTGGCGACACCCCGACCAGCGACGGCTACATGCTGTTTCACAGCGTGGACGTGGCCAAAGGCGGCATTCATTTGTGGATCAACCGCAAGGACAAGTACATGAATCAGCTTAACGGCATGATCGCCAAGCACGCCGCGGCCCAGGCCAAGGAAGGGTTGCAGGTGACCGCCGACAAGAACTGGGTGATCGTTAAACCGGACGACATTCAGTAACCATCTGCTGCTCGCCGGCTCAGGTGTTCCCGGCAACACCTGAGCTGACACGCCAGGGTTCATCCAGCGCGGAAGAATGTTTCAACTTGTGACCGCCAAACCCCCTCTGCCATAATCGCGCCCGCTTTATTCCCCCCTCCTGCTCTCCCTGTGCCGGGTGTATTCCCGTCTGCACGTAATGGACTACGTTGTGAGCTATCTCTCGATCGAATTCGGCCTCTGCTTCATTCTGTTCTTCATCCTGTACTGGGGGTTGGGTTTCAGCCTGCGTTTGCAGAACGGCCTGTTGCTGGCAGCCAGCTACGCGATTCTGGCCAGCTTCAGCCTGCACTTTCTTTACATCCTGCTGGGCTACACGGCGCTGGTGTACCTGCTGGGCCTGTTGAGCCAGCGTTACCCGGGACGGGGGTGGGTCAACGGCCTGATGTTGCTGCTGGTGCTCGGGGCCTTCTACTTGTTCAAGTACCAGGACTTCTTCACCAGCACGGTGCAGAACGCCTTCGCCCAGTTTGGCGTGGACGTATCGCTACCGTTGCTAGAAGTGCTGCTGCCGGTGGGGTTGTCGTTCTATGCCTTCCACTCGGTCAGCTACCTGGTGTCGATCAACCGTCGAGAGCTGACGGCGGGCTCGCCCTTTGACCTGGCGCTGTACCTGGCGTTTTTCCCCAGCCTGATTGCCGGCCCGGTGAACCGGGCGATCCCCATGCTGGAACAGATCAACCCGCCGCAGTTGCGTCAGGTGCTGGAGCCTCAGCGGGCCCTGGGCCTGATCGCCGTAGCGGTGGTCAAGCTGTTTTTCCTCAGTTCATGGCTGGCCAATGAGTGGGTCGATCCGGTGTTCGACAGCCCGGTGGCGTTCTCGGCCGAGCAGATCCTGCGGGCGGTGTATGGCTATTCGTTCCTGATCTATTTCAACTTCAGCGGCTACACCGACCTGGTGACCGGCATCGCCCTGTTGCTGGGTTTTCGCCTGCCGTTGAACTTCAACTACCCCTATGCGGCGCGCAACCTCAAGGAGTTCTGGGGACGCTGGCACATCAGCCTGTCGACCTTCATCCGTGACTACGTATACATCCCGCTGGGGGGCAACCGGGGGCCGGTGTGGCGCGGCAACCTGAACATGCTGCTGGCCATGCTGATCTCCGGCTTGTGGCACGGCGCCAGCGCCAACTTCATTATCTGGGGCGCGCTGCATGGCGTGGGACTGGCGCTGTACAAATTATGCAGCCCGTTGCTGGCCCGCGGGCCGAGCTGGATCGGTTCGGACCTGATGGCCCGCTTGCTGACGTTTCACTATGTGGCCTTTGCCTGGATCTTCTTCCGCTGCGCGACCCTGCCCGATGCGCTGGACATGCTCAGTGGCCTGGGCGGTCTGTCCCTTGGCGGGCTGGCCAGCAGCGCGGTATCGCTGCTGGCTTGCCTGTTGTTTGTCGCCTGTTACCCGCGAATCGTGGCGCTGCTGCGTCGTGCGTTCGATGTGGCTACCGGCTTGCCGTGGCTGCTGTATCCCGTGCCGCTGGGGCTGTTCATCTGTGTGGTCATCTTCGCCTCTCCGTCGGGCGTGCCGGGGTTCATCTATGCCAGTTTCTAAGCCTTCGCCCTTGTCGGTCAGCCTCGGTGGCGCGGCCAAAGTGTTCTATGCCCTGGTGGTGACCAGCCTGCTGCTGGTGTGGTTTAACCAACAGTCGATTCGTCTCTACTGCCAGCAGAAGTACCACGAGGGTTGTGACATTCCAGGCTTGTCGCAAAGCCCCGCCTGGCGCTTTGGCGCGCAGCTCAATCAGGCCCTGGAAAATGCCCGGGTGGCCTTTGTCGGCAGCTTTGCCGGCGCCGCTGACCTGAGTCTGGTGGCTGAGGCTGAAGCCGCCGCCGACCCCGTGCCGGCGTCGTTGCCGCCGGTCGCTGCAGTGCCGACGCCAGAGCCCCCGCCGCTGAGTGCTGCGCATTCGTCCGCAAGCCATGCAACAGCCCCCCCCCAGCTCCCGGTACAGTCGCAGCAGGTGACCGTGGCCCCGGTGCTCAGCGCGCCGCCTGAAGTTGAGCCGGCGCTCAGCGCGCCGCTCATGGCCAGCCTGGCCGCAGGCGACGAAGTGTTCTTCGTCGGTGACTCGTTGATGCAGGGCGTGGCGCCGCACATGGCCAATACCCTGCGCAAGCGCTACAACGTCAAGAGCCTGAACCTCAGCAAACAGAGCACCGGCCTGGCCTATCCGAGTTTCTTCAACTGGCCCAAAACCGTTGAAAGCACCCTGGCCAGCAACCCGAACATTCGCCTGATGGTGATCTTCCTCGGCCCCAACGATCCGTGGGACATGCCGGTGGCCAAGGGCAAGCCGTTCCTGCGCTTCAAGACCGCGGACTGGGAAACGGCCTATCGCCAGCGGATCAACTCGATCCTCGACGCTGCCCAGGCCCACAATGTGCAGGTGATTTGGGTCGGACCACCGAACATGGAGAAGACCAAGCTGTCGACGGCCATGGCCTACCTGAGCGGTCTATACCAGCAGCAGATCGCGCAGTATCACCAGCATTACGTGTCGGCCAACGAGATGCTTGGCTACCGGAGCGACGAGTTTTCCTATTACCGCACCAGCGCAGAGGGCAAGAAGGTCAAGACCCGGGTCGATGACGGTATTCATTTCACCACCACTGGGCAGAAGCTGATCGCTGAGCGTGTGATCTCGCTGATCAGCTTTCCCAGCCAACAATTGACGGAGCACTGAATATGGGGCGACTGCAAGGCATTGCGCTGTTGCTGGGCATCACCTTGCTGAGCAGTTGCAGCCCGACCACCGAGGTCCAGGCCACGCCGACCTCGGCCCTGGCCCGGCCTGGAGCCAAGAAAGTCGTGACTGCCGGCACCGACCCGAACCTGGCGCTGCTGGCGCGCAAGTTCAGCACCTCCAACCGCACGCCCATCCACATTGTTCAGCTGGGGGATTCCCACACCGCCGCCGACCTGTTAAGCGGTGAACTGCGGCGCCTGTTGCAGGCGCAGTACGGTGACGGCGGCATTGGTTTCGTGGCCGCCACAGCGGTGCCCGGCACTCGTTATGACCGCGTGATCCTCAGCGCCGCCAAGCGCCAATGGTCCTTGGTGTCGGCGCGTAACCAGCAGAGCAGCCAGTTTCCCCTGGGCGGTTACCTGTCGTTGCCGATGACCCCGGGCGCCCGGGTGCACATTGCCGAACGTCAGCCGAGCAGCCGGCAGTACCGGATTTCGGCGCTGTATCAGGCGTCCAGCAACAACACCCTGACCGCGCGCGACAATCTCAACAAAAGCAGCCGCATGCTGGCCGCCACCGGTGGGCAGTGGCGCTTCAGTCCGCCGTTCAACAACCTGACCCTGCCCCTGGACCTGAACGTGGCCAACAACCGGGGGCTGGCCCTGGGTGGCTGGAACATCCTCGGGCAGAAGAGCGCTGGGGTGATCTATTCCTCCCTGGGCATCAACGGCGCGCGCCTGGATGTGTTGGACAAGTGGCAGCCGGGCTGGCTCGACACCCTCAAGGCCCTGCGTCCGGACATGGTGGTGCTGGCTTACGGCACCAATGAGGCCTTCGATGATGACCTGGACCTGCAGTTGTACCGCAGCCAGTTGCAGGAAAAGGTCACGCTGCTACGCAAGAAACTGCCCAAGAGCGTGATCCTGCTGGTGGGGCCGCCGGATTCCATCAAGCGCCGCAACGCCGGTAATTGTGCCGCCTCGCAGCCGCTGCCCTTGCGGCAGATCATCCAGATCCAGAAGGACGTGGCGAAGAACAGCCGCACGCTGTTCTGGGACTGGCAGGACTTTATGGGCGGCAATTGCTCCATCAGCCAATGGCAGAGCCGCGATCTGGCACGTAACGACTTGGTGCACCTGACCGCTGATGGCTACCGCAAGAGTGCTGATGGCCTGTACCGCTTTTTGCGCGGGCAGTTGGGCGAACGCATGCCGTGATGAGCCGTACTCAGGTCAAATCCCACTCGGTCATGCAGCTGTTGGTGGGGCTGCCGAGGGCCGGTAGGGTCTTGGCCGAGCCTTTGGTGGGGAGTTCGACCACTTGGCCATCATCGGTTTTGGCCAGCAGCTTGCTGGCTTTGCGCAGGCGCTCCCAGGCGTAGCCGAAGTTGTTCTGACCCACCCGAGAGGCTGTTTCATAGGGGCTTGAGATTTCCTGGCCATCAATGATCAAACTGAAGCCTTTTTGTCCGTAGGTACCGTAGTCCACGCCGCCGACGGTCAGGGTCATGCTCACGGCCCTGTCTTCGCTGCAGGCGATGTACAGGGTGGCGCCGCGGGCACTGGTGGCCTGATATTCCGAGACTCCTTGACCCCAGCCACTGGACCATTGCCCGATTTCGCCAAAGGCTAGGGCGTGAGTACACAGCGGCAGTAGAAGGGCGGGTAGAAGCATCCTTTTCATCGAAGTATTCCTTGGAGGGAGAGTGACAAGCGCGGCGGATCTTACCAGGTGGCCACTATTTAGCCACTTGCCATAAGTCTTAGCGGTTCAAGCTGGCCCAGGCGCGGGCAAAAAAAGGCCCCGCACTTGGCGGGGCCTTTTCATTTCAGGGCAACGCGATCACAGGCCGTCGAGCATGGCCTTGTTGCGCACCGCGCCCTTGTCGGCGCTGGTGGCCAGCAGGGCGTAGGCCTTCAGGGCGGTGGTCACTTTGCGTGGACGCGCTTCCACCGGTTTCCAGCCTTTCTTGTCCTGCTCGACGCGGCGGGCCGTCAGTTCTTCATCGCTGACCAACAGGTTGATCGAGCGGTTGGGGATGTCGATCAGTACCTTGTCGCCGTCCTGCACCAGGCCGATGGCGCCGCCGGCAGCGGCTTCTGGCGAAGCGTGGCCGATGGACAGGCCCGAGGTGCCGCCGGAGAAGCGGCCGTCGGTGAGCAGGGCGCAGGCTTTGCCCAGGCCCTTGGACTTCAGGTAGGAGGTCGGATAGAGCATTTCCTGCATGCCCGGGCCGCCTTTCGGACCTTCGTAACGGATGATCACGATGTCGCCTTCTTTCACTTCGTCGGCGAGGATGCCGCGCACGGCGCTGTCCTGGCTTTCGAAGATCTTGGCGTTGCCTTCGAAGACATGGATCGACTCGTCGACACCGGCAGTCTTCACCACGCAGCCGTCCAGGGCGATGTTGCCGTAGAGCACGGCCAGGCCGCCTTCTTTCGAGTAGGCATGCTCGACACTGCGGATGCAGCCGTTTTCACGGTCGTCGTCGAGGCTGTCCCAACGGGTCGACTGGCTGAACGCGGTCTGGGTCGGGATGCCCGCCGGGCCGGCCTTGAAGAAGTGGTGCACGGCTTCGTCGCGGGTCTGGGTGATGTCCCACTGGGCGATGCCCTCGGCCATGGTCTTGCTGTGCACGGTGGGCAGGTCGGTGTGCAGCAGGCCACCACGGGCCAGCTCGCCGAGGATGCTGAAGATGCCGCCGGCGCGGTGCACGTCTTCCATGTGGTACTTCTGGATGTTTGGCGCGACTTTGCACAGTTGTGGAACATTGCGCGAAAGACGGTCGATGTCTCGCAGGTCGAAATCGATCTCGGCCTCTTGGGCCGCCGCCAGCAAGTGCAGGATGGTGTTGGTGGAACCGCCCATGGCGATGTCCAGGGTCATGGCGTTCTCGAACGCCTTGAAGTTGGCGATGTTGCGCGGCAGGACCGACTCGTCGTTATCGCCGTAGTAGCGCTGGCACAGCTCGACGATGGTGCGCCCGGCCCGCAGGAACAGCTCTTCGCGGTCGCTGTGGGTGGCCAGGGTCGAACCGTTGCCCGGCAGGGCGAGCCCCAGGGCTTCGGTCAGGCAGTTCATGGAGTTGGCGGTGAACATGCCGGAGCACGAACCGCAGGTCGGGCAAGCGCTGCGCTCGTACTCGGCAACCTTCTCGTCAGAAGCGCTGGAGTCGGCGGCGATGACCATGGCGTCCACCAGGTCCAGGCCGTGGGCGGCGAGCTTGGTTTTGCCGGCTTCCATCGGGCCGCCGGAAACGAAGATCACCGGGATGTTCAGGCGCAGGGCGGCCATCAGCATGCCGGGGGTGATCTTGTCGCAGTTGGAAATGCACACGATGGCGTCGGCGCAGTGGGCGTTGACCATGTATTCCACGGAGTCGGCGATGATCTCGCGGCTCGGCAGGGAATACAGCATGCCGTCATGGCCCATGGCGATGCCGTCGTCCACGGCGATGGTGTTGAATTCCTTGGCCACGCCACCGGCGCGTTCGATCTCGCGAGCCACCAGTTGGCCCAGGTCCTTCAGGTGCACGTGCCCCGGGACGAACTGGGTGAAGGAGTTGGCAATGGCGATGATCGGCTTCTTGAAGTCGGCATCTTTCATCCCCGTGGCGCGCCACAGGGCGCGGGCGCCGGCCATGTTGCGGCCATGGGTGGATGTTTTCGAGCGGTAATCAGGCATGGAGCACTCCGGGCGGCTAATCAGGTAACAAATGGGGAGTGAGCTTCTATTGACCTTGGGAACACTCAGAAATGGCCGTGTGTCCGAAAGCTGCCGATGACGCCGCGGGATCGCCGCGCGCCTCAGCCTGAGCTCATAAACCCGCCGGGGGATGACTGGCGATGAATTCGCCGATTCTACACCGCTGGCGTCAGGAAGGAATGCCGTGGCCGCTCTGTGGCGTGCGATTGCCAGGATCTGAGAGGGAGGCTGCCCGCCTGGCTGCTCCTGGTTTAGACTCGCCGCCCCTCGATCACCTTCCAATGGAGCTGGAATGTCCGCGAACATGCGATCCCTGAGGTTCTACCTCGGCACGGGCCTGCTGCAAGGGCTGATGCTGATGTGGCTGGTGCTCTATAGCGACTGGCCCGGCAGCACCATGGCCGTGGTGGGCGCGGCCCTGCTGACGGGCGGCGGCTTCGTGCAACTGCTGGCCGGGCAGCGGCGCCAGTGGCGCACCTGGAAGGCCGCGCTGTTGCTGGCCTTTGCGGCGGCGGTCGTGGTGCAGGCCTGCAGTGAGTTGCCCTTTACCCGCGGGGTGATCTACAGCGTGGTGGCGTTCCTGCTACTGATGACGCTACTCAGCGCCAGCTGGCTGCCGGGACGTGACGGTTTTAAACGACGGCTGTTGGGGGACGGAGCCTGGATGCTGGTGGCTCTTTGCGCTGCGTGGCTGATGCAGGCGTTGTTCGATTTCTGGACCCGCGAGCACCATCTGGACCCCTTCAAGAGCGGGTTTTTGTCCTTGCGCTACTTCACTGGCCCGCCCTTGGCGTTTTCCTTCCTGCTGTACCTCAGGGATTTGTGTCGTCTGCGCGATCTTCAGACGCAAGCGTCCTGATAACGACGGTTGACCGGGCTACTCAGGCCCAGGGCGGCAGCGCTCAGCAGCAGAATGACTACCGAGGTCTTTTTCGTGGTAGCGGGGGAGTGGCCCATGGTGTGGCGCTCTCGGTCCTTGAGAAGGTGCCGAGAATCGAGCCGTGGTCGTGCAAAGTCAATCGAGGGCGGTGGCCATTCCCGCGCTAGGCGGGAACGGCCGTCGGCCCGGGCTCAGCTGTTGGGCAGCAGGCGGCAGGTGATGCTCTTGATGTAGCGGGTTTCCGGGATGGCCGGGTGTACCGGGTGGTCCGGGCCCTGGCCGCCGCGCTCCAGCAACTGGATGTTGCGGTCCAGGTGGCGGGCGCTGGTCAGGAGGATGTTCTGCAGGTCGTCCTCGGGCAGGTGCATCGAGCACGAAGCGCTGACTAGGATGCCGTCCTTGTTGAGCAGGCGCATGGCTTGCTCGTTCAGGCGGCGGTAGGCGCCTTCGCCGTTCTTCAGGTCTTTCTTGCGCTTGATGAAGGCGGGCGGGTCGGCAACGATCACGTCGAAGCGCTCTTCGCTGGCCTTGAGTTCCTTCAAGGCTTCGAAGACGTCGCCTTCGATGCAGGTCATTTTCTCGGCAAAGCCGTTCAGCGCGGCGTTGCGCTCCACGCCATCGAGGGCGAAGGCCGAGGCATCGACGCAGAACACTTCGCTGGCGCCGAACGCTGCGGCTTGCACACCCCAGCCGCCGATGTAGCTGTACAGGTCCAGCACGCGCTTGCCCTTGGCGTAAGGCGCCAGGCGGGCGCGGTTCATGCGGTGGTCGTAGAACCAGCCGGTTTTCTGGCCCTGGATCACCGGGGCTTCGAACTTCACGCCGTTCTCTTCCAGGGCAACCCACTCCGGCACCAGGCCGAACACGGTCTCGACGTAGCGGTTCAGGCCTTCGGCGTCACGGGCGGCGGAGTCGTTCTTGAACAGGATGCCGCTGGGCTTGAGTACCTGGGTCAGGGCGGCAATCACGTCGTCCTTGTGGGTTTCCATGGTCGCCGAGGCGATCTGCACCACCAGGATGTCGCCGAAACGGTCGACCACCAGGCCCGGCAGCAGGTCGGAGTCGCCGTAGACCAGGCGGTAGAACGGCTTGTCGAACAGGCGCTCGCGCAGGGACAGAGCCACGTTCAGGCGGTGCACCAGCAGCGACTTGTCCAGGGCCAGTTTGGCGTCCCGGGACAATAGGCGGGCGCAGATCAGGTTGTTCGGGCTCATGGCAACCACGCCCAGGGGCTTGCCGCCGGCGGCTTCCAGTACCGCCTGGTCGCCTGCCTTGAAGCCGTGCAGTGGGGTGGCGGCTACATCGATTTCGTTGCTGTAGACCCACAGGTGGCCGGCGCGCAGGCGGCGATCGGCATTGGCTTTGAGGCGCAGGCTTGGCAGGGACATGACGTCGCTCCGGAAAAAAGGGCGCGATTATACCTTGCCGCGCAACTTCAGCGACGGCCAATGGACCTGCGGCTAAAGGTGCAGGGTAAAGTTCCTGTCCGTTCGCCCAACATTGTGTGGTTAGAGGTTAGAATCGCCGCCTCAGCCAGAGTGTGTACTTATGTCCCAAGAGCTATCAGCCGAACAGATTCAACAGGCCCTGCAAGGCATCAGCGTGCCGCCTCAGCCGCAAATCATGGTGGATTTGCAGATGGAGCAGTACATGCCCGATCCCGATCTGGAGGTGATCGCCAAGCTGATCTCCCAGGACCCGGGCCTGTCTGGCGCGTTGCTGAAAATCGTCAACTCGGCGCATTACGGGCTGGCCAACAAAATCGCCTCGATCCAGCGCGCGGTGAATCTCTTGGGCAGCCGTTCGATCATCAACCTGATCAACGCGCAGTCGATCAAGGGCGAGATGAGCGACGAAACCATCGTCACCCTCAACCGTTTCTGGGACACCGCCCAGGACGTGGCCATGACCTGTCTGACCCTGGCCAAGCGCACCGGCTCCCAGGCGGTGGACGAAGCCTACGCCTTGGGGCTGTTCCACGACTGCGGCGTGCCGCTGATGCTCAAGCGTTTCCCCACCTACATGACCGTGCTGGAAGAGGCCTATTGCAGTGCCGGGCCGGAGCAGCGGGTGGTGGACACGGAAAACCGTGCCTTCAACACCAACCATGCGGTGGTCGGGTATTACACCGCCAAGTCCTGGCGCCTGCCGGAACATGTGACCCACGCCATCGCCAATCACCACAACGCCCTGGCGATCTTCAGCGACGAGTCCTCGCGCAACAGCCAACTGAAGAACCTGCTGGCGATCCTGAAGATGGCCGAGCACATCTGCGCGTCCTACCGGGTGCTGGGCAACCAGGTGGAGGATCACGAGTGGAACAGCATTGGCCATCTGGTTCTCGATTACGTCGGTCTGTCGGATTACGACTTCGAAAACCTCAAGGAAACCGTGCGCGAACTGGGTTCCCACTGATGATTCATGCGGCGCTGAAGGCCTGGGGCGAAGATGCCTGAATTACCTGAAGTCGAAACCACCCGGCGCGGGATCGCCCCGCACCTGGAAGGCCAGAAGGTCAGCCGGGTCATCGTCCGCGAACGGCGCTTGCGCTGGCCGATCCCCGAGGATCTGGATGTGCGCCTGTCCGGGCAGCGCATCGTCCAGGTGGATCGCCGGGCCAAGTACCTGCTGATCAATGCCGAAGTCGGCACCCTCATCAGTCACCTGGGCATGTCGGGCAACCTGCGTCTGGTGGACATCGGCCTGCCGGCGGCCAAGCACGAACATGTGGATATCGAGCTGGAATCGGGCCTGGCCCTGCGCTACACCGACCCGCGCCGGTTTGGCGCCATGCTCTGGAGCCTGGACCCGCTGAACCACGAGCTGCTGGCGCGCCTGGGGCCGGAGCCGCTGACCGAGCTGTTTGATGGCGAGCGCCTGTTCCAGCTATCCCGGGGCCGCTCCATGGCGGTCAAGCCATTCATCATGGACAACGCGGTGGTAGTGGGGGTGGGCAATATCTATGCGACCGAGGCGCTGTTCGCTGCGGGCATCGATCCGCGTCGTGAAGCCAAGGGCATTTCCCGGGCCCGCTATCTGCAGCTAGCGATCGAGATCAAGCGGATCCTGGCGGCGGCCATCGAGCGGGGTGGTACCACCTTGCGCGACTTTATCGGCGGTGACGGCCAGCCGGGCTACTTCCAGCAGGAGCTGTTCGTCTATGGGCGCGGCGGGGAGCACTGCAAGGTCTGCGGCACGGGGCTGCGGGAGATCAAGCTGGGCCAGCGGGCCAGCGTCTATTGCCCGCGTTGCCAGCGCTGAGAAGCTGCGCCGGCAAGCCTGCTCCTACAGGCACAGGCAGGAGCCGGCTTGCCGGCGAAATGCCCTACTAAAGGGCGCTGAACGCCTCAAGCCTTGCCAGTGATCTTCCGGTACTTGGCCATCAACTCTGCTTCGGTTTCCGGGTGCGCTTCGTCCAGCGGAATGCAATCCACCGGGCACACTTGCTGGCATTGCGGCTCGTCGTAGTGGCCGACGCACTGGGTGCACAGGTTCGGATCGATGACGTAGATCTCTTCGCCTTGGGAGATGGCCGCGTTGGGGCACTCGGGTTCGCAGACGTCGCAGTTGATGCAATCGTCGGTGATGATCAGGGACATGGGGGACTCCGGCCTGGGCGGCAGGCCCGGGCATGTAAAAACGAATGCGCGCAATTGTGCCGTATTGACGCCCGCAGTGCACGCGGGCGCGATGGCTGACGCCTGGCAAGGGCCCCTCTGCGGGGCCGCACGGCTTATTTCTTGAAGCGCAGGGTCAGTGCATCGGCGACGGCCGGATGGACGAACTTGGTGATATCACCGCCCAGGGCAGCAATTTCACGAACCAGCGTCGAGGAAATGAACGAGTAGCGCTCCGATGGCGTCAGGAACAGGCTTTCCACGTCCGGCGCCAGTTGGCGGTTCATGTTGGCCAGCTGGAACTCGTATTCAAAGTCCGAAACCGCTCGCAGGCCCCGCAGGAAGACATTGGCGTTCTGTTCCTTGGCAAAGTGCGCCAGCAGCGTGGAGAAGCCGACGACTTCAACGTTGGGCAGGTGCTTGGTCACCTCTTGCGCCAGTTCCACGCGTTGTTCCAGGGGGAACAGCGGGTTTTTCTTGGGGCTGGCGGCAACAGCGATGATCACGTGGTCGAACAGCCGGGAGGCGCGCTCGACCAGATCGCCGTGGCCCTTGGTAATAGGGTCGAAGGTACCTGGGTACAACACTCGGTTCATCGCGTCGTCCTGGCGGGAATCCGTTGGGGAGTCGGATGGTATCGCAGCCTTCCCGGTCGGCCAAGTCGCCTTTTCAGGAAGAAAGCCCTATAGACGACGCCAATACCCCGCTTTTTCACGTCGTTTTCAAGCGCTGTGCCAGGGCCGTGGCCAGTTGCGCTGTCAGGCCGTAGACCGACAGCTGTGGGTTGGCACCGATGCTGGTGGGAAACAGCGAGCCGTCGTGGATCGACAGATTGCGCAGTTGATGGTGGCGTCCGAGGCTGTCGGTCACGGCGTTCTTCGGATCTTCGCCCATGGCGCAGCCCCCCATCACGTGGGCGCTGCCCAGGCGGGTGCGGTACAACGCCAGCTCCAGGCCGTCGATCTGCTCGCGCACTTGTTTCAGGGTCTTGGCGAAGCGGGCGTCGCTGTGCAGCGGCTTGACCGCCTTGGCGCCGCCGGCGAACTGGATCTCCGCCATGCTGTGGAAGGCCCGGCGCAGGCCGTCCCAGGCGTAGGGCGAAATTTGATAGTCGAGCACTGGGGTGCCATCGCCGCGCAGCTCGACGTTGCCGCCGGTGCTGTCGGGGTGGAAGCCGTCCCGTAGCAGGGCCAGCATGGCGTGGGTGTGGGGCAACTGCTCCATGGACAGCCCGCTGTCGGGGCCGAAGCCGCCTAGCAGAGTGCTGGCCAGGGCCGGTTGCAGGGGCGGTACTTCGAGCTTGTAGGACATCTTGCCGGTGGTGCCGTCCTGCCACTGGAAATGGTCGGAGTAGATCGACTGCGGCGCGCCGTAGAAGGGGTTGATCACCTCGTCGAACTGCCCGGCGGAGAAGTTCACCAGATGCAGGAAGGTACGTTTTCCCAGCCGTGAATGCGGGTCCGGGGCAGCGGAGCGCAGCAGCAGGGCCGGGCTGTTGATGCCGCCGCCGGCCAGTACGTAATGTTTGGCCTTGATCGTGATCGCACGGCCGGTAGGCGCCACGCAGCGGGCGTCCATGGCCAGGCATTGCAGCGCGGTCACCTGGTCGTCCTTGAGCTGCAAGCGCTCGGCCCGGGCCAGGTATAGCAGCTCGCCGCCTTTTTCCAGGGCGGCTGGAATGGTGGTCACCAGCATCGACTGCTTGGCGTTGGTCGGGCAGCCCAGGCCGCAGTAGCCCAGGTTCCAGCAGCCACGGACGTTGCGCGGAATCACGTGCCAGCTGTAGCCCAAGGCTTCGCAGCCCTTGCGGATCACATCGTTATTGGCGTTGGGCGGCATAGCCCAGGGCGCCACGCCCAGGCGCTGTTCCATTTTCTCGAACCAGGGCGCCATCTCGGCGGAGCTGTGGCCGACCACTGCATATTCCCGGGCCCAGTGTGCCAGGGTCGGGTCGGGGGTGCGAAAGCTCGATGTCCAGTTGATCAAGGTGGTGCCGCCCACGGCGCGGCCCTGGAGGATGGTGATGGCGCCGTCCTTGCTCATGCGGCCGATACCTTCCTGATAAAGGCTGGCGTAGGCCTGGTCTTCGAGCATCTTGAAGTCGTCACTGGTCTTCAGCGGACCCTCCTCGACCAGTAGCACCTTGTAGCCGGCGGCACTGAGGATCTCGGCGGTGGTACCGCCCCCGGCACCGCTGCCGATGATGGCGACGTCGGCTTCCAGGGTCAGGTCCTGCTCCAGCTGCGAGCCGTTGTAGGTTTTCCAGCCACGGCTCATTCCGTCGCGGAACAGATCAGGTACAGGCATATCGGATGCTCTCTTATTATTGAAGGCTCGGCGCGGATCCACTGTAGCCGCTGCTGAGCCTGCGAAGCTGCGAAAAGGCCCGCAGGGCCTTGCTTGACGATCCCCAACCGCTGCCCCATCGCCCCACGAACGCACCGCTCGTTCGCAGCCTGTGGCAGCGGCTACAAAGGTCAATCAGACCTTGGGCGGTCCTGGGTAGCCGCAATGAGCCCAGGATTCGGGGCAGGTGTACCAGGCCATCATCACCAATTGCAGCAGTGAGGCGTGGCCCATGCGCAGCAGCGACAGGTAACTGTTTTCCCAGCGGCTGAGGAAGTGGCGGATGTCATCCGCGCTGGCGTTTTCCCAGCGCCCCCAGATCCCTGTCAGCGGGCCACGAGTTACGGCCATGCCCAGCACATCGAACAGTTGCTGGGTGAGCTTGAACATCTCCGGCGACAGGTGATGGAGGGCGTTGTCCAGGTGGGTCAGGGTGCCGTCGATGGCGGCGGGCATCTTGTCCGGTGCCACGGCGCCTTCGAGCATCACCGGGATCAGCGCGCGCAGAAACGGCAGATCGTTGCTACGCAGCATGGCAAAACCACTGGCTGGGGGGCTGGCGGAGCACCCGCTGAGGCTTGCGCCCAGCCCGGCGGTGGCCAGGAACGCACTGGCGCAGAGGCCGATTTTCAGCAGTCCGCGTCGAGACAGCGCGGGAGTTTCAGACAGGCTAGGGGTCATTGTTTTTATTACCCGGCGATGTACTGGTTGAGAGAGCCGCTAAACAACGGCTGCACTGGAAGTCGTGGCGTTGACGGAGGCTCCTTAGCGGATGAACAGTTTCTGGATGAGTTTCTGAATGGATTTGCCATAAGGCGGGTAAATCAGGCGCGCCGCGTTGAAGCGCTGCTTGATGAACACGCCCTTGGCCTTGCTGAAGGTCAGGAAGCCCTCGTGACCATGGTAATGCCCCATGCCGGAGGGGCCGATGCCGCCAAACGGCAGATCATCCTGGGCCACATGCAGCAGGGTGTCGTTCAGGCACACGCCGCCGGAGTGGGTTTCGTTGAGCACCCGCTGCTGCTCGGCCTTGTCGTAACCGAAGTAGTACAGGGCCAGGGGCCGGGGACGTTGGTTGATATAGGCCAAGGCCTGGTCCAGGGTCTGGTACGGCACGATGGGCAGGATCGGGCCGAAGATCTCGTCCTGCATCACAGTCATGTCATCCGTGACATTGAGCAGCAGGCTATGGCCCAGGCGCCGTTCCTGGCTTTGCTCGAACAGCGGCACCAGCAGCGCGCCCTTGCTGGTGGCGTCGCTCAGGTACGCATTAAGCCGCGCCAACTGGCGTTGGTTGATGATCGCGGTGTAGTCGGGGTTGTCCGCCAGGGTCGGAAAAAAGCGGCGTACCACTTGGCGATAGGCCTCGACGAAGGCTCCCACGCGCTCTTCAGGCACCAGCACGTAATCCGGGGCGACGCAGGTTTGCCCGGCGTTCAGGGTCTTGCCGAAGGCGATGCGTTCGGCGGCGTCCTTGAGCGGCACGCTGCTGGAGACGATGGCCGGGGATTTGCCGCCCAACTCCAGGGTCACCGGGGTCAGGTTCTCGGCGGCGGCGCGCATGACGTGCTTGCCGATGCTGGTGGCGCCGGTGAACAACAAATGATCAAAGCGCAGCTTGGAAAACGCCATGCCCACTTCAGCTTCGCCCAGCACCACGCACACCAGATCCTCGGGGAACACCCGGGCCAGCAGTTGCTTGAGCAACTGGCCGGTGGCGGGCGTGGATTCGCTGAGTTTGAGCATCACTCGGTTGCCAGCGGCCAGCGCGCCCACCAGCGGCCCCATGCACAGGTACAGCGGGTAGTTCCACGGCACGATGACGCCCACCACCCCCAACGGCTGATAGACCACCTTGGCCGAGGCTGGCTGGAAGGCCAGGCCCACGGCACGGCGAGACGGCTTCATCCATTTTTTCAGGTGTTTGCTGGCGTAGTGAATGCCATGCAGGCTGGGCATCAGTTCGGCCAGCAGGGTCTCATCGGCGCTGCGGTTGCTGAAGTCCTGGCGGATGGCATCGATCAGCGCCTGGCGTTCGCTGTCGAGCAGGTTCTGCAGCGACTTGAGCCATTGTTGGCGTTGTGCGGCCGGAGGCATGGGATTGGCGGCGAAGGCCCGGCGCTGGGCGTCGAACAGCCCATGCAACGCGTCCTGTTGCTGAAGGGAATCCTGCAGGTAAGCAATTTCGGCAGACATGGACGGGCTCCGGTTTTTTTGGCTGGCTAGTTTTTTAGAGCTTATGCTCTAAATTGTCAAATACCCTCCTGTGCCGCTCCTGATTTATCCCCAGAGGGATAGGTCGTAAGATGCACCCCAGCCTTCTGATTAAAGCCCACGCCCATGGCCCCACGCATAAAAACCCGCGAACGCATCGTCCAGTTCAGTCTCGAACTCTTCAACCAGCAGGGCGAACGCAACGTCAGCACCAACCACATTGCAGCACACATGGAGATTTCCCCGGGCAACCTGTACTACCACTTCCCCAACAAGCAGGCGATCATCGCCGTGCTGTTCGCCGAGTACGAGAGCCTGGTGGACAGCTTCCTGCGGCCACCGCCCGGGCGCGCGGTCACCGTGCAAGACAAGCGCTACTACTTGCAGGCGCTGCTGGCGGCCATGTGGCGCTATCGTTTTCTGCATCGCGACCTGGAGCACTTGTTGGACAGCGATGCCGAACTGGCCGCTCGTTACCGACGTTTTTCCCAGCGCTGCCTGATCCAGGGCATGGCCATCTATGGGCGCTTCGTCGAGGCCGGAATCGTCGCCATGGACAAGGTGCAGATCGAATCCCTGACCCTCAATGCCTGGATCATCCTCACCTCCTGGGTGCGTTTTCTGTGCACCACCCGGGAAAACTCCACCCACCTGAGCGAGGAAGCCATCAAGCGCGGCGTCTATCAGGTGCTGGTGCTGGAAGCCGGTTTTGTCACCGAGCAGGCCCGCGAGGCGGTCAACGGCCTGTTCGAAGAGTTTTACGTGCCGCTGGCCCAAGCCCTGGAGGAAGTGCAGTAGGATCAACCTCCGACTTACTCACAGGAGCCCGCTATGCCCCTTGCGCAGTTGATCAGCCCGCTTGCCCTGGACCAGAAGAAACAGCAGCCCGGTCTGGTGATTCTGGATTGTCGCTTTGCTCTGGAAGACCCGGATTACGGCCAGCGCAGCTACGCCGACGGGCATATTGCCGGGGCGCATTTCGCCGACTTGAACCGCGACCTGAGCGCGCCGGTGATCAAGGGCGTGACCGGCCGGCATCCGTTGCCGGAGCCGGCGCAGTTGGTGGCGCGCCTGCAGGCCTGGGGCATCGATAACGACAGCCAGATCGTGCTCTATGACGACGGTCCCGGTGCCTACGCTGCCCGCGCCTGGTGGTTGCTGGCCTGGCTGGGCAAGCGTGATGGCGTGTTCATTCTCGATGGCGGCCTCAAAGCCTGGCACGCCGCCGGCCTGCCCTTGAGCCTGGATGCCCCCGACAATGTGATCGGGCACTTCAGCGGTCAGCCCGATCACGCTTTGCTGCTGGACGCCGAGCACCTGAAGCAGCGTCTGGGCCAGCCGGACCTGACTTTGCTGGACGCCCGGGCCTTGCCGCGTTTTCGCGGTGACGTGGAGCCGATCGATCCGGTGGCCGGGCACATTCCCGGGGCGCAATGCGCGGCCTTCACGGACAACCTGGACAGCGACGGGCGCTTTTTGCCGGCGCAGCAGCTCAAGCAGCGTTTTGCCGAAAAACTCGCCGGGCGTTCTCCGGAGCACTTGGTGGCTTATTGCGGCTCCGGGGTCACCGCCTGCCACAACCTGTTCGCCCTGTGCCTGGCCGGCTACCCGCTGGGGCGCCTGTATGCCGGTTCGTGGAGCGAGTGGATCACCGATACCCAGCGGCCTGTCGCCATCGGCGATTGACGGGCTGCCCCGGTCGGCCTCTTCGCTGGCAAGCCAGCTCCTACGGCCCGCAGGCCCCCGCGAACCTGTAGGAGCGAGTTTGCTCGCGAAAGCGTCGACCGGGACGCGTTGGCGGCAGCAGGCGCGAACGAGCTCGCAAAAGCCGCGCCGTCCTACTGCAGAACGGCGCTGCGATAAGCCGCCGGCGCCACCCCATACACCTGCTTGAACTGCCGACTGAGGTGACTCTGGTCGGCAAACCCCAGTTGTGTGGCCACTTCCAGCGGCAGGCAGCCATCGCGTAACAAGGCTCGGGCCTTGGCGATGCGTTGCTGCATCAGCCAGGTGTGGGGTGGAATTCCGGTGGCCTGGCGAAACACCCGGGCGAAGTGGAATGGTGACAGGTTCACCGCCGCCGCCAGCTCTTCCAATGACGGCGGCGCGGCCAGCTGCGAGCGCAGCAATTCCTTGGCCTGGACAATCGCCCGGTGCTCTTGCCCGGGTGCGCCCAGCGCCCTGACTCCGGCGTGCCGCTGCAACAGCATCAGCAGCATTTCCCGCCACTGGGTCTGTTGTTGCAGGGCGGTGGTCGGGCTTTCCAGCAGGTGGTGCAGGCGGGCAAAACCCTGCACCAGATCCGGGTCCCGATACAGGGTGGCGCCAAAGGCCGGCAGGCGGCCGCTGGGCAGTTCCAGCTCGTCGAGCAGGCCGAGAACCTGTTGGTTGTCCGGGTAAAAGGCCCGATACAACCAGCCGTCCTCGACGCCTTTGGCTCCAGTGTGCAGCTCGTCCGGGTTGATCAGCACCAGGGTGCCGCTGCCCGCCAGGTGCTCGGCCCCGCGATAGCGGTAGCGCTGGGCGCCAGCCATGATCATGCCGATCACATACCCCTCATGCACATGGGGCACGAAGCGCTGCTCGATATAGCGCGCCGCCAGCAACTCGACCCCGGCCAAGGGCGCGGTCTGCCAGAAACGGATCGACTCCCGGGCGGACTTATCCATGACGGCCCAGGCCGGTCAGCCATTGCGGAATGCGCTGCTCCAGGTAGTAGCGCGGATGTTTCAGGCTGCCGCCGACAAAGCCCACGTGGCCGCCTTTGGTCTGCAGTTCGAACCGGGTGCTGGCGGACAGTTCGGCGGCTTCAGGCAGGCTGTGGCGGAACACGAAGGGGTCGTCCGCGGCCTGGATGATCAGGGTCGGGGTACGGATTTCGCCGAGGAAATAGCGGCTGGAGGCGCGGCGGTAATAGTCCTGGGCATCGGCAAAGCCATGCAGCGGCGCGGTGACCCGGCCATCGAAGTCCCAGAAGGTGCGCATCTTGGTCAGCGGGCCCAGTTGCGCCAGGGTGGCGAGGCCGTCGTGGCGGCCGTCGTGCTGGAACTGGCGTTGCTTGTCCTTGATGTAGGCCAGCATCTCGCGCATGAAGTGCGCCTGGTAAATCTTGGAAAAGCCCTGGCCGATGCGGTCGGCGCACTGGTCCAGGCGAAACGGCACCGATACCGCCGTGGCACCCTGCAACGGGCTTTCGCTACCGCGTTCCCCCAAGTACTTGAGCAGCACATTGCCCCCCAGTGAATAACCCACCGCGTACAGCGGTGCTTGGGGGCGCTTGGCCCGCAGATGGGTGATGGCCGAGGCCAGGTCTTCGCTGGCGCCGGAATGGTAGCTGCGCGGCAACAGGTTGGGTTCGCCGGAGCAGCCGCGCCAGTTCAGCGCCGCGCTGGCCCAGCCCCGAGCGGCGAGGACCTGTTGCAGCCCGGTCACATAAGGCGAGTTGGACGAGCCGGTCAGGCCATGCAGCACCAACACCAGAGGGGCTTCGGCGCTATGGGGGCCGTGCCAGTCCAGGTCGAGAAAGTCGCCGTCATCCAGCCACAGGCGCTCGCGCTGGCGCTCCAACTGAGTGGTCGGGCGCCACAGCGGGCCCCACAGGGTCTGCAGGTGCGGGTTGCCAAGGCCGAAGGCGGGGGTGAAACGATCAGGCGAGTCGGGCACGGGGAGGATCTCGATGCAGCGGCGCGCAGCCCGGGCGGGGTGCGCGCCTTGTTCCGGCCGAATGTAGGCAGGTGCTACGCGGCGTTGTCTGCCATACGTTGCCACAGCGAGTAGTACACCTGCCCGGATTTTTGTTCACGGTGCAGGCGCCAGCGCCCGGGCAGCCCCAGGGTCGATGGCGCGGTTTCGCTTTCGGTGTAGATCCAGGCGTCGTCCGCCAGCCAGCCGCGCTCTTCGAGCAGGGCGCAGGCGGCGGGCAGCAGGTTCTGGTTGAACGGCGGGTCGAGAAACGCCAGGTCGAACGGCGTCGCCGGTTGGGTTTCCAGGTAGCGCAGGGCGTCGGCGGTCTGCGCCTGGCCCACGCTGCAGCGCAGGGTGCCCAGGTGCTCGCGCAGACTGGAGATCGCCACGTTGCTGCTGTCCAGGGCCAGGCCGGTGGCGGCACCACGGGACAGGGCTTCGAGGAACACCGCGCCGCTGCCGGCGAACGGGTCGATGACCTTGGCCCCGGCCACATAGGGGGCCAACCAGTTGAACAGGGTTTCGCGCACCCGGTCCGGGGTCGGACGCAGCCCCGGCAAGTCGGGGAAGCTCAGTCTCCGGCTGCGCCATTGGCCGCCAATGATGCGCAGTTGGCCAACGCCGTTGTGCTGGTTATGGACGGGTTTCTTGTTGGGACGGGCTGGACGGGCCATCAGTGCTCCGGAACCCCGAGCGGCTGCTCGGCGGGTTTGTCAGTGGGGGGCGGCAACGGCTTTTGCGCGACGGTGGGGCCGGCGCTGACGATGACCATCTTGTCGACACTCAGGTGTTTGTTCATGGCGGCCTTGACCTGTTCCACCGTCAGTTCCTGGGATTGACGCATGAAGTCTTCCAGGTAGCTCAACGGCAGATTGTAGAAGCCCATGGCGCCCAGCTGGCCGACGATATCGGCGTTGCTGGCGGTGGACAGCGGGAAGCTGCCGGCCAGTTCACGCTTGGCGTCGTCCAGTTCCTTCTGGGTCGGGCCGTTCTTCAGGTAGTCGGCGAATACGTCCTGCACCAGCTTGAGGGTGCCTTGGCTCATTGCTGCGCGAGTCTGCAGGTTGATCATGAACGGGCCGCGGGCCTGCATCGGGGTGAAGCCCGAGTACACGCCGTAGGTCAGGCCGCGTTTCTCGCGCACTTCGCTCATCAGCCGGGTGCCGAAACCGCCACCGCCGAGGATCTGGTTGCCCAGGGACACGGCAGCGTAGTCCGGATCGTCGCGGTCGATGCCCAGTTGCGCCAGCATCAGGTTGGTCTGGCTCGATGGGAACTCGATATGACCGATGCTGGCCTTGGGTTCAGTGGGTTGCTCGACCTTGGCCAGGGCCGGGCCTTTGGGCAAGGCGGCGGAAACCTGTGCGGCGATCGCTTCGGCGTCGCTGCGTGAGAGATCGCCGACCAGGGCGATCACCGCGTTGCCGGCGGCATAGGCCTTGGCGTGGAACGCCCGCAGTTGCGCCAGGCTGATGCTCGGAACGCTCTTGGCATTGCCTTCGCTGGCATGCGCATAGGGATGGTTGCCGTACAGGCGCTGCATCAGTTCCAGGCTGGCCAGCTTGCTGGGGTTCTGCTTTTGGTACTCGAAGCCGGCGAGCAACTGGTTCTTGATTCGCGCCAGGGAGTCGGCCGGGAAGGTCGGTTTGCCCACCACTTCGGCGAACAGCTTCAGTGCCGGCTGGCGTTTGTCCACAGCGCTGAGGCTGCGTAGCGAGACCACGGCCATGTCCTTGTAGGCGCCGTTGCCGATATCCGCCCCCAGGCTTTCAAAGCCCCGGGCGATGGAGCCCACATCCTTGCCGGCCACGCCCTCGTTGAGCATGGCGTTGGTCAGCAGCGCCAGGCCGGGAGTGTTGCCGTCCTGGCTGCTGCCGGCGGCGAAGATCAGGCGCATGTCGAACATCGGCAGCTCGCGGGCTTCGACGAACAGCACCTTGGCGCCTTCGGCGGTGTTCCAGGTCTGCACATTGAGGTTGCGGTGGCTGGGGGCCTTGCCATCCAGCTCGGCCAAGGATTGCAGCCTCTGGCTGCTCTTGGCCTTATCCAGGGCCTGGCTGGCATTGCTCTCGCCGGAACGCGAGAGGTACAGGCCACCGGCGGTGAGCAGGGCGACCAGGGCCAGACCCAGCAGGACCGGTGAAGCATTCTTGCGCTTACTCATGAGCGGACTCCTCAGGCAGTACGTGGGCCACGCTCATACGCTCCCGGGTGAAATAGGTGCGGGCGGCCTTCTGGATGTCTTCCGGGGTCACGCTTTGCAATTCCGCCAGCTCGGTGTCCATCAGCTTCCAGGACAGGCCGACGGTTTCCAGCTGGCCGATGGCGGTGGCCTGGCGGGTGATGGAGTCACGCTCGTAGACCAGACCGGCGATGACCTGGGCCCGGACCCGCTCCAATTCCTCGGCGGACGGCGGAGTGGTTTTCAACTGGTCCAGCAGGCGCCACAGCCCGGCTTCGGCCTGGGCGATGGTTTTCTTCTTCTGACTGTTGGGGGTGGCCGAGAGCAGGAACAGGCTGTCGCCCCGGGTGTAGGCGTCGTAGCTGGTGGAGCCGTTTGACAGCAACTCTTCGCCGCGCTCCAGCTGGGTGGGGATGCGCCCGCTGTAGCCGCCGTCGAGCAAGGCCGCAGCCAGGCGCAGGGCGTTGACCGCACGCTTGTCGTCCGCCGTGGCGATGCTCGGCACGTTGAACGCCAGCATCAGGCTCGGCAGTTGGGTCTTCAGGTGAAGGGTGATCAGGCGCTCGCCGGGTTCGGCCAGTTCCATGGGGATCTTCGCCGGTGGCACATCGCGCTTGGGGATGGCACCGAAATAGCGCTGGGCCAGGGCCTTGACCTCGTCCGGGGTGACGTCGCCGACTACCACCAGGGTGGCGTTGTTCGGTGCGTACCAGGACTGGTACCAGTGGCGCAGCTCTTCGACCTTCATCCGGTTCAGGTCAGCCATCCAGCCGATGGTCGGCGTGTGGTAGCCGCTGGCCGGATAGGCCATGGCCTTGAAGCGCTCGTAGGCCTTGGACAGCGGCTTGTCGTCGGTGCGCAGGCGGCGTTCTTCCTTGATGACCTCGATCTCGCGGGCGAACTCGTCGGCTGGCAGGCGCAGGCTGGCCATGCGGTCGGCTTCCAGTTCCAGGGCCACGCCCAGGCGGTCGCGGGCCAGGACTTGGTAATAAGCAGTGAAGTCGTCGCTGGTGAAGGCGTTCTCTTCGGCGCCCAGGTCCCGCAGGATCAACGAGGCTTCGCCGGGGCCGACCTTCTCGCTGCCTTTGAACATCATGTGTTCCAAGGCGTGGGACAAACCGGTCTGGCCCGGGGTTTCGTAGCTGGAGCCGACCTTGTACCAGACCTGGGACACCACCACCGGCGCGCGATGATCTTCGCGGACCACGACTTTGAGGCCATTGTCGAGGGTGAATTCATGGGTGGGTTGCGGGTCGGCGGCCAGGGCTGCAAGGGGCAGACAAACCGTACTGAGCAGCAGGCCTGCGGCGCGGCGGGCTAGAGCATTCATTCGTTTTTAAACCTGTTGGGCTGCCCGCGTGGTCTTAGCGTCAGCGAGCGAGAGGTTGGGGCGTGTCGCCACTCACTACAGCACTGGTAATGAGTGGTGACACGCCCTAGGATACTGATCCGTTTTACTGGCGGCCACGCCTATCAGGTCTTCGCGGATCAGCACGTACTTGAGCAGGTTGTTTGAGTTCCCGGCAAGAAACCTCGATTTGTCAGCTAGACTTCGACTTTTCGCCGATTTTGCCGTTCCAGTCCTTTAGTAAAATCGATCCTTGAAGTGCCTTTGGGCATTTCGACAACATGTTGCGCGTGAACAAGCTGGATTAAACACAGTCTGTTCTGCATTGAATATTTATTTACCGACGCGCCGGCTGGCGCATCGCTACCTTGAGATAGCCGTCTCCATGTTTGGTTCCAACGACGACAAAAAGACCCCAGCCGCGGCTGGCGAGAAGAAAGGCCTGTTCGGATGGCTGCGCAAAAAGCCGCAGGAACCCGTCGTCGAACAGCCGCCAGTGGCTGCTGAGCCCGTGCCGGCTCCAGTCCCTGAACCCACCCTGAACCTAGCGCCTGCAGAGCCTGTGGCGGCGCCGATCGCCGAACCGCTGCTGCACCAGGCCGAGGCTGAGCCGCCCGCGCCCGTCGCGCCCGAGCTACCGCTGACCCCAAGCCCCGGGCACAAGCCCTGGCTGACCCTGCCGGTGGCGGAAGAGCCAGTGGCGCTGGTGGAGGACACTCAGGCAGAGCACGTGACGCCGCCAATTCCGGCCGTGAGCGCCACGCATGAGCCGGTTGTCGAGGCCCCGCTTGTCGCCCCGGCCCCGGTGAGCGAAGTGCAGGCGCCAGTAGCGCCGGCATTCGTCGCCCCCGAGCCTGTTACGCCTACGCCTACGCCTACGGTCGAGCCGGTTGTGCTGGCGCCAGAGCCAGAGCCGGTCATCGAACCTGCCCGTCCCGCCGACGAGAACAAGGTCGGCTTCTTCGCCCGTCTCAAGCAGGGCTTGTCCAAGACCAGCGCCAGCATCGGCGAAGGCATGGCCAGCCTGTTCCTGGGCAAGAAGGCCATTGATGACGAGTTGCTGGAAGACCTGGAAACCCGTCTGCTGACCGCCGATGTCGGGGTCGAAGCCACTTCGGTGATCATCCAGAACCTGACCCAGAAGGTGGCGCGCAAGCAGCTCACCGATTCCGACGCGCTCTACGCCTCGCTGCAGGCCGAACTCACCAGCATGCTCAAGCCGGTGGAGCAGCCGCTGAAAATCGTCGCCCAGAACAAGCCTTTCGTGATCCTGGTGGTGGGCGTCAACGGCGCCGGCAAGACCACCACCATCGGCAAGCTGGCGAAGAAGCTGCAGTTGGAAGGCAAGAAAGTCATGCTGGCGGCCGGCGATACCTTCCGTGCGGCAGCGGTGGAACAGCTGCAAGTCTGGGGTGAGCGCAACAAGATCCCGGTCATCGCCCAGCACACCGGTGCCGACTCTGCCTCAGTGATCTTCGATGCAGTGCAAGCGGCCAAGGCCCGTGGCATCGACGTGCTGATCGCTGACACGGCGGGGCGTCTGCACACCAAAGACAACCTGATGGAAGAACTGAAGAAGGTGCGTCGAGTGATCGGCAAGCTCGATGCCGACGCGCCTCACGAAGTGCTGCTAGTGTTGGACGCCGGTACCGGCCAGAACGCCATCAACCAGGCCAAGCAGTTCAACCAGACCGTGGCGTTGACCGGCCTGGCCCTGACCAAGCTCGATGGCACCGCCAAGGGCGGGGTGATTTTCGCCCTGGCCAAGCAATTCGGTCTGCCGATCCGTTATATCGGGGTCGGCGAGGGCATCGATGATTTGCGTACCTTTGAAGCCGAACCCTTTGTCCAGGCACTGTTTGCCGAGCGGGAGCGTTCATGATTCGTTTCGAACAGGTCGGTAAGCGCTATGCCAACGGTCACGTTGGCCTGCATGAGCTGAGCTTTCGTGTCCGTCGCGGAGAATTCCTGTTTGTCACCGGCCACTCCGGCGCCGGCAAAAGTACTTTGCTACGCCTGCTACTGGCTATGGAACGTCCGACCTCGGGCAAGCTGCTGCTGGCCGGGCAGGACTTGGGGCAGATCAGCAACGCGCAGATTCCCTTTCTACGACGCCAGATCGGCGTGGTGTTCCAGAACCACCAGTTGTTGTTCGATCGCACGGTCTTCAACAACGTCGCCTTACCCCTGCAGATCCTCGGCTTGTCCAAGGCGGAAATCGCCAAGCGGGTGGACTCGGCCCTGGAGCGGGTGGCGCTGTCGGACAAGACCGACCTCTACCCGGGCGACCTGTCCACCGGCCAGCAACAGCGCGTCGGGATTGCCCGGGCCATCGTCCACCGTCCGGCGTTGCTGCTGGCGGATGAACCCACTGGTAACCTCGATCCGCGTCTTGCGGCGGAAATCATGGGCGTGTTCGAAGACATCAACCGCCTGGGCACTAGCGTGCTGATCGCCAGTCACGACCTGGCGCTGATCGCACGCATGCGTCACCGCATGCTGACCTTGCAACGCGGCCGATTGATCGGCGATGGGGAGGCTGGCGTATGAGTGCAACACGTACCCCTAAAGTAGCGGAGCGCGTCGCGCCCAAGGCTTCCGAGGCGCCGCCGCCGAAGAACAAGCGCGATGAGGATGACGGTCCGGATTTTGGCACGCTGTTGCACGCCTGGCTCGAAAGCCACCGTGCCAGCCTGCTGGACAGCCTGCGGCGCCTGGGCAAGCAACCCATTGGCAGCTTCTTCACCTGCCTGGTGATGGCCGTGGCCCTGAGCCTGCCCATGGGCTTGTCGCTGCTGCTCAACAACGTTGAGCGTCTGGGCGGTTCCTGGCAGCGCGCAGCGCAGATTTCGCTGTACCTGGATCTGGATGCGTCTGCCACTGAGGGGCAGAAACTCAGTGAAGAGATCAAAGGCTTGCCCGGTGTGGCCGATGCCGAGTTCATCAGCAAGGAAAACGCCCTGGAAGAGTTCCAGCAGCAGTCGGGGTTGGGCGAGGCCTTGCGCGAGTTGCCCCATAACCCGTTGCCGGGTGTGGTGCTGGTGACGCCCAACGAAGTGGACAAGGCGACGCTTGAGGCCTTGCGCCAGCGTTTGGCGGACATGCCCAAGGTGCAACTGGCGCAGCTGGACCTGGTCTGGGTCGAGCGGCTGGCGGCGATCCTCAAGCTGGGGGACCGCTTTGTCTTCGGCCTGACGGTGCTGCTGGTGTCCGCATTACTTTTGGTGATAGGCAATACCATTCGTCTTCATATTGAAAACCGCCGCACCGAGATAGAAGTGATTAAACTCGTCGGCGGCACTGACAGTTATGTGCGACGCCCCTTCCTTTATATGGGCGCGCTGTATGGCTTCGGTGCGGGGATTCTGTCCTGGGGCGTGCTGGCGTTCGGCCTGAACTGGCTGAACGACGCGGTGATTGGGTTGGCCGGTTTGTACGGCAGCGATTTTGCTCTCGCCGGTGTGCCGGTTGCCGATGGATTGTCGCTCTTGCTAGGGGCGGTACTGTTGGGTTATATCGGTGCGTGGATTGCGGTGGCCCGCCACCTGAGGGAGCTGGCACCGAAGTAATGTCTTTTTGCTTGTATTGACCTTTCAGAGTCTTTGGGAACTTGTTTTGTGGTTCCCGGTCAATTTTTGCAGTGCCTAATGGCACGAGTTATGTGAGTCGGAGGTTTTTTCGTATGACCACTTCTTTGCAACCTGCTTACGCATTGGTTCCAGGCGCAAACCTGGAAGCGTATGTGCACACGGTAAACAGCATTCCATTGCTGACGCCCGAGCAGGAGCGTGAACTGGCCGAGAGTCTCTACTATGAGCAGGATCTTGAGGCGGCTCGGCAGATGGTGCTCGCCCACCTGCGTTTTGTTGTACATATCGCCCGCAGCTATTCCGGCTACGGGTTGGCCCAGGCCGACCTGATCCAGGAAGGCAACGTGGGTCTGATGAAGGCCGTGAAGCGCTTCAATCCTGAGATGGGCGTACGTCTGGTGTCCTTTGCGGTGCACTGGATCAAGGCGGAAATTCACGAGTTCATTCTGCGTAACTGGCGGATTGTCAAAGTCGCGACCACTAAGGCCCAGCGCAAACTGTTCTTCAATCTGCGCAGTCAGAAAAAGCGTCTGGCTTGGCTGAACAACGAGGAAGTCCATCGCGTTGCCGAAAGTCTGGGCGTCGAGCCCCGTGAAGTGCGGGAGATGGAAAGCCGCCTGACTGGCCAGGACATGGCCTTCGATCCGGCTGCCGAAGCGGATGACGACAGTGCGTTCCAGTCGCCAGCCAACTACCTGGAAGACCATCGCTACGACCCGGCGCGGCAATTGGAAGATGCCGATTGGAGCGACAACTCCACCAGCAATCTGCACGAAGCGCTGGAAGTGCTGGATGAGCGCAGCCGTGACATCCTCTACCAGCGTTGGCTGGCGGAAGAAAAAGCCACGCTGCACGACCTGGCACAGAAGTACAACGTTTCGGCCGAGCGAATTCGCCAGCTGGAAAAAAGCGCGATGAACAAGTTGAAACTGTCCATCGCCGCTTAAGCATCACAGGCCATGCAAACAAAAACGCCCCGATCATCTCGGGGCGTTTTTGTTTGCGTGGCCGCTGATCCCCGGCCCACCATCCATCTCCAAAACGCTCAAGAAGAGCGGGGGGCAAAGGGCCCCGCTTTACTCCGCCCAAGGCGTTTTGCGGGACGCGTCCAGACGGTTCAGGTAATCAGATCCGCCCAACTGGCTCATCTGTCGCCGAATCCAGCCTGCGCGCTGCAACACATAAGTGCTGGGCCGGGCGGCGCTCCATACCCTGGGGTTGGGCAGGACGGCGGCCAGGAGGCTGGCCTGTTGGCGGGACAGCTGGGCGGCGCTAACGCCAAAGTGGTGGCGCGCAGCCGCTTCGGCGCCGAATACCCCTTCGTCCCATTCAGCGCTGTTGAGATAGACCTCAAGAATGCGCTGCTTGGACCAGAATATTTCGATCAGGGCGGTGAACCAGGCTTCCAGGCCCTTGCGCAGGTAGCTGCGGCCGGACCACAGGAACAGGTTTTTCGAGACTTGCTGGCTCAAGGTGCTGGCGCCGCGGATCGAACCGCCGCGTTCGTTGTGGGCCAGGGCGGCCTGGATGGCGTCGATGTCGAACCCCCAGTGTTCGGGGAATTTCTGATCTTCGCCGGCTATCACCGCCACTTTGAGGTTGTCGGAGATTTCGCCCCAAGGTTTCCAGGTGCGTTGCAGGTCGATAGGGTCGTTATCGACCCAGGATTCGATCTTGCGCTCCACCATCAGGGCGGTGCCCGGTGGCGGTACGACGCGAAACAGCAGCACCAGCAGCACGCTGCCGACGACGAACCACATCAAGGCTTTTACAAGGCGACGAAACAGATAACGCAGCATAGAGATGGCTTGGCCGAACCCGTTGAGCGCGCCATTATACAGACCCTTTGCGCTGAATCTGACTGGAGTTCCTCATGTTGCGTGGCTTCCTGATGCTGGCCGCTTTCTTCGGTTTCACCGGGGTCGCTCTCGGCGCTTTCGCCGCCCACGGTCTGAAGAACCGCTTGAGTACCGAATACCTGGCTATTTTTCATACAGGGGTCACTTATCAGTTGGTGCACACTTTGGCCCTGTTCGGCGTCGCCTTGCTGGTGGCCCATATTCCGGGGCGGCTGGTGACCTGGGCCGGTGCGGCCTTCGCCCTGGGCATCCTGTTGTTCTCCGGCAGCCTGTATCTGCTGACCCTGAGCGGCATCAGCAAGCTGGGCATCATCACCCCGTTCGGCGGTTTGGCGTTCCTGGTTGGCTGGCTGTTGCTGGGTCTTGCCGCCTGGCGCCTGCAAGGGGCCGGCTGACGCTTGTAGCTGACCTTTAGGTCACGATCGGGCTAGAATGCTGGCCCCTAAAAATGATGGCGGCCTTGAGCATGCGCATTCAGTTGAACGGTGAATCCTTTGAACTGCCCGACGGCTCGACCGTTGCGGCCCTGCTGACCCGTCTGGACCTGAGCGGACGGCGGATCGCGGTGGAGCTCAACCTGGATATCGTTCCGCGCAGCCAGCACGCCGAGACCGCTCTCAACGAGGGCGATCAGGTGGAAGTCGTCCACGCCATCGGCGGCGGCTAGCCACTGGGTGCAATCGCGCCGCCATTGATCTGCGCCCCGGCCCGGCTCCGGGCCTCTCCCATGGAAGAAACGTTCGCCGGTCCCGGATGAGGGCTCCAGGGCCCCGGGCCTGATACAGAATTCTGCAAGAACCTCACCCCAACAGAGGATTTCCGATGAGCAACGTTCGTAGTGACAAGCCTTTCGTCCTGGCCGGTCGGACCTACCAATCGCGTTTGCTGGTAGGCACCGGCAAGTACCGCGACATGGAAGAAACCCGTTTGGCTATCGAAGCCTCGGGTGCCGAGATCGTCACCGTCGCCGTGCGCCGGACCAATATCGGCCAGAACCCTGGCGAACCGAACCTGCTGGATATCCTGCCGCCGGATCGCTACACCATCCTGCCCAACACCGCCGGTTGCTATGACGCGGTGGAAGCGGTGCGCACTTGCCGCCTGGCCCGTGAGCTGCTGGATGGCCACAACCTGGTAAAGCTGGAAGTCCTGGCTGACCAGAAGACCTTGTTCCCCAACGTGCTGGAAACCCTCAAGGCCGCCGAAGTGCTGGTCAAGGAAGGGTTCGACGTGATGGTCTACACCAGCGACGACCCGATCATCGCTCGCCAGTTGGCGGAAATGGGTTGCATCGCGGTCATGCCGCTGGCCGGCCTGATCGGCACCGGGCTGGGGATCTGCAACCCGTACAACCTGCAGATCATCCTCGAAGAAGCCAAGGTGCCGGTGCTGGTGGATGCCGGTGTCGGCACCGCTTCCGATGCCACCATTGCCATGGAACTGGGCTGTGAAGCGGTGCTGATGAATTCGGCCATCGCCCACGCGCAGCAGCCGGTCATGATGGCCGAAGCCATGAAACACGCGATTGTCGCGGGCCGTCTGGCGTACCTCGCCGGTCGCATGCCGAAGAAACTCTATGCCAGCGCCTCCTCGCCGCTGGATGGTCTGATCAAGTAAGAGCCATTGATGACTGAATCAAACGACACGCCAATCCAGCCGGACGCCGGCGACGAGCGCCAACACCGGCGCATCAAGAGTTTCGTGATGCGCGCCGGGCGCATGACCGAAGGCCAGCAGCGCGGCCTGGATCAGGGCGCGCCGCTGTACGTGCTGCCCCTGGCTGACGCTCCGGTGGATTACGACCAGGTGTTCGGCCGCTCGGCGCCGCGCTCTTTGGAAATCGGCTTCGGCATGGGCCACTCGCTGCTGGAAATGGCCGCGGCGGCCCCGGAGCAGGACTTCATCGGCGTGGAAGTTCACCGTCCGGGTGTCGGCGCGCTGCTCAACGGCGTGCTGACCCAGGGCTTGACCAACCTGCGGGTCTACGATTGCGACGCGATTGAAGTGCTCAACCGCTGCATCGCCGACAACAGCCTGGACCGCCTGATGCTGTTTTTCCCCGATCCGTGGCACAAGAGCCGGCACCACAAGCGCCGTATCGTCCAGGCCTCCTTCGCCGAACTGGTGCGCAGCAAGTTGAAGGTTGGCGGCATTCTGCACATGGCCACCGACTGGGAGCCTTATGCCGAATACATGCTGGAAGTGATGAACGTCGCCCCGGGTTATCGCAACCTGGCCGAAGACGGCAAGTGCGTGCCGCGCCCGGCTGAACGCCCGATCACCAAGTTCGAGCGTCGTGGCGAGCGCCTGGGTCATGGCGTGTGGGATTTGAAGTTCGAAAAACTCGACTGAGCCAGCGGACTCGCTGTTGTAGGCGCTGGCTTGCCAGCGAAGAGCCTCTCAGGGGGAGCTTCGCCAGCCAGCTGGCTCCTACAGGGCTCGGATGAAATCGACCGGCACCTGGTCGGTCAGCCACACCCCATTCTCTGCCTGATAGAACCTGAAGCCCTGGGTCTGCATGGCTTGGGCGTCGATCTGCAGGATCACCACCTGGCCATAACGCTGGCCCACGGTCCGGGCGGTGTCGATTTCCCGGGACAGGTGCACGTGATGCCGTGAGCCGGGGATCAGCCCCTTTTCATTGATCGAATCCATGAAGCGCGTGGCGGTGCCGTGGTAGAGGATGGCGGGTGGCTGTCGGGCCTCCAGCTGCAAGTGCACGGCTTTGTTGGAATGCCCCTGGACGGCGCGGATGCGCTGGCCGTCGGCGGACAGGGCAAAGCGCTTCTTGTCGTTGCCTTCGATGACCCGCTCCAGCAGTTCCCGACTCAGTTGCCGGCCGCTCTTGGCTGCGCCGCTGATCAGCGCGTCGACATCGCCCCAGCCTTCGCTGTCCAACTCAAGACCGATGGCCTGTGGTTCGTGGCGCAGCACGTAGCTGAGGAACTTGCTGGTGTCGTCGATGATTTTCTTGCTCATGTTCTTCCTTGATAACGGCGGCGGCCGTTGGATGGCGTTCGCCGGTAAGCCGGCTCCTGCCAGGGTGCCGTAGGAGCCGGCTTACCGGCGAAGGGCTCCGGCGAATCAGCGACGGTCGGCGACCACGCCAATCAACACCAGCACCACCAGCAGCACCGGTGCCAGGCTGTAGTTGTTGAACTGGCTCAGGCCGCGAACGATCCAGGGCGTGGCATAGATCAGTGCCAGACCGCTGCCGACCATGCACAGCAGGGCCATCAGCGGAACGCGCAGGGCACCGGCAATACCGCCCAGGCGTTGCTCGACCCAGCCCTTGATGTCCGCGCCAAACAGCACCAGCAGGCAGCCCACCAGCGACAGGGCGATTTCCGAAAGGTTGCTGCGACTCCAGCGAGACACGGTGGCAAGCAGATCGAGTACCAGATCCATGTGATTTCCTTAGATCAGAAAGTATTGCAGCAGGTCATTGAGGAAGAGTTGGCCACGAGCGGTGGCCGCCAGGCGTGAGGGTTCGACTTGCAATAAGCCGCTTTGTTCGGCCTGGCGCCGACCTTCGGCGAGGCTGGCCAGATCCAGCCCGGTGCGCTGGGCGAACAGCGCCGCGTCGACGCCATCGGTGAGGCGCAGGGCGTTCATCAGGAACTCGAACGGCAGTTCTTCGTTGGCCAGGGTCTTCTCGCCGGCTTTGAAGGGCTTGGCCGGGTTCAGGTAGTCCTTGGGCAGGCGGGTCTTCCAGGTGCGCTGGATGCGCCCGTCCGGGTGGCTGAGCTTGCCGTGGGCGCCCGCGCCGATGCCGATGAAGTCGCCGAAGCTCCAGTAGTTCAGGTTGTGCCGCGCTGCACGGCCAGGCTGGGCGTAGGCCGAGACTTCGTACTGGGCGTAGCCATGCTCGGCCAGCAGTGCCTGGCCGGCCTCCTGGATATCCCACAAGGTGTCGTCTTCGGGCAGCACTGGCGGCTGATTCCAGAACACCGTGTTGGGTTCCAGGGTCAACTGATACCAGGACAGGTGAGTCGGCTTCATCGCAATGGCCTGGCGCAGGTCGCTCAGGGCATCGTCCAGGGACTGATCCGGCAAGCCGTGCATCAGGTCCAGGTTGAAGTTGTCGAACCCGGCCTGACGCGCCATGCCGGCGGCGCGTACTGCTTCATCGCCGTTGTGGATGCGGCCCAGGGCCTTGAGCTTCTGTTCCTGGAAGCTCTGGATGCCGATGGACAGACGGTTGATTCCCAGGGCGCGGTAGGCGGTGAACTTCTCCTGCTCGAAGGTCCCGGGATTGGCCTCCAGGGTGATTTCGATATCACCGGCGAAGGCGATGCGCTGTTCTACGCCCTTGAGCAGCCGGCCCAGGGCCTGGGCGCTGAACAGGCTCGGGGTGCCGCCGCCGAAGAAGATCGAGCTCAGCTTGCGGCCATGTGCCGCGTGCAGATCCAGGTCGAGGTCGGCCAGCAGGGCGTCGACGTATTCTTCTTCCGGCAGCGTCGGGCTGGCGGCGTGGGAGTTGAAATCGCAATAGGGGCATTTGCGTACACACCACGGAATGTGGATGTACAGCGCCAGGGGGGGCAACTGGGGCAGCGCCGCCCGAGGCGTTGGCGCGCCGCCGAGAATCAGCGGCGACGCGGAGGGGGCGTGGCTCATTGCAGGCCCAGGCGTTGGCGCAGAATGGCCATGGCGCGGGCGCGGTGGCTGAGCTGGTTTTTCTCCACTGGGCCCAGTTCGGCGCTGGAGCAGTCGCGCTCCGGCACCCAGAACAGCGGGTCGTAGCCGAAGCCGTGTTCGCCGCTGGGTGCGGTGAGGATGCGCCCGTGCCACAGGCCTTCACAAAGGATTGGCAGTGGATCGTCGGCGTGCCGCACCAGTGCCAGGACGCAGACGAACTGCGCGCCGCGCTGAGCTTCGGGCACGTCTTTCAGGGCGTCCAGCAACTTGGCGTTGTTCGCCGCGTCGCCCTGGCCGTCGGCATAGCGCGCCGAGTAGATGCCCGGCGCGCCGCGGAGATAGTCCACCGCCAGGCCGGAGTCGTCCGCCAGGGCCGGCAAGCCGGAAATGCGCGCGGCATTGCGTGCCTTGAGGATGGCGTTTTCGACGAACGACAGGCCGGTTTCTTCCGGCTCGACACTGCTGAATTCGCCGATCGAGCGCAATTGCACCGAGGTGCCGAGCATGGCCTGGAGTTCTTTGAGTTTGCCGGCGTTGTGGCTGGCCAGTACGAGTTGCGTAAGGTTCATTATTCGCCCGGGAATAGCTCTTGGTTAAAGCTGAAACTGTGGGTGTTACCGCCCGTTTGCACATTGATCGTGAAGGTGCGGTTCTCTTGCTGTTCGACCGGGAACTGGGCGATGTAGTAAATCGCGCCCTGTTCGTTGATCTGGCGGAATTTCAGCGTCAGGCTTTTGCTGGTCAGGTCCTTGATGGTTCCGGTGACTTGAGCGACCAACGGTTTGCCATCTTTGATCAGCGAGACGTTGATCACGCCCTGGTTCTTGCTACGGATCAATTCCGCCGCCTTGGCGATGTCAGGCTGCAGGTAGGTGGAGTTGAAGGTGTTGTAGTGCACGGTGATGTCGCCAAAGACTTCCCGGCGCTCGCCCTTGATCGGGTCCGCTGCCAGGGCGCTGAAGCTCAGGCAGGTGACCAACAGCAATGTAATCAGACGTCCCATGATGCTTCTCCTCGATGCTACGTGGTTTATACCGCGACCTTGTGATCTTGCAGCCCGGGGCTGCTGACGCGGTAGATGCCTATTTCTCCTAAGAGATTAGGCCATAGCTTACTGGCCCACCCGTGGCGGTGTTGTTGATCGACGGCAAGGCGGTTGATCACCTGGGCTTGCCGCTCGCGGCACAGTTCCTCGAAGTCCTCGAAGGTGCAGAAGTGGATGTTCGGCGTGTTGTACCAGGTGTACGGAAGGAATTCCGAGACCGGCATCCGGCCCTTGCTGGCCAGGTACCAGCGGCAGCGCCAGTGGCCGAAGTTGGGGAAGGTGATGATGCACTGGCGGCCGACCCGGAGCATTTCGTCGAGGATCTTGTCCGGGTAGTGCACGGCCTGCAGGGCCTGGGTCATGACCACGATATCGAAGCTGTTGCTGGCAAAGTTGCCCAGGCCCTTGTCCAGGTCCTGCTCGATCACGTTGATGCCCTTGGCCACGCACTCGGCAATGTTGTCCGGGTCGTTTTCCAGGCCGTAGCCGGTGACTTGCTTGTGCTCTTGCAACCAGCTCAGCAGCTCACCGTTGCCGCAGCCCAGGTCGAGGACGCGGCTGCCGGCGGGGATCCATTCCTGGATGATTTCCAGATCGGCTCTCATCGTGTCCTCATAGCGCTATGCGGTTCATGTAGTGACTAAAAGCCTGCAGATAACGGGGGATCGGGATCAGAAAGGCGTCATGCCCCTGTGGCGCGTCGATCTCCAGATAGCAGACGTCCTTGCGCGCGGCCATCAGCGCGTCCACCAGCTCCCGGGAACGGGCCGGGGAGAAGCGCCAGTCGGTGGTGAAGGACATCACGCAGAACTTGGCGCTGGCGTTGGCGAAGGTCTTGGCCAGGTCGTCGCCGAAGTTCGCCGCCGGGTCGAAGTAATCCAGGGCCTTGGTCATCAGCAGGTAGGTGTTGGCGTCGAACCGCCCAGAGAACTCCTCGCCCTGATAGCGCAGGTAGCTCTCCACCTGGAACTCGACGCTGTGGAAGTCGTAGTTGAGCTTCTCGCTCTTAAGACCTCGGCCGAATTTTTCGCCCATGGAGTCATCGGACAGGTAGGTGATATGGCCCACCATGCGTGCCAGCATCAGCCCGCGCTTGGGGATCACCCCATGTTCCTGGAACGAGCCGCCGTGGAATTCCGGGTCGGTAAGGATTGCCTGGCGCGCCACCTCGTTGAAGGCAATGTTCTGCGCCGAGAGCTTGGGCGCCGAAGCAATGGCCAGGCAGTGCCGCACTCGATCCGGGTAGGTGATGGTCCATTGCAGGGCCTGCATGCCGCCGAGGCTGCCGCCGATTACCGCGGCCCATTGATCAATGCCCAGACGATCGGCCAGGCGCGCCTGGCTATGGACCCAGTCTTCTACGGTCAATACCGGGAAGTCGGCCCCGAAGGGCTTGCCGTTTTCCGGATTGAGGCTGCTGGGGCCGGTGGAGCCGTTGCAACCGCCGAGGTTGTTGAGGCTGACCACGAAGAACTTATTGGTATCGATCGGCTTGCCGGGGCCGATACAGCTGTCCCACCAACCGGGCTTGCGATCATCGGGGCTATGGTAGCCAGCGGCGTGATGGTGGCCGGACAGGGCGTGGCAGATCAGTACCGCGTTGCTGGCATTGGCGTTGAGCTGACCATAGGTTTCATAGATCAGGTCATAGGCTGGCAACGCACGCCCGCAGGCCAGGGCCAGGGGTTCGCTGAAATGGGCAATGTGCGGTGTGACCAGACCAACAGAATCGGGGGGAAAGGCAGTTGGCATCGACCCTGCTCTCATTCAAATGAGGCGTAAGTCTAAAGACCACTGCCCGCAGCGGCAAGCAAAGCCCGGGGCTTATTCTCCCGGGATTCATGAGCAGGCTTGTAGCGGCTGTCGCAGGCCGTATTGACTGTGCAGAAGACGTCCGGTCGAGCCTTGCGCAAGGCTCGGCGCAGCGTCTTGCAGGCCGCGGCGGTGGCCGTGTACAGCCCTTATGGGCGGGCCAGCCCCGGAAGATCCGGCAGTTTCTTCGGCGCTAGCAGGCGCACCCGTTTTTGCCGGTTCAACTCGCCACTGACCAGGCTGACGTTGCTTTTGGGGATGCCGAAGGCCTTGGCCAGGAACGCCATCAGGTGCGCGTTGGCCTTGCCTTCGACAGGCGGCGCGGTGAGGCGGATCTTCAGCCGATCCCCATGCAGGCCAGCGAACTCGTCGCTGCTGGCCTTGGGTTGCAGGTGGCAATCGAGAAGCAGATCCTCACCGTCCCAGCGGAAATAGCTCATTCAGGCTGCCCGTCGGTCAGATCAGCAGACGCAGGATGTCCGGCATCATGGTCATGGCCGCCAGGTTGTTGATCACCAGCATGTCCAGCAGCTTGAGCACCATGAAGGCCAGGATCGGCGAGATGTCCAGACCGCCCATGCTCGGCAGGATGCGGCGAAACGGCGCGAGGGCCGGCTCGCAGATCTGGTTCACCAGTTCCGCGCCCGGGTTGTGGCTGCCCGGCGCGACCCAGGACAGGATCACACTGATGATCAGGGCGAAGAAGAAGATTTTCAGGAACAGCGCGGTCACGCCAATGATCGACCAGATCAGCAGTTGCAGCGGGTTGCCGGTGGTGCCATAGGTCAGCAGCAGGGTCAGGGCCATCAATGCCAACTGCACCAGAATCGCCAGGATCAGCGAGGACATGTCCAGGCCTCCGATGCTGGGAATGATCCGGCGCATCGGCTTGAGCAGCGGCTGGGTGGCTCGCACGATGAACTGGCACAGCGGGTTGTAGAAGTTGGCGCGAACCAGTTGCAGGATGAAACGCATCAGCACGATCAGCAGGTACAGGCTGCCCAGGGTTTGCAGCACGTACACCGCGGCGGTGTTCAATCCAATCATCATTGGCTCCTTATTGGCCCAGTTGTTCGGCCATCTCGGCCGAGCGGTGCGCGGCGGCACCCAGTGCTTTTTCCACCAGGGCTTCAAAGCCGCTGGTCTGGAACGATTTGATCGCAGCTTCGGTGGTGCCGGCCGGTGAGGTCACGCGGCGGCGCAGCTCGGCGGCGTCGACGTCGCTGGACACGGCCATGTGAGCGGCCCCCAGGGCGGTCTGCAGGGTCAGTTGGGCGGCAGTTTCCCGGGGCAGGCCGAGTTTTTCGCCGGCGGCGGTCATGGCTTCGATCAGCAGGAAGAAATACGCCGGACCGCTACCGGACACTGCGGTTACGGCGTCCAACTGCTGCTCTTGATCCAGCCACAGGGCGAGGCCCACCGCAGACAGCAGTTCCTCGGCCTGATGGCGCTGTTCAGTGCTGACCTGGGCGGTGGCGTACAGGCCGCTGACGCCCTGGCGCAGCAGCGCCGGGGTGTTGGGCATGCAGCGCACGATCGGTTGGTCGCCGAGCCAGTGGTTCATGCTGGAGCAGGTGATGCCGGCAGCGATGGACACCACCAGTTGCTGGGGTTGCAGGCTTGGGCGCAGCGCTTGGCACACGGCTTTCATGGCCTGGGGCTTGACCGCCAGGACGATCACGTCGACACCGGCGATGGCTTCGGCGTTATCGGCGAACACTTGAATGCCGTGTTCGGCGGCCACTTTGGCCCGGGTTTCGGCTCCGGGGTCACTGGCGCGAATCTGCGCAGCCTCAAGGCCTTTGGCCCGCAGGCCGCCGATGAGACTGGCCGCCATGTTGCCGGCACCGATAAAGGCGATACGAGTCGTGTTCATGACAGGTCCTTATGAGAGGTCGGGGTCAGTCGCATCAGGACTGACTGTAGTCGCGGGCACCAAACAGCGCGGTCCCGATCCGCACCCAGGTGGCGCCCTGGGCGATGGCTGCTTCGAGGTCGTGGCTCATGCCCATGGAAAGGGTGTCCAGGGGGAGCTTGAGGTTGTCGCGCAGGTGGTTGTTCAAGGTTTGCACCGCAGCAAAGGCGGCGTTCTGAGCGGCCCGGTCTTCAGTGGGTTCGGGAATCGCCATCAGTCCGCGCAGGCGCAGGCGCGGTAAGGCGCTGATGGCACTGGCCAGGGCTGGCAAGTCCGTCGGGGAGCAACCGGACTTGCTGGCTTCGCCACTGACATTGACCTGGATACAGATGTTCAGCGGCGCCAGCCCGGCGGGGCGTTGCTCGGACAGGCGTTGTGCGATTTTCAAGCGATCCACGGAATGCACCCAGTCAAAGTGCTCGGCAATAGCGCGAGTCTTGTTCGACTGAATGGGGCCGATGAAGTGCCAACTCAAGGGCAGATCGAGCAGTTCCTGCTGTTTGCTCAGGGCTTCTTGCAGGTAGTTCTCGCCGAAATCACAGAGTCCGGCCGCATGGGCTTCACGTAGGGCGGTAGCGGGCTTGGTCTTGCTCACGGCGAGCAGTCGGACGCTGCGTTCGTCACGCTGTACGGCCTGGCAGGCGCCGCGTATGCGCTCGGCTACTTGGGCAATGTTGTCTGCTATCGTGGACATTCGATTTCGTCTCAAAGTACCGGCGACCGTGAGCCTGTGACCTGGGCCGTCAGCCGCCGCGTGAATCCACCAGACCCTAATCGTCGACCGGCCCGGGCATCGCTCTAGGGGCGCGTCGGGTATTGCCCGGCATCAGGCAATTGAATCTGCCAGGGCGGGCGGGTCTGAAGCTCGCGGCATTCTACTGGAATTGGGGGGCACTATGGATATCCGCGAACTCTTGGTCTTGAGCGTCTCTCGGGGCGCTTCCGACCTGCATCTGTCTGCCGGGCTGGCGCCGATGTTGCGTATTGACGGTGATATTCTTCCGCTCGCGGTCCCGGCCCTGGACGCGTCGCAGGTGCTGGCCTTGATTCACAGCCTGATGAGCGAGCCGCAGCGGCAAGCCTTCGCCAGCCATCAGGACCTCGACTTCGCTTACGAGCTGCCGGAACTGGCTAGGTTCCGGGTCAATGCCTTCCAGCACGCCCGGGGTGCTGGTGCGGTGCTGCGCTTGATCCCCTCGCGGGTGCAAAGTCTGGAAGAGTTGGGGTTGGGGGATGTGTTTCGGCAGATTACCGAGGCCCCCCGGGGGTTGGTGCTGGTGACCGGGCCCACCGGCAGCGGTAAGTCCACCACCCTGGCAGCGATGATCGACCACCTGAACCAGCACCGGCAGCAGCACATTCTGACCATCGAAGACCCCATCGAATTTGTTCATCCACACAAGCGTTGCCTGGTCCATCAGCGCGAAGTGCCGCGCGACACCCACAGCTTCGCCACGGCCTTGCGCGCAGCCCTGCGGGAAGACCCGGATGTGATTCTGCTGGGTGAACTGCGAGACCTGGAAACCATTCGCCTGGCCCTGACTGCCGCAGAAACCGGGCATCTGGTGTTGGCCACGCTGCACACGTCGTCGGCGGCCAAGAGCATTGACCGGCTGGTGGACGTGTTTCCGGGTGAGGAGAAAGCCTTGGTGCGCTCAATGCTGGCCGAATCGCTGCAGGCGGTGATCGCTCAAGTGTTGTTGAAGAAAAAGGGGGGTGGCCGAGTGGCGGCCCACGAGATCATGTTGGGCACTGTGGCGATCCGCAACCTGATCCGCGAGGACAAGGTGGCGCAGATGTATTCGGCGATCCAGACCGGTGGCGCGCAGGGCATGCGGACCTTGGACATGAGTCTCAAGGTGTTGCTGGGGCAAGGGGTGATCAGTCGCGAGCAGGCTCGGGAGCAGGCGCGGATGCCGGAGAGCTTTTGATGGGGCTGGCAATGCATTCGCCGGCAAGCCGACTCCTACACAACCTGGAGCTGGCTTGCCGGCGAATCGGGGTGTTAGCGCTGCACGACCCGCAGAGGGGCATGTTCCTTGGGCAGGACCCGCTTGGCAACCACGTAGTGGCTTTGCCAGTAGGGTTTTTTCAGCGTGTCGATGGTCACCGACTTGCCGCGCCGTGGGGCGTGGATGAAGCGGCCCTCGCCCAGGTAGATGGCGACGTGGTTGACCTTGCGGCTCTTGATGTTGAAGAACAGCAGGTCGCCCGGTTTCAGGTCCTTGCGATCGACCTTCTGCCCGTGGCCGCGGGCCATGGCGTTGGAGGTGCGTGGCAGGTCCACGGAGGCGATGTCATTGAAGGCATAACGCACCAGCCCGCTGCAGTCGAAACCTTTGCTTGGGCTGCTGCCGCCCCAGCGATAAGGTGTGCCGAGAACATTGACCGCACGGCTAAGGACCTTGGTGCTCGGGCGGCCAGGGTTGCTCTCCACCCGTTGGCTGTCGGCCTTGCTCAGGCGGGTAGAGTGTTTGATCGAAGTCTTGTGCGTGGCGGAGGCTGTCGAAACATGGTGTTTCGGAGTGTAGCCATTCACATTGGGAAGTCGTTGCTCACGGTTGGTGGCGTGGGCGGCCAGTGGCATCAATAGGCAAATGGTTAGCCATGTCTTGAAAAATGGACGCATTAGGCAAGGCTCTTATTTGGTTAGCGCGCAACTTTATAACAGCTTTCAGGTCGCTTCCGAGTCCGTTTGTCGATTGAACCTTGGGGTCAATTTCGGCAAAGAGGTGGCAAATTGACGCAGAACGTCGTCAGAAGTCAGGCAGTACAAGGCTTTGGCGCGACAGAGAGTAACACCGGCTGCACATCGAATGCCTGTAAAAAAGTCACAAAAAAATTGAGAATATTTATCTATCACCTGCAAAGAGGCTCTTCATGAACACCTATCGTCAGGATGCATTTGCCCATGACACCCACAGCAAGGTGATCGGTTACCTGTTGTGGATTTTCGGCTTTACCGGTGCCCACCGCTTCTATTACGGCAAGCCGGTGACCGGGACCCTTTGGTTCTTCACCCTCGGTTTGCTGGGGATTGGCTGGTTGATCGACTTGTTCCTGATTCCGTCCATGGACCGGGAAGCAGACTTGCGTTTCACCTCGGGACCGCTGGAGTACAGCGTCGCCTGGATCCTTCTGACTTTTCTCGGGGTATTTGGCGTACACCGCATGTATCAAGGGAAATGGTTGAGCGGTGTGCTCTACCTGTTCACCGGCGGTCTGTTCTTTCTCGGAGTGCTGTACGACTTCTGGACCCTGAACGATCAGGTATCGCTGGAAAACGCCAAGCGCCGCTGATTCAGTCATCGGCGCAGGCGGTGATGGCGTTGCATGTAGCTGTTGCCGCAGGCCGCCATCAGGAGCGGCGGCTCCTTCGGAGCCGTTCGCAGACTGCGGCAGCGGCAACAGGGCGCCAGCCAGGCTATCAGCCCTGATAGCTGATATGCCCATCCACCAGGGTGTAGCGCACCGCGCCCGGCAGGCTATGGCCGAGGAACGGGCAGTTCTCACCCTTGGACAGCCAGCGCTCGCCGGCCACGGTGGAACTGGCCGGGTCGAACAGCACCAGGTCTGCCGCGCCCCCTTCCACCAGCTTGCCCGCCGGCAGGCGCAAAGCCTCGGCCGGGCCGGCGCTGAGGCGCGCCAGCAGGGTCGGCAGGTCCAGCAGGCCATCCTGAACCAGAGTCAGGGCCAGTGGCAGTAACAGCTCGACGCTGCTGATGCCGGGCTCGGTGGCGCCGAACGGTGCCAGCTTGGCGTCACGTTCATGGGGCTGGTGATGGCTGGAGATGGCTTGCACCACCCCGGACTTCACCGCCTGGCGCAGGGCGTCACGGTCGGCCCGCGAACGCAGTGGTGGCTGCACGTGATACAGGCTGGAGAAGTCGATCAGCGCCTCGTCGGTGAGGATCAACTGATACAGCGCCACGTCGGCGGTGACCGGCAGGCCGCGGGCCTGGGCCTGGGCAATCAGCTCAACGCCCCGGGCGCTGGTCAGCTGGCTGAAGTGGGCGCGCACGCCGCTTTGTTCCACCAGCAGCAGGTCCCGGGCCAGGGCCACGGTTTCCGCGCTTTCGGGAATCCCCGGCAAACCGAGGAAACTGGCGGTAGCGCCTTCATGGGCCAGGCCGCCTTCGGCCAGGTCGCGATCCTGGGAGTGGAAGATCACCGTCAGGTCGAAGGTGGCGGCGTATTCCAGGGCGCGGCACAGGGTGCGGGTGCTGCGGAAACCGTCCAGGCCGTTGCCGAAGGCCACGCAGCCGGCGTCACGCAACGCGATCAGCTCCGCCAACTGCTCGCCCTCCAGGCCCTTGCTCAAGGCGCCGATGGGGAACACCTTGCTGTGGCCGGCTTCCCGGGCACGGTCGAGGATCAGCTCGGCCACCGCTGAGGTATCCAGTACTGGCTTGGTCCGTGGTGGGCAGCACAGGCTGGTGACGCCACCGGCCGCGGCGGCGCGGGTTTCGCTGGCGATGCTGCCCTTGCGGCTGTAGCCCGGCTCGCGCAGGGCCACGCTCAGGTCCACCAGGCCGGGCGCGGCCACCAGGCCTTTGGCGTCGATGAGGGTGACGGCATTGAAACCGCCCGGAGCGGCGCCGATGGCGACCATCTTGCCGGCTTCCAGGTGCAGATCAGTGATTTGATCCAGGCCGCTGCTTGGATCGATGACGCGGGCGCCGAGAATGCTGAGCTTCACTGGGCGTTCTCCTGCTCGAATTGTCGCTGGGCGGTCTGCCCGCTCATGGCCATGGACAGCACGGCCATGCGCACT
This sequence comes from Pseudomonas sp. LD120, assembly GCF_009861525.1. Lineage (GTDB taxonomy): Bacteria > Pseudomonadota > Gammaproteobacteria > Pseudomonadales > Pseudomonadaceae > Aquipseudomonas. The sequence goes on along the minus strand of NZ_WVHL01000001.1, from coordinate 571,181 downwards.
GCAATGCCGTAGGTCACCTGGTTGAGGATCACCGAGTGCGGACCGTCGGCCACCGCCGATTCGATCTCCACGCCACGGTTGATCGGGCCCGGGTGCATGACGATGGCGTCGGGCTTGGCCCCGGCCAGGCGTGCGGTGGTCAGGCCGAACAGGCGGTAGAACTCGCCTTCGCTGGGCAGCAGACCGCCCTGCATGCGCTCACGTTGCAGGCGCAGCATGATCACCACATCCACGTCCTTCAGGCCTTCGGTCATGTCGGTGTAGACCTTGACCCCGTATTGCTCGATGCCGATGGGCAGCAGGGTTTTCGGTGCGATCACGCGAATGTCCGGGCAGCCGAGGGCTTTCAGCGCCAGCATGTTCGAGCGTGCTACCCGCGAGTGCAGGATGTCGCCGACGATGGCCACCGAGAGGTTCTCGAAGCCGCCCTTGTGCCGGCGGATGGTCAGCATGTCGAGCATGCCCTGGGTCGGGTGGGCGTGACGGCCGTCGCCGCCGTTGATGATCGCCACTTGCGGGCACACGTGTTCGGCGATGAAGTGCGCGGCGCCGGAGTCGCCGTGGCGCACCACGAACATGTCGGCGGCCATGGCTTCCAGGTTGCGCAGGGTGTCCAGCAGGGTTTCACCCTTGCTCGCCGAGGAGGTCGAGACATTCAGGGTGATCACGTCCGCCGACAGCCGCTGGGCCGCCAGTTCGAAGGTGGTGCGGGTGCGGGTGGAGTTTTCGAAGAACACGTTGCACACGGTCTTGCCGCGCAGCAGCGGGACTTTCTTCACTGCCCGGGCGCCGACTTCGAGGAAGGAGTCGGCGGTGTCGAGGATTTCTGTCAGCAGCTCGCGGTTCAGGCCGTCGAGGGACAGGAAATGGCGCAGCTGGCCCTGATCGTTGAGCTGCAGCGGGCGCTTGGCGTCTAGAGGCGTCATCGCAATGGACTCTTAAAAGGGCGAGTTAGAGGGCGAGGTCTTGGAGCTCGAGTTGAAGCGGCGCAGGACCGGACAATTTTACCCGCTCGTGGGCCGCCAGCGACAGGGTCGCGCCCACCACATTCGGGCGGATCGGCAGCTCGGCGGCATTTAGGTCCAGCAGGCAGACCAGGGTCACGCTGGCCGGACGGCCATAGTCGAACAGCTCGTTGAGGGCGGCGCGGATGGTCCGGCCGCTCATCAGCACGTCGTCGATCAGCACCAGGTGCTGGCCTTCGATCTCGAACGGCAGTTCCGAAGGGCGAACTTGTGGGTGCAGGCCGTTCTGGCTGAAGTCGTCGCGGTAGAAGGACACGTCCAGAGTGCCCAGGGGCGCGTCGCTGCCCAGGGCTTCCAGCAGGGCCTGGGCCACCCACACGCCACCGGTACGGATACCGATGAAGCGCGGCTCGCTGATGGCGCGCTGGGCCAGGTGGGCGTTGAGATCAGTGGCCATCTGGCTGATCAGGGCGGCGGGATTGGGCAGGCTCATGGTGGCTCCTTCGTGGGCTCGCGCCTGCTGCCGGGCAGCAGGCGCGTGGACTTAGAACCTGTTTACGATCGGCTGCGCTTAGCTCATGCGGCGTTAAAAATGGCTTAAAAATGCTCATTTAGCTGCCTAAACTCCGCGTTCTCAGCCATTTTCGCCTGGCCTGAGCATCGCTCGCTAAATCGTTAACAGGTTCTTACGGCTGGTGTTGGGCCAGGAGGCGCGCAGCCCGGGGCCGCGCATCTTCAGGATTCGGGATCTCAGGTATTCAACAGCGTGGCGTTTTCGTCGAGCCAGCCCTGCAGCAGCAGGGCCGCGGCGATGGCGTCTACTGGGTTGTCGCGGTAACTGCCTTTCTGCCCGCCCCGGGCCAGGCGTTCGCCCTTGGCCTCGAAGGTGGTCAGGCGTTCATCGTGGGTATAGAAGGGCACATTGAAGCGGCCGTTCAGGCGCCGCGCGAACTTCTCGGCGCGCGCGCACATGTCGCTGGGGCTGCCGTCCATGTTCAGGGGCAGGCCCACCACCACGGCGTCAGGTTTCCATTCCTCGATCAGCGCTTGCACCTGATTCCAGTCCGGTACGCCGTTCTGGGCCTTGAGGGTGCACAGCTCCCGGGCCTGGCCGGTGATGGCCTGGCCCACGGCGACGCCGATCTGCTTGGTGCCGTAGTCGAAGCCGAGGATCAGTCGCAGGGCCATCAGGCGTGGCCTGCCTGGCTGGTGAGCAGGCTGAGGTTGACCCCCAGGTGCCGGGCGGCGGCTTCCAGGCGCAATTCGCTGCTGGTGTTGAACAGGATGTCGGCGTCGAAGGGGCAGGTCAGCCAGGCGTTGTCCGCCAATTCGGCTTCCAGTTGCCCGGCTTCCCAGCCGGCGTAGCCCAGGGCGATCAGGCTTTTGGCCGGGCCCATGCCGTCGGCGATGGCAAACAGCACGTCCTGGGAGGTGGAGAGCGACAAGCCCTCAAGCTCCACCGTGGCCTGATAGACCGGGCCGCTGGGGTGCAAGACAAAGCCGCGATCGGTTTGTACCGGGCCGCCGCTGAAGATCGGCACATGCTGACACAGCAAGGGCGGCTCCTCGTCGGGGCGCAGTTGTTCGAGGATATCCGCCAGGTTCAGGTCCTGGGGCCGGTTGATCACCAGACCCATGGCGCCACTGGCGTTGTGCTCGACGATGTAGGTCAAGGTCTGCGCAAAGTTCGGGTCGGCCATATGGGGCATGGCGATCAGGAAGTGATGCTTGAGATAGCTTGGGCTGACATTTTTCATGAGCGCTAGTGTGGCGGTGGCGGAGGCGGCTGACAAGCGCCAGCCGGTGGGTGTTGGCCTGCCGGTGGGTGTGTCGGGTGAGGGGGCTCTTCGCCGGCCAGCCGGCTCCTGCGGGCGATGGGCTCTTGCCAGCGGGAGCGGGTTAATTGCTGGACAGTTTGTCGCCCCGGGCGAAGCGCCAGGTGCGGATGATTTCCAGGCGGTCGATGTCCGACAAATCACCGGTAAACGGTGCGAATGGGGCCGCCAAGCGCACGATGCGCTGGGCCGCCTGATCCAGCAGCGGCTGGCCGGAAGACTCCAACACCAGCACTTCATACAGGGAGCCGTCGCGGTTGATCGAGACCATCAGTCGCAAGTTGCCGTAGATCTGCTTGCGCCGGGCCTCTTCGGGGTAGTTGAGGTTGCCGATGCGCTCGACCTTTTTGCGCCACTCGTCCTTATACCAGGCGCCCTTGTCGCGCATGGTGGAGGCCGCGCTCAAGCGGTGGATGCGTGGGCGCTTGGCGTACAGTTGCCGTTCGTTGGCCAGTTCGGCTTCGAGGCTGGAAATCTCGCTGGACAGTTGTGCGCTGTCGAACCTTGGGGGAGCGGTCTTGGGCGTGGAATCCTTCTTGACCTGTTCGCGCTGGGTCACGGTTTTTTTCGGCTTCGGCGCGATGGTGGCCACGGCGGCCTTGGGTTTGGTTTCCTTGACCTCGGGCTTGACCGACGGGGGGGGCACGACCTTTTTCACTGAGTTGTCTTGGAACGGCGCCACTTCAGTGGTTTTCGGGATGGCCTTTTTGTTCAGGGTGCCGCTGCCTTGCTGGTTTTCCTGGGCGAGGAAGTCGGCCTTTTTCGGCGTGGTCTCGCTCTTAAAGGTGGCCAGGGTGATTTCCAGGGTCTTGCTGATGGCCTTGGGCTCGGCCACGGAGAAGCCCAGGCCGAGGATCAGGGCCAGGTGCAGGAGCGCCGCCAGGAACAGGGTAAACCCCAGGCGATCGGCTGGGCGCACGCCGCCATGGGCAAACTCGGGGGGCAAGTCGGACGGGAGGCTCATCGGCGTTTCGACATCACAGGAGGCATCACAAAACCAACATCACGGTTTCACAGGCGGCGCATGATAGCGCAATGTTGGTTTCAAGCCTTGAGTGTCAAACGTCAAGCGACAAGCTGCAGATGACGCAGATCAAGCTTGCGGCTTGTTGCTGGCGGCTTGCAGCTTGCTTTCGATGGCATCCATCAGCATTACGCCAATGCGAGTGCCAAACGCGTTGTCGATTTCGCGGATGCAGGTTGGGCTGGTGACATTGATTTCCGTCAGGTGTTCGCCGATCACATCGAGGCCGACAAACAGCAAGCCCTTGGCCCGCAGGGTCGGGCCGACCTGGGCGGCGATCCAGCGGTCCTTGTCGCTCAGTGGACGAGCTTCGCCACGACCACCGGCGGCCAGGTTGCCGCGGGTTTCGCCGGCGGCGGGGATGCGCGCCAGGCAGTAATCCACCGGTTCGCCGTCGATCATCAGGATGCGCTTGTCGCCGTCCTTGATCGCCGGCAGGTAGGCCTGGGCCATGATTTGCTGGCTGCCGAGCACGGTCAGGGTTTCCAGGATCACCGACAGGTTCGGGTCGCCGGTGCGGTGACGGAAGATCGAGGTGCCGCCCATGCCATCTAGCGGCTTGAGGATCACGTCGCCATGCTCGGCGGCGAATTCGCGCAATACATCGGCGCGCCGGCTGACCACGGTCGGCGGGGTGCACTGCGGGAACAGGGTGGCGAACAGCTTTTCATTGCAGTCGCGCAGGCTCTGGGGCTTGTTGACCACCAGCACGCCGGCGCTTTCGGCCTGTTCCAGCAGGTAGGTGGAGTAGACGAACTCCATGTCGAACGGCGGGTCCTTGCGCATCAGGATCACGTCCAGATCGCTCAGCGGGCAGTCGATCTCGGCGTCCAGCTCGAACCACTTCTGCGGGTTGGCGAACACCTGCAACGGACGCATGCGTGCCCGGGCGACGCCAGCGCCCTGGTACAGATCGCGCTGCTCCATATAAAAGAGGGTCCAACCGCGCTCCTGGGCGGCCAGCAGCATGGCCAGCGAGCTGTCCTTCTTGTAGGAGATGCTGGCGATAGGGTCCATGACAATCCCGACGCGAACGCTCATGGGGGGCTTCCTTCAAAAAGTTGGTGGGCGCAAGGCTAAGCAAGGCGAAAAAGTGGCGTCAGAGTGGCGCTGAGAGGGGCTTGGGTCAAGGAAAAACCACTGCCTGGCGTGGTCCATGGATTGCAGGGGGAGAGTGTGCTAAAAAGGCTCGCACGCCGGGCCGAGGCCTTGAACTTAAAGGCTTTGCGCTGTTGGCCGGCAGTACCGGACTAATTCATTGGCTGGGGCGATGGTAGAGCAGATATGGAACAGCATTCCAAGGCCTTGAAGGTGATGGTGATCGACGACTCGAAGACGATTCGCCGCACGGCCGAAATGCTGTTGAGGAACGTTGGCTGTGAGGTCATCACCGCCGTGGATGGTTTCGAAGCCCTGGCCAAAATCGTCGATCATCATCCCGGCATCATCTTCGTCGACATCATGATGCCGCGGCTCGACGGCTATCAGACCTGTGCGCTGGTGAAGAACCACAGCGCGTTCAAGTCCATTCCAGTGATTATGCTGTCCTCCAAGGATGGGCTGTTCGACAAGGCCAAGGGGCGCATCGTTGGCTCCGACCAGTTTTTGACCAAGCCCTTCAGCAAGGAAGAACTGCTGAGCACCATCAAGGCCCATGTCCCGGACTTTGTCGCGCTCACGCCACAGTAGACAAGCACAGCGGTGTCCGGACAGCGGGCCGCACGCCTATATCGTATGGGGAAGACCATGGCTCGTATTCTGATCGTCGATGACTCGCCGACTGAAATGTACAAACTCACCGGCATGCTGGAAAAGCACGGCCATGAAGTGCTCAAGGCCGAGAACGGTGCCGACGGCGTGGCCCTGGCCCGGGAAGAAAAACCCGACGCGGTGCTGATGGACATCGTCATGCCCGGCCTCAACGGTTTCCAGGCCACTCGCCAGTTGACCAAGGATGCCGAGACCAGTCATATCCCGGTGATCATCATCACCACCAAGGATCAGGAGACCGACAAGGTCTGGGGCACCCGCCAGGGCGCCAAGGACTACCTGACCAAGCCGGTGGACGAAGAAACCCTGATCAAGACCCTGAACAACGTCCTGGCTGGTTGATTGTCCACGCCATGAGCGAGTCCCAGACCGCCTTCGAGCTGCTGTTGGAGATTGACCAGCGCTGTCGCCTGCTGGCGGCCGACCTGCCGTCCCAGGAAACCCGCCAGCACCGTTGGAGTGGCATCGGCTTCCGCCTGGGTGAGCATTGGTACGTGGCCGCCATGGGCGAGATCAGCGAGGTGTTGCACGAGCCGCGCTACACCTTGTTGCCCGGGGTCAAACCCTGGGTCAAGGGCGTGGCTAACCTGCGCGGGCGGTTGCTGCCAATCATGGACCTGTGTGCGTTCTTCGGGCATGAGCTGTCGCCGTTGCGTAAACAGCGGCGGGTGCTGGTGGTGGAATACAAGGAACTGTTCGCCGGTCTGCTGGTGGATGAGGTGGTGGGTTTGCAGCATTTTGACCAGGACCGCCTGGAACCCGGTGTGACCGATGTCGCCGCTGCCGCGATCAATCCTTACCTGCAGGGACAGTTTCGCCGCGACCAGCTCTGGCAGGTGTTCAGCCCTTTCGCCCTGGCCTGTTCGCCGGGGTTTCTGGAGGTGGCGGCGTGACGGATGCTGGGGGGCTGTGCAAGCCGTTTGCAATATCACAGGAAGCACGTGCCTTTCTGGACCAACCCATGCTGTCCGGGCGATGTGCGCGTCCCGGGTATTTGAACGCGGGACCGCCCGCTCGCCACAGGCCTGATCGATGACCCAAGCCAAAACCGGCAAGCCCCTGGAGGGCTCCCGCAGTCGCTCGCAGATCATCGTGCTGTTCATCGCACTGATCGTGTTCATCATGCTGCTGTTCGCCAACTTCGCTTACCTCAACACCCAGGCCACCTACGACAAGCAGTACATCGGCCATGCCGGCGAGCTGCGGGTGCTGTCCCAACGCATTGCCAAGAACGCCACCGAGGCGGCGGCCGGTAAGGCGGCGGCGTTCAAGTTGCTGGGGGATGCGCGCAATGACTTCGCCCAGCGCTGGGGCTACCTGAAAAAAGGCGACCCGGCCACCGGCCTGCCGGGTGCTCCGGTGGCGTTGCGCGCGCAAATGCGCGCGGTGCAACTGGACTGGGAAAAACTGCTGAAGAACACCGACGCGATCCTCGCCAGTGAGCAGACGGTGTTGTCCCTGCACCAGGTGGCCGCGACCCTGGCGGAAACCGTGCCGCAGTTGCAGGTGGAGTACGAGAAGGTGGTGGAAATCCTGCTTCAGCGTGGCGCCCCCGCCAGCCAGGTGGCCATGGCCCAGCGTCAGTCGCTGTTGACCGAACGGATTCTCGGTGCGGTGAATACGGTGCTGGCCGGCGATGAAAATGCGGTGCAGGCCGCCGATGCCTTTGGCCGCGACGCCGCACGGTTCGGCCAGGTGCTCAACGGCATGCTGCAAGGCAACCCGGGACTGAAGATCAGCCAGGTCGAAGACCCCGACGCCCGGGCCCGGCTGACGGAGATTGCCGAGCTGTTTCAGTTCGTTTCCGGTTCGGTGGACGAAATCCTCGAAACCTCTCCCGAGCTGTTCCAGGTCCGTGAATCGGCGAGCAACATTTTCAGTCTGTCCCAGACCCTGCTGGATGAAGCCTCGCTGCTGGCCACCGGCTTCGAAAACCTGGCCGGCAGCCGCAAGCTGGACACCATCGGCGGTTATGTCCTGGGCTTGTTGGCGTTGGCCTCGATCATCCTCATCGGCCTGGTGATGGTCCGCGAAACCAATCGCCAGTTGCGGGAAACCGCCGAGAAGAACGAGCGCAATCAGAACGCGATCATGCGTCTGCTGGATGAGATCGAAGACTTGGCGGACGGTGATCTGACGGTGACCGCCTCGGTGACCGAGGACTTCACCGGGACCATCGCCGACTCCATCAACTATTCCGTCGACCAACTGCGGGACCTGGTGGCCACGATCAACCTGACCGCCGGCCAGGTGGCCGGCGCGGTGCAGGAAACCCAGGCCACTGCCATGCAACTGGCGGAAGCCTCGGAGCATCAGGCGCAGCAGATAGCCGAAGCCTCCACGGCGATCAACGACATGGCCCAGTCCATCGATCAGGTGTCGGCCAACGCCGCGGAGTCCTCGGCGGTGGCCGAGCGCTCGGTCGAGATCGCCAACAAGGGCAACGAAGTGGTGCACAACACCATTCATGGCATGGACAACATCCGCGAACAGATTCAGGACACCGCCAAGCGCATCAAGCGCCTGGGCGAGTCTTCCCAGGAAATCGGCGACATCGTCAGCCTGATCGACGACATTGCCGACCAGACCAACATCCTCGCGCTGAACGCGGCGATTCAGGCCTCCATGGCCGGTGACGCCGGACGCGGCTTTGCCGTGGTGGCCGACGAAGTGCAGCGGCTGGCGGAGCGCTCCTCGGCGGCTACCCGGCAGATCGAGACCCTGGTGCGGGCGATCCAGACCGACACCAACGAAGCGGTGATCTCCATGGAACAAACCACCACCGAAGTGGTGCGCGGCGCACGGCTGGCCCAGGACGCCGGTGTGGCCCTGGAAGAGATCGAAGGCGTGTCCAAGACCTTGGCGGCATTGATCCAGAGCATCTCCAACGCGGCTCAGCAGCAAACCTCCTCGGCCGGGCAGATCTCCTTGACCATGAACGTGATCCAGCAGATCACCTCGCAAACCTCGTCCGGCTCCACCGCGACCGCCGAGAGCATCGGCAACCTGGCGAAAATGGCCAGCCAGTTGCGCCGCTCGGTGTCCGGTTTTACGTTGCCGGCCACTCGGGCCCCGGCCCCGAATGACAACCGCTGACGCAGGTTTTGACTGGAGTGGTGATGGTGGATCGGCACGACTACGTAGCCCTGGAATGGGTCAAGGGCGAAATTGCCGAAACCTTGAAACAGGCGCATCAGGCACTGGAGCGCTTGGCGGACGATCCCCAGGCCCTGGACGCCCTCGATCAGTGCCTGGAGGGTATCCACCAAGTTCACGGCAGCTTGCTGATGGTGGAGTTCTATGGCGCCGCGCTCTTGGCCGAGGAGATGGAAAAGCTTGCCCTGGCCCTGCAGCAACAGCGCGTGGCCCAGCGCGACGAAGGCTTGCGTCTGCTGCGTCAAGCCATCGGTCAGTTGCCCCAGTACCTGGACCGGGTACAAAGCGCACGGCGCGATCTGCCGTTGGTGGTGCTGCCGCTGCTCAATGATTTGCGCAGTGCCCGGGGTGAAAGCCTGCTCTCGGAAACCAGCCTGTTCAGCCCGCAACTGCCCAGCCTGCCAGCGCTCTCCGATAAAGCCCTGGCGGCCCTCGAACCCCTGGAGTTCGCGACCCAGCTGCGCAAGCTGCGGCACCTGCTGCAGAGCGCGTTGATCGACCTGCTGCGCGAGCCGGATGACGACCAATGCTTGGGCCACATGGCCAAAGTGTTCGAGCGTCTGGAAGCCTTGTGTCAAGACGCGCCGCTGGCGCCCTTGTGGCACATCGCCTCGGCCCTGGTGGAAGGCATGCGCCAGGATGTGATCGCCAACAGCCCGACAGTGCGCAGCCTGCTCAAGGACGCCGAAAAGGAGCTCAAGCGCCTGCTGGAGCAGGGCATGCCGGGAATCAATCAGGCGGCCCCCGACGAGCTGCTTAAAAGCCTTCTGTTTTACATCGCCAAAGCGCGCCATCCCACCCCATTGATGCTGACCATGAAAGAACGTTACGGATTGGATGACGCGTTGCCCGATAGCACGCTGGTCGATGCCGAGCGGGCGCGCATGGCCGGTCCCGATCGTGATGCCATGCGCTCGGTGCTGGCGGCGCTGTGCGATGGTCTGGTGCGGGTCAAGGAGCGCCTCGACTTGTTCGTGCGCAGCGATCGCCAGCACGCCGCCGACCTCGATGGCCTGCTCTCGCCCCTGCGGCAGATCGCCGACACCCTGGCGGTGCTGGGCTTTGGCCAGCCGCGCAAGGTGATCATCGACCAATTGACGGTGGTGCAGAGCCTGGCCCAGGGCCAGCGCGCACCGGACGACGCGGTGCTGATGGATGTGGCCGGAGCCCTGCTGTATGTCGAGGCGACCCTGGCCGGGATGGTCGGCACCGTGGAGCCGGAAAGCCGCGAAGAGAGCCGCCTGCCCACCACCGACCTGACCCAGATCCACCAACGGGTGATCCAGGAGTCGCGGCTCTGTCTGCAGCAGGCCAAGGACCTGATCATCGAGTGCATCGAGGCCGACTGGGAGCGCGAGCAGTTGGTGTCGGTGCCGGAGCTGTTGACCCAGGTGCGCGGAGCCCTGGCAATGATTCCTTTGTCCCGTGCGGCCTGCTTGATGGACGCCTGCAATCATTTCATCAGTGAACGCCTGTTGCTGGACCCGTCGCGGCCGGATTGGCAACAACTGGATCATCTGGCGGACGTGATCAGCAGCCTGGATTACTACCTGGAGCGCTTGAGCCAAGACCCCGAAGCGCCAGGAGAGAAAACCCTCGACATCGCCGAACAGGGGCTGGCAGCCCTGGGTTACGTGCCAGCGCCGCCAGTGCCGCAACAGGTTGCGCCCCAGCGTCCCGAGGTGACGGCGCCGGAAGCGAATGCCCCCGAGGTCGCGCCGTCCCTGGCGGATGTGCTGGCCGCGCCACTCTCGGCGCTCAACCCGCCGGCCTTGATCACTCCGGGCAGCCTGTTGCCGCCACCGAGAGACGAGGAGCCGGTGGACGACGAGCTGCGCGACGTCTTTCTTGAAGAAACCGAAGAAGTGCTGGAGGTGCTGCGCGAGTACCTGCCGCAATGGGCTGTGCTGCCTCAGGGCCAATCCGCCCTGAGCGAACTACGCCGCGCCTTTCACACGCTCAAGGGCAGTGGGCGCATGGTCCGTGCCTTGGTGCTGGGGGAGTTGGCCTGGGCGTTGGAGAACCTGCTCAATCGAGTGCTGGAGCACAGCGTGGCTGCCAGTGCCGAGGTCCGGCAGTTGCTGAGTGAAACCCTGGACTTGCTGCCGGAGTTGATCGCCGAGTTCGCCGCCCGGGATCAGCGCCAGCGCGATGACGTCGACTGTCTGGCCGCTCGCGCCCATGCCCTGGCCAATGGTGATCAAGGTGTCGCGCTGCCGGCGCAGCACCAGGTCCTGGACCCGCAATTGCTGGAGATCTTCCGCATCGAGGCCCAGACCCACCTGGACAGCATCAACCGTTTTCTGGATCAAGCCACCGAGCAAGTGCCGCTGCAAGTCAGCGACGAGTTGCAGCGCGCCCTGCACACCCTGAAGGGCAGCGCTTCCATGGCCGGGGTGTTGCCGATCGCCGAGCTGGCCAGTCCTCTCGATCAGCTGACACGGGAATACCGAGCGCACTTGATCCCCCTGGACCTGGATGAAGTGGAACTGCTGCTGGAGGCCGAAGGCTTGCTGCGTCGTGGGCTGCGGCAGCTGGACAGCGCTCCGCTGGCGCCCATCGATGGCGCGCGGGCGCTGGTGGGGCGGATCCTGGCGCTGCTGGGTGAGCGTCTGGAAACCCTGCTCAATGCCCCGGACCGGGTGCCGCGGGTCAAGCGCGATCCGCAATTGATCAGCAACTTTCTGGCTCAGGGCATGGACATCCTGTTGGATGCTGAAAGCCTGTTGCGTCGTTGGCAGCAGCACCCCGGCGAGCGCCAGGAACTCAGCGCCCTGCTGGACGAACTGACCACCCTGGGCGAAGGCGCGCACCTGGCGGACCTGCATTCGATGGACGCGCTGTGCGAGGCCTTGCTGGATCTCTACGGCGCGGTGGAAGAGAGCAGCCTGGCGGTCAGCGAGCGCTTCTTTGATGAAGCTGAAAGCGCCCATGAAGCCCTGCTCAGCATGCTCGACGAGTTGGCGGCGGGGCAGCAGGTCAGCCCACGCCCGGACCGGCTTCGGGCCCTGCGTGAACTGCTGGATGAAGGCCTTGATCCATCCGCCACGGGTTTGATCAAGCGCGAGGGCAACCACGTCTTGAGCATCAGCGAATTGGGCGTGGCCACGGCCCGTCTGGAGCCGCCGGCCCCAGCGTCGACGGATGACGAGATTGTCGAAATCTTCCTCGAAGAGGCGGTGGATATCCTCGAAAGCGCTGGCCAGGCTTTGCAGCGCTGGCTGGCAGACCCGCAGAACGGCGCCCCCTTGTCGTCGTTGCAGCGTGACCTGCACACCCTCAAGGGGGGGGCGCGCATGGCTGAAGTGGCCCCGGTGGCGGAACTGGCTGAGGAACTGGAGTCGTTGTACGAAGGGCTGGTGGACCGGCGCTACAGTCACAGCCAGTCTTTGGGCTTGTTGTTGCGCAGCAGTCATGAGCAGTTGGCGCTCTTGCTGGAGCAGTTGCAAGGGCAGCGCCCCCTGGACGATTCCCGGGTCCAGGTCGAGGCTGTTCGGGCTTATCGACAACAGGCCGCCAACGCTGCGGACGCAGCGCCGAGCGCGGCACTGGAGGACGGCTCGGCCCATGACCCGGAGTTGCTGGAGATCTTCCTCGAAGAAGGCTTCGACATCATCGACAGTTCCGCCGCGGCCCTGGGGCGCTGGCAGGCCGACCCTCAGTCACGCCAGGAAGTGGAAACCCTGTTGCGCGACCTGCACACCCTCAAAGGGGGCGCGCGGATGGTGGAAATCGCCCCCATTGGTGATCTGGCCCATGAACTGGAGTTTCTGTTCGAAGGCATTTCCGCCGGGCTGCTGCAGGCCACTCCGGCGCTATTCAGCTTGCTGCAGAAGTGCCACGACCGTCTGGCGCAGATGCTCGACGCCGCCCGGGCCGGGCAACCCATTGCGGCGGCAGACCAACTGATCCTGGCGATTCATGATCTGAGTCACCCTCGTGTAGTGCCCACGGTCGGCGTGGACGCGCGGTTGTCCGCGAGCAAGCCTGAGTCGACAGCGCCGGCGGCCGAAGCGGCGGTGGCGGGGGACATGGTCAAAGTATCGGCCGAGCTGCTGGACGACCTGGTGAATCTGGCGGGTGAAACGTCGATCTTCCGTGGGCGTATCGAACAGCAGGTCAACGATGCCCGGGTCGCCCTCGGTGAAATGGAAACCACCATCGAACGCATGCGCGACCAGTTGCGCCGTCTGGACACCGAAACGCAAGGGCGCATTCTCAGTCGCCAACAGGTGGAGGCCGAGCGCCTGGGCTATGAAGAATTCGATCCCCTGGAAATGGATCGGCACTCGCAATTGCAGCAACTGTCCCGGGCCTTGTTCGAGTCGGCTTCGGACCTGCTGGACCTCAAGGAAACCCTCGAACGGCGCAACCAGGACGCCGAGAACCTGCTGCAGCAGCAAGGGCGGATCAACACCGAATTGCAAGAGGGCCTGATGCGCACGCGCATGGTGCCTTTCGAGCGCATGGTGCCCAGGCTCAAGCGCATTGTTCGTCAGGTGGCCGAAGAATTGGGTAAAGACGTGGCGTTCGTGGTCGGCAACGCCGAAGGGGAAATGGATCGCAACGTCCTTGAACGCATGGTCGCGCCGCTGGAGCACATGCTGCGTAACGCCGTCGACCACGGCCTGGAGTCCGCAGCCGTGCGCCGGGCGGCGGGCAAGCCGGAGCAGGGGCGGATCACCCTTGACCTGTCCCGGGAGGGCAGCGATATCGTCTTCGACATGCGCGACGATGGCGCAGGGGTACCGCTTGACGCGGTGCGCAACAAAGCCATCAAGCGCGGCCTGCTGGATCCGCAGTCGCCGATCAGTGACCGCGAGGTGTTGCAGTTCATCATGCAGCCGGGGTTCTCCACCGCCGAGAAGATCACCCAGATCTCCGGGCGCGGGGTCGGCATGGACGTGGTCCATGAAGAAGTGCGTCAACTGGGTGGCAGCATGAGCATCGACTCGGTTGCCGGGCAGGGCGTGCACTTTCGTATTCGCCTGCCGTTCACCGTCTCGGTCAACCGAGCGCTGATGGTGCAGTGCGCCGATGAGCAGTACGCCATTCCGTTGAACACGGTCGAGGGCATCGTTCGGGTCCTGCCGGGGGAACTGGACGGGTATTACCAACTCGATCCGCCGCATTACCAATACGCCGGCCAGCATTACCAACTGTGCTACCTCGGCGAGCTGCTGCATACCGTGCCACGGCCCAAGCTGCTGGGCCAGGTGCTGCCGTTGCCGGTGTTGTTGGTGCACTGTAACGAACAGCGGGTCGCAGTGCAGGTGGACGCCACCTTTGGCACCCGGGAAATTGTGGTCAAGAGCCTGGGGCCGCAGTTTGCCGCAGTGCAGGGTTTGTCCGGGGCGACCATTCTCGGCGATGGCCGAGTGGTGCTGATTCTCGACCTGCTGGCGCACATCCGTGCGCTGCAGCTCCAGGCACCGCAGCCCGGTCCGAGCGAGGAGGCCGCAGCCGCCGAAGTCCAGCCGCCCCGGCCCATGTTGGTGCTGGTGGTGGACGACTCGGTCACCGTGCGCAAGGTCACCAGCCGCCTTTTGGAGCGCCACGGCATGAACGTGCTCACCGCCAAGGATGGGGTCGACGCCATGGCGCTGCTGGCCGAACACACCCCGGACCTGATGCTGCTGGACATCGAAATGCCGCGCATGGACGGCTTCGAAGTGGCGATTCAGGTGCGCAACGATCCGCGCCTGCAGAAACTGCCGATCATCATGATCACCTCCCGCACCGGGCAGAAACACCGTGACCGGGCCATGGCCATCGGGGTCAACGACTACCTCGGCAAGCCTTATCAAGAGTCGGTGCTGTTGGAAAGCATCGCCCTGTGGAGCAAGCCCCATGCTTGATCACCGTGCAAGCACCCTCACCGGGCTGTTGCTGCCCCTGGCCGACCGTACCCTGATCCTGCCCAATGTGGCGGTGGCAGAACTGATCGACTATCAGCAGGTGGCGTTGGACCTGGATTCGCCGCCCTGGTTTCTGGGGCGGGTGTTGTGGCGTGAGCGACAGATTGCGCTGCTCAGCTTCGAGTCAGCCTGCGGCGGCCAGACCGTTGTCGGCGAGCGGGCGCGGATCGTCGTGCTCAACGCCTTGGGCGGACGCCCGGAACTGAAGTTCATGGCCCTGCTGGTGCAGGGCATTCCCCGTTCCTGCAAGCTCGACAGCCAGTTGAGCTACGTCGATGTGCCTTTGGCACCCTTGGAGAAAGCAGCGGTGCAGGTGGCCGAGCAAGTGGTTAAAGTGCCGGACTTGCCAGCGCTGGAGGCGTTGCTAGTGGGGGCGGGGCTATGCCTTTAGCGCCTGTGCCACCGCGTTTGTTGTCTCAGGCATGGCGCAATCTGTCTCGCACTTCCATCAGCGCATAACCCAGCAGATTAAGGCCGCGCCAGCTTGCTGGCTGGCGGGCTCTGGTGTCATCGGCGGCCAGGCCAATGCCCCAGATCCGGTCCACCGGGCTGGCTTCGACCAGCACCTGGTCTAGGGTAGACAGCAAGTATTCGTTCAGCGCCGGATGTTGACTGAACTTGGCCAGATTGCCCTGCACCACAATGTCAAAGCGCGCGGCCTGCCATTGCGCGTCATCAAAGTTGCGCACCTCGCGGCCCAGTTGCTTCACCTCGACGGGTGTCGCTGCCTGGAGGATGCGCGCGTGGGTTTGCGGGTCGTCGAACAGCAAGGCCTTGCCGGCCATCATGAAGTGCTCGGCGCTGGCGTAGTGGATGCCGGCGATCTCGAAACCAGCGGCGAACCACTGGCTGAAGCAACTCTGGGTAATGCGTCCGTCGCGGGCCGGTTGATGGCCCCAGAACATCAGGTAGTCGGGTTTCAGGCCGTGCTTTATCTGCTCCAGCAGCGCCTGGTTTGAGCGAATCGGTGTGTCCATGCTGACTCTCATTATTATGGGTTCTGGCCAGTGACTGACCGGTCCGGGGTGCATTGTGTACTGAGAAAGCGGCATGACGCCAATACCGATCAAGTGAGTGGCCGAGCAGCCGGTGGTTGTCATGCACTGCGTCCGGCACCGCCGTTGCTCTGCAGGATGCGCTGTATCACCAAGCGCAATCGCCACCTGTGGATAACCCAGCACCTGCGCAAGATGTTGCGCACGGTTTTGTGGATAACCCTGTGCGCATATCGATGTAATGCAAGCGGAGCAAGGCATGCCTTAAGCTGCGCAAGATCTTGCGCAGCACTGCGCAAGGTGTTGCGCACTTTTCGCATCATGTGCGCAAAAATACCGCTAAAAATCTTCGATAAAGCACCTAACTAGCTGATTTTAGTGGGTTAAATCCTGGGTGGCACAGTCCTTGTAATCATCTCTGCACCCTCGGGCCTTTTTCCCGCGGGTTTCTTTAGTGATTCGCAAGGAGAGCATGCATGGCAACGCCAGCGTATATGTCCGTCACCGGCACCAAACAGGGGCTGATCACCGCCGGGGCCTTTACCGCCGATTCCGTGGGCAACACCTACCAGGAAGGTCATGAAGACCAGGTCATGGTCCAGGGTTTCCAGCACGAAGTGATCATCCCCCGCGACCCGCAATCCGGCCAGCCCACCGGCCAGCGGGTGCACAAGCCGGTGATCATCACCAAGGTCTTCGACAAGGCGTCGCCGCTGCTGCTGGCGGCCCTGACCTCGGGCGAGCGCCTGACCGAGATCGTCATCCAGTGGTACCGCACCTCCGCCGCCGGCACCCAGGAGCACTACTACACCACCACCCTTGAGGACGCGATCATCGTCGACATCAAGGACTACATGCACAACTGCCAGGACCCGGGCAATGCCCACTTCACCCACCTGGAAGACGTGCACTTCACCTACCGCAAGATCACCTGGACCCACGAAGTCTCCGGCACTTCCGGCTCCGATGACTGGCGGACTCCGGTCACCGGCTAAGGAAGGCCGCTCGACCGTTACCGCGCCCTGGCCAGCCCCGCTGGTCCGGGCCCTTATTCATTCAGCAGTTGCACTGCCCGCATCGAGGCACAAGGGTGGCGCTTCAGCCTTGCACTTAAGACCCACAAGAGGTGTTCTACCGCCTGCTTGGAGCGCTCGCCGGCATCAGCATTTCCATTGGCCGCAACACCCTCTTCGAGCCCAACGCCAAACCGGACTTCCGTGCTGACGTACCTCATTCAATGCGCAGTGCCGACACACTGATCCGTATAGAAAGTCGACTTCCAGGTTTGCTGGGTAGTTTGGGGGGCGTCGATATCGAGGCGGATTGCCGACTCTGCGAAGTCATCACCCACTACAGCATCAAAGGTTCGCCCGACCTTACCGATATTCAAGCGCCAACCATGTGCTCCCTACCCAAAGCACAGCGGCTATTTAACGACAGCCTTGAGCTCTATTTTTCTACCCTTCCTGCCAATATAGATCCGTCCACCTTTAAAACTCGCAACTGGTACTGGGCGGTTCGAGCACAGTTTGTTTTGCAAAGCAGCGGTGGCGTCCGCTATTTTCCCGCACCGGAAGTTAAAGACCCAACAACTTACGGGCCGGCTGATGCCAAGGCTAATTTTAACAAGATCGAACTTCCATTTTGGGCCGACGAGCAAACACGTAAGGCATCTGGCAATGAATAAACCGATCGAGCTAATGCCTTATTACGCGCAAGCGGCATACAGTGCGAAAAAACATTCCGAGTCATCCTTTGCGGCTAAAAAAGTGGGAGGCAGTTGTGCGAGGGTTAGCTGACCAGGGATGGAGCTATGAACATTCCCCGGCACACCCGAAGGTGTCCCGCGCACAGCCACCATTAAGGATGCCGCTCAGCAAAGCGCCAGCATGGTAATGAATGGCGCTTATGCGTTCACAGCCCCACATTTCGACCGGTTAAGATCGGCCGTCGATGCGTCGGCGACCGGGCAACTATGCTGTCCCCCCCAGCGCTGCAACAACCGCCAAAGTGTTGCCATTACCTACAGCCCACACACCCTCCAATCATTACCCTCAGCGTAACGATTCAACGCCGCGCTTGATTGATGCCCCCCGTTTTCACTCCTAAGGTGGCTGCCACGACAGCGAACCCGTGGAGTGAGCATGACAACAATAATTTCCCCCGACGCGCGCTGGTCGCGGCGGCGCAGCGAAAAGCAGCGGCGCCTCGAACAGGTGCGGGCCCTCGCCGATGGCGTGGTGTTGCCGACCGACCAGATCGTCGCGGCGCTGGAGGCTCTGATCCTGCCCGGCGACCGGGTGGTGCTGGAGGGCAACAACCAGAAGCAGGCGGACTTTCTCTCCCGCTCCCTAGCCAAGGCCGACCCGGCCAAGCTGCATGATCTGCACATGATCATGCCCAGCGTTGGTCGCTCCGAGCACCTGGACCTGTTTGAGCGCGGCATCGCCCGCAAGCTGGACTTTTCCTTCGCCGGCACCCAGAGCCTGCGCATCAGCCAGTTGCTGGAAGACGGGCTGCTGGAAATCGGCGCCATCCACACCTACATCGAACTCTATGCGCGGCTGGTGGTGGACCTGATCCCCAATGTGGTGCTCTCCGCCGGCTTCATGGCCGACCGCGCCGGCAACATCTACACCGGCCCCAGCACCGAGGACACCCCAGCGCTGATCGAGCCGGCGGCCTTCAGCGACGGCATTGTCATCGTCCAGGTCAACCAGTTGGTGGATGACGTCAGCGAGCTGCCCCGGGTCGACATTCCCGCCTCCTGGGTGGATTTCGTGGTGGTGGCCGACAAGCCGTTCTACATCGAGCCGCTGTTCACCCGCGACCCGCGCCATATCAAGCCGGTGCACGTGCTGATGGCGATGATGGCGATCCGCGGCATCTACGAAAAACACAACGTGCAGTCGCTGAACCACGGCATCGGTTTCAACACCGCGGCCATCGAGCTGATCCTGCCCACCTACGGCGAATCCCTGGGGCTCAAGGGCAAGATCTGCCGCAACTGGACCCTCAATCCCCACCCGACCCTGATTCCGGCCATTGAAAGTGGCTGGGTGGACAGCGTGCATTGCTTCGGCACCGAATTGGGCATGGAGCACTACATCGCCGCGCGCCCGGACGTGTTCTTCACCGGCCGCGACGGTTCGCTGCGTTCCAACCGGATGTTCTGCCAATTGGCCGGGCAATACGCGGTGGACCTGTTTATCGGCGCCACCTTGCAGGTGGATGGCGACGGCCATTCTTCCACCGTGACCCGTGGTCGCCTGGCCGGTTTCGGCGGTGCGCCGAACATGGGCCACGACCCGCGCGGGCGGCGCCACGGCACCCCGGCCTGGCTGGACATGCGCTTAGACCCGAGCGATGCCCCTCAGGCCATGTTGGAGCGCGGCAAGAAGCTGGTGGTGCAGATGGTGGAAACCTTCCAGGAAGGCGGCAAACCGACCTTCGTCGAGACACTCGACGCGGTGGACGTGGCGCGCAAGAGCGGCATGCCGCTGGCGCCGATCATGATCTACGGCGACGATGTCACCCACCTGCTGACCGAGGAGGGCATCGCCTACCTGTACAAGGCCCGCTCCCTGGAAGAACGCCAGGTGATGATCGCCGCCGTGGCCGGAGTCACCGCCATCGGTCTGCGGCACAACCCCAAGGACACCGCGCGCATGCGCCGTGAAGGGCTGATCGCCTTGCCGGAAGACCTGGGTATCCGTCGCACCGATGCCAGCCGCGAGCTGCTGGCGGCGAAAAGCGTCGCCGATCTGGTGCAGTGGTCCGGTGGTTTGTACAACCCGCCCGCCAAGTTCAGGAGCTGGTAATGCACGCACTCAACCTGCAATCACCACCCCTGAGCCTGGCCGAGCGCCTGGCGGACCTGGCGGTGGACGCGTTGATCGACGAGGCCGACCTGTCGCCCAAGCCGGCCCTGGTGGACCGCCGTGGCAATGGCGCCCATACCGATCTGCACCTGGGCTTGATGCACGCTTCGGCCTTGTCCCTGTGGCCGGCCTTCAAGGAAATGGCCGAGGCGGCGCTGGCATTCGGCGCCGTCGGCCTGCCCCTGCGCGAAGCCCTGGGGCGCATAGGTCGCGAAGGCGAGCGGGCCATGCTGACCACCACCGGCGGGGTGAACACTCACCGTGGGGCGATCTGGGCCCTGGGCCTGCTGGTGGCCGCCGCCGCGCTGGAGCCTCAAGCCACAGTGGCCGGCAGTGTCGCGCTGCGGGCCGCGCGCCTGGCCCTGCTGGAGGACCGTTACGCGCCACGGCCCCTGAGCCACGGCGCCCAGGTGGCGATCCGCTACGGCGTGCGCGGCGCTCGCGAAGAAGCCCAGCAGGGCTTTCCCGCGGTGCTGCAATGGGGGTTGCCGCAGCTCAAGCGCAGCCGCGCCCAGGGCCATGGCGAACAGAACGCCCGGCTCGATGCCTTGCTGGCGATCATGAGCCGGCTGGCCGACACCTGCGTGCTCTACCGCGCCGGTGAACAGGGCCTGCACGCCATGCAACAGGGTGCCCAGGCGGTGCTCGACGCCGGTGGCAGCGCCAGCCTCGCCGGGCGCCGCCGGCTGCACGAACTGGACCTGCAACTACTGACCTTGAATGCCTCGCCCGGCGGCGCCGCCGACTTGCTGGCGGCCAGCCTGCTGCTGGACCGGATCGAATCCGCCGATGCCTTTCACCAGGGAGCGAACTGATGGAAACCTTGTCCTTTGAATTCCCCGCTGGCCAGCCCGGCCGTGGCCGCGCTCTGGTGGGCTGTGTCGGCTCCGGCGACCTGGAAGTGCTGCTGGAGCCGGGGCAGCCCGGCACATTGACCATCCAGGTGCAGACCTCGGTCAATGGCAGCGCCGCCCGCTGGCAGCACTTGTTCGAACGCCTGTTCGACGGCCAGACGCCACCGGCCTTGGCGATTGATATCCATGATTTTGGCGCCACGCCCGGAGTGGTGCGCCTGCGCCTGGAACAGGGCTTCGAGGAGATCGGCCATGACTGACACGGCGGCTTTGTTGAACAAGCGCAGCTTCGTCGAACTGGGCGCCCGCCAGCGCGCTCGGGCCTTGCTGGATGCCGGCAGTTTTCGTGAGCTGTTGGACCCGTTCCAGCGGGTCATGTCGCCGTGGCTGGCGCGCCAGGGCGTGGTGCCCCAGGCCGATGACGGGGTGGTGATCGCCAAGGGCAGCATCGATGCTCTGCCGGTGGTGGTGGCCGCCATCGAAGGCGTCTTCCAGGGCGGCAGCCTCGGCGAGGTGGGCGGGGCGAAGATCGCCGGGGCCCTGGAGCTGGCCGCCGAGGACAACCGCAACGGCATCCCGACCTGTGCCGTGCTGCTGCTGGAAACCGGTGGCGTGCGCTTGCAGGAAGCCAACCTGGGGCTGGCGGCGATTGCCGACATCCACGCGGCGATCGTCGACCTGTGCCAGTACCAGCCGGTGATCGGCGTGGTGGCCGGCAGCGTCGGCTGCTTTGGCGGCATGTCGATTGCCGCCGGGCTGTGCAGTTATCTTGTGGTCACCCAGGAAGCGCGCCTGGGGCTCAACGGCCCGCAGGTAATCGAACAGGAAGCCGGGCTTGAGGAATACGACTCACGGGACCGGCCGTTCATCTGGAGCCTGACCGGCGGCGAGCAGCGTTTCGCCAGTGGCCTGGTGGACCGTTATGTGGCCGACGATGTGGCGCAGATCCAGGCCCAGGTCCGCGAGTTGCTGGCCCTCGGCTTGCCCCCGCGGCAACGCAGCCGCGAGGCCGAACACTACCTGCAACGTCTGGCTCGTCTGGACACGGGGCCGCAAATCGATGCGGCGACGGTTCGCGATCTGTATCAAGGAGACCGCTCATGAGTGCTTGTTCTTTGCGGGGTTTGAACTGGTTCAACGCCTTGAGTGGCGGCGCCGCGCTGGTGGCCGGCCTGCCGCCGTCGCTGCGGGTGGCCGATGGCGAGCTGGCGGGGCAGCCGGTGCGTTTTATCGCCGTGGTGGCCGACCCGGAAAATCGCTTTCCCCGTGCCCGCCAGGGCGAGGTTGGCCTGCTGGAAGGCTGGGGTCTGGCTAAGGCCGTGGATGAGCTGATCGACACTGACCGCGACCAGCCCCACAAGCGGGCGCTGATTGCCATCGTCGATGTGCCGAGCCAGGCCTATGGCCGACGTGAAGAGGCTTTGGGCATTCATCAGGCCCTGGCCGCGGCCGCCGACAGCTATGCCCGGGCCCGCCTGGCCGGGCACCCGGTGATTGCCCTGCTGGTGGGCAAGGCCATGTCCGGAGCCTTTCTGGCCCACGGTTATCAGGCCAACCGCTTGATCGCCCTGCGCGATCCCGGGGTGATGGTGCATGCCATGGGCAAGGCGTCGGCGGCGCGGGTCACCCTGCGCAGTGTCGAGGAACTGGAAGCCCTGGCCGCCAGCGTGCCGCCCATGGCCTATGACATCGACAGCTACGCCAGTCTCGGGCTGCTCTGGGAAAGCGTATCGGTGCGGCAGATTGAACAGCCGGCAGTGGAGGATCTGGCGGTCGTCGAGGAATGCCTGTTGGCGGCGATTGCCGACGTGCGGGCCAAAGGCGTCGACCTGAGCTGCCGTCTGGGGGCGTCGAACCGGGCGGCGTCGAGCCGGGTTCGCCAATTGCTGCGGGAACAATGGTGAACGGCCTCGGCCCCTGGCTGCCCCACGACTTGCTGTGGGGCATGACCCCGGCGCAGTTGGCCGCCGATGCGCCGGATTGGGCCTTTGCCGTGCTGGAGGCCGGGCAGCCGGTGGTGGTGCGGCGGGCGCTGACGGCGCCGGGGCAGATCGCGGTCGGCCTACGCGGTCGCACCCGCGAGCAGCGCTACCCGGCTCTGCTGGCGTTGGAGTCGGTACTGCGTGGGGTACATCCCGAAGCGCTGTGCCAGCTGTGTGGCTCGCGCTCGTTGCCGGCGCTTCAGGCCTTGCAGCAGCTGCGTGGCGAGCTGGATGCCCTGGGCCTGGTCTGGGGCGTCAGCGGCAGTGCCGGTTTCGAGCTGGCCTCTGGGGTGGCTGCGTTGCATCAGCACAGCGACCTGGACCTGATCCTGCGCACGCCGGAACCCTTTTCCCGGGCTCAGGCCCGGGAGCTGCTGGCCCTGTTGGAGTGCGCCGAGTGCCCGGTGGATCTGCAACTGCAGGTGCCGGCCGGCGCTCTGGCCCTGCGGGAATGGGCGGGAACGGCGCCTCGGGTGCTGCTTAAAAGTGCCGAGGGCGCGCGCTTGGTCAGCGATCCCTGGTGCCCTCTGGAGCTGTTGGCATGAGCAGCCTGTTGGTATTTCCGGGCCAAGGCGCGCAGCAGCCGGGGATGCTCCAGCGTCTGCCGCCAAGCCCGGAAACCCGGGCCTGCCTGCAGGAAGCCAGTGAGGTCTTGGGGGAAGACGTACTGACACTGGATTCGCCCCAGGCCCTGGCCAGCACCCGGGCGGTGCAGCTGTGCCTGCTGATCGCCGGCGTGGCCAGTGCCCGGACCCTGCTGCAAGCGCCGCTCCGGGCGGACTATGTGGCGGGCCTGTCCATCGGCGCCTATCCGGCGGCGGTGGTGGCCGGGGCCCTGGGCTTTGCCGATGCCTTGCGCCTGGTGCGTCTGCGGGGGGAATTGATGCAGCAGGCGTACCCGCAGGGCTATGGCATGACCGCCCTGATCGGCCTGGATCTGGCGACGGTGGAAGGGCTGCTGGCCCAGGTCCACAGCCCGCAGAGGCCGGTGTACCTGGCCAATATCAACGCTGACAGCCAGGTGGTGATCGCTGGCAGCGAGGCGGCGATGCAGGCGGTGGCCGAGCTGGCCCGCGGTTGCGCAGTCGGCGTGGCCAAGCGGCTGGCGGTCAGTGTGCCGTCCCATTGCCCACTGCTGGAGCAACCGGCCCAGACCCTGGCCGCGGCCTTTGCCGAGGTGCCCTTGCAGATGCCCGTGCTGGATTACCTCAGTGGCAGCCGGGCACGGCCGCTGCGCACGCTGGAGCAGTTACGCGACGACCTGGCGTTCAACATGTGCCGGGTGGTGGACTGGCGCGGCACCGTGCAAGGCGCGTACGAGCGCGGGGTGCGCCTGCAGATCGAACTGCCACCCGGCGCGGTACTGACTGGGCTGGCCCGCCGGGTGTTTGCCCAAGGGACGGTGATCGCCTTCGATGGCGCGCGCCTGGACACCCTGCAAGCCCTGTTGAGTGAGGAGGGCAACCGCGACCGATAGAGCACCGACTCAGGCTGACGAAGCACAAGAACAACAACTTCGACGATGCACTTTGAGGACAACAACAATGATTATCTACGGTGTGGCCTTCCTGGCCTTTTGTACCCTGGCGGGTATTTTCATCGGTGAGCTGCTGGGCAAATTGATCGGTGTACCGGCCAATGTCGGCGGTGTCGGTATCGCCATGCTGCTGTTGATCGGCTTGGGCAGCTACCTGCACAAGCGCGGGCTGTTCACCGCCAAGTCCGAACAGGGCGTGGAGTTCTGGGGCGCGGTGTACATCCCCATCGTGGTGGCCATGGCCGCGCAGCAGAACGTCTACGGCGCGCTCAAGGGCGGGCCGATGGCGATTCTCGCGGGCACCCTGGCGGTGGTGATCGCCTTTGCCCTGGTGCCGGTGCTGGTGCGCATCGGCAACAAGGCGCCGGATGTCGCCGCTCCTCAGAAAACAGTGGGGTAAGGGCCATGTACGAATCGATGATGAAGGTCATTACCGGTTACGGGCTGATCAGCGGTTTTGCGGTGATCGGGATCACCATGTGGGTGTCCTACTGGATCTCCAGAACCTTTACCAAGGGCCGTTTGCACGGGTCGGCCATCGCCATTTTGCTGGGGCTGGCGCTGTCTTATGTGGGCGGTGCCTTTACCGGCGGGCAGAAGGGGGTGGTGGATATTCCGCTGCTGTCGGGCATCGGCCTGTTGGGCGGGGCCATGTTGCGTGACTTTGCGATCGTCGCCACGGCGTTCGGGGTCAGCTCCGTGGAGTTGAAACGGGCCGGGTTCGTGGGGGTCCTGGCGCTGTTTGTCGGGGTCGGCTCGTCCTTTGTCGCAGGCGTCGGCGTGGCCTTTGCCTTTGGCTATACCGATGCGGTGAGCCTGACCACCATTGGCGCTGGGGCGGTGACCTACATCGTCGGCCCGGTGACCGGTGCGGCGATTGGCGCCAGTTCCGAAGTCATGGCGCTGTCGATTGCCGCGGGGTTGATCAAAGCCATTTTGGTGATGGTGATGACGCCCTTCGTGGCCCCGTTGATCGGCCTCAATAACCCGCGCAGCGCGGTGATCTTCGGCGGCTTGATGGGCACCTCCAGCGGCGTCGCCGGGGGCTTGGCGGCCACCGATCCGAAGCTGGTGCCCTACGGTTGCCTGACGGCGGCGTTCTACACCGCCCTGGGCTGCCTGCTGGGGCCGTCGTTGCTGTTCCTGCTGATGCGCGGCCTGCTGGGCGCGTAGGCGCCGGCCAGCCGGCCAAAGGAGCCCTCGGAGTTTGTGCCGGGCTTGCGAACGCGTTCGCTGGCCAGCCAGCGCCTACAGGGCGGGTGCATCGCGGATTTCGTGTCGGCGCCGGCCAGCCGGCCAAAGGAGCCCTCGGAGTTTGTGCCGGGCTTGCGAATGCGTTCGCTGGCCAGCCAGCGCCTACAGGGCGGGTGCATCGCGGATTTCGTGTCGGCGCCGGCCAGCCGGTCAAAGGAGCCCTCGGAGTTTGTGCCGTGCTTGCGAACGCGTTCGCTGGCCAGCCAGCGCCTACGCAACGCCAGGCCGGCGTGCCGTTGGGTGGTCCGGCTGCTAGGTGCTTTGCCGATTGGCGTACATCCGGCATTCGGCCAGGAGCGCCAGGAGGTTGGGGTCGCGTTCCTTGGCCTTGAGAAACACCACGCCGATATGTTGCTGCAGGCGGTAGCGTGCCTGCAGCGGTATCAGCTTCACGCGGTTTTCATACACCGCGGCGATCCTTCCCGGTAGCAACGCATAACCGACCCCGGAGCTGACCATGCTCAGCAGGGTGAAGATGTCGTTGACCTGCATCGCCACCTTCGGCTCGAACCCCGCCTGCTTGAACACCCGCACGCCGTCCTGATGGGTGGCAAAGCCCTGGGTCAGGGTGATGAAGGTGGCGTCGCGCACGTCGGCCAGATCCACCGCGCTTTGCGTGGCGAAGGGTGAATCGGCGGGGGTGGCGAGGAAAATGTCATCGGAAAACAGCGGCAGTTGTTCGCAATCCGGGTCGTTGGTGCGTTCATCCAGGGAGATCAGGATGGCGTCCACGTCCATGTTCTTGAGCTTGTACAGCAGGTCGATGTTGGAACCCAGGATCAGATCGATGTTCAGTTCGCTGCGGCGCAGCTTCAGGCCCATGATCAGCTGCGGCACGGTTTTTACCGTCAGCGAGTAAAGGGCGCCGAGCTTGAAGCGTTCTGCTGAGAAGCCTGCGGCCTCACGGGTCAAACGCACGCTCTCGACCACGTCCTGCACCAGCTTCTGCGCGCGCTCCTCCAGCACGAAGGCGCTTTCCAGCGGCGTCAGGTTGCGTCCTTCGTGCTTGAACAGCGGGCAGCGCAGGGCGTTTTCCAGGGAGTGGATGGCCCGGTGCACGCTGACATTGCTGGTCTGCAACTCGGCGGCGGCGCGGGTCAGGTTGCCGGTGCGCATGAAGGCCAGAAACACTTCGAGCTTTTTCAGGGTCAACTCTTCGTCGATGAGCATGGTCCGGCCTCGGCTGATGAGGGGTTGATGATGCCCGATGAGTCCGAAAGTGGCCGCTGGTTTTTTATCCGCCGTGCCCCCATTGAGCTATTGCGCTTTCAAACTGCAGGCCTGAGCCTTGCGTGGTTTTTCATGTTTCAAGGGTGAGTGACCGATGTATCACGGAGAAAGATTCAACGCCTGGACCCACCTGCTGGGGGCGATTGCGGCGTGTATCGGCGGCATTTGGCTGGTGGTGCTGGCCAGCCTCGACGGCAGTCCGTGGAAGATCGTCAGTGTGGCGATCTACGCCTTCACCTTGCTGGTGCTCTACAGCGTGTCCACGGTCTATCACAGCGTGCGCGGCCGGGCGAAGAACATCATGCAGAAGGTCGATCACTTTTCGATTTACCTGCTGATTGCCGGCAGCTACACGCCGTTCTGCCTGGTGACCCTGCGCGGGCCCTGGGGCTGGACTCTGTTCGGGATTGTCTGGGGGCTGGCGCTGATCGGCATCCTGCAGGAGATCAAGCCGCGTTCCGAAGCGCGGATCCTTTCCATCGTGATCTACGCGGTGATGGGCTGGATCGTCCTGGTGGCGGTCAAGCCATTGTTGGCGGCCCTGGGCACCGCCGGGTTTGCCTGGCTGGCGGCGGGCGGGGTGCTGTACACCGTGGGCATCATCTTCTTCGCCCTGGACAGCCGCCTGCGCCATGCCCACGGCATCTGGCACCTGTTCGTGATCGCCGGCAGCCTGCTGCATTTCGTCGCCATCCTCTTCTACGTTCTTTAGGCGCCGGCTTGCTGGCGAAGAGGCCTTGGGAATTTGCGCTGGGCTTGCGGCCGCCTTCGCAGGCCGGCCAGCGCCTACAACGGATGGTCGAGTTGGGCCTGGGCCTGGCGGGCGAAGATCTCCAACAAGCTGGCCAGGGTGTGGGGCGGCGGTTCGGCGGCGCGGGTCACCGCGTACAGGGTGATCGGCAGCGGCGGGCTCAGGGGCCGGATGACGGTGCTGGCGGTTGATGCGCCCAGGGCGGTGAACGGGTCGATCAGCGCCAACCCGGCGCCGGACTCCACCATGGCCCGGGCCAAGGAGTAGGTCTGTACGGCAATGCGGATCCGCGGTGGCGGCTCCACGGCCTTGAGGTAACTGTCGAGGCGCGCCGACAGCGGGTCGCTGCTGCTCAGGCCAATCAGCGGTGCATCCGCCAGTTCCATCAGGGCCAGCGGTTGGCCGCGCACGGCGGGCGGCCAGTAGTCCAGCGGCGCCAGGGCCACCAGCACGCCCTGGGCCAGGGGCTGTGGGCAGAGCCCAGGGTGATCGGGGCGTTGCAGGGTCAGGGCCACGTCGATTTCCCGCATCAGCAGGTTCTGCACCAGTTCGCGGCTGTGGGCGCTGGACAGTTCGCACAGGCTGTCCGGGTAGAGGCAGGTCCATTCACTGATGGCCGGCGGCAGCAACGCCAGGGCCAGGGCCGGGGTGGCGCCGATGCGCAGGTTGTGGCCCGGCGCCCGGCGCAGGTTCTGGGCCAGGCGCCGCACGCCTTGCAGGCTTTCGCTGACCTTGTCCACTTCGCGCTCCAGCTCCAGGGCTTCCGGAGTTGGCTGCAACTTGCCCCGCACCCGCAGGAACAGCGGGAAACCCAGCTGCAGTTCGGCGTGCTGCAGGACCTTGGTCACCGCCGGTTGCGAGACGTGCAGCAACTGCGCGGCGCCGCTAATGGAGCCGGCCTGGCGGATGGCCTGGAAAATTTCGATATGACGCAGGCGCATGGGGGAGTCCATAACCTTTGTTTATGGGAGGTGCATCTTTATTCATTGTCCGGCGCCTGTCACCTGCCCCTAACCTTGGGCCATCGAACAACGGGCCAGGGGTCGTCATGAGTCAGCAGGTTTGCATCATCGGTGGGGGCGTCATCGGTCTGGCCAGTGCCTATGCCCTGGTCCGCCAGGGCTTCGAGGTGACCCTGGTGGAGGCTCAGGAGTCCCTGGGCAGCCAGACCAGCTTTGCCAACGGCGGGCAGTTGTCCTATCGCTATGTGGCGCCTTTGGCCGATGCCGGCGTGCCCTGGCAGGCCCTGGGCTGGATGCTCAAGGGCGACTCGCCGCTCAAGCTGCGCCCGCGCCTGGACCCGGCGCAGTGGCGCTGGCTGGCGGGTTTCCTCGGGGCTTGCCGGCACTCGGTGAACCAGCGCAATGCTGCTCACCTGCTGCGCCTGGCGTTGCTCAGCCAGAGCACCTTGCAACGCTGGCGCGAAGAGGATGGCCTACAGGGCTTTGACTGGCGAAGCAACGGCAAGCTGGTGACCTTTCGCGAGCCCGGCAGCTTCGAGCATGCCCGGCACAACCTGGCGGACAGCCGCCAGCAGCAGGCGTTGTCGGCTGCCGAATGCACCGCCCTGGAGCCGACCCTGGGGGACACGCCCTTCGTCGGTGGCATCTATACCCCGGATGAAGAAGTGGCCGACTGCCACGCGTTCTGCCTGCAACTGGCGGCGCGGCTGCAGGCTTCCGGACGTTGCGACATCCTCCTCGGCCAGCGGGTTCGGGCCATCCGTCAGGAGGGCGACCGGGTGCGGGCCATCGACTTGGGCGAGCGTCAGTTGCCGGTGAAGCATCTGGTGCTGGCGGCCGGTCATCGCAGCCCCGAGTTGCGCCTGCCGGGGCTCAAGCTGCCGCTGTATCCGCTCAAGGGCTACAGCCTCAGCGTGCCCATCGGCCCGCAGCACCGGGCGCCGGAGATCAGCATCACCGATTACAACCGCAAGATTGTCTACGCGCGCATCGGCCAGCAACTGCGGGTGGCGGCGATGGTCGACATCGTCGGTTTCGATCCGTCCCCAGACCCGGGGCGTCTGTCCCTGATGCGTCGGCAGGCCGAGCAGACCTTCGCCGACGCCGGCGATTATCAGGCCGCCATCGAGTGGGCCGGCATGCGTCCGGCCACCCCCAGCGGCGTGCCGCTGATCGGCGCCACCGCCTATCGCAACCTGTGGCTCAACCTCGGCCACGGTGCGCTGGGGTTCACCCTGGCCTGTGGCAGCGGTCAGTTGCTGGGCGAACTGATCGGCCAGTGTTCCACCAGCATCGACATGCAGGGCCTGATGCCCCGCGTCGCCTGAACGTTCAAAGGAGTCTTCAGATGAGTATCCAGCGTATCCACAGCAACGAGCGCCTGAGTGGCGCGGTGACCTTTGCCGAACTGGTGTTTCTCTCCGGGCAGGTGCCGGGGGCCAGCAGCGACATCGGCGGCCAGACCCGCGAGCTGCTGGAGAAGATCGACGTCTTGCTGGCCGAGGCCGGTAGCGACAAGGACCATCTCTTGAGCGCGACGATTTACCTCAAGGACATCCAGGCCGACTTCGCGGTGATGAACGAAGTCTGGTCGGCCTGGCTGACACCCGGCCAGGCGCCGGCGCGCACCACCTTGCAGGCGGCCCTGGCGCGCCCGCAGATCCTGGTCGAAATCAGCGTCATCGCGGTTCGCCGCTGAGCCGCCTTTACCCACAACGGAGAATAACAATGCATAAGATCACGTTGCTCGGCTGCACCCTGGGGCTGTTGTTCAGCGCCATTTCCCAGGCCAACGAGGCGCCCCTGGATGGCACCCTGGCCAAGATCGCCAACAGCGCCAGCATTACCTTGGGTTATCGCGACGCTTCGGTGCCCTTTTCCTACGTGGGCGACAACAGCGGCAAGCCCATGGGCTATTCGGTGGAACTGGCGAGCAAGGTGGTGGAGCGCATCCAGCAGCAGTTGCACCTGCCCAAGCTGAATGTGAAGTACAACCTGGTGACCTCGCAGACGCGCATTCCCCTGGTGCAGAACGGCACCGTGGACCTGGAATGCGGCTCCACCGGGGTGACTGCCGAGCGCCAGAAACAGGTGGCGTTCTCCTACGGCTTCATCTACGTCAAGGGCCAGTTGCTGACCGCCAAGGACAGCGGGATCAAGCGCTTCGCCGACTTGCGGGGCAAGAACGTGGTGACCACGGCGGGCACCACCAACGAGCGTTTTCTCAAGAACTACAACGTCGAGCACAAGATCGACATGTTCGTGATCAGCGCCAAGGACCACGGCGAAGCTTTCCAGATGCTCCAGACTGGGCGCGCGGCGGCGTTCTACATGGATGACGCGCTGCTCTACGGCGAACGGGCCAAGGCCCGCGATCCGCACAATTGGGTAGTGGTGGGCAAGGAGCAGTCGCGGGAGATCTACAGCTGCATGGTGCGCAAGGACGATCCGCAGTTCCTGGCGCTGGTCAACGGCGCGCTGGCGGATCTGTACCGCTCCGGGGAAATCAACGGCATCTACCAGCGCTGGTTCCAGCAGCCGATTCCGCCCAAGGGCCTGAACCTGGAGTTCCCCATGACTGCGGAGCTGAAAGCGATCATCGCCCGACCTACCAGCGATCCGGTGGAATAACCGCTGTTGGGCTGGCGGGGCGGCGCAGAGGCCTTGGGCATGAGGCTGTCTTCGTTGGCCCGTCAGTGCTTTGTGGGGCGCGGCTGGTTTTTGCCGTAACCCCACGGTGCGCGGCGTTAGAAGTCGCCCCAGAGCTGTTGGGCCACGGCCAGGGCTACCACGGGGGCGGTTTCGGTGCGCAGCACGCGAGGGCCGAGGCGGGCGGGCAGGAAGCCGGCACCCTGGGCCTGTTCCACTTCCGTGTCGGACAGGCCGCCTTCCGGGCCGATCAGGAAGGCCAGGGTTTCGGGTTTGGCATGGCTTTCCAGGGGCTGGGCCACCGGGTGCAGCACCAGCTTCAGATCGGCCTCGGCCTGCTTGATCCAGTCCGCCAGCAAGACCGGTGGATGAATCAGCGGAACGCGGGAACGACCGCACTGCTCGCAGGCGCTGATGGCCACCTGGCGCCAGTGCAGCAGGCGTTTGTCGGCGCGTTCGTCCTTGAGCCGCACTTCGCAGCGCTCGCTGAAAATCGGGGTGATCTCGCTAACCCCCAACTCCGTGGCTTTCTGAATCGCCCAGTCCATGCGCTCGCCCCGGGACAGGCCCTGGCCGAGGTGAATTCGCAGCGGTGACTCTTGCTGGCCGGCGAAGCTTTCATCCAACTGCACCCGCACGCGCTTCTTGCCCACTTCCACCAGGGTCCCGCGAAATTCCTGGCCCGAGCCGTCGAACACTTGCAGCGCATCGCCTTCGGCCATGCGTAGCACGCGCCCGATGTAGTGGGCCTGGGCCTCTGGCAGTTCGTGTTCGCCGAGGCTCAGGGGGGCGTCGATAAAGAAGCGGGACAATCTCATCTGGGTTCTCTGTTGAATATGCATCGGTGGAAAGCATTCTGTGGCGAGGGAGCTGGCTCCCGCTCGGTGGCGAAGCCGTCGTTGAATCCGTCGGGGCGCTCAGCCTGGTTGTGGGACCGCTGCGCGGTCCAGCGGGAGCCAACTCCCTCGCTACAATTGATGGCCTGCTCTAGCCCGGATCGCGAAAGCCTGGGTGGAAGTCCTTGGGCACCGCCACGCTGACGCTGTCGCGGGTGGCGATGTCGATGCCTTCGCTGGCGACTTCGGCGAGGAAGTCGATCTGCTCCGGAGTGATCACGTAAGGCGGCAGGAAATACACCACGCTGCCCAGGGGGCGCAACAGGGCGCCGCGCTCCAGGGCGTGCTGGAAGACTTTCAAGCCACGTCGCTCTTGCCAGGGGTAGGCGGTCTTGCTGGCCTTGTCCTGGACCATCTCGATGGCCAGGACCATGCCGGTCTGGCGCACTTCGGCGACGTGGGGGTGGTCCACGAGGTGCGCGGTGGCGCTGGCCATGCGCTGGGACAGGGCGCGGTTGTGGGCAATGACGTTGTCCTGCTCGAAGATGTCCAGGGTCGCCAGGGCCGCCGCACAGGCCAGCGGGTTGCCGGTGTAGCTGTGGGAGTGGAGGAAGGCGCGCAGGGTCGGGTAGTCGTCGTAGAAGGCGCTGTAGACGTCATCGGTGGTCATGCATGCGGCCAGGGGCAGGTAGCCGCCGGTCAGGGCCTTGGACAGGCACAGGAAGTCTGGGCGGATGCCGGCCTGTTCGCAGGCGAACATCGTGCCGGTGCGGCCGAAGCCAACGGCGATCTCGTCGTGGATCAGGTGCACGCCATAGCGGTCGCAGGCTTCGCGTAGCAGCTTGAGGTACACCGGGTGGTACATGCGCATGCCGCCGGCGCCCTGGATCAGTGGTTCGACGATGACCGCGGCGACGCTGTCGTGGTGCTCGGCCAGGGTCTGTTCCATGGCGGCGAACATGTTCCGCGAGTGTTGTTCCCAGCTCATGCCCTCGGGGCGCAGGTAGCAGTCCGGGCTCGGCACCTTGAGGGTGTCCAGCAGCAGGGCCTTGTAGGTTTCGGTGAACAGCGGTACGTCGCCCACCGACATCGCGGCGATGGTTTCGCCGTGGTAGCTGTTGCTCAGGGTGACGAAGCGCTTCTTGTTCGGTTGGCCGCGATTGATCCAGTAGTGGAAGCTCATCTTCATCGCCACTTCGATGCACGACGAACCGTTGTCGGCGTAGAAGCAACGGGTCAGGCCTTCGGGGGTGATCTGCACCAGGCGCTCGGACAGCTCGATCACCGGCTGGTGGCTGAAACCGGCGAGGATCACGTGTTCCAGCTGGTCCACCTGGTCCTTGATGCGCTGATTGATGCGCGGGTTGGCGTGGCCAAAGACGTTGACCCACCAGGAGCTGACTGCGTCCAGATAACGTTTGCCTTCGAAGTCTTCCAGCCAGACACCTTCACCGCGCTTGATCGGGATCAACGGCAGTTGTTCGTGGTCTTTCATCTGGGTGCAGGGATGCCACAGAACGGCGAGATCGCGTTGCATCCATTGGTTATTCAGGCTCATGTACGGTCTCCTGGAGGCGGCTGGCTGAGAACCTGTCTACGATCGTCGCGCGAAATGCCTGAGCGGCGCTGGCGAGAGCGTAAAGAGTTTCTGATGGCGCTGGCGAATAGTCGCGCAAGCCTATGCAATGCATAGCGGCGGGACAACCTATTGTGTGATGCGGCGACTGAGGACAGAACGCCGAGTGTGTAAAGACGCGTCTGGCAGTCACCAGGGCACCCGCCGTTGATTGAGACGGATTCGTCAGGAAATGGTCTTAATCTTTTCTTAACACCCTGAGCACAGACTACTCATCGTATTTCTCGATATTTCAAAGCGAAAATTTCCGCTTTAAATCGATAGGTAAATCGCTAGTCTTGGTCAGCGTTTCTTACAGGATGCAAGTGATGCAGTTACGTAATTCTTCTTCTCGCTATGGCTGGGTCAGCATCGTTCTGCACTGGGGTGTGGCGCTGACGGTCTTTGGTTTGTTCGGCTTGGGCCTGTGGATGGTCGGTCTCGACTACTACAGCGCCTGGCGTAAAGACGCGCCGGAGCTGCACAAGAGTATTGGCTTGACGCTGCTGGCGATCATGGTGCTGCGGGGGCTGTGGCGGTTTGTCAGCCCGGCGCCACCGGCACCGGCCAACCATGGGCGCCTGACGCGTCTGGGGGCCAAGTTGGGGCACGCGTTCCTGTACCTGGCTCTGTTCGCCGTGATGATTGCCGGATACCTGATCTCCACCGCAGACGGCGTGGGTATTCCAGTGTTTGGCTGGTTTGAAGTGCCTGCCCTGGTGTCCGGACTGCCGGACCAGGCTGATGTAGCAGGTGTGGTGCACCTGTACCTGGCTTGGGCGTTGGTGATCTTTGCCGGCATCCACGGCCTGGCGGCCTTGAAGCACCACTTTATTGATCGTGATGCGACCCTCATCCGTATGCTGGGCCGCAAAGCCTGATGTTCAACCTTGACTCAAAAGGAATAGAAAGCATGTTGAAAAAGACTCTCGCCGCATTGGCAATCGGATCTGCTGTATTGGCGGCTGGTCAAGTAATGGCGGCGGACTACGTGATCGACAAGGAAGGCCAGCACGCCTTTGTCGACTTCAAGATCAGCCACCTGGGCTATAGCTACATCACCGGTACCTTCAAGGACCTGGACGGCAAGTTCAGCTTCGACGCCGCCAAGCCTGAAGACGCCAAGATCGAAGTCAACGTGCGCACTGCCAGCGTGTTCACCAACCACGCCGAACGTGACAAGCACATCACCAGCAAGGATTTCCTGGAGTCCAGCAAGTTTGCCGATGCCAAGTTCGTGTCCACCAGCGTCAAGCCCACCGGCAAGAATGCCGACGGCAAGCTGACCGCTGACGTGGCGGGCGATCTGACCCTGCACGGCGTGACCAAGCCGGTGGTGGTCAAGGCCACTTTCCTGGGTGAAGGCAAGGATCCATGGGGCGGCTACCGTGCCGGCTTCGAAGGCACCACCAGCATCAATCGCCAGGATTTCGGCAAAATGATGGACCTGGGCCCGGCGTCCAACAACGTCGACCTGTACATCACCTTTGAAGGTGTGAAGGCGAAGTAATGCTTCGTCTGTAGCCGCTGCTGCAGGCTGCGAAAAGGCCCGCAGGGCCTTCGCGATTCAATTCGCACAGCCCTTATCGGACTGATCGCAACCTTCACCGAAGCAAAAAAACGCCCCCGACTACAAATCGGGGGCGTTTTTTATTGCCCGTCATGCAGCCCGGTGAGCCTGGCAGGCCCTTGCGCCAGGTTCCCCGTCGTTCGCAGCCTGTGGCAGCGGCTACAGAAAGCGCCCTCGACCAGCCGCCACAAAAAACGCCCCGGGTCTTGCGACCAGGGGCGTTTTTCGCTGCAGCGGATCGACTCAGCGATTGCGAGTCAGCAGCGCCGGCTTCTCGCCCCGTGGACGGCTTGGCAACTGATCCAGTTGCTCAGGCGTCGGGAAGCGGTCGGCCTTGGATTCCTTGTGCATGATCTTCGGTTGGTTACCCCGAGGACTCTGCACGGCCGGCTCTTGACGCGGTTGATCGTCACGGTTCGGGCGACGATTGCGCGATTCGTCGCGACGGCCTTGGCTGTCACGAGGCGCGCCGTTGCGCGCACCGCCGCTGCGCTTGGCTGGCGCGGTACCGGTGGTGCTGCCGTTGCTGTTGCGCGGGTTGCCGGAACGGCCCTGACCGCCGCCACGGGGCGCATTGCCGGCGCCTGCGCCCTGGGCTGGAGCCCCTGGACGGCGACCACGGCCTTGCTGGTTGTTCTTGTTCTGGTACGGGCTGACGTAGTCAGCGCGGTTACCGAAGTTATCCACATCGTCGTCGAGGAATTCGTCCGGCGCGCGATCGGCGCGCGGCGTCGGCTGGCGCTGTTCGCGGGCCGGGGTGCCTTCGCGAGGTTTCTGCTCACGGGCAGGGCGTTCGCCACGAGCGGGTTTGTCTTTGCCGCCCTTGTCTTTGCCTTTGTCCTTGCGACCACCGCCGCCGCCACCGCCGTTCGGGCCATCGCCACGGGGACCACGGGAGTTGCGCGGGTTGCGCACGTCTGGCCGCTCGCGCACTTCCGGCTTCTCGGCTTCCACGGCGCTGGCATCGAAGCCCATCAGGTCGCCGTCGGCGATCTTCTGCTTGGTCATGCGCTCGATGCTTTTCAGCAGTTTCTCTTCGTCCGGGGCAACCAGGGAGATGGCTTCGCCCGAGCGCCCGGCACGACCGGTGCGGCCGATGCGGTGCACGTAGTCTTCGTCAACGTTGGGCAGCTCGAAGTTGACCACGTGGGGCAGTTGGTCGATGTCCAGGCCGCGAGCGGCGATATCGGTGGCCACCAGGATCCGCACGTCGCCGGCCTTGAAATCGGCCAGGGCTTTGGTGCGGGCGTTCTGGCTCTTGTTGCCGTGGATCGCCACGGCGCTCAGGCCGTGCTTGTCCAGGTACTCGGCCAGGCGGTTGGCGCCGTGCTTGGTACGGGTGAACACCAGCACCTGTTCCCAGGCACCAGCGGTGATCAGGTGAGCCAGCAGCGAGCGCTTGTGGCTGGCGGGCAGGCGGAACACCCGTTGCTCGATGCGCTCCACCGTGGTGTTCGGCGGGGTGACTTCGATGCGTTCGGGGTTGTGCAGCAGCTTGCCGGCCAGGTCCGTGATGTCCTTGGAGAAGGTCGCGGAGAACAGCAGGTTCTGGCGCTTGGCCGGCAGGCGGGCGAGGACCTTCTTGACGTCATGGACGAAGCCCATGTCGAGCATGCGGTCGGCTTCGTCGAGTACCAGGATTTCCACGTGGGACAGGTCGACGCTGCCCTGGCCGGCCAGGTCCAGCAGGCGACCGGGGCACGCCACCAGCACGTCAACGCCACGGGCCATGGCCTGGACCTGCGGGTTCATGCCGACGCCACCGAAGATGCAGGCGCTGACGAACTTCAGGTCGCGGGCATACAGCTTGAAGCTGTCATGCACTTGCGCGGCCAGTTCGCGAGTCGGGGTCAGGACCAGTACGCGCGGTTGGCGCGGGCCGTGACGTTGGGATTTGTCCGGGTGACCGTTGGGAAACAACCGCTCCAGGATCGGAAGGGCGAAACCGCCGGTTTTACCAGTACCTGTCTGTGCCGCGACCATCAGATCGCGACCTTGCAACACGGCGGGAATGGCCCGCTGTTGCACCGGAGTAGGCTGGGTATAGCCGGCGGCTTCGATGGCACCGACTAAAGCCTCGGAGAGACCGAGGGAAGCAAAGGACATGAGTAATCCTGTTTTAGTGAGGGCTTGGCCCAAAGGGATAATCTTGCCGAGCGTGAATGGCGTTTAAGAGGACGCAATCCCGTCCGGTCCTGCTGGCCTGAAGACTCATCCACCGCAGGCTCGCGCGGGCCGGTTGGCTGCGCCGTAGCGTGGTGAAGATGCCTTGAACAGGGTCCAGCGTCCGGGCGTGAGCCTGGCGGGAGGCCGGAGTATAACAGAGCATTCGATGTGCGCTGCTTTCCTACTGCTCAACGGTTTTTTCTGACTCCGGTGTCGATAGCGGTCGGACGGGCGGCAGAGGAGTGGCGGCACCGTATTGGGCGCTCAACTCAGCGTAGGCCGGTTCGCGCTTGAAACGTTTGAGTTCGGCGCCGAAACGCTGCACCAGCAGGTCCATTCCGGCATTGCGGCGCAGCGCCAGGTACTGGCTTTGGCGGCTGATGACCGTCGGATTCTGACGGATCTGATCGCGGATCCCCAGGCTGTCCAGCAGGTGCTGGCCGACCCGTTTGTCAGTGATCAGTAGGTCGATCCGTCCCAGCAGCAGCTTGCCGAAGTTGGCTTCGTGAGTGGGGGCCGGTTCACGATTGAACAGCGTCGACTCGCTGAAGTCATCGCTGTACAGATAGCCGGGAGAGGTGCCGATGGTCAGGCCTTTGAGCTCGTCCAGATGCTTGAAAGGATGCGGCCGCTGCTTGGCGTAGAACATCACGAACTCGACGTCGGACAGCGGTTCGCTGGGATAGAGCAGGCTGGCGTCGCGCTGGTCGCTGTGGAAAATGTCCAGGGCGCCGTCGGCTTGACCGGTCTCCAGCATCGCCAGGCAGCGCTTCCAGGGCAGGAATTGCCACTCCACCTCGATCCCCAGGCGCTGAAAGACAATGGCCGTGGTTTCGTAGTCCAGGCCCCGCGCCTTGCCATGTTCCTCATAGACATAAGGTGCCCACGGCTCGGTGACAATGCGCAGCTTCTCGCCCTGAGCGTTAACGCTCAGGCAAGCCAAAAGCAAGGCTGTTAGTAATTGGGCAATGGCGGGCATCGTTGGAGATTACGACGAGAACCAGTGAAATAGCTAGCGGCCGTCTAGCTCAAGGGTTACTCGCCTTTTGTTTGTACCAGATGCGAGTAAATCGCTTTACGGCGCTGACCCAATACCAGACGAGTAATCGGATGGTTGAACCAGTGTTCGAGCTGATGGTTTTCAAGGGGGGTATCAAGGCGACGCTCAACGTTTTCACGGGCTTTTTCCCACCAGACAGGGGCACAGGCCTGATCGAATGGATTGGGGTGTTGGTAGCAACCATAAAGGATTTCACGCATGAACTGGCGTTGCTGTTTGGGCAGGGCCAGCGTCACGAGCTTATAAGTCAAGCGCTGGAGCGCGGGAGGCCTTGGCAGTGTTGCGGTCACCAGACGTGTTTCATCTAGTGCGAAACTGCTGACCGGGTCGGCGCCGTGTTTGTCCAGCCAGGCTTTTATCTTGGCGCGGAACAGCTGTTTGCGGCTCCAGTAGTGATGAATCAGGTCGGGACACTCGCGTACCTGCGTTGTGCGATAGGCGGCTACCGACAGGCAGAACTCTTCAAGGGTATAGGCGCCTTGCGCCAGAGGGTACAACTCATCCATCAAGGCGATCGAATGATCCAGGACACGCGCATCTGTGCGATCAAGGCCGATGACGCCGGAGTTCAGTAGCGGCATCTGATCATCTGCCAGGTTTCTTTGTCGCAGCACTGGCGCCAGCGTTTGATACAGCACGGCTTCTTTGTTGCTGCCGTATTGCATGCCAAAGGCATTACACAGCAGGGTGCCAGGCTTGATGCGACGAAACAGTTCCAGTGGCGAGCAGTGGAAAAACGTATCGGTGTCGATCAGCAGCGCGCGCTCAAACTCCTGCAGCACTTGTTGCATCACTACGTGTTTGGCGCGGAAGTGGTAACCATGTGGAGCGATCCAGGCCTGACGGGTGCGTTCGTCCAGCTCATGGACCTGAACCGGCAAGTTACGGTAAGGCGCGGGGTTGTCGGTGAAAACTTGAATGTCCAATCCTTCACCCGGTGTTTCGCGCAGGCCGGCCACGGCGCTGGCGATACTGAACACGGCTTCTTGGTGGTAGGTGCTGGCACCGTAAACCAGATAAATCAGCTGTGGGTTTGTGATGGGGCGAGTTGTGGACATCTGCAGCGATCATCCCTGGACAGTTGGGTAGAGTGAAAAAAAGGCCCTGGATTTCGCCAGGGCCTCGTTCTGAATGCTATGCCATTTCAGCGCGGCAGTTTCAGGTTTTTCCAGATCGCCAGGCTCGGCTCTGCCTGGTTCAGGGTATAGAAGTGCAGCCCTGGCGCGCCACCTTGCAGCAGGCGTTCGCACATTTCACTGATGACGTGCTCGCCGAAGGCTTGGATGCTGGCGCTGTCGTCGCCGTAGGCTTCCAGCTGCTTGCGAATCCAGCGCGGGATCTCGGCACCGCAGGCGTCGGAAAAACGCGCCAGCTTGCTGTAGTTGGTGATCGGCATGATGCCCGGCACGATGGGGATGTTCACACCCATCTTCTGCACGCGTTCGACGAAGTAGAAATAGCTGTCGGCGTTGAAGAAGTACTGGGTGATCGCACTGTCGGCGCCCGCATTGGCCTTACGCACGAAGTTGAATAGGTCGTCTTCGAAGTTGCGTGCTTGCGGGTGCATTTCCGGGTAGGCGGCGACTTCGATATGGAAGTGGCTGCCGGTCTCTTCACGAATGAAGCTCACCAGATCGTTGGCGTGACGCAGTTCGCCGCTGGCCATGCCCATGCCCGAAGGCAGGTCGCCGCGCAGGGCAACGATGCGCTTGATGCCGGCGGCCTGGTACTGCTTGAGCAGGCCGCGCAGGTCGTCCTTGCTGTCGCCGACGCAGGACAAGTGTGGCGCTGCGGGAATTCGTACTTCGCTCTCCAGTTGCAGCACAGTGTTGACTGTGCGATCACGGGTCGAGCCGCCGGCGCCGTAGGTGCAGGAGAAGAAGTCGGGGTTGTAGCCAGCCAACTGACGGGCAGTGGCGAGCAGTTTTTCATGCCCAGCATCGGTCTTGGTGGGGAAGAACTCGAAGCTGTAGCGACGGTCTTGGGACATGGAGGGAACCTCCAGCTACAAGCCGCAAGCTGCAAGCGCCAGAAGAAGCGTGGGTGCGCTCATCTCCCGGTCCTGGAGCTTGTTGCCTGACACTGTTTAAGCAAATAGGGGTAAAGCGTGAGGCTTTGTGCGACAAGCCCGGCTTGTGGCCCTGGCTTGCCGCTTGAAGCTCAAAGCTTGCAGCTGCTCTTAGTAGCGATAGGCGTCTGGCTTGAACGGGCCTTCGACGGTCACGCCGATGTAGTCAGCCTGTTGCTTGGTCAGTTGAGTGACCACGCCACCGAAGCCGCGGACCATTTCCAGGGCCACTTCTTCGTCGAGTTTCTTCGGCAGGACTTCAACGGTCAGGCGCTCGGCTTTCTGGGCCGGCGACAGGTCGGCGTACTTCTGGCCGAACAGGAAGATCTGCGCCAGCACCTGGTTGGCGAACGAGCCGTCCATGATGCGGCTTGGGTGGCCGGTGGCGTTGCCCAGGTTCACCAGACGGCCTTCGGCCAGCAGGATCAGGTAGTCGTCGTTCTGTGGGTCGAAATCGCCGTGGCCGGTACGGTGGATCTTGTGCACCTGTGGCTTCACTTCTTCCCATGCCCAGTGCTTGCGCATGAAGGCGGTGTCGATTTCGTTGTCGAAGTGACCGATGTTGCAGACAACCGCGCGCTTCTTCAGCGCTTTGAGCATGTTGGCGTCGCAAACGTTGACGTTACCGGTGGTGGTCACGATCAGGTCGATCTTGCCCAGCAGGGCCTTGTCGATGCTGGCTTCGGTGCCGTCGTTGATCCCGTCGATGAACGGCGAAACCAGTTCGAAGCCGTCCATGCAGGCTTGCATGGCGCAGATCGGATCGACTTCGGACACCTTGACGATCATGCCTTCCTGGCGCAGGGACTGGGCCGAGCCCTTGCCCACGTCACCGTAGCCGATGACCAGCGCTTGCTTGCCGGACAGCAGGTGGTCGGTGCCGCGCTTGATGGCATCGTTCAGGCTGTGACGGCAGCCGTACTTATTGTCGTTCTTGCTCTTGGTCACCGAGTCGTTGACGTTGATGGCCGGGATTTTCAGCTCGCCCTTGGCCAGCATGTCCAGCAGGCGGTGTACGCCGGTGGTGGTTTCTTCGGTCACGCCGTGAACGCGATCCAGTACCTGCGGGTATTTCTTGTGCAGTAGCTCGGTCAGGTCGCCGCCATCGTCGAGGATCATGTTGGCGTCCCATGGCTGGCCATCCTTGAGGATGGTCTGTTCCAGGCACCACTCGTACTCTTGCTCGGTCTCACCCTTCCAGGCGAACACCGGGATGCCGGCGGCGGCGATGGAGGCAGCGGCCTGGTCCTGAGTCGAGAAGATGTTGCAGGACGACCAGCGTACCTCGGCACCCAGGGCAACCAGGGTTTCGATCAGCACGGCAGTCTGAATGGTCATGTGGATGCAGCCGAGGATTTTCGCGCCCTTGAGTGGCTGCTCGGATGCGTACTTGCGGCGCAGACCCATCAGGGCTGGCATTTCCGACTCGGCGATGATGGTTTCGCGACGGCCCCAGGCAGCCAGGGACATGTCGGCGACTTTGTAGTCGGTAAAATCTGCAGGCGTGTTGACAGCGCTCATGAAGAGCCTCCATTCGTAGTGTGCGAATGGGCGCCGTTGTGCGTTTAGTGCCCGTACAGGGATTCCTGTACCGACAACGCCCCATCCGAGCCTGACAGGTCATGCCTGCTGCAGCGCCCCTCGGACAGGTGGCGGGAAAACGGTATCAAGTGCAGATGACCGTTTTGAAACGGTGGCGATTATAGCTGGCTGAGGCGGACTTCCAAAAGTGTTTCTGTCGCCTGGATGAAGATCATTAATCACGACCATAGTCGAGGTTGCGTAGAGCATGACCGCTCGGTCTGCCATGATGCCGGGCATCAATTGGCAGTACGGTCAGGAGTGAATATGAATTTCCATACCCGCAAGTGGGTAAAACCCGAAGACCTCAATCCCAACGGCACGCTGTTCGGCGGCAGCCTGTTGCGCTGGATCGACGAAGAAGCGGCGATCTACGCCATTGTTCAACTGGGCAACCAGCGGGTGGTCACCAAGTACATTTCGGAAATCAACTTTGTCAGCGCTTCGCGCCAGGGCGACATCATCGAGCTGGGTATCACCGCCACCGAGTTCGGCCGTACCTCCATCACCCTGACCTGTGAAGTGCGCAACAAGATCACCCGCAAATCTATTCTCACCGTCGAGAAGATGGTCTTCGTCAACCTCGGTGAGGATGGCTTGCCGGCGCCCCACGGCCGCACCGAGATCAAATACGTCAAGGACCAGTTCAAGGACGAAGCCTGATCGCCCTTGGGTGAAGGCGCGCTCCTGGCTGCCTTCGCCAGCAAGCGGGCGTCGATCCGCATGGAACAGCCCTGAACCCGATGTGTCGTAACTCATACGGCCCACTTGGTTGAGAATCTCCATGGGCATGCGAAGCGACGGTAACCCCCCGGCCTGTCGGCCGCAGAGCAACAAGACGTCGACCGTAACCAGCCACCGCGCGCGGCGGTGCTGCACGAAATCATCAGCACCCAGGGCGATCGGGAACTCAAGCGCAGTGTCGCCGCCCTGTGGTGGTCGGCGTTGGCCGCCGGCCTGACCATGGGCTTGTCGCTGAAGGGCATGGGCCTGCTCAATTCCCGACTGCCGGACGGTGAGGCCTTCAAGGTGATCGCCAGATTCGGGTACTGCGCGGGGTTTCTGGCGGTGATCCTCGCCCGTCAGCAACGGTTCACTGAAAACACCCTGACCGCCGTGTTGCCGGTAATGAGTAAACCGAGCCTGAGTAACGTCGGGCGGCTGTTGAGGCTATGGCGCCTGGTGCTGGTGGGCAACCTGTGCGGCACGCTGTTGGTGGCTTATGGGATGTTGTATCTGCCGATTGTCGACAGCAAAACCGATCAGGTCTTTCTCGAAATCGGCCGCGAGGTCATGGAAACGCCTGTGCGCAGATGTTCGCCAAAGGCATTATCTCCGGCTGGATGATTGCCACCAGGGTGTGGATGATTCCGTCCATGGAGAGCGCCAAGCTGTGGCCATCCTCCCCATCACCTACATAGGCGCTGTACGAAAAGTTTTGAGACGAAGGTCAGGCAAGGCGAAAACAGTCGATGAAGCGGAGTTTACGGGTTGTAAATGAGCATTCCGAGACCGTTTTCAACGTAGCATCACCGAGTATCAAGGCTTTTCGTACAAAGCCTAATGGCGTTGGGGGATTTCACTCTCATCCTGGTGGGTTCGGCGGAAGTGTCCTATCTGGTGTTTGCTGGTGAACTGGCGTGGCGGGATTTCTGGCTGGTGGTCGCCGGGCCGACCCTGGCGGGGAACATCAGGGGGGCGGCCTCATCTTCGCCTTGATCAGCCATGCTCAGGTGCGCGGCGAGAGTGGTCGACCGAGCCAGGGCGCGGACCAGGCGTTGGCGCCCGGTCCGCGACAGATCAATCGATGATCAATGGACCTCGGCCTTGGCGGCAGGGGCGTTCTGGGTAACGTGGCGCACCAGTTTGCCGATGCTCAGCCCCTGTAGCAGGATCGACGACAGCACCACGATGTAGGTGATGCTCAGCACCAGATCACGTTCCGGCCCCAGGGGCAGCGCCAGCGCCAGGGCCACCGACACACCGCCACGCAGACCACCCCAGGTCAAGATGCGGATGGTGCCTCGGGGGACGTTGCGCCAGCGTCGTAGCAACAGAATCGCCGGAGCCACGGTGAGCAGGCGCGAGAGCACGATGGCTATTGCCAGCAGGCTCGCGGCCGCCAGGTGCAGCCAGTTGAACGGCAGCAACAACAACTCAAGGCCGATCAGCGCGAACAACAGGGCATTGAGCATGTCGTCCAGCAGCTCCCAGAAACCATCCAGGTAACGCCGGGTCATGTCGTTCATTGCCAGGTTACGGCCCAGGTTGCCGATGATCAGACCCGCCACCACCATGGCGATCGGCGCCGACACATGTAGCTCGCTGGCCATGGCCGA
The DNA here is from genome assembly GCF_009861525.1 of Pseudomonas sp. LD120. GTDB lineage: Bacteria > Pseudomonadota > Gammaproteobacteria > Pseudomonadales > Pseudomonadaceae > Aquipseudomonas. The sequence goes on along the minus strand of NZ_WVHL01000001.1, from coordinate 527,183 downwards.
GCCACCGATCACCAAGGCCAGGGTTAGCATCACCTCGATCTGGTACTGCTCAATGCTCTTGATCATCAGATACACCAGATAGCCGATCAGCCCACCGAACGCCGCGCCGCCAATGGCCTCATGAACGAACAGCCAGGCGGTGGCGCCCGCCGTGGGGGTTTCTCCCAACTGTGCGATGCCCAATAGCACGGTGAACACCACCACCGCGGTGCCGTCGTTGAACAGTGACTCACCGACGATGGTGGTTTTCAGCGGTTTGGAGGCGTTGGCGGTGCGTAGCACGCCGAGCACTGCAATCGGGTCGGTGGGGGAGATCAGTGCACCGAACAGCAAGCAATAAAGGAAGCTCACCTGCCAGCCGAACAGGCCGAAGATCCAATAGGCCAGGCTGCCGATGGCCAAGGTGGCGATCAGTACGCCCACCGTTGCCAGCAGGCCGATGGGCCAGCGATAGCTGCGCAGGTCGTTGAGGTTGACGTGCAGGGCTCCGGCGAACAGCAGGAACGACAGCATCCAGTTCATCAGTAGATCGCCGAAGTCGATCTTGCCAATCAACGCTTCGACATGTTCTTCAAGTCCGGGGAAGCCCAGGTAGCTCAAACCTTGCAACAGCAAGGAAAAGATCAGGGCAGTCACCATCACGCCGATAGTCGGCGGCAGGCCGATAAAGCGGAAATTGACGTAGGTGAGCAGGGTGGTCAGGCAGATAAAGGCAGCGACAAGTTCGAGCATCCGGACTCCTTTGGATGATTGCAGTGAAAACAGCCCGAACGCTTCAGGCCAAGGCTTTGATGTGTCGGCGGCGTGGCGGGACACAGTAGGGTGCTTTACGGATTCTGTGAGTTGTTCAGCTACGCTCTGGTGCTTTGGGTCATGCAGCTGGGATCGATTGCCAAGGCGGCATTGCGTGACATCAGCGTGATTCTGGTACTGCGGGTCATGGGTTACCTGAAAGAACCTTTCGGCCGGCCCCGGCTCTTAGCTTGTGGGTGCTGCTGGGCATGTTGCTGATGAAGCTCTGAATACTCCCTAAAACTCTAAAAAGGATGTGCGTTATGACTGTCGCTTTCTGGTGTGTGTTGATCGCTATTTTCCTGCCGTACCTGTGTACCGGTATCGCCAAGTTCAGCGGTGGCCAGTTCGGGCCACGGCAGAACCACGATCCACGGGCGTTCCTGGAAACCCTGCAAGGTTTCGCCAGGCGTGCGCACGCCGCGCAGCTCAACAGTTTTGAAGTGACCCCGGCGTTTGCCGCGGCGGTGATCGTCGCCCATGTGGCGGGCAACGCCTCGTTGGTGACGATCAATGTGTTGGCTGTGTTGTTCATCACCAGTCGCCTGTTGTACATCATCTGCTACCTGGCGGACTGGGCGATCCTGCGCTCCCTGGTGTGGTTCGTGGGCATGGCATTGATCGCCAGCTTCTTCTTCGTTTCGCTCTAAGGCGGGGCTTGTCGGTGCTAGCGAGATGACGAACGCTACCGCCGGCCCAGCCGGGCTCAAGGGGTGTCGCTGACTTCCGGGACGCTGGGCAGGGTCGCGCCTTTGGGCCAGAGCATCCAGATCTGGCCGGATTGCTTCATGTCGCCGGCCAGTTGCCCGGCAGCGTTGCCGGTGCCCCAGAACAGATCGGCGCGCACCTCGCCGGTGATGGCGCCGCCGGTGTCCTGGGCCGCGACTGGACGGACCAGGCTGCTGCCGTCGGGGCGGGTGGTGGACAGCCACAGCAGGCTGCCCAGGGGAATGACCTTGCGGTCCACCGCAACGCTGTAGCCGGCGGTCAACGGGACGTTCAGCGAGCCTCTCGGTCCTTCGTTGCTGTCGGGGTTGCGGGTGAAGAAGACGTAGCTCGGGTTGCTGGCCAGCAATTCGGTAATCCGTGTCGGGTGAGCCTTGGCCCAGGCGGCGATGGTGCCCATGGTCACGTCTTCTTTCTTCAGTTCGCCCTGGCCCACCAGCCAACGCCCGATGGGGCGATAAGGGTGGCCGTTCTGGTCGGCATAACCGATTCGCAATTGGCGCCCGTCATCCAGTTGAATCCTGCCCGAGCCCTGGATCTGCAGAAACTGCAGGTCCATTGGATCGGTCAACCAGGCCAGCACCGGCGCCTTGACCCCTTGGCGCTCGATGGTTGCCGCGTCGTCATAGGGTTTGAGCACCCGGCCTTCGAGCCGCCCCCGCAAGCGCTTGCCTTTGAGTTCTGGGTAGAGGCTGTCCAGCGCGACGATGATCATGTCGTCCGGCACCCCGTAAACAGGCACGTTGGCCACAGGGGTCGGGGTCAGGCTGCCGGGATACACCGGTTCGTAGTAACCGGTGATCAGGCCGGTGCTGCTGCCGCTGCCCGAGCGCAGGCCATAGACCTGCAGGTGTTCCTTGAGAAAACCGCGAACGGCCCCGGGGTCTTGCGCCACATTGGCTGCTGCGGCGCAGGTGGTGCCCCAGACCGGGTCGGCTTTCAGGCGGTTGCAGGCGCTGCGCCAGGAGTCAAAGCCCGCCAGCAGGTCGTTATCGGCGACGCTGGGCAGCGATTCCCATGAGGCGCTGTTGTACGTGGCCAGGGCGTGGGTTGACGGCTTGCTACTGTCGCCGCCGTTGCAGCCGGCAAGCAGCGCCAAAGCCGGCAGGGTCCAGAGCAGGTGGCGATGCCAGCGGAGGAAGCTCGGGTTCATGCTGTGTTTCCTTGAGGGGTGGGCCACTGCCTGAATGACGGCGGACAACCCCTATTGTTAATAGGGCTATTGGTGTTTGCCGGGTAGACGAGGATACTGGCCGCCGTTTCCGTGACCTGACCTGAAGCCATCATGACGCTAAAAAGACTTTCCGTTGTATTGCTGGCCTGCCTGACGCTTTCCGCCTGTGGCGGTGTCGACCCCAATTCCCCTCTGGGTCAGCGCAAGGCGATCTTCAAACAGATGCTCAAGACCGGCGAGGACCTGGGGGGCATGCTGCGTGGCCGGATCCCCTTCGACGGCGCACGCTTTGCCGAAGGGGCGGTGAAGCTCGACAGCCTGTCCCATGAGCCCTGGAAGCACTTCCCCGAGGTCAAGGAAGAGGACCACACCAGCGCCACCGATGATGTCTGGCGCAAGCAGGCACGTTTCCAGGAGCTGGCGCGCAACCTTGAAGCCGCCACCGCTGAACTGGTGACCATCAGTCAGGTCCAGCCCTACAAGGCCAGCAACCTGGGGCCCGCTGTACAGAAAGTCGAGGACGTCTGCAGTGCCTGCCACAAAGAGTTTCGTAATCACTGAGTGATGTGGTCGCCAGGGAAGGCGACGGTCATTTGTCCAGATCGTCCAGGGCTTCTTGCAGTTCCTTGCGGGACTCGGCGAGTTTGTCTTTGCGCTTGTTGATTTTCTCTGAGTCGCCTTTGTTCATGGCTTTTTCCAGGTCGGCCTGGCGACGGCTCACTTCGTGCTTGGCTTCCAGTACCTTGTTTTCCCGTTCCTTCCTCAGCGACGCATCGGTGCAGTGGGCGGTGACTTTGCTCAAGGCGCGCTCCAGGCCGGCTTGCTGATCGCTGTTGCCATGGGCCTTGGCCTGTTCGATCTGGGTCATGATGGCCTGGCGTTTGGCGGCGCAGCCAGTCAACGGAGGCACTGGTTCGGCGGCCAGAAGGGGGGCGCTCATCAGGCTGCACAGGGTCATTGCGGCGAGCATTGGAAAACGGTTCATTGAGGGCTCCAGGTGAAAAAAGATCAAAAAACAACCAGTGAAAAAATACAGCGTTTGTATCGCAAGTGGCCTGTTGGAGCCCGTTGCTGACGAGGTGGTTCAATGCGCCGGCACCGGCGGCGGGCTAAAAGCCTTCGATGCCGGCATCACTCAAGATTGTGCGCAGGGCCAGCACCTGTGGATCACGAAAAAATGCCGCCAGTTGCGCGGCTCGTCCAGCACCTACTCCTGATTCGTTCTGCCAGTCCTCGCGGCTTTTCAAGGCCAGGGTCTGCCACGGTCCGCTCAGATCAGCTGAGCCGCTGGGGGGAAGGCCCAGGGCTTTGAGCCAGCGCGCGAAGGGTCGTTGTCTTGCGCTGTGCAGGCTCCTGAGCAAGCGAGTACTGCTGCGTTTGCCGAAGCCGGCAATGTTAGCAAGCTCTGCCTGATCGAGGGTCAACCAATCCAGCAGGCTGTTGATACGGCCTGCTTCAATCAGCCGAGCCCAGGTTTGTCCGCTGACATTCTGCAGGTTTAGCCCTTGCTTGCTGCTGAGCCAGGTCAGTCGCGCCAGAAACTGGCTTTCACAGCCGGGTACGGGCTGCCAGCAACTTAAAGGGTGAAAGTCCTCCTGTCGCGGCGCCTGGATGGCCGGACGTTGCGCACGTCTGAGTACCACGCTATCCAGACGTGGAATGGTCAGGCCGGCGAGGCTGATCGCCACCTGGTCGCCGGGGACAATGTCCAGGGCTCGCCAGCGTTGCAAAGAACCGAGGCTGACGCGGCGGATCTGTCGGTCGTCAAGGGTCACCGGTTCGATATCCAGTAATGGGGTGATGCGTCCGGTGCGACCGATCCTGAATTGCACCTGGCGCACGTTGGCCAGGGCTTGGGTGTAGGGGTATTTCCAGGCGGCGATCCAGTGTGGGGCTTGTGCTTGCCAGCGCTCGGCAGGCGGGCGCCGGCTTTGACGCAGGATGATGCCGTCGCTGGCAAAGGGCAGGGGCGTGCGATACCAGTGTTCCCGCCAGTGCTGGGCATCGGCAAAGCGAGTGATGGGCTTACTGTATTCGCGGCCTTCGGTGAAGCCTAGTTCTGCCAGTCGCTCAAGGCGCTCGCTCAGCGTGCTGGGGCCTTGTGGCCAGTCCCAGACGAACAGGCCGATTTGCGCGGCGTCTTGTGCGGCCAGGTGCTTGCGCCTCATCCAGCCAGCCACGCGGCTGCGGGCGTTGATACTGCCGGAGCGTGCTTGGATGTGTAGGTTCAGGCGTTGATAAAGCTCGCCCTGAAGCAACAGGTCGACGGGTTGGTTGAGTTGCTGAGGAATGGCCTCGATCTGGCGCGCCGCTGCACTCCAGTCATGGCCATGCTGACCGTCGCCACGGCTCAGCGCCTGCTGAAGGCGCCCCTTGCGATAGATCAGGGTCACGGCCACGCCGTCGATTTTGGGTTGCGCCCAGACCTGCGCCCGGCTTTTGAGCCAAAGCTGCACCGCGTTGGCGTCGGGGAGTTTTTCCACGCCGGTGTGGGCGATGGGATGGGCGATGCCGCCGCGTGAGCTGGCCAGTGGCTGGTCCAGCATCCGGCCGGGCTGCGGGAAGCAGCGTTGCAGGGTATTGAGGCGATGGCGCGACTGGTCATACAGCTCATCTGCAACCAGCGATCGGCCTTGGCGATGGTAGCTGTCGTCCCAGCGTGTGATCTGTTGTTGCAGGTGGGCGATTTCCTCGCTGGCCCGGCGGCTTGACCAGTCGGGGCATTCGGCCTGGGCGGGCAATGGTATCAGGGTCAGTAACAGGAACAGTTTTGGCAGCATGGGGAGCATCCTTGCTCTGCGTGGTCATGTTCTGAAGGGTAGGCGGGCTGGGGCGGGGGATCTGGCGGAGGTGATTGCGGGGTGTTTCGCCAGGGCTGGGCGCGTCATCGCCAGCCCGTGGGGGCCTTGAGGGCTGTGGGTTTGTCGGCGCCAGAGAGAAACCTTCGGCTACAAAAAAGCCTCGCCGAGAAGTGCCCGGCGAGGCTTGGGGTGTTGCCAGGTGAAGCTTACAGGCCGGCAGCGGCGCGCAGTGCATCGGCGCGGTCGGTTTTTTCCCAGGTGAAGGTGGTGAAGGTGTCTTCACCCACGGTTTTGGTTTGCGGTGTACGGCCGAAGTGACCGTAGGAGGCGGTTTCCTGATACATCGGGTGCAGCAGGTCGAGCATGGTGGTGATTGCGTAAGGACGCAGGTCGAAGTGCTCGCGAACCAGGCGGATGATCTTGTCGTCGCTGATCTTGCCGGTGCCGAAGGTGTTCAGCGAGATCGAGGTCGGTTGCGCCACGCCAATGGCGTAGGACACCTGGATCTCGCAACGCTCGGCCAGGCCCGCTGCGACGATGTTCTTGGCCACGTAGCGGCCGGCGTAGGCGGCTGAGCGGTCAACCTTGGATGGGTCCTTGCCGGAGAACGCGCCGCCGCCGTGACGGGCCATGCCGCCGTAGCTGTCGACGATGATCTTGCGACCGGTCAGGCCACAGTCGCCCACCGGGCCGCCGATGATGAACTGGCCGGTCGGGTTGATGTGGAACTGGGTGTCCTTGTGCAGCAGCTCGGCCGGCAGCACGTGTTTGACGATCAGCTCCATCACGCCTTCGCGCAGGTCGTTGTAGGACACTTCCGGGTTGTGCTGGGTCGATAGCACCACCGCGTCGATGCCAACCACGATGCCGTTTTCATAGCGGCAGGTAACCTGGGATTTGGCATCCGGACGCAGCCAAGGCAACAGGCCCGATTTGCGAGCTTCGGCCTGGCGCTGCACCAGTTGGTGCGAGAGGGCAATCGGGGCGGGCATCAGGGCCGCGGTTTCGTTGCTGGCGTAGCCGAACATCAGGCCCTGGTCGCCGGCACCCTGATCTTCAGGCTTGGCACGGTCGACGCCCTGATTGATGTCGGGGGACTGCTTGCCAATGATGTTCAGCACACCGCAGGTGGCGCCGTCGAAGCCGACTTCGGAGTTGGTGTAGCCGATGTCGCAGATCACGTCGCGAACGATCTGCTCCAGGTCGACCCAGGCGCTGGTAGTGACTTCGCCAGCGACGATGGCCACGCCGGTCTTGACCAGGGTCTCCACTGCTACGCGGGCGTGTTTGTCCTGGGCAATGATGGCGTCCAGTACCGCATCGGAAATCTGGTCAGCGATTTTATCCGGATGCCCTTCGGACACGGACTCGGAGGTGAAAAGGGAGTATTCGCTCATCTCGACGGTTTCCTAAAATTTACCGATGGTGAGTGTCGCCAGCCGGTCGCTGAAAATGGCGGACCTGGATCTGGAAACCATTACGTAAGCCTATATAGAGGCTGTCCCCGGGAGTCAGTCCCGCAGCGGTGGCCCAACGGGCCAGATCATCTTGTTCGAAGCCTAGCCAGAGATCACCGCAAGCCTCTTTGGCCCAGCTCTGGTCATGGCTGCACAAGTCTGTCACTAACAGGCTGCCGCCTGCTTGCAGCAAATTGGCCATCTGCTTGAGGGCCTCGGCCGGCGCGGCGAAATGGTGCAGCACCATATTCAGCACCACGCAGTCGGCGGTCAGTTGTACGTCACCCAATGCATCGGCCAGTTGCAGGCTGACGTTAGCCAGCGTTTCGCGCTCACACAGCTGGCGCGCCAGTTCAAGCATCGCCGGGCTGTTATCCAGCGCGGTGACGTGGGCAAAGCGTCGGGCCAGATCGGGGAGGAATCCGCCGTCGCCTGGACCGACTTCAATGGCCGTGGCCATTGGACTGAAGCTCAGTTTGTCCAGCAGCGCGAGGACGCTCTCGCGGTACTGCGGCAGTCCTGCGATAAGGTCCTGCTGGGCGCGAAATTTCTCCGCCACCCGAGAAAAAAAGTCCTGGCTGGCCGCGGCTCGTTGCCGATGCACCAGGCTAATTCGCGACTGCACGTCGTCTGGCAACGGCAGTTGATCGACTTCATCCAGCAATGCGGCGTGCAGCTTGCCCCCCAGGAGTTCGGTATGGGGCAGGGCGCGGCGATAGAAAATTGCATTGCCTTCACGGCGGGTCGCCACCAGGCTGGCCTGAGCCAGAACCTTCAAGTGATGACTCATGCCTGACTGGCCAGTGGCGAAGATCTGAGCCAATTCCAGCACGCCGAACGAATCGTTGGTCAGGGCTCGCAGCACATTCAGTCGCAACGGATCGCCGCCGGCTTTGCACAGGGCTGCCAGTTCGTCGCAATTGTCATGTTCGATAGAGGGTGCGTGCAGGTTCATAGGGGCGCAGTCTAGTGATGCCCGGAACGGCTCGCAAGACCAATATCAAAAAGTTTTGATATTGGTCGCCGGAAGGCCTTTGCCAGAGCCTCGGTCATGTCACTTAACGAACGGCAAAGAAGGCTCATCAGGGGATTGTGTGTTCATCCGTGGGAAAAACATGCCTGAGTGACTATCTGTCATTGCCCCCGCCAGACGCCTGAGGGAAAATGCAGGCCTTTTTTCCGTTTCGTTTTATTCAATCCTCAGGAGATCAGCGATGCCCAGCCGTCGTGAGCGTGCCAACGCCATTCGTGCACTCAGCATGGATGCCGTGCAAAAAGCCAACAGCGGCCATCCAGGTGCCCCCATGGGTATGGCGGATATCGCCGAAGTACTTTGGCGTGACTACCTTAAGCACAACCCGAGCAATCCATCCTTCGCCGACCGCGACCGCTTCGTGCTGTCCAACGGTCACGGCTCGATGCTGATCTACTCGCTGTTGCACCTGACCGGCTACGACCTGTCGATCGATGACCTGAAAAACTTCCGCCAACTGCACAGCCGCACCCCGGGCCACCCGGAGTTCGGCTACACCCCGGGCGTGGAAACCACCACCGGCCCATTGGGTCAGGGCCTGGCCAATGCCGTGGGCTTCGCCCTGGCAGAAAAAGTCCTGGCGGCCCAGTTCAACCGTCCAGGTCACGACATCGTCGATCACCACACCTACGTGTTCCTGGGTGATGGCTGCATGATGGAGGGCATTTCCCACGAAGTGGCGTCCCTGGCCGGCACGCTGGGCCTGGGCAAGCTGATTGCTTTCTACGATGACAACGGCATTTCCATCGACGGTGAAGTCGAAGGCTGGTTCACCGACGACACGCCGAAGCGTTTCGAAGCCTACAACTGGCAGGTGATCCGCAACGTTGACGGCCACGATCCGGAAGAGATCAAGACCGCCATCGACACCGCGCGCAAGAGCCCGCTGCCGACTCTGATCTGCTGCAAGACCACCATCGGTTTCGGTTCGCCGAACAAGCAGGGCAAGGAAGACTGCCACGGCGCGCCACTGGGTGCCGAGGAAATCGCCCTGACTCGCACCGCGCTGAACTGGAATCACGGCCCGTTCGAAATCCCGGCTGATATCTACGCCGAGTGGGACGCCAAAGAAACTGGCCGCGCCGTGGAAGCCGAGTGGGATCAGCGTTTCGCGGCCTACTCCGCTGCATTCCCGACCGAAGCCAACGAGCTGGTGCGTCGCCTTGCCGGTGATTTGCCAGCGGACTTCGCCGAGAAGGCCAATGCCTACATCGCTGAAGTGGCGGCCAAGGGCGAAACCATCGCCAGCCGTAAAGCCAGCCAGAACACCCTGAACGCCTTCGGTCCGCTGCTGCCTGAGTTCCTCGGCGGCTCGGCCGACCTGGCGGGTTCCAACCTGACCCTGTGGAAAGGCTGCAAGGGCGTCAGCGCTGAAGACGCCAGCGGCAACTACATGTACTACGGCGTGCGCGAGTTCGGCATGACCGCAATCATGAACGGGGTTGCCCTGCACGGCGGCCTGGTGCCTTACGGCGCGACCTTCCTGATGTTCATGGAATACGCCCGCAATGCGGTGCGCATGTCGGCGCTGATGAAGCAGCGGGTGATCCACGTCTACACCCACGACTCCATCGGTCTGGGCGAAGACGGCCCGACTCACCAGCCGATCGAGCAACTGACCAGCCTGCGCAGCACCCCGAACCTCGACACCTGGCGCCCGGCCGATGCCGTGGAGTCGGCGGTGTCCTGGAAGTACGCTCTGGAGCGCAAGGACGGCCCATCGGCGCTGATCTTCTCCCGTCAGAACCTGCAGCACCAAACTCGTGATGCCGGCCAGATCGCCGACATCAGCCGCGGTGGCTACGTGTTGAAAGACTGCGCAGGCGAGCCTGAGCTGATCCTGATCGCTACCGGTTCGGAAGTGGGCCTGGCGGTTCAGGCGTTCGACAAACTGACCGAACAAGGTCGTAAGGTGCGGGTGGTTTCCATGCCGTGCACCAGCGTGTTCGACGCCCAGGATGCAGGCTACAAACAATCGGTGTTGCCGCTGCAGGTCAGCGCGCGGATCGCCATCGAGGCTGCTCATGCCGACTTCTGGTTCAAGTACGTGGGCCTGGAAGGCCGCGTGATCGGCATGACCACCTACGGCGAGTCGGCGCCTGCGCCGGCCTTGTTCGAAGAGTTCGGCTTCACCCTGGACAACATCCTGGGTCAGGCTGAAGAGCTGCTGGAAGACTAAACCCGTTAGTGGGTTTGTCTGGTCTGACGCTCGGAGCAAGCTCGCGCGTACAGGGGGGCACGACATCCCTGTGCGGGCGAGCTTGCTCGCGATGACGACATGACAGGCAGCACCACGCTGACGGTACGATCCCCGGTCATCGAGAACCTCATGCCCCAACCGCGTCCCTATAAAGTTGCACTCAACGGCTACGGCCGGATTGGTCGTTGCGTCTTGCGTGCTCTCTTCGAGCGGGGGGCTGCGGCCGGATTCGAGATCGTCGCCATCAATGACCTGGCCGACATGGCCAGCATCGAATACCTGACGCGCTTCGACTCCACCCACGGCCGGTTTCCCGGTGAAGTGAAGGTCGACGGCGATTGTCTGCATATCAATGGCAACTGCGTGAAAGTGCTACGCAGTGCTACCCCCGAAGGCATCGACTGGGCGTCCCTGGGCGTCGACCTGGTGCTGGAATGCTCCGGTGCCTACAACACCCGTGAAGATGGCCAGCGCTTTCTCGACGCCGGCGCTCCGCGAGTGTTGTTCTCCCAGCCGATGGCCAGCGAGTCGGATGTCGACGCCACCATCGTCTACGGGGTGAATCAGGATGGCCTGATTGGCAATGAACTGCTGGTGTCCAACGCCTCCTGCACCACCAATTGCGGCGTGCCGCTGTTGCGTCTGCTGAATCAGGCGATTGGCCTGGAGTACGTGTCGATCACCACCATTCACTCGGCCATGAACGATCAGCCGGTGATCGACGCCTATCACCATGAAGACCTGCGCCGCACCCGTTCGGCCTTCCAGTCGGTGATCCCGGTGTCCACTGGTCTGGCGCGTGGTATCGAGCGTCTGTTGCCGGAACTTGCCGGGAGAATCCAGGCCAAAGCTGTGCGCGTGCCAACGGTCAATGTGTCTTGCCTCGACATCACCATGCAGACCGTCAATGACACCGACGCCACCGAGGTCAACCGGATCCTGCGCGAGGCCGCCACCAGCGGTCCGCTCAAGGGGCTGTTGGCTTACACCGAGCTGCCTCACGCCAGCTGTGATTTCAATCATGACCCTCATTCGGCGATCGTCGATGCCAGTCAGACCCGTGTTTCCGGCCCCCGGCTGGTGAACATCCTGGCCTGGTTCGACAACGAATGGGGCTTTGCCAACCGCATGCTGGATGTTGCAGGACATTACCTGCAAACAGCTGCTCCACTCCCTGTCTCTACCATTCAGTAACCCAGGAATTGCGACCCATGACCGTGTTGAAGATGACCGACCTCGATCTGCAAGGTAAGCGCGTACTGATCCGCGAAGACCTCAACGTCCCAGTCAAGGACGGTGTTGTCACCAGCGATGCGCGGATCCTGGCTTCGCTGCCGACCATCAAGCTGGCCCTGGAAAAAGGTGCGGCAGTGATGGTTTGCTCGCACTTGGGTCGCCCGACCGAAGGCGAGTTTTCCGCCGAGAACAGCCTCAAGCCGGTAGCCGATTACCTGAGCCGCGCCCTGGGCCGCGAAGTGCCGTTGGTGGCTGACTACTTGGGCGGCGTCGAGGTCAAGGCCGGCGACATCGTGCTGTTTGAGAACGTGCGCTTCAACAAGGGCGAGAAAAAGAACGCCGACGAATTGGCCCAGCAATACGCAGCGCTGTGCGACGTGTTTGTGATGGATGCCTTCGGCACCGCGCACCGCGCCGAGGGTTCGACCCATGGCGTGGCCAAGTTCGCCAAGGTGGCTGCTGCAGGTCCTTTGCTGGCGGCCGAGCTGGATGCGCTGGGCAAGGCCCTGGGCAACCCGGCCAAGCCGATGGCGGCCATTGTTGCCGGCTCCAAGGTGTCGACCAAGCTTGATGTGCTCAACAGCCTGAGCCAGATCTGCGACCAGTTGATCGTGGGCGGAGGCATTGCCAATACCTTCCTGGCTGCGGCCGGTCATCCGGTGGGCAAGTCGTTGTACGAGCCTGATCTGCTGGACACGGCCCGTGCCATCGCCGCCAAGGTCAGCGTGCCGCTGCCGGTGGACGTGGTCGTGGCCAAGGAGTTCGCCGAAAGCGCCGAAGCTACCGTCAAGCTGATCGCTGACGTAGCGGCCGACGACATGATCCTCGACATCGGTCCACAGACTGCCGCGCAGTTCGCCGAGCTGCTGAAATCTTCCAAGACCATCCTCTGGAACGGTCCGGTGGGCGTGTTTGAGTTCGACCAGTTCGGCAACGGAACCCAAGTGCTGGCCCAGGCCATCGCCGACAGCGCCGCGTTCTCCATCGCAGGCGGTGGCGACACCCTGGCGGCCATCGACAAGTATGGCGTGGCCCAGCAGATCTCCTACATTTCTACCGGCGGTGGCGCGTTCCTAGAGTTCGTCGAGGGCAAGGTGCTGCCGGCGGTTGAAGTCCTGGAAGCCCGGGCCAAGGCCTGACGCCTCGATTGGCCGGGCAAAGGAGTGTTCTGATGGTCAAGACATTGCCACTGTTGATCGCCGCGGCTTTGCTGGCGGGGTGCTCCGGCACTCCGCAGGCAAAATCGGTCGATGAGGCCGGTGAGCCGGACAAAGGCTGCTATCAGGCCGATTGGCAGGCCGAGACGGCGCCGGTGATTAACAAACGGCTGGGCCCAGAGGGCCTGGAGAAGTACGAGACACCGTCAAAGACCAGGGAACAGGGCTGCCCTTGACGGGTCAGACTGGATAACGCGAATCGCCGGGGCCTGTGGGCTCGCGGCCGAGGAACATTGATGAAAGCTTTGATCGTCGTGGCGATGCTGGGAATGCTGGCCGGTTGTGCCAACCTGAACCTGCTCAAGTCGCCGCCCCCCGACAACTGGACCACCTGGGTATGTGACAGCCAGGCAAGCGTGCTCTGGCGCTACACCGACAACAGCCGCAAGGAGGTTGACGTGCGGCTGGGGGGCGACGATCAGGTGCGTCGCCTTAAGCTTGAGCCCAGCGGTTCGGGTTCGCTGTACAGCGATGACATGCTGGCCTTTCACGTCAAGGGTGAAGAGGGCCTGGTTTATTGGGTCGCCACCAATGACTTGATCGGCCGTGGCTGCAAGGCCCAATAAGAGCTGGCTTGCCAGCCAAGGCGGCGTCCAGACCTGTGCAAGGTCAAGGGCCCCTTTACCGGCGAACTGGTTCCTGAAGGGCTGTAGAGATTTGGTTTTAACGGATACAACAGGGCGGGCTGACCCCCGATCTGCAATCACTTGAATAGCAGTCGCCGCTACGGCAGGCTTGCACGATTAACGACCCTCGACCGGGAGAGAGACACACAATGGCACTCATCAGCATGCGCCAGATGCTGGACCACGCAGCCGAGTTCGGCTACGGCGTTCCAGCTTTCAACGTCAACAACCTTGAGCAGATGCGCGCCATCATGGAAGCCGCTGACAAGACTGACTCCCCGGTGATCGTTCAGGCGTCCGCCGGTGCGCGCAAGTACGCCGGTGCGCCGTTCCTGCGTCACCTGATCCTGGCCGCCATCGAAGAATTCCCGCACATCCCGGTGTGCATGCACCAGGACCACGGCACCAGCCCTGACGTCTGCCAGCGTTCCATCCAGTTGGGTTTCTCCTCGGTCATGATGGACGGCTCTCTGGGCGAAGACGGCAAGACTCCCACCGATTACGAATACAACGTGCGCGTCACCCAACAGACCGTGGCCATGGCCCACGCCTGCGGCGTGTCGGTCGAAGGCGAGCTGGGTTGCCTGGGGTCTCTGGAAACCGGCATGGCCGGTGAAGAAGACGGCATCGGTGCCGAAGGCGTGCTGGATCACAGCCAGATGCTGACCGACCCGGAAGAGGCCGCGGATTTCGTCAAGAAGACCCAGGTCGACGCCCTGGCCATCGCCATCGGCACCAGCCACGGTGCCTACAAGTTCACCAAGCCGCCTACCGGCGACGTGCTGGCCATCGACCGCATCAAGGAAATCCACAAGCGCATTCCCAACACCCACTTGGTGATGCACGGTTCTTCGTCGGTTCCGCAGGAGTGGCTGGCGATCATCAACCAGTACGGCGGCGACATCAAAGAAACTTACGGCGTGCCGGTTGAAGAAATCGTTGAAGGCATCAAGTACGGCGTGCGTAAGGTCAACATCGACACCGACCTGCGTCTGGCGTCCACTGGTGCCATGCGTCGTCTGATGGCCACCAACCCGAGCGAGTTCGATCCGCGCAAGTTCTTCGGCGCCACCGTGACCGCCATGCGCGACGTGTGCATTGCCCGTTACGAAGCCTTTGGTACCGCCGGCAACGCTTCGAAGATCAAGCCGATCTCCCTGGAAGGGATGTTCCAGCGTTACCTCAAAGGTGAGCTGAACGCCAAGGTCAACTAAGTCCTGGCGTTGAACGAAAAACCCGCAGCAATGCGGGTTTTTTGTGCCCGTTGTTCCTCTTCCCTTGGGCACGGGCTTGCCTGCGACAGCGGCCTGCGCGAACGCAACGCGCGGTGCGCCGGTAAGGTGGCCGGGCGTGTTGGCTCAGGTCTTGTTGTGGTCGATGTCCAGCTTGGAAAAGGTCACCTTGCCGCCTTCGCTGGTGTAGCCAGTGTTGTCCTGCACATAGACCCCTGCCTTGAAGTACAGCGGCTTGTCGCGCCAGGTGGCGCTCAATTGCGCATCCCACTGAGCGCCTGCGGCGCTGAGCCCCAAAACGCCGCCAGGGCTCAGGTGGATCAGGTAGGAAAAGTCGCGATCCATCGGCACGTTTTGGGCCAGGGTGATGATTCGACTGTGTTCATCGTCCGGGCGCATGCGCACCTTGGCGACAATGTTGCCGGCACCTGTGCTGGTCTTGTACTGGTACTCCACTTTCACCAGGGGCTTGGTGCTGTTGTAGGCGTGGATCTGGCCAATGACGATCTTGCCCGACGAGGGCACCTGGTTCACCGTCAGGGTCGCGTGCAACAGGTTGTCGGCCTCGGGGTAGGTCCAATTGCGCAGGCTGCCGTTGGCGTAAGTCTCGCGCAGTTCGGTACGGGGATAGATGGCGTTTGCGGTTTTCGAGCCGGTCACCGGCGACCAGAAAAACAGCGTGCCGGTGTCGGCGTGGAAGTAAGAGTTCTTGAAGCCTTTGACCAGTCTCGGGGTGTCGATGGTTGTCGGTGGAGTGCCGACGGGAACGCTGAGGTTCCAGGTTGCCAGGTCGATCATGATGGGGGATTTCCACAAGAGCGTCTTTGATACAGGCCCGCCAACGGCTTTAGCCTGCGCTTCTCAGGGCGCCTTTATAACGCAGATCAGGCGCAGGGAATGCCCCGTATGGCGGATATCTGGCGTCAGCAAAATGTCTAAATGCCATACTCCCCGGTTTCTATGCTGCAAACATGTGACCGTTAGTCGGGAGTCGTGGCGATTGGCGAAGTGATGGCGTGCTGACAGCTTCTGCTTTTCAGGATCCGGGTCTAGAGTGAGACCTCAGTTTCTGTCGGGTTTCTCCCCACCCGGTCTTTTTGCAGACAAAGAGAAGCAGCATGGAATGCGCGCAACCGGAGGCGGCCGAAGGCCACTCCACTCTTCTGATCGTTGATGACTATCCTGAAAACCTCCTCAGCATGCGTGCGCTGTTGCAGCGTCAGGACTGGCGAGTGATGACCGCCGGCTCAGGCGTCGAGGCCCTGGGCCTGCTGCTTGAGCATGAGGTGGACTTGGTGTTGTTGGATGTGCAGATGCCGGGCATGGACGGCTTTGAAGTGGCCAGGCTGATGCGTGGCAGTCAGCGCACCCGGCTGACCCCGATCATCTTTCTGACCGCCAACGAGCAGTCCCATGACGCCGTGCTCAAGGGCTATGCCAGCGGCGCGATGGATTACCTGTTCAAGCCTTTCGACCCGCAGATCCTTAAACCCAAGGTGCAGGCCCTGCTGGAGCATCAACGCAATCGCCGGGCTCTGCAGCGCCTCAGTCATGACCTGGAAGTGGCCCGGGCGTTTAACGCTTCGGTGTTGGAAAACGCCGCCGAGGGCATTCTGGTGGTAGATGAGGAGGGTTGCGTACGCTTCGCCAATCCCGCGGTGTCACGCCTGCTCAACGCTCAGGTCAAAGAGCTGGAAGGCTCGCCCTTTCTCGACTATCTGCAAAACCCCCATATTCCCCACTGGCACGACTCGGAGTTGTACGGCTGCTATCGCCGAGGCGAAACCTATCGCCTGCATGACGCGTTGCTGCGCACGGTTCCCGGCCAGCAACTGAGCGTGGCCTTGTCCTGCGCACCATTGCCCAGCGAGCAGAAGGCTATGGTCGTCACCCTGCTGGATATGTCCGAGGTGCGGCGTCTGCATCAGCAACTGGAATATCAGGCGGTGACCGATCCGTTGACCGGGTTGCTCAACCGTCGTGGTTTCTACCAGACCGTGGATAACATCCTGCTGCGCAGTGAGCGTTCAGAAAAGTCTCTGGTTCTGCTGTACCTGGACCTCGACGGCTTCAAGCGGGTCAACGATTCCCTGGGGCACGATGCCGGTGATCGCGTGCTGCGCTGGGTTTCCGAGCAGTTGAAGGAATGCCTGCATTCGTTTGACATCCTCGGGCGCATGGGTGGCGATGAATTCACCGCGTTGCTGGAACTGCGCTTTCCCGAGCACGCGGCGAAAATTGCCGAAAAGCTGATCGAACGCCTGTCCATCAACCAGCAGATCGATGGGCTGGAAGTGGTCTTGGGGGCCAGCATCGGCATCGCCATCTACCCTGATTGCGGTTCCAATCTGGACGGCCTGTTGCGGGCGGCGGACATTGCCATGTACGAAGCCAAGCGCGCCGGTCGCCAGCAATATCGTTATTACGATCACGAGATGAACGGTCGCGCGCGCTCTCGGTTGATGCTTGAAGACAGCGTGCGCAACGCGGTGGAACGCAAGGAGTTCACTCTGGTGTATCAGCCCCAGGTGGCGATTGCCGATGGGCGTTTGCGGGGCTTCGAGGCGCTGCTGCGCTGGCGCCATCCGAGCGTGGGTGATGTGCCGCCGGGGCTGTTTCTGCCCTTGCTGGAAGAGGCGCGCCTGATCAGCCGCCTGGGCAGTTGGATCTATCAACAGGGCGCCGCTCAGCGCAAGGATTGGGAGCCCGTGTTCAGTGCAGACCTGGTGCTCGGTGTCAGCCTCAGCGCCACTCAGTTCAACATGCCTAATCTGGCTGCGGAGTTGCAGCAGGTGTTGGCCCACCATGGCCTGCAACCTCGGCAGTTGGAAGTTGAAGTCACGGAAGCGGCCTTGACCCAGAACCTGGATGACAGCCGCAAGCAGTTACAGCAGTTGCATCAATTGGGCGTACGGGTGGCGTTGGACGACTTTGGTTCAGGCAGTTGTTGCCTGGCTTATCTGCGCGATTTGCCACTCGACACCCTCAAGCTCGATCGCCACTTGATTGCCCGGTTGCTGACCTCGCCCCGAGATGCTGCGATTGCCCGCAGCGTGATCGATCTGTGCAAGCAGTTCGGGCTGTTGGTGATCGCCGAGGGAGTGGAAACCGTCGAGCAGTACCAATGGCTCAAGGGCAATGGGTGTGAGTATGTGCAAGGCTTTCTGGTGGCCCGGCCACTGACCGCCGACAGCGCCAGCCAGTTTGTCCAGCCGTTTGACTGGAGCGCGCTGCCGGCCTGAATTCGCTACACTGGCGACCTTTTGCACCTTGCGTTGCCTTCCTCATGACCGCACTCAAATACCTCCAGGCCTATCCCGTCGCCTTGCAAGAGCAAGTGCGCCAGTTGATCGTCGAAGATCGCCTGGGCGCCTACCTGAGCCAGCGGTATCCGCAAAAACATGCGGTGCAGAGCGACAAGGCGCTGTACAACTATGCGCTGGAGCTCAAGCAGGAATACCTGCGCAACGCACCGGCCATCGACAAGGTGCTGTTCGATAACCGCCTGGACCTGACCCATCGCGCCCTCGGTCTGCACACCACGGTGTCCCGGGTGCAGGGGGGCAAGCTCAAGGCCAAGAAAGAGATTCGTATTGCCTCGTTGTTCAAGGAGGCGGCGCCGGAGTTTCTGCGGATGATCGTGGTGCACGAGTTGGCGCACTTCAAGGAATCCGATCACAACAAAGCGTTCTACAAGCTCTGCGAGCACATGCTGCCGGGCTATCACCAGCTGGAATTCGACCTGCGGGTCTACCTGACCTGGCGCGACCTGCAAGCCAAGGCAAGTGTGTTGGGTTAACCCTTAGCGACAAGGAACGGGCGATGGATGTGAGTAAAACCAAGAGCAGTTTCTACCGCCGCTTGTACGTGGCGTATCTGATCGACACGGGCCTGGCCAGCAGCGTGCCGGCCTTGACCGAGGTTACTGGCATGCCCCGGCGCACCGCCCAGGACACCATCGCCGCCCTGGCGGACCTGGACATTCTCTGTGAGTTCGAACAACAAGACGGCGCCCGCAATCACGCCGGTTGTTACCGGATTCGCAATTGGGGCGCGATCGACAAGGTGTGGATCAAGTCCAACCTGCCGCAGATAAAGACGGTGCTGGGGTATCCCTGAAATTCAGACCCGGCGCATGCCGATGTGGGGGATACCGTCTTCCAGGTAGGGCTCGCCGGCCACATTGAAACCGTAGTGTGCGTAGTAAGTCTGCAAATGAGCCTGGGCCGAGAGGTAGATCGGCGTGTCGGGCCAGTACCGCTGCGCCTGTTTCAGGCCCTGTTCCATTAGCTCGTGCCCCAGCCTGTTGCCCCGGCTGCTTTCGGCGATCACCACGCGACCGATCACCACGTCGCCGCCTTGGGAGACTGGGTCCAGCAGGCGCAGATAGGCCACCAAGCGGTCACCGTCCCAGCCCATCAGGTGGCAGGTGTCGCCTTCCAGGTCACGGCCGTCCACTTCCTGGTAGGGGCATTTTTGTTCCACCACAAATACTTCAGTGCGCAGTTGCAAGATGGCATACAGCTGCTCCTTGCCGAGATCGGTGTGATGCTTGCAGACCCATTCGATGGTCATTTTCATATCCTGTGAAAAGTGCTGCGCGAAATAGTAAGCACATCGGCGCGAGATGTCTTGTCGTGACTTAGCGGCAAATTGTTTCTGTGAGTTTGGTCAAAATGCCACTATTGTTTTCACAGACTTTTGTCTTCGTTGTGTAATGTGCTTTGAAGTCCTGTGTATTGGCGTCGATGAGCTAATGTTAAAAACGGGGCCCGACCTGCTGCCTGTTGCAAGTGGGCGGGAACGCGCTGGGCACTGTGCCCGCTAAGGATCTTTTAGCATGCTGCGATTGCATCGAGCTTTGGCTTTGATCGGATTGCTGTTGCTGGGCCAAGGCGTTTATGGGGAAAAGCTGCGACTGGTCGCTGATGCCTGGCCGCCGTTTACCGATGCGACTTTGGTCAATGGCGGTGTGGCCACCGATATCGTCAGCACGGCGCTGGCCCGCGCGGGTTATTCCAGTGAGTTCGAACAGGTGCCTTGGGCCCGGGCGCTGCTGGGGATCGGTGAGGGGCGCTACGACGTGCTGGTCAACGCCTGGTACAACGAAGAACGCACCCGCCTGGGGCAATTCTCTTCGGAGTACATGCTCAACCGGCTGCGCTTCATCAAGCGCAAAGATGTCCCGCTGGAATACAAAGACCTCAAGCAACTGCACGCATACCCGATTGCCGTGGTGCGTGGTTATGCCTATTCGCCGAAATTCGACAATGACCCAGAGATGCAAAAAGTGCTGGTGCACAATTTCGCCATGGCGGTGCGCATGCTCGCGGCGGATCGGGTCAAGCTGACCCTGGAAGACGAGTACGTTGCCCGTTACTACTTGGCGCGCGAATCACCGAGGGTACGCAATGCCCTGGAATTTTTGCCCAAGCCCTTGAGCGAAAACAGCCTGCATATCCTGGTGAGCCTGAAGAACCCCGAGCACGCGCAGATCATTGCCAAGTTCGACCGGGAAATCGCCGCGATGAAGGCAGACGGCAGCTACGACCGCCTGCTGCGCCAGCACGGCATGTAAGGGAAGCAGCGGTAAGCTGCGAGCGCCAAGCTAGAGCCGTTCGCGCCGTTCTTGTCGCTTGTCGCTGCTCTTAAGCTGCCTTGATCAGGTGCGCCGCCAGGGTTCGCAACGGACCCAGTTGTCGGCAGATCAACGCCAGTTGGGTCTGCACTAGGCGCTGGCCTTCGTCGATTTCATCCGGCATCTGCTCCAGCTCATTGGCCAGCGCTTCCTCGGCATCGCTCTGGATGGCGATCGGGGTCTTGTTGGCCAGCCCCTGGGCGATTTCATCGATGCTCGCCGCCAGGCTGACGCCCGCGCCATTGATCAGATGCTCGCGTACCTCGCCCGGCAGTTGGGTCTCTCGGTGTGCACCCAGGCCGGAAAGGTAGCTGAGCAAGGTGTGAGACAGCACCAGGAAACGGAAGCCCACGTCGGCCTCCTTACGGAAGTGCCCCGGCTCCATGAGCATGTTGGCCAGGGTGGTGGACAGCGCCGCGTCGGCGTTGTGGGCATTGCGCCGGGCCAGGCGGTAGGCCAGGTCGTCGCGCTTGCCGGCGGCGTACTGTTGCATGATCTGGCGCAGGTAGATGCTGTTGCAGGTCAGGGTGTTGGCCAGCACCTTGTTCAGGCGCCGTCCCTGCCAGTCCGGCAGGAACAGGAACACCGCCAATCCTGCGATCAGGCTGCCCAGCAGGGTATCGAACAGCCGCGGTAGGAATAGCCCGTAGCCGTCGCCCACCTGGTTGAAGCAGAACAGCACCATCAGGGTGATGGCGGCGGTGGCCAAGGTGTAGCGGGTGGTGCGGTTGGTGAAGAACACCACTCCGGCGGCGATGGCGAACAGCGATTGCACCAAGGGGCTGGGGAACAGGTCGAACAGCGCCCAGGCGATGGTCAGGCCGATGGCGGTGCCGACGATCCTTTGGCCCAGCTTGCGCCGGGTGGCGCCGTAGTTGGGCTGGCAGACGAACAGCGTGGTGAGGATGATCCAGTAGCCCTGGGACGGGTGGATCAAATGCACCATGCCGTAGCCGATGCTCAGCGCCAGGGGCAGGCGCAGGGCATGGCGGAACAGCAGCGAAGTGGGTGTCAGTTGGGTGCGCAGGCGGGTCCAGACATCCTTGAGGTTGCGCGGCGAGCGGTCCAGCAGGCTGCTGTCGGTGGCATCGGCCAGGGCGTCGGGGTTGCTGGCGTCGCTGAGCAGGCGGTCGAGGGTGCCGAGGTTGGCGGCCAGGGCCCGCAGCGAACGCAGCAGCCCGCGCCAGGCCGGGTTGCTCTGGATGCGCAAGTGTTCCAGGGAGGCGTGCAGGTCGCTCAGAGCTTGGGCGAAGCTGGCGTCATAGACGAAGGGCTGGCGCAGTTGGATGGATTCGGCCAGGGCGCGGCAGGCCTTGCCCTGCTGGCGCAGCAGGCGCTGGCAGCGAAACAGCACGTCGCTGTGGAAGAAGGCGTCGGTCAGGGCGTTGTACGGGTAGTGCGACGAGCTGGCACGCTCGTGGATGTCCTGGGCCAGGAAGTACAGCTTCAGGTAGCGACTGACCTTCGACCCCGGCCGGCCATTGCCGACCCGGTGCAGGATGATCTCCTTGGCGGCGTTGAGGGCTGCCACCACCTTGCCATTTTGCTGGGCCAGCTCCAGGCGCCGGGCTTCAACATCCAACTGGCGGATCGGTTCGAACAGCGATGCCTTGAGCTTGAGGTAATAACCCAGTTCGCGGAACAGCCGGGCCAGGCTCTGCTGCACTGGCTGGTTGGAAAACAGCGCTTGCCACAACACCGACAGCGCGCCGTACCAGGCGGCGCCTGCCACCAGCAGCAGCGGCTCGTGCCAGAAATCGATCACCGCGCCGCCGCGCTGATCGACGCCGATCATGGTGTAGACCGAGAGAATCAGGGTCGCCGAGGCGATGGCGCCATAGCGTTCCCCCAAGGCCCCGAGCATGGTCAGGCCGAAGCTGGCCAAGGCCAGGGCGATGGCGAAGATCCAGGGGTAAGGGAACAGCAGCTCCACCGACAGCGCGGCGATGCTGAAGCACACCAGGGTGACCGCCAGGGCGTTGAGGCGACCTTGCCAGCTGTCGTCGGTTTCCGCCAGGGCACTGGCGATGACGCCGAGGAACAGCGGGATCAGCAGGGCCATTTCATCCTGGTACCAGCACAGCGCCATGCTGCCGGTCAGGGCGATGAACACCCGCACGCTGTAGCTGAATTTATCCAGCGCCCAGAGGCGGCGCAGAGACTGACGAAAAGAAGTCGATGACATGGAGTGAGACAGGCCTTCCGGGGCGATGCAGCTAAATTGAGCCAGTATTGACGACGGCGCAATGCCGCCGTCACATCGGCCGGCAAATTCTGTTGCCGTTGCCGTTGCCGCAGGCTGCGACAGGTCCGTAGGGCCTCAGCGGACATTGGATCGCCGCGCCCCTTCGGGTCGTGCGCAGCCTGCGGCAGCGGCAGGGACACGAAGCGGCTCAGACGTATTGCGCTGCCGCGTAGCCCGAGGCCCAGGCCCACTGGAAATTGAAGCCGCCCAGGTGGCCGGTGACGTCCAGCACTTCACCGATGAAATACAGCCCCGGGCTCTTCAGCGATTCCATGGTCTTGGACGACACCTCGCGGGTATCGACCCCGCCCAGGGTCACTTCGGCGGTGCGGTAGCCCTCGGTGCCCGCCGGCACCAACTGCCAACTGCCGAGTTTTTGCGCCACGTCCGCCAGCTCCACCGGGGTGTACTGCTTCATCGGTTTGGAGACGAACCAGTGATCGGCCAGCAAGCCGGCCATCTTCTTGGTGAAGATCTCCCCCAGCAGGGTTTTCAGCTCGCTGTTGGGGCGTTCGGCCTGTTGCTGTTGCAGCCAGTCCAGAGCGTCGAGGTCCGGTAGCAGATTGATTTCGACGCTGTCACCGGGCTGCCAATAGGACGAAATCTGCAGGATCGCCGGACCACTGAGGCCGCGGTGAGTGAAGAGGATGTTTTCACGAAAACTCTGCCCGTTGCAGCTCACCAGGCAGTCCACCGAAGTGCCCGACAGCTCGCCGCACAGCACCTTGAGCTGGTCGGTGATGGTGAATGGCACCAGGCCGGCACGGGTCGGCAGCAGTTCATGGCCGAACTGCCTGGCCACTTGATAACCGAAGCCGGTGGCGCCCAGGGTCGGGATTGACAGGCCGCCGGTGGCGATCACCAGGGATTGGCACTGCACCGCGCCCAGGGTGGTCTGCAGCAGGTAGCCGGCCTCCCGCTTCTCGATCTGCTGGATCGAGGTGTCCAGGCGCAACTCGACCCCAACCTGGTGGCACTCGTCGAGGAGCATGCCGAGGATGTCGCTGGACTTGTTATCGCAGAACAGCTGGCCGAGTTTCTTCTCGTGGTAGGGCACGCCATGCTTGGCCACCAGACCGATGAAGTCCCACTGGGTGTAGCGGGCCAGGGCCGACTTGCAGAAGTGCGGGTTCTGCGAGAGAAAATTGCCCGGTTCGGTGTACATGTTGGTGAAATTGCAGCGTCCGCCGCCGGACATCAGGATCTTCTTCCCGGCCTTGTTGGCGTGGTCCAGCAGCAGCACCTGGCGCCCGCGGCCGGCCGCGGTCAGGGCGCACATCAGGCCGGCGGCGCCAGCGCCGATGATCACGACTTGGGTAGAACGCAAAACGTTGTCCTCGTTAGGAGCGGCTACAGGTCAAGCAGTGGGGTTAGAGGATGCGCACGCGCAGCGAACGGCCCTTGATCTTGCCGTTGTTCAAACGCTGCAGCGCCTGCATGACCACGGTGCGATCAACCGCCACATACGACTGGAAGTCGAAGATCGCGATCTTGCCGACCTGGGCGCCCGGGATGCCGGCGTCGCCAGTCAGTGCACCGAGAATATCGCCCGGGCGCACTTTGTCCTTGCGCCCGCCAGCGATGCACAGCGTGCTCATCGGTGGCTGCAGCGGGGCGCCGCCCTGAGACTTGAGGTTGTCGACCTGATCCCAGTTCAGCGGGGCTTTCTGCAGTTGTTCGATGGCTTGCGCGCGATGGGCTTCGGACGGTGCGACGAGGCTGACCGCGATACCTTTTTCGCCAGCGCGACCGGTGCGGCCAACGCGGTGAATGTGGATTTCTGAATCGCGGGCCAGCTCGACGTTGATCACCATGTCCAGCGCATCGATGTCCAGGCCGCGGGCGGCCACGTCGGTGGCGACCAGTACCGAAGTACTGCGGTTGGCGAACATCGCCAGCACCTGATCGCGGTCACGCTGTTCCAGATCGCCGTGCAGGCCGACGGCGGAAATGCCTTTGGAGATCAGGTGATCGACGGTTTCCTGAACTTGCTGCTTGGTGAAGCAGAAAGCGACGCAGGAAGCCGGGCGGAAGTGGTGCAGGACTTTGGTCACAGCGCTCATGCGTTCGTCCGGGGAGATCTCGTAGAAACGCTGTTCGATCTGCGTGTCGTCGTGGAACGCTTCGGCTTTCACCGTCTGCGGATCACGCATGAACTTCGACGCCAGTTGCTTGATGCCCACCGGGTACGTAGCGGAGAACAGCAGGGTCTGTCGGCGCGACGGGGTCTGCTCGATGATGTCTTCGATGGCGTCGTAGAAGCCCATGTCGAGCATGCGGTCGGCTTCGTCGAGCACCAGGGTGTTGAGGCCGTCGAGCTTCAGCGAGCCCTTGCGCAGGTGCTGGGAGATGCGCCCCGGGGTGCCGACGATGATGTGCGCGCCGTGCTCCAGGGAGGCGATCTGCGGGCCGAAGGGCACGCCGCCGCACAGGGTCAGGACCTTGATGTTGTCTTCGGCGCGGGCCAGGCGCCGGACTTCCTTGGCCACCTGGTCGGCCAGCTCGCGGGTCGGGCAGATCACCAGCGCCTGGCAGCCGAAGTAGCGCGGGTTGATCGGGTTCAGCAGGCCGATGCCGAAGGCTGCGGTCTTGCCGCTGCCGGTCTTGGCCTGGGCGATCAGGTCCATGCCCTTGAGGATCACCGGCAAGCTTTGCGCCTGGATCGGCGTCATCTGGGCATAACCGAGGGAGTCGAGGTTAGCCAGCATGGCGGCGGACAGGGGCAAAGTATTAAAAGCGGTGGCGATGGTGGTCACGGGACTGGCCTGCAAAACAAAATGTCGCGCAGTGTATCAGTCCCGCTCCCACAACCTGCAAATTCTGGACGAGCAACCGCGCAGGGGCGGTTTTGGGTAGGCGCCGGCTGGCCAGCGAAGGCGGCCGCAAGGTTTGCACCGGGCTCGGCGGCCTCATCGCCGGCAAGCCGGTTCCTACGAAGGGAACTGTGCGGCTCAATGCTCGATGTGTTGCTCCTCGACCTTGCGCGCCCTTCGGCCATCGGTGGGCGACAGCTGGAGGAAGATCGCCGCCGCCAGCATCGCCATGATGCCCACGGTGAGAAAGGTCAGCTGGAAGGCACCAAGCACGGTGTTCACTCCGTCATTGCCTACTTGTGCAGTAAAACCGCCCAGCAGCGCGCCGGCGCAGGCCACCCCGAGGCTCAGGGACAGTTGCGCGACCACCGACAACAGGCTGTTGCCGCTGCTGGCGGCGGCATCGTCGAGGTCGATCAGAGTCACGGTGTTCATCGCGGTGAACTGCAGCGAGTTGATCGCCCCCAGCACCGCCAGCATGCCCAGCAGCAGCGGGTAGGGCGTGTGCTCAGTGACCAGCCCCATGCTCGCCAGCATCAGGCCCAGGGCCAGGGTGTTGCCGGTGAGCACGATGCGATAGCCCAGGCGTTCGATCAGCGGCCGGGCAATGGACTTGGCCAACATCGCTGCGGCCGCCAGGGGCAGCATGCTCATCCCCGCCTGGGAAGGAGAGTAACCCAAGGCCACCTGCAACAGCAGCGGCACCAGGAACGGCAGGGCGCCGCTGCCCAGGCGGGCGAACAGGTTGCCGAGGATGCCCACGGCAAAGGTCCGTACCTTGAACAGCGACGGGGCGAACAGCGGGTTGTCGATGTGCCCGGCCCGCAGCCAATAGGCCGCCAGGCAAGCCATTCCGCCAAACAGCAGCAACATCACCCGCAGGTGCGGCAGGTGCAGTTCGCCCAGGCCTTCCATGGCGATGGTGATCAGCACCATCGCCGCGCCGAACAACAAGAAGCCCAAGCCATCGAAGCGGGTGCGCTCACTGCCCCGCAGGTCGGGGATAAAGCGCCACACCGCGTAGCAGCCCATCGCGCCCACCGGCAGGTTGATCAGGAAAATCCAGTGCCAGGTCAGGTACTGCACCATCCAACCGCCCAGGGTCGGGCCCAATAGCGGACCCAGCAGCCCGGGAATGGTGATGAAACCCATGATCCGCACCAACTCCGAGCGCGGGTAGGCGCGCAGCACCACCAATCGACCCACCGGCAGCATCAGCGCGCCGCCCAGGCCCTGGATCACCCTGGCTCCGATCAGCATGCTCAGCGAGTGGGACAGGGCGCACAGCAATGAGCCGATGCTGAACAGCAAGATGGCGCCGAAGAAGATCTTCTTGGTGCCAAAACGGTCAGCGATCCAGCCCGAGGCTGGGATCAGCAGCGCCACGGTGAGCATGTAGGCGATGATCACCCCTTGCATGCGCAGCGGGTCTTCGGCTAGGTCCCTGGCCATGGCGGGCAGCGCCGTGTTGAGGATGGTACCGTCCAGCGATTGCATGAAGAAGGCGATGGCCACCACCCAGGGCAGCCAGCGGGTGGTGGTGGCGTCGAGAGGCGAGTGTTGTGGCATAAAACCTCTGTCGATCGGTCAAGGTGGGCAGTTGCCATGTGGCGAGGGCGCAAGCGCTGGCTCGAGCGAGCGGCGCCCAAAGGGCGGCGCTCGTCAACCTGGCGTCGTGCAATGGCGCACGCTTCCGGGTTGCCAGGGTTTGGGCCCGCTTCGCGGGCCAGCGGGAGCGGACTCCCTCGTCACATCGGTGGTGGTTACAAGGTCAGGGTCAAGCGGCTGACCAGCGCGCCGGGCAAATGCATCGAGGCGGTCTGGCGCTGGCCGTAGGTGCTGGCCGAGAGCAGCAGTTCCCGGTGCTGGGTCAGGGCCTCCAGTTGCGAGCCCAACAGGCTGTAGACGCTGTCGTCGAAGCGCATAGTGCTCACCGGGGCCTGGATCTCGCCGTTCTCCACCCAGAAGGTGGCGAAGCGGGTCATGCCCGTCAGCCGCGCCGCCGGCAGGTCCGAATAGTTCAGGTACCACAGGTTGCTGATGTACAGACCGGTGCCCAGCTGCTTGAGGATCTCCTGCTGGGACAACTGGCCCGCCGCCATGTTCAGCGCGCCGGGGTATTCGCCGCTGTCGGCGCCGTTGCTGCTCAGGCCGTACTCGGCGGCGCTGCGGGAGTTGATCAGTTGGGCATTGGCACTGCCCGCGGCGATCAGCGACAGGTCGCTGCGCGGGTAACCCTCATCGGAAAACGCTGGGCTCAGCGAGCCGCTGACTTGTTCGTCCAGGGCCACCAACGGGCTCAACGCGGCGTCGCCGGCATAAAGCTTTTGCAGCGGGCTGTGTTTGCTGGCAATCGACTGGGCGGAAAAACCGCCCCAGGCCAGCATGCCGATGATCTCTTCCAAGGCGGCCGGTGCCAGGTAGGCTCGGTACTGCCCGGGTGCCAGGGGGCGCAGTGGGCGACCGAGGTAATCCAGTTGTTGGCGAGTCTGCTCGAAGCGCTGCGCGAATTGCTCGCTGTCCCAGGTGTGTCCGGCGTAGCTGGCCTTTACCGCCTCGCCGTTGGCGTGGAACAGGCTGAAATCAAAGTTGAAGCTGTTGGCCTGATGCCAGCCGAACGCCCCGTCGGAGCTGGCGAAGCCGCGGCCGATAGGCCCGGCGGCATAGATGCCTACCAGGTCCAGGCCGGATGCGGCACGGCCGATTTCCTCCACCACTTGCTCGCTGTCGAGCAGCGGATGGTCCTGCACGTGGTGGGATTGCCAGCGGGTGTGGTTGAGCATCAGGTACGGGTCCGCCGGCAGCAGCGGCAGGGTTTCGCGCAGTTGTTGCAAGGCATCGGCCAGGCGTTGACGGTCCACCTCGGGGTCGTTGCTCAAGGTGATGCTGAGGTCGGCGTGGCGACCACCGTCGATCAACTTGAAGTGCAGGCTGGCCTGTTGCACTTGCCCGGCCTGACGCACCTTGGCGTGGTTGAAGCGAATGAACTCCGAAGACTCGGCGGCATAGCTCAGGGTGAACTGCTCCGATTCCTTGACCGCGTCCTGCAGCCACTGCACCAACGCCTTGAACGGCTCGGCCTGACTCATCGTCCTGGTCATCAGGCATCTCCTCCAAATACGTCAATCGTGCTGAATACGCAGGCCGGGGAAGCATGGCCGACGCGGATCACCTGGTTGGGTTCGCCCTTGCCGCAGTTAGGGGTGCCCAGGACTTGGAAGGTGCTGCGGTCGCCCACCGCGCTGAGGTTGCGCCAGAACTGCGCGGAAATGCCCCGGTAGTTGGGGTTCTTGACCACGCCCTTGAGTTCGCCGTTTTCGATCAGTTGGCCCCATTCGCAGCCGAACTGGAACTTGTTGCGCGCATCGTCGATGGACCAGGAGCGGTTGGTGGACATCAGGATGCCGTGTTCGATCTGGCCGATCAGGCGCTCCAGGGGCTGGTCGCCGGGCTCGACATTGAGGTTGGCCATGCGGTCGATGGGCGCGCGGTTCCAACTGCTGGCGCGGCTGTTGGCAACGCCGTCGAGGCCACTGCGGTATTGCGACAGGGCACTGCCCAGGGGACGTACCAGCAGCCCCTCGCGGATCAGGAACTGCTTGCTGGCGGCGCTGCCATCGTCGTCATGGCCGTAGCTGGCCAACTCCTCGGGAATCAGTGGGTCGAAGGTTACGTTGAGCAGGGAAGAACCGTATTGCAGGCGGCCGAAATCTTCCTGTTTGACGAAACTGGTGCCGGCGTAGTTGCGCTCGTCGCCGAGGATGCGGTCCAGCTCCAGAGGATGGCCGATGGACTCGTGGATCTGCAGCATCATCTGGTCCGGCATCAGCAGCAGGTCCCGAGGGCCTTGCGGGGTGTTCGGCGCCAGGAGCAACTGCAGCGCCTGATCGGCCACCCGTGGCGCCGCGCCCAGCAGGCCGCAACGGCTGATCACATCACCGGCGCCCTGCTGGCCGAAGTTTTCCCGGCCCAGGCTGCGGGTCTGACTGTCGCTACCGTCGTAGGCGGTGACATCCAGGCCCGGGTAGACAAACCGCTGAGCCTGGCGCAGCTCGGCGCCGGCGCTGTTGAGGTAGATCTGCTCGACCTGGGTCACGCCGATGCCCACTTGCCAGTTCACCAGGCGCTCGTCCTTGGGCACCGAGGCCGACTCGTCGCCCAGCAGCTGGTAGCAGTCGCTGAGGGATGGGAAGGGCTGGTCCAGATTCGGCGAAAGGTAGTCGCCACGGTGGCTGGACACCGGCTGCTCGCGCAGGTCCAGCAGGGCGTGGGCGGCGATCACCCGAGCCAGGTGTTCGGCGCGGTCGAGGGCGGCTTGCAGGCCGCCTTGCGAGAGGTCACTGGTGGCGGCGTAGGCTTCCACACCACGCACCCGTACGGTCAGCATCGCCCCTTCGTCGCGGCCCAGGCTCGGTGGTTCGGCAACGTTCTTGCGCACTGACAGGTATTGGTCCGACTCGCGCACGTAGCGCAGAGAAAAGAATTCGGCGCCCGTGCGCAAGGCAGCAAAGCGCTGCTTGAGCCGGGGGTGAAAGTCGAACATGGAGGACCTCCTTGTGAGACGCGATAGCGGGCGGGTCTTGTCGCCAGCAAACGGAACGCTGCCCGGCGGCTCCTACAGATATAGGCGTCGGTGGACTCCGGGGCGAAGGGGATGGGCAAGTTGCAGAACTGTAGCTGCTGCCGGAGGCTGCGATCAAGGAGGCAGTGCGGGCAATGCGGGGGCAGGAAATACGCGGTGAGGTGAAAAAGGCACCGACCCTTGCGGTCGGTGCCCGTGCGGCTTACTGCGCGGTCGGAGTGATATCGCGCATTGGCTTGCCACGCACCGGGGCGTCGCCCGCTACGTAGTAGGCAGCCTTGCTGCGGGGCAGCGGCTGACGGCCACGGATCTTGTCGGCAATTTTTTCGGCCATCATGATCGTCGGCGCGTTGAGGTTGCCGGTGGTGATGATCGGCATGATCGAGGCATCCACCACACGCAGGCCTTGCATGCCATGCACGCGACCCTGGCCGTCCACGACCGCCATCTCGTCGGTGCCCATCTTGCACGAGCAGGATGGGTGGAACGCGGTCTCGGCGTGTTCGCGGATGAACGTGTCCAGTTGCTCGTCAGTCTGCACCTCGATGCCCGGGCTGATCTCGCGGCCACGGAAGGCGTCCAGGGCTGGCTGCTGCATGATTTCCCGGGTCAGGCGGATGCCGTCGCGAAATTCCTGCCAGTCCTGCTCGGTGGCCATGTAGTTGAAGAGAATGCTCGGGTGCTGGCGCGGGTCCTTGGACTTGAGTTGCACGCGGCCGCGGCTCGGCGAGCGCATGGAACCCATGTGCGCCTGGAAACCGTGCTCTTTCACACCGTTGCTGCCGTTGTAGTTAATCGCCACCGGCAGGAAGTGGTACTGGATATTCGGCCATTCGAACTCTTCACGTGTACGGATGAAACCGCCAGCCTCGAACTGGTTGCTGGCGCCGATGCCGGTGCCGTTGAACAGCCACTCGGCGCCGATGGCCGGTTGGTTCCACCACAGCAGCGAGGGGTACAGCGACACCGGCTGGGTGCAAGCGTATTGCAGGTACAGCTCTAGGTGGTCCTGCAGGTTTTCACCCACGCCCGGCAGGTCGTGAACCACGGGGATGTCCAGGCTTTCCAGCAGGGCGCGCGGGCCGACGCCAGAGCGTTGCAGCAGTTGCGGCGAGGCGATGGCGCCGGAGCTGACAATCACTTCCTTGCGGGCACGGGCTTCCACGCGCTCTTCGGTGCTGCCTTGCAGGTAGCTCACGCCGATGGCGCGCTTGCCGTCAAACAGGATCTTGTCGGTCAGCGCATGGGTGACGATGGTCAGGGTCGAGCGCTGCTTGGCCACATCCAGGTAGCCGCGGGCGGTACTGGCGCGACGTCCTTTCGGGGTCACGGTACGGTCCATCGGGCCGAAGCCTTCCTGCTGGTAGCCGTTCAGGTCTTCGGTGCGCGGATAGCCGGCCTGCACGCCGGCTTCGACCATGGCGTGGAACAGCGGGTTGTTGCCGGCTTTGGGCGTGGTCACGCTGACCGGGCCATCGCCGCCGTGGTAGTCGTTGGGGCCGATGTCACGGGTTTCCGCCTTGCGGAAATACGGCAGGCAGTCCAGGTAGGTCCAGTCTTCCAGGCCTGGCAGCTTGGCCCAGCCGTCATAGTCCATGGCGTTACCACGGATGTAGCACATGCCGTTGATCAGCGAGGAGCCGCCCAGGCCCTTGCCGCGCCCGCACTCCATGCGCCGACCGTCCATGTGCGGCTCTGGATCGGTTTCGTAGGCCCAGTTGTAGCGACGGCCTTGCAGGGGGAACGCCAGGGCCGCTGGCATTTGGGTACGGAAGTCGAAACGGTAGTCCGGGCCGCCGGCTTCGAGCAGCAGGACGGTGACGCCTTCGTCTTCAGTCAGGCGGGTCGCCAGGGTGTTACCGGCGGAGCCGGCACCGATGATGATGTAGTCGAATTCTTGGGACATTGAATGCACCCTCTTTGAGGTTGGTCAGGTCGCACGATCAATAGGCCTGTAGCCGCTGCCGAAGGCTGCGATCGCCGCGCAGCGGACGTGCTTCGGCGATCGCAGGAAGGTCCTTCGGACCTTTTCGCAGCCCGCGGCAGCGGCTACAGGGGTTGTCGCTGAGGCTGGGTGTCTTAGAACACCGAGGCGTAGTCGCCCAGCTCGACCTGCACCGATTTGATGCGGGTGAAGTTGTTCAGCGAGCTGATGCCGTTCTCACGGCCCACGCCCGATTGCTTGTAGCCGCCAACCGGCATCTTGGCGTCGGATTCGCCCCAGGCGTTGATCCAGCAGATGCCGGCTTCGAGTTGATGAATCACGCGGTGGGCGCGGTTCAGGTCCTTGGTGACGATACCGGCGGCCAGACCGAAGTCGGTGTCGTTGGCGCGGCGGATCACCTCTTCTTCGGTTTCATAAGTCAGGATCGCCATCACTGGGCCGAAGATTTCTTCACGCACGATGGTCATGTCGTCGGTGCAGTCGGTGAACACGGTTGGCGCAACGAAGGCACCCTTGGCGAATTCGCCGTCGGTCAGACGCTCACCGCCGCACAGTACGCGGGCACCTTCTTCCTTGCCCTTGGCGATGTAGCCCAGCACGCTTTCCATGTGCTGGAAGCTGACCAGTGGACCGAAGTTGGTGTTTTCGTCTTCCGGGTTGCCGATGCGGATGCGCGCTACGCGCTCGGCGATCTTGGCTTCGAAAGCGGCTTTCAGGTGGCTTGGCACGAATACGCGAGTGCCGTTGGTGCAGACCTGACCGGAGCTGTAGAAGTTGGCCATCATCGCGGTGTCGGCGGCGCGATCCAGGTCGGCGTCGTCGAAGATGATCAGCGGCGACTTGCCGCCCAGTTCCATGGTCACGTCTTTGAGCGACGAGCTGGAAGCGCTGGCCATGACCTTCTTGCCGGTGTCGGTGCCGCCGGTGAAGGAGACTTTCTCGATGCGCGGGTGCTCGGTCAGCCAGGTGCCGACTTCACGGCCGCTGCCGGTCAGCACGTTGAACACGCCCGCCGGTACGCCCGCTTCGGTGTAGATCTCGGCCAGTTTCAGGGTGGTCAGCGAGGTCACTTCACTTGGCTTGAAGATCATCGCGTTACCGGCGGCCAGGGCGGGCGCGGATTTCCACAGGGCGATCTGGATCGGGTAGTTCCAGGCGCCGATGCCGGCGACCACGCCCAGGGGCTCGCGACGGGTGTAGACGAAGGAGGTGGTGCGCAGCGGGATCTGCTCGCCTTCGATGGCCGGTACCAGGCCTGCGTAGTACTCCAGCACGTCGGCGCCAGTGACGATGTCCACGTACTTGGTTTCGGAGAAGGCTTTACCGGTGTCCAGGGTTTCCAGAGCGGCCAGTTCGTCGTTGCGCTCGCGGAGGATTTCCACGGCGCGACGCAGAATGCGCGAACGCTCCATGGCGGTCATGGCGACCCAGATCTTCTGGCCCTTTTCGGCGCTGACCACGGCGCGTTCCACGTCATCAAAGGTCGCACGCTGCACTTGTGCGAGAACTTCACCGTTGGCCGGGTTGATGGCGTCGAAAGTGGCGTCGCTGCCGGCATCGGTGTAGCCGCCGTCGATGTAGAGTTTTTGCAGTTCGAAACGGGCCATAGTGTCCTCGCAAGTGCATTAAGTAGTGGGCTTGACCACCGGGCGTGTCGCTAAGTTCAGGACACGTTGATCAGTGGCGGTTCAGGGGCCGAGCGTCTCTTTTGTGCTCTAGCGCTCCTGCTTAGCCAGTTGGAAATCCATGTATTCATAAGCGATCTGCTGCGCTTGCTCGGTGTCGAAAGCGTCTCCCGACAGCGCACCGCGCAACCACAAACCGTCAATCAGGGCTGCCAGGCCACGGGCTGCGTTGCGTGCTTGATCCAGCGGCAGGACGCGACGGAACTGGCAACACAGGTTGGAGTACAGGCGGTGATCGTTGATCCGCTGCAACCTGTGCAATGACGGGTGGTGCATGCTGGTGGCCCAAAAGGCCAGCCAGGTTTTCATTGCCGGGCCATTGACCTGGCTGGCGTCGAAGTTGCCTTCGATGATCACCTGCAGATGGGCCCGCGGGCTGTCATCTGTCAGCGCCAGGCGGCGCGCGGTGACGTTCTCTATCAGGACATTCATCAGGTACCGCATGGTGGCGGCGATCAGGCCGTTCTTGTCCTGAAAGTAGTGACTGATGATGCCGTTCGAGACACCGGCCAAACGGGCGATCAGCGCAATGCTGGCGTCCCCCATTCCGACCTGATCGACCGCTTGCAGCGTGGCTTCGATCAATTGCTGGCGGCGTATGGGTTGCATACCGACCTTGGGCATCTGATAGCTCTCCTTAGGCCCGTCGACAGGCGAATGACGCCAGTCGACTTGCGGGCCAGTCTATTTTGTTTTGATTGAACGTTCAATCAACAAAGAATAAGATCTGCGACAAATCGTCGCTGCCTGAGGTTTTTTTCCTACTGGTAGACGGCGGGAAAGCGACCTCCGAAATAGCCCAAAACTTACATGCGGCATGGCGTGGACCGGCAAGAGAACGGACGTGTTGAAGGGGCAGGACGCGCTGGGGGCCAGGCGATGAACTGCAGGTTTGTCACCGACCTCGGATGCGGGTGCGCAACGCGGCTTTTGCGGTTTCGGGTTTTTTCGGGGTGTCTTTATATCACCCGACGATCGGCTGCCAACTAACCGATTGGTCGGGTGCGGTGTTGCCTTGTGTCCTTCTCTCGCACTGCCTGGAGCATCTGTGCAATGAGTTCTGCCTCTCTTATAAAGACCCCACCAGAGAAGGTGCGGGTCAACGGTTGGGTGTTCTACACCTCTACCGCGCTGATCCTGTTGTTGACCGCCATTCTGATCATCGCCCCGCAAGAGGCCGGCAGACTGCTCGGGATTGCTCAGGAGTGGTTGTCCCGCAGCTTCGGCTGGTACTACATGGTGGTGATCGCCGCTTACCTGGTGTTCGTGGTGGGCCTGGCGTTTTCCTCCTACGGCAAGCTCAAGCTGGGGACCAAGCAAGACACCCCGGACTTCAGCTACGGCGCCTGGGCTGGCATGTTGTTTTCCTCGGGTATCGGTATCTCGCTGCTGTACTTCGGCGCCTCCGAGCCTCTGGATCATTACTTCAACCCGCCCGAAGGCGTACCCGGCAGCAACCTGGCCGCACGCCAGGCGTTGCAACTGACCTTCCTGCACTGGGGCCTGCATGGCTGGGCGATCTACGCGCTGGTCGGGCTGGCGGTTGCGTACTTTGCCTATCGGCATAACCAGCCGCTGGCGCTGCGTTCGGCGTTGTATCCGCTGGCGGGCGAGCGCTGGGTCAAGGGCGCGGCCGGTCACGCGGTGGACGGCTTCGGCATGTTCGTGACCCTGCTGGGTCTGGTGACCAACCTGGGGATTGGTTCGATGCAGGTGTCTTCCGGTCTGGAGAACCTGTTCGGCATGGAGCACAGCAACACCAACCTGCTGATCGTGATCATCGTCATGAGCACGGTGGCCACCATTGCTGCGGTGTCTGGCGTGGAGAACGGCATCCGTCGTCTGTCCAACCTGAACATCGTGCTGTTCAGCGGCCTGCTGATCTTTGTCCTGCTGTTCGGCCCGACCCTGCACTTGCTCAACGGTTTCGTGCAGAACATCGGCGACTACCTCAACGGCGCGGTGCTGAAAACCTTCGACCTGTATGTGTATGAAGGCGACAGCGCCAAGTCCGATCGCTGGCTCGGCCTGTGGACCCTGTTCTACTGGGCCTGGTGGATTTCCTGGGCACCGTTCGTAGGCATGTTCATTGCGCGTATTTCTCGCGGTCGCACAGTGCGTGAGCTGGTGGCCGGCGTGCTGCTGATTCCCCTGGGTTTCACCCTGGCCTGGCTGTCGATCTTCGGCAACTCGGCTTTGGATCTGGTGGTCAACCAGGGCGCGGTGGAGCTGGGCAAGACGGCGCTGGAACAGCCGTCGATGGCGATCTATCAATTGCTTGAGCACTACCCGGCCTCGAAGATTGTCATCGGTGTATCGATCTTCGTCGGCTTCGTGCTGTTCCTGACCCCCGCCGACTCTGGTGCGGTGATGATGGCCAACCTGTCCTGCAAGGGTGGCAACGTCGACGAAGACGCCCCGCACTGGCTGCGGATCTTTTGGTCGGTGGTGATCACCCTGGTGACCATCGGTCTGTTGTTCGCCGGCAACTTCGAAGCCATGCAGACCATGGTGGTGCTGGCCGGCCTGCCGTTCTCGGTGGTGCTGATCTTCTTCATGTTCGGTTTGCACAAGGCCATGCGCCAGGACGTGCAGATTGAACAGGAACAGGCGCAACTGGCCGAGCGCGGTCGCCGGGGTTTCAGCGAGCGCCTGACCCAGCTGGACCTGCAACCGAGCCAGTCGGTGGTGCAGCGTTACATGGACAAGCACATCAGCCCGGCGCTGCAGGAAGCCGTCGCGCAACTGCGCACCCTGGGCCATGAAGTGCAGACCAACCTGGGCAAGTCCAAGAGTTTGCTGGGCCTGCGGGTGGAAATGGAGGAAGGCAATCCCTTCGTCTATGAAGTGAGCCTGGACGGCTACCTGGCGGCGCCGAGCGAATCGGCCCAGCCGGAAGGGGCGGACAGCGAAGTGCGCAGTCGTTTCTACCGCGCCGAGGTGTACCTGCACAACGGCAGTCAAGAATACGACTTGATGGGCTTTACCCAAGAGCAGATCACCCACGATGTGCTCGATCAGTTCGAAAGCCATCGGCATCTCCTTGGCCGTGTCTATAGCTGAGTGAGTTGACGGATCGCTCTCTGGTCGACGAGCGATGGCTTTCTTTTGCAGGTCCGGCTTGCGGGTAAGCGCGTCCTCAGGGGCGCGGTCGGGCTCTAGGGCCGTTGCGTCGTTATGCGCAACTTCCTGCACGATGGTGGGCTTTGGTTAAAACAAAACGCCGCGATTGCTCGCGGCGTTTTTGTGCCTGCCTGGTCAGCCCAGGTTCTTGCCGAGCAGGGCGTGATACAGCTCACTGTCGCCAAGAATCCCCACCACCTTCTGGTTGTCGTGGAGCACCAGTTTGTTGCCGGTCTGGTAGCGGATCTGCAAGGCGTCGCGCATGCCGATGTTGGAGTCCACCAGGGTCGGACGCCGGCCCAGTTCCTCCACCGCTTGCCCGGGCACCCAGTTCTGCAGGTCCAGCTGCGAGCCGTTGCAGCGCGCGCCCTTGATGGTGTTGCCTTCCGCCAGGTCAAGCCAGGAATCGCCGCCTGGGTCCAGGCACACCGAACCGTTGACCCGCTTGCAGTTGTCCAGGCTGCGCATCAGGCTGCGACCGCAGAGCACGTTCAGCGGGTTGGTGTGAGCGACGAAGGTGCGCACGTAATCGTCCGCCGGGTTGAGGACGATTTCTTCCGGGTTGCTGTACTGGATGATGCGGCCGTCTTTCATGATGGCGATGCGGCTGCCCAGTTTCAGGGCCTCGTCCAGGTCGTGGCTGACGAACACGATGGTCTTGCTCAGCTTGCGTTGCAGCTCCAGCAACTCGTCCTGCAAACCCTGGCGGATCAGCGGGTCGAGGGCCGAGAAGGGTTCGTCCATCAGCAGGATGTCGGCGTCCATGGCCAGGGCGCGGGCCAGGCCGACCCGCTGCTGCATGCCGCCGGACAACTCGTCGGGCTTCTTGTTGCGCCATTGGGCCAGGCCCACCAGCTCGAGCTTCTCGTCCACCAGCTTGCGCCGTTCCTTTTCCGGTCGACCCTGCATTTCCAGACCGAAGCTGATGTTCTCGCGCACGGTCAGCCAAGGCATCAGGGCGAACTTCTGGAACACCATGGCGATGCGTTTGGTGCGCATCATTTTCAGCTCGGCCGGGGTGCAGGAGGCGATGTCGATCTGCCGTCCTTCGTGCTCGACGAACAACTGGCCCCGGCTGACAGTGTTGAGGCCGTTGATGCAACGCAGGAGGCTGGATTTGCCGGAGCCGGAGAGGCCCATCAATACGCAGATCTCGCCCTTTTCGATATCCAGGCTGGCACTTTCCACGCCAACGATCTGTCCGGTTTTTTTCAGGATCTCGTTGCGGGTCATGCCCTCATCCAGCAGCTTGAGCGCCTCGCGTGGGTCCTTGGAGAAGATAACGTCGACGTTATCGAAGCGGATTATGCTCATGCGTCACCTCCTTTTTTAGCTTCGGGTTGTTTGCAGATGCGATCGAGCATGATGGCCAGCAACACGATCGCCAGGCCGGCCTCGAAGCCCAAGGCAATGTCGGCGGTGTTCAAGGCGTTGACCACCGGTTTGCCCAGGCCGTCGGCACCCACCAGGGCGGCGATCACCACCATCGACAGCGACAGCATGATGCATTGGGTGATGCCGGCAGCGATGCTGGGCATGGCGTGAGGCAGTTCAATGCGCGACAACAACTGACGGCGCGAGCAGCCAAAGGCCTTGCCGGCGTCCATCAACTCTTGTGGAACATCGCGAATGCCGAGGTAGGTCAGGCGGATCGGCGCCGCGATGGCGAACACCACGGTGGAAATCAGTCCGGGTACCACACCCAGGCCGAACAGGGTCAGGGTTGGGATCAGGTACACAAAGGTGGGAACGGTCTGCATCAGGTCGAGCACCGGACGCATCAATGTGAAGAACAGGGGCTTGTGCGCGGCAATGATCCCTAAGGGCACGCCGATGACCACGCAGACCAGGGTGGCGAACATCACCTGGGCCAGGGTTTCCATGGTTTCCTGCCAGTACCCCAGGTTGAGGATCAGCAGAAAGGACAGCACGACAAACACTGTCAGGCCCCATTTGCGCTGAATCAGGTGCGCCAGCAGGGCGATCAGGCCGATCAGGGCCAGGGGGTTGAACCAGGTCAGCGCGAACGTCACGCCGTGGATCATGGTTTCCAGGGTAATAGCGATCGCGTCGAAGGTGTCGGCACCGTGTTTCGTCAACCAGTCGACGAAAGCCGCGATGTACTCGCCCAGGGGTATTTTTTGATCAATGAGCATGGTAGTGAACGTCCGCATACAGGGAAGAAACAGCCCGGGCGGGGCAAGCCCGCCCGGCGTAAGCGATTACAACTCAAGCTTGGCTTTCACGGCTGCAAGTCCTGGTTTGCCGTCAATGGTGGTCACGCCTGCGAGCCAGGTATCGAGCACCTGCGGGTTCTTTTTCAGCCAGGCCTTGGCGGCCGCCTCAGGCTTCATTTTGTCGTCCAGCACATTGCCCATCAGGGTGCTTTCCATGTTCAGGGTGAACGACAGGTTCTTCAGCAACTGGCCCACGTTACTGCACTCGTTGGTGTAGCCCTTACGGGTGTTGGTGTAGATGGTCGCCTGGCCGAAGTTGGGGCCGAAGAAGTCGTCGCCGCCGGTCAGGTACTTCATCTTGAATCGGGTGTTCATTGGGTGCGGTTCCCAGCCCAGGAACACCACCGCGGTGTCGCGACGCTGGGCGCGCTCGACCTGTGACAGCATGCCCGCTTCACTGGATTCCACCACCTTGAAACCGGCGTCTTTGAGGCCGAAGGCGTTCTTGTCGATCATGCTCTGGATGGTGCGGTTGCCATCGTTGCCCGGCTCGATGCCGTAGATCTTGCCGGCCAGCTCTTTCTTGAACTTGGCGATGTCGGCAAAGTCTTTCAGACCCTTGTCATACAGCGACTCGGGTACGGCCAGGGTGTACTTGGCGTTTTCCAGGTTGGCGCGCACGGTTTCCACGGTGCCGGCATCACGGTAGGGCTTGATGTCGTTTTCCATGGTCGGCATCCAGTTACCGAGGAACACGTCCATGTTCTTGCCATCGGCCAGGGACTTGTAGGTCACCGGCACGGAAATCATCGTGGTCTTGGTTTTGTAACCCAGGGCTTCGAGCACGACGCTGGTCGTGGCGGTGGTGACGGTGATATCGGTCCAGCCGACATCGGAGAAGTTGACGGTGCTGCATTGTTCCGGCTCTGCGGCCTGTGCCAGAAGCGGCAGACTCAGCATGGCGGCTAGTAACAACGAGGGGGAACCTTTCATAAAGCGGGGACTCCTGGATTTTATGGCGGCGTTTGGACCGCGCTTATATGTGTGGCGGTTGGTGTGTCGGGAACAGCTCTACCACCGTGCCTTGCAATCGAGTCGAGACTGATCATGTACCAGTGAAAAACTGTCGCCTACCGGGTGCGTCGTATCCAGTACAGGGAGGGTCGCATCTAGTGTCGGTGAGGTCGCATACAGTGTTTTTCAAGCATTTACCCTGCATCTGCACCGCTAAAAACGCCCAGAACCCGAGGCTGTCGCCTGGCGGCGTTGGTGGGCATGAGTGGGTCGGTGTCAGACGCCGTGAGGCGTTGTAAAAGCCCGATGATGCGCACTTCTCGGCGGATTGCAGCTTGAGCGTAGCAGCTCCGTCAGTGGGTGTTTTGAGCGCCCGGACTGTGCTCATCGAGGAGTTACGCAGCAATGGCTATCAGTGTTTTCGACTTGTTTAAGATAGGTATCGGGCCTTCCAGTTCCCATACAGTTGGACCAATGCGTGCCGCGGCGTTGTTCGTCCAGGCATTAAAGGAACGACAGGTGTTGGAATCGGTGCAGCGTATCGAGGTTCAGCTTTTTGGTTCATTGTCCGCCACCGGCATCGGCCACGGCAGCGACAACGCGGTGATCATGGGCTTGATGGGGGAGTGGCCGGACGCGATCGATCCGTCGCTGATCGGCGGCCACATCCAGCAACTGCGCGCAACCGACACACTGTGGCTGGACGGACGCCTGCCGGTGCCTTTCATCTGGTCCCGGGACATGCAACTGGTGGACGAAAACCTGCCCTTTCACCCCAACGCCATGACCCTGATCGCCGAGGGCGAGGGTGGCCTGTTGCACCGCGACACTTACTATTCGGTAGGCGGTGGTTTTGTCGTCGACCAGGCTCAGGCCAACAGCGGTGTGGCGGACCTGGATCGCAGCGAACTGCCTTACGATTTTTCCAGCGCGGTGCAATTGCTCGGTTTGTGTCAGCAGCACAATCTGCGGGTCGCCGAACTGATGATGGCCAACGAGAAGGTCTGGCGTTCAGAGGAGGAAATCCGCAGCGGCCTGATGACACTCTGGCGGGCCATGCAAGCGTGCGTGGAGCAGGGCCTCAAGCACGAAGGCATCCTGCCGGGCGGGCTCAATGTGCGCCGTCGCGCGGCCAAATTGCATCGCAGCCTGCAGGAGTTGAACAAGCCCAACGTGATCGGCTCGACCTTGAGCGCCATGGAATGGGTCAACCTGTTCGCCCTGGCGGTGAATGAAGAAAACGCCGCCGGTGGGCGCATGGTCACCGCCCCCACCAACGGCGCGGCGGGCATCATTCCGGCAGTGTTGCATTACTTCATGAAGTTCAGCGAAGACGTGACCGAAGCCAACGTCGTGGACTTTTTCCTCAGCGCGGCGGCGATCGGCATCCTGTGTAAAAAGAACGCTTCGATCTCGGGCGCTGAAGTCGGCTGCCAGGGGGAAGTCGGGTCAGCCTGTGCCATGGCGGCGGCCGGGCTATCGGAAATTCTCGGCGCGACGCCGGAACAGCTGTGTAACGCCGCGGAAATCGGCCTGGAACACAACCTGGGCCTGACCTGTGACCCGGTGGGCGGGCTGGTGCAAGTGCCGTGCATTGAGCGCAATGCGATCGCCGCGGTAAAGGCGATCAATGCCGCTCAGATGGCCTTGCGCGGCGACGGTCAGCACTTCATCTCCCTGGACCGGGTGATCCGCACCATGCGCGATACCGGCGCGGACATGCATGACAAATACAAAGAAACCTCGCGGGGCGGGTTGGCGGTGAGTGCGGTGGAGTGCTGAGGGACGCGTGAACGCGCGCAAATCGCTCACGGTCGAGGACTGACGCCACCTTTTAGCGCGTCGTGAATAGACAAGTCACCAGCCGAGTCGCGGACAGATGGCCGTCTGCGGCCGGTTGTGCGTTGAGTTACACCTGCCGCTCTCGGCGCGACGAACCGGCCGCATAAGTGCTACCTAACTGCTCAGTGCCCGGGTCCTGCTTCTGTCGGCCGGGTTATCCGGCATTTCTTATCCGCACAATGACAAGGGCTATATAGACGCTTCGGGATGTCGTTTTTAGAAGTTATTGAATACCCATTCAACTTTAGGCATGGCAATTGCTCTGTGAGTATCAAGCCCGCCTCTTTTGCGTTTCAGGGCACATAAAAAGAGCCTCCGCCTGAGGCCATCACCCGCTTTGTGTGAGGAGATATCGCGATGACGTCGTTCAACTCCGGGGCTCAACCCCAGAACCGTGCGCCTCAATCCATCGGCTTTCTGCTGCTGGACAATTTCACGCTGATTTCCCTGGCCTCCGCAGTCGAACCCCTGCGCATGGCCAACCAGCTGTCCGGTCGCGAGTTGTATCGCTGGACCACCCTCAGCGTCGATGGCGGTCAGGTCTGGGCCAGTGATGGCTTGCAAATCACCCCCGATGCCTCGGTACACAAAGCGCCCAGCCTCGACACCGTCATCGTCTGCGGCGGCGTCGGTATCCAGCGCTCCGTGACCCGCGAGCATGTGACCTGGTTGCAAAGTCAGGCCCGCCAGTCTC
This sequence comes from Pseudomonas sp. LD120, assembly GCF_009861525.1. Taxonomy (GTDB): domain Bacteria; phylum Pseudomonadota; class Gammaproteobacteria; order Pseudomonadales; family Pseudomonadaceae; genus Aquipseudomonas. Next base: position 484,931 of record NZ_WVHL01000001.1, on the reverse strand, counting down.
GTCGTCTCGGCGCGGTGTGCACCGGCAGTTGGGCCCTGGCGTGCGCCGGCCTGCTGGATGGTTTTGATTGCAGTGTGCACTGGGAATGCCTGGCGTCGATGCAGGAAGCTTTCCCGCGGGTGGCCATGAGCACGCGCCTGTTCACCCTCGACCGTAACCGCTTCACCAGCTCCGGCGGCACCGCGCCGCTGGACATGATGCTGCACCTGATCAGCCGTGATCACGGCCGCGAGCTGTCGGCGGCGATCTCGGAAATGTTCGTCTATGAGCGCATCCGCAACGAACAGGATCACCAGCGCGTGCCCCTCAAGCACATGCTCGGCACCAACCAGCCCAAGCTTCAGGAAATCGTCGCGTTGATGGAGGCCAACCTCGAAGAGCCGATCGACCTCGACGAACTGGCGGTGTACGTCGCCGTGTCCCGGCGCCAACTGGAGCGGTTGTTCCAGAAATACCTGCACTGTTCGCCATCGCGTTACTACCTCAAGCTGCGGCTGATCCGCGCGCGGCAACTGCTCAAGCAAACGCCGATGTCGATTATCGAGGTGGCTTCGGTCTGCGGTTTCGTTTCTACGCCGCACTTCTCCAAGTGCTACCGCGAATACTTCGGCATTCCACCGCGAGATGAGCGCGTTGGCTCCAACACCACCCAGCAAGTGGCGATGATGCCGTTGCCGCAAGCCATGGTCCTGGCGCCGCTGTCCGGCCCGATATCGGCCCTGAGCCAGGCGCGCAACGAGTCGACATTCGCCAGCGTGCGCCTGTAGTCACAGGCGTTTCTTGAAATACACCACGCGCTCGGTTTCCTCCAAACCCAGCGCGTTGTGCAGGGTCTGGCTGGGCAGATTGTCCAGGCTGGTATCCGAAGCCAGTTCCACGCAGCCTTGTTGGTGTCCCCATGTAGCCACCTGCTCGATCAGGCGCTGGGCGATGCCAAGGCGGCGGTACGCGGGCGCTACATAGCGGCCTTCGAGAAAGACCACCGGCGAGCTGTCGGTGCCGTTGACGTAGTCGCGGCGCAACGCCGCCTCGGCCAGTTCCGCCACCGCACCCTTTGGCCCATGGGCCAGCCAGCAGCCATAGCGCTGGGGCTGCGCCAACATGTGCCGGATTTCAGCTTGGTATTCTTGCGGCGAACAGTCGGGCCATAGGTCCTGGCGCAATGGCAATCAAGCGGATTGTTCGCTGAGGACGCCGGGTTGAATGCGGATCATGAGGAAATTGCCTGTGTCGGTCTGGGGAAAGCGGGCTCTAGCAACCGACTCAGGCATTGGGGACATTCACGCGCGCTTGTGTTGCAGGTATTCGGCCAGGGCCGGCAGCAACTGACGGTCGATGGCCTGGCGCACCGCCGGCAGAATGGTCGCATTGCCGGTGAGCATCTGCTCCACCATGCCCTTGAGCGCCTGGGCCCGCGCGTCGCTCAAACCCCTTACCGCACATTCGCAGGCCTGCTCGGCGCTGGCGCCTGCGGGCATTTCGAAACCCAGGGCCCGGAGTTGTCCCAGCAGGTCGTCCTGGTCAATCAAATCCGCATGCATCATGACTTTTATCCTTGTTCAGGGAGCGTGGTCGTCAGTCGATTCTGGTAGGGCGTCCGGGTGGCGGCAAGGGCAGATTGTCGTGATGGCCCGTTTACCTATGAACAGGTCGTTTTCGACTAACTCGATGCGATTGGCGCTGTCGTTGTGTAGCTACGGATCTGACTTGTATTTCAGATGTTTCTGCCTTATTTGACCCAGCTCCTGGCGGCATAAGAGATGGGGCAATGATTCAGGCCTAATCGCTGAACGCCATTCACAAGGAGCAATCATCATGTCAGGGAAGCCCGCCGCTCGTGTCTCCGATCCCACTGCCCGCCCGATTCCCGGGCATGGCGTGAACCCGATTGTCAGTGGATCGCCCGATGTCATTTTTGACGGATCGCCCGTTGCCCGTGAGGGGGACTAGACCGCGTGTGGATCTACTCAACAGCCATACAACGAGCAGTTTGAGCGGCTGGACGCTGAAGGCGAACCGGTTCCCGGGTTTAGCTACAAGATTGTGACGCCGGGAGGGAAGGTCTATCGGGATGTAACGGACTCCAATGGATTGACGCAACGTGTTTTTACCAACGCGAGCGAACTGCTTCGCATAGAACCGGATGATGTCGTTTAAGGAGTCGCTCATGAATCAGATTGTGCTGGCTAACAATCTGCATGCTACTACCAGGGAGCCGAACTCTGGACAGCGTGTTGGTGTGACCGCCACGTATGTGAGGCGAGCGGATGATGAAGGGGGGGAGGTGTAAGCCTGTGTTTTCTTATGGGTTTGATAAGGTGTTTTTATGTGAGTATACAAAGGCAGCCATTTTGAGAGTTGATGGTAGGTATACGCCTTTTAAGGTGCTTGACGGTAACGGGGGGCGGTAAAGACGTGGCGTTGAGTAACAGTAACGTTCCTTTATATATGTCTGATGTGGGGGCTGAACAAGCTGGGGCAACAGTCAGGGTGAAGTTCGCCAATTTACAAGAGGGCGTTGAGTCAGATATTCAATGTTTTTCACTCCGGCAGTAATGGGCCATAGCGCGTTTTGGCGATTTGAATGCGCGGGTTACGCTTAACAGCATCTGGGATGGGAGGTACACGCCAATACCTCCTGGCAGGCATCGAATCATGGCGCCAGACTATTCTCATGCGCACATTAGTACTGCGGGTTATAGAGGTACTCATCCTGGGCAAGTTAACTGTACAGATGTCTGGTTTTCCATTGTATTGGAAGGGACGGCCGTTAATAGCATTCGATATATACACATCGGGCACATTTCGGAGGGCAGTGTTACTTGTTATGAACTGGTCAAGTGGAATTCGCTATATGAGTGCCTTATTAGCAAGCATGTTTCGGGTAGTAAAAGGAAGTCTATTGGTGAACTGATCGTTGAGGCGTAACGAGTGAAAATAATGCTTGCTGTATGTTCTGCTTTTTTTGCTGATGAGCTCACATTGTGTCTCGGGGTCGCCTGAGTGTGGAGATTTTCTGAGGACTATTGCCAATCCACCCAACGCTATCGAGTTTGTCAGTTGTGAATCCAAGCCCAAGAGCCAAAGTGCGCCACTAAAAGCCATCTATCGAGTAGAAGGAGAAATTGCGCATGATGTAGAACAGTATTTACATCGTGAGTTGGGCGTACAAGGGGGGTGAAGTTTGCCTGCTGTATGTGGGAGGTAAGAGCTGAGACTTACTACGAAGATAAAAGTACCGGTCTTGGATATCACATCAGATTGGCTTCTGAGGAAACGATTCACTACAAAAGGGAGGAGTGGGACAACATTGGATACTTTTATATTTCGGTTGTTCACTTGAGAGAGCCCCTTTGACGGTGTTCATGCTTAAGGCCGGATGTTCATGAGCTGATTTACTTCGTATTTTTCCTGATCCTCCAATAAGTGGAATAATCCGACGCCGATGGAGCTTTGTCGGCAGGGCGACCGCCCACTCGGAAACCGTGGAGCTGCAGTGGATGAAAGCGTTGTTCAAAGGATGCCTGGCCGGTGTGTTGTGGGTGTTTTCCAGTGGTGCCTGGGCCGCTCCCGAGTGTGCCGACTTTCTGCGGGACGCCGCCGACCCACCGCAGGTTCTCGAGTTTGTCGGGTGTGAATCCGCACCGCAGTATCAAGGGTCACCGCTGACCGCCACCTATCGGGTTGAAGGCAGGCATGCCTATGAGATGGAGCGCTATCTGCAGCGTCTATCGGGGGAGGCGAGCTATTTGAAGTTTGTCTGCTGTGGCTGGGAAACAACGGGGTTCACCTATTACAGGGATAAAACCACCGGGCGCCGCTATCAGCTCGGCATGGGGTCCGAGGAGACGCCCTATAGCCGGCGCGAGCAGTGGGGCAAGATCGGCTATTTCTATGTGAGGGTGGTGCTGTATACGGAGGAGGTCTGAAGGGCGACGCTGGCCCTTTTACCTACGAACACGTCGCTTTCGGCTAACTGGAGTCAGGGCCGAATCGGCAGACTGAACCCAGCTGGCGTCGTGATGGTTTGGTCACCTTCTCACCGCAGCTCCTCAGCAGTAGTCCCTGCCTCGATCCTGTCACGGCTTGATCGGGGCTTTTTTTGTCTGTGGAAGGCTGGCCGGCCAGTTTCGCCGGCAAGCCGGCTCCTACCGGGAGCCAGTGCTGGCGACATGAGGATCAGCGTTGCAGGACGAGGATTCTGGAGAGCAGTTCGTCGCGGTCGATGTAGCAGCCCTGGAAGTGCCGGGCGCCGCTGGCCGGGTCGAAGGCGTTGCGCGCGTGCAGGGTGCGGCGGTTGTCGAAGCACCAGAGCTGGCCCGGATCAAGGCGCCGGATCACCCGGAACCGGGCTTCGCGGGTCAGGGCGATAAAACGGCGGTAGGCGCGATACAGCCGGGGCATCTGTTGTTCGGTGGTGTCGAAAGGACCGCGCAGGAAGTTGGCCATGCGGATTTCCGCCACGTCGCCCAGGGCATTCAGGGCAATGATCGGCGCCAGGCAGCGGTAGTCGCTGTGGCGGTCCTTGTTGCGAAACTCCACCGGTATTTCACACAGCGCGCGGAAGGCGTCGGGGTCTTCGTGGCGCAAGGCTTGGGCAATGGCGAAACCGTCGACGAAGATGCTTTCGCCGCCCTCGGCGTCATTCACCAGGCAATGCAGAAATTGCAGCCCCGGTTGCAGTTCGCGGGTCGGCAGGTCGCTGTGCAAAGGCAGGTTGAAGGCAGTGTAGGCATTGCTGTCGGCGTCGGCCTTGGACTGCACGTTGAACAGCACGCCGAAGTTGCTCTCGCGGATGAACGCAATGCGCCGGGCGATCAGGGCCAGGGAGCCGGGTTCGGTGGGCGCGCCGCGCACCTGGGTCAGACCGATGTCGCGCAGGGCCAGCAGCCATTGCAGCAGCGCCTTGGGGTCGTCCATCAGGGACTGATAGTCGAATACCGGCAGTTGCAGGTGGCTGTCCCACAGCTGGCTCTGCGCCTTGTTGGTGCGGCGTTCCTCGCGGGATTGCCGGTCATAGGCGTGGGCCCGCAACCAGCCGGGGTCGAAACGACTCTGGTGGCCGTCCGACCAGTCAAGGCACAGGCAACCCTGGCTATCGATGCGCGCTGCGAGGCAGTCCAGGTCTTCGGGGACGTCGATGATTTCCACTAGCTGTTCGCGGGTCACGCTGTAGACGCATTGCGCGCAGGGGCAGTTGTCCCGCAGCCACTGATGGTGAAAGGGGCTGAGGCGATCATCGGCCCAGCGCACCTGAACCCGGTCCGGCAATACCTGGACGGCGCTTAACGGGCTGGTCAGCGGGTAACGGCGATAGTCGGCAAGGGCGGCGGTGTTCACGGTGATCTCCTTTTCGGGCGGATGGCTATTGCGCTGCGGGCAGGCCGATGACTCGGCCGATGTAGGCGGGGCGCGGCAGATCGGCCTGTTCGTCGCTCAGAGCTTGCAGGCGCTGCAGGACCGGCTCGCTGAACGGCGCCGAACGCGGCCCGGCCAGATCGACGTGGAGCAGCATCTGCTCGTTGCCGGCCAGCTCCTGGTGATCACCGGCCCTGTGCAGGCTGTGATACAGGTGCAGACGCTTGCGGTCGTGGCCGATGATCTGGGTGCGCACTTGGACCTCGGTGCCCTGCTTCACTTCGTGCAGGTAGTTCAGGTGCAGTTCCAGGGTGAACAGCGAGTGGCCGCTGGCTTCGCGGTTGTCGCTGTCGAGCCCCAGTCGATCCATCAGGGCATCGGTGGCGTAGCTGAAGATCAGTAGGTAAAAGGCATCGCGCAGATGGCCGTTGTAGTCGACCCAATCGCTGACGATGCGGGTGCTGTAGGTGTTCAGGGCAGGCATGGAATCACCGGTTGGATGTCGGCGCCGACTTGTCGGCGAAGGTGTCCTTCAGGGCGCAGCAAGGCTGCGTTGGACGCTTCGCCGGCAAGCTGGCTCCTAGGGGCTTGGGTTAGTCGTGAAAGTGCATGCCGTGCTTGGCCTTGGTGGTTTTCACCGCCTCCAGCACCGCCAGCAGGCAGTCATCACGATAGCGCTCCAGGGCCGAGATGCTGTGCGCGCCCAGTTGCTCGGCCGTGCCTTCGACCACGTCGTCGATCAGCTTGTCGGTCAGTTCCGGGGCCGGCAGGTAGGTCCAGGGCAGTTGCAGCGCCGGGCCGAACTGGGCCATGAAGTGGCGCATGCCGGCGTCGCCCCCGGCCAGGGTGTAGGTGAGGAAGGTGCCCATGAACGACCAGCGCAGGCCGGCGCCAAAACGGATCGCATCGTCGATTTCCCCGGTGGTTGCCACGCCGTCGTTGACCAGGTGCAGGGCTTCGCGCCACAGCGCTTCGAGTAGGCGGTCGGCGATGAACCCCGGCACTTCCTTGCGCACGTGCAGTGGCCGCATCCCTAAGGATTCATAGACCTTGATCGCCGCCTGGATCGCGGCGGGTGCGGTGCGCTGGCCGCCCACCACTTCCACCAGCGGCAGCAGGTACACCGGGTTGAACGGGTGGCCCACCACGCAGCGTTCCGGGTGGGTCGAACCCTCATAGAATTCACTGGGCAACAGGCCCGAGGTGCTGGAGCCGATCAGGGCATCGGGCTTGGCCGCCGCGCTGATCTTGCTGTGCAGCTCCAGCTTGAGTTCCAGGCGTTCTGGAGCACTTTCCTGAATGAAGTCGGCGTCTTTCACGCATGCTTCAATGGTGCTGACAAAGCGCAGGCGCTGTGGCGAGGCGCCCGGGGCCAGGCCCTGTTTTTCCAGGGCCCCCCAGGCATTGGCGATGCGCTGGTGCAGGGCGGCTTCGGCCCCGGGGGCCGGGTCCCAGGCCACCACGTCCAGGCCGTGGGCCAGGGCGCGGGCCACCCAGCCGCTGCCGATCACGCCGCTGCCCAGGGCGGCGAAGGTTTTGATCTCGGTGATAAAGGTCATGGCGTCTTCCTAAAATAAAGGGGCCGAAGGAGCTGGCTTGCCAGCGACGCTGTGAACGGCCATGGGGGCCTGTTCGCTGGCCAACGGAGCACAGGGAGGGCCTCAGGCGACTGGAATGTCGGCGCTGACGGCCCTCTTGGCGGTTTGCTCGCTTCTGCAGAGGTGCAAATGAATACGGATTAACCGCGTTGCTTAAGGCCCATTTTTTGCCGCCCTTCGGCTGGGGTCAGGACCCGGGCACCGAGGCGGCTGAGAATCTCCGTGGCCCGTTCCACCAGTTGGCCGTTGGTGGCGAGCACGCCGCGGTCCAGCCACAGGTTGTCTTCCAGGCCGACCCGCACGTTACCCCCCAGCAGCACCGCTTGCGCGGCCATGGGCATCTGCATGCGGCCGATGCCGAAACCGGCCCATACCGCATCCGCCGGCAGGTTGTCGACCATGGCTTTCATGGTGGTGGTGTCCGCCGGGGCGCCCCAGGGAATGCCCAGGCACAACTGGAACAGCGGGTCGTCCAGCAGGCCTTCCTTGATCATCTGCTTGGCAAACCACAGGTGGCCGGTGTCGAAGATTTCCAGCTCGGCCTTCACCCCCAGCTCCTGGATGCGCTTGGCGCCGGCTCGCAGCTGGGCCGGGGTGGACACGTAGATGGTGTCGCCGTCGCCGAAGTTCAGGGTGCCGCAGTCCAGGGTGCAGATCTCCGGCAGCAGCTCCTCGACATGGGCCAGGCGGGTCAGGGGGCCGACCAGGTCGGTGTTGGGGCCGAACTCCATGGGGTTTTCGTCGGCGCCGATCTCCAGGTCGCCGCCCATGCCGGCGGTGAGGTTGACGATGATGTCAACGTCGGCCTCGCGAATCCGCTCCATCACTTCGCGGTACAGCGCCACGTCCCGGCTGAACTTGCCAGTGGCCGGGTCGCGCACATGGCAGTGGACCACGGTGGCCCCGGCCTTGGCGGCCTCCACCGCGGCGGCGGCGATCTGTTTCGGGGTCACCGGCACGTGGGGGCTCTTGGCGGTGGTGTCGCCAGCACCGGTGAGTGCGCAGGTGATGATGACGTCGTGGTTCATGGTGCGGTTCCTTACAGGCGGGTTTGCTGGGGGCATGAGATGGCCGTGCGCAGCCCAGGGTGGGCTGCGGGGCGCGAGCGTTGGTGGCTTATTTGCGGGTCAGTTGCAGGTGTTCGGCGGCCGGCTTGCCATCGAAGGTGGTCACCCCTTCCAGCCAGCGCTGCTGGTCCTGCGGGTGGTCCTTGAGCCACTGACGGGCGGATTCCAGGGCGTCCTTGTGCTCCAGCAGCGGTTGCATCATGCGGCTCTCGTCTTCGGCGCTGAAGGTCAGGTTGGTCAGCAGCCGGTGCACGTTCGGACACTGCTCGGCATAGGTCGGTGCGGTGACGGTCCAGACCGTGGCCTGGCCCTCGTTCGGCCCCAGGGCATCCTGGCTGCCGTTGAGGTAGGTCATCTTGAAGTTGACGTTCATCGGGTGCGGTGCCCAGCCGAAGAACACGATGGCTTCGTTGCGCTTCACCGCCCGGGCCACCGCCGACAGCATGCCGGCCTCACTGGACTCCACCAGCTGGAACCGGCCCAGGCCGAACTGGTTCTTGGCGATCATGTCCTTGATCTGGGTATTGGCGCCCGAGCCGGGTTCGATGCCGTAGATTTTGCCGCCCAGTTCTTTCTGGAACCTGGCGATGTCGGCGAAGGTCTTCAGGCCCTTGTCCGCCAGGTAGGAGGGGACGGCCAGGGTGGCGCGGGCGTCCTTGAGGCTGGGCTCGGCCAGGACCTTGACCTGATTGGCCTCGACGAACGGGGTGATGGTCTGGGTCATCAGCGGGTTCCAGTAGCCGAGGAACAGGTCCAGGCGTTGGTCGCGGATGCCGGCGAAGATGATCTGCTGCGAGGCGCTGGTTTGCTTGGTCTTGTAGCCGAGGCCGTCGAGCAGAACCTGGGTCATGGCGCTGGTGGCGATCACGTCGGTCCAGTTGACCACGCCCAGGCGTACGTTCTGGCAACTGGGGGCGTCGGCGGCCATGGCTCCCGATGTCAGAAAAACGCTACCACTAAGCGCAAGCACACAGCGGCTGATCAGTCGTTTCATGTGGGTTCCCTCGGCAGGTTGTTATTGTCGATTCCGGCGTCTTGGTGCGCCGGTGTGGCCAAGGTACGCGGGCGCCGTATCGGCTAAACGCACAGCGGCGACCGACTCTTGCACTGCAGCGACCAGTACCCTTGTGGGCGCTGGGCATTTGGCGTATCACAAGGCCCACGCTGGCCGTCACGGGAGTGAATTGCATGTCACAGGACTTCTACTTCCTGCTGATGCCGGGGTTTTCCGCCATCGGCTTTATTTCCGCCATCGAGCCGTTGCGGGTGGCCAATCGTTTTCGCGGTGAGCTGTATCGCTGGCATGTGCTCAGCGCCGACGGCGGCGCGGTGCTGGCCAGCAACGGCATGTCGGTCAATGTCGATGCTGCCCTGGAGCCGCTGAAGAAGGGCGCGACCTTGTGGGTAGTGGCCGGCTTCGAGCCGTTGAAGTGCCTGACTCCAGCCCTGGAGCACTGGCTGCGACGTCTGGACATGGAGGGCGTGACCCTGGGCGGTATCGACACCGGCAGCGTGATCCTCGCCGAGGCCGGGCTGCTGGAGGGGCACCGGGTGACCCTGCACTGGGAAGCCATCGAGGCGTTCAAGGAGTCCTATGCGCAGTTGAGCGTGACCCAGGAACTGTTCGAGATCGATCGCCGCAGGATCACCTGCGCCGGTGGCACCGCGTCCATCGACATGATGCTCGACCTGATCGCCCAGGCCCACGGCCCGCAACTGGCGATCCAGGTCAGCGAGCAATTCGTGCTCGGGCGCATCCGCCCGCGCAAGGATCACCAGCGCATGGAAGTCGCCAGCCGCTATGGCATCAGCAACAAGAAACTGGTGCAGGTGATCGGCGAGATGGAACAGCACAGCGAACCGCCCCTGAGCACCCTGGCCCTGGCCGAATCGATCAAGGTCACCCGGCGCCAGCTGGAGCGCCTGTTTCGCCTGCACCTGAACGACACCCCGAGCAACTTTTACCTCGGCCTGCGCCTGGAGAAGGCCCGGCAACTGCTGCGCCAGACCGACATGAGCGTGCTGGAGGTGAGCATCGCCTGCGGCTTTGAGTCGCCGTCCTACTTCACCCGCAGCTACCGTGCGCGTTTCGTGCACTGTCCCCGGGAGGACCGGCGCCTCTTGGGAGGAGGACGGGAGCTGGTTTGACAGGGTTTTATAGTTAATTATACTCGCGGCTATAAATTACAGTCCTGGCAATAATTGAGTATAAAAACATGTCGAAAAACACCGGCTTCGTGTTTCGTCGTCCTGCCCTGGCACTCAATATTGCCGATGGTCTGGTGGGTTGCGGGATTCAGGATTACAGCTCGGGACTGTTTCTGGCCGCGCCACGGCGCACCGGCAAAAGCACCTTCCTGCGCGAAGACCTGCTGCCTGAGTGTCAGCAGCGCGGCTGGCTGGCGGTGTATGTCGATCTGTGGGCCAATCGCGAGAAAGATCCCGCCGAGCTGATTGCCGCAGCCATCGCCGGGGCTCTGGTGCCCTTTGAGAAAGGCATCCGCAAACTGGCCAAGTCCCTTGGGGTGGAGAAGCTCAGCTTCCTGCGGACCCTCTCCTGGGATTTCAGCCAATCCCAACTCCCCGAAGGCGCTACCCTGACCCAGGCTCTGGAATTGCTGCACAGCGCCGCGGGCAAGACCGTGGTTCTGGTGATCGACGAAGCCCAACACGCCCTGAGCTCCGAGGCTGGACTGAACGCCATGTTCGCCCTGAAGGCGGCCCGGGATCAGCTCAATCAGGGCCGGGACATGGCCACCAACGGCCTGCGCCTGGTGTTCACCGGCTCCAATCGCGACAAGCTGGCGCATCTGGTGCTCAACCGTAACCAGCCGTTCTTTGGTTCCAGCATCACCCCGTTTCCGTTGCTGGGACGGGACTTCACCAAGGCTTACACCGCACATCTCAATGCCCACCTGGCGCCGACCAATCAGTTTAACGCCGATGATCTGGACCAGGCGTTCGAGTGGGTGGGGCGCCGTCCGGAGATGCTTCGCAGCATTATTGGCCAGGTGGCTCTGGAGCTGGGAGAGGCAGGGCAACTCAACGAACTCCTGCGCAGCAGTGCCGAGGTCTTGCGCGCTGGGGTCTGGAGCGAGTTTGAAAGCGCCTGGAACGGCCTGACCCGTTCCCAGCGCGCGGTGCTGGAAGTGATGGTGGAACGCTCGCGTAACAACCTGCCGTTCGCGCCCTTTACCGACGACACCCTGGCGGCGGTGGCCAAGGCCTTGCAGGCCATGGGCAGCGATACGCAACCGGGCACCCAGACGGTGCAGGCCTGTATCGATGCCCTGCGGGAAAAGGAGTTGGTGTGGAAATCCAGCCGGGGCGCCTATGCCCTGGAAGACAACTCATTCGCCGACTGGCTGCAGCATTATCGGCGCCAACTGTAGCTGCTGCCGCAGGCTGCGAACGGCCCGCAGAGACGCGAGGATCTCAGGCGCGCTGGATGTTTGGCGTTAGACCGCTAAGCAGGGCCTCAGGATCATTTCTTCAGCAAGGCGGCGCAGGCGGTCTTGTAGGCTTCGTGCTGGTATTTGTTGAGGCTCGCCCCCAGCTCGAAGCCATGCTTCTTGTGCTGGGCGTTGATGGTTTGCGGCGACAGCAGGGTCACTTCGCAATTATCCAGCAACTGAAACACGCCTTCGATCTTGAAGGTGGTAGGGCCGCCGGCAAATTCGCCTTTCTTGCTGCGTTTCTTGATGGCGATGCGGGTCACTCCGTGTTCGCGGACAAAGGCGCCGATCCGGGCGGCGAAGTCGCGAACGTTGCCCGCGTCATCGTCGTCTTCCAGGGCGATCTTCTTGATCGCCAGCGCCTGGTGGTGCGGTGCGCCGTCTTGCAGGGAGGCGAGGGCGAAGATGGCTTCGCTGCCCTTGATCTCGATACCGCAGATGCTCATGAGTAACCCTTTCAATCGTTGAGTGGGGCGCAGCTTACAGCTCCAGCTGGTCGGCGCGTATACCGAAGACGGCGGCAATTTTTTCCCGGGTGCTCTTGCGGGGGCGGGCCACGCTCTCTTGTTGGGCGAAGGCCGGCTGAGAGATTCCCAGCCGCTTGGCAACCTCATCCTGGGTCAGGTGCAGGTGCTCGCGCCAGGCCCGGATCGGCGTGGCGCCATCGACCATGCGACTGACCACGCCATGGGGGATCAGATCAGGCTCATTCTGCTGCGCAACGTACTGCGCGTAGGGAATCACCACGAACGCCGGCTTGCCGTCCGGGCCGTGGATGATCTGGATGTCAGTAGGTGCGTTCATCACGTTTTTTGACCTCTTGAACACTGACGATATGGATAACCCCGTCCCAATCAAACAGCACGCGGTACTGGCCAACCCGCAGGCGATAGGCATAGGTGTGGCCGGACAGGGCTTTGACGTTGCCACTGGCGGGCATGTCGGCCTGCAGGGCGATCGCATCACGAACCTGGACCTGATGCTCGTGGTGCAGTCGCATCAACTGCTTGACCGCTTTTCGACTCCAGAGGATTTCGTTCATGGCGGACTATATAAGCCTTTTATAAGTATTGCGAATCCTTGCTTATATTTGCTGTCCGGCCAAGCCTAGAACCTTGTCCCTTTGTTGCCCGCGCCAGCGTTACCAGGTCGTGGACTGCCCGCGCCGGTCCACTTCGTACACCTTGTGCCGCAGCAGGCGTTCCTTGAGCCAGCGTTCGGCCTTGCCCATCACCCGTTGCCGGGCCCACAGCAGGTCTACGCCCACCAGCCAGTCGGTGTGGGGGTAGGCGCCCAGTTGCAGTTCCACCAGCTCGCCCTGGGCCAGTTCGCGCTGGATCAGTTGCCGGGGCAGGGTGGCCCAGCCCAGGCCGGCGCGGACCATCTCCAGCAGCGCCAGGTAGTTTTCCGCCTGCCACAGTTGGCTGCAGCGCAAGTACTCGCTGCTGGGCAACTTGTCGGCGTGGGCGCTGAAGGCCAGGCGCCGGTACTCATGCAGGTCGTCGAAGGTCAGGTTGTCCAGCCGGGCCAGGGGATGATCCGGGTGACAGACGTGCAGCATGATCAGCTTGCCCATCTGCTGGAACTCCAGCTCCTGGGGATAGCCCGGTTGCGAAAAGGCGATTCCCAGCACCGCATTGCCCCGGGCCACCAGCTCGCTGCCATCCCCAGACAGCGGGTGACGGATCAGCAGGTCGACGTAGGGGAAGGCCTGCTCGAACTCGCGCAAGACCGGCATCAGCGGGCCGTAAGGGGTTTCGATCACGATCGACAGCTGCGCCTCCAGGGTCTGCGACAGGCAGTCGGCACTGGCCTGCAGGGTCAGGCAGCGCTCCAACACCGCCTCGGCCTGCAGCCGCATCTTCTGCCCGATGGCAGTCAGCACCGGGCTGCGGCTGCTGCGGTCGAACAGCGCCACGCCCAGGTCGGCCTCCAGGTTGGCGATGGCCACGCTGACCGTGGACTGGGTCTTGCCCAGCTTGCGCGCAGCGGCCGAAAACGAGCCGGTTTGTGCGGCTTGGACGAACATTTGCAGTTGCTCCAGTGAAAAGCGCATCGCGTCTCCTGAGCCCAGGACAGGTTTGTGCAATCCATCGTTAAAAACGATGGCTGCTCATTTGGTGCATCGCAGTCAAGCACAGATCATGGACGCCGCCGTCCGAACTTCCTGCCGGGGCCCTGCTCCGGATGCCTGCCAGAACAACAACAGCCGCACCTTCAGGAGACCTGCGACATGACTATTTCCCGTGTACATCCCGTGGACGAGGTTCTGCCCGTTCGCCAGTTGTTCAGCTTCGGCCTGCAACACGTGCTGGTGATGTATGCCGGCGCGGTGGCGGTGCCGTTGATTCTAGGCAATGCCCTGGGCCTGACCCCGGCCCAGGTGGTTCTGTTGATCAACGCCAATCTGCTGACCTCCGGTATTGCCACCCTGATCCAGACCCTGGGCTTCTGGCGGTTCGGCGCGAGGCTGCCGTTGATCCAGGGCTGCTCCTTCATCGCCCTGGCGCCGATGATCATGATCGGCAAGCAGTTCGGCCTGACCGAGGTGTTTGGCGCGGTAATCGCCGCCGGTGCCCTGACCATTGCCCTGGCGCCGCTGTTCAGCCGCCTGCTGCGGTTCTTTCCGCCGGTGGTGATTGGCAGCCTGATCACCATCATCGGCATTTCCCTGATGCCGGCGGCGGCCATCTGGCTGGGGGGCGGCAACCCGGCGGCGGCGGATTTCGGCGCGCCGGCCAACCTGCTGCTGGGCCTGGCCACGGTGGTGGTGACCCTGGTGATCTACGGCAAGTTCTCCGGGTTTATCGGCAACCTCAGCGTGTTGATCGGCCTGCTGGCTGGCAGCCTGATCGCTGCCGCCTTCGGTATGACCCACTTCGCCCAGGTCGGCGACGCGGCCTGGTTCGAACTGAGCCCGCCCATGGCTTTCGGCGCCCCGCGGTTTTCCCTGATGCCGATCCTGATCATGACCCTGGCGATGCTGGTGATCATGGCCGAGACCACCGGCAACTGCCTGGCCATCGGCAAGCTCACCGGCAGGCCAACCACCCAGCGCACCCTGGGCGATGCCTTTCGTGCCGACGGCCTGTCGACCCTGGTGGGCGGACTGTGCAACAGCTTTCCCTACAACGCCTTTACCCAGAACACCGGACTGATCGCGCTCTCCAAGATCAAGAGCCGCTTTGTGGTGGCGGCAGCCGGCACGATCATGGTGCTCATGGGGCTGTTTCCCAAGCTCGGGGCACTGGTGGCTGCGGTGCCGACCCCGGTATTGGGGGGCTGCGCCATCGTCATGTTCGGCATGACCACCGTGGCCGGCATCCAGGAGCTGTCGCGGGTGAGGTTCGAGGGCACCCGCAACGCGATCGTTGTCGCGGTGTCGGTCAGTGTCGGTGTGCTGCCGATGTCCTTTCCGGCACTGTTCGCCCAAGCCCACGGGCCGCTCAAGCTGCTGCTGGAAAGCGGCATCTTTCTCGGTGCCATCACCGCCATCGTCCTCAATCTGCTGCTCAACCCTCACGAGCCAGCGGCCGACGCGTTGCCGGCCCATGCCGGGCTCAATGACTGAAGGTCGCTTTCCAACCCGTCTTTTTCGGCGGGACTCTGCCCATGAAAAGGAGGTCACCATGACCCAGATGCTTTCTCCCATCCCTTCCGGCGTCAGCGAACTGGACCTGCACCTGCTGCGTCAGAGCATCGAACTGGCCGGGGAGGCCAAGGCCCGTGGCCGGCACCCGTTCGCCGCCCTGGTGGCGGATCGTGATGGCAAGATCATCGCCCGTGCTGGCAACAATTCGATGCCTCCCGAAGGCGACCCGACCCAGCACGCCGAATTGGCTGCCGCTGCCAAGGCGGCCAGGCTCCTCAGCCCCCAGGCCCTGGCCGAGTGCACCCTGTACACCAGCGCCGAGCCCTGCTGCATGTGCGCCGGGGCCATCTACTGGACCGGGATTGGCCGAGTGGTCTACGCCCTGTCCGAACACGCCTTGCTGGAATTGACCGGCGATCACCCGGAGAACCCGACCTTTTCCCTGCCGTGCCGTGAAGTCTTTGCCCGTGGACAGCGGCAGATCCAGGTGTTCGGGCCGATGCTGGAACACGAAGCGGCCCAGGCTCACGTGGGGTTCTGGAAATGAACGGCGGAGTGTCCATCCACGTGGTGGATGTCGCCAGCGGCCAGGTGGCCGAAGGCATGGCGGTGCGGGTGCGCCGCCCGGGCGGGGAGTTGCTCTGCGCAGGGCGAGTTGCCGCTGACGGCCTGCTGGCTGAATTGAGCGAGCAGGCGCAGGACTTCACTCGGGGCGTCTATGAGGTGGAGCTGGAGGTGGCGGCGTTCTATCGCGAGCAAGGCCAGGCGCTGCCGCCGGTGCCCTTCCTCGATGTGCTGGTGTACCGCTTTGGCCTGGACGACCCGCGCCAGCACTACCATCTGCCGTTCAAGCTCACCGCCTGGGGCGTCTCGTGCTTTCGCGGTGGCGCCTGACTCGTCGCTGTCCCGGCGCTCTGCTGTAGGCGCGAGCTTGCTCGCCAAGCGTTGCCTGCCGCGCCATGGGCTTCGGCCAGACACGCTTGGCGGGCAAGCCCGCGTCTACCGGTGACGGGTCATTCCTGGGCGATGGACTCGATGAACTCCGAGCGCTCGTCGCTCATCCGTGCCAGGCAATCGTTGGTGGCGATGGTGTAGGCCTGGGTCCCGGGCTTGGCCGGAAAGGACTCCACCGCGCAGTCGGCATCGCGCTGCTTCTGCCACAACTGCTGTGCATGTTTGACCTTGGCGCTGATGTCGCTCAGTTGCGCGTTGTCATTGCCGTACAGCGTGCCTAGACGTTCTAGCAGGCTTTGCACGTTGTCATTGAGCAATTGTTCGGCGGTGATCCGGTTATAAGCGGCGCATTCCAGGGTTTGCCTGTCGTTTTCCACTCCGTCGCACGGTGTGTTGTCGGCCTCTTCGGCCGCCTGCACGCCGGTTGCCATCAGTACCACGGCCAGGAAGATCGGTTTCATTGCAGCATGGCCCCTCATCCAGTGAAGCGTTGGTCTAAGCGGCGGATTCTGGCGCAAGCCCCCGGCAAAGAACAGAGCCCGCCAATGCCCTGCGTCCGGCCCTTTGTCGGGTCTTGACGCTTTCGGCAATTCCCCTGTCGTTTTTGCACCGAGGCGCCCCGGTCCTCAAGCATATGCTGACCCCAAAGCGCCGGCAGACGATTCGGCGCGTGAATCGCCAACAAGGGGACAGCCTGATGAGCCCAGCCGAATTACACGCCGACAGCATCGTTATCGACGGGCTGATCATTGCCAAGTGGAACCGCGAGCTGTTCGAGGACATGCGCAAGGGCGGCCTGACCGCGGCCAATTGCACGGTGTCGGTGTGGGAAGGGTTTCAGGCCACGGTCAATAACATTGCCGCCAGCCAGAAACTGATCCGCGAAAACAGTGACCTGGTGATGCCGGTGCGCACCACCGCGGACATTCGCAAGGCCAAGGAAGTGGGCAAGACCGGCATTCTCTTCGGCTTCCAGAATGCCCACGCTTTCGAAGACCAGATCGGCTACGTCGAGGTGTTCAAGCAGCTGGGCGTGGGCATCGTGCAGATGTGCTACAACACCCAGAACCTGGTGGGCACCGGCTGCTACGAGCGTGATGGCGGGCTCTCCGGATTCGGCCGCGAGATCGTCGCCGAGATGAACCGCGTCGGGGTGATGTGCGACCTGTCCCACGTCGGTTCCAAGACCAGCGAGGAAGTGATCCTCGAATCCAAGAAACCGGTCTGCTACTCCCACTGCCTGCCGTCCGGGCTCAAGGAGCACCCGCGCAACAAGTCCGATGCAGAACTGAAATTCATCGCCGATCACGGCGGTTTCGTCGGCGTGACCATGTTCGCGCCGTTCCTGGCCAAGGGCATCGATTCGACCATCGACGATTACGCCGAAGCCATCGAATACACGATGAACATCGTCGGTGAGGATTCCATCGGCATCGGCACCGACTTCACCCAGGGCCACGGCCAGGACTTCTTCGAATACCTGACCCACGACAAGGGCTACGCCCGGCGCCTGACCAACTTCGGCAAGATCATCAACCCCCTGGGCATCCGCACCGTGGGCGAGTTCCCCAACCTCACCGAAACCCTGCTCAAGCGCGGCCATAGCGAGCGTGTGGTGCGCAAGATCATGGGCGAGAACTGGGTCAACGTCCTCAAGGATGTCTGGGGCGAATAAGGCCACCCGTCACGTTTATCCCTGTAGCCGCTGCCGCAGCCTGCGGCAGCGGCTACAGACGTACTTATCCACAGAATTCCGGAGTTTTGAAACATGGCCAAGATCGCCCCGCAACTGCCTATCGAAGTCGACAGCGAAACCGGTGTCTGGACCTCCGACGCCCTGCCGATGCTCTACGTGCCACGGCATTTCTTCGTCAACAACCACATGGGCATCGAGGAAGTCCTGGGGGCCGAAGCCTACGCCGAGATCCTCTACAAGGCCGGCTACAAGTCCGCCTGGCACTGGTGCGAAAAAGAAGCCGAATGCCACGGCCTAGAAGGCGTCGCGGTGTTCGAGCACTACATGAAGCGCCTGTCCCAGCGCGGCTGGGGGCTGTTCAAGATCCAGGACATCGACCTGGATAAAGGCACCGCCAGCGTCAAGCTCGAACACTCGGCGTTCGTCTACGTCTACGGCAAGGTCGGGCGCAAGGTCGACTACATGTTCACCGGTTGGTTCGCTGGCGCCATGGACCAGATCCTGGCCGCCCGTGGCAGCCAGATCCGCACCGTGGCAGAGCAGGTTTACGGTGGTTCCGAAGAAGGCCACGACGATGGCCTGTTCGTCGTCAAACCGTTGTAAGCGGAGTTAAGAAAATGGCTTTCGAAGCGATGTTCCAGCCGATCCAGATCGGCAAACTGACCATCCGCAACCGTGTGCTCAGTACCGCCCACGCCGAGGTCTATGCCACTGACGGCGGCATGACCACCGAGCGCTACGTGAAGTACTACGAAGAAAAGGCCAAGGGCGGCATTGGCCTGGCGATCTGCGGTGGTTCCTCGGTGGTGGCCATCGACAGCCCCCAGGAATGGTGGAGCTCGGTGAACCTGTCCACCGACCGCATCATTCCGCACTTCCAGAACCTGGCCGACGCCATGCACAAGCATGGCGCCAAGATCATGATCCAGATTACCCACATGGGTCGGCGCTCGCGTTGGGATGGCTACAACTGGCCGACCCTGATGTCGCCATCCGGGGTGCGTGAGCCGGTGCACCGCGCCACCTGCAAGACCATCGAGCCGGAAGAGATCTGGCGGGTGATCGGCAACTACGCCCAGGCCGCGCGCCGGGCCAAGGCTGGCGGCCTGGACGGCGTCGAACTGTCGGCGGTGCACCAGCACATGATCGACCAGTTCTGGAGCCCGCGGGTCAACAAGCGCACCGACGAATGGGGCGGCACCTTCGAGAAGCGCATGCGCTTCGGCCTGGAGGTACTCAAGGCGGTGCGCGCCGAAGTCGGTGACGACTTCTGCGTCGGTATCCGCTTGTGTGGCGATGAATTCCACCCGGACGGCCTGTCCCACGAGGACATGAAGCAGATCGCCAAGTACTACGACGACACCGGCATGCTCGACTTCATCGGCGTGGTGGGTTCGGGCTGCGACACCCACAACACCCTGGCCAACGTGATTCCCAACATGAGCTTCCCGCCGGAGCCGTTCCTGCACCTGGCGGCGGGCATCAAGGAAGTGGTCAAGGTCCCGGTGCTGCATGCGCAGAACATCAAGGACCCGAACCAAGCCACGCGGATTCTCGAAGGCGGTTACGTCGACATGGTCGGCATGACCCGCGCCCACATGGCCGATCCGCACCTGATCGCCAAGATCAAGATGGGCCAGATCGACCAGATCAAGCAGTGCGTCGGCGCCAACTACTGCATCGATCGCCAGTACCAGGGCCTGGACGTGCTGTGCATCCAGAACGCCGCCACGTCCCGTGAATACATGGGCGTGCCGCACATCATCGAGAAAACCACCGGCATCAAGCGCAAGGTGGTGGTGGTCGGCGCCGGTCCTGCCGGCATGGAAGCCGCTCGCGTCGCCGCCGAACGTGGCCACGACGTGACCCTGTTCGAGAAAAAAGACGCCATTGGCGGGCAGATCACCACCGCCTCCAAGGCCCCGCAGCGGGACCAGATCGCTGGCATCACCCGCTGGTACCAGCTGGAGCTGGCGCGCCTGAAGGTCGACCTGCGCCTGGGCACCGCGGCGGACACCGCGAGCATCCTCGACCTGCGCCCCGATGTGGTGGTGCTGGCCGTGGGCGGCCATCCGTTCATCGAGCAGAACGAACACTGGGGCGCCGAAGAAGGATTGGTGGTCAGCAGTTGGGACATCCTCGACGGCAAGGTCGCGCCGGGCAAGAACGTACTGGTCTACGACACCATCTGCGAGTTCACCGGCATGTCGGTCACCGATTTCATCGCCGACAAGGGCTCGCAAGTGGAGATCGTCACCGACGACATCAAGCCGGGCATCGCCGTGGGCGGCACCTCATTCCCCACCTACTACCGCAGTCTGTACCCCAAGGAAGTGATCATGACCGGGGACCTGACCCTGGAGAAGGTCTACCGCGAGGGCGACAAACTGGTGGCGGTGCTGGAGAACGAATACACCGGCGCCCGCGAAGAACGAGTGGTGGACCAGGTGGTGGTGGAGAACGGCGTGCGTCCCGACGAGGAACTCTACTACGGGCTCAAGGAAGGTTCGCGCAATAAGGGCCAGATGGACGTCGAGGCGCTGTTCGCGATCAAGCCGCAGCCGTGCCTGAGCGAGGCGGGGGAGGGCTACCTGTTGTTCCGCATCGGCGACTGCGTATCCCAGCGCAATACCCATGCCGCGATCTACGACGCACTGCGCCTGTGCAAGGACTTTTAGCGGCAACTGCAAGTTTCAAGCGGCAAGTTGAAGCAGGCTTCCGCGATTGCTCTGTCTTGCTGCTGGAAACGCGCGGTCGATAGGACGCACTCGGCTCTGTGAGGATTTTTAGCAGCAACTGCAAGTTTCCGGCTGCAAGCGAAAGCGCTGCTCACATTGCTCTTTCTTGCCGCTTGAAACTTGCCGCTTGCAGCTGACCCTAAGGTGATTGTGATGTTGAACACCCTGCTTCCCATTCTGTTGTTCGCCGCCGTTGGCCTTGCGCTCCTCGGTGCGCTGCGACGCATGACCATGTGGCGCCGGGGGCGAGCCTCCAAGGTCGACCTGATCGGTGGCCTCTTGGCCATGCCCAAGCGCTATATGGTGGATCTGCACCATGTGGTGGCCCGGGACAAGTACATAGCCAACACCCACGTGGCCACGGCGGGCGGTTTTGTCCTGGCCGCGGTGCTGGCGATCCTGGTGCACGGCTTTGGCTTGCACAGCCGCATTCTTGGTTACGCCTTGCTGCTGGCCACCACGCTGATGTTCGTCGGCGCGCTGTTTGTCGCCAAGCGCCGGCGCAACCCGCCGGCGCGGTTGTCCAAGGGCCCGTGGATGCGCCTGCCGAAAAGTCTGCTGGCGTTCTCGGTGAGTTTCTTTGTGGTAACCCTGCCTGTGGCCGGGATCCTGCCGGAACACTTTGGTGGCTGGGTACTGGCGGCGATCCTGGCGGTCGGCGTGCTGTGGGGCGTGTCCGAGTTGTTCTTCGGCATGACCTGGGGCGGGCCGATGAAGCACGCCTTCGCTGGCGCCTTGCACTTGGCCTGGCACCGCCGCGCCGAGCGCTTTGGTGGTGGGCGCTCCACCGGCCTCAAGCCGTTGGACCTGGAAGACCCGAGCGCGCCTTTGGGAGTGGAAAAACCCAAGGACTTCACCTGGAACCAACTGCTGGGCTTCGACGCCTGCGTGCAGTGCGGCAAGTGCGAGGCCGCATGCCCGGCCTTCGCCGCCGGCCAGCCGCTGAACCCGAAGAAACTGATCCAGGACATGGTGGTCGGCCTGGCCGGTGGCACCGACGCGCAGTTCGCCGGCAGCCCGTACCCTGGCAAAGCCATTGGCGAACATGGCGGCCATCCGCACCAGCCCATCGTCAACGGCCTGGTGGACGCCGAGACCCTGTGGTCCTGCACCACCTGCCGGGCCTGCGTCGAGGAATGCCCGATGATGATCGAGCACGTCGATGCCATCGTCGACATGCGCCGTCACCTGACCCTGGAGAAGGGCGCGACCCCGAACAAGGGCGCCGAGGTCCTGGAAAACCTGATCGCCACCGACAACCCCGGCGGCTTCAACCCGGGCGGGCGGATGAACTGGGCGGCGGACCTGAACCTGTCCCTGCTCAGCGAGAAACAAAGCACCGAGGTGCTGTTCTGGGTCGGCGACGGCGCCTTCGACATGCGCAACCAACGCACCTTGCGGGCCTTCGTCAAAGTGCTCAAGGCGGCCAAGGTGGACTTCGCCGTGCTCGGCCTGGAGGAGCGCGACAGCGGCGACGTGGCCCGACGTCTGGGCGACGAAGCAACCTTCCAGCTGTTGGCCAAGCGCAATATCCAGACCCTGGCCAAGTACCGCTTCAAACGCATCGTCACCTGCGATCCACACAGTTTCCATGTGCTGAAGAACGAATACGGCGCCTTCAACGGTCACTATCTGGTGCAGCACCACAGCACCTACCTGGCTGAACTGATCGACGCCGGTGCGCTGAACCTGGGCCAGCACAAGGGCAGCAGCGTGACCTATCACGACCCCTGCTACCTGGGACGCTACAACGGCGAGTACGAAGCACCGCGCGACGTGCTGCGGGCCCTGGGCATCGAGATCAAGGAAATGCAGCGCTCGGGCTTCCGTTCCCGTTGTTGCGGCGGCGGAGGAGGCGCGCCGATCACCGACATTCCGGGCAAACAGCGCATACCCGACATGCGCATGGAGGACATCCGCGAGACCGGCGCTGAGCTGGTGGCCGTGGGTTGTCCACAGTGCACGGCGATGCTCGAAGGGGTGGTGGAGCCACGGCCGATGATCAAGGACATCGCCGAACTGGTGGCCGATGCCTTGCTCGAAGACGCCGCCCCAGGCAACGCCCCGGCGTCGCTGAAACCTGAACCTGCGGAGGTGCACTGATGAGCGACATTATCCGCCGCGATCCCCGCGCCGAATGGATTGCCCGCAACCGCCTGCACCCGCTGCATGCGGCCATGCAGCCGGCGCAACACAGTTGGATGGGGCCCAATGGCCTGATCCGCAAGAACCCCCACGGCGTCGGTTTCATCGGGCCCAATGGCCTCAAGCGCATCGACCGCAGTGGCGCCCAGCAGGGCGGCACGGCCAAGCGCACGGCAGCGGCCGAAGTGCAGTTGCCGCTGCATCAAGTGGCGCAGCCGGCGTTCTACATCAGCGTGGTGCCGGACATGGTCGGCGGCCGCTTGAGCAGTCACGACCGCGACCTGTTGGGCCTGGCCCGGCAGTTGGCGGGCCAGGACGGCGCGGTACTGGCGGTGGTGTTTGGCGAGCACAAGGAATCGGCCTTTGCCACGGCCGGCGTCGACCGCCTGCTGATCCTCGAAGGCAGCGAATTCGACGGTTATGCACCGGAACAACGGGTGCAGGGCTTGCGAGCTGTGGATAACCAGCTCCACCCGCGCCACTGGCTGCTGCCCGACAGCCGCAGCGGTGGCGGCGAACTCGGCCGGCGCTTGGCCGCGGCCCTGGGCGAACGCCCGGCGACCCGGGTCTGGCAGGTCAAGGATGGGCAGTGCATCGGCAGGGCCGGTGCCGGCCTACAGGACCTGGCGCGACCGGCACCACGCTTGATCCTGGCGGCCGCCGAATGCGCCGAGCCGGTCAGCGAAACCCGCCACGAAGCCTTGCCGGTGGAGTTATCCACAGCGGTGGTCCGCAGTCTGGCGCGGATCGAGGACTTGGGTGCGGTGGCGGTGGACCCGGCGGCGATTCCCATGGCCGAAGCCGAATTCATCTTTTCCGGGGGCAACGGGGTCAAGGACTGGCCGCTGTTCCACCAGACCGCCGCGGCCCTGGGCGCCACCGAAGGCGCCTCGCGGGTGGCGGTGGACGACGGCTTCATGGCCCGTGACCGGCAAGTGGGGGCCAGTGGCATCTGGGTCACCGCCAGGGTTTATGTGGCGGTGGGCATTTCCGGGGCGATCCAGCACCTGCAAGGCATCGGCGCTTGCGACAAGGTGGTGGCGATCAACCTCGACCCGGGCTGCGACATGATCAAACGCGCCGACCTGTCGGTGATTGGCGACAGCGGTGACATTCTCAAGGCCTTGATCGCGGCGGTAGCGGCCTACCGCGACGGCGCCAAGCGCGACGCGGCTTAAGGGGAACGTGATGAACAGCAATGTGATCAGCCTGGTGTCGATTGGCGCCCACCCCACTTCCGGTCGCCCACGGCGCGCCGAGCAGGATGCCCGGGCGGTGGAGCTGGGCCTGCAACTGGCGGGGGACAAACTGCAGGTGCTGCATGCCGGCGATGTGGCCGAACCGGCCCTGCGTGCTTACCTGGGCATGGGCCTGGGACAGTTACATGTGCTGGAACAGCCCGCGGGCTCCGATGCGCTGCCGATCCTGACTCAGTACCTGCGCGACGCCGGTGCCCAGATGGTGCTCACCGGCAGCCAGGCGGAAACCGGCGAAGGTTCGGGCATGCTGCCGTTTCTGTTGGCGGAAAATCTCGGCTGGCCGTTGGTGGTGGGGCTGGCCGAGGTCGAATCCCTGGCCGATGGCGTGGCCCATGTGCTGCAAGCCCTGCCTCGGGGGCAGCGGCGTCGGCTCAAGGTGCGTCTGCCATTTCTGGCCACTGTGGATAACGCCGCGCCCAAGCCGCGCCAGAGCGCCTATGGCCCGGCACGCCGTGGTCTGTTGCAGGCCGATCAGGTCGTGGTGGTGGACGATGAGTTACTCACAGCTTCCAGCCTGCAACCGGCCAAACCGCGGCCCAAGCGCCTGAAGGTGATCAAGGCCAAGAGCGGCGCCGACCGCATGAAGGCCGCCACCGCCAAGGCCAGCGGCGGCACCGGCCAGGTACTCAAGGGCGTCAGCCCCGAAGCGGGGGCCGAGGCCATTCTCAAACTGCTCATCGAAGAAGGCGTGGTGCGCTGAGTTCAAGGTTATGCACAGCCTTCGCCGCCCTTAGCCACCGTAGGAGCCGGCCTGGTGGCGAAGGTCGTGCCCGATTCCCGGCACCGCTGTTCGCTGGCGAGCCAGCGCCGACATCGGGCTGGCGGGGTTACTCACAATCCCTGTGCGCGGACCTGTGGATAAGGTGTTCGCGCCTTGCTCAAGCCCGTGTACAACAAGCCCTGTAGCCGTTTGTACGAAACTTGACCAGGCTAAGCTGGGGTTTTTCATGGCTTTTTTCCTGTGCAGGGCAACAGCCGAAGAGACTTTTGCACAGCACTTGCCCCCAAAGTCTGTTGGCGTTTCTGTGGATAAGATGTTCGCTTAGCGCTACAGGCCAGGTGGATCGGGGGTTACGTAGGATTGATTAAAAAACAACCAAATCCTTGCTTTTCTGTCGATTAATCCGCTTGAGCCCCGATAATTCATGGCTTTGAGCGCTTTTCCACAGTTTCCGGTGCCGACCACCCGACTTGCCCCCAAAGTCTGTTGGTGGTTCTGTGGATAAGGTGTTCGCCCTCCGCTACAGCTCCTTAAATACAAGGCATACAGACAATTGGTTGAAAATCGATCAATTGTCCCGCAAACGGCTGTTTTGTCATAAGCCACGGATTTTATTGGCGTTGCCCGATAAAATATCCCCTGGCGCCTGGCACTTGCCCACAGTTACTGTGGGCCAAGGTGTGGATAACGTGTTTGCTGAAGGCTGTAGCCCTTGTAATCCATAGCGTGTAAAGCAATAGATCAAATTTCATACAGTTCTAATGGCTTTCTTGACACCGGCAAGTGGTCTGTCTTCACTCATCCCTCAGGGAATGAGCACTGACTTATCCACATCCCATGTAAGGAGCTCAGGCAATGGATTGTCGTTTACCGCAGTCGTCTGCGACTCGGGCTCCCCGGCCCCGACGCACCCTGCGCCGTGTCGCCAACCAGCACGCTCGCTTATAGACCTGCCTGCGGTTTATCGGCCCCGTCCTCATCACTGACTCCAGGGTTTGTGTTTCTGGCCCCCAGGCCTGCCGGTGCGGCTGCCCGGTGCATGATCGGCTTCACCTATCAGAGGTGGCCGCAGAGCTGCCCCATCTGCCTGAGAGGAATCCCGTTATGACTCGGATCGCGACCCCCATCAGCGAGATCCAGGAGCACTATGACGTTGTCGTCATCGGCTCGGGCTACGGCGGTGGTATAGCCGCTTCCCGATTGTCCCGGGCCGGGCAGCGGGTGTGCCTGCTGGAGCGGGGACGGGAGATTCAGCCCGGCGAGTACCCCAACACCTTGGCCACCGCCACCGAGGAGTTGCAGGTGCATGATCCCGAGGGGCACATCGGCTCGCGCACCGGGTTGTTTGATCTGCACGTCAACGACCAGCAGAACGTGGTGGTCGGCTGCGGCCTGGGTGGCACGTCGCTGATCAATGCCAATGTTTCCCTGGAGCCCGAGCCGGGTGTATTTGATGATCCGCGCTGGCCTCAAGCCGTACGTGAACACCGCGACACCCTGCTCAAGGAGGGGTTTGCCCGAGCCCGGGAGATGCTCAAGCCCAGCCCTTATCCCGATTCGGCACCCCCCTTGCGCAAGCTTGAAGCCCACCGTAAATCCGCGGATTTCCTCCAGCAGAGCGCGCACTTCTACAAACCGCCGATCAACGTCAACTTCGCCAAGCTGAGCAACAACCTCAACCATGTTGGGGTCGAGCAGCTGCCCTGCAATCACTGCGGCGACTGCGTCTCGGGTTGTAATAACAAGGCCAAGAACACCACCTTGATGAACTACCTGCCAGATGCCAGTAATTATGGTGCCGAGATCTTCTGTCAGGCTCAGGTGCGCTATCTGGTGCGCGACGGTGACGGCTGGATTGTGCACTTCCAGTACCTGGACAGCGGCCGCGAGAAATTCTCGGCGCCGACCCTGTTCGTCAAGGCCGACATCGTCGTGCTCAGTGCCGGCACCCTGGGCTCCACGGAGATCCTCCTGCGTTCCAGGGCCAAGGGCCTGGCCACCTCGGCGCAGTTGGGGGCGCACATGAGCGGTAACGGCGACATCCTCGGTTTTGCCTACAACTGTGAGCAGGCCATCAACGGCGTCGGTTTTGGCAACCACCCGACCAACGAGTTGAAACCCGTGGGCCCGTGCATCACCTCGATCATCGACCTGCGTACCGAAGGCGATTGGCGCAGCCGCATGGTCATTGAGGAGGGCTCGATCCCCGGCGCCCTGGGTCGCGCCATGGTACCGAGCATGGCGCTGTTCGCCAGGACCCTGGGCAAACCCACCGACCACAGCTTGAGCGGCAGATTGGGCTACAAGGAGCGCGAGGCCGAGGGGGTCGTGCGCGGTCCGTATTACGGTGCGCTGCACGCCATGCAGACCTACCTGATCATGAGCCATGACAATGGCCGCGGGCGCATGCGCTTGGACGCCCATGACCAGTTGCGCATCGATTGGCCGGGAGTGGGTCAGCAGCCCAACGTGATCCTGGGCAACGAGCGGTTGCATCAGGCAACCCGGGCCTTGGGCGGGATCTGGGTGGAAAACCCGATCTGGACCCAACTGCTCAAGCACAGCATCGTGTCGGTGCATCCATTGGGGGGCTGCGTGATGGGCGAGGACGCCAGCCAGGGCGTGGTCAATCACAAAGGCCAAGTGTTCAGCGCCAGCAGCGGCAATGAGGTTTACCCCGGGCTGTACGTGGCGGACGGGGCGGTGATTCCAACCTCGCTCGCGGTTAACCCGTTGCTGACCATATCCGCGATCAGCGAGCGCAACATGCGCCTGCTGGCCGAGGATCGCGGCTGGCAGATCGACTACCGCTTGCCGTCGGCCCCCAGTAAAGCGGTGGCAGCGCCGACCCTGGGGGTGCAGTTCACTGAAACCATGAGGGGCTATTTCTCCAGCGCCTTCACCCAGCCACCCGGCACGGACCTGGCGCGCTATCGAGAAGCGGCCAGGCGTGGCGAAGCGGAAAACTCGCCGATCGAATTTACCCTGACCATCACCGCCGCCGACCTCAACCGCATGCTCAACGAGCCCGAGCATGGCGCGACCTTGGTCGGCACCCTCAGCGCGCCAGGGTTGTCGGCGCAACCCTTGGTGGCCAGCCAGGGTGTGTTCAACCTGTTTGAGGAGTACCGGCAGCAGGTCGGCGTGCGCCACATGAATTACGACATGCGCCTGAGCGCCGAAGATGGCAACGAGTATTACTTCAGCGCCTTCAAGAGCGTGCCCGAAGACCATGGCGTACTGAATATCTGGTCCGACACCAGCACCCTTTACGTCACCCTCTATCGCGGTCGGGACAAAAACGGCCCGGTGCTGGGCTCGGGGGTGATGCACATCTTGCCGTCGGACTTCGCCAAGCAGATGACCACCATGAAGGTGCTCAATGCGAGCAACGAGCTCGAGCGTATCGACGCCTTGGCGCGTTTTGGCAAGTTCTTTGCCGGCGTGCTCTGGGAGAGCTACGGTGGGGTGTTTGCCGGGGATATCTACTTCAACCCCGACGCGCCGCCACGCAGCAAGCGGCCCCTGGATGCGCCGGCGCCCACCGTGCATTTCTTCCAGACCGACGACCAGGTGCGGTTGCGCCTGACCCGTTACCAGGCCGGCGGCAAAGGCCCGGTGATGCTGGTGCATGGCCTGGGCGTGGGCTCGGGTATTTTTTCCACCGACACCATCCAGACCAACCTGCTGGAATACCTGTGCAAGCACGACTATGACGTCTGGCTCCTGGATTTTCGGGTCAGCATCCTGTTGCCGGCGAGCAAGCAGGAATGCAATGGCGATCAGATTGCGGCCTACGATTTCAAGGCCGCGATTGCCCAGATCCAGCAGGCGACGGCGGCCCGGGACGTGCAATGCGTGGTGCATTGCTACGGTGCCACCACGTTCTTCATGTCGTTGCTGGCGGGCCTACAGGGTGTGCGTTCGGTGGTCTGCTCACAGATCGCCACCGACGCCGTGGTCGCCAAGGCCACCGGAATCAAGGCCGGGTTGCACCTGCCGGGGATGCTCGATGCCATTGGGGTTAAATCCCTGACCGCCTACGCCGACGCCAAGGAGAGCTGGTTCAACAAACTCTACGACACCGCACTCAATGGCTACGCGCGGCTTGAGGCTCAGGGCTACTGCAGCAATCCGGTGTGCCATCGCATCACCTTCATGTATGCCTCGCTGTACCGCCATGACACCCTTAATCAGGCCCTGCATGACAACCTGCATGAGCTGTTCGGCGAGTCCAACATCGAGACCTTCGAGCATTTGGCCCTGATCTGCCGCAAGGGCCACCTGGTGGACTTCAAGGGGCGTGACGTCTATATGCCGCATTTCGACCGGTTGGCGTTGCCCATTTGCTTCATCAGTGGTGCGGACAACCAGTGCTACCTGCCGCAAAGCACCCAGAAAACCTATGAACGCCTGTGCCAACTGCATGGTCCTGAGCGCTATAGCCGCCACGTAGTACCGGGCTACGGACACATCGACTGCATCTTCGGCAAGAACGCGGTGGTCGACGTCTACCCGCTGATCCTCGCGCACCTGGAGAAGACCGCCCTGGGTTGATGGGCGCCCGTCGCGGCCCGCGCCAAGGCCGCTTCGTCGCACCCGGTAGACATGGCGTTGAGTGCACACATGAGCCCCTGGAACCACCGGGAGCGGGGCAAGGACCACCCACCCAAGAGGGATGCCGGTATGCCACTTATCAGCAATCTGGAACATGATGTCGACCGGGTAAAAACCCGGATCGACGGTTTGCTCGCCAGGCTCGATCTGGCCTGGAAAAAACTCCGTCATCAGCTCGAACCCGCCGAACTGCAGGCGATCGTACAACTGCTGCAGCGTGCCCATGATCAGGCGCAGTACGCCTTGATCCACGGCGACCTGCCACCCGGCCAAGCCCCCGTACCCTGGGAGCTGGCCCACGGCCTGTCGGTGCTGCACCTGGGCAACGCCACGCCCTTGCCGCAAACGGTGGCCCAATTGCAGACCCAGGTGATGAAGGACGGTACCCTGCTGGGGTGTCGCCAATGGGAACTGTTGGATCTACGCTGGAGCGAGGCCTTGCTCAACTGGATCGAGAACCTGCGCGACCATGCACCGTTCGGCATCACCCCGGCGCTGATCGAAATGCCGGACACCGTGCTGCTGGGCATGGCCGGAGATTGGGGCACCGGCTACTTCCAGCCCAATTCGGCGGCGCAGCGCGTGGCGGACCTGATCAAGCAGGACCAGCCGGATTTCACCGTCCACCTGGGAGATGTGTATTACGCCGGTACCGGCAGCGAAGAGAACGCCGACCTTGCCGACTGGCCCATGGGCCGCCAGGCGTCATTCAGCCTCAACTCCAACCATGAAATGTACAGCGGTGCCCATGGCTACTTTGCCGAGATCGCCGCGCTGTTTCCCAAGCAGCAAGGCACCAGCTACTTCGCCCTGTTCAACAGCCACTGGCTGATCGTCGGCCTGGACAGCGCCTATGCCGCCGATGAAATGAACCTGTACATGGACGGCAACCTCAATCCCCCGCAGCAGCAATGGCTCAAGGACCTGGTGGCGAGCAAGGGGCAGGGGCGCAAGATCATGGTGCTCAGTCATCACCAGGGGCTGGATATCAGTGGTCAGCAGCAGACCGCGCTGTACAAGCAGGTGGTCGCGGCCCTGGGCCGGGTGCCGGACTACTGGTACTGGGGGCACCTGCACAATGGCATCTGCTATGCGCCCCAGGGCGGCATGTACGGGCGCTGCATCGGCCACGGGGCGATTCCCTATGGCGTCACCCGCGAGTTGCAAGGCAACCCCCGGGTGCAATGGTCGGAAACCCTGTCGGCGAATGATCCGAACTACCCGCTGCGGGTACGCAACGGCTACGTGAGGGTGAAATTGGACGGCTCGCAGATCAGCGAAGCCTTCGTGAGCGAAACTGGTGCGCTGAGCTGGCCGGTGTAGCCGCTGCCGAGCCCGCGAGGCTGCGCAAAGGTCCGCAGGACCTTGCTTGGCAATCGCCAGACAAACCTCTGTCGCCTGCACGATCGATCCTTGCACGCACTACATCGGAATGCCGCCCAACTCGTTCGCAGCCTGCGGCAGCGGCTACAGGGGGTGTAGCCGCTGCCGAGCTTGCGGTTTTAGCCGTTAACCGGCACGCCCTTGAGATACGGCGCCGGCTCGGCGCCGAGGTTGCTCAGCATACGTTCGCTGTACCAGTCGACGAAGTTGACCACGCCAAACTCATAGGTCTTGGAGTACGGACCGGGCTGGTAGGCGGTGGAGTTGATGCCGCGCTGGTTTTCTTCCGCCAGGCGCCGATCCTGATCGTTGGTCGCATCCCATACCTGGCGCATGCGCGCCACATCGTAATCCACGCCTTCCACCGCGTCTTTGTGCACGATCCACTTGGTGGTGACGATGGTTTCCTGAGCGCTGATGGGCCACACGGTGAACACGATGATGTGATCGCCCATGCAGTGGTTCCATGAGTGCGGCAGGTGCAGGATGCGCATCGAGCCCAGGTCCGGGTTCTTGATCCGTCCCATCAGCTTGGCGCAGCCTTGCTTGCCGTCCAGGGTCATGGACACGGTGCCCTTGAGCAGGGGCATGCGTACGATGCGATTGCGCAGGCCGAAGCTGGCGTGGGCGTAAGGGATCTTTTCGGCTTCCCAGGCGGCGGCGGAAGCGGCCACATGGTCCTTGAACGCCTGGTCGGCGCGGGGGTCGGTGACGTCGTCCCATTCCAGCAGGGTTTTCAACAACTCGGGGTGTGAGCCAACGCAGTGGTAGCACTCGCGGTTGTTCTCCAGTACCAGCTTCCAGTTGGCCTTTTCGTGCAAGGTGGTCTGCACCGCCACCTTAGTGTTCTCCATGTCGTAGGGCTCCATGTAATGGGCCAGGGTCGCCAGGAAATCGTCGATGGCCGGCGGATTCTCGGCCAGGGAAATGAAGATGTAGCCGCCGGCGGTTTTCACGTTCACCGGTTTCAGGCCGTATTGCTTCATGTCGAAGTCGGCGCCCATCTCGGTGCCGGCGAACAGCAGGCGCCCGTCCAGTTCGTAGGTCCACTGGTGGTAGTGGCAGACCAGCTTGGCCACCTTGCCCTTGTCGCTGGTGCACAGCCGCGAGCCGCGGTGGCGGCAGACGTTGTGGAAGGCGTGGACCACACCGTCGGCGCCGCGGATGACGATGATCGGGTTTTTGCCGATCTGCAAGGTGATGTAGTTGCCCTTGGTGGGGATCTCGCACGTCATGCCGGCGATCAGCCATTCCTTGTGGAAGATCTCCTGCATGTCGATATCGAACAGCCTGTCGTCGCAGTAGAAGGGCTGCGGCAGGGAGAAAGTCCGCTCGCGCTCCTGCAGCATTTGTGCAGTGGCCTTGCGTGCGGGTTCCAGTGGATCGCCCAAGCTCAGGGTTGCGGTGACGTCCATCGTTCAGGTCCTCATGGCCGTTCTGTGCGGCCGACGAAAAGTGGCTACGGTGTGTGCTACGCAAGTCACGAAAAAACAGCTGTTGTGGTGGAGGCGAGTGTGGGTCCGCAGACGCCTTGAACCTTATCCATGGGCGACATGGCCCAATCTGTTCCCGACGCGTGGGCCCCGGTAATTGGGGCCTGGTCGCGATAAGCATGTGAATGTCGCAGTTAGGTAAATGGGCGTCAGTCGCCTTACGCAAAATCGCTGACAAGACGCCGACAGTCGGCCGTGGAGAACAGCATGTCCAACACCTTCCTCAACCCGGTAACCACCCAGACCTGGGCCAATGGCCGTCACATCGTCCGTTGCGTCAAAGTCATCCAGGAAACCTGGGACGTGCGGACCTTTTGCTTTATGGCCGATCTGCCGATCCTGTTCTTCTTCAAACCCGGGCAGTTCGTCACCCTGGAGCTGGAAATCGAAGGCCAGCCGGTGATGCGCTCCTACACCATTTCCAGTTCGCCGTCGGTGCCCTACAGCTTTTCGGTGACCATCAAGCGGGTGCCCGGGGGCAAGGTTTCCAACTGGCTGCACGACACCCTGCAAGAAGGGCAGGAACTGGCGGTGCACGGGCCGGTGGGGTTGTTCAATGCCATCGACTTCCCCAGCCCGAAAGTCCTTTACCTCAGTGGTGGTGTCGGTATTACCCCGGTGATGTCCATGGCCCGCTGGTTCTACGACACCAATGCCAACGTCGACATGGTGTTTATCCACAGCGCCCGTTCACCCAAAGACATCATTTATCACCGCGAGCTGGAGCACATGGCCTCGCGGATCGATAACTTCAGCCTGCACTTGATCTGTGAAAAACACGGCCTGGGCGAACCCTGGGCCGGTT
Source organism: Pseudomonas sp. LD120 (assembly GCF_009861525.1). Lineage (GTDB taxonomy): Bacteria > Pseudomonadota > Gammaproteobacteria > Pseudomonadales > Pseudomonadaceae > Aquipseudomonas. The sequence goes on along the minus strand of NZ_WVHL01000001.1, from coordinate 452,050 downwards.
ATCGCGGCTACCTGAACCACAAGATGCTCGAACTGATGGCCCCTGACTTCCTGGAGCGGGAAGTGTTCTGCTGTGGCCCCACGCCCTACATGAATGCGGTCAAGCGCCTGCTGGAAGCTGCCGGTTTCGACATGGCGCGCTACCACGAAGAATCCTTCGGTGCGACCCCCGCCGAGGCCCGTGCCGACGCCGTGGAGCATGCCGAACAGGCCGCCGAGGCCCCGGAGATCGACGTCGCCGACCTGCATCAAGTGGAGTTCACCGCTTCCGGCAAGAGCATCCGCGTGGCCCCGGGCGAAACCGTGCACGCAGCGGCGGCCAAACTTGGGCTGATGATCCCCAAGGCTTGCGGCATGGGTATCTGTGGTACTTGCAAGGTGCTCAAGCTGGGAGGAGAAGTGGAGATGGAACACAACGGCGGGATCACCGAGGAAGACGAAGCCGAAGGCTACATCCTGTCCTGTTGCAGCGTGCCCAAGGGCGACGTGCGCGTGGAGTTCTGATTTGGAGTGGGTGCAAGGGAACTGGCTCTCATTCCGGTACAGGTTCTCCTCACCCGCCTACCCAATCGGGTCCAGGGTGGTAAACCGCCCCACCGCCGGATCGTAGTACCTGAAGGTGTTGTAGTACAGCCCGCTTTCCCGGTCGTGATACTGCCCCTGAAAGCGCGAATTCTGCTCCACCGTATTCGGTGATAACGCCTCCAATCCGCCCCAGGCTTTGTAGTACGCGCGCCACACCACGTGCCCTTGGGCGTCGGTCATTTCCTGTGGCGTGCCGATCTGGTCGGTGTGGAAGTAGTAGATCTGGCCAGGCTTTCCGGGCAGCGTCGGATCAGTGTCGATTCGGGCTAATGGTGCGCTGTCCGGCTCATAAACATAGGTGCTGTGGCGCTGCGGTTGTTGTTCTTGCAGCAGGCGCAGGGAAAGGTAGTGTTTTGGGTCTGGTCATCTTGCGTGACCTGTTTACCGATCCCGTGCCTTAGCGCGTCGTTGTTGTAGCGGGCCTCGCTGTACAGGGTTGCGATATGCTAGGTCTGGGCATGGATCAGGCGGTTCTTGTAGTATAAAAATCTCCCAAGGCACAAAGCTTAAATTTTTTTTGAATATTTCTTCCAGTCAGGAATACGGGAGGATTTTAAATATTGCTTAAATTCCTTTGCACCTCGTTTAGCTACTATTAATCCACAAGGTTAATTAAGAAAAAGCCTTTTAAATACCAATGCGACTTTACAAATGCGCTGGGATCAAACCCTTTCTGCTCCAATTTCTTGCTTTTTGTTAGTTGGTTTATGGGAGATTTTAATAAACCCTCTTCATTATTTAATGCCTTATGTGTTCTTTATGCGATACACCAGATAGTGCAGTACTTTTTGGGTCTAATGCGGTCATGGTATCTTCATGCTCTTAAATTTTTTAAGTTCTGTAGCGGATTTAATGTAGCATATTATAGTCTATCTTTTCACTAAATATAATCGACTTCATTTTTGGGTATTATTTACTATCTATCGAATTATTTAACTGTCCGTATCAAATCCAAGTGCGTTAATGATTAGAGATCATGTGATGGACTCGTATGCCACCTCAAGAGCATGCTGATATTTTTTAGCATTTGGTTGTCTTGTTTTTTTTAAGTAAGTTGGCAGGTGATCCCGTCTATCCCTCAGCAACAAGAACAAAATTGCGAATGTGAGCAAAAAAGTTTGGCTGTGCCCAACATATACTTCGTTTTCTTTTTCTTTTTCGTTTTCATCAAGAAGGTTGAACTCTTGGTCAACGGCAAATGTATCTTCGGCTCTTATAAGTTTTATGCAGAATTTTTCTAGAGTGTCCGCGTCGTTTTCAAGAAGTTTATCAATATCGAGCAGGCTTAATTCTGAGCTTTTTAGGCAGTTGCTTCCGAATTCAAGTTCGGCGTCATACAGGTCGTCACAAAGTTTTTTTCTGTGATTTTTATTATTTTTTTTTGTCAGATAAATGTATTTTTCAGACTCTAGAAAAGCTCGAATCTCTTCGGATTCATTTACCATGTACTTGTGTCCTTTATTATCTTGATTAGAGTTTTGCCAGTTTTTCTAAATGGATCAATGGCTTCGTGTGCCCATGGGGTTAATGCGGTAAGGTTGCTAGAGTTGTGGACTCCAGCCCCTCCGACCCGTTGAGGAATATTGGTATGATGCAACTCCATCGAAACGTCTTTAATGATACGCCGACCATTCTTCAGTACCTCAACCTGTATGCGAGGTGCACTCCCCTTAGCCATTCTTTGTGCGTTTGCAGCAGAGTAATTTGATGCGTTTACTTTAATCTCGTTTTTCCAGAAATTTTTCCTTGCAGTGCTCCAGCACTCCCAACCCCACGGATCAACCCACCCCAACGCATTCGGCGCATACCGATATAGGTTGTCCCCACCCGCCAACCCGATTGGGTCTTGCGTGGTAAACCGTCCCACCGCCGGATCGTAGTACCTGAAGGTGTTGTAGTACAGCCCGCTTTCCCGGTCGTGATACTGCCCCTGAAAGCGCAGATTCTGCTCCACCGTATTCGGTGATAACGCCTCCAATCCGCCCCAGGCTTTGTAGTACGCGCGCCACACCACGTGCCCTTGGGCGTCGCTCATTTCCTGTGGGGTGCCGATCTGGTCGGTGTGGAAGTAGTAGAGCCTGGCTTCTCGCTCTGGCAGTCCGGGATCAGTGTCGATTCGGGCCAATGGTACGTAACTGTCGGTCTCGTAGACGTAGGTGCTGTGGCGCTGGGGTTGTTGTTCTTGCAGCAGGCGCAGGCCTTGCCAGAGGAAGGTCGTTTCTTGGGTCTGGCCGCTTTGCATGACTGCTTTAGCGATGCGGCGCCCGAGGGCGTCGTAGTGGTAACGCGCTTCGCTGTGCAGGGTTGCGCCGTGCCAGGTCTGGGCGTGGATCAGGCGGTTTTCGCAATCGTAGGTGAAGCGTTGCATTGCGCCATTGGCGCTGCTCTTTTCGCTGAGGTTGCCCCAGTCGTCGTAGGTAAAACGCAGGTCCTTGAAGGCTATGAGGCGGTTGTTCTGGATCTTGTCGAATTGCCAACTGCCGCTGCCGCAAAGGTTGCCGGCCGGGTCGTAGGAGAAGTCTTCGGTGTGCAGTTGTGGGTGGTTTGGTTGGCGGCTGCGTAGTTGGCCATTGGCGTCGTAATGGAAGTCGGTGATACCGCGCTGTTTGTCGACGATCCGCTGTACTTCACCGCCCGGGCTGTAGTGATAGCGGCGGTGCAGGGCGGTGGCGGGATGTTGCGGGAGGCCGAGCAGGCTGTCGGTCTTTTCCTGCAGTTGGCTCAGTTGTACGTGGGGCAAATGGCCGCTGCCGTAGTAGAGCAGTTTGCGCCCGCTGATGGCATTCACCGAATTGCCGAACAGGGCACCGGCCACACGACTGATAGTCGGGTCGACGGCATAGCAACTGACCAATTCACCGGTTATCGCACCGGCCGCGAATTTCAAAGCGTAGGGCAAGGAGCTTGCCGGCCGCCAATGATAAAGACCTTGACCGAACGGCTAGCATTATCGTTGTGTGTTTGACGCCTGCCGTTACCGGCAGGCTTCACAGCAGAACAACCAGGGCCTGGTCTAGATGCCCGATGACGAGTACCGGCACGCGAACCTGGACTTGGAGGGTTAAGGTTCTGGTAAATCCATGGCCTGTTGTTCCGCCACCCGCAATACGTCGCATCCGTCCTGCAACAACAAGGTTGCCACGCTGGAGAAGCGCGTCAGGTCGAGATTGTCGGCGTTGCGGCTGGTCATGCTGGAGACGCTGTCCAACATGTCGCGGGCAGCGCGGATGTGCAGGCCGGCGTAGTTCAGTAGATCAAGCAGAGTTGCTTGAGGGTTGATAAAGGCGACGGGGTGGTCGGTGGTGTTGGAGGAGGTGAAAGCGTGGTAATCCATAACGGTGACGCTCCATGGAGAGGGTTAATGAGCTGCCACTTTTCGCGGCCAAACGAAAATAGGGTGGCAACTGTACGCGGGTTGGCCGACCGAGCTCCATGACCCCGGCACACCCGAAGGTGTCCCACGCACAGTCGCCATAATACGAATGTGCGAGCGCGAAAAAAGCGCCCGCTTTCGGATGGTGGCGCTTGATGCGCATGGAGGGTCGGACGGCCAAGTCCGGTCGCTGAATTGGCAGCGACGGGCGTAACTATATGGACACCACATCGTCAGTGCAAGAGCATTGTTTTCCGAAATGTAAAAGAGCGGTCGTGAAATCTTAATGTAACGTCTCGTTCTCAGAAAAGAGTCTGCACTCAGTTTTCACGGCCGCGCTCATTTATATTTACACTCATCATAAGGCTGTAGTAGCGAGTGCGGAACGATTAAATGTTAGAAGGCAAACTCTCATATACGTTTCAGAACGTGATTTTTTTGAAGAGCCATGCTGCACAAAAATTAACCTGACGTGTCACTCTACTAATGAACCGCTGATTAACTCCCAGTTCGGCGAACGCCGCCCTTATAAATCAAGGCTTGCAGCGCGCCCTCGGGGCTAAAACTGAATAACTCAGCGCCTCCCTAAATATACATAGGAATAAAATTATAACTTGATCTCATTCAAGCAACTAATAATACGCATGCTCGACTCTTTTGATGATGGTTCTATCTCCATTAAGCGATTAAAGAAGGCCCGAGCGTGATTACTCATCGATATCAAAAAATAATCCTTGTCCACATCAATCTTGACTTCTTCATGGCAATTAACGATAACTCTAACCTCTCGATTTAAACAAATAAACTTGACTTCTATTGGCTGATCAGGAAAGAAACAGCTAAAATTTTTTCCCTCATGTATTAATGACAGCCCTTCTGATAAATAACACCAGAGCTCATCAATATAGTCATACATCGACAGATCAATAAGACTAACTCCATTTATTGAAAGTACTAACGCACCTTCGATATAATCCGGATCAGCTATATTGCCATCAAAATCAAAGATGCTTATATACTTATTATCTTGCTTTATATATGTCTCTATTACTATGTTTTTCATTTTGGGTAAAATTGTCCTATTCTTCCATTTTTTAATCCAACTACATATTCAACACCATTGGACGTGCCTGTTATTTGGTATTGCCCTAAACCACCTTTGTTTGATAAGGCACTTCTATTTTGCTTCATTACATCACCAATAGCCTTAGAAACATCATCTATTGACATTTTGCCTGATAAGAAACTTTGCTTGGCTTTTATTGAACCATCCCAATATTCAGGGTGGTGACGTTCCAATATATGTTTCATCCCTTTCTTGTCTAATTTAAGCGTCTGATTTCCAACGTGGAAATCTTTACCAGTAAACCCGTTAAGATCATTAACAACCTTGCCTGGTTTAGCAACTTTAGGGGAACAACTTAATCCCCACGGATCAACCCACCCCAACGCATTCGGCGCATACCGATATAGGTTGTCCCCACCCGCCAACCCAATCGGGTCCTGGGTGGTAAACCGCCCCACCGCCGGATCGTAGTACCTGAAGGTGTTGTAGTACAGCCCGCTTTCCCGGTCGTGATATTGCCCCTGAAAGCGTAGATTCTGTTCCACCGTATTCGGTGATATCGCTTCCAATCCGCCCCAGGCTTTGTAGTACGCGCGCCACACGACATGTCCTTGGGCGTCGGTCATTTCCTGTGGGGTGCCGATCTGGTCGGTGTGGAAGTAGTAGGTCTGGCCCGGCTGCTCGGGCAGTGTGGGGTCTGTATCGATGCGCGCCAGGGGCGCGTAGCTGTCGGTCTCGTAGACGTAGGTGCTGTGGCGCTGCGGTTGTTGCTCTTGCAGCAGGCGCAGGCCTTGCCAGAGGAAGGTCGTTTCTTGGGTCTGGCCGCTTTGGGTGACCTGCTTGCCAATGCGGCGCCCGAGGGCGTCGTAGTGGTAACGCGCTTCGCTGTGCAGGGTTGCGCCGTGCCAGGTCTGGGCGTGGATCAGGCGGTTTTCGCAATCGTAGGTGAAGCGTTGCATTGCGCCATTGGCGCTGCTCTTTTCGCTGAGGTTGCCCCAGTCGTCGTAGGTAAAACGCAGGTCCTTGAAGGCTATGAGGCGGTTGTTCTGGATCTTGTCGAATTGCCAACTGCCGCTGCCGCAAAGGTTGCCGGCCGGGTCGTAGGAGAAGTCTTCGGTGTGCAGTTGTGGGTGGTTTGGTTGGCGGCTGCGTAGTTGGCCATTGGCGTCGTAATGGAAGTCGGTGATACCGCGCTGTTTGTCGACGATCCGCTGTACTTCACCGCCCGGGCTGTAGTGATAGCGGCGGTGCAGGGCGGTGGCGGGATGTTGCGGGAGGCCGAGCAGGCTGTCGGTCTTTTCCTGCAGTTGGCTCAGTTGTTCGTGGGGCAGGTGGATCGCGGCTTGCCAGAGCTTGCGCCCCTGGCTGTCGTAGCCGTAGCGACTGGTGAGGGTGCCTTGGGTGCGCAGGGTTTCGCGGTGCAGGGCGTCGCGCTCGAAGTCGCTGATCAAGTGGCCGTCGAGGTTGATCTGGTGCAGGTGGCCGCTGCCGTAATAGAGCTGATTGAGCTGGCGAGCGTCGGGCAGGGTCAAGCCGGTGAGATTGCCCAGGGCGTCATAGTGGTAGGCAATATTGCCGGTGTTGCTGCTTTCGCTCAGCAGTTGGTCGGCGGCGTCGTAGCTGAAGGCCAGGCGATCGGGGCGGATGCCCAGGGCTTCGCCCAGTTTTCCCGGCAGGCGCTCGACGGCAATCAGGCGATCGGCATCGTCGTAGTGATAATCCAGGCGAGCGTCGCTGGTGACCCGGCTGAGCAGGCGCCCCGCGGCGTCGTGCTCGAACTGTTGCACGCGAGTGACCTGGAGCAGGCTCGGGCCGGTGGCGATTTCTTCCAGTTGGCTCAGTTGGCCGTTGAGGCTATAGCTGAAGCGGCGGCGTAGGCCATCGATGCGCACTTCTTCCTGCAGGCGATCGCTGGCGTCGTAGCTGAAGCGGTAGGCGGCCTTGTTTTCATTCAGCAGAGCGATCAGGCGCTGGGCTTTGTCGTATTGATAGTGAACCTGCTGGCCACGGGCGTCCTTGCGTTGGCTGGGCAGGCCCCGGGGCGTGCGCGCCAGGCTGGTGGTGTGGCCATCGGCATTGGTGTGGCTGAGCAACTGGCCAAGGGCGTTGTAACGGTACTGGTCGTGGCTGCCATCTGGATGGTCAACGCGCAGCACTTCGCCATCGGCTTTGCGGGTCAGGCGCGTGGTGCACTTCAGGGCATCGGTGTTGAAGAACTGGGTGACGTGACCCAGAGGATCGGTGCTGTCGAGCAGGTTGCTGTAGCGGTTGTAGCGAGGGAGCTTGCTCCCTCGCTACAGGCAGCATTCAGCTCACGGCCTGCGCCTGCAAATGACGTCCTAACACATCCAGCACATCACAGCCATCGCGCAGCGGAATGGCACAGACTAGGGCCAGCTCTTGCAGCACCACGGCATCGCCTGGGATGTCGGGGCGGGCGGCGAAGTTTTCCAGCAGTTGAGTGACAGCGCGGATGCGGTAGGCGGCTGCTTCGTACAGTACATCGGCAGGGGCCTGGGTATCGATCAGCAGGGAAGGGATGGTGCAATCGTGGCCGGTGATCGGCATGTATCTGTTGTCTAGTCCTGAAATAGGTTGACACTTGTTTCACTCAAAACGCCCGATGCACCGCATCGGGCGTTTTGTATTTGAGCGCTAGATGGGGTCGCTCAGCGTTATAAATTGATACCGACTCACTCACCATCTTCCTTGCATGCGCCAAGTTCTCTGGTCGATGAAACAGAAACTCTGTCTTCAAGATCCCATTCACCCGCTCCGCCAAAGCATTCTGGTAGCAGTCATAACCGTCCGTCATCGAACAACGGATTCCGTGTTTGGCATGCAGCGCCTGATAAAGCGCAGAACAGTATTGGCTACCCCGATCCGAGTGATGCACCAACGGTAATTCGGTTTGACGCTGCTTCACGGCACTGCGCAGCGCTCGTATTACCGACTCGGTCCGTAAGTTTTCATGGACGTGATAACCCACAATCTTGCGCGAGTAAGCGTCGGTCACAAGACTCAGATACGCCACACCTTCGCGAGTGGGTAGATAGGTGATGTCGGCCACCCAGACCTGCTCCGGACCATTTGGCACCACTTGATCAGGGCCGGATTTAAGCAGGTTTGGATGGCGCCGGAAGCGATGATGACTGTCGGTAGTCTTATGGTAAGCACGCTTGCGAGCCACCAGCAGGCGATGTTCGCGCAAGATTGCAAACAGCCGATCACGGCCTACTTGAAGTTCAAGCAGGGGCTGGCAATGCAGCAGATGGTGCAGCTTGCGGGTGCCCAAGCGGGGCTGGTGCAAGCGCTTGTATTGGACGAAATCCATCACTCTCTGGTCGAGGGTCAAGCGCGCGTCCTGAGCTTGGTTGCGCTTGTAGTAGGCCTGTCGGCTAATCCCCATGAACTGGCAAGCCCTACTGATACTCAGGTCCTGGATTTGCTTTTGCGTGAGGACTTGCCGGGACGCTTTTTTACGACGCTGATCCCGTAATCGTTCTTTAGAACATTGACTACCGCCTCAAGGAACTGGGCTTTCTGATTCGACAGCGCGAGCTGCGCTTCCAGCTCCTTGATACGTTGTTCCGGGGTTAACGGCAGGGCGGGCTCATTCACGGAAATGGTCCTCGAAGAGCGAATTGAAGCGCCTTGGCTCCAGTCCTGGAGGCCATGCTTGCGCAACCAGACCAGAACAGTTGATCGACCTTGGATACCGTAGCGCTGTTGAGCCTCTTTATAACTCAACTCGCCTTTTTCGACCTGATCCACCACGGCCAGTTTAAAAGCCAGCGTGTAATCACTCTGCGTGCGCTTGATCTCAGTGCTCATCACCCTCTCCTTGAATAAGGTCAGAAGGTGTCAACCTTATTCAGGACGGGACATGTTCATAAATAACGCCTCGGTCGGTTGAGAGCGCCACTTGATCGTCGCCAAACGGAGGGTGGCAGCTGTACGCAGGTTGGCGAACCGGGACCGGGGAGCCGGCAGACCCGAAGGTCTCCCGCGTACAGCCGCCATAAGGCAGCTTTACGGATGCGAAAAACCCTGCAAAGCAAGCCCAGGGTTCTCGCACACGGTCATAGGGTCGCCAAACCCGTTCGTCATCAGGACGACTCGGAACTATAGGCATGCACTCCAGAACGGAACAAGGCCCTGGCGAGACAGGACTTTCTGAGTTTGCTGTAGGACTCAGGAGCGCGAGTGTGGATCAAGCACGCCGCCGGTTCAATGGCATTCCTCAGTCGAAGCCGATGCTTTCGCTGTGACGGGTTTCGCGGTCGTACGGTTGATCGATATTCGTCTCATAAATGCATAGCTCACAGCAGCTGTGCTCATCGCTGATGTAGCAAAAGACAAAAAGTCAGGAAAAATCAAAGATAAAAATTGTCGATTACACTCTATTCTTCTCTTTTTTCTTGCCCAAGTAAAAAACAAGATATTTTTAGGTCTTTCTTTGAAAGAACAAACTTTGTTATAGCTATAAGAGGTATCAAAGTAATTATATTAAGTAAGTCTGGTTTTGCATCTTAGCCAGTGTTTTTATCCAAAGGGCTCAAGAAATCGTAATTAGTTCTGGATGAGATTTTATTTGTGGCTTTTGTCGTGACTTAGCCCTCCTATGGGTAGCGGATCTCCTGATAGCCATTAGGGAATTCATTAATAATTTTGCTTACTATACCATCCAAATAATAGAACAGTACTTGATATGTTGAACAAAGCTCTTGGTCATGCTGTTTTTGCATAACCAATATCGAGCTCAGCCTTTCGCCATCATATAGGTAATCAGAAGTGCTGCTGCCATACTTTCCGAAATTAGCATCTCGCAAAACCTTTCCATTGACTATAGAGCTAATGGTTATATTTCTTATTGTTTTTGTGCTGTTTATATATATGCTTTTTATGCTTTCTTTGTCATAGAAATAGAAGTCTCTGTTAATAATTGATTCAGACTGTCCGTAAATATCTATCATCACTACTCTGTCGCTTTTATCGAAGTAGTAAACGTGGGTATTTTTAATGGTTTTTGGGAGGTTTTTTAGTTCTTTTCCTAGCTTAAAACCGGCTCTCTGGATTTCAAACGGCCTCAAATTAAATAACGCCCCTTTGCTTATGATTTTTCGTGCTACTTCTTCTTTGGAAATTTTTAAGAGTGAGTTAAGAAATACATCACACTTTGACTGGATTTCGTAAAACTCTTTTTCAAGTTCTTGACGTTCGCTTTTCATAAAGACACCCGTTATTTCATATGAATTTCTGATTTTTCATCGTTGGCGTATTAGGCTCTGTATGAAAAGCTTTGAGACGAAGGTCAGGCAAGGTGAAAACGGTTGAGGAAGCGGAGTTTACTGGTTGTAAATGAGCATTCCGAGACCGTTTCAACGCAGTATCACCGAGTAAATCCTAGGAGGCTGACCATGCACCACGATCGGTTGTTCGATGTGAGTGAGGCATGGGTATGGTTGGCCGAGGCCAGAATACTGGCTCGTCGGCTTACAGCTTAATTTTGTCTACACCCTCTAAAGGATGTTGGAAAAATAATTTACTTTAAACGCAGAACCACTCTTCATCACCAATATCTATCTTGCACGTAAAAAAATCAATGTCTTCGAATTGAGTTAAGTGCTCTTTGATCATTTTAACCAAATCACGCTCACCACAATTGATATATGCATGAATCTCATCTGTAGAGAACACAATAAGGATGGATGAAGAAAAATCCGCAGATGAGAGAAAAATCGAGAAAGCTTCATTGTATTCAGAGTGGAAAAAAACTTTTATAAACTCAACTTTAAACGGAAGAAAATCTCCACTCCTGCGTTCGCTCAAGACTGAATACAAAGAATACAAATTAAAATCATCGAATTCATTAATAAGGTTGGTGGAAATAAGTGGATTGGCTCCATTTATATAAAATCCAACTACACCGCCATAATCAACTTCAAAAAAGCTCACATTATCAATTAGCTCTCCATTCTCATCACTTACCATGATAAGTGATGAGATGGTTTTGTTGTAAAGTAGTGATGATATTTTCTTTAGAAAAAAGCGATGATAATTAGTTGCCTTCACTTTATTGCCTCTTGTAAAAATGAGGATATGCGATCCCTATGAAGAAATGTAGTTATTTCATTCGTTGAGTTGTTTACTAAGATCACGGCTTTATCCTTCACGTATACGCGCATAGACTCAATTGTATTCCATTTAAAATTCGGATTAGCTAAGTTTCCGCTATCATTTACTATGGAGAGAATAAAATTTTTCTTTCCTGCCACATCTCCTTTTGCGACGGGAACACCTAACCGCCTAGAGGTCATATATATATCTTGAGCATGTTTTTTTAATTTTCCCTCAAAATTTTTGCTGAATTTAACAGAGCAAGCTGTTAATCCAAGCGGATCAACCCACCCCAACGCATTCGGCGCATACCGATACAGGTTCTCGCCGCCCGCCAAGCCAATCGGGTCCTGCGTGGTAAACCGTCCCACCGCCGGATCGTAGTACCTGAAGGTGTTGTAGTACAGCCCGCTTTCCCGGTCGTGATATTGCCCCTGAAAGCGTAGATTCTGTTCCACCGTATTCGGTGATATCGCTTCCAATCCGCCCCAGGCTTTGTAGTACGCGCGCCACACGACATGTCCTTGGGCGTCGGTCATTTCCTGTGGGGTGCCGATCTGGTCGGTGTGGAAGTAGTAGGTCTGGCCCGGCTGCTCGGGCAGTGTGGGGTCTGTATCGATGCGCGCCAGGGGCGCGTAGCTGTCGGTCTCGTAGACGTAGGTGCTGTGGCGCTGCGGTTGTTGCTCTTGCAGCAGGCGCAGGCCTTGCCAGAGGAAGGTCGTTTCTTGGGTCTGGCCGCTTTGGGTGACCTGCTTGCCAATGCGGCGCCCGAGGGCGTCGTAGTGGTAACGCGCTTCGCTGTGCAGGGTTGCGCCGTGCCAGGTCTGGGCGTGGATCAGGCGGTTTTCGCAATCGTAGGTGAAGCGTTGCATTGCGCCATTGGCGCTGCTCTTTTCGCTGAGGTTGCCCCAGTCGTCGTAGGTAAAACGCAGGTCCTTGAAGGCTATGAGGCGGTTGTTCTGGATCTTGTCGAATTGCCAACTGCCGCTGCCGCAAAGGTTGCCGGCCGGGTCGTAGGAGAAGTCTTCGGTGTGCAGTTGTGGGTGGTTTGGTTGGCGGCTGCGTAGTTGGCCATTGGCGTCGTAATGGAAGTCGGTGATACCGCGCTGTTTGTCGACGATCCGCTGTACTTCACCGCCCGGGCTGTAGTGATAGCGGCGGTGCAGGGCGGTGGCGGGATGTTGCGGGAGGCCGAGCAGGCTGTCGGTCTTTTCCTGCAGTTGGCTCAGTTGTTCGTGGGGCAGGTGGATCGCGGCTTGCCAGAGCTTGCGCCCCTGGCTGTCGTAGCCGTAGCGACTGGTGAGGGTGCCTTGGGTGCGCAGGGTTTCGCGGTGCAGGGCGTCGCGCTCGAAGTCGCTGATCAAGTGGCCGTCGAGGTTGATCTGGTGCAGGTGGCCGCTGCCGTAATAGAGCTGATTGAGCTGGCGAGCGTCGGGCAGGGTCAAGCCGGTGAGATTGCCCAGGGCGTCATAGTGGTAGGCAATATTGCCGGTGTTGCTGCTTTCGCTCAGCAGTTGGTCGGCGGCGTCGTAGCTGAAGGCCAGGCGATCGGGGCGGATGCCCAGGGCTTCGCCCAGTTTTCCCGGCAGGCGCTCGACGGCAATCAGGCGATCGGCATCGTCGTAGTGATAATCCAGGCGAGCGTCGCTGGTGACCCGGCTGAGCAGGCGCCCCGCGGCGTCGTGCTCGAACTGTTGCACGCGAGTGACCTGGAGCAGGCTCGGGCCGGTGGCGATTTCTTCCAGTTGGCTCAGTTGGCCGTTGAGGCTATAGCTGAAGCGGCGGCGTAGGCCATCGATACGCACTTCTTCCTGCAGGCGATCGCTGGCGTCGTAGCTGAAGCGGTAGGCGGCCTTGTTTTCGTTGAGCAGGGCTATCAGGCGCTGGGCTTTGTCGTATTGATAGTGAACCTGCTGGCCACGCGCATCCTTGCGCCGGCTGGGCAGGCCCCGGGACGTGCGCGCCAGGCTGGTGGTGTGACCGTCGGCATTGGTGTGGCTGAGCAACTGGCCAAGGGCGTTGTAACGGTACTGGTCATGGGTACCGCCTGGATGGTCGACGCGCAGCACTTCGCCATCGGCTTTGCGGGTCAGGCGCGTGGTGCACTTCAGGGCATCGGTGATGCTCGCCAGGTGCAGGTGGCTGTCGTAGCTATAGCGCGTCAGCTGTCCGGAGCAGTCCTGGTATTGCTCGATCTGCCCCAGTTCGTTCCACCATAGTCGGGTGTGGTTGCCCAGCGGGTCGATGCGGGTGTGGGGCAGGCCGGCGTCAGTGTTGAAGAATTGGGTGACGTGACCCAAAGGGTCGGTGCTGTCGAGCAGGTTGCCTTGGCGGTCATAGGTCCAGTGCTGGCTACTACCATCGGCACGCTCGATTGCCGTTATCAGGTCGGTGTCCAGGTGATAGCTGTAGCGTATTGAGCGACCTAGTGGATCGGTTTCCTCCTCCAGTCGCGAGAGCTTGTCGTAGGTGAAGCTCAGGGTGCTGCCGTCGGGTAGCTCCAGGCCGGTCATGTTGCCGGATTCATCGAGCTGGAAACGGTACTGCTCGCCGCCAAAGTCGCGGCTGGCGATGACCCGCCTGCCTTCGCTGTAGTCGATCCGCGCGGTGCGACCGAGCACGTCTTTGATATGGGTTTGACGTTGCGCCAGGTCGTAGTAGAACAGGTAGCGTTCGCCGTCACTGGTCCAGTGTTCGGCGACCCTGTGCAGGCCGTCGCTGAAGGTCGCCCAGCGGTAATGACAGCGAAGGCCGAGGGCGTTTTCGTGGGCGACCATCAGGCCCTGGTCGTAGGCAAAACCGCGCACCCGTTCGCCGTTGCGGTTGATCACCCGACTCAGTTGACCGTGGGCGTCGTATTGGTAGTGCACCAGGGTTTCGACAGGCTGGTTGTCGACGACCCGTTCGACCCGGCTCAGGCGCTGTTCATGCTGCTCGTAGCACAGGTGCAAACGCATACCGCCCGAGGCGCACAGATCGCGAAGACGCTGCTGATGGTCATAGCTGAAATTAACAAAGTGGCCGAGGGCGTTTTCGATACGCCGCAGGGGAGATGACTGACCGTCATCGGTCAGTTCACCGAAATAGAAGAAGGTGTTGTCCAGGCTTTGCAGCAGGTAGTGCCCACCTTCGGAGCGCACCACGAACAGTTGCTCGTCCGTCAGGTAGGCGCGCTCGCCGGGCTCCAGTGGCGGCAAGGGCAGGTCACGCCCCTGGTTGTCGCGCAGGAACAACTGTTGATCTTCCAGGCGCAGGCTCTGCTCCCAGGGCAGCACCCAGCCGCGCCCGAGCAAACCTTCGTGGATAATGTCGCTGGCATAGAAACGCGTCCAGGTGATGGGCATCAATCCCGGCAGGCTGAAGTCGGTTTCGCTTTCTTCCAGCAGCAGTTTGCGCCCGCTGATGGCGTCCACCGGGTTGCCGATCAGGCCGCCGGCCACACGGCCAATGGCCGGGCCAATGACGAAGCGTCCCGCCAGTTCACCCGCGACAAACCCGGCAGCAAATTTCAATGCACAAGGGGCGACGGCCTTCAGGCCAATCTTGCCGGCGGTCAGCGCCAGTTTCAGCAGCCCGCCAGCGGCGCCGGCCACGGCCATGAGGATATCGACCGTGGTGCGCAGCCACTCTGGAATCTCGTCTTCGATCTCCAGGTACTGCTCTTTTTCGGCGCCGATAAAAACGCTGTCCGAGCCACTGTCGATGACGCTGCCGCAGGTCAGCTTGTCGCCTTTGCGCGCCGCCGGCAGGCCGTTGATAAACACCTTGGCCGAGCCCTCCGCCACCATCGGAGGAGCCGGATGCTTGGTGCAGATACCCAGGCTGTCCTGTACTTGTGCGGCATTCAGGCCATTGATGAAGACGTCCGGTGAGCCACTGGTAATGCCCCCGGCGGGAGCCTTGGACATTCGTCCGATGGCTTCGCCGGCTGCGGTCAGTGCCATACCTCCCACACCCGCGAGCACCCCGGCCAGCAAGGCGGTGCCAAATCCGCAGGTGGCCACGGTAATTATGGCCACAGCCGCAATCAAGGCGATCCCCAACGCCGCCCCCACCAGAAACCCCACCAGCGCGTTGCTGTGGGCCAGTTCGTCGTTTAACCGTGCCGCTTCAAACATGCTTGGCCTCCCAGGCCTCTCGTTCCTTGAGTCCGCAGGCGCCTTATGGCTTGGACGGGGGCGGAGGATGGGCCTCGAAGCTCGCCAGGACGTCCGTCCATAGCTGATTCAACGAATCGTCGAAGGGCTGCTGACTGGTGGCCGAAAACACCAGCACGCGCTGAGGCGAGACGATAAAGCCGGCCTGACGCTGGTACACCGGGCGTCCGTCGCTCTGGTAATGGGCGTCGACTTGCAGGCCCGGCACCGGGGATTGCGTCGAAAGCCAGACCTCTTGCAGGTCCTGACGTTTGTATTTGCGCAACTTGGCGGCAATCAGGCCGACCTGGCGCTCGACATACTCCGCCAGGCTTTCCCCGGGCAAGGTGATGTCCCGCGACAGGGTCAGACTGAAGGGCGCGGGCAGGGCGATGCCTGGGACGAACATATTGACGCTGCGGTCTTGAAAGCCGTTGGGCAGCGTGAGTTTTCCTTCCTGGATCAGGTAGTCCATGGGTGTTTGCTCAGGGGAAGTGAAGGTTAGGAGGCGGCGGTTGGCGGCGGCGAGAAGCTGGCCTCGACTCCGGCCTCGATGCTGCCTTTGACGCCGTCCGCTTCGGGCCCTGTGGCGGCGGCGCCACCGGGCATATTCATGTCGAGCTGGCCGCCGGTGTTGATTTGCGCGTCGCCGGTCACCGAGAAGTTGAAGGCGCTGCCGTAGAGATTGATTTCCCCCGTGGCCAGCATTTCGATCACGCTCTGGCCGCAGACCAGGCGTATTTTTTCTCCGGCTTCGATCAGGTATTGGGTGCCAATGCTGTCCTTCTTGGTGGCGCCGACTTGCAGGGTGTCGTCGACCTTGACCGTTCTCAAGCTGTTCTGGCCGACGCTGATGGTTTCGTCCTGGCCGACCGAGTGCACACGGTTGACGCCGACCCAATGGCTTTCATTGTTCCTGACGGTGCAGTCCTGATCGCGCTGGGCATGGATGTAGATTTGCTCCTGGCCGGCGCGATCCTCGATGCGCAACTCGTTGGAGCCATTGCCGCCCAGGCTGCTGCGGGTCTTGAACACGCTGCGGGTCTTGTTCGCCGGCAGTGGGTAGGGCACCGGCGTGTGCTGGTTCGGCACGCAGCCGGTGACCAGGGGCTGCTCAGGGTCGCCGCCGATAAAGCTCACCAGCACTTCCATGCCGATGCGCGGGATGATCACGTGGCCAAAACCTTCACCGGCCCAGCTGGTGGCCACCCGCACCCAGCAGCTGGAGAACTCGTTGCGCTCACCCTCGCGGTCCCAATGAAACTGAATCTTTATCCTTGAGTGTTCGTCACACCAGATTTCCTCCCCCGCAGGACCGGTCACCAGCGCGGTCTGGCTGCTCAGGCGGGGCTTGGGGGCCGGCTCTTGCGGCCGAAAGAAGGTGTCCCAGGGGATGGCGCTGAAGCGGTTGCGGTAACCCTGGGTAAAGCCGTCGTGGCGGTCGTCGCTGGTGACCGACTCTTCCAGCACCTGCGGTTGTCGACCTTTGTGCTCGACGCTGACCAGCAACCACATCTGGTTGTATTCGCCGCGCGGGTGCTCGCTGAGGGTGACCAGATGGCCGCAGCGAAAGGTCGACAGATCACTCTGCCCCTTGGCCAATTGGTAGTCGGCGCGGTGGCCTTCGAGGGCGATCTGGCTCAACTGCTTGCCCACCGCGCCGGTGCTGTAGCGGCCGGGGTAGCGATAGTCTTCCAGCACCGGGGTGGCCTCGCTGCGCACAGCACTGTGCAAGGTGCTGGGCACCGGATCGAGTTTAGCGCCGCTGGAGGCGCTGCGCGGGTCGGGCTTTTTCAGGTTGTAGTCGCGGCGCACCACCTGGCTGGTGCGGGTGCTGAAACGCACCGCGAAATGGCTGACCACCGGGTCTTCGGCGGCCAGGCCGCTGCCTTGCTGATAGCGCGCGGTGGCGAGGATCGGGTAGTCGGTCTGGTTGTCGGAAAACACCAGCAGGTGCTGGTCGAGGCTGTGTTCGTGGTGCCAGTGAATGCCGTCTTCAAAGCACAGGCGTTGTAGAAACTGGAAGTCCGTCTCCCCGTATTGCACGCAATACACCCTGGGCACTGAAGGCTTGGGAGCAATGTTGAAGCGGTATTGGTCGGCGAGGATGCCGTGTTCCTTGAGCACCTTGGCGATGATCTGCGGCACTGTCAGGTTCTGGTAGACCCGCTGGTTGTGGCGGTGCTGCAACTGGTACAGGTGAGGGCGCAGGATCAGGTGATAGCGGGTCATGCGCTTGCCGCTGTCGCCGACTTCGATATCGTCGATCAGCCCATGAATGCCTTCACCCTTGAGGCCGAACTGTAGGAACGCCGGCCGGTTGAGCAGGCTTTCCAGATCGACATTGGGGTTGTCCGAAACCAGCTCGACATGAATTGCATACAGCTCGCTGATGGCTTCGTGACCCTTGAAGGCCAGCACCTTGAAGTCGTGGCGAACGGCAAGGATGGACAGCACGAAATGCGCAGTGTCGGCCGGCGCGAACATAGGCTCATCCTTAAGCGTGAGAGAGGCCAGGCCCGCGCCATACCTGGCCCGGGTGCGAAGTGGCGCTCAACCTAGCAAAGGGCGCGCAAACGCTAATATGGGACGAGTCTGGAAAGTCGCTTGAAGTTTCTGAGCATTAAAAAGCGGCCTCGAATCAAGAGCCGTGGTGTTTAAGCTTCGTGCCCCGCCCAACGTTTAAATGCCATGACCGAAAAACACGTCAAGACTATCGAAGGTATGCAACAACTGGCCCTGGCCCGAGGAGGCGTGTGCCTGTCGGAGACCTATCGCAACCTGGCTACTCGGCTGTCCTGGCGCTGTGCAGTGGGTCATGAGTGGCTGGCTGATCCTTATCGAATCATTCGGGGAAGTTGGTGCCCGGTGTGTGCTCGCCTGCAACGTCGTGACACCTTGGAAACTGCGCAGCAGGTCGCTGCCGAGCGGGGTGGGCGATGTCTTTCAACGCACTACGAATCACGTCGGCTACCCATGGAGTGGCAATGCCACTTGGGGCATCGTTGGCTGGCGACATTCGGCAGCATCAAGCAACGCAGTTGGTGCCCGACCTGTTTTCGCATGAGAAAGCGCGACACCCTGGAAGAGATGCAGGAAATCGCTACTCAGCGTGGGGGACGCTGTTTATCCGATTCCTATATCGATAGCGCTCATGCCTTGCTCTGGGAATGTGAGCAAGGGCATCGCTGGAAAGCGGTGCCCGCCAGTGTCAAACACCGTAGTTGGTGCCCCGTGTGCGTTGTAAAAAAGAGGTGTCGCACCTTGCAAGACGTTCAGGCCGCCGCCCGAGCGCGTGGGGGGGAATGCTTGTCCACGGAATACATCAATGGCACCACCCCATTAACGTGGCGTTGCGCCAAAGGCCATGCTTGGGAGGCCCCCGCTGCCGGGGTTCTGCAAGGTGCCTGGTGCCGCCAATGCTATTACGACAGCATGCGCAGCAACATTAAAGCCATGAAAAATATGGCCCGATCTCGTGGCGGCGACTGCCTCTCGAAAGAGTACGTTGACTCAGCGACCAAGTTGCAGTGGCAGTGCAGTATCGGACATACCTGGTATGCGATCCCGCACTCCATTACCCAAGGCCGCTGGTGCCCGGAGTGTTCTTTTTTGGCCAGGTGCCGCAATGAGCAGAAGCGGCGCCGCTACTTGTAGATTCGTTACGTCAGATCGAGGCATCAGGTGACGACTGCGGCACAGCCGAGCGCGAGCAAAGCTTTCTCGCCACAGAGGCCTCAACGTTCGCTCAATACAACGCCGGGCGCCGATCCAGGTGCACATGGTTATGGTCGCTAATGGACTTGTGCCAGGCCTGGGCCAGCTCCAGGTCCGCCAGCAACAGTTGCTCCCCGCTGCTCCGGTCCTTGCCCGCCAGCGGATAGCCATCGGCATCGACGATGGTCGAGCCGCTTACCCAGTTCACCCCACGCTCTTCGCCACAGCGGTCGCAGGCGGCGATGAACATCCGGTTGACCGCCGCATTGGCCTGCACACGCACCATCTCCGCCGGCCGCTCACCGGGCGGGCGCGGGCCGTCCGGCCAGTTCACCGGCGCGCACAAAAGCGCCGCCCCGGCCAGGGCCGGCAGGCGCACCCACTCAGGAAACTCCAGGTCGTAGCAGATCATCACGGCAATCGGCCCAAGGCGCGTGGCCACCACCGGCGGTGGTTCGTTGCCCGGGGTGAAGATCAGGTTCTCCCGGTCCCACAGGTGGGCCTTGCGGTACACCGTCACGCCCCCTTCGGGTTCCACCAGCGCCGCGCTGTTGGCCACGCGATCATCGTCCAGGCGCTCGCAGAAGCCACCGACAATCACCACTTGCAGCTCCTTGGCCAGGGTTTTCCACAGGCTCAGGGTCGGCCCGTCGAGGCTTTCCGCGAGCGCCAGGGCTTCGTTCAGGTCGCGGAACACGTAGCCGCTTTGCACCAGTTCCGGCAGCACCACCACCTGGGCGCCGCGGGCGGCGGCCTGGCGGATGGCCTCGGCACTGAGGGTGCGGTTGTACGCCAAGTCGCCGATGCGCGGGGCCAGTTGCTGGCAGGCCACTTTCAGGGATGTCTGAGGGATCATGGGGCGCCTCCTTCCAGTTGTTGTTCGCTGGCCTGGATGGCCAGGCGTTCGGCTTCCAGATCCAGGTGGCGGGTCAGCGCCCAGTAGACCAGCCCGGCCACCGCCAGGCCAATCACGAAGGCAATGTCGGCGCCGCCCAGGGCCTGGGACAGCGGCCCCTGGTAGAAGCTCAGGGACATGAACGGCACCATCGCCAGCAGACCGAGGAAATACGCCAGCAGCCCGGCGCTGGACCAGCGTCCGTAGATCCCCGCCGGGTTGAAAATGTCGTTGATGGCGTAGCGGCCTTTGCGCACCAGGTAGAAGTCGGCCAGGTTGACTGCGGTCCAGGGAACCAGGAAATACAGCATCAGCAAGACAAAGGTATTGAAGCTGCCCAGGTAGCTTTCGGGAATGTTCATGGCGATCAGGAAGATCACCACCGCCACCAGCAGGATGCCGGTCACCCGGCTCTTGAGGTTGGGCTTGATCGACTTGAAACCGTCGATGGCACTGATGCCGGTGAGCATGGCGCCGTAGCAGTTGACCGCCATGATGCCCACCAGCGCCGGCACCGCGATCAGCACGGTGAAGGTGCCGAAACCGGGAATCAGCTGATTGCCCACTTCGCGCACGCTGGCGATGGCATCCGGTGAAGGCAGGGCCGAGGCCAAGAAGGCACCCAGGGACATCAGCCACAGGGCCGAGCCGGCGGCACCCAGGTAGGTCCAGAAAATCACCTGACGCGACGGCGTCTGGTGCGGCAGGTAGCGTGAGTAGTCGGAGACGTATACCGAATAGCTGATCTGGTAACCGGCGGCGGCCGACAGCTGGATCAGGAACGCCGACCAGGAGAACTGCGGGTCGGCCAGGGCCGAGTCGGCCTGCAGGGTCAGCAGGGCGCTGACGGTGAGCACCGCGAACACGCTGATCATTACGTAGGTCAGCCAGCGCTGCACGGTGTGCAGCAGGTCGTGACCCACCACCGCGATCAGCACCGCCACGGCGATCATCAGGGTGTACCAGGGTGCCCGGGCGCCTGGAATGACCGTGTTGATAGCATCGGTGGCAAGAATCACGTTGAACACGTTGAAGCCGATGTAGACGAACACCACCGCGGTGAACGGCACGATGGCGCCGCGCAGGCCGAACTGGGCGCGGGACTGGATCATCTGCGGCAGGCCCATGCGCGGGCCCTGGTTGGCGTGGAATGCCATGCAGAACGTGCCCAGACACACGCCGATGATGATTGCCAAGATGGCGTATTGCAGGGCCAGGCCCAGGGCCGCGCCGGTGAAACCGGTGACCATGGTGGTGAGCACGAAGTTGCCGGTGAACCAGAACGGCCCTTGATGCCAGACCTTGCCGTGGCGCTCGTTGCGCGGCACGTAGTCGATGGAGCGGGTTTCGATCTTCAGGCCCGGTGGATGAGCCTTTTGGTTGACGCAAGACTGAGTCGTCATGGGGTCGCTGCCTTGTTTTTATAGGACGACCCCGGAGTCTCGGACAAAGGTGGCGGATGTTGAATCAGCAGGGGCAAATAATCAGTTCAGGAATTTGTGAACTGATGCGTTCGCTGGCCAGCCGGTTCCCATGGAAGAGGGCGGCTCGTTGTAAAAGCCGGCTTGCCGGCGCAGGCACTTGTGAAATCGGCGCTCGGGTTGCGGGGCTCTTTGCTGGCAGGCCAGATGCTTCGCGGCGGAAGGTGCGCAGGGCATTGTAGAAGCTGGCTTGCCGGCGCAGGCGCCGCTGAGAACGGCGCTCGGGTTGAGGGGCTCTTCGCTGGCCAGCCAGCTCCGGGGCGGGGGGTCAGGCGCTCATCACGGTGCGGATGTCTGCCGCCAGTTCACGCACGCGGGCTTCCTCGGTGTCCCAGGAACACATGAAGCGTGCGCCGCCCTTGCCGATGAAGGTGTAGAAGCGCCAGCCCCTGGCAGTCAGCGCGGCAATCGCCGGCTCCGACAGTTGCAGGAACACGCCGTTGGCCTGCACCGGGAACATCAGTTCCACGCCTGGGATGTCTTCCACCAGTTTGGCCAGCAGTTGCGCGCAATGGTTGGCGTGACGGGCGTGCTTGAGCCAGGCGTCGTGTTCCAGCAGGCCGACCCAGGGCGCCGAGAGAAAGCGCATTTTCGACGCCAGTTGACCGGCCTGTTTGCAGCGGTAGTCGAAGTCCTCCGCCAGCGCGTGGTTGAAGAACAGAATCGCTTCACCCACCGCCATGCCGTTTTTCGTGCCACCAAAGCACAGCACGTCGACCCCGGCTTTCCAGGTCAGTTCCGCTGGGGTGCAGCCTAGGAAGGCGCAGGCATTGGAGAAACGCGCGCCGTCCATGTGCAGGTTGAGCCCCAGTTCCTTGCAGGTGGCGCTGATGGCGCGGACCTCTTCCGGGGTGTAGACGCTGCCCACTTCGGTGGCCTGGGTCAGGGTTACCACCCGGGGCTTGGGATAATGGATGTCCTGGCGCTTGAGGGCGATCTCGCGGATCGATTCCGGGGTCAGCTTGCCGTTGTGGGTGCCGGCGATCAGCAGCTTGGAACCGTTGGAGAAGAACTCCGGAGCGCCGCATTCGTCGGTTTCGACGTGGGCGGTTTCCGAGCAGATCACGCTGTGGTAACTCTGGCACAGCGACGACAGGGCCAGGGAGTTGGCAGCGGTGCCGTTGAAGGCGAAGAACACTTCGCAGTCGGTTTCGAACAGCTTGCGGAAATGATCGGCGGCGCGGGCGGTCCATTGATCGTCGCCGTAAGCGCGTTCGTGGCCATGGTTGGCCTGCTCCATGGCGGCCCAGGCTTCAGGGCAGATGCCGGAATAGTTGTCGCTGGCGAACTGTTGGCTTTTGTCGGTCATGGCCGGCTCCGTGGTCGATGATGGTGCGCACTTTACCCAAGAATAATGGCCCAGCACACGCTCTGTTTATGCCGGAATAATGCATGCCCCATAAGGATTTATGCGTGATGCGATGCTGAAACCCAACGCCGCCCCCCGCGACGGGGCGCTGGATGCGCTGAAATGGCTGGCGCTGCTGAGCATGGTCCTCGATCACCTGCGTTATGTCGGCCTGAGCCTGGACTGGCTGTACGTCCCCGGGCGCCTGGCGTTTCCCTGGTTCTGCCTGGCGATGGCGCTGAACCTGACGCGGATCCGAGTGGGCCCGGCCACCGACAACCGGGGCGGGCCATGGCGCTACCTGGGCTGGCTGCTGGTGTTCAGCCTGCTGAGCGAGATCCCCTATCGCCTGTTCATTCCCGACCCCGACACCTTGAATGTGTTGCCGACCCTGGCCCTGGGCCTGCTGGTGGCCCGGGGCTGGCAACGGCGCCGGGGCCTGGATCTGGGGCTTGGGTTGCTGGCCCTGGGGCTGGCCCTGCTGTTCAGCCAGTGGCTGATGTTCGGTGCATTTGGCGTGTTGCTGCCCCTGGCGCTGCTGTTGGTGATTGGCCGGCCCTGGTACTTCAGCCTGCTGCCGGGGGCGCTGTGCCTGGCGGCCAACCAGTGGGAAACCTTGTTCCCGGCAGCGCGCCTGGGCAATCAGGTGGCGACCTATGGTATTGCCGCTTGTCTGCTGGCGCCGTGGCTGGGGGGACATTTGCTGCGCTTGATGCACGGCTGTTCCGTGCCGGCGATGCAGCGTTGGGCCTACCTGCTGTACCCGGGACACTTTCTCCTGCTGCTGGCCCTGCGCCAACTCCTGTAGCCGCTGCCGCAGGCTGCGAACGGCTTGGGCGGCATTCCGACGCAGCAGACGCGGCGATCCTGAAGGCGCCGATCCAGAGCCTTTGCCTGATGGCGGGGGCAGGCATTTGTCTGTGGGCGCCAGGGCATGTCGTAAACGCACCTTTGCGTGGCGTCCATAGGCATTTGAGTTCGCCGTCTCGGTCATACCATCGCATCCAAAGGGCGCAGCTTTAAGGCTGGCCTCACCGAGACGAAAGGCGCAGCGCCGCCGCTGGGAGAGACGTGATGTTCAGCAAGCAAGACCAAATCCAGGGTTACGACGATGCACTGCTGGCGGCGATCAATGCCGAGGAACAACGCCAGGAAGATCACATCGAGCTGATTGCGTCGGAGAACTACACCAGCAAGCGGGTGATGCAGGCGCAAGGCAGCGGGCTGACCAACAAGTACGCCGAGGGCTATCCGGGCAAGCGCTACTACGGTGGCTGTGAGCATGTGGATAAGGTCGAGGCGCTGGCCATCGAGCGCGCCAAGCAGTTGTTCGGCGCCGATTACGCCAACGTCCAGCCGCATTCCGGTTCGTCGGCCAACGGTGCCGTGTACCTGGCCCTGCTGCAGGCCGGCGACACCATCCTCGGCATGAGCCTGGCCCATGGCGGCCATCTGACCCACGGCGCCAAGGTGTCGTCCTCGGGCAAGCTGTACAACGCCGTGCAGTACGGCATCGATACCCGCACCGGGCTGATCGACTACGACGAGGTCGAGCGCCTGGCCGTGGAACATAAGCCGAAGATGATCGTCGCCGGCTTCTCGGCCTACTCCAAGACCCTGGACTTCCCGCGCTTCCGGCAGATCGCCGACAAGGTCGGGGCGTTGCTGTTCGTCGACATGGCCCACGTCGCCGGGCTGGTGGCCGCCGGTCTGTATCCCAACCCGCTGCCCTATGCCGATGTGGTCACCACCACCACCCACAAGACCCTGCGCGGTCCCCGTGGTGGCCTGATCCTGGCCAAGGCCAACGAAGAGATCGAAAAGAAACTCAACGCCGCGGTGTTCCCCGGTGCCCAGGGCGGTCCGTTGATGCACGTGATCGCCGCCAAGGCGGTGTGCTTCAAGGAAGCGCTGGAGCCCGGGTTCAAGGCCTACCAGCAACAGGTGATCGACAACGCCCAGGCCATGGCCGGCGTATTTATCAAACGCGGCTACGATGTAGTGTCCGGTGGCACCGACAACCATCTGTTCCTGGTCAGCCTGATTCGTCAGGGCCTGACCGGCAAGGATGCCGACGCCGCCCTGGGCCGCGCCCACATCACCGTGAACAAGAACGCCGTGCCCAACGACCCGCAGTCGCCGTTTGTCACCTCCGGCCTGCGCATCGGCACCCCGGCGGTCACCACCCGCGGATTCAAGGTCACCCAGTGCACTGAACTGGCCGGTTGGATCTGCGACATCCTCGACCACCTCGGCGATGCCGACGTCGAGGCCAATGTCGCTCGCCAGGTGGCAGCCCTGTGCGCTGATTTCCCGGTTTACCGCTGAGAGCCGCAACTGGAGCAATGACTATGCAACGCTATTCGGGCTTCGGCCTCTTCAAGCACTCTCTCAGCCACCATGAAAACTGGCAGCGCATGTGGCGCACGCCGACCCCGAAAAAGGTCTACGACGTGGTCATCGTCGGCGGTGGCGGGCATGGCCTGGCCACGGCCTACTACCTGGCCAAGGAACACGGCATCACCAATGTCGCGGTGGTGGAAAAGGGCTGGCTGGGTGGCGGCAACACTGCGCGCAACACCACCATCGTGCGTTCCAACTACCTGTGGGACGAGTCGGCGCAGCTTTACGAGCACGCCATGAAGTTGTGGGAAGGCCTGTCCCAGGACCTCAACTACAACGTGATGTTCTCCCAGCGTGGGGTCTACAACCTGTGCCACACCCTGCAGGACATCCGTGATTCCGAGCGCCGGGTCAGTGCCAACCGCCTCAACGGCATTGATGGCGAGTTGCTCAACACCCAGCAGGTGGCGGACGAGATTCCCTACCTGGACTGTTCGAAGAACACCCGCTACCCGATCCTTGGCGCCACCGTGCAACGGCGCGGCGGCGTGGCCCGTCACGACGCCGTGGCCTGGGGCTTTGCCCGGGCCGCCGACGCCCTGGGCGTGGACCTGATCCAGCAAACCGAAGTCATCGGTTTTCGCAAGGAAAACGGCGTGTGCATCGGCGTCGAGACCAACAAGGGCTTCATCGGCGCCAAGCGCGTCGGCGTGGTCACCGCCGGCAACTCCGGGCACATGGCCAAGCTCGCGGGCTTTCGCCTGCCGATCGAATCCCACCCGCTGCAAGCGCTGGTGTCGGAACCGATCAAACCGATCATCGACAGCGTGATCATGTCCAATGCGGTGCACGGCTATATCAGCCAGTCGGACAAGGGCGACCTGGTGATCGGCGCCGGTATCGACGGCTGGGTCGGCTATGGCCAGCGCGGCTCCTACCCGGT
Source organism: Pseudomonas sp. LD120 (assembly GCF_009861525.1). Lineage (GTDB taxonomy): Bacteria > Pseudomonadota > Gammaproteobacteria > Pseudomonadales > Pseudomonadaceae > Aquipseudomonas. The sequence goes on along the minus strand of NZ_WVHL01000001.1, from coordinate 426,044 downwards.
GATCGAACACACCATCCAGGCCATCGTCGAGATGTTCCCGGTGCTTTCCCGGGTGCGCATGAACCGCCAGTGGGGCGGCATCGTCGACACCAGCCCGGACGCCTGCCCAATCATTTCCAAGACCCCGGTGCCGAACATGTTCTTCAACTGCGGTTGGGGCACTGGCGGCTTCAAGGCCACTCCGGGCTCGGGCAACGTGTTTGCCGCGAGCCTGGCCAAGGGTGAGATGCATCCATTGGCCGCCCCTTTCTCCATCGACCGTTTCCACAACGGCGCGCTGATCGACGAACACGGCGCTGCTGCGGTCGCCCACTAAAAGGACAACTCCCTATGTTGCATATCTTCTGTCCTCACTGCGGCGAACTGCGCTCCGAAGAGGAATTCCATTCGTCCGGCCAGGCCCACATTCCCCGGCCCCTGGACCCCGGTGCCTGCACCGACGAGGAGTGGGGCGACTACATGTTCTTTCGCGACAACCCCCGCGGCCTGCACCACGAGTTGTGGATTCACGCCGCCGGTTGCCGCCAGTACTTCAACGCCACCCGCGACACCGTCACCTACGAAATTCTTGAAACCTACAAGATAGGCACCAAACCGCAGTTCACCGCCAAGGCTGCTGGAGAGAAGGTATGAGCCAGACCAATCGCCTGTCCAACGGCGGACGCATCGACCGCAACAAAGTCCTGACCTTCACCTTCAACGGCCAGAGCTACAAAGGCTTCGAGGGCGACACCCTGGCCTCGGCCCTGCTGGCCAACGGCGTGGACATCATCGGTCGCAGCTTCAAGTATTCCCGGCCCCGGGGCATCTTTGCCGCAGGCTGTGAAGAACCCAACGCGGTGCTGCAGATCGGCGCCACCGAAGCCACCCAGATCCCCAACGTGCGCGCCACCCAACAGGCGCTGTACCAGGGCCTGGTGGCCACCAGCACCAACGGCTGGCCTAGCGTCAACAACGACATGATGGGGATTCTCGGCAAGGTCGGCGGCAAGCTGATGCCGCCGGGTTTCTACTACAAAACCTTCATGTACCCGCAATCGTTCTGGATGACCTACGAGAAGTACATCCGCAAGGCGGCGGGCCTTGGCCGTTCGCCCACCGAGAACGATGCGGACACCTACGACAACATGAACCAGCACTGCGACGTGCTGATTGTCGGTGGCGGCCCCGCCGGTCTTGCCGCTGCGCTGGCGGCTGCCCGCAGTGGCGCCCGGGTGATCCTCGCCGATGAGCAGGAAGAGTTCGGCGGCAGCCTGCTGGACAGCCGCGAAAGCCTGGACGGCAAGCCGGCGGTGGAGTGGGTGGCCAGTGTGGTCGCCGAGCTCAAGTCGCTGCCGGATGTCTTGCTGCTGCCACGGGCCACGGTCAACGGCTACCACGACCATAACTTCCTGACCATTCATGAGCGCCTCACCGATCACCTCGGTGATCGCGCGCCCATCGGTCAGGTGCGCCAGCGTATCCACCGAGTCCGCGCCAAGCGCGTGGTGCTGGCCACCGGCGCCCATGAGCGGCCGCTGGTCTACGGCAACAACGACGTGCCGGGCAACATGCTGGCCGGCGCGGTGTCCACCTACGTGCGCCGCTACGGCGTGGCCCCGGGCAAGAAACTGGTGCTGTCCACCAACAACGACCACGCCTACCGCGTGGCTCTGGACTGGCTCGACGCCAGCCTGCACGTGGTGGCCATCGCCGATGCGCGGCACAACCCACGCGGCGCCCTGGTGGAAGAAGCCCGGGCCAAGGGCATCCGTATCCTCACTTCCAGTGCGGTGATCGAAGCCCGTGGCAGCAAGCACGTGACCGGCGCGCGGGTGGCGGCCATCGACGTCAAGGCGCACAAGGTCACCAGCCCTGGCGAGTGGCTCGATTGCGACCTGATTGCCAGCTCCGGCGGCTACAGCCCGGTGGTGCACCTGGCTTCGCACCTGGGCGGCAAGCCGGTATGGCGTGAAGACATTCTCGGTTTCGTGCCCGGTGAAGCGCCGCAGAAACGCGTGTGCGTCGGTGGTATCAACGGTGTCTACAGCCTCGGCGATACCCTGGCCGATGGTTTCGAAGGCGGTGTGCGCGCGGCCAGCGAAGCCGGGTTCCAGAGCGTGGAGGGCGTGTTGCCCAAAGCCCTGACCCGTCTGGAAGAACCGACCCTGGCGCTGTTCCAGGTGCCCCACGAAAAAGGCACGGCGCGGGCACCGAAGCAATTCGTCGATCTGCAGAACGACGTCACCGCCGCCGCCATCGAACTGGCGACCCGTGAGGGCTTCGAGTCGGTGGAGCACGTCAAGCGCTACACCGCGCTGGGCTTCGGCACCGATCAGGGCAAGCTGGGCAACGTCAACGGTCTGGCGATTGCCGCCCGCTCGCTGAACGTCAGCATCCCGCAGATGGGCACCACCATGTTCCGCCCCAACTACACGCCGATCACTTTCGGCGCCGTGGCCGGTCGTCACTGTGGGCACATCTTCGAGCCGGTACGTTTCACCGCGCTGCATGCCTGGCATGTGAAGAACGGCGCCGAGTTCGAAGACGTCGGTCAGTGGAAGCGCCCCTGGTACTTCCCGAAAAACGGTGAAGACCTGCATGCCGCGGTCAAGCGTGAATGCCTGGCGGTGCGCGACAGCGTCGGCCTGCTGGACGCCTCGACCCTGGGCAAGATCGACATCCAGGGCCCGGACGCCCGCGAGTTCCTCAACCGCATCTACACCAACGCCTGGACCAAGCTCGACGTGGGCAAGGCCCGCTACGGCCTGATGTGCAAGGAAGACGGCATGGTCTTCGACGACGGCGTGACCGCCTGTCTGGCCGACAACCACTTCCTGATGACCACCACCACCGGCGGCGCGGCCCGCGTGCTGCAGTGGCTGGAAATCTACCAGCAGACCGAATGGCCAGACCTCAAGGTGTACTTCACCTCGGTCACCGACCATTGGGCCACCATGACCCTGTCGGGCCCCAACAGCCGCAAGCTGCTGAGCGAAGTCACCGACATCGACCTGGACAAGGACGGCTTCCCGTTCATGACCTGGAAGGAAGGCCTGGTGGGCGGCGTGCCGGCGCGGGTGTTCCGCATCTCCTTCACCGGCGAGCTGTCCTACGAGGTCAACGTTCAGGCCGACTACGCCATGGGCGTGCTGGAGCAGATCGTCGAGGCTGGCAAAAAGTACAACCTGACCCCCTACGGCACCGAAACCATGCACGTGCTGCGGGCTGAGAAGGGTTTCATCATCGTCGGCCAGGACACCGACGGCTCGATGACCCCGGACGACCTGAACATGGGCTGGTGCGTGGGCCGCACCAAGCCGTTCTCGTGGATCGGCTGGCGCGGCATGAACCGGGAAGACTGCGTGCGCGAGCAGCGCAAGCAACTGGTGGGCCTCAAGCCGATCGACCCGACCCAGTGGCTGCCGGAAGGCGCGCAGCTGGTGTTCAACCCCAAGCAGGCGATCCCGATGAGCATGGTCGGTCACGTGACCTCCAGCTACGCCCACAACTCCCTGGGGTATTCCTTTGCCCTGGGCGTGGTCAAGGGTGGCCTTCAGCGCCTGGGCGAGCGGGTCTTCGCGCCCCTGGCCGATGGCCGGGTGATCGAGGCGGAAATCGTTTCCTCGGTGTTCTTCGACCCCAAGGGCGATCGCCAGAACATATGACACGAACCCGGGCACGCACCCTGTAGCCGCTGCCGCAGGCTGCGCCAAGGTCCGCAGGACCTGCCCGGGAGGCAAAACCTTGCGCCCGGTTCCCACGCGACCGCCGCCCCTGGCGGCGGCAACCGGAACCGGACCACAGAATAAAGGACAGGTGCTCCATGACCGCAGTCAACGTTTACCAACATCGCCCCACCACCGGGGCCAAGGCCGAGTCGTCCTTGCACCACGCCGACCTGCCGAGCCTGGTGGGCAAGGGCCGCAAGAACGCCGGAGTGATCCTGCGCGAGAAAAAACTCCTCGGTCACCTGACGATCCGTGGCGACGGCCATGATCCGGCCTTCGCCGCCGGTGTGCACAAGGCCCTGGGCATCGAATTGCCGGGTGCCCTGAGTGTGGTGGTCAAGGGTGAAACCAGCCTGCAATGGCTGGGCCCGGATGAGTGGCTGCTGATCGTGCCCAGCGGCGAAGAATTCGCCGCCGAGCAGAACCTGCGGGCGGCCCTGGGCGACCTGCATATCCAGATCGTCGACGTCAGCGGCGGCCAGCAGATCCTCGAACTGTCCGGCCCCAATGTGCGTCAGGTGCTGATGAAATCCACCAGCTACGACGTGCACCCCAACAACTTCCCGGTGGGCAAGGCGGTGGGCACGGTGTTCGCCAAGTCGCAACTGGTGATCCGCCGGGTCGGCGAAGACACCTGGGAGTTGCTGGTGCGTCGCAGCTTCTCCGATTACTGGTGGATGTGGCTGCAGGATGCGGCCGCCGAGTACGGCCTTAGCGTCCAGGCCTGAACCCAGCTTGGCTTGGTAGGAGCGGGCGAGCTCGCGAAGAATGGATTTTCCGCAAGACCGCAGCGTCCTTGGATTTTTCGCGAGCCCGCTCGCTCTTACAGAAAATCGGCCGCGTAGCGGTTGCCCCAATGAACAGGAGTTACTTCCCATGAGCCGCGCCCCCGATACCTGGATTCTCACCGCCGACTGCCCCAGCGTGCTCGGCACGGTGGACGCGGTGACCCGCTTTCTGTTCGAGCAGGGCTGCTACGTCACCGAGCACCATTCCTTCGATGACCGGCTCTCGGGCCGCTTCTTCATTCGGGTGGAATTTCGTCAGCCCGATGGCCTCGACGAACAGGGCTTCCGCCAGGGGCTGGCGCAGCGGGCCAAGGCGTTCGAGATGAACTTCGAGCTGACCGCGCCGAACTACCGGCCGAAAGTGGTGATCATGGTCTCCAAGGCCGATCACTGCCTCAACGACCTGCTCTACCGCCAGCGCATCGGCCAGTTGCCCATGGACGTGGTGGCGGTGGTGTCCAACCACCCGGACCTCAAGCCCCTGGCCGACTGGCACCAGATTCCCTATCACCATTTCCCCCTCGACCCCAATGACAAGCCGTCCCAGGAGCGTCAGGTGTGGCAGGTGGTCGAGGAATCCGGCGCCGAACTGGTGATTCTTGCCCGCTACATGCAGGTGCTGTCGCCGGAGCTGTGCCGCAAGCTCGATGGCAAGGCGATCAATATCCATCACTCGCTGCTGCCGGGCTTCAAGGGCGCCAAGCCTTATCACCAGGCCTACAACAAGGGCGTGAAACTGGTGGGCGCCACGGCGCACTACATCAACAACGACCTGGACGAAGGCCCGATCATCGCCCAGGGCGTGGAGGTGGTGGACCACAGCTACTACCCCGAAGACCTGATCGCCAAGGGCCGGGATATCGAGGGCCTGACCCTGGCCCGGGCGGTGGGTTATCACATTGAACGGCGGGTGTTTCTGAACGGTAACCGGACGGTGGTGCTCTGATGATTTAGGGGCTGTTGCGCAGCCCTTCGCGAGCAAGCTCGCTCCCACAAGGGCGGTGTGATTCCCGTAACGGCGAGCGTGTTCGCGAAAGCGATTTTGAAAACGAAACAGCATCTATACCCGAGCAATCCACGTGTTTCCCCCTTTGGGTAACGCGGTTCCATAACAACAACAGCGAGGTGAAAGCATGTCTGGTAATCGTGGTGTCGTGTATCTGGGCAGCGGCAAGGTCGAAGTACAGAAAATCGACTATCCAAAAATGCAGGACCCGCGCGGCAGGAAGATCGAGCACGGTGTGATCCTGCGCGTAGTCTCCACCAACATCTGCGGTTCGGACCAACACATGGTCCGCGGCCGTACCACCGCCCAGGTCGGCCTGGTCCTGGGTCATGAAATCACTGGCGAAGTCATCGAGAAGGGCAGTGACGTCGAGAACCTGAAGATCGGTGACCTGGTGTCGGTGCCGTTCAACGTCGCGTGCGGGCGCTGCCGTTCCTGCAAGGAGCAACACACCGGGGTCTGCCTGACCGTCAACCCGGCCCGCGCCGGTGGCGCCTACGGCTACGTCGACATGGGCGACTGGACCGGCGGCCAGGCCGAGTACGTGCTGGTGCCTTACGCCGACTTCAACCTGCTGAAACTGCCGGATCGCGACAAGGCCATGGAGAAGATCCGCGACCTGACTTGCCTCTCCGACATCCTGCCCACCGGCTACCACGGCGCGGTGACCGCTGGTGTCGGCCCGGGCAGCAGCGTCTACATCGCCGGTGCTGGCCCGGTGGGTCTGGCGGCGGCGGCTTCGGCGCGCCTGCTGGGGGCGGCGGTGGTGATCGTCGGCGACGTTAACCCGGTGCGTTTGGCCCACGCCAAGGCCCAGGGTTTTGAAATTGCCGACCTGTCCAAGGACACCCCGCTGCACGAACAGATCGCTGCCCTGCTGGGCGAGCCGGAAGTCGACTGCGCAGTGGACGCCGTGGGTTTCGAAGCCCGTGGCCACGGCCATGCCGGTGCCCAGCACGAAGCCCCGGCCACCGTGCTCAACTCGTTGATGGGCGTGGTGCGGGTGGCTGGCAAGATCGGCATTCCCGGTCTGTACGTCACCGAAGACCCGGGCGCGGTGGACGCCGCGGCGAAGATGGGCAGCCTGAGCATCCGCTTCGGCCTGGGCTGGGCCAAGTCCCACAGCTTCCACACCGGCCAGACCCCGGTGATGAAGTACAACCGCCAACTGATGCAGGCCATCATGTGGGACCGCATCAACATCGCCGAGGTGGTGGGCGTGCAAGTCATCAGCCTCGACGACGCCCCGCGCGGCTATGGCGAGTTCGATGCCGGCGTACCGAAGAAATTCGTCATCGACCCGCACAAGCTGTTCAGCGCTGCCTGAGGACCGTCAGCCTTTGGCTTGAGGCCTGTCTGTAACTGAAAACGCCGCGTTCTCTGGCCGAGAACGCGGCGTTTTTTTCTTCTGTAGCGAGGGCGCTTGCTCCCGATGGCGGCAACACCGTTGTGTCAGCCGAGTCGCGAACTCAGGTTTTACGACCGCTGCGCGCCGGGGCGCCGGCCGGCCGAACGGGAGCAAGCTCCCTCGCCACACCGGTTGGTTGCAGTCAGGCGATCAGCGTGGCGCGCAGGCGCCGTTCCAGCACATCCATCAGGTCGCAGCCATCGCGCAGGGGAATGGCGCAGAGCTGGGCCAGCTCCTGGGCCAGTACCGGGTCCTTGCCCAGGGCATCGCTCAAGGCCAGTTGCTCCAGCACCTGGGTCACGGCGCGGATACGGAAGGCGGCGGCTTCATGGAGCACATCCAGCGGCGCCTGTGTGTCGATCAGTAGGGAGGGGATGTTGCAGTCGTGGCCGGTGATCGGCATGTAACGGTTCATGGAAAGTTCTCCGCAGTTCAGTGAGAACCGCCACGGATTCGTCGCCAAACGATGGGTGGCAGCTGTACGCAGGTTGGCGAACCGGGAACACACGGAACCGGCAGACCCGAAGGTCTCCCACGCACAGCTGCCATAACGGCAACGTTGCGGGTGCAGAACGTCCTGCCAACAAAGCAGGACGCTTCTGACCGTAGTTCGTCGGGTCGCCAAACCCGGTCGCTATTTGAGCGACCGGCGGACTATAAGCCGCTGGTGCGTGAGGCAGCAAGGCGCTGGGGGGCGGATGTCTTGCAGAAGGTTTCGTCCGCTGTGGCGTCGCTGAACGTGCACGAGGCGCTGTTCACGAGTCCGGTCCACTGAAATCGGTTGACCGCAAAGAGTCGACCTCGCAGAATGGAAAAGCGTAGCCACAATGTAGCTACAAATAACGAATAGAGGTGATACCTTGGCTGCATTACTGAAAACCACTGACGTGCGTTGCCGCATAGACGAGGATTTGAAGGTCAGTGCCACCGCTGTGCTCAATGCCTGTGGGCTGAGCCTGAGCGAGGCCATGCGTCTTTTCCTGCGTCAGGTTGTGGCCGTGCAGGGACTGCCTTTCGAAGTGCGTGTCCCATCGGAGAAAACCGCTCGTGCCATGGCGCAGGCGCGGGAGATTCGTCGTCAGTACGACTCGATTGACGACATGTTGAGGGATGCTGATGGCGAAGCCGGAGAGGAACCTAAAGCGCGCTGACCTGCCCAGGCAATGCGCAAAACGCCGGCGTTTAAAAAGTCCTAGGAGGGCTATCGGCGTGCAGGGCGTCGTGACATGCGCGAAGTGCGCAAGGTCATGGTGCTGCTGTTCCTGGGGGAGCCGCTATCGGCGCAGTATCTCGATCATGCGCTGAAGGGGGAGTGGGACGGTTTCAGGGAGTGTCATATCGGTGGCGATTTTCTGCTGATTTATGACGTGGCCCGAGCCGGTCTTGTGACCTTTGTCGACCTGGGCAGCCATGCCGAATTGTTCAGATAGCCTCATGCAGATTGCACAAACCCGCCTATTGGCGGGTTTGTGTTGCCCGCCAATCAAGCCTGATCAATAGCCTCTGCCCGGGTCGTCGAACCAGTGTTCGCCACTCAGGGTTTCCTTTATGTCGGTCTCGGCCAGGATGCCTGGCGCCTCCCGCTGGAAGCGCCAGCGCCACTGGGGCAGCCACCAGTAATTGAGTGCCGTGCCTCTTGGCAGCAGCACCAGGGTCAGGACTGATCGATCGATGAGCCCGCGCTGATACAGCGCGTGACTGCGGTCCATGAGGTCCAGGTAGTAGCCGAGGGGCAGGGACAGCATCAGGGCCGTGGTATGCACCTTTTCCGTCTGGGTTCGCTGTGGGTCCTGCAGCAGGTTCAGGGCTTGGCAGTAGTAACGCTCGGGTTGGCGGGCGAATGCCTGGGCCTCGGCAACACCAAGAATGCCCAAGGCACTGCCATCGTCGCGCCAGTCGGCTCCCTGGCGATCGCTGAAGTGCTGGCGGATGAAGCTGGTCAGGGGGCCCGGGGCCGTCTCGGTGCATTGGCTGCTATCGACCGGGGTGCCGATTCGCCAGAGCAAGAGGGCGATTGCCAGGGCCAGCAGGATGCAGCTGTACAACGCAGCTCTCATAAGCGTCCGTTCAGTGGATGGCGCCAGGCGGTGCGGGGCCTCACGGTAGGCAGGGGCTGTCTGCAAGAACGCGAGTAGGGCCGGGGCGCGAAGTTTACCTTGAGGGCGTTGGCAGGCAAGCCCGCGCCTACGCCAGCAGGCGTCTGTTACAGCGCCGCCAATTGCCCCTGGTACAACACCGGCCCGGTGGGTTGCCCAGTAGGTGAGCCGCCGTGGGGTTCCAGGCTCACCGCCAGGGCGATCGGGGTGCCCAGCAGTTCGCGTTGGGCCGGGCTCAGGTTGATCTTGCCCTTGCCGCCTACTGGTACAACACCGAGGGAAATCGGTGAGCCTTCGGCGGGGATGGCCCAGAGCTCCAGGCTGCGATCCAGGCCGATCGCCTCCAGGGCCAGGGGCTCGACTTGCAGGTACTGGGCATGGGCCTTGATTCGTAGGGCCGGTTGCTGGTCGGCGCTGAGCAGGGTGGCGCTGTAGCGCTCCTGATCGCTCTGCTGAATAAAACCGATGTACAGGGTCGCCAGCACCGCGCTGGCGGCAATCGCCAGACGCAGGCGCATCCACAGCGGGTTGCTTTTCGGCAGGTGCAGAACCTGAGGTTCGATGCGCGCCTGAATGCCGTGCCACACGTGCTCCGGCACCTCCAGTTCGGGCAGGGCTTCGGTCAGGGGGGCAAGGCTTTCTTGCCACTGCGCCAGTTCTTCACGCAGCGCTGCATCGTCCAGCAACAGCATCTCGAAGCGTCGACGGGCAGCGCCTTGCATCAGGCCGATGGCGTAGTCGGCGGCCAGGGCTCGGCGCCGCTCCGGGGTTCGATAGTTCATGACTCAAGGCACCGGCGCAGGCGTTCCATGCCTCGACGAATCCAGGATTTGACCGAACCCAAAGGCGCCGTCATGTGTTCGGCCAGCTCCGAGCACGTCAGCCCTTGGAAGTAGGCCACGGTGATGGACTGGCGCTGCGCCCCCTCCAGGTGCTCCAGGCAGCGATGCAGGGCCTGGGCTTGTCGCGCGCTGTCCAGTTGTTCGTGGGCCGAAGGGGTTTGATCCGCCAGTTGTTGTTCTTCTCGTTCGTCTAGGGGGCGTTCGCGTTGTTTGCGCAATTGGTCGATGGCCTGGTTGCGGGTGATGTTGATCATCCAGGTCAGGGGCGCGGACAGGTGTGGCTGGTAGCGCACGGCGTTGTTCCAGATGCGCACGAAGCTTTCCTGCAGGACTTCTTCGGCCAGATCGCGGCGCCCCATGAAGCGCAGGGCAACGCCATGCAAGCGTGGTGCAACGGTGCGGTACAGGGTTTCAAAGGCGCGACGATCACCCAGTGAGCACTGGGCCAGCAGGTGCCTGAGCTGATCAGTGTCGAGGGTCGAGATGGCAATTCTCCTGGCGGGCGAAGGGGCACGTAGCTGCCACGGGCGACGAACGGTGTAGCCAGAGGTTAGTCCAGGCTGGGCAGTTGTTCCATTCACGTCCTGTTACCTCATGCCACGGGCAGTGTTCGCCGCTGGTGAGGGATATACGCGCTAGCGCCACCGCTGGATGCAGGTGCCCAGTGGCTTGCCGGGCTTGGAACAAACATTGTCGGGACGAGTCGAAAAACTGTTTTGCATCGCCCGAGCTTGGGCGGTTTCCTGGCCCCTGAGGTTGTATCGATGAATATTCCACGCGGTTTTACCCTGGCTGCCTTGATGACCCTGGCAGCCGGTTCGGCGTTGGCCGGCGGTTTCAGTCTGAACGATGCGGCCAACGCGATTTCCAGCATGCAGGGCGGCGACGAGGCCGCCGCTGCGCCGACCTCCCAGGCCGCCGCTCTGTTGGACACCCTGGGTTCGCAGCTCAATATCACCCCACAGCAAGCCATCGGTGGCGCCGGGGCCATGTTCAGTCTGGCGAAGAATCAATTGAGCAGCGCCGACTATTCACAACTGAGCAAAAGCGTACCGGGCCTGGACCGGCTCTCGGGCAGAAACGTCTTGGGCGCCTTGGGCGGCCTGCTCGGTCAGTCTTCCGCTGATACCGCTGGCCTGGACAGCGCCTTGGGCAACGTCAAGGACGCCAATGACCTGAACAACGCCTTTGACGCCCTGGGCCTGGACAGCGGCATGATCGGCCGGTTTGCCCCGCTGATCCTGCAGTACCTGGGCCAGCAGGGCGTCGGCGGCTCGTTGCTGCAAAGCCTGAGCGGCATCTGGGGGGTGGGCGGTTAGGGGCGGTTGGCAGCGCATCGATTGGTTCGGCCAGGAGCGCGGCGGTGGCCTGCGTCCAATGCTCGGCGCTGGATCAGCGGCGCTCGCCCAGCAGTTCACGGATGCGCTGGTCCTTGTCGCTCCACAGCCGGTTGACCCAGTCCTGCACCTGCTGGCGGAAGGCCGGGTCGTTTTCGTAGTTGCCGCGCGACAGCGCCGGGTCCAGTTCGCGGGTGCGGATGTCGATGATCACCTTGGGCACATTGCCGCTGATCAGGTCCCAGAAACCGGGGATGCGTGGCTGGGGATAGACCACGGTGACATCCAGCACCGCGTCCAGTTGCTCGCCCAGGGCCGCGAGAACGAAGGCCACGCCACCGGCCTTGGGCTTGAGCAGGTGCTGGAACGATGACTGTTGTTGCTGGCGCTTGGCTGGGGTGAAGCGGGTGCCTTCCAGGTAGTTGACCACGGTCACCGGCTGGCGCTTGAACAGCTCGCAGGCGGCCTTGGTTATTTCCAGATCCTTGCCTTGCAGATGCGGGTGCTTGGCCAGGAAGGCTTTGCTGTAGCGCTTCATGAAGGGGTAGTCCAGGGCCCACCAGGCCAGCCCCAGGAAGGGCACCCAGATCAGTTCGCGCTTGAGGAAGAACTTGAAGAATGGCGTGCGTCGGTTGAGGGCCTGGATCAGCGCTGGGATGTCGACCCAGGACTGGTGGTTGCTCACCACCAGGTAGGAGGTGTCGACCCGCAGCCCTTCGCCGCCGCGAATGTCCCAGCGGGTGGGGATGCACAGGGCGAAGATCAGCTTGTCGATCTCGGCCCAGGTCTCGGCGATCCACATCACCGCTCCTGAGGCGAAGTCCCGCAGGCGCCCGGGCAACACCAGCTTGAGCAGGGCGAACACCATCAGCGGGCCAAACAGCATCAAGGTGTTGAGCAGCAGGAGCAGGGTGACGAAACAGCCGGTGAGCAGGCGGCGCATAAGGCACTCTTTGAGAACTTTTTGGGCGCGCCATAATAAGCAGCTTCGACGGGCAGGCCAAACTCAAGTGTGCTGACGAATGTTTCACCTGGGAGTGGGTAGGGTGTTGTGCAGGCTGGGCCTCTTCGCCGGCAAGCCGGCTACGGGGCAGCGGTAGAACCAATTCGTTGGCCGCGGTCTAAAATCCCGCTGCCCCTCTCTTCAAGGAATCCACTGTCGTGAAATCTGTCCTTGCTCTTGTTTCGCTGTTGGCGCTGCCGGTGATGGCCGCCGAGCCGACCCTGTATGGCCGTTACGAATATATTCGCCTGCCGGAAATCGGCGAAACCCTGCAGGCCAAGATGGACACCGGGGCCCTGACCGCGTCGCTGTCGGCCAGGGATATCCAGACCTTCACCCGCGATGGTGAAGACTGGGTGCGTTTCCGTCTGGCCACCAAGGATGCCGGGAACAAGGTCTATGAACACAAGGTGGCGCGCATCAGCAAGATCAAGAGCCGCGCCGACGAGGGCGATGAGCTTGAAGAACCGCAGGCGGCCAAGCGCCCGGTGGTGGAACTGGAGATGTGCCTGGGTCACGTCAAACGCACGGTGGAGGTTAACCTCACCGACCGTAGCAGCTTCAACTACCCGTTGCTGATTGGTGCCAAGGCCTTGCGTGAGTTCGGCGCGGCGGTGAACCCGGCGCGGCGTTATACCGCCGATAAACCGGACTGCTGATCAGCCCCTGTGAAAACGACTGTGCAGGGCAATACTGTGTTGAAAACCGGTGAGAAATACTCATTTACAAACGTAAGGTCGAGCGCGATTCCCACCGTTCCTCGCCTTGCCTTGCCTCGCCTTGCCTTGCCTTGCTTTCGCTCGCTACGTTTTCACAAGGTCTGATTGACTGTCCATAAGGCATCCGGCACCGTTCGCCCACTGAATTTACGTGCTTGGATGCCATGCCCCATATCCTGATTGTCGAAGACGAAGCGGCCATTGCCGACACTCTGGTCTTCGCCCTGCAAGGCGAAGGCTTCACCACCACTTGGCTGAGCCTGGGGCGTGCGGCCCTGGAGCATCAGCGGGCGACCCCGGCGGACCTGATCATCCTCGATATCGGCCTGCCGGATATCAGCGGCTTTGAAACCTGCAAGCAGTTGCGGCGCTTCAGCGAAGTGCCAGTGATGTTCCTCAGCGCCCGGGACGGTGAGATCGACCGGGTGGTGGGGCTGGAGATCGGTGCCGACGATTATGTGGTCAAGCCCTTCAGCCCTCGGGAAGTGGCGGCGCGGGTCAGGGCGATCCTCAAGCGCATGACGCCGCGAGCGGCTCCCGAGGCGGCCCCGGGGCTGTTCGTCGTGGACTCCGAGCGGGTGCAGATCAGTTACCGCAGCCAGCCCCTGAGTCTGACCCGGCATGAATTCCGCCTGCTGCACTGCCTTCTGGAACAGCCCGAGCGGGTGTTCAGCCGCGAGCAGTTGCTCGATGCCCTGGGGGTGGTGGCGGATGTGGGCTACGAGCGCAATATCGACAGCCACATCAAGAGCCTGCGGGCCAAGCTGCGCCTGGTGGCGGCCGAGGCCGAGCCGATCCAGACCCATCGCGGCCTGGGCTACAGCTACAGCCCGAGCCACGCCTGATGACCCTGGGGCTACGCATCTTCCTGGTCTATTTGCTGTTCATCAGCCTGACCGGCTATTTCGTGCTGAGCACGGTGATGAAGGAAATCCGTCCCGGCGTGCGCCAGTCCACCGAGGAAACCCTGGTGGACACCGCCAACCTGCTGGCGGAGATCCTACGGGACGATTTCAAGGCCGGCACCCTCAGCGAGAACCGCTGGCCGCAACTGTTGCGCGCCTATGGCGATCGGCAACCGGCGGCGACCATCTGGGGGCTGCCGAAGAATCAGGTCAACCACCGCATCTACGTGACCGACGCCAAGGGCATCGTGGTCTTGGACTCCAGCGGCCTGGCGGTGGGCCAGGACTATTCGCGCTGGAACGACGTGTACCTGACTCTGCGCGGCCAATATGGCGCGCGTTCGTCGCGCTCGCTGGCCGACGATCCCAATTCCTCGGTGATGCATGTGGGCGCGCCGATCCGTGACAACGGCCAGATCATCGGCGTGGTCACCGTGGCCAAGCCCAACAGTTCGTTGCAGCCCTACGTCGACCGCACCGAACGCCGCCTGCTGTGGTACGGCGCGGGGTTGATCGCCATGGGCCTGCTGTTGGGCGCCTTGCTCTCCTGGTGGCTGAGCGCGGCGCTGCGGCGCATGACCGCCTATGCCCTGGCGGTCAGTGAAGGGCGCCGGGCCGAGCTGCCGCACTATCGCGGCGGCGAGCTGGAGCAACTGGCGACGGCGGTGGAGCACATGCGCACCCAGCTCGAAGGCAAGGCTTATGTCGAGCGCTACGTGCACACCCTGACCCACGAACTGAAGAGCCCCCTGGCGGCCATTCGCGGTGCGGCGGAGCTGCTGCAAAGTGAGATGCCCCTGGCGCAGCGCCAGCGCTTCGTCGGCAATATCGACAGCGAAAGCGCGCGCATGCAGCAGTTGATCGAGCGTCTGTTGAACCTGGCGCAAGTGGAGCAGCGCCAGGGCCTGGAAGAGCGGGTGAATGTGCCCCTGGCGCCGTTGTGCAAGGAGCTGCTGAACAGCCAGCACGGGCGTATCGAAGGCAAGCCGTTGCAGGTGGAACTGCGGGTGCCGGCGGACCTGGCCTGGTCTGGCGAGCCGTTCCTGCTGCGCCAGGCCCTGGGCAATCTGTTGACCAACGCCCTGGACTTCAGTCCCGCAGGCGGCTTGCTGCGCTGCACGGCGCAGCGGGTGGAGGAAGGCGTGGAGCTGGTGCTGTTCAATCAAGGCGAGCCGATTCCGGACTACGCCCTGCCGCGCCTGTGCGAGCGCTTCTACTCGTTACCGCGCCCGGACAGCGGGCGCAAGAGCACCGGCCTGGGGCTGAACTTCGTCGAAGAAGTGGTGCAGCTGCATGGCGGCCAGATGCACATTGAAAACGTCCCGGGTGGGGTCCAGGTGAGCTTGCGCCTGCCCTGATCCGCCGGGACTCGAAGTGGGGATGTGGCGAGGAGATTCTCCACAGAGTCTCCACATGGTCCCCATAAAACCCCCATAGCCGCGCCCCAGACTCTCCCTCATTCGTACAAGGAGAGCCTCATGAACCGTAACCTGACCTTCAAACTCGGGGCCATTGGCCTGTTGATCCTGCTGTTGCTGATACCGCTGCTGATGATCAGCGGCCTGATCAGCGAGCGCCAGAGCCTGCGCGACGGCGTGCTCGAGGATATCGCCCGCAGCTCCAGCACCCAGCAGCAGATCAGCGGCCCGGTGATGGTGGTGGACTACCGCCAGACCGTGCGCACCTGGAAAACCGACGAAAAAACCAAGAAACGCTACCAGGAAACCAGCGAGGAGCAGGGGCGGCTGTTCTTCCTGCCGGAGTATTTCGAGCTGGACGGCAAGGCTCAGACCGAGCTGCGTGCCCGGGGCATCTATGAGGCGCGGCTGTTCCACGCCGACAACCATATCAGTGGCCACTTTGCTGTCCCCGAGCAGTACGGCATCAAGGAAAACTTCGCCGACTACCAGTTCGACCAACCGTTCCTGGCGGTGGGCATCAGCGATATCCGTGGCATCGAAAACGCCCTGCAACTGCAGCTCAACGGCCAGACCCTGGACTTTGCCCCAGGCACCTTTGTCAGTTGGCTGGACGAAGGCGTGCACGTGCTGCTACCGCCCCTGGACCTGAAGAAGAGCACCCGCCTGGACTTCGCCTTCGACCTGCGCCTGCAGGGCACTGGCCAGTTGCAGGTGCTGCCGGTGGGCAAGACCAGCAAGGTGCTGCTGACGGCCAACTGGCCGCATCCGAGCTTTGTCGGCAACTACCTGCCGGTGCAGCGTGAAGTCACCGAGCAGGGCTTTTCGGCGCTCTGGCAGACCTCGTTCTTCTCCACCAACCTGGAACAGGCCATGGAGCGCTGCGCCTACAGCAGCCAATGCCAGGACTTCAACAGCCGCAGCTTTGGCGTGAGCTTCATCGACCCGGTGGACCAGTACCTGAAGAGCGACCGGGCGATCAAATACGCGCTGCTGTTCATCGGCCTGACCTTTGCCGGCTTCTTTCTCTTCGAGGTGCTCAAGAGCCTGTCGGTACACCCGATCCAGTACGGCCTGGTGGGCGTGGCACTGGCGTTCTTCTACCTGTTGCTGCTGTCGCTGTCGGAACACCTGGGGTTTGCCCTGGCTTATGGGGTGTCAGCGGCGGCGTGTGTCGGGCTGATCGGCTTCTATGTCAGTCATGTCTTGCACAGCGGACGTAACGGCGCGGCCTTTGCCGCAGGACTGGCGGCCTTGTACGGCCTGTTGTATGGCCTGCTCAGCGCCGAAGACTACGCATTGCTGATGGGCTCGTTGCTGCTGTTCGGGTTGTTGGGCGTGTTCATGGTGCTGACCCGCAAGCTGGACTGGTATGGCCTGGGCCAGAGCAAGACCCCGGCACCTTTGCCGTTCGATCTGGAGGCCGTCCATGAGTAGGTCGCTGGGGTTGCGCGAGGATCAGCATCTGCGCGAGCAATTGACGCTGCGCATGGCCGAGTGGTTTCCAGTGGATGCGTGGTGGCTGGTTCGCCGGCCGGTGCAACGGCACCCGGCTGACGCCTGCAGGCGTATCGCAGGCGTCGGCTTGCCACCGAACAGATCCGAGCGCCTGACCGATTAGACTGGTGGCCGGGTCTCCAGCATCGATGGTCGCTGGCTGACCTCGAAGTACCAGGCGGCGAGTTGCGGCTGTTGTTGACGCCATTCCAGGTCCGGGTGGCGGAAGTCCAGGTAACCCAGGGCGCAGGCAACGCTGATGGCGGCCACATCGAAGTGGCAGGCTAGCTCGGCAATCGCCTCGGCTTCCAGCACCGCCAGGGCGCGGCGGATCTTGTCGCGCTGGCCGTCGAGCCATTGCTCCCAGTGTTTTTCCGGGGCGCGCAGGGTTAGCTCGTAACGCACCAGCACCGCGGCGTCCATGATCCCGTCGGCCAGGGCCGCGAGCGTCAGGCGGCGCCAGCGCGCCGAACCGTCCCGGGGTATCAGCGGGTTGCCGACGTGCTGCTGGTCCAGGTATTCGAGGATCACCCGACTGTCGTAGAGCACTTGACCGTTGTCCAGGCGTAGGGCGGGAATCTTGCCCAGGGGGTTGTCCTGGTTCAGCGTGGCGTCGGGGCTGACCGGGCTCAGTTGGCTGGCTTGCAGGGCGACCCGATTCAACTGTCCGGTTTCGTGCAGCACCACCATGACTTTGCGTACATAAGGTGATGCCGGGTTGTGGAACAGCGTCATGCTTGGGGTGGACATGAATATTCCTCGCGGGTGGAAGTCTTGCTGCCCGGGAATCTTAGCGCAGCCTGTGGCATCGGCCACCGGCGCGAGCGGCAGTAGTGACAAGGAGTGATGAATGCGCAGGTCCTATCTTTTGCACGGGCTGTACAGCCTGGCCCTGACCTTGCTGGGCGCGTTGGCGGTGTATTTGGCCCTGCAGTACGAGTTTCGTCGCAAGGGCGAGGGTGAGCCGGAGCTGATCATGGCGTTCGCCTACATCGCCTGGTACTGGGCCCTGCCGGCGCTGGCCCTGCCGGGCCTGGCTTGCGCCTTGCTGTGCCTGCGCGGTCCCGACCCGGTGACCCAGCTGTGGCGCTGGAGCCTGGCGGCCAGCTACGTGCCGCTGCTGGGGCTGGCGTTGTTCAGCGTGTTGGTGGCCATCGAGGCGGTACAGGAAAACCGCGTGTTTATCCCGGTGATGCTGATCGGCCTCGGGCTCTCGATGTACCTGTGGCGTGGCTTCCCGGCGCCGGGTTCAGGTCGCCGGCTTGCGTCGCAACAGGCCGTGCAGGGCGATCAGGGTCGGTAGGCCCAGGCCCAGCCAGCTCAGGCTGTCCCAGACGCCGTCACCCAGCAACGCGGCGAACAGCCCGGCGGCGCTCAACAGGCCAAGCGCCAGGGGCGCGCCGAAGACCTTCCAGAAATTCGCTTGCCGCGGATTCATCGGCGCCCCTCCCGGGTGGGTTTGCCGGCCCGCCGCCGAACGATCCACAGGTACAGGCCGCTGCCCAGGACAATGAGGGTCAGGACGTCCAGCGCCGCCCACAGCAGCTTCATCGGCAGGCCACCGTAGTCGCCGAAATGCAGCGGTTGGGACATGCCCATGGCGTCCATGTACCACGGCCGCTCGCCGACGGCGGTGACCTGCAGGGTGCGGGCGTCGATCAGCACCGGGGTCAGCAGGTGCGAGGTCAGGTGGCTGCCGCCCTTGAGGAACACCGCGTAATGATGCTCGCTGGAAAAGCGCGTGCCGGGAAAGGCGATGAAATCCGGGCGCATGCCCGGGGCGGCTTCCCTGGCGATCTCCAGCAGACGGCTGGCGGGAGCCAGCGAGGTCAGCGGCGGGGCGTCGCGGTAGGGCGCGACCATGGCGCTGAGGCTGTCGTTGCGCCAGGCGGCGATGATCAGGTCGGCACAGGCGCTGATCACCCCGGTCACCCCCACCACCAGGGCCCAGCTCAGGGTCACCACGCCGATCAGGTTGTGCAGGTCGAGCCAGCGCAGGCGGCTGGACTTGTCCTGACGCACGCTGGCGAATTTCAAGCGGCGCATGAACGGCATGTAGAGTACCGTGCCGGAGACGATCGCCAGCACAAACAGCAGGCCCATGAAGGCCAGCAGCAGTTTGCCCGGCAGCCCGGCAAACATATCCACATGCAGGCGCAGCATGACCATCATCAACCCGCCGTTGGCCGAGGGCATGGCCACGGCCTCGCCGGTGCGGGCATCGAGCATGAAGGTGTGGGATGAATTGGGCTCGGTGCCGGCGGTTCTGGCCATGATCGTCATCACGCCGTTGGGTTCGTCGGCGTCCCAGCCGAAGTACTGCATGACTTCGCCGGGGCGGTGAGCCTCGGCGGCCTTGACCAGCTGTTGCAGGTCCAGGCGCGGGGTGTCGGCGGGCAGCTCCCGCAGTTGGGGCGCGTCCCCCAGCAGGTGGTCGATCTCATGGTGGAAGATCAGCGGCAGCCCGGTGAGCGCGAGCAGCAGCAGAAACATCGTGCAGATCAGGCTGGACCCGGTGTGGATCAAGGACCAGCGGCGGATGGTCGTGCTTTTCATTGCTTAGCCTTCAGACACACTCCGGCCGTCCTTGCCGGACGGCCGGGTGGTTAACTCAACCGATTACCATTGATAGGTGGCGCTGGCGACCACGCTGCGCTGATCGCCGAAGTAGCAGTAGGAAGCGTCACAGGTGGACAGGTAGTCCTTGTCGAACAGGTTGCTGGCGTTGAGTTTCAGCGACGCACCCTTGAGGCTGTTGTCCAGGCGGCCCAGGTCGTAGTGCACGGCGGCATCGAACACTGTGTAGGCGTTGGCCTTGCCCAGCCAGGTATTGCCCTGGTCGCCATAGGTATTGCCGGTGTAGCGGGCGCCGGCCCCCACGCCGAAGCCGTCGAGCATGCCGGTGTGCCAGGTGTAGTCGGTCCACAGGGAGGCTTGTTGGTTGGGCATCAGTTGCAGGCGGTTGCCTTTGTAAATGCCTTTTTGCACCTCGGACTTGGCCAGGGTGTACGCCGCGATGACCTTGAGGTTGTCGGTCACGTCGGATACCGCTTCCAATTCCAGGCCTTTGACCTTCACTTCGCCGGTCTGGTTGGTGATCGACTCGCCTCCTGCTCCGATGCTGGTCACCAGGACATTTTTCTGTGTCAGGTCATAGATCGCCGCGCTCAGCAGCGTGTTCGACCCCGGCGGCTGATACTTGATGCCCAGTTCCCACTGCTGGCCCTGCGTGGGCTTGTACGATTCGGTCGGCGAGACGCTGGCGTTGCTGGCGGGCTGGAACGACTCGGCGTAGGACAGGTAAGGCACGACGCCCGAGTCGAAGACATAGCTCAGCGCCGCATTGCCACTGAAGTTCTTGCTGCGATCGGTGTTGGTCACGTCATTCTTGTTGAGGTAGGTGGTGCCCTGGTGCACCCAGTCCTCACGGCCACCCAGGGTCAGGCGCCATTGGTCCAGGGCCATCTGGTCCTGGACGTAGAGGCCAGTCTGGATGGTTGTCTGGTCGTAGTCGTAATAGGCGCCGGCGCGCGCCGGGCGGACGATTGGCTGGCCGTAGACCGGGTTGAAGATATTGGTTTTGCCCCCGTCGCCATAGATCGACAGGTATGAAGTGCTGGTGCGCTGGTGATCCAGGCCAATGAGCACGGTGTGCTCGATGTCGCCGGTGGTGAAGTTGGCCTGGACGTTGTTGTCGACCGCGAACTGGCCGATGTCCTCGTTGACGTTGGTCGAGGTACGGCTGATGTTGCCCGCCGCGTCAGCCGGGGCGTAGGCGTAAGAGCCCACGGTCAACTGCTGGAAGGACAGCTCCGACTTGGTGTAGCGCAGGTTTTGGCGGAACTGCCAGATGTCGTTGAAGCGGTGCTCGAAGGCGTAGCCCAGGGCGTAGTAAGTACGGTCGTAGAATTCGTAGTCCGGGTCGCCCAGGTTCTTGTGATGGGAAACCTCACCCAGTGGCGACTTGATCTTGGTGCCCTGGATCGGCATGAACTGGCTGGTGGCGCCGGTATCGTCGCGGGTGAACTGGGTCAGCAGGGTCAGGCTGGTGTCGCGATCGATGTTCCAGGTCAGGCTGGGGGCGATGTTGTAGCGCTTGTTGTCGATGTGGTCGACCTGGGTGTCGGCATCGCGCACCACGCCGCTGAGCCCGTAGAGGAACTGGCCTTGATCGTCGATCTTGCCGGTGCTGGCGAAGTTGATCTGGCGGTAGTTGTCGCTGCCGTACTGGATCTGCACGGCATGGCTGGTGTCTGCGCTGGGGCGGCGGCTGACCATGTCCAGCAGGCCACCCGGCGGGGTCTGGCCATACACCGAGGACGCCGGGCCGCGCAGCAGGGCCAGGCGGTCGAGGTTCCAGGTTTCGGCTTTCGGGTTGGCATACACGCCGCGGGGCAGGGGCAGGCCGTCGAGGAACTGGGTGGGCTCGAAGCCCCGGACCCGCATCCAGTCGTAGCGGGTGTCGCTGCCGTAGCTGGCAGAAACAATCCCGGGCATGTAACGCACGGCATCGTCTAGGTTCTGGACGTTGCGGTCTTCCATCTGTTGGCGGGTGGCGACGGAAATCGAGCGCGGCGCTTCAACCAGCGCGGTGTCGGTCTTGGTGCCGGCGGCGGTGCGTGTGGCGAGGTAGCCGTCGACCGGGCCCCAGGCACTTTCGCCAGCCTGTTGGCCGGTGATGTTGGTTTGCGCCAGGGTCACCACATCGTCGGTGATCGCCACCAGGCTGTAGCTGCCGGCGCCGCTGCGTTGCAAGTACAGACCGGTACCGCGCAGGGCTTCGCGCAAGGCGCTCGGGGCGTCGAACTGGCCATTGACTGGAGCCGAGGTCTTGCCTGCCGCCAGAGACGGATTCAGGCTCAGGGCCAGGCCAGCCTGACTGGCAATCTGGTTCAGGGTGCTGGCCAGGGGCGCGGCCGGCAGGTCGTAGGCGCGCACGCTGGACGCTTGCTCGGCGGCCATCAGTCCTTGGCTGGCCAGCGGGGCGCAGAGGGCGATGGCGACAGCCAGCAGGCTGGGGCGTAACAGGGTGTCTAGCGAGCGGGACATAGGGCGGCTCCTGAATGTAAAACTTTCGCAATTGCCTAGGTGCCGCACGAGATTGGAAAAGTGATAGGGCGGATTGAAAATAATTTAGATTCAAATTGGTGGGGTGACTCGCCGGCCAGCCAGCCCCTGCCGAGACGGTGCAGGAGCCGGCTGGCTGGCGAAGGCCGCGAAACCGACCTCAGCGCTTGGCGTCGGCCTTGGCCGCCACGGTCACCCACCAGTCGGTGTGCCGCTCGATCGTCACCGGCAGGGTGGGCAACAGGGCATTGAGCGCCAGGTCAGTGTCCTGCAGCGGAAAGCTGCCGGTAATGCGCAGGTCGGCCACTTCCGGGGCGACGCCCAGGTAGCCGCGACGGTAACGTCCCAGCTCCTTGATCAGGTCACCCAGGCGCGCGTTGTCCACCACCAGCATGCCCCGGCTCCAGGCGTCGGCCCCCGGATTCAGGGGGGGCAACGGGTTCAGGCCATCGCGGTGCATCAGCACTTGCTGGCCCTGCTTGAACACGTGCTCGTCCTGAGCGGCTTGCGGTCGTGCCGCCACCGCCGATTGCAGCACCCCGAGGCGCGTGCCCCGGTCTTCACGCTGGACCAGGAACCGCGTGCCCAGGGCGCGCATCCTGCCGTCGCGGGTTTCGACGATGAAGGGGCGGCCGTCGTTGTGCCCAGTCTCGATGAGGATCTCACCTGCCTGAAGCACGATTCGCCGCTGCTGTTCATCGAAGCGCACATCCAGCGCACTGTGGGTGTTGAGGTTGATCCGCGTGCCGTCGCTCAGGCGCAGGGTGCGCTGCTCACCGGTGGCGGTACGTTGCTCGGCCAGCCAGTAATCCACTGGCAGGTAACGCTCCCCGGCAAACAGCGCCAGCCCGACCACCAGTGCCACACTGGCGAACCCACGTCCCAATTTGCGCACCTGCCGGCGCAGGCCTTCGCGCGATTGCAGCAAGGCGTTGCGCGCAGGCCCCGAGGCGACGCTGAAGCGCTGGTCGAGCATGCTCAGCTGGCGCCAGGCCCGGGCGTGTTCTTCATGGGCGGCGTGCCATTTGGCGAACTCTTCGCGCTCCAGTGCGCTGGCGCCGCCATCCAGGGCCAGTTGCCAGGCGATGGCCGCGTCCAGCACCTGGGCCGAGACCGGTTTGGAACTGATGGGGGTCATAGCGGTTCCCCATACAGGGCGATGTAGCACTGGCGAATGCCCTGGGCAAGGTACTGGCGCACCCGCGGCACCGAAACCCCGAGTCGTGCGGCGATCTCGGCGTGGCTCAGGCCGTCGAGGCGGTTATAGAGGAAGGCCATGCGTGCCTTGCTGGAGAGTTTGCCCAGCAGGCGGTCGATGGCCTTGAGGTCTTCGAGGATCATCTGCTGCTCCTCCGGCGAGGGGTGCTCGCTTTCGGGGATCAGCATCAGTTCGTTGAGGTAGGCCTGTTCCAGGGCTGCGCGGCGGAAATGATCGAACAGCAGGCCCTTGGCAATGGCCAGCAGAAAGGCCCGTGGCTCCCGGGGCGCTTTGAGCCCGTCGCGGCCCAGCAGCCGAACGAAAGTGTCTTGGCTCAAGTCCTCGGCCCGTTGCGCGCAGGCCACGTTGCGCCGCAACCAGCCCAACAACCAACGGCGGTGGTCGCGATACAACGCGCCAACCAGCTCATTGCGAGGGCTTTGGACTGACGACAAGGGGGAGCACCCATCAGAAGTTTAAAATAACGAGAATTATTCGCGATTGTGGCAGAGGCGAAACCGCCGCGCAATTGGCGCTGGTCGGTGGCCTGCTGGCAGGCGCTGGGCACTGATGAATGCCGCCGGGGGCCTGCGCCCGCAGGGGCAGGTCATGAACTCCAACTGCGCCGATGCGATAGGCCGGGCAAAGCC
This sequence comes from Pseudomonas sp. LD120, assembly GCF_009861525.1. Lineage (GTDB taxonomy): Bacteria > Pseudomonadota > Gammaproteobacteria > Pseudomonadales > Pseudomonadaceae > Aquipseudomonas. Next base: position 402,400 of record NZ_WVHL01000001.1, on the reverse strand, counting down.
TGGGCTCAGGGGGACGGCGCTGCCCGGGGCGGAGGGTCGAGGACTAGAACGAGGGCGCCTGCTGGCGGCGCTTCCACTGGCTCAGGCGCTGTTGCAGGTCCAATGGGCTGTCGATCTGCTGTTGGCGTGCGCGATTGAACAGGATCAGCGCCAGCTCCGCAGTGGCCAGGGCGTCGGCCGCGGCGTGGTGGCGTTCCACCACATGCAGATTGAACCACTGGATCCAGTCATCGAGCCCGGCTTCACGAAGATGAGCCTGAGGGCACAGCAAGGGCGCCATGTCGGCGACGTCGAGGAAGCGCTGTTGCAGACGGTAGCCCAGGCTGTCCTTCAATGCCCGGCCGAGCATGTGCTGGTCAAAGGGGGCATGAAAGGCCAGGAGCGGGCTGTCACCGACGAACTCCATGAACGCCAGCAGGGCCTCCACCGGATCGCAGCCGGCGGCGATGGCGCTGGGCCCCAGGCCATGGATCAGCACGCTGGGGCTGAGCTTGTGGCCTTCGCGTTGCAGGGTGCGTTCGAATTGCTGGCTGAAGTCGATGGCGCCGTCCTCGATCACCACTGCGCCGATCGACAGTACCTGGTCGCGGTTGAGATTGAGGCCGGTGGTTTCCACGTCCACTACCACCCAGCGTTGTTCCCGCAGGCTGCACTCACCCCATTGGGTGAAGCTGGGTAGGCGGTCGCGGCGTTGTTGTTGCTCGGTGCTCAGGGCGCTGACGGCGGGACGGAACCAGGCAAACAGACTCATGACTGATAACTCATAACTGATAGCGTAGGGCCAGACTGCTTTGCAGGCGCTGGGCCTGGCGCAGGGACTCGCGCAGGATGCGCCGGTCCAGGTGATTGAGGCTGTCGGGGTCGACGCGATTGGAATAGGGCTGGTTTTCCCGGGTCTGGCGTTGGTGTTGCTGCATGCGGGTCTGCTGGATGAAGTGGTAGGCCTCTTCATAGGCGGCACCGTCCAGGGGGTCGATGACTTGCTTGGACACCAGTTGGCGCAGGCGCTCCAGGGTGTTGATGGCGCCGATGCCGTTGGCCAGGGCCAGCAGCCGGGCGCCATCGACGAAGGGCGTGAGGCCCTGGACCTTGAGGTCGAGGGTGGCCTTTTCGCCGTTCTTGCGGGCCAGCACGAACTCGCGAAAGCGCCCCACCGGCGGGCGTTGGCGCAAGGCGTTTTCCGCCATCATGCGCTGGAACAGACGGTTGTCGCCCACTTGGTCGAGGATGGCCCGGCGCAGTTGTTCGGCGCCTTGCTCATCGCCCCAGACCACCCGCAGGTCGAAATAGATGCTCGAAGCCAGGAGGTTTTCCGGCGTTGCCTCGCGGATGAAGGCGGCAAAGCGTCGGGCCCATTCGGCGCGGGACAAGCACAGCTCGGGGTTGCCGGCCATGATGTTGCCCTTGCACAGGGTAAAGCCGCACAGCGCCAGGCTTTGGTTGATCTGCTGGGCGATGGGTAGCAGCTGGCCGCGGATCTCTGCGGCGTGGGCCGCGTCCCGGGCTTCGAACAGGATGCCGTTGTCCTGGTCGGTGTGCAGGGTCTGTTCGCGCCGGCCTTCGCTGCCGAAGCACAGCCAACTGAAGGGCACGCCGGGGTCGCCCTTGTCCGCCAGGGTCAACTCGATCACCCGGCATACGGTGTGGTCGTTGAGCAGGGTGATGATGTGGGTGATCTGGGTCGACGAGGCGCCGTGGGCCAGCATGCGTTCCACCAGTTGGCCGATCTCGCCCCGCAGCGCCACCAGGTGTTCCACCCTGGGAGCATTGCGGATGGTCCGGGCCAGGTGCACCAGATCGACCCGTTGCAGGGAAAACAGGTCGCGCTCGGAGACCACGCCGCACAGGCGCTGGTCTTTCACCAGGCATACGTGGGCGATATGGCGCTCGGTCATGGCGATGGCGGCGTCGAAGGCACTGTGGTCCGGGCTGAGGAAGAAAGGGGCCTGGGTCATGTGCTGTTCGATGGGCTGGTTGAGGTCCTGGGTGCGGTCTGCGACTACCTGGCGCAGGTCCCTCAGGGTGAAAATCCCCAAGGGCGCCTTGTGCTCGTTCACCACCACGATGCTGCCTACCTGTTGCTCGTGCATCAGCGCCACGGCCTCACGCAGCGGCATCTGTGGGGAGCAGGCGACCGGATGACGCATGGCCAGCTCGCCCAGGCGGGTGTTCAGCGAGTATTGGGTGCCGAGGGTTTCCACGGCCTTTTGCTTGACCTGCTGATTGACCTGATCCAGCAGGCTGCTGACTCCGCGCAAGGCGAAATCGCGGAATTCGTCGGACAAGGCGAAGAGTTTGATGAAGGCGCTTTTGTTCAGTTGCAGGCAGAAGGTGTCTTCGGCAGCTCGATGTTCGGTGCGGGTCGCCCGTTCTCCGAGCAGGGCGGCCAGGGGAAAGCACTCGCCGGTGGTGATCTCGAAGGTGGTTTCGGTGCTGCCCTTGGCGGCGTGGGTACGCTCGCCGACCACGCGGCCCTGCTTGACGATGTAGAAGTGTTCGACCGGGCCGTCGGCCGGCTTGATGATGCTGTCGCCCGGGCCGTAGAAGCGCAGTTGGCATTGTTCCACCAGGTAGGCCAGGTGGGTGTTTTCCATCTGATTGAAGGGCGGGAATCGCTGCAGGAACTGGATGGTCCCTTGAATGTTTTGCAACACCGCGGTCTTCCCGGCCTGGGTGAAGGCGTCCGCTTTACTCATAACGATTACCGCAGTCTTTTTGGATTTATTGTGGTCGTATCACGGCAATGGTCGGCCTCCAGGTAGCCAGTGCCCATTGGACGTAAGTCTAGGTCGCGAGGCAGTGGGCTTTAAGGGCGCAGCGAGTAATGCAAAAAAGGCTTATTCAAGGTGCTTGGCAAATTTTCCGACGAAGTGCACATTGAAGATCTGCTTAGCGATGTCTGACCACTTTGCTAGGGGATTGGTCCGTTCATGTGTAGAGAAACGTATGTCCGATCACGATATTTTGAGCGACGCCGAGCGCGAGGCGCTGAGTGCGGTCATGCTGGAACCCGACCTGCCGGCTCAGCGGGTGTTGATCGTTGATGATGATCGGGAAGCGCGAGAGTTACTGGCGGAGATTCTTGGCCTGGACGGTATCCATTGCCTGACCGCTGCCAGTGGCAAGGCCGCACTTCAGATGCTCGAGTCGAACAAGTCCATCGGCTTGCTGGTTACCGATCTGCGCATGGCCCCGTGCGGTGGCCTGGACCTGATTCGCCGGGTGCGTGAGTCGGAGCGGGCGGCGTTGCCGATCATCATCATCTCTGGTGACGCCGATGTGCGTGACGCCATCGCCGCCATGCACCTGAGCGTGGTGGACTTCCTGCTCAAACCCATCGACACCGACAAGCTACTGTGCCTGGTCAAGCACGAACTGGGCTTGGTCCTGTAGCGTCCGTTTTTTCCGATCGGCATGAAAAAGCCCCAGTCTTGCGACTGGGGCTTTTGCGTTTTTGCGGCGTGCGAAGTCTTACAGACCGTTCTTGGCCTTGAACTCGCGACGACGACGGTGCAATACCGGCTCGGTGTAGCCGTTTGGCTGCTGGGCGCCTTCGATTACCAGCTCCAGTGCCGCCTGGAAGGCGATGTTGCTGTCGAAGTCTGGCGCCAGCGGACGGTACAGCGGGTCGCTGGCGTTCTGCCGGTCAACCACGGGGGCCATGCGCTTGAGGCTTTCCAGCACCTGTTCCTGGGTCACCACGCCGTGGCGCAGCCAGTTGGCGATGTGCTGGCTGGAGATGCGCAGGGTGGCGCGGTCTTCCATCAGGCCGACGTCATTGATGTCCGGCACTTTCGAGCAGCCCACGCCCTGGTCGATCCAGCGCACCACGTAACCGAGAATGCCCTGGGCGTTGTTGTCCAATTCGTTCTTGATCTGCTCCGGCGTCCAGTTCGGGTTGGCCGCCAGCGGGATGGTCAGGATGTCGTCCACCGAAGCACGGGTGCGCTTGGCCAGTTCGGCCTGGCGGGCGAACACGTCGACCTTGTGGTAGTGCAGCACGTGCAGGGCGGCGGCGGTCGGCGACGGTACCCAGGCGGTGTTGGCACCGGCCAGCGGGTGGGCGATCTTCTGTTCGAGCATGGCGGCCATCAGGTCCGGCATGGCCCACATGCCCTTGCCGATCTGCGCGCGACCTTGCAGGCCGGTGGCCAGGCCGATGTCGACGTTCCAGTTCTCGTAGGCGCCAATCCATTTTTCGGCCTTCATGTCGGCCTTGCGCACCATGGCGCCGGCTTCCATGGAGGTGTGGATTTCGTCGCCGGTGCGGTCGAGGAAGCCGGTGTTGATGAACACCACGCGATCACTGGCGGCCTTGATGCAGGCCTTGAGGTTGACCGTGGTACGGCGCTCCTCGTCCATGATCCCGACTTTCAGGGTGTTACGCGGCAGGCTCAGCACCTCTTCGATGCGGCCGAACAGTTCGTTGGTGAACGCGGCTTCTTCAGGGCCGTGCATCTTCGGCTTGACGATGTACACCGAGCCGGTGCGGCTGTTCTTGCGCGAGGTGTTGCCGTTGAGGTTGTGGATCGCCGCGAGGCTGGTGACCAGGCCGTCGAGGATGCCTTCCGGCACTTCGTTGCCGTTCTTGTCGAGGATCGCGTCGATGGTCATCAGGTGACCGACGTTACGCACGAACAGCAGCGAACGACCATGCAGCTTCACCGGCTCGCCGTTGACACCGGTGTATTCACGGTCGGCATTCATGGTGCGGGTGAAGGACTTGCCGCCCTTGGCCACTTCTTCCGCCAGGTCGCCCTTCATCAAACCGAGCCAGTTGCGGTAGATCACCACCTTGTCGTCGGCATCAACCGCGGCAACCGAGTCTTCGCAGTCCATGATGGTGGTCAGGGCCGCTTCCATCAGCAGGTCCTTGACCCCGGCGGCGTCGGTCTGGCCGACCGGGCTTGCGGCGTCGATCTGAATCTCGAAGTGCAGGCCGTTGTGCTTGAGCAGAATCGCGCCAGGGGCTGCGGCATCGCCCTGATAGCCGATCAGTTGCGCGTCGTCGCGCAGGCCGCTGTTGCTGCCGCCCTTGAGGCCGACGACCAGCTTGCCGCCAACGATCTTGTAGCTGACAGCGTCCACGTGGGAACCGGCGGTCAGCGGCGCGGACTCGTCGAGGAAGGCGCGGGCGAAGGCGATGACCTTGTCACCGCGAACCTTGTTGTAGCCTTGGCCTTTTTCCGCGCCATCGGCCTCACTGATGGCGTCAGTGCCGTACAGCGCGTCGTACAGCGAGCCCCAGCGGGCGTTGGACGCGTTGAGGGCGAAGCGGGCGTTCATCACCGGCACCACCAACTGCGGGCCGGCCATGTGGGCGATTTCTTCGTCGACGTTTTGGGTGCTGGCTTGGAAGTCCGCGGCCTCTGGCAGCAGGTAGCCGATGTCTTGCAGGAAGGCTTTGTAGGCCACGGCATCGTGGGCCTGGCCAGCATGGGACTGGTGCCAGGTATCGATCCGCGCCTGGAAATCATCGCGTTTGGCGAGTAGGGCTTTGTTCTTCGGCGCCAGGTCGTGGATGACCTTGTCGGCACCAGCCCAGAACGCGTCGGCGGTGAGGCCGGTACCGGGAATGGCTTCGTTGTTCACGAAGTCGAACAGGACTCTGGCGACCTGCAGGCCACCGACTTGAACGTGTTCAGTCATTGCTTGCCTCACTCTGCTCAGCTATTTCGCTTTTCAGCTCTTCAAATTAACAATGAAGCCGGCGGCCATTTAAAGCACAACCCTGTTCACCAGTACATGCCATTGCTGGCGGCTGGGTGCTTCCAATCAACGGCAGAACCTTGCTGATGGGCTGTTGCGGGGGTTGTGATCAGGCCTTGGCTGACATCGCTCCAACGTTATGTAGTGCGCGCTGCGGCATACTACATGATCAATTGCGCTTGTGAAAATTAGACTAAATACGTCGTTCCGCGACTTAAGAATGCAGTGCGGTCACGCTGGGGAACGCAGTGTTTCCAAAAAGCTGGTGGATTGTTCCATATAAATACAAAAAGTTGTACACGATTTATATTTTGCCCTGCGCGCCCTCGTAGCCGGATTGCCGGCGAATGGGCCTTGCGGGCACTTTCGCTGGCAAGCCAGCGCCTACACAAGCTGCTGCGATATGGGCTGGAAGGCGCGGGGGATGAGGCTGCCTATAATTGCTCTTTCATCAAGCAAAGAGGGCTGCGCCATGGACCATCTCGTTCTCACGGTTTTCGCCCCGGACAAGGCCGGACAGGTCGAGCGCATTGCCCAGTGCATCGCCGAGCATGGCGGCAACTGGCTGGAAAGCCGTCTGTCGCGGATGGCCGGGCAGTTCGCCGGCATCTTGCGGGTCGGGGTTGCGGCCGAGTCCTACGATGAGCTGGTGGATGCTTTACACGGTCTGTCGGCCCAGGGCATTCGGGTATTGATCGCCGAAAGCGGCATTGAGCAGTCCTGCACCTGGAAACCCATCGCCATGGAGCTGGTGGGCAATGATCGTCCGGGAATCGTCAGGGATATCACGCGCTTGTTGGCGGAGCAGGGGGTCAACCTTGAACGGCTGGTGACCGAGGTGCGCCCAGCGCCCATGAGCAGTGAGCCGTTGTTTCATGCCGAGGCGATTCTGGCGGTGCCCCTGACTTTGTCCCTGGAGGTCTTGCAGTCGCGCCTGGAAACCCTGGCCGACGATCTGATGGTGGAGTTGGTGCTGCGCAGCGAGGTCTGAACCCCGTCCCGCAGGTTATCCCAGTAATCCGTGCATGCGCCTGTGGATAACCTGTAGAGACCCGTCGCCAGCCCAGTACAGCCGCGGCTTAGCGCGCTCTGATCAAAAAACCAGCAGTTTCAAGGGCTTGTGCACAAATGGCGGGGATCAGGTTGTGGATAACCTTGGGAAGAACCGCTGCAGGCCACGAATGGCCTGGCCTGCAGGGCGTTGCACGTTTATTGATCAGCGACGACCGCGCAGGCTGATCCAGGCATCGACGCTGTACACCGCCAGGCCGGCCCAGATGAACATGAACGCCAGCAGGGTGCTGGAGGACAGGTGTTCGCCAAACAGCAGCACGGCTTGGAGCAGTACCAGGGTTGGCGCCAGGTACTGCAGGAAGCCCAGGGTGGTGTAAGGCAGATCACGGGCGGCGGCGTTGAAACACACCAGGGGAACCAGTGTGACGGGGCCGGCGGCCACCAGCCACCAGGCTTCGGAACTGGTCCAGAAGGCCGCATGGGCACTGCTGGCATCCGGGTGCAGGAGCAGCCAGGCCAAAGCGATCGGTACCAGCATCCAGGTTTCCACCACCAGGCCGGGCAGGGCTTTGACTGGAGCCTGCTTACGGATCAGGCCGTAGAAACCGAAGCTCAGTGCCAGGATCAGCGAGACCCAGGGCAGGCTGCCCACTTGCCACACTTGCTGAGCCACCCCCACCGCTGCGAGGATCACCGCCAGCCATTGCAGCCGCCGCAGGCGTTCGCCAAGCAGCAGCATGCCCAGCAATACGTTGATCAAGGGATTGATGTAGTAGCCCAGGCTGGCTTCGAGCATGCGTCCGTTGTTCACCGCCCAGACATAGGTCAGCCAGTTGGCCGCAATCAGTGTGCCGCTCAGGGCCAGGATGGCCAGGCGCTTGGGGTTGTCGCGCAGCTCGCGCCACCAGCCGGGATGCTTCCACACCATCAGCAGCAGGGCGCCGAACAGCGCTGACCAGAGCACCCGGTGGATGATGATTTCCACAGCGGGCACGCTGGCGATGGCTTTGAAGTAGATCGGAAACAGACCCCAGATGATGTAGGCGGTCAGGCCCAGGATGTAACCGCGGCGCGGGTTGGCGGCTTGCATGCAGAGTCCTTGCTTAGGCAACTAACAAAAGCGCGATTGTAAGGAGAATTGTCTAGACCTGTCCTGACTTTTACGTCGCCCGTTTCTGTGAGGGGGTGCTGGTGGGCGAAGGCGAAGGTAAGGGCCGCTTGGCTGGCAAGCCCGCTCCTGCAAGCTGCTGCCATATCGAGGCGGACTCCGGTAGCAACGGGGTTGCCGGCGAAGGCCAGTGCCTGGCCTCTTCGTCGGTCAGTCGGTACCTGCAGGACGGATTCAGAACAGTTTGAGAGGTTCTTCGTTGAGGGCTGCCAACTGCTCGCGCAGCGCCAGTACCTGGTCGCCCCAGTAGCGCTCGCTGCCAAACCAAGGGAAGCTGCGGGGAAACGCCGGATCGTCCCAGCGCCGCGCGAGCCAGGCGCTGTAGTGCATCAGGCGCAGGGCGCGCAGTGGCTCGATCAGGGCCAGTTCCCGCGGGTCGAAATCATGAAATTCGCTGTAACCGTCCATCAGCTCCGATAACTGGCTCAGGCATTCCTGGCGGTCGCCGGCCAGCATCATCCACAGGTCCTGCACCGCAGGGCCCATGCGGCAGTCATCCAGGTCGACGATATGGAACGTCTCGTCACGGCACATCATGTTGCCGGGGTGGCAGTCGCCGTGCATGCGGATGTTCTGGTGCGGCGTGGCCTGGTAGACCTCTTCCACTCGTTTGAGCAGGTCTCGGGCCACGGACTCATAGGCCGGCAGCAGGCTCTTGGGCACGAAATTGCCTTGCAGCAGGGTCGCCAGGGAGTCGTGGCCGAAGTTCTTCACCCCCAGGGCTTCGCGGTGCTCGAAGGGGCGGGTAGCGCCCACGGCATGCAGGCGACCGAGCAATTGCCCGAGGCGATAGAGTTGATCCAGGTTGCCTGGCTCCGGGGCGCGGCCACCGCGTCGGGGAAACAGGGCGAAGCGAAAGCCTGCGTGTTCGAACAGGCTGGCACCGTCGTGGATGATCGGGGCCACCACCGGCACCTCGCATTCGGCGAGTTCGAAGGTGAACCGGTGTTCTTCCAGGATCGCGTCGTTGGTCCAGCGTTGCGGTCGGTAGAACTTGGCAATCAGCGGTTCGCCTTCGTCGATGCCCACTTGATAGACGCGGTTTTCGTAGCTGTTGAGTGCCAGAACTCGAGCGTCGCTGAGAAAGCCGATGCTTTCAACGGCGTCGAGAACCAGGTCGGGGGTCAGTGTTTCAAACGGGTGCGACATGCTTACTCCTGCGCGCAGCAGGCTGCCGCGTCCGGCCACGCATGGTAGCGCAGACGGCGGGCCAGCGGGGGAGGGTTTGCCAGCGGTTTTTACAGGGCAGCGGGTCCGCCGGCAAGCCGGCTCTACGGGTGCAGGGGCCGGCGTGGCGGGGGAGGGTCAGGCGCCGATGATGCCGCCATCTTCCCGGGTGATGGCCATCACCGAGGAGCGCGGTTTGCCATTGGGCCGGTGCTCGGGGAAGGTTGAGCCGCCATGTTCGCCCGGGTGCTGGATGCCCACGAACAGGGTCTTGTGGTCCGGGGCGAAGGCGATGCCGGTGACTTCGCAGCCCACCGGTCCGACCATGAAGCGGCGGATTTCGCCAGTGCCCGGATCGGCACACAGCATCTGGTTGTTGCCCATGCCGGCGAAGTCTCCGGCGTTGCTGACGTCGCCATCCGTCAGGATCCACAGGCGTCCGGCCTCGTCGAAACCCAGGCCGTCTGGGCTGTTGAACATGTTCTGCGGGGTGATGTTGGACGAGCCGCCCTTGGGCTGGCCGCCATGCACGCCGGGGTTGCCAGCCACCACGAACAGGTCCCAGGAGAAACTCATGGCGCCATGATCGTCGCCAGCGCTGCGCCAGCGCAGGATCTGCCCGTAGACGTTCTTCTCCCGCGGGTTGGGGCCGCCCACCGGCTGGCCGTCGTCACCGCGTTTGGCGTTGTTGGTGAGGGTGCAATAGACCTGGCCGTCCTTGGGGCTGACGACAATCCATTCCGGACGGTCCATGCGCGTGGCCTGGACCACGCTGGCGGCCAGTCGCGCCTGGATCAGCACCTGGGCCTGATCGGCGAAACCACTGCTGGCGTCGATGCCATGCTTGCCATGGCTCAGCTCGATCCACTGGCCCTGGCCCTTGGGTCGGTCCGGGTTGCCGTCGCCGGCGTCGAAACGCGCCACATACAAGGTGCCGTGATCCAGCAAGTCGCGGTTGGCCTTTGGGTTGCGGTGGTCGATCGTGTCGCGACTGATGAATTTGTAGATGAACTCACCGCGTTCATCGTCGCCCATGTAGACCACGGCGCGGCCGTCACGGGTTTCGGCCAGGGCGGCGTTTTCATGCTTGAAGCGGCCCAGCGCGGTGCGCTTGACCGGCGTCGACTGCGGGTCGAACGGGTCGATTTCCACCACCCAGCCATGGCGGTTGAATTCATTGGGGTTCTTCGCCAGCTCAAAGCGCGGGTCGTGAAGGTGCCAGTCGATTTCCTTGCTGGCCACCACGGCGCCGTAGCGTTTTTGCGTGGCATCGAAGGTCTGTGCGGCATCGCTGCTGCCAAAACAGTCGGTGAAGTTTTCTTCGCAGGTCAGGTAGGTGCCCCAAGGCGTCTTGCCGTTGGCGCAATTCTGGAAGGTGCCGAGGACGTCCTTACCCTTGGGGTCGGCGGCGGTTTGCAGCAGGGCGTGGCCGGCGGCGGGGCCGCTCAGGCGGATTGGCGTATTGCCGTGAATGCGCCGGTTGTAGCGCGACCCCTGGACAAACTGCCATTGGCCGTTCTGGTGTTGCACCTCGATCACCGACACACCCTCGCTGGCTTGAGCTTTGCGCACCTCTTCGGCCGATTGCGGCTGGCCACCGTGGGGATAGAGGTAACGGTAGTTGGTGTATTCGTTGTTGATTGCCATCAGCGCCCGCTGCTGGTCGTCCGGGAAGGCGAACAGGCTCATGCCGTCGTTGTTATCGCCGAACTGCACTTCCTGGGCCTGGGCGCTGCCGTTGCCGCTGGGGTCGAAGGCCGGCCCGTTCTTGGCCAGCGCCTGGCCCCAACTGATCAGCACCGAGGACTTGTAGCCCGGTGGCAGGGTGATGGTGTCGCTGGTGGCGGCGGCAATTGCGCTAAAGCCCAGCAATTGGCTATGGCCCGCACTGATACCGGTGGCCAGAGCGCTGCGGCTCAGCAGGCTGCCACCGAGAAACAGCGCCGCGCCACACAGGGCGCCGGCACCGATGAAACCCCGACGGCTGAGGCCGACGATCTGTTCCAGGTCGGTGGGTTGATCTTCTTCTAACAGGCTCATATCAGGCTCCCCGCGGATTTTTGCAGCCACCTTAATGAGCGCTTATGACGAACAGGTTGCAGCCAGAAGTCGTCCGGCCGTGATCAGAGCGGGGTGCCAAGCAGGACGAGAGACGGAGAGAACTGCACCTGGAGCGGTTTGCCGTCTGTCAGCTCAAGCGCCTTGAGCTGTAGGGGCTCGGCCAAGGCACATAAGGTCTGGCCGTTGGGCAGGGTGATTCTGACTTCGCAGGGGCCCTGTTCGGCGTCGAGAATCTGTTCGATCACCCCGTTCAGGCAATTGTATCCAGTTGTTACCGGGGTGTCGGCGGCGTGCAATTCCAACCAGCCGGCCTTGATCAAGGCCACCACTTCAGTACCAGGCCGCAGATCCAGGCGCTGGGTGCTGTCGTGGGTGATCTGCGCCTTGATGATCAGGCCTTCGGCCAGCGCCAGGCTGATCAGGTCGTTACAGCCGTGGGCGTCGATCCTCTGGACCTTGCCATGCAGTTGGTTACGGGCACTGGTGCGCAGCATCAGGCGCCCTAGCAGATCGAGGTCGCTGGTGTCTTCCGCAGCTTCCAGCACTTGGGCTTGCAGCGTTTGCAGGCGTTGATAGAGGCGCAATACGCGTTCGCCCTCGGCGGACAGTTTGGCGCCACCACCGCCCTTGCCGCCGACGCTGCGCTCCACCAGCGGGTTTTGCGCCAGGTTGTTCAGCTCGTCGATGGCGTCCCAGGCCGCCTTGTAGCTCAGGCCGGCGCTTTTCGCGGCACGGGTGATGGAGCCCTGTTCGGCAATGTGCTGCAACAGGGCAATGCGTTGTGGACGGCGGGCGATGTGCTGGGTCAGCAGAGTGGGCAGGGACATGGCTGGGACGCTTTGAACACCGGAGATGGAGGGGAGTTTGCCGCTTGAGCGATGAGAGTCAAGTCAGCCTGGGGTGTCCGCTTTTGCGGTTCTGGCCAGGCAATAGACATCAACCTGACGCGCCCCAGCATCGAGTAACAGGCGCGCCAGGGCCTGGGCGGTGGCGCCAGTGGTCAAGACATCGTCCACTAGGGCCAGATGCCGGCCTGCGACGGGAGCATCGGCGGCGAGGGCAAAGGCCTGGCGCAGGTTGCGCTGACGCGCCTTGGCGTCCAGACCTTGTTGCGCGGGAGTGTCTTGAATGCGCTGGAGCCAGTGAGGTTCCACCTGCAATTGCAGGTGTTCCCCCAGCCACCGGGCAAGCATGACGGCCTGGTTGAAGCCGCGTTGGCGCAGGCGTTGATGTGACAGTGGTACGGGCAGCAGGCCGTCCGGCCGGTCTAGCCCCTCATCGAAGCGAAATTGCAGGAATTGGCCGGTAAGTTCGGCCATCAATCGGCCAAAGGGCCATTGTTCATGGTGTTTGAAACGACTGATCAGGCTGTCCAGCGGAAACTCGTAGCACCAGGGGGCGACCACCCGATGAAACGCCGGAGGGTGTTGTTGGCACTGGCCACAGACCTGTCCGGCGGCAGGCAAGGGCAAGGCGCAGACGCCGCATTGGGTGCCGAGCCAGGGCAGTTCGTCCAGGCAGGGGGCACACAGGGCCAGGGCTGTTTCGCTGGGCTCATCACAAAGCAAACAGTTTTGGTTATTATTTAACCAGATGTAAACCTGGCCTTTGTATTCGGGTTGACAGTGCATGGCGCTTCCTTAAATATGCCGAACATCCGTGTCGCGGCTGTGGGCTTTCCCTGTTCAGCGCCGCTTGCCAAGCATAATCAAGGAATCGCCCATGAGCGCCAGCACCACCGTCAACCTGCGTCATGATTGGACTTTGGCTGAAGTCAAAGCCCTGTTCGTTCAGCCCTTCAACGATTTGCTGTTCCAGGCGCAGACGGTGCACCGCGCGCATTTCGATGCCAATCGGGTCCAGGTTTCCACGCTGCTGTCGATCAAGACCGGTGCCTGCCCGGAAGATTGCAAATATTGTCCGCAGTCCGGCCACTACAACACTGGCCTGGAAAAGGAAAAACTCCTTGAAGTTCAAAAGGTGCTGGAGGAGGCCGCCCGGGCCAAGGCGATCGGTTCCACACGTTTTTGCATGGGCGCCGCCTGGAAGCACCCGTCGGCCAAGGACATGCCTTATGTGTTGGAAATGGTCAAAGGCGTGAAAGCCATGGGCCTGGAAACCTGCATGACCCTGGGGCGTCTTGATCAGGAGCAGACCGAGGCCCTGGCCACCGCGGGCCTGGACTACTACAACCACAACCTCGACACCTCGCCGGAGTTCTACGGCAGCATCATCACCACCCGCACCTACAGCGAGCGCCTGCAGACCCTGGCCTATGTGCGCGACGCGGGGATGAAGATCTGTTCTGGCGGCATTCTTGGCATGGGCGAATCCCTGGATGACCGTGCCGGTTTGCTGATCCAGTTGGCCAACCTGCCGGAGCACCCGGAATCGGTGCCGATCAACATGTTGGTAAAGGTGGCTGGCACGCCGCTGGAAAACGCTGAGGACGTGGACCCGTTCGACTTCATCCGTATGCTCGCCGTGGCACGGATCCTCATGCCCAAATCCCATGTGCGCCTGTCCGCCGGTCGCGAAGCGATGAACGAGCAGATGCAGGCCCTGGCGTTCTTCGCCGGCGCCAACTCGATTTTCTATGGCGATAAACTGCTGACTACCGCCAACCCCCAGGCCGACAAGGACATGCAACTGTTTGCCCGCCTGGGCATCCAGCCCGAAGCCCGTGAAGAGCACGCCGACGAAGTACACCAGGCGGCGATCGAGCAGGCCCTGGTTGAGCAAAAAAGCAGCGAGCAGTTCTACAACGCCGCCGTCTGACCCCTGTAGCCGCTAGCGCGGGCTGCGATCGCCCGGAGGGGGCATGAGGATCTTGCACACGTCGAGGTCCCGCGCAGCCATCACGGCCTCCGGTAGCGGCTACAGATCACTTTCTGATCATCGAGGCCTGCATGTCTTTTGATCTCGCCGCGCGCCTCGCCGCTCGTCGCGCCGAACACCTGTATCGCCAGCGCCCGCTGCTTGAAAGCCCGCAGGGGCCGCAAGTGGTGGTGGACGGTCAACCGTTGCTGGCCTTCTGCAACAACGACTACCTGGGGCTGGCCAATCATCCGCAGGTGATCGAAGCCTGGCGCGCCGGCGCCAGCCGCTGGGGCGTGGGCGGCGGCGCCTCGCATCTGGTGATCGGTCACAGCGCCCCTCATCACGCATTGGAACAAGCCCTGGCCGAATTCACCGGGCGTCCTCGCGCCTTGCTGTTTACCACGGGCTACATGGCCAACCTCGGCGCGGTCACGGCCCTGGTCGGACAGGGCGACACGGTGCTGGAGGACCGTCTCAACCACGCTTCCCTACTGGATGCCGGGCTGCTCAGCGGTGCGCGCTTCAATCGCTATCTGCACAACGATGCTGTGAGCCTGGTCAAGCGCCTGGAAAAGGCCACCGGCAATACCCTGGTGGTCACCGATGGGGTGTTCAGCATGGACGGTGACGTTGCCGACTTGCCGGCCCTGGCCCGGGAAACCAAAGCCCGGGGCGCCTGGTTGATGGTGGACGACGCCCATGGTTTCGGGCCGCTGGGGGCCAATGGGGCGGGGCTGGTGGAACACTTTGGCCTGGGTCTGGATGACGTGCCGGTGCTGGTGGGCACGCTGGGCAAGGCGTTCGGTACCGCCGGGGCTTTTGTCGCCGGCAGCGAGGACCTGATCGAAAGCCTGATCCAGTTCGCCCGGCCATACATCTACACCACCAGCCAGCCGCCGGCCCTGGCCTGCGCCACGCTCAAGAGCCTGGAGCTGCTGCGCCACGAGCACTGGCGGCGTGAACACTTGGCGGCCTTGATCCGGCAATTCCGCCAAGGCGCCGAGCAGATCGGCCTGGAGCTGATGGACAGCTTCACGCCGATCCAGCCGATCATGGTCGGCGACAGCGCCAGGGCCGTGCGTCTTTCGCAGGGGTTGCGCGCGCGCGGGATCATGGTCACGGCGATCCGTCCGCCGACTGTGCCGGCGGGGAGTGCCCGCCTGCGAGTGACCTTGTCCGCCGCCCACAGTGAGGCCCAGGTCCAGCTATTGTTAAGCGCGCTGGCCGATTGTTTCAGCGAACTGCAAGTGGAGTCGAGCCATGCGTGATCGATTGATTTTGTTGCCGGGCTGGGGCTTGGGCGTGTCGCCGCTGGAGCCTCTGGCGGCGGCGTTGCAGGGATTGGACGAGCATCTACGGGTGCAGATCGAGCCTTTGCCGCCGCTCACGTCCAGTGATCCGGGGGTGTGGCTGGATGAACTCGACGATGCCCTTCCAGACAACGCCTGGTTGGGCGGCTGGTCCTTGGGCGGGATGCTCGCCTCGGAGCTGGCGGCGCGGCGTGGTGAGCGTTGCTGCGGCCTACTGACCTTGGCCAGCAATCCCAGTTTTGTGGCCCATGAGCAATGGTCCAGTGCCATGGCCGGAGAAACCTTCGACAGCTTCCTGGCCGGTTGCGCCGCCGATCCGCGAGCCACCCTCAAGCGTTTCTCGCTGCTCTGTGCCCAGGGCGCTGGCGACTCGCGCGGCTTGTCGCGGCTGCTGCAACGTGGCGCGCCGACGACGTCGGCGACGGTGCTGATGGCGGGCTTGGAGCTGCTGGCGCAGATGGACACACGCGAGGCCTTGCAAGGTTTCGCCGGGCCGCAGCTGCACTTGTTTGCCGGGCTGGATGGCCTGGTGCCCGCCGAAGCGGCGGCTGAGTTGCTGGCCTTGCTACCGGATGTAGAGGTTGGCGTGATTGAACAGGCCAGCCACGGCTTTCTTCTGGAGGACCCCCACGGAGTGGCCGGGGCGATTCAGGCTTTTTTGCATGAGTCCGGTGATGACTGATCTGTCTGTTCCTGTCCTGCCTGGGGGCTTGCCTGACAAGCGCCAGGTGGCTGCTTCGTTCTCCCGCGCCGCCGCCAGCTACGACAGTGTCGCCGAGTTGCAGCGCGCGGTTGGTCAACAGTTGCTCAAGTGTTTGCCCGAGGGCTGGACGCCGGCTCGCTGGCTGGATCTGGGCTGTGGCACCGGGCATTTCAGTCGAGTGTTGGGGGCGCGTTTTTCCAGCAGCCAGGGGCTGGCCCTGGATATTGCCGAGGGCATGCTCACGCACGCGCGGCCTTTGGGTGGCGCCGAGTATTTCATGGCTGGTGATGCTGAACGCCTGCCGCTGCAACCTGACAGTTGCGAGCTGATTTTCTCCAGCCTGGCGGTGCAATGGTGCGCCGATTTGGCCGCGGTGCTCAGCGAAGCCCGGCGGGTGCTTAAACCGGGCGGAGTGCTGGCGTTTGCCAGTCTGTGTGTCGGCACTTTGCAGGAGCTGCGTGAAAGCTGGGGGCGTGTCGATGGACAGGTTCATGTCAATCGCTTCCGTGAGTTTGAGCACTATCGACAGTTATGTGAGGCCAGCGGTTTGCAGGTGCGCAGTCTGGAGCAACGGCCCCATGTCTTGCATTACCCGGACGTGCGCAGCCTGACCCATGAACTGAAATCTCTGGGCGCGCATAATCTGAATCCCGGTCGTCCGGGAGGGCTGACCGGGCGCGCGCGGATTGCCGGGCTGATCGAAGCCTATGAAGGGTTTCGTCAGGTCAAAGGGCTGCCAGCGACGTACCAGGTGGTCTATGCCGTGTTGGAGAAACCGCTATGAGTCCTGCTTATTTCATCACCGGCACCGACACCGATGTGGGTAAAACCACTGTTGCTACAGGGTTGCTGCAGGCGGCGCGTTTGGCCGGCTTGAGTACCGCCGCGGGCAAACCGGTGGCTTCCGGTTGTGAGCCCAGCGCGCAAGGCTTGCGCAACGCCGATGCATTGGCATTGTTGGCGCAGTCGTCGTTGCCATTGAGCTATGCCGAGGTCAATCCGTTCGCCTTCGAGCCGGCCATCGCCCCCCATCTGGCCGCGCGGGAAGCCGGGGTGGCCCTGACGGTGCAATCGCTGTTGATGCCCATGCGCCATCTTTTGGCCAAGGGGGCGGACTTCACCTTGATCGAAGGGGCGGGCGGCTGGCGCGTGCCGCTGGCGGGGCAGGACAATCTGTCGGACTTGGCGATGGCGCTGGGGCTGCCGGTCATTTTGGTGGTGGGTGTGCGCCTGGGCTGCATCAATCATGCATTGCTCACGGCCGAGGCCATTGCGCAGGACGGCCTGCAACTGGCTGGTTGGGTGGCCAATATTATCGACCCGAAGACCTCTCGTCTGGAGGAAAACCTGGCGACGCTGGCCGAGCGACTACCGGCTCCGTGCCTGGGTCGGGTGCCGCGACTCAAGCCGGCCAGCGCCGAGACGGTGGCCGAGTACTTGCAGCTGGATCTGCTGGACTAGATTTTGCCTATGGCAGGGCATATTGCCATTAGTGTTTTTGACGGGTGTTTTTTTGACGGGTCTGTTTCAATGGCCCCCGTCAGTCATTTTCAAGGTCGAGTCCTCCCATGGAAATCTCCGGGAATACCGCTCTCTACGCCGGAATGAACGCAATTCAGACCGGTCAGAATCGAGTCGATCAAGCCGCAGGCCAAATCGCCAGTAGCGCGGTTGAGCGCTCCGCCAGTAGCCAGTCGTCGGAGGCTCAGGTCAATCGCCTGCGTGGCGTTGATCGCAGCCAGGAGTCGGATCTGGCCGCCAGCATGGTCGAAATGTCCATGGGCAAGATCCAGGCAGAACTCGGGGTCAAGGTCGCCAAGGCTTCTGATGCCGTTCTGGGCACGCTGATCGATACCTACGCTTGATAGTGCACTGCTAAAGCCCGGTCTCCTGCGCGGAGGCCGGCTTTCTCTTACGCTTTTCCTTCCTCTAGTTCCTGTTCTGCTTCAGTCCTTTTCATAGCGGATCGCCGGCCATTCGGCGTCTACCCTTTCATGGTCAATGCTGTGGGCGCTCGCCTGCGCGTGCATTTGTGCGGTTGACGAAAGGTGTTTGCGCGGCGCTTGACAAGGTTTGGGCCTAAACGTATGTTTCAAACACCTGTTTGACCGCTATAAAAATCAACGCGGTTGTTCATTCCCGGTTACATCAGCAGAGGTTTATCGCTATGCCTGACTACAAGGCCCCCTTGCGTGATATTCGCTTCGTTCGTGACGAACTGCTCGGCTATGAGGCGCACTATCAGAGCCTCCCGGCTTGCCAGGACGCCACTGCGGACATGGTTGACGCCATTCTTGAGGAAGGTGCGAAGTTTTGTGAGCAGGTGCTGGCGCCGCTGAACCGTGTGGGCGACCAGGAAGGTTGCACCTGGAGTGAGTCCGGCGTTAAAACCCCGACCGGCTTTAAAGAGGCCTACAAGCAATTCGTTGAAGGCGGCTGGCCAAGCCTGGCTCACGATGTTGAGCACGGCGGTCAGGGCCTGCCTGAATCCCTGGGTCTTGCGGTCAGCGAAATGGTCGGTGAAGCCAACTGGTCGTGGGGTATGTACCCAGGGCTGTCCCATGGCGCGATGAATACCATTTCCGAACACGGTACACCTGAGCAGCAAGAGGCTTACCTGACCAAGCTGGTGTCTGGCGAGTGGACCGGCACCATGTGCCTCACCGAACCGCACTGCGGCACTGATCTGGGCATGCTGCGCACCAAGGCCGAACCTCAGGCTGATGGTTCCTACAAAGTCACCGGCACCAAGATCTTCATCTCCGCCGGTGAACACGACATGGCCGACAACATCGTCCACATCGTGCTGGCTCGCCTGCCAGACGCACCGGCCGGCACCAAAGGCATTTCGCTGTTCATCGTGCCCAAGTTCCTGCCTAACGCTGACGGCAGTGCTGGCCAGCGCAACGCCGTACGCTGCGGTTCCCTGGAACACAAGATGGGGATCCATGGCAACGCTACCTGTGTAATGAACTTCGACGCGGCCACCGGCTTCCTCATCGGCCCGGCGAACAAAGGCCTGAACTGCATGTTCACCTTCATGAACACCGCGCGTCTGGGTACCGCGTTGCAGGGCCTGGCCCACGCTGAGATCGGCTTCCAGGGCGGCCTGAAATACGCTCGTGATCGTCTGCAAATGCGCTCCCTGACTGGCCCGAAAGCGCCGGACAAGGCCGCCGACCCGATCATCGTGCACCCTGACGTGCGTCGCATGCTGCTGACCATGAAAGCCTTCGCCGAAGGCAACCGAGCGATGGTGTACTTCACCGCCAAGCAGGTGGACATCGTCAAGTACGGCGTGGATGAAGAAGAGAAGAAGAAAGCTGACGCGCTGCTGGCCTTCATGACTCCGATTGCCAAGGCGTTTATGACCGAAGTCGGTTTCGAGTCCGCCAACCACGGTGTGCAGATCTACGGTGGCCACGGCTTCATCGCTGAGTGGGGCATGGAGCAGAACGTTCGCGACAGCCGCATTTCGATGCTGTACGAAGGCACCACCGGCATCCAGGCGCTGGACCTGCTGGGCCGTAAAGTGCTGATGACTCAAGGCGAGGCTCTCAAAGGCTTCACCAAGATCGTCCACAAGTTCTGCCAGAACAACGAAGGCAACGAGGCCGTGAAGGAGTTCGTTGCACCGCTGGCGGCTCTGAACAAGGAGTGGGGCGAGCTGACCATGAAAGTGGGCATGGCCGCGATGAAGGACCGTGAAGAAGTCGGAGCTGCGTCGGTGGATTACCTGATGTACTCCGGTTATGCCTGCCTGGCGTACTTCTGGGCCGACATGGCGCGTTTGGCGGCTGAAAAGCTGGCTGCGGGCACCAGCGAAGAAGCGTTCTACACTGCCAAGTTGCAGACCGCGCGCTTCTACTTCCAGCGCATCCTGCCGCGTACCCGCACTCACGTGGCAACCATGCTGTCGGGCGCCAACAACCTGATGGACATGAAAGAAGAGGACTTCGGCCTGGCTTACTAAGCTCGACCGGAGTGTCTAGTCCTGAAATAGGTTGACACTTGTTTCACTCAAAACGCCCGATGCACCGCATCGGGCGTTTTGTATTTGAGCGCTAGATGGGGTCGCTCAGCGTTATAAATTGATACCGACTCACTCACCATCTTCCTTGCATGCGCCAAGTTCTCTGGTCGATGAAACAGAAACTCTGTCTTCAAGATCCCATTCACCCGCTCCGCCAAAGCATTCTGGTAGCAGTCATAACCGTCCGTCATCGAACAACGGATTCCGTGTTTGGCATGCAGCGCCTGATAAAGCGCAGAACAGTATTGGCTACCCCGATCCGAGTGATGCACCAACGGTAATTCGATTTGACGCTGCTTCACGGCACTGCGCAGCGCTCGTATTACCGACTCGGTCCGTAAGTTTTCATGGACGTGATAACCCACAATCTTGCGCGAGTAAGCGTCGGTCACAAGACTCAGATACGCCACACCTTCGCGAGTGGGTAGATAGGTGATGTCGGCCACCCAGACCTGCTCCGGACCATTTGGCACCACTTGATCAGGGCCGGATTTAAGCAGGTTTGGATGGCGCCGGAAGCGATGATGACTGTCGGTAGTCTTATGGTAAGCACGCTTGCGAGCCACCAGCAGGCGATGTTCGCGCAAGATTGCAAACAGCCGATCACGGCCTACTTGAAGTTCAAGCAGGGGCTGGCAATGCAGCAGATGGTGCAGCTTGCGGGTGCCCAAGCGGGGCTGGTGCAAGCGCTTGTATTGGACGAAATCCATCACTCTCTGGTCGAGGGTCAAGCGCGCGTCCTGAGCTTGGTTGCGCTTGTAGTAGGCCTGTCGGCTAATCCCCATGAACTGGCAAGCCCTACTGATACTCAGGTCCTGGATTTGCTTTTGCGTGAGGACTTGCCGGGACGCTTTTTTACGACGCTGATCCCGTAATCGTTCTTTAGAACATTGACTACCGCCTCAAGGAACTGGGCTTTCTGATTCGACAGCGCGAGCTGCGCTTCCAGCTCCTTGATACGTTGTTCCGGGGTTAACGGCAGGGCGGGCTCATTCACGGAAATGGTCCTCGAAGAGCGAATTGAAGCGCCTTGGCTCCAGTCCTGGAGGCCATGCTTGCGCAACCAGACCAGAACAGTTGATCGACCTTGGATACCGTAGCGCTGTTGAGCCTCTTTATAACTCAACTCGCCTTTTTCGACCTGATCCACCACGGCCAGTTTAAAAGCCAGCGTGTAATCACTCTGCGTGCGCTTGATCTCAGTGCTCATCACCCTCTCCTTGAATAAGGTCAGAAGGTGTCAACCTTATTCAGGACGGGACAGAGGCCATTCAGAAGCCGCTCGCCCCATGGGGCGAGCGGCTTTTTTGTGTCTGCTGGAGCAGCATGAAAATTCCCGACTAAATCGCTAAGCAGAAGTGAAGTCCTGCCGTTAAAGAGATGGCAATGTGATGCCTGTCACACAGGTTGTGCTTAATCTTCGCAAATGAAGGCACAATGCCATCTATTGATCAGCCGGGTCGGAGTTTTACCCTTGCCGCGTTCTTCCGCTGTACGTTTAAGTCATTTTTTACCGTCTTTAGTGCTGTTGCTTGCGGGACTGGCGGCCGCTTACGTCAAGGACCTCAACGTTTTCTTCACTTCGCTGTTCAATGTGCTGCCGACTCTGGTGCTGTTGCTCGGTGGGGCTTATTGCGCGGTGTACCGT
The DNA here is from genome assembly GCF_009861525.1 of Pseudomonas sp. LD120. Lineage (GTDB taxonomy): Bacteria > Pseudomonadota > Gammaproteobacteria > Pseudomonadales > Pseudomonadaceae > Aquipseudomonas. The sequence goes on along the minus strand of NZ_WVHL01000001.1, from coordinate 380,767 downwards.
CGTCAGCGCGAGTTGTTCCTGATGGTCACGGTATACATCGCCTACTTTCTGCTGGATACCCAGACCGATTTTTACCGTGATAACGGTCGGGTTCGCGAAGACGCCGCGGTGGTGTTTCATCTGTGTTGCCTGTTGCTGCCCTTACTGTTCGGTCTGTTTGCCGCTTGGCAGGAGCGAACGCATTTGTTTCAGGACATGGTGGCGCGCTTCGCGGTGTTGCTGGCGTTCGGCGGCGTGGCCTTGGGCCTGGAACAGAGTTATCCACAAGCCTTGCTGAACTGGCTGGCGGAGATCCGCTGGCCGGCGTTGCACGGCAGCTGGATGAGCTTGATCCAGCTGTCGTATCCGGTGTTCTTGGCCGCATTCCTACTGCTGGCGGTCCAGTACTGGCGCAGCCCGCGACCGCTGCATGCGGCGCAATTGGTGGGGTTGCTGGGACTGTTCTGGATGTTACCCAAGACCTTCATCCTGCCATTCACCCTGAACATCATGTGCAGCCAGGTGATGTTGATGATCGCTGCGGCGGTGGCTCATGAGGCTTACCAGATGGCTTTCCGTGACGAGTTGACCGGCTTGCCGGGACGCCGCGCGCTCAATGAGCGCATGCAGCGCCTGGGACGCAATTATGTACTGGCCATGACTGACGTCGATCATTTCAAGAAATTCAACGACACCCACGGTCATGATGTGGGGGATCAGGTGCTGCGTCTGGTGGCCAGCAAGCTGTCGAAAGTCACCGGCGGCGGGCGAGCTTATCGTTATGGCGGAGAAGAGTTCGCGGTGGTGTTTGCCGGCAAGACCCTGGACGAATGCATGCCGCATCTGGAGATGATTCGCGAGGTCATTGCCACCTACAACATTCAACTGCGCAACCAGGACAGTCGCCCTCAGGACGATCAGCAAGGACGTCAGCGCCGTGGTGCGGCGGCGGCTTCCAGTGTTTCGGTGACCATCAGCATTGGTGTCGCGGAGCGCTTGATGGAGCACCGGACTCCTGAAGAAGTGCTCAAGGCCGCCGACCAGGCGCTTTACAGTGCCAAGGGGGCGGGGCGTAACTGCGTCATGGCCTTCGGTCAGAATCGTCGCGGCGCGGTGCGCATGGAGACGGCGGCGGGTTGAATGATGACGGCGCATTCAGCGCCTGCACAATCATTGCCAGGCCAATGCCGACCATCCGCCACTCAAGGCGTTTGTCGCACAGTTGACCGGCTTGAACCACCAGTGGGGCGAGTGGGCCCGCAAGGTTGGAGTGACAGCCATGAAAAACCCCGATGAACCGCGAACGCGAACCCGGCCGCTCCTCGCCGGTTGGTGCGCGCTCGATCACGTGGACTTGGCTTGTGACTAAAAATAACAAAAAGGTCACTACTTGACCCTATGTGTCGAAAAAGTTGTTCGGTTACACTCGGCTTTTCGTCATTGGGCCTGTTTCGGTCCGTTTGTTTAGATCTTGCGAGGTTTGCCATGGCTGACTACAAAGCGCCCCTGCGCGATATGCGCTTCGTCCTCAATGAAGTCTTCGATGTCGCCAAGCTTTGGGCCCAGTTGCCGGCGCTGGCTGAGACGGTGGATGCCGAAACCGTTGAGGCGATTTTGGAAGAAGCGGGCAAAGTCACCGCCAGAAGCATTGCTCCCCTCAGCCGTGGTGCTGACGAGGAAGGCTGTCACTGGAACGACACCGTGGTGACGACGCCGGAAGGTTTTACCCAGGCCTATCAGACTTACGCTGAGGGTGGCTGGGTTGGCGTCGGTGGTGATCCTGAGTTCGGTGGCATGGGCATGCCCAAGGCAGTGTCGGCGCAGGTCGAGGAAATGGTCAACTCCGCGAGCCTGGCGTTCGGTCTGTATCCGATGCTCACGGCCGGTGCCTGCTTGTCGATCAATGCTCACGCCAGTGAAGAACTCAAGGCCACTTATCTGCCGAACATGTACGCCGGTGTTTGGGCCGGCTCCATGTGCCTGACCGAGCCCCATGCCGGTACTGACTTGGGAATCATCCGCACCAAGGCCGAGCCTCAGGCCGATGGCTCTTACGCTATCAGCGGGACCAAGATCTTCATCACCGGCGGTGAGCATGATCTGACGGAGAACATCATTCACCTGGTGCTGGCCAAGCTGCCGGATGCGCCGGCCGGCCCCAAGGGGATCTCTCTGTTTCTGGTGCCCAAGTTCATGGTCAACGCCGATGGCAGTCTCGGCGGGCGTAACCCGCTGAGCTGCGGGTCGATTGAACACAAGATGGGTATCCAGGCTTCGGCCACCTGCGTAATGAACTTCGATCAGGCCATCGGGTACCTGGTGGGTGAGCCGAACAAAGGCTTGGCGGCGATGTTCACTATGATGAACTACGAGCGCCTGGGGGTTGGCATCCAGGGGCTGGCCACGGGGGAGCGGTCTTATCAGAACGCGGTGGAGTACGCCCGTGACCGTTTGCAGAGCCGATCGCCCACCGGTCCGCAGGCCAAAGACAAGGTTGCTGATCCGATCATCGTGCACCCGGATGTGCGGCGCATGCTGCTGACCATGAAGGCCTCCAACGAAGGTGGCCGGGCATTCTCTACCTATGTGGCGATGCAACTCGATACTGCGAAATTCAGCGAAGACGCCGACACCCGCAAGCGCGCGGACAGTCTGGTGGCCTTGCTGACCCCGGTGGCCAAGGCGTTTCTGACGGACCTGGGCCTGGAAACCACGGTGCATGGTCAGCAGATCTTCGGTGGTCACGGCTACATCCGCGAATGGGGTCAGGAACAACTGGTGCGCGACGTGCGTATCACCCAGATCTACGAAGGCACCAACGGTATCCAAGCGCTGGATCTGGTGGGGCGCAAGATCGTCGGCAGCGGCGGTGCGTTCTATAAGCTGTTCGCCGACGAGATTCGTCATTTCACCGCTACCGCTGATGCGCAGTTGCTGGAGTTCACCCGTCCTTTGAACGCGGCGCTGGATAACCTGGACGAGTTGACTGCCTGGTTGTTGGACAAGGCCGTCAGCAATCCCAACGAAATCGGCGCGGCCTCGGTGGAGTACCTGCAGGTGTTTGGCTACACGGCCTATGCCTACATGTGGGCGCTGATGGCCAAGGCGGCGCTGGGCAAAGAGCAGGAGGACGACTTCTATGCCAGCAAATTGGGGACTGCGCGCTTCTACTTTGCCCGTCTGCTGCCGCGTATCCACTCCCTGACCGCCTCGGTCAAGGCGGGTAGCGAATCGCTGTTCTTGCTGCAGGCCGAGCAGTTTTAACCAAGGCGGTGTTTGTAGGATATTTCTTACATAACGTGCTGCTGATCGTCCATATCGGTAGATGACCGCGAAGGCTAATCTACTTCACATGGACGTCGCGCAGGAAGCGCAAAGTAACAACACGGACACGTAGGATTCTGCCAGGATGGCGGAGTGAAAAGGATGTCAGGGAAACAGTCTGCAAAGCCCCGCTTCGGCGGGGTTTTCTTTTGTCTGGATTTTTTGTTTTCGCCGCTTCAGCCCAGTGTTTCCGGCAATACCACACCACCCAGGCGTCCGTCCTGAGCATTCATCGCATCCTCCAATAACGTGCGCAGCAGTTCCAGCGTCCCTTGCTGACGCTGCAGATCGCGACAGACCAACCCGACTTTCAACGGCACCCTGGGCTCACTCAGGGGTTTCCAGAGCAATTCCTTATTGCTGTGCTGCTGTTGTGATCGCCCTGGAAGCACGGTGGCCAGTCGTGTATGGGGCAGGCTGTCGAGAATGCCGGCCATATTGTTCAACTCTGCCTGTACTTGAGGGCGCCGTCCCAGATTGGCCAGTTGTGCTTGCCAGATCTGGCGGATCTGGAACTCCTCTCCTAGCAGTAGCATTGGCAACTCCGCTGCCTGGCTCATGGACACCTTCTTGAATTCGCGCAGCGGATGTTGTTCGGGGATGACCAGTGTCAGCTCATCTTCGTACAGTGGTACGCCGTGCAGCCCCGGCTGGCGAGGGGGCAAGTAGCTGATACCGATATCCAGTGAACCATTGAGCAGGCGCCGTTCGATCTCCAGCCCGGTCAGCTCGTAGATCTGTACCACCAAGTGCGGCTGGGCCTTGCGGACTCGTTCGAGCATCTGTGGCACCAGGCTGGAGTGCACGGTTTGCAGCACGCCAATGGCCAGAGTGCGCAGGGCCTGGCCCTTGAAGTTGCGCAGGGCTTCGCGGGCCTGTTGCAGTCCGTCGAGCAGGGGCAGGGCGTGGTTGTAAAGGGTGTGGGCGGCAAGGGTCGGTAACAGGCGCTTGCTACTGCGCTCGAACAGGCTGACATCGAGGTTCTGTTCCAACTGGCGAATCTGCTGAGAGAGCGCCGGTTGTGAGATCGAAAGACGCTCTGCGGCGCGGCCTACGTGGCCCTCTTCATACACCGCGACGAAATAACGCAGTTGCTTAAAATCCATAAGTAATTCTTATCGAAAAAGCTTAAAAAACGAAATGGCCGGAAGCCCGCGAGGCGCCTAGTCTAGCGCCTATTCACAAGGCTTACAGGGCCGGAAAGGGCGATGAATACCGTTCATGTCGATGGTGTTTACATAGGCAAGGCAAAAAATCTAGGTCGGGGTCTGGTCAGTGATACCGACAAACACCTGGTTGCAAATCGCTTGTGGTTGTGGCCGCAGGGCCTGGGCAGTGATGAGCAGGGTGATCCGCGCTTTCACTCCGGGCCTGAACGGGCTCTGCATCACTATCCCGCCGAACACTACGCGCACTGGCGTAAACGTTATCCACAGATTGATTGGTGTGCGCCTGCTTTTGGCGAGCACCTCTCGACTCATGGCCTGACCGAAGATCAGGTGTGTCTGGGCGACCTGTTCCGCTGGGGCGGTGCGCTGCTGCAGATCAGTCAACCGCGTTCGCCTTGTTATCGGCTGAGCCACCGCTGGGGCCTGGTCAATCTGCCCCAGCAGGCTCAGGACAATGGCCGCTGCGGCTGGTTCTACCGAGTGCTCAAACCTGGCTTCGTCCAGGTGGACGAGCCCTTTGAGTTGCTGCAGCGCAGTTACCCTGGCCTGACCGTGGCCTGGGCCTTGCGCTGTTTTTTCCTCGAGCCTCTGGAACACGCTGGCCTGAAGACCCTGATTGATTGCCCGGCGCTGTCCTCGCGCTGGCGCGATATCGCCATCAAGCGCCTGCGTACTGGTCGAGTCGAGGACTGGTCCGCGCGCCTGTTGGGTCTGCCCCTGGAGGGCCTGCGGGCATGAACCTGTTCAGTTTGCGCCGTGCCACACCGAGCCTGGATGATCTGCTCATCGAACCTTGTGCCGCCACACCGTGCGCGCCCTTTTCCAGTGAGTGCCTGATGCCCTGCGTGCAGCGGCCCCAGCCGGTATTTGTCCGTGGTCAGGGCTCTTGGCTGTGGGACAGCGATGACCGCACCTATCTGGACTTCACTCAGGCCGGAGCGGCCAACAGTCTTGGCCACAGTCCCAGCGTGCTGGTCAATGCCATCGCTGCCCAAGCGCAGTCAATGATCAACCCCGGTTCAGGGTTCTATAACCGTGGCATGCTCAAGCTCGCCGATCGGTTGTGCCGCAGCACCGGTAGCGATCAGGCCTGCCTGTTGGGCAGCGGCACTGAAGCCTGTGAGGCAGCGATCACCCTGGCGCGCAAGTGGGGCCGGCTGTATCGGGGCGGCGCGGCGGGGATCATTACCGCCCGGCACAGTTGTCATGGTCGTGGATTTGCCGCCTTGGCAGCCACTGGCAAACCTGTTTCAGGCAACGGTTTCGAGCCTCGGGCGCCGGGTTTCAGCCAAGTGCCATTCAATGACCTGCCGGCCTTGCACGCAGCGGTGGACGCACAAACGGTGGCGATCATGCTTGAGCCGGTCCAGGGCGAAGCCGGGGTCGTGCCGGCCACTGAGCACTACCTCAAAGGCGTCGAGCGCCTGTGCCGTGAACTGGGCATCCTGCTGATTCTCGATGAGGTCCAGACGGGCGTCGGCCGTTGCGGCACCCTGCTGGCCGAGCAGTTGTATGGCGTGCGCGCCGACATCATCGCATTGGGCAAGGGACTTGGCGGCGGCGTGCCGTTGGCGGCATTGCTGGCACGGGGCAAAGCCTGCTGTTTCGAGCATGGCGAACTGGACGGTACTCATCATGGCAATGCGCTGACGGCGGCGGCCGGTCTGGCGGTGCTAGACAGTGTGCAAGAACACGGGTTCTTGCCGCAGGTTCGCGTCAATGGTCAATACCTGGGCCAGGAACTGAATCGCCTGGCGAGCCGTTATGCCCAGGGTGAGGTGCGCGGCCACGGGTTGTTTTGGGGCCTGAGCCTGGCGGACGACTCGGCACAGGCGCTGGTCAATGCCGCTTTGCATGAAGGGTTGCTGCTCAGCGCCCCGCAGCCGGACTGTTTGCGTTTTACCCCGGCGTTGACTGTCAGCAAAGGCAATATCGACGAGATGCTCCTGCGTCTGGCCCGGGCTTTCTCCCGGGTACAGAGCGCGCAACTGCAATGTCGTAAGGGAGTGGCCGTCTGATACTGACCCAGCAACCTGGGTCCATTGTCGGGTCGGCTCACGCCTGCTCTTGCATTGAATGAATTCCTGAACCGTCTCGCGGTATACCGCATCGCCCCGTGCCCGATTTTTCGCACGGGGCGTTTTTTTGTCCAAGTCCTTTGCAGATCCGTTTCTCGGCCTTGAACGCGGCGCCGGGCGGTCCGTCAGGAATGGGGAAGCGATTGCTCTGAACCCTAGCGCGCAGCCAGGGTCGATTGCACGTGAGGCTCATTCGAGCCGACTTCTTATGAGGAGCTGCCCTATGGACTTGATCCGCATCATCTTCGCCATTCTCTTGCCGCCCTTGGGAGTGTTTCTGCAAGTGGGCTTGGGCGGCGCTTTCTGGCTGAACATCCTGCTGACCCTGTGCGGATACATCCCCGGTATCGTGCACGCGGTGTACATCATCGCCAAACGCTGATTATCCAAGCTGCCCGTTCCAGCTGAGCGGGCAGCACCCGCTCAGCATTGGGCTTGCAGCACCTTCTGATAAAACCGCCATTCCTGTTCCAGCGCGTGAGCCTGATTGTCCGCCTTGCGAAAGCCGTGGCGTTCATCCGGGTAATAGTGGGCCTCGGCAGCAATGCCCTGATCCTGGAGCGCTTTGAGCATGTCGCGGGTCTGCTGGGGCACCACCACGGCGTCCAACTCACCCTGGAAAAACACCACGGGCACGCTGATGTTGCTGGCGTACCGCAGCGGCGTGCGCGCCAGATAGCGCTCGTTGTCCTGCTCTGGATCGCCGATCAGCCAGTCCAGATAGTCGCCCTCGAACTTGTGCGTGGAACGGGTGAGGGCAATGGGGTCGCTGACCCCGTACAGGCTGGCGCCGGCACAGAACGTCTTGGCGAAAGCCAGGGCACAGAGGGTGGTGTAGCCCCCCGCGCTGCCGCCACGGATGAACGCCTGTTGTGGATCGATCAACCCTTGCTGGTCCAGGTAGGACACCACCGCGCAGGCATCTTCCACATCCACTTCGCCCCAGCGCAGGTGCAGGGCTTGGCGATAGGCCCGGCCATAGCCGCTGCTGCCACGGTAGTTCAGATCGGCCACGGCGAAGCCGCGCTGGGTCCAGAACTGGATGCGCGGATCGAGGATCGGATAGCAGGCCGAGGTGGGGCCTCCATGGATAAACACCACCAGAGGCGCTCGGTTGACCCCGTTCATGGCCGGATAGAAGAAACCGTGGGCCAGGCCGTCACCGCTGGGGTAGCACAGGGTTTGCGGACGGCTGATGCATTCCGCCGGCAGCGGCGCCACGCCGCCGGCCAGTACCTGTACCTGCTGGGTTTCGCGCTCGATGGTGATCACCGCCGAGGGGCTGACGGGGGAGGCGGCGATGCAATACAGGTAGCGCTGATCCAGCGCCAGGCCGCGAAAGCGACTGTAGTCGCCACTGAAGTCCTGTTGCGCACCGTCGGCGTGGTGCACACCGAGACGGCCGAAGCCATTCTCGGTCCAGCTGCCGAACCAGGCGTCACCGCCCAGGGGCATCCAGGTCCTGCAGCCCAGCTGCCAGGGTGCTGGAGCGTGATCGGCCGCGGTACAGGGCAGCGGGCGCAAGCCGCTGCCGGACTCGCCCCAGGGTTGCCAGAAGCCCTGGCGATCGGTCAGGCAGTAGAGTTGCTGGTCCTGGTCGAAGCGTGGCTGCTGCAGGGATTCCTGCTCGCCGTCTCCGGCCACGCAGCGCGGCTCACCCCAGGTGCCGTCGCCGTGGCGTTCGGCGAGCATCAGGCGAGTGCAGGTCCAGGGCTGATGAGGGCGATCCCATTCGATCCAGGCCAGGCGTTGGCCGTTGGCGCTCAAGGTCGGAGCGGCATAGAAGTCGGCCCCGGCGGCGAGCAACTGCCGACGCCCGTCGTGGAGGTCGATGGCCACCAGCCGGTGCTCGTTGGCGCACTCTTCCACGGCCAGGACCTGATCGGCGTGAGCCTGCAGATCTCCGTAGCGGCAAACGCCCTGGGTCAGGGCTTCTGGCGCGCCGCCCGCTAGGGGCTGGCGATACAGCTGCTGGTCCGCGTCATTGACGAACACCAGGTGTGCGCCGCTGATGCAGAAGGCGCCGCCACCATATTCATAGACGCGGCTGCGGGCGCTGAAACCCGCCGGGGTCAGGCAGCGGGCCTGGCCTTGCTGCCAATGCCAGATCCGGCAACTGGCGTCTGCGGGACGGTATTCATTCCAGAACAGGCCGTGGGGCGTCAGTTGCAGCTCGGCAAAATCGGTTCCGGCGGCGGTGGCCTGGTTGGCGCTGAAGGGCTCAACCCTTGGCGATGAGGCGTGAGTTTCGTTCATTGCGAAAGGCCAGTTGCTCAATGGTTTGGGTGGCGGTTTCGGCTTCTTCGCGGGCCTTGAGAATCATCCCGTGGTGTTCCGATTTGCTGCACACAGGATCGGCGTTGCCGGCATCCCCGGTGAGCATGAAGGCCTGGCAGCGACAGCCACCGAAGTCCTTTTCCTTCTCGTCGCAGGAGCGGCACGGCTCCGGCATCCAGTCGTAGCCGCGGTAGCGATTGAAACCGAAAGAGTCATACCAGATGTGCTGCATGCTGTGATCGCGCACATTGGGGAACTGCACCGGCATTTGCCGCGCGCCGTGGCAGGGCAGGGCGGTGCCGTCCGGGGTCACGGTGAGGAAGAGGCTGCCCCAGCCGTTCATGCACGCCTTGGGGCGCTCTTCATAGTAGTCCGGGGTGACGAAAATCAGCTTGCAGGGATGCCCTTGGGCTTCCAGCTTGGTGCGGTATTGGTTGGTGATGCGTTCGGCGCGCACCAGTTGCTCTTTGGTGGGCAACAGACCAACACGGTTGAGCTGGGCCCAACCATAGAACTGGCAGGTAGCGAGTTCGACAAAGTCGGCTTCCAGGGCAATGCACAGCTCGATGATGCGGTCGATTCTATCGATATTGTGCCGATGGGTGACGAAGTTCAGCACCATCGGATAGCCGTGGGCCTTGACCGCGCGGGCCATCTCCAGCTTCTGGGCGAAGGCTTTCTTTGAGCCGGCCAGCAGGTTGTTCACCTGCTCGTCGCTGGCCTGGAAGCTGATCTGGATATGGTCCAGGCCGGCTTTCTTGAAGTCGCTGATCTTCTGTTCGGTGAGGCCGATGCCGGAGGTGATCAGGTTGGTATAGAAGCCCAGCTTGCGCGCCTCGCCGATCAACTCGGCGAGATCCTGGCGCACCAGCGGTTCGCCACCGGAGAAGCCCAACTGCGCAGCGCCCATCTCCCGCGCTTCACGGAATACCTTGATCCATTGTTCGGTGCTCAGCTCCTTGCCCTGCTCGGCAAAGTCCAGCGGATTGGAACAGTAGGGGCATTGCAGTGGGCAGCGATAAGTCAGCTCGGCCAGCAGCCACAGTGGCAGGCCGACTTCCGGTTTGTCGGGCAGCGACACCGACTCAGCCGAGTTCGATCCAGTGCTGGGCACGGGCGACCTCCATGAACTGCTCGATATCGTCACCGAGCTCGGCCACTCCGGGGAACTGCACTTCCAACGCCTGGATGATCGCTGCCACGTCACGCTCGCCGTCGATCAGGCCGCCTATCAGCGCGGCGCTGTCATTGAGCTTGATCATGCCTTCCGGGTAGAGCAATACATGGCCTTTTTGTGCCGGCTCATACTGGAAGCGGTAGCCGGGACGCCAGCGTGGGGTTTTGCTGCGGTCGAAACTCATAGGGGGATCCCTTTATGCCAGACCCGCTGATCGGTGACGCTGTGATAGGGCGGGCGGTTTAACTCATAGGCCATGCTCATGGCATCGAGCATGCTCCAAAGGATGTCCAGTTTGAACTGGAGAATTTCCAGCATGCGTTCCTGGCCGGCACGGGTGGTGTAGTGCTGCAGGGTGATGGCCAGACCGTGTTCCACATCGCGCCGGGCCTGGCCCAGGCGGGTGCGGAAGTACTCGTAGCCGGTCGGGTCGATCCAGGGATAGTGCTGGGGCCAGCTGTCCAGGCGCGATTGGTGGATCTGCGGGGCGAACAGTTCGGTCAGCGAGCTGCTGGCCGCCTCCTGCCAACTGGCGCGACGGGCGAAGTTGACGTACGCGTCGACGGCAAAGCGTACCCCGGGCAGGACTAATTCCTGGGAACGCAGTTGGTCCGGGTCCAGGCCCACGGCTTGCCCCAGGCGCAACCAGGCCTCGATGCCGCCGTCTTCGCCGGGGGCGCCGTCGTGGTCCAGCAGGCGCTGAATCCACTCGCGGCGAACTTCCCGGTCCGGGCAGTTGGCGAGGATCGCCGCGTCCTTCATGGGGATGTTCACCTGGTAGTAGAAGCGGTTGGCAACCCAGCCCTGGATCTGCTCGCGGGTCGCCCGGCCTTCATACATCGCCACGTGATAGGGGTGATGGATATGGTAGTAGGCGCCTTTGGCGCGCAGTGCCTGTTCGAATTCGGCGGCGGACAGCGGGGTGTCGGTCATGTGTGTTCTCCGGAGGGTGCCCTTTCGCGGGCAAGCCCGCTCATAAGCAAAGGGGCCAGGGCGCTTGGGTCGAGCTTGTGGGCGATTCGCCCTACAGCTCAATACTCATTCCGTCGTAAGCCACTTCCACCTTTCGGCGTACCAGTTCGGCACGTTCGGCGGAGTCTTCGTCGAGGATCGGGTTGGTGTTGTTGATGTGGATCAGCACCTTGCGCTGGCGGGGCAGCTGTTCCAGCACTTCGAGCATGCCGCCCGGGCCGTTCTGGGCCAGGTGGCCCATTTCCCGGCCGGTGCGGGTACCGACGCCCCGGCGCTGCATTTCATCGTCTTCCCACAGGGTGCCGTCCAGCAGCAGGCAGTCGCTGGCGGACATGATCTCCAGCAGCGGCGCGTCCACCTTGCCCAGGCCCGGCGCGTAGAAGAGCTTACCGCCGCTGCGCAGGTCTTCGACGATCAGGCCGATGTTGTCGCCTGGGTGCGGATCGAAACGATGGGGCGAATAGGGCGGTGCAGCACTGCGCAAAGGCAGTGGGGTGAAGCGCAGGTTGGGGCAGGCCGGAACCGTGAAGCTCTGGTCGAGCTCGATGCGGTTCCAGCTCAGGCCGCCGTTCCAGTGGCTGAGCATTTTGAACAGAGGGAAACCGGTGCTCAGGTCTTCGTGGACCATGTCGGTGCACCAGACCTGATGCGGGCAGCCTTCGCGCAGGCTGAGCAGACCGGTGGTGTGATCGATCTGGCTGTCCATGAGGATGATGGCGCTGATCCCGCTGTCGCGCAGTGCACGGCCCGGTTGCATGGGGGCAAAACCCTGCAGTTGGGCGCGGATGTCCGGGGAGGCATTGCACAGTACCCAGTTCACCCCGTCATCGGAAATCGCGATGGACGATTGGGTGCGAGCCTGGGCCCGCAGGCTGCCGTCGCGAAACCCTGCGCAGTTCACGCAGTTGCAGTTCCACTGCGGAAAACCACCGCCGGCGGCGGAACCTAGAATCTGGACAAACATGGACGCTCCCAGGGAAAAAAGACGTAGAACTGAAAATAAAAACGCCCCGGACGGACCGAGGCGTTGCGCTGCGTTTTCTGGCCAGAGGCAGAAATCAGCGGCTGGCGAAGTACATGGTGACTTCGAAGCCGATACGCAGGTCGGTGTAAGCAGGTTTGGACCAAGTCATAAAAATGCTCCTTTGAGGTGGGTGGGACGAGTATTGCCTATACATATAGTCCACCTCCGGCGGGAGATGTTCAGATGCTTAGGAGGCTATGTTACTAAATTCCCGTAGAAGGTTGCCCGCAATTCTGAAGAAAGCTCATTGCAGCGCCGGTAATGATCATACGGTCTCTTGCCAGGGTGATCCGGGACCAGGGCCGGTGGCCAGAACTTGCCAGCCACCGGCAGCGGCCATCAGGGACTCGGCGGCCTGGGTCACCGCGGCGGGGCAGAGGGCGTTGATATGAACCTGTAGCTGCTGCAGGTAATCCGACGGGTGGCCGGCCAGTTTCGCTTGCCAGAGCAAGTCCGCCGCTTGATCCACAGGCAGGAACTCGGATTGGAACTGGCAGGCTAGGGCCCGTTGTTGATCAGTCCAGGTGTGTTCGGCGAGCGCCTGCAACTGCTCGGGTAGGCGCTGGAGAAACGTCTCAAGGTGCTGGAGTATTTGCGTGGGCGTCGCGCTGGGGGACTGCACACCGAACAGCAGGCCGGTTTGGCCGTTGCGCTGGCGCAGGGTGCTGAACACCGCGTAACCCAATTGCAGTTCGACGCGTAGGCGCTGGTAGAACGGCGTCTGACAGAGTTGACCCAGCAGGCGCCAGGCCGCTTCATCCTCAAGGTGGGCAGTCGGCGTCGGGCAGAACAGCAGCAAGGCATGTTCACTGGCATCTGCGGGTAGCCGTTGCCAGTGGTAGCTCACCCTGGGCGAGGCCGGCTGGCAGAGGCTGGCGTCCGCCGTGCCCGGGACGGCATGCAGTGCCCGGCTAACCGCGTCCTGAACCGTGCTCGGCAGGGCCAGCGCCAGACCGTCCCAGCGGGCCCCGGCCCACAGCGCTTGCCGTGTCTCTGGTGCTGGCGATGGTGCGCCGCCGGGGCACGGTTGCTCGGTGAAGTCCCTGAGCAATTGACGAATCGGCATCAGCGGTGCCTCGTCGTGAGGCCTTTCGCTTCCTGGGGCGCAGGTTTCGTGGGGCCGGGTCAGGACGCTCAAGGCTTGATGCAGCACCGCCGGCAGGGGCTGATGCAGGCCGCTCAGTTTCAGCAGCAGGTCTTGGCCACAGGTCGAAAAACTCAGTTCCACGCCTGCCTGGCGGGCATCGCTGCGCAGCGGGGCCAGGTCGCGAAGCAACCGGGCATGCAGGCCGGCGGCGGCTGGTGCCGCCAAACGCCAGCGCAGCATCAGTGCCCCTTCGTCGCCGTTTACGGGCAGCGCCTGACTGATGTTCAGCGCCGAGCTTTCTCTGCGGCCACGGGAGCGATCCTGGGCAAAGGTACGTAAGCCTCGGTGAGCGCTGGTTTGGCCACGTATCAGCCCTGCTCGCGGGGCCTCGGCCATGCTGCGCAGGAACGGATTGGCGGCGGGCAGTTGCCAGTCGTTGCCGAAGTGTTCCACCGCCTGCGGCTGTAGCTGCTTGAGCACATGCTTGAGGGCGTCGAGGGCCTGCTCATCCAGCTCGTCGGCGGCTTGTCGACTGTCCCGGCGTGCCAGTTCCAGAGCGCCGACGATCCGGTGCTGGCGTTGTTGCAGCAAGGCATACTCCGCGCGCAGTCCTGGCCAGTCGGCCTGAGCGCTGAAGAACCCCAGCCATTCTTTCAACAGTTCGCGGATCTGTGTCGGTGCCGTTGGCGCCTCGCTGCTCAGGTCCAGCTCTAGGTGCAGCAACGCCTGCCCGGCAAACTGATACGGTGTGGCCGCCTTCAGGCTGTGGGCCAGCCGGCGTTGCTGGAGTTCGGCGAGCAACCCCCCAGGCTTGGCCGATTGCAACCAGGTGCTGAGAAAGTCCAGTGCCGACGCGGCCCCTTCGGGCAATCGCTCCAGGGGCAACAGCAGATCCAGGCGTTGTGCCTTGAGGTATTGATAGCTCTGGGCTCCATTGCACATCAGCGCCGGTGGCGAGCCTTGCTCAAGGCGCTGGCCTTTCGGCAAGTCGGCACTGAAACGCTCGGCCAGTTCACGCAGTCGCACCAGCGGCTGCGGGCCCGCCAGGCTCAGGGTCATTTGTGCGCTTTGGTAGACATCGCGATGGAACTGGCGCAGCGCTTGCTGAAAGGCCGGGTTGGCCAGGTTCAGGCTGTAGCGGTTACCGGCATGAAAGGCCCGCAGTGGGTGTGTGGCACAGAGGCCGTCAAACAGTGCGAACTGGCGTTGCGCGGCCGCATCCCGGGACCAGGCGATGAATTCCGCATGCAGCACTTCTCGCTCGCGACGCTGGTCCTCAAGTGTCAGGCGCGGTCGGGCGAGCATGTCGCCCAGGCGCTCCAGGCCGCCGGCAAAGGTGCTCAGCGGCAGTTCGAAAAAGAATTCGGTGCTGCGTTCACAGGTTTTGGCGTTCAACTGTCCGCCCTGAGCGCGCACGTAGGCCATCAACCCTTGTTCGGCAGGAAAGCGTTCGGTGCCCAGAAACAGCAGGTGCTCAAGAAAGTGTGCAAGGCCCGGCCAGGCCAAAGGAACATCATGGCTGCCAGCCGCCACTCGCAGCACCGCGGCGCAGCGTTTCAGGTGGGGTGCATGACGCAGGGAAACCCGCAAGCCGTTGGCCAGGGTTTCAAGGTGGTGCGAAGGGTGGTTCAGCGCGGGCATGGGCACTTCCAGAACAGAGAAGCGCTCATGCTAGCGGAATTTTCTGACTCAGCGCTTACTCAAGTCGGCGTAGAGCTCGGGGCGGCGATCAGCCAGATAGTGGTTGAGCGCCCGGGACTCATTCATTAGCTGACGCTCCAGAGTGCCCATGATCAACGCCTCGTCTAGTCCGGCTCGGGCGACTCGGTGGCCGTCGGGGGCGGCGATGCTGCTCTGACCGCAATAGCGAATCTGATCTTCCCGTCCACAGTAGTTAGCGTATGCCACGTAGCACTGGTTCTCGAAGGCCCGGGTACGAATCGTCACGTCGGCGACGAAGTCGTAGGGAATCATGTTCGCTGTCGGCACCAGGATCAGTTCGGCCCCGGCCAGGGCTAGACGCCGGGCGTTTTCCGGGAACTCGATGTCGTAGCAGATCAGGAAACCCAACTTCCAGCCGTTGAGCTCCACCAGGCGGAAGTCGTCGTCGCCAGCGCTGAACATCGAGTGGTCCAGGTCACCGAACAGATGGGTCTTGCGGTAATTGCACAGGCGCTGGCCGTTGGCATCGATCAGTTGCACGGCGTTGTAGATCTGGCCATCACTGCCGCGTTCCGGGTAGCCATAGAGGATCGCCGTGCCGGCGGCTTGAGCGATAGCCGCGATGCGCTGGGCCGATGGGCCGTCCTGGGCTTCAGCCAGCGCAGCCACCGCTTCGAGTCCGATGTTGTAGCCGCTCAGGAACATCTCCGGCAGCACCAGCAGATCAGCATCAGTGGCTTCCATGGCCACCCGGCGCAGGCGTTGCAGGTTAGCAGCCACATCCAGCGGCATGGGGGGGCACTGGTACAAGGCGACACGCATGGTCTTCACTCCTCTGACAGGCTGACCGGCCACTGTAGCGGCTGTCGCAGATTGCGATAAGCCCCATAAAGGGCTTCCAGCGTACAGTGCCCGGTTGTTTAATCCGCCAGGGCAATCGGTCCGATCTCATGGAACACATCACCTGGTCCTGGGTTCTCCGGATGGGTGGCGCCGCCGAAGTGTTTCATGATTCCCCACACGGCGTTGAGCGAGGTCTGCACTGCGCCTTCGACCCAGGCCGGGGTCCAGGACACATCGTCGCCGGCAATGAAAATACCCCGTTGTTCGGCCGGCATGTCGTCCTGCATGAAGTGCGCGTACATCCGCTGGTTGTAGCGGTAGTGGCCTGGCAGCGCGCCCTTGAAGGCGCCAAGGAAATGCGGATCGGCCTCCCAGGACACGGTGATCGGGTCGCCGATGATGCGGCTGGCGATATCCACTTTCGGGTAGATCTTCTTCAGTGCGTCCAGGGCCAATTTCACGCGTTTTTCCACGGGCTGCGGCAGCATCTTCAGAGCATCGCTCATCCACGAGTAGGACAGGCAGATCACCCCTGGCTTGTCGTCGCCGTTGTCGAACAGATAGGTGCCGCGGGTCAGGCGATCGGTGAGGGTCATGCTCATCAGGTCGCGGCCGGTCTCCGGGTCCTTGTCCTTCCAGAAGGGGCGATCGACCATGACGAAGGTCTTCGACGACTGCATGTAGCGCGTACGGTCCAGGGCCATCCACATCTTTTGCGAGAACAGCGATTCCTCGCATTCGATCTGGGTGGTCAGCAGCCAGCTCTGACAGGTGGTCAACACCGCCGCGTACTCCCGAGTGTCGCCCCAGTTGTCGGTGATGCTGAAGCTCCCGCCGGCGGCCCGAGCAATGCGCTTGACCCCAGTGCGTGGCGCGCCGTTGTGCAGCGAACTGAGAGTGGTCCCGGCCGGCCAGTGGGCGCAGCGTTCGGGGGCGTGACGCCAGATGCCCAGGGGCACCTGCTCGACACCGCCGACCACCAGGTGCTGGTGGTCGTCGCAGTTGGTCATCACCACGCGGAAGATTTCCAGCATCGAGTTGGGGAAGTCCGAGTCCCAGCCACCGGTGCCGAAGCCCACCTGGCCGAACACCTCACGGTGGTGGAACGACAGCTTGGCGAAGGCCTTGGAGGTGGCGACAAAGTCATAAAAGGTGCGGTCGTCCCACAGCGGCACCAGGGTGTTCCACAGCTCCTTGAGGCGTGGCACGTCGCGATCGCGGATGGCTTGCTGGATCTCGCTGAAGCGCGAACCGTCCTCCAGGGCGTCGGCCCAGGCGTCGGCGACTTCCTGGAACAGCGCCGGCAGGTCGGCGAGTTTTTGTGCGTAGTGGGTCTGGCCTTCGAGGTCGATGACGGTGCTGCCCGACGCCGGAGTCAGTGGGTTGGGGAAAGGTTTGGTTTCTAGGCCGAGTTTGTCGACGTAGTGATAGAAGGCCGTGGACGACACCGGGAAGCGCATGCCCCCCAGCTCGGCGATGATGCCTTGCGCGCCTTCAAAGGCCTGGGAACGTAGCCGTCCGCCCATCTTCGAGGCCTCGTAGACGACCGGCTTGAGGCCCAGCTTCATCAGCTCATAGGCCGCCACCAACCCGGCGATGCCGGCACCGACAATGGCCACCTCGGTGCCGTGCTGGGCTTCGGGGATACTGCCCAGGCCAGCGGGGTGCTCGATCCAGTCGTCGAAGGCGAAAGGGAAATCCGGGCCGAAAATGGTGATCGGTTTTTTACCGTCTGCAGGATGGCGATTGTTCTTGTTCATGGCTGACCTTCGCGGGCGGCTCAGCAAGGTGCTGAGTATAGGAAAAGATGGCAGCCATTTTAGAGAGGGTGGAACACGTAAATAAGACGCAATCTGTCGTCGTTATGTACTGTTAATTGTCAATATGACGAAGTTCTGCATCATATAGACGAGTGGCCTACATGATAGCGGGCGTGCTAGAGCGCATGCCCGCGGTCGATTTTGCTGCTGAGGATGATCGAGGTGGTGGTTTTTTCCACGCCATCGACGCTGCCGATCTGGTCCAGCAACTGGTCCAGTTGCTCCGGCGAGTCCGTGCGCAGCCAGGCTACGTAGTCGAACTCGCCGCTGACCGCACACAACTGCTGGACCTGGGCCATGCCGCTCAGGCGACGCAAGACTTCCTTGCCGGACCTTGGCTGAACCTTGATTCCCACATACGCCTGCAAACCGCCATCGACCACTCGTTGACCTAACCGTACCCCGTAACCGGTAATGACCCCGGTCTTCTCCAGCCGGGCCAGACGTGAGGTCACAGTGGTACGGGCAATGCCCAACTGCCGGGCCAGCATAGCCACGCTTTCGCGAGCGTTGATCTGCAAGGCTGCGATCAACTGCCGGTCGACTTCATCAAGAACGGGTGGGCGGCTATCGGACAAGATGGGCTCCAGCACGGTGATCGAGGGAGCGAGCATGTTACATGCCTCGGGCAAAGCCTGGCTGCCGCCGGCAGAAAATGCGCTGTGGTGAAAAGGGTACAAGGCTTCTCGGCATTGGGTGGCCCTAGAGAGGCTCCGATCAATTTGGGGCGCGGCAGCCGCAAGTCGAAAATGCTCCCGGCGCTCGCCGAGCGCCCATTACTCCGTGACCTTGAGCCTGTAAACGCGGCTTGCTCTAAGCCCCGCACACTGGGTGCCATAAGTACCGGCGGATACGCGCACTTCATACGTGCCCGCTTTAAGTGGCGTACCAGTGATGCGTCCCTGTACATCGTGGTCTTGCTGCTCAACCCAAAGCCCTTCAGGCAGGGCGTAGGTATCACTCACATAAATGCCACGAACGGGCGTCGAGGTATTGATCACTTCAAGTCGTACGTTGTAAGGCACACCGACTGTGGCGGCTGGCAGGTTATCAGGGAGCAATACCGGCTCAGGTCGAATCGCGCAGCTCACTATCAGGTTCCCGAACATGATCGCTTCACAGCCAGCCAGCGGCACCGTCAAACAGAAGAGGATGAGTGCGTTTCGCAAAATCTAAGGTTTCTTTCTTGTTGGCGCAGAATAACCCTGAAGATCGTTTGCGCACATGGATCGGGCCAACCAATGTGGCATGACACATTTCCGACTGCACCTGGCCTGCGTTACAGCCGCCACCCATCATTTAGCAGTGATTTTGACGGCATCTAACCTACGTTAGAAGTTACCAGTATGTTCAAAGGCCCCCCCAATCCGCCTGCAAGGTCCAACGCTAAGATTATCGATCAACGCGCTGTTGATCGACGGTTGTCCCATATGATTTTGGGTCAGAGTCGGCACCGAGAAATCGTGCAAGGGCTTCAGTCCCTCTCCGTGAATCGCCGCCGCGTCAGGAAAAGCACTACGCCCAGCGGCACGGCCAGCAACGCTAGCAGCTCCAGGTCAAAGCCCAGCACCTGCTGCTCACCAACCTTGAAGATGCTGACCAAGCCCGTTGCCAGCAGCGCCAAACCCAGCCACTTGCGCAGCGGGTATGGTTTCAGAAACTGAACGAGGATCGCGCCCAGCACCAGAAGGACGACAGTTTGCATGATGTAGGGCATGTGCAGTTCCTCAGACCTTGATGACCAGCGTCACGACAGAGCGTTGTGGGCCAATCCCGCCATGGACCTCCCCCTCGATGCTGACCAGCACGTCACCTGCATGAAGGTTCGGCAGGGTCCCTTTGAGGTACCAGTTGATACCTGTCGTCACGACTGCACCTGAAGCCCAGCCAATGAGTGGCCCGCCCAACGCACCTACCCTCCCGGCAACGCCACCTGAGGCCGCAGCAATTCCCTTGGCGACGTTGCCGCGCATAGTAGTGATAGCGTCGGCCTGCTGCCGGGTCAGGGGATTGGAAATGCAGACTGTCAGCAGGCATGGCAGGTTTCGAGCCTGCATTCGGTCGTACATATCGACGACCATGCTGTTGACCTGGTAATGGGCGCGTTTCGCTTCGCCAAAGTGCAGCTCGCGCAGGCGACCTCGGTCGCTTTCCATGAGGGTGATTTGAGACAGATTGAAGACGATCCCTTCCTCGGACCTGTACTGCGTGGTCTTCTCGAACCTCATGCGCGTATCCATTCGTGCAAAAAGACGATGATTTTCTACAAGCGGTGACTAAGATGCAAACGGTCTTTGATGTGAGACCCCGGGGGAATTTGACGTCTGCACGGGTCTCATCGCCAGCAAGCCAACTCCCCGGTAACAACACATCGAGCGCGTCGGTTTTGCAGACGTTAGGCCGAGGCGCCTCCGCACGAAACACGGCTGGGATATGCTGTGACCGTGTAAAGCTCCGTCGACAACTTCTGCATTGCGCTGGGGTTAAGGGCGTGCAATCAAACTGCAATCGCGGAATCCCGCTGCACCTCTCTCACGAGCTTGAAGGCGGCTGATGATAATCGGGATGCCCCTCGGTGCGCTCACCACGTGCAGAAGCCCAGAAGTATTTCGCGTGATGCTTGTAGACGTCGGTGACTTCCGATAGGTCTGAGCCCAGACCTTGAACCAAACTCAACAAACAGTAGGCGCATGATTTCGAGATTGTCTTGATAGAACGTTGACTGTAGCTGTGATGGCCCCGCCAGAAACACGAAAGCCGCGCAATGCGCGGCTTTCAAAGTGGTGGGCCCACACGGACTTGAACCGTGGACCAAAGGATTATGAGTCCTCTGCTCTAACCAACTGAGCTATAGGCCCTCAGTAGGCGGCGGATTATAACGATGGTTTCTCGGCTGTGCTATCCGAAAAATCGGAAACCCGGATCTGTAGGAAGGTTGTGCAAAACTCCAGGGGCTCCAGGGGCAAGCTGACGATGTAGCCTTGGATCTGCTCGCAGCCTTCAAGGGCCAGGAAGGTTTGCTGCTCTTGGTTTTCCACGCCTTCGGCAATCACTGTGAACTGCATGCTCCTGCCCAGGGCGATGATGGCGCGGACGATCGCTACATCGTGCGGGTCGTCCGGCAGGCCGCGGACAAACGACTGGTCAATCTTGAGGAAGTCCAGGGGCAGGCGCTTGAGGTAGCTCAGGGACGAGTAGCCGGTGCCGAAGTCGTCGATGGCCAGCTGCACCCCCAGGCTCTTGAGTTGATGCAGTACTTCCAGGGCTTCTTCGGCCTGGCTCATGATGAAGTTTTCGGTGATTTCCAACTGCAGTACCCCGGGTTGCAACTGATAGTCGCGCAGCAGTTGTTCAATGCGGCCCAACAGATTGGGCTGGCGCAGTTGGGCGCCGGCCAGGTTCACCGAAAGCGGGCCGAAGCTTTCATAGTCCTGGCTCCAGGCAGCGAGTTGCTGACAGGCCCTTTCGAGCACCCAGTCGCCGATCAGTAGGATCATGCCGTTTTCTTCGGCCAGGGGAATGAAATGCTCGGGAGGTACTTCGCCGAAAGTGGGGTGGTGCCAACGGATCAGCGCTTCGGCGCCTACCAGCTCCTGGTTGCTGAGGCTGATCTTGGGCTGAAAGGACAGCGACAGCTCGTTACGCTCGATGGCCCTGCGCAGTTCATGTTCCAGGGCGATGCGTTCGCTGGCCTGGGCCGTCAAGTCGCGGGTGTAGTGCTCGACTCGGTTACGACCTTTGGCCTTGGAGCGGTACATGGCGGCGTCGGCGTTCTTGATCAGGGTAGCAACGTCGCAGCCGTCCTCGGGGTAGAGGCTAGTGCCGATGCTGGCGCTGATGAAAAACTCGTGCTCACCGGCCTGAAATGGCGCGGTAAAGCAGTTCAGAAGCTTGCCGGCGATATAGTCCGCGTCGCTGGCCTGGTGCAAGCCCGGGAGCAGGATGATGAACTCGTCTCCACCCAGCCGGGCCACGGTGTCGATGTCCCGCAACTGTTCCTTGAGGCGCACGGCAATGCCTTTGAGCAGCAGGTCGCCCACTGGATGGCCGAGGCTGTCGTTGATGTGTTTGAAGCGGTCCAGGTCAAGGAATAGCACCGCGCCTTGTCCGCCGCTGTCTTGTTGGCTGTTAAGCGCCGTCAGTAACCGGCTTTCGAATAAGGTGCGATTTGGCAGTCCGGTCAGCGGATCGTGATGAGCCTGGTAGTCCAGTCGCGCCTGGGCGTGCTTGAGGCTGGAAATGTCGGCAAACACCGCGACGAAATGGGTGATCCCCCTGTCGTTATTACGTACCGCGTTGATGGTCAGCCAGTTGGGATACAGTTCGCCGCTCTTGCGGCGATTGGTGATCTCGCCCTGCCAGTGGCCTTCGAGGGTCAATTGGTGCCACATGGCGGCGTAGAACGCGCTGTCATGCAGGCCTGAAGCCAGTAAGCGCGGTGTATGGCCAAGGGCTTCGCTTTCGCTGTAGCCGGTGATTTCGCTGAAGGCGCGATTGACCGCACTGATGCGCTGCTGAGTATCAGTGATCAACACGCCCTCGGCGGTACTTTCGAACACCGTGGCGGCCTGCTGCAGCTTTTCCTGCATTAATTGGCGGTCGGTGATGTCTCGGGCAATGGTCAGCATGCAGTCATCATCGCCAATGGGCAGCGGTCGACTGGACACTTCGCACAGGCGGATTTGCCCATCGCTGCGACGGATATGGCAGATAAAGTCTCGAACGAATCCGTCGCGCTGCAGCAGTTCGAGCATCGTTTTACGTTCGTTGAGATTGACCCAGATCCCCAGGTCCAGGGTCGAGCGGTCCAGTGACATGGCGCTGTTGAAACCGGTGATGCGGCTGAAGCCTTCGTTGATCTCGATCAGCAGGCCATCTCGCTGCCGGGTCAGCAGCAGTCCGTCCGGTGAAGCGTGGAAGGCCTTGGCGAATTTTTCCTCGGATGTCTGGAGTTGCTGCTGGGTTTCTTTGAGCTGGCTGATGTCGCGTACCACCACTACCAATGCGGGGGTGGTATCGAGGTCGAAGGGCTCCGCGGAGATCAGGCCAGTGAACGTCTGGCCGTTGTGACGTTGGAACGGCATCTCCAAATTGCGGATGCTACCGGCCTGCAAACGCTGCAACAGGCTCGGACCGATGCCCTGGACTCCCCATATATTCAGATCGGTGGCGGTCTTGCCGATCACGCTTTCAGCAGGTAGACCAATCTGTTCTTCGAACGCTTTGTTGACCTCCAGCAGGCAGCCGTCGGACAGACGCGCGATGACCAGAATGTCCGGGCATTGCTGGAACACCGAGGCAAACTTCTGCTCGGACAGGCGCTGCGCCTCTTCGGTGTGCTTGGTTTCGCTGATATCGATCATCAGGCCACGCATCACCGGTTCTTGGCCATGCTCGATCAGGCTGACAATGTCACGTACCCAAAGGCAGCGGCCGTCGGCGGTGATGACCCGATAGTCGAGGCTGTGGTCGCGCCCGGCTTGAACTTCGTGGTCGCAGAATGCTTGCGCACGGGTCAGGTCGGCAGGGTGGATGATGTTGCGCCAGAACCCAGGGACCAGCCAGTGGGAACGGGGATAGCCCAGCAATGCCTCGGCGTGGGGCGAGACGTAGCTGTAGGTAAAATCGCTGATGTTGGCTTCCCAGGCGATCGCCGAGAGGCTCTCGACCAAGCCACGGTAATGGTATTCGCTGCTGCGTAGCTCTTGTTCCAGCGCCACTCTGCGAGAGATCTCCGAGCTCAAGCGGCGATTGATACGGATCACCACTGCCAGCACGCTGACCAGCAGCAACAGGCCGGGCAGGCCATACAGCAGAACATCTGACCAGAAGGTTCGATGGTCGAGCACATTGCCCACCCAGCGTTGCTGAATCTCATTGACTTCATCGGGGCTGATATCGGCCAGCACCTTGTCGAGAATGCCCACCAGTATCTTGTTGTCCCGTGGTACGCCCATCGCCAGTTGATAGCGATATGGGGTTTCGCCGCTGACGTAGAGGCCGTCGAGCTTGAGTTGGCGCAGGCTCCAGACGCTGGAGGCCAGGTCGCCAACCACCGCGTCTACCTCGTCGGTGGCCAGGGCCTGGAGGGCTGAGCTGACATTGGGCAAGGCCACCAGGTTCAGGTCCGGGTGATTGCTGCGCAGTAACTCGTGGGGAGCGTAGTTCTTCACCACGGCGACCTTGAGTCCGTACAGGTCCTGGAGTTTTCGGGGTTGCGCGCCGCCTTCGTGAGCAAGGATGACGATGGGAAAGTCGAGATAGGGGCGGGTGAAGGCAATGTAGTTCTGGCGTTCCGGGGTCGACATGATGCCGGGTAGCAAGTCCAGCTTGCCTTGCTTGATGTCCTCAAGCACCGCAGTCCAGCTGGCAGGCTCGACGGGTTTGAGGGCTACCAACAGGCGTTCCTGGATCAGTTCGATATAGTCGGCTGCCAGGCCCTGATAGCGGCCTTGTTCATCTCGATACTCGAAGGGCGGCCAAGACGCATCCACACCCAGACGCAACTCCGGGTGAGTTTTGAGCCAGCTACGTTCTTCTTCTGTGAGAGTCAGTGCACCAGCCATTGTGCTCCAAGTGAGCAGCGCCAGCAGGAGCATGGCCGACAGTCTGGGCATAACCATCTCTTTATGGCACGTGGAATGTTTCGAGTGTAGACGGCCTGGACAGCGAGGGTCGCGAGGAGAGACAAAAAGCAAAACCCCCAGCAGGGCTGGGGGTTCTGGGCTTACTCGTCGAGGAAGGAGCGTAGATGCTCGCTTCGCGTCGGGTGGCGCAACTTGCGTAGCGCCTTGGCCTCGATCTGACGAATTCGCTCACGAGTGACATCGAACTGCTTACCTACCTCCTCAAGGGTGTGGTCGGTATTCATGTCGATGCCGAAGCGCATCCGCAGGACCTTGGCTTCACGTGCAGTGAGGCCGGACAGTACGTCGCGAGTTGCTTCTTTAAGGCTCTCAACCGTGGCGACATCGATTGGCGACTGCATGGTCGAGTCTTCGATGAAATCGCCCAGATGGGAATCTTCGTCATCACCGATCGGCGTCTCCATGGAGATCGGCTCTTTAGCGATCTTCAATACCTTACGGATTTTGTCCTCAGGCATTTCCATGCGTTCGCCCAGCTCTTCCGGGGTCGGTTCGCGGCCCATTTCCTGCAACATCTGCCGGGAAATACGGTTGAGCTTGTTGATCGTCTCGATCATGTGCACCGGAATACGGATGGTGCGTGCCTGGTCGGCGATCGAGCGAGTGATCGCCTGACGAATCCACCAGGTGGCATAAGTCGAGAACTTGTAGCCGCGGCGGTATTCAAACTTGTCCACAGCTTTCATCAGACCGATATTGCCTTCCTGGATCAGATCGAGGAATTGCAGGCCACGGTTGGTGTACTTCTTGGCGATGGAAATCACCAGACGCAAGTTCGCTTCAACCATCTCTTTCTTCGCGCGGCGGGCCTTGGCCTCACCGATCGACATGCGACGGTTGATGTCCTTGATCTCGGCGATCTTCAAGCCGGTTTCGGCTTCAAGAGCGCTCAGTTTCTGTTGGCAACGGATGATGTCCGGCTGCAGGCGAGCGATGGCTTCGGCGTACTTGCTCTTGCCTTTGGCCAGGGCTTCGGTCCAGCTTTCATCGACTTCGTTGCCTGGGAACTGGCGCAGGAAGTCAGTGCGCGGCATGCGGGCATCACGCACGCAAAGTTGCATGATGGCGCGTTCTTGCTGACGCAGACGATCCAGGGCGCTGCGAACACGTTCAACCAGGCCTTCGAATTGCTTCGGTACCAGTTTGATCGGCATGAACAGCTCAGCCAGGGCCAGCATCTCGGCAATGGCTTGCTTGTTCTCGCGGCCGTGCTTTTTCAGCACCTTGCGGGTGATCTCCATCTGATCGGAGACAGCGCCAAAGCGCTGTGCGGCGACGACAGGATCCGGACCGCTTTCGGTTTCTTCTTCGTCTTCGGTTGCTTCAGCTTCTTCGTCGTCACTGTCGTCATCCGCTTTCGCGGTTTTGGTGTCGACAGGCGGCGGTATTTCGGCGGCAGGCGGCGTAATGCCGTCGTCCGGGTCGATGTAACCGCTGAGAACGTCAGACAGGCGGCCACCTTCGGTGGTGACGCGAGTGTATTCGGAGAGGATGTGGTCAACCGTGCCTGGGAAGTGCGCGATTGCGCCCATCACTTCACGGATGCCCTCTTCGATACGCTTGGCGATTTCGATTTCGCCTTCACGTGTGAGCAGCTCTACCGTGCCCATTTCGCGCATGTACATGCGCACTGGGTCGGTAGTGCGACCGATGTCGGTTTCCACAGCCGCCAACGCTGCGGCGGCTTCTTCAGCTGCTGCTTCGTCGGTGTCGGCTTCGGCCAACAAAAGGGCATCCGCATCCGGAGCACTCTCGAATACGTTGATCCCCATGTCGTTGATCATGCGGATGATGTCTTCCACCTGTTCCGGATCTGAAATATCCTCCGGCAGGTGGTCGTTGACCTCCGCGTAAGTCAGGTAACCCTGCTCACGTCCACGGCTGATCAACTCTTTGAGGCGAGACTGCTGTTGCGCTTTTCCGGACATAACACCCTATCCACTGAAGGTCTTGGCGGGCAAAAAACAAGCCGAGGATTATACCCGAGCTATGACCTCACGCGCCAGTTGAGGTCGGGTTAGATGCGGGAACATTGCGTTTTAGAAGCTCAACCAGCTGTTTTTTCTCTTCGCTGCTGAGCTCGCTTTGACGCGATTTCCTGAGAAGTTGCTCTAAAACGCGCTCGCGTTGGCGAGCGGACAAGCTATTAATGGTGTCGAAAAATTGTTGTTCAAGGTTGTCTCCGTCGATCAGCCACTCTTTTTCCGCCAGTGCGGTGAGCAGATGCCCTTGCTGGGTGCCGTGCCAGCGCGCCATCAATTGATGAATAGAGCGTAGCTTAGGATTTTTCTGCACTGCTTCGATCAGGGCCACCAACAGTTGAGTATTGGTGTTGTCGTCATCGGCAAAATGTCCGGCATCTTCAACTTTTTCTGCTAGTTGCGGGTGGTGCAGTAAGGTGCGCAGGGCTGCCAGGGTAGGCGGCTCTACTGCTGCGGGGATGCGTGGGCCGCGGGGTTGGTCGCGATCTCCTTGGCGCTTGCCCTTGCCATTCTTGTCCCAGGGCTTGTTTTCCCACTTTTTACCGGCGCCGCTTTTCTTTGTTGTCCATTCTTGCTGAGGAACATAAGCCTCCTGGTGGGGCTCATGGTAGTCGGTGTAATCCGGCATGGCGTCGTAATCGATGCCAGCGTCGTAGATCGGCGGCGCTTCCGAGTGAGTATTGTGCGCCAACTGGGTGACCGTTTCGTTGGTCAGGCCGGTGATTTCGGTCAGGCGCTGGCGCATCAGGGTTCGCAGGTTGGCGCCAGGGATTTTTTCGATCAGTGGCGCTGCCAGCGTGGCCAGATGGGCCTTGCCTTCTAGGGAGCGCGGGTCTGCTTCATCGATCAGTTGCTGGAAAAAGTAATCCGCCAGCGGCTGCGCGTGCTGATTGATCCGGGCGCGGAAAGCGTCGGTGCCTTCGGAACGGACCAGAGTGTCCGGATCTTCCCCTTCGGGAAGAAACAGGAAGCGTGCGCGGCGTCCGTCCTGCAGGCAGCTCAGGGTGGCTTCCAGGGCGCGCCAGGCGGCCTTGCGTCCGGCTTGGTCGCCGTCAAAGCAGAACAGCACGTTGGGTACAATGCGGAACAGGCGCTTGAGGTGTTCCTCGCTGGTGGCGGTGCCCAGAGTGGCCACGGCGTTGCGCAGCCCCTGTTGGGCCAGGGCAATCACGTCCATGTAGCCTTCGACGACGATGATTTCATCGAGGTTGCGGTTATTCTTGCGGGCCTCGAACAGGCCGTAAAGTTCCTGGCCTTTGTGGAATACCGGGGTTTCCGGGGAGTTCAGGTACTTGGGCTTGTCGTCCCCCAGAACGCGGCCACCGAAAGCGATGATGCGGCCGCGCGTATCGCGAATCGGGAACATTACGCGGTCGCGAAAACGGTCATAGCGCTTGCCCGTTTCGGCGTTCTCGATCAGCAGTCCGGCATCGATCATGGCTTTCTGCTGCAGGGTATCGCTGCTCAGGTGCTTGAACAGGTTGTCCCAGCCGGGCGGAGCAAAGCCCAGGCCAAAGTCCCGAGCAATTTCGCCGGTCAGGCCGCGACCTTTCAGGTAGTCGATCGCAGCCTTGCGCGCAGGATGGCTTTTCAGCGCCTGGCGATAGTAGTCGGCGGCGGCGTTGAGCAGTGGGTACAGCGGCGAGTCCGTGGGTTGCCGCGGTTTGCGTTGGCTGCGCCCGCTTTCCTCGCGAGGGATCTCCATGCCGGCGGCTTTCGCCAGTTCCTCGACGGCCTGGGGGAAGTCCAGGTTGTCGTGGTCCATGATGAAGCCGAGGGCGTTGCCGCCCGCGCCGCAACCGAAGCAATAGTAGAACTGCTTGTCGGGGCTGACGCTGAAGGAAGGGGTCTTTTCTTTGTGAAAGGGGCAGCAAGCCGTGTAGTTCTTGCCGGCTTTTTTGATCTGCAGGCGCGAGCTGACAACATCGACGATGTCGGTGCGGTTCAGAAGGTCGTCAATAAAGCTCTGGGGAATGAGCCCGGCCATGGCGTTCTCGTCATCACTGCGCGGAAAAATAGCCCTGGCGATGCTGTCGAAAAAAACCGGGACGACGAAGCGTAGGCATTACGCGGCTCGAAGCAGGTTTTCGGCGTGATCGCAGTCGGGAAGTGTATCTGCCGAACATCCACTGACGTTAGTTCTCATCAGTATTCGACTGGTGAAGGTGGTGCGCTGAATCCGACAGTGGCGGTTGGGAGGCCTCGGATAGCTCATTAAGCGGGCGCTGGAGAAGGGCGCCTTGGGCTGATCGTCTGTAGGAGTCAGTAAGGGTGTGCTCGTCAGTAGCCTTGGAAGGCTCGTCAGAAAAGACGTGCACCGCTGGCTAAAAGCCAGGTCTGACGTGGTGAAGCAGTTCGTCTGGGTCGCATGGGCGGCCTGGACGGTGAAGCATCAAGCGTATTCCGCAAATGCCATTAGCCCGGCTGAGGGCCGGGCTTGGCAGAAGCTTGCAGCGAACGTCTGTGTATTAGTACAGGCGTACGGCGCGGCGCTGTTCGCGCTGAACTTTCTTGGCGTGACGCTTAACAGCAGCAGCTGCTTTGCGCTTACGCTCAGAAGTCGGCTTCTCGTAAAATTCGCGGCTACGAACTTCAGCCAGAACACCGGCTTTTTCGCAGGAGCGCTTGAAACGACGCAGAGCTACGTCGAAGGGTTCGTTCTCTTTAACTTTGACGGCTGGCATCCAGAGCTACCTTCATTCATTACCGGGGTCAACGTTCTCGTCGCAAAATCGCGGCTGAGGTCGTCGGTTTTTAAGGGTTGCGGATGTTAACCCCTCAACGCTCGGAATGCAAAGCCTCTGATCGAAAACCGCTGGTCGGGCGCGGGAGTGGCGACTATTATGCGCGCCTTCGAATTCAGCCTCTACAAGGCGCAAACCCATGCTAGTACTGGGATTAGAAACGTCCTGCGACGAAACCGGCGTCGCGCTTTACGACAGTGAGCGCGGCCTGCTGGCCGACGCGCTGTTCAGTCAGATCGACTTGCATCGCGTCTACGGTGGTGTGGTGCCGGAGCTGGCCTCCCGTGATCACGTCAAGCGCATGCTGCCGCTGATCCGCCAGGTGCTGGCGGAGGCGGACTGCGTGGCCACCGAGATCGATGCTATAGCCTACACTGCCGGTCCCGGCTTGGTAGGTGCCTTGCTGGTCGGTGCTTCTTGTGCCCAGGCGCTGGCCTTTGCTTGGGGGATTCCAGCCCTGGGCGTGCATCACATGGAAGGCCACTTGCTGGCGCCTATGCTAGAAGAGCAGCCGCCGGAGTTTCCGTTCGTCGCTTTGTTGGTTTCCGGCGGTCACACCCAGTTGGTTCGGGTCGATGGCATCGGCCAATACGAGCTGTTGGGCGAGACTCTGGATGACGCTGCCGGCGAGGCATTCGACAAGACAGCGAAGATGATTGGCCTGAATTATCCTGGCGGTCCCGAGATCGCGCGTCTGGCGACTCAAGGTCTGGCGGGGCGCTTTGTGTTTCCCCGGCCTATGACTGACCGCCCTGGTTTGGATTTCAGCTTCAGTGGTTTGAAAACCTTTGCGTTAAACACTTGGCAGCAGTGCGTCAGCGCTGGAGACGACGGTGAGCAAACCCGTTGCGACATCTCTCTCGCGTTCCAGCAGGCGGTGGTGGAAACTCTGACCATCAAATGCAAACGGGCCTTGAAGCAGACCGGTCTCAAGCGTCTGGTGATTGCCGGAGGCGTGAGCGCCAACAAGGCGTTACGGGCTTCTCTGGAAAAAATGCTCGCTGAAATGAAGGGCAATGTGTTTTATGCCCGTCCTGAGTTTTGTACCGATAACGGCGCGATGATTGCTTTTGCTGGCTGTCAGCGTTTGCAGGCCGGGCAGCAGGAAAGCCTGGCGATTAGTGTGCAGGCGCGCTGGCCGATGGAGCAGTTGTCAGCGCTTTGATCAGTGTGCAGGCGCCCGTCAAGTTGAAAAAGTCTCATTTGCGGGATTCAAAAATGCCGTTCGCGCCCGGCAAACAGGTCGCGTAAATTGCCGCGATGGCGCCAGACGATCAGCAACGTGAGCACGCTCATCGGCAGCAGCGCCTCAGGCTTTTGCCAGGCCAGCAGTGGCAGGGTCAGGGGCGTCGCAATCAAGGCCGCCAGCGAGCTGGTGCGAGTGAGGTAGAAGGTCAGCGCCCAGGCGGTGACGGCTAGCAATGCGGCTGGGGGATAGAGTCCCAGCAGCATGCCGGCGGCGGTGGCGACACCTTTGCCACCACGGAAGCGAAAGTACAGTGGAAACAGGTGACCGAGTACGGCATAGAGCCCGATCCAGGCCTGTTGGTGCGGTGAAAGTCCTGCGAGGTTGGCGATCAGCACGGGTAGCAAGCCCTTGCACAGGTCTCCCAGCAAGGTCAGGACAGCGAGTTTTCTGCCGGCCAGGCGCAGCATGTTGGTGGCGCCGGCATTACCCGAACCACTCATTCGCGGGTCGGGATTACCCGTGAGGCGGCTGAGCAAAATGGCGAAGGACAGAGAGCCGAGCAGGTAGGCGAGAATCGCCAGTAACCAAAACATGCTAACTATTCCGGGCGAGGACGCCCTGATTCTAACGGCGCATTGCGCCCTTGTCGTGCTGCGGAGAAGAGTGCTTGGACAGAGTGTTTATCGAAGGACTGGAAGTGGACACTGTGATTGGTGCCTATGACTGGGAGCGAGGCATCCGACAGTGCCTGCGTCTTGATCTGAGCTTTGCCTGGGACAATCGTCCGGCCGCGGCAGGGGACGATCTGACGCTGGCGTTGGATTATGCCAGCGTCTCTGCCCGCATTCAGGCGTTCGCCGAGCAGGCTCAGTACCAGTTGGTGGAGACCTTTGCCGAGCGTCTTGCCGAAGTGTTGATGAGTGAATTTCACATCCCTTGGTTGCGCTTGAAGCTGACCAAGCCAGGTGCCGTTCCGGCTGCCACGGGTGTGGGTGTGGAGATCGAGCGCGGATGTCGCTGACTCAGGTGTTTCTGGGGCTGGGTAGCAATATCGAGCGTGAGGTTCACCTGTGTGCCGGGCTCGATGCCCTGGCTGGCTTTTTGGTGGATATACGCTGCTCGCCAGTGTTCGAAAGCCAGCCTGTAGGGATCAAGAGTGGTCCGTTCTTCAACTTGGTGGTGACCGCCTTTACCGATTTGTCGCTGGCTGATCTCGATCGTCGATTAAAGCTCATCGAGGCGGACAACGGCCGTTACGCCCCAGACCGTAAAGGTTTGCCATTGGACATCGATGTGCTGCTGTACGGTGACCTGACTGGCAATTTCGACGGTCTGATTCTGCCTCGAGCGGAAATTTTGAAGAACGCCTTTGTGCTTTGGCCGCTATCGCTGATGGCGCCCGACCGGGTTCATCCGTTGGCGGGCCAGTGTTTCAGCGTGCTGTGGGGGGAGGCGCAGATCGATCAGGTGCTGGCGCCGGTGGCCTTTGAATGGCGTGGTCGGCAACTTACGCCTGCGGCTTTATAGCTTCTGTCATTGCGATGGGCGGGCAGGGCTTGAGCCTACCCGCCCTATGTTCAAGGCGCGTGCTGTTCCTTGTAAGCCTTGATTGCCTTAAGGCGTTCCAGTCTCAGTGCCTCCCCCAATTGTGGACCTTTGAAACCCTGTTCCAGCAGCGGTTGAACGGCTACCGCGCGAGCCGCGCTGGCGGCTGCGCGTAGATATGCCGCTTGGGGGTACGCTCGCGACTCCAGGCCGAGGCGTCCGCGAGCATCCATTTCGCAGGCCGCCACGAACTCTTCAAAACGCTGCGGTCGGCGGAACACATCGAAGCTTTGCAGCAGCTCAAGCAGCGTCGAAGCCTTCAGTTCCTGAGCCTTGTGGGCATGAGTGTGATATTGCCCCACCAGCAGCGCCAGTTCCTGGCACTCACGAGGTGCCTTGAATCGCTCGTTGACTGCCTTGATCAACTCAAGCCCTCTGTGTTCGTGGCCAATATGCCGTGGCCATTCTGCTTGAGGGGTCAAGCCTTTGCCGAGGTCATGCAGCAGGCAGGCCCAGCGTACATTGAGCGGTTGCTGATGCTGGGCCGCTTGCTGCAAAACGCTGAGGGTGTGCAACCCGGTGTCTATTTCTGGGTGGTGGGCTGCTGGCTGCGGAACCCCAAACAAGGCATCCACCTCTGGCATCAGTACCGCTAGGGCACCGCAGTCACGTAATACCTGGATAAACACCTGGGGCTGTTCTTCCATGAGGGCGCGAGAGATTTCCTTCCAACTGCGTTCCGCCGTCAGCGCTTGAAGCTCGCCTGATTCGCTGAGTTGACGCATCAGTTCAAGGGTTTGCGGCGCGACGCTGAAACCCAGGTCGGCATAGCGTGCAGCAAAGCGTGCAACCCGTAATACGCGCAGTGGATCTTCGGCGAAAGCCGGGGAAACGTGGCGTAAAATTCGGTTTTCCAGATCCTTCTGACCGTTATAGGGGTCGCTGAGCACTCCCTGAGCATCCTCGGCCATGGCGTTGATCGTCAGGTCGCGGCGAATCAGGTCTTCTTCCAGGGTGACTTCCGGGCTGGCGTGAAAGGTGAAACCGCCATAACCCCGTCCGCTCTTGCGCTCGGTCCGGGCCAGGGCATATTCCTCGCCGCTCTTGGGGTGTAAAAATACCGGGAAGTCGGTACCGACTGGCCGAAAACCCTTGGCGAGCATTTCATCGGCGCTGGCGCCGACCACCACCCAGTCGATATCGGTGACAGGCCTGCCCAGCAGGCGGTCTCGCACGGCGCCGCCGACTTTGTAAATCCGCATAAAAAAACCTCCGTTAGCGCGACAGGATAACCCTTGCGTCACGCTTGCGGAGGCTTGTTTCTGGGGTCAGAGGTGGATGACCGCCAGGTCCAGTCGGCCGTAGTCATTTTCGTTGTGGTCGGATCTGGGGGGCACGTGGTGGGTTTTCATCACCTGATCGCCCTGCAGGGTTTCCAGGTGAATGTCGAAGCCCCAGAGGCGGTGCAGGTGCTTGAGTACTTCATCGGTGGAGTCTCCCAAGGGTTTTCGATCATGTTGCTGATGGCGCAAAGTCAGCGAGCGGTCGCCGCGGCGGTCGATGCTCCAGATCTGCACGTTGGGTTCACGGTTACCCAGATTGTATTGCGCGGCCAGGGTTTCACGAATGATCCGATAACCGCTTTCGTCATGGATCGCCGGAACCAGCAGGTCGTCTCGCTGATCGTCGTCCATGATGCTGAACAGTTTGAGGTCACGGATCACCTTGGGCGAAAGGTACTGCAGGATGAAGCTCTCATCCTTGAAACTGCTCATGGCGAATTTGAGGCTCGACAGCCAATCGGTACCCGCCAGTTCCGGGAACCAGCGGCGGTCCTCTTCGGTCGGTTCCTCACACATGCGCCGGATATCGCGGTACATGGCGAAACCCAGGGCATAAGGGTTGATGCCGTTGTAGTAGGGGCTGTCGAAGCCCGGTTGATACACCACGCTGGTGTGGGAGGAGAGGAACTCCATCATGAACCCGTCAGTGACCAGGCCCTCGTCATACAGGTCGTTCATCAGGGTGTAGTGCCAGAATGTAGCCCAGCCCTCGTTCATTACCTGGGTTTGACGCTGTGGGTAGAAGTACTGGGCGATCTTGCGCACGATGCGCACGATCTCCCGCTGCCAGGGCTCCAGCAATGGTGCGTGTTTCTCTATGAAATACAGAATGTTTTCCTGAGGTTCGGAGGGAAAGCGTGCATTGTCTTTGTCGCTGTTCTTGTCCGCGCCTTTAGGGATCGTGCGCCACAGGTCGTTGATCTGTTTCTGCAGGTGCTCTTCACGGTCTTTCTGCCGGCGCCGTTCTTCTTCGGCGGAAATAGGATAGGGCCGTTTGTAGCGGTCGACGCCGTAGTTCATCAGCGCATGGCAGGAGTCCAGCAGGTCTTCCACGGCATCGATGCCATGGCGTTCCTCGCATTGCATGATGTACTGCTTGGCGAACACCAGGTAATCAATGATCGAACTGGCGTCGGTCCAAGAGCGAAACAGGTAGTTGCCTTTGAAGAAACTGTTGTGGCCATAACAGGCGTGGGCCACCACCAGGGCCTGCATGCAGATGGTGTTCTCCTCCATCAGATAAGCAATGCAGGGATCGGAGTTGATGACAATTTCGTAGGCAAGCCCCATTTGGCCGCGACTGTAGGACTTTTCCGTGCTGAGAAAGTGTTTGCCGTAGGACCAGTGGTGATAACCCAAAGGCATGCCCACCGAAGCATAGGCATCCATCATTTGCTCGGCGGTGATCACTTCGATCTGGTTGGGGTAGGTGTCCAGGGCATAGCGGGCCGCAATACGGCTGATTTCGCGGTCGTAGGCCTGGATCAGCTCGAACGTCCATTCCGAGCCGGTGGAGATGGGTTGGCGTTTCTGCTCTCTGGCGGTCATGTCACTAACCTGCGCTGGAAGAGTTCACGGAAGACCGGATAGATATCGCCGGCCGAAACCAGTTGTTGCTGGGCGAACGTCTCGGAGAAGGCTTCGGCGATACGCTCGTACTCGAACCACAGGGCCTGATGCTCCCTTGGGGTGATCTCTACATAGGTGTAGTACTGCACGAACGGCATGATCTGGTTGATCAGGATATCGCGGCAGATAGGAGAGTCGTCGTTCCAGTTGTCGCCGTCGGAAGCCTGGGCGGCGTAGATGTTCCACTCATTGCTCGGGTAGCGCTCGGCCATGATCTCCTGCATCAGCTTCAGGGCGCTGGATACGATAGTGCCGCCGGTTTCCCGTGAATAGAAGAACTCTTCTTCGTCTACTTCCCGGGCGCTGGTGTGATGACGGATGAACACTACATCGATCTTGTCGTAGTTGCGTTTGAGGAACAGGTACAAAAGGATGAAGAAGCGCTTGGCGATGTCCTTGGTCGCCTGGGTCATAGAGCCGGAAACGTCCATCAGGCAGAACATTACGGCCTTGGAACTGGGATTGGGCTGCTTCACCAGCAGGTTGTACTTGAGGTCGAAGGTGTCGAGGAACGGCACCCGATGAATCCGCGCGCTGAGACGCTCGATTTCTGCCTCGACTTCCTGGATATCGCCGAAGTTGTCCGGCTCTTCCCGTTTCAGGCGTGCCAGTTCCTCCTTGGCTTCCCTCAGTTTGGCGCGGCTGCTGCCGGACAGCGCAATGCGTCGGGCGTGGGCGGAGCGCAAGGTGCGGATGATGTTGATGCGTGATGGGTTGCCTTCGTTGCTGATCCCTGCGCGTACGGTCTTGAAGGTGTCGGTGCCGGTCAGGTTGCGTTTGACCAGGTTGGGCAGTTCCAGGTCTTCGAACATAAACTCGAGGAACTCTTCCTGAGTGATCTGGAAGACGAACTCATCCATGCCCTCGCCGGAGTTCCCGGCCTTGCCGCGCCCTCCGCCCCCTCCGCCCCCTTGAGGCCGGGCGATGTGCTCACCGGCGGTGAACTCTTTGTTGCCGGGGTGAACCACGGTCTGCTTGCCACCTCGGCCATGGTGCAGCACCGGTTCGTCGATGTCGCGCCCCGGAATGCTGATTTGTTCGCCATGCTCCATATCGGTAATGGAGCGGCGGCTGACGGCCTCTTCGACCGCTTTTTTAATGTGGTCACGGTAACGCCGCAGGAACCGCTGACGGTTCACCGTGCTCTTGTTCTTGCCATTGAGACGTCGGTCGATCACATAGCTCATGGGGAGCCCTCCGGGCAGCTTCAAGACCTCAGCGTCAAGCTGCAAGCCACAAGCGCAATGACGACGGGCGTTCTTGGCGCTTCCAGCTTGCCGCTTATCGCTGCTTCACTGCCTTACTGCGATTTTCTGACCCGCAGATACCATTCGGACAGCAGTCGTACCTGTTTGTCGGTGTAACCGCGCTCGACCATGCGTGTGACGAAGTCGTTGTGTTTTTGCTGGTCCTCCTTGCTGGCCTTGGCATTGAAGCTGATGACCGGCAACAGGTCTTCGGTGTTGGAGAACATTTTCTTTTCGATGACCACCCGCAGTTTCTCGTAGCTGAGCCAGGTGGGGTTCTTGCCATTGTTGTTGGCCCGGGCGCGCAGTACGAAGTTGACGATCTCGTTGCGGAAATCTTTTGGGTTGCTGATGCCAGCTGGTTTTTCGATCTTCTCCAGCTCCTCGTTGAGGGCTACGCGGTTGAGGATTTCGCCGGTTTCCGGATCGCGGTACTCCTGATCCTGAATCCAGAAGTCGGCATAGAGTACGTAACGGTCGAAGATGTTCTGGCCGTACTCGCTGTAGGACTCGAGGTACGCGGTCTGGATTTCCTTGCCGATGAACTCGATGTAGCGCGGCGCCAAGTATTCCTTGAGAAATCGCAGGTAGCGCTCGCGGGTTTCGGCCTGGAATTGTTCCTGCTCGATCTGCTGTTCCAGTACATACAGTAGGTGCACCGGGTTGGCGGCGACTTCATGGGGGTCGAAGTTGAAGACTTTCGACAGAATTTTGAAGGCGAAGCGTGTCGACAGGCCGTTCATGCCCTCGTCGACACCCGCACTGTCACGGTATTCCTGGATCGACTTGGCCTTGGGGTCGGTGTCTTTGAGGTTTTCGCCGTCGTAGACCCGC
Source organism: Pseudomonas sp. LD120 (assembly GCF_009861525.1). Taxonomy (GTDB): domain Bacteria; phylum Pseudomonadota; class Gammaproteobacteria; order Pseudomonadales; family Pseudomonadaceae; genus Aquipseudomonas. The sequence goes on along the minus strand of NZ_WVHL01000001.1, from coordinate 344,195 downwards.
ATCTTCGAATAGATGTTCGAGTTTTCCGGTTCTTTGAGGCGCGAGAGCACAGTAAATTGCGCCAGCATCTTCAGGGTGTCGGGGGCGCAGTGGGCCTTGGCCAGCGAGCTGTTGAACAGCAACTTGTCGTAAATCTTCACCTCATCGCTGACCCGCAGGCAGTAAGGCACCTTGACGATATAGATCCGGTCGATGAAGGCTTCGTTGTTCTTGTTGTTACGGAAGGTGTGCCACTCCGATTCGTTGGAGTGGGCCAGCAAGATGCCGGTGAACGGAATCGCCCCCAGGCCTTCGGTGCTGTTGTAATTGCCTTCTTGAGTGGCGGTCAGCAATGGATGCAGCACCTTGATCGGTGCCTTGAACATTTCGACGAATTCCATCAAGCCCTGGTTGGCCCGGCACAGTGCCCCGGAGTAGCTGTAAGCGTCGGCATCGTTTTGAGGGAATTCTTCCAGCTTGCGGATATCCACCTTGCCCACCAGGGCCGAGATATCTTGGTTGTTCTCATCACCTGGCTCGGTCTTGGCCACCGCGATCTGGTTGAGGATCGACGGATACAGCTTCACTACCCGGAACTGACTGATGTCGCCGCCGAACTCCGACAGACGCTTGGTCGCCCAGGGCGACATGATTGTGTTGAGGTAGCGACGGGGAATGCCGAAGTCCTCTTCGAGAATCGCGCCATCTTCCGTGGCGTTGAACAGGCCCAGTGGCGACTCAAAGACCGGGGAGCCCTTGATGGCGTAAAAAGGCACTTTCTCGATCAGTTGTTTGAGTTTTTCGGCCAGGGAGGATTTACCACCCCCGACCGGACCCAGCAGGTAAAGAATCTGTTTCTTCTCTTCCAGGCCCTGAGCGGCGTGGCGGAAGTAGGAGACGATCTGGTCGATGCACTCTTCCATGCCATGGAAGTCTTCAAAGGCCGGATAGCGCCGAATGACCTTGTTGGAAAAAATTCGCGACAGTCTCGAGTTGGTCGAGGTGTCCAGCAGCTCGGGCTCGCCGATGGCCATTAGCAGCCGTTCGGCGGCTGAGGCATAGGCGCTTCGGTCGCTTTTGCAAAGCTCCAGGTATTCCTGCAGTGAAAACTCTTCCTGGCGTGTAGATTCGAAACGCTGTTGGAAGTGGCTAAAAATGCTCATGACGTCACCTCGCTCGATACGTGGAGCCGGCGTCGGATCAGTCAGTCAAGTGCTGGCATGCAACTGAAAAGCCCAGTTGCTGTTTACCCCCCAGAACACTTTCAAAGCTATCTACCTTGAAAGCTAGTACCGATGACCCGCCCGCCGGTGTACCGGCTCTCCCCTGTTTTGGATGGCCTGAGGCTAAGGATAGTTCGGAATCCGAGAGGTCAAGGAGAGATGGGGAATAAGTTGCGCGCTACCGTTCGTCTGGTGCCGCGTGAGCCCACGTAGTACGCGGGCTAGAGCTGCAGAAAAAATTATTCGGCGGTGCCTTGGGCGATTTCCGTCGGATAAGTGTTGCGCCACAGTTCGAAGCCGCCATCAAGGCTATACACATCAGAAAAGCCCTGGCTGACCAGATACGCCGCTGCGCTCTGGCTGGAGTTGCCGTGATAGCAGACCACGACCAGCGGGGCATCGAGGTCGGCGCTGCGGATGAAGTCGGAGATGGAGTGGTTGTCCAGGTGGCGGGAACCGCTGATGTGGTTCAGTGCATAGGTTTGCGGGTCGCGGATATCCACTACGACCGCGCCTTGCTCGCGCAGTGCCTGGGCCTGTTCTGGGGGGATGCGTTTGAATTCGCTCATGGCGGGCTCCTGAGGCTTGTTGGTCTGCGCTGTCTAGCGCGTTGTCGGGGCGGGCAAGGGGGCGGGGAACAGAGGCGCTGTATGGCCTTGGGCGTTGCAGTTACAGGTCAGGCGCACGCCAGTGTCGACGTTCAGCAGGGTCATTGCGCCTCCCCAGACACAACCGCTGTCCAGGGCAAAGATGCCTGGCTCGTTGCAGTGGCCTTCCAGGGCTGCCCAGTGACCGAAGATGATCTTCAGCTCGCGGGTCTTGCGTTCTTTGTGGTTGAACCAGGGCGCGTAGCCGGGGGGCGCGGTGTCCAATCCTTCCTTGCTTTTGAGGTCGAGTTTGCCGTCGCTGGTGCAAAAACGCATGCGGGTGAAGTAGTTGGTGATGACTCGCAGGCGGGTGACGCCTTTGAGCTCACTGTCCCATTTCGCCGGGTCGTTGCCGTACATGCCATCCAGAAAAGGTTCGAAGAGGCTGTCGTCTTGCAGCGCTGTTTCGACCTCGGCGGCGCACTTCAGGGCCTTCTTCAGGGACCACTGTGGCGCGATGCCGGCGTGTACCAGGGCGATATTGCGGGTTTCGTCGTAGTGCATCAGCTTTTGCTGGCGTAGCCACTGCAACAATTCTTCGCAATCCGCTGCTGAAAGGATCTCCTTCAGGGTGTCGGATTTTTTCAGGCGTTCAATGTTGCGCCAGGCTGCGAGCAAGTGCAGGTCGTGATTGCCCAGTACGCAAACCAGCGAGTCGCGGATCGAGTACAGGTAGCGCAGGGTTTCCAGGGATTGCGGGCCACGATTGACCAAGTCGCCCACCAGCCACAGGCGATCCTTGGCGGGGTCGAAGGCGACTTGTTCAAGCAGGCACTGCAGTGGCTCCAGGCAGCCCTGCAGATCGCCAACGGCGTAGGTCGCCATCAGTGCAGGGCTCCGGGGACCGCGAGGCGGAAGGGCGCGATGATGGCGTCGAACTGTTTGCCGTCCTCGGCCAGCATCTGATAACTGCCCTGCATATTGCCGACCCGGGTGGTCATGACGGTGCCGCTGCTGTAGGTGTGGCTTTTGCCTGGGGCGATCAGTGGCTGTTGGCCAACCACCCCGGCACCTCTGACCTCTTCGACATGCCCGTCACCGTCGGTGATCACCCAGTGCCGGGACAGCAGCTTGGCGGGAAGCGAGCCGTTGTTCTGTACGGTGATGGTGTAGGCAAAAGCGAAGCGGTTCTGCTCGGGTTGCGATTGGTCTGCCAGAAAGCGAGTGACGACGCTGACATCGACCTGATAACGAGGATCGGACATGCAAGAGGCCTTTAAAGCAAAGCGGGACGAAGCTGATGAAGGTCAGTCTAGGTCAAGTGTCGGGTAGTAAACCAGACATCCCGCCTGGCGTCCTACCCGGTCTCGGGCAAGGACGTTTCTCAGTCGGTGGCAGGCTTGGGCTGGACGGCCAACTGGTCGGCCAGGCGCACGAAGGCGGCCAGGTCCAGTTGCTCGGGGCGCAGGCTGCCATCGACACCGGCGGCTTCGATCTCAGCGCTGCTGAGGAGTGCCTTGAGGGTGTTGCGTAGGGTCTTGCGGCGCTGGTTGAAGGCTTCGCGGACGATGCGTTCCAGCAGGCGATGATCCTTGGCTGGATGTGGCAGCACCGCGTGGGGCACCAGGCGCACGATGGCCGAATCGACTTTCGGTGGTGGGTTGAAGGCGCCGGGGCCGACGTTGAACAGGTGTTCCACGCGGCAGTGATATTGAACCATGATCGACAGGCGACCCCAGTCACCACCGCCGGGGCCTGCGGCCAAGCGTTCCACCACTTCCTTTTGCAGCATGAAGTGCATGTCGCGGATCAGCCCAGCGTTCTGCAGCAAGTGGAAGATCAGCGGTGTGGAGATGTTGTAAGGCAGGTTGCCCACCACCCGCAGGCTGTTGGGTGCGGCCCCCAGGGTGTTGAAGTCGAACTTCAGTGCATCACCTTGGTGCAAGTTGAAGTTGCTCTTGCCAGCGAACTGCTGATTGAGGATTGGGATCAGGTCCTTGTCCAGCTCCACCACATCCAGCTGCGCGCCGCTGCCCAGCAGGCCTTCGGTCAGGGCGCCCTGGCCCGGGCCGATTTCCAGCATGCGGTCTTCGGGTTTGGCGTGGATGGCCCGCAGGATGCGGTCGATGACGCCGGCGTCGTGCAGGAAGTTCTGGCCGAAGCGCTTGCGCGCCCGGTGTTGGTATTGCTCGCTCATAAACGGTTCTCGGCCATCTGGTAGGCGGTTTCCAAGGCGACCTGCAGGCTGCCGGTGTCGATCTTGCCGCTGCCGGCCAGGTCCAGGGCGGTGCCGTGGTCGACGGAGGTGCGGATGATCGGCAGGCCGAGCGTCACATTGACGGCCGCGCCGAAGCCTTTGTATTTCAGCACGGGCAAGCCTTGGTCGTGGTACATCGCCAGCACTGCGTCGCAGTGCTCCAGATATTTGGGGGTAAACAGAGTGTCGGCGGGCAGCGGACCGCGCAGGTCCATGCCTTCGTCGCGCAGACGCTCCAGGGTAGGTTCGATGATGTCGATTTCTTCATGGCCCAGGTGCCCGCCTTCGCCGGCATGGGGGTTGAGCCCACACACCAGGATGCGTGGTTGGGCAATCCCGAACTTGTGCCGCAGGTCGGCATGCAGGATACGCGTGACCCGCTCCAGGCGTTCGGCGGTGATGGCGTCTGCCACCTCCCGCAAGGGCAGGTGCGTGGTCACCAAGGCGACGCGCAGGCCGCGTGTGGCCAGCATCATCACCACTTGTTCGGTGTGGCTCAGGTCAGCGAGAAATTCGGTATGGCCGGAAAAGGCGATTCCGGAATCGTTGATCACGCCCTTGTGCACGGGGGCGGTGATCATGCCGGCGAAGTGCCCGTCCAGGCAGCCTTGGCCAGCCCGCGTCAGGGTTTCCAAAACGAAGGCGGCATTGGCCTGGTTCAGCTGACCGCTGACCACTGGCTTGGCCAGGGGCGTGTCCCACACATACAGGCTGTTGGCTGGAGCCGCTTCAGTCGGCAGTCGGTCCAGGGTCACTGGCCGCAGATCGACCGCCACACCCAGCTGCGTGGCCCGCTCAAGGAGCAGGTCACGGCTGGTAATGGCAATCAGGGGATATGGCTGGGGTTGCGAGGCAAGCAGCAGGCACAGGTCTGGACCTATACCTGCCGGCTCGCCGGGTGTTAGCGCGAAACGTCTGGGTTTCACTGCGCCGCCTGTTCAGCGCCAGGCAGTTTGATTTCGACGTAGGCCTCATCGCGGATCTGCCGCAACCAGGTCTGCAACTCTTCATCGTATTTACGGTTGCGCAGGACGGTCATGGCTTGCTGTTCACGGGCCTGACTGGTGCTGTCGGTGGCGCGACGGCCAAGAACTTCCAGTACATGCCAGCCATAAGGGCTCTTGAACGGCTTGGATAGCTGACCTTGCGGGGTCTTGGCCATCACTTCGCGGAATTCCGGTACCAGAGCGTTGGGGTCGATCCAGTTGAGATCCCCGCCATTGAGAGCGGAGCCTGGGTCTTCCGAATAGTTTCTGGCCAGTTCGGCGAAGTCTTCGCCGGCTTCGATCCGCTCGTAGAGCTTCTGCGCAAGGCGCTTGGTCTCTACTTCGCTGCGAATTTCGCTTGGTTTGATCAGGATGTGGCGTACATGCACTTCATCGCGTACCTGATTGCCACCGCCGCGCTTGTCCAGCAGCTTGAGGATGATGAAGCCGCCAGGCGTGCGTGCGGGCTGAGTGATGTCACCCACCGCCATTGCGCTCAGCTCGCGGTCGAACGGAGGTGGCAGTTGAGCGGCTTTACGCCAGCCCATATCGCCGCCTTCCAGGGCGTTGTCGCTGCCGGAGCGGGCGATTGCCAACTGCGCAAAGTCTGCACCTTGCTTGAGCTGCTGATACACCTCCATGGCCTGGCGCGCAGCGCGCTGAATGGCTTCGGAGTTGGCGCTTTCCGGGGTCGGAATCAGGATGTTGGCCAAGTGCAGTTCTTCGGAGAGCTGCATTTTGCCCAGATCCGAAGCCAGGAAGTTTTTCACTTCCTGTTCCGATACCTGGATCCGCTCGGCGACACGACGCTGACGAACACGGCTGATGATCATCTCGCGGCGAACCTGATCACGAGCGTCTTCATAAGACAAACCGTCGCGTGCCAGGGCGGCCCGGAACTGCTCGATGCTCATGCTGTTGCGCTGGGCAATTGTACCGATGGCTTGGTTCAGTTCTTCGTCGGTGATGCGGATGCCGGAACGTTCGCCAATCTGCAGTTGCAGGTTTTCAACGATCAGGCGCTCCAGAACCTGCTGTTCCAGAACGCTGGTAGGCGGTACGCCACCGCCACGCTTGGCGATGGTTTGCTGGACTTCGTGAACCCGCTGGTCCAGTTGGCTCTGCATGACCACGTCGTTGTCGACGATGGCCACGACCTTGTCGATGGACTGCACCGCGGCGCTGGCCGCAGTACTCAGGAACAGCGCGCCCAACATCAGCGGGCGCAGACAATCAGAAAGCTTGGTCTTCACGTTCACGATAACCTTGGATGCCTTTGTCGAGGAAGCTCTCTACTTTGGTGCCCATGACGCCACCGAGACCCTTCAGAACAATTTGGAGGAAGATGCCGCGGTCGCCTTTCTCGTTCTCCGGAGCGTTCTGACTGAACTCGTCATACTTGACCCAGTAACGGCTGATCAGGCGCAGTTTCCAGCAGCAGTTGTCGTATTCGAAGCCACCGAAGGCTTCGAGCGTGCGGTTACGGTTGTAGTCGTACTGCCAACGGCTGATGGCGTTCCACTGCGGCACGATCGGCCAGATCACCGAGAAGTCATGCTGCTGGATCTTGTAGTAGTCCTTCACGTAGCCAGGCTGGCCCGCAGTGCCGTAATCGCCGCCCATTTTCCAGGTGCCGCTGTTCTGGTCGTAGCGGATCTGGTCGTTGCGATAGCGATAGCCAACGTTGACCACTTTGTTCGGATTGTCTTCGGGCTGGTAGTGGAGCATTGCGCTGCCGGAGCGCGGGCTGTGGCTGTCCGGATCCCAGTTGTAGTCGGCCGTGGTGCGCCAGTCGCGGTTGTAGCGGTATTCATATTCAAGCGCGTAAGGCGAGACGTTGGACGTGGCGTCGGCGCGGGTGCGGTAGTCGATACCCGGCAACTGGACGGTGCGATCCTTGAAGTACAGGGCCTGGCCCACGCTGATGCGCTGGCGCTGGAAGCCATTGTCTTCGATCCAGCGGCTGGTCACGCCGAGAGACAGCTTGTTTTCGTCGCCAACACGGTCGGAGCCGGAGAAGCGGTTTTCACGGAACAGAGAGGCGTAGTTGAAGGTGGGTTCTCCAGTATCGAATACCGGGATATTCTTCTGGTCTTCCTCAGGAACATAGAGGTAGAACGCGCGCGGCTCGAGGGTCTGGCGGTAATTCTTGCCAAACCATTGAGTGTCACGGTCGAAGTACAGGCCACCGTCGAGACTGGCGATCGGAACGCCGCGGTTTTGCGAGCTCTTGTACGATTCACCCAGTGCTGCCGCTCTGTTGCGGTTGATCACCAGATCATTTTTGCCTTTGGCGTCCAGGTCAAGATTGTACTGGGTGTACATGTACTTGAGGGACGGTGTCAGGTAACCGTAGCTCCAGTTCAGCGGCAGGCTGACACCCGGCTTCAGGTTCAGGCGGTCACCGTTGGCGCGCGCCAGACCGGCAACGTTCTCATCCAGGCGGCGAGTGCCAATTGCAACGCCGTTGGCGTCGAATGGCCCGCCGTCCTTATCAAAGTAGTTGCCTTTCATCAGGTCCCGCTCAAACCGCACCAGTTCCGTCTCGTAGGTGAAATCCAAACCTTGCGGATGGAACGGCAGGGCACCGTTGAAGGTGATCTGCGGCAGGCGGTTGTACGGCGTGATGTTGGACACACTCGCCAGCTCGTACGCCTGCACATTAAGGCGTGCAGTGTAATCATCGCCGCGGTAGGTCACGGCACCTTGCTGGTTGACGTAGTCGGTAGACGACTTCACGCCGAGCTGATCGGTCTGCAGATCCTGGAAGTAATAAGGATCGCTGATCTTGGTGTAGTCGACCTCGGTCATCAGACGCGAATCAAGCCCGCCCTTGTGCTGCCAGTTGAGCATGTAGCGGGTTTTTTCGTAATCGGTCTGCTTGCTGCGATCGGTATCGTCGTCGTTGAGGTAGGCGGCGCCGAACTGACCTTCGCTGCTCTTGGTCAGGTAACGGAACTCGCCTTCCATCAACAGGCCGCGCTTGGCCATGTAGCGAGGGTACAACGTGGCGTCGTAGTTCGGTGCCAGGTTGAAGTAGTAAGGAGTGACCAGCATGAAGCCGGTATCACCGCCTGTGCCGATGCTCGGTGGCAGGAAACCGGACTGGCGACGGTCGTCGATCGGGAAGTAGATATACGGGGTGTAGAGCACCGGAATATCTTTGACCCGCAAGGTCACGTTGGTCGCGGTACCGAAGCCGGTGGCCGGGTTCAAGGTGATGTTGTTGCCCTTGAGTTGCCAGGCGTTGCTGTTCGGTTCGCACGTGGTGTACGTACCATCCTTGAGGCGGATGATGGCGTTTTCCGCGCGTTTGGCGTACAGCGCACTACCACGTACCCGTGACTTGTGCATCACGTACTCGGCGTTATCGACCTTGGCTTCACCAGTGTCGAGCTGGACGTCGGCGTGGTCGCCGACCATCAGGGTGCCGTTATCGCGGATGCGGACGTTGCCGCTCAACTCGCCACGGTTCTCGGCCTGGTACAGGTTGGCCTCGTCGGCCTCGACCTGCATGCTGCCCTGACGCATGACCACGTCACCGGCCAGCGTCGCCACCTGCTGTTCCTGCTGATAACGCGAAGCCTTGGCACCGATAAAGGTCGGGGCGTCACTTTTATTCGTCTTGTCATTCATGCCAGGACGAATCGGTTCGATATAGGAACCAGAGCAGTAAGGGCCGGTTTCGGCCAATTGAGCGGCCGTGAGCTTCTCACGTGGCACCCAGTCGAGGTGGCTGTAGTCCGCACTGCGGGACTTCAGGCCACGGCCTTTGGCTTCGGTGACCAGCACGGGCTTGTCGCCGACAGCTTCGCCTGCGTCACCACCTTCGGTTGCGGTCGTGGCACTGGAGCTGATCGAGCTGGCGTCGTGAATCGGGCGCGGAGGCAGTTGGGCTGCGCTGGTTTTCGGCGCACAGGCCCAGCCACCTGAAGCAGAGACTGAGCAGTCATACTGTTCCGCGGCGACCACGTAAGAGGTGGCTAGAGGTTGCAGGGCCAGCAAACTGCCGGTAACCAGCAACGGAAATTTTTTACGAAACGCGGGGGATTTCAATGCCATCTTATTAGTCCGGGCTTCCTGCGTGCCATCTGCCCGCGGTGTGGGCCGCACGCCTCTCGATGGTCTGAAAAAGATGCTGGATAATAAAGCATGACCCGCTTGACGGCTAGCGCCGTCGGAGACCCTTGTAATGCCTGACCAAGATGTACGCTTGCAACACCTGAACGTTTGGCTCGATGAGCAGTTGGCGATTGTTTATGCCGCGCAAGGCTGGGGCGAAGTGCCCCCCGCAACGTTGACCGCGGCCAGCAGCGACGCGAGTTTCCGCCGTTATTTTCGCTGGCAGGGCGAGGGCCGCAGCTTTGTGGTCATGGATGCGCCGCCGCCTCAGGAAAACTGCCAACCCTTCGTGGATATCGCTCACTTGCTGGCTACGGCGAACATCAATGTGCCGAAAATTTATGCGCAGGATGTTCCTCGTGGGTTCCTGTTGCTAAGCGACTTGGGCAATAAAACCTACCTCGACGTGATCGACGATGACAATGCCGACGCGCTTTTCAAGGATGCCCTGCAGGCATTGCTGGCCCTCCAGCAACTGCCGATGGATGCACCTTTGCCCCGTTACGATGTCGCCTTGCTGCGCCGCGAGCTGGAGTTGTTTCCCGAGTGGTATGTCGGACGGGAGCTGGGTATCACTCTGAATCCGCAGCAGCGTGAACAATGGCAACAGGTCAGCCAGTTGCTGATCGACAGCGCGCTGGCTCAACCCCAAGTGCTGGTGCACCGTGACTATATGCCACGCAACCTGATGATCAGTGAGCCAAACCCCGGGGTGCTGGACTTTCAGGATGCGGTCTATGGTCCTGTGACCTACGACGTGACCTGTTTGTTCAAGGATGCCTTTCTCAGTTGGCCGGAGCCGCGGGTGCGTGGCTGGTTGAACGATTATTGGCACCTGGCACGGGCGCGGGGGATTAGGGTGCAGGAAGATTTTGAAGCGTTCTTTCGTGCCAGTGACCTGATGGGCGTGCAGCGTCACCTCAAGGTGATCGGGATTTTCTCGCGTATCTGCCATCGCGACGGCAAGCCACGCTACCTGGCCGATGTTCCGCGTTTCTTTGCTTATATAGATGCTGTGTTGCAGCGTCGCCCCGAGCTGGCGCCATTGGCGCAGTTGCTGCTCAGTTTGCGTCAGTCCGCAGGAGTCGATGCATGAAGGCGATGATTCTGGCGGCCGGCAAGGGTGAGCGCATGCGTCCCCTGACCCTGACTACACCCAAACCGCTGTTGCCCGTCGCGGGCGTGCCCTTGATCGAATACCACTTGCGAGCCCTGGCGACCGCCGGCTTTAGCGATATCGTCATTAATCATGCCTGGCTCGGTCAGCAGATCGAAGACGCCCTCGGCGACGGTCAGCGCTGGGGGTTGCGCATTCAGTATTCGGCGGAAGACGAAGCGTTGGAAACCGGTGGTGGGATCTTGCGGGCCTTGCCCCTACTCGGCGACGCACCGTTCCTGGTGGTCAATGGCGATATCTGGACCGATTACGACTTTGCCTCCTTGCGCCGACCGCTAGCCGGGCTGGCGCATCTGGTGATGGTGGACAACCCGGCACACCACCCCAGCGGGGGAGACTTCTGCCTGGAGAATGGGTTGTTGCACGATGCCCTGCCTGGGCAGGCGGCCCTGACCTTCAGTGGCATCTCGGTTCTGCATCCGCGTTTGTTCCAGCACTGTGTCGCCGGGCCCTTCAAATTGGCCCCACTGTTGCGCACGGCGATGGCCGAAGATCAGGTCAGCGGCGAGCACATGGCCGGGCAATGGATTGATGTCGGCACGGTTGAGCGTTTGGCGCAAGTTGAACGCTTGCTGCAAGCGAGTCGCTGATATGTGGTGGCCAGGGACTCTGATCGGAGCCGGAGCGGGCTTTGCAATTGCCAGCATTCCGGGGGCCATGCTGGGTGCGTTGTTGGGGCAGGCGCTGGACCGGCGCTTGCAACTGCAAAGCTGGGCGCATGTTCGAGAACGCCTGGGCGGTCGCCCGACGTTACGTAATGATGAACTGCTGTTCGTGCTGTTAGGTCGTTTAGCCAAAAGTGATGGCCGGGTGGTGGACGGTCATATCCAGCAGGCGCGCCAGGAAATGCGTTCGCTGGACATGAATGATGCCGCGCAGCGCCGGGCAATCACGGCCTTCAATCGTGGTAAATCGGGGAGTGATCGTTTGCGCGGCTATCTACGGCGCCTCGGTGCCCAGCCTCACGCTGCGGAAGGCGTGTTGCGGGCCTGTTGGCGCATGGTCTGGGCCGATGGCCGGGTCGGGCCGACGGAGCGCGAGCTGATCCAGCGCTGGGGTAAGTGGTTGGGCTGGACTGCGGAGCAGCTTCAGGCATTGGCGCAAGAGTACGGACCGGCCAGAAGAAGCCTGACTGAAGACACCCTCACTTATCAGGACGCACTGCGCCTGTTAGGCGTCGCTTCCACCAGTGAGCCGGCGCAGATCAAACGAGCTTATCGTCGGCTACTCAGCCGCCATCACCCGGACAAGGTGGCCGGCAGTGGTGCCAGTGCGGCGCAGGTACGCGACGCCACGGAAAAGACTCGTGAGCTGCACAGTGCCTACGCGTTGATACGTCAGCGCCGGGACTTTCGCTGAGAACGGCAGGCGCCAATCCGCCCGCCGCGACCTATCAGGGCGTGGCGGTGAAGGGGCTTCAGCTGTCCGGGGCCTGTGGGTTCAGCCAGCCACGGACTCGCCGAAACAACTGTTCTTGCTGGGCTGCGTAGTTGCCCGGCAGGGCTTTGAGGGAAATCTGGCTGAAGCTCGAGTGCTTCAGTCGTTTACTGGCCTGCAGTCGCTTCAAGGCGGCCGTGCGCGCCTGGCGCTTGTCAACGTAGAAAAAATCGGCGGTTGCCAGCTTCAAGGTGGGCGTCAGTTCCTCCAGTTGCGGTTGCCCGTTGGCCGGAGACTGTGCCGCGACCATCACCAGTTTCTGCACCTGTGAAGGTTGCTTCTCGCTCAGGTAGCGTGCTGCCCAGTACGCGCCGGTGCCATGGCCGAGCAGCACTATGCTGCGGGCGTTTTGCTGCTCGGCAAAGGCCAGCGCTGCGTCGATTCGAGTGAAGATTCGCTCGGCGTCCGCCTTGATTTGTTCTTCAGTACCCTGGGCCACGACTTGATCTGGCGCGTCAGCCTCGCTGCCAGCCACCTGTTCGATGGGCATGGCTTCGGTGCTGGCGCCGTTGGCGGTACTGACGTTTTTCGTGGGTTCTGGGAGGGGCGCAGGCTCGACAACCCGTGGTTGCGCCGCGTCGCTGAGCATGTCCGGAAGGGTCAGGCTCAGGCTACCCCAATCGGTGTCCGGCAACTTGTTGCGCAGCGGCGCGACAACTTGCGGCCAGTCTGCAGTTTCACCCGCCCCGGGGACGATAATCACCACGCCCTTGGGATCGCTGGTGTTGGCGGGTTTCCACAGGGCCAGAAAGGTGTCGCCAGCGGCGTGCAACCGCTGTTGTTCCTGAGCGGACAGTTGGCGTTCGAGGGCTGTGGCTTCTTCCTGGCTACGCTCAGGCAGGGGGGGGCGTTGTACCGGTTGTTCCTCGGGGCTCTTGGTTTCCGGAGCCGGATCGGCAGCTTGTGCAGAAAAGGTCCAAGGCAGGATCAGCGACAGGCACAATGCAGGCAGTGCCGAGCGGTAGACAAGGGGCATCGGTTATTCCAGGCCAGAAGTAATTCCGGCAGCCTAATGGGTTGGTCAGTATTTGTCAGGGTGTGAGATTTCAGATGATGCGTTTTCGCTGCCTTTTGCTTATCGGCTGTCTGTCTCTTCCCTTGATAGGAGCGGCGGCGCCGGCGCCTCGTGTGCCTGGGGCGGAGTTGAGTCACGAACAGCGGCAATGGCTGGAACAACACCCTGAACTGCGGGTGGGGCTGGTGTTGCAGGCACCGTTCGCGTCGTACGATCGGCGCCTTCAGCGTTTATCGGGGGCCAACGTCGAATTGATGCAAGCGCTGGCCAAGGCCTTGAGGATCGAGCTCAGTTGGCGAAACTTTCCCAATCAGATGCAACTGGAAAAAGCCCTGCGCGATGGCGAGGTGGACATGGCCCCCGGCTTGATCCAGACCCCGGCCGGGCTACGGCGGTGGTTGTTCAGCGACCCTTATATGCGTGTACCGCAACTGGTGGTCGGCGAGCAAAAGGGCGCGGGTGCCGTGGACCTGGAAAAACTCGACACTCAGGCCCGGGTCGCGGTACGCATGCCCAGCGCGGTGGCTGATTACCTGCGTGTGACCTATCCAAACCTGAACCTGCAAGGCGTTCCCCTGGAACGTCAGGCCCTGCAACTGCTGCGCAGTCAGCAAGCCCGTTATGCGGTGGTGGATGAGGCGCAGCTCAGCCGCTTGTCGGGTGAGGCGGAGTTCGCCGGGCTGGCGGTGGTAGGCGATATAGGCCTGCCGCAGTTGCTGCGGGTGGCGAGCCGCCGCGACTGGCCCGAGCTGGCCGGCATCATCGAAGCCGGCCTGCACGCGATTCCGGCCAAGGACTTGGAGCAGCTTCACAATCGTTGGTTGCAACCCAAGTACCCACGCCTGAGCGAATCCCCCGGCTTCTGGCAGAACCTTTGCCTGTTGCTGCTGCTCCTGCTGCTGGCCAGCCTGGCGATCGTCTTCTGGCAGCGCCGTCAGCAGCGCAGTCTTGAGCAGCGTCTGCTGGCGGCGCGGGAAGACATCGCCTTGCGTACCGCCAGTGAAGAAGCGCTGCGTCTGACTCAGTTCTCCATTGACCAGAGCACCGTGGGCATTCTTTGGGTCAACTGGGACAGCCATGTGCGTTATGCCAACCGCGCCGCTGAAGAGATGCTCGGTTATTTGCCGGGCGCGGTCATCGACCGGCCATTGATCGACTTTGAGCCCAACCTGCACATGGACCGCTGGCTCAACCTGTGGAAGCGCGCGCGGGCCAGCGAGGAGGGCGCCCACAGTTTCGAGACCCAGTGCATGCGAGCAGATGGCAGCATCCTGCCGGTGGATGTGTCCTTGAGCTTTCTGCGGTTTCGCGACAGTGAGTACTTGGTGGTGTACCTCAATGATGTGACTGAGCGCCGACGGGCGCTGGCGGCGCTGCGTGAAAGTGAAGCGCGCCTGCAGGGCATTGCCGCCAATGTACCGGGCCTGGTCTTTCGCCTGGAGCGGGCGCCGGTCACCGGGCAGATCGACTTCGCCTATATCAGTGAGGGCAGTGAAAACCTGGTGGGCTATTCGCCGGCGGTGCTGGCCCACAGAGACACCGGCTTGCGCAGTCTGGTGCATCCGGACGACAAGGCCAGTTATCACCAGACCCAGGATCAGGCACTGGACACCGACAGCGACTGGTCCTGGCAGGGCCGCATCCTGACGCGCCAGGGCCAGCAGCGTTGGGCCGAGATCAAGGCGATTACACGGCGCCTGGATGACGGTGCTTTCGTCTGGGATGGCATCGTTTGGGATATCAGCGAGAGCAAGCGTATCGAGCTGGAACTGGCCAGCTCTCGTGAGCAGTTGCGCGAGTTGTCGGCGCACCTGGAAAGCGTGCGCGAAGAGGAAAAAGCTCGCATTGCCCGGGAAGTGCATGACGAACTGGGACAGATGCTTACCGTGCTCAAGTTGGAAACGTCCATGTGCGAACTGGCCTATGCCCAGCTCGATCCGGGCCTGCATGAGCGTCTCAACAGCATGAAGCGCCTGATTGCCCAGCTGTTCCAGTTGGTGCGTGATGTGGCCACTGCTCTGCGCCCGCCGATCCTTGATGCGGGCATTGCCTCGGCTATCGAGTGGCAGGCCCGACGCTTTGAAGCGCGCACGCAAATTCCATGTCTGGTCCAAGTGCCGGAGAACCTGCCGCACCTCCATGACGCTAAGGCCATCGGTCTGTTCCGCATCCTTCAGGAAGCCCTGACCAATGTCATGCGCCATGCCCAGGCGCATACTGTGGAGCTGACCCTGGCGCTGGAAGAGGGCGATTTGTGCATGACCATCAGTGACGATGGCCTGGGGTTTGACACCGGCTCAGCGCGTCCGACCTCCTTTGGGCTGGTGGGTATGCGCGAGCGAGTGTTGATCATGGGCGGCAGTCTGTCGTTGCACAGTGAGACGGGCGAGGGAACTACCTTGAGCGTGCGGGTGCCTCTGGGGCGAGAACAATAATGAGGAGAAGTGCGTGATCCGTGTATTGGTAGCTGAAGACCACACCATTGTCCGTGAAGGCATCAAGCAACTGATCGGCCTGGCCAAGGACCTGACGGTGGTGGGGGAGGCCAGCAACGGTGAGCAACTGCTGGAAACCCTGCGGCAGGTGCCCTGTGAAGTGGTGTTGCTGGACATTTCCATGCCAGGGGTGAACGGTCTGGAAGCCATTCCCCGGATACGCGCGCTGAACAATCCGCCAGCGATCCTGGTGCTATCAATGCATGATGAGGCGCAGATGGCGGCGCGGGCACTGAAAATCGGCGCCGCCGGCTACGCCACCAAGGACAGCGATCCGTCGTTGTTGCTGACGGCGATTCGCAAGGTCGCCGCCGGTGGCCGCTACATCGACCCAGACCTTGCGGACCGTATGGTCTTCGAGGTTGGTCTGACCGATGCCCGCCCCCTGCATTCATTGCTCTCCGAGCGCGAGTTTTCGGTGTTCGAGCGCCTGGCCCAAGGTGCCAACGTCAACGACATTGCCCAGCAGTTGGCCCTGAGCAGCAAGACCATCAGTACCCACAAGGCGCGGCTGATGCAAAAACTCAACATCACCTCCCTGGCGGAGTTGGTGAAGTACGCCATGGAGCACAAGTTGCTCTGACGCCATCAGCAGTACCCTCTGCACCTCCCGGGGAGTGCACTTATCCATTTGCGACACCCCCGCTTTCGGGCTTTTGCCGTTTCTTGCTGCTTGCCGCTTGCAGATGACCTCTGCCCTTATCCAATCCCGCCATCTGTGTAGGGCAATCCCTACACGCAACCTTCCAGGCGGCTGAGGCGAATCTCTCCTACCTCCCGATTTGCGCGACCTGTGGGCTCCACTAGGCTTGTTCCACAGCCGTCTAAAACAAAAGGTGTGGGTATGAGCGAGGTCGATTCAAGCGCTGGGGCCAATGATGTTCTGGTCAGTTTTCGTGGTGTGCAGAAGAGCTACGACGGCGAGAACCTGATCGTCAAAGACCTCAACCTGGAAATTCGCAAAGGCGAGTTCCTCACCCTGCTGGGGCCGTCCGGTTCTGGCAAGACCACCAGCCTGATGATGCTGGCGGGTTTCGAGACACCGACTGCTGGTGAGATCCAACTGGCCGGGCGTTCGATCAATAACGTGCCGCCGCACAAGCGCGATATCGGCATGGTGTTCCAGAACTACGCCCTGTTTCCGCACATGACCGTGGCTGAGAACCTGGGCTTTCCGTTGTCGGTACGTGGCCTGAACAAGACCGACATCAGTGAGCGGGTCAAGCGTGTGCTGAGCATGGTCCAGCTCGAGGCATTCGCCCAGCGCTATCCGGCGCAGTTGTCCGGTGGCCAGCAGCAGCGTGTGGCCCTGGCGCGGGCCTTGGTGTTCGAGCCGCAACTGGTGCTGATGGACGAGCCCCTCGGCGCTCTCGACAAACAACTGCGTGAACACATGCAGATGGAGATCAAACACCTGCACCAGCGTCTGGGCGTGACCGTGGTCTATGTGACCCACGACCAGGGCGAAGCCCTGACCATGTCTGACCGGGTAGCGGTGTTCCATCAGGGCGAAATCCAGCAGATCGCACCGCCGCGGACCCTCTACGAAGAGCCGAAAAACACCTTCGTCGCCAACTTCATTGGCGAGAATAACCGCCTGAACGGCCGCCTTCACAGCCTTAATGGTGACAATTGCATCGTGGAGCTGGGGCGTGGGGAGAAAGTCGAGGCGCTGGCGGTGAACGTCGGCCAGATCGGCGGCCCCGTGACCCTGTCCATCCGCCCGGAGCGTGTGAGCCTCAACGGCTCCAGCGAAAGCTGCGTCAACCGCTTCTCAGGAAGGGTGGCGGAATTCATCTATCTGGGCGACCACGTCCGGGTGCGCTTGGAAGTCTGCGGTAAGAGCGACTTCTTTGTGAAACAGCCGATTGCCGAGCTCGATCCAGTGCTGGCGGTGGGTGACGTGGTTCCGCTTGGCTGGCAAGTCGAGCATGTTCGTGCGCTTGACCCGCTTCTAGAGGCGAATTGATCGCCCCCCTGCAACACCAACCTGCAAGTGGAGAACACAATCAATGTTGAGATCCCTGAAATTCACCGCCCCCCTCAGCGCTGTCGCTGTGGCGCTGGGCATGCTAGGTGCGGCGCACGCGATGGCGGCCGGTCCGGACCTGACCGTGGTGTCCTTTGGCGGGGCGAACAAGGCGGCGCAGGCCAAAGCCTTCTATGCGCCGTGGGAAGCAGCAGGCAATGGCAAGATCATCGCTGGCGAATACAACGGCGAGATGGCCAAGATCAAAGCCATGGTCGACACCAATAGCGTGTCCTGGGACCTGGTAGAGGTCGAGTCGCCGGAGCTGTCTCGTGGTTGTGACGAAGACATGTTCGAGCAACTGGACCCGGCGCTGTTCGGCAAGAGTGAAGACTACGTCAAGGGGGCGATCCAGCCGTGCGGCGTTGGTTTCTTTGTCTGGTCCACCGTACTGGCCTACAACGCCGACAAGCTGAAAACCGCACCGACCAGTTGGGCGGACTTCTGGGACACCAAGAAATTCCCGGGTAAACGCGGTCTGCGCAAGGGCGCCAAGTACACCTTGGAATTCGCGTTGATGGCTGACGGTGTTGCGCCGAAAGATGTCTACAAAGTGCTGGCCGGCAAAGGTGGTCAGGACCGCGCCTTCAAGAAACTCGATGAACTCAAGCCGAGCATCCAGTGGTGGGAAGCCGGCGCCCAGCCGCCGCAGTACCTGGCCTCCGGGGATGTGGTCATGAGTTCGGCCTACAACGGTCGGATTGCGGCAGTGCAGAAGGAAAGCAACCTGAAGGTGGTGTGGAACGGCGGCATCTATGACTTCGACGCCTGGGCCATTCCACGTGGCCTGGACAAAGCCCGTGCGCAAGCGGCGAAGAAGTTCATCGCCTACTCGGTTCAGCCGCAGCAGCAGAAAATTTATTCGGAAAACATCGCCTACGGTCCAGCCAATACCCAGGCCGTCCCGCTGCTGGCCAAGGACATTCTCAAGGACATGCCAACCACCCCGGAAAACATCGCCAACCAGGTGCAGATCGACGTCAGTTTCTGGGCTGACAACGGTGAGCAACTGGAACAGCGCTTCAACGCCTGGGCAGCCAAGTAACCAGCGCTGTCGCTGTAGGAACGAGCTGGCCCGTCAAGGCGACATCACAGGCTGCACCGGTGTTCAGTGATGGCCTTTGGTTCGCGGTTCAGCCCGCTCCTACCGCGGTGGTTTGTATTTGAAAGATCGATTCGCGGAGTTTGTCATGACCATCACCGTTCCCTTGAACGCGGTCACCGGCCCAACCCTCAAGCAGCGACTGGCCCGTGCCGAGCGGGTCAACCGCTGGAAGGCGCAGGCCTTGATCGCACCTTTGGTGCTGTTTCTGCTGCTGGTGTTCCTGGTACCGATTGTGGCGCTGTTGTACAAGAGCGTCGGCAACCCGGAAGTGGTCGGGGGCATGCCGCGCACGGTCGCGGCCGTGAGTGCCTGGGACGGTCGTGGCTTGCCCGCCGAATCAGCCTATAAAGCCTTGAGCGAAGACCTGGCGGTGGCCCGCAAGAATCAGACCTTGGGCGACCTGTCCAAACGCCTGAACATGGAGTTGGCCGGCTACCGCAGCCTGCTGACCAAAACTGCTCGCGCCTTGCCGTTCAAGGCCGAGCCCGAATCCTACAAAGAAGCCATGGAGAGCCTGGATGAGCGTTGGGGCGACCCGGCCTACTGGCAGGCGATCCGGCGTAACACCAGTAGCCTGACGCCTTATTATTTGCTGGCAGCGGTGGATCATCGCATCGACGACCTGGGTGAAGTGGCCCCGGCGACTCCGGATCAGTCCATTTACCTGGATATCTTCGCCCGGACCTTCTGGATGGGGCTAGTGATCACTTCCATCTGCCTGGCCCTGGCCTATCCCCTGGCGTACCTGCTGGCCAACCTGCCGGCGCGTAAAAGCAATCTTTTAATGATCCTGGTGTTGCTGCCGTTCTGGACTTCGATCCTGGTACGGGTGGCAGCTTGGATCGTGTTGCTGCAGTCTGGCGGGCTGATCAATAGCGCGCTGCTGGCGATGGGGGTGATCGATAAACCGCTTGAGCTGGTATTCAACCGCACCGGGGTCTACATCTCCATGGTGCACATCTTGTTGCCGTTCATGATCTTGCCGATCTACAGCGTGATGAAGGGCATTTCGCCGACCTACATGCGGGCTGCGATTTCCCTGGGCTGCCATCCGTTCGCCAGCTTTTGGCGTGTGTATGTCCCGCAGACCTACGCCGGTGTTGGCGCGGGATGCCTGTTGGTCTTTATCTTGGCCATCGGCTACTACATCACCCCGGCCTTGCTGGGCAGCCCGAACGATCAAATGGTCAGCTACTTCGTCGCCTTCTATACCAACACCAGCATCAACTGGGGCATGGCCACGGCGTTGGGCGGCCTGCTGTTGCTGGCGACTGTCGTGCTGTATCTGATTTATAGCTGGCTGGTGGGCGCCAGTCGCCTGCGCCTGAGCTAAGGAGAGAATCGAAATGCTGAGCCCCTACATGTCGCCCGTTGAGCGGGTCTGGTTCTACAGCTTGCGGATTCTCTGCGGCTTGGTGCTGTTGTTCCTGGTGCTGCCGGTGTTGGTGGTTATTCCGTTGTCGTTCAACTCGGGGAGTTTTCTGGTGTACCCGTTGCAGGGGTTTTCGCTGCATTGGTATCAGGACTTCTTTGCCTCCGCCGAGTGGATGCGTGCGCTGAGGAACAGCGTCATCGTCGCCCCGGCCGCCACCGTGCTGGCCATGATCTTTGGCACTTTGGCGGCCATTGGTCTGACCCGGGGAGATTTTCCCGGCAAGTCCTTGGTCATGGCCCTGGTGATTTCGCCGATGGTGGTGCCTGTGGTGATCATCGGCGTTGCGAGCTACCTGTTCTTTGCGCCGCTGGGCTTGGGTAACAGCTTCTTCTCGCTGATCGTTGTGCATGCGGTACTGGGCGTGCCGTTTGTGATCATCACCGTGTCGGCGACCCTGCAGGGCTTTAACCAGAATCTGGTACGAGCAGCTGCCAGCCTGGGCGCCTCGCCGCTGACGACTTTTCGTCGGGTGACCTTGCCGCTGATCGCCCCGGGTGTCATCAGTGGAGCGCTGTTCGCCTTCGCCACCTCGTTCGACGAAGTGGTGGTGACTCTGTTCCTTGCCGGACCCGAGCAAGCGACGTTGCCTCGGCAAATGTTCAGCGGCATCCGCGAAAACCTCAGTCCGACCATCGCCGCGGCGGCTACGTTGCTGATTGTCTTCTCGGTGATCCTGCTGCTGACCCTGGAGTGGCTGCGCGGGCGCAGTGAAAAGCTACGCACCGCTCAGGTTTGACGCTGGCCACGGCCGATGCACGCACTCTGTCGGCGTGCGTGCATCGGTAAAGTGTGCTCATTCGTCCGCTGAATAGGCGACAACCGGTAAACCCCAGCTACGCTTGTGCCAGCTCCCACCCTCTAAGAGGCTGCGCACATGAGTATTTCCTCTTTCAAGATCGCCCATAAACTGCTGACCGGCAGCACCGCTATCGAGCAACTGGCTGCCGAGCTGACTCGTCTGGATGTCGACCACCCGCTGATTGTCACGGATGCCGCGCTGCTCAAGTCGGGCACGGTGGAGTTGGCGCTGGCACATCTGGGAGGGCGTACCTACGAGGTCTTCGATCGGGTACAGCCCGACCCGGAAATCGCTATTGTCGAAGATTGCATGCAGGTCTATCGCGAGGGTGGGCATGACGGCCTGATTGGTCTTGGTGGCGGCAGCGCCATCGACATCGCCAAGAGTGTCGGGGCCTATGCCGGTTATCACGGCGCCCTGCAAGACCTGTTCGGTATCGACCAGGTACCGCGCAAGGGGCCACCGCTGATCGCCATTCCCACCACCGCCGGCACTGGCTCGGAAGTCACTAACGTGGCGATTCTCTCGGACAAGTCCGCGCAGATGAAAAAGGGCATCATCAGCGACTTCCTGTTGCCGGACGTGGCGCTGGTCAGTCCGCAGATGACCCTGACCTGTCCTCGCAGTGTGACGGCCGCCAGTGGCGTTGACGCATTGGTGCATGCCATGGAGTCCTATCTGTCGCTCAATGCCTCGGCGATCACCGACTCTCTGGCCCTTGGCGCCATCAAGTTGATTGCCAAGGCGTTGCCCAAGGCCTTTGCCAACCCGGCGAATCTGGACGCCCGGGAAGACATGGCCACCGCCAGCTTGATGGCTGGCATGGCCTTCGGTAATGCCGGGGTCGGGGCCGTGCACGCCCTGGCGTATCCCTTGGGTGGGCGTTTTCATGTGTCCCACGGGGTCAGTAACGCCTTGTTGCTGCCTTATGTCATGACCTGGAACAAGATCGCTTGCGTCGAGCGTATGCAGGATATCGCCGAAGCCATGGGCGTGCAGACTGCGCACTTG
The DNA here is from genome assembly GCF_009861525.1 of Pseudomonas sp. LD120. GTDB lineage: Bacteria > Pseudomonadota > Gammaproteobacteria > Pseudomonadales > Pseudomonadaceae > Aquipseudomonas. The sequence goes on along the minus strand of NZ_WVHL01000001.1, from coordinate 322,538 downwards.
AGCGCCAGCGAGGCGGCTGATCGGGCTGTGGATGCCATGACCGCGTTGTGTGCTGCAGTGGAAATTCCCACAGGGTTGCGCAGTTTTGGCATACCCGAGGACGCGATCCCGGCCATGGCGGTCGAGGCTGCGGGTATCGAACGCTTGATGCGCAACAATCCGCGCCGCCTGAGCCCGGCTGATATCGAGAAGATCTACCGGTCGGCCTACTGATGATTGCGGTTACGGTGTGCGCCCCAAAGCATGAGGTATACAATGCGCGCCATCGTGATTCTGCTCAAACAGGTGCGTCATGCAGCCCTTCGCTATTGCTCCGTCGATTCTCTCCGCCGACTTCGCCCGTCTGGGCGAGGAAGTGGACAATGTTCTGGCCGCTGGTGCCGACATCGTTCACTTCGATGTCATGGATAACCACTATGTGCCGAACCTGACCATCGGCCCGATGGTCTGTTCCGCGCTGCGCAAGTATGGCATCACCGCGCCGATCGATGCCCACCTGATGGTGACTCCGGTGGACCGCATCATCGGTGACTTCATCGAGGCGGGCGCGACCTACATCACCTTTCACCCGGAAGCCACGTTGCACGTGGACCGCTCCCTGCAGATGATCCGCGAAGGCGGTTGCAAGGCAGGCCTGGTGTTCAACCCGGCGACTCCGCTGGACGTGCTCAAGTACGTGATGGACAAGGTCGACATGGTCTTGCTGATGAGTGTCAACCCAGGCTTCGGTGGGCAGAAGTTCATTCCCGGCACCCTCGACAAACTGCGTGAAGCGCGTGCCCTGATCGATGCTAGCGGCCGCGATATCCGTCTGGAGATCGACGGTGGTGTCAACGTCAATAACATCCGTGAAATCGCCGCTGCCGGTGCGGACACCTTCGTCGCCGGCTCCGCCATCTTCAATGCGCCGAATTATCAGGAAGTCATCGAGAAGATGCGTGCCGAACTGGCGTTGGCGCGGCCATGAGCGCGTTTGAGCAGTTGTTCCCCGGGCGTTTGCCGCGGCTGGTGATGTTCGACCTGGATGGCACTCTGGTCGACTCGGTGCCGGACCTCGCCGTTGCGGTGGATCAAATGCTGCTCAAGCTGGGGCGCAAGCCGGCGGGTATCGAGGCGGTGCGTGAGTGGGTCGGCAATGGTGCGCCGATGCTGGTGCGCCGGGCCCTGGCCAATAGCCTGGAGGCCGAGGGCGTCGATGATGTCGAGGCCGAGCACGCTCTGGAACTGTTTAATGTTGCTTATGAGGACGGTCATGAACTGACCGTGGCCTATCCTGGTGTGCGTGAGACCCTCAAATGGTTGCACAAGCAGGGCGTGGAGATGGCCCTGATCACCAACAAACCCGAGCGTTTCGTTGCACCGTTGCTGGATCAGGTGAAGATTGGTCGCTATTTCCGCTGGATCATCGGCGGCGACACCCTGCCGCAGAAGAAGCCTGATCCGGCGGCGCTGTTCTTCGTGATGAAGATGGCCAGCGTGCCAGCGTCGCAGTCGCTGTTTGTCGGTGATTCGCGCAGCGATGTGCTGGCGGCCAAGGCTGCCGGGGTAAAGTGCGTTGCGTTGAGCTACGGTTATAACCACGGTCGGCCGATTGCCGAAGAATCACCGGCGCTGGTGATCGACAATCTGCGGTCGCTGCTCCCTGGTTGCTTAGAACCTGCCGCTGAGATAACGTTGCCCGACGCTGTTCCATCCCCTTCTGGAAATTCCATCGTGGTGGTCACTCGCAAACTCTGGATGAAAGTCATCAAGGCCCTGGCCCGTTGGCGTTGGCGCGCCTGATTTTTATCTGGCCGGCCTTGCCGGCGCGTTTGCATACCTGACTGATAGACCCTCAAGCCACGAGGCACCCCATGATTCGCGAAGAATTCCTGCGTTTGGCCGCAGCCGGTTACAACCGTATCCCGCTGGCCTTTGAAACTCTTGCCGACTTCGACACCCCTTTGTCGATCTACCTGAAACTGGCCGATCAGCCCAACTCCTACTTGCTGGAGTCGGTGCAGGGGGGCGAGAAGTGGGGGCGTTATTCGATCATCGGCCTGCCGTGCCGTACCGTTCTGCGCGTGCACGGGCACCAGGTCAGCGTGACCCATGACGGGGTGGAGATCGAACGCCACGAAGTACCTGACCCGCTGGCCTTCGTGGAGGCGTTCAAAGCCCGCTACAACGTGCCGACCATCGCTGGCCTGCCACGCTTCAATGGTGGCCTGGTGGGGTATTTCGGTTATGACTGCGTGCGTTATGTCGAGCCGCGTATGGGGCAGTGCCCGAACCCGGATCCGATCGGCGTGCCGGATATCCTGCTGATGGTCTCCGATGCGGTGGTGGTGTTCGACAACCTGGCGGGCAAGATGCACGCCATCGTGCTGGCCGATCCAAGCCAGGAAAATGCCTTCGACGCTGGGCAGGCGCGCTTGCAGGAGTTGCTTGCGCAATTGCGCCAGCCAATCACCCCGCGCCCTGGGCTGGACTTTAGCCAGCAGCAGGCGGCCGACCCGGTATTCCGCTCCAGCTTCACCCAGGGTGATTACGAGCGAGCTGTGGACACCATCAAGGAATACATCCTGGCCGGGGATTGCATGCAGGTGGTGCCGTCTCAGCGCATGTCGATTGACTTCAAGGCTGCGCCCATCGATCTGTACCGGGCGCTGCGCTGCTTCAACCCGACGCCCTACATGTACTTCTTCAACTTCGGCGACTTTCATGTAGTGGGCAGTTCGCCGGAAGTGCTGGTGCGGGTCGAGGACAACCTGATTACCGTGCGGCCGATTGCCGGCACCCGTCCGCGGGGCGCCACCGAGGAGGCCGACCTGGCCCTGGAGCAAGACCTGCTGTCGGACGACAAGGAAATCGCCGAGCACCTGATGCTGATCGACCTGGGGCGTAACGACACCGGACGCGTCTCCGAGATCGGTTCGGTGAAGCTCACTGAAAAAATGGTCATCGAGCGTTATTCCAACGTGATGCACATCGTTTCCAACGTCACCGGCCAACTGAAAGCCGGGCTGACGGCGATGGATGCGCTACGGGCGATCCTGCCGGCGGGTACTTTGTCCGGGGCACCGAAGATTCGTGCCATGGAAATCATCGACGAGCTGGAGCCGGTCAAGCGTGGGGTCTACGGCGGCGCCGTGGGGTACTTCGCCTGGAACGGCAACATGGACACCGCCATCGCCATTCGCACCGCGGTGATCAAGAACGGCGAGCTGCATGTGCAGGCCGGTGGCGGTATCGTCGCCGACTCGGTGCCGACCCTGGAGTGGGAAGAGACGCTGAACAAGCGTCGTGCAATGTTCCGTGCCGTGGCACTGGCTGAACAGTCCCCTGCATCCAAGGTTTGAGGAGTTTTCACTATGTTGCTGATGATCGATAACTACGACTCCTTCACCTATAACGTCGTGCAGTACTTGGGCGAGTTGGGTGCAGAAGTGAAAGTGGTGCGCAATGACGAACTGACCGTGGCCGAGATCGAAGCGCTCAAGCCCGAGCGTATCGTGGTCTCGCCCGGTCCTTGCACCCCGACCGAAGCCGGGATTTCCATCGAGGCGATCAAGCACTTCGCCGGCAAGCTGCCGATTCTCGGTGTGTGCCTGGGGCATCAGTCCATTGGCCAGGCCTTTGGCGGTCAGGTGGTGCGGGCCCGGCAAGTGATGCACGGCAAAACCAGTCCGGTGTTTCACCGTGACCTGGGTGTGTTTAGCGGCCTGAACATGCCGCTGACCGTAACCCGCTACCACTCCCTGGTGGTCAAGCACGACAACTTGCCCGAGTGCCTTGAAGTCACCGCCTGGACTCAGTGCGACGACGGCGCCGTCGACGAGATCATGGGGCTGCGCCACAAGACGCTGAATATCGAGGGGGTGCAATTTCACCCCGAGTCTATTCTCACCGAGCAGGGCCACGAGCTGTTCGCCAACTTCCTCAAACAGAGCGGCGGCACACGCTAAGGACTTTTTATGGATATCAAGACTGCCCTGAGCCGTATTGTCGGCCATCTGGACCTGAGTACCGACGAGATGCGCGATGTGATGCGCGAGATCATGACCGGCCAATGCACGGATGCGCAGATAGGCGCCTTCATGATGGCCATGCGCATGAAAAGTGAAAGCATCGACGAAATCGTCGGCGCCGTGTCGGTGATGCGCGAGCTGGCAGATAGAGTCGAGTTGAAAACCCTCGACGGCGTGGTGGATGTCGTGGGCACTGGCGGTGACGGTGCGAATATTTTCAACGTGTCCACCGCCTCTTCCTTTGTGGTCGCGGCTGCCGGCTGTACGGTCGCCAAGCATGGCAATCGCGCGGTGTCTGGTAAGAGCGGCAGCGCCGATTTGCTGGAATCGGCGGGCATTTATCTGAACCTGACACCGGTCCAGGTGGCGCGTTGCATTGATAACGTCGGCATCGGTTTCATGTTTGCCCAGTCTCATCATGGCGCCATGAAGTACGCCGCCGGCCCGCGTCGCGACCTCGGCCTGCGGACCCTGTTCAACATGCTCGGCCCGCTTACGAATCCGGCCGGTGTGAAGCACCAGGTGGTGGGCGTGTTCACTCAGGCGTTGTGCCGGCCGTTGGCCGAGGTTCTGCAGCGCTTGGGCAGCAAACACGTGTTGGTGGTGCATTCTCAGGACGGCCTAGATGAGTTCAGCCTGGCGGCGCCGACTTATGTGGCTGAACTGAAGAATGATCAGATCACTGAGTATTGGGTACAGCCCGAGGACTTGGGGATTAAGAGCCAGAGTCTGTTCGGACTGGTGGTGGAGAGCCCGGCGGCGTCGCTTGAGCTGATCCGTGACGCTTTGGGGCGTCGCAAGACCGAGAATGGCCAGAAGGCCGCCGAAATGATTGTGCTCAATGCCGGGGCGGCGCTGTATGCCGCCGACCACGCCAGCAGTCTGAAAGAAGGCGTGGCGCTGGCTCATGACGCGTTGCACACAGGGCTGGCTCGGGAGAAGCTCGAAGAGCTGGGAGCCTTTACCGCGGTGTTCAAGCAGGAGAATGAAGGATGAGTGTGCCGACCGTTCTGGAAAAAATCCTCGCCCGCAAGGCCGAGGAAGTTGCCGAGCGCTGCGCGCGTGTCAGTCTGGCCGAGCTGGAAAGCCTCGCGCGGGCGGCCGATGCCCCACGGGGGTTCGCCAGGGCGTTGCAGGAGCAAGTCAAGCTCAAGCAGCCAGCAGTCATCGCCGAGATCAAAAAGGCCTCGCCGAGCAAAGGCGTGATCCGCGAGAACTTTGTGCCCGCCGACATCGCCAAGAGCTACGAAAAAGGCGGAGCTACCTGCCTGTCGGTGCTCACTGATGTCGATTACTTTCAAGGTGCCGATGCTTACCTGCAGCAGGCACGGGCGGCCTGCAAGCTGCCAGTGATCCGCAAGGACTTCATGATCGACCCGTATCAGATCGTCGAAGCCCGAGCCCTGGGTGCTGACTGCGTGCTGTTGATCGTTGCTGCGCTCGATGACGTGCGGATGGCGGAATTGGCCGCGGTGGCCAAAGGTGTTGGGCTGGATGTGCTGGTGGAGGTTCACGACGGTGATGAACTGGAGCGGGCGCTGAAGACACTTGATACGCCGCTGGTAGGGGTCAACAACCGCAACCTGCATACCTTTGAAGTCGACTTGGAGACCACCCTCGATCTGCTGCCGCGTATTCCCCGCGACCGTCTGGTGATCACCGAGAGCGGCATTCTCAATCGCGCCGATGTCGAGCTGATGGAAATCAGCAACGTCTACTCGTTCCTGGTGGGCGAGGCATTCATGCGCGCTGAAAGTCCAGGCAATGAGCTGCAACGCCTGTTCTTCCCTGAGCGTGGCCTGCCAGTCAGCGGTTCGACCCTGGACTGAGACACTCGCAGTGAACGAGCCGGCAATGCCGGCTTTTTCATCTCCAATGCCAAGGATTTCCACTGCCATGACCCAACCCCTTGCCTTGACTGTCGAAGCAGGCTTGCAGGCCGAGCAGGATCTGCTGGCGCAGGTGTGTACCGGCGAACACGAGTTTGGCCTGCTGTTCTGGCAGCCCAGTGACCGGGCGTTGGTGATGCCTCGACGCCTGAGTCGTCTGCCGGATTTCGAACAGGCTTGCGTGGCGTCGGCGGCCGGCGGTTGGCCGGTGTTGTTGCGAGAAACCGGTGGTGAGCCGGTGCCGCAGTCGGCTGCTACGGTGAATATCGCGCTGGTCTATGCACCGCCGCGCAGTGAGGGTGATCAGGGCCGGATCGAGACGGCTTATCGGCGTCTATGCCAACCGATTTGTGATCTGCTTAGCGAATTGGGGGGCAATCCGTCGTTGGGGGAGGTGGGCGGGGCGTTCTGTGACGGGCGTTTCAACGTCAATCTGGACGGCCGGAAAATGGTGGGCACGGCCCAGCGCTGGCGACAGAGCAAGGGCGGGCAGCGGCCGGTCGGACTGGTGCATGGTGCTCTGTTGCTGGATAACGAGCGCGAGTCCATGGTGGGCGCGGTCAATACCTTCAATCAGGTTTGCGGCCTGGAGCAGCGATGCCGTGCAGAAAGCCATATTGCCTTGCATGAAGCCTTTGCGGCGCCTGATGCCATGACACGCCTGGACCAGTTGTACCGGAAAATGCTCACGGCGTTTTTGCCGGGCTAGCGGGTGCCGAACACCACCATGGTCTTGCCTTTGACGTGAACCAGGTTGCGCTCCTCAAGGTCCTTGAGGACCCGGCCAACCATTTCCCGAGAACAGCCGACAATCCGGCCTATCTCCTGGCGAGTGATCTTGATCTGCATGCCGTCCGGATGAGTCATGGCGTCCGGCTGCTTGCACAATTCCAGCAGGCAGCGGGCAACCCGTCCTGTTACGTCAAAAAAGGCCAGGTCGCCGACCTTGCGTGTGGTATTGCGCAGGCGTTGGGCAATCTGCCCGCTGAGTACATACAGAATGTCAGGGTCGTGCTGCGACAGCTCGCGGAACTTGGCGTAGCTGATTTCGGCGACCTCGCATTCGACCTTGGTCCGCACCCAAGCACTGCGCTGCTGTTCGTGTCCCGCTTCCTCGAACAGTCCCAGTTCGCCGAAAAAGTCCCCGGCGTTGAGGTAAGCAATGATCATCTCCCGGCCGTCGTCATCCTCGATAAGGATGGTGACCGAGCCCTTGATAATGAAATACAGGCTGTCGGACGCATCACCGGCACAGATGATGTTGCTCTTGGCCTGGTAGCGACGGCGTTGACAGTGCATCAGCAACTTGTCGAGGTTTTTGATCTTGGGGGTGGGGGCAATAGCAACCATCGTTGTATCCCGAAGAGCCTGCACGGTATGAATGGGTTTTATAGGGTGAAACAAACCGATGTTCGACGCTGGCAATGCGCCATTCATTTGGCGTCAGCTTAACAGACACATCCTTGTCGGATTTAGGATTTTTCTGGTCAGCTCTTGTTTAGGGATGAAGGGGCAAAGCGCTGTGTGTAAAACCCTGTGCTAAGCTGGCGACCCTTTTTTAGCAGTGGAGTCTTGGCGATGAAGGCACGCATCCAATGGGCTGGCGAAGCCATGTTCCTCGGTGAGTCGGGCAGCGGCCATGTAGTAGTGATGGATGGTCCGCCAGAAGCCGGTGGCCGTAACCTGGGTGTTCGCCCCATGGAAATGCTCCTGCTTGGCGTAGGCGGCTGCAGCAACTTCGACGTGGTCAGCATCCTCAAGAAATCACGCCAAGCCGTTGAAAGCTGCGAAGCCTTCCTCGACGCCGAACGCGCCAGCGAAGACCCGAAGGTCTTCACCAAGATTCACATGCACTTCGTGGTCAAGGGGCGTGGTCTGAAAGAGGCTCAGGTCAAGCGAGCCATCGAGCTGTCCGCAGAGAAATACTGCTCGGCTTCGATCATGCTCGGCGCCGCTGGCGTGGCCATTACTCACGACTATGAAATCGTCGAGCTGGGTTGAACCGCGCTGAGTGTATCGGCAAATGAAAGGGCGCTCTGAGAGCGCCCTTTTTGTAGCCCATCGCCTGACGGGCATTCAGATCCGGTAAGTGCTCTTGGTCATGACCTTGGCCAGCAGGCTCATGCCGAACTTCACCGGTGCCGGAAAGCGGAAACCACCCGCTTCAAGGGCGGTTTCAGCGTGGTGTTCTTCGTCGACGCGCATCTGCTCGAGAATCGCCCGGGACTTTTCATCTTCAGCCGGTAACTGGCCGAGGTGCTCGTTCAGATGCTTGCACACTTGATCTTCGGTGGCAGCGACAAAGCCCAGGCTGACTTTGTCACTGATCAGGCCTGCGGCGGCACCAATGCCGAATGACAAACCATAGAACAACGGGTTGAGGACGCTGGGGTGGCTGCCCAACTGGCGGATGCGCTGTTCGCACCAGGCCAAATGGTCGATCTCTTCTTCGGCGGCATGTTCCATGGCCTGACGCACCTGAGGCAGCTTGGCGGTCAGGGCCTGCCCCTGGTAGAGCGCCTGGGCACAGACTTCCCCGGTGTGGTTGATGCGCATCAGTCCCGCGACGTGGCGGGTATCCTCGTCACTCATCTGCGCGTCCGGCTGCACGATGGCCGGCGACGGGCGATAGGGTTGGCCGCTGAAAGGCAGCAGCGTACGCATGGCCATATCGGCCTGTAGTAGCAGGCGGTCAATCGGCGAGTAGTGACGTTGAGTAGTCATGCTTATCTCCGGGAAGAATCACGGCGGCCAGTTTACTCCAATCGATGGGGTGAAACCTGCGCTGGATCAGCGCGCCCTCGTCTGCAACAGGACGAGAGGGCGCGGCAAAGGGGCCTGCTAGAGCCGTCAGCCCGGAGGCCAGTTCATCTGACGCTGACCCAGCACGTGCATATGAATGTGATAGACGGTCTGTCCGCCCAGCTCATTGCAGTTCATCACAACCCGGAAGCCGTCTTCACAGCCTTGTTCCTTGGCCAGGCGCTGGGCAGTGAACAGAATGTGTCCGGCCAGGGCTTTGTCGTCCTCGGTCAGGTCGTTGAGGGTGCGAATGGGTTTTTTCGGGATCACCAGAAAATGCACCGGCGCTTGCGGGGCAATATCGTGGAAGGCCAGCACCTGGTCGTCCTCGTAGATGATTTTTGCGGGTATTTCTCTGTTGATGATCTTGGTGAACAGAGTATCCACAGCTGTTTCTCCATAGGGTTGGTCCGGGCTGAGTGTACTCAGGCTCACGATGTGCGCCCAGCCCCGAGAGGATGCTTAACGTGGGCAATACGCTCGATTGAGGTAACCGGCGATCTTGCGGGTCAGCCAACGAGCACCCAGGCGGCTGCTGAAGGCCATCCAGCGGTTCAGACGGCCGGGGATGATGATGGCGCGGTTCTTTTCCAGCGCACGGACGGTGTACAGAGCGACTTCTTCGGGGCTCATGGGCAAGTTGCTGGCATTAAGCTTCTCGGCGTTCATCTGTGCCGTGTGAAAGAAGGCGGTTCGGGTTGGTCCAGGACAGAGTACCGAGACCTTGATGGCGCACTTTTTCAGCTCTTCACGCAGCCCCTCGGAAAAGTGCAGGACGTAGGCTTTGCTGGCGTAGTAAGTGCTCATCCAGGGACCGGGATAAAATGCGGCTACCGAAGCGACGTTGAGGATTTGCCCGCCGCCCAGCAACGCCATGCTGTTGCCCAGGGCATGGCACAGGCGGGTAAGAGCGAGGACGTTGACCTCGATCAGATCTTGCTCGGTCATCCAGTCCTGGGCGAGAAAGGGACCGCACGTACCGATGCCTGCGCAATTGACCAGTAGATCGATTTGCCGGTCGCCTTCCTCCAGTTCCAGGAGGAAGCCGGACAGTCGCAAGGGTTCCCCCAGGTCGCAGGCCCGGAACAATACCTCAACCCCGAAACGCTGAGTCAGCTCCAGAGCAATGCTTTCAAGCTGATCACGTTGGCGGGCCACCAGCAGCAGGTTGCGGCCGCGCCTGGCCAGTGCTTCGGCAAGGGCTAGACCTATGCCGCTGGAAGCACCGGTGATCAGAGCGTAACGGGTCATGCATTTCTCCATCGCAACGGCCTGTGGCCTGCGACAGGGAGAGTCGCAGGCGGCGGTGCGTTTTATTCTTGCTCGGATTCTACAGCGGGCGCTGCGGCTTCGGCGGCGTCAGCGGGTTCAGCGTCTTCGTCGCTGTAGCTGGAGTCATAGCTTTCGCTGTAGCTGGTTTCGCTGTAGCGGTCCTCCAGGGAACTCAGGCCGCCAGCCACCATGGCGACGATGAGCAGGGCGATCAGCACCACCCACATCCAGGACAGGACCTTGACCGCCTTGGTGTTAGGCGGTGGAGGTGCGCCGTATCGGTTGGCGACGTTAGTGCCGGGGCTGACCATGAGAACCAGCGGAAAGATGCTGCCGACGAGAGGGACAAAGTTCAGCAACCACAACCAGCCGGACCAGCCCAGGTCATGCAGGCGCTGCACGCTGATCTGAATGCTGACCACAATGAAGCCGATGAAGACGACAACGCCGGCGATGATGCCCATGATTGTCAGGAGGGAGGAGTTGAGCACCGCAGCTGTAAGAATGCCGAAGAAGGTGCCTATGGCCACCACGGCCAGCATGACCACGGTCAAGACCAGGGTCCAGGCCAGATAGCGCAGGCGTCCGATACGGCCGTCGAAGCTGAAGACGTTCAAGGTGGAGTACTGTGGAATGGCCTCGCCGACTGTGGCTTGGGGAGGCGCATAGGGAGATTCGCTGGTGCTCGCCGGGCGTGGCGCAGGAGTCACTTTGTCCAGGCTCAGCTCCAGCGTGTGCTCAGGCTCGACTCGTGCATCGATTCCCGCATTTGTCAGTGCTTGCAGATACCGTTGGGCATCCGCTTGGCTCAGGTCACGCTTGAGTTCCACGGGTTGCCCACTGAACAAGCGCTCAACCGCAGCGGTGTCACTTTTAAACAGCTCGGCGAGGTTCAGCTGTGCGGTGGACTTCTCCACACCGGGTAGTAAGGTGCCGTCGAAAACAATCTTGTAGCGAGTTTCACTCATGGGGGCTTCCCTGTCATGTGCAATGAAGGCTTACATAAAAGGCGCACAGTTTAAGGCCAGCGCCCCCTGACTGGCCAAGAAACTATGAGAACGGATTATCGTGGCCAGTGCTTGGGGAGCTGGGCCGCACATTCCTGGGCCGCGCGATACTCCCTGTCCAGGCGCGCGATCAGTTGATCGGTGCTAGGCAGGTCATGGATTTCCCCCACGCCTTGGCCGGCGGACCAGACGGTCTTCCAGGCCTTGGCCTCGTCACTGATGGGCTTGAGCTTGGCGCCAAAGTTGATTTCACCCTTGCCTTGCAGCGCGTCCATGTCGAAGCCGGCGTTTTCCAGGCTTTGACGCATGAAGCTGGCGGGCACCCCGGATACCGCAGCGGTGTGCACGATGTCTGCTGCCTGAGAGCTGAGCAGCATTTGCTTGTAGGCGTCTGGGGCATGGCTTTCGGTGGTGCCGATGAAGCGCGTGCCCAGATACGCCAGGTCTACACCCAGCAACTGTGCTGCGAGTATCTCGTGACCGTGGTTCAGGCAGCCGGCCAGCAGTAGGGTCTTGTCGAAGAACTGGCGAATCTCGGCGATCAGGGCGAAGGGGCTCCAGGTTCCGGCGTGGCCGCCTGCTCCCGCCGCAACGGCAATCAGTCCGTCGACACCCGCTTGCGCTGCCTTTTCTGCATGTCGGCGGGTGGTCACGTCGTGAAATACCAACCCGCCGTAGCTGTGCACGGCATCCACGACTTCTTTGACCGCTCCCAGACTGGTGATGATGACCGGGACCTTATGTTCGATGCAGATCTGCAAGTCCGCCTGCAGCCGCGGGTTGCTGTTGTGCACGATCAGGTTCACTGCATAGGGGGCGGGGTTCTCCAGCGTCGCCAGTCCTGTCTCAATCTCCTCGAGCCAGGCCTTAAAACCACTGCTCTCGCGCTGGTTGAGTGCGGGAAAGCTGCCGACCACGCCATTACGGCAGCAAGCGAGGACCAGGTCGGGGTTGGAGATCAGGAACATCGGCGCTGCCACCACGGGCAGGCGCAAGCGTTGTTCGAGCATTGCGGGCAGTGACATTGGAGTACCCCCAGGGACGCGATTAATAACAGTTAGAACGGCCGTACAACGACCAAAATTACGATAGCCAGCAAAATTAGAACCGGCACTTCGTTGAACCAGCGATAAAACACATGACTACGGGTGTTTTCGCCACGGGCGAAACGCTTCAATTGGGCACCACACATATGGTGGTAGCCGATCAGAATCACCACCAGGGTGAGTTTGGCGTGCATCCAGCCGCCCTGGCCGAAATAGGCGCTGGGGTTGAGACTGATCAACCAGATACCGAAGATCAGCGTGGCGATCATCGACGGTCCCATGATGCCGCGGTAGAGCTTGCGCTCCATCACACTGAAGCGTTCACGGCTGACGCTGTCTTCGCTTTGCGCGTGATAGACGAACAGTCTTGGCAGATAGAACAGGCCGGCAAACCAGCAGACCACGCTGACGATGTGAAAGGCTTTGAGCCATAGATAGAGCATTTTAGTTATTCCCAGGTTCACGGTGGCGACGATAGTAGAGGGTAGAGCGTCCGCACGTCACCTTGACGGTTGTCGCAGGGGCGCACCGCCCCTATCATCGGCAGCTTTCCAGTGGGTTCGTTGAGGGCAGGTTTATGGTCAAGGTCGGTATCGTCGGCGGCACGGGTTACACCGGTGTCGAACTGCTGCGTCTGTTGGCACAGCATCCGCAAGCGCGTGTAGACGTCATTACCTCTCGATCCGAGGCTGGCCTTGCCGTAGCCGATATGTACCCGAACCTGCGTGGTCACTATGACGGTTTGGCTTTCAGCGTTCCCGACATCAAGACCCTTGGCGCCTGTGATGTGGTGTTCTTCGCCACGCCCCACGGCGTTGCCCATGCGCTGGCTGGTGAGTTGCTGGCGGCGGGCACCAAGGTCATTGACCTGTCGGCGGACTTCCGTCTACAGGATGCCGATGAATGGGCCAAGTGGTACGGCCAACCCCATGGGGCTCCCGAGCTGTTGGACGAGGCGGTTTATGGTCTGCCGGAAGTGAATCGCGAGTTGATCAAGACGTCCCGTTTGATCGCTGTTCCTGGCTGTTATCCAACCGCTACCCAATTGGGCTTTCTGCCGCTGTTGGAAGCAGGTGTGGCTGATGCCTCGCGGCTGATCGCCGACTGCAAGTCCGGTGTCAGCGGTGCGGGTCGTGGCGCGAGCGTAGGTTCCCTGTACGCGGAAACCTCCGAGAGCATGAAGGCCTATGCGGTCAAAGGTCACCGTCACTTGCCGGAGATCCGCCAGGGATTGCGCCGGGCGGCGGGCAAGGATGTGGGGTTGACCTTTGTGCCGCACCTGACACCAATGATTCGCGGTATTCACTCGACGCTCTATGCGACGGTTGTGGACAAGTCGGTTGATCTGCAAGCGCTGTTCGAGAAACGCTATGCCAATGAGCCTTTCGTTGATGTGATGCCCGCCGGCAGCCATCCAGAGACGCGCAGTGTGCGTGGCGCCAACGTCTGTCGGATCGCGGTGCATCGGCCACAGGATGATGATTTGGTGGTGGTGCTGTCGGTGATCGACAACCTGGTCAAAGGCGCTTCCGGGCAAGCGGTGCAGAACCTCAACATTCTGTTTGGTCTGGATGAGCGTCTGGGCTTGTCTCACGCCGGCATGCTGCCGTAAGACGATTTCGAGTGAATAGAAAGGCCCGGTTGACGGGCCTTTCTGCGTTATACGGGCTGCTCTTCGACTATTGATATACCGTAACAATAGTTGACCGATTTTCTGGGAGAAGCGGATAATGCGCGTCATTACGCAGTATGGCGGCTTAGCGCCGGGAGATAGTCAGCATGAGCGTTGAATCCTTCACCCCCATGGCTTTGCAATTCACTCAAGGTGCCGCGCACAAGGTGAAGAGCTTGGTCGATGAAGAGGGCAATGATCGCTTGAAGCTGCGCGTATTCGTTACGGGCGGCGGTTGTTCGGGGTTTCAGTACGGTTTCACTTTCGATGAGGAAGTGGCCGAAGATGACACCATCGTCGAGCGCGAGGGCGTTAGTCTGGTGGTTGACCCGATGAGTTTCCAGTACCTGGCCGGTGCTGAAGTGGACTATCAGGAAGGTCTGGAAGGTTCGCGTTTTGTGATCAAGAACCCGAACGCCACCACGACCTGTGGTTGTGGGTCATCGTTCTCGATCTGATCATTCAGGCGGGGTTTGTCGTTGAGCGCCGCAGGGTCTAGCGATTCTGCGGCGTTTTGTCGTCTGGCAATCAAGCCGGGTAGATGGCGCCCAAGACGCGCAGACCGCGAGCCCCGGTAACGCTGGGACGATTGGCGGCGATGCCTTCCAGGCAACAGTGCGCCAGCCAGGCAAACGCCATGGCCTCAACCCAGTCGGGATCAACGTTGTAAACCGCTGTACTGTTGACCCGGGTTGAAGGCAGTAACGCCGCGAGCCGGTTCATCAACGTGTTGTTGTGGGCTCCACCGCCACACACCAGAAGCTCTTGGGTGTCGCATTGAGCGGCTTGCAGCGACTGGACTATGGTCTGGGCTGTCAGTTCCAGCAGGGTCGCTTGTACGTTCTCTGCGGCAATAGGCTCATGTTGCGCCAGATGTCGCTGCAACCACTCAAGATTGAATACTTCCCGCCCTGTGCTCTTGGGGCCTTGGGTGGCAAAGAAAGGGTCGTTGAGCAGGGCTTTCAAGAGCTCTTGGTCAAGCTGGCCGCTAGCGGCCCATTGACCGTTTCGATCGAAACACTCTGCGCGCTGGATCTGTATCCATGCATCCAGCAGAACGTTTCCCGGGCCGCAATCAAAGCCGGCCACTGGTTTGTCGGTCTCGATCAAGCTGAGATTGCTGAAGCCGCCAATGTTCAACACGGCTCGGTTTCCGCTGCGCTGCTCGAACAGTGCTTCGTGAAAGGCTGGGACCAGAGGCGCTCCTTGGCCGCCGGCCGCTACATCGCGGCTGCGAAAGTCGCTGACCACAGTGATTCCGGTGAGCTCGGTCAGTAATGCCGGGTTGCCGATCTGTACTGTGAATCCGCGGTTTGGCTCATGGCGCACGGTTTGTCCGTGGCTACCGATGGCGCGGATATCTTCAGCCTTTAGATGGCGTTGTTGCAGAAGGGTGTTGATACCCTGCGCGGCCAGTGTGACCCAGTGTTGTTGGGCAATGGCGGAGCGGGCAATCTCGTCGTTGCCGCTGGCACACAAGCTCAAGAGTTCGGCGCGCAGCGCGTCAGGCATTGGAATGTAGTGGCTGGCGACCAGTTTGATCGCCGGGCTTTGCTCAATCAGGGCAATATCCAAGCCATCCAGACTGGTGCCGGACATCACCCCTACATAGAGCGCCATGATTCAGCGTTTACTCGAAGCCAGCATTGTGGCCTTTTCCTGATCCATCCGGGCCATCAGAGGTTGACTCTGCTGGAGGAAGCGAGCGCGTTCGGCTTTGGCGATAGGGTCTGCCATCGGCAGCTTCTGGCCCAATGGATCAACGTGTACGCCATTGACCTGGAACTCGTAGTGCAAATGCGGGCCGGTAGACAGGCCGGTAGTGCCGATATAGCCAATCACCTGCCCTTGCTTCACCGAGCCGCCGGTCCTGATGCCTTTGGCAAAGCCCTGCATGTGACCATACAGCGTGCGGTAAGTATTGCCGTGTTGAATGATAACGGTGTTGCCGTAGCCACCACGGCGGCCGGCCAGCAGAACCTTGCCATCTCCCGCAGCCTTGATCGGCGTGCCCCGTGGAGCGGCATAGTCGACGCCTTTGTGGGCGCGGATTTTGTTCAGAATCGGATGCTTGCGACCCATGGAGAAGCGCGAGCTGATACGGGCAAAGTCCACCGGTGTACGAATGAATGCCTTGCGCATACTGTTGCCGTCGGCGGTGTAGTAGCTGCTGGAGCCTTGTTTGTTGGTGTAGCGCACGGCGGTGTAAGTCTTGCCACGGTTGGTGAAGCGTGCTGAAAGGATATTTCCGGTACCGACCACTTTGTCGTTGACGACTTTCTGTTCGTAGATCACGTCAAACTCGTCACCCTGGCGAATATCCTGGGCGAAGTCGATGTCGTAGCCAAAAACATTGGCCATATCCATGGTCAGGCTGTGGGACAGTCCCGCGCGGGCAGCGGATTGCGACAGCGAGCTGTTAATGATCCCGTGGACGTAGGCAGAGCGGACAACGGGCTTGGTGATTACCCGATTGAACGTAAAGCCTTTGGGGGTTTTGCTCAGCGTAATGGTTTCAAGATCGCTGATTTTGCTGTGCAGACTCTTCAACTGGCCGTCTGGGGTCAACTCGAATTCAAGCTTCTGGCCGTGTTTGAGCTGCGAGAACTGTTTGGCTTGCTTATCGCTAGTCAGCGCTTCATGAAGCGAGGCTGCCGGCAAGCCCACCTTTTCGAACAGCGTGGAAAGGGTGTCGCCCTTGGCAACTATGATTTCTTTGTGACCAGGCACTTCCTTTTCTTGCGCAATCTCCTTCGCAGGTTGAGATTCTGCGCTTGCGGTTGCGCCTCCGGTAGCGTTATCGATCTGTGCGAAAGGTGAAACGACGGCCTCATTTGTGGCTTGTTCAGCAGATGCTGCGTCTTGATCTTGCTTCAGTTGTTCGACAGGGCTTTCAAGGTCAAGGCTTAAGGTGGTTTTTTTGGCTTCTACATCACTGGATGGAAATACCAGCAGGGCCAAGCTTAGAAGGGCTGCGATGCCGCTTGCGGCGAGCAGGTGGCTCTTCGGATAAAGCGGTGGCGCTTTAGACGGTTCGGTGGTCATAGGTAATTTTGACTTTGAAAAGATGAAGTGGAAAAGATGAATGACATGGTGACGATGAAATAACTGTATAAAATATAACCAAATCATCTGTGACGCAAGCACGCGGACGCTCTGTTCGATGAGTGCCTCCGTGCGCCGGGTAAAACTTGTAATTAGTCCGTGTTCTTGTATGGTTGGTTCCCTTTTGAATCTGAGCCTTGCGGGTCTGTTATGAAGTCGGTTGAAGAGCAGCTAGCGCTGATCAAGCGTGGTGCACAAGAGTTGTTGGTCGAGTCGGAACTGATCGAAAAGCTCAAGCGTGGCAAGCCGCTACGCATCAAGGCGGGCTTCGATCCCACGGCGCCGGATCTGCACCTCGGGCATACCGTGCTTATTAATAAGCTGCGTCAGTTTCAGGATCTGGGTCATCAGGTCATCTTCCTGATCGGCGACTTCACCGGAATGATCGGAGACCCTAGTGGTAAGAGTGCCACTCGTCCGCCGTTGACTCGCGAACAGGTTCTAGAAAATGCGGAGACCTATAAAAGCCAGGTTTTCAAGATTCTTGATCCAGCCAAGACTGAGGTGGCTTTCAATTCCACCTGGATGGACAAAATGGGGCCTGCAGACTTCATTCGTCTGACCTCTCAGTACACCGTTGCTCGCATGTTAGAGCGCGATGACTTTGATAAGCGCTATTCGTCCAATCAGCCAATCGCCATTCATGAATTTCTGTATCCGCTGGTGCAGGGGTATGACTCGGTCGCTCTGCATGCTGATGTCGAACTGGGCGGTACTGATCAGAAGTTCAACTTGTTGATGGGGCGTGAGCTACAGCGCGGTTATGGGCAGGAGGCTCAATGCATTCTGACCATGCCGCTGTTAGAGGGCTTGGATGGCGTCAAGAAGATGTCCAAGTCACTGGGCAACTATGTAGGCATTCAGGAAGCGCCGGGCGTTATGTACGGCAAGCTGGTATCGATTCCTGATGCGTTGATGTGGCGTTACTTTGAGTTGCTCAGCTTCCGCTCGATGGATGAAATCAATGCATTCCGAGCTGATGTAGAGGCGGGTGCCAATCCGCGTGACATCAAGATTAAGCTGGCTGAAGAGATTGTTGCGCGCTTCCATGGCGAGGAAGCTGCTGCAAATGCTCATCGTGCTGCAGGTAACCGTATGAAGGATGGCGAGTTGCCGGACGATCTGCCGGAAATCGAGCTGATCGCCGCTGAAGATATGCCGATTGCGGCTGTCCTTAATAAAGCAGGGCTGGTGAAAAATGCAGCTGTGGCGCGCGACCTTCTTGGTTCTGGTGGTGTGCGGGTTGATGGTGAGGTTGTTGATCGCACCTTTATATATGCAGTGGGTGCGACTCATGTGTGCCAGGCCGGGAAGAAGGCGTTTGCGCGCATTTCGCTTAAATCTGAAAAATAAGTGTTGACGGCAGATTCTACAGGTCTATAATTCGCCCCACTTCCGGCGCAGTCGAAACGGAAAACTCCTTGAGATTCAACGAGTTACGCAGTTTTCGGCAGCGGTTACGCTTCAGATCATCGAAGCCAGAAGCAGTTAGTAAGGCAGTGTGTTTTCGCCTTGTTAACGATTCGATCCTCTCGGTCGAAAGCGGTTAAAAAGAGGTGTTGACAGCAGCGTGTAACGCTGTAGAATTCGCCTCCCGCTAACGAGAGATCGGAAGCGCAAGTGGTTGAAGTTAAAAAGGAAACTTTGAAAACTTCTTAAAAAAATCACTTGACAGCAAGTGAGGCTGCTGTAGAATGCGCGCCTCGGTTGAGACGAAAGATCTTAACCAACCGCTCTTTAACAACTGAATCAAGCAATTCGTGTGGGTGCTTGTGGAGTCAGACTGATAGTCAAAAAGATTATCAGCATCACAAGTTACTCCGCGAGAAATCAAAGATGTAACCAACGATTGCTGAGCCAAGTTTAGGGTTTTCTCAAAACCCAAAGATGTTTGAACTGAAGAGTTTGATCATGGCTCAGATTGAACGCTGGCGGCAGGCCTAACACATGCAAGTCGAGCGGCAGCACGGGTACTTGTACCTGGTGGCGAGCGGCGGACGGGTGAGTAATGCCTAGGAATCTGCCTGGTAGTGGGGGATAACGTCCGGAAACGGGCGCTAATACCGCATACGTCCTACGGGAGAAAGTGGGGGATCTTCGGACCTCACGCTATCAGATGAGCCTAGGTCGGATTAGCTAGTTGGTGAGGTAATGGCTCACCAAGGCGACGATCCGTAACTGGTCTGAGAGGATGATCAGTCACACTGGAACTGAGACACGGTCCAGACTCCTACGGGAGGCAGCAGTGGGGAATATTGGACAATGGGCGAAAGCCTGATCCAGCCATGCCGCGTGTGTGAAGAAGGTCTTCGGATTGTAAAGCACTTTAAGTTGGGAGGAAGGGCAGTTACCTAATACGTAATTGTTTTGACGTTACCGACAGAATAAGCACCGGCTAACTCTGTGCCAGCAGCCGCGGTAATACAGAGGGTGCAAGCGTTAATCGGAATTACTGGGCGTAAAGCGCGCGTAGGTGGTTTGTTAAGTTGGATGTGAAAGCCCCGGGCTCAACCTGGGAACTGCATCCAAAACTGGCAAGCTAGAGTATGGTAGAGGGTGGTGGAATTTCCTGTGTAGCGGTGAAATGCGTAGATATAGGAAGGAACACCAGTGGCGAAGGCGACCACCTGGACTGATACTGACACTGAGGTGCGAAAGCGTGGGGAGCAAACAGGATTAGATACCCTGGTAGTCCACGCCGTAAACGATGTCAACTAGCCGTTGGGAGCCTTGAGCTCTTAGTGGCGCAGCTAACGCATTAAGTTGACCGCCTGGGGAGTACGGCCGCAAGGTTAAAACTCAAATGAATTGACGGGGGCCCGCACAAGCGGTGGAGCATGTGGTTTAATTCGAAGCAACGCGAAGAACCTTACCAGGCCTTGACATCCAATGAACTTTCTAGAGATAGATTGGTGCCTTCGGGAACATTGAGACAGGTGCTGCATGGCTGTCGTCAGCTCGTGTCGTGAGATGTTGGGTTAAGTCCCGTAACGAGCGCAACCCTTGTCCTTAGTTACCAGCACGTTATGGTGGGCACTCTAAGGAGACTGCCGGTGACAAACCGGAGGAAGGTGGGGATGACGTCAAGTCATCATGGCCCTTACGGCCTGGGCTACACACGTGCTACAATGGTCGGTACAGAGGGTTGCCAAGCCGCGAGGTGGAGCTAATCCCATAAAACCGATCGTAGTCCGGATCGCAGTCTGCAACTCGACTGCGTGAAGTCGGAATCGCTAGTAATCGCGAATCAGAATGTCGCGGTGAATACGTTCCCGGGCCTTGTACACACCGCCCGTCACACCATGGGAGTGGGTTGCACCAGAAGTAGCTAGTCTAACCTTCGGGAGGACGGTTACCACGGTGTGATTCATGACTGGGGTGAAGTCGTAACAAGGTAGCCGTAGGGGAACCTGCGGCTGGATCACCTCCTTAATCGACGACATCAGCTGCTTCATAAGCTCCCACACGAATTGCTTGATTCATTGAAGAAGACGATAGAAGCAGCTTTAAGCTCCAAGCTGATAGCTCCAAGCTAACAGTTACAAGCTCGAAATTGGGTCTGTAGCTCAGTTGGTTAGAGCGCACCCCTGATAAGGGTGAGGTCGGCAGTTCGAATCTGCCCAGACCCACCAATTTTGTTATGGGGCCATAGCTCAGCTGGGAGAGCGCCTGCCTTGCACGCAGGAGGTCAGCGGTTCGATCCCGCTTGGCTCCACCATAAACTGCTTCTGAAAGCTTAGAAATGAGCATTCACTTTGAATGTTGATTTCTAGTCTTTTGATTAGATCGTTCTTTAAAAATTTGGGTATGTGATAGAAAGATAGACTGAACGTTACTTTCACTGGTAACGGATCAGGCTAAGGTAAAATTTGTGAGTTAAATTGCAAATTTTCGGCGAATGTCGTCTTCATAGTATAACCAGATTGCTTGGGGTTATATGGTCAAGTGAAGAAGCGCATACGGTGGATGCCTTGGCAGTCAGAGGCGATGAAAGACGTGGTAGCCTGCGATAAGCTTCGGGGAGTCGGCAAACAGACTTTGATCCGGAGATCTCTGAATGGGGGAACCCAGCCATCATAAGATGGTTATCTTGTACTGAATACATAGGTGCAAGAGGCGAACCAGGGGAACTGAAACATCTAAGTACCCTGAGGAAAAGAAATCAACCGAGATTCCCTTAGTAGTGGCGAGCGAACGGGGACTAGCCCTTAAGTGGCTTTGAGATTAGCGGAACGCTCTGGAAAGTGCGGCCATAGTGGGTGATAGCCCTGTACGCGAAAATCTCTTAGTCATGAAATCGAGTAGGACGGGGCACGAGAAACCTTGTCTGAATATGGGGGGACCATCCTCCAAGGCTAAATACTACTGACTGACCGATAGTGAACTAGTACCGTGAGGGAAAGGCGAAAAGAACCCCGGAGAGGGGAGTGAAATAGATCCTGAAACCGTATGCGTACAAGCAGTGGGAGCAGACTTTGTTCTGTGACTGCGTACCTTTTGTATAATGGGTCAGCGACTTATTTTCAGTGGCGAGCTTAACCGAATAGGGGAGGCGTAGCGAAAGCGAGTCTTAATAGGGCGTCTAGTCGCTGGGAATAGACCCGAAACCGGGCGATCTATCCATGGGCAGGTTGAAGGTTAGGTAACACTGACTGGAGGACCGAACCGACTACCGTTGAAAAGTTAGCGGATGACCTGTGGATCGGAGTGAAAGGCTAATCAAGCTCGGAGATAGCTGGTTCTCCTCGAAAGCTATTTAGGTAGCGCCTCATGTATCACTGTAGGGGGTAGAGCACTGTTTCGGCTAGGGGGTCATCCCGACTTACCAAACCGATGCAAACTCCGAATACCTACAAGTGCCGAGCATGGGAGACACACGGCGGGTGCTAACGTCCGTCGTGAAAAGGGAAACAACCCAGACCGTCAGCTAAGGTCCCAAAGTTATGGTTAAGTGGGAAACGATGTGGGAAGGCTTAGACAGCTAGGAGGTTGGCTTAGAAGCAGCCACCCTTTAAAGAAAGCGTAATAGCTCACTAGTCGAGTCGGCCTGCGCGGAAGATGTAACGGGGCTCAAACCATACACCGAAGCTACGGGTATCACGTAAGTGATGCGGTAGAGGAGCGTTCTGTAAGCCTGTGAAGGTGAGTTGAGAAGCTTGCTGGAGGTATCAGAAGTGCGAATGCTGACATGAGTAACGACAATGGGTGTGAAAAACACCCACGCCGAAAGACCAAGGTTTCCTGCGCAACGTTAATCGACGCAGGGTTAGTCGGTCCCTAAGGCGAGGCTGAAAAGCGTAGTCGATGGAAAACAGGTTAATATTCCTGTACTTCTAGTTATTGCGATGGAGGGACGGAGAAGGCTAGGCCAGCTTGGCGTTGGTTGTCCAAGTTTAAGGTGGTAGGCTGGAATCTTAGGTAAATCCGGGATTCTAAGGCCGAGAGCTGATGACGAGTTACCTTTTAGGTGACGAAGTGGTTGATGCCATGCTTCCAAGAAAAGCTTCTAAGCTTCAGATAACTAGGAACCGTACCCCAAACCGACACAGGTGGTTGGGTAGAGAATACCAAGGCGCTTGAGAGAACTCGGGTGAAGGAACTAGGCAAAATGGCACCGTAACTTCGGGAGAAGGTGCGCCGGTGAGGGTGAAGGACTTGCTCCGTAAGCTCATGCCGGTCGAAGATACCAGGCCGCTGCGACTGTTTATTAAAAACACAGCACTCTGCAAACACGAAAGTGGACGTATAGGGTGTGACGCCTGCCCGGTGCCGGAAGGTTAATTGATGGGGTTAGCTAACGCGAAGCTCTTGATCGAAGCCCCGGTAAACGGCGGCCGTAACTATAACGGTCCTAAGGTAGCGAAATTCCTTGTCGGGTAAGTTCCGACCTGCACGAATGGCGTAACGATGGCGGCGCTGTCTCCACCCGAGACTCAGTGAAATTGAAATCGCTGTGAAGATGCAGTGTATCCGCGGCTAGACGGAAAGACCCCGTGAACCTTTACTATAGCTTTGCACTGGACTTTGAATTTGCTTGTGTAGGATAGGTGGGAGGCTTTGAAGCGTGAACGCCAGTTTGCGTGGAGCCATCCTTGAAATACCACCCTGGCAACTTTGAGGTTCTAACTCAGGTCCGTTATCCGGATCGAGGACAGTGTATGGTGGGTAGTTTGACTGGGGCGGTCTCCTCCTAAAGAGTAACGGAGGAGTACGAAGGTGCGCTCAGACCGGTCGGAAATCGGTCGTAGAGTATAAAGGCAAAAGCGCGCTTGACTGCGAGACAGACACGTCGAGCAGGTACGAAAGTAGGTCTTAGTGATCCGGTGGTTCTGTATGGAAGGGCCATCGCTCAACGGATAAAAGGTACTCCGGGGATAACAGGCTGATACCGCCCAAGAGTTCATATCGACGGCGGTGTTTGGCACCTCGATGTCGGCTCATCACATCCTGGGGCTGAAGCCGGTCCCAAGGGTATGGCTGTTCGCCATTTAAAGTGGTACGCGAGCTGGGTTTAGAACGTCGTGAGACAGTTCGGTCCCTATCTGCCGTGGACGTTTGAGATTTGAGAGGGGCTGCTCCTAGTACGAGAGGACCGGAGTGGACGAACCTCTGGTGTTCCGGTTGTCACGCCAGTGGCATTGCCGGGTAGCTATGTTCGGAAAAGATAACCGCTGAAAGCATCTAAGCGGGAAACTTGCCTCAAGATGAGATCTCACTGGGATCTTGAATCCCCTAAAGGGCCGTCGAAGACTACGACGTTGATAGGTTGGGTGTGTAAGCGCTGTGAGGCGTTGAGCTAACCAATACTAATTGCCCGTGAGGCTTGACCATATAACACCCAAGCAATTTGCTTAAGAAGCGAGTTGCGGTGTGTGAAGACGAAACGAACCGAAAGTTTGCAAACACACAAATCTATTACATACCCATTCGCTGGCACGTTGCACAGGCAACGGACTGGCTACCGAATTTCTTGACGACCATAGAGCGTTGGAACCACCTGATCCCATCCCGAACTCAGAAGTGAAACGATGCATCGCCGATGGTAGTGTGGGGTTTCCCCATGTGAGAGTAGGTCATCGTCAAGATTAAATTCCGAAACCCCAATTGCGAAAGCAGTTGGGGTTTTGTCTTTGTGGCGTGGAAAAATCCAAGAGCATTCATAGCCTTGGTTTCTTCGCTCCGGCTACGGCTACCAGCGCTCAGACTTCCCTCTGAAGCCCGTTGTCTGCGGTGATTTCTATGCAATGGCTTTGGGCGTGGCTATCATCCCAGCCTCATTGTAAGGCGGAGCTTGCATGTCGACGTTGTTAGAGCTTCTTAAAGATGGGCAATTTCACTCAGGGCAAGCCCTCGGGCGCGCGTTGGGTGTTACTCGTAGTGCTATATGGAAGCAATTGCAGCTTCTTGAGGCGGAGTTGGGCCTCGACATTCATAAGGTGCGAGGTCGTGGTTACCGACTGGCCTCCCCAATTACCTTGTTAAGCGCAGAGAAAATTCATCGTCTTTCTTCCGATGTTCCCTGGACGGTCCAGGTTTTTGATTTTTTAGACTCGACAAACGCCGAGGCGCTGCGCTCCATCGAGCGCGGATGTATTGCTCCTTTCCTGATTCTCGCTGAGCGACAAACGGCGGGACGCGGTCGGCGCGGTCGCAAATGGATCAGTCCTTTCGCTGAAAACATTTACTACAGTCTTGTGTTGCGAGTTGATGGTGGTATGCGGCAGTTGGAGGGGCTCAGTCTGGTTGTAGGCCTGGCTGTGATGCATGCTCTTCGAGGCTGTGGCGTTCCGGGTGCGGGGTTGAAATGGCCAAATGATGTTTTGGTCGGTCAGAAAAAGATTGCTGGAATACTTCTTGAGTTGGTGGGTGATCCTGCAGACGTCTGTCATGTCGTCATTGGTGTTGGGGTCAATGTGAACATGCAAAGTTCTGAAGATGTCGATCAGGAATGGACTTCAGTAAGGCTGGAGTCTGGCAATATCGTAGATCGCAACCAGCTTGCTGCTCGCCTGGGTGAGGTTCTGGCTACTTATCTGGAGCGTCATCGATTGCATGGGTTTTCAGCTATCCAGCATGAGTGGGAGCAAAACCATCTATGGCAAGGGCGCGCAGTATCTCTGATAGCGGGCGTAACTCAGGTCGATGGGGTCGTGCAGGGGATTGATCGTCAGGGAGGGCTGCGTCTTAAGGTGGGGGCCGAGGAAAAGGTATATAGCGGTGGGGAGCTCAGCTTGAGGTTGCGCGACGACTCTTGAGCTCTGGCCAGCGCTAATTGGATTGGCTGTGGCGCGTCCGCTGTCGTGAGGTGTTTATGCGTTGGTTGTTTCTGCTGTTATTGGTACTTAATGTTTTTTACTACGTCTGGCATCAGCAGGAGGCTCCGCTTCGGGCTAAAGAGGTGATGCCGCTCTCGCTTTATCGGGGTCCTCAGCAGGATATTCGACTGCTGAGCGAGTCTGCTGACGCGGTAGAGCGACGCGACAAGGGTCGTGTGGCAGATGCGGAGGCGGGTTGTCTATATGTGGGGGGCTTTGCGCGTCGAGAGGCGGCTCAGCTACTTGAGCGGCGTCTCGGTGAATTGGGTGTCGAGCTCAAATTGCAGTCTTTGAATGCTCCTGGTTCATCAGGTTTTTGGTTGCGTGTATCTCCTGAAAGCAAGCATCTATTGGATGATCCTCAGTTGCTGAGCCTTGTTAAGGAATTCAATGAGTTAAAACATAAAATAATGCCTTGTGAGGGGGTTGCAACTGTCGATTAGGTTGCATAGAATGGCGCCCGCTCCGCAGCGAAGACCTCTTGAGGTTAGAGTTGCTGAGCTAAGTCAATGCAGCTAACCTCAAGATTTTATTGAGAAAATGCTTGACAGAAGGGTGGCATGGTATAGAATGCTGCCTCGCTTAGGAGGGGTTCCCGAGCGGCCAAAGGGATCAGACTGTAAATCTGACGTCTACGACTTCGAAGGTTCGAATCCTTCCCCCTCCACCAGATTTAGCGAGAGCTGCAGGCTCCGCGGGTATAGTTTAGTGGTAGAACCTCAGCCTTCCAAGCTGATGATGCGGGTTCGATTCCCGCTACCCGCTCCAAGTTTGTGGGTTTTGCAAAGTGTTTTGCTCTTGTAGCTCAGTTGGTAGAGCACACCCTTGGTAAGGGTGAGGTCAGCGGTTCAAATCCGCTCAAGAGCTCCATATAACAAG
Organism: Pseudomonas sp. LD120; assembly: GCF_009861525.1. GTDB lineage: Bacteria > Pseudomonadota > Gammaproteobacteria > Pseudomonadales > Pseudomonadaceae > Aquipseudomonas. The sequence continues at coordinate 296,541 of NZ_WVHL01000001.1, read as the reverse complement.
GCAGATATGAAAATATCTGCCTTTGTTTTAATGGCTTGTGTGAGTTGCTTAATTCTTCTCCTAGGGGTGATTTCGATGGCTAAGGAAAAGTTCGAACGTAATAAGCCGCACGTTAACGTGGGTACTATCGGTCACGTTGACCACGGTAAGACCACTCTGACTGCTGCTCTGACTCGCGTTTGCTCCGAGGTTTTCGGTTCGGCCAAGGTCGACTTCGATAAGATCGATAGCGCCCCAGAAGAGAAAGCTCGTGGTATCACCATCAACACTGCTCACGTAGAGTACGATTCGCACATTCGTCACTACGCGCACGTTGACTGCCCAGGTCACGCCGACTACGTCAAAAACATGATCACTGGTGCTGCCCAGATGGACGGCGCGATCCTGGTTTGCTCGGCTGCTGATGGTCCGATGCCGCAAACTCGTGAGCACATCCTGCTGTCTCGCCAGGTTGGCGTTCCGTACATCGTTGTCTTTCTGAACAAGGCTGACATGGTTGACGACGCTGAGCTGCTGGAACTGGTTGAGATGGAGGTGCGCGACCTGCTGAGCACTTACGACTTCCCGGGTGATGACACTCCAATCATCATCGGTTCGGCTCTGATGGCTCTGAACGGCCAAGACGATAACGAAATGGGTACCACCGCTGTTAAGCGTCTGGTAGAAACTCTGGACAGCTACATCCCAGAGCCAGAGCGTGCAATCGACAAGCCATTCTTGATGCCGATCGAAGACGTATTCTCGATCTCCGGTCGCGGCACCGTGGTAACTGGTCGTGTTGAGCGTGGTATCGTTCGCATCCAGGAAGAAGTTGAGATCGTTGGTCTGCGCGATACTCAGAAAACTACCTGCACCGGCGTTGAAATGTTCCGCAAACTGCTCGACGAAGGTCGTGCTGGCGAGAACTGCGGCGTTCTGCTGCGTGGTACCAAGCGTGACGACGTTGAGCGTGGCCAGGTTCTGGTTAAGCCAGGTACCGTTAAGCCGCACACCAAGTTCACCGCTGAAGTTTACGTTCTGAGCAAAGAAGAAGGCGGCCGTCATACTCCGTTCTTCAAGGGCTACCGTCCACAGTTCTACTTCCGTACGACTGACGTGACTGGTAACTGCGAGCTGCCAGAAGGCGTTGAAATGGTAATGCCAGGTGACAACATCCAGATGACTGTCACTCTGATCAAAACCATCGCGATGGAAGATGGTCTGCGTTTCGCTATTCGTGAAGGCGGTCGTACCGTCGGCGCTGGTGTCGTAGCTAAGGTTATCGAATAAGTTCTTGATATATCTCGATTGGGCCGACATAATGGTCGGCCTGATTTTGTTTTTAGGTCAGTAGCTCAATTGGCAGAGCGACGGTCTCCAAAACCGTAGGTTGGGGGTTCGATTCCCTCCTGACCTGCCAGATTCACTCAATGTGTCTGGCTTTCTTTTCACAGGATCTTCATAGATGACTCCTAAGGCTGAAGTTCAAGGCTCTCGCTTCGATCTACTCAAGTGGCTCGTTGTTGTTGCTTTGGTGATTGTTGGGGTTGTTGGCAATCAGTATTACTCTGGCTCGCCGATCCTGTACCGTGTGTTGGCGCTGCTTGCCATTGCTGCTGTTGCTGCCTTTGTTGGCTTGCAGACTGCAAAAGGTAAGTCGTTCTTCGTGCTGGTTAAGGAAGCACGCACTGAGATTCGTAAAGTCGTATGGCCTACTCGCCAAGAGACCACTCAGACCACGTTGATTGTTGTGGCTGTTGTTTTGGTTATGGCGTTGCTGCTGTGGGGGCTAGATTCCCTGCTCGGTTGGCTTGTTTCCTTGATTGTTGGCTAAGGGTGTCCCGTGGCTAAGCGTTGGTACGTTGTGCATGCTTACTCGGGTTACGAGAAGCATGTAATGCGTTCGTTGATCGAGCGTGTGAAGCTGGCTGGCATGGAAGATGGCTTCGGCGAAATTCTGGTCCCCACTGAAGAAGTGGTTGAGATGCGTAACGGCCAGAAGCGCAAAAGTGAGCGCAAATTCTTTCCGGGCTATGTGCTGGTTCAGATGGACATGAATGAGGGTACCTGGCACTTAGTCAAGGATACTCCTCGTGTCATGGGTTTCATTGGTGGTACTGCTGATAAGCCAGCTCCTATTACCGATAAAGAGGCAGAAGCGATTCTGCGTCGTGTCGCGGATGGTAGTGACAAGCCCAAGCCTAAGACCCTGTTTGAGCCGGGCGAAGTGGTCCGCGTTACTGATGGTCCATTCGCTGACTTTAACGGCACGGTCGAAGAAGTTAACTACGAAAAGAGCCGGATCCAAGTGGCAGTGCTCATTTTTGGTCGCTCTACTCCGGTAGAGCTAGAGTTCAGTCAGGTCGAGAAGGCATAACTGGACGAGAATCCCATACCCCGCAGCCTTAGGCTGTGGGGTTTTGTCGTCACTGGGATAAACGCGCAAGTAACCGGGGAGCCTCTCTAGGCGTCTGAACCCGTAATTGGAGTGCCTCATGGCTAAGAAGATTACTGCTTACATCAAGCTGCAAGTTAAGGCCGCTCAGGCCAACCCAAGCCCGCCCGTTGGTCCAGCGCTGGGTCAACACGGCGTGAACATCATGGAGTTCTGCAAGGCTTTCAATGCCCGTACTCAGGGTCTTGAGCCGGGTCTGCCGACTCCTGTGATCATCACTGTTTACAGTGACCGCAGCTTCACTTTCGAAACTAAGAGCACCCCTGCTTCGGTTCTGCTGAAGAAAGCTGCTGGTCTGACCAGCGGTTCCGCTCGTCCTAACACCGTTAAGGTTGGCACTGTTACCCGTGCTCAGCTGGAAGAAATCGCGAAAACTAAAAACGCGGATCTGACTGCAGCTGATATGGATGCAGCCGTGCGTACTATCGCCGGTTCTGCTCGTAGCATGGGCCTTAACGTGGAGGGTGTGTAATGGCTAAGCTGACCAAGCGCCAAAAGGCTATCGCCGGCAAGATTGAAGCAGGCAAGGCCTACAACTTCGTAGAAGCCGCCGCTCTCCTGACCGAACTGTCGACCGTTAAGTTCAGCGAGTCCGTGGACGTTGCTGTGAATCTGGGCGTAGACCCACGTAAATCTGACCAGGTTGTTCGTAGCGCTACTGTGCTGCCACACGGTACTGGTAAGACTGTACGTGTAGCTGTGTTCACCCAGGGTCCAGCTGCTGAAGCTGCTCTGGCTGCCGGTGCAGATCGCGTAGGTATGGATGATCTGGCTGCTGAAATGAAAGGTGGCGACCTGAACTATGACGTGGTTATTGCTTCTCCGGATGCAATGCGCGTTGTGGGTCAGTTGGGTCAGGTTCTGGGTCCTCGTGGCCTGATGCCTAACCCGAAGGTCGGTACCGTTACTCCAGACGTAGCTTCGGCAGTCAAGAACGCCAAGGCTGGTCAGGTTCGTTACCGCACCGACAAAAACGGCATCATCCACACTTCCGTTGGCAAGGTCGGCTTCGACGCCGTCAAGCTGAAGGAAAACGTTGAAGCCCTGATCGCTGATCTGAAGCGTATCAAGCCAGCTTCTTCGAAAGGTATCTACGTCAAGCGCGTTACCCTGAGCACCACTATGGGCCCAGGTCTGGTCATCGACCAGGGTTCTCTGGACGTATAAGACACAAGTGGATGCAAGTGATTGCATCCGCTGAAAAATTGGGGTCCCTGCCTGGCGGGGGCTATCCAAGACCGTAGGCGACGCAAGTCTTAAACCTCAAGCCTACGCAGATGGTGCTCCCGGTTCCTTACCGAATCAGACACCAAAACGACATCCAGCCTAGGTTGGATGAAACGGTAACAAGCAGGAGTTAAACCCGTGGCAATTAAACTCGAAGACAAGAAGGCCATCGTCGCTGAAGTCAACGAGGCTGCCAAAGTCGCTCTGTCTGCTGTTGTGGCTGATGCCCGCGGTGTGACAGTAGGCGCAATGACCGGACTCCGTAAAGAGGCCCGCGAAGCTGGTGTTTACGTACGTGTTGTACGTAACACCCTGCTCAAGCGCGCTGTTGAAGGCACTCAATATGACGTGCTCAACGACGCGTTCGTCGGCCCTACCCTGATTGCATTCTCCAAGGAACATCCGGGCGCTGCTGCTCGTATTTTCAAAGAGTTCGCAAAGGGTCAGGACAAGTTCGAGATCAAGGCAGCTGCGTTCGAGGGCAAGTACCTCGCAGCAAACGAGATCGACGTGTTGGCTTCGCTGCCAACTCGCGACGAAGCTATTGCGAAGCTGATGAGCGTGATTCAAGGCGCTACCAGCAAGCTGGCTCGTACTCTGGCGGCTATTCGCGACCAGAAAGAAGCTGCTGCTGCCTAAGGCACTGCAAGCCCTTTCAAAATCATATGTTTAATTTGATGGCTGCGTAGGCTGTCACCCCAATACAGGAATTTATAGTCATGTCTCTGACTAACGAGCAAATCATCGAAGCAATCGGCCAGAAAACCGTTCTGGAAGTTGTTGAGCTGATCAAGGCAATGGAAGAAACCTTCGGCGTTACCGCCGCTGTTGCCGCCGCTGGCCCAGCTGCTGCTGCCGCTGTTGTTGAAGAGCAAACTGAATTCAACGTCATGCTGACCGAAGCTGGCGAGAAGAAAGTTAACGTGATCAAGGCTGTACGTGAACTGACCGGTCTGGGCCTGAAAGAAGCCAAGGCTGTGGTTGACGGCGCTCCTGCCATGGTTCTGGAAGCTGTTGCTAAAGAAGCAGCTGAAAAAGCCAAAGCGGCTCTGGAAGAAGCAGGCGCTAAAGTCGAGCTCAAGTAAGCATCGACTTTGTGTCTCCAGCCCAAGCGTTAAGCGAACGGCTGATGGCTGGTGGCTTTTGCCACCGGCCTTTTTCCGTTATTGGCGACCGACTGGGTTGGTGCCTTTAACGTGCTGTAACCCACCCTGTGCGGTGGCGCAAACCAAAGGGTTTGCACGATTTTCTGGCTGCTCCCGTCGGGAGGAGCCGAATAAGCAGGTGACCAAGCTGGGGAACGCTGATGGCTTACTCATATACTGAGAAAAAACGTATCCGCAAGGACTTTAGCAAGTTGCCGGACGTCATGGATGTGCCGTACCTCCTGGCCATCCAGCTGGATTCGTATCGTGAATTCTTGCAAGCGGGAGCGACTAAAGATCAGTTCCGCGACGTGGGCCTGCATGCGGCCTTCAAATCCGTTTTCCCGATCATCAGCTACTCCGGCAATGCTGCGTTGGAGTATGTCGGTTATCGCCTGGGCGAACCGGCGTTTGATGTTAAAGAATGCGTGTTGCGTGGTGTGACTTACGCCGTACCTTTGCGGGTAAAAGTCCGTCTGATCATTTTCGACAAAGAATCGTCGAACAAAGCGATCAAGGACATCAAAGAGCAAGAAGTCTACATGGGTGAAATCCCCTTGATGACTGAGAACGGTACCTTCGTAATCAACGGTACCGAGCGTGTAATCGTTTCCCAGCTGCACCGTTCCCCTGGCGTATTCTTCGACCACGACCGTGGCAAGACGCACAGCTCCGGTAAGCTGCTGTACTCTGCGCGGATCATTCCGTACCGCGGTTCGTGGCTGGACTTTGAGTTCGACCCGAAAGACTGCGTGTTCGTCCGTATCGACCGTCGCCGCAAGCTGCCTGCGTCGGTTCTCCTGCGCGCGCTGGGTTACACCACTGAAGAAGTGCTGGACGCGTTCTACACCACCAACGTATTCCATGTGAAAGGCGAGAGCTTGAGTCTGGAGCTGGTGCCTCAGCGCCTGCGTGGTGAAATTGCCGTTCTGGACATCCAGGATGACAAGGGCAAGGTTATTGTCGAGCAGGGTCGTCGTATCACCGCTCGTCATATCAACCAGCTGGAAAAAGCCGGTATCAAGGAGCTGGATGTACCTCTGGACTATGTCCTGGGTCGTACCACTGCGAAGGCTATCGTGCACCCGGCCACCGGCGAAATCCTGGCAGAGTGCAACACCGAGCTGAACACCGAGATCCTGGCAAAAATCGCCAAGGCTCAGGTTGTTCGCATCGAAACTCTGTACACCAACGACATCGACTGCGGTCCGTTCGTTTCCGACACTCTGAAGATCGACTCCACCAGCAACCAATTGGAAGCGCTGGTCGAGATCTATCGCATGATGCGTCCTGGCGAGCCTCCGACCAAAGATGCCGCCGAGACTCTGTTCAACAACCTGTTCTTCAGTCCTGAGCGTTATGACTTGTCCGCCGTTGGCCGGATGAAGTTTAACCGTCGCATCGGTCGTACCGAGATCGAAGGTTCTGGCGTCCTGTGCAAAGAAGACATCGTTGCCGTACTGAAGACTCTGGTCGACATCCGTAACGGTAAAGGCATCGTCGACGACATCGATCACCTGGGTAACCGTCGTGTTCGCTGCGTAGGCGAGATGGCCGAGAACCAGTTCCGCGTTGGCCTGGTGCGTGTAGAGCGTGCGGTCAAAGAGCGTCTGTCGATGGCCGAAAGCGAAGGCCTGATGCCGCAAGACCTGATCAATGCCAAGCCAGTGGCGGCGGCAGTGAAAGAGTTCTTCGGTTCCAGCCAGCTGTCGCAGTTCATGGACCAGAACAACCCGCTCTCCGAGATCACCCACAAGCGTCGTGTCTCTGCGCTCGGCCCAGGTGGTCTGACCCGTGAGCGCGCAGGCTTCGAGGTTCGTGACGTACACCCGACTCACTACGGTCGTGTGTGTCCGATTGAAACGCCGGAAGGTCCGAACATCGGTCTGATCAACTCCCTGGCGGCTTATGCACGCACCAACCAATACGGCTTCCTTGAGAGCCCGTATCGTGTGGTGAAAGACGCTCTGGTTACCGACGAGATTGTGTTCCTGTCCGCCATCGAAGAGGCTGATCACGTGATCGCCCAGGCTTCGGCGACCATGAACGACAAAGGTCAGTTGATCGATGAGCTGGTAGCTGTTCGTCACTTGAACGAATTCACTGTCAAGGCGCCAGAAGACGTCACCTTGATGGACGTTTCGCCGAAGCAGGTAGTTTCGGTTGCAGCGTCGCTGATTCCGTTCCTCGAGCACGACGACGCCAACCGTGCCTTGATGGGTTCCAACATGCAGCGCCAGGCTGTGCCAACCTTGCGCGCTGACAAGCCGCTGGTAGGTACCGGCATGGAGCGTAACGTTGCCCGCGACTCCGGCGTTTGCGTCGTAGCTCGTCGTGGCGGCGTGATCGACTCGGTCGATGCCAGCCGTATTGTGGTTCGTGTTGCGGATGATGAAGTTGAAACTGGCGAAGCTGGTGTCGACATCTACAACCTGACCAAGTACACCCGCTCCAACCAGAACACCTGCATCAACCAGCGTCCGCTGGTAAGCAAGGGTGATCGGGTTCAGCGCAGCGACATCATGGCCGACGGTCCGTCCACCGACATGGGTGAGCTGGCGCTGGGTCAGAACATGCGCATCGCGTTCATGGCGTGGAACGGCTTCAACTTCGAAGACTCCATCTGCCTGTCCGAGCGTGTGGTCCAGGAAGACCGCTTCACCACGATCCACATTCAGGAACTGACCTGTGTGGCCCGTGACACCAAGCTTGGCCCAGAGGAAATCACTGCGGACATCCCGAACGTGGGTGAAGCTGCACTGAACAAGCTGGACGAAGCCGGTATCGTTTACGTAGGTGCTGAAGTAGGCGCTGGCGACATTCTGGTAGGTAAGGTCACTCCGAAAGGCGAGACCCAACTGACTCCGGAAGAAAAGTTGCTGCGTGCGATCTTCGGTGAAAAAGCCAGTGACGTTAAAGACACCTCCCTGCGCGTGCCAACCGGCACCAAAGGTACTGTCATCGACGTGCAGGTCTTCACCCGCGATGGCGTTGAGCGTGATGCCCGTGCCCTGTCGATCGAGAAGAGCCAGCTCGACGAGATCCGCAAGGACCTGAACGAAGAGTTCCGCATCGTTGAAGGCGCGACCTTCGAACGTCTGCGTTCCGCTTTGGTCGGCCACAAAGCCGAAGGCGGCGCCGGCCTGAAGAAAGGTCAGGAAATCACCGACGAAGTTCTCGACGGTCTTGAGCATGGCCAGTGGTTCAAACTGCGCATGGCTGAAGATGCTCTGAACGAGCAGCTCGAGAAGGCCCAGGCCTACATCGTTGATCGCCGCCGTCTGCTGGACGACAAGTTCGAAGACAAGAAGCGCAAACTGCAGCAGGGCGATGACCTGGCTCCAGGCGTGCTGAAGATCGTCAAGGTCTACCTGGCAATCCGTCGTCGCATCCAGCCGGGCGACAAGATGGCCGGTCGTCACGGTAACAAGGGTGTGGTCTCCGTGATCATGCCGGTTGAAGACATGCCGCACGATGCCAATGGCACGCCGGTCGACGTGGTCCTCAACCCGTTGGGTGTACCTTCGCGTATGAACGTTGGTCAGATCCTTGAAACCCACCTGGGCCTCGCCGCCAAGGGACTGGGTGAGAAGATCAACCGTATGGTCGAAGAGCAGCGCAAGGTGGCAGAGCTGCGTACCTTCTTGGACGAGATCTACAACCAGATCGGCGGTCGTAACGAAGATCTGGATAGCTTCTCCGACCAGGAAATCCTGGATCTGGCGAACAACCTGCGCGGCGGCGTGCCAATGGCTACTCCAGTGTTCGACGGCGCCAAGGAAAGCGAAATCAAGGCCATGCTGAAACTGGCGGACCTGCCAGAAAGCGGCCAGATGCAACTGACCGACGGCCGTACCGGCAACAAGTTCGAGCGTCCAGTTACCGTTGGCTACATGTACATGCTGAAACTGAACCACTTGGTAGACGACAAGATGCATGCTCGTTCTACCGGTTCGTACAGCCTGGTTACCCAGCAGCCGCTGGGTGGTAAGGCGCAGTTCGGTGGTCAGCGTTTCGGGGAGATGGAGGTCTGGGCACTGGAAGCATACGGTGCGGCATACACTCTGCAAGAAATGCTCACAGTGAAGTCGGACGATGTGAACGGCCGTACCAAGATGTACAAAAACATCGTGGATGGCGATCACCGTATGGAGCCGGGCATGCCCGAGTCCTTCAACGTGTTGATCAAAGAAATTCGTTCCCTCGGCATCGATATCGATCTGGAAACCGAATAACACGTGACGCGAATCGAGAGCGGGGCAGGATTGCCCGCTCTCTGCTCCGCCAGGAGGAAAGGCCTTGAAAGACCTACTGAATTTGCTGAAAAACCAGGGTCAAGTCGAAGAGTTCGACGCCATCCGTATCGGATTGGCCTCGCCTGAGATGATCCGTTCGTGGTCGTTCGGTGAAGTTAAAAAGCCGGAAACCATCAACTACCGTACGTTCAAGCCTGAGCGTGACGGCCTGTTCTGCGCCAAGATTTTTGGCCCGGTAAAGGATTACGAGTGCCTGTGCGGTAAGTACAAGCGCTTGAAGCATCGCGGCGTGATTTGCGAGAAGTGCGGCGTTGAAGTTGCACTGGCCAAGGTTCGTCGTGAGCGCATGGCGCACATCGAACTGGCTTCGCCGGTTGCCCACATCTGGTTCCTGAAGTCGCTGCCGTCCCGTATCGGCCTGCTGATGGACATGACCCTGCGTGATATCGAACGTGTTCTCTACTTTGAGAGCTATGTCGTTATCGATCCAGGTATGACCACCCTTGAAAAAGGTCAGCTGCTGAACGACGAGCAGTACTTCGAAGCGTTGGAAGAGTTCGGTGATGATTTCGACGCCCGTATGGGTGCCGAGGCTGTCCGCGAGCTGCTGCACGCGATCGACTTGGAGCACGAGATTGGCCGTCTGCGTGAAGAAATTCCGCAAACCAACTCGGAGACCAAGATCAAGAAGCTGTCCAAGCGTCTGAAGTTGATGGAAGCCTTCCAGGGATCCGGCAACTTGCCAGAGTGGATGGTGTTGACCGTTCTGCCGGTTCTGCCGCCAGATCTGCGTCCGCTGGTTCCGCTGGATGGCGGTCGCTTCGCGACTTCCGACCTCAACGATCTGTATCGTCGAGTGATCAACCGTAACAACCGTTTGAAGCGCCTGCTGGACCTGTCCGCTCCGGACATCATCGTGCGCAACGAAAAGCGTATGTTGCAGGAAGCTGTCGACGCACTGCTCGACAACGGTCGTCGTGGTCGCGCTATCACCGGTTCCAACAAGCGTCCTCTGAAATCCCTGGCTGACATGATCAAGGGTAAGCAAGGTCGTTTCCGTCAGAACTTGCTCGGTAAGCGTGTTGACTACTCCGGACGTTCGGTAATTACCGTAGGTCCGACCCTGCGTCTGCATCAGTGCGGCCTGCCGAAGAAAATGGCGCTCGAGCTGTTCAAGCCGTTCATTTTCGGCAAGTTGGAAATGCGTGGCCTGGCCACTACCATCAAAGCTGCCAAAAAGATGGTCGAGCGCGAGCTGCCAGAAGTTTGGGACGTTCTTGCTGAAGTGATTCGCGAACACCCTGTGCTTCTCAACCGTGCGCCGACCCTTCACCGTCTGGGTATTCAGGCGTTTGAGCCGGTACTGATCGAAGGTAAGGCTATCCAGCTGCACCCTCTGGTCTGTGCTGCGTACAACGCCGACTTCGACGGCGACCAAATGGCCGTGCACGTACCGCTGACGCTGGAAGCCCAGTTGGAAGCGCGCGCGTTGATGATGTCGACCAACAACATTCTGTCGCCAGCCAACGGTGAGCCAATCATCGTTCCGTCGCAGGACGTTGTATTGGGTCTGTACTACATGACTCGTGAAGCGATCAACGCCAAGGGCGAAGGTCGTGTGTTCGCGGACCTGCAGGAAGTCGACCGCGTATTCCGCGCCGGCGAAGCGGCTCTGCACGCCAAGATCAAGGTTCGTATCAACGAAACCGTTAACGATCGTGATGGTGGCAGCGTGAGCGCTACCCGTATCGTCGACACTACTGTCGGCCGTGCGCTGCTGTTCCAGGTCGTACCAAAAGGTCTGTCCTTCGACGTCGTCAACTTGCCGATGAAGAAGAAAGCGATCTCCAAGCTGATCAACCAGTGCTACCGCGTGGTGGGTCTGAAAGAAACCGTGATCTTCGCTGACCAGTTGATGTACACCGGTTTCGCTTACTCGACCATTTCCGGCGTTTCCATCGGTGTTAACGACTTTGTTATCCCGGATGAAAAAGCCCGCATCATCGGTGCTGCCACCGACGAAGTGAAAGAAATCGAGAGTCAGTACGCCTCGGGCCTGGTAACTCAGGGCGAGAAGTACAACAAAGTGATCGACCTTTGGTCGAAGGCGAACGACGAAGTATCCAAGGCGATGATGGCTAACCTCTCGAAAGAGAAGGTTATCGACCGCAATGGCGACGAAGTCGAGCAAGAGTCGTTCAACTCGATGTACATGATGGCTGACTCGGGTGCGCGGGGTTCCGCAGCACAGATCCGCCAGTTGGCTGGTATGCGTGGTCTGATGGCCAAGCCAGACGGCTCCATCATCGAAACGCCGATTACTGCGAACTTCCGTGAAGGTCTGAGCGTACTCCAGTACTTCATCTCGACTCACGGTGCTCGTAAAGGTCTGGCGGATACCGCGTTGAAAACTGCGAACTCCGGTTATCTGACTCGTCGTCTGGTAGACGTGGCGCAGGATCTGGTTGTAACCGAGATCGATTGCGGTACCGAGCACGGCCTGCTGATGACTCCGCACATTGAAGGCGGTGACGTTGTAGAGCCGCTGGGTGAGCGCGTATTGGGTCGTGTTATCGCCCGTGACGTATTCAAGCCGGGTACCGAGGACGTCATCGTTCCTGCTGGCACTCTGGTAGACGAGAAGTGGGTCGAATTCATCGAGCTGAACAGCATCGACGAAGTGATCGTGCGTTCGCCGATCAGCTGCGAAACCCGCTATGGCATCTGCGCCAAGTGCTACGGCCGTGACTTGGCTCGCGGTCACCAGGTGAACATCGGTGAAGCGGTTGGCGTTATCGCTGCCCAGTCCATCGGTGAGCCGGGTACCCAGTTGACCATGCGTACGTTCCACATCGGTGGTGCGGCAAGCCGGACCTCGGCAGCTGACAGTGTTCAGGTGAAGAATGGCGGTACCGTCCGTCTGCACAACCTGAAGCACGTTGAGCGTGTCGACGGTCACCTGGTTGCCGTGTCCCGTTCCGGTGAACTGGCCATCGCCGACGACTTTGGTCGTGAGCGCGAGCGCTACAAGCTGCCGTACGGTGCCGTGATCTCGGTGAAGGAAGGTGACAAGGTCGACGCTGGCGCCATCGTCGCCAAGTGGGACCCGCACACCCACCCGATCGTTACCGAAATGAAAGGTACCGTGACCTACGTTGGCATGGAAGAAGGCATCACGATCAAGCGTCAGACTGACGAATTGACCGGTATGACCAACATTGAAGTACTTGACGTCAAAGACCGTCCAGCTGCCGGTAAGGACATTCGTCCTGCTGTGAAGATGGTGGGGATGGATGGCAAGGATCTGCTGCTGCCAGGTACCGATGTACCGGCTCAGTACTTCCTGCCGGCTAACGCCCTGGTCGGTGTTGCCGACGGCGCGCAGATTGCGATCGGTGATGTTATCGCTCGTATTCCGCAAGAAACTTCGAAGACCCGTGACATCACCGGTGGTCTGCCGCGTGTTGCCGACTTGTTCGAAGCTCGTCGTCCGAAAGAAGCCTCGATTCTGGCTGAAGTCAGCGGCACCATCGCGTTTGGTAAAGAGACCAAAGGCAAGCGCCGTCTGGTCATTACTCCGAACGATGGTAGCGATCCGTATGAGGAGCTGATTCCGAAGTGGCGTCACCTGAACGTCTTCGAAGGCGAACAAGTGAACCGCGGCGAAGTTATCTCTGATGGCCCGAGCGATCCACACGACATCCTGCGTCTGCTGGGTGTGAGCGCGCTGGCCAAGTACATCGTCAACGAGATCCAGGACGTTTACCGTCTGCAAGGCGTGAAGATCAACGACAAGCACATCGAGACCATCTTGCGTCAGATGTTGCGTAAAGTTGAGATTGCCGAGTCTGGCGACTCTAGTTTCATCAAGGGCGACCAGATGGAGCTGACTCACGTACTGGTAGAAAACGAGCGTCTGAGCGCCGAAGACAAGTTTGTCGCCAAGTTCACCCGCGTTTTGCTGGGTATCACCAAGGCGTCCTTGTCGACCGAATCGTTCATCTCAGCGGCCTCTTTCCAAGAGACCACTCGCGTACTGACCGAGGCGGCGGTAACCGGCAAGCGCGATTACCTGCGCGGCCTGAAGGAAAACGTGGTCGTGGGTCGTCTGATCCCGGCGGGTACCGGCCTGGCCTACCACAGCGAGCGCAAGCGTCGTCGTGATGCAGACAAGCCATTGCGTGTAAGCGCAAGCGAAGTCGAAGCAGCACTGACTGAAGCGTTGAACTCCAGCGGTAACTGAGGTCTGCAGTAGATTGAGACGGGGCCCCGGCTTTTTCGATTGAGAATCGAGACATTTTTTTGTCGAAGTTCGCTGGTCGGGGAGGTCGGGGCCTTGCCTTGACTGGGGGCAAGATCCTCTTTAGACTCTTGTACCCCTAAATTTGGTGGAGCTTGTGCTCTGCCATTTTGTTTATGTCGAAAGACAACAGTGGAGCTAGTAGATGGCAACTATCAACCAGCTGGTACGTCAGCCGCGTAAGCGTATCGTCGAGAAATCCGACGTGCCTGCGCTGCAGAACTGCCCGCAACGTCGTGGCGTGTGCACTCGTGTGTATACCACTACGCCGAAAAAACCTAACTCGGCATTGCGTAAAGTATGTCGTGTGCGTCTGACCAACGGTTTCGAGGTTTCCTCGTACATCGGTGGTGAAGGCCACAACCTGCAAGAGCACAGCGTCGTACTGATTCGCGGCGGCCGTGTAAAAGACTTGCCAGGTGTTCGTTATCACACCGTTCGTGGTTCCCTGGATACTTCCGGCGTTAAAGGTCGTAACCAAGGTCGTTCGAAGTACGGTACCAAGCGTCCGAAGTAATCGGCCGTTTTGCAGTTTTTAATTTTATTGAGTCGATAAGAGTAAGGTCGGGCACCCATCCATTGGATCAGTTGTCCCGAGCTAACCTGAAGACCGTTTGAGGGCTTATCAATGCCAAGACGTCGCGTAGCAGCCAAACGTGAGATTCTGGACGATCCGAAATACGGAAGCCAGATCCTCGCCAAGTTCATGAACCACGTAATGGAAAGCGGCAAAAAAGCCGTTGCCGAGCGTATTGTTTATGGCGCGCTGGAAAAAGTGAAAGAGCGCAAGAACAGCGATCCCCTGGAAATCTTCGAGAAAGCTCTCGACGCCATCGCTCCGCTGGTCGAAGTGAAGTCGCGCCGCGTAGGCGGTGCTACTTACCAGGTTCCGGTCGAAGTTCGTCCGTCCCGTCGTAACGCTCTGGCAATGCGCTGGTTGGTAGACTTCGCCCGCAAGCGCGGTGAAAAGTCTATGGCTCTGCGTTTGGCTGGCGAACTGCTGGACGCTGCCGAAGGCAAGGGTGCTGCAGTTAAGAAGCGTGAAGACGTTCACCGTATGGCTGAAGCCAACAAGGCTTTCTCGCACTACCGCTTCTAATTTCAGCATCATTCATTTTGCGAGGGCTTTATGGCTCGTACTACAGCAATCAACCGCTACCGTAACATTGGTATCTGTGCCCACGTTGACGCGGGCAAGACTACCACTACCGAGCGGATCCTGTTTTACACAGGTCTCAGCCACAAGATGGGTGAGGTGCATGACGGCGCTGCTACCACCGACTGGATGGTGCAGGAGCAGGAGCGCGGTATTACCATTACCTCCGCTGCTGTAACTACCTTCTGGAAAGGTTCGCGCGGCCAATACGATAACTATCGTGTGAACGTTATCGACACCCCCGGCCACGTAGACTTCACCATTGAAGTAGAGCGCTCTTTGCGTGTACTCGACGGCGCGGTCGTTGTGTTCTGCGGTACTTCCGGTGTTGAGCCTCAGTCTGAAACCGTATGGCGTCAAGCCAACAAGTACGGTGTTCCACGTGTTGTTTACGTGAACAAGATGGATCGTGCTGGTGCTAACTTCCTGCGTGTTGTTGGTCAGATCAAGAACCGTCTGGGCCACACCCCGGTTCCGGTTCAGCTGGCTATCGGCGCTGAAGATAACTTCGAAGGTCAGGTTGATCTGATCAAGATGAAGGCGATCTACTGGAACGACGATGACAAGGGTACTACCTATCGCGAGGAAGAAATTCCTGCCGATATGCTGGACCTGGCTAACGAGTGGCGTTCCAACATGGTTGAAGCTGCTGCTGAAGCCAATGAAGAGTTGATGAACAAGTACCTCGAAGAAGGTGACCTGACTGTCGAAGAAATCAAGGCCGGTCTGCGCGCGCGCACCTTGGCCAGCGAAATCGTTCCGGCTGTCTGTGGTTCTTCGTTCAAGAACAAGGGCGTTCCCTTGGTGCTTGATGCTGTCATCGACTTCCTGCCTGCTCCTACCGAAATCCCGGCGATCAAGGGTATCCATCCGGATCTCATCGAGAAGCCGAAGGATGAGTTGGTAGAGGCGGATTACGATGAGCGTCATGCGGATGATGCTGAACCGTTCTCGGCGCTGGCATTCAAGATCGCTACTGACCCGTTCGTTGGTACTCTGACTTTCGTGCGCGTTTACTCGGGCTTCCTGAGCTCGGGCGACTCCGTGATCAACTCGGTCAAGGGCAAGAAAGAGCGCGTTGGTCGTATGGTGCAGATGCACGCTAACCAGCGCGAAGAGATCAAGGAAGTGCGTGCAGGTGATATCGCCGCGCTGATCGGTATGAAGGATGTCACCACTGGTGACACTCTGTGCGATCTCGACAAGCAGATCATTCTTGAGCGTATGGACTTCCCTGAGCCTGTGATTTCGGTAGCAGTAGAGCCGAAAACCAAGCAGGACCAGGAAAAGATGGGTATTGCACTGGGCAAGCTGGCTCAGGAAGATCCGTCGTTCCGCGTCAAGACTGACGAAGAGACCGGTCAGACCATCATTTCCGGTATGGGTGAGCTTCACCTGGATATTCTCGTTGACCGCATGAAGCGCGAATTCAACGTCGAAGCCAACATCGGCAAGCCGCAGGTTTCGTACCGCGAGAAGATCAGCAAGAGCAACGTTGAGATCGAAGGCAAGTTCGTTCGTCAGTCCGGCGGTCGCGGTCAGTTCGGTCACTGCTGGATCCGTTTCTCGGAGCCGGATGTCGATGCGAGTGGCAACATCACCGAAGGTCTGGTCTTCACCAACGAGGTTGTTGGTGGTGTGGTTCCTAAGGAATACATCCCGGCTATCCAGAAGGGTATCGAAGAGCAGATGAAGAACGGCGTCGTTGCCGGTTATCCGCTGATCGGCCTGAAGGCTACCGTGTTCGATGGTTCCTACCACGACGTCGACTCCAACGAGATGGCGTTCAAGGTGGCGGCCTCCATGGCGACCAAGCAGCTGGCCCAGAAGGGTGGCGGCGTTGTGCTCGAGCCGATCATGAAGGTTGAAGTGGTAACCCCAGAGGACTACATGGGTGACGTGATGGGTGACCTGAACCGTCGTCGTGGTCTGATTCAGGGTATGGATGACTCGGTGTCCGGCAAGGTTATCCGTGCTGAAGTGCCACTGGGTGAAATGTTCGGTTATGCAACTGACGTTCGTTCCATGTCTCAGGGTCGCGCGAGCTACTCCATGGAATTCTCCAAATACGCCGAGGCTCCGTCGAACATCGTCGAAGCTCTCGTTAAAAAACAAGGCTGATTCAGTCTCCCCTTTAGGCTAGGAGTTAATTGTCGTGGCTAAAGAAAAATTTGAACGTAACAAACCGCACGTCAACGTTGGCACTATCGGTCACGTTGACCACGGTAAAACCACTCTGACTGCTGCTCTGACTCGCGTTTGCTCCGAAGTTTTCGGTTCGGCCAAGGTCGACTTCGACAAGATCGATAGCGCCCCAGAAGAGAAAGCTCGTGGTATCACCATCAACACTGCCCACGTAGAGTACGATTCGCACATTCGTCACTACGCGCACGTTGACTGCCCAGGTCACGCCGACTACGTCAAAAACATGATCACTGGTGCTGCCCAGATGGACGGCGCGATCCTGGTTTGCTCGGCTGCTGATGGTCCGATGCCGCAAACTCGTGAGCACATCCTGCTGTCTCGTCAGGTTGGCGTTCCGTACATCGTTGTCTTCCTGAACAAGGCTGACATGGTTGACGACGCTGAGCTGCTGGAACTGGTTGAGATGGAAGTGCGCGACCTGCTGAGCACTTACGACTTCCCAGGTGATGACACTCCAATCATCATCGGTTCGGCTCTGATGGCTCTGAACGGCCAAGACGATAACGAAATGGGTACCACCGCTGTTAAGCGTCTGGTAGAAACTCTGGACAGCTACATCCCAGAGCCAGAGCGTGCAATCGACAAGCCATTCCTGATGCCGATCGAAGACGTATTCTCGATCTCCGGTCGCGGCACCGTGGTAACTGGTCGTGTTGAGCGTGGTATCGTTCGCATTCAGGAAGAAGTTGAGATCGTTGGTCTGCGCGATACTCAGAAAACTACCTGCACCGGCGTTGAAATGTTCCGCAAGCTGCTCGACGAAGGTCGTGCTGGCGAGAACTGCGGCGTTCTGCTGCGTGGTACCAAGCGTGATGACGTTGAGCGTGGCCAGGTTCTGGTTAAGCCAGGTACCGTTAAGCCGCACACCAAGTTCACCGCTGAAGTTTACGTTCTGAGCAAAGAAGAAGGCGGCCGTCATACTCCGTTCTTCAAAGGCTACCGTCCACAGTTCTACTTCCGTACGACTGACGTGACTGGTAACTGCGAGCTGCCAGAAGGCGTTGAAATGGTAATGCCAGGTGACAACATCCAGATGACTGTCACTCTGATCAAAACCATCGCGATGGAAGATGGTCTGCGTTTCGCTATTCGTGAAGGCGGTCGTACCGTCGGTGCTGGCGTCGTAGCCAAAGTTATCGAGTAATCGACGACTCATGAAGAAGCCCCCGCTTGCGGGGGCTTTTTTATTGGGTTGACACTCTGTGGGGCCGTCTATAGAATTGCGCCTCCTTTTAACGGGCGTATTGCGCCCGGTGGGAATAGCAGCCTGGAGTCTGAAATCCAATGCAAAATCAGCAAATCCGTATCAGGTTGAAGGCTTTCGACCATCGCCTGATCGACCAATCCACCCAGGAAATCGTGGAAACCGCGAAACGTACTGGTGCTCAAGTGCGTGGTCCAATTCCACTGCCTACCCGTAAAGAGCGGTTCACCGTTCTGGTCTCCCCGCACGTCAACAAAGACGCGCGTGACCAGTACGAGATCCGTACTCATAAGCGTGTTCTGGACATCGTCCAGCCGACGGATAAAACCGTTGATGCACTTATGAAGCTTGATCTTGCGGCAGGTGTGGAAGTGCAGATCAGCCTCGGCTAAGACTCGGTCTTAGTCGTGTAACGCTCTGAAATGGGCGGCCATAGCGGGTGAAAGCCCCGTACACTCATGAGGTTTACAACATGACTATTGGTGTAGTCGGTCGTAAATGCGGTATGACCCGTATTTTCACCGAAGAAGGTGTCTCCATTCCGGTCACGGTCATTGAGATCGAGCCGAATCGCGTCACCCAGTTCAAAACTGAAGAAACCGATGGCTATCGTGCAGTGCAAGTCACTGTAGGTGAGCGTCGTGCTTCGCGCGTGACTGCTGCTCAGGCAGGTCACTTCGCTAAAGCGAACGTTGCTGCTGGTCGTGGCGTTTGGGAATTTCGTCTTGAAGAAGGCGAGTACCAAGCTGGCGATCTGATCAATGCAGAAATCTTCGCAGCTGGCCAACTGGTAGATGTTACCGGTCAGTCGAAAGGTAAAGGCTTCGCCGGTACCATCAAGCGTTGGAATTTCCGCGGTCAAGATAACACCCACGGTAACTCCGTTTCCCACCGCGTCCCGGGCTCTATTGGCCAGTGCCAGACTCCTGGTCGTGTATTCAAGGGCAAAAAAATGTCCGGTCATATGGGCGCTGAGCGCGTGACCGTGCAGTCCCTGGAAGTAGTGCGCGTCGACGCTGAACGCAATCTGTTGTTGGTCAAGGGTGCTGTTCCTGGCGCTACTGGCGGCAACCTGGTTGTACGTCCGGCGGCCAAGGCTCGCGGTTAAGGGGAAGCTGACATGCAATTAAATGTAAATGACGCTCAAGCGATCGAAGTTTCCGAACTGACATTTGGCGGCGAATTCAACGAGACGCTGGTTCACCAAGCAGTCGTGGCCTACATGGCCGGCGGCCGTCAAGGTAGCAAGCAGCAAAAGACCCGTTCCGACGTTTCCGGTGGCGGCAAGCGCCCATGGCGTCAGAAAGGTACTGGCCGTGCTCGTGCCGGTACTATCCGTAGCCCAATCTGGCGTGGCGGCGGTACCACTTTTGCAGCTCGTCCTCAGGATCACTCCCAGAAGCTGAACAAGAAGATGTATCGCGCAGCAATGCGTTCCATCCTTGCTGAGCTGGTGCGTACTGATCGTCTGGTCGTGGTTCAGGATTTCGCTGTTGAAACTCCGAAAACCAAAGATCTGCTGGGCAAACTGAACAACATGAGCCTGACCGACGTTCTGATCGTGTCGGACGCTGTTGATCAGAACCTGTACCTGGCTGCTCGTAACCTGCCACACGTCGACGTTCGTGACGTGCAGGGTTCCGATCCAGTTAGTCTGATCGCATACGACAAAGTGTTGATCACTGTGTCGGCCGTGAAGAAATTCGAGGAGCTGCTGGGATGAACCAGGAACGCGTATTTAAAGTTCTGCTTGGCCCGCACGTTTCCGAGAAGGCTACGGTTCTGGCAGACAAGAAAGGCCAGTTCGTTTTCAAGGTTGCTACTGATGCAACCAAGCTGGAAATCAAGAAGGCCGTCGAAAGCCTGTTCAGCGTGAAAGTGGAGCGCGTTACTACCCTGAATGTTCTGGGTAAGAGCAAGCGTACCGCTCGCGGTCTGGGCAAGCGTAATGACTGGAAGAAGGCAGTTATCTCCCTTCAGCCAGGCCAAGATCTCGATTTCAGCAGCAGTGCTGAGTAAGGAAGGGGTGCATCATGGCAATCGTTAAATGCAAACCGACTTCCCCTGGCCGCCGTTTTGTGGTCAAGGTGGTCAATCAGGAGCTGCATAAAGGCGCTCCTCACGCACCGCTGCTCGAGAAGAAGTCGAAGTCTGGTGGTCGTAACAACAATGGCCGTATTACCACTCGTCACGTTGGTGGTGGTCATAAGCAGCATTACCGTCTGGTCGACTTCCGTCGCAACGACAAAGATGGCATCGCTGCCACTGTCGAGCGTATCGAATACGATCCAAACCGTACTGCTCACATCGCTTTGCTGCTGTACGCAGATGGCGAGCGTCGCTACATCATCGCCCCTAAAGGCGTGAGCGCTGGCGACCAGCTGATCGCAGGTGCTTTGGCACCGATCAAGCCGGGCAACGCTCTGCAACTGCGCAACATTCCAGTTGGTAGCACCGTACACGGCATCGAACTGAAGCCAGGTAAAGGCGCGCAAATCGCTCGTTCGGCTGGTGCTTCGGCTCAGTTGGTCGCTCGTGAAGGTGTCTACGTGACCCTGCGTCTGCGTTCTGGTGAGATGCGTAAAGTGCTGGCTGAGTGCCGTGCGACCCTGGGCGAAGTCTCGAACTCCGAGCACAGCCTGCGTTCGCTGGGTAAAGCTGGTGCCAAACGCTGGCGTGGCGTTCGCCCAACCGTTCGTGGTGTTGCCATGAACCCGGTTGACCACCCACATGGTGGTGGTGAAGGTCGTACCTCTGGTGGTCGTCATCCGGTATCGCCATGGGGCTTCCCGACTAAGGGCGCGAAGACTCGTGGTAATAAGCGTACCGACAAAATGATCGTCCGTCGTCGCAAGTAAATAGAGGGATACGACAGTGCCACGTTCTCTGAAAAAAGGTCCTTTTATTGATCTTCACCTACTGAAGAAGATCGAAGTGGCGGCGGAAAAGAACGATCGCAAACCAGTTAAGACCTGGTCGCGCCGTTCCATGATCCTGCCACAAATGGTCGGTCTGACCATTGCTGTGCATAACGGTCGTCAGCATGTTCCAGTTCTTGTGAACGAAGACATGGTCGGCCACAAACTGGGCGAGTTCGCCGGTACCCGTACATATCGCGGGCACGTGGCTGACAAGAAAGCCAAGCGTTAAGGGGTAAGGAACGATGGAAGTAGCCGCTAAGTTGTCGGGCGCTCGAATCTCCGCCCAGAAAGCCCGCTTGGTCGCCGACCAGATCCGCGGGAAGAAGGTGGGCGAAGCGCTCAACCTGTTGGCTTTCAGCAGTAAGAAAGCCGCCGAGATCATGAAGAAAGTGCTGGAGTCGGCCGTAGCCAACGCCGAGCATAACGAAGGCGCAGACGTTGATGACCTGAAGGTCTCCACCGTTTTCGTCAACGAAGGGCGTTCGCTGAAGCGCATCATGCCACGTGCCAAAGGCCGTGCTGATCGCATCGTCAAGCGGTCTTGCCATATCACTGTCAAGGTTGCTGACAAGTAACGGAGTCGAAGAGATGGGTCAGAAAGTACATCCCATTGGCATTCGCCTGGGAATCGTCAAGGAGCACACCTCCGTCTGGTACGCAGACGGTCGGACTTATGCGGACTATTTGCTCGCAGATCTGAATGTGCGTGAGTATCTCCAAGACAAACTAAAAAGCGCGTCCGTAAGCCGTATCGATATCCATCGTCCGGCTCAAACTGCACGCATCACCATCCACACCGCTCGTCCCGGCATCGTGATCGGCAAGAAAGGTGAAGATGTTGAGAAGCTGCGTCAGGACCTGACCAAGCAAATGGGTGTGCCTGTGCACATCAATATCGAAGAGATCCGCAAGCCGGAGCTCGACGGTATGCTGGTTGCGCAGAGCGTAGCTCAGCAGCTGGAGCGCCGCGTAATGTTCCGTCGTGCTATGAAGCGCGCCGTACAGAACGCCATGCGTATTGGTGCCAAGGGCATCAAAATCCAAGTGAGCGGTCGTCTCGGCGGTGCTGAAATCGCACGTACTGAATGGTATCGCGAAGGTCGTGTGCCACTGCACACCCTGCGTGCCGATATCGACTATGCCACCTACGAAGCTCACACCACTTACGGTGTGATCGGTGTGAAGGTTTGGATCTTCAAAGGCGAAGTAATTGGTGGTCGCCAAGAAGAGCTGAAGCCACAAGCACCAGCGCCTCGTAAAAAAGCTGCTAAGTAAGGGGTACGCCAAATGTTGCAACCAAAGCGTACGAAGTTCCGCAAGCAAATGACCGGCCACAACCGTGGTCTGGCATTGCGCGGTAGCAAAGTCAGCTTCGGCGAGTTCGCGCTGAAGTCTGTTGCTCGTGGTCGTCTCACCGCTCGTCAGATCGAGTCAGCGCGTCGTGCTCTGACCCGTCACGTAAAACGTGGTGGCAAGATCTGGATCCGTGTATTCCCGGACAAGCCTATTTCCAAAAAACCACTCGAAGTTCGGATGGGTAAAGGTAAGGGTAACGTCGAATACTGGGTTGCCCAGATTCAGCCAGGCAAAGTCCTGTATGAAATCGAGGGTGTTTCTGAAGAGCTGGCGCGTGAGGCTTTCGCCCTGGCTGCTGCAAAGCTGCCGCTCGCCACCTCCTTTGTTAAACGGACGGTGATGTGATGAAAGCGAATGAACTTCGTGAAAAATCCGCACAGCAGCTGAACGAGCAACTGCTCGGCCTGCTGCGCGACCAGTTCAATCTGCGTATGCAGAAAGCAACTGGCCAGTTGGGGCAGTCTCATCTGCTCTCGCAAGTTAAGCGTGACATCGCTCGCGTGAAGACTGTGCTCAACCAGCAGGCAGGTAAGTAATCATGGCTGAAGCCGAAAAAACTGTCCGTACGCTGACTGGCCGTGTTGTCAGCGACAAGATGGACAAGACCATCACCGTTCTGATCGAGCGTCGCGTTAAGCACCCTATCTACGGTAAATACGTTAAGCGTTCGACTAAGCTGCACGCGCACGACGAAACCAATCAGTGCCACATCGGCGACAAGGTCACTATTCGTGAAACTCGTCCGATGGCCAAGACCAAGTCTTGGGCCCTGGTTGATGTTCTCGAACGCGCTGTGGAAGTCTAAGGGCTAGGGGTCGGAGAAATTATATGATTCAGACTCAATCCATGCTCGATGTGGCCGATAACAGCGGCGCTCGCCGCGTTATGTGCATCAAGGTGCTGGGTGGCTCCCATCGTCGTTACGCTGGTATCGGTGACATCATCAAAGTGACCGTCAAGGAAGCAATTCCTCGCGGTAAGGTGAAGAAAGGCCAGGTGATGACTGCTGTTGTGGTCCGCACTCGCCACGGTGTTCGTCGTGCAGACGGCTCCATCATCCGCTTTGACGGCAACGCTGCTGTTCTGTTGAACAACAAGCAAGAGCCGATCGGCACCCGTATCTTTGGGCCAGTGACCCGTGAGCTTCGTACTGAGAAGTTCATGAAGATCGTCTCGCTCGCCCCAGAAGTGCTGTAAGGAGATCCGACATGCAAAAGATTCGTCGTGACGACGAGATCATCGTGATCGCCGGCAAAGACAAAGGTAAGCGCGGTAAGGTGCTTAAGGTTCTGGCTGATGACCGTCTGGTCGTCGGTGGCCTGAACCTGGTCAAGCGTCATACCAAGCCTAACCCGATGTCGGGCGTACAGGGCGGTATCGTCGAGAAAGAAGCGCCACTGCACGCTTCCAACGTCGCCATTTTCAACGGCGAAACCAACAAGGCTGACCGCGTTGGTTTCAAAGTAGAAGACGGCAAAAAAATTCGTGTCTTCAAGTCGACCCAAAAAGCGGTTGATGCTTGAACACTGCTAGGTAGAAGACCATGGCACGACTAAAAGAGATTTACCGGAAGGAAATCGCTCCGAAACTTAAGGAAGAACTTAAGCTTTCGAACGTGATGGAAGTTCCGCGCGTTACCAAAATCACCCTGAACATGGGTCTGGGCGAAGCAATCGGCGACAAAAAAGTCATCGAGCATGCTGTTGCTGACCTGGAAAAGATCACCGGCCAAAAAGTCGTTGTGACCTACGCTCGTAAATCCATCGCTGGCTTCAAAGTCCGCGAAGGATGGCCGATCGGCGTCAAAGTGACCTTGCGCCGTGAGCGTATGTACGAATTCCTGGATCGTCTGCTGTCGATCTCCCTGCCTCGGGTTCGCGACTTCCGCGGCCTGAATGCCAAGTCCTTCGATGGTCGTGGTAACTACAGCATGGGCGTGAAAGAGCAGATCATTTTCCCGGAAATCGATTACGACAAGATCGATGCTCTCCGCGGTCTGGACATTACCCTGACCACCACTGCCAAGAACGATGATGAAGGCCGCGCTCTGCTGCGTGCTTTCAAATTCCCGTTCCGCAACTGATTGGAGTAGGAAAATGGCCAAGAAGAGCATGAAAAACCGTGAGCTGAAGCGTCAGCTCACCGTTGCCAAGTACGCCACCAAGCGTGCAGCGCTGAAAGCGATCATCGTGGATCTGAACGCAAGTCCAGAAGCGCGCTGGGAAGCTACCGTGGCTCTGCAGAAGCAGCCACGTGACGCAAGCGCCTCGCGCATGCGTAACCGCTGCCGCCTGACTGGTCGTCCGCATGGCGTTTATCGCAAGTTCGGCCTTGGCCGTAACAAGCTGCGTGAAGCTGCAATGCGTGGTGACGTACCAGGTCTGGTTAAAGCCAGCTGGTAATAGCTATTAAAGTCGCGGTGACCGGGCTCGTAAGATCCCGATCGCCGGTGGCCTTGAGCATGAATCAAGCCCCTTTTGGGGCTTGATTCATTTCTGGGGTGTGTCTAGAATGACCGGCTCGCCTGAGCCCGTGTTTTTTGCCCGGAATTTCTCGGCGACAGTTGTAGCCGCAAGGCTAATTCTTTTTGTATCAGGAGCATCTAGCCCATGAGTATGCAGGACCCGTTAGCGGACATGCTAACTCGAATCCGTAATGCCCAGATGGCTGAAAAGTCCGTCGTAAGCATGCCGTCTTCCACGCTGAAGGTGGCTGTAGCAAAAGTCCTGAAGGACGAAGGTTACATCGCGGGTTATCAGATCAGCAGCGAAATCAAACCTCTGCTGTCCATCGAGCTGAAATACTTCGAAGGCCGTCCGGTCATCGAGGAAGTGAAGCGCGTTAGCCGTCCAGGCCTGCGTCAGTACAAGTCCGTTGAAGAACTGCCGAAAGTACGTGGCGGTCTTGGCGTGTCTATCGTCTCCACCAACAAGGGTGTGATGACTGATCGTGCTGCGCGCGCTGCCGGTGTCGGCGGCGAAGTTCTTTGCACTGTGTTCTAAGGGGGGATAAGCATGTCTCGCGTCGCTAAGAACCCCGTTAAGCTGCCAGCTGGTGTCGAAGTTAAATTCGCCGGCCAACAGCTTTCGGTGAAGGGTGCCAAGGGCACTCTCGAACTGAACGTTCACTCGTCCGTTGAAATTGTTGAGGAAGCTGGTGAGCTGCGTTTCGCTGCTCGCAATGGCGACCAACAAACTCGTGCAATGGCCGGTACCACTCGTGCTCTGGTAAACAACATGGTCCAAGGCGTTAGCCAAGGCTTCGAGCGTAAGCTCCAGCTGGTCGGTGTTGGTTACAAGGCACAAGCAAAAGGCACAGTGCTGAACCTGGCCCTCGGCTTCTCGCATCCAGTGGATTACGAACTGCCGGAAGGCATCACCGCTGAGACTCCTAGCCAGACCGATATCCTGATCAAGGGCATCGATAAGCAGCTGGTAGGTCAAGTGGCCGCTGAGATCCGCGACTTCCGTCCACCAGAGCCTTACAAAGGTAAAGGTGTGCGCTACGCGGACGAAGTCGTCCGTCGTAAAGAAGCCAAGAAGAAGTAGGGCATAGCAAATGACCGACAAAAAAGTTACTCGACTGCGTCGCGCTCGCAAAGCACGCCTGAAAATGCACGAACTCGAAGTCGTGCGTCTCTGCGTGTTCCGCTCTTCGCAGCACATCTACGCCCAGGTCATTTCGGCCGACGGCAACAAAGTCCTGGCAAGTGCCTCGACTTTGGATAAAGAACTGCGTGATGGCGCCACTGGCAACATCGACGCGGCCACTAAGGTTGGCCAGCTGGTCGCTACGCGTGCAAAAGCCGCTGGCGTCTCGCAGGTGGCTTTCGACCGCTCTGGCTTCAAGTATCACGGCCGCGTCAAGGCGCTGGCTGATGCTGCTCGTGAAGCTGGGCTGGAGTTCTAAGTTATGTCAAATAACGACCAAAAGCGCGACGAAGGCTACATCGAGAAGCTGGTTCAAGTTAACCGCGTAGCCAAAACCGTTAAAGGCGGCCGTATCTTCACTTTCACCGCGTTGACCGTGGTTGGTGATGGTAAAGGCCGTGTTGGCTTCGGCCGTGGCAAGTCGCGTGAAGTGCCTGCTGCGATCCAGAAGGCAATGGAAGCTGCTCGCCGCAACATGATCCAGGTTGATCTGAACGGCACCACTCTGCAGTACGCAATGAAGTCCGCTCACGGCGCTTCCAAGGTGTACATGCAGCCTGCTTCTGAAGGTACCGGTATCATCGCTGGCGGCGCTATGCGTGCTGTCCTCGAAGTTGCTGGCGTTCAGAACGTTCTGGCCAAGTGCTATGGCTCGACTAACCCGGTAAACGTGGTTCACGCCACTTTTAAAGGTTTGAAGGCTATGCAGTCCCCTGAATCCATTGCCGCCAAGCGTGGCAAAAGCGTCCAGGAGATTATCTGATCATGGCTACCGTTAAAGTAACGCTGATCAAAAGCATGACCGGCCGTATCCCTAACCACAAACTGTGCGTTAAGGGTCTGGGTCTGCGTCGCATCGGTCACACTGTAGAAGTCCAAGATACTCCCGAGAACCGCGGGATGATCAACAAGGCTTACTACATGCTGCGTGTCGAGGGTTAATCGATGAAACTCAATGATCTGAGTCCAGCGCCGGGTTCCCGTCGTGAAAAGCATCGTCCGGGCCGTGGTATCGGTAGTGGTTTGGGTAAGACTGGTGGCCGTGGTCACAAAGGTCAGACTTCCCGCTCCGGTGGCACCATTGCTCCAGGCTTTGAAGGCGGTCAACAGCCGCTGCATCGTCGCCTGCCGAAGTTCGGTTTCGTTTCCCTGAAAGCCATGGACCGCGCAGAAGTGCGTCTGTCCGAGCTGGCCAAAGTGGAAGGCGACATCGTCACCGTGCAGTCCCTAAAAGATGCCAACGTGATTAACCAGAACGTTCAGCGTGTGAAAATCATGCTGTCCGGCGAAGTTACTCGCGCTGTGACCATCAAGGGTATCGCAGCCACCAAAGGTGCGCGTGCGGCTATCGAAGCAGCTGGCGGCAAGTTCGAGGAATAAATGGCTAAGCAAGGTGCTCTCTCTGCGCTCGGCAAAGGCGGTATGTCTGAACTCTGGGCTCGTCTGCGTTTTCTGTTCCTGGCGATTATCGTCTACCGAATAGGCGCACACATCCCGGTTCCAGGTATCAACCCTGACCGACTCGCAGACCTGTTTCGACAGAATGAGGGGACCATTCTTAGCTTGTTCAACATGTTTTCCGGCGGCGCGCTGGAACGGATGAGCATCTTTGCACTGGGGATCATGCCGTACATCTCGGCCTCGATCATCATGCAACTGATGACAGCCGTCAGCCCGCAGTTGGAGCAGTTGAAGAAGGAAGGTGAAGCTGGCCGTCGCAAGATCAGCCAGTACACCCGCTACGGCACTGTCGTCCTAGCTCTGGTTCAGGCCATCGGTATGTCCGTTGGTCTGGCAGGGCAGGGCGTTGCGTTCACTGGTGACTTTGGCTTCCATTTCGTCGCGGTATCCACGTTTGTGGCTGGTGCGATGTTCATGATGTGGCTGGGTGAGCAGATTACTGAGCGTGGTGTTGGCAACGGTATCTCGATGTTGATTTTCGCAGGTATCGTCGCCGGTCTTCCGAGAGCGATCGGGCAGTCTTTCGAGTCTGCGCGTCAGGGTGATATCAACATTTTTGCCTTGGTTGCGATCGGTTTGCTGGCAGTAGCGATTATCGGTTTTGTGGTGTTCATTGAGCGTGGCCAGCGTCGTATTGCTGTTCACTACGCCAAGCGTCAGCAGGGCCGTAAGGTTTTTGCTGCGCAGACCAGCCACTTGCCGCTGAAAGTGAATATGGCCGGTGTTATTCCTGCTATCTTCGCGAGCAGCATTTTGCTGTTTCCGGCTTCGTTGGGTGCCTGGTTCGGTCAGTCTGAAGGTATGGGCTGGTTGCAGGACATCTCGCAGTCGATCGCTCCTGGTCAGCCGTTGAATATTCTGCTGTTTAGTGCAGGGATTATTTTCTTCTGCTTCTTCTATACGGCGTTGATGTTCAATCCGAAAGACGTAGCGGAAAACCTGAAGAAGTCCGGTGCCTTTATTCCGGGCATCCGTCCAGGTGAGCAGTCGGCGCGCTACATTGATGGCGTTCTGACCCGCTTGACCATGTTCGGTGCTCTATATATGACGGCCGTGTGTCTGTTGCCCCAGTTCCTGGTGGTTGCTGCAAACGTTCCGTTCTACCTTGGCGGGACCTCGTTGCTGATCGTGGTCGTGGTTGTTATGGACTTTATGTCGCAAGTACAATCGCACCTCGTTTCCCACCAGTACGAATCCCTGATGAAGAAAGCCAACCTGAAGGGTTACGGCAGCGGTATGCTGCGCTAATCCATAAGGTTCGAGGAGTTGGTGATGAAAGTTCGTGCATCGGTGAAAAAGCTGTGCCGTAACTGCAAGATTATTCGCCGCGAAGGTGTTGTTCGAGTAATTTGCAGCGCGGAACCGCGTCACAAACAGCGCCAAGGCTGAGTGTGATTGTGCTTCAAGCCCGGCAGCTAGTGCGCTGCCGGGTTGATTATTTGTTATTACAGCGATATTATCTCGCGCCCTATTTCTTGGCTTCCGGGGCGTAGGTAGCTGTCAATTGGAGTCCCACTGAATGGCCCGTATTGCAGGCGTTAACATTCCAGATAACAAGCATACTGTTATCTCGCTGACCTACATCTATGGTGTTGGTCGCACTACTGCGCAGAAAATCTGTGCAGTGACTGGGGTCAACCCAGCTGCGAAGATCAAGGATCTGAGCGACGAGCAAATTGAACAGCTGCGTGGCGAAGTGGCGAAGTTCACCACTGAAGGTGACCTGCGTCGCGAAATCAACATGAAAATCAAACGCTTGATGGATCTGGGCTGCTACCGCGGTCTGCGCCATCGTCGTGGTCTTCCAGTGCGCGGTCAGCGTACCAAGACCAACGCGCGTACTCGCAAAGGTCCGCGTAAGCCGATCCGCAAGTAATCGCACCAGCGAATCGACAGGAATTTAGTCATGGCAAAACCTGCTGCTCGTCCTCGTAAAAAGATTAAAAAGACAGTGGTTGATGGCATCGCCCACATCCACGCGTCTTTCAACAACACCATCGTGACCATCACCGACCGTCAAGGTAACGCTCTTTCCTGGGCTACCTCCGGTGGTTCGGGTTTCCGCGGTTCTCGCAAGTCCACCCCGTTCGCTGCTCAAGTAGCTGCTGAGCGTGCTGGTCAAGCTGCGCTGGAATATGGCCTGAAAAACCTCGACGTTAACGTCAAGGGCCCAGGTCCAGGTCGTGAATCCGCAGTCCGCGCTTTGAACGGCTGTGGCTACAAGATCGCCAGCATCACCGACGTGACGCCAATCCCGCATAACGGGTGCCGTCCGCCGAAGAAGCGCCGCGTGTAATCCAGGAGATTGTAAAGAATGGCTCGTTACATTGGTCCAAAATGCAAACTGGCTCGTCGCGAAGGCACCGATCTCTTCCTGAAGAGCGGCGTGCGCGCTATCGAATCCAAGTGCAACATCGAAGCAGCTCCTGGCATTCATGGCCAGCGCCGTGGTCGTCAATCCGACTACGGTACTCAGTTGCGTGAAAAGCAAAAAGTTCGTCGTATCTACGGTGTACTTGAGCGTCAATTCAGCGGCTACTACAAACAAGCAGCTGGCAAGAAGGGCGCAACCGGCGAAAACCTGTTGCAATTGCTCGAATGCCGTCTGGACAACGTTGTATACCGCATGGGCTTCGGTTCCACTCGTGCCGAATCCCGTCAGCTGGTATCGCACAAGTCGATCAGCGTAAACGGTCAGACCGTTAACGTTCCGTCCTACCAGGTTCGTGCTGGTGACGTGGTGGCTGTTCGCGAGAAAGCAAAAAACCAACTTCGCATTGTCCAAGCTCTCGATCTGTGTGCTCAACGTGGCCGCGTAGAATGGGTAGAAGTAGACACTGAGAAGAAGTCGGGCGTTTTCAAGAACGTTCCAGCTCGCAGTGATCTGTCCGCCGACATCAACGAAAGCCTGATTGTCGAGCTCTACTCCAAGTAAGGGCTAGAAAATAGGTGCATCCATGCAGATTTCGGTAAATGAGTTCCTGACACCCCGCCACATTGATGTGCAGGTTGTCAGTCCAACCCGCGCCAAGATCACCCTCGAGCCTCTCGAGCGTGGTTTTGGCCACACCCTGGGCAACGCGCTGCGCCGCATCCTGTTGTCCTCAATGCCCGGCTGTGCAGTAGTCGAGGCCGAGATTGACGGTGTGCTCCACGAGTACAGCGCCATCGAAGGTGTACAGGAAGACGTAATTGAAATCCTGTTGAACCTTAAAGGTCTGGCTATCAAGCTGCACGGCCGTGACGAAGTTACGCTGACCTTGTCGAAGAAGGGTTCGGGGGTGGTTACCGCTGCCGATATTCAGCTGGATCATGATGTCGAGATCGTTAACCCCGATCACGTAATCGCTAACCTGGCGTCTAACGGCGCCCTGAACATGAAGCTCGTAGTAGCTCGTGGTCGTGGTTATGAACCGGCCGACTCGCGTCAGAGCGATGAAGATGAAAGCCGCAGCATTGGTCGCTTGCAGCTTGACTCTTCGTTCAGCCCGGTGCGTCGCATCGCCTACGTGGTGGAAAACGCCCGTGTCGAGCAGCGTACTAACCTGGACAAGCTGGTTATTGATCTGGAAACCAACGGTACTCTGGATCCTGAAGAGGCTATCCGCCGTGCTGCAACCATTCTGCAACAGCAGTTGGCTGCGTTCGTCGACCTCAAAGGTGACAGTGAGCCAGTGGTAGTCGAGCAGGAAGACGAGATCGATCCGATCCTGCTTCGCCCGGTTGACGATCTGGAACTGACTGTACGTTCGGCTAACTGCCTTAAGGCGGAAAACATTTACTACATCGGCGACCTGATTCAGCGTACCGAAGTAGAACTGTTGAAGACTCCGAACCTGGGCAAGAAATCCTTGACTGAAATCAAGGACGTTCTGGCCTCCCGCGGTCTGTCCCTCGGCATGCGCCTCGACAACTGGCCGCCTGCAAGTCTTAAGAAGGACGACAAGGCGACTGCCTGATCGTCGTAATCACCGAACGTTGTGTTTGGTAAGGAATGAACCATGCGTCATCGTAAAAGTGGGCGTCACCTGAGCCGCACCAGCTCGCACCGCAAGGCCATGTTCCAAAACATGGCGGTGTCGCTGTTCGAGCACGAGCTGATCAAAACTACACTGCCGAAAGCTAAAGAGCTGCGTCGCGTTGCCGAGCCGCTGATCACTTTGGCCAAGACAGACAGCCTGGCTAACCGCCGTCTGGCTTTCGACCGTACTCGTTCGAAGGCTATCGTTGGTAAGCTCTTCAACGATCTGGGCAAGCGTTACGCTACCCGTGAGGGTGGCTACCTGCGCATCCTCAAGTGCGGTTTCCGCGCTGGCGACAACGCCCCTATGGCGTACGTTGAACTGGTTGATCGTGCTGTCGGCGGCGAAGCTGTATCCGCTGAGTAAGACGTCAGTCTGAAACAAGGAACCGGGCCTAGTGCCCGGTTTTTTGTGTCTGCATGCATTAGATATTTCTATCGCTAGATAATGCGTAATGCATTGGATGTTGTAACACTGGTGGTTAATACTCATCGTCAGCCGATTAGCCGGCAGTTCACCGGATTGACAGAGGAAGATTGAGCATGAGCCAAACTAAAACTCTTACTACCGCAAGTGGCGCTCCTGTCGCTGACAACCAGAACTCTCGTTCTGCCGGCCCTCGTGGCCCGTTGCTTCTCGACGATTTTCACTTGATCGAAAAGCTTGCCCATTTCAACCGCGAGAATATTCCCGAGCGTCGCGTGCACGCCAAGGGATCGGGCGCCTATGGCACCTTCACGGTCTCGCGCGATATTACGCAATACACCAGCGCCAAACTGTTTGAGGCGGTAGGCAAGAAGACTCCGACCTTCCTGCGTTTTTCCACCGTTGGGGGAGAGCGTGGTTCGGCTGATACCGAGCGAGACCCGCGTGGCTTTGCCCTCAAGTTCTATACCGAAGAGGGCAACTGGGACATCGTTGGCAATAACACGCCCGTGTTTTTCATTCGTGACCCGTTGAAGTTTCCCGATTTTATCCACACCCAAAAACGTCTGCCCCAGAGCAACCTGAAGAGCGCACAGATGATGTGGGATTTCTGGTCGCACTCGCCTGAGGCGTTGCACCAGGTCACTATTTTGTTCTCCGATCGGGGCATTCCTGACGGCTATCGCCATATGCACGGCTTTGGCAGTCATACCTACAGCCTGATCAACGCCAAGGGCGAGCGGCATTGGGTGAAGTGGCACTACAAGACCAAGCAGGGCATCAAGAACCTCGCGCCGGCAGAAGCAGCACGTTTGGCGGGTACTGATCCGGATTACGCGCAGCGCGATCTGTTCAATGCGATCGAGCGCGGAGATTTTCCGAAGTGGAGTGTGTGTATCCAGATCATGACTGAGGCTCAAGCCGCGGGGCACTATGAGAACCCGTTCGATGTGACTAAGACCTGGTCGCAGAAGGAGTTCCCTCTGATCGAGGTGGGTGAGTTGGAGTTGAACCGCAACCCGCTCAACTATTTCGCCGAGGTTGAACAGGCGGCTTTTGGTCCAAGCAACATGGTACCGGGTGTAGGGCTTTCACCAGACCGGATGCTGCAGGGGCGTGTATTTGCCTACGCGGACGCCCATCGCTATCGCGTCGGTACCAATCACCAGCAGTTGCCGGTCAATGCTCCAATGAGCCCGGTGAATAGTTACCAGCGTGACGGTGCCATGGCGTTCGGTTCTAACGGCGGTGCTGCACCTAACTACGAGCCCAACAGCTACGCTGATGCGCCGAAGCAGGCGCCGCGCTACGCCGAACCAGCACTGAACCTCACTGGCGCCGCAGATCGTTATGATCACCGTGAAGACACGGACTACTACAGCCATGCGGGTGCTCTGTTCCGTCTGATGAATGACGAACAGAAAGCATTGCTGATCAACAACATTGCCGGTGCGATGGCGGGGGTTACAGACGATGTGGTGGCGCGTCAGTTGCAACACTTCTTCAAGGCCGACCCGGCTTATGGCGAAGGTATTGCCAAGGCGTTGGGCGTATCGCTCAACTAAGTCTAAATAAGAAGCAGAACCGCCCTCATTAGGGCGGTTTTTGCGTAATTTCTACTGCTTTTCTCAGATATTCTTCACTTTTTTGCTTTTTCCTAAGTGACCTGCAAGTCAGCTTGCTTCAAACTACGCACTTTAAAGCAGGGAGATGTAGGGCGATGCAAGGTCACCCGGACGTAATCGATTACCTCAACACGTTGCTGACGGGCGAACTGGCAGCACGTGACCAATACTTTATCCATTCGCGGATGTACGAAGACTGGGGTTTCACCAAACTCTACGAGCGTATCAATCACGAAATGGAAGAAGAGGCGCAACATGCTGACGCCTTGATGCGCCGTATCCTGATGCTCGAAGGTACGCCACGGATGCGCCCCGATGATCTGGACACCGGGACCACTGTACCGGAGATGCTGGCCAGCGATCTGCGGCTGGAATACAAGGTCCGCGCTGCGCTGTGCAAAGGCATCGAGCTGTGCGAGCTGCACAAGGACTATGTCAGCCGTGACATCCTGCGTATTCAGTTGGCGGATACCGAAGAAGATCACACTTACTGGCTGGAGAAGCAGCTTGGGTTGATCAAGTCCATCGGGCTGGAGAACTACCTGCAGTCGCAGTTCTGACTGGAGAAAGCGTGGAGGTCGGTTCGCGAGCCGCTCGTTCTCACGCTAGACGCATCAAGCCTGAGAGGTAAGAAAACCCCTGTCACCCAGAGATGACAGGGGCTTTTTCGTGTTCCTCAGGCGCGATCGCGGGTCAGCAACGGCTTGAGGTAGTGCCCGGTATGAGACTGAGGCATCTCTGCCACTTGTTCCGGAGTACCGACAGCAATGATCTGTCCGCCTTTGGAGCCTCCTTCCGGTCCCAAGTCCACCAGCCAGTCGGCGGTCTTGATCACATCCAAGTTGTGCTCGATGACCACTACGGTGTTGCCGTGATCACGCAGGCGGTGCAGAACGTCCAGCAGTTGTTGAATGTCCGCGAAGTGCAGACCGGTGGTTGGCTCGTCGAGGATATACAGGGTTTTGCCGGTGTCACGCTTGGACAGCTCGCGAGACAGTTTGACCCGTTGGGCCTCGCCGCCGGACAAGGTGGTGGCTGACTGGCCGAGCTTGATGTAGGACAGGCCCACGTCCATCAACGTCTGCAGCTTGCGCGCCAGGGCCGGGACCGGATCGAAGAATTCGCGGGCTTCCTCGATGGTCATTTCCAGCACCTCGTGGATGTTCTTGCCCTTGTATTTGATCTCCAGGGTCTCGCGGTTGTAACGCTTGCTCTTGCAGACGTCGCAGGGCACGTAGATGTCTGGCAGAAAATGCATTTCTACCTTGATCAGGCCATCGCCCTGACAGGCTTCGCAGCGCCCGCCCTTGACGTTGAAGGAGAAGCGCCCTGGTCCGTAGCCACGCGAGCGAGATTCCGGTACGCCGGCGAACAGCTCTCGGATAGGGGTGAACAGCCCGGTATAGGTGGCCGGGTTGGAACGTGGTGTACGACCGATCGGGCTCTGATCGATGTCCACCACTTTATCCAGGTGCTGCAAACCATTGATGCTGTCGTGAGGCGCGGCCTCCAGGGTGGTAGCGCCATTGAGCGCGGTGGCACTCAAGGGGAACAAGGTGTTGTTGATCAGCGTCGATTTTCCGGAGCCGGACACCCCGGTTACGCAGGTCAGTAGGCCAATAGGAATTTCCAGGTCGACATTGCGCAGGTTGTTGCCGCGAGCGCCCTTGAGTGTCAGGGATAGCTTTTTATTACGCGGCGTGCGTTTGGCCGGCACGACAATTTTCACCCGGCCCGACAAGTACTTACCGGTCAGCGAGTCCGGGTGCGCCATGACTTCCGCTGCGGTGCCTTCGGCAACGATGTGACCGCCGTGCACACCAGCCCCCGGCCCGATATCCACCACGTAGTCGGCGAGGCGAATGGCATCCTCATCGTGTTCGACCACGATCACCGTATTGCCGATATCCCGCAGGTGTTTCAGGGTTCCCAGCAAGCGGTCGTTGTCGCGTTGATGCAGGCCGATGGAGGGCTCGTCGAGGATGTACATCACCCCTACCAGGCCAGCACCGATCTGGCTGGCTAGACGGATACGCTGGGCCTCACCGCCAGACAGGGTATCGGCGCTGCGATCCAGGGTCAGGTAGTCGAGCCCGACGTTCACCAGAAACTGCAGGCGCTCGCGGATCTCCTTGAGAATCTTGTCGGCGATTTCACCGCGACGCCCGGTGAGCTTCAGTGTGCCGAAATAGTTGGTCGCGTCGCCGATGGGCAGGCTGGTAACCGCCGGCAGGGTTTTCTCGCCGACCCAAACATGCCGCGCCTCACGACGCAGGCGCGTGCCGCGGCAGTCGGGGCAGGGCTGGGTGCTGAGAAACTTGGCCAGCTCTTCACGCACGGTGGCTGACTCGGTTTCCCGGTAGCGACGCTCCAGGTTCGGCACAATCCCTTCGAACGGGTGGGAGCGCTTGACGATATCGCCTCGGTCGTTGAGGTACTTGAAGTCGACATTCTGTGTACCGCTACCGTGCAGAATGACTTTCTGCTGATCCGCCGGCAGTTGGTTGAACGGTACTTCCAGGCTGAAACCGTAATGAGCGGCCAGCGAGCCGAGCATCTGGAAGTAATAGACGTTGCGTCGGTCCCAGCCGCGAATCGCGCCTTCGGCCAGGGTCAGTTCGCCATTGACCAAGCGTTTGATGTCGAAGAACTGCTTGACCCCCAGGCCGTCACAGGTAGGGCAGGCGCCGGCCGGGTTGTTGAAGGAGAACAGCTTGGGTTCCAGTTCGCTGATGGCATGGCCGCAGATCGGACAGGCGAAGCGTGCGGAGAAGATCGTCTCTTCTCCCGGTTCGTCATCCATTGATGCGACCAGGGCAATCCCGTCCGCCAGTTTCAGCGCAGTCTCAAAGGATTCCGCCAGACGCTGTTGCAGGTCGCCACGCACCTTGAAGCGATCGACCACCACATCAATGGAATGCTTTTTCTGTTTATCCAGCTTCGGCAATTCGTCCAGTTCGAACAGCTTGCCGTTGACCCGTGCGCGGACGAAGCCCTGAGCGCGAAGCTCCTCGAATACCGAAAGATGCTCACCCTTGCGTTCGCGAATCACCGGTGCCAGCAGCATCAGCTTGCTGCCCTCAGGCTGTGCCAGCACCAGGTCGACCATCTGGCTCACGGTCTGGGCTTCCAGCGGGATGTCGTGATCCGGGCACCGTGGTGTACCGACGCGGGCATAGAGCAGGCGCAGGTAATCGTAGATCTCGGTGATGGTGCCGACGGTGGAGCGCGGGTTGTGAGAGGTGGATTTCTGTTCGATGGAAATGGCCGGTGATAGCCCTTCGATGGTGTCGACATCGGGCTTTTCCATCATCGACAGGAACTGACGAGCATAGGCCGACAGCGACTCCACATAGCGGCGCTGACCTTCGGCATACAAGGTGTCGAAGGCCAGGGATGATTTGCCGGAACCAGACAGCCCGGTGATGACGATCAGCTTGTCCCGTGGCAGGGTCAGGTCGATGTTCTTCAGGTTGTGGGTTCGGGCCCCACGAATCAGAATCTTGTCCAAAAGCGGCCTCGATCGGCGGGCGTAAAGGCAGGAGTATAAAACCAAATACTGGATGGATGCACACTATGATGCGGTGCTTTTTCGGTCGCGGATGAGGGCTGCGCGGCAAAGCGTCGCCATATACCCCCTCAATCGATCGGACTGGTAGAATCGCCGCCGGTTCACACGAGGTTTTTCCATGCACGATCCCCACAGCGAACGCATGAGTGGCAGCGAGACCCGCGCGGCAAGCGGTCTGGCCCTGGTGTTCGCCTTCCGTATGCTTGGCATGTTTATGGTATTGCCGGTCCTGGCGACCTATGGAATGGATTTCGCAGGAGCGACCCCGGCCCTGATCGGGCTGGCAATTGGGGCTTATGGCCTGACCCAGGCAGTTTTTCAGATTCCTTTCGGCGTCATCTCTGACCGCATCGGGCGTCGTCCGGTGATTTACCTGGGGCTGATTGTGTTCGCTCTGGGCAGCGTGCTGGCGGCTAATGCCGACTCGATCTGGGGCATCATCGCCGGACGCATTCTGCAAGGTGCGGGGGCGATTTCGGCAGCCGTCATGGCGTTGTTATCGGACCTGACCCGCGAGCAGCATCGTACCAAGGCCATGGCCATGATCGGCATGACCATCGGCCTGTCCTTTGCCGTGGCCATGGTGGTCGGTCCGCTCCTGACTCGCAGTTTTGGCCTGTCGGGGCTGTTCCTGGCCACCGGCGCGATGGCCCTGCTGGGTATCCTGATCATCGCGTTCATGGTGCCGCGCTCTACCGGTCCCTTGCAGCATCGTGAATCGGGGGTGGCGCGCCAGGCCCTGATACCGACACTCAAACATCCCGATCTGTTGCGCCTGGACCTGGGCATCTTTGTATTGCACGCGATGCTCATGTCGAGCTTCGTCGCGTTGCCCTTGGCGTTGGTCGAGAAAGCCGGCCTGCCCAAGGAGCAGCACTGGTGGGTCTACCTCACCGCCTTGTTGATTTCTTTCTTCGCCATGATTCCGTTCATCATCTACGGCGAGAAGAAACGCAAAATGAAACGAGTTTTACTCGGGGCTGTCATTACCCTGCTGCTCACCGAGCTATTCTTCTGGAGGTTCGGCGACAGCTTGCGGGCGCTGGTGATCGGCACTGTGGTGTTCTTCACCGCATTCAACTTGCTAGAGGCTTCGCTACCGTCGCTGATCAGCAAGGTGTCGCCGGCGGGCGGCAAGGGCACGGCAATGGGGGTTTATTCCACCAGCCAGTTCCTGGGTTCGGCACTGGGCGGCATCCTCGGCGGCTGGTTGTTCCAGCATGGCGGTTTGTCGGTTGTGTTCCTGGGAGGCGCAGGTCTGGCTGCACTCTGGCTGGCCTTTGCTGTTACCATGCGCGAGCCCCCGTATGTGACGAGCCTGCGCTTGCCGTTATCGCCCGCAGCGATCCGCGAAGCCGGCCTGGTCGAGCGCCTGAAGGCCGTTGTTGGGGTAACAGATGCCGTTGTGGTGGCCGAAGAGGCCGCCATTTACATCAAATTGGACACCGAATTATTGGATCGCACGACCCTCGAGCAGCTGGTCAATCCAGCGCCGACGGCGCGCGAAGCCTAGGAGAACGTTATGGCCCGTGGGGTTAACAAAGTCATATTGGTCGGCACTTGCGGCCAGGATCCCGAAGTTCGCTACCTGCCTAACGGTAACGCCGTGACCAACCTGAGTCTGGCCACCAGTGAACAGTGGACCGACAAGCAGACCGGTCAGAAGGTCGAGCGAACTGAATGGCACCGCGTGTCGATGTTCGGCAAGGTGGCCGAGATTGCTGGCGAGTACCTGCGCAAAGGTTCGCAGGTCTACATCGAAGGCAAGCTGCAGACCCGCGAGTGGGAAAAAGACGGTATCAAGCGCTACACCACCGAGATCATTGTCGACATGCAGGGCACCATGCAACTGCTGGGCGGCCGTCCACAGGGCGACCAGCAAGGCCAGGGTGGCATGTCCAACTCGGCACCGCGTCCTCAGCAATCGCGTCCAGCGCCGCAGCCACAGCGTGAGGCGCGCCCAGCGCCACAGCAGGCCGCTCCGCAGCCGGCACCGGATTTCGACAGCTTTGATGACGATATTCCGTTCTGATCGTCTTCTTTGGCGTTCAGCATCGATGAAAACGGGGCCCACGCAGGGCCCCGTTTTTTTATGCGTTTTTCCTTCAGGCGGTGGCTAGGGTCAGAGCGCTATCCGACGTAGCCGTCCACTCAGTGCGACTACTTGATCATTCGCGGTAGGAATCGGCCGTCCGCTAAGGCCCATTCCTTCGCTCACCAGTACCGCATCCCTGACGCAGCACAGGTTGGAAGGCGTATCCAGACCGTTGGCGAGCACCTGGACACTGCGCTGCTGCAGGTCACAGCGCAGCAGCCGGCCGCTAAAACGGGCGAAGCCGCCGTGCAGGGGCTCGCCGGCCCAGTCCAAAGCTAGCGGTTGCAAGAGGCGGTCGCACAACTCCAGCACCAGGACCTGGCCTTGCGGGGTGAGGGCCAGTCCGGTGGGCAGTTGCAGCCCACGAATCACTACCTCGATCCTGCCGTTTTCCGGCCAGACCCGAATCACCTGACCGGCCTTGTCGGCAAATTCGATGCCTTGGCGCGCCGGGTCTTTGCGTAATTCACCGGAAAACAGGCTGATCAATAGCGCCTCGGTGTGCGGCTCGTATACCAGAGTCACAGGGACGGCTTCCTGGCCTTGGTCCAGATCGGGCAATTGAGCCAGGACTTGCTCGCCGTCGTGGGTGAACTCCACCAGTTGATTGGTATCGGGCTTGACCGCCAGCCAGCTTCGGCGGGTGGGGTGATAGCACAGTGAGTTGAGGTTGCCGCGTGCGTGGAACATCGGCTCGGGCGGGCTGTATTGCAGGTCGAGGATTTTTGAGCCGTCGACGTAGTCGGTTTGGCTGACTAGGTAGAGGCCGTCCCCCGCAGCGATATCCGATAGGCCCATGATCTCGTCGCGCAGCATGCGCGATTGCATGTTCATCGAGCGAAATCCCTGGACCAGTACCTGCGGCGGCAGGTAGCTGCCGGGTGCTTGCGGGTCGGGTCGCAGGTGACTGAGGCGGCCACTGAAGGGCTGCTCCGGCAGGCCTGAACCGGCTTCAACGAGCAGCAGGCTGCCATCCTCTTGTACACAAACACCGCGCGGGTTGAGCAGGCCGTCGGCGATGACGCGGCTGGGGCGTAACGCCTGCTCGGGGTGAGCGGGAATAGACAGGGCAACGGTCATGCTTGTCTCCTTGTTCAAGGCTGCCAGGGCGTGCCGGTGAGGTAGGCGGTCAGCAGGGCTCGCTGGCTCGGTGACATGGAGCGCACCACCGACATGTACAAGGTGGTGTTTTGGTACTCGGGCGATATCCGCGCCAGGATTGCCTGTTTGTAGCCCATGACGGCGTCCTGCTGGTTGAGTTGGATGTAGCGCGACATGGCGGGGAAGGCCAGGTAGTGAAAGCGTAAGACGTGCTGGTATGCCTGTTCCCAGGTGACGGCGCTGCCAGCGGGAATGCCGAAGTCGGTCTTGGCGTATTTGCGGAAGTTGTTGAAGGTCTGGCAGGCGGGGTTGTTGTTGATGACGTAGGTCAGGCTGGTGAACCCGGCCAAGCTGCCCGAGCCGGCCTTGGGAACCACTTCGAAGCTCACCGAGGGCTTGCCGGCGGGAACGGTCAGTGAACCGGGGAAGGTCAGGAAGTCCCAGTACTGGGCGGCCTCATAGAGTGAAATTGACGAGGCGGTGATGCTGATGGGCGTGTCGGTCGGCACGGCGGCGCCAAGGTAGCGGGCTTGCAGGGTGACCTGCACGCCCTTGCTGTCAGGGTCCAGGTAGGTATTGCGTTGGTCGGTGTAGACCCGGTAAGGGCTTTCGGGAGCCGACAGCGCGGGGTTGCTGCCATTTCCGGGGGCGCTGACACACAGGGGGGTGCTTTGCACCTGTTGTGTCTGGGTGGTATTGAGCGGTATGTCGATGATGCCGCCGTACAGGTAGTAGTCCTGCAGCAGTGGATCGGAGGGTGTGTAGCTCGCCAGTGGCATCGTGCCTGCGGCAATAGTGACGGTGCCGTAGTTGGCGTTGGGGCCGATGGGGCTGGTGATGTCGTCGCGTTTGGCGCGGAAGGTCTGCTTGGGAATCAGGTTGACCATATCGAGGCTCAGTTGCCCATTGGCGACTTCGGCGTAGGCGACGCTGCCGATGTTTTCGTCGGCATTGATCAACTGGCGACCGGCGGGACAGATCTGCGGCTCATCGGCATAGGCGGTGGCCAGGGTACCGATGACCCGGCCAATGCTTGGGTTGGGGGTGAATTGCCCAGCGGCGTAGTCGGCGTTCAATTGCTCGGTGGTCAGGGTCGGGCACATTTCGAACATCACGAAACGCAGCACTATCCCGGTGGCGCCAGGGGCCTCGATCAGGGCTTTGAGGCCCGCGCTGTTCTTGTTGTAGCTGACGATACTGCTGAGGGGGAAGGTCAGTTGAAAGGTCCCGCTGCCATGAAAGGAGCCAGGAGCGTCCATGCTCCTGGGTTCCAGTACCCGTGTGTTGACATCGAAACTGCTGCACACGGTGTTCCAGCGGATCAACAACTGGGGCGTGTCGCCGTTGCCGATCTGCAGGCCGCCAACGAAAATCTGCGTGGTCGTAGTGGCTGTCGGGTCCAGGTCCACCATCATTGGGCCTGAGTAGGGGCCTTGTCCGGTGCCGGGGACAACCGAACCGAGCAGATACACCGGCTGGCCGACCATGTCGCCCTCCGGCAGGATGTTACCCGGCGTGCCTTGGGAACTGATCAGCGCGTTGTCCATCGCCACCACGTGCTCCCCGTAGTGATTCCAGCCGCCAGCGGTGTAGCGGCTGTCGGGGCCGATTCTCGGGTCGGGGGCATTGATCAGTGCATACAGTTGTTCATCGCTGTAGGGCTGGGCCTGCTGGGCCACGGTCGAGGTCGTCAGGTCGAACAGGTCCAGGGATGTGGCAATCCCGTTGGGCAGGGTCGGTGAGTTATTCGGCACGCTGACGTCGGTCGAGATACCGCCCCAGAAATTCAGCCGGGGTCCATTCAATATGCTCATGATCTATTCCTTATCCTTGGCGGCGCTGGGCGCAGGGGCGTGGGCGAATCTGAACAGAAAGGAGAAATCGCTTTTGTTGGCGCTGTTGAGCGGGGTCGCCATGGAGTGGCAGTTCATGCAACTGCTGTTGGGCTGGATATAGCTTTCCATGGTGACGTTGGCCGACAACGACGGCGTTGGCTGACCCAGCGGATTGCCAGGGTTATTCGGCGACTGTGGGCGCTGAGTGGTGATCAACTGGTAGTACTTGAAGACGCTTTGCTGCACCTGCGGATCGGTTTGGTACTGCGTATTGATCTGCTGGGTGCCGGCGGTGATGGGGGTCACCCGGTTCAGCGGGTCCGGGGTAGTGAAGCTGGTGCCGGGCCTGGGGGTGCAGACCAACTGTGTCCCCTGCTGCTGCCACAGGCACGGGGACTGATTGAGGCTTGCGGCGGGCGCCTTGGCGTCAAAGTAGGAGTAGAAGATCCCCGAGACTGGCTGATCGACCCAGGTACTCCCTTGCTTGGCCTTGGGCGGTACGTTGTCGATCTGCTCGAAGGTCGACCAGACCCACTGCGGGAACCCCTCCACCTTGCTGATGATGTGCAGCCCCACCAATCCCAGGTTGGCTTCACCGGTGCCGTTGGGCTGCCCCTGACTGTCGAACTGGGTGACCAGAGCCCTCATCGTCAGATAGCGGCTGCTGTCGTCGGCGCTGGTGAGGATGCGCCAGCTGGCTTTGATTTCACCGGCGTTGTTGGGAAAGCTGATGTGCTTCGCCGCGTCGACGATTGCCGCGTTGTAGAAATCGTTGGCGACGATGTAGTTGTAGGACACCTCGTTGGCGGCGATGTCGTAGTAGGTCGGGTTACCGCGTTGATCGATCAGCCAGCCGCCCACCGCTTGATTGTCCGATTGCACCACTTGGGTGTTCTTGACCGCGGCAATGTTGATCAGGCTGAGGTTTCTGCGTTGCAGTTGCGAATTCCAGGGGCCTGGATTCTTGGCCCCGGGGAGGAAGGTCTCGCTGACGCTTTTATAGGTCTGCCACACGGTATCGCCAGGGCTGCCCAGGGGCTTGCTGCAGTCGGCCACCCCGCGTTGTCCTGTCTGGGCCGGCCAGTTCAGGCTGATGAACATCTGCCAACTGTATTGATCGAAGGCGGCTTGCGATGCACCCGCCGCTGGTACCACGGCGCTGGGCGGGCAGGTGGTCTGCGTTGGCGATGCGCCGGGTTGCAAGGCGCTGGCCGGCAGGCTGCCCAACCCCAGCAACACAAAGGCGGTGAAACGACTCCAGTTGTTCATGGGGTGACTCCTGTCACTGTGCCGCAGGCATGAGTTGATTCCACTGGGCGCGCTGGCCATTGCTCAGCGATGGCGGCGGATTGAACAGCTGGCAGGGCGGCGGGTTGCTTGGGCACATCTTCGCCACCTGGTCCCAAGTCTTCGCCGGTGCCGGGGTCTCGATACGCCAGTTGCGGTAGTTCTGGCTGACGATCGGCGCGTTGGCCACGCTGACATCGCCAGAGAAATAGAACGATTGCGGGTGGCGGTAGCTCGGCTGCCCCGGTCCATCACTGGTGGCCTGTTTGTTGAACGCGTAGCCGAACAGGATCGGGCTTGGCCTGACCGGAATTTCCAAGGCATAGGCCTGCACGCTGGCGTTCAGGTTCTGGCTACGTACCGCGCTGTAGGGCAGGTGCTGGATGAAGTCCTGGCGCGGCGGGTGGTTCATCGGCGAGAACATGCAGCAGGCCGGCATGTCTTTGGGCCGGTCTTCGGGATAGGTGAGGAAGTAGGCCTTGTTGCCCAGCGAGACGAAGGAGCAGGTGTAGTTGTTGTCCTTGATCGGGAAGATTGGCAGGCAGTACTGCTCGTAGTGCTCCATCATCGCGCCGAAGCCGTCACCGTCGGCCGGTATGTAGTTGGCATCGTAGTAACTGGTGCCCTGGGACACGCTGTAGTCCGACGGCTTCAGGGTGCTGGGCGGGCTGCTGTAGGGCGGTGGGTTTTTCTGGTAGTTGCTCGTGACCCGGTACATGGTCCAGTCGCTGACCCAGGTCGCCGGAAAAAACGGGTCGCTCGGCTCTCCGGCCTTACGCTTGGCGATGCAGTTGTGGTTGGCGGCATTGCAGCCCTTGCTGTTGTGCACACCCATGGTGAAGTAGACGTCATCCTGTTGGGCCAGCAGCGCCGGGCTACCGGACAACAGAGCGACAGCCAGCAGCAGTCGATTGCG
The DNA here is from genome assembly GCF_009861525.1 of Pseudomonas sp. LD120. Taxonomy (GTDB): domain Bacteria; phylum Pseudomonadota; class Gammaproteobacteria; order Pseudomonadales; family Pseudomonadaceae; genus Aquipseudomonas. Next base: position 252,348 of record NZ_WVHL01000001.1, on the reverse strand, counting down.
GATTGGCGTGTTCATTTGGCACTCCTTTGAAAAACCGGGTGACCAGGTCACCCGGTGCTCCTTTGCGTGACGGTCGGGGATCAGCCCTGCGGGTAGTCGGCTGGGTCCAGCGGCCGGGGTGGGTAGCCCATCTTCACCAGGTCCTTGGCCCAGATCTCCAGCACGTTGCGTCGGCTCTGGGGCATGTCCCGGGTAATCGGCATCGCCAGCGTGCTTTCCTCCTGATAGGGCTTGCTGATCAGCACGATCAATTGGTCCACCGCCCCTTCAATGCGTTGCAGGGAGTTGAGCGGCATGAACTTGTTCATGATCGGGTAGAGGTAATAGAAGGGCTGCAACACGCGCGGGAAGATGAACTCGTTCCAGATCCGCAGATTGGCATTCTGATCCTGATAGATGCTGTTCCAGCAGTTGAAGAAATCCTCTTGCAGTTGTGGCTCCAGGGGCAGCACACGCAAGGGCGAGAGGAAGTCGGTGTAGGCGCCGAAGTAGCTGAAACTGAAGGGGACCGTCGGTTGCTGGCCATTGTCCTCGACAAAGAACCGCAAAGTCGGGAAGCCAGGGGCCACGGCTTTGACCTTTAGTTGAGCGATGCCCAGATCGTTGGTCTGGATGTGCGTCAGGCTGTAGTCCACCGTGTCGTGCAGATTGTCTTTGAGGGTTCCGCTCATGGCCTTTGCGTCGACGAATTGCAGGCAGGGGCGCAGGCTGACCGCTGCCGGGGTCTTCAGGTAATCCTGATAGAGCACCGCTACTCCCTTGTCGTCATCGATCGCCTTGGTTGATTGCAGGAAGGCGCTGAGCGTGCGTCCACTGCCGACGGTGCGAACGCTGGCTGTGGCCTTGGCCTCGGCGAATTGTGGCAACGCGGCGGTGTTGTCCTTGCGATGGAGGGGGAAGTCCTGGAAGAGGGTGAAGTTGGCCTTGTTGCTGAACGCTAGGTAGTAGTTGCTGGTGCTCAACATGAAGGCGTTGCCGTATTCCGCGACCCACAGTCTGACGCCGGCGCCGGCCGGCACACCGTCGCGCTGCACCATGATGTTCAGGGTGTAGTCGTCACCGACATCGATAAAGCTGCCGCTTTCGACGACCTCTGCGGTCCACTTCTGCTGAGTGGCGGCGGTCACGCTGGGACTGGATTGCAACTGCAACTCCAGGCTGCCCTTTTGCAACAGGCTCTGGGCTTCGCTGCTGAGGGGCAGATCCAAAAGCCCCGAGCGTTTGTCGAAGGCGGCTTGCTGATATTGCTCGAAGCCGAAGCTGGCCACGCGCTGGAAGGCGCCGCCATCGGCCCGGACTCCCAGTTCATAGCTGCCAGCGGCGAATTTCTCCGCCTCCGGAATCGTGTCAACGGTGTTTGCCAGGGGATAGAACGGGAAGGTATTGGCCAGGTCCAGCGACAGTGTGTCGCCCTGAACGGCAGCGCTGATCACCCCCAGGGTCATGTTCTCAGGATCGCTCGGCTTGGGGATGGGCCGGGACATCGGAACCGGGGACTTGGGCATCAGGCGCCGGCCGGCCGGAGCGGTGGGAAACTCATCGTCGAACCACAGGCCCAGGGTGCCGGCGGTACGGCTGTAGGCGGGGTTGAAGAAGATATCGGCCACGTTGTCCAGGCCCTTCTGATACATCGCCTGCAACTGGGCCTGGCCGGCTTGGCTGTGGCTATCGACCGGCGGGTAATCGTTGAAGATGCCGTTTTTGTCGTAGAAGGTCAGGTAGGTGCTGAACCTGAACATCAGGCCCTTGGCGTTCTGCTTGAGCATCTCCTGTTGCAGCGTTTTGAGCAGGTTCGAGTCGCCAACCACCCAGTGCAGATTGTCTCTTGGGAAACAGGTCTGCCAGGTGGTGGTGACAGAGCTGAGTTGATCGAAAGCCCCCCAGTTGAAGTTGAGGAAACGGTCGAGCATGCGGTACTCGCGGTTCAGGGTCAGGCCGCAGTGTTCGTCTCCCAGTAACAGTTTGTCGAAGTACAGGGCCGTGAAGGTGTTCTGCCAGGGGCTGATATCGACAAAGCGCGCCGGGGTCGGGGCGGTACTGCCGAAGGGGTTGCCCAGTAACTGGAAGTTCTTGTTGATCAGCGAGTCCTGGTCAATGTAGGTGTTGGCCTGGAATTCACCGCCGATGATCCGTGAGTGGGTGCTTTCGTAGTCGACCGTGCCGCAGGCGTTATCGCCAAACATGTCCCATTCCGCGGGGATCATTGGGTAGTGCGAGGGATCACCGTTGCCCGGCACCTGCTGCACATAGGGCGGCAACTGGTCGTAAGCCAACGGAGTGATCGTCCAGGGCATCAATTGGGTCGTGGCGTTCTTTTCGTTGATGTCGTAGTGGGATAAAAACGGCCAGTTCATCTGCGTTTTTACCGCGTCGTAGAGGGGAAACACGTCGTTGTTGTTGGCCGTCGGCGGGTTCCAGAACATATGGCCGTTGAGGTAGATCCGGGGAAAGTTCAAGACGCTCATGGGCTGCTCTCCTTAGCGTTTCCACTGGGCGCGTTTGAGCGACCAGACGTAGTCCAGTTTCTGATAACCGACAAAGTCGGCGTCCGGCAGCACGCTAGTGGGGTAGGCGATGCCACCGCCTTCAGGCAACGCGAAGTTGAAGAAGCCCTTTTTCTTCGAGTAGGCGGCGGTGTTGTGGCAGGCCAGGCACGATGAATGACTCTGGAATGCCGACTCCATCTGCGAGTTGGCCAGCAGTTTGGGCTGGGGCTCATGGCGGTCGAACTGCACGCCGATCAGCTCGTACTGCCCCAAGGCCGGGTACTGCTTCTGAAAGCTGGCATTGACCGGTTGCGCCGGCGCGGTAGGCCCGGTGATGTTGGTCATCGGCTGCGCGGGCATGTCGTTGGTGACGGTGTATTTGGGGTTGTTGTGGTTCTCGAAAGTGGTCCAGACCCAGTCCGGGGTCAGTTTGTTGATCACGTGCATGCCGCTCAGGGCCGCATAGCCGACCTGATACTGGCCGCTCTTGTCGACGTAGTAGGCCTGGGTGATGTAGTAGCCGTCCGTGCTCAGCGTGGCCTTGAACGACTGGTTGGTGCCAATCCACAGCCAGGCGGTCTTCAACTCCCAGGCGCTGGCGGGGAAGTTCAGGTCGCTGGTCAGCGCGTCGATGCCGTTACGGTTGTACAGCTCCTTGCCGACGATGTAGTCGAAGGTGTCCAGGCCCATCATCAGGTGGAAGCGCACCGATTGCCCGCGTTGCGCCTCGGGCACCTGGTTACCCATTTGCAAGGCCAGTCCATCCACCTGCTGGGTGCCGTTGTCGGTGCTGCCGTCGGTGTCGTTGCCCAGGTTCTGGAACGGGCCTGCGGCGTCCATGCCCAGGCTGGCGGCCTGTTGCAGCACCGCTTCGGGCACCGGTTCACGCTGAGCGTAGGGCAAGGGCGCCTGGCCCTGGCTCTGGTAGACCTGCTCGGAGGGCTTGAACGCTTCCCAGACCCGCTGGAGGTTGCTGGCGCTGACGGGTTGGTTGAGGCACACAAACCAGTTCCAGGCCATGGTTTCCGGGCTTTGCTTGAAGGTGCTCAGGGTGCCGGCCTGATCGTTGCCAAAACGTTGGAAGTTGCTGCAATCAAAGGTGTTCGTGGTCTGTGCCTGAGCAAGACTGCTCAACGTGCTCAGCACGACTATAGGGATGGTTCGCCGCATGGAATCTCCTTGGCCGGAGCCGTATCGTCATAGGGGCGCCCTAGGAAATGCTCTAGGAGCAGGTGCTTTACCGCGGTGGCCGGCAGGTGCTCCGGCAGTGGTAAATCGCAATCGGTGATCAGCAGGGGGCCGACCTCATCGTTGCTCGGCAAGCGTCCGTGGCTGCCGCGGATCAGTGAGGTGTCCAGGGGAATCAGGTCCATGTAGTAGCGAAAGCCGAGCTTCTTCTGTAGCAGGCGCCGCGCCACGCGCAGCTTGGGAAAGCGGATCGCCGGGTCGATGAACAGCTCCAGCGGGTCGTAGCCCGGCTTGCGGTGGATATCCACGGTGCGGGCGAAATCCGGGGCCAGGCGGTCATCGAACCAGTAGTAGTAATCGAACCAGAAGCCCGGCGCGGCCACCGCCACCAACTCACCGCTGCGTGGGTGGTCGAGTTGCCAGGCCCGTTGTTCGGCTTTATCCAGTACCTGCTCGATACCGGGCTGGCGCCGTAACAGCGCCTTGACCCGGGCGATGTCTGCCGGTTGGCGCACATAAACGTGGGCGATCTGATGGTCTGCCACGGCAAAGGCGGCGCTGGCGCCGGGGTCGAGCAACTCCCAGCTCAGGGACCGGCGCACCTGCAGCAGGCCTTGCTCGCGCAGGACGCGGTTGATCGAGATCGATTGCTGCACCGCTTCGATGCCGTACTCGGAGACCAGCATCACCGCCGCGCCTTGTTGCTGGGCGAAGTCCAGCAGCCGTCCCACTTCGTGGTCGATGGCCCGTACTTCGTCACGGATGGCCGGATCTTCGGGGCCCAGGCGTTGCAGGCAGTAATCCAGGTGCGGCAGGTAGACCAGTTGCAGGTGGGGGCGGGTGATCTGGAACTCGGCGATGGCGCAATCGACGATCCAGCGGCTGGAGGCAATTCCCGCTGCCGGGCCCCAGAAGCCGGGAAAGGGGAACTCGCCGATCTGCTGTTCGATGCGTTGGTGCAGGTCGGCCGGTGATGAGTACAGGCCGAACATCTTGCGTCCGTCGGCCGGGTAATGCGGTCGCGGGGTGATGGCGGCGTTGATCTCGGCGTACATGTTGAACCACCAGAACAACTGGCTGCAGCGCAGACCGGGAATTTCCCGTTGCAGGGTCTGCCAGACTTTTTCCCCCTGGATCAGGCCATTGGGCTGCAGCCAGAAGCGCACCTCGGCCTGATCGCGGAAATACCAGCCGTTGCCGACGATGCCGTGCTGCGATGGCGGCAACCCAGTGAGGATCGAGGCTTGTACGGTCGAGGTCACCGCTGGAAACACGGGCCGCAGCTTGGCCATTTGCGCCCGCTGCAGCAGGCTGTTGATCCGCGGTGTGGCCGGGCCCAGCAGACTGGGCGTCAGGCCGACCACATTGATCAGCAACAAGGGTGGGCGCAGCGGCTCAGAGGACATGGGCAGGGCTCTCCAAAGACGTGGCTTGCAGGCGTAGCAAGTGCCGCTGGCGCAACTGTTTTTCGACCCAGTGCAGTTCGGCGGCGATGCCTTGCAGCAGGCCTTGTTGGCTGTCCGGGCGCAGGACCTCGGGCAATACGTTCCAGCTGTAGGTTTCCACTTCCAGCACGGGCTGGAAGTGCGGGTGCTGGGCAAGAAAGTCGAAGGTCTGCTGCAGGGCCTGCTGACTGCCGCACAGCTCCGCCAACAGCAACTGCTCACTGAACAGCGGCACATGGAAGTGAACTCGCAGCTCAGCGCACTGCTCCTGTGTCGGCTCCAGCGCTTGCAGCGCCGCGGGCAGGTCGGCCCAGGCCAGCAGTTGTCCGTCGATATTCCGAGCTTTGACCTGATGCAGATAAGTGGCTTCGGCAAAGTTGCCCAGGGCCTGCAATACCTGCTCGCGGCGTTGCCGGTCGCTGAATGGCAAGTGGCAGATCAGCGCGTTGGACAACTGGATCTTGCCCACGGGGATGTGCGCCTGCAGCAGCCGTTGCAGGGACTGGTAGCAGTCCTCGAACACCACGGCCTGGTGGCAGACATCGAAACACAGCGCCAGGTAGCTGTGATGGGGATCGGTGGCGTGCCAGTGTTGGAAAAAGGCAATCGCCTGATCGGTGTTCTCCAGGACGCAGTCGGGCTCCATCTCCAGGCACAGGATGATTTTCTTGCCGCTGTGCCGATGCAGGCTGGCCAGCTCGGCGGTCAGTTGCCGCAACTGCGCCTCGGCCTTTTGTTGCTGGGCCTGGTTCCAGGTGGCGGCGTAACCGAGGGGCACGCTGGAAATCACGCCCTGTGTGCAGTCCACAGGCAACGCGGCGGCAAGCAGGTGGGCCAGTTGCAGGCTGTATTCCAGGCGTTGTGGCTCGGCCCAGGTCGGCCGGTAGACTTCGGCCTTCACCGCGCCTTGATGAAACTGACCATAGGGAAAGCCATTGAGGGACGTCAGGCGTAGCCCACAATCACGCAGCAATTCGAAAAAAGCCTCACGCACTGTCGGCGTTTGCAACTCAGCGGCGGCCTGGGCGCTGATCCATAAGCCGCTGTCTTGCAGCGCCAGCCCACGCTGGCGGCGCACGCCCTGGAAGTGTTCCACGATCGACGCCCGCAGGCCGGCCACATCCCGGGCCGGGTGCACGTTGCTGCAGTAACCAATCTGCGTGGCGCTCCAACCGGCCCGAGCACTCATTTAACCACCGGTTCCTGGCCTCGCAGGGCGGAGTTTTCCTGCCACTGACGGCGCTGGTCGATAGGCAGCGGGGTGCTCACCGTTGACGTGTCCAACTGCCCACTCTGGGCGAAAAAATCCACCGGGTTGTGGAACAACACCTGTTCCACCTGGGCTTCGCTGAAGCCGGCGGCGAGCATCGCCTGTCCAGTCTTGGGCACCTTCAACGGATCACTGATGCCCCAGTCGGCAGCGCTGTTGACCACCATTTTTTCAGTGCCGTATTCCTTGAGCAGCGCCACCATGCGCTGCTCCGACATCTTGGTGTTGGGGTAGATGGAGTGTCCGCGCCAGCACTCGCTGTCGAGCACCAGGGGCAGGGTCAGCTCGTTGAGGTGATCGATGATCACTAGGTGTTCGGCGATGCCTACTTCACGGATCACCGCCAGGGTGCGTTGGGTGCCGCCGATCTTGTCGCGGTGCGGGGTGTGTACCAGCACCGGCAGGTTGAACTGCTTGGCCAGCTCCAGTTGCGCGGCGAGAAAGCGGTCTTCCTCGGGAGTGATGTCGTCATAGCCGATCTCGCCGACCGCCACCACGCCCTCCTTGACCAGGTAGCGCGGGAGGATCTCCAGCACTTCGTTGGCCACCGACAGATCATTGGCTTCCTTGGGATTGAGGCCGATGGTACAGAAATGGTGAATGCCGAACATGCTGGCGCGAAAGCGTTCCCAGCCCAACAGGGTGTCGAAGTAATCAATGAAACTGCCAACGCTGGTGCGCGCCTGGCCCTGCCAGAACGCAGGCTCGATGACCCCGGTGATGCCGGCGGCGGCCATGTTCTGGTAGTCGTCCGTGGTGCGGCTGACCATATGAATATGCGGGTCGAAATACTTCAGCATGGTGAGTCCCTGATGTGGTGAAGAAAATCGGATAGGGGCGGCCTGACGCCGTTCAGGCGTCGCCCGGCAAATGTTCGAGCCAGTGCGGCGGCAAGCGCTGTTGCTGGCACAAGTGCCGCAGGCGCTGGCGTTGTGCGGTGCTTAGCAGGTCGAAAGCAATGGCCTGGGGCAGACCGTCAGATACGCTGCGTTGCGCCGCCAGTTGCTCCTCCATGTGCTCCAGAGCCAGTTGGTTGAGGGGCAGGCTATGGCGCTGGTGCAGGCCGTTGATTCCCCGGCTGTCCAGACCCATGCCCAGGGTTTTGAGCAGCAACTGGTGGAAGGCCCGCTCGTTGTAGTGACGAGCGGGGAAGGGGTTGTCCAGGGCGAGCGCGGCGAAGACTTCGCGGTTGTTGGTGCGCCCAGCCTGGAGCGCCAGTTCGAGGCTGCGGCCTTCGCTGTCCAGGTCGTCCAAGGCTTTGAGCAGCACGATTTTTTCCTGGTCGTCGCCCCACAGAAACAGCTGGCGCAGTAGCAGTAACGGGTCGCTACCGGTGTGTTGTTCGAGCAACTGCGCCATCAGCAAGGCCCGCGCCAGTTGCGTGCGGTTCCAGCCCCGAGCCACGGCCAGCGGCGCGTCGCCGAGGCGGCGCTTGCACTGACTGCTGAGCAGCATCAGGGTGTTGGCCGACGGCTGGCGGGCCAGTTGTGCAAGGGCCTGCTGCCACCAGTCATGGGTTGCGTCGTCCAACTGCGCATCGAGCAGCCTGCGCCTTTCAGCAAAGGCGGCATGGCGCATCGCGAGTGGCGCCGGGGCGGGGGAAATGGCGTCCATGGTCATGTCGGCTTGATCCAGCGTTGAAGGTGGGGAAGCAGGAAGAACACCAGTACGCACAACAGGCTGCCCAAGGGCTGATTGGCCACGGCCAGGACCAGGGCATCGAACAACGGCAGCGCCGCCAGTCCCGCGCCGATAAAGGCGCGGACCTGCCGCTGCTGTGGGTTGGCCAAGTGGCGCTGGTAGTGCCAGCCCAGCCAGCCCAGCCACAGCAGCAGGACCAGCCAGAACACGCCGTTGTCGGCGTAGAAGGCCAGGGCCAGGGGGCTGAGCATCAGCAACAGCGGCAAGCGACTGAGCAGTTGGTTGCGATGTTCCAGTCGGGCCAGGTAGGTCAGGCCGGCGATGTAGGTGCCCAACAGCGCGGCGCACAGCCACAGCGGTTGCGGCGGCATGGCCAGGCTGGCGGCGGCGGTCAGGTACAGCGCCGAGCGGCAACCGCCCATCAGCCAGACGCTGTGGGGATACCGTTTGTGCAGCAGGTTGTAGGCCAGGATAAACAGCAGCAGTAAGCCGGCACTGGCCAGCAGCCAATGAGGCTGGGCGATCAATCGACTCAGGCCCAGAACCGCCAACGCCGCCAGCAGTAACAGCGCTGCCGTGGCCAGGCCGACCTGGGTACGGCTGACCAGCCCGAGGACAATCGGTCGTGGATTGTGGTGCTCCAGGTCCCAGTGAGCGTCCACCCAATCGTTGAGCAGCATGCCCGCCAGGTACAGCGCCGAGAGCGCCACCAGCAGCAGGGTCCAGACCAGCGGCGAAGGCGGAGCAAGAGTGGTGGCACTGCTGGCCAGCAGCGCGGCGGCCAGGGCGTTGGTCCACACCGTTGGCAGGTTGGACACCCGCCCCAGGGTCAGCCAGGTGGTCAGCGAGGCCTGGCTCATTGCGCGCAGCCCTCGCGCCAGGCGAAATCCGGACCACCGAAACTGGCCAGGCGCAGCAGGGCCTGCTCCATCAGGACCAGGTCGATGTGGTGCACGTCGCTGGACTGGCCCAAGCAGTTGAGCATCGGGATCGACAATCGGCCGCCCAGGTGCTGGCGGAACTCTTCTAGCCCCAGCAGGACCAGGGAGCGGCCCTGGGCGTCCTTCACACCCAGTTCCGCAGGGCGCAGGTTGAAGCCCAGTTTGTCCAGCAAGCGCAGCAGGCGCTGGGTTTCGTCGTTGGACAGCAGGCCGCAGGCATTGGCGTAAAGCGCGTCCAGGGCCATGCCCACGGCCACTGCCTCACCATGGCGCAAGCGATGCTGGCTGAGGTTCTCCAGTTTGTGGGCGGCCCAGTGGCCGTAGTCCAAGGGCCGGCCGTTGCCGCGTTCGAACGGGTCGCCAGCACCGGTGATATGCCCCAGGTGCAGCTCGGCGCAGCGGCGGATGGCGTAGCGGCTGGCGCTGTGCTCAAAGGCGGCCAGAGCCTCGGCGTGCTGCTCCATCCACTGGAAGAACGCCGCGTCCTTGATCACCGCGACCTTCACCGCTTCAGCCAGCCCGGCGAGCTGATCCCGCGGTGTCAGGCTGAGCAGCAACTGGAAGTCATTGATCACCGCGGTGGCCGGGTAGAAGGCCCCCAGCAGGTTCTTCTGGGCGAACGCGTTGATGCCGTTCTTTACCCCGATGCCGGCGTCGTTCTGGGCCAGTACCGTGGTCGGGATACGGATCAGGCGCATGCCCCGATGGAAGGTGGCGCAGGCGTAGCCCACCGCGTCCAGCACCGCGCCGCCGCCCAGGGCCAGCACGTAGCAGTGACGGTCCAGGCCGTGCGTCAGCATGTGCGCATACAACTGCTGGAGCACGTCCGGGGTTTTGCTTGACTCTCCCGCCGGCACGGCAATCGGCGCGGCCTTCAGATGCAGGTCGGCGGCGTGGGCACTGAAGTAGTCGCTGATCTGTTGCGGTAATTGGGCGCAGCACTGCAGCAATTGTTCATCGGCAAACACCAGCACCGTGGTCCGACCCTGATGGTGCTGGGTGAGTTGCTGGCGCAGGCAGGGATTGTCGGCCTGGAAAATGTGGTCGCTGAACAGCACCGGGTAGTGGTAGCTGACCTCGAAGCGGCCTTGCAGGGCTTGCGTCTGATCGCTCTTGTGCGGCGCGCTGCGGTTTTTCAGCAGGCTACGGGCGCCCAGGAACAGTCCCGGCAGCACCATACTCGCGAGAATCGTCGCCAGCAGGGCGTTCTGCTCTACCAGCACACTGCCGATGGCGGCGTAGGCCAGGGCCAGTCCAGCGTTGGCCAGGGTGGTGACCAGCAAAAACGAGCGCAGCGGATAACGCTGCATGCCGGCCGCCAGTACCGAGGTTTCAGCCAGCACCGGAACCCCCCGCAGGCAGATCAGCGACAGGGTACTGAGGCGATAAGCCACCTGTCCGGGTTGCCAGGTTCTGAGCCCCAGCCAGCGCGACAGCAGACGAAAGTAGCCGGCCCCCAGCCAATAGCCCAGGCAAGCCCCCAGACATAGGCCGACAAAGATCACCAGATAACCACCGATGGCCCCCAGGGCCGCCACAGCCAGCAGCGCCACCAAGCTTGACGGGACTGGCAACAGCACATCCAGCGCCAGCAAGGTCACCAGCAGCAAGGCCAGGCTTGTGCGTTGCAGCGGATCGCTGGGGAGGAGGCTGGTCAACTGGTTCAGCTGTGTTTGGATCTGCTGTTCAAACAACAGGAAACTGGCAACCACCAAGGTCGAAAACACTAATAACGAGAGCCAGTAATGTTCAGCGGTGCCCTTCAGCGAGAAGGCACGATACAACGAGCTGCGCTTCATCAAGCGTCCCTCTTGATTGATATGACTGATTCCGTGTCAGTGTCAGCTGGTCGGGCAGGAAGGGGGTCTGGTTATTTGATTCCTCGACGGTTCTTATTGGTTTTCTGGCGACGGCATCGGGCTTCAGTGGCGAGTAGCTATCAACTTAGCCAAGGCCCGAGGTTTTGCAAGTAAGCGGCACGAAAGACCATACCCAACGCTTGATGAAGTGTTGAAAAATCCGGCTGTGGTGTATTGCTCACGTTGCAAGGCGTGGTTTTATTCTGCGTTTCTGCGCAACTCTTAGAGGGCCGCGGTCAAGGAATACGGGGGGGTATGAAATATTCTGACTGGATATAAGCTTTATGAGTTTTTGCTATATGTGGAGTCGGTAACCAGTAGCAATAAACTCAGATCTTTATAAGAAAGAGGGTTATGAGGCGTGAACTGATTGTTAAATAATCTTCAAATTCTGATTTAAAAATAGATTTACAGTGGCGACTATCAGTGGGCTATTAAGTCGCTGGCTGAGTGGGCAGTGTTCGGTTTTTTGATGGTTTTATAAGTTGGCGCTGGCGAATGTTTTTTTGTTAATGGGAACTATTCGTATAATTCGTGTTGACTGTTTATGTCGTATTCAACCGATCCCATGGTCCTGCTGCAGTTGATCGACGATGGCACTTCACGCTTCATGGACGCGGCGGTGAGGCTGACCCCACCGCAATCTTGGACTCAGGCGCAACGCTTAGGCGCTGAGGAACTCCTCGGTGGACAGGACGCTGGCATAAGCGAAGGCCAGGGCCGACATCACCGTGCTTTGAACCTGCGCAGCGGGCACCCGCTGGCCGTTGAACTCCAGGTCGAGGGTGGCGCAGGCGTCGTGGATCACCTGCACCGGGTAGCCCAGGTCGGCGGCGGCCCTGGCAGCGCCTTCCACGCACATGTGGCTCATGTTGCCGACGATCACCAACTCTTCGATGCCCCGCTCCTGGAGGATCGCGTGCAGTTCGGTTTCGCGAAACGCATTGACGAAATGCTTGAGTACCACCGGTTCATCGGCACGGTTCAGCACCTTGGCGTGCAAGTGTGCGCCCTCGGAGCCGGGGGTGAAGAACGGCGCGCTGTCAGAGGTGAATTCATGGCGGATGTGCACCACCGGCTCGGCGTTCTGGCGAAAGGCCTGAATCAGCCTGGCGGCGTTGTCCGCTGCTGCCTCGACCCCCACCAGGGGCCACTTGCCGTTGGCGAAGTAGTCATTCTGGATATCGATTACGATGAGCGCCTGTTTGGCCATGGTATTGCCTCCAAGTGAGTGATTGACCTGGGGCCCAGTATCGGCACTCCGTGCTCTTTCGAGGATTGGCCGCACCGACATTAACAGGGGGAAAACTGACAGTGGGCATTCAAGGCGCGGTCGCCGAACTGGGCGTATTGCTGTATCCCGGCGCGCAGATGGCTGCGGTGCATGGTCTGACCGATTTGTTCGAGGTGGCCAATCGCGTGGCCAGTGAACAGCATCAAGCGCAGTGGCCACGGTTGCGCGTCAGCCACTGGCAAGCCTCTGGCGAGCAGGCGCCCGCACGGGTTTACGACAGCCTGCCGGGAGACGCCGGGGCCTTGCAGGCGATTGTGATCCCGCCGTCACTGACGGGCTATTGCGCCGGCCAGTCCGCCTCGGCGCTGGCGATCTGGTTGCGCCAGCAGCATGCGGCGGGCGCCACGCTGGGCGGTGTTTGCGTGGGCTCGATTCTGCTGGCCGACAGTGGCCTGCTCGACGGTCGCAGCGCCACCACGCACTGGACGTCGGCGCAGGCCTTCGCCGCCCGTTATCCACAGGTACGGCTTGAGGCCGATAAACCCATCGTTGATGACGGCGATTTGATTACCACGGCCGGGCTGATGGCCTGGGCCGAGCTGGGACTGCGTTTGGTGGACCGGATGCTGGGGCCGAGCATCGCCGCCGCCACTGCACGCTTTCTGGTAATGGAGCACAGCGACAGCGCCAGTCAGTGTGGCAGCAACTTTGCCCCGATTCTCAGTCACGGCGACGCGGCCGTCCTCAAGCTGCAGCACTGGTTACAGGCCAATGGCGCGGTGGACGTGTCGCTGCCGGTGATGGCGCAGCAGGCGGGCCTTGAAGAACGCACGTTTTTACGCCGATTCCGCGCGGCCACAGGTCTCAAGCCGACCCAGTACTGCCAGCACCTGCGGGTTGGCAAGGCTCGGCAGATGCTTGAGTTCACCAACGGCACCATCGATCACATCGCCTGGACCGTGGGTTACCAAGACCCGGCGACCTTTCGCAGTCTGTTCAAGAAAATCACTGGCCTGGCCCCCAGCGAGTACCGCAACCGTTTTGGTGTAGCTCCTGGCGCGGCGAGCCGAACGTCGTAGCCGGGTAAGGCGCTTGTGTCGCGGTATAAATGCCGCGTCTGATCCGCTAAAGCGAACTTGCCGGACATTTGCTGATCAGTTCCTTACAGACCCTGCTGAAGGAGCTTCGCGTCGTGTTGAATGTCAAGACCGCGATCTTGCTCGGGGTGCTGCTCTTGTTGAGCAGCAGCGAGCTTGATGCTGCCACGCCTGCCACCGCCGCGCCGCCGGCAAAACCGGAACTGTGGGTGGAGGGTGGGTTGCTAGGCGCGATCAGTTCCAGCATCGACCAGGCCCAGGAAACATTCGACCTCAATGACGGCCTTATCGATGCCTGGCGCTTGCGGACCGATCGCGCCGCGGCCGAAGTCGGGCGCCTGGTCAACCCGCCTGCGGACCGTTCGGGCTGGAGCGTCGGCGGCGATTTCCTGATCTTGTCCGCGACCTGGCTGGCCAGCTTCGTCCCGCTCACGCTGCTCGCAGGCTTACTGGTCCGGCGTGTGTGCCGACATCCCTGGTTGCGAAACCAGCCCCGGGGCCAGGGCGTGCTGGCGTACCTGCTGGCGTATACGCTGCCGGCGCTGATGGGCCTGTCGTTGACCTTGTACGTCAGCCATTCCCTGCCAGCCTCAGTGGGACATGCGCTGGCGCTGTGCTTGGCATACGCCACCAGCAGCGGGATTGTTTCGGCCTCGGTGCTGCTGTGTCTGAGTGTGCTGTTCAACATCGGCCACAAGCGCTGCGCTGTACGGATCATCCGTGACTATTGTCCGAAGCCGCTGTTTCTGATCGGTTTTTTCGCGGCCCTCAACGATGCCCTGAGCAGCCCACAGATCGCCCGGCAGTTGGGCGGCAACCTCACCAGCAGCGTGGCGGTGTGTGTCGGGCTGCTGGCGTCGGCGATCTTCGCTGTGCTGGTGATCCGCCTGCGCCGGCCGGTGGCCCACCTGATCCGCAATCGCAGCCTGGCTCAGCGCCTCACGCAACCTGCGTTGCAGGCGTCGCTGCGACTGTTTTCCGGGCTCTGGTACTGGCCGTTCCTGTTGATGGTGCTGGTCTCGGACATCAACCTGATCCGTGTCGATGAAGGCAGCCAGAAGACCTTGCGCTACGCCTTGCTGACCACCGTGCTGCTGATCGGCACGCTGTTTCTGAGCAGCTTGTTGCAGCACATATTCACGTCCCGCAACGCTCAGTCGATCCGGGGTGGCAGCGCTTACAAGGCGCGTTTCCTCAGCTTGCTGCATGCGGTGCTGCGGATCGTCATGGCTGTCGCTTTTCTTGAACTCTTCGGGCGCATCTGGGGTGTTTCGCTATTCGAATTCGCCCAGCGCAATACCGTGGGGCAGGCCATCAGCGACGCTTTGAGCCGCACCGCCTTGATCTTCCTGGTGACCTGGCTGCTGTGGGTGCTGCTGGACACGGCGATCCATGAGGCGCTGAAACCCTCATTCAACGCACACGCCTCTGCGCGCGAGCCCAGTACCCGGGTCAAGACCATCCTGCCGCTGCTGCGCAACGCGATCAAAATCCTTTTGCTGGTGATCTGCACAATCACCACCCTGGCCAACCTGGGAGTCAACGTGGCGCCGTTGCTGGCCGGTGCCGGGGTGGTCGGCCTGGCCATCGGCTTCGGTTCCCAGCAACTGGTGCAGGATGTGATCACCGGCTTGTTTCTCATCATCGAGGACACCCTGTCCATTGGCGATTGGGTGGTGCTCGACTCTGGACACGCCGGCAGCGTCGAGGGACTTACCATCCGCACCTTGCGCCTGCGGGACGGCAAGGGCTTTGTGCACTCGGTGCCGTTCGGTCAGATCAAGGCCGTCACCAACCAGTCGCGGCAATTTGCCTACGCCTTTTTCTCGGTGCAGTTCACCTATGACACCGATGTCGATGCGGCCCTCGAACTGATTCGCGAGGCTGGACGCTCCATCAGCGAGGACCCGCTGCTCAAGTACAGCCTGCAAGGCGGCCTGGATGTGTTCGGACTGGACAAGATGGACCTCAACGGTGTGGTCCTGACGGCGCAGTTCCGTACGGTTTCCGGTGGCCAGTACGCGGTCAACAGAGCCTTTAATCAACGCCTGAAAAAGCTGGTGGATCACTCGTCGCGGGTGCATTTCGCCCAGACTTATCCACAAACGGCGGTGCTGCCGGTGCCGACCCTAGAGCAGGATGCAGCGCCCCAGGATGATTCGCCGCTGCTGCTCCCGGAGTCGGCGCACCGGCCATGATCGCGTTGATATCTTCAGGCCGCCGGCCTGCGGGCGAGGAAATCAGGCTGGCAATCACTGTCGACAGCGGTGCGTACTGATACTTTCTCAGTGACGGTTGCGCCACAAACCCGCAAAATGCAACGATTCTGGCAATTATTGACGGTCCATCCCTTGGGATAGACTCTCCCAAACCATCGTTCTGAACAGACTGGGCCTGCTGACTCTATGCGAATGCGCCTTATGTTACTGGGCGGCGGAAATGCCCTTGGGCAGGCGCTGATTCGCCTCGGTGCGGAGGAAGACATCGGTTTCCTCGCCCCTCGTCCGCCGCAAGACGGTTGGGATGCCGCGAGCCTCACGCAACTGCTCGATGACACCCGCCCGGATGCCTTGATCAACCTGGCTTACTACTTCGACTGGTTTCAGGCGGAGACGGTGAGCGAGGCGCGCCTGAGCGGCCAGGAACGCTCGGTCGAGCGGCTGGCTGAGCTGTGCCAGCATCACAACATCATTCTTGTGCAACCTTCGAGCTACCGGGTATTCGATGGCTCCCGGGCCACCGCCTACAGCGAGAAAGACGAGCCGGTGCCCCTGGGACTGCGTGGTCAGGCGCTGTGGCGGATCGAGCAGAGCGTTCGCGCCACCTGTCCGCAGCACGTGTTGCTACGGTTCGGCTGGCTGCTCGATGACAGCGCCGACGGTATGCTCGGGCGCTTTCTGGGCCTGGCCCAATCCTGCGAGGAATTGCTGATGGCGGATGACCGCCGGGGCAACCCGACGCCGGTGGATGATGCCGCCCGGGTGATCATCTCGGTGCTCAAGCAACTCGATTGCGCCGCGCCCTTGTGGGGCACTTACCACTACGCCGGTCAGGAAGCGACCACGCCTCTGGCTCTGGGGCAGGCGGTGCTTACCGAAGCACGGCAACTGCGCCCGCTGACCATCGAGGCCCCCACCGCTCAGGCACATGCGGCTTGCAGCGATGCCGCCGAAGAGCCGCAGCACGCGGTGCTGGCCTGCAAGAAGATCCTTCACACCTTCGGGATCAAGCCACGCGCCTGGCGTGCAGCGCTCCCGGCTCTACTGGATAGGTTTTATCGTCATGGTTGATAGTCCTGTGTTGATCACCGGCGGCGCCGGTTTTATCGGCTCGCACCTGACCGATGCCTTGCTCGCCAAAGGCTACGCGGTGCGCGTGCTGGACGACTTGTCCACCGGCAAACCGAGCAATCTGCCGCTGGATAACCCGCGGGTGGAACTGATCCAGGGCGACGTGGCCGACGCGGCCCTGGTGAACCGTGCCATGCAAGGCTGTCGCGCAGTGGCGCACCTGGCGGCGGTGGCCTCGGTGCAAGCCTCGGTGGACAACCCCGTGCAGACTCACCAGAGCAACTTTATTGGCACCCTGAACGTTTGCGAAGCCATGCGCGAGCACGGTGTCAAGCGCGTGCTGTTTGCCTCCAGCGCGGCGGTTTATGGCAACAACGGTGAAGGTCAGCCCATTGAGGAAGACACGCCCAAGGCACCATTGACGCCCTACGCATCGGACAAGCTGGCCAGCGAGTATTACTTGGACTTCTACCGGCGCCAGCACGGACTGGAACCGGCGATTTTCCGTTTCTTCAATATCTTCGGTCCACGCCAGGACCCATCTTCGCCGTACTCCGGGGTGATCAGCATTTTCAGCGAGCGGGCCCTGCAAGGCTTGCCCATTACCGTGTTCGGTGACGGTGAACAGACCCGGGATTTTGTCTACGTCGGCGATCTGGTGCAGGTGCTGCTGCAGGCCATCGATGCCCGACAATTGCAAGAGGGGGCCGTTAACGTCGGCCTGAACCAGGCCACCAGCCTCAAGCAGATGCTTGCGGCTCTGGCTGAAGTGGTCGGTGAATTACCGCCCATTCAATACGCCCCGGCTCGAGCTGGCGACATCCATCACTCGCGGGCCAATAATCAGCGGCTGTTGCAACGCTTCAGCTTTCCTGAACCCACCTCGATGAGTGTCGGCCTGGCCCGCTTGCTTGGGCGTTGAGGTTTATCGCGGACATGAAAAAAGGCGCCTTTGAAAGGCGCCTTTTTCGTTGTTGGCAGGCTTAGAACTTGTAGCCCAGGCCAACCATGTAAACCATTGGGTCGACATCGACGTTGACCTTGGCGCGAGTCCCAGGGGCGACGCTATTGTTATCCACATAGGCTGTGGTGTTGATGTCGATGTAACGCACTTGGGCGTTGAGCATCAGCTTGTCGGTCAGCATGTAGTCGGCACCCACCTGCCAGGCCAGGCCCCAGGAGTTCTTGGCACGGAAGTTGTCGAAACCTTCAGCCTGGGCGCGGCTGCCGACGTGCTCGTCGTAGATCCAGGTGTAGTTGATACCGGCGCCGACATAGGGCTGGAACACGGACTTGGAGTCCATGGGGTAGTAGACCACGCTCAGGGTCGGCGGCAGGTGCTTGAGAGTGCCGAGCTTGCCGTTGGCAGCTGCCAGGCCGGTGTTCTTGAGTTTGACATCGTGTTCGAATGGCGTGGCGGCCAGCAGTTCGATACCGATGTTGTTGGTGATCATGTAGGCAAAGTTCAAGCCCAACTGAGTGTCGCTGTCCATGGTGGCCTTGCCACCCAGATTGGTGCCTGCTGCTGGACCACGGTCAACTTTGACGCTGCCGCTGTCGGCTTTCGGATTGACGGTGATGGCACCCGCGCGTACGAGGATATCGCCGGCTTCGTGGGCGTGGGCAATCGGGGCGGCGAGTGCGAGCGCGATCAGGGAAGCGCTAAGCAGAGACTTGTGCATGGGAGCTCCAAAGGACGATTCAAATTGGCTGCGTCCAATGGTAAGGATCGTCAAGTTGACCACCTTGACGCAGCTCAATGAAATGACGAACCCCAGGTGCGCGGCTGAACTATTCTTTTGTTCTGCACTCTTTTGGCCTTTCGTTCAGGCCGGTCTTGCCGGCGCCACCTCCTGAATCATTCCTCCAACTCGTAAATGTAGATTTTCTGCGCCGCCATCTGGTACCCGGCATCCGCCAGTTCGCTGCTGGAGGGTTTGACCTGCATGTCGCCCTCGACCCAGTAAGGCTGATACAGCTCATCGAGCTTCACCCCGACTTCACTGGTGACGTGGACGATCTGATTCGACGGTGGCGGCGGCACGTGAATGCAGGCGCCGAAGTAGGGCACCAGTAAAAAGTCCGTGGTGCGCCCTTGTTCATTGACTTCAAGGGGCACGATATAGCCAGGCAGGCGCACCGACTGACCGTCCAGAGTCTTTACCACCGGCGCGTTGGGCAGGTCCTGTTTGGCGGCCGGCGCGGATTCCGCGGACAAGGCGTCACTTATCTGCGAGAGGTCGTGCAGAGGCTTCATGTCCGGCACTTCCGGCGCAGCGTCCGCGGGGATCATTTCCGACCAGGTCAGGTCCTTCGGTGTCCCGGCTGCCCACAACGGCGTGGCGACCAGCAGCGACAGGGCAAGCAGGGGGCGCAGCAAAAGGTGGGCTTTCATAAAACGGTGCTCATAAACGAATCGACAGGCCATCGGCCAAAGATTGCCGGTAGGCGCGCCAGGCCGGCACGCTGCCCATCAGCAGTGCGGCGATCAGGATACCGCCCAGCAGCGTCCACTCATACGAACTAGGCCAGGACAGTGGCAGGTACAGGCCGTAATTGGCTTGCACGTAGCCCTGGGCCAGGGCGATGCACAGGTACAGCAGGCCAAGCCCGGCCAGCACCCCGAACAGCGCCAGGGCGAAGGCTTCCAGCACCAACAGGGTCGCGATGTGCCAGGGGCGGGCGCCCACCGAACGCAGGATAGCCATTTCCCGGCGGCGCTCGTTGAGGCTGGTGAGGATCGCTGTGAGCATGCCGATCAGACCGGTCAGGACCACGAACAAGGACACCACGAACAAGGCCTTCTCGGCGGTGCCCATCAGGCTCCAGAGTTCCTGCAAGGCCACGCCGGGGAGGATCGCCAGCATCGGCTCGCCACGGAACTCGTTGATCTCACGTTGCAGGGCGAAGGTCGAAATCTTGCTGTTGAGGCCAAGCATGAACGCGGTGATCGCCTGGGGCGTGAGGTCCATGTTGCGCGCCTGATCGGCGCTGACACGGCCGTTGCCACGGGCAGGTACGCCGTTGTGCCAGTCGATATGGATCGCCTCCATGCCGCCCAGACTGATGTGCAAGGTGCGGTCCACCGGGGTGCCGGTGGGCTTGAGGATACCGACCACGGTGAACGGTTTGTCGTCGTGCTTGACCAGGCTGATGGCGGCCACGCCGTGGGCCAGCACCAGTTTGTCTCCCAGTTTGTAGTGCAGGGTATCGGCGACTTCGGCCCCCAGTACCACTTCGAACGGATCGCTGGCGAAGGCCCGGCCCACGGCCAATTGCAAATGCTGTTGGTGGCCGTACTGGTAGTGCTGGAAGTAGGCGTCGGTGGTGCCCATCACCCGGTAACCGCGGTGGGAGTCACCAAGGGAAACCGGGATCGCCCACTTCACCTTCGGGTTGTTGGCGAAGTGCTCGAAGCTGTCCCAACGGATGTTGTTGGTGGCGTTACCGATGCGAAACACCGAGTACAGCAGCAGATTCACCGAGCCGGAGCGGGCGCCGACGATCAGGTCGGTGCCGCTGATGGTGCTGGCAAAACTGGCCCGGGCTTCGGTGCGCACTCGTTCCACGGCCAGCAGCAGGCACACCGAGAGGGCGATGGCGAAGGCAGTGAGGATCGCGGTAAAGCGGCGGTTAGCCAGGCTGGCCATGGCTAGACGGAACAGATACATCTCAGACCTCTGCGGGCTTGGCGGCGCGATTGAGTTCGGCCAGCGACAGGTTGCGATCGAACAGTGGCGCCAGGCTCTGGTCATGGCTGACGAACAACAGACTGGCTCCAGCTTCACGGCACTCGGCGAAGAGCAACTGGATGAAGGCCTCCCGGGCATCGTAATCCAGGGCCGAAGTCGGCTCGTCGGCGATGACCAACTCTGGTTGACCGATCAGTGCGCGGGCTGCGGCAACTCGTTGCTGCTGACCAATGGACAGCGAGTCGGCGCGGCGCCCTAGCAGCGCGGGATCTTTCAGGCCCAAGTGTGCCAGCAATGTAGCGGCGGCCTGGTCGACGCTGCCGTGGCGTTGCACAGCACGACCGGCGCGCAGTGTGGAGAAATGACAGGGCAGTTCGACGTTCTCGCGCACCGAGAGAAACGGCAGCAGGTTGAACTGCTGGAAGATGTAGCCGGTGTGGTCGACACGAAAGCGGTCACGGGCGCCGGCGGACAGTTCGGTCAGCTCCTGGCCCAGCAGGCGGACGCTGCCTTGATTGGGTTTCTGTACGCCGCCCAGCAGGCCCAGCAGGGTGGTCTTGCCGCTGCCGCTAGGACCTTTGAGAAACAGTGTTTCACCAGCTTCCAGGCGGAAGGCCGGGATGTCCAACAACTGAGGATGGCCGGGCCAACTGAAGCCCAGGTTGGACAATTCGATAAGTGCTTGGGTCATGGTGGGCCGATCATCGAGTGAATGTTGCCGCTGTCGCAGCTCGCGATAAGGCCCGCAAGGCCTGTCGCAGGCCTCGGGAGCGGCGGCTCCCTGGCCTCGATCGTCGTCAGCGAGCGGTCAGAACTTCAGCGTAGCGGCCTGGGCAGTGGCTTCGACACCTTGCTGGCCGCTTGGCGAAATGAGTTGTACCTGAATTTTCTGGGTAGCGGGGAAGGTCTTGAAAACCGCCCCCAGGTCGAGATTCCTCAGTGCTTCGGGATTGGCGCAGGTGAACTGGTAGTGAGCGTGGATTTCACTGTGTTGGTGATGATGCTCATGGCCGTCGGCGTCCTTGGCGTCGTGGTCGTGATCATCGTCATGGTCGTCGGCTTGCGGCGTGTCGCCGAACAGCGGGCTTTCCAGTTCTTGCTTGGCGACTACGCAGGCAGCCGCCTTGGGCAGGCTGAACAGCGCCAGGGGGTGTTCCAACTGAGTGCGGGCTGCCGCTACCTTGGCCCGGTCGACGTCGGTGCTGGGGGCGTGCTCGAAGCCCACCAGGTTCATGGCCGGGCTTTGCAGTTCCAGTTCCAGGACCTGGCCATCAAGCGCTGCGTTCAAGCGCGCGACGCCATGTTCGTGGGCTTCGAGACTGCCATGCTCATGTTCGTGATCATGGGCGTGCGCGACCTGAACTGCGGCCAACGGCAACAGGGCGAACGGCAGAGCGAGTAGCAGAGGACGCATGGCAAGTCTCCAGGGCCAAGATGAAAATAATGTTATGTAATCTTATAACGATTGGCCGCAGAGTTTGACCGTCTGCTTGGCGTTGTGCAAGACGCGTGGGAGCATGCTCGTCAGAAAAATATGGGAGCACAGCGATGTTGCGGATTCGTGGAAGCATTGGCGATTGGCCGGTGGATTTGACCCTGGAGCTGGACGAGGGTGACTGGGCGCAACTGGGCGCGCAGTTGCAGGCGGCCAAACCCGACAGTGTCGAGGTGGCGGCCAAACCGGTGAGTCAGGACGATGCCGTATGGCAGGCCGCCAAGGACCTGCTGCGTCAGGCGGGGCAGATCAGCGGCCCGGAATTGCTGGAGCAGTTGCAGGGGCTGGCCGGCAACGCGGCGGCGGGCAAGCGCTTGCTGGTGCGCCTGCGCCACTGCGCCGAGGTCAAGGTGGTCAGCGGCGCCGATACGCCGCTCTACCGTTGGCAGCAATGAACCGCGGGTGAATCACGGCGGCTCAATACAGGGCCGCGAACAGTTTGCGACGGTAGGTCGTCACCAGCGGATGATCGTTGCCCAGCAGGTCGAACACTTGCAGCAGGGTCTTGTGGGCGATGCCTTCGTTGAAGCTGCGGTTGCGCATGAACAGTTTGAGCAGGGCGTCCAGCGCGGCTTCATATTGCTGGCGTGCCAGTTGCTGGATCGACAGCTGATACGCGGCCTCGTCGTCCAATGGGTC
Source organism: Pseudomonas sp. LD120 (assembly GCF_009861525.1). Taxonomy (GTDB): domain Bacteria; phylum Pseudomonadota; class Gammaproteobacteria; order Pseudomonadales; family Pseudomonadaceae; genus Aquipseudomonas. The sequence goes on along the minus strand of NZ_WVHL01000001.1, from coordinate 230,071 downwards.
CTTGGCCAGGCGGGCCTTGAGGTCGGCGGCGTCGGGTAGGTTCGCGGCTTGTTTGAGGAAAGTGATCTGCGCCTTGGCGCCGGCCAGTGCGGCTTTGTGGTCGTCGCTTTTGACGGCGTCGAGCACGCTCTGGGCTTCATCCAGCTCGCCCCGTTCAGTCAGGCAGCGGCCGTAGAGGATCAGTGCTTTGGCGTTGCTGTTGTCTTCCCCCAGCAGCGCTTTGAGGACGGCTTCGGCATCGCCGATCCGACCTTCGCTGAACAGCGCCTCGGCCTGTTCCAGTGGGTCGGCGGCAGGCGGTGGCGGCATCTGCACATGGGGTTCGAGCATCGTTCGTACCGCGGATTCCGGTTGTGCGCCGGCAAAACCGTCTACCGGCTGACCGTCCTTGAACAGCACCACGGTCGGCAGGCTGCGGATGCCGAAGCGGGCGACGATGTCTTGCTCCAGGTCGCAGTTGACCTTGGCCAGCAGCAACTCGCCCTGATAGCTCTCGGCGATCTGTTGCAGCATCGGCATCAGCGCTTTACAGGGCGCGCACCACTCGGCCCAGAAGTCCACCAGGACCGGCTTGTGAAAGGAATTCTCGATCACCGACTGGTCAAAATCAGCGGTGCTGGCGTCGAAGATATACGGCGTGTCCTGACTCATGGGGTCTCTCGAATAAGCGGGAATGGGGCCACTATAAAGGCTGCTCGGGGGGGCTGGAAATCGCTATCGCCGTTGTGCGTGATACAGGCTCACATTGCGAAACTCCCAGGGCTCGGCGAGGTCCGGCAAGGTGAAGGCGTTGAGCATTTCCAGGCGCTGGTACAGCGGGTGCTTGAAGTCCCTGACGCGGGAGTCGGCCACCAGGGCTTGTTGGCCGCGGCTGAGGAATTCGTCCAGTAGCGGCAGGTTGGCCCGGTCGTAGAGCACGTCCGCCACCAGGATCAGGTCGAAACGATCGGTCTCGGCGAAAAAGTCCATGGAGTAGCTCAGCGCGACGTCATTGAGTTCGGCGTTGGCCCGGCACGCGGCGATGGCCAGCGGGTCGAGGTCGCAGGCCACGGCCTCCAGGGCACCGGCCTTGAGCGCGGCAATCGCCGCCACGCCAGAGCCCGCACCGAAATCCAGGATGCGCTTGCCTTGCACCCAGTGCGGGTGCTGCGCCAGGTAGCGGGCCAGGGCCAGCCCGCTGGCCCAGCAGAAACTCCAGTAGGGCGGCTCGTGAAGGATGCGGCGGGTTTCTTCCGGGGTGAAGGCGCGGTCCATGTTTTGCGCGTCGAGCAACCAGAGCTTGAGCGTGGTTTCGGGCAGCTCACAAGGGACCAGTTGCGCATCCCCCAGCAGTTCGCTGAGGGCGTCTTGCAGGTCGAACGGAGGATTCATGGGGCTTTTAGGAATTGCAGTGGTCCCAGGGACTGGGTGGTGGGTTGGTCAATGCGTTGCGCCGGCAGGTGCAGGATCAACTGGCCGGACTGACTGGCACGACCGCGCAGTTCGACGCGCGCGCCGGCCGGGAACGCCTCGGCGGCAAAGCGCAGGCGAAACGGCAGAGGCTGTTGGGTGCCGGTCAGGTTGCTGCTGGCCAGCAGGCGTTGCGGGCGGCCGCGTTGATCAACCACCAGCAGCGCCAGTTCGACGTGGGCGCCGCTGGGGATACCGCCGAGGGTACCGCTGAGTTCGCGCTGGTAGGCCGGCAACGGACCGAGATCGGCAGGCACGCGGCTTGTTTCGAGTGTTTGTTGCGCTGGCGAAGCGCTGGTTTCAGGTTTCGGGGCGTCGTTGCTGCAGGCCACCAGCAGGCTGACAAGACTGAGCAAAACGAGCGGTCTGAGCGGCATCTGAAGCTCCAGCAAGGCGAATTTCCGTGTGCGAAACATAATAGTCGGTCTGTATACCGTAAAGGCTATGGCTTGTCTTGCCAGTGGGATGCGCTACCATGGCCCTCCCTTTTTTTGTTGCCTGCCACCATGCACTGTCCCTTCTGCGGTGCCAACGACACCAAGGTCATCGACTCGCGTCTGGTCGCCGAGGGCGAACAGGTGCGCCGCCGGCGTGAATGCCTGGCCTGCGGTGAGCGTTTCACCACCTTCGAAACCGCCGAGCTGGTGATGCCGCGCCTGATCAAGACCGACGGCAGCCGCCAGCCCTTCGACGAAGAAAAACTGCGCGCCGGTATGCAGCGCGCCCTGGAAAAACGCCCGGTGAGTGTCGAACGCCTGGAGGCGGCGCTGGTGCACATCAAGCACAAGCTGCGGGCCACCGGTGAGCGCGAAGTCAAATCCCTGGTCGTGGGTGAATTGGTGATGACCGAGCTGCAGAAGCTCGATGAAGTCGCCTACATCCGTTTCGCCTCGGTCTATCGACGCTTTCAGGACCTCAACGAATTCCGCGAAGAGATCGACCGCCTCGCCCGCGAGCCGGCCAAGCAATGAGTCTGCCCGCCGAACAAGCCGTCCTTGACGCGCATTACATGGCCCGCGCCCTGGAGTTGGCGCGCAAGGGGGTGTACAGCACCCATCCCAATCCCCGTGTCGGTTGCGTCATCGTGCGCGACGGCCAGGTGGTGGGCGAGGGCTGGCATGTGCGGGCCGGCGAGCCCCACGCCGAAGTCCACGCCCTGCGCGCGGCCGCTGACCAGGCCCGTGGCGCCACGGCTTATGTGACCCTGGAGCCTTGCAGCCATCACGGTCGCACCCCGCCTTGTGCCGATGCCCTGGTCAATGCTGGGGTGGCGCGGGTGGTCGCGGCGATGCAGGACCCCAATCCGGAAGTGGCTGGCCGTGGTTTGCAGCGCCTGGCCCAGGCCGGCATCGCCACCCATAGCGGCGTGCTGGAAGCCGAGGCCCGGGCGATCAACAAGGGGTTCCTCAAACGCATGGAGCACGGCCTGCCTTACGTGCGGGTCAAGCTGGCCATGAGCCTCGATGGTCGAACAGCGATGGCCAGCGGGGAGAGCCAATGGATCACCGGACCTGCTGCGCGCTCTGCGGTGCAGCGCCTGCGGGCCGAATCGTCCGTGGTGCTGACCGGTGCCGATACGGTGCTGGCCGATGATGCGCGGCTGACCGTGCGCGCCGCCGAACTGGGCCTGGATGCTGAGCAGACGGCCCTGGCCATGAGCCGACCGCCGCTGCGAGTGTTGATCGATGGGCGCCTGCGAGTGCCCCTCGACGCACCGTTCTTCAAGGCGGGGCCGGCGTTGGTGGCCACCTGTGCAGCGGTGGAAGAGCAATACGCCAACGGCCCGGAATGCCTGATCGTTCCCGGTGCCGATGGCCAGGTCGATTTGCACAAGCTGCTGCTGGAGCTGGCGGCTCGTGGTGTCAATGAGCTGCTGGTGGAAGCGGGCCCGCGATTGGCCGGAGCCTTTGCCCAGCTGGGCCTGGTGGACGAGTACCAGATTTTCATCGCTGGCAAGTTTCTCGGCTCCTCGGCGCGACCGTTGCTGGACTGGCCGTTGGCGCAGATGAGCGAGGCGCCCTTGCTCAAGATCATTGAAATGCGCGCAGTGGGCGATGACTGGCGAGTCACTGCCATCCCGGCCCCGCCTGCGAGCGTATAATTCCCGACTTTCGCCTACCCGGCGGCCCTGTTCTCGAGGAGGACTCCATGTTCACCGGCATCATCGAATCCATCGGCAGCATTCGCGCATTGACCCCAAAAGGCGGAGATGTGCGGGTCTATGTAGAAACCGGCAAGCTTGATCTGGCCGACGTCAAACTGGGCGACAGCATCGCGGTGAACGGCGTCTGCCTGACCGCAGTTGAACTGCCGGGCGATGGTTTCTGGGCCGATGTCAGCCGCGAGACCTTGGACTGCACCGCTTTTCATCAGTTGAAGGCCGGTAGCCGGGTCAACCTGGAGAAAGCCCTGACCCCGACCACCCGCCTGGGCGGTCACCTGGTCAGCGGTCATGTCGACGGTGTCGGCGAAGTGGTGGCGCGGGAAGAAAATGCCCGGGCCATTCAGTTCCGTATCCGTGCTCCCAAAGAGCTGGCCAAGTACATCGCCCATAAAGGTTCGATCACCGTCGACGGCACCAGCCTGACGGTCAACGCGGTCAATGGCGCCGAGTTCGAGCTGACCATCGTGCCGCACACCCTGGCGCAAACCATCATGGCCGACTACCGGCCGGGTCGGCAGGTCAACCTCGAGGTTGACCTGCTGGCGCGTTACCTGGAGCGCCTGCTGTTGGGTGACAAGGCGGCGCAAGCCACCACCGGCGGCACCATTACCGAAAGTTTTCTGGCCGCTAACGGCTATCTCAAATCCTGACTCAAGGGGGTGCCGCGTGGCGCTCAACAGCATCGAAGAACTGGTTGAAGACATCCGCCAAGGCAAGATGGTCATTCTTATGGATGACGAAGACCGCGAGAACGAAGGCGACCTGATCATGGCCGCCGAGTGCTGCAAGGCCGAACACATCAACTTCATGGCCAAGCACGCCCGTGGCCTGATCTGCATGCCCATGAGCCGCGAGCGTTGCGAGTTGCTCAAGCTGCCGCTGATGGCGCCGCGCAACGGTTCCGGCTTCGGCACCAAATTCACCGTCTCCATCGAGGCCACCGAAGGCGTCACCACCGGCATCTCCGCCGCCGACCGTGCGCGTACCGTGCAAGCGGCAGCGGCCAAGGACGCCAAGGCCGAGGACATCGTCAGCCCGGGCCACATCTTCCCGCTGATGGCCCAGCCTGGCGGCACCCTGGCCCGTGCCGGCCACACTGAAGCCGCCTGCGATCTGGCGCGCATGGCCGGTTTCGAGCCAAGCGGGGTGATCTGCGAGGTGATGAACGACGACGGCACCATGTCCCGTCGCACTGAGCTGGAAGCCTTTGCCGCCGAACACAACATCAAGATCGGCACCATCGCCGACCTGATCCACTACCGGATGATCCACGAACGTACCGTTCAGCGGATTGCCGAGCAGCCTCTGGACAGCGAATTGGGCCAGTTCAACCTGGTGACCTATCGTGATTCCGTGGAAGGCGATGTACACATGGCCCTGACCCTGGGGGACATCTGTGCGGATGAGCCGACCCTGGTGCGGGTGCATAACATGGACCCGCTGCGCGACCTGTTGATGGTCAAGCAACCGGGTCGCTGGAGCCTGCGCGCGGCCATGGCCACCGTGGCCGAGGCCGGCAGCGGTGTGGTGCTGTTGCTCGGTCACCCACTGGATGGCGATGTACTGCTGGCGCACATTCGTGAAACCGCGGAACACCAGCCGGTGAAGAAACCCACCACCTACAGCATCGTCGGCGCCGGTTCGCAGATCCTCCGCGATCTGGGCGTACGCAAAATGCGCCTGATGAGTGCGCCGATGAAGTTTAATGCGATATCCGGTTTCGACCTGGAAGTTGTAGAATACGTGCCCTCCGAATAAAAGCCGGTCGTTTCTGGCTTGAAATTCGCGGTTCAAATATCACTGAAGAGCGTGTGCTAGACACGCTCTGGCTCTTTAAGAGATTTGTCGAATGACCCTGAAGACCATCGAAGGTACCTTCATCGCCCCTAAAGGCCGCTATGCCCTGGTGGTCGGCCGTTTCAACAGCTTCGTCGTCGAAAGCCTGGTCAGCGGCGCGGTTGATGCCCTGGTTCGCCACGGCGTGAGCGAAAGCGACATCACCATCATCCGTGCTCCTGGCGCCTTCGAAATTCCGTTGGTGGCACAGAAAGTCGCACAGAAGGGTGAATATGCGGCGATCGTTGCCCTGGGCGCGGTCATTCGTGGCGGTACTCCGCACTTCGAATACGTGGCCGGTGAGTGCACCAAGGGCCTGGCCCAGGTGTCCATGGAGTTCGGCGTGCCGGTGGCCTTCGGTGTGCTGACCGTTGACTCGATTGAACAAGCCATCGAACGTTCCGGCACCAAGGCCGGCAACAAAGGGGCTGAAGCGGCCTTGTCCGCCCTGGAAATGGTCAGCCTGCTGGCGCAGTTGGAGGCCAAGTGATTAGCGACGAAAGCGATCGTTTCAACCCGCGCGATCCCAAGCCTGCCAACGCCGGTAAGCCATCCAAGAGCGCCAAGCGTCGTGAAGCCCGTCAGCTCGCGACCCAGGCGCTGTACCAATGGCACATGGCCAAGCACTCGCTGAACGAGATCGAAGCGCAGTTCCGGGTCGACAACGATTTCACTGACATCGATGGCGCCTACTTCCGGGAGATCCTGCACGGGGTTCCGGCCAACAAGAACGAGATCGACACCGCGCTCGTGCCTTGCCTGGACCTGGCCATCGATGAGCTGGACCCGGTTGAACTGGCGGTTCTGCGCCTGTCCACCTGGGAGCTGCTCAAGCGCGTTGACGTGCCGTACCGCGTGGTGATCAACGAAGGTATCGAGCTGGCCAAGGTCTTCGGTTCCACCGACGGCCACAAGTTCGTCAACGGTGTTCTCGACAAGCTGGCCCCGCGCCTGCGCGAAGCTGAAGTGAAGGCGTTCAAGCGCTGATCCGCGCTTGCAGCTGCCATGGGCGAGTTTGAGCTGATCCGTAACTTCTTCGCTGCCGCGCCCTGTGCGCAAGGTGGCGAGGGCGTTGCCCTGGGGATCGGTGACGACTGTGCCTTGCTGGCGGTTGCTCCTGGCGAGCAGTTGGCGATTTCCACCGACACCCTGGTGGCCGGTGTGCATTTCGCCGATCCCTGCGAGCCCTTTCTTTTAGGCCAACGCTCCCTGGCGGTGGCTGTCAGCGACTTGGCGGCCATGGGCGCCACGCCGCTGGCCTTTACCCTGGCCCTGACCCTGCCGACGGTGAGCACCGATTGGCTGCAGGCCTATGCCCGCGGATTGAACCTCATGGCCCAGGACTGTGGCGTGCGTCTGATCGGCGGCGACACCACCCGTGGTCCGCTGACCTTGACCCTGACCGTGTTCGGCCGGGTTCCCGCCGGCCAGGCCCTGACCCGCAGCGGCGCCCGTGCCGGCGATCTGCTGTGTGTCGGTGGCGAGTTGGGCAATGCGGCTGGCGCCTTGCCGTTGGTGTTGGGGCAGCGCCGCGCTGAGGCGGCGGTGGCCGAGCCATTGCTGGCGCACTACTGGTCGCCGCCGCCACAACTGGCCCTTGGCCAGGCGCTGCGTGGCAAAGCCAGTGCCGCCCTGGATATTTCCGATGGTCTGCTGGCCGATTGTGGGCATATCGCACGGGCCTCGTCGGTCGGCGTGCAGGTGGAGCTGGACAAACTGCCCTTGTCCGCCGCGCTGCTGAGCTTTCTGGGCGAGCAGGGCGCCCGCGCCGCCGCGTTGAGTGGCGGCGATGATTACGTGCTGGCTTTCACCCTGCCGCCTGCCGAGTTGCCGCCGCTGCGGGCTGCGGGCTGGCCGGTGCACGTGGTGGGGCGAGTGGTGGCAGGACAAGGGGTGACGCTGCTGGATGCTGGCGGACAGGACATCACCCCCGGCATCCGGGGTTATCAACACTTTCCGGAGGCACAGTGACAGATCATCCCAAACAGGTTTCGGCGGAGTTCGTACCGCCGTCGGTCTGGCACAATCCTTGGCATTTCCTGGCTTTTGGTTTTGGCTCCGGTACTTTGCCCAAGGCGCCGGGCACCTGGGGTTCACTGGTTGCGCTACCCTTTATCCCGCTGTGGCAGATGTTGCCGGACTGGGGCTACTGGCTGATGCTCGGCGTCACCCTGCTGTTTGGCTTCTGGCTGTGTGGCAAGGTGGCCGATGATCTGCAGGTGCATGACCATGAAGGCATCGTCTGGGATGAAATGGTCGGCATGTGGATCACTTTGTGGCTGGTGCCCGAAGGTTGGTATTGGCTGCTGGCGGGCTTCCTGGCGTTCCGTTTCTTCGACATTCTCAAGCCTTGGCCGATTCGTTGGATCGACCGGCATGTTCATGGTGGTGTCGGCATCATGCTTGATGACGTTCTGGCCGGGATATTTGCCTGGTTGGCGATGCAAGGGCTGGTGTGGTGTTTTAGCTGAGGGGCAAGGTATGGATGTCCGTCGTGGCTTGTTGCCATTGCTGTTGTTGATCATCTGCAACTCTAGTGGCGTCCGAGCCAATGAGCTGTTGGTGCATCCCCAGCAGATCCGCATCGCCAGTGAAGAATGGAGTGGCTACACCGAGGCCAATGGTGAAGGTTTGGCTTGGGACATTCTGCGCGAAATCTTTGAGCCCCAGGGCGTCAAGATCGAGCGCTCCAGCGTGCCTTACACCCGCTCGGTGGGGTTGGTGCAGCGTGGTGAAGTGGACGCTCAGGTGGGTTCTTACCATAACGAGTCCCAGGGCGTTCTCTATCCGCGCTGGAACTACGACACCGATCACATCTACTCACTAGGCCTGGCCAGCGCTCCTGAACTGAGCCTGGCGAACCTTGACCATTACCGCTTGGTTTGGGTACGTGGCTACAAGTACCAGGATTACCTGCCCAATGTTCGCCGCTACAACGAAATCCGCCGCCGAGTGGGCATCTTGCCGATGCTGCTGTACGGCCGCGCGGACTATTACATCGATGCTCAGACCGAGATCCGCTACGTACTCGGGCAAGCCCAGGACCCGAGCCTGTTCAAGTGCACCCACTTGGCCGAGTTACCGCTGTACCTGGGATTTGCCGATAACCCACGGGGCCGAGCGCTGCTTTCTCTGTACGACCGGCGCATGGGGCACCTGGTGAAAACCGGCGCTTTACGGCCGATCTTTCTGCGTTGGAAGCAGCGCTATCCTTTTGATCGGCTAGGGCAGCCGGCAGTCCGTTGATCAGTCTTATCGATCTTTATCGCCGATAATTCAGCCTAAGCGTCCGGTGGAGCCTGCTGTTACAATGCCGCCTCTGCGAATCTCCAGTCCTCATACAGATCAGGAGCACAACAGTGCCCGTCGTTTTCGTTGCCGCTTCCAAGCTGCCTACGCCTTTTGCGCAATTCACCATGCATGGTTTTCTCGATGAAGCCACCGGTCGCGAGCACGTGGTGCTCAGTCTGGGGGACATCGCCGATGGCGCGCCGGTTCTCGGTCGCCTGCACTCCGAATGCCTGACCGGCGATGCGCTGTTCAGTCAGCGTTGTGACTGCGGTTCACAATTGGAAGCCGCTCTGCAGGCTATCGCCCGCGAAGGTCGCGGGGTCTTGCTGTATCTGCGTCAGGAAGGCCGCGGGATTGGCCTGTTGAACAAAATTCGTGCCTATGAGCTGCAAGATGGTGGCGCCGATACCGTGGAGGCCAACGAGCGTCTGGGCTTTGCCGCCGACCAGCGTGACTACGCCATGTGCCTGCCGATGCTTGAGCATCTGGGGGTCAAGGCGCTGCGGCTGATGACCAACAATCCGCGCAAGGTCAAGGCCCTGACCGAGATGGGCATCCAGGTCGCCGAGCGGGTGCCGCTGCACACTGGACACAATCCCCACAACAAACTGTACCTGGCGACCAAGGCCAGCAAGCTCGACCACATGATGGGTAACGAGCACCAGGGCGAGGTTGATCGCGCGTGACTCGGGGTCAAGTGCGGCGGCGCCTGGCCGTGAGTTGGTGGCAGTACCTGGCGCTGGCCTTGATACCGCTGTTTGTGATCAATGCGCTGTTTGGCCAGGGTGACGCGGTCTTGCCGGTGCTGGCCATGCCGCTGTTTATCACCGGCGTGGCCTCGATGTTTGTCAGCCTGCGCTTCTTCGGCGGCTATAAGCATGCCTTGATTGCCACGCAGAAGGCCCTCGACACGCCCGAAGAGCCTGCGGCCTGGATCGCTCTGGCGGCGCGTCGGCGTGTGGCTTTGCTGGTGGCGGCACTGCCGGCATGGGTCGGTGCCCTGGCTGTATTCGTAGGTTTGGAAGCGGTGCCGCTGATGCTGCTGGCTCTTTCTAGCGCGGTGCTGTTCTACCTTTACCGTATTCCTCGCCAGCTCGGCTGATGCTGCGCTGGCTGGCGGTCCTGGCCCTGCTTGTCAGTGGCCCTGCGCTGGCAGCGGAGCGGGTGGTCAGTCTGGCGCCCTCGCTTTCGGAAATTGTCGTTGAGCTGGGCGCCGCCGAGCTGTTGGTGGGTGTGCTGGATGCGGGTGAGCGTGCGCCGCCGTTGAATGGCCTGCCGTCGGTGGGGCGTTACGGCCAACTGGATATGGAGCGGCTGCTGAGTCTCAAGCCAGACCTGCTGTTACTTTGGCCAGGCAGTGTTGGTCCGGCCCAACGCGATCAACTGGTGCGCCTGGGCATTCCCACCTATGTCGCCGAACCCCATGATTTGCGGCAACTGACGGCGCAGATAGCCGAAATTGCCGAGCGTCTTGGCCGGCCAGCGGCTGGCCAGAAGCTGGCGGCAGCGTTGAGTGAGCAATTGGCGCGGTTACGTGAGCGCTATCACCGCGATCCACCCTTGCCAGTGTTCTATCAAGTCTGGGATCAGCCGCTGTACACCGTGGGTGGTGGGCAAATCATCAGTGACGCCTTGAGCGTCTGCGGTGCGCGTAATGTGTTTGCCGATCAACGGTTACCGGCGCCTCAGGTCAGTATCGAGTCAGTGTTGCAGCGCAATCCGCAGGTGATTCTGGCCACTGTCCAGGGGCAGTTGGACGCTTGGAAGGCCTGGCCGCAAGTCGCCGCGGTCCAGCAGGGGCGATTGTTGCTGGTGAGCGATAACGGCCTGGAGCGGCCCAGCGGGCAGATGATTGCGGCGACCGCCAAGCTGTGTGCGTTAATCGCGCCTGAGCGCTGAGCGCTGAGCGCTGGCAAGCGGGTTCCATTGGGGGGGCGGCGTGGCCGGCTTGCCGGCGAAGGCGACGGATCCTACAGCTCAGGCGTCCAGGTCACCCCGAACATCCAGGTGCGGCCTGCTTCGCGGTAGGCATAATCGTTTCCGTTGTACTCATACCGCGCGCGGGAATAGGACTTGTCGAAGGCATTGTCGAGTTTCAGGCCCAGCTTGAGTTCCTGATTGACTGCCCAGCTACTGCGCAGCCCGAATATGCCGTAGCCGCCCACGGGCACCTGTTTTTTCACGCTCAGGTCTTCATAACTCTTGCTCACCTGTTGCCAGCTGGCGCCGAACGCCAGTTTGTCGAACTGCCGATCCAGATCCAGGTTCAAGGTGCGGCGGGCACGGCGCGGCAGCTGATGGCCGTTCTGGCGATTGCGTGGATCAATGATCGCGGTGCCGATGCTGGTCTGCCAGCCGAACAACTCTTGTTTCAGGGCGGCCTCAAAACCATTGATCCTCGCTGCGCCGACGTTTTCCGGGCGTTGCGCTACCCGGTCATAAATAATCGCGTCTTTGAGGTCGGTGCGGTAGATCGAGGCTTCCAGGCGACTGCTGTCGCTCAGTTGGCTGCGCCATTGCAGTTCATAACTCTTGGAGTGTTCCGGCTTGAGTTGGGGGTTGCCGTTTTCCGGGTAGTACAGGTCCGTGAAGGTGGGGGCACGGAAACCTTCGCTGTAGGACAACAGAACATCGTTGTCCGGGTTCAGCGGCAGGGTGAAAGTGCCGCTCCAGGTGTTCTGGCTGCCATATTGCTGGTTCTGGTCGCGACGCAGTCCCAGTTCCGTGGAGAAGCTGTCGCCCTGGAAGCGGTGCTGGATAAAGGCCGCCCGGTTCCAGCGGCTGTTCTCGTCATAGGTGGTGCTGGCGTTGACTCGGTCTTCGTACCAGTCGGCCCCCAGAATCAGGCTGTTGCGTTCATCCAGGGTCAGGTCGTTTTGCCAGTTCAGCGAGTCCCGGTAGGTGTTGAAGATGGCGCGCTCGTCGCTGAGCTTGTCGTGCTTGAAGTCGCGGTTTTCGGCGTGACCCGCTTCCACTCGGGACTGCCAGCGTTCGTTGATTTGTGCGTCGATAAAGCTACCGACACTGCTGACGGTGAAGTCGGTATAGGGCTGCTGTCCGACGCTCTGACCGGTGCTTATGACGTACCGCCCGAATGGGTTGTCATATTCGCTCCGTCCACGGTTATCCAGCAGGTTCAGACCCGCCTCGACCTCCCCATTGAAGGTATGACTCAAGCTCAGGCTCAGGGACTGATTGCGATAGGCATCATGGTCCTGGTCGTTGGGGTAGGACTCCTGGGTCCAATCAATTCCAGCGGTTTCATCCAGGCTGGCGCCGAGGCTGAAACGGGTCTGGGCGTCGCCGCCGGAGAGGCCCAGGCTGCGTTCCCAGGTCTGGTTGCTGCCGACGCCCAGGTGCAGGCGTCCTTGCAGCCCCTGCTGGACGCCACGCCGGGTGAAGATCTGGATCACCCCGCCAATGGCATCGCTGCCGTAGATCACCGAGCGTGAGCCGCGCAATACTTCAACCCGCTCTATCTGCTCGACGCTGATGAATTGCAGGTTGCTGTCGCCGGAGGACGAGCTGCTGATGCGCTGGCCATCCACCAGCACCAGGCTCTGGGCCGAACCGGTGCCGCGTAGGTAAAGACCTGGCAGGCTGCCGCGCCCACCACTTCGCGCGACTTGCACGCCGGGCACCCGTTGCAGCAGGTCGGTCAGGCTGCTGGGTTGCAGGCGGTCGATGTCTTCCCGGGTGAACACGGTGTTGGCGGCGCTGCTGTCGTTACGTGCTTGCACCTGGCGGTTGGCGCTGATCAGCATCTGGGGCAGTTTCAGCGCCTGATCGCGCTCGGAGGTGTCGGCCAGCAGTTCGGCGCAGGGCAGGAGACATAGCGGCAGGGCCAGGCGAGAGAGTTTCATGGCTATTCCGTTAGCGCGGCTCGGCCTTCGCCGCAGTGTGTGAAGCCGGATAAGGAAGGGAGCAAAAGCGACGCCCGCATGGCGGGCGTGCAGCAGCGGCTACAGGTAGCCGCTGTGGATCAAGCCAGGCCCAGCAGTTCCAGGCGCTGGCGCACCGCCGTTTCGATACCGGCTTCGTCGAGGCCGCATTCGGCAAGCATCTGCGCCGGTTTGGCGTGCTCGACGTAGGCGTCGGGCAAGCCCAGGTGCAGGATCGGCTTGAGGATGCTTTCGCGGGCCAAAAACTCGCTGACCGCGCCCCCGGCGCCGCCCATGATGGCGTTCTCTTCGATGGTCACCAGCAGTTCATGGCTACCGGCGATCTCACGCACCAGGGCTTCGTCCAGGGGTTTGACGAAACGCATGTCGAGCACAGTGGCGTCGAGCTTCTCGGCCACTTGCAGGGCTTCGGCCAGTTGCACGCCGAACACCAGCAGCGCGACCTGTTTGCCCTGGCGACGGATCACGCCCTTGCCGATCTCGATCGGTTCCAGGTCCTTGTCGATCGGCGCGTTGGGGCCGGTACCGCGCGGGTAGCGAACGGCGGCGGGGCCGTTGTACAGGTGCCCGGTGCTGAGCATCTTGCGCAACTCGTTCTCGTCGCTCGGAGTCATCACCAGCATGCCAGGGATGCAGCGTAGAAAGGACAGGTCGAAGCTGCCAGCGTGGGTCGGGCCGTCTTCGCCCACCAGGCCGGCGCGGTCGATGGCGAACAGCACGTCGAGATTCTGCACTGCCACGTCGTGGATCAGTTGGTCATAAGCTCGCTGGAGGAAGGTGGAGTAGATCGCCACCACCGGCTTGGCGCCTTCACAGGCCATGCCAGCCGCCAGGGTCACCGCATGTTGTTCGGCAATTGCCACGTCGAAGTAGCGCAGCGGGAAACGCTCGCTGAAGGCCACCAGGTCGGAGCCTTCCTTCATCGCCGGGGTGATGCCCACCAGGCGCGGGTCGACCGCGGCCATGTCGCACAACCATTCGCCGAAGACGCCGGAGTACTTCGGTCCGCCGGCCTTTTTCGGCGCGGTGGCCGGGGCGTCCAGGGGTTCGAGCTTGGTGATGGCGTGGTAGCCGATCGGGTCGACTTCCGCCGGGGCGAAGCCCTTGCCCTTCTTGGTGACCACATGCAGGAACTGCGGGCCCTTGAGGTCACGCATGTTGCGCAGGGTGGCGATCAGGGTCGGCAGGTCGTGGCCATCGATAGGGCCGATGTAGTTCCAGCCCAGTTCCTCGAACAAGGTGCCGGGGACCAGCATGCCTTTGGCATATTCTTCGGTGCGGCGGGCGATTTCCCAGGCACCGGGCAGGCGCGACAGCACTTTCTTGCTGCCTTCGCGCATGCTGGCATAGGTGCGGCTGGAGAGAATCTTGGCCAGGTAGTTGGACAGCCCGCCGACATTGCGCGAGATCGACATGTCGTTGTCGTTGAGGATCACCAGCATATTGGCGTCCACTTCTGGCGCGTGGTTCAGCGCCTCGAAGGCCATGCCCGCGGTCAGGGCTCCGTCGCCGATCACCGCGATGGCCTTGCGCTCGCTGTGCTGCAGGCGGGCGGCGATGGCCATGCCCAGGGCGGCGCTGATGGAGGTGCTGGAGTGGCCGACGCCGAAGGTGTCGTACTCACTCTCGGAACGCCGCGGGAAGGCGGCCAGGCCGTCTTTCTGGCGCAGGGTGGCCATCTGCTCGCGACGCCCGGTAAGGATCTTGTGCGGATACGCCTGATGACCCACGTCCCACACCAGCCGGTCGTCCGGGGTGTCGAACACGTAATGCAACGCGATGGTCAGCTCGATGACGCCAAGGCCGGCACCGAAATGCCCGCCGGTCTGGCCGACCGTGTAGAGCAATTCCAGGCGCAATTCATCGGCCAGGGTTTCCAGCTCGGCTTCACCTAACCGGCGCAGGCCGTCCGGCGTCTGGGCACGGTCCAGCAGCGGCGTGGTCGGGCGTTTGCGGGGAATCTCATGAAACGTCGTGGGCATCAGGCGAATCGTTATAGGTATAGAAAGAGGCGGCAGTTTACCTTATGCATCGCAAGCTGCCCACGCAGAGCACCGAACTTGGCCGATATGCGGTCCGGCTATCGGGGGCTGATCAGTTGCGGCGCTCGACGATATACCGCGCCAGCTCGCGCAAGGGCTCAGCCGCTGCGTCAAACGGACGCAGCGCATGCAGCGCCTGGTCGCGCAGTTCCAGGGCGTAATCCTTGGCCGCGGCCAGCCCCAGCAGCGCCGGGTAGGTTGGTTTGTCCCGGGCGATGTCGGCGCCCTGGCGCTTGCCCAGGGTCGCGGTATCGCTTTCGACGTCGAGGATGTCGTCCTGCACCTGGAACGCCAGGCCGATGGCTCGCGCGTAGACCTGCAAGGACTTCAGTTCGTCTTTTTCTGCGCGGCCGCTGGCCAGGGCACCGAGGATCACGCTGGCTTCGATCAGCGCGCCGGTCTTGTGCCGGTGCATGTACTCCAGGGCCTGTTGGTCGAGCTTGAGGCCCACCGACCCGAGGTCGATGGCCTGACCACCCACCATGCCCGCCGGGCCTGCGGCCTGGGCCAGGGTGGTGACCATGCGCAACCGGACTTCGGCACTGGCGTCGCTCAGTTGCGGGTCCAGCAGGGCACTGAAGGCCAGGCTCTGCAGGCCGTCACCGGCGAGGATCGCGCAGGCTTCATCGAAGGCTTTGTGGGTAGTGGGCTGGCCGCGCCGCAGGTCGTCATCGTCCATGGCTGGCAGGTCATCGTGGACCAGGGAGTAGGCGTGAATCAGCTCCACCGCGCAGGCCGCGCCGTTGGCTTGCTCGGGCCTGCCACCCAGGGCCTCGCAGGCGGCATAGGCCAGTAGCGGGCGCACGCGTTTGCCGCCATTCATCACGCTGTAGCGCATGGCTTCATAAAGGCGGGCTAGTTCGGGGCTTGGCGCGGTGAACAGGGTGTGCATTGCAGCGTCGACGCGGGCCTGGCTGGTGGCCTGATAGGCAGCAATCATTCTGCTTGTTCCGCATCGAAGGGTTGCTCCGCCAGCTCGCCATCGCGTTCCAGAAGGATCTGCACCTTTTGTTCGGCCTGGGCCAGCGCGGCCTGGCAATCACGGGTCAGGCCGATGCCTTGTTCAAAGGCGGTCAATGAGTCTTCCAGCGACAGCTCGCCGTTCTCCAGGCGCTCAACCAGGGTTTGCAGGTCGGCGAGGGACTGTTCGAAATCTAAGGCAGCTTTTTTGCGGGCCATGGCGGCTATCCCGGTTGACGTTAAACCGGCGCGACACTAGCAGACACCAGGGGTTCGGGCAAATGAGAAGCGCTCGCTGGGGTGTGCCTCATCGCCTTTGGCGCAGGGGCTTGAGGGGCTTTTTCAACGACTCAGGCAGGCTCGCTAATGGTGTGTGCTGCGGGTAAGCGGTTGATCTAGCGTTCGACCAGGTATGGCAGGAGGCTCAAGCGCCGGTTTCGTGGGGTAGATGGGTGTGTTCCAGTAGCCAGTGGCGGAAGCGGCGCACGGCGGCTGGGGGATGGCGATGGTGCGGTTGCATCAGGTTCAGGCGCCCGCGGCTGGGCATGCGTTGCGGCAGCGCTCGTTGCAGGCGCCCGGCGGCCAATTCGGCCTGCAACAGGCTCTCCCAGCCCAAGGCTACGCCCTGACCCATCGCCGCCGACTGCATCAGCAGCTGGTAACTGTTGGTGCGCAGGGCGTGCTGCGGGGAGTGGTAGGTGGCGCCTACGGCGCTGAACCAATCGGACCAGGTCAACCAATCATGGTGATGGTCTTCGACGATCAACAACCGGTGTTCCTGCAGCAGATGTTGCGGGTCGCGAATCGGTCCTTTGCGACTCAGATACTCCGGGCTGCAGACGCAGATCACCTGTTCGCTGGGGAATACCGGGGTCAGCTCCAACCCCAGGGGCGGCGGTAGCTCGTCGAGGTGATAGAACAGCCCCAGGTCGTACTCGCTGACATCCAGGTGCAAGGGGCTTTCACTGCACAGGATGCGAATATCCAGGGTCGGGAACCGGCGCTGGAACTCCGGCAGCAAGCGCGCCAGCCAGATCGAGCTGATGCTAGGTGTACTGGCCAGGGTCAGTTGCCGTTCGGCACCGCGACGGCGCAGCTCCGCCGATTCACGGTCGAGTTCCCGCAGCAGGCGCTGGATGGTGCGAAAGTAGCGCTCGCCTGCCGGGGTCAGGCTGATGCCCAGGTTGTGTCGATGGAACAAGGGGCGGGCGAGGTTCTCTTCCAGCCGCTTGATCTGACGGCTCACCGCGCTTTGGGTCAGGTTCAGTTCCTGGGCGGCCCGGGTAAAGCTCAAATGACGGGCCACGGCCTCGAAAGGTTGCAGGCAGTTAAGGGGCGGAAGATCGACGTTTCGATGCGACATGCGGGTTCCAGTCTGCAGGGGGCGGGCGCTGCCTCCAGCCCCGCCGAGTCTTGGAGATTGGCTATCCTGCCACGCTTTACAGCGTGGTTCGGGCAATCCGTCGATGCCATTGGCGTTGATGAATCTGCTGGCCATCGAGTCGCGCTACCTGGGTGGCGTGCAGGTAGAACCACTGAGTGTCGGCGCGCAGCGCCAGGGTGCTGTCCACTTCCGCCCTCCAGGTCCCGCGGCCGACCCGGTAGTGCCATTGGATATCCGCCCGGGTCGACAGCGGGTCCCAGGGCAGGGTGCGGTACTGCTCGGTACAGCGCTGTTCGACCCACAGTCCGTGGTCGAGAAAACGCATGGCTCCAAGATCGTCGTCGATGCGCACGCAGACCTCACCGCTGCCTACATCCTCGCTGAGGGTGCGCAGGGGGGCCGCCTCACGGATGATCTCCAGGTGGGCCGGTGCCGCGCTTTGCGGGGGGGCGAACGGACACTCCACGGCTGCCCCCGTAAACACCGGCAGTTGCACGCTCTGCACTTCGGGCAGCAGGGTCAGGGTGGTCAGTTCCCGAGCCGGCCACAGCAGTGGGAAGCTGGCTGTGCTCAAGGCCAGGCGCAGGCGATAACCGGCTGGCAGGCGATAACCGACGTGGTCCAGGCTGAAGCGCACTTGCAGGGGCGCGCCAGGTTCGGGAGGCGTGGCGACGGCGAAGGGCGCGCGCAGGGAAAGATTCAGGGTGCCGTAGGTGATCTGCGCCACCTGGCCGTCCGGAGCGATGGCATTGAGCCGGGCGACGATCTGCCCGCAGGGTTTGTCCGATGTCAGGCGCAGGTCCAGGCGCACATCCCCCAGCAGGGCCATAGGCTCGCTCAGGGGAGCGCTGTCGAAGCAGAGTGAGTGAGCGTCATCCCGGCGCTGGTCGGTCGGGCCGTCCGGACCCAGCCAGATGGCGCAGTACCTGCCCTGATGCAGGCCGGTGGTCAGGGGAGAGCAGAAGCTGCGTTGCTCGCTCAAGCGCTGCTCGCCCGGGCTGAGCCCGGCATCACCGAGGCTGAAGGTCTGCCACTGGATCTGGGGATCGGGCCAGCCGGCAGTTTGGACCCAGACTCCCGGGCGTTCGCGGTAGCTGCTTTTGGGCGGCATGGCGTCCTGCAGGTAGAAGGTGCAGGCAGGGTCGTCCATCACTCCGTTGTCGATGCCCTTGAGCCAGTGATCCCACCAGCGCTTGGCTTCCTGGAGAAAACCAATGGCCGGTTGCGGCACGGCAAAGTGTGGGTACTTGTGAATCCACGGACCGAGCATGGCCTTCTTCGGGCAGGTCAGGTGCTGCATCAGGCGCGGCACACTGTTCTTGTAGGCATCACCCCAGCCGCCGATGCAATACACCGCGGCTTTGATCGCCGCGTAGTTCTCGCACACCGAGCCCTGGCGCCAGTAGTCGTCACGGGTCTGATGCTGCAGCCAGGTTTCGGCGAGCATCGGCATGGCATCCAGGCGCTGTTGCCAGAGCGCCTGCCAGTCATCCACCAGCAATGGGTCCGGCACGGCGGCGCTGAAATTGAGCATGGTGGCGGCCCAGCCCAGGTTTTCCATCAGCAGGTTGCCGCCTTTGTAGTGAATATCGTCGGCGTAGCGGTCGTCAGTGGAGCACAGGGTAATGATGGCTTTCAGTGCCGGGGGGCGATGGGCCGCCACTTGCAGACCATTGAAGCCGCCCCAGGAGATGCCCATCATCCCCAGGTTGCCGTCGCACCAGGGTTGGGCGCAGAGCCAGTCGAGCACTTCCAGGGCGTCCTGCTGTTCCTGGGGCAGGTATTCATCGGCCATCAACCCCTGGGACTCACCGTTGCCACGCATGTCCACGCGCACGCAGACGTAACCGTGACCGGCCATCCAAGGGTGGGTCAGGGCATCGCGCACCGCCGTGCCATCGCGCTTGCGGTAGGGCAGGTATTCGAGGATCGCCGGGTAGCGCTGGGTGCCGGCATCGGCTGGAAGCCAGATACGTGCGGCCAGATGGGTGCCGTCATGCAGTGGGATCAGGCAGTGCTCGATCTCGCGGATTGGATGGGGAAACTCGCGGATGACGTCCATGGAACACTCCTGTCGATCAAGGAATTGGCGCCGGGAAACTTCAGGAGGGGCGCGGTGACTTGGGCACGGCTGAAGGTGGATTCGTTGCTCAGGCCGATACCCGCGGCTGGGCCTTCGAACGGTGTGTTTGGATAAGGCCCCCGTGCCTGTATCGAGCCGGCGAGCTCCACGCTGGGCAGTCCGGCGCCAGTCTCTGGTTGCCTGAGGTCAACGGCCGCGTGTTCATGGGATGAGCCTTCTGGCCTCTCGGCGCCTTGACGCATGCCCCTTTGGTGTCGGTGGTGTCAGCAGGAGCGGGTTGTTCATCCAGATGATCAGTGCGCTGCTGGAGAGCAGAACGATGATCATCCCCGGCAGGCCGCCCAGGTTGGATAACATTTTGATCCCGTCGATGCCGACGTAGGCCACCATCACCCAGGACACGCAACCGATGATTACGCCCCAGACCACCTTGAGCTGTGGGTTGCCGTCCAGATCGGAGTCAGCGCTAACGTGACGGCTGCACAGGTTGCCGATGACGTCGGTACTGGAATCGGCTGCGGTGACGAAGGAGATGAAGGCGGTGAACAGCAGCAGTGCGATGATCAGACCGCTTGCCGGCAATTGCTGGAACATCCGGTACAGCACATGTTCCACCCCTTGCTCGTTGAGCACCTGGTTGAGCAGGCCGTCGCCCTGGGCGTCGAAGTACAGGCTGCTGCCGGAGAAGATGCAGATCCACAAGGCGGTGAACAGGGCGGGGTAGAGCAGGGTGGTGTGGATGAACTCGCGCACCGTGTAGCCGCGCCCGATCTTGCCGAGGAACATGGCGCTGACCGGGGCCCAGGCGAACCACACCGACCAGTAGAACACCGTCCAGCTTTGGGGCCAGTTGTCGCCACTGGCCGCTCCGGTGAACAGGCTGCGACTGAAGAAGGTCTGCAGGTAGATACCGAGTGATTCGACGCCGAGGCTGAGCATGTACAGGGTCGGTCCGCAGGTCAGTACGAACAGTCCCAGGGCCAGCATGATCCAGGTGTTGAAAGTGGAGAACTTGACGATGCCTTTATGCAGGCCGCTGGCGGCAGAGAAAACGAAGGTGGCGACGATCACGGCGATGATCAGCGCCAGGCGCAGCGGCGTGGTTTCACCGCCGATGTACTGGCTCAGGCCGCCAGACAGGGTCAGCGCGCCCGTGCCCAGGGAGGAGGCCATGCCCGCCACCAGGGCGAACAATGCCAGGGTGTCGATCAGCCCTGCGTAGCGCTTGACCCATTGCCCGCCGAGCAGGGGCTGCAGCATCGCGCCGATGGAGAAGTCGCTCCGCAGGTTGTAGAAGACCAGGGCGAACACCAGGGATGGCACCAGGTAGATGGCGTAGGGCGTCAGGGTCCAGTGCAGGAACATGGTGGACATGGCGAAGCGGGTAGCCTCGCTGCCGCCTGCCTCGAGTTGCAGGCTGGCGGGAGGGCCATACAGGTGGTAAAGCGGCTCGGCGGTGGTCCAGAACAGCACGCCGACCGCCAGCGTGGTGCACAGAGCCACCATGAACCAGCGTGGCTTGCTCAGCAGGGGCTTGGCATCCTCACCCCCGATGCGTATCCGTCCCAGAGGTGAAAAGTAGACGGTCACCGTCAGCATCAGGAGAAAGAAGCTGGCGGTGCTGAACAGCCAGGAAAAATTGTCGAGGATTAGCCGGTTGAGCTGCTTGCTCACGCTCAGGAAGGTTGGCAGGTCAAGGTGGCTGGCAATGACCGCTGCCAGTAGAACCAGAAAGCTTGGCCAGAAGACCAGTGGCCTTAACGGATACTTCATCAGTGAGGTGCTCCCGTTGTTTTTTTAGGCTTCGGTTGGGGCATCAACCACGTTGTGCGGCACACCTTCAGCGTGTCTGAGCAACCCTGCGGTATTCGTAGATAAGCGTTGTGACAGGGGCGAAAGCAATCGACTAATCGGTATGGGGTTATTCCTTGCGGGAATGCGCGATGACCTTGAAATACCGAGCGCCAAGCTCAGCGACGTGGGCTGAGAAGCCCTGTCGCAGGGGCTGCATTGGGGGGCAGGCGAGTGCGGACGGTTCCGGTTAGAGGCCTTGAGAGCGCTGGTGAGTCCGCATCCAGAACGGATTCCTACTAAAATCCAAGACTCTTCTCATCGAGAGGGGGCATTTGGCGAGATGGCTTGTGGCCAATTTTCTGCGCGGTCTGATATTGCGGTGATGGCACTTTTTCTCAGGCTGCTGTCGGCGTTTCGATGTCCGCGCAAAATCCCTGTTCGGCAATTGTGTAACAGGCGCCAAGTCGCTAATCTGCGGCCTTTCCAACGCCCGCCGTCGCTGGGCGACTTTCCGAATATTTGCAGCCGCGTCGAGGATCTGGCGCCGGGGTTTGTCCCATGCATGGCAGGACGCAATACATGCGCGCTCTATCCATCCTCTTGCTGACCTTGCTGCTGGCCGGAACGGTGTTCGCCGAACCTTCCGCCGAACTTCAGGAGCCGCTGGCCGGTTGGCGTTATGCCGGTTTGCTGGACCGTACCGAACAGGATCGGGTGGCTTACCCGACACCGCCCATCGATCGTGGCATTCAGCGCAATCGCACCCTGATCGAAGGTCAGCTCAAGGCCATCGGCCATCTGCGTCAGCCCCACAGTCTGTCGGTCAATGGCAATCCGCTGAACCTCTACACCGACGAGCAGGGCCGCTTCGCTCGTCCCTATGCATTCGGCGCCGGGTCCAACAGCGTTGAAGTGCGCAGTTCCGAAGGCCAATCCCTCAAGCGTGTGCAGTTCTACGAAGCCAACCGGAGCAAGACACCGGCACGCATTCGCGTGGTGCTGGGGTGGGACGATCCCAAGGCCGAGCTGGACATGCACATCGTGACCCCCGACGGTCAGCGAGCGTTCTTCGGCCACCCCGGGTTGAGCAACGGCGGCGGTCTGGATCCGGATGGGGTCGACGGCCCGGGCCCGGAAATGTTCACCATGACCGCGCCGCTGCGGGGCACCTACCTGATTTACGTCAACTACTGGGGCAACTTCGGCAGTGGCGGGTACAACTTCGACGAAGGCAGCAATCAGAACGAGGTGATTACCTCGCAGATCAACCTGATCCTTAACGAAAACACCGTCGATGAGAAACGCGAGACCTTTATCGTGCCCATGCGGGCCATCGGCGACCTGTTGCTGGTCAAGTCTTTCACCTATTGAACATCCCGCACCACGGATGAATTGGGCTTTGTGAATCATGAGCGAAAACAGCGCATCCCCGGCCGCCGGCGTCCCCGGTACTGAACAATCCGCCAGCAAGCGCCGCTGGCCGGCCCTGGTCGTTGGCCTGTGCCTGGTGGCAGCGGCAATCACCGGCGTGGGCTGCAAGCCCAAGACCTCGGTGGAGCAACTGGCGGGCGACAAACTGGGCCTGAGCCGGCCTGATGGCCTGCTGGAAACCCATTCCCTGGCCCAGTTGCCCAAGGACTTGCTGGCGGTGCCTTTTCTCAAGGAAACCCTGACCGAGGACTTCGTCTTCTATTACCAGAACCAGGCCGACCGCCTGGGGCTGATCGGTAGCCTGCGGCGGATCATCTACGAGCACGACCTGAAGCTGCAGGACAACCTGATCGAGCAACTCTTCGACCAACCAGCGGATGTGGCGTTGTGGCGCGGTACCGACGGGCGTCTCAAGGACTTTCTGCTGGTGATGGACCGTGGCGGCTTGGCCAAGCTGCTGGAGCCCTTGGCCAAGGTGGCTCTGGACGATACGCAACTGAGCAAGCTGGCGCAGCTTGAGGTCGGTGGCGATGCCGTGACCCTCTACCAGTTGAACTACAACGCCGGTAAATCCCTGGCGTTTGCCTCTCACGGCGACAAGCTGGTGGTGCTGTCCAACCCAGCCAAGCTGTATGACCCCAGCACCGGCGCGGACGATGAGCACGGCGCGGTTTCCACCAGCGCCCTGCAAGCGCTGTTGAACGGCGACAAGCTGTTCCCCGAGGCTTTTGGTCTGGAGGCACGCAAGCCTGAGGTGCAGCAGCGGTTGACGGTCAACGCCAGCGTCCTGGCCATGGGTTACCAGCGGTTTATCCCTAACTTCGCCGGCCTGCGTTTCGACATGGACGACAAGGGCTGGCACAGCTATCTGGCCATGGACGAGCAGGACAACCAGCCGAACTTCGACTTCCAGCCGATCTGGCAGGCCATGCCCATGGGCGCCAGCGCCTGCGTGGCGCTGCCATTGGCGGCGCAGCAGCAGAAGCCGCTGCTGGCCAAACTCGGCGCCGAAGAAGCGGTGGCCGCCGCCCTGACCGAGCACATGGCCGGCACCGCTGGTCTGTGCTGGTACGCCGATTCGCGGCTGTACACGCCGCTGCTGGTGGCCGGCCTCAAGGACAAGGACAACGCCGGGCTCGATGGGGACCTGGGCACGCTGTTCGGTTCCATGGTCGGGTCCAGGGAAAGCAAAGTGGCGGAGCGCATCTTTCCGGTGGTGGAACAGCACAACGGCGACGTGCACCAATGGCAACGCCAGGTCAGCTCCAACTTCGGCCAGTACCCGGCCAAGCAAGCCCCGGACCCGCAAGCCATCACCGGTCGTGCTTTCATGCAGGTCAGCCTGGCCCGCCACGGCTCGACCCTGGTGTTTTCCCTGGACGACAAGCTGGTGAGCAAGGCCCTGGACACCCTGGACAAGCGCTTCCCGCCCCTGGCTGACGTGGTGCCACAGGAAGCGCTGATGCCGGTGTATTTCGGGCCGCAATCGCTGGCGCAACTGATCCAGCAGGAAACCTTCGACAGCCTGCCCCAGGACATGGAACCGGTGTTCAACAACGCCGCGCAAACCTACCTGGTGCCCAAGCTGCGCAGCCTCGGGGGTTATGGCAAGTACGCCCTGACTTTGCCTGAAGGCAGTCAGCCTAACGGTCAATGGCAATGGTTGCCGCTGCAATGGCGCGCGCTGTGAGTGCATGGCGCAAAAGTCTGTCCAGCCTAGGCCTGTTGGCTTTGTTGCTGAGCAATGCCGTGGGCGCGACCCAGGTGCCGCCGTTGGACGTGCAGCAGTCCCAGGTGTTTCGCGCCTGGTTCGTGCGCATTGCCCAGGAGCAACTGAGTCAGGGCCCGAGCCCGCGCTGGTATCAGCAGGACTGTGCGGGGCTAGTGCGCTTTGCCGCCAACGAAGCGCTCAAGGCCCACGACAGCAAATGGCTGCGGGCCAACGGCTTGTCCAACCGCTACCTGCCGCCGGAGCTGCAACTGAGCGAAGGCCAACGCGGCCTGGCCCAGCAGTGGCAACAGGGCGGTGGCCGGACAGGTCCCTACGTCAATGCCATCAAGCTGATCCAGTTCAACAGCCATCTGGTCGGCCGTGATCTGGGGCAGGCGCGCCCTGGCGACCTGCTGTTCTTCGATCAGGGCGACGACCAGCACCTGATGATCTGGATGGGTCGCAACATTGCTTATCACACCGGCACCACCACCCCCACCGACAACGGCATGCGCTCGGCTAGCGTGCAGCAACTGATGACATGGAAGGACACCCGATGGATCCCCGACTCAGCCAACCCCAACTTCATCGGCATCTATCGACTGAACTTCCTCACCCAATGAGCGAATCGCGTATGTCCTGTTTTCTGTTTCGCCTGACCCTGGCCTTGACCCTGCTGGCCCCGGTGGCTCTGGTCAACGCCGACGATTCGGTACCGTCCAGCGATTATGCGGCGGTCTCCGGTGAGAGTTTCTTCCTCCTGGCCGACAGCAGTTTTGCCAGCGACGAGCAGGCCATGGTGCGCCTTGAAGCCCCGGGCCGTGATTACCGGCGCTTTCGCATGGAGCCTTATGGCGGCGCCGACATCCGGGTGTACCGGATCAACCAGCCGCTGGACTTTCTCAAGCGCCAGAAGAACCTGCACCGCGTGGTCAGCGATGGCCAGTTCAAGGGCGAGGGGTTGTCCAACACCCTGGCCTACCTGTGGGACAACTGGTACCGCAAGTCGCGGCGGGTGATGCAGCGCGCCTTTTCCTACGAGTCGCGCAAGCAGGTCATCGAGGAGGTGCCGGAGCTGAAGATGGGCAACGCCATGCTGGCGCCAACGCCGTACGACGCGCAGCCGCAGTTCGCCTTGATTCCGGGGTTGCCGCTGGTGACGCAGTTCCGTTATCCGCTGTGGCAGGCTAAACCGATCCAGCCGCCGGCCGGGGTTAATCTGTCCGGCTCGTCGAGCCAGTTCATCAGTGTTGCTCCGGGTAACGTCTACATTCCATTGGGGCAACTGAAGCCGGGCCTGTATCTGGTTGAAGCCCTGGTGGGCAAGTACCGCGCCACCACCATGGTTTTTGTTTCCAACACCGTGGCGGTGAGCAAGATCGCCGGCGACGAACTGTTGGTCTGGGCTGCGGGTAAGCATGAAGGCAACTCGGTGTCCAAGGTCAATGTGCTGTGGACCGACGGCCTCGGCGTGATGAACAGCGGCGCCACCGACGAGCAGGGCCTGGTACGCCTGAAACACGTCAGCCCCGAGCGCTCCTATGTGATTGGTGAAGACCAGGAAGGCGGGGTGTTCGTCTCCGAAAACTTCTACTACGACAGCGAAATCTACGACACCAAGCTCTACGCGTTCACCGACCGGCCGCTGTATCGCCCGGGAGACTGGGTGTCGCTGAAAATCGTCGGCCGCGAGTTCAAGAACGCTCGGGATTCGGTGCAGCCAGGCGCCGGTACGGTGAACGTCAGCGTACTGGATGCCGCCGGCACCGCGCTGCAGAACCTGACCCTGAATCTTGATTCCAAGTCCGGTACCCAAGGCCGTTTTCAACTGCCGGAAAACGCCGTTGCGGGCGGTTACGAATTGCGTTTCAGCTACAAGGATCAGGTCTACAGCAGTGCCTTTCGCGTGGCTGAGTACATCAAGCCGCACTTCGAGATCTCTTTGAGCCTGGCCAAGCCGGACTTCAAGACCGGCGAGCCAGTGAAGGGCAATCTGGTGCTGCTGTACCCGGACGGCAAGCCAGTGGCCGACGCGCGTCTGCAACTGAGCCTGCGGGCCCAGCAGTTGTCCATGGTCGATAACGAATTGCAGTACATGGGCCAGTTCCCGGTGGAACTGACCAGCACCGAGCTGACCACTGACGCCAAGGGCAACGCCACCCTCGACCTGCCGGCGGCAGACAAACCGAGCCGCTACATGCTCACCGTGTTCGCCAGCGATGGCGCGGCCTACCGGGTCAAGACCACCAAGGAAATCCTCATCGAGCGCGGCGCGGCCAGTTTCAGCCTCAGTGCCCCGCAGCGCTTCAGCGCCGCCGGCGACAAGGTGCAGTTCAGCTACGCCAACCAGAACACCAGCGGGCAGAGCAAGAACGTCAAACCGAGCCGCTACAGCTGGGTCCGCCTGGAAGACCAATCCACCGGCGATGGCCCGCTGGCTGCTGCCGACCAGGGATTTGCCCTGGCGTTCGAGCGCCCAGGCACCTACAACCTGACCCTGCGCGACGAGCATGATCGGGTATTGGGAGGTACCAGCCACTCGGTCACTGGCGAGGGCGTGAAAGCCGTTCCGGGCACCGTGGAAATCGTCCTCGACAAACCCGAGTACAAGGCCGGTGACGAAGCTCTGGCGTTGATCACCTTCCCCGAGCCGATCAACGATGCGCTGTTGTCGCTGGAGCGCGACAAGGTCGAGGCCACCGCGCTGCTGTCCAAGGGCGGTGACTGGCTGAAGGTGGAAAAACTCAGCCCTACCCAATACCGCGCGCGCGTCCCGGTGAAGGACAGCTTCGCGCCGAACCTGACCTTCTCCGTGCTCTATACCAAGGGCGGGGAATACAGCTTCCAGAATGCCGGGATCAAGGTGCTGACGCCGCAGATCGATGTGGCGATTCACACCGACAAGGACAAATACCAGCCGGGTGATCTGGTCACCGTGGACCTGTCCACCCAGCTCGCCGGCAAGCCGGTGCCGGCGCACCTGACGGTGAGCGTGGTGGACGAGATGGTCTACGCCCTGCAACCGGAAGTGGCGCCGAGCATCGACCAGTTCTTCTATCACCCACGGCGTAACAATGTGCGCACCAGCGCCAGCTTGTCGTTCATCAGCTACGACGTTGCCCTGCCGGGCAGTCCAACGGCGCCGGGCAAGGCCAACCGCAGCGAACGCGGGGTCAAGGTGCTGGAGCGGCCGCGCCGTGAAGACGTCGACACAGCGGCCTGGCAGCCGGAGCTGGTGACCGATGGCGACGGCAAGGCGCGGTTTACCTTCCGCATGCCTGATTCCCTGACCCGCTGGCGGATTACCGCCCGGGCCATCGCCGATGACGGGCACGTCGGGCAGAAGAAGCAGTTCGTTCGTTCCGACAAGCCGCTGTACCTGAAGTGGAGCGGCCCGACTCGCTTGCGCACGGGCGACAAGCCGGACCTGGGGGTGTTTGCCTTCAACCAGTCCGAGTTGCCGACCAAGGCCGAGTTGCTGGTGCATTACGCCGGCGAATCCCAGCGCCTGCCGCTGGCCTTGAACAGCGGTATCAACTACATCGCGCTACCGGCCATGGTCCCGGGCAAGGGTGAGTGGCGCGCTGAGTTGTTACAGGGCGGCAAGACCGTGGATGCGCTGGCCGTGCGCTTGGCGAGCAGCGCGGTCGGTTGGCAAGCGGTGCAGACCCAGAGCCTGGACGTGGTTACCACCAGCACGCCGCTGGGCTTGCCGAGCGATGCCGCGCAAATCCGCCTGCGTCTGGACGACAGCCCGCAAGCGTTGTTCCGTTCTGCCCTGGATGACTTGCTGGAGTACCCGTACGGCGGCGTCGAGCAGACTGCCAGCCAGTTGCTGCCGCTGAGCGTGGCTTACCCGGCGCTGGCCAGTAATCCGCAGATTCGTGATCGGCTGCGCCTGATCATGCAGAACAGCCGCCTGCGCCTGGTGCACATGGCGGGGCCGGACGCGGCGTTTACCTGGTGGGGCGAAGACGCTGAAGCGGATGCGTTCCTTACGGCCTATGCCTATTACGCTGACTGGAACGCGAGCAAAGTGCTGGACCTGAACCTGCCGCCGGAGCACTGGCAGCGGGTGCTGAATGTCTACGCCAAGCAGGCCGGCAATACGCCGCTGTTGCAGCGGGCGCTGATCCTGTCCTTCGCCCGTGAAATGAACCTGCCGATCAACACCCTGGTCAGGGGGCTGATGGAGGATCTGGCCAAGGCTGGTGCAGGTCCTGATGCCAGCATGAATGACAACGGCAGCGACAGCCTGGTGATGGAGGACCCGGATTCGGCCCTCGGCCTGGCCAGCGCCCGAGTGTTGACCGCGGCCCTGGCGCGGGACGCCAAGGTCACGCCTGCGCCTGCATTCGTGAGCCAGTTGGAGGAGGCGCAGCAGCAGTTGGATCTCAGTTCACAGCCGTTCGCCCAGGCGTTGAACCTGTCTTTGAAACCGTTTGACCAGGGTGCTGCACGGGCCTTGCTGCAGCGTTTGTTGCCGTCGCAGTCGACCCTGGAACGGGCCCTGGCCCTGACCTGGCTGCAACACAGCGTGGCGCAATCGGCACCGACCGTGGCCCTGAAACCGGGCCCTGGCTGGCAACAACAGCAAGGTGCCAGTGGCGAGAGCTACTGGCAGTGGCAGGGGCCGCAGATTCCCGCCGTGCTGAGCCTCAACAGCCTGCCGGAGCGTCCACTGCGGGCCTCGGTGAGCTACCTGAGCCAGCTGGATCCAGGCACGCCGTCGCCGGTGACGATCACTCGCCGCCTGCTGCGTCTGGTGCCGGGCGACGAGGCGTTCACCTTCAAGCTGGAGCCAGTGGGCAGCAAACCGATTGCCAGCGATGGCCTGTACCTGGATGAGCTGATCATCGCCAACGAGGGCAATCGACCGCTGCTGTACGGCATGCTTGAGGTGCCGTTGCCGCCGGGGGCTGATGTCGAGCGCACCACGTGGGGAATCAAGCTGGCCGGGGCTGCGGGCATGCAAGCGGCATCGTTGGAAAAGGCCCGCTTCGAGCCGGGGCAGATGAGCTATGCGGTGCCGCTGGATGCCTTGAATGAAGGCAGTGAAGTGCGTCTGCGGCACTTGATCCGCTTCTCGCAAAAAGGCCAGTTCAACTTGCCGCCGGCCCGCTACTACCAGGTCTACGCACCGGAGCATCAGGCTCAGGAGCGTAACCCGGCGCTGGGTCGGGTCTTGGTCAAATAACATGCCGCGGCGTTGGCTCTGGTTGTGCCTGTGTTTGCTACCTGGGTGGGTGATCGCCCAGGACGAGCCGCTGCGTCTGGCCTGGAAAGCCGCCCCGGACAGTGAGTTGGTGAGTCTCTCCAAGACTCAGGTACTGGCTCGCGAGCCGCTGCCGAGTGATCTGCAGGCGCCACTTGGCAGTGTCTGGAAGCTCTTCGTCTATGCCTGGCTGGTGGACACTGGCGCCCAGGAGCCGGCCTACGCCTGCCAGGGCAAGTCCAAAGAAGAGGTCTACTGCTGCTCGGTGGGCGGCAGTATCGCCAGGGACCAGGCGCTGGTGCGTTCCTGTGGTCTGTATTTCGAGCCTCAGCGCTTGCAGGTGTCCGCAGCTGATTGGCGGCAGTACTGGCAGGCCCGCAAGGCTCCGGACTGGTTGCAGGACCTGAACCGGCTGCAACCGCAAACCCGGGTACCGGTGGCGCAACTGTTGCAGACGCTGGCGTTGCTGCCGGCTCAGGACACTGCTCGCCGGGTGTTACTGGACGTGGTGCTCAAGGCCGGCGACGGCGCGGTGGTGGGCGCCCTGGGTTCACGCCTGCGGGTCAAGACCTGGAGCTGGCTGGGTGATCACGACCGACTGTCGCGCCAAGGCGGCTTTGCCGGCTGGCTGGCCGATGGCACGCCGCTGTGGGTGGGCGGCCGTGGCACCAGTCAACGGGTGTTGAAAGACTACGCTGAGGTGCTGAACCAAGTACTGCCGCAGCGTCCTGCGCCGGAAAAAGGCCGTTGCGTGGAAGTCAGCCTGTTCTCGCGTTATCCACTGAAAAGCGTCAGCCACAACGGGCAAATGGCTCAGCCGGGCGCTCTGCAAGGGGATTATCAGGTGGCGTTCGCCAACGGTAATCAGTTGGCTATCCATAGCGCCGGCGAACTCTTTCTGCAACGCGGTGCCTCGGCCCTGCAACTGGTGGCGCGCCTGGACCGTGAGGAATACGTGGCCCGGGTGCTGCAACGCGAAGCCAGGAGCGAGCCGGTGGAGGCAGCCAAGGCTCTGGCCGTGGCCATTCGCACTTACTTGTTGCAGAACGCAGGCCGCAGCGGTGAGTGCCTGAGCATTGATGACAGCAGCAACCGTCAGCGGGTCGCCCCGCGTCCGGCCAGCACCGAAGCCCGAGCCATTGCCGCCTGGACGGATGATCTGGTGCTGGCCGGCACCCAGGTCACTTATCACTCGGACTTGAGTGCGCCGGACAAGCTGTCCTGGCAGCAGGCGGTGGAGCAGGCCCGAGCCGGGCAGCGTTATGACGCCATCCTGCTGCACGCTTATCCCCGTGCCAGCCTCAGTCGCTGGGACAATCCACAGGCGTCATGCGAACCCTTGCCTGCGGCCCAGGACTGGCTGCTCAAACAGCGCCGAGGCTGGCGCCGGCCGTTGCAGCAAGAGGTGGGCTACAACGAAATCAGTCAGTTCGCGGTCTGCCGGCTGGGCTTCGGTCGGCCTTACGTCGACCGCGAGCGACAACGCATCTACGTGCGCGGCGTACTTTCGCTGCAAGACCGTCTCGACCTGACTCACGAATACCTGCACCTGGCCTTTGAAGCGCATCCCAATGGCCAGGATGAAACCTACATCGAAGGGCTCGCCCGCCACCTTATATTGGAATAGGCCATGAAACTTCCTGCTCCCCCGGTCCTCCTGTTCCTTTGCGGAATGTTCAGTCTGCCCGTGGCCCTGGCCGACAGTGGCATCCAGCTCGACACCCCCAAAGGTGGCTGGCGCACCCGCGCCGTTGATGGCGAACAATACCGTCAGACCGTCAACTATCCGGCCTCTTCGGTGAACACGCCCGAGGGCCAGGCCGATACCGCACGGATTCGCGGACAGATCAAAGGCACGCCCAAGGCCGAGAAACAGCCGGGCAAACTGATCGTCAATGGCGTCAGCATGCCGCTCAAGTTCGACCAGCAGGGCGGTTTCGATCGGCCGTATTCCTTCCCCAATGGCAGCAACAGCCTGGAAGTGCGCAGCCCCGATGGTCAATTGCGCAAGCGCGTGCAGTTCCTCAACACCGGTGGTGGCGTGACTCCGCCCAAGCTGCGGGTGCTGCTGTCCTGGGACAGCGATAACACCGACCTCGATTTGCACCTGGTCACCCCGGATGGCGCACGTGTCTGGTACGGCAATCGCGTGGCACCCAATGGTGCGGCCCTGGATGTGGACGTGACCACCGGTTACGGCCCGGAAATCTTCTCCATGCCAGCACCGCTCAAGGGCCAGTACCTGGTGTATGTGAACTACTACGGCGGTGGTTATCGTCGTGACGACGGACAAGAAGACGCTGTGCAAGCCCTGACCACCGCCCAAGTGACGGTGATCACCGAAGAAGGCACGCCGGATGAGAAGATCGAATCGTTCATCGTGCCAATGCGCGCACCGGGAGAACTGACCCTGGTGCGCAGCTTCAGCTATCCATGATCGAATCCGGTGTCTTGCGCCGCCGGGTGTTTGGCCAGATCAAAGATTCAGGACGAACTTCAGGTAGCCCGGATAGGCCTTGCGCCAGTCGCCCTGGAAGGTGTGGCCTTCGGCATGTTCATGGCTCTGGACCTGGTTTCCGGGTTCCAGGGCCTGCTGCGTGGTGGCGGTGAGCTTCTGGTTGCTCTCGTGCTCCTTGGCGCCATGGACAATGACGATGCGCTTGTCCCGGGCCTTGGTTTCGCCGAATGGAATCCGGTAGCCGCCGGGGGACAGCAGCAACGCGCCGCTGTACTGCTGAGGGTACTCGGCGATCAGGTGCGAGGCGTGCTCGGCGCCTTGAGAGAAACCCATCAGAGCAATGCGCGAGCGGTCGATACGAGTCTGTTTTTCCAGTGTCTTCAACGCCGCGTTGACCGCTTTCTGAGTGGGCGCTACAGAATGCTGCTGCCACATGAACTGGTGTTCATCGCGCTTGAGGGTACCGTTGATGCCCACCAGCACGGCCTTCTCGCCCACGAGGTCCGCGCGCATATCGATACCGTCGCTGCCCTCGGTACCGAATCCCGACAGCCAGACCACCACCGGCCAGCCTGCGGCTGGCGCCTTGCCCTGAGGAATGCTGAAGGCCGCCAGGCCCGCATCCTTGGCCTTGGCTGGGTAGTTTTTCTCGGCGGCCTGCAGCAGCTTCTGGTAGGCCGGATCCTGTTGCAGGTGTTGCAGTTCGTCATCCTCCTTGAGGATCACCCACTGCCAGAAACCGCGTTCGCGGGCCTGATCGAGGAATTCGGCGGCGCGTTTGTTCTTGTCCATGGCGGCCAGGCTGCCAGCTGCCTGGTAGGAGGCGTAGGCATTTTTCGGGTCCAGGCGCGCAGCGGTCAGGTAGTAGGCGAGAGCACCGGCATAGTTGTCGTGCTGGCTCTTTTCGTTATCCCCGGCTTCGATGAAATCCGCCGCACTGGCGTCGTCCAGGTACAGGTTGGCCATACCGGCCAGGCCTTGCCAACGGCCCTTGGCGACGTCCTGTTGTGCGTCGGCGTGGGCGCACACGCAGCTCAAGGACAGGGCGCTAAACAGGCAGAATAACGAGAGTGGCAGGCGTACGGCGGCCGGCAGCGGCATGACTGAGCGTCCTTTTTCAGTGAGATAGATCCCGGGCGATGCCCGAAGCGGCGCGCAGCTTAGCATGGGTAGTTCGTTGGTTTAGGCGCGTGCTGGATAGAAACCATGCCACCGCTGGTGATTGACACTCAATGTGCGCTGTTGAATGTCGTATATGCCCATGGGGATACCAGGTGAATTACTGAAACGACCCGCAGATCGCGTTGCCCCGGTAGCTGTGCATGATCGGTCCCAGAAACAGGAAGGGGCCGCAGGCGTAGAAGTCCGATGCCATCTTCTGGCTTGAATGCAGCAGCGGCGTTTCAACCCCGTTGATGTCGTTGCCGTATGCGGTCGCGCTGCTGTACGACTCGCAAACCGGCAGCTTAAGGGGAATGGGAATGATGACCGCCCATAGGGTGGTGCCGCACCAATGGCGCTCGGACGCGGTCTTTTCCGTCCGGGTGATGACGGGAGTCTTGCCACTGTCGATCAATTGCGTGTGAGCCGCGGTTCTCGACACTCGTTTATCGGGCATATCCACCCAGGCGCCGACGCAGCCGCATAGGCTAAGGGCGGTGAGCGTGGAAGCCAAGAGGCTTGTGATGGTCCGGCGCGATGAGCGGATGCATGTCAGGGCATGCGCCTTGCGAACGGGGGTGAAGGGGGTTGCTAGGTAGACTGGGGCGTGCATCCTGCACCTGCTGTCGGAGTGGCTGTGCCTTCCCGCACCCGGGTTTCAGGCATTAAAAAGCCGGCTTGTGGCCGGCTTCTCGGGGACTGGCTTGGTTCATTTTTGGTAAACCGCACCAGCCTTCAAAACGTACACCCAGCTCTTGCGGCTGGCTGTGGGACTGGGCAGGAAAGTCATCCGCTTCGTCGGGCGATCTGACCGCAGAAAGGGTCGATGCGCAAATGTGGGGCGCAGCATACGCATATTCGCCGGCAATTCCCAGTGCGAAGCGCTATCCGGAGGCCCTGGGGACGAAAATAGTGCGTGGGAATTTGTTGCCGGGTGCGTGTTTGGTGCGGCCTTGTTGGCTGGCAAGACGACTGCGATGGGGGGGAACAGGTACGAAAAAGCCCCGATCACTCGGGGCTTTCTCTTGAAGCTTGTCGCTCGAAGCTTAACGCTGCTTCTCAGCCTTTATAGGCGGCAACCGACTTCAGGATCTCGGCGCGGGCTGCATCGGCATTGCCCCAACCGTCGATCTTCACCCACTTGCCTTTTTCGAGGTCTTTGTAGTTCTCGAAGAAGTGCTTGATCTGTTCCAGCAGCAGGGCTGGCAGGTCGGTGTATTCCTTCACGTCGACATACAGCTGGGACAGCTTGTCGTGAGGAACCGCGATCACTTTGGCATCGCCGCCGCCGTCGTCGGTCATGTTCAGGATGCCCACTGGACGGGCACGGATCACCGAGCCTGGCGCTACTGGGTAGGGGGTCACGACCAGCACGTCGAGGGGGTCGCCGTCGTCAGCCAGGGTGTTGGGGATGAAACCGTAGTTGGCCGGGTAGAACATGGGGGTGGCCATGAAACGGTCAACGAACAGGCAGTCGCTGTCTTTGTCGATTTCGTACTTGATCGGCGCGTGGTTGGCCGGGATTTCGATCGCGACGTAGATGTCGTTCGGCAGGTCTTTGCCCGCCGGAATCTTGCTGTAGCTCATTGGGCGTTGCCCCCGTTAGTTGACCAAATGACTTGGTCGGATTGACCAAAAAGTGGCGGCGATTATAGACACACTCCGCTACCGATGCTACGTGCCAAGGGTCGTAGAACCTTGGTTGTACTGTCGCGCAGAGCTGTTCGGGCGGGCCGTGCGACCGGCGGTTTTGCCATCGGTCGGCAGGCGGGACAGTGGTCTTTCAACTGGCCTTCAGATGAACAACTTAAACAGCGCGACAGGACATTAGTGGTGCGTTTGATAGACCGGGTCTTGAGCTTGAAGTTGCTGTAGCCGGGCCAATGGATTCTGCCGATAAAACAACTGCAACTGTTCATAGACTTTCGGATAGGCCGCCACTAACAAGTCTGGTGCACTGAAGAAGTATTCGCTGGTGACGGCGAAGAATTCCGCCGGGTTTTCCGCTGCGTAGGGGTCGATGGCGGTTTCGGCGTTCGGGTCGTGGTCGAGTCGTCGGTTGAGGTCGTCGTAAGCGTGTTGCATGACCTGGGCCCAGTCGCTCACGCGCATGTCGCTGTGCAGCGGCGGCAGGCCATTGGCGTCGCCGTTGAGCATATCCAGCTTGTGGGCCAGTTCGTGGATCACCAGGTTGTAGGCTTCCCAGCCGCCACTGGCCAGCACCCCAGGCCAGGCGAGGATAATCGGGCCCTGCTGCCAGGCTTCACCGCTGTGCTCGCCGTCCCATTCATGCTCGATACCGCTGGCATCGCGGTGGCGCTGGGGGCTGAGGAAGTCGTCGGGGTAAAGAATGATTTCATGGAAACCCTGGTACCAGTTCAGGTCGCCCAGGTGCAGCAATGGCAGTTGCGCCTGGGCGGCCAGCAGCAGGCGTTGCTCCTGATGCAGCTCCACGCCGGGCAGGGCGGTGAGGTGCTTGTCGTCGAGAAACAGCACGCTGGCTTCCCGCAGCCAACGGTCCTCGGCGGCGTTGAGGCCGTCGAGGAAGGGCAGGTGCTGACGCACCCGTTGCCAGGTTTCATCACTGACCGGATGTTTGGCCAGCCGGCGCTTGCGGCGCCAGGCGCTGAGGGACCACATACGGCTTAGTGGGTTTCGGCTTTTTCAGCGCTGCGGCCAAAGCGGCTGCGCAGTACGCCAACGATCATTGGCACCAGGGACAGCAGGATGATGCCCACCACCAGCAGCGAGAGGTTCTTCTTGATGAACGGCACGTTGCCGAAGAAGTAGCCCAGGGTCACCAGGCCGCCGACCCAGAGGATGGTGCCGGCGACGCTAAAGGCGAAGAACCGTGGGTAGGGCATGCGGGCCACGCCGGCGACAAAGGGGGCGAAGGTACGGATGATCGGCAGGAAGCGCGCCAGGGTCACGGTCTTGCCGCCATGCTTTGCATAGAAATCGTGGGTTTTCTGCAGGTAGTCGCGGCGGAAGACCTTCGAGTTGGGGTTGCTGAACAGCCGTTCTCCCGCCGTTCGTCCGATCACGTAGTTGGTGCTGTCACCGAGGATCGCCGCCAGCATCAGCAGGCCTCCCAGCAGTACCGGGTCCATGCCGCCGCCAGCGGCTACCGCGCCGGCGATGAACAACAAGGAGTCGCCCGGGAGGAAAGGCATCACCACCAGGCCGGTTTCGCAGAAAATCACCAGAAACAGGATGGCGTAGATCCAGGGCCCGTAGTTGGTCACCAGCATGTCGAGGTAAACGTCGAGATGAAGGATTAGGTCGATCGGGTTGAAATCCATGGGGCACCTGTGGTGGCAGCCTGGCTCGGCAGGCCTGTGCGATGACT
Organism: Pseudomonas sp. LD120; assembly: GCF_009861525.1. Taxonomy (GTDB): domain Bacteria; phylum Pseudomonadota; class Gammaproteobacteria; order Pseudomonadales; family Pseudomonadaceae; genus Aquipseudomonas. The sequence goes on along the minus strand of NZ_WVHL01000001.1, from coordinate 193,841 downwards.
CGGAGAAAGGGACTACAAGGATGTGTAGATTTTCTTACGATTCGAAAGGGTCGGCATTATAAAGGCTGATAGGTGAAATGCGTGTTCAGATTGTAGCGGGGCGTTTCGGCGATTGATCGCGGCAGGCTAGGGGGGGCTACAGCCATGCCCGACAAAATGAAGCGGCCCGCAGGCCGCTGTCTGGCGGCTCAGTCGTCGCTGAGTGGCAGGATGTAGTTCTTGAACTCCGAGTCTTCGCGAAAGCCCATGGACTCATAGGTTTTCTGTGCCACTTCGTTGTTGCTGCTGGTGGATACCCGCAGACGCACGGCGTTGCTTTCCTTGGCCATTTTCTTCGCGGTACGCATCAGGTTATCGGCCACCAGTTGGCGACGGGCGTCTTCGGCGACGTAGATGTCGTTGAGAATCCACACGCGCTTGAGGGACAGGGAAGAGAAGCTTGGGTAGAGCTGGCAAAAGCCCAGCAGTTTGTTGCTGTCGTCATCGGCCAGGGCCAGGTAGATCACTGATTCCTTGCGGCGCAGGCGCTTTTCCAGAAACGCCCGGGACGAGTCCGGGTAAGGCAGGGCGCCATAGAATTCACGGTATTTGACGAATAACGGGGTCAACAGATCCAGGTGCTCGAGGGTTGCTTGAGTAATCCGCATGGGTGGCTCTCAACTTCAAGTGGATGTGACGGCACAGGGTGGATGACTCGGGCAGCCGTGTTGCGATGCTGCCCAAAGCGGCGAAAAAGCGCAATTGTCTTGCAGAATCACGCTTGAGGCGGCCCCAGAAGGAAGTTGCCCTTCATGTCCGCCGTTGTGTCGCTGTCCAGCGTCTGCACTTGCGCTTCATCTTTGAGGTTAACCCCTGACAGTTGTCGACGGCAGGCTTCACGCATCAAGTACAGCAGGCGATGGGCGGCCATGCCATAGCTCAGGCCTTCCAGGCGCACATTGGAGATGCAGTTGCGATAGGCGTCGGTGAGCCCGACTTTCGGCTGGTAGGTGAAGTACAGCCCCAGGCTGTCGGGGGAACTGAGCCCGGGACGCTCACCGATCAGGATCACGGTCATTTTCGCCCCCAGCAGCTCGCCAATCTCGTCGGCCACCGCCACCCGGCCCTGTTCCACCAGGATCACAGGCGACAGCGACCAGCCTTCGGCGGCGGTCTGTTCTTCCATGCGTGCCAGAAAGGGCAAGGTGTGGCGATGCACCGCCAGCGCCGATAGGCCGTCGGCCACCACCACCGCCAGGTCGACGCCGCCAGGATGAGCGCTGGCATAGTCGCGCAGGCTCTGTGCCGACTCATCGCTGAGGCGCCGCCCGAGGTCGGGGCGTTGCAGGTAACTGTGACGATCCGTGGCGGCGCTGTGGACCAGCAGGCTGTCGCGGCCGCGTTCCGCCAGTTGCGCGCTTAGGCTCGCGTGGTCGAAGGGCAGATGCACGGCGTCCCTGGCTTGGGCGTGGGCGAACTGGAAGTCCAGTTGTGCGTCGGTGGGCAGGCTGGTGCCAGTGCGGCCCAGGGCAATGCGTGCCGGGGTCAGGCGGCGCAGTTCCAGCCAGGGGTTTTGCGAGTCGGTCGGGTGTTTTTGCATGAACCTGTTCCTTATCCCAACTGGGCCAGTGCCTGGCGAAAGGCCGGCGGCAGGTTGTTGCCAAAATGCACCTTGCCGTCGGCCTGGGTGAAAATGCCGGTCCTGGCCAGCCATTGCTCGAACTCGGGCGCAGGTTTCAGGCCCAGGGTCTGGCGAGCGTAGAGCGCGTCGTGGAAGGACGTGGTCTGGTAGTTGAGCATGATGTCGTCGGACCCGGGGATGCCCATGATGAAGTTGATCCCGGCCACGCCCAGCAGGGTCAACAGGTTATCCATGTCGTCCTGGTCGGCTTCGGCGTGGTTGGTGTAGCAGATGTCGCAGCCCATGGGCACGCCCAGCAGCTTGCCGCAGAAGTGGTCTTCCAGCCCGGCGCGGATGATCTGCTTGCCGTTGTACAGGTACTCGGGGCCGATGAACCCCACCACGGTGTTCACCAGGAACGGTTTGAAATGCCGGGCCACGGCGTAGGCGCGGGTTTCGCAGGTCTGCTGGTCAATGCCGAAGTGGGCATTGGCCGACAGGGCGCTGCCCTGGCCGGTTTCGAAGTACATCAGGTTCTGCCCGAGGGTGCCGCGGTTCAGGCTCAAGCCGGCCTCGTAGCCTTCCTGGAGCACGTTGAGGTTGATGCCGAAGCTGGCGTTGGCCGCTTCGGTGCCGGCGATCGACTGGAACACCAGGTCCAGGGGCACGCCGCGGTTGATTGCCTCGATGGAGGTGGTGACGTGGGTCAGCACGCAGGCTTGGGTGGGGATCTCGTAGCGCTGGATGATGGCGTCGAGCATTTCCAGCATGGCGCAGATCGAGGCGATGCTGTCGGTGGCCGGGTTGATGCCGATCATCGCGTCGCCGTTGCCGTACAGCAGGCCGTCGAGAATGCTCGCGGCAATGCCCGCCGGCTCGTCGGTGGGGTGGTTGGGTTGCAGGCGGGTGGACAGGCGCCCGCGCAGGCCCAGGGTACCGCGAAACTGTGTCACCACGCGAATTTTCTGCGCCACCAGGATCAGGTCCTGCACGCGCATGATCTTCGACACGGCGGCGGCCATTTCCGGGGTCAGGCCCGGGGCCAGGGCCCGCAGGCTTTGCTCGTCGGCGGCGTCGCTGAGCAGCCAGTCGCGAAAGCCACCCACGGTCAGGTGGCTGACCGTGGCGAAGGCCTCGCGGTCATGGGTGTCGATGATCAGCCGGGTGACTTCGTCGGACTCATAGGGAATCAGCACCTCTTCGAGAAAGTGCTTGAGGGGGATATCCGCCAGGGTCATCTGGGCGGCGACCCGCTCGCCGTCGTTGAGGGCGGCGACCCCGGCCAGAAAGTCCCCGGAGCGGGCCGGGCTGGCCTTGGCCATGACGTCCTTGAGGCTGTCGAAGCGATAGGTCTGAGAACCTACGCTGTGGGAAAATTGGGCCATCTCAGTCTCCGTTTCAACGATGTAGGGGCGTTGCCGAGTGCTGGCGGATCATCAGGATGCCACCTTCTTCAGCAGGTTTTCCAGACGGTTGCCGGCAGCCCGGTGGTGGAGGATGGCAAAGGCCTTTTCCGCCACCAGGCTGCCGCCTTCCAGCGGCGGCAGGCCCCCGCTGTAGATGTTCGAGATCACGGTGTATTCGTAGCGAATGTCCGGGTTGCCGCTGAACTGGGCGGCGGCGCGGCGTGCCTGGTCGTCCGGCAGGCGGTAGCCCAGGTAGGCGGACATGCTGCGCGAGGCCAGGGCATCGCCGCCGGGACGCTCGCCGATCAGCACGATGATCAGTTGCGGTTGCAGGGCTTCGCCCACCGACTCCGCCAGCTTGACCCGGCCATAGGGCGCGAGGATCGGCTGGCCGATGCGCAGCTCGCGACTCTGCAGGCCATCCAGCAGCACCGGCAGCAGTTCGGGAATGTTGTGGTGGATGGCTTCGGCGCTGAGGCCGTCGGAAATCACGATCTGCACGTCGTTGTATTCCGGTTGCAGGCGCCGCAGCACCTCCTCGGTCAGCCGCGCGCCCAACTCCGGGTCTTGCAGGTGAGCCAGCTTGTCCGGGGCGGCGGTGCGCAGCTCGCGCAGGGCAATGGCGCCGATTTCGCTGGGGCGCAGGTCGACGTAGATCGCCTCTCGGGCCACCGCGAGGTTGGCGCGCACGGTGCGCGACACCGCGTTGGCCGGGCGTGGGCCGGCGTTGTCAAAGCCGTAGGTGGCCGGGGTGGACTCCAGCAGGCGCTGGAAGTCGATGTCCGACTCACAGAAAATCCGTGGGTTGCCCCAGTTCGGTCCGCGCTCCACGTTGCCGTGGGCATCCTCCTGGAAAATCCCCTTGCCCAGGGCCCAGCGCAGGTATTCCGGGGCCGGCGCCAGGTCGTGGACTTCGCGCAGGGTCTGGTTGTCGTGGGCGCTGGTGTCGAAGTAGGCGAGCATGCGGTCGGTGCTCAGGTACACGTCCATGAAGAAGTTGGCGCCGGCGGCGGTCAGCAGTTCGGTGGCCATCTGCTGGCCTTCCAGGGTCACCTGGGAATGCAGGGTGTAGCAGGGCGCCATGCCCATGGGCAGCCCCAGCAACTTGCCCATGAACTGGTCCTGCAGGCAGGAATAGGTCATCTCGAAGTTGTCGAGGTGGGTTTCCGGGCCGATGAAGCCGGTGACGTTGTTCACCATGTACGGCCGATAACGCCGGGCCAGCCCGTAGCACAGGGCTTCGCAGGTGGTCATGTCGATGCCTTCGTGCTTGCCGTAGGTCAGCTCGCTGCCCTGGCCGGTCTCGAAGTACATGAAGTTTTCTGCAACATCGCGCAGCGGGCCGCGCTCGGTCATGGTCTGCCAGGCCTGATCCAGCAACTGCACGGTGACGTCGAACTCGTCGGTCAGGGTGCGTTCGGTGCCGGCCAGGCTCTGGAACATGATTTCCACTGGCGCGCCCTGGTCGAGGCAGGCCAGTTGGGTCTTGATGTGAGAGAGCACGCAGATTTGCGTCGGCGCTCCGGTTTCCCTACGCAATTTATCCAGGTGACGCAGGGTGGCGCTGATGTTGTCCACGGTGTCGATGGCCGGGTTAAGGCCGATCAGCGCGTCCCCCGAGCCCATGCTCAGGCCGGTGTAGACCAGCAGCGTGATGCCGCTGAGGTTGTCGGTGGGATGGTTGGGCTGTAGCCGCGACGACAGAGTACCGGGCAGGCCCACCAGGGTCCTGGCCTTGGCCGCCGCGCCGCTCTTGAGCTTTTTCGACAGCAGGATCAGTTCATGCACGTCCAGCAGCTTGGCCAGGGCCGCCACCATCACCCCGGTCAGGGCCGTGCCGATGCGGCGTATTTCAGTGCCATGGCTGCGCAGCAGGCGATCTTTCAGGGCGCCCAGGGTCAGTTGGGCGATCTCGCCGAAGACCTGGTGGTCGATGTCGTAGTTGACCTGCATGACACTGTCGATGCGGCCGTGGCGGTCGGTCAGCGGGTGCTGGAAGTAGTGATCCAGGGTCAGCTCGGAAAGCACCTTGCGCGCCGCCTCGCGGGTGATTTCATCCACCGCCGCCAGTCCCGCTACGCGGTCGCCGGCCTTGCTGATATCGGCGGCGCCAAGCACCGCCTTGAGGCTGGTGAACTGGATCTCGCGGTCCAATACCCGGGTGCCATAGGCCCGTTCGGCAGGCACGTTGGGGAGGCGGATCTGCTGCAGTGCGGTGAGTGACATGGCAAGAAACTCCTTGGCCGACATCGGCATTTAATGCACCCCGTAAAAGGCGACGGGCACGATGTGCTGATGGGGTTTTCCCAGGTTGATGAAGTGCGCCGAACGCTCGCGCACTTCGTCGATGACGATCAGGTTGCAAGAACTGCGCCCCCAATCCGTGGCGTAGTTGCCCAGGACCTTGCCGACGTTGCTTTCCAGCAGCAGCACCAGCGGCCATTGAGGTTCGGGCTGGGCGGCGCCCAGGGCCCGGCACAGCAGGGCGCCCAATTGACGGATTTCCCCCAGGCCCGGCGCCTGGCCGCCGTCGAGCAATTGCAGGCAGGCGCCGTCGCGACTGCTCAAGGCCAGGGCCAGAGCGTCGTCCAGTTGTTGCTGGCTGGCGCTGACAGGCAGGCGAGCGACAATGGGCAGGTCCTTGAGGGGCAGTACCTCGGGCTGGGGTAGAAACAGGGTGCTGCCGGAAATTTCGGTGTTGTGCAGGGTCAGGCCGTAGACCGTGGCCCGGCCGCGGTTTTCCGGCACCAGGCGGCTGGCATCCCGGACCAGTCGCGGGTGGCGGGCGATAGCCAGGGCCAGATCGATGCCCAGGTCGCCGTAATAAGTGGTGCCAGGCATGGGTTCGCCTTGCAGGTGGCGATAGAGCAGTTCGCCCACACCACCGGAAAAGGTCAGGGCCGGGTGGGCCTTGTGTTCGGGAAGAATCAACGGCAGTTGTTCGGTCAGTTGGCCCAACGGGCCGGTAAAGAAGGTGCGATCACCTTCGGCAATGGCGACCAGGGCGTCGACGTACCAGTTGACCACCGCATCCCGCTCCGGGCGGTCGAGCGGGTGCCCAACGGTCTTATGGATCTGCAGGTGATCAAGCAGCGCCCGGCCGAATTCCGACAGCGCGCTGAGGCGATAACCACCCGGTTCGAACTGCAAGTGCCGGGCGCCGATGAAGTGGCAGCCGCTGGCCAGGACATTGCCGTCCAGGCCCCAGGCGGCGTTGGTGGTGCCGCCGCCGATATCCAGGTTGAGCAGCGGTTGCCATGGATGACAGCGGCTCAGGGTCGAACAACTGCCCATGAACGCCAGCCAGGACTCCAGCCCGCCATCGTCGGCGCGGGAGATCAGTACGTTGCCGATCAGTTGCTCCACTCGTCGTGTCAGGGCCTGGGCGTTGTGCCGCCGCGCCGCCAGGCCGGTAATGATCACGCCTGCGGAAAACAGCTGTTGCGCGCACACGCCGGCCTGCTCAAGCCAGCATTCGATCAGGCCCTGGATCGCCGTTTCATCGATGATCCGGTCCTTGAACGGGGTAAACACCGGCTCGCTGCGAAACAGCACCCGGGGCTCGTTGAGGGCCATGCGTCCGGTGACGCAATGGCTGCTCAGGCTGGCCTGGGCGATCAGCGCGCTGCTGGTGGTGGAGCCGAAGTCCAACCCCAGCAGCAAGACCGGTGCGCCGCCCGTAACGGTTTGCATGCAGGCTTCCTCGCCGCGCTGCGGTCAGGCCGTGGCTTTCTGGCCGCCAGGTTCCGGGGTTTCCAGCGTCGTGCCGCCCAGGTACTCACCTTCGGCGATGATTCCGGCGGCCCGATCCTCGGCTTCCAACTGCAAGGCCTTGGGCACCGACAACCAGTAGGCCAGGCCCACTGCGACAAAGCCGGCGCTGATCTTGCCGATCAGTACCGGCAGGATGATGGTGGGCTGGAAGTTGGCGGTGAACGACAGGTGATCCCCCAGCAGGAACGCGGCGCAGACCCCGAAGGCAATGTTGATCACCTTGTCCTTGGGGGCATGAAGCGCACCAGGCGGAACATGGCGAGGATGTTGGCGATGGTGGCCAGCATGCCGGCACTGCCTACGGCGCTGAGGCCGATCTTGCCGCCGAGGTTCTCCAGGGGTTTGCCCAGGTATTTGCGCAGCAGATAGACCATGGGGAAGGCACCGGCCAGCATGATGCCGATGTAGCCGGCGGTTTCCAGGGCGCGGGTCTGGTCTTCGGCGTCGGCAATGATCGGGTGGAAGCCCCAGCCGCCGAACACCGCGGAGAAGGCTCCGGTGAAATACTCGACGATGGAGAACACCAGCACCAGCTTGATCGCCGCATCCATGGCTCGGCCGAAGACGATGAAACCCTTGATCATCATGTCCGGCAAAAAGCGCAGGCCCAGGGCCAGGGCCACGACGAAGGTCAGGATCGGCAGCAGGTTGGCGAAGATGCTGCCCAGGCCCAGGGCCAATTGATAGCTGGCTTCGCCGTTGGTGCTCACCAGTTCGCGTACCACTGGGTTGCTGAAGGCCAGGATCAGGCTGGCGATCATCACCCCGATGGGGATGGTGAGGATGCCGGACATGATCCCCAGGGCCATGTACTTGTGGTCGCGTTTATCGAGCATCGCCAGGCCCATGGGAATCGAGAAGACGATGGTGGCGCCGCCCATGAAGCCGGTGATCAGCGCCATCACCAGGGCTTCCTTGCTGGCGGCCAGGGCCGAGGCCAACTGATAGCCACCCATGTCCGAGGCGATGATCATGGTCGCCGCCAGAGCCGGGTCGGCGCCCAGGGAATTGAAGAATGGCCCGAAGACGGTTTCGATGACCACGGTGAGATAGGGAATGGAAGCCATGATTCCCGCCGCCGGTACGAAGATGTAGCCGGTGGCATGGATGCCTTCCATGAATTCTTTGCCCAATCCTCGTTCGCTGTCATAGATAGCGGCGAAAGCGCCGAGTACCGCGCAGAGCATGATGAGGTAGAGCACGTAGTTGCCGATCTGATCCATTGCGTTGGTCCCTTTTTATTATTGTTCAGGCTCTCTTGAGTGAGCCAGGGGCTGTATGCACGACTGTTTTGGCGCAGAACTTCCGACAGCAGTGTCCCGTCCGGCTGGCCATCGGCAGCGGATCCGAGAAGGTGAGCGGGCGCGGCGCGGGCCGCAAAAGGCCTCCCGACGACCAGGGTCGCCGGGAGGATCGATCAGAAGAAGCCCAGTGGGTTGATGTCGTAGCTCACCAGCAGGTTCTTGGTCTGCTGGTAGTGGTCGAGCATCATCTTGTGGGTTTCACGGCCAACGCCGGACTTCTTGTAGCCACCGAACGCGGCGTGCGCCGGGTACAGGTGGTAGCAGTTGGTCCACACGCGGCCGGCCTTGATCCCGCGGCCCATGCGATAGGCGCGGTTGATGTCGCGGGTCCAGACCCCGGCACCCAGGCCGAACTCGGTGTCGTTGGCAATCGCCAGGGCTTCGGCTTCGTCCTTGAAGGTGGTGACGCTGACCACCGGGCCAAAGATCTCCTCCTGGAACACACGCATCTTGTTGGTGCCTTTGAGCAGGGTCGGCTGGATGTAGTAGCCGCTGGACAGGTCGCCTTCGAGTTTCTCCACCTTGCCGCCGGTGAGCAGCTGCGCGCCTTCGTTCTTGGCGATGTCGAGGTAGGAAAGGATCTTGTCGAACTGCTGCTCAGAGGCCTGGGCGCCGACCATGGTGTCGGTGTCCAGCGGGTCGCCACGCTTGATCTGTTCGATCTTCTTCATCACCACTTGCATGAATTCGTCGTAGATCGATTCCTGTACCAGAGCACGGGATGGGCAGGTGCAGACTTCACCTTGGTTGAAGAACGCCAGGACCAGGCCCTCGGCGGCCTTTTCGATGAACTTGGGTTCGGCCTGCATGATGTCTTCGAAGAAGATGTTCGGCGACTTGCCGCCCAGCTCCACGGTCGATGGAATGATGTTCTCGGCGGCGCATTTCATGATGTGCGAGCCCACCGGGGTCGAGCCGGTGAAGGCGATCTTGGCGATGCGCTTGCTGGTGGCCAGGGCCTCGCCGGCTTCGCGGCCGAAACCTTGCACCACGTTGAGCACGCCCGGTGGCAGCAGGTCGCCGATCACTTCCATCAACACGGTGATGCCCAGCGGGGTCTGTTCGGCGGGCTTGAGCACCACGCAGTTACCCGCGGCCAGGGCCGGGGCGAGTTTCCAGGCGGCCATCAGGATCGGGAAGTTCCACGGGATGATTTGCCCGACCACGCCCAGCGGTTCATGGATGTGGTAGGCGACGGTGTTGCCGTCGATTTCCGCGGCGCTGCCTTCCTGGGCCCGCAGGCAACCGGCGAAGTAGCGGAAGTGGTCGGCGGCCAGGGGGATGTCGGCGTTCAGTGTCTCGCGTACCGCTTTGCCGTTGTCCCAGGTTTCGGTGATGGCCAGCAGTTCCAGGTTCTGTTCGATGCGGTCGGCGATCTTCAGCAGGATCAGCGAGCGGGCCTGCACCGAGGTGGCGCCCCAGGCATCAGCGGCGGCATGGGCGGCGTCCAGCGCCTTGTCGATGTCTTCGGCGGTGGAGCGGGGGAATTCGGCAATGGGCTGGCCGTTGACCGGCGAAGTGTTGGTGAAGTACTGGCCTTTGACTGGCGCGACGAATTCGCCGCCGATGTAGTTACCGTACTGGCTCTTGAACGAAACGATAGCGCCTTCAGTACCGGGGTGTGCGTAACGCATGGTGGGTATCTCCTGGCTTTTATGCTTATGGGGGAGGACGCGCTGTCGCGCATATCAAGCGTAGAGCAAAGGTCGGGCCAGCGTGATGCGAGGCCCGTGTATCAGGGGGTTGCGGATGTTTCGATACCCCGCGGAGCCTGGCCTGTGACGGATCTGGTACAGCGCGTAGTGACAGTTTGTAACCTGGATGGCACAAGCTGTGACTCACGGGTCAAGCCACCATTGCAATGAAACGGCGGCTGGAGGATGCTGGTCCGCATGCCCAATCTGGTCAGATTTATCTGGCGAACTGCCTCCCGCTCTGAGGCGATTGCTGTCCGACAGCGGCGGCGGTGTTCCATCTGAGCGTGACCGCGCAGCAGGAGAATAATAAGAAATGCACAGCAGTAATCACTTGAGTCGGCATGCCCAGCAAGTGCTCACGGTGGCCCAGGGCAAAGCGCACCTGCAAGGGCCCGGCAGCGACCCTTCGATCGCCCGTTCCTGGTTGCGCTGCCTTAAGGACTATCACCTCGACCCGGCCCAGGTCATGGCGCCCACGGTGCTTGAGCATGGTCGTCTGCTGGAGAGCCGCGAACGTCTCAAGGATGTGTTGCAAATCGCCGGCACCGAGATGAACCACCTGCATCAGCAATTGTCTGGCGCCGGGCATGCGGTGCTGCTGACCGACGCCCGAGGGGTGATCCTCAACTGCATCACCGCTCCCAGCGAGCGCAAGATTTTCGAGCATGCCGGGCTGTGGCTTGGCGCCGACTGGAGCGAGGCCCGGGAGGGCACCAATGGCATCGGCACCTGCCTGGTGGAGCGTCAGTCGCTGACCATTCACCAGGGCGAGCACTTCCGTGGCCGGCACACCGGCCTGACCTGTTCCGCCAGCCCGGTGTTCGACCCTCATGGTGAATTGCTGGCGGTGCTGGATGTGTCGTCGGCGCGCCAGGACATGTCCCGCCAGAGTCAGTTCCACACCATGGCTTTGGTCAATCTCTCGGCGAAAATGATCGAGAGCTGTTATTTCCTGCGTTATTTCGAAAACCAATGGCTGCTGCGCTTTCATCTGCAGGCCGAGTCGGTGGGCCTGTTCAGCGAAGGGTTGCTGGCCTTTGACGGCGAGGGACGGATTTGTGCGGTCAACCAGAGTGCCTTGAATCTGCTGGGGCATGTTCGCGGCGGTTTATTGGGGCAACCGGTGGAGCACTTTTTCGACTGTTCCCTGGATGAACTGCTCAGCCGCGCCAGTATCAACGCCAGCGCCAGTTGGCCTTTGCGCACCCGTGATGGGCGGCGCCTGTTTGCCCTGTTGCGGGGGCAGCCGCAGCCGGTCTCGCCGCCAGTGCGGCAAGCGCCGATTGTGGTGGTGCAACCGAAGACCACGGGTATCTGCCTGGGGGATGAAGGGCTGCAGAACGATTTTCGCCGGGCATCCCGGGTGTTCGAGCGCGATGTGCCGCTGTTGATCAATGGCGAAACCGGCTCCGGCAAGGAAGCTTTTGCCAAGGCCGTGCACCAGGGCAGTGCCCGTTCGGATAAAACCTTTGTCGCCCTCAATTGCGCGGCGATTCCGGAGAGCCTGATCGAGAGCGAACTCTTCGGTTATCGCGGTGGCAGCTTTACCGGCGCGCGCAAGGAAGGCATGCGTGGCAAGTTGCAACAGGCCGATGGCGGCACCTTGTTCCTCGATGAAATCGGCGACATGCCCCTGGCCCTGCAGACGCGTTTGCTGCGGGTGCTGGAAGATCGCCTGGTGGTGCCGATTGGCGGTGAGCCGCAATCGGTCAACGTGCGGATCATCAGCGCCACCCACCGGGATCTGCTGGAGCGGGTACGTGATGGCCGTTTCCGCGAGGACTTGTATTACCGGCTCAATGGCCTGGAGATCGCCTTGCCGGCCTTGCGTGAACGCAGTGACAAGTCTCAGTTGCTGGATTTTCTTCTGCTCGAAGAGGCCGGCGGGCAGCAGGTGACGCTGGATGAGGCCGCGCGTCAGGCCCTGCTGGGTTATGAGTGGCCGGGCAATGTGCGGCAATTGCGCAACGTGCTGCGGACCCTCGCGGCGCTGTGCGAAAACGGCCGTATCGGTCTGGAGGATCTGCCGCCCTTGATCCGACAGAGTCGCACGGCGCCGGTTGGCGAGCCGGCTGCCGAAGCGCAGGAGCGCCCCCTGGACGACGCCGAGCGGGTTGCGCTACTGGCAGCCCTGGAGCAACAGCGCTGGCACATGACCCATACCGCCGAACAGTTGGGGGTCAGCCGCAACACCCTCTATAGAAAGCTGCGCAAACACGGTATTGCGCGTTAAACCGCACCTGTGACCGCCGGTACAGGGCCGCTTGCCTTGTGCCAGCAGCGGCAAGCTCAGCAGCCTCCCGGTCAGCTAATGGGTGCGATTTACAGCCCTCTAGGCTAACCTGCGCCGATGTTTTATGAGGTCGACTATGCACATCCATATTCTCGGTATCTGCGGCACTTTCATGGGGTCGATGGCGGTTCTGGCCAAAGAGTTGGGGCACCACGTCACCGGTTCCGACGCCAACGTCTATCCGCCGATGAGCACTCAACTGCAAGCTCAGGGCATCGAGCTGACGCAAGGCTATGATCCTGCTCAGTTGGACCCTGCGCCGGATCTGGTGGTGATCGGCAACGCCATGTCCCGGGGCAATCCAGCCGTGGAATATGTGCTGAACAAAGGGCTGCCTTATGTCTCGGGTCCGCAGTGGCTGGCCGACCATGTGTTGCAAGGGCGCTGGGTGCTGGCAGTGGCCGGAACCCACGGCAAGACCACCACCAGCAGCATGCTGGCCTGGGTGTTGGAACATGCGGGCATGAGCCCGGGCTTCCTGATCGGTGGGGTGCCGCAGAATTTCGCGGTTTCGGCGCGCCTGGGTGGCACGCCGTTTTTTGTGATCGAGGCCGATGAGTACGACAGCGCTTTCTTCGACAAGCGCTCGAAGTTTGTCCATTACCGTCCGCGCACGGCGATCCTCAATAACCTTGAGTTCGACCATGCCGATATCTTCCCTGACCTGGCAGCCATCGAGCGGCAGTTCCACCATCTGGTGCGGACCATCCCCAGCGAAGGCCTGGTGATTCACCCGACGACCGAGCCGGCGTTGCAGCGGGTGATCGAGATGGGCTGCTGGACGCCGGTGCAGACCACCGGTGTCGGTGGCCAGTGGCAGGTCAAGTTGCTCAGCGCGGATGGCTCGGCCTTTGAAGTGATGTTCGAAGGCGTGCGCCAGGGCGTGGTGGAGTGGGAGTTGACTGGCCAGCACAACGTCGCCAATGCCCTGGCAACCCTGGCGGCGGCTCGTCATGTCGGCGTGGTGCCGTCCATGGGGATTGCCGGCCTGAGTGCGTTCAAGAACGTGAAGCGGCGCATGGAGAAAGTCGCCGAAGTGCACGGTGTGACTATTTATGACGACTTCGCCCACCACCCGACGGCCATTGCCACCACCTTGGACGGTCTGCGTAAACGGGTGGGCGATGCGCCGGTGATTGCCATCATCGAGCCGCGCTCCAACTCGATGAAGCTCGGCGCGCACCGTGACGGGCTGCCGGAAAGCGTCAATCAGGCTGATCAGGTGATCTGGTACGCGCCGGCCAATCTGGGCTGGGATTTGGCGGCCACGGCCGCCTTGTGTTCGGTACCCTCGATTGTCAGTGACTCCCTGGAAGGCATCATCGCGCGGGTGAAAAGCCAGGCCAAACCCGGCACCCAGGTGGTGATCATGAGCAACGGCGGTTTCGGCGGACTACACGGCAAACTGGCTGAGGCGCTGCAATGAACAATGGCCCGGACCGCATTACCCTGGCCATGACCGGCGCCTCGGGCGCTCAGTACGGTTTGCGTCTGCTCGATTGCCTGGTGCGCGAGGATCGTGAGGTGCATTTCCTGATTTCCAAGGCCGCACAGTTGGTCATGGCCACGGAAACCGATGTCTCGCTGCCACCCAAACCACAGACGATGCAGGCTTTCCTTACCGAATACACCGGTGCGGCGGCGGGGCAGATCCGCGTTTATGGCAAGGAGGATTGGATGTCGCCGGTGGCTTCGGGCTCCGGCTCGCCAGCGGCGATGGTGGTGGTGCCGTGTTCCACCGGGACCTTGTCGGCGATCGCCACCGGAGCCTGCAACAACCTGATCGAACGCGCTGCGGATGTGACCCTCAAGGAGCGTCGGCAACTGATTCTGGTGCCCCGGGAAGCGCCGTATTCGAGCATCCACCTGGAGCACATGCTCAAGCTGTCAAACATGGGGGTGACCATCCTGCCGGCCTCGCCGGGTTTCTATCACCAGCCGCAAACCATCGATGACCTGGTGGATTTCGTCGTGGCGCGGATTCTCAACCTGCTGAATATTCCTCAGGACATGTTGCCGCGTTGGGGCGAGCATCACTTGAGCTGTGATGAATAAATCCCTGTTGATGCTGCTAGCGGTTCTGCAACTGAGCGGCTGTGCCTCGGTCCGCACCCTGAATGCTGCCAAGCCGGGGGCGCCGTTGGTGTACTCGGGAACGCGTCTGGATTGGTATGCGTTGCAGGGCGGCTGTTGCGCCATGGACCGTTTTGGTGCCGAGGCACCGCGCTATCCGGGGGTGGACCTGCCGGCCAGTGCCTTGCTCGACACGCTGTTACTGCCGTTGTCGGTGCTGACGGTGTTGGGGGTTGGGTTTCAGGCTACGGGCGGGTTGTAGTGCTTCGCCAGGCGGTCACGAGGTGTCTGCCTGGCGAGTTCATCATTTACCCAGTTTGCGCAGTTCGTCGGACTCCACAATCCGCGTACCGCTTTGCTCTTCCAGGGCCAGGCGCCACATGGCACGGGCCAGTTGGCAGGCCTCTATGCCGTGGTATTTACCTGGAATAAGCCGCGATAGCGGGCCGACCAGTTGTTCGCCCAGGCGTGGTTCAATTCGATCCCCCAGCAGCAGCGAAGGGCGGCAAATGGTCAATTGTGGCCAGCCCTGCTGTTTCAGGGCCTCTTCCATTTCGCCTTTGACCCGGTTGTAGAAGATCGACGATTTGGGGTCGGCACCCAGCGCGCTGACCACGATCAGGTGGCGTGCGCCCATCTCCAGTGCACGCTTGCCGAAGGCCACCACCAAGTCCAGGTCTACCGCGCGAAAGGCTGCCTCGGAACCGGCCTGCTTGATGGTCGTGCCCAGGCAGCAGAAGGCGATTTCCACCTCACCGCTCAGTTGCGGCAGAACGTTCGCAGGATCGCCCACGGGGTTTTCCAGGCGCGGATGCTCGCTCAATGGACGTCTGCTGGGTGCGAGGACGCGGACAATGGTAGGCTCGTTGAGCAGGCGGTCGAGCAGTTGTTCCCCGGTCAGCCCAGAGGCCCCGGCGAGCAAGATATGCTGAGGTGTCAAGTACATAGTCATTCCCCCTTGATACAGTTTCAGCTTAGTTGCTCTGTGTTTCCTTGCTGCCTATAGAGACACTTTGCAGCGCTTTTCGTGCCTGCTGCTTACGCAATTGTTGCCAGTGCGCAATGACACCTTTAGGTGCCCATATCTGGGGCTCCGAGGCTTCGAAGTTGTCGGCCTGTTCGCGTTCAGCCACGGTCGCCCTGGCGAGTTTGAATGCATGCTCCAGGTCGTCGGTCTGGTTCAGGGCCTGGGCGAACAGGGCATCGCCAAAGTAGGTGAAGTCGGCTTCTTCCGAGCAACCAAAAGACACTCGGTCGGCCTTGGAGGCGGTCATGATCAGGGTGCGCTGGTCCTTGAGTGCCGGGATGAAGCCTCCGGAATAGCACGACGAGATGACGATGATCTTGTCGCGATTTTTCAGCGGGTCCAGCGCGCTGGCCAGTTGGTCGGTGGGTAGGTCCGCCAGTTCCAGGCGCGGTTGGTCAAGCACCAGTTCGTGGGTGCTGCTGCCATGACTGGTGAGGTAGATGAATACCAGGTCTTCAGGCCCGGTGCGTTCGGCCAGCGTCACCGCAGCGCGATGCAGGTTTTCCCGGGTGGCCATGGGCCGGTTCATCATGTGGTCGCGGTGATTGACCAGGCGGATCTGGCCGTAAGCGCCGAAGCGACTGGCGAGCATATTGCTGACGTAGTCGGCTTCACGCAAGAACACGCTTTGCTTGCCGTCGCCAGCCAGGGTCAGGCTGTACAGCTCGATGGCCGGGGTGGACGCGGGCACGGCATCGAGGGCCTCCTTGAGCAGAGGCCCCTGGACCAGCAAGGCGGTTTCCAGTGGATCGGGTAGCAACCTGCCGTCAGCGTCGCGCACACGCAGGCCGTTCTCCCACTCACCGCTTTGCACAGTGCCGTCACGCAACACCAATACACCGTGGCCCTGATAGTTGTCGCTGTCGAAACCACCGATGTAGAAGCTGCCGTCACTGAGATTCAGACGGCCTTCGCCGCTGAAGCGCCAGTCGCTGAAGGTGCCGACATAATGGCTGCCGTCGGCTCCGATCAACTCGCCTTTGCCGCCCAGGGCGCCGTCCTTGAATTGGCCGATCCATACGTCGCCGTCGGCATTTTCGTAGCGGCCCTTGCCGTTGAGCTGGTTGTGTTTGAAGCCGCCGACGTAGATATCGCCTTCAGCACTGTTGAAGGTGCCAGTGCCTTCCAGTTGGCCGTTGACGAAGTGCCCGGTGAATTGATTGCCGCTGGCATCGCTGCGCTGGCCTTCGCCATTGGGCTTGCCTTTGGCGAACTGCCCCTGGTACTGGCTACCGTCGTCCAGTTCCAGGTGCCCCAAGCCCGAGTAGAGATCGGCCTTGAACTCGCCGCGGTAGAGCATGCCGTCTTCCTTGAGGGTGCCTTCGCCGTCCCGGCGGCCGAATTTGAAGCCGCCGCTGTAGTGGCTGTCCTTGGTGGTCAGGGTGCCCTGTCCGTGGAACAGCCCTTGCTGGAACTGGCCACGATAGGCCTCGCCGTTGCTGCCGTGCCATTCCCCTTGACCATGCCACTGACCCTTGTCGAACTGACCGGCATACCAACTGCCATTGGGGTAATCGATGCGTCCCTGCCCTTGCAGCAGCCCGTCGACCAGATCGCCACGATAACGCCCACCGTCCGGCAGGCGAGCATCGGGCGGCAACAGCGATTCGCCGTCGCCACAGGCGCTGAGTAAGAGGGCCAAAACCAAGGGTGCAAGTGGGCGCATATCAGGTTCCGAATAATTAGGGGACCGAGTATGCCGTAGCGGTGTGACTTATATATAGAGAGGTTGAGCGAAACAGCGTGAGCTGTTTCGCATCAGGGAACATTCAGACGAAGCAGAGCGAAAGAGGCTCGGCGATATAAGCGGGTTTTTCCTGGCCGTCGATTTCCAGGGTGGCGGTGGCCTTGAGCAGCCATTGGCCGGGTTTCTTCTCGGTGACTTCTGTCAGCTCGACTTTGAGACGCACTTTGGAGTCGACTTTCACCGGCTGGATGAAGCGCACGCTGTCCAGTCCATAGTTGACCACCATCTTCAGGCCTTCGGGCAATACGAGGATGTCTTCCATCAGTTTGGGGATCAGCGAGAGGGTCAGGAAACCGTGAGCGATGGTGCTGCCAAAGGGGGTTTTTGCCGCTTTGACCGGGTCGACGTGAATGAACTGAAAGTCGCCGGTGGCTTCGGCAAACAGGTTGATACGCTCCTGGTCAATGGTGAGCCATTCGGAACATCCGAGTTCCTTCCCGACATAATCTTTGAGCTCTGCAACAGGAACATAGGGCATTGAGACTCTCCTTGGTTCAACGATTTTTTAGTATTGGGCGCATTCTTGTGCGATCCGAAACTTCCACTTTAGATCATCATGGTGATCCTTCCCGGTAAACATCCATGCTTATGGCGAATGCCGGTTCATAGCGCCTGCGTGCTTATAATGCGCCATGGGATCTGGCGGGAGAGGCGGTATGTTGTTACGCGGTTTGACTTGGCTGGTGCTGTTCCAATTACTCGGGACGGCACTCAATCACCTGGTGTTGCCCGTGCTTCCCGGCCCGATTATCGGCCTGTTGCTGATGCTGGTTTTTCTGGTGGTGCGCGGTGAGGTCGGCGAACCGTTGAACCTGGCTGCCAGCAGCTTGTTGCGTTACTTGCCGCTGTTGTTGGTGCCGCCGGCTGTTGGGGTAATGGTTTATGCCCGGGATATTGCTGCGGATTTCTGGGCCATCGCTGGTGCGCTGGTGCTGTCGCTGGTGATCTCCATGGCCTTTGTCGGCGTGCTGATGCAGCGCCTGGTGAGGCGTCAGGCGGGTAGGGAGGACAGCCAATGAACTTAGATTGGCAGGGCGCCTGGGCGGCGGTCATTCATCATCCCCTGTTTGGCATTGGCATCACGCTTGGCGCTTATCAACTGGTGCTCGCCGCGTTCGAGAAGACCCGCTGGATGTTCCTGCAGCCGGTGCTGGTGTCCATGTTGTTGGTCATTGGTGTGCTGCTCGGCTGTGGGCTGAGTTACGCCGAGTACCGGAAAAGCACGGAGATCCTGAGCATTCTGTTGGGCCCGGCCACGGTGGCGTTGGCGGTGCCGCTGTACCTCAATCTGCGACGCATCCGCCAATTGTTCTGGCCGATATTGACTACGCTGGTGGTGGGTGGGGGATTGGCCACCAGCCTGGTGGTGCTCTTGGGGTGGTGGTTCGGCGCCGAGCCCATGATGCTCATGACCATGGCGCCCAAGTCGGTGACCTCGCCCATCGCCATGTTGGTGGCCGAGCAGATCGGTGGAGTCGCGGCGCTGGCGGCAGTGTTCGTTTTGATCACCGGTGTGATTGGGGCGATTTTTGGTCCTGGTATTCTCAATCGACTTGGGGTTCATGGACCCGAGGCGCGGGGCATGGCCTTGGGCATGACCGCTCATGCGGTGGGCACTTCGGTGGCGCTTCAGGAAAGTGAGGAGTGCGGCGCTTTCGCGGCGCTGGCAATGAGTCTGATGGGCGTGGCCACGGCGGTACTGCTGCCGTTGGCGGTGTCTTTGCTGGTTTAAGGATAGATGTATGAGCCTGGCGCTTTTCCCTCTTAATACGGTGCTGTTCCCCGATTGCATCCTCGATCTGCAGATTTTCGAGGCGCGTTACCTGGACATGATCGGCCGCTGCATGAAGCAGGGCAGTGGTTTTGGCGTGGTGTGCATTCTTCAGGGCGAGGAAGCTGGCACCGCTGCTACAGCTCACGCGCTGCTGGGCTGCGAGGCGCTGATCACCGACTTTCACCAGCAGGACAACGGGCTGCTGGGAATCAGAGTCAAGGGGGGACGACGTTTTCGTGTACTCAGCAGCGAGGTGCAGAAAGACCTGCTGACGGTGGCTGAGGTCCAGTGGCTGGAAGAGGCAGCCGAGCAACCATTGCAGGACGAGGATGGCGACCTGATTGCACTGCTCAAGGCCCTGGCCGAACACCCGATGGTCGAGGCTCTGGACATGGGCGGCGAGGCCTCAGGGCAGTTGTCCCTGGCCAATCAGCTGGCCTATCTGCTGCCTTTTTCCGAGTTGGATAAGCTCGATCTGTTGCAGTTGAACGATCCGCAGCAGCGCCTGGACGCGATCCAGCAATTACTGGATGAGCTGCAGGGCGAGCTATTCGCCTGAGCCGACAGGTGTGGCTACGCCTTAATAGGCGTAGCGCGTCAGCGCATGTGGCAGATGCCGCATGGCCATGAAGCTGCAAATGAACAGCATCGTCGGCAGTAACAGCCACCATGCCTTGGCGGGCATGGGCTGCAGCGGAGTGTGTCGCTGGATCAAGCTCAGGCTGGCTGCGCAGATACAAGCGGCGAGCATGGCTCCGGCAAGAATGTCAGTGGGCCAGTGAGCCCCCAGGTACACCCGTGATACGGCGATCGATGCCGCGGGCAAGCAGCCCAGCAGCAGCCAGGTCAGGCGCATGCGTAGCGGTTGGCCGCGTCCGGCTAGCACCGCCAGGGTCAGAAACAAAGCAAATGAGCCTGAGGAATGTCCACTGGGCATGCTGAAGCTGGTGAGCGGCTCGGTCAGGACTTCGGGGCGTATCCGGGCGAAAAACCATTTACTGCCAGTGTTGGCCAAGGCTGTGCACATCAGGGTCGTGCCGGCGAACAGAGCATGGCGCCACTGACGCAGTGCCAGCAAGAATAAGGTCAACGCGGCGCTGATGATGAACATGGCGCGAAACTCGCCGATCTGGGTGATCATTACCATGATCCTGTCCAGATCCGGATTTCGATGTTCTTGCACCAGGGCGATCAAGCCCTGGTCGAATTGGCTCAGGTACGGATAGCCGATAAACAGTCCGGACAACATCAGCAGGCTCAAGCCGGACATCAGCAAGGTCGCCTGGCGATGGCCGCGCAGGCTGCTGTTGATACTCAAGCCGATCAGCACTGCCAGGCTGCCCATCACCACGCCGGCCTGGGGCCAGAATCCTTCTGGGAGTGGCAAGCGAATGGCTGCGCCGGTGGCCCAGCCCGGCAAAATATAGGCCAGCGACCAGCCCGCTGCCGCCAGCAGGCTGACGGCGAAGAAGCGCACAAAGGGCATGTCGAACATCCCGGCGACCATGGGCAGCATCGGGCGCAACGGGCCGATGAAACGTCCTACCAACAGGCTGACGATGCCGTAGCGTTGGAAGTAGGTTTCGGCGCCGTTGAGCCATTCCGGATGATGGCGCAGTCCCGGCAGGCGGCGGATATTTTGGTGGAAGCGCCGCCCCAGCAGGTACGACATCACATCCCCCAGCACGCCACCGAAGAAGCCCAGCAGCAGGGTTTCGCCCAGTGATAGCGCGCCATTGCCAGCCAGGACGGCAATGGTGAACAGCAGCACCGTGCCCGGAACGATCAGGCCGGCAATGGCCAGGCATTCCACACACGCCACGACAAATACGGCAGCGGCCAGCCATTGTGGGTGGGTGGTCAGCCAGGCGGTCATGCTGTCGAGCCATGGGCCCATAAATTCAACTCCATCATTGTTTTTCGACGAGGTGTGGGGGTCGCGGTGTCAGTCGAGGATCAGATAGTCGCGGCCTTCGACCTGGCCGCGGCGCAGCGGGTTCCGTGTGCAGTAGGGCGCGTAGGCGGCGTCGACGAAGCGGTACATCAGGTGTTCGTCGCGCCCGTGGGGGATGCCCAGGCGAGTGGTCTGGATTATCTGCGGCACAACGGTGCCAACGTCTTCGACGAACAGGGCCTCATGATCGAAACGTTTTGCATCCCAATTCGGGACTTTAAGGCCCATGGCCTTGCACAGCAGGGTCTGGCCGGCGCAGAGCTTTTGCGGCGGGCGTGGATGGCCGCTGGCGTCCGGGTTGTTCAGCTGCATTTGCGCCAGGCTGGCCGGGCCGGAGAGTTTGTCGGTCCACGGGTAGGCGGACTTGATCAGTACCGCGTTGCCGGGGCCTTGGGCGCTGAAGTTCAGCGAGTCGCCGCCACGGGCGTAGTACATATAGATATGCCCGCCGTCCAGAAACAAAGCCTTACGTTTTTCTGTATAGCCGAGGGAGGCATGGCTGCCTTTTTCCTCGCAGTAATAGGCTTCGGTTTCAATAATCCGCGCGGACAACCACCGCTCGCCTACTTTATGGCGAATGACTTTGCCCAGCAGTTCGCGGGCCAGGCGTTGAGCATCACGGTCGAAAAAGCTGTCAGGCAGGGCGTTAGGCCGTTTCGCGGAGGGCAGAAGGGACATGATGGTGACGGGCGATGGCGGAAAAAGAGACGTAATGGTAACAACTCCAGGCTTAATTCAGGCTGAAGCACGAGTATTTACACTCCATTTCGACCATCCGCCCGTGACCGCTGTCCGTGGGCGGGCGCGACAGCTATAATCAGCCGCTTTCCTCTTTGCCAAGACCACACCAGACCATGACTGAGTCCGTTCTTGACTACATGACCCGTTTGGGTTGCGCTGCCCGCCAAGCTTCCCGGGTGATCGCCCGTGCCACCACCGCGCAGAAGAACCGTGCACTGCTGGCGGCTGCCGATGCGTTGGACGCAGCTCGACCGGAGCTGACTGCGGCCAACGAGCAGGACCTGGCCAACGGCCGGGCCAATGGTCTGGAACCGGCTTTGCTGGATCGTCTGGCGCTGACGCCCGCCCGTATCGACGAGATGATCGAAGGCCTGCGTCAGGTGGCCAAGCTGCCTGACCCCATCGGTGAAATTCGCGATATGCGCTACCTGCCTTCGGGCATCCAGGTGGGCAAGATGCGCGTGCCCCTGGGGGTGATCGGCATCATCTATGAGTCCCGTCCGAACGTGACCATCGATGCCGCCAGCCTGTGCCTGAAGTCGGGCAATGCCACCATCCTGCGCGGCGGCTCCGAGGCGATTCACTCCAACCGTGCCATCGCCACCTGCATTCAGCAGGGCCTGGCGGCGGCCGATCTGCCGCCCCACGTGGTGCAGGTGGTGGAAACCACCGATCGCGCAGCGGTGGGGGCGTTGATCACCATGCCCGAATTCGTCGACGTGATCGTGCCCCGTGGCGGCAAGAGCCTGATCGAGCGGGTCAGCCGTGACGCCAAGGTGCCGGTGATCAAGCACCTGGACGGCGTCTGCCACGTGTATATCGATGTGGCGGCGGACCTGGACAAGGCGATCCGCATTGCCGACAACGCCAAGACCCAGCGCTACGCCCCGTGCAACACCATGGAAACCCTGCTGGTTCATGCCGCCATTGCCGAGCGTGTATTGCCGCCGCTGGCCGCGATCTATCGCGACAAGGGTGTCGAACTGCGCGGCTGCGCGCAAACCCGCGCGATCCTGGGGGGCGACGTGCTGCAAGCCACCGAAGAAGACTGGCGCACCGAATACACCGCGCCGATCCTCTCGATCCGGGTGCTGGACAGCCTGGAGCAGGCCATCGAGCACATCAACACCTACGGTTCGCACCATACCGACTCGATCGTCACCGAGAACTTCAGTGATGCCCGGCGCTTCCTCAACGAAGTGGACTCCAGTTCGGTCATGGTCAATGCCTCGACGCGCTTTGCCGACGGTTTCGAGTACGGTCTTGGCGCTGAGATCGGCATCTCCACCGACAAGCTGCATGCCCGCGGCCCGGTGGGCCTGGAAGGCCTGACCAGCGAGAAGTACGTGGTCTTTGGCGACGGTCACGTGCGCACTTGATGGGTAAACGTATCGGTTTGCTGGGCGGCACCTTCGATCCAGTGCATATCGGCCACTTGCGTGGCGCGCTGGAGGTGGCGGAATCCATGCAACTCGACGAGCTGCGGCTGACCCCCAGTGCCAGGCCGCCGCATCGGGATACACCACAGGTGTCGGCGCTCGATCGTCTGGCGATGGTCGAATGTGCGGTGGCGGGCGTCTCTCCCTTGGTGGTGGATGACCGCGAGCTGAAGCGGGACAAACCGTCCTACACCCTCGACACCCTGGAACAGATGCGGGCCGAGTTGGCCGCGGATGACCAGTTGTTTCTGTTACTGGGCTGGGACGCGTTTTGCGGCCTGCCCACCTGGCATCGTTGGGAAGAATTACTCCAGCATTGCCACATCCTGGTGTTGCAACGCCCGGATGCCGATAGCGAACCGCCGGATGCCTTGCGCAACCTGCTGGCGGCGCGCTCGGTGAGCGACCCGCTGGCCCTGCAAGGGCCGGGGGGACACATTGCATTCGTCTGGCAGACGCCGCTTGCGGTGTCCGCCACCCAGATCCGTCAACTGCTGGCCAGCGGTAAGTCGGTACGTTTCCTGGTGCCTGACGCGGTCCTGGCCTACATCGATGCACACGGGCTTTACCGTGCGCCGAACTGAAGGAACGCTGCCGGCCTGTGCTGAGCGGCGCTCCAAACATACGAGCTGAACGAGTTTTATATGACTAACCAAGTAATGAAAGGCGAAGATCTGGTCAAAGTGGCTGTCGCCGCGCTGGAAGACGTCAAGGCCCTGGACGTCCTGGTGATCGATGTTCGCGACAAGCAGAGCATCACTGACTACATGATCATCGCCACCGGTACCTCCAACCGCCAGATCGGCGCGATGCTGGAAAAGGTCCGCGAAATGGTCAAGGCCCAGGGCGTGCGTCCACTCGGTGAAGAAGGCAAGGGCGACAGCGACTGGGTGCTGTTGGACCTGGACGATGTGATCGTGCACATGATGACCGCCTCGGCTCGTCAGTTCTATGACCTCGAGCGTCTGTGGCAAGGTGCTGAGCAGAGCCGCGCCGCTGATGGCAAGCACCACAGCCCTGAGCACGGTCACGAGCACTTCACCAAGCTCAATAAAGACCAGCAATAAGGGACCGCTGTGCGCCTGCGTCTGATCGCTGTCGGTTCACGCATGCCCAAGTGGGTGGAAGAGGGGTGGCATGAATATGCCAAGCGTCTGCCATCCGAGCTGGCGCTGGAACTGGTGGAAATACCGCTTAACACTCGGGGCAAGAACGCCGATGTGGCTCGCTTCATCCGTCAGGAAGGCGAAGCCATGTTGGCCAAGGTCGGGCACAACGAGCGCATCGTCACCCTTGAGGTGCATGGCAAGCCTTGGAGCACCGAGCAACTGGCGGTGGAGCTGGACCGCTGGCGCCTCGATTCGCGCACGGTGAACTTCATGGTTGGCGGCCCGGAAGGGCTGGCGCCGGAAGTGTGTGCGCGCGCGGATCAGCGCTGGTCGCTATCGCCGTTGACCTTGCCGCACCCGCTGGTGCGGATTCTCATCGGTGAACAGCTGTATCGCGCCTGGACCGTGCTGTCCGGGCACCCTTACCACAAGTAGCCCGCGCCCCTAATGTCCCAGCCGATCCGTATCAAGGACCACGAAAAAGACGCCCGTCTGGTGCGTGGCCGGGTCGTGTTCGGCGTCATTATGGTGGCCTGCATGTTTGGGGTACTGATTGCCCGTCTGTATTACCTGCAGGTGATCCAGTATGAGTATCACTCCACACTCTCGGAAAATAACCGGGTTCACGTGCAGCCGATTCCCCCGACTCGTGGGTTGATTTTCGACCGTAACGGGGTAGTGGTGGCCGACAACCGGCCCAGCTTCAGTCTGAGCATGACCCGTGAGCGCTCCGGCGACTGGCGGCAGGTGCTCGATGTGATTGTCGAGGTGCTGGAGCTGACCCCTGAAGACCGGGCATTGTTCGAAAAACGCATGAGACAGGGGCGGCGGCCATTCGAGCCGGTGCCGATCCTGTTTGAGCTGACGGAAGAGCAGATTGCTCGAATTGCGGTGAATCAGTTCCGTTTGCCCGGGGTGGAAGTGGTCGCGCAGTTGGTCCGACATTACCCTCAGGGTGCGCATTTTGCCCACTCGGTGGGGTACATGGGGCGGATCAACGAGAAAGAGCTGAAGTCCCTGGACCCGGTGAACTACAGCGGTACTCACCATATTGGCAAGACCGGCATCGAGCGTTTCTACGAGCCGGAACTGCATGGCCAGGTCGGTTACGAAGAAGTTGAGACCAACGCCCGCGGCCGCGTGCTGCGCGTGCTCAAGCGTACTGACCCGATTCCGGGCAAGGACATTGTCCTGAGCCTCGATATCAAATTGCAGGAAGCGGCGGAGCTGGCCCTGGGCGGACGCCGTGGAGCGGTGGTGGCGCTGGACCCGAATACCGGTGAGGTCCTGGCAATGGTCAGCCAGCCGAGCTTCGACCCCAACCTGTTTGTTACTGGCATCAGTTTCAAGGCTTATGCCGAGCTGCGTGATTCCATTGATCGGCCGCTGTTCAATCGAGTGCTGCGCGGCCTGTATCCGCCGGGGTCGACCATTAAGCCCGCCGTGGCCATTGCCGGGCTGGACGCTGGTGTGATCACGGCAGCGAGCCGCGTCTATGACCCGGGTTACTACCAATTGCCCAACTACGACCACAAGTACCGTAACTGGAACCGGAGTGGCGACGGTTATGTTGACTTGGACACCGCGATCATGCGTTCCAACGACACCTATTTCTATGACCTGGCCCACAAGCTGGGGATCGACCGGCTCTCGTCTTACATGAGCAAGTTCGGTATCGGTCAAAAAGTCTCCCTGGATATGTTCGAAGAGTCGTCTGGTTTGATGCCGACCCGCGAGTGGAAGCGCGCCACCCGGCGCCAGGCCTGGTTCCCGGGGGAAACCCTGATTCTGGGGATCGGTCAGGGCTACATGCAGGCCACTCCGCTGCAATTGGCCCAAGCGACGGCGTTGGTGGCCAGCAAGGGGCGCTGGAATCGTCCGCACCTGGCCAAGAGCATCGAAGGCGAGAAGCCGGTGGATCACAATCCGATGCCGGACATCGTCCTGCGTGATCCGGCTGACTGGATGAAGGTCAATCACGGTATGCAACAGGTGATGCACGGCGCCCGTGGTACTGCGCGCAAGGCGGCGATCGGCGCGCAATATCGCATCGCCGGCAAGAGCGGTACCGCTCAGGTGGTGGCGATCAAGCAGGGTGAGAGGTACGACCGCTCCAAGGTTCAGGAGCGACACCGCGACCACGCCTTGTTTGTCGCTTTTGCCCCGGCGGAAAACCCGAAGATCGTGGTGTCGGTAATGGTCGAGAACGGTGAGTCGGGCTCCGGTGTCGCGGCCCCAGTGGTGCGTCAGGTGATGGATGCCTGGCTTCTCGGCCCGGATGGCCTGCTCAAACCCGAGTTTGCCAGCCCTACCAGCGCGGAGGCTCCGGCCCGTGAAGAGTAAGTTTGACCGCATCCTCTCCAGCGAGGACGTAATGCGGCGTCGTGCGACGCTATTGCAACGCCTGCATATCGACGGCCCCCTGCTGATCCTGCTGCTGACCCTGGCCGCTGGCAGCCTGTTCGTTTTGTATTCGGCCAGTGGCAAGAGCTGGGATCTGTTGGCCAAGCAGGCGACCTCTTTCGGTATCGGCCTGGTGTCGATGATCGTCATCGCGCAGTTCGAGCCGCGATTCATGGCGCGCTGGGTACCGCTGGCCTATGTGTTTGGCGTGGTACTGCTGGTGGTGGTGGATGTCATGGGGCATAACGCCATGGGGGCGACCCGTTGGATCAACATTCCCGGGGTGGTCCGCTTCCAACCGTCTGAATTCATGAAGATCATCATGCCGGCGACCATCGCTTGGTACCTGTCCAAGCGCACGTTGCCGCCGCATCTCAAGCATGTTGGGATCAGCCTGGTACTGATCGGCATCCCCTTTATCTTGATCGTGCGCCAGCCGGACCTGGGCACGGCGTTGCTGATCCTCGCCGGCGGCACCTTCGTGTTGTTCATGGGCGGGTTGCGCTGGCGCTGGATTCTCAGTGTGCTGGCGGCTGCGGTACCGGTGGCAATCGCCATGTGGTTTTTCATCATGCATGACTATCAGAAGCAGCGGATCCTCACCTTCCTCGACCCGGAAAGCGATCCTTTGGGCACGGGGTGGAACATTATCCAGTCCAAGGCGGCTATCGGCTCGGGCGGGGTCTTTGGCAAAGGCTGGTTGCTGGGTACCCAGTCGCACCTGGACTTTTTGCCGGAGAGCCACACCGACTTCATTATTGCGGTCATGGGCGAAGAGTTCGGTCTGGTGGGTATTTGCGTGTTGCTGTTGATTTATCTGCTGCTGATCGGGCGTGGCTTGGTGATCACTGCTCAGGCCCAGACGCTGTTCGGAAAATTGCTGGCGGGCAGCCTGACCATGACGTTTTTTGTTTACGTTTTCGTCAACATCGGTATGGTCAGTGGCTTGTTGCCGGTGGTGGGGGTGCCGTTGCCGTTTATTAGCTACGGAGGAACTTCGTTGGTGACGCTACTGTCAGCGTTTGGGGTGTTGATGTCGATCCATACCCATCGCAAGTGGATCGCGCAGGTTTGATTAAGGTGAAGAATTCAATGCAATTAATGCGTGGCTGGGCCGCTCGGCAAGCGTCGTGGGTCGGTCTGGTAGGCATCCTGGGTACCGCGCAAGCTGCAGTTGCCGGTGATTACGAAGGTTCGCCCCAAGTGGCGGAGTTCGTCGGCGAAATGACTCGGGATTATGGTTTCGCTGGGGAGCAGCTGATGGGCGTGTTCCGCGAGGCCGAACGCAAGCAGTCGATTCTTGACGCCATTTCGCGGCCCGCCGAGCGGGTCAAGCAATGGAAGGAATACCGTCCGATGTTCATCACCGAGGCGCGGATAGCCCGGGGGGTGGACTTCTGGCGTCAGCACGAGGCAGTGCTGGCCCGGGCTGAGCAAGAGTACGGCGTGCCGGCCGAGGTCATCGTGTCGATTATCGGCGTGGAAACCTTTTTCGGGCGCAATACCGGTAATTATCGGGTGATCGATGCGCTTTCGACCCTGGGTTTCGATTACCCGCCGCGGGCCGAGTTTTTCCGCAAGGAACTGCGTGAGTTTTTGCTGCTGGCCCGTGAAGAACAGCTTGATCCGCTGAGCCTAAAGGGCTCTTACGCCGGTGCCATGGGCTTGCCGCAGTTCATGCCGAGCAGCTTTCGCGCCTACGCGGTGGATTTTGACAATGATGGGCACATCAATATCTGGACCAATCCGGATGATGCCATTGGCAGCGTGGCCAGCTATTTCAAGCGCCATGGCTGGGTTGCGGGCGAAGCGGTGGTCAGTCGCGCCGATGTACGTGGTGATCGGGTCGACGAAGGCTTGACCACGGGGATCGAACCGATCAAGACCGTCGGAGAGTTGCGGGCCTTGGGCTGGTCGAGTCATGATGCGTTGCGCGATGATCTGCCGGTTACCGCATTCCGTCTGGAAGGCGACAAAGGCCCGGAATACTGGCTGGGCCTGAAGAATTTTTACGCGATCACTCGTTATAACCGCAGCGTGATGTACGCCATGGCCGTACATCAGTTGTCTGAACAGTTGGTCCAAGCACGGGGCGTTAATTAATGCTGGTAATGCCAATCCGCAAACCCCTGAAGCTGGTGGCTTTTGCCACGTTGTCCTTATTGGTGGTCAGTTGCTCGACGAGTCGTTCGCCGCAGCAGAAGTCCTCCAGCGCCGTGCGTTCGATGCCCGGGCTGGACGTCAATCGTGCTCACAAGGATGGTGCTCCCTGGTGGGATGTCGACGTTTCGCGCATTCCCGACGCGACCCCGACCCTGCACACCGGCCCGTACAAGGCCAATCCCTATACGGTATTGGGCAAGACTTACTTCCCCATTCAGGATTCCAAGCACTACGTGGCTTCTGGCACGGCGTCTTGGTATGGCACCAAGTTCCATGGCCAGAACACCGCCAACGGCGAGGTCTATGACCTTTACGGCATGAGCGCGGCGCACAAGACCTTGCCTTTGCCCAGCTATGTACGGGTGACTAACCTGGACAACCACCGCAGCGTCATTTTGCGGGTCAACGACCGTGGTCCGTTCTATTCCGACCGGATCATCGATTTGTCCTACGCTGCGGCAAAGAAGCTTGGGTACGCCGAGACCGGCACCGCCCGGGTCAAGGTCGAAGGCATCGACCCGCAGCAATGGTGGGCCGAGCGTGGTCGTCCGGCGCCGTTGATGCTTAACGAGCCGCAAGTGGCGCAGAATAATGCGCCAGTGATCACCGCCTCGACCGGCCGCGTCGAGCAATGGACGCCGCCACCTCAGCAACACGCCGCCGCAGTGGTTCCGGTGCAAGTGGACACGAAAAAGAACACCGCTGCGCCAACCTCTGGTCAGTACCTTCAGGTGGGTGCCTTTGCCAACCCGGACGCTGCCGAGCTGTTGCGGTCGAAACTGAGTGGGATGGTGAGCGCGCCGGTGTTCATCAGCTCAATTGTGCGCAATCAACAGACGCTGCATCGAGTACGCCTGGGGCCGTTTGGCTCGTTGGGTGAGGCTCAGCAAGCGCAGAATAGCCTGCGTCTGGCCAATCTGGGTCAGTCGAGCGTGGTGACTGCCGAGTAAGAAGACTCAAGGATTGAAGGTCCGCTTGCGGTATTGGGGGGTGGATCTTGGTTGTTGGCTCGTCGAACAACAAAAACCCGGCAAGGGTCAGTGAGTGAACAACTGCACACGCGACAGCTCTTTAGAAAGCTGTCTGAAATAGTTTTGCCCTCAAGGGCAAGTTCCCATTAGCAACTTCGAGAGACGGATGAACATCACCACCTTTGCCAAACGCTTGTGCCTGCTTGTCCCGCTGATCATCACGCCCGCCGCCTGGGCGGTCGAAGCGGTGCCGTCGCCACCGCAACTGGCCGCCAAATCCTATGTGCTCATGGATGCCAGCAGTGGTAACGTGCTGGTGGAGAACAATGGTGATCAGCGTCTGCCGCCTGCCAGCTTGACCAAGCTGATGACCGCCTACATCGCGACCCTGGAAATCCGTCGTGGCCAGATCGGCGAGAGCGATCCGGTGACCGTGAGCGAAAACGCTTGGCGCACTGGTGGTTCGCGGATGTTCATCAAAGTGGGGTCGCAGGTCTCTGTCAGTGACCTGCTGCATGGCATCATCATTCAGTCGGGTAATGACGCCAGCGTCGCACTTTCCGAGCACATCGCCGGCAGCGAAGATGCGTTCGCCGACATGATGAACAAGACTGCCGCCGACCTGGGCATGATCAATAGCCACTTCATGAACCCGACGGGTCTGCCGAACCCGGATCATTACTCGTCGGCCCATGACATGGCGGTTTTGGCTCGCGCGATCATTCACGAAGATCCAGCACACTATGCGATCTATTCGCAGAAGGAGTTCTTCTGGAACGGTATCAAGCAACCTAACCGCAACCTGTTGCTGTGGCGCGACAAGACCGTTGATGGTCTGAAAACCGGCCACACCGACGAAGCCGGCTATTGCATGGTGTCCTCGGCGGTACGTGATGGCATGCGTCTGATCGCCGTGGTGTTCGGCACCAATAGCGAGCAGGCCCGCGCCGCTGAAACCCAGAAACTGCTGACCTATGGTTTCCGTTTCTTCGAAACCCAGACCTTCTACCAGAAGGGGGCGGAGCTGGCTCAGGCACCGGTGTGGAAAGGCACCGTTCATCAGGTCAAGGCCGGTCTGGCTGAAGACCTGACCATGACCATGCCTAAAGGCCAATTGAAAAAACTCGCGGCCAGCATGACCATGAATCCGCAACTGATCGCGCCAATCGCCAAAGGCGACGTGATTGGTAAAGTCGAAGTGAAACTGGACGACAAGGTGGTACACAGTGCCGACCTGATCGCCCTGGAAGCGGTCGACGAAGGTGGTATCTTCCGCCGCATGTGGGATAGCATCCGTCTATTCTTCTACGGCTTGTTCAACTGATATTGTCGACCTGCGTGGCCCTTGCTCTTAAGTAGAGTGAGGGTCATGTCCGTCGCCACGGCTTACGAGGCCGTTACTGCCATGACAGACACTGACGTTAAGTCGCACAAGATTGAATTTCCCGTCGATGACTATCCGATCAAGGTGATCGGTGACACGGTCGTCGGCTTCAAGGACACCGTGATCGAGATTCTTGCCAAGTACGCCAAGCTGGACATCAAGTCCCTGGCCGAGCGTCAAAGCAGCAACGGTAAGTACACCACGGTCCAACTGCACATCACCGCCACCGGCGAAGACCAACTGCGTGATATCAATAGTGCCCTGCGTGCTACCGGTGTCGTCCACATGGTGCTGTGATGCCACAAACGCTGGGCTTTCGTGAGCTCGGCCAGATGGCATACGAGCCGGTCTGGCAGGCCATGCAGCGCTTTACCAATGAACGCGGCACCAGCGCACCGGACGAAGTCTGGTTGGTGCAGCACGCTCCGGTCTTTACTCAGGGGCAGGCGGGCAAGGCCGAGCACCTGCTGGTTCCGGGGGATATCCCGGTGGTGCAGGCGGATCGTGGTGGTCAGGTGACCTATCACGGGCCCGGCCAACTGGTTGCCTATCTGCTGTTGGATGTGCGCAGGTTGGGTTTCGGTGTGCGTGATCTGGTCAGCCGCATGGAGCAATGCCTGATCGATCTGCTGGCCAGCTATGGCGTGTCAGCGGCGGCCAAGCCCGATGCACCGGGTGTCTACGTCAATGGGGCGAAAATCGCTTCCCTGGGCCTGCGTATCCGTCACGGATGCTCCTTTCACGGTCTGGCCCTGAATGTGGACATGGATTTGCAGCCGTTTCGACGGATTAACCCCTGCGGCTATGCCGGGTTGGCGATGACCCAACTGCGCGACCATGCAGGGCCGATTGAATTTGCCGAGGTAAGTGCCCGGCTGCGTGCGCAGCTCGTCAAACACCTCGACTATGCTGAGCAGACGACCCTAACGGGCGGAATCGACTGATATGACTACTGCGCAAGACGCTGTTGAAACCCTGATCCCGACGCTGGATGTTTCCGAGCGGGCGGCCCGTCCGAAAGTTGAAACCGGCGTCAAATTGCGCGGCGCGGAGAAGGTCGCGCGTATTCCGGTAAAGATCATTCCGACCACCGAACTGCCAAAGAAACCTGATTGGATTCGCGTGCGAATCCCGGTTTCCCCGGAAGTCGATCGGATCAAGCAGTTGCTGCGCAAGCACAAGCTACACAGCGTCTGCGAAGAAGCCTCCTGCCCGAACCTGGGTGAGTGCTTTTCCGGCGGCACCGCGACCTTCATGATCATGGGGGACATTTGCACCCGTCGTTGCCCGTTCTGTGACGTTGGTCATGGCCGTCCCAAGCCCCTGGATGTCGATGAGCCGATGAACCTGGCGGTGGCCATCGCCGACTTGCGCTTGAAGTATGTGGTGATCACTTCGGTGGACCGCGATGATCTGCGTGACGGTGGCGCCCAGCACTTTGCCGACTGCATCCGCGAGATCCGCAAGCTGTCGCCGAACGTCCAGCTGGAAACCCTGGTTCCCGACTATCGCGGTCGTATGGACGTTGCCCTGGAAATCACTGCCGCCACGCCTCCGGATGTGTTCAACCACAACCTGGAAACCGTGCCGCGCCTGTACAAGGCTGCGCGTCCGGGGTCGGACTACCAGTGGTCGCTGACGCTGTTGCAGACGTTCAAGCAACTGGTGCCTCATGTGCCGACCAAATCCGGCCTGATGCTGGGCCTGGGCGAAACCGACGACGAAGTCATCGAAGTCATGAAGCGTATGCGCGAGCACGACATCGATATGCTGACCCTTGGCCAGTACCTGCAGCCGTCCCGCAACCACTTGCCGGTGCAGCGTTTCGTGCACCCGGATACTTTCGCCTGGTTTGCCGAGGAAGGTTACAAGATGGGCTTCAAGAACGTCGCTTCCGGCCCGCTGGTACGTTCCTCGTACCATGCCGACGAACAAGCCAAACTGGCCAAAGAAGGCCTGGTTTCCTGATTCGCCTGCCCGCAAGGCTTGGGTCTTGCGGGCAACTTTCCGGCTCTTTCGAGCACCTCAGCAGTCTCAGTTGTTTTTTCGCCCATCCGGTCGAGCCATCCTCTTCTGTTTAACGAGATTCATGGCTACTGTGCCTGAGTGAATTCACACAGGGAGACTCTGCATGCCCATCCAACCGACTGCTGCCCTTCATGCTCACCTGCCGGTGCCAGCACTGACAGCGGAAGGCGTCATCGGCCTTATTGCCCCCGCCGGTCCCGCAGCGCTGGAAACCGACAAAGCCTTTCAATGGATGCGTTCCCGTGGCTACACGCTGCGTATTTTTCCCGGTGTCGGGCTGCAGGAGGGGTATCTGGCTGGCAGCGACGAGGTGCGTCTCGATGACTTACACAGCGCGTTTGCCGATAGCGACATCGATGCCATTGTGTGTCTGCGTGGGGGCTATGGCAGCCCGCGTTTGCTGGACAAGATCGACTTTGACTTGCTGCGACACCATCCCAAACCCTTTGTCGGCTACAGCGACATCACGGCCCTGCACCTGGCGATCAACCGCTATGCAGGGTTTGTGAGTTTTCACGGTCCCATGCTCAATGCCGACCTGCTGAGTGGCAAGCAACCGCCAACCGAAGCATCCTTTTTCAACCTGCTCCGGGGCCAGGTAAAGGCGGGCAGTCTGCTGCCTCATCCGGTGGCTTTCCCGTTGACCACTGTCGAGCCGGGCATTGCGTTGGGTGCGCTGTTGGGGGGGAATCTGTCGATGATTGCCTGCACCTTGGGCACGCCTTATGAAATCAATGCCGACGGCATCATCCTGTTCATCGAGGACGTCAACGAGCCGCTATATCGTATTGACCGTCTGCTTAATCACTTGCGGTTGGCCGGTAAGCTCGACAGGTTGCGTGGCGTTTTGGTGGGGGACGTGGCGGGGGTGGATTTCAGCGCGTTGTGCGCGTTGCTCAAGCAGACGTTTGCGCCGCTGCGAATTCCGGTTCTGGCGGGATGGCGCAGCGGTCACTGCGACCCGAACCTGACCTTGCCCATGGGGGCGTTGGTCAGGCTGGATGCCGGGGCCAAGGAGCTGACCCTGGCTCAGGACGTGGTGTTTAGGTAGAGAGAGGCGGGGGCGGCCGTTCACCGCTTAGCGGCTGCGCAGGCTATCCAGCAGTTTGTGGGTGGGATAGCCGTCTGCGGGCCAGCCCAGTGCTTGCTGAGCACTGCGGATAGCCTTGCGAGTATTGGCGCCGATGATGCCGTCAGGGGTGCCTGCGTCATAGTTGTGGGCACTGAGCAAGGTTTGCAACTCGATGCGCTCTGAGCGGCTCAGTGGCAGGTCGTCCGTGGGCCAACTGCCGCTGATCACGCCTGCGCCACTGAAGCGTTCGGACAACAGGTTGACCGCCAGGGCGTAAGACGATGAGTTGTTGTACTTGAGCACTGCCCGGAAGTTATCCAGGATCAGAAAGGCCGGGCCTCGGTAGCCTGCTGGTAGCAGTAATGACGCAGACAGCTGTTCCGAGCCATAAGGCAGCCGCTTGCCATTGGCCGGAGTCATTCCCAGGTGCATCCACTCGGCCACTGTCTTGCGAGTAGAGGCATCGGCCAGGGCGTAGTCGAAACCGCTATTGAGTTGGACTTCAAGGCCCCAGGGTTGGCCCTTCTGCCAGCCTGAGCTCTGCAGATAATGCGCGGTCGAGGCCAGGGCGTCTCCTGGGTTGTTCCAGATATCCCGGCGGCCATCACCGTCGAAATCCACGGCGTGGGTGTTGTAGGTGGTGGGGATGAACTGCGTCTGCCCCATGGCGCCAGCCCACGAACCGAGCATCTTCTCGGGTTGGATATCACCGTGTTGAATGATCTGCAGCGCGGCGATCAATTGGCTGTTGGCGAAGGCTGGGCGTCGACCCTCATAGGCCAGCGTGGCCAGCGAGCGGATCACTGACTTGTTGCCCTGAAAATCGCCGAAGTTGCTTTCCATGCCCCAGACGGCCACCAGGACCTGGCGATCGACGCCGTAGCGTTGTTCGATCCGTTGCAGGATATCGTCGTACTGCGCCAACAGGGCTTTGCCCTTGCGGACCCTTACCGGAGACAGCGCACCATTGAGGTATTCCCACACCGGGCGGGTGAACTCCGGTTGACTGCGGTCGGCTTTGATCACCCCCATATCGGGCGTGACTCCGGCAAAGGCGCGGTCAAATACCTCAGCATGGATGCCTGCGTTCAAGGCTTCGGTACGAAAAGCGCTCAACCATTCGTCAAAAGTTTGAGTGGGTTGGATGTTCAGGTTGTCGACCACCAGCGGGGCAACGGTGGCGGGGGCGGCAAGGGGGGCGGTCTTGAGGCTGGGCAGCGGCTGGGCGTCGGCGGCGGTGGGCTTTTCCGCACAGGCAACAAGCAGAATCAGGCTGGAGGCAGCAATCAGTTGGCGCATGTGCCAACGGCGGGAAAGACAAAAGGGCATGCACGGGTCCAGAGTGAATAACAATCAGGTGCAGACCTTATCATGCCAGTGGGGTTCTGGGCTTTAGGCGGCCAGAAAGTAAGAAGCCTCCCAGCTTTTAGACTGGAAGGCTTCGCGGCGGTAGCTGCCTTTGCCCTTGGCCGGGCGTTCCTGACGGCTGCGGAACAGTGGCTGGGCGATGATGGACTTGGCCTTATTGGGGCCATGCTTGGATGGCTTGCTCATGGTGCGTTCTCGCTTTGGGATAGGAATGTTGCGGCGCAAATCATCGGCCAGAGTGGGGCCGCTGTCCAGTCCTCTGAAGTGCAAGCCTGTAAATCGGTGTAGGCGGGCGGCTTACTCGGCTGGCAGTGTCAGGCGTTGGCCCGCCATCAGTAACGACAGGCGGCTTAGGCTGCTCCATGGCGAGCCGCTGGCCTGGCCCTTGATTTGCGCATCGATTCGTTGTGCATCCAAAAGCAGTTGGCTCCAGCGCTGTGCTGAGTAGCGCTGCAGTGCCTTGCTCATCAAGGGTTTGCGTTTATCCCAGACTGGAGGGCGGGCCTGGCTGAAGACCCTGTCCAGTGGCACTCCCTGGCTGAACTGCAGGGCCAGGTTGGCCAGCAGGCGTAACTCCCGCGACAGCGCCCAGAGAATGACCGGAGGTTCAACGCCTTCGCCCCTGAGTCCTTCAAGCATGCGCAAAGCGTGAGCAGCTTCACCGTTGAGGATGGCATCCACCAGGCCGAACACATCGAATCGGGCGCTGTCAGCCACGGCAGCCTGCACCGTTTCGACGGTAATTTGTCCGCCTTCAGCCATCAGTTTGAGCTTTTCGATTTCCTGGGCCGCGGCCAACAGGTTGCCTTCTACCCGGGCGGCAATCAGCTCCACGGCATCCTGACTGGCGGATAGCCCTGCTTGTGACAGGCGTTGACGAATCCACTGCGGGAGCTGATGGGCATCCACCGGCCAGATCTGCACGAACTGCGTCTGGGCTCCTTCAACCAGTGCCTTGCCCCACTTGGTCTTCTGCGCGCTGCCATCGAGCTTGGGCAGACTGATCAGCAGTACGGTGTCTTCGGCCGGGCGGGAACAGTACTCCATCAGGGCCGCAGCGCCTTTGTCCCCAGGCTTGCCTGAAGGGAGGCGCAGCTCCAGCAAGCGCTTTTGTGCGAACAGCGACATGCTGGCACCGGCTTGCAGCAGGGTGCCCCAGTCAAAACTGGCATCGGCGCTGAACACCTGGCGCTCGTCGAAGCCTTGCTGGCGTGCGGCGGCACGGATGGCGTCGGCGGCTTCCTGGCAGAGTAAAGGGTCATCGCCACTGATCACGTAGACCGGCGCGAGAGTGCCTTGCAGGTGTTTACCAAGTTGGGCAGGAGAAAGTTTCATAGGCGAGGGCCAGCGGGGCGCTAGAGCGCCCCTCAGGGCTTACTGGTTCGGCAGTTCCATAGGCGACTGCTGCGGGATTTGCGCCTCAGCCTTGCGTGCAGCTTCCATGGCGTCGGCTTCTGCCTTGGCTTTGGCTTCAGCGGTGGCCTGGAGTTGAGCGAGCTGTTCCGGGGTCAGCAGTTGCAGACGGATCAGCATGCGCTGGGTCAGGTCACGTTGCATTTCCTTGCGGGTTTCAGACGACTCCTGATCGGAGCCGGTGATGTTGTTGCCGTCGTGCAGGAAAACTCGCTGGACTTGCAGCTTGTCGCCGAGCAAGTGCAGGTTGTCGTGAGTCAGAATTTCATAATTGAGCGTTGTGCTGATTTCATATTCGGCAGAGCTGCCGCCGCCGGTGTAGCTGAGGGTGCGCTGGGATTTCTCTTCATTGAGCAAGACCAGCTTGTAGGGGGCGCCGGCATGAACCCGCACACCGCTGCTTTCCAGTTGTTGCTGGAGCATTTTTACGGTTGTGCCATAGGCATCCCGGGCACTCAGGTCGAGCTCTTTGATGGTCAGCTCTTGGGTCCCGGTGCCGCGCAACTGGAAGCCACAGGCACTCAACAGCACAGCCAGGCCCATCACCAGCAGGTTACGTTTGATCATGTATTGCTCCCCTTGAAACCATATGGGCCAACCTTGTGGCCCTGGAGGTTTTATTCGGCGCCCGATCCCGGATCGGGCGCCTGATCCAATTAGCTGGCGACGATGTTGACCAGTTTGCCCGGCACCACGATGACCTTGCGGATGGTCAGGCCTTCGGTGAAGCGCTGCACGTTTTCGTTGCTGCGTGCTGCGGCTTCGACTTCTTCACGGCTGGCGCTGGCTGGCATTTCGATCTGGCCACGCAGTTTGCCGTTGACTTGAATTACCAGTTGCAGACTGTCCTGAACCAGCGCGCTTTCGTCCAGTACAGGCCAACGGGCGTCGATCACCGGGTCGGCGTGACCCAGGCGACTCCACAGCTCGTGGCTGATGTGCGGGGTGATCGGCGCCAGCAGCAAGGTCACGGTTTCCAGGCCTTCCTGAACCAGTGCGCGATCCTGCTCGGTGCCTTGCGGGGCTTTTTCCAGCACGTTCATCAGCGTCATCACCTGGGCGATGGCAGTGTTGAATTTGTGGTTCTGGCCCACGTCGTGGCTGGCCTGCTTGATGGCCTGGTGGATCGAACGGCGAATGGCTTTCTGCTCGTCGTTGAGGCTGGCGATATCCAGTGTGCGCGGCAGACCCTGGGTGACATGGGCTTGAGCCAGGCGCCAGACGCGCTTGAGGAAACGGTGCGAGCCTTCCACGCCGGAGTCCGACCATTCGGCGCTCATGTCAGGTGGCGAGGCGAACATCATGAACAGGCGGCAGGTGTCCGCGCCGAACTGGTCAATCATCGACTGTGGGTCGACGCCGTTGTTCTTCGACTTGGCCATCTTCTCAGTGCCGCCGATTTCCACCGGCAGGCCGTCCGCGATCAGTTTGGCGCTGATGACCTTGGCCTTGCTATCGCGCTCAAGTTCGACGTCCGCCGGGTTGAACCAGGTGTAGGCACCGTTGGCTTCGCGACGATAGTAGGTCTCGGCGATCACCATGCCTTGGGTCAGCAGGTTCTTGAATGGCTCGTTGGAGCTCACCAGGCCTTCGTCGCGCATCAGCTTGTGGAAGAAGCGCGCGTAGAGCAGGTGCAGGATGGCGTGTTCAATACCGCCAATGTACTGGTCCACCGGCAGCCAATGGTCGGCCGCCGATTTTTCCACCAGGCCGCCTTCAAAGTGCGGTGAGGCGTAGCGGGCGTAGTACCACGACGACTCGACGAAGGTGTCCATGGTGTCGGTTTCACGCTTGGCCGGCTGGCCACATTTCGGGCAGTTGCACTCGTAGAACTCGGGCATGCGGGCCAGGGGTGAGCCGGCGCCATCGGGTACTACGTCTTCTGGCAGTACCACCGGCAGTTGGTTCTCCGGGACAGGAACGTCGCCGCAGTTGTCGCAATGGATGATCGGGATCGGGCAACCCCAGTAGCGCTGACGGCTGATACCCCAGTCGCGCAGACGGAACTGAGTGCGCGATTGGCCGAGGTTCTTCTTCAACAGGGCCACTTCGATGGCGTCGAACGCGCCGGGGAAGTCCAGACCATTGAACTCGCCGGAGTTGATCAACTCGCCGTGTTCGCCGTAGGCGTCCTGCCAGGGAGCGGGAGTCTCATCGCCCGCACTGGTACGGACCACGGCCTTGATCGGCAGGTGGTACTTGGTGGCGAATTCAAAATCCCGCTCATCGTGGGCGGGTACTGCCATGACCGCGCCGTCGCCATAATGCATCAGCACGTAGTTGGCCACCCAGACCGGCAGCTTCTCGCCAGTCAGTGGGTGCTCGACGAACAGCGAGGTCGGCAGGCCTTTCTTTTCCTGGGTCGCCATGTCGGCTTCGGCAACGCTGCCGCCTTTGCATTCAGCGATGAAGGCCTGCAGCTCGGGATCGTTCTGGGCCGCCAGGGTGGCCAGTGGGTGTTCGGCGGCGACGGCGACATAGGTCGCGCCCATCAGGGTGTCCGGACGGGTGGTGAAGACTTTCAGGGTGCCAGTTTCGCCGATCGACGCTTGGTCGTAGGGGAACTGCACTTCCATGCCGCGGGACTTGCCGATCCAGTTGCGTTGCATGGTTTTGACCTGCTCGGGCCAGCCCGGCAGTTCGTCGAGACTCTCCAGCAGTTCATCCGCGTAGGCGGTGATCTTGAAGTAGTACATCGGAATTTCGCGCTTCTCGATCAGCGCGCCGGAGCGCCAGCCGCGACCGTCGATCACCTGCTCGTTGGCCAGTACGGTCTGGTCGATCGGGTCCCAGTTCACAGTGCCGTTTTTACGGTAGATCACGCCTTTTTCGAACAGGCGAGTGAACAGCCATTGTTCCCAGCGGTAGTAATCCGGCTTGCAGGTGGTGACCTCGCGGGACCAGTCCACCGCCAGGCCCAGGCTGCGCAGTTGGGTCTTCATGTAGGCGATGTTTTCGTAGGTCCACTTGGCGGGAGCCACGTTGTTCTTCATCGCGGCGTTCTCCGCCGGCATGCCGAAGGCGTCCCAACCCATGGGTTGCAGGACGTTCTTGCCTTGCATGCGCTGGTAGCGGGAGATCACGTCGCCGATGGTGTAGTTACGCACATGCCCCATGTGTAGCTTGCCGCTGGGGTAAGGGAACATCGACAGGCAGTAGTAAGTCTCCTTGCCTGGTTGTTCACTGACTTCAAAGGACTTTTGCTCATCCCAGAATGATTGGGCGGCGGCTTCGATTTCGCGGGGCTGATAGTGTTCGTGCATGGCTACTTTTGTACTGAATAGGGGTGGCCTAATCCTCTTCAATGCAACGTCGGGTGGTGATGACGCCCAATACGGCGATTTTCAATGCCCGGTGGAGCTGGAAGTGGAGTTACAGGAAGCGCCGTAGCATACATGACCGCGCTCTGCCGAGGGAAACCCTGATTGTTCGGGCGGGCCGTTGGTCGCGGCGACGTATTGCTTTCAGCTGTCCGACTAAGCTCATAAAGGGGATTGAGTCTTATCTTCAATGAGGTGAGTGGATGCTTGAGTCGCAGCGAAAAGTAACCAAACCGCAGGTGTATGAAAGGCTGCTGAATCGACTGGCTCTGGCCCTGGATGTGGCAAAAACTGCAGATCGACTGCGCAATCAGCGCGATGTCGAGTTGGAGTTGCGGGGTTTGAGTCCTGCCGAGTTTGAATTGATCAAGGCTTACCTGGCCCACACTCAGGGTGAAGCGCAGATCAAGGTGTCGGGCCTCCTGCCAGACCAGGATGCCCCCGGTTCGGCCAAGGTTATTTGGCTGAAAGACCGGGTGCCCACCAGGGACTCGTTGAAAACCCGATCCCAGCAGCGCAAGTAGGTTTGAGGGCCCTTTATTGGGTGAATGAGGTCGCTGTCGAGGGCCTCGAAAGCAAAAGTGGCTGGCATCGGTTGTTGCCGCATGGGTATCCCCTTTAGGCTTCGGGCATCTTTTGGAGATGCTCGATGCCTTTTCGTTATTTCATCAAACAATTACTACTGCCTCCCGGCATTCTCTTGCTCCTGCTCTTGCTGGCCTGGGGCTTTAGGCGTTCCAGGCCCCGGCTGGCGGGATGTTGTTTTGCCCTGGGGCTGGGTGGCTTCTGGCTGATGAGCCTGCCGGTGATGGTGGAATGGGGGGCTGGCAGACTCGAACAGTTGCCTGCCTTGCCCCAGAGCCAGTGGGCGAG
This sequence comes from Pseudomonas sp. LD120, assembly GCF_009861525.1. Lineage (GTDB taxonomy): Bacteria > Pseudomonadota > Gammaproteobacteria > Pseudomonadales > Pseudomonadaceae > Aquipseudomonas. The sequence goes on along the minus strand of NZ_WVHL01000001.1, from coordinate 152,908 downwards.
CCTGGCCCAACAGGCTGATGCGATTGTGGTGCTGGGCTCGGGGCGCGAGCGCGGCGATCCGGCTTGGGGAGCGGATCAACCGACGGGTGTTGGCCTGGAGCGCGAGCGATATGCCGCACGACTGGCCAAAGCCTCCGGCTTGCCAGTCTTGACCAGCGGTGGCCTGCATTACGGTACGCCGCCCACCGAAGCGGCCTTAATGGCTGAGTCAATGCTCAACGACTTTGGCGTGACGGTGCGTTGGCAGGAAGGTCGCAGCCGCACGACTTGGGAGAACGCGCAGTTCAGCGCCGAGGTGTTGCTGCCGTTGGGAATCAAGCGTGTTGTGGTGGTTACCCAGGCCTGGCACATGCCTCGCTCTGTCTGGAGCTTTGAGCACGCAGGGTTTGTCGTGGTGCCGGCGCCGGTCGGCTTTCTGGGGGTGGATAACGCCCGCCCATTGGGTGGCTGGATGCCCGAGTTCAAGGCGATCTGGCAGAGCGGCCAGTTGATCAACGAGGTGGTGGGTCAGTTGGGGTATCGGTTGTTTTATCGCTGATCGCCGGCCAGTCTGCTCCTCTGGGAGCGGGCTGGCCGGCCCAGGCCTTAAACGGTCTTGGCAATACGGCTGGCCAGCAACGCCCAGCCGAACAGCACGAAGCACAGCACTGCCAGCGGCCATGAGCGCCATTGCAAATACGGCGTCAAGTTGTGCATCGGCACCACTTCGCCATACAGGATGCCGCGCTCGAACTGTGGAATCTGCGCGGTGATCTTGCCAAACGGATCGATCAGGCCGGTGACGCCGTTGTTGGTGGCGCGGATCATCCAGCGTCCGGCTTCCAGGGCGCGCATCTGGGCCATTTGCAGGTGCTGCAAGGGGCCGATGGAGGTGCCGAACCAGGTGTCGTTGCTGATGGTCAGCAGCAGCTCGCTGCGGGCCGAGAGGCCGGCGGCGAACTCGGGATAGACCACTTCGTAGCAGATGAACGGTGCGATCTGATAGCCCTTGGCCTGCAGCAACGGCTGATCGGCCGGGCCGCGGGCAAAGTCCGACATTGGCAGGTTGAAGAAGTCGATCAGTCCGCGCAGCACCTCTTGCAGGGGAACGTACTCGCCGAAGGGCACCAGCTTTTGCTTCAGGTAGGTGCCGTCGCCTTCGCCGGTGACGGTGATGCCATTGAAGTAGCGCTTCTCATGGTGCACCTGTTGGCGCACCGGAACCCCGGTAATCAGCGCGGAATGACGGTCGGCGGCAAAATTGCCCATCATCGTCAGGTAGCCTTCGGCCGATTCCTTGAGTACCGGTATCGCGGTTTCCGGCCAGACCAGCAGGTCCACACGTTTGCTGCTGAAGCTCATGTCGCGATACAGAGCCAGTTGCGCGTTGAGCTGGGCCGGGTCCCATTTCATGTTTTGCTCGATGTTGCCCTGAATCGCCGCGACCGACAGTGGTTCACCCGCAGGGCTGGTCCAGGCGTGACCTTTGAGCGCCATGCCCACAACCCACGGTGCAGCCAGCAGCAGGCCGGCGACGATAAACCCCTTGCGTCCGCCTTTGATCAGGCGTGGCAGGTTGTAGAGCAGCGCGGCAGTCAGGGCCAGGGAGAAGGAGATCAGCCAGATGCCGCCCAACGGCGCGAGTCCGGCCAGAGGCGCGTCGAGCTGGCTGTAGCCGGAGTACAGCCAAGGGAAACCAGTGAGAAACCAGCCGCGAAAGGCTTCCTGGCCCAGCCACAGCGCGGCGAATGCCAGGGCGTCGGCCAGCGGTGCTTCGTTGCGCCGCAGCCAGCGTGTCCAGAGCCAGGCGGGCAGGGCGAAGAACCAGGCGATGGCGGCAATAAAGATCAGCAGCAGCAGGCCGGCGAGCAAGGCCGAAGCGCCGCCATAGGTATGGATACTGACGTAGATCCAACTGGTGCCTGCGCCGAACAGGCCGAAACCGAAGCACCAGCCACGGCCCAGAGCCTGGCGTGGTGTCAGCTCTCGCATGCCGGCGTAGAACACCCCCACCGCCAGCAACGCCAGCGGCCAGATGTTGTAAGGCGCCAGGGCCAGGGTGGTGATGGCACCAGCCGCCATGGCCAGCAGGTTGCCGGGCCAGCCGGGGCGGGTTGAGCGCTGCAAGAGGCGTTTCATCAGCTCTTTCCTGTTTCGTGCCGGGCGAGGCGCGAGAAAAATAGTTGGGTGGATGATGCAGCGAAGCGTCGAATCATGCGGCGCCGCGTGCCCCATCCGCAGTCAATCATCGCCTGGGGCCGGGGCGGCTCAAGGCGACAATTTGGTGCGCTGGGAGGGCTGATGACCCCAGTCCTTAGCGGGCGATGGGGGTCAAGCGCAGCAGATGAATCCGCCGGCTGTCGGCATTGAGCACACGGAAGCGATAGGTGCCGATTTCGGTGATTTCGTTGCGTTTTGGCAGGTGGCCGAACGCGCTCATCACCAGGCCTCCGACGGTGTCGAACTCATCATCGGAGAAGTTGCTGTCGAAAAATTCGTTGAAATTCTCGATCGGTGTCAGCGCCTTGATCAGGAAGTCACCGCTGGGCAGGGGCTTGATGTAGCTGTCTTCCTCGACGTCGTGCTCGTCTTCGATGTCGCCGACGATCTGCTCCAGCACGTCTTCGATGGTCACCAGACCGGCCACGCCGCCGTACTCGTCGATGACGATGGCCATGTGGTTGTGGTTGGCACGGAACTCGCGCAGCAGCACGTTCAGGCGCTTGGATTCAGGCACGAAGGTTGCCGGGCGCAGCAGGTCCTTGATGTTGAAACTGTCGCCGTTCTCTTTGAGGATCAGCGGAAGCAAATCCTTGGCCAGTAGGACGCCCATCACATCGTCATGGCTTTCGCCGATCACCGGGTAGCGCGAGTGCGCCGAATCGATGACGGCGGGGAGGAACTCGCGGGGCGTCTGGGTGGCCTTGATGCTGATCATCTGCGAGCGCGGGACCATGATGTCTCGGACTTGCAGGTCAGCGACCTGAATGGCGCCTTCGACGATAGCCAGCGCTTCGCTGTCCAGCAATTTATTCTGATGGGCTTCGCGCAGCAGCTCCAGCAGCTCCTGACGGTTTTTCGGCTCATGGGCAAAAGCCTGGGTCAGTTTACCCAGCCATGACTTTTGCCCGTTGCTCGATCGATCTTCGCTCATAGCGATTGCTCTGAATCCTTGGTGGTTACAGGTGGATGTTGATCAGTTTTCGTCGTCTGCATAAGGGTCAGGATGACCCAGCTCTGCAAGCAACGTTCGTTCCAGTGCTTCCATTTCTTGGGCTTCGTCATCATCTATATGGTCGTAACCCAGTAGATGCAAGCAGCCGTGAATCACCAGATGAGCCCAGTGGGCATTGGGTTCCTTGCCTTGTTCGGCCGCTTCACGTTCGACCACTGCGACGCAGATCACCAGATCCCCCAGCAGCGGGATATCCAGCAGCTCATCCGGCACATCGGCAGGGAATGACAGCACATTGGTGGCGTAATCTTTATGACGCCAGGTGTGATTCAGCTCGCGGCCTTCGTCTTCGTCCACCAGGCGGATGGTCAGTTCCGAGTCGGCAGTGCGCTGGCGCAGGGCCAGCTCGCACCACTGGCGGAATTGCTCATCGCTGGGGGCCGGCTGCTGGCTGGCGCGCTGCAGGTCAAGCTCAAGCATCGCGGCGGCTGCCCCTGTCGGCGGCGGCCTTGGCGGCTTCGTCGTCGGCCCGCTGTTCGAAGCGCTCGTAGGCTTCGACAATGCGTTGCACCAGCGGGTGGCGCACGACGTCCTTGGGCATGAAGTGAGTGAAGCTGATGCCGGGCACATCCTTGAGTACGTTGGTCACGTGAGCCAGCCCGGACTTGGTGCCCTTGGGCAGGTCGACCTGGGTGATATCGCCGGTGATCACCGCGGTGGAGCCGAAGCCAATCCGGGTGAGGAACATCTTCATCTGTTCCACGGTGGTGTTCTGGCTTTCGTCGAGGATGATGAAGCTGTTGTTCAGGGTGCGGCCGCGCATGTAAGCCAGTGGCGCGATCTCGATGACCTGGCGCTCGATCAGTTTGGCCACCTGTTCGAAGCCGAGCATCTCGTACAGTGCGTCATACAGTGGGCGCAAGTAAGGGTCGATCTTCTGGGCCAGGTCGCCGGGCAGGAAACCGAGTTTTTCACCGGCCTCCACGGCCGGGCGCACCAGCAGGATACGTCGTACCTGCTCGCGTTCCAGAGCGTCAACGGCGCAGGCCACGGCCAAGTAGGTCTTGCCTGTACCGGCCGGGCCGATGCCGAAGTTGATGTCGTTGCCGAGAATTTCTTTGACATAGCGCTGCTGATTCAGGCCGCGCGGGCGAATCATGCCTTTTTTGGTGCGCAGGGCCACAGCCGCGTCGGCCACCGATGGGTTGTCCAGCTCTTCCACGGCAGATTCCTGGAGGAACAGATGCACCAGGTCCGGCGACAACTCGGTGCCTTTGGTTTCCCGGTAGAGACGGCGCAGAAGATTTTCTGCGGAGTTGGTGTGCTTGGGTTCGCCGATCAGTTCGAACTGATTGCCGCGATTGCGGATCTCAATCGTCAGGCGCTGTTCGATCAAGCGCAAATGCTCGTCGAATTGCCCGCACAGATTGGCGAAGCGGCGAGCCTCGAAGGGCTCGAGGATGAAGCGATGAGGTTCTATGGGTGCGTTCAAGGTCGTTTTTGGCCGCCCAACGGCAATTAAGAAGAAATCAAGGATAACGCCAGCGGCTTGGGTGCGAAAGCTCTTATATGGAGCAAGGGCCGTTGGGGCTTTTTCTCGCGGAGCCGGCTTGCCGGCGAGGGCGGTGTTACGAGCCCATTTGCTGGCAAGCCTTCATCCGCATCAACCTGTTTTTACGATAGCAGCGAGCCGCGTAGCGAGTGAGGCTGCGCAGAGTCGATGCGCACGTCGGCGAATTGGCCGATCAGCGTGGGATTGTCGCAGCGGAAGTTGACGATACGGTTGTTCTCGGTCCGTCCTTGCAGCTCTCCCGGGTCTTTCTTGGAGTAGTCGGTGACCAGGATGCGTTGAGTGGATCCAACCATTTGTCGGCTGATCTCAAAGCCCTGTTGGTTGAGGCGGTGCTGCAGCGCGTTCAGGCGCTCCTTTTTCAGCGCCTCTGGCGTGTCGTCGGCCAGGTCGGCGGCCGGAGTGCCGGGGCGCTGGCTGTAGACAAACGAGTAGGAAAAGTCGAAGCCGACGTCCTCGATCAACTTCATGGTCTGCTCGAAGTCTTTTTCCGTTTCCCCGGGGAAACCAACGATAAAGTCCGAACTGATGCAGATGCCCGGCACTGCCGCTCGCAGTTTGCGCAGCTTGGACTTGTACTCCAGGGTGGTGTGGTTGCGTTTCATCGCCGCCAGGATGCGATCGGAACCTGACTGCACGGGCAGGTGCAGGTGCTTTACCAGCTCTGGCACTTCGGCATGGGCCTGAATCAGGCTGTCGGAGAACTCCAGCGGGTGCGAGGTGGTGTAGCGAATCCGCTCGATGCCGTCGACGGCCGCGACTACGCGGATCAGGTCGGCCAGGTCCGCCATGCGTCCATCGTGGGTTTGACCGCGGTAACCGTTGACGTTCTGGCCCAGCAGAGTGACTTCACGGACGCCGTTTTCCGCCAGGTGGATAATCTCGGCAAGCACATCGTCAAACGGCCGGCTGACTTCCTCGCCCCGGGTATAGGGCACGACGCAGAAGGTGCAGTACTTGCTGCAGCCTTCCATCACCGAGACGTAGGCGCTGGGGCCTTCGACGCGCGGCTCGGGCAGGTGGTCGAACTTCTCGATTTCCGGGAACGAGACGTCCACCTGCGGCAGTTTGCTGGTGCGTGCGGCGTCGATCATTTCCGGCAGGCGGTGCAAGGTCTGAGGGCCGAAAACCACGTCGACATAAGGCGCCCGATCACGGATCGCCGCGCCTTCCTGGCTCGCCACGCAGCCACCGACGGCGATGACCATTTCCGGGTTGGCCAGCTTCAGCTCACGCCAGCGTCCGAGTTGGGAATAAACCCGATCCTGGGCGCGTTCGCGAATGGAGCAGGTGTTGAGCAGAATGACGTCGGCATCTTCGGCGCGGGCGGTGACTTCCAGGGCCTGATGTTCACCCAGCAGATCGACCATGCGCGAGCTGTCGTACTCGTTCATCTGGCAACCGTGGGTTTCGATATAGAGCTTCTTGGCCATGGACCTCGGTCTCACGTGATTCAAAGAACCGCGCATTATAGGGGCCATGCCTACAGGATCCTAGCGTTGTGCATCGGGTAGCTATGCTATAGTTCGCGCCCTATTTTTGTCCCTCGATGTGTTACCTGCCCACCATGACCAAACGTGAAGCTCCAATCTATAAGGTGATTTTCCTCAACCAGGGGCAGGTGTTCGAAATGTACGCCAAGCAGATCTATCAAAGTGATCTGTGGGGCTTCCTGGAAGTGGAAGAGTTCGTCTTTGGCGAGCGCACGCAGGTGGTCGTCGACCCGAGCGAAGAGAAGCTCAAGGCTCAATTCGAAGGCGTGGTGCGCAGTTTTGTGCCGATGCATTCGATCGTGCGCATCGACGAAGTGGAGCGCCTCGGCACGCCAAAAATCAGCGAAGCCCGCGGCGTCAGCAACGTCATGCCGTTCCCAATGCCGATGCCCGAGAAATAGGCCCGGCTTGGGCTGGCGCCTTCTTGACAGGCGCTGATTTGTGTCTGACGGTGTTGCAAGGGCTGTCAGCGAATGGCGCCAAGGCCTGTCAGGGCAGGGGTGAAAAAGGCGAACGGCCGTCGGCGCTCTGCAGTTCCATCAAGTATTTGCGGAAAATCTGCCCCAACACCTGGGTGGCCACTTCCAGCTCGTCGCGCTGCATGTGTCCGGCAACTTCGTCGGCCGTGTCCAGCGCATCCTCGGCGCCGTTGACCGCAGCCATTTTCAGCACGATATAAGCCTGGACGTTGTTGGCAGGTACGCCTTCGCCGTGAAAGAACATCGTGCCGAGTTTGAACTGCGCCTGAGCATGACCTTGCAGCGAGGCCTTTTCGAAGTAACTCAGGGCTTGGTTGAAGTCGCGCTGCTCGGCTTGGCCTTCGTAGTAGAACTCACCCAGCTCGTATTGCGCCTCGGCATCCCCGTCATCGGCGGCCTTTTGGCAGGCGGCGAGCGCCTCGCCCTGATCGTGTGCCTGTGGGTCGAGGGTGCAGCGACCCTGCGCAGGGATCAACAACGAGTTGCCGCCTGCTTGTGCGTGCGCGAGCAGGGGCTGAAGGAGCAACAGGCAGCCCAATGTCAGGGCGCGGCCGGTGCGGTTCATGGGGATCGACTTACCTCTGAGGGGCGCGCGGACCCTGCGAGGGCCCAATAAGCGCGCATTATGAAATAAGCAGGGGCAACCTTACAAAGTCTTTGCTCGTTTTTCTGCTGCGTGGCTGCGATATCCGCAGATTTTGCCAGCGTTTTCCACTTCGATAGGAGAAAAGTCCGAGTAAAAGACGCGCCGGGCGTGGTTGATCACCACGCCCGGTGGCCTGGGCTCACTTCAACGCGGCAAATGCGCGCTCTGCTGCATCCAGGGTCAGTTGCAGCTCGGCCTCGCCATGGGCGATCGAGGTGAAACCGGCCTCGAAGGCACTGGGCGCCAGGTACACGCCGCCCTCCAGCATCAAGTGGAAGAAGCGCTTGAACAGGTTGGCATCGCTGGCCATCACGTCGTCGAAGGTGACGATGTCATCGGCGCCGCTGAAGTACAGGCCGAACATGCCGCCGGCTTGGGTGGTGACGAACGGAATACCCGCGGCATCCGCGCGTTGTTGCAAGCCTTCGAGCAGGCGGCTGGTGTAGTCGCTCAGTTCGGCATGGAAGCCGGGGCGACTGATCAGGCGCAGGGTGGTCAGGCCGGCGGCCATGGCCAGCGGATTGCCGGACAGTGTGCCAGCCTGGTAGACCGGGCCCAGGGGCGCGATGTGTTCCATGATCGTGCGTTTGCCGCCGAAGCAGCCCACCGGCATGCCGCCGCCGATGATCTTGCCGAAGGTCGACAGGTCCGGTGTCACGCCGTAATGAGCCTGGGCGCCGCCTAAAGCGACACGGAAGCCGGTCATCACTTCGTCGAAGATCAGCACTACGCCATGCTGGTCGCAGAGTCTGCGCAGACCTTCAAGAAAACCCGGTGCCGGCGGTACGCAGTTCATGTTGCCGGCCACCGGCTCGACGATGATGCAGGCCACTTCCTGGCCGACTTCCGCGAGCATTTTCTCCACGGCGGTGATGTCGTTGAAGGGCAGGGTCAGGGTGTGTTTGGCGAAGGCCGCAGGCACCCCGGCGGAGCTGGGAACGCCTTGGGTCAGGGCGCCAGAGCCGGCCTTGACCAGCAGGCTGTCGGAGTGACCGTGGTAGCAGCCCTCGAATTTGATGATGCTGTCGCGGCCGGTGAAACCTCGGGCCAGGCGAATCGCGCTCATGGTGGCTTCAGTGCCGGAGCTGACCATGCGCACCATTTCCATGGACGGCACGATGGCGCACACCAGATCGGCCATTTCGGTTTCCATGGCAGTCGGGGCGCCGTAGGACAGGCCATGCTCCAGCTGCTTGCGCACCGCATCCAGCACGTCTGGATGGCTGTGGCCGAGGATCATCGGGCCCCAGGAGCCGACATAGTCGACATAGCGCTTGTCGTCTTCGTCAGTGACATAGGCACCTTCGGCGTGCTTGAAGAACAGCGGGGTGCCGCCCACGCTTTTGAATGCGCGGACCGGCGAGTTGACGCCGCCTGGGATGTGTTTCTGGGCGTTGGCAAACAGAGTTTCGGAACGAGACATTATTCGGCTCTCAAAAAATCAGCGGTTGACTGTTTAAAGATGAAACATGGCGTTGAAGGCGCGAGCGCGGCGGGTCACTTCCTCGGCACTGTCGGCACCGAACAGGCCATGGACCACGGCCAGTAGATCAGCCCCGTGGCTGATCAGTGGCGCAGCGTTGTCCAGGGTGATACCGCCGATCACGCAAATCGGCAGGTTCAGGCGGGGCCGGGCGCGATCCAGCAGTTCAAGGCTGGCCGTAGGGGCGCCGGGCTTGGTGGTGGAATTGAAAAAACGGCCGAAGGCGACATAGCTTGCGCCTTCTTTTGCCGCTTGTTCGGCCAGGGGCAATTGGTCATGGCAGGTGGAACCAATGATTGCCTCACGACCTAGCAAGGCTCTGGCTGGGGTCAGGGGACCGTCAGTCTGGCCCAGATGCACGCCTGCGCCAATGCGTGCCGCCAGTTCGGCATCGTCATTGATGATCAAGCGGGTCTTGTAGCGCTCGCACAAGGTCAGCAGGGTTTCGGCTTCCCGCAGGCGGCGGGCCTGATCGTCGCTTTTGTCGCGGTACTGCAGCAGCGTGACGCCACCTTCCAGCGCCGCCTCCACGTATTTCAGAAACTTGCCAGCCAACAGTTGGCCGTCGGTGATGGCGTACAGACCACGTAGTTTCATTGAGCGGGCCTCATGACATTACGAGCAAAAGTCCAACGGCAAACGACGCGGGACGAACTGGCCTCGGCCCAGTTGTTCGGCATCGCGCAGGGTGCGCCAGGTGTAATCCAGGGCAGATTTCACCGCACTGTCCAGATGTTCGCCCTGCGCCAGACGACCGGCCAGGGCGCTGGCCAGGGTGCAGCCGGAGCCGTGATAGCTGCCCGGCAGGCGCTGGCAGGTGTAGGTTTCGCGCAGGCCGTCGCGGCTGTACAGGCGATTATGCACTTCGTGTTCATCGCCATGGCCGCCAGTGATCAGCAGGTGCTTGACGAACGGCAAGAGTTTTTCGGCGCATTGGTCGGCGCTGCCTTCGGGTAGTTCCGCAAGAATTTGGGCTTCGGGAAGGTTGGGAGTGGCAATGGTGGCCAGGGGCAGCAGGCGTTCGCGCATGGCGTAGCCCACGTCATCCTTGCCCAGACGGCCACCGCCGCCGGCGCGTAGCACCGGGTCGCAGACCAGGGGCAGGTGTGGGTGCGCCTGGAGCAGTTCGACCACGGTGTCGACCATCTCCAGGGAGCCGAGCATGCCCAGCTTGACTGCGGCGACTCTGGAGTCGTTGAGCACGGCATTGGCCTGGGCCAACACCCACTCGCGATCCAGGACGCGAAAGTCGCTGACATTGACCGTGTCTTGCACGGTCAGGGCGGTGACAGTCGGAGCTGCGTGACAACCCTGAGCCAGCAGGGCTTCGATATCTGCCTGCAAGCCGGCGCCACCACTGGGGTCGTGGCCGGAGAGACAGAGGACAACGGGGCGAGAGCTGTAGATATTCATGGGCGGCGAGCTTACCACCAAACGCTTTTTTACGCGGCGCTCGGCGTGGAATGGCGAGCTTTGCTTTTGAGTGGTCGACGGTCTTATTCGATGCAACCGCTCTAGCTCGCAGGATTGCGCTGAAAGGCCCGATCTAGAGCCTTTAGACTAAAATTTTCAATGGTGCTCAATGGCCATCAGCGGCTATGCTAGAGTGCACTCAAACCAATAACAGGCTATGCCGGTTTGACGTCTGCTCAACGGAAATGGGGGGACTTCCTGACACCGCCGGACAGGTCACGCTGGGGCTTTAATGCACTATTTGCTGATGTTGCTGTTGAGCTTGCCGCTGCTGGCTGGCGCCGCCGAGTTCGACGAGTTCACTCAACGCCTGCCCTTGGGCCGAGTGATGCAAGTCCTCGAAGACGTGAGTGGGCAGGCGACAATTGCCGATGTCAGTTCGGGGCCTTTGGCTCAGCACTTCAAGCGCCACGATAAAGATACCCTCAATGCCGGCTACTCTCGTTCGGCGTTCTGGCTGAAGATCGATCTTGAATACCGCCCCGGCAACCCTGCTGCGCAGCGCAACTGGCTGCTGGAGTTGGCCTATCCGCCGCTGGATCACCTGGATCTGTATGTCGCTGATGAAGCAGGTGGTTATCGGTTGGCAGAGCGCACTGGCGATGCCTTGCCGTTCGACAGTCGGCAGATCCGCCAGAACAACTACCTGTTCAATCTGAATTTCTCCCCTCACGAACACAAGACCATCTATCTGCGTCTGGCCAGCGAAGGTTCGATCCAGGCGCCGGTGAGCCTTTGGTCCAGCCAGGCGTACCTTGAAGCCCAGCCAGTGCGGCTTTATGTGTTGGGGCTGATCTACGGAGTGTTGCTGGGGATGCTGGTGTACAACCTGTTCATCTACCTCAGCGTGCGTGATACCAGCTACCTCTACTACATCTTCTATATTGCCTCCTTTGGCCTTTATCAGTTGTCGGTCAATGGTGCTGCGGTTGAGTACTTCTGGCCCAGCCACCCCTGGTGGGCCAATGCCGCGACGCCATTTTTCATTGGCTCGGCGGGCCTGTTCGGCAGCCAGTTCGCTCGTAGCTTCTTGCAGACGGCTCGCCACAGTCCCTGGGTTGACCGGATGTTGCTGGCACTGATGGCGTTCGGCGTCGTGGTCATGGTGTTATCACTGATGACCAGCTATGCCCTGGCACTGCGGCTGGCCACCGCGTTGGCGTTACTGTTCACCGTGGTGATCTACGTGGCGGGGATAGTGGCTTGGTGTCGTGGCTTGCGCGTGGCGCGCTATTTCATCATTGCCTGGTCGGCCTTTCTGTTTGGCGGGGTGATCAACACGCTGATGGTGCTGGGTTACCTGCCGAATGTATTCCTGACCATGTACGCCAGCCAGATCGGCTCGGCGATCGAGGTGGCGTTGCTGTCGCTGGCGCTGGCTGACCGGATCAACGCGATGCGCGAGCAGCAGGCCCAGACCCTGCAGGAGGCCGGGCAGAAGCTTGAAGTGCTGAACCAGCAACTGGCCCATAGCAACCGGCTCAAGGACGAGTTCCTGGCCACCTTGACCCATGAACTGCGAACCCCGATGAACGGCGTTATCGGCTCGCTGGAATTGATGCAGACCCTGGACCTGGACCCGGAACTGCAGCAGTACCAGCAAACGGCCGCCGGCTCGGCGCGGGACATGATGCGCATGGTCAACGGCATTCTTACGTTGACCGAGTTGCAGGCGGGCAAGCTCAGCGCGCAACGTCAGCCGTTCAGCCTGCGCTCGCTGTTGATCACGTTACAGAGCCAATTCGGCGCCAGTGCCGCAGCCAAGTCGCTGTCTTTCCAGGTCGATCTCGCTGCCGGATTGCCCGATCGCCTGCTGGGGGATCGCTGCAAACTCAGTCATTGCCTGGAGTGCCTGCTGGAAAACGCCATCAAGTTCACACACTCCGGCGCGGTGGTGTTGCGTGTCGTCACCCGCTCTGCGTCGGCCGAGCGCGTGAGCCTCAGCTTCGAAGTGATCGACAGCGGAGTCGGTTTCATCAATCTGGAGGAGTCGGCGGTGTATCAGCGTTTCTTCCAGCTCGATGGCTCCATGACCCGTGAATATGGCGGACTGGGTATCGGCCTGGCGATTTGCCGACAGTTGGTGGATTTGTTGGGTGGCCAATTGACCCATGAGTCCACGCTTGGCCAGGGCAGTTGCTTCCGCCTGCAGGTGGGGTTCGATCTTCAGGAGTCGCTTCAGCGTTCACCGGCAGCCCTTGATCGACGCTTGCCACAGGATTGCACCGTGCTGCTGGTCGATGACAACGACGTCAATCAGTTGGTGCTGCGGGGCATGCTGCTCAAGCTCGGCTATCGGGTACTTACTGCGCCAAGCCCCACCGATGCGCTGCAACTGCTGGGGCGTGAGTCCATCAGTGCGGTGCTGGTCGATGACGACATGTCCACCGCTCAATCAGAGGCTTTTCGCCTGCAGGCCCATGCATTACCGGGCTATGCGCGCTTGCCGATTTTTCAGGCGTGTGCACCCGGTGCCGAATGGGGCGTGGGGGCTGATGCACTGGGCAAGCCGGTTAAATTCGAGGCGTTGCAAGCGGTGCTGGCAAGGCGGGTGCTGCATGCGGAGCAGGGTGAAAGCGCCGACATTTAGGCGCGTATACCACTTTGTTCGAGGTGGGGTGGGTGATTAACTGGCGGCTTGGCATACCCTGAAGGAGCCCCGCGATGAACCTCCACCAGTTCGCTGAAACGCACGAAGTGACCAACCAGCCGCCCGCCCTGGACGGTACCAACCTTTATCGGATCGACCTGCCGTTGCAGCAGTGGATGCAGCGCTTCGATGCCGGCTGGGCCGAGTCCCGAGTCGATGCCTATGGCGCGTTGGCCGGTGGCCCGTTGATGGCGGCGGGATTTCTGGCCAATCAGAACAAGCCGGTATTTTCCAGTCATGACCGCTTTGGCCATCGGGTCGACCTGGTGGAGTTTCACCCGGCTTATCACCAGTTGATGCACGCTGCGATCGAAGGTGGCCTGACTTCGCTGCCCTGGACCGATCCGCAAGCAGGCGCTCACGTGGCCCGCGCCGCCATGACCTATCTGCACAGTCAGGCCGAGGCAGGCAGCGGCTGTCCATTGACCATGACGTTCGCCTGCGTTCCGGCGTTGAAGCGCCAGCCGGATATCGCGCAGTTGTGGCTGCCGAAGATCCTCTGCACTCAATACGATCCGCGCAATGTCGGCATGCAGCACAAGGCCGGGTTGACCATCGGTATGGCCATGACCGAGAAGCAGGGCGGCACAGATGTGCGCGCCAACACCACTCGGGCTTATCCGGTGGGCGCCACGGGACCGGGGCAGGCCTATGAGTTGGTGGGGCACAAATGGTTCTGCTCGGCACCGATGTGCGATGCCTTTCTGACCCTGGCCCAGACCGATAAAGGCCTGACCTGTTTCCTCCTGCCTCGCCACCGTCCCGATGACACGCGCAATCAGTTCTATATCCAGCGCTTGAAGAACAAGCTGGGCAACGTATCCAACGCTTCCAGTGAAGTGGAGTTTCGTGGCGCCCTGGCGTGGATGATCGGTGAAGAAGGGCGCGGTGTTCCCACCATCATCGAGATGGTGGCCATGACCCGCTTCGACTGCATGGTCGGCTCCAGCGCACTTATGCGCCAAGCCCTGACTCAGGCCAGCCATCATTGTGCCCATCGCTGCGTGGGCGCACGGCTGCTCAGCGAGCAGCCGCTGATGCAGAACGTATTGGCTGACCTGGCCCTGGAAAGCGAGGCGGCTCTGGCCCTGAGCATGCGCATGGGGCGTGCCCTGGACCATCAGGATGATGCCCAGGAAGCCAAGTTCAGTCGCCTGGTGACCGCAGTGGGCAAGTACTGGATCTGCAAACGCGCGCCGGCAATGATCAATGAGGCCGCTGAGTGCATGGGGGGCGCCGGTTATGTTGAAGACAGCATTTTGCCGCGGCTGTACCGCGAAGCGCCGGTGAATTCCACCTGGGAAGGTTCCGGCAATGTGCAGTGCCTGGACGTGCTGCGGGCCCTCTCGAAAGAGCCCGGTGTGCTGGATGCGCTGTTTGCCGAGCTTGGGGACGGGCATGGCGATCAGCGTCTGGCGGCGCATATCGCGACGCTTAAAGACAGCTTCAAGGACACTGCCGACATTCAGTACCGCGCCCGTCAGTTGACCGAGGACATTGCGCTGGGGTTGCAGGCCAAGCTGTTGCTGGAGGCCGGTAATGAGGTGGTCAGTGACGCCTTTATCGCCAGTCGCCTGGACGGCCAGGGCGGGCGAGTCTATGGCACCTTGCCCCGAGGACTGGATGTGGCGGCCATCGTCGCCCGCTCCACCCCGGGCATCTGAGTCGGCATGATTCCGCTGTTCCCGTCGGGCGGTGTTGCAGGCAAGATGAACCCCTGCAAGATCAGAACACAGGATGCTTATCGTGACCGAAGCTTTTATTGTCGTTCAAACCGCCGAGCAAGCCGTGGATCGGCTTGCTGCGTTGCATGAGCGGGCTACCACGGCGTTGAGCCAGGCGCTCAAGCGCTACCTCAAGGACCGGGTCGAACCGGATGCCGAGCAACGAGCGTTGTTTCGTTACCCCGAACTGCGTTTGACCTACCACTGCCACGGCGAAGTCCCACAAACCACCCGCGCTTATGCCAAGGTCCAGTTACCGGGCACCTACAGCGTCACCGTCACTCATCCCGCCGCTTTTCGTAATTATCTGCTCGAACAACTGGTGCCCCTGATGCACGACTTCACCGTCACGGTGGAGGTGGGCGTGAGCGAGCAGAACATTCCTTACCCCTACGTGGTGGAGCAGGGTGACGAACTGGCGGGCTCGGGAGTGACTGCCGCGGCTCTGGCCCGGGTTTTCCCCAGCACCGACCTGTCGGCTGCCACCGACGGCATCGCCGACGGGCTCTACGACTGGGAAAATACTCATCCGCTGCCTTTGGCGCTGTTCGATGCCGCGCGGGTGGATTTCTCTCTGCGTCGCCTGGTGCATTACACCGGCAGTGACTGGCGCCATGTACAGCCGTGGATCCTGCTGACCAACTATCACCGTTATGTTGACCAGTTCATCTTCCATGGTCTGGAGCAACTGCGCAGCGACCCGCGTTTTGTGCGCATGGTTTTGCCGGGCAACGTGATCATTGAAAAGAGCATGGATCATGGCGAAGCCTCGGCGATTGCCGCTGGCGTGGTCTGGCATCGTTACCAGATGCCGGCCTATCACCTGCAGGCCAGTGACGGTCATGGCGTGACGTTGGTGAACATCGGTGTCGGCCCGTCCAACGCCAAGAACATCACCGATCACCTGGCGGTACTGCGTCCTCATTGCTGGCTGATGATCGGTCACTGCGGTGGACTGCGCCAATCCCAGACCATTGGCGATTATGTGCTGGCCCACGCCTACATGCGCCGCGACGGCATTCTCGACCGTGTGGTGCCGCCGAACATTCCGATCCCGGCCCTGGCCGAGGTCCAGTTGGCGCTGCAACAGGCCGCGGCCAATGTCACTGGAGAAAAGGGCGAACAATTGAAGAAACGCCTGCGCACCGGCACCGTCCTGACGTATGACGATCGCAACTGGGAGCTGCGTTGGGCCGAGGAGCGGCCGCTCATCAACCTGTCCCGGGCTGTAGCGGTGGATATGGAAAGCGGCACCATTGCCGCACAGGGTTATCGCTTGCGCGTGCCTTACGGCACCTTGCTGTGTGTTTCGGACAAACCCCTGCACAGTGAAATCAAGTTGCCAGGGGCGGCCAATGCCTTCTATGAGCGTGCAGTCAGCCAGCATTTGAAGATCGGTATCGAAGCCGTGGACCTGATGCGCAGCGAACTCAACTCGCTGCACTCGCGCAAACTGCGCAGTTTCGACGAGCCGCCTTTCCGCTAAGCGTTTAATCCATGGTCATTTGGCGATCAGGCCACTAGCATTGTCGGTCCTGATCGCTGAATGTTCCTGACCTTATGTCCCGTCCGCCTCGTCCCGCTTCTCGTCGCCCCGGCGCGAAGCCGTTTTCCACTGCTCCCGCCAAGCGTGTGGCCAAGGCGCCACCGGCCGAGCCCAAGTTGATCTTGTTCAACAAACCATTCGACGTGCTGACTCAGTTCAGCGATGGCGAAGGGCGGGCGACGCTCAAGGACTTCATCGCGATCCCCGGGGTTTACCCGGCCGGGCGTCTTGACCGTGACAGCGAAGGGCTGCTGTTGTTGACCAATGATGGGCAACTGCAAGCGCGTATCGCCGATCCCAAGCACAAGCTGGCCAAGACCTACTGGGTGCAAGTCGAAGGTGAACCCAGCGCGGAGCAGTTGCAGCGTCTGCGCGATGGTGTGCAACTCAACGATGGCATGACCTTGCCGGCCCAGGCGCGCGAGCTCGATGAGCCGCCGTTGTGGCCGCGCAATCCACCGGTGCGGTTTCGCAAAAAC
The DNA here is from genome assembly GCF_009861525.1 of Pseudomonas sp. LD120. Taxonomy (GTDB): domain Bacteria; phylum Pseudomonadota; class Gammaproteobacteria; order Pseudomonadales; family Pseudomonadaceae; genus Aquipseudomonas. The sequence goes on along the minus strand of NZ_WVHL01000001.1, from coordinate 136,211 downwards.
GTGCCCACCCGTTGGCTGGAATTGGTCATTCGCGAAGGGCGCAACCGGCAAGTGCGGCGCATGACCGCCGCGGTGGGCTTGCCGACCTTGCGTCTGGTGCGGGTGAGAATTGGCGACTGGACCCTGGAAGGCCTGGATCAGGGGCAGTGGAAGGAAGTGCCAGCGCGTCTATAAGACGCCGGACTCGATCAAGCCGATGACCACGCTTTTGATGATGAACGCGGCCACGCCCAGGCCCAGCACGAAAAACAGGATGAACGAGCCGAAACGTCCGGCCTTGGACTTTTTGGCCAGGTCCCAAACGATGAAACCCATGAATATGATCAGGATGCTGACCAGGCCGGTCATCATCCACTCTTCTAATACGGCTGGGTCCATCGTTCATCTCCGGTGCAGGCAGGGCAAAAAATGCCGGGCGAGTATACGCCAAGGGATCAGGGGCGGGCATTGATCTGCATGCGTTACGTCGCCACAGCAGGCCTGTGGATCAACTGCGCAGGTGGGTCAGGGGCAGCTCAGTGCTGTTGAGCACCTGATTGAGCACGAAGCTTGAGCGCACGCTGGTCACGCCATCGATGCGGGTCAGGTGACCGAGCAGCAGCTTCTGGTAGTGGTCCATGTCCGGCACCACCACCTTGAGTTGGTAGTCGGCGTCGACCCCCGTCACCAGGCTGCACTCCAGCACTTGTGGCAGGCTGCGGATCGCGGCTTCGAAATTCTCAAAACGCTCCGGTGTGTGTCGATCCATGCCGATCAGCACGTAGGCGGTCAGGCTCAGGCCGAGCAGCTTGCGGTCCAGCAAGGCGACCTGGCGGGAAATGTAGCCGTCGTCTTCCAATTGCTTGACCCGGCGCGAGCAGGGTGAGGGGGACAGGCCGATGCGCTCGGCCAGTTCCTGGTTGGAGATGCGGGCGTCGCGTTGCAATTCCGCCAAAATACTCAGGTCATAGCGGTCGAGTTTGCTCATTGGTCAGGCCTTTGTCGTAACTATTGCGCAGGATTATCCGGCTTTAGTTAAAAATTGCGCAAGAGGTGTTTTTTCAAGCAATCTTCGCAATCCGCTGCCGGCGCCCCCGGCCTATTCTTATCACCAGAATCACTGCCCGGACATAGAGTCCACTGCGGCCCGCCGAATCAGGCCTGCCGCGGCCACCAATCCCACAGGGTTGAGTTGGCCCCCGGGCTACACACTGTCCAGAAGACGGCGTGAGGTGAGCCGGCGTCAAAAGCGTCGAGCACGGACAAAATCTCAAAGGGTGGCCGACGGGCCGCCTTTTTTTATTGCCTGCGAAATTAGTCTTGTGACTGATAATCTGCTGCAGAACCGCCCCGGGCTTTTTCAGTCTTAAGTACAGGCCCCCATCTGCAGTGAGGAATAGCATGAAGTCGCGCATCTGGCGTTTGGCAGGTGTTGGTGTGTTGTGCGTCAGCGTCACCGCGCAGGTGCTCGCCGATGAGCAGGGCGAGAGACGCCCACCCCAGCAGGGAGCGCCTTCGGGCGGGCAGCGTGAGCATGCCCCCGAAGGGCGTGGCGAGAGCAATCAGGGCCGCCCGGCGACCCCGCCCGAACGTGTACAGCCTGCCCCGCAGCAGCGTCCGCAGACTGAAATCATCCGTGGCGACAACAGCCGCCAGTTCGAGCACAACGGCCAGAATCCCGGCGGACAGTGGCAGAACCGTCCGCAGCACGATCCCAATCAGCAGCGTCGGCCGACTCCGCGACCGCCGCAGGCGGCGCCCGAGCTGCCGATCCAGGGGCGCCCTGATACTGTTCGCCAGACCCAGGAGCCCCAGCGCGGCTACTATCAGGACATTCCTCGGCGCAACGATTACAACCGGCATTGGCAAGCCGGTGGACCGGGCTCGCGTCCCGATAATGGTCGTCCCAATGATCATCGCTGGCCGGGTCGCCCGGATGGGCATGGCAATGGCTGGGGTTCAGCGCCGCACTATCGTCCCGGCTATGTGATCGACCGATTCCCCGAGCGCCATTACCGGGTTCCGTATCGGGGCCAGGATTACTTCTTTTCGGGCGGCTACTGGTATCGCCCGCAAGGCGCCCGCTATGTAGTGGTGCGGCCGCCATATGGGATACGGGTGGCTTATCTACCCGACTACGCGCGTGAAGTGTGGATCGGCAGCGCGCTGTTTTTTCTCGCCGCGGGCGCCTACTACGCCTACGAAGCGAGCACCCAGCAGTACGTGGTCGTCGAGCCACCGGTGGGGGGGCTGCCGCAGCAGCAGGGTGGCGCGGGTTATGACGTGTTGGCGTATCCGGTCAATGGCCAATCGCCACAGCAGATTGATCAGGATCGCTACGACTGTTATCGCTGGGCGGTGCAGCAAAGTGGCTTCGACCCGGCGAGCGCAACTTACGCGCCGGCCCCCGAAGTGGTCCAGGCTTACCGCCAGACTCAGGGCAGTTGCCTGAGCTCGCGGGGTTATCAGGTGACTGACTGAGCCCTGGCGGCCTTGACCACTTCTTGCGGGTCGGCGTGCACCAGCACTTCGGCCCGTGGATAGGCCTGGTGGATGGCATCGGCGGCTTGGTCGCTGATTTCGTGGGCCACCGATAGGGTCAAATCACCGGGTAGTTCCAGGTGCAACTGGACGAACCAGTGACTACCGGAAATGCGCGTGCGCAGATCATGCGCGCCCAGTACGCCCGGCACATTGCAGGCCAGCTCCAGCATGTGCTGGCTGACATCAGCAGGCAGTTCCTCATCCATCAGCACCGAGAAGCTTTCCCGGGCGATCTGGATTGCGCTCCAGAGGATGTAGGCAGCAATCCCCAGGCCGAACCAGGCATCCACTTGGTGCCAGCCAAAGGCGGCCAGCACCAGAGCCAGCAGAATACTGCCGTTGAGCAACAGGTCGGAGCGGTAGTGCAGCGAATCGGCGCGCACTGCATTTGAGCCGGTAACGCGGATTACCCGATGCTGCAGCACCAGCAGCGCCACAGTCAGGGCCAACGACAGTACGATCACGCCGATGCTCAGCCAGGGCGCACCCACCGGTTCCGGGTTGTGCAAGCGCTCGCTCGCCTGGAAGGCAATCAGAGTCGCACTGCCGGCGATGAACAGCGCCTGAGCCATGCCTGCCAGGGATTCTGCCTTGCCATGACCGTAGCGGTGGTCTTCATCGGCCGGGCGCAAGGCGTAATGCACTGCCAGCAGGTTGAGCAAGGATGTGAAACCGTCGAGCACCGAGTCGGTGAGCCCCGCCAGCATGCTCACCGAGCCGCTGAACCACCAGGCAATGGCCTTGGTCACAATCAGGATGCTTGCCACCGTGACCGAGGCGCGGGTGGCCAGGCGCAGCAGGCGAGCGTGTTCCGGGTGGGCGATCATCGACGGTGGTTTCCTTGAACGGGTTTATCAGGCCGCAGGTTGCAGGCCGTACAGCGCCAGTTGTTGCACGCTGCCCTTGTGCTGGATCAGGCGCGGGTCGTCCAGGGGGAAGCGGCCCCCCAGTTCGCTTTCCAGAATGGCCTGCAGTTTGCGGTTGTCGACTTTACCGTCAGCGCCTATGGCCTGCTGGAGTTTTTCTGGCGCGATTTGCGCGGTCTTGCCCGGTTCCAGGTAAATCGCTCCGGTGGCAAAGTCGACGCCAAAGGCGATCAGGCCGGGAATCACATAGAACAGCAGGCCCACGGCATTCAACGCTACGACCACAGGATCGATCTTGCCGTCGATCTGGCCGCGCCGATCGGGGAAGAAGATCGAACCGCAGGCGGTGAGTTGGCTCAGCAGTGTGGTCACCAGAATGCCGCCAATGACACGGTGGGGAATACGCATGGATATCTCCTAGCAAGCACGAAAGCAAAGGGGAGCGGGGCGGGGTGTTGAGGCTTGTCGATCAGCACTCAGACCATGATTAACCCCAGGCAGTTCGCCGTTATACTCGCGCCTCTGTTTTGGAGCCAGCATGAATTCTTTGCCAATTGATGAAGTTTTACCTGCACTGCGTGAAGCCCTGGCGGCCCGCCATGAAGCAGTGCTCGAAGCACCACCCGGTGCCGGTAAGACCACCCGTGTGCCCTTGGCGCTTTTGGATCAGGACTGGCTGGCCGGACAAACCATACTCATGCTCGAACCCCGGCGTTTGGCCGCTCGGGCCGCCGCAGAGCGCCTGGCCAGCGAACTGGGGGAAACAGTCGGTGAAACCGTGGGCTACCGCATCCGCCTGGACAGCAAGGTCGGCCCGCGTACCCGCATCGAAGTGGTGACCGAAGGCATCCTTACCCGACGCCTGCAGGATGACCCGGCCCTGGAAGGCGTCGGCTTGCTGATCTTCGATGAGTTCCACGAACGCAGCCTGGACGCTGATCTGGCCCTGGCCCTGAGCCTCAATGGCCGCGAGTTGTTCCGTGACGAACAGCCGTTGAAGATCCTCCTGATGTCAGCGACCCTGGAGGGCGAGCGTTTGTCTGCGCTGTTGGGCGAGGCGCCGATCGTGCGCAGCGAGGGTCGCATGTTCCCGGTGACTCAGCGCTGGGGACGGCCGTTTCAGCCCGGTGAGTTCATCGAGCCCAGGGTGGTCAATACCGTGTTGGAGGCCATCAACGATGAAAGCGGCAGCCTGTTGGTGTTCCTGCCCGGGCAGGCGGAGATTCGTCGGGTTCATCAGCAGTTGGCCGAATCCCTGGGCGAGCACAGCGAGATCCTGCTCTGTCCGTTGCACGGTGAGCTGGATCTGACGGCCCAGCGCGCCGCCATCGATCCGGCCCCCGCGGGCACGCGCAAAGTGGTACTGGCCACCAACATTGCCGAAACCAGCCTGACCATCGATGGCGTGCGAGTGGTGGTGGACGCGGGTCTGGCCCGTGTACCGCGCTTCGATCCCGGCAGCGGCATGACCCGGCTGGACACCCAGCGCATCTCCCGGGCCAGCGCCACCCAGCGTGCTGGCCGGGCCGGGCGTCTGGAACCCGGCGTTTGTTATCGCTTGTGGTCGGCCGATCAACAGGAACAACTGGCGGCCTATGCCAGCGCGGAGATCCTCCAAGCTGATCTGGCTGGCCTGGCCCTGCAACTGGCGCGCTGGGGCGTGACCCCGAACCAACTGGTCTGGCTGGACCCGCCGCCCAGCGCCGCTTATGCCCAGGCCCAGGATCTGCTGATGCGCCTTGGCGCGCTCAACGACGACGGCACGTTGACCCGTCACGGGCAGGCCATGGCCGAGCTGCCGGCCCATCCGCGGATTGCTCACCTGTTGCTGCGCGGCCAGTCCCTGGGGCTGGCGCAAATGGCCTGTGATGTTGCGGCCTTGCTCGGCGAGCGGGACATCCTGCGCGGCGCTGGCGCCGATCTGCACAGCCGCCTGGTACTGCTCTCGGGAGCTGAGCGCGCGGCCCGTGGCGCCCAGGGTGGCGTGCAACGAGCGCGACACCTGGCGCGCCAATACCGTGGCTATTTGCGCGGGCAGCCCGAGGCCGCCGTGGCCGATCCGGAACATCCTCGCTGGCTTGGGGCCTTGCTGGCCCTGGCTTATCCCGACCGCGTCGCCCAGCAGCGGCGCCCTGGCGGCGCTGAGTATCGTTTGGCCAACGGTCGTGCGGCACTGTTCAGCGAGACCGATAATTTGATGAAGCAGCCCTGGCTAGTGATTGCTGATCTCGGCAGTCGGCAGGGGCAGCGTGAGGAACGCATCTATCTGGCGGTGGATTTTGATCCGGGGTTGTTCGATACGGTACTGGCCGAACAGGTGCGTAGCGTCGACCAGTTGGATTGGGATGAGCGTGAAGGCGTGTTGCGCGCCGAGCGCCAGCGCAAGGTTGGTGAACTGGTGCTCAGCCGCGAGCCGCTCAGCGGCCTGGACGAATCCGCCCGCAGCCAGGCTCTGGTCAATCTGGTGCGGCGCAAGGGCCTGGAGCTGTTGCCCTGGACCCCGGAGCTGCGCCAGTGGCAGGCCCGGGTGATGTTGTTGCGGCAGCTCGATCTGGCGGACAAGGGCGAGAGCCAATGGCCGGATGTCAGCGATGCCGCCTTGCTCGAAAACCTGGAGCAGTGGTTGCAGCCGTACCTGGGCAAGGTCTCGCGCCTCAGCCACTTTGCCAACCTGGAGCTGGCCAGCATGGTCCACAACCTGCTGCCCTGGCCGTTGCCCCAGCGCCTGGATGAACTGGCCCCGCATCACCTGAGCGTGCCTTCGGGGTCTTCGATCCGCCTGGACTACAGCGAGCAACCGCCGATTCTGGCGGTGCGCCTGCAAGAGCTGTTCGGCCTGTCGGACACCCCGCGCATCGCCGGCGGTCGGCAGGTGGTCAAACTGCACCTGTTGTCCCCGGCGCGGCGTCCGGTGCAAGTCACCCAGGACCTGGCCAACTTCTGGCGCAGCACCTATGCCGAGGTGAAGAAAGACCTCAAGGGCCGTTATCCCAAGCATTACTGGCCGGATGACCCACTGATCGCGCAAGCCACGGCGCGGGTCAAACCGCGCAAATAATCGCGAATCCCGGTACTGCGCGGCAGCGGTTACTGGTTATGCGCCACTGGCGTGCGGTTTACAGCGCCGGCAACAGGAACCGCGCGAGCACCGGCAGATGGTCGGAGATGCGCAGGGTGTCATCCTGGCGCACCCGGGATTCGACGCGCTTCAAGCGCGGACTGTAGAACAGGTAGTCGACGGTGCGATCCGGGCCATTGAGGTTCGGGTCGTTGGGGTAGTGGGTCAGCCAGTGGGCGCGGTTGACCCCGCTGGCCTGGGTGTTGCTGGGGATCATCGGGTACTTCTCCCACAGCAAGTGCAGCGGGCTATCGGCGCCGTAGGGCGTGCGCTGCAGCTCGTCCAGGCGTTGGTACTGGCCCAGGGGCAGCAGGTTGAAATCGCCACCGATCAGCCAGGGCGTGCCTCGGCCCTCCAGTTTGTCCAACACTTTGCTAATGGCGGCCAACTGCTTGGGCTGGGTCTCATCGGGTTGGCGTGCGAGCTCTAAGTGTGTGTTCAGCACCACCAGTTGGCCGCCGTCGCTCAGCGGTAGGTAACTGAGCAGCAGGGCGTTCTGGGGTTGGAACCGACGGCTGATGAAGTTACCGGGGGCTACGGGCAGTTGCAGGCGTTCGGCGTGTTCGATGCGGTAGCGGCTGAGGGTCGCCAGTTGTCGGCCGACGCTGCCAAAAATGTGCGGGGAGGGAATGAAATCGGCTTTCCAGTCGTAAGCCTGGGTGCTGCAGCTATAGAGATCGGCGACCCGCTCTTGCAGCAGTTTGAGTTGATCCTGATAGGCACTGGCCTTGGCGCCGTTGTCCACTTCTTGCAGCAGCACCAGGTCCGGTTGCTCGTCGCGGATGACTCGGGCCACTTCGTCGAGGCTGAAGGCCATGTCTTCGAGCGTCGGGCGTTCATCCTCGCCCCGGGCTTGGTCGTTCCAGAACACGTAGCGTTTGCCCGCCAGGTACTGCAGGTTCCAGGTCATCACTTTCAGGGCCTGTCCGGGCACCAGCGGCAAGGCCTGGGCGTTGCAATTGACGGCCTGGGTCTGCTTGGCCGGCGCACGCCAGGTCAGGCTGTAGATCAGGCCGATCAGCAGGGCGCCGATCAGCAACAGGCTCAACAGGGTGACGCGAAGTAGACGGATCATCGGCTCGGCTTATGGCGTTGCAGGAGTGCGTCGGAGCATAACCGAGCGTGCGGCCGTTACCCAAGGGGCAGAGCGGCCGCGGGACGCATCAGCGCCGGTCCGGTTGTTCGCTGATAAGCATGAACAGGCGGAACAGCACCACACTGGTGAACAGTTGCAGGAAGTTGTAGGCGCTGTCGATGGTCAGGGACAGGATCGGGTTCAGTGGCTCGGGATAGGCCGTTTCGCTGGCGCCCTTGAGCAACCACAGCGGGGCCATCACCGCCAGGATGCACAGCAAAATCCGCAGGAAATGCCCACGGCTCAGACGCAGGCTTTCGCTGATGGCCGCCAGCGGCGTCATGCCCTTGAGCACCAGCAAGTACTCAGCGAAGGCCAGCACCACCATCAGCCACAGCCCGGGGATGAAATACAGCGACAGCCCCAGCAGGATCAGCAGCGTGCTGACGGCCGTCAGCAGGGCAAAACGCGGCCACAGGCTCAGGGACATGGCCAGCAGGTCGCGGGTGCGGGGCGACTCACCCCGGGTACGGGCATCGAGAAACAGAATCAGCGCGCCGGTGTACAGCGGATACAGCAACAGGCCTACCACCACGCCATAGCCAGGGAAGGCGTCCGCGCCCAAGGCGCTGCTCACACCCTGCTGCAGTAGCGCCTCAAGAACCACAAGGGGCAGGCACAACTGGGCGATCTGACCGAGATTACGGCGGAAGAAATAGAAGGCGTCGCGCAGAACATCTAACGGATTCATCGAAGGGGTCGCAGTGACGAAGCGGTTGCACACTTTAACCGATGCGGGCCCCTTCGGAGCAAACGTAAACCTTGGGTAAAGAGCATTGAAAGTTATGACCCCTGCCCCATTACTGGTGCGTACCGCAGCCCTGTGGCCGCGGAGCGGATTTTTACCGGCAATCTAAAGAGGTCGCCATGAACAGCGAAGAACAAACCCTGATCGATGGACTGTTTTCACGGTTGCAGCAAGCCGAAACGGATTCAGCCCCGCGTGATGCCCAGGCCGAAGCGCGGATCAAGGAACATCTGAACCGCCAGCCTGCGGCCGGGTATTTCATGACCCAGGCGATCCTGGTGCAGGAGGCTGCCCTCAAGAGCCTCGATGAGCAGAACAAACAATTGAGCCAGCACGTGCAGCAGTTGCAGGCCGAACTGCAGCAGGCTCGATCCCAGGCCGCCGCTCCGGCTCCGGCGGCCAGTGGTGGTTTTCTGTCGAGCATCTTCGGCGGTTCCCGCGAGTCGCAAGCGGCTCCCGCGCAGGCCCCGAGCGTGGCGCCATCCTCCGGCGGTGGCTGGCGTGAACCGTCCCGTTCTTCTTTCGGAGCGGCTCCCCAGCAGAACTTCGGCGCCCCGCAGCAGAACTATGCGCCGCAATCGGCACCGGCCGCCGGCAGCTTCCTCGCTGGCGCTTTGAAAACCGCCGCCGGCGTGGCCGGCGGGGTGATGCTGGCCCAGGGCATCAGCAGCCTGTTCCACAGCAACCAGCAACCGCAGGAAATCGTTGAAGTCATTCAGGAAGAACCAGCGCCGGTCAGCGATAACAGCGGTTGGGGCAATGACGATCAACGCCTGGCCAACAACGACGCCTGGGGCAACAACGACCAGGGCGGCTTGAGCAACGCCGACTACGACAACGACGACAGCTCGTTCTTTTCCGACGACGATTCCTTCGTCTGACGCTCCGTCGGTCCCGGGCAGACGTCTGCCCCGGACCGATAATTCGCGGAACATTCCTTGTGGCTGGCATACTGGGCGACTTTTTTCGGGTCTTGAGCCCCGTTCCAGCCCCCGCGCTGCTGCGCCATGAGGATTAGCGGTGAAAAAAATCGCGGTGTTCGCCGATGTCCAGAACCTCTATTACACCGTCCGCCAAGCCTACGGTTGTCACTTCAATTACGCGGCGCTGTGGGCAGACATCAGTAAAGAGGGGCAGATTGTCGAAGCCTATGCCTATGCCATCGATCGCGGTGACAGCAAGCAGCAGCAGTTTCAGCAGATCCTGCGCAACCTGGGCTTCACGGTAAAACTCAAACCCTACATCCAGCGCAGCGATGGCTCGGCCAAGGGCGACTGGGACGTGGGCATCACCATCGACATCATGGACGCTGCCGCCCAGGTCGACGAAGTGGTGCTGGCCTCCGGCGACGGCGACTTCGACCTGTTGCTTGAGCGTATCATCCACAAGCACGGGGTCAGTGCGGTGGCTTATGGTGTGCCGGGGTTGACCGCCAACTCGCTGATTCGCGCAGCCACGCGTTATGTGCCGATTGAAGGCGCCTTGCTGTTGAAAAACTGATCATTTTTTATACGGAGCTGCACAGGTTTGGAACGTATTGCGGTCATCGACTTTGAAACCACTGGGATCTCCCCAAGCAGCAGCTGCCGGGCCACGGAAATCGCCGTGGTGATCCTTGAGCAGGGGCGCATCGTCGAGCGTTACCAGAGCCTGATGAACGGCGGGGTGCGGGTGCCGGGCTTTATCGAACAACTGACCGGCATCAGCAACGCCATGCTGCGCAGTGCCCCGCCAGCGGAGCAGGTGATGAACGAGGTCAACGAGTTCGTCGGCACCACGCCGTTGCTGGCCCACAACGCGGCGTTCGACCAGAAATTCTGGGATTTCGAGCTGGGGCGGATCAAGCGTACCCGCCTGCAGAATTTTGCCTGTTCGCTGCTGTTGGCCCGGCGCCTGATGCCGGCGGCGCCCAATCACAAACTGGGTACCCTGACTCAGTACGCCGGCCTGCCCCACACTGGTCAGGCGCACCGGGCCATGGCCGACGCGGAAATGGCCGCCAACCTGGTGGCACACCTGGCCGGCGAGTTACGGCAGAAGCATGGCTTGCGCGAGCTGTCCCACGACTTTTTGTGCAAATTGCAGAAAGTCCCCGCCGCGAAAATTTCCGAGCACCTCAAGCGTCAGCGCGGTTTCTGACTGGGCGGGTGTTTAGCGTGACGCCTTTAGGGAGGGCGTGCACCGCTCTTGAATGTCGGGTGGTGGAAAGTGTACTGGCGTTAAAGACAGCTTTTGTAACTTAAGTTATCCGCAGCGGATTTCTAGAATGGCGCTTCCTCCCTGCCTGTTTTCGAGCTGCTCCCCATGCCTGGCCAAAGCCGTTTTCCCTTGCCGTTGATCGCTGCTTTTTTTGCCCTGTACGTAATCTGGGGCTCGACCTATCTAGTGATTCGCATTGGGGTTCAATACTGGCCGCCGCTGATGCTCGGCGGCGTGCGTTTCATCATCGCCGGCTGCCTGATGTACGGCTTTCTGCGCTGGCGTGGCGTACCGGCGCCGACCTGGGCGCAATGGAAGGCCGCCGGGATCATTGGCGTCTTGCTGCTCAGTTGCGGCAATGGAGCGGTGACGTTGGCCGAACACTCTGGGGTGACCTCCGGCGTGGCGGCGCTGGCGGTGGCCACGGTGCCCCTGTTCACCTTGCTTTGCGGCTATTTCTGGGGCGCTCGCAATACGCGCCTGGAGTGGGCCGGGATCATCCTCGGAATGATTGGCATTGGCATGCTCAATCTGGGGTCCAACCTGCAGTCCAGCCCGCTGGGGGCTGCGCTGTTGCTGTTCGCCGCGGCGGCTTGGGCCTTTGGCTCGGTGTGGAGCAGACATTTGCCGCTGCCCCAAGGCGCCATGGCCAGCGCTGCGGAAATGCTCGTCGGTGGTGTGGTGCTGATGATTGGCAGCGTCTTGAGCGGCGAACACCTGGAGGCCTTGCCGCCCCTGGAAGGCTGGCTGGCCCTGGCCTACTTGGCCGGCTTTGGCTCGATCATCGCTTTCAACGCCTATATGTACCTGCTCAAGCACGTGCGGCCGGCAGCGGCCACCAGCTATGCCTACGTCAATCCAGCGGTGGCGGTGCTGCTGGGGATTGTCTTTGTTGGCGAAACCATCGGTATCGAAGAAGCCCTGGCGATGCTGGTGATCATCAGCGCGGTGGTGCTGATCGGCCTGCCCCAGTGGCGCAAGCCGAAAGTCGCCCCTCAGCAAGAGGTGGCTTGATCAGTCGGCCGCTGGTTGGCCGGTAAGCCACTGATCCAGAAAGTCGCCGATCAGCTTTGCCACCTGCCGGTGGATGGCCTGACGATCACCAGCCTCGCCATCGCGGCAGATAATTTCATCCCCGGGTGCCTCTTTCTTGAGCAGGGCCACGGCGCCTGGCTTGCAGACTTGCATGAAGCTGAAGTGGCTGGCATCGGCCAGGACCTGAAAGCGCGAAGGCGGGGACGCCAGATGGGCGTTCAGATAGCCCGACTCCTCTTCCAGGGGCATGTCCGCGATGTTCTCCCCGGCTCCCAGGACCAGGATCGGTGTCTTCAGCGTCGACAAACTCTCGGGGGTGAACCCTTGGGCGAACCCCAGGTCCAGCGAGATGACCGCCTTGACCCGCGGGTCCCGCAGGTCTGCGCCGAGAGGGCCTTGGTGCTCCGGGGTGATCCCCAGCTCTGGCGCCAGTGCGCACAGGCGCGGGTTGGGATGCAGCCGACATTCCTCAAGGTAGCGTTGTGCGCTGTAGCGGGCACCGGCCAGCGCGGTAACCGTCCAACCGCCCAGGGAATGGCCAATGGCGGCAATGCGTTGCGAGTCGACGGTGCCGGCCAATGTGTGGTCGCTGGTGAGCCTGTCGATGACCCGGCTCAAGTCGTGCGGGCGCTCCCAGAGCTTGGCGGCTTCTACGGGGCGTTGGTCGAATGTGGTGGTGCCCGGATGGTCGGGAGCCGCGACTATGTAGCCTTGCTCCACCAGGCTCGATACCAGCCAGTTGAGATTGCGCCAGTTGCCGCGATAGCCATGGGACAGCAGCACCAGCGGATGGGCGGAGCCGGTTGGGGAGGCATCCTTGATGGTCGCGATACCCTGGAAAACCGGGTTTTCAGCAGATGTCTGGAGGGGGGCGGTGGCGGTAGTGGGGTACCAGAGCGCGACATGTAGAGGGCGTTGCTGACTGGTGTCCGTCAACGTTACTTCACGAAAGCCGATGAACTCGGCGGCCTGGGCCGGGGGCAGGAACAGGGCGAGTGGAAGGCCCGCTAGCATCCATGCGGACAGGACAAATTTGCGCATTGAGGTCTCCATTGGCAATGCATCGGTATTCTGCCAGTGGGGGCGCGCAATGGGGGATCGAACGGCGATCAATGGCAGCAGGTTGGCAACGGCGGATGGCCGTCGCCGCCAACCCTTTTAACTGAAATTGCCGGCAAAGGGTGACCGAGTCGCGATGTGATCGGTCACCCACTGGCATCAGTTACAGGCGCCGGCGTCGCGCCAGATCTTGCCGCTGCCATCTACGCCGACCGTAGCGGCGCTGGGTTCATTGCCTCGGGTCCACCAGCGGGCGATGTAGTAGCGACCCTTGTGGCTAACCCTGTCATTGGCCACGTAGGTGCCTTGACGGCTCCAGGCGCCCTGGCAGCTGGCCGGCGTTTCCACAGTGTCGGCCTGCACGGTCACGCGATGGTCACGGCTGACCGTGTGGCTGCCATTGCCCAGGCTCAGGGTGAAGCGGTAGCTGATGTCCTTGTCGCTTTTGGGGGCGACAAAACTCAGTTTCGAGCCCGAGGCCTGGAAGGCGACGCTGGGGATAACGCTCCACTTGTAACTCAGGGGCAGACCAGCGGGGTCGCTGGAGCCGGCGGCGTCCAGGGTGACCGACTCGCCGCCTTTGGCCTGAGTCGCGCCGCCAATGACGGCCACAGGCGGTTTGACTTCTTCCACTGGCGGCTCGGTTGGAGTCTCGCCTGCACCTTGGCATGGCCCCTGATCACGCCAGACCTTGCCGGCACCGTCTGCTCCGGTGGTGCTGGCCAGGCCAGGTTCTGCCCCTGAGGTCCACCAGCGGGCCTGGTACTGACGACCTTTCCACTGCACCACATCGTTGCCGACGTAAGTGCCCCTGACTGTCCATTCCGGCTTGCAGCTGACGTTGGCGGCCTTGCCCTTGATCAGCACTTCGTGGGTCTGGGTGGTGCTCTGCTTGCCGTTGCTCAGGAGCAGGGTAAAGCGGTAGCGGGTGTCTTCCTGCCGCTCGGGAGCGATGAAGCTGATGCGCGCGCCGTCAAAGTCGAAGTCCAGGCGCGGCGAGGCTTCCCAGGCGAAGGTCAAGGCATTGCCCTGGGGATCGCTGGAGCCTGCGGCATCCAGGACGATCTTGTCGCCAGCGTTGGCTTCGGTCTTGCCGCTGATCACCGCTACGGGAGGTTTTACGGTCTCCTGGGGTTTGAGGGAGGCCGACTTGACCTGGTTGTCGGCGCTGAATTCGCCGTCAGCGAGCAGGGTCCAAGAACCGCTCGGGCTGTTGCTGCCATACACCTGATAACCCTTGATAATGCCGCTCAGGCCGGCGTCCTGGCGAGGCAGGTAGTGCAGTTGCGAAAAGCGGCTGTCGGTGCCTAGATCAAGCACGATTTCATGGGGATAGCGCGCACCTGTGGCGGAGCTCCAATAGGAGTTGGGGTTGCCATCGATGGCGTGGGGCCCCGCGGCGGAGCCGGCTACGGCGCTGCTGGTGGAGTGGACCTTCCAGCTGTCGCGGGGCAGGGGCGTGCCCTTGGCATCCACCAGCTTCAGTTCGGCGATGCTGGCGTTGTCCTTGCCATCCACCGAGGAAGTCGCCACGAGCTTCAGGTAACGTCCCTGGGCTGTCTCCTGGGAGATGTTGTAGGCGTGGCCTTCAAGAGACAAGTCCTGCGTGGCGCGGTTGTCGGTGTTGATCGCCAGGTACCAACGTCCAGGCCGCGGGTCGTTCACGCCCAGGGACACGGCGTGGTTGCGTATCGAGCGGTAGTCGTAGCTGGAATCGGTAGGTTGGGCACCGTACTTGAGCCACAGTTGGACCTTGCCCGACTTTTCGCTCCATTGGCCGTCCAGTGCGCTGAATACCAGACGTTGAGCGCCTTCGGGCACGTCGATCGGGTAGTAGCGTGTCTGGTTTTTTTCCAAGCTGACCTTCTGGTCAAGAATCGAGGTTGCTTGTTCTTCTTCTAGGGGCACCACGGAAGGTCTGTAGGCCGACATCCGGGCGGCGTTCTCGCGCCACACCCTGGCCATGTTCGCAGTGGTGGCGTCGCCCAGTGGAACTCCGAGCTTGTCGTTAACGTCCGGGTTTGAGTAGTAGTTCACCTGGTCGCCGCAGAGGATGGTCCCGACCCGGCCGTTTTTGTAGCCGAAGCGATAGCTGCTGCCGTCCGAGCAGTGACTGCCACCGATGTTATGCCCCAGTTCGTGACGGAAGGTGGTCACTGAGTTGATGTAGTTGATCGAGTAGCGGCCGTTGACGTAACCCCAACCCACTGCTGTATCGACCCCCGGGGTGCCCATGATGAAGCCGGCTACCACGTCTGGGCTATAGCGACGCATGCCGTCGGCGAACAGGGTGCTCACTTGGCTCAAGGTGCCGCTGGTGATGGGGTAGTCGGCGGCGATCACCTGGGTCCCCACCAGGCGCAGGCGCACGCCCTGAACCTTGGATTGTTGCAAGGCGCGGTTGACTAGTGTGACCTGGATCATGGCGTAGGCTTCGTGGTCACCGATGTAGTTGGCCGCCTTTTGCGAAAAACCGGCCAGCAGGTCGATCACGATCTCACCTTGAGCGTTGCGGTTGGCCTGGAAGCTGCGTTGGCCGCTGCGTGACTCTTGCTGCCCCGGGACTTCAGCGCTTTCGTCGATCAGGTAGTCGAGGCCTTCGGGGGAGGGAGCCGGACTGGCGTCGATACGGATCAACGACTGCTCGCCCTGAGCATTGCCGCGAATCATCACGTTGGCATCCGGCAACAAGGCGATGAAGCTGCCGTCGGACCGTGCGGCGAGGGCCATTTCACCCGGAGCGCTCAGAGAGCGAGCACGGCCTTCCAGTTGCCCGGTCATGACTTTGATGTCTTTGAAGGTGTCTTGGTGTTGCGGCACCAGACTGCGGATACGCATGCCGGTTTCCTGCATCAGCAGGTCGGTTCCGAC
Organism: Pseudomonas sp. LD120; assembly: GCF_009861525.1. Taxonomy (GTDB): domain Bacteria; phylum Pseudomonadota; class Gammaproteobacteria; order Pseudomonadales; family Pseudomonadaceae; genus Aquipseudomonas. The sequence continues at coordinate 120,657 of NZ_WVHL01000001.1, read as the reverse complement.
CTCGACGGCGCTGCGTTGCTGCGGGTTGGCGGTCAGTGCCTGCAGGTTGATGAAATGACCGTTGAGTACGCTTTCCATCGGGACCTGTGGCGTTTGGCTGGGCACCTCGTTGGCCAGCGCCATAGCGCTGAGCGGGAGCAATACCGCGCTGCTCAGACTGGCCACCCAAAGGCGGCTGGCACGGGACAGGGCGTTTAATCTGAAGGTCGGCATAACCATTCCTGGATATACACAGCGCGGCGCAGAACCTGGCGAACAGGACCGTATGAGCGTCCGCGCTGATGAAGTGGATAAGGAGTTGTGCCGGCGCGGGCATCATAGGCAGCGGTGCGGGTGGGCGTATATCCACCGTCAGGTTTTTAGTACCCGTCCGAGGGGGGCTTGCGCGGCGGAGGGCAAGCTCGTGGTGGTCATTGTTTGCCGGTGGGTTGGCGCTGCTGGCGCAGGACGCCGCAGAGCAGGTGTCTGATGGCAACGCCAGACAATGCCCGGCGTTGTGGGTGCAACCTGAAGGATCACTCGACCCCGATCATCAGCACGAGGGAGACCACCACGATTGTCATGCCTAGGAAAAACAGCAGGCTGACCCCTGCCACTTGCCAAAGTGAGATGAAACGCCCGTTGCCGGTCTTGTGCTCCTTCACTTGGGGGCCGAACAGTTGGCGTGCGTAGGCGTTCATCCCGTAGATCGGTGGCAGTACGAAAATCACCGCTGGGATACTGTCCGGCAGCAAAAAGCCCAACACGTTCATGGCGATGAACAGGCCGATGCCCATGGCCCAGGCTTTGTTTACTTCACTCTCGCGCCCCAGTGCCTTGAGGTTCTGGCTGATGAAGTAGGCGCCCGCTACGGAGGTGCCGATGAAGGTGCTCAAGGCGATGGCCGCGATGCTGTAGAGGCTCAGATTCTGATCAGCGGACTTGTGGGCGAGCAGCTCGGCGGCGGGGGCCTGGAAAGGGTTTGGATGATCCATGTGGGGCGGGACTCCTGAGGGGGGAGAGCAAAGTGAGCGAGTCGCTGCCCAGTCGGTTCTTGCGCCGTTTGCGCTGGCGGCCCGTGGCAATCTGCGCGCAGGATACACTCACCGGGGCGGGCTGCGCATGCCTGGGGCCGTCCACAAGCAGGCCTCTGAATTAGGGTAAACTGCCGCCCATTCAGGCTGTGTGAAAACGTCGCGAGTGAAGGCAAGACAAGGCAAAAACAGGCGAGGAGCGGCCGGGGTCGCGTTCGACTTTAGGGGCCTAAATGAGCATTCTGAGCCTGTTTTTAACGCAGTATTGCCACACGCAGTAGTTTTTACACAGCCTGCATTGTCTCCCTGTGCTGACTTTTTCCTACGGTACCCCCATGACATTCGCCACTCTTGGCCTGATCGATCCTTTGTTGCGCGCCCTTGAAACCCTCGGCTACCAGACCCCGACCCCGGTGCAGGCGCAAGCCATTCCGGCGGTCCTGGGTGGGCGTGACCTGATGGCCGCGGCCCAGACCGGCACCGGCAAAACCGCCGGTTTCGCCTTGCCGCTGCTGCAGTTGCTGACCATGGAAGGGCCGAAGGTCGACAGCAACTCGGTGCGCGCGCTGATCCTGGTGCCGACCCGCGAGTTGGCCGAGCAGGTCCACGAAAGCGTGCGCCAGTACGCCGAGTACCTGCCGCTACGCACTTACGCGGTATACGGCGGGGTCAGCATCAACCCGCAAATGATGAAGTTGCGCAAAGGCGTTGATCTGCTGGTGGCGACCCCGGGGCGCTTGCTGGACCTGTTCCGCCAGAACGCGGTGAAGTTCAGCCAGTTGCAGACCCTGGTGCTGGACGAAGCCGACCGCATGCTCGACCTGGGCTTCTCCGAAGAGCTCAAGAGCATCTACGCGGCGCTACCGAAAAAACGCCAGACCCTGCTGTTTTCCGCAACGTTCTCCGACGCCATCCGTCAGTTGGCCGGGCAGATGCTCAACGATCCGCTGAGCATTGAAGTCAGCCCGCGTAACGTCGCCGCCAACACGGTCAAGCAATGGGTGGTGCCGGTGGACAAGAAGCGCAAGCCGGAGCTGTTCAGCCATCTGCTGCGCAAGAACCGCTGGAAGCAGGTGCTGGTGTTCGCCAAGACCCGCAACGGCGTGGATGCGCTGGTGGAAAAGCTGCAGGGCCAGGGCGTGAACGCCGACGGCATCCACGGTGACAAGCCCCAGGCCACGCGTCAGCGCGCCCTGGACCGGTTCAAGGCCAGCGAGATCCAGATCCTGGTGGCCACCGACGTGGCGGCCCGTGGCCTGGACATCGAAGACTTGCCGTTGGTGGTCAACTTCGACCTGCCGATCGTCGCCGAGGATTACATCCACCGCATCGGTCGTACCGGGCGTGCCGGCTCTACCGGCGAGGCGATCTCCCTAGTGTGCGCCGACGAGGTCAACCTGTTGTCGGCGATCGAGATGCTCACTCGCCAGACCCTCAAGCGCCATGAAGAGCAGGATTTTGAGCCCGAGCACCGGGTACCGGAAACCGACGCCAGCGGCCAGGTGGTGAAGAAACCGAAAAAGCCCAAAAAGCCGAAAACCTCCAGCGGTGGTGGCAAGCGCAACCTGGGCAAGTGGGTGGACAGTGGCGAAGTGGCTGAAGCCCCGGCGGTGAAACCGGTGCGCAAGGTCCCGGCGTTCAACACCGGGCCGCGCAAGCGCAAACCTTAACCGCGGCAGCAAACTACAAGCCTTAAGCGGCAAGTCTTGCAGCTTGCAGCTCGTGGCTTGTCGCTTGAAATGTGTGGCTTAAGGCTTGCCGCTGCTTTTCAGCCACTCGAGCATTCCCAGCCCGGCCCGACGGCCACTGGCAAAGCAGGCGGTCAGCAGATAACCGCCGGTGGGGGCTTCCCAGTCGAGCATTTCCCCGGCGCAGAACACGCCGGGTAGTTGCTCCAGCATCAGTCGTTCATCCAGCGCTTGGAAGGCGACGCCGCCGGCGCTGCTGATGGCCTCGTCCAGTGGCCGCGGGCGCACCAGCGTCAGAGGCAGCGCCTTGATCGCCGCCGCCAGGCGCGCCGGATCGTTGAAGGTGTCGGCGCCCGTCAGCTCCCGCAGCAACCCCGCTTTCACCCCCTCGATCCCCAATTGGCTCTGCAAGTGCTTGGCCATGGAGCGCGAGCCGCGAGGCTTGGTCAGGGCCGCCTGGATGTTGTCCAACGCCTTGCTCGGCAGCAGATCGATATGAACAGTGGCTTGGCCGTACTGGTTGATGGCCTCGCGGATCGGCGCTGACAGGGCATAGATCAGGCTGCCCTCGATGCCGCTGGCGGTGATGACGCATTCACCCAGGCGCGGGCGGTCGTCGTTGAGGCCGATGGCCACGTTCTTCAGCGGCGCCCCGGCGAATTTGCTGCGCAGCAACTCGCTCCAGGCGTTGACCTCAAACCCGCAATTGCTCGGTTGCAGGAGGGCTACCTGCACGCCGCGCTGTTGCAGCAGGGGCAGCCACGCACCGTCTGAACCCAGGCGCGACCAACTGCCTCCGCCCAACGCCAGTAGGGTGGCATCCGCCTTTACCGCGAGCTCGCCTGCGGGGTGCTGGATGCGCAGGCTGGCGTCGACATTCCAGCCCAGCCAGCGGTGCCGGGTGTGGATAACCACCCCGGCGTCCCGCAGGCGCTTGAGCCAGGCGCGCAGTAGCGGAGCGGCCTTCATGTCGCTGGGAAACACCCGTCCCGAGCTGCCGACGAAGGTGTCGATACCCAGGCCGTGAATCCATTGGCACAAGGCCTCGGCGCCGAATTCGCGCAGCAGCGGGGCGATGTACGGGGCCCGCTCGGCATAACGCGAGAGGAAGGCCGGATAGGCTTCGGAGTGGGTGATGTTCATGCCGCCAACCCCGGCCAGGAGGAACTTGCGGCCCACCGATGGCATGGCGTCGTACAGATCGACCCGAACGCCGGCCTGGCTCAGTACCTCGGCCGCCATCAGGCCGGCGGGACCGCCGCCAATGATCGCGACGTGGTGGAGCGTGGAAGAGTGCGATGCAGTCATGGCAGAGGCGGGGCTGAGGGAATAGGGCGGGCATTCTACCCGAGGTGCTGCTGGCTTGCTGGATCGATGCAGCCTGGTCAAAAACTGAGCATCGGGCTGCGTGCCTTGTATAACGTGGGCTGGAGCGACTTTCGCGCAGGTTGTCCACAGGCGGCTCCACAGGGATTGGGGGTAAGCGGCCCACGCCAGGATGACAGCCTGATGAAACTGATCAAAAACTAGTCGATTGTTTGCAGGCCTTACGCAGCGTGGGCTATGGCGACTTTCACGCAGGTTGTCCACAGGCGGTTCCACAGCGATTGGGGGTAAGCGCTACGGCGTCGCCGAGCGCCCGATGCAACTGATCAAAAAACAGGCGCCGCGCTGCAAGCCTTGCCGATAGGGGGCTGCAGCGTGTTTCACGCAGCTTATCCACAGGCGGCTCCACAGGGGTTGGGGGTAAGCGACCCATAACACTGTGACCGTCTGATGGCCTTGATCAAAAAACAGGCGATTGCTCGCAGCCCTCGGAAAACAAGGGTTGGCGGGGCTTTCTCCCAGGTTATCCACAAGCGGCTCCACAGCGGATGTGGGTAAGGCCGCCGGATTCAGGAGCAGCCTGAGGACTCCCAGACCCGCTGTGCGCTGTGGTGAAGAATGCCGTGGCGCCTGGCCAGGGCCTGGCGGTCCTTGCTGTAGCCGCCGCCGATCACGCCGACCACCGGGATGTCGCGGCCCAGGCAGTGGCGCATCACCCGTTCGTCGCGTTCGGCCACGCCGGCATCGGTGAGCTTGAGGTAGCCCAGGGCGTCGTCCTGGTGTACATCGACCCCGGCGTCGTACAGCACCAGGTCGGGTTGATACAGCGGCAGCAGGTAATTGAGGGTGTCGTCCACCACCTTGAGGTAGTCGGCGTCGCCCATGCCCATGGGCAGCGGGATATCCCAGTCGCTCTGGGCCTTGCGTGCGGGGAAGTTCTTTTCACAATGCAGCGAGACGGTCACCGCGTCGGGGGTATGTTGCAGGATCCGCGCAGTGCCATCGCCCTGGTGCACGTCGCAGTCGAAGATCAGCACTCGCCCCACGCGCCCGCTTTGCAGCAGGTAATGGCTGATCACCGCCAGGTCATTGAAGATGCAGAACCCCGCCGGGTAGTCGTAATGGGCGTGGTGGGTGCCGCCGGCCAAGTGGCAAGCCAGGCCATGTTGCAGTGCCTGCTCGGCGGCCAGCAGCGAGCCGCCGACAGCGCGCACCGTGCGCCGGGCCAGGGCTTCGCTCCAGGGCAGGCCAAGGCGCCGCTGGTCTTCCCGGGACAACTCGCCGCTCATGTAGCGTTCGATATAGGCGAGGTCGTGGGCCAGGGCGAGGATGTCGGCCGGGCACAGTTCGGGGCGCAGCAGGTCGGCGTCCCGGGTCAGGCCGCTGTCCACCAGGTGATCGCGCAGCAGGCGGAATTTGTCCATGGGGAAGCGGTGCTCCGCTGGAAACTCGGGGCTGTAGTCGTCGTGATAAATCAGTGGCAATGACATGGCATTTTCTTGGAGGAACCCGTGAAGGATCCTACCAGCGATGTAGACTTGCACCCATGAAAACGGAGGGCACCGATGGAGCCGATACTGCAACTCGACAGCGCGCGCTTGTTGCTACGTCAGTGGCGCGACGATGATTTGCCGGCATTTGCCGCGATGTGCGCCGATCCGCAGGTGATGCGCTATTTTCCGGCGCCCCTGAGTCGCTTGGAAAGCGCCGCGCTGATCGGGCGCATACGCGGGCATTTTGCCGAGCACGGTTTTGGTCTCTGGGCGCTTGAGCGCAAGGACAGCGGCGCCTTTATCGGCTTTACCGGGCTGCTGGAGGTGGGCTTTGACGCGCCCTTTACCCCGGCGGTGGAGATCGGCTGGCGCCTGGCCCGGGAGCACTGGGGCCTGGGTTATGCCAGCGAAGCGGCCTGGACCGCCTTGCGTTGCGCTTTTGATCGTCTGGACCTGGACGAAGTCGTGGCCTTTACCACCCGCCACAACCTGCCGTCGCAGAAAGTCATGCAGGCCATTGGCATGCATCACGCGGCCCAGGAGGATTTCGAACACCCGAAACTCGCCGCCGATCATCCGCTGCGCGAGCATGTGCTGTACCGCATTACCCGCGAACAATGGCTGGAAACCTTGCATGGATAGCAGGCGCGCACGTTTAGAATGTGCCGACGAGGTACCTGGCCCCAATTGATATCACCGCCGCAGCCGAGATTGCGCGGTGTTGCCCTGTGTGAGGAGAGTCTGAATGAGTCATGTGCTGGATGATCTGGTCGATCTGTTGACCTTGGAAGCCATCGAGGAAAACCTGTTTCGCGGTCGCAGCCAGGACCTGGGTTTTCGCCAGCTGTTTGGTGGTCAGGTGCTCGGCCAGTCGCTGTCTGCGGCCAGTCAGACGGTAGAGGAAGCACGCCACGTGCATTCCATGCACGGCTACTTCCTGCGTCCCGGCGACGCCGCCTTGCCGGTGGTCTACCAGGTGGATCGGGTGCGCGACGGCGGCAGCTTCAGCACCCGGCGGGTGACGGCGATCCAGAAGGGCAACCCGATCTTCACTTGCAGTGCTTCCTTCCAGTACGACGAAGAAGGCTTCGAGCACCAGAACAGCATGCCCCAGGTGGTCGGGCCGGAAAACCTGCCGTCGGAGCTGGAGATCACCACCCAGCGTGCGCACCTGATTCCCGAGCACATGCGCGAGAAACTGCTGTGCCCCAAGCCCATCGAAGTGCGCCCGGTGACCGAGAAGGACCCCTACAACCCGCAGCCGATGGACCCGGTGAAGTACGTCTGGTTCCGCGCCGACGGCGCCCTGGCGGACAGCCCGGCGCTGCACAAGTACCTGCTGGCCTACGCCTCGGACTTCGGCCTGCTGACCACCTCGATGCTGCCCCACGGCAAGTCGGTGTGGCAGAAGGACATGCAGGTCGCCAGCCTCGATCACGCCCTGTGGTTCCACGCCGACCTGCGGGCCGACGACTGGCTGCTGTACGCCATGGACAGCCCCTGGGCCGGTAACTCCCGGGGCTTCTCCCGGGGCAGCGTGTTCAACCGTGCCGGGCAACTGGTAGCCTCGGTGACTCAGGAAGGGTTGATCCGTCATCGCAAGGATTGGGCATGAGTCTTTCAGAGATAAAACACTGGGTGTTCGACATGGACGGCACCCTGACCATCGCCGTGCATGACTTCGCGGCGATCCGCGAGGCGCTGTCGATTCCTGCCGAAGACGACATCCTCACACACCTGGCGGCCTTGCCGGCGGACGAGTCCGCGGTCAAGCATGCCTGGCTGCTGGAGCACGAGCGCGACCTGGCCCTGGGGTCGCGCCCGGCGCCAGGCGCGGTGGAACTGGTGCGGGAGCTGGCCGGGCGCGGTTACCGCCTGGGCATCCTCACCCGCAATGCCCGGGAACTGGCCCACGTGACTCTGGAGGCCATCGGTCTGGCGGACTGCTTTGCCAAGGAGGATGTACTGGGGCGCGACGAAGCACCGCCCAAGCCCCACCCGGGTGGTTTGCTCAAGCTGGCCGAGGCCTGGGATGTGGCGCCGCAACGCATGGTGATGGTCGGTGATTACCGCTTCGACCTGGATTGCGGGCGGGCGGCGGGGACGCGCACGGTGCTGGTGAACTTGCCGGACAATCCCTGGCCGCAACTGTCCGACTGGCATGCGCGTGATTGTCTGCAGTTACGCCAATTGCTCTTGGCTTGATGGCCGTTGACTGGGCGCTCCGGCGCCCGTCCGAGCTCAGGGCCATTGCCGGTTGCCGGCTATCCAACGGCCGGCCTGATGCCATTTACCCCGTGTACCGGTGTCGGGGCGCCGAGGCCGCTCAGGCACCGCAGCGCCAGCCGTAGTCGCGGGGGTTACAGGTTCTTGGCGGCGAAGGTGTCGCACTGGCCGACCTGGCCCTGGTTGAAGCCGGTCTTGAACCAACGCACCCGTTGCGCCGAGGTGCCGTGGGTGAAGGAGTCCGGCACTACTCGGCCCTGGCCTTGCTGCTGCAGGCGGTCGTCGCCGATGGCGTTGGCGGCGTTCAGGGCTTCTTCCACATCCCCCGGTTCCAGCCAGTTCAGGCGTTTTTGCGCGTGGTAAGCCCAGACCCCGGCCAGGCAATCGGCCTGGAGTTCCTGGCGCACCAGCAAGCCACCATCGCCTTCCATCTGCCGCCCTTGCTGACGTGCGGCCTGCATTTTCGCCGAGACCCCGAGCAGGGTCTGCACGTGGTGCCCGACTTCGTGGGCGATCACATAGGCCTGGGCGAAGTCACCCGCGGCGGAAAAGCGCTGAGCCATTTCCCGGAAGAAATCCATGTCCAGGTACACCTGGCGGTCGGCGGGACAATAGAAGGGCCCGCTGGCGGAGGTCGCCGCGCCGCAGGCGGAGTTGACCCGGCCACGGAACAGAATCAGTTTGGGCGCCTGATACTGGCGGCCGGCCTGCTGGAAAATCGGGCCCCAGGTGTCTTCGGTGTCGCCCAGAATGGCGCGGACAAACTCGGCCTGTTCATCACTGGCCGGCGGCGCCTTGCGCGTTTGGGGGGTGACCGGGGCCGAGGTCTGGCCGCTCTGGTCCATCAGTTGGCCGAGGATCTGCAGCGGGTCCTGGCCGGTGGCCCAGCCGATGCCGACGATCAAAATGATCGCCGTCAGGCTCAAGCCCTTGCCGCCGCCAAAACGCAGGCCGCCACCGCCGCCGCTGTCATCTCGTGCATCCACGACGTTGTCGCTGCGCCGGCCTTTTTTCCAAAGCATGGGGGAGTCCTCGTTTTTTCTGCTGGTCAGTGTTGCTGCTGGCTCAGACCGGCGCCAGTCCGGTCGTCAGGGATTTTTGCGCACGCTACCATGGCTCGGCGCCGGATTGATCCGGTCCAGAGACATTCGGGGCCCCCTATTGAACATCGATACCCGCATCAAATTCCGTCACCTGGTGTGTTTTCTTGAAATGGCCCGCCAGGGCAGCCTGGCTCGGGCCGCCGACGTGCTGGCGGTGAGCCCGCCGGCGATGTCGAAAACCCTCAAGGAACTGGAGGAACTGCTGGAAACCCGGCTGTTTGCCCGCAGCAAATCCGGGCTCAGCCTGACCGAAGCGGGGCGGGCGTTTTTGCGGTATGCCGGGCCTTCGGTGCAAGCGTTGCGCGAGGGCGTCAGTAGCTTGCGCGGCGGCGAGTATGCCGCCGGGCTGGTGCGCATCGGCGTGCTGTCCACCGTGGAAAGCCTGCTGCTGCCGGAGGTGATGCGCCGCCTGCACCAGCGACATTCGGCGCTGACGGTCAGTGTGCTGACCGGCCCCAGCGCCCATCTGCTGTCGCAACTGCGGGTCGGCGATCTGGATCTGGTGGTGGGGCGCATGACCGAAAGCCCGGAGATCCAGGGCCTGAGCTTCGAGCACCTGTACAGCGAATCCATGACCCTGGTGGCTCGCCCCGAGCATCCGCTGGTGGTGGGGCCCTTGCGCCGTGACGCGGTGAGCGACTATCCCCTGGTGTTACCCCTGGCCGGCACCAGCATCCGCAAGCATGCCGACAGCCTGTTCGTGCAGTGCGGTATCGCCCAGTCCGCGCAGCGCCTGGAAACCCTGTCGGTGGCCCTGAGCCGGCGCTACACCCTGTCCAGCGATGCGCTGTGGATCGCGCCGCTGGATGCGGTGCGTCTGGACCTGGCCAACGGCGAATTGCAGGAACTGGATTTGGGGTTGCGCGAGCCTGGCGGTTCGGTGGGCATCTCCAGCAATGCCAGCCTGCCGCTATCGCTGGCGGCGCAATGGGCGGTGGATGTGCTCCGGGAAGTGGGGCGGGCCTATCACGAGGGCAGTTATCCATAACCTTTTGGTTATGGATGGTGGGTGGTTTTTCAATGTTCCCCACTCCTGGTTTGTTTGAAACTGCGCCGGCTGCGCTCCATAAATCAAACAACAGGAGAACGACATGTCTGATGCAGACAGCCGTCGCTTCGTGATCCGCGACCGTAACTGGCACCCCAAGGCCCTGACCCCCGACTACAAGACCTCCGTCGCCCGCTCGCCGCGCCAGGCACTGGTGAGCATTCCGCAATCGGCCAGCGAAACCAGCGGCCCGGACTTCTCCCACTTGCGCACCGGGCGTTTCGATAACGACTTGCTGCTCAACTTCAACCACGGCGGCTTGCCGGTGGGCGAGCGGATCATCGTGTCCGGGCGAGTCTGCGACCAGTACGGCAAACCGATTCCCCACACCCTGGTGGAGATGTGGCAGGCCAATGCCGGTGGCCGTTACCGGCACAAGAACGACCGCTACCTGGCGCCCCTCGATCCGAACTTCGGCGGCGTCGGCAGGGCCCTCACCGACCGTGACGGCTACTACAGCTTCCGCACCATCAAGCCCGGGCCTTACCCCTGGCGCAACGGCCCCAACGACTGGCGCCCGGCGCATATCCACTTCTCCATCAGCGGTCCGTCGATTGCCACGCGCTTGATCACCCAGCTGTATTTCGAAGGCGACCCGTTGATCCCGCTGTGCCCGATCGTCAAGTCCATTGCCAACCCGGACGCGGTGCAGAGCCTGATCGCGCGCCTGGACATGGGCAACGCCAACCCCATGGATTGCCTGGCCTACCGCTTCGACATCGTGCTGCGCGGCCAGCGCAAGACCCACTTCGAAAACTGCTGAGGAGCCTGCCATGCCTGTTCAACTGCTGCCTGAAACCCCCTCGCAAACGGCCGGCCCTTACGTGCACATCGGCCTGGCCCTGGCGGCGGCGGGAAATCCGACCCGTCCCGAGGAAATCTGGAACCAGATGGCCAAGCCTGATGCGCCGGGCGAGCGGATTCTGCTGATCGGCCATGTGTACGACGGCAATGGCCACCTGGTGCGCGACTCCTTCCTGGAGTTCTGGCAGGCCGATTCTGCCGGGGTCTATGACCCGCTGTTCGATACGGAAAAGCCCTTCAACTGCTTTGGCCGCACCGCCACCACCTTCGATGCCGGGGAATGGACCCTGCATACCGTCAAGCCCGGGGTGGTGAACAACGCCGCCGGCGTGCCCATGGCGCCACACATCAACCTGTCGCTGTTTGCCCGGGGAATCAACATCCACCTGCATACCCGGCTGTACTTTGCCGACGAGCCGGAGGCTAACGCCCAGTGCCCGGTGTTGAACCTGATCGAGCAGCCGCAACGTCGGGAAACCCTGCTGGCCCACCCCTGTGAAGTGAACGGCCAGCGCGCCTACCGCTTCGATATCCGCATTCAGGGTGAGGGCGAGACGGTGTTCTTCGATTTTTGACCCAGCGTCCGCCACGGATGGCAAGCGTCGGTCCTGACTGGTTTATGGAAGGCTGTTCCAAAAAATAGCCGGGTTCGGCTAATCTGCGCACAAGGCGTTGTGCCGGGCCCCAAGGTCCGGCCTCGTCGCTTCTGGCGGTCATCGAACCCTGCCGCGCAGTTCCCCAACCGGCCCGTTGTCACTAGAATCGGCCAAATTTTGTCGGGACCCGACCATGGCTGGCAGTCAAATCGAACGCGTCTTCAGCGTTCTCGAACGTCTTACCGGTGATCCCCGTGGCCTGCCGTTGCAGACCCTGGCCGAGCAACTGGAAATCCCCAAAAGTGCAACCCATCGCCTGCTGGCGGAGTTGATTCGCCTGGGCTACGTGCGCCAGAACCCGGACAACCTGCGTTACCAACTGTCCACCCGGCTGGTGGCCATGGGCTTTCGCTACCTTTCGGTCAGCGGCGCCGACATTGTCCAGCCGGTGCTCGACCGGCTGGCGATGGAATCCGGCGAGTTGGTGCGCCTGGGGGTGATCGAAGGCGAGCGCCAGACCTGGATCGCCAAGTCCCAGGGTGCCCGTTCCGGGCTGCGCTACGACCCGGACATGGGCCGCGAGGCGCCGTTGTTCTACACCGCTTCCGGGCATGCGTGGCTGGCCACCCTGAGCGACGCCGAGGCCTTGTCCCTGGTGGAGCGCCAGGGCGTGGAACCCCCGGCGGACCTGGGGCCCAATGCGCCGCGCTCGAACATCGAGTTGCTCGAGCGCTTGCGCCTGGCCCGCGCGCAGGGCTATGCCTGGGTCGAGGAAAGCTCGGCGGTCGGCACCTCGGCGCTTGCCGCGGTGGTGCGCCATCCCATCGATGGCCGGGTGGTGGGGGTGCTCAGCATCGCCGGTCCCAGCGCGCGCCTACCGTTGGCGCGGCTGCATGAACTGGCGCCGTTGCTGCTGCGCTTTGCCGAAGAGCTGTCGGCCGCCAGCCAGGCTTCCGAACTGTTCAACTTGTAGTCGCTGCCGAGCCTGCGAGGCTGCGCAAAGGCCCGCTGGGCCTTGCTTGGCGATCTAGCGTCGGGCGGGTAGTGGCCTTGATATCGCCGCGTCTGTTGCACAGCCGTTCGCAGCCTGCGGCAGCGGCTACACAGGCTTCTGTGTGGCCTTGTCTTCTGTCGCTGCTGCCGAGCTTGCGAGGCTGCGCAAAGGCGCGTAGGTCCTTGCTTGGCGATCTAGCGTCGGGCGGGTAGTGGCCTTGATATCGCCGCGTCTGTTGCACAGCCGTTCGCAGCCTGCGGCAGCGGCTACACAGGCTTCTGTGTGGCCTTGTCTTCTGTCGCTGCTGCCGAGCTTGCGAGGCTGCGCAAAGGCGCGTAGGGCTTTGCTTGGCGATCTAGCGTCGGGCGGGTAGTGGCCTTGATATCGCCGCGTCTGTTGCACGGCCGTTCGCAGCCTGCGGCAGCGGCTTACCGGGCCTCGACTCGGAACAAAGCTGTTCGATAATCGGACAGTATTTTTTATCCCTCTTGTATGAAAATGGAACTGAGTTCTAAATATTTGGAATTCATTGTCCCTATAACAATCACAAGAGGATCTTCCATTGAACCCGCCACTGCGCATTGCCCTGATCGGCGTCGGCAATATGGGGCAGCAGCACTATCAGCACCTCAAGACCCTGGCCGAGGTCAGGCTGTGCGCCGTGGCCGATCCCGGGCCCCAGGCGCAAACCATCGCGGGGCAATGGCAGGTGCCGCATTTCAGCGATCACCGGACCTTGCTCAAGGACGAGCGCCCGGATGCGGTGATCGTCGCCAATCCCAACAACCTCCACGTCAACACGGCCCTGGATTGCCTGGCCGCAGGCGTGCCGGTGCTGCTGGAAAAACCCGTGGGTGTGCACCTGGATGAAGTGCGCGAGCTGGTGGCGGCCTCGCGCAACATTGGCGTACCGGTGCTGGTGGGCCATCACCGGCGACACAACCCGTTGATCGCCCGTGCCCATGAGCTGGTGCACAGCGGTGCCCTGGGCCGGCTGACCACGGTCACCGCGCTCTGGCAGTTGCAAAAGCCCGAAAGCTACTTCGACATCCCCTGGCGCCGCGAGCCCGGCGCCGGCATGTTGCTGACCAACCTGATCCACGACCTCGACCTGCTGCGCCACCTGTGCGGCGAAGTGCGACAAGTGCAGGCCATCACCAGCAACCAGGTGCGTGGTTACGCCAATGAAGATTGCGCCGCGGTGCTGTTGCAGTTCGACAACGGCGCCCTGGGTAGTCTCACCGGTTCCGACGCGGTGGCCGCGCCCTGGAGCTGGGAACTGAATTCCGGGGAGAACCCGCTGTACCCGCGTCACGCCGATCAGCCTTGCTACCTGCTGGCCGGCACCGAGGGCGCGCTGAGCATTCCCCAGCTCAAGCGCTGGCATTACGCCCAAGCCGGGGCCGGCTGGCATCAGCCCTTGCTGATGCAGCAGGAAGCCTTTGATCCGGGCGAGGCCCTGCGCTTGCAATTGCAGCACTTCGTCCAAGTCGCCCGTGGCGAAGTCGCGCCGCTGGTCAGCGCCGCCGATGCCGCGCGCACCTTGGCGCTGATTGAAGCGATTCGCCAGGCCGCCGCCACGGGCCGCGCCTGCACCCCCACCCCTATTGAGTGAACAACGGATGAGTGAGCGGATTTTTTCCCTGGCCAGCCTGACCGTGCTGGAGCTGTCGCCACCGGAGATGGTGGAGGTGGCGGCCCGTGCCGGCTACAGCCATGTGGGCCTGCGGTTGGAACCGGCGACCCCGGAGGAACATCACTTTCCGCTGGTGGCCGATGCCGGCTTGCGGCGGCAAACCCAGGATCGCCTGCGTGATACCGGCGTGCGGGTGCTGGATGTGGAGATCCTGCGGCTTAAGCCACAGACCCGGGTTGGCGACTTCGAAGCGCTGCTGGCGGTGGGCGCCGAGTTCGCCGCCAGCGAGTTGCTGGTGGCGGGCAATGACCCGGATGAGGCGCGCATGACCGACAACTTCGCCGCCTTGTGCGATCTGGCGCGGCAGTACGGGCTGCATCCCCACCTGGAGTTCATGCCCTGGACCGACGCGCGCAACCTGGAACAGGCCGTGCGCGTGGTGGAAAACGCCGGTCGTGACAATGGCTGTGTACTGGTGGACGCCTTCCATTTAGACCGTTCGGGTTCGCGTCTGGCGGACTTGGCCAAGGTTGATCCGGCGCGCTTGCGTTACGCGCAGTTGTGCGACGTTGCCGGACCACGTCCGGACGATATGCAGGAGATCCTGCGTCAGGCCCGCAACGAGCGGCGCTTTCCGGGACTGGGTGAATGCGATCTGCCGGGGTTGCTCCAGTGTCTGCCGCAGCACCTGCCCCTGAGCCTGGAAATTCCCACGGTGCAGTTGCTGGAGCAGGGCGTGAGCGCTTTGCAGCGGGCGCAGATGGCGTTGGATGCAACCCGAGCGCTGCTGGCCAGGACCTGAGTTGGCGGGAGGGCTTTCGCCGGCCAGCCGGCTCCCACACCTATCCGCTAGGCGCCGGCTGTTCGCGAAGCTGTGTCTTCAATCACCCCCCAAGGAATGCCCATGACCCGCAGCACGCCCCTCTCCGGGACCAACCACCCCTTCAAGGGTATCCTGCTGATCGTCCTGGCGACCTTCCTGTTCGCCAGCCACGATGCCCTGTCCAAATACCTCTCGGGGTACTTCCCGGTGATCATGGTGGTCTGGGCCCGTTACCTGGTCCACACCTTGCTGATGGCCGGGATCTTCCTGCCGCAATCGGGCCTGCGGGTGCTGCGCAGCAAGCGACCGTTGCTGCAATTGCTGCGGGCCTTGTGCCTGCTGAGCACCAGTTTGCTGTTCACCTCGGCACTGCTGTTCATTCCCCTGGCCGAGGCCACGGCGGTCAACTTTCTCGCCCCGGTACTGGTCACCGCATTGTCGGTGCCCTTGCTCGGCGAGCAGGTGACCCGCGGCCAGTGGCTGGCGGTCATCTGCGGGTTTTTCGGGGTGCTGATCATCGTGCATCCGGGGGGCGAGCTGTTCACCCCGGCGGTGTTGCTGCCGTTCTGCTCGGCGCTGTTCTTCTGTTTCTATCAACTGCTGACCCGCAAGCTGGCCGAGCATGACAGCCCGACCACCAGCAACTTCTTTGCCGGGCTGTGCAACACCCTGGTGATGAGTGCGCTGGTGCCGTTCTTCTGGCAGACCCCGGGCGTTGTCCATGGCCTGTTGATGCTGGCGCTGGGCGCTTGCGGCATGAGTGCCCACCTGTTCCTGACCCAGGCCTTTCGCCACGCGGCGCCGGCCCTGCTGGCGCCCTTTGGTTACTGCCAGATTGTCTTCGCCGGGCTGCTGGGCTGGCTGCTGTTCAACCACACGCCGGATGCGATTACCCAAGTGGGCATCGCCGTGATCTGCCTCAGTGGGCTGGCGGCGGCCTGGCAGCAGCGCGGCCGCTGAGACGACTCAGAAACGGAAGCGCACCACCAGGTTCTGCAGGCCGACCGCCAAGTGCGACAGCGCCTGGCTGGTGGCGTTGGTGCGCGTGGCGGCGTCGGCGCTTTCCAGGGACAGGTCGCGGATGTTCAGCAGGTTGCGGTCCACTTCACGGGCCACCTGGGCCTGTTCTTCCGAGGCACTGGCGATCACCAGGTTGCGCTCGTGGATCTGCTCCATGGCCCGGGTGATCTCCCCCAGGGCCAGCCCGGCCTGTTCGGCGATGGACAAGGTCTGGGCCACCCGCTGATTGTTGCCGTGCATGGCCTGCACCACGCTGTCGGTGTCGCCCTGGACCCGGCCGATCATCTGTTCGATTTCCTCGGTCGACTGCTGGGTGCGATGGGCCAGGGCCCGCACTTCATCTGCCACTACGGCAAAGCCGCGGCCGGCTTCCCCGGCCCGCGCGGCCTCGATGGCGGCGTTCAGGGCCAGCAGGTTGGTCTGTTCGGCAATGGCGCGGATCACGTCCAGCACCTTGCCGATTTCCCGTGACTGCTCGGCCAGGGTCTGCACTTGCTGCAAGGCGGTGCCGACATCGCAGCTCATGGCCTGGATCGAGTCCAGGGTCTGGATCACCCGGGCCTGCCCCTGGGTGGCCTGGGTGGTGGACTGGCGGGTGGTGTCGGAGGTGGACACCGCGTTGCGCGCCACTTCCTCGACGGCCACGGTCATCTCGTTGACGGCGGTGGCGGCTTGCTCGATTTCGTTGTGTTGCTGCTGCAGGCGGCTGGAATCCTGGTGGGTGCTCTGGCTCATCTGTTGCGCGGCGGCGGCCAGCTGGGTCGAGGTGCTGCTGATCAGTTGCAGGGTTTCACGCAGGCTGGCCTGCATGCTGGCCAGGGCCTTGAGCAGGCGCGCGGTTTCATCGCGGCCCGCGCTGTGGATCGGTCGGCTGAGATCGCCGGCGGCCACTTGCTCGGCCACGCCCACGGCCTGGCGGATGGGTACCACGATGCTGCGAATCAACAGCCAGGCCAGGCACAGGGTCAGCAGGGCGACGGCGATCAGGGCGCTGATCACCGTGACCTTGACCTGGGTGTACAGCGCGTCGGCATGCTGGGCCGACTGGCTGACTTCCTCGGCAGTCAGGTTCATCAGTTCGGCGAACTGGTCGCCGGTCTGGGTCGAGTAATCCTGGATCTTGCCGTTGAGCAGGGCCGTCATCTCGCTGCTGCGATTGTCCTGGGACAGGGCTTCGTACTCGGTCAGGGCCTGTTGGTAGCGCTTGACCGTGGCGAGGAATGTCTCGTACTGCCCCCGGTTGTGATCGCCCACCAGCGGCGCGAACCTGGCCAGGGCCTGGTCGAGCCAGGCTTGTACCTGATGCAGGCGGGCAATGGTGCTTTCCAGCACTTTGGGTTCACGGTTGAGGGCCATGCGCAGGCTCAGCACGCGGATGCTCAACACGTAGTCGCGCACTTCTCCCAGGTAGCGGGTGCTGGGCAGGGAAATGTTTTCGGTGTGCTGGCCGGTGGCGCGGACTTCGGCCACTTGCTTGAGGGCGAACAGCCCCTGCAGCAGGACCAGCAGGGCAATCACGCCGAAGCTGATCACGGCGCGTTTGGCGATGCTCAGGTGACCCAGCGTCATGGGACGATCTCCGAGTGTGGAAAAACCAAAGGGGGGAGGGGGAGCCGATAAAAAAACGCAGGCCCTGAGCGGGCCCGCGTGAAAGGAGCATCAGTCTTCTACGTGGGGAATCTTGCGCGGGGCCATGAAGTACAACCAGATCAGGGCAATGAAGTACATGGCCGGGATCAGGGTGAACAGCACGGTGTAGTTGTTGTGGGTGGCGGTGAGGATGTGGCCGACGATCTGGGTCATGAACATGCCGCCGATGGCCGCGCACATGCCACCGAAGCCGAACACGGTGCTCATCATGTGTTTGGGTGTGTAGTCCATCACCAGGCTCCAGATGTTGGCGGTCCAAGCCTGGTGGGCGCCGATCCCCAGGGAGATGGCGAACACCGCCAGCCACAGGTGGGCGGTGCCGGCGGCCAGGATCACGCCGATGATGCAGCAGGCGAACAGGAACATCGACAGCAGCCGCGCCTTGATCGGGTTCATCCCGCGTCCGATGAGGAACGAGGAGAGGATGCCGCCACCGACGCTGCCGAAGTCGGCGGTCAAGTAGATGATGATCAGCGGGATGCCCATCTGGGTCACGCTGATCCCCAGGTTGTACTGCTGGTTGAGGAACGGCGGCAGCCAGTACAGGTAGAACCAGAACACCGGCGCGGTCAGCGAGTAGGCCAGGGCGAAGGCCCAGGTGCCGCGCATGCGCAGGATGCGGCTGAAGGGCACGCGGGTCGGCTCGGGTTCCACCTGTTGCTGGATGTAGGCCAGTTCCGAGGCTTTGACGCTGGGGTGATCTTCCGGATTGAAGTACTTCAGGCCCCAGAACAACAGCCACACACCGCCCAGCGCGGCCATGCACAGGAATGCTGCCTGCCAGCCCCAGGCGTGGAGGATCAAGGGCAGCAGCATCGGGGTGAACATCGCACCGACGTTGGTCCCGGCATTGAAGATGCCGGTGGCCACCGCACGTTCACCGGCCGGGAACCACAGGCGCGTGGTCTTCACGCAGGCCGGGTAGTTGGCCGCTTCAGTCAGCCCGAGAATGAACCGGCAGACCATGAAGCCTGCCGCCGAAGTGGCCAGACCATGGGCGCCGGTGGCCAGGCTCCAGAGCAGCACGGCGAAGAAGAACACCCGCTTGACCCCGACTCGGTCGATCAGTCGCCCTTGCAGCACGAAGC
Source organism: Pseudomonas sp. LD120 (assembly GCF_009861525.1). GTDB lineage: Bacteria > Pseudomonadota > Gammaproteobacteria > Pseudomonadales > Pseudomonadaceae > Aquipseudomonas. The sequence continues at coordinate 102,149 of NZ_WVHL01000001.1, read as the reverse complement.
CCACGGCGTAACCGACCTGGAACCAGAAGTTGATGTTGGCGTAGTCCATCGCCGTCCAGTTCATTTCCTTGGCCAGGATCGGCTGCATCACGCCCAGTGCGGCGCGATCGATGTAGTTCAGGGTGGTGGCGAAGAACACCAGGGCGAGCATGCCCCAGCGGGTCTTGCCGACGGCCATGGCGCCGCGGATCTTGTCGCCGATGCCGCCGGCAACACTGAGGCTCGGGGCAATGCGAGAGCTTTGGGAAGGAATCATATAAGCCATCCGTTCAGTGACTGACGAGCCAGGGCTCGTCGGAACTCTAAGGCGCGCGATCAATCGTCAGCGAGGGCATGAACGCCGGGGACTGGGTGATTGATCGACTGGTTTGGTTCGTCGAGCCGTTGATTGCGGACCGGCGAACGCCATCGGTACGACGATCTGCTCAGGGCAGTAGCGGGTCGTGATCCAGGGTGCCGATTGAGGCCGTTCCAGGCACGGGCCAAAGGGATGAGCAGCAGGGCGGGGCGTTGAGTGCAAGCATGAGGATGTACCCGATTTTTAAAATTTTTATGGTGTGTTCTGGGTCTGGGTGATTGAAGCCACGGTTTTTTGGGGCGGCTCAATGTGCTGTCGATGGTGCGCAGTGGCTGAAAAATCGTCAATTCGCCAAGCGGCTTTTTGTTCGATAATCGAACACAAAACTAACTGGTTCGTACACTTTAAATCATGCTGTGGAATAATCCGCAACATCGAATAAAAGGCTCGGGTGCCACCGGCCGTTATCCCCGGGAGTTCAACCATGCAGCGTTCCATTGCCACCGTATCCTTGAGCGGTACCTTGCCGGAAAAACTCGAAGCCATCGCCGCCGCCGGCTTCGATGGGGTGGAGATTTTCGAGAACGACCTTCTCTATTACGACGGTAGCCCTCGGGAAATCAGGCAGATGTGCGCCGACCTGGGGATCGCCATCACCCTGTTCCAGCCATTTCGCGATTTTGAGGGCTGCCGCCGCGATCGCCTGGCGCGCAACCTGGAACGTGCCGAACGCAAGTTCGACTTGATGCAGGAGCTGGGCACCGACCTGGTGCTGGTATGCAGCAACGCCCAGGCCGACAGCCTCGGGGACCGGCAGATTCTCATCGATGATTTGCACCTGTTGGCCGAACGGGCCGCGCTGCGCGGCTTGCGCATCGGCTACGAAGCCCTGGCCTGGGGCCGTCACGTGAATACCTATCAACAGGCCTGGGACATCGTGCACAGCGCCGATCACCCCAGCCTCGGGGTGTTGCTGGACAGCTTCCACACCCTGTCGCTCAAGGGCGACCCGGCAGCGATTGCCGAGATTCCCGGGGACAAGATCTTCTTCGTGCAGATGGCCGATGCGCCGATCCTGGCCATGGATGTGCTGGAGTGGAGCCGACATTTCCGTTGCTTCCCCGGCCAGGGCGAATTCGACCTGCCGGGCTTTCTGGCGCCGATCATCAAGAGCGGCTACACCGGGCCGCTGTCCCTGGAAATCTTCAACGATGGCTTTCGCGCCGCGCCGCCGCGGGCCAACGCCGCCGACGGCCTGCGCTCCTTGCTGTACCTGGAGGAGAAGACCCGCGAGCGCCTGTTGCAGGAGGCGCAACCGGTGGCCAACCTGGATATTCTGTTCGCCCCGCCAGCGGTTGACGCCTATGGCGGCACCGAGTTTCTTGAGTTCGCGGTGGACGACGCCCTGGGCGCCAAGCTGGGGAACTGGCTGGAGCGCCTGGGGTTTGCCAGGGCCGGACAGCATCGCTCCAAGAACGTGAGCCTGATGCGTCAGGGCGATATCAACCTGATCCTCAACGCCGAGCCCTATTCCTTCGCCCACAGCTTCTTCGAGGCCCATGGTCCTTCGGTGTGTGCCACGGCCATTCGGGTCAAGGACAGCGCCAAGGCTCTGGAGCGGGCGGTGGCCTACAAGGGCCAGCCTTATCGCGGCCTGGTGGGCCCCAACGAGCTGGAACTGGCGGCGGTGCGCGAGCCCGATGGCAGCCTGATCTATCTGGTGGACCCGCAGCAGGGCGGCCAGCACCTGTACGACACCGACTTCAACATGCATGACGATGTGCAAGCCAAGGGCGGCCTCAAGCGTATCGACCACATGGCCATGGCCCTGCCGGCGGACAGCCTCGACAGCTGGGCGCTGTTCTACAAGAGCCTGCTGGATTTCGAGGCCGATGACGAAGTGGTGCTGCCCGATCCTTATGGCCTGGTGAAAAGCCGCGCCCTGCGCAGCCGTTGCAGCTCGATCCGCTTGCCGTTGAACATCTCGGAGAACCGCAACACCGCGATTTCCCACGCGCTGTCCAGTTATCGTGGCAGCGGGGTGCATCACATTGCCTTCGACTGCGACGACCTTTTCGCCGAGGTCAGCCGGGCCAAGCAGGCCGGGGTACCGCTGCTGGATATTCCGCTCAATTACTACGACGACCTGGCCGCGCGCTTCGACTTCGACGATGAGTTCCTCAGCGAGCTGGCGTATTACAACGTTCTGTATGACCGCGATGCCCAGGGCGGCGAGCTGTTCCATGTCTACAGCGAACCCTTCGAGGGGCGCTTTTTCTTCGAGATCATCCAGCGCAAGAACGGCTACGCCGGCTATGGCGCGGCCAACGTTGCGGTGCGTCTGGCGGCCATGGCCAAATCCCGCAGTGGCGCGGTGCGCCAGGCCAAGTTGTAGCGCATTGGTAACCGGAGGCGGTAATCCACCGCCTCTGTACTTTCTTTCGCGACAGGACGCGGCCCATAATCGCCCGCGTGTGCAGTGATGGCCGTGAGCCCAGAATGACAATGACCAGTGAACGCTCGATGGCGCCCGATGAGCCTACTCTCGAACCGCGCAAGAGTCGTAAGAACAACCCGGAAAAGACCCGCGAGAACATCCTTCAAGAAGCCATTGTCGAGTTCGTCCAGCAGGGCCTGTCCGGCGCGCGGGTGGATGCGATCGCCGAGCGCATCCACACCTCCAAGCGCATGATCTACTACTACTTCGGCAGCAAGGAGCAGCTGTACGTCGAGGTATTGGAGAAGCTCTACGGTGACATCCGCAACACCGAGAGCCGCCTGCACCTGGCGGAGCTTGCGCCGCCTGAAGCGATCCGTCGCTTGGTGGAGTTCACCTTCGATCACCACGACCGCAACGTCGATTTCGTGCGCATCGTCAGCATCGAAAATATCCACAAGGGTGAGTACGTCAAGCAGTCCGGCGTGATCAAGGCGATGAACAACACCATCCTCCATGCCCTGGGCGAGATCCTTGAGCGCGGCGCGCAGGAAGGCGTGTTCCGCAGTGGCCTGGACCCGCTGGACGTGCACTTGCTGATCAGCTCGTTCTGCTTTTATCGGGTGTCGAACCGTCACACCTTTGGCGAGATCTTCCAGATCGACCTGCCGGACGAAAGCATCAAGCAGCGGCACCGGGAAATGATCTGCGAATCGGTGCTGCGCTACCTGCAGACCTGACCCGGAGCTTTAGGGCCGGGTTGGCTTGTCAGGCGCTGGCTTGCTGGCGAAAGCGTCCGTAAGATCGCCTCGCCACCCCGGCTCTCGCATCATCCCCCACGACAAGGAAGGCACCATGGGTAACCCCGTCCCAACGCTTAAAATCATCCTGATCCTGATGATCGTCGTTGACTCATTCTGGTTCGGTGAGCGCCTGCTGTCCCTGACCGGTTTCAGCGTGTTCGACTGGATGCCGAGCGCGGTGATCAATCTGCTGGGCCTGTTCGGCAGTCTGCTGATGATTCTCTTCAACGTGCTGTTGATCGGCCTGCTCGCGCGCCTGCAGCTCAAGCCCGAGTAAACGCTGTACCTGTCGCCGCTGCCGCAGGCTCGCCAGCGTCCTGACGGATGCCGAGGCCCCTGCGGGGCCTGTCGCAGCCTGCGGCGGCAACCGGCGTATTTCAGCCATTCATGCTGTGGAAGTGCGCCAGCATCCGTTGCGGGTTGGCGCTCTGACCGCTGAACAGCTCGAACGCCTTGACCGCCTGGAACACCGCCATGGTGCCGCCGTCCAGGGTTCGGCAACCCAGGGCGCGGGCATTGCGTAGTAGCTCGGTTTCCAGCGGGAAGTAGACGATCTCGGCCACCCACAGCTGCGCCCGCAGCAGTTCCACCGGCACCGGCGTGCCCGGCAGCTTGGCCATGCCCATGGGCGTGGTGTTCACCAGGCCGTCGGCGCTCGCCAGGGTGCTGGGCAGGTCGCCACCGGCCTTAGCCCGAGCGGCGCCGAAATGCTGGTTGAGGTTGTCCGCCAGGCTCTGCGCCCGCTGGTTTTCCACATCGAAAATGCTCAGTTGCTCCACACCCTCACTGAGCAGGGCGTGGGCCACTGCCGCGCCGGCGCCGCCGGCCCCCATCTGCACCACGCGCCGTCTGCTCACGCCATGCAGGCCACGCCGGAACCCTTCGGCAAACCCCAGGCAGTCGGTGTTGTGGCCGATCCGCTTGCCGTCCTTGAGCACCACGGTGTTGACCGCGCCAATGCCGCGAGCTTCCGGGGACAACTCGTCCAGCAGCGGCAAGATGCTCTGCTTGCAGGGAAAGGTGATGTTCAGGCCGGTGAAGTTCATCCGTTCGGCGGCTTGGAGCAGGTCGGGCAGGGCGCTGCTGTCGAGCCCCAACTGGTCCAGGTCGATCAGCCGGTACAGGTAGCGCAGGTTTTGCGCGTCGCCTTCGTGTTCATGCAGGGCCGGGGTGCGTGAAGCCTGGATGCCGGCGCCGATCAGTCCGGCGAGTACGCCTGTATGGCCTGTCATAGACCTTGCTCCTTGAACCGCAGGCTGAAGTGTTCCAGCGCCAGGCGATAGCCGTGGCTGCCAAAGCCGCACATCACCGCCAGGGCAATACCCGAGACAAAGGAGTGATGGCGGAACGGTTCGCGGGCGTGGACGTTGGACAGGTGCACTTCGATCACCGGCAGTTCACTGGCCACCAGCGCATCGCGGATCGCCACCGAGGTGTGGGTCCAGGCGGCGGGGTTGATCACGATGCCGGCGCAGCGCCCGCGGGCGGCGTGGATCCAGTCGAGCAATTCGCCTTCGTGGTTGGTCTGGCGAAACTCCACGACCAGGCCCAATTCCTCGGCGGCACGGCCGCACAAGGCCGAGACATCGGCCAGGGTCTCGTGGCCGTAAGTGGCCGGTTCACGGCTGCCGAGCAGGTTCAGGTTCGGGCCGTTAAGCACCAGAACGATAGGACGCATGGGGGTAGATCTCCGTTGTTATTGTCAGCCTCGGGAGAGGGTACGAGGCACTGGGGAGGTAAATTGTACTAACTGGTTAATTTGGTCAATTGATGGCCGAGAGCGGAACCCGGGAAGGCTGATTAAGTGTTCGATAACCGAACGCTGTTATTGGCGATGGCCGTGGCGAGGCCTTGTCCGGCAATAAATGCTGACGACTTGGCGGCTGCCCGGAGGCCTTCCTGACCTTCTCCGGGACTAACCTCAAGCAGGTCACCTCACTGCTGCCCTTTCAGGCCGGTGGTCGGATTAATCATGGAAACATGAGTCTTTGGACTCAATAACCTAACGGATGGGTTAGCATGAAAGTGTTCGTTTACAAGGGCTATGCGGTCGTCGTCATGTTGCGTGACGAACATTGCCCACCCCATGTGCATGTGGATGGCGGTCGTTGGAGTGCCCGTTTTCGCTTCAGCTTCTGGCACAACGGTGTCGAGCTCTGGGACGTTGTCCCCCATGGCCGTCGCCCGGCACTGGCAGTCCTTGAAGGCTTGCGCCAGGCCTTGAAGCAACGGGTGCATCTGGCTCGGCGTATCTGGTGGAGCAAACTGCGCACCTTGTGTCTTGAGCAGCAGTTGTGGGATTGGCAAGCGAACGCTGTGGTGGAAGGTTCAAGCGCCGGCTGCAGGGTGTACCTGATCGAGTCAGCGCACTACGAGGAACAACGAAACCTGACTCGCCTGACCCTGGTGGGTGCGGCGCAAGGAGTGGAGATCGAACTATGAAAGTCGTCAAGGCAGCGGTGCCCGTCGATGTGCCCTTGACCCAGGAGCAGCTGGATCAAGCGGTCGAACGCGGTGAGGCGCGTCACGACGCGGGTTTGCCAGTCAGTACCTTGAGCTATGCGGCCGGGTGCCTGTGCCTGGGCTTTGCCGATGGCAGCTCGATTCATTTGCCGGTGGACAACTATCCGGAGCTGGCGGCGCTGAGCGACACCCCATTGCAGCAACTGCAGTTGGGCTTTTCCGCCACGGCGGTGTGTCATGAGGCCCTGGACCTGCAGGTGTCGATTGTCGGGCTGCTGTCCGCCAGCGAGCCGCTGATGAAACTGGCGACCCAGTTGGTCGCCTCCCGTAACGGTCGGCAAAGCAGCGCGGCCAAGGCTCGGGCGGCACGCCTGAACGGCAAGAAGGGCGGCCGGCCGCGCAAGGTCGAGGTGCCAGCCTAGGTCCTGGAAAGCGGCTGGCAGCCGGTGCAAGCGATCGCTAATGAATACTGATATCAATTGAAAGTCATTCTCGACTGGCCGTAAGATGCCGGCAATTTCCTTCATGTTCCAGGGAGTCGGTTTGTCGGATGTGGATCTCAAGGGACTGTTTCTCAAGCATGCCGCGACCTTGCGTGGGTACCTGGCGCGCAAGGTACGGGACCCGCAGTTGGCCGCAGATCTGGTGCAGGAGAGTTTTCTGCGGCTGGCCGAGCAAACGCGCGGTGAGCGGATCGACAACTCCCAGGGCTATCTCTACCGCACGGCGAACAACCTGCTGATCGACCATGTACGTCAGGAGGCGCGGCGCAAGACACAGACCGTGCCCCATGAAGTACTGACCGACATCGAGGATGAGGCGGCCGGGTTGGAGGCTCAGGCGATGGCGCAACAACAGCGCAAGGCACTGAAACAGGCGATCACGGAGCTGCCTGCGCGCACTCAGGAAATCTTCCGCCTGAACCGTATCGAAGGCATGACCCACGCCGAGGTGGCCCGGCACCTGAACATTTCCGATAGCTCGGTGCAAAAGCACCTGTCCCGGGCGCTGGCTTATGTGATGCAACGCCTGCAGGCTACCGACGGTCGGCCGGTTGACCAGTGAGTTACGGTAAAAGTCGGGGCCAGACGTCACTGCTTATATATAACGAGAAATCGAGATTCACACGTGAATAGCCAGGGTCCGCAAGAGCGCAGTATCACCGAGGCCGCCGCCGATTGGGCGGTGCGTTTGCACGCGGGAGGCCTGAGCGCCACCGAGCAGGCGCAGCTTGCCCAGTGGCAGGCCGCCGACCCGCGTCATCCCCAGGCCCTGGTGTTTGCCCGGCAGACCTGGGAGGCCCTGGGCGAGCTGCGCCTGGACCCCGAGCTGGCGGCCACTGCCCCACCACGACGCCAGGTGGAACGGCCTGCGGCGACAATACAGCGCCCGCGCCGTCGACGCCGGCTGGTGCGGGTCGCCAGTGCGGCCATGCTGGTTCTGGCGGTGGCCCTGGGCTGGCTGCAAGGGCCGCAGGCACTGCTGTACCTGCAGGCTGACTACCAGACCGGCAAGGGCGAGGTGCGCACCGTGCAACTGGCCGATGGCAGCCAAGTGGAGCTGGATTCGGGCAGCGCCATTCGCCTGGACTACAGCGGCGACAAGCGCCAGATCCAATTGCTGGCCGGCTCCGCCGTGTTTGATGTGGCGCCCATGGTCGGTGAAGAGAAACGACCTTTCATCGTGCACAGCGCCAGCGGCCAGACCCGAGCCCTGGGCACCCGTTTTGTGGTCGGGCGCGAGAGCGATCAACAAGCCTGGGTTGGGGTGTTGCAGCACAGTGTCGCCGTGAGCCTGGATGCCCCGGCGCAACGCGGCGTTTCCGAGCGGGTTCTGCAAGAGGGGCAGAGCGTGCGCTATGACTCGCAGTCGGGGGTGGTGGCACTTGATGGGCTCGATCTGCAGCGCGCCACCAGTTGGCGGCGCGGGGTCCTGGTGTTCGACCGCCAGCCCCTGAGCGCGGTAGTGGAGCGCCTCAATCGCTATCGATCCGGGCGAGTGGTGCTGGCCAACAGTGCCCTGGCCCAGCGTCAGGTCAGCGGTGTATTCCGTCTGGATATGCTCGATGCGGCCCTGGCCACTCTCACCCAGGAGTTGCAGGTGCAGCGTTTCGACCTGGCCGGCGTCAGCCTGATTTATTGAGGCCGGTGGGCCTTTTTTACCTTCGGCGAAAAATAATCGGAAAAACCTTACTGAGTTTTCCTGCCTGGCACGTCTAGCTAATTGAGATGCATTCGCATGCACTAAAAGTAGCCAGCGCAGGAATCAGGAACATGAGGGTAGGCAGTCGCACTGGAATTCACGCCGCAAGTCGTCTGGCCCTGGCCATTCACTTGGGCGTAGTAGGGCTGTTGGCGGGAGGTGGTTTGTTGCACGCGGCAGAGCCCGTGGGCGTAGCCCAGCAGAGCGCTGAGCAACCACCTGAACAGGATTTCGATATTCCCGCCCAGGCCCTCGGCAGTGCGGTGTTGGCTTTTGCCGAGCAGGCCGGAGTACAGGTGCTGTTCGACAGCTTGCGCCTGCATGGCCTGCACAGCTCGCCACTCAAGGGCCGCTACAGCGCCGAGGAAGGACTGGCCCGGCTGCTGGGCAATGCGCCGGTGGAGTACCGCTTTAACGGCGAGCGCCAGGTGACCCTGAGTCGGGTGGAAACCGGACGTGATGGCGCCCTGGCCCTGGCCCCCACCACGATTTCCGGCGACCTCGAAGGCCGGCAGAGCGATTGGGTATACAACGCGCCACGCTCGGTGAGCGTGGTCGGCCGCGAGCAACTGGATCGCAATCCACCGCGGCATGCCGCCGAAATGCTGGAGGAAACTTCTGGCGTGTATTCGGCGCTCAGCCAGCAGGACCCAGGGGTGTCGGTGAACATCCGCGGCATCCAGGACTATGGTCGGGTCAACATGTCGGTGGACGGCATGCGCCAGAACTACCAGCAAAGCGGCCACCAGCAGCGCAACGGCACCCTCTATGTCGACCCCGAACTGCTCTCCGAAGTGGTGGTGGAGAAGGGCGCGACCTCGACCATGGGCGGCGCTGGGGTGATCGGCGGGGTCGCCAACTTTCGCACCGTCGAGGCCCGCGACCTGCTCAAGCCCGGCCAGGAAATCGGCGGCCGGATCCGCCTGACCACCGGCCTGGGCGGGCGCAGCAACGGCACTCACTTCATCGGCAGTTCCGCCTTCGCCGTCGGCACCGAAGTCTGGGACATGCTGCTGGCCGCCAGTGAACGCCACCTGGGCGACTACAAACCGGGGACCCGTGGCGGCATCGGCGAACTGCGCACCGGCAGTTGGATGGACCCGTCGATCAATGACCGGGTGAAGCGCTCCAAGGTGGCCTACTCCGCTTCGGTGATGCGCTCGCGTCTGGCCAAACTGGGGCTCAATCTGCCCCAGGACCAGCGCCTGCAACTGAGCTACCTGACCACCCAGGTGTCCTACGACGACGCCAACATGATGAACACCGAGAATAAGGATCGGCTCTGGGAGAAGCTCGGTAGCAGCGATGTGCAATCGCAGAACTTCAGCCTCGACTACAGCTACACCCCGGACGACCCGTTGATCGACTTCACGGCCAAGCTCTATTACGTCGACAACCGCAATCACCAGAGCACCCTCAAGCGCAGGAGCAGTCCCGGCTACTCGATCACCTACCAGACCGACACCTATGGCGTCCAGGCACAGAACACCTCGACCTTCAGCCTGGGCGAGCTGTCCACGCTCAAGGCCAATTACGGCCTGGAGTTCTTCTACGACAAGGTCCGCCCCGACGCCAGCCAGCCGGTGCCCAAGGGCTCGGCGCTCAAGGCTTCGCCGGCGGCGAGCATGACTCCCGAGGGCGACCGGGCCCTGGGCAGCCTGTTCACGCGGCTGGACTTCGACTACGACGGTTGGCTGAACCTCAATGCCGGGTTGCGTTATGACCGCTACCGCCTGCGCGGCGAGACCGGGATCAACACCCGAACCTTCGTGATCGGCAAGACGCCGCAGCAGGTCTCGGTGCCGGTGGCCTATGACATCGATAACCAGGAAGGGCGCTTCTCGCCGACCTTCGGCCTGTCGGTCAAGCCCGGGGTCGAGTGGCTGCAACTGTTCGCCAGCTATGGCAAGGGCTGGCGGCCACCGGCGGTGACCGAAACCATGATCAGCGGCCGGCCCCACGGTGGCGGCTCGGAGAGCACCTTCCCCAACCCTTTTCTCAAGCCGGAGCGCTCCACCACCTGGGAAGCGGGGGTCAACGTATTCAAGGAAAACCTCTGGTTCAACGATGACCGCCTGGGCATCAAGGTGGCCTATTTCGACACCCGTATCGACGACTTCATCTACATGGCCATGGGCGTGCAGCCCCCCGGCTACGGTTCGCCCGGCATCGGCAACAGCGCCTACGTCAACGACCTCAGCAGCACCCGTTTCAAGGGCGTGGAGTACCAGCTCGACTATGACGCCGGCCGCGCCTACGGCCAGTTGAACTACACCCGCATGATCGGTGACAACGATTTCTGCACCAAGATCGCCTGGCTGGGAGGGGTGACCCAACCGGTGAAGACCGGCACAGGGCGTGGCGCGATTGTCACCGGCATGCGCGCCGATGAGGCCGCCAACAACGCGAGCCGCTGCAACGCCGCGATCCTCGGCTCGGCCGAACACATGCCCATGGACCGCGGCACGCTGACCCTGGGCGCGCGCTTTTTCGAACGCAAGCTGGATATCGGTGCCCGGGCCCGCTACAGCGCCGGCTACTCGATCGCCGGTTCGGGGACCGGGACCGTGAGCCAGACCGGCGTCTACCCGGCCGACTGGAAGCCCTACACCGTCTACGACCTGTATGGCAGCTACCGGGCCACTGAAGAGCTGACCCTGCGCCTGGCCATGGAAAACGTCACCGACCGCGCCTACCTGGTGCCCCTCGGCGATGTCCTGGCCTTCACCCTCGGCCGCGGGCGGACCCTGCAAGGCAGTGTGGAATATCAGTTCTGAGCGCTTTTGCCCGTTGATGGGCAAAACCGCAGCAGGCACTGGCGTGCTGCGGCCATGACCCACCTATGTATTGGAGTTTTGCATGAGCATTTCGATCTCTTACAGCGCTACCTACGGCGGTAACACTGTTGCGCAATACCTGACTGACTGGTCGGCCTACTTCGGTGATGTCAACCACCGTCCAGGCGAAGTGGTGGATGGCAGCAACACCGGTGGTTTCAACCCGGGCCCGTTCGACGGCACCCAGTACGCGATCAAGAGCACCGCCAGCGACGCGGCCTTCGTGGCCGATGGCGATCTGCACTACACCCTGTTCAGCCAGCCAAGCCACACCCTGTGGGGCTCGGTGGACACCATCGCCCTGGGCGACACCCTCGCCGGTGGTTCGGGCAGTGCCTACACCCTGGTCAGCCAGGAAGTCAGCTTCAGCAACCTGGGCCTCGACAGCCTGAAGGAAGAAGGCCGCGCAGGCGAAGTGCACAAGGTGGTCTATGGCCTGATGAGTGGCGACAGCTCGGCCCTGGCCGGCGAGATCGATGCCCTGCTCAAGGCGATCGACCCCAGCCTGTCGCTGAACTCGACCTTCGACGACCTGGCCGCCGCCGGCGTTGCCCACGCCACCCCGGCTGCCGCAATCGCGGCCGATATCAGCCTGGTGGGCGTACCGGGCATGGCCTTGGATTGGGCTCTGGCCGCCTGAGTGTCGGCGTGACTCACCGCCGTCGCCCGAGTTTTACACAGCCAGGGCGGCGGCGCTGACCCATTCTGGAGCGCGTCGGGCCTGGCCTTGTAGGCGCTGGCGTGCCAGCGAGCAGCCGCCAGATCGACGCATGTCTCAAGGGCCCCATCGCCGGCAGGCCGGCTCCTACGCAGGGGCGGGCGGCAGAATGCAAACAGCCGTCGCGAGGACGGCTGTTGGTTGACGCAGGGCAGATCAGCGGCGGCTCAGCAGGACCCCGGACTCCATGTGGTGAGTCCAGGGGAACTGGTCGAACAGCGCGCAGCGGGTGATGCGGTGGGTGTCGTGCAACTGGGCGATGTTGGCCGCCAGGGTTTCCGGGTTGCAGGAGATGTACAGGATGTTGTCGAAGCGCCGGGTCAGTTCGCAGGTGTCCGGGTCCATGCCGGCCCGGGGCGGGTCGACGAACACGCTGCCGAATTCGTAGCTCTTCAAGTCCACGCCCTGCAGGCGGCGGAACGGCCGCACTTCGTTCAGGGCTTCGGTCAACTCTTCGGCGGACAGACGCACCAGGGTGACGTTATCCACAGCGTTTTCGCTGAGGTTGCTCAAGGCGGCGTTGACCGAGGTCTTGCTGATCTCGGTGGCCAGTACCTTGCGCACCCGGGTGGCCAGGGGCAGGGTAAAGTTGCCGTTGCCGCAGTACAGTTCCAGCAGGTCGTCCGGGCGCTCGCCCAGGGCTTCATAGGCCCAGTTGAGCATCTTCTGGTTCACCGTGCCGTTGGGCTGGGTGAAGGCGCCTTCCGGTTGGCGGTAGCTGAAGGTACGCCCGCCGACTTCGAGCTGTTCCACCACGTAGTCCTGGCCGATGACTTCGCGCTTGCCCTTGGAGCGACCGATCACGCTGACCTTGAGGTCGGCGGCCAGTTGGCTCGCCGCCTTGTGCCAGTGCTCGTCCAGCGGGCGGTGGTAGCACAGGGTGATCATCGCGTCCCCGGCCAGGGTGGTGAGGAACTCCACCTGGAACAGCTTGTGGCTCAGGGCGCTGCTGGCTTGCCAGGCGGCCTTGAGCCGGGGCATCAACTGGTTGATGCGCTGGCTGGCGATGGGGAACTCCTCGATGAGGATCGGCGTGCGCTTGTCGTCCTGGGAGAACATCGCGTAATGACGTTCTCCGGCTTCGCGCCACAGGCGGAACTCGGCCCGCAGGCGAAAGTTCTGCAGGGGCGAATCGAAGACCTGGGGCTCGGGGGCCGCGAAGGGCGCCAGCAGGTCACGCAGGCGCGTGACCTTATCGTTCAACTGGACGGTGTAGCTTGCGGGGTCAAAAGTCATGCGGCGAACCAACCCAGCTTGATCACGAACAATATCGACAGGATCACCAGCGGTGCGTTCAGCTCGCGGGCGCGGCCCGACAGCAGCTTGATCACGGTCCAGGCGATAAAGCCGAAGGCAATGCCGTTGGCGATGGAATAGGTAAAAGGCATGGCCAGGGCGGTGACCACCACCGGGGCGGCGACGGTAATGTCGTCCCAGTCGATTTCCGCCAGGCCCGAAGTCATCAGCACGGCGACGAACAGCAAGGCCGGCGCGGTGGCAAAGGCCGGAACGCTGGCCGCCAGCGGCGAGAAGAACAGCGCCAGCAGGAACATGATCGCCACCACAATGGCGGTCAGGCCGGTGCGCCCACCGGCGCTGACGCCCGCCGCGGATTCGATGTAACTGGTGGTGGTCGAGGTGCCCAGCAGGGAGCCGGCCATGGCGGCGGTGCTGTCAGCGATCAGCGCCCGGCCCATTTTCGGCATGTGGCCGTCCTTGCCCATCAGGCCAGCGCGCTTGGCCACGCCGATCAGGGTGCCGGAGTTGTCGAACAGATCAACGAACAGGAAGGCGAAGATCACGCTGACCAGGCCGATATCCAGGGCGCCCTTGATGTCCAACTGCAGGAAGGTCGGGGCCAGGGACGGTGGCATCGAGGTCACGCCGCCGAACGGGGTAATGCCCAGCAGGATGGAGACGATGGTTACCGCAAGAATGCCGATCAAGACCGCGCCACGGACCTTCAGGGCCTCCAGGGCCACGATCAGGGCAAAGCCCAGGGCGGCGAGGATAGGTGCTGGCTTGCTCAGATCGCCAAGACCGACCAGGGTCGACTTGTTGGCGATCACGATCTCGGCGTTGTGCAAGGCGATCAGCGCCAGGAACAGGCCGATACCGGCAGCAATGGCCGAGCGCAGCGGCAGCGGGATGCTGTTGATGATCCATTCGCGGATTCTGAAGATCGACAGCAGGAAGAACAGCACCGCCGAGATGAACACCGCACCCAGCGCCACTTGCCAGGTGTGGCCCATGTGCAAGACCACGGTGTAGGTGAAGAAGGCGTTCAACCCCATGCCCGGGGCCAGGGCGATCGGGTAGTTGGCGATCAGGCCCATGATGGTCGAGCCGATGGCGGCAGCCAGACAGGTGGCGACGAACAGGGCGCCCTTGTCCATGCCCGTCTCGCCGAGAATGCTCGGGTTGACGAAAAGGATATAGGCCATGGCCAGGAAGGTGGTGACGCCCGCAAGAATCTCGGTGCGCACGTTGGTGTTGTGTGCCTTGAGTTGAAACAGCCTTTCCAGCATGTCTGCTCCCCGTGGCGCCGCCGGGCGCCGTGAATGTATCGACTCCAACAGCAAAGCACAGACTTTATAAGGTGCCTGTGGATTTGCTCTGGGTCGGAAAAAGCCGCGCATCATACCAGCAGCGTGGGCCAATGGCTGCGATCGTCGGCGATGTTTTGCACTGCTGGCAAGTAGCGCATACTGCGCCCTGCCTTTAAGGGGGGATTTATGCGCAGCACAGTGAAAATGATCGCGTTGGCGTTGGTGGGAGCCGCGACCTGCTGGCTGACGACTCCGGCCCTGGCGCGTTCGGCGCCGCCGTTGAGCCAGGTGGAAATTCTCAAGGTGTTGTCGCCGTCCTGCGGGCTGGAAGATGTCTCCGATGGCCGCGCGCGGACCGAGTGCGATCACAGCGGGCCGAACATCAAGGTCTATGTACTGGAGATCGGCTACGGTCGTGAGCCGAATGTGACCCTGGACGGCTTCGAGGTCGATGGCACCCGCTCGCCGGTGTGCGAGGACGGCTCGGCCTATGTGCCCTGCGGCAACTCGGGAATCACCGTGGGCTACATCTATGTCTTCGACCTGGCGGGCAAGCAGGAAGGCACTTTCAGTTTCCGCAACACTTCGCTCAACGCCCCGGGCAACAGCCTGGGCGCGCAGATCTATATCAAGTAGCAACCCTCGGACAGCGTTTTGAACGGCGGCCGGCAAAGCTGACTAAGCTCTACAGACCTCCAGGTGGAGTCATCCCCATGACCTTCAGAGCCTTGGTCACCCTTGCCGAAGGCATTGATGACCTGCAAAGCGTGACCCTGATCGACGTACTGCGCCGTGCCGAAATCGAGGTGTTGGCGGCCAGCGTCGAAAACCGGCGCATGCTCACCTGCGCCCGCGGCACCCGGCTGACCGCCGACGCCATGCTGGTGGATGTGCTGGCCCAGCGTTTCGACCTGATTGTGCTGCCCGGCGGCGCGGTGGGGGCCCAGCATTTGGCGGGCCATCAACCCTTGATGCAGTTGCTCAAGGATCAGGCGGCCGCCGGCAGGTTCTTCGCCGGCATCGCCGACGCACCGGCCCTGGCCTTGCAAGCGTATGGGGTGCTGCGCCAGCGGCGCATGACCTGCTTGCCCAGCGCCAGCCATCAGCTGTTGGGCTGTACCTTTGTCGACCAGCCGGTGGTGGTGGATGGCAACTGCATCACCGCCCAGGGCTCCGGCGCGGCCCTGACGTTTGCCCTGGCCCTGGTGGAGGCGCTGTGTGGTCGCGGCAAGCGCGCCCAGGTGGCAGCAGAATTGCTGGTATAGGGCTCAGCCGACATGGGCCGCGATAGGCTCGATCACCGGTTGCAACTCCTGCTCGGTGTGCCAGATGTCGTAATCGGCCTGCACCGCCAGCCAGACCTTGGCCTTGCCGATTCCGGCACGTTCCAGGCGGACCGCCAGTTCCGCGCGGATCGGCGCATGGCCGTTCAACACCTTGGACAGATGCGGGCGGGCATAGCCGATATGCCGGGCCAGCTCCGTCACGCTGATGCCCAGTTCGGGCAAGATATCCAGGCGCAAGGTGTCACCGGGGTGGGGCGGGTTGTGGATGGGCATGCTCCTGCCTCCTGTTCAGTGGTAGTCCAGATAACCGACCAGTTCGATATCCGAACCTACGAAACGAAAGACCACTCGCCAGTTGCCGGACACCACCAAAGACCAATAGCCGCGCAGGTCGCCCTTGAGTGGGGGCAGCCGCCAACCCGGCAGGTTGAGGTCTGCCGGTTCGCTGGCGTGATCCATGAACGACAGCTGGCGTGCATGCTCAGCCCGTATTCCACGAGTCGATCCGGTTTCATAGAAGGCGCGCAGGCCTTTGTGCTGAAAGGGCTTGATGATGGGTAGCGAGTGTAAGGCGATACCTTACACACATCGTAGCGGTTTTGTATTGCAGAGAATGATCAACAAGCTGTTACGAGGCCCCCGCGGGGAGCTTCTCTGTCGCAGCTCTGTTCGGCAAGGCGTCGGGCAGGAGGGGCTTGTGAGCGGGTAACAAAGGCTAACCAGCCGCTCCTTGCACCCCCCGTCCTATCCCCCCTATAGTTCGCGCCGTCGCTGCCAATTCAGCGGCCGGGTTTGGTCACCCGAAATTAGAAGGCGCACGCGCCACCCTGGTTTGCAGGCACTTTTTCGTGCCCGCACGCTTAATGGTGGGCTGTGCGCGGGACACCTTCGGGTGTGCCGGGTGCCTTCTTCCCGGTTGACCAACCTGTGCACAGTCCGCCACCCATCGTTTGGTCACGATTGGGGCGGTCATTCATAAAGAAGGATCTAATGATGAATACCCCGAAAACTGCTGCCCGCTATGTGCCGCTTAAATCCAACATAAGCCGCCCCGGTGTGTTTTTTATCAACGCCAATGCGTCCCCTGAGGCGCTTTACGAGGCGGCCGAGCAACGTATGCGTACCGCTGCCAACCTGTTGGAAACCCTGTGCTGCCTGAACTTCAGCCACGGCGATGTGAAGGACATCCCGCACATCATCGATGTGCTCTATGTACTGACCCAGGATGGTTGCGACCTGCTGGAGGCGGCGAAGTGGCGAGCCTGTGCTGAGGCTCAGCCCAGTCACTGATAGCTGAACCTGGCCGCGCCCGTCCGGCGCGGTTTCACACCTTGGCTTCTTCCACGTGCTCGATCATCCGATCGCGCTGGGCCAGGGTCGGGAACAGCTTGATCCAGATCCCGGTCACCAGCAGCGTGCCGACCCCGCCCAGCACCACCGCCGGCACGGTGCCGAACCAGTGGGCGGTCAGCCCGGATTCAAATTCCCCCAGTTGGTTCGAAGCGCCGATGAACAGGCCGTTCACCGCGCTGACCCGGCCACGCATGTCGTCCGGGGTTTCCAGTTGCACGAAGGAGGCGCGGATCACCATGCTGATCATGTCCGCCGCCCCCAGCACCACCAACACCGCCAGGGAAAACCAGAACGACGTCGAGAGGCCGAAGGCGATGGTGGCCACGCCAAACACCCCGACCGCGGTGAACATCACCCGCCCGACCTTGCGCTCGACGCTAAAACGCGCCAGCCACAGCGACATCAGCAAGGCGCCCACCGCTGGCGCCGAACGCAGCAGGCCCAGGCCCCAGGGGCCGGTGAGCAGGATGTCCTTGGCGAACACCGGCAACAGCGCGGTGGCGCCGCCCAGCAATACCGCGAACAGGTCCAGGGAGATGGCGCCGAGGATGTCCGGGCGGCTGCGGATGAAGCGAATGCCCGCCAGCAGCGAATCGAGGGTGGCCTTGCCCTTGTTCAGCGGCGTCTGCCGGGCCGGCAGGTTGAGCATCAGCAGGCAGGCGATCAGGTACAGAACCACGGTGGGGCCGTAGACCCAGACGCTGCCAAAGGCATACAGCAACCCACCCAGGGCCGGGGCGACGATGGTCGCCGACTGTTGCGCCGATTGCGCGGCGGCCACCGCCCGGGGAAACAGCGCCGCGGGCACGATGCTCGGCAGCAGGGCCTGGGTGGTGGGCATCTCGAAGGAACGGGCGCCGCCGAGGAGGAAGGCCAGGATGAAGATCATTTCCCGAGTCACGCTGTCGGTCAGGCTGCCGACGGCCAGGGCCAGGGCGATCAAGGCTTGCAGCGACTGACAGATCGCCGCCACCCGGCGTCGGTCGTAGCGGTCGGCCACATGCCCGGTGTGCAGCATGAACAGCACGCGGGGGGCGAACTCCACCAGCCCCACCAGGCCCAGGTCGAGCACATTGCCGGTCAGCTGGTAGAGGTTCCAGCCGATGGCCACGGTGAGCATCTGAAAACCACTGGCGGTGAAGATCCGGGCCAGCCAGAACGCAATGAACGGACGATGGTGACGGAGCAGCAGAGGAGGGTGGCTGGGCATCGGGCGGTCAATCTGAGCAGGAAGTGCGACGAGGTTATCATCAAGGTGTAACCAATAGTTGCGGGGCGCGGGAACATCGTTAGCTGCGCATCTATCTCGTTTTTCATTCGAACACCGGGTCGCCAACCCTATAGCCGCTGCTGCAGGCTGCGAACGGCTGCGGAGGAGACGCCAGGGGCTTGAATACGCCGCGGGTTCGACGGGAAATTGCCAGGCAAGGCCCTGCGTACCGAACGCGGCCCGGCCTTTCGCAGCTTCGCAGGCTCAGCAGCGGCTACAGGGATTGGGCTAGGAAAATGCCGGGAAAGCCCCGGGCTTGAGAGGGTGAGGCAAGCTGTCACGCGGCAAATAACCACAGAGTTGCGCGCTGAAAATAGGACTACTCTTTTAACGTTGCTTGATCCAGATCAAAACCTTTCCCAAAGGATGATGTGGTGGCCAATAGGCCTGAATCCCTGCGTTGCGATGGTTTAAAAAAGAACGAATCCGAATTCGCCGTACTCCATATCCGTGGGGGCAGTGGGTGCAGGCCTCTGGCCGGCAGCCGGTATTACCTGACAGAGGAAAGCTTATGTTCGGTTTAGAGGCGCTTGATCTCGCCCGAATTCAATTCGCGTTCACCATCTCGTTTCACATCCTGTTCCCGGCCATCACCATTGGCCTGGCGAGTTACCTGGCGGTACTCGAAGGCCTGTGGCTGAAAACCCGCGACGACACCTACCGCGATCTCTACCACTTCTGGTCGAAGATCTTCGCCGTCAACTTCGGCATGGGCGTGGTTTCCGGCCTGGTGATGGCTTACCAGTTCGGCACCAACTGGAGCCGCTTCTCGGATTTTGCCGGCTCGGTCACCGGCCCCTTGCTCACCTATGAAGTGCTCACGGCCTTCTTCCTCGAAGCCGGTTTCCTCGGCGTGATGCTGTTTGGCTGGAACAAGGTCGGCCGCAAGCTGCACTTCTTCTCCACGGTGATGGTGGCCATCGGTACCCTGATCTCGACCTTCTGGATCCTCTCGTCCAACAGCTGGATGCAGACCCCGCAAGGCTATGAAATCGTCAACGGCCAGGTGATCCCGGTGGATTGGCTGGCGGTGATTTTCAACCCCTCATTCCCCTATCGTCTGGCGCACATGGCGGTCGCTGCGTTCGTCGCCACGGCGTTCTTCGTCGGCTCGTCGGCAGCCTGGCACTTGCTGCGGGGGCGCGACAACCCGGCCATTCGTCGCATGCTGTCGATGGCCATGTGGATGGCCCTGATCGTGGCGCCGGTGCAGGCAGTGATCGGCGACTTCCACGGCCTCAATACCCTCAAGCATCAGCCGGCGAAAATCGCCGCGATCGAAGGCCACTGGGAAAACATCGGCAACGAGCCAACCCCGCTGATCCTGTTCGGCTGGCCGGACATGAAGGCTGAAAAAACCAAGTTCGCGGTGGAAATCCCCTACCTGGGCAGCTTGATCCTCACCCACTCGCTGGACAAGCAGGTGCCGGCGCTCAAGGAGTTCCCGCCCGAGGACCGGCCCAACTCGACCATCGTCTTCTGGTCGTTCCGGATCATGGTCGGCCTGGGCATGTTGATGATCTTCACCGGGCTGTGGAGCGTCTGGCTGCGCAAGCGCGACACCCTCTATACCTCGCGTCCATTCCTGTACCTGGCGTTGTGGATGGGCCCATCCGGGCTGATCGCGATCCTCGCGGGCTGGTTCACCACCGAGATCGGCCGCCAGCCGTGGGTGGTCTATGGTCTGATGCGCACGGCGGATGCCTCGTCCGGCCACAGCTTTGTGCAGATGAGCATCACCCTGGCGCTGTTCGTGGTGGTGTACTTCTCGCTGTTCGGCGTGGGTATCGGCTACATGATGCGCCTGGTGCGCAAAGGCCCGGTCACCAACGAAGGTGCCGAAACCAGCCACGGTGGTCCCGGGCAGAAACGTACCCCGGCCCGTCCGCTGTCCGCAGCCGACGATGATCACGACGCCGACCACGGCACCCGCCTGAACAAGGGGAACTGAGTCATGGGTATTGATCTTCCGCTGCTCTGGGCCGTGATTATCATCTTCGGCATCATGATGTACGTGGTCATGGACGGCTTCGACCTGGGGATCGGGATTCTCTTCCCGTTCGTCAAGGATGACCGCGATCGTGACGTAATGATGAACACCGTCGCCCCGGTCTGGGACGGCAACGAAACCTGGCTGGTACTCGGGGGCGCGGCCTTGTTTGGCGCCTTCCCGCTGGCCTACTCGGTGGTGCTCTCGGCGCTCTACCTGCCGCTGATCCTGATGCTGGTGGGGTTGATCTTCCGCGGCGTGGCTTTTGAGTTCCGCTTCAAGGCCAAGGAACACAAGCGTCACATCTGGGACAAGGCCTTCATCGGCGGCTCGCTGGCGGCGACTTTCTTCCAGGGCGTGGCGCTGGGGGCATTCATCGATGGCTTGCCGGTGGTCAATCGGCAGTTTGCCGGCGGTTCGCTGGACTGGCTGACGCCCTTCACCCTGTTCTGTGGCCTGGCGCTGGTGGTGGCCTATGCCTTGCTCGGCTGCACCTGGCTGATCATGAAGACCGAAGGCAAGCTGCAGCAGCAGATGCATGACATTGCTCGGCCCCTGGCCTATGTAGTGCTGGCAGTGATCGGCATCGTCAGTATCTGGACGCCGCTGGCCCACGCCGAGATTGCCGCGCGCTGGTTCACCCTGCCGAACCTGTTCTGGTTCCTGCCGGTGCCGATCCTGGTGCTGGTGACCATGTACGGCCTGCTGCGCGCCGTGGCCCGCAACGCCCACTACACGCCGTTCCTGCTGACCCTGGTGCTGATCTTCCTCGGCTACAGCGGCCTGGGCATCAGCCTGTGGCCGAACATCGTGCCGCCGTCGATCTCCATCTGGGACGCCGCGGCGCCGCCGCAAAGCCAGGGCTTCATGCTAGTGGGCACCTTGTTCATCATTCCGTTCATCCTGGGTTACACCTTCTGGAGCTACTACGTGTTCCGCGGCAAGGTGACTCATGAAGACGGTTATCACTAGGTAGGCGCCGGCTTGCCGGCGAACAGGCCCTTGAGCCCGGCTGGCCGGCGTTTTCGCTGGCCAGCCAGCGCCGACGAGGGTTTGGGTTAAGCAGGAGTCGAGATCATGAGCGGTAAACACTCTTTGCAGGAAATCGAACAGGCGGAAAAGAAGCCGCTCTGGCAGCGCCTGGGCTGGCTGGCGGCGATCTGGGGCGGCAGTGTCCTGGCGCTCTTCGTGGTGGCCAGTCTGATGCGCATGTTTATGAACGCTGCGGGCCTGACCACCCACTGATCATCCCATCCCGTTGCCTTGCGGCACGGTTTCAACCCTCCGCTCGCGGAGGGTTTTTTTTCCTGTTATTTACGCGCCTTGAGGATCACGAACTTGGGCGTCGCCGCCACTTGCTCCACGCCGCGGAACAGGCGCGCCAGCTTGCTGTGATAGCCCAGGTGGCGGTTGCCGACTATATAGAGCGCACCGCCCACCACCAGGGCTTCACGGGCCTGCTGGAACATGCGCCAGGCGAGAAAATCGCCGACCACTTGCTGCTGGTGGAACGGTGGGTTGCACAGCACCACGTCCAGGGACTGGGGTTCCTGGCCGGCCAGACCGTCGCCGGCGCGCATTTCGGCTTCGCGCTCGCCCAGCACGGCCTGCCAGTTCTCCCGGGCCGATTGCACAGCCATGAAGGATTCGTCCACCAGGGTGTAATGGGCCTGGGGGTTGTCCAGGGCGCTGGCGATGGCCAGTATGCCGTTGCCGCAGCCCAGGTCCGCGACCCGGGCGCTGCCAAGGTTCTGCGGCAGGTGCGGAAGGAACGCGCGGGTGCCGATGTCCAGGCCTTCGCGACAGAACACATTGGCGTGGTTGAGCAGCTCGATGGCCGGTTGTTCCAGGCGATAGCGGGTTGGGTAGGGCGACACGGCCGCCGGCCTGGCTTCTGGCGTGGCGATCAGCAGGCGAGCCTTTTTCACCGCCAGCGAAGCCTGTACCGGGCCGATGTAGCGCTCCAGCAAGTCGCCGGCGGCGCGGGGCAGGTGCTTGACCATGGCCGCCGCGACCACCTGGGCGCCTGGAGCCAGTTGCCCTTGCAGGCGGATCAGCTGTTCTTCCAGCAGGGCCAGGGTCTTGGGCACGCGGATCAGCACCCGGTCGAATGGACCGTTCAAGGGCTCGCTGGCCGGTATCACCCGCAGGGCGTCGAACGGCAGGCCGTTGCGCATCAGGTTCTTTTCCAGGGCCAGGGCGCCCAGGTACGAATCACCGCTGCTGCTGACCTGGACCTTGCCCAACAGGCTCGCGGCCAGGGCGCCGAAGCTGTCGTTGAGAATCAGCACCCGGGTATCGCTGGTCGGTTGCTGCTCGGCCAGATGGTTGAGCAGGTATTCGTCCGCCGCGTCGAAGGCTTGCAGCGGCTCGTTTTGCTGTTCGGGCTGGCGGATCAGGTCGAGCTGGGCGAAGGGGCTTGCAAGCAGGGGCATGGGGCGGACTCTAGGTAATCGGTGAATGTCCTGGCGGTGTGCAACAACAAGCCGGCAGGAACCCTGGAACAGCCGCGCAATGGGCCGCAGGCAGGGCGGTACACAGTGGGGCTGAATGGTACGTTTTTTTGCCCGCGATTACCCGCGATCTATGCCACTACAAACCACCGGTGTTTCTGCGCGGCGCTTTGCGTGACACTAAGGCATCGCCTTTATGGAGTCCGTCATGACTGCCAGTGAAGAAAAGTACAGCCGCCAGACCCTGCTCGACGTCCAGCCCCTGACGCCGAGCCTGTTCACCTTGCGCACCACCCGTGATGCCGGTTTTCGCTTTCGGGCCGGGCAGTTTGCTCGTCTCGGCGTGGTCAAGGCCGATGGCAGCACGGTGTGGCGCGCCTATTCCATGGTGTCGTCGCCGTTCGATGAGTTTCTCGAGTTCTTCTCCATTGTCGTGCCCGGTGGCGAGTTCACCAGCGAGCTCAGCCGCCTGCAGGTGGGCGACAGCCTGCTGGTGGATCGACAGGCGTTCGGTTATCTGACGCTGGACCGTTTCGTCGACGGGCGCGATCTTTGGCTGTTATCCACAGGCACCGGGATTGCGCCGTTCCTGTCGATTCTTCAGGACTTTGAAGTGTGGGAGAAATTCGACCGCATCATGCTGGTTTACAGCGTGCGCGAGGCCAAAGAGCTGGCCTATCAGCAGTTGCTGGCCGAGTTGCCGCAACGTGAGTACCTGGCGGAGGTTGCACACAAGTTGCAGTTCATCAGCACTGTGACCCGGGAACAGCACCCGGGCAGCCTCCATGGGCGCATCACCCAACTGATCGAGAACGGCGAGTTAGAGCGTGCCGCCGGCGTGGAACTGAGCCCCGAGCATTCGCGGGTGATGCTCTGCGGCAATCCGCAGATGATCGATGATACCCGCGCGCTGCTCAAGCAGCGAGGCATGAACCTGAGCCTGAGCCGGCGGCCGGGGCAGGTGGCGGTGGAGACTTACTGGTAAGCAAAACGGCGCCTCAAGGGCGCCGTCTTTGTATGGTTGAAGCTGTTTTCAGGGCTTGTTCTGCGCCTTGAGCAGGTCGCGTATCTCCCCCAGCAGCTCTTCTTCCTTGCTCGGTACCGGCGGCAGGCTCGGGGCCACGGCCTCTTCGCGCTTCAGGCGGTTGATGACCTTCACGCCCATGAAGATGGCGAAGGCGATGATGATGAAATCAATGATGCTTTGCAGGAACTTGCCGTAGGCCAAGACCACCGCCGGCGCATCCCCCACCGCTTCTTTCAGCGTGAAGGCCAGGTCGCCGAAGTTCACCCCACCGATCAGCAGGCCAATCGGTGGCATGACCACGTCGCCGACAAAGGACGAGACGATCTTGCCGAACGCGGCACCGATGATAATACCCACGGCCATGTCGACCACATTACCTTTGACCGCGAAGGCCTTGAACTCACTTAGCACGCCCATAGGTTATTCCTTGTTACAGATGAGGTTGGTTGTAGCAGTGTAATTCAGCAAAAAGCATTTTGCCGACACAACTTTTTACAGCTCGCGGGGTTATCGACCGATAAACAGGCCAATAGTTTATTAAAGTGCCATCAAATCGCGCGCGATATACCTCGCCGTCGCCGATATAACCAGAATATTTTGTCAATCAGATGGGTACGGCCTTTCTATTTATCTTTCAAATATTTAGCCACTAGCCTCTAGCGGCGCATTGAGCTGCGCCTTATATAACTAGAGGAATTGAACATGACTGCTTCTCTTGGCTTTGGGAGTCTTTCCCCGCGAGGCGTACTGGGAGTGCTTGCTGCCAGTATGCTTGCTCTTTCCGTGCAGGCTGCCACGCTGACCCGCGATAATGGTGCGGCCGTGGGTGATAACCAGAACTCACAAACGGCAGGTGCTACCGGACCGGTGTTGCTGCAAGACGTGCAACTGATCCAGAAGCTCCAGCGTTTTGATCGCGAGCGTATTCCAGAGCGCGTGGTACATGCCCGCGGCACTGGTGCCCACGGTACGTTCACCGTCACCGACAGCCTCAGCGACTTGACCCGTGCCAAGGTGTTTGCCGCCGGTGAAGTGACCCCGGTGTTCGTGCGTTTCTCGGCGGTGGTGCATGGCAACCATTCCCCGGAAACCCTGCGTGACCCCCGCGGCTTTGCCACCAAGTTCTACACCGCGGACGGTAACTGGGACCTGGTGGGCAACAACTTCCCGACCTTCTTTATTCGCGATGCCATCAAGTTCCCGGACATGGTGCACGCATTCAAACCGGACCCGCGTACCAACCTCGACGACGATGCGCGGCGTTTCGACTTCTTCTCCCATGTTCCCGAAGCCACCCGTACGTTGACCGAGTTGTATTCCAACGCCGGTACCCCGGCCAGTTACCGGCAAATGGACGGTAACAGTGTGCACGCCTACAAGTTGATCAATGCCAAGGGCGAAGTGCACTACGTGAAGTTTCACTGGAAGAGCCTGCAAGGTCTGAAGAATCTCGACCCGAAACAAGTGGTCGAGGTTCAGGGGCGTGATTACAGCCATATGACCAACGACTTGGTAACCCACATTAATAGAGGGGACTTTCCCAAGTGGGACTTGTATGTCCAGGTACTGAAACCCGAAGACTTGGCCAAGTTTGATTTCGACCCGCTGGACGCCACCAAGATCTGGCCGAATGTACCTGAGCGCAAAGTCGGGCAGATGGTGTTGGACCGCAACCCGGCCAACGTCTTCCAGGAAACCGAGCAGGTGGCCATGGCCCCGGCCAACCTGGTGCCGGGGATCGAGCCGTCGGAAGACCGTCTGCTGCAAGGTCGGGTGTTCTCCTACGCCGATACCCAGATGTACCGCATTGGCGCCAATGCCCTGCAACTGCCGATCAACGCGCCGAAGAACCCGGTGAACAACGGCAATCAGGACGGCGCCATGAACCTGGGCCACACCAGCACTGGGGTCAACTATCAGCCGAGCCGCTTGATGCCTCGTGAAGAGCCGCAGGCCGCGCGCTACAGCCAGATGGCACTTTCGGGCAGCACCCAGCAGGCGAAGATCCAGCGTGAGCAGAACTTCAAGCAGGCCGGGGATCTGTACCGCTCCTTCAGCAAGAAGGAACGTCAGGACCTGATCGACAGCTTTGGCGGCTCCCTGGCCACCACCGATGACGAGAGCAAGCACATCATGCTGTCGTTTCTCTACAAGGCCGACCCTGAGTACGGCACCGGCGTGACCAAGGTCGCCAAGGGTGATCTGGCACGGGTCAAGGCCTTGGCCGCCAAGCTAAGCGACTGATCGTTCACCGCGTCACGCCTGAATACGTGACGCGCCTTGCTGGGGGGCCGCTCAGCGAACACGGGGCCGTCGCTGTTTCAGGCGGCCTCCTTCGCCGCCACGCCGGCTCCTATGCTTCTCAGAAAAAATGGAGGTGCGCCATGCGCCTGTTCATCGCCTTGCTGACGTTGACTTGCTCCCTGGCTATCCACGCCCAGTCGCCGGACCCGGTGGCGGTCAAGGTCCAGTTGGAACACTACTATTTCGATGCCGCCCGCCGGGGCGATGTGGAAATGCTCGACACCTTTATCGAGGCCGGTTACTCCCTCGATACCCAGGATGAAAAGGGCTACACGGCACTGATCCTCGCCGCTTATCACGGCCAGGGGCCGGCAGTGGAGCGCCTGCTGGCCGCCGGCGCCAATGCCTGTGCCCAGGACAAACGCGGCAACACGGCGTTGATGGGGGCAATCTTCAAGGGCGAGGTGCAGATCGCTCGGCGTTTGCTGGCGACCGATTGCAGTCCCGATCAGCGCAATGGCGCCGGGCAGACGGCGGCCATGTACGCCGGGTTGTTCAAGCGGGTCGAACTGTTGGACGCCTTGGCCGCCAAGGGCGCGGACCTGAATGCCGAGGACCCGCTGGGCAATAGCGCCACGCGGCTGGCCAGCGGGCAGATACGCACCTCGCCGTCGCGCTGATCGGTTCCAGCTGAGCTATCATCGCGGTTTTTGCCGGGGGGTTCAGATGGCCAAGGCCAAGCGCATGTACGGCTGCACCGAGTGCGGCTCCACCTTTCCCAAATGGGCCGGGCAGTGCGGCGAGTGTGGGGCCTGGAACACCCTGACCGAGACCATGATCGAAAGTGGTGGTGCCGCAGCGCCTGCCGGGCGCACTGGCTGGGCTGGGCAACAGGCACAGATCAAGACCCTGGCAGAAGTCAGCGTCGAGGAAATTCCACGTTTCTCCACCGCTTCCGGCGAACTCGACCGAGTGCTGGGCGGCGGCCTGGTGGATGGCTCGGTGGTGCTGATCGGCGGCGATCCGGGGATCGGCAAGTCGACCATCCTGCTGCAGACCCTGTGCAACATCGCCACGCGCATGCCGGCGCTCTACGTCACTGGCGAGGAATCCCAGCAGCAGGTGGCGATGCGCGCCCGACGCTTGGGCCTGCCCCAGGATCAACTGCGGGTGATGACCGAAACCTGTATCGAAACCATCATTGCCACGGCCCGGGTGGAAAAACCCAAGGTCATGGTGATCGACTCGATCCAGACCATTTTCACCGAACAGCTGCAATCGGCCCCGGGCGGCGTGTCCCAGGTGCGCGAGAGCGCGGCGTTGCTGGTGCGCTACGCCAAGCAGAGCGGCACGGCGATTTTCCTGGTGGGCCACGTGACCAAGGAAGGCGCCCTGGCCGGGCCGCGGGTGCTGGAGCACATGGTCGATACCGTGCTGTATTTCGAGGGCGAGTCCGACGGTCGCCTGCGGTTGCTGCGGGCAGTGAAGAACCGTTTTGGCGCGGTCAACGAGTTGGGTGTATTCGGCATGACCGACCGTGGTCTGAAGGAGGTGTCCAACCCTTCGGCGATTTTCCTCACTCGGGCCCAGGAAGAAGTGCCAGGCAGCGTGGTGATGGCGACCTGGGAAGGCACCCGGCCGATGCTGGTGGAAGTTCAGGCGTTGGTGGATGACAGCCATTTGGCCAACCCGCGCCGGGTCACCCTGGGCCTGGATCAGAACCGCCTGGCCATGTTGCTGGCAGTGCTGCACCGCCACGGCGGGATTCCGACCCATGATCAAGACGTGTTCCTCAACGTGGTGGGCGGGGTCAAGGTGCTGGAGACCGCATCCGACCTGGCGCTGATGGCGGCGGTGATGTCGAGTTTGCGCAACCGGCCGTTGCCCCATGATCTGCTGGTGTTTGGCGAGGTGGGCTTGTCGGGCGAAGTGCGTCCGGTGCCCAGCGGCCAGGAGCGCTTGAAAGAGGCCGCCAAGCACGGCTTCAAACGGGCCATCGTGCCTAAGGGCAACGCTCCCAAGGAGTCGCCGCCGGGGCTGACGATCATTGCCGTGACCCGTCTGGAGCAGGCGCTGGACGCGCTGTTTGAGTAGCAGGGAATCAGCGCTGATCAAATATTGATCAGTGCTCCCAATTCGCGCTCCAGTTCCTCGGGGTCGCCCAGGTTCAGCTCGATCAGCCTTCTGAGGTGTTCGATGGATTCCAGGCCGATGTGCAGGCAGACGAAACCCAACTGGCCCCGCTGGTCGTGGGCCAGTTGCACATCCATGCAGACATCGGCATCGGGGCTGAGGTGGACATAGGCTTCAAAGGGCCGGTTGGGGTCGCCCAGCCAGGGATCGGGGCGTTCGATCAGCAAGCCCTTGAGCGACAGGTCCAGTAACTGCACCGGCCAGCGGTGCGTACCTTGACTCAGTTCGGTCCTGGCATCAAAGGCGATGCGTTTGAAGCGTCGACGGTCGGCGTGTTGCTCGCTCATGGGCTGGCCCTCTACGTGGAGTCCTGACTATAGACCCCGGTTTATGACTGTCGCTACACAGCGAGTCGTTCCTTGAGCGCCAGTCATCGCCGCCGTGGGTGAGCCTGGCGCGGCAATGCATGGATTGCCGTGCGCCGAGGCCGATTGTCGGTGCCTGAAAAGCGCAGAAAAAACACCGCACATTCGTCAGAAGAAGGCTCTAGACCAACGTGGGGGCTGGCCTTTGAGAGCAGTAGCGCTACACTCGCAAACGCTGTCTTTCTGTCCACCCTGGCTGGAATATAAACATGAAAAATAATAATAGCCTGCTGCGCCATGTTCCCTGGCTGCTGCTGGCGATCGTAGGAGCGTGCGCCCTTGGCGTTGTTGCATTGCGTCGCGGCGAGGCGATCAACGCCTTGTGGATCGTGGTCGCCGCGGTGGCCATCTATCTGGTGGCGTACCGGTATTACAGTCTGTTTATCGCCAACACCGTGATGCAGTTGGACCCGCGTCGGGCAACGCCAGCGGTGGTCAATAATGACGGTCTGGACTATGTGCCGACCAACAAACACATTCTCTTCGGTCACCATTTTGCGGCCATTGCCGGCGCAGGCCCGCTGGTGGGTCCGGTCCTGGCGGCGCAGATGGGCTATCTGCCTGGCACCTTGTGGCTGATTGCCGGGGTGGTGCTGGCCGGTGCGGTGCAGGACTTCATGGTGCTGTTCCTCTCCACCCGGCGCGACGGTCGTTCCCTGGGCGACATGGTCCGCGAAGAAATGGGCCGTATTCCCGGGACCATCGCCCTGTTCGGCTGCTTCCTGATCATGATCATCATCCTCGCGGTGCTGGCGCTGATCGTGGTCAAGGCCCTGGCCGAGAGCCCGTGGGGCATCTTCACGGTGATGGCGACCATCCCGATCGCGGTGTTCATGGGCGTGTACATGCGCTACATCCGCCCGGGGCGCATCGGTGAGATCTCGCTGATCGGCGTGGTGCTGCTGCTCGGCTCCATTTGGCTGGGTGGCCAAGTGGCGGCCGATCCGCTCTGGAGCAAGGTGTTCTCGTTCACCGGTATCCAGATCACCTGGATGCTGATCGGCTACGGTTTCGTTGCGGCGGTGCTGCCGGTGTGGCTGATCCTGGCGCCCCGTGACTACCTGTCGACCTTCCTCAAGATCGGTACCATCGTCGCCCTGGCGATCGGCATCCTGATCACCATGCCTGAGTTGAAGATGCCGGCCCTGACCCAATTCACCGATGGCACAGGCCCGGTGTGGAAGGGCGGTCTGTTCCCGTTCCTGTTCATCACCATTGCCTGTGGCGCGGTGTCCGGCTTCCATGCGCTGATTTCCTCGGGAACCACGCCCAAGCTGCTGGATAACGAAACCAACGCCCGCTACATCGGTTACGGCGGCATGCTCATGGAGTCCTTCGTGGCGATCATGGCCATGGTGGCGGCTTCGGTGATCGAACCGGGTGTGTACTTCGCCATGAACAGCCCGGCGGCCATTGTTGGCGGTGACGTGGTCAGTGTGGCGCAGACCGTCAGCAGTTGGGGCTTTGTCATCAGTCCTGAACAACTGCAGGCGGTGGCCAAGGACATTGGTGAAAACACCATCCTGGCGCGTGCCGGTGGCGCACCGACCCTGGCGGTGGGGATCGCGCAGATCCTTCATCACGTACTGCCGGGTGAAAACACCATGGCATTCTGGTACCACTTCGCGATCCTGTTCGAGGCGCTATTCATCCTCACCGCGGTGGACGCTGGCACCCGTGCCGGGCGCTTCATGCTTCAGGACCTGTTGGGCTCGTTCGTTCCGGCGCTCAAGCGCACAGAGTCCTGGGCCGCCAACCTGATTGCCACTGCCGGCTGCGTGGCGTTCTGGGGCTACTTGCTGTACCAGGGGGTGATCGATCCACTGGGCGGCATCAACACCTTGTGGCCGCTGTTCGGTATCTCTAACCAGATGCTGGCCGGTATCGCCCTGATGCTCGGCACCGTGGTGCTGATCAAGATGAAGCGCCAGCGTTACATCTGGGTCACCCTGCTACCGGCCGTCTGGCTGCTGATCTGCACCACCACCGCGGGCCTCATCAAGCTGTTCGACGCCAACCCGGCGATTGGCTTCCTGGCGCTGGCGAAGAAATACAGCGATGCCCTGGCCGATGGTCAGATCGTCGCGCCGGCCAAGGACATCACCCAGATGCAGCACGTGATCTTCAACGCCTACACCAACGCGACCCTGACCGCCCTGTTCCTGCTGGTAGTGTTCAGCATCCTGTTCTACGCACTCAAGGTCGGCATCGCCGCCTGGGGCAGGAAAGAGCGTACGGATAAAGAAGCGCCCTATCAGGCGGTGCCGGATGCGTAATCGAGGATTGCAACCATGTTCAATGACCTGAGTCGCCTCGGTAAATACCTCGGCCAGGCCGCGCGCCTGATGGTCGGCATGCCCGACTACGACAACTACGTCGAGCATATGCAAACCAAGCACCCGGACAAGCCGGTGATGTCGTACGAGGCGTTCTTCCGGGAACGCCAGGAGGCCCGCTACGGCGGCAAGGGCGGTCCGAAGTGCTGTTGAAACATAGCGTTTGAGCCACACCCATGCAGGAGCCGGCTGATCGACGATAGCGATCTCTTTGACGCCATCGCCGGCCAGTCGGCTCCTGCGTTTTTATGCGTGGGAGATCCTGTTTTGCAAAATCCTATTCCCGTCACCGTGCTCAGCGGCTTTCTCGGCGCCGGCAAGACCACTTTGCTGCGGCACCTGCTCAAGGTCGAGCACGGCTTGAAGATCGCCGTGATCGAGAACGAGTTCAGCGAGGCTGGTATCGACACCCAGTTGCTGGGAGAGCAGCCGGTCCAGGTCATGACCCTGTCCAACGGCTGCGTCTGCTGCACCATCCACACCGACCTGACCAAGGCCCTGTATCTGTTGCTGGAGCGTCTGGACAGCGGCGAGATCGCCTTCGACCGGCTGGTGATCGAGTGCACCGGACTGGCCGACCCGGCGCCGGTAGCGCAAACCTTCTTCATCGATGAAGAGCTACGTGAGCGCTACATTCTCGACGGCATCATCACCCTGGTGGACGCCAAGCATGCCGAGTTCCACCTGACCCAGACCATTGCCCAGGCACAGATCGGCTTTGCCGACCGGTTGCTGGTGAGCAAGCGCGACCTGGTGGATGAGGCAACCTTCGACGCCCTGAGCCAGCGCCTGACGCGGATCAACCGCCGGGCGCCGATCCGGGTGGTGGAGCATGGCCGGATCGACCTGGCGGAACTGCTGGATGTGCGCGGCTTCAATTTGAATGCTGATCTGGGTGGCGGCATCAGCCTGCGCCCGGTGAGCCAGGCTCCTGCGATGGACCGGATCTCCAGCCTGGTGCTGCGCACCGAGCAGGCCCTGGACCTGGATCGCCTGAGCGAATTCATGAATCAACTGCTGGAAGATCACGGCAAGCAACTGCTGCGTTACAAGGGTGTGCTGAATGTGATCGACGAGCCGCGGCGCATGGTGTTCCAGGGCGTGCTCAAGCTGTATGGCTTCGATTGGGACACTGAATGGGCCGAGGGCGAAGCACGGGAGAGTGTGATGGTGTTCATTGCCGATGATCTGCCGGAAGAGAAGATCCGGCAGGGCTTCGAGAAGCTGCTGGGCAGCTGAGGTGTTCGCCGGCAAGCCGGTATCTACAACTCGGCGTCGGCGGCTGTGCCAAGCAGGCGTCGCTCCAGGTGGTACAGGTGTTGGTTCATCAGGGCTTCGGCGGTTGCCACATCCGCTTCTTGTAGCGCGTCAAGGATCCTTGAGTGTTCCTGCCAGGCGCAGTAGTTGCGGGCCTGGCCTTCAAACTGGGCGATGGCCAGGGAGGTCAGCGGCACCAGGCTGCCGAGAAACTGCGCCAGTGGGGCGTTGCCGGCCACTTCAGCCAGTTGCAGGTGGAACTCCCCGGACAGGCGGATGGCCGGGCCGCGTTGGTCACGCTCAATGGCTTCACGTTCCCGGGCGATCAACTGTCGCAGGGACTGCAACTGGCGCCGGGGTTGCTGGCAGGCCAGGCGCACCAGGGTCATTTCCGTCAGGCGCCGGGCGTGCAGGATCTGCCGGGTCTGTTCCCGGTCAGGAGCCGCGACCTGGGGGCGGTAGTTGGGTCGCAGGATCACCACTTGCTGGTGGGACAAACGCGCCAGGACCTGGCGGATGATGCTGCGGCTGACGCCGAAGGCCTGCCCGAGGCTGTCTTCGGTGAAGCGGCTGCCGGGGGCGATACGCTGTTCGAGAATGGCGTCGAAGATCTGCGGATAGACATCATCGACCAGCAGTTTTTTTTCGCCGCACTGACGCCGGGGCAGGCTGGCCACCAGGGTGAAGGGGTTGTTTTTCAGGGCGTAGCTGACCATGGCCTGTCTCCAGTCCAGTTGCTGAATCGGGGGTTGATTACGAGGCGTTTGGGCCCAGGTGATCGTCCGGAATATTCAGTTCGATGCCCATGCGCTGGCCTTCCTGGAGGATGTGCCGACGCATCTCGGCGCTGGCCAGGGCGCTGTTCTTGTTGCGGATGGCCCGTACCACCGCTTCATTTTCTTCCAGGCGTTCAGCCAGGTGCTCGGGCGAATTGCGCAGGATCTGCGCGCTTTGCTTGAGGGCATTGCTGGTTTGTTGCACCACGTTCTGGAAGATCGGGTTGCTGGTCAGGGTGAACAGTTCCTCGTGGAAGGCGATGTAGGCGTTGACCCCGGCTTCGCTGTCGCCGGCTTCCAGGGCTTCGCGCATGTCCATCAGGGTCAGGCGCAACTGGCCAACTTCCTTGCTGCTGATGGATTGCGCCACCAGCCCGACGATGAACGGCTCCAGGGTGTAGCGCAGTTGCAGCACGTCCTCCAGGCTGGCGCCGGCCACGCTGCGCTCGGCACCTTGGGCCTCGTCCAGTGGCGCGTCCAATACCACCACGCCCTTGCCGGGCATGGAGCGCACCAGGCCCAGGGTTTCCAGGACAATCACCGCCTCGCGCAGGCTGGGGCGGCTGATGCCCAGTTGCTCGGCCAATTCACGTTGCCCGGGCAGCATGTCGCCGGAGCGCCACTGGCCACGGGCCAGGGCGGCCCGGAGCTTTTCTACCACTGAATTCACAACCGTTGACGAGCTGATCACTGTTGACTCCATGAGCTATCGGTAGCGCGCTGTTGCCGCGCTGATTGTTGTGCCTGCCGGCGGCAGGCACAAGGTTGGATCAAAATTCCTGCTGGTGGGCAGCGGCCGCCGGCTTGCGCGCCTGGAAGGAATAGCCCTGTTGACCGCTCAGGACCTTGTTGGCCCGTTGTATGTCGATGTCCTTTTCCCAGCGGGCGATGGCCACGGTGGCCACGCAGTTGCCGATCAGGTTGGTCAGGGCCCGGCCGATGCCCATGAACCAGTCCACCGCCAGCACCAGCACCAGCCCCACTACCGGGATCGCCGGGATCGCGGTCAGGGTCGCGGCCAGGATCACCAGGGCTGAACCGGGAATCCCATGGGCGCCCTTGGAAGTGATCAGCGACACCAGGAGGATGGTTAACAGGTCCGACATGGACAACGGCGTGCCGGTGGCGTTGGCGATGAAGACGATGGCTAGGGTCAGGTAGATGGAGAAGCCGTCCAGGTTGAACGAGTAGCCAGTGGGAATCACCAGGCCCACGGTGGAGCTGCCAATGCCCAAGTGTTCCAGCTTACGCATGATCTGTGGCAAGACGGCGTCGGAGGAGGCGGTGCCGAGCACGATCAGCAATTCTTCGCGCAGGTACTTGAGGAAGGGCAGCATGCGCAGGCCCGACAGGCGCATGACCAGGCCGAGGATCACCGCGACGAAGGCCAGGCAGGTCAGGTAGAACAGGCCCACTAGGCTGCCCAGGTGCTGCAGTGAATCCAGGCCGTATTTGCTGGTGGTGAAGGCGATGGCGCCGAACACGCCGATGGGCGCCAGGCGCACGATCATGCCCATGATGCGGAAGATCACGTGACTCAGTTCATTGATCAGCCGCGAGATGCCCGAGGCCGCTTCGCCCACCAGGTTCAGGGCGCTGCCGAACAACACCGAGAACAACAGCACTTGAAGGATGTTGTTTTCGGCGAAGGCGCCGATTACCGAGCCTGGGATCAGGTCCATGAGGAACTGGGTGGTGCTGTGCAGGTGCTGGCCGCGTTGAGCGATATCGCCCATGTCGGCGCTAGACAGTTGCTCCAGGTGAATGTTGGCGCCGCTGCCGATGCCGGTGCTGAAGGCCAGGACCAGGCCGATCACCAGGGCGATGCTGGTGAGTATTTCGAAGTAGATCACTGATTTGAGGCCGATGCGTCCGACCTTCTTCAGGTCGCCGGCGCCGGAGATGCCGCTGACCACTACGCAGAACACGATCAGGCCGATGAGCATCTTGATCAGTTTGATGAAGCCATCGCCCAGCGGTTTGAGTTGTGAGGAGTATTCGGGGAGGGTGAGTCCGCACACGATGCCGAGCATCAGTCCGAGCACAACCTGGAGGAAAATCGAACGCGAGCACCATCTGAGCATGGGGAGGAATCCTGGTCGGTGTCCTGTCTGCCGTGCGCGTTGGGGCGCAGCGGATGGAGGACTTAATTATTGTGGTCTTACCGGTATGTCCAGTGCAGGCGCAGTCTACGCCCGGTTTTTGTGGGTTTACAAGAGGAGAAACGAAAATTGGCTTTACCGGTCTGACCAGTGGTTTCCGTTGGCCACAAAAGCCGCTGCCGTAGGCTGTGCTCGGCCGGAACGGCCGCCGGGGTATCGCATGTTCGCAAGACCTGGGGCCTCTTTTCACCGCCTGGCGCAGCGGCTATCCAGGCACAAAAAAACCCGACGCTGGGTCGGGTTTTTTCGTGCTGCGGTCTGCCGGCTGATTAAGCGCCGTACACCGGCAGTTTCTTGCAGATGGCCTTGACCTTCTCACGCACGGTGTCGATCACCGCTTCGTTGTTCAGGTCCGCCAGGATGTCGCAGATCCAGCCGGCCAGTTCCTTGCACTCGGCTTCCTTGAAGCCGCGAGTGGTCACGGCCGGAGTACCGAAGCGCAGGCCGGAGGTGACGAACGGGGAGCGTGGGTCGTTTGGCACGGAGTTCTTGTTCACGGTGATGAACGCTTTGCCCAGAGCGGCGTCGGCGTCTTTACCGGAGATGTCTTGCTTGATCAGCGACAGCAGGAACAGGTGGTTCTTGGTGCCGCCGGAAACCACGTCGAAACCGCGCGCGATGAACACTTCGGCCATGGCCTGGGCGTTCTTCACCACTTGTTCCTGGTAGGCCTTGAACTCAGGCTGCAGGGCTTCCTTGAAGCAGATGGCCTTGGCCGCGATCACGTGCTCAAGCGGGCCGCCTTGGGCGCCCGGGAATACCGCGGAGTTCAGCTTCTTCTCGATGTCGGCGTTGGCGCGCGCCAGGATCAGGCCGCCACGTGGACCGCGCAGGGTCTTGTGGGTGGTGGTGGTCACCACGTCAGCGAATGGCACTGGGTTCGGGTAGACGCCAGCGGCGACCAGACCGGCCACGTGGGCCATGTCGACGAACAGGTAGGCACCGACTTTGTCCGCGATTTCGCGAAAGCGCGGGAAGTCGAGGATCTGCGAGTAGGCGGAGAAACCGGCCACGATCATTTTTGGCTTGTGCTCGAGGGCCAGGCGCTCGACTTCGTCGTAGTCGATCAGGCCGTTGGCGTCGATGCCGTATTGAACAGCGTTGTACAGCTTGCCGGAGGAGGAAACGGCAGCGCCGTGGGTCAGGTGACCACCGTGGGCCAGGCTCATGCCCAGGATGGTGTCGCCGCCTTGCAGCAGGGCCAGGTAGACCGCAGCGTTGGCTTGGGAACCGGCGTGTGGCTGGACGTTGGCGTAGTCGGCGCCGAACAGTTCCTTGGCGCGATCGATGGCCAGCTGTTCAACCACGTCGACGTATTCGCAGCCGCCGTAGTAACGCTTGCCCGGGTAGCCTTCGGCGTACTTGTTGGTCAATACCGAGCCTTGAGCTTCCATCACCGCTGGGCTGGTGTAGTTTTCCGAAGCGATCAGCTCAATGTGCTCTTCCTGGCGCTGAGCTTCTTGCTCCATGGCGGCAAAGAGATCGGCGTCGTACTTGGCAATAGTCAAATCACGGCTGAACATGGCGGTCCTCAAGGATCGGGGGCAGAAAAGGGAGGCATTCTAACCCAATGGGTTTTAGATGGCATATGAAAGGACATCATGTCGCACAGAAGCAGTGTTCAAGTGACGAAATGCAAGTCATAAGCTCCAAGCTCCGAGCCGCAAGCTGGCAGCGGATCGCTTTTCTCTTGCAGCTTGCCACTGCTGTTAGTCGAACATGAACAGCGCGTCGTTGCTGAACTGCGCTTCGAAGCGGTTGGCCGGCATCGGTCGGCCGAACAGGTAGCCCTGGACCTCGTCGCAGCCGTGCTCACGCAGGAAATCCAACTGCTCGTGGGTTTCCACGCCCTCGGCGATCACTGCCAGGTTCAGGCTGTGGGCCATGGCGATGATGGCGCGGGCGATTTGCGCGTCCTGCTCGCCCGATGGCAGGCCGTCGACGAAGGTGCGGTCGATCTTCAGCACGTCGATGGGGAACTGCTTGAGGTAGTTCAATGAGGAATAACCAGTGCCGAAGTCGTCCACTGCAATGCTCAGACCCAGGTTCTTCAGGCCGTCGAGGATCTGCATCGCCTCGCTGACTTCGCGCATCAGGATACTTTCGGTGAGTTCCAGCTCCAGGCACGCCGGCGGCAGGCCGGTGTCCTTGAGGATGGTGGCGATGCGCATGCCCAACTGGCCGTCGGAGAACTGCCGCGCGGAAATGTTCACCGAAACCTTGGGCACCCGTACTTTGGCCTGGTGCCAGGTCTTGAGCTGGCGGCAAGCTTCACTGATCACCCAGTCGCCGACGTCCACCACCAGCCCCAGCTCTTCCAGCACCGGAATGAAATCTCCCGGTGGCACCAGGCCGCGCCGCGGATGCCGCCAGCGCAGCAGCGCCTCGGCACCGGTCAGGCGTTTACCGTCGCCGCTGAACTGCGGTTGGTAATAAAGCACGAACTCTTCCTGCTCCAGGGCGTGGCGCAAGTCACTTTCCAGCTCCAGGCGCTCCAGAGCGCTGGCGTTCATGTCGGCCTGGTAGAACTGGAAGTTGTTTTTGCCGCGCTCCTTGGCGTGGTACATCGCGGTGTCGGCGTTCTTCATCAACTGGCTCAGTTCGTTGCCGTCCTGAGGGCTCAGGGCGATACCGATGCTGGCGGTGACGAAGAACTCCCGGCCTTCCAGGACGAAGGGCTTGACCAGGCTGGCGAGGATCTGTTCGGCCACGCTAATGGCTCGGTTAAGGGCCATTTCCCGGCTGGCGCGCGGTTGCAGGAGCAGGGTGAATTCGTCGCCGCCCATGCGTGCCACGGTGTCGTCATCGTCGACGCAAGCCAGCAGACGGGTCGCCATCTCCTTGAGCATGCGGTCGCCGGCGGCGTGGCCCAGGGAGTCGTTGATCGGCTTGAAGCGGTCCAGGTCGAGGAACATCAGCACCACCCAGGACTTTTGTCGTTCCGCCGATTGCAGCGCAGTGTGCAGGCGGTCCTGGAACAGTGTGCGGTTGGGCAGGTGGGTCAGGGCGTCATAGTAGGCCAGGCGGTGAATCCGCTGCTCGCTGGCCTTGCGTTCGCTGATGTCGCTGAAGAAGCACACGTAGCTGGCCAGGTCGCCTTCATCGTCGAGCACGGCGGTGATGCCGACCCAGGCCGGGTAGTGCTCGCCATTGCGACGCTTGAGCCAGACTTCACCTTCCCAACTGCTGTGCTGATGCAGCTGTTTGAGCACGTAGCGCAGATGGGCTTCCTGCTGCTCGTCGACAGTGAGCATGTTGGGTAGTTGGTCGAGTACCTGGGACACCGCGTAGCCGCTGACTCGGCTGAAGGCTTCGTTGGCCTGGACGATGTAGCCGGCCGGGTCGGTGATCAGGATCGCCGAGGTCGAGTGCTCGAATACCGTGGCCGCCATGCGCAGGTCTTTTTCCGCCCGGCGTTGCTGGCTGATGTCGCGACCGACACCGAGCACCCCCTCGAAGGTCCCGTGTTCGTCCCACACCAGCACCAGGCGCAATTCGATGGGGATCTTGCGACCATCGCCGCGCAGACAGTCGAACAGGAACAGTTGGGTCTGCACCTGGCTGCGCAATTGCGCCAGTTGTTCGGGTTTGTCCAGGGCCTTGCTGACCCGGTCCATCAACGCGTAGATGCCGCTCAACTGTTGCGGGTTGGCAATGGTCGACTGCCAGCCGTTCTGGAAAATCCACTCCACTTCATAACC
Organism: Pseudomonas sp. LD120; assembly: GCF_009861525.1. Lineage (GTDB taxonomy): Bacteria > Pseudomonadota > Gammaproteobacteria > Pseudomonadales > Pseudomonadaceae > Aquipseudomonas. The sequence continues at coordinate 63,429 of NZ_WVHL01000001.1, read as the reverse complement.
CAGCACTGCATGGACCGAGGGGCTGACGTAGTTCAGCGAGAGCTTGCTGTCGGTGGAGAAAATCACGTCGCTGATGCTTTCAGCGAGCATGCGGTAGCGCTGCTCGCTGTCGCGCAGCGATTCGCTGGCTTCGATCTGATCGGTGATGTCCTTGGCCACGCCGACGATCCGCGTCACCTGGTCGTAGCGATCGCGGGCCAGGGCCTGCTCGCGGATCTCGAAGCGTCGCCATTGGCCGCTGCGATGGCGAAAACGCAACTGGCACTGCAGCAATTGCGCATAAGCGGTGTGGCGCTGTTCCTGGCGTTGGCGGTGATAGAGGTCGGCGTCTTCCGGGTGCAGGAGGATTTCCCAGAAGTACTCGCCCATCTGGTGCAGCTCGGTCTTGTTGTAGCCGAGGGTCTGTCCCAGGTGGTGGTTGCTGAAGATCATCCGCTGGCTCATCACATCCTGTACATACAGATGATCGGGCACGGTGCGCACCACGTCCGACCAGAACCCCTCGCGCTCCAGCAGCGACAGTTCGATCAGCTTGCGGCTGGTGATGTCGCTGATGCTGAGGATTACCGCGCTGTAATCCTCGGGCTGTTCCGGCAGGCGCAGCACCAGCCATAGATGCTGGTCATTGCCTTGGGCGTCGCTGAGCTTGATCTCCAGTTCCAGCTGTTTTTGCTGGTTGACCACGGCTTCCAGCAACTGGCTGCCGATGGCATTGCCGTTTTGGGGACCGCCTTCGATCAGCAGTTGCCAAGCTTGCTCGCTGGAGTCGACATTGAGCAGTCGCAGGGCAACTTGGTTGACCTCGGTGATGCGCAATTCCTGGAGCAATTGGCGACGGTGCTGCGGATCTCGGCTCTGCCAGCGGTTGAGCTGCTCGCTGTTGTGCAAGTGGTGTTTGTTGAGCAATCCCGAAAGCCCGGAGATATCCAAGACACACAGGGCCACGCCCGTGCCTTCGAAAATATCCTGATAACGGCGACGGCCTTCGTGCAACTGGCGCTGGCGCCGCCGCATGTTCAGCAGAACGATCACCGGCAGCAGGGAGAACGCCAGACCCAGCAGGCACTTGCCGATAAAGGCCGGTAGCAGCTCTTCGATCACGGCGCGCTGATCGAGCAGGCCACGCAGTTGCCAGTCGCTGTTGCTCAGCGGGACTAGCAGGACGCTGCTGGTTATTTCGTCGGGCGTCAGCATGCCCGGGGTCGGGTTGCTGCGTTCATCGCGCTTGATCACCTGGTGACTCAGGCGGTTCTCGATGGCCCAGGTGGGTTTGAAGCCTTCCTCGCTTTGCTTGACCAGTCTCTGGAGGAAGTTTGGGGTCATGCGCAGAACCCAGAAACCACGAGTCGAACCGCTGGCTTGATGCAGCAGTACATGGATCACTGAGCCGTCGTTGGTGTTGCTGTAGTAATACGCTTGCCCGCGACTGCGTTGCACCAGTTCAGCCAGCCACGGTCCATCCTGGCTGTCGGAGGCGCTGTCGTTGAGGATCCGGCCCTGGGCGTCCAGCAGGGCAAAACTGCGCACATCCGGCAGGGAGCGTTGGAGTGTGTGCAGCAGTTGCTGTTGTTGCGGGCTGTCTTGCGGGGCCTCGACGATCGGTAGCAGGTTGAGGGCGATCTGCGCATTGAGCGCCAGGTTCAGGCTCAAGTGGTCGGCAAGGTCGGCACTGTAGTCGATGGCGTGCTGATGCTGGTCCTTGCGGGTCTGTTGCAGTTGATCGAGCAACTGCCAAAACAACAGGGCCAGGAGGAGGAGCACCAGCGTCGCCAGTACGCCTTTGAGTGTGCCACGCAAAGGATAGGCCGACGCGGAGGCTTTAGCGCGCGCGTGCTGTGGCGAAATGACATTGGACAAGCTGTGATCCTGGGGTTTGGCTGGGCTGGCGCGACGTGCACTATAAGCCGGACGCCCGAAGGGCGGCTAGCATGCCTTGAGTTGTGGCAAAGTGCCAGTCCCGTCTGGCTGGACCTGGATCGTGCATTGAGGTAGTTTTGCCGGTTACGCGGGAGCGTTCCAGCTCCGAACAATCAGGCTTTTTCCGCCCGCCGGTATTGATCACGGTCAATGCCGGCGCAGCGCATGGCCTGGCACGGGCCTGGCCCGTTCTATTCACAGTCACTGACGCTAGGTTCACCATGGCTCAATACGTCTTCACCATGCATCGGCTGGGCAAAGTTGTTCCGCCGAAGCGGGAAATCCTGAAAAACATCTCCCTGTCTTTTTTTCCCGGCGCCAAGATCGGCGTACTGGGCCTCAACGGTTCGGGCAAGTCCACGCTGCTGAAAATCATGGCTGGCGTCGATACCGAGTTCGAAGGCGAAGCCCGTCCGATGCCGGACCTGAACATCGGCTATCTGCCTCAGGAACCCCAGCTTGACCCAGCCAAGACCGTGCGTGAAGTGGTCGAGGAAGCGGTCAGCGTGATCAAGGATGCCCAGGCGCGCCTGGACGAAGTCTACGCCGCTTACGCCGAGCCAGACGCCGACTTCGACAAACTGGCTGCCGAGCAGGCCAAGCTGGAGGCCATCCTGCAGGCCAGTGATGGTCACAACCTGGAGCGTCAGCTGGAAGTGGCCGCCGACGCCCTGCGCCTGCCAGCCTGGGACGCCAAGGTCGAGCACTTGTCGGGTGGTGAAAAGCGTCGCGTGGCCCTGTGCCGCCTGCTGCTGTCCGCCCCCGACATGCTGCTGCTGGACGAACCGACCAACCACTTGGACGCCGACTCCGTGGCCTGGCTGGAGCATTTCCTGCACGACTTCCCGGGCACTGTGGTCGCGATCACGCACGACCGTTACTTCCTCGACAACGTCGCCGGCTGGATTCTCGAACTCGACCGCGGCGCGGGCATTCCTTACGAGGGCAACTATTCGGGTTGGCTGGAAGCCAAGTCCGACCGTCTGGCCCAGGAATCCAAGCAGCAGTCGGCCCATGAAAAGGCCATGAAGGAAGAGCTGGAGTGGGTGCGCAAAGGCGCCAAGGCCCGCCAGTCGAAATCCAAGGCTCGCCTGCAGCGCTTCGAGGAAATGCAGTCCCAGGAATTCCAGAAGCGCAGTGAAACCAACGAGATCTACATCCCGGCCGGTCCGCGCCTGGGCGACAAGGTCATCGAGTTCAAGAACGTCACCAAGGGCTACGGCGATCGCGTGTTGATCGACAACCTGTCGTTCAGCATGCCCAAAGGCGCCATCGTTGGCGTGATTGGTGGTAACGGGGCCGGTAAGTCGACGCTGTTCCGCATGTTGATGGGCAAGGAAACGCCTGATTCGGGCAGCATCGAGATCGGTGAAACCGTGCAACTGGCCTGCGTTGATCAGAGCCGCGAGGACCTGGACGGCAGCAAGACCGTGTTCCAGCAGATCTCCGATGGTTCTGACCAGATCCGCATCGGCAACTACGAGATCCCGTCGCGCACTTACGTCGGTCGTTTCAACTTCAAGGGCGGCGACCAGCAGAAGTTCGTCAAGGACCTGTCCGGTGGTGAGCGTGGTCGTCTGCACCTGGCCCTGACCCTGAAAGAGGGCGGCAACGTCCTGTTGCTCGACGAACCGTCCAACGACCTCGACGTTGAAACCCTGCGTTCCCTGGAAGAAGCCCTGCTGGACTTCCCGGGCGCCGCCATTGTGATCTCTCACGATCGGTGGTTCCTGGACCGGGTGGCCACTCACATCCTGGCGTACGAGGACGACTCCCAAGCCGTGTTCTTCGAAGGCAACTACACCGAGTACGAAGCCGATCGCAAGAAGCGCCTGGGCGAAGCCGCAGCGCAACCGCACCGCGTGCGGCACAAGAAGCTGGCCTGACCGGCTCGCTGCTTGAAACAAACGGAGCCTTGGCAGACTGTGTGAAAACCTAGCAATCTGTCCGGCCCTTTATAGAGAATGCTCCGTATCGAAAGATACGGAGCATTTTTCGTTATGGCCTACATACAAGGAGAGTCCCGTAGCCAGACCAGCCTTGTTCCCGGTCTCGCTGGAGGAGCTGATCCCTGAAGATCACCTCGTACGGGTCATCGACCTGTATGTCGCCAAGCTCGATCTGGGCCAGCTCGGTTTTGAGAACGCTCAGCCCAAGGCCACTGGGCGCCCTGCTTACGACCCCGCCGATCAGCTCTATCTCTGTGGCTATGGCTATGGCTATGGCTATTTTCAGCGCATTCGCTCGTGGCGGCGCCTGGAAGCTGAGTGCCAGCGCAACATCGAAGTGATGTGGTTGATCAACCGGCTTAAACCCGACTTCAAGACCATCGCCGACTTTCGCAAGAACAACAAAGTAGCTTTCGTTACGACGTGCCGAGCTTTTGTGCAGTTCTGCCGATCCGTCGGCTTGATTGCGGGTGATCTGGTTGCGATCGACGGCAGTAAGTTTCAGGCAGTCGCTTCCTCGCGACGCCACCTGAATTTGAATCAGCTCAAGCGTCAGGAGGAGACGCTGGATAAGCGGATCGCCCAATACCTGGCTGACCTGGATGCCGCTGATAAAGCAGAGGGCGAGCAAGTGGTCGATCGCACTGCGATCAAGGCGGCACTGGCGAAGCTTGAGGCCAAGCAGCAAGACAACCGTAGTTGCCAAGCTTTGATGAAGTCGATGGGGCTGGAGCAATTCAACACGCACGAAAGCGATGCCCGAATGATGCGCACGCCAAAGGGGGCGCGTGTTGCCTATAACGTGCAAACAGCCGTGGACGCAGGGCACGGTCTGATTTTGCACCATGAGGTGACGCAAGATGGTGACGACCGCAAACAGCTTGAACCCATAGCTAAAGCTGCCAAGGCCGAACTGGGGCAGGACACGCTGACCGTGACAGCCGATATGGGCTACTCAAATGGTCAGCAATTCCAGGCGTGCGAGGAGGCCTCCATTACCGTGTACGTGCCGCCAAACAGAACTTCGAACCCTGGCGGAGAGACATTATTCGAGCGCCAGGACTTTAGCTATGACGCTGAAGAGGATCGATACCAGTGCGCGGCAGGTCAATGGCTAACCCTGAAGCAGCGTTACAAAGGCGACCGGATCTACCAGGCGGCAGTCAGCGACTGCGCTGGATGTGCGCTGAAAGCCCAATGTACAACGGCTCAGCGCCGCTATGTCTCACGTCACGCACAAGAGGAAGCCTTTGAGCGTATGGCACAGCGGATGCAACTGCATCCAGAGATGATGGAGCGACGCAGATCCATCGTGGAGCCCCCGTTTGGCAATCTCAAACAATGGCTATTTGGGAACGGGCGGTTCTTGCTACGACAACTTGAAGGCACGAAAGCTGAAATGGCCCTGGCTGTGACCGCGTACAACCTCAAGCGGGCGCTCAGTGTCCTGGGAGCCAGGAAAATGATGCAACTGATGGGCTGAAGAGCCTTTTTCAGCACAAAAACAAACGCGCCGAACAAGTCGGGGCGTTTGGTCTAAGGCCTGTCAGTGTGTTTTCACACGGTCTGTTAGGGCTCCGTTTTTTGTTCGTCGGCAAGCCGGTCCCTACAAAAAAACGGCCGTTGCGCTGCGCGTCGACTGGCCGGTGAAGCGTTTTCTATGGCTCCCCAAAAACGTGCAAGCTCTGCAATTCTTGCCACTAAACCAGTGCACAAAACCCCTGAAAATCGTCGTCACTTATATTTATTGCACCATTTAAATTCAGATCTGCGACATTTTGCGCTGTCACGGTGCGGGTTGAATTGTTAAAGTCCCGGGCAAATCTCCCCTTAACGACAATAAATTTGCCGAGACTTTCCATGATCGAATCCGTCGAAGAATTCCTCGCCCGCCTGAAAAAGCGCGACCCGGACCAACCTGAATTTCACCAGGCGGTGGAAGAAGTACTGCGCAGTCTCTGGCCGTTTCTCGAAGCCAACCCGCACTATTTAAGCTCTGGCGTTCTTGAGCGGATCTGCGAGCCTGAGCGCACTGTGGTGTTTCGGGTGTCCTGGGTCGACGATCAAGGCAAGGTAAGGGTCAATCGCGGCTTCCGCATCCAGATGAACAGTGCGATCGGTCCCTACAAAGGTGGCCTGCGCTTCCATCCGTCGGTCAACATGGGCGTGCTGAAATTCCTCGCCTTCGAGCAAACCTTCAAGAACTCTCTGACCTCCTTGCCCATGGGCGGCGGCAAGGGCGGCTCGGACTTCAACCCCAAAGGCAAGAGTGACGCTGAGGTGATGCGCTTTTGCCAGGCGTTCATGACCGAGCTGTACCGGCATATCGGTGCCGATGTAGATGTGCCAGCAGGCGATATCGGTGTTGGCGCCCGGGAAATCGGTTTCCTGTTTGGGCAATACAAGCGTCTGAGCAACCAGTTCACGTCGGTGTTCACCGGCAAGGGCATCAGCTACGGCGGCAGCCTGATCCGCCCTGAAGCTACCGGGTTTGGTTGCGTGTACTTCGCCGAGGAAATGCTCAAGCGTCGCGGCGACCGGGTCGAAGGCAAGCGCGTGGCGATTTCCGGTTCCGGCAACGTCGCGCAATATGCGGCTCGCAAGGTCATGGACCTGGGGGGCAAGGTGATCTCCCTGTCTGACTCCGAAGGCACCTTGTACTGCGAGTCCGGCCTGAGCGAAGAACAGTGGCTGGCGGTGCTGGAATTGAAGAACGTCAAGCGTGGCCGGATCAGCGAGCTGGCGAGCCAGTTTGGCCTGGAGTTCCGTGCCGGCAAGACACCGTGGAGCCTGGCCTGCGATATCGCCCTGCCGTGTGCCACGCAGAACGAGCTGGACGTGGAGGGGGCCCAGGCGCTGCTGCGCAATGGCTGCATCTGTGTCGCCGAAGGCGCCAACATGCCGACGACCCTGGAAGCTGTGGATATCTTTATCGACGCCGGTATTCTCTTCGCCCCGGGCAAGGCCTCCAACGCTGGCGGCGTCGCGGTGAGCGGGCTGGAGATGTCGCAGAACGCCATGCGCCTGTTGTGGACTGCGGGCGAAGTGGACAGCAAGCTGCACAACATCATGCAGTCGATCCACCATGCCTGCGTGCATTACGGCGAAGAGAACGGTCGGATCAATTACGTCAAAGGGGCGAATATTGCCGGCTTCGTCAAAGTTGCCGATGCGATGCTCGCCCAAGGCGTGGTGTGAGTGGTTTCAGGCCGGTTCGATACGGATGACTTCGATCATCTGGTCGCCCACCGGCCGCTGCCACAGGACTTCGTCACCCGGTTGTGCTCCCAGCAAGGCACGACCCAGTGGCGAGGCCCAGTTGATCAAGCCCTTGGCCGCATCCGCTTGATCCTCCCCGACCAACTGCATGCTGTGCTGTTGATCCTGTTCATCGACGAAGGTCACCCGGCTGCCGATCTGCACCTTGTCGCGGGAGGTGGCGGCCGTCACTACCTGCGCGCTGTGCAGTCGCGAAGAGAAGTAGCGCAGGTCCCGTTCCAGCTCCGCCACCCGTTGCGGGTCGGCCTCATCGCCCAACTCGGCTTGCTCCGCGTGCTGGTTGTGCAGTTGCGCGACCTTGGCCTGCAACTCGGAAAAACCAAGCGGCGTGACGTAATTGGGTTGAGCGCTGATCTGACGCTCCACGGGTTGCTCGGCCTGGGCGGCGGCCTGATCTTCGTTGACGAAAGCGCGGCTCATGGTGGTTCTCCTTGAAGGGAGGGAGGGTCCATGGTTGCAGGCTTTTAACCTGGGCGGTTACCTGAAAACGACCTACTGCGAACGATAGGCCCGGGCCGCGTCGCGATCCTTTTCCTGCTGCCAGGCGCGCTCGCGTTCGTCCCAATGCCGGTTCCGGTCGTTGTTGCGGTCCCGGTTCTCCAGCATGGCCTGGCATTGTCGGAAGCCATCGCTCCAGCCCTCGGCGTATTGCGGGTCTTTGAGGTAGCGTGCAACGTTCTTGCGAAATTCCCCGCTGATCGACCCCGCCGCCTGACGACCGCTGACGCAGCCGTCATCGAAACCATCGGCAAATGCCGGCGGATAGCCTTGCTTGAGCAAGTACTCGTGGTTCGATTCACAACCACCGATCAGTGCCAGCGCCAGCACTGCCCAACCATAACGCCACATCCAGGGACTCCCAGGCTTCGCATGAGTGAAGTCTAGAAGGTGGATTGTCGGTGCCGCGTGAAAACCTTGTCGCTTGAAGCTCGCTGCTGCCGTTAGCTGCTGCCGTTAATAGTGATACCACTTGAGTTCAAGCATGACTTCGCTGACGGGACTGGCCAGTTGGCTGAACTCCCGTTGTGCGCTAAGCCGCAGGCCCAGGTTGCGCGAAAACTCCCATTGTTGGTTGAGGCTCAGGCTGCGCCTGACTTCACCGTTGGTGAAGTAGTCGCCCTTGGCCTCGAGGCTGAAATTGCCCAGTGGGTTTCTCCATAGCAACCCGGAGTTGAAGCCCGCGGCCGGGGCAAAAAAACCGGCAAAGTCGGCGTTATGCTCGACACGCACCGTACCCAGGATAAAGCCCAGGGTGTCCTCGCCCAACTGCCAGGTGCCACCGGCCCCGCCGTTGACGTGACTGACCAGGGTTTCATCGTCGTGCTTGCCCGGTACCCGTTCCAGGCCGCCAGTGACCTGCCAGGACCAGGGTTGCAGCAGTTCGTTACGTGGGGTCAGGGAGCGGATGGTCGCCAGGTCCAGCTGTTGCAGTTGCCATTGATTGCCTTCGTATTGGCGCAGCTTCATCTGCAGGATTTCGATCTGCGCCCCCAGGGGGAACCCTTCGGCGTTGTCGTTGAGATCGTGATAGGCCATGCGCAGGCCATACTCGGCGAATGCCTTGTCGTCGCGGGTGCCGACGCCCAGTTGCCAGGTGCGTGACTGGTGGCCGTTTTCCGGCAATCCCGGACGTTCGATCTGCAGTGTCGGCGCGGGGTTCTGGTTGATCGCCCGTAGCAGTTCGAAGCTGCGCTGGGAGCGCTCGGTGTCGCGCTCCAGGCCATTGGCCCGGTAACGTTCAAGACGGTACGCCGCGTCAACGATCAAGGCCTGGCGATCACCGGCCAGGGCCTTGAACTGTGCGTTCTGCAGTTGTTTCTGGTCGGCGCTGACCTTGAGTACCCATTGCTGTTCTTCGGGGTCCAGAGGTTGGGCGCGACTGAGCAGCTCGCGTTCTCGGGATGGGCGGTAGTCGATCCGTTCCACCAAGCCTGCGTCCTTGACCGCCTTGACGGTGTCGGTGGGGATCGCTGTCAGGGGGAATTGTCCGGTCAGACGCAGGCTGGGCCGGGCGACTTGCAGCAGTTCCAACAGGCGATAAGAGCAGTTTTCGTCGAAGAAGAAGTAGTCGAACTTGATCTGCTTCAGTTCCCAGACGTGCTCCACCATGCGTTCGGTTTCAGCTTGCGTGAGGTTCAGCCGGTATTCCCACAGGTCGCGGTTTTCCAGGCTGCGGTACTCCGAGAGTTTTTCCTGATAGGGCACCAGGGCGAACAGGCCCGGATAGCCGCCCATCAAGCCTTTCCAGGCATACAGGATGCTGTTGTCGGAGCCTTCGATATAAGCGCCGAAATTAATGGCGTAGCTCAGCAGTGCGGTGTGATTGCTTTGTACGTCGGCCTGGTCGATGCGCAGCAGGGTGTGACCGAACATCGACGATGGGCTGTTCAGGTACGCCGCCGGGAAGATCATCACCGTGCTGTGGGGCGAAACATCCTTGAACCACTGCTTGAATTCGCGGCATTCGACCTGCGGCAAATCGTTCAGGCCCAGTTGAGCCTTGAGCCAGCGGGTACGCGCCGGGTAGACGCATTGGGCATGTCGCTCGCCGGCACTGGTCGGGGCATAGAGTGCATCGAGGGTTGCGGTCAACTCAGCGTCGGGCTGATGGGCGCCATCGCTGGCGAGGAAAAACTTCGGATCGCTGACGTAGCTGCGCCAGCCGCCTAACTTGGCGGTTTCATAGTGACCGATGGAAAGCCAGAACGGATCGTTGGCCAGTTGCTGCAAACGTTGGGGATCGATAGGGGGCGCAGCGTACAGCGGGGCGCAGACACAGAGCGCCAGATAGGCAAGGCGTTTGAGCATGGTGGGCAACTTAAGTCGGAAATACAAAGACCCAAGATGGGCAAGGTCGAGAGAATAAAACCCGCTCCCCGAGGGGAACGGGCGGATCGAGCTTAAGCGGGAGTGGCGTATTTCGCCAGGCGCGCATCGTTCTTCAACACGGCCAGGGTATTGGTGTGCACATCTTCAGCGGTCACGTCAGCCTTGCTGAAGATCTGCTGGAAGTGTTCGTGGGTGACCGCTGCAAAGTGTTCACGGTCTTCAGGTGCTACCCCCAGGACTACGGCGTAGGTGGTCAGGGCTTCGCCTTGACCTTTGGCCATGTCTTCGGAGAGCTCGTTCATCATGCCGTTCATGGCGAACCAGGATTTACCGCCATAAGTCAGCGAGGCATTGGTGGAGCAGCCGTTGGTGCCGGAGGTCATGCCGAAGGTTGCGTTGCCAGAGGTGCCGTTGGTGGTGGATGCCAGGAAGTGCGCTGGGGTGCCACGCTGGCCTTCAAACAGCATGTTGCCCCAGCCGCAATCCGGACCACCGGGCGCCTGAGCCATGGCGTTGAGGGATACAGCGGTGAAAAGAGTACCGAGAAGGATCCGTTTCATAGCGTTGTTCTCTTTGTGTGCATACCAATGGACAGGAAGACTGGCCCGAGTCGGCACCAGTGGGCCGGTTATCTATCCAGCCGCGCAGTTTGGAGTTTAGGCACGTTCCATGGGTTCCGTATTTTTTTACAAGCCGGTTTTACTCCGCTAGGTGGGGGGGCGCCTGGTTTGTCTACGCTTTCCCCTGAGGCGCGCCTTGCCAGCCGGGCATACCCGGCGCCAGAATGCCGCCATCTGCCCCGCCTGATGTAAGGAAGCCCGATGCCTGATCCTGTTGCTGCCAGCTTGCGTCTAGCGCCTGATGCGCTGACACGTCCTTTCTCTGCTGAACAGTTCAGCTTCTCGACCACCAATGATTTGGAGCCCTTTCGCGGTGTGCTAGGCCAGGAACGTGCGGTTGAGGCCCTGCAGTTTGGCGTGGCCATGCCGCGTCCCGGTTACAACGTATTTGTCATGGGCGAGCCGGGTACTGGCCGCTTTTCTTTCGTCAAGCGCTACCTGAAAGCCGAAGGCAAGCGCCTGCAAACCCCGTCCGACTGGGTCTACGTCAACAACTTCGACGAGCCTCGCGAGCCCCGTGCGCTGGAGCTGCCGGCCGGTGCTGCGGGTCATTTCATCACCGATATCAATGCGCTGATCGATAACCTGCTGGCGACCTTTCCGGCGGTCTTCGAACATCCCTCCTACCAGCAGAAGAAGAGCGCTATCGATCGCGCCTTCAACCAGCGTTACGACCGCGCCCTGGATGTGATTGAACGCCTGGCCCTGGAAAAGGGCGTGGCGCTGTACCGTGACAGCAGCAATATCGCCTTTACCCCGATGTTCGAAGGCAAGGCGCTGGATGAGGCCGAATTCGCACAACTGCCCGAGTCTGATCGTGAGCGCTTTCACGAGGACATTTCCGCCCTGGAAGAGCGGCTCAACGAGGAGTTGGCGAGCCTGCCGCAGTGGAAGCGCGAATCCAACAATCAACTGCGTCAGCTCAATGAAGAAACCATCACGCTCGCCTTGCAGCCATTGCTCGCCCCTCTGTCCGAGAAATATGCCGAGAACGCCGGTGTCTGCGGTTACTTGCAGGCCATGCAGGTGTACCTGCTGAAGACCGTGGTCGAGCAACTGGTGGACGACAGCAAGACCGATGCCGCGGCCCGCAAGCTGCTGGAAGAACAGTACTGCCCAAGCCTGGTGGTGGGCCACCCGGCCAGTGGCGGCGCGCCGGTGGTGTTCGAGCCGCATCCGACCTACGACAACCTGTTCGGCCGGATCGAGTACAGCACCGATCAGGGCGCGCTCTACACCACGTATCGGCAACTGCGTCCAGGGGCCTTGCACCGGGCCAATGGTGGCTTCCTGATTCTGGAAGCCGAGAAAATGCTCAGCGAGCCCTTTGTCTGGGACGCCCTCAAGCGTGCCTTGCAGTCGCGCAAGCTGAAGATGGAGTCGCCTCTGGGCGAGATGGGCCGTCTGGCCACAGTGACCCTGACGCCGGAGATGATCCCGCTGCAGGTCAAGGTCGTCATCATTGGCGCGCGCCAGCTTTACTACACGCTGCAGGACCTGGATCCAGACTTCCAGGAGATGTTCCGGGTGCTGGTGGACTTCGACGAAGACATTCCGATGGTGGATGAAAGCCTGGAGCAGTTTGCCCAGTTGCTGAAAACCCGTACCTCGGAGGAGGGGATGGCGCCGCTGACCGCTGATGCGGTGGCGCGTCTGGCTACCTACAGTGCGCGACTGGCGGAACACCAGGGGCGTCTGTCGGCGCGGATCGGTGACTTGTTCCAGTTGGTCAGCGAGGCGGACTTCATCCGGCACCTGGCGTCGGACGAGATGACCGACGCGGGGCACATCGAGCGTGCGCTCAAGGCCAAGGCCACCCGCACCGGTCGGGTATCGGCGCGAATCCTGGATGACATGCTGGCCGGCATTATCCTGATCGACACCGACGGCGCTGCCGTGGGCAAGTGCAACGGCCTGACGGTACTGGAAGTGGGGGATTCGGCGTTCGGCGTGCCGGCGCGGATTTCCGCCACGGTCTATCCCGGAGGCAGCGGTATCGTCGACATCGAGCGAGAGGTCAATCTGGGCCAGCCGATTCACTCCAAGGGGGTGATGATCCTCACGGGTTACCTGGGCAGTCGTTATGCCCAGGAATTCCCTCTGGCAATTTCCGCGAGCATTGCCCTGGAGCAGTCCTACGGTTATGTGGACGGTGACAGTGCTTCGCTGGGTGAGGCCTGCACGCTGATTTCGGCATTGTCGAAAACGCCGCTCAAGCAGTGTTTTGCGATCACCGGCTCGATCAATCAGTTCGGTGAAGTGCAGGCGGTGGGCGGGGTCAACGAGAAGATTGAAGGTTTCTTCCGCCTGTGCGAAGCCCGTGGGTTGACGGGAGAGCAAGGGGCGATCATTCCTCAGGCCAACGTTGCCACCTTGATGCTCGATGAGAAGGTGCTGCAGGCGGTGCGTGCCGGGCAGTTCCACGTCTACGCCGTGCGTCAGGCCGATGAAGCCCTGAGTCTGCTGGTGGGGGAGCCAGCCGGTGAGCCGGATGCCGAAGGACAGTTTCCCGAGGGCAGCGTTAACGCCCGGGTGGTGGAACGTCTGCGAGTGATTGCCGAGATGATCAGCGAAGAGGATCTGAAAGAGGCGGAAAAGGAACAGGCGCAAGAGGCGCTGACAGAAACTAAACCGGCTTGAGTTTTGCCAATAGCGGGGGCCCTGGCCCTCGCTGTTGGGTGTCAGTGAGCCGGCGCCAATTTTTAAAAGTAGACCATTCAGCGCTTGTTGGTGGGGGCAACTTTGTTTCTCGAGCTTTTCTTCTATTCTCAGGGCAAGGAGAACGACAGACGTCGCGGGATCGAAACAGCCTCCTACTGAAGGCTGAATAGTGGATTTACCGAGGGTCGCCGCCATGTTGCGCAACCTTTGCCTCACTCGCCAATGCCTTGGCCTGGTCACCCGTATCGAATGCAGCGTCCGCCCACTGGCGGGGGACAACGGTATGTGGACCCTTCTCTTCGCCGCCGGAATGGCCGGTGAACAACCTTCAGCCGTCAAGTCCCAGGGACCGTTCTGTGGCCCGGTGGCCGCAGAGTCGATCCTTGACTCGATTGTCGAAAGCCTGACCACTCACGGCTATCAACTGGCCGATGATCCGCAGATCTGGTGCCTGCATCTGCAAGCCCAACTGCGTCAGATCAACGGTGAGCGGGTGCACAGCACCGGTCACTTTCAGTACTGATTCCGATCAGAGGGTGAGCGCGGGGCCAGCTTCGTCGAGTCTGACCTCGAAACCGTGTTCGACGGTGTTCAGCGCTCTGCGCTCGTGGCTCTGCAATGGGCTGGGCTGGCCATAGAAATCGTGCGCATTGAACAACGCGGGCCGTGGCTCGGGGGCTGCGGCTACCGACAGAGTCTCTTTTCAGGTACTGAGCGCTGTCGTCCTTGGCATAGACGCGCTTTGGGGTGAGCGCCAGTCCTTCGGCAAAGGGGGAGGCCAGGGGCAAATCGTCCGCGTTGTTCCGGTTGCGAGGAGCTGTCGTCCCCGCGAGTCGGGCGCTTGCCTTTGGTTTATGGGCGTTTGGCACGCTGATATACTCGCCGCCGTTTTTTATCCGAGTGCGAGATTCAATGGAACGTTTTATCGAAAATACGATGTATGCCTCGCGCTGGCTGCTGGCGCCGATCTACTTCGGTTTGTCCCTGGGTCTACTGGCGCTGGCACTGAAGTTCTTCCAGGAAGTCTTTCACGTTATCCCCAATGTGTTTTCCATGGCCGAGTCCGACCTGATCCTGGTCCTGCTGTCGTTGATTGACATGGCGCTGGTGGGCGGCTTGCTGGTGATGGTGATGATTTCCGGCTACGAGAACTTTGTGTCTCAACTGGACATCGATGAGGACAAGGAGAAGCTCAGCTGGCTGGGAAAAATGGACTCCTCGTCACTGAAGATGAAGGTGGCGGCGTCGATCGTGGCGATCTCATCGATTCACTTGTTGCGGGTGTTCATGGACGCTAAGAACACCCCTACCGAATACCTGTTGTGGTATGTGGTGATTCACATGACCTTTGTGCTGTCGGCGTTTGCCATGGGTTACCTGGACAAACTGACCAAACATTGATGCGCCTTGCGGGTTGAATGATTGCCGCCCGCCGTTGCGAAACGGACGGGCGGCGTTGCTTGTGTCTTGTGCTTTTCTCGGACTAGGAATATCCCTTTAGGGGGCGCTGGTTCTAACGCATAAGGTGCACGTATGAATCTGCAGGAAATGAATGCTCACGCCATTGCCGGAAAAGTCGACGAACTGAATCTGATTTCCCTGGAAGGCGGAATCTATCTGCTTGAGGCCCGAATGCACGGCGCGGCTTATCCCTTGAGCGATGCCCAGGGGCAGATGTTTCACCTGCGTTCGGTGGAGCATGCCCGTGAGGTGCTGCAATCCTTTCCCAAGCTGCCATTCCATCTGATTCACACCTCGGTGCATGACGAGATGTGTGGTTTGTCCGCCAGTGCCGAAGAAAGCCTGAAAGTGCCGATCACCATGCACTCCAGCTGGTAGTGCCGGGGTTGCGCTGATTATCGCCGAACTTCTGTGCTAGTCTGCTCGCCCTTTTGATTCCGGGCGCTCCGGAAGGCGCTGTGTTGCTACGGCCTTTCCCGGGCCGTTCGCACAGCGGAGCAGTGTCATGTCCGAAGTAAATCTGTCCACCGACGAAACCCGCGTCAGCTACGGTATTGGCCGTCAGCTGGGTGACCAACTGCGCGACAACCCGCCACCGGGTGTCAGCCTGGACGCGATCCTGGCCGGTCTGACCGACGCATTCGCCGGTAAGCCAAGCCGTGTGGGCCAGGAAGAGATGTCCGCCAGCTTCAAAGTCATCCGCGAAATCATGCAGGCTGAAGCCGCCGCCAAAGCCGAAGCGGCTGCCGGTGCCGGCCTGGCATTCCTGGCGGAAAACGCTAAGCGCGAAGGTATTACCACGCTGGCTTCGGGCCTGCAGTTTGAAGTGCTGACTCAGGGCGAGGGCGCCAAGCCTTCCCGTGAAGACAGCGTGCGTACTCACTACCACGGCACCCTGATCGACGGCACTGTGTTCGACAGCTCCTACGAGCGCGGTCAGCCGGCTGAATTCCCGGTTGGCGGCGTGATCGCAGGCTGGACCGAAGCACTGCAGCTGATGAATGCCGGTAGCAAATGGCGTCTGTATGTGCCGAGCGAACTGGCCTACGGCGCGCAGGGCGTGGGCAGCATTCCACCGCACAGTGTTCTGGTGTTCGACGTCGAGTTGCTGGACGTTCTGTAACCCGTAAGGAGCCAGCGGGCTCGCGAAGTACATATTGCGTTCGCGGTTTGTCATCGCCAGTCCGCTTGCCCCTTGATCGGTTTTGCTTTCATAGACGGATCTTTGCGCTCAGGCTTTGGCCATCGGTGCCGGTCGGCCGCAAGGCTCTGGCGTAGCAGAACAAAAACAAGTTGCGCACCAACTCCTTGAGCACCAGCGGTTCGCTGGAGCTCAGACCGTTCAGGTCGAGATCTCCCTGGTCCTGCAGCTCGTTCAGGGCTTCTTCTTCCAATACGGCGCAGACTTCCCCGGTTTCCCTATGCAGGATTCGCAGGTAAGGGTGTGGGCGGTCCAGCCAGGCATCAATCAAATAAGTCATGGTCGTCATCTCCTTGAATAGGGGTTCAATGAGAATAATTCTTATTCAATGAATAGCAAGTGCCTATTGGCGGATTCTGCTTTTTTCTGTGTGGAAATTGTTTTCGATCAAATCGGCTGGCTTTTTGCTAGCCAGTGTTTGGATCAGGCGGGGCGGGAGGTGCAGACCCTCTCGCGGCGGGCGCGAGAGGGTGCAGGCGTCAGACCTTGCGGACGAACTCGGATTTGAGTTTCATCGGGCCGATGCCATCGATCTTGCAGTCGATATCGTGGTCGCCATCGCACAGGCGGATGTTCTTGACCTTGGTGCCAACCTTGACCACCAGCGACGTGCCCTTGACCTTGAGGTCCTTGATCACGGTGATGGTGTCGCCGTCTTGCAGCACGTTGCCGACGGAGTCTTTTTTCACGGCTTCATCGGATGCGGCTTCGGCTTCGCCGCTGGCGGACCACTCGTGGGCGCACTCAGGGCAGATCAGCTGGGTGCCGTCCTCGTAGGTGTATTCGGAATTGCATTTTGGGCAGGGTGGCAAAGTGCTCACTTAAGCTCCTCAAAGTCAGGATGGCTAAAAGTCGCACATTGTATAGGGTTTTGTTGGGCAGGTGGCGGCGAGGCGCGTTGTCGGCAAAACGGCTCCTGCAGTCAGCAGGAGCCGGAGCGTTTAGTGGGTGCGAGCGACGGCGAATTCGCTCAGCTCAACCAGAGCATCACGGTATTCGCTGGGTGGCAGGGCTTCCAGGCAGGTGATGGCGCGAGCGACATAGTCGCGTGCCAGTTGCGCGGTGTACTCCAGGGAGCCTGAAGCTTCAACCGCGGCGCGGATGCTTTCCAGGTCTTCGATACCGCCTTTCTGGATGGCCTGGCGAACCAGTGCAGCCTGTTCCGCAGTGCCTTCGCGCATGGTGTAGATCAGCGGCAGGGTAGGCTTGCCTTCGGCCAGATCGTCACCGACGTTCTTGCCCAGGGTCTCGGCGTCGCCACGGTAGTCCAGCAGGTCGTCCACCAGTTGGAAGGCCACGCCCAGATGATCACCAAAGGTGCGCAGGGCCTCGGCCTGTTCCGGCGTCGCGCCGGCCAGGGCGGCGGCGCTGTGGGTCGAGGCCTCGAAGAGCATCGCAGTTTTGCCGCGAATGACTTCCATGTAGGTTTCTTCGGTGGTGCTGGCATCACGTACTTTGGACAGCTGCAGGACTTCGCCTTCAGCGATGATTCGTGTGGCCTGGGACAGGATGCGCATAACTTGCATCGAGCCCAGTTCAACCATCATTTCGAAGGAGCGCGAATACAGGAAGTCGCCCACTAGCACGCTGGGCGCATTGCCCCACATGGCGTTGGCGGTGGAGCGGCCCCGGCGCATGCCGGACATGTCCACCACGTCGTCGTGCAGCAGGGTGGCGGTGTGCAGAAACTCGATGGTGGCGGCCAGCAGGCGCAGGTCGTCGCCTTCGCGCCCCAGTGCCTTGCCGCATAGCAACACCAGCAGCGGGCGCAGGCGCTTGCCTCCAGCCGAGGTGATGTAGTCGCCGATTTTCGAAACCAGCGGCACTCGGGAAGTCAACTGTTTCTTGATGATGCCGTCGACGGCGCTAAAGTCGTCCGCCACCGCGCGGTAGAAAGCTTGGGGTTGCATCAGCGACAGGTGCTCCAGAAGGGTTGCGCGGCATGCTAGGACCCGCGTCCGCAGGTGTCAAGGCGCGGCCCCGGCGGGACTCTGCGCCGCCTGAACGGCACTTGCATCGCTATTGTGCCTTGCGTACAATCGCGCACCCTGAACTTCCTGGGCAGCACCTGCCTTACGCAATTGCACTTGGGCCGTTCCAGCCCCATGCAGCCATGCCAGCCAATACCTCTTCTTATAAAGAGCTGGGTGAGCAGGATTATCGGAGAAATACCATGTACGCAGTAATCGTTACCGGCGGTAAGCAATACAAGGTCGCTGAAGGTGAATACCTGAAGATCGAAAAACTGGAAGTCGCTACTGGCGAATCCGTGACTTTTGACCGCGTTCTGTTGGTCGCCAACGGCGACGACGTGAACATCGGTGCACCTGTTGTTGCTGGCGCAACCGTCAAGGCTGAAGTGATCTCCCAAGGTCGTCACGATAAAGTCCGCATCATCAAGTTCCGTCGCCGTAAGCACCACATGAAGCGTATGGGCCACCGCCAGTGGTTCACCGAGATCAAAATCACCGGTATTCAGGCTTAATTTCAGCCTAATTCCTCACTAGGAGAATTGAACTCATGGCACACAAAAAAGCTGGTGGTAGTACCCGTAACGGTCGCGACTCAGAAGCCAAACGCCTTGGCGTGAAGATGTATGGCGGCCAGGTCATCAAGGCCGGCAACATCATCGTGCGTCAGCGCGGCACCCAATTCCACGCTGGTTACGGCGTTGGCATGGGTAAAGATCACACCCTCTTCGCGAAAATCGAAGGCGTGATCAAGTTTGAAGTAAAAGGCGCCTTTGGTCGTCGTTACGTGAGCGTCGTCGCAGCTTAATTGCGCGGTCGCTGGAAAAGCCCTGTCTCGCGACGGGGCTTTTTCGTTTGTGGGATGAGTCTCTTGCAAAACTGTTTGTACGAGCTGCCAGCGTTGGATGTTTCGGTCGTTGATTGAGGTCGCTGCGCTCATTTTTGCAAGAGTCTTATGTCTTAGTGTTTTTCAGCTCGCCCATGCGGTGAGAGGCGTTTGAACATGAAGTTTGTTGATGAAGTTTCGATTCGAGTAAAAGCTGGCGACGGTGGTAATGGCTGCATGAGTTTCCGTCGGGAAAAGTTCATTGAAAACGGTGGTCCCAATGGGGGGGATGGGGGCGATGGCGGCTCGATCTATATGATCGCTGACGAGAACCTCAATACCTTGGTGGACTACCGTTACACTCGGCACTTCGATGCTGAGCGCGGTTCCAACGGCGGCAGCACCGACTGCACCGGCAAGAAGGGTGAAGATCTGGAGCTGCGGGTTCCGGTTGGCACCACCATCATTGATGCCAGCACTCAGGAGGTCATTGGTGATCTGACCAAGGCAGGGCAGCGTTTGATGGTGGTGCAGGGTGGCTGGCACGGTCTGGGTAACACCCGGTTCAAATCCAGTACCAACCGTGCGCCGCGTCAGACCACGCCAGGTAAGCCGGGCGAGCAGCGTGACCTCAAGCTGGAGCTTAAAGTGCTGGCGGACGTTGGGTTGCTGGGCTTGCCGAATGCGGGCAAAAGCACCTTTATCCGTTCGGTTTCTGCGGCCAAGCCGAAAGTGGCTGATTACCCGTTTACGACCCTGGTGCCGAATCTGGGGGTGGTCAGTGTTGATCGCTGGAAGAGCTTTGTGGTTGCCGATATTCCGGGGCTGATCGAAGGTGCTTCCGATGGTGCGGGTCTGGGGATTCGCTTCCTCAAGCACTTGGCGCGCACGCGCATCCTGCTGCACCTGGTGGACATGGCGCCGTTGGATGAAAGCAGTCCAGCGGACGCAGCGGAAGTCATTGTCAATGAGCTGGTCAAGTTCAGTCCGTCTCTGGCGGAGCGTGAGCGTTGGCTGGTGTTGAACAAAAGTGACCAGATCCTTGAGGAGGAGCGCGAAGAGCGCGTCAAGGAGATCGTTGATCGCCTGGAGTGGACTGGTCCGGTGTACGTGATTTCGGCCATTTCCAAGGACGGCACCGAGCGCCTGAGCCGCGACATCATGCGTTATCTGGAAGATCGTGCTGATCGTCTGGCGGCCGACCCGGCCTATGCTGACGAACTGGCCGAGCTGGATCAGCGCATCGAAGATGAGGCGCGCGCCCAGTTGCAGGCGCTGGACGATCAGCGCGCCCTGCGTCGCAGTGGTGTGAAGAGTGTCCATGACATCGGCGACGATGACTGGGATGAGGAGGATGTGGATGATGAGGATGGACCGGAAATCATTTACGTCCGCGACTGATTCGTTGCAGTAAACTACAAGCGCCGCTCAATGAGCGGCGTTTTAGTATCTGGAAAACTCGCAGTTCAAGAAACGTAGCCAGGAATAACGTTATGGGCGCGCTCGGTCGCGCGTCCTCAAGCCAGGGTTGAATAAGATGCGGAGCAAGGTGACGGGGGCGCAACGCTGGGTCGTGAAGATCGGCAGTGCACTGCTGACGGCGGATGGCAAGGGGCTGGATCGCGCGGCGATGGGTGTGTGGGTCGAGCAGATGGTGGCCTTGCATGAGGCGGGGGTCGAGTTGGTATTGGTTTCCTCTGGTGCTGTGGCGGCGGGTATGAGTCGTTTGGGGTGGACCGCACGACCGAGTGCGATGCATGAATTGCAGGCGGCCGCAGCCATTGGCCAGATGGGTTTGGTGCAGGCTTGGGAGTCGAGCTTTGCTGAGCATGACCGGCACACTGCGCAGATCCTTTTGACGCATGACGACCTGTCGGATCGCAAGCGTTACCTTAATGCGCGCAGTACGTTGCGGGCGCTGGTGGAGCTCAAGGTGATCCCGGTGATCAATGAGAACGACACCGTGGTGACCGATGAGATCCGTTTCGGTGATAACGATACTCTGGCGGCGCTGGTGGCCAATCTGGTGGAGGCCGACTTGTTGGTGATTCTGACCGATCGCGACGGTATGTTCGATGCTGATCCGCGTAACAATCCCAATGCTCAGTTGATATATGAAGCGCGGGCTGATGATCCGGCGCTGGATGCGGTGGCCGGTGGCACGGGTGGTGCGTTGGGGCGTGGCGGCATGCAGACCAAGCTGCGAGCGGCGCGCCTGGCGGCGCGTTCCGGGGCGCATACGATTATTGTCGGCGGGCGTCTGGAGCGGGTGTTGGATCGCCTGAAGGCAGGCGAGCGCATTGGTACTTTGCTGTCGCCGGAGCGTGGCATGTTGGCGGCTCGCAAGCAGTGGCTGGCTGGGCATTTGCAGACGCGAGGCACTTTGGTGCTGGATGCTGGTGCGGTGTCAGCCTTGTCACAGGGCAACAAAAGCTTGTTGCCGGTGGGTGTCAAGCAGGTCCAGGGGGGGTTCCGGCGGGGCGAGATGGTGGTGTGCGTGGCTCCGGATGGGCGTGAGATCGCTCGTGGGTTGGCCAACTACAGTGCCCTTGAGGCGCAGAAGATCATCGGTCAGTCCTCTGATGCGATTGTCAGTGTGCTGGGTTATATGGCTGAGCCGGAGCTCGTTCACCGCGACAATCTGATTCTGGTGTAAGTGGCTTAAGGAAAAACGAATGCGTTTAGTGAAAGGGTTGTTGGGTTTGCTTGTTGCGATGCCGATGATGGTGTCGGCCGAGGAGATCGGCCAGGTGTCCACGGTATTCAAGTTTGTCGGGCCGAACGACCGCATTGTGGTCGAGGCTTTCGACGACCCCAAGGTTAGTGGCGTGACCTGTTATCTGTCTCGGGCCAAGACGGGTGGTCTCAAGGGTGGGCTGGGTTTGGCGGAAGATCGTGCCGAGGCCTCCATTGCTTGTCGTCAGGTGGGGCCGATTGAGTTCAAGAGTGAGCTCAAGGATGGTGATGAGGTGTTCAAGGAGCGCACGTCGTTGGTGTTCAAGACCATGCAGGTGGTGCGTTTTCTTGATAAGAGGCGCAACACCTTGGTGTATCTGGTCTATAGCGATCGCTTGATCGAGGGGAGTCCGCAGAATGCGGTAACGGCTATTCCGATTCTGCCTTGGCCGCACCAGTAATGTGCTGAGCATCGGCGAGCTGGTGTCTGTTGAGGCTGGCTTGTCGAGGTGTAAATCGCAGGCAATAAAAAACCGACCCTTGGGTCGGTTTTTTAACAAGCGTGTCGCTTAGGCTGCAGCAGCAAGGTTCAGCGCCTTGATGTGGCCATTCAGACGACCTTTATGGCGAGCAGCTTTGTTCTTGTGGATGATGCCTTTATCGGCCATGCGGTCGATAACTGGCACGGCCAGAACATAAGCAGCTTGCGCTTTTTCAGCGTCTTTGGCGTCGATGGCTTTAACTACATTCTTGATGTAGGTACGAACCATGGAACGCAGGCTGGCGTTGTGGCTGCGACGCTTCTCAGCCTGTTTTGCACGTTTTTTGGCGGAAGGTGTGTTGGCCACCGTCGAGCTCCTCGAAAGACTTTTTGGGAAATAGCAAACAAAATAGGCCGCGAATCATGCCGATGAGTTGAAGTCTTGTCAAGGGCAGGTGATGCGTTCCGCTGAGTGGTCGATCTGAAGAGGCGGGATATTTATTTCCGGCGCTTGACCTGTAAACTCGCGAGCTTTGGCTCTGTGCTGTTGCGGCGCGGAGTATCGCATAAGTGGGTGTCTGTTCGCCTGCTGTTTATCTACAAGGCGCAAAACCTTTTCATGAACCTGCTCAAATCGTTGGCTGCCGTTAGCTCCATCACCATGCTTTCCCGGGTGTTGGGGTTTGTGCGTGACACCATCATCGCGCGCACTTTCGGTGCTGGAATGGCCACGGATGCCTTCTTCATTGCCTTCAAGTTGCCTAATCTGTTGCGGCGGATCTTTGCTGAAGGTGCGTTCTCTCAGGCCTTTGTGCCGATCCTGGCCGAGTACAAGAGCCAGCAGGGAGAAGAGGCGACGCGTACCTTTATTGCCTATGTCTCAGGCTTGCTGACTCTGGTTCTGGCGCTGGTCACGACCTTGGGTATTCTTTTCGCGCCTTGGGTGATCTGGGCTACGGCTCCGGGGTTCGTCGACTCCCCGGAAAAGTTCGCCCTGACCTCTGACCTGCTGCGGGTGACCTTTCCTTATATATTGCTGATTTCGCTGTCCTCGCTGGCCGGGGCGATTCTCAATACCTGGAACCGATTCTCGGTGCCAGCCTTCGTGCCGACCCTGCTTAACGTCAGCATGATTATCTTTGCACTGTTCCTGACACCGTATTTCGATCCGCCAGTGATGGCGCTGGGATGGGCGGTGCTGGCCGGTGGTCTGGCGCAATTGCTTTATCAGCTGCCGCACCTGAAGAAGGTTGGCATGCTGGTGCTGCCACGTTTGAATCTGCGGGACACCGGCGTCTGGCGCGTGATGAAACAGATGTTGCCGGCAATCCTTGGGGTCTCTGTCAGCCAGATTTCGCTGATCATCAACACTATCTTCGCTTCGTTCCTGGTGGCCGGGTCGGTGTCCTGGATGTACTACGCCGACCGCTTGATGGAGTTGCCGTCCGGCGTGCTGGGGGTGGCGTTGGGCACTATTTTGTTGCCGACTCTGGCCAAGACCTACGCCAGCAAGGATCGCCACGAGTACTCGCGAATTCTCGACTGGGGGCTGCGTTTGTGTTTCATCCTGGTGCTGCCGTGCTCCCTGGCGCTGGGGATCCTTGCCGAGCCGCTGACAGTCTCGCTGTTTCAATACGGTGAATTCAGCGCCTTTGACGCAGCCATGACTCAGCGTGCGCTGGTGGCTTATGCCGTGGGCTTGCTGGGGATTATTGTGATCAAGGTCTTGGCGCCGGGCTTTTATGCCCAGCAAAACATTCGCACGCCGGTGAAAATCGCCATCTTTACGCTGATCGTCACTCAACTGCTCAACCTGGCATTCATCGGGGCCTTGAAGCATGCGGGGCTGGCTTTGGCCATCAGCGTCGGAGCTTGTATCAATGCGGGCTTACTGTTTTATCAACTGCGTAAGCAGGAGATGTTTCAGCCGCAACCGGGCTGGGGGCTGTTTGCGCTGAAGCTGTTGGTGGCGGTGGCGGTGATGTCGGCGGTGCTGCTGGGGTTGATGCAGTTCATGCCCGCCTGGGATCAGGGGCACATGCTCCAGCGCTTCTTGCGTTTAGGGGCTCTGGTGGTGGCTGGCGTGGTGGTGTATTTCGGCATGTTGGCGCTATTGGGTTTCCGTTTGCATCACTTCAATCGCAAAGCCTTGAGCTGACGACATTTTAGTCATCGGCACGGGGCGGACATCGGTTTTGTCGGTTCGATCACTTTGGGTTATGGTGCTGCCTGTCGTCGGCCGCCGGGTGTGGTTATAATCGGCCACTTTATGAGCAAGAAGCGCGTTATGCAGCTGGTTCGAGGCCTCCACAATCTGCGCCCCCAGCATCGGGGCTGCGTCGCCACTATTGGCAACTTTGACGGTGTTCACCGTGGTCACCAGGCCATCCTGGGTCGTCTACGTGAGCGTGCGCTCGAGTTGGGCGTGCCCAGCTGCGTGGTGATTTTCGAGCCGCAGCCTCGGGAGTTCTTCGCTCCGCAAACCGCTCCGGCGCGTTTGGCTCGCCTGCGTGACAAGCTGCAGTTGCTGGCGCAAGAGGGCGTCGATCGAGTGTTGTGTCTGGCCTTCAACCAGCGCCTGAGCAAGCTCAGTGCCAGTGAGTTCGTCGAGCGAATCCTGGTCGACGGCCTGGGGGTGCAGCATTTGGAAGTCGGTGATGACTTCCGTTTCGGTTGTGATCGGCTCGGTGACTTCGAGTTTCTTGAGCAAGCCGGTGCCCGTCGCGGGTTTACCGTCGAGGCTGCACAGACGGTTGAACTGGATGGTTTGCGGGTTAGCAGCACCCAGGTCCGTAACGCCTTGGCTGCGGCCGACTTTGCGTTGGCTGAGCGTCTGCTCGGCCGCCCGTACCGAATTGCCGGGCGGGTCCTGCATGGACAGAAACTGGCGCGCCAGTTGGGTACACCCACTGCCAATGTGCAATTGAAACGCCGTCGCGTGCCGCTTTCCGGGGTGTACCTGGTGAGCGTCGAAATCGACGGCAAGACCTGGCCGGGCGTTGCCAATATTGGTGTCCGCCCCACGGTCGCAGGTGACGGCAAAGCCCACCTTGAAGTTCATCTTTTAGATTTTGCCGGCGATCTGTATGACCGGCGTTTGACGGTGGTTTTCCACCACAAGCTGCGAGAAGAGCAGCGTTTCGCCTCCCTGGAGGCGTTGAAGACGGCGATCAATGCGGATGTTGCCGCCGCCCGTGCCCAAGTGGCACGTATCCATAGCGCCAATCGCTAATGAAGAGCCTTAAATGACCGACTATAAAGCCACGTTAAACCTTCCGGACACCGCCTTCCCAATGAAGGCCGGCCTGCCTCAGCGCGAACCACAGATTCTGCAGCGTTGGGACAGCATTGGCCTGTACGGAAAGTTGCGCGAGATTGGCAAGGATCGTCCGAAGTTCGTCCTGCACGACGGCCCTCCTTATGCCAACGGCACGATTCATATCGGTCATGCGCTGAACAAGATTCTCAAGGACATGATCCTGCGCTCGAAAACCCTGTCGGGTTTCGACGCACCTTATGTTCCGGGCTGGGACTGCCACGGCCTGCCGATCGAGCACAAAGTCGAAGTGACCTACGGCAAGAACCTGGGCGCGGATAAAACCCGCGAACTGTGCCGTACCTACGCCACCGAGCAGATCGAGGGGCAGAAGGCCGAGTTCATCCGTCTGGGCGTGTTGGGCGAATGGGACAACCCCTACAAGACTATGAACTTCAAGAACGAGGCCGGTGAAATCCGTGCCTTGGCCGAAATCGTCAAGGGCGGTTTCGTGTTCAAGGGCCTCAAGCCTGTGAACTGGTGCTTCGACTGCGGTTCGGCCCTGGCCGAAGCGGAAGTCGAGTACGAAGACAAGAAGTCTTCGACCATCGATGTGGCCTTCCCGGTCGCCGACGACGTCAAGCTGGCGGAGGCCTTTGGCATGGCAAGCCTGCCCAAACCGGCGGCCATCGTGATCTGGACCACCACCCCATGGACCATCCCGGCCAACCAGGCGCTGAACGTGCACCCGGAGTTCACCTACGCGCTGGTGGACGTTGGTGATCGCCTGCTGGTGCTGGCAGAAGAAATGGTCGAGGCGTGCCTGGCTCGCTACGAACTGCAAGGCTCGGTGATCGCTACCACCACCGGCACCGCGTTGGAACTGATCAACTTCCGTCACCCGTTCTATGACCGTCTGTCGCCGGTGTACCTGGCCGACTACGTGGAACTGGGTTCGGGTACCGGCATTGTTCACTGCTCGCCTGCCTACGGTGTGGACGACTTTGTCATCTGCAAGCAGTACGGCATGGTGAATGACGACATCATCAACCCGGTGCAGAGCAATGGTGTTTACGTGCCATCGCTGGAGTTCTTCGGCGGCCAGTTCATCTTCAAGGCCGACCCGTCGATCATCGAGAAGCTGCGCGAAGTCGGCGCACTGGTGCAATCGGAGACGATCAAGCACAGCTACATGCACTGCTGGCGGCACAAGAGTCCGTTGATTTACCGTGCCACCGCGCAGTGGTTCATCGGCATGGATAAAGAGCCGGTCAGCGGCGACACCCTGCGTGCGCGCTCGCTCAAAGCGATCGAAGACACCAAGTTCGTCCCGGCCTGGGGCCAGGCGCGCCTGCATTCGATGATTGCCAACCGTCCGGACTGGTGCATTTCCCGCCAGCGCAACTGGGGCGTGCCGATCCCGTTCTTCCTGAGCAAGGAAAGCGGGGAACTGCACCCACGCACCGTCGAGCTGATGGAAGAAGTGGCCCAGCGTGTTGAACAGGAAGGCATCGAAGCCTGGTTCAAGCTGGACGCCGCCGAGCTGCTGGGCGACGAAGCGCCGCAGTACGACAAGATCAGCGACACCCTTGACGTGTGGTTCGACTCCGGCACCACTCACTGGCACGTGCTGCGCGGGTCGCACCCGATGGGCCACGTGGACGGCCCGCGTGCCGACCTGTACCTGGAAGGCTCGGACCAACACCGCGGCTGGTTCCACTCGTCGTTGCTGACCGGTTGTGCCATCGACAACCACGCGCCGTACCGTGAACTGCTGACCCACGGTTTCACCGTCGACGAGACGGGCCGCAAGATGTCCAAGTCGCTGAAGAACGTGATCGAGCCGAAAAAGATCAACGACACCTTGGGCGCCGACATCATGCGTCTGTGGGTGGCTTCGACCGATTACTCGGGCGAAATCGCCGTGTCGGACCAGATCCTGGCACGCAGCGCCGACGCCTACCGGCGTATCCGCAATACCGCACGCTTCCTGCTGTCTAACCTGACCGGTTTCAACCCGGCCACCGACATCCTGCCGGCCGAGGACATGCTCGCCCTGGATCGTTGGGCCGTGGACCGTACCCTGTTGCTGCAGCGCGAGTTGCAGGAACACTACGGCGAATACCGCTTCTGGAACGTGTACTCGAAGATCCACAACTTCTGTGTGCAGGAGCTGGGCGGTTTCTACCTCGACATCATCAAGGACCGCCAGTACACCACCGGCGCCAACAGCAAGGCGCGCCGCTCGGCGCAGACCGCGCTGTACCACATCTCCGAGGCGCTGGTGCGCTGGATCGCGCCGATCCTGGCCTTCACCGCCGATGAACTGTGGGAATACCTGCCGGGCGAGCGTAACGAGTCTGTAATGCTCAACACCTGGTACGAAGGCCTGACCGAATTGCCAGCCGACTTCGAATTGGGCCGCGAGTACTGGGAAGGCGTGATGGCGGTCAAAGTTGCAGTGAACAAGGAACTGGAAGTTCAGCGTGCGGCCAAGGCCGTCGGTGGCAACCTGCAAGCCGAGGTCACCCTGTTTGCCGAGGATGGTCTGAGCGCCGACCTGGCCAAGCTGAGCAACGAACTGCGTTTCGTGCTGATCACCTCGACCGCCAGCCTGGCACCGTTTGCCCAGGCGCCAGCGGACGCCGTGGTTACCGAGGTACCGGGTCTGAAGCTCAAAGTCGTCAAGTCGGCCTTCCCCAAGTGCGCCCGTTGCTGGCACTGCCGTGAAGACGTCGGGGTGAACCCTGAGCACCCGGAAATCTGCGGTCGTTGTGTCGACAACATCAGCGGCGTAGGCGAGGTCCGTCACTATGCCTAACGCCGCAGGCCGTTTCGGCCGTCTGGGCTGGCTGTGGTTGAGCGTGCTGGTTCTGGTCATTGACCAGGCCAGCAAGCTGCACTTTGAAAACGCGCTGAGCATGTACCAGCAGATTGTGGTGATCCCGGATTACTTCAGCTGGACCCTGGCCTACAACACCGGCGCCGCCTTCAGCTTCCTCGCCGACAGCTCCGGCTGGCAGCGTTGGCTGTTCGCCCTGATCGCAATTGCGGTCAGCGCCGTGCTGGTGGTCTGGCTCAAGCGCCTGGGGCGCAATGAAACCTGGTTGGCCATCGCCTTGGCCCTGGTGCTGGGCGGGGCTCTGGGTAACCTGTATGACCGCATCGCCCTGGGGCATGTGATCGATTTCATTCTGGTGCACTGGCAGAACCGCTGGTACTTCCCGGCATTCAACTTCGCCGACAGCGCCATTAGCGTTGGGGCGGTGATGCTGGCCCTGGATATGTTCAAGAGCAAGAAAACCGGAGAAACCGTTCATGACTGAGCAGGTATTGACTGAGCAACGCATCGGTCAGAACACGGAAGTCACGTTGCACTTCGCATTGCGCCTGGAGAACGGCGATACGGTAGACAGTACTTTCGACAAGGCCCCGGCGACCTTCAAAGTCGGCGATGGCAACCTGCTTCCAGGGTTCGAGGCGGCGCTGTTCGGATTCAAGGCCGGTGACAAGCGTCACTTGACCGTCGAGCCGGAAAACGCTTTTGGTCAACCTAACCCGCAGAATGTGCAGGTCATCCCGCGTTCGCAGTTCCAGGACATGGAGCTGTCGGAAGGCTTGCTGGTGATCTTCAATGACGCGGCGAATACTGAGTTGCCGGGTGTGGTCAAAGCCTTCGATGATGCTCAAGTCACCGTCGACTTCAACCACCCGCTGGCTGGCAAGACCTTGACCTTCGACGTGGAAATCATCGACGTCAAAGCGCTTTAACAGCATCGCCGGCAGGCCGTGCGCTACTTTGTAGAAGCCGGCTCGCCGGCGATCCTGTCTACAACGATCTAACTTCTTGCGCGCAAGACACGAGGCACAGCATGCAAATCAAACTCGCCAACCCCCGTGGCTTCTGCGCCGGTGTGGACCGGGCGATCGAAATCGTCAATCGCGCCCTGGAAGTCTTCGGGCCGCCGATCTACGTCCGGCATGAAGTAGTGCACAACAAATTTGTCGTGGAAGACCTGCGCAATCGCGGAGCGATCTTCGTCGAAGAGCTGGAGCAGGTGCCGGATGATGTCATTGTCATCTTCAGCGCCCACGGTGTCTCCCAGGCCGTACGCAGTGAGGCGGCCGGTCGCGGTCTTAAAGTGTTCGATGCCACTTGCCCGCTGGTGACCAAGGTGCATATCGAAGTGGCGCGCTACAGCCGTGATGGTCGTGAGTGCATCCTCATCGGACACGCCGGCCACCCTGAAGTCGAAGGCACCATGGGTCAGTACGACGCCAGCAACGGCGGTGCCATCTACCTGGTGGAAGATGAAAAGGATGTAGCCGAGCTGCAGGTGCAGAACCCTGAACGCCTGGCCTTCGTGACCCAGACCACCTTGTCCATGGACGATACCAGCCGGGTGATCGATGCCTTGCGCACGCGTTTCCCGGCCATTGGCGGGCCGCGCAAGGACGATATCTGCTACGCCACGCAAAACCGTCAGGACGCGGTCAAACAACTGGCTGACGAGTGCGATGTAGTGCTGGTGGTGGGCAGTCCCAATAGCTCGAACTCCAACCGCCTGCGCGAGCTGGCCGAGCGCATGGCTACCCCGGCCTACTTGATTGACGGTGCCGAAGACCTGCAACGCAGCTGGTTCGAGGGTGTCGAGCGCATCGGCATCACCGCCGGCGCCTCGGCGCCGGAAGTCCTGGTGCGTGGCGTGATCCAGCAACTGCAGGCCTGGGGTGCCACTGGCGCCGATGAGCTGGCCGGCCGCGAAGAGAACATTACCTTCTCCATGCCCAAGGAGCTGCGGGTTCGTTCGCTGCTCTGATCAGCCGAGGCCTGCGCACAAGGCCTGCTCGGCGTTTTCGCTGCGCAGGCTGACCCGCCCGCTGCGTGACAGCACCACTTGATGGCGACTGTGGGTCTGGTTGGTCTGGCAGATATGCAGGGTGCCCGCCTGGAAGGCGCCACTGGGCAGCAGCGGGTTGCCCAGGGCGCTGAAACGCACGAAGTGCTGTACCGGGCGGTTGCCCACAATCAGCACCTGTCCACCGCTCTGGCGTTCGATCAGCAGCGGATTCTCAGGGTCTTCCGAGCCCTTGCCGCTGACATCCAGAATGATTCGCCAACCCCGGCTCCAGTCGTCCTCCAGGCCGTGGATCAATGCCGTGCGCTGATGCAGGATCGCGGCGGCTCGGGCGTTGCGCAGGCCGCTGGCAAGCATTTGCGCCGCGTCCTGTTGTCGATTGGAGCGTAAAAGTTCACTGAAGGCGGTGCTGGAAAGCGGCAGTAGCAGGGCCACTAAGGCCAGTGTGGTCAGCAGCTCAATCAGACTGAATCCTTTTTGATGCATGCGTCTCCCTCCCTGGAGATAAGTGGTTCACGCAGTCCGTGCGTGTAGGTAAACAGGCGGTCATTCGCCGATCTCGCGTGGATCGAGGCGCTTGCTTGTTATAGCCGATGACTCCTCCTGATCCCTCCATGTATTTGCGTACAAAGGGTTTCGCCTCTGTGCAAAGTGCCTGTTGTGCAGGCCGTTGCGGCGCGGTTTTTATTCTGACGCTGCCGGTTGAGTGAGCCCTTTGCCCGTCCTCCTTGGCGCGAACACCTGTGTCGGGTCGTGGATCAAGCGTGCGCTGATCGATGAGAGGCGCAGAGCCGGGAGGGTGTCGTGGCGATCAAGGTGCGGTCTGGGCGCAGCACTCAGGTGTTGGCTGGCCATGGGGCGGTGGGCAATGTATTGCCGGTTGTTCCGGTTAGCCCTCCGGGCTCGAGGTTGAGGCTAACCTCAGAAATCGACGGCACTGATTTTCAACTGCGGCGAATGTTCAGCAACGGTCGCGATGGACAGAGCACTGTAGTGGAGAGCTGCGGATGAACGAGCGGCAGGCACAGGATGGCATGACCCTGATCGAGGTGTTGGTGGCGCTGTTGATTCTCACACTGGGGCTGTTGGGGGCTGCGGTCGTGCAGATCAAGGCGTTGCAGTACAGCGATAGCTCGCGGATGAGCACCCAGGCCAGTTTTATTGCTTACGACATGCTGGATCGGATTCGCGCCAATGTCGCGGCCGACTACACACTGGCCACGTCTGCCTCTGGCGGTGCGAGCGATGTGCGACATCAGGACCTGCATGAGTTCGCCAGCAACGTCGAGAGCTTTGCCGGGCCCAGCGCCAAGGGCAGCATCAGCGTCAACCGACAGGTCTACACCATTCGCATCACCTGGGATGACGCCCGCGCCGAGGGGCAAGCGGTGAGTCTGCGCAGCCTGGAGCTGAGCAGTCGCGTGGCGCCAGCCCTGGGAGATGGGGCATGAGTCGTGGTTTTGGTTTGGTGGAAGCGCTTCTGGCGCTGTCTTTGAGCCTGATTCTGGTGTTGGGGGCGGCTCAAGTATTTATCGCGGCGAAGGGCACCTACCTCAGCCAGAATGCGTCCGCCTATCTGCAGGAGGACGCGCGTTTCGTTCTGAGCAAGATGCTTCAGGAAATGCGCATGGTGGGCATGTTCGGTTGCCTGCGAACCCTCACCGACGCCAGTGTGGCCCGCTCTTTCTCTCACTACGCGTCGACACCGATTCAGTGGGACGCCGCCGAGCAGAAGCTGACCCTGATCACCGCTGACGTTGGTGAGCAGGATGGGGCGCCGACCTGGAGTGTGGTGACAGACTGTCAGCGTAGCGCGGTGGTGTATTCGGGTGCCCATCAAGGCGCCGCCGGTCAGCAGGTGTTTGCCTTGCGCCGCTTGTTCTACAGCTTTAAGGACCATCAGTTGTTGCTGGGTAGCGGTTTAGGCAGGCAGCAGGCGGTGCTGCTGGATAACGTCGAGGCTTTTGAGCTGAGCTTCGGCGTGGCCGCTTCCGCCACGAACAGCGCCGTTGTTCGCTACAGTCGCAACCCGGAAGATCCGGCGCGGATTCGTAGTGTGCGGGTGGGCTTGGTCCTGGCCGACCCCGATGGTCGAGTGCGTCCACAGCGCTTTAGTGTGGTTGCCGCCTTGCGCAACAGGTTGCCCTGATGAAGCGTGTCTCGGGGGGTGGCACCGCGCAGGAGCGTGGCATGGCGCTGTTGCTTTGCCTGGTGTTTCTGTTGTTGTTGACGATGATCGGTCTCTCTTCAGTACAGAACGCCACCTTGCAGGAAAAGATGGCCGCCAGCCTGAGCTTGCATAATCGCGCCTTCCAGGCCGCCGAAACGGCGCTGCGGCAGGGGGAAAGCCTGGTCCGGCGGCATGACTATCATTTGCCAGTGTGTGCTGGGCCGGCCCAATGCGCGCCGCCCGCCGAGTCGGCGGTGCTAAGCGCCGCGCTCATCAATGGGGTATCGGGTGTGAGCTGGATCGCCACGGGCAATGGCTTCTATGGCGTGCAGAACATTGGTACCTCGCTGGATGCGGTCAATCTGCCGAGTCATACCCGCGCCACTTTGTATCGAGTGACCGCCATCGGCCTGGTCGGTCCTGCACGCAGCGTACTGGAGAGTATTTATGCCAAGTACTGAAGATTGCGTAGGCTTTTTGCGGTGCTTATACAAGGGGAGTGGCATGCTGCTGGTCAGCCTGTGTCTGGTGTTGCCGGGCCTGGCTTTCGATTTCGTTAGCGCGTTACCTGTCCGACCTTCTGCGGCAGTATCGGGCGGGATGCAGGCGCCTGACAGTGGGAAATTGATCGAGGCACACGCGTTCAGCGGTAAGATGCTCGGCGCCGAGGTGCCCGATCCGCTTGGGGCAGGCGACGCCAATGGCGGTATCAGCCTTCAGATGGAAAGGCCCGGCAGCGGTAGCCGGCGCATCCTGTGGCGACAAATTCAGTAAACGAGATTCTTGACCATGCGCAGATCCAACCAAGGTTTTACCCTGATCGAAATCATGATCGTGATTGCGATCATCGGTCTGGTCCTTACCTTGACCCTCCCCAGCATCACTGAGTACATGAAGAAGCCTCACCGCAGCGAGATTGCACTATTGCTCACCGAGCAGGCGCAGCAGCTTGAGCGCCATCACGCCAAGTTCGGGGTCTATAGCGACGCCCCGGACCTGAGTTCCGGCAATGACTACTACAGCATCACCGCCACGCTGACCGACAATGCGTTCTCGCTGACCGCGACGCCGAAAGCCGATGGCCTGATGGCAGCGGATAAATGTGGCAGTTTTAGTATCGACCAGGCCGGCGCTGCCCGCATCGGTGGTCAGGCCGAAGGGCTGACCGCGAAGGATTGCTGGGGTCGCTGAGTATTCTCGGGTGCCAGAGCGCCCACTGTTTTTCCCATGACTGGATCGGACTATGGCTAAACAACAGCAAGTGCTGGTGGTCGGTGGCGGGGTGATCGGCCTGCTCACCGCTTTCAATCTGGCAGCTCAAGGCCAGCAGGTGCGCCTTGTGGAGCGCTCGGACCTGGGGCGTGAGGCGTCCTGGGCCGGTGGCGGTATTGTCTCGCCGCTTTATCCCTGGCGTTACAGCCCGGCGGTTACCGCACTGGCCCACTGGTCCCAGGATTTTTATCCACAGCTGGCAGAGCACCTGTTCAGCACCACGGGCGTTGATCCTGAGGTGCATACCACCGGGCTGTATTGGTTGGACCTGGATGATGAAGCCCTTGCTCTGGACTGGGCGCGGCGCGAGGGGCGCCCGCTGAGCACCGTGGATATCTCGACGGTGCATGACGCGGTGCCGGTGTTGGGGAGTGGCTATCAGCAGGCGATCTACATGGCCGATGTGGCTAATGTGCGTAATCCGCGTTTGGTCAAATCCCTCAAGGCGGCGTTGCAGGCCTTGCCCAATGTGCAGATCGATGAGCAGTGCAGCGTCACAGGCTTTATTCGTGACGGGCAACAGGTGCAAGGCGTATACAGCTCGGCGGGGGATATACACGCCGATCAGGTGGTGCTCTGCGCTGGTGCCTGGAGCGGCGAGTTGCTGGGGAGCCTGGGGGTGGCGTTGCCGGTTGAGCCGGTCAAGGGGCAGATGATTTTGTACAAGTGCGCCGCCAGTTTCCTGTCTTGCATGGTCTTGGCCAAGGGGCGTTATGCCATTCCTCGGCGCGACGGCCATATTCTGGTGGGCAGTACCCTGGAGCATGAAGGGTTCGACAAAACGCCGACCGCTTGCGCTCTGGAAAGCCTCAAGGCGTCTGCGGTCGAGCTGATTCCAGCGTTGGCCGAGGCCGAGGTCGTGGGGCATTGGGCCGGCCTGCGTCCGGGCTCTCCAGAAGGTATTCCCTACATCGGGCCGGTTCCTGGGTTTGATGGTTTGTGGCTCAACTGTGGGCACTACCGTAACGGCTTGGTGTTGGCCCCGGCCTCTTGCCGGCTGTTCTGCGATTTGCTGCTGGGGAACCCGCCGATCATCGATCCGGCGCCTTACGCCCCGGCAGGTCGAATCTAATCCAGTCCGAGCTTCTTCATGCGATAGCGCATCGAGCGAAATGACAGGCTCAACCGCTGCGCCGCCGCCGTGCGGTTCCAGCGGGTTTGTTCCAGGGCTTGCAGCAGCAATTGGCGCTCCACGTGTTGCAGGTGCAGCGTCAGGTCGAGGCTCGTTGAGGTTGAGGTTGAGGCTGCGCGGTTGCCGACGGTTTCTGCGGGTGGCAGGTGCAGGTCGGCCAGTTCTATCCACTGACCTTCGCAGAAGGTCTGAGCGCGCTCCAGCAGGTTCTCCAGTTCGCGTACATTGCCGGGGAAATCGTAACGCTCCAAGGCGTGTAGTGCTTCGGGACGCAATTGAAGTACGGGCCTGCCATTATCCCTGGCCAGGTGCTGGAGGCGGTGTTGCGCCAGCATCTGGATATCGCCACGGCGCTCGCGTAACGCAGGAACGTGCAGTTCGATGACGTTCAAGCGGTAATAGAGATCCTGGCGAAAGCGTCCGGCTTTAACCTCGGATTTCAGGTCTTTGTGAGTGGCTGAAAGAATCCGCACGTCCACGGCTTTTTCCTGGGGGCTGCCTACCGGGCGCACTGACTTTTCCTGCAATGCGCGGAGCAGCTTCACCTGCATGGTTAGAGGCAGGTCGGCGACTTCGTCAAGAAACAGCGTGCCACCGTTTGCGGCGAGGAACAGCCCGGACTGATCCGCTGTGGCGCCGCTGAAGCTGCCTTTGCAATGCCCGAAAAATTCACTTTCCATCAGTTCGGTAGGAATTGCCCCACAGTTGACCGGAACAAAGGGCTGTCGCGACCTGGGGCCCAAGTGATGGATCAGACGGGCGACGCGCTCTTTACCGCAGCCCGACTCACCGCTGATGTAGACCGCCGTCAGGCTAGGGGCCAGTTTGTCGATGTCGCGACGCAAGCGGGCCATGGGAGGCGAACTCCCGAGCAGGGGAGGCGCGTTGCTGTCCCCCGTAGTCCCCGGTTGCTGTTTCAGGGCATTGCCTACCCAGGCCCTCAGGTGGTCGAGGTCCAAGGGCTTGCGCAGCAGGTCGCAAGCGCCGGCTTTCAACACATTGGCAGTCGCCTGCGTGCTGCTGGCGCTGCTCAGGACCGCCACCGGTAGCTCGGGGTGCATCCGGCGGATATGCCGCAGCAACTCCAGAGCGTTGCCGTCGGGCAGTTGCAGGTCGGTCAGGCACAGGTCGAAGCTGTCTTTGGCCAGTCGAGCGCGGGCTTCGCTCAGGGTGCGGGCGCTTTGGGTGTGCAGGCGCATCCGTCCGAGGGTGATTTCTACCTGAGCGCGGATTTCCGTGGCCTCGTCGACCACTAACACCCGGGGCAGTGGGTTCATGACGGCAGTTGTTTTCATCCATGAGTTAAGAGCGAGATACCGCGCCCGTCCTGTGGGCGTGAGTTCAAGTCTAGGTCCGCAAGACGGGCAGTGCTGTGGCGTCGAGGGCGGTTATTTTGTCGCCAATTGTGCGGGCGTGGACCTGTGCCTGGAGGCGGCGGACGTTAAGCAGGGAGGAGATGAGACGGTTCAGGCGCTGACCAAGGCT
Source organism: Pseudomonas sp. LD120 (assembly GCF_009861525.1). Lineage (GTDB taxonomy): Bacteria > Pseudomonadota > Gammaproteobacteria > Pseudomonadales > Pseudomonadaceae > Aquipseudomonas. The sequence continues at coordinate 27,385 of NZ_WVHL01000001.1, read as the reverse complement.
TTGAATCGTCGGTGTCAGGCGCCTGTTCGGTGTTCTGGAGCAGTCAGTGATCCTGACTGCCTGGACCCTGTTCCAAATGCGTCTGGCTGCAATACCAGTGTTGCGACAGGCTCAGTGCCCGGTCTTGTGGCAGGTGCACGCCACAATGGGCGCAACGCACCATGGGGGTGCTGATGGGCTCGTTCGACGAGCGTGGGGTCGAGATCGAGCGCTTGAACTTGCGCCAGAACCATACCGCGGCGGCAATCAGAGCAATCCAGAACAGTAAACGAACCATGGTGACCAGCTTTGTCGGGAAAGGTCTGGCAGTTTAGCCAAGCGACCGCCAGACGCACAGGCCCATAAAGCTCCAGGCATGAAAAAGGGAGACTCGAAGTCTCCCTTTTTTACCTGCAGTGGCTGTCAGTCGAAGACACCGAAGGTCATGTAGCTGAACCAGGAGCGGTCACTGTTGTTACCAGCAGCTTCGTGCTCTTCTTCATCAACCACGTCGCCATTGTTGTCTTTAGGCTTGAGCTCTGACGGAATGGCATCCTTGGCATCCTGATACTGCTTCATCACGTCCTGGTTGGCGCGAGTTTCTCCCGGTGGCAGTGGAGGACGCGACTCGATCAGGCCCAGGGTGGCCTTGCTCAGCCAGGAGCGGTTGTCGGCTTCGGCGACGCGAGGCACGAACTGACCGTCTACCAGGCTTGGATGATCCGGGTAGTTGAGCTTCAGGGTTTCCAGGCTGGTGGCTGCCAACTCATCCAGGTGCAAGCGCTGGTAAGCCTCAGTCATCACTGCCAGGCCGTCACCCACGGAAGGGGTTTCCTGGAAGTTTTCCACGACATAACGGCCACGGTTAGCAGCGGCGACATAGGCCTGGCGAGTCAGGTAGTAGTCCGCTACGTGGATTTCGTAGGCCGCCAGCAAATTGCGCAGGTAGATCATGCGCTGCTTGGCGTCCGGGGCGTAGCGGCTGTTGGGGAAGCGGCTGGTGAGCTGGGCGAACTCGTTGTAGGAGTCGCGGGCGGCACCCGGGTCACGCTTGGTCATGTCCAGTGGCAAAAAACGCGCCAGCAGGCCGACGTCCTGGTCGAATGAGGTCAGACCCTTGAGGTAGTAGGCGTAGTCAACGTTGGGGTGCTGGGGATGCAGGCGGATGAAGCGCTCAGCGGCCGACTTGGCGGCTTCCGGCTCGGCATTCTTATAGTTGGCGTAGATCAGCTCGAGCTGGGCCTGATCGGCGTAGCGACCAAAGGGATAGCGCGATTCCAGTGCCTTGAGCTTGGCGGTGGCGCTGGTATAGCTGTTGTTGTCCAGGTCGGTCTGCGCCTGCTGGTACAACTCGACTTCGCTCAGGTTTTCGTCAACGACTTCCTTCGATGAGCAAGCAGCGGTCAGTGCGAGGATGGCGATCAGCAGCAGGTGTTTCACTTGCATGGCGGCTTGCGTCCCTATGACGGCCGCTGTCTTGGGCGGGGCCGTCCTGTTATGATGAGCGCCCCGGTGAAAAGCCTCGGGGCAAAAGACGCCGTATTTAACCACAAGCGCGCAGCCGAAACCAAAGGCTGTGCCGACGCCCAGTCCGAGCATGTCCGATAAAATTGAACTTCGCGCAGAGGTGCCGTCCGAACTGGGCGGTCAACGCCTCGATCAAGTCGCCGCCCAACTATTCGCTGAGCATTCGCGCTCGCGCCTTTCCGCCTGGATCAAAGACGGCCGCCTGACGGTGGATGGAGCGGTCATTCGTCCCCGAGACATCGTGCACGGCGGTGCGGTTCTTGAGCTGACCGCCGAGCAGGAAGCCCAGGGCGAGTGGATCGCCCAGGACATCGAGCTGGACATCGTCTACGAAGACGACGACATCCTGGTGATCAACAAGCCCGCGGGCCTGGTGGTGCATCCGGCTGCCGGCCACGCTGATGGCACCCTGCTCAATGCGCTGCTGCACCACATTCCCGACATTATCAATGTGCCGCGTGCCGGTATCGTTCACCGTCTGGACAAGGACACCACCGGTTTGATGGTGGTGGCCAAGACGATTCAGGCGCAGACCCAGCTGGTAGCTCAGTTGCAGAGCCGCAGTGTCAGCCGTATCTATGAATGCATCGTGATCGGTGTGGTGACGGCAGGGGGCAAGATCAACGCCCCGATCGGTCGCCACGGCCAGCAGCGCCAGCGGATGGCGGTGATGGAAGGCGGCAAGCAGGCGGTCAGTCACTATCGGGTGCTGGAGCGCTTCCGCTCTCACACCCACGTGCGGGTCAAGCTGGAAACCGGTCGTACCCACCAGATCCGGGTGCACATGGCCCACATCAACTTCCCATTGGTGGGCGATCCGGCCTACGGCGGTCGCTTCCGTATCCCGCCGGCGGCGAGCCCGACCATGGTCGAGTCGCTGAAAAACTTCCCGCGCCAGGCGCTGCACGCACGTTTCCTGGAGCTGGAGCATCCGACCACCGGTGAGCGCATGAGCTGGGAGTCGCCATTGCCGGATGACTTCGTCTGGCTGTTGTCGCTGCTCAAGCAAGACCGTGAGGCATTCGTCGGATGAGTGACTGGCTGATGCCGGACTGGCCCGCGCCGGCCGGGGTCAAAGCCTGTGTCACCACCCGCAGCGGCGGCGTCAGCCTGGCGCCGTTCGACAGCCTCAACCTGGGTGACCACGTTGAGGACCTTCCTGAAGCCGTGGCCGAGAATCGGCGGCGCTTGACTGAACATTTCGGTATTGCTCCGGCCTGGTTGCAACAGGTGCATGGGGTCGCCGTCGCTCACGCCGATCCCTCCGTCATTGCTACCGCTGATGCCAGCTGGTCCGCCACCCCGGGCGTGGCTTGTGTGGTGATGACGGCTGACTGTTTGCCCGCCTTGTTCTGCAATCGCGGCGGGACCCGGGTCGCGGCCGCTCATGCTGGCTGGCGCGGTATGGCCGCCGGGGTGCTGGAAGCCACGCTCGACAGCCTGGATACCACGCCCTCCGAGGTGTTGGTGTGGTTGGGACCGGCCATTGGGCCGCAGTGCTTTGAAGTCGGGGCCGAAGTGCGTGAAGCCTTTGTGGCTCAGTTGGCGCAAGCCGAACAAGCCTTTGTTCCAAGCGTCAATGCCGGACGCTATATGGCCGACATCTATCAATTGGCACGCCTGCGCTTGGCAGCTCGTGGCGTCACCGCGGTTTATGGTGGTATTGACTGCACGGTGACAGACCCGCGCTTCTTTTCTTATCGACGCAGTCCACGCACCGGACGCTTCGCCTCCCTTATCTGGCTCGAGCGCTAGACTAATCTGACCTGCGTCAAGCCGCTGGTGCTTGAATCTCCCAGAATCGACCGCATCTAGAGATGCATCTGGCAGGTTTCTCTATTTAGGTGTGTCCATCGCTCCGGCCTGCTCAAAAGGAAGGTGACTAATGCGTATAGACCGATTAACCAGCAAGTTACAGCTGGCCTTATCCGATTCTCAATCCTTGGCGGTTGGCCTCGATCATCCGGCCATTGAGCCTGCGCACCTGATGCAGGCCCTGCTTGAACAGCAAGGTGGTTCGATCAAGCCCTTGTTGATGCAAGTGGGGTTCGACGTCAACAGCCTGCGTAAGGAACTGAGCAAAGAGCTCGACCAACTGCCGAAAATCCAGAACCCCACCGGCGACGTCAACATGTCCCAGGATCTGGCGCGCTTGCTCAATCAGGCCGATCGCCTGGCTCAGCAGAAGGGCGACCAGTTCATCTCCAGCGAGTTGGTATTGCTGGCGGCCATGGATGAAAACAGCAAACTCGGCAAGTTGTTGCTGGGGCAGGGGGTAAGCAAGAAAGCTCTGGAGAACGCCATCAACAACCTGCGCGGCGGCGAGGCGGTGAATGACGCCAACGTCGAGGAGTCGCGCCAGGCGCTGGATAAATACACCGTCGACCTGACCAAGCGCGCCGAAGAAGGCAAGCTGGATCCGGTGATTGGCCGTGACGATGAAATTCGTCGGACCATCCAGGTGCTGCAACGCCGTACCAAGAACAACCCGGTACTCATTGGTGAGCCTGGCGTGGGTAAAACGGCCATCGCTGAAGGCCTGGCCCAGCGGATCATCAATGGTGAAGTGCCCGACGGCTTGAAAGGCAAGCGCTTGCTGTCTCTGGACATGGGCGCGCTGATTGCAGGGGCCAAATACCGTGGTGAGTTCGAGGAGCGCCTGAAGTCCTTGCTCAACGAGCTGTCGAAGCAGGAAGGTCAGATCATCCTGTTCATCGACGAGCTGCACACCATGGTCGGCGCCGGTAAAGGCGAAGGCTCTATGGATGCGGGCAACATGCTCAAGCCGGCCCTGGCGCGAGGTGAACTGCATTGTGTGGGGGCCACCACGCTCAACGAGTACCGCCAATATATAGAGAAGGACGCTGCCCTCGAACGGCGCTTCCAGAAAGTGCTGGTGGACGAACCGAGCGAGGAGGACACCATCGCCATCCTTCGTGGCCTGAAAGAGCGCTACGAAGTGCACCACAAGGTGGCGATCACCGACGGCGCGATCATTGCCGCGGCCAAGCTCAGTCATCGTTACATCACCGATCGGCAATTGCCGGACAAGGCCATTGACCTGATCGACGAGGCGGCTAGTCGCATCCGTATGGAAATCGACTCCAAGCCGGAAGTGTTGGACCGTTTGGAGCGGCGCTTGATTCAACTGAAGGTTGAAGCCCAGGCCCTGAAGAAAGAGGACGATGAGGCGGCGATCAAGCGCCTGGATAAACTCCAGGGAGAGATCATTCGCCTGGAACGCGAATACGCGGATCTTGAAGAAGTCTGGACCTCGGAAAAAGCCGAAGTGCAGGGCTCCGCACAGATCCAGCAGAAGATCGAGCAGTCGCGTCAGGAACTGGAAGCGGCACGTCGTAAAGGTGATCTCAATCGCATGGCGGAGTTGCAGTACGGGGTGATTCCCGACCTGGAGCGCAGCCTGCAGATGGTCGATCAGCACGGGCATAGCGAGAACCAGTTGCTGCGCAGTAAGGTCACCGAGGAAGAAATTGCCGAGGTGGTGTCCAAGTGGACTGGCATTCCGGTGTCGAAAATGCTCGAAGGCGAGCGCGACAAGCTGCTGAAGATGGAAAGCCTGCTGCATCAACGAGTGATTGGCCAGAACGAGGCTGTGGTGGCGGTATCCAACGCAGTGCGCCGTTCCCGTGCCGGATTATCCGACCCGAACCGGCCCAGCGGCTCGTTCATGTTCCTCGGTCCGACCGGTGTGGGTAAGACCGAACTGTGCAAGGCTTTGGCGGAGTTCCTCTTTGATACCGAAGAGGCCATGGTGCGGATCGATATGTCCGAATTCATGGAAAAACACTCCGTGGCCCGTCTGATTGGCGCGCCACCGGGCTATGTCGGTTATGAAGAGGGCGGCTACCTGACCGAAGCGGTGCGTCGCAAGCCGTACTCGGTGATCCTGCTGGATGAGGTCGAGAAGGCGCATCCGGATGTGTTCAACATCCTGCTGCAGGTCCTGGAAGATGGCCGTTTGACGGACAGCCACGGACGTACCGTGGACTTTCGCAACACGGTGATCGTCATGACCTCGAACCTTGGGTCGGCGCAGATCCAGGAGTTGGTTGGCGATCGTGAGGCGCAACGTGCGGCAGTCATGGACGCGGTGTCCACCCACTTCCGGCCGGAGTTCATCAACCGGGTTGACGAAGTGGTGATTTTCGAGCCCCTGGCCCGGGACCAGATCGCGGGTATTACGCAAATCCAGCTGGGTCGTTTGCGCAGCCGTCTGGCTGAACGCGAACTGCATCTGGAATTGAGCGACGAGGCTTTGGACAAGCTGATCGCCGTAGGTTACGACCCGGTGTACGGTGCACGGCCACTGAAACGGGCCATTCAGCGCTGGATCGAAAACCCTTTGGCGCAGATGATCCTGTCCGGCGGATTCTTGCCAGGTGCCACGATCACGGCCTCGGTACAGGACGACGAAATCGTCTTTGCCTGATCTTCCAGCAATGTGTTGAGAGAAGGCCTCGCATTGCGAGGCCTTTTTTTTACTAGGGTGTTGAACTGTAAGGAAAAGGCTTGTAAAGTGCGCCCCGCAGTCAGTCACACCCAGGTTTTTTCTGAGCAAGAGGAAACCGGCAATGAAGTCGCAAATCATTGTCTTAAAAGCAATTTAAGGGGTTGACAGGGTTTTTTAAGATTGTAAAATAGCGCGCCTCAGAGGCATGAACGTAGCGATACGGGAAGGTCAAAGAGGATGTAAGTAAGAAGTTGTAAATTGAAATGTGTAGTTCCGTGATAGCTCAGTCGGTAGAGCAAATGACTGTTAATCATTGGGTCCCAGGTTCGAGTCCTGGTCACGGAGCCAATTTCAAACCGGGGTATAGCGCAGTCCGGTAGCGCGCCTGCTTTGGGAGCAGGATGTCAGGAGTTCGAATCCCCTTACCCCGACCATTTTTGGGTCGTTAGCTCAGTTGGTAGAGCAGTTGGCTTTTAACCAATTGGTCGTAGGTTCGAATCCCACACGACCCACCATTTTTGAGACCAGTTCGCTGGAATCGAATCTTAAGATCAGACGCCAAAAGCGCTGTTCGCAGAAGGCGCCTTTTAAAGGTGCCTTTTTTTTACCGGGGTATAGCGCAGTCCGGTAGCGCGCCTGCTTTGGGAGCAGGATGTCAGGAGTTCGAATCCCCTTACCCCGACCATATTCACGAAAAAAGGCACCTCTTGAGGTGCCTTTTTTCGTTTGTCTGCAAGAAACACGCTGAAGTCGAGGGGGCCGGGAGGCGGCCCCCTTGTTGTCACTCGATAGGCAGTTCTTCCCAGGCCCTGCGTTGTTCAAGCAGGCGTTTTTCGAGGGTGACGATGGCCTGCCTCGCGCAACCAGGCTGGCGGCTCTGGTTGCGGGGCTCTGATAGGTCAGTTCTTGACGGTTTCTTCCAGGGAGAAACGGCCCATTGGGCTTTGCTGGAAGTTTTCGATGTTCTTGCGCGAAATGTTGATGTACGGGCTGTAGTAGAGGTCGATCCAGTTCACGTCCTGCTTAGCGGTCTTTTGCAGATCCACATACATCTGCTCGCGCTTGGAGGCGTCCATTTCCACCCGTGCGGCAGCCACCAACTCCTTGACCTGTGGGTTTCTGTAGCGGGTCATGTAGTTCATGTTGGTGTCATGCCCCAGAACAAAGGTGGTTTTCTGGTCGGGGTCGAGGATGTCAGCAGTCCAATACATGACAGAAAGATCGTAGTCGCCGTCCACTAGCATCTGCCAGCTTTGGCTTGGGTCGACTTTCTGGAGATTGGTCTTTACCCCGACAGCCGCTAACTGATTCTGTACGAGCACTGCGATCTGCTCGTCGGCCTCATTACCGGCGTTGACCACGTAATTGAGTTGCAGTCCTTTGGCTCCGGCCTGCTCTAACAGCTTTTTGGCTTTTTCAGGGTCGTAGGGGCGCTGCAGGTTATTAGCGTAATGGTACATGGCGCCTTTGGGAATGTACGAATAGGCTACTTCGCCATGTCCGAAGGTCACGGTATCCACCAGAGACTTCTTGTTGATGGCCAGATCCAGGGCCTCACGTACTTGCGGCTTGCCCAGCAGGCCGTGTTCGTGGTTGATCAATAGGTGATCTTCTCGTGTGGAAGGATCCAGGTGCACGACTAGATTTGGATCCTTTCTCAGGGCATCGACTCGTGAGAAGGGCACGAAGAGGGCGGTGTCTAGCTCCCCCGCCTGGACTTTCAGCATCCGTGTGTTGTCGTCGGGAATGGAGATCCACTCCACGCCATCCAGGCTCACAGTACCGGCTTGCCAGAAGTGCGGGTTCTTTTCCAGGATCACCCGATCGCCGCGTAACCACTCCTTGACCACAAAGGCTCCAGATGAAACGGGTTGCTGGGCGTAGGCTTCGTCACCCATTCTGGCCATTGCTTGTTGCGAAAGGATCGACGCGTTAGGTGAGGCCAACTGCGAGAGAAAGGGCACCGAAGGGCTTTTCAAGGTCAGCACCAAGGTCTGGGAGTCTGGCGCTTCGGCCTTGTCGAGAATGGCGTAGGTATCAGTCCACAGCGAGGTTTTATCGTCGCGGATACGTAACAGGCTGAAGACCGCATCCTGGGCGCTGATAGATGAGCCGTCGGAAAATTTGGCGGGGCGCAGTTTGAAGGTGTAGGTCAGGCCGTCGTCGGAAATTTTCCAGCTTTCTGCCAGCCCGGGGAGTAGTTGGGTCCCGGCTTTGTCGACTCGTACCAGCACGTCATACACGTTGGTGAATACCCAGCTGTCGCGATTTTGTGCGCTTTTGATCGGGTCGAAGGTAGTGCTTTCCTCCCGGCAGCCTATCGTCAGGACTCCTGCCGCGTGCGAAACGCTTGCGGTCAATGCGCAGGCCAGAAATGATGCGGTTGCCAATATCTTTCGATGTCTTGCCTTCATGATCAAACTCCCTGTTGATATGGGTTTTTTAGTTTTTGAACTGCGTTTCTTCTAATACGCAGCTGTAGCGCCGGCTCTTCAGATACCGGGTAGGGGGTTGGGTGTTGGCGCAAACGGACTGCGCGTAACGACAGCGTGAGTGAAAGGTGCAGCCTGCGGGTAGCTGCATTGGGCTAGGTGGCTCGCCAGGTAAGGGGTGTGGTGGTAAGGCCTGGCTTGGGTCCAGTTGTGGAATGGCGCTGATCAAGGCGGCCGTGTAGGGGTGGAGTGGATGATTGAAGATGGCCTCTACTGGTCCCTCTTCGATGATCTGTCCCATGTACATAACGGCAACTCGATCGCAGATTCGACGAATGACTGACAGGTCGTGGCTGATAAACAGCAGTGTCAAATTGATCCGCTGACGTAACTCCAGTAGCAGGTTAATGATCTGTCCCTGGATAGAGACGTCCAAGGCCGAGATGCATTCATCAGCGACAATTAACCGTGGCTCGACCGCAAGCGCCCGTGCGATTCCCACTCGTTGGCATTGGCCTCCACTGAGGGATTGAGGTTTGCGAGACGCTATCTCTACTGGCAGTCCTACCAGTCTGAGCAACTCTTCCACCCGCTCGACGATTCGCTCGGGAGGACATTTACGCTGTATTTGCAGAACCTCTCTTAGTGTCTCGCCAACACTCAGTCTTGGATTGAGTGCCGTGTACGGGTCCTGGAAAATCATTGCGGTTTCGTGTCGCAGACGTTGGATATCGCCCCTCTTGCCGGCAGTGACGTCCGTGCCGTCGAAAACGATCTTTCCTCCATGAGTCTCGTTTAAACACAGAATTGCTTTGCCAAGGCTGCTCTTGCCACTCCCCGATTCGCCCACTAACCCCAAAATCTCTCCCTGCTCCAGATTCAGGGAGACGCCATTGACGGCTTTCAGCCAACGGCTACGCATGCCTAACCAGGAGGTGCTGGCGGGAAAATGTACGTGCAGTTCACTAACGTTCAGCAAGCTCAAGGTAAAACTCCTGGCTTGAGTGGGAAGTGGCAGGCGATACGTGGCGCTGCAAGGGATGGCTGTGGTTCCGGTTGTGTGTTGACGCACAGGTCCACGGATTGTGGGCAGCGGGGAGCGAATCGACAGCCTTGAGGAAGGGCATCGAATGAAGGCGGCTGGCCGGCTATTGTTTTCAAACGGCCATATCCTGTGCCGTACGCTGGTTGGCAACTAATCAAACCCGCTGTGTATGGGTGCTGTGGAGACTTCAGAACGTCATGTCTCGTGCCACGCTCACAAAGCCTGCCTGCGTACATCACTGCAATCGAATCACAGGTTTGGGCCACAACGCCCAAGTCGTGGCTGATTAGGATCAGTGACAAGCCTCGTTCATCTCGTAAAGTCAGCAACAGGCGCAGAATTTGTGCTTGGACCGTCACATCCAGGGCTGTAGTCGGTTCGTCGGCTATCAGTATTTTCGGATTGCAGCCTAGGGCTACAGCGATCATTGCCCGTTGTCGCATACCGCCTGAGAACTCATGTGGGTAGTGTTCTGCTCGGGCTCGTGGGTCGGGAATGCCCACTTGTCTCAGCAGGTCGATAGCCAGTGCACGCGCTTCTCGTCTGGTTACTGCATGGTGCAGCTGAATACCTTCACTGATTTGTTCGCCGATGCGCATCAGTGGGTCGAGGTGACTCGTGGGGTTTTGGAACACCATGCCTAGCTGACGACCTCGCACTTTGCGTATTTCACTCTCGCTCAGTTGCAGCAGGTTGGTATCGCCAAGTCTCACGGCGCGCCCCTGAACATGCAGGTTGTGCGCTGGCAACAAGCGCATGAGCGCGCGACAGGCGAGGGTTTTGCCGCTGCCGCTTTCGCCCACGAGGCCAAGTATTTCTCCCTCCGCGAGTGTGAACGAGAGGCGGTCCACCAAAGTGGTTTCACGCTCGGCTGAGCGGGCAATAACGCTAAGTTCTTCGACCTGCAGGAGAGGCGGCTTCACGAGCGCTTTCCGAGTAGATCGGCGATGCCGTCGGCCATCAGACTGAAGCCCATTGCCAAGGAAATGATCGCCAACCCGGGAAATGTGCAGATCCACCAGGCTGAAGTAATAAAACTCTGGCCTTCGGCAATCATTGTTCCCCACTCAGCTGTAGGTGGCTGAACACCCAGACCGAGATAACTGACGGCCGCACCGTTGAGCAGGATCAGCACTGCATCGGACATGAAAAACACAATGGAGCTGAAAAGTGCATTAGGTAGTAGATGTCGGAACAGGATTCGCGTGTGGCTGAAGCCCATGCTTTTCGCTGCCAGGGCGAAGTCGCTTTTTTTGAGAACCAGAATTTGTGAGCGCGTCAGGCGTGCGTAGGAGACCCATCCTACTAATGCAATGGCAATGTAGAAGCTGCCTAATCCGGGACCGATCAGCATCATGATCGCCAACATCAGCACAAGAAAGGGAAACGCTAAGATGATATCGATCAGTCGCATGCACAGGGTGTCGAAGTATCCACCTATGTAGCCTGACAACGCTCCTACTGAGGTACCAATCAAAAATGGCAGGATGACGCCTAACAGCGAAAGCTGAAGGTCTACCCGAGCTCCCCAGATGACTCGGGAAAGGATGTCGCGACCGAAGTTGTCGGTACCAAGCAGGTGGGCGAGGCTTGGGGCGTTTAAACGCAACTCGATATTGTGCTCGAGCGGGTCGAACGGTGCGGCCCATGGCGCCAGTATCGCCAGCAAAAGCCAGGCACAAAGAATGGCCAACCCTAGAGTCAGGTTCAGTTGGCCCCTATTGATCCCCAGGTGTTGTCGCTCATTTGCAACCGTGGTGATGCTGCTCATTGGAGTTTGACTCGAGGATCAATTGCGACTGTCAGAAGGTCAGCAAGGAAGTTCACTGCCACGGTTGAGCAGGCCAGCGCCATCGTTACCCCCTGCACCACCATGTAATCGCGGGTGAATATTCCACGCACCAGCAGCTGACCCACGCCAGGGATTGCGAACAGGCTTTCAATCACGACGGTGCCACTGATCAGCCAGCCAATGTTCACGGCTAGCAGGTTTACGGTGGGGATCAATGCGTTGGGCAAGACATGGCGCCGGAAGATGACTCTCTCATCAAGGCCTCGCGCTCGGGCGGCAGCGATATGCTCGGCTTGCATTTCATCAATAAGGCTTGCGCGCAGATTTCGAATCAGTAATGACGACAAGGCCAGAGCAACAGTCAAGCAAGGGAGTACCAGATGGTGCAGCTTTTCTAGCCAGGTGCGGCCGTAACCGGATACCGGGAACAGGCCCCATTGCACGCTGAATAATAGAATCAGCATGATGCCCAACCAGAATGCCGGCATGCCCAGACCTGCGGTGCTCAGCAGTCGGACCAATCGATCAAGCCAACCGCCTTGGTTGCGTGCTGCCAAAGTGGCCAGAGGCAGTGCAATCAACAACGCCAGCATTACGCTTCCTGATACGAGCAGCAGCGTAGGTTCGATACGGGTACTGATGAGTTTCAGCGTATCGACTTTGTACAGCAAAGACTGGCCCAGTTCGCCGTTGAAAAGATTCTTAAGGAAATAGAGATACTGTTGCCATAGAGGTTGATCCAGACCGTACTGGGTTCTGATTTTCAACAAGGCATCCGGGGTGCTGCGGCTGCCCAGCAGTATTCGGGCTGGATCTCCCGGAATTGAACGCACCATCACAAAAGTCATCAGGCTGATACCGAAGAGCACCGGCAGCAATTGCAACGGACGGGAAAGCACAAAACGGTATCGTCCGAGGCTCATGACTCAGCCCCGAAGGTGTTGTAGATAAACACGTGGTGTTTGGAAGAGCGTGGGCCTTTTTGTAGGCGGGGGGAGTTCTTGGTCGGAGCGGGGAGTGTATTCAACACCTTGGAGGCACTGGTCACCTGATCTGGTCGCAGGGCCGTCGCCATTTCCTGCTGCATCACTAACATCCTGTCAGTTGCTACTTGATGAACAAACTTAATGGGGGCGTTGCGTCACCGTAAGCTAGCAAATCTTATAGGTTCGCTCTGGCTGTCCCTCGCCGAGGCATGGCATTCTACTGATTGGTTGCCAAGAATGAAAACCATAAGGGAGCTGAGGGGATGCAGATCAAGCTGTCTGAGTACAAGGGCTGTCTTTTAGCTGGAGGGAATCTGGAGGCGCAGTTGGATGAGGCTATGCTGCTGGCCTCCAACCTGGGCTTTGATGCGTTGGTATACGACTACAGTCCAGTGCCATTTGATCATGATGGTTTGCTGATTACCCCGCAGGTGCTTCTGCGTAAGACGCCGGCAGAATGGCAAGAGCTCTGGTGCACTGAGGGCTATTATCAGATTGACCCAGTCCAGCACGTGGCACTTAACTCTATTTCACCTTTCCTCTGGTCCTATCAACCAGAGGCAGAGACCGTTCTGAAAGAAGTAATCGGCTTACGCCATGCACCGGTGGTGAGCTACCTGCAAAATGCTCAGATGGCCCATGGTGTCTCAGTCCCCATCCATCTCCCGAAAGGCGGTTTTGCCAGCCTTGCTGGGTTACGCTCCGGTCGCACTCAGAGTGCGCTTAAGGATATGCGTCATGTTCTCGGGGAGTTCAGTCTGATTGCCTATGCCCTGCAAGAGGCGGCCTATCCAGTACTGAGTCAGAAAGAAGGACATCATCCATCGACACCTCTGACCAAACGCGAACGCGAGTGCATGAAGTGGGCTGCAGAGGGTTATACGGCTTTAGAAATAGCTGCTCGATTACAGCGGTCTGTGGCGACCGTGACTCTCCATTTGAACTCGGCCATGCACAAGCTGGGGGCCAGGAACCGGGTCCAAGCCGTTGCCCGAGCGGTTCATTACCGATTATTGGATAGCTGAGGTGATGTAAAACCTATCTTTTCTTCTAGTTACATTGACCTTGCCCTGTCGATAGTCTGAGTCGTGTGTAATACAGGGAGTGGCACATAATGGACTCGAACAAGATAACACTCGAAGGCTATGCCTCCTTTGGTGCTTATAGAACGTGGTACCGCGTTACCGGCGATTTACGCAATGGCAATACGCCCTTGGTGATTCTGCATGGCGGTCCAGGTTGCACCTATGATTATGTCGATACTTTCAAGGATGTAGCAGCCAGTGGTCGCGCGGTCATTCACTATGATCAGATTGGTAATGGCTTTTCTACTCACCTGCCAGACAAGCCCCCTTCATTCTGGACAGTTGAACTGTTTCTTGAGGAGTTGGACAACCTTCTGGATCACCTTGGTATCAGCGATAACTATGCACTGCTGGGACAATCCTGGGGCGGGATGCTGGCCAGTGAACATGCCGTGCTGCGCCCCGCAGGTTTACGGGCATTGATTATTGCCAACTCTCCGGCCGATATGCGCACTTGGGTCGCGGAGGCCAATCGCTTGCGTGATGCTTTGCCTGAGGAGGTGCAGCAGACTCTGCTGCGGCATGAGCAAGCAGGGACAACCGGCTCTGCAGAGTATGTTGCAGCTTCGCGAGTCTTTTATGATCGCCATGTATGTCGCATCAAGCCCTGGCCCGATGATGTTGCTCGTACCTTTGCCAAGGTTGACGCCAATCCCACAGTCTATCGGGCGATGAATGGCCCCAACGAATTCCATATTATTGCCAGCTTGAAGGACTGGACCATCGTCGAGCGCTTGAAATACATCAACGTACCAGCGCTACTGATCTCCGGCCGTTACGACGAGGCCACGCCGACAGTGGTCAAGCCCTACCTGGAGCAGATTCCTGACATCCGCTGGGCCTTGTTCGAAAACTCCAGCCACATGCCTCACGTCGAAGAGCGGGTCGCCTGCATGGGCACCGTGGTGAGCTTTCTCGACGAGTGCCTTTAGGCGTACCGGCTTGCCCGATTGCCCCGCTACCTTGCGTAGCGGGGCTTATGTTCAGGCGCTTAGTGCAACTTCAGGCGGGGGTCGGTGCCGCGTCCGATTCGGCTACCGAGCATCAACATCGCGGTGCGGAAGACACCATACAGCGCCATCTGGTGCATGCGGTAGAGCGATATGTAGAACATTCTCGCCAGCCAGCCTTCGAGCATCACGCTGCCGGTGAGATTGCCCATCAGGTTGCCCACCGCCGAAAAGCGTGACAGCGAGATCAGCGAGCCATAGTCGGTGTATTTGTAAGTCGGCAGGTCCTTGCCTTCGATGCGCAGCTTCAGCGACTTGGCCAGCAAGGACGCTTGCTGGTGCGCAGCCTGGGCCCGTGGCGGTACGTTGCGGTCACTGCCCGGTTGCGGGCAGGCGGCGCAGTCGCCGAAGGCAAAGATGTTTTCGTCACGGGTGGTCTGCAGGGTTGGCAGCACTTGGAGTTGGTGGATGCGGTTGGTTTCCAGGCCGTCGATCTCCTTGAGGAACGCCGGTGCGCGGATTCCGGCCGCCCACACCTTGAGGCTGGCGGGAATCCTCTGGCCATCAGCAGTGATCAAACTGTCGGCGGTCACTTCGCTGACTGACGCGTTGGTCAGCACCTTGACCCCGAGTTTTTCCAGGGTCTTGTGCACCGGTCCGCTGATGCGCTCGGGCAAGGCCGGCAACACCCGTGGTCCAGCCTCAATCAGGGTGATGTGCATGTTTTCTGGCTGGATACGATCCAGGCCATAGGCTGCCAGCTCATGGGCCGCGTTATGCAGTTCGGCGGCCAGTTCCACACCGGTGGCTCCGGCGCCGACGATGGCCACGCTGATCTGTTCCACGGCATCGGTCTGCCCGGCGTGAGCCCGCAGGTAGTGGTTGAGCAACTGCTGGTGGAAGCGTTCGGCCTGCTTGCGCGTGTCGAGGAACAGGCAGTGTTGGGCCGCACCTTGGGTGCCGAAGTCGTTGGTGGTGCTGCCCACTGCGATCACCAGGGTGTCGTAGCCCAGTTCCCGGGCCGGTAGCAGTTCCACGCCCGCTTCGTCGTAGGTGGCGGCTAACTGGATTCTCTTGCGTTGACGATCAAGCCCGCTCATACGTCCCAGCTGGAACTCGAAGTGGTTCCATTTGGCTTGGGCGACGTAGTTGAGTTCGTCTTCGGAGGAGTTCAGGGAACCGGCGGCCACTTCGTGCAGCAGTGGTTTCCAGATATGGGTCAGGTTGGCGTCGACCAGCATCACGCTGGCGGTGCCGCGCTTGCCCAGAGTCTTACCCAGGCGGGTCGCCAACTCCAGGCCGCCGGCGCCGCCGCCAACGATGACAATACGATGAGTCATGGGGATATCTCGCAAGGCTAAAAGAAATCGGTGCAGTCAACCGAGCGAGCGCGATGCAGCTCATAGCGTCAGGTAACTGATAAAACGGCTCAACAGGCCCAGGGCGATCGTTACCACAACCACCACGATGAGAAGCATCCACGGCCGGAAGGGCCGGCGCTCGACTCGGTGTTGGGGCAGTTGCAGGTATTCTTCGACATGGCGTTGGTCGTCGGGGTTCAGGCGGCTGCTCATAAAGGCCTCGTAGGTAGACGTCGCAACTCGGAGGAATGTTACAGCGCGGTGTAGTCCGCACCTGTAACGGAGCATAGCCGTTGCCGCATGAGGGCTTTGGCGAGGTCCTGTCGGCGCCAGGCAGGGTACTTTTTTACCACTGCCGGGTAGATTGCGCCATGCCCACACAAGGCGTATTGACTGGGTTTACAAGCTGATGCCGACGTCGAAAACGATACTGCGGCCCAGGTTGCTACGCAGAAACTCCGGCGCATCCGGATGAGCGAACAGCACGCGGGCGAAGGTGGGCCCTACCAGGGACAGCGAGCGCCAGCCCTGGCGCAAGTATTCGGTGGGCGGCGGAAAGTGGCTGTTCAGGTCCAGTACTTCGCGTTTCAGGGTTGCGAAGGCAATGATGTCCAGTTCCCCGAGGTCCATTCCGCGTTCTTTGTAGTTATGGGCCTTCTTGCGCAAGGTCGGTGCCAGGCGCAGCAATAACTCATTGGCTGGGATACGTTTGGGTTTGGCTTCGCGGCGTACCAACTGGCTCAGGGAGAACGCGCTGCGTCGGCGTTGCAATTCATCGCGCCACTCATCGTTGAGGCGCCGGCCTTCGTCGAGGACAAAAAACACCTCAAAGCTGGCATCGCGAAACAGCACATCCGGTGGTTCTTGCCCGGCGGCAGTGAATTCGTCATTGCGGTAGGAAATATTCAGACCTTGCAGCAGGCGCTGGCAGACCCAACGCTCACGCTCCCATTTGCGGGCATTGGACAGAAACGCGTTGGCTTGTTCGGCCTGGATGGTAAGCAGGCGCAAGAAATCTGAGTCATCCATGTTCTCAAGCTTAGCGCCCAAATGTGACCTTAAAAACCATGCTTTGGGAAAAACCTCGGCACACCGGTCCTCACGCCCTGCTGGAGCCTGTCGAGGGGCGGTGTAGACTGTTTCCCGTCCAACCCATCGATGAGGAGTGTGCCGTGAAGCGCTGGTCAATTCTGTTGCTGTGCTTGTTGCCGTTGTGGGCTCAGGCGGTTGAAGTCGGTGAGCGCCTGGCGCCCTGGACCTTGCTCGATCAATTCGATCAAGCCTATAGCCTTGATTCACAGGCCCGTATTCTGCTGGTGGCACGCAGCATGGATGCCGCCAAGATGGTGAATGCGGCGCTCAAGGACAAACCCCAGGGCTATTTGCAGGCGCGTCATGGAGTCTTTGTCGCGGATATCCAACGCATGCCTAGGTTGATCGCGACGATGTTCGCGGTGCCGGCCATGCGCGATTATCCCTACCGGGTGATGCTCGATCGGGAAGGGCGCGTGGCTGCGCGTTACTCTGCCACCGAGGGCAAGGTTCTATGGCTGCAACTGCAAGACGGTCAGTTGGTGTCTCGTCAGGAATATGCCACGGCTGAGCAATTGGCCGAGGCGCTGGAGCAGGTTCAGCCATGATCAGTTCGGCACTGCTGTCGCCGCAGACCCTGGTTCTGGGGTGGCTGCTGTATGTGCCGGTGCTGGTCTGGGCGGTGTTGCGTGCGCCCTGGGTTGAGCTGTTTACCGATACCCGCCGCCAGCATTTGCTGTTCGGAACGGTGTTCGGGTTATTTCTGCTGTGGCTGGTGCGACGTGACTTCGATACTGGCGTCTCCTATCACTTCATTGGCCTGACTGCGGTGACCCTGCTGCTGGATTGGCCGTTGGCGATTATCGGTGGCTTGATCGCGCAACTGGGATTGCTCGCCCTGGGCCGCCAGGATCTAGCGGCGCTGGGGGTCAATGGCTCGCTGCTGATCCTGTTGCCGGCGGCGGTAACCGAGGCCTGCGCTTTGCTGGTAGAGCGTGCCCAGCCGCGTAATCCCTTCGTGTACATTTTCTGCTCCGGGTTCTTTGCCGCCGCGCTGTCAGCACTGTTGTGCCTGCTGTGCGCCCTGGTCTTGCTGTGGCTCGATGAGCGTTTTGCCATGCCTGAGTGGCTGGAGGACTTTGTCGGCTATCTATGGTTGATCATCTTTCCCGAGGCATTCATCAACGGCATGCTGATCAGCGCGCTGGTGGTGTTTTGTCCGGAATGGCTGGAAACCTTCAACCGCACCCGCTACCTCTCGGCGCCCTGGAAAGATGACGATTCACGCTCTTGATCCACGTCAACGTTGAGCTTGTGGACGCGCTGCATGCTCGGCAAAAATTTCAGGAGCGCGGTCATGAGTGTCTACCAATGGGCTCGGCAGGAAGTGCACGACAGTCTGCAAAGTGCCCAGCAGGAAGGGTTCGAGCCGGGCTTGAGCTTGCGTGCCTTGCTCAGTGCGGTGGTGCAGCAAAGCAAGGGCGTGCGTAGCCTCGAGGATCTGGCGGACGAACTGCAGTTCCTCGCGGAAAACCTCGACGACGACCAGGACTACAGCTTCATGCGGCCCTGAGGGGGGGCGCTTAGTGAGCGCGGGGTGGTAGTTCTTCGGAGAACAGCTCGTCCTCGGCATCAGGGCTTACCGGAATCTTGTGTTCTTCGGCCGCCCAGGCCCCAAGGTCAATCAGTTTGCAACGGTCGGAACAGAACGGTCGGTTGACGTTGGCCGTGGTCCATTCCACGGGGGCGCCACAGGTTGGGCATTCGACGGTCAAGGGTTGGCTCATGACTGGCCTCCACGCAAGGTTAGGTAAAAATGATGCAGGCGTTCGACCTCGCTGCGTAACCAGGCCTGGTCGCGGTCGTTGACCAGCACATCGTCGGCGTGACGCAGGCGTTCTTCGCGGCTGGCCTGGGCCTGGAGAATCGCCTGGACTTGTTGCTCGCTGATCTGGTCCCGCTGCAGGGTGCGTTCGATCTGCAGTTGTTGCGGCACGTCGATCACCAGAATCCGTTGGGTCATGCGCGACTGGCCGGACTCGATCAGCAAAGGCGACACCAGGATCGCGTAGGGCGATGTGGCACGCGCCAGATGGCTGACAATCTCTTCGGCGATCAGCGGGTGCAGCAGGGCTTCCAGCCAGCGGCGCTGCTCGGGAACCTCGAAGATCAGCTTGCGCAGGGCCGCGCGGTCCAGTTGGCCGTCGGCCTGCAGCACATCGTCGCCAAAGTGCCGGGCGATGTGTTCAAGGGCCGGCCGGCCGGGCTCAACCACCCAACGAGCGGCATGATCGGCGTCGATCACATGCACGCCCAGATCAATGAAATACTGGGCGGCGGCGCTTTTGCCGCTGCCGATACCGCCGGTCAGGCCGAGGGTCCAGGGTGGGTTTACGGAACGAGTCATTGGAAGCCGACAATCTGCAAATAGAAGTCGGTTATTTGACCACCCCAGAGCAAGGCAATCCAGCCGGCAATGGCCAGAAAGGGGCCAAAGGGGATTGGCGTCGAGGTCTTGGCGCGGTTCAAACGCAACATGAGCGTGCCGAGAATCGCTCCCACCAAGGAGGACAGTAGCAAGGTCAGCGGCAATATTTGCCAGCCGCCCCAAGCGCCGAGCATCGCCAGTAGCTTGAAATCACCATGGCCCATACCGTCCTTACCGGTCAGCAGTTTGAACAGCCAGAACACCGACCACAGGCACAGATAGCCCAGCACGGTGCCCCACAGGGCATCCTGCAGACTAACCAGCAAGCCGAAGCTGTTGACGATCAGCCCCAGCCACAACAGCGGCAACACCAGTACGTCCGGCAGCAACTGGTGGTCAGCGTCGATCAAGCTCATGGCCAGCAGCCCCCAGCTCAATATCAGCAACAGGCCTGCGCTCCAGCCGAAACCGAAGTGCCAGGCGACAAACGCCGAGATCAGGCCGCAGCTCAGTTCGGTCAGGGGGTAGCGCGGGCTGATGCGGGTCTTGCAGTGTGCGCAGCGACCCCGTAGCCACAGGTAGCTGAGCAAGGGGATGTTTTCCCAGGGACGTATCGGCTGTCTGCAGTGAGGGCACTGGGAGTGAGGTCGCATCAGGTTGTAAGGCGCGGCTGCCGGTTCAGGCTCAAGTCCCAATACCTCAAGGGCTTGGGCTCTCCAATCGCGCTCGAGCATTGTCGGCAGGCGCCATACCAGCACGTTGAGAAAGCTGCCGACGATCAATCCCAGTACCAGCGCCGACACCACGAATGCCAGGGGGTAAAGGGTCAGGGCTTGAGTCAGGGACATGTTCAGATCGCTGTACCGAGTTGAAAGATAGGCAGGTACATGGCAACCACCAGGGCACCGACAATACTGCCCAGAACCACCATGATCAACGGCTCCATGAGGCGGGACAGGCTGTCTACCAGGTTGTCCACCTCATCCTCATAATGCGCCGCGACTTTTTCCAGCAGATGATCCAGGGTTCCGGACTCCTCACCGATAGCCGTCATTTGGACTGCCATAGTAGGGAAGACGCCGCTGGTTCGCATGGCAAAGTTCAATTGCATGCCACTGGCCACTTGATGGCGGATGCGTTCCACCGCGCGCTTGAAGACGCTGTTGCCACTGGCGCCGGCCACGGAGTCCAGCGCCTGCACCAGGGGCACGCCGGCGGCGAAGGTGGTGGCGAGGGTGCGAGCATAGCGGGCTACCGCTGACTTGTGCAGTAATGGACCGCTCAGTGGCAGCCGAAACAGGCTGATGTCCAGGCCATCCCGTAGGCGCGCGGAGCGTCGATAGACCACGGGCATTGCGATTCCGGTCGCCAGGCTTGCGGCCAGCAGCAATCCGCCGTGATTCTGGAGAAGCTGCGAGAGCGTGATGACTCGTCGAGTCAGCCATGGCAACTCTGCGTCAAAGCTGGCGAACAGGCTCTGAAACTGTGGCACCACTTTGAGCAGCAGGATGCTGCTGACGATGATCGCCACGCCGACTACCGCCAAGGGATAGATCATGGCCTTTTTCAGTCGCGCTTTGAGGTTCTCGCTTTTTTCCTTATAGGTGGCGACTCGCTCCAGCAAAGTGTCCAGTGCACCGGCCTGTTCACCAGCGTCCACCAGGTTGCAGTACAACTCGTCAAAGTGGCGTGGATGCCGACGTAGTGCTGTCGCCAGGCTGGCCCCGGCTTCTACGTCGCGTTTGAGGCTGGCCAGCAGTTGGCGCATCTGCTGATGATCGAAGCTCTCGGCGATGATCTCGAAGGATTGCAACAGCGGAACTCCGGCCTGTATCAGCGTCGCCAACTGCCGGCTGAACAGGGCAATCTCCTGCGTCCTGATTCGCTGGGTCAGTCGGGGCCAGCCCCTGGGTTTACGTCGAACCCGTGTTGCGGTGATGCCTTGCTTGCGTAATTGCGCGCGGATCAATCTCGGGTTCGCGGCGCTCAGTTCCCCGCTCATTGCCTGGCCCTGGCTGTCAGTGCCTTGCCAGACATAGGTACTGGCCGTGGGAGCTTTTACCACCATGATTCGATCCTTGATGAGCGGTGGCTTCAAGACGAGCACGTGCCACCTGCAACTCATGTCATGTCGGCTCGCCATGTACCTGATAAAGCCTAGCTGCCGGGTGCCTGCCGAATAGGGGTTGGGGGTGACGAAATTTGTCAGTTTGTGCGACTCCTTGTGCTCAAGGCTATGGGCTATCACTGCTACAGGCCCCGTATTCCAAGGGGGAGAGTCCTGGCATAGGGCATGCTTCGAGTCTGACTCTTATGCAACATTCGTTCATGCCAGGAGGCAGCTCATGAAAAAACAAGCCGGTTTTACACTGATCGAATTGCTGGTGGTGGTCGCGATCATCGGCATTCTCGCCATGGTAGCGATGCCGATGTACTCCAAATATCAGGCGCGGGCCAAGGTGATGGCTGCGCTGGCGGAAGCCTCGGCGTTGAAAGTCAACGTCGAGGACCTGTTGAACCAGGGAGCCGATCCGACTCTGATGCTGGCGGGTGGCACGGCGCAGACCTCGAACTGCCAGATGAGCATCGAGGGTACAGCAGCCACTGGTGAAGGGAATATTGGCTGCACCCTTCTCAACGCCCCAGGAGCGGTATTGAACAAGACCTTGACCCTGACGCGTTCGGCAACCGCTGGGTGGGCCTGCACCACCACGGTGGACGCCGATTATGCGCCCAAGGGTTGCAACGTGGATGCCGCGTGACTTGTTTCGGGAGCCCTGATGCGAGTTTTTCAGGCGCTTGGGTAAAAACCGCAACTTGCATGCACATTGGCGATGCTTCATGCATTTTGCATGGTTGCGGTTTTTTGAGTTATTGATAACTTATTGATTTATATGGGCTTATCTCTTTTTTGTGACTTGGCACAGCACCTGCAATATCCCTGATAACCCTGTTGCCAGGACACGGCGCAGGCTTTTCCAAAGAACAGGAGTTACTCGTATGAAGAAGTTCGCGATCACTGCCGCAGCTGCTACCGCTCTGACACTGACCATGGCCAACGCAGCTTTTGCGCAGACCACTCAAAGCACCCAGTCACCTATGGTCTTGGCTGCTGGTGAAATGACCAAGGCCAAAGAGGCCACCTCTGATACCTGGATCACCACCAAAGTGAAAAGCGATCTGGTCACCGAGAAAGGCATTCCTGGCACCGACATCAAAGTCGAAACCAATAAGGGCGTAGTGTCGTTGTCGTCCACTGTCGCCGTCACCGAAGCGCAGAAAGCCACCGCTGTGGCGATCACCAAGAAAATCGACGGCGTGAAGGCGGTCTCCGCCGATGGCCTGAAAGTCGAGTAAGCCGCTAGTTTTTTGCCTGGGCAGGGAGAAGACGCGATAGACGACATCGGGTGATGCGTCTGCGGTTTATTTCAAGGTTCATGTACCCGATCACAGGGACGTGATCATTACAGGCCCCGACATACTCTGTCGGGGCCTGTTTTATGCACTGCGGAAAGGAACTACTGGCTGGGCTCGGGTGAGCACGGTGCAGGGGTTACTCGCTGTCCAGATGCAGCGGCGTGATGACCTTGCCATCACTTTCGGCCTGGCCCAGGTTGGCATCGATAAAGTAGACGCGGTCATCGGCCAACTGACCTTTGTCCACCAGAAAGTCCTTGATGCTACTGGCTCGCTGCTGGCCCAGTTGGCGCAACAACACATCGCTGCCGCTCCAGAACTTGATCAGACCGTCGCGTAGCTTGGCAGTGCGCTCGTCGCGGCTGAGCTGGGTCCATTCGGCGGGAGGCTGCTGTTTCAGGCGGGTGCGGTAGATGCCTTCCAGCAATGGCGCTTTTTCATCCTCGGGCACCTTCAACAATGACGCTTGGGCCGGAACCTTGTCGCCGCGGCGCTGGAGAATCTTGTAGTAGTTGTATTGGTATTCCCGCTCCAGGCGTTGCTCGGCGATCAGTGGGCCGTCGCTGCTCTGGGCGCTGGTGCCTTCGATCTCCAGGCGCAGGGTCGGACGCTCCTTGAGGGCTTTGGCCAATGTGCTCAGGGCCGACTCGGAGTCTTTGCTCAAGTCGCTTGAGCCGGGGGCGAAGGATACGCTGCTCAGGTCTTGCGAACTGCCGCCGCTGACCAGGCCGCCAATGAACTTGAACGGTGCCTGGGCGGCTCGCAGCACCAGGTTGCGCAGGGTCTGCCAGACGATGGGCATGACGCTGAACTGCGGGTTGTTCAAGTCGCCGGAAATAGGCAGCTCGATGGAGATCTTGCCGTCGGCGTCTTTCAACAGTGCCACTGCCAAGCGGATCGGCAGGTCCACGGCGTCCGGACTGTCGACTTTTTCCCCCAACTGCAGTTGCTCGACCACCAGTTTGTTTTCTGCCTTGAGCTGGCCCTTGGTGATCATGTAGTGCAGGTCGAGATTGAGCCGGCCCTTGCGAATGCGCAAGCCGGCGAACTTCCCGGAATAAGGCGTCAGGGTGGTCAGTTCCACACGTTTGAAGCTGGTGGCGATGTCCAGCGCGGCCATTGGGTCGAATGGGTTCACGCTGCCCTTGATGGTCACTGGAGCATAGCGGTCAACCTTGCCCTTGACGTCGACTTCCGCGGGTTTGGCCTGGCGGCTGTCGATGGTCCCGACATGCCCGTTGAGCTGCTGGATGGCGGTGGCAAAGTTCGGCGTCAAGCTCAGGTCGGCAAAGTTGGCCGAGCCATCATTGATGGCGATTTCACCAATGTGAATGGCCAATGGCTTGCTGGCGCTGGGGGCCGACTTTGCCGAGGACTTGCTGCTGCTCGCAGGCTGTGGAATCAGCAGGTCGTCGATGTTGGTGGTTCGGTCATCGTTGATGATGAAGCGCGCATAGGGTTGCATCAGGTTGATCCGGCTGATGCTCAGGCTATCGCCATGCTGATAGTCCAGCCCCTCGACGACGACTTGCTTCCACTTCACGAAGTCGCGGCTCTTGAGGGTGTCCAGGGTGTGCAACTGGTTCACTTCGGCGCGACCGGCGACGCTGAACGTCAGAGGCTCTACTTTCTTCAAGTCTACCGCCAGATCACTGCCGAGCATGCCGCTGCGCAGCTCCAGGCGAATGAACGGGCTGATATAGGACTGGGCGACACGCAGGTCGATGTCCTTGGTCTGCACTTTGAGCTTGGCAGTAACCGGGTTGAGATTGACCTCGCCGCTGGCGCTGATCTTGCCTTGTTTCCCCAGACCTGTATCGAGTTTGAGGGAGAAGGGCGATTGATTGAGGCTGTCGAAATTGTTCAGGTCCAGGTTTAGCGGCCCCAGTTCCAGGGCGACCGCCGGTTTCGCCTGACGATCGGCCAGATGCACTTGGTAATTACGCAGTTGCACATCCTTGAGCAGTACTTGCCAAGGCTTGCTCGGTGCCGCTGGTTCTTTGGCGGTATCGGCAGTGGCCGGCTCGGGTTTTGGGGCGGGTTTGGCTGGTTGGCTGGCGAAGAGTTTCTGCCAGTCCAGTTGGCCATCGGCTTCGAGGGCCGCCCAGGTTTCCAGTTTTTGGCTGTTGATCTTGCCGACAATCACCTGCTGCTTGGCCAGGTCCACCGAGGCTTGGCTGACGTCCAGGCGTTCCAGTCGCGCCAGCGGGCGTCCATCCGGTGCCTTGATCGCGAACGGCGCGACGCTGATCGAGGTGTTGTCCAGCAGCAGCTCGGTTTCCTTGGCCAGGCTGAACCTGTAGTGGGTGCTGAGGTTCACCACGCCCTCTTCCAGTACCAGTGGTACCGCGTCGCGCACATAAGGCCACCAGGCTTTCATTTGGCCGTCGGTGACTTTCAAGGTGCCCTCTGAGGTCAGTGGGGTGATGCTGAAATTGCCGGACCAGTCGATCTTTCCGCCCTCGGGGCCGCTGGCCACCAGCGTCAGATCGGCTTTGTCGTCGGGCAGCGTGCTCAGATGCTTGAGCTCGAAATCGAGTGTGTTGTAGAGGAAATCAATCGGTTCGCTGGGGCGCAGGTCCAGGAAGTGCAGGTAACCGCCCGCCAGCTTGATGCGCTCGATACGTACCGGGAAAGGCTTGGCATCGGGATCGCTCGGAGTCGGTTCGCTGGCAGGGAGCTTGAACAAGGTCAGGAGGTTGAGCTTGCCTTCCTTGTCAAAGAGGATTTCGGTCTTGGGCTGGTCCAGTTCGATGTCGGCCAGGTGCAGCGCGCCGGTCCACAGGCTGTCCAGTTGCAGATTGGCATAGAGGCGTTCGAACGCCACCTGTTCCTTGCCCGGCTCCCCGATGTTCAGGCCCCAGAGGGTCAGTTCCAGGCTGAAGGGATTGAGCTCTATGCGCTGCAGATGAGCCGGGGTCGTCGCGTAGTTGGCCAGTTGCTGATTGGCCACCCGCAAGGCGATGCCGGGCAAAATCAGAAAGCCCAACAGACTGTAAAGGGCGAGAGCGGTCAACAAGGCGCTGAGAGCGCGAATCAATCCTTTGGTCATGCGAGGCTTCATCTATCTGAATCGGAAGTGTGTTGGAGTATGGCACGCGTTTTCGGTTCCGAAACCATCACAGTCTTCAGGATTGTTCAGATTTCTTGCGGTTGATCAGAGTTGCAGGATCAGGGTTTTCAGCGGTGGTTGTCCGTCCTGGGAGGGGAAATCCGCCGCAGGTGCCAGGACCTGGCAATCGCGCACCGGTCGCCCGGCTTTCTCGGCGCAACGCAGTACCTGCTCGCGCCAGTCCGGCAGCGACACCTTGGCCAGATTGTTACAGCAGATCAGTACGCCGTCCTCGGCGGTGGCCAGCAACGCCGGTTTCAGCAGGCTCTGGTAGTCGCGCAGCAGGTCGACGGTACCGAACGCGCTTTTGGCCCAGGCGGGCGGGTCCAGCAGCACCAGATCGTATTGGCGTTGCTCAAGACGGGGATAGCTGGGCAGTTTTTGCCCGCGCCGCTGGCTGATGGGCAGGCCCGCCAGTTGGCGGATCGCCGGGAAATAGTCCGACTGCACGAACTGCATGGCGGGTAGTTGCGGGTTGAGCTGAGCGTTTTCTCGTCCTACCGCCAGGTTGCCCTCGGCGAAGTCCAGGTTGCATACCTCTCGGGCGCCACCGGCGGCGGCGCTGAGGCCAACACCGCAGGTATAGGCGAAGAGGTTGAGGACGCTCTTTCCGCTGCTGTGTTGTTTGACCCAGCCGCGGGCGTTGCGCAAATCGAGAAACAGCAATGGATCTTGCCCGGCGTGACGGCCTCGAACCCGGTAGTTCAGGCCCCACTCTCGGCCAATGAGGTCGTCCAGGGCACGCTCTTCAGCGCGGTAGACGGAGTCTTCACGGTCGATGCGTGAATTGCCCCGTGAGCGATCGTTGTAGACCAGCAGGGTCGAGAGGTTCAGTTGTTGATCGAGGGTCTCGTGCAGTTGCAGCAGGGCATCGCGGTCCAGCGTCTGGTGAAAACTCTGCACCAGCAGTTGCGGCCCATAGCGGTCGACGGTCAAGCCGCTTGCACCTTCCTGGCTACCATGGAACAGGCGGTAGCAGTCGGTGCCTTGTTGATGCAGCTCGGAGAGCAAGTCTTGACGGTGATCGAGGGCGGCGCGCAGCGCCTGATTCAAGGAAGACATGCAGGGCGCCTTGGAGAAGAGGAATAAGGCGCCGCAGTCTACCAGCCTCCTGCCCGTTGTAGGAGTCAAGTGCTGGCGAAGGCGATCTCTCGGACTCTATGGCCAATGCCACGCCCTGGCCGCCGCCAATGATTACCTTGGCATCGTCGCAGCCAATGGCCTGGGCGCTCAGGTGCAAGGCCTTGAGGGTGGAGCCGCAGACTTTGTTCAGGGTCATGGTGGATACGGCGTGGGGCTGGTCGGCCAATTGCGAACTGTCTGGGCGTGTTGTGCATGAGCGGTTGTCTTCTACAGACCCATGCGTCGTTTCGCTCGATGCACCGAACTGTCACGCACCGCCCAGCGCAGCATCGGCGTACTGCGTTTGACGCTGGCTCGAATCAGCTGGCGTTGCAGCGGGGTCTGATTGACATCAAGCATGGAGCTGGCCCAGTCCGGCAGCAGGTCGATACCTGCCTGCATCATCAATGAGCCAAAAGGTTTGGCCAGGCGACTGGGGGCGGGAGCGGCCAGTAGCAGGCGCAGGACTTCGCGGCTGCGCTCATCGCAGAGCAATTGGGGGCGCATGCTGCGCAGATAAGCGGCCACTGCTTGCCGCGAACGGGGCACGTCGCGGGCGCCGAGGCGTTCGGCAACCAAGGCAATCTCGTCGTAGTAGCGATCCTGGTCGGCTTCCGACAGGCGAGGATTGAGGTAACGCAGGTGG